>CAVPQQ010000001.1:0-830151 GCA_963707595.1 uncultured Solirubrobacteraceae bacterium
CGCGCGGTCATCCGCGACGAGCTCCACTGTGAATCCGTGCTGGTCAAGGGCAGCCTGGCCGGGTTCGGCGTCGTCACCGCACCTGGCGGCGAGCGCAAGGCCGCGTTCGACGCCCTCGCACGCCGCCACGCGCGCTGAGCCGTCAACATCGGACGGCACATGGCGCCGAAAACCGTTCTCGCTCCGTGACCGAGGTCGGCGTCCGTCGCTACCGGGCCCTGCTCGGCATCCGCGGCGTGCGCGCGCCGCTGGTGCTGCTCGACCCTCGGCTCGATCCCGATCGGCATGTACGGGCTGGCGATCCTGCTGCTCGTGCGCGACATGGACCGCTCGTTCGGCGAGGCGGGTCTGCTGGTGGGCGTGTTCAGCCTGGCCAACGCGTTCGGGGCGGTGGCGCAGGGGCGGTTCATGGACCGGTTCGGGCAGACGGGGGTGCTGCGGGTCGCGGCCTGCGCGCACTTGCCCGCGTTGATCGGGGTGGTGCTCGCCGCGCGCGCCGACGCGCCGACGTGGGTGCTGGCCCTGTTCGCGCTCTGCGGCGGCGGTTCGCTGCCGCAGCTCCCGGCCGCGATGCGTTCGCTGTGGAACATGCTCGTGCAGGAGCCGGAGCTGCGCGCGACCGCCTACGCGCTCGTGGCGGTGGTGTTCGAGGTGGCGGTGGTGACGGCGCCCGCGCTGGCCGCGGGGATCGCTGCGCTGTGGTCGCCGACGGTCGCGGTGGTGGTCGCGGGCGGGCTGAGCGTCGGGTCGGCGCTGGCGTTCACGGCGACCGGTCCGTCGCGCGCGTGGCGCGGCACCCCGCACGACGTGGGCTGGCTCGGGCCGCTGGGCGCGCCCGGCATGCGCACGGTGTTCGGCGCGCTCGTCGCGTTCGGCACGGCGGTCGGGATCGTGCAGGTGGCCGTGCCCGCGTTCGCCGACGCGCGGGGCTCGGCGGCGACCGGCGGCGTGCTGCTCGCGGCCTCTGTCGGCCGGTTCGCTCGCGGGCGGGCTCATCTACGGCGGCCGGGTGTGGCCGGGCACGCTGCGGGACCGGTTGCCCGTGCTGCTGACCGGGCTGGGCGGCGGCTACGCGTTGCTCGCCTTGGCGGACTCCTACGTGACGCTGGCGGCGCTGCTGGTGCTGTGCGGGCTGCTGCTCGCGCCGTCGACGGTGGTCGGCTCGACGCTGCTGGACACGGTCGCGCCGCGCGGGACCGTGACCGAGGCGTTCGCCGCGATGGTGATGGGGATCGTCGCGGGCACCGCGATCGGCAACGCGCTCGGCGGCGCGCTGGTCGAGTCGGCCTCGTTCGAGGTCGCGGTGCTGGCCGCGGGCGGGATCGCGGTCGCGGGTGCGGCGTTCGCGCTGGCGCGGCGCCGCAGCCTGATCTAACGTCCGCGGCGCGATGGATCATCTCGCTCTCCCGGTCGCCGATCAGGAGCGCTCGCGCCGCTTCTACGAGACGCACTTCGGCTTCGGCGCCCGTCCCGCCCGTCGGTATGACGACCGCGTCCTGATGATCTACAACGCGGCGGGGTTCGCGCTCGCGCTCGGCCCGGGAGTGGTGCAGGCGCCGGAGTGGATGCACTTCGGGGTGGCGCTGGCGAGCCGGGACGCCGTGCTCGCGCACCGCGCCCGGCTGCTCGCGGACGGGATCGAGCTCATCGAGGAGTTCGACGAGCCCGACTACGTCAGCGTCAAGTGCCGCGATCCCGACGGCTACATCGTCGAGGCCTACTGGGAACCTCGTGTCGCGAGTCGTGAGTTCGGGGGCGCATAGCGGGCCCGATCGTCGTGGCTGGGTCCGCTGGTGATTCCAGCGCATACCGGGTGTACGGGCTCACGTCGCCGGCGGCCGCCAGGCGCGACGAGACGCCCGGTAGGGGCCAGCGAACTCCAGACTCGGGACACTAGGCCGTCTTGAGCAGGCCGCCGTCGACCACGAGGTCGGCGCCGGTCGTGCTGCCCGCGCGCGGCGACACGAGGTAGGCGACCGCGTCGGCGATCTCCTGCGGGTCCGCGAGCCGCCCGACGGAGATCGACATCAGCTCGGGCGCGACCTCCGCGATCACCGCCTGCGGGGTGGCGCCGACCAGCTCCCCGAAGCGCTCGGCGGCGCCGCCGGCGCGGGTCCACCACGGGGTGACCACCGGGCCGGGGGAGACCGTGTTCACGCGCACGCCCTGCGGTGCGAACTCCTCCGACAGCGCCTGGCCGAGGTTCGTGAGCGCCGCCTTGGCCGCCGAGTACTCGCCGTTGAACGGGGACGGCTGGCGGGCGTTGGCGGAGGAGACGTTGACGATCACGCCGCGGCCGGCCTCCACGAGCACGGGCAGCGCGGCCCGGCAGACCCGCACCGTCGCGTGCAGGTTGAGCTCGAAGATGCCGTGCCAGTCCGCGTCGTCGCGGGTGAGGAAGCCGGCGTGGGGGAGTGGGCTGCCGGGCACGGGTCCGCCCGCGTTGTTGACGACCGCGTCCAGGCGACCGTAGGTCTCGAGCGCGCGGGCGATGACCTCGGCGGGCGCGTCCGGCGCCAGGAGGTCGACGGGGACGTGCACGACGTCGAGCGCGTCGAGTTCCGGGGACGAGCGGCGCGAGGCGGCGACGACGCGCATGCCCTCCTCGAGCAACGTGCGCGTGATCGCGAGGCCGATGCCCTGCGACGCGCCGGTGACGACGGCCACCTGTCCGTTCAGCTGAAGATCCATGCTCGGTCGAACGGCCGAGATGAGGCATTTGTGAGTCATCTCTCCGCGCGAGCCGTTACGGTGCAGCGCGATGAGCGCCGGACTCGCTGCCCTTCTTGATGATGTCGCCATGATCGCCCGCCTGGCGGCGGCCTCGGTCGACGACGTCGCGGCCGGGGCCGGCCGCGCGAGCATGAAAGCCGCCGGCGTGATCGTCGACGACGCCGCGGTGACCCCACGCTACGTGCAGGGCTTCAAGCCCGACCGCGAGCTGCCGGTGATCAAGAAGATCGCGATCGGCTCGCTGCGCAACAAGCTGTTGTTCATCCTGCCGGCGGCACTGCTGCTGAGCGAGCTGCTGCCGTGGCTGCTGACGCCGATCCTGATGGTCGGCGGCACCTACCTCTGTTACGAGGGCGCCGAGAAGCTGTGGGAGTGGGTCAATCCGGGGGCGCACGCGCACGCGGAGGACGAGTCCCCGGCGGCCGAAACCGGACCGGAGCAGGAGAAGCGTCTGGTCAGCGGCGCGATCCGCACCGATTTCATCCTGTCCGCCGAGATCATGGTCATCGCGCTCGACGAGGTGGCCGAGGAGCCGCTGCTCTCGCGCGCGCTCATCCTCGTCTTCGTCGCGTTCGCGATCACGATCGGCGTCTACGGCGTCGTCGGCCTGATCGTGAAGATGGACGACATCGGCCTCAAGCTCGTGGAGAGCGGCAAGAGCGAGTCGCTCGGCCGGGGCCTCGTGCGGGCGATGCCGGTGATCCTCAACGTGCTGGCGAAGGTCGGCATCATCGCGATGCTCTGGGTCGGCGGGCACATCCTGCTGGTCGGGCTCGACGAGCTCGGGGTGCACTTCCTCTACGACTTCGTCCATCACCTCGAGGAGGACGTCCACGAGGCGACCGGTGCGCTCGGCGGCGTGCTCGGGTGGCTCACGAACACGATCGCCTCGGCCATCCTCGGCACCATCGTCGGCGCGATCGTCGTCACCGTCCTGCACCTGCGGAAGGGCAAGAGGCGCGCACTGAGCGCTTGACGCGCGGCATCGGTAAGGCGTAACTTACGGTTCGTGGCGACTTACCAAGCCGACCCCTGGGCCGCGCTCGCCGACCCGACGCGAAGGGACATCCTCGAGCGGCTGCTCGTGCGTCCCCGGCCCGTCGGTGAGCTGGCCGAGGACCTGCCGATCAGCCGCCCGGCCGTCTCCCAGCACCTGAAAGTGCTCAAGGACGCCGGGCTGGTCGCGGACATCCAGGCGGGTACGCGCCGCATCTACCACGTCCAGCCGGACGGGCTCAGCGCGTTGCGCGCCGAGCTCGACCGGTTCTGGAGCCAAGCGCTGACGGCCTTCAAGGCCGTCGTCGAGGAACCACCGGAGGATCGCTCATGAGCACCCAGGCCACCGGCACGTCGATCCGGCACTCGATCGTCGTAGAAGCGCCCCAAGCCCGCGCGTTCACCGTCTTCACCGAGCAGTTCGACCGCATCAAGCCGCACGAGCACAACCTCCTCGGCGGCGAGGACGTCGACGAGACCGTGTTCGAAGCTCGCCCCGGCGGTCGCATCTACGACCGTGGCGTCAACGGTGGGATCTGCGTATGGGCGCGCGTCCTGACCGTCGAACCGCCCGAGCGCGTCGTCTTCACCTGGGACATCAGCGCCTCCTGGACCCCCGAGACCGACCACGAGAAGACCAGCGAGGTCGAGGTGCGCTTCATCCCCGAAGGCGCTTCGCGGACACGCGTGGAGCTGGAACACCGCCACCTCGAACGCCACGGCGAAGGCTGGGAAGGCATGCGCGCCGGCGTCGACGGCGCCGACGGCTGGCCGCTGTACCTCGGCCGCTTCGAGGGGTTGCTCGCGTAGCGGACCGTTTCCCGGTGTGTTCGCCGCGCCTTGGCCCGAGTGGCGTGTCACGGACGTTTGACAGCTACTACTCGGACTAGGAGCAAGCGCTACGCTCCGGGATCTGGGGGTCTGCAGGGACCCCATATGTCGCACAAGTAGGGGGTACCTCTTTGTTCCGGAGCCGTATGGCTCTGGCGGCCGCATGCGCCGCCACAATGGCCCTTGTCCCGGCAACCGCGTCCGCCAACGGCGGCGGTTCCGTCAGCCCGCGCGATCCTGGCGCCAAGAAGTTCGTCGGTGAGATCACGGTGCCGAAGATCGGTGAGCACCTGACCGCGTTGCAGCGGATCGCCACGCTCAATGACGACACGCGCGAGGTGTTCTCGCCCGGGTATCAGGAGTCGCTCGACTACGTGGTCGAGACGCTGAAGGCGTCGGGTTACCGGCCGCAGGTCACGCAGTTCAACTATCCGACGTGGAGTGAGACGCAGCCGGCGGTCCTCAACATGGTGTCGCCGACGCCGCCGAAGACCTACAAGCCCGGCACCGCCGCGGATGACGGCTCGCCGAACGTGGACTTCATCACGATGGCGAACTCGCCGACGACGGTGCTCACCAACGCGCCGGTGTTCCCGGTGGTGGCATCCTCGACCCGCCGACGGGCGGCTCGGCCAGCGGTTGCGCGCCGGGCGACTACGCCGGCGTCTCCGGCAAGATCGCGCTCGTCCAGCGCGGAACGTGCGCGTTCGTCGAGAAGTGGCAGCTCGCGCAGGCCGCGGGCGCGACCGGCGTGATCATCTACAACGAGGGCAACACGCCCGAGCGGCAGACGCCGATCTTCGTCGACAACCAGCCGGACCCGCCGGCGACGATCGCGGCCGTGATCGCGAGCTACACGCTCGGCAACGACCTGCTCCAGGCCTACAAGAAGGGGCAGAACCCGCGCGTGGACTTCAAGGTCTACGGCAAGTTCACCGACCGCTTCCTGCCGCAGGTGATCGCGGAGACCAAGGGCGGCGACCCGAACCACGTCGTGCTCGCGGGCGGGCACCTGGATTCCGTGCCCGAGGGGCCCGGCATCAACGACGACGGCTCGGGCACGTCCACGCTGCTGACGATGGCCCAGGAGCTCGCGGAGGGTCGGTACAACCTCCGCAACAAGGTCCGCTTCATGTGGTTCGGCGCCGAGGAGAACGGCCTGGTCGGCTCCTCGTACTACGCGCGGACCCTGAGCCAGAAGGACGCGGACAAGATCGACGTGATGCTCGACTACGACATGCTCGCGTCGGCGAACTACATCCGTGGCGTGTACGACGGTGACGGTGACGACACCGAGGACGGCAGCGAGGCCTCCGAGTCGCCTGACTCGGGCAAGGTCGAGGCCGTCTTCGAGGACTGGTTCCGCTCGCAAGGCCAGCCGGTCGTCAAGGGCGCGTTCGACGGTCGCTCGGACTACGTCGGCTTCACGCTGCGCGGGATCCCGTCCGGCGGCATCTACGCCGGCGCCGAAGGCGTCAAGACGGCGGAGGAAGAGCAGATCTTCGGCGGCGCCGCGGGCTCGTGGTACGACCCGTGCTACCACCAGATCTGCGACAACCTGAGCACCGTGTTCACCGGCGTGATGCCGCTGAGCGCCGAGGGCCTCGCGCCCGACGGCACTGACGCGGACAAGCGCGCCGCCCGCCGCAAGATGGCCGGCGGCTCGATCAAGAGCCTGCGTGAGCTGTCCGCCGCGGCGGCGTACGCCGTCTACTACTACGCGGCCTCCAAGGACGCGTTCGGCACCAAGCCGGGCGGTCACAAGCCGCCCAAGCCGCGGGGCATCGGCCACCGCTGGCACGGCCACGGCAAGCGCGTCGGCCGCTAGATCACGGAATGCCCACGGTGCAGCCGCCGTCTGGTCTCATATGACCGTGAAGACGAGCGACTGCACCGTGGTGCGCCCGGGGGCGACGTACGCCGGCCGTCAGGGACTGACCTACGGCGCCGGGATCTCGAACGAGAGCACCGGCGCGCAGGCGCTGTGCCTGCCGCACCTGCCTCCGGCCTAGCCGACGATCTCTGAGCGCGCCCCGATCGCGCGCGCGGTGACGACCTGCGCGTCGGGGGTGGAGGGCGCCATCGTGTCGGCCGTGGTGAGCGGGCCGTAGTCGAGGCCCGTCATCGCGCGCGAGCTCGCGGATCGCCACCTGGTAGAGGTTGAACGGCTCCAGGCCGAGCGATTCGAGCTTGCCTTCGAGGTCGTCCTGGGTGAGCACGTAGGCCTTGGCCTTGAGCGTCTCGTCCTCGACGTAGGCGATCGCCTTCCAGTAGGAGCGGGGGACGAGCACGCCGCGGTACGCGAGGTCGTTGCGCTTGAAGATCGGGCCGCCGACGACGCGACAGGCGCAGGTCGTCGACCGACACGCCCTCGTAGATCGCGTCCTCGAGCTGGCCCCACAGACCGTGCTTGACGGACTGGTTGAAGTCGTCGAGCTGGGGCGCGATGTTGGTGAACAGGAACGAGTCCGTGTTCGCGCGCTGGGCCTCCTCGCGGGTGCCCCACAGCAGGTCGGAGCGGCGCGCGATGTGGCCGCGGTCCAGGCGGTTGTTGGTGTACAGGTCGTCGTCGACCTGGTACTCGGCGCGATACGCCGGGTCGCGTTTGAACTCGATCCCGCTGCGCGAGAGCTGCTGCAGCCCGTTGCCGTCCACGTTCCACGCCACCCAGCGGCAGAAGCGCCGTGACGCGCTCATCGCGAGCGAGAAGTGCGTGAGATGGCGGACCGGGCCTTCGCCTTGCTGGAGCGGCGCGTAGTCGGCGTCGACGTCGGCGTTCGCCACCGGCACGGGGAGCTCGTGGCCGGGCAGGAAGCTCGCGGTCGTAGCCGGCGCTCGCGGCTTGGATCACGACGATGCGCGCGGTGGTGGCGGGCGCGGGGAGCGGCGAGATCTCCAGCTTGCTGAACACCGAGCGACGCGTAACAGGCGAGCGCGTGCTCGCCGACGGCACCGGCGGCCTCGCCGGCGAAGTGCAGCCCGAGCATCATGTCGGTCGGCTCGCCACCGTCGTCCAGCGCCATCCAGGCCGAGCCGGAGTCGCCGCCCATGGAGATCTCGCCGTCCGCGGCGGGCCGGTCCGTCGTCCGGGCCGATCTCGAACCCGCCGATCTGCTCCGTGATGCCTTGGCCGTAGCTGAGCCGCGTGATCGTGTGCAGGCGCGTGACGACGCCGTAGGTGACGCCGGTGGTGCGGCCGGACTTCACGACGCGGTCGCCGAGCTCCGGGTCGCCGAGCCGCCGCACCGGCACGCCGAGCTCGAGGATCGTCTCCTCCGCGCCGCGGCCCTCGAGGCTCGCGATCGCGCAGTCCCCGGCGAGCCCGAGGAAGCTGCGCACGAGCCGACCGCACCCGTTCTCGGCCACTGCGGTTGTCGTCGAACCGGCCGGGCTGGACGATCCGGTCGCCGAGCACGCCGCTCGCGCCCTGGAACACGTGCCAGTTCGACAGCATCCGCGTCTCGCCCGTCGCGTCCTCGCGGACCAGGCAGCCGAGCGTCCCGGCGGATCACGCGTTCCTGTCCGATGCTCACGCCGGGGACGATCACGTCCAGCCGCCGCTTGCGGTCGGTCTTCGGCGGCGCGTCCACCGCGGTCGGCTCCGGCGCGAACCGGCGCTCCACGATGTCGGTGCTGAAGCGGATGCCGTTGACGGTCAGCGTCTCCGGGATCGGCCGCGTGGACTCGACGACGAGCGTCTGCGGCTCGAACTTCGTGCGAGACGGTGAACTGCAACGCGAGCTCGTCCGTCGGCTGGCCGTCGACGACCTTGTAGCCGACGCCCACGGAGGTGATGTTCGGGTCTTTGAGGTACTCCTCGGCGACCTTCTGAACCGCCGCCTCGATCTTTGCCCGGTCCTGGAGATCACGCTTGCGCACGCTCGGAACTTACGGGGCGGGGAGGACGACCATAGGTCGCGCGGCGCAGGAGCGTCTCGAACGGGCCGCGCTTTCCGTGCTTCGCGAGGGTGGTGCACAGCACGACCGTGGCGAGCCAGGTGAGGGTGGCCAGGAGCGCGGTCGCGGCGATCGAGAGCTCGTCGGCGAGGCCGAGCAGGAACGGGGTGAACACGGTCGCCCAGACGAGCGACTGGGACAGGTACGCCGTGAGCGAGCGCTGGCCGGTGGCGGCGAGCGCGTCGATCGCGCGGGTCCGGCGCACGCGTGTCGAGAGGAGGGCGATGGCCGCTGCGTACCCCGCTCCCGCGAGCGTGCCGGACAGGACGTGCAGCGCGCTGGCGATGGCGCCCGAACACCGACTGAGGTCTGCACCGAGAAGACCAAGGGGAACCCGGTGTACGCATGTCGTCACTCCCGGACGACGGTTCGTATGAGCGCTGACGCGCCGCTTTCCGAAGCGTGATCGTCGGGTAGCGCGGGCCCATGTCCGCAGCGTCGAACCATGAGGTCGCCACCCGCGTGGCGATCACCCGTCATCAGCTCGGGGAAGTGCCCGTGCTCGAGGTCGGTGGTGAGCTCGATCTATGGACGGCCCCAGAGCTGTGCGCCCGCATCGAGGCATGCCTCAAGGCCTCGGATCAGGGGGTCGTCGTCGACCTCGCACCACTGCAATTCTGTGACTCGACCGGGCTGCGCGCGCTGGCGGGCGCGGCCAAGGAGGCGCGGGTCGCGGCCAACCGGCTGGTGATGTTGCGCCCGTCGAGCCAGGGCGTGTGCCGCGCGTTCGAGCTGGCCGGCGCGAGCCGAGTTCCTGCCGTTGGTCGACGATGTCGATCAGGCGCGCAAGCTGCTCATGGCGTCGTAGCGCAGTCGCTGCAGCGCCCGTGCAGCGGGAAGTGGGTGAAGCGCGCCTCGTAGCCGAACTCGGCTCGGATCACGGCGCGCACCCGGTCCAGCTGCTCCGGGGCGGCCACAGTGACCTTCCAGCAGCGCTCGCAGACGAGGAACTCGCGCTCGCCGTCGCTCAGTAGCCCGTAGACGCTGGCCCCGTGGCCGATGTGCATGTGACGGACGACGCCGAGTTCCTCGAGCCGCTCGAGGTTGCGATAGACCGACGTGAGGTCGAGCGGCACGCCGGTCACCGAACCGTCGGCGATCTGCTCGGCCGTGAGCAGCGTGTCGGCGGCGAACAGCGCCTCGAGCACCATCCGGCGTGGGGTCGTGAGCCGGGTGCCCGCGCTGCGCAGGGCCTCGGCGACCTCGTCGATCGTGGTGAACGGCAAGCGCGCGCTGGACGGGGCGACGGTCACGCGCCCCATCGTACGGGCAAGTGCAAGAATCACGCTCTTGCAAGCGACTCTCATCTGTCGGCGTGCACGTCCCTGACGGCTTCCTGAGCACCGAGGTGGCGCTCGCGTGCGCGGTGCCCGCCGTGGTTGCGGTGGGCGTCGGCCTGCGGCGCGCGGAAGTCGATCTCGACGAGCGGCGCGTCCCGCTGCTCGGCGTGACGGCGGCGTTCGTGTTCGCGGCGCAGATGCTCAACTTCCCGATCGCGGGCGGGACGAGCGGGCACTTCATGGGCGCGGCGCTGGCGGCGGTGCTGCTCGGGCCGTGGCTCGCGTGCCTGGTCCTGGCCGTCGTGCTGGGCGTGCAGGCGTTCCTGTTCGCCGACGGCGGCATCACGGCGCTCGGCGCGAACGTGCTCAACATGGGCGTGATCGGGGCGCTGCTCGTCGGCGGCCTGATGGTCGCGGCGCGGCGACTGCTCGGCGACGGCCGGCAGACCCTCCTGATCGTGAGCGGCGTCGGCGCGTGGCTCGCGGTGATGGCGGGCGCGGCCGCGACGGCCTTCGAGCTCGGGCTCTCCGGCACGGTCCCGCTGGCCACGGCGATGACGGCGATGCTCGGCGTGCACACGCTGATCGGCGTGGGGGAGGCCGTGATCACGGTCGCCGCCGTGAGCGCGGTGCTTGCGACCCGGCCGGACCTGATCTCGGCGGCGCCCGCGCTGCGCCCGATCGCGGTCAAGCGCGCGTTCGCGCTCTTCGCGCTCGCCGTGGCCGTCGGCCTGGCCACGGCCGCGGCGCCGTTCGCGTCCAGCCACCCCGACGGCCTCGAACGCGTCGCGATCGAGCAGCGCTTCGAGGGCGCGGGCGTCGAGCGGGACGCGCCGATCGCGGACTACGCGTTCCCCGCGATCGACGACGAGCGGCTCGCGACCGGCCTGGCGGGCTTCATCGGCACCTTGTGCGTGTTCGGGCTCGCGTACGGCGTCGTGACGCTCGCGCGGAGGCGCCCGGTCACGTGAGCGCCGGGCTGGACGCGGTCGGCGTCGCCGGGAACCCGCACAGCCCGATCCACCGGCTCGACCCGCGCACGAAGGTGCTCGGCTTCGCCGCCATCACGGTGGTGGCCGTCTCGACGACCGCGTGGCCCACCTACGCGGCCTGCGCGCTGACACTGGTGCTGGTCGCCGCGCTCGCCCGCGTTCCGCCGGGCGTGCTCATCCGCCGGGTGAGCATCGTGTTGCTCCCGGTCCTGCTCGTCGCGCTGTTCACACCGTCGGCCGCCGCCAAGGCGCTGGTCGGCGCGCTCTCCGCCGTGCTGCTCGGGGCGACGACGAGCTTCCCGGACGTGCTGCACGCGCTCGAGAAGCTCAAGGTCCCGCGCGTGCTGATCCTGATCGCGAGCTTCATGTACCGCTACCTGTTCGTGATCGTGGGAGAGGTCACGCGGATGCGCGCCGCGCTGCTCTCCCGCGGCTACGCGCCCCGCCACGCGCTCCAGGTCAGGGCGCTGGGGCGCGTCGTGACCGCGCTCTTCCTGCGCTCCTACGAGCGCGGGGAACGCGTGCACCTGGCGATGCTGGCGCGTGGCTTCGACGGGCAGATGCCGCGCCTGGGCACGCTCGCGCTGCGGCCCGCCGACGCGCTCTTCCTCGCCGGGTTGATACCCGTGCTGGCCGTCCGGTTCGTCGCGTGATCCGGGCGCGCGACCTGCGCCACACCTATCCCAACGGGGTCGTCGCGCTCGACGGCGTGACGCTGGACGTCCAGACCGGCGAGCGCGTCGCGATCCTCGGCCCCAACGGCGCCGGCAAGACGACCCTGATGCTCCATCTCAACGGGCTGCTCAAGGGTGATGTCACCGTCGCGGACGGCACGCCGCTGCGCCGGGCCGTC
Organism: uncultured Solirubrobacteraceae bacterium; assembly: GCA_963707595.1. GTDB lineage: Bacteria > Actinomycetota > Thermoleophilia > Solirubrobacterales > Solirubrobacteraceae > Solirubrobacter. Next base: position 11,643 of record CAVPQQ010000001.1, read on the forward strand.
GGCCTCGTCTTCCAGGACCCCGACGACCAGCTCTTCATGCCGACCGTGCGCGAGGACGTCGCCTTCGGCCCGCTCAACCTCAAGCTCGCCGACGTCCAGCGGCGCGTGACGGAGGCGCTCGAAGCGGTGCGGATGGACGAGCACGCCGATCGCGCGCCGCACCAGCTCAGCCTCGGTCAGAAGCGCCGTGTGGCGATCGCGACCGTGCTGGCGATGGACCCGCGCGTGCTCGTGCTGGACGAGCCCAGCGCGAACCTGGACCCGCGCACGCGCCGCGAGCTGATGGAGCTGCTCGCCGAGCTGGACCGCACGCTGCTGATCGTCACCCACGACCTCCCGCTCGCCGGCCGCCTGTGCGAGCGCGCGGTGATCCTCTCCGCCGGCCGGATCGTCGCCGACGGCCCATGCCTCGAGCTGCTCGCGGACAGCGAACTGCTCGCCGCGCACGACCTGGAGCTCCCCGAGGGCTTCGATCTCTCAGCCCTGCGTGGCGCCTGAGACCACGGCGTCGCGGAGCCGCTGCAGCGCCGATTCACGGACCGCGGTGAGCACCGGCTTCGTCGCGGGCTCGACCGGCACGGACCGCGGCGCCGGCGCGAACGCGCGCGCGATCGGGTCGAGCAACTCGCGCCCCCACGCGCCCCCGATCAACACGACGGCCGGGTCGGCGAGCGCGACGACGGCCGACAGCACGCCCGCCACGCGCCTGGGCCAGCGTGTCGTGGACGTCCGCGGCGAGCAGCTTCGGCACGTCGATCGCGGTCGAGCCGGGGCGGCGCAGGCCGAGCGCGGCGAACACGTCGGTGAACCGCATCGCGGCGCCGTCCGGGCCGACGGTGAGCACGTGCGCGATCTCGCCCGCGACGCCGGCGTGGCCGCGCCGCACCTCGCCGTCGCTGACGACCGCGCAGCCCGAGGCCTTCGCCGAGGTAGAGGTAGGCGAAGTCCGGCGCGCGCTTCGGCGCGGGCCGCCCAGTTGACGTCGTTGTCGACGGTCACCGGGCCCGTCGACCAGCGTCGGCGAGCACCGCCGGCACGTCGAGCGCACCGAGCAGGAACGGCGCGTCGGGCAGCTCGACCAGCCGGCCCGTGTCGCGCGGTCGACGGGGTCGGCGGCGCTGACGACCGCGAGCCGGAACGGGCCGTCGGCGACCGCCTCGGCGACCTCGCGCAGCGCGGGCGCCGACCCGCTCCGGGCCGGGCGCGTCGGCGTGCGCCCGGGCGACCACGTCGCCGTAGACGTCGACCGCCTCGGCCGACGATCCCCTCGGGCGCGAGGCTCGCGACGAGCGCCCGTCCCGTCGCGGGCAGCGCGTAGTAGGTGCCGACACGGCCGCGTCCGGTCGTGCGCTCGCCGGTGTCGACGACCGCGCCGGCCGCGCTCAGCCGCCGGACGCTCTCGGAGATCGTCGGCTTCGAGAGGCCCGTCGCGGTCGCGATCTCGGCGCGCGTGGCCCGCCGCTCGGCCATCAGCGCGCGGAGGACGTGCTCGTCCGAGAGCGAGCGCAGCAGCTCGAGCGAGGGCTTGGTCGGGGCCATGACGCGATTCTAGTAAGGACTCTTGCCTAAATGCGTCGAGGGTGGTAGCTTGCGCGTTCTAGTAAGGAGTCCTTCTCAAAGGAGAGCCCGAGATGTCCGCGACCGTCCAGATCGCTCCCGCACTGGGAGACCACGCCCGACGACCTGAAGGCCGCCACGCGCGAGATCAAGGCGGCGATCCGCGCCCGCATCGAGGCCTCCGGCCGCACCGTCGAGGAGGTCTGGGACGTCGTCACCGCGCAGCTCACCGAGCGCGTCGAGGAGATCGAGGCGGCCAAGGCGCGCGGCGAGCAGCGTCTGGCCGGTGATCGACTACGCCGACATCGCCGACGGCACCGTCACGCCTGAACAGCTCGCCTACCTCAAGCGCCGCGGCTGCGTCGTCGTCCGCGGGCACTTCGAGCGCGAGCAGGCGCTCGCCTGGGACCAGGACATCGTCGACTACGTCGAGCGCAACCAGTTCTTCGAGGACTACCGCGGGCCGGGCGACGACTTCTTCGGCAGCGTCGGCTCCAAGCCCGAGATCTTCCCCGTCTACTGGTCGCCGGCGCAGATGCAGGCCCGCCAGAGCGACCGGATGGCCAACGTGCAGTCGTTCCTCAACCATCTGTGGACGTACGAGTCCGACGGCATGCAGTGGTTCGACCCGGACCGCGACTCGCTCTATCCGGACCGCATCCGCCGCCGCCCGCCCGGCGCGACCTCGGGCGGCCTCGGCGCGCACCTGGACCCGGGCACGCTCGACCTGTGGATGACCGAGGCCTATCAGCAGGCGTTCCGGCACCTGTTCGACGGCTCGGTCGAGCAGTACGACCCGTGGGACGCGTCGCTACCGCACCGCCGGCCCGCAGTACCCGGGCACGACGATGTGCTCGGTCTTCCGCACCTTCCAGGGCTGGACGGCGCTGTCGGACATGGCCCACGACCAGGGCGTGCTGCACACCGTGCCGATCCCCGAGGCGATGGCCTACCTGATGCTGCGCCCGCTGCTCGACGACGTCGCCGACGACGACATGTGCGGCACCACCGTCAACCAGGTGTTCCCGGCGATCGAGCGCTGGCACCCGCTGCTCATGCGCGCCCTCGTCGGCATCCCCGACGTGCAGGCCGGCGACTCCGTGTGGTGGCACTGCGACATGATCCACAGCGTCGCGCCGGTCACCGACCAGCAGGGCTGGGGCAACGTGATGTACATCCCCGCCGCGCCCGTGGTGCCCGCGCAACGAGCGCTACGCCGCGCAGCGTCCGCGAGGCCTTCCTCGCCGGCGAGAGCCCGAGCGACTTCCCGGAGGAGCACTACGAGCGCACCTGGCCCGACCGCTTCGGAGCCCGACCAGCTCAACGCCACCGGCCGCCGGGGTCTCGGTATGGCGTAGCTATCGTGCCCGCGCCGTGACCTCTCCGCGGGAGCTGCTGCTGGAACTCGGCGTCGCCGCGCTCGCCGCCGGGCGGCCCGTGCACGAGGTCGAGGCCGAGGTGCGCGGCGTGGCGGCTTCGCTCGGCTATCCGGACGCGCGGGTGGCCGGCACGCCGACGGGCATGTTCATCAGCCTCAGCCCGGGCGGTTCGGCAGCGTTCAACACGGTCGGCGAGCCGTTGCGGTTCGACCAGGCGGCCGAGGTCGAGGAGCTCACGGCTGCGCTGCTGGCCAAGCGGGTCGCCCCGGAGGACGCGCTCGTGGCGGTGCGGGCGGCGCGCGCGAAGCCGCCGCGTGTCTCGCGGCCCGTGGTCGCGCTCGCGCACGTGCCGCAGGCGGCCGGTGTGGCGCTCGTGATCCAGCCCACGGTGGCGAGCGTGCTGACCGCGATCGTGGCGGCGTTCGTGGTCACCGCGCTGGACCTGCTCGCCGATCGCTCGCATCTGCTGCGCACGTTGCTGCCGGTCGCGGCGGCGTTCGGCGCGGGCTGCGTCGTGTTCCTCGCGGCGGAGCTCGGTCTGCTGGAAGGGCCGCTGCGCACGGCGCTCGCGCCGATCGCGGTGCTGCTGCCGGGCGCGCTGATCGTGACCGGCATGTCGGAGCTCGCGCAGGGCGCGATGGTCGCCGGCACGGCCCGGCTGGCCTATGGCACCGTCCAGCTGCTCTTGATCACGTTCGGCGTGTTCCTCGCGGCGAGAGTGATCGGCCTGGACCCGGACACGCTCACCAACGTGCGCCTCGACGATCTCGGTCCCGCGGCGTTGGTGGCCGGCGTCGGGCTCGTGGGCGTCGGGGTGTTCGTCCACCTCAGCGCGCCACCCGGCGTCCTGCGCTGGATGCTGCTCGGCCTGCTCGCGACCGCGGTCGTGCAGGCGCTCGCCCAGCACGTCGGCGGCGCGGCCCTGGGCGGCTTCGTCGGCGCGGTGACCGCGGCGCTGGTCGCCGCGTTCGTGCACCGGCTCCCGCACGGCCCACCCTCGCTGAGCGTCTTCCTCCCGTCGTTCTGGCTGCTCGTGCCGGGCAGCCTCGGCGTCGTCACCGCCACGCAGGTGGCGACGGAAGGTGCGGAGGGGTTCGCGACGGCGACGGCCGCGGTGGCCGCGGGCCTGGCGATCGCGCTCGGCGTGCTCGTCGGGTCCGCGATCGGGAACGCGAGGCTCTAAAGCGCGGCGAGCGTGGCGCGCAGGACGCGGAAGCCGCGTTCGAGCTCGGGCAGCGCGTCGTCGGCGCACTCCGCCGCGATCTGTTCGATCACGCCGAACATGGCGACCGTGGCGGCCGCGAACATCTGCGGGCCGGCGCTGCCGGCGTCGGTGCCGGTGTCGGCGGCCACGGCCGCCGCGATCGCGTCGTGGGCGCGGTTGAAGTGGTGCACGCGCAGGGCGCGCAGGTCGGGATCGCGGGCGATCGCGCGGCTGCGCAGGAGTCGCATCTCCGGATCCTCGACCTCTTCGAGCGCGGACATCTCGTCGATCCAGGCCTGCAGGCGGTCGACGACGTCGCCGTCGGTGCTCTTCAGGTGCCGCTGGAGCGGGCCGATGCACGACCTCGAAGCCCTCGAAGAAGATCGCCTCCTTGGACGGGAAGCGCGTCGTCACCGTGCGGGTGGCGAGGTCGGCGCGCTCGGCGATCCGGGCGATCGTCGCGCGCTCGTAGCCGTCCTCCATCACCAGCTCCGTCGCCGCGCGCACGATCTCGCGGCGGGTGCGGAGCGCTCTTGCGCTCGCGGCGGTTCTCCTGGACGGGCACGACGTTCAAGTTAGCGTTTGTTGCGGTCGATAGCAAGGATGCCATACGTGGTAATTTTGCACCGTGATGTATTTGCGACTGGAGCGACACTGACATGGCTCGACTGCTGCAACGCCTCGGCGCCTTCTCCGTCCGCCGCCGACGCCTCGTGCTGGGCGAGCTGGCTGCTCGGCCTCGTCGTGCTCGGCGGCCTCGCGGTCGCGTTCAAGGGCACGTTCTCGGACGAGTTCAAGGTGCCCGGGCACGGAGTCGCAGCGCGGCGATCGAGCTGATCGAGCAGGCCGTCCCGCAGGCCAACGCCGACGGCGCCACCGGCCGCGTGGTGTTCGCGCCCGCCGCCAAGCTCGACGAAGCCGCCATGGCGCGCCGCGGTCAAGCAGCTCGCGGCCGTGCCGGACGTCGCCTCCGCGACCCCGCCGATCGTCTCCAAGGACGGCCGGATCGCCTACACCGACCTGCAGTTCACGCTCGCCCAGGCGGACGTCACGCGCGACGCAGACCGACGCGATCGCAGCAGCGCCGCCGCGACGGACGCGGCGCCGCAGGTCGAGTACGGCGGCTCCGCCGCGCCGGTCGCGCAGCGAGCCGCCGATCGGCGAGGTGCTCGGCGTCGTCGTCGCGCTGCTCGTGCTCACGATCACCTTCGGCTCGCTGCTCGCCGCCGGCCTGCCGCTGCTCACCGGCGCTGATCGGCGTCGGCGTCGGCATGCTCGGCATCCGCTCGCCAGCGGGTTCACCGACCTCACCGTCGACCTCGCTCACGCTCGCCGCGATGCTCGGCCTGGCCGTCGGCATCGACTACACGCTCTTCATCCTGTCCCGCCACCGCACGCAGGTGAACGACGGCATGAGCATCGAGGAGTCGATCGCCCTCGCCGTCGGCACGGCCGGCAGCGCCGTCGTGTTCGCCGGCGCGACGGTGATCATCGCGCTCGTCGCGCTCGCCGTCACCGGCGTGCCGTTCCTCGCCCAGATGGGCATCGCCGCCGCCGGCACGGTCGCCGTCGCCGTGCTGCTCAGCCTCACGTTCGTCCCGGCGCTGCTCGGCGTTCGCCGGCGCGCGCGCTCCGCGCGGCAAGACGTTCGGCGGCGCCGAGCGCCGACAAGCCGACGCTCGGCGCCCGCTGGATCGGCCTCGTCATGCGCCGCCCGCTGATCGCCATCGGCGCGGTCGTGATCGTCGCGCTCGGCGCGCTCGCCGATCCCCGCGCTGCACATGCGCCTCGGCCTGCCCGAACGACGGCACCGCCGAACCCCGACACGACCCAGCGCCAGGCCTACGACCTCGTCTCCGACGGGCTTCGGCGTCGGCGTCAACGGCCCGCTGACGGTCGTCGCCACGGCGGCGACGCCGAGCGCCACCGCGCAAGACGCTCGGCCACGCTGCCGGACGTCGCCGCCGTCTCGCCCGCCCAGGCCATCCCGGGCCAGAACCTCGCGCTGATCTCCGTCATGCCCTCCAGCGGCCCGTCGTCGACCGCGACCGAGAACCTGGTCAAGACGATCCGCGACACCCGACTTCGACAGCGAGGTGCTCGTGACCGGCCAGACCGCGACGAACATCGACGTCTCGCAGCGGATGGCCGACAGCCTGCTCCCGTACCTCGCCGTCGTCGTCGGCCTCGCGCTGCTGCTGCTGATGATCGCGTTCCGCTCGATGCTCGTCCCGCTGACCGCGATCGGCGGCTTCCTGCTGACGATCGTCGCGTCCTTCGGCGCCGTCGTGCTCGTCTTCCAGGACGGCGTTCTGCGCCGGCCTGTTCGGCGTCGCCGCAGACCGGCCCGCTGGTCAGCCTGCTGCCGATCCTGATCATCGGCGTGATCTTCGGCCTGGCGATGGACTACCAGGTGTTCCTGGTCTCGCGGATGCACGAGGAGTACGCGCACGGCGCGAGCGCCCGCGACGCCGTGCGCGACGGCTTCCGCCACACCGCCCGCGTCGTGACCGCCGCCGGCGCTGATCATGATCTCCGTCTTCTCCGGCTTCATCCTCCCGGACGACCCGATCATCAAGTCGATCGGCCTCGCGTTCGCGGTCGGCATCCTGATCGACGCGTTCCTGATCCGGATGACGCTGATCCCGGCGCTGATGACGCTGCTCGGCGCCACGCGCGTGGTGGCTGCCGCGCTGGCTCGACCGGGTGGTCCCGAACCTCGACCTCGAGGGCGCCGCGCTCGCGCGGACGTAGATACGTCTGCTGCGTGGCCTTGTCGCGCTCGTACTCCGCTCGCGCCGCGCGGGTGGAGTCGAGCGCGGCGACCTCCGCCACCGGCACGTCCCACCACGCCTCGGAGTCCGGGGCGCTCGATCGACGGGTCGGTGTGGACCACCACGACGGTCGTGACGTCGCTCGCGACCGCCTCGCGCAGCGCGGCCTCGAACTCGTCGAGGGTGTGCGTGTCGATCGCGCGGGCGCCCAGCGAGGCCGCGTTGGCCGCGAGGTCGATCGGCAGCTTGGTCGTCGGTGCCGCGGTAGCGGTAGGCGGTGCCGAAGCGCTGTGAGCCGACGGACTCGCTCAGCGCGCCGATCGACTGGTAGCCGTGGTTCTGGACGAGGACGATCGTGAGCTTGATGCCCTCGGCCACCGCGGTCGCGATCTCCTGGGCCATCATCAGGTACGAGCCGTCGCCGACCATGACGAACACCTCGCGGTCGGGCGCGGCCAGCTTGATGCCGAGGCCGCCGGCGATCTCGTAGCCCATCGTCGAGTAGCCGTACTCGACGTGGTAGCCCTTCGGGTCGCGCGTGCGCCACAGCTTGTGCAGGTCGCCCGGCATCGAGCCGGCGGCGCACACGACGACGTCTCGCGGCCGGCTGACGCGGTTGACGACGCCGATCACCTCGGCCTGCGCGGGCGGGTCGTGACGCTCGGCGTAGGCGCGCTCGACGACGGCGTCCCAGTCGTTGGCCGGCGTCTCGAAGGTCACGTCCAGCGCCTCGTTGAGCGCTTCCAGCCCGAGCCGCGCGTCGGCCACGAGCGGCAGGCCGGCGTGCTTGAACGCGTCGACGCTCGCCACGTTGAGGTTGATGAACGCGGCGTCGGCGGAGAAGAGTGAGCGCGAGGCGGTCGTGAAGTCGCTCCAGCGCGTGCCGACGCCGAGGATCACGTCGGCCTCGCGCGCGGCGGCGTTGGCCGCGGTGGTGCCGGTGGCGCCGATCGCGCCGAGCGCCTGCGGATGGTCGTAGGGGAGCGAGCCCTTGCCGGCCTGCGTCTCGCCGACGCCGATCCCGGTGGCCTCCGCGAGCTCGCGCAGCGCTTCGGTCGCCTCGCCGTAGATCGTGCCGCCGCCGCTGACGATCAGCGGGCGGCGCGCGCCGCGCAGCAGCGCGGCGGCCTCGGCCAGCACGTCGGGCTCCGGGAGCGGGCGGCGCACGCGCCAGACGCGCTGCTCGAACAGCTCGTCCGGGAAGTCGTACGCCTCGGCCTGCACGTCCTGCGGGAGCGCGAGCGTGACCGCGCCGGTCTCGGCCGGGTCGGTCAGCACGCGCATCGCGCCGAGCAGCGCGGGCACGAGCTGCTCGGGCCGCTCGATCCGCGTCCCAGAACTTCGACACCGGGCGCAGCGTGTCGTTGACCGTGTTGGCGACGTGCGGTCGTCCTCGAGCTGCTGGAGCACGGTGCCGGGCGCGCGGGTGGCGAACACGTCGCCCGGCAGCAGCAGCACGGGCAGCCGGTTGATCGTCGCGAGCGCCGCGCCGGTGACCATGTTGGTCGCGCCCGGGCCGATGCTCGACGTGCACGCGAGCGTCTGCAGCCGGTTCTTCTGGCGCGCGTAGGCCGACGGCGGTGTGCACCATCGCCTGCTCGTTGCGGGCGTGGTAGAAGGGCAGCGCGTCCTGCTCTCGAGCAGCGCCTGGCCGACGCCGGCGACGTTGCCGTGGCCGAAGATGCCGAAGCAGCCCGCGATCAGGCGCTGCTGGACGCCGTCGCGCTCGCTGTACTGGACGCTCAGGAACCGGACCAGCGCCTGCGCCACCGTCAGTCTCATTTGGTCCTCGCCTTCGTCATCGGAGTCGCGGGTCCATCTCCTGGTCGGCCCAGCTGTCGCGGATCCAGGCGTGGTCGGGGTCGTCGACGAAGTTCCACTCGCGGACGCTGCCGGCCATCACGTTGAGGTAGTAGAGGTCGTAGCCGGGCGCGGCCATCGACGGGCCGTGGTAGCCGCGCGGCATGTGGATCTGGTCGCCGCGTGCGGACCTCGGCCAGCAGCTCCATGCCGTCGTAGACGCGCTGGTAGGCGAACCCGCCGCCGGTGATCTCGTAGTAGTAGATCTCCTCGAGCTCGTCGTGCCGGTGCGGCGGATACGAGCTCCAGTTGCCGTTCGGCGTGAGCACCTCGACGGCGATCAGCTTGTCGCACTCGAACGCCTCGACGGAGGCGAAGTTGTTCACCTGGCGGCTCGCGTTGCCGGCGCCGCGCAGCTCCACCGGCACGTCCTCGGCGGCGCCGTAGCGGGCGGGGAAGCGGCGCGTGGCCGCCGCGGCGGGCATCGCGAAGCGGCCCTCGCCCGCGATCTCCACGTGCGAGCCGATCGGCGCGTAGACGAAGTCGGTGACCGCGGAGAACACGCTCTCGCGGCCCTCGAGCTCGAACGTCTCGCCGTCGATCGTCACGGTGCAGGACCCGGCGAGCGGCAGCACGATCACCTCGTCGCCGCCGGTGTCGAACGACGTCGTCGTCCTTGACGATCCGCAGTCGCGTCACTTCAAGCATCGAGCTTCTCCTCGACTTCTTCGGCGGTGGGCATGGCGTCGGCGCAGGCGAGTCGTCCGGCGACGATCGCGCCCGCGGCGTTGGCGAAGCGGATCATCCGCTCCAGGTCCCAGTCGGCGAGCAGACCGTGGCAGAGCGCGCCGCCGAAGGCGTCACCCGCGCCGAGGCCGTTGACGACCTCGACCGGCGCGGGCGGCACGTCGACGGACTCGTCGCCGCGCTGCGCGAACGTGCCGCGCGGCCCGCGCTTGCGGACCATCGAGCGCGACGTCGGCCTCGCCGGCGGTCTCCCACTCGTCCTCGTTGCCGACCGCGACGTCCGCGAAGCGCAGCGCCTCGCGCACCCACCTGCGCCCCTCCTCGCGGGAGGCCCAGAACATCGGGCGCCAGTCGAGGTCGAGCACGGTGATGCCCTCGCTCGCCTCGAGCGCGGCCAGCGTGGCCGAGCGCGACGGCTCCTGCGAGAGCCCGGTGACCGTGGCCCAGAAGACCTTCGCGCTCGCGGATCGCGTCGAGGTCCAGCTCCTCGGTCTTGATCTCCAGGTCGGGCGCCTTCGGCTCGCGGTAGAAGTACAGCGGGAAGTCGTCGGGCGGGAAGATCTCGCAGAACGTGAGCGGGGTGGGGAGGCCGTCGACCGCGGTCACCCAGCGGTCGTCGACGCCGAACCCCTGCAGCGCGTCGTGCAGGAACAGCCCGAACGGGTCGTTGCCCGTGCGCGTGATCGTGGCCACGTCGCGCCCGTAGCGCGCCGCCGCCACCGCGACGTTGGTCGACGAGCCGCCGAGGAACTTGCCGAACGACTCGACCTCGCGCAGCGACACGCCGATCTGCTGCGGATAGACGTCCACGCCGATCCGGCCCATCGTGATCACGTCGAAGCCCATGGCTGTCCTTCCAGCGCAAGGTAACGCACAGCCAGGCCGCGAGCCCGATCACCAGCGGCGCCCGCGCGTCGGTCGGGCCGACCGGCGGCGGCGTGCCGGTCGCGACCGCGGTGACGAACGCCTCCCACTCGCGCAGGTAGCTCGGGATGTAGCGCTCGAGGAAGAAGTACGGCAGCGTCGCCGCGCGCACGCCGGCGGCGGTGCGCACGATGGTGCAGTGCGCGAGCGGGTTCTCCGACGCCGCCATCCCCGCCGAGCCGAACACCTCGACGCGCTGGTCGTAGCCGTAGACGGCCTGGCGCGAGTTGTCGATCGTCGTCAGGCAGCCGTTCTCGTGCTCGAGCAGGATCACCGCGGTGTCCACGTCGTCCGCCTCGCCGAACTCGGGGTTCACGCGCACCGAGCCGCGCGCGTAGACCTCCACGACCTCGCTCTGCGCGACGAAGCGCGCCATGTCGAAGTCGTGGATGGTCATGTCGAGGAAGATCCCGCCGGACGTCCGCACGTACTCGATCGGCGGCGGCGCGGGGTCGCGCGAGGTGATGCGGATGAGCTGCACCTCGCCGATCTCACCCTCGGACACGGCGCGCGCGCACGGCGGCGTGCGCGGGGTCGAAGCGGCGGTTGAAGCCGATCTGGAACGGCACGCCGGCCGCCTCCACGGCGGCGAGCGCGCGGTCCACCTCGGCCAGGTCGAGCGAGACGGGCTTCTCGCAGAAGATCGCCTTGCCCGCCTCGGCGGCCGCGACGATCAGGTCCGCGTGCGTGTCGGTGGACGTGCAGATGGCGACGGCGTCCACGTCCGGCGCGGCGAGCAGCTGGTCGACGCTGCCCGACGCGACCTGCAGCCGCGCGGCGGTGGCGGCGGCGGCGGGTACGTGCGCGTCGTTGACCCAGGTGACCTCCGCGCCGGGCACCTGGCGGGCGAGCAGGTCGGCGTGCATCGAGCCGATCCGTCCGACGCCGATCACGCCCATCCGCACGCTCACACGTCCTCCCAGTGGCCGGAGCTCGCGGAGCGCAGCAGCGCGTCCTGCACGTTCACCCACTGCACGGCCTGCTCGAAGCCGGGCTCGAACGCGCGCTCCTCGGCCACCGCGCGGCAGAACTCGTAGTCCTCGATCACGACGAGGTCCTCGAAGCCGATGCCGTTCGCGCTGCCGGGCACGAAGTGCCCGTGGTAGGGGAAGCGGTCGCCGCCGAACACGGTCCGGTAGCCCGTGTGCAGCTCGTCCTCGACCACGTAGAGCTGCAGCTCGTTGAGCTTCTCGAGGTTCCAGCCGAGCGCGCCCTTGGTGCCGTAGACCTCGAACGCCATCTGCGACTCGGGGCCGATGATCGAGCGGCTCGCCTCGAACGTGCCGCGCGCGCCGTTGGCGAACTCGCACAGCATCCCGGCGTAGTCCTCGTTGGTCACCGCGCCCTTCGGATCCGACGCGCTTCCGCGGCCGTAGTGCGAGCCGGCCGCGGTGGGGAGGGGGCGCTCGGTGATGAACGTCTCCGTCGTCCCGACCACGCGCGTGATCGGCCCCATCAGCATGTGCGCGAGGTCCACGCTGTGGCTCATCAGGTCCGTCGTCACGCCGTAGCCGCCCTGGTCGACGAGGAAGCGCCACGACAGCACGCCGAGCGGGTCGCTCCCGTACATCGAGAAGAAGCGGCCGCGGTAGTTGGTGATCTCGCCGAGCACGCCGTCGGCGATCAGCTGCCGCGCGTAGCGCACGAGCGGCGCCCAGCGGTAGTTGTAACCGACGCCGCTGATCACGTCGCGGGCCAGCTCCTCCGCGCGGATCGTCTGCGCGGGCGTGCCGCCGACGGGCTTCTCGCAGAACACGTGCTTGCCCGCGGCCGCCGCCGCTTCCACGAGCTCGAGGTGGAGCATGTTCGGCGCGGCGACCCACACCACGTCCACGTCGGGGGCGTCGATCACCTCCCGCCAGTCCTCGGTGGCGCGCTCGAAGCCGAAGGACCGCACCGCGTCCTCGCGCCGCTCGGGCAGCGGGTCCGCGCAGCACACGAGCTTCGTGTCGGCCCGCTCCGCGAACAGCGTCGGGATCCGCAGCAGCGACCGGGCGTGCGCCTGGCCGAGCCAGCCGAAGCCGATCACGCCCACGCCGATCACCCGCGCCTCAACTCGTGCTCCAGCGCGTCCAGCTCCGCGCCGCCCGACATCTGCTTGACCAGCTCGTCGCGGGTGATGTCGTCCTTGTCCCACGAGCCCATCAGCCGGCCGCGATTGAGGATCACGAAGCGATCGCCGACCGGGTACGCGTGGTGCGGGTTGTGGGTGATGAAGATGACGCCGAGGCCGCGGTCGCGGGCCTGCGCGATGTAGCGCAGGACCACGCCGGACTGCTTGACGCCGAGCGCGGACGTCGGCTCGTCGAGGATCAGCACCTTCGCGCCGAAGTAGACGGCGCGGGCGATGGCGACCGCCTGGCGCTCGCCGCCGCTGAGCGTGCCGACCGGCTGGTCCGGGTCGCGCACGTCGATGCCCATCCGGCGCAGCTCGGAGACCATCGTCTCCTTCGCGAACTTGACGTCGACGCGCCGCAGCGGGCCGACGCCCTTCGTCGGCTCCGAGCCGAGGAAGAAGTTGCGCCAGACCGACATCAGGGGAACGGTGGCGAGGTCCTGGTAGACCGTCGCGATGCCCAGCGCCTTGGCTTCCCGCGGGTTCGCGAACCGGGTCTCCTCGCCCTCGATCAGCAGCGCGCCGGCGTCGTGGCGGTGCACGCCCGACAGGATCTTGATGAAGGAGGACTTGCCCGCGCCGTTGTCGCCCAGCACGCACGTGACCTCGCCCGCCCCGACGCTCACGCTGATGTCGTTGAGGGCGACGACGTTGCCGAAGAACTTCGACACGCCGCGGGTCTCGAGCAGCGCGGTCATCGCCGGGCCCCTTCCGCGCGCTTGCGGACGTAGTTGTTGACCAGCACGGCGACCAGCAGGATCACGCCCAGGAACAGGAAGCGCCAGTCGGTGTTCCAGCCCGAGAACTGGATGCCGATGAACGCCATGCCGATGATCGTCGCCCCGAGCGCCGCGCCGATCGCGGACCCGAAGCCGCCCGTGAGGACGCAGCCGCCGACCACCGCGGCGATGATGTACTGGAACTCCTCGCCGACGCCCTGGCCGGCCTGCGTGCTCGCCAGCCGCAGCGCGACCATGATGCCGGTCAGCGCGCACACGAACGACGTGGCCATGAACAGCCCCACCTTCACGCGCGCGACCGGCACACCGACGTTGCGGGCCGCGCTGGAGTCACCGCCGACGCCGAAGATCCAGTTGCCCGTCCGGGTGCGGGTGAGGACCCACGTGGCGAGCAGCGTGATCGCGATCCACCACAGCACCGTGACCTTGAAGTCGTGGCTGCCGAACGAGCCGCCGAAGATCTTGTTCGCGCTCTCGTAGCCCGCGGCGAGGTCGATGCCGCCGACCGTCACCTGGTCGGTGATCACCTTGGTCACGCCGAGGTTGGCGCCCTGCAGGATGAAGAACGTCGCGAGCGTGACGATGAAGCTCGGCAGCTTGGTCTTCATGACCATGTAGCCGTTGAGGAAGCCGATCCCGGTCGCCATCGCCAGCGTGAGCACGATCGCCAGCCAGATGTTCATCCCGACCTCGGTGGCCAGGATGCCCATCGTCAGGCCCGCCGTGCCGGTCATCACGCCGGCGCTGAGGTCGAATTCGCCGCCGATCATCAGCAGCGCGACCATCACGGCCGGGATGCCGATGGTGCTCGCCACGTCCGTCCAGTTCGCGATGCCGTCGAGCTGCAGGAAGAGCGAGCTCTGCGTCCAGAAGAAGATCGCCACGACGATCGCGGCCAGCAGCGCACCGATCTCCGGCCGGCGCAGGATGCGGGCCGTGAGGCCGATGTTCGCCAGCCGCTCGTCGGCCACCGGCGCCAGGTTGGGCGGGGCGCCCACCGTGCTCATCGCGTGCCTTCGCCCGCCAGCTTCTCGACCGTGTCGACGTTGCTCTTGTCCACGAAGCCCGGGCCGGTGAGCACGGGCTGGCCGCCGCCGACGGTGTTCGCGTTGGTCTTGTACAGCTTCAGGAACACGATCGGCAGGTAGCCCTGCAGGTACTGCTGCTGGTCGATGGCGAACGCGATCGAGTCGTCCTTGATGCGCTTGGTGACGTCCGCGTTGAGGTCGAACGTGGCGAGCTTGGCGTCCGAGCTCGCGCCCTTGACGGCGGTCGCGGCGGCGTTGGCGATGTCCGGGTTGAGCGCCATCACCGCGTCGTAGGACTTGTCGGCCTGGAGCTTGGACTTGATCTCCGTCTGCGTGGTGGCGACGTCCGCGGTGCCCTTGACCTGCAGGTTGTCGACCGTGCCGCCGAAGCCCTGCTTCACACCGTCACAGCGCTGGTTGAGGCCGACGTTGCTCTGCTCGTGGATGATGCACAGGACCTTCTTGGCGCCCTCTTCCTTGAAGCGCGCGCCCGCGGCCTGGCCGGCGATGGCCTCGTCCTGGCCGACGTGCGTGATCGCGCCGAGCGCCTTGAACTGATCGGCGCCGGAGTTGAGCGTGATGATCGGGATGCCGGCGTCCTTCGCCTTGGCCAGCGAGCCCTTGATGGCGTCCGCGTTCGGGACCGAGACCGCGAGGCCGTCGACCTTCTGCGAGATGGCGGCGTCGATCAGCTGCGCCTCCTTCTCGGGGTCGTTGTTGGACGGGCTCCAGACGAGCTTGACGCCCTGGTCCTTGGCCGCCTGCTCGGCGCCCTTCTTGACGACGGACCAGAACGAGCCCTCGTCGGAGTGGGTGACCATGGCGATCGTCAGGTCGCTGCCCTGCGTGAGCTGGACGTCGTCGCCGCCGCTGTCGTCGGTGGGCGCGGTGTCGTCGCCGGAGCTGCCGCACGCCGCGAGGACCAACGCGAGGCCAAGGATCGTGAGTCGCTTCATCGGTTGACTGCCTCCTCCGGAGCCAAGCTGGACAGGAACTCGATACTGGCGGCGACATCCAACGCCGGACCGCTGCCGACCGGGGGCTCCGACCCGATGATGGCGAGGTCCTGCTCGAGCACGAGCCAACGCTCGTAACCCGAGCGGCGGAGCGCTTCGACCACCTCGTCGATGCGTGCGTCTCCGCTTCCAAGGGGCTTGAAGAGGCCGTGCTGCACGGCCTGCATGAGGGTGAGGTCCGTGCGCGCGGCGATGCGCGCGTCCACGTCCTTGAAGTGCACGTGGCCGATGCGATCGCCGTTCTCCTGGACGAAGGCCAGCGGATCGGTGCCGCCGATCAGCAGGTGGCCGGTGTCCAGGCACCACGGCACCCGCGTGTGCGCGAGTGCTCTGTCGACGTCCTGCTTGGTCTCCAGGACCGTGTCGACGTGGGGGTGCAGGACGAGCTCGACGCCTTCCTCACGCGCGATGTCCGCGAGCGTGTCGAGGTGGTCGCCCGCCCGCTTCCACGTCTCGTCGTCGAGGGGTCGGGGTGGGGCCCAGTCGAGCGTCATGCACCGTCGCGGCGACGAACAGCTCGCCGCCCGCTTGCGCGAGCTGCGCGGCGGCCCTGCGGGCGTACTCGCGGTCGAGCTCCGGCTCGTGCACGACGACCGGCACGAACCCGCCGACCAGGTGCAGCCCGTAGCGGTCCAAGACCGCCTTGGCCTGTGCGCCGCCGGTGGGCAGCCAGCCCAGGGGACCCAGCTCCGTCGCGGTGATGCCGAGCTCGGCCATCTCCGCGAACACGCGGTCCGGCGGCAGCTGAACACCCCAGCCGGGCACCTCGCACACACCCCACGAGATGGGGGCGGCGGCCAGTCGTCCTGGAAGTCCCGAGCCCACTCTTCCTCCTCCGTTAGAGCGCTCTAACGAGCATACTCCTCGGAGATGACGCGAGGCGGCTACGTGACCATGGACGACGTTGCGCGTGAGGCCGGGGTGTCCCGCGCGCTCGTGTCCCTGGTCATGCGCGGCAGCCCCAAGGTCAGCGACGAACGCCGCCGGCGGGTGCGCGACGCGGCGGCCCTGCTCGGCTATCGGCCGAACGCGATCGCGCGCAACCTCGCCTCGCACCGGACGAACACGGTGGGCGTGCTGCTCAACGATCTCCACAACCCGTTCTTCGCGGAGATCGCGGACGGCATCGAGTCGCAGGCCTCGGAGCTCGGGCAACGGCTGCTGATCATCACCGGCGGCCGGCGCAAGCAGCGCGAGCACGCGATGCTCGAAGCGCTGCTGGAGTACCGCACCGACGGGCTGATCCTCGTATCGCCGCACGTGCCGGGGCCGCAGATCGCGGCCGCGGTCGGCGCGCTGCCGTGCGTCGTGATCGGCCGCCGCGTGCGCTCGCCGGCGCTGGACTGCGTGCTGGTGGACGAGTCGGTCGGCGCGCACCTGGCCGTCGAGCACCTCGTCGCGCTCGGGCACGAGCGGATCGTCCACATCGACGGCGGTGAAGGCGCGGGCGCCGCGCCCCGCCGGGCCGGCTACCTCAAGGCCATGGACGACGCGGGCCTGTCGCGCACCGCGCGCGTGCTGGCCGGCGAGTTCCACGAGCGCGCGGGCGTCGACGCCGCCGGTCGCCTGCTGCGCGACGCCGCGCTGCCGACCGCGATCATCGCCGCGAACGACCTCGTCGCGGTGGGCCTGATCGATCGCCTGGAGCAGGACGGCGTGCGGATCCCCGAGGACGTGTCCGTGATCGGCTACGACAACACGTTCATCGCCGGCCTCGCCCACGTCCAGCTGACCACGATCAACCAGCCGCGCCGCGAGATGGGCGTCGAGGCCTTCGCCCTGCTCCTGGAACGCACCGACGGCCGCAGCGAGCGCGTGACCCGCGTCCACGCGCCCACGCTGGTGGTCCGCTCGACCACCGGACCGCCGCCGCGATGAGGTGGGCGGCCCTCTTCCTGGTCCTCCTGATCCCGCGATGGAGCGACGGGGTGGCGTCGCCCGAACCACTGCGCGTCACCGTGCCCGAGCACGGCATCGCGACCGGGGTGGCCATGGGGGACGGGCGCGTGCTGACGGTCGCGCACGTGCTCGAGGGCGCGCGGTTCGTCCGGGTCGACGGTCGGCCGGCGCGGGTGGTGCGCGTGGACCGGCGGCTCGATCTCGCCGAGCTCGCGGTGCCTGGCCTCGCCGCCCCGCCGGTGCGCACCGGCGGCAGCGGCAGCGAGGCCGTGGTGCGGGTCCTGCGCGACGGCGAGGCCGTCACGCTCTCCGCGCCGGTCCGGCGGCGCGTCAGGGCGTCGATCGGCGGTCACTCGCGACCCGCGCTCGAGCTCGCCGCGACGGTCGAGCCGGGCGACTCGGGCGCACCGGTGGTCGACGCCCACGGGCGCGTGCTCGGCATCGTCTTCGCCCGGGGCTCACGCGGTGCCTGGGCGGTCGCCGTAAGTTCGGGGTAGGCGCCCGATTCACGGGCCGCCGGCCGGGAGCGCGTCCTGGCCCGCCCCAAGGACGGCGTCGCTCGGGGCTCCCTCGCGATCGACGGCACGCGGGTCAGCGGGACGAACGACGAGTTCCGCCCGCTCAGCGCGCCACTTTAGAAGTGGACTTGACGGAACGACCTACATGTCAGTAGGTTGTGCCCGGTCAGTCGCTTTTCGAGGAGGAAGCTGTGAGGAGAAATGGAGGCGCGATCGCCAGTCGCGTCCGTACCGCGGTCGGGGTTGTCGCCGTGGCCGGCGTGGCCACCGCCGCCATCGCCGCACCGTCCGCGAATGCGCAGGGCACGATTCCGAAGGAGAAGATCTCCTTCCAGCTCTACAACTTCCTGATCCCGGTGTTCGGGGCGTTCCCGCTCGGGGACGGCACGTTCTTCCCGCCCGGCGGCACGCCCAACTCGCCCGAGCAGCAGAAGACCGCCGTGCTGAACGTCTTCAGCCAGATGGCGGCCAACGGCTACAAGTCGTTCGAGAACTTCAACGGCACGTTCGGCTGGACGAACGCCGAGTACCGCGAGAAGTACGAGTCCCGTGGTCTGCACGCCGTCGCTGATCACGGCGCGGTCGACGAGGGCACGTGGGACGCCCGCCTGCAGCAGGCCCAGGAGCTGGGGCTCAAGTACGTCGGCTCCGGCGGCTGGCCGGCCGGCACGAACATGAACACGGTCGAGGGCGCGCAGAACATGGGCGCCGTCCTGAACCGGCTCGGCACGAAGGCCCGCGCGAAGAACCTGTGGGTCTACGGCCACAACCACGACGCCGAGTTCTCGACCAAGCTGCAGTACGACACCAACGGTGACGGCATCAAGGAGACGGTCCCCGCGCTCGAGGTCGTGATCCTCAACACCGACCCGTCGCTGGTCACGTTCGAGATCGACGTCCACTGGCTGCTCGAGGGCCTCAAGTACGACCAGGACGCGGCGGTCGCGTTCATCCGCAAGTACTCCAAGCGGATCTCGATGCTGCACGTGAAGGGCTCGGACCCGACCAAGAACCCGCAGACGATCCCGTCCACGGACATGTCGCGCGTCACCGACGCCGGCGGCCCGACGGACGTCACGGACTGGAAGCGGATCTTCGAGGCCGCGGCCGACGTGGACTACTACCACTGGGAGTACGACCTGGGCGCGGACCCCTTCGCCTCCTCGAAGATCGCGTTCAACCTGATGAACACGCTGGCGTTCGGCAAGGTCCGTGATGAGTCCGGCACCGTGGGCGGCACCGTCCCGGCGACGCTGTCGCTGACGCTCGGCGCGCCCGCCACGTTCGGCACGTTCGTCCCGGGTGTCCAGAACGACTACTCGGCCCAGACCACGGCCACGGTCACCTCGACCGCCGGCGACGCGACGCTCGCGGTCACCGATCCCGGCCACCTGACCAACGGCGCGTTCAGCCTCGCCGAGCCGCTGCGCGTGGAGTTCGGCAAGTCCGCCTGGACCGGCCCCACGACCAACGAGACCGTCCCGGTCACGTTCAAGCAGCTCATCAAGAGCACGGACCCGCTGCGCACGGGGTCCTACAGCAAGACCGTCACCTTCACGCTGAGCACGACTCAGCCGTGAGCGAACGAGGCCGGCGCGGGCGACCCTCTCTCCCGCCTGCGCCGGCCTCGATCTTCGCTACTTGATGAGCTGAGCCCGCTTGGCGCGCGGCAGCGTGACGCGCTCGCCGTTGACCTTCAGCACCGTCTTGCCCGCCACCGTGCGGGCGGTCCTGGTGAGCTGCAGGACGACGTTGTCGCCCACGCCGCCGTCGGTCACGTCGGCGCCCGGGCCGCCGAGCAGGATGTCGTCGCCGGCGTTGCCGAGCAGCGTGTCGTTGCCCGCGCCGCCGATCAGGATGTCGTCGCCCTCGCCGCCGGTGAGGGTGAGCGCGATCGCGTTCGCGGCCACCGAGGCGGCGTCGATCACGTCCGCGCCACCCAGCGCGTTGACCGTCAGGCGATCGTTGGCCGCGACGGCGCCCGAGATGTCGGTGCGCGCGGCGAGGCCGGTCACTGACGCGTTCGGGCCGCTGCCGACGACGGAGACGATGTCGTCCCCGTTGGTGGCGTTGACGATCACGTTGTCCGCGGCGTTGTCGGCGCCGCCCAGGTTCGGCTCGACCCGGTTGAGGTCGGTGCCGGAGAGGTCGTTGACGGTGATCGTGTCGGCCCCGCCGAGCGCGTTGACGCCGATCTGCTCGACGTCGTTGAGGTCCATCACGATGTTCGCGATGTCGCGCGTGAAGCGCACGCGGCCACCGTTGGCCGACGTCTCCATGCGCTCGCTGATGTTCGCGCCGTTGAACGCCATGCGGTCGACGCCGTCCTGGCCTTCGATCACGTCGTTGCCATCGCCCGGATCCCACTGGAACGTGTCGTCGCCGGCACCCATGAAGCCGATGTCGTTGCCCTGCTGGCCGTCGACGAAGTCGTTGCCGTCGCCGCCGAGGAGGATGTCCGCGCCGTTGGAGCCGAGCAGGTTGTCGTTGCCGAGGCCGCCGTCGACCGTGATGCCGATCAGCGCCGCGAGGTTGCCGGTGGCGGAGAAGCTGTCGTCGCCACCGTTGGCGTTCAGCGCGAGCTTCTCGGACGTGCCGATGTCGATCGAGAACGGGGCGGGATTGAGGCGGTCGAAGCGCACGCGGGTGCCGTTGGCCGTGGCCGTGAAGGACTCGGTGCCGTTGCCGCCGTTGACCTCGACCGTGTCGGTGTCGGCGCCGCCCTCGTTGAGGTCGGTGTCGTCACCCGGGTTCCAGACCAGGCGGTCGGTGCCGGCCTGGCCGAAGACCTGGTCGTCGGCGTCGCCGCCGGTCAGCGTGTCGTTCTCGGTGCCGCCGAACAGCAGGTCGTTGCCGCCCTTGCCGAGCAGCGTGTCGTTGCCGGACTCGCCGAACAGCTGATCGGTGCCCGAGCCGCTGGTGAGGACGTCGTTGCCGGTGCCGCCGAACAGGTTCGCGCGGGGGAGCGCGCCGTTGACCTCGCTCAGCGAGAGCGTGTCGTTGCCGCCGAGGCCGAAGGTCTGGATCAGCGTCGTGTTCGCCACCGTCGGCGTGCCGCCGACCACGGCTACAGCGCCGCCGTTGACGAGGATCTGGCCCGGCGGCGTTGCGGCTGACCGCGACGTTGTTGTCGAGGTTGTCACCGGAGACGCTGAGCGTGCCGTTGGTGAACGTCGAGGTCACGGCGGCCTGGGCCGAGCCGGTGATGAAGAGGCCGGCGGCGAACACGCCGGCGGCGATGAGTCGGTATCTGGGGAGGGTCATTGCTCAGACAAGACGCCGCCCAGCGCGCCGTATTCCGTCAGGTCGGGACGAGCGCGAGCGGCGCCGACCAGCCGTCCTCGACCTCCGGCCAGCCGCGGTCGCCGTCCGCGGGGACGACCAGCAGCGGCGCCACCACCCGTTCCAGCGCGCGCCGCATCCGTCGGCGCGCGAGGTTCGCCGCCGAGGTGACGATCAGCTCGACGCCCACGTCGGGGTGGCGGGCGAACGCGTCCGGGCCGAGCGTCGCGCGCCAGTCGCCCATGGCGGTCGCCGCTGTCTGCGCGACGCGTTCGCTCGCGGGGTCCGCCGACTCCGCCACGTGCAGCACGACGTGCTGGCTCAGTGCCAGTGCCCGCTCCGACCGCCGTTTCGCGGCGGCGGGCGAGACGACGAGGAGCGGGTACGGCATCGCTTCCACCAGCCGCCGCAGCCGCTCCCCGTCGCCGCTCCAGGGCATCGCCACGGCGAGCACCCAGTCGCGGTCAACCGTCGTCGCGGCCTCCTGCGCCTCGGCGCGCGGGTGGCTCGAGGGGACCGGGATCGGCGCCCACGTCACTTCGAGCGCGTCCGCGAGCCGGACCGCGATCTGCTCCGACACCCGCGCCTCCGGCGTCCCGTCGTCGAGCGAGAGGATGTACTGGTCGGCGTTCAGCGCACCGCCTCGTGATCCGCGCCGCTCAGATCGTCGTGGTAGGCCTCGCGCATGTCCCAGCCGCAGGCCGTGCATTCGAGGTCCTCCGGCGGTGACGGCACGCCACAGCGCGGGCACGACGCCTCGGGTGCGCTCTCGCGGTGCAGCAGTCGGTGCAGCAAGCCCATCGGGTGATCACCTCAGCGGGGTCGGGGGCCTTTCACCGCGCAACCTAGGTCCGGGACCGCCGGGCCGACATGGGGGCGTGCGCCCATCTCCGCAAGATCGGCAAGGGCCCGCCTGCGCCGCCGGGCTACCGGCGGCGTCGCAGTACGACGACGGTGCCGGCGGCGGCCAGGAGGCCGACGAGCACCAGGCCGCCGACCAGCACCCCGGTGCCCACGCCACCGTCGTCGGAGGCGCTCGCCGGGTCGACCGTCGCCGTCGGTTCCGCCGACGGCGTCGGCTCGACGGTCGGGCTCGCCTGGGTCGTCGCCGCCGGGGCGGGTGTGGCCGCGGGCTTGGGCCGGACCTTGAACCGCCACGAGCCGCGCTGGACGTGCCCGTCCACCGCGGTCATCGTCCAGCGTGCGACGTAGACGCCACCCGCGAGCTCCTCGGGAATCCGCGCCTCGATCGTCCGGACGTTGTCCGGGCTTCGCCGGCCGCTGCCCTCGGACACCTTCTTGCCGGCCCGCAGCACCTGGAGCCGCCCGGACCGGATCGGCTGGTTGAAGCGCGCACGGACCACCGAGAGCGAGCGCTTGGCGTACGTCCCGGCCTTCGGTGAGGTCGAGGTCAGCTCGGTGTGCGCCGTCGCGGGCGACGCGGCCAGGGCAAGACTCATCGCTGCGACCAGGAGCGCCCCGGTCAGGCGTCGGGCGTGGACCATCGACTCCAGACTAGTCGTGCCGGGTAGGGGGCCGTGATGATCGATCCGCAACCCGGACCCAACGCACGCGTCGTCGGCCGCGGCCGGATCAGCGCTGTCCCGATCTGGGCGCTGATCCTGCTGATCGGGGTCGGGTGCACTGTGGTCGGCGGCACCGGGGTCGCGCTGATCATCGGCGTCCCGTTCACGCTGCTGGCGCTGTTCGGATTGATCATGCTGATCCGTTCGCGCGTCTGGGTCGACGGGCCGGTGCTCTACTCACGGAGGACCTTGGGGTACCGGCCGCCGGTCCGCCTCGACCAGCTCGGCGAGCGCATCGCTGATCGTCAACCCCAACTGGAGCCGTGAGCTGCTGCTCACCGCGCGGGACGGCACGCACCTGCGCCTCGACGCGACGAACCTCCGGCTCGTGCGGCTCTACGCGGCGATGGCGGAGTTCATCGGCCCGTACGACCCCATCGCGAACGAGCGGCTGCAGAAGCGGATGGAGAAGTACCGCTAGCGCGTCCGGCAGCGCTCGTCGTGGCACGGGTACGGGCCGCGCGGGCCGGCGTGGAAGTGCGACGCGGCGCGGTCGTGCGCGGTGGGGATCTGGCGGGTCAGTGCAGAGAGGATTCGCGACAACATGCCGTCTGTGTTACCGACCCCGCAAGCGCTTGCGCATACGACGCAGAGCCGATCCCCCCGTCTGGTGGGGGAACCGTAGCGAGCGTCACACAGCGCGCGGCGCGCTGATCGCGACCACACCGCCCTGTGGGTCGGCGATCACCGCGTTGCGGAACCCGGGGGCATCCGTCGGCGGCATCAGGAGCGTGCCGCCGCCGCCCACAGCGCGCTCGCACGTCGCGTCGACGTCGTCCACCCGGAAGTTGACGGCCCAGTGCGGCGGGACGGTCTCGGTGGCAAGTGTCGCCACGGCCACGACGTCCCGCGGGATCGGCTGCCCAGGTGCACCGCCGACGTAGCCGGGCAGCCGCCACAGGTTGAGTGGGGCACCGGGCACCGGCTCGAGCTGCCAGCCGAACAGCGCGCCGTAGAACTCGCCGGCCGCCGCGAGGTCCGGCGTGTGCAGCGCGCCCATCGCCCACGTGTTCGGCTCGTTCACCAGCTCGGCGCCGAGCTGGTCGCACACGGCGAACGCGACCCCCGCGGGATCGCTGATGACGCCCATCGAACCGCCGCCGCCGGCCGACAGCGGGCCGGCCAGGACCGCACCGCCCTCGCCCGCGACCTGCGCCAACGCGAAATCGACCCGGTCGACCCGCACGTAGGTGCACCAGAACGCGGGTGAGCCCTCGGGCGCCTGCCCGATCCCGGCGACGCGGTGCTCGCCCAGGCGGGCAGTCAGATAGCCGCCCGCGGCCGGCGCGTCGAAAGCCCAATCGAATACTGCCGAGTAGAAGGCCGCGGCGGCTGCAGGATCAGGCTGGAAGGTGTCGACCCAGCACGGCACGCCGAGCGGGTAGTCGTCGCGCAACATGCGCGAGGACGCTACCTGAACGCGCTACCAGGCCCACCAGGACCGGGCGCCCTCGGCGTCCCGGTAGGGCGGGCCGCCACGCAGCGCCATGTTCAGCTTGCGTGAACCGCCCCGAGCGCTCGCTCTCCTCGCACTCCGGGCACGTAACAGCGCAGGATCGCGGCGAACTCGCTGGGCGCCGCGACGTCGGCGGCGTCGACGAGCACGATCGCCGGCGGTTTTGACGCAGCGGTCGTGGCGGAGGTGGAGGAGGGACCCACGAACCTCCCATCGGCGGTTGGGGCGCGAAGGTTTAGTCCTCCGCGCCCCTTTGCCGGATCCTTACGGGGTGGTGGTGGACAGACGTGAACGTCAGCGTCTTGCTGTACGTCCCCGTGCGCAGCGGGTCATTGGCCTTGACGAGCTGCTTGAACGCGATCGCGACGCTCTCGTTGGAGACCGGCGCGGTCCAGCTCGCCTTGCCCAGCTCGACGCGCAGCGGCTCGGCCAGCGAGAACGCGCCGTTGGTCAGGTAGCCCGGGTCGGACACGCTCAGCGTCGCGTCGCCGGCGGTGGAGATGACGTTGGCCGTGGACGCCGCCGTGTACTCCTTCGCGACGCCCGGCGTGAACGCGCCGAACGATGCGGGCCCGCCGAGCGACAGCGACAGCGTGGCCGGGACCGTGCCGCCGACCGTGCCCGTCGTGGTCGTCGCGAACGGCAGCACCGGCGTGACGTTCGTCGGCGGCGCGACGCGCCCGGCGGCCTTGGCCTCGAACGCGTAGGCGAAGCCCATCAGCTTCAGGTCGTCGAACGCCTTGCCCTGGAGCTGCAGGTTGATCGGCTGGCCGTGATCGTTCGTCCCCGCGGGGAAGATCACGTTCGGCACGCCCGCGGCCGAGGCCTGCGGGTCGCGGCGGCCGAAGCTCGGCTGGATCGAGTCGTTGAGGTGGATGTCGCTGAGCTGGCCGGGGAAGACGACGGCGTCGACGCCGTTGGTGTCCATCCAGGCGGCGAGCCGCACGCGGTACTCCGCCCGCTGGGCCTCGAACGCGCGGACCTGCGCCAGCGTCATCGCGCCGGTGCCGGTGTACGGGGTGGTGTTGCGGAACTGCGGCAGGCGCAGCGGGCTGCGCAGGATCTGCGCCGCGTCCGTGTACGGCGCGTTCGGGTGCTCCAGCAGCCACTGGCGCCAGCCCTCGTAGCCGCGGTCGCCGGCGGGCTCGCCGGGCCGGCCGGCGGGTCCGGGATCTCCTTGACGGTCGCGCCCGCGGCCACGAAGTGCTTGAACGACTCGCGCATCGCGTCCTCGGTGCCCTGCGTGCGGAACGGATCGTCGAACGCGGTCAGCGGCACGCCGATGACCTTGCCCTGGAGCGCGTTCGCGTCCAGGCCGGCGGTCCAGTCCGCCGGCCGGTGGCCGTTGGAGACGTCGTCGAGGATGTCGGCCGGGTTGTCGATCGTGGTCGCGTTGAGCAGCAGCGCGAGGTCCGGCATCGACTGGGCTGATCCAGCCCACGTAGTCCTGGATGTAGGTCAGCGGCATCGCGCCGCCCGAGGACTGCATGCCGTCGGTGCCGCGCAGCGACACGAGGCGAGACCGCGCTCGACGGGCCCCACAGCGAGTCGCCGGTCTGCGTGCCGAAGCCCGCGGCGGCGAAGCGAGGACGCGACCGCGGTGGCCGTGCCGCCGGAGGAGCCGATCGGCGACTTGGACGGGTCGTACGCGTTCCACACCTGGCCGTAGGCGCTCGGCGAGAAGTGGCCGTCGTTGGCGTACTCGGCCAGGTTGGCCTTGCCGATGACGATCGCGCCGGCCTCCTTGACCTTGATGATCTGCCAGGCGTCCGTGGTCGACTGGAAGCCCTCGAAGACCCGCGAGCCGCCCGTGGTCGGCATGTCCTTGGTCGACATGAGGTCCTTGGCGACGATCGGGATGCCGAGCAGCGGGCGCGTGTCGCCGGCCTTGCGGGCGGCGTCGGCGGCCTTGGCCTGCGCCATGACGTCGGGCGCGAGCGTGATCATCGAGTTCAGGCCGAACGGGCCGCGGTCGTACGCCGCGATCCGGTCCAGGTAGGCCTGCGTGATCTGCTCGGAGGTGGTGGCGCCGGACTTCAGGTCGGCGATGAGCTGCGTGATCGTCTTGCCGACGACGTTGTACGGCGAGCTCGTCGTGGCGCCGATGGCCTTGTCACCGGCGATCGGGCCGAGCGCGTAGCGCCGGCGCGGTGCCGCAGTTGATGGCCGAGATGTCGACGTTCACCAGCGCGCACGCCTCCGCCGGGGCGAGGTCGCCGAGCGGCGGCGCCGCGGCCAGCGTCGTGGCCTTCGCGGTCACGGCCGCGACCTGCGAGCCCGCGGCGGGCGTGGTGCCGCCGGACGCGCGCGTCTCCGACAGGCCGGTCACGACGTAGCGGACGAGCGCCTTGGTCGCGCCTGCCGGGATGCGTGAGCGTGTTGACGTAGCCGATGTGGTTGGCGTGGTCGCCGGTCGTCGCGTGCGCGTACGCGAACGGGTCGCGCAGGAAGTTGCCGGTGCGGTCGAACGTGCCCGGGACGGTCGCGCTCGTGCCATTGACGGTGGCCGAGCCGACGCCCGCGGACGGGGAGTAGGAGACGGTCCACTTGTCGGCCGGGGTGAGCGTCGTGTCGCCGCTGGAGGTCGACGCGATCGCGCTCTGGTTGGTGCCCGTGTCGTAGCCGAGCTGGCCGCCGAACGCGACCTCGATCGTCAGCGGCGCGCCCGTCGTGTTCGTGAACGTGTCCAGGTAGCGCGCGTACGCCTCGGCCGTGTTGAAGGCGATCGAGCGCTTGATCGCGACGCCACCGAGCTGCACGGCCCGCTTGCTCGTGTACTGGGTGGCGCTGTCGGCGGTGAGGCCGAAGCCGCGCAGCAGCACGCCGTTCATGCGCGGCGCGCCCGGCACCTTGACCCGCAGGCCGCCGTAGCCCTGCAGCGAGTTGGTGCCCGTGTTGTGGATCGAGCCCGTGTCCATCCCGGGGTCCGCGGCGTCGTTGACGTTCCACGTGTCCCCGTTGGTGTTGGTCACGGTCGTCCAGCGCCCAGGCACTGGACGAAGACGCGGCCAGCAGCGCGCAGGCGGCGGCCGACGCGAGAGAGATTCTGCGCAAGTGAGCTCCGAGAAAGGTTGACCCGACGACCGCCGGGCGGTCGGGCCGGAAGCTAACCGCCAGGCGGTCCGAAATCAGTGGACCGCCTGTCGGAGCTCAGGTGCCGATGTGTCAGCCGCTACGCCTTGGCGTAGCGGACTGCGTCCGGGCTGATGTGGAACTTCTGGCGCACCTCGCCCTCCGCGCGCCACGGGTACTTCTCCTGGTTGATGTACTTCTGCGCGAGCGTGTCGATGTGCTCGTCGCCGCCGTCGGCCGCGACCGCGTCGCCCTTGAACTCCGCGTACTCGTACGGGTTCTCCTGGTTGATCACGACCAGGTTCACGCGCGGCGTCGCGCGCGATGTTCGCCGGCCACATGCGCCCGAGCGCACCCGTTGACGGCGAGCTTGCCGTCCTCGACGTTGATCCAGACGACGGCGTTGTGGACCGAGCCGTCCGGCGTTGATGCGTCGAGAGCACGGCGTGGTTGGGCTTGGAGAGCAGCTCGCTCACGCCCGGGGTAGTCAGTTCGGCCATGGCGCGGATCATATGGACGCAGGGAGTCCCTCTATGCTTCCGAGCTGTCGCGAGCGCTCGGTCGCGGCCATGACCGCCTCCAGGAACGCCGACCGCACGCCGCCGCGTTCGAGCTCACGGGTACCCGCCGCGGTGGTGCCGCCCGGGAGAGGTGACCGCGGCGCGCAGATCCGCCGGGCCGTCCTCGGCCTGGACGAGCAGCTGCGCGGAGCCGAGCAGCGTCTGGAACGCGAGCGTCTTCGCGAGATCACGCGGGAGGCCCGGCGAGCACGCCCGCGTCCGCCGATCGCCTCGGCGACCAGGAACACGTACGCGGGCCCGGAGCCCGAGACGCCGGTGACCGCGTCGAGCTGGGCCTCCTTGACGCGCACGACCACGCCGACGGCGGCCAGGATCTCCTCCGCCCAGGCGAGGTCGTCGTCGCCGGCGTGGAGCCGGGCGCGATCGCGGTGACGCCCGCGCCGACGAGCGCGGGCGTGTTGGGCATCGCGCGGATCACCGGCACGCGGGTCGCCGACCGCGGCCTCGATCGCCGCGGTGGTGATGCCCGCGGCGACCGACAGCAGGCGCTGCGCGCCGGCCTCGACCGCGGCGACGGCGCCGCGGCGGCGATGTCGTCCGGCTTGGTGGCGAGCACGACGCCCTCGGCGGCGACCGGCGCATCGACGACCTGCACGCCGGGGTAGCGCTCGGCCGAGCTCGGCGCGGCGCGGCGCGGAGCACCTCGGCGACGGCGAACTCGGACGGCTCGCGGCCGGCGGCGAGCATCCCGCCGAGCAGCGCCTCGCCCATGCGGCCGCCGCCGATCAGCAGCAGGCGGACGCTCATACCTCGGGCGCGACCGAGATCATGCGGCGCTCGTGCGTGCCGACGCCGATCGTGCGCGTCGCCCTCTTTGACCTCGACGTCGAAGCGCAGCTTGCGCCCGTCGATCGACCTCGCGCAGGCGCGCGGTGGCGGTGCACTCGGCGCCCTCGAGCGCGCCGCCGACGTGCCGGACGTTGACCTCGAAGCCGACCGTCGCGTGCCCGGGCGGAAGGTCGTCACGTACGAGGTTGGACGCCGCCCACTCCATCATCGAGATCATCCCGGGCGTCGAGAGGACCGGCATCGGCAACGTGCCGTCGACATCGGTCAGCAGCTCGCCCTCGACGCGGAACTCCTCGGTCCGCTCGGTGCCCTGGTTGAACGCCATGGTCGGACTCTACCCGGGTCACGCGGCGAGCTGACGGGCCCGGGACGGCGGTGGCACGGCGCGAGCAGCGCGACGTCGTCGCCGGGCGGGTACGCGCGCGACGGCCAGGTCGACGCGCTCGCACGACGTCGTCGGCGGTGCCGTCGCCGGTGCCCGCGAGCAGCGCGGCCAGGCCGTGCTCGCCGAGCATCCCGTCGGCGCGGCGGGCCTCGGTCACGCCGTCGGAGAACAGCAGCAGCAGGTCGCCGGGAGCGAGCGCGAAGCGCGGCGTCGTGCAGGGTCACCTCGCGGGACGGCGCCGATCAGCGTGCCGTGCGCGCCGACCCGGTCCACGCTCCCGTCGGCGCGGCGCACCAGCGGCTGCGCGTGGCCGCCGAGCGCGACGCACGCGTCCAGCGCGCCGTCGGGGCGCTCGCGCAGCTCGACGAGCGCGAGCGTGCAGAAGCGGCTGCGGCAGCCCTCGCGCCGGCGCAGGACGACGTCGTTGAGCCGGGCGAGCATGCCGGCCGGCGAGTGCTCGCGCATCGCGATCGTGCGCAGGCTGTGGTGGATGAGGCTGGCGACGGTCGCGGCCTCGACGCCCTTGCCCTGGACGTCGCCGACGAGCGCGACCCACTCGCCGTCGCCGACCGGGAAGCAGTCGTAGAAGTCGCCGCCGACCTCGGCGCCGCCGCGGGCGGGCGGTAGCGCGCGGCCAGCTCCAGCGCGGGCGTCTGCGGCAGCGCCGGCGGGAGCAGCGAGGCCTGCAGGGTGCGGGCGATGTGGTCGCGCTCGGCGTTGACGCGGGCGTGCTCGATCGCGCGCGCGGCGCGGGCGGCGAGGTCGACCGCGAGCGTCGCGGTCGTCGGCGGTGAGCGCGCGCGAGCCCGGGGCGGTTGGCGAACGTGATCGAGCCGATCGCGCGCGTCCTGCCAGACGATCGGCACCGCGATCGCGGCGCCGCGCGGCGGCCGCGCCGATGTCGGCGACGCGCTGCACCGCTCCGTCCTCGACGAGCTCGATCACGCAGCGGTCGACGAGCGCGGGCACGGCGGCGCGGGCGATCGGGCGAGCGTCTGCGGCGTAGTCGAGCGAGGAGACGAGCAGCGTCGTGGCCTCGGCCAGGAA
Source organism: uncultured Solirubrobacteraceae bacterium (assembly GCA_963707595.1). GTDB lineage: Bacteria > Actinomycetota > Thermoleophilia > Solirubrobacterales > Solirubrobacteraceae > Solirubrobacter. The sequence goes on from CAVPQQ010000001.1 coordinate 41,543, forward strand.
CTCGGCGCGCGTCGGCGCTCAGCCGGCGCTCGTCCGACAGCGCCTGCAGCGGCTCACGCCGGCGGGCGGCGAGCACGCCGAAGCCGCACGCGCAGACGAGCGCGGCGAGGCGGGCGAAGGAGTCCGCGCCGACCGGCATCGCGTTGATCGCGCCACAGCAGCGATCGCGGCGCAGGATCGAGCCCACGCCCGCGAGCGCGGTCCGGCGCGCGTCGAGGCGGACGCTCGCCAGCAGCGGCGCGCCGATCACCAGGCCGACCAGGACGACGCGGCGGGTGGCCGTCACGGTCGAGCGCGACGTCGGCGACGACGACGACGATCAGCCAGGCGCCGCAGAGCGCGAGCCAGAGCGCCTGCGAGGAGAGGGTCCGGCGCCCGCGGACGGCGGCGGGCATGACGAAAGACGCCATGTCGAGCTGATCGGCTCATCACGGCCCGGACCTTCGCAAATGGCAGCTTTCCCCCGTACGGGGGAGGTTTCACGCCGCCGACGGGGCCACGCGGAGCGCTCGGCGCGGCGCGGCCGCGGAGAGCAGCGCGCCGGCCAGCAGCAGCGCGGCGAACGCCAGCAGCGCCACCTTCGGCGCCACGAACTGCGCGGCGACGCCGAGGCCGAGCACCGGCACCGACAGCCCGAGGTAGCCGGCGAGGAAGAAGCCCGCGAGCACCTCGGCCCGGTTCGGGGAGGCCGCGGCGAGCATCGACGCCCGCACGATCCCGCCCTTGAACAGCAGGCCCGCGCCCGCGCCGGTGATCACGCCGCCGACGAGGAAGAGCGCGAGGCTCGGCGCCCACAGCGCGGTGACGAGCAGCGCGAGGCCGGCCGAGAGCGCGGCGGTGCCGGTGCCGACGAGCCGCCGCACGTCCCAGCGCGCCCGCGGCGAGCTGGGCGAGGATCGCGGCGCCGAAGCCGGTCAACGCCGGGACGCCCGGCGAGCACGTGGCTCGTGTGGCCGAGCTCACCGGCGAGGAACGACGGCGCGAGCGACGTGAACAGCCCGAAGGCCGCGAAGGAGACGAACGCGCCGGTCGCGGCGGCGAAGAACGAGCCGCGCGCGGCGGCCGGGACGGCGATCCGCTGCGGCCGGTAGGCGGGGCGCGTCTCGGGCGCGTGACCGTCTCGGGCGAGAGCGCGACGGCGATCACCGCGACGACCAGCAGCGCGGCGAAGAACACGTACGGGACGGTGAGCGGCGCGTCCACGGTCGCGGCCAGCGTGCCCGCGATGATCGGCCCGAGCCCGAGGCCGCCGAGGTTCGCGGTGGCGCGAGCACCTGCGCGCGCTTGGGCGAGGTGCCGGGCGCGCGAGGTGCAGCTCGGCCAGGTACGCGGTGGCGGTCGCGGTGACGATGCCGACCGAGAGGCCGTTGATCACGCGCGCGACGAGCAGCCCGGCGAGGTCGCGCCAGACGAGGAAGAGCCCGGCGCTGACCAGGCTCAGCGCGAGCGCGGGCAGGAGCGTCCGTCGCCGGCCGAGCCAGTCGGAGAGGTGCCCGGCGAAGAACAGCGCGAGCGTCACGCCGACGGCGTAGGCGGCGAAGATGACGGTGATCACGAACGTCGAGAAGCCGTCGCGGGCCTGGTAGATCGCGTACAGCGGGCGTGGGCGCCGTCGAGAAGGCGAGGACGGCGAGGAAGGCGAACGCGACCGCCCACAGACGCCCGTATCGGTGGCGACGTGTGCTCATGAGCGGACATGGTGGCGCGCGCAATCATCGGATTCGACGCACATTCTCGCTATCGGCTATCGCGATCTGCGATAACAGACGGATGGAGCTGCGTCACCTCGGCCACGTTCGTCGCCGTCGCGGAGGAGGGCAGCTTCACGCGCGCGTCCGGTCGCCTGCACGTCGTCCAGTCGGCCGTGTCGGCGGGCGTGCGCGCGCTGGAGCGCGAGCTCGGCTCCCCGCTCTTCGACCGCACGACGCACCAGGTCGCGCTGACCGACGCCGGCCGCGCGCTGCTGCCGGAGGCGCGCGCGACGCTCGCGGCGGCCGCAGGCCGCCCGCGAGGCCGTGGAGGCGCGTGAGCGGCGGCCTGCGCGGGACCGTGCGGCTCGGGACGATGCAGGCCGACGCGCTCGGCGGCTTCAGCCTCGCGCGCCTGCTCGCGGCGTTCCGCGCCGCAGCACCCCGAGGTGGAGCTGCACGTGCGCCAGGCGCAGTCCGGCGGAGATGGCCGAGCGAGGTCCGCGACGGCCGGCTGGACTTCGCGTTCCTCGCGCTCCCGGGCGCCGGAACCCGCGGGCTGGACCTCACGCCGCTGGGCTACGAGGTGATGCCGCTGGGCGTGCACACCGGGCACCGGCTGGCCGGCCGCGGCGGACGTCGAGCTGGCCGCGCCTCGCCGACGAGACGTTCGCGGACGGGCCGCCGCAGCTGGGGCACGCGCGTCGCCGTCGACCGCGCGTTCGCCGCCGCGGGCGTCGAGCGCCGGGTGACGCTGGAGATCAACGACACGCCGACGATGATCGACTTCGTCCGGCACGGCGTCGCGGCCGCGTTCCTCGCCGCCGTCGTTCGTGCGCGATCCGGACCGGCATCGCGCTCGTGCCGGTCCGCCATCACGCGCCGGTGTTCGCGACCTACATCGCGGCGCCGACCACGCGTCGTCTCGGTGCGGCGGCGACGGCGCTGCTCACGCTGGCGAAGACCCACGCGGGAGTCGTGAGGATCCAGCGGGCCCTGGCCCGACGCGCGGCACGATCTCGCCGGCGCGTTCGAGCTCGCCGAGCGTGAGCGACACGCTCGGGCGGCGCAGGCCCGTGAGCTGCGCGATCAGGTCGTGGGTGAGGCTGCAGCGGCAGCACGATGCCGTTCGGCGTGACCCGGCCCCAGCGGTCGGCGAGATGCCAGAACAGCGTGCGCAGGCGCACGTCGGCGCGGCGGGCCTGGGTGAGCGCGAGCAGGACGCTCAGCGAGCGGCTGCGGGCGACCGTGCGCTGCAGCAGCTCGGCGGTGAGCGACGGCCAGCGCGCGGCGCGCCGCGCGAAGCCGGCGTCGAGCAGCGCGATCCGCGTCGGCTGGAGCACGCGCCAGTGCGCGGACGACTCGAACGTCGCGTCCGTCCCGGTCTCGTCCCACGGGCGCAGCAGGTCCCCGGGGCCGAGCAGCTCGCAGCAGCGCAGGCCGTCGACCTCGGTCTGACGGACGAGCAGCCCGTCGAGCACGAGCAGGCCGAGCCACCCGTCGAACGCGCGCGGCAGGTCGTCGGTCAGCGGCGTCCACGCGCCCGTGCCGCACGAGCAGCTCGCGGGCGATCAGCTCCCGGCGCGGCCAGCGGACGCTCGTGGTGCCCGAGCAGCGCCGGGTCCTCGTCCACGACGTGGACCCGCCCAGCAAGCGGGCGGCAGCGGTGGTGGGGAGCGCCGACACGCACACCAACGTGGCGTGGTCGGCCCTGCCCGCACCATGGTGTGCTCGCACCATCTTCAACCGGCGACGGGCGCGGTCTGGCGCAGCGTGCTCAGCACGCGCTGCACCGCGTGCCGGACGTCCTTGAGCTCCTGCCGGGTGGTGCGCGCGATCTCCTGCTCGGACGCACCGTCGAGCAGCATCCCGGTGAGCGCCCGGTCGGCCTCGGGCACGCGCGCCATCGTCTCGCGCAGCACGGCCGCCGACGGCTCGCCGATCAGCCGCTCGCCCTTCGCCACGCGGCGGATCGTCTCGAACAGCTCGCGCGCGCCGATGCCCTTGTTCATCAGCCCGTCGGCGTGAGCGAGCTGCGCGGGCAGCATCAGCTCCGGGCTGGCGTAGGCGGAGAAGATGATCACGCGGGGCGCCGGGATCTGCTGCTTGATCCGGTAGCAGAGCTGCAGCCCGTCACCGCGCGGCAGGTGGTAGTCGAGCAGGATCAGGTCCGGTTCGACGCGCTTGAGCAGCGGCCACAGGCTCTCCTCCTCGCCGCTGCTCTCGCCGGCGAAGACGATGCCGGGCTCGCTTTCCAGGACCGTCTGCAGGCCCGCGCGCAGCGCGGGGTGGTCATCGACGATGACGACGCGGATCATGGTGTGCCTCCGTTGCGTTCGAGGGGGATGTCGAGCTCGATCCGGGTGCCGGCGCTCGAGGTGGAGAACGTGAGCTGGGCGCCGATCGTGGCCGCGCGGTTCTCCATCGCGATCAGCCCCGTGGCGCCGGGACGGGCCTGCTCGGGCAGGCCGCGGCCGTCGTCGCGGACCTGCACCCGCAGCGCGTGGGGTTCGCGGCTGAACGTGATGGCGATCGAGGTCGCGTCCGCGTGCCGGAGCGCGTTGCTGAGCGCCTCGGACGTGATCCGGTAGGCGTGCGCGCCGACGAGCGGCGGGAGCTCGGGCGCGTCGCCGCTGACCTCGATCCGCGGGCCGTCGGCGCGGTCGAGCTCCGTGGCGCGGGCGCGCAAGGCCGCGTCGAGGCGCCGGCCCTCGAGCGGCGAGCGCAGCTCGGCGAGGCTCGTGTCCATGTCGGACGCGGCGGACTCCAGCTCGACCGCGGCGCGTGCGATCGTCCGGTCCAGGTGCTCGGGCACCCGGCCCTGCAGCGAGGTGACGAGCAGGTGCGCCGCGTGCAGGCGCTGCTTGGCCGAGTCGTGCAGCTCGAACGCGATCCGCTTGCGCTCGGCCTCGATCGCGAGCCGCTCGCGCGCGGACCGCTCAGCCGACAGCCGTCGCAGCGCCTCCGCGGCGTAGGCCAGCGCGACGACGAGCATGAACGGCAGCGACACGTGGATGGCGAGCGTCTCGTTGGACTCGAGCTGCAGCCGTCCGGGCACGGGGCCGCCGATCACCGCGACCGCGAGGTAGGTCACCGCCGCGCCGAGGCCGAGCCAGACGGCGTGCCGGATCGGCAGCGACGTGGCCGGCAGCGCCAGGCTCGTGAGCCACAGCAGGTAGAACGGGCTGCGCCAGTCCTCGGACAGCAGCACGAACACGAGCGTGGCGATGAAGTCGACGGTCCACGTGATCGGCGATGCGGCGGCAGCGCCGGGACGGCGACGAGCACGCGCCGCGGTCAGCGGGCCGTACAGGAGCAGGAGCGAGTCGAGCTCGCGGAACCCCGCCCAGGCCACCAGGCCCGCGCCGACCACCGTGGCCGCGATCCGGCCGCCCACGAACAGCCACAGCCACGTGCGTTCGTCGTCGGCGGCGAGCTTCATGGCCCGAACGTGACCGCCTTCACCGGACAGCCGCCGTGGCTCGGTTCGCCGTCGAACCACCTAGCATCGCGGCATGAGCTATGTCCGCACTTGGCCCATCGACGATCCGGCGCGGCTCGTCGTGCTCGTCCACGGCTACGGAGAGCACATCGGGCGCTACGAGCACGTCGCCGCGGCGCTGAACGCGCGCGGGTCCGCGGTCGTCGGGCCCGACCATCGCGGCCACGGGCAGTCGCCCGGCGAGCCGGCGCTCGTGGAGGACTTCGAGCCGATCGTCGACGACCTGCGCGCGGTCGTGCAGGAGCGCGCGGGGCGAGCTGCCGGTCGTGATGGTCGGGCACTCGATGGGCGGCCTGATCGCCACCCGGTACGCGCAGCGGTTCCCGCGAGGACCTCGCCGGGCTCGTGCTGAGCGGGCCGGCGATCGGGCTCGGCCCGGTGCTGCAGGGCTGGCTCGAGGACCCGCCTTCGGACCCGATCGACGGCGCCGTGCTCTCGCGCGACCCGGCGGTGGGGGAGGCCTACGCCGCCGACCCGCTCGTCTACCACGGCGGCTGGAAGGTGCCGACGCTGCAGGCGTTCATCGCCGCCGACGACGCGATCGCCGCCGGCCCCGGCTTCGGCGCGCTGCCGCTGCTGTACGTGCACGGCGGCGACGACCAGCTCGTCCCGGCCGGGCTCGCCCAGCCGGTGGTGGAGCGGCTCGCGGGGCGAGGACGCAGAGCTCGTCGTGATCGACGGCGCGCGCCACGAGGTGTTCAACGAGACCGATCAGGCCGAGACGATCGGGCGCGTCGCGGACTTCGCCGAGCGCGTCACGTAGTCCCGGGCGCCGGTGCGCTCGGCGCCGACGCCCGCCGCGACGACGAACAGCAGGCCGACCGCCGGGACGAGCCCCGGCGTCTGCGAGAGCACGACCAGGCCGACGACGAGCGCGATCGCGGGCTCGAGGCTCATGAGCGTCCCGAACGCGGTGGTGGTGAGGCGGCGCAGGGCGAGCATCTCGAGCGCGAACGGGATGACGGGCAGCAGGACCGCCAGCCCGAGCCCCACCAACAGGATCTGGGGCGTGAGCTCGCTCTGCAGCGACGGTCCGGCGACGGCGATCGAGATCAAGCCCCGCGACCGGCATCGAGATCGCGAGCCCGTTGAGGCCCTTGACCTCGTCGCCGACGCGCTGGGTGAGGACGATGTAGGCCGCCCAGCAGACGGCGGCGGCGAGCGCGAAGGCGACGCCGATCGGGTCCGCCGTCCCGTGCCAGGGCTCTGTGAGGAGCACGATGCCGACCGCCGCGATGGCCGGCCAGAGCTTCGTCGCTCCCTGGCCGCGGGCCACGGCGACGCCGAGCGGGCCGAGGAACTCGAGCGCGCTGGCGGTGCCGAGCGGCAGCCGGTCGATCGCGGCCATGAAGCACATGGTCACGCCCGCGGTCGCGACCCCGAGCACCACGGCGGCCTTGAAACCGCGGGCGGAGAACGAGGAGCGGCGCGGGCGCAGGATCACGAGGAACAGCAGGCCGGCCCAGGTCAGGCGCAGGCAGGCCGCGCCCTCGGGGCCGACGTCGTCGAAGAGCCCGACGGACGCGGCCAGGCCGAGCTGGACGCAGATCATCGAGGCGAGCGCCATCCCGGCGCCGGTGCGTGTGTCCCGTCGTGTCACGTCGCGTATTTGAGCGGTTCAGACCGTTAACTTCCACGTCGGATTCATGGATGTATCGTTCGATGCTGTCGAACGATGGATCTCCGCCGCCTCACCCTGCTCCACGAGTTGTCCCGCCTCGGGTCGATGCGCGCGGTCGCCGAGGAGCTGGGCTACACGACCTCGACGGTCTCCCAGCAGCTCTCCGTGCTCGCGCGGGAGGCGGGGGTGGCGCTGATCGAGCCGACCGGCCGGCGCGTGCGCCTCACCCCGGCCGGCGAGCGGCTCGCTGCCCACGCGGGGACGATCCTCGCCGCGGTCGACGCCGCGCGCGCCGATCTCGACCCGGCCGGCGAACCGGCGGGGACCGTTCGCGTCGCGGGCTTCGCGACGGCGATCCGCCGCTCGCTGCTGCCCGTCGTCGCCCGCGTGTCGGAGGAGCATCCCGCGGTCCACCTGCGGCTGTACGAGCAGGAGCCGGCCGAGGCCGTCGCACTGCTCGCGGACGACGAGGTCGACCTCGCGCTCGTCTACGACTACGAGCTCGCGCCGGTGCGCTGGGACGCGCTGTTCGCGATCACGCCGCTGTGGACGTCCGCCTGGGATCTCGGCGTCCCGGCCGCGGACACCGAGCAGTCGCTCGCGGCCTTCGCGGACGCGGACTGGATCGTGAACTCCCGCAACGTCGCCGACGAGCACGTGGTGCGCCTGTTGGCGTCGCTCGCGGGCTTCGAGCCGCGGATCGCGCACCGCGCCGACAGCCTCGAGCTCGTCCAGGACCTGATCGCCGGCGGGTTCGGCGTCGGCCTGCTGCCGGCCGAGATGGAGCTACGCGAGGGGATCGGCCGGCTGCCGCTCCGCGACCCGGGCGTAAACCTGCGCGCCTACCTCGCCGTCCGGCGCGGGCGCGAGAACTGGCCACCGCTGCGGTTGATCAGCGCGATGCTCGAGTGAGCGCCAACGCGCCAGCTCCGGGATGGCTGTCGATTCTCGGCGCGCGGCTTCGATTCCCCCACATGTCAAAGGTCATCGCTCAGCTCTGCGTCTCCCTCGACGGCTGCTACGCCGGCCCGCGCGACGACGAGCCGAACTGGTTCAAGAGCGTGGAGGCCCCGGGCTTCTTCCGCATCACCCGCTGGGTCACGGAATCGATGGCGTGGCGCGACCGCCAGCACCTCGAAGGCGGCGAGACGAACGTCAACGACGAGGTGATCGCGGAGACGTTCGCGCGGCCCGGCGCGTACGTGATGGGCCGCCGCATGTTCGACGGCGGCGAGCGCCCGTGGGGCGAGGAGCCGCCGTTCCGCAACCCGGTGTTCGTCGTCACCCACCGCGAGCGCGAGCGCGCTCGAGCGCCTGGGCGGCACGAGCTTCACGTTCGTCACCGACGGGCTCGAGTCCGCGATCGACGCAGGCCCGGGCGGCCGCCGGCGGCAAGGACGTCGCCATCGCCGGCGGCGGGACGCTCGTCAAGCAGGCCCTCGAGCTCGGCCTGCTCGACGAGCTCGAGCTCCACATCGTCCCGGTCATCCTCGGCGACGGCCAGCGCCTGCTCGACGTGGACCTCGGCGCCCGCGAGGGCATCGAGCTCGTCCCCGAGCGCACGATCCACACCCCCGAGGTCACCCACATCCGCTACCGCGTCGAGGGCCGCGCCCCGCTCGTCCTCGACGACCGCGGCGGCAAGTACAAGGGCCTCGCCGACCTAAAGGGGCAGCCCTTTAGGCTGTAGGTGGGCGGCGCGGGCGGCGAGGTGGCGGCGCTCGGCGTCCTGCTGCGCGGCCGCCGGCCGCTCGGGCGTAGGCGTCGGCGGCGGCTGAGCGGTCGCCGGCGCGGGCGAGCAGGTGGCCGCGGACCGCGTCGAGGCGGTGGCCGAGCGCGGGGGTCGTCGGCGAGCGCATCCAGGGCGGCCAGGGCCGGCGGCGGGGCCGTGCACCTCGCCGACGGCCACCGCGCGGTTGAGCGCGGTCACCGGGTTCGGGTGCGCGGCGAGCAGGAGGTCGTAGAGCGCGAGGATCTGCGGCCAGTCGGTCTGCGTCGGCGGAGGGCGCCTCGGCGTGGACGGCGACGATCGCCGCCTGCAGCGCGTACGGTCCGGGCGGGCGCCGCGCGGTCACCGCGAACTCCACGAGCTCGATGCCCTCGGCGATCAGCGCGCCGTCCCAGCGCGAGCGGTCCTGCTCGTCGAGCGGGCACGAGCGAGCCGTCGTCGGTGGTGCGGGCGGCGCGCCGGGCGTCGTGCAGGAGCATCAGCGCGAGCAGGCCGGCCACCTCGGCGTCGCGCGGGCGCATCCGGCGCAGCTCGCGCGTGAGCCGGATCGCCTCGGCGGCGAGGTCGTCGCGGCGCAGCGCGGCGCCCGACGACGCCATGTGGCCCTCGTTGAAGATCAGGTACAGGACCTGGGCGACGCCCGCGATCGGCGGCTCCGGCGGAAGCCCGAACTCGACGTCGCGCAGGCGCTGCTTGGCCCGCACGATCCGCTGCGCGATCGTCGCGGGCGTCGTGAGCAGCGCCGCGGCGATCTCCTCCGTCGTGAGCCCGCCGAACGCGCGCAGCGTGAGCGGGATCTGCGCCGCCGGCGCCAGCGACGGGTGACAGCACAGCAGCAGGAGCGCGAGCGTGTCGTCGTCGTCGGAGACCACGGCGTCTGCGACGTCCTCCCGGAACACGCGCTCCTCGCGGGCCGCCCGCGCGGCGTCCTGGCGCAGCGTGTCCGTCAGCCGCCGCGACGCGACCGTCAGCAGCCAGCCCGAACGGGTGCTCCGGCACGTCCTCCCACTGCAGGTAGGCCTCCAGCAGCGCCTCCTGGACGGCGTCCTCGCAGCGGGCGAAGTCGCCGTGGCGGCGGATCAGCGTCGCGAGCACCCGCGGCGCGTGCTCGCGCAGCGCGGCGTTCAGCGCTGGTGCATCAGGCGCCACAGCTCGACACCGCCGCCGCCGCTCGTCACGCCGGGGTACTCCTGCACGATCTCCAGCGCGCGCTCGTGGCTGTCGACGTCGAGGATGAAGTAGGAGCCGACGTGCTCCTTGACCTCGAGGTACGGGCCGTCGGAGACGACGGGCGAGTCGCCGGACTGGCGCACGTTGATCGGCGGCCCGATCAGGCCGTTCGCCGTGACGAGCTCACCCGACTCGGTGAGCCGCTGGTTGAACGCGTCGACCTCGGCGATCACCGCGCGGCCGATCGGGCCAGTTGTTCCAGATCTCTTTGTTGCCGTAGATCAGGGCCAGGTAGCGCATGCCCACGATCCTAGGCGAGCGCCGCGCCGAGCCCCTCGATCTCGCCCACGCAGCGGATGCCGAGCGCCTCCAGTCCGGGCCGGGCGTCGACGGGGAGCGGCCCGCCGTCGTCCTCGTTCAGGACGCCGCCGAAGATCACCGTCACGTCGGCCGGCAGCGTGCGCATGAGCTCCTTGCCGAGCGTGAGCGCGCCGCCGTTGTAGGTGGCGACGATGACGGTGTCGGCGTCCTCGTCGGCGGCCGCGCGGGCGAGTTGCTCGGGCGAGATCGAGCTCGGCAGCACGATCACCTGCGCGCCCGCCTGCGGCAGTTCCCGCGCCAGCGCGTCGCGGACCACGTCGTGGACCTCCAACGCGGCGAGCACGATCCGCCGGCCGTCCAGCCGCGGGAGGCTGCGCCGCGCGCGCTCGGCGACCGTGGCGACGACGCCCTGCTTCCAGGTCTCCAGCTCCAGCAGCTCGCGCGAGGCGGGGATGCGGATCGCCGCTCCAACGCTCCGGCGTGGTGCGCCGCAGCGCAGAGCAGGAGCGCGGCGGCGTCGCCCGGGTCCGCGCCGGCGTCGGCGAAGTGCGCGAGCGCGCCGTCGCGGAACGCCCGCGCGTAGGCGACGGCCTCCGCCGCGCGGCGCTCCGCCCACGCCCAGTCCAGCAGCGGCGCGCCGCGCGCACCTCGATCTCGAGCTCGCGCGCCATCAGGTGCACCTCGAGGATCTCGTCCGCGTCCGGGATCCGCTCGGCCTCGCTCAGCGGCACCGGGTTGATCGCGTGTCCGGTCGGCCGGCGCAGCTGCGTGGCGACGTCGATCATCACCGAGGTCGCGAGCACGCCGAGGTTGCGCTGGCGCTCCGGCCCGTACTCGACCGTGTTGCCGTAGACCATCGAGCCGAGCGAGTCGCCGTCGCGTAGGTGGTCCAGCGCGAGCCCGACGATCGCGCGGTGCGCCGGGTTCGGCACCAGGCCGCCGTAGCAGTGCGCGAGCCGCGCGCCGAGCAGGTCCTCGACGATGTGCAGCTCCAGCGCCGCCCAGCCCAGGTAGCCGCCGTAGTGGTTGAACTGCATGGCGGGACCGTCGTCGAGGTAGGAGTGCACGAGCCCACCGCTCGCCGCCATCGCACCGATCGCCTCCACGGTGATGCCCGTCAGCGCCGCGTCGTCGTACCCGCCGGGCGGCTCGAACGCGAAGTGCTGGCCGAGGTTGCCGATCGTGCGTGATCCCGACCGCCAACGCGCGCTGCGTGTTCTCCAGCCCCGCGGGCGTGCCGATCATGAAGTCGCCCAGGTGCGGCTGCACGGGCGCCGCGGCGACCCTCGCCCAGTCCTCGGCGTCCAGCACCGGCCCGGTCTCCTTCGCGGCGCCGGCGCGCTCCGCCGCGGGCAGGCTCATCGCGCGCGAGAGGCACAGCCCGAAGCGATCGAGCGTGTAGCCGGTGCTCGGCCAGGCCGTCGACGATCTCGTCCAGCGCGGCCTCCGTCGCGTCCCAGTCGCTGAGGCCGATGTGGGCGTGCCAGGTCAGCTCGCCCGCGTCACGGCGGCGGAGCTTGTACTCGCTCTCGGTCTCCACGTCGTGCTCGGCGCAGAACGCGGTCCTCACCGACCCACTTCTACCAGGGCCGTTCGTTCGGCGTAGCGTGCGCACCCTGATCGCTTCAACGTCGGCCATCCCGAGGAGTACCGCGGGGAGGGGGCCTCGCTCGAGGCCGCCGACGGCCGCGGCCGGCGAGCCGGTCGAGGTCTCGCTCGTGCTCAGCGAGACCGAGAAGCTGACGGCGACGGTGCCGGTCACGGTCATCGAGCCCAAGGACATCTTCCGCGGCCGGGCGCTGCTCGGCTGCCCGTCCCGCGCGCCCGGCGAGGCTCGGGTGAAGCGCTGCCGCGGGCGCGCTCCCGCCGGTGCTTCGCGACTTGTGCGTGCGCAAGCACCGGATGAACGTGGGCTACCGCTGCGAAGCGGCGTGGGGGATCGTCGGCCGACGCGGCAAGCAGGTCGTCACCGGCTCCGCCGCCGAGTGATCACACCGCGACCGTCTCTCGCTCCTCCTCGCGGGCGCCGCCGTCCGTCTTGGCGAGTTGCGACGGCCACCAGAACTTCGGGCCGATCAGCAGCGTCGCGGCCGGCACGAGCACCGAGCGCACGAGGAACGTGTCCAGCAGCACGCCGAACGCGACCACGAAGCCGATCTCGGTCAGGAACACGAGCGGCAGCGAGCCGAGCACGGCGAACGTTCCGGCGAGCACGATGCCGGCGCTCGTGATGACGCCGCCGGTGACCGCCAGCGCGCGCAGCATCCCCTTGCGGGTGCCGTGCTCGTACGTCTCCTCCCGCGCGCGGGCGGCGAGGAAGATGTTGTAGTCCACGCCCAGCGCGACGAGGAACACGAACCCGAACAGCGGCAGCGACGGGTCAGAGCCCGCGAAGCCGAAGACGACGTCGAACATGAAGTACGAGACGCCGAGCGCGGCCGCGTAGGACAGGATCACGGTCCCGATCAGCACGAGCGGGCCGATCACGGCGCGCAGCAGCAGCATCAGGATCACGAACACGACGAGCAGCACGATCGGCGGGATCACCAGCGAGTCCCAGGCGGCCGCCTCGCGCACGTCGAACTCCACCGCGGTCGCGCCGCCGACGAGCGCGGCGCCGCCCACCGCGGCGCGGATCGGCTCGATCAGCTCGAACGCCTCGGTGGAGTACGGCGGCGGATCGAGCGTCGCCTGGATCAGCGTCCGGCCGTTCTCGTCCGCCGCCACCGGCGGACTCACCGTCTGCACGCCGTCGACGCCCGCGACCGCCGCGGAGACCTTCTCCACGTCCTCCGCGCGCTCGACGATGATGTCGGTCGGCGCGCCGGAGCCCGCCGGGAAGCTCTTGGCCAGCAGCTCCTGGCCCTCGATCGACTCGACCTTGTCGCGGTAGCCGTCGTTGGTCGTCAGGTCGGTGGAGAAGAAGAACAGGCCGAGGCACATGACGAGCAGCACCGCGATCGCGCCGGTGAACGTGCGCTTCGGGTTCACGGCCACGCGGTCGCCGACGCGCTTCCAGAAGCCGTGCGTCTCGTCCACCACGTGCTCGTGCTTGACGCGCCGCAGCTCGTAGGGCGTGAAGACCGGGCCGTCCAGCAGCGACACGACCGACGGCGTCCGACCCCGGAGAGCTTGCGCACGAGCGCCGACAGGATCGTCAGCGGCAGCAGCACGGCCACGATCAGGCACGCGCCGGCGACCTTGGCGAGCGCCGCGAAGCCCGACCCGCCCATGGCCTCGACCGTCGGGCGCGTCTCCGGCGTGTGCGGCACGAACGGCCAGAACGCGCGGCGGCCGAAGATCAGCAGCAGCGCGGGCAGCAGCGTGAGCATCGACAGCGCGGCGCAGAACACGCCGAGCGCGCCGAGCGGGCCGAGGCCGCTCGTGCCGTTCACCCGCGCCAGCGACAGGCAGAACAGCGCGGCGATCACGGTCGCGGCGCTGGCGAACACCGCCGGGCCGGCCGACATCAGCGCGGCCCGCATCGCCGCGTACTTGTCGACTTGGCGGTGCATCTCCTCGCGGTAGCGGGCGACGATCAACAGCGCGTAGTCCGTGCCCGCGCCGAGCACGAGGATCGACATGATCGCGCTCGACTGGCCGTTGATCGTCACGCCGGACTCGGCGAGCGCGTAGCCGAGCGTCTGCGACAACAGCTCGGCGAACATCACCGCGGCGAGCGGGATGAAGAGGAAGATCGGCGACCGGTAGATCAGGATCAGCAGCACGATCACGAGGCCGGTCGCGGCGAACAGCAGCGTGCCGTTGATGTTCTCGAAGACGCTGATGGCGTCGGCCGCGTAGCCCGCGCCGCCGGTGATCTTGACCTCGAGCCCGCCGCCGGGGTCCGAGACCGTCTCGCGCCAGAAGTCGACGGGGTCGAGCAGGTGCGCCGCCTCGCCGTCGCCGCGCAGGTAGGCGAACACGAGCGCGGCCTTGCCGTCCTCCGAGCACACCGGGCCGACGAACGGCGCGTAGCCGGCCGGCTGACCCGGAATCGGCGTGATCGGGCTGCCGCAGCCCTCGCGGCGGGCGGCGGGGTCTGGCCGCTGTCGCCGCCGCTCTGGCCGCCCGCGGCGGCGGTCGCGCCGTCCGCGACGACGGCCTCGAAGCGCTTCGCGGTGAGCGCCTCGACGTCGGTGACGATCTTCTGCTTGTCCGCCGCGGTGAGCCCGCTCTCGCGCCGATAGAGGATCACGGCCGGGGCGAGCTCGCCGCCCTGCAGCTCCTCCGCCGCCGTCAGCGCCTTCGTCGACTCGGCGTCCCCGGGCAGGAACGAGGTCGACTCGTTCTCCTGCGCGTCCGTGTACTTCTCGGGAACACCCGCCCCGAACGAGGCGAAGATGACGACGAACCAGGTGAGGAACACGAGCCATTTGGCGCGCGGTCCGGCGATGAAGGCGAAGTAGCGGCTCACGCACCGATCATCAGGGCGTGAGTGGTCGGTGTCAACGCAGCTCGTCGACCAGCTTCGCGTTCGGGAAGTCCGCCAGCGCGGCGCTCGGCGAGTTGCTGCGTGAGCTTGTACGCGGCGTCCGGCGCGTAGTAGATGCCGGTGCGGGTCATCGTGCGGGCGATCATCGCGGCGGCGATCGGGGTGGAGAACGAGGTGCCGTCCCACTCGGCCCAGCCGTCGAAGGCGACCGACGGATCGCTGTTGGCGTCGATCACGGGGCCCTGGGCGACCTTCGTGGTCTCGTGCGCGAACGTCGACTGCAGGTTGCTGCCGCGGGCGACGAGGTCCACCCACGCGCCGTGGTTGCTGTAGGAGGCGGGCGCCCACAGGCCTTCCTTGTCCTCGACGGCGCCGACGGACACGACCGGGCCGAACGCGGCGGGCCAGAACGGGCGCGTCTCGGCGTGGTTGCCGGCGGCGGCGACGACGACGCGGGCGCTTGAAGGCCTGCGACTGCATGGCGGGGGCGATCGCCATCGGCGGCTGGTCGCCGTCGGTGTAGCCGCCGAGCGAGAGGTTGACGATGTTGACGTCGGCCGGGAGCTGCGCCATCGCCTCGGCGACCGTGAGGTCGTCGCCGACGCCGTGCGAGTCGAGCACCTTGACGGCGTAGATCGACGCGGCGGGCGCGACCTGCTGGATCAGGCCGGCGATGAACGTGCCGTGGCCGGACTCGTTGTCGCCGTAGCCGTCGTTCTCGACGTCCCAGACGTCGTCGGCGTGACGGCGCGCGCTACGACGCCGCGCAGCCACTCGTGCTCGAACATGCCGGTGTCGAGCACGGCGATCCGGGCGCCCTTGCCGTCGCTGGCCAGCGCGTTGCGCGACGGCAGCGCCGTCGGGCGGCGAACGCCGGGCGCACGGTGGAGCCGGGGCCGCCCTGGATGCGCGGCTCGCCCATGAAGTTGATCGCGTCCGCGCGGCGGGACGGCCTCGCCGACGAACACGTGGTTGGGGGCGACGCGCGCGGGGCCCTGCCTGCGCTCGGCGGTCGCCTTGCGGATCTTGGCGAGCGTGTCGAGCACCTCTTGCGCGGCGGTCTCGGGCTTGTCCGGCCGCTTCTGGAACAGCGTGATGCCGTACGGCGCGCGTGTCGCTGCGCTTCCAGCCGTGCCGTCCAGGACGCGGGCGACGGCCGCGGCATCGCCGGGGCCGACGAGGATCTGGCCCGGGCGCAGCAGGAACGAGTTGCTGTCGTCGGGGCTGACGGCGACCTGGTTCGGGTCCCACTGGACGGGCATCCCGGCGGCGAAGGCGTTGGCCGAGAGCGCGGCGAGGGCCACCAGGAGGATGACGGCCCAACCGACGAAAGCACTGACGCGGGAGGTGTTCACGCCGCGCAGCCAATCGTGCGCGGCTTGGCGATCCGTTTGGCGGTTTCTTGGAGCTACCTTGCGGCCGCGAGGTCGGCCTCGACGAGGCGGGCCCACTCGGCCTTGTCGTCGCGCCAGCCCTCCTCGGTGCGCTTGAGCTTCCAGTAGCCGGAGATCGACATCGTCGCGGGGTCCAGGCCGCGGTCGGCGATCAGGTGGCGGCGCAGGTTGCGGACGCTGCTCGCCTCGCCGTGCACGAACACGTGGCCGCGGCCCGCCGGCAGGTCGAGCGCGGCGACGGCGTCGGCCAGCAGCTCGGGCTCCTCGCCGGGCGCGGCGCGAGCGGTGCAGGTAGGTGAGCGTGCAGGTCGCCGGGGGTGTCGAGCGGCTGCTCCTCCTCCGGGCCGTCGACCTCGATGCACCACGTGCACGGGCGTGCCGGCCGGGATGCGCGGGAGCGAGGCCGAGATCGCGGGGATGACGCTCGCGTCGCCGGCGAGCAGGTGCCAGTCGGCGTCCGGGTCGGGCGTGTAGGCGCCGCCGGGGCCGACCAGGTCGAGCTCGTCGCCGGGCTGCGCCGCTGCGCGCCCACGGGCCGGCGACGCCGATGTCGCCGTGCACGACGAAGTCGATCGTCAGCTGCTGCGCTCGGCGTCCCACGCGCGGACGGAGTACGTGCGCGTGCGGATCGTCTCGGGGTCGCTGCGGGTCCGGGAGCTTGAGCTTGACGTAGTGGTCGGTGAACTCGCCGGGGGCGAAGCCGTCGAAGGCCGGGCCGCCGAAGACGACACGGACCATGTGGGGAGTCACGGGCTCCGTGGAGATCACGGAGACACGGCGGGGAGCGCGGGGAGGCATGCCTTCGAGGTAGTACGGTCGGTACGTGGCGGTGACGGAGTGGTCAGCACTGGAGCTCGTCGGCAGCACCGTCGGGCGGGTGCGGCGGACGCTCGGGCTGAACACGGTCGGACGGCGATCCCGCGCTGGACCGCCTCGCGCGGCTCGCGTCGCGGCTGCTCGGCGTGCCGGTGGCGCTCGTGTCGCTGGTGGACGTCGACGAGCAGGTCTTCCCGGGGCAGTCCGGGTTGCCGGACACGCGCTCGACGCCGCTGTCGCACTCGTTCTGCAAGACGGTGGTGGCGACGCGCGAGGTGGTCACGACGGTGGACGCGCCGCGAGGACCCGCGGTTCGCTTCGAACCCGGCCATCCCCGACCTGGGCGTGATCGCGTACGCCGGCTGGCCGTTGCTGACGGCGAGCGGCGAGGCGCTCGGGGCGCTGTGCGCGATCGACACGCAGCCGCGCGAGTGGTCGGCGGAGGACGTGGAGACGTTGCACGACCTGGCGGACGCGGCCGTCGCCGAGCTCGAGGGCCGCGCGGCGCGCATCCTCGCCGAGCAGGCGCTCGCGCGGGAGGCGCACACGGCGGCGACGCTGCAGCACGCGCTGCTCCCGGGCGCGCTGCCGGTGATGGAGGGCATGCGGATCGCGGCGCGCTACGCGCCCGCCGAGAACCTGATCGGCGGTGACTGGTACGACGCGTTCCGGCTCCCGGGCGCGCGGATGGGCGTCGCGATCGGCGACGTCGTCGGCCACGACATCGACGCGGCGGCGACGGCGGTGCAGCTGCGCAGCGCCCTCCGGGGCGCGGCGCTCGAGGACCCGGCGCCAGGGCGCGTGATGGGGCGGCTGAACGACCTCGCGCACGCAGGCGCCACTGGCGGCGTTCAGCTCGGCGGCGTACGGGGTGCTGGACCTGGAGGCGATGACGTGGACGTGGGCGCGCGCCGGGCACCTCGCGATGCTCGTGCGCACGCCGTCCGCGACCACCTTCGAGGTCGGGCCGGACGGGATCCTGCTGGCGTACGACCCGCCGGGCGCGCCGTTCGCGCAGGCCACGCACGCGCTCGTGGGCAGGCACGACGCTCGTGCTCTACACCGACGGACTGGTCGAGCGGCGCGACAGCGATCACCTGGAGCGGCGCGGAGCACCTGCGCTGGTCGGTCGAGCACGGGCCTGACGATCCCGACGCCCTGGTCCAGACGCTGATCGAGCGGATGGTCAAGCCGGGGGCGGCGGACGACGTCGCGGTCGTCGCCGTCAGGGTTTTCTAAGGCCATTCCCAGCCGTTCCTCAGCGTGTGCGCCGATGCTGAGGGCATGTCCAGGAAGAAACTCATTGCCGGTGCCGCCACCTTGGCCGTGCTCGCCGGCGGCGCGTCCGCCGTGGCCGCCACGACGACGACCGATCGCAAGGCCGAAGAGCAGGCCTTCCTCGCGGATGCGGCCAAGCGCCTCGGCGTCAGCTCCGACGCAGTTGACCTCCGCGCTCACGGCTGCCCAGGACGCGCGGCTCGCCGCCGCCGTGAAGGCCGGCGAGCTCACGCAGGCGCAGGCGGACGCCATCAAGGCGCGTCGCGCCGCCGACGGCACGGTGCTGTCGCTCGGCCGTGGGCCGGGCGGCCCGGGCGGGCACGGCGGTGGTCCGGGCGGCCGCGGCGGCGGGCGCGAGCTGCTCGCGGACGCGGCGAAGGCGATCGGCATCACCGAGGACGCCCTCAAGACGCAGCTGCGTGACGGCAAGACCCTGGCGGCGATCGTCAAGGCCGAGGGCAAGACCCTCGCCGACGTGCAGGCCGCGGTGAAGAAGGCCGCGGTCGCACGCCTGGACGCCGACCTGAAGGCCAAGACGCATCACCCAGGCCCAGTACGACGAGGCCGTCGAGCACCTCGACGAGCACATCTCGCGCCTCGGCGACGCCAAGTTCGGCCCCGGCGGCAAGGGCGGCGGCCCCCGCGGCGAGCGCCCGTCCGGCACCGCCACGCCCGCTCCGACCCCCTAAAGGAAACCTAAAGGGTCTGACCCCTTTAGGAACGCCAGACCTCGCCAACCCCGGCGCGAGGCCGCGCGAACCTAAAGGGTCTGGCCCCTTTAGGTTCGCCGGTTCCTCTCACTGATGGACATGAACCCCACTCTTCCAACACCGGCCGAGCGCCGGAGCGCGAATCGTCGCGTCGGGGCGGCGGCCCTCGCCGCGTTCATCGCGCTGCTCGTGCTGGCCGCCGCGCGCGGCCCGGCCGAAGCGGCACCGACCGCCGCGCCCACGACGATCCCTGGGCTTCCGCCACGCAGGCGATGACAACGGCGGCGGCGGGTTCCGCGAGCGTCGCGGCGGCGGTCGGCGGCGGCTTCGGCGGCCCCGGCGGACCCCCGAACGGTGGCGGCGGCATCGACGGCGGCAGCCAGACGGCTCCGCCGAGCGGCGGCGGCCTCCCCGACGGCAGCGGCGGCCAGGCCGCTCCGGCCCCGACCACCCCGGCGCCGAGCACCGACGGAGGCACCACGACGTGAACTCGTTCTTCCACTCCGCCTCCGCGGCGGCGCTGCCCGTCGCGATCGTGCTGCTCGTGCTCGGCGCGAGCGCCCGCGGCCTCCTGTGGGCGCAGATCGACGACCCGCGCTGGGTGCGCATCGCCCGCCGGTACCTCGCACCGCTGAGCACCTGGTCGGTGGCCGCGTTCATCACCTACGCGCTGACCCTCGTGGCGGCCGGTGAAGCCGCGACCGGCCCGCTCGCGCTCGCGCTGGTGCTCGCGGTGGCCGCCGCGGTGATCCGCCTCGAGGGCGACGAAGAGGCACCCGCGCCCGCGCCCCGCGGGAGCGGCGAGGCGGCGCTCGCCACGCCGCGTCAGCACGTGGTGGCCGGCCGGCGCGAGTCCGCAGTCGCGGGTCGCGAGGGCGCGCGCGGCGAGGCCGTGGCGGCAGGTCGCGAGGGCGCGCGGGGCGAGGCCGTGTCGGCAGGTCGCGAGGGCGCGCGGGGCGAGGCCACGCCGGCGCCGGCTTCCGCGGCGCACCTGTTCGACGGGCCCAGCGAGCCGGCGGCGCCCGGCGGGCTCTGGGCTCGGCGCGAGGACGGCTAGCGGCGGCGCTTGCGGGCGTACATCGCCTGATCGGCGCGGTCGAGCGCGGCGCGGACGTCGTCGCCGGGTTCGGCCAGGGCCGCGCCCACGCTCGCCGCGAGCGGGCGGAGCGCGCCGGCGTACTCGGCCGGTTCGGTCAGGGCGGCCTCGATGCGCGAGACGATCAGGTCGCGGGTGGCTTCGCCGCCCGGCTGGAGCTCGGCGACGACCGCGAACTCGTCGCCGCCCAATCGGGCGACGGTGTCCTCGGCGCGCATCGCGCTCTGCAGACGCTGGGCCACGATCCTGGAGGACCTCGTCGCCGGTGTCGTGGCCGAGGGTGTCGTTGATCGTCTTGAAGCCGTCGAGGTCGATCATCACGACGAGCACGTCGCAGCCGCGACGCATCCGGCGGGCGAACGCGTGGGCGAGGCGGTCGTCGAGCATCGTGCGGTTCAGGCACCCGGTCAGCGGATCGTGCGCGGCGGCGTGGCCGAGCTCGGAGGCGACCTGACGCAACTCGAGCAACGTCGCGACCTGCTCGGCGAGGTCTTCCAGGCGCTGGACGTGCTCCTCGTCGAGGTCGCGCGGCTCGGTGTCCCACGTGCACAGCGAGCCGACGACGGTGCCGTCCGCGGCGCGGACCGGGGTGGAGGCGTAGAAGCGCACGGGCGCGTCGCCTTGCACGAACGAGGAGTACGCGAAGCGCGAGTCCTGGGTGGCGTCCTCGCACACGATGCGCTGCTCGCCGTCGACCACGAGCTTGCACATCGCGTCCTCGCGCGGATGCTCGCCGAGTGGCGCGGCGGTCGCGGCCACGCGGTGCTGCGCGGTGTCGTCGATGAGGTGGACGGCCGCGGCGCCGCCGCCGACGACGAAGCTCGCGACCCGCGTCAAGGCGGTGAGCGCCGGGTCGCCGGCGCGATCAAGGGCGTGGAGCCGTTCGATCGCTCGCAGGCGACGGGCGGCGCTGTCCGAGGGCGTCATCGCCCTCGAAGCTTAGGCACCGACCGCGTGCAGCAGCGCGGCCGTGCCGCCCGCCGCGACCGCCACGAGCAGCAGCGGGACCTTGCGCCAGATCAACACCGCGGCGACCAGCAGCGCCGGCGCGCGGCCGTCGAGCACCAGCGCCTTCGCCGTCGCCGAACGTCTGCACCGCGATCAGCCCGGCGATCACCGGCACGACCAGCACCTCGAGTCGCCCGCTCAGCGCGCTGCCGTCCGGGCGCGCGGCTCGCGGCCACGGCGCCGACCGCCTTCAGCGCGTAGGCGGCCGCGCACAGCGTCAGGACCGCGGCCCAGCTCACGCCGCCGCCTCCGCAGCATCAGCGGCAGCGCCGCCAGCGACGGCCGCGATGACCGGCACGCCCGCGGGCGCCGCCGGCACCAGCACCAGCGCGATCGCCGCGCCCGCCAGCGCCGCCGCGAGCACCGCCGCGCGAGCGCACCTGCGGCACCAGCAGCGCGAGGAACACGGCCGGGAAGATGGCGTCGAGCCCGTACGCCTCCGGCGCGCCGAGCACGCCGCCGGCCAGCGCGCCCGCCAGCGTCCCGACGTTCCAGCAGCCGAAGATCGCGAGCGCCGGTGAGCAGGAACCCGCGCCGCCGCTCGGCCGGGTCGCGCTGGGCGTGCGCCATCGCCGTCGACTCGTCGATCACGAGGTGCGCGTCCAGCGCCCGCTGCCAGCCCGCGCGGCGCAGCACCGAGCCGAGCGACAGCGCGTAGATGCCGTTGCGCGCCGCCAGCAGCACGGCCGGCGGCAGCGCGGCGGCCGCGCTCCCGCCCGCGCCGATCACCGACACGAACATGAACTGCGACGCGCCGGTGAAGCGCCACGAGCGACATCACGCACGTCTGCGCGACGCTGAAGCCCGCGGCCACCGACAGCACGCCGAACGACACGGCGTACACGCCGGTCGCGAGGCCGATGGAGAGCGAGTCACGGGTCAGTCGATCCAGCACGAACGACATTCTCGCGCGACCGCTGGCGCAGGATGGCGAATACGGCCACGTCGCAACGCCGATATGGCAAGATCAGCGCGTGGACCGCGTCGATCGCGCAATTCTCGACCACCTGGCGCGACGACTCGAGCCTCGCGAACGTCGACCTGGCCGACCGCGTCAACCTCTCGCCCTCCGCCTGCCTGCGCCGCGTGCGCGCGCTCGAGCGCGCCGGCACGATCCGCGGCTACCGCGCCGACATCGACCCCGCCGCGCTCGGCCGGGGCTTCGAGGTCGAGGTGATGGTCGAGCTCACGCAGCAAGGACCGCGCGACGGTCGAGACGATCGAGGCGCGGATCGCGGACATGGACGAGGTGCGTCGAGTGCCGGCGGCTGTTCGGCGTGCCGGACTACCTGATGCGCGTCGCGGTCGCCGACGTCGAGGCCTACGAGGCGTTCTACATGACCAAGCTGGCCGAGCTGCCGGGCATCGGCCGCGTCACCTCGCAGTTCACGATGAAGCTCGTCAAGGGGTGAGCGCGGCGGTGACGTCGCGGTGGACGAGCACGACGCCGGGCTCGTCCTGCAGCACCTGCAGGTAGCGGCGGCCGAACGACCCCTCGGGGTCGGGCTCGACGAGCAGCGTCGCGGATCGCGTTCGACGCCGCGTCGGCCGCCGGCGTCGTCGTCGTCCGAGTAGCGCCGCGTCGAGCGCCGCGATCGGCTCGAACAGCTCGTTGATCCAGCTGAAGCGCAGGTCCTGCGTGGCGGCCTGGAGCAGCTCGCCCGGGCTCATGCGCCCGTTGATCCGTTCGACTTGACGGCGCTGGACGTCGAGCAGCAGGCGGTGGAGCTCCAGCAGGGAGCGGCGGAGATCAGGGTCACGGCCAACTCTAGGGTCGCAGGCCGCGCAGGACGACGTCGACGTGGCGGTCGGTGAGCGCGGCGGCGACCATCCGCAGCGCGAGCAGCAGGTCGAACGCGTCGAAGTCCGCGCGCAGCTCGCCGTCGCGCGTGGGCGCGCTCGACGATCGGCGTCGACGATCGCGATCGCCGGCTCGCGCAGGCTCGACAGCGCGCCGGCGACCGTCGGGTCGCGCCGCAGCGCGTCCGACCAGGCCGTGGTGCGCGCGCTGCTGGCGCGCCGCCTCGTGGATGAACGTGGCGAGCGCCGTCCGTCGCTCGCCAGCGCCGCGTCGCGCGCGTCGCGCGAGCGGCTCGAGCAGCTCGTCCAGCACGCGCCGCGACGCAGGTCGTCCTTGGTCGGGAAGTGGCGGTAGAGCGTGGCCACGTTCACGCCCGGCGTCGGCCGCGATGTGCGTTGACGCTCGCGCCCAGGCCCTCCTCGCGGAACGCGCACGGCCGCCGCCTCGAGCAGCCGCTCGCGGTTGCGGGCGGCGTCGCGCCGGCGTGGGCGATGTTTCCGAAGTCGACACTGCGTTTCCCTGCTACCTTAGCGCCTCCGCCAGAAACGCAGTAGCTACTTCGCTAGAGGGTCTCCATGGAACAACAGGACGACATCCGCCAGGCGCCGGGCCGCACGCTGGCCATCCTCGGGGTCGGCACGCTCGCCTTCGTGCTCGCCCAGACGACGGTCATCCCGGCGCTCGGGCGAGATGCAGAAGGAGCTCGGCGCGTCCGCCAGCGGGATCGCCTGGATGGTCACCGCGTACCTGCTCGTCGCCTCGATCGCGACGCCGATCTTCGGCAAGCTCGGCGACATGTTCGGCAAGGAGCGCTTGCTGGCCGATCTCGCTGGCGGCGTTCGCGGTCGGCTCCGTGGTCTGCGCGCTCGTCGGACTCGCTCGGCGCTGATGATCGTCGGCCGCGGTCTGCAGGGCCTCGGCGGCGGCGTGTTCCCGCTCTCGCTTCGGGATCATCCGCGACGAGTTCCCGGCCAACAAGGTCCCGACCGGCATCGCGCTGCTCGGCGCGATCGCCGCGATCGGCTCCGGCGTCGGCCTGCCGCTCGGCGGCGTGCTCGCCGACGGCCCCGGCTACCACTGGATCTTCTGGGTCGCCGCGATCATGGGCGTGCTGGCCACGATCACGACGATCAAGTTCGTGCCCGAGTCGCCCGATCCGCACCCCCGGCCGCGTCGACTTCGTCGGCGCCGGCATCCTCGCCGTCGGCCTCACCGCGCTGCTGATCGCGATCTCGCGCGGCGCCGACTGGGGCTGGGGCTCGGCCGCAGACGCTCGGCCTGATCGCCGGCCGGCCTCGTCGTGCTCGTCGCTGTTCGGCGTCTTCGAGGCGCCGGCACACCGGCGCCGCTGGTGAACATGAAGACGCTCGCGCGCCGGCCCGTGCTCACGACCAACATCTCGACGCTGCTGATCGGCTCGGCGATGATCGCGACGTTCGTGCTCGTGCCCGCAGCTCGCGCAGCTGCCCGAGGGCGGCGAGGGCGCGGGCTTCGGCCTCTCGCGCCACCGAGGCCGGCCTGCTGCTCGCGCCGGGCAGCCTGCTCTCGCTGCTGGTCGCGCCGTTCGTGGGCAAGGCGGGCGAGCGCTTCGGCTCCAAGCCGCCGTTCTTCGTCGGCTGCCTGATCACCGGCGTCGCGCTGCTGGGCATGGCCTTCGCGCACGGCTCGCCCGCGCTCGTGATCGTCTGGAGCTGCGCTGCTGAGCGCCGGCGTCGGCACCGCGTTCGCGTCGATCCCGAACCTGATCGTCAACGCCGTCGACCCGACACGAGACCGGCGAGGCGACCGGCGTGAACACGATCATCCGCAACATCGGCTCGGCCATCGGCGCGCAGGTCGGCGGGCGTGATCATCGCCTCGCACGTGATCGCCACGGGCGTCGAGGACTCCGGCTTCACGCTCGCGTTCCTGCTCGGCGCGGTGGGCGCGCTGGTCGCCGCGGCGTCCGTCCTGCTGATCCCGGGGCGCGTCGGGAGCCGGTAGCCTCGGCCGCATGAGCGAACTGGATCAGTACGCAGAGGTCGAGACCGGCGAGGCGTTCACGCTGCAGAATCCCCGCCTGCTGAAGATCGAGCTGTCGGAGACGAACGTGATGGCCCGCAACGGCGCCGATGGTCGCCTACCAGGGCGACGTGCGCTTCGAGCACAAGGGCGGCGGGCTCGGGCCGGCTGCTCAAGAAGGCCGCGACCGGCGAGAGCCTGCGGCTGATGGAGGCCACCGGCTCGGGCGAGCTGTTCCTGGCCAAGGACGCGATGCTCGTCCACGTGCTGAGTCTCAACAACGACTCGCTGACGGTCAGCGGCGAGAACATCCTCGCGTTCGAGGCCGGGATCGAGTGGGACATCACGCGGATCAAGGGCGGCGCGTCCGGCATGCTCGCCGGCGGCCTGTTCAACGTCGAGCTGCGGGGCACCGGGCTGGTCGCGCTGGTCTCCGACGGCGAGCCGCTCAGGCTCGACGTCGCCGAGGCGCCGACGTTCGTGGACCCGCAGGCGGCGATCGCCTGGTCCAGCGGCGTGCGATCGGACCTGAAGACCGACGTGCAGGCCAAGTCGCTGATCGGCATGGGCTCGGGCGAGAGCGTCCAGCTCGCGATGTCCGGGGAGGGCTGGGTGCTCGTCCAGCCCTCCGAGGGACGTCAGGTCGTCGCGCCGCGCTAGAAGAGCTTCTTCGCCTCGTTAGCGCGACGATCACGGTGCACGTGCCGAGCAGCAGCACCGACGCGAACGAGGATCACGCGCCGGTAGCCGCCGAGCTGGATCGGCTCCGGCAGGTAGCGCCGGTTCGTGATCAGCAGCAGGAGCGTGTAGACGGTCATGATCGCGCCGCCGCATGACGGTCGAGATCGTCAGCAGCACGAGCGGCTGGTCGAAGCCGAGCAGCAGGATCGCGCAGCCGAAGACGATCATCGTCCACACGACGCGCGAAGTACAGGCGCGACTCTCCGACCAGCGGCCGCTGCCGCGCGTGTAGCCGGTGTGGATGACGTCGGCGACCAGGCGCGAGACGTAGTCGACGATGCCGAGCGCGGCGGCGAACAGCGAGATCGCGCCGACGGCGAGGAACATCGTGCCGAACCAGTTGCCGACCGCGCCGTCGAGCACGGAGGCCTCGAGCGAGATGAAGTCGAAGCCGCTCGAGTCCGGCAGGTCCGGGTTCTGGAAGACGGTCGAGTAGGCGAGCAGCGAGAAGACGACGATGCGTGATCGTCGCGATGCACGCGAAGGACACGAACTGCTCGAGGTTCGCGCGCTTCCACCACAGCGCGCCAGCGGGCCAGGTTCGGCCTCGTCGGTCGGGAACGAGTAGCCGCTCGGCGTCGCCGGTCGCGGCCTCCTCCTGGCCGGTGATCGGGGAGACGATGCGCGGCACGTAGCGTGCCCATGCCGAAGCCCTTGTCGCGGATCCAGTTGCTCTGCACGAGGTTGTTCGCGCCGCCCGCGCCGGCCGCGGCCAGCGCGCCGACCAGGATCGCCAGCTGGATCTCGCTCGGGAACGTGCCGAAGCTGGTCGACGACCGCGGTCGAGTCCTCGAACGCGGTCGCCTTGATCGCCGCGAAGACGGCGATGACCATGAACAGCAGGATCGCGCCGACCTTGAGGAACTGCAGCTTCTCGACCGTGCTGGTAGACGACGGGCGAGACGGTCAGGATCGACGCCGATCACCAGCAGCATCACCGATCGCGATCAGGTTCGGGTCGCCGCCGCCGACGCGCGAACGTGCAGCACGGTCGCGGCGGACGGTCGCCCAGCCGGGCCACATCGTCGCGAGGATCGCGCCGCGCGGCGAGGATCGCGCCCCACGGGCGCCACAGCCGCTGGAAGGAGCCGATCGCGGTCTCGCCCGTCGCGAGCGTGTAGCGCTCGATCTCCATGTTGATGAAGAACTGCACGGCGACGCCGACGACCGCCGCCCACAGGAACACCAGCCCGGCCTGCGACGCGATGTACGGGAACAGGATGTACTCGCCGCTGGCCACGCCGACGCCGACGAGGATCACGCTCGGGCCCGAGCAGCTTGCGCAGCGGCGGCGGCGTCCGGAAGCTCGCGCTCCTCGCCGAGCGCTGCGACGCGTGCTGAACCGCCCGGTGCGTGGCGGGCTCAGCCTCGCAATGGCTCTCCTCCTGCATGTCTCTCTCCTCTGGTCTGCGCGGCCATGCGGACGGGTGAGTTCAGCGGCGCCGTAGCCGCGCGTAGCCGCCGCGGCGCTCGAGCACCTCGAAGAACACGCGCCCGCCGACGCGGGCGGTGTAGAAGTGCAGGAGCTCTCCGCCGTCGGGCGTGCGGTCGTAGAGCACGCCGAGCTCCCGCAGCGGCGCGGGTCGATGCTCGAGCCGCGCCTCGAGGTCGTCGTAGTAGTTGCTCGGGACCGCGAGCAGCGGGACGCCGCGCTCGCGCATCGCGCGCGCCGCGGCGAGCGCGTCGGCGCAGGCGAACGCGACGTGCTGGAGCTCGGTGCGGTCGCGCGTGCCCGCGAGCGCCGGGACGTTGAGCACGACGCGCACGTCGCCGGACGGCGAACGCGCGGCTGCGCACGAGCCCGTCGGGCGCGGCGAGCTCGGCGCCGTCGCTCGGCTCGAGGTCGAGCACGCGAGCGGTAGAAGAGCCCGGCCTCGTCGAAGGCGTCGAACGGCTGGGCGAGCGTGATGTGGTCGATGCGCTCGATCGGCACGCCGTCGTCGCCGGCTCGCCGGTCGGGAGGAAGTCGTCGAGCCAGTCCGGCGCCGCAGAAGAAGACCGCGGTGCCGTCGGGCGCCGCGACCGCCGTCAGGTCGGCCTCGCCCGCGCCGCGGCGGCGCTCCACCCGCGGGGCGAGCAGCGCCTCGGCGCGCGCGGCGCGACGCGTCCGGGTCGGCGGCTGCTCGACGGCGAGCGCGACCACCTCCGGGTCGCCGCCGCCGTGGTTGAGCACGACGCGGATGTCGCCGTGCTCGCCACAGCTGGACCGGCTTGGTGCGGTGCGGGCCGACGTGCGCGAAGCCCATCGCGCGCAGCAGGTCCTCGGTCTCGGCGCGAGTCGCGTCGACGCCGAGCTCGACGAACGCGAAGCCGTCGAGCTGCCGCCGGGCGCCGGGCAGCTGCGTCCTCGAGCACGATCAGCGAGCGCATGGCGTCGACCGCGGTGCGGCACGGGTCGGCCTGGCGGAAGACGTCGTTGAAGACCTCGAGCGACAGCGGACCGTCGTAGCCGGTGGCGAGCACGCGCTGCGACGAAGCCCGGCGACGTCGAGCGCGCCCTGGCCCGGGAAGCAGCGGTAGTGGCGGCTCCACTGCAGGACGTCCATCGCGCAGGTACGGGCGCGTCGGCGAGCTGCAGGAAGAAGATCTTCTCGCCGGGGATCGCGTCGATCGCGTCCAGCGTCGGTGCCGCGGCTGAGGATGTGGAAGGAGTCCAGGCAGGTGCCGAGCGCGGGATGGTCGGCCGCTCGACGATCCGCCACGCGTGGTCGTACTCGCTCACGTGCCGGCCCCAGGCGAGCGCCTCGTAGGCGATCTTCAGGCCGCGCGCGTCCGCGCGCGTCGGCGAGCGCGTGCAGCTGCGCGGCGGCGAGCGCGTCGTCGTCGATCGCGTGCGGCGAGACGTTCGAGCAGACGAGCATGCGTCGGCGCGCCGAGCGCCTCCATCACGTCGAACTTGGCCTCGGCGCGGCGGAGGTTCGTCGAGCTGCTCGGCGACGGCCTCGAAGTCGCGGAACGGCTGGTAGAGGTCGATCGTCAGGCCGAGGTCGCGCGGCGAGCTCGCGCACCTCGGCGGGGCGCGAGCGGCGAGTTGATCAGGTCGGCCTCGAACAGCTCGACGCCGTCGAAGCCCGCGGCGGCCGCGGCCGTCGAGCTTCTCGTCGAGCGTGCCGCTCAGGCAGACGGTGGCGATCGAGCGCCTGCTCAGCGCGCGCCGGCCGGCTCGATGAGCGTCGGCGAAGTGGCGCAGCATCCGCTCGCGGTCGGGCGTGACGCCGGTGAACAGCTCGAACGCGCCCGCGGCCTGCATGACCGCCATCCCGCCGCCGTCGAGCGTGCGGCAGCCGAGCTCCCGCGCGCGCTTGAGCAGCTCGGTCTCCAGCGGGCGGTAGACGACCTCGGCGACCCACAGGTCGGGTCGCAGCAGCGCGTCGGGCAGCGGCAGCCCGGGGTGGGCGGCCATGCCGGTCGGCGTCGCGTGGATCAGCCCGTCGGCGTGCTCGAGCAGCTGTCGAGCGTCGCCGGTCGCGCGCGCCGAGCCGGTCGCGCGAGCGCCGCGGCGCGCGTCGGCGTCGACGTCGACGATCGCCAGCGTCCGCGCGCCGAGCCGCAGCGCCGCGTGCGCGACGGCCGCGCCCGCGCCGCCCGCGCCGAGCACGACGACGCGTTCCGAGCGCGCGCGTCGGGCAGCCCGCGCCGGAAGCTCTCCGCGAACCCGCTCGCGTCGGTGTTGTGCCCGATCGCGCGTCCGTCGTCGAACACGACGGTGTTGACGGCGTCGAGCGCCGCGGCCTCGGGGGAGAGCGTCGTCGAGCAGCGCGACGACGTCCTGCTTGCACGGGTGCGTGACGTTCACGCCGCTGAAGCCCGTCGGCTCGCGCACCTGGTCGAGCAGCGCCTCGCGGCAGCGCGTGGCCCTCGATGTCGAGCAGCCGGTACTCGTAGTCGCAGCCCGAGCGCGGCGGCCTCGGCCTCGTGCAGCGCGGGGCTGAGCGACGCGTCGATGCCGGCGCCGATCAGGCCGACGGTGATGTGCGCGCTCTCGGCCATAATGTACGAACTAGTACGTTACATACCCGTTCCGCGGATCTGTCAACCACCTAGACTCGGCGATGGCCGGCCGCACGCCGCCGGAACGCTCGCGCGACCGGGACCGCACGCAGGCCGAGATCCTCGACGTCGCCACGAGGGAGTTCGCCGAGCACGGCTACTCCGGCGCGCGCGTGGACGAGATCGCCGAGCGCACGCGCACGACGAAGCGGATGCTCTACTACTACTTCGGCTCCAAGGAAGGGCTGTTCGTGGCCGTCCTGGAGCGGGCCTACGCGGCCATCCGCGCGGCCGAGCGCGAGGTCGACGTCGAGCACCTGGACCCGGTCGCGGCCATCCGCGCGCTGGCCGAGCTGACGTTCGACCACCACGAGGCGCACCCGGACTTCATCCGGCTCGTGAGCATCGAGAACATCCACCGCGGCGAGCACATGGGCGGAGTCGCTGCAGGCGATCAACGCGCCGGCGGTCGAGCGGATCGAGCGCATCCTCGAGGCGGGCCGCGCGGCCGGCGTCTTCCGCGCGCGACGTCGACGCCGTCGACCTGCACATGCTGATCAGCTCCTACTGCGTGTTCCGCGTCGCGAACCGGCACACCTGGCAGGCGCTGTTCGACCGCGACCTGCTCGACCGCGGACCGTCGCGAGCGCTACCGGACGATGCTCGGCGACGTGGTCGTCGAGTACCTCACCGGGTAGGTCTCGGAGCGATGACGAGCGAGCAGAAGGGTTTGACCGCGCTGGGCGGCATCATCGCGATCGCCGCGGGCTTCTTCGTCGCCAAGCGCCGGCGTATGAGCGGCCCGCGGACGTGGCAGTGTCAATGCGGCGAGACCTACGAGGTTCAAGGGCATGGATCGCCATCGCGTGTACTCGGTGCCCGGCGAGGGGCCGGTGCTGGGTCGCGAGTGCGTCCGGTGCGGCGAGCCGCTGCCCGCCGGCACGCTGAGTGCAGTTCGTCACGGCGGGCCGATCACTGGGGGCGATGGAACCCCGCCTCACGAGCACCCGCCGACGTGGCTGTGCCCCGACGCCGCCTCCCGGGAGCGGCTGCTGGACATGGACGAGCGGCTGCGGCGCCCGCGCGCCGCGACGCTCGGGCTGCTCGGCGTCGGCGTCGCTGGCGGCGATCCCGTACCTCGGATGGGGGCCGCTCGGGCTGCTGGCCTGCGCGATCCTCGCGCTGGTGGGCGCGAGCCGGATCGCCCAGCGCGTGCCGCGTGCCCGAGTACGGGCTCGCGCTCTCGTGGGCGTTCACGCAGGTCCTGATCGCGACCGCCGTGGCGCTGCACCGGCGGGCCTGAGAGCTACGTCCTGAGCTGGCTCGTGGTCCCGCTCGTCACGCTGCCGGCGCGCTTCGGGCCCGTGGCGTCGCGGCGGGCGTGGCCTTCACGGCGGTGCTGGTCGTCGGCGTCGGGCTTCGGGGTCCGCGCGAGCCACCCGCTCCCGGAGTGGTACGCGACCGGCGCGACGCTGCTGATGCTGGCCGGCGTCGCGATCCTGTCCAGCGCGCTGATGCGCTCGGACCTCGAGCACCGCACCGAGGCCGTCGTCGACGACCTGACCGGGCATGCTCAACCGGCGCGCGCTCGAGCAGCGGCTCGAGGAGCTGCACGCCCAGGCGGCGGTCAGCGGCCAGTCGATCGCGGCCATCGCCGCCGACATCGACCACTTCAAGCGCGTCAACGACGAGCACGGCCACGCGCGCGGCGACGCCGTGCTGCGTCGAGGTCGCGCACCGCCTGCGCGGCCGGCTGCGCGCGTTCGACCTCGCCTACCGGGTCGGCGGCGAGGAGTTCCTCGTCCTGCTGCCCGGCGCGGGCGTCGACGAGGCGGTCACGCTCGCCGACCAGCGCTGCGCGACGCGATCGGCGCCGACCCCGTCGACGGGCTGCCGGTGACGGTCTCCTTCGGCGTCGCGGCCACGGGCGGCGGCGCGTTCGACGGCGAGGTGCTGCTCGCCGAGCGCCGACCGCGCGCTCTACGTCGCGAAGGCCCGCGGCCGCGACCGCGTGGTCGTGGCGTAGCTCAGCGTCGGCGGGGCGCGCGTGGGGCGCGCCAGTGGTAGTGCAGCGCGAGCGCGCGCAGGCCGAAGACGATCGACGCGAGACGGCGCCCCGAGGACGGGCTCGTACGCCGTCCAGCTCCCAGGCGACGGCGACCGCGATGGCGCCGGCGAGGGCGGGAAGGCGTAGAGCTCCGGAGTCGCGGCGGACGAGCGCGGGTGTCTCGCGGGCGATGACGTCGCGCAGCACGCCGCCGCCGACCGCGGTCGTGACGCCGAGCGTGACGGCCGCGAGCGGCGTCATCCCCCAGTCGAGGGCCTTCACCGTGCCGGCGACGCAGAACAGGCCGAGCCCGGCCGCGTCGAAGAGCAGCAGCGTCCGCCCGACGCGGTTGAGCTCGGGGTGGGCGACGAACGTCACCGCGGCCGCGGCCAGCGCGACCGCCAGGTACTTCCAGTCCGCGAACGCGAGCGGCGGCGTGTCACCGAGCACGAGGTCGCGCAGGATGCCGCCGCCGAGCGCCGTGATCACCGCCAGGATGGCGACCCCCACGAGGTCGAAGTCGCGTTGGATCGCCATCAGGCCGCCCGAGACGCCGAAGACGAAGATGCCGATCAGGTCCAGAGCGTGATGTGCACGCGGGAGATGATGCCTCAGGCCGCGGGTGCTGATACCTGCGAGAGCCATGTTCGCGAGCATGAGGCGGTACCGCCTGGCGCGCCGAGCTCGGCGGATGAGTTCATGCGGCGTGTCGACGAGTCGTTCGCCGACCGGATCGCCGCGCAGCCCGGGTTCGTGTCCTACGTGCTGATCGACTGCGGCGAGGGTGACCTCTTCACGCTCAGCCTGTTCGCCGAGGCCGCGCAGGCCGAGGCCTCACGCGCGCTGGCGCAGCGCTGGACCCAGACCGAGCTGGCGGACATCGACGCACACGCGCTTCGACGCGATCCACGGCGAGAGCGCGGTCAGCCGCGCGGCGGAGGGGATGCTCGACCCGGTGCATTACGGCGGCCGGCGCAAGAGCGTCAGCATCCGGCTCTACCACGTCCGCAGCGGCACGGTCCCGAGCTGCTGCAGACCGTCGACGCAGGGCTTCGTCGACCGGATGCAGACGATGGAGGGCTTCGAGGCCTCGCACGTGCTCGACTGCGAGAACGGCGAGGTGCTGTGGATCACCGTGCTGCGCGACGACCAGACGGCGGACGTGTCCGAGGAGCGCGCGATCGAGTTCGTCCGCGACGAGCTCACCGAGTACCGGCTCGAGCGCGAGGTCGCGATCCGCGGCGAGATCGCCGTCAGCCGGGCCAGCGCCGAGCTGCTGGAGCCCGCGCACGCCTAGCCGCGGGGGCGCCGTCTCGCGGATCTTGACCCCGAGGTCTTCCGGGAGCCGGACCGATCGCTCGCCGGCGTAGAGTCGCCGTGACCTATGGACCTGCGCGGACGTGCACGCGCAGGCCGGTGGGCTGCATCGTGAAGCCGAAGCGCTCGCGCACCGGCGGCGCCGCCGGGTCGAGCGTGATCTCGAAATGGCGGGTGAGCATCGCGAGCGCGGTGCGGGCCTCGAGCAGGGCGAGGTTGCGGCCCGGGCAGAAGCGCGCGCCCGCACCGAACGTCAGGAAGCGCTTCGGTCGCGTTCGCGCTCGGGGTCGAACGTGGCGGCGCCGTGGGCGCCGGCGTAGCGCGTGAGCGCGATCACGCGGGTGCCGCGCGGGAGATCGACGCCGACCACCGTGACGTCGTCGAGCGGTTCGACGAAGATCAGCGGGGCGACGGACTTCAGCCGCATCGTCTCCGCAGGACGCGTCGCCGTACTCGAACGTGGTGTCGGGGTTCTCGATCACGGGCGCGGCCTCCGCGCAGGCGGCGCTGCAACGCCGGGTCACGGGCGATGAAGTAGCTCACCCAGGACAGCGAGTGCGCGGTCGTGTCCTCGCCGGCGAGCAGCATCTGGAACGTGTTGCCGAACACCTCCTCGTCGCTGTAGCGCCCCGCGCGTTGCGCGGCGAGCATGCTCTCGAGGAAGTTCTCGGGGTGCGCGTAGAGCTCCGGGCGCTGGTCCATCCGCGCTCGGGCCTGGGCGATGAACCCTTCCACCGCGCGGCGGACCTCGGGGAGCGAGCGCTCGGCGGCGCGATCGGCCGGGGCTTGACGTGGCGCCAGTACGGGAACGGCGCGTTGATGCGGCGGCTGAGCATCGGGAACACGCGCTCGATGTGGCCCTGCAGCTCACTCTCGTGCTCGACGGTGTTCAGGTCCTGCCCGAACGCGAGCGCCGACGCCACGTCGGTGGTGAAGGCCATGTACGCGCGCTGCAGCTCGAACGACTCGCCGGAACGGGCCGCCGCGTCGAGCGGCCGCGCAGCCGATCGCCGACACGCGGATGACGTCGAAGTAGCGGTGCAGATGGTTCGTGTTGAGCGCCATCACGGCGAGCCGCCGCTGCGGGCGCCACTCGCCGCCCTCGGCCGAGAACACGCCGTGGATGCCCACCTCGCGGAACACGTCCTCGACCTCGCGCCAGCGCCGGTAGCCGTCCGGTCGCTCGCGCAGGATCGCGTTGATCGCGTCCGGCTCGGAGAACGCGACCACCGGCATCGGGCCGATCGCGAACCGGAACACCGGCCCGTGCCGGCGCGCCCAGCGCTCGAGCGTGAGGTGCAGCCGGGTGTTGCGCAGCTGCAGCGCGTTTCCCGGCCCCGGGCACGCCGCGCGGGCCCGGGAGCTCGGCGATCGTGCGGCGGGTGGAGCGCTGCAGCACGGCCGTCACGTCGCGACAACGTCCCACGGTGCCGCGCCGCGGTCAACCACTAATCTCGCCGGATGCGAGCCACCGGAACCTTCCGCGTCGAGTCATTCAACGCCGTGGCGCTCGATTCGCCGATCGAGACCGTCCTGCCCGTCGGCGTCGCGACGATGGTCAAGACGTACGAGGGTGAAGTCAGCGGCCGCTCGGCGACGATCTTCACCTCCGCGTTCGATCAGGCACGCGGGGTCGGCACGTACGTCGCGATGGAGTCCTTCGAAGGGGCACTGGACGGACAGGCCGGCACGTTCAACTTCACGCACGCTGCGAGCACCAGCGGCGCCGACCGGGCGCACGAGCACTTCCTGATCGTCCCGGAGAGCGGCGCCGGCGCGCTCAAGACGATCAGCGGCGCGGGCGGCATGGCGGTCGACGCCGACGGACCCACCGCGTCTGGTTCGACTACGAGCTCTAGCGCAGCGTGTCGATCTCCTCGTCGGTGCCCACGAGCGGAGCGCGTGGACGAGGCTGGCGCGCAGGCGACCGCAGTCCGTGGGTGAACGTAGCAGCGATGGCGCCAGCAGCATGCAGGGACGGCGAGGCTGGGCGGCGCCGTGAAGCGTCACACGCGCGGACGGCGCGCTACGCGTGGTCGACGAAGTCGCGCGGCCGGATCAGCACGAAGCACAGGACCGCGCCGACCACGCCACGACGCTGCCGACCACCAGGAGCTGGTCGAGGCCGTCGATGAAGGCGGCGCGGCCGGGTTCGATCGCCTGCCGGCCGAGCTGCTCGTAGGCGCCGAACAGGATGAAGTCGCTGAAGGAGCCCTCCACGCCCTCCGGGATGCGCCCGCCGACGGCTTGGGCGAACTCGGGGGCGCGGCCGTCGATCACGCCCGCCGCGATCGCGCCGTACACGGCGGTGCCGGTGGCGATGCCGACCTGGCGCGCGGTGGAGTTGATGCCCGAGGCCACGCCCGCGCGCTGGGGCTCGACCACGCCGACGGCGGTGGTGGCCAGCGGCGCGTTGACCATGCCGATGCCGATGCCGCCGAGGATCATGCCGGGCAGCAGCGCGGTCCAGTCGTCGCCGACGTCGAGCCCGCTGAACGAGAACAGCGCGCCGGCGACGAACAGCAGGCCGGCGCCGATGAACCAGCGCACGCCCAGCCGCTCGGCGAGCTTGCCCGAGATCGGGCGCGACGATGAACGACAGCAGCGAGATCGGCAGGAACCGGACGCCGGCCTCCAGGGCGGAGTAGCCGAGCTGGTTCTGCATGTAGAGCGTCAGGTACAGGAACGAGGCGAACATCGCCGCGCTCAGCACGAACGCGGCGATCAACCCGCCGACGAACGTGGGCACGCGGAACAGCGAGAGATCGAACGTCGGGTGCGCGGCGGTGCGCTGCACGAACACGAACGCGACGAGCAGCACGGCGGAGCCGATCAGCAGCGTCAGGATCAGCGGCGAGGTGAAGCCCTCGTCGTTGCCGCGGATCAGGCCGAAGACGAGCGCGGCCAGCGCGGCGGAGAACAGGACGAGCCCGAGCACGTCGATGCCGCCCGCGTGCTCGTTGCGCGACTCCGCGACGTAGCGCAGCGTCAACGCCACCACGAGCAGGCCGATCGGCAGGTTGACGAAGAAGATCGCCTCCCAGCCGATCAGGTCGGTGAGGATGCCGCCGGCCAGCGGGCCGATCGCGACCGCGGCGCCGGTCGTCGCGCCCCAGATGCCGAACGCCGTGCCGCGGTCCTTGCCGCGGTACGTGTTGGCCAGCAGCGCCAGCGAGCAGGCGAACATCAGGCCCGCGCCCACACCCTGGAGCCCGCGCGCGAGGTTGAGCATCAGCGGCGAGCCCGCCAGGCCGCACAGCAACGAGGCGAACGTGAACAGCGCCACGCCGATCACGTAGATCCGGCGCCGCCCCAGCAGATCCGCGAGCGACCCGCCGGCGAGCAGGGCCGCGGCGAGCGTCAGCGCGTAGGCGTCGATCACCCACTGCAGGTCCTCGAACGCCGACCCGAGGTCCTCCTCGATCGCCGGAAGCGCCACGTTGACGATCGTCACGTCCACCAGCAACATGAACGTGCCGAGGCACACGGCCAAAAGCGTCCACCAGCGACCCATGCGCGGCGACCTTAGCGTCACGCGGATGAGACGGGATCGGTTTTCTCATCTCTGGCCGGGGAGGCACACTCCATGAAGCAGTCATTTATCCGCGGTCTCGTCGCCGCCGCGCTCGCCATCGGCATGAGCGCAGGCGTCGCCGACACCGCGATGGCAGGCGGCAAGAAGGGCCACGGTGGCCGCGGCGTTCCGACGCAGCAGATCAACGTCCAGCTGTGGACGTTCGCCGAGTACGTCGGGTTCGGCCCCGACGCGGCCACGGTCCAGCGCACCGAGGAAGTCTTCGCGAAGCTGCGCTCCTACGGCTACAAGAACGTCGAGCCGTTCCAGCTCAGCGGCCTCACCCCGCAGCCGTACAAGGACCTGCTGCGCAAGTACGGCCTGAAGGCGCCCGGTCGCCACGTCGACGTCGGCGACCCGACCGCCCCCCAGAACGTCGACCAGATCATCGCCGACAACAAGGTCCTCGGCACCAAGTACTTCGGCTCGGGCGCGACGCCCAACGACAAGCTCAACACCGAGGCCGACTGGGTCGCGTACGCCAAGTACCTCGACGCGGCGGGCGCGAAGGCGCGCCAGGCGGGCCAGACGCTGATCCTCCACAACCACAACTGGGAGTTCAAGAAGGTCTACAACGGGCGCACGGCCTACGACATCGTCATGGCCAACACGTCCAAGAAGAACGTGACGTTCCAGCTCGACCTCTACTGGGCGGTCCAGGGCGGCCAGGACCCGGTCGCGCTGCTCAAGCGGTACGGCGACCGGATCCAGTTCTTCCACGTCAAGGACCGTCGCGCGAGCGACGGGCGGATCGAGATCGTCGGCCGCGGCAGCATCGACTTCCCGAAGATCTTCGCGGCCGCCAAGGGCCAGATCCGGTACTACACGGTCGAGCACGACCCGCGCTTCGGCGACACCACGTTCAACCCGTTCGAGGCGGCCGAGGTGGGCTTCAAGTACCTCGACAAGGTGAAGTTCTCGAGCAAGGGCAAGGGCAAGGCCAAGGGCCACGACCGGGATCGCGGCAAGGGCCACGGCCACGGCCACGGCCATGGTCGCGGGCGCCACTAGCGGCCTCGCCGTCGACACCCCGTAGGGCAAAGGCCCGCGCGCGGAACCCCGTGCGGCGCGGGCCTTTCTCGTTCTGGGGTGCCAGATCGGCCGAGAAACCTCGCCCCGAGTCCGTGCGCGGACATCCAGCCCTAGCGGCGACTCCTCGTTTTCTCATAGGTTCCTGATTGCTGGGAGACGGACATCAGCCGGCGGCCGCGCTGAGGGGTTGCGGTCGCCGGGGACCGTGGGGATAGGAGGGACCTTGCAACACAACGTTCGAGGACCGGTAACGGTCCTTGCGGCGGCGCTTGCCCTTGGCAGCGCGGCGCCCGCGTGGGCAGCATCGACGGAGGACATCGCGCGTGACTACGTCAGCGCGAACGCCGCCCAATTCGGGGTGACGGCCGCGGATGTGGCCCAGATGGCGGTGCAGGGCAGCTACAAGACCTCAGCCACCGGGGTCACCCACGTCAGCCTCGTGCAGCGGCACGCGGGCTACGACGTGCTCGGCAGTCAGGTGACCGTGAACGTGGGCCGTGACGGGCGCATCGTGTTCGCGGGCGGCAACCTGTACAAGCACCTGCGCGCGGGCGCCACGCCGGCGTCGCTCGACGCTCCCGACGCGGTCGAGGTCGCGGCGCAGGCGCTCGGGCTGGACGATCCCGCCGGGTTGCGGGTGACCGAGTCCAAGGGCAGCAACGCCGTGGTCAGCGGCGGCGGCATCTCGGCCTCGCCGATCCAGGCCAAGCTCGGCTGGCGGCCCGCGGCCGACGGCAGCCTGCGGCTGGCGTGGCAGACGGAGATCGACGCCGCGTCCGAGTCACAGCGCTGGCTCACCAACGTCGACGCGCGGACCGGCGAGCTGCTGGATTCCGATGACCTCGTGATCCACGACGACGCCCAGCACACGGGCGCCGCGCTGGCCGCGGGAGAACAAGATCAGCGCGAACTTCGCGCCGCCCGCGTTCGTGCTCAAGACGCAGAACCCGGCGAACGACGGGGCCAGCTACAACGTCTTCACCGGTTCCCGTCGGAGAGCCCCAACGACTCCGACCGGTTCAACATCACCAACCCGGCGGACCGCGACGCATCGCCGTTCGGCTGGCATGACGAGAACGGTGCGGCCGGCCCCGAGTACACGATCACGCGCGGCAACAACGCGCACGCGTTCATGGACCAGGACGCCGACAACCTCCCGGATCCGAACAGCAGCCCGGATGGCGGCGCAGCGCTCAAGTTCGACTTCCCGATCGACTTCACCGAGCACGCGCAGGCCTACCGGGACGCCAACACGGCGAACCTGTTCTACGCGAACAACATGATCCACGACCTCGCGTGGAAGTACGGGTTCGACGAGGCGTCGGGCAACTTCCAGACCAACAACTACGGCCGCGGCGGCACGGGCACTGACTACGTCCGCGCGGAGGCGGCCGACGGCAACGGCACCAACAACGCCAACTTCAGCCCGCCGACCAACGACGGCGGCACGCCGCGGATGCAGATGTACCTGTGGCCGGGCAACCAGATCGGCGCGCAGAACCTCGTGCTGGTCGACGGCGTCGAGGCGCCGATCAACGCCACGTGGGCGCGCCTCGGCCCCCCGGTGACCAACGCCGGCCTCACGGGCGCGTTCGTCTACGCCGGGACCGGTTGCACGCCCGAGTTGTACCCGGCCGAGCTCCCGGCCGGCAGCTGGATCGCCGTCGTCGACGGCGGCACGACCGTCACCAACCCGCCGACGCTGTGCCCGTACCTGACGCGCCTGCAGGTGGCTCAGGCCAAGGGCGCCAAGGCCGTCGTGGTGGCCCACAACGCGACCGGCGCGGCCCCGGCCATCAACGGCTCGCTCGCCGCCACGCCGGCGATCACGATCCCGTCGGTCGCGGTCACGCAGGCCGACGGCACCGCGCTCAAGGCCGCCATCGCGGCCGGCCCGAAGACGGGCGGCATCAAGAAGAACCCGGCGCACACCGGCATCCGCGACGGCGATCTCGAGAACGGGATCATCATCCACGAGTACGGTCACGGCATCTCCAGCCGCCTGACCGGTGGCGTGGGCAACAGCTGCCTCGGCGGCAACGAGCAGGCGGGCGAGGGTTGGAGCGACTACCTCGCGCTGACCTTCACGATGGACCCGACGGTCGACAACCCGGACGTGGGTCGCGGCATGGGCCCGTACGCGCTGTTCCAGGGCAACCGCAACGGCGCCGGCATCCGCCCGCGGCCGTACTCGCGCAACATGGAGATCCAGCCGTTCACGTACGACTCGATCAAGACCGGCGGCTGGCTCAATGGCGCGTCGCTGGCGCTCCCGCACGGCCTCGGCCACGGCTGGGCGTCCGTGCTGTGGGACCTCAACTGGGACCTGATCGACAAGTACGGCTACAACCGCGAGCTCTACCAGGGGTGGAACACGGGCGGCAACAACCGTGCGCTGCAGTACGTGATGGACGGTCTGAAGCTGCAGGGCTGCAACCCCGGCCTGGTCGTCGCCTCGAAGGCGATCATCGCCGCGGCCGAGCTCCGCGAGCCGGCCGACAAGTGCACGGTGTGGGCGACGTTCGCGCGCCGCGGCCTCGGCTACAGCGCCGTCCAGGGCACGACCGCCCGCGGCGACAACTCGGAGGCGTTCGACACGCACCCGGACTGCGCCCGCGGCTTCGAGAACGTGCCGGCCGGGCCGGCGATCACCACCGTGGTGTCGGGCACGGAGGTCCCGCTCAGATTCAAGGTCGACGACGGCTTGAGCGGGCTCGACATCGCCACCAAGAACAACCCGTACTCGCGCCAGATCGATTGCACGACGCGGGCGACGGTCACCCCGGGCCAGGTCGCGATCACGCCGCGTCCGGTCCCGGTGGCCGCGGTCACGAAGGCCGGCAAGACGCTGTCGGTCGACGCGTCCGGCACGTACACCTACCCGTGGCAGACGACGACGGCCTGGGGCGACACGTGCCGTGAGTTCGTGTTCACGACGAAGACGGGCAAGCAGCATCGCTCGTACTTCAAGTTCCTGGCCGCGACGCACGTCGACGCCCCCGTCGGCGGCACGGTGCCGGCGACCCTCGGCCTGACGCTGGGCACGAACGCGTCGTTCGCGCCGTTCGTCCCGGGCGTCGCGCGGGAGTACACGGCTCACGCGTCCGCGAACGTGATCAGCACGGCGGGTGACGCGGCGCTCAGCGTCTCCGATCCCGGCCGTCTGATGAACGGCGCGTTCTCGCTGGCCGAGCCGCTCCAGGTGTCGTTCTCCAAGAGCGCCTGGACGGCGCCGGTGAGCAACGACGTCGTCGACATCGCGTTCAAGCAGCTGATCAAGGCCAACGATCCGCTGCGCACGGGCACGTACAGCAAGACGCTGACGTTCACGTTGTCCACCACCAACCCGTAGGTCCGTGACTGCGCGGCCCTGCCTTCGGGTGGGGCCGCGTAGGCTGAGAGCCGTGCGGATCGTGACCTGGAACGTGAACTCGGTGAAGCAGCGCGTGCCGCGGCTGCTCCCGTGGCTGGACGAACGCAAGCCGGACGTCGTGTGCCTGCAGGAGACCAAGCTCACCGACGATGCGTTCGGCGCGTTGCTCGACGACGAGCTGCGTGCGCGCGGGTACGAGACCGCGGTGCACGGGCAGGGGGCGTGGAACGGCGTCGCGATCCTGTCGAAGGTCGGGATCGAGGATGTCGTGCGCGGCATCCCGGACGGGCCGGGCTTCCCGGACCCGGAGGCGCGGGCGGTGACCGCCACGTGCGGCGGCATCCGCTTCACGTGCGTGTACGTGCCCAACGGGCGCGCGCCCGAGGACCCGCACTATGCGTACAAGCTCGAGTGGCTCGGCGCGCTGAAGGACATGGTCGCGGCGGGGCCGGAAGCGAAGGTCGTGCTCGGCGACGTGAACATCGCGCCGACCGATGACGACGTCTTCGACCCGGCCGCCTACGTCGGCTCGACGCACGTCACGGCGCCGGAACGCGAGGCGCTGGCGAGCCTGCAGGCGCTCGGGTTGCACGACGTGGTCCGCGACCGCTGGCCGGACGAGCGCGTGTTCTCCTACTGGGACTACCGCGCGGGCATGTTCCACAAGGACCTGGGCATGCGGATCGACCTGGTCCTGGCGAGCGCGCCGGTGGCCGAGCGGGTCAAGGCGGCGTGGATCGACCGCCAGGCGCGCAAGGGCTCCGGCCCCAGCGATCACGCGCCCGTGATCGTGGACCTCGACGAGGCACCCGACGGCGACATCGGGCCCGTCGTCCCACCGCCGTCGGCGAAGCCGGCCAAGCGCGGGTCGCACAAATTGCCGCAGTCCCCGTGAGCGACGGCGCCTCGGTGCGCCTCGTGATCGTCCTCGGGCTCGGTCAACGCGATCGGGCCGCTGTCGATCGACATGTACCTGCCGGCGTTCCCGGAGATCGCGCGCGATCGCTGCGAGACGAGCGCGTCGCCGGTCCAGCTGACGCTGACCGCGTGCGTCGCGGGGCTCGCGCTCGGCCAGTTGCTGATCGGGCCGCTGAGCGACCGGCTCGGCCGCCGGACGCCGCTGATCGCGGCCATGAGCACCTACGCGGTGGCGTCGGTGCTGTGCGCGCTCGGCCCCGAACGTGCTGACGCTGATGGGGCTGCGGTTCGTGCAGGGGCTGGCGGGTGCGGGTGGCGTCGTGATCGCGCGCGCCGTCGTGCGCGACCTGCACTCGGGCGCCGCCGCGGTCCGGCTGTTCTCCTCGCTGATGCTGGTCACCGGGCTGGCGCCGATCCTCGCGCCGCTCGCCGGCGGCCAGGTCCTGAACCACACGTCGTGGCGCGGGATCTTCGTCGTCCTGACGGTGCTGTCGGCGCTGATCGCGCTGCTCGTCACGTTCGGGCTGCGGGAGACGCTGCCGCCGGAGCGTCGCTCCGACAGCGGCCTGGCGACGACGCTGCGCGACCATGCGCGCGCTGCTGCGCGACCGCTGGTTCGTCGGGCACGGGCTCGCGGGCGGACTCGGGTTCGGCGCGCTGTTCGCCTACATCTCCGGCTCCTCGT
The DNA here is from genome assembly GCA_963707595.1 of uncultured Solirubrobacteraceae bacterium. Taxonomy (GTDB): domain Bacteria; phylum Actinomycetota; class Thermoleophilia; order Solirubrobacterales; family Solirubrobacteraceae; genus Solirubrobacter. The sequence continues at coordinate 83,790 of CAVPQQ010000001.1, forward strand.
TCGTGCTGCAGGGCATCTACGGCGTCTCGCCGCAGCTCTACAGCGTGCTGTTCGCGATGAACGGGCTGGGGCTGATCGCGGGCAGCCAGGTCAACGCGCGGCTCGTCGGCCGCTTCGGCCCGGCGTACCTGCTGCGCGGCCGGGCTGTTCGCGATCGCGATCTCGGCGAGCGCGCTGCTGGTGGTCGTGTCGGTCGGCGGGCTGGGGGTGGTGGCGGTCCTCGTGCCGATGTTCGTCATCGTGTCGAGCCTGGCGTTCGTGCTCCCGAACTCGACCGCGCTCGCGCTCGACGATCACGCCGAGGTCGCCGGCACGGCCTCGGCGCTGCTCGGCATGGGCCAGTTCGTGATCGGCGCCGCGGTGGCGCCGTTGGTCGGCGCGGCCGGGACCGACAGCGCGGTGCCGATGGCGGCGATCATGACCGTGGTCGCGCTGGCGGCGTTGGTGGCGCGGCACTTCGCGAGGCGGCCCGCGATGACGCTCGTGACGATCGCGGCGTTCTACGGCGCGGGTGGCTCGCGGGTCGCGCCCGCGCTGGCGCGAGCGCCTCGACGTGCCGTTCCTCGGCCGCCCGCACCTCCCGCACCCCGAGGAGTGCGGCGACGAGGCGCCGCGGCTGTCCAGGCTCGCCTCGCATGGCCGTGGCCTGGGGGACGCCGGCGGGGCTGACGGTGGAGGACCTGCTGCCGGACGAGGCGAAGCGGCGCGAGTTCGAGCGGGAGGTGCAAGCGCTGGCCGAGACCGGTCGCGGCGTGATCCTCGGCCGCGCGCGGCGTCGCCCTGCTGCGCCGGCGACCCGGGCGTGCTGCACGTGCTGCTCGACGGGCCGAAGGACGGCGCGGGTGCGAGCAGGCGATGGCGATCGAGGGCATCGACCACGCGGAGGCCGAGCGCCGGCTCAACCGCGCCGACCGCTTCCGCCGCGCGTACCTCGAAGACCTCTACGGGCTCGACGCGAGCGAGCCCGGCGTGTTCCACCTGACGCTCGACTCGACGGCGCTCGTCGCTCGACGACTGCGTCGACCTCATCGCACGCGCTGCAGGAACTCGAGCAGCACCGCGTTGACCTCGTCCGGCCGTTCCTGCTGGACCCAGTGGCCGCAGTCGGGACGATCACGGTGCCCTCGGCGGTCGCCCATCCAGAGGCGCGTGCTGTCGCGCTCGCCGGTGATGAAGATCGACGGCGCGTGCAGCTCGTCGAACGCGGCCAGGTCCTCCCAGTCGCGGAGGAAGTTGCGGTAGCGGTTGAGCGGGCCGGCGAAGCCGTTGCGCTCGAAGGCGGCGACGATCGCGTCGAAGTCGTCGACCCAGGCCGGGAGCGGCGCGTCGGGCAGGTGCATCGGGCACGCCGAACCAGCCCGGCGTGCCGTCGGTGAGCGCGGCGTAGAAGCGGCGCAGCCAGCTCGCGACGTCGGCTTCGATCTCCGCGCTCGCCGGGCCCTGGAAGTGCGCAGACGTAGAAGTCGGGCGGGAACTGCGGCGGCTGTCGCGCGCGCGGCGGTACGGGACGCCGAGCAGCGCGACCGCGGTGAACCGGTCGGGGCGGAGCTGGGCGGACGCCGCGGCGATGGGCGAGCCCCAGTCGTGGCCGATGACCACGGCGGTGTCTGCTGCCGAGCGCGTCGCAGCACCGCGACGTTGTCGGCCACGTGGGCGAGCATCCGGTAGGCCTCGACGCCCTCGGGGACGAACGACTCGCCGTAGCCGCGCACGTCGATCGCGACCGCGCGGTAGCCGGCGGCGGCGAGCGCGGGGAGCTGATGGCGCCACGCCCACGCGCCTTCCGGGAAGCCGTGGACGAGCAGCACCAGCGGCCCTTCGCCTTCGATCACCGCGTTGATGTGGCCGCCCGGAACGTCGATCTGCATGTCGGCTGAGGTTGCGGGTCGCTTCGCGGCTGCCAACCTCGTTGCCGAAATGGCAATCGAGGAGCGGGTCCGCGCCCGAATCCGGCAGGCGCGCTTCGAACGCGGGCTCTCGCTCGCGCAGCTGGCCGAGCGCGCGGGAATGACGGCGTCGACCATCAGCCGCTTGGAGACCGGTGCGCGGCGGCTCACGTTGACGCAGGTCGAGCGGCTCGCGGCGGCGCTGGAGGTGTCCACCGACGCGCTCCTCGCGGAGCAGCGCGTGCCGGACCCCGCCCAGGACGGCCGGACGTGGTGGCCCGTCGGGCCCGAGCGCGCCGACGGCCCGCGCGTGTACCGGATCGTCCTGCCGGTCGAGGCACCGGTCCGTCATCAGCACGAAGGGCACCAGTGGCTGTACGTGCTCGACGGCGCGGTCCGGCTGCTCGTCGGCGCGTCCGACCGCGTGCTCGGCGCCGGCGAGGCGGCCACGTTCTCCACCTGGGAGCCGCACGCCGTCACCGCCGTCGATCGTCCGGCGGAGGTGCTCGTGATCTTCAGGCCGTGAAGAGGAGCGCGGTGACCACCGCACGCGACTCCGGCGCGGGCTGGTCCACGTTCGAGTACGGGCGGTTGAGGAGGTGGCCGCGGTGCACGAGGGTCGTCGATCCGCCACCGTCGAGGTTGATCGCGTCGCGGGCGCCGAACGAGATCAGCAGCCGGGCGAGCTCCGCCATGTCCAGGCCCGCGTCGACGCCCGAGCGCCGGCCGTCGCAGCACACCGCCAGCAGCTCGTCCTCGCTCACGCCCAGCGCGGCGCGCGGGTAGCGGCCGACGGTGATGTCGGAGTCGAACTGCGCGCTGCCGGCCGAGAAGCCCTCAGGGTCCGAGCCGTCGATCACCGAGCGCCCGTCGCGGACGAGCAGCGGGCCGGCCTGGACGAGGTCGCCGACCGGGTCCGCCGGCAGCGCGTCCCGCGGGGCGAGACGGACGTCGCCGTCGACGTGCACGCAGGCGCGCTTGTCCGTCCATGGCGCGGCGACGGGCTCGTGCTCGACGCGCACACCGTTCCGCCACACCTCTCCGAGCGGCCGGAACGGATCGCGCAGGAAGAACCCGCCGACGATCGCCTCCTTGTGACCGTTCGTCGCGCACCAGTGGTCCAGCCGCTGCTGGCGGGTCGAAATGCAGGACGGACACGCGCGTCGTGCGCAGGGGATGACGGACGAGATAGACCGTCGTCTCCTCGCCGTCGCGGTTCTGGATACGCAGCAGCTCGTACGTGAGACCCATCATCCCACGGGGGTGATGCCGCTTCACCCTGATAAGTCAGAAGGTGCGTTCATGTCACAGGTGAGCCTGCTCGAGGGCCTCAAGCAGGACCTCGCGGAGCTGGTCGCGATCCCGTCGATCTCCGCGGCCGGCTACCCCGAGCCGACGCGGCGGCAGCTGCTCGACGCGTTCGAGCACGTCACCGAGTTGTTCCGCGCCGCGGGCGTGCAGAACCTCGGGTCGCTGGACCTGCCGGACACGGCGCCGGTGCTCACCGGCGAGATCCCCGCGCCCGACGGGCGCGCCGACCGTCCTGCTCTACAGCCACTACGACGTCGTGCCCGCGGGGGACGAGTCGCTGTGGACGTCGCCGCCGTTCGAGCCCGATCGAGCGCGACGGCGCGATCTACGGTCGCGGCAGCGCCGACTCCAAGGCCAACATCATCGCCCACGTCGGCGCGCTGCGGGCGTGGGACGGGCGGCCGCCGGTCGGGCATCAAGCTCGTCATCGAGGGCCAGGAGGAGGTCGGCGGCGGCGCGCTGACGACCTACCCGCCGACCGCGCCGGAGGCCTTCGCCTGCGACGCGATGGTGATCGGCGACATGGGCAGCGTGCGGCCGGGCGTGCCGACGCTGACGGTCGCGCTGCGCGGCATGGCGATGGTCACGGTCGAGGTCACGACGCTCGCGGGCGCCAAGCACAGCGGCCAGTTCGGCGGCGCCGCGCCCGACGCGCTGCTGGCGGTGCTGCGCGCGCTCGTCGACGCTGCACGACGACGACGGCGACGTCGCCGTGGACGGCCTGCGGCGCGAGGAGTGGGACGGCGAGTCCTACAGCGACGACGAGTTCCGCGAGCTCGCCGAGGTCCGCGACGGGATGCCGCTGATCGGCACCGGCGGGCTCGGCTCGCGCGTGTGGTCGGGGCCGGCGATCACGGTCACCGGGCATCGACGTGCCGTCGCGTCGACAACGCGCTCAACGCGGTGTCGCCGCACGCGCGCGCCACGATCAACCTGCGCGTGCATCCCGAGCAGGACGCGGTCGAGGCGCAGGCGGCGCTGGTCGCGCCATCTGCGAGGCGCAGCGGCCGTTCGGGATCGAGCTCGAGGTGAGCGCGGGCGCGACCGGCAACGGCTTCTCCGCCGACACCGCCGGCCCGGCCTACGAGGCCGCGCGGGCGGCGATGGTCGCAGGCCTGGGGCATCGAGCCGGTGAGCGCGGCGGGCGGCGGGTCGATCCCGCTCGTGAACGCGCTCTGCCGCGGCCGCGCCCGAGCGCCGAGATCCTGCTGGTCGGCGCGACCGACGGCTACGCCAACATCCACGCGCCCGACGAGCGCGTGCTGATCGACGAGCTCGAGCGCGCCGTGGCGTTCGAGGCCGCCTTCTTCGGCGAGTTGCGCGGAGCGCTGGCGTGGCTGACACGACGGTCCCAGCCGACGCCCGCGCGCGCCGCACACGCGGATGCAGCGGATGCTCGACGGGATCGAGCGGCTCGGCAACAAGATGCCCGACCCGGCGATCCTGTTCCTCTGGCTGTGCGTCGGCGTGATCGTGCTGTCGCAGCTGCTCGCGTGGTTCGACATCAAGGCGACCTACCAGGTCGTCGAGCCGCCGCCGGCGCTCGTCGGAGGAGACCTACTACGGCGGCTCCACGATCCCCGTCTACGTCGGGCCGAACGAGCCGGAGCCGGCCGCCGAGCTACGAGGTGCGGGAGAAGACGAGCGAGGTCCAGGAGCCTGCTGACCGTCGACGGCGTCCGCTTCCTGTTCACGTCGTTCGTCGACAACTTCCGCAACTTCGCGGCGGTCGCGATCATCCTCGTGGTGATGATCGGCGTCGGCCTCGCCGAGGCCGCCGGGCTGATCGGCGCGCTGATCCGCAGGCTCGTCGCGGTCTCCTCGAGCCGCGCTCGCTGACGTTCATCATCGTGCTGCTCGGCATGATCTCCAGCGTCGCCTCCGACGCGGGCTACATCGTGCTGATACCCCTGGGCGCGGTGGCGTTCAAGAGCGTCGGGCGCAACCCGCTGGCGGGCATCGCGGCGGCGTTCGCGGGCGTCGCCGCCGGGTTCGGCGTGAACTTCCTGATCACGCCGCTGGACGGGGTGCTGACCGAGATCACCAACGACGCGTCCGCGCTCGTGGACCCGAACGCGCGAGATCGACCTCGCCGCGAACCTGTACTTCGGGATCGTGTCGGCGCTGTTCGTCACGATCGTGCTGACGGTGGTGACGACGCGGCTGGTCGAGGCGCGGATGCCGCCCTGGGACCCGGCCGACGCGGGCGAGGACCCGGCGGACGAGCCGGTCGTGGACGAGGCCGGCGAGGCGCGCGGGCTGCGCTACGCGCTGTGGGCGACGCTCGGCGTGGTCGTGGTGATCACGTTGCTGACCGTGATCCCCGGCGCGCCGCTGCAGGACCCCGATGACCGGCCGCGTGATCGGCGACTCGCCGTTCATGGACAGCCTGATCGTGATCATCGCGCTGATCTTCTTCGCCGCCGGCCTGGCCTACGGGCGCGGGGCGGGGACGATCAAGACCAGCGCCGAGATCCTGGCCTCGATCACCAAGTCCTGGGCCGGGATGGCGTCGCTGCTGTTCCTGTTCCTGCTGATCGCGCAGTTCATCGCGTACTTCTCGTACTCGAACATGGCCGAGGTCGCCGCGGTCGGGCTCGGCGACGTGCTCGAGTCGATGGACATCGGCGCGATCTGGCTGCTGATCGGCTTCATCATCGTGACGATGGTCGTGGACCTGATCATGCCCGCGGCCATCGCCAAGTGGGCGATCCTCGCGCCGATCTTCATCCCGCTGCTGATCCGGCTCGACGTGACGCCGCAGACCGTGCTGGCGGCCTACCGCGTGGCCGACTCGCCGCTGAACGTCGTGACGCCGCTGATGGCGTACTTCCCGCTGATCGTGGTCTTCGTCCAGCGCTACAACCGGCACGCGGGGATCGGGACCGTCGTCTCGCTGATGCTCCCGTACGTGATCTTCCTGTCGATCGCGTGGACGCTGTTCTTCGTGGCGTGGTACCTGCTCGGGATTCCCTGGGGGCCCGGCGCGCCTGTGCACCCGTAGATGGACGAGAGCACGATCACCTATGTCGTGCTCGGCGCGGCCGTGGTGCTGTTCGTGGTGGACAAGGTGCCGGTCGCGGTCGTGGCGGTGCTGGTGGCGTTGTCCTTGTGGGCATCCGGGGTGCTCTCGCTAGACGATGCGCTGGCCGGGTTCGGTGACCCGACCGTGCTGTTCATCGCGTCGCTGTTCGTGGTGAGCGAAGCCCTGGAAGTGTCCGGCGTGACGGCGTGGGTGGGGCAGCAGTTGGTGGCCCGGGTCGGCGGGAGCCGGACGCGGCTGATCGTGATGACGATGGCGCTGGCGGCCGGGCTGACCGCGTTGCTGAACGTGAACGGGGCGGTGGCGGCGTTGGTGCCCGTCGCCGTGGTGCTGGCCGTGCAGACGGGGCGCTCGCCCTCGCAGTTGATGCTGCCGTTGGCGTTCGCCGCGCACGCCGGGTCGCTGCTGGCGCTGACCGGGACGCCCGTGAACGTGATCGTCTCCGACGCGGTGCCGGGGGCGACGGGTTCGGGTTCTTCTCGTTCGCGCTGGTCGGCGTGCCGCTGGTGCTGGGGACGGTGGCGATCGTCCTGGTGTTCGGGGAACGGCTGCTGCCGGCCCGGACGCCCCGCTCGATCGCTCCCGACTTCAGCGGGCACGCGCGGACGCTGATCGCGCAGTACGAGCTCGACCATCCGGAAGAGGCCTTGCTGAACCGGCGGTCCGGCGTGGCGGAGGTGGTGATCCCGCCGCGGTCCGCGCTGGCCGGCGACCGGGTGTTCCCGGGGATGGTGACCGAGAGCGGGGACCTGGTCGTGCTGGCGGTGCAGCGGCGCGGGGAGGACGTCGGCGCGGTGGCGTTGCACGAAGGCGACACGCTGCTGCTGCAGGGCACGTGGGCGGCGCTGGATCGCGGCCTGGACGAGCTGCTCGTGGTGGACGAGCCGGAGCTCGTGCGGCGCGGCCATGCCGTTGGGCACGGGCGCGAAGCGGGCGCTGGTCGTGATGGCGGCGATGGTCGTGTTGCTGGCGACCGACGCGGTCCCGCCGGCGGCGGCGGGACTGTTGGCGGCGAGCGCGCTGCTGGTGCTGCGCGTGTTGACGGTCGAGCAGGCCCAGCGCGGCGTGTCCTGGACGACCGTCGTGCTCGTCGGCGGGATGATGTCTCTGTCGACCGCGATGGTGGCGACGGGCGCGGCCGCGCAGCTGGCCGACGCTCCTGGTGGACGTGGTCGGCGACGCGGGTCCCGTACGCGCTGCTGCTCGGGCTGTTCGTCTTGACCGCGGTGCTCGGGCAGCTCATCTCGAACATGGCGACGGCGCTGATCGTGATCCCGGTCGCCTTGTCGGCCGCCACGGACATGGGCGTCGCCGCCGAGCCCGTGCTGATGGCGGTCACGGTGTCGGCGGCCGCCGCGTTCCTCACGCCCGTCGCGACCCCCGCGAACCTGATGGTCATGGAACCGGGCGGCTACCGCTTCGGCGACTACTGGAAGCTCGGTCTCCCGTTGCTCGTGTGGTTCGGGCTGGTGGCCGTGCTGTTGGTACCGGTGTTCTGGTCGTTCTAGACCTCGATGCGGGTCACGCTCCAGCCCTCGCTGGTGAAGTGCTCGTCGCGCCGGGCGTCGTCGAGCTTCGTGGCTCGTGCGGTTGGTGATGGACGCCGTCGATCTCGACGATGCGCTTGTCGTCGGCCCAATGGAAGTCGACCTCGATGCCGTCGACCTTGACGTTCACGAGCGGCTCGCCGGCCTGCGACGGCGGAACGCGTCCTCCTTGGCGCTGCGCGTGCCGGCCGAGCCGCTCGCATTGAGCTCGAGCGCGTGTTCCAGGACGTGCAGGTTGTGCCGGCCGTTCGCGCGTTCCATGGCCGCTCTGGTGGCCGCGAGGTTGAAGATGTGCCAGTACTCGGCCCGGTAGATCACGTACGCGAGTTGGTACGGGTCGAGCTCGTCGGTGAGGTCGACGCACATGCGCGCGACGGTCGTCACGCGGATGCCGTTCCGGATCAGCACGTCTCGCGGGTCGAGGCTGCCGCACGGTGTGCACTTCGACGCCGTCGAGCTTGCGACGCTTCGTCGAGATGACGCTGATGCGCGGCGTGCGCCAGCGCGAGACGTCCCAGAACCGCGCGACGGACAGGTGGCTCAGCGCGGAGTCCTCGCCCGCCCCGAGCACCGCGGCCATCCAGCGTCCCTCCGCGCGAGAGGCCCGCGTGCCCGACGGCGTACACGCCGCGGTGCACGCGATGGAGCCTGCCGGCCGCGACGCGACGGCGCACCGCGTCCTTGCTCGAGCCCGGCCGTCGCGGAGCTGCGCGACGGTCACGACTCCGTGCTGACGCGCGGCCGACGCGGACCGATCTCGGCGTCAGGACCGGGGGTGACGCTCGAGCGACTCGCGCCCGGCGCGACGTTGGCTTGCGGCACCCCCGGATCCTCGTGCTGATCGGTCACACGGAACAAGACCGAATCGCCACGGAAGTGCGAAAAGTGTGTGCCTAAATCGCGTAGCGGAGCAGCGCGGCGGCGGTGTTGCCGTGCGGGACGTCGTCGCGGCGGACCGCGAGGACGCGGCCGCCGGAGGCGAGGACGCGGCGGGCGATCTCGTCCACGACGCCTTGGCCGTCGCCGGTGATCGCGCCGCTGTCGGGGTCGAGCGTGCCTTCGACGAGGTCGTCGATGTCGACGAACAGCGTGTCGACGGCGCCGAACGTGGCGGCACGGGCGACGTCGGTGAGGTCGGTCGCGGCGCGGCCCTTGGACTGCCACGTCCTCGAAGCGGGCGCGCAGGGTGTCGAGCTCGGCCGCGTAGAGGGCGTCGAGGATCGGGCGGGCGGCGTGGGCGAGCTCGGCCTCGGTCATGTGCTCCGGGTTGCCGGCGATGCCGTCGTCGAGCAGGTCCGGGTAGCTGTTGGTGGCGCGGTAGAAGGAGCTGATCGGCTCGGCGGCGGCGAGGATGAGCGGCAGGCCGAGGCCGGCGAGCGTGGGCTGCAGGGCGCGGTCGACCTGACGGGCGTAGCGCAGCGGCTGCTCCGCGATCACCGCCTCCAGCCCGGCGACGTCGATGGTGGACGGCGGCACGTCGCCCGCGACCTCGACCAGACGCACGGAGTTCTGCGAGAGCGCGAGCACGAGCGCGGCCTGCGGGAACGTGATCGCGCGCAGCAGCGGCTTGACGTGGAAGCGGTCGGCGCTGACCACCAGGCTCGAGAGCTGGTTCGGGAGCCGGAAGCTGCGCAGGCTCGTGGGCGTCGCGAACACGGCGAGGCTGTGGGCGAGCAGCGACCAGGCGACGAGGTCCTCGGCGAAGTCGTCGAGCAGTTCGTTGTCCGTGCCGGCCTCGGTGACGAGGTTCTTGAACTCGATCCGCGCCTGGTCGGCGTCCTGCGGCAGCGGGCTCGTGGGCAGGTAGATGGAGACGCAGTCGGGCGCGCGCGTGTCGAGCAGCGTCGCGAGCTGGGCCGGGGTGGGGATGTCGATATGAAGCGCCACGCCGAGCAGCTTCCGCCGGCCACGGGTGAGCGCGCTTCGTCCACTCCGGGTGAGGCGTAGCGTTCGCGGCGGATGCGGCGCGCGGTCTCCTGGGTGCTGGCGGTGCTGGCGGCGGTCGCGCTCATGGTGAGCGTGGTCGCGACGTTCGCGACGCGCGAGGTGTTCGACGCCGACCGCTTCGCCGCCCGGACCGAGCAGGCCCTGCAGACGGAGGCGGTGAGCGCGGAGGTCGCGCGGCGCGCTGACGGACGCGGTGATCACGGCGCCAGCCCGACCTGGTCGCCGTGCGGCCGCTGGTGCTGGGCGCGGCTGAGGGCGTCGTGCGCAGCGCCGCGTTCGGCGCGGTCGTCCGCGGCTCGGTCCGCGACCTGCACCGCTCCGCCTTCGACGCCGACGCGGGCACCGTGACGCTGACCGTCGTCGACGCCGGACTGCTGGTCTCCGAGGCGCTGGACCGGCTCCGCCCCGACCTCGCCGCGCGCATCCCGGACACCGTCCGCGTGACCTTGACCGACACCGCGGACGGCCCGCCGCTCGCGCTGGTGCAGGCCGCCGAGGACGTGAAGTGGCTCGCCTGGATCGCGCTCGTCGTCGCGCTGCTCGCCGGCGCAGCGGCCGTGCTCGTGCGCGCGGGCGCGCGCGGGCGGCGGGCGAGTCGCCGGCGCGTGCGCCGGGGCGCGCCGCGCGGCGGCGATGCGCGTCGGCGCCGCGCGTCGCGGCCGTCGCCGGGTTGACCGCGCTGGTCGCGACGGTCGCGCCGCACGTGGTCACCGGCGACGCGGCCGTGCGGGCGGTGCTGGACACGTGGCTCGACCCGCTCGCGGTGCGGTGCTGGGTGGTGTGCGCGGGCGCGTTGCTCGTGACGACCGCGGCGGCCGCGGTGTGGCAGCCGCCCGCTCCCGGAGCGTTGCGCGCGCGGGTTCGCGGCGTGGCGGATCGCGTGCCGCCGACGGGCCGCGCGGTCGCCGCGATCGCGTTCGGGGCCGTGGCGCTGGCCGCGCCGCTCGTCGTGCTGCGCGTCGCCGTGATGGCCGCGGGCGCGCTCGCCGTCCTGTGGGGCACCGCCGAGTTGCTGCGCCGCGTCGCGCCGCCGGCCACGGCGCCGTCGCCGCGCCGGCGCGGCCGGTCGCCGGGCGCCGCTGCGTCGCCGGGCGGCGCGTCATCGTCGGGCGCCGGCGACGCGCGGTTCTCGCCGCGCCGCCTCGCGGTCGGCGCGGGCGCGCTCGTCGTCGCCGCGGGCGCGCTCGCGTTCTCGCTCAGCGCCTCCCAGGCGCAGCCGGTGCGGGTCGGCAAGTGCAACGGCAGCGCGGCGTTGTGCGCGCGGACGCTCGACCAGGTCGCGTTCGTGGGCACGCACAACTCGATGTCGGCGGACGGGGAGCCCGGGTGGTTGTTCCCGGCGCAGAACGCGGGCATCGCGCAGCAACTCGACGACGGGGTGCGGGCGCTGCTGATCGACACGCACTACGGGTTCCAGACGGCGCGGGGCGTGGCGACCGACCTGGACCGCGACTCCAAGAGCCGGGAGAAGGTCACGTCCGAGCTCGGGGAGGAGTTCGTCGACACGGCGCTCCGGCTGCGCACGCGGATCGGGCTATCAAGGCGGCGGCACGGCGCGAGATCTTCCTCTGCCACGCGTTCTGCGAGGTCGGCGCGACCAAGGCGGTGGACGCGCTCAAGGACGTCCACGAGTTCCTGGTCGCAGCACCCGGAGGAGGTGCTGATCCTGTCGATCGAGGACGACACGGACCCGGCCGACACGGCGAAGCTGATCCGCGACAGCGGCCTGATCCGCGAGGTCTACCACGGGCCCGGCCAAGCCGCCGTGGCCGACGCTGCAGCAGATGATCGAGCGCAACGAGCGCGTCCTGGTGCTGATCGAGAACGAACCGGGCGAGGAGCCGTGGATGCACCGCAGGATCAGATCGCCCAGGAGACGCCGTACCGGTTCACGACGGCCGCGGCGCTCGCAAGCACCCGACTCGTGCGCGCCCAACCGCGGCGGCGACGCGGGCTCGCTGCTGCTCGTCAACCACTGGGTGGACACGTCGCCGGCGCCGCGCAAGACGATCGCGCGCGCGGTCAACGCTCGCGCGGTCCTCGGCGCCCGGCTCGAGCGCTGCCGGCAAGAACGCAAGCTGCTGCCCAACATCGTCGCCGTCGACTTCTACCGCGACGGCGACGTGTTCGCCCCTCGTCGAGGAGCTCAGATGACCGACCCGATCACCCGTGGCCTGCACGATCTCCGCGAGGAGTGCATCGCACAGGCCGAGCCCGGCCGCGTCGCGGACTACATCCCCGAGCTCCAGTACGCCGACCCGCGAAGCGTTCGGGATCGTGCTGGAAAGCCACGAGGGTGACGTGTACGCGGCGGGTGAGTCGGACATGCCGTTCACGATCCAGTCGATCTCGAAGCCGTTCGTGTACGCGCTCGCCGTGGAGGCGCTCGGCATCGACGACGTGTCCGCGCGCGTCGGCGCCGAGCCGAGCGGCGAGCCGTTCAACGCCATCAGCCTCGAGCCGCATACGGGTCGCCCCGCGAACCCGCTCGTCAACGCGGGCGCGATCCTCACCACGAGCCTCGTCCCGGGCGGCTTCGAGCGGATCGCCGAGGGCCTGTCCGCGTTCGCGGGCCGCACGCTCGAGGTCGACGAGGCCGTCTACCAGTCCGAGCACTCCACCGGCGACCGCAACATCGCGATCGCGCACCTCATGCGCGCGGCCGGAGCGCTCAAGCGCGACGTGCACACGACCGCCGACGACTACTTCCGCCAGTGCTCGTTGATCGTCACCGCCCGCGACCTCGCCTACATGGCCGCGACGCTCGCGAACGCCGGCCGCGACCCCGTGACCGGCACCCACGTCGTGAGCGAGACGACCGTCCAGCACACGCTCTCGCTGATGGCGATGTGCGGGATGTACGACGGCGCGGGGGAGTGGATGCTGCGCGTCGGGCTGCCGGCGAAGAGCGGCGTGTCCGGCGGCGTGCTGGCCGTCAGCCCGGGCCAGTTCGGCGTCGGCCTCTTCAGCCCGCCGCTCAACGAGCGCGGCAACAGCGTCCGCGCCGTGCTCGCGTGCGAGCTGATGGCGGAGCGCTTCGGCCTGCATGTCTTCCACGACGCCACCGCCGGGGCCCGCGCGGCCAAGGTCACCGAACGCGACGGCGTGCTCGTCCTGCACGGCGACATCGACTTCGCGGCCGCCGAGCGCGTGCTGCGGCTGAGCCAGGACGGCACGCGCCGCCTCGACCTCAGCGGCGTGACGCGCCTGCATCCGGCCGCCGAACGATTGCTCGACGCGATTGTCGATTCCGACGGACCCCGTTTGTCGTAGAGACATGAACAAGCGCTGGGAAGTCACCTGGGAGGGCGAGCTGCCCGCCTCCCCGCAGGCCGTGTGGGACACGTTCACGCGCCACTCCGGCAGCTACCTGTGGCCGATCGAGTACGAGCCGCGCGTCGGCGGCGCCGAGACGCGGCCTCACGCAGGGCGGCGGCACCGTCACCGTGTGGGAGCCGCACCGCCACTTCGCCACCCGCACGCGTCCGGAGCACGAGCGCGACGGGCTCAACGAGATCGACTATCGCGCTCGAGCCGCTCGGCGACGTCACGTACCTGCGCTACACGCACCGGGCCGAGATCCCGGAGGCCGAGTACGACCTCCAGCTCGCGATGTGCCGCGCGCACACGGCGTTCTACCAGCACTCGCTCGGGCAGGCCGCGTGCTACTTCCCGGGCCGACCGGGCCGAGTATCGAGGCGCGACGACGAGGTCGACGGCAGCTTCGCCGAGGTGTGCGCGCGGCATCGGCGTGCCCGAGGGCGCCGTCGTCGGGGACCGGGTGCGGCTCAGCCGGCGCGAGCCGCTGCGCGTGATCGACTACCTCACGCCCTCGTTCCTCGGCATCCGCGGCGCCGACCAGCTGTTTCGCGTCTACGGCCGCGACACTTGGGGCTATCCGGTGGGCACCACGACCCACCGGTTCACCCGAAGGAGGCGTGATGGCGCAGTACGCGGTGTTCCTCTACGAGCGCGTGGCCCCCGAGGACCTGCCGCCCGAGGTCATGCAGGCGCCACATGGACATGCCCGAGCGCGCGGCGGAGCTGGGCGGGCGGATCGTGGCCGGGATGGCGCTCCAGCCGCCGGCGGAGACGGCGACGACGATCCGCGACGGCGAGCTCACCGACGGCCCGTTCCTGGAGACGAAGGAGGTGCTCGGCGGCGTGTTCGTGATCGAGGCGCGCGACCTCGACACCGCGCTCGCGATCGCCCAGTGCACGCCGGTCGTCGACGGCGGCGTGGAAGTGGTCCCGCTGATCGACTTCCAGGTCCTCTGAACGCCGTCGCGACGCGCACCGTCACGAGTGGGCCTACGTGCTCGCCGCGACGGTGCGCGTCACGCGCGACCTCGACGTCGCCGAGGAGGCGGTGCAGGACGCGTACGTCCAGGCGCTCGAGCACTGGCCGCGCGACGGCGTGCCGGCCAACCCGGGCGCGTGGCTCACGACGGTCGCTCGCCGCCGCGCGCTCAACGTGCTTCGCCCGCGCGAAGCACGCTCGACACCAAGCTGCCGCTCCTGCTCGGAGCCCGACGACGACGCGCCCGACGAGGACGTGATCGGCGACGACCGCCTGCGGCTCGTGTTCATCTGCTGCCATCCGGCGCTCGCGCGCGAGGCGCAGCTCGCGCTGACGCTGCGGCTCGTGTGCGGCGTCGCGACCGCGGACGTCGCGCACGCGTTCCTGGTCAGCGAGGCCACGATGGCGGCCCGGATCACGCGCGCCAAGAAGAAGATCGCCGCCGCGCGGATCCCGTACGTCGTGCCGGAGCCGGACGAGCTCCCCGCGCGCCTGGACGCGGCGCTGACCGTCATCTACCTGCTCTACACGACCGGCCACACCGCGCCCGCCGGCGACGAGCTCGTCCGCGACGAGCTGACCGCGCGGGCGCTCGACCTCGCGCGCATGCTGCACGCGCTGCTCCCCGGCGGCGAGGCCGCGGGGCTGCTCGCGCTGCTGCTGTGCCACGAAGCGCGCCGCGGCACCCGCACCGACGCCGACGGGCGCCTGCTGCGCCTCGCGGAGCAGGACCGCAGCCGCGTGGGACCGCGAGCGCGATCGCCGAGGCCGACGCGCTGATCGTCGGCGCGCTCCGCGCCGGCGGCTCCGGGCGCTTCCTGCTGCAGGCCGCGATCGCCGCGCTGCACGCCCAGGCCCCGAGCTCCGCCGCGACACGGACTGGCCGCAGATCCTCGAGCTCTACGACGCGCTGCTGCGCGTGTGGCCGTCGCCGGTGGTCGCCCTGAACCGCGCGGTCGCGCTCGCCGAGGTCGACGGCCCGCAGGCGGCGTTGCGCGTCGTCGACGAGCTCGAGCACGGCCTCGCCGGCTACCGCTACCTGCACTCCACGAACGCCGACCTGCTGCACCGCCTGGGCCGCGACGCCGAGGCCGCGGCCGCCTACCAGGCCGCGCTCGCGCTCACCGACAACGCCGCCGAACGCGCGTTCCTGCAGCGATCGATTCCTGACACCTAGCTCGACGATTTCTCGGGCGGACCGCGTAACTTCTCGGAGGCCTCTTCGGGAGAGAGGTTCGGTCGTCGGGGGACGACCGGTGGCAAGGGGGGCTGTAGGGGCCCCGGGAGGAGGTCAGGTGGTAGGTAAAGCGTTAAGCGCGTGCATCGCGGCGGTCGGGACGATGTGCGCGCTGTCGGCGAGCGGCGACGGCGCAGGAGTTCCCGGACCAGTCGCAGTTCCAGAAGGTCACCCTCAACGACCGGCCGGGCGAGCCGATGAGCCTCGCGGTGCTGCCGGACGGGCGGGTCCTGCACTCGGCCCGTACGGGCGAGATCCGTCTGCACGACCCGCGGACGGGCACGAACAACATCGTCACGGACATGAAGGAGTCCCGCCAGGGGCTCTACCAGCACGACGAGGAAGGCGTGCAGGGCATCGCCCTGGACCCGAACTTCAACGAGAACAAGTGGGTCTACGTCTACTACTCGCCGAAGTTGAACACGCCGAGCGACGTCGTCGGCACCGGCATCAACGAGGGTGACGCGCCCGAGGACCTGCGCAACGCCGAGGATCGCGCGCGGCTCGCGCAGTTCAACGGCTACGCGTTGCTGTCGCGGTTCAAGTGGGCGAACAACAAGCTCGACTTCACGAGCGAGCAGGAGATCCTGCGGGTCAACATGTCGCGTGGCATCTGCTGCCACGTCGGCGGCCAGATCGACTTCGACAACGCGGGCAACCTGTACCTGTCGACGGGCGATGACTCCAACCCGTTCCAGTCGTCGGGCTACACGCCGATCGACGACCGCGAGAACCGCAACCCGGCGTTCGACGCCCGCCGCACGTCGGGCAACACGAACGACCTGCGCGGCAAGATCCTGCGCATCCACGTCCGCGAGGACGGCACGTACTTCACGCCGCAGGGCAACCTGTTCCGTCCCGGTCAGGCGCAGACGCGACCCGAGATCTACGTGATGGGCCTGCGCAATCCGTTCCGGTTCTCGGTCAACGCGACCAACGGCCATGTCTACATCGGCGACTATTCGCCGGACGCGGGGACCGCGAACCCGTTGCGCGGACCCGAGGGCACGGGCCGCTGGATGCTCGTCCGCAACGCGGTCAACTACGGCTGGCCGTTCTGCGCCACGCCGGATCAGCCGTACATCGACTACGACTTCACGCCCGACAGCCCGCAGTCCGGCGAGGCGTTCAACTGCTTCGCGCCGGTCAACGACTCGCGCAACAACACGGGCCTGCGGAACCTGCCCCAGGTCGCCTGGCCGGAGGTCTGGTACTCGTACAACACGGGCCGGGACCTGTTCCCGGAGCTGTTCGCCAACTCGAACGGCAACGGCATCAGCCCGATGGGCGGCCCGGCGATGCAGAAGGACGCGAACATCTCCTCGCCGTTCCGCTGGCCGAACGCCTTCGCGGGGCAGCCGATCTTCTACGAGTGGTCACGCGACTACGCGAAGGTCATGCAGCTCAACCGGCCCAACGGCAACCAGCTCGCCGACATCAAGCACCTGTTCGGCGGCGCGCCGAGCCAGAACCCCAACATCGTCCTCGACAACCCGATGGACATGGAGTTCGGGCCCGACAACGCGCTCTACGAGCTCGAGTACGGGACGGGCTACTTCGCCGAGCTCCCGGCGGCGCAGCTCGCGCGGATCGACTACGTGCGCAACGGCCAGTACACACCGGTCGTGAGGCCGCAGCGACACCGTCCTCCGGGACGACCGCGCCGTTGACGGTGAAGTTCTCGAGCGCCGGCACCGAACGACGCCAACGGCGATCGCCTGCGCTACCAGTGGGACTTCCAGTCCGACGGCACGTTCGACTCCACGGAGGCGAACCCGACCTTCACCTACACGGCGAAGGGCATCTATGAGGCGACGCTCAAGGTGACCGACCCGACCGGCCGCTCGGCGTCCTGGCAGGCGCGCGTGATCGTCGGCAACCAGGCTCCGCAGGTGTCGCTCACACGTCGTCAGCACGACGCCGCCGTTCAACTTCGGCGACACCGTGAACTACACGGTCACGATCACCGATGACCAGCCCGTCGACTGCGCGCGCGTCAGCGTGGCCTACATCCTCGGCCACGAGACGCACGGGCACCCGCAGACGTCGACGGCGGGCTGCACGCGGCACGATCTCGGTCCCGTTGGACACGGGGCACGCCGGCGCGAGCAACCTGAGCGCCGTGTTCGTGGCCCAGTACACGGACAACCCCGGTGGCGGCGAGACGCCGCAGCAGGGCAGCGCCGAGGTCCGGCTCGTGCCGGCCCCGGAGCCCCCGACCGGCCAGGGCTAGTCCATCGCTGGTGAGGGCGTCGCCGCCGGCGGCGCCCTCACTCGATCACGAGCGTGCGCAGCGCGACGTGGCCCTTCCTCGTCGATGACGAAGTGCGAGTGGCCCTCGTGGTCGATCGCCACGCCCTCGACGCGACGGATCTCGCCGAAGTGGTGGAGGGTCTCGGCGCTCACCGGGCCACCGCCGGGGGCGAGCGTGAAGCGCACGTGCTCGGACGCGGCGTTCCCGCCCTCGGGGTGGTCCTCGAGCACGGTGGCGGACTTGTTGGCGGCGTCGAGGTCGCCGATCACGGCGTCGAAGACGGTCCCGTCGCGGGTGTCCAGCGCGCGGAAGCCCGCGGGCGCCGCGGCGCTGCCGATGTGCCCGAGCCACCACACGTGGCCGGCCTCCGGGACCGCGTCGGGGTCCTCGAACAACGTGTCGGGGTGCAGGATCTCGACGAGCAGCGGGTGGCCGGCGACCGTGACGGGATAGCGGAGCCCGAGGATGAGGGAACCCGACTGCGTGAACTCCATCGCCTCGACGTTGATCGGCTGATCGTCGGGCTGTACGCGGCCCGCCCAGCGCTTCTTCTCGCCGGCCTTGATCGTCGCCTCGATGTAGCGCTCGCGGCCGAGTGGGCCGAGCGGCAGGAGGTCGATCGTCTTGAGCGCGTCGTTGACGGCGCGATGCAGACCGAAGCGCAGGCGCGCGATCTCCAGTGTCGGCTTGTCGTTCTTCACGAGCTCGTCCTCGCGAATCCGCGCGATCCAGGAGCGGCGCGCGGAGAGCGGCCCGGCCTTCTTGCCGAACTGGGACCCGAGCAGGTACGCGTAGCCGTCGCGTGTGGCGCAGGCCTCGGCGTCCTCGGTCTTGTCGTCGCCCGTGCTCGGCTTGGTCAGCACGCGGACGGCTTCCCAACCCTCGTCGAGCGGGCAACCCTCTTCGTGCAGGAGCAAGGCGAGCGCGTCCTCGGCGTTGGCCTCGTCGAGCACGGTCAGCATCGTGAGGTCCCAGCCCGGGTTCGCGACGCCGATGATGGTGAGGTCGGAGGCCTCGTTGGGCTCCAGGTGAAGGTCGGTCTCGTGCACTGCCGCTGACTCTCACACACCGCGCGGGTGGCGCGCCGCGTCAACGACGTGAGACGACCAGCGCGGACTCACATAACTCTCAGATAACTTTCACCGCCACCTGCAGATTTCCCTCGGGAGGGGAAGGCTCATGAATCGACGGTGGAAGGCCCTGGCGGTCGCGTGCGCGACCGCGCTGGCGATGCCCGCGGGCGTGGCGGTGGCGCACGATCCGGAGGAGTACGGCGGCACGCCGCTGACGGACCCGATCGGCCACGGCTTCTGGTTCTACAAGAACTTCCAGACCGCGGCGAACCCGTACAACGCGGCGAACACGCACGTCACCAGCTCCGACATCGCGTTCTGGGGCAACCTCGCGTACGTCGGTGACTACGGCGGGTTCCGCGTGTTCGACATCTCGCGGCCGGAGCCGCGCCAGATCTCCGACGTGCGCTGCTACGGGCCGCAGGGCGACCCGTCGGTGTTCGATCGCGACGGCGACGGCAACGCGGACACGCTCGTGCTCTCGGTCGACTCGCCGCTCACCGGCCCGCAGTGCGGCGCCGGCCCGGCGAGCAAGGACGCGGCGACGGGCAAGTACCCGGACGGGACGTGGGAGGGCATCCGCATCTTCGACGTCTCCAACCCGCGGCAGCCGTCGCAGATCGCGACCGTCTACCAGGACTGCGGCTCGCACACGAACACGCTGCTGCCCGCGCCGGGCAAGCGGGTCACGGCGGCAAGGGCGGCGGCCGGCACGGGGGCGGCAAGGCGGACTCGATCTACGTCATGAACTCGAGCTATCCGCTGGGCGAAGGCCCGACGTGCGGTCCGCTCGGCGTCGAGCAGGGCCGCAAGGTCAACCACGGCGTGATCCAGATCGTGGAGATCCCGTTCGACGACCCGACGAAGGCCAAGGAGCTCACCGAGCTGCCGGTGGTCTATCCGAAGGACCCGGACGGCACGTACAAGCCGGTGTCCGAGCACGGCGTGGTCGCCCCGCTCGACGACTTCCTCGGCTGCCACGACCTGAGCACGTTCCCGGGCGTCGGGATCGTCGGCGCGGCGTGTGGCGAGCAGGCGCAGGTGTGGAAGATCGATCAGCGCACCGGCCTGCCGGACACGGCCAACCCGGTGTGGTCCTACGACCAGCCCAACGTCGACTTCTGGCACTCGGCGACGTTCAGCTGGGACGGCAAGGTCGCGAACTTCATCGACGAGTCCTTCGGCGACGGCTGCCCGACGACCACGACGAAGACCGCCGGCCTGCCCGGCCCGCCGAAGGTCTACGAGAGCGGCAACATGTTCTTCTTCGACACGCGCTCGGGTGAGCTGTTGTCGGAGTACCGCAACCCGAGGCAGACGAACGACACCACGAGCCCGACGACCGGCAAGTACTGCTCCTCGCACCTCGGCATCCCGGTGCCGGCCCGCGACCGCTACCTGCTCGTCAACGCGTACTACCGCGGCGGCTCGTCCGTGATCGACTTCAGCGACCCGACGAAGCCGAAGGAGATCGCGTACGCCGACAAGGAGGGCACGAACACGTGGTCCGCGTACACGTACCCGCGCCGGCACGGCCGCACGAGCACGATCCCGGTCTACTCCAACGACGGCCTGAGCCGCAACTACTCACCGCCGGGCACGCCGGCGACCTACCCGGAGGCCGCGTACGGCTTCATGCGCTTCCGCGCTGACGTCGGCCGCGTCAACCTCGTCGGCTTCGATCGCCTCAACCCGCAGCTGCAGGAGCAGGTGATCCCGACCCACCTCGGGCCGAAGAAGCCGCCGCACGGCAAGCCCGACAAGCACGACCGCGGCCGCCCGGGCGACGGCCATCGCAACCGGTCGGCGCGCCCCTGGGAAAAGTAGCTACTGCGCGGTCGACAGCGCGTGCTCGAGGGCCATCGTGGACACCCCGATGATCCCGGCACGCGCTCCGGCCCGCGCGCGCGAGATCTCGAGCTCGCTCGTCGCGAGCGTGTTCGCCTCGCGGTAGAGCGTCTCGCGCAGGGCACTCGAGCAGGAAGTCGCGGGCGTTCGACAGGTCGCCCGCGACGACGAGGCGCGACGGGTTGAGGATGTTGACCACGGTCGCGAGCACGAAGCCGATCGCGTGCCCCGCGCTGCGCACGATCGCGATCGCCTCCGGGGTGCCGCCGCGCGCGAGCGCGGCGACCTCGCGCGGTGTTCGCGCACGGGATGCCCGCCGCGGTCAGCCGGTCGGCCATCCGCTGGCCGCCCGCCACGGCCTGCAGGCAGCCGCGCTTGCCGCAGCTGCACTGATGTCGTCGTGGCCGGGCACGTGCGTGTGGCCGATCTCGCCCGCGGCGCCCTGGGCGCCGCGCAGGATCTGGCCGTCGGCCACGTACGGCGAGGCCGACGCCGGTGCCGGCCTTGAGCGACGACGATCTGCTCGCCGGGATCGTGCTGGCGCGCCTCGCCGAGCGCCATCACGTTGACGTCGTTGTCGACGAGGATGTCGACGTCGAAGTGCTCGCGCAGCCGTTCGGCGACCGGGAAGCCGTCCCAGCCGGGCATCAGCCCCGGGCTGATCGGACGTCCGCGTCTCGTCCACGGAGCCCGGCAGCGCGATGCCGAGCGCCCAGGCGTCATCGGGAGAGCGGCCGAGCGCGGCGAGCATCGCCCGCAGCTCGTCCGTGGCCCAGGCCAGCGTGTCCTCGGGGTCGGCGTCGATGTTGCGCCGCTCGTGGCGCTCGGCGAGCGACTCGCCGGCGAGGTCGGAGATCGCGACCGTCGCGCCGGTGGCGCCGACGTCGATGGCGAGGACCAGGCCGGCCGCCGCGTGGAACGTCAACAGCCCGGACGGGCGCCCGCCGGTGGAGGCGGCGTTGCCGGACTCGGTGATCAGCCCGCGCGCCTTGAGCTCGCCGAGGCGCGCCCCGATCGTCGTGCGCGACAGCCCGGTCTGCTCCATCAGCTCGGAGCGCGTCGAGGCCTTGCCGTCGCGGATGAGGTTCAGGATGTCGTTGGCGATCACGGGCGGACCAGGTTACGCGCCTTGCATCCCAGCTGAGTGTTCGCGCTTGTTCGCCCTCAGCGCGGGCGCTGCGGGAGCGGCGCGGCGACCAGGGCGCGCAGCAGGTCGGCGGCCACGTCGAGATCGCGCGGGTGGACCGTCTCGAACGCGGTGTGCGTGTAGCGGCAGCCGACCGTCAGCAGCGCGGTGGGGGAGCCGGTCTCGGCGAGCGCGAGGCCGTCGGAGCCGTAGCTGGCGAACAGGCCGTCCTGCACCGGGAGGTCGTGCTCGCGGCCGAGCGCCACGAGGTGCTGGGAGAGCGTGCGGTCGTAGACGATGCCGGAGTCGCGGTGCACGACGATCGGCCCGTCGCCGAGGCCGGTGGCGAACTCCTTCTCGTCGACGCTCGGGATGTCGCCGACGAGGCCGACGTCGAGCGCGATCGCGGCGTCGAAGCGCTCGGCCAGCGCGAGCGCCCGCGCGCCGTGCAGGCCGTTCTCCTCCTGGACGGTGGCGCCGAGCCAGAGCTCGCAGCGCGAGGTCCTCGGTGCCGAGCAGCGCGTCCATCAGCGCGAGCCCGACGCGGTTGTCCATGCTCGGCCCGACGATCAGGTCGCCGATGCGCCGGGTCGGGGCCGAGAACACGACGGGCGCGCCGACGTGCAGACCCGCGGCGAGCACGGCCTCGCGGTCGCCGAGCCCGAGCTCCACCCAGAAGTCGTCGTAGGCGAGCTTGTCCTTCTCGCGCTGCGCGGGGGTCAGCACGTGACCGCGAGCTGGCGACGATCATGCCCTCGAGCCAGCCGCCGTCGCGCGTGAGCGCCTTGACCGGCTGGCCGACGGGATGGCGGCGCTCGGGGCCGGTGCGGCGGTCGCCCTGGGAGCCGTCGAGCAGCAGGTAGCCGTCCTCGGTCACGTGGCGGATGACGTAGCCGACCTGGTCCATGTGCGCCTGGACCAGCACCCGCGGGCCGCTGCCGCCGACGCGCGCGACGAGGTTGCCGACCGGGTCGCGCCGCACCTCGGCGCCGCGCGCGCTCCAGCGGCGCTGCAGGAGCTCGGCGAGATCTGATTCGGCACCGGACGGCGCAGGAACGGCGCAGAGCTCGGCGAGCACTTCTGTCAGCATCCGCACACTTTACGGCGCGCCCGGTCGCCAGGAGCCGCGCCACTAGCCTCTTCTGGCGTGAGCGGCACACTGATCGCGCGGGACTTCAGCAAGGCGCACGGGGCGGCGACGATCCTCGCGGGCGTGTCGGTGACGGTCGCGCCGGGGGACGTGCTCGGCGTCGTCGGACCCAACGGCGCCGGCAAGTCGACGCTGCTGCGGCTGCTGGCGGGCGTCGACACAGCCGGACGCCGGGGACGTGCGGCTCACGTCCGGCACCGCCGGCTACCTCCCGCAGGAGCCGGACCGCCGGCCCGGCGAGCGGCTGCAGGACTACCTCGCGCGGCGCACCGGCGTGGCCGCCGCGGAGGAGCGCATGAACGCCGAGGCGGCCGCGTTGGCCGACGGCGGCGGCGAGGACTACAGCGACGCGCTGGAGGCGTGGCTGGCGCTCGGCGGCGCCGATCTCGAGGTGCGCGCCGAGACCGTCCTGCGCGACCTCGGGCTGGACGTCGCGCTGCTGGAGCTGGAGACCGTGGCGCTGTCCGGCGGCCAGGCCGCGCGCGCCTCGCTGGCCGCGATCCTGCTCTCGCGCTTCGACGTGCTGCTGCTCGACGAGCCGACCAACGACCTCGACTTCGACGGCCTGGCGCCGGCTGGAGCGCTTCGTCGCCGAGCGGCCCGGCGGCGCCGTGATCGTCTCCCACGACCGCGCGTTCCTGGACCGGACCGTCACGCGCGTGCTGGAGATCGACGAGATCGCGCACACCGCGGCCGAGTACGGCGGCGGCTGGGCCGGCTACCAGGAGCTGCGGGCGACGGCCGCGCGCCACGCCGAGGAGCGCTTCGACAGCTACTCGGCGCAGCGCGACAAGCTCGACCAGCCGCGTCAACCGCCAGCGCCAGTGGTCCGAGCTCGGCGTCAAGAAGTCCAAGGGCTCGGACCCCGACAAGGCGGTCGTGCGCCACCGCGCCGAGCGCTCGGAGAAGCAGGCCGGCAAGGTCAAGGCGAGCGAGAAGGCGCTGGAGCGGCTGGAGGTCGTCGACAAGCCCTGGAAGCGCTGGGAGCTGCAGCTGACGCTTCGGCGGCGGCGAGCGCTCGGGCGACGTCACCGTCCGGCTGGACGGCGCGGTCATGCAGCGCGGCTCGTTCACGCTCGGTCCGATGACGGTCGAGCTCGCGTGGGGCGAGCGGGTGGCGCTGGTGGGCCCGAACGGGTCGGGCAAGACGACGCTCGTCCAGGCGCTGATCGGCGCGCTGGAGCTGAGCTCCGGGCACGCGCTGGATCGGCCCGGGCGTGCGCGTCGGCACGCTCGACCAGGCGCGCGCCGGCTTCGACGGCGCCGACACCCTGATCGACGCGTTCGTCGAGCAGAGCGGCATGACCCTGCAGGACGCGCGCTCGCTGCTGGCCAAGTTCGGCCTGGAGGCCGACGAGGTCAACCGCGTCGCCCGCAGCCTCTCGCCGGGCGAGCGCACCCGCGCTTCGCTCGCGCTGCTGATGGCCTCCGGCGCGAACTTCCTCGTCTTCGACGAGCCCACCAACCACCTCGACCTGCCCGCGATCGAGCAGCTCGAGTCAGCGCTGGACGCCTACGAGGGCACGCTCCTGCTCGTCACGCACGACCGCCACCTGCTGGAGGCGGTCGAGCTCGATCGCACGATCGAGCTCGCCGTCGCGAATCAGTTCTGATCGCCGTTGGCGGCGACCGGCATCGGCCGGTGCCAGACGGTCTGCTGCGGGAACGGGATCTCGATGCCCTCGCGTCGAAGGCGGCCTTGATCTCGCGGCGCAGCTCGCGCGAGACGCGGAACTGCTCGGACGGGCGCGTCTTGACGACGAGGCGGATGACGATGCCGTTCGCGCCGAGCTGCTCGACGCCCCAGACCTCGGGCTGCTCGATCACGTCGGCGTCGCCGCGTGGCGATCTCGTCGGCGACGCGCGCGATCACGGCCTCGGCGTGGTCGAGGTCGGTGTCGTAGGCGACCTCGATGTCGATCAGCGCGCGCGACCAGTGCTGGGACTTGTTGCCGACGCGGCGGATCTCGCCGTTGGGGACGTGCCAGAGCGTGCCGTCGACCGAGCGCAGACGCGTCGTGCGCAGCGAGACGGCGTCGACGGTGCCTGACGTCTGGCCGTCGAGGTCCACGATGTCGCCGACGCCGAACTGGTCCTCGACGAGGATGAACACGCCGGACAGGAAGTCCTTGACCAGCGACTGGGAGCCGAAGCCGAGCGCGACGCCGATGATGCCGGCGCCGGCGATCAGCGGGCCGAGGTTGATCCCGATCTCGCCGAGGATCATGAAGACGGCGACGGTGTAGATCACGAACGTGACGAGCGAGCGCAGGACGCTGGTGAGCGCGTCGATGCGCTGCTCGGAGCGCAGGCTGTGTTCCTGCGTCTGCCAGCAGCGCGGCGGGCGCCGCGGCGCGCAGCGCTGCCGACGCGTTCCTGGACGGCGCCGGAGCTCAGCGTGCGCAGCGTGCTCTTGCACGCCGCGCCGCGCGATGCGGTTCACGAACCACGCGATGATCACGATCGCGAGGATCCTCAGAGGAGCGCCGAGGATGAAATCAGCCACGTCCGCCGGCTCGACGGAGACGGCCGCGAAGGTCGTCTGGAGCATGCCTACGAACGTAGCGAAGGTGCCGTCGAGGGAAGCCTAAGAGGCGTTTCGTGCCGGGGGCAGTGGACGCGCCTCGTGTGAGACGCGTCCATCCCTCAATGAGCTACCGCTGCGGCTTGACCACGAGCGCGGAGCCGCCGCCGCGGCGGACGGGCTCGGCGGCCGCGAGCATCTTCCCGCGGTCGAAGAACTCGATGCCGGTGGTGGCGCCGATCTCGGCCTGCGGCGGTGCCGAACGCGTGCCCGTAGGTGGCGGTCAGCGCGCGTCCTGCTCGGAACGTCGGCTCGGCGATGCTCGTCGCCGCCGTTGCGCTGGGACACGCGCGGTGCCGCGATCGCGTCCGGCAGGTCCTTGCCGAGCTCGAGGCGCTCGAGCAGGGTCTGCAGGACGGTGGTGATGATCATCGAGCCGCCCGGCGAGCCGACGGCGAGGAACGGCTTGCCGTCGCTTGGTGACGATCGTCGGGCGCGATCGAGCTGCGCGGGCGCTTGCCGCCGTCGGAGCGGTTGGGCGCGGTCATGCGACGTGTAGTCGAAGTCCGTCAGCTCGTTGTTGAGCAGCATGCCGGTGCCCGGGCACGACGATGCCGTTGCCGCCCGTGGACTCGATCGTGAACGTGTAGGAGACGACCATGCCGTGCGTCGTCGGCGACGTCAGGTGCGTCGTCGACGGGCCGTCGCTCAGCGTCGGCGGTGACGCCGGCCGGGCCGCAGTCGCCGCCCGCGACCGCCGCGTTGACGGCGCGGTCGGTGATCAGCGCGCGGCGGGCGTCGGCGAACTGCTGCGAGAGCAGGCAGTCCAGCGGCACCTTCACGAACGCCGGGTCGCCCAGGTACTTGCCGCGGTCGGCGAACGCGTAGCGCGACGCCTCGAGGAAGCGGTGCAGCGCCTGCGTGCGGTCGGCGCCGAGCGGCTGGTAGCCCTCGAGGATGTTGAGCGCCTCACCGACGGTCGAGCCGCCGCTGGACGGCGGGCCCATGCCCCACACCTCGAGGCCCTTGTAGTCGACCTTGGTCGGCTTGCGCTCGATCGCGCGGTACTTGGCGAGGTCCTGCTCGGTGATCAGGCCCTTGCGCCACACGTGGTTGGCGGTCGGCGCGATCGGCGGGTTCTGCGCGGCGTTGGCGATCGCCTTGGCCAGCGGGCCGCGGTAGAACGCGTCGGCGCCGTAGCGCGCCGATGTACTCGTACGTCTTGGCGAGGTCCGGGTTCTTGAGCGTGCTGCCGACGTCGCGCGGCGTGCCGTCCGGGTCCAGGTAGATCGCCGCGGTGGCCGGGACGTCGTCGAAGTAGTCGACGTTCGGCATGGTCTGGTCGAAGAACGTCTGGTCGACGGTGAAGCCCTTGCGGGCGACCTGGATGCCCGGCTCGAGCAGCTTGCGCAGCGGCTTGGAGCCGTACTTGCGCAGCGCGAGCTCCCACTTGGCGCACGGTGCCCGGCACGCCCGCCGACAGCCCGCTGTAGCGCGCGTCGTTGAACGCCAGCGGCGCGCCGTTCTCCCAGAACGAGTCCGGCTTCATCGCGGCGCCCGCGGTCTCGCGGCCGTCGATCGTCGTCACCTGGCCACGCGGGCGTGCGGATGACCATGAAGCCGCCGCCGCCGATGCCGGACGAGAACGGCTCGGTCACGCCGAGCACGCCCGCCGCGGCGACGGCCGCGTCGACGGCGTTGCCGCCGGAGCGCAGCGTGTCGATCGCCGCGTCCGTGGCGAGGACGTCGACCGTCGCGGCCGCGCCGCCCGTGCCGGTCGCGGTCGGCCGTCTTCTGCGGCACGCCTCCGCCGCCTGACCGCCGGCCCGCCGCCCGGGTGGCCACCGCCGCCGCCGTGGCCGCCGCCCGGATGCCCGCCGCCAGCCGCCGTGGTGGCCGCCGCGGGGCCCGCCGTCGTGCCCGCGCGTGCCCGGCTTGTCGCGATCGCCCCCGCGATCACCCGCGTCGCCGTGACCGCGCCTGCGCCCGACACCGCGATCGCCAGAGCGATCGTCGGCAACAGAGTGCGTCTCATCACCTGTCCTCCCGTCAATCAGATGGTTCCGATGCGGACAGTACCCGCTGGTCGCCGCCCCTAAGCTGCGCTCGATGTCCGAGGTCGTCGTCTTCCACCACTCGCAGGGCCTGACCGAGGACGTGCTCGCGTTCGCGCGATGCGCTGCGCGCGCGCGGGCACCGCGTGCACACGCCCGACCTCTACGACGGGCGCGACGCTTCGCGACGCTCGAGGACGGCATCGCGCACGCGGAGTCGATCGGCTTCCCGACGATCCTCGAGCGCGGCCGGCGGGCCGTGGACGGCCTCGAGACCGACATCATCTACGTCGGCTTCTCGCTCGGCGTGCTGCCGGCGCAGCTGCTCGCCCAGACCCGTCCGGGCGCCCACGCGGCGCGTGTTCGCGCACTCCTGCGTCCCGCCGTCGGAGTTCGGCGGCGGCTGGCCGGAGGGTGTCCCGCTGCAGCTGCACCTGACCGAGGACGACCCGCTCGTCGCTCCCGCCGAACACCGACCTCGAAGCGGCCCGCGCGCTCGCCGCCGACGGTGCGGAGCTGTTCCTGTACCCGGGCACGGACCACTTCTTCGACGCGGCGGCCACGGCGCAGTTCACCGAGCGCGCGCTCGCGTTCCTGTCACGTCAGCGAGACACGTAGAGGCTCTCGCGGCCGTCGCTGAGGACCTCGCCCCGTGCGGCGCTCCCACCCGGCCACCGCGAACACCCCGGCGACGTTCGCCGCCGCGTAGCCGGCCTGCGATCCGGCTACCCGCGCGGGCCGCCGGCGCGCCAAGCACCTGATCCGGTACTCCAGGCGGGTTCGTAGCCGTTCGTGAGCTTCGTCGCACTAGCGCTCGCAGCGGCTGCGTGTGGAGCGATCCAGCGGGCGGTCGGCGTGGGCTACTCGCTCGTGCTGCTGCCGGTGGCGATCGCGATGCTCCCGGACGGGCAGGCCGTGCCGTGTGTGCTCGGCGCGGGCGTGCTGCTCTCGGCCGGGCTGCTCGCGGCCGGTGGGCGCCGACCGGAGCTCGACGCGACCGCGAGGGGCGTGCTCACGCTCGCTCCGGTGGGGCAGCTGGTCGCGCTGCTCGCGCTCGGAGGGCTGCGCGGCCCCGCGTTGCGAGTCACGGCGGCGATCGTGCTGCTGCTCGGGTGCGCGGCCGCGCTGGCACAGTCCCGGGCACGTCGCCCGTGGGTGCCCGGACGCGTCACGGGTGGGGCCGCGGGGCTGGTGATCGGCGCGATCGGCGCGCTCACGGCGGTGATCGGACCGTTCGTCGCGCTGCTGCTGACGGTGCGGGCGGACGTGGGCGGCGAAGCGCTGCGGCGCCGGTTGTGGCTCTGCACGGTCGTGCTCAGCGCGACGGGCCTGGCGCTGATCGCGGTGCTCGACACGGGCGATCTGCACGGCGCGCTCGTCGCGCTCGCGCTCACCCCGGCGCTGGCGGTCGGCGCCGCCGTGGGCGCGCCGTTGGCCGGGCGGCTGCGCCCGAGCGTCCACCGCTACGTCGTGCTGGCGATCGCTGCCGCCGGTGCGGCGACCCTGCTGGCGAGCGCGTGAGTTGAATGCCGTCCGCTGATACGTGTAACCTCGGCGCGATCAGACCTTTCACGGAGGAGAGGCCGATGACGTCAGCTCACGCTTTGAGCTGACGCCCGACGCGGCCCAGGATCGACGCCACCTCCTCCGGCGTCGGTCCTGCCGCTGACGGGTCCGCGCGGGCGGCGAGCGCCGCCGTGGCGATCGGGTCGTCCGCCCAGCGCGCCGCCTCGCCCTTGGAGAGCCAGCGCCCGGTCTGCGTCCACGCGAGGGCACGGCAGGCGGCGAGCACGGCCTGCGGACCGCCGAAGTCACCCCACCAGGCGAGCGAGTCCCGCAGCCGCGCGAGGACGAGCGCGCGCGGCAGCTCCGGCAGCACCTCGCGCGGGTGCGGCCCGGCCAGCGGCACGGCGTGCTCGCGGGCGATCGAGACGTCGAGCGTGAACCAGAACCGCGGCTCGGCGTCCGGGTGGTAGCCCTCGTGATGGTCCATCCCGGGCCCGGTGTTGAGGTTCAGGCTGAAGGCGGGACCCTCGGGGTCTGCCAGGTCCTCGCGCGCGTAGAGCACGAACTCCAGCCCGCGCACGGGGCACTCGACCGCCGACAGCGCCGTGGCCAGCGCCCGCAGCTCGTCCGGCTCGAGTCGTTCGGCGACGACGGCCTGCACGTCCACGTCGCTGCGGGCGGCGTCGAAGTCGCCCAGCGCGCTCGAACCCACCACCCAGGCCGCCACCAACCGGTCTCCGAGCTGCGCCCGCAGCCGGCGCGTGAGCTCCTGCAGGTACTCGTCCACGGCGCGCGAACGATACGTTTGTCGGCGTGCGCAAGGACCCGTATCGCGTGCTCGGCCTTCCGCACGGCGCGTCGCCGGCGCTGGTGCTCGACGCCTACCGGCGGCTGATGAAGGAGCACCACCCCGACCGCAACGGCGGCTCGCCCGAGTCGACGGCACGGGCCCAGGAGATCCAGCTCGCGTTCGAGGAGCTGCGCGCGCGGCCGGTGCCGGAGGGGACGCTCGAGGAGCGCCTCGCCAAGCTCGAGGCCGAGCTGGCCGCAGCGCGAGCCGGTGCAGCGCGGCCCGGACGAGTCCGTGGTGCGCGTGACGAGCTTGATCGACGGGCTCGACGACCTCGCGTCCCGCATCGACCGCTTCTGAGGTCGGACGATCGGGCGGGGCTGCCAGCTTCGATCATGATGCACGCCCGGGTAGCCGCCGACGATCACGCCGCCGTGCGCGGTCGGATCGCCCATGCGGGCGGCGGGCTTGCCGCCGATCATCACCGTGGTCGAGCCCATGACGATCGAGTCGGGCGGGCCGACGCACGTGCACATGGAGCCGACGGTGGCCGCGGGGAGGCCGCCGATCAGCACGGTCGGCGCGCCCGGCGGCAGGATCGGACCGCCGACGTGCGGCTTCGGGTCCGTCGAACATCGGGCACGTGTGCATGTCACTGATGCGAGCGGCAGGTGGCATATCGCCGCGCATTGTCGCGGCACGCGGCCGCGGCGCGCAACCCTCGTAGGATCGAGCCATGACGCCCGAGGAACTCGCACGCAAAGCGGACAGCGCCGGACTTCGCCTCGTGCGCTTCCTCTGGTGCGGCAACGACGGGACGATTCGCGCGAAGGCCTCCGCCGTCACGGCCTCGAGGGGCGGCTCGCGCGCGGCATCGGCGTCACCCGCGCGATGCAGGCGATGAACGCCTCGACCAGCTGCAGCCGATCGACGGGCTCGGGCCCGGTCGGCGAGTTCCGGCTCGTGCCCGACCTGCGACACGTTCCGGGCGCTGCCCGTACGCGCCCGCGACGCGGCGCCGTGCTGACCGATCACGTCGAGCCCGACGGCGACGCCCGCGGCCGTCTGCCAGCGGACGTTCCTCAAGCGCAGGAGGGGCGGCTGCGCCGAGCGCGGGCTGAGCTGCGGGCGGCGTTCGAGAACGAGTTCTCGCTCGCGCGCCGGGAGGAGACGGCGACTACGTCGCCGGTCGACAGCGGCGCTGTGCTTCTCGACCATCGGGATGACGATCGCGCAGGAGTTCGCCGACGCGCTGGTCGGCGGCGCTGGAGGCGCAGCGGATCGCCGTCGAGCAGTACTACACCGAGCTCGGCCACGGCCAGCAGGAGGTCTCGACCGCGCACGCGTCCGCGCGTGCAGGCCGCGGACGAGCAGGTGCTGGTGCGCGAGACGATCCGCGCGCGTCGCCACCGCGAAGGAGCTCACCGCCTCGCTGGCGCCCAAGCCGTGGCTCAAGAACGCCGGCAACGGCACCCACGTGCACTTCTCGCTGTGGGAGGGCGAGCGCAACCGCTTCTACGACGAGGGCTGGTCTCCGCAGCTCGCGCTGCAGTTCCTGGCGGGCGTGCTCGAGCACCTGCCGGGCCTGTGCGGGCTGACCGCGCCGAGCTTCAACTCCTACCGCCGGATCACGCCCGGGCACGTGGTCGGGCGCGTACGCGTGCTGGGGCTTCGACAACCGCGAGGCGCCGCGTGCGCGTCCCGTCGGTCGTTCCGCGGGGCGGAGGAGGCGTCGACCAACGTCGAGCTCAAGGCCGTGCGACGCCACCTGCAACCCGTACCTGGCGCTCGGCGGGCTGATCGCCGCGGGGCTCGACGGGATCGAGCGCGAGCTCGAGCTGCCGGAGCCGGTCAGCGTCGACCCGGCGACGCTGCCGGCAACGCCCCGCGGCGGCTGCCGGCGACCCAGGCCGAGGCGCTCGACGCGCTCGCCGCCGACGACGTGCTGATCGTCCGCGCTCGGCGACGAGCTCGCCGGCGTCCTACCTGACCGTCCGCCGCTCCGAGTGGGCGGCCTACTCCGCGGAGGACGCGGCATTCGAGCAGCAGGGACATTTCGAGAAGTACTGAACGAGGTCGCGCTCGTCGACCACCACGCGCACGGCATCCTGCGCGAGCCGCCCGCGACGCTCGACGAGTTCCGCGGGCTGTTCTCCGAGAGCGAGGACCCGCGCCAGTGGCCGCACGTCGCGACGTCCGTGACCTACCGCCGGGCGCTCACGCGCGCTCGCGGCGTTCTTCGGCGGTCGAGCCGGACGAGCCGTGTTCGAGCACCGGCTGCGCGATGGACCCGCTGGAGTACGCGGCGTCGCTGCTGCGGGCGACCAACACCGAGGCGCTGCTGATCGACGACGGCTTCCCGCCACCGGAGCTGAGCGGTCAACTGGCAGGAGCTGGGCGAGGTCGCGGGCTGCGCGTCGTGCCCGGTGCTGCGGATCGAGACGGCTCACGCGGCGTCGCGGCGGCGGTCGCGACGCGCCCGCGGCGACGGGTTCGTGGCGCTGAAGACGATCGCCGCCTACCGCGGCGGCCTGGCAGGACCTCAGCGGCTCGCTGATCGCGCGCGCTGGAGGCCAACGCCGCCACCGGCGATCCGCTGCCGGTCCAGGTCCACACCGGCTTCGGCGACGCCGACCTCTCGCTGCCGCTGTCGCGCCCGGGCCTGCTCAAGCCGCTGATCGAGCGCTTCGACACGACGCCGTTCGTGCTCCTGCACTGCTACCCGTTCACGCGCGAGGCGGGCTGGCTCGCCCACGTCTACCCGAACGTCTACTTCGACCTCTCGCTGACGATCCCGCACGTCGCGCGGCCGGCCGAGGCGCTGCTGGAGGCGCTCGAGCTGGCGCCGTTCTCGAAGCTGCTGTACGCGAGCGACGCCGCCCGCACGCCCGAGCTCTACTACCTCGGCGCGCTGTGGTGGCGGGACGCGCTCGCGAAGGCGCTTCCGACGCTGCTCGGTGACGGGGAGGACGCGGCGCGTGCGATCCTGCGCGACAACGCGATGCGTCTCTATCGGGTGACGATTTGACTGAGGAAAGGCTGAGGCGGGGTATGCGGGCGTGTGACCGACGAACCTCGCGGCGGCCTCGATCGCGCCGGCTCCATCGCCTGGTCGGTGCTCGGCGTCGCCCTGCTCGTGCTGCTGCGTCGGCTGGGCGGTCGGGCAAGCTGATGCC
Source organism: uncultured Solirubrobacteraceae bacterium (assembly GCA_963707595.1). Classification (GTDB taxonomy): domain Bacteria; phylum Actinomycetota; class Thermoleophilia; order Solirubrobacterales; family Solirubrobacteraceae; genus Solirubrobacter. Next base: position 116,562 of record CAVPQQ010000001.1, read on the forward strand.
GGTCGTGCTGCCGATCGCGGTCGCCGTGCTGCTGGCGACGCTGCTGCGGCCGATCGCCGACGCGGCTCGAGCAGCGCGCGGATGCGGCCCGCGCTGGCCGCGATCATCTCCGTGCTGATCGCGGTGCTCGTGCTGGTCGGGCTGATCGCGCTGATCCTGCCGCCGTTCATCGCCAAGCTCACCGACCTCGGGTCGAGCCTGGAGGAGGGCGTCCAGCGCGTCGCGCTACTCGCTGGGCGAGAGCCTCGCCGGGATGGATCGCGCCGACGGTGGACCGCACAGCTCGACTCCGCGGCCGACCGCGTGCGCGCGAGCGCCTCGGCGGCACCGCGATGGCCGCCACGCCTCGCTGGCGGGCGCGCTGGCGAGCGTCGTGCTCGTCTTCTTCCTCGCGTTCTTCCTGGTCAAGGACGGGCGCCGGATGTGGACGTGGCTGCTCGAGCTCGCTGCCGCGAGGCGCCGGCGCGACGCCGTCAACGAGGTCGGCGAGCGCGATGTGGACGGAACCTGACCGCCTACACGCGCGGCGTCGTGTTCGTGGCCACGGTCGACGCGGTGCTGATCGGCGCGGTCCTGCTGATCCTCGGCATCCCGCTGGCGCTGCCGCTGATCGTCCTGACCTGGCTCGCGGCCTTCTTCCCGATCATCGGCGCGATCGTCGCGGGCGCGGCGGCCGTCCTGGTGGCGCTGGTCACCGGCGGCCCGACGGACGCGCTGATCGTGCTCGGCGCGATCGTCGTCGTGCAGCAGGTCGAGGGCAACGTCCTGTACCCGGTCGTGGTCGGGCCGCGGCTGCGGCTGCACCCGATCGTCGTGCTCGTGTCCGTCGCCGCCGGCGGCACGCTGGCCGGCATCCCGGGCGCGTTCCTGGCCGTGCCCGTCGCCACCGTGCTGCAGCGCGCTCGTCGGCTACCTGCGCGAACGCCGGGCCCAGCGTGAGCAGGCCCTCGCACCGCCGCCCCGCCATGGCGTATGGTGGGCAACGGCAGACGTGACCGTCTGACGCTCGCCGGCGGGACGTCGCGCCGGCCAGGTGGTCCGTAGTCCGTGCGAACGAACGTCGACCACCACCTCGTCAGCGCGGTCGTGATCGAGCTGACTGTCGCGCCGCGTGGACTGACCTGCTCTCCGCGGCGAGATCGCCGAGCGACCCCTCCGCCAGGCCATCGACGCGCTCGAGGCCGCGCTCAGGGGCGGGCTCGACCCCGAGCAGCGACACGCCGCGCACCTTCGTGGGCGTCGCGCAACGGCGAGCTGCTGCTCATGCCGAGCGAGGCGACGCGGCACATCGCGGTGAAGGTCCTCACGGTGGGCGGGGACCCGCGCATCCAGGGCGTCGTGATCGTCTTCGACGCCGAGACGCTCGCGCCCGTCGCGCTGCTCGACGGGATCGGGGTGACCAACGTGCGCACCGCCGCCGTGTCGGCCCTGGCGGTCAAGCACCTCGCGACCGACGACGCGCAGCGCCTGCTCGTGTTCGGCCGCGGCCCGCAGTCTCAGGCGCACGTCGACGCGATCAGCGCGATCCGCCCGATCGAGCACGTCGACGTCGTCGGTCGCGAGCACGGCGACCTGCACCGAGCTCGTGCGCAGCGCGGACATCATCTGCTGCTGCACCACGTCGGGCACGCCGGTGTTCGACGGCTCGCTCGTCCAGGACCACGCCACGGTCGTCGCGATCGGCAGCCACGACCCGGACAAGCGCGAGACCGACGACGCGCTCGCGTCCCGCGCGACCGTCGTGGTCGAGTCGCGCACGTCGGCGCTGCGCGAGGCGGGCGACGTGGTCGCCGCGATCCGGTCCGGCGCGCTCGGCGAGGGCGAGATCATCACGCTCGCCGAGCTGGTCACCGGCCTGCGGACCCCGGACCCAGCCTCGCCCCGCCTGTTCAAGAGCTCCGGCATGTCGTGGGAGGACGCGGTGATCGCGGGCGCGCTCGCGTGATCGAGCTGTACACCGTCGCCGCCGGGGGAGGACGAGCCGTTCCTCGCCGCCTTCGCGGCTGACGGCCCGCCCGGCCACACGCTCTACACGGCGCTGCGCGACGACACGCCACACCGGTTCGTGAGCGTCGACGGCCCGCCGAAGCGGGGCGCGATCCTGGTCGCGCCCTACGACGAGGCGCTGCACACCTTCGAAGGCCGCCAGGGCTTTCTGGGTCTGGAGCGCCATGGCGATCTCGCGCTCGTGCACTGGTCGAGCCCGCTCATGTACGCGCGGGCGACCAGCGCCCGCGGCGCGCTCTACGCGCGGTAGGGGGCGGCCAGCACGTCCTTGATCGGGGTGTTGGTGATGACGCTCCAGCTCGAGAAGGTGTCCGGCTTGACGGGGCTCCGCGGGGACACGGAGGCCTGCGCGATGCCGCCGAAGGCGAACGTGAGCTTCTCGTGCATGTCCTCACCGCGCGAGCCGCTCTGCTCCTGCTTGGTGATGAACACCGTCTGGAAGAGCGTGCGCATGGGCGTGACCGAGCCGGCGGCGCCGCTGCCTGCGGGCGATCAACTCGACGTTGGCGAAGTGGGTGCCCATGGCGAGCGTCTTCAGGAACCGCGGCGTGGTGGAATCGACGGCCTTCTCGATCGTGAACTCCTGGAACTTGGCCTTGCCGGCGCCGGCGCCGCCGGTCGCGCTGCCGATCGTGGTCACGTTCTCGGCGCCGAAGCTGAAGGACTCGATCTCGATCGCCTGCGGGAAGTCCCGGTCGACGCTCTCGCCCTGGATCGCGCTCGGCACGGGTTCACCGGTCTGGACCTTGAGGAAGTAGTCGGTCGCGGCCTGGGCGCTGCCGGCGGTGGCGAGGGCGGCGACGACGGAGGTCAGAGCGACGGTCAGGAGCTTGGTCTTCAGCATGGGCCGTAATCCATCAGGGCGCGCTGACGCGCCACAGACGAACCGCTGACGGCTCTCGTCAGCGACCGCGCCGGTATGCTCGCGCGCGGTGTCAACGAATCCCTTGTTTCAAGTCCGTCACGAGCCGCGCGGCGAGCGGTGTCGTCGTCATCGCGGCCGGCGAGATCGATCTCGCCACGTCGCCGCAGCTGCGGGAGGCGCTGCTCGAACCCGGCGGCCAACGCGGCCGACCGTCGTGCTCGACCTGCGCGAGGTCACGTTCATCGACTCGAGCGGGCTCGGCGTGATCGTCGGCCAGCAGAAGCGCGCGCAGGAGCACGACGAGCAGTTCGCGGTCGCCGTCGGCGGGGCGGCCGCGGTCCAGCGCATCCTCGAGCTCTCCGGGCTCGTGAAGGTGCTGGACATCGTCGCCGACCCGCAAGAACGCCTCGACGCGTAGGCCGCCGATGGCCGACAGCGGCAACGCGCGCGCCGCCCTGACTCGCCGGCGGGCCGGTCGGCGCAGGACCTGCTCGCGGTCGACTGGGACGCGACGCCGCTCGGCCCGCCCGAGCAGTGGCCGCGCAGCCTGGCGAGCGATCGTCCAGGTCCTGCTGACCTCGCGCTTCTGCGATGTGGATGGCGTGGGGCCCGGAGCTGACGTTCTTCTGCAACGACGCCTACCGCCGCGACACGCTCGGCAAGAAGTACCCGTGGGCGCTCGGGCGCCCGGCGCGCGAGGTGTGGGCGGAGATCTGGCCGGACATCGGCCCGCGGATCGAGGCGCGTCATGCGCACCGGCGAGGCCACCTGGGACGAGGCGCTGCTGCTGTTCCTCGAGCGCAGCGGCTACGTCGAGGAGACCTACCACACGTTCTCCTACAGCCCGCTGGCCGACGACGACGGGCGCGATCGCGGGGATGCTGTGCGTCGTCAGCGAGGACACCGAGCGGGTCGATCGGCGAGCGCCGGCTCGCGACGCTGCGCGACCTCGGCGCCGGCGATCTCCGGCGCCCGCGACCGAGGCCGAGGTGCTCGCCGCGGCCGCGCGCGCACCTCGACGCCGACCCGCGCACGCTGCCGTTCACGCTCGTCTACCTCTACGACGAGGACGGCCCGCGCCTGGCCGCGCACAGCGGGGACTCGCTGGACCGACCCGAGCGCCGACGACCGTGGCCGCCGAGCGTCGACGCACGCGATCCTCGTCGACGACATCGACGCGCTCGACCCGCCGACCGGCGCCTGGGACGAGCCGCCGCTCGCCGCGCTCGTCGCTCCCGCTGCAGGGCAGCGCGCCGCGATGGGCTTCCTCGTCGCCGGCCTCAACCGCTACCGCGCGCTCGACGAGGGCTACCGCGGCTTCGTCGAGCTCGTCGCCGGCCAGATCGCCGCCGGGCTCACGAACGCGCGCGCCTACGAGGAGGAGCGCCTGCGCGCCGAGCGCGCTGCTCGAGCTCGACGAGGCCAAGACCGCGTTCTTCACCAACGTCAGCCACGAGCTGCGCACGCCGCTGACGCTGCTGCTCGGCCCGGCCGAGGACGCGCTCGCCGACGACGACGACGCCGCTGCGGCGCGAGCAGCGCGTCCGCGTCGAGCTCATCCACCGCAACGCCGCAGCGGCTGCTCAAGCTCGTCAACACGCTGCTGGACTTCTCGCGCCTGCAGTCCGGGCGGGTGAACGCCGCCTACGCGCCGATCGACCTCGCGCCGCTACACGGCCGAGCTGGCGAGCATGTTCGAGTCGGCGATCGAGCGCGCCGGCCTGGACGCTGGACGATCGACTGCGCCGCCGCTGCCCGCAGCCGGTCTACGTCGACGCGCGAGATGTGGGCCAAGATCGTCCTGAACCTGCTCTCGAACGCGCTCAAGTTCACGTTCACGGGCGGGATCACGGTGCGGCTGTACGCCGACCGACGGCGACGGCCGAGCTGACGGTCACCGACACCGGCATCGGCATCGACCCGGCCGACCAGGAGCGGCTGTTCGAGCGCTTCCACCGCGTCGATCGGCGCGCGCTCGCGCAGCCACGAGGGCATCGGGCATCGGCCTGGCGCTCGTGGCCGAGCTGGCCGAGCTGCACGGCGGCTCGGTCGGCGGTCGCGGTCCACGCCCGGCGACGGGCTCGACGTTCACGCGTCACGATCCCGTTCGGCGCCGAGCACCTGCCGGCCGACCAGGTCGTCAGCGACCCGTCGGCGCCGCACCGCGCAGCGCTACGCCGAGGGCTTCGTCGCCGAGGCGATGCGCTGGCTGGACCCGGGGGACGACGCGCCGCGCACGCGGTCACGCACGCGGGCGAGCGCCCGCGCGTGCTCGTCGTCGACGACAACGCCGACATGCGCGACTACATCGCCTCGCTGCTCGACGAGCCGCTACGCGGTGCAGACGGCGCCCGACGGCGCCGTCGCGCTCGAGCTCGCGCGGCGCGACCCGCCCGAGCTCGTCGTCACCGACGTGATGATGCCCAACCTCGACGGCTTCGGGCTGCTCGCGGGGCTGCAGGCCGACCCGGCGACGACCGACATCCCGGTGATCATGGTCTCCGCGCGCGCGGGCGAGGAGGGCACGATCGAGGGGCTCGAGGCCGGCGCCGACGACTACCTGATCAAGCCGTTCGCGGCGCGCGAGCTGCTCGCGCGCGTGCACGCGAACATCGAGCTCGACCGCGCCCGCCGCACGCGCGACGCGCTGCGCCGCAGCGGCGACCTGCTCGACCAGGCGCAGCGGCTCGCGCGCGTCGGCAGCTGGGAGATCGACCTCGCGACGAACGACGATGACGGCGTCCGCCGAGTACCTGCGCCAGGTCGGGCTGACCGCCGAGGAGCTGCGCGCGGGCGGGCTCGCAGCGCGCCTTCCAGAGCGTGCATCCGGACGACCTCGCAGCACGCGCTCGGCGGCGATCGAGACGGCGCGCGACGAGCGGGCGGCTTCGAGGTCGAGTTCCGGCTCGAGACCGCCGGACCGCGGCACCCGCATCGCACTACGCGCTCGGCGAGCTCGAGCGCGACGAGGACGGCACGCCGCGTGCGCCTGCGCGGCAGCGCTGCAGGACATCACCGAGCAGCGCGCGGCCGAGCAGGCGCTGGCGGCCGCCGCACGCCGAGCGCGAGGCCGCCGCGCGCGAGCGCGCGGATCGCCGACGAGCTCCAGCGCAGCCTGCTGCCCGAGCGCTCGTTCGACGCCGAGCAGCTCGAGATCGCGCGCCTACTACCGCGCCGGCGTGGCCGGGCACGCAGGTCGGCGGCGACTGGTACGACGTGATCGATCTCGGCGCGGGCCGCACCGCGCTCGTGCTCGGCGACGTGATCGGCCGCGGCGTGCGCGCCGCCGCCGTGATGGGCCAGCTGCGCGCGGCCGTGCGCGCGTACGCGCAGCTCGAGCTCTCGCCCGCGGACGTGCTCGAGATGCTCGACGACGTCGTCGGCGCAGCTCGGCGCCGAGCAGATCGTCACCTGCCTCGTACGCCGTCTTCGACCCGCGCGACCGCTCGCTCACCTACGCCAACGCCGGGCATCTGCCGCCGCTGCTGGCGACGCCGGGCGCGCGCGCCGCGGCGGCTCGACGAGTCCGCCGGCCCGCCGCTCGGCACGGGCTCGCCGAGCTTCACCGAGGCGCACGGCGACGCTCGGCTCCGGCTCGCTGCTCGCGCTCTACACCGACGGGCTGGTCGAGCGGCGCGACCGCGTGATCGACGCGGGCATCGACGCAGCTCGGCGCGCGCGCTCGACGCGCTCGACGGGGCGATCGCGGCGCTGCCGGACGCGCTCGTGCACGCGCTGGTGCCCGACGGCTCCGACGACGACGTCGCGCTGCTCGTGGCCCGCGTGCTGGAGGCGCCCGCCGCAGACGTCGGCGACGCTCGCGCTCGACGGCGACCTGAGCGAGATCCGCCGCGGCGCGCGTCTTCACCACCGACACGCTCGAGCGCCTGGGGATTCGCCGAGCGGCTGCGCGACGACGCGCTGCTGATCACGCGGCGAGCTCGTGACCAACGCGATCCTCCACGGCCGGCCGCCCGATCGAGCTGCGCCTGCGTCGCGAACCCGCGACCACCTGCGGATCGAGGTCGACGACGGCGCCGCCGCGATCCCGCGCAAGCTGCGCCCGACCCCGGCCGACGACCACGGCCGCGGTCTGCAGCTCACCGCCGCGGTCGCGCACCGCTGGGGCACACGCCCGCTGCGCGACGGCAAGTCGGTGTGGTGCGAGCTGACGCTCGCTCGCTACGCGCCACTTCGAACTTCTTTCCTGAAATAGCCCTTGACTACTGCCGCAGTAGCGGCGAGGATTGGTCACTGGATCGTGTAACTTCTGTCTGACAATCGGCAGATGGAACCGATTTGCAGGGTCGCGGACCAGTTGTTGCCTCGGGAGGGCGAGGTTCCGCGTAGCAGGGTCGCCCACATATAAGGAGGAGTAGATGGGGAGGAGAGCTTGGAGCCTCGCTTTGGCGAGCTTGGCTCTGGCCGTGCCGGCCACGGCTTCCGCGAAGGAAGTCGAGCCGTACAAGGTGCTGGTCGTCACCAGCACCACGGATGACGTCAGCACTGCTGGCATCGCCGCGATCACGAGTGCCGTCGGTGCCGACGGCGTCGTCGAAGCACCCGCTCCGGCAGCAGTCGGAGCGCAAGTTCACGGCCGAAGGCCTGGACGCATACCGCACCGTCGTGTTCCTCAACACGGGCCAAGCGAGCCCGTTGAACGACACGCAGCGCAGCGCCTTCGAGGCGTACTACAAGAAGGGCGGCGGTTACGTCGGCATCGGTTCAGCGATCGAGACCGACTCGTCCTGGCAGTTCATGACCGACCTGCTCGGCGCGCGCTCCTCGGGCCGCACCGCGTCCCAGGCCGCGACCATCAAGGTCATCGACCGCGTCCACGACGCGAGCAAGAACCTGGCCCAGTACTGGGACCGCACCGAGTCCTACTACAACTTCTCGGCCAACGTCCGCGGCAAGTCGCACGTCCTCGCCTCCGTGGTCGAGGATCCGTTCGGCAAGCAGCCGCAGGGCAAGGAGCTCAACGGCATCGAGGGCGGCACCATGGGTGCCGACCACCCGATCTCGTGGTGCAAGGACTTCAGCGCCGGCCGCTCGTTCTACACGGGCCTCGGCACCAGCGCCGCGGCGTTCGACGCGGAGCTCAACAAGCACCTCAAGGGCGCCATCGCGTGGGCCGCCGGTCAGAGCGACCCGGTCTACAGCGACTGCGGCGCCACCGTGCTCACGAACTACCAGCAGACCAAGATCGCCGCCCCGCCGAACGTGGGTGAGCCGATCGGCTTCGTCCGCCTCAACGACGGCCGCATCCTGCAGACGCTGCGCTCCGGCCAGGTCCGTGTGCACGACCCGGTCGCCGGCACGACGAAGGTCGTCGCCGACTTCCAGGCCGCCGGCACGCCGGCGAAGTTCCGTCTGTACTCGGTGTCCGAGGACGGCCTGTACGGCCCGGGCATTGACAACGACTTCGCCAGCAACAAGTGGCTGTACCTGTACTACTCGCCGCTGACCGTGACGGACGTCAAGCTCTCGACCGGCCAGGTCGTGACGCAGACGACCCCGATCGCCAACGCCCCGACGGCGCCGCAGGCGTCGCTGACGGCGTGGGACCCGTGGGTCGGCTACTTCCAGCTCTCGCGCTTCAAGCTCGTCGAGGATGCCCAGGGCAACCTGTCGATGGACTTCGACTCCGAGCAGCAGATCATGCGCGTCGCGCAGAACCGCGGCTCGTGCTGCCACGTCGGTGGCGACATCGTCTTCGACAAGGACGGCAACCTCATCACCGGTACCGGTGACGACAACGAGGCCGGCGGCGTCAACGGCGGCGGCTACGGCCCGTTCAACGACCAGCTCGCCGACGAGCAGCAGATCGTCCGCGTCAACCCGGGCGTCACCGGTGGCACGTTCACGCTGACCTTCGAGGGTCAGACGACCGCGCCGCTGCCGTTCAACGCGACGGCCGCGCAGATCGACGCGGCGCTCGAGGCGCTGTCGAACATCGAGACGGACGAGATCCAGGTCACGGGCACGGCCAACACCGCCGCCCCGGCCAACAACCCGAACGGCGGTGGCGCCAGCGTCTACTTCCGCCGCGCGAAGGCGCAGAAGAACCAGTCCGCGCTGACGATCAACGGGGCCGGCCTCACGGGCGGCACCGCGCCGACGACGTTCACCTTCACGCAGGTCGAGGGCGGGTACTTCCTGCCGCCGATCGGTGACGCGCGCCGCTCCGCCGCGAACACGAACGACCTCCGCGGCAAGATCCTCCGCATCAAGCCGAAGTCCGGCAACATCGCCGCCGCCGACTTCAACAAGGCCGATTACGGCTCCGGCTCGGGCGCGTACACCATCCCGGCCGGGAACCTGTTCCCGCTCGTCGCGGGCGCGCCGCAGGCCAAGACCCGCCCGGAGGTCCACTCGATGGGCTTCCGCAACCCGTTCCGCGTCGATGTCGACTCGGACGGCGTGATCTACACCTCCGACTACTCGCCGGACGCCAACACGCCTTCGCGTGGCCGCGGCCCCGCGGGTGTCGGCCGTTACGAGATCGTCCGCAAGGCGTCCAACTACGGTTGGCCGACCTGCTACTCGAGCAAGCTCGGGTACTGGGAGTGGGAGTTCAGCGAGTTCGCGACCGGCAGCACCACGCCGGGCCGGACCCCGCTGACGGGCCCCAAGCAGATCGACTGCGGTGGCCCGACGCAGGCGAACACGTCGCGCTGGGTGCGTGACGGCGGTCCGTCGGTGGAGCCTGGTCTCCAGCAGCTGCCGCCGGTCACCGACCCGGACGTCTGGTACTCGTACCAGGACAACCCGAACGCGACCCGCCCGGTGGGCATCGGCACCCCGTGCCAGGCCTACACGAACCCGACCGTCGGCACCCCGGCGCCGGGCTCGGCCAGCGAGTGCCCGCGCCTGTTCCCGGAGCTGTACGACGGTGGCGTGGCGCCGCACGGCATGGCCAAGTACGAGTTCGACGCGAGCAACCCGTCCGCGGTGAAGTTCCCGCCGTACTACGACGACTCGGTCATCCTCGGCGAGTTCGGCCGCAACACCATGCGCGAGCTCAAGCTCGACGGTGACAAGCACATCCAGAAGGTCAACAACTTCCTGGACTGCGGTCAGGTCAACCCGGTGAGCCCGCCGATGTTCGAATGCGACGCGCCGATGGACATGGCGTGGGGCAAGGACGGCGCGTTCTACCTGCTGACGTACGGCAATGGCTTCTTCACGGCCAACTTCGACGCCGGCATGTACAAGTGGGAGTACGTCAAGGGCGCTCGCGCGCCGCGCGCCGTGCTCACCGCCGACAAGACCGACGGCGGCGTGCCGCTGACGGTCAACTTCTCCAGCGCCGGTTCGCTGGATCAGGATCCGGGCGACTCGATCCGCTACGAGTGGGACTTCGGTGACGGCTCCCCGATCTCCGAGGAAGCCAACCCGACCCACACGTACACGAAGGCCGGCCAGTACACGGCCGTCCTCTCGGTGATCGACTCCACCGGCAAGAAGACCTCGACCTCCACGACGATCACCGCCGGCAACACCGCGCCGGTGATCACGATCGAGACCCCGGTCGAGGGCGGCACGTTCCAGTTCGGCGACAAGATCCCCTACTCGGTCACCGTGACCGACGCCGAGGACAAGGTCATCGACTGCAACGACGTCGAGGTCGAGTTCATCCTCGGCCACGACGAGCACGGCCACGGCGAGGAAGAGAAGCTGGGTTGCACCGGCTTCCTGCAGACCCTCGAAGAGGACGTGTTCCACGGCGGCAACGTGTTCGGCGTGGTCAGCGCGGTCTACACCGACCGTGGCAACGGTGCCGTCCCCGGCATCACCGTCACCAAGCAGGTGAAGATCCGCCAGCGCAAGCAGGAGGTCGAGCACGCGACGTTCACCAACGGCGTTCTGGCTACGTCCACGAACGACGTCGGCGGCGGCCTGCACATGTTCAGCCTGGGCAACGCGGACTTCATCCGCTTGAACGGGCCGTTCAACCTCAAGAACATCACCGGCATCACGTTCCGCTTCGCGGACGCGACCGCCGGCCGCGTGGCGGGCTCCGCGCTGCAGAACGTCGTGCTGCGCACGGGCTCCCAGACGGGCCCGATCGTCGGCACCTTCCCGGTGACGGCGTCCGGCACCGTGGTGGCGACCGAGCCGATCTGGAAGAGCCAGTCGTTCCCGCTCTCGCTCGAGGGCCAGAACGAGCTGTTCCTGACGTTCAGCGGCAACAACGTGATGCTCCTCAACTACGTGCAGTTCGAGGGCGAGGGCATCACCGTCGTCAAGTCCCCGCCGGTCGACGGCACCGTCGGCGGCTCCGTGCCGGCGACGCTGTCGCTGACGCTCGGCGCTCCGGCGACGTTCGGCGCGTTCACGCCGGGTGTGGCGAAGGAGTACACGGCGAGCACGACGGCGAACGTCATCTCGACCGCGGGTGACGCGGCGCTCAGCGTGGCGCCGAGCCCGGCGTTCCTGACCAACGGTGCGTTCAGCCTGGCTGAGCCGCTGCAGGTGTCGCTGAGCAAGTCGGCCTGGACGGCCCCGACGTCCAACGAGAAGGTGGACATCGGGTTCAAGCAGCTGATCAAGGCCAACGATCCGTTGCGCACGGGCAGCTACAGCAAGACGCTCACCTTCACGTTGTCGACCACGACTCCGTAACGGTGCTGTGTTGAAGCCGCCGCGGTCCTTCGGGGCCGCGGCGGCTTCGCCGTTTAACGAGCTCGTTTCGTACACGGCCGCCGCGGCCTCGTGGAAGCCCGGCGGGAGGCCGGCGGCCTCGAAGGTCGCCGCGATCTCGCGCATCTCACCCGCCCAGCGCCAGCCCTTCGCGGCGGCGGCCGACTGGGCGCGTTCGAGCCGGCCGGGAAGGTCGGGCTGGGAGTCCGCCCACTCGGCGTGCAGCTCGTTCGCGACGCCGAGGTCGCTGGCGACCGCCTCGATCGCGAGCAGCATCGCCGCGGTGCCCTTGGTCCAGGCGGCGTAGACCATCTTCAGCGCCGAGGCGGAGTACGGGTCGCCCTCGAGCACGTGGGCGTCGACCGTGGTGCCGCCGAACAGCGCGGCGACCTCGTTCGCACGGGCGCCGCTCAGGAACAGGCGTGGGGCGGAGGGCGAGCCGATGATGCCGCCGTCGACGTAGTGGGGGACGGCGATCCGGGCCGCGGTGGCCGGGGCGATCGCGTTGGCGTCGACGTAGAGGCCGCCGAACGCGGCGGCGGTCGCCGCGACCGCGATGGCCTGGTCGGGCGGGCAGATCGAGAGCACGACCTCCGCGCGGCCGAAGAGCTCGGCGCCGGCGTCGGTGAAGCGCGCTGCTCGTTCGGCGGATGCGGCCGACCGGCCACGCGAGTCCCACAGCACCTCATGGCCGGCGCTGACGAGCGCGTTGCCGATGGCGGCGCCCATCGCGCCCGGGTGCAGGAGGCCGATGCGCTTCATGGGAGCGACGATAGTCCAGCGGGTGAGCGGTGCGCGTGACGTGGCTGTGTCTCAGCGCAGCGCCAGGCTGCGGGAAACTACGGACTCGTGCACGGTGTCGCCCGGATGGAGGGAGGGCGCCCCGCTCATAGGTTCAGGGCATGAGCACCATCCTGATCGGCGTCGACGCGAGCGAACGGTCTGAGGACGCGATCGCGTTCGGCCGCCAGTTGGCGCAGGCGTGCGGCGCGTACGTCGTCGTCGCCAACGCGTACCGCGAGCCCTCGCGCGACCAGTCCCTGGCGCTGGTCTGCGCCCTGCGGGACCGACTCGACCTTCCGGAGCAGCGCTCGCTGGTGAAGATCAGGGCGGACGTCTCGCCCGCGCACGCGCTGCACTCGCTGGCGGAGTCCGAGGACGCGGCGCTGGTGATCGTCGGCTCCACGCACACCGGCCGCGTGGGGCGCGTGTTCCCGGGCAGCACGGGTGAACGGCTCCTCAACGGGGCGCCGTGCGCGGTGGCCGTGGTGCCCAGGGACCACCGCGCGCGCGTCGCGCCGATCGCGGTCGTCGGTGTCGCCTATGACGGCTCGGCCGAGGCCCGCGCGGCCGTGCTCGCCGCCGCCGAGCTGGCCCGCGGCTTGGACGCGGAGCTCGTCCTGATCGGCGTCGTCGTGCCTGGCGAGTACGACCTCGACGGCGCGGTCGACGGCCAGGGCATCGTGCGCGACGTGCGCGAGGAGCTCGACGCGATGGTCGCCGAGCTCCCGGGCTCGACCGCGACGCTGCTCACCGGCGACGCCGCCGAGCTCCTCGCCGAGCACAGCCGCCACGTCGACCTGCTCGTCACCGGCTCGCGCGGCTACGGCCCCGTGCGCGCGGTTCTCGCCGGCGGTGTGAGCGGCCGCTTGCTGCGCAGCGCCCAGTGCCCGGTGGTGGTCGTGCCGCGCGGTGTCGAGGCGTCACTCGGCCGGCTGTTCGCGGGCGACCTGGCGGAGCGGGCATGACCCGGCTGCTGATCGGCTACGACGATTCCGAGTCCGCCCGCGCGGCGATCCTCGTCGCTCGCGCGCTGTTCGGTCCGGCCGACGCGACCGTCGCCCACGTCCACCCGCCGGCGCCGACGGTCGCCAGTGCCGGCATCGCCCGCGCGGCGCTGCCACAGGCGGTCATCACCGAGGGCGTCACGAACCTGCGGGCGGAGGTCGAGGGCCGGGCGCGTGCGGTCACCGACGCGGGCGTCGAGTTCGCCCGCACGGCCGGGCTGGGCGCGGAGCCGAGCCTGCGCTTCGCGCTGACCCCGTGGCGGGAGTTGCTGGAGGTCGCCGCCGAGAGCGACGCCGACGCGATCGTGTGCGGCACCGCCGGGGAGGGGCCGATCGAGCGCGCCGTGCTCGGCAGCACCGCGTCCAGCCTGCTCCACCACACCGACCGTCCGCTGCTGGTGGTGCCGAGTGGCGTGACGGACGTCGCGGGTCCGGTGCTCGCCGGCTACGACGGCTCGGACGGTGCCCGTGCGGCCCTGCGCTTCGCCGCCGCCGGCCTCAGCCGGTCCCGCTTGCTCGTCGCGCACGCCGTCGATTCCCGCTCGTCCGGCGTCGACGAGGCCGTGGCCGAGGAGGGCGTCGCGTTCGCCCGGTCGCTCGGCCTCGACGCGCACGCCGTCACGTCGAGCGGCCACCGCAGCGCCTGGCGGACCTTGCTCGACAGCGCCGGCGAGCACGGGGCCGCCGCGGTGCTCGTCGGCTCCCGCGGGCGCGGCGCCGTCGCGTCCACCGTGCTCGGCTCGGTCGCGTCCGGCCTCGTCCACGCCGCCGCCCTGCCTGTGCTGGTCGTCCCGGGCGGGTGCGACGATACGTCCGATGCCGGAGCGGCCGCCGACGAGTCATGAACAACGCGCGGGTCAGTCCTGGGACGCCTCGTACGTCGGTGGTCCGGCGCCCTGGGACATCGACCGGCCGCAACCGGCGGTCGCGCGGCTGGCCGAGGCGGGAGCGTTCACCGGCGTCGTGCTCGACGCCGGCTGCGGCACCGGCGAGCACGCTCTCCTGCTCGCCGCGCGGGGCCTGCCCGTGCTGGGCATCGACGTCGCCCCGACCGCCATCGCCCGCGCCCGCGAGAAGGCCGCGGCCCGCGGACTGGACGTCGAGTTCCGGGTCGGTGACGCCCTCCACCTCTCCGGCGCGTTCGACACCGTCCTGGACTGCGGCCTCTTCCACACCTTCGACGCCGACGAGCGCCGCGCGTACGTCGCGAGCCTGGCGGCCGTCACCCGCGGTCGCCTGTTCGTGCTCTGCTTCGGCGAAGCGGACGTGCCCCACCCCGTGACCGAGGCCGAGCTCCGAGCGGCGTTCACCGACGGCTGGCACGATCGCCGTCGCTCGTCCCCGACGTGATCGAGACCCGCTTCGCCCCGGACGGCGTCCCCGCCTGGCTGGCCACGATCGAGCGGTGTCGCGCGGACGTGATTGGATGGAGTCCGTGGGCGATATCGACTTCGGTGCGTTCGACGCACTCACGTTCGACTGTTACGGCACGCTGATCGACTGGGAGACCGGCATCCTGTCGGCGCTCCGGCCGGTGCTGGAGCGCCACGGCGCGAGCCGTGACGACGACACGCTGCTCGAGCTGTTCGCCCATCATGAGGCGGCGCTCGAGGCCGGGCCGTACCTGTCCTACAAGGCGGTGCTCGCGGGCGCGCTGCGCGGCATCGGCACCGATCTGAACTTCGAGCCGACCGAACAAGAGCAGGCGACGTTCGGCGTCTCGGTCAATGACTGGCCGGCGTTCGCGGACAGCCCGGCGGCGCTCGCTCAGCTCAAGCAGCGCTTCAAGCTCGGCGTGATCACGAACTGCGACGACGACCTGTTCGCGGCCTCCAACGCAGAAGCTGCGGACCGAGTTCGACTGGGTCATCACCGCGCAGCAGGCCGAGGGCTACAAGCCGCGGATCGAGAACTTCGAGTACGCGTTCGCGCGCATCGACGTCCCGCGGGAGCGCATCCTGCACGTCGCGCAGTCGCTCTTCCACGACCACGTGCCCGCCAAGGCGCTGGGCATGACCACGGTCTGGATCGACCGGCGCGCAGGGCCGCGAGGGCGGAGCGACCCCGCCGGCGGCGGCCGTGCCCGACATGACCTTCCCGGACCTGCAGACGTTTCGCGGACCGCGCGACGGCGTAGATGTCAGGCCTGTGGCTACGAGTCCCTCTACACGCACGGGTTCGCGCGCGTGGCCGCGGCCGTCCCGCACGCTGCAAGCCCGCGGAGCCCGCGTTCAACGTCGAGCGCACCATCGGCGCTCGCCACGCCAGGCGAGCGAGCAGCGAGCGGCGCTCGCCGTGTTCCCGGAGCTCGGCCTGTCCGCGTACGCGATCGACGACCTGCTGCACCAGTCGCGCGCTCATCGACGGCGTCGAGCGGCGCTGCGAGCAACTCCTCGAGGCGAGCCAGGAGCTCCTGCCGGTCCTGATCGTCGGCGCGCCCGCACCGCACGCAGGGCGGCCTGTTCAACTGCGGCTTCGTCATCCACCGCGGCAAGGTGCTCGGGCGTCGTCCCCAAGTCGTACCTGCCCGAGTACCGCGAGTACTACGAGGAGCGCCAGTTCCGCGCCGCGCGCGAGTTCCTCGGCCACGAGACCACGGTGCTCGGCGAGACCGTCCCGTTCGGCCCGGACCTGATCTTCGAGGCCACCGACCTGCCGCGGCCTCTCGATCCACGTCGAGGTGTGCGAGGACCTGTGGGTCCCGCTGTCGCCGTCCACCTTCGGCGCGCTCGCCGGCGCGACGGTGCTCGCGAACCTGAGCGCGAGCAACATCACGGTCGGCAAGTCCGACTTCCGCCACACGCTCGTCGGCGGCCAGTCGGCGCGCTGCATCGCCGCCTACATCTACACGGCGGCGGGCCGCGGCGAGTCGACGACCGACCTCGCGTGGGACGGCCAGGCGATGATCTACGAGAACGGCGACCTGGTCGACGAGGCCGAGCGCTTCTCCGACGACGAGCAGCTGCTGCTCGCGGACATCGACCTGGACCGGATGCTCTCGGACCGGTCGTCCACGAACTCGTTCGGCGACTCGATCGCCGACCACAAGGACCGGCTCGAACACGTTCCGCCGCGTCCCGTTCACGATCGAGCCGCGGCGAAGCCAAGACGCCGCTGCGCCGCACGCTCGAGCGCCTCCCGTACGTCCCGGCCGACCCGAGACACGCGCAACGAGCGCTGCTACGAGGTCTACAACATCCAGGTCCGCGGGATCGAGACCCGGCATGCGCGCGACCGGGATCGAGAAGGCCGTGATCGGCGTCTCCGGCGGCCTGGACTCCACGCACGCGCTGATCGTGCTCGCCCGCGCGATGGACCGGCTCGGGCTGCCCGCGCGAGAACATCCTCGCCTACACGCTGCCCGGCTTCGCCACGTCCGAGCACACGAAGGGCAACGCCTGGAAGCTGATGGAGGCGCTCGGCACGACCGCGCGCGAGATCGACATCCGCCCTAGCGCCGAGCAGATGCTCAAGGACCTCGAGCACCCGTACGCGCGCGGCGAGAAGGTCTACGACATCACGTTCGAGAACGTCCAGGCCGGCGAGCGCACGTCGCACCTGTTCCGGCTCGCCAACCACCAGGGCGGCGCTCGTGATCGGCACGGGCGACCTGTCCGAGCTCGCGCTCGGCTGGGCGACCTACGGCGTCGGCGACCAGATGTCGCACTACGCGGTCAACGCGTCCGTGCCCAAGACGCTGATCAGCTTCATGCTCCGCTGGGTCATCGACACCGGGCAGCACGACGACGACGTCAACGCCGTCCTGCAGTCGGTGCTCGACACCGAGATCTCGCCCGAGCTGATCCCGGGCGACGGCGACAAGCCGATCGCGGACACCGAGAGCAAGGTCGGCCCGTACGAGCTGCAGGACTTCTTCCTGTTCTACATCCTGCGCTTCGGCTACCTCCCGAGCAAGGTCGCGTTCCTGGCGCGCCATGCCTGGGGCGACAGAACGCGGCTGGCCGGATCGCCGGAAGTACTCGCGCGCGGAGATCAAGCACTGGCTCGCCGTCTTCCTCGATCGCTTCTTCCGCATCAGCCAGTTCAAGCGCACGGCGATCCCGAACTCGCCGAAGGTCGGCTCGGGCGGCTCGCTCTCGCCGCGCGGTGACTGGCGCGCGCCGAGCGACAGCACCCGCCCGGCTCGACGACTGCGCTGGAACGAGCTGAACGCGTAATCGTCCGGGATGGATGAGCGCGGCCGCTCGCGCTGCACGGCGAGCGGCTGCGGATCGAGCGCGATCCGCGACGACGTCGTGCGCGTGAAGATCAGCCGCGGCGGCGTGTTCGACGAGACGCCGACGTTCGCGGTCGTGATCGCCGACGGCCGGCGGAGTTCACGCGGCGAGGGCGACGTCCTGCGCACGGCGCAGCTCGTCGTGACGCTGCGGCGCGGACCCGTTCCGGCTCGACGTCCACCGCGCCGACGGCAGCGCCGGTGGTCGAGACCGACGCGCGCCGTACGCGACGCTCAACGACGCGTTCGAGCTCGGCGCCGCGCCGCCGTCGGCGACGCGATCTACGGCCTGGGGGAGAAGGCCGGGCCGGACAACCGCCGCGGCCGCGCACTTCACGCTCTGGAACACCGACGTCCTCAACCCGCACGCCGACCGCCGAGTTCGGCGGGCGACGGCGACGAGCGTCGAGTTCGACCCGTACTACGTCTCGATCCCGTTCTTCTACCACCACACCGCCGGACGGGCACGATGGCCGGCTCGTTCGTCGACAACGGCTACCGCGCGCGCGTACGACTTCGGCGACGAGAGTCCGCGATCCGCTTCGAGGGCGGCCAGTACACCGAGTACGTGTTCGCCGGGCCGCGGATGCCGGACATCCTCGAGGCCTACACGTGGCTCACCGGCCGCGCCGCGCCGCCGCCGCTGTGGGCGCTCGGCTACCACCAGTGCCGCTGGTTCGACTACACGCAGGACGCGGTCGAGGCGCTCGGCGCGCGGCACCGCGAGCTGCGACGTCCCGTGCGACGCGCTGTGGCTCGACATCGAGTACATGGACGGCTACCGCGTCTTCACCTGGGACACGGAGAAGTTCCCGGACGCGCCGGGATGCTCGCAACGGCTGCGCGCGCAGGGGCTTCCGGGTGATCACGATCATCGACCCGGGCGTGAAGTACGAGCCCGGCTACACGGTCTTCGACGAGGCGGTGGAGCGCGACGTGCTCTGCCGGACCGAGGGCGGCGACATCTACATCGGCCAGGTCTGGCCCGGCGACACCGCGTTCCCGGACTTCGCGACCGAGGAGGCGCCGCGCGTGGTGGGGCGAGCTCAACGCCGCGCACGTCGCAGTCCGGCCTCGCCGGCATCTGGAACGACATGAACGAGCCGGCGACCGGCGACATCCCGCCCGAGCGGATGCGCTTCGACCACGGCCGCGCCTCGCACGAGCGCTACCACAACCAGTACGCGCTGCTGATGGCGATGGGGACGGTCGAAGGGCTGCGCGACGGCGATGCCCGAGCTGCGCACGTTCGTGCTCTCGCGCGCGGGCTTCGCCGGCATCCAGCGCTACGCCGCGAACTGGATGGGCGACAACCAGTCGCGCTGGGACCACCTGTGGCTGAGCATCCCGATGGCGATGCGGCTTCGGCGTGTCGCGGCCAGCCGTTCGTCGGCGCCGACATCGGCGGCTTCCAGGGCCACTCGCAACGCCGAGCTGTTCCTGCGCTGGATGCAGTACGGCACGCTGACGCCGTTCTGCCGCAACCACTCCGAGATCGGCAACGTCGACCAGTACGCGTGGGCGTGGGGCGAGCACCGTGCTCGAGCCGTCGCGCGCGACGCGATCGAGCTGCGCTACCGGCTGCTGCCGTACATCTACGCCGCGTTCGTGCGCGCGTCGCGAGACCGGCGAGCCGGTCCAGCGACCGCTCGTCTTCGACCACCAGGACGACGCGCTGGTGCGCGACATCGACGACCAGTACCTGTTCGGGCGCGACCTGCTCGTCGCGCCGGTGGTCGCGCCGGGGAGACCGCGCGCCAGGTCTACCTCCCGCCGGGCGACTGGTACGACTGGCACACCGGCGAGCGTCACGAGGCCGGCGGCTGGGTGATCGCCGCCGACGCCGATGGACCGCATCCCGATCTACGCCCGCGGCGGCGCCGTGATCCCGATGTGGCCGCGAGGCGCCGCCGTCGACCGACGGCCATCACCCGGCGGAGATCGAGCTGCACGTCGTTCCCCGGCGACGGGCGAGTCGATCCTGCACGAGGACGACGGGCTGACGTTCGACGGCGGCGCTACCGCACGACGTTCACGCTCAGCCGGGCGACGCTGCAGCGCCGCACGTGAGGGCGACGGCTACCCGGAGTTCGCGCGCGAGCGGTTCGTGGTGGTGTGCGAAGGCGCACGGCGGACGGTGGAAGACCGCGAGTTCAGTGTGACGCTATGACCACCAACTGGGCCGGCAACGTCACCTACCGCGCTCCCGAGGTGCAGCGGCCGCGCACGCTCGACGAGCTGCGCCGGATCGTCGCCGGCGCGCCGTGACCTGCGCGTGCTCGGCTCCGGCCACACGTTCAACCACCTCGCCGACGCCGACGAGCAGCTCACGCTCGATGGGTTGCCCGCCGACGTCGTGATCGACGACGACTGCGTGAGCTTCAACGCCGGCCTCACGTACGGCGCGCTCGCGCCAGCATCTGGAGGGGCGCGCGGCGCTGCACAACCTCGCCTCGCTCCCGCACATCTCGGTGGCGGGCGCGATCGCCACCGGCACGCACGGGTCCGGCACCGGCAACCTGGCCACGGCGGTGCGCGCGCTGCAGCTCGTCACGTCCACGGGCGACATCGTCGAGGCTGAGCGCGGCGACCCGGACTTCGACGGCATGGTCGTGCACCTCGGCCGGCTCGGCGTGCTCACGCGACTCACGCTCGACACCGAGCCGTTCTACGAGGTCCAGCAGCGCGTCTTCGAGGGCCTGAGCTGGGAGCACGTCCCCGACGTGTTCGACGCCGCCTACAGCGTCAGCGTCTTCACGCGCTGGGACCGGGTCGAGCAGGTGTGGCTCAAGGGCCGCGAGGCGCTGCCCGAGACCTTGTTCGACGCGACTGCCGGCGACGGTGCAGCGCCACCCGATCATCGAGCTCGACCCGGTCAACTGCACGCGCCAGCTCGGCGTGCCCGGCCCGTGGTGGGACCGGTTGCCGCACTTCCGCATGGGCTTCACGCCGAGCAAGGGCGACGAGCTGCAGGCCGAGTACCTGCTGCCGCGCGAGTGCGCTGTGGACGCCATCCGCGCGTTGCGCGAGGTGCCCATGCCGCGGGCTGCTCGTGTCCGAGCTGCGCACCATCAGCGCGGACTCGTTGTGGATGAGCCCGATGCACGGACGCGACACGCTCGCGGTGCACTTCACGTTCGAGCAGGTGCCGATCGACGGGCGCGCTGCGCGACATCGAAGCCGCGCTCGCGCCCTTCGACCCGCGCCCGCACCCGGGCAAGGTCCATCTCACCCCGGGCACCTACGAGCGCGCCGACGATTTCGAGCGGCTCGCCGCGCGGCTCGATCCGCGCGGCGCGTTCAGGCCGTAGCCGCCGCCTCGTCCTCGTCGACGACCGGCGACTCGGGCGGCGGCTCGGCCTTGACGTAGTCGAGCACGACGGACACGATCCCGGCGACCGGCACGGCGAGGAACACGCCGACGATCCCGCCGAGGATGCCGCCCGCGGCGAGCGCGACGACGATCACGGCCGGGTGCAGGTTCACGGTGCGGCCCATCAGCACCGGGTACAGCAGGTGCCCTTCGACCTGCTGGACGAGGATGATCGCGCCGAGCACGAGCGCCGCGTCGAGCAGCCCGCCCGAGACGAGCGCGATCAGCACGGCGACGAGTCCGGCAGGAACGCGCCGATCAACGGCACGAACGCGGCGAAGAACGTGATGACCATGATCGGGACCACGAGCGGGACGCCGATGATCAAGAGCGCGAGGCCGATCAGGATCGCGTCCGCGAGCCCGACGAGCGCGATCCCGCGGATGTAGCCCGGAGCGCGGCGTAGACGCGGGTGCCGAGCTCGTCCGCGTGTTCTCGCCCGCGCCGGTGAAGCGCAGCAGGTAGCCCCACATGCGCTCGCCGTCCTTGAGGAAGAAGAACGTCAGCAGCAGCGCGACGAGCAGCCCGGTGAGGACCTCGCCGAGGATGACGGCGCCGCTGGACAGCCCGCGGGACGAGCGGCCCGCTGTTCTCGCGCAACTTCGCGATCGTCTCGTCGACCCGGTCCTGGATCTCCGTCTCGCTGAGGTTGAACGGCGGCTTCGGCGAGCACGTCCGTGGCCTCGCGCAGGCCGTCCTCGGCCCGCGGGCGCAGCTCGCTGAACTGGTCCCCGATCGACGGTGCGATCGCCGTCACGATCGCGGCGACGAGCAGGAACGCGGCGAGCATCGCGCCCGCGGCGGCGAGCGCGTCGGGCGCGCCGTTGCTCTTCAGCCAGCGCACCACCGGCAGCAGGAGCGTGCTCGCCAGCAGCGCGATGATGATCGGCAGCACGACGACGTGCAGGTAGACCAGCGCCCAGAGCACGACGCCGGCCGCGGCGACGATGACGAGGAAGCGCCAGCTCGCCGCCGCCGCGGTGCGGTACCACTCCGGGAGCGCTTCTTGACCGTCTCGCACGCCGCCGATCATGTCACGGCAACCTTCCGCACGACGCGCGTTCAAAAGTTCGCTCCGTCGGGTAGAGCGTCCGCGCGCATGAACTGAGACCGACTTTCAAGGGATCCGACCGCTACAGCCTCGGGGTCGAGGAGGAGCTGATCGTCGTCCACCCGGACACGCTGCTGCCCTGCGGCGGGACCGAGGATCTGCTCGAACGGGCCGGCATCGCGCCCGAACGGGTCACCGGCGAGGTCACCGACGGCGTGCTCGAGCTGCGCACCCCGGTCTGCGACGACGCCGGCGAGGCGTCGGCGTCCTCGGCGCGCTGCGCGCGCGGCTCGGCGAGGTCACGCGCGCTGCTCGGCGCCGGCGTGCATCCGCTGGGCGCGCTCGGCGACGTGCACCTGCGCGGGGCGAGCGCTACGAGCTGATCGACGCGCAGCATGCGCTCGCTGATGCGCCAGACGCCGCACTGCGGCGTGCACGTGCACGTCGGGATGCCCGACGGCGAGACCGCGGTGCGCGCCGGCAACGGCATGCGCGCGCTGGATTCCGCTGCTGCAGGCGCTCGGCGCGAACTCGCCGTACTGGTACGGGCGCGACTCCGGCCTCGCGAGCACGCGCGTCGGTGATCTGCAACTCGCTCCCGCGCGTCCGGCATCCCGCGCGCGTTCGCCGACTACGCCGACTACGCGGCGACCGTCGACGAGCTGCGCGCGCTCGGCGAGTGCCCGGACGACAGCTACCTGTGGTGGGACCTGCGCCCGCACCCGCGGCTCGGCACGCTCGAGATCCGCGCGCTGGACGCGCAGTCCTCGCTCGAGGATCTCGTCGGCGCTCGTCGCGCTCATCCACTGCCTCGCCGTGCACGAGGCCAGCGCGCCGCCGCGCCGGCGCCCGGCCCGGAGGCGCTGCGCGAGCTCAGCTTCCGCGCCACGCGCGACGGGCTCGACGCGCGGCTGCGCGCTCGACGGCGCGCTGCGGCCGGTGCGCGAGGTCGCCTACACGGCCGTCGCGATCGCCGGCGCCTACGCCGCCGACCTCGGCTGCTGGGACGAGCTGATGCTCGTCGCACCGGCTGCTCGAGCGCGGCAACGGCGCGACCCGCCAGCGCGCGCACGCGGCCGACGGCGGCGTCGGCTGATGCTGCGGCGCGCTCGCGGAGGAGACCACGGCGCAGGAAGCCGTCGCCATCGCGGGGTAGTCTCCGCGGGGTGCTGCGGTTCGAGACGGCGATCGGCGCGTGTGGGGTCAGCTGGAGTGCTGCAGGGCTCACGCGGGCGTGTCGATTCTCGGCGGCGCTCGGCTCGGGCGTCGAGCCGCCGCCGTTCGTGCGCGAAGCGGTCGCCGGGATCGTCGCGCTGCTCGACGGCGAGCCGCGCGACCTGCGCGAGGTGCCGCTGGACTTGACCGGCGTGGAGGCGTTGCCGGCGCGGCGTGTACGCGGCGGCGCGGCTGGTCGGCCCGGGGGAGATGTGCACGTACGGCGACCTGGCGCGGGCGGTCGATTCGCCGGGCGGAGCCCAGGCCGTGGGGCGCGCGATGGGTTCGAACCCGTTCCCGATCGTCGTGCCGTGCCACCGCGTGCTGTCATCGACGGGCGCGCTGCACGGCTTCTCGGCGCCCGGCGGGATCGTCACGAAGCGGCGGATGCTGGAGATCGAGCGCGCGCCCGGTTTCACCCAGCAGATCCCTGTTCGCTTGATCATCGAGTTCCACAGAGAACCCCTCGGCCGCTACCACTCGACGTTCACCCGCGCCGACGGCGCGGTGCTGAAGCTGCAGGGCGGCTCCTACAACAAGCTCGGCGGCGGGGTGCGCGTGCCGCACGACATCGCGCACCTGATCGTCGAGCAGACGCTCGGGCTGCGCGGCGGGCTGTGGGGGACGATCGCGGTCGGCGGGCTCGTCATGAACCTCGAGTTCATCGGGGGCAAGAAGCCGGCGCACGCCGGAGAAGAAGCCGTGGGCGATCACGGACGCCGCGGGCGAGACGCTGCGCCAGGCCGAGGTGCGTCGTGCGCGCCGTCGCGGACGCGATGGCCGGACGGTCACGGCGCCCTCGCGCGGACATGGGCGACCGCTGGGCGGTGCCGGTCTCGCGCGAGCAGCTGGACCTGATGGGCGCGCAGCTGCGCAACTCCGCCGCGCGCTGGGACACACGTGCCCGAGGGCGGCACGCTCGAGATGACCTGGCGCCTCTAAGCGGCGGGTGCGGCTTCGCGCGCGTCGTAGTGGGCGCGCGCCGCGGCGACCTGGTCCTGGTGCGACTCCGTCCAGGTGACGAGCGCCTGGACCGTCGAGTGCAGGCTCGCGCCCAGCCGCGTGAGCGCGTACTCCACGCGCGGCGGCACGACCGGGTAGACGGTGCGGGTCACGAGGCCGTCGCGCTCGAGCTGACGCAGCGTCACGGAGAGCATGCGCTGGGAGATGCCGTCGATCTCGCGCCGCAGCTCGTTGAAGCGCAGCGTCCGGCCCTCGAGCAGCGCGATCGCCAGCAGCGACCACTTGTCCGCGATCCGGGTCCAGGAATCGGCGGACCTCGCAATCCTCACGCGTGTCCCACTGGTGAGCATCGTTGTGGGAGGTATCGCAGCAGGAACCGAGTGACTCGAAAGTGCCTTCTTCCATTGCCGCGAATGGTGACGCATAGTGCGGTCACTAACAAGAAGTAACCGTGGGTGAAGGAGACCCTGTGACCAGATCTCGAATCGCGTTGCTGTTGGTGTTGTCCGGGGCGGTGTTCATGGAGGGCGTCGACGTCTCGATGATGGGCGTCGCGCTGCCGTCGATCCGCGCCGAGCTCGACCTGTCGACCAGCGAGCTGCAGTGGATCGTGAGCGCGTACGTGCTCGGCTACGGCGGGTTCGTCCTGCTCGGTGGGCGCGCCGCGGACCTGCTGGGGCGGCGGCGGATGTTCCTGGCCTGGATGGCCGTGTTCGTCGTGTTCTCGGTGGGGCGGGATCGCCGACAGCGGCGCGCTGCTGATCGTCGCCCGGTTCGCCACCGGCGTCGCGGCCGGGTTCATGGCGCCCGCCGGGCTGTCGATCATCACGTCGAGCTTTCCGGAGGGCTCCGAGCGCAACCGCGCGCTGCTCGTCTACGCGGGGGTGGCGGCCGCCGGGTTCTCGCTCGGGATGGTGGTCGGCGGGTTGCTGACGGCGATCGGGTGGCGGTGGGTGTTCTTCGCCCCCGTCGTCATGGCTTCACTGTTGTTGGCGCTGGCGTGGCGGGTCGTCCCGCGCGACGCACCGGCCGCGGCGCGCGGCGCGTTCGACCTGGGCGGCGCGCTGAGCCTCACCGGCGCGATGATCCTGCTCGTCTTCACGGTCGTGCGCGCGCCGGACGTCGACGTGGCCCTCACGGTCCTCGGGCTGGTGGGGAGCGCCGCGCTGCGCCGACGGCGTTCGTCGCGATCGAGCGGCGCGCGGCGGCGCCACTCGTGCGGCTCGGCATCCTGCGCTCGGCCTCGCTCGTGCGCGCGAACGTCGGCACGATGCTGTTCATCGGCGCGTTCATGGCCTTCCAGTTCGTCGCCGTGCTCTACCTGCAGGAGCTGCGGGGCTGGTCGTCGGTGGAGACCGGGCTCGCGCTGATGGTGCTGGGATCGACGCGATCCTCGCGCCGACGCTCACGCCGCGGCTGGTGGAGCGCTTCGGCAAGCTGCCCGTGATCGGCGCGGGCATGACACTGGCCATCGTCGGCTACGCGCTCTTCCTGCCGCTCGGGCCGGACTGGACGTACCTGCAGATGCTGCCGACGATCCTGCTGGTGGGCGTGGCGTTCGCGCTCACGTTCGGGACGCTGATGATCGTCGCCACCGACGGGATCGCCGAGGCCGAGCAGGGCCTCGCGAGCGGGCTGCAGTACGTGTCGCTGCAGTTCGGCGCCGCGGTCGGGCTCGCCGGGTTCGCGTGGTTCGGGCGTGTGGTGCTCGATCGTGCGGACTTCAGGCAGGCGCGCGGACGTTCGTCGCGCTCGACGAGCGCGTGCCCGCGCCGCCCGAGCAGGACGAGTTCGATGGCGAGCTCGCCCACCGCACGGTGCACCGCGCGCTACGACGGCTCCCGGAGCACTACGGGGATGTGCTGCGCCGGCGCCAGCCTGTTCCGGAGAGCCCTGCGGCGCGAGATCGCGGCCGCGATCGGCGTCTCCGTCTACCAGTACGAGAAGCGCCACGCGCGGGCGTGGAGCGCGCTCGTCCACGTCGTGGCCGCGGACGAGCCGACACCTCGGTGCCGGCCCGTCCGCCGCTCACGCGTGCACGTCGAGGCTCACCTCCTCGAGTGCCTCAACTGTCGGCTCGCGCTCATGGGCTTCGTCGTCCCCAGCGTGAACGTCACCGTCCGGCTGTAAGTGCCGGTTCGGAGCGGGTCGTTGGCCTTGATCCGCTGCCTCGCGGTGACGGTGACCTTGTCGTTGGACACCGGGCTCGTCCAGGCTGACTTCGACAGCTCGATCCGCAGCGGCTCCGGGGAGGCTGAACGGGCCGTTGGCCAGGTGGCCGGGCTCGGACACGGTCAGCGTCGCGTCGGCCGCGGTCGATGACCGTTGGCCTCCGTCGTCGCCGTGTAGTCGCGCTCGACGCCCGGCTGGAAGGCCCGGAACATCGCCGGCCCACTCAGCGAGAGCCCGAGCGTCGGCGGCACCGAGCCGGTCACGTCGCCGGGTGTGTCGGGCGGCGTCGTGCAGTAGCAGTACGTCTCGCTCGGCTTGCCCGGCGGGTAGAGCCACACCTTGAAGAAGTCGCGCAGGTCCTGGCCGGACTCGCGCTGGGCGACCGCGATGAAGTCCTGCGTCTCGGCCGTCGAGCCCTTGTAGGTCTCGTGGTAGGCCTTCAGCGTGCGGAAGAAGGCGTCGTCGCCGATCCGCATCCGCAGCGCCTGCAGCGTCATGCCGCCGCGCGTATAGACGGTCGCGTTCTGGTACTGGTTCGTGACGCCCGGGTCCACCACGGTGTTGGCCCACGAGAGCGAGGTGCGGTTCCACGCGTTCAGGAACGACTGGCGCGCGGTGACCCCGCCGGTGTTCTCGGTCCACAGCCAGGCGGCGAACGTGGCGAAGCCCTCGCTCAACCACACGTCGCGGGCGCGGCGCCACGCGACGCTGTCCCCGAACCACTGGTGAGCGAGCTCGTGGGCGAGCGCGGAGAGGCCGTTCGCGCTCGTGAAGATCGGCCGCGTCTGCTGTTCCATCTGGTAGCCGGCGTCGACCAGGTCGACGATCGCGCCGGAGGCCGCGAACGGATACGGGCCGAACTTGTCGCCGAAGAAGTCCAGGATCGCCGGGATCGTGTCCAGCCGCTGCTGCGCGAGCGGCGTCAGCTGGTCCGGGCGGATGCCGTTGATGATCGGCAGGCCGCTCGCGGTCGTGCGCTTCTGGATCGTGTACTTGCCGATCTGCAGCGTCGCCAGGTACGTGGCCATCGGGTCCGGCGCGTCCCAGACCCAGGTCGACGTGCCCGCCGCCTCGTTGACCGTGTTCGAGACCAGGATGCCGTTGGACATCACCTGGCGGTCGGCCGGCACCGTGACGGTGAACGTGAACGACGCCTTGTCGGTGGTGGTGTTGTTGTTCGGGTACCAGGTGTCGGCGCCCTGCGGCGGCGTGGACGTGTACGCGCCGTTCTCGGTGTAGTTCCAGCCGTCCAGGAACCCGTCCGGGTCACGCGGCGCCGGGCCGGGCTCGCCGGAGTACAGCACCTCGACCTCGAAGCCCGTGCTCGGCAGCAGCGCCGTCGGCGGCGTGATGATCAGCTCGCGGCCGTCGCGGGTGAACGCGGCGTCGGTGCCGTTGACCTTCACGGCGTGCACGGTCATGCCGCGCAGATCCAGGTTGAAGCGGCACAGGTGCTGTGTCGCCGCCGCCGTGATCGTCGCCTTGCCGTCGAGGAACTTCGTCGCCGGGTCGTACTTGAGGTTCAGGTCGTAGTGGCTGACGTCGTAGCCGCCGTTGCCGATCCCCGGGTAGTACGTCTCGCCCAGGTCACCCGTGCCGTTCAGGCACGGCCCGGGTGGCGCGGACGCCACCGCCGCCACCTTCGCGGGCGGTGACGCGCCCTCGGCGCCGTACCCCGCCATCCACATGCCGCCGACCGCGGCGAACGACGCCGCCGCCACGACCCAGCCGCTCTGGCGCTTCGCGAGCGCCACCAACCCCACTCATCCCGACCCCCTCCAGGTGTGGTCAGGCGAGCATCTCACTCGCGTCAAGATCAGAGTAACTATTGTGCTAGCTTACTAGCACAATGATTGAGTTCCACCTCGACGGCGGCTCCGGCCTCTCGCCGTACCAGCAGATCGTCCGGCAGGTCCGGCACGCGTTGCGCCTGGGCCTGCTGAACGAGGGGGACCAGCTCCCCACGGTCAAGGACGTCGTGGCCGCGCTGGCCATCAATCCGAACACCGTGCTCAAGGCCTATCGCGAAGCTCGAGCACGAGGGGCTCGTCGCCGCCCGCCCGGGCGTGGGCACGTTCGTCACCCGCACGCTCGCGGACACGACGCTCGCCGCCCACGGCCCGCTGCGCCAGGACCTGCGCCGCTGGCTCGGCAAGGCCCGTCACGCCGGCCTCGACGAAGAGAGCATCGAGGCCCTGTTCCAGGACACCTTTCGGGGGGAGATGAGGTCAGTGGCATGAACGTGCTCCGAGCCGAAGGGTTGACCAAGCGCTACGGGCGCCGCACGGCGCTCGGCGACTGCACGCTGGACGTGCCCGCGGGCCACGTGGTGGGACTCGTCGGCCCGAACGGCGCCGGCAAGAGCACCTGCTGAACCTCGCGGTGGGGATGCTGGAGCCGACGTCCGGCACGATCGAGGTGCTCGGCGGCAGCCCCGCCTCGAGCCCCGGAGCAGCTGGCCAAGGTCGGCTACGTCGCGCAGGACACGCCGACGTACGGCGGCATGACGGTCGGCGATCACCTGCAGCTCGGCGCGCACCTGAATCCGGGCTGGGACGACGACCTCGCGCGCGCCGGCGCGTGGAGCGCCTCGGCTTGCCGTTGGACCAGCGCGCCCGCAAGCTCTCGGGCGGTCAGCGCGCGCAGCTCGCGCTCACGCTCGGGATCGCCAAGCGCCCCGAGCTGCTCATCCTCGACGAGCCCGTCGCCTCGCTCGACCCGCTCGCCCGCCGCGAGTTCCTGCAGGATCTGATGGAAGCCGTCGCCGAGCACGAGCTGAGCGTGATCCTCTCCTCGCACCTGGTCTCCGACCTCGAGCGCACGTGCGACCACCTGATCGTCCTCGTCGACTCGCGCGTGCGGCTCGCGGGGGACATGGACGACATCATCGACTCCCACGTGCGGCTGTCCGGCCCGCGCGACCTCGGTCACCCCGGCGAGCTCGTCACCGCCCGCCGCACCGACGTGCAGTCGACGATGGTCATCCGCTACGCGGGCCGATCGCCGACCCCGCGTGGACCGTCGGCAAGCTCTCGCTGGAGGACATCGTGCTCGCTTACATGGAGCGGCCCATGCGCCGCCGAGCCGCGCGTGCTGGAGGTGGTCCGATGACCTGGCTCACCTGGCGGCAGTTCCGCTTGCCGGCCGCGGTTGTCTTCGGCTGCCGCCGTCGCTGCTCGCGCTGCTGCTGTTGGTCGCCGGCGTGCCTACTGCCGGCGATCAGGCGCTGGAGTTCCTCAGAACGAACGCGGCGACGTGCAGATCTACACGTTCGTGACGATCGCGATGATGCTCGCCCCCGCGGTCATCGGCATGTTCTGGGGCGCGCCGCTGGTCGCCCGTGAGCTGGAGGCCGGCACGCACCGGCTCGTCTGGAACCAGAGCGTCACCCGCACGCGCTGGCTGGTGATCAAGGTGGGCCTGATCGCGCTCAGCGCGATGGTCGTCGCGGGCGTCCTCGGCTTGCTGTTGTCCTGGTGGGCCGACCCGATCGACGACGCCCAGGTCGCGGGCCAGGAGGCGCAGGGCATCGTCGGGGCCTCGCGCGTCGGCCCGCCGCTGTTCATCTCGCGTGGGATCGCGCCGATCGGCTACTTCCTGTTCGCGTTCGCGGTCGGCGTGCTCGCCGGCACCCTGATCCGCCGGACCGTGGCCGCGATGGCCGTCACCGCGGTGGTCTTCACGCTCGTCCAGCTCGCAGTACCGCAGTTCGTGCGCGCACACCTGAACCCGGTCGTCACGACGACCACGGTCACCCCGGACAACCTCGGCGGGTTCATGATGTCCGGCGAGGGCGGGCCGGTGGTCGAGATGCGCGTCCGGACCGCCGCGCCGGGCGCCTGGATGATCGGCAACGAGACGATCGCCCCCGACGGCAAGGTCGCGAGCTCGCTCCCGGCCTGGCTGGGGGACTGCGTGCGCCCGGACCCGGAACGGATGCGCCCGATCGCCGATCCCGCCTGCTTCAAGCGCTTCGCCGACCTCGGCTACCGCCAGCGCGTGACCTACCAGCCCGCGGACCGCTACTGGACGCTGCAGGCGATCGAGACCGGCGGCTTCCTCGCGCTGTCCGGCGGCCTGTTCGCGCTCACGTTCTTCTGGGTGCGCCGGCGCGTGTAGCGATCCCCGGGTAGTCGAGCACGAGCCCGGACTCGTCGTAGACCAGCTCGCACTGCAGGTCCGGTGACCAGTAGTCGAAGCGCGTCCGCCCGGCGTCGTCGTCGGGCAGGCGCGTGTAGCGCTGCTCGAGCCGCTCGACCGCCAGCGTCGAGAACCGCACCCACGCCGCGGGCGCGTCGGAGGAATCACCCACCTCGAGCGCGAGCCGGTGGACCGGGAACGCGTTGGTGAACGACGAGGATTCGAGGTCCACGTCGAAGATGCCGTCGAGCTCCGGGGCGGGCTCGCCGTTGACGTGCCAGGCGCCGTCGCCGTCGGCGAGCAGGTGCACCTCGCGCCCGAAGCTCGCCACGCGCGCGGAGCGCGTGACCCAGTCCGGGGAGAGGTCGATCGCGTACTGCACGGCGAACGCCTCGCCGTCCTCGACGGCGGTCGTCGCGCCTTCGACGGTCCAGCGCGGCTCGATGAAAACCACCTCGAATCCTTCGCGGAGGTCCTTGTGACGCCACGCGACCTGTGTGGGCGGGTCGGCGAAGTGCATGCCCGCATGCTTCCATGGAGGGGGAATGACCGCTCCGCACCGCCCACCACGACGCACTGCGCGGGAGCTCGCGCGGGCGGTGGAGAGCGGACGGTCGGTCGGAGAAGCGCTGCGGCACCTGGACAACTACGGGTCCGGCCCCGACGCGCCGTTGCTCGCCGAGTCACTGGCCCGCTTTCTCGTCGCGCGCTGCGAGTCCCACCACGCGGGCTGGCGTGTCGTGCGCCAGGTCGTCGTGGACTCGGCCGCCGACGCGCCGTGGGAGCGCTGCGCCCGCCGTGCGGTGCCGCTCGTCGCCGGCGACCTGCTCGAGTTCTCGCAGGCCGAGGAGGGCCGGATGCCACTGCACCGCGCCCAGCATCTCGCCGCGCGCCGCCGCGCCGAAACCATCTCACCGCACGTCGATCACACGCTGGTGCTGCGCGATCTCGGCCTGGAGCCCGCGTCGGTGGACGAGGACACCTGGCGCGAAGCGATCGGCGGCGCGGTGAAGGCGCGCTCGCGCGAGCAGGTGGCCCGCGCGCTGTCGGCGGCGCTGGACCTCAGCCGAACAGCAGACGATCCAGACCCCGAAGCACCCCGGTGACCTCCGGGACCCGCCGGATCGCGAGCAACGTGCCCGCGATGTAGGGCTCGGCGGACGTACCGGCCTCGTGGCGGATGTGCAGGCGCTCGTGCGGCGTGGCGAGCACCGCCTCGGTCGAGAGCGAGTAGGACGGGAGCCGCAGCGAATGGATCCGGGTGCCGGCGACGTTCGCGCCGCGCGCCTCGGGCGGGCCGATCAGATCCGCGTCGTGCGTCGCCGGGACGGGCGGGTGGATGTCAGCCAACCGCTCGGCGAGCTCCCGGGACGTACCGCTTGGTGCGTCCGGCTTGCCGAACGATCCGTAGTCGAGCACCTCCCAGTGCTCGATGTGCCGCGCGGCGACGGTCGCCGCGTGCAGGAGCGTCGCCGCCAGCACGGAGAAGTTGCCGGCCGCGATCACGCCGCGCCCGGCGGCGCGAGCGGCCGCGTCGAGCTCCGTGAAGTCCTGCTCGGAGAGGCCGGAGGACCCGATCACGACGTGCAGGCCCGCGGCCAGCGCCGCATCCACGTTCTCGCGGACGACCGCAGCGCTCGTGTAGTCGACGAACACGTCGGCGGACGTGGCGGCGAGCGCCTCGTCAACCGCGCTGAACGTCGCGCCGCCGCGGCGCGCGATCCCGCCGGCGAGCTCGAGATCGTCGGCGGCGACGACCGCCTCGACGAGCGGAGCGCCGGTCCAACCGGTGGCGCCAGCGATCAGAACTGAGAGAGACATGACTTGATCAATAACCCGTTTGGACGATTGTCGTACCGAAGCTAGGCAACTTTCGCTTGACCGGTCGCAGTGGTCCGGCTAGCGTCCTTGCATCATGAACGTCGGGCTGTCCACCTCGCCGCATCAATACTCGGTCCCCCAGGTACGCGAAGTCGCGGCACCGGCTCAGCCGGTCGCCGACCAGCGTCGCCCGCTCACCCAGCGTGAGCTCGTGGCGATGTCGCTCATCGCGTGCCCGGGCAAGGCCTGACCTAGACGATCGAACGCGGCAGCCGGCTTCGCCGGCGCCAGGCGCGATCGTTTAGAGATCGCTTCGCGGATCTCTAGACCACGCTGGCCGCGTGAAGCGCGCGGCGCACGTCGTCGCAGTCGATCGGTCGTTCGATCTCGCGCAGGATCTCGCGCAGTCGCGGCCCGATCCGCGTCGGGCCCTCGTTCGACGCCACTGAGATCGCGCGTCCCGCCAGCACCCGCGCGAGGTGCTCGACCTCGACGGTCTCCGCGTCCACCCGTGCCGCTTCGGCCCGCGCGAGTTGCAGCGCGCGCAACATCCGCGGCGTGTAGGTCGGTGGCTCGAGCGTGAGGTTGCGATAGCGCCGGTGCGCGGCCTGGCGCGTGATGCCCACCGCGCGGGCGATTCCGGCGAAGCTCTCGCCCTGATCGAGCGCGCGGCGCACCTGCTCACGCTCGAAGGCGTCCAGGGCGACCCGCAGGTGCGTCAGCGCTTCCAGCGCGTCGAGCGGGTCCGGCGCGGTCAACGCGCGCTGCACGGCGGTGATGATGCGTCCGGTGGCGGCAGTCATAGGGCGGCCACCTTCGCCGCGACCCGGCCGCCTTACCAGCGCTGCAGTCGCCGCCGCAACGTCTGAGCGCATACGTCCGCGAAGCTCAAGGGCCAGGCCCTTTAGGTTGTGGCGATGGAGTACCGGACCCTGGGGCGCAGCGGCTGCGTCGTCTCGACGCTCGCGCTGGGCACGATGACGTTCGGCAACGAGACCGACGAGGCGGGCGCGCACGCGCAGCTCGACGCGTTCGTCGCGGCCGGCGGGAACCTGATCGACACCGCCGACGTCTACACGCCGCGGCGCGTCGGAGGAGATCATCGGCCGCTGGCTCGCGCAGCGACGTCGGTCCGCGACCAGGTGGTGCTCGCCACCAAGGGCCGCTTCCCGATGGGCGACGGGCCCAACGACGTCGGGCTCTCGCGCCGGCACCTGCGCGACGCGCTCGACGCCTCGCTGCGGCGGCTGCAGGTCGACAGCGTCGACCTCTACCAGGTGCACGCCTTCGACCCGCTCACGCCGCTCGAGGAGACGTGGGGCTTCCTCGACGACGCGGTGCGCGCGGGCAAGGTCCGCTACGTCGGGCTCTCCAACTTCGCCGGCTGGCAGATCCAGAAGGTCGTCGACCTCGGCGAGCGACCGCGGGCTCGCCCGTGCCGGTCACGCTGCAGCCGCAGTACAACCTGCTCGTCCGCGAGATCGAGTGGGAGATCATCCCCGCGTGCGCGTCGAACGGGCTCGGCCTGCTGCCCTGGTCGCCGCTCGGCGGCGGCTGGCTGACCGGCAAGTACACGCGCGACGCGCGCCCGACTGGCGCGACGCGGCTGGGGGAGGACCCGGAGCGCGGCGTCGAGGCCTACGACCGCCGCAGCAGCGCCGGAGCGCACGTGGGACGTGATCGACGCCGTCGCAGACGATCGCGGCCGAGCGCGGCGTCTCGATGGCGCAGGTCGCGCTCGCCTGGCTCGTCGACCGCCCGCGGTGACGTCCGTGATCCTCGGCGCGCGCACGCTGGAGCAGCTCGAGGACAACCTCGGCGCCGGCGGCCTGCACCTCAGCGCCGAGGAGACGGCGACTGCTGGATGCGGTGAGCGATCCGGCGCCGGCCGACTATCCGTACGGCGGGCCGGGGGTGGAGCAGCGGTCGAGAGCGCTGCGCAGCCGGTGACCC
This sequence comes from uncultured Solirubrobacteraceae bacterium, assembly GCA_963707595.1. Lineage (GTDB taxonomy): Bacteria > Actinomycetota > Thermoleophilia > Solirubrobacterales > Solirubrobacteraceae > Solirubrobacter. Next base: position 150,792 of record CAVPQQ010000001.1, read on the forward strand.
ACACAGTCAAAAAGAACAGGAACGCGTGCGGGGAGAGGACCTCGTGCAGCCGGCCGAGGTTGAAGGTGGCGACGATCACCAGGACGGGCACGATCGCTCCGAGTCCGCGCTGGCGGGCGGCACGCACGAACACCCGCGTGCCCAGCAGATAGACCCCGACACCGGTGCCGGCGAGCCAGAACGCGAACTGCGGCGGGTCCTCTTCCAGCATCAGCCCGACGCCGGCGGCGATGGCCAACAGCGAGAAGGCCGGGAGCATGTGGCCCACGGCGTAGATCGCCCGCGCCATCGTCGGGGAGCCGCCGGAGAGCTCGAGCACCTGCAGGTTGAGCTCGGCGGCCGAGTCGAAGTACAGCCACCACAGCGCGCCGGCCAGCACCATCGCCGCCGACGAGCGCGATCCAGCCCGCCGTGTCCTCCACCGGCGCCTGCGCAGCTTCGATCAGCACCTCGCCGAGCAGGATGATCATCAGCAGCGCGAAGCGTTCCGCGAAGTGGTGCGGGTCCAGCGTCTGACCGGGATGGGTCTTGTCGTTACGCAGCAGCGCGCGTGACTCGTTGCCGACCGCGGCGAGCCAGACGAAGTACGTGAACGGCTCGGGCACGACGATCGAGACCGCGAACAACAACGCGGAGAGCCCGTAGGCGCGCGTGATCCGCGCGCGAAAGTCGGTCGTGCCCTCGCCGTGCGACACGGCGAGCACGAGCCGCACGACCGCCATCGCGCCCGCGAACACGGCCACGTCGCCGTGCGCGGCGGGCTCCAGCGCGACCGCGGCGACCCCGATCGGGACCGATCCGACCAGGAACAGCAGGTGCTCGGTGCGGTCATCGTCGCCGTGGCGGTTGTACAGGACCGCGAACCCGATCCACGTCCACCACAGCACCACGAAGAGGCCGAGCGCGACGAACACGCTGTGGCGCTCCGGCTCGGCGACCATGAAGTGCGCCAGCCGGCCGACGGCGAGCACGAACACCAGGTCCAGGTACAACTCGACGTAGGAGACCCGTTTGCCCTTCACGGCCGCGTAGCTTGACGTAGATAAACCCCGCTGGTGGGTAGGGCGGGAGCATGTCCAGCCTGCGCGCCATCTTCGACGAGGTCGACCCGCTGACCGTCGGGCTCGAGGAGGAGATGATGCTCCTCGACCCCGTGACGCTCGACCTCGCGCCGGTCGCCGCCCGGATACCCGGCGCCAAGCTGCGAGCTGCCCGCCTCGCAGATCGAGCTCAACACCGCCGCCGCGCGGCGACCGTGGGCGAGGCGATCGCGTCAGCTCGCGGCCGCAGCGGCACGCGGCCGCCGCGGCCGCCGACGGGATCGCACGGCTCGCGGTGGCCGGCGTGCACCCGTTCGCGGCGCCGCTCGGGGAGCTCAGCAGCGGTGATCGCTACGACATCGATCGTCGCCGAGTACGGCGACGTGGCCCGGGCGCAGCTGGTGTGCGCGCTGCAGGTGCACGTCGCGGTCGGTTCGGCCGAGCGCACGCTCGCCGTCTACAACGCGCTGCGCGGGTATCTGCCCGAGCTCGCCGCGCTCGCCGCCAACTCGCCGTTCCTACGCCGGTCGCGACACCGGGCTGGCGTCGGTGCGGCCGCTGATCGGCGGGCTGCTCCCGCGCCAGGGCGTCCCGCCGGCCTTCGCCTCCTGGGAGCGACTACGCGGACGCGCTGGCCTGGGTCGGTGCCGGAGCCCGGCTCGTGGTGGTGGGAGCTGCGCCCGCACCTGAACTTCGGCACGCTCGAGGTGCGCGTGTGCGACGCGCAGACGACGCTCGAGGAAGCCGCCGCGGTGACGGCCTTCGTGCACGCCTGGTGGCGTGGCTGGCCGAGCGCGACGACCTGGACGCGCCGCCGGTCGTGGCGGATCGCCGAGAACCGCTGGGCGGCGCTGCGCTACGGCGTCGAGGCGACGTTCAAGGACCTCGACGAGCATCGCGCGAGACGGCCGGTGCGCGACGTCCTGCTCGAGCGGGTGGAGACGCTCACGCCGGTGGCGGAGCGGCTGGGGTGCGCCGACGAGCTCGCTCTGGTGCCGCGCGCTGATCGTGCGCAACGGCGCGATGCGCCAGCGCGAGGTCGGGCTGCAGGCGCGCCGCGAGCTGGCTCGCCGAGCGCTTCCTCACGCCCGTCCGGGTCCCCGCGATGCGAACGGCGGCCTGACCGTGCGATTTCGCCCCGGAGCAAAACTCGACACCGGCCAGGTGCAGGACCGGCGCGGCGGTGGCGGCGGCGGGCGCGGCGTGGCCGTCGGCGGCGGGCTCGGCACGATCGTCGTGGTCGTCGTGCTCGCGCTGCTGGGCGTCGACGTGCCCGTCGGCGGCGGCGGACCCGTACTCGTCGCTCGGGAACGGGTCCCAGGAGCTCTCGACCAGCTGCCAGCACCGGCGCCGACGCCAACCAGAGCGAGGACTGCCGGATCGTCGGCGTCGTGAACTCCGTCCAGGACTACTGGAGCGAGGACGGTCGACGGCTACCGCGAGGCGCCGACGCACTTCTTCACGCGGCCAGACGCAGACCGGGCTGCGGCGGCGCGACGCTCGGCGGTCGGCCCGTTCTACTGCCCGGCCGACCAGGCAGGTCTACATCGACCTGCGCGTTCTACGACGAGCTGCGCTCGCGCTTCGGCGCGAGCGGCGGCCCGTTCGCCGAGGCGTACGTGATCGCCCACGAGTACGGGCACCACGTCCAGCACCTGCTCGGCACCGATCGAGAAGGTCGGCGGCGACCGCGAGGGCGAGACGTCCGGCTCGGTGCGGCTGGAGCTGCAGGCCGACTGCTACGCCGGCGTGTGGGCCGCGAACGCCGTCGAGACCGGCTTCATCGAGGACCTCACCGACCGGACATCGAGGACGGCCTGGACGCGGCGGCCGCCGTCGGCGACGACCGCATCCAGCAGGCGCGCCACCGGCCGCGTCGATCCGCGAGAGCTGGACCCACGGCTCGTCCGCCTCGCGGCAGAAGTGGTTCAACACGGGCTACCGCGCCGGCGACCCCCGGCGCTGCGACACGTTCGCGGCGGCGCGCTCAGGAGCGCGTCGCGAACGCGCACCGCGGTGCCCCACGGGTCGCGCGCGAGGAAGCCGCCTCGACGTCGCTCGGCGTCGGCGCACGCGGTGCGCGCACGGCCGCGACGTCCTCGGCCGTGCGGCAGCTCGACCGTCCAGTGACGCAGGCCGACGGTGTGCTCCGGCGCGGGGCCGACGCCCTGGCCGCGCCAGACGTTGAAGCCGAGGTGGTGGTGGTAGCCGCCGGCGCTGACGAACGCGGCGCAGCCGAGGTTCGCCTGCACCTCGAAGCCGAGCACGTCGCGGTAGAACGCGAGGCCCCGGTCGACGTCGCCGACGTGCAGGTGCAGGTGGCCCATCCGCAGGCCCGTGCACGGACCTGCGGCGTGGGCGTCCTCGCCCTCGATCGTGGCCAGCAGCGCGCGGAAGTCCAGCGCCGCCGGGCCGCGCGAGTAGCCGAGGTCCGTCGGGCCAGGCGGTCTTCGCGGCGGTCGGCGGCGAGCTCGATGCCGTTGCCGTCCGGGTCGGGCAGGTAGATCGCCTCGTGCGTGCGGTGGTCCGAGGCGCCCTCGATCGGCGTCTCGGTGACGCGACAGGCGCACGGCGGCGCGGGCGAGCTCCTCGCGCGTCGGGTACAGCAGCGCGTAGTGGTAGAGGCCGGCGTGGCGGCCCGGCGGGCCGGGCCTGCCGGGTCCTCGTGAGGAGCTCGAGCGTGACGGTCGCCCCGTCGCCGAGCGAGGCGCGTGGTCGCCGTCGTGGGCGTGGACGCGCAGGCCGAGCGCAGCGCTGGTACCAGGCGACGGAGCGGTCGAGGTCGGAGACGGTCAGGTGGACCGCACCGAGCGTCAGCGTGGCGGGGAGCGTCGGGTCTGGGGAGTCGCGGTCATGGCGATTAGGATCGCGCGGCGGGCCCGGATTTCGCATGGCAACTCCTCGCGGAGACATGGACTTACCCGTCGACCGGCTCGCCGGCTCGCTGCAGGTCGTCGCGTTCGCGCGACGCCGCGTTCGGCGACGCGGTCGAGCGCGGCGCGCGGGCACCGCACCGGCACGACTACCACGAGCTGCTGTGGACGCGCAGCGGGTCCGGCTCGCACCGGTCGACGGGGAGCGCTTCCCGGTCGGCCGCGGCACGGTGACCGTGATCGGCCGCGGGCAGGTGCACGTGTTCGAGCGGCGCGGTCGGGCTTCAGCGGCGCGGTCGTGCGCTTCGAGCAGCGAGGTGCTGCTGGACGCGCCGGCGTGGCTCGTCGGCGGCCGCGGCGCGCTGACCGTCGAGGTGCCGCCCTCGGACGCGGCGGCGCTCGAGGCGACGATCGCCACGCTCGGCGGCCGAGGCTCGCGCGGCCGGCGGACCCGCGCAGCGGCGCGATCTCCAGCGCCACCTGCTCTCGGCGCTGCTGCTGTGGGTCGAGCGCTGGTACGACGCCGCGCACACCGAGCGCCCCGACGAGGCGAGGCGCTCTACCGGCGCTTCGTCACGCTGCTCGAGCGCGAGTTCGCCCGCCACCACGACGCCGCGTAGTACGCGGACGCGCTCGCCGTGCCCGCCGCGGCGCTCTCACGCGCGCCTCGCGCGACGTCACCGGCCGCACCACCAAGCAGCTCGTCACCGACCGGGTGCTGCTGGAAGCGGCTCGGCTGCTGCGGTTCACCGACCTGACGGTCGGCGAGATCGCCTTTCGCACCGGATACGAGGACCAACTTTACTTCTCTCGCGCGTTCAAACGACGCTACGGTGATGCGCCGACGCCATATCGAAACGTTCACCGTCATCCCTCGAACGTGTGACACTGTGGACTGAGTCCACGCAGCGGAGAATTTGTCCAGATGAGCCAAACCACCATTCACGTCGAGCCCGATCAGCGCGGCTCCTGGCTCGTGCGCCGCGACGCCGAGCGCGTGTCCGAGCATCACACCGCGACGGACGCCGAGCGCGCCGCCTTCCAGGCCGCCCGCCGCTTCAGCGCCACGAGCGTGCTCATGCACGATCGGTACCGCCGCGTGCGCGAGATCTCCGTCTCGTCGCCGCCGAAGTCTCCCGCTAGGGCAGCGCGCTCAGCACCACGAACGCCACGGCCGCGACGGCCAGGACGACCGGGACGAGCAGCAACGGACGCCCGTCGGCGTCGCCGCGTGGCCTGACGCCCCGGCTGCAAGACGCTCAGGCGGGGCGGTGGGGAACGGCGTTCGAACAAGGTTCGGGCGATCCTATGTGGGCGCGGGGACGTTGTGCACTGGCGGACCGACCAGTCATTCCCCGCGATCGTCCGCGTTATGCGGGATCGCGCAGCGCACAGGCGCTCGTCACCCGGCCGTGACTCGAGCGCCCGCGCGATCACGATCGCGGCGTCCTCCTCGCGCCCGCACTCGGCCAGCGCGAGCGCGAGATCCGCGCCCACGCCCAGCCCGCCGGGGTCGGCCTCGAACGCCTGCTCGAGCCAGGCGCGCGCCGCCTCGCGCGCGCCGTCACCCCAGGCCAGCAGCCCCTTCAGGTGCCAGACCTCGCCCTCGAGCGCGAAGCTCGGCGCCCAGCCGGTGAGCTCGTCGACGCGGCCGAGATAGACCTTCGCGGCGGCCGGATCGCCGTGCCAGGCGGTCGTCGCGGCGCGCACGAGCAGGTAGGGGTCGTTCCACGCCCGTTCGGCACCGAGCCGTGCGCACTCGGCCGCCTCGTCGAAGCGACCCAGCACGACGAGCATGGGGGCGAGGGAGAGGTGCGCCTCGGCGGACTCCGGGTGCCGCTCGACCAGCGCCCGCAGCACGGCGAGCGCCTCCTCGTCCCGGCCCTCGTCGTGCAGCGCGTACGCGCGGTCGAACTCGGCGTCCACGACGCGCAGGGTAGCCCCCCGGCGTCTCATCTGACGACTCACGGGGTAGAGAGCGTCCGTGCCCCGCATCAAAACCCTCGTCTTGATCCTCGCCGGCGGCGCCGGCGGCCGCCTGGAACTGCTCACGCACACGCGCGCGAAGCCCGCCGTGCCGTTCGCCGGCACGCACCGGCTGATCGACTTCCCGCTCAGCAACTGCCACAACTCGCGCATCGACGACGTGTGGATCTCGCAGCAGTTCAACCCGGTGTCGTTGACCGACCACGTCTCCAACGGGCGGCCGTGGGACCTGGACCGCACGTCCGGCGGGCTGCTCGTGCTGCACCCGCGGCAGGGCAACGAGGCCGGCACCGGCTTCCAGGACGGCACGGGGGAGGCGCTGTGGAGCCAGGCCGACCTGATCCGCCAGTTCGACCCGGACGCGCTCGTCGTCGCTCAGCGCGGACGCCGTCTACAAGCTCGACTACTACGCGCTGGCCGAGGAGCACTGCGAGGCGGGCAAGGCGGTCACGATGGTCACGACCGAGGTCGAGCCCGAGGACGCGGATCGCTACGGCGTCGTCCAGCTCAAGGGCGACAAGGTCACCGACTACGTCTACAAGCCGGACGAGCCCAAGGGCAACACGATCAGCAACGAGGTGTTCGTGTTCACGCCCGAGCCGGTGCTGAAGGTGCTCGACGAGCTGGAGAAGGAGCGCGGGCAGGACGATCTCGAGGATCTCGGCCACTACCTGTTGCCGCGGCTCGTCGACGCGGGCGAGGCCCGCGCGCACCCGTTCGACGGCTACTGGCGCGACGTCGGCACGATCGACGCCTTCCACGCAGTGCCACATGGAGCTCGTCGAGGACGAGCCGCCGATCGACCTCGACGATCCCGCCTGGCCGATCCTCACGCGCGCGATCGCGAACCGCGCCTCGGCGCAGGTGTGCTCGGGCGCCTCGATCGCGTCGTCGGTGATCGCCCCCGGAGCGAAGGTCGCCGGGCGACGTGAGCGGCAGCGTGCTCGGGCGCGGCGTGGTGGTCGAGAAGGGCGCCACGGTGCGCGATTCGGTGCTCCTCCCGGGCGCGATCGTGCGCGCCGGCGCCACCGTCAACCGCGCGATCATCGACGACCACGTGGACGTGCGCGCGGACGTGGGCGAGCCCGGCGGAGCGATCGCGCTAATAGGCCTTCACACGACAGTTGACGAAACCTTGCCCGCAGGGGCGCGTTATCCAGAGGTAGACAGCGACTGATCGTCGAAACAGGAGTGGCGATCTTCATACCGGCGGGTGAGGTCAGAAAGACCCGCTCCTGGGAAGGTTCTAATCATGGCCCACCAGTACAAGCTCCCCAAAGTCAAAGAGATCAAGCCGGGCCGCTAGGCGCCGCGTGGTCGTCGCCTTCACCGGCCGACGCTCGCCCGCGCTCGGCGACGAGTCCGTGGAACCCGGCCGGCTCGACCGGTTCGCCCGCGCCCCTGGGGCGCGACGAACGCACCACCGGTCCACGCGCCTGAAGCTCCGGCCCAGCGCCTAAAATCGCCGGCGTGACGCGGCTGCTGGTGGCGGAGGACGAGGACGGGACGCGGCTGTCGCTCACGCACGCGCTGCGCCGGGAGGGCTACGTCGTCGACGAGGCCGCGACGGCCTGGAGGCCGAGCGGCTCGGGGTCGGTGGCGACCACGCACTCGTGATCCTGGACGTCGAGATGCCAGGGCTCGACGGGGTCGAGGTCTGCCGGCGAATCCGCGCCGCCCGGCCCGCGGTGCCGATCATGATGCTCACCGGCCGAGCGGACGAGCTCGACGCCATCACGGGCCTCGACGCCGGCGCCGACGACTACGTGGCCAAGCCGTTCCGGCTCCAGGAGCTGCTGCGCGCGTGTGCGCGCCCAGTTGCGGCGCTCTGCCGCCCGACACGGTGAGCGCCGGCGACGTGAAGGTGGACAAGCTCGCCCGCCGCGCCTGGCACGGGGACGACGAGCTGCACCTGAGCCCGCGCGAGTTCGACCTGCTCACCTTCCTGGTGGCCAACGCGGGCCGCACGGTCACGCGCCAAGCGGTCATGGATGCCGTCTGGAACGGCGGGTGGCAGGGCTCGAACAAGACGCTGGACATGAACGTCGTCGCGCTGCGGCGCAAGCTCGGCGATGACGCCCGAGCACCCACGCACGTGGTCACGGTCAGAGGGGTCGGCCTGAGGTTCGAGGGCGCTTAAGCGAACTTTTGCCATAACGGGATGAAAGATTCGCGGGCCGCCGCCGACCACCATGGTCGTGGACGAGACCGCCGAATATCTCCCGATGTTCCTGGCCGAGGGCCGGGAGCATCTGCAGGAGCTCAACCTCGCCGTGGTGCGCATCGAGGAGACGCCTGACGATCAGGCGACCGTCGACGAGATCTTCCGCATCGCGCACTCGCTCAAGGGCATGAGCGCGACGATGGGCTTCGCCGGCATGGCGGCGCTCACGCACGAGATGGAAGACGTGTTCGAGCTGCTGCGCCAGCGCAAGGGCGGGCTCGAACGCTCCGCGGTCGACGTGCTGCTCGAGTGCCTGGACGCGCTCGAGGCCGCCGTCGACGCGATCGAGAGCGGCGGCGTCGAGGCGATCACGCCCGATCCGCTGATCGTCCGTCTGCGCACCCTCGTGCGCGATGACGAGGCGCCCGCCGACGCGACCGAGGAGGTCACGTCGACCGGCGTGCTGATCGAGCCGCCGGCCGACCTCGGCGAGCTGGCCCAGGGCCGTCGCGTCGTGCAGGTGCTGGCCACGCTGGCCGCCGACGCCTCGATCCCCTCGGTCCGCGCGTACATGATCCTCTCCACGCTCGCCGAGCTGGGCGAGACGCTGGCCTGCCTGCCCGCTCCCGACGACGTCGAGGGCTTCACGGGCTCCCAGGTCGTCGCCTGGCTCGTGAGCGACCGCACCGACGCGGAGCTGGCCGAGGCGGCCGCCTCCGTCGCCGAGGTCGAGGACGCGGAGACCACGGAGGCGGTCCCGGACGCGGCGCTCGACGCCCCGGAGGAGCTCCCGTCCACGGCCGCGGCGCCGGAGGCCCGGGCGGCCGCGCCGCGCTCCGCCAACCACGGATCGTCGACCGTCCGCGTCGATGCCGAGCGGCTGGACCAGCTCATGCACGCCATGGGCGAGCTCGTCCTGAACCGCACGCACGTCGAGGGCCTCGCCGCCAAGGCCGACATCCCGGGGCTCCCGCAGGCGCTGCAGGCCCTGACCCGCACGAGCCACGCGCTGCAGGCGATGGTCATGCAGGTCCGCATGATCCCGGTCGAGGCCGTGCTGCTGCGGTTCCCGCGGCTCGTGCGCGACCTCTCCGTGAAGCTGTCCAAGCAGGTCGAGCTGGAGCTCGTGGGCAAGGACACCGAGCTGGACCGCAGCGTCGTGGACTCCCTCGGCGACCCGCTCGTGCACCTCATCCGCAACTCGCTCGACCACGGCCTCGAGGGGCCGGACGAGCGCCGCGCCGCCGGCAAGCCCGAGACGGGCCGGCTGGAGATCGCCGCGCGGCACGCCGGCGGCAACGTCGTCATCTCGGTCAAGGACGACGGCCGCGGCGTCGACCCGGCGCGCGTCGCCCAGAAGGCGTTCGAGCGTGGGCTGATCAGCGCGGAAGCCGTCGACTCCATCGACATGGCGCGCGCCACCGAACTGCTCTTCCACCCGGGCTTCTCCACCTCCGACGTCACCTCCGACATCTCCGGCCGCGGCGTCGGCATGGACGCCGTGCGGGTCGCGATCCGCGGGCTCGGCGGCGAAGTGACGATGACGTCGGTGCAGGGCGAGGGCACCACGTCCGAGATCCGCCTGCCGCTGACGCTGGCGATCATGGCCGCGCTGCTCGTGCAGGCCGACGGGCGCGCGTTCGCGATCCCGCTGGACCGCATCGAGCGCACCGTGCGCCTCGCGGACCAGACCGTGCGGTCGGTCGCGGGCCGCCGCATGCTCGTGATGCCCGACGGTGTGATGCCGCTCGTGGACGCCTCCGAGCAGTACGGCGGATCACGCGACGACGGCGTGGCCTTCGCCGTGATCGTCCGCGGCAACGGCGTGCGCCTCGCGTTCGCCGTGTCCGCCATGGACGGGCAGCGCGAGCTGGTCACGCGCCCGCTCCCGCCGGAAGTTGCCGACGGCTCGGCCCTCTCGGGTGCTGCCGTCCTATCAGACGGGCAGATCGCCCTGATCGTCGATTGCGACGCCGTCGCAGAGGGAGTCGCGTGAGCGCTTCATACAACGAGATCCAGCTCGACGCGCTACGCGAGTTGGCCAACATCGGGGCCGGCACGGCCTCGACCGCCCTGTCCCAGATGCTCGGTCACTCGATCGACCTCGCGGTGCCGGACGCGCGCGTGCTGCCGATGGCCGACGCCGTCGACAAGCTCGGCCCGGCCGAGCAGGAGATCACGGGCATCATGCTCGGCGTCGAGGGTGAGCTGCCCGCGACGGTGCTGATGCTGCTCACGCCCGAGGACGCCGAGAAGATCTGCGTCATGCTCGGCCTGGAGCCGCACTCTGACCTGGCGCCCTCCGCGCTCGGCGAGATCGGCAACGTCGTCGGCACGTCGTACCTGAACGCGCTCGCCGGCATGACCGGGCTCGAGATCGAGCCGACGCCGCCCGCGACCGTCACCGACTTCCTCGGCGCGATCGTCGAGTCGGTGCTCGCCGTGCGTGCCGCCGCGAGCGATCGCACCCTGTTGCTGGACTCGAGCCTCGTCATCGAGGGCGAGGACTGCTCGATCGTCTTCCTCCTCGTCCCCGATCACGGTGGCGCGGAGGAGCTGCTCGAGCGCATCGGCGTCGCATGAGCGATCTGATGGCACGCATGGGCGAGCTGTGCGCCTCGGGTACGCCCGGGGACTCGCTCGTCGCGCTCGGACTCGGCTCGTGCATCGGCCTCGTGCTGCTGGACCGCCGCAAGGGTGTCGCCGGACTCGCACACATCGTGCTGCCGGCGGCCGACGGGCATGGCAGAGACCTGAACCCGCTCAAGTTCGCCGACAAGGCGGTGCCTGAGCTCCTCCGGCAGGTGGTCGCGCTCGGCGGCCGCAAGCCGATGCTCGAAGCGATCGTCGTCGGTGGCGCGAGCATGTTCGCCGGCGCGGGCTCCACGCTCGAGGTCGGCGTCCGCAACGCGGCCGCGGTCAAGGCCGCGCTGGCCGCCGAGCGGATCCGCGTCCACGCCGAGGACACCGGCGGCACCAAGGGCCGCACGGTCAGGGTCGACCCGATCACCGGCATCGTCACCGTCCGCAAGGCGGGCGCCAAGGACGAGCAGCTGTACCCCGCAGTTTCCCCCTTTTCCCCCAAGTCACGTGTACTCCAGGAGGTGGCCTGAAATGGCCCGCGTTCTCGTCGTCGACGACGCCGCGTTCATGCGCAAGATGGTGTCGGACGCTCTCACCAAGGCGGGTCACGAAGTGATCGCCGAAGCCACGAACGGCCAGGAGGCCGTCGATCAGTTCCAGGCGCTCAAGCCTGATCTCGCGACGCTCGACATCACCATGCCCGAGAAGGACGGCCTCACCGCCCTGTCCGAGATCATGAGCCTCGACCCCAGCGCGCGCGTGATCATGTGCTCGGCGCTGGGGCAGGAGTCGAAGGTCATGGAGTCGATCAAGCTCGGCGCTCGCGACTTCGTCGTGAAGCCGTTCAAGGCCGACCGCGTGCAGGAAGCGGTCGCGAAGGCGCTCGCGTAATCAGGCTCGGTTCGCGTGCTCGGCCACCGTCTGGCTCGAGCGCGCGAACCGTCCCTGCCGCTGGTTGACGCCGAGGCCGCTCGCCACCCGCGAGCCCAGCTCGGCGTCGACGGAGCTCCAGTACGCGACCACGCGCTCCTGCGTCTCCGTCGCCACCTCGTCGCTCGCGTGGCCGACGATGTTGCTCGACCAGGTGGTCCCGGTCCAGGTCGCTCATGACCTCGCGGTACAGCGTGCCGGCCTGCCCGAAGTCGTCGTCCTCGGCGTGCTTGGCGTTGGCGTAGCGGCCGATCTCCGCGGCCTCGACCGACCAGCCGATGTCCGCGCCGAGCGCCGGGTCGGCCATCGGGCCGCCGTGCGAGTTCGGGGCGTACACGGGCTGGTCGCCGGAGTGCTTGTAGGTCATGTGCCCGTCCTTGTTGTACGAGTGGACCTCGGACTTGGGCGCGTTGATCGGCAGCTGCTCGTGGTTGGCGCCGATCCGGTGCAGATGCGTGTCGTGGTAGGAGAAGATCCGGCCCATCAGCATCTTGTCCGGGCTCAGGCCGATGCCGGGCACGAGGTTCGCGGGCGAGAAGCCGGCCTGCTCGACCTCGGCGAAGAAGTTCGCCGGGTTGCGGTCGAGCACCATCCGGCCGACCTCGATCGCCGGGTAGTCGCCGTGCGGCCAGACCTTGGTGAGGTCGAACGGGTTGAAGCGGTAGTCCGCGGCCTCCGCGAACGGCATCACCTGGACCATCAGGCGCCACTCGGGATGCGTCGCCCGTGTCGATCGCCTGGCGCAGGTCGCGGCGGTGGAAGTCCGGGTCCTCGGCGGACATCGCGTCGCCCTCGGCCTGCGTGAAGTTCTCGATGCCCTGCGCGGTCTTGAAGTGGTACTTGACGAAGAACTTCTCGCCGCCCGCGTTCATCCAGCGAGAACGTGTGGCTGCCGAAGCCGTGCATGTTCCGGTAGGTGCGCGGGATGCCGCGGTCGGACATCAGGATCAGCACCTGGTGCGCGGACTCCGGCGAGAGCGTCCAGAAGTCCCACTGCATGTCGTTGGAGCGCATGCCGGTGTCGGGCAGGCGCTTCTGGGAGTGGATGAAGTCCTGGAACTTCGACGCGTCGCGGACGAAGAACACCGGCGTGTTGTTGCCGACCAGGTCGTAGTTGCCCTGCTCGGTGTAGAACTTCAGCGCGAAGCCGCGCGGGTCGCGGACGGTGTCGGCGAAGCCCTGCTCGCCGGCCACGGTGGAGAAGCGCGCGAACATCTCGCGTGCGCTTGCCCGGGCTGGAACAGACCGGCCTTCGTGAACTGCGCTGACGTCGTTGGTGACCTCGAAGAACCCGTGCGCGCCGCTGCCCTTGGCGTGCACGACCCGCTCGGGCACGCGCTCGCGGTTGAAGTGCTGGATCTTCTGGACCGTGTAGTGGTCGTGCAGGACGGTCGGACCCTGCTCGCCGACGGTGAGCGAGAACTCGTCGCTCGGCGCCGGGATGCCGGAGTCGGTGGTGGTCGTGGGACGTCGCTCGTCGCTCATGCTTCGGGCATCACCGGCTGAGCCGGTGATCAAACCCGCAGCCGCGCCGCGAGCGCCGCGTCGACCGCGGCCGCCGCACGCTCGACGGCGTCGAGGGGGCCGCCGTCGCACTCGACGGTGCGTGCCGCCTCGGCCAGTGCCGTCGCACCGAACGTGCTCGCGCCGGAGCGCAGGCCGTGCGCGTGGCGCCGGACCTGCTCGGGGTTCGTCGCATTGCGCAGCAGCGTGAGCCGCGTCGCGAGGTCGGTGCGGTAGACGGTGACGAGCTCGTCGACCAGCTCACGGCCGAGCGTGGCGTCCAGCTCGTCCAGGTTCACCGGCCCGGGCCCATCCGGAAGCCGATCCCACGCACGGTCAGCACGAACGCCGGGTTGCGGCCGTCGTCGCCGAGCTTGCGACGCAGGTTGGAGATGTGGACGCCGACCAGATGATCGTCGCCGAACCAGTGCTCCCCCCAGACACGCTCGAGCAGCTGCGCGCGCGTGAAGGCCACCCGCGGTGAACCGCTGAGCACCTCGAGCAGCTCGAACTCACGCCGGGTGAGGTTCAGCGTCTCGCCGTCGAGCGTGACCTCGCGGGCCGCGGGGTCGATGCAGAGCGAGCCGAACCGGCGCAGCTCGGGCGCGGGCGGCGGCGGCGTGTGCGTGCGGCGGGGGCGACGGAGCAGTGCCTGCACGCGGGCGATGAACTCCGGCGTGGAGAAGGGCTTGGTGATGTAGTCGTCGGCGCCGGCCTCGAAGCCGATCACCTTGTCGACCTCGGTGTCCTGCGCGGTGAGCATCAGGACGTAGGCGTCGCTGAAGGCGCGCAGCTCGCGGCAGGCGGTGAAGCCGTCCATGCCGGGGAGGCCGACGTCCAGCACGACCAGCTCGGGGTCCAGCGCCCGGGCGGCGGCCAGGCCGGTGTCGCCGGACTCGGCCGTCTCCACTTCGAACCCTTGCTGGGTGAGGAGGGCGCTCACCAGCATCGCCGCGGAGGGGGTGTCTTCGACCACGAGAGCGCGACGGTTAGTTCGATAGGAGGACAAGCACTTCCTCCGATGAGTGGACCACGGACCCTGCCGTACCCGGTCTCCGCAGCAAGATCACGGGGATCGCGGTGATCCTGGCGGCGTGCAGCTTGGCGTCGGGGCCGCCGCTGTCCTTGGTCACGAGGTGCGTCAACTCGCGGGTCCGCACCAGTTCGAGCTCGTCTTCGAGGTCGAACGGGCCCTTGGCGAGCAGCAACTCGTGGCGCGGCGGGAGCACGGGCGGCGGCGTGAGCGCGCGCACGAGGAAGTGGGCGGGGTGGTGTGCCAGCGCTTCGATCTCGTGGTGGCCGGTGGTGAGGAAGACGCGCGCGTCGTCGGGGATCGACGCCTCGGCGAGGTGGTCCACGTAGGTCCAGTCGTCGCCGGGCTGGGGCTGGAAGCCGGGGCGCTCGAGCCGGATGACCGGCACGCCCGCGAGTTGCGCGTGGGCCGAGATGCGCGTGGCGAACGGATGCGTGGCGTCGACGATGGTCCTGATGCTGTTGCGCTGGACGTAGCGGCGTAGGCCGTCGGGGCCACCGAAGACCGTGTTGCGGGCCAGCGCGAGGATTGCCTCGTCGCCCAGCTTGTCCTTGAGCTCCCGCGCCTCCTGTGTCCCGCCTAGGATCAGCACTCGCATGAACAGCGATGCTGACAGGCAGTTGCAGGTGATCGGGATCGGGGCGGGTGACCCGGCCTGGCTCACCCTCGAGGCGGTGCGGGCGCTGGAGGCGCTCGACGTCGCGTTCGTCTTCCAGAAGGGCGCCGACGACGAGTTGGCCGCGGCGCGCCGGGCCTTGTTGCCGGATGGCGTCCGCGAGGTCGTGATCGAGGACCCGCCGCGCGGGCGCGGCGTGGAGGCGGTCGCGGCGTGGCGGGCGGAGCGGGTGCGGCTCGTGCGCGAGGCCGTGGCCGCTTCGGACGGGAACGCCGGGTTCCTGGCGTGGGGCGACCCCACGCTCTACGACGG
The DNA here is from genome assembly GCA_963707595.1 of uncultured Solirubrobacteraceae bacterium. Lineage (GTDB taxonomy): Bacteria > Actinomycetota > Thermoleophilia > Solirubrobacterales > Solirubrobacteraceae > Solirubrobacter. Next base: position 165,832 of record CAVPQQ010000001.1, read on the forward strand.
GCTGATCGGCGTGCTGCGCGAGGCCGGGTTCCGCGTGCGCGTGGTGCCGGGGATCTCGGCCGTGTCCGCGCTGGCGGCGCGGTTCGGAGTGGCGCTGAACCGGGTGGCGGGCGCGGTGCTGATCACGACGGGGCGGCGTCTGGAAGCCGGCTGGCCGAGCGATGCCGACGACGTCGTGGTGATGCTCGACGCCGGCCTGGCCTTCCGCGCGTATCCCGACGCGGAGATCTTCTGGGGCGCCTACCTCGGCACGCCGGACGAGATCCTGCTGTCCGGCGTGGTGGCCGAGGTCGGCGGCGAGATCGAGCGCGTCAGGAGTGCAGCGCGCCTGCGGAAGGGCTGGATGTTCGATACGTATCTGCTGCGCCGCGCGTCGCCTGCGTGATCCAGCGCTCGGCGAGGGCGCCGAAGGCCGAGGCCGAGCGTGGCGTAGAGCACGGCGTGGGTGCCGAGCGTGGCGATGCGGAAGTGCCAGATGATGCTCGCGCTGAAGCCCTTGCGGCGATCTCGTCGACGGCTGGGCATCAGCACCTGCGAGATCGCCGACCAGGACGATGTAGCCCGCCGACGGCGACGAGCACGCCGTTCCAGGCCCCGAGGCGCTTGACGGCGTCCCGGCCGATCGCGCAGCGGCGGCGAACGCGGCGACGACCGACAGCAGCAGCATCACGAAGTAGATCCGCGTGCGGTAGCCGATCGTCTCGTCGAGCGCCGACCGCCGGCGGGTTGCTCGGGTACTTCAGGAACGGGACGAGCGATCACCGTGAGGAAGGCGACGAGCGCGAGCATGCGCGGCCGTGACCCGCGGGCCGAGCGGGCCGATCCGGCCCTGTACGCGCGGCGAAGACGAGCGCGAAGATGCCGCCGAGCGGCGACCGCCGATAGACGACGGGCCGGTCAGCAGGCCGAGCGTGCCTGCACGTCGCGGCTGACGAGCGGCGCTCGCTCGCCGGCGGCGCTGGCGGCTGCTCCTCGAAGGCGATGGCGGCGTCGACCTGCGGCTCGCCGAAGACGCAGGCGAAGGCGAACATCAGCACGCCGGCGAGCGAGGCCGACGAGCATGCCGCGGATCAGCAAGCGGACCAGCGTCATGACGGCCGCCCCTAGTGGCAGGGGAAGCCGAGCAGGTGCCGGGCGTCGTGCACGAACTCGTGCACGTACATGCCCGGAGAAGACCGAGGTCGCGCCCTCTTCGGCGCCGACGAAGTAGATCAGGATGATCAGCCAGCAGCGCCGCGAACATCGCGTAGGGGATCAGCTCGCGGAGCGGGAGCGAGCGGGACGCGGTGCGGCTGGCGGTGCTGGATTGACGTGGTGTCGGACATCGTGGCTTCCTCCTCGGGATCACGCGTCCCGGTCAGAGTGCGCGTCGCGAGGGTGAGTGTCCTGGCTTCCGGGCCGGCGCCCGGATCACAGTGGCGCGACCGCGCCGGATTCACACCGGCTTCCTCGCACCTTGCGCTGACTGGCGGATCGTAGTGCACGTCACCCCCAGAATGCGACCAGGGTCACGCAGACGACGACTTCGGTGAGCTTTGCGGTGGCCCCGTAGCCGTCGCCGGTGATGCCGCCGAGGGTCCTGTGGAGCAGGAGCGCGGCCGCGGCGGCGGTGAGTGCGGCGGCGGCGAGCGCGATCGCGGCGCCCGCGACGATGGCGGCCGCGGCGCGCCAGGAGCGTCGCGATCGCGAGGCCCGGCCGTCGTCACGCGCAGCAGGCTGCCCGCACCACCGGGCTTCGCGGGCGGCAGCAATCCGACGGGCAGGATCGCCCAGCGCGAGAGCACGTGGGCGACGATCAGCGTCTTCACCGCCTCCTCGGTGGGCGAGCGCCGCGACGCTGGTCGCGACCAGCGCGAGCTCGAGGATCAGCGCCGTGGCGCCGAACGTGCCGACGCGTGGGTCCTTGAGGATCTCGAGCCGGCGGGCGCGGTCCACGTGCGCGCCGACCGCGTCGGCGACGTCCGCGAGGCCGTCCTCGTGCAGCGCGCCCGTGATCAGGATGGCGACGGCGATCGCGAGGATGGTGGCCGGGAGCGGCGGCAGGAGCTGGTCCGCGCCGGCGCGGGTGGCGGCCGCGGCGCCGCCGACGAGCAGGCCGACGAGCGGGAACGACCACGCCGCCCGGCTGAGGTCCGGATCGCGCGGCAGCGGGACCGGCAGGCGCGTGAGGAAGGCGAGCGCGGTTCTCACAGGGCGCGCGATCAGCCGGTCGGCGTCCTCGCGCACCGCGATCCGGATGTGCTCGGCGTCGAGCCCGAGGTCCTCGGTCGGGCGGACTGCGATGCCCGGGCGCGCGCAGCCGCTCGACGGTGCCGGCCGGGACCTTGGCCAGGACGAAGTTCGCGGCGTCCGGGATACACGTGCACGCCTGTGGCCGTGAGCGCGTCGGTGAGCTGCGTGCGCTGGCGCGCGATGCGGTCGATCAGGGCGAGGTCGGGCGGCTGGCGCGCCCACGCGGTCATCGCCGCGAGCGCGAGCCCGTTGACCGGCCACGCCTGGCGGCGCGCATCCAGGCGCGCGACCAGCTCCGGGTCGGCGATCAGGTAGCCCGCGCGCAGCCCGGCGATCGAGTACAGCTTCGTCAGGCTCCTGAGCACCGTGGTGCCGGGCCGCCCGGCGACGGACGGCTGCGGATGGGCGACGAAGTCCATGAAGCTCTCGTCCACGAGCAGCGTGCGGCCGGGGCGGACGAGGCCGGTGATCGCCGCTTGCGGGTGGAGCGTGCCCGTCGGGTTGCAGGGGTTGGTGACGAACAGCAGGTCGATGTCGTCGGGGACGGGCGGGAGGGCGAACGGCGCCGCTCGTTGCAGGCGGAGCGGGTCGTGCCCGTAGGCCCTGAGCGCCGCGGCCGGCTCCCCGAACGCGGGCGTGATGATCGCGCTGCGCGCGGTCGGCGGCGTGGCCGCGGCGAGCAGCCAGAACCCCTCCGCGGCGCCGTTGAGCACCAGCACCTGCTCGGGCGCCACGTCGTGCTTGGACGCGATCGCGCGGCGCGCGGCGGCCTCGTCCGGGTACGGCCCGATCGTGTTCCACGCCTCCTGGACGGCGTCGGTGAGCCACTGCGGCGGCGGCCCGGCCACGACGTTGACCGCGAAGTCCGCGTCGCCGGGGCGGACCAGCTTGTCCCCGTGGATGGCCTTCACGGGAGCTCCAGCGCGCGGCCGGCGACGACCAGCACGACACGGTCGGCGGCCTTCGCCAGCGCCTGGTTGGCGTCGCCCAGCAGGTCCAGCCAGCGGCGGGTCAGGGCATCGGCGGGGACGGGGCTGAGCCCGGCCTCCTCGGCGACGACGACCACCGGGTCGGCGTGGGCCGCGAGCGCCACGACACCAGCGTGCACGATCGGCTCGGCGGCCTCGTCGTGGCGGTGCATCACGCCCGCGATCCAGACGCCCAGGCCGTCGAGGAGGACCGGACCGGCTGGGAGCTGCAGCTCGTCTTCGACCTCGATCGTATGCCACTCGGAACCGCGGCGGGCCTGGTGGGCGGCGATGCGGGCGCGCATCTCGTCGTCGATCGCCGCGCCGGTGGCGAGGTACGTGCCGCCGTCGAGCAGCGCTTCCGCGTACGCGCTCTTGCCGCTGCGACGGCCGCCGAGGACGAGGGTCAGGCTCATGCTTCGTAGTAGAGGAGCGCGTTGACGGCGGCGACGGCGACCGACGATCCGCCGCGCTCACCGCGGTTGGTCACGAACGGGTGGTCGGACTGCGCGAGCGCCTCCTTGGCCTCTGCGGCGCCGACGAAGCCCACCGGCAGGCCGACGATCAGCGCCGGGTCCTGCGGCGGGTGCTCGAGCAGCTCGAACAGCGCGGTGGGGGCGTTGCCGATCACCCAGATCGCCCCCGCCGGCGCCTCCTTCGTGGCCAGCCGCATCGCGGTCGCGGAGCGGGTCAGGCCCGGGTCGGGCGTCTTGGCGCGCGGGTCGTCGAGCGGGACGATCGGCGTGCGCGAGGTGATGCCGGCGGCGGCCATGCGCGCGTCGCAGTACACCGGCGCGCCGTTGAGCAGCGCTGCCCGGCCCGTTTCCAGCGCCGCTTCGTCCAGGACCAGGCTCTCGCCGAACGACAGGTCGGCGGCGGCGTGGATCACCCGCTCGGCCACCGCGCGCGAGAGCGGCGGGAGATGGCTGAGGTCGATGCGCGACCGCAGGATGCGATAGCTCTCGACCTCGATCGGATGGATCACTCTGGGCATTCGGCCACCGCGCAGGTTGCGTGTTCGGAACGGGTCTTGGGCACGAGCAGGCGCGTGCCGGAGAGCAGGGCCGCGGCCTCGGCGACGCTCGGCGTGCCGACGTGGCGCGCCACGACGGCGCTGGGCGTGGGCACATCGACCTGCGCGAGCGCCTCGGCGGCGTGCGTGCGCAGCGGGACGCCGAAGTGCTCGGCCGCGGCGAGCATGCACGGCTCCTGCGCGCGGCGATCGACCGTCGCGAGCGCGACGAGTTCCCCGGCGGGGAGCGTCGCCTCGATCAGCGCGCGCAGCTCCGCGGGCGGGCACCCGAGACTGCACCCGACCCCCGCGACGAGGTTCATCGGCGGCCCACGATCACGGTCACGGGGTTCTCCGCGGCGAGGCGGTGCCCGCCCGCGAGCGGCTTCACCCGGTTGGCCTGCAGCGTTGTCGCGGTCACCTCGAACTGTTGCGAGAGGCGCTCGATCGTCGGTGACACGCGGTCGATCAGGGCGAGCGTGACGACCACCGCGCGGCGGGCTCGCGCGGCCGCGTCGAGCACGGCGGGGCCGCCGCCGCCGACGAAGACCGCGTCGGGCTCGCGGAGATCCTGCAGCGACTCGGGCGCGGCGCCGAGCACGGTGGCCAGCGGCACGCCGTGCGCGGCCGCGTTGCGCGTCGCGAGGGCGATCGCGTCGGGGTCCTGGTCGATCGCGGTGACGGCGGCGCCGAGCAGCGCGCACTCGATCCCGACCGCGCCGCTGCCGCAACCGACGTCCCAGATGTGGTCGCCGGTCCCGGGGCCGAGCGCGGCCAGCGCGAGTGCGCGGACCTCGGCCTTGGTGATCATCCCGGCGCGGTGCTCGAAGGCGTCTTCGGGGAGCGCCCAGCGGGTCGGCGTGCGCGGAGGCCAGACCGTCGCGCGCCCGGCGGTGGGCTCGTGCACGATCACGACGTTCGGATCGTTGAACGGCGGCTCGGTGGCCAGGCGCTCGTCCGGCGTGCCGAGCGCTTCCAGCACCACGGGGCGGCGGTGCGCGAGCGCTTCGACGATCAGCTCGGTGTTGCCAGGCTGGGTGAGGATCGCGACCGTCGGGTGGCGCAGCGCGGCGTTGATCGCCGCGTGCGGGTCGCGGCCGTGCGCGGAGACCACGAGCGCGTCGTCCCACGGGACGCCGAGTCGCGCGAACGCGAGCGCGACCGACGAGGGGGCCGGGTGCACGTGGATCGGGGCCAGCGCGGAGAGCGCGCGGACGATGCCGAAGAAGCCCGGGTCGCCCGAGGCGAGCACGACGGCATCGTGTTGCACCAGCTCACGCAGCGTCGCGTCGAGGTCCTTGCCGAGCACGATGTGCTCCTTGCCGGGCGCGAGCTGCTCCAGCACCGCACGACCGCCGGCGACGACGCTCGCCGCCTCGAGCAGGTGTTCGGTGCCGGGCGGCACGGCGCCGCCCGAGACGCCGAGGACGTGGATCTCAGGCACGCTTCTTGTACTTGCTCGGCGCGCCGAGGCGCCGGTAGCGGTGGCCGTAGTGCGGGTCGTAGACGTGCGACTGGCCGGCGCCCGCGCCGCCGCCGAGCGCGGGGCCGACGAGCACGAGCGCCTGCGTCGTGATCTTCTCCTCGCGGATGCGCGTGCCGATCTCGTCCAGGCGGCAGCGGAACACGATCTCGTCCGGCCAGCTCGCCTTGTAGACGACGGCGGCGGGCGTGTCGGGCGCGTAGCCGCCGTCGATCAGGTCCTGCTGGAGCTCACGCGGGCGGCGGACGGACAGGAACAGCGCCATCGTCGTGCCGTGCGCCGCCATCGCCTGGAGCTGCTCGTTGGGCGGCATCGAGGTGCGCTGCGCGCGGCGGGTGATGATCAGCGACTGGCTCACGTCGGGGATCGTCAGCTCCTGCCCGAGGCTCGCGGCCGCGGCGGACAGCGACGACACGCCCGGGACGATCACGGTGTCCAGCCCGAGCGCCCGGCACGCGCCGAGCTGCTCGTGCAGCGTGCCGTAGAGCGTCGGGTCGCCGGAGTGCACGCGGGCCACGTCCAGGCCCTCTTCAGCGGCGCGCTGGTAGATCGCCAGGATGGCGTCGAACGTCTTGTCGTCGGACGCGACGTGCTCGGCCTGCGGGGCGTGCTCCAGGATCTCGGGGTCGACCAGAGAGCGCGCCCAGACGACGATGTCGACCTCGCCCAGGATGCGCGCGGCACGCAACGTGAGCAGGTCGGCCGCGCCGGGGCCGGCGCCGACGAAATAGACGGTGCTCATGCGGGGACCGGCCTTCTGCGGACGCGGATCAAGTCAGGTCTGATGGAGAGCAGCGCACGGATCAGCAGCGCGGTGACGACGCCTTCGATCACCGCGACCACGGCGTACGCGCCGAGCGTCACGCCGGCGAACGTGGAGCGATCGATCCCGCTCTTGGACCCGAGCGTCATGAAGGCCGTGAAGAGGAGCGCCGAGAGCAGGACGCAGACCGCGGCCGTGAGCCCGGCGGCTATGTGCAACGGCAACGGTTTGCGCAGCGCGAGCAGGATCGGGTAGCCGATGAACGCCGGCACGAGCGCGAGCACCGTGACCGTCGTGCCCAGCGTCGTGATCCCGCCCGAGCCGAACAGCAGCGCCTGCAGGATGCAGACCGTCGTGATCGTCAGCGCGCCCAGGTACGGGCCGAGCAGCGCCACCGCGAGCGCGCCGCCGAGCAGGTGCGCGTTGGTGCCGAGCGTGACGGGGATGAACGGCGCCTCGCCGACGATGAAGAACGCCGCCGCCAGGCCCGCCACGGGCAGGTCCTTCTCCCGCGACGTCCGCGCCGCGCCGCGCAGGCACACGCCGACACCCACCGCGGCGGTGAGCGTGCCGAGCGCGGCCGCTTCGCCGGTCAGGAAGCCTTCGGGGATGTGCACGTGAGCTCCAGCGCGGCCGCCTCGCCGACCACGAACGTGACGGGCGGCGGCAGCGGGGCCGGGAGGGTGGACAGGGTGCCGCGCAGGATGCGCTGCGCGTCGCGGGAAGCGCCGCTGATCGCCGCGATCGGCGTGTCGGGCCCGCGGCCGCCCTCGATCAGTTGCGCCGCGATCCGCCGGATGCGCCCGCGGCCGGTGAGGATCACGAGCGTCCCGCCGAGCGCGGCGAGCTTGTGCCAGTCGGGCGGCTCCGCGTGCTCGTCGTCGTCGTTGCCGTCGACGAACGTGGCGGTGACGCTGTTCTGGCGCAGCATCAGCGGGATGCCGGCCGCGGCGGGCGCCGCGAGCGCCGCGGACACGCCGGGGATGACGTTGATGGCGATCCCCGCGGCCTGCAGCGCGAGCGCCTCCTCGCCGCCGCGCGAGGCCACGAACGGGTCGCCGCTCTTGAGCCGCACGACGTCGCCCTTTCGGCCGAGCTCGACCAGCAGGTCGTTGACCTCGCTGCTGGGACAGCGCGCGCTTGCCGCGCTGGAGCCCGACGACATGCCGCTCGGCCTCGGCGGGGGCGAGCGCGACGATGGCGTCCATCGACGGCCGGTCATAGACCGACGCACGCGCGCGCGGCGGAGCAGTTCCGCGGCGGCGACCGTGAGCAGCGACGGGTCGCCGGGCCCGGCGCCGACGAGGTGGACGGTCACGCGCACCCGCGCATGGCCGACCAGGTCACCCGTTGACGTGCTCGGCACGTCTCGCCGGCCACGAGCACGAGCGAGCGCATCGTCACGGTCGTCGGGTCGAGCGTCGCCAGCGTCGCGTGCTCGAGCCGCTCGCCCTCGCGGGCGACGTCGGTCGCCACCACCACCGGCGTGTCGCCGGGCCGGTGCTCGCGCAGGATCGCCAGGGCGCGGTCGAACGGCTCCGTGCGCGTCTTCGAGCGCGGGTTGTAGAGCGCGAGCGCGATGCCCGACAGCGCCAGGCCGGTCAGGCGGCGCTCGACCGTCTCCAGCGGGAGGTGCAGGTCGGAGAGCGAGAGCGTCGCCCAGTCGTCGGCGAGCGGGGCGCCCAGCGCGGCGGCGGTCGCGAGCGCGGCGGTCACGCCCGGCACGACGGTCACGTCGATGCCTTCGGCCATCGCCAGCGTGCGCGCGGCCATGCCGTGCACGCCGGCGTCGCCGCTGGACACCAGCGCGACCCGCGACGTCCCGCGCGCGCTCGACGGCTTCGCGCGCGCGCTCGAGCTCTTCGCCCATCGTGCCGCGCACCACCTCCTGCTCGTCCAGCAGGTCGGCGCACTGGTCGACGTACGGGCCGTAGCCGATCACGACGTCCGCTTCGCGCACGGCGCGCTCCGCCGCCGCGGTGCGGTGCTCGGGCCGCCCGGGCCGAGGCCGACGATGAACAGGCTCATGAGACGAGCGGGTTGAAGCCGGCGGGCAGCTCGAGCCGGTGGGCGCGCATGAAGCCCTCGTCGGCGAGCACTTCGCGGGTGGGGCCGTCGGCGACGACCTGGCCGGTGTCGAGCACCACCGCGCGCTCGCACAGCTCCAGCGCGTAGGGGAGGTCGTGCGTGACGAGCAGCGTGGTCAAGCGCAGCGAGCGCAGCACGTCGAGCAGCTCACGCCGCGCCGCGGGGTCCAGCGCCGCGGTCGGCTCGTCGAGGATCAGCACGTCGGGCTGGCACGCGAGCACGCCGGCGATCGCCGCGCGGCGCCGCTCGCCCGCGCTCAGCGAGTGCGGCGCGCGGGTCGCCAGCTCGTGGATGCGCACGGCCTGCAGCGCCTCGTCGACCCGCTCGCGCAGCGCCTCGCCTTCCAGCCCCTGGTTGGCCGGGCCGAACGCGACGTCCTCCTCGACGGTCGGCATGAAGAGCTGGTCGTCGGTGTCCTGGAAGACGATCCCGGCGCGGCGGCGGATCTCGTTGCGGGTCTTGTTCGAGAGGCCGATGCCGGCGATCGACAGCGTGCCGGTCAGCTCCTCCAGCGCGCCGCACGCGGCGAGCGCGAGCGTCGTCTTGCCCGCGCCGTTCGGGCCCGAGGATCGCGACCCGCTCGCCCTGCTTGATGTCCAGGTTCACGCCGGACAGCGCGGCGGTGCCGTCCGGATACGCGTAGCCGCAGGTCGTTGACGGCTGAGGATCGTCGGGCCGGGCGCGACGGGCGCGGCGGGCCGCAGCGCGGGCAGCTTGAGCGGCGCGCGGGTGGCGCGCCGCGACCGGCGGGATCCGCGGGCGGGACCGTCGCCATGCGGCGTGAGCGAGATCGGCGTGCCGACCTTGTCCTCGTAGCCGGGCAGCCGCACGCGGTACGTGCACAGGTCGCAGTTCATGCGCACGTCGCCGTGCAGCGCCTCGCGGTAGCGCTCGATCACGAGCCGGGCGAGCCGCCGGTCCGGGCCGATGTGCGCGGCCGCGACCACGCTCAGGCCGGGGTGCTCGCGCGGCGTACTCGTCGGCCTGCGCGTAGATGCGCGGCACGAGGATGCCGGTGAACAGGAAGAACGGCACGACCGCGATCCGCTTCGCGCCCAAGCGCCGGCAGCGCTCCAGCGCCTCCTGCACGTTCGGCTGCGCGACGCCCGCGAACGCCGGCTCGACCAGCCCCAGCCCGCGGTTGTCGGCGAGCAGCCGCGCGAACTTGTAGAGGTCGGACGTCGCGTCCGGGTCCGAGGAACCGCGCCCGACGAGCACGACCGCGGTGTCCTCGGTGACGTCGCCGAGCGCGGCGCGGGCGCGTTCCTCGACGATGTCGAGCACGATCGGCTCGATGCCGAGGTCGCGCCCCATGTGGAAGTGCACGCCCGGATGGCGCGAGCGCGCGCGGGTGAGCGCGGCCGGGCCGTCGTTCTTCAGGTGGCCCGCGGCGAGCAGGACGAGCGGGACGGAGACGACGTCGCGGCTGCCGCTGCGCGACCAGCTCGTCGATGCCGGTGTCCACCAGCGGCTCGGCCAGCTCGATGAAGCCGAAGCCCGACCGGCAGCTCGCCCGCGGCCTCGCGCACGTGCCCGGCGAGCGTCCAGAACTCCTCGAGCCCGTCCGCGTCGCGGGTGCCGTGGCCGACGACCATCAGGGAGGGCGAAGCGGCGTGCGCTGGCCTCGACCTCGCGGCGATGACGTGGCACGCGTCACGCCAGCCACCTCGGCAGGACGAGCACGGCGATCGCGCAGACCGGGACGATCGCCGCGCCGACCCACGCGAGCGGCGAGGCGGCGGGCGCCAGGCTGCAGCGCCGGCATCCGCCCGTCATAGCCGCGCGCGAGCATCGCGGTGTGCACGCGCTCGCCGCGCTCGAACGTGCGGACGGCCAGCGCGCCGAACGCCGCTCGTGGCGGCGCTCGACTGCCACAGCCAGCGCGCCGTGTCGCCGCGCTGCACGCGCGCGAGCCGTCATCCGCCGCAGCTCGTCGACGATCACCTGCAGGTAGCGGATCGCGAAGCCCGCGATCGCGACGATCTGACGCGGCAGCCCGAGCCGCTCGGCGCCGCGCAGGATCTCCGCGGGCGGCGTCGTCCAGGCCAGGATCGCGGTCGCGAGCACGGCGAGCGTCGCCTTCGCCACGATCCCGAACGCGAGCCACCAGCCGTCCTCGGCCACGAACGGCAGCACGAGCACGAACAGCACGAACGGCAGCTCGATCATCAGCCGCGTCCCCAGCAGGCGCGGGGATCGACGCGGGCGAAGACGGCCACGACGAGCAGGATCGCGGCGTCCACCGCGTACGGCCACACGAGGTCGCCCGCGCGGCACGAGCGCGACCGCGATCACGAACAGGAGCGTCGCCGCGACCTTGCACTCGGCGGGAGCGCGGTGCAGCGGCGTCTCGACGGTGGTGTCGAGCTCCTGTTGGTGGGCCTGGCTCACAGGCGGCTCCCGCGGCCTTCGCGCCGGGCCGGCGCGATCACGGTGGAGAAGTACGGCGCGCGGCCGTCGGGCGCGACCAGCGTCTCGCCGGTCCGCCCGAGGTCCTGGCCGTACACGGGCTCGCGGCCCGCTTCGCGCACCGCGTCCAGCACGTGCGGCAGGTGCCGGCCGCCCTTGTAGACGATCACGGTGTCGAAGCTGCGCCAGCGCCTCGCGCAGCGACGCATCGCCGGCCGTGTACGGGACGAGCGCAAGCCGTTCCTCACCCTCGGCGAGCACGGTCCCCGAACGCGCGGCCAGGTCCTGCATGGCGGTGATGCCGGGCACGGTCTCGATGATCACGTCCGGCACGAGCGCCCGCACCGTGTGGGCGATGTAGGTGAAGGTGGAGTAGAGGTTCGGGTCGCCGATGGTGGCGAACGCGGCGGTGCCGGACACCGCGGCGATCAGCTGCCCGGCGCGGTCCCAGTGCTCGTCGCGGCTGGCCGCGTCGCTCATCGCGAAGTCCAGCGGCGTGCACTCCACGTGCGCGGACACGATCTCCGCGGCGCGGCCGCCGGCGGGAACGAAGACCTGGTCGGCCTCCTTCAGGCAGCGCAGGGCCTTCAACGTCAGGTGCTCCGGGTCGCCCGGACCGACGCCGATCCCGATCAGCCGCACGCCGCCACCAGCCGATCCGCCACCTCGGGCGTCGCCGCCCAGTGCGTGTGCAGGTAGGACGCGTGGACCTTCCCCGCGACGTGCCCTTCGCGCCCGCGGTGGTGCTCCCACGCGTTGCCCGCCGCGGACACGGTCGAGTAGTGGAACTCGTGCCCGCGCGTGACCGGTGCCCTTCGGCCACACGGGGTGGTCGCTGAGCGACGTCGCCTCGCGGTACCCGAGCGTGAGCCGGTTGCCCATGTGCGCCTCGACCGGCAGCACGCCGCACATCGGGCGCTCGTCCAGCGTCTCGGCGAGGTACAGCAGGCCGCCGCACTCGGCCAGGATCGGGCCGTCGAAGGCGGCGATCGGCGCTCCGCAGGCCTTCGTTCGCGGACAGCTCCTCGCCGAAGATCTCCGGGAAGCCACCGGCGAGGATGAGCGCGTCCGTGTCCTCGGGCAGCGCCTCGTCGTGCAGCGGGTCGAACTCGGCCAGTTCGGCGCCCGCGCCCGGCCAGCAGCTCGAGGTTCTCCTCGTAGTGGAAGGAGAACGCGGGGCCGCGCGCGATCGCCACGCGCACCTTCGCGCGGCTCGGCCTTGGGCGCCCACGCGTCGCCGGGCAGCTCGGGCGCGGACTTGCGCCAGCGCGACGAGCGCCTCGAGGTCGCAGTACTCCTTCATCGCCGCGCCGAGGTGCTCGATCACGCCGCGCGCACGAGGCTTGCGCTCGGCCACCGGGACGAGCCCGAGATGGCGCTCGGGCACTTCGAGGTCGGGTTGCGGTGCAGCGCGCCGAGGACGGGGATGTCCGGCAGCGCCTCGCGCAGGATGTCGGCGTGGAAGGAGGAGCCCACCTTGTTCAGGATCACGCCCGCGACGTTCACGTCGGGATCGAACGTGCGGTAGCCGTGGACGATCGCGGCGACCGAGCGCGCCATCGCCTCGCAGTTGACCACGAGCACGACCGGCGCCTGCAGCAGCTTCGCCACGTGCGCGGTGGACGCGAGCTCGCCCCGGCCGGACGCGCCGTCGTACAGGCCCATCACGCCTTCGATCACGGCGATGTCGGCACCTGCGAGCCGTGCCGGACCAGCGGCGCGATCAGCTCGGGCGAGGACAGGAACGCGTCCAGGTTGCGGCCCGGGCGGCCGGTCGCCAGCGCGTGGTAGCTGGGGTCGATGAAGTCCGGGCCGACCTTGAACGCGGCGACGTTCGAGAGCGCGGCCATGATCCCGGTCGCGATCGTCGTCTTGCCGGCGCCACTGCTGGTGCCCGCGATGACGATCCGCGGGATCACCACTCGATTCCCTGCTGCGCCCGGATGCCCTGTTCCATGGGGTGCTTGATCTTGACGACTTCGCTGACGAGGTCCGCGGCCTCGATCAGCCCGGGGGAGGCGTCCCGGCCCGTCACGACGATGTGCTGGAAGCCCGGCCGGTTCTTCAGCGTGGTGACGATCTCCTCCTCGGAGATCCAGCCGTACTTGATCGCGTAGGTGAGCTCGTCGAGCAGCAGGAACTCGTAGCGCTCGGACTCGATCCGGCGCTTGACCTCCGCCCAGCCCTCGCGCGCCTTGTCCGCGGACTCCTCGAGGTCGCGGCTGATCCACGTCCAGCCGTCGCCCATCTTCTCCCAGTCGATCCCGCCCAGCGCCTGCGCGGCCTTCGCCTCGCCGACCTTCCACTTGCCGGACTTCACGAACTGGAACACGCCGCAGCGGTAGCCCCGCGCCCACGCGCGCAGGAGCATCCCGAACGCGGACGTCGACTTGCCCTTGCCGTGGCCGGTGACGACGATCAGCAGCGGCTTGTCGCGCGGCTTACGGCGCTTGGGCTCGGCGGAGCCGGCGTCGTCGGGGGTGTGCGGGACGTCGATGTCGGTCATGCGGCGTGCTCCAGCGGGAGGAGTTCGGCGTGGGCGGCCTGCGCGAGCTGCGCGGCGAGGCCGAGGCGGACCGCGCCCTGCTCGCCGTCGATCACGACGACGCCCGCGGCGGCCTTGGACAGGGAGTGGATCGCGTGCAGCGCGGCGGCGCGGTCGCCGGCGCGGCCGTCGGTGACGATGATCGCGAGCGCGCGCCGCGACGGGTCGCGGCGTTGCTCGGTGCGGATGATCAGCTCGGTCTGCTCGAGCCCCTGCGCGAGCGGCGTCTTCCCGCCGGTCGGCAGGGTCCTGAGCGCTTCGGCGGCGCGCTCGACGCTGCTCGTCGGCGCGAGCTGGACGACCGCCTCGTCGCCGCGGAACGTGACGAGCGCGACCTTGTCGCGCCGCTGGTAGGCGTCGGTGAGCAGGCCGAGCACGGCGGCCTTGACCTGGGACATGCGCTTGCGCGCGCCCATCGACCCGGACGCGTCCACGCAGAAGACGATCAGGTTGCCCTCGCGGCCCGAGCGGATGTGCTCGTACGGCACGAGCGGACCGCCGTGGATCGGCGGCGGCGCGCAGCGTCGCGGCGAGCGCGAGGTCGGTCACGGTGCCCTCGGCGGGCTTGGCGTCGACGGGCTCGCCGGTGGTCGTGCGCGAGCGTCGACCGGCCGCGCCGCGACCCTTGCCGGCGAGCGTGAGCAGCGGCGCCTTGCCGGGCGTGTCCGGGGCGTCCATGCGTTCCCGGGACGGGGCGCCCGCCCGGTAGGGACGCTCCGCGGGGGCGGGCGAAGATCCGCGCGGGGGCGGGCCGTCGTCGCCCCGCGCGTCCTCGCCGGCCGACGGCGCGCGGCCGTTGTCGCCGCCGGTCGGCGGCGGGTCGTCGTCCGGCTCGGAGTCGTTCAGCGCCTGGTCCAGCTCGGAGTCGTCGAGCCCCGGCTGCTGGAGCGGGCCGCGGCGACGACGGTGGGCGAGCGCGAGCTTCGCGGCACGCTTGACGTGGTCTTGCGTGACCTCGTCGGCGCCGTCCAGCGCCGCGAGCGCCGTGGCCGTGCGGGCGGTGACGATGTCGGCGCGGTGGCCGTCCACGCCGAGCCGGGCGCACGTGCCGGCGATCAGCAGCAGGATGCGGTCCGGCAGGCGCACGCTCGCGAGCCGCTCCTTCGCGGCGCGGATCGTCGCCGCCAACGCGCGTTCTTGCTCACCGAACCGGGCGGTGAACGCGGCCGGGTCGCGGTCGAAGGCCAGCCGGCGGCGCACGATCTCCACGCGCACCTCGGGGTCGCTGCTGCCGACGACCTCGACCGACAGGCCGAAGCGGTCGAGGAGCTGCGGGCGCAGGTCGCCCTCCTCGGGGTTCATCGTGCCGACCAGCAGGAAGCGGGCGTCGTAGGACGTCGAGATGCCGTCGCGCTCGATGTGCACGCGGCCCAGCGCGGCCGCGTCGAGCAGCACGTCCACCAGGTGGTCCGGCAGCAGGTTGACCTCGTCCACGTACAGCAGGCCCTCGTGGGCGTTGGCCAGCAGCCCGGGCTGGAACGTGGCCTTGCCCTCGCCCAGCGCGCGATCCAGGTCCAGCGTGCCGAGCACGCGGTCCGCGGTGGCGCCGATCGGCAGCTCCACCAACTTGCCGTCCAGCACGGGCGCGAGCCCGCGCACGGCGGTCGTCTTGGCCGTGCCGCGTTCACCGCGCACGAGCACGCCGGAGATCGCCGGGTCGACGGCGCACACCAGCAACGCCTCACGCAACGACTCCTGGCCGACGAGGGCGCTGAACGGGAACGCGCTCACGCCGTGGTCTCCTCCAGATCGCCCTCGACGTCCAGGTACGCCTCGCGCAGCGTGTCGAGCGACGCCTGCGACGGCGCCTCCCACAGCCCGCGGTCGGCGGCCTCCAGCAGGCGCTCGGCGATCGCGCGCAGCGCCCACGGGTTCGAGCGGGTCAGGAAGTCCCGGACCTCGTCCGCACCCACGTACTTCTCGGTCACCTGCTCGTACATCCAGTCCTCGACGACGCCGGTGGTGGCGTCGTACCCGAACAGATAATCCACGGTGGCGGACAGCTCGAACGCACCCTTGTAGCCGTGGCGCATCATCGAGCCGATCCAGCGGGGGTTCGCGACGCGGCTGCGGAACACGCGCCGGGCCTCCTCCGCCAGCGACCGCGAGGCGGGCTTGGACGGGTCGGACGAGTCCCCGATCACCGCGCGCGGGTCGGCGCCGGCGAGGTGCCGCACGTAGGCGATCATGCCGCCGTGCTCGGCGAAGTAGTCCGAGCTGTCGAGCAGGTCGTGCTCGCGCGTGTCGATGTTCTTGACGGCGACGTCGATGCGCGCGAACTGGCGCCGCATCGCGCTGCGCGCCTCGACTCCGCCGCGTCCGCGGCCGTAGGCGTGCCCGCCCCAGGCCTCGTAGACCTCGGCCAGGTCGGCGTCGTCGCGCCAGTTCTTGACGTCCACGAGCTGCAGGATGCCGGTGCCGTAGGTGCCGGGCCGGCCGCCGAAGATCCGCGCGGTCGCGGCCTTCCAGTCGCCCGCGAGCTCCTCGACGTCGGCCAGCACGTGCTTGCGGACGAAGTTCTGGTCCTCCGGCTCGTCCAGCCCCGCAACCAGCGTGACCGCGTCGTCCAGGACGTCGACGAGGTGCGGGAAGGCGTCGCGGAAGAAGCCGGAGATGCGCACGGTCACGTCGATGCGCGGACGGCCGAGCTCGTCCAGCGGGATCACGTCCAGGCCGACGATCCGGCGCGTCTCGGGATGCCACTTGGGCCGCACGCCGAGCAGCGCGAGGATCTCGCCCGCGTCGTCGCCGGCGGTGCGCATCGCGGCCGTGCCCCAGACGACGATGCCGACCGTCTCCGGCAGCTCGTCGTGGGAGGCGAGCAGCGCGTCGGCGAGCTTGGTGCCGGTCTCGTAGGCGAGGTCGGACGGCAGCGCGCGCGGGTCGACGCTGTACATGTTGCGGCCGGTCGGGAGCACGTCGAGGCGCCCGCGCGTGGGGGAGCCGGACGGGCCCGCGACCACGTGGCGGCCGTGCAGGCCGCCGATCAGCGCCGGGATCTCGTCCGCGGTCGCGAGCAGCTTCGGCAGGACCTCGTGCTCGGCCAGCTCCAGCACGGTGTCGATCGCCGGATCGCCCGTCTTGGTGCCGTCGGCCAGGAAGGCGCCGAGGATCTCGAGCTGGCGGTCGTAGTCCGGCTCGGCGTCGGCGAAGCCCTGCAGGCGCAGGATCGCGTTGAGCAGCCCGCGCAGCTGCTCGCCCTGCGGCACCTGGCCGAGGATGTGCAGGCCGTCGCGCACCTGCAGGTCCTTGATCTCGCACAGGTAGCCGTCGACGTGCTCGATCAGGTCGCCGAAGTCCTCGAGCTCGGGCTGATCGCCCTCGATCTCGAGGTCGCGGTGCAGCTCGGCCTCGTGGATGAGCGACCAGATGCGGTTCGCCAGGGTGGGCAGCTTCGGCGGGGTCGAGCGCCTCGGCGCGCGCGTAGTCGTCGAGCAGCTGCTCGAGCTTGGCCATCTCGTCGTACGTCTCCGCGCGCATCATCGGCGGCACGAGGTGGTCGATCACCACCGCGTGGGCGCGGCGCTTGGCCTGCATGCCCTCGCCGGGGTCGTTGACGACGAACGGGTAGAAGAGCGGGATGTCGGCGAGGCAGGCGTCGGGCGCGCAGGCCTCACTCAGCCCGAGCGCCTTGCCCGGCAGCCACTCCAGCGTGCCGTGCTTGCCGAGGTGGACGAGCGCGTCGACGCGCTGGGAGAGCCAGCGGTAGGTCGCGAGGTAGTGGTGGGCGGGCGCGAGGGCGGGGTCGTGGTAGATCGCGACCGGGTTCTCGCCGTAGCCGCGCGGCGGCTGGATCGCGAGCAGCACGTTGCCCAGCTCGAGCACCGCGATCACGAAGTCGTCGCCGTCGGTGTAGTGCTCGCCGGGCGGCGGGCCCCAGGTCTCGACCATCGGCTGCGTGAGCTCGTCCGGCAGCGAGTTGAACCACTCCGTGTACTCGGCGACGGAGAGCCGCGCGGTGGCCTGCGCGAGCTGGTGGTCGGACAGGAACTCCGCGTCGTGGCCGCCGGTCGCGATCAGCGCGTGGATGAGCTCGTCGCCGTTGGCGAAGTCGTGCTCGACCCGGTGGCCGGCCTCCTGCAGCGCCGCCAGCAGCATCATCGCGCTGGCGGGCGTGTCCAGGCCGACCGCGTTGCCGATCCGCGCGTGCTTGGTCGGGAACGAGCGAGAGCACGATGCCGGTGCGCTGCTCGCTGCGGTCCAGCGTCCGCAGCCGCGCGTGGTTGACGGCGAGGCGCGCGAGGCGGCCGCAGCGCTCGAGGTCGGGCGCGTAGTGCAGCGCCTCGAACGGCGCGTCGGCGATCGGCTCCTTGAAGGAGATCGGGACGCCGATGATGCGGCCGTCGAACTCGGGGATCGCGACCTGCATCGCGGCGTCGAGCGGGGTGAGGCCGGAGTCGGACTCGGCCCAGCGCTGGCGCGACGTGGTCGCGCACAGCGCCTGGATGACGGGCACGTCGAGCGCCTCCAGCGCCTCCGCGTGCCATTCGTCGGCGCCGTGCGAGCCGCCGGACGCGAGCACGGTCGTGATCAGCGCGTCGATCTCGCCGTCGAGCAGCTTCAGCGCGGGGGAGTCGCCGCGCAGGGAGTAGGCCCAGACCGGGACGGCCTGGCCGCCGGCGTCTTCGATCGCGGTGGACGAGCGCGTCGATGAACGCCGTGTTGCCGGTGGCGAAGTGGCTGCGGTAGAAGACGACGCCGACGCGCGGGCGGCCGTCGCGCTCGGGGTTGGCGGGGTAGAAGCCGACGTCCTCGAGCGGCTGCGGGTCCTCGAACCCGTAGCCCGTGAGCGCGAACGTGTCGCTGAGGAAGTTGCAGGAGCTCGCGCGTGTTGTCCACGCCGCCGTGGCGCAGGTACTCGAAGGCCTGCGCGACGGCGCCCGCGGGGCGAGCGAGAGCTCCGCCAGCTCGGCGTCGGGCTCGGCCTCGCCGCCGAGCAGGATCAGCGCGCGTGCCCTGCTGCTCGCAGCGGCTGCGGAGCTCGCTCACGCCCTCCGGCCACGCGCGGCGGCCGCCCAGCAGGCGGACCACGACGACGCCCGCGCCGCTGGTGAACGCGGCGAGGTCCTCGAGCGTGCTCGGGTTCGCACAGCGGACCTCGGGGAAGTCGTCGTCGAGCTGCGTGAGCGCATGCGCGGCGGCGAGGATCTCGGTGTCGGCCGTGGTCAAAAGACGGAGCACGCAGTGCCTCCTGGCGGGATGGTGGGCAACCCTTCCGGGGCGCCGTGTTCGATGAGGTCGGTGAACGCGGGGGCGTCGACGTGGGCGCCGAACCAGTCCGCGAGACGGTCGAGGTGGGCTTCGCGCACGGCTTGCGAACGCGCGCGTGCCCGGGGTCCAGGTCGCGGCCGGTGCGCTCGGCCACCCAGCTGAGCAGCTTGCGGCGGACTGCGTCGCCTTCGAGCAGGCCGTGCCAGGCGGTGCCGAGCACGTCGCCGTCCTGGATGAGCGGCTCGTCGCGGTCGACGCGGCCGTGGCGGATCTCGTAGCCGGTGGCCGTCGACGCCCAGCACGGTGCCGCGTGACCTGGCGGAGGAGCTTCTCGGGCGCGAAGGTGGTGTTGAGGTCGAGGAGGCCGAGGCCGGTGGCGCTGTCGGCGGACTCGATCCCGTCCTCGATCCGGTGGCCGAGCATCTGGTAGCCGCCGCAGATGCCGAGGATCGGGCCCCTGCGGCTTTGGAGCGCGACGTCGAGGCCGTCGGCGCGCAGGCGCTCGAGGTCCTCGACGGTGGCCTTCGTGCCGGGCAGGACGACGAGGTCGGCGCGCTCGATGTCGGCGGGCGAGCGCGTGTAGCGGACCGAGACGCCCGGCTCGGCCGCGAGCGCGTCGACGTCGGTGAAGTTGCTCATCCAGCGCAGGCGGATCACGGCGACGTCCAGCGTGCCGCGGGCGTCGTGTGGTCCTGGCGCGAGCGCGAGCGAGTCCTCGGCGTCGATGAACGGGCCGTCGAGCCACGGCAGGACGCCGTACGTGTGCGCGTCCGGTGAGGCTCTCGCAGCATGTCCAGACCCGGGTCGAGGATGCTCGGGTCGCCGCGGAACTTGTTGATCAGGAAGCCCGCGATCAGCGCCTGGTCCTCGGGCTCGAGCAGCGCGAGCGTGCCGTAGAGCGACGGGAAGACGCCGCCGCGGTCGATGTCGCCGATCACGAGCACGGGCAGGTTCGCGGCGCGCGCGAGGCCCATGTTCGCGAGGTCGCCCTGGCGCAGGTTGATCTCGGCCGGCGAGCCGGCGCCCTCGCACACGACGACGTCGAAGCGCGCGCGCAGGTCGGTCGAGCGCGTGCGACCACGGGCGCTCTGCAGCTCGTGCTTGAGCTCCTGGTACGAGCGCGCCGTCGCGTCCGCGTACGGCTTGCCCATCACCAGCACCTGGCTCTTGCGGTCGCCCGGACGGCTTGATCAGCACCGGGTTCATCGCCGCCTCGGGCTCGATCCCGCACGCCGCGGCCTGCATCGCCTGCGCCCGCCCGATCTCCGCGCCCGTTGCGGCGTGACCGTGCAGTTCAGCGACATGTTCTGCGCCTTGAACGGCGCGACGCGCACGCCCTGGCGCTTGAGCCAGCGGCAGATCGCGGCGACCATGACGCTCTTGCCCGCGTCGGACGCGGTGCCGGTGATCAGGATCGCGCCCTTCATCGCCGCACCGATCGCGAGCACGGCGGTCGCGAGCGAGATGACGCGCGCGAGCCGGATCGCCCGCGCGACATCGCGCGGGCCCGGGCGCGCGCCCCGTGCCGAGCTGCGGCCGGTGCTCGACCTGCCCGGCGTACGCGAGCGTGCCCGCCGAGCCGGAGCCCGAGCGCCCCGGCGAACGCGGCCTCGATCACACCCGCGTTCGGCGAGGGGTGCTTCGCGGCGCCGTCGCGCCACGCTCGCCACGCCGCGCGCGGCGAGGTCCGCGGGGTGCGCGGCGAGTCGCGGCGGCGGGGCGCGGCGGGGTCCGGCGGCGGGGCGCGGCGGGGTCGCGGCGGCGGGGCGCGGCGGGGTCGCGGCGGCGGGCGCGGCGGGGCGGCGTGCGCGCGCATCGCGCCTCGGGCGCCGCGCCGGCGGCGCCGCGAGCGCGACCGTCAGCGCGCCGGCCAGCCGCGCGGCGGGCCAGTTCGCGACGTCGTCGGCCCGCGCCGCCGCGGTGCCGAACCGGCCGTAGCGCTCGTTGCGGCGGCCGACCATCGCGTCGAGCGTGTTCACCGCGCGGTGCGCGAGCACGCCCGGGCGCGCCGGCGACGGCGACCCAGAACAGCGGCGCGATCACGGCGTCGACGGTGTTCTCCGCGACCGACTCGATCGCCGCCGCGCACAGCTCCGTCGCCGTCGAGGTGCTCGGGGTCGCGGCCGACGAGCGAGCGGATGCGCACCCGCGCCGCCGTCGAGCGTCGCCGCGCTCGACGAGGTCCGCGACGGCCTGCGCCTCGCGCGCCAGCGACCGGCCGCCCGAGCGGCGACGTACAGCGCGAGCCCGCGCGCGAGCGAGCGCGGCAGCACGCGCTCGAGCGCCGCGCCGAGCAGCGCGGCGCCGCCGACGAGCACCGCCGGCGTACACGGCGCCCGCCCCGCGCGTCGGCCGGTAGACGACGCGCTCGAACGCGGCCGCCGCCTGGCCGAACCCGGCGACGGGGTGCAAGCGCCGCGGGTCGCCGAACAGCGCGTCCGCGCCCACGCCCAGCACGATGCCGGCCGCCGTCACGCGCCCGCCTCCGACGCCGCGCCGCCGGCCGCGGCCGCGCCGTCGCGCCGCGACCAGGGCCTGGCCCTTTCTCTTCGCGGTCGTTCACGCGGGTGACGGTCCAGCGGCCGTCGTGGGCGTGGAGCTCGGTGATGGACAGGGGGGAGACGTCGACGCGCCAGAACGCGCTCGGCGGCGCGTCCAGCGCGGCCACGACCGCGGCCTTGACCACGCCGCCGTGGGTGATGGCGATCGCGGTGCCGTCCAGCGCCGCCTGCTCCTCCAGCCACGCGCGCACGCGGGCGAGCAGCGCGGTCAGCGACTCGCCGCCGTGGGGCGCGGCGTCCGGGTCGGTCATCCAGGCGTGCACGGCGGCCGGGTCCTCAGCGGCGAGCTCCGCCAGCGGCCGACCGGCCCAGGCGCCGAAGTCGCACTCGGCCAGCGCGGGCTCGACGCGCGTCACGGTCAGCCCCGCGGCGGTCTGGGCCGCGCGCCGGGCAGGCGAGATCAGCACGTCACCGCGCGGGAGCCGCGCAGGCAGGCGCGAAGCGGCCTCCACGCCGGCGCCGTCGAGCGTCTTCGTCGGCTCCGAACGCGGCCGCGCGAACCGCGGCCGTGGAGGCGTGACGCACGAGCAGCAGCCGCCGCATATGGAACCAGCAGACCTCCTCGGGATGGCGCGTCCCGTCGGTGAGGGCCCGCGAAGGACACGGTCTTCTGGCTCCCGGGAACGACGCTCCCGGTCACAGTGGCGCGACCGCGCCGGACTTGCACCGGCTTCCCCGCGTCCTCGCGGCTTGACTCGCCGGAGCATATCGGCCCGCCATCATGCGCTCCCGTGAACGTCGAGATCCAGCCGCTCAACGAAGCCGCCATGACCGCCGCGCGCGAGCGCCAGGCCCAGCTCGTCAAGCCCCCGGGCAGCCTCGGGCGCCTGGAGGACGCTCGCGATCTGGCTCGCCGGCGTGACCGGGGAGAGCCGAGCCGGCGGTCCGCGCGCGGATCGTCGTCGCGGCCGCCGACCACGGCGTCGCGGCCGAGGGCGTGAGCGCCTACCCGCCCGAGGTCACCGCGCAGATGCTGGCGACCTTCCTGTCCGGCGGCGGCGCGGTCTCCACGCTCGCGCGCGAGACCGGCGCCGACCTGATCTGCGTCGACGCGGGCGTGAACGCCAGCACGACGCACCTCGACGTCGTCCACACCGGCCTGAAGCCGAGCGCGAACCTCGCCACCGAGCCCGCGCTCTCCACGGACGACGTCCGCCACGCGATCAAGGTCGGCATGAAGCTCGCGGCGACGGCGAAGACCGACGGCCTGACGATCCTCGCGGGCGGCGAGATGGGCATCGGCAACACGACCCCGGCGACCGCGCTCGCGTGCTGGCTGACCGGGAGACGACCCCGCCGACCTCGACCGGCCCGGGCACGGGCCTCGACCCCGCCGGGGTGCAGCGCAAGGCCGAGATCATCGCCCGGGCCCTGGACCGTGACGAGCTCGGCACGACGCCGCTCGCGGCGCTCGCCTCCCTCGGCGGCGGCGAGATCGCGCTCCTCACCGGCCTCGCGCTCGGCGCGGGCCGGTACGGCCTCGGCTACGTGTGCGACGGCGTGATCGCCACGGCCGCCGCGGCCATCGCGGCCGCGATCGCCCCCGACCTCAAGCCGCGCCTCGTCGCCGGCCATCTCTCACCCGAGCCGGCGCACGCGCGCCTGCTCGCGCACCTGGACTTGAACCCGATCCTCGACCTGCAGATGCGCCTCGGCGAGGCCAGCGGCGCAGCCGCGGCGCTCGCCATCCTCAAGCTCGCCGCCGCCGCCCACGGCGGCATGCACACGTTCGCCGAAGCAGGAGTGTCCACAGGATGATCCGGACCGGAATCGACATGATCGAGCGCATCTACGCGTCGGGCGAGACGATCCCGGTCGACGAGCTGGACCCGGCGTTCTTCGATCTGTCGACGGGCGTCGCCGGCGACATCGTGCAGAAGCTCGCGAACTACCGCATCGACGCGGTGATCGTCGGCGAGCTCCCGCCCCACAGCACCCACTTCGCCGATTTCGCGCGCGAGTGCCAACAGCTGAGGTTTGCTGACCGCGTTGAGTGAACTCAACGGCTGAACCCGGCAAAGTTCCACGGCGGAGGAGGCAACACACTCCCGGGGGGGACGAATGAAGAGGGTTCTGGGCGCGGTGCTGGTCGCGATGGCCGCACTGACGTCGAGCGCGCAGGCGCAGACGACGCCGCAGTACGACTACGACGAGGCGATCCGCGAGCGGGTGTACATCCCGAACGGGCAGGACGCAGACCGCGACGGGATCGAGGACCGCACGCGCGATCGAGATCATGCGGCCCGAAGGAGCTGGCCAAGGATGTGCCGGCGATCATCGCGCCGAGCCCGTACTACACGAGCGCCTGCGGCCAGTTCGTCGGCGAGTGCATCGGCGACCTCGACGACGACGGCCTCAACGACCGCTGGCCGCTCTGGTACGACAACTACTTCGTGCCCGCGCGGGTACGCGGTGATCCTCGCCGAGATGGACGGCACGGCCAACTCGACCGGCTGCGCGACCAACGGCGGCCGGAGGACGTGCAGTCCACGAAGGTCGTGATCGACTGGCTCAACGGCCGCATCCCGGGCTACACGACGGCCGACCGGCACGGACAGCCCGATCACCGCGACCTGGCACTCGAAGCAAGGCGGCGATGATCGGCCGCTCCTACAACGGCACGCTGCCCAACGCGGTGGCCGCGACCGGCGTCGAGGGCCTCACCACGATCGTCCCGATCACCGCGATCTCGCTCCTGGTACGACTACTCGCGGATGGGCGGGATCATCGGCTCCACGCTCCACTACCCGTCCTGGCTGGCCAACTACGTCACGGACGCGCCGCGCGCAACCGATCTGCGCCCCGATCCGCGACCGACATGGCGCTGATCGACGGCGACGCCGACGGCAACATGAACGCGTTCTGGGACGAGCGCAACTACCGCCCGGACGCCGACAAGGTCAAGGCGTCGGTCTTCGCCACGCACTGCCTGCAGGACGACAACGTCGACCCGGACCAGATCACCGAGTGGTGGTACCAGCTGGCGCCAGCACAACGTCCCGCGCAAGCTGTGGCTGTGCCGCGAGGGCCACATCGACCCGTTCATGACCAACCGCGCGGAGTGGATGAGCCAGCTCCACGCCTGGTTCGACTACTGGCTGCTCGGCGTCCAGAACGGGATCATGGAAGAGCCCCGCGTGGACATCGAGAACACCAAGGACAACTGGGCCAAGTACGCGGACTGGCCGCTCCCGGGCTCCGACGAGACCCCGATCTACCTGCAGGGCGACACGCAGACCACGGCCGGCACGCTCGGCGGCCAACCGGGCGGCGAAGACGGACACGCTCACGTGGACCGACCTCTCGAACAGAACGAGGCCAACGCGATGAACATCGCGTCCGACGACGACGCAGAACAACCGCCGCGTGTTCCTCGCGCCCCGCTCAAGCAGGACCTGCGCGTCTCCGGCTCGCCGCAAGATCGACCTGTACGCGTCCGCTCGACAAGCCGCAGTCGAACCTCACGGCGCTGCTCGTCGACTACGGCCCGTCCACCCAGATCACGCGGTCCGGCGACGGCATCAGCACGCCGGCCAACGCGCCGAGCGACTGCTGGGGCCCGTCGTCCACCCGCACGGACCCGGACGGCACCGTGATGGACTTCGACTCCTGCTACCAGCAGCCGACCAAGCCCACGGTCACGGTCACCGCGACCCAGGGCTGGCGCGTGTCGCGCGGGATCCTGGACTCCTCCAACCGCGAGTCGCTGTACGCGACGTCGCGACCGTGCCGGGCACCGAGTACCGGTTCACGCTTCCCGATCATGCCGGTGGACTACACGTTCCCGGCCGGCCACCGGGTCGGCATCGTGCTGATCGCGAACCTCAACGCGCTCGCAGCGCAACGGCACGACCGGCACGACGATCACGCTCAACACGAAGCTGAGCAAGGTCGACCTGCCGATCGTCGGCGGCTACGAGGCGGCGGTCAAGGCGGGGGCGATCGAGCCCGTCACGGCCACGGGCACGGTCGGCGGCAGCGTTCCCGCCACGCTCGGCCTCACCGTCGGCAGCGCGGCGTTCCCGGCCTTCACGCCCGGCGTGACGCAGGAATACACGGCGTCGACGACCGCCAACGTCATCAGCACCGCGGGTGACGCGACGCTCACCGTGTCCGACCCCGGCCACCTGACCAACGGCGCGTTCTCCCTGGCGGAGCCGCTCCGGGTCGAGCTGGCCAAGATCGAGTTGGACCGCACCCACCAGCAACGAGTCGGTGAACGTCGCGTTCAAGCAGCTGATCAAGGCCACGGACCCGCTGCGGACGGGCACGTACGCCAAGACGCTCACGTTCACGCTCTCGACAACAAACCCGTAACGATCAAGGCGGCCACATCGGGGTACCCCTCCTGACGTGGCCGCCCCAACCACCGCACCCCTGACCGCAGAGATCATCGACGGGCTCGTGCCCGTGATCCGCGTCCGTGGTGAGCTCGACCTGTCAACCGCGGGGCGTCTGTGTCGCACGGTGCAAGCCGTCGCCGGCGCACGACGCCGTACGCGGGTCCTGCTGGACCTGTCGGAGTTGGCTGTTCTGCGACTCGACCGGTCTGCGCGCGCTCGTCGGTGCGGTGCGAGAGGTGGAGATCAACGGCGGCCGAGCCGCGCTGGTTGTCCCGCCCGGCGGGATGCTCGCGCGCATCCTCGACCTGAGCGGGCTCGGCGAGTTCCTGCGCGTTTCCCCGACCACAGAGGTAGCGCTGAAGTCACTTTCCTGATCGACTATGGTCGATGAGGAGAGTGTTGATCGCGGCTGCGATCGTGTTCGTCTATCCGGCGACCGCGATGGCGGCGACCCCGGCCGGTCTGACGGTCGAGCACCAGGCGCAACCGCTCGCGGTTGAAGCGGCCGCGCCCCTGCTGGGGTGGCACGGCGCCGGCGACCGCGTACCAGGTCAAGGTCGGCACGAGCCCGGACACGCTCGGCGACGTCTGGGACTCCGGCAAGGTGCAGTCGAGCGAGTCGGTCAACGTCGCCGTACGGCGGCCCGGCGCTGCCGAACGCGACCCGCCTCTACTGGACGGTGCGCACGTTCGCAGGGAGACCGGGCGTCCGCGTACGCGCCCCCGGCGAGCTTCGGCACCGCGGTCAAGTCGGGGTGGACGGCGACGCCGATCTGGTCCAGCGCTCCCGTCCTGGGCACCGACTACGACGTGGACGTCGACTTCACGGTCACGACCGTCGCCGCCGGCATCAAGTTCCGCGTCAACGGCGCCAACAGCTTCATGTGGCAGATTCGCGGCGACAGCTCCAACGAGCTGCGCCCGCACGTGCAGGTCAACGGCACCTACTCGCAGCTCAAGGCCGTCCGGCTGCCGATGACGATCGGCCTGAACACCAAGCACCACGCACGCATCAACGTGGTCGGCTCGACCATCCGCACCTACATCGACGACGTCCTCGTCGACACCACGGTCGACGCGCGCAACCCGAACGGGTCGATCGGCTTCCGCCACGGCAGCACGGAGTCCGCGCGGTTCGACAACGTGAAGGTCACGCTCCGACCGCGTCGCTGTACCAGCAACGACTTCTCCGCGCCGAACACCGACTTCACCTGCGGCACGGTCACCAACGGCGAGCTGGTCGTCGGGACCGCCCGCGACTGCGTCGTACGGCGTCACCGACAACTGGGCGTTCCTGCGCAAGGGCTTCCGGGTCGCCGACAAGCCGATCGCGTGGGCCACGGCCTACGTCTCCGCGCGCTCCACCGAGCCCGCCCGCCAGTACGTCTTCAAGCTCACCCTCAACGGCAAGGTCGTCGGCGTCGGCCCGACGCGCGCGATCAACAACGCGACGCAGACGATGTACAACGCCTACGACGTCACGGCACTGCTCAAGGCCGGCGACAACGCGCTCGGCGCGCTCGCCTACACGACCGTCGACAAGCAGCTTCATCGCCCAGCTCGTGATCGCCTACGCGGACGGCACGCGCGAGGTCGTCAGCTCCGACCCGTCGTGGAAGGCGCTCGCGGGTGAGGTCGCGCTGCCCGCAGGCCGGCAGCATCGGCACGAGCTACTACGTCGCGCCGGTGGAGAACATCGACGCGCGCCAGTACCCGAGCGGGTTCGACACCGCGGCCTTCGACGACTCCGGCTGGTCCGCCGCGACCGCGAAGACCGCCATGCCAGGGCCTCACCGGCACGCCCGCCGCGAACGTCGAGCAGCGTCTGCGCGAGCCGGTCTCCGTCGTCAAGACCGGCGACAAGCGGTACTTCGTCGACTTCGGCCGCACGGTCGTCGGCGGGCGTGCAGCTCAAGCTCAGCGGCACGGGCGGCGAGGCGGTCGAGATCCGGCGTCGGCGAGGAGCTGACGAGCCCGAACGTCGTCGACTACACGATGCGCACCGGCAACACGTACCGCGACGTGTGGACGCTGCGGCCCGGCACGCAGACCCTGAACCTGTGGGGCTACCGCGTGTTCCGCTACGCCGAGGTGATCGGCGCCGACCCCGAGGAGATCAAGGCGACGGCGCTCGTGTACCCGTACGACCCGGCCGCGTCCTCGTGGTCCTCGTCGAACGCCGACCTCAACCGCGTCGTGGACTTCAACCGCGAGGGCGTGCGCGAGCTCAACCTCGATCTGCACCTGGACTCGCCCTCCCGCGAGCGCGCCCCGTACGAGGGCGACAACCTCATCCACATGCTCATCCAGGGCTACACGGACGGCGACTGGACGCTCTCGCAAGTACACGCTGCAGTGGCTCGCGGTGAACGAGACGTGGCCGACCGAGTGGCGGTTCAGCAGCATCCTCTCCGCCTACGAGTACTGGCAGGCGACCGGGCGACATCAAGTCCGTCGCCGACTACTACGAGGATCTGAAGGCGTTCGTGCCGACGCGCTGGATCCGGGCTTCCGACGGCCTGGTCCAGAAGGAGCCGGGCGCGAGCTCGACCGCCAACGGCGACCTCGTCGACTGGCCGCAGGGCGAGCGCGACGGCTACGTCTTCACCAACGGTGAACACGGTCATCAACGCCTGGTCCTACACGGCGCTGGCCGACATGACGCAGATCGCCGCGGCGCTGGGCAAGACCGAGGACGCGGCCACGTGGGGCGCGGCCGCCGACGCGGCTACGCGAGCGCGATCAACGCGAACCTGTTCGAGAACGGCCGCTACAAGGACGGCCTGACGACGAGCCACGCCTCCGTCCACGCGCTCGGTGTTCGCCGTGGCGATGGGCGTCGCGGGCCCGGAGCAGCTCGGACCGGCCACGCAGTACATCGCCGATCGCGGCATGGCCTGCTCGGTCTTCTGCGCGAACTTCCTGATCGACGCGCTCTACGACGGCGGCAGAGGTGCCGACGCAGTGCGCTATGCTCACGGGCACCGGCCAGCGTCGTGGCTGCACATCATCGAGCAGGGCGCGGGCTCGCCGATGGAGGCGTGGGACCCGGCGCTGAAGTCCAACACGACGTACTCGCACCCGTGGTCGGGCTCGCCGGCGTACCTCGTGTACCGCGGCGCGCTCGGGATCGAGGCGCTCGAACCGGGCTACAAGCGGTTCAGCGTCAAGCCGCAGCCGGGCGGGCTGACCCGCGCCGCGGGGACGACGCCGACCGTACGCGGCACCGGTGGGCGTGGCGTTCGAGCAGGTGCCAGACGGGCTCGACGTCGCGGTCAAGGTGCCGGCCAACAGCACGGCGGTCGTGACGCTCCCGGACAAGACCGTGGAGGTCGGGGAAGGCTGCCATCTGCTCTCCACCGGCGCGGGTGTCGCGGCGGCGAGCGTGCGCGAGTGGGCGACGGCGCAGGGCTGCACGTTCAGCGTCGACGCGCCTTCCGCGGTGGGCGGCACGGTGCCGGCGACGCTCTCGCTCTCGGTCGGGAACGCGTCGTTCGGGGCGTTCGTCCCGGGCGTCGCGCGTGACATACGAGGCGAAGACGACCGCCACCGTGATCTCCACCGCGGGCGACGCGGCGCTGACCGTGTCCGGCGGGCACCTCACCAACGGCGCGTTCTCGCTGCGCGAGCCGCTGCAGGTGGCGCTGAGCAAGGCGGCCTGGACGGCGCCGGTGTCCAACGACGCTCGTCGACGTGACGTTCAAACAGGCGATCGGGGCGACCGAGCCGCTGCGAACCGGCAGCTACAGCAAGACGGTGACGTTCACGCTGTCGACGACGAGCCCATAGGGCTCATTCCGCCAGGAGCGTCGCCAACCCGGTGATCTCCAACAGGCGCTGGATGGTGGGTGACGCCGCTTTCACCGTGAAGCGGCAGCCCGCCTCCAGCGCCCGCCGGCGCGCCTTGAGCAGCACCGCGACGCCCGTGGTGTCCATGAAGCTGACCTGTAAGAGGTCGATACGCAGCCACTCCGGCGCGGCGTCGAACGCACCGTCGAGTTCGCGGTTCAGGCGCACGGAGGAGAGCAGATCGATCTCGCCCGCGACCACGACCGTGGTGGTCCCGCTCTCGTGCGCGACGCGCACGTCCAGCTCCGGCTGCATACAAACCGGCACGCTACTGGCATGGCTCGCTCCTTCAAGCAGGTGGATGTCTTCACCACCCGTCCGTACTACGGCAACCCGGTCGCGGTCGTGCTCGACGCCGACGGGCTCACCACGGAGCGACATGCAGCGCTTCGCGCGCTGGACGAACCTCTCCGAGACGACGTTCGTGCTCCCGCCGACCGAGGGCGGCGAACTACCGCGTCCGGATCTTCACGCCCAACCAGGAGCTGCCGTTCGCCGGCCACCCGACGCTCGGGACCTGCCACGCCTGGCTCGAGGCGGGAGGCAAGCCGACGGGCGAGTACGTGCTGCAGGAGTGCGGCGCCGGGCTCGTGCGGGTGCGGGGCGGCGAGCGTCTCGCGTTCGCGGCGCCGCCGCTGATCCGCTCCGGCCCGGTGGACGAGGCCGACGTCCAGCACGCGGCCGACGTGCTGCGGATCCCGCGCGAGGCGATCGTCGACGCGCAGTGGGCCGACAACGGGCCGGGCTGGATGGCGGTGCTGCTGGAGAGCGCGGAGGCGGTGCTGGCGCTCGAGCCGGGCTTCGTCGACTTCGACCTGGGCGTCGTCGGGCCGGGCGGGGCGGAGGACTGGGAGCTGCGCGCGTTCTTCCCGCACAACGGCGCCACGGTCGAGGACCCGGTGACGGGGTCGTTGAACGCGTCCGTGGCCGGCTGGCTGCTGGAGACGGGCCGCGCGACGGTCCCGTACACGGCCGCACAGGGCACCGCACTCGGCCGGGCGGGCCGGATTCACGTGTCCACGGACGCCGACGGGACGCTCTGGGTCGGCGGCGGCACGGTGACGTGCGTTTCCGGGAAGGTCGCGCTATAGTTGTGCATGCAACTACTTGACGAAGGGGACGAACATGGAACTCCAGGGCCTCCACCACATCACGATGATCACCGGCGACGCGCAGAAGAACATCGACTTCTACGCCGACACGCTGGGCCTGCGGCTCGTCAAGAAGACGGTCAACTTCGACGCGCCCGACGCCTACCACCTGTACTTCGCGGACGAGGTCGGCACGCCCGGCACGATCCTCACCTGGTTCGAGTTCGCCGGCGCGCGCCGCGGCCGGGCGGGCGCGGGGCAGATCCACACGATCCAGCTGGGCGTCGCCTCGGCTGAGGCGCTGGACTTCTGGGCCGCGCGCCTGGGCGTGGAGCGCTCCGGCGACGTCGTCGCGCTTCGAGGACTACGACGGGCTCAAGTACGAGCTGGTGATCTCCGACGCCGAGCCGCGGCGCGCGGTGCACCCGGAGATCCCGGAGGCGTTCGCGATCACCGGCATCGTCGGCGCACGGGCGTTCGGCGCAGACCGGGCCGCACCCGGTGCTGACCGAGGTGCTGGGCTTCGGCACCGACGGCGAGGACTTCACGCTCCCGGGCTTCCGCTGGGGCTACGACGCGCCGCCGGCCGAGCGCGCGCTGATGGGCGCCGGCACCGTGCACCACATCGCCTGGGCCTCGCGTGACGAGGACCACCTGGCGTGGCAGGCGCGCGTGGCCGAGGCCGGCCTGGGCGTGAGCGACGTCCGCGACCGCGACTACTTCGAGTCGATCTACTTCGGCGAGCCGCGCGGGATCCTGTTCGAGATCGCGACGCTCTCGCCGGGCTTCGCGGTCGACGAGGCGCCCGAGTCGCTCGGCGAGGCGCTGCGCCTGCCCAAGCAGCACGAGCACCTGCGCCCGCAGCTGGAGAAGCTGCTGACGCCGGTCACCAACCCGCGCACGCAAGGAGCTCGTCCGATGAGCCTGACCTATCGCGAACGGCCCGCTTCCGGTGAAGCCGAGGGCCTGCTGATCCTCCATCACGGCCGCGGCGCCGACGAGCACGACCTGCTCGGGCTCGGCGACACGCTGGACCCGGAGCGCCGGCTGCACGTGGTCACCCCGCGCGCGCCGCTGACGCTGGGCAACTGGCCGGGCTACCACTGGTACGTCGTGCCGCGGGTCGGCTATCCCGACCACGACACGTTCCACGCCGCCTACCGCGCGCTGTCGGAGTTCCACGACGAGGTGTGGGAGCGGACGGGCATCGCGCCGGAGCGGACGATCTTCGGCGGCTTCTCGATGGGGTCGGTGATGTCGTACTCGCTCGGCCTGGGCGCGGACCGCCCGGCGCCGGCCGGCATCCTCGCCTTCTCCGGGTTCATCCCGGTGGTCGACGACTGGCAGCCGGACCTGACGCAGCGGCCCGCAGGTCTTCATCGCCCACGGGCGCCAGGACCCGGTGATGGAGGTCGGCTTCGCGCGGCGCGCGAACGACCTGCTGGTCGCCGGCGGGCTCGACGTCGAGTACCACGAGTCCGACGCCGCCCACCACATCGATCCGGCGCACGTCCCGGCCGCGATCGACTGGGTCGGACGCACGCTGGTAGGGACCGGCGCTCCAAGATAGGGAGGACCTCCCGATGTGCCACGACGCGGCTGGACTTAGCGTCGTGGCATGACAACGATCCCTTCTGAGCTCAAGGTCAAGCACGCGGCCATGTGGGCCAGCGGCGACTACCCCGGGATGGTGGAGACCTTCCTGACGCCGCTCGGCCCCCGGCTCGTCGGCGCGCTGCCGATCGAGGCGGGCACGCGCGTGCTCGACGTCGCCGCCGGCACCGGCAACGCCTCCATCCCGGCCGCCGAGCGCGGCGCGCAGGTCACCGCGATCCGACCTCACGCCCGAGCTGCTGCAGGCCGGCCAGGCCCGCACCGACGCGCGACATCGACTGGGTGACCGCCGACGCCGAGGCGCTGCCCTTCGAGGACGAGGCCTTCGACGTCGTGATGTCCGCGATCGGCGTGATGTTCGCGCCCCACCATCAGGACGCGGCCGACGAGCTCGTCCGCGTGTGCCGCGCCGGCGGCACGCTCGGCCTGCTGAGCTGGGCGCCCGACGGCATGCTCGGCGCGCTCTTCCGCACGATGGCCCCGTACGCGCCGCCGCCGCCTCCCGGCGCTTCCGCTCCGCCGCTGTGGGGCGGCGAGGGCCACCTGCGCACGCTCTTCGGCGACCGCGTCGAGTGGCAGACGATGGAGCGCGACGTGCTCGAGGTCACCGCGTTCGAGCACGCCCACGACTACGGCGAGTTCTTCAAGGCCCGCTACGGCCCGACGATCGCCGTCCGCGCCAACGCCGTCCGCGAGGGCCGCGAGGCCGAGTTCGACGCCGCCCTGGACGCCTTCTGCGACGAGTGGAACCTGGCCGAGGAGGGCGAGCCCGCGCGGTTCGCGATGGCCTACCTGCTCTCAACCGGGACGCGAATCTAAAGAGGGACTGTCCCTCTTTAGATTTCTCCGCGACGCCACGCCCAGCTTGCCCAGGACGGACGACACGTGGTGGTCGACCGTCTTGGGTGAGATCACGAGCGCTTCGGCGATCTCGGCGTTCGTCGCGCCCGTGCGCAGCTGGGCGAGCACCTCGGACTCGCGCGGCGTGAGGCCGTCGGCGTGGTTGCGGCTCGCGGCGCGCGGGCCGCGCGGGATCCGGCGGACGCCGCGGGCCCGGAACTCGCGCCGCATGAACGCGGCGACGCGGGTCGCGCCGAGCTGGTCGTACACCGTGAGCGCCTCGACGTCGCCCGCCTCCGCGAGCGCGTTCGCGGCGTCGTAGACGTACCCGAACGCGCCCCACGCGGCGGCCGCCGCGCGCCAGTCGCCGGCGGCCGCGAGCGCGCAGGGCTCGGGGTCGTCGGGGTGCGGCGGCACGTCGCGGCCCGCCCGGCGCAGCCACAACGCCAGCTCGGCCCGGACCCACGGCTTGTCCACGCGCTCGGCCAGCGCGTAGGTGGACTCGAGCCGCTCGCAGCTCGCTCCTCGAGCCGGCCGTCCAGCCACGCGTGCTCCGCGATCCCGGCGACCGTCGGGGCGATGCGCTGCAGCTCGGCCGTGGCGGTCGCGACCCGCCACGCCTCCTCGAGCGTGGCGCCCGCCTCGGGGTCGCCGCGGCGCGCCTGGAGCCGGCCGAGCGAGACGAGCGCGGGGCAGAGGCTCACGCCC
The DNA here is from genome assembly GCA_963707595.1 of uncultured Solirubrobacteraceae bacterium. Lineage (GTDB taxonomy): Bacteria > Actinomycetota > Thermoleophilia > Solirubrobacterales > Solirubrobacteraceae > Solirubrobacter. The sequence continues at coordinate 199,549 of CAVPQQ010000001.1, forward strand.
CGCTGCTCGCCCAGCGCGAGCGAGGCGCGGGCGTCGGCCTCGGCGGCGACCCAGTCGCCGTGGTGCAGGTGCACGTTCGCGCGCACGCCGAGCGCGTACTGGACGTACCCGTAGAGCTCGCGCTCCTGCGCGAACGCCAGGGCCGTGTCGAGGTCGGCGCGGATGCGCGGGTCCTCGCGGCGGCGGGAGAACGTGTTCGTCGCGCGGTTGATCAGGGCGCGGCACGCCTGCTCGTCGTCGTGCGTGAGCGCGACCGCCTCGGCGAGCACCGCGCGGCCCTGCTCGTGATCCGGCCCGCCGATCATCGCGCTGCCGACGTTCGTCAGGGCGTGCACGAGCGTCTCGTCGTCCCCGAGCGAGCGCGCGAGCGCGGCGGCGCGTTCGCCGAGCGCGATCGCGTCGGGGTCGTGCTCGGCGAGCATCGCGAGCTGGGACCGGCCGCTCAGCGCCATCGCGAGCTCCCGCGTGGCGCCGAGCGGCTCGAGGATCGCGATCGCCTCGTCGCCCGCGGCCACCGCCTCCTCGCCGCGGCCCGACCACCACAGCAGGCGCGACAGCCAGCGCAGGTCGTCGCCGAGCCTGCAGCGGGTCGTCGGCGTGCAGCGCGACCAGCCGGCGTCGCGCGTCGATCCCGCGCTCCGGCCAGCCGCTCAGGTACGCCTCGACGGCGACGCCCTCGAGCGCCTCCTCGCCCGCGCCGGCCTCCACCGCCGCCTCCCACTGCTCGAGCGCCTGCTGGTGCGCGGCGCCGGCGGCGCGCGCGGCGGCGGGGGCGAGCCGGAGGATCGCTTCGGTGTCCCCGGTGCGCCGGGCGTGGTGCGCGAGCCGCGCGGGATCGTCGTGGCCGGCGAACTCGAGCGCGGCCAGGATGCGGCGGTCGAGCACCCGCCGCTCCATCGGCGGGAGGCTGTCCTCGACCGCGCGGCGCGCGAGGTCGTGCCGGAACGCGAGCGCGTCGCCCTGCATCTGCAGCAGCCCGGCGGCGATGCACTCGTCGACCGCGGCGGCCGGTTCCGCGACCAGCCACAGCTCGATCGCGCCCGGGCACGACGGCCGCGAGCTCGACCACCGCGCGCGCCCGGTCGCTGAGCGCCCCGACGCGCAGCTCGACCGCGTCGCGCACGCTCGCGGGGACGCCCTCGCCGCCCGCCGCGAGCGCCTCGGTGACGAAGAACGGGTTGCCGCCGGTGACCGCGTGCAGGTCGGGCGCGTCGCGCCCGGCGAGCTGCGCGACCGCGGCGGGGGAGAGCGCGCCGGGCTCGATCCGCGCGGCCGGGCAGCGCGGAGAGCACGCGCCGCACCTCGCGCCGCGCATCGGGCCGGGCGGTGATGACGAGGCACCCGCGCCCGGGGGGCGCCGCGCCCGGCGCGCGCCGTGCGGGCCGCGCCTCGCCGGCCGCCGGCCGTCGCCGCACGTCGCCCGTCGCCGGCCGTCGCCGCGCTCGCCGGCCGTCGCGCCGTCGCCCAGCCGGCGGCCGAGGAGCGCGATCACGTCGAGCGTGGCGTCGTCGGCCCAGTGGAGGTCCTCGATCACGACGCAGGGCGGCGTCGGCGAGCGCTTCGCGGGCGGCGGCGAGCACGTCCTCGCGGGAGCCGTCCGCGACCGCGCGGGCGAACGCGCCGCCGACCTGGCCGGCCACGTCGCGCAGCGGGCCGAGCGGGCGGGGCGTGATCAGCGGGTCGCAGGCGCCCCACAGCGCGTGGCGGCCGCGGGCGACGGAGGCCACGAGCGCGGTCTTGCCGATGCCCGCCTCGCCGAGCACGACGACGACGCCGCCGGTCTCGATCGCCGCCTCCAGCTGCCGCCCGCTCGCCCTCTCGCTCAAGCAGTTCCAACGATTGCGCGAGCCTAACCGCTCACCAGCCACACGGCTAGGACGATCAGGCCGGCGCCGGCGATGCCGACCGCGCTGATGGTGTCGCCGAACACGAGGAAGGCGAGCACGAGCGTGGCGAGCGGCTCGACCGTCGCGAGGATCGACGAGGTCGTCGGCCCGACCCGCTTGAGGCCGGCGAAGAACAGCGTGATCGCGCCCACCGTCGAGATCCCGGCGAGGCAGAGCAGCCACCACCAGCCCGCGAGCGTCAGGTCCCCGGGCCGGAACTGGCCGAGCGCGATGGTCGACACCGTGAGCGCGGCCGCCGCGCCCGTGCACACGAGCGTGGCGAGCATCTGCGGCGGCATCCGCTGCGCCACGCCCTCGCTGACGAGGATGTACGCGCTGTAGAGCACGGCGGCGCCCAGGCCCGAGCACGACGCCGAGCGTGTCGATCGCGCCCGTGCTGCCGACGAACAGCGTCGTCCCGCCCAGCGCGATGGCGAGCGCCGCCGACGCGCCGCCGCGTCAGCCGCTCGCGCCCGAGCGCGACGGCGGCGACCGCGACGATCACCGGGAACGTGAACACGAGCAGCGAGAGCAGCCCGGCGTCGATGCGCGACAGCGCCGCGAAGTACAGCCCGGCCTGCACCGCGTACCCGCCCGCGCCCAGCCCCAGCGCCAGCAGGACGTCGCGCCGCAAGATAAAGGGGTCAGACCCCTTTACGCGACAGATGTCGCGCCAGAGGGACAGTCCCTCTTTAGCGACCGTTGTCGCGGTTCCGGCCCAGAAGAGGCCGGACGCGAACAGGAAGCGGAGGGCGAGCAGCGTGCCGACCGTGGCGCCCTCGGCGTAGGCGAGCTTGCCGAACACGGCCATCGCGCCGAACGCGGCGCCCGAGGCGAGGCAGAAGAACATGGGGCGGATGCTCGCGCCGGAACCGTCAAGGATCGACTCCGATTCCTACGTGATAATTCAGTAGGGTTGCTACACGATGCTGGAGCTGCGGCGCCTTCGCCTCCTGCGGGAGCTGCACGAGCGCGGGACGATCGCCGCGGTCGCCGACGCGCTGCAGTTCACGCCCTCGGCGGTCTCCCAGCAGCTCGCGATGCTCGAGCGCGAGGCGGGCGTGAAGCTGATCGAGAAGGCCGGGCGGGGCGTGCGGCTCACCGACCCCGGGCTGGTGCTGGCCGAGCACGCCGACGCGCTCCTGCGACGCACCGCGCTCGCCGAGGCCGACCTCGCCGCGGCGGCGAACGAGATCGCCGGGCGGGGGCGGATCGCCGCGTTCCAGTCCGCCGCGTTCAAGCTCGCGCTCCCGGCCATCGCCCAGCTGCGCGACACGGCGCCGCGCCTGCGCTGCGAGCTGTTCGAGGCCGAGCCGGAGACGGCGCTGCCCGCGCTCGCGCTGGGCGACCTGGACATCGTGATCGGCGACGAGTGGGACAACCAGCCGTGGCCGCTCGCCGACCACCTCACCCGCTACCCGCTGCTGCACGACCCCGTGATGCTCGTGGGCAGCACCGCGCCGCTGCCCACGCTCGCCGACCAGGCCTGGGCCGCCGGGCACCCGAACATGGCGTGGACCGACGTGGTGCGCCGCATCTGCCGCGAGCACGGCGGCTTCGAGCCGGACATCCGGCACCGCTCCAACGACGCCAACGTCGCCCTCGCGCTCGCCGCGGCGGGCCTCGCGTTCACGCTGCTGCCGCAGTTCGTGCTCCCGCCCGGCACGCTCGCGTCGCCGGTGCCGTCGAGCCGCACGATCTACGCGGTGATCCGCGCCACGGACGAGCAGCGCCCGAGCACGCGCGCCCTGCTCGCCGCCATCCGTGATCAACTTCCAGCCACATGAATCGCGCCGTCCTCGGCCTCGCCGGCCTGCTGCTGCTGTTGTTCTGCCTGCCGTGGGGGACGATCGCGCTGTACGGGATCCTCGGCGGATTCCCGTACGAGACGAGCGGCATCTGTCACGCCGGTCGGCCGCTGTGGGCGTTCGGCCAGCTCGTCGTCGCGATCGCGGGGATCGCGTTCACGGGCAAGGTCTCGATCGCCGCGACTGGCCACCGCCGCCCAGGAGCGGCGGGACGTCGGCCGCCGCTGGCTCGGCCTCGGCTACGCGCTCGCGGCGATCGCCGCCTGGCTGCTCGTCGTGCTCGTGCTCGAGCCCGACGGCACGCCCGTCGCCGCCTCAGAGTGCGACTAGCGCGCGCTCGCGCTCGTCGCCGTGATCGCGCGCGCCGCCGAGCACGGCGCGCAGTTCATCGTCGCCACGCACTCGCCGATCCTGCTCGCCGTCCCCGGCGCGAAGATCTACGAGCTGACCGAGGACGGCGTGCGCCGCCACCGAGTACGACGACCTCGACGCCGTGCGCCTGATGCGCGGCTTCCTGGTCGCGCCCGAGCGCTACCTGCGCGCCGCGCTCGGCACGCACCGCGCGCCGTGGAGCGCGCGGATCACGATCGCCGTCGTGGTCATACTCGCGCTGTTGCTCCTGTGATCACGCCCGCGAGCCGCTCCGCCGCGATGCCGAGCTGCGCCTCGTCGAGTGAGCTGAACGAGAGCCGCATCTCGTTCGCGCCGCCGCCGTCGACGTAGAACGGCGAGCCGGGGACGTAGGCGACGCCCGCCTCGGTCGCGGCCGGGCGCAGCTCCCGCGCGTCCAGGCCCTCGGGCATCCGCAGCCAGGTGAACATGCCGCCGGTCGGCTCGCTCCACGCGACGCCCTCGGGCATGTGCCGCCCCAAGCGCCGCGGACAGCGCCACCCAGTGCGACTCGTACAGCGCCCGCGCGTGCGGGAGCCGGCGCCCGAAGTGCCCCGCGCGGCCGTACTCCTCCACCAGCCGCTGGCTCAGCGCGCCCGCGCACTGGTCCGTCCCGCCCTTCGCGGAGGAGAGCTGCGCGATCAGCGCCGCCGGGCCGACCGCCCAGCCGAGCCGCGTGCCCGGGCAGAAGACCTTCGAGAACGTGCCGGCCTGCACCACGACGTCGGGCGCGAGCGACCACAGCGACGGCAGCTGCGACCCGTCGAAGGAGAGCTCCTTGTAGGCGACGTCCTCGACGATCAGCACGCCGTACTCGCGGCACAGCTCGACCAGCGCGCGGCGCCGCTCCAGCGTCAGCGTCCGCCCGGACGGGTTCTGGAACTCCGGGATCGTGTAGAGGAACTTCGGCCGGTAGCCGCGCTCCAGCCGCTCCCGCAGCCAGGCCACCTCGAGCCCGTCGGCGTCCATCGGCACGCCGGTGAGCCGCGCGCCGTAGTCGCGGAAGCCCATGATCGCGCCGAGGTAGGTCGGGCCCTCGACGGCGACGTCGTCGCCCGCGTCCAGCAGCGAGCGGCACAGCAGGTCCAGGCACTCCATCCCGCCGCTGGTGACCATCAGCTCGTCGACCGCCGGCTCGCGGCCTTCCAGGTGCGCGACGCGCTCGACCAGGTACTCGCGGAAGCTCGGCAGACCCGCGCTCGGCCCGTACTGCAGCGCGAGCCCCGGTTCGTCGCGCACGAGCCGCGCCGCGATCTCCGCCAGCTCCTCGCTCGGGAACGTCGCGGGGTTCGGGAACCCGCCCGTCATGCCCAGCGTGCCGGGCGGCGGGCCGGCGAGGATGATCGCGAGCTCGGGGTCGGCCCCCGCGCGCGCCCGGGTCGAGAACAGCTGGGCGACGTCCATGGCCGCTCATTGAACCAGCCACGTGCTTACCTGTTCCCATGAGCACCACCGCACTGGAGACGATCAACCACGTCATCGGCGGTGCGCAGACCGCCGGTGCGTCCACGCGCACGAGCCCCGTCTATGACCCGGCGACCGGCCAGGTGCAGCGCAACGTGCTGCTCGGCACGCCCGCGGACGTCGACGCCGCCGTCAGCGCCGCCCGCGCCGCCTTCGACGCCTGGGCCGACACGTCGGTCGTCCGCCGCGCCCGCGTGATGTTCAAGTTCCGCGAGCTCGTGGTCGAGCACACGGACGAGCTGGCGCGGATCATCGCCGCCGAGCACGGCAAGACCGTGGAGGACGCCAAGGGCGAGGTCGTCCGCGGGATGGAGGTCGTCGAGTACGCGTGCGGGATCGCGGAGCTCACCAAGGGCGAGTTCTCCGACCAGGTCTCCACCGACGTCGACCTGCACTCGTTCCGCCAGCCGCTGGGCGTGTGCGCGGGGATCACCCCGTTCAACTTCCCGATCATGGTCCCGATGTGGATGCACCCGGTCGCGATCGCGACCGGGAACACGTTCGTGCTCAAGCCGTCCGAGCGCGACCCGAGCGTCTCGCAACTTCATCGCCGACCTGTACGCGCAGGCGGGCCTGCCGGACGGCGTGTTCAACGTCGTCCACGGCGACAAGGTGGCGGTCGACGCGATCCTCGACCACCCGGACGTCGACGCCGTCTCCTTCGTCGGCTCGACCCCGATCGCGAAGTACATCTACGAGCGCGCGACGCAGGCCGGCAAGCGCGTGCAGGCGCTCGGCGGCGCGAAGAACCACGCGATCGTGATGCCCGACGCCGACCTGGACTTCGCGTCCGACCAGCTGATCGCGGCCGGGTACGGCTCCGCGGGCCAGCGCTGCATGGCCATCAGCGTCACCGTCGCGGTCGGCGACGCCGCCGACGAGCTGGTGGAGAAGATCCGCCTGAAGGCGCTCAACGTGACCGTCGGCCCGGGCCTGGAGCCCACGTCGGAGATGGGCCCGCTCGTCACGCCGGAGGCGCGCGACCGCGTGAAGGACTACATCGGCCGCGGCGAGGGCGACGTGGTCGTCGACGGGCGCGAGCTCAAGGTCGAGGGCGACGGCTTCTTCGTCGGCCCGACGCTGATCGACAACGTCAGCACCGACATGAGCGTCTACCGCGACGAGATCTTCGGCCCGGTGCTGACGGTCCTGCGCGTGGACACGCTCGACGAGGCGATCGACCTCATCAACGCCAACAACTACGCCAACGGCGTCGCCATCTTCACCGAGCTCCGGCCAGCGCCGCGCGCGAGTTCCAGCGCCGCGTGAAGGTGGGGATGATCGGCGTCAACGTGCCGATCCCGGTCCCGATGGCCTTCTACAGCTTCGGCGGCTGGAAGGACTCGCTGTTCGGCGACCACCACATCCACGGGCCGGAGGGCGTGCGCTTCTACACGCGCGGCAAGGTGGTCACGACGCGCTGGCCGGACCAGGTCTCCGACCCGACGCACCTTCACTTCCCGACGGCATCCTGATATTAGTTTGGCGGTCAGACAAATGAGGCAGGAGGAGACCCCGGTGTCCACGATCGAAGAGCCGCGTACCGACGACGTCCAGGCAGGCCGTACCGGCCATCGCTTCACGTTCGGTCTGTGGACCGTCGGCAACCCCGGCCGTGACCCGTTCGGCGGCCCGACGCGCGCCGACGTCGACCCGGTCGACTCGGTGCACAAGCTCGCCGAGCTCGGCGCCTGGGGCGTCTCGCTGCACGACGACGACCTGATCCCGATGGGCTCCAGCGACGCCGAGAAGGAGAAGATCGTCGCGCGCTTCAAGGACGCGCTCGACCAGACCGGCCTGGGCGTCGGCATGGCCACGACCAACCTGTTCGGCCACCCGGCGTTCAAGGACGGCGCGTTCACCTCCAACGACCGCGGCGTCCGCCGCGCGGCGATCGGCAAGGCGATGCGCTTCATCGACATCGCCGCCCAGCTCAACGCCGAGGTCTACGTCTTCTGGGGCGGCCGTGAGGGCACCGAGGTCGGCGTCGCCAAGGACCCGCGCGACGCGCTCGAGCGCTACCGCGAGGCGATCAACGTCCTCTCGCACTACGTCAAGGACTCCGGCTACGACCTGCGCTTCGCGATGGAGCCCAAGCCCAACGAGCCGCGCGGGGACATCTTCCTGCCGACCGTCGGCCACGCGCTGCACTTCATCGAGACGCTCGACCACCCGGAGATGGTGGGCGTGAACCCCGAGTTCGCGCACGAGACGATGGCGGGCCTGAGCTTCCACCACGCGATCGGCCACGCGCTGTGGGCGAACAAGCTCTTCCACATCGACCTCAACTCGCAGCGCATCGGCCGCTACGACCAGGACTTCCGCTTCGGCGCCGAGGACCTGAAGGAGTCGTTCCTGCTCGTGCGCCTGCTCGAGCGCGCGGGCTACGCGGGCCCGCTGCACTTCGACGCGCACTCCTACCGCAACGAGAACGCCGAGGGCGTGTGGGACTTCGCCGCCGGCTGCATGGCGACCTACCGCGCGCTGGCCGAGAAGGCCGCGCACTTCGACTCGCTGCCCGAGGTCCAGGCGGCGCTCGAGGGCGCGTCCCAGCCCGAGCTGGCCCTGAGCAGCGCCGGCGGCGACAGCGCCGACACGCTCAAGGCCGAGGCCACGTGGGAGAACCTGGACTCGCTCGCCGAGCGCGGCTACTACAACGAGAAGCTCGACCAGATCCTCGTCGAGGTCCTGCTCGGCGTCCGGTAGTTCGCCCTCGCGGGGTGATCCCCGCTCGTCCTGCGCGCCGGGAGAGTCCCGGCGCACATGGGCAACGCATCGAGGCACACCTCGGCTCTGAGCAGGTCTCTCGCGTCGTCTACGGCGCGATCATCGGCATGGCCCTGATCGTGGTGCTCGAGCACCACCCGCCGACCGCCGGCGTGACGACCGCCACGCTGTTCGCGACCGCGGTCGCCGTCGCGCTCGCCGAGCTCTACAGCGACTGGATCGGCCACGTGCTGCAAGCACCGCACCGGCTTCCACCGCGAGCAGCTGATCGAGATCGCCAAAGACGTGAGCGCCGTCGCGATCGGGATCGTGTTCCCGGACGTCTTCTTCCTGCTCGCCACCCTCGGCGTGCTCGAGCTCGACACGGCGTTCACGGTCGCGAAGTGGAGCGGGCTCGGGCTGATCACCGCTCTACGGCTACGCGGCCGGGCGGCTGTCCGGCGAGTCACGGCAAGCGGTCCGCGCTTCAGGCGCTCGCCGTCACCGCGATCGGGATCGCGCTGATCGGCTTCAAGGCGCTCGTCCATTAGCCGCTCGATCTGGTCCAGCCGCTGCGCGATGTGGTCGAGCGTGACCTCTTGCGGCGAACGCCGCTTGCGCCGCGCGGACTCGACGAAGATGGCCGTGATGGTGGCCGTGATCACGCTCATGAAGCCGATCCCGGTGATCATCACGAACGTGGCCACGGCGCGACCTTCGGTGCTGGAGGGCACGTGGTCGCCGTAGCCGACGGTGGTGATCGTCTGGACCGCGAACCACATGCCGGACCCGAGCGTCGGGAAGTCCTCGCGGTCGATGACCCACATCACGACGCCGCCGACGATGCCGATGCACAGCGTGATCACCGAGATCAGCAGCGCCGCGCGCCGTGCGGACAGGGTCACGCGCAGCATGATCGACGCGCACCGGGATGACGATTCCTCGCCCAGGCCGGGTGATGCCGGGTCACCCGGCGCGGCGGGACGCGTCCCCCGCCATGAAGCGCTCCGACTCCGCCCGTATTTGCCCGTTCGCCTGATCGGCCGACTCGTCGTCGTCCTGCTGCTCGACGCGGTCGCGCTGCTCGTGCTGGCGTGGATCCTGCCCGGGCTTCACGATCGACGACCTGCTGGGCGGCGCTCGTGCTGGCGGCGGCGCTCGGCGTCGCGAACGCGGTCGTGTGGCCGCTGCTGATGCGGTTCGCGCTGCCGTTCACGGTCGCTGACGCTCGGGCTCGGCGCGCTGGTGCTCAACGCGCGCGCTGCTGCTGGTCGATCACGGCGATCCTGGACGACGGTCCACGTCGACGGACTGTTCTGGAGCGCCGCTCGGTCGTGGTGCTCGGGCTGACGCTGCTGACGATGCTGTTCGGCGGCGTGCTCGCGCTCGACCGCGGCGACCTCTGGTACCGCCACGTCGTCCGCCGCCAGCTCAAGCGCTCGCAGCTGCGCGAGCGCACCGACGCGCCCGGGTTCGTGTTCCTGGAGATCGACGGGCTCGCCCACGACGTGCTGCGGCGCGCGCTGCGCGACGGCAACGCGCCGTTCCTCGCGCGCTGGGTGCACGACGACGGCTACCAGCTGCACGCGCTGGGAGACGCGACTGGTCCTCGCAGACCGGCGCCTGCCAGGCGGGGCTGCTGCACGGCGACAACGACGACATGCCGGCGTTCCGCTGGTGGGAGAAGGACCTCGGCCGCGCGATCGTCACCAACCACCCGCAAGGACGCGGCCGAGATCGAGCGCCGCCACTCGAACGGGCGCGGGCCTGCTGCACGACGACGGCGCCAGCCGCGCGAACATCCTCAGCGGCGACGCCACGCTACTCGATGCTGACGATGAGCACGGTGCTCGACCGCGACCGGCCGGGGCGGCTCGGGCAGGACTACTTCGCCTACTTCGCCTCGCCCTACGGCGTCGCGCGCACCGCGCTGCGGACGATCGGCGAGATCGCGATCGAGCGCTGCTCGGCGATCCAGCAGGTGCGCCGCGACGTGCGCCCGCGCGTGCAGCGCGGCTGGAGCTACGCCGGCGTGCGCGCGTTCGGCACCGTGATCCAGCTCGACCTGCAGGTCGCGGCGGTGACGGCCGACATCCTCGCCGGGCGGCCCGTCGTCTACACGACGTTCCTGGCCTACGACGAGGTCGCGCACCACTCCGGGCTCGAGCGGCCGGACACGCTGGCCGTGCTGCGGCGCGTGGACCGGGCGATCGCGACCATCGCCGCGGCCGTCCCGCACGCGCCGCGGCCGTACCGGCTGGTGGTGCTCTCCGACCACGGCCAGACCCAGGGCGCGACGTTCCTGCAGCGCTACGGCGAGACGCTCGAGGACATCGTGCGAGCGCCACGGCGAGGGCGAGGTGCGCGCCGAGGACGCGCAGCTCCGACGAGGGCCGCGCGGCGCTGAACGCGAGCGTCGCCGAGTTCGCCACGCGCGACACGCCCGACGGGCCGGATGGTCCGCACCGCCGCCGGCGACCGGCTGGACGAGCCCGCAGGACCCGAGTCGATCCCGGACGTGTCGGTGATGGCCTCCGGCAACCTCGGGCTGATCACGTTCCCGCGCGTCCCCGGGCGGGCGCACGCGCGAGCAGATCGAGGCGCGAGCGGCCCGGGCTGATCGACGCGCTGGTCGCGCACCCGGGGATCGGGTTCGTGCTGGTCGACGGCGAGGTGCTCGGCAAGACCTGACGACCCGCTGGCGCCGTTCGGCCCGAACGCCGCCGCGCACGTGGCGCGCACGCAGCGCGCTTCCCGCACTGCCCGGACATCATGGTCAACAGCACGCTACTGGGCGGACCTCGACGAGGTCGCGGCGTTCGAGGAGCTCGTCGGCTCACACGGCGGGCTGGGCGGCGGCCAGGCGCACCCGTTCGTGCTCGCTCCGCCGGACCTGGAGTGGCCGGCCGAGCCGGTGATCGGCGCCGACGCCGTCCACCGCGTCTTCCGCGACGTGGCTCGCCGAGCTCGACGACCCCGCCTACGGGTCGAGCGAGCCGCCGGACGCGATCGTCTCGACGCGCGCCGGTGCACGGCGGCCGCGAACTCCAGCGGGGGGTCGGTCGAGCAGCCGCGTCGTGGCGCCGGCCGAGCGCCGAGCGGCAGGAACGTGCCCCAGTGGATGGGCACGGCGATCCGCGGCGCGATCAGCTCGATCACCCGCGCGGCGCCGGCGGGGTCCAGGTGCCCGGGCCCGAGTGACGGGCCCCAGCCCCAGATCGGGATCAGCGCGACGTCGACGCGGCCGCGCAGCGCCTCCATCGCCGGGTCGAGGTCGGTGTCGCCGGCGAACCAGATGCCGTCGATGAGGTAGCCGAGCGTGTCGAGCTCCTCGGCGCCGGGCCCGGGGCGGCGGCGGCCGTCGTGCCAGGCGGGGACGGCCTCGACGGTCGACGCCCGACGTCGACGGTGTCGCCCGCGCCGGACCTCGTGCACCGTCGTAGCCCGGGCAGGTACTGCGTGGCGCCGACGGGCGCGACCGCGGCCGTGCGCGCAGGCCCCGCAGCGACGGCTTGTCGAGGTGGTCGTGGTGCAGGTGCGAGATCAGCACGGCGTCGAGCGTCGGCCGGGGTGCGCCGGCGTCGGGACGCGGCGCGTGAGGTGCATGACGCGGTCGCGCAGCACCGGGTCGGTGAGCAGGCGCGCGCCGCCGAGTCTCGATCAGCACGGTCGCGTGCCCGAGCCACGTCACCCGTCGTCGCATGAGGTTCCGTCACCCGCGCCTCCGCAGACACTCGCGCGCATGTCTCTGGGACCCTTGCAGGTGCTCGTCGTCAACTTCGACGAGGCCAACTTCTCCGGTGCGATCGAGGCGGAGCTGCGAGCGGCTCGAGGCGGCCGGGACCTGCGCGTGCTCGACATCCTCGTCGTCGCCAAGTCCGATCGCGGCGAGATCGAGGTGGTGCGCTCGCGCGGCGAGATCGGCGCAGGCGCTGCTCGGCGACGAGGCGCGACCGAGCGAGCGCGAGCTCTCGCCGGACGAGTGGGCGGTCGCCGACTGCGATCGAGCCGGGCGGCGCGGCCGCGATCGCCGTGCTCGAGCACACGTGGGCGATCCCGCTGCGCGAGGCGATCGAGGGCGCGGGCGGCCACCACGTCGTCGCCGAGTGGGCCGACCCGGACGACGCTCGCGGCGATGGGCGTCTCGCTCACCGCTTGATCCAGCGGTCCGCGATCGTCGCGCCGCCGGTGGTCGTGACCACGATCACGGCGGCGACGGCGACGAACCACGTCAGCATCGCGAACCCGATCCCGATCACGCCGAACTGCGCGGCCGAGGTCGCGAACGTGTGCGGCATCCAGATCACCGACCAGATCGCCGATGCCGGCCATGCCGATCGCGGTCAGCAGCGCGCTCGGCAGCAGGCGCAGCCGGCGCGCACGCCGGCGCCCGAGCAGCAGGTAGGGCGTCACGAGCCACAGCGCGGTGCCGATCGACGAGCGTGACCGCCGACCAGCAGCCACGCCGCTGAACGGGCTCGGTCACGATCGGGCGCAGCGTGACGAGCACGGCGACCGATGACAGCAGCCACATCAGGGCGCGCGGCGTGTTGCGCATGCCGAGCGTCGGCAGGCCGAACGCGAGCTCGTACAGGCGCTGCAGGCCGCGCGTGAAGCTGAGCGTGCGAGACCAGCAGCAGCACGACGCCGAGCACCGTGACGCTCGACTCCACGGCGCCCGACGGGCGCGAACGCCTGCCGCACGCTCTCCGCGGTCGCGCCGCTGAGCTCGAAGCGGTTGACGAGCACGTCGGCGAAGCTCCTCGTTGTCGCCGCGCGGCAGCGTCGCCGCGTAGACGATCACCAGCGGCAGGAACGCCGAGTAGGACTGCGCGGCGATCGCCATCGCGCGGTCGATGCCCTGCACGTCGACGAAGCGCTCGAGCCAGTCGCGGAAGAACTGCAGCACGGATTCGATCACGGGTGCGGGCATCGTGCGCGCAGCGGAGCGACGATGCCTCATCCCGTCAGGATGACGCTGGATCACACCGGCCCGCGGGACGGTTGTCGGCATGGCGACTCAGACCCAACCCGCGCGCGACGCACCCGCGCCGACGCGATCCCGTCGGGCTGGATCACGTTCGCCGGCACCTACCTCGGGCTCGCCGGCGCGCTCAACGCTGATCTGGGGCATGACCGCGCTGGCTCCAAGAAGGAGCTACTTCGACGAGGCGGGCTCGTCTTCGTCCTCCCTGCACGCTGGGGCTGGATCGCGCTGATCATCGCCGCCGTCCAGATCCTCGGCGGCGCGCTCGATCTTCACGCGCAAGGTCGGCGGCATGATCATGGGGATCGTGCTCGCGATGGCTGCGGCGTGCTGCTGAACTTCACGTCGATCGGCGCCTACCCGGTGTGGTCGAGCGTCGCGATCGTGTGCAGCATGCTCGTCCTGTGGGCCGTGACCGTGCACTGGGAGGAGACTGTGATCCTCGAGATCCGCGTCCGCGGGCCGGTGGCCCTGGAGGACGCCGACCGCCTCGGGCTGCGCGCCGAGGCCGCGCCCGTCGCGACCGTCCTGCGCGGCGCGGTCGCGGACCGCCCGGCGCTGCACGGCGCGCTCGAGCGCATCCTCGAGCCGACGGCCTCGAGCTGATCGAGGTCCGGAGGCTCCCGTCATGAGCCTCGGCGCCTCGCCTGTTCCTGATCGCCGTCGGCGCGATCCTGCACTTCGCGGTCACCGCCGACCTGGCCGGGATCGACATCCAGATCGTCGGGACGATCCTGATGATCATCGGCGTGATCGGCTTCGCGATCTCGCTCTTCTTCTACTTCCAGGCGCGAGATCGCGGAGCGCGCCGCCGCCGCTCTAGCGTCAGGCGAAGGTCGCGGTGTGCTCGGCGCGGGGCCTCTTCGATCGTCGCGCAGGCCGCGCAGCTTGAGGCCGATGACGATGCCGAAGACGCCGCGGAAGAGCATCGTCAGGGCGAAGAAGACGGCCAGCGTGACGAGGCCGATCTCCGGCCAGGCCATGATGACGATGCCGACGATCACGTCGAGCGCGCCGAGCGCGATGCCCCACCAGCGGTGGCCGTCGGAGCCGAGGGCGAGCATGATCCGGATGCACGCCCTCGGCGATCAGGTAGACGCCGAGCACGATCACGATGCGCGAGCAGGCTCTCGCCCGGCCGGCGGATGCAGATCAGGCCCGCGATCAGCGCGATGCACGCCGAGGATCGCGCTCAGCGCGCGGCTGCTCGCGTCGCCGGTGATCGCGTCGATGATCTCCATGAACGCGGCGATCAGGAGGTAGATGCCGGCCAGGAGGCCGAGCGCGAGGAGCGTGATGTCGGGCCACACGATGGTCGCGATCCCGGTGGCGAGGCAGATGACGCCGAGCACCACGAACAGCCACCAGTTCTTGGCGATGGATGGGACTTCGCTGATCATGGCGGCGACGCTAGGCGCGCTCGGGATGAGGCGCCTCATCCGGCGTGGGTGACGGCCGCGGCGCGGATCACGCACCGGAAGCCGAGGTGGCTCGTGGAGGTGTCGATCGTCTCGCCCTGGCGGGCCGCCGGGCGGTAGCGCAGGCAGTAGCTCGGCGCGCACAGGTGCGAGCCGCCCTTGATGACGCTGGCGCGGGATGCCGTCCACGGGCGGCCCGTGGCAGCGCGTGGGTCGTCCTCGCGCGAACGCGTCGGCCGTCCACTCCCAGACGTTGCCGGTCATGTCGAAGAGCCCGTAGCCGTTGGCGGCGAACGAGCCGACCGGCGAGCGTGCCGCGGTAGCCCTGCCAGGGGAACTCGCCGACCCAGCGGTTCGGCGCGCCACGGGTCGTCCTCGTCGCCCCAGGCGAAGGCGGCGCCGTCGAGCCCGCCGCGCGCCGCGTACTCCCACTCGGCCTCGGTCGGCAGCACCGCGCCCGCCCACGCCGCGTAGGCCGCGGCGTCCGCGAGCGTGACGTGGGTGACCGGGTGCTTGCGCGCGCGTGTAGGTGTCGCTGCCGGGCCCCTCGGGCGCGCTGCCAGCACGCGCCCGGGACGTAGGCCCACCAGCGCGTGTGGTCGTCGAGCGGCACCGGCCCGCGCGTCGGCTGGAAGACGAGCGAGCCGGGCACCAGCAGCGTCGGGTCGGCGTCCGGATAGGCGGCGGCGTCGGGCGCGACGCTCGGCGGTGGTCGACGTGCCCGGTGGCGCGCACGAAGCGCCGGAACGCCGCGACGGTCACCGGCGTCGTGTCGATCCAGAAGCCGTCGACGCGACACCTCGCGCACCGGCCGCTCCTCCGGATAGAAGCGCTCGTCGCCCATCCGGAAGCGTCCCGCCCGGCGATCCACGTCATGCCCTCGCGCGGCGGGCGCCTGCGACGGCCGCGCTCACGCGGGCACCGCCAGCGCCGCGCCGACCTCGGCGCGCGGGACGAGCAGGACCGGACAGCGCGCGCCGGCCAGCGACCCGCCGCGCCGCGCCGCCGGGCAGCACGACGCCGGGCGGCCCGTAGGCGCGCGAGCCGAGCACGAGCAGCCCGGCGCGGCCGGACACCCGCAGCAGCGCGTCGGCGGGGTCGCCGATCAGCACCAGCGGCTCGACGGCGAACGCCCCGGCCGCGGCGCGGGGAGCGCGGCTCGCCGGGCGCGCGGCGCTCGGCACGTCGCGGGCGGCGGCCATGATCGCGGAGCGCAGGATCCTCGCGGGCGGCCCGGACGAGGCTGAAGCGAGGGCGCGAGGCGGCGGCGAACGCGGCGGCGTCGGCGGCGGTCGGGGGAGCGCCGCAGCACGGCCAGGACGAGCAGCGGCGCGCCCGCCGCGCGGGCCAGCGCGACCGCGGCGCGCAGCGCCCGCAGCGAGTCGGCGGTGGGGAGCAGGCCGACCGCCGACCGCGCCCAGCGGCCGCTCGCCGTGGCCCGCGCGGGACGACCGCCACCGGCGCCGCCGGCGCCGTGCAGGACGCGCTCGGTCGTCGCGCCCATCCGCACCCGCCCGTGGGCGGCCTCGTGGGAGGAGCCGAGCACGGTCAGCACCGGCCGCTCGGCGACGATCAGCCGCTGCAGCCCGGCCGCGGCCGAGGCGGCCGTGCTCCACGCGCGCGCCGGCGACCACGCGGGCGCGCCGTCGTCGGCCTCGCCGCCCGCCAGCTCGTCGCCGGAGCGCACGTTGACCAGCGCGACGCCGCGCGCCCAGCAGCGGCGCCATCGACCCGCCCGAAGGCGACCGGAGCCCGGTCGGCGGAGTCACACGCCACCAGCACGCGTCGGCCGCATCACGGCTGCGACCGTACGGGCGCGCGGGATGACGGGCCTTCATCCGCGGGGGGTGAACCCGTCACCCGCTATGGGCGAGGCGGCCTCACCCGCGCGCGCGGTCAAGCTTGATCACCATCCCGACTCTCCGGCAGGCGCTCCGGCGGGAGCCGAACCTCTGGTGGCGCGGCTGGAACGCGCGGTCAAGCGCTTTCGCCTGCAATCGGCGCACAACCTGCTCGACGAGGCGTTCGCCGCGCACGCGCCCGAGCCTGCTCGTCCGCGACGTCGGCCGGCCGCTGCTGGACCGGCTCGAGGCGACGCACGAGCGGCGCGCTGCGCTTCGCGACCTCGCTGCTCGAGCTGCGCCTGCTCGCCCACGCGCGCGGGTGGGAGCGCGTCAGCGGCCCGGTGGTGGTGCTCGCGTGCGCGCCGCGCGAGGAGCGGTGCTCGACCTGATCGCGCTCGGGATCGCGCTCGCCGAGCGCCACTGCCGGATCACCTACCTCGGCGCGGCGACGCCGGTCGAGGCCGCTCGACCGAGACCGGTCCGCCAGCGAGCAGGCCGCGGTCGCCGTCCTGCAGCGCCGAGCAGCGCAGCGCCTGACCCGCTTCGAGATCGCCGAGCTGCGGGCGCTGCCGGTGCCCGCTGGTGTACGATCGGCGCGGCCGCGCCGACGCTCGCGCGGGCCACTCGGCGCGCACCGCGCTGGACCCGACGAGCGCCGGCACGACCGCGCGCGCGTCGCCGGGCTCGCGCGGCGGGAGTCATCCCGCCGGAGCGACGAAGCCGTCACCCACCTGACCCGCACCATGACCAGCACCGGCGAATGACCTTGAACTACGAGATCCGCGTACGAGGCCGCGTCGGGGAGCACCTGGCCGATGCGCTCGGCCTCGCGGCCGAGATCGAGCCGGTGGAGACCGTGCTGCGCGGCCCGGTGATCGATCAGGAGGGCCTGCACGGCATCCTCGATCGCCTGCAGGAGATGGGCCTCGAGCTCGTCGAGGTCCGCCGCCTGCCTCGGCACCTAGACCCGACAGCGGCGGCCTCGAGGGGTCGCCGGAGAGCCAGCGCGCGCCGACCGCCTGCGGCGAGCCGCGGGTGCGTCGCCGGCCCGGCGAGCGCGAGCGGCAGCTCGGCGGCGAGCTGCGGCAGCGCGCGGTGGGCGCGGGCCAGCGTCCACGGAGTGGTGAAGCACATGACGACCAGCGTCCGGCCGCAGCGAGCGCGCGGTCGCCTCGATAGCCGTCCAGCGGGGCGTCCGCGCCCAGGTAGGCGATCCGCCACCCGCGCTCGTGCAGCGCCAGCGCGAACGCGATCGGCCCGAGCGTGTGCTGCTCGCCCGGCCCGCAGCCGACCAGCGCCAGCGGGCCGGGCGCCTCGTGCCAGCGCTCGCCCAGCGCGAGCAGCCGCGTCTCCAGCAGCCGCGCGGCGAAGTGGACGCTGCGCGAGCGCGAGCTCGTCGCGCCACTCGGCTCGCGGCGCGCGTACGAGCGCGGGCAGGACGCGCCGCGCGATCACGCCTCCGGGTCGGTCGAGCAGCGCGCGTCGAGCGACGGCGTGCGCGCCGCGCGGCGTCGAACGCCGCCCAGGCTTCGATCAGCGCGCTCAGCGCCGGCGCGGCGAGCGTCTCGGTCGCCAGCGCCAGCGCCGCCGACTCGCGCGCCGCCAGCCCGCGCTGGAGGTGCGCGAGCATCCGCCGCGCCGCGCGCCTCGTCGGCGGGCGAGTAGAGCCGGAACCCGCCCGGCGTGCGGAGCGGTGTGAACAACCCGTAACGCGACTCCCACGCCCGCAGGACGCTCTCGGACACGCCCGACGCGTCGGCTGAACGCGCCAATCCGCAACAGACCTTGAAACGGTGCGTTCAGCGCACTCATTGCTCGTCGAATCTAACACTCGACAAACCCTATACACGCCGATAGGGTCTGCGCAGGCATGCCGAGTAGGGGGCACGTCGATGACGGATGGGAGTAACGATGAGTGGACGTCGGCGCGCGCGCAGCGCCGACGTTGGTGACCCAGTTCGCCGTTCCGCCGCCGCCGTTCGGGATGGTCGAGCGCCCGCGGCTAGCGAACGGCTGCACCGTGGTCTCGAGGAGCCGGTGACGCTCGTCTGCGCGCCCGCCGGGCAGCGGCAAGACCGCGCTGGTCGCGGCGAGGCGCAGCGCGCGCCGGACGCCCGCGTGGATCACGCTCGAGCCCGCCGACGACGAGCCCGGCCACCTCTGGGACGCGGTGCTGACCGCGCTCGAGCTCGCCGGCGCCGTCCCGCCGGACTCCCCGCTGGCCGCGCTGGCCGCGCCCGTGCGCGAGTCGCGCGACACGTTCATGCCGCTGCTGGTCAACGCGCTGGCGAGCTCCCGCGAGCGCGTCGTGCTCGTGCTCGACGACGTCCACGTCCTGCGCTCGCGCGAGTGCCTGACGCCAGCTCGCGTTCCTGCTGCTGCACGCGCCGGACACGCTGCGCGCTCGTGCTCACCGCCCGCAGCGACCCGCGCGCTGCCGCTGCACGTCCTGCGCGTGCGCGGCCGGCTCGCCGAGATCCGCGCGACCGACCTCGCGTTCACCGAGGAGGAGACCGAGCGAGCTGCTCGCCGCGCACGGGCTCGAGCTCGACGCACGAGCTGGTCAGCGCGCTGCACGCCGCGCACCGAGGGCTGGGGCGCCGGCCTGCGGCTCGCCGCGCTCAGCCTCCAGGGCCGCGAGGACCCGGAGCGCTTCGTCGCCGAGTTCGCCGGCGACGACCGCGTGGTCGGCGACTACCTGCTGGCCGAGGTGCTCGATCGCCAGCCGCCGCGGCTGCGCGCGTTCCTGCTGCGCACGGCGCTCGTCGACCGCGTCTGCGGCAGCCTCGCCGACGCGCTCACCGGCGACGAGTCACGGCGCGGACACGCTCGCCACGCTCGAGCGCACCAACGGGTTCGTCCTCGGCGTCGACGGCCACCGCGAGTGGTTCCGCTACCACCGCCTGTTCGCGAAGCTGCTGCGCACGCGCGCCGAGCGCGAGCTGGCGAGCGAGCTCGCCGGACCTGCACGCGCGCGCCGCCCGCTGGTACGCCGAGCGCGGCGCCTCGCGTCGAGGCGCTCGAGCACGCGGTCGCAGGCGCAGGAGTGGGACCTCGCGGTGGAGGTCGTCGCCGAGCACTGGTTCGACCTCTACGTGCGCGGCGACGCCGCCGCCGTCCGCGCGCTGCTGAGCCAGCTCCCGCCGGAGCGGCTCGAGCGCGACGCCGAGCTCGCCGCGGCGCTCGCCTGCGCGGCGCTCGACGTCGGCGACACCGAGGCCGCCGAGCTGCACCTCGCGCACGCCGAGCAGGCCGCCGGCTGCCCGAGCCGCGCCGCCGCCGCTACCTGGAGACGATGGCGCTCGCCGGCCTCGGCGACGGCCCGCGCTGGAGGGCGACTTCGAGGCCGCGCTGGAGGCCGCCGACGCGCTGCTGGCCGAGGCCGCCCGGCACGCCGGCGGCGCCGGACGACGGCCCCGCCAGGCGCTCGTGCACGCGATGCTCGGCGAGACCGCGCTGTGGGCGCACAACGCTCGAGCGCGCCGGCGAGGAGCTGACGCAAGGCGGTCGCGCTCGCCCGCGCGCACCGGCTCGACTACGTCGCCGTCTCGGCGCTGAGCTACCTCGCGCTGCTGGACGTGATGGTCCACGGCCCGGCGGACGAGCAGGGCCACGGCGTGCAGGCGATCGAGCTCGCCGCCAGCCGCGGCTGGTCGCAGCATCCCGCAGACGGCGTGCGCGCACACCGGCGCTCGCGCTGCACGCGTTCTACGACCTGCGGCCCGCCGAGGCCGCGCGAGCATCTCGAGCACGCGAGCGCCGCGGCCGCGCGTGCTGCGCCGCCGCCAGCTGGACTTCGTGATCGCCCACCTCGACGCGCGCATGCAGCGGCGCGGCCGGCGCGCCGCGCGAGGCCTGCGCGTGCTCGACGACTTCGAGGCGCTGCACCGCCACCGCGGCGCCTGCGCCGCCGCCACGAGCAGGTCTCGATCGGCCGCGATGCGCGCGCGGCTGCAGATCGCGGCCGGCGAGCTCGAGGCGGCCGCGGCGACGGCTCGCGCCGGTCGCGGACGAGCCGTGGCTCGTGGTCGGCACCGCCCGCGGCGCGCCTCGCGCTCGCCCGCGGCGAGCCGGCCGACGCGGTCGAGGTGCTCGAGCGGTTCGTCGACCGCGAGGCCATCCACGCGGTCAGCCCCGTCGAGGCGCGCGCGCTGCTCGCGATCGCCCACGACGAGGCGGGCGAGCCGCGGCAAGGCCGCAGCGCGCGCTCGAGCAGGCGCTCGCGCTGGCCGAGACGAACCGCCACCGCTGGCCGTTCCTGGAGCTCGGGCGCCGCATGGAGGAGCTGCTGCGCGCCAGATCCGCGCGCGGCACCGCGCACCGCGCGATCGTCGGCGAGCTGCTGGACACGTTCGCCGACCGCGCGCCGGTCTCGCGCCACGTCAGCGCCGCTGCTGGAGCCGCTGTCCGACCGCGAGCAGGCGATCCTGCGCTACCTGCCGACGGCGCTCTCCAACCGCGAGATCGCCGCCGAGCTGTTCGTCACGACCAACACGGTCAAGACGCACCTGCGCTAGCATCTACCGCAAGCTCGACGTCGCCCGCCGGCGCGAGGCCGTCGAGCGCGCCCGCGACCTACGGCTCCTTTCCTCCCGGCGCTAGCGCGAAGCCCGACCAGGCCCGAGCGGCAGCGGCAGCCAGTAGGAGAACAGCCGGTAGGCGAACGTCGCGAGCACGCGCGTCGCCCGCGCTGACGCCCGGCCAGCGCGAGCATCGCGCGTCAGGCCGGCCTCGACGAACCCGAGCCCGCCCGGCGTGACCGGGATCTGCGCCAGCACCTGCGCGCCGCAGAACGCGAGCAGGACGAGCCCCGGCCGCGGGTGCGAGCCGATCGCCGCCAGCGCGGCGAGCAGCGTCAGGTAGTCGAACGTCCAGCGCCCGACGGTCGCCAGCAGCGCGCGCTTCCAGCGCGGGCCCGAGCGTGGCCAGCATCCGGTCGCGCTCGCGCAGCAGCCGCTCCGGCAGGTCGCTGCAGCGGCTCGGCGCTGCGGCGCAGCCGGTTGCGCACGCGCTGGACCGTGCCGCCCGACCCACGCCAGCGGGCGGTCGGTGGACAGCAGCACGCGCGCCGAGCGACGCTCGCCGCCGACGAACACGCCGAGGCCGGCGAACGCCGTGTGCGAGCAGCGTGTCGTTCACGCCGCCGCGCAGCAGCGCCGGGATCGCGAGCACCGGCATCGCCAGCACGACCGCGAACACGAGCACGTTGATCGCGGTCAGCGCGGTCACGGTGGCGGCGGGCGGCGCGCCCGGCGCGGACGAGCATCTTGTACTGCAGCGCGGCGCCCATCGCGCCGCCGCCGGGCGCGATCTTGGCCAGCGCGTTGCCCGCGAGCTGCGAGGTGATCACCGGCGCGCCAGCGCGGCGCCGCGCAGCGCGACGTGCTGCAGCGCCCACAGGCACGCGAGCGACGCGACCTGCAGCCCGGCCATCGCCAGCAGCGACCACAGCGAGAAGCGCGTGATCTCGCGCCAGGAGCCGAACACCTCGACGATGCTCGGGAACACGAGGTAGATCGAGACGCCGGTGACCGCGAGCCAGAAGATCGTGCGGCCGAGCCGGCGCGGCGGCGCCGCCTCGGTCTCGACCGCGGTGTGCGCCTCGATCGCGTGCTCGACGCGATCGCCGAGGTGCTCAGGCGGTGGCGTCGGATCCGGTGCCGTAGACGGTGAGGGCGTAGATGACGAGCCCGTCGAGGACGAGGATGATGACCGACCAGACGGGATAGGCGCCGATCGACAGCAGCGCGACGACGGCGTTGAGCGCGGCGAGCGACGATCGCCGAGCAGCGCGCCGAGCGTCGCTGCCGCGGCAGATCAGCGACGCCGGTGCACGAGCTGCAGCGAGCGCCGACGACGAGGTAGATCACGCCCCACAGCGACGAGGTCGCCGAACAGCAGCTCGTCGACGCGGAAGTAGTCGTCGGCCAGCAGCGCCGCGATGCCCGTCGATGAGGTTGAAGCAGCCGAGGATGAAGAACAGGACGACGACGAACGCGACCCAGTCCTGCACCGCGCCTGGATGACGGGTGGCGCGCTCATGGCCGGCAGACGATCGCGCGCACGCGCGGGTGAGCGCGGATCATGCGATCGGGATGACACACGCGTCACCCGGCTCGCGCGATAGGCTCGCGGTGTGACCGACGTCGCCGCTGCACGACGAGCTCGAGCGCCTGCGCGCGGAGAACGCCGCGCTGCGAGCGCCGCGTCGACCGCCGCGCTGCGCTGGCGCAGCGCGCGGCTCGGGCTTGCTGCTCGATCCTCGGCTGCGGGCTCGCGGTGCTCTCGCTGCTCGCGCTCTGGCTGCGCGGCGACGCTGCTGGACACCGACCGCTACGTGAGCACGGTCGCGCCGATCGCCGCCGAGCCCGGCGGTCCAGGACGCGGTCGCGACCAAGCTCGAGACCGCGATCTTCTCGCGCGTGGACTTCGCGGCGCTCGCCCGCGAGGTGCTGCCCGACCGCGCGGACGTGCTCGCGCCCGGCGATCGAGCGCGGCGCGCAGTCGGTGATCAGCGACCGGATCGCGGACTTCACGCGCTCGCCGCGCTTCCAGGAGCTGTGGGTCGAGGCCAACCGGCGCGCGCACACGCGGCGTCGTCGAGCTGCTCGAGGGCGGGCGCTCGCAGCCGGCTCGCGCTCGACGACGACACGCTCTACCTCGACCTCTCGCCGGCGGTCGACCGCGTCCGCACCGGCGCTGCAGGATCGCGGGCTGGACCGGATCGCGGCCGCGATCCCGCCGAGCGTCGACGGCCGGATCACGCTCGTGCAGTCCAGCGCGTTCGCCGACGCGCAGAGCTACGTGCGGCTGCTCAAGGCGACGGCGATCATCCTGCCGATCCTCGCGCTGCTGTGCCTGGTCGGCTCGGTCTGGCTCGCGCGCGACCGGGCGGCGCGGGATCCTGCGCGCGGGCATCGGCGCTGGCGGTCGCGATGCTGCTGCTGATCGCGCGCGCTCGCCGTCGGCGCGCTCGGCCTACCTCGAGCGCGCTCGACGAGCGGCGCGCTCCCGCGTGACGCCGCGTCCGGCATCTTCGACACGCTCGTCGCCTTCCTGCGCCACGGCGTGCGGATCGTCGTCGTGGCCGCGGTCGCTCGTCGCGCTGATCGCGTTCATCGCCGGGCCTGCCGCTGCGCGCGGCTGTCGCAGCGGGTGTGGACAGACTCGCGCGCGCGCTGGGTCGCCGCCCACCAGCGCGTGCTGATGCTCGTCACCGGCGGCGCTCGGCCTGCTCGTGCTGTTCGCCTGGAGCCCGCTGACCGGCCGGGTCGTGCTCGTCACGCTGCTCGTCGTCGGCGTGATCTGCGGCGTGATCGCGCTGCTGGGGCTAGAGCCCCGAGATCCCGTCGCCGAGCGAGCTTGGCGCCGATGACAAGCATCAGGACGGCCATGATCACGGTGTTGTTGGCGGCCATCCATGACTTGAGCCGGTCGAGGAGCGTGCTGCGAGCGCTCGCCCGAGCGCGAAGTAGATGAGCGCCAGCGGCACGAGCGACGCCGAGCGTGCCGATCACGACGAAGACGGCGAACGCGATCGCCTGCTCGCCGGCGGCGATGCCGGTCTGCGGCGATCGCCGCCGCCGCGCCGACCGTCAGCAGCAGGTTCTTCGGGTTCACGGCCGACAGCAGCACCGCGATCCCCGCCGCCTTCACCGGCGTGAAGCTGGTCGATCGACTGCATCCACTTCGGCGTCGGCCTTCTCCACGTTGCGTCCGCGCCACTGCGCGACCGCGAACACGAGCAGCAGCGCGCCGAGCGCGATCTTGAGCCACGCTCACCCAGCGTGGCGGGCTCGCCGTCGTCGGACGCGTCGACGCCGCCGGCGACGAGCAGCACGAGCCCGCCGAGCGCCGTCAGCCCGAGGATCCAGCCGAGCAGGAACGCGAGGCCGTTCACGTGCGGCCCGCGGGGTGGCGAGGATCAGGACGATGGCGATGATCGGGAACGGGCTGAGCGCCGCGCCGACGGCGAAGGGGAGGAGGTCGCCGATGGCTTCGTTCATGGCGCCGGATGCCGTGCGGCTGGGTGGGGCGCCTCACCCGCGGATGAGGCAGTCATCCGCCGTGCAGACTGCCGCCAGCTCTGATACTGACGCGTCGCGGCTGGCTCGCGCATCTGATCGCCGGGCTGCCGGTGTTCCGAGCGCGGCGCCGAGGCCGGATCGCGGCTGATCCCGCGAGGCGATCGCTGGCCGGGTCCGGCTGATGCGCGGCAGCCGTGCATCAACGGACCCGCGTGCGTCCCGCGCGCGGCCGCGCTCGGGCCTCATCGCGCGCTCGAAGCCGGGCCTGCTCGACCGACGCCACCAGCGCGTCGTGCGCGCGGCACGGGTGCGGCCGTGCTCGCTCGGACGTCGTCGCGACGACCGCGCCGAGATGCTGACGATGGCCGACAGCGCTGCACGACGTCTACCCGAGCGTGCGGGCGGCCGTCGCGTCGGCTTTCGTCCAGAAGGGGTGATGTCCGACCCACCCTCCCGCGTCGCAGCATCCGGGCATGAGCACACTCGTGGCGATCGCCTATCCCGACAAGCCACCGCGGACGACGTGGTGGCCACGCTCAGCCGCCTCCAGACCGAGCACCTGATCTCGCTCGAGGACGCCGTCGTCGTCACGCGTGACGACGAAGGGCAAGGTCAAGCTGCACCAGACGAACAAGCTCGCGGCCGGCGGCGCGGTCGGCGGCGCGCTCTGGGGCGGCCTGATCGGCCTGATCTTCTTCGTGCCGCTGCTCGGCATGGCCGTCGGCGCGGCGACGGGCGCGGCCACCGGCGCGCTGACGGACGTCGGCGTGGACGACAACTTCATGAAGGACCTCGGCTCCAAGCTCGAGGCCGGCAGCGCGGCGCTGATCCTGCTGGTTCGCAGCGCGACGACCGACAAGGTCCTGCCGGAGATCGCGCACTTCGGCGGCGACGTCATCCAGACGTCGCTCGACACCGAGGCCGAGGAGCGCCTGCGGCAGGCGCTCGAGCACCGCGACGCGGCCGCCACCGCCTGAACCTGCTCCACGTCCCCGCCTGGCCGCCGGCTACCGGCGGGAGTGGCTGCGGCGCGACATCGTTGCGGGCATCGTCGTCTGGAGCGTCGTCGTGCCGCAGGCCGTGGCCTACGGCCAGATCGCCGGCCTGCCGCCTGAGGCCGGCCTCCGGCCGCGCCCGGTGCGCTCATCGGCTACGCGCTGCTCGGCACCTAGCGCACGCTGATCGTCAGCGCGACCACGGCGACGAGCGCGCTGAGCGCCGCTGCCGTCGGGCCGCGTGGTCCTGCTCGCGTTCAAGTTCGTGCGGCCGCGCTGGCCGGCGATGTCGCTCGCGGTCGTGGGGGAGATCCCGCGCGCGCTGCCCGACCCGGCGTGGCCGGACGTCAGCGGCGGAGACTTCGTCGCGCTGCTGCCGATGGCGTTCGGCGTGCTGATCCTCTCCACGGAGGGTCGGCGTGTCCCGTGCAGCACCACTACGAGGTCGACCCGTCCCGCGACCTGGCGGCGATGGGCGCCTCCAACCTGCTGGCCGGGCTCTCGTCCGGGTTCGTGCAGTCGGGCGGGGCGAGCCAGACGGCCGCGGCCGAGAACGCGGGCGGGCGCACTCCGGCAGGTCGGTGAAGAGCGGGCCGATGCCGTGCGAGCTTGCTCAACGGTGCCGGAGCTGCGGCGCCTGGCGGCGCGGCCTCGGTCGTGCTCGAAGGCCTGATCGCGTGCGCGACGGCGTCGTCACCCCGCACGCGCCGCTGTTCTACGCCAACAGCCACGCGGTGCGGGAGATCGTGCGCCAACCGCCGGGGCCGGTCACGCTCGATCTCCAGCATTCATTCGACCTCGACGTCCACAGCGTCGACATGGTCGCCGACCTGTAGGTCCCGCTCATCAACGTCCACCCGCAGGTGGCGGAGCTGCTCAGCCGGCGAGGGAGCGGCGATCACGTCCGCCGTAGTTGAACAGGCCCCAGATGATGACCACGTCGACGAAGAACAGCAGCAATGACAGCGCGGGGTAGCTCGCGATGGCGAGGAAGTTGGCGATCATGTTCAGGCCGGCGAAGGTGATGCCGAGCCAGCGCGCCCACTCCTTCTCCATGTAGATGCCCACGACGGTGATGAGCTGGCCGGCACCGAGGCACGCCAGCACCCAGCCCCAGAAGTTGAGGTTCGCCAGCACGAACTTCGTCTCTTCGTGGAAGAACGTGGAGTTGCCGATCATCGCGATGCCGTAGATCAGGTTCAGGAGCCCGACGATGGCGAGCATCACGCCCGCGAAGATGAGCCAGGGCTTGCCGGGGTCGACGTCGTAGGTCGAGGGATCAACGTGCATGTCAGTCCTTCCGGGCGCCGTGAGCGACCAAGCCGTAGATGACGAGGACATCAAGCGCGAACAGCATCGCGCCCCACCAGGGATAGGCCGGCAGGATCAGCAACTGGATGACGGCGTTGGCGGCCACGATGCCGACGCCCACCCAGCGCGCACCCGCGAGTTGCCCGGCGATCGCCAACGACGCGGCGCCCTGGGCGATCGCCACGAGGATCAACACCCAGCCCCAGGACTTCAGGCCGCCGAGGACGAACTCCACCTCGCCGACGAAGAACTTCGAGTCCGACACCGCGGCGATGCCGTGGATCAGGTTCATGATGGCCAGCAGGCCGATCATGGAGGCGCAGAACATCACCCAACTGGGCGAGCTGTCAGCGCCGAGAAAGACGCCCTCCGGCGGTCGGTCGCCCGCCCGGGAGGGCGTGGGTTCGGTCATGCTCATGGGCGCACGGTACGGCGCATCCGGCCCCCTTCACATCACCCGGATGGAGTGACGTGGATGACGAGCGTGCGCGCGAGCAGATCCTGCAACCCTCGGCGGCGGTCGTCGAACAGGACGGGCACGAAGCCCGCGCCCAGCGGGATGATCGCCAGCACCAGGCCACCGAGCCGGATGAGCGCGCGGAAGAAGTGCACCCGGCCACCGGCGTACGTCACCACCTGCAGCCGCATCAGCCGCATCCCGGGCGTCTGGCCGGTCGTGGACCAGAACAGCGTGAAGTAGCCGCCGACGATCAGCGCCCAGCCGGCGGCGGCCAACAGCGCGACCACCCACTGCGGCCGCAGGTCGCCCACGAGCGACGTCACGAGGCCGATCAGCGCGCCGAGCACGAGGCAGATCAGGTTCGCGAACGCCGCGTCGACCGCCAGCGCGGTGCCGCGCGTGGCGATACCCGGCCGGGACTAGCCGGCTGGGTGTGGCCGTCGCAACCATCCGCGGACCGTGCGCTCGGCGACGTCGTCGAGGGTCTCAGCGCGCGTCCGCACTTCCTGGGCCAGCTCCTCGGCCATCGTCGTGCTCTGCTTCGTCAGCGCCGCGCGCACTTCGGGGCTCGCGGCGACGTGTTCGATCACGCGCTGGAGCTCCGGGCCTTGCAGCGCCCGGTCGGTCGCCTGGACCAGCAGCCGGTCCATCTGCGGGCTGGCGATCACGGCCGCGACGGCGGCGTCGAGGTCCACCTCCTCGCGCGAGCCGTTCGACGACGTGGTGCGCGAGCAGCGAGCGCACGATGGCGTCCGGCAACGTGCCGGCGATCACGCGGTCGACGGCCCGCTCGAGCTCAGGCGCGCTCAGCAGCTCCAGGGCGGCGCCCTCGAGGCGTGAGCGCAGACGGGCGCGGACGTAGACGCCCTCGTTGGCGAGCCGGGCCATGCCCGGCAGGCGTGCGGCAAGGCCGAGCGGCAGCCGAGCGGTGTCGTAGGCCACCTGCGCGACGGCCAGCGCGGCGTCGGCGACGTTCGGACGGGACTCCATGGCGCCGATTGTCCGGCCCCGGCGGTCCGCGCACATCACCCTGTCGGAGTGAAACGCGACCACCCCGCCGCGCGGGAGAGTCTCGCGCCATGGGACTGCACCCCGCCGAGCGGGTCGTGTTCGAGGGCCACTGGCGAAGCGGTCCTCAGCTTCTACATCGGCGGCGTGGTCGGCGCGCCGTGATCGCGGCGATCGTCTGGTTCGCGGTCGGCGCGTTCGTCGCGCGTGCTGGTCTTCGTCGTGCTGATCGCGCTCGTGCGTCGTCGCCGGGCTGGTCAAGCGCACGGCGACCGACTACATGGTCTCCAACCAGCGGCTCTACATCCGGCGCGGGATCCTGTCCAAGAAGGTCCAGCAGACGCGCATCGACCGCGTCCAGAACGTCAACACCGACCAGCGCTTGCGCGACCGGCTGCTGCGGGTGGGGACCGTCGACTTCGACACCGCGGGCACCGACGACTCCGAGTTCCGCTTCGTCGGCATCAGCGAACCCGACCGGATCGCGACGGTGGTCGACGGGGCAGCGGGCCGCGCCAGGCCTCAGTCCGCGATCCGAACCTCGCGTAGGTCCAGCCCGAACTCCTGTACCCGGCCGATCAGGCCGAAGAGCGTGGCCTGGTCGACGCGCTCCACCCGGACCACGCTGAGGCCGTTGACGACGCGCACCGCGTGCGGTCGGAATCCGTCGGCGAGCGTGCCGATGTTCCCGGAGATGCTGATCTCGTAGGTTCGCGGCGTGGGCACGTCGCGATTCTTACCCCTAATCCTGAAGGGGATGCATTTTCAGACACACCAATGTCAGGTCGTGCTCCAGGATCCGGTCGAGCACGGGCAGCAAGGCGTGCTGATCACCGTGGCCCTGCAGCTGCGTGTTGACGCCGCGCGGGCTCACGATCAGCTCCCCGAGCCCGTGCAGCAACCCGGGGTCTACCTGACCTTCCAGCACGAGTGAGAACGCCTTGCGCGCCATGTCGGGCAAGCATGGGGCGCGGACAGCCGTCGCGCGACGCTCGCCGATCGGTTCACCCGGGTGAATCGAGGAGCCCGAGCGCCCGTGCTTGCGCCACGGCCGCCTCGCGCGAATGCACGCCGAGCTTCTTGTAGATCGTCCGCAGGTGCGTCTTGATCGTGTTGGGCGAGAGGTACAGCGCGGACCCGATCTCGGCGTTGGACCGTCCGCCGGCCAGTTGCTCCAGCACGAGCCGCTCCGCCGCGGAGATCGGCTCACCGGTCGAAGGCGGCGCGGCGAGTTCCTCGCCGACCCGCTCGGCGCGCACGGGCACGACGCCCGCGTCGCGGCATTCGTCGAGCGTGCGCCCAGGCCTGCGCAAGGGTCGCGCGCGGCCTGCGCCAGCTCACCCCGCGCCGCGTGGATACGGGCGAGCACCAGTTGCGGCCTGCGCGCGCGATGCGCCGTGACCGAGCAACCCGACGGCCCGCTCGCCGGCGCGCGCCGCGTGCCCGAGCCGCCCTTCGGCGAGGGCGACGACCGCGTCCGCGGCCTGCGCCCGCCCATCGACGCGCGCACCGGCGTTGCCCGACCGGCGCGCTTCCGCGAGCGCTTGGTCGGCGCACGCCGCGCGCCTGCGAGCACGCGCCCCTGCTCGGCGCGCACGGTCGCGAGCGACGGCCAGGCCGGAGACGAGGCCGTGCGGCCGCCGCGCCGCGAGCGGGTGGCCGACGGCGGCTCCGGCCGCGCGCTGCCGCGTCCTGCTCGTCCCCGGCCAGCATCCGCGCCTGCGCCAGCGCGGCGAGCGCGACGACGGCGTACGCGGCCGGTCGGCGCGTCGTCGGCCGTCGCCAGTGCGACCGCGCGCTCGGCGGCGGCGGCCATGGCCGGCACGTCGCCGTCATCGGTCACGGTCTCCATGACCGCGAACCCCGAGTTCGTGGTAATCGCTCCAGCGCTCCGAACCGCGGGCCCGCGTGGCCGCGGCGGTGAGGCGCTCGATCTCCGGGCGAGGGCGGTTGATGCTGGCCGCGGCGAACGCCCCGGCAATCGGCAGGCTCGGCCAGTGCGACAGCTCGGACTCCGGCAGCGCCGTCAGCCAGCGGACGAGCGTCGCGGCTCGGCCGGTGCGGAGCAGCATGAGGTGATGCGTGTCGACGAGTTCGGCCACACGGCGACTGTCGCCCGCCTGCAGCGCGTGCTCGACCGCCGGTTCGATCAGATCGCGCTCGGCGAACCACTTCGCGGCCCGGCGCGCCATCGTCGCCGCTTCCTCCGCGGGGAGCGACCGCCGGAGCAGCTCGCGCACGAGGTCGTGGCAGCGGAACCAGCCGTCGTGCTCGTCCAGCGCCATCACGAACAGGTTCGCGCGCACGAGCGCGGCCAGGCGGGCGGTGGAGTCGTCGCGGCCGAGGACGTGATCGCACAGCTCCGGGGACAGGCGCGCGAGGGCGGAGGTGCGGGTCAAGAACCCGCGCTCGTCATCGCTCAGGCCGGCGAGCACCTCGGTGGTGACGTACTCCGACAGATGCTGCGTCGGCAGCCGGTCGGCGTCACCGCCCGCGCGCAGCCACAGGCGCACGAGGTACACGGCGGCGGGCCAGCCCTCGGTGCGGGCGACGACGGCGGGCGCGTCGACGTCGTCGCCGAGCACCAGCGCGGCTTCCGCGACGGTGAAGGCGAGCTCCGCGGCGCGCACCTCGCCGAGGGCGCCGTGCGCTCGTAGGCGGCCGAGCGAGAGCGGCGGGTCCGTGCGGGTGATCAGCACGAGCCGCTCGAACGTGCGCGTGGCGTATTCGACCGTCGCCAGGCACGCCGGGTCGCGCAGCACGTGCACGTCCTCGAGCACGAGTGGGACGCCGCACGCGGCCAGCCGGTCGATCGCGGTCTCCAGCGGCCCGTCGCCGAGTGGCACGCCGAGCGCCGCGGCCGCGTATGTCCACAGCCGCACCGGGTCGTCGTCGGCCGCGTCCAGCGACACCCAGCCGGCCGGCTGCTCCGCCAGCCAGCTCGCCACCGCCACCGTCTTCCCGTAGCCCGCCGGCGCCGACACCAGCACCACGGCGTGCTCCGCCGCCCGTTCCAGCGCCGCCGTCACGCGCGGCCGCGGCACCACCCCGGAGGGCAACCGCGGACGCAGCAGCTTGCTCTCGACGAGCCCGACGCTCATACGCACGAAACCTAAAGGGGTCAGACCCCCTTAGGAGGACTTTAGGAAAGGGCGGCGGCCACCGCGAAGCCGAGGACGGTGACGAGACCGGCGATCCGGCCCGCCTTCTCGCGGGCCTCGGGGATCATCGAGTCGACGAGCATGACCAGCAGGGCACCGGCGGCAAAGCCGTTGATCCCGGCCTTGACGTCGCCTGAGGTGGCGTCGGCGATGGCGAAGCCAGCCGTGGTGGCGAGCATGCACACCACGGCGACGGCGCCCCACATGCGCAGGATCGTGGCCTTCGAGCGCTTCGCCTTGCGCAGGTCAGTAGACGCACCGATCGCCTCGGGCAGGTTGGAGACGAAGATCGCCGCGAGCAGGCTGATCGAGATGCCTTCGCCGCTCGCGAGCCCGATGCCGAGCACGGCCTGCTCCGGGATGCCGTCGAGCAGCGCGCCGAGCGCGAGCGCGGCGCCCGCGCCGGGCACGCGCTTCTCGACGACCCGGTCGAGCGTGAAGTAGGTCAGCGCGCCGAGCGTCAGCCCGATCGCGACCGGCACGCCGCCGGCGAGCTGCAGGCCCTCCTCGAACAGATCGAACGACACCGCGCTGATCAGCGCGCCCGCGCCGAACGCCAGCACGGCGCCGACGAGCTTGTCCGGCCATTCCCGCGCCAGCCCCAAGAACCCGCCGATCACGAGCGACGCGGCGGCGACGGCGCCCCAGAGCAGCGCGGTGAGCATGCGGCGGACGGTACTCCTTCACCCGGCCCGGACGATGAACGCTCATCCGGTGTCGCGGAAATCTGCGGGCATGCCCTCCCGCGACGTGCTGCCGATCCCGGACATCCCCGCGCCGAGCTCTACGAGGGCACGACGCCGGCGGCGCGTGGGGGACGCCGGAGGACGGCTCCTACTTCAACGACGACCTGTCGGCCCACGCGATCAAGTGGATGCGCCGGCAGAAGCTGGAGACGCCCGAGTTCCTGCGGACGCAAGATCGACGCGCTCGGCGGGCCGTCGGCGTACAACCACTACGCCGTCGGCTGGGCACACGCGATGGACGCGCCCTACCAGTGGACCAAGCAGGTCGCCTCGCACTTCGGCGGCACCCGCACCGGCACGATCGTGCACTGGCCGGCCCGGATCGAGGCGAAGGGCGAGCCGCGCGAGCCAGTTCCACCGGGACGTGATCGACGTGGCGCCGACCATCAGCTCGAAGCTGCGGGCCTGCCGCAACCGACGTTCGAGTCAACGGCGTGAGTGCAAGAAGCCGATGGAGGGCGTCGCGATGAACTATTCGTTCGACGGACGCGGCCGCCGCCGAGCGCCAGGACCGGGTCAACCTGGCGATGGGCCTGCGGTGACGCCGGTCAGCCGAGGACGCGGGGGCGGATGTCCTCGCCGCGCGCGGCCAGCTCGCCGGAGGTCGGCGTCCAGGTAGGCGAGGATCGCCTGCCGCGCCGGCCCGTCGTGGTGCAGGAGTCCACGCGGGCCGATCGGCCCGCGGTGAGGGAGGCGTTGAGGCGATCTTGTCCGGGATCGACGTCGCCGATGCCGATCGGATCGCCGTCGTGGACAACGACGGCACGCTGTGGTGTGAGAAGCCCACCTACACGCAGGCGTTCTTCATCCTGGAGAAGCTCGGCGTCGACCCGCGCCATGACGAGATCCCCGGGGGTGTAGGCGCTGCTGGAGGCGCACGCGGGCATCACCACCGACGAGTTCGAGGCGGAGGTGGCGCAGTGGCTGGAGGCGTTCCGGCACCCGCGCTTCGGCGTGCCGTTCACCGGCCTCGTGTACACGCCGATGCCCGCACATCGGCCACCGCCCGATCGTCGCGATCGGCAACCGCGCTGGTGACTATCGCCCCGCGGCCCGGCGCCGCAGATGATCGACACCGGCATGAGCCACGTCGGCTTCCGGTGCGTGACCGACGCCTGACTCAGTCGCGCGCGAGCCAGGCCGCGACCTCCTTCTCGTGGTCGACGAAGGGGTCGCCGCTGACGTCGACGACCACGCGCTCGATCGTGCCGCCGCGGAAGGCGAAGGGCGGCTGGTAGTCGGCGGGACCGGCGAGCCGCTATCGCGGCCGACGCAGAGCCCGTCGCCGGCGAGGGCGAACGTGCCCGGTTGGGTCATGATCTCGGCCTTGCCGACCGCCTGGTCGTCGATGTAGAGCGTCAGCGTGCCGATGGCGCTGCCGGTCGCCTCGTCGTCGCCGGTCTTGCTGGAACTCGGCGGACAGGACGTGGCGCCCGGCGGGACGTCGACGTCGGAGCTGATCGGCTGCGCGACGCTCGCCGAGCCAGTTGTAGACGTAGTGCAGCCGGCCGTCCTTGATGAACAGCGCGTGCCCGCCGGCGATCCCGCCGTGGGCGAAGAGCACGCCCTCCGCCTCGCTCGATGCTCGACCGCCGCGGCGATCGTGTACGAGCGCCGCCGGATGTTCACCGCGACCGACTCGGGCACATCCGCGGTGTCCGGGTAGTAGACGTAGCGGGCACGCGGCGGCGCTCGGCTGCGGCCGCTCTTGGTGAGTGATCTCGAGCGCCATACGGTCGTCGAGCGGGAGCCCCTTGTAGCTGCCCGGCGTCGTACCACCAGAGGCCCTTGAGGTGCTCGAGCCGCTCGGGGTGCTCGGCGGCGAGGTTGCGCGCTGCGCACGGTCCTCGCGCAGGTGGTAGAGCTCCCACTCGTCGTTCTCGAAGTTGCTCCAGCCCGAGATCGGCGGATGGAGCGTGTTCGCCAGCCAGCCCTCGTGGTAGATCGCCCGCATGCCGAGCATCGAGTAGAACTGCGTCTCACGCCCGGGCGCGCTCGGCGTCGGCGAGCGAGGCGGCGAAGCTCTCGCCCTCGATCGCGCTCTGCGTGATAGCCCTTGAGCACGCCGGGCGGCTCGATGCCGAGCAGGTCGTAGATCGTCGGCACGACGTCGATGGCGTGGACGTACTGGTCGCGTATCTCGCCGCGCGCGGCGATGCCCTTCGGCCAGGAGACGATGCACATGTCCGCGGTGCCGCCCTCGTAGCCGGCGAAGCGCTTCCAGTACGGGAACGGGGTGTCGAACGCCCACGCCCAGCCGTTGTGGTAGTGGTTGTAGGAGAGCGGGCTGCCGAGCTCGTCGAGGTGCTTCAGGTTCTCCTCGATCGTCGTCGGCGACGCCGTTGAAGAACTTGTTCTCGTTGACCGAGCCGTTCGGGCCGCCCTCGCCGCTGGCGCCGTTGTCGGAGACGACGACGATGATGGTGTTGTCGAGCTGCCCGGACTCCTCGAGGTAGTCGAGCAGCCGCCCGATCTCGTGGTCGGTGTAGGTGACGAAGCCCGGCGTAGACCTCGGCCATGCGCGCGAACAGCTTCTGCTCGTCCTCGGAGAGCGAGTCCCAGGGGCGCACGAAGTCCAGCGCGGCCACGGCTGCCCGTCGCGGCCCGGTGCGCGTCGGCTCGCCG
Organism: uncultured Solirubrobacteraceae bacterium; assembly: GCA_963707595.1. Taxonomy (GTDB): domain Bacteria; phylum Actinomycetota; class Thermoleophilia; order Solirubrobacterales; family Solirubrobacteraceae; genus Solirubrobacter. The sequence goes on from CAVPQQ010000001.1 coordinate 234,385, forward strand.
TGCGGGTTGATCGGCGAGAGCTCGACGTCCTCGCCGAGCAGGCCCGAGGCGCTTCTGGTTGGCCAGGATCTCAGGCCGGATCGCCTCGTAGCCCTCGTCGAAGCGGCCCTTGTAGTGGTCCGCCCACTCCTTGCGCGACGTGGTGCGGCGCGTGCCCGGCGCCCGGGCGAGAAGTACATGAACCACGGCTTGTCGGGCGCGACCGCCTTGGCGTCGCGGATGAACTCGATCGCCCTTGTCGGCCAGGTCCTTCGAGAGGTGGTAGCCGTCCTCGGGCGGGCACGGCGGCTCGACCGGGTGGTTGTCGTAGATGAGGTCCGGGATACCACTGGTTGGTCTCGCCGCCGAGGAAGCCGTAGAAGCGCTCGAAGCCGCGACCGAGCGGCCAGCGGCCCTTCCACGACGGACATGTCGCACTCGTCGGCGGGCGTGAGGTGCCACTTGCCGACGCGTACGTGTTCCAGCCGCGCTCGTTGAGCACCTCGGCGATCGTGCCGTTCTCGAACGGGATCCGCGCCGAGAAGCCCGGGAAGCCGGCGGCGCCCTCGGTGATGCACGGCCATGTTGTTGCTGGTCGCGTTGCGGCCGGTGAGCAGGCACGAGCGGGTCGGCGAGCACAGGGCGGTGGTGTGGAAGTTCGACGAACCGCACGCCCGCGGTCGGCGATGCGCCGCATCGTCGGCGTCTCGATCGGCCCGCCGAAGACGTCCATCGCGCCGTAGCCGACGTCGTCCCAGACGATCATCAGCACGTTCGGCGCGCCCTCCGGCGCCTTGGGCTGCAGGTACGGCGCCCAGTCCGGGACCGAGTCCCGCACGTCGACGTTCACGACGCCCTTGAACTGCTCCTTCACGTTCGATCACCTCGTTGTTCGGTCACGGCACGGTCCCCAAGGCGCGGCGCACGCCCGGGCACGCGGTTGATCTCGATCGCCGTGCCGCTCGGCACGGCGCCCGTGAGCAGCGCCAGCAGTTGGGCGTCACCGCTGCCGTCCGCGGCGCCCTCGACGAGCAGGACGAGCGCGTCGCCCTCGTAGTGCGCGTTGACCAGCTGCTCGCCGTTGCGCTCGGCCCAGCTGGTGCCACCTCGCTCGCCGGCCGCCTGGCGCTGCTGCAGCTGCACGGTCCGGAACGTCGCGACCAGAGCGCGAGCACGACCACCGTGCCGGCGACGGCGACCACGACGTACGCTGGCGGCGGCGCACGCCCTCGGCGCCCGGGAGCAGTTCGAGCAGCGAGTACAACAGGCTCCCGGCGACGATGATCGCGAGCACGTTGGTGGTGAACAGCAGCAGCGCGCCGAGCGCGTCGTCCCACGCGCCGTCGGCCGCGGTGATGCCGACGACGGCCAGCGGCGGGACGAGCGAGATCGCGATCGCGACGCCGGGCAGGATGTCGCCGATGTCGCGCCGGGCGATCGCGAGCGATCCCGCCAGCCCGGTCGCCGTCGCCGCGACGAGGTCGATCAGCGTCGGCGCGACGCGCCCGGTGATCTGGCGTTGCGCGGCGGGCCGACGATCTGCGGGCAGCACGAGCTCGGCCGCCGCGCCGATCAGCACCACCGCCACCCCGGCGGCGACGATCCGCAGTCGACTGAGCAGCTCGCGCAGCTCGCCGCCGGCCAGGCCGACCGCGATGCCCTGGATCGGCGTGGCCAGCGGCGCGATGATCATCGCGCCGATCACCGTGGCGGTCGAATCGCCGATCACGCCCGCGGACGCGATCACCGCCGACAGCACGAGCAGCAGCCAGAAGCGGCTCAGCTTCGGCGGGCGCGTCGCCGCTGAACAGGTAGACGGCGTCGCGCACCTCGTCGGCGGTGCGCAGCTCTCCGCTGAGCCAGGCCACGATGCGTCTGTTGGCCAGGGTCGACACGCGTCGCATCCTGTCGGCCACGGTTCGGACGGGCGTCGTCCGTTGCGGGTGATCTTCACTCACCCCGGTGACGAGGTGACTGCGGGCGATGCAGGGGGCGCCGCTGGCATTGGCGCTGGTCGCCTCAGTGGGTGGACGGAGCCGGCGCAGCGGCTGTCGAAGCGCGCGCGCGCTGGGTCGGACTCGGGTGCCGCGGAGCCTACCTCGGACGCTGGCGCGTCGTGCGCAGCGGCGCTCGAGATCGACCGCAGCCGCTTGGCGGTACGGGCTCCTTCCGCTTCTCGATCGCCGGACCCGGACAGCGGGAGCCAGACCATCGCGACGACGCAGCCCGGCGTCGGCCATCGACGGCGGGAGCAGGACCGCCGCCGTCGTCACGCCCGCGAGCGCGTCTTGCGCATGGAGCGGCACCGCCGCGCCGGGCGACGGCTCATCGCCTCCGCGTGGGTGACAATGCGGCGCCATGAGCGGACCTCTCCACGGCGTCAAGGTGATCGAGATCGCGAGCATCGGCCCGGGCCCGTTCGCGGCGATGCTGCTCGCCGACCTCGGCGCCGAGGTGATCCGCATCGACCGCGCCGGCGGCGCGGGCAACCCGCTCGGCGAGGGCGCCGTGGAACTTCATGCACCGCGGGCGGCGCTCGGCCGCGGTCGACCTCAAGCACCCGGACGGGGCGCGAGCTGGTGCTGCGCCTGTGCGAGCGCGCCGACGCGCTGATCGAGGGCTTCCGGCCCGGGCGTGATGGAGCGGCTCGGGCTCGGCCCGGACGCGCGTCGCGGCGCGCAACCCGCGGCTCGTCTACGGGCGCATGACCGGCTACGGCCAGGACGGGCCGATGGCGGCCGTCGCCGGCCACGACATCAACTACATCGCGATCGCCGGCGCGCTCGGCGCGATGGGCCGGACGGGCGAGAAGCCGCCGGTCCCGCTCAACCTGGTCGGCCGACTTCGGCGGCGGCGGGATGCTGCTCGCGCTCGGCGTCGTCGCGCGCGATCCTCGAGGCGCGCGGCTCCGGGCAGGGCCAGGTCGTCGACGCCGCGATGGTCGAGGGCAGCGCGCTGCTGACGACGATGTTCCACGCGCATGCGCGCGCAGGGCATGTGGAACGACGACGCCGGGCACGAACCTGCTCGACTCCGGCGCGCACTTCTACGAGGTCTACGCGACGCCGCGACGGCGGGCACGTCGCCGTCGGCGCGCTCGAGCCGCAGTTCTACGCCGAGCTGCTGCGGCTGCTGGAGCTGGACCCCGACGCGTTCCCGCAGTGGGACCAGCCGCGCTGGCCCGAGCTCAAGGAGCGCTTCGCCGAGGTGTTCGCCACCCGCACGCGCGACGAGTGGGCCGCGCTGCTCGAAGGCGAGGAGGCGTGCGCGACCGCGGTGCTCGGCGCTCGCCGAGGCGCCGCAGCACCCGCACAACGTCGCGCGCGGGACGTTCGTCGAGGTCGACGGGAAGCTCCAGCCCGCGCCGGCGCCGCGCTTCAGCCGCACGCCCGCGGCGATCTCACGGCCCGCCGGCCGAGCCCGGCGCCGACACCGACGCCGTCCTCGCGCGACTGGGGCATCGACGACGTCGCCGCGCTGCGGGCGGCGGGGCGTCAGCGGGCCGGAGTGATCGCCGTCAGACGGGGACTTGCTCGCGTAACTCCTCGGCCGCAGCGCCTCCATCCGGGCGCGCCGCGGCGCGCTCGCCTCGCGGATCACGGTCTTGATCACGGCCGCGAACGGCATCGCGAGGATCGCGCCCACCACGCCGAGCAGGCTGCCCGCGATCAGCACGGCGACGATCGTCGTGAACGGCGTCAGCTCGACCTGGCGCTTGTAGACGATCGGGTAGACGATGTAGTTCTCGACCTGCTGGTAGATCAGCTGGATCACGAGCATGATCACCGCCTCGGTGGTGCCGACGGTCAGCGCGACGGCGACGAGGATCACCGCGGCGATCGTCGCGCCGATCTGCGGGATCAGGTCGAGCAGGCCGGTGATGACGGCGAGCACGATCGGGAACGGCAGCCCGAGGATGTACGCGCTGAGGCCGGCGACGATGGCGGCGACGATCGAGATCGCGATGTTGCCGATCAGCGAGGAGGACACGGCGCGGATCGACTCCTCGACCACCGGGCTCCAGCGCTGCTCGGTCTCGGGCGGCGCGAACCCGAACAGCCACTGCGTGACGGTCGGCCGCTCCATCAGCAGGAACAGCGACAGGAACGTGAGCGTGACGAGGCTCAGGATGCGAGCCGAAGACGCCGCCGGCCGCGCCGAGCAGCGTGCTGGCGCGCCTCCGGGAGCTCCTTCGCGAGGTCCGCCAGCCAGTCGCGGACCTTGTCGTCGAAGCCGGCGGTGCCGGACAGGCTCGCGAACCAGTCCGACTCCTGCAGCTCGTCCCAGTAGCCGGGCAGCGCACGGATGAACTCCTTGATCTCGCCCCACACCGGCCCGGCGGTGACGAGCACGAGCGCCAGCACGGACGCGAACAACCCGGCGAAGACGACGAGCGCGGCCCGCCCGCGCTTCCAGCCGCGCTCGACGAGGCGCGCGACCACCGGGTCCAGCCCGAGCGCGAGCACGGCCGCGAGGAAGATCGAGAGCAGCGTCCCGAGCGACAGGATCGCGAGCACGACCAGCAGCCCGAAGACGCAGCATCGTCAGTCAGCGTCCGGACCCCGATGACGATCTCGACGCGCTGTGGCCGCACGCCCACAGGATCCGGGGCGCGCGGGCGAGGCCGCCTCACCCGCGCGGGGTGAGGAGCGAACCTGGCAAGGACCGCCGGGCCGGGGCTACGCGCAGCCCGTGATGGGCAAACTGCAGGAGTTCGTCAACCGCTGATCGGGCACCCAAGAGAGAATCCATGTCGACCGGTGAATTCCACGCATTGCAGCCTCGAGACCGCGAAGACGATCCGGGCGAGCAGCCCACGCAGGAGCATCAGGCTCCCGAGATCACCTTTGACGAGCAGTTCTATCCCGCGCGGCCCAAGCGGTTCCGGCCGTCCGCGCGCCGCTCGCTGCGGCGCCGGCTCGCCGACCGCCTCGGCGGCGACGACATCGCGGACAACCGCGAATACGTCGAGTGGCTCGTCGAGCAGTCGATGCTCCACGACGCGAACCGGCTCGCCACGCAGCTGTCCGGCTCGGGCGGCATGTGGCAGAACCCGTTCGCGCACCCGGACCCGCGCGCCGCGGTGGAGCGCGCGTCGGTGTGGTTCACGGCCTACCCGCTGAGCTTCGTCACCGCGCAAGGGCGAGATCTACCTGTCCGCGCTCGCCGACCGCCGGCTGTGGGAGGCGTTCCGCCGGATCGGCATCGACGGGCTCCACACCGGGCCGGTCAAGCTCGCCGGCGGCCTGAACGGGCGCCGCCTGACGCCGTCGATCGACGGGCACTTCGACCGCATCTCGATGGAGGTGGACCCGGAGTTCGGCACCGAGGAGCAGTTCCGGATGCTGTGCGCCACCGCGGCCGAGTACGAGGGCACGGTGATCGACGACATCGTCCCGGGCCACACGGGCAAGGGCGCGGACTTCCGGCTGGCCGAGATGGGCCACCAGGACTATCCGGGCATCTACCACATGGTCTCGATCGCGCCCGAGGACTGGGGGCTGCTGCCGGACGTCCCCGAAGGCCGCGACAGCGTCAACCTCGACGCGGACACCGAGGCGGTGCTCGAGCGCGCCGGCTACATCATCGGCCGCCTGCAGCGGGTGATCTTCTACGAGCCCGGCATCAAGGAGACCAACTGGTCGGTGACGCGCTGCGTGAAGGGCGTGGACGGCGTGGCCCGGCGCTGGGTCTACCTGCACTACTTCAAGGAGGGCCAGCCGTCGATCAACTGGCTGGACCCGAGCTTCTCCGGCATGCGGCTCGTGATCGGCGACGCGCTGCACGCCCTGGCCGACCTCGGCGCGGGCGGCCTGCGGCTGGACGCGAACGGCTTCCTCGGCGCCGAGAAGAGCGCGGAGGAGGAGCCCGCGTGGTCGGAGGGCCATCCGCTCTCGGAGGCCGCGAACCACTTCATCGCGTCGATGATCCGCAAGATGGGCGGGTTCTCCTTCCAGGAGCTGAACCTGTCGATGGACGACATCAAGACGATGGGCGCGTCCGGCGCCGACCTGTCCTACGACTTCGTCAACCGGCCCGCCTACCAGCACGCGCTCGTCACCGGCGACACCGAGTTCCTGCGCCTGACGCTGCAACCTCGCGAAGGACATGGGCATCGACCCGGCGTCGCTGGTCCACGCGATGCAGAACCACGACGAGCTCACGCACGAGCTCGTGCACTTCTCCACCGTCCACCGCGACGACTGCTTCCCCTGGCGCGGGGAGCAGGTGCGCGGGGAGGAGCTCGCGGAGGAGGTCCGGCAGACGCTCAACACGCGCCTGACCGGCGTGCGCGCGCCCTACAACCGCACCTTCACCACCAACGGCATCGCGTGCACGACGGCGACGGTGATCGCCGCCACGCTCGGCGTGCGCGACATCGCGCTGATCACGCCGGAGGAGCGCGACCAGATCAAGGACGTGCACCTGCTGCTGGCGATGTTCAACGCGCTGCAGCCCGGCGTGTTCGCGCTGAGCGGGTGGGACCTGGCGGGGATGCTGACCGTCGACGCGGCGGACGTGGCCGACCTGATCGCCGACGGCGACACGCGCTGGCTCAACCGCGGCGGGCACGACCTGCGCGGCGTCGACGAGCCCGTCCACCGAGGGGCGCATGCCGCCCGGTCGTTCGCTCTACGGCACGCTGTCGGAGCAGCTCGCCGACCCGAGCACTCGTTCGCGTCCGGGCTGCGCCGGATCCTCGAGGTGCGCAGCAAGCACGGGATCGCGACCGCGACGCAGCTCGACGTGCCGGAGGTGGCCGACAAGGCCGAGCTGATCATGGTCCACGAGCTGGCCGACGGCACGCTGCAGATCACGGCGCTGAACTTCTCGGGCGAGCCGATCGACGGCTCCGTGCGCTCCGAGCACCTGCCGGGCGGCGCGCGGCTGACCGACATGTTCACCGGCGAGGACCTCGGGACGGTCGACGACCTGCACACGCTTCAGCCTCTCGATCGAGGCCTACGGGGCGTTCGCTGCTGTCACGCTGACCGCTGCTGCGTCACGCGGCGCGAGGAACGGCACCAGCCGCGGCGACGCTTCCTAGAATCTCGCGCCGATGTCTGCGGTCGCGGCCCGCGAGGACTGGGAGCTGCCGGCTGAGCCGGCGAGCGTCACGCTGGCTCGGGGCCGGGTGCGCGAGTTCGCGCAGGAGCACGGCGCGACGGCCGACGACGTCGTGGATCTCACGCTGGCGGTGACCGAGGCGGTCACCAACTCCGTCATCCACGCCTTCATCGACCGCGATCCCGGCCGGGTGCGCGTGACCATCTCCACCGCCGCCGACGAGCTGACGGTCGTCGTCGCCGACAACGGGCGCGGGATGCAGCCGCGCGCCGACAGCCCGGGGCTCGGGCTCGGGCTGCCGACGATCGGCCGGCTCGCCGCGCACGTGGACATGCGCGAGGCGCCGGGCGGCGGCACCGAGCTCTCGATGACGTTCGCGACGCCCGGCGTCCGCGGCCCCGCGCGCGGCGAGCAGGTGGACGCGCGCGAGCCCGAGCTGCTGGACGCGGTGTCGCGCGTCGCGCAGGGCGCGTGGCCGGGGGAGGGCGTGGAGCGGCTCGTCGACCTGCTCGTCCCGGATGTGGCCGACGCGTGCGCGGTCGACGTGATCGGCGCGTCGGGCGCCCCGGAGCGGTTCGCGGGCCGGATCGACGGGCTCGGAGCCGCTCTCGCACTGGCTCGCCACGCTGCGCCCGCGCGTGGACGCGGCCCGTTCCGCCACCCGCGCCGCGCTGGAGGACGGGCACCCGCACGTCTCCGAGCTCACGCTGGACCTGATCGAGCGGCTCACCACCAGCGCCGAGGACGCCGCGCACGATGGCCGCGACCGGCATCCGCTGGTGGGTCGTGATCCCGCTGCGCGAGGGCGACCGGCTGCTCGGCCTGCTGCACTTCGGCCTGTTGCCCGCGCGCGGCCGGCCCGTCCGACGAGCTGATCGAGTTCCTGCGCGCGCTGGGCGAACGCGCCGCGGCGGGCCTCGCCCACACGCAGCTGATCGCCGAGCTGCGCCGCATGCGCCACCGCTTCGAGCGCGTGCTCGACGTGCTCGCCGAGGCCGTGATCGTCCGCGACGGCGACAGCCGGCTCGTCTACGCCAACGAGGCCGCCGGGCGGCTGTTCGGCGTCGACCAGACGGCGCTGCGCGACCTCACCGGCGAGCAGGTCTTCGACCGCTCGCAGGCTGATGACCGACCCGGACGGCCGCCCGCTCGCGCTCGACGAGCTGCCGTACCGCCGCCTGCTCGCCGGCCTGGACGCCCCGCCGCGGCTCGTCCACATGGGCGACCGCCGGCTCGTGATCAAGGCGACGCTGCTCGACGAGGGCGAGCGGCTCGTCGTCTCGGTCATCGACGACGTCACCAGCGCGCGCTAGCGGGGCGCGTAGCCCGCGGCGAGCAGGAGCTGGTTGCGCTCGCGCAGCGGCACGTCCAGGGCGCGGGAGAGCCGCAGGATCAGCTCGCGGCTGGGCTGGGCGCGGCCGCTGTCCACGAAGGAGACGTGCCGCTGCGTCGTGCCCATCTCCGTCGCCAGCCCGAGCTGGCTCATCCGGCGCTCGCGGCGCCAGTGTCGCATCAGCGCGCGGCTGAGCGCGCTCGAACGCGAGGTCGTCGGCCTCACCGTCAGCCGCTTGAACGCGTGTGCCTACTCGTTGGCCGCGCACTCCCGGTTCGCGGCCGCCGCCGGTGGCTCGCCGGAGCTGATCGACGCGCTGCGCTCCGGCTCGGTGCTGAGCGACGCGCGGCTGGAGTCCCTCCGCGCGTTCGCGGCGGCCGTGCTGGAAGACCGGGGGCACGTCGCCGCCGGCGAGTTGGACGCGGAGGACACGCTCGAGGTGCTCGCCCAGATCGCCTACACCACGCTCGCCAACCACGTCGCGAACGTCTCCGAGGTCGCGATCGACGACGCTTTCGCCGCGCTCGTATAACGTCCGAGGCCGATGTTCGAGGTGGCCTGATGGCTTCGTACTCCGTCAACGACGCGGGCGTCGCCCGAGCGCGCGAGCTGATCGACAAGCGCCAATACGTCCTGGAATCCGACTGGGGCGACTCCCAACCCAACGCGGACGCGCAGAACACCTACCTCGAGAAGCATTCGTGGGAGGACTACGCGGCGTGGCACCTCGGCCTGACCGAGGGCGCGAACGACGAGACCAAGGCCCGCTACGCGTTCGTCTACGGCGACTTCCGCCGCATCCACCGCACCGGTCTGATCGCCTGCGTCTATCGCGCGGCCGAGTGGCGCCACAAGGGCGTCGAGCTCGCCGCCCACGACCTCCTGCAGCACCTGGACCAAGTGAGTGGCCATGGCTGAGCGCGGCGCTCGTCCGCGGGTGCCCGCGGTTCGTCGCCGGCTGTTGCGGGCGGCGCGCGTGTTCTTCACGCCGCTGCTGCCCGACGACTATCTGGAGCTGATCGATCCGCTGTGGTCGAGCCGCGAGCTCCGCGGCCGGATCGAGGCGATCACGCGCGAGACGGACGATGCGGTGACGGTGACGATCCGGCCCGGGTGGGTCTGGGAGGGTCACGAGCCGGGGCAGTACCTGCGCGTCGGGGTGATCGTCGACGGCGTGCACCACTGGCGTGCCTACTCGATCACCTCCGATCCCGGTCGCCCGGACGGCTTCATCTCGATCACGCCGAAGCTGGTCGAGACGGGCAAGGTGACGCCGTATCTGGTGCGCAAGGCGCATCCCGGGCACGATCGTGCGGCTGGGCGGGGTGGAGGGGACGTTCACGCTGCCCGACCCGCTGCCGCGGCGGCTGTTGTTCATCAGCGCGGGCAGCGGCGTCACGCCGATCATGAGCATGTTGCGCGACCTCGCCAGGCGCGAGGCGCTCGCGGGACGTCGCGCATCTTCACTCGGCGCGGACGCCGGACGCCGTCATCTTCGGCGAGCAGCTGCGCAGCGCTGGCCGACCGGCATGACGGCTACCGGCTGCACGTGCAGCACACCGGCGAGTGCGGGCGGCTCGCGCCGGCCGACCTGGACCGGCTGTGCCCGGACTGGCGCGAGCGCGAGGCGTTCCTCAGCGGCCCCGGCGAGATGCTCGACGCGATGCAAGCCCACTGGGAGGAGCACGCGGACGCCGCGCGCCTGCACATGGAGCGCTTCCAGCCGGTCATCGGGGGCGACGCCGTGGGCGGGGAGGGCGGCGATATCTCCTTCCTGGCGAGCGGCGAGAAGGCGCACGCGGACCGGGGCACGCCGATTCTCGTCGCCGGCGAGGAGGTCGGCGCCGCCCTGCCGTTCGGTTGTCGCATGGGCATCTGTCACACCTGCGTGGGTCGCCTTTGCTCGGGACGGGTACGCGACCTGCGGACCGGGAAGGTGTCGGGAACCGAGGGCGAGATGGTCCGCACCTGCATCAACGCGCCCGAAGGTCCGGTCGAGATCGACCTCTGAACCCGAGCGAGGAGGAACCCGTGGACACCATGATCGAGAGCCCGCTGGCTCGCCTGAGCGATGACCAGCTCGAAGACCTCGCACGCGAGTTCGACGCGATCCACGACGAGGTGTTCGCCGAGCTCGGCGACCGCGACCGGCGCTACATCACGAGCATGATCGAGATGCACCGTCGCCTGGCGGTGCTCGGCCGGGTGCTGCTGTTCGCCTCGCGCTACAAGCCGGCCTGGGTAGCGGGGACGGCGACGCTGTCGCTGGCCAAGATCCTCGAGAACATGGAGATCGGCCACAACGTCATGCACGGCCAGTGGGACTGGATGCAGGACCCCTACATCCACTCCTCCTCCTGGGACTGGGACTCGGCGTCGACGCCCGAGGCCTGGAAGCACTCGCACAACTACATCCACCACACGTACACCAACATCCGCGGCAAGGACAAGGACCTGGGCTACAAGATCATGCGGATCGACCCGCACCAGAAGTGGGTCCCGATCTACCTGTTCCAACCGGCCTACAACGTGCTGCTGATGGCGTTCTTCGAGTGGGGCGTGGCCTTCCACGACCTCGACCTGGACGCGATCAGGAAGGGCGAGAAGTCCGCCAAGGCGCTCAAGCGCGAGCTCAAGGGCATGGCGCGCAAGGCCGGCCGCCAGATCGCCAAGGACTACGTCGCGTACCCGCTGCTCTCCGGCCGCAAGGGCTTTAAGAGCACGCTGGCGGCCAACATCACCGCGAACATCATCCGCAACATGTGGGCGCACGCGATCATCTTCTGCGGCCACTTCCCCGACCAGACCTACACCTTCAGCGAGGACGAGGTCGCCGGCGAGACCCGCGGGCGCTTCTACGTCCGCCAACTGCTCGGCGCAGCGAACATCGAGGGCAGTCCGCTGTTCCACGTCATCAGCGGCAACCTCGGCTACCAGGTCGAGCACCACCTCTACCCCGACATGCCGAGTACGCGCTACTCGGAGATCGCGCCGCAGGTCAAGGAGATCTGCGAGCGCTACGAGTTGCCCTACAACAGCGGACCGTTCCTCAAACAGTGGGCCACCGTGCAACGGACGATCCTGCGCCTCGCGCTGCCGGGCGGCCGCCCCCGGCCGAAGCCCGGCCCGTTCCGGCGCGACTCGGAGAACGGCGACGGGGCGTGGCACCCCGACGTGGCCGAGCGCCAGCGGCGCGGCGCCGCCGCGTCAGGACCAGAGATGCCCGTCAACGGCGTCCGCGTGGCCATGCCCGAGCAGCCATAGACGCCACCCCGGCCACGCGGCGCTCTCGCGCTGCCTTGCACGTCGAGCAGAGGCGACCCCCGGCGGCACGCGCTCAACGATCGATGCGAGCGGGCTGAGGGACTCTAGGCCCCCGCTGGCCGCGCCCACACCAACGGCGCCGTCGACGCGACATCTGACGCCCGGCTTGCCGCTTCGGCGCAGCAGGCAGGGCCTGATGAGCAGCGCGGCCGATTCGCCCGACACGCCATCTGACGCTAGAACGCGAGAGCGGGTCTCAACGAACCCGTCGTTCTCGCATCCCTTGGCCCATCGCTGGGTACGGTCGCGAATCGCCGACCCCATGTTGGCGCTACGACGGAGGGGTGTCGAAGCTCATCGTTGGATCCCTCGGTGCTCGCCGTGCTGCTGCTTGAGGTCGCCTGGGTCGGCGGCGTGTTGGAGGGTCGCCATGGATTGTCGGATGAGACGTGAGATGTGCATTTGCGAGACGCCGAGACGCTCGCCGATCTCCGCCTGGGTCAGGTCCTGCTGGAAGCGCAGCTTCAGGATCTCGCGCTCGCGCTCCGACAGCCTGGCGAGCAGTCCTTCGACGACGGCGGCGTTCTCGGCCCGGGCGAAGCCGGGGTCGTCGTGGGCGGCGACGACGTCGATCGCGAGGTCGCCGTCCTCGGAGAGCGGGCGGTCCAGCGAGTCCGGATGATGCGCGCTACCGGCCGAGATCGCCTCGATTACCTGGTCGACGGTGGTGTCGGCGCGCGCGGCGAGTTCGGCGACTGTTGGGTTGCGTCCGAGTTCGCTGGTCAGCGTGTCCCGCAGCTTGTCGAGGCGTAATGTCAGCTCTTGAAGTTCGCGCGGTACCCGCACCATCCAGCCGAGGTCGCGGAAGTAGCGCTTGAGCTCGCCCAGGATCGTCGGGAAGGCGAACGTCGAGAATTCCAGGCCGCGCGTCGGGTCGAAGCGGTCGATCGCCTTCAGCAGCGCGAGCGAGGCGACCTGCTCGAGGTCGTCGAGTTCGGCACGGCCGCGATAGCGGCGTGCCAGATGGCGCGCGAGCGGCAGGTACCGGGTGGCGAGTTCCTCGCGCTTCGCCGGGTCGCCGTCGAGGCGGTAGGCCTCGAAGACCTTGGCGTTGGTAGGGCTGTGCGAAACGTCAATCATTGGGCTCTACGCCGCTGTACGGAACGCGCAAAGGTCGTGAACGCGATCCCGCGCTCGGGCTCGAAGCGGTCGATCGCCTTGAGCAGGCGAGCGAGCGGTTTCGTTTTGCGCGGTCCGTGTCGGAGGGCTGGAGGCTGCACTGGACATGCGGCTACCTCGCCGGCACCAGCGCCGCGGCCGCCTCGGCCGGTGTGCTGTAAAGAACCAGGAGGTCCGCGATGCCGGTCTCATCGAACATCCGTCGCACCGGACCGGGCGGGCAGACGATGACGAGTTCGCGGTCCTCTCGCGCCAAGAGCGCTCGGGCGCGCAGAATCAGGCGGAGGCCGCTGGAGTCCAGGAACTCGAGCTCGCAGAGGTCAAGGACAAACGGCCCCGCGCTGTCGCGAATGGCGCCGTCGAGTGCCAGTTCCACCGTGGGCACCGCGGCGATGTCGATCTCGCCGCGGACGGCGACGGCCGGCGCTTTGTGCTGCTGGGCGTCGACGACGACCTCGAATCTCGTCATCGAGTGCCGTCGCGTGCTTCGCTGTCGGATGCGCCGGGGTTGCGGTCGACGGTGTCGGCGGATGTCACGAACGGCAGTGCCAGGTCGAGTCCGCTCACCTCGATCGCCCTGTCTGCGGGAGCCGCGGGTGCGACGAGCGTCAGCTGGAATCCGTCGCGCTTCGCGCGACGGTCGAGCGCGAGCAGCAGGTGCAGACCCGTTGAGTCGATGAAGGACAAGCCGCGCAGATCCAGCACGAGGCGCCCGGCTATCTCGACCCTCTCCAATGCCGCGTCGAGTGTCGGAGCGGTGGCGAGGTCCAGTTCGCCGTGCGTTTTCACGATCGCGACGTCATCGCGTCGCTGCACATCGACCATGAACGGCCGGGGTCGCGCCCACTCGTCCGCCACGTCGGAGTCGGCACTCGTGAGACGTTCAAGGTCCAACATGGAAGAGACCGTATCACGGTCTGATGAACTTATGAATAAGTAACAGATCCAGAACTTCGTCAACCATTCAGCGAGATCTAGCCAATACGTGCGGTAATCGGTTAGCATTCACGGCCGTGTCCGATCCACATGGCGGCAGTCGCGGGGTCTACAGCATCGGTGCCGTGGCCCGGATGCTCGACATTCCCGCCGCGACGATCCGTAACTGGGAGGAGCGCTACGAGTCGATCGTCCCGGAGCGCAGCCCAGGAGGACAGCGCCTTTACGCACGCGATCACGTGGAGCAGCTGCGCTTCGTCGCCGCGCAGATGGCGGGAGGCATCTCGGCGGCCGATGCCCATCGGCTGCTCGCCGAACGCATCGCGGCTGGCCAGCCGACGCAGGACGGCCCAGGCGCTCGTCCGCGGCTGCTCGTGCTGCTCGCCGAGCGCGATCCCGTAGCGGCGGACCTCGCGCAGTTCTTCCTGCGCACCGAGGGGTATGACGTGCATCTGGCGTTGGCCGTCGATGAAGCCGAGGAGCAGTGGATCGAGAGCCGACCCCAGCTCGCGATCGTGGAATTGATGATCTCCGGCGGACGCGGCGTTGAACTCTGCCGGCGCCTCAAACAGCACGAAGACGCCGCCGTGCTCGCCATCTCGGTCCTTGAGTCTCGGGATGAGGCGCTGGCCGCCGGCGCTGACGCCTTTCTCCAGAAGCCGCTTGACCCGCTCGAGCTTGTCTCTACCGTCAAGGACCTCCTCGGGGCGAGCGCACTGGTCGCTCGCCGTGGACAGGAGATCGCCTAGTGGACGAGCGCGGTTCAAGCGGCGACGAAGGTCTTGACGAGATCCTCGGCGGCGGTCTGCCGCTGAACGGCATCAACCTGATCATGGGGCGGCCAGGCTCGGGAAAGACGATCCTCTGCCAGCAGTTCATGTTCGCCCGCGCCACCGAAGAGCGCCCCGCGGTCTACCTGTCGACGGTCTCGGAACCGTTCGAGAAGATCCTCCGCTACGCCCAGACCCTCAGCTTCTTCGATCGCACCGCGATCGGGCGGTCGATCTTCTATGAGGACCTCGGTCCGGCCGTCACAGGCGAGGGCGGCCTCAACGCCGTCATCGAGCGGATCGCCGCGCTGATCAAAGAGCACCGGCCCGGAATCATCGCGATCGACAGCTTCAAGGCGCTGGGCGCGTTCGCCGATGACGCCGGCGAGTTCCGGCGCTTCCTGCACGGCCTCGCCGCGGTGCTGACGGCGTTCTCCGCCACAACCTTCTGGATCGGGGAATACAGCGAGGACGAGTCGCGTGCGGCGCCCGAGTTCGCGGTGGCCGACGGGATCATCTCTCTCGCGACCGAGCGCGTGAGCGAGCGCACGCTCCGCTTGATCGAAGTGACCAAGCTGCGCGGGAGCGACTTCCGCGCCGGGCGGCACGCTTATCGTCTCTCCACGGGCGGGATCACGGTCTTCCCCCGACTCTCTGATCCCCTCAGGGCGGAGGACTACCGGCTGAGCGAAGGCCGGATCTCGACCGGCATCGCGCCGCTGGACACGATGCTCGCCGAGGGCTACGCACCAGGAAGTTCCACCCTCGTGGCCGGGCCCTCGGGTATCGGCAAGACCTTGATGGCACTGCACTTCATCTTCAGCGGCGCCACGAACGGCGAGCCCGGCGTGATCGCGAGCCTGCAGGAGAATCCGATTCAACTCGAGCGGGTCGCCCGCGGCTTCGGGTGGTCGCTGGACAACGAGAACGTAGCGGTCATGTACCGGTCCCCCAACGACGTCTACATCGACGAATGGGTGTACGAACTCCTCGAGCTCGTCCAGACCACCGGCGCCAAGCGCGTCATGATCGACAGCCTCAGCGACCTCCAGTACGCAACCCCCGACCCCATCCGTTTCCGCGAGTTCATCTACTCGCTCACGCAACGCCTTTCTCGTGCCGGCATCAGCCCGATGATGACCAGCGAGATACCGGACCTCTTCCGTGTCGGCCGCCTCGCCGAATACGGAATCTCGCATCTCTCCGACAACGTCATCCTGCTCCAGTACCTGAGCGCCGAATCACGCCTCCTGCGCACGATCACGGTCCTCAAATCACGCGCAAGTGCGCACGATCCCGCGATCCGCGAATTCGAGATAACCGCGGAGGGAATACTCCTCGGAGACCCGATCGCCGGCGCTCTGGTCGATCCGTGACTCTGGATACCACTCGCGGCACGCGCTAGGTGACGTGCCCAGGGAGGTTGAGTTCGACTTCGACCTGCTGATCGCCGCGCGCTCGCGGCTGACCTGAACATGCTCCCCGTGCGCGGCGCGGCATCGAAGACGTTACGAAATTGTGGAAGAGCGGTAGCGCGCATTTCGCGCTCGGGCCCGGCGGCAGTCCCGTTTCGGTGGTAGAGCTCGGGTGTCTCATTCGCGTCGTCCCGAGGGGGACGCTATGTCTGATCTACGCCCGTTGGACTCGTTGGGTCGTCCGCGTTCGCCGGCTGCGGTGCCTGGCTTTCTCGCCGGTCGCCCGTCGCGCAACAAGCGGCCGCCGCTACCCGGCCGACCCGCCGCGCGGGCTGATCGCCGTGCTCTGGCGCGCCGGCCTGCGCATCCAAGAAGTCCTGGACCTCAATGAGCTTGACCTCGACCCGCGTCGCGGCGCGGTTCGGTGCTGGTGCGCTGCGGCAAGGGCGGGCGCCGCCGCGAAGTCGGCATGGACGACTGGGCCTTCGACCAACTCCAACCCGGCCCACAGCCCGTCAGACGATGCCTGTCGGCCCTCTGTTTCGCGCTATGAACGGACGCACCCGCGGACGCGCGTGGCCAACCACCGCCGCGCGCGCCGCACTCCGACCCCGAGCCGCGCGCGCCGGCGTACGCCGCCGCTTCGTCCCGCACCAGCTCCGTCACGCGCACGCCATCGAGCTCGCCCGCGAGGGAGTGCCGCTCAACGTCATCCAACGCCAGCTCGGGCACCGACGACCAGTGGATCGTAAGCTCTGCGCATGTCGGAGTCGCACGAGGTGCAGGAACGACTGGCCTTCAACGAGGCCGGCTACCGCAGGCTCAATGAGGGGATCGAGCGAGGCCATATCGGGGATCCGCCAGGCCGGCAGGTCGGGTTTCGCTGCGAGTGCGCGCGACTGGGTTGCAATGCCATCGTGCTGCTCGGCAAGGCTGAGTACGAGGCGGTTCGCGGCAACGGCCGGCGGTTCTTCATGCTCGACGGCCACGAGATGCCCGAGATCGAGGACGTGGTCGAACGCCACGAGAGCTACATCGTCGTCGAGAAGCGCGAGCACGCCGGCGAGACGGCCGAGGCCATCGATCCTCGCGCCTGATCAAGCGACTGGCCCGTCAAGCGCAAAGCTCATGCGCAGCACGGTGCCGCCGTCGCCGTCGCCGAACTCGAAGCTGGTGGCCAGGTCACTGATGAGCGGCATCCCGAGCCCCAGTCCGGGACTGTCAGAGCGCGGCAGCATGCCGCGGCCGTGATCGGCGATCGTGACTCGGAGCTCGCCGTTCAGGACGGCCGCCGTCACGCGAACCGTGCCGGGCTCCGTGGTCTCGATGTAGGCGTGCACGACGGCGTTGGTGGCGGCCTCTGAGACGGCGATCGCGACCTCGGCGCAGCGCTCCGCGGAAGCGCCGCTGCGGCGAGCGAGCCCGACGACGGCCTGCCGGATCGCAGGAACCGACGCCGGTTCCGCGCGAAACTCCCCAGCGAAGGCAACGTCATCGGCGGCCATGACGCTCACCCCTACCCAGAAGCTCCCCTTAGGGCACAGCAGGCTCGGCGCCACTCGCCGCATCTGGCGCGCTGGATCGAGCCCGCCGTGTTCGCAAGGCGCCTGAGCGGTCCACGCCCATGCTGGGTCGACCCGCATGACGCGCCCGCATCGACGCAGAAGCTGCGCCCACCGGGCGACCGGCTTACCGTCGCAACGGACGAGGAGCGAACAGAGCTCGTCTGGACGAAGGGATCCTCAGTGTCATCTTCACCGAGGGTTCGCGCGTAGCCCGACAGCGAGTTCGGTTGGGGCCACGCACCTGGCCGCGCGGCTGCGGGACGGGGGAGCGGCGTGCGAGAATGAGGCCGCACCCTGAACTCAGAACGAGCGCGCGATCCGGTAGCCGCACTGCTGGCTGGCGGGTGGGAGCCGGAACTTCGTGGTGCTCTTTCCGGCGCGGAAGCCGAGCACGGTCGCGTCGGGGAGCGGGGCGACCCAGGCGTCGCGGAAGGGTAGCTTGATGCGCGTGGCGGTGACGGTTCCGCCGCCGTCGAGGAGCACCTGGGGCAACGCGGCCTTGTCGTCGAGCCGGCCATAGGCGAGCGCCGCGCGGGCTGAGCAGGACACGACGATGCCGCCGGAGTACGCGTGGTAAGGGCCGTCGATTGGGATGCCCGGATGCGGGTCGGTGCAGAAGTCCGGGGCGGGAGTGTCGTCGGTGTCGACCGCGCTCACGCACGGCTGCTGACCCGGGTAGCGGACGAGCTGAAGGCCCAAGCCGCCGCCGTCGAAGAGCAGGCGGCGGTTCGGCGGTGCGGCAACGCGTCCGTCTGGCGATTCGCCGATGATCGTTCCGGCGGCGTCGCGGACGGTCGCGCCGGTGAGCTTCGCGCCTGCGGGGACGGCGGCGGCGAAGAAACGCAGGCGCCCTGCCCATCGGCCGGTGTAGGCCGCGCCGTCCACCGTGGAAACGGTCACCGACGGCCCACGGTCGAGCCGCAACGTGACCCTTGCGGCGCCGCGGCTCAACGCGCCGCCGATCACGTCCCCGGTCCGGTAGAGGTCCGGCTCGTCGGAATCGAACGGGGCCGGCGGGCAGTTTGTGGCCGGCAGCGAGCCGACGCCGACGCAGAGGCCTTCGGCGCCCTGATCGGCGACGAGCAGCGCGGCTCCGGCCGCCGCGGCGACCGCGGCTGCGCCGGCCGGCGGGGCGAGCGGGGCGAAGTGCGCGTCCAGGACGTCGTCGCCCTGG
The DNA here is from genome assembly GCA_963707595.1 of uncultured Solirubrobacteraceae bacterium. Classification (GTDB taxonomy): domain Bacteria; phylum Actinomycetota; class Thermoleophilia; order Solirubrobacterales; family Solirubrobacteraceae; genus Solirubrobacter. Next base: position 253,068 of record CAVPQQ010000001.1, read on the forward strand.
TCGGTGCCCGAGCAGGGCTGGCCGTTCGGGGGCATGCCAACCGCGACGCGCTGCACAGCTTCGCCCGCCGCGTCGAGCGCTGTGGCGTCGCGGATCGCCTCGCCCGCGGGGGTGTTGCCGCCGAATGCCCGACGTCCGCTGAAGCCGTCCGGGAGGTCGCGCACCGGGACGTCCATGTGCGCGCCGCTCCCGAGCGTCAGCTGCACGCTCGCGACGCCCGCCGGGACGATCCCGCCGAGCAGGCTCGGCCCGTCGCAGGACTGCCGCGCGCCGAAGACGCCGTCGCTCTCCGCGTCGCACGCGCCGTTGCCGCCGTGGTTGTCGGTGAGGTCGACGCAGGCGAGCGTGCGCAGCCGGTCGGCCTGGTTGGGCGTCGGCGCGATCCGCGTCTCGGTCCCGACCGAGACGCCGACGTCCCGGTCGCCGAGCAGGTGCGTGACGTCCTCGGGCGCGCCGATGTAGCCGGCCTGCCCGAAGTCGATCCCGATGAGCTTTCCGCGCGCGTCGTAGAAGCGCACGAAGACCACGCCCGGCGGGGTGGGGACGATCACGAACCGCAGTCCGCGAAACGCTGGCGAAGCGAAGGCGCGGTGTCGCACCCGCTTGCCGCGGGGCGACTCCACCACCGCGTACCGGACCGAGGCAGGCACCGCGGAGGCGTAGTTGTTCCATCCGACGTCCGGGTCGATCCGCAGCGCCCGCTGGGGCGAGCGTGGCAGACGCCCGCACGTCGCGCCCTGGTAGTGGCGGTTGCGCCGGAGCGTGATGCACAGCTGCCCGCGTTCCTCGGAGGCGTGCAGCGTGAACTCGCCCACCTTGGCGACCCGCCGCTGGAACTCCGCCGAGGCGGGCGCGCACAGCACCAGCGAGAGGAGGGCGGCCAGGGCTAGGCGAGCGATCATGACGACGGCCTGAGTGCCCGCCGCCGTCGATCCGCAATCCCCCCTTATTCGCGCTCAGGCAGTCCAGCTCGCGGCAGAAAGCCGCCGCGGGCATGAGCTTCGTAACGACACAGTCTGATGACGCAACGGTGTCGTGTGTCGACGAATTCGTCACGCTCCGGGTGAGGATCTTCTCTACGACATCGGCTGCGGGTGGCCGCAGGCGGCCGTCCTCGCCCACGCACAACCGCATCGGATGCCGGATCGGCAGAGAGGCCTACGGCGCGACGGCGCCGTTGACGCGACAGCGCTTCCATAGCCCGCCCCGGCCGAAAGACGACCTACGCCACGAGAACGCAGAAAGCCCGCCGTAGCGGGCCTTCTAATCGATGGGCGCGGCGGGTTTCGAACCTGCGACCTCTCGCGTGTGAAGCGAGCGCTCTCCCACTGAGCTACGCGCCCCAGGGGAGCGGGCATTCTATCGCGGGGCGGATGGCCGGCCTGGCGGCCCGTTGGCCGATCGAACGATCGGCTACGGGAGGGCCGCGCCGTATCCAGACGGGCGAGTTCTGACTACGTTGAACTGATGCGACGGGTGATCTCTGCCGCGGTGCTTGCGGCGTTGCTCGTCGTTGCTCCCGCGTACGCGCATGATTCCGAGGCGGACCTGGAGGCGTACGAGATCGCCACGCTCGGCCCCGCGCACGCGGCCGAACACGCCGCGCAGCGCAAGGCCGCGAAGGCCGAGGCGGCGCTCTCGCCCGGGCAGCGAAAGGCTGCCGAGCGCGCCGCGCACCCGCTGGAATTGCCCGACGCGCCGGCCGACGAGGTGGGGCGCTGGTCGCCGGCCACGGTCAGCCTGCCGACCTTCGCGATCAACGCGGTCATGCTGCCGACAGGCAAGGTCGCGTTCTGGGGCCGGCCGCCGCTGATCGGCGGCAAGCGGGAGAACCGGGCGGACTTCTACCTGTGGGATCCGGCCACCGGGGCACGTCACCTCGCATGCTCCGGAGCCGATCGAGATCGACGGTGAGCTGGTGCCGGCGCCGCTGTTCTGCTCGGGCCAGTCGCTGCTGGCCGACGGGCAGCTGTTCGTGGCGGGCGGGAACCTCGGCAACCCGGCTTCGATCGGCGGCACCACGCCGCAGTGGAAGGGTCTTGATCGCGCGTACACGTTCGATCCGTGGTCGCTGACGTGGCAGGAGCAGCCGCGGCCGCGGCACGGGCGCTGGTATCCGTCGCAGGTCGAGCTCGCGGACGGGCGGATCGCGATCCTCGCGGGCTTCGACGAGGCCGGCCAGGGCAACAAGAACATCGAGATGGAGGTCTTCACGCCCGCGGCCGAGCGCGGCGGGGTCGGGCGGCTGGACTACTACCCGGCGGGCAACCGGGACACGGCGTTCTATCCGCACCTGTTCACGCTCAAGGACGGGCGCGTGTTCCTGGGCGGGCCGGACAAGCTCGACTCGGGGATGCTGGACCCGACAAGGCTGGATGGGCTCGTGACCGGCAGCGCGTGGACGAGCTTTGCGCCGACGAACGTCTATCGCGTCGGCGGCAACGCGATCCTGTGGCCGCAGGGCGCGCCCGGCGACACACGGGTGACGCTGCTCGGCGGCTACACCTATTCAGGCGCGGACGGCGTCGCGGTGGCGGACACCGAGACGTTCGACACCGACGAGCCGGCGGCCGGCTGGACGCTCAACGGCGCCGGCATCCCGGCCATGAACGCGGGCCGCTCGTACGGCAACGTCGTGCAGCTCCCCGACGGCCAGCTGGTGGCCGTCGGCGGCGGCGCGGGGAAGCTCGGTCCCGCCGACGTCAACTTCACGGGCGGCGACCAGCGGCTCAAGCAGGTCGAGCTGCTGCGGCCGGGGCTGGACACCTCCTGGCGGCTCGGCCCGGCGCAGCAGAAGTGGCGCGCGTACCACTCGACGGCCCTGCTGCTGCCCGACGGCCGCGTGCTGTCGGCCGGCGACGACTACTGGCACCTCGGCGACGAGGCGCGCCCCGAAGGCGGTGACCCGATGGACGTCGGCGAGATCTACTCGCCGCCGTATCTCTTCGACGGTGACGAGCTCGCGCCACGGCCGACGATCGACGACGCGCCCGCGGAGATCCCGTACGGCGCGCCGTTCGGGATCAAGGCGCCCGGAGCGTCGCGCGCGGTGCTCGTGGCGCCCGCGGCGACCACCCACGGCGCGGACATGAACCAGCGCCTGGTGGAGCTCGGGACGCTGCGCGACGTGGACGGCGTCGGCCTCGACGTGCAGTCGCCGGCAAGCTCGGGAGCGGCGCCTCCCGGCTACTACATGCTGTTCGTCCTCGACGCGGACGGCACGCCGTCGATCGCGCGCTGGGTCCGTGTCACCGCGGACGCGCCGGTGCCCGAGACGCTCCCCGACTACGTGCCGACGCCCACCCCGACCGCGACGCCGACGAGAACGCCGACGCCGACCCGCACGCCTCCGCCGGTCGCGACCGTCGCGCCGGCAGCGACGCCGGCGCCGACCGCCACGCCGACTCCGAAGCCCGCCGACCGCACCGCTCCGCGCGCGACGGTCTCGCTCACCCGCAACGGCCGCCGCCTCGACGTCAAGTTCAAGCTCTCCGAAGCAGGCCAGGCCGCGGTCGAGCTCCGCTTCGGCTCGCGCAAGGTCAAGCGGACGCTCTCCTTCTCGCGCGCGAACGCGACCAAGACGGTCACGGTCACCCCGCCGCGCGGCCTCACGCGTCTCACGGTGACGGTGCGCGCCCGCGACAAGGCGGGCAACGCGCGCACCACGACGCAGCCGCTGGTCAGCGGCGGCGTAGCCAGCCGCGACGGCGCGGCTCGTCCACCGGCGCCGGGCGGCAGCGGACGGCCGGCGAGGATCGCCGCGGGCGCCTCGGTGACCATCCAGTGCGCCCGCTCGGTGCCGACCGCTCGCGACCGCGTCGGCGATCGAGGCCCGGTTGCCGCCGACCCGGTGCAGGTCGCCGGCGATGACGTGGGCGTGGCCGTCGGCGATCAGCCGCCGCGCCAGCTTCCCGGCGCGCCCGCTGCCCGTGACCGAGGACGCCGTGAGCTGGACCAGCACGTCGCCCGTCGACGAGCCGCACGCAGCCGCTCCGGGTCGTGCTGGAAGGACGGGTTGCGCTCCGGGTGCGCGAGCAGGACCCGGAAGCCGCGCACGCGGATCCGGAACAGCAGGTCCTCGAACATCCCGGGCAGCTCGCCGTAGGGCGTCTCGACCAGCAGGTCGAATGACCGCGGCCTCCGTAGCTGGCGGCGCGCAGGTCCTCGTCGCTGGCGGCCTGTGCCCACAGCACGTCGACCTCGCCGCCGGTGACGACCTCGAGCGCGATCCCGTCGGCGTTCAGCCGGCCTGCAGCGCGCCGACGCGCCCGGCGAGCTCGCCGACCTGCACGTCGCGGGAAGTCCTGGCGCAGGTGCGGGGTCGCCGCCATCACGCGCACGCCGGTGGCGAACGCCTCGGCGGCGAGCGCGAGCGAGCCCGCCTCGTCGGCCGGACCGTCGTCGAGACCGGGCAGCAGGTGTGAGTGGAGGTCGATCATGCGGCACCGATTCTGCGCACGAACCCGGCGGCAACGCCGCGCGGCCCCCCGTCGCCGAGTGCCTCCGACAGCCAGCGGGCGTCGTCGGCGGCGAGCGGTCGCAGCAGCAAAGGACGCGACGAAGAACGCGAGCGTCCCCGCCACGACGGCGATGAGCGTCCCGACCGAGAGCGTCGCCCACGCCGCGCCGGCCACGGCCAGGGAGACGAGCAGGGCGCGCACCATCGGGCCGATCGGCAACGACCAGGGTCGGTGCAAGTCGGATCGCGAGGACGAGCGCGGGCACGCCGGCGACGAGGATCGCGACACCGTTGGCGATCGCGGCGCCGATCGCGTCCAGGCTCGGGATCAGCGCGAACGCCAGCCCGAGGTCGACGACCGTCGCGATCAGCCCGGTGATGACGATGAAGCGCACGCGCGCGAGCGCGAACAGGATGCCCTCGCTGACGCGCAGCATCGGCTGGATCAGCAGCGGCGCGAGCATCACCAGCAGCACAGGACCTGCGTCGGCGTAGTCCTCGCCGTAGGCCAGCCTCAGCAGCGCCGGCCCGGTCACCGCGACACCGGCGACGAGCGGCAGCGTCGCCAGAACGAGCAGCCGCATCGCACGCCAGAAGCCGCGCCGGATGCGCTCGTCCTCGCCGGTGCCGACGAGGTTCGCGACCGCCGGCACGGTCACGGTCTCGACGGACTCGGGCAGCTTGGAGAGCCCCGAGATCGCGGCGAAGGCGATCGAGTAGAAGGCGATCTGGGCGTCCGGGGAGTAGTGCTGGAGCACGAACAGCTCCGAGCGCCGCCAGACGACGAACTGGATGATCACGATGATCGAGGTCGAGCCGACGAAGCGCAGGTAGCGCCGCCGCAGCTGCGGGGGCATCGGATCGCTCGCCGGCAGGTCGCGGACCAGCCGGCGCGCGAGCTCCGAGCTCCAGATCAGGTTCGCGAACACCGCGACGGCCTCGAGGCCGAAGAGCCCGGTGATGCCGACGTCGAGCTCGAGCACGACGATCGTCAGCGGCACCGTGGCGACGCCGGTCACGAGGCCGGGCACCGAGCCCTCGCGCCAGCGCTGCGCGCCCGCGAGCAGGCTGGTCGGCACGGCCTGCATGACCGCGAGCGCGCCGCTGACGCCGGCCAGGACCCAGGCCGCGCGCGGGTCGCCGCCGAGCAGCGCGACGACGACGAGCGAGGCTGCCACCAGCGCCGCGGCCACCCGTTCGACGCGTAGCGTGAACCGGTAGAGCGAGACCGCCTGGCCGCCCCGGCGCGCGCCCAGCAGCTCGCCGACGAAGCGGCTCAGCGCGCCCGGCATGCCCGGCCGTCGCGACCTGGACGAGCGCGATCGCGGTGAAGGCGATGAAGCTCTGGCGGCCCATGTCGGTCGGGCCGAGGTAGCGCGCCACGATGATCGAGAGGACCAGCAGCTGCGCCTGCGGCAGCACGCGGTTCAGCAGCGTCCAGAGCCCGCCGCTGACGACGGAGCTGCCGGTCGTCTCGCCGAGCTCCTCGCTCAAGCGATGGCTCCTCGTAGAGCGCGAGGTACGCGGCGGCGACGGCGTCCCAGTCATGGCGCGCGCGCACGTAGGCGCGCGCGCCTTCGGCGAGCCGTGCCGCGCGTGCCGGGTCGCGCAGCAGCGTCGACGAGCGCGGCGGCGAAGTCCTCGTCGGAGATCGGCGACCAGCGCGTGCGAGCCGTTGATCCCCTGGCAGGCGAGCGGCGTCGCGACTGCGGGCGCGCCCGCCGCCATCGCCTCCAGCAGCTTGTTCTTGATCCCCGTGCCGCTCTCCATCGGGCACGCGTACACGGCGGCGCCCCACAGCCACGGCCGCAGGTCGGGGACGTCGGCGTACGACGCCGCCCAGCGCCCGCACCTCGGGCCCGGGGGAGCGGCCGACGATCGTCAGCGTCGCGTCGGGCAGCTCGCGCCGCACGAGCGGCATGATCCGCTGCGCCAGCCGGGTCGCGGCCTGCGCGTTCGACGGCGCGTCGAGCGCGCCGGTGAACACGATCCCGTTGCGCTCGATGCCGGGCGGCGGGGCGAAGCGCGCGGCGTCGACGCCGTTGGGGATCGTCACCACCTGCAGCGTCGGGTCCAGCTCCGCGACCTGGCGCGCGTCCTCGTCGGTGACGAGCACGACGCGCTTGAACGGCCGGTAGGCGTTGCGCCTCCCAGCGCCGCACCGCGTGCTCCTGCTGGCGGCGCCAGACCTGCTCCGCGCCCGTGCGCGCGCTCGGCCTCGGCGCGCACGTTGAGATGCCAGGCGTCGAGCGGGGCGATCAGCGCCGGCAGGCCGCCGAGCGCCGGGGCGAGCCCCGCGAGCGAGCCGAGCGTCACGTGCGCCGACGTCGAAGCGGCGCTGCGCCAGCAGGCGCTGGGAGCGCGCGCTGGAATGGCGCCGCGAGCCGACGCGCCTCGACCGGTTCGCGCAGCGCGAGCGCGGCGCCGCGCAGGGCCCACGAGCGCGCCGCGTGCCGGATCGCCGAACGCGACCTCGATCAGCTCGAAGCCCGTCGGGGCCGGGCCTGTCCTGGTCGGGACGGCGCAGCGCGAGCACGGTCAGCTCGGCGCGCGCGGCGACGCGCGGGAGCAGCTCGTGCGAGAACCAGACGCGAGCCGTTGAGCGGTGCACGCGGCGCCTCGGAGGCGCAGGCCAGGATCCGCACCGCGGCCATGTTGGCAGCATGTGCAGCTGTGCGACCTCCGATCACGGCCGCGGTGGTCACGCCGCTGCTTCCAGAACCGCCGGTGACCGGAGGCCAGAAGCGGACGCTGCGGCTGCTGGAGGCGATGGACCACGCGGGTCTGCGGCCGCACCTGCTGACCGCGGATCCAGGCGCGCCGGGCGCCGCGGAGCAGCTGCGCATGCGCGGTTGGATCGTCGACGTGATCGCCGAGCCGGCACCCGGCGCGCTGGACCGGCTGCGCCAGCACGCCGCGCGGCTCCCCAGCCCGATCCTGCACCAGCTCGCGGGCCGCTTCGCGGAGGTCGCCGCGGACGCGGCCCTCGTGCAGTTCGAGCACACCCAGAGCGCGTACTACGCGGCGCCGCCCGGCGTCCCGACCGTGCTCAGCCTGCACAACCTCGACTCGGAGCTGGCGCGCAGCGCCGCGCGGCAGCGCACCGGGATGGCGCGGCTGCGCGAGCAGAACCGGGCCGCGGCCTTGCGTGCGGTGGAACGCCGCGCGCTGCCGCAGGCCGATCGCGTGCTGTGCGTCTCCGAAGCGGACGCCGCCGCCGTGCGCGCCGCGGGCGGGCGACCGCTGCTCGCGCCCAACGGCGTCGACGACGAGTTCTTCCTCACGGCCGATGCCGACGCGGGCGAGCGCGCGCTGTTCTTCGGGCATTTCGGCTACGAGGCCAACCGCCGCGGGGTCGAGCGCTTCGTCACCGACGGCTGGCCCGCGGTCCTGCGCGAGCAGCCCAGCGCCGCGGCTGGCGATCGCGGGTGCCGGGATGGACGACGAGCTGCGGATGCGGCTCTCGCACGTCGAGGGCGTCGAGGTGCTCGGGCTGGTCGCCGACCTGCCGGGCGCGCTCGCCGCGGCACGCGCCGTGATCGTCCCGATCTGGGAGGGCGGCGGCACGCGGCTGAAGGTGCTCGAGGCGCTCGCCGCGGGCCGGGCGGTCGTCGGGACCTCGCTCGGCGTCGGCGGCGTCGGCTTCGAGGACGGCCGGCACGGGCTGATCGGCGAGGATCCGCTCCAGCTTGCAGCGGCGCTTGCAGCCGTGCTCGCCGACCCGGGACGAGCCGCCGCGATGGGGGCCGAAGGTCGTATGCTCGCCCAGCGCTACCGCTGGCCGGAGGCTCTCGCGGGTGCTTCGGCGTGGTACGCGCAGGTCATAGCTCGTCTACGCGCGGACATTTAACTCCAGTTGAGAGGTCTCAGGCCGATCAAATGACGTGAGGGCACAGCGCCCCCGAATCCGATAAATGGCAAACCCGTCGTGAGGCGGGGACGCAAAGTCACGGGACCTCGTAATCCGAGGTCGGCCGGGCCGCCGAAGGGGGTAAGTGGTGCGAACATTCTTAATGGCACTCGTGGCCACGATCATCGCCCTCGCGCTGCTGCCCGGCAGCGCAAACGCAGCCCCTCCGAGCGTGGGTCACTTCCGCTACGCCATCGACACCGCGGCCGGAAACGCCGACTACTCGCAGACGGGCACGCGCAACAACGTGCTGGTGCTGCAGAGCTACCAGGTGCCGCTGATGCAGCGGCTGAAGGCGGCCAACCCGAACCTCAAGATCCTGATCTACAAGGACCTCTCCGGGATGGTCGAGCGCGACCAGTGGGGCGGCGTCTCCACCGGCGTCGCGACCCAGGACGCCGCCGACGCACCCCGAGTGGTTCCTGCAGAACACGAGCGGCCAGCGCTTCACGTTCCGCTACTACAACTGGATCTGGGCGGCCGACGTCGGCAACGCCGAGCTACCAGCAGAAGTGGGCGGACAACGTGCTCGCCGAGATGGGCAACAAGGGCTGGGACGGCGTCTTCATGGACGACACCAACCCGAGCATGGAGTACCACTACGACGTCGCCCGGGTCGCCAAGTACCCGACCGACGCGGCCTACCAGGCCGCCACCGGCTCGGCGCTGGCCGCGATCGGCGCGCGCTTCCGCAGCCGCCGGCAAGCTCGTGATCCCGAACTTCGGCTTCTGGAAGGACTACCCGTCCGTCATCAACGGCTGGCTGCAGCACGTCGACGGCGGCATGAACGAGAACTTCGTCAAGGTCGGCACCAGCACCGCCGCCGGAGACCTACGACCGCGCCGTCGGTGTGGGAGACCGCAGCTGCAGTCGATCAAGGACGCGGAGGCCCAGGGCAAGCTCTACCTCGGCGTCTCGCACTCGGCCAACAGCGACGACGCGGCCGCGCGCTACGGCTTCGCGACGATGCTGCTCGCCGGCGGCGGCAACGCGCAGCTTCGCGCTCCACGGCGACTACACCAACGAGAACTGGTTCGCGGTCTACGACTACGCGATCGGCACGCCGGCCGCGACCGAGACCACGCGACGCCAGCGGCGTCCACCGCCGCAGGTTCACCAACGGGCTCGTGCTCGTCAACCCGACGCAACGCGTCGGTTCCCGTCGACTTCGGCGCCGCCTACACCGGCTCCGGCCTCACCGACGCCACCGCCGCGACCTTGCCACCCCACTCCGCGCTGATACTCGCCAAGGCAGGTGGTGGCGCGCCTTTTCAATCGAGCCGGGCCAGGACGGCCCGGCGGACCCCGGTGAAGGCGAAGGCGGCGCAGGCGACCAACCGGGCGCGGGCGGCGAAGAGGGCGGCGGCGACGAAGGCACGTCGGACGGCGGCACGGGCACGGGCACGGACCCGGGCGGCAGCACGGACCCGGGCGCGGGACGGCGGCACGGACCCGGGCACGGGCGGCGGCACGGACCCGGGCACGGGCGGCGGCGGCACGACCCCGATCCGGGCGCGGGCAGCGGCACGGGCTCAGGCGGGTCAGGCGGCGCAGGCACGGGTCGGCGGCACCGGCACGGGTGGCGGCACCGGCACCGGTGGCAGCGGCACCGTCTCTCCGCCGGTCGTAGGCGGCACGATCACCGGCCCGACGCGCACCACCACGCCGCCGCCGATCATCACCGTCACGGTCACCTGCAAGGTCGCGGCCGTTCTGCAGCGGCACCGTGCTGCTCACGCGCGGCACGACCGTCGTCGGCCGGCGCGCGCTGCGCCTCCGTTCCGGCCGGACGGTCACGCTTCGTCTCCGCGTGCTCGCGCAGGCCTCGATCTCGGTCGCGGGCGCCAAGCCCAAGCCGGTCAGCGCCCGCGCTCCGCGCGGGATCCGCGTCAAGCTCGGCTGAGCGCCGACTCGTAGACCGCGAGCATCCGCTCGGCGGTGCGCGCCGCGGTCCGCTCCGCGGCCGCGGCCCGGCCGGCGCGGATCTGCGCCGCGGCCAGCATCGGATCGTCGAGCAGGGCGACGATCGCCGACGCGAGCGCGGGCGGGTCACCCGGCTCGACCAGCGTCGCCGCGCCCGCCGGCGCCGTCTCCTCGATCCCGCCGACCCGCGAGGCGACCGCCGGAATGCCCGCGGCCATCGCCTCCAGCAGCGCCAGCCCGCTCGTCTCCATGAACGACGGCAGCGCGAGCACGGCGAGCGAACGCAGGCCCCGCTCGGCGGGCACGTGACCGGCGAAGACCGACCGGCAGGCCATCCGCCCGCTCGCGCAACGCTCGCCTCGAGCGAACCGGTCCCGTAGATCACGAAGCGCGTCGCCGGACGGCGCGCGAGCACCAGCGGGACGGCATCGATGAAGCACCTCGAGTCCCTTGACCGGCTCGTGGGCCGAGAGCGTCCCGACGAACTCGCCGGGCACGATAGGGCGCGGCAGGAAGATCGACGCCGTTGGGCACGACGACGATGTCGTCAAGCGCGTAGCCGACGCGCTCCGAGAGCAGCCGCGCGGCCGCGTGGGACGGGGCGATCAGCACGTCCGTCCGCGCCGCCAGCGCGCGCTCGAGGCCGCCGTAGGCGATCCGGCCCTTCAGGCCTGGCTTGCCGTCGAGATAGGGCTCGGGCAGGCCGTGCAGCGTGTGCGCGCGGACGGCGCCGTGCGACGGGCCGAGCCGCGCCCAGAGGCCGCTGCGGCGGTCGTGCGAGTGGACCACGTCCGCGCCGCTCGACGAACCGGTGCACGCGCACCGCGCCCGCCCAGTCGCCGGGGCTGCGCAGCGGCAGCACCGCCGCCCGCGCGCCGCCGGCGGCGAAGCGCTCGGCGACCGCCGCGTCACACGCCACCGCGCTCACCGAGACGCCGAGGCGCACGAGGTCGCGCGCGAGCAGGACGGCGTGCTCGACCGGTCCCCCGTACGGGATCGAGGTGACGAGCGCGACCTTCACGCGCCGCGTTGCGGCGGGGCGGCCTGGTACCAGAGCACCGCGGCGATGCCGGTCAGCAGCCACAGCGGGATCGTGATCTGCACCGAGAGGAAGTTGGCCGACACGATCGCCACCACCAGCGACGCCTGGGTGGCCGCGACGATCCGCAACCCGTCCTGGTCGTCCATGACTTTGAAGCGGACGCGGGCCCGCGCCAGCAATCGCCACGACCCGACGATCAGGGCGATGAACGCGATCAGCGTCGGCACGCCGCCCTCGGCGAGCACCTCGAGGTAGGAGTTGTGCACGACGGGCCGGTCGATGTTGATCGGGTCGTTGAGGATGTAGTTGCTTGCTCTCGATCCCGAAGCGTCCCGGCCCGACGCCGAGGATCGGGTGATCGGCGGCCATCCGCGCCGCGGCCGACCAGTAGGCCTCGCGCGAGTCGACGTTGGCCTGCGCCACGACGCTCTTGGCCGCGAGCCGCTCGTCGATCAGCGGCCGCCAGAGCGTGAACGCCAGCAGCAGCGTCCCGGCCACGACGATCGTGCCGGCGAGCACGCCGCCGAAGCGCGTCCGCCGGGTCGCGACCGCCCACAGCACGACCGCGGCGACGCCGACGAGCGCGCCGCGCGAGAGCGTCCCGAACAAGGCCAGGACCAGCACCGCCGAGCACAGCCCCCAGAGCACCCGCACGCGCTTGTCGCGCAACGTCAGGTAGATCGCGAACGGCAGCACGGAGGCGAGCACGTAGGCGAAGTCGTTGGCCTCGCCGATCGGCCCTGAGACGCGTTCGACGTTGCCCGTGATGAAGAGGACGAGCCCGTACAGCGACGCGCACGTCGACGAGAGCGACGAGCACGCGCAGGATCGTGACCAGCTCCGCCCGGCTGCGCACGAGCTGGATGAACAGGAACGTGAACGCGCCGAACAGCAGATACCGCAGCGTCTTCGAGAGCCCCGACTCGACGTCGCCCGAGAGCATCAGCGAGAGCAGCACGAGCATCACGAAGGCGATCAGCGCCGGCAGCGTGACCGGCAGCCGCACGTCCTCGTCGCGGCTGAGCGCGCGCAGCACGTAGCCGATCATCAGCAGCGCGCCGAGGATCTTGATGATCGAGACCGTCTCGGTCGGGAAGCCGAGCATGTCGTCCCACGGGAAGGCAGCGACCATCAGCGCCAGCAGCGCGCCGGCGTTGAAGACGACCGCGGCGAGGATCAGCAGCAGACCGGCCGCGAGGACGGCGTAGACCGGCGCGAGCGCGGTCGGGATCGCGACCGCGAGCGCGATCGCGACGATCTGCGGCCACTCGGCGCCGCGGATGCCCAGCCGCCCGCTCATCGCGGTGGCGCTAGGCCGACGCGCCCGCGGACTCGGGGCTCGTGTAGTAGTAGCCGCCCGTCGCCTCGAGGTCGTCGCCGGACTGGTTGAGCACGATGCCCATCACGTTGGCCTGCACGAACTGCGAGCCGCTCGAGCGCGCTCGCGAGCGCGACCGGCTTGGCGGAGGTCGGCGGAGACGACGCACAGCACGCCGTCGCAGTGCGGGGCGATCAGGCGGGCGTCGGAGACCGGCAGCACCGGCGGCGTGTCGATCAGGATCAGCGCGTCGAGATCGCGCAGGCGCTCGACCAGCGGCGCCGAAGCGCACGTGCAGCATCTCGGTCGGATCCGGCGGCAGCGGGCCGCTCGGGATCACCCACAGGTTCGGGAAGCCGGACGGCTTGAGATCGATCTGCGGGTTGCGGACCGAGAGCAGCGTCGACAGGCCGGTGGAGTTGTCGACGCCGAAGATCTTGTGCTGCGTCGGGCGCCGCAGGTCGGCGTCGACGATCACGCAGTCGACGCCGATCTGCGCGAGCGCCGCGCCGAGGTTGGCGACGACGGTCGACTTGCCCTGGGCGGGGTCCGGGCTCGTGACCTCGATCACGCGCTTGCCCTCGGCGAGGAACTGCACGTTCGTGCGCAGGGCGCGGTAGCTCTCCTGCAGCCCGGTCATTCGTTCCTGATTCCAGACCAGCGACGCGGGCGCGCGTTGCAGCGCGCGCTGGCGCGGCAGGCGGCCGACGACCGGCTTGTCGGTGAGTTCGTGGATCTCGGCCGGCGTCTCGATCCGGCGACGCACGCGCTCCATCAGCAGCGCGTAGGAGATGCCGGCGAGCGTGCCGAGCAGGATGCCGACGGCGACGATCAGCGGCGGCCGCGGCTGGACCGCGGTCGTCGGCGGCTCGGGCGGATCGATCACGCTGACGATGATCAGCGGGTTGTCCTTGACCGACTGCTGGAAGGCCTGGGCGGCCGCGCTCGCGGTGGCCGCTGCGCCCTCGGGCGTCGCGGCGCGGCCGGTGATGCGCAGGATGCCGGTGCCGCCGACGGTCGAGGTGTCGATCTCGCCCGGCAGCTTGCGTCCGAGGATCTGGCGTGCACGCTCGCGGTTGACGCTGGACTTCGCGGTCTCGGCGTAGGTGCTCAGCAGCGCGCTGAGGTCCTGCGAGCCGATGAAGCCCTGGGTGCGGTCGATCTTCGGCGTCAGCGCCAGCGTGGCCGTGGCCTCGTAGCGCGGCGGCGTGACGAGGGCGAGCGCCGCACTGAAGGCGACGGTCAGCATGATCACGGCGAGAACGCCGAAGCGCCGCTTCTTAAGGATCGCGAGGAGCTCGTTGAGCTGCATTAGCTGGTGATGGTAGGTGTGAGGGCGCGGTAGCGACGTTCGTAGCGGTCGACCATGTCATCGGCCGAAAAGCGCTCGAGCACCAGCTTCGCCCCTGCGGCGCCCATCCCTGTGCGGCGGGCGGGATCGCCCACCAGCTCGGCGATCGCCGCCGCGAGCGCCTCGGGCGTGAAGTCGCCGACGACGATTCCGGCGCCGTCGCCCAGCAGGCCGGCCATTCCCGAGACGGGCGTCGAGACCACCGGCGTGCCGGCCGCGAGCGCCTCGAGCGTCGCGATCGACTGGCCCTCGGAGTTGGAGGAGACGACCATCACGTCGGCCTGGGCGATCAGCGCGCGGGCGTCCGGGACCGCGCCGGTGAAGGTGACGTCGACGCCGAGCTCGGCCGCGAGCGCCTCCAGCGACGGGCGCAGCTCGCCGTCGCCGACGACCATGAAGCGCGCGCCGTCGACGAGTGCCGCGGCGCGCAGGAACCGCTCGGGGTTCTTGACCTCGACGAGCCGGCCGACGAAGGCCACGACCGTGTCCGGACCCCGCTGGGCGCGCACCGGCGGCGCGACGCCGTTGTGGATCACGCGCACGTCGCCGCTGAACGCCGGCAGCAGATCCTCCGAGACGCAGACGACCTCGTCGGCGGCGCGTTCGAGCAGCCGCGCCGCCCGCGCGCGGTCGTCGACGGCCGCGCCGTGGTGGGTGGCGAGCACCGGTGGGCGCCGCGGCCCGCGCGCCAGCCGCCCGGCGGCGGCGGCGATCACCGTCGCCTTCGTGTTCTGCGCGTGGACGATGTGCGGGCGGAAGGCGCGGACGAACACGGCCTCCAGCAGCGTCCACTCGGCGACGCCGAGCGGCGAGCGGCCGCGTTCGGCGAGCACCAGGCGGCGGACCTCCGGCGGCAGCTCCGCGTCGAGCGGGCCGGCCGCGCCGGACACGGCGACGTCGTGGCCCCGTGCGCACAGTCCGGTCGCGAGGCTGCAGACGACGCGTTCGGCGCCTCCGAGGGCCATGCCCGGGCTTGCGAGCAGGATCCTCACGTCACCAACCGTACCCGGCGGGCTACAAGCCGGCTCGGCGGTGCCGACCACCCGGTGCGATGTTCCGCATCGTCTGCCTCGCGCTCCTCGCCACCGCGCTCGTCCCGGCTGCCGCCTCGGCGGCCCCCGGCTCGGTCACGCTGGTGCGGACCTCCGATCCGGCCGCCTGGCCGCGCCGCAGCGCCTACGCGCTCGACGCGGCGACCGCGGCCGCACACCCGGAGTGGGTGCTCAGGGACGCCGGCGGCAACCCCGCCTACCTCGGCACCTCGCTCGCCGCCGACTTCGGCAACCCGGCCTATCGCGCATGGTGGATCGCCCAGGCGGGTGGCCTGCGCCGGCTCTACGTCGACGACGTGTCGATGGAGCGCCGCGTCTACACGGCGCTCGGATACCTGACCAACGCGCGCGACCCGCGCACCGGAGTGACGCTGAGCGAGGCGAACTGGCAGCGCTATATGGCGGACTTCATGGTCGAGCTGCGCACCGCGCTGCCCACCGCCGAGATCGTCCACGACGTGCTCTGGTACAAGGGCGACGGCGCGACCAACATCGCCCGCGAGCTCGCCGCGGCCAGCTCGGTCGCGATCGAGAAGGGCTTCAACGACCCCGCGGTCGCGGCCTACGGGTGGGAGACGCTCGCGGGCTTCGTGGCGCGCCGTCAGGCGGCCGGCCGCGGCGTCATCCTCGACGGCTACGCGGAGGCCCCGGCGCTTCGCCTCTACGGCTTCGGCACCGCATTGCTGCTCGACACCGGCACGGTCGCGCTCGGCAACGACGCCTGGTCCGCACCGAATCGCTACTGGACCGGCTACGACGTGCGGCTCGGCGCACCGGTCTGGACCCGCTACCAGTGGTCGGGCGTCTGGCGCCGCGACTTCGCGACCGGCAGCGTGCTCGTCAACCCGGCGAGCACCTCGGCGCGCACCGTCTCGCTCGGTGCGGACTTCGTCGATCTCGACGGCGCTCCGGCCGACCAGCTGACGCTGCCGGCGGCGGCCGCCGCGGTCGTGGTCAAGCGCGCGCCCGTCGTCCCGGTCACAACCCCGGTCCCGACGGCCACGCCGGTTCCGGTCGCCACGGCCACGCCGTCGCCGCGCGCGCCGGTGCGGCGGTCCGGCGTCAGCGCGCACAGCGCGGGCGCGGCCGGGGCCAGGCCGACCAAGACGACCGTCACGTTCTCGCGGCTGGGCGTCAGCGGTCGCGTCACCGGCGCCGTCAGCGGCTATGTGCGCGTGTCGGTGCAGCGCAAGCGCGGCACGGGCTGGGCGACGATGCGCCACGTCAAGGTGTCGGTGTCCAGGCGCGGCACCTTCAAGGCCGCGATCGCTCGCCTCTCTCGTGGCACCTACCGCGCGGTCGCGAGCTTCGAGGGAACCGGCACCGCCGTCCCCTCGCGCTCCGAGTACAAGCAGCGCTCCCTCTAGCATCGGCGCCCTATGGCGCGGATCGCCCTCGTCTGCGAACCGCCCGACGGCGGGGTCGCCGAGCACGTCGCCCAGCTGGCGGCGGGCCTGCGCGAGCATGGCCACGAGCCGGTGGTGTTCGACTCCAAGCGGCTGCCGTTCCGGCGCGACTACTCGCACCCGCACCGCGACCTGCAGGCGCTCGGCGCACTCACCCGGGCACTGGACGGCTTCGACCTCGTGCACGCCCACGCTGCCAAGGCCGGAGTCGTCGGCCGGCTCGCGGCACACCTCCGTCGTCTCCCCGCGGTCTACACGCCGCACTGCTTCCCCTTCGTCGGCGAGGTCTCACCGGCGCGCGAGCGCTTCGGGCTCGCGATGGAGCGAGCGCTCGCGCCGCGCACCGCGGCGCTGATCTGCGTCTGCGACGACGAGCGCGAGGTCGCGCTCGCCCACGGCGTCAAGCCCGCGCGCCTGGAGGTCGTCCACAACGGCTGCCCGCCGTGCGACGCGCCGCCGGCCGGCGGGCTGGTGGTCGGCGCTGTCACCGTGCTGCGGCGCCAGAAGCGCCTCGACGTCCTGCTCGAGGCCGCGCCGCGGATCCTCGACGCCGTGCCCGGCGCGACGGTCAGGATCGCCGGCGACGGGCCGGAGGGTGAGGCGCTGCGCGCCGCCGCCGACCCGCGCGTCGTCTTCGAGCCGTTCCGCGGTCATGCGTCCGACCACCTGCGCGAGCTGGCGGTCTACGTGCTGCCGTCGAGCTGGGAGGCGTTCCCGATCGGCGTGCTGGAGGCGATGGCGTGCGGCGTGCCGCAGGTCGCCACCGACGTCGGCGGCACGCGCGAGGCGCGTCACGCCCGAGTCGGGCATCCTCATCCCGCCCCGCGACGCGACCGCGCTGGCCGACGCGGTCATCGAACTCCTCAACGACCCACAGCGGCGCGAGCGGATGTCGTCCGTTTCACGCGCGCTGCACGCCGCAGCGCTTCACGGTCGAGCGGATGGTCGCCGGGACGGCGGCCGTCTACGACGCGTCTTGCGTCAGTAGGCGCCGCGGCCGGAGATGACGGCCGGCAGCGTGGACAGGAGGATCTCGATGTCACGCGCCAGCGACCAGCCGGCGACGTACTGGTAGTCGAACTTGATCATGTCCTGGAAGGGGATGTGCGAGCGGCCGGAGACCTGCCACGGGCCGGTCAGGCCGGGGCGCAGGTCGGAGCGGCGCGACTGCCAGTCCTCGCTCAGCGCGGCGTGCTCGGCGAGCACCAGCGGGCGCGGGCCGACGAGGCTCATGTCGCCGATCAGCACGTTGAGCAGCTGCGGCGCCTCGTCGAGCGAGAAGCGGCGGATGATCCGGCCGACGCGCGTGATGCGGTCGTCGTCGGGGGCCTTGACGATCGCCCCGTCGGCGCGCACGAGCACCGTCGAGTCGACCTTCATCGAGCGGAACTTGTAGAGCTTGAAGAAGCGCCCGCCGCGGCCCGAGCGCTGCTGGGTGAAGAACACCGGGCCCTTGCTGTCGAGCTTGATCGAAGACCGCGATCAGCGCGAGCAGCGGCGCGAGGACGATGATCGCCAGCGCGGCGCCGACGACGTCGAGCGTCCGCTTGGAGAAGCGTGAGAGCGGCGAGAAGGTCGGCTGGCTGATCGAGAGCAGCGGCATGCCGCCGACCTGCTCGATCGTGCGGGCGCCCTCGAGGAACTCGAACAGCCGCGGCACGATGTCGACGGTCACGCCGGCGTCGCGGCAGACGCGGATCGCGTGCAGCAGGTCCTCGTGGCTGGCGCGGGTGAACGCGATCATCACGCGGTCCACGCGGCCGAAGGTGATCAGGTCCGTGAGCGAGTCCAGCGTGCCGAGGCGCGGGATGCCGAGGCGGCCGAGCTCGTGGACGTCGTCGTCGATGTAGCCGACGGGGTCGAGCCCGAGCTCCTGGTGGCGCTGCAGGCGCTGGACCAGCTGCAGGGCGACGACGCCCGAGCCGAGGATCAGCGTTCGCTCTCTCAACGCCGGGCGAGCGGTGCAGGCCGACGCGTGCGGCGGCGCGGCCGACTCCCGGCTCCGGCACCGACGATCACGGCGGCACAGAGCGCTCCGACGACCGGCTGGCCGGCGTCGAGCAGCGGTCAGCAGACCGAAGATCGGCCAGGAGATCAGCAGCGAGGTGACGGCCAGCCGCGGCGCGTCGCCGACGCCGCTCGCCCACGAGCGCAGGTCGTCGAGCGCGTAGAGGCCGCAGACGTACGCGAGCACCGGCCAGCCGAGGCCGATCGCGAGCGCGACGACGGGAACCTTGTTGATGCTGAGCCCGGCGGCGATCGCGGCGATCGCTCCGGTCATCGAACCCGCGATGATGTCGGCGGAGAGCAGCTGACGGCGCAGCTGGCGCCTGGCGTCGGACCGCAGGGGGCTCGGCGGGGAGGAACGCCTCGGTGAGGACGTCCGTCGAAACGCTCAGACTGGTTCCTGGATCTGCCGATGTCGCATTCGTGCTCAAGACCGCGTCCTTGCTCGGGCGACAAAAACATGCCCAGAATTTCTGAGTGTCAATCCCCCGTCTCCGGTCGTGTGTCCGCACCGTCATCCAGACTGTTGTCGAACGGGGCCTCATGGTCATAAATCGGCCACAGCGGTCTGCTCTTGAGCCCACCCCGTTCTAAGGCTCGAACCCGCGCTTTCTTGCGCGGCTGGTATCTAACCCTACCCGGCCTGGCGACGGCGTGGCTGGGCTTTCGAGCAGGTGGCTTCTTCCCGGGGCAGGTCGGCCTCGTCGCGACCGTTCTGGCCCTGACGCTGGTCGGGTCGGATCACGCTCGCCCGCAAGCCGTTCGAAGGCTGGAGTCCCGGCCTTGCACTAGGTTCCGGCGCGTTAGCTGGCCTGGCGGTCTGGATGCTTGCTTCGGCGCTCTGGTCCGACGCTCCTGCGCGTGCGCTGGCCGAGTTCGATCGCGCCCTCTTGTACGGGCTGGTTCTCGTGCTGACCGGCAGTGCCGCGGCCCGCATCGGAGATTTGTCCATGTTGCTGCGCTGGGTCGCCGCGGCGTTCGCCGCGATCGCCGCTCGCCGGCCTGCTGACCCGGCTGCTGCCGGAGACGTTCCCGATCTCGAGCGGCTTCCTGCCCGAGCGGGTCTCGTTCCCGCTGACCTACTGGAACGCGATGGGCATCGCCTGCGCCGCTCGGCGCGCTGCTGGCGCTGCACCTCACGGCGAGCGGTCGCGAGCCGGTCCTGGTGCGCGTGCTCGCCGCCGCGGCGCTCGCCGCCGATCGCGGTGACGCTGTACCTGACGTTCTCGCGCGGGGCGATCTGGGTGCTGCCGATCGGGTTCGTGCTCTACGTGCTGCTCGCCCAGCCTCGCGGGCTGCTGACGGCGCTGCCCGCCGCGGGGATCCCGGCGGCGATCGCGGCGAAGGTCGCCTACGGCAACGAGCTGCTGGCGCGCGCCGACTACGACTCGTCGGCCGCGGCCGCGAGCCAGGGACGCCACGTCGCGCTGGTCGTGCTCGCCTGTGCCGTGGGCGCCGCGCTCCTGCGCGCCGCCGCGCTGCCGCTGGACAAGCGGCTCGAGGCGATCCGGATCGCGCCCGAGCGGCTGCGGCTGCTGCGCGTCGGGGTCGCGGTCGGGCTGGTCGTGGCCCTCGGCGTCGGCGCCGTGGTGGCCGATGCGCCGCGGCGGATCTCCGACGCCCGCGCCACCTTCAGCGAGGGCCGCTACATGGACTACTCGTCCGATCTGCGCTCGCGGCTGACGTCGGCGGTCGACAACGGGCGGATCGACAACTGGCGCGTCGCGCTCGACGGGTTCGACGATCAGCCGCTGCACGGGACCGGCGCCGGCACCTACCGGATCACCTGGGACCACGACCGCCCGGCGCCGCCGATCAAGGTCAACGACGGGCACTCGCTGTACCTGGAGACGCTGTCGGAGCTCGGCGTGGTCGGGCTCGTGCTGCTGCTGGTCGTGCTCGGGACGATCCTGGGCGCCGGCGTGGTGCGCCTCGGCGGGGCCGAGCGCCACGCCCACGGCGCCTTCGTGGCGGCGGGGACGATGCTCGCGGTCCACGCCGCGATCGACTGGGACTGGGAGATGCCGGCGCTCTTCGTCTGGCTGTTCGGCGCGGGCGGCGTCGCTCTGGCGGCGCGCAAGCCGCGGTTCGTGGCCGCCAGCAAGGCGCGGGTCGGCGAACTGGGCCGCATGCCGCGCGTGGTCGCCGCGCTGGCCGTGCTCGTGCTCGCGCTCACCCCGGCGCTGTTCGCCTACTCGCAGTCGCCGCTGGACCGCGCCGTCACGGCCTTCGCGGCGCGCGACTGCGCTACCGCGATCGACGCCGCGCTGACCGCCACCGAGCGCTTCGGCACGCGGCCGGAGCCGTGGCAGGTGCTCGGCTACTGCGACGCGCGGCTCGGCCAGTACGACGCTCGCCCGGCGCGCGATGGACGCGGCCCGCTCGCGCGATCCGAACAACTGGCAGCTCGCCTACGGCCAGGCGATCGTCTACGGCGTCTCGGGCCTGGATGCGCGGCCGTACGCCGCCGAGGCGCTGCGGCTGAACCCGCTCGACGAGCGCGCCCAGGCGCTGGTGCAAGGATCTCGCCGCCGCAAAGACCGAGGCCCGCCGGCGAGCAGTCACCGTGCGGGCCCCGATTCCCTTCGAATGAAACGCCGGGGGCCGATTGGCCCCCGGATGGAAACGCTTACTCTGAGCGCGTCCGGCGGCGCAGGACGAGGCCGCCGCTGAGCAGCGCGAGGCCGCCGAGCAGGACGGGGATCGCCGCGAAGCCCGTGAACGGCAGTTCGCTGCCCTCGGCCGCGGCCGCCTGCTGGCGGGTCGGCTGGGACTCCTCGGCGGGGGAGACGCCACCCTCGGGCGAGGCCTCTTCCTCGGCCGGCGATGCGGGCGAGGTCTCCTCGGCCACCGTCGTGGGCGCGTTCTCTTCCTCGGCCGGCAGGACGCCGCCCTCGGTGCAGACGTCAGCCGGGGTCACGCCGCCGTTCGTGCTGGGCGTCGGGGTCGCTGTGCACACGGGCGTCGCGGTCGGCGTCGGCGTGGGCGTGGGCGTCGCGTACTGGGAGATCGCGGCGTTGCTGCCCGACTGCGTGACACCGGAAATGGCAAGGCCAGCCCCGGCGGTGCTGAACAGCATCCCGGCGACGAGCATGCCGAGAATGGCAAAGCGTGACTTCATGGACTGGCTCCTCCGTGAGGGATTCGCCGCGTTGCGGCGAACTCGCTGCTTAATCGCGTCCAGCTCAAGTTCCGTGGCCTGCGGCCGTTCGTCCTTCAAGAGCTGAATGACGTCGTCGAACTCGGTCATCGCACACTGATACGAAGCTCGGCACCGATTCCTGACTGAGAAATTTTGAACGACGCCGAATTCGAGCGGCTGTACGCCGACGAGGCCCAGGGCCTGTTCGCCTTCCTGTCCTACCGGACGGGCGACCGGGTGCTGGCCGAGGACCTGCTGGCGGACGCGTTCGAGCGCGCGCTGCGGGCCAAGTACAACCGCCGCAAGGGGCCGGCGAAGACCTGGCTGTACGCGATCGCTCTCAACGCGCTGCGCGACCACGTGCGCCGCTCGGCGGCCGAGAGCCGCGCCTACGCCCGCGTGGACAGCTCGCCGGAGCTCGCCGATCCGTTCGCGGGCATCGAGCACCGCGACGAGCTGACCCGCGCGCTGGCGACGCTGTCGGGCGAGGAGCGCGAGGCGATCTCGCTGCGTTTCGGCGCCGGGCTGACCGTCCCGGAGATGGCGAGCGTGCTCGACCAGCCGCTGACGACGATCGAGGGCCGCGTCTATCGCGCGCTGCGCAAGCTCCGTGAGGCGCTAGCCTAGGCAGCGGACCGTGCTAGGCGGGGCAGTAGCGGCGTCCTGTATCCGCAATCCGCTCTAGCGGGGCCGAATTCCCTTTCGAGGGGCACGGCTCCGGGCCAACGTTCGCTTTCATGGCGTCGATGGTCGGGTCTCGCTCGACGTCGGCCCGTGAACCAGGTCAGGTCCGGAAGGAAGCAGCCTTAAGCGGTTACCGATGGGCGGTGCGGGGTCGCCCGGCCGGAGTTTTTGAACGTGATCAGTCCCCGGAGGCCGACTTCGACATCGGGTGCACGGTCCACTTTTTCTGGGTTTGCGTGGCGGCCGGCTTCGCCGGCGCGGACGCGAACCCGAGAAAAAGGTGGACTGACGAGGATTCGCTGGCGCTCATCCTCGCGGGTGCGGAGCTATGGATTTCGCTTCTTTTGATACGCGCGGTTATCGGACCGTCGATGCCCGCTCCGGCTACGGGGAGTGGGCGGCGACGTACGAGGCCACGGTGCAGGACGCGATGGACCTGGATCTGCTCGACGTCGTCGACGTCGAGTGGGGCGGGACGGTCGCCGATCTCGGCTGCGGGACGGGCCGGACCGGCGCGTGGCTGCAGTCACGCGTGGAGGCGATCGACGGCGTCGATCTGACGCCGGAGATGCTGGCCCGGGCGCGTGAGCGCGGCGTGTATCGCTCGCTGCGCGAGGGCGACGTCGCCGCCACCGGGTTGGAGAGCGACGCCTACGACATCGCGGTCTCGTGCCTCGTCGACGAGCACCTGGCCGACCTCGGACCGCTCTACGCCGAGGCGGCGCGGCTGGCGCGGACGTTCGTGCTCGTCGGCTTCCACCCGCACTTCATCATGGCCGCGGGGATGCCGACCCACTACGACGCCGCGGACGGCGAGCCGGTGGCGATCGAGACCCACGTGCACCTGCTCAGCGAGCACGTCGCGGCGGCCCGTGCAGCCGGGTTCACGCTGCGCGACCTGCGCGAGCGGCTGATCGACGACACGTGGTTGGCGCTGAAGCCCAAATGGGCGCGCCTGCGCGATCACCCGGTCGCGTTCGTGTTCGCCTGGCAGCGCTCGTAGAGCACCCACGAGCGGTTCGCGGCGACCCGCTTGAAGCCGGGCGGGACGGCGGCCGTCAGCTTGCGCGGATCGCGCGGGTCGAGCGTGAAGTTGCGCAGCACCCGCTCGCTGGCGGGATCGACGTAGACGCCCGACGTGGGCACCTGGAGCTGCGCCGAGTGGATCTCGCCGGGCGGGATCCCGGTCCAGAGCGCGACGTGCGGCACCGGGCGGTGGTTGGGCACCGTGACGGGCGAGCAGCCGAAGTCGCCGGTGATGTCGTGCAGGTCGGCGAGGATCTCGGACTGCGTGCCCATCGCCGCGCGCAGGTCGCGGACGCGGTCCGCCTGGGCGGGGGCGAAGACCATGAAGACCGCGAGCACCGCACCGCCGATGATCGCCCAGCGCCGGCGCCAGGGATCGTCGTGCGCGAGCTTGAGCCAGCCGAACACGCCCGCTCCGCAGAAGACGGCGAGCAGCGCGGCGGGCAGCAGCAGGTAGCGGCCGAGGATCGGCAGCCCGGCCGCGGCGAGCACGCAGAAGGCGGCGATCGAGGCGAACCCGGCCGCGATCGGCAGCGCGGCGCGCTTGCGCATGAACGCGAGCACGAGCACGCCGCCGGCGAACGCGCCGAGCAGCCCGGGCTCGCGCAGGATCTCCCCGAGCCGGCGCGGGACCGTCAAGGGCACTTCGCCCAGCCCGGTCTTGCGCTCGAGCACCTCGGCGTTGTCGCGCGTGCCGGTCAGCGAGTGCAGCGGGTCGCCGGTCAGCAGGAGGTCGTGGAACATCCAGAGCACCGGCGCCGCGAGCGCGAGCGGCAGCAGTTTGAGGTCGCGGCGCCAGGCGACGTAGGCGAGCGAGAGCAGCCACGCCTCGGGGCGCAGCAGGCCCGCCAAGGCGAGCAGGATCAGCGGGAGCTTCGTCTGCGGCTTGCGGGCCTCGGCGAGGATCGCGCCGAGCACGAGCGCGACGTACGGGATGTCGACGTAGGCGCGCACGCCGAAGCTCAGCACCGGGATCCGCGTCAGGATCACGATCCCCGCCACGGCACCGGCCGCGGGGCCGAACCAGTGCGCGCCGAGCTCGTAGGTCAGCCAGGCCAGCGCGCCCAGCGCCAGGAACGCGAGCACGACCCAGATCGTCTGCCCGGCGTCACCGAACGGCGTCAGCACGACGCCCAGCGCCGTCGCGAGCGGATGCGGCGTGGGGGCGACGGGAACGCTGAAATCCGGCTGGCGCAGATGCGCCACATCTCCGCCCCACAGCAGGCTGTAGGCGGTGTCGTAGTTCAGGAAGCCCGCTCGGATGAGCAGCCACGCAACGAGCGCTCCGAGCGGGATCAGCACGGCCGCCCGGACGCCGAGGCGGCCGAGCGCGCCACTAGACTCAGACAGCTCGTGGCCGCTTCTCTGTACCGCCGTCATCGCCCCCGCACGTTCGCAGACGTGGTCGGCCAAGAGCACGTCGTCCGCACGCTGAGCAATGCGATCGAGCAGGACCGCGTGCACCACGCGTATCTGTTCGTCGGCTCACGCGGCACCGGGAAGACGTCCATGGCCAAGATCCTGGCGGCTTCGCTGAACTGCCAGGGCGCCGCCGGCGGCGGCACCGGTCCCGGCGGCCCGACGATCACGCCGTGCGGGATCTGCGAGTCGTGCAAGTCGATCGCCTCGGCGTCGTCGCTCGACGTCGTCGAGATGGACGCTGCGTCCAACAACTCCGTCGACGACATCCGCGACCTGCGCGAGCGCGTCGGCTACGCGCCGGTGGCCGGCGGCTACAAGGTCTACATCCTCGACGAGGCGCACATGCTCACGCCGGCGGCGTGGAACGCGTTCCTCAAGACGCTCGAGGAGCCGCCGCCGCACACGATCTTCGTGCTGGCCACGACCGAGGCCAACAAGGTCCTGCCGACGGTCGTCGACCGCTGCCACCGCTTCGACTTCGGGCGCCCCAGCGTCGTCCAGATCGCCTCGGTGCTGCGCCGCGTGGCCGACAGCGAGTCGATCGTGATCCCCGACGAGGCGGTCGCCCTGGTCGCCCGCTCGGCGACGGGCTCGTTCCGCGACGCGCTCGGCACGCTCGAGCAGCTGCTGGCCTACTCGGGCGCGGAGATCGTGCTCGACGACGTGCTCGCCGTGCTCGGCGCTGCCGACGCCGACCTGCTGTTCGGCACGCTCGACGCGGTCTCCGGCGGCGACGCGCGCGGCGCGCTGCTCGCCGCCGCCCGGCTGGCCGACTCCGGCCGCGACCTCGGCCGCTTCTTCGGCGACCTCGAGGCCCACGCCCGCGGCCTGCTCGTCACCCAGGTGCTCGGCGAGGTCCCGGTCGAGCTGCACGTCACGCCCGAGCAGGACGAGCGCCTGGCCGAGCAGTCCCGCCGCGTCGGCGGCGCCGAGATCGTCCGGCTGCTGGAGCTGATCGCCTTCGCCCTGCGCGCGATGAAGGACGGCGCCGACCCGCGCACCCAGCTCGAACTGGCGCTCGTGAAGGCCGCCAAGCCCGATCTGGAGCCGTCCGTCAAGGCCCTGCAGGAGCGGATCGCGCGGCTCGAGAACCGCCAGGCCGGCACCGCCCGCGTGGCCGCGGTGCGGACGCCGGAGCGCCCGGAGACGCCCGCGGGCCGCGCCGCCACGCCCCGGCCCGCCGACACCGCGCGCCGCGCGCCGCGCCGGCGCCGACCGGCCCGCGACCCCGCTTCGCGGCCCGCCGACATCGGCGCGCCCGCCCCGGCCGGCAGCGCCGCTGGCCGGCACAGCGACCCCGCTTCGCGGCCCGGCGACCCCGTGTCCCGGCCCGCCGACGCCGTCGCCTCCCGCCCCGCCGATGTCGACCCGGGCTGGCCTGGCGACTCCGGCCCCTCCTGGCCTGGCGACTCCGAGCCCTCCTGGCCCGGCGACCCTGGCCCGGCGCCCGCGCCCACCGAGGGCGAGCCGCGGCGCGGGCTGACGACCGTCTCGATCACCGCCGAGGTCAACGGGCAGCCGCCCGTCTCGGTCTCCGCGACGCTTCCGGGCGCCGGCCACGGCGGCGCCCGCTCCGCGCAGGAGGCCGCCGACGAGACCGCGGGCGATCGTCGCGCGCGAGCTGGCCACGGAGGCCGATCCCACCCCCGCGGTGACCGCGGTCGCGACGGTCGATCCGGAGTCGCCGGCGCCCGCGCCGAGCCTGACGCTCTCGCTCGACCGAGTTCGGCGAGTCCTGGCCCGGCATCGTCGAGTCGCTGCGCGAGCGGACGCCGATGCTCGCGGCCGCGCTCGACGACGCATCGCCCGCCTCGCTCGACGGTGACGGGCTGACGCTCGCGTGGCCGGAGTCCTCCGGGTTCCTCAAGCGCAAGGCCGAGGACCCGGCGAACCGCGACCTGATCGTCAAGGCGATCCGCGCGGTCACCGGATCGCTCGCTGCGGCTCGCCTACGAGCTGCGCGCGGCCGGCGATCCGATCCCGGCGGGCGCGCCCGCCGCCGTCACCTCCGTCGTGCCGATCTCCGACGAGGACCTGGTACAGCGATTCAAGGACGAGTTCGACGCGGAGGAACTCCCTCCGGAACCTGAGGAGCAGACCTGATGCCCCAGCCGCCCAACCTCCAGAAGATGCTCGCCGAGGCGCAGGCGATGCTCGCCGCGCAGCAGGAGGCGCAGGAGAAGCTCAAGGAGCAGAAGGTCGAGGCCAGCGCCGGCGGCGGCATGGTCAAGGTCGACGATGACCGGCGATCTGCGCCTCGAGAGCCTCCTGATCGACCCCGACGCGGTCGATCCCGAGGACGTCGAGATGCTCCAGGACCTGGTCGTCGCCGCGGTCAACGAGGCGCTGCGGATGGCCGAGCAGCTGCAGCAGAGCGAGCTCGGC
Organism: uncultured Solirubrobacteraceae bacterium; assembly: GCA_963707595.1. Classification (GTDB taxonomy): domain Bacteria; phylum Actinomycetota; class Thermoleophilia; order Solirubrobacterales; family Solirubrobacteraceae; genus Solirubrobacter. The sequence goes on from CAVPQQ010000001.1 coordinate 280,196, forward strand.
GGCGCCGAGCAGGGCGGCTTTGACCCGATGAGCGCGCTCGAGTCGCTCGGTCTCGGCGGCATGGGCGGCATGGGCGGCGGCGGTGGCGGCGTCCCGGCCTCCCGCCCGGCGCCGGCGGCGGCAACCGCGCCGCTCGCCGCGCGAACAAGAAGCGCTAGCGCTTGCTCGCCCCGCCCCTCCAGCGGCTCGTCACCGAGCTGTCGAAGCTGCCGGGGATCGGCAACCGCACGGCCCAGCGGCTCGCGTTCCACATGCTGCGCGCGTCCGACGCCGACGCGCGCGCCCTGGCGCAGGCGATCATCGACGTCAAGGAGAAGATCACGCTCTGCGAGATCTGCTTCAACCTCGCCGAAGGCCCGCGCTGCACGATCTGCCTCGACGAGCGGCGCGATCTCAGCGTGCTCTGCGTGGTCGAGGAGCCCAACGACGTGATCCCGATCGAGCGCACGCACGAGTTCCGCGGCCGCTACCACGTGCTCGGCGGCGCGCTCTCGCCGATCGACGGCGTCGAGCCCGAGGACCTGCGGCTCGTCCAGCTCTACGCCCGCGTGGTCGACGGCGTCCGCGAGGTCGTCCTCGCCACCAACCCGACGACGACCGGCGAAGCGACCGCGCTGCACATCGCCGGCGAGCTGCACCAGCGCGTCCCCGACATCGTGGTCACGCGCCTCGCCTCCGGCCTCCCGGTCGGCGGCGACCTCGAGTACGCCGACGAGGTCACGCTCGGCCGCGCGTTCTCCGGCCGCCGCGCCCTGTAACCCGCCGGAAGACGAGCGCGAGCGTCGAGTTTCTCGAGTAGAGCGCGAGAAACACGACGCTCGTCGAACCCGACACGCGGCCCTGCGCCATCGCGACCGAGGAGGATCGGTCGTCCGCCCGCGTCTGGCTGCCGAATCGCCGGCGACGTGCCCGGCTGCTGGTCTCCGGGGCGGTCGAGAGAGACACCGGCGAGTTACGGGCAACGGAGCACGTTGTGATCGTCCCCGGTGGCCGCTGTCGATCACCAGATCCGAGGGGGGTGCTGCACGTTTGTCCGGCCTGTGTATAGGTTCGTGCGTCACCCCCACCGACGCGCCAACTTCACCGTTCGCGGACGAACGAGATCCCACTCCCGGATCAAGGCAGGCGCTAGGTCGCGGCGACGCGGGTCTTGAGCTCGCGCTCCGCCTGGCTGACGCCAGTCCGGGCACGCGCCCAGGCACGCTTGCTGCGCCGGTGCGCCGCGTCGCCGAGCGCTCGGTAGGCGCGGGCGGTCTCGCGCAGGGAGGCGACGACGAGCGCGGACGGCTCGCCCGGCGGCGGCGTAGGGAGCGAGCTCGGCGGCAGCGTCGCCGTAGGCCTTCCAGAGCGTGCGGGCGGCGCGTTCCTGGCCCACCGGGCCCTTCGAGCGCCGCAGCGCCATGCGCTCGCGCACACGGGCCTCGTCGAGCCCCTTCAAGATCACCGGCGCCCGCAGTTCGTACGCCGTCCCGGCCTTCGGGGTGATCGGCTGCGCCCCGTCGACGGTGATCTGGTCGAGCCCGTTCAGGCACCAGGTCGGCGCCTCGGCGCCGCCGTTGCGGGCGGTGCAGACGAGCGTGAGCACGCCGCGCGTGGTCGGGATCGCGTAGACGTCGAGGACGGAGTCGCCCGTGCGGATGCCGCGGTACGCGCGCGCCTCGAGCCCGACGACCTTCGCCTTCTCGGCCTTGGGCAGCCCGCCCTCGGCCGCCTGCCACCAGCGCGGCGGGAACGAGCGCCGGGTCGTCGGCGGGCAGCAAGCGCGACCGAGACGGTCGTCGCCAGCCCGTCGTAGGGCGTGAACGCGGGAGCGCCGGCGAGGCCGGGGACGGCGGGCGGGCGCGCGGCCCGCTCCCAGTCGCTGGAGACCTTCAGTCGCGCCGGGCCGGCGTCGAGCACCTTGTCGATCGCCGGCGCGCTGGCCGGATCGGCGGCGATGTGGTTGGCGACCAGACCATCCACCGACACCGGCGACGAGCGCCACGACGAGGCCCACGGCCATCCACCGGAGGCTCGGCCGCGGGACGGCCGTCGGCTCGGCGGCCGATCATCCCGAGGTGTCGAAGGTCTTGCTGGGCGACTGACGCCGCGGCGCGACCGGTGCCTGACGCTGCGGGACGGCCGTCGCGACGGGTGCGCGCGGCGTGGCGGTCGGGACGGGGGCCGTCGTGCTCACCTTGAACTGCGTCTTCGCCTTCGCCTTCTTTTTCTTTACATGCTTGCGATGCACCGGCAGGTGCAGCGCCGGCAGCGCGGCCACGCGTGAGAGCGACGGCGCGGTGAGCGCGGCGGCGAGCTTCGTCTCGGTGGTCGCGGCGGACGCGCTCGGCGCGGACTCCTCGGCCACGGTCGCGGTCTCAGGGCGCGTCACGGCCGCGCCGGCGAACCCGGCGACGAACAGCGCGGCGGCGACGGCGGCGAGCACGCCGGCGATCGGACGGTCGCTCATATGCCCGCCGGGCATCGCGTGATGCGGTTCTTGGCCGAAAGACAGCGATCGGAGCGCAGCGGCGCCTGGCCGCGTCTGATCACGAACACCGTCCGCTTTCCGACGTAGCCGCGGCGGGTCACCGAGATCGTGAGCGTCACGCCGGAGCGCAGGTTGCGCTCGAAGCGGGTCATGCGCGTCAGGCGGCTCTTGCGCGCGCTGCGCGACCAGCGGCTGGCCGGGCAGCTCTTGCCCTTGCAGCGCAGCGTCACCTTCGCGGCGCGCGGCGCGCGAACCGAGAGCACCGAGATCTTGGCCCCGGTGCTGGTCAGGACGCCGCGCATGCGGACGACCGGGAACGGCTTGATGACGCGCCGCGAGCGGGCCGTCTCGTGCAGGACCGCCCCGTTCGTCGGTACTGGCGTCGGCGCGGCTGCGGCGACGTCGAAGGTGGGGGCGGGGGTCGGCGCGACCGTCGCGACCGGCGTGGGGGTCGGCGTCGGCGTCGGCGTCGGCGCGGGCGTCGGCGTGGCGACCGGCGCCGTGACCGCAGGCGGATTGGCGCTCACGCGAGACACGGTCTCCCAGTCGTTGTTGTTGTTGCGCCAGCGGACATAGCGGGTGAGGTACACGTACTGGCCCTTGTCGGCGTCTGTCAAGCGGTAGCTGAGGTCGCGGGTCTGAAACCGACACCGCCAGGTCTGGGTGGTGTTGGGGCAGCGCCACCATTCCCACCACGCCTCGGTCCGGGCGGCCTCCGGGTTCGGGCTCTGCCAGGCGCCACCGCTGGGTGTCAGCGTGTTGCCGACCACGGGGCTGCCCACGATGACCGGCGCGGTCGTCACCGACAGCGGCGTCCCGCGCGTCTGCGCGTGGGCGGTCCCTCCGCCCACGGCGAACAGCAGTGCTGCGGCCACGGCCGCCCGGTACCGCGTCCTGGTGCTGATCACTGAAGCCAACCCGCCTCCTGCGGCCCTCTTACCCATGCTCCACATGGTGCTTCCTACGCCCCCGGCAACAAGTCGTCCACTCGTCCAGACACACGCTTAACCCCGTGCTCGGCTGGAAGTTGCACGATCGCAATGGCAGCGTATCTCACAACTCCTAGACTGCCCGGGGTGTCCGGCACCGTCGTGATGAAGTTCGGAGGCACATCCGTGGCCGACGCTGAGCGCATCAAGCGCGCAGCGCGGCGGATCGTGTCCGCGCGCGAGCAAGGGCACCGCGTCGTCGCGGTGCTCTCGGCACGCGGCAAGACCACCGACGAGCTGATCTCGATGGCGGAGGAGGTGTCCACCGCGCCTGACGCGCGGGAGATGGACATGCTGCTCTCGACCGGCGAGCGCATCTCGTGCGCCCTGTGCGCGATGGCGATCAATGACCTCGGCCAGCGTGCGATCAGCCTCACGGGCTCGCAGGCCGGGATCGTGACCGACACCTCGCACACGAAGGCGCGGATCCTCGACGTGCGCGCGGATCGGATCCGTGAGGCGCTCGACCAGGACCTGATCGTCCTCGTCGCCGGCTTCCAGGGCGTCTCGACCGCGCGCGACGTGACGACGCTCGGTCGCGGCGGCTCGGACACGACGGCGGTCGCGCTCGCGGCCGCCATCGATGCCGAGGTCTGCGAGATCTACACGGACGTGGCGGGAGTGTTCACCGCCGACCCGCGGATCGTCCCGGACGCGCGCAAGCTCGCGGTCGTCTCCTTCGAGGAGATGCTCGAGATGTCGGCGTCAGGCGCGGGCGTGCTGCAGTTGCGCTCGGTCGAGTACGCACGCAACCACGGCGTGCGGATTCATTGCCGGTCCTCGTTCACCGAGGCCCCCGGTACGTTCGTGGTCGGAGAAGAGGAGACGATGGAAGCCCCCCTGATCACCGCCGTCACGCATTCGCGCGACGAGGCGCGAATCACGCTGCTCGGCGTGCCCGACCATCCGGGCGTGGCGGGCCGCATCTTCACGGCGCTGGCGGAAGCCAACGTCAACGTCGACATGATCATCCAGGACGAGCCGCGTGAGGGTGCCGAGGCGCACATGTCCTTCACCGTCCCGCGCTCGGACCTGCGCGCCGCGCGCGCGGCGATCGACCCGGTCGCGAGCGAGGTCGGCATCTCCGACGTCCACGACGACCCCGAGATGGGCAAGGTCTCGGTCGTCGGCGCCGGCATGAAGTCCCACCCTGGCGTCGCGGCGAAGGTCTTCGCCACGCTCGGCGAGCAGGGCATCAACATCGAGATGATCTCGACGTCCCCGATCAAGATCTCGTGCGTCGTCACCGCCGACTCGGTCGACCGGGCCGTGCGCGCGCTGCACGAGGCGTTCGAGCTCGGCGCCGACGAGATCGAGGCCGAGCACCCCTTCGGAGCCCCAGCATGAGTTACAGAGTCGCCGTCGTCGGCGCCACCGGCGCCGTGGGAACCGTGATGCGCGCGAAGCTGCGCGAGCGCGGCTTCCCCGCTGAGATCGTCGTCCCGTTCGCCTCCGAGCGCTCGGAGGGCCGTGAGCTGGACGGCGTGCCCTGCCGCGTGCTCTCGGACGAGTCGATCCAGGGCTTCGACCTCGCGCTCTTCAGCGCGGGCGCGACCACGTCGCGCGAGTGGGCGCCGAAGTTCGTCGAGGCCGGCGCGGTCGTCGTCGACAACTCGTCCGCCTTCCGCAAGGACCCGGAGATCCCGCTCGTCGTGAGCGAGGTCAACCCGGACGCGCTGGAGGGCCACAAGGGCCTGATCGCGAACCCGAACTGCTCGACGATGCAGCTGATGGTCGCGCTGAAGCCGATCTACGACACGGCCGGGATCGACCGCCTCGTCGTCTCGACCTACCAGTCCGTGTCGGGCACCGGCGTCAAGGCCGTGAAGGAGCTCGAGGACCAGACGCGTGCCGCGCTGGCCGGCGAGCCGCTGCCGGACGCCACGATCTACCCGCACCACATCGCGTTCAACGTCCTGGGCGGCGCCGGCAACTTCGTCGACGGCGACGACCACACCGACGAAGAGCGCAAGATGATGCACGAGACGCGCAAGATCCTCGGCGATCAGGAGATCAAGATCGCTGTGACCTGCGCGCGCGTGCCGGTGCGCGCGTCGCATTCGGAGTCGGTCAGCCTCGAGACCCGGCTGGACCTCTCGGTCGAGGCCGCGCGCGAGCTGCTCGCGGACATGCCCGGGCTCGTGCTCGTCGACGATCCGGCCAGCCACGGCTACCCGACGGCGCTCTCGGCCGCCGGCCGCGACGAGGTCTTCGTCGGCCGCCTGCGGCGCGACCCCACGCATCCGCGCGGCCTGCAGATGTGGGTCGTCAGCGACAACCTGCTCAAGGGCGCGGCCACCAACGCGGTCCAGATCGCCGAGGTCCTGCACGAGCGCGGCCTGATTAAGGTTCCCGCCGCCGCCTGAGCGGGTAGAGAACCGCCAGGAAGACTTCTCCACAGGACGGTCGGGGTACGACTGACAGGGAGGGCCGCGAGGCCCTCCCTTTCCTTTTCAGGTAGAGAGTCGCGACATGCGCCTCTACCCCGCGTCCTCCACCGGCCTGGCGAGGACCGTCATCGCCGACATCCTCGTCATCCTCTGCCTCGTCCTCTTCGCCTGGATGGGCATGAAAGTCCACGACGGGATCGCGCAGCTGGCCAGCATCGGCCGCGGCATCCAGGACTCCGGGCGCGCGATCTCCTCCTCCGCGGTTGAAACCACCAACGCGGTGGAGGGCGCCTTCGACGGCGTCGCCGACCGCATCGACGGCATCCCGCTCCTCGGCGACAACCTCGCCACCGCACTCCGCGACGCGCCGCGCGGCGCGACCAACTCGCTGCGGCAGACCGCGACGGAACAGGGCGACCGGCTCATCGCGGCCGGAAAGGAGCAGGAGCGCCGGACCTACCAGCTCGCCAACCTCGTCGGCTGGCTGATGTTCCTGGTGCCCACGCTGGTACTGCTGGCCTTCGCGCTCCCCCTGCGCATCCGCCAGGTCCGGCGGATGACGGCGGCGCAGCGCACGCTGCGCGGCTCACCCATGCACATCCTGGCCGCACGGGCGGCCTACAACCTCCCGTACGGCGTTCTCAGCCGTCACACGGCTGATCCCTTCGGCGACCTCGCCGCGGGCCGACACGCCGCCCTGGTGGCGGCGCTGGTCGACGACGCGGGAGTGAAGCTCTAACTAGGCGGCGGACGCCACGACGGACGTCGACCAGTCGATCACCGAGGTCGGCTTCACGACGTGCTTGTTCATGCCCAGCTGCTTCGGGTCCAGGCCGAGGGCGAGGCCGAGCAGCTGGGGGAGGTGCAGGACCGGCATGTTCAGCGGGCGGCCGACGACCCCGGCGGCCATCGGCTGCTGCAGGTCCAGGTTGAGATGGCACAGTGGGCACGGGGTGACCAGGCAGTCCGCCTCGGCATCCATCGCGTCACCGAGGTGACGCCCGGCCTGCTTGAGCGAGTTCTGCTTGTTCATCGTGATGATCGGGAACCCGCAGCACTTGTACTGGCCGGCGTAGTCGACGACGGTGCCGCCGAGCGCCTCGATCAGCAGCTGCAGGTACGTGTCGCGGGGATGCTCGTCGTCGATGCCCAGACGGTCGGTCGGGCGGACGATGTAACAGCCGTAGAACGGGCCGACGCGCAGGTCGGTCAAAGGCCGCTTGACCTTCGCCTTGATCGCGTCCAGGCCGATCTCCTCGACCAGCAGCCAGAGGAAGTGCTTGTTGGTGATGCCCTTCTCGTACGTGAGCCCCTCGGCCGACAGCGTCTCGTTGACGTGGTCGCGGTACGGGGTGTTCGCGTCCAGGCGCTCCTGGCACTCGCTCTGCGCGCCCTGGCAGGTCGAGCAGATGTTCATCATCATCGACGCGCCCTTGGAGATCTCCTCCTGGGCGAGCGCGAACGTGCGCGCGTTGAGCGTGTCGGCGAGCTCCTGGTTGTGCTCGGCGATCACGCCGGCGCCGCAGCAGGAGGCGCGGTCGAGCTCGACCAGATCGATGTCCAGCAGCGGCGCGACCTGCGCCATCGAGCCGTGCAGCTCCGGGGTGAACCCGCGGCTCACGCACCCGGGCCAGTAGGCGACTTTCATTCGGGGCTCTCCTCTTCGCCTACGACGTACAGATTCAGTTCGTAGCGCTCTTCGCGGTCCTCGATGTCACGGAAGATCCGCTTGACCTCGGGGGAGGCCTTGTGCGGGTGCGTCAGCGCCGCCTTCGGCGTCATCTTGCGCCGTCGCAGCGCCGTCAGCACGATCGGCAGCGAGCTGAGCAGCTCCGGCACCGCGCGCGGGTGGAACTTGCCGCCGTAGGAGTCGGGCAGCAGGTCGGCCTCGTGCAGCAGGCCGTTGCGCTCGATGTTGTGCACGAAGGCCTTCTCGTGCCGGCGGCCGTTGTTGCGGTCGTTGATGCCCCAGTCGGAGCCGGCGATCCGCCGCAGGCGCATGATCTGGCTCATCGGCGCGACGCCCTTCGGGCACGCCTCGATGCAGTTGAAGCAGTGCGTGCAGTCGTAGATGCCGTGCTCGTCCTCGGCGAGGTCGGTCAGGCGCTCCTCGTGGCGGCCGTCGCGCGGGTCGCCGACGAAGCGGTAGGCCTTGGCCAGCGCGGCCGGGCCGATGAAGAGCGGGTCGACCTCCATCGACAGGCAGTCCGAGACGCAGGCGCCGCACTGGATGCAGGCCATCGTCTGGGTGATGTCGATCATCGACTCCGGCGGCACGACGTACTCGCGCTCCGGCGGGTCACCCTCGGGGATCAGCCACGGGGTGACGCGGCGCATCTTCTTCCAGTGGACCGCGTCCATGTCGACGATCAGGTCCTTGATCACCGGCATGTTGCCCATCGGCTCGACGACGATGATGCCGTCCTTGGCCGTCTCGAAGGCCTTGTCGAGGTGCGTGTGGCAGGCCAGGTTCGGCTTGCCGTTGATGCGCACCCCGCAGGAACCGCAGATCGCGGCGCGGCACGAGCAGCGGATGCCGATCGAGCCGTCCTCGCGGTCCTTGGCCTGCAGGATCCCGTCGAGCACCGAGCGGTGACCGTCGAGATCGATGTCGTAGTCCTGCCAATGGGCGGCCTCGCCCGACTCGGGCGAGTAGCGGCGGATGCGAAGCGTGTACTCGGGCATAGGTGACCTCGCCGAACCCTAGTAGGTCCGCTCCTGGGGCTCCCACTTGGTGATCGTCACCGGTGAGTAGGAGACCTTGGGAACGTCTGAGCCGTTGAGCGAGATGTCGATGTGCTTGAGCCACTCTTCGTCGTTGCGCGCCGGGAAATCGGTGCGGAACTGGGCGCCGCGCGACTCCTTGCGCTCGAGCGCGGCGACGACGATCGTCTCGGCCACGTCGAGCATGTAGGAGAGCTCGATCGCGCCCAGGACGTCCTGGTTGAAGACCGCGCCGCGATCGTCGATCGTCGCGTTCTTGGCCTCCTCCTTGAGGCGGCGCACGACCTCGTGCGCCTCCAGCAGGCCCTTCTCGTCGCGGAAGACGGCGACCTTCTCGTTCATCATCTCGCCGAGCTCGTCGCGGATCTCAGAGACCCGGCGCCCGCCCGTGCGCTTCATGATCGCGTCGATCTCCGCAGACTGATCGCGCACCGCGGCGCGCGACGGCGCGGGCATCGACATGTGCGCGCCGCGGGCGGCGGCGTGCTCGCCGGCGCGGCGGCCGAAGATCAGCGTGTCCAGCAGCGAGTTGGCGCCGAGGCGGTTGCCGCCGTGGACCGAGACGCAGGCGACCTCGCCGGCGGCGTACAGGCCCGGGATCGACGTCGCGCCGTTGATGTCGGACTTGACGCCGCCCATGATGTAGTGGCAGCCCGGCTTGATGTGGATCGGCTCGCGGGTGATGTCCACGCCCGCGAAGTCACGGCCGATGTTGACGATCTCGCGCAGCGCCTCGAGCGTGCGCTTGCGCGGCACCTTGGTGATGTCCAGCGCCACCGTGCCGTCCGGGAAGCCGCGGCCCTCGTTGATCTCGGTCTGCTCCGCGCGGCTGACGACGTCGCGCGAGGCGAGCTCCATCTTGTTGGGCGCGTACTTCTCCATGAAGCGCTCGCCCTGCGCGTTGTAGAGGTGCGCGCCCTCGCCGCGGGCGCCCTCCGTGATCAGGATCCCGTTGCCCGCCAGCGTGGTCGGGTGGTACTGGATCATCTCCATGTCCATCAGCGGCGCGCCGATCCGGAACGCCTGGGCGATCCCGTCGCCCGTACAGATCAGCGCGTTGGTCGTCGGCTTGAAGCACTGGCCGGCGCCGCCGGAGGCGAGGATCGTCGACTTGGCGGCGAAGACCTCCATCGCGCCGTCGCGGATGTTGCGGGCCACGGCACCGGTGCAGTTGCCCTCGTCGTCCTGGATGAGGCCGGTGATGAACCATTCCTCGTAGCGGTCGATCTGCTCGTGGTGCTTCATCAGCTGCTCGTAGAGCACGTGCAGCAGCGCCTGACCGGTGATGTCGGCGATGTAGTAGGTGCGGGCGGCGGAGGCGCCGCCGAAGGCGCGGGTGCCGAGCTTGCCCTCGGCATTGCGATGGAACGTGACGCCCGCGTGCTCGAGCCAGAGCACTTCGTTCGGGGCCTCACGGCACATGATCTCGATCGCGTCCTGGTCGCCCAGGTAGTCGGAGCCTTTGACGGTGTCGTAGGCGTGCGATTCCCAGGAGTCGTCGGGGTTCAGTGCGGCGTTGATCCCACCGGCGGCCGCGTTGGAATGCGACCGGACGGGATGGACCTTGCTCATGATCGCCACCGTCGCCCCAGCGCGCGCCGCCGCCAGGGCGGCCCGCTGACCGGCGAGACCGGCGCCGATGATCAACACGTCGTGTGCGGGCATGCCCGCACAATAGCTTTAGGCGCGCCGGGGGCTACGCCAGGCGTGCCTGAAGCGCGCGCGTGACCTGCTCGAGCGTGACCACGCCGCGCAGGTGTCCTTCGGCGTCGACGGCCATCAGCGCGCCGAGCGAGCGCAGCGGTTCGTTGCCGATCAGCGACTCCAGCGGGGTGTCGATCCGGACCGGCGCGGAGTCGGCGACGACGTCCCTGACGGGGAGCGTCGGGTCCTCCTTCAGGGCCGCGTGCTCGACCGCCGCGCGGTGGGCGAGGCCGGCGAAATGGCCGTCCTCCTCGACGACCGCGAACCACGGCCAGCCCTGGTAGCGCAGGAAGAACTCGTCGTAGGCGCGCTCGACGGGAAGCCCGGCCGGGATCACGACGGGCTCGGAATCCATGATGTCGCCGGCGGTGATCCCCTCGATCCGGGTCGGCGAAGTTGCTCTGGACGACCGCGGCGCGTGCGGCGCCGCCGAGCATCCAGCCGAGCACGACCCACCACAGCCCGTCGGCGGTGTCGCTGGCGCCGATCAGGCGGTAGATGCCCCAGCCGATCATCAGCCCGGCGAAGCCCTGGCCCATGTAGGCGGCGAGCTTGGTCGCCTTGTTGCGGTCGCCGCTGATGCTGCCAGGCGACCGACGCGCGCGATCCGGCCGCCGTCGAGCGGGAACGCCGGGACCATGTTGAGGATGAACAGCGCGGCGTTGGCGAGCGCGGTGAACGCGACGATCACCTCGAGCATCGAGCCCGACGCGATCTGGAACGTCGCGGCGTCGCCGAACGCGTCGCCGAGCAGCGCGAAGCCGATCGCGCCGAAGATCACGGTCAGCGCCAGCGTCACCGCCGGGCCGGCCGCGGCGACGCGGAACTCCTCGCCGGGCGTCTCGGAGTCGCGCATGGCGCGCATGAAGCCGCCGAAGAAGAAGAGGTCGATCCCGCCGACGCCGATCCCCTCGCGGCGCGCGGCGAACGCGTGCCCGAGCTCGTGCAGCACGATCGAGCCGAAGAACAGGAACGCGGCGATGACGGCGGCGATGAAGCCCTGGCCGGATTGGATGATCGCGACTCGAAGGAGTCCTGCAGCCACCAGATCGACAGGAACAGGATGAAGAACCACGACGGATGAACGCCCGACGCGGATGCCGCTGATCTTGAAGAGCTGGAGTGAGGATCCGCCGCCGAACATCGTGTGCGGAGTGAAGCGTTCGACATAGCCTTGACGTATGGCTACTACCGTCACAGTCACCGGCGCCGCCGGGCAGATCGGCTACGCCCTTCTCTTCCGCATCGCCTCCGGACAGCTGCTCGGCCCCGACACGCAGGTCCACCTCAAGCTGCTCGAGATCCCGCAGGCCGTCAAGGCCGCCGAGGGCACCGCGCTCGAGGTCTTCGACTCCGCGTTCCCGCTGCTCGCGGGCATCGACATCTACGACGACGCCAAGCAGGCGTTCGACGGCACCAACATCGCGCTGCTGGTCGGCGCCCGCCCGCGCACGAAGGGCATGGAGCGCGCCGACCTGCTCGAGGCCAACGGCGGCATCTTCAAGCCCCAGGGCGAGGCGATCGCGGCCGGCGCGGCGTCGGACATCAAGGTCCTGGTCGTCGGCAACCCGGCCAACACCAACGCGCTGATCGCGATGAGCAACGCCGACGGCGTGCCCAGCGAGCGCTTCACCGCGATGACGCGCCTGGATCACAACCGCGCGATCGCGCAGCTCGCGCAGAAGACCGGCGCCTCGGTGTCGGAGATCACCAACATGGCGATCTGGGGCAATCACTCACCGTCGATGTACCCCGACCTGTTCAACGCCAAGGTCCGCGGTGAGCGTGCGTGGGACGTCGTCGGCGACGAGGCGTGGGTGGCGGACGACTACATCCCGCGCGTCGGCAAGCGCGGCGCGGAGATCATCGAGGCGCGCGGCGCGTCCTCGGCCGCCAGCGCCGCCAGCGCCGCGATCGATCACGTCTATGACTGGGTGAACGGCACCGCCGACGGTGACTGGGTCTCGATGGCCGTCCCCTCCGACGGGTCCTACGACGTGCCGGAGGGAATCATCACCTCCTTCCCGGTGCGCACCGCGAACGGTGAGTGGGAGATCGTCCAGGGCCTCGACGTGCCCGAGTTCTCCCGCGAGCGCATCACCAAGACGGTCAACGAGCTCCAGGAGGAGCGGGCCGCCGTCGCCAAGCTGGGCCTCGTGAACTAACTCACTACGCCTTCGCGCAGGTGCCAACCGCGCCCGGACTTCGTCACTTTTCCCTCTTCGGCGAGTCCGGGCATCACGCGGTACAGGTAATTCTGTTGGATCTCCATCGCCTCGGCGAGCTCCGGGATGGTGATGCCGGGGCGGTCCTTCACCAGCTGCAGCGCCTGCGCGGCGCGCGTTCCGCCACCCTTGGGACGGCCGCGCTTGGCGCCGGTGGAAGCGCTGCTCTTACGCCGCGGCGGCGGGTGCCGCGCGCGGCCTTCGCGGCCGGCTTGGCCGGCCCGTTGCTGATGTCCACCGAGTGCCTGATCGGCCGCCGAGCAGCAGCTGGTACTCGTCGACGGCCGGCTTGAGCTCCTTCAGGCGGTCTTGGATCTCTTTGCGCTTCTCGTCGAGAAAGTCGGCCATCTGAGTGTGACTCCGGGGGAGAGAGTGTTAAAGGCGTCACACAAGGTACTCCTACACAGTCGAACCGGCGCACGGTCCGTTGCCGGTCAGCGTTCGAGCAGTGCTTTGAGTTGTTGAAGTGAACGCTTGGCCTCGCGCTCGGGGACGCCACCGACGACGACACGACTTGCCGCCATGCCCAGCACGCCGCCCGGGTGCCTTGAACTCGTTCTCGTACTCGAAGTGGGTCCCGTCCCCGTCAGGCTTCAGGCGGTAAGTGGTACGGGCGTAGGAGCCCGCGGGGCCTCTGCCCTCCCACGTCGCATGGTGTGGACGGCTCGCCTCGGTGAGTGTCCAGTGCACCTTGAAGTTCGCATGGCGCAGACACAGCGTCTGATCCATCTCTGAACCCCTCACGTGGCTCACCGGAATCCGTGTGATTGAGCTTGCGATGGATCGTGACCCATTCGTGCAGTCGCTCGGGGTCGAGCATCAGGTCATAGACAGTCTCGGGGGCTGCGGCGATCTCGATCTGCGCGCGAACTTCACTCATGCGGCCTGCTCCATATCACGCAGGGCACGCTCGACCGACGGCTTCGAAGCGGTGCAGGCGGACGCCGAAGATCGCCGCCGCGCCATCGTCGCGCGGCAGCAGGTCATGTTCGAGCGACTCCATCAGCGGCTCGATCAGCCCCGGGTCCTCGCTGGCGACGGCCGCGGCGACGACCGCGGCGACCGGCGTCAGGTTGAACGGCAGCGACAACGGCGGGCCGGTCGATCAGCATCACCGCGGCGATCCGCTCGATCAGCTCCTGGTAGCTCATCACGTCCGGACCGCCGAGTCCCAGGCACGCCCGGTGTGGGCCGCGGGCAGCGTCGCCGCGGCGGCCAGGAACTCGAGCACGTCGCGGCCGTCGACCGGCTGCGGTGCGGTTCACGCGCCAGGCCGGCAGCGCGAGCACCGGCAGGCGCTCGATCAGCCGCACGAGGAAGCGGAACGAGCGCGAGCGGGCGGCGATGACGATCGAGGCGCGCAGCGCGACCGACTCCGGCGCCGCGGCCAGCAGCGTCTGCTCGACCGCCAGCCGCGAGGCGAGATGGCGCGAGAGCTGCGCCGTCGGACGGGCAGCAGGCCGCCGAGGTAGACGATCCGCCGCACGCCCGGCGGCGCTCGCGGCCGCGGCGAAGTGCTCGGCCTGGCGGCGCTCGAGGTCGACGAAGCCGCCCGCCGGGCCCTCCATCGAGTGGATCAGGTAGTAGGCGACGTCGACGCCGTCCAGCGCCGCGCTCGAGCCCCGCGCCGGTCGTGGCGTCGCCGAGCACGAGGTCGTCGAGCGCGCTGCCGGCGGCCTCGGTCCGCGTCCGCGAACGGGCGAAGCCGCGCACGGCGTGCCCGTCGCGCAGCAGCCGCGGGACGAGCGCGGCGCCGACGAAGCCGGAGACGCCGGTGACGAGGATCTGCAAGCCGCCCATGCTCCCCAGGCTGACAGGCTTCAAATCACGGAGATTGCGGGATCGCGCTCCCCGCAAAGGGGGAGGAAAAGGCGCCGTTGCGGGCTATTTGCGGGAACAACACGAAGAACCTGCGTTTTGCGGATCCGGCGCACGGGCTGCCCTTGCACGTCCCGGACCGCTCCGCTTTGATCGCCCCGTCCTGTGACGAAGTCGTGAACCAAGGGGTCGTCGAAGTCGTGTCAGCAGTCGCCACGCCGCCGCGTGCCAAGAGGTCGAAGAAGGTCACCTGCGAGGAGTGCTTCTTCTCCCGCAACGGCCTGTGCGCGCTGGAAGTGGACGAGCCGTGCGCGACGTTCCGGCCCGACCATCCCGACGGGCTGCGGCCGCCGACGCAGATGCGCTTCGTCTTCCGCCAGGAGCGCCGGCGCCAGTCCGCCTGGGCCTTCCCTAGCGCTGACGAGCAGGCCGCTCTGCACGGCTAGCGACCCAGTTCGAACCTGGCGTGTCGGACAGCCCGTGCGCCAGGATCGACACGAAGACGCAGAGCGCCGCGAGGTTGAAGATCCGCTCGGCGCTGGGGAAGCCCTCGGCCAGCACCAGCAGCGAGAACGTCATCGTGGCCACGCCCTTGGGCCCGAACCAGGCCATGAAGGCCTGCAGGTAGAACGGCAGCTTCGTCCCGATCAGCGCGATCGCGATCGCCGCGGGCCGCGCGATCAGCAGCGTGACGGCGACGACGCCGACCGCCGCCCAGCCGTCGCCGAAGAGCCCGTCGAACGTCAGCAGCGAGCCGAAGACGACGAACACGCCGAGCTTGACGATCTCGACGATGTCCTCCGCGCGCTCCTCGAACGCCTGGCGCAGGTCGTGGCGGCGGATGCCGAGCGTGATCGCGCAGACGAAGACGGCGATCAGCCCGTTGCCCTCGGGCGGCAGGACCGTGACGCCGTAGGTGGCGAACGCGACGCCCGAGCGCGTACAGCGACGCTGGTGGGCGGGGATCCTCGCGTCGCGCGGGATCAGCGCCGCCGCGAGCGAAGCCCATCGCGATCCCGAACGCGAAGCCGAGCGTCACGTCCTGGAGCACGAAGCGCCACCAGACGAAGTCGTCGTCGCCGGCCAGCACCGCGGTGAAGGCGAGCACGGCCGGCAGCGCCAGCCCGTCGTTCAGGCCCGACTCGAGGTTGAGCGAGTGGCGCACGACCCGCGGCACGCGCGGGTTGGTGACCACGCTCGACGAGAGCACCGGGTCGGTCGGCGACAGCAGCGCGCCGACGAGGAAGCTCTCCGTCCAGCCGAGCCCGACGAGCCAGTGCGTGGCCAGCGGCGACGATCACGCAGGTCAGCGGCATCGCCACGACGAGCTTGCGCAGCGGCAGCCGCCACGCCTTCTGGAGCATCTCGGCCTCGACCTCGAGCCCGTCGCGGAACAGGATCACGATCAGCGCGACGACCGCGAGGTCGTGCGACGAACTCCGAGCGCGGGTCGAGGTCGAGCACGCCGAAGCCGCCGTCGCCGAGCACGAAGCCGGCCAGCACGAAGAGCGCCGTCAGCGACAGGAACGAGCGATGGGCGAGCCCGGACAGCGAGCGCGCCGAGCATCAGCAGGCCGCCGAGGATGAGCGCCACGACGTCGAAGCCCACTTCGGCGAGCAGCGTCACTGGTGTGACTAGGGTCCCACACGAGGAGGGTCTGGAGAGCTCGTGCGCATCACCGTGCTGGGAAAGTCGCCCGCCTGGCAGGACGTGGACGGCGCCTGCTCGGGCTACCTGGTCGAGGGCGGCGGCCAGACCGTGCTGCTCGACTGCGGCGCCGGCGTCTTCGCCAAGCTGCGCCGCTTCGTCGACTACGTCGACGTCGACGCCGTGGTGATCACCCATCTGCACGCCGACCACATCCTCGACCTGGTCCCGTTCGCCTCCGGCGCTGCGCTACGCGCCGCGCCAGCAGCCCGTCCCGGTCGACGGGCATCCCGGGACCGACCGAGCCGGCGCGCCCGCGCCTGATCGCGCCGCCCGGCGCCCTCGAGGCGTTCGCCGGGATGTGCGCGGCGACCGGGATGACCGCCGACCACATCGAGGTCGCCTTCGACGTGACGATCTACGACCCCGGCGACACGATCGACGCTCGGCGGCATGACGGCGCGCTTCCAGCCGGTCCCGCACTTCATCCCCTGCAACGCCGTCGAGCTGGCCTCCGAGGACGGCGCGCGCTTCACCTTCTCCGCCGACTGCGCGCCCAACGACGAGCTGTGCGCGTTCGCGTCCGGCACCGACCTGCTGCTGATCGAGGCGACGCTGCCGCGGCCGGAGCGCGAGGGCCCGCGCGGGCACCTCACGCCCGGAGGAGGCCGGCGAGCACGGGCGCGCGGGCGAACGCGAAGCGGCTGGTCCTGACGCACTTCTCCGACGAGCTGGACGTCGAATGGGCACTCGCCGAGGGCGCCCGGGGCTTCGGCGGCGCCGGTCGATGCCGCCCACGAAGGTGCCACTTACGAGCTCGGCCGGTAAAGACCTAGCCGCTTTAGCCGATCCTTGGGCTGTGACCCCTGCCACCGCCGCCATGGATGGCGTGCGACTGCTCTCGCACCGGCCTTCAGTGCTCTACAAGATCGAGCACCTCGCCACAGAACCCGCCGCGGGAGATATCTCCGTGGAAGGGCTGCTGCTGGCCGGACCGGGCTGGGACGACCGCCTCAAGACGGTCGTCAAGACGCTCTCGGGGTCTGAGCGCGCCTGCCTGTTCGCCGTGCGGCTCGCCGACGAGCAGTCGCTGCCGGTCCTGGCCGAGACGCTGCTCGACCGCGCACGCACCGACTGGTTCCCCGAGTTTCTCTCGCACGGGCAGATGAAGCCGCACTTCCAGCCGATCGTCGAGCTGACGCACCGGCCGTGCCTTCGGGCGCGAGGCGCTGATGCGCGGCATGCTCGGCACCGTCGAGCTGCGCGGCGCCGAGCTGGTCGCCGCCGCCGAGGCCCACGACGCGCTCTTCTCCTTCGACTATCGCGCCCGCACCGCGGCGCTCGAGATCGGCCTGCCGATGCTGCCCGAGGGCGAGATCCTGTTCGTCAACCTCGACCCGCGCGCGGTGCTGGACGTCGAGAGCTCGATGCGCACGACCTGGCCGGTCGTCGGCCGCCTCGGCGCCGACCCGTCGCGGATCTGCATCGAGATCATCCGGCCCGAGCGCTGCCCGGACCGCGACCTGCTGCACGAGATGGTCCAGGGCCACCGCAAGCGCGGCGCGCTCGTCGCCCTCGACGACCTCTCCGGCGGCACCGACTCGCTCGCCTGCCTCGAGCTGCTGCGCCCCGACATCGCCAAGATCGACAACGCGCTGACCTCCGGCATCCAGCATTCCCCGGCCCGCCTGCGCCTGGTCGCAGGCGCTGGTCGACTGCGCCCACGAGCTCGGCGCCAAGGTCGTCGCCGAGGGCGTCGAGCGCGTGGACGAGTTCCGCGCGATGGCCGAGCTCGGCGTCGACCTCGGGCAGGGCTTCTACTTCGGCCAGCCGACCGAACGGCCGATGGCGGTCGACATCCGCCTCGTCCGTCCCTCGGCGTATTAGCTACCGCTTGAGCTGAACGGTCACCGGCGCCGCGCCGGTGAGCGTCAGCACCGCGCTCAGCTGCCTCTTCTTGGCCAGCGCGCTGCGGGCCGAAGCGGAGAGCTTCATCGTGATCTTCGCGCCCGCGCCGGGCTTCGCCGTCTTGCTGGCGGTCGCGATCGTGGCGGACTTCTTGCGGCCGGGGAGCCGCGCGGCGAGCTTCAGGCTCAGCCTGCAGCTGGCGGGCGCGGCGGCGGGGCAGCTCACGTCGACCTTCAGCGAGCCGGCGCGCGAGACCGAGTAGTGCTTGGGGACCTTCAGGACGCCGACGTTCTTGACCGGCACCGGGGTCGGCGTCTGCGTGGGCGGGACGGCGACCGGCTTGCGCGGCGTCGGGGTCGGGGTCGGGGTCGGGTCGACACGACCGGCGGGTGGTTGAGGACCTTGACGTCGTAGTCGCGCGCGCTGGTGTTCCCGGCGGCGTCGGCGACGACGACCTGCAGGCGCTGCGTCCCGTCGGCGACCGCGGTGGTGTCCACGACCAGCGTCTTGCGGCTCGCGGCCGGACAGTCCTCGGCGAGCGGGAGGTCGGCCGTGCTGTCGCCCGGGGAGAGCTCGGCGCAGTAGCTCTGGCCGAGCTTGATCGCGGCGACGGGCGCCCCGGCGAACGTCGCGCTGATGCTCGACAGCCCGAGCCCCGTGTCGCGGGCGTCGACGCTCAGATCCATCGCGCCCGACGCGAAGCCGGGGATGCCGCCGAGGGTGAACGTGGGCTTGGACTCGTCGCGGACCATCAGGGCGGCGAAGTGGAAGTCGACGCCGGTCCCGGTGGCGTCGCAGCGCGTCGCCGGGTCGGCGTCGCAGCGGATGCCCAGCTCGACCCACTGACCGCTCGCCGTCGAGGCGAAGACGCCGTCGAGCAGGGCCCGCTGGTCGAGCGACTCGAGCTCGGTCGTCGACGTGCGTGCCCAGTACCCGGGCCCGCTGACGCGGCGGCCGAGCCAGACGCCGTCGACGGCCACGCCCTCAGGCGGGGCGAAGCGCAGCGAGGCGAAGTGCCCCCCGAGCGGGTCCGGGTGCAGGAAGCCGAGCCGGATCGTGCCGCCCGGCGCGGCGCAGCCGCCGTCGGGCGTGGCGAACGACGCCTCGAACGAGCCGGAGGCCGTATAGCCGAAGGGCAGCGCCCCACCGGCGGGTCCGTGGCAGGCCCACAGGGTCACGCTGTTCGCCCGTGCGGACGCGGGAACCGCGACCAGCAAGGCGAAAAGGGCGAGCACGAGCGACCTGCGCATCAGACGAACGTACTCACGCTGTGACCGCTTGGAACCCCTGAGCGGCACAGACGGACAGTCGTTTGACTGAAGTAGCATCGGCGCCAATGCCTCAAGAGCGGGACCTCTTCCCGAATCTATGAGCGCGATCGACGGCGAGTTCATCGGCCCGCTCCCCGACACGCTGCCGGTGCTGCCGCTGCGCGACACCGTCACCTATCCCGACACGCTGACGCCGCTCGCGGTCGGTCAGGACCGCTCGATCCAGCTCGTCAACGACGTGCTGACCGGCGACCGCATGCTCGTGATGCTGGGCTCCAAGAACCCGAACCTCGAGACGCCCGGTCCCGACCAGCTGCACACGGTCGGCGTCGCCGGCGTCGTCGCGCGCATGCTCAAGGTGCCCGACGGGAGCCTGCGGATCCTCGTCCAGGCGGGCCAGCGGGTGAAGATCGAGGAGTGGGTCGGCGAGGAGCCGTATCTGCGGGCGCGCATCTCCGAGCTGCCCGACGAGGTCGAGGAGGGGCCCGAGCTGACGGCCCTGATGCGCAACGTCCAGCAGACGTTCACGCACATCATCGAGGAGGTCCCGTACCTCCCCGAGGAGCTGCAGATGGCGGTCGCCAACCTCGAGGAGCCCTCCGCGCTCGCGCACCTGATCGCGGGCGCGCTGCGGATCAAGGTCGAGGAGAAGCAGGCGCTGCTGGAGGAGGTCGACGTCGGCAAGCGCCTGCGCCTGCTCTCGGAGGTGCTCGCGCGCGAGCTCGACATCGTCGCGATCGGCTCGAAGATCCAGTCGCAGGTGATGTCGGAGATGGAGTCCTCGCAGCGCGATTACGTCCTGCGCCAGCAGCTCAAGGCGATCCAGGAGGAGCTCGGCGAGAAGGACCCGCTGGAGGCCGAGCTCGACGACCTGCGCACGCAGCTGGCGGGCGCTCGGGCTGCCCGAGGACGTGCGCAAGCAGACCGACCGTGAGCTCTCGCGGCTCGAGAAGCTCCCGCAGGCCGCGGCCGAGCACGGCGTCATCCGCACCTACCTGGAGTGGATCGCCTCGCTGCCGTGGAGCACGCGCACCGACGACAACCTCGACCTCGCCCATGCCCGCGAGGTGCTCGACGCCGATCACTACGACATCGCCAAGGTCAAGGACCGGATCCTCGAGTTCCTGGCCGTGCGCAAGCTCGTCAGCGCCCGTCCGACGCAGCCGGGCGGCTCGTCGATCATGTGCTTCGTCGGCCCCCCGGGCGTCGGCAAGACGTCGCTGGGGCGGTCGATCGCGCGGGCGATGGACCGCAAGTTCGAGCGCATCTCGGCCGGCGGCGTGCGCGACGAGGCGGAGATCCGCGGTCACCGGCGCACCTACATCGGCGCGATGCCGGGGACGATCATCCGCGCGCTGCGCGACGCGGGCGCCAACAACCCGCTGTTCATGATCGACGAGATCGACAAGATGGGCGCGGACTTTCGCGGCGATCCCGCCAGCGCGATGCTCGAGGTGCTCGACCCCGAGCAGAACACGACGTTCCGCGATCACTACCTCGACGTCCCGTTCGACCTCTCGCACGTCCTCTTCATCACCACGGCGAACACGCTCGACACGATCCCGCCACCGCTGCGCGACCGGATGGAGATCATCCAGCTCGCGGGCTACACGGCCGAGGAGAAGCTCCAGATCGCCAAGCGCTACCTCGTGCCGCGCCAGATCGACCGGGCCGGCCTCAAGCGCTCGCAGATCGCGTTCACGGACCCGGGGCTGAAGACGATCATCGAGGAGTACACGCGGGAGGCCGGCGTGCGCGGGCTCGAGCGCGAGATCGCCTCGGCCTGCCGCAAGGTCGCGCTCAGCGTCGCGCTGGGCGAGCACCAGCGCAAGGTCTCGGTGACGGCCCCGAAGGCGCGCGAGCTGCTCGGGCGGATGCGCTTCCAGCCCGACCTCAAGCGCCGCACCTCGGAGCCGGGTGTCGCGACCGGGCTGGCGTGGACGCCGGTCGGTGGCGACGTGCTCTACGTCGAGGCGACCGCGATGCCCGGCAAGGGCAAGCTGCTGATCACCGGTCAGCTCGGGGACGTCATGAAAGAGTCCGCGCAGGCCGCGCTCTCCTACGTGCGCGGTCATGCCGACCTGCCCGACGACTGGTTCGCGACCCACGACCTGCACATCCACGTGCCCGCCGGCGCGATCCCGAAGGACGGCCCGAGCGCCGGGATCACGATGGCGACGGCGCTGATGTCACTGGTCACTGGGCGCCCGGTTCGCGACGATACGGCGATGACCGGCGAGCTCACCCTGACCGGGAAGGTGCTGCCGATCGGGGGCCTCAAAGAGAAGGCGCTGGCCGCTCAACGGGCCGGTGTACGGCGGGTTCTGGCACCCGCTCGCAACGAGCTCGACATCGAGGACATCCCCGAGCAGTTGCGCAAGAACCTGGAATTCGTATGGGTCGATGAGATCGGCGACGTGTTCGATGCCGCACTTGTAGATGGCCGACCCGGGTATGCTCGCCCCAGAGAGCGAACTTGAAAGCGAGTTGAGCGAGGGCGCGATGGCAAGCAAGAAGGTGCAGAAGGCCGGGAAGGCGGCGCAGTCCGCCCGCTCGAACCCGTACGTCCAGCGGCTCATCGAAGACGACGACCTGCGACAGAACATCGTCCAGGCGTATGAGTCGGCACGCGACGCCTACGGGCGTCTGAACAACGGCAAGAGCCCGACCAAGCAGATCTTCGACGACAAGAAGCTGCAGAAGCACATCAAGGAAGCCGCGGGCAACGTCCGCGACGTCAGCGTGGCGCTGCACGAGGCGCCCGCCAAGAAGAAGAAGAGCGGCCTCGGCCGCGTCGTGCTGCTGGGCATCGTCGGCGGCGCCGTCGCCCTCGCGCTCTCCGAGGGGCTGCGCAAGAAGGTGCTCGACGCGCTGTTCGGAGCCGAGGAGGAGTTCGAGTACACCTCGACGACGGCCTCCCCGCCCAGTACGCCCGCCGGTACGGCGGCCTAGAGATTGACACCGGGGGGCTGCCGCCCCCGGACCCCCCGCAACTTCGAGAGGGCGCCCAACGGGCGCCCTCTTTCGTTTCGTAGTCTGGGGGCCATGGATCTCGACGTCTACGGCCTCTGCCTCGGCGGCAACGTCTTCGGCTGGACCGCGGATCGCGACGCCTCGTTCGCCGTGCTCGACGCCTACGTCGCGGCGGGCGGCAACTTCATCGACACCGCGGACACCTACATGCGCCCGAACATGGGCATCGTCGGAGACGGATCATCGGCGAGTGGATGGCCGCGCGCGGCAACCGCGACGCGCTGGTGATCGCGACCAAGGTCGGCTCCGACGGCGGGCTCTCGGCGCCGAACATCGCGCACGCACGCCGAGGCGTCGCTGGCGCGGCTGCAGACCGACCGCATCGATCTCTACTACGCCCACAAGGACGACGGGTCGGTGCCGGTCGAGGAGACCGTCCGCGCGTTCGACGCGCTGGTCCGCGAAGGCAAGGTCCGCCACGTCGCCGCCTCGAACATCTCGGGCGAGCGGCTGACCGAGTCGCTGGAGCTCGCCGACGCGCGAGGGCCTGGCGCCGTACGTCTGGCTGCAGCCGCACTACAACCTCGTCGAGCGCGACGCGCTACGAGCGCGAGTACGCGCCGATCGTGGCCGAGTACGGGCTGTCCGTCGCGCCGTATTACGCGCTGGCCGAGCGGTTTTCTGACCGGCAAGTACCGGCCGGGTTCCGCCGACGGCGACAGCCCGCGCGCCGGCACGGCGTCGAAGTACCTCGACGCCCGCGGCCAGACCGTGCTGGCCGCGCTGGACGAGGTCGCCGGCGCGCACGACGTCCCGGTCGCGGCGATCGCCGTCGCCTGGCTCGCGGCCAAGCCCGGGGTCGTGGCCCCGATCGCGAGCGCCCGCAACACCCGACAACTCCGCGGAGGTCCTGCCGGCGCGTCGGCCTGGTCCTCGGTGCCGACGAACTCTCCCTTCTCGACGAGGCCTCCGCATAGCTATGGACTCCACCCGCCAGACCTTCCTCGACGAGCTCTACGCGCACGGTCGCGCCCACGACGAGCAGCGCGAGGACCGGCTGCAGCGCCTGCGCAACGTCGAGCCCGAGACCGCCGAGCTGCTCGGCGTCCTCGTCCGCGCGATGCGCGCGACCCGCGTGCTCGAGATCGGCACCTCCAACGGTTACTCGACGATCTGGCTCGGCGACGCCGCCGAGGCCGTCGACGGCACCGTCCTCAGCCTCGAGATCGAGGCCGAGCGCACCGCCCAGGCCCAGGACAACCTGCGCCACGCCGGCGTGGCCGACCGCGTCGAGCTGCGCACCCAGGACGCCGCCGAGGCCCTGCGCAGCTTCGCCGACGACGCCTTCGACGTGATCTTCCTCGACGCCGAGCGCCCGCTCTACGCCGGCTACTGGCCCGAGCTGATCCGCGTCATGCGCCCCAACGGCCTGCTCGTCGTCGACAACTCGCTCTCGCACGCCAAGGAGCTGGTCGAGTTCTCCGAGCTCGTCTACGGCGACCCGCAGGTGACGTCGACGCTGGTGACGGTCGGCGGCGGCGTGATGCTGATCGTCAAGTCCGCCTGAACGTCAGGTACGCCCGTAGCGGTTGAGGAGAAGCCCGCTCTGGGTCGCGTCGAGCAGCTTGCGAGTGCGCTGCTGCATGCTGTTGACGGGGATCTCCAGGTCCTCGAGCGTGGGCGCCGACTCGGGCGGCAGCGTGGTGAGCACGCGCACCTCGGTGACCCAGGGCCAGCGTTCGCCGTCCTCGGCCGAGCCGCTCTGGGCGGCCACGAAGGACGGGTCGAACGCCGGGCGCGCCGCGACCTCGGTCAGCACCGCGACCCGGTTCGAGTCGTCCAGGCAGAGGCCGACGGGATCGCCCACGCGCCAGGACGGCTCGCCCCAGGGCTGGCCGTTGTCGCGGAATCTGCGCCGCCCGTACTGATCGATGATGCCGGCGTCGCTGACCCACGTCAGCCGGCCCGGCGTGACGGTGAAGCCGTCCTTGTAGTGCATCGCCTTGACCCACACCTCGCGGGCCACCTTCGCCTTCCGGCGCCGTCGCGGCTTGGCCGCGCCGGCGCTCGCGATGTCGCGCTGCGCCTGCTGCATCCGCTTCTCGGCGAACGCGTTCTCGGGGTGCGTGCGCAGCACCGCCTCGAAGACCGGGACCGCGTCCTCGGGCCGTCCCGCACCGATCAACCCGATGCCGAGCCGGGTCGCGGCGATCTCGTTCGCCGGGTCGAGCTCCAGGATGGCTTGGTTGATCTCGAGGGCCTCGTCGACGGCGAGCCGGTTGCCGAGGGCGAGCGAGCGATCGAGGAGTTCGTCGAGGGAGTCGTTCATCAGGCGGCCGCCAGTCGGTATTCGCGTGGGCTGACGCCGCGGAGGCGCTTGAAAGCAGTGCTCAGCGCGAACGCCGAGCCGTAGCCGACCTGCGGGGCGACCGAGCCGACGGTCGCGCCCGGCTCGCGCAGGAGGTCGGCGGCGAGGGCGATCCGCCAGCCGGTCAGGAAGCTCATCGGGGGTTCGCCCACGAGGTCATTGAAGCGTCGCGCGAGCGCGGCGCGAGAGACGCCGGCGCCGTCGGCGAGCTCGGCGACGGTCCACTGGTGCGCGGGGTCGTCGTGCAGGGCCCGCAGGGCGGGGCCGACGATCGGGTCGGCGTGGGCGCGGTACCAGCCCGGCGCGTGCGCCTCCGGGCGGGCGAACCACGTGCGCAGGACCGCGATCAGGAGCAGGTCGAGCAGACGGTCCAGCACGGCCTCCTGGCCCGGCTCGTCCTTGACGATCTCGTCGGCGAGCAGGCCGATCAGCGGCGTCTCCCAGGCGTCGCCCTTGACCACCAGCAGCGGCGGGAGCGCGCGCAGCAGGCGCTGGCTGACCTCGCCGTCGAGCTGGTAGGTGCCGGTCAGCATCACCGTCTCGCCGTCGGGGCTGTTGCCCCAGTCGCGGGTACCGAGGAAGTCCATCAGCTTCAGCTCGGACCCGTCGGGCGTCGTGCAGCGCTGGCCCGGGTGGATGATCGCCTGCGGCGGTGTGCCCGGGGCGTCGGCGACGACGTACGGGTCCGGGCCGCGCGCGATCGCGACGTCGCCGGCGCCGAGGCGAATGACCTCGCCGCCGTCGGGCACGACATAGGCACTGCCGCGGACGATCGCCATCAGCGTCAGCGGCGCCTCGTCCTCGATCCGCAGCGACCACGGCGGGTCCATCGTCGAGCGCAGCAGGAACGCGCCTCGCGCCCGGGGTCCATCGAGCAGTCCGGCCACGGCGTCCATGCTTCAAGACCTTAGACGATCACGTATGAAGTCGCGCGATTCAGCTATGGACCGTCCAGGGCTCGGCGTATTTCAATGCCCGTATGAGCACTCACACACTGGTTCTGGGCGGCACCGGCAAGACGGGACGGCGCGTGGTCGAGCGGCTGCGGGCCGAGGGCGTGCCGGTGCGCGTCGGGTCGCGCTCGCTCCCGTTCGACTGGAACGACGAGGCGACATGGCCGGGTGCGCTGGAGGACGTGTCCGCGGTCTACGTCTCCTACTACCCCGACATCGCCGTCGCGGGCGCGCCGGAGACCATCGGCGCCTTCGCGCGACTGGCCGCGGCGCAGGGCGTCGAGCGCCTGGTGCTGCTCTCGGGCCGCGGCGAGGCCGAGGCCCAGCGCGCCGAGCAGGAGCTGATCGCCGCCGGCACGCGAATGGACGATCGTGCGCTGCAGCTGGTTCGCGCAGAACTTCAGCGAGGCGTTCCTGCTCGACGGCGTCCTCGCCGGTGAGGTCGCGCTCCCCGCCGGTGAGGTCCCCGAGCCGTTCGTGGACGTCGAGGACATCGCCGAGGTCGCCGTGCTCGCGCTGACCGAGGACGGCCACCACGGTCGCGTCTACGAGCTGACCGGCCCGCGGGCGCTGCGCTTCGACGAGGCGGTCGCGGAGATCGCCGCCGCCACCGGCCGCCCGCTGCGCTTCGTCGAGGTCCCCGTCGGGGCCTTCGCGGCCGGCATGCTCGAGGCCGGCGTGCCCGAGGAGGAGGCCGCGCTCGTGACCTTCCTCTTCACCGAGGTGCTCGACGGCCGCAACGCGCAGCCGCAGGACGGTGTCCAGCGCGCGCTGGGCCGCCCGCCGCGGTCGTTCGGCGACTACGCCCGCGCCACCGCCGCGACCGGGGTCTGGGCATGATCGCTCCCGGCGAGACGCTCGAGAACCCCGTTACCGGCGAGCGCTTCACCTTCACGCACACCGCCGCCAGCACCGGCGGCGAGCTGCTCGCCTTCGACTTCGCGCTGCGTCCCGGCGGCAAGGTCCCGGTGGCGCACGTGCATCCGATCCAGACCGAGCGCTTCGAGGTGCTCGAGGGCCGCGTGCGGTTCCGGCTCGGCCTGCGCACGTTCGTCGCCGGCCCGGGCGACGTGGTCGAGGCGCCGCCCGGCGTCGCGCACGGCTTCGGCAACGCGGGCGAGGGCGAGGCGCGCATGCACGTCGAGGTCCGCCCGGCGCTGGCGATGGAGTACATGTTCGCCGAGGTCGTCGCCCTCGCCGAGGCGGGGAAGCTGACCCGCGGCGGGCTCCCGCGCAACCTGATCACGCTCGCCCAGCTCGCCCGCCGCTACGACCAGGAGGCGCACGCACCGCTGATCGGCGTCGGCCTGCAGCGCTTCCTGCTCGCCCCGCTGGTGTGGCTAGCCCGCCAGCGGTTCGAGCACCGTGCGGCGAATGTGCTCGTACACCACTGACGTGTTGACGTCGGCGACCTCGGGGCGCTCGGTCAGGCGGTCGATGACGAAGGCGTACAGCGCATCGGTGTCCGGCACCGCGACGTGCAGCAGGAAGTCGGCGGTGCCGGAGACGACGAAGACGCCGACGATCTCGGGCAGCTCCGACACCCAGTTGCGGAAGGCCTCGATGATCTCGCGCGTCGGCGGCCGGATCGTGATCGCGGTCAGCGCCTGGACGTGGCGGCCGAGCGCGCCGAGGTCGATGTCGGCGTGGTAGCCGCGGATGACGCCGTCGGCTTTCAGGCCGCGTACACGCTCCGACGAGGTCGAGGGCGAGACGTGCACCGCGGCGGCCAGCTCGCGGTTGCTCGTCCGTGCATCGTCCTGCAGCGCGCGCATCAGCGCCCAGTCGGTCGCATCAAGTCCGGTCATCGTGGCGATCCTCCGGATATCGTGCGGACATTGACTCGTTCGTCCGTAGGCATGGTTCCATTGTGCCTTGATGACGAACGGAACGCGATGTGTGGTGGTGGTCGACGAGGCGCTCGCGCCGGGGCTCGCGGCAAACGCGGCGGCGGTGGTGGCGATGACGCTCGGTGCACGGGTGCCCGAGCTGCTGGGCGAGGACTACGAGGACGGCGGCGGTTCCCGTCACCCCGGGCTGATCACGACCGGACTGCCGGTCCTGCGCGCGCCGGCGGCTGAGCTCGCCGCGCTGCGCGCCCGAGCGGTCGAGGCCGAGGTCGGCGTCGTCGGCTTTCCGATCTGCGGTCAGACGACGACCGACTACGAGTCCTTTCGAGCGATGGTCGCGGAGACCGCGGCGCCCGACTACCTCGGGCTCGGGTTCTACGGCCCGGCCAAGACACTGCGCCGCCTCACGGGGAGCCTCGGCCTGCTGCGTTAGCCGGGCGCTCGGGCGCCGGCGCCGTGGACCTCACGGCTCGTCGTCGGGGTGGGATGGCGCCGCGCGGGTGAACTGCGGGCAGGTGAGGGAGGGGGAGCGATCAGAGCGCGATCGGCACGAGCGCCACGCGAGCGTCGAGTTTCTCCAGTAGAGCGCGAGCAACTCGACGCTCGCCGAACCTGACACGCGACCGTGCGCCATCGCGCGTGAGGTCCACGGCGCCGGCGCCCAAGCGCCAGTGACTCAGGGCATCAGGTGAACGGGACGATCGGGATCTCCCAGAGGATCGAGGCGACGACCGCCGCCACGATCGCCAGCGCGATCGCGATGCCGACCGCGATCCGCTGGGCCCGGCTCGTCTCCTTGGCGGTCTGCTTGGCCTTCTCGGCCTGCTCGATCGCCTTCTCGAGCCAGCGCGCCGCCCACGCGAACTCGAGCGAGAGGATCGCCAGCGCCACGGGGATGACGGCGAGCGCCGGGCCGGGCAGGACGAGCATCGCGAGGCCGGCGAGCAGCAGCGTGAAGCCGGCGATCGCGATCAGCACGCGCAGGTACAGCGGCCGCTCGAGGTGGACCTCGCGCTGGGCGCGCATCCGCTCGACCATCGATGGCTTCGGCGCGTCCTCGGTGCTCATCCCTCTCCTATGAAGTCGCGGACCTCGACGAGGGCGCCGGGGCGCTCGGTGGTGTCGGTCAGGGCGGCGCCCGCCCGCTTCTGCCAGGCGAGCAGGAAGTTTCGCGGGTCGACGGCGTCGCCGCCGTCGGGGTGGATCTCGAAGTGCAGGTGCGGCGGTGTCGGCTCGGCGTCGCCGGTGTTGCCGGTGTAGCCGAGGATCGTCCCGGCCTCGACGTGGCGGTCGTTGACCGCGGCGGGCGCGAAGGACGCGAGGTGTGCGTAGAAGAACTCGTCGCCGCTGTCGGCGTAGACCCACAGGCGGTTGCCGGAGATCGGCAGCGAGCCGACGTTGGCCACCGTGCCGTCGGCGACGGCGACCACGGGCGTGCCGAAGTCGGCGAAGAGGTCGTTGCCCTGATGCGCGCCGGTGTCGGCGCGGTAGGAGCCGAACGGCCCGCCGATCTCCGTCTTGCCGCCCACGGGGAAGACGAAGCGCTTCGACATCAGCCGCTTCTTCCAGGCCGGCGCCTTCGGGCGCGGCTTCGGCGTGGCGGTCGCGGTCGGCTCGGCCGTCGCGCTCGGCTCGGCGGTGGCGGTGGCGGTCGCCGTGGCGGTGGCCACCGGCTTGCTCGGGCCGGGGCTGGCCGAGACGTCGGCGACGACGACCTTCGTACCCGCCGGGAAGCCGTTGAGGTCGGCCGTCAGGGTGACCTCGAGGCCGGCGCCGTCGCGGTTGGCGACGACCTTGCCCTCGTCGAAGTTGTAGGTCTTGGTGCCCTCGACCGAGCCGATCTTGCGCTCGCCCACGACGAGGTCGAGGATGTTCCCGCGGTACTTGACGCCCTTGGCGTTCGCGGTCGCGATGCGCGACACCAGCGAGGCGGTCACGGCGCCGCCGAAGAGCTCGAGGTCGTCGGCCTCGGCCTGCGCGGTCGCTGTGCCGTCGGCGGACGAGGTCGAGACGCTGACGAAGCCGTCACCGAGCACGATCCCCTTCGGCGTCTTGGACGGGATGCTCTTGCTGGTCGACTCGCCGCCGGACGCCTTGACGGGCGCCACGCGGCCGAGCGAGCCGGAGATCACGGCGGCGCTCGCCTTCGCGGGCGCCTGGGCCGGGGCGGCCGAGACGAGCGTGGCCGCCGCCACCACGACCGCGACGGCCGCACCAAGAAGCCGAATGCGCACCTTCAGAGTGTGCCACCTACTTGGCCGAAACCTGTCGGTAGCGCCGCGCGGCCAGCGGCGCGAAGATCGCGAGCAGCACGAAGCACCACAGGAACGCGATCCAGACGTCGTTGCCGGCCGGTGTCCCGAGCCAGAGCGAGCGCACCGCGTCCACGACCGTCGTGATCGGGTTCGCGTTGGCGAACTGCTTGAGCCCGTCGGGCATCGAGTCCGCGGGCACGAAGGCGGCGGAGGCGAACGTCAGCGGGAAGATCGCGATGAAGCCGATCGAGTTCGCCGTCTCGGGCGTCGACGAGTACAGGCCGAGCAGGGCGAAGATCCACGAGAACGCGTAGCCGAAGAACAGCAGCAGCACGATCCCGAGCAGGATCTGGCCGAAGCTGGTGTCGTGGAAGTTGAAGCCGCAGATGATGCCGACGGTCAGCAGCACCGCCAGCGACAGGCAGTTGAGCACGATGTCGGACAGCGTCCGCCCGGTCAGGACCGCGGCGCGCGACATCGGCAGCGAGCGGAAGCGGTCGATCAGGCCCTTCTGGACGTCCTCGGAGAGCCCGAGCGCGGTCACGAACCCGCCGAATGCGATCGACTGCACGATGATCCCCGGGATCAGGAAGTCGACATAGTCGAAGCCCGGCGTGACGATCGCGCCGCCGAAGACGTAGATGAACAGCAGCACGAACATCACGGGCTGCACCGTGTAGGCGAGCAGCAGATCCGGCTGGCGCGGGATCCGCTTGAGGTTGCGGCGCGCGAGGACGATCGTGTCCGAGACGGTCAAGGCGACGCTCATACCGCCACCCCCTCCTCGTCTGCGGCCGGTTGTTCCGCGGCGTGGCCGGTCAGGGAGATGAAGACGTCGTCGAGCGTCGGCCGGCGCAGCGCCAGGTCGTCGATCCCGACGCCGGCGGCGTCGAGGCGGCGGACCGCGTCGGCGATCACACCGGAGCGCCCGCGGACCGGCACGATGACGACGCCGTCCTCGAAGCTGGGCCGCTCGGCGGCCATCTCGGCCAGCGCGGCGATCGCCGCCTCGGGATCCGCATCGTCCTCGAGGCTCACCTCGAGGCGCTCGCCGCCGATCCGGTCCTTGAGCTCGTCCGACGTGCCCTGCGCGATCACGCTGCCGTGGTCGATGACCACGATCTGATCGGCCAGGCGGTCGGCCTCCTCGAGGTACTGGGTCGTCAGCAGCACGGTCGCGCCCGCGGCGACGCGGGCCTCGATCGTCTCCCACATGCTGAGCCGCGCCCGCGGGTCCAGGCCCGTGGTCGGCTCGTCGAGGAAGATCACCGGCGGCCGGTAGACGAGCGCGGCCGCGAGGTCGAGCCGCCGCCGCATGCCGCCCGAGTAGGTCTTCGCGGGCCGCTTGGCGGCCTCGGTGAGGTCGAAGCGCTCGAGCAGCTCGTCGGCGCGCTTGCGCGCTTCAGGCCTCGGGAGGTGGTAAAGCTGACCGACCATCTCGAGGTTCTCGAAGCCGGTCAGGTTGTCGTCGACCGCGGCGTACTGGCCGGCGAGGCCGATCTTCGTGCGCAGCTCGTCGGCATCCTCGCACGACATCGAGCCCCACGACCCGCGCACGACCCGCGTCGGGCTTGAGCAGGGTGGCCAGGATCCGCACTGCGGTGGTCTTTCCGGCGCCGTTGGGACCGAGCAGTCCGAGGATGGTTCCGGTCTCCACGGTGAAGTCCACGCCGCACAGCGCCTTCACTGTTCCGTAGGACTTCTCCAACCCCTCGACGACGATCGCGTGATCGTTCATCTAGCCGAAGCTAGCGAGGCGCAAGCCCCTGAACGGTTCGGTTAGTCACACCCTCGCGCTACGTTCGCGCCATAGTGGGAGTTCGTCCCCGCCTACAAGGACGGCACGGCGCCGCTGGGCGTCTACGTCGCCAACAACCTGTTCACCAGCTCGGCGTGGGCCAACTCCGGTGACTTCAGCTACGACGTCGGCGCCGCCGTCGTCGACGCCTCGGGCGGCACCGCGCTGACCGATCGCGTCGGCGGCCGCGGGATCAGCTTCAACTACTCCCGCTCGCAGAACTACGTCTCCTACGGCTATCCGGCCGCGCCGCCGTTCGACGGCGAGCGCCTGTGGACGTGCAACTCGCCGCTGCAGACGAGCGACAACGCGGCCAGCCCGGCGACGATGGGCATCGGCTGCGACATGACCGGCGGCTCCAGCGGCGGTGGCTGGATCGTCGGCGGCAACCTCTACTCGGTCAACTCCTACGGCTACGACAACCAGCCGAACGTGATGTTCGGCCCGTACCTGGGCAGCGTCGCGCAGGGCGTCTACAACGCGGCCGCAGCCGACTGACCGCGGTGGTGGGCATGCCGGCGACGGCATGCCCACCGTCGCATCACTTGACCTTGATCGTCCCGATCATCCACGGGTGCACGGCGCAGATGAAGTTCAGCGTCGTGCCCTTGGCGGCGGTGACCTTGAACGTGACCTTGCCCTTCGGCGGCAGGTAGATCGAGTCGCCGGCGGCGGTCTTGTCGCCACCGGTCTGGAAGCCCGCGGCGCCGGCGTCGACGAGCGGCTTGCCGACCTCGCCGGTCTCCATGTTGGCCTCGTGCGCGCCCATCAGTGGGCCGCAGGCCTCGC
Organism: uncultured Solirubrobacteraceae bacterium; assembly: GCA_963707595.1. Taxonomy (GTDB): domain Bacteria; phylum Actinomycetota; class Thermoleophilia; order Solirubrobacterales; family Solirubrobacteraceae; genus Solirubrobacter. The sequence goes on from CAVPQQ010000001.1 coordinate 312,329, forward strand.
AGCCCATGATCTGCGCCGGCGTCTTCGGCAGCTTCTTCACCAGCGACAGCGTGTGCGGCTGGTTCTCGGTCGACTTGTCGCGCAGCGTGACGGTGGCGCCGGACTTCACGGAGTAGCTGTCCGCGTCCCAGTGCTGCGCGTCCTGGACGTACGCGTTGGCCTTGACCTTCATGCCGCCCATGGCGGTGATCGTGTTGGCCTTCGGCGCGGCGGCCGAGGCCGAGCCGGCCGCGAGCGCGAACACGCCCAGCGCCACGACGGCGGTGCTACGGATCATGCGGGAGCCTCCAGATTCGGGTGTCGCCGCATCCTTATGGGCGGCGAGGAGCCCTACATCAGGGGAATCCCTAAAACAGCCCGCGCGCCGCCCACAGCGCGCGCGGCGAGCCGTGCGGGCGCAGCCGGCGGGTCGCGACGGCGCGGCGGGAGTCCAGGCGCCCGGCGACGACGTCGACGAAGTCCTCGAAGCGGCAGCGCAGCTCGACATCGATCTCCGGCGCGCGGCCGGGGGACGCCGCGGTCGAGCCGTTGTCGACACGCAGATGCCAGGGCTCGGCGTCCTCGAAGTCCCACTGCACGGTGAACGGCCCCGCCGGGGCGGTGCGGTGGTCGACCGCGCGCGCCACCGACGTGAAGAGCAGCTCCATCGCCGCGGGATCGCGCGGCGGCTCGCCGTTGGGCGGGCCGATGAACCCGGCGCGCAGCATCGCCAGGCCGTACTCGGCGCGCTCCGGCGCCGACATCTCCAGCGGGAACACCGACGGGCCCGGGAAGCGACTCCAGCGGCAGGCCGGCGGAGCGCAGCTTGGCCTCGAATGAGCGCGCGCCCTCGGTGTAGATCTCCTCGAGCGTGAAGCCGAAGCACTCCGTGTAGGAGCGGTCCCAGTTCGGCGGGATGAAGACCGCGAGCGAGTACGGCGTGACGCGGCGGATCAGGTCCGCGACCGCCTCACGCACCCCGGGATCCTCGACGTTGAGGTCGTGCAGGAGCTTGACCCCGAAGCCGATGTGGCGCTGCTCATCCAACGCGACGAGCCGCATGCCCTCACGGAAGCCGGGCAGCAACTGGCGCTTCTCGAGGTAGTCGGAGATGAAGTGCTGGCCGGGCTGCGCGAGCAGCGCCTCGACGACCAGGTGGTACATCGTCACCGCCCGCGCCAGCGCGACGCGGCTCGTGTCGGTCCGCAGCGCGCCGGTGATCTCGTCCAGCAGCGCGAAGGTCTTGCGGAAGCCCCACGTCAGCTCGGGCTCGGTGGCCTTCAAGGTCCCGCCGATCGATCCGTCGCCGCGGCCGACGACCTCGTTCATGAAGCGCTTGAAGAAGATCGCGTGGCGCGCCTCGTCGACCTGCTGCGTCGTGAGGAAGTACTTCTGCTCCTCGCGCGGCGCGGCGTCGATGAACGGCGCGAGATCGTCGGCGACGGCGTCCTCGCCGTGGAAGAACATCGCGTAGCTCCACAGCGCGGCGCGGCGCTCGTGCTCGGTCATCACCTCGTGCCACTGCCGGCGGTCCTCGGTGAAGTCGATCTCCAGCGCGCGCCAGTTGCCGCGTTCCCAGCGCGCGTAGAGATCGTCGTAGGAGACCTGCGCGCCGGCGGACATAGGGCGAACCTACACCCGCCGGTCGTGGACTATGTGGCGTTCGTCACACGCGCCGAGAGCAGCTCGCCGAGACCCTCGACGGCGACCCGTTCCTGCGTCAGCGTGTCGCGCTCGCGCAGCGTCACCGTGCCGTCCTCGAACGTCTGGTGATCGACCGTGACCGCGAACGGCGTGCCGATCTCGTCCTGGCGCCGGTAGCGCTTGCCGATGTTGCCGCCCTCGTCGTACTCGACGGCCATCCGCTTGCGCAGCTCCTCGTAGATCGCGCGCGCCTTCTCGGGGTGGCCGTCCTTGCGCAGCAGCGGCAGGATCGCGACCTTGACCGGCGCCACCGACGGGATGCAGGCGCAGCACGGTGCGCTTCTCGCCGCCGATCTCGTCGGTGTCATAGGCCTCGCAGAGCAGCGCGAGCACGGTGCGGCCGAGGCCGGCGGCGGGCTCGATCACGTGCGGGATGTAGCCCTTGCCCGTCTGCGGGTCCTTCCATTCGAGCTTCTCGCCCGAGTGCGCCGCGTGCTGGGTGAGGTCGAAGTCGCCGCGGTCGGCGACACCCTCCAGCTCCGACCAGCCGATCGGGTACAGGTACTCGACGTCGCTCGTCCGGCTCGAGTAGTGCGACAGCTCGTCCTCGGTGTGCGGGCGCAGGCGCAGGCGCTCCGGGCTGATGCCGAGCCGCGTGTACCAGTTCAGGCGCTCCTGGCACCAGTACTCGTACCATTGCCCCGCCTCCTCGGGCGGGACGAAGAACTCCATCTCCATCTGCTCGAACTCGAGCGTGCGGAAGATGAAGTTGCCGGGCGTGATCTCGTTGCGGAAGGACTTGCCGACCTGCGCGATGCCGAACGGCGGCTTCTTGCGCGCGAAGGTCAGCGTCGTCTTGAAGTCCAGGAAGATGCCCTGCGCCGTCTCGGGCCGCAGGTAGACGGTCATCCCGTCCTCCTGCACCGGCCCGATCGTCGTCTGGAACATCAGGTTGAACGGGCGCGGCTCGGTCAGCTCGCCGCCGCAGACCGGGCACTTGACGGCCGCGGGATCCTCGCCCTTGGCCTCGGCCTCCTCCTGGAGGTGGTCGAGGCGGAAGCGCTTCTTGCACTTGCCCAGGCACTGGACGAGTGGATCGCTGAAGCCCGCGAGGTGGCCGGAGGCCTCCCAGGTGCGCGGGTGCTGGATGATCGCGGAGTCGAGCGCCACGACGTCATCGCGCTCCTGAATCATGGCGCGCCACCAGGCATCGGTGACGTTGCGCTTGAGCAGGACGCCGTAGTGCCCGTAGTCGTACGTGTTGGCGATCCCGCCGTAGATCTCGGATGCGGGGAAGATCAGGCCGCGACGCTTCGCGAGCGCGACGACCTCGTCCATAGTGGCTGCGGGCATAGGGCGGCAAGTCTAGGCGCCTATACTCGGCCGCCGCGATGCCGATTTACGAGTACCGGTGTGACAACGGGCATCACTTCGACGTGATGCAGAAGATGACCGACGGTCCGGTGACCGTCTGCGAGGTCTGTGGCGAGCCCGTACAGCGGGTCTTCCATCCCGTCGCGATCCACTTCAAGGGGTCCGGGTTCTACAACACGGACTACGGCACCGCTCGCCGGAAGCGCGAGACCGACGCCTCGGCCAAGGCCGGCGCCGACTCCAACGATGCCAAGCAGGCCGAGAAGAAGTCCGACAGCTCGTCCTCGAGCTCCTCGTCGTCGGACTCCGCGCCGACTTCGGCGACGCCGAAGTCCGACGCATAAGCATTTCTGATCCCCGGTAGGAGGGATCATCATTTGCGCTTGGGCCGTCGGGCGCCGACACTAGGTCCATGTCCGCGCGCCACGCCACCATGCTCGGAGCGCTTTCGCTGATCTGGGGCGGCTCCTACCTCCTGATCAAGTACGCGCTCGACGGCTTCTCCGCCGCCGCGATCGTGTCGTTCCGCGCGCTGCTGGCCTCGGCCGTGCTGTTCGTGATCCTGCGCTCACGCGCTCTCGCCGGCCCGACGATCGCCGATCTGCGCAAGCGGCCGTGGTGGGCGCTGACGCTCGGCGTGACCGCCGTCGCCGCACCCTTCCTGCTGATCACCTTCGGCGAGCACGTCGTGCCGAGCGGTTTGACCGCCGTGCTGCTCTCGCCGGCGTCGCTGTTCGTCGCGCTGCTGGCGCCGTTCCTGCTGCCCAGCGAGACGATCGACCGCCGCCAGGGCGCCGGCATGCTGCTCGGCCTCGCCGGCGTGGCGCTCGTGGTCGGCGTCGAGTCGCTGAACTCGCTCGAGCAGTTCCTCGGCGCGCTCGCGATGCTCGGCGCGGCGTTCTTCTACGGGCTCTCGAGCTTCGTGGTCAAGGGCCGCTACGGGTCCCTCGCCGCGGTCCAGACCTCGTGGATCTCGGTCACCGTCGCCGGCGTCCTGACGCTTCCGGCCGCGATCGCCACGACGCCGGGCCATACCCCGACGGTGGGCGCGACGGCCGCGCTCGTCGCACTCGGCGTGGTCGGCACCGCGCTGGCCTTCATCATCTTCTACGAGCTGATCAACGGCGTCGGCCCGGCGCGGGCCGCGCTCGTCTCCTACCTGGCTCCGGGCGTCGCGCTCTTCTACGGCGCGATCTTCCTCGACGAGAAGGTCACGGTGGCCGCGATCGCCGGCCTGGCGCTGATCCTGGCGGGTGTCGCGATCGCCTCCCGGCCCAAGCGGGTCCGGGTCGCGGTTCCAGCGGCGGCACCGGCGCGCGCCTGATAGCGTCGCGCCGCGTGGACCTGACGCTTTCGCCGGCCGAAGAAGAGTTCCGCGACACGCTGCGCGCCTGGATCGCGGACAACCATCCCGGGCGCGAGCCCGATGGCGACGAGGACTCCTTCGCCTTCCGTCGCGAGTGGCAGCGCAAGCTCAACGCGCGTGGCTGGGCGGGCCTGACCTGGCCGTCGGAGTACGGCGGCGCCGGTGCGACGCAGATCGAGCAGGCGATCTTCTTCGAGGAGATCGCGCGCTCCCGCGCGCCGCAGATGGCCAACGTGCTCGGGCTGACGATGGGCGGTCCGACCGTGATCGCCCACGGCACCGACGCCCAGAAGGAGCGCTTCCTCGCGCCGATCCTGTCGGCCGACGAGATGTGGTGCCAGGGCTTCAGCGAGCCCGAGTCGGGCAGCGATCTCGCGTCGCTGAAGACGCGCGCGGTGCTCAAGGGCGACGAGTACATCGTCAGCGGGCAGAAGGTCTGGACGACGTTCGCGCACCAGTCGAAGTGGTGCATGCTGCTCGCGCGCACCGACCAGGACGCGCCCAAGCACCGCGGGCTGACCTACTTTCTGATGGACATGGAGCAGGACGGCGTCGACGTCCGCCCGCTCGTGCAGATCACCGGCGAGGCCGAGTTCAACGAGCTCTTCATCGAGGACGCGCGGATCCCGGTCGAGAACGTCGTCGGCGGCGTCGACAACGGCTGGCGCGTCGCGATCACGACGCTGATGCACGAGCGCGCCGGGCTGGCCTTCGCGCTCCAGGCGCGTGTCCAGATCGCCTTGGGTGAGCTGGTCGACGAGCTCAAGGGCAGCGGCGCGTCGGAGGACCCGCTCGTCCGCCAGCGGATCGCGCAGCTCGCGATCGAGGCCCAGGTCCTGCGGCTGCTCGCCTACCGCGGCCTGACGAGCACGATGAAGTCCGGCGAGCCGGGGCCGGAGGGCTCACTCGGCAAGTGGCTGTGGGCCGACGTCAACCAGGGGCTGACGACGCTCGCGATGGACGTCAAGGGGCCGCGCGCCCAGCTGGTCGACGACGCCTGGACCTACCGCTACCTGCGGGCCCGGGCGAACTCGATCGAGGGCGGCACGACCGAGATCCTGCGCAACATCGTCGCCGAACGCGTCCTGGGGCTGCCGCGCGCATGAACTTCGATCTGACCGAGGACCAGCGCGAGATCCGCAGCACCGCGCGCGACTTCCTGGCCGCGCGCTACACGCCGGAGAAGATCCGCGCGATCGCGCTGGATGGGCAGGCCGACCCGCACTGGGACGAGATCGTCGAGCTCGGCTGGCCGGGCATCGCCGAGTTCGGGATCGTCGAGCTGGCCGTCGTCGCCGAGCAGCTCGGGTTCGCGCTCGCGCCGACGCCGCTCGCCGCCACGTGGGCCGCTTCGCTCTTGTTGGAGGCCGGCGGGCGTGAGCTCGAGGGCCGCGGGACGGTCGCGATGTGGGACGAGGACGGCTCCGCCGATCCGGAGGCGCCGCTCTTGAAGGCCGAGGACTCCAAGCTGACGGGCGTCAAGATCGCGGTGCCCAACGCCGACGTCGCCGACGTGCTGGTCGTCACCGCCGAGGGCGGGCGGCACTTCATGGTTCAGGCATCTGACGCGGTGATCGAGCCCGCGGCCTCGCTGGACGCGACGAAGCCGCTGTTCACGGTCCGCTTCGACGGCACGCCGGGCGAGGAGTTGACCGGCTCCGGGTTCAGCCGCGCCTGGCACGCGATCGCCGTGATGGCCGCGGCCGAGTCCGTCGGCGTCGCCGCGCGGCTGATGCAGGACACCGTCGCCTACGCCAAGGAGCGCAAGCAGTTCGGGCGCCCGATCGGCTCCTACCAGGCCATCTCGCACGCCTGCGCGCAGATGTTCCTCGAGACCGAGGGCGCCCGCTCGGTCACCTACTGGGCGGCCTGGGCGCTGGACCACGATCCCGAGAACGCCGAGTTCGCGGCCAACTGCGCGAAGGCCTACGCCTCCGACGCCGCGGTCAACGTCGCCCGCTCCGCGCTCCAGGTCCACGGCGGCATCGGCTTCACCTGGGAGCACGACCTGCACCTGTACCTCAAGCGCGCCGAGGCCAACGCCCACGCGTTCGGCGACGCGCGCTGGCACCGCGAGCAGGTCGCGGACTCGTTGTTTCTAGCTACTTGAGGAAGTGCTGGACGGCGCGCTGCTTGGCCGCGTCGTCCACGGTCAGCCCGGCGCCGCCGTCCGGCAGCGTGAGCGTGCCGGTGGGCTTGAGCACCGTGGGCTTCGCCGTGCCGGCCGTCAGCTCCGCGCCGACCAGGCCGAGCAGCGACGGGCCCGACATGTCCGAGCGGATCGCCTTCGGCGCCGCCCAGGCGACCCACGGGAGCCGGACGAACGTCTCCAGCGAGGTGACCTTGTCCTTGATCGAGCCGACGATCTTCTGCTGCCGGCGCGCGCGGGTGAGGTCGGATTCCTTCGGGTTGCAGTCGTTGTGGCGGGTGCGGGCGAGCGCCAGCGCCTGCTTGCCGTTGATCTCCTGCTCGCCGCCCTTCAGCCGCAGCGTGTAGCCGCCGTTCTTGAAGCCGCCGTTGAGCTTGGAGACGACGCAGCTGCCCTTGTAGGTGACGCCGCCGAGGGCGTCGATCAGCTGCGGGAAGTTCTCGAAGTTGACCTCGACGAGGTGGTTGACCTCGATGCCGAGGTAGTCCTCGACGGTGCGGATCGCGAGCGCCGGGCCGCCGATCGCGTAGGCCGCGTTGATCTTGTTCTGGCCGTGGCCGGGGATGTTGACCACGGTGTCGCGCGGGATCGAGAGCGTCGCGTTGTGGCCGTCGCCGATCCGCATCAGCAGGATCGAGTCCGAGCGCGAGGGCTCGCCGATCTTGTTCGCGCCCGGCTCTTTCGAGCCCTTGGTGCGCGCGTCGGAGCCGAGCACGAGGACGTTGTTGGCTGAAGTCAGCGGGTAACCGGCGCCGCCCAGCTCGTTTCCGGCTGCGCTCGAGACCTTCGACGACTGGACCTGCGCGGAGATCAGGAAGAGCACGAGCGAGACCAGCAGCCAGGCCGCGAGCCCGGCCAGCAGCCAGCGGACGATCCGCCAGCCGCCGATCTTGCGCCGCGGGCGCTTGGGCTTGGGCTGGGACGGCGTGGACGGCCGCGGCTCCTCGAAGCCCCTCGGCGCCGAGGGCTCCTGCATGTCGCGCAGCCCACCGTCGTCTCCGCGCCGGCGCAGGAAGCCGGGCTTCGCGCGGTAGAGCGTGTACGGGGGTTTTTCGTCGTCGCGAGAGTCAGCCATGGCGTATCGGTAAGGTGGCGCGATGGCCGAGGGTTACGTCATCGGCGTCGACCTCGGCGGCACGAAGCTGCTGGCAGGGGCGGTCGGCGCGGATCTAACAGTTATTCACCGTACCAACCGTCTTGTCTACGGTCTGTCTCAGGACGAGCTCGTGCAGATGGTCGCGGAGGCGATGGAGGAGATCTCCAACGCGGTCGGCGGGCCGCCCGACGCGATCGGTTTCGGCATCCCCTGCACGTTCGATTCGCGCACGGGAATGGCCGTGCAGGCGGTCAACGTGCCGCTGAAGGACGTCGCGTTCGGCGAGGTCATGACCGCGCGGCTCGGCGTCCCCGTGCTCGTCGACAACGACGCCAACTGCCACACGGTGTGCGAGTCGCGGATCGGGATCGCCCAGGGCGCGACCGAGGTCGCGTTGCTCACGCTCGGGACCGGCATCGGCGGTGGCCTGCTGCTGCGCGGCGAGATCTACCGCGGCTGGATCAACGGCGGCGCCGAGATGGGGCACATGATCGTCGAGATCAACGGCCGCCCGTGCCAGGGCAACTGCCCGAACTGGGGCTGCCTCGAGTCCGTGGCGTCGGGCTCGGCGCTGGTGCGCGAGGCCTCGCTGGCCGTCGCGCGCCGCCCCGACACCGAGCTCGGGCACGCGCTCGAGGCCGGGCGCGAGCTGACCGGGCCGCTGATCACCGAGCTCGCGACCGCCGGCGATCCGGTCGCGCGGGGAGCGATCGAGACGATCGGCCGTGCGCTCGGCGTCGGCATCACGAACCTCGTGAACATCTTCAACCCGCAGGTCGTCGTGATCGGCGGCGGGGTGATCGCGGCCGGTGAGCTGCTGCTGGCCCCCGCCCGCGAAGTGATGATGGAACGCGCGCTCGCCCCCGGCAAGGACGTCGTGCGCGTCGAGGCCGCGAGCAACGGTCCCCAGGCGGGGATGATCGGCGCGGCGCTCCTGGCACGCGACATGGCCGCCGGTGTGGTGACGGGCGCGATCGAGGCGCGGCCGTCGTGAATGGTCGATTAGTCGTCTGCCCGACGCCGATCGGGAACCTCGAGGACATCACGCTGCGCGTGCTCGCCGCGTTGCGGGAGGCCGACGTCGTCGCCTGCGAGGACACGCGCCACACGCGCGTGCTGCTGGAGCGCTACGGCGTCTCGGCGACGCTCGTCAGCTACCACGAGCACAACGAGCGCGCGCGGGCGGCGGAGCTGGTCGAGAAGATGCTCGGCGGCGCGGTCGTAGCGCTGGTCAGCGACGCCGGCATGCCGCTCGTCTCCGACCCCGGGTTCCCGCTGGTGCAGGGCTGCGTCGCGGCGGGCTGGCCGTCGAGGTGCTGCCCGGGCCGTCCTCGGCCCTGACGGCGCTGGTGGCAAGCGCGCTGCCGTCCGACGTCTGGCGCTTCGCGGGCTTCCTGCCGCGCAAGCGCGGGCCGCTCGAGGTCGTCTTCGGCTCGCCCGAGACGCTGGTGGCCTTCGAGTCGCCGCGGCGCATCGGTGCCTCGCTCGCCATCCTCGCCGAGCTCGATCCAGAGCGGCCCGTCGCCGTCTGCCGCGAGCTGACGAAGCTGCACGAGGAGATCGTCCGCGGCAGCGCCGCCGAGCTCGCCGCCCGCTACGCCGGCGAGCCGCCGCGCGGCGAGATCGTGGTGGTCGTCGGCGGCGCCCCGGCGCCGACGGGCGTCGACCCGGCGGCGGTCGAGGCCGTCCGCACGCTGGTCGAGTCCGGCGCCCGCGCCAAGACCGCCGCGAAGGTCGTCGCCGAGCTCACGGGCGCCCCGGCGAACGCGCTCTACCGCGCCGTCGCCACCTGATAGGTCCCGACCATCCCCGCCGCCATGTGCGTCTCCACGTGGCAGTGGTAGAGCCACGTGCCGGGGTCCTTCTCGCGCCAGCGGACGCGGATCGACTCGGCCGGGCCGACCGTGACCGTGTCGACGTCCCGTCCGTCGGGCGTCTTCCAGCGGTGGCCGTGGACGTGGAAGGTGTGGTGCTCGGAGCCCATCGCCATCACGTCCCACTGGACGAGGTCGCCCTCGCGTGAGTGGAAGACGGGCGTGTTGCCGACGAACGCGCGCCCGTCGATCGCCTGGAACTTGCCCATCGGCGAGAAGACCACGACGAACTCGCGATCCGGCGCCTGCTCGTGCTTGCCGAGGATCGAGAGCATCCCGAACATCCCGCCGTCGATCGAGGCCTCCATCTCGGGGCCGTGATCGTGGTAGGGCCAGGCGCCGACCGAGTCGCTGCCGGCGGTCAGCTTGTACGTCCACGTCTGACCGGGCTTGACGTTCGCGTCGCGGCCGGAGTACCCGGGCAGATAGGCGCCGTCGGAGCTCGGCTTGTAGTGCGACGCCGTGGAAGTGCATCGAGTGCGGCCGCTTGAACGCCGTGTCGAGGTTCTTGAAGTGCACGCGCAGCTTGTCGCCCTCGCGCGCCTTGATCAGCGGGCCGGGCATCAGGTTCGAGTTGCCCGAGCCGGAGGGGACGTTGGCCAGCGGCTTGCGCCAGCCCTTCGTGTAGCGCCGGTAGACGACGGTCCCGAAGACCGTGTCCGCCGTCGGGTACTCCATGCCCATGATCGCGTCGCGGCCGTTGGGGACGATGTTCCAGGTCGCGGGCACCGCGGCCACCCAGTACTCCCGGGTGGCCGCGGACGCCGACGGGGCGGCGAGCAGGCTCGCCGCCCCAGCGATCAACAGGGCCGTCAGACGTCTCACTGAACGGTGACGGTACCGCGCATGAAGGGGTGGATCAGGCAGTAGAACGTGTACGTCCCGGCGGTGTCGAACTTGACGCTCGCGGACTCCTGCAGCGGCGACTGCTTGACGGCGTCGAGCACGCCCGAGTTCCAGAACCCGTTGCCGTGCGTCGTCGGGCTCAGGGACACCGGCGTAACGTCGCTCGGGTACGCGCCGCGGGGGTCGATCGACGGCGACTCGAAGGAGGCCGCGATCGCGCCGAGGTAGGACTGCGGGTCCTCGATGTTGCCCGGCCCGAACGTCGCCGTGTGGGCCTCGTAGGTGCCCTTGCTCATCTGGAACTTGACCGTCGTGCCCTTGGCGACGGTGAGCGCCGACGGCACCATGCCGAGGTACTCGACGCCGCCCTTGGCGGCCACGCCGAGGTCGACGGTGTTGGCGCCCGGGTTCGTCTTGGCGAGGTCCTTGGCGGCCTTGACCGCGGCGTCCGCCTGCTTCTTGATCGCGGCGGCGTCCTGCTTGGCGGTCGGGACCGCGGCGCCCTTCTTCGCCACGGTGACGCTCGCCACCATGCCCGGGTGCAGGTCGCAGTAGACCTTGTAGGTGCCGGCCTTGGTGAACTTCACCGTCATCGGCTTGGGCTTCGCGCTGGCCGGGAGGCCGGACTCGACCTGCTTGGCGCCGGAGTAGGAGAACTTCTTGCCGTAGGCGGAGGTGGCGAACGCGGGGTTGAGGCTGAGGGCGTCCTGCCCGTTGAACCAGAACGCCGCGCCGGCGGCGTCGAGCGAGCCGGCGACCTTCTGGCCGGTCGGCACGATCAGCGGCAGTGCCGCATCGCCCTTCTTCGGCAGGTTCACGGTGTGGAAGCCGGCGGGCACGAAGGCCACCGAGTCGCCGACGTTCACCTTCAACTTGGACGGGAAGAAGGCGTTGGCCGTGCTCGCCTCGCCGAGCTTCTTCGCGGTCGCGAGTGGCGGGCCGACGTACATCGCTTTGGTCTTCGCCTGCGCGGCGGCAGGGACCAGGAATGCGACGGCGGCACTGGCGGCGGCCGCTGTCCGGAACGAAACCATCAGGGGCGCTCCTTTGAGGGTGTGGGGCACATCCAAAAGGCAGAGCATCGGCGTGTCAAGACCCTTCGGTCTAGGTGTGTGGCGTGCACGAGAGTGCATGTACGGATAGCTCCACCAGGGGGTTCGGCCAACTCGCCGGAGGCCTCGCGGAAACTCCCTAGGCGCGAAGTACCGGTTTTGGGATAGTCGGTCCGATGCGCCGCACGCTGACCTTGCTCGTTGCGTTGTTCGCCCTCCCCGCGGCGCCCGCCTTCGCCGGCGCGATGGACCACGGCGCCGGCCAGTCCGTGCCGATCTACAACGCGTCGTTCGCGGTCCCGCATGTCGACGTGCTCGCGGGCGACACCGTGACCTGGCACAACGACTCGCTGCGCACCCACAACGTCAACGCCGACGACGGCAGCTTCGTCTCCCCGCGCCTGCTGATGAGCGGCAGCTTCGGTCACCGCTTCGACGTGCCCGGCACGTTCGCCTACTACTGCCAGCTGCATCCGACGATGCGCGGCGACGTCGCCGTCCACCGCCTCCTGCTCGGCGCCGCGAAGGAGCCCGCCGCAGCGGGCAAGCCCTTCGCGCTGTCCGGTCGCGCCGCGCTCCCCGCCGGCAGCACGGTGTCGATCGAGGCCGGCGGCACGATCGCGGCCACCGCCAAGGTCGGCGAGGACGGCACGTTCACCGCGTCGGTGTCGCCTACGGCCACGACGAGCTACACCGCGGTCGCCGGCGGCGAGTCAGCGCCGCCCGTTCAGGTGCTCGTGCTCGACCGCAAGGTCAGCGCGTCGGTCAGGGCCAAGGGCCGCCGGGTGGTCGTCGATGCACGGGTCACGCCCGCGTCCGCCGGCGCCACCGTCGTCCTGCAGCTCAAGCTCAAGGAGCACTTCGGCTGGTGGCCGACGCGCACGCTCAAGCTCGACGCGCGCTCTCGCGCCCGGTTCTCGCTCCCCCGCGGCCGCAAGGTCTCGGCGCGCGTGCTGTTGACCGCGTCCGACGGCGCGACCGAACTTGCCCGCAGCAGCCTGTTCCGCTTGCCGTGAGGCGACCTAGACTGCCGGGATGACCCGAGTTCTCGTCGTCGGCGCGGGTGCGATCGGCGGCATCACCGCAGCAAAGCTGGACGCGGACGTCACCGTGCTCGACGCCAACGCCGAGCACGTCGCCCGGATGGGCGACCCCGGTCTCGTCTACGAGGAGGAGGGCGCCGAGCACACCGTGCGCCTGAACGCCGTGACCACGCCGGAGGAGCTCGAGGGCGAGTTCGACTTCGCGCTGGTCGCCGTCAAGGCGCCGTTTCATCACGCCGCGCTGGAGCCGCTGGTGGAGCGCGGCGGCATCGGCGCCTTCGTCTCGCTCGGCAACGGGCTGATCCAGGACCGCATGGAGGGCATCGTCGGCGCCGGCAACCTGCTCGCGTGCGTCGTCGAGTGGGGCGGCTCCAACGTCGGGCCCGGGCGGCTCGTGCGCGACTCGCTCGGCGGCCATATGGTCGGCGAGCTGGACGGCTCGGTGCGCGAGCGCACCCGTGCGCTGGCGGCGCTGCTGGAGCCCGTCGGGCACACACGGGTGAGCGAGAACGTGCGCGGGATGATCTGGTCCAAGCTGCTGATCAACACGACCTTCACCGGGCTCTCGGCCGTGTCCGGCCTGCGCTACGGCGGTGTCGCCGAACAGGGTCCCGATGCGGTCTTCGCGCTCTGGGCCGAGGGGGTCGCAGTCGGCGACGCACAGGAGCTGAAGCTCGAGTCGATCCACGAGACCAACCCGCACAAGTTCGACGAGACCGAGCTCGAGCGGATGATGCGCTCGATGGCCAACGTCCGGCCGTCGATGCTGCAGGACCTCGACGCGGGGCGGGGGACCGAGGTCGACGTCGTCAACGGCGGCATCGCGGATCGCGGGCGCGAGCTCGGGATCGCGACGCCGTACAACGACGCCGTCGTCGAGCTCGTGCACTCGATGGAGCGCGGCGAACGGAGCCCCGAGCCGCGCTGGCTGCGCTACGTCAGCGAAGCGCAGACCACCAGGGCGACCGACACCTGAATCCCGGCGCTGGCCCACGCCGCGGGGTGCAGCTGGGGCTCGAAGCAATGCTCCCCGAGCTTGCCCGGGATCAGCAGGTCGAGGACCCAGAAGCCGACGGCCTGCACGAGTACGCCGACGAGGCCGAAGACCGCGGCGTCGTCGAGGCCGTCCCAGCCCGCGCCGGTGAAGTGGATGGCGAAGTACAGGATCAGGCCGAGTGAGGCCAGGCCGGTCGCCGTCATCAGGCCCGCGCCCGGGTTGCCCTCCATCACGAGCTGCCCGAGCTTGCCGGGCGTGAGCAGGTCGAGGACGATGAAGCCGACGACCAGGACCGCCAGGCCGACGCCGGAATAGGCGAGAACCTGCAGAACGAGTTCGAACACTTGCGACTCCCTCTCAGTCGTCGATGACGTGCGGCACGAACCGCGACAGATTGTTGGTGACGAGCCCGTTGGACTCGCGGATGCCCAGCCCGGCCGGCTCCATGTCGACCGTCCACACGCCCAGCACCGGGCGGTTGCCGTCGTAATCGCCGAGGTCCGTGTACTGCTGCACGACGTAGCCCTCCTCGCCGTAGCCCTGATCCGGACCGCGATCGGCCTCCTGGCCGTCGATCACGATCAGCGAGTTCGCGCCCTCACGCGCCAGCAGCGGCTTGCGGACGAAGCTCGTCAGGTTGTGCTCCTCGCCCTCGAAGAACGCGGGCAGCAGGTTCGGATGGTCCGGGTAGAGCCGCCAGAGCACCGGCAGGATGCCCTTGTTGGACCACATCATCTTCCAGATCGGCTCGATCCAGAGCGTCTGGCCCTGCTCGTCGCCCATCCGCTTGAGGGTCTCCTCGGCGAAGTCCTCGTGGATCATCCACTCCCACGGGTAAAGCTTGAAGACGCTGCGGATCGACCGTCCGACGGCGTCGACGAAGCCGACCTCCGGATGCAGCCCGAGGCTCTCGACCGCCATCAGCTCGCAGGTGATGCCGGCCTCGCGGGCGGTCTCGACCAGGTAGCCGACGGTCATGAAGTCCTCGCCCGACTTCTCCTCCGTCGTGTGCAGGAGATACAGGCGGTCGCCCGGGAGCCGCGGCGCCAGCTCCTTCCAGCGCTTGACGAGCAGCTCGTGGACCATGTTCCACTGGTCCCCGCCGCCGCCATAGACGTCCTGGACCCAGTGCCACTGGACCGCGGTCTCGACCAGCGCTGTCGGCGTGTCCGCGTTGTACTCGAGCATCTTGAAGCCGTCGGGGCCGTAGGCGAAGTCGAAGCGGCCGTAGAGCATCGGCGGCTCGGACTCCCAGGTCTCCTTGATCTTCGGCACCGCCCAGCCCGGGATGCCCATCTCGCTGAAGAGGTTGCTCTCGATGATGTAGTCGCCGGCCTCGACCAGCATCTCCATCAGCAGCCGGACGCTGGCCTCCATCTCGTAGATCTCGTCGCTGCCCAGCGTGTAGGCGTTCGACTCGTTCCAGTACGGCATCGTCGAGCCGTCCGGCAGCTCGGTCTTCCAGTAGATGAGGCCCTGCTGTTCGATGATCGCCGGCCAGCCCTGGCGGGGCTCGACGTCGATCCGCTGCATCAACCGCCCCCGCTGCTGTGCGAGGCGACGCGGCCGACGCCGCTGGCGCCCGACCGCGAGCTCGACCCGTAGCCGCCACGGCGCGCGTTCTCGGCGATGTTGCTGGCGGCGATGCGCTCGCCGCCGCTGATCCTGGAGCCCGGGACCAGGCTGCCGCCGCCGGCCGCCCGGCCGCCGTAGTACCAGAAGAACGGCAGGATCGCGGCTCCGCCGCCGCCGTTGTTGGCCCGGACCGCGTTCTCGTCGCAGTAGCGGTTCTCGACGATCCGGTCGGACTGATCCACGCAGTACGCCGTCTCGTCCTCACCGCACGCGGCGAAGGCGAGTGCGAGCACGGGAAGCGCGACGAGGGAGACGTTGCGCGATCGGTGGCGAGGGCGTTGGCTCACAGCGCCTTCTCCTTGGCTGATTCGTTGTGGACCTTGCGCAGGGCGGCGACGACTTCGGGGTGGGAGACCTTGGCCTGCAGCTTCTGCAGCTCCGCGGCCATGATCGCCATCACGTGCTCGATGTCGTCGTCGAGCTCGGGCGTCTCATCGCGGTCCTGGATCCGCGCCTCGCGGATCGCGTCGGCGAGGATGCCGGTGAGGATCGCGACGGCGCTGATGCCGCCGGCCATCACGAACGCGGCCAGCCAGCGCCCGGCGAAGCTCTCCGGCGCGTAGTCGCCGTAGCCCACCGTCGTCAGCGTCACGATCGTCCACCAGACGCCGTCGAACCAGTCCGCATCGGGCTCGATCACGCTGAACAGCGCACCGCCGATGACCACGGTCCCGACCAGCAAATAGATGCACGCCCGCCCGGGGGATTGCGCGATGAAACGCAGAACGGGGCGGGTCAACGGTGCACTTCGACGCCGGACATTCGCGCACTGTAACGAGGCTGCACCAACTTCGTGAATTTTCAGCGCGGACGCGGGGTGCGGGTGGGTCGCGGCCATACGGTCGCCATCGATGCGCCCGCTCCTGCTCGCCGCGATCCTCGCCCTGGTGCTCGCTCACCCCGCACTGGCGGACTGGCAGCGGCCGGTTCCGGGAGCGGTGGCTCGGGCCTTTGCGTATGGGCCGGATCCGTTCGCCGCGGGCTGGCACCGCGGCGTCGATCTCGCCGCTGCCGGCGGCTCGACGGTGCGCGCGGCCTGCAGCGGCCGCGTGGTCACCGCCCGCCCGGGCCTCGTGACGCTGCGCTGCGGCCGGTGGCGCGCGACGCACTTGCCGCTGGCGACGGTGTCGGTGCGCCGCGGCGAGGCCGTGCGCGCCGGCCGCAAGATCGGAACGCTCGCTCGCGCGAGCGATCATGTCGGCCTCCACCTCGGGGTACGCCGCGCCGGCCAACGGTTCGGGTATGTCGACCCGCTGCCGTTCCTCGGCGCGGCGACGACATCACCGCCGCCGATCGCCGCGCGCCGGATCCCACGGGCCGGACCGCGAGCGCCCGCCGCTCTCGCCGATCCTGCCCGCGGGCCGGTGCCCGTGGGGGTTCGAGTCTTCGCGCCCGCGACCGTGCGTGGGCTGGCGCCTTGGCCCGCCTGGATCGGGCTCGCTGTCCTCCTGCTCGGGGCGGGCGGCGGCGGGGTGCGGGTCGGGGTGCGGCGGCATCGCGCGCGGGGGCGGGCACCGCTACCGTCAGCGCCATGATCGCCGCACTGCTCATCGGGCTCGGGCTCGGTGCCTCCGTTGCCGCCCAGCTCGGGCCGATGTCGCTGCTGGCGATCCGTTCGACGCTGCGCAACGGCGTGGCGGTCGGGCTGGCCATCGGGGCCGGGATCGCGGTGGTGGACACGCTGTACGCGGCCGCCGGCGCTGCGGGCGCGGGCGTGGTGCTGACGTTCGAGCCGATCCGGCTGGTCGCCGGCATCGTCGGCGCTGTGGTGCTCGTCTATCTCGGTGCGCGCACGCTGTGGAGCGCGTTCCGGATCCGGCTCGGGGGCGAGACCGGCGAGGAACTGGCCACGCCGAAGCGGGCGTTCGTCGTCGCGCTCGGCGCCACGGCGTCGAATCCGCTGACGATCGCGTCGTGGGCGGCGGTCTTCGCCGCGGCCTCGACCGCGGGCGCGGCGGAGGGCACCGCCGTGATCGCCCTGCTGGCCGGCGTCGGTCTGGGGAGCCTCGCGTGGATGGCGTTCCTGACCAGCGGCGTCTCGATCGCGGGCCGCTTCGTCGGCGATCGCCTGCTGCGCACGGTCGACGGCCTCGCGGGCGCGGGTCTGATCGGCTTCGGCGGCCTGCTCGCCTACCGCACCCTGCGCGACTAGGAGCCGGTTGCCGAATACCGGTACGCCCGCTGCGGCGCATCCGCGGCGCCTCGCGCCACCCACGCTGCTCACGTGGCAGAGCCACGCATTGCGAGCGCGTGCGGCCCGAGGCACTGGCGGGCTGCACCACATCGGTCGGACCGACCATTCGTCAACCGACTCCTAGGCGCGAGCGCTTGCGCCGCTAGCCTCATCAGCGCCGATGGCCTACTACGTCACCACGCCGATCTTCTACGTCAACGCGGCCCCGCACCTGGGTCACGCGTACACGACCATCGCCGCCGACATCCTCGCGCGCCACATGCGCCAGCGCGGGGAGGACGTGTTCTTCCTCACCGGCACCGACGAGCACGGGGAGCCGGTCGCCCAGGCGGCCGAGCGCGAGGGCGTCACGCCGAAGGAGCTCGCCGACCGCAACGCCGAGCGCTTCAAGGCGCTGATGCCGCGCATCAACGCCACCAACGACTTCTTCATCCGCACCTCCGACCCGCGCCACAAGCGCGCGGTCCAGGAGGTCATGCAGCGGATCTACGACAACGGGCACGTCTACAAGGGCGTCTACGAGGGCTGGTACTGCCCGCGCTGCGCGGACTTCAAGACCGAGAACGAGGTCGGCGAGGACAACACCTGCCCGATCCACAAGATCCCGCTGGACCGCGAGAAGGAGGAGAACTGGTTCTTCCGGCTCTCCGCCTTCCAGGAGCGGCTCGAGCAGCTCTACGCCGACCAGCCGGAGTGGGTGCGCCCGCGCCACCGCTACAACGAGGCGCTCGCGTTCATCAGCGGCGGCCTCAACGACGTCAGCCTCAGCCGCTCGAAGCTGACCTGGGGCGTCGAGGTCCCGTGGGACCCGGACCACGTCTTCTACGTCTGGTTCGACGCGCTGCTGAACTACTACACGGCGCTGTCGTTCGCCCGCGAGGGCGAGGACCTGACCGGACCGTTACTGGCCCGCGTTCCACGTGATCGGCCAAGGACATCCTGAAGTTCCACGCGGTGTTCTGGCCGGCGATGCTGATGGCGGCCGAGCATCGAGCTGCCGCGCGAGCATCTTCATCCACGGCTACCTGCTGATGAAGGACGCCTCCGGCGCCGAGCACAAGATGTCCAAGTCGCTCGGCAACGTGCTCGACCCGTTCGAGGTCATGGACCGCTTCGGCACCGACGCGCTGCGCTACTACTGCTTCCGCGAGGTCTCCTTCGGCCAGGACGGCGGCGTCTCGACGGTCACGTTCGGCGAGCGCTACGAGTCCGAGCTGGCCAACGAGTTCGGCAACCTCGCCAGCCGCACGCTGAACATGCTCCGCCGCTACCGCGACAGCGTGGTGCCGCAGGTCGAGGTCGAGGCCGCGCTGGCCACCGACTTCGACGGTCTCGTGCGAGGAGGTCTCCGGCGCTGCTCGACCAGGCCGAGATCACGCAGGCGCTCGAGCGGATCTGGCAGCGCGTGCGGCGGCTGAACCGCTACGTCGAGGAGAACGCGCCCTGGAAGCTGGCCAAGGACGAGTCGCAAGGCCGACGAGCTGAGCACGGTGCTGCGCTCGCTGGCCGAGGGCCTGCGCGTCGCTGACCGTGCTGCTGGCGCCGTACATCCCCGAGTCGGCGGCGAAGCTGCTCGCCGCGCTCGGCGCGCCCGAGATCGCGATCGAGGCCGCGCAGTTCGGCGTCGCACCCCGGCGGGCAGACGGTCGAAAAGCTCGCGCCGCTCTTCCCGAAGCCGGAGTGATCGACAGCCACACCCACCTCGATCGCGGGCCGGCGCCCGAGGCCGAGCTCGTGGCGCAGGCCCGCGCCGAGGGCGTCACGCGCATCCTGACGATCGGGATGGACGGACCGTCGTGCCACGCCGCGCTCGCCGCCGCCGAGACGTATCCCGAGGTCTTCGCGGCGGTCGGCCGCCACCCCAACGAGGCGACCGGCTACGACGGACGCGATCACGGACGAGCTGCGCGAGCTCGCCCAGCACCCGCTGGTGCCGAGCGATCGGCGAGACCGGCCTCGACGACTTCCGCGACTACGCGCCGCGCGAGGACCAGGAGCGCGCGTTCGCGGCCCAGATCGCGCTCGCGCACGAGGTCGGCAAGCCGCTGATCATCCACACGCGCGCCGCCGAGGACGACACGATCGACACGCTCGCCAACGAGGCCAAGGGCCTCGAGGTGATCCTGCACTGCTTCTCGATGCCGGCCCGGCTCGAGGAGTGCCTGGAGCACGGCTGGTGGATCTCCTTCGCCGGCAACGTGACCTACCCGAAGGCGGCAGACCTGGCCGAGGCGGCCGAGAAGGTCCCGCTCGACCGGCTGCTGGTGGAGACCGACGCCCCGTACCTGACGCCGCAGGTCGTGCGCAAGGAGCGCAACCGGCCGGCGTACGTCGCCCACACCGCGCGCTTCATCGCCGAGCGCCGCGGGATCGCCTACGCCGAGCTGGACGCCGCGGTCGACGCCAACGGCGCGAAGCTGTTCGGCTGGTGAGCCAGCCCCGAGCATCCGCCGGATGCGCGAGTTCGGGATCCGCCCGAACCGCGATCTCGGCCAGAACTTCCTGGTCGACTCGAACGTGCTCGACGTGATCGGCCGCGCCGCGGAGCTCGCGCCCGAGGACGTCGTGCTCGAGGTCGGCGGCGGTCTGGGCGTGCTCAGCGAGTACCTGGCCGAGCGCGTCGACCACGTCCACGTCGTCGAGCTCGACCGCGACCTCGAGTTCGCGCTGCGCGACGCGCTGGACCCGCACCCGAACACGACGCTGCACTTCGCCGACGCGGTCAAGCTCGACCTCGAGGCGCTCGACCCCGCGCCGAACAAGGTCGTCGCCAACCTGCCCTACGGCGTCGCGGCGACGGTGATCCTGCAAGACGATCGAGCTCGAGAGCGTGGTCAGCTGGGTCGCGATGGTGCAGAAGGAGGTCGGCCAGCGCTTCGCGGCCGGCCCGAGCACGCTCCGCCTACGGCGTCCCGTCGGTGCTGGCCCAGCTCGCCTGCGACGTGCGCGATCGTCAAGAAGGTCCCGCGCGGCGTCTTCCATCCCGTGCCGAACGTGGACTCCGTGCTCGTCGGCCTCAAGCGCCACAGCCCCGCGCCGCCGGAGAGCCTGCGCAAGCTCGTCCAGCAGGGCTTCGCGCACCGGCGCAAGGCGCTCGCCCGCTCGCTCTCGCTGGCGCCCAACCCGCGCCGAGAACATCCGCGAGCGCACCCGCGAGGCGCTCGAGGCGCTCGGCCACCCCGCCGACGCCCGCGCCGAGTCGCTCTCGCCCGCCGCAATGGCGCGCGCTGTGGGAGCGGCTGTGCTGAGCACGCTCGCGCCGGGCAAGGTGAACCTCTGCCTGCTGATCGGCGCGCCGCGGCGCCGACGGGCTGCACCCGCTCGTCTCGCTCGTGCAGCCCACGCAGCTCGCCGACGAGGTGACGCTGGAGACCGCGCGGGGACCGCGACACGGTGATCTGCCCAGGCGTCGAGGGTGAGAACCTCGCCGCTGCGCGCCCTACGCGACTTCCGCGCCGCGACCGGCTGGGACGCGCCGCCGCAGACGCTGACGATCGCCAAGCGGATCCCGATCGCGGCCGGAATGGCCGGCGGCTCGGGCAACGCCGCCGCCGCGCTGCGGCTCGCCTCGACCGCCTCCGGGCTCGCGATCCCGGACGGGCTCGCGATGCGCCTCGGCGCCGACGTCCCGGTGATGCTGGCGGGCACCCGCGCGCTGATGACCGGCGCCGGCGAGCACGTCGAGCCGCTGCCCGGGCGAGGCGCCGCGGCTGATCGTCGTCCCGCTCGACGCCGAGCTCGGCGCCGGCGAGGTCTACCGCGCCTTCGACGCGCTGGCCACGCCGCGCGGCGCGGAGGAGCTCGACGAGGCCGCCCGACGCATCCGCGCCGGCGAGTTCGAGTACGTGAACGACCTCGAGGGCCCCGCCCGCGCGCTCTGCCCCGCGATCGACCCCGCGCTCGAGGCGCTCCGCGCAGGCGGGCGTCGCGCACCCGATGGTCTCCGGCTCCGGCCCGACCGTGTTCGGCCTCAGCGACGACCCGGAGGCGGTCGCCCGCCTGCACGAAGCCGGCTACCCGCGCGCCGTCGTGGCATGAAGTTCACCTGGCTCGCAGCGGCGGCGGCGCTGGCGGGCTGGCTGATCGCGCGTCGCCACAAGCAGCAGCGCTGGTTCCAGATCGGCGAGCTGGTCGCGATCGCGATCGCCCTGCTGATCGGGTTCGGCGTGGTCCACCTGCCGAACTTCGAGAAGGTGCTGGAGAACGTCGGCAGCGCGCTCGGCGCGTGGACCTATCTCGTCGTCGGCGCGCTCGCCTTCCTCGAGACCGGCGCGTTCCTGGGCTTCGTCGCGCCGGGGGAGACGGCAGTGATCGTCGGCGGCCTCGTCGCCGGCCAGGGACAGATCTCGCTGTTGGTGCTGATCGCGATCGTCTGGATGTGCTGCCTGCTCGGCGATCTGACGTCCTACGAGCTGGGCCGGCGCAAGGGCCGCGGTTGGCTGCTGCAGTACGGCGGGCGGCTGAAGATCACCGAGGACCGCCTGGACCAGGTCGAGCAGCTGCTCGCCAGCCACGGCGCGGCGATGATCATCGTCGGGCGCTTCCTCGGCTTCGTTCGCCCGCTCAGCCCGTTCATCGCCGGCGCCTCGCGGATGCCGCTACGGCGCTTTCTGCCCTACGACGTGCTGGCCGCGGGCGCGTGGTCGATCACGTTCTGCACGCTCGGGTTCCTGTTCTGGCGCTCGATCGACCGGCTCACCACGTACGTCTCGCGCGGCCTGTTCGCCCTCGGGACGCTCGTCGCGCTGATCGTCGGCATCGTCGCGCTGATCCATCTGCGCCGCAGCCCCGAGGCCCGCGCCAAGGTGCGCGACTGGATCGACGAGCGCGACGACCAGCCGGGCTGGCGGATCCTGGCCCGGATCGCGCGACCGGTCTGGCACATGGTGCTCAAGCCCGCCGCGGCGGTCGCCGACTTCGCCGCCCGCTTCGGCCAGGCGCGGGTGACGCCGGGCAACCTCGGGCTCGAGCTGACGACGCTGCTCGCGCTCGCGCTCGTCGGCGGCTTCTCGTTCTTGCTGCTCGGCGACCTCGTGCTGCTCCCCGGCGAGCCGAGGATCGATCGCTGGGCCGCCGACCTCGCCGACCGCCTGCGCATGGACCAGCTCGTCAGCGTCGTCAAGGTCCTGACGCACATCGGCTCCTCGCCGGTCACCGCCGGCCTCGCGCTGGCCACGGCGATCTTCGCCGCCGTCCGCAAGCGCCCGATCGAGGCCGTCGCGCTCGTCTTCGGCTGGATCGCGGTCTTCGCCGCCGTGCACATCAGCAAGGTCGCCTACGACCGCGCGCGACCGCCGTACGCGCTCGTCGAGACGCACAAATCAGTCCTTCCCGTCGGGGCACTCGGCCTACGCCGTCACGCTCATCGCCTGCGCGACCGTGCTGGTGCGGGCCGGCGTCGGGTGGGCGGTGCGGATCGCCGCCATCACCGTCGCTGTGGCCCTCGTCGCGTTCGTCGGCGCGACCCGCGTCTACCTGGGCGTGCACTACCTCACCGACGTGCTCGGCGGGATCGCGCTTTCGGTGACGATCTGGTCGCTCGTCGGCGTCCTCGCCCTCGTCGTCGGGCGCGTTCGCCACAATGGGACCGAGTGACTGACGATCAGAAGACCTATGTGATCGCCGGTGCGGCGGCCGCGATCTCGCTGATCGCCTGGCTGACGCTCGTCGTCGTGCCCGCCTGGCGGTCGTACTGGCGCGTGCGCGACCGGCTGGTGGCGATCCTGCTGAGCGTCTACGTGCTCGGCGCCTTCGTGCTCGCCGGCGCGGGCGTCGGCGCGGCGGTCCTCTGGTACTTCTCCGACCGTCTGGGTTAGACGGTTCACGTCATCTGACGTTTCCCGTCTAACCTTTTAACCGTGTCCATGCCCGCCCGCAAGGAGGCGGCGCTGCCGGACCTCGGCGCGCTCAGTGCGATGTCGGACGCCGTGGAGTCCGGTCTCGGGCTCCCGGAAGTCGTCCGGGCCGCAGCGCGTGCGCTCGACGCTTCGCTGGTGCTGATCGACCGCTCGAGCTCTGTGCTCGCGGTCGCCGCGCGCTCGACGGCGGACGAGCGCTCGCTGATGCGCGACGCCGACGGGCGTCGACACGCACGAGCTGCGGGTCGGCGACGCGGTCGTCGGGCGCCTGCGCCTGCGCGCCCGCAGCGGGCCGCCCTCGCCGGCCATCCTGCGGATCGCGACGACGATGATCGCCTCCGAGGTCGAGCGCCTGCGCGCCCCCGACCGCGCCTCCGAGGCCGCCCAGTCCGCGTTCCTGACCGCGCTCTTCCAGCGCAAGGTGACCGATCGCGGCGACATCCTCGCCCGCGCGTCCGAGCTCGGCGCGGACCTCTCGGAGGGCGGCGCGGTGGTCGTGGTGCGCGCCCATCACTTCGCGCCCGCCGACGACGACTGGCGCGCCCGCGTGCTCGCCGCCGCCGAGCGCGCCGCCCGCTCCGGCGCTCCCGGCTCGCTCGCGGCCGTGCTCGAGGGCGCACGGGGATCCGCAGGGCCACGTCGTCGTGCTGCTGCCGACCTCGCAGGACGCCGGCCTGCGCCGCGTCGCGGAGGGGATCGCGCGCGAGCTGCACGCCTCGGTGCACGGCTTCACGTTCGCGCTCGGCCACTCGCGCGTCGCGCACGACCCGGTCGATCTCTACCGCGCCGGCAACGAGGCGCTGCTCGCCGCCAACGTCGCGACCGCCAGCACCTCCAGCGACGACGTGCGGATGCTCGCGTTCGAGGACACCGGCGCCTACCGGCTGCTGCTGCCCGCGATGAGCGAGGATCCGGCCGAGTTGCAGCGCTTCTACGAGGAGACGGTCGCGCCGCTGGTCGCCTACGACGACCAGTACGAGACCGACCTCGTGCAGACGCTCGAGACGTTCCTGGACGCCGACGGCAACGTCGCCGGCACCGCCGCCCGGCTCTACACGCACCGCCACACGATCCGCTACCGGCTCGAGCGGGTGCGCGACCTGACGTCGCTGGACATCTCCTCCACCGACGGCCGCGAGAACCTCGGCCTCGGCCTGAAGGCGATGCGCGTGCTCGGCATCGCCGCCCCGCGCGGCCCGGCCACCGAGGCGGGCGCCTCCGGTGGCCGCGTCCAGCGCGAGGCCAAAGACCGCTAGTCCATCGTGACCACGACGGTGTGCGTCCCGCTGCGGGATGCGGGCACCGTGACCTCGACGCCGCGGTTGGTCTCGCGCACCGTCGGCTTCTTCACGCGCTCGCCGTCGAGCGTGACCGTGTCGACCTCCTCGCCCGCCGGCAGCGTCGCGCCGACGCGCAGGTCGCTCACCTTCGACGCGTCGACCGTGACGGTCGTCGTGTAGCGCTTGCCCTTGCGCTCGGCGCGGACGTCGGCCTTGCCGTTGCCGAGCCGGATCGCCGTGGCGCCGATGCGCGACTGGCCCTCGGGGAGCTGCGGCACGATCTCCAGGCGGCCGGTCCCGAGCGCCGGGCGGACACCGAGCTGCTGGTGGATGACCGGCCAGGCGGTGCCGTAGTGGCCCCAGGCCTGCATGAACATCGCGCGGCAGGTCCAGCAGCGGTCGATGTTCTTGTCGTCGTTGGTGCCTGTCGCCGAAGTCCGGTGACGGCAGGATCTCCGGCAGCGCGCCGGGCTGCTCGTCGGGCTGGTTCTTGGTCGCCGGCTCCTTGAACATCGCCTCGGCGTTGGCCGTCGTGTAGCGGCGCTGCTCCTCCTTGCCGAGCCGTCCGTAGTTGCCCTCGCCGACGGCCGCGATCGAGGTCGTGAGCGAGAAGATCTTCCGCTCGCCCTCGCCCTTCGGGCCGCCCTCGCAGCCGGTGTGGAAGAGCCCGAGGTTGAACGGGCGCGTGCCGGAGTAGCAGTCGTTCTCGCGCTCGCCGAGCGCCGCGAGCGCGTTCTCCTCGGAGGCGAGACCCGGCGTGGGCAGCCCGCCGACCGTCAGCTCGGCCTCCATCGGCGTGACCCCGATCCAGTGCTGCTGCTGGATCTGCGCGTTGTCGGGGTTGTTGAGCGA
Organism: uncultured Solirubrobacteraceae bacterium; assembly: GCA_963707595.1. GTDB lineage: Bacteria > Actinomycetota > Thermoleophilia > Solirubrobacterales > Solirubrobacteraceae > Solirubrobacter. Next base: position 337,568 of record CAVPQQ010000001.1, read on the forward strand.
GTCCGCGTACTGGATCGATTCCTCGTTCCACCACGTCTCGTCGAAGCTGCCGCGCAGCTTGCCCGCCAGGCCCGAGGCCCACTTCTGCGTGGTGCCGTCGCTCCTTGGCCTTCGCCATGTCGGCGAGGTCGTAGAGGCCGCGGATCAGGTAGACGGCGTTGTCGAGCTTCTCCGGGCCCATGCCGTCGCGCTCGACGTTGCCGAGCCCCTCCGGCCAGCCGTCCTTGTCGGCGTCGAGCTTCTCCGTGACGTAGCGCAGGGTGCGCACGGAGAAGTCGTAGAGGTCGTCGCGGAAGCGGTTGTCGCCCGTCCAGCGCCAGACCAGCGCGACGGCCGAGGCGAACTTGGCCGACTCGTCGGTGTTGCCGGCGTCGGTGTTGGCGCCGAAGTAGACGGAGCCGTCGGTGACGATCTCGTGGGCGACCTTGCCGGACTTCCCGTTGAGCGCGTCGGAGACGTCGCGCAGCGCGATCAGGTGCGCGCGGATCGTCTCGAACTGCCCGAGCGCGACGGCCGGGAACGCGGAGTACTCGCCGTCGGTGGCGAACAGCCACGGGTAGTCGGGGTAGCCGGCGCCGATGAACGTCGCGCGCTTGATCTCGGTCACCGGCGCCGGGTAGGCCTTGCCCTGGTCGACGAAGCGGATCTTCAGCTTCGAGCGCGCTCTGGGTCAGGTCGGCGAGGTTCTGCTTGCCCCACTCGACCGCGTCCTGCAGCGTGCGGTCGCCGGGGAGGTCGACGACGGAGTGCGCGGCGAGCCGCTCGCGGGCGGCGATCTTCGTCGCCAGCTGGGCGTCGGGGTCGCGCAGCGCCATCGTCAGCTCGCGCTTGGCGGCGGTCATGCCGGCGTCGGAGCCCGCGACCGCGATCCAGACCGCCTCGCGGCCCTTGGCGGGGACGGTGACCTTGTAGCGCAGCTGGCCGCCGGTGCCCTTGCCGTGCGGGCCGTCGTCGCAGGCGGACGGGGCGACCGTGTCGCCGTCCTTGCAGACCGTGCCGGGCTGCGGGCCGCGGAAGCCGGGGCCGAGGTCGGCGCCCTCGGGCGTCCGCGTGGAGCCGACCAGCGCGGTGTAGTCGTGGGCCTCGGCGCCGGGGAGCGAGCCGGTGTCGGTGAACACGAGCGCGCCGTCGCGGAAGGCCGCGCTGTCCTGGAGGTTGTCGGCGGCGGTCGGGTGGCCCGTGCTGCCGGACCACGGATAGGCGCCGAGCAGCTCGGAGTGGGTGTCGACCTTGACCGTCACGGTCTTGGCCGCGGTCGTCGGGTTGGCCAGTTCGAGCCCGAAGAGCGCCGCGCGGCGGCCGTCAGGGACGAAGTCGGTGCGGCGCAGGAGCAGCCCGCCCATCGGCTTCAGCGAGTAGCGCGTGTAGCCCTGACCGCTGGTGAAGGTCGTCGCCGGCCCGACCCACTGGTCGTCGACGCCGAACCAGACGCCGTCCGCGAGCTTCAGCGGCGGCGCCCAGACGCCGCCCATCTCGCCGGTGATGTGCCAGCCGTTGGCGTAGAAGCGGCCGTCCTCGAAGCCGATCGAGTACGCCCGCGTGCCAGCGGTGACCTCGCGCCGGTCCTTGAGCCGGTCGCTCGTCGATACCTGCGTTGCAGCCTGCGCGGTGCCGGACAGCACCAGCACGGCAACGACGACTCCCCACCCGAGCGCTCGCATGCGCCGCATGATGCCACCCGTCCCTCTGAAGCGGTTGAGCGAGTTTCGGCTACCCCGGGACCGGTCGCGGGTAAACGATGAGAGAAGACGTGCCCGTCTCCTCCCTCACCACCGACTCGCAGCCACGCCGACGGCCGACGATCGCGGACGTCGCTCGCCGTGCCGGCGTCTCCGCCGCGGCGGTCTCGTTCGCCATCAACGATCGGCCTGGCGTCTCTTCCGGGACGCGCGAGCGCATCCTCGCCGCCGCGCGCGAGCTGGGCTGGCGGCCGTCGGCGAGCGCACGGGCGCTGACGGAGGCGCGCACGCGCGCCATCGGCCTCGTGCTGGCGCGCAGCGTCGCGCAACTCGAGGGCGACTCGTTCTTCGTGCGCTTCCTGTCCGGGATCCAACGCGCGCTGTCAATCGCCGACTACGCGCTGCTGTTGCAGGTGGTCCCCGGTGAGGCGTCGAGCGCGCTGCCGGCGTACGAGCGGCTCGCCGCCGCGGGGCGCGTGGACGGCTTCCTGCTGACCGATGTCGAGGCCGGCGATCCGCGCTTCGACCTGCTCGAGTTCGCCGGCGTCCCCGTCGTGCTCGCCGGCCGGCCGGACGGCCGCTGCCCGTTCGCTGGGTGGAGACGCGCCACGACGAGGGGATGGCGCCCGTGGTCGATCACCTGGTCGGCCTGGGGCACGAGCGGATCGGGTTCCTCGCCGGCGGTTCGGGCACCGAGCACGTCCGGGCTCGCGAGTCGGCCTGGCGCGAGGCGGTGACGTCGGCCGGTTTGGAGCCCGGGCCGTGCGGGCGCGTGACCGGCGACCCGCGCGACGCCGCGTTGCGACTGCTGGCCGAGGCCCCCACCGCGATCGTCTGCGCGAGCGACGCGCTCGCGCTGAACGTCGTCTCGGTGGCACGCGAGCTGGGGCTCGGCGTGCCCGAGGACCTCTCGGTCACCGGCTTCGACGACTCGACGCTCGCGGCCTTCGCGACCCCGGCCCTGACCTCGGTCAGCGTCGACTACGCGGAGTTCGGCGCCGCCGCAGCGGATGCGCTGCTGGCCGAGATCGGCGGCGAGCCGGCGCCCGTCTACTCGCCGTCGGTGCCGGAGCTCGTGGTGCGGGCCTCGAGCGCGCGCCGCCGTCTGCGCCGGTAGAGCCAGTAGCCCAGGAGCGCCAGGACGACCGCGGCCGCGGCCGCGGGTCCCACGATCGTGAGGACGTGCTCCGCGACGCCGCCGAGGAAGTAGACCGAGAGCGCGATGCTCGCCGCCCAGGTGATCCCGCCGAGGGCGTTCCAGAACAGGAACGTCGGCCAGGGCATGTGGTTCATCCCCGCCAACCATGAGGACGCGATCCGCAGGCCCGCGACCCAGCGGCCGAGGAACACGGCCTTCGGGCCGTGGCGCTGGAAGAACGGCTCGCCGTGCTCGAGCACTTTCATCCGGTGGACGTGGAACGGGCCTGGCGCGACGAAGATCCGGCGGCCGAAGTGGCGGCCGATCGCGAAGCCGACGTTGTCGCCCAGGATCGCCGCGATCGCGGCCAGCACGGTCAGCGTGACGATGTCCATCTGGCCCCGGTGCGCCAGCAGCGCGGCGCCGATCAGCGCGGTCTCCGCCGGGACCGGGATGCCCATCGTCTCGACCGCGATCAGGACGAAGACGAGCGTGTAGCCGACGTTCGCCGGGATGTCGATCAGGGCGGCGAACACACGCTGAACCTATATCGTGCCGCCGCCATGGCGATCGGGATTCTCACCGGCTCGGGCACCTACGCGCTGCCGGGTTTCGAAGGCACCGGGCCCGAGCCCGTGGAGACGGCCTGGGGTGAGGCGCTGGTCTCGCGCGGAACCTGGGCGGGCGTCGACGTCCTGCACATCTCGCGTCATGGCGCGGGCCATCCGCGGCTCTCCAACCACGTCACGCACCGCGCCAACATCGCGGCGCTGAAGGCCGAGGGCGCGACGGCCGTGCTCGCCGTGACGGTCTGTGGAGCCGTCGATCCGGGCGCCGAGCTGGGGTCGTTGGTGTGCTTCGACGACCTGCACTTCGTGTCCAACCGGCTGCCCGACGGCAGCCTCTGCACGTTCTTCACGGAGCCGGGTGCGAGCGACCGCGCGCACTGGATCTACGAGGGACCGTTCTCCGACGGCGCTGCGCGCCGCGCTGCTGGCCGGCGCCGCGGAGGCGGGGATCGCGGTGCGCGACGGCGGCTGTTACGGCCACGTCGACGGCCCGCGCTTCAACACCCGCGCCGAGATCCGCGGGCTCGCCGCGTGCGGCGTCACCGCCGTCTCGCAGACCGCGGGGCCGGAGACGGTGCTCTGCGGCGAGGCGGAGCTCCCGTACGCGCTGCTCGGCTACCTCACCGACTACGCGAACGGCGTCCAGGAGGAGGCGACGCCGGTGGCGACGCTGATCGAGATGATGGCCGCCTCCACCGACGCGTTCGCGTCGGTGCTGCGCGCCGCGCTCCCGCGTGCCGGCGGCGCCGAGCCCTCGGGGCTCGTCTACCGCATCGGTTCCTGATCGTCGGCGCGGGTCACCAAGTCACTGGGTATGCCTGAGGCGTACTCAGTGACTTGAAGCTCGCCTCAGCGCGGCCGGTGGCCGCGTCTCCGCGCCGCCCCGCGCCGCCGCGTCAGCGCCGCGTGACGCGGACCATCGTCTCGGCCTGGCCCGAGATGCGGAAGCCGGCGTCGCGGAACGCCTCGCCGCGGGCACGGCCGACGCGGACGCCGACGCCGTCGAAGCGCCCCGTCGCGTTGACCTGAGCGGCGAGCTCGTCGAGCGTCGCCGGACCCGGATCGCCGCCCTCGTTCTGCTCCTCGTCGTCGCCGAGCAGGATCGTCGTGAAGGCGTTCTCGCCCTGGTCGGCGTCCTGGCCGACGAGCCGCACGGTCTGCGTGCCGCGCCGCGCGTCGCGCGGGATCTGCATCGTGTAGGTGCGGGTGAGCCGGCCGCCGCGCACGCGCTGCAGCGCGACCCGGACGCGCACCCGCTGGCCGGCGCGGACGCTCCGCGGCATCGAGATGCCGCGGATGAACGCCTGGTCGGCGCCGCGGTGGACCTTCATCAGCACCGAGACGCCGGTGACGGTCGGCGGCTTGCCGGTGAAGGCGTCGATCGTCGAGAGCGCGCTGCCGAGATCGTTGGCGGCGCCGCTGAGCAGCGCGTTGGACGCGCCGCCGTCGTCGCCCTGCCCGGCCGAGGTCGAGACGTAGCGGTTGCAGAAGCGCAGCGGCTTCTTGATCTCGGCGAGCGAGATCCGCGTGCACATCTCACCCGTGAGGCGGGCGGGCGTGCTGCCGAGCACGCTGCTGATCGACTGCGCCACCGCGAGCGGAGCGATCGCCGACGTCCAGGCGCCGCCGCTCGGCAGGTCGACCGCGGCCTCGTCGGCGGCGTTCGTCCGGACCGTGTTGACGGCGCCGCTGTCCTCGTCGCGGGCGATCGCGGTCACCGGCACCGTGTGCGGCAGCGCGCCGATGCGGCCGGCGACGGCGCTGAAGCCGTCGTTGGAGACCGTCCCGAGGTCATGCCCCGAGGCCGCGAGCTTGTAGGTCGCCGCGAAGGTGCTGATCTGCAGCGGGTTGTTGATGATCCGGAAGACGTAGGCGTCCTGCAGCAGCAGCGCGCGCCGCCCGTTGCCCTCGAGCTGGTGGCCGAAGACCCAGATCCGGTCGCCGTCGACGTACGCGACCGTGCCGATCGCGCTCGTCCGCACGTCGCCGTTGGAGTAGCCGACCGCGACCGCCGAGCCCGGCTGCAGCGTCTGCGGCGGGAAGCTCCCGAGCGGCCCCGGCGGCACCGCGAGCACCGGCCGGCCGGACTTCGCGGCGGCCGCCGTCAGCGCGTTGGCCAGCGGCGCGTTGAGACCGCTGATGGAAAGCGGGGAGGCGATCGGCTTGGCGGAGGCCATCGCCGCCCTCATCCGCGTCGAGGTCGGGCGCTTCGGCACGTCCACGGGCGTCCCGAGGATCGCGTCGATCGAGCGTCGCCAGCGCGACCTTGCCGCCGTACTCGTTGACCGACTGCGAGATCGCGCCGATGTTCCGGTTCACCCCCGCCCCGTCGGGGCAGTAGATCGGCGAGCCCGAGAACCCCGGCCCGATCCCCGTCGCGTCCACGGCAGGCCCGGAGACGGCGATCAGGATGTTCCCGATCCCCGCCGCCTCGCCACCGGCGACGTCGAGGACCTGCACGTCGAACGAGCTGATCGTCGTGCCCTGGATCACCGAATAACCGGTGCAGCGCATGCCCGCCTGCACCTGCGCCAGCGGCATCGTCGGATCGCCCGCGAAGGCCGGAGCGGCGGGCACGAGAAAGGCCGCGACCGCGGCGGCGAGCGAAAGGATGCGCATGGGGGCGACCAGCCTAGGCGCTAGGCGTAGCACTCGACGCGCACTCGGCGAATCTCCTAGCGACCGAGTGATCACTTATCCCCCTAGGAGGGGTGTAAGTGACCACGCGGGCGAGCTGGGGAGCAAGGACTCGAACCCTGATTACTGGGACCAAAACCCAGCGTCCTGGCCTGTTGGACGACTCCCCAAGGCAATCCGTGACGACGCCGATACTACGATGCGAGCGGTGTCCGCGCCCACGGTCGTCATCATCGCTGCCGGCGAAGGAACGCGGATGCGTTCCGCGCTGCCGAAGGTCCTGCACCCGCTCTGCGGTCGTCCGCTGATCCTCTGGCCCGTCGCTGCGGCCCTGGAGGCCGGTGCCGGGAAGATCGTCGTCGTCGACAACCCGAAGCGCCGGCTCGAGGATCGGCTGCCCGAGGGGGTGCTGGTCGCGATCCAGCAGCGGCCGAACGGGACCGGGGACGCGGTGGCCGCGGCCGGCGAGCACATCGACGACGGAGACGCACCGTCGTGGTGATCAACGGCGACGTGCCGCTGATCACGGCCGAGGCGCTGCAGAGCTGATCGCCGCCCACGAGGAGAGCGGCGCCGCGGGCACGGTGGCCACGATGGAGCTCGACGACCCGACGGGCTACGGCCGCGTCGTCCGCGACCGCGAGGGCAACGTCGACCGGATCGTCGAGACCAAGGCCGAGGGCGACGCGACGCCGGAGCAGCTGGCGATCCGCGAGGTCAACACCGGCGTCTACGCGTTCGACGGCGCCAGCCTGGTCGAGGCGCTCGGCCGAGATCGACACGGACAACGCGCAGGGCGAGCTGCTACCTGCCGGACGTGCTGCCCAAGCTGCGCGAGGCCGGGCAAGACGATCGCGGCGCACGTGGTCAGCGATCACACACTCACGCTCGGCGTCAACGACCGCGTCGAACTCGGGGCACGTCCGCAAGCTGGCGCAGCAGCGCATCCACGAGGCGCACTGCGCGCAACGGCGTCACGATCATCGACCCCGATTCGACGCTGATCGACGTCGGCGTGACGATCGGCCGCGACACGATCGTCGAGCCGAGCTCGTTCCTGCGCGGCCAGACGGAGATCGGCGAGGACTGCGTGATCGGCCCGCTGACGACGCTGATCGACTGCACGCTGGGCGACGGCGTAAGCGTGCCGCACTCCTACCTCGTCAGCGCCCGGGTCGACGATTTCGGCACGATCGGGCCCGTTCGCCTACCTGCGGCCCGACGCGCATCTGCACCCGAACGCGAAGGCCGGGGCGTTCGTCGAGATCAAGAACTCGACCATCGGCAAGGGGTCGAAGGTCCCGCACCTGTCGTACATCGGCGACACGGACGTGGGCGAGAACACGAACATCGGCGCGGGCAACATCACCGCGAACTACGACGGGCGCAACAAGCACCGCACGACGATCGGCGCGAATGTGCGCACGAGCGTCGACACCGCGTTCGTCGCTCCGGTCGAAGTCGGAGATGGCGCGTACACCGCCGCCGGGAGCGTGATCACCGAGGACATTCCGGCAAATGCGCTCGGCGTCGCACGCTCCCGGCAGACGAACATCCCGGACTATGCGGACCGGCGGAAGCCGTGACGACCGCAGCCCCCCGTACACTTCCTCATGTCGTGAGCGCGCTGTCGCCCCGCCCCTCATCGGCCACGTCGCTACCGCTCAGCGGTTACGACAAGCGGCTGATGCTCTTCGCAGGCCGGTCCAACCCGGAGCTGGCGGCGAAGATCGCCAACAAGCTCGGGCTCGAGCTCGGGGGCGTCACGCTGAAGACGTTCTCCAACGGCGAGGTCTACTGCCGCTACGAGGAGTCGATCCGCGGCGCGGACGTCTTCATCGTCCAGCCCACGTGCGGCAACGCGGCCACCGGCGTCACCGCCAACGACGCGCTGATGGAGCTGCTGGTGATGATCGACGCGGCGGTCGGCGCCTCCGCGCACCGCGTGATCGCCGTCACCCCGTGGTTCGGCTACTCGCGCCAGGACAAGAAGTCCGCCCCGCGTGAGCCGATCTCCGCCCGCCTCGTCGCCCACATGCTCGAGGCCGCCGGCGCCGATCGCGTGCTCACCATGGACCTCCACGCCGGCCAGGTGCAGGGCTTCTTCCAGAAGCCGGTGGACCACATGACCGCCACCTTCATCCTCACGCAGTACTTCCGCGACCAGCACCTCGAGGACCTCGTGGTGGTCGTCTCCGGACGCCGGCCGCGTGAAGCTGGCCAAGAAGTTCGCGGAGAAGGTCGGTGCCGAGCTGGCGATCCTCAACAAGGAGCGCCCGGCCCAGCAGGTCGCCGAGATCGCGTACGTGATCGGCGACGTCAAGGACAAGACCGCCGTGATCGTCGACGACATCATCGACACCGCCGGCACGCTGCGCGCGGCGGGGGAGACCGTGAAGGACGAGGGCGCGCGCGCCGTCTACGCCGCCGCGACCCACCCGGTGCTGTCGGGCAACGCGTTCGAGAACCTGGCCGCCAGCCCGTTCGAGCGGATCGTCGTCACCGACACGATCCCGCTGCAGCCCGGCTCGCCGGACAACATCACCGTGCTCTCGGTCGCCGACCTGCTGACGGACTCGATCCGCCGGATCTTCACCGACGACTCGGTCGCCGAGGTCTTCGGCGGCGAGAACCAACTCTTCTGAGCGCCGCCCGTCTTCAGAGCCTGCTCGGCCTCGAGGACGAGGAGCTGCTGACGATCCTCGACAGCGACCCGCTCGCGGTCATCACGGGGGACGAGGACGAGCGCCCCGAGATCCGGATCCTGCTTCAGCTGCTGGCCGAGCCTGAGGAGACGCAGGGCGCGACGACGATCAGGCGCTGGCTGCGCGCCGGCTCGCCGAGCCCGCTCGACTTGCTGCTCAAGCGGGACTTCGGCGGCTTCGAGGATGCGCTGGCCGAGCTCACCGAGCGCGGTTTCATCCTGCGCAGCCGCAAGCCCTGACTCAGTCGCGGTCGGCGGTCTTCTCGCCCGGCCAGAAGCCGGTGAGGTAGTTCCAGCCGATCGCGCCGTAGCGATCGACGATCACGCGGGTGAGCTTGAAGATCAGGCCCTGCATGGCGGCGGCGCCGAGGATCTTGACCCACGGGGCGTCCTCGGTCGTGCCCTTCGGCGGGTCCTGGTCGTCGATCTTCTCCCAGGCGACGTCGAAGATCCGCTTGCCGACGAGGCCGGCGAGGATGCCGAGGATGAGTCCGAACGGTTTGTAGAGGAGTCCCACAGGCCCGACCTTACCCGTTCGGACGGACTGTCCAATCGGCGGTGGCACATTCCGACCGCGAGGCGGTAATGATGTTGGGCACAAGCACCGACAATCCGTACAGGACGCGCATATGGACGGAGAACACGCAGACGACCTGCTCAAGAGGGCACTGATCGACGCAGAGGCCGCCGCCTCGGTCGCGCTGCGGGTCGGGCCGCTCAGTCTCTCCGAGACACTGACCGTGGTCTTCCACGGCCGCCGCGACCTGGGGACGATCCAGACCTACGTCGCCAACGGCGGCCGCGGCGCCGGCGATGCCGTCGGCAAGGACGAGCTGATGCGCGTCCCGCTGGACCTCGATCTCGCCGCCGCGGAGGATCGCGAGGAGGCCGAGCGGCTGTTCGCCGAACAGGCGGGTGCGTTGCGCGACGCGCTGGTCGGCGCCGACACCGTGCTCGACATCTGGCGCGAGCCGTTCGAGGACATGGTCCACGACCACATCCGCGTCGACCGCCGGATCCGGCTCGATCTGCGCCTGCCCGCGCACCGCCTGCTGCCGACCGCGCTGATCTCGCCGGAGAAGCAGATCGTCGTGACCGCCGTGTGCAGCGCCCGCACGCTGTCGGAGGGCCGGCCGCCGATGGGGATCGCCGTCGGCCAGCAGGACGTCGTCCGCGTCTACCCGCTGCCGGACGACCCGGAGCGCTGCCTCGAGGACTTCTTCCTCTTCGCCGCCGAGCACGCCCACACGCTGGCCGAGCAGATCGGCCGCCAGGAGGCCTCGGTGCAGCGCTTCCTCGAACTCTCGGGCGAGGACTTCCCTCAGACCGGCTGAGCGAGGGGCTGGCATCCTTGTCCGCCTCGTGCGGCGGACACGCGTCCTGATCATCGCCGGTCTCGGCGTCTTCTTCTTCCTCGGCATCTCGGTGCTGCTGGCGCGCTCGCTCTCGGCGACCGCCACCGAGCGCTCACGGGTGCTGGACGATCGTGCAGGCGCAGGCCCGCGGCGACGTCGAAGGCCGTGCTCGACAAGACCCCCGCCTGCGCCCGCCAGCCCGCCTGCGTGGCGGCGACGGAGGCCTTCGTGGCCAAGCTCAAGCGCCCCGGGGCGATCTCGATCCTGCAGTACCGCCCGTCGATCCAGCTGCCGCTGACGCGAGCGGTCGCGACCGGCCGCGTGGCCTGGCGTGCCGGGCCGGACGGGTTCCCGGTCGTGCAGTGCGTCCGCGTGCGCCGCGACGGCCCCGCTGACCGGCGCGACGGTCGAGTTGCTCTCGATCTCGGCGCCGATCGGGCGCGAGGCGAGTTGTCCCGCGTGAGCGGAACTCTCCGCCGCCCCCGTGTTGAGATTGCCCGTGATGAGGCCCCGCCTTCGCTTCCTGCTGCCCGTGCTCGCGCTGCTCTTGATCGCGCCGACCGCCGCGCACGCCGCCGACAAGCCGACCGAGAAAGCGCTCTACAAGGACGGTCCTGAGGGCCGCTACCTGCTCGACGGTGACTGGCTGTTCCGACTCGACAACGCCGACCAGGGCATCAAGCAGCGCTTGATGCGCTCGACGTCCACCACCGGCTGGACCAAGGTCAAGGTCCCCAACGTCTGGAACCTCGGCGACGCGTCGAACGAGTCGATGGCGGTGGGATCGGCTGGTACCGCAAGGACTTCGAGCTGCCCAGCGCGGACTCCGCGCTCGCCTGGGCGTTCCGCTTCGAGTCGGTCAACTACCGCACGAGCGTCTGGCTCAACGGCAAGCCGATCGGCCAGAACACCGGCGCCTACATCCCGTTCGAGCTCTACGCCAGGCGGCTTCAAGCGCACGGGACGAACCGGCTCGTGGTCCGCGTCGACTCGCGCCGCAAGATCACCGACTTCCCGCCCGCGGGCCTGAACACCGACGGCGTGCCGACCGGCGGCTGGTGGAACTACTCCGGCATCCAGCGCGAGGTCTACCTGCGCAAGCTGGACACGGTCGACTTCCAGAAGGTCCAGGTCCGCCCGGTGCTCGCCGTGCGGGACCTGCGCGGCGAGCGTCCAGGTCAAGCTCAACCTGCAAGAACGTCACCCGCAACGGCCAGCGCGTGACGATCACCGGCAAGTTCGGCAACCAGCAAGCTCGACGCTCGGGAGCGAGACGATCGGCCCCGACGGGATCGCGGCCTTCTCGGACACGCTGCACATCGACAAGCCGCGCCTGTGGTCGCCGACAGGACCCGCAGCTCTACGACGTCAGCTTCACGGTCCGCGTCGACGGCAAGAAGGTCGCGGGCTACTCGCTGCACAGCGGGATCCGCTCGATCAAGGTCTCCGGCGGCCGGCTGATCCTCAACGGCCAGTTCCTCAACATGCGCGGCGTCGGCCTGCACGAGGACTCCAAGGCCGAGGGCTTCGCGATCGACAACGCGCGCCGCGAGCAGCTGGTCGATCGAGGCCAAGGAGCTCGGCTCGACGGTGCTGCGCACGCACTACCCGCTGCACCCCTACACGCATGAGCTGGCGGACCGGCTCGGCCTGCTGATCTGGTCCGAGATCCCGGTCTACTCGCGTCAAGACCGAGGTCCTCAAGGAGCCGGCGGTACGGCGCCTGGCGGTCCAGGAGCTCAGCCGCAACATCGAGGCCAACGAGAACCACCCGTCGGTGATCCTGTGGTCGATCGGCAACGAGCTCTCCTCGCAGCCGGGGCCGGTGCAGACGTCCTACATCAACGCGGCGGTCAAGTTCGCCAAGGAGATGGATCCGACGCGGCCGGTCGCGCTCGCGGTCGCCGCCTACCCGAGCTCGCTCTGCCAGGCCGCGCAGTACAAGGCGCTCGACGTCATCGGGCTCAACGACTACTTCGGCTGGTACCCGGGGCCGAGCGGGCAGATCTTCGATCGCACCAAGCTCTCGGGCTACCTCGACGCGGTCCGCTCCTGCTACCCGGACAAGGCGATCGTCGTCAGCGAGTTCGGCGCCGAGGCCAACCGCGACGGCCCGGTCGAGGAGAAGGGGACCTGGGCCTTCCAGCAGGAGTGGATCAACTACCAGCTGGGCGTTATCGCGACCAAGCCGTGGCTCAGCGGCGCGATCTACTGGGCGCTCAACGAGTTCTGGGTCCGGCCCGAACTGGGACGGCGGAAACCCGCGCCCCACGTCACCGATCCACCAGAAGGGCCTGATCACCTATGACGGCGTGCGCAAGCCCGCTTGGGCGGACGTGCAGCGGTCCTTCACCACCACGCAGCAGCTGATCCCGCCGGTCAGCGGCTAGGCACGCGGCGCGGCGCGCGGGCGGGCTCGGCAGGCTTGCGGGTCCGCACGCGCCGGCGTGCCGGATCGGCCAGCTTGTCGTGCCCCGAGCGCAGCCGCGTGTCCGACTGGACCGCGTTCGGCAGCGGGATGCCTCCGGAGGGCGAGGTCTTCGGCTTGTCGCCGACGCGGTCGTTGCCGCCACCGCCCGTGTCGTCCTCGTCGTCAGCGGACCCGGACGACGCCCCGTCGGAGCGGATGAACATGAGAAACAGCCCACCGCCTAGGACGATGGCCACCAAGTGGAGAACGCCGAAGATCACGAACAGCTCCGTGTCGGAGGACATTGCTCAATGATTACCCACCCTGGCCCCGGTCCAGACGCCAGGTTCGCTACCATGCTCGGCCGCTCGCCGCGTTGATTTCCACCTGCCCGCGGCGACCCCCTAGATCTCATGGCCGACTCCACGAAGCTTTCCCTCAACGCCCGCGACCCTGAAGGGTCGCGCACCGCTCGACGGCTCCGCCGTACGGGTGAAGTGCCTGGCGTCATCTACGGCGAGGGCGGCGATCCTTCGCACTTCTCCGTCGACGCACGGATCCTGCGCAACACGCTTGCGCACTCCGGCGCGATCCTCGAGATCAGCATCGGCGGCGACACCGCCGTCCCGGTGCTGGTGAAGGACCTCCAGCGCCATCCGGTGCGTGGCGAGATCGTGCACGTGGACTTCCTCCGCGTGAACATGAACGAGAAGATCCAGACGACGGTCGTCCTCGAGCTCCTCGGCGCGGACGAGGCCCCGGGCGTCACCGAGGGCGGCGTGCTCTCGCAGGAGACGCGCGAGGTCAACATCGAGGCGCTGCCCGGCGACATCCCGGACACGATCACGCACGACGTCTCCGGCATGCAGATCAACGACACGCTCACGCTGTCCGCGGTCACCGTTCCGGCCGGCATCACGCTGCTCGACGACCTCGACGAGACCGTCATCGCGACGATCACTCCCCCGACGGTCGAGACCGAGTCCGACGACATCGAGGTCGAGACCGGCATCGTCGGCGAGGATGGCGCGCCCGCCGAGGGCGAAGCTGCCGAGGAGGCTGCGGACTCCGCGGCCGATTCGGGCGACGCGTCCTGAAGCTCTTCTCTTCGACTCCGGTCGATTGGCTCGTAGTCGGGCTCGGGAATCCGGGCCCCGGCTACGCCGAGTCCCCGCACAACGCGGGGTTCAAGGTCGCCGACGAACTCGCCCGCCGCTGGGAGCTGCCCAAGGGCAAGAAGAAGTTCGCCGGTGAGCTGGCCGAGGGCCGCACCGGCCCCGGCGGCCCGCGCGTCGCGCTGCTGAAGCCGCTGACGTACATGAACGAGGCCGGCCGCTCCGCCGGCCCCGCGCGGGGCTCCTACAAGCTCGAGCTCGACCACGTGCTCGTCCTGCACGACGAGATCGATCTGCCGTTCGGCGAGATCCGCGTCCGGCTCGGCGGCGGCATGGCCGGTCACAACGGCCTGAAGTCGCTCAAGCGCGACTTCGGCTCGCCGGACTTCCATCGCGTGCGGATCGGCGTCGGCCGGCCAGACTCGACGGACCCCGAGATCGTCGCCGCCTACGTGCTCGGCCGCTGGCGCCAGAGCACCGCCGAGGTCGCCGACCTCATCTCGCGCGCCGCCGACGAGGCCGAGCGCCTCGTGCTCAGCACCTGAGGTCGGGAGGCCGCCTGGTCACAGGCGGGGCGCGGACGACTAAGTGCAAGCGATGGACGAACGCTCCGACGACGAACTGCTCGCGGTCACCCGGGCCGAGCCCGAGGCGTTCGCGGTGTTCTACCGCCGCCACGTCGATTCGCTGCTGGCCTACTTCGCGCGCCGCACGCGCGACGGGGAGCTCGCCGCCGACCTGACCGCGGAGACGTTCGCCGCGGCGCTCGACGGTGCCCACCGCCACCGCCCGGATCGCGGCCCCGCGGTCGCCTGGCTGTACGGGATCGCCCGCCGCCAGCTGTCACACGCCGCCCGTCGCGGCGCGGTCGAGGACCGCGCGCGGCGACGGCTGGGCATGGCGCCGCTGACGCTCACCGACGAGGCGCTCGAGCGGGTGGAGGCGCTGGCGACCGCCGACGCGTCCGCGCAGGTGCTCCGCGAGGGCCTCGCCGCGATGCCCGCCGATCAGCGCGAGGCGGTGCTCGCCCGCGTTCTCGACGAGCAGGACTACGCCGAGATCGCCGCGGGCGCCCGCACGTCGGAGTCCGTCGTCCGCAAGCGCGTTTCGCGCGGCCTCGCCGGCCTGCGCTCACGACTGGAGGGGTCATGACGGATTTCGTCACCCAGCTCGAAGCCGAGCTGCTCGCCGCAGCCCGCCGCCGCGCGGCGCATCGACGGCGCCGGCTCCCGCGGCTCTCGCCGCGCCCGATCCTCGCGGTGGCGTCACTCGCAGCCGCGCTCGCCGCTGTCGTCGTCCTGGTCGCCCGGCCTGCGCCGGCTCCCGGCCCACCCGCTGCGCGCCCGGCCGCCGCGTTCACCATCCCCGTCGCCGATCGAGCGGCGCCGTGCGAGGCCGCGGGCCCGGAGGTCACGAAGGAGCCCGCCCCCGAGGCGGTCTTCGAGGCCATCGGGCTGCTGCGCACGAGCGGTGCGCAGGAGCGACTCCAGCCGACGATGCGCGGCGAGTGGTTCCGCCCGTTCGGGACGTGGCTGCCGGCCGGCGCGGTCGTCCCCCGCAGCGAGCGCAAGCCCATGGACACGTCGAAGCTCTACGTCCTACCGACGGCGGACGTCCGCAGTGGGCCGATCGCCTGCGGCCCGACGGAGCGCCGCGGACCCGGCGCCTGCCTGATCTACGGCGGCGTCTCGGGCGACCCCGCCTACACGCGCTGCTTCACCCTCGACGAGGTCAAGGCGGGCCGGGCGTTCGCGCTCGTCGACGTCTCGTCCAAGGGCGCGCGGCTGCTCGGCCTGGTCCCGGATGGCGCGGCGCAGGTCGGCTTCGCCAACCGCGGCGCGCACGCGCTGCTCCCGGTCCGCGAGAACGTGGTCGAGCAGTACGTCGAGGGCCTGACAGCGGCCGACCAGATCACCACGAAGCTCGAGGCGCGCAAGCCGACGGTGCTGGTGATCAACGAGACCGATATCCCCGGCCTCGCCACCAACACCGCGGACGCGGTGCGCAAGATCGGCATCGAGGCTCGTGCCGAGGCCGTCCGGCCGACGACCCGGCGGCAGACGGTGGTGCAGGCCGCTCGCCCCGGTGCCGAGCCGCTCGCCGACCGCGTCGCGAAGCTGCTGGGCGCGCAGGTCGAACCCGGCGTCCAACGGCCCGCCAAGTCGCCGGTGGATCCCGACGTGGTGGTCTTGCTCGGACGCGACCGTATGCGATAACGTACATATGTATGCCGCCACGTGAATGGGATGCCAGCTCCTACGACCGGATGTCCGACCCGCAGCTCGCGATGGCCCGCGACGTCATCGACCGCCTCGACCTCCAGGGCGACGAACGCGTGCTGGACGCCGGCTGCGGCACCGGCCGCGTCACCGCGGTCGTGGTCGACCGCGTTCCCCACGGCCACGTGGTCGCCGTCGACGGCAGCGAGGCGATGGTGGCCGAGACGCGCAAGCGCTTCGGCGACACGGTGACCGCCTTCGCCTCCGACCTGGTCGAGCTCGAGCTGGACGAGCCGGTCGACGCGGTCCTCTCGACCGCGACCTTCCACTGGATTCCCGACCACGAGCGGCTCTTCGCCCGCCTGTACGCGGCGCTGGAGCCCGGCGGCCGCTTCGCTGCCCAGTGCGGCGGCGCGGGCAACATCGACAACGTGCAGCAGGCGATCGACGCCGTCGATCATCCCGCGCTGCGCGGCTGGCCCGGGCCGTGGAACTACGCCACGCCCGAGGACACCGCGCGGCGCCTGCGCGCCGCCGGCTTCACCGACGTGTGGACGTGGCTGCAGCCCTGGCCCGTGGACCCGCCGGACCCGCGCGAGTACTTCACGACGGTGATCCTCGGCTCGCATCTGGAGCGCCTGCCGGCCGCCGAGCGCGCGCCGTTCGTCGACGCCGTCCTCTCACATCTGGACGAACCGGTCCGCGCGAACTACGTCCGGCTGAACCTCCTCGCACGGCGCTCGTAGACTCCTGTGTAACGCCCGCCGCGCGTCCAGCGCGGGCGTTTCGCATGCTCAGAGCCTTCCTCAAACACCTCGATCACGACCCGGCCGCCGTCAAGCTGGCGGACGAGGGCGGATCGGCCTACGTCAGCCTCTCGCTGCGGCCGTTCATCGTCGCCGCACTGGCCGACCAGGACGTGCGCCGGCCGGCGCTGATCGTGGTCGGCGACGACCGGGCGGCGCGCGATCTCGCCGCCGACCTGCGCGCCTGGCTCGCCCCGCGGCCGGTCCGCTACTACCCGAGCCGCGGCGTTGCCTATGAGTCGCACCTGACGCCGCCCCCGCACCTCGTCGGCCTCCGCGTCGCGGCGCTCGACGCGCTGACCGACACGCCCGAGGCCTCCGAGCAGCCGGTCGTCGTCATCAGCGCGACGGCGCTGTCCGAGAAGGTGCCGGACCCGAAGCTGCGCCCGCACGGCTTCATGCTGCGCGTCGGCGACCTGCTGGACCTCGACGAGACCGCCCAGGAGCTCGTCGCCGCCGGCTACCAGCGCGTCGACCAGGTCGACGATCGCGGGCAGTTCGCGATCCGCGGCGGCCTGCTCGACGTCTACCCGGCGACCGAGGAACGCGCCGTGCGCGTCGACATGTTCGACGTCGAGATCGAGGCGCTGCGCTGGTTCTCCACCTTCACGCAGCGCAGCCTTGGGGAGACCGACTGCGTCGAGATCTCGCCCGCCGCAGAGCTCGCGCCCGAGCATCGCGAGCTGGCGGAGATCGCCGCGCTCGACGAGGACCGCCCGGACATCGCGGAGCTGCTCCCGGTCGAGCACTTCCGCTCGCTGCTGGACCTGATCCCCGAGCGCACACAGGTGATCATCGCCGCCGACGAGGACGTCGAGCCGACGCTGCGCGATCACTGGGAGGACGTCTGCACGGCGTTCGACGACAAGGACGCGCGCGACCTCTACGTCAACCCGGCGAAGATCAACGAGGCGCTCGCCGAGCGCGTCAGCGCGCGGCTGTCGAGTATCTCGGGCGACCAGCCGATCGAGATCCGCGCGCAGGCCGCGGACTTCGCCTCGCGCAACCTCACCGAGGCCGAGGGCGAGCTGGAGAAGCTGACGCGCTCGGGCTATACGACCGTCGTCGCGTGGCCGCAGATCGGCGCCGCCGAGCGTGCGGCTTACAACCTCGCGCGGATCCGCGCGTCGCTGAACGGCGAGACGACCGGGCTCGTCTTCACCGAGGCCAACCTGCGCGACGGCTTCATCGCCCCGGGGCTGAAGCTGGCGGCGTTCCCCGAGCACCGGCTGATCCATCGCAAGAAGGCGTCGACGCGGCCGACGCGCAAGGGCCGCGGCCTGCTGCGCTCGTTCACCGACCTGCGCACGGGCGATCACATCGTCCACGAGGACCACGGCATCGCCCGCTTCGCCGGCTTCGATACCAAGACCGTCGCCGGCGTCACCCGCGACTACCTGAACCTCGAGTTCCAGGGCGACGACAAGGTCTTCATGCCGGTCGACCAGCTGGCGAAGATCAGCCGCTACCTGGGCGCCGACGGCGGCTCTCCGACGCTCTCCAAGCTCGGCGGCACGCGCTGGGACAAGGTCAAGGCGCGCGCCCGTCGCGCCGCGCAGGAGCTGGCCGGCGAGCTGCTGAACCTCTACGCCGAGCGCAAGCGCCGCCGCGGCCACGCGTTCCCCGAGTTCTCCGAGGAGCTGCGCGACCTCGAGGCCAACTTCCCGTACCGCGAGACGCCCGACCAGCGCGACGCGATCGAGAACGTGATCTCCGACATGGAGTCCGAGCGGCCGATGGACCGGCTGATCTGCGGCGACGTCGGCTACGGCAAGACCGAGGTCGCGCTGCGCGCCGCGGTCAAGGCGGCGAGCGACGGCAAGCAGGTCCTGATGCTCGTGCCGACCACGATCCTCGCCCAGCAGCACTACGGCACCTTCGTCGAGCGCCTGCGCGATCAGGCCTTCGTGGTCGAGCACGTGTCGCGCTTCCGCGCGGCCGCCGATCAGCGGGAGGCGATCAAGCGCTTCACCGAGGGCAAGGTCGACATCCTGATCGGCACCCACCGGCTGCTCTCGCGCGACGTGCGCGCGAAGGACCTCGGGCTGCTGGTGGTCGACGAGGAGCAGCGGTTCGGCGTCAAGCAGAAAGAGCTGATGCGCCAGATGAAGCTCAAGGTCGACGTGATCTCGATGAGCGCGACGCCGATCCCGCGCACGCTGCAGATGTCGCTCGCGGGCCTGCGCGACATCAGCGTGATCGAGACGCCGCCTGAGGGCCGCCGCCCCGTGAAGACCTACGTCGGCGAGTACGACGAGCAGCTCGTGCGCCAGGCGCTGGAGCGCGAGGTCGCGCGCGAGGGCCAGGCGTTCTTCCTCCACAACCGCGTCGACGACATCGACGAGACGGCCGAGCGCCTGCGCGGGCTGTGCCCGAAGCTGCGCTTCACGGTCGCGCACGGGCAGATGGACGAGAAGCTGCTCGAGGAGCGCATGATGGGCTTCCTGCGCGGCGAGGCCGACGTGCTCGTCTCGACCTCGATCATCGAGTCGGGGATCGACATCCCGCAGGCCAACACGCTGATCGTCGACCGCGCGGATCTCTTCGGCCTCAGCCAGCTCTACCAGATCCGCGGGCGCGTCGGGCGCTCCCGCGAGCGGGCCTACGCGTACCTGTTGTATCCGTCCGCGGCCGCGCTGACGCCCGAGGCCGCCGACCGTCTGTCAGCGCTCTCGGACTACACGGAGCTGGGCGCGGGCTTCAAGGTCGCGATGCGCGATCTCGAGCTGCGCGGCGCCGGCAACCTGCTGGGCGACGAGCAGTCCGGCCACGTCGCCGCGCTCGGCTTCGAGCTCTACATGCAGATGCTCGACGAGGCCGTGCGCGAGATGGACCCGGACGAGGAGGGTGCGGAGTACCCCGAGCCGGTGCGCCTGGACATCAACGTCGACGCCTACGTGCCCGCGGACTACATCCCCTACGAGCAGGCGAAGGTCGACGTGCATCGCCGGATCGCGGGCTCTCGCGAGCCCTCGGAGCTCGTCGAGCTGCGCAGCGAGCTGGAGGACCGCTTCGGCGACATCCCGGAACCGCTGGAGAACCTGATCACGCTGCAGGAGGCGCGGATCAAGCTCGGGCGGGCGGGGGCGACCACGGTCTCCTTCAAGGGCGGCCGGCTGGCGGTCACGCCGATCGACATCGACGCGGCCACAGCGCGCCGTCTGCGGGAGATCCTGCCGGGCGCGAACTACGAGGCCGGGCGCTCCCAGCTGTCGTTGCGGGTGCCCGACGACCCCCTCCAGCGCTTCCCCGCGGTGGTCCGTGCGGCGGACGCGCTGCTCTCCGTCCAGTCCGCTCCCTAAAGGTCGAGTCAAAAGATCGGGGGTACCCGGAAGGCGCCGCTACCATGCGGCTCCGGGAGAAGGGCAATTTTCGTTTGCTCCGGGCCATTAGCCCCGGCCCCTGTACTTCACGTCCCCCTTCTCAGCGTAACTAAATGATCAAGGCTGCTCGCATCGCACTCAGCCTCGTCGCCGTCACCGGCGTCGGGGCCACCTTCGCCGCATGTGGCGGTGTGCCCGGGAACTCCGTGGCCACCGTCGACGGTGAAACCGTCACCAAGGAGGATTTCAGCCATTGGCTGAACGTGGCGGCGAAGTCCTCGGGGCAGGCCAACGCGGCCGTCCCGGATCCTGACGCCGACTACGCCAAGTGCATCGCGGCGAAGCGCAAGACCACCCCGGCGCCGGCCAAGGGCCAGCCGAAGGTCACCGACGCGGCGCTCAAGACGCAGTGCAAGCAGGAGTACGACCAGCTGCGCAACCAGGTCCTGCAGCTGCTGATCTCCTTCAAGTGGATCCAGGGCGAGGCCGAGTCGGCGGGCGTCAAGGTCACCGACGCTGAGGTCAAGAAGTCCTTCGGCGAGCAGAAGAAGCAGAGCTTCCCCAAGGACGCCGACTACAAGAAGTTCCTCCAGACCTCCGGCCAGACCGAGGCCGACATCCTCCAGCGCGTCAAGCTCGACCTCCTGTCGAACAAGATCCGCGACAAGGTCGTCAAGGGCAAGGACACCGTCTCCGACAAGGCGATCTCGGACTTCTACAACAAGAACAAGGCCCGCTTCGCGCAGCCCGAGAAGCGCGATCTCCGCGTCGTCCTGACCAAGAACAAGGCCGAGGCCGACAAGGCCAAGGCCGCCCTCGAGTCCGGCGACTCCTGGAAGGAAGTTGCGAAGAAGTACTCGATCGACGACACGTCCAAGGCCGCCGGCGGCAAGCTCCCCGCGCAGGCCAAGGGCACGCTCGACAAGGAGCTCGACGATGCCGTCTTCTCCGCCGACAAGAACGAGCTCGTCGGCCCGATCAAGACCCAGTACGGCTACTACGTCTTCTCCGTCAGCGACATCACCGCGGCCAGCCAGCAGACGCTCGCCGAGGCCAAGGAGACCATCAAGCAGACCCTCCAGTCCCAGAACCAGCAGACCGCGCTGGACACCTTCGTGAAGGACTTCACGAAGCGCTGGAAGGACAAGACGGAGTGCTCCGAGGGCTACAAGACGACCGACTGCAAGAACGGCCCGAAGGCCACGCCGACCCCGTCGGCCGCCGCCGGCGACCCGACGCAGCAGGTCCCGACGCAGCAGGTCCCGACCGAGGCGACCCCGGCCGCCACGCCTGAGGGCTGACCAAAGCTTCACCGCTGTTGCGAAGCGCCGCCTCCGGGCGGCGTTTCGCGTTTAAGTAGCCTCTAGCCGATGGAATCCTCCGCTTCGGCTGACGCGGTCGCGCGGCTTGACGAGTTGACCCGGAAGCTGCGGCGCGAGTGCCCCTGGGATCGCGAGCAGGACGAGCGCTCGATCGTCCCGCACACGGTCGGCGAGGCGTACGAGCTCGCCGCCGCCGCCGAGTCCGGCGACGACGCCAAGCTGCTCGACGAGCTCGGCGACGTGCTCTTTCAGGTCCACTTCCTGTCGCTGCTGCTCGAGGAGCGCGGGCAGGGGTCGCTGGCCGCGGTCGCCGACCATGTGCACGCCAAGCTCGTGCACCGGCACCCGCACATCTTCGGCGAGGTCGAGGTCGAGTCCTCGGGCGAGGTGCTCAAGAACTGGGACCAGATCAAGAAGGGCGAGGCGGGCCGGGAGCCGGGCATCTTCGGCGACGTGCCCGAGAACCTGCCCGGGCCGCTGTACGCGCTCAAGACGCAGCGCAGGGCCGCCTCCACGGGCTTCGACTTCGACCACGTGCCCTTCGAGGGCGTGCGCGGTGAGCTGGACGAGCTGGAGGCGGCGGCGAGCCGCGAGGAGCGCTTCCACGAGGTCGGTGACGTGCTGTTCGCGGCCGTGAACGTCGCGCGCAAGCTGAAGGTCGATCCGGAGCTCGCGCTGCGGGCCTCCAGCGAGCGCTTCCGCGGGCGTGTGGAGGCCGCCGCGGCGCTCGCGGCGCGCGACGGAGCCGAATGGGACGACCTCGACACCGACGCGCAACTGACGTACTACGCGCGGGCCAGGCTCAACATGCCCTAGCTGGGATATCGTGGCCCGCCGATGAGCCAGATCGAAACGGTCCACGCACGCCAGATCCTTGATTCCCGCGGCAACCCCACGGTCGAAGTCGAGATCCACCTCCGCTCCGGTGCGCACGGGCGCGCCGCGGTGCCCTCGGGTGCCTCCACCGGCGAGTTCGAAGCCACCGAGCTGCGCGACGGTGGCGCCGCTTACGGCGGCAAGGGTGTCACGCAGGCGGTCGGCAACGTCAACGGCGAGATCGCCGAGACGATCGCCGGCCATGACGCGCTCGACCAGCAGGGCCTCGACGCCAAGCTGATCGAGCTCGACGGCACCGACAACAAGTCGCGCCTGGGCGCGAACGCGATCCTCGGCGTCTCGCTGGCCGCCGCGCGGGCGGCGTCCAACGAGGAGAACCTGCCGCTGTGGCGCTACCTCGGCGGCGACGCGGCGCACATCCTGCCGGTGCCGATGATGAACGTCCTCAACGGCGGCTCGCACGCGGACAACTCGGTGGACTTCCAGGAGTTCATGGTCGTCCCGGTCGGCGCGCCGAGCTTCGCCGAGGGCCTGCGCATGGGCACCGAGGTCTTCCACGCGCTGAAGTCGACGCTCAAGAAGCGCGGGCTGAACACCGCGGTCGGCGACGAGGGCGGCTTCGCTCCCGACCTGGAGTCCAACGAGGCGGCGCTGCAGGCGCTGATCGAGGGCATCGAGGCCGCGGGTTACACGCCGGGCGAGGACATCGCGATCGCGCTGGACCCGGCGGTCAGCGAGATCTTCTCGGGCGGCGTCTACAACCTCGAGCACGAGAACCGCTCGCTGACGGCGGCCGAGATGGCCGACTACTGGGCCGACCTCGCCGCCCGCTACCCGATCCTCTCGCTCGAGGACGGCATGGACGAGGAGGACTGGGACGGCTGGAAGGCGCTCACCGACCGCATCGGCGAGACGGTCCAGCTGGTCGGCGACGACCTGTTCGTCACCAACGTCAAGCGGCTGCAGCGCGGGATCGACTCCGGCACGGCCAACTCGATCCTCGTCAAGGTCAATCAGATCGGCACCCTGACCGAGACCCTCGCCGCGATCGACCTTGCCCGCTCCGCGGGCTACACGGCGGTCATGAGCCATCGCTCGGGTGAGACCGAGGACACGACGATCGCCGACCTGGCCGTCGCCACGGGCTGCGGCCAGATCAAGACCGGCGCGCCCTCGCGTTCGGATCGCGTCGCGAAGTACAACCAGCTGCTGCGCATCGAAGAGGCGCTCGGCGCCGACGCCACGTACGGCGGCCGGTCCGTTTTCCGCAGCTGACGGCGAATCGCTTCGCGGATTCGCTGGGAGAATCCGCCGGGGCGGATTCTCCCGCGTCGTTGAAGGATGGATTGCAGAGGAAGGGAGCCTGGCGCGTCGAACGAACGCGTCAGGCATGGATGGTCGTACCCGGATCCGTTGGGATCGCCTGGGGCGCTGGGCGCTCATCGGCGTCTTCGCGCTCGTGCTCTACCTCTACATCGGCCCAGCGCTGAGCTGGATCAGCACCTACCGCGAGGCCGGACGCCAGCGCGCGCAGGTCGCCGAGCTGCGCGTCGAGAACCAGAAGCTACGCGAGCGCAAGGCCGAGATGTCCTCGCCGGGCGCGCTGGAGCGCGAGGCGCGCCGGCTCGGCATGGTCAAGAAGGGCGAGCGCGCCTACATCGTCGAGGGGATCAAGTAGCCCTTTCTATCCTGGCGCCCGTGCCGTACGAAACAGCGCGGGAGCAGTGGGAAGCGGGTCTGAAGCGTCTCGACGAGGCGTACCCGGAGCAGGCGGCGACGCTCGAGCGCGTCACGCGTGAGATCCACGCCCAGCTCCGGCGGCGGCTCGGCGGCGTGTTCACGCTCGAGGAGCTCGCCGACCTCTACGACGAGGGAACGGGCTGGTGCACGGACCTCGCGGTCGAGGTCGCGCCGGACGAGCCGTTCGCCTGGGACGCCCGCGTCGTCGCCGACGCCGCGTTCGGGCGCTACCAGCGCGCCGCGACCGACTTCGCGGGCGGCAGACGAATCTAGGGACGACCTCGGCGCCGACCGTAGCGGTGCGTAACAGGACGGAGGCTTCGCAGCGACCCAGCCGCGCGGGCGCCGACGCCGTGGACCTCACGGCTCGTCCGTCTCCTGGCGTCAGCCGCGCGGATTGAATTGCGGGCAAGTGAGGGAGGGGGAGCGCTCAGAGCGCACGCGGCCGAGCGGGCACGGTCGCGTGCCGTCTCCGGGCGCTGCGCCGACGTCGTGGATGACCGCGAGCGCCGCGTGAGCGTCGAGTTTCTGCAGTAGAGCGCGAGAAACTCGACCCTCGCCGTGTCCTCGAGCCGGTCGCGCTCTGAGCGCTCCCCCTCCCTCACCTGCCCGCAGTTCACCCGCGCGGCGCCACCCGACACCAAACGCCGAGCCGTGAGGTCCACGGCGCCCGTCGGGGACGGGCGCGGTGGTCACTTACACGCCTCAGAGGTGGATAAGTGATCAGGCGACCGTAGAACTGGCGCGCTCCCACTCGCCGCGGCGTGTCTAGGGGTGCCGGGTGACCGCGTGGCGCAGCCACACGGTCTCGAAGCCCAGGCGCTCGTAGAGCGCCCGCGCGGCGCCCTCGTCGTCGGCGACGACCCACGCGACCTCGCGCCCGCTCGCGGCGATCGCGGCCTCGACGAGCCGGCCGCCGATCCCGCGCCCACGCGCGTCCGGCGTCACGTAGAGCTGGTCGATCTCGATCGCGTCCTCACCGTCGGGCTCGGCCGCCATCACGAACCCGACGGGCTGTCCGCTCTCCCCGCGCACGATGAAGGCGCGCATCCCGCGCCGTACGGCGATCCGGTCCTGGGTGGCGGCGAGCGCCTCCTGGACGACGGGATCGTCGTCGTAGCCGAGGTACCACTCGACGCGCAGCGGCCGCGTGGCGGCCAGCGAGACCTCCTCGACGTCGGCGTGGGCCGGAGCGGGGCCGGCGCGGTGCATCATCGCGTTGCGGTCCACGATCCAGCCGACGACCTCGAAGAACGAGCGCAGCCGTGCGCCGGCGGCCTCGTCCTCGATCTCGAACTTGCGATGGTGCGAGGCGGCCAGCAACAGATCGCCGGCCCGGACCAGCGCGGGACCGTCGAGCATCGAGGCGTCGCCCTCGACGCGGACGAAGTTCGCGTCCCAGTACCCGGGGGCGGAAGGGGTCCGAAGCACCGTGCCGTGTTCCCACGGCTCGGCGCTCTCACAGATCAGCGCATCGACCGTATGCCGCCACGCGATCGCGGCGGCCCTGCGGTCAGTCGTTCTCTTCGTCCTCGCCGCCGCCGGCGCGGCGGATCACGATCATGTCTTCCTCGATCGTGATCTCGACCGGACGGTGTCCGGCCCAATGCTCGGCGTAGACGGGATCGTCCTGCACGGCGGGGTCCAGCCACAGGCCGTAGCCCTCTTCGCCGTGATCGAAGGTGCCTTCGAGCGGGCCCACGGGGCGCGTGCGTCCGCGCGAGCGCCCGCCGCGACGCCGTGGCGCGCGCTTGGGCTTCTCCGCCTCCTCGGCCTCTGCGGCCGCGGCGGCAGCAGCTGCGGCCTCCTCGGCTTCGGCGGCCTTACGAGCGGCCTCCTCGGCTGCGCGAGCTTCTTCTTCGGCCCGTCGGGCCGCTTCCGCTTCGAGCTCGGCGGCGATCTGCGCGTCGTCTTCCGCGCGCAGATCAACCTCCTCCACGGCGGCGCCGTTTTCTTCGAAGTCGGGCTCCAGGCCTTGCTCGCGCTTGAAGGCTTGGATCTGCTGGACGGTGACTTCCAGCTGGTGCGCGATCCACGCGTCGGTGCGACCCTGTCGCACCCACCCGCGGATCTGGTTAAGCTGAGGACGCAGGGACCGGCGGCTCATAGGAGGGCCGGAGCCTAGCGCATAGGCTCCAACGAACTACCGGGGCACTCGGGTGCACGCCCCATACCGTACAAATCCACCACCAAGTAGCCTCACCCGTGCTCACCTCGAGGACAGAAAGCGGGTCTGTCCTGAGGAGCGAGTCCGAAATCGCCAGGGAGGCGGCGTCATGCTGGTTCTGACACGCAAGTCCAATCAATCGATCATGATCGGCGACGACATCGAGGTGTCCGTCCTGTCGATCATGGGCGAGAAGGTTCGTATCGGTATTCAGGCCCCACGGGACATTCCGGTGTTCCGCAAGGAGGTCTACCTCGAGATCCAGCAGGAGAACCTCGCTGCGGGCACGAGCGCGCGCGCCGAGGTCGACGACGCCCTCAAGCGTCTGAGCGCGAACAACCAGCGGTAGAGCGCCGGCTCAGGGGACGGCGCTCAGCCCAGCAGGTAGTACAGCGTCTGGAACATCGCGACCGTGACGACGGCCGCGGTGCCCAGAAGCACGAGCACGAGCAGGAAGAAGCGGATCGATCCGTGCCGGTGGGTGCGGTCACGATGACGCTTGAGCTCGCGGCGCTCCGCGCGGATGCGCAGCTGCTCGCGGCGCTCACGGTCCTCTTCGATCTCCTCGAAGAAGGCGTCCTCGATCTCGGCAATGCTCTGACGCATTCGCATTGAGCAGAGAAATCTAACAGCGGCTCCATAACCCCACGTGAGCCCGGCGCGCCGCGGCGGCCAGACGCCGCAGCTCAGCGGCGTGCGCGAGGTTCGGTGCGATCTCCAGCGGCTTTGCATAACCGCGGCGGATCAGCTCGGCGTTGACGAGCACGTCGTCGCGGTAGACGTAGGCCAGCAGCCGCCCGTAGCGGTCGCGCGCCTCGGCGTCGTACTCCAGGCGCACGTCGCGCCCTTCGACCAGCCGCCGGTTGGCCGCCGCGGCGGCCTTGCCGAAGCACTGCACGCGCGTCCCGGGCTTGACGGACTCCGGCGTGTCGATGCCGATGTAGCGCACGCGCTCGCGCCGGCCGTCGAGCCGCACGAGGATCGTGTCGCCGTCGACCACGCGCTCGACGCGGGCCGTGGACGACGTGCGTCGTCGCCACCGCAGGCGGTCAGCAGGAGCACGAGGAGGGCGAGTTTCTTCATCAGATGGAGGAGGCCCGGGGCGCCGAACCTCGCCCCCATGACACCATCAATCCATGTCCAGTCTGCAGGCGCCCGCGGGGCTTCAGCCCTCGGCCTCCTACTCCTTCACCATGCGCATCGAGCTGCGCCAGCTGCCGGGCGCGTTCGCGCAGGTGGCGGCGGCGATCGGCACCGAGGGCGCGATCCTCGGCGCGATCGACCTCGTGCGCGTCGACCAGCGCGGCGTCACCCGTGACGTGACGGTCGCCTGCGTCGACGCCGCCCACGGCGAGCGCGTCGTCAACGCGGTGCAGCGCGCTCGAGGGCGTGAAGGTCTCGAGCGTCTCCGACCGCACGTTCCTGATGCACAAGGGCGGCAAGATCGAGATCGTCGGCAAGGTCCCGATCAAGACCCGCGACGACCTCTCGATGGCCTACACGCCCGGCGTGGCGCGCGTCTCGAGCGCGATCGCCGACGATCACGAGGCGGCCTGGGCGCTGACGATCAAGGGCAACACGGTCGCGGTCGTCTCCGACGGCACCGCCGTGCTCGGGCTCGGCAACATCGGCCCCGAGGCGGCGATGCCGGTGATGGAGGGCAAGGCGATGCTGTTCAAGGAGCTCGCCGGCGTCGACGCCTTCCCGCTGTGCCTGAGCACGACCGACGTCGACGAGATCGTGCGGATCGTCGAGGGCGTCGCGCCCGACGTTCGGCGGCATCAACCTCGAGGACATCGCCGCGCCGCGCTGCTTCGAGATCGAGCGGCGCCTGAAGGAGTCGCTCGACATCCCGGTCTTCCACGACGACCAGCACGGCACCGCGGTGATCGTGCTCGCGGCGCTGCTGAACGCGCTGAAGGTCGTCGGCAAGGCGGCGGAGGACGTCAAGATCGTCGTCGTCGGCGCGGGCGCCGCCGGGCATGGCCTGCGCGAAGATCATCCTCGAGCACGGCGTCCGCGACCTCGTGGTCTGCGACATCGGCGGCATCCTGCACCCGAGCCGCACCGACCTGGTCGGCGAGCTGGCGACGATGGCGGCGCGCACGAACCCGCGCGGGCTGACCGGGACGGCCAACGACGCGCTGGCCGGCGCCGACGTCGTCGTCGGCGTCTCCGCCCCCGGCGCGTTCACCGCCGCGGCGGTGCGCACGATGGCCACCGACGCGATCGTCTTCGCGATGGCCAACCCGACGCCCGAGGTGCAGCCCGAGGAGGTCTGGGACGACGTCGCGATCATGGCCACGGGCCGTTCGGACTACCCGAACCAGATCAACAACGTGCTCGCGTTCCCGGGGATCTTCCGCGGCGCGCTCGACGTCCGCGCCCGCGGCATCGACGAGGCGATGAAGCTCGCCGCCGCCCGCGCGATCGCGGGCGTGATCCCGGAGTCCGACCTCGGGCCCGAGTACATCGTCCCGAGCGTCTTCAACCGCAGCGTGGCGCCCGCGGTGGCGGACGCCGTGGCGGCCGCGGCGATCGAGTCAGGGATCGCCCGCCGCGACCGTGCGTCGCGGCAGGCGGAGATCCCGACCGCCTAGTTAGGCGCTGACGGAGCTCGAGGCTTCGTCGTAGACCTTGACGAAGCGCATGTACTTGTCGCAGATCATGCTGCGCGGCGTCCTCGCGCGGCAGGCTGCCGTCGAGGAAGCCCTTCAGCGCGTCCCACCAGATCGAGCGGCCGATGGCGAAGCCGATGAAGCCCTCGACGGGCGCGGCCTCGCGCAGCCAGTGGTCGACCTTGTCGTCGGAGGCGCCGCGGCCCAGGAGCACGCTCTTGACGTTCTCGCGGCCCTCGCCCTTGCGCGCCTGGTCGGAGAGCATCTGCGCGTCCTCGCGCGTGTCGACGCCCTCGATCTTCCAGATGTCGACCTCGACGCCGGCGTCCTGGAAGTGCTCGATCGTGCGGCGCATCAGCTCGGGACGCAGCTCGGCGTCGTAGCGGTCGGCGTCGCCGTCGACGGAGTCGAGCTGGGCCTTCTCGGCCGGCACCAGCAGCTCGAAGAGGAACTTGCGGCCGTTGGCCTGCAGCCAGTCGGCGAGCTCCTTCAGCCGCGCGGTCTGGCGCTCGTTCATCTCCGCGTCGCCGTCCGGGTTGTACCGGACGAGGACCTTGGTCGCGAGCAGGTCGTACTTCTCGATGTGCGCCGGGAAGTCCTCGCCGTACTCGAACATGAACTCGTTGACGCCGCTCTTCTCGGCGGGCATCGTCAGCGAGAGGCCGTGCTCGGCCGCGAGCTCCGGGATGTCGGAGCCGAACTGCTCGTCGACGAGGACGCCGGCCGATGGACGCGTCGAGGCCGCTGGCTACGGCCTTCTCCATGCCCTCGTAGATCAGCTTCTTGGCGTCGGAGATCGTTGTCGGTCTGCTCCGGCGTCGGATCGCCCTCGATGCCGAACATCTTCGTCTGGAACGAGCCTCGATGGTCGAAGGCCAGGATGTAGAGCTTGCCGTCGTAACCGAGGGCCATCTTCAAATACCTCGCGTAGTCGTGCGGACCGTGAGCGTCCTACTGTACGCGGCCACATGGAGCCGAAGTTCACCGGCCCCGCGTACACGGTCGGCATCGAGGAAGAGCTGATGATCCTCGACCCGGACACCTACGCGCTGGTCAATGCGATCGACGACCTCGTCGAGGAGTCGCCAGACGGCGACATCAAGCCGGAGCTGATGGAGTCCGTGCTCGAGATCTCGACGAAGCCGTGCGCGGATATGCGCGAGGCGGCGAGCGCGCTGCGGGCGCTGCGACGTCAGGTTCGCGACATCGCCGACAAGAAGGGCCTGTGCATCGGCTCGGCCGGCACGCACCCGGTCGCGCGCTGGGAGGACCAGCGGATCACCGCGGCGCCGCGCTACCGCGACCTGGTCGAGGCGCTGCGCTTCGTCGCCCGCCAGGAGCTGATCTTCGGCCTGCACGTCCACATCGGCGTCGACGACCGCGACAAGGCGATCCACGTCGCCAACGGGATGCGCGTGCACGTGCCGATCCTGCTCGCGCTGTCGGCCAACTCGCCGTACTGGCGCGGCGACGACTCCGGCCTGGCCTCCACGCGGATGCCGATCTTCCGCGCCTTCCCGCGCGTCGGCATCCCGCCGTACTACGCGGACTGGGAGGACTACGAGCGCCGGATCGCCTTCATGGTCGACACGGGCGTGATGGAGGACTACACCTGGCTCTGGTACGACGTCCGCCCGCACCCGAACTTCGGCACGGTCGAGATCCGGGCGATGGACGCGCAGACCCACGTCGAGCACACGCTCGGGCTCGCGGCGCTGATCCAGGCGATGGTCAAGGAGCTCTCCGAGCACTTCGACGCGGGCAAGGCGCTGGCCGACTACCCGTACGAGATGCTCGACGAGAACAAGTGGCTCGCCTCGCGCCACGGGCTGGAGGGCGAGCTCGTCGACCTCCCGGAGCGCGAGACCGTGAGCACCAAGGCGCTCGCCCGGCGGCTCTACGACCGGCTCTCAGAGCACGCGCAGGACCTCGGCGCGGCCGCGGAACTGGAGGGCGTGCTCGACCTGCTCGAGCACGGCAACGGGGCCTCCCGGCAGCGCAAGGTCTACGAGGCGAACCGCGACTTCAGCGAGCTCCTGCAGGACATCGTCGGCGCTTCGGCGCCATAGGTATGTAAAACCTGCGAGCCGGGCGCTCGGCGGCGTATCCTTGGATACCCCTCATGTCGAGCGGACCCGATCTCTACCTCGTCTGCAAGAGCTGCGGCGCGGAGGTGTCTCCGTACATCACGGAATGCCCCTACTGCGGAACGCGGATTCAGAAGCGCGCGCCCAAGCTCGATCGCGGCGGAGTACCCAAGGCACCCAAGCGCGCTCGCTCGCGGCCGCAGCTGCCGCGCCTGCGCCCTGGAGAGATCCCCGGCATCCGCGCGGACCGGCGCCCGTGGGCCGTCTGGGTGCTCGTCGTCGCCTCGCTGCTCGTCACCGTCGCGCTCAAGTCCGGCCTGCTCTCGCTGCTCGACGTCGCGCTCATCGCCGGGCCACGAGGAGCCGTGGCGCGCGTTCACGACGCTCTTCGCCTACGTCGTCGACCGGCTATGAGGCGGTCACCGTCGGCGACCATCGCGCTGTTCGGCTTCCTGCTCGAGCGCCGCCACGGCTGGTGGGCGCCGCTGCTGCTGTTCGCCGTCTGCGGCGCGGGCGGCGCGTACATCGCGGTCGTCGTCGCCGGCGAGGGCATCGCGCTCGGCGCCAACGGCGCGGCGCTCGGCATGCTCGCGGCGTGGACGATGCGCGACGTGCTCGGCCGCCGCAAGGGCATCGAGGACGACAGCGACCTGCTCGGCGTGCTGGCGATCGCCGCCGTGCTCGTGCTGCTGCCGCTCGCCACGACGGACGCCAGCGGCGTCGCCGGTGTCGTCGGCGGCGTGATCGGCATCCTGTTCGGGCTGCTCTTCGCCCGCCTGCGCGAACGCTGACCGCGCGACGCACGGCGCGCTCGTATCATCAGTCCCCCTGTGGCTTCCCGCCGCGAATACGCCGACGCCGAGGTCGAAGCCGCCGTGCAGGCGCTGTCGGACCCGGATCGGCTCACGCAGGCCCAGCGCGTCGTCGAGGCGAACGCGCCCGCGCTGCAGCGGATCCTCAACCAGGCGCTCGACGAGGCGAACTGGTTCGACACGGCGCATCAGCAGCAGGTGCTCGAGGCGGCCGGCAAGGCCGACATCGAGGAGCGCCTGCAGGCGGTACGGCTGCTGCTGGCCGAGGAGACCCGCGTCTCGATGCTGATCGGCGTCGCGGTCGGCTTCGAGCTGGCCCACGAGCTCATCGACCAGGAGGAGACCTGATGGCTGCGGACGTCCGCTGGCTCGGACACTCCGCCTTCCACCTCTCCGGAGGCGGCGCGGACGTGCTGATCGACCCGTTCCTGACCGGCAACCCGAAGGCGGCCGCGACGGCCGACGAGGTGCCGGCGGACGTGATCGCGCTCACCCACGGGCACGGCGACCACCTCGGCGACACGGTCGCGATCGCCAAGCGCACCGGCGCGAAGGTGCTCGCGATCGTCGAGCTGGCCGGCGGAGATCGAGGGCGACGGCGTCGCGGACGTCGTCGGCATCAACTACGGCGGCACCGTCAGCTTCGACTGGGGCTGGATCAAGATGGTCCCGGCCTGGCACACCGCGGTCTCGCCCGCGGGCACGGCGCACATGCCCGCCGGCCTGCTGATCCACTACGGCGGGCACCTGATCTACCACCTCGGCGACACGGCGCTGTTCAGCGACCTGAAGCTGATCGCGGGCCGCGGCGACCGCGTCGAGCTCGCGCTGGTGCCGATCGGCGGTCACTACACGATGGATCGCTTCGACGCCGTGACCGCCGTCGAGTTCGTCAACCCGTTCCAGACGATCCCGATCCACTACGGCACGTTCCCGGCCGATCGACACCGACGCGCAGGCCTTCAAGGCCGACGTGGAGACACGCCGGCTTCTCGCGAGGTGCTCGTGCTCGAACCCGGCGACACGCACACGCTGCGATGACCCACGCCGTCGTCCTGATCGGCGCCGCGCGCGGCGCCATCTCCACCCTCGGCGGCAAGCTCGCCGACGTCGAGGGCGTCGCCGAGGTCTACAGCGTCACCGGCGAGTTCGACTTCGTCGCGATGCTGCGCGTGCGCAACCCGGAGGAGGTCGCGCAGGTCGTGACCCACCGGTTCGCCGAGATCGAGGGCATCGAGCGCACGCAGACGATGATCGCCTTCGAGGTCTTCTCCCAGCACGACCTCGAGGCGCTCTTCTCCATCGGCAACTGAGTCGCTCGTCGCGCCCGAACATCGCCCGACGCTGCGCGAGGAGCTCGCGCCGCTGCCCGCGCCCGCCCGCTGGGCGGTGATCGCCGTGCTCGCCCTCGTGGTCGTCGCGCTCGTCGTCGCTCTGACCGGCTCCTCGACCGCCGGAGGGCAAGGTGATCGTCCGCGAGCGGCCCGATCGCGTTCAACCTGCGCGTCCCGCCCGGGATGCAGGAGGTCACGCCGGCGGCGGGCGAGCTGGTGCACCTCGAGCGCGAGGGCAAGGACTCCTTCGTCGTCGATGCCGCTGCGAGCTGCCCGCCTACCAAGGCGACGTCGGCGGCATCCTGCCCGTCGCCGCGGCGCGCGAGCTCGACGCGCTGCGCAAGCGCTTCCCCAACCTCGAGGTCGTCGAGGAGGGCAAGGGCCGCATCAACCAGGCCGCGGCCTACTCGATCGTCTTCCGCGCGAGCCGCGAGCCCGCGGCTCTACGGCCGGCTGGTGCTGCTGCCCGCAGCCCATCCCGGGCGCGCGTGACGGGGTCAAGCTGCTGCTGCTCGCCAACCCGGCCGGTGGCGCAGGCAAGGCGAGCGACGTCGGCACCCGCGGACAGCTCAAGACGCCCTATCGCAGCTTCCGCTTCGGAACGGAGAGCCCGTGATCGACTTCGACCAGTTCCTCGCCGTCGACATGCGCGTCGGGCCGGATCGTCGCCGTCGAGGACTTCCCGGAGGCGCGCAAGCCCGCCTGGAAGCTGACGATCGACTTCGGCGAGGAGCTCGGGAGCAAGCGCTCCTCGGCCCAGATCACCAACTACTCCCGCGAGGAGCTCGAGGGCCGGCTGGTCGTCGCCGTCGTGAACTTCCCGCCGCGCCAGATCGGGCCGGTGCGCTCTGAGGTGCTGGTGCTCGGCGCCGCCGACGAGGCGGGCCGCGTGATCCTGCTGGCGCCGGACTCAGACGTCCCGCTCGGCGCCCGGATTCACTGACCGGGCAGGCGGCGTCTCGCGCCGGCGCGGGCGTCTCCGCGCCGGCCGTGCGGAGTGGGCTCGGCGTCGTCGCGACCGGGGTGGGCGTGACGGTCGGAGCGGGCGGCGCCACAGGCGTCGCGGTCTGCTCGGGCGTCGCCGACGGGGTCGCGGACGGCGTCGGCTCGGTGGGCTGGACGCCGGCGAGGACCGGGCCGGTCTGCGTCGGCGTCGGCGGCGGGCGGCGTGTAGGAGCCGCTGCCCGGCTGCGCGGTGCCGAGCGTGTCCGTCGGCAGCGCCGTCGTGTCGCCGTCGTGGCCTTCGGCGGTCGCGGTCGGCGTCGAGGTCGTCGTCGGCGTCGGCGTCGCGCTCGCGGACGGCGTGCTCGTCGGCGTCGCGGCCGCGGCCTTGCGCTCGGCGGTGTCCTTCGCCAGCTTGACCTTGCGCTCGTTGGCGGTCGGCTGCGGCTGCGGCGAAGAGCTGTGCAGCACCGGCGCCTGCGTCGCGACCGCGGTCGGTGCTGAGGCAGCGGCCGTCGCGGCCGGCTTGACCTGGGCGACGACCGCGTTGGCGCGGTCGCTGCGCGGCTTGGCGGCGTGCTGGACCTCGACGGCGCCGGCGGTGACGATCGCCGCGGCGGCGAGGCCGGCGGCGGCCTTGCGCCGCGAACGCGCTGAAGCCGACCTGCAGCGCCGCGCCGGCGCCGGCGCCCGCGCGGCGGCGCCGCCCGTGGCGGCCGCGGTGCCGCCGCCGGCGGCGGCGGTCGTGCCGAGGTGCGTGAGCACGAGCTTCTTGAGCAGCAGCAGCGGGCCGACCGGGTAGAGCGCGGCGAGCGCCTTGTTGGTCGAGCGCAGCTGCTTGCGGAACGCCGTGCAGCGGTCGCAGGTGCGCAGGTGGCGGCGCACGGGCGCGCTCGTCCGCGTCAGGCCCTCGGCGACCTCGCCGAGCTCGTCGCGGACCTCGTCGCAGGACAGCAGCCGCGCCTCGGCGGCCTCGGCCAGCGACACGCGGGCGCGCACGAGCAGCGACTTCACCGACGGGACCGTGGTCTCCATCGCCTCGGCGATCTGGTCGTAGGAGAGCGCGTCGATCTCGCGCAGCAGCAGCGCGGTGCGCTGCGTCTCGGGCAGATCCTGGACGTCGGCGATCAGGAGCCGGAACTCCTCGCGCTTGTGGACCTTGTCCGCGGTCGTCAGGCCGCCCTCGGAGAGATGGACGTCCATCGAGTCCATGCCGACCGCCTGCGTCCGGCGCAGGTGGTTGAGCGAGCGGTTGCGCGCGATCCGGTACAGCCACGGGCGCACGTTGATCTCACGATCGTCGGCGAGCATCGCGTTGAAGGCGGCCGCGAAGACCTCCTGCAGCACGTCCTCGGCGTCCTCGCGCGAGGACAGCATGTGCCGGCAGAAGGCGAGCAGCCGCGACTGGTAGCGGGCGACCAGCGCCTCGAAGGCGTTGTGGTTGCCGCGCCGGATCAGCGCGATCAGCCGTTCGTCTGACTGCAGGCGCAGCAGCGGCGAGCGGCCGTGAAGTCCGGCGGTGCCGGCGTGATGTAGAGCGGAAGCTTCCAAAAGAGCGGACGAGCGGAGAGGGCCCACTCGCAAAACCAACGGCGAGGGGGGAAGTTGCGGCAAATCCCAGGGTAACGGGCGGCCGTCTACGATCCTCGACGGCCCGGGTGGCGGAATTGGTCAGACGCGATCGGCTTAAACCCGATTGTCCCTAGGGGCGTGTGGGTTCGAGTCCCACCCCGGGCATGTGGACATCTCGATCCGACTGCAGCCGCGCGCTCGCCGCGACGAGGTCGTCGGCGAGCGTGCCGGCGCGGTCGTGATCCGGGTCACCGCACCCCCGGTCGACGGCAAGGCGAACGCCGCACTTTGCGCGTTCATCGCGCGAGCGGCGGGGGTTCCGCCGTCGCGCGTCAGCGTGGTCCGGGGTCAGACATCGCGCGACAAGGTCGTGCGCGTCGAGGACGTTTCCGAGAGTTTTCTAAGAGCTGCTCTGCTGGGTCAGCGCGCGGACTAGGCCGCCGCTGAGGCTGCACGCGTTCTTGCACGCGAGAAGCCGTCGAGCACCGCACCGGCCAGACCTTCACGGCCGGAGATCTGCAGTGACTCGGGTCGAGCCTTCGGGACCGAGTGCGCGCACCCAGGCCGCCACGGTTCCGCGAACGGTCGCCGAGGGCGTCGGCCCACCGACCTCGGAGATCTCCGCGCTGCCGCCGGAGAGCGTGACGAGGTACTTGCGCTCGGGCGCGTCAGCGTCCGGTTCGACGATCAACTCGACCGTTCCCTCGAGCCCGGACGGCGGCTCCAGGACACCCGGCGCGAGCCGGAAGATGGCGCCGACATTGACGTCCTCGCCCGGTCGCGGCGTGGTCCACGTCCAGTCGTAACCCCAGCGTGCAAGCGCTCCCAGCACGGGAATCAGCTCGCGTGAGCGCTCGGTCAACTCGTAGTCCACGCGTGGCGGAACCTCGCGGTAGCGCTGTCGCGTGAGCAGCCCGTCGGCGACCATGCGGTTCAGTCGCGAGCGCAGCTGCTCCGTTGAGATACCGGGAAGCACGCGTTGCAGTTCGACGAACCGGCGCGGTCCTGCGGCAAGATCACGGATGATGAGCAGCGTCCATTTGTCGCCCACGAGATCGAGTGCGCGCGCATCTGGCGACCACTGGTCGTATGGGTGACGTTTGGGCGGTGGTACAGGTGGTATGAGAGGCCTCCCTGGTGCGGCCTGGGGTGCGGCGCAGAATACTGGGTTCAGCGACGGAAGGTTGCTGCTATCGACATCCGTGGCCGATGACTGGGAAGTGATCATGAGCGCAAGTTCCGGAGGTCTTGCGCGTTGTATGGCTGCGACGGGGGCACTAGCTCCCGCGTCTAGGGAACGAAACGACGTTGAGGATGTTCGGTATGGGTGAAGTCATACGGCTGGAGGACCGCAGGGCGCGGCGCCGGCCGGATGCGGTCATTGGGAATGCGGTGCGGGCCGAATTCGTGTTCGACCTGGGCTCTCCCTTCACGTATCTGGCAGCCGAACGCGTCGATCGGTCCTTCGACGCGGTGACGTGGACGCCGGCCTGCGCACGCACGCTGCGCTGCCGCGCGCTTCCGGGCACCCACGAAGAGGTCGCGCCGATCATGGAGCTCGCCGAGGAGCGCGCCGCTGCGCTGCGGCTGCCGCTCGAATGGCCTGAGCGCTGGCCGATGCAGGTGCCCGCCGCGATGCGCGTCGCGCACTACGCCTCCCAGGAGGGCCGTGGCGCCGCGTTCGTGCTGGCCGCCACCCGGCTCGCGTTCGCGGGCGGGTTCGACCTCGACGACCTGGAGATCCTGACCGAGGCCGCGGCCGCAGCCGGCCTCCGGCTCGACCGCTGCCTGAGCGCCGCCCGCGAGGAGCGTCGCGACGGAGCCCTCGAGGCCGCATCGCGGCGCCTGCTGGGCGCGGGCGCGGACTGCCTGCCCGCTCTCTGGCTGGAGCGGGGCGTGTTCTGGGGCGAAGAACGCGTCGGCGAAGCGATCGCGACAGCGCGACTGCACGTCGCCGCGGCCGAGAGATAGTCACCAGGGGGCTGCCGCCCCCCGGACCCTGCTTAGGGGCTGACGAGCCCCGCGAGGATCTGCGAGTCGAACGACTCGCTCGGCTCGCCGGCCTCGGTGCGCGGGGCGCTGAGGAACGGGTCGTCGCGATCGGTCTCGCGCAGCAGCAGATCAAGATCGGCGTCGGTGATGGTGATCTTCGGTTCGGCCATTGGTGGCGTCCTTTCCCTCGCTCCCCTCGGAAGCTAGACCGCTGCGGCCATCCGGTCAGCGGCCGCCGGTGGCGCGACCCCCCGGCCGGGGGGGATAGATTCCGGCGCCCATGAGCGACGAGCCCACCCGGCTGCACGGCGGCCGCCTGATCGCGCGGCGCCTGAAGGCGCACGGCGTAAGCCGCCTGTTCACCCTCTCCGGCGGACACCTCTTCTCGATCTACCAGGGCTGCCACGAGGAGGGCATCGACATCGTCGACGTCCGCCACGAGGCGACCGCCACGTTCGCCGCCGAGGGGTGGGCGAAGGTCACGCGCGAGCCGGGCGTCGCCGCCCTGACCGCGGGGCCGGGCATCACCAACGGCATGAGCGGGATGGCCTCGGCGCTGCAGAACCACTCGCCGATGGTCGTGCTCGGCGGCCGCGCGCCCGCGTTCCGCTGGGGCCAGGGCTCGCTGCAGGAGATCGACCACGTGCCGTTCGTGCGCCCGCTGGTCAAGCTCGCCGCGACCGCCGGCGCGACGGCGGAGATCCCCGGGTTGGTCGACGAGGCCTTCGCGGTCGCGCGCCGCCCGCACACCGGGCCCACGTTCGTGGACTTCCCGCTCGACGTCGTCTTCATGGAGGCCGACGCCGAGGAGGACCGCGCGCCGATCGCGCCGCGCCTCGAGCAGGCCGACTCGGCCGCTCTGGATCGTGCGCTCGCTCTGCTGGGCGACGCCGAGCGCCCGGTGATCATGGCCGGCACGAACCTCTACTGGGGACACGGCGAGGAGGCGCTGCAGGCGCTCGCCGAGGCGCGCGGTATCCCGGTCTTCCTCAACGGCCTCGCGCGCGGCTGCGTCGCCGCCGATCACGAGCTCGCCTTCGCGCGCGCCCGCAAGACCGCGCTCGGCGAGGCCGACGTCGCGCTCGTCGTCGGCGTGCCGATGGACTTCCGGCTCGGCTTCGGGACCGCGTTCGGCGAGGACTGCGAGATCGTCGCGATCGATGTCGCCGAGCCGCAGCGCGATCATCCGCGCGCCGTGTCGGTCGAGCTCTACGGCGATCTGCGCTCGACGCTCGGCGCGCTGGCCGGCAGCGGGCCGGACACGAAGGACTGGGTCGCGCGCCTGCGCGCGATCGAGACCGACAAGCGCGCGGGCGAGCTCGCGCAGTTGCAGGACCCGCGCGCGCCGCTGCACCCGATGCGCGTCTACGGCGAGCTCGCGCAGGTGCTCGACCGCGACGCGATCGTGATCGGCGACGGCGGCGACTTCGTCTCCTACGCGGGTCGCGTGGTCGACTCCTACCTGCCCGGCTGCTGGCTGGACCCCGGTCCGTACGGGTGCCTCGGCAGCGGTCCGGGCTACGCGCTCGCGGCGAAGCTCGCGCATCCCGATCGCCAGGTCGTGCTGTTGCTCGGCGACGGCGCGTTCGGCTTCTCCGGCATGGAGTACGACACGCTCGCGCGCCACGGCGTCAACGTCGTCGGCGTGATGGGCAACAACGGGATCTGGGCGCTCGAGAAGCACCCGATGGAGTACCTCTACGCCGGCTGGTCGGTCGCCGCCGACCTGCGGCCCGAGACGCGCTACGACGAGCTCGTGGCCGCGCTCGGCGGGCACGGCGAGCTGGTGCGCTCGCCGGAGGAGCTGCGCGGCGCGTTGGATCGCGCGTTCTCGTCCGGTCAGCCGTCGCTGGTGAACGTCCTGACCGATCCGTCGGTCGCATACCCGCGTTCAGCGAACCTCGCCTGAGTCGTTAAAAGCAGCCGCCCGCGGCGGGGGCGGGCGGCTACCAAGTGGCCCCGTCAGGACGGGCAGGGGTACGTGCCTTGAGGGGCCTATTTGATGGTCCAAGCGGCGGGAGGCGCCGATGTTGCGGCAACGCCTGGACCTATGTGTCGGTGGACGGCGGCGGGAGGCACGACCGCCCGTCCGACAGGGGCAATTCTCCTCCTTCGGCGATTGCCAGAGCAATCGAACGAATGTCCATTGGCAGACAATTTCGAGCGGGGTCTCAGAACCCGCTCGCGAGGCCCCACAGGATGTCGTGCTCGGAGACCTCCAGCGCGTCCAGGCCGAAGCAATCAGCCACCTCGATGAGGATCGCGATCCCGGCCACGATCACCGGCGCACGGGCCGGATCGAGACCCTTGATCCAGCTGGCGTTCGGCGAGCGTCACGGCGGCGAGCTCGTCGAGGAGCTCGTGGAGGCGGCGTCTGGTCAGTACGTGACCCTCGATGCGTTCCGGCGTCGTAGCGGTCCAGGGCCAGGTCGATCGCCGCGCACTGGGTCGGCGTGCCCGCGACGGCGATCGCGGGCGGTGCGTTCGCGCGCAGGCGTGCTGGGACGTGCGCGTCGAGGGTGCGGCGGACGTCGCGCTTGAGCGCGTCGAGCTCCGCCGGCGTCGGCGGGTCGGCGTGCAGGTGGCGCTCGCCGTGGCGGACGACGCCGATCTGCGTCGAGACGTGGAGCCGTTCGCCGAGCACGAGCTCGGTGGAGCCGCCGCCGATGTCGATGACCAGGAACTGGCCTTCGCGACCGGCCGTGGCGCCGGCGTAGGTCAGCCGCGCTTCCTCGTCGCCGCTCAGGATCTGGGCCTCGAAGCCGAGCGCTCGCGTTACGCGGGCGGAGAACGCGGCGCCGTTGTCGGCGTCGCGGACGGCGGAGGTCATCGCCGCGGTCGCGCGCTCGCAGCCGTGGGTCTCGATCGTGGCGCGAAAGGCCTGGAGGACGTCGAGGACGCGTTGCTGGGGCGCCTCGCCGAGCCGTCCGGTGGCGTCCACGCCCTCGCCGAGCCGCGTCACGATCGACTCGCGCTCCAGCGCTCGGGTGCCTTCGGCGATCAGCAGGCGGGTCGAGTTGGAGCCGATGTCGACCGCGGCGACCGGCAACTCAGCCCGCGGGGTGCGGCATGGCCTTGCCCGCCAGCGCGGCGAGCAGGTTGTCGACGGCCATGTCGGCCATGCGGGCGCGCGTGCGCGTGGTGGCTGAGCCGATGTGCGGCAGGACGAGCAGGTTCGGCGCTTCGAGCAGCGGGTCGTCCTCGGGCAGCGGCTCGGGCGTCGGTGACGTCGAGGCCGGCACCGGCGATCTCGCCCGCCTCGAGCGCCTCCTTCAGCGCTTCCTGGTCGACCACGCCGCCGCGGGCCGTGTTGATCAGGTAGGCGGTCTTCTTCATCGCGCGCAGTTCGGCGGCGCCGATCAGGTGGCGCGTCGCGTCGGTCAGCGGCGTGTGCAGCGAGACGTAGTCGGCGCGCTCGAGCAGCTCCTCGAGCGGGACGCCGCTGGAGCGCGAGTGATGGATGACCTCCATCCCGAAGCCTTCGCCGCGCCGCGCCATCGCCTGGCCGATCCGTCCCCAGCCGACGATGCCGAGCGTCGTGCCGGTCGTGTCGCCGCCGATCATGTGCGTCGGGTACCACGGCTCCCAGCGGCCCTCGCGGACCTGCCGCTCGCCCTCGCTGAACCGGCGCGCGACGGCCAAGAGCAGCCCGAACGCGATGTCGGCGGTCGCGTCGGTCAGCACGCCCGGCGTGTTGCCGACGGCGATTCCCCGGCGCGCCGCCTCGTCGAGATCGATGTTGTCCGTGCCCACGGCGAGGTTCGCGACCGCCTTGACCGACGGGGCGGCGTCGAACAACTCGGCGTCGACGCGCTCGGTGATGATCGTCAGCAGCGCGTCGGCTTCGGCTGCGCGGGCGAGGAACTCCGCGCGCGGCGGCGGCGCGTTCTCGTCCCAGACGTCCACCTGGTGCTCGGCACGCAGCCGCTCGAGCGCCTCGAACGGGAACGCACGCGTGATCAGGACCTTCGCCACACGGCCCATGATGCCCGTTAGTGTTGACCGATGACCCTTCGCTCCCTTGCCGGTGTGCTCGCGACCGGCGTCATCCTCGCCACCGCAGGCCCGGCCCTGGCGGCCGGCGGCATCACCCCGGTCTCGCCCAAGAGCGGCGCCACCGTCCCCTCCGGCAAGTCGCCCACGTTCAAGATGAAGGTCAAGGGCGCCGGACAGGTCTGGGTCCACGTCTGCAAGTCCAAGAAGAAGGACGCCGACGGCGTCATCTGCTCCGACGAGTCGATCGGCCGCGCCAAGAAGAAGGGCAGCACCTACCAGTACAAGCCGAAGTTCTTCAACTTCCCGGAGTTCTGGCTCAACTCTCCCGGCACCTACTACTGGCAGGCCCACCGCATCCAGTGCGAGGGCAACATCAACGACTGTCTCCAAGAGGGCCCGATCGTCAAGTTCAAGGTCGGGTAGTACCAGGGCATCCACCCGGTTCACATCGGCTGCTCGGGCTGGCAGTACCGCGACTGGCGCGACGGGGCGTTCTATCCGCCGCGCCTGCCGCAGCGGCGCTGGCTCGAGCACTACGCGACGCGGTTCGAGACCGTCGAGGTCAACAGCACCTTCTACCGGCTCGCCAGGCCCGAGGCCGTCGCGCGCTGGGTGGCCGAGACGCCCGCCGACTTCCGCTTCACCGTCAAGGCGAGCCGCTACATGACCCACGTGCGGCGCCTGCGCGACCTCTCGGAGCCGCTGGCCCGCTACTACGCGGCGGTCGATCCCCTCGTCGCGTCGGGCAGGCTCGGGCCGGTGCTGTGGCAACTGCCGGCGAACTTCAAGCGTGACGAGGACCGGCTCGCCGACACGCTCGCGCAGCTCCCGGCGGGGCGCCACTGCTTCGAGTTCCGCCACGAGTCCTGGTTCACCGACGACGTGCTCGTCGATCCTGCGTGCCTACGGCGCGGCGCTCGTCTACGGCGACCATCCGCAGCGGCCGTGGCAGCCGCTCGAACTGACCGCGGACTGGACCTTCGTGCGCTTCCACTACGGCCATCGCGGGCGGCGCGGGAACTACTCCGAGACGGAGCTGCGCGAGTGGGCCGAAAGGCTGCGCTCAGTGCGCCGCGAGGCCGAGGTGTTCGCGTACTTCAACAACGACTGGGAGGCGTTCGCTCCCCGCAACGCCGCGCGCCTTCGCGCACTTCTAGGCTGAAGCGCAATGGACGACGACGTGCGCTTCATGCTCGAGAACCTGCGCACCTGGGCGGTCGTCGGGTGCTCCCCCGACGAGTTCCGCGACTCGCATCGGATCGCCCGGCTGCTGCAGTCGCGCGGGTATCGCGTCATCCCGGTCAACCCGGAGGTCGACGAGGTCCTCGGCGAGCGTTGCTATCCGGTGCTGCCGGCCGGCCAGGGCATCGAGGTCGTCGATCTCTTCCGCCGCTCCTCGGCGGTGTCGGAGCACGTCGACGAGGCGATCGCGATCGGCGCCAAGGCGGTCTGGATGCAACTCGGGGTGATCGATCACACGGCCGCCGCGCGCGCTCGCGAGGCTGGGCTGCGGGTCGTCGTCAACCGCTGCCCGGCGATCGAGTTGCCCCGTCTCTCCCGGCCTTGAGGGGCCCGGAGGCCGCTGCTATTGTTTTCCGTCCGCCGCGGGGTGGAGCAGTCAGGTAGCTCGTCGGGCTCATAACCCGAAGGTCACAGGTTCGAATCCTGTCCCCGCTATTCGAAAGCCGCCTCTCGCCAGGCGGCTTTCGTGCTTTCTGGGGGTGGTGTCGGAAACACCCCACAGGGCGAGACAAATTGACTCCACCCCTTGTCCAAGTCGGGGTTGACGCGCGGGCCGCGCCCGCAGAGGATCACCACTCATGGGCGAGCGTGACGCGTTCGGGCGCGAGAAGGGCGAGGACTCGCTCGCCGACATGGGGTGGAGCTGGTCCACGCCGTCCGCGAGCGCGGAACCGGTCAGCGCGTCGCCGCCGAGCGCCGGCCCCGGTGACACCCGAGCCGGCGTTCACCGCGGCGCCGACGCCGACCCCGCCGCCCGCGATGTCGGCCGGCGGCACCGGCGGGCCGGGGTGGACGCCCGGGCCGCCACAGATGGTCCGGCTGCGGCGCCAGCGCAGGCGGCGCGGGGTCATCGTCCCGCTCGTCCTGGTGGGGATCATCCTGCTCGCGATCGGCGGGGCGACGTCCACGTTCATGGTCGGCAGTAGCGGACTCGACGCCTTCGACGACTCCAGAGCGCGGTGCAGGACGCGACGGCGAGCGTCGTGCCGCCGGTGCCCGCGGAGACACCGACCGGTGTCGAGAGCGGGTCGCTGCTGCGCCCGGCGGCGCTTGCGGCGGCGATCAAGAAGCTGCCGTCGAAGAAGATCCTGAGCCTGCGGGTCGCGCCGGAGCGCATCGATGCGCAGGTGCTGGTCGACGGGAAGATGCACGTGGTGCAGGTTCGCTCGGACGGCACGGTGTCCGACGTCGCGACGCCGGTGAGCAGCGGCGGCAAGACGTTGAAGGTGTCCGCCGGCGCGCCGAACCGGATCGTCCGCACGGCGGCCAAGCGGGCGGGGCGCAGCCCGGAGCGGGTGTCGTATCTCGTGATGCTCGGCGACGGGTGGCAGCTGTTCTTCGACGACGGCCTGCACTATTCGGCGAGCGCGAATGGCCGAAAGGTCAGGCGGGTCGGCTAGCGCGCGACTACCTTTCGCCCGGATGACCGCCTGGGCCACCGACTTGGAGTTCGCGTACGACCACGGTCATCTCTACGTGCTCGACGCCGCGCGGCATTGGAGCGAGGCGGAGGTCGACGTGCGGATGCCGCGCAGCGCGAACTTCTTCGTGCCGCTGCGGGTGGAGGGCTGGGGCGGCCGGCCGCCGCTGGACCTCGAAGGCTGGGACCACGTCGCCGAGTTCTCGCTGACCGTCCCCTCGGGCAAGCTGGCGCTGGCCTCCGGG
Source organism: uncultured Solirubrobacteraceae bacterium (assembly GCA_963707595.1). GTDB lineage: Bacteria > Actinomycetota > Thermoleophilia > Solirubrobacterales > Solirubrobacteraceae > Solirubrobacter. Next base: position 381,849 of record CAVPQQ010000001.1, read on the forward strand.
GGCGGGGACGAGGTCACCGTCGGCATCGCGCCCGGCGCCTATCGCGCGCGCTGGAGCGGCCGCAACCTCGGCGCGGCGGCGCGCTGGGAGCGCCTCGACGAGAACGCCCCGGACACGTACCGGCTGCAGATCTGGCCGGGCCCCGCGGAGGCGCCGCGCGCCGAGATCAAGCGCTGGAGCGGCTCACTGCGCGGCGAACTGGGCGACCTGCCCGCGCTCCTGGACGACGAGGACCTGCAGGCGATCGCCGCGATCGCGGGCACGGAGCGCACCGGCGACGGCCTGCGGATCGCGGTCCGGCTCGCCGGCGCGGGCAACCGCAGCTGGGATCGCACGATCCGCGCCGACGGCGTCGTGCGCTGGGTCGCGAGCAGCAGCCGCTTCGACCGCGTCGGGCTGCACGCCGAGCACCCGGGCCTGCTGCCGTTCGCGGATGACCGCGGCGCGCTCTCCTTCCGCGGCCGTCCCGACGATCCGGAGCGGCTCGCGCACGCCCTGCGCGCTGCCCACGCGGAGATCGCCGGGCGCTACATCGACTTCGAGGATGTCGTGAACACGCTGGTCGGGCTCGAGGCGCTGCTCACGCTCGGCTACGGCCAGCTCGCGTACGGCCCTGCCACGCTGCTGCGCCGCTTCGAGGAGGTCGCGGATGCGCACGGCCTCGCGACCAGCCTGGTCGATCACCGGACCCGGTCGGTCGGGTCTGTCGCTGCTCGAGCTCGGCGAGAGCTACGTGATCGCCGAGCGCTTCAGCGGCGCTTAGGTCTGGCGCCGACGGCGCCGGTACGCGTCGTTGTCGCGCTTCTCGCCACGGCCGAGGATCACCGCGTAGATGATCAGGCCCTGGACGAGGACCGGGAAGAAGACGACCCAGATCGCCAGGGAGACGAGCGTGACGCGCAGGGCGTGATCGACGGCAAGCAGCACCATCGTGGAAGGGAATCTAGCTCATCCGGGCGGGGTCCGGGCGCTTCGCCCGGACCCCGGCCGGATCTCAGAACAGCCGGTAGCGAACCGTGGCGTCGCCGAGCTTGAGCCCGGGCGGCACGGTTCCGGCCGGCAGACCGAACGCGCGCGTCGAGCGCGCCGGCGGCGACCGCGGTCAGTGAACCGGCCACCGGACCGATCCGCAGAGCGCCGCCGCCGAGCCCGATTCGCGCCTGCGCGAAGCTCAGATCGAGGATCGGGACGCGCGCGCCGCCGACGAGCGCGGTCAGCTGCCGGCGCAGCGGGTCGATGTTGAAGTTCTCGAGCTTCACCGTCGTCGCGCCGGCCGTCAGCGCGATGCCGCCGCTGTGGCGGATCGTGCCGCTCAGCAGGGCGAAGAACGGCGCGTTGACGATCGGGAACGACAGCTCGCCGGAGGGCAGAGCGGTCGCGGGCGCGATCGGGGCGGGCGCGACGCCAAGGCCCGTGAGCGCGGCGACCGCGCCCGGATCGAGCCGCAGCGTCGTCGCGCCGTAGGTGCGCACGGACGCCGCGCGGGCGGCCGGCGGATTGGCGCGAACGGCGGCGGTCCCGAGCAGCAGGCCCTCGGTGAACGCGGTCGTCGCGAACGCCTGGTTGAGCGCGCCCGCGGCGGCGGCGGTGAGCTTCAGGCCGGCGCCCGTGAGCGTGATCGTGCCGCCGGTGACGTCGGCCTTGAGCGCGCTGAGGTCGACAGTGAGGATCGGCACCCGGGTGCCGCCGACGAGCGCGGTCAGCTCCGGCGTCGAATCGATCCCGATCTCGAAGTCCGTGAGCTCGACACGGGTGGTCCCGCGGCTGAGCGCGATCCCGCCGCTGTGGGTGATCGTGCCCGCGAACGTCTTGGCGTCGAGCTTGCCGCCCGTGATCGGGAAGGCGAGCGAGTCGCTCCCGATCGGCGCCGCTGCGATGCCGAGGCTCTGCAGTGCCGCGCCCGCGCCGGGGTCGAGCGTGACGGTGGTCGCGCCGCCCGTCAGCGCCACGGTCTTCGGCTTCGCGCGGACCGCCACTGAACCGATCACGAGACCGCGCTTGAACAGGTGCGTCGAGAACGTCGTGTTGAGCGCCTTGGCGGCGGCTGAGGTCAGGGCGACCTTGACGCCGGTGATCTTCGTGTCGAGACCGACACGGGTGATCTTCGCCTTGCTCGTATTCAGCGTTAGAAGCGTGACGCGACTACCGCCGACGCGCCCACTTAGCGTCGGACGCTTGGAGAGCTTGACGGTGAAGTTGGAGGCGGTCAGGGACTTGCCGCCCGCGGAGAAGCGCAGGCGCCCCGAGTGCTCGATCGTGCCGGACGCCCCGCCGCTCTCGAGCGAGCCTCCGGTGATCTTGTACGTCGTGCCGGAGACCTTGACCCCGGCGGATTTCAGCGCCTTGGCCACGCCTGAGTCGAGCTTGAGCGTGGTGGTCCCGCCGGCGAGCGGGTCGCGTGCCTGCGCGACGGTGGGGGTGGCGGCGAGCAGCAGCACAGCTGCGGCTCCCGCGAACACGGATTTGTTCATCGCCTGTCGCTACGAGAGCAGCGGTGCGATTGGTTGGCGCAACCGTAATCCGGGGTGCCGCGTATGCACTTCCGATGCCGCGTACGTCAAGATGGAACGTCCTGTGGCCTCTCGAGACCGTGACGAGCGGCGCCTCGCGAAACGCCTGGCCCGCCGCGACCCTGAGGCGCTGCGTGCACTCTATGACCTCCACGGCCGCGCGACCTTCGGCTTCCTCGTGCGCGCGCTCGGCGACCGGGCCGCTGCCGAGGACGTCCAGCAGCAGGTCTTCCTCGAGGTCTGGCAGAACGCTGAGCGCTACGACCCCGCTCGCGCCGGGCTGCTCACCTGGATCCTCCAGATCGCCCGCAGCCGCGCGATCGACCACCTGCGCCGGCGCGTGCCCGAGCCGCGCGACCCGATGAGCACCGTGGCTGTCGCCGAGCGCGCGGACGAGACGGGTGTCGATGAGTTGCTCGAGCACTGGTACGTCGCGGGCGAGCTCGCGCGCCTGCCCGACGAGGAGGCCGAGCTGCTGCGGCGGCGCTTCTACTTCGGCCAGAGCCAGAGCCAGATCGCGGCCGAGACCGGCGTGGCGCTGGGGACGGTCAAGTCGCGCATGGTGAGCGGACTGAACCGCCTGCGCGTCAGCGCTGGAAGACGAACGATGAGCGAACCTGTCGCCTACCTGCTCGGAGAACTCGACGCCGTCCCAGATCGCCGCGTTCGAGCGCGCGATGGCCTCCGACGCGGCGCTGCGGGCCGAGGTCGAGCGCCTACGACCCGTCGTCTCGAAGCTCGAGCGGCTGCCTGCCGAGGCGTGGCAGGACCCTGCGCCACCGCCGCTGCGCATGCCCCCGGACACCACGCCGGTCCGCGCGCCGCGCCGGCTCGTCCTGCGCCCGCTCGTCGCCGCGACCTGCTCGCTCGCGCTGCTCGCTGCAGGCATCGGCCTCGGCACGCTGCTGGACCGCGAGCCCGCGCCGTCGGCGAAGCTCGTGCTCAAGCCGGTCGGGGACCTCGACCCGTCGGCCAGCGGCCGCGTGAGCCTCGCGGGCGATCGCGCGACCGTGCGCGTCAGCGGGCTACGCGAGACCGATGACGGCCAGTTCTACGAGCTGTGGCTGCTCGGCGCCGACAAGAAGCTCGTCGGCCTCGGCTCCTTCCGCGTCGGCGCCGACGGCACGGCCACGCTGCGGCTGCCCGTGCCGGTGGACCCGAACGCGTTCCAGTACTTCGACCTCTCGCTGGAGCCCGGCGACGGCGACCCCGGGCACTCCGGGGTGTCGGTGCTCCGCGGACCTACCGTCTCCTAAGCGCGCGGAACTCGTCGAGCGCGACGGTCTCGGCGGACTCGCCGGCGGAGTCGAAGCCCGCGGCGGCGGCATCGGAGGACCAGAAGCCGGGATGGGCGCTCAGCCAGCGCTGCGCGTCGGCGCGCCCCGCCTGGAGCAGGCGCTCGATGAAGACCTCGTCGAAGAGCACGAACGAGAGCAGCTCGCCGCGCGACTGGGCGCGCCCGCCGCCGAGCAGCCGGGCGAGCAACGCGAAGTCGGGCGAGCGCAGCCCGCGCAGGCCGCCGTAGCGCTCCTGGAAGACCGCCTCGGCGAGCGCGCCGATCTCGCCCCGCCGCGACGGCGCGACGAGCGCGTAGGAGATGCGCCGGTAGGGCGGGCGGCCGTGCGCCTCGCGGTAGGCGCGGGCGGCGCGCGAGGTGCCGGTGGTGGCGCTCTCGGCGAAGAAGGCGTTGACGGCGAGCATCCGGCGCACGTCGTGGGCGACCTGGTCGAGCAGCAGCCCGTCGAGCGCGTTGGCGGCGACGTCGGCCAGCCGCGGCACCACGCCCTTGCGCCGCCGGCTCGCGCGCCGCGCCCGCGAGCGGCTCGTAGCCGACGACGATGACGCGCTCGGCCCCGAGCGCGAGCGCCGGCGCGATCGGCGCGTTCAGGCGCGTCGCGCCGTCGACGTAGTGCCCGGTCGCACCCAGCGGCGCCGTGATCTCGACCGGCGGGAAGAGCATCGGGATCGCCGCCGAGGCGCGCACGTGCTGGCCCTCGAGCCGCGTGTGCTCGTAGTGGATCTCGCGATCCGAGCGCGGCGGCGGCGACGCGCTCTCGACGAAGCCGACCGGCAGCCCGCGCTCCAGCGAGGTCGCGACCACGCAGACGGCGTGGATCAGCCGCCCGGCGACGTTGGCGTGCAGCGCGTCCCAGTCGATCCAGCCGTCGAGGCTGCGCGCCAGCGGCGAGGGGTCCAGCAGCGACGCGGCGCGCATCCCGGGCAGTTCGAGCACCTCGCCGGCCAGCCGCAGCAGCCCGAGCCCGGTGCCGACGCCGATCACCGGCGAGATCACGCTCGCTCTTGCGCACCGAGCGCCAGTGCTCGAGGAACGCCTCGGCCTGCACGTCCGGGGGCTGGGCCGCGACGGCGGCGACGACCGCGGCGTTGATCCCGCCGACGCTCGTCCCGCAGACGATCTCGATCCGCTCGCCGCGCGCCTCGAGCGCGGGGATCAGGACGGAGAGCGCCCCGGCCTCGTAGGCGCCGCGCGCGCCCCCGCCGGGCAGCACGAGTCCGATCTGGGCCATGCGTCAAGCCTCGCGCGTGGGCGAGCCGCGCCGTGTGGCCCGGCGGCCAAGATGTGCCGGGCGCGGCTCGACCGCGAGGCTAAGGACTTCGGGTCGCGGTTGCCCGCCGGCGTGGCATCATCAAGTAGATGAGTGACATCGAGCGCCGTGGCGGTTCCCGGCTTACCCGCAAGCAGCGCGAGCAGCGCGCCTACCGCCTCGTGCTCGCCACGGGAGCCTTCGGCCTGATCGGCACCGCTCGGCATCCTGCTCGCGATCTTCACCGCCTTCAGCGCGTTCTGGCCGATCGTCTCGCTGATCATCGCGGCGATCTGCTTCGTGCTGCTGCGTCGCAACCTCGCGCTAGGCGAGCCGCCTTCGCGCGGCGGGCGACCAGCAGCGCCGGCCGATGCCGGCGATCAGCCCGAGCGCGCCGACGATCAGCGCGACGATCGCGAGGCCGTTGCTGTCGGAGTCGTCCTCGGCCGGCGTCGCCGCCGTCGCGCTCTGGCGTCGCGGCCGGTGTGGCCGTCGCCGCGGCCTCGTCGCTGTGCGACGCGCTGTCGGTCCCCGTCGCCGCCTCGACGGTGACGATCGGGGCCGGGATTGTCGGAGTCCTCGGCGCCGATCCAGCGCACGACGTCGCCGTCGCTGTAGGTCTGCAGCGCCTTGAAGGTCAGCTTGTCGCCGGCCTTGCCGGGGATCTGGACCGAGAGGCCGAAGTCCTCGAACGCGCCGGGCGGGATCGCGTCGCTTCGCTCTGTCGGCCGTCCAGGTGATCGTGCTCGACGCCCTCGGTGATCTCGCCGTCGTCGGTCTGGATCGGCGTGTCGAGCGTCTTCTTGGCCACCTTCACCGTCCAGCCGGGCACGGGCTCATAGGACGCGGCCGCGAAGCCGTCGGGGAACTGGACCTCGACCTTGGTCGTCGAGGCGTCGTCGCGCTCGTTGGGGACGCGGACGTCGAGGCGGGTGTAGGCGCCCGCCGGCGGCGGTGTTCGGCTGCAGCGTGACGTGCGCCTGCGCGGCCGCGGGAAGCGCGGCCCCGAGGGCGAGCGCGGTGGAGCGATGGCGGTCTTGAGCATGGGGGTTCTCCTTGCGCTCACTCGATCGGGACGGTGAAGCGGGTTTCGTATTCGTCGAAGTCCGAGACGCGGTCGGTGACCGCGATCGTCCAGTCGCCGGCGACCGCGAGGTTCGCGTCGTCGACGACGTAGTGGCCGGGCCCCGCGACGTGCGCGGAGAGCGCGATCGGCGCGATCTGCTTGGACGGCATCGCGGCGGTCACGCGGAGTTCCTTGGTGCCCTCGAACGCCGCGCCGGTCTTGCGGTCGAACAGGTACAGGTGCAGCTGGTTGGGGCCGACCTTCGCGGGGTCGACGGTGACCTCGAGCCGGGCGGGCCCGATGTTGACGGTCGTCGCGTACGGGCCCGCGGACTCGGCGACCGACGGCGCGTAGCTCGAGAGCGCGCCGGTGGCGGCGATCGCGGCCAGGCCGAGCGCGAGCTCGAAGCGCAGCGTGCGCCGCAGCAGCACGCCGGCGCGGCCCGGGCGAGGTGTGGTCGGCGGCGGCCTTGCGCAGCGCCGGCACGAGCTCTTGGCGGTTGATGTAGCCGAGCGCGATGATCGCGAGCGCGATCATGACCTTGATCAGCACCGAGCGCCCGAACGCGCTGTCGAGCAGCGCGGGGAAGCTGCGGACCTCGACGACCGCCTGGAGGACGCCGGAGAGCAGCAGGACCGGCAGCGCGATGCTCGCGAGCGCCGAGAAGCGCCCGACGATGTCCGCCAGCAACGGTGTCCGCGCGTCCGGCTCGAGCTCCGCGGTGGCGGAGCGCAAGCGCGAGCACGAGCACCGCGACCCCGCCGAGCCACGCGCTCATCGAGAAGACGTGGAGGATGTTCGCGGGCAGCAGGATCGCCACCGGCGACTGCACGCTCGTGTGGCCGCCGAGCGACGGCAGCAGCCCGAGCGCGAACAGCGGGACGGCGAGCGCGGTGAGCCGCGCGCGTGAGGGCGGCGTCCCGCGCAGCGGACGCAGCAGCGGGAGCATGGCGAGGACGATCAGCCAGGCGAGCGCGCCGAGGCCCCAGGCGCGGCCGAAGCGAGTGCCCAGCACCTCCCTGACCGTGTCCGGCCGGGCGGCGGACCAGAACGTCGAGCCCTCGCCGACGGCGCCCTGGAGCACGAGCGCGGCGAAGGCGGAGAGGAAGCCGACGATCGCGGCGACGAGCAGGATCCGCTCCAGCCGGGCGACGAACGGGCGCGACGTGGCTCGAGCGCGGCGCCAGATCACGAGGAAGAAGATCAGCGTGCCGAGACCGAGCGCGATCGCGGCGTACTGGAAGCCGCGCGCGAACGCGAGCGCGGTGTTGGTGATCGGCCCGGTGCCCCCGCCCGCCAGCAGCTGGTCGAGCGACTCGGCGGGCGCCGCGGCCTCGCCGACGGTGAAGACGAAGCCGCTCGAGACCGGGTGGCCGTCGGCCGACACGACGCGATAGGTCGCGGTGTAGGTGCCGTCGCCGAGGCCGGGCTTGAGCTTGACGGCGATGTCCGCGCCCTTGCCGTTCGGGTGGAACGCCTTGCCGGTCTGGACCTCGTTGCCCTTGGAGTCGAACACGCGCAGCGCGCCGAAGCTCGCCTCCACGGCCTCGTCGAAGCGGAACTCGACCTGGCTCGGCGGGGTGTCGAGCTTCGCGCCGCGCTCCGGCACGGTGGATTGCAGCGTCGCGTGCGCGAACGCCGACGCGGGGACGAGCGCGAGCGCGACCAGCGCCAGCGCGAGCGCCCTCACCACGCCTCCACGACCTCCTTCTTGGGGGCCTCGTCGCCGCCCTCGTCGTCGCCGCCACCGGTGCGCCGGCGACGGATGAAGAAGACCGCGAGCGCGAGGACGATCAGCAGCGCGGCGAAGGCGAAGATCGCCGGCAGCGGCAGGCCGCCTTCGTCCAGCGGGACCCACGTCAGCGTGCCCGTGATCGCGCCCGGCGCGTCGGCGACCTGGATCGGCACGCTCCAGTCGTCGATCTTGGTCTTGACGCTCTTGTCCTTGAGGCCGGGCGGGTCGCCCTTGCCCATCCAGTGCGAGCGGTGGTCGTGCCACTCGAAGCGCGAGCTGCGCGAGAGCTGCTTCCACTTCGGCTCGGCGCCCAGGTTCTTGGGCACGCTCGTCTCGCCGAGGCGGTCCTCGTTGAGGTAGTAGGCCTCGGAGTTCGTGTTGACCTGGACCGTGCCGTCGGCCAGCAGCTGCGCGTAGGGCTTCGGCGGGTCCTGGTAGTCGAAGATCGTGACGTCCTTGCCGCTGGTGTTGTGCATCAGCAGGCGGTCGTCGAAGTTGAGCACCGAGACGTCGATGCCCTTCTCGCCGGGCGTGACCGACGTGACGACGGAACGGTAGTTGGGGTTGCCCTGGTGGGCGAAGGCCACGGGCGCGCCGATCAGCAGCGCGACCACCGCGGCGGCGTAGGCGAGGGTCCGCAACGGGACCTCCTTACATGAGCTCGAGCGGGAGGAAGGGAACTTCAGGCGAGGTGCAGCGCGGCGGCCGGCGGGCCGCGGAGCTGACGCGTGCTGCGCTCCAGCAGCGACGCCAGCGGGCGCTCGAGCACCCGCGTCCAATGCCGTGCCGCGGGCCGCAGCCGCACGAGCATCTGCGGGCGCCGCGCGAGGATCGCTCGCTCGCCGATGAAGCGGCCGCTCAGGAGCAGGCCGATCAGCAGCAGGAACGGCCCGCCGTAGAAGACGAGCTCCTGCATCCCCGTCAGACCCTGGACGGCCATCAGCGCGAGTGCGGCGCAGCCGAGACAGAGCAAAAGGGCGCGAGGCGTCCGCATGAGAGCCCAATCGTAGACGGACCTTGACCCATGCGGACTGGTCAGTAGATTGGCGCTGTGAAGCTTCGTCTATCAGTCGCCGTCGTGCTCACCGTGTTCGCCGCCGGTTGCGGCGGCTCGAGTTCGAGCGATGAGCCGACTCCAGCAGCCGCCGGTGGCGGCGCGCAGCTCTTCTCGGACAACTGCGCCAGCTGCCACACGTTGGCGGCCGCGGGCGCCTCGGGCAAGGTCGGCCCGGACCTCGACCAGCTCCAGCCGGGGCCGGACCTCGTGGTCAAACAGGTCAACAGCGGCGGTGGCGCGATGCCCTCGTTCAAGGGCAAGCTGACCGACGCGCAGATCCAGGAACTGCCGACCTACGTGTCGGACGAACGCCGGTAAAAGCTAGTTAGGGGCGTCGCCCGGACGGGCGACGCCGGAGTGACTCGGGGCTAGCGCTGCGCGCCGGAGCGCGAGCGGCCGCCGCGTGAGCGCGACCGTGAGCGGCCGTTGCCGCCGCTGGTGTGCGGGCGCGGCGCCGGGGCGAGGCCCGCGCGCTCGAACTCGCCGTGCAGGCGCAGGTCGGCGGCGATCCGGCCGACGTCGCGGGCCTGCTCGGCCTCGACGAAGGTGATGCCGATGCCCGTGCGGCCCGCGCGGCCGGTGCGGCCGATGCGGTGCACGTAGCTGTCGCGGTCGTCCGGCGCGTCGAAGTTGATCACGTGCGAGATGCCGTTGACGTCGATGCCGCGGGCGGCGACGTCGGTGGCGACCAGCGTGTCGACCTTGCCCGAGCCGAACTCGGCCAGGGCGCGCTCGCGCTGGTTCTGGGACTTGTTGCCGTGCATGGCGACGGCGCGCACGCCCTCGTTGCCGAGGCGCTTGACGAGCCGGTCGGCGCCGCGCTTGGTGCGCACGAAGACGAGCGCGAGGTCGCGGTCGTCGGCGCGCAGCTCCTCGACCAGCGCGTCGATGCGGTTGTCGCGGTCGACGGCGCGGAAGCGGTGCTCGATCTCGGCCTTGTGCTCGGCCGGCGGCGTGTGCTCGTGCTGGATCGCGTCGTGCGTGTAGGCGGACGCGATGCGGCCGACCTCACCGTCGAGCGTCGCCGAGAAGAACAGCGTCTGGCGGTCGTTCGGGCACTGGCGGACGATGCGGTCGACGGCCGGGCGGAAGCCCATGTCGAGCATGCGGTCGGCCTCGTCGAGGACGAGGATCTCGACGTCGGCGAGCGAGATCGAGCGGCGCGCCAGCAGGTCCTCGAGGCGGCCGGGCGTGGCCACGACGAGGTGGGCGGCGCGGGCGTTCTTGATCTGCTTGTCGAAGCCGACGCCGCCGTAGACGGCGGCGACGTTCAGGCGCCGGGCGGCGGCCAGCGGGCGCGCCTCTTCGACGATCTGGGAGACGAGCTCACGCGTCGGGGCGAGCACGAGCGCGGTGGGCTTGCGCGCCGCCGGGTCGAGCACGTCGAGGATCGGCGCGGCGAAGGCGATCGTCTTGCCCGAGCCCGTGGGGGACTTGGCGAGGACGTCGTGGCCCTCCAGGACGTCCTCGATGACGAGGGCCTGGATGGCAAAGGGGGAGGTCATGCCGCGGGCGGCGAGCGCAGCCACGACAGGCTGCGACAAGCCGAGCTCGGCAAAGGTCTTCTGGGACATCGGAGGTACTCCTTGGCGGCGCTGGGGAGCTGCCGCGAACGATTCGGGAGGCTGTTGGCGAACCCGAACCGCCCGGGTGGCGGGACTCAAGAGCGCACGAACCTCACAGGCAGCCGGATGCCGCCCGTACCCATCAAGTTAGCAGGTACTCACTTAAACGGGCTTGACGGCCCGGACCTGGTACACGGACATGAAGCCGCTCTCGAAGCCCTGGCGCGAGACGCGGAGGTAGATCCGCCACACGCGCACGCGCTCGTCGCCGCCCAGTTCCCGCGCGCGCTCGATGTTGGACTCGAAGCGCCGCTGCCACTCGAGCAGCGTGCGCGCGTAGTCGTCCGGGAAGTCCTCGACGTGCCGCGTGTGCAGGCCCGCGCGCTCGAGCGCGAGCTGGATCCGCGAGAGATGCAGCGGCGCGGCGTCGGGGAACACGTAGCGCTCCGAGAACGGGCCCGCCTCGCCGTCGCCGACGCGCAGGCGCGCGATGCCGTGGTTGAGCAGCCGCCCGCCGGGCTTCAGCAGCGAGGCGAGCTTGGCCGCGTACTCGTCGATGTTGACGCTCCCGACGTGCTCGACCATCCCGATCGAGGCGATCGCGTCGAACGTCTCGCCGGCGATCTCGCGGTAGTCCATGACGCGGATGTCGACGCGGTCGCCGACGCCGGCCGCCGCCGCGCGCTCACGTGCCAGCGACGCCTGCGGCTCGCTCAAGGTGATCCCGGTGACGTGCACGCCGTGCTCGCGCGCCGCGTGGATCGCGAACGCGCCCCAGCCGCAGCCGACGTCCAGCACCCGATCGCCGGGCTGCAGGCCGAGCTTCGTGCAGACCAGCTCGAGCTTGGTCTTCTGGGCCTCTTCGAGCGTCGTCGCCCCGCGCGACCAGATCGCGCACGAGTACGTCATCGACTCGTCGAGGAAGAGCGCGAAGTAGTCGTTGGAGAGGTTGTAGTGGTGCGTGACCGCGCGCTTGTCGCGCAGGATGCTGTGGCGGCGACCCTTCGGCCGCAGCTCCATCTCCGGGACCTTCGGGACATGGCGCAGTGCCCCGGCCTTGACCGCGGCGAGCGCGATCTGGGCCTTCGTGCGCGGTCTCGATCGGCGGCGGCGACCAGTTGGCGATCAGCGCGAGCGCCTCGTCCATGTCGTCGACCTCGATGCCGCCGCTGACGTACGCGCGGCCGATGCCCAGCTGCCCCGGTGAGCGCAGCACGTGGCCGAGCGCCTCGGGCGTCGTGATCTTGAAGACCGGTCCGCCGCCGTTGCCGCTCGTCGGCGGCAGCGTGGTCCCGTCCCACAGCTCCAGCGCGAACGGGCGCTCCGGCAGGGCCTGCGCGAGGGCGGCGCTGAACTCGCCGGTCGCGCTCACGTGGCGAGTTTGGCGGCCTGGCGTTCTGGGGCGACACGCACGACATCCCACGCGAGGCCCGTCTTCTCCAAGGCCCAGATCACCCAGGCTGAAGGATCGAAGGACCACCGCGAGAGCCCGTGTCGTGCCGACGTGGGGAACGCGTGATGACTGTTGTGAAATGCCTCGCCGAAGGTGAAGACCGAGAGCCACGCGAGGTTGCGCGACTGGTCATCGGTGGCGAAGCGGCGCTTGCCGAAGAAGTGGCAGAGCGAGTTGATGCTGTAGGTCGCGTGATGCAGCACGAGCATGCGCACGGCGCCGCCCCACAGCAGGCCGGTCAGGGCGGTGGCGAGCGTGCCGCCGATCACCCAGCCGAGCAGGAAGGGCAGGACGAGACCTGCGGTCAACCACAACACGAACGTGCGGTTGATGAAGTTGACGACCGGGTCGGCGATCAGGTCCGGCGCATAGCGGGTCTTGAGGCCGCGCTCGGTGTGGATGAACAGCCAGCCCACAATGCGCGTGCCAGAGGCCGCGCAGCGAGCCCTTGAGGCCGCCGCCATGATCGACGTGCGGCGAGTGCGGATCGCCCGGCTTGTCCGAGTACGCGTGGTGCTTGCGATGGTCGGCGACCCAGGAGATGATCGGGCCCTCGATCGCGGCCGAGCCGAGCGCGGCGAGGATCGCGCGGACGGTCTTGCCGGTCTTGAACGAGCGGTGCGTGAACAGCCGGTGGAAGCCCACCGTGATGCCCAGGCCGGTCGCGATGTACATGATCGCGAACACGATCAGGTCGCTCCAGCCGAGCAGCTCCGACCACACCTGCCAGGCCACGATCCCGAGCGCCAGGATCGGCAGCACGGTGATCGTCCCGGTCAGGAAGCGGTCGAGGTTCTCGTTGGCGACGGGCTGGACGTCGTCGCGTTCGGTGGGCTCAGTCGCGGTTGCGGCCATCAGGGGCAAGTCTCGCACGTCGCCGCAAGATCGGGTCCATACCTGCGTTTGGAGTCTCATGCGGCGCCGCGATCATGTCCCCCTCTCCCTGTTCGCGGCGCCGCGTGCTTCTTCTTCTTGTGCGGCTTCGGTTTCGGCTTCGGCTTGGGCAGCGTGATCCGGATCGTCCGCGTCTCGACGCCCTTCGGCCCGCTCGGGCCCTGGGCCTCGATCCGCACGCGGTAGCGGCCGCGACCGGGCGGCTGCCACGACAGCGCGTGGCTGCCGCGCGTCAGCTTCAGATCGCGCGAGAGGCTGACGCCGCGTGTGCCCCAGACGCGGACCTTCACCGTCGAGACCTTCGAGATCGTGAAGCGCAGCGTGCTCGGGCGGTCGGCGCGGAGCTTGCGCAGCGGTTTGAGGCCGATCCGCGTCGGCTCGTGCTCGTAGCGCACGAAGCGCTTGCCGGCGCTGCAGTAGACGCGCCGCTTGACGCGGTCGCACATCGCGTTGAGGAAGCCGGCGATCAGCGAGTGGTAGTTGAGCGTCGCCTCGGCGCCGTTGAGCGAGTACAGCGACCACGCGCCCGTGTCGAACTCGGAGACCTGGCGCCGCGTCGCCCGCTCGCCGCGCTCGAACAGGCGCTCGGCGCGCTGCGAGTGCAGCAGTGCCGAGGCGTCGCGCAGGCCGATCACGGCCTGCAGGCCGCCGTTGAACACCCGCTGCGAGGGCGCGAAGGAGTACAGGAGGTAGTGGCGCCCGCCCGGGGCGGAGACCGAGACGCCGGTCGGAGGCGGCTGCTCGAAGGCGCCGAGCGCGCGCAGGGCGTCGCGCCGCCAGCGGGTCTTGCCGAGCGCGCGGTAGCCGCGTGAGAGCGCCTGGATCGCGGTCGCCTGCGTCATCCCGCTCACCCACGGCGGCGAGCCGGAGCCGTACGCGAAGTAGTACTCCCACGCGAGATAGCCGTTGCGGCGGGCGCCGAGCGCGCTGAGCCGGTCCAGGCCGCGGGCGAGCGCGGCGCTGCGGCAGCGGTCCTTGCGCGTGCGGCTGCGCAGTGCGGCCAGGCAGGCGCCGGCGATCGCGTTGGCGCGGCCCCAGCTCGCGAGCGGCTGTAGTTGCAGACCGTGGCCCGGGTAGTACTGGAAGATGGCCGGGTCGGTGCCGAAGCTCGTGCGCCAGCCGGAGGTGGGCATCGGCGAGCGCGCCCAGAAGCGCGTGTTGGCGCGCAGGACCAGGAACGTCGGCCGGAGCCGGTCCGCGGTCAGCGTGTGCGTCGCCGCGAGCGTCTGCACCGTGCCGACCACGTAGCCCAGCTCCGCGCGGCGCACGCCGGTGAGGCCGCCGAGCGCCCCGTTGGCGCCGCACCCAGTCGTTGCGCAGGCTCGTCTCCAGCGCCGGCGAGATCCTCCCGGTCAGCCGCGCCACCCGCAGCGCGCTCGGGACGGTCGGTGAGCGCCGGGCGGCGGCGATCTGCTCGCGCAGGCGCGCCTCGCGCAGCTCTTGGCGCAGCAGCGCGGCGTCGGCGGCGCCGGACTTCGGCGGCAGCGCATCGAGCGGGGCGCCGCGCGGTGCAGGTGAGACCTGGGCGTGCGGGACCTGCGCGGCTCCGCCGCCGCCGCAGCCCGCGAGGGCGAGAGCGGTGAGCAGGAACACGCGGCGGGGCATCCTGCCCGGATGATCGGCGTCCGGCACGGCTCCTTCAGTGTGCTCGCTGTGCGCGCGCCCAAACACGCCCGAAGGTGGGGGATCGCCACCGGGGGGCTGCCGCCCCCGGACCCCCCGCTTTCGTGGGTACGCTTCGGCCACCTGAGGAGAAGGAGAGCCGCGATGCAGGGTTTGATGTCGTCCTATCCGCTGACGCTCACGCACGTCTTCCAGCGTGCCGAGCGGATCTTCCCGGAGAAGGGGATCGCGACCGTCACGGGCGGCGGGATCGAACGGACGACCTACGGCGAGTGGGCCGAGCGCACGCGCCGGCTCGCGGGCGTGCTCGACACGCTCGAGATCTCCGTCCGACGGCCGCGTCGGCACGTTCGCCTGGAACACCGCCCGCCACCTCGAGCTCTACTTCGCCGCGCCCTGCAGCGGTCGCGTCCTGCACACGCTCAATATCCGCCTGTTCCCCGACGACGTCGTCTACATCGCCAACCACGCCGAGGACGAGGTCGTCTTCGTCGACCGCTCGCTGCTGAAGCTGCTGTGGCCGCTGGTCGACCGCTTCGAGACCGTCAAGCACGTCGTCGTGATGGACGACGGCGCGGACGAGGAGATCCCCGACGACCCGCGCGTGCACGACTACGAGGACGCTGCTGGCGGCCGCCGACCCGGTCGATTTCGAGGTGATCGACGACGAGAACCAGGCCGCGGCGATGTGTTACACGAGCGGCACGACCGGCCACCCCAAGGGCGTCGTCTACTCGCACCGCTCGACGGTCCTGCACTCGATGGGCTCGCTCGTCGCCGACGCCGCCGGCGTCTGCGAGCGCGACATCGTCATGCCGGTCGTGCCGATGTTCCACGCCAACGCGTGGGGCCTCTGCCAGGCCGCCGTGATGGCCGGCGCCTCGCTCGCGATGCCCGGGCCGAACATGCAGCCGAAGGCGCTCGCCGAGCTGATGGAGGGCGAGAAGGTCACGCTGGCGGCGGGCGTGCCGACGATCTGGATGGGCGTGCTGCCCGAGCTCGAGGGCCGCGACCTGTCGATCGCTGCGCGAGGTCCTGTGCGGCGGCTCGGCCGTCCCGCGCTCGCTCTCGGAGGCCTACCGCGAGCAGATCGGGCTGCCGATCCTGCAGGCCTGGGGGATGACCGAGACGTCGCCCGTCGCCACCACGGGCCGCGTCAAGTCGACGCTGCTGGACCGCTCCGAGGACGAGCTGGCCGACCTGCGCGCCGCCCAGGGGCTGCCGATCCCGCTCGTCGACCTGCGGATCGTCGAGCCGGGCACCGACGACGCGCTGCCGTGGGACGGCGAGGCGCGCGGCGAGCTGCAGGCGCGCGGCCCGTGGATCGCCGCCGGCTACTACAACGACGAGCGCTCGCTCGGAGTCCTTCACCGAGGACGGCTGGCTGCGCACCGGCGACGTCGCGACGATCAGCCCCAACGGCTACATCCGGCTCGTCGACCGCACCAAGGACCTCGTGAAGTCCGGCGGCGAGTGGATCTCCTCGGTCGAGCTCGAGAACGCGATCATGGCCCACCCGAAGGTCGCCGAGGCGGCGGTGATCGGCATCCCCGACGAGAAGTGGAGCGAGCGCCCGCTGGCCTGCGTCGTGCCCAAGGGCGGCGAGGAGATCACGCTCGACGAGCTCAAGGAGTTCCTCGCCGCGCGGGTTCCGAAGTGGTGGATCC
This sequence comes from uncultured Solirubrobacteraceae bacterium, assembly GCA_963707595.1. Taxonomy (GTDB): domain Bacteria; phylum Actinomycetota; class Thermoleophilia; order Solirubrobacterales; family Solirubrobacteraceae; genus Solirubrobacter. The sequence continues at coordinate 397,965 of CAVPQQ010000001.1, forward strand.
CGAACGACCTGGAGATCATCGAGGAGGTCCCCAAGACCTCGGTCGGCAAGTTCTCCAAGAAGACGCTGCGCGAGCAGTTCGCTGCGCGGGAGACCACCGCTTGAGAGCACTTGTCGCCGGGCTCGCCGCGATCGTGCTGGTTCCGGCCACGGCCACGGCAGCCGATCTGACGCCGGCCGGGCCGGCGACGCTGAGCGAGGTCAACACGTTCCCGATCCCGCCGATGCCGGCGATGATCCCGTACGTCCCGCAGGTCTCGACCGGCTGGAGCGTCGTCGTCGGTGAGGGCTCGAGCGCGGGGACCGTGCGCCCGCGGTTCCGTGGCCAGTCGAACGCGATCGTGACCGGCGACCCGGTCCAGCTTCCGGCCGAGCCGGGCACGTACACGTTCCCGGCACCGCACCTGGCGTGGGGAACCCCGGTCGGGCTCGTGCAGACCACGGGCGGCCACGCGATCATCACCCGCTCGGTCTGCCATCCCGAGTGGGAGCGGGCCGGCGACCCGTGCCGGAACCTGTTCGTCGACGTCGCCCGCGACGGGCAGGCCGACGAGCGGATCACCGGCGCGCAGCTCGCGCTCGCGCCGGTCTACGAGCCGGACACCGACGGCGATCTACGCGGCGACGCGACCGAGGACCGCACGGACCTGCAGGTCCGCGCGTGGCCGGTCGGCTACGCCAACGGGCGCATGCGGATCGAGATCACGGTGCACAACGCCGGGCCGCTGTCCGCCGACCTGCCGGTGCTCAAGACCTCGGGCGCCGTCCCCGCGCGCTGGGAGAACGGCAGCTCAGAGCTGAAGCTCGCGCCGCTGGCGGCCGGCGAATCGCGCATGCTGATGCTCGTGGCGGATTCACCGAGCGGCGCGGGGCCGGTCATCGCGGTGAGCGCGGAAGGCCCGGACCTCGCGCCCGGCGACAACATGACGACGTTCATCCTCGGCGCGCCGCCCGCCTTCACCGTCACCGCGGCGAAGCGCCAGACGCTGCGCAAGGGCATCAAGGTCGACGTGGGCGGTCCCGCGGGAGGCAGCGCCCGCGTCACGGTCGCGTTCAAGGTGCGCGGCCGCCCCGTCCGCGTGACGCGGACGGTCAAGCTGAAGCCGTTCACGGCGCGCACCGTCACGCTGCGCCCGGGCGGGGCGACGCGGCGCTCGCTCGAGCGCGCCCTGCGGCGCGGCCCGCTCACCGCCGCGATCACGGTCCGGACGCTCGACGGCAGGAACCCGGTGACCGTGAAGACGATCGTCCGCTAGCTCGTCCGGAACTCGCGCTCGCCGATCCCGATCGCGCGGACGGCGGGCGCGCCCTCGACGACGCGGATCGGCAGCTCGGCGCCGCCGAGCCAGTCGTTGAGGCGCTGCTCGTCGCCGGCGACCTCGATCCACGTGAGGCCGCCGGCGTCCCCCGCGTCGCCCGGCCGCGGGCCGCGGCTGTTGGAGCCGATGAAGAACGGCAGGAACGGCTCGCTCAGCGCCTCGGGCGCGCCGGCGACGTAGGCCTCAAGGCCGCCGCGGCGGACGGTGTGGAGCTCGAGCCCGAGCCGTTCGGCATGCGCGTGCAGGTCGTCGACGAAGACCGCGTACGCACGCAGCGCCTCTCCGGGCAGCATGTCGAGCAGCACCCGCCCGATCGGCGACGCCGCGGCCTCCTCGGGGTCGTCGATCGTCATCAGCTCGAGGTAGCCGCCGCCGAGCGGGACGATCCGGTTGCCCGAGCCCTGGCCTTCGTGATGGCCGCCGGGGTGGACGGCAAGGCCGAGCTCGGTCTCGATCCGCGCCTGTGCGGCGTCGAGGTCGCTGGTGCCGTAGATCACGTGGTCGAGGCGCATTGCCCTATCCAAGTGGACGATCTGAGCGCCGACGCGCCATCTCCGACGAGGTGTGTCGGGTTCGGCGTGCACCGCACGTCGTCCCGGCGAACCCACCCACTAGGAGGAACGTCATGCAATATCTGCTCAGCCTCACCTACCGCGACGGCGAGGGCCCGGAGGCGGGAACGCCCGGAGTTCGACGCCGAGATGAAGGTCTGGCACGCGCTCAACGACGAGCTGCGCGCGTCCGGGTCGGTGCTGGCCGTCAGCGGCCTCAAGCCCGAGAGCGCGACGACCGTGCGCGAGAGCGGCGGCGAGCTGGCCGTGACCGACGGCCCGTACGCCGAGACCAAGGAGATCCTGTTCTCCTTCTACGTGGTCGACGTCGAGGACCTCGACGCCGCGATCGCGCTCGCCGCGCGGATGCCCGCCACGCGCGTACGGCTCGGTCCAGATCCACGCGACCCACGGGTTCGAGAAGGCGTGAGCGACGAGCTCGAGCGGGCGTACCGCGACGAGCGCGCCGCGGTCCTGGCGACGATCACGCGCCGGCTGGACGGCGACCTCGCACTGGCCGAGGACGTCGTCCAGGACGCCTTCGTGGCCGCGGCGGTCGATTGGGACCGCCGCGGTGTGCCGGAGCGCCCCGGCGCGTGGCTGACGACGACGGCGTGGCGCAGGGCGCTCGATCGCCTGCGCCGCGACCGCGTCGCCGCCGCGCACGCCCCCGAGCTGGTGCAACCCGTGGACTACGACTTCGAGCTCGAGCAGTCCTCGCTCGAGGACGACCAGCTCAAGCTGCTCTTCACCTGCTGCCATCCGGCGCTCGCGCCCGAGGCCCGGATGGCGCTGACGCTGCGCAGCGTCGCGGGCCTGACCGTGCCCGAGATCGCGCGCGCGTTCCTCTCCAGCGAACCGGCGATGGAGCGCCGCCTGACGCGCGCCCGCAACAAGGTCACCGACGCGCGGATCCCGTTCCGTGTACCTCCGGACGATCTGCTGGTCGAGCGGCTCGCCGGCGTGCTGCGCGTCGTCTATCTGGTGTTCAACGAGGGGCACGCGGCGACGCGCGGCGACCTGCGCGCGGAGGCGATCCGGCTCGCGCGCCTGCTCGTGCGGCTGATGCCCGACGAGGCGGAGGCGCACGGGCTGCTCGCGCTGCTGCTGGTCACCGACGCGCGCTCGGCGGCCCGTGTGTCCGACGACGGGCTCGTGTCGCTGGCCGAGCAGGACCGGGGGCTGTGGGATCGCGCGGCGATCGCCGACGGCGTCGCCGAGCTGGAGCGGGCGCTGCGGCTGCCGCGGCCCGGGGCCGTACACGATCCAGGCCGCGATCGCCGCGCTGCACTCGCAGGCGGAGGACTTCGCGGCGACCGACTGGGCGCAGATCGCCGGGCTCTACGCGGAGCTCGCGCGCCACGATCCCTCGCCGGTCGTCGCCGTCAACCGGGCCGTCGCGGTGGGCTTCGCGGCCGGGCCGGAGGCGGGGCTCGCGCTACTCCCCGACGACCCCCGGCTCGACCGCTACGTCCCGATGCACGCGGCGCGCTTCGAGCTGCTGCGCCGCGCGGGTGACGTGCACGGCGCCGACGCGGCGCTTCAGACCGCGATCGGGCTCTCCTCCAACGCGGCCGAGCGCGAGGCCCTGCGGCGGCTGGGCAGCGCGAACCCGGTCACCGCGCCCGCGAGCGAGAGCCCGGACGCGACGACCATCGCGCGTGTGAAGCCGTCGCTGAAGGACGCGTAGCCGCCCGCACCGGCGAAGACCGCGACGGCGATCGCGATGCCGAACACGCCGCCGAGCTCGCGCAGCGTGGTGTTGACGCCCGCGGCCTTGCCGATCGCCGCCGCGGGCACCGAGTTGACGGCCGCGTTGGCGGTGGCCGGCATCGCCATCGAGACGCCGGCGCCGGCGAGCATCAGCGCAGGGACGAGCTCGATGTAGTCCATCCCCGGCTCCGCGACGAGCGCGATCCAGGCCAGCCCGACGGCCTGCAGCGCCAGGCCGCCCGCGAGGAACGGCCGCTCGCCGAAGCGGTCGACGAGCGCGCCCGCGACGGGCGCGACGAAGAACAGCGTGGCCGTCCACGGCAGCAGCCGCAGCCCGGCGCCGAGCGGGCCGTAGCCCATCACGGTCTGCAGGAACTGCGCGAGGAAGAAGACCGCGCTGAAGAGCGCGGCGAGCATCAGGAAGCTCGCGCCGTTGCTGGCCGAGAACGCGCGCGAGCGGAAGAGGCTCGGCGGCAGCATCGGCGTGCGCGTCCGGCGCTCCCAGGCGATGAACGCGCCGAGCAGCACGACGCCCGCGGCGATGCTGGTCAGCGTCTCGGCGCTCCCCCAGCCCGCGCCGTTGCCGCGCACGAGGCCCCAGACGATCCCGAGCGCGGCGCCGGTGATCAGCGCGAGGCCGGGGAGGTCGAGCGCGTCGCCGTTGCCGCGGCTCTCGGGGATCTTCGCGAGGACCAGCGGGATGGCCAGCAGCCCGATCGGGACGTTGATCCAGAAGATCCACTGCCAGGCGAGGCCGTGCGGCGATGGCGCCGCCGACGACGGGTCCGCCCGCGACCGCGAGGCCGGTCAGGCCCTGCAGCGCGCCCATCGCGGAGCCGCGCTTCTCCGGCGGGAACGCGGCGCCGACGAGCGTCAGGCGCGAGCGGCATCACGAAGCGCCGCGCCCATGCCCTGGACGGTGCGGGCGGCGATCAGCGCGCCGGCGCCGGGGGCGAGCGCGCAGGCGACGGAGGCGAGCGTGAAGAGCGCCAGGCCGACGGCGAACAGGCGCCTGCGGCCGAAGCGGTCGCCGAGCGCGGAGGCCGTCATCAGCAGCACGGCGAAGCTCAGGTTGTAGGCGTTGACGCGTCCACTCGAGCTGCTCGACGGAGGCGCCGAGGTCGAGCGCGGATGGTGGTGAGCGCGGTCGAGACGACGAGGGTGTCGAGCGCGACCATGAAGGAGGCGACCGCCGCGAGGCCCAGGACCCAGCGACGGGAGCGATGTGCGTCGGTCATGGAGGGTTAGACCGGCGCGCGGCTCGCGAAGCCACCGATGAGTTTCGGCGGCGCGCGGCCGGTCTAACGGTGCATGATCGCCGCGGATCCCCTGCACGTCGCCGCCGCCCAGGCGGGCGACGAACGCGCCTTCCGCGCACTCGTCGAGCCCTATCGCCGTGCGCTCGAGGTCCACTGCTACCGGATGCTCGGCTCGGTCCACGACGCCGAGGACGTCGTCCCAGGACACGCTGCTGCGCGCCTGGCGCTCGCTCGAGCGCTTCGAGCGGCGCTCCTCGGTCGAGACCTGGCTCTACCGGATCGCCACCAACGCCTGCCTCGACGAGCTCGAGCGCCGGCCGCGGCGGGCCGAGCCGGTCGAGGTCGAGCCCTATCCGGACGAGCGCCTGGCCGACGCGGTCACCTCGATCGCCGATCCCGCCGCCCGCTACGCCCAGCGCGAGGGCATGGAGCTCGCGTTCCTGACCGCGATCCAGCGGCTGCCCGGCCGCCAGCGCGCCGTCCTGATCCTGCGCGACGTGCTCGGCTGGACCGGGACCGAGGCCGCCGAGCTGCTCGACACGACGGTCACGGCGATCAACAGCGCGCTGCAGCGCGCGCGGGCGACGATCGAGGCCGAAGCGCCCGCCCGCTCCGTCGCGCCCGGCCGCCGGACCCAGCGCGAGCTGCTGCGCCGCTACGTCGACGCCTGGGAGCGCGCCGACATGGACGCGCTGCGTCGAGCTGCTGCGCGAGGACGCGGTGCTGACGATGCCGCCCGAGGGCACGGCGTACGGCCGCGAGGCGATCATCGAGATCTTCGAGCACGGCTGCGTCGCCCGCCTGCACCTCTCCGCGGAGGCGATCTGGGTCAACGGCACTCCCGCCGTCCAGCTCTACGAGCCCTCCGGCGTACGCCACCGCGTCATGGTCCTGGAGCTCGACGGCGACCGCATCTCGCACATCGGGGCCTACGTCGTGGGCCGTTAAACGCGGAGACCCGCATCAAGGCGGGCCTCGGCCATCAGAAGATCAGGCGTGTGTGGCAGGGGGACGTTCGAAAAAGCTGAAGGTCTCAGCCCTCCGGTTGCCCTCGCTATCTGACACCAGACAGGCTAGCGGCTCGGGGCGAAGAACCCGGACAGGAGGTCAGCGACCTGCCCGGGAGCGTCGTGCTGGACCCAGTGCGAGGTGTCGAGGCGGATGACCTGCTCGAGGTTCGGAACGTCGCTGCGGTGCGGTTCCGCGAGGCTGGCGAGGAGGTAGCGGTCGCGCTCGCCCCAGATCACGCGCGTCGGCGCCTCGACGGGCACGATCCGCCGCTTGGCGCCCCAGGCGTCAGTCGCGAGAGCGCGCGGTAGTAGTTGAACGACGACGTCAGCGCGCCGGGTTGCGCCCAGGCCTCGTCGTAGAGCGCGAGGTCGGCGGGCGTGAACGCGCCAGGGCGGGCGTCCTTGAGAAAGTGCTGGCGAAAGCCGCGCCGCACGACGCGCTCGGGCATCGCACGGGAGCTGGAAGAAGCCCATGTACCAGGACTTCGCCAGCTGACGCGGGCGTTGCACGGCCTCGATGAAGCGGCGCGGGTGCGGCGCGTTGAGGATCGCGAGCCGCTCGACGACCTCCGGGTGGAACATCGCGGTCGCCCACGCCACGGCGCCGCCCCAGTCGTGGCCGGCGACGCACGCCCGCTGCTCGCCGCGCTCGGCGATCAGGTCGCGGACGTCGCGCGCGAGCGGGTCGAGGTCGTACGCGGCGACGCCCGCGCGGCTTGGAGGAGAGGTTGTAGCCGCGCAGATCGGGGGCGACGACGCGCAGGCCCGCGGCCGCGAGCGGCTCGATCTGCCCGCGCCAGCCGTACCAGAACTCCGGGAAGCCGTGCAGGAGCACGACGAGCGGGCCTTCGCCGGCCTCGACGTAGTGCAGCCGGACGCCGTCGAGCTCGGCGAAGCCGTCGCGCATGGCCCATTACTCTGACGCAATGACCCTCGCCGGCGATGCCGACCGTGAACGGGCGATCGTGCTCCTGCGCGACGCGACGGTCGAGGGCCGGCTGACGCTCGACGAGTTCGCCGAGCGCGTCGAGCGGACCGAGCTCGCCCGCACCGACACCGAGCTCGAGACGATCACGGCTGACCTGCCGGCCGCCGGTTCCGCCGATCTGCCCACGCAGCATCGCGCCGTCTTCGCGCGGCTGCAGCGCTCCGGGCGCTGGGAGCTCGCACCCGTGTCGTCGGTGCTCTCGGTCGGCGGGACGATCGTGCTCGACCTCGGTCAGGCCACGCTGCACGGGGCGGAGACGACCCTGCACGTGCGCAACGTCTTCGGCACCGTGACGCTGCTCGTCCCGCGCGGTGTGCACGTCTCCGTCGACGGCGGCGGCGCGTTCGGCACGCGCGACATCCAGCTGCCCGACACCGGTCCCGTCGGGGACGCGCCGCGTCTGCGGATCCGCACGTCAGGCCCGTTCGGGACGCTGCGGATCAGGCCTTCGTAGTCGCCTAGAGTTTGACGCAGGCGTCCTAAATGCCTCGCGGCGTGCTGAGCTCGCCGGTGCCCCAGGCCAGGTTCTCGCCGAGCGTCCAGCCTTCGTTGCGGAGGACATAGCCGGCTCCCAGCACGCGGTCGACGAACGTGTCGCCGTCGGGCGCGGTGTGCGCGAAGAAGCCGCCGCGGACCAAGTCGGCGGTGTGCGAGACGGCCGCGCTGCGCAGTCTCGCGTTCTCGCGCAGCGGCTGGAGGCGCCGCGCCTTGCGGTCGGCGTTGGTGAGGCAGAGGACGGCTGCGCGCACCTCCTTGAGGCTAGGAGCCGTCCTCCAATCGAGTGACCGGGGGGAAGGGTCCTGAGTGGCTGCGCGCCAGGAGTAGGGCCTTCTCGCGCTCGTTCTCCGTGAGCGCCGCGGCGCGTTCGAACTCGGCGCGCGCCTCGTCGGTGCGGCCCAGCTTGGCCAGCAGGTCACCGCGCACGCTCGGCAGCAGGTGGTAGGCGGCGAGCGCCGGGTCGTCGCGGAGCGCGTCGACGTGCTCCAGGCCGGCTGCGGGGCCGAAGGCCATGCTGAGCGCGACCGCGCGGTTGAGCTCGACGACCGGCGACGGTGTCAGCGCGGCGAGCGTCGAGTACAGCGCCGCGATCCGGATCCAGTCCGTGTCCTGCGCGGTGTGGGCGCGGGCGTGGCAGGCGGCGATCGCCGCCTGGAGGCCGTACGGCCCGAGACCCAGTGCCTCCGCGCGGGCGAGCGCCGAGAGCCCGCGGCCGATCAGCAGCCGGTTCCAGCGCGACCGATCCTGGTCGAGCAGGAGGATCGGCGAGCCGTCGCGCGTGACCCGGGCGGCCATCCGCGAGGCCTGGATCTCCATCAGCGACAGCAGCCCCCAGACCTCGCCCTCGCGCGGGGCGAGCGCCGCCAGCACGCGGCCGAGGCGCAGGGCGTCCTCGCACAGCCCGGGGCGCATCCAATCGTCGCCCGCGGTGGCCGCGTACCCCTCGTTGAAGACCAGGTAGACGACCTCTAGGACAGCGGCCAGGCGCGGTGCCAGCTCGTCGCCGTCGGGAACCTCGAAGGGCAGGCCGGCCAGCGCCTTCTTCGCGCGCACGATCCGCTGCGCGACGGTCGACTCGGGCACCAGGAACGCGCGCGCGATCTCCGGCGTCGACAGGCCGCCCAGCATGCGCAGCGTCAGCGCCACCCGGGCGTCGCGCGACAGCACCGGATGACAGCAGGTGAAGATCAGCGAGAGCAGATCGTCGGAGCCGACCTCCTCCTGTGCCGAGACGGCCATGAAGAAGCCGATCTCGGCGTACTTGTCCTCGAGCCGCTTCGACCGTCGCATCAGGTCGATCGCCCGGTGCTTGGCGGCGGTCATGAGCCAGGCGCCGGGGTTGTCCGGGATGCCCGTCTGCGGCCACTTCTCGAGCGCGGCGACGAGGGCGTCCTGTGCGAGATCCTCGGCGACGCCGACGTCGCGCAGCATCCGTGCCAGGGCGCCGATCAGGCGCGCGGACTCGATCCGCCAGACGGCCTCGATCGCGCGCTGGGTCGCCGCCCGTTCGGTCACGCCGAGGTCTGGTGCGGCGGCTCCGCCGACAGCTTGGCCGCGTCCTGGATGTCCTCGGGGAAGTCGGTCAGCTCCCAGAGCTGGCGGACCTCGATGAACGGCGCCCGCGCCCAGCGGGCAGCGCTTCGCCCACTCGACGGCCTCCTCACGGTCCTTGGCCTGGATGATCCAGTAGCCGCCGACCAGCTCCTTGGCCTCGCTGAACGGGCCGTCGGTGACGCCGGTCGAGGACACGCGCGAGGCCTCCGGCTGCAGCCCGTCCGCGGCCAGCAGCGCCCCGGCCTTGGTCAGCTCCTCGTTGTACCGGTTCATCGCCTCGACGTCCTCGAGCGTCGGGCCTTCCTCGTACTCCTCGGTGCTGATGGCGGGGTACATGAACAGCATGAAGCGGGGCATCCACGGATCTCCTTGATTCGGCTCACAGCACCGTGAGCAGCGGCGGCGCGGAGCGGAGCTCGCGGGCCAGCCGCTCCGGCGGCGCGGGTGGGGACATGATCGCGGCACGGAGGTCCGCCGGTTCGACGACGGCCGCGGCGCCGGCGCCGGCGAGCGCTCGCGCGTTGGCGAGCTGGTCAGCGAACAGCGGCATGATCACCAGCGGGATGTTCGCGGCGAGCGCGCCGAGCACCGTGCCGGAACCGCCGTGGCAGACCACGAGCGAAGCGCGCGCGAGCGCCTGCTCCTGCGGCACCCAGCGCTCGACGCGGACGTTCGCCGGGACGGGTCCGAGCTCGACGTCTTCGCCGGTCGTCAGCAGCACCTTCAGATCCAGGCCGTCGACGGCGTCCAGGAGCACGCGGTACGGGTCGAGGCCGAGCCCGGCCGCGACGCTGCCGAAGGTGGCGTAGACCAGCGAGCCGTCGCTCGCCGGCGGTGTCGCCTCGCGATAGCGGCGGGTGTCCGGGAACGGCGAGGGATCGAGCGAGGCCGGGAAGCGCGTGAGGTAGGGCGCCGCGCGCAGGGCATCGGCGACGCCGTCGGGCAGGACCGTCTCGATCAGCTCGAGCGCGCTCCATTCGATGGCGGCCTGCGAGCACGCCACCGTCACGCACCCGATCCCGCGCTCGTGCGCGGCGATCGCCGATGCGAACTCGCACGGCTCGCGCACGATCAGGTCCGGGCGCAACGCGTCGCACGCGCGCTCCATCGCCGGGCGCATGGCCGCGGTGCAGCGCCGGCCGAACCACTCGCGGTTGGCGAAGATCGCCTGCTCGGCGCGCGAGAGCCGGGGGAACGGGTCCCAGAAGCCCGCGGGCGCCGGCTCGCCGACGAGGCGCAGGACCTCGTCGCCGCGCTCCGCGAGCGCGTCCGCGAACGGGAGCAGCGGGCCGAGGTGGCCGGCGCCGCTCGTCGAGGCGACGAGAACCCGCACGCAGGCGAGGCTACCTCGGCGAGGGCGAGCTCGTGGCTCTCGTCGGGCAGTCGCGCCTCCGCGGCGACGACCCCGGCGGGGGGAAGCTCATCCCGCCAGGGTCGCCGCACCGCCGGCATCTAAGCCGGCGCGTGTCTAGGCCGCGAGCGCCAGCTCGTGCGCGTCGACGGTCAGGGTGCCGTCGGCGTGCGCGTGGACCTCGTCGCCGTCGGCGATCTCGCCGGCGAGGATCGCCCGGGTCAGCGCCTTCTCCAGCGTGCGCCGGATGTGGCGCTGCAGCGGCCGGGCGCCGTAGGCCTCGTCGAAGCCCTCGCGGGCGAGCTGGGCGACGTAGCTCGGCGTCGACCGTGAGCACGATCCCGCGCTCGCGCGCGCAGCCGGTCGGCGACGCGGGCGCACCATCTGGGCCGCGATCCGCTCGACGTGCTCCGGGGCGAGCGCGTCGAACGTGACGATCTCGTCGATCCGGTTGATGAACTCCGGCAGGAAGGCCTGCTTGGCCGCGTCCTGCATGCGCGCGGCCTCCGCGGCGGGCTCGCTCGGCCGTGAAGCCGATCCCGCGCTTGGCCTTGCCCGCGCCGAGGTTGGACGTCATCACGATCACGGTGTTGGTGAAGTCGACCGTGCGGCCCTCGCCGTCGGTCAGCCGGCCGTCGTCCATGACCTGCAGCAGCACGTTCCAGACCTCGGGGTGGGCCTTCTCGATCTCGTCGAGCAGGATCACGCTGTAGGGCCGGCGCCGCACCGGCTCGGTCAGCTGGCCGCCGTCGCCGTAGCCGACGTAGCCGGGCGGCGAGCCGATCAGCCGCGCGACGGTGTGCGGCTCGCGGAACTCGGACATGTCGATCCGGACGAGCGCCTTCTCGGTCGCGAACAGCCGCTCGGCGAGCGCCTTGACCAGCTCGGTCTTGCCGACGCCGGTCGGGCCGAGGAACAGGAACGAGCCGAGCGGGCGGTCGCCCTCGGAGAGGCCGACGCGGGCGCGGCGGATCGTGTCCGCGACGATCTCGACGGCGTCCTCCTGGCCGACGACACGCTCGTGCAGGTCGGTCCTCGAGGTCGTTGCAGGCGCTCGCAGCTCACCGGCCACCAGCTCGCCCACCGGGATGCCGGTGCGCGCGGCGACGACCGCGGCGATCTCGGCCTCGCCGACCTGCAGCGGGCCGGATGCGTCGATCTGCTTCTTCAGGCCGGCCGCGCGCTCGTAGTCCTCGTCGGCGATCGCCTTCTCGAGCTCCGGGCGCAGGTCGCGCGCCGCCGACCCAGGCGCAGCTTCGCCGCGGCCTGGTCGACCAGGTCGATCGCCTTGTCGGGCAGGCGGTACTCGCTGATGTAGCGGTCCGACAGCCGCGCGGCGGCGACGCAGCGCCTCGTCGTCGATCATCACGCCGTGGTGCTCCTCGTAGGCGCCGCGCAGGCCGCGCAGGATCGCGACCGTGTCGTCCACGGACGGCTCCTCGACGGTCACGGGGGAGAAGCGCCGCGCGAGCGCGCGAGTCGCGCTCGATCTTGCGGTACTCGGCGAGCGTGGTCGCGCCGATCACGCGCAGCTCGCCGCGCGCGAGCAGCGGCTTGAGGATGTTGGCGGCGTCCATCGCGCCCTCGGGCGCGCCGGCGCCGAGCACCGTGTGGAGCTCGTCGACGAAGAGCACGATCTTGCCCTCGGACTCGACGGCCTCGTCGAGCGCGGCCTTCAGGCGCTGCTCGAACTGGCCGCGGAACTGGGCGCCGGCGATCATGCCCGACAGGTCGAGCGCGACGATCGCGGACGCCCTCGAGCGTCTCGGGCACCTCGTCGCGGTGGATCCGCAGCGCGAGGCCCTCGGCGATGGCGGTCTTGCCGACGCCGGCCTCGCCGATCAGCACGGCGTTGTTCTTGCGGCGGCGGGCGAGGATCTCGACGGTCTGCTCGATCTCTTCGGCGCGGCCGATGACGGGGTCGATGCGGCCGGCGGCGGCATCGGCGGTCAGGTCACGGCCGAACTCGTCGAGCGCCGACTCGCGCTTGGGCGAACGGTTCTTGACGTCTTCCGCACACGGCTCGCACAGCAGCGCCGCGCGCCGCTCGGCGCCTGCGGCGAACACCATCCGCACCGTGCCGGGACGCTGGCCACAGGCCTGACATGGTTGGGTGTTGGAAATCTCAGTCACGGTCACTCAGATTAGCAACATGGTTGCATGCGCAATGTGATGACGCGCACGGTAGATTGCCCGATGTGATCTTCCGCCAGATCGCGCATGAGGACCTCGGCTGCGCCTCCTATCTCGTCGGCGACGACGAAGCGGGCGTGGCGGCCGTGATCGACCCGCGGCTGGACATCGGCGAGTACCTGCGGCTCGCGCGCTACCTCGGCGTCTCGATCGAGCACATCCTCGAGACCCACAACCACGCCGACCACGTCTCGGGCCACGGGCGGCTCGCGGCGGCGACCGGCGCGCGCATCCACGTCCACGCGCTCGCCGAGGCCGAGTACGGGCACGAGCCGTTCGAGGACGGTTGGGAGCTCGCGCTGGGCAGCGTGATCGTGCGCGCGATCCATACGCCCGGCCACCGGCCCGAGCACACCGCCTTCGCGCTCGTCGACAGCGCCCGCGGCCCCGAGCCGTGGGCGGTCCTGACCGGCGACTCGCTGTTCGTCGGCGATATCGCGCGCCCCGATCTGGCGGTCGAGAAGGAGGACGGCGCGCGCGACATCTTCCACTCGCTGCGCGTCAAGCTGCTCGCGCTCGGCGACGACGTCGAGGTCTGGCCCGGCCATCTCGGCGGCTCGCTCTGCGGCGGGCCTTCGATCGACCTCAAGGTCAGCTCGACGATCGGCTACGAGCGTCGCCACAACGCACTGCTCGGCGTCTCGGACGAGGACGAGTTCGTCGCCCGCTCGACCGCCAACCTGCGCCCGCAGCCGCCGAACTTCCAGGCCATCGTCGCGATCAACCGCGGCCCACTCCAGCGCCGCCCGATCGACATCGAGCCCTTGACTCCGCGCCAGGTCGAGCAGCTGAGCGTGCCGGTGATCGACGTCCGCACCGCACAGCAGTTCGACGACGCGCACATCCCGGGCGCGATCTGCAACACGATCCTGCAGTCGGGCTTCGGGACACGGCTCGCCTGGATCGCCGGGCCCGACCAGGAGGTCGTGCTGGTCGGCCGCGACGACGACGACGCGCGCCACGCCGCCGAGCTCGCCGCCGCCATCGGCGTCGGGCGTATCGCCGGCTACCTCGCGGGCGGGATGACGAGCTGGCGCGAGGAGCGCCTGCCGGTCGAGTCGATCGAGCGGATCACCGTGCCCGAGCTGCACGAGCGCGCCGATTCCTTGCAGATCCTCGACGTGCGCGAGCTCGACGAGTGGGAGGCCGGCCATATTCCCGGCTCGACGTTCGCGCCCTACCACCAGATCGACGCGTTCCCGGACGGCCTCGACCCGGCGCGGCCGATCGCCGTGATCTGCGCCTCGGGCCAGCGCGCCGCGGTCGGTGCCAGCCTCGTCCAGCGCTTCGGCGGCCGCGAGGTGATGCACGTGGTCGACGGCGGCGTCGGTGCTTGGGCGCGCCAGGGCTGGGCATTAGTGCGCTAGCGTCAACTCATGGCAGTCCCACGCCTGCGCGTTCCGCCCGTCTCGGGCACGACGCTGCGCCAGGCCTCTGACGAGGTCGAGCTCTACCACCGGACGTACACGACCCTGTTGCGTTCGTCGGGGGAGACGCTGCTGCGGGTGCTCGAGCCCTCGCACGCGCAGATGGGCTCGAGCCTGCACTCGCTCGCGCATGACATGGAGCGGCCCGACCTCGGCGCGTTCCTCTACGCGCTGCGGCGGTTGCCGGCTTCGATCTGGAAGGCGACGGTGATCGTCGTCGGCCAGGAGTCGGAGGCGTTCTCGCGCGCCGGCATCGGCCGGATCGAGGACTGGGAGGCCGTCGAGGCGCCCGCGCCGCAGGCGCCGCTGGTACGACTCGGGCAAGGGGACGCTCGCCGTCCTGCTGGCCTCGACCTCGGACCTCGACGACGCGATCCCGACGCTCGTCGCCTACCAGCTCGAGTGGAACAAGCTGCACGCGCTGCTGCGGGCCGCGGATCTGCCGGAGGACCCCGAGCCGGGGGACGTGCGCCGAACGCGTCGGCGGCACCGAGGAGGACTGGTCGCGGATGCGCGAGTCCTGGCCCGACGGGCTCGGCGGGTTCGTCGAGGAGGTGCGCGAGCGCAAGCTGAACCTGCGGCTGCGGATGCTCGGCGGCTCGCAGTCGGGCTACGCGCGGCTGACGCGCCGCTGGTGGGCGCCGGTGCGCGCCGCGCTGACCGATCAGGGGCTCTCCGATCGCCCGATGTACTTCGTCTCCTCGAACCTGCACTCGCTGGTGAACCTGCTGTCGACCAGCGCGGGGGCGAGCGAGGACGCGATCGTCGACTTCGTCGAGTCGCGCGGGCCCGACTATCTGGTCGAGGAGCTCGAGCGCTTCCGCACGGGCCGCACCGAGGGCTCGTGGGAGAACTTCCTCTACTACGGCGCGCGGCTGTACTACGAGGCGCAGCCCGAGGACGGGCAGGCCTGGCACAACCGCCGCCAGCACGAGCGCGAGCTCGGCGTCCGCCACCTCTCCTCACGGACCGGCCTGCGGGTCAGCACGCAGGTGATGGAGCTCGCGAAGCTCGACCCGGCCGGGCTTGATTCCCGGCTCGGGCCGATCGACGCGGAGCGGCTTGCCCGCTCACCGGGCGTGGTCGTCAACATCGAGTACCCGCTCGGCCTCGCGGCTTACAACATTCTTCGCGAGATCACGACTGCGCACGACACGCTGCGCGGCGTCTACGTGCTCGGCAAGGCGGCGACGCTGAACGCCGACGTCGGCGACGTCCTGATCAGCGGCGTCATCCACGACGAGCACTCGGGCTCGACCTACTGGCTCGACAACGCGTTCTCGTTCGACGACATCGCGCCGTACCTGATCTTCGGCTCCGGCCTCGACAACCAGCGCGCGGTCACGGTCAAGTCGACCTTCCTGCAGAACCGCAACTACCTCGACTTCTACTACCGCGAGGCCTACACGGTGGTCGAGATGGAGGCCGGCCCGTTCTGCAACGCGGTCTACGAGATCGCCGACGCCGACCGCTACCCGCAGGGCGAGGCGGTCAACTTCGCCAAGCTCCCGATCGACCTCGGGATCATCCACTACGCCTCTGACACGCCGTACACGCAGGCGCGCACGCTCGGCGCGCGCGGGCTCTCGTACTACGGCATGGACTCGACCTACGCGTCCTCGGTGGCGATCATGCGCCGGATCCTGGCGCTGGAGGGGCTGTACGACGGCTGAGAGGGCTCCCGGCGGAGCCCGACCACGAGCTGGAGCGCCTGTACGTCTGCGAGCTCGGGATCACCTCGGTGCCTGCGTGGTTCGGGCAGCTGACGAACCTGCGGACGCTCGACCTGGGCCACAACGCGCTGACGTCGGTCCCGGATCTCTCCGCGTTGACGCGGCTCGAGATCCTCTATCTGCACGACAACGCGCTCGTCGCGCTGCCGTCGCTGCCGTCGTCCTTGACCTATCTCAACGTCAGCGAGAACCCGCTGCGGTCGATCGCGTTGGGCGAGCTCCCGGAGTTGATCGAGCTGCGCCTGCTCGACCTCGGTCTGACCGAGCTGTCGCTGCCGCCGCTGCCGGCGCTGCGCGAACTGCACCTGCGCACCAACGCGCTGACCGTCGGTGCCGGAGTCGGTGCGTCCCCTGCGCGAACTGCGTGTCCTCGACCTGCGCGCGAACCGGCTGACGAGCGTCCCGGACTGGCTCGCCGAGCTGCCGCGGCTCGAAAAGCTCGACCTGCGCTGGAACGAGGTCTACGACCCACCGCCCGGGCTGCTCGAGCGCGGCTGCGTCGTCCTGACCGAGTGACGTCAGTCGTCGGCGAAGAGCGTCTCCCCGTCGACGTCGAGGCTGCAGACGCGCTGCCCGCTCCCGACATTGGCGACCACGCCGAAGCGCATCGCCGAGCCGCGGATCGACCCGAGGGCCAACCTGACCACCGAGTAGAGCGTCTCGCCCGGGGCTTGGCCGGCGATCGTGACCTGCTGGCTGAGGCGCCCCGGTGATGCGAACGTGCGGCCGCTGCTCTTGGACCCGGCCTTCAGCGGCGGCTTGAGCCCTTCGCCCCAGACGGCGGTGACCGTGATCGGCGCGGCTGGAGCGCCCGCGCGGTCGGTGCAGGGAACGCTGCGGGTCCACGTGACCGACACCTCCTGGCTGCAGTCGTCGAAGCTCGCGCTGCCGGTCGCCGCGCCTGCGCCGGAGTAGTGGAACAGATGCGCCTTCGCGTCCTTGGCCTTGTTCGAGCAGCCCACCTGCTTGAAGTTCGCGGTCGCAGCACTCGACTTGCGGACCTGGACCTTCGCCGGCTTGGGCGAGAACACGCCGGCGCCGTTGGTGGCCTTGACCTCGTACTTGCCGGCCTTCTTGACCTTGACCTCATAACGGCCCTCGGCGTCGGTCGCGGCGCTGCCCGACGACGGGCCCGACGCGTTGATCTTCACGCCCGGCATCGCGTCGCCGTCACCGTCGACCACGCGACCCGTGATCGTCGAGGGCGTCGAGCGCTCCGGCTTGACGCCGGCGAACGCCCACGCGTTGGTGGTCGCCCCGCCGCACAGGTGCTGACCGGCGCAGTTGGAGCCCGGCGAGTCGACGAAGAACGTCCGCGGCATCGTCACGTGGATCTCGACCCACTGATAGGTCTCGGTCGCCTTCTTCGCCGGGATGACCGTGCAGCTGAGGTCGGTGTTGCCGCACCCCGACACGCGCTTGGCGGCACCGTAGGTCCAGGTGATCGACTTCGTCTCCGGCGCGTAGTCGGCGGAGTTCGAGCCGTCGGTCGGGATCGCGGTGACCGTCACGCTCGCCCCGGCGTTCACGAGCTTGCTGCCCGACGACTGCAGGTTGCCCCACCGCGGGTAGCAGCGAGGCGCGCTCACCCACTGGTCGACCTCGGTGTCCCAGTAGTAGCCGAGCGTCGGGCCGTAGCTGTTGGCGCCGACGTCTGCGGAGGTGCACTCGTGCGGCAGTTGACCGGCCGGCAGCGGCTTGCTCCCGTCGGGCACCGGCGGCTTCGCGGCCTGGGCGGGCGCGGCCAGGACGAGCACGGCGAGCAGCAGGGCAGCGGACCACAGCCGCAGGAATGCGTTCATAGCCCCCGAGTGTTCCGAAACTCTGCGGTCCGCCAAGTCCGTAAGGCCAGGATCTGCCGCACCCGCGCGATGTATTCGTTCGCCCCAGGCGTGTGCCAGCGGCCCGCGAACCACGCGCCGAGGCTGCCGTAGAGGTCACCGGCCTTGTACGTCCGGCCGTGCTCGACGTCGTTGAGCCACGGCATCTTCCCGGCGGATCACGGGGTGCACAGGTACCCCTTGAGATGCACGCGCACGCGTTCGGGCTGAGGGCTGGGGGGTGCGGTCATCGACCGTCCTGTGAGGAAGGTGGGCGGCCACACCCCCTCGGGGAGCACCGTGCGTGGCCAGGTGTGTCAACTCTGCGGAGGATCTGCCTCCGCGAGGGCGCGGATCGCGTCCAGCCTCGCGTCCCACGATGCCGCGAGCCGTGCCATCCACGCCGCGGTCTCCTGCAGCGGCGCGGACTGCACGACGTAGCGCACCTCGCGACCGTGTCGCTGCGCGGCGACCAGGCCGGCGCGGTCGAGCACGGCGAGGTGCTTGATCACCGCGGGGCGGCTGACGGGGAGCACGGCGGCCAGCGAGGTCGCCGTGCCGTATCCGTGCTCCGCGAGGAGGTCCAGGACGCGGCGGCGGGTCGGGTCCGCGAGCGCCGTGAAGACCTCTTCGGTCACACCGCCACGGTCGCCGCGTAGCGCTCGAGGTCGCCGATCTCGTGCTTCCAGCCGCCGACGTTGCCCTGGCGCAGCTCCTCGCGCACGGTGTCGGTCGCGGCCAGCGACGCGAAGCCGCTCTCGACGACGCGCACGCGCGTGCCGTCGTTCTCGGAGGAGAGCGTGAACTCGACGAGCGTGTCGCCGATCCCGACGATGTTCGCGTCCCAGCGGTAGGCGAACGCGTGCGGCGCCTCGGAGCGCACGATGCGCAGCTCCGCCTCGCCGTGCTCCTCCCAGCGCATGCGGATGACGTCGCCGTCGCGCTCGGCGCCGGCGTCGCCGAACCAGCGGCCGATGTGCTCGGGCAGGGTGATGATGTCCCAGACGCGCTCGATCGGCGCGGCGATGAAGGTCTCGCGTTCGATGAAGTCGATCATGTCACCGTGAGGTTACACGTAACTCAAAGGTTACGCAAGGTCAGGACGTGGACCTCGGGTGGAGCGAGCAGCCGGATCGGCAGCCCGCTCGTCCCGACGCCGCTCGTGACGAGCAGGTGCCGCCCGTGCTCGACGATGTGCCCGCGCGCGTAGCGCTCGCCGTAGTAGGACGGCAGCAGCGGGCGGCGCAGGAGCGGGATCGCGACCTGCCCGCCGTGCGTGTGGCCCGACAGCGTCAGCGACACTCGCGGCGGCACACCCGGGAACATGTCCGGATCGTGCGAGAGCACGATCACGGGCGCGTCGGCCGGGACGTCGCGCAGCGCCGCGCCGATGTCGGGCCGGCGATGGCGCAGGTCGGCGAGGCCCGCGACCCAGAACGGACCGCCGGGCGCATGGAGCTCGACCGCCCGATCCTCGAGCACGGTGATCCCGACGTCGAGCAGCGCGCGCCACATCCGGTCGCCCGAGTTGCGCCAGTCGTGGTTGCCGATGACCGCGACCGTCCCGAGCGGCGAGCGCAGCCGCGCGAGCTCCTCGGCGACACGCTCGGGCGCGAGATCGCGACGCCAGGAACTGGCTCGCGTCGAGGTAGTCGCCGAGCAGGAGGTGCACGTCCGGCGCGCGCGCGTTGAGCTCGTCGACCGCGCGCCGGATCGCCCCCAGCCCCGCGTGCGGGACGCCGGCGTGGAGGTCGGACATGACGCCGGCGCGCAGCCCGGCGAGCCGCGCGGGCCAGTGCGGGAGCGCGAGCTCGCGACTCGCGGACGACGAGCCGCCGCGGCTCGAACCACGCCGCCCACGCCACGAGCCCGGCGCCGGCGGCGAGACCCGCGGCCGCGAGTGGGGGGGGACGCGAGGCACGGTCAGGGCGCCGCGGTGGCGGGCGGCGACGCGGGGGCGGCGGACGAGGGCGGCGCGGCGGCGGACGAGGACGACGGGCGGCGGCGCGGCCGCGGCGGCGGGCGCGGCGCGAGGCGCGCGTCGCGCGGCGCGCCAGCGCGGCCTCGACCTCTTCGCGCGTCGGCATCCCGCCGCGCGCGCCCGGGCGCGCGGGTCGAGAGCGCGGCGGCGGCGAGCGCGAACGCGGGCGGCGTCGGCCAGCGGGCGGCCCGCGGCGAGCTCGGCGGCGAGCGCGCCGTTGACGGTGTCGCCGGCGCCGGTCGTGTCGACGACGTCGACCTTCGTCGCCGGAAGCCGCACCGGCGAGCCGCCCGGCTCGAGCAGGAGCGCGCCGTCGCGCGCCCAGCGTGACGAGCACGGCCGCTCCCGTCGACGCGACCAGCGCGCGCGCGGCCGCCGCCGGGTCGTCGCTCGCCCGTCAGCTGCGGTCGCCTCGGAGGCGTTCGGCGTCAGCACGGCGAGCGGGACGTCCGGCAGCGCACGCGCCGGCGCGGGGTTGAGCACGACGGGCCACCCCGCCGCGGCGGCGGCCCGCGCGGCGGCGATCACCACCGCCTCGGAGACCTCGTGGCAGAGCAGCAGGACACCGCCGCCATCCCCGGACAGGTCGAGCGCGGTCACGACGACGCAGCGCCGCGTTGGCGCCCGAGGCGACCGCGATCTGGTTCTCGCCCGCGTCGTCGACCACGATCAGCGCGACGCCGGTCGGCTCCGGCAACCGCGAGACCCCGGAGACGTCGACGCCCTCGGACGACAGCTCCGAGACGGCCGCGCTCCCCATCTCGTCGTCGCCGACCGCACCCACGAGCGACACCGATGCTCCCAGCCGTGCCGCAGCGACCGCCTGGTTGGCCGACTTGCCACCGCCGTGCCGCGCGAAGCGCCCGCCCGTGACGGTCTCGCCCGCCGCGGGCAGCGACGCGACGACGACCACGAGGTCGACGTTGATCGATCCGACGACGACGACTCGCGGTGAAGGCACCGTCAGCAGCCTACGCGTCCTCGTCGCGCCCGCGTTCGATCAGGACCTCGATGCCGTCGAGGACGCGTTCGAGGCCGAACGTGAAGTCCTCGTCGCGCGTCGACGAGTCGTCCTCGAAGATCCCCGCCGCCAGGGCGCGCGACAGCGACGGGAACGGCCGAGAGGTCGAAGCCGGGCGGGACGACCTCGGACCGTCTCGTCGTCGGGCACCTGGAAGCGCAGCCGCGCGGCCCAGAACACGTAGCCGTTGACCAGCAGGACGAGCTCGGCCTTGGCGCCCTCGTCCAGCGACGGTCGCGGCCAGCGCCTCGAGCCCGCGATCGAGCCATGAGAGCTGCGCGTGTCGTCCCGAGCATGCCGGTGATCGGCACGTCGATCCCCCACGGGTGGCGGTCGAGGATCTCGAGCATCGCGCGCGACCAGCGCGACCAGGCCCTCGCGCCAGTCGGTCGTGCTCCAGCGGCGGCGCGATGCCGAGCGCGGTCTCGAGCATCCGCCGCACGAGCTCGTCCTTGCCGGACACGTGCCGGTAGAGCGACATCGTCGTGAAGCCGCAGCGCTTGGCGACCGCGGCCATCGTCACGGCGGCCAGCCCGGACTCGTCCGCGAGCTCCATCGCGGCGGTCACCACGAGATCGACGTTCAGGCCTCTTGCGCCTTGCCCTTTCCATTTTCAAAGTGTATGACGTACACTGATGTGTATGACGTACACAATCGAGGCACAGGGCCTCACGAAGGCCTTCGGAGCGACCGGCGTCCTCAAGGGCCTCGACCTCCAGATCGGCGCCGGAGAGGTCTTCGCGCTGCTCGGGCCCAACGGCGCGGGCAAGACGACGACGGTCCGGATCCTCGCCACGCTGCTGCACCCCGACGGCGGCAGCGCCCGAGTGGCCGGCCACGACGTCGTCGAGAACCCGCGGAAGGTCCGCGAGGCCATCAGCCTGACCGCGCAGGAGTCCGCGGTCGACGGCCTGCTGACCGGCGCCGAGAACCTGCGGATGATGGCCCGGCTGCGGCGTGTCCGTGACCGGCAGCGGATCTCCGAACTGCTCGAGCGCCTCGACCTCACTGACGCCGCCGACCGCCGCGTCGCGACCTACAGCGGCGGCATGCGCCGGCGCCTGGACCTGGCGATGAGCCTGATCTCGCGTCCGCAGGTGATCTTCCTCGACGAGCCGACGACGGGCCTCGACCCGCGCAGCCGCGCCGCGGTCTGGGACGCCGTCATGCAGCTCGCCGCCGACGGCACCACGATCCTGCTGACGACCCAGTACCTGGAGGAGGCCGATCGGCTCGCCGACCGGATCGCGGTCGTGAGCGAAGGCCGGATCGCCGCCGAAGGCACCGCCGCCGAGCTGAAGGCGCGGATCGCGGAGGAGACGGTCGAGTTGTTCTTCGCCGACGCGGCGACGCTCGCCATCGCCGCGTCGACGCTGCCAGGCCAGACGAGCGACGAGCGGCTCAGCCTGCGCGTCCCGGCCGACGGCGCCGAGGACGTGCGACGCGCGCTCGACGCCCTCTCCGCGCAGGGCATCCCCGCCGACCGCCTCGAACTGCACCGGCCCACCCTCGACGACGTCTTCCTCTCCCTGACATGACCGATTCCATCACCTTCATCGGCCGCAGCCTGCGCCACAGCGTCCGCAGCCTCGACGCGCTGCTGACCGCGATCTTCCTGCCGATCTCGATCATGCTGATGTTCGTCTACGTCTTCGGCGGCGCGATCGACACCGGCGGCCGCTACGTCGACTACGTCGTGCCCGGGATCATCGTCCTGTGCGTCGGCTTCGGCTCGGCCGGCACCGCCACCGCCGTCGCGCTCGACATGACCACCGGCGTCGTCGACCGCTTCCGCACGCTGCCGATCTCGAGCGCCGCGGTGCTCACCGGCCACGTCGCCGCCAGCGTCGCGCGCAACACCGTCTCGACCGCGCTGGTGCTCGGCGTTGCGCTGCTGGCCGGCTTCCGTCCGGTCGCCGACGCGCGCAACTGGCTCGCCGCGGTCGCGCTGCTGCTCGCCCTGATGACCGCGATCTCGTGGCTGGGCGCGTGCTTCGGCCTGCTCGCCCGCAGCGTCGAGGCCGCCAACGCGATCACCTTCGTCGCGGCGTTCGCGCCCTACGTCTCGAGCGCCTTCGTCCCCGCGGACACGATGCCGGCGGGCCTGCAGTGGGTCGCCGACAACCAGCCGGTCACGCCGATCGCCGACACGCTGCGCGCGCTGATGCTCGACACACCGGTCGGCAACGAGTGGATGCTCGCGATCGCGTGGTGCGCGGCGGGCATCGTGATCGGCCGCGCCGGCGCCGCGTATCTGTTCCGGCGGCGGTGACCCCTAGGCTGCGGCGGTGCTCCGCGTCGACCCCGCCGCCATCCGCAGGCTCGCGATCCGCAACCAGCGGTTGGCGGGTCCGGCACCCAAGGGCAAGGCCACGGCTCAGGACCTGCTCGACACCGCGCGCGCCCTGCGCTGCCTGCAACTCGACCCGACGGCGGTCGTCGCCCGCTCGCACCTGCTCGTGCTCTTCAGCCGCCACGGTGCGTTCGACGAGGCGGAATTCGAACAGCTCGCGTACGAGCAGCGCGCGCTGTTCGAGTACTGGGCCCACGAGGCGTCGTATGTGCTCAGCGAGGACCTGCCGATCCATCAATGGGCCATGCGCCCGCCGAGCGGCGGCGCGTGGCGGGCGAAGCAGAACGAGTGGTGGGACGCCGAGCACGAGTTCCGGGCGCACATCCTCGAGCGCCTGCAAGCGGCAGGCCCGCTTCGCGCGCGCGACATCGATGACGTCGCGACCGTGGACTGGAAGCGCTCGCACGACGGCGGCTGGACCGGCCCGCCGAACGTGGCCCGCATGCTCGACCTGATGTGGGTGCGCGGGCAGGCCGGGATCTCGCGGCGCGACGGCGCGCTGCGCGTGTGGGACCTGATGGAGCGCTGCCTGCCGCAAGACGCGCCCACGGATGCGCTGAGCGACGAGGAGGTCACCCGTCGCGCGGCGCCGCACGCCATCCGCGCGCTCGGCGCCGGCCGGATCCCGCACATCCGCGCGCACTTCACGCGCGGGCGCTACCCGCACCTCCCGCAGATCCTCAAAGCCCTTCAAGACGAGGGCGCGGTCGAGCGCATCGAGGTCGACGGCCTCGGCGACGACTGGTGGATCAACGCGGACGACCTCGAGACCCTCGACACCCCGTTCGCCCCGCGCACGGCGCTGCTCTCGCCGTTCGACAACCTCCTCTGCGATCGCGCGCGGACCGAGGCGCTGTTCGGCTTCTCGCACCGGCTGGAGATCTACACGCCGCAGGCCAAGCGGCGCTGGGGCTACTTCGTGCTCCCGGTGCTCGACGGCGACCGTCTCGTCGCCCGCATCGACCTGGCGATGGACCGCAAGCGCAACGTGCTCGTCGCCCGCGAGGTCTTCGCCGAGACGCGGGTTCCGCGCGGCAAGCGCTTGCCGAAGGCGATCCGGCGCGAGCTCGAACGCCTCGCAAAATGGCGCGGGGCAAGGGATATCGAGGTGCTCGCCGCCCCACCCGAATGGCTAGAAGTGCTCGCCGCCTAACGCGATCTCATTGCCTTTCCATTGGGACTCTGGAAGGCTTCGAGGCCATTGGGTCTTGGGCCACGCGCCCGCACGGAAGGGGTCGACATGGACGTTGGAAGGGTGCGCGCCGTTGGCGCGTCACTGATTACGGTCGGGTTGATGGGCCTGGCGGCCTCGCCTGCGCTCGCCGCTCCAGGCGTATCCGTCTCGGCGGTGAGCTCGCTCAGCCAGGGCGCCACCGCCGGCACACTGACGGGCAAGGTCGTCAACGACTCGGGCCGTGCTGCGAACAGCGCGGTCACGGTGCGGATCATGCGCCGTGGAACGACGGCTCGCGTCGTCGGCCGCACGACCGTCAAGGTCGGCGCGCACAGCTCGGCCGACTACAGCGTCGCCGTGAAGCTTCCGGCGGGCCTCAGCAAGGGCAACTACTACCTCTCCGCCTGCGCCCCGAAGGGCGACGGCGGCCCGGACGCGCTGGGCTGCGCGACGGCACAGCGCGACGTCCTGATCAAGGGCGGCATCCCGGTCCGCGGCACGGCCATCACCAACGCGCTGGCAAAGGTCTCGCAGGCCCCCGTCTGCAGCGCCGGCGGCCGCACGCTGGCCAAGCCGGGCTCCCGGCTGTACCCGGAGACCGGCAACACCGGCTACAACAGCATCCACACCGACGTCAACCTGGTCTACGACGCGCCGTCGAATCTCTTCCTGCCGGGCACGCACGTCGACCTGCAGCAGAAGGCGACGCAGTGCCTCACCGAGTTCAGCCTCGACTTCTCGCGCACCAACACCTACGTCAACGGCGTCGTCACCGGGCCGAACCTGGCGGTGCAGTCGATCACGATCAACGGCCAGCCGGCGACCTTCACGTTCAAGCAGCCGACGTACCCGGGCGACCCGAACGGCCAGGACGATCCTGACCCGCTGGCGCACGCCGCGTCGAACTCGAACCCGGTGAGCGCGAGCAACCCGAACCCGCCCGCCTGCGCCCCGACCGGCACCACCGCGGCGCTGCAGGGCGTGCAGTGCCCCGCGAACAAGCTCGTGATCACGCCTGCGGCGCCGATCCCGGCCGGCAGCGACTTCAAGGTCGTCGTCAACTACACGGGCCGCCCCGGCGTCCACGTCGACGGTGACGGCGCCACCGAGGGCTGGTTCCGCAACAACACCCCGATCGGCGACGGCGGCTTCATCACCACCGAGCCCGTCGGCACGATGGCCTGGATGCCGCTCAACAACCACCCGACGGTCAAGCCGACGTACGAGTTCTGGACCACGACGAACTGGGATTCGACGACCGGCACGGGCCGCACGGCGATCTCCAACGGTCGCCAGGTCGGCTTCACCGACAACCCGGCCGATCCCCAGTTCCCGGGGGCGCCCGCGGTGGGCACGACCCCGGCCGTCCCTGCCGGCTCGCGCACCTGGCACTGGCTGTCCGCTGAACCGATCGCGAACTACCTGGTCGAGAACAGCGTCGGCAACTACGACCGGACCGACTCCGTGTCCCCCAGTGGCGTGATCTTCAACCACTTCCAGGCCTCCGGCATCACCCCTGCTCGGAAGACCACCAACGCCGCGATCCTGGCGATGCAGGAAGACATCATGAACTTCCAGACGACGTTCAACGGGCCGTTCCCGTTCAACGCGAACGGCGTCATCATCGGCCTGCCCTCGGTGAGCTTCGCCGAGGAGATGCAGACCAAGATCACGTTCCAGGGCGGCTCCATCAGCCTCGGCACGCTGCACCACGAGAACATGCACCAGTGGTGGGGCGACAACGTCTCCGAGGACAAGTACGAGCGGACCTTCTTCAAGGAGGGCTACGCGGACCTGTCTGAGGGCTACAACGCCGGGCGCACGGCGGCGAACGCCGCCGGCGGCCTTGGGCACGCCCGCCGGTGACGCGGCGTTCGACAACAGCCTGATCACGCGCTTCAACTCGACCTACAACAGCACCAGCGCCAACAACTGGAACGTCGCGCCGTCGAACCCGACGAACGCGAACCTGTTCGGCAGCCAGACCTACACGCGCTCCGGCCGGGCCTACATCGCACTGCGCCAGATCCTCGGCAAGGCGAACTTCGACAAGGCCAGCAAGGAGATCCAGACCACCTACGGCGGCGGCTCGATCACCCAGCCGCAGCAGATCGCCATCTACAAGAAGTGGATGCCGAACCAGACCTACGGCTGCGCCGTCAAGCTCGACGTCTTCTTCAAGCAGTGGTGGGACACGGCGTACTCCGGCTCCCCGACGATCCCGGGCAACAAGCCCTCGATCACGGGCCCGGGCCTGGCCGGCGGCGGCTTCTACGACGCCAACGGCGGCTGCTCGGACTACGGCGTCGACGCGACGACCACGCCGGCGGCACCGTGCCGGCGACGCTGAGCCTGACGCTCGGCACGCCGGCCGCGTTCGGCTTCGTTCACCCCCGCGCTGGCGAAGACGTACACGTCGTCGACGACGGCCAACGTCATCTCGACCGCGGGCGACTCGCCGCTGAGCGTCGCCGACCCGAGCTCGACGTTCACCGGCCACCTGGTCAACGGCACGTTCTCGCTGCCGTCCGCGCTGAAGGCCTCGGCCACCAGCCCGCTCGGCACCGCGGCTCCCATCGGCGCGGTCGGCGGCTCGGCCTCGCCGCTGACGCTGCTGAGCTACGCCGGCCCGGTCAGCAACGACTCGGTCACGATCGGGTTCGCGCAGGACATCGGGGCGACCGACGCCCTCCGCACCGGCTCGTACAGCAAGACGCTCACCTTCACGCTGAGCACCACGACGCCGTAGCAAGCAGCTCGTAGGACTTGCGCCCCGGTGTGGATTTGTCTCCACACCGGGGCGTTTCTCATGGTCACCCCATCGTGCGCTTGAAGGCTCTGATGGCACTGGGTCTCAGGGCGTTCGCACGCCCGCGCACGAGGGGTTTTCTGACATGGATGGTCGTAGGTTGCGCGCCGCCGGCGCGTCGTTACTGACGGTTGCGGCTGGTGGGCCTCGCGGCCTCTCCGGCGCTCGCCGCGCCGACGGTGTCGGTCTCGACACTGAGCTCGCTCAAGGCGGGCGCGAAGGCCGGCAAGCTCTCGGGCTCGGTCCACAACGACACGGCCGCCGCGCGGAGCGCGAAGGTCACCGTGCGCCTGATGCGGTCGGGGATGAAGGCGCGCGTCGTCGGCACCACGACGGTCACGGTGCCCCCGAAGGCGATCGCCGACTACAGCCTCAACGTCACGCTCCCGGCTGGCCTGAAGCGCGGCAACTACTACCTGTCCGCCTGTACGCCCAAGGGCGACGGCGACCCGGGCGCGATGGGCTGCGCCACGGCGGCGAAGGACGTGCTGATCGGTGGCGGCATCCCGGTCCGCGGCAAGGAGGCGATCAAGCCGTACCTGGCGGCCAAGGCCACCGCGCACTCCGCGGCGGCCGAGACCTGCAGCTCCGGCGCGCACACGCTGGCCAAGCCGGGCACGCGCGTCTGGCCCGAGCTCGGCAACGGCGGCTACCTGAGCCTGCACACCGACATCTTCACGGTCTACGACGCGGCCGCGAACGTCTTCCTGCCGGGCAACCACGTCGAGCACACGCAGCGCGCGACGCAGTGCCTGACCGACTTCAGCTACGACTTCGACGCCAAGAACGGCGTCACCAGCTCGTCCGCGCCGGGCCCGGACATGACCGTGACCTCGATCACCGTCAACGGCCAGCCGGCGACGTTCAAGCAGGTCCAGCCGACCTACCCGGGTGACCCCAACGGCCAGGACGATCCCGATCCGCTGGCGCATCGCACCGGCCTGACGATCCCGATCAACGCCGCCAACCCGAACCCGCCGGCCTGCGCGTCGACGACCAACGCCGCCGCGACGGCCAACCAGCCGTGCTTCCCGACCAAGCTGGTCATCACGCCGGCGGCGCCGATCCCCAGCGGGAGCGAGTTCAAGGTCGTCGTCAACTACGTCGGCCGCCCGGGCGTGCGCCCGAACCCGTCACTCGGTAGCGAGGGCTGGTTCCGCAACAACAGCCCCGTCGGTGACGGCGCCATGGTCACCTCCGAACCCTCCGGCACGATGGCCTGGCTCCCGTTCAACGACTACACGGCCTCCAAGCCCACGTACGACATCCACACCACGATCAACTACGACCCGGCGCTGGCCGACGACGCGAACCGCGTGGCGATCGGCAACGGTCGGCTCGTCTCGACGGTCATCAACCCGCCGGACGCCAACTTCCCGACGGGCGGCTCGCGCACATTCAACTGGCATTCGGCCGAGCCGATCAACTCCTACCTGATCGAGAACAGCGTCGGGCACTTCGAGTCCAGCGTGCGCATGGCGACGGCCGGCGACGTCCTGTACTACGAGTACCAGAGCCCGAACATCACGGCCACCCGCAAGGCGTCCAACAAGGTCATCATGGACATGCAGGAAGACATCACGCACTTCCAGGAGCAGTTCAGCGGCCCGTTCCCGTTCAATGCCAACGGCATCATCGTCGCGCTGCCGAGCGCCTCCTTCGAGGAGGAGATGCAGACGAAGATCGTGTTCGTCGGCGGCTCGATCGGCAACAACGCCGGGACATTCAGTCACGAGAACTACCACCAGTGGTGGGGCGACAACGTCTCCTACGACGAGCATCGCAACACGTTCTTCAAAGAGGGCTACGCGACGATCTCGGAGCACTACTTCGCCGCCGACAACGCCGGGAAGCTGGCAGGCCCGGTCGGCTCCGACGCCTACAAGGCGGCGTTCGAGGCCACGATGGTGAGCCGCTTCAACTCGCAGTACCTGACCACGACCAACAACTACTGGAGCGTCGCCCCGTCGAACCCGACGACGGCCACGCTGTTCTCCAACCCCAACACCTACACCCGCCCGGGTGCCTCCTACGTGGCCCTGCGGGCGATCATGGGGCCGAGCAACTTCGACAACGCCTCCAAGCAGATCCAGCGCGACTACGGCGGAGGCTCGATCTCGCCGCCGCAGGAGATCGCGATCTTCAAGAAGTGGATGCCGAACAAGTCGATCGGGTGCTTCAACAAGCTCGACGCGTTCTTCAAGCAGTGGTGGGACACGGCCTACACGGGCTCGGCGGCAGCGGGCAACCGTCCGCAGATCACCGGCCCGGGCCTGGCCGGCGGCGGCTTCTATGACGCCAACGGCGGCTGCTCGGACTACGGCACCGACGTGACCTCCACGCCGGGCGGCACCGTGCCCGCGACGCTGAGCCTGACGCTCGGCACGCCGGCCACGTTCGGCTTCTTCACCCCGGGTCTGGCGAAGACGTACACGGGATCGACGACGGCGAACGTGATCTCCTCCGCGGGTGACAGCGCGCTGAGCATCGCCGATCCGAGCGCGACGGCCACGGGCCATCTCGTCAACGGCACGTTCTCGCTGCCGTCCGCCGTGAAGGCGACGGCGTCGAGCAGCGGCGGCACCTCGACGGCCGGCGGCGCGGTGGCGGGCTCGGCCTCGCCGCTGACGCTGCTGACCTATGGGGTTCCGGTCAGCAACGACGCGGTCACGGTCGCGTTCGCGCAGGACATCGGCTCGACCGACGCCCTGCGCACCGGTGCGTACAGCAAGACGCTGACGTTCACCCTGAGCACCACGACTCCGTAACGGCAGCCCTCCCGTGCCGCCGCGACTCGCGGCGGCACGGGGGGTTGCGTTTATTCAGCGTTTAGGAGAGAGTCGGCACACGATCGCAATCCGATCGGCCCCAGGAAGGGATGTGCCATGAGGGTGCTCGCCGTCGCCGGACTCGTGATCGCCCTCCTCCCCGCCACTGCGCAGGCACAGACGCAGACGCGTGAGGATCCCGCCGACGCGGCGGGCCAGGCCGATCTCCGGACGGTGACGTGGGAGCGCGGTGCCGGAGCCGCGACGCTGAAGGTGCGCCTCACCGCGACGGCGCCGCGCGTCGTGTTCGGCGGCCACGTTCTGCTCGACACGGACGCCGACGGGATCGCCGACCTGGAGATCGCCGCCGCCCGCAACCCGGATGGCGCCTCCGTCGATGTCGCGCTGCGTCAGCTCAACCGCGCGCTCAGCACCACCGAATGCCAGTCGCTCGGGGGCAAGGCACTGGCGACGAAGACGCTGTCGACGACGATCGCCGACAACCTCGAATCGTTCGAGTTCGCCGTCGATCCGGCGCTCGTCCCCGCCGTGTTCCGCTGGGTGGCGTTCGTCCAGACGCCGCCGGACGGGGCGGCGGCCGGGCCGTGGGACGCCATGCCCGACGCGGCGAGCACCGGCCCCAACCCGGGCGATCGCCGCTGCGACGCAGCGAAGGACGGGCTGATCCTCAGCATGAAGGACGCGTTCGCGTTCCCCGACCCCGTCGTGGCGACCCCGACCCCGACCCCGACCCCGGCGCCGATCGCGACGGCCGCCGCGCCGAAGGCGCCGCCGCCGGTCGTGACGCTCGCGCTCAAGGGCGGACCGCCGCCCGCGGGCACGCCGGCGACGCTCGACGCGAGCGGCACGATCGCCGCCCCCGGCGCGCGGATCGTCGCCTACGAGTGGGACATGAACGGCGACGGCCATTTCGACACCAACACCGGCACGAACCCGATCGCGCGCTTCATCCCCGGCAGCGCCTCGCAGACCGCCCGCGTGCGAGCGATCGACAGCAACTACAACTCGGGTGCCGGCTCGGTCGTCGTCACGCCGACGGCCGCGGTCCGGGCGCATTGCGAAACGCAGGCGTCGATCGGCGTGCTGCGCATCCGTGCCGCGTGCATCCGGCACATCGGCGACATCTACATCGCCGACCCGATGGTCTCGAGCACGACGACGCATGGCTGGAGTGAGTGGGCGATCGCCGTCAACGGCCTCACGCTCGTCACGCACGATCCCGGCGCGCAGGTGAAGTTCGACACCGGCGGCACCGGACACATCATCGCCACCGGCCAGTGGGACGTCCGGATCCTCAACACGCCGGGCGGCGACGTCACCTGGTACGAGTCGCCGGAGGACGGCTTCAACTGGCCGTTGCCGACGGGCGTCCGCGGCGCGCCGATGCACATCGTCTCGGTCTCCGCCGAGGAGGAGTGCGTCGAGCATGAGTCGACAGCTTGTGCAGAGGTGCCCGGCGGCTTCCCCGTCACCGGCATGATCGATCTCGGCATCGACCCGGGAACGCTCGACGTGACGCTCGACGTCAACGTCGCGGTCCGCACGTCGATCATCGGCGTCACCGGCCGCGTGCGGCTGCGCGCGAACCTGCTGCTCGGCGGGCTCGACCTGGAGTCGATCGCGTTCGGGATCGAGGACGCGACGCTCGGGCCGGTCCAGGTCCACCGGCTCCGGTTCACCTACGAGCCGCCGGGCCACGGCGAGCCGCCGCATCCCGGCGGGCTCTGGGACGTGGCGATGGACATCGAGCTGCAGTCGCCGCCGTTCGAGGTCGAGGGCCAGATGCGCTTCGTCGACGGGCGGTTCAACTTCGCCGGCGCCGACGTCCGCTTCACGCCGGGCATCCCGATCTACGCGAGCCTCTTCTTCAACCGCTTCGCGGCCTCGTTCGGGGTCGACCCGATCCGTGTCGGCGGTGGGATCGGCGGGTCGTTCGCGGGCGTCTTCCAGATCAACGCCAACTGGCACTACGTCGCGTTCGCGGACGGGAGGATCGGGTTCCGCATCGACGGCATCGCCCTGCTGGTCGGCGGCGAGCTGGCCAACTTCCGGATGGACGTATGGAACGACGGCTACATCGCCTACAGCGGCCGGCTCGGGTACTCGTATCCCGCGGAGGCGCCGGGGTTCACGATCTTCGGCCAGACCGACTTCTGGGCCGAGCCCGATCCAGGCGGAGGACCCGCGCGCTATCAGGGCGACGGCGACCTGACGATCGGGATCGCCGGCTTCCACGCCTCCGCGCACGCCTTCATCAACAACAACTACGCCGCCGCGTGCTTCCTCGGTATGAAGGCCGTCCACGACTACCGCACGGGCGAGAACACCCTGCTGTTCGCCCCGAGCTGCGACCTCGGTCGCTACACGCTGCAGCCGACGCGCCCGCACACCGGGTTCACGCCCGATGAGGGCGACGCCTCCGCCGCGCAGTCGCTCGCGGCGCCGCCCGCCAGAGCACTGACCGTCGCCCGCGGCCAACGCGCGCTCACGCTCCAGGTCGCCGGCGAAGGTGGTGCCCCGATCCTGACCCTCACCGACCCCACGGGAAAGGTCTACACGCCCACGAGCACACCCGCCAAGGTCTCGACCGCCGGGAACTTCATGAGCGCCTACGTCCCCGAGGGCAAGGTCACGCTGCTGCGCATCGACAAGCCCCTGGCGGGCGAGTGGACGCTGACGCCGCAGCCCGGATCGCCCGCGATCGGCAAGGTGCTGACGGCCGAGGAGCTGCCGCCGCTGAAGGTGCGGGCGAGTGTCAGCGGTGCCGGTCGCACGCGCGTCCTGAAGTGGAGCGCGCCCGGCCTCGCGGGGCGCTCGATCCGCTTCACCGAGCGCGGGGCGAACGTCGGCCGCACGATCGCGGTCACGACGAAGGAGCGCGGCAGCGTCCGCTACACGATCCAGGACGGCTCGGCCGGCAGGCGCAGCGTCGAGGCGCAGGTCACGGCCGGAGGCGTCCCGGTCGAGCAGCCCGTCGTCGCCCGCTATCGGGCGCCCGGACCGCCGCGGCCCGGCCGCCCCGGGACGCTCACCGCCCGCCGGCGCGGGGAGACCGTGACGGTGCGCTGGCCGCGGCTGAAGGGCGCCAAGGGCTATCGCGTCGGCGTCACCGGCCGCGATGGCCGCAAGGAACTGCACTTCGTCACCGCCAAGCAACGCTCGGTGCAGATCCGGATCGTGGCGCCGACGACGGCGCTGCGCGTGACCGTCGCCGGCTGGATCACGGCCCCTTCGATCACCGGGCGGCCACGCTCGGCGACGGTGCGGGGAGTGGGTGGCGCCTGAAGAACGCCCAGAACTCGGGCGCGGCGCGGAAGCCCGCCGAGAGCGCGTTCCCGTTCGGGTAGTGATGCCCGACGCCGGCCAGCACGGAGAAGCGCAGCGTCGGCTCGCCGGTCCCGGGCCAGCGGATCGAGGTCGACCGCCTGCGCGAGAGCGCGGCGAACGGGCGCGGGGCGAGCCCGAGCGTCGTCAGGTGCGCGTCGAGCAAGGACGCGATCGGCGGCAGCGCGAACAGGTCGGACGGGTTCAGCGGCAGCTCGGGGAGACCGGTCAGCGCGGCGACCCGGTCGTCGAGCGAGCCGACCGCGAGGTACGTCGGGGTTGGCCGCGGCGGCGCCTGCGGCGCATTCAGGCCGCCCGCCATCAGCCCGACGGCGGCGAAGGTGGTGGACCGCTCGACCGACAGACGCGCCGCGAACTCGGCGCCGTTGGAGAAGCCGGAGGCGTAGATGCGGCGCGTGTCGATCGGCAGCTGCGACTCGAGGTCGGCGAGGATCGCATCGGTGAAGCCGACGTCGTTCGCGGGCCAGGGCGCGCCGGCCGGGTAGCCCGGCGGCTTGTCGTTGAGGTCGACCTTGGCGGCGAGGCCGAAGTCGTTCCACTTGGTGGCGTGGCGCCGGTCCCCGTCGAGCACGTGGTAGCGCAGCCCGGTGGGGAAGACGGCGACGAGACCGCTGGCGTCGGCCTGTTGACGCCAGCCCGAGATGCGGAGGAACTGCTCGCCGGTGCCTGAGCTGCCGTGATACATCAGCACGACGGGTGCGCGCGCCGGGCGCGTGCGCGGGACGTAGGCGACGAAGCGGCGCGGGTGGCCGTCGACCTCGAGTACGCGGCAGTTGACCCCGGCGGTGTAGGCGTGTCCGGGACCGACGCAGGCGCCGGGGAGCAATGTGAGAGCGGCCGCGGCCGCGGCGAGTGCGATCATGGAGGGGAAGACCCGGGTGAAGTGCGCAGGTTGGCCGGTTGCGCAGCGGCTACCCTCGTGGAAGTGAACGAAGACGGAGCGGCCGCCCCGCGCAACGGCACTCCGCTTCCCTGGGACGGGAAGGCCGAGCGCGCCGATCTCGCGCTGATGGCCGGGATCACGCTGAGCGGGCTCTACCTGCTGGCGCTGATGCCGCTGACCCCCGCGCTGGTCGGCTCGCACCCGGTGCTGCTCGAGCTGCTCAAGGGCTCGATGTCGGGGATGATCACGATGGGGGCGCAGTCGCGGATCGGCGACGCGTCGCTGACCGTCGCGGTGCTCGCCGCGATCCCCGGGCTGATGCTGTTCGACTGGATCTACTGGTGGGCCGGCAAGCGCTGGGGCAAGCGCGCGATCGACATGTTCGTCGGCGACCATCCGAAGGCTGCCGCCCGCACGGCGCGGCTCGAGCGCATCACGCATCGCTTCGGCTGGCTGGCCATCGTGATCGCCTACTTCCAGCCCGTCCCGAACGTGCTGATCTACGCCGCCGCGGGCTGGACCGGCATGCGCCTGCGGACGTTCCTGCTGCTCGACCTGATCGGGTCGCTGCTCTGGATCGCGCTCTGCGTCGGGCTCGGGTACGCGATCGGGCAGAGCGCGGTGGACGTCGCGAAGGGCGTGTCGCGCTACGCGCTGTACCTCACGATCGTGCTGATCGTGGTCGTCTTCGTCCGCCAGTACCTCGTCGCGCGCCGTAAGCGCGCTTAGAACGCTTCCCGCAGCGCGCGGACGGCGGCGGCCAGCGCCACGCGGTCGCCGCGCTCGGCGGCCTGCTCTGCCGCGCGCGCCGCGGCGCTGGCGTCGAAGCGGCCGAACGCACCGAGCGTCCCCGTGAGCGTGTGTGCCTCGGCGTAGGCGCGCTCTCGCTCAGGTGCCGCGAGCGGGCCGGCGGCGAGCGCCTCGAGCGCCTCCACGCGCGCGAGCAGCCGCGGGCGGGCGTCGTCCCAGAGAGCGGCGATCATCCTCTCCAGGTCCGCCGCTTCGTGCATCTCTCGCCATGGTAGGCGGGTACCGTGTTGGTGGTGCCATCAACAGCGACGCTCGAGATCGACCGGCTCGCGGCGCTGCGGGCGCTCAAGATCCTCGACACGCCGGCCGAGGAGCGCTTCGATCGCATCACGCGGCTCGCGGCCGCGCTGTTCGACACGCCGATCGCGACGGTGACGCTGATCGACGCGGATCGCCAGTGGCACAAGTCGTGCATCGGGGTTGGCGGGCGAGAGGATCCGCGGGCGGTGTCGTTCTGCTCGGTGGCGATCGAGACGCCCGCGCAGCTGGTCGTCCCCGACGCGCTCGAGGACCCACGCTTCGTCGACACCCCGCTGGTTACGGGCCCGCCGTACATCCGCTTCTACGCCGGCCAGCCGATCGCCACCACCGACGGCTTCCGCGTCGGCACGCTGTGCGTGATCGACCAGCGCCCCCGCAGCTTCGGCGCCGGCGAGGCCGCGCTGCTGCGCGACCTCGCGCGGATGGCCGAGGACGAGCTCAACCGCCGCGACCTGGCGCAGGCGCTCTCGGCCTGGCGCGGAAGCGAGCAGCGCTTTCGCACCGTCTTCCACGACGCCGGGATGGGCATCGTCATCGTCGAGCGCGACGGGCGCTTCGTCGAGGTCAACGACGCGTTCAGCTCGATGCTCGGCATCCCCGCGCAAGAGCTCCGGGGCGTTCCGACCTCGGTCGTCACCCACCCCGCCGACCGCGACGGCGACCGGGTGACCTTCGAGCGCCTGTACTCGGGCGAGAGCGAGGGGTTCCGGCGCGAGAAGCGCTACGTGCGCCCGGACGGCTCGGTGCTGTGGGCGGGCGTGACGGCCTCGCTGCTGCGCGACTCCAACGGCCGCCCGGAGATGGCGATCGGGATCATCGAGGACATCACGGAGCGCAAGGAGATCGAGCGCATCAAGGACGAGCTGCTGTCCGTCGTCGGCCACGAGCTGCGCACGCCGCTGACGTCGATCCGCGGCTCGCTCGGGCTGCTCGAGGCCGGGGTCGCGGGCGAGCTGCCCGAGGAGGCGCGCGGCATGGTCGCGATCGCCCGCGAGAACACGGAGCGGCTGGTGCGGCTCGTCAACGACACGCTCGACCTCGAGCGCCTCGAGGCGGGACGGGTCGACGTCGAACCGCGCCCGGTCCGGCCCGGCGACCTGCTCGGCGCGACGGCGCAGGTCGTCCAGCCGGTGGCCGACGAGGCGGGGGTCGAGCTGAGCTGGGAGGCGGACGAGCTCGAGCTGATGGCCGACCCCGATCGCGTCGTCCAGGCGCTGATCAACCTCGTCGCCAACGCCGTCAAGTTCTCCCCGCCGGGGACCTGCGTGCGCACGCGGATCGAGGCCGTCGGGCCTGACGCGCTGGTCTCGGTCGCCGACGAGGGCCGCGGCATCCCTTCGGACCAGCTCGAGTCCGTCTTCGAGCGCTTCGGGCAGGTCGACGCCTCCGACCGGCGCGACAAGGGCGGTACCGGGCTCGGCCTGGCGATCTCGCGCGCGATCGTCGAGCAGCACGCGGGCCGGATCTGGGCCGAGAGCGAGCCGGGCGAGGGCGCGATCTTCCGTTTCACGCTGCCGCTCTACCGCGCGGGCGTGACCGTGGCCGTCTATGACCGCCGCGTGCACCGGCGCGAGGAGCTCTCGCGCGCGGTGCGCCGGCACGGGCTGCGCGTCGTCGCCTTCGAGGACCCGGAGGCGCTCGCGACGTCTGAGGAGACGTTCATGGCGGTGGTCGTCGCCGGCGCCGGCGGGCTCGAGGAGCTCCCGCCGGGCGCGCCGGTGCTCGAGGTCGCGGGCACCGAGGACCTCGAGGCGCGCGTCGCCGAGCTGCTCGCGGAGCTCCGCGGGTGAGCCGCCTGCTGCTGGTCGACGACGAGGCCGACATCCGCGCCATCGCCAAGATGGCGCTCGAGCGGATCGGCGGCTGGACCGTGACCGCGGCGGGCACGGCGGAGGAGGCGGTCGCCGCGGCGACGGCCGAGTGCCCAGAGGTGATCCTGCTCGACGTGATGATGCCCGACGTCGACGGCCCGGCCACGCTCGAGCGCCTGCGCCCGCTGGTCGGTCAGGACGTGCCGGTGATCTTCCTCACCGCCAAGTCGCAGCAGCCCGATGTCGCGCGCCTGAAGGCCCTCGGTGCCGCCGGCGTGATCGCCAAGCCGTTCGATCCGCTGGGCCTGCCGGCGGAGCTCGCGGCGATCATCGGCCGCTGACGACGGTCCCTCGCACCTCGCCGAAGGACACCGACCCCGCGGTGCCGCGCAGGACGATCGTGTCGCCGTCGGCCAGGAACGGGCGCCCGAGCTCGATCAGCGAGCCCTCGCTCCCGGGCGTCGGGCCTGAGATCGTCCCTGAGGCGAACAGGTCGCCCGGGCGGACGGCGGCGCCGTTGACCGTCGCGTGGGCGAGCAGCTGCGGGAACGTCCAGTAGAGGCCGCTCGCGTTGGTGCGGCTGATCACGGCCCCGTTGAGCTCGACCTCGAGCGCCAGGTCGAGTGCCCAGTCGCCCTCGGTCCGCAGGTAGGGCAGCGGCGCCGGGTCCTGCTCGCGCGCGGGCACGAGGTAGGGCTCGAGCGCGGCGAGCGGCACGATCCACGGCGAGATCGAGGTCGCGAACGACTTCCCGAGGAACGGGCCGAGCGGCTGGTACTCCCAGCGCTGCAGGTCGCGCGCGCTCCAGTCGTTGACCAGCACGAAGCCGAACACGTGATCGCGGACCTCCGAGGCGGCGATCGGCGTGCCGAGCGGCTTGCCCGGCCCGGTGACGAAGCCCAGCTCGAGCTCGATGTCGAAGGCCTCGGTCGGGCCGAACTCCGGGCGCTGGCCGTGCGGGCGCGCGATCGGCGTGCCGGAGACCACGATCGACCCGGCCCGCCCGTGGTAGCCGACGGGGAGGTGGCGCCAGTTGGGCAGCAGCGGCTCGGTGTCCGGGCCGGAACAGGCGCCCGAGGTTCGTCGCGTGCTCGAGCGACGAGTAGAAGTCGACGTAGTCGCCGATCGCGACCGGGAGCTGCGGCTCGTCCAGCGGCAGCAGCTCGACGGAGCCCGCCTCCAGCACCGACACGATCCGCTCGCGCATCGCCTCCCAGGCCGGGCGCCCGAGCGCGAGGAACGGGTTCAGCGTCGGACCGGAGAAGACGTCGTCGAGCACGTCCAGGGGCAGGAGCTCGTCGCCGTAGCGCACGACGCAGCGGCCGCCGACCACGCCGTAGGGGAGGTTGTCGAGCCCGAAGCCGCTCACGGACGCCACCGCACGTGCCCGGCCGCGGCCTCGCGCAGCGTCTGCTCGAGCGTCGAGTACTCGACCGGGAGCTCGACGTCGATCTCCAGCGTCGGGCCGTCGCGTCGTGTCACGGTCACCTCGCCGAGTCGGTTGAAGAGCGACAGCATCGCGTCGTTGTCGGCCAGCAGCGAGGCGGTGAAGACCCGGATCCGGTTCTCGGCCGCGCGGGCGCACAGGCGCCGCAGCAGCTTGCCGCCGAGCCCTCGGTGCTGCCACTCGTCGACCACGGTCACCGCGGCCTCGGCGACGTGCGGACGGTCGTCTCGCGTACGTAGCGCGCGACGCCGACGCCCTGGCCCGTCGCCGGATCCATCGCGCCGATCGCCTCGTGGTCGACGTGGTCGATCTCGGTGAAGAACGCGAGCTCGTTCGACCGAAAGACCATGGCGCGGCTGCAGGAAGCGGCGATAGACCGACTCGTCGGACAGACCCGACCAGCCCGCCACGAACAGCGGCTTGTCCTCAGGGCGCACCGCCCGGACCAGGACCTCGCCGCCGTCCTTGAGCACGACGTATTCGCCCGTGTCCTGCCGCGCCAGGCCGCGCTCGTAGGCCGCGGCGGCCGCCTCGGCCTCCTCCTCGGTGTCGTGGCGCGAGAGCGGCGCGGCTTCCCCGCGCAGGCGGACGAAGTACCCGCCCGCGGGGCTCGGCTCGACGTAGCAGCGCACGGGGAGAGAGTATGGGCGCGGCGCCTGTCACGCTCTGAAGATGCCCACCCGCCGGTTTAGCCCGACTTGACAGGAACACGCCCCCTACAAGACCATCGCGGTGGTTTGCTCACGCGAGGCGGCATCCGGGTCCGAGTGGCGGCTGCTCTTGCGGTCTTCGCCGTGCTTGCGCTCCCACAGGCGGCTCACGCCCAGGGCGTGATGCTCGACAGCGCGCCGCTGAACATCTTCGCCGACGGCCTCGGAGCGGTGCAGGTCCGCGTCGACGGCCTCGCCGCGGGGCTCTTCTACGACCCCGTCGGAGAACCCGGCCCACGCCGGCCTGGAGATCAAGGAGGGCGACTCCGTCTATCCGCTCCAGGACGGCTTCGACACCACGCCCGGGCGCGCGAGCGTCGAGGCGCCGACGATCGTCGACGCCGGAGGCGGCACGCGGACGCTGCACAGCGTCTACGCCGTCGGGCCGCACCTGCGGGTGAGCGAGGACTACACGTACACCGACGGCGCGACCCAGATCGCCGTGCACTACGGCATCACGAACGTCTCCGGCGCGCCGGTCTCGCTGCGTGCGGGGGCGCTCGCCGACCTCTACGTCGGCGCCAACGACAACGGCAACGGCGTGATCTCCAACCTCGCGCCGCGCTTCGTCGGCGGGCGCGACGAGTCCAACGGGCTGGTCTACGGCCTGCAGGAGATCACCCCCTGGGCCGCGCTCCAGGAGGGCGACTTCGAGCTCGTCTTCAACAACTTCGCGGGCAACGGGCTCAACAACACCGTCGATTCGACGGCGCCCGACAACGGCGTCGGCGTGATGTGGCAGCTCGACAACATCGCGCCCGGGGAGACGCGCGGGATCGACGCCCGCTGGCTGATGGCCGCGCCCGCGCCGCCCGGCACGATCTCTCCCGGCGCGCTCGGCTCCACCGACTTCCAACCCGACCGGTACGGCGTCATCCACTCCCAGGGCGGGGTGCTGCCGCCGCCGGTCGCGGGCAAGTCGGTCAACGTCAAGGTCCGCAACGGCCGCGTCTTCTACAAGCCGCCCGGCGCCAAGAAGTTCATCGAGCTCAAGGACCCGGCCCAGGTCCCGATCGGGACGATCTTCGACACGCTCAAGGGCAACGTCTCGCTGACCTCGGCCGCGGACAAGAAGGGCGGCATCCAGAACGCCTGGTTCTACTCCGGCGTCTTCAAGGTGACCCAGACCAAGGGCTCGCAGCCGATCACCGAGCTCGTCGATGGTCCGAAGCTCGAGCTGCCCGAAGGGCAAGAAGGCCAGCGCTGCTGCCAAGAAGAAGAAGACGGCGAAGCTGTGGGGCGACGGCAAGGGCAAGTTCCGCACCCGCGGTGACTTCAGCTCGGCCACCATCCGCGGCACCAAGTGGGTCGTCATCGATCGCTGCGACGGAACGCTGACCCGCGTCGTGCGGGGCACCGTCCTCGTCCGCGACAACGTCAAGCACAAGAACGTGATCGTCAGAGCCGGCAAGCAGTACCTCGCGCGCAAGAAGTGAGCTGGGTCGCTGTCCTCGCCGGCTTTCTCGTCGCCCACATGGTGGGTGATTACCTGCTGCAGACCGACTGGCAGGCCCGCCACAAGCGCGGCGGGCTCGGCGGCCGACCCGGTCGCCCGCAAGGCGCTCGTCTGCCACGTGCTCGACCTACACGCTGGCGTTCCTGCCGGCGTTCATCTGGATCGGCTCCGACCTCGACGTCGATCTGGGCGATCATTGCCGCCGTGCATGGTCTTCATCCCGCACCTGATCATCGATGACGGCCGCGTGGTCTCGCTCTACCTCGCGCGCGTCAAACGCGTCGACGGGCTCAATCTCGGCGTCGCGGCCTCGGTCGACCAGTCCTTTCACGTCGCTCTCGCTGTTTCTCGCCGCGATGGTGATCGGAGCGGTATGAGCTCCGCGCGGCCGTCGCGGAGGGTGGTGCTCCTGCTGGCGGCCGCATTGATCGCGGTGGGCGTCGCGCTGCTCTTCCAGGCGACGGGCGCGTTCAATCACCTCGAGCGAGCAGAGCGTCGACGCCCGCTTCGCGGTCCGCGGCACGCAGGCGCCGCCGAACGGACGTCGTCGATCGTCGGCGTCGACGACAAGACGCTCGAAGCAGGACAAGGACACGCTGCCGCTCAACCGCGCGCGGCACGCCAAGGTGATCGAGCAGCTGACCAAGGCGGGCGCCGGCGTCATCGACTACGACTTCCAGTTCACCGACGGAGAGCGACGACCCCGACGCCGACAATGCGCTCGTCGAGGCGGTCGCGGCGCGCCGACAAGATCGTGCTCGGGACCGCGGACGTCAATGACGACGGCACCGTGCAGATCTTCGGCGGCGGCGAGGGACTCGAAGTACAGCGGCGCGACCCCGGGCGACACGTTCTTCGGCGACGACAGCATCGAGCGGTTGCGGATGCTGCCGTTCAGCGGCCAGGGGCTGCGCAACGCCGCGCTGGCCACCGTCGACCTCTACCGCGGCAGCAAGACCAAGACGCCTGCCCGGCAAGGAGGCGTGGATCGACTTCCCAGGGCCGCCCGGGACGTTCCCCACCCTGAGCTTCACCGACGTCGAGCACGGGAACTTCGATCCCGCGGCCGTCCGCGGAAAGATCGTCGTCGTCGGCTCCACCGCGTCGTCGGCCGAGGACCGGCGCCAGACGACGACGAGCGGCGACGGCGAGATGTCGACGGCCGAGCTCGCGGCGGCCTCGGTCGCGACGGTGCTCGACGGGTTCCCGATCAAGCCGGCCGCGAACTGGGTCAACACGCTGCTGACCATCCTGCTGGCCGCCATCGTGCCGCTGGTGGCACTGCGCTTCGGGGTGCTGGTCGCGCTGATCGTGGGCCTGGTGTCGTTCGTCGTGTTCCTCGTCGGGGTGCAGTTCGCGTTCAGCAACGGCACGATCGTGGACATGGTCCCGCCGCTCGCCGGGCTCTTCACGGGCACGACGCTGACCGTGTTCGTCTCCGCCGGGCATCGCTCGCCCGCCGCCAACAAGGCGCTCGATCGCCTGACCGGCGCGCGGGGCAACCAGCGCACGCGCCGGCTGCGCGCCCTGCTGCTGCTCGGCGCCGCCTTCGGCGTGGTCAGCCTCACGCTGATCCTGAGCGCGGGCAACGTGCTCCGCAACGCCGACCTCTCCACGATCGACCAGCGGTTCCGGATCCGCGGTCCGGAGCAGACGCCGACCGACGTCGTGGTCGCGGCCTACGACGACAACACGTTCGACGTCGAGGACCGGTTCCCGATCCCGCGCGAGCAGTGGACCAAGGGCATCCGCAACCTCACGAAGGCGGGAGCCGCCGTGATCGCGATGGACGTCGTCCTCAGCGAGCGAGAGCGGCGGACAAGAAGGTCGACAACGCGCTCGTCGAGGCCGTCCACGACGCACCGAAGGTCGTGCTGTCGACCACCGTGACCGACGGCGGCCGGCGAGACGACGCTGCTGTCCTTCGGCAAGGGACTCACGTACAGCGGCGGGATCCCGGCGATGACGACTGTGGAGAAGGACGCCGACGGTCGCGTACGGCACATGATCTTCCGCCAGCAGAAGCTCATCAGCTTCCCGCTGGCGGCAGCGGAGGCCAAGGTCGGCCACCGGATCAAGACCCCGCCCGGGCGCAAGGCGTGGATCGACTACGTCGGCGGCCAAACAGTCGATCCCATACATCAGCTACATCGACATCCTCCACAACACGTTCGATCCCGCGGCGGTGCGCGGCAAGGTCGTGGTGGTCGGCGGCACCGCGACGTCGCTGCAGGACCAGCACAACACCTCGACGACGCGCAACGTGCTGATGCCCGGTCCGGAGATCCAGGCCCAGTCGATCCGGACCGCGCTCGAGGGCTTCCCGCTCCGTGACGTGCCGTGGTGGGTCAACGTCCTGCTGATCGTCGGCGTCGGTCTGGCCGCGCCGATCGCCGCGCTGCGCCTGTCGATCCTGCCGGCCACGGGCATCGCGCTCGGCGTGATGATCGTGTTCCTCGTCGGCGCCCAGATCGCGTTCGGAAAGGGCTGGATCGTCACCGTCATCTACCCCTTCGCGGCCGGGCTCGCGGCGATCATCCTCACCGCGATGATCCACGCGCTCACGGTGGCGTTCGAGCGCGAGCAGGCCCGCGACGCGTTCGCGCGCTTCGTCCCGGAGGCCGTCGTGGACCAGGTCCTGGCCGACGCCGAAGGCGTGCGCCTCGGCGGCGTGCGCGGCGAGGCCACGGTCATGTTCTCCGACCTGCGCGGCTTCACGAGCTTCTCCGAGATCGCTCGAGCCGGAGCGCGTGATCGAGTCGCTCAACCGCTACCTCACCGAGATGAGCGAGGCGATCCTCGACCACGGCGGCACGCTCGTGGCCTACATGGGCGACGGGATCATGGCCGTCTTCGGCGCGCCGCTGAAGCAGGCCGACCACGCCGACCGCGCGCTGGACGCCGCGCGCGAGATGCTCGACCGCATGCACGGCTTCAACGACTGGCTGCGCGAGCAGGACCTCAACGACGGCTTCAAGATGGGCATCGGCCTCAACAGCGGGCCGGTGATGTCCGGCAACGTCGGCTCCGAGCGCCGGCTGGAGTACACGGCGCTCGGCGACACGACGAACACCGCCGCGCGCCTGGAGGGGATGACCAAGGGCACGCCGCACCAGCTCTTCATCTCCGACACGACCAAGCAGATGCTCACCCGCGACGTCGACGACCTCGTCGCGGTCGGCGAGGCCGAGGTCCGCGGGCGCAAGGCCAAGGTGCTGCTGTGGTCGTTGAAGGACGGCCCGTCGCCGGCGCCGGCGCAGCCGCCCTCCGCCTCCGTCGAAGCTTGACGGGGTGTGCAGGGATCTCGACGAACGTTGCGTTGACCTGAATCCCGGCGTCTGGCAGTCTCGCCGGATTGGAGCCTGGGGTCGTTGGGTGGGCTCCCCGCTGTCTCGCTGGGTCTGAGTAGGTAGAGAAGCCAAGGAGGGGAGTGCATGCGAGCTATGTCTCGCGCGGCAGTGGTCGTCGCCACTGTCG
This sequence comes from uncultured Solirubrobacteraceae bacterium, assembly GCA_963707595.1. Lineage (GTDB taxonomy): Bacteria > Actinomycetota > Thermoleophilia > Solirubrobacterales > Solirubrobacteraceae > Solirubrobacter. The sequence goes on from CAVPQQ010000001.1 coordinate 441,707, forward strand.
TGTTGCTGGGAACTGGTACGGCCTACGGCGCGGAGTTGCCGCGTGGTCCGGTCACCGCCGCCACCGTCGCATCGGCCCAGGCGGAAGCCACCGCCGCGGGTACTGCCGCCACCGAGGCCGCGCGCCAGGCTGCTGAAGCCGGCGTCGCCCTCGACGCCGCGAAGGCCGCCGCGATCGCCGCGGCCGCCAAGGCCGCTCAGACGAACGACCCGGCGGACATCGCCGCTGCCGCGGCCGCCACGGCCGCGCAGGCCACGGCGCAGCAGGCGTTCGACGCCAAGACCGCTGCGTCCGCCACGGCCGCCGCCGCCAAGACCGCCGCTGACGCGAACTACTCCCGTGAGGCCGCATCGCTCGCGAAGCTCAACAAGGGCACGAGCACCGAGGGCACCTCGTCGCTCCCCGACGACACGGCGCTGCCGCCCGTCGACAAGAGCGACAACGTCGAGTACGTCGGCCACAGCCGTGGCCCGAGCCAGAACTACGTCCTGCCGCTCTCGACCCCGCCGACCGCGGCCGAGCTCACCGCGTACAACGCGGCCCAGGCCAAGAAGACCTGCCCGGCCTACAACCCGAGCAAGTGCCCGGGCTTCTCGGCGCTGAACTTCCTCACCTACGAGAACCTCGGCTACGACGTGATCGTGGCCAACGGCACCCCCGGCATGAGCGTCTGGTCGCTCAAGGACCCGGAGCACCCCAAGTACATCGCCGGCGTCACCGCGGCCCAGATCGGCGCGGTCACGGGCGAGACCCTGAACCAGTTCTGGGAGGGCGAGAACATGACGGTGGATAGCCGTCGCAAGCTCGCGTTCCTCTCCAAGGACTCGGGCAAGAAGGGCATCATCACGATCGACGTCAAGGATCCGTGGAACCCGCAGATCGTCAGCTTCCAGCCGACCTCGCTGGGCCACACCGCGACCTGCCTCAACGACTGCCGCTTCATCTGGCAGGTCGGTGGCGGCGTCACGGGCCGCTCCTCGGTCTCGGTCACCGACATCCGCGATCCCGAGCATCCCTTCACGTACCCGGGCGTGTTCCAGGCGACGATTCGGCGCACGACCTCGACGTCCGGCTCGACCCACTCCGTCGACGTCGACTTCGACGGCGTGGCCTGGGTCTCCGGCACCGGCGGCGCTCGCGGCTGGTGGACCGAGGGCCTGCACAAGGACACGGTCACGGGCGAGATGCGTTACGCGACCCCGTATGACCCGCTGCCGTACGGCGGTGGCTCGGTCGCCGGCAACACCGGCACGTTCATGCACAACGCCTACCGCGTGCCGCAGGCGCTCGGCGACCAGGCCGCAGGCGACACGCTGCTGATCACCAACGAGGCCAACAGCACCAACTGCGCGACCGCCGGTCTCTTCGTCATCGCGTCGCTGAAGGGCGTGCGCGACGTCGAGAACAACCTGCCCGGCGGCACGGTCACGACGCCGACGCTCATGGAGCGCCTCGCGACGTACTCCACCAACGGCAAGCCGGGCGCGTTCCACGGCACGGCCACCACGGTCAACTCGTCGGGAGTGGCTTCGACCACGACCGTCGGCGACTGCTCGGCGCACTGGTTCACCGTCAAGGGCAACATCGTGGCCCTCGGCAACTACGAGCAGGGCACGCGCTTCATCGACATCTCGAACCCGCGCAGCCCGCAGCAGGTCGGTTACTTCCGCGTTCCGGCCAGCGGCACGATCAACACCGCGGGCGAGGTCATCTCGAGCGATACGGCCGCGTCCTACTGGCACGGCAAGTACGTCTACGTGTCCGACTACGCGCGTGGCATCGACGTCCTGAAGTTCACGGCTCCGGTCGGCACGACGCAGTCGAAGACCTGCTGGAACTCGTGCGCCGACAGCCAGACGATGGGCGACTGGGTCACCGCGAGCGGCGGTGCGGGCGCTTCGGTGCCGGCCACGCTGTCGCTGACGACCGGCACGCCGGCGACCTTCGGCAACTTCACGCCGGGTCTCGCCAAGGACTACGCGGGCTCCACGACCGCGAACGTCATCACGACCGCGGGTGACGCGCAGCTGAGCGTCGCCGACCCGTCGGCCACCAACACGGGCCATCTCGTCAACGGCACGTTCGCGCTGCCGTCGACGCTGCAGGCCAAGGCGTCGAGCGCGGCCGGTACCGGTGGCGCGTTCGCCGACATCGGCGGTTCGTCCACTCCGACGTCATTGCTGACGTACGGCGGTCCGGCCAGCAACGACACCGTTACGCTGGCTTTCCAGCAGCACATCGGCACCACCGATGCGCTTCGTACCGGGGCGTACAGCAAGACGCTGACGTTCACGCTGTCGACCACGACGCCGTAGAGAAAGGGCGCATCGCGCCAGGGATGAGCAGTTGAAGGTGAAGTTGAAGTCATGCACAGGGGGCGCCGGCATTGCCGGCGCCCTCGCGCTTCTCGCTCTGGCTGTCTCCGGCTGCGGGCACAACGGCGGCGACGACGCTGCCGCAACGCCCGCTGCGGCCACGGGGAAGGCGCCGGCGGCCGCCGCGGGCTTCCTGCCGGGCGAGATCTCGTTCGGCGTCCTCGCTCCGCTGTCGGGCGCGCACGGCGAGCGCGGCAAGGACCTCGTCGACGGCGCGAAGATGGCGGCCGCGGACCTGAACATCCGCGGCGGGGTCAACGGGCACAAGGTGGCGCTCGACACCCACGACGACGGGTGCGACGCGACCGAGGCGCGGGCGAGCGCGAAGGCCGTCGACGCCACCGAGGTGGCGGGTGCGCTCGGCGGCATCTGCGCCGACGCTGCGCGCGCCGCGGCCCGGACGCTGGGCACCGGGCTCCCGTTCGTCGTCACCTCCGCGAACACGCCGAGCATCGTCAGCGCCAAGCGCACGCCGACGGCGTACCTGCTCAACGGGACGCCGTACCAGTCGGCGCTCGCGACGCTGCATTTCCTCGCCTTGCAGAAGGCGCAGCGGCTCTCGGTCGTGACCGAGGACGACCGCGCTTCGAAGTACCTCGGGGATCAGGTGCTGGGGCTGTCGGCGCCGGTCCCGAAGCCGCTGAGCCAGCAGACCGTCCCGGTCGGTACGACGGACTGGGACACGTACGTGAAGGCCGCACTGGCCGACGACCCGGACGTGGTCTACTGGGCCGGCTCGGCAGCCGGCGGCGGTGCGTTCCTCGCCGCGCTGCGGGCGGCGGACTACGACGGCAAGTTCGTCGCGTCGGCCGCGTCGGAGAGCGACGAGTTCCGGACGGCGGCGGGCGATGCGGCCGACGGTGCGTTCGTGATCGCGCCGGCGAACCCGCAGAACCTGCCTGAGGCCGCCGGCTGGGCCGCGCGCTTCGAGAAGCAGTTCGGGCACCCGCCCGGCTTCGACGCGCTGCAGGCGTACGACGGCCTGCGCGCGCTCGCCCAGGCGGTGACGCAGAGCGGCAAGGTCGATCCTCAGCGCAACAGCCAGGAGCTGGCGCTGCTGGATCCGGAGTACACGACCTTCCTCGGCGACAGCGGCCTCGCGTTCGCCTCGGACCACACGATGCGCTACGACAACAACATCGCGCTCCAGGTCAAGGACGGGGCGTTCGCGGTCGCCGACACGATGCGCTCGAACGCAGGCGGCTGATGCGGCGGGTCCTCGTGTGTCTGGCGCTCGTCGCCATCGCGGGCTGTGGTTCCGACGGCAAGTCGAGCTACACCGACAAGGACGTCAAGGCCGCCTACTTCAAGGCCAGCGACGAGACCCAGACGATGCGGCCGCTCGTCGAGGAGTACTGGGTCGATGACGACTACCACTCGCACGCGAACTACGTGCCGCGTGAGGCGCTGGAGACCTGTCCGCTGACGCAGCGTGCGAACGCGCCGTCGCAGTCCGATCACGCCGTCGAACCCAAGGCCGCGGAGCCCGTCACGGAGTTCGTCGTCGGGCCGAAGCTCGACACCGACATCCGCACGCCGAGCATCACGCAGGGCGCGTTCGTGTTCGGCACGAGCGCGATCGCCAAGGACGGGATGAAGGAGGCCACCGACGCGGTCTCCAAGTGCCCCGCGAAGTACGTCGTCCGCGGCGGCCCATCACCGATCCTCGGGACCTACAACGTCTCCAGCCGACCGTTCGAGACAGGCGGCTGGAAGGGCGTGCTGCAGCAGATCGCGCACACCAACCCGGCCGATGACGTCTATTACGAGGACGCGGCCCACGCCATCGTCCACCGCGCGAATGTGATCCTCTATCTCGACGTGACCCACCGGAAGATCATCGGGGAGCGCGCGGACTCGTCGGCGAAGGCCGAGGCGGTCCTGCAAACGGTGCTCAAGCGCCTCGGATGAAGCTGATCGCCCGCGCGCTGCTGGCGGCGCTGCTGGCGCTCGTCCTCCTGCCGGCGGCGGCGAGCGCGCACGCGACGGTCGTCCACACGAACCCGGCCGACGGCGCGCTGCTGAAGACGGCCCCGCGCAGCGTCTCGATGCGCTTCAGCGAGGCGGTCGACCTCGGGCCGAGCTCGATGCGGCTGCTCGACGCGAGCGGCAAGGAGATCAAGACCTCCGCCGCACGCCACGTCGGCGGCGATCCCGCGACCGCGGCGCTCGCATTGCCGAGCGGGCTCGCGGACGGGACCTATGTCGTCGCGTGGCGGGTCACCTCCGCCGACTCGCACCCGGTCTCGGGGGCCTTCTCGTTCAGCATCGGCGCGCCGAGCGCGACCGTCGCGGTCGGCGACGGCTCGTCGAGCAAGGTGGTCGAGGCCCTCGACGCCGTCGCGCGCGGCGTCGCCTTCCTCGGGCTCGCGCTCGCGCTCGGCGGCGCCTGCGTCCTGCTGTTCCTCTGGCCCGAGGGGCCGCGGTCGCCGCGCGGGCGGCGCTTCCTCTGGACCGGCATCGGGATGCTGGCGGGCGGCACGTTCGCGGTGCTGCTGCTTCAGGGTCCCTATGCGACCGGTTCGCTGTCGCTGTCCTTCACGCTCTCGACGCGGTTCGGGCAGGCGCTGCTGCTGCGCCTCCTGCTGACCGGGGCGTTCGCGCTGCTGGTCGCCCGCGCGCTGCAGCGGCCGTCGCGGGCGCTGACGATCGCGGCGAGCGCGTGCGCGATCGGGCTCCTGTTCACCTGGACCCTGACCGACCACTCCCGGACCGGCGTCCAGACCTGGCTCGGCGTTCCCGCCGCGACGGTGCACCTGCTGGCGATGGCGCTGTGGTTCGGCGGGCTCACGCTGCTGCTCGTGTGCGTGCTCGGACGCACCCACACGACCCTTGAGCCCGTCCTGCCGCGTTTCTCGCGGCTCGCGCTGATCTGCTTCGCCGCGCTCGGCGTGACGGGCGTCTACCTCGCCTGGCGCCAGACCGGCGCGCTGGCCGCGCTGCCGGCGACCGACTTCGGGAAGCTGCTGCTGATCAAGTCGGCGCTCGTGCTGGTGATCATCGCGCTCGCCTCGGTCTCGCGACGCGTCGTCGCGCGGATGGACGGCGATGTCGGGCGGCGGCTGCGGCGGACCGTCATCGCGGAGGTCGTGCTCGGGGTGCTCGTGCTCGCGGTGACCGCGACACTGGTCAATGCGGAGCCCGCCCGGGTGGCGTACGCCCCGCCCGTGGACGTCGAGGTTCCGGGCCCCCAGGGCGGCCGCGTGCAGCTGCACATGGACCGGGCCAAGCAGGGCGAGAACGTCGCCGACGTCTTCCTGGACGCCAAGGACGGCGGGCTGATCGTGCCGCAGGAGGTCACCGCGCGGCTGATCCCGCCGGGCGGCGAGGACCTCGGCCCGTTGCCGGTCGAACTGGCCGCCGCCGAGCCGGGCCACTACGTTGCACCCCGGATGAACGTTCCCTTCCCAGGCCTCTGGACGCTCGAGCTCGCCGTCCGCACGTCGGACATCGACGAGGACGTGGTCAAGATCCCGGTGCGCGTGCGATGAGGCTCGCGCTCGCGCTGGTGGTGGCGCTGCTCTTTCCCGCGACCGCCCTGGCCCACGTGACCGTGCTGCCGGAGAGCTCGCGGCCCGGCCAGACCGCCGACCTGACGTTCCGCGTGCCCAACGAGCGCGACGACTCCGCCACCGTCCAGGTCGACGTCTTCCTCCCGAAGGGCGTGCCCGCGGAGGTCTCGTCGCCCGACGGCTGGTCGCACGTCGTCCTCCCCACGGGCGAGGTGACCTGGACCGCGGACGAGGGCAACGCGATCAACCCGGGCCGTACCGAGGACTTCAAGGTCAAGCTCGGCCCGCTCCCGGATGAGCCGCAGATCGTGTTCAAGGCGCTCCAGCACTACGCCGACGGGCAGATCGTGCGCTGGATCCAGGACCCCTCCGACGATGAGCGACCCGCCGCCGTGCTCGACCTCGGCGGGAAGGTCAGCCTCGCGGGCGACGTGGTTCGGCCCGACGAGCGGAGCTCGAACCCGGGACTGTGGATCGCGATCGGGATCGGGTTCTTCGGTCTTCTCTTCCTCGGCCTGTTCCTCGTCCGGCGCTGGAAGGTGTAACGCAGCGAGGCCACCGCGTCATGTACCGGTCGTGAAAAGCGATGCCGCCCTGCTCGCGGCGGCCCGGACCGATCCGGGAGCGTTCCGCGAGCTCTACGACCGCTACGCGGACCGCGTGCTCGGCTACCACCGGCGCCGTTGCCGCGACGAGGACGCCGCCCACGAGCTCACCGCCGAGACCTTCGCGCAGGTCTGGCTCGTGCGCAGCCGTTTCCGCGACGAGTGCGAAGGCTCCGCCGCGCCGTGGCTGTTCGGGATCGCGCGCAACGTGCTGCTGGTCTCGGTCCGCCGCCGCGCGCTCGAGGCGAGCGCGCGCGAGCGGCTCGGGATGCTCGTCACGCCGCCCACGGTCTCCCCGCAGGAGGCCTGGCTCGAGGGGCTCGACGACGAGGCGCTCCCGGAGGCCGTGCGCCTGCGCGTGATCGACGAACTGGAATACGACGAGGTCGCCGCCGCGCTCGGCACCACGCCCGGCGCCGCCCGCGTGCGCGTCCACCGCGGCCTCGCCGCGCTTCGCAAGGAGAGGAACCGATGACCGCCCGCCTTGATGCCATCGGCGACGAGCTCGAGCGCGCCGCCCGCGCCGACCGCCGTCGCGCCACCCGTCGTCGTCGCCGGATCGCCGGCGGCGCGCTGACGCTCGCGATCCTGCTTCCCGGCGCCGCCGTCGCCGCGAGCCTGCTGAGCGAGGAGGACGTCGCCCGCTCCATGCCCGCCGGCACCCGCTTCCTGGTCGGCACGACACCGACGTGCACGGTCGAGAAGCCGGGCGTCCAGTACCACTGCACGATCGACGGCGCCTTCAAGTCCGAGATCGATGACCTCAAGGGCACGGTCGAGCCGACCGTCGATGCGCGCAAGTACGTCAATGGCGGCTGCCGCTCGCTGCGCTCCGACGGCCGCGAGTGGCGGTGCTACATCGGCAAGGCCGCGGTCGAACAGCAGATCATCGGGCCGGACTTCCTCGGCCAGTACGCGCCCGCGCCGGGCGTGGGCTGATCTCAACACCCGCCGGTCGAATCCCGCTCGACCGGCGGGCTGTGTTGGAGGGCAGCCGAAAGCCGGTTGGATGCGGTCCGTCATGTCTCGATTCCTCGTCCGGGCGGCCGCTGTCTCGACCGTCGCGACCCTCGGCTGCCTCGTCGCGGCCGGTCCAGGGGCCGCCTTCAACTACGTCTCCGACACCAACGGCACGTTCTGGGGCATCCAGGACGTCGCGCCGCCGCGTGTCGATACGGGCAGCATCCGCGCCACGCAGGTCGGCGGCCGGGACCAGACGGTGCCTACAGCACCACGATCAACGGCTACGGCGGGATCAAGGTCTGGGTGTCCTCGACGCCCGCGCCGCGGTTCAACGGCGAGCTGATGCGCGGCTTCGGCCTGACCTTCGACGGCGTCGACCGCTTCACGACGACGCAGGCGGTGCCGCTCGGCGGCGTCGCGATCTCGCGCGTCGGTGCTGGTCAAGAAGGACGTCGGGCCTCGGCGAGCTGGGCGCGCTGGCTCGACACGTTCACCAACACGACGGCGGCGCCGATCACGGTCAAGGTCGCCTTCGGCGGCCAGACCGGCTACAGCCCGTCGGGCGCGAACTCGAGCGCGATGGTCAACACCTCCAGCGGCGACACGACCGTGACCGCGGCCGACGCGTGGGCCGAGGTCGCGACGCCGCTGTCGGGCACGACGCTCGTCGGCGGCCCGCAGGCCACGGTCATCGGCACGCCCGCGCCGTTCGGCGGCGCGATGACCTTCACCGGCAACTGGCTGCACGACACGTTCAACAACCCGCTCTCCTACGGCGGGCACGAGGGCAACTTCCAGGCCTACGTCAACACGCTGACGCTCGCGCCCGGCGCGACCAAGTCGCTGCTGCACTACGTCGTGCTCGGCCAGCGCGTGACGACGGCGACCTCGGCCGCCGAGCGGCTGAAGGTCGAGACGACCGCCTCGACGCTCGCGGCGACGCCCGAGCTCGCCGACCTGACCCCCGCCCAGCTCTGCTCGATCGACAACTTCACGCGTCGCCGGCTCCTGCGCGCGGCGTCGGCTGCGATCCCGCGCGATCGCCGGTCGCCGGCCGCGCCGAAGCCGGTCACGACGTCCGGCTACGACGTGGTCGAGAAGACGATCGGCCAGATGCGCGCCGACATGGAGTCGGGCCTGACGACCTCGCAGAAGATCACGCGCGCCTACCTCGACCGGATCGCGGTCTACGACCAGGGCCAGTTCGGCTTCAACGCCTACGAGATCGTCGCCTCCGACGCGATGGCGCAGGCGCGGCCGCCGACGCGGCGCGCGCCGCGGGCAAGCGCTCGCCCGTCCTCGGCATCCCGATCGCGATCAAGAACCTCTACGACACCAAGGACATGGCGACCACCAACGGCAGCTTCACCTTCGCCGGCTTCCGGCCGAAGAAGGACGCCTTCCAGGTCGCCAAGCTGCGCGAGGCGGGCGCGGTGATCATCGGCAAGGCGGCGCTCGAGGAGTACGCGACGAGCGGCAACTACTCCAACGACCCGTGGGGCCAGGTGTGGAACGCGTTCCAGCCGTCGAAGTCGGCGCTGGCCTCCAGCGGCGGCTCGGCGACCGCGGTCGCCGCGAACCTCGCCGGCGGCGCGCTCGGCTCGCAGACCGGCGACTCGCTCTACGCACCCGCGTCCGGCGCCTCGCTCGTCACGCTGCGCGGCACCGACGGGCTGGAGAGCGGCAGCGGCATCATGCCGCTGTCGTGGCTGACCGACTTCGGCGGCGTGATGACGCGCTCGGTCGGCGATCTCGCCGACATGCTCAACGTCGTCACCGGCACCGACCCCGACGATCCGACGACCGCGCCGGCCGACGCCGAGCGGCCCGCGGACTGGCGCTCGATGCTCGATCCCAACGCGCTGCGCGGCAAGCGGATCGGCTACATCCCGGCCGTCTGGGAGGACCCGTTCGGCACCACCGGCACGACCGACGCCTCGAAGGCGGCGCTGAAGTACCTGACCGACGCGGGCGCCACGATCGTCGAGATGGGCTCGACCGTCGGCGACGCCAACACGCCGTCGGCGCCGGCGGTCAACCCGACCGGCAACACGTCGCAGGAAGGCTGGATGCAGTACATCGACGCGCACCCGGAGCTGGCCGAGCAGGGCTTCCAGATCCGCAACGCGGTCGACGTCAGCTGCTCGCAGAAGAAGGTCTGGTACACGCGCCAGGACGCCAGCGCCTGCGCCGTCGCCCCGGCCGCCGCGGATGACCGCCGGACGAGATCGTCGCCCGCCGCGCCTACCGCGTGCGCCTACAAGGCCAACGCGAAGACCTGGCTGGACACGGCCGGCGCCGACAACCTCGGCGTCGACGCCGTCGTCTACCCGGGCCTGCTCAGCGACATCACGCTCAACGACGGCGGCGGCGGCAAGGCGAGCTTCGGCCGCCGCGACACGCCCGGCGCCGGCCCCGGCATCCCGACGGTCGTCTTCCCGGCGGGCGTCAACGACCACGGCCAGCCGATCAACCTGCAGCTGCTCGGCCGCGCGTGGGACGACGACAAGCTCGTCGGCATGGCCTACGCGTTCGAGCAGCTGGCGTCCAAGGACGGCAAGGGCCACGTCGCCGCCGACCACGGCGCCGGCGCTGCCGGTCGTGACCGACGCTTCGGGCTCCGTCGGCGGCTCGGTGCCGGCGACGCTGTCGCTCGTGCTCGGCGCCCCGGCGACCTTCGGCGCGTTCACGCCCGGCGTGACGAAGGACTACACGACGCTCGACGACCGCGACCGTGCTCTCGACCGCGGGCGACGCGGCGCTGACGGTCTCCGACGCCCGGCAGCCTGATGAACGGCACGTTCGCGCTGCCGTCGCCGCTGGTGGTCGAGTTCTCGAAGGCCACCTGGACGGCACCGGTGTCCAACGACGTGGTGACGATCGCGTTCAAGCAGCACATCGGCGCCACCGACGCGCTGCGCACCGGCACGTACTCGAAGACGTTGACCTACACGCTGTCGACGACAACGCCTTAGGGCAGGGGGGTCCGAGAGCCGCCGGTTGGGAATGAGGGCCCACCCGGCGGCTCAACTAAGCCGGTCACGCAGGTTGAGTTTCTCCAACAGAGCGCGAGAAACTCGACACTCGCCGAGCCCGACACGCGGCCCGGCGCCACCGCGACCGACGTCACAACGTGGGCGAAGCCGGGGGGTGTGATTGAGGGAGTCCGGATACCGGAGCTCAGCAAGCACACCCCTCTTTCGGAGCGGCCGTGCATGACCGTGCCCGACGACACCCCCAGTATCAACGACGAGCCATGAGGTCCACGGCGCCGGCGTCTACCCAAGCATCAGCGTTCGAGGCCGGGTTGGGGCGAGACCGTCACGGCCATCGCTTCCGGTGCTCGTCGAGTTGTAGGTCCCGAGCAGGTTGTTCAGGCGGCTGATGGGTGGTTGGCGGCCGATGGCTGAGTGTCGTGGGCGATGGTTGTAGGTCCATAGCCAGCCGTCAAGGGCGGTGGTGCGTTCTCGGCTGGAGGCATAGATCGCGCCGGCCGTCGGTCGCCGCGGTGAAGCGCACCGTGCCGGTCGCGCCCGCACCGCCGACGACGCTCGTGGGCGTCACCGACACCGCGCTCAGCTGCGCGCCGGTGGGCGTCGCGGCGTTCACCGACAGGTTCGCGGTGCGCGGGACGTTCCCGATCGCGGCCATGATCTGGACGATCGTGTCGGGCGCCGCGGCGTTCGTGGCGATCGTGAAGTCCCCCGTCGCGAACCATGCTCGGGTTGATCGAGAGCGAGGAGATCGTCCCGGCGGCCGACGCACCCGCGGGAAGCACCAGAGCGGCGAGGACGGCGGCGAGACGGCGCATGGGATCTCCACTGGACCGGGGCAGGTCCATGCGCACCCTGTGAGACGGCGGTTGACGCAAGCGGCCAACCTCCGGCGGCGAGCCGGGGTCCTCACCGGCATGTCGATCGCTCGCATCAATGCTCCGGCCGAGGCGCCGCGACGGCCGCCCCGGACGGCGCCGCGCGCGCTTCCGGCACCCGCCGCGGGCGTGCTCGCACTGCAGCGCAGCGCCGGCAACCAAGCTGTCGCCCGGCTGCTCCAGCGCACGCCGACCGACACCCCGCCCGCGCCCCGGACGCTCAATCACTGGCCGTTCGCGGCGACCTCCGATGTCGTCGCGGCGTACCTCGACGAGCACGTCACCGAGGTCGCCGTCAATGCGGTCCTCGGGCGCGTCTACCTCGTGCTCGACAGCGGCGAGCAGGTATCGCTGCCGATCGCGTCCATCGAGGACACGAGCCTCGAGCTCGTGCCGTTCTTCCCGCCCGAGGCGTCGCTGGAGGCGGCCGCGGCCGCGGTCCCGGCCGAGTGGCGCGAGGACTTCGAAGGTCAGGGGATGACGGTCTGCGTCTTCTACACCGGCGAGGGCGGCGTGATCTGGCCGAGCGTGCTCAACGCGCAGACGCTGCCGCGGTTGCTGCCGGCCTACCGGCTCGCGCTCGAGGCGGCGGGCAAGGACGCCGAGCGCACCGCGGAGACGCTCGCCGACATTGCGCTCTGGTACATCGGCGTGCGTGCGGCGGGGATGCGCTCGAAGCGCCCCGCCGACGGCGGGCCGGCAGCGCCCACGCCGACGCCGATGCCGTTCAACGCCGGCGCCGTGGCCGACGAACTGCTCAGCGCGACGTCGTCGGTGCGTGGCAACGGCCCGAAGCTGATCGAGGCGGCCAAGCGCCTGTCGGCGCTCGACGGGCTCACCGCGCAGCAGAAGGTCGACGCGATGCTCGAGTTCATGCGCCGGATCAACTTCGCCATCCACCAGCAGGGCGTCGTGACCGAGAGCGGCTTCCTGGTGATGCGCGCGCCCGAGGGCGGCTATGCCTTCCGCTTCGCGATCGACACCGCGAAGATCACCTACGGGCGCTTCGACATGCTGGCCGGCACGTGGACGTGGACGGCGCTGTGACCAGCGCGGCTACTCGACGCCGGCGAGGCGGCGCAGCGCGCTCATCGACGGCTGGAAGAGGTACTCGCCGCCGCGCGTGGTGACGAAGCGCGGCTGCGGTTTGAGGAAGTACGGCGGGTGGCCCTGGATCGTCATCTTGCCGTTCGTGCCGTGCGGCTCGCCGACCAGGAAGTCCTTGTCGCGGCCGAGGCCGAAGGGGTCGCCGTCGTCGATCCAGAGCGACTGGATGGTCTCGAACTGGCGCCAGATGTTGGCCTGGAAGCAGATGAAGACGAGGCCGCGGTCGGCGCCGTCGTCCTCGAGCGCGCCGGCCGGGCAGCGGCATGCCGTAGGGGCGGCCGCGGCGGACGATGCGGTGGCGGTCGGAGAGCCGGCCGTCGAAGAAGCCCTCCGCGTCGCGCGGGTTGGAGCGGCGGATGTGCGACGCCGAGCGGGCAGCGCAGGCCCTCGGGGTCGTCGGCGTAGCCGAAGTCGTTGATCCGCTCGGTGTCGGAGGAGATCGACGCGTCGGGGCCGTCGGGGGAGAGGACCAGCGGCGTGCCGTCCGGCCAGCGGCCCGACGATCTTCGCCGCGAGCTCGCGCGGGCCGCCGGGATAGCGCTCGCCCTCGGCGGCGATGTAGCTGCGGAAGGCGCCGACGTGCATCGCGAGCTTGCGGTAGACGACGAAGGTGCCGTTGCGCTCGAACGGCGCGACCGGCGCCACGGGCAGCGTTCCGTCCTCGTCGCGGTAGCCGAGCAGGACCTCGCCGGTGGCGAGCCCGCGCCAGCCGCCCTTGCCGTCGGGCTGCCCGTCGCCGGGGCGCGGCGTCACGCCCGAGCCGATCAGCGCGGGCTGGGCGATGCCGTCGAAGAAGCCGAAGTGGTCGCGACCGCCGGCGAGCGACTCCGCGCGCTGCAGGTGGACGAGCTCGACGGCGTGCTCGGAGTCGGCGCCGAGGATCTCGGCGAGCGCCGCGCGCAGGTGGTCGACGTCGACGGCGTAGACCGTGACGAGCACGTGCGCGTCGCCGGTGCCGAGGCCGGCCTCCCAGTGCTCCGGGGCGCTCGGGCCGCGGTCGCCCAACTGCTCCGCGCGGGCGGCCATGCCCTTCCCGGAACACGTCGGGAAACGACGCCAGCACGTCCTCGGGCAGCTCCAGCGCCCGCAGCCCGGCGAAGGTGAAGGCGACGTTCATCGCCGTCGCGGGCGCCCCGTTCTGCCACGGCGCGGCGGTCGCGACCTGCGGGCAGCATCCGCGTCATCAGCGCCCGCGCCTTCTCGACGTCGACGATCCGCAGGAACAGGTAGGCCGCGGCCGGCATCGTGTAGCCGCGCAGCACGTTGCCCTGGATGTCGGCGAGGTCGATGTCCGCGGCGGCACCGCCGCGGCGCGCGAGGTTCGTGGGTCGCCGCATCAGAACGTCGAGCGGAAGCGCTGCTGCAACGTCGCGGCGTCGAGGCCCTGCGCGCCGACGGCGAAGTCGATCACGTTCTCGCGCAGCGCCAGCGCCTCGCGCACGTCGCCGACGGTCGCGGTGGGGATCGCCGACTGGAACAGGCCGGTGTCCACCTGGCGCTCGCGCACCCACGCGCGGAACGCCGCCACGATCCGCACGGCCGGGATAGCCGGCGCAGCGGCCCCACCACTCGTCGGCCTCCGGCACACGCTCGGCGAGCGCGTTCGAGGTAGGGGTCGAGGTCACCGTCGATCGTGCTCGTGAACACCAGATGAGCATTCTGCAGCGTGTCCGTGTGTTTTTGCAACGGGCCCTGGTGCACGAGCGCGCGGAAGATCTGCACGCGCGCGATGTGGAGCATGCCCAGCCGCGCGAACGGGCTCTCCGGGCCCTTCGGCAGCGAGCCCAGGTACGCCTCGAGCTCGTCGGCCTTGCCGGGCAGGATCCGGGCGAAGGTGGTCAGCGCGTAGGCGGTCCCGACGCGGTTCGCCGTTCACAGGTGCGCCTGGTTGTCGCTGAGGAACCGCTCCCACTCGGCCTTGAACTCCTCGGGGCCCAGCGCGGCCGCCGAGCGCCGCAGCGCTTCGAGGCGCTCGCGCACGACCAGCGCGTTCTTGACCATCCGCGTCGAGTCGTCGGGGTGGGCGCAGTAGTACGTGCCGCCCTCCATGCTGTTGTGCGCGATCCACGCCTTCAGCGGCTCGGCCGGCGGCGGCGCCGGGAAAGCCGGGACCACGACCCCACGTGACCCGGATGTCGGTCGGGATCACGTACGCGAACGCGTCGATGTAGTGCTGCCACGGCCCGTCGAAGTTGCTCTCGAAGAACAGGTACGGGTAGTGCAGCCGCTCGCCGTCGAGCTCGGGCACGATCGTCCAGCGCACGAACTTGATGAAGTTGAACTGCAGGATGTGGCGCCGCATGAACGGCAGGCGGCGCGCGACCGGGAAGCCGAGCCGTCAGCAGCCACACCCACTGCCGGCGGATCGGTGTGAACAGGGTGAGCCCGGTCATGCGACCGAGCTCATTCCCTCCCGGTGTCAGTGGCGGTTCCAGATCTCTCGACCGTCGGCCGCGCGCTGCACGTGGCGCGGGTTGGCGTACTGCTCGTAGTACTCGATCTCCAGGTGCGAGAACTGCACCCAGACGCCGGGCAGGTGGAACGCGTCCGTGTGCGCCGGGAAGCGCCCGTAGGTGTCCACCAGGTAGCGGCAGATCTCCTTCGTGTACTCGATCGCCTCGGCCGACGGGTGGCCGGCGTTCTTCATGTACGTCTCGGCGGTCGCCTTGTCCTTGTAGGACTGCGCGAAGACCTCGGCGTCGGTGTACGTGCCACCCGGGCCGAACTTCTCCTCGAGCACCTGGTCGACCGCGGCGTCCATGTCGGTGACATAGGGCGGGCAGAGACCCTCGAGCACGCCGTCGATGCCGACGTAGTTGGGCTGCGAGGCGGGCACCGGCGGCCAGCGCTTCCAGCGCGAGTCGAACGTCTTGGCGCTGTACTCGCGGAAGCCGAGGCCGAGGATGCCGGCCGCGGGGTCGCGCTTCCAGACGTTCGGGATCATCGGCGCGCCGTGGACCCAGCCGCCGAGGCGCAGCGCCTCGCCGGTGAGCATCAGGTTCTGCAGCAGGAAGTGCGCCTCGTAGTCGGTGCGGACCGTCGTCAGCGACCCCATCGGCGCCGGCGTGTCCGGGCTCGCGAAGCCGCCGCGGGCGCGCTTGAGGCCGCCGATCGGCTGGTACGGGATCGGGTCGACGAGGCCGATCTTCGACGCCGCCCAGGCGCCCCACTCCATCGCGTTGGAGGGCTTGAAGGCGCTCCAGTCGTCGATGAACAGCGGCACCTTGCCGGCCGGCTCCGAGAGCAGGATCAGCAGCACGTTGATGTACTGGCGCGTGTTGTCGACGACGGGCAGGAACTGGGTCGTGCCCGGCGCGTTGGAGTGCTGGCCGTTCCAGCCCAGGAAGTACGGCCACTGGTTCTCGGGCATCGCGAGCCGGCCGTCGTAGACCTTGCGCTTGACCGCGTTGGCGAACGACATCCAGTCGTCCTCGGTGCGGTCCTCCCAGCGCGGCGGGATCTCGCGCAGCAGCTCGAGCGCCTCGCGCCCGCGCGGGCGCTTGATCAGCCAGACGCCCTCGTCGTTGGTCATGAAGAACGACGTGGCCTGGGCGTTGTCGGCGCTGGACGCCGCGCGGCCCGCGACCTCGAGGAACATCGTCCCGAGCTCGGCCGAGCCGTCGGGCTTCTTCGTCGGGCCGTCGTGCATGACGGCGCCGGTCAGGCTCGTCGAGGCGATCAGGATCGCCTCCTCCAGCGGGGTCAGCGGCGAGGGCTCGTTCGGGCTCTCGTAGGGCTGCGCGCCGTGCTTGAGCGAGACGCCCTGGGCCACGCGGCGCGTGCGGCGGTCCTGAATCGCCGAGGTCAGCGGATAGCTGAAGAGATCCTTCAGCCCGCTGTGCTGCTGGTCCGCGGCGGGCGAGTCGTCAGCGGTGGTGCTCATCTAGTTGTGCTTCTCCAGCTCGGCGAGGGCGGTCGGCCACACGTCGCGTTCGGCGTTGGTGCCCAGCCACAGATCGAGGTGGGCGTAGTCCTTGATGACGTGGTGGGTGTAGTCCTGCGGGCCATGGGCCCGGCGCAGCGTGTCATACGTGCGCTGCAGGCCCTTGGGCACG
This sequence comes from uncultured Solirubrobacteraceae bacterium, assembly GCA_963707595.1. Classification (GTDB taxonomy): domain Bacteria; phylum Actinomycetota; class Thermoleophilia; order Solirubrobacterales; family Solirubrobacteraceae; genus Solirubrobacter. The sequence goes on from CAVPQQ010000001.1 coordinate 458,195, forward strand.
AACATCTTGTTGTGCTCGCCGGTGATGAAGTTGATCGGGAGCTTGTACGCGTCCAGGTTGGACAGATAGGCGTCCTCGCCGTGCTTGTCGCGCGCCGCGCTCGGCGCGGATCATCAGCGAGATGTGCTCGAAGAACGTGATGTTGCCGTTGCCGAAGAAGCTCGGCACGGCCTGCTCCATCGTCGGCCTTGTTGATGTTCTCGTAGTCGAAGACGTCGCCGTAGATGAAGTAGATGCGGCGTGCGACCGGGTTGTCGTAGACGTGGCGGAACGGGGCCAGCTTCATCACGGTCTCGATCAGCTTGCCGTCCCAGGCCTTCGGGTCGTAGTCGGTGTTCAGGCCCTTGATCCCGAGCGTCTTGAAGATCGTCGCCATCCGCGCCCAGGCGCGCGCCTGGTTGCCGGGGGTCGGGATCGGGTGGCCCGCGAGCGAGGAGAAGGTCGCGCTGCGCAGGCCCTCCATGCCGCCGCCCATCGCCATGAACAGCGAGAGCCCGCCGACGCAGTGGCCCATCGCCTGCACGGACTCCTCGCCCGTGACACGGCGGACGGTGTCGATCGCCGCCGGCCAGTCGCGCATCGCGATGTCGTCGACCGTGAACTGCGTGAAGCTCGACGGCAGGTCCGGGCTGGCCCGGTAGTCCAGCAGCCACACGTCGTAGCCGTGCTCGCCGAGGTACTGGACCCAGTTCTTGGGAACGGTGTCGATCGCGAACGCGCGCGCGGCGTTGCCGTAGCCCGGCGCCAGGACGAGCGGCCCCTTGGTGCCGAACTTGTAGCGCGTGAGGCGGACCTCCGTGCCGTCGGAGGTCGGCACTGCGTGCACCTCAGCGGGGGGCATCGCCACCGCAGCGGTCGCAGACTCCATTCAGATCCTCCTCGGCATCTTGGTCAGAACTCGTGTTCTATCCGCGTTTCGGGCTGGAATGCAAGGGCCGATTGGGCCAGTGAGTTTCTACACAAGCTCACGTGTCTGAGCTACACATTGGCTCATGCAAGCAGCCATGGACCGACTGGAGCGCCTCGTCGCTCGCCGTCGCCGTCTCGTTCTCGGCGTCTGGATCGGCCTTCTGGTCCTCGCGGTCCCGTTCGCCTCGCAACAGACCAAGAACCTGACCGGCGGTGGGTTCGAGAACAAAGGCTCGGGGTCGGCCAACGTCGCCGCGGCGCTGAAGGACATCCCGGGCGCGCAGGCCGAGACGCTGGCCGTCGTCTTCGACAACCGCAAGCTCGACGCGGCCGCGCTCGGCGCCGCGATCGACAAGGTCGCAGAAGGACGGCTTCAAGGACGTCGAGCGGCGTGCAGCTGAACCCGGAGGCGGTCAAGGCCGCTCGCGCCGCCAGCGACAAGCCGATCGTCGTGATGCCGCTCAACGTCACCGCGACGCGCGACGAGGCGGTCGACGACGCGGCCAAGATGCGCCTGAACCTCGAGATCGACAAGGAGGGCGCCGCGGTCCCGATCCACCTCGTCGGCCAGGGCGCGCTGTGGGCGGGCATGCAGGAGGTCTCCAAGCAGGACCTCGAGCAGGCCGAGTTCGTCGGGCTGCCGATCGTGCTGATCATCCTGCTCGTGGTCTTCGGCTCGCTCGCCGCGGCCGCGCTGCCGCTGGCGCTCGGCGTCGTCTCCGTGATGCTCACCGGGCGCGATCGTCTACTTCCTCTCGCAGACGATGGAGATGTCGATCTTCGTCACCAACATGGCCTCGATGCTCGGCATCGGCGTGGCGGTGGACTACTCGCTGTTCATCCTCGCCCGCTATCGCGAGGAGCTCAAGGACGGGCGCGCCAAGGCGCAGGCGCGCGAGGTCGCGATGCGCACGTCCGGGATGGCCGTCGTCTTCTCCGGCGTGACCGTGATCGTCGCCCTCTCCGGCCTGTTCCTGATCGACGCGAAGGTCGTGCGCTCGATGGCGATCGGCGCGATCGTCGTCGTCGCGATCGCCGTGCTGGCCGCCGTGACGCTGCTGCCGGCGCTGATCGCGATGCTCGGCCACCGCGTCTCCGAGCCGGGCAAGATCATCGGCAAGCTGCGCCGCAAGCCCAAGCCGCAAGACCGGCCCGGGCTTCTGGGAGCGCTGGACGCGCGATGCTGATGCGCCACCCGCTGCCGTTCGCGATCGGCGCGACCGCGCTGATGCTGCTGATCGCCTCGCCCGCGCTCTCGCTGAAGCTCGGCAACGGCGCGATCGACCAGTTCCCGAAGGACTTCGAGACCCGCGTCGGCTTCGATCTCGCCTCCGAGGCCACCGGCCCCGGCGCGACCGGCCCGGTCCAGGTCGTGGCCGACTTCGGCTCCAAGCCCGTCGACGCCGCCGCGCTCGCTGCCTTCGGCGACCGCCGCCAAGGCGCTGCCGAACGTCGCCTCCGTGTCCGCCGCGGCGGTCTCGACCGACGGCACGCAAGGCGCTGATCGTGGTGACGCCCAAGACCGGGCCCGAGAGCGACGCGAGACCGACGGCGCTCGTCGACCGCGTCCGCGCGCATGCGCGTCGCCGGCGCGGCCGCTGTCGCGTCGGCGGCCCCGCGGCGCAGAACCAGGACTTCAACGACCTGATCTCCGGCTCGCTGTGGAAGGTCGGCGCTGTTCGTGGTCCTGCTCAGCTTCTTCGTGCTGCTGCTGGTCCTGCGGTCGGTCTTCCTGCCGATCAAGGCCGTGCTGATGAACATCCTCTCGGTCGCTCGCGGCCTACGGCGTGCTCGTCGATCGTCTTCCAGTGGGGCTGGTTCGACGGCATCACCGGCTACGAGTCGCTCGGCTACGTGCAGGCGATCACACCGGCGCTGGTCCTGGCGATCGTCTTCGGGCTCTCGATGGACTACGAGGTCTTCATGCTCTCGCGCATCAAGGAGCGCTACGTCGCCACCGGCGACAACCGGCGCGCGGTCGGCGAGGGCCTGCAGGCGAGCGCCAAGACGATCTCCAGCGCCGCGCTGATCATGGTCGCCGTCTTCGCGATCTTCGCCGGCACCGGCGTCCCGCAGGTGAAGGAGATCGGCGTCGGCCTCGCCGTCGCGATCTTCCTCGACGCCACGATCGTCCGCCTGATCCTCGTCCCCACGACGATGGAGCTGATGGGCGACTGGAACTGGTGGCTGCCGAAGTGGCTCGGGTTCCTGCCCGACATGGACTTCGAGTCCTCGGCGGACGCGCCACCGGCCGCGACCGACGAGCCCGCGTTGGCCGCGCGCTAGATTCGGCCGCGTGGACCCGGTCGTCATAGCCGGAGGTGCGCGGACACCGATCGGCAGGTTCAACGGGGCGCTGTCGAAGGTCGATGCCGTCGACGCTCGGCGCGCACGCGGTGCGGGAGGCGCTCGCGCGCACGCGGCTCGAGCCCGACTACATCGCGATCGGGAACGTGCTGCAGGCCGCGAACGGGCAGAACCCGGGCCGCCGGGCCGCGCTGCGCGGGCGGCGTGGCCCGCGAGATCCCCGGCATCACGCTCAACGACGTCTGCCTCGCGAGCATGAGCGCGGTGGGGATCGCCGCGGCGATGATCAACGCGGGCGAGGCGGCCACCGTCCTGGTCGGCGGCTTCGACTCGATGACCCGTGCGCCGCACGCGCTGCAGGACCCGCCCGGCGCCGCGGATGGGCGACCAGCCGATGATCGACGTCATGGTCCACGACGGGCTGTACTGCTCGATCGCGGACGCGGGGATGGGCGCGATGTCGGATGCGGAGAACGCGCGCCTGGGCATCTCGCGCGAAGCGCAGGACGAGTTCGCCGCCACGCTCCCACCGGCGCGCGGCAGCGGGGGCGGAGAAGCTCGCGGAGGAAATCGTGGCGCTCGGCGAGCTTCAGCCGCGACGAGGGGGTGCGGCCCGCGGCCAGCTCCGAGACGCTGGCGGCGCTGAAGCCCGCGTTCACCTCCGACGGCACGATCACCGCCGGCAACGCGTCGCAGGTCTCCGACGGCGCGGCCGCGGCGATCATCACGACGCGCGACCGCGCGCGAGGACCCGCTGGCCGAGGTCCTCGGCCGCGCCGTGGTCGCCGGCCCGGACTCGACGCTGCACCTGCGCCCCGCCGAAGCCTCCGCGAAGCTGCTCGAGCGCCACGGCCTCAGAGCCGCGGGACATCGCGCTGTGGGAGATCAACGAGGCCTTCGCCGGCGTCGTGCTGGCCTCCGCGACCCAGCTCGGGATCGACCTCGAGCGGGTCAACGTCAACGGCGGGGCGGTCGCGCTCGGCCACCCGCTCGCGGGCTCGGGGCTGCGGCTCGTGCTGACGCTCGCGTACGAGCTGCGCCGGCGCGGCGGGGGATACGGGGTCGCCACGCTCTGCGGCGGCGGCGGCCAGGGCGAAGCGATCCTCCTGCGCGTTGCTTGACGTCCTGATCATCGGTGCGGGCCCGTACGGGCTCGCCGCGGCCAAGGCGGCGCGCGACAAGGGCCTGAGCACGGAGATCGTCGGCCGGCCGATGTCGTTCTGGCGCGAGCACATGCCGGCCGACATGTACCTGCGCTCCGGGCCGGACTGGCACCTGGACCACGCGAACGAGCACACGCTGGAGGCGTACCTCCAGCAGCGCGGCATCCCGGCCACCGAGGTCGACCCGCTGCCGATCGCGCTCTTTCTCGAGTACGCCGACTGGTTCATCGCCAAGGCCGGGCCTCGAGATCCGCGACGCGCATGTGACCGCGCTCACGCACGACGGGGACCACTTCACCGCGGTCTTCGAGGACGGCAGCACGCAACAGGCCCGGAAGGTCATCGCGGCTCCCGGCATCGCCCACTTCACGCACACGCCCGAGTGGGCCGAGGACGGCGTCCACACCTGCGACCTCGTCGACTTCAGCGCATTTGCGGGCGCGCGCGTGCTGATCGTCGGCGGCCGCCAGAGCGCCTACGAGTGGGCCGCGCTGCTCGGCGAGCACGGCGCGGAGCGCATCGACGTCGTGCACCGCCACGACACACCGCGCTTCGAGCGCGTCAGCTGGCGCTTCGTCGACCCGCTGATCGAGCAGACGCTGGCCACGGACGGCTGGTGGCGCAAGCTGCCGCAGGGCGAGCGCGACGCGATCGGCCGCCGCTTCTGGGAGGTCGGACGTCTGACCCTCGAGCACTGGCTCAAGCCGCGCCTGGACCGTGCCCCGGTGCGCGTGCACGCCAACACCGAGGTGGTGTCGGCCACGACCCTCTCGGACGGGACGCACATCCAGCCCGACCGGATCGTCCTCGCGACCGGTTACAAAGCCGAGCTCGCCCGCGTGCCCGTACCTCGCCGCGCTGCACCCGGGATTGCCTGCAGCAACGGCTTTCCGGTGCTCGACGAAGCGATGCAGACGAGCCTTCCGGGCCTCTATCTCCCGGGTTTTGCGGCCACGCAGGACTTCGGCCCGTTCTTCGGCTTCGTGAAAGGCGCACCGGCCGCCGCGACGTTGATCGCGCGCGACCTCACCTGAGTCGCCTGGAAACGCCCTCCACGATGGGCTAGCGCGCGGGATCAGGCCGAGGTTATGCTCACGCTCTGACTCTCACCAGCCTGACACCGTTGCGCCCAGGAGGACACCGTTGCAATCCGCGATGAACCGACTTTCCGGATTCGTCCGGTCGCGACGAAAGCTCGTTTTCGGGATCTGGATCGCGCTGATCGTGGTCTCGATCCCGTTCGCGTCCCAGCAGACGAAGCATCTGAGCGGCGGCGGCTTCGAGGTGCCCGGCGCGGGCTCCGACAACGTCGACAAGGAGATCGCCCGCTTCAAGGGCCAGAGCACCGAGCCGCTCGGCGTCGTGCTGCTGATGAAGGGCGGCGATCGGCCGCCGCCGTCGACCGCGTGGGCAAGGCCGCGGCCGGCATCGATCACGTCGAGCTCGCCCCGGAGGCCGCTGAGGCCGCCAAGCAGGCCCAGCCCAAGGACGGCGTGATCGTCTTCCCGCTGGCCGTCACGGGCACGCGCGACGACGTCCTCAAGGCCGCGGTCGACCTGCGCAAGGCCCTGGTGGTCGGCGAGGTCACCGACGGCGTGCAGCCCTTCGTCGTCGGCCAGCAGGCGCTGTGGGCGGGCATGCAGGAGCTCCAGCAGGAGGATCTGGCGAAGGCGGAGTCGACCGGCTTCCCGCTGATCCTGATCGTGCTCCTGGCCGTCTTCGGCTCCGTACTCGCCGCCCTGCTGCCGGTCGGCCTCGGCGTCGCGGCCGTGATCATCACCGGCGCGGTGGTGTTCTTCATCTCGCTCGCGATCACGATGTCGGTGTTCGTCACGAACGTCGCCTCGATGCTCGGGATCGGCGTCGCGGTCGACTATTCGCTGTTCGTGCTGTCGCGCTATCGCGACGATCTGCACGAGGGCAAGACCAAGGAGGAGGCACTCGATGTCGCAATGCGGACCTCCGGCGCGACGGTCGTCTTCTCCGGCATCACGGTCATCGTCTCGCTCGCCGGCCTGTTCCTGATCAACTCGACGGTCATGCGCTCGCTGGCGATCGGCGCGATCGTCGTCGTGGCGATCGCGATCATCGGCGCCGTCACGCTGCTGCCCGCGTTGATCACGATGCTCGGGGACCGTGCGGACAAGCGCGGCGCGATCGTCAGCTTCACCGCCCGGACGTACCGCCGGGTCAGGCCCGAAGAAGGAGCGTCCCGTCGGCGCGCCGACGTTCTGGGAGAGCTGGTCGAACCGGGTCATGAAGCGCCCGGCGCTGTCGGCGATCCTCGCCGCCGGCATCCTGATCGCGCTGGCGATCCCGGCGCTCCAGCTCGAGTTCGGCAACGGCGCGCTGCGCCAGTTCCCGGCCGACAACGAGACGCGCGTGGGCACGTTGCTCGCCACCAAGCAGGCAGCGCCGGGCGAGTCCGCTCCGACGCTGATCGTCGCCAAGTTCGACAGCGCGGCCACCGATCCGGCCAACCAGACGGCGCTCGGCGGCTACGTCGACGGGCTGAAGGCGACCAAGGGCGTCGCCCGCGTCGCCGACCCGGTGATCTCCGACGACGGCAAGGCCGCGCTGATCCGGGTCATCCCGTCCCAGGACCCGGAGAGCGAGGCGACGCTCGCGCTCGTCACCGACCTGCGCGACGAAGGCGGCAGGGCCTCGGGCCTCGACAAGGTCGCGGTGATCGACGTCGGCGGCGCCTCGGCGCAGACGCGCGACTTCACGCACCAGATCTCCGGCGGCATGTGGAAGATCTTCCTGTTCGTCCTGATCTGCAGCTACTTCGTGCTGCTCGTCGTGCTGCGCTCGGTGCTGCTGCCGCTGAAGGCCGTGCTGATGAACCTGCTGACCGTCGGCGCCGCCTACGGCGTGCTGGTGATGGTCTTCCAGTGGGGCTGGTTCGACTTCACCGGCTTCAACTCGCTCGGCTACGTCAACGCGATAACGCCGCCGTTGCTCTTGGCGATCGTCTTCGGCCTCTCGATGGACTACGAGGTCTTCCTGCTCTCGCGGATCAAGGAGCGCTACCACGCGACCGGCGACAACCGCCGCGCGGTCGCCGAGGGCCTCCAGGGCAGCGCAAAGGTCATCTCCAGCGCCGCGCTCATCATGGTCGTCGTCTTCTCGGTCTTCGCCTTGACCGGCGTACCGCAGATCAAGGAGATCGGCGTGGGCCTCGCGGTCGCGATCGCGCTCGACGCGACGCTCGTCCGGCTCGTCCTCGTCCCCGCGACGATGGAGCTGATGGGCGACTGGAACTGGTGGCTGCCCAAGTGGCTGGGCTTCCTGCCCGACATGGATTTCGAATCCGACAATGCTCCCGACGAAGACCGCAAACCCGTCGCGGTCGTCTGAGAAAGGAACTCTCGTGACCAGCCCGACCTCACAGGACTCAACCCCGCTGAGCCGGCAGCAAGAGCAGCTCGAGTTCCTCGGCAAGTACTGGAACTGCCTGATGGCGGGCGACATGGAGAACTTCGCGCCGCTCGTCGGCGAGAACTGCATCGTCCACTACCCGGGCAACCACTTCCTCTCGGGCGACCACGTCGGCCGCACGGCGATCGTCCAGCTCTACTCGAACCTCTACAAGCTGGGGATCGAGCAGGGCACGTTCATCGGCGAGTTCCACGACGCGACGACGTCGGACGACCACGCCTGCGCGATCATCAAGTACCGGATCATCCTCGGCCCGAACATGGAGATCCCGGGCGAGGCGATCGGCCTGTTCCACATCGAGAACGGCCAGATGGTCGAGTACTGGCTGCTCGAGCGCGATCAGAAGATGATCAACGACGTCGTGAAGATCTCTGGCAAGGCGAGCCTCGCCGGCGGCAGCAAACTGCAGATGGCCCTCGGCGCGCTCAAGCAGCCGGCACCGCTCGCCCGCACGATCCGCCGCGTCATGCGGGTCAAGCGCGGCAATACGAACAAGATGCTCTAGCCGGATGGCCACACAATTGACGGACCTGGCACGCAGCGCGCCGAAGGCTGCGCGCGGCGTTCGCCCTGTCACCACCTGGCGCGAGGACATGATCACCATGTCGCTCGCGTTCTGGCCGATCACGGCGATGTTCTTCGACGGTCGCGGCCACAACAACAAGACGGGCCAGGAGTCGTTCTTCTCGATCGCGCACCTGTTCCTCTACGGCGGCCTGACGGTGGTCGGCCTCTGGATCGGCGTGCTCGTCACGCGCTACCAGATCGCGGCGGGGGTGGACCCACGCAAGTCGCTGCTCCCGGACCTGGCGGCGATCCCCGTCGGCTACGGCGTCGCGATCATCGGCCTGATCACACTCGCGATCGGCGGGCCGGCCGACCTGATCTGGCATTCCGCCTACGGCTTCGAGGTCGGCGTCGACGCGATCTACAGCCCGCCGCACCTGGCGCTGTTCTTCGGCGGGCTGCTGCTCTGCTCGACCGGGATCAGATCAATGTGGGCCAAGGACGACATCCAGCTGGACTTCAAGGGCTTCCTGCCCGTCCTGTTCTCGACGATCCTGTTCATCGGCGTCGCCGGCTTCATCACGATGTACCTGTCGGCCTTCATGACCAACGTCACGCCGACCGCGGACTTCGTCCATGACTACCAGCGCTACAAGGACACCCACGACGACCAGTCGCTGAGCCTCGTCGCGGGCCTCACGGGCTACGGCGACGACAGCTGGCCGTACTACTACTACGCCGCCAGCCACGGCATCGCGTCGATGATCGTCACCACGATGGTCCTGCTCGGCCCGATCCTGCTGCTGCTGCGCCGCTGGGCCGTCCCGTTCGGCGCGATCACGGCGATCTTCGCCGGCTACGGCCTGCTCGTGAACATCATGACCGAGTACCGCGACATCGCCCTGATCATCCCGCTGCTGATCGCGGGCGGCGCGATCGACCTGCTGCACAAGCGGCTCGGCGGCGAGCGTGCCGACGGGCGCCTGACGCTCGGCGGGATCCGCGCCATCGGCCCGCTCGGCGCGCTGGTGCTCTGGTGCACGTACTACCTGGTGCTCGCGATCGACAAGGGCATGGGGTGGACGCCGACGATGTGGGTCGGCGCCCTGATCGTCGGGACGATGACGGGCTTCGGCGTGGCCTTCCTGGTCGCGCCGCCGTCCTACGGCCCGCGGCTGGTCGAAGCCGAGGAATAGTCCAAGCGTCAGAGGTGGTCGTTGAAGAAGGCGACCACCTCATCGGACTGTTTGGAGATGTACTGGTAACCCGAGTAACGCTCGGTCGACGGGTACTGGATGACCGGCCCGGCGTTGCCCGGTGTGGCGGCCGCGAACTCCTCGACCACCGCCAGCTCGCCCCACTGGTCGCCGGTGCCCTGCACGTACTGCACGACCGTGCCGTTGAGCCCGCGGGCCGGCACGGCCGGATCGTGCCGGCTGGGCCGCGGCGCGCCCATCGCGGCGTAGATGAGGTCGATCGGCTTGATCAGCGCCGGTCCGAACCGGCCTAGCTCGGTCTTGGCGAAGTTCGTGTTGAAGTCGTCCAGCCGCGTCGGCTGGATCGCCAGCACGGCCTTGATCGGCTGCGCCGCCGCACCGCCGTAGATCACGGTGTTGCCGCCCGCCGACATGCCGATCGCGCCGAGGCGCTCGCCGTCGACATCGGGGCGCGTGCGCAGATAGGCGATCGCGCCGACGAAGTCGCGCGACTCGTTGGGGCCGTACGTCTGCGGGCCCTTGCCGTCCTCGCTCTCGCCGTGGCCGCGGAGGTCGAACGTCAGTACGTGGAAGCCGCCGTCGTGCAGCGCCCTGATGGCGGGCAGGAAGTCGACGTCGAGGTCGGGCACGACCGTCTGGCCGCCGACGTTGCCGAGCCGGTTCCACATCCAGCCGTGCACGAAGACGATCGTGGCGCCCGCACCCGCCTCACCGCTCGGGATGAACCAGCCCTTCAACCCGACTCCGTCCGACGCCGCGAACGCGACGTCCTCGAACTCGAGCCCGGCATCGGCCGGCGTGCGCGTCACCGGTGCCCGATGGCCTTGGAGCATGAGCTTCGTCATTACGAACGGATGAAAATTCATCACCGCCAGCGTATGGGGCGAAGCATGCGAACTAAATGAGGAGATTCCTCTACAGGTGCTGCGTGAAGAACGCGGCGACGTCGTCGGCGTGCTCGGAGACGTAGCCGTAGCCCTCGTAGCGGCCGGCGGACTCGTACTTGATCACGGGGCCGACATTGCCGGGGGTGACGCGCGCGAACTCCTCGACGATCTCCATCGTCCCCCACGGGTCGCCCGTGCCCTGGACGTACTGCACGGCCGTCGCGCCGAGCTTGCGGGCGGGCACCCCCGGATCGTGCTTTCCAGGGCGTGGGACGCGCATGGCCATGTAGACGAGATCCATCGGCTTGGTCATCGCGGGCCCCATCGGACCGACCTCGGTCTTCATGAAGTTGGCGTTGAAGACCGCCAGCTTCGTCGGCTGGATCGCGAGGATCGCCTTGATCGGCTGGCACTCCGGCGTGCCGTACATGACGATGTTGCCGCCCATCGAGCAGCCGATCGCCCCGATCCGCTCGCCGTCGACGTCCGGGCGCGAGCGCAGGTAGCGGACCGCGCCGATGTAGTCGCGCGCCTCGACCGGCCCGTAGCTGATCGGGCCCTTGCCCGGCTCGCTCTCGCCGTGACGGCGGACCTCGAAGAGCAGGACGTTGAACCCGGCGTCGTGCAGCGCCTTGGCGGCGGGCAGGAAGTCGACGTCCGCGTCCTCCACCGGCGTCTGGTGCGCGATGTTGCCCATCCGGTTCCACATCCAGCCGTGCACGAACACGACCGCGGGGCTCTTGCCTTCCTTGCCGCTCGGGAGGAACCAGCCCTTGAGCCCGATGCCGTCGGTGGACTGGAACGCGGCGTCCTCGTACTCGAGGCCCGCCTCGGCCGGCGTACGCGTCAGCGGCGCGCGACGGCCGTTGTACATCAGCTTCGTCATCAACACCGGATGAAAGGCCACTAGGTGCTCTCCACAGGCTCCACAGCGGGCAGGGACGGGGGAAACATGATCAGGGAGATCCCGTAGCCGACGCCGGCCGACGTGCTCAGCACACCGGTCCACACCGTCGGGTTCCAGCCGAGGCCGCTGGCGAGCGCGATCGCGATCAGGAACGGCCCCCAGATCAGCAGCGGCACGAGCAGCGCGAACGACCGGATTCGCAGCGCCGTCGGCGGATCCTCGGCGATCAGCACGCGAGCGAGCAGGTCGATCAGCAGCCCGGTCACGATCAGCGACACGATGAACTCGGGCTTCGTGAAGCGGGTGAAGAACGGGAACAGCACGGCGAGCAGCGTGGCCATGATCGTCACCGTGCCGAACGGCAGCACCCAGCGCCGGCGCAGGTAGAGCACCGCCGAGACGAAGACGGCGGTGAAGATCAACATCCCGCCGATCGCCTGCATGTTCGCGAACAGGTAATAGGGAAAGACGTCGCCGCTGTAGTTCTGGACCGCCGACGCCAGGCCCTCCTTGTGCACCGCGTCCGTGCCGGGCGTGTAGGCGTCGTTGAAGCGCAGCAGGTTGTCCTGGAAGTCCTTCGTCGGAACCACGCTGTAGAAGAACGGCAGCAGGTTCATGAAGGCGAACTCGATCATCGCCACGACCGCGGTGGCCGACAGGACCGCCGGCCAGAGCTTGCTCAGCGGCAGCTCGCGGCCAGGCCGGTGCCAGGTCGAGGCCAGGCCGATCGCGCCGAGCAGGCCGCCGGCGAGGAAGAGCATCTGATGGGTGGGGCTGAACGGGGCGTCGACCTGGTTCTCGAAGCCGTACGCGGCGTGCCACGCGAAGTCGCCTGGGCCACCCAGCGCGGCCAGCGGCAGCGCGACGAGCGCCAGGCCGTAGCCGTACGGGACGGCCGCCATGCTGAGCTCCAGCTTGCCCTTCGGCTGGCGCTTGACGAAGACGAGGCCGATCCAGGCCCCGAGCGCCGTCAGGCCCGCGTACATCATGATGTGCGCCGACGACCAGAAGCTGTCCAGCGTCGTCGAGTTGTTGTGCAGCCAGCCGTCCCAGAAGACGGCGAAGAGCGTGAGGACGGACAGGCCGATCGTGACCTGGTCCTCCCACGGTTCGGTCTGGGGGCGGTTCTTGGCCTCCAGCAGCTGCTTCGCCGTTAGCCGGAAATCGGTTGAGCGGATCGTTTTCGCCATGACGCCTGAATCCCTTCTGCGTTACAAGCCAATGCCCGGTACACCACCGGAGCTCATCTGGAGGTCGTCCCAGGCCTTGGCCGCCAACTCCCAATCGGTCTCCGAATCCGCTTCCGTGCTGGTGCGGAGCATCCGGATCAGGTACGCCATGGCCGAGAGCATCGCGATCGCCGCGAAGGCGATCTGGACGCTCAGCACGCCCTCCTCTGTCCAATAGACGTCGTCGAGCTCGAGCAACAGCGCCGACTCGTCGAGGACCAGCGCCACGCCGACCCCGAACGGGAACGCGAGGTACTTGTCGAGCTTCTCGCCCTTGGTCCCGATCGCCACGCCGCCCGCGGCCAAGCTCAGGATGCCGCCGGGCAGGAAGTGGTGGATGTGGCGGTCGCCGACCTTGACGTCCTTGATCGGACCGATGCCGCCGTGCTCGCGGATCGTCCACGTGATCGCCCGCGTGATGCCGAAGGCGACGGTGAACGAGGCGAGCATGTTGAACAGCGAGTTCTCGCGCGTTCGGCTGACGCTGTAGCCCTCGCGCAGCGTCATCACCGCTTCGATCGGCTTGGCCCGGCGCTCCTCCTCGGAGGTGATCTGGCGGCTGCGCGGCAGGGCGCCGAGCTTCCAGACGCGCGCGATCTCCGCGCCGAAGACGGTGATCACGGCGCCGCCGGCGAGGAACCCGAGCAGATGCGTCCGGTTCGACGGCTTGCTGCGGGCCGCCTCGGCTTCCGCGAGGCGCTTGGCTTTACGCGGCGACACGCTTGCGCCCCTTACGCAGGTAGGCCTCGGCCAGCTGCTGCACGAAGATGATCCCGAACTTGGCCAGCGCGCCGAGCTGCGCGGGGAGGCTCGGGCCGCCGGCGCGGAACGTCGTCAGCTGCTTGGCGAAGTCGCGCGCGCGGATGATGATCGTCCCGCTGGCGAGCACCGTCGCCGCGTCGTCGCCGCCCTCGGGCACGTGGCCCTGGAGGATGCGCGTGAACAGCGTCGTGGTGTCCTTCCAGACGTCGAAGCCCGCGTCGTCCTTGACCAGCTTGAAGCCGGTCATGGTCAGCGGGTTGCCGACCCCGTCGCGGAACCACAGCCGGTAGAGCATGTGCTTGACGCCCGGCTCGACGTCGACGAAGAGGTTGAACCAGCCCTGCTCGACCGGCAGCTTGCCGCCGAAGGCGTCACCGACCACGTACCCGACGGCCGTCGCCGGCCGCAGCGGGTCGTTGCCGAAGGACTCGATGTCCTCGACCTCGATCGTCAGGTGGAACTTGAAGGCACTAGACCCGTCACGGTCCGGCTGGGCGCCACGGGCGAAGTCGGTCTCGCCGAACGTGACGTGCCCGAGCATCTCCTCTGTGAAGCGAACGCTTGAGGTCATGAGGCCGCCGCCTCCGCGGCGCGTCGGTCGGGGTCGATGATCTGGTCGGCGAAGCGATCGGCCAGCGCCGCGATCGTGAAGCTGGGATTGGGGCCTGTGGGCCCCGGCATCACCGAACCGTCGGCGATGTGCAGACCAGGATGACCGAACACGTTGCCGTAGGCGTCCACGACGCCCTCGCCCGGGTGGCGGCCCATCGGCGCGCCGCCCAGCGGGTGGACCGTGATCACGCGCTTGAGGAACCACAGCGGATTGTCCGCGAAACGACCACCGAGCGCCGTCGAGAAGTCACGCGACGTGCTTCGCAGCCGGTCGAAGTACGGCCCGGAGCCCGCGCGTTTCCAGTCGATGTCGAGGTTGCCGTTGCGCAGGAACATCCGCCCGTCGGGCACGTCGCGGCCCATGCCGAGCAGCGGGAGGCCGCCCGCGGAGAGCTCCGACGGCAGCATCAGGTCGGCGATCTTTGCCGTGACGTCGGTGTCCGGGGAGCCCTGCAGCCAGTTCTTGATCAGGTAGGTCGCGCCCTCGCGCCAGCGCCACAGCTGCTTGGGGGCGGAGATGACGTGCAGGATCCAGGCCAGGTGCTGCGGGAAGCCGGCGTCCTGGAGGTAGAAGCCGCGGCCGGAGCCGCCCTCGTCGGAGGCGTCGGGCATCCGCGCGGTCGAGGTGATCACCGGGCCGTAGCCCGGGTCCACGATCCGCGGCGTCTTGACGCCGTCGGTCACCTTGGTGGTGTTCAAGGCGAGCGTCAACAGGTCGCCGTTGCCGCAGAAGCGGGTCCCGAGCTTGCGCGAGAGGCCCGGGAAGGCGCTGCGGTTCTTCAGCAGCAGGTTCGTCGTGCCGAGCGTGCCCGCGCTGAGGATCAGGTGGTCGCACGTGAGCCCGACGATCGGCGGGATCTCCGGCGTGTCGTTGAGATCGGCGTAGTCGACGATGTACCCGCCACCGTCACGCGGCGCGATCCGGCGCACGTCGGAGAGCGTGCGGATCTCCGCCCCGTGATGCGTGGCGTGCGTCAGGTAGTTGTAATCGAGCGTGTTCTTGGCGCCGTAGTTGCAGCCGACGTCGCACTCGCCGCAGAGCTGGCAGGTCGTGCGCGTGCGGCCGTGGAGGTTCTTGAGCTCCTCCTCGATCGCCTCGCCGGGCACGGGCGTGCGGCCCTCGTTGCCGAAGGTCACGGCCAGTTGCGGCAAGAACCACTCCAGGCCGTTGGCCTCGGCGGCCTCCTTGAAGGCGATCGTCTTCGGCGTCGACGCGTACGGCTCATGCTCGAACGGGTAGCGCTGCAACCCGATCATCTTCTCGACGTTGTCGTAGTGCGGATCGAGGTCGGCACGGTTGACGGGCCAGTACTCGTAGCCACCGTCGTTGAGGTCCTCGTGCACGAACCAGTTCTCGTCCTTGCGCAGGAAGACGTTGGCGTAGATCAGCGATCCGCCGCCCAGGCCGGCCGAGACCAGCGCGTCGATGCCCTTGAAGGACCAGTAGTGGTACATGCCCGTGAGCCCGCGGGGCGGGTCCCAGAAGCTCTCGCGAGCCCGGTACGGGCTGCGGGTGAAGGAACCCGGGGGATAGGGGCGCCCGCGCTCGAGCACGAGCACGCGCTTTCCGGCCTCGGCCAGCCGGTAAGCCGTCACCGATCCGCCGAAGCCCGAACCGACGATGATCGCGTCGAAGTGGCTGTCGGAGCTCATCAGGACGCAACCTAACGGTGTGCGGACGGCGTGAGCAAGTACAGATCGTCCAGGTTGCCCGCGCTCAGGCCAGAAGCGTACGCCCGCCCGAGCTTGAGAGCGGGAACGTATCCAGGTCCAGAGCCACGACGGCGAGGTCCGCGAACAGCGCCACCTTGCCCAGATCCTCGCGCAGATACGGGCCGCCGTCGCGGCGGTCGAGCACGGAGAGGACACCGATCGTCTTGCCGTCGCGCACGAGCGGGGCGACGACCATCGTGTACGGCACGTAGCCGGTGCCGGCGGCGACCTGGCGGGCGAAGCGCGGGTCCTTGCGGCACTCGGGCACGAAGACGCCGTCGCCACTGGCGACCACGGCGCCTGCGATGCCGACGCCGGTCGGCAGGCGCATCCCGACGACCTCGGACGCGCCCGCGCCCCAGGCGGCCTCGTAGACGAGCTCGCCGTTCTTGGGGTCGGTGAGGGCGATCGAGCAGGCGGCGGCCTCGAACATGCCGGCCGCGGTGCGGACGATCGCCTCCATGACGCGCCGCCGCGTCGTCGGGCGGCCGAGGCTCTGGGCCAGCGAGTGGCCGCGATCGCCCGTGAGCGGGACGCCGATCGCCTCGGCGAACGAGGACGCGGACTGGATGCGCTGCTCGGGCAGCATCTCCAGGCCGCCGGCGAGCGCGGCCTGCAGCTCGGGCGGCAGGCCCGGTGCCAGCTTGTCCAGCTTCAGCACGTCGCCGTAGCGCGGCGGCGTGCCGACGAGCAGCGTCCAGAGCGTGGCGGCGAGGCTGAAGATGTCGCTGGCCGCGGAGACGGTGCCGCCGGCGAAGACCTCGGGCGCCATGAAGCGCGGCGTGCCGACGGCGATCGTGCCCTGGTCCTCCTCGGCGCCCAGCGCGCGGGCGACGCCGAAGTCGACGAGGATCACGCCGTCCTCGCTGAGGATCATGTTCTGCGGCTTGACGTCGCGGTGCACGATCTGCTGGCTGTGCACGTAGGACAGGGCCTCGCAGCCGTGGCGCACGTACTCGATCGAGTCGCCCAGCGTCAGGCCCGGGTCGCCGCTGCGCTTGAGCGTCGCGCCGAGATCGACGCCGTGGACGAGGTCCATGACGATGTAGAGCCCCTGGTCGTCGCTCGAGTGGTCGAGCACCTTGACCACGCGCGGATGGCTGAGGCTCGCGAGCAGGCGCGCCTCGATCTCGAAGCGCGCGGCGTGACGGACGTCGAGCAGGCGCTTGACGGCAACCTCGGTTCCGGTCTCCCGGTCGAAGGCGCGATAGACGGCACCCATCGCCCCACTGGAAATGGGCGCGACGATCTCATAACGCCCGTTGAGCGCTTCCCCCCCGACGGCTGTCGCCTGCTGATCCGGTCGCGTCAAGTGAGCGGTTCGTCCCCCTAAGCCGCCTCGGCGAGGCAGGCCGGAGCCGGCCTGCCTAGGGCGCCGAGCATCTCGACGACCAGCGCGCCGGCCGAGGCCTGGCGTTCGTCGGGGTCCTTGGCCATGCCGGTCGCCAGCACGTCGTCGAGCGCCGCAGGCAGCTCAGGCCGGCGTTCGCGGACGCTCGGTGGTGGTTCGACGATATGGGCGTACATGGTGGCGGCGTCAGTGTCGCGCAGATAAGGGACGGTACCGGTAAGCGTCTCGATGGCCAGGCAGGCCAGCCCGTAGACGTCGGTCGCGGACCCGACCCGCTCGCCGTCGAGCAGCTCCGGAGCCATGTAGTCGATCGTGCCCAGGACCTGGCCCGGGACGGTCAGCGCGGCGCCCTCAGGGTCGCGCGCGAGGCCGAAGTCGCCGAGGAAGACCTCGGGGCCCGGGTCCATCAGGACGTTGGCGGGCTTGACGTCGCGATGCACGACGCCGATCGCGTGGGCGGCGTCGAGCGCGCTCGCGACGCACGCGAGGACGGTCATCGAGAGATCCACGCTGAGCTGGCCGGCGTTGATCGTGCTGCGCAGCGTCGAGGAGACGAGCCGGCTCGCGATGTAGAGCTCGCCGTCGACCTCGCCCATGCCGTAGATCGGGATGATGTGCGGGTGGTTGAGCGCGGCGAGCATCTCGCCCTCGCGCCGGAAGCGCTCGCGGTACACGGGATCGATGGCGACTTCTTCACGCAGCACCTTCAACGCGCAAGCGCGTCCTGTGATGCGGTCGATCGCCAAGTACACGACGCCCATGCGCCCCACACCCACGATCCCCTCGATCCTGTAGTCACCGAGCATTGGCTTGTCCATAGCGAGATCGGCCCTTAGTGTCCCGGCTTGACCGTTGTGGCGCAAGTCGCGTCTGACCGGAAGTTCGGGGTCAGGACTGGACCTGTCGTCGAAGCCGTTATGCTCGCGCAGGTATGCCTGAGATCGCGCTCGAGCCCAGACCGGGCGATTCCGTAGGGCCGTATCGGATCACCCGCACCATCGGGCGCGGACGGATGGGTGTCGTCTTCGAGGGTGTCGCCGAGGGTGGCGAGCCCGTCGCGATCAAGGTCGTGACGACGGAGCTCTCGCAGGACGAGGTCTTCGTCCGGCGCTTCCAGCGCGAAGTCGCCGCGGCCCAGAAGATCTCGCACCCGCACGTGGTCCCGGTTCTCGGTGCCGGCGAGGAGGGCGGCCTGCCCTACCTCGTGCAGGCGCTGATCGCGGGCGGCTCGCTCCATGACCGGCTGGTCAAGGACGGCAAGCTGGATCTCGCGACGACGATCCGCCTGCTGCGCGGCCCCGCCGAGGGGATCGACGCGCTGCACGCGAGCGGTCTCGTGCACCGCGACATCAAGCCCGGCAACATCCTGCTCGACGGCGAGACGGCCTACGTCACCGACTTCGGGCTCGCCAAGGACAGCCAGGCCTCGAACCTCACGCGGCCCGGCCAGGCGCTGGGTTCGCTGGATTACATGGCACCCGAGCAGATCCGCGGCGAGGATGTCAGCGCGGCGACCGACATCTACGCCCTCGGCTGCATGATCCACGAGTGCCTGACCGGGACGCCGCCCTTCGGCGGCCGGCCCAGCATGCGCGTGCTCTTCGCACATCTGCAGGAGGATCCGCCGGATCTCTCCGACGCGAAGATCGCGCCCGCGGTCGCCAAGGCGATCAACCGGGCGATGGAGAAGGAGGCGGAGGACCGTCCGGCCTCCGCCGCCGCCTACATCAACTCGATCGCCAAGGCCGCCGGGCTCTAGACGAGCCCGGCGAGGCGCTTCGGCTTCGGCTAGAACGCCTTCCCGATCCACTTCGTGGCGTCCTTCGAGGGCGCCTTGTCGTCCACCGCGCCGCGGTGGTCGACGCCGTCGTAGGTCTTGTAGGTGACCTTGACGCCGTTCTTCTTGAGGTCGGTGTTGAGCTGATCCGTGAAGATCGGGAAGACCGTCGTGTCGGCCTTGCCCTGCTCGATCAGCACCTTGCCGGGGATCTTCAGGCCCTCCGGGTCGTTGGCGTTGAGCGCGGCGATGACCGGGTCCAGCGACGCGTCGGCCCGGAACAGGTTCGCCGGCGCGACGCCGCCGAAGGAGTCGGCCGCGCCGAGGCCGTCGAGGCACTTGACGTCGACCTGCGGGTACAGCGCCTTGGCCTGGTCGGAGAGCAGGTTGCCGATGCCCAGCGACGGGTTGGCGATGTCGATGCCGCGGACGATCATCGACGCCAGGCCGCTGAGGCCGCTCGGCTCGGTGAGGCTGCGCAGGAGCGCGCCCTGCTCGCCGATGTGGTTGGCGGGCGCGAACGCGACGGTGCCCTTGAGCTTGAGGTCGGGCGTGTACTTCTTGCTCAGCGAGGCGGCCCACAGCGCGGCGTGGCCGCCCTGCGAGTGGCCGGAGATGACGACGTCCTTGCTCAGGCTCGGGTCCAGCTTGCGCGCGGCGCGCGCCATGTCGAGCACGCTGCGGCCTTCGGAGACGCCGATCAGGTACGGGTGCTCGCCGGGCGTGCCGAGGCCCTCGTAGTCGGTGCGGACGACCGCGTAGCCGGCCTTCAGCCAGCTGTTGAGCAGCGGGCTGTCGTAGTTGGCCTGGGTGCCGATGCGCGACGGGGCGCAGGCGTCGGCGATCCCGACCGTTCCGTGCGCCCACGTGATGACCGGCCAGCCGCCCTTCGGCGCCTTGCCCTTCGGGATCGCGACGGTGCCGGAGACGGCGACCGTCTTGCCGTCGACGGCCTGCGAGCTGTAGAGCAGCAGCGTGTTCGTCTTGGCGCTCTTGAGCACCGGCTTCCCGGTCAGCTTGCGCTGCCAGATCGGCGTCCCGTGCGCGCCCTTGGGCATGCTCGCCGGGGGCGTGTAGAAGTCGTTGCCGGCAGGGCCCGAGCGGACCGCGGCGTTGGCGGGGGCCGCAAGGACAGGCGCGGCAAGGATCAGAATCCCGGTGAGAAGGAGGCGCTGCATCCAGACCAAGCTAACGCCTTGCTATCGAACGGACCGCTGCCTCGGCCGGAATGGTGCCGCTGAGCAGGTCAAATGAGACCTTGACGGTGTTGTCCGCGAGCAGGCAGTGGAAGAGCACCAGCGCGACGTCGTCGCGGGGGATCTCGCCACGCCGGTTGATCGTCGCCGCGAGCTCGACCCGGGTCGTCCCCGGCTCGTCCGTGAGCCGGCCGGGGCGCACGATCGTCCAGCCCAGCGTCGAGGCCTCGAGCGCCTCGTCGGCGTCCGCCTTGGCCTGCAGGTAGGGCTGCATCGGATCGTTGGGCTCGATGTGGCGCGTGCCCATCGAGGAGACCATCAGGAAGCGGGCGACGCCGAGCTCCTGCGCGGCCTCGATGCACTTCAGCGCGCCGCCGAGGTCGACGGTGCGCTTGCGTTCGGCCCCGCTCCCGGGGCCCGCGCCGGCGGCGAAGACGATCGCGTACGCGCCGCCGACATGCGGGCGGACGTCGTCGGTCTCGAGGTCGCAGAGCACGGGATGGGCCCCGTCGGCTTCTAGGTCGGCCGCGTGGGCCGGGTTGCGGATCAGCCCGCGCGCGGTGTGTCCACGCTTCGCGAGCAGTCTCATAAGGCGACGGGCGATCTGTCCGTGGCCTCCGGCGACGAGGACGTCCATTCGCCGAGGCTACTCGCTGGCTCCTCAGGTACGGGCCAGTGGGCCGGCATGCTGCTAGAACCGGACGGGTGAGCGACCTCGTCAGCGTGCTCGACGTCGATTCTGCGCTGGCTGAGTTGGTCCCGCGGGAGCAGCGCGCCCAAGCGCGCCAGGCGACCGCGACGAGCACGGTCACCTTCGAGGCCGGGGCGTGGCAGTCGCCGATCAGCTCCGACACGCTCCGCGGCGGCTACGGGCTGCTGGTGATCAGCGGCCTGCTGCTGCGTCGCGCGGGGATCGAGGGCCGGCACGCCGCCGAACTGCTCGGGCCCGGCGATCTGCTGCGGCCGTGGCAACACGCCGACGGCGGCGAGACGACGCTCGACGTCGAGTGGACGTGGCGGGTCGTGGCGACGGCGCGCTGCGCAGTGCTCGACCCGCGCTGGACGACGATGGCCGCGGCCTGGCCGCAGATCGGCGCCGAGCTGGCGGGCCGCGCGCTGGGACGCTCGCTGCGGCTCGTGACCGCGATGGCGATCGCGCAGCAGCCGCGGCTCGACGAGCGCCTGTGGATGCTCTTCTGGGATCTCGCCGATCGCTTCGGCAAGGTCCACACCGACGGCGTGCACCTGGAGCTCCCGCTCACGCACGAGGTCCTCAGCCACCTGGCCGGCGCGCGCCGCCCCTCGGTCTCGGGCGCGCTCATGCGGCTGGCCGAGGACGGCAAGCTGCGCCGCTCCGGCAACGAGTGGATCCTGGCCGGCGGCCCGCCGGTGCTGGAGAACTCAGCCGCGTAGCGCTTCGAGGTCGCCGCTCTGGATGCGCTCGAGCGTCTCCTCGAGCGCGGCCATCAGATCCGGCACGGGCGCGGCCGACTTCGCATCGGCCTTAGGCGCCTTGATCTCGCCGCCCTTGCGCTTCTTCCGCACGATCGCCTGGAGCCGCTTGCGGTATTCGTCCTCGTAGTTCTCGGGCTCCCACGGGCACGACATCGCCTCGATCATCGCGATCGCCCGTTCGACCTCGGTCTTCTTGGTGCGCCCGGTGGCGCCGTCGATGCCGTCCGAGGACCGGACCTCGTCGTGGAAGCGCAGGGTCGAGAGCGTCAGCGCCTGCTCGCGGGCGCGGATGGCGACGAGGTACTCCTTGGTCCGCAGCACGAAGCGCCCCAGGGCGGCGCGGTCGGTCTTGGCCATCACCTCGGCCAGCAGGCGGTAGGCGCGCACCGTGCCGTCGGTCTCGCCGGCGGGGACCAGGTAGTACGGGTGGTCGAAGTAGATCGGGTCGATCTCGTCGAGCGCCACGAACGCCTCGATCTCGATCGTCTTCGTCTTCTTCGGGTCTGCCGCGCTGAGCTCGGCATCGGTGATGACGACCTGCTCGCCGTCGAGGTCGTAGGCGTTGCCGATGTCCTCGTAGGCGATCTCCTGCTCGTCCTCCGAGCAGACGCGGCGGGTCTCGACGGCCACGTGGTCCTTCGCGTGCAGCTGGCGGAAGTGCAGGTCGAGATCGCGCACGGCGCTGGTCAGGCGGACCGGCACGTTGACCAGGCCGAAGTTCAGCGAGCCGGTCCACAGCGGCCGCGGCATCTAGAAGCTCGCCTCCAACGCCGCCATCAGGTCGTCGGAGTCCTGCTGGCGCGTCTCCTCCGGCTCGCTGACGATCACCTCGCCCTTGGCCTTGCGCTTGATCACCGCGAGCACGGCCTCGCGGTAGGAGTCCTCGTAGTCCTCCGGCTTGAACTTCGCGGCCAGCGACTTCACGAGCTTGCCGGCCATCTCGATCTCGCGGTCGGACGGGTTGCGCTGCGGGTTCGGCAGGTCCAGGTCGGCGACCTCGACGAGTTCGTCGTGGAAGTTCATCGTCTGCAGGGCGAGGATCTTGCCGTCGAGCGGGCGGACGGCGACCAGGCGCTCGCGGTCGTGGAAGACCCAGCGGGCGATCGCGACCTTCCCGGACTGCTCGAGCGCCTTGTGGAGCAGCCGGTAGGCCGCCTCGCCGTCGTCGCCTGAGCCCAGGTAGTACGTCTTGTCGTAGAACGCCGGGTCGATCTCCTCGCCGTCGACGAAGTGCTCGACGTCGATCAGCTTCGAGCGCGCGCCGGCGGCGGCCGCGATCTCGTCCTTGGTCAGTTCGACGAAGCCGCCCTTGGAGAGCTCGTAGCCCTTGACGATCTCGTCGTTGGGGACCTCCTTGTCCTCCTTCGGGCAGATGCGCCGATGCTCGATCCGCGCCCCATCGGCCAGGTGCACCTGGTGGAAGTGGATGCTCTTGGACTCGGTCGCGGAGTAGACCTTCACCGGCACATTGACGAGGCCGAACGTGATCGTGCCGTTCCAGATCGAGCGGGGCGCCATGCCTATTGGCTACCCGGTTCAGTCCAGGAAGATCGCGATCTCCTCGACCGGCGCGCGCTCGGGGACGCGCTGCTCCTGCCGCGGATCGCCCAGATGCAGCAGGCCGATCGGCAACTCGTCCGCGGGCAGCCGCGTGGCCGCGCGGCCCGCCGGGGTGGCGATCACGCCCAGCGTGCGCCAGTAGCCCGCCAGCCCGCGGGCGTGCGCGCCGAGCAGGACGATGTAGGCGGCGACGGCGGTGGCCAGCACGTCCTCGTGATCCTGCTCGGCGTCGTCGCCGCTCTGGCGCGCGCTGACGACGATCAGCGTCGGCGCGCGGTCGAGCTTGCCGCCCGAGCCGGGCTTCGCCTCCTCGGCGGCCTGCTTGAGCGCCGCGCGCGCCGCCGGCCCGAGCACGCGAAAGCGCCACGGGTCGGTCAGGTGGTGATTGGGCGCCCAGCGCGCCAGCTCGAAGAGCTCGAGCAGCACGTCGCCGGCGACGGGGTCGGGACCGAACGCCTTGTGCGTGCGGCGGGAGCGGATGGCGTCGTCGATCGCGGTCACCCGTCGATCCTAGGAGGGTCAGCGAAGCGCGGCGATGAAGCGCCGGACGGCGGCGAGCGCCTCCGGGTCGCCCTGGCCCTGGACGCCGTGACCGGCGCCCTCGACGACGATCAGCCGGCCCTTCGGTGCGCGCGCGGCCGCCTGACGTGTCCACTCCAGCGGGGTCGAGAGGTCCCGGTCGCCGCCGAGCAGCAGGACGGGCACGGCCGGCAGGTCCTGCGGACCTGCGGGCTTCGGCACCGGCACCGGCGGCCAGTACAGGCACTGGAGCGCGAAGCCGTTGCCGGTCGCGGTCTCGCGGTCGTAGGGGTAGAGGTCGGCCTCGCCCAGCTTCGCGGCCGCCGCGTCGAGCGCCTGCCGGCGGCCGTCCTCCGGCGCCGACGCGTCGCCCCACGGCGCAGGAGAGTCCGCGCACAGCGTGCTCGCGTGCAGACCCTGGCTGAGCTCCTCCGCGGTCCAGCCGTGGACGGCCTTCGCCACGCCCGCCAGCCAGCGGTCGAGCGCCGCGTCGTCGCCCTTGCTCGCCTGGTCGAGCGCGTCGATGTAGCCGTCGTCGCGCGGCGCCCCGACCGACAGCGAGGTGAGCATGTCGAGCAGTTGCGGGCCGTTGTGCTCGTTGCGGACGACCGTCGCGAGGTCCTCGCTCGCGTCCTTGCCGAGCACCCGCTCGGTCGCCTTGATCGAGACGTCCGAGAGCAGGCTGACGCCCTCGGCGGGGACGACCGAGTCGAGCACGAGCCGGCTGACGCGGTCGGGGTGCGCCAGCGCGTAGCGCTGCGCGACGTAGGTGCCGTACGAGACGCCGTCGAGCGCCAGCTTGTCCGCGTGCAGCGCGACCCGCAGTGCCTCGAGGTCCTCGACCGTGTCGGCGGTGGTGAAGAAGCGGCGCTCGTCGCCGAGCTCGTCCGCGCAGGACTCGACGGCGCCGCGCGACGGCGGCGTCAGGTCCGACGCGCCCATCTCCTTCTGCAGCGCCGGGCAGTCGAGCGCGTCGGCGCCGGTCCCGCGCTGGTCGATCGCCACCAGCCGCACGGACGAGGCCGCCGGGCCGAGCCACTTGCGCGCGCGTTCGAAGAACGGCAGCCCCGGCTCACCCGGGCCGCCGCTGAGGAAGGCGAGCACGGGAGCGTCCTTGCGCCCGGCCATCGCCACGCGCAGCTTCAGCGAGTCCTTGCGGGCGCCCGTGCGATCGAGCGCCACCTGCAGCGTCGCGCAGGTCGCGTCCGGGACGTCCGGGCACGCCTTGGCGTCCTGCAGGCGCGGGACGGCGGGTGCCGCCGCGGGCGGCGCGGCCGTCGAGCCGCATCCGGCGACAGCGACCAGCAGCAGCGGCACGAGCGCGCTTCGCATACCTGGGTATGGCCGAAGCGCGGAAAACGAGTTGGGGGCGGCCCCGGGGCCGCCCCTCACTCAAGCGATGGCGGGGACGTTGCTCGGCCCGCAGGCCAGCAGGTCCGCGACCAGCGTGTCGACTCGCAGCTGGAGCCAGCGACCGCTGGACAGCAGGTGCTCGGCGAGGTCGCTCACGTCACGCAATACGTCGCCGGCCTCGTCGAGGCTGGCGGCGAAGATGAGGCAGTCTGCGGCGTCGCGAATGCGAGCCTGCTCGGCGGGCAGGAGCTTTGTCGGCCCCAGCTCGCTGAGTGTCTGTACAACCCGCCCGTAGGCCTGTGTGCGTTCGTTGGTCATGACACGTGGTCTCCTGCTCGGAGTCTTCGTCACATCAGCAACGCAACTGAAGCGGGGAACTGGTCGTCGGAAACGCGACTCCACAAGTGTTCGAGCACCTTCCGGTGGGTACGCATCCGGACACGGTGCTCGCTCTCCGCGTCTCTAGTCGCGTTCCTGAACTTGCCGTGCTCGATCCCGCCACCGGCGATGAGATCGGCACGATTCCCGCCGGTGGTGCGCCTGAGGCCCATCGCACGGTGGTCACCGCGCGCGCCGCGCAGCGACCGTGGGCGGCCACCGCGCCCGACGCTCGCGGCCTGTTGCTGAAGACCGCCGCGCGCCGGCTGCACGAGCATGCGCGCGAGCTGGCCGCGCTGCAGACGCTCGAAGTCGGCACGCCGCTGGCCGACTCGCTGGGCGGCGTCGAGGCCGGCATCGCCGCGTTCGAGGCCTTCGCCGAGCTCGGTCCGCTCGAGCGCGGCCGGGCGCCGCGCGGGGACATCGTGCTGCGTGAGCCGCGTGGCGTGATCGCGATCCTGATGCCGTGGTGCGACCCGCTGGCCGCGAGCTGCGGCGTGCTCGCCGCCGCGCTGGTCGCGGGCAACACGGTCGTCCTCAAGCCCTCCGAGAAAGCGCCGCTCGCCGCCACGCGCCTGGTCGAGCTGCTCGACCTCGGCCCGATGCTGAGCCTGCTGCACGGCGACGAGCGCGCCGCGCGGCCGCTCGCCGGGCACGCGGGCGTGGACCTCGTGATCCGCCCGGGCGAGGAAGCCGCGGGCACCCACGTGGCGATCGTCGACGTCGGGGTCGACCCGGAGTGGGCGGCCGACGAGATCGCCGCGAGCGCGTTCGCTGGCGCCGGCCAGTCGACCGGGTCGGTCGAGCGCGTGCACGCGCACGAGGCGATTGCGGACCAGCTCCTCGACGCGCTCGCGGACCGCGCGCGCCGGCTGAAGGTCGGCCCGGGGAGCGACGCCGCCACCGAGCTCGGCCCGCTGATCGACGCCGCCCACCGCATCTGGGTCCACCGGCAGGTCGAGGACGCGATCACGACGGGCGCCGAGCTGTTGACCGGCGGCAGGCCGCTGTCGCGCCCCGGCTTCTTCTATGCGCCCACGGTGCTCACCGGCGCGTCGGCGGAGGCGCTCGTGAACTGCGGCGAGACGCGCGGCCCGGTCGTCACGCTCAGCGCGGTGAACTCGTTCGCCGAGGCGCTCGACATCGAGCGGGTCGGGCTGGCGAGCGTCCTGACGCGCTCGCACGCGAACGCCCGCCGCGCCTGGACCGCGCTTCCCGCGCGCACGATCAGCGTCAACTCGGTCCTGCGCGGCGCCCGCGCGGGGCCGAGCCCGAGCTCCTGGACGCCGTCACGCGCACGAAAGTCGTGCACCTGCTCGTAGGGACATCCCTTGGGTCACCTAGGGTGATCCCCAATGGTCGGATCGTGTGCATGTCGGCAGCCTGTGGACCATGTCCTCCCCAGATGAACCGCGGATGGTCCCGAGCGATCCGCTGCCCGGCCCCGAAGACCAGCGGCGACTGACGCGCTCGACCACCGAGAAGCACATCGCCGGCGTGTCCGGAGGCCTCGGCCGCTACTTCGGGATCGACCCGGTCATCTTCCGCGTCGGGTTCGGCGCGGCGACGCTCGTCAGCGGGATCGGGCTGATCGCGTATCTCGCGCTCGCGGCGTTCCTGCCCAAGGACGATGGCGAGCCGGCGTGGGTCGACGGGCCGCTCGCGGGTCACGACGATCGTGCTGAGCGTGGTGCTCGCGGTGATCGCCGTCACGACGCTCTCGGGGCCGGCGTTCTTCCTCGGCCCGGGCCTGTTCGGCGTCGCCGCCGTCACCGTCGTCGGGCTCGTCCTGTACCGCAGCTTCGCGGGCGAGAACCGGGATGACCCGGCGCGTGCGATCGCTCGCGCCACGCTCGCCCTGCTCGGGCTGGCGGCGGCGCTCGGCGCCGCGACGGGCATCGGCTTCATCGCCGCGATCGGTGGCGGTCCGGCCGTCGCCGCGATCGCGATCTTCGCCGGCCTCGGCCTGATCGCGGCCGGCCTGCTCGGCGGCCCGCGATGGCTCATCCTCCCGGTGATCGTGCTGATCCTGCCGCTTGCCGTCGTCTCCGCCGCCGACATCAACCTCCAGGGCGGCGTGGGCGAGCGCTCCTACCGCCCGACCTCCGTCGCGCAGTTGCGCCCCGAGTACCGGCTCGGCGTCGGGCACATGGATCTCGACCTGCGCGCGATGGCGCTGCCCCCGGGGCAGACCGTGGTCCGCGTGAGCCTCGGCATGGGCGAGGCGCGCCTGCGGGTCCCGCGCAATGCCTGCGTCTCGACCGTCGGTGAGATCGGCGTCGGCGCGGCCGACACCCCGGATCGCACGGACGAGGGCGTCAACCTCGAGCTCGACCAGCGCGCGCCCGAGATCGCCGGCCGGCCGCGGCTGCTGGTGACGGCCGACCTCGGGGTCGGGCACCTGCTGATCGACCGCACCGCCGGGAGCGGCTGCGCGTGAAACGCGGCCGTGCCGACCGCACCCTGATCGCCGCGGGCGTCGCGACGATCGCGCTCGGCACGCTGCTGCTGCTCGATCGCACCCACGTGATCGATGTCCAGTTCGACTACATGCTGCCCGCGGTGCTCGCCGCGTTCGGCGCGGTCCTGGTCGTGGCGGGGCTCAGCGAATGACCGAGGAAGGCCTTCGCCCGCAGGACGACTCGGTACGCCGCTACGAGCCGATGCGGCGCGACCCCGCGAACGGGTACCTCGGCGGCGTCTGCGCCGGGTTCGCCGCCCGCCTCGGGATCGATCCGCTGCTGATCCGGATCGGGTTCGTGCTCACGCTCGCCGCCGGCGGGGCGGGTATCCCGCTCTACGCGATCGGCTGGGCGCTGATCCCGGCCGAGGGGCCTGAGCGGCCCGTCGTGTCGCGGCTGCTCAGCCGCCGCGACACCTGGCTCGTGGCGGCCGGGATGGGCTGCCTGATGCTCGCGGCGGTGCTGCTGCTGCGCAACTGGGGCCTGTGGTTCGGCGACAAGATCATCTGGCCCACCGTGATCGCGGCGGGCGGTGGCGCGCTGATCTGGCGCCAGTCCCAGACGGCCGCCCCTGAGACCCGCGCGCAGCGTGGACAACTGCCGCGCGAGGCGGTCAACCGGGTGGGCGTCGGCGCCGCCCTCGTCGTCGGCGGCGCGTTGTTGTTCCTCTCGCTCAACGATGCGCTCGCCCCCGCGCGCGACGTGGTGCTGCCGGTCGCGGTCGTCCTGATCGCCGTCACGATCATTCTCGCGCCGTGGTGGCTGCGGCTCGTGCGCGGGCTCGCCAGCGAGCGCGCCGCCCGCATCCGCTCCCAGGAGCGCGCGGAGGTCGCCGCGCACCTGCACGACTCCGTGCTGCAGACACTTGCGCTCGTGCAGAAGCGCGCCGACGACCCGCGCGAGGTCGCAGCGCTCGCCCGTCGCCAGGAGCGCGAGCTGCGCGCCTGGCTGAACAACACGCGACCGGCCGGCACCGAGACGCTCGCGGGCGCGCTCGAGGCCGCGGCCGCCGAGGTCGAGGCCGACCATCACGTCCCGATCGAGGTCGTCACCGTGGGCGACGGGCCGCTCGACGAGCGGGCGACGGCGCTCGTCGCCGCCGCCCGCGAAGCGCTCGTGAACGCGTCGAAGTTCGCCGGGCCGGAGCCGATCGCGCTCTACGCGGAGGTCGAGGACGGTCGCGCCGAGGTGTTCGTGCGCGATCGGGGGCCGGGTTTCGAGCCCGACGATGCGCCGGCCGATCGCCGCGGCGTGCGCGATTCGATCGTCGCGCGGATGGAGCGTCACGGCGGGCGTGCGACGATCCACAGCACGCCAGGGCAGGGGACGGAGATCGAATTGGTGATGGAACCGTGACGAGCGTCGTGATCGTGGACGACCACTCGCTCTTCCGCGCGGGTGTGCGAGCGGAGCTCGACGGGCTGGTCGACGTGCTCGGCGACGCCGCGGGCGTCGAAGAGGCCGTGCCGCTGATCGTCGAGCTCGAGCCCGACGTCGTCCTGCTCGACGTGCACATGCCCGGCGGCGGTGGCCTCGAGGTCATCCGTCAGGTGTCCGAGCGCCGGCCGGCACAGCGCTTTCTCGCGCTCTCGGTCTCCGACGCGCCCGAGGACGTGATCGCGATCATCCGCTCCGGCGCCCGCGGCTACGTGACCAAGACCATCTCCGGGGTCGAGCTGGCCGACGCCGTGCGCCGGATTTCTGACGGGGACGCCGTGTTCTCGCCGCGGCTCGCCGGCTTCGTGCTGGACGCGTTCGCCTCGCTCACACCTGTCGAGGTCGATCCGGAGCTCGACCAGCTCACGACGCGCGAGCGTGAGGTCCTGCGCCACATCGCCCGCGGCTACCTCTACAAGGAGATTGCCCAGCGTCTCGGGATCTCCACGAAAACGGTCGAAGCTCACGTCTCGGCCGTGCTCCGCAAGCTGCAGCTCTCGTCGCGTCACGAGCTTTCGCGCTGGGCAGTCCAGCGCCGCCTCGTCGACTAACGCCTTTAGCCGCGCTTGACATTCGCGCGAACTTCTGTTCATAGTCCGCCCTAAGCCGACTCTCATCTGATGGAAGAGTGCGTTCTTCTTCCAGTTGAGTCGGCCCGTTACGTCCATGCACGGGCATTTGTTTCTCGAGTCAACAAATGCCAGGAGTTGCGGGGCCGCGGAGGCCGTCTGGCTTTCGTGGGGGGTTGTGCGAGAGGAGAGTTTTGCGACTGATTGGTTCCAGAAGTGCCGGGCTGGCCCTGGTGGGCCTGGCCTTGGTCTTGCCGGCGAGTGCGTCGGCGAAGGTGAAGGCGGCTGCGGCCGACCCGTACAAGGTTCTGGTCGTCACCAGCACCTCTGATGCAGTGACGACGGCCGGGGTTGCCGCCATCACTTCCGCCGGCTCCGGCGGTGTCTACACCGTGAACGCGCCCGCGCCCGCCGCGGTCGGTGCTGAGTTCACACCGGCCAACCTCGACACCTATCGCGCCGTCGTGTTCCTGAACACCGGTCTCGCGAGCCCGCTGACTGATCCGCAGCGCGCGAACTTCGAGGCGTACTACAAGAAGGGCGGCGGCTTCGTCGGCATCGGCTCCGCCGTCGAGACCGACGCGTCCTGGGCGTTCCTGACCTCGATCCTCGGCACGCGCTCCACGAGCCGCACCGCCGAGCAGTCGGGCACGGTCAAGGTCTTCGACCGCGTCCACGAGGCGAGCAAGCCCCTCCCGATGGTCTGGGAGCGCACGGACAATTGGTACAACTTCACGACGGACGTCAAGGGCGTGTCGCACGTTCTGGCGACAGTCGTCGAGGATCCGTTCGGCCCGCAGCCCGGCGGCCATTCCTACGACGGGATCGCCGGCGGCACGATGGGTGCCAACCACCCGGTCTCCTGGTGCAAGGACTTCCAGGGCGGCCGCTCGTTCTACACCGGCCTCGGCAACACCGCCGCCTCCTATGACGCGACGCTGACGACGCACCTCAAGGGCGCGGTCAACTGGGCCGCCGGCCAGGCCGACCCGGTCTACAGCGACTGTGGCGCCACGGTGCTCAAGAACTACCAGCAGACGAAGGTCAGCGGTCCGCCGAACCTGAACGAGCCGATCGGCTTCGATCAGTTCCCGGATGGCCGCATCATCCAGACCTCGCGTCGTGGTGACGTGCGCCTGCACAACCCGACCACGGGCACGACGACGCAGATCGCCAACTTCGCCGATCCGAGCGTGCCGCTCAAGCAGCGGATCTACACGAACTCCGAGGACGGCCTCTACGGTCCGGCGGTCGACAACAACTTCTCGACCAACAAGTGGGTGTACCTGTACTACTCGCCGCTGCTGGTCGACAACATCAAGTACTCCGACGGCACGACCGGTCACACGAACGACTTCTCGGTCGCTCCGTACACGACAGGCGCTGCGCCGCTCACCGGTGCCACCCCGGCCGCGTGGGACCCGTGGCTCGGCTACTTCCAGCTCTCGCGCTTCAAGTTCATCGATGACGCTCCGGGCAGCCCGGCGCACCTCGACCTCGCGTCCGAGCAGCAGATCCTCCGTGTCTCCAACAACCGTGGCGCCTGCTGCCACGTCGCGGGTGACATCGACTTCGACAAGAACAACAACCTCTGGTTCGTCACGGGTGACGACAGCGCCGCGGGCTCGGGCGACGCCGGCAACTGGGGCCAGAGCATCGATCAGAAGACCGACGAGACGCAGACGGTGCGCGTCAACAACGCGACGGGCGGCACGTTCACGCTGACCCTCGGCGGCCAGACGACGGCGCCGATCGCCTACAACGCGACGGCGGCGCACGATCCAGACGGCGCTTGAGGGTCTGTCGACGATCGGTGCCGGCAACGTCCAGGTGACGGGCACCGGCACGGTGGCCACCACCAACCAGACCGTCCTGTTCAAGGGCACCAACGAGGAGAAGGACGTCGCGACGCTGGTCAGCAGCGCCACGGCACTGGTCGGCACGGCTCCGACCGCGGTGGTCGCGGTCACCCGTGAGGGTGGCTGGTACCGCATGCCGGCCGCGGACTCGGCGCGCTCGGCGCTGAACACCAACGATCTGCGCGGCAAGGTCAACCGGATCAAGGTCAAGGACGGCGACATCAGCGCCGCCGACGCCAACAAGGCGGCCTTCACCGGCGCCGATCCGGGTGCGTACACGATCCCGGCCGGGAACCTGTTCCCGCTGACCGCGGGCGCGCCGCAGGCCAAGACGCGGCCCGAGGTCTACGCGATGGGCTTCCGGAACCCGTACCGGCTCCAGGTCGACGAGAACGACGTCGCGTACGTGACGGATTACTCGCCGGACTCGCAGACGCCGCAGCAGTACCACGGCTCGCAGGGTGTGGGTCGCGTGGAGATCGTGCGCAAGCCGAGCAACTACGGCTGGCCGTACTGCTTCCGGACGGACCTTCCGGAGTACCCCTGGAACGTGAACCTGCAGGTCCCGATGGATGCGCTGACGCATCAGCCGGTGCCCGCGGGTCAGACGCCGCAGCCGTACTCCTGCGGCGGCGCCACGGTCCCGAACAACGACATGTGGAACACCAACGGCGGCCCGGGCAACGAGCCCGGCCTGACGTCGACGCCGGCCCTGACCGAGCCGGACATCTGGTACTCCTACCGCGACAACAACACGGCGACGCCGCTCGGTACGCCGTGCTTCACCGCCTACGGCCCGAACGCGCTGACGGCGCCGATCGCGCCTGGCTCCACCAGCGCCTGCCCGCGTCTGTTCCCGGAGCTGTTCACGGGTGGCGTGGGTCCGCACGGTGCGGCCAAGTACCACTACAACCCGGCCAACCCGAGCACGAAGAAGTTCCCGCCCTACTACGACAACTCGGTGGTCATGGGCGAGTTCACCCAGGACACGATGCGCGAGGTCAAGCTCGACGAGCAGAACCGCGTGTTCAAGATCAACGGCTTCCTGGACTGCGGCGCGTTCGGCGGCACGACGTTCGCCTTCGAGTGCGACAACCCGGAGGATCTGCAGTTCGGAGCGGACGGTTCGTTCTACCTGCTGACCTACGGTGACGGCTTCTTCGCCATCAACGCCGACGCCGGCCTCTACCGCTGGGACTACGTCAAGGGCCAGCGCTCCCCGAAGGCCGTGCTGACCGCCGACAAGACCAACGGTCCGACGCCGCTGACGGTGAACTTCTCCAGCGCCGGTTCGCTGGATGAGGATCCGGCCGACTCGATCCGTTACGAGTGGGACTTCGGCGACGGCACGCCGATGAGCCTCGAGGCCAACCCGACGCACACCTACACCAAGGCCGGCCGCTACACGGCCATCCTCAGCGTGATCGACTCGACCGACAAGAAGACGTCGACGAGCACGGTCATCACGGTGGGCAACACCGCCCCGACCGTGGTGGTCGAGGCGCCGATCGACGGCGGCCTGTTCGCCTTCGGCGACAAGATCCAGTTCAAGGTCACGGTGACCGATCCGGAGGATCCGTCGATCAACTGCAACGACGTGCAGGTGACGTTCGTGCTCGGCCACGACACGCACGGCCACGCCGAGCAGGGCACGACGGGCTGCACCGGCTTCCTGCAGACCGACGCCGGCGATGTCGCCCATGGCGGCAACGTCTTCGGCGTCGTCAGCGCCACGTACGCCGACAAGGGCGGCCAGGGCGCGAACGCGGCGGCTCCGTCGCTGTCGACGACGAGCCAGATCCAGATCCGCCAGAAGCACCAGGAGGTCGAGTTCGTCGTCAACCAGTCCGGTACCAACACGGCGGCCAACACCGACGTTCCCGGCACCGGTGTCCATCGCGGCAGCCTGGCGGCCGCGGACTGGGTGCAGCTGAACGGTCCGTTCAACCTGTTCCAGGCCGACTCGATCACGTTCCGCGTGGCCGACGTCCAGCCGGCGACGGGCGTCAACCCGCGCACGGTCGGTTCGCCGCTGGCGGCGATCGAGATCCGTCAGGACTCGATCACCGGCCCGATCCTGACGACGGCGAACCTGACGTCGACAGGCTCGACCACCGCGGCGATGATCTGGAACAGCCAGACGTTCCCGCTGCCCGTCTCGACCGGCAAGCACGAGCTGTTCTTCGTGTTCCGCGCGGTCACCGGCGGCAGCACGGGCGGCAACCTGTTCAACCTCAACTGGGCCGAGTTCAACGGCAACGGCGTCACGGTCCAGTCGACCAGCGCGACCGGCCCGGTCGGCGGCACGGTGGCGGCGACGCTGTCGCTGACGCTCGGCACGCCGGCGGCGTTCGGGGCCTTCATCCCGGGCGTGGCGCGCGACTACCTCGCCGGCACCACGGCGAACGTGATCTCCACGGCGGGTGACGCGACCCTCTCGGTCGCCGATCCGGCCACGACGAACACGGGCAAGCTCGTCAACGGGACGTTCGCGCTCCCGCAGACGCTGCAGGCCAACGGGACGCGTCCGGGCGCTCCGGCTGGGGCCTACGCCCCGGTCGGCGGCTCGGCGAGCCCGACCACGCTGGCCACGTACAGCGGTCCGGTCAGCAACGAGGTGGCGACGATCGGCTTCAAGCAGTCGATCGCGGCCAACGACGCGCTCCGCACCGGCGCGTACAGCAAGACCCTCACGTTCACGCTGTCGACGACGACACCGTGATCTAGGTCCGCGGGTAAGGTCGGCCTCCATGCACCTGGAGGCCGACCCGCTCGCGGTATTGCGCGCCGAGATCCTCGCCCACACGGGCTGCGGCTTCGAGCCGTGCGAGACGGCGCAACGGATGGTCCCCGGTGAGGGGAACCCGGCTGCCTCGGTGCTGTTCGTGGGCGAAGCCCCCGGCGCCACCGAGGACGAGCTGGGCCGGCCGTTCGTCGGCCGTGCCGGCAAGCTGCTCGGCGAGTTGCTGGCCGAGGCCGGGCTGGTCCGCGAGGACGTCTGGATCACGAACGTGGTCAAGGCGCGCCCGCCGGGCAACCGCGACCCGAAGGCTCCGGAGGTCGCGCACTGCCGCCCGTGGCTGGAGCGCGAGCTCGAGTCGATCGCACCGCGCTTCGTGGTGCCGCTCGGACGGCACGCGCTCAAGCACTTCGACCCCGTGGCGAAGATCGGCGAGGTCCACGGCCGCGTGCTGAGCGCCGGTGGCCGCGAGCTGTTCCCGCTCTACCACCCGGCCGCGGCGATGTACAACCAGAAGCTCAAGGCGACGCTGTTCGAGGACGCCCGGGCGCTGGGCGACCGGCTGCGGGAGTAGGCTCGGCCCACGATGCGGGCGCTGGTGGTGATCGTCGCGTTGCTGGCCTTCCCCGCGGCGGCGTCGGCGCAGACGGCCAAGCCGCAGACGAAGTCGCTGGACTCCGAGGCTCCGCCCGGCTCGCCGCCGCACTGGCTGCCGAACGAGCGCTGGGTGATGCAGCACTGGCTCCCGTACGACGAGACGCGCCTGTACTCGCTGCTCGGCGTCACGCGCGGGGACGTCTGGCGCTGGCTGCGCGACGACACCCGCAACCTCGCGGGGCTCGCGGCGCTGCACGGCTGGAAGGCGGAGGACCTGGCGCACGAGCTCGTCGCGCCCTGGCGCGGCAAGCTGCACGAGCCGGCGCGCCTGCAGGTGCTCGAGTCGCGCGCGCTGCGGACGCTGACCCAGGGCCACCTCTCACAGCACATGTTCTTCCACTCGCTGCACCAGGACGCGATCCCCGACGCGGCGCCGGAGATCTTCGGCACCAGCACGACGCAGTTCCGCTACCTGCGCCGCTCCGAGCTCTCGCCGCTGATGATCTGCCGGCTGAACGGACACTCGCGGGCACACGCGCAGAGCACGGCGGAGGAGACGCTGCGGGCGATGGTCGCGCGCGGCGTGCAGGGCCAGGCGATCCCCGCGTCACAGGGGGCGCGGCTGCTCGCGCGCCAGCTGCGCCAGGTCCCGCGCTGGCTGCAGCAGACGCGCTACAACGGGCCGCCGCCGCTGAAGATGCCGCGCGGGTCGATCGCGACGGCCTCCAACTACTCCAACAACGCCGCGCTGGCGGGCGACGGGCGCGCGCTCGTCTGGGAGTCCTACGAGGCCAAGCTGGCGAGTGCGAAGGCTCGCGGCGAGATCGGCGTGATGGCCGGGTCGCTCGGCGGCGCCGCGCCCGCGTCGATCATGGACGCCGCGCGCCGTACGCCGCGCTCGGCCTACAACCCGGCGGTCTCGGGCGACGGGCGCTTCGTGGCCTTCGAGTCGGCCGAGGGCAACCTCAACTTCGCCAAGCGCTACGGGCAGATGCGCGTCTACGTGACCGACCGCCGCACCGGTCGCACGGAGCTCGCCTCGCTCGGGATCGACTTCAAACGCGACCACCACTCGGCCTACAACCCGTCGCTGTCGGCGGACGGGCGCGTCGTCGCGTACGAGACCTCGGAGTCTCGGCGCGGCGCGCTGGATGTCTGGGTGACCGACCTCCGGGAGCAGCGCGCGGAGCGCATCCCGCGCCCGGTCGGCGTGACGAGCGATCTCTACGAGCCGGCGCTGTCGCCGGACGGAGGCTTCCTCGCGTTCACCGCGCTGACGGGGGCGGGGCAGTCGACGGTCTATCTGCGCGAGCTGCGGACGGGGCGGACGGTGCCGGTGTCCGACGGCGAGGCCTGGGAGCCGGTGGTCAGCGCGGGTGGGCGCAGCGTCGCGTTCACGCGCGGCAACCGGGTGGTCGTGAAGGACATGGCGACCGGCGCGACGCGGGTCGTCGCGCCGCCGGCGGCCTCCGCCTCGGCGTCGGAGCCCTCGCTCTCAGCCGACGGCCGGCGCGTGGCGTTCACCGCGCGCGGCTCGGGCGAGCAGGACACCGGCGTCTACGTCAGCGACCTGGCGACGGGCGCGTCGCTGCTCGTCTCACGCGGCTCGGGCGCGGCCGGGCCACCCGCGTTCGGGGCTTCGTCGCACCCGTCGATCTCCGCCGACGGCAAGCGCGTCGCGTTCACCTCCGACGCCTACAACCTCTCGCCCGAGAAGTGCAACCCGGCGCGCGGGATCTTCGTCCGCGACCTGGCGGCGCAGACGACGACGCTGGTCTCGCGCGGTGACGGGACCAACCGCGGCGTCGGCCCGACCAAGGGCTCGGGCGGCGAGAGCGCGATGCGGATCGCGCTGCTCTGCGCCCCGAGCGCCTAGAGGACGGCGGCGTTACACGCCCGCGAACTCGAGCGGTCCGCAGCGGACCCCGAAGCGGTCGTGGACGGTATCGAGCGCGGCACGCATCCGCGGGCGGTCGCGGCTGCGCCGCGCGGCGAAGGCGACGCTCGCCGCGATCCGGTGCGGCACGGGCATCCAGCGGTCGAAGTCCAGTCCGCAGTCGACGAACGTCCGCAGCGGGAGGGCGGCGGAGAGCAGGCAGAGGTTGTACTGCGCCAAGGTGGCCATGACGTACGGCGAGGCCGGCTTGGCGACCTTCGCGAGCTCGCTGTAGTCGACCTGGTAGAGCGGGGTCGTCGTGAGCTTGTCGGTGTACATGAGATGCGTCATGAAGTACGCCATGAAGGACGAGAGCAGCACGGTCGCCGAGCGCAGGCTGAGCGTGAGGACGTTGCCGCTCGGCGAGCTGTAGGGCTCATAGGCGCGCGCGACCGGCGTGATCAGCCCGGAGCAGTTGACGACCCAGGTCCCCTCCGGGACCTCGCGGGTCACCCCCGAGCGGAATACGAGCTCGGCTCTGCCGTCCCGGTCGCGCACGTCGCTGAGATAGTCGCGAACGGTGGAGGTCAGCCCGCGGGCGATCGTCTCGTTCTCGGCCTGGGAGAGGATGCCGTAGAAGTAGTTGTTGGCCTCCGGGACGAGGCCGATGCCGTACTTCTCGCGCAGCCAGCGCCGCACGTCGGCCTCGTTGGTGCCGTCGAAGCGGCGCGCGACCGCGGCCTGGAGCATGTTCGGTGTGGCTTGCACCCGCCAGCGGTTGGCGGGGAAGAGCCGGTCGCGCTTGCCGAAGAACGTGCCGCCGCCGATGATCATGTTCACCTCGCGGCCCGGCGCCTCGCTGACCAGCTGGTGGGCGGTGTCCATCCCCGTCTTGCCGGCGCCGACGATCCAGATCGGCTCCGTGCCGCCGTAGACCTCGTCGCGTCGCTCGACGATCGCCGACGGCCCGATCGAGCGAACGCGGTCGCTGCTGAACTTGAGCGGTGCGTCGGGGCGGACCTCGATGCCGAAGCCCTTGATCAGCTTGTCGGCGTCGACCTCGAGCTGCTCGCCGTCCGCGTTGCGTGCCCGCGCGATTACGCGGCCGTCGCGCTCCTCGTGCTCGATGAACTCCCACCCGTAGCGCTCGTCGAGGTTCACCCGCGCACGCACGACGTCGAGGATGTTCGCGAAGTGGTCGAGGATCTCCTCCCGCGTCGCCAGGTACGAGCGGGGGTGATCGCCCTTCCACGGGATCGATCCCGCGGTGAACAGCCCGTGCGGCTGGTGCAGACGGACGAACGGATAGGCGTCGTTCCACATCCCGCCGTACTGCGCGCGCTGCTCGATGATGACGACCCGCTGCCCCTCCTTGAGGTAGCCGCTGGCCACCGCAAGTGCGTTGAGCGCCGCGATGCCGCTCCCCACCACGCAGAGATCGGCGCGGATTCGCGTCACCGTGTCGTTCATCGCTCCCGCTCCTTCGCGAGTCGTTTGCGCTTACGAGGCGAACGTACCAGCGGGTTCTGAGCGCTTCGGGAGGGCTGAACGACGGTGCTAGAGCACGCCGAGCTCGTCGAGCGAGAGCATGAGCTCCGCCGCGTCGCGATAGACGCGGTACGCGCCCGCGCCCTGCAGCTCGTCGGCGCCATAGCCGCCCGAGAGCAGGCCGATCGAGAGCATCCGGGCGCGGCGGGCGGCGAGCAGATCCCAGACCGCGTCGCCGATCACGTAGCAGTCCTCGGCCGGGACGCCGAGCCGGCTCGCGCACTCGAGGAAGAGGTCAGGCTCCGGCTTGGCGCGGGCGACGTCGCCGCGCTGGACGACCACCGTGTCCTCCGGGACGCCGAGCGCGTCCAGCGACGGCTCGATCCCGGGCCGGCGGCCCGAGGTGGCGATCCCGTGCGTGACGCCGTGCTCGCGCAGCAGCTTGAGGATGTCGACCGCGCCGGGCAGCGGCCGCCGCTCCTCGGGCGGGTGCAGCTCCCGGAAGAGGCGGTCGTGCAGCGCCTGGACCGCTTCGGCCTTCTCGTCGCTGAGAGTCGTGGCCGAGCTCGCGGCCGACGGCGCGCGTGAACAGGCCGCCGCTCATGCCGATCTTGCGGTGGATGCGCCAGCCGTCGATCGCCATTCCGCTCTCCTGGAGCGCTTTCTGCCAGGTGAAGACGTGCGCGTAGACCGTGTCGACGAGCGTGCCGTCGAGGTCGAAGATCAATGCCGGCATCAGGTCTGCGACCCTAGCGCTGCACGTGAATCCGGCGATGCGGGAGTACTACGAGAAGCGAGCACGCGGAGTACGACGACTGGTGGCTCGGGACGGGCCTGTTCGAGCCGCGCGTCGCGCCCGGGCTGGCACGAGGACGTGGAGGCGCTGCGCGCGGTGCTGCACGCGCTGGCGCCGGCGCGGACGCTCGATCTCGCGTGCGGCACGGGGTTCCTCACACGCTGGCTGCCGGGGTTCGTGGTGGGCGTCGACCAGAGCGCGTCGATGCTCGAGATCGCGCGCTCGCGCCGCCCGGACGCCTCGTTCGTGCAGGGTGACGCGCTGGAGCCGCGACCCGGCTTCGAGCGGATCTTCAGCGGCGCACTTCTACGGGCATCTCGACGCCGAGCAGCGCGAGCGGTTCCTCGCGCTGCCGTGCGACGAGCTGGTGATCGTCGACTCCGCGCTGCGTCCGGGTGGCGTCGCCGAGGACTGGCAGGAGCGCGTGCTCGACGACGGCTCGCGGCATTCGCGTCTACAAGCGCTGGTTCACGGCCGAGGGGCTGGCCGACGGAGCTCGGCGGCGGCACGGTCCTGCACGACGGGCCGTGGTTCGTGGCCGTCAGAAGTTCGAGCCGGCGCTCCTGAACGACGCGCCCTTGCTGCGCTCGCCGAGCGCGAAGTGGGGCGGCAGCGGCGTGACGTCGTGCCAGGCGGCGTGGATGCGCTCGGCCATCGCCGGGCCGTGCTTGAAGCCGTGGCCCGAGCCGCCGCCGACGATCCAGTTGGTCGGGTGCTCGGGGTGCGGGGCGACGATGAAGTGCGAGTCGGCCGAGATCTCGTAGCGGCAGCACTTCGAGCCCTTCAGCGGCGCCTGCGCCAGCGCGGGGAAGCGGTCGGCGACGTAGCCGCGCGTCAGCTGCTCGGTCGCGGCCGTCGCGGGCGGCAGGTCGGCGTCGGGGTCCAGCGGCGGGCCCTTCCGCGTCCCAGGCGACCTTCACGCCGAGCGCGTCGAGGTCGCCGGTGCCGTAGGTCGCGCGGTCGTAGTCGACCCAGCCCGGCGACGTCGCGCCAGCCGTCGCCGCCGTCGAAGAAGAACAGCTCCTGCTGGGTGACGCGGAGCTTGACGTGTTCGGGGAAGAGCCCGGCGAGCCAGCCGCCGCAGCTCCACACCACGCGGTCGCCCTCGACCACGGTGCCGTCCTCGAGACGGACGCGCGCCGCCTTGCGGGCGGGCACGGCCTCGGACGATCCGCGCGCCGCGTCGCTCGGCCTGTCGCGCCAGCGTCTGCACCGCCTTCTGCGCGCGCAGCACGCCGGCCTCGGGCTCGTGCAGCACCCACGCCAGGTCGTCGCCGCGGAAGGAGGGGAAACGCCGCGCCGCCTCCTCGACCGACCAGCGCTCGGTGGGGATGTCCAGCGCCTGCAGGGTGCGCTCGGACTCGGCCTCCCAGCCGTCGTCGCGGTGCGCGAACC
The DNA here is from genome assembly GCA_963707595.1 of uncultured Solirubrobacteraceae bacterium. Classification (GTDB taxonomy): domain Bacteria; phylum Actinomycetota; class Thermoleophilia; order Solirubrobacterales; family Solirubrobacteraceae; genus Solirubrobacter. Next base: position 498,657 of record CAVPQQ010000001.1, read on the forward strand.
AGCACACGCCGGAGTCGATCAGCAGGTCCGCGCCGGACTCGCGCTCGAGCTCCTTCCAGAGCGTGCGCGCGCGCCGCGCCATCGCGGTGTAGTCGGCGTCCGCGCCGTGCGAGCAGCGGATCAGCCGCGTCTCGCCGCCGCTCGTCGCGCGCACGTCGCCGGGCTCGAACTGATCGACGAGCACGACCTCGTCGCCCTGCCCGGCCAACCACCACGCCAACGACGCGCCGAACGTCCCACCGCCAACGATCACGACCCGCTCCATGGCGCAGACGCTACAACCCGCTCGTGCTCCTTGCCGCCGCCCTCGCCTCGCTCGTGATCGGCCACTCGGCGCAGGGGCGCGAGATCCGCGCGACGCGCGTCGGCGAGGAGGGCGCGCGCGTGAACGTGCTCGTGGTCGGCGACGTGCACGGCAACGAGCCGGCGGGCGAGGCGATCGTGGCGCGACTGAAGCGCGCGCGGGTGCGAAGGCGTCACGCTGTGGCTGGTGCGGACCGGCAACCCCGACGGGCGCGCGGCATCGACGCGGCAGAACGCGCGCGGCGTCGATCTCAACCGCAACTTCCCCTGGCGCTGGCGGCCGGGGGCGCGCGGGACGTACTTCCCCGGGCCGAAGGCCGGGTCCGAGCCCGAGACGCAGGCGCTGATGCGGCTCGTCAGGCGCGTGCGGCCGCAGCTCGGGATCTACTACCACCAGCATCTCGGCATCACCGTCCGTGCCGGCGGCGCCGACCCGGCGGTGCAGCGCGAATACGCGCGGCGGACCGGGCTGCCGCTGCGCTCGCTGCCCGACTACCGCGGGACCGCGATCGGCTGGCAGAACCACCTGATCCGCGACGGCAGCGCGTTCGTGGTGGAGCTGCGCTCCGGCCCTGCGCCGGTGCAGCGCCACGTCGACGCGGTGCTCGCCCTCGCTCGGAGGTACACGCGATGAGGATCGTCCTGGCCCGTCACGGGGAGACGGAATGGAGCGCGTCGGGCAAGCACACGTCGACGACCGACATCTCGCTCGACCGAGCGCGGCCGCGCCGCCGCGGGCACGGCTGCGCGAGCGGTTGGCGGGCCAGGAGTTCGCGCCTCGTGCTCGCCTCGCCGCGCGTGCGCGCGCTGGAGACGGCCAGGCTCGCGGGCTTCGAGCCCGTCGATCGAGCTCCGACCTCGTCGAGGTCGACTACGGCGACTACGAGGGCTTGACGACGCCGGAGATCCGCGAGCACCGGCCGGGCTGGTCGCTGTGGACCGACGGCTCACCCGGCGGTGAGACGGTGGCGGAGGCTGGCGCGCGGGCGGACCGCGTGCTCGAGCGGGCGCTCGCCGCGGACGGCGACGTCGCGCTCTTCGCCCACGGCCACATCCTGCGCGTACTCGCCGCGCGCTGGCTCGCGCTCCCGGCGGAGCGCGGCGCGAGCTTCGCGCTCGACACCGCGTCGCTCTCCGAGCTGGGCTTCGAGCGCGAGAACCACGTCCTCTCGCACTGGAACTCGGCTTAGCCCTTCAGCTCCACCAGCAGCGGCGCGTGATCGGAGGGCTTGGTGCCCTTGCGGAAGTTGCGGTCGATGCCGCACTCCTGCAGCCGTTCGGCGACCGGCGCGGAGAGCAGGAACGCGTCGATCCGCAGGCCCAGCTTCTTGTGGAAGTGCCCGGCGCGGTAGTCCCACCAGGTGAAGCCGGGCTCGTCGGGGTGCAGCTCGCGGAAGGCGTCGACCGTGCCGGCTTCGAGCAGCGCGGCGAAGCGCTCGCGCTCGGGCGGCGTGACGTGGGTCGTCGCCGACGAACGCGGCCGGGTCGTAGACGTCGAGGTCGGCCGGGCAGACGTTGAAGTCGCCCGCGACCACCAGCTCGCCGCCGGAGAGGGCGCGGATCCGCTCCGCCGCGGCGTCGAGGAAGCGCAGCTTGTCCTCGTAGAACGGCGAGTCGACCGAGCGCCCGTTCGGCACGTAGGTCGTGATCACGCGCAGTGTCCCGGCGGTCGCCTCGAGCCAGCGCGCCTCCGTCGGGATCCGGCTCGCCTTCGAGCCCGGCGCGCCGGTCCTCGAGCGCGATCGCGGTGGGCGCGGCGATCGCGACCCCCGCCCAGCGCCCCGCCGAATGATGCACCGCGTGGTACCCGGCGTCGGCCAGCGCGGCGTCCGGGAACTTGTCCGGATCGACCTTCGTCTCCTGCATCAGCAGCAGGTCGGGGGTGTGCAGCTCGAGGAATTCGAGCACTCGCGGCAGACGGGCGTTGAGGGAGTTGACGTTCCAGGTGGCGATCTTCATGGCGATCCACAGAGTTTCCACAATCAGCGCGACCAAGCTCCCCGACATGCACCGACGACTCATTCCCATCGCCCTCTCCGCCGCGGCGGCCGCCATCGTCGCCGGCGTGCTGGTCGCGGGCGGCGCGAGCGCCGCACCGTCGAAGGCCGGCGGGCGCGCCGTTCCGTCAGGTCCTCGCCGCCAAGCTCGGCGCGCAGCTCGACAAGCCCGCCGCGACGTGCTCGCCGCGCTCAGGGCGGCCGCGAAGGCCAACAAGCCCGACAAGGCGGCGCGGCGAGCGCGGCTCGAGGCACGCGCGAAGGGCGAGAAGCTCAGCAAGGCCGAGCGCGCCAAGCGGCGTGAGCAGGCCGCGGCGACGAAGAAGGCGTTCACCGAGGCCGTCGCCAAGGACCTCGGGGTCGAGCCCGCCGCCGTCACCGCCGCCGTCCAGGCGCTCGTGAAGGAACGGCTCGACTCGCTCGTCGAGGACGGCTGGCTGACCGCCGCGCAGCGCGACAAGCGCCTCAGCGGCGGCAAGCTCGGCATCGGCTTCCTGCGAACGGGGGTCCGCTGAACCGCCGGGCGTCAACCGTGATCGCGGCGGCGCGCCCTTGACCACGGCGCCGCCCCTCGTCCTCGTCGTCGACGACGAGCCCGCGATCCGCGTAGCCCTCGAGCGCGCCCTGCGCCTCGAGGGCTTCGCCGTGCGCACGGCCGCCGACGGGGAGGCGGCGCTCGCGGCCGTCGCCGCGCAGCCACCCGCGGCGATCGTGCTCGACGTCGTCCTGCCCGGCATCGACGGGCACACCGTCGCGGCCCGCCTGCGCGCCGCGGGCGACGACACGCCGATCTGCATCCTCTCCGCGCGCGACGAGGTCGCCGACCGCGTCGCCGGCCTGCAGGCGGGCGCCGACGACTACCTGGTCAAGCCGTTCGCAATCGAAGAGCTCGTGGCCCGGCTGCACGCGCTGCTGCGCCGCGGGGCACCGAAGGCCGGCGGCGGGCTGCTCGTCTTCGCCGACCTCCAGGTCGATCCGGCGCGGCGGATCGCCACCCGCGGCGGTGCGCCGCTCGAGCTCACGCGGCGCGAGTTCGATCTGCTCGAAGCGCTCGCGCGCAACGCGGGCCTGGTGCTGAGCCGCCGGCAACTGCTCGAGCAGGTCTGGGGCTATGACTGGGAGGCCGACGGGAACGTCGTCGACGTGTTCGTCGGCTATCTGCGCCGCAAGCTCGAGGCGGACGGCCGGCCGCGGATCCTGCAGACCGTGCGTGGCGTCGGCTTCGTGCTGCGGTGAGGACGCTCTCCGGCCGGCTCACGCTGCTCGTGACGCTGGTGATGGCGGTGGTGCTGGCGGCCGTCGCCGTCGTGGCGGTCACCGAGGTGGCGCGTCGTGAGCGCGCGTCGCTGGACCGCGAGCTGCGCTCCTCCGCCGATCGCCTGGCGGCGCCCGCCCGCCGCGCGATCGCGGCGCCGCGGCTCGCCGAGCGGCCGCAGAGCCCGCTCGCGACCGTGCCCGGAACGCTGTCCGTGCGGCTGCTGCGCGGGGGCGAGGTGGTCTTCGACGATCTACGCGCGCCCGGCGTGCCGGTGCCGGCCGCGAACGGGCTGACCACCGTCACCGACGACGCGGGAGGGCACTGGCGCGTGCTGGCGCGCACGGTGCGGCCGCGGGCGCAGGGGCGCCTGGTCGTCTCGACGCCGCTCGCCGCGCTGGAGCAACGCCTGCGCGACCTGCGGCGCGTGATCGCGCTCGCGGCCTTGGCGGGGCTGATCGCGTGCGCGCTCGCCGTGCGGAGGCTCGCGACCCGCGCGCTACGGCCGCTGAACCGGCTGCGCGAGAGCGCTGCGAGCGTCAGCACCACGCGCGATCTCACGACGCGAGTGGACGCGACGGCGGGACCGGAGGAGGTCGACGACGTCGCGCGCTCGCTCAACGCGATGCTGGCGCGGCTGGAGGCGTCGGCGGCCGCGGGCGAGCAGGCGCTCGAGGCCGCGCGCCGCTTCACGGCGGATGCCGGCCACGAGCTGCGCACGCCGCTCACGAGCATCCGCGCCAACCTCGCGGCGCTGCATCACGGTCCTGACCCGACCGCGCTGGCCGAGGTCGAGCGCGATCTCGTCCGCCTGACGGCGCTGCTGGACGGCCTCCAGGCGCTCGCCCGCGGGGACGCCGGCGTCGGCGGCCGCGACGCCGTCGACGTCGCGGAGCTCGCCGACGCCGCGCTCGCCGACGCGCGCCGCCGGCACCCGGAGGTCGACTTCGCGTTCGGCGAGGCCGGCGAGCTCGCGCTCGAGGGCGACGAGGCCGGCCTGCGCGCGGCGCTCGACAACCTGCTCGAGAACGCGGCCCGTCACGGCGCCCGCACGGTGCGCCTGTCGATCGGCGAGCACCGCGTCACGGTCGACGACGACGGCCCCGGCATCCCCGAGGCCGAGCGCGAACGCGTCTTCGAGCGCTTCGCCCGCGGCCGCGGCGTCAGCACCCCGGGCTCCGGCCTCGGCCTCGCCGTCGTCGCCCAGCAGGCGGCGCTGCACGGAGGCCGCGCCTACGCCGAGCCCTCCGCACTCGGAGGTGCGCGCGTCGTCCTCGGCCTTAAAAGGGTCAGACCCCTTTAGGATCGGGCGGGTGAAGGTCTCCGCCAAGGCTGACTATGCGGTGCGTGCCGCCGCCGAACTCGCCGCCGCCCAGGACAAGGGCGCGCCCGTGCGTGCTGAAACGATCGCGAAAGCCCAGGGGATCCCGCAGCGGTTCCTGGAGAACATCCTCTCCGACCTGCGACACGCCGGGCTGGTCCAGAGCGTGCGCGGGGCTGAGGGTGGGCACAAGCTCAACCGCCCTGCGGAGGAGATCACGGTCGCCGACGTGATCCGCGCGGTGGACGGGCCGCTGGCGGCCGTTCGCGGCGAGCGGCCGGAGAGCGTGTCCTACGCCGGTCCGGCCGAGCCGCTGCAGCGCGTCTGGATCGCCTTGCGCCACAACCTGCGCGCGGTGGTCGAGCACGTCACGCTCGCCGACCTCGCCGCCGGCGCGCTGCCGGAGCGGATCGACGCGCTGGCGGAGGACCCGGAGGCGTGGCGCACGCGCTGAACGCGCCTATTAGGTATAAATCCCATCGGGTTAGTGGTCTTCCTCTAATATGGGCAAACCCAATCGGGTTTGTCCTATTTTGAAGGAGCCATTCTCTCGTGAAGACCACTACAGCCTTGGCGGTCGCCATCCTCGCCCTGGTCGTGGCGGCCTGTGGCGGAGCCAGTGACGAAGTCGGCGGCAGCGAAGCACCGCAGGCCGCCAGCGGTGCTCCCGCGTCCAAGCTCTCGCTCGTCGCGTACGCCGTTCCGAAGGTCGGCTTCGACAAGGTCATCCCGCTCTTCCAGAAGACCCCCGAGGGTGAGGGCGTCAGCTTCAACCAGTCCTATGGCGCCTCCGGCGACCAGTCGCGCAAGGTCGAGAGCGGCCTGCCGACCGACGTCGTCAACTTCTCCGTCGAGCCTGACGTCACGCGCCTCGTGAAGTCCGGCCAGGTCGACGCGGACTGGAACGCGGGCGAGCAAAAGGGCATCCCCTTCGGCTCCGTCGTCACGATCGTCACGCGCAAGGGCAACCCCAAGAACATCACGACCTGGGACGACCTGCTCAAGCCCGGCGTCGAGATCATCACGCCGAACCCGTTCAGCTCGGGCTCCGCGAAGTGGAACCTGCTCGCGCCCTACGCCGACAAGAGCAACGGCGGTCAGGACCCGCAGGCGGGCCTCGACTACCTCTCCAAGCTGATCGGCGACCACGTCAAGGTCCAGCCGAAGTCCGGCCGCGAGGCGACCGAGACGTTCCTGCAGGGCACCGGCGACGTGCTGCTCAGCTACGAGAACGAGGCGCTCTTCGCCGAGCGCAACGGCGAGGACGTCGAGCACCACACGCCCGACACGACGTTCAAGATCGAGAACCCCGTCGCCGTCCTGAACACGAGCAAGAACAAGGAGAAGGCGCAGGCGTTCGTCGACTTCCTCTACACGCCCGAGGGACAGAAGGCGTGGGCCGAGGCCGGCTTCCGCCCGGTCGACCCGACGGTCGCCAAGGACTTCGCGTCGGACTTCCCGGAGCCGAAGAAGCTCTGGACGATCGACGACCTCGGCGGCTGGAGCAAGGTCAACGAGGACCTGTTCGAGCCCGAGACCGGCGCCGTGGCGAAGATCTACGACGAGGCCACCGGCTAGGAGCCTGATGTCGGCCGTCGCACTCGAACCCCGGCCCGCACGCCGGCGGCGTCGCAGCCGGACCATCGCCGGCGGCGTCGGGCCCATCGGGCTCGGCGTCGCGACGCTGTGGCTGAGCGTCATCGTCCTGCTGCCGCTCGCGGCGGTCTTCGCGAAGGCGCTCGAGAACGGGCCGAAGGCGCTGTGGGATGCGGCGACCGCCGGCCCGGCGCTCGCCGCGCTGCAGCTGACCGTCTCGATCTCGGTCATCGTCGCGCTGATCAACGTCGTCGTCGGCACCCTGATCGCCTGGGTGCTGGTGCGGGACGAGTTCCGCGGCAAGGGGATCGTCAACGCGATCATCGACCTGCCGTTCGCGCTCCCCACGATCGTCGCCAGCATCGTGCTGCTGAGCCTCTACGGGCCGCGCAGCCCGATCGGCCTGCACCTGTACGCGACGCGCCCGGCGGTCGTCATCGCGCTGCTGTTCGTGACGCTGCCGTTCGTCGTGCGGTCGGTGCAGCCGGTGCTGATGGAGCTCGATCGCGACGCCGAGCAGGCCGCGGCGTCGCTCGGCGCCGGCAACCGCACGACCTTCCGCCACGTGATCCTCCCCGCGCTCACCCCGGCGCTGCTCAGCGGCGCCGGGCTCGCGTTCGCCCGTGCGGTGGGCGAGTTCGGTTCCGTCGTGCTGATCGGCGGCGGGATCCCGCGCAAGACCGAGGTCTCCTCGCAGTACATCGCCAAGCAGATCGAGATCGACCGGCCCGTGAACGCGGCCGCGGTCTCGGTGACGCTGCTGTTGATCGCGTTCGCCGTCCTGCTCGGGCTACGCCTCGTCGCGGCGCGCAGCCAGCGCCACGAGGAGGCCTGACGCCATGGTCGTGAGCGATCGCACCCGGATCACGCTGCGCATCGTGGCGCTGGGCTACCTCTTCGCGCTCGTCGTCGTCCCGCTGGGGATGATCCTGTTCCGCACCTTCGAGGACGGGATCGTCGCCTTCTGGGAGTCGGTGACCACGCCCGCGAGCATCTCCGCGATCTCGCTGTCGCTGACGATCATCGCGATCGTCGTCCCGCTCAACGTGGTCTTCGGGCTCGTCACCGCGCTGGCCCTGGCCCGCGGGCGCTTCCCGGGCCGCGGGATCGTGCAGGCCGTCGTCGATCTGCCGTTCGCGGTCTCGCCGGTGATCGTCGGCGTGTCGCTGATCCTGCTGTACGGGGTCGGTGGCTGGTTCGGCGGGCTCGCCGAGTCCGGCTTCCGGATCATCTTCTCGTTGCCCGGGATGGTGCTCGCCACGATCTTCGTGACGCTGCCGTTCGTCGTGCGCGAGGTCGAGCCGGTGCTGCGCGAGATCGGCGCCGAGCAGGAGGAGGCCGCGGCCACGCTCGGCGCCTCGCGGATGCAGACCTTCTTCCGCATCACGCTCCCGGCGATCCGCTGGGGCCTCGCCTACGGCGTCGTGCTGACGGTGGCCCGCGCGCTCGGCGAGTTCGGGGCGCTGATCGTCGTCGCGGGCGGCGTCTCGGGCGAGTCGCAGACGCTCACGCTGCTCGTGCACGCCCGCTACATCGACGACCACAACACCTTCGGCGCCTACTCGGCGGCGACGGTCCTGATGGGCCTCGCGCTCATCGCCCTGTTCCTCATGACCGTCCTGAACAAGAAGCGAGAGACCGAATGATCAGCGTCAAAGGGGTGTCGAAGCGGTTCGGGGACTTCACCGCCCTCGACGACGTGTCGCTGGAGGTCCCCGACGGCTCGCTGACCGCGCTGCTCGGGCCGAGCGGCTCGGGGAAGTCGACGCTGCTGCGGATCATCGGCGGCCTCGAGTACGCCGACGCGGGCACGGTCGAGATCCGCGGCCAGGACGTCACCGACGTCTCTCCGCAGAAGCGCGAGATCGGGTTCGTCTTCCAGCACTACGCCGCGTTCAAGCACATGACGGTCAAGGACAACGTCGGCTTCGGCCTGCGCATCCGCAAGGAGCCCAAGGACCGCATCGAGGCGCGCGTCAGCGAGTTGCTGGGGATCGTCGGGCTCGCCGGCCTCGCCAAGCGCTATCCGTCGCAGCTCTCAGGCGGCCAGCGCCAGCGGATGGCGCTCGCCCGCGCGCTGGCGGTGGAGCCCAAGGTGCTGCTGCTCGACGAGCCGTTCGGTGCGTTGGACGCGAAGGTCCGCGCCGAGCTGCGCGAGTGGCTGCGCCGCCTGCACGACGAGGTGCACGTCACGACCCTGATCGTCACGCACGATCAGGAGGAGGCGATGTCGATCGCCGACAACATCGCGGTCATGGACAACGCCCACATCGAGCAGGTCGGCGGTCCGCGTGAGCTCTACGACCGCCCCGCCAACCGCTTCGTGATGGGCTTCCTCGGCCCGGTGGCCTCGCTCGACGGGGCGCTGGTGCGCCCGCACGACATCGCGATCAGCACAGACGTCGACGACGGCGGCCGCGAGGCGCAGGTCACCCGCGTCAGCCACCTCGGCTTCGAGGTCCGCGTGGAGCTCGAGCTGCCCGAGGGCGAGCCGGTCTTCGCGCAGCTCACGCGCACCGAGGCCGAGACGCTGGACCTGGCGAGCGGCGACATCGTCTGGCTGCGCAAGTCGGTCGGCGGGCTAACCCTTCCCCGGGACGGCGATCCCCGATTCGTACGCGAGCACGACGGCCTGGACGCGGTCGCGTAGGCCGAGCTTCATCAGCAGCCGGGCGACGTGGGTCTTCACCGTCGTCTCGCTGACGATCAGCTCGGCGGCGATCTCGGCGTTCGAGAGGCCGCGGGCGACGCAGCGGAAGACCTCGAGCTCGCGCGCCGTCAGCTCGTCCAGGCCGGGCGGCGGCGCGGGCGGGGTCGGTGAGGCGGCGGCGAACTCCTGGATCAGGCGGCGGGTGATCGAGGGCGCGAGCAGCGCCTCGCCCTGCGCGACGATGCGGATGCCCGCCGCCAGCTGCTCGGGCGGCACGTCCTTGAGCAGGAACCCGCTCGCTCCCGCGCGCAGCGCCTCGTAGACGTACTCGTTGAGGTCGAAGGTCGTGAGCATCAGCACGCGCACGGGGTGCTCGCCCGCCTCGGCCAGCAGCCGGCTGCGTGGCCTCGATCCCGTCGAGCTCGGGCATGCGGATGTCCATCAGCACCACGTCGGGCTTCAGGCGCTTGGCTTGCGCGACCGCGTCGAGCCCGTCGGTGGCCTCGCCGACGACCTCGAGATCGTCCTCGGCGTCGAGGATCATGCGGAACCCGGCGCGCACGAGCGCCTGGTCGTCGGCGATCAGCAGGCGGATGCTCAAGCGAGGCTCAACTCTCGGGCCGTGAGGGGAAGGGTGGCGCGGACGGTCCAGCCGCCGTCGATGGCCGGGCCGGCTTCGAGCTCGCCGCCGTAGAGCCGCACGCGCTCGCGCATCCCGACGAGGCCGTGGCCGGGGCCGGAGCTGCTCGACGTGCCGCGCCCGTGGTCGCGGATCTCGACCGCGAGCGCGTGCTCGGACCAGTCGACGGTCACGGTGGTGGGCGCGTGGCCCGCGTGCTTGAGCGCATTGGTGAGCGCCTCCTGGACGATCCGGTATGCCGCGAGGTCGAGCCCCGGCGCGAGCGGGCGGCGCGTCGCCGCGCACCTCGAGCGTGGTCGGCAGGCCCGCGGCGCGGGCGCGGGTGACGAGCTCGCCGATCTCCGCGAGCGTCGGCTGCGGCGCGCGTGCCGCCGGCTGATCGGTGCTGCCGAGCACGCCGAGCAGGTGGCGCATCTCGCCCAGCGCCTCGCGGCCGGTGCGCTCGATCCGTGACGCCGCCTCGAGCGCGCGGCCTGGATCGCGATCGAGGATCCGCCGCGCGCCGCCCGCCTGCACGACCATCACGCTGATCGAGTGCGCGACCAGGTCGTGCAGCTCGCGCGCGATCCGCCGGCGCTCGTCGACCGCCGCGAGCGTCCGCGCCTCGTCGCTCGCCTCCGCGAGCCGCGCCGCCGTCTCGTGCAACTCGGCGGCGAGCCGCGTGCGTGCCCGCACCGCGCGCCCGCCGAGCCACGCGACGCTGCCGATCAGCGTCGGGAAGACGAAGTCGGCGGCGATCCGGTCGTCCATCGTGGCGATGATCGCGGGTAGCGCGGCGGCGACGAGCACGAGCCCGGCGTATGCCTCGCGCCCATCGCGGTAGGCGGCGCACGCGTACGTGGCCGTGAGCACCGCCGCGAACGGCACGAAGAGGCCTTCGAGCGGCGTCAGGGTGAGGCCCATGAGCAGCGTCGCGGCCGCGATGGCGGCCAGCGTGGCGAGCGGCGCGCGGCGTCTGGCGGCGAGCGGGGCGGTGTAGGCGAGCGCGACCGCGACGTTCGCGAACCACGGCCCGGAGAGATCGGGGGAGAGGAGGACCTCGACGACCGCGGCGAGCGCGAAGAGGGCCGCGATGAGCCCGTCGACGACGGCGGGCCGCCGCAGCGGCGCGGCGGCTGGCGACGTGTCGGCGGCGGCGAGCGGCCCGGCGACGCGGTCGTCGCCGGCGCGGCGCGTCGATCGCGGCGCCCACTCGCCGCAGCGCGCGGTCTCGGCGTTCGGCCAGCTCGCACGGCGGCTCGGCGGGCTCTTCCGTCGCCAGCTTGCGTCCGTCCAGCGGCAGCGTCGCGCGGACCGTGTGGCCGCCGGGCCGGGCGCTCACCGTCAAGGTGCCGCCGTGGAGGGCGACGCGCTCGCGGATGCCCATCAGGGGCCGTGCGGTCGGCGACGGGCCGTCGTCGCGGACCTCGACCTCGACCGCGGTGGCGGCGAAGCGCACGCGCACGAGCGCGCGGCCCGCGCCGCCGTGCTCGAGGGCGGCGGCCAGCGCGTCCTGGATCGACGCGGTAGGCGGTGACGTCGATGCCGGCGGGCAGTTCGCGCTCGTCGCCTTCGACCTGCAGCGAGACCGGCAGCCCGGCCGCGGTCGTGCGGCGGGCCAAAGACCGCGTGTGGCGCAGCGAGGGCTGCGGCGCGAGCGTCGCGTCGGTGTCCTCGCGGCGGAGCACGCCGAGCAGGCGCCGCAGCTCGTCGAGCGCCTCGCGGCCCGCGGTCTCGATCGCGCCGAAGGCCTCGCGCGCGAGTTCCGGCCGCGTCAAGGCGAGGCGGCGGGCGCCGGTGGCCTGGACGGTCATCGCGCTCAGCGCGTGGGCGACGACGTCGTGCAACTCGCCCGCGATCCGCGCGCGCTCGTCGGCGACGGCGCGTCCGGCCGCGTCCTCACCGCGGCGCTCGAGCAGCGCGGTCTTCTCGCGCAGCGCGCGGTTGAGCGCGGCACGGCCGCGCAGCAGGCGGCCGACGACGATCGGTGCGCCGAGGGTCACCGCGATCGTGAAGAGGCCGCTGGACGCCTCGTCGTACGGCAGCGTCGCGGCGAGCGCGAGCGCCGCGCACGCGACGAAGCCGACCGCGAGCCGCGCGCGTCCCGCGTACGCGCCGAGCCAGAAGGCGGAGACGAACGGCGTGATCAACGGCAGCAGCAGCTCGTTGTAGTAGACCCGCGACAGCGCGGGCAGCAGCGCCATGATCGCGAAGACGACGACCGCGCAGGTGAGCGGCGCGCGCCGCCCGCCGACGACCGCGACGGCGAGCACCGCCAGCAACAGCGCCGTCAGCCCGCGATACGGCGTGCCGCTGGGGACGAGCAGCGCGAGCTCGGCCCAGAACTCCACCAGCAGGGCGCTGACCATCAGCACCGGCAGGTGCGAGCGGACCCATCCGAGCGCCGCCGGCGAAGGATTGGGGATGCGGACGGCGGCCAGCATCCCGCGAAGTTTGACGTGCGGTTACCCGTATGTCCTCGTGCGCGAGGACGATCCCGCCGTCATCCCTGAGGATGACCCGCTGTCCTCCTAGCGCTGATCGACAATCGTCACTCGGGCCGACGACGCGCGACGTTCGGGCTGGGACTGTTCCGGTACATGACCGCTCTCGCCTACGCCCACTCCGATCTTCCCCAGACGAGCTACAGCGCCGTGTCGGCGACCGCGCTCACGCGCACCTATGGCGAGGGTGGTTCGGCGGTGCGCGCGCTGCGCGGCGTGTCGATCGAGGTGCCGCAGGGGCAGTTCACCGCGGTGATGGGCCCGTCGGGCTCGGGCAAGTCGACGCTCATGCACCTGCTGGCCGGCCTCGACACGCCGGACGCGGGCGCCGTCCACATCGCCGGCGAGGACATCACGCGCATGTCCGACCGCGAGCTCACGCGCCTGCGCCGCAAGCACATCGGCTTCGTCTTCCAGTCCTTCAACCTGATGCCCACGCTCTCCGCCGAGGAGAACGTGCTGCTGCCGCTGGTCGATCGCCGGCCGCAAGCCCGAGCCGCACGTCGTCGACGCGCTGCTTGAGCGCATGGGCCTCGCCGAGCGCCGCGACCACAAGCCCGCGCAGCTCTCCGGCGGTCAGCAGCAGCGCGTCGCGGTCGCCCGCGCGCTGATCTGCAGCCCGACCGTGCTGTTCGCCGACGAGCCGACGGGCAACCTCGACTCCGCCGCCGGCGCCGGCGTCCTCGATCTGCTGCGGACGGCCGTCGACGAGGACGGCCAGACGACGGTGATGGTCACGCACGACGCCCGCGCGGCAGCGATCGCCGATCGCGTCCTCTTCCTCGCCGACGGCCGCGTCGTGGCCGACCTCGCGGGTCCGACCGAGGAGGCGATCCTCTCCGCGATGAAGGACGCCGCCCGGGCATGATCCGGGTCACATGGAAGGGCCTGGCCGGGCGCCCCGTGCGCACGGCGCTGACGACGCTCGCCATCGTGATCGGCGTGGCCTTCGTCTGCGCGGCCTACACGCTTACGGACACGATGTCCGGCGCGGCGGACTCGCTCACGCACGCCGCGTATGACGGCACGGATGCCGTCGTCGTCACGAAGACCGCGTTCCGCGGCTCGCAGACCGCCGACGTCCGCGCCCAGGCGCCGACGATCTCGCCCGCAGCGCTGCAGCGGGTGCGCGGCGCCGAGGGCGTCAGGGTCGCCGTCGGCGACATCACCGACACCGCCCAGGTGATCGGTGCCGACGGCAAGCCCGTCGGGACCGGCCCGTACTTCGGCATCGGCTTCGACCCGCACACCCCGGGGGCCCAGCGGTTGACGCCGTTCCGGCTGCACGACGGCAGGTGGGCGAGCGGTCCCGGCGAGGTCGTGATCGACCGCGCCACCGCCGAGTCCCAGCACTACGTCGTCGGCGACGAGATCCGCGTCGCCGCCCGCGGTGAAGCCCAGCCCGTCACGGTCACCGGCATCGCCACGTTCGCGAACGTCAAGTCGCTCGGCAAGGCCAGCGCGGCGATCTTCGACCTCGAGAGCGCGCGCACGCTGTTCGCCAAGGACGGCTACGACCGGATCCTCGTCGGCGCCCAGAAGCGCAGCGACGTCCGCGCAGCGTTGACTGACGCCGTGCCGGGCGCGGAGATCCGCGGCGCGGCCGCCGACGACCGCTTCGCGTTCGACTCGCTCGAGCTGTTCGTGAGCATCCTCCGCACCGTGCTGCTCGCGTTCGCCGGCGTCGCCGTGCTCGTCGGCGCCTTCACGATCTTCAACTCGCTCTCGATCACCGTCGCGCAGCGCACGAAGGAGTTCGGGCTGCTGCGGATGGTCGGCGCCACGCGCCGCCAGGTCCGCGCCAGCGTCCTGCTCGAGGCACTGGTGATCGGCCTGCTCGCGTCCGCCGCCGGGATCGGCGTCGGCGTCGGCCTCGCCGCCGGCCTGCAGGCGATCTTCACCGCGCTCGGCATGGACCTGCCCGCCGAGGGCCTGACGCTCGCGACCCGCACGATCGTCGTCTCGCTGCTCGTCGGCACGCTCGCGACGGTCCTGGCCGCCGCGCTGCCCGCGCGCCGGGCGACGAAGATCGCTCCCGTCGCCGCGCTGCGCGACGCATCGAGCCCGGTCAAGGTGCGCCTCTTCGCCCGTGGCGTGCGCGGCGTGGCGAGCGTCGTCGGCCGCCCCGCGGCGCGCCTCGGCGGTGCCGCCGGCCGGCTCGCCCGCGACAACGCGATGCGCAACCCGGGCCGCACGGCGGTGACCGCGTCGGCGCTCATGATCGGCGTCGCGCTCGTGACCGCGGTGACGATCGTGGCCCAGGGGCTGGAGAGCCAGGGCCGCGGCCAGCTCGCGGACATGGTCCAGGCTCAGACGATCATCACCGCCTCGGACGGGTGGTCCCCGATCGATCCCGCGGTCGAGCGGACGGCCGCCTCACTGGGGCACGTCAGCTCGCTGCGCCAGGACGGCGCGCTCGCCTTCGGCGCCCAGCAGGCGGTCAACGGCGTCGACCCCGCCGATCCGGCGTTCCGGTTCGACGTCGTCGAGGGCGACACCGACCTCGGCGACGACGGCGCGCTCGTCAACGACGGCTTCGCCTCCGATCACGACCTGCACGTCGGCAGCACGTTCACCGTCACCTCGATCGCCGGCAAGCGGCTGAACCTGACGGTCCGCGGGATCGAGAAGTCGCCCGGCGTTCGACGTGTTGAGCCTCGGCCCGATCACCGTCTCGCCCGCCGCCTTCGACGCGACGTTCGAACAGCGCCGCAACCGCATGACCTTCGTCGACGCGCCGCACGACGCGGTCGCCGGCGCGCTGGGCGCGTTCCCCAACGCCAAGGCCGAGGGCAAGGATGCCTTCATCGACGGCCAGACGGCCTGGATCAGCTCGGTCCTCGCCGTCCTCTGGGTGCTGCTCGCGCTCGCCGTGCTCATCTCGCTGTTCGGCATCGTCAACACGCTCGTGCTCTCGACCTTCGAGCGCACCCGTGAGCTCGGCACGCTGCGCGCCCTGGGCATGAACCGCCGCCAGGTGCGCCGGATGGTCCGCCACGAGAGCGTGATCACGGCGCTGATCGGCGCGGTCCTCGGCATCGCCGCGGGCCTCGTGCTCGCCGCGGTCATCGTCGGCTGGCTCGGCAAGTACGGCCTCGGCTACGCCGTCCCGGTCCCGAGCCTGCTGGCGGTCGCGATCATCGCCGCGCTCGCGGGCATGCTCGCCGCCGCGCTCCCGGCCCGCAGAGCCGCCCGGATCGACGTCCTCAAAGCCCTCGCCTACGAGTAGAGGACCTGGCGTGCCTTGAGTGCCTCGAGCACTCGCCGCGGGCGCTCGTAGACGTCTTTGTCGGTGAAGCGCAGGAGCGTGTAGCCAGCGGCCCGCAGCGTCCGGTCCTCGCGTGCGTCGTGGAGCTTGGCGTGGGGTCGGCCGTGTTGGGGTCCGTCGATCTCGACGGCGAGCTTGAGGTCGGGCCAGCGGAAGTCGACCTCGAACCCTTCGAAGTCGGTGTTCACGAGCGGCTCGGGGAAGTCGAGAGCGAGGAACGCGTCTTCGGCGCCGCTCCGCGTGCCCGCGCTTCCGCTGTTGTAAAGGTCGATCGCGCGGTCGAGCTTGTGGAGGTTGTGGCGGCCGTTGGCGCGGCCCATCGCGTCGCGGGTCGCGAGCTCGACCCAGCGGCCGCGGAACGCGGACTCGTAGATGACGTTGGTGAGTTGGTGCGGGGTGAGGGTGTCGGTGAGGTCGACGAGCATCCGGTGGATCGTCGTGACGGGGATGCCCTTGTGGGTGGTGACGTCGCGCGGGTCGAGGGTCCGGTAGCGGTGGACCTCGGACGCCTGCGAGGGCGCGTCGCCGGGGTGAAAGGACAGCAATAAGGGAGGAGCGGAAGCGAGAGATCGCGTGCAGTTCCGCGAGCGCGAGGTGGCTGAGGAAGGAAGCGTCGCCGGCGCCGAGGACGGCGGCGAGAAAGCGGGCCTCGCGAGAGAGGACCGCGTGGCCGAGGGCGTAGACGCCGCGGTGGACGCGGTGCAGGCGACCGGCGGCGACTCTCCGGTTGATCTGGCTGTGGACGAGGCCGGCGGCGAGCAGTTGGATCAGCGTGACGAGGCCGCGCTGGCGGGCCGCGAAGGCTGCGATGACCTCGTCCGGGGTGGTGGTGTGGCCGCCGACTTGCTGTATTGAGAAGTGAGCGGCCACACCCCCAAGTCTCGGCGAGGCCGCTGCAACGGATCTACACGCGTTTGCGACTTAAGCGCAACCGAACCGTGACGCTTGAGCTCGCTACGGGGCGTTGCGCAGGCGCGTCGCGTCCAAGGTGGAGCGGACGGCGCGGAGCAGGTCGTCGCCGTCGAACGGCTTCGCCAGGAACGCGGTCGCCGGGTCGTCGGACCCGGCGAGCGTGGTGTCACCGGTGTAGCCGGAGACGAAGACGACCGGGAGCCCGGGGCGGCGCTCGCGCGAGGTGACGGCGAGCTCGACGCCGGAGATCCCCGGCATCACGACGTCGGTGACGAGCACGTCGGCGTCGTCGAGGCGCTCGAGCGCGACCGCGCCGCTCTCGACCGAGACGACCTGGTAGCCGGCGGCGTAGAGGATCCGGCCCGTCAGCACCCGCACCGCGTCGGCGTCCTCGACCACGAGGACGGTCTCGCCGCGGCCGCGCGGGGCGCTCGGCGACGGCGCGTCGTCGCTCGCGCGCCGAACGGCCGGCAGCAGCACGGTGACGGTCGTGCCCTGGCCCGGCTCGGAGGTCAGCTCGATCTTGCCGCGCGCGTTGGTGACGATGCCGTAGACCGTCGCGAGGCCGAGGCCGACGCCGTGGCCGGAGACCGCCTTGGTGGTGAAGAACGGCTCGAAGGCGTGGGCGGTGACCTCGCGGGCCATGCCGCGGCCGGTGTCGGTGACGGTCAGCGAGACGGCGCGCGAGGAGGGGCTGACGGGATCGCGCAGGACGGCGTTCTCGGCGCGGATGGTCAGGACGCCGCCGTCGGGCATCGCCTCGCGCGAGTTCAGCGCGAGACTCATCAGCACCTGCTCGAGCTGGCTGCGGTCGGCCTCGACGTCCCACAGCCGGTCGTCGCAGTGCACGCGCAGGTCGATCTCGTCGCCGAGCGTGCGCTGCAGGAGCAGTTCGACGCTCTCGATCACCCGCCGCAGCGAGAGCACCTCGGGCGTGCCGGACTGACGGCGCGAGAACAGCAGCAGCCGCCGGGTGAGCTCCGACGCGCGCCGCGAGGCGGCGATGATCTGGTCCACGTCGCCGGCCGCGCGCGAGCCGTCGGCGAGCTCCTTGCGCACGAACGCGGCGTAGTTGGCGATCACGGCGAGCAGGTTGTTGAAGTCGTGCGCGACGCCGCCGGCGAGCTGGCCGACCGCTTCCAGGCGCTGGGCCTCGCGCAGCCGCGCCTCGAGCCGCGTGTGGTGGGTGATGTCGGTCGCGACGCCGCCGACGCCGTAGAGCTCGTCGTCGCGCTCGTCGATCAGCGGGAACTTCAGCGACAGGAAGGTCCGGGTCTGCTCGCCGTGGCGGACCTCCTCCTGAAGCTCGATCGGGTGACGCTCGGACATCACGCGCAGGTCGTCGACGCGCATGCGTTCGGCGACGTCGACCGGGAGCACCTCGCGATCGAGCCGGCCGACGAGGTCCTCCGCGGGACGGCCGTGGAGGCGCTCGAACGCGCGGTTGACGAGCAGGTAGCGACCGTCGGGGTCCTTGAGGAAGATCGCCGCGGGCGTGTTGTCGAGGATCGCGCGCAGCGCGCGCGGGTCCGCGTCGCGCAGGACGACCAGCTCGTACTCGCCCATCGGGTGGCGCGTCACGTCGAACGCGGGCGGCAGCCTCACCGAAGCGGTTCGCCGACCGGATCGCGGCCCAGCAGCGTTCGTGCACGCTCGTTCGCGAACACGGCAACGCCAGCCGCATCCGTCCCCACCATGGCGTCGGGAGCAGCTTCGAGTAAGTCCTCGAACTTCGGGGGGCCGTTGGGCATCGGTGCCAGTTGGGCCCAAGTGTAGGGCCGAACTACGTCCTCAGGCGACGAGCTTCGCGCACGCGGTCCACGCCCGCGAGCACGACCTTGCGCATCCGCACCGAATGCGGGGTGACTTCGACGCATTCGTCCTCGCGGACGAACTCCATCGCCTGGTCGAGCGACAGCTTGCGCGCGGGAACCAGCCGGATCAGGACGTCCGAGGTCGAGGAGCGCACGTTGGTGAGGTGCTTCTCCTTGACGGCGTTGACGTCGAGGTCCTCCTGGCGCGAGTTCTCGCCCACGATCATGCCCTCGTAGACCTCTTCGCCGGGCTCGACGAACAGCGACCCGCGCTCCTGCAGGTTGAAGAGCGCGAAGCTCGCGGTCTTGCCCGTGCGGTCGGCGACCAGCGAGCCGGTCGGGCGCAGGCGCATGTCGCCCGCCCACGGCTCCCAGGCCTCGAAGACGTGGTGCAGCAGGCCGGTGCCGCGCGTGTCGGTGAGGAACTCCGTGCGGAAGCCGATCAGCCCGCGGGCCGGCACGAGGTAGTCCATCCGGACCCAGCCGGTGCCGTGGTTGATCATCTGCTCCATGCGGCCCTTGCGCAGGGCGAGCATCTGCGTGATCGACGCCGACGTACTCCTCGGGCACGTCGATCGTCATGCGCTCGACCGGCTCGTGGCGCTTGCCGTCGATGTCGCGGATGACGACCTGCGGCTTGCCGACGGTGAGCTCGAAGCCCTCGCGGCGCATGATCTCGACGAGGATCGCCAGCTGCAGCTCGCCGCGGCCCTGGACCTCCCAGGTGTCCGGGCGCTCGGTCGGCAGCACGCGGATCGAGACGTTGCCGATCGTCTCGGCGATCAGCCGGTCCTGGATCTGGCGGGCCGTGAGCTTGGTCCCGTCCCTGCCGGCGAGCGGCGAGAGGTTGATGCCGACCGTGACGCTGATCGACGGCTCGTCGACCGTGATCACCGGCAGCGGCTTCGGGTTCGCCATGTCGGCCAGGGTCTCGCCGATCGTCACGTCGGGCGTGCCGGCGACGGCGATGATCTCGCCCGGCCCGGCCTCCGCGGCGTCGATGCGATCGAGCGACTCGGTGATGTAGAGCTCGGCGACGCGGAAGGAGCTGATCGTCCCGTCGGCACGGCACCAGGCGACCTGCTGGCCCTTCTTGATCGTGCCGTTGCGGACGCGGCAGATCGCGAGGCGCCCGACGTAGGCCGACGCGTCGAGGTTGGTGACGTGCGCCTGGAGCGGCTCGCCCTCCTCGTACTCCGGCGCGGGGATCGTGTCCAGCAGCGTGTCCATCAGCGGCTTCAGCGACGTGCCCGGGTCGGACGTGGTCAACGACGCGAAGCCGGCCCGCGCGTTGGTGTAGACGACCGGGAACTCGATCTGCTTCTCGTTCGCGCCGAGGTCGATGAACAGCTCGTAGACCTCGTCGACGACCTCGGAGATGCGCGCATCCGGGCGATCGACCTTGTTGATGACGAGGATCACCGGCAGGTCGCTCTCGAGCGCCTTGCGCAGGACGAAGCGCGTCTGCGGCAGCGGGCCCTCGGAGGCGTCGACCAGCAGCAGGACGCCGTCGACCATCGTCAACCCGCGCTCGACCTCGCCGCC
This sequence comes from uncultured Solirubrobacteraceae bacterium, assembly GCA_963707595.1. Classification (GTDB taxonomy): domain Bacteria; phylum Actinomycetota; class Thermoleophilia; order Solirubrobacterales; family Solirubrobacteraceae; genus Solirubrobacter. The sequence continues at coordinate 518,441 of CAVPQQ010000001.1, forward strand.
GAAGTCGGCGTGCCCAGGCGTGTCGATGATGTTGAGCTTCACGCCGTTGTACCGGACCGCCGTGTTCTTGGCGAGGATCGTGATGCCCTTCTCGCGCTCGAGATCCATCGAGTCCATGACGCGGTCATTGACGTCCTGGTTCTCACGGAACGCGCCGGACTGCCACAGCATCGCGTCGACGAGCGTCGTCTTCCCGTGGTCGACGTGAGCGATGATCGCGACGTTTCTGAGGTCTGAGCGGAGTGCCATGAGCGGCAAAGGACAGTAGACGACAGGCGTGTATACGCCGTGCGTATACGTTGTGCGTATACTGCTCGGCATGGCGATCGGAACGACATTCCTCGGCCTGCTCGAGGGCGGTCCGCGACACGGCTATGACCTCAAGCGGGCCTACGACGAGCGCTTCGGAGCGGACCGTCCGCTGTCCTATGGGCAGGTCTACGCGACGCTCGCGCGGCTGCTGAAGAACGGGCTGGTGGAGGTCGACGGCGTCGAGCCGGGCGCCGGCCCGGAGCGCAAGCGTTACGCGATCACCTCCGCCGGCGTGACCGACGTGGACCGCTGGCTGAGCGAGCCCGAGAAGCCCGAGCCGTACCTGCAGAGCACGCTCTACGCGAAGGTGGTCCTGGCGCTGCTGACAGGCCGCGGCGCGAACGAGTTGCTCGATGCGCAGCGCGCGGAGCACCTGCGGCTGATGCGGGTGCTGACGGCGCGCAAGCGCGACGGCGACATCGCCGAGCAGCTGATCTGCGACCACGCGCTCTTCCACCTCGAGGCCGACCTGCGCTGGCTGGAGTTGACCGCGGCGCGGCTGGACCAGCTGGCGGCGAAGGTGGCGGCGTGACCGCGCTGCTGCAGGCGCGCGCGCTGCGCAAGTCCTACGGGTCGACGGAGGCGCTCGCGGACGCGGAGTTCGAGATCACCGCGGGCGAGGTCGTCGCGATCATGGGACCGTCCGGTTCCGGCAAGTCGACGCTGCTGCACTGCATCGCCGGGATCGTGCCGCCGGACTCCGGGACGGTGTTCTACGACGGTCGCGAGCTGTCGGCGATGCGGGACGTCGAACGTTCCGCCCTGCGCCGCTCGGAGTTCGGGTTCGTCTTCCAATTCGGCCAGCTCGTCCCCGAGCTGTCGTGCCGCGAGAACGTCGCCATGCCGCTGCGGCTGGACGGCATGAGCCGGCGTGAGGCGGAGCGCCGCGCGGACGCGATCCTGGCCTCGCTCGAGGTCGCGGGGGTCGCAGGCCAGCGCCCGGGGAACGTGTCCGGCGGCGAGGGCCAGCGCGTCGCGGTCGCTCGTGCCCTGGTCACCGACCCGCGCGTGGTGTTCGCCGACGAGCCGACGGGTGCCCTGGACTCGCTCAACGGCGAGCGGGTGATGGAGCTGCTGACCGGTGCCGCACGGGAGCGGGGCACGGCGGTGGTGCTCGTCACGCACGAGGCGCGCGTCGCCGCGTACTCCGACCGCGAGGTCGTGGTCCGCGACGGGCGGACCATGGGCCTCGACCGCGCGCCGTCGTGAGGGAGCTCGCGCTCGGCGCGCGGCTGACCCTGGCCGGCGGCCGGTCCGGGTTGCTGCGCACCGCGATCACCGCGATCGGCGTCGCGCTCGGGGTCGCGGTGCTGCTCGTCGCCACCTCGATCCCGTCGATCCAGGCCGAGCGCCGGGCGCGCGGCGACGCTCGCTCAGACCTCGGCCTCAACGCCGATGCGGCCGGCGCCGGCGTGCTCGTGGCCGACGCCAACACGCGCTTCCGCGAACGCGACATCCGCGGACGGCTCCTGCAGGCCGGCGGGGCGGGCGCGCCCGCACCACCGGGCGTGCCGCGCGTGCCGGCGGAGGGCGAGGTCTTCGTCTCGCCTGCACTGCACCGGCTGCTGGTCACGGCCGACGGGCGGTCGCTGCTCGCGCCGCGGATCCCGGGAAGGGTCGCGGGTGAGATCGCGCCGTCCGGTCTGATCGGACCGACCGAGCTCGCGTACTACGCGGGCGCGACCGGCCTGGTCGAGAACGTCACCGCCAGGCGGATCGGCGCCTTCGGCGACGAGATCCCGCGCGACGGGCTGAACCCGGTCCTCGCGCTGCTGGTGGTGATCGTGCTCGTCGCGCTGCTCCTGCCCGTCGCGGTGCTCGTCGGCGCGGCAGTGCGGACCGGCGGGGAGGATCGTGACCGGCGCCTCGCCGCCTTGCGGCTGATCGGCGCCGACCAGCGGATGGCCCGCCGGATCGCCGCCGGCGAGGCGCTCGTCAGCGCCGCGCTCGGGCTCGTGCTCGGGACGCTGGCGTTCCTCGTCGCGCGCGCCTTCGCCGATCGGATCTCGATCTGGGACACGAGCGTCTACGCGTCCGACGTCCAGCCGAGCCCGCTGCTCGGCCTCGTCGTCGTCCTCGGCGTGCCCGCCGCGGCGGTCCTGGTGTCGCTGCTCGCCCTGCGACGCGTCGTGGCCGAGCCGCTCGGCGTCGTCCGGCGCACCGAGGACACGCGCCGCCGCCGGCTCTGGTGGCGGCTGCTGCTGCCCGCCGCGGGCCTGCTCGCCCTCGCGCCCGCCGCCGGCCAGGGCGCGGATCAGATCTCGCAGTTGCGTGTGGCGATCGGTGTGATCGCACTGCTGATCGGCGTCGCCGCATTGCTGCCGTGGGTGGTCGAGCGGGTCGTCGGCCGGCTCGGCGCCGGCAAGGTGGCCTGGCAGCTCGCGGTCCGCCGAATCCAGCTCGACCCGGGTGGCCCGGCGCGCGCGGTCAGCGGGATCACGGTCGCCGTCGCGGGGGCGATCGCGCTGCAGATGGTCTTCAGCGGCATCCAGGACGAGTTCAAGAAGGACACGGGCGCGGATCTCTCCCGCGCGTCGCTCTATGCGGCGCTCAAGGACGGCAGCGTCTCGGCCGGGACCGCCGCGACACGCCTCGGCGCCGTCCCGGGTGTCCGTTCCACCGCCGGCCTCGAGCAGTACGACGTCGGTCGCAACCCTTCGATGCCGGAGTCGACCCTGACCGTCGGTTCGTGCGCGACCCTGCGCGAGCTCGCCGCCGTGACGCAGTGCACGGACGGCGACGTCTTCTTCACCCGCGAGGCGCCGCGCGGCGAGCTGGCGTTCGGCGACGCGACCTGGAGCATCCCCGCGGGCGCGCGCGAGGTCGCACCACGCGCCGACCCGACCGGGCTGGAGCGCGGCGGCATCTTCGCCACGCCTGCCGCCGTGCACGGCGTCGAGCTGCCCGAGCCGGTCGTGTCCGTCTTCGTGCGCGTCGACCCGGGAAGGCCCGACACGATCGAGAAGGTGCGCAACGCCGCGGCTTCGATCGATCGGGGCCTGCAGATCCAGGAGCTCCACCGCACGCGCACCGACGCCCAGTTCGCCCAGCTGCGCCGCGCGATGCTGATCGGCGCCTCGATCGTGATCGGGCTGATCGGCCTGAGCCTGCTGCTCACGGCGCTCGAGCAGCTGCGCGAGCGCCGCCGCCTGCTGGCCGTGCTCGTCGCCTTCGGCACGCGTCGCAGCACGCTCAGCTGGTCGCTGCTCTGGCAGTCGGCGGTGCCGGTGGCCCTCGGACTGGTGATCGCCGTCATCACAGGGATCGGGCTGGGTGCGGTCTTGCTCCGGATCCTGGAGACGGGGGTGCACGTCGCCTGGGCCGACGTCGCCACGATGGCCGGCGTCGGCGCCGCGGTCGTGCTGCTCGTGACCGCCGCGAGCCTGCCGGTACTGTGGCGCACTATGCGACCCGAGGGCCTGCGAACGGAGTAGCGTCCGGCACTCGTTAGTCCGCAATTCAGGGGAGAGGGTCCATGAAGCGCGTCCTCCTGCTCGTCGTGGTCGTCCTGTCGTTGTCCGCCGCGCCCGCGATAGCCGCGCCATCGCCCGGGGCGGCCGGCCTCGGCGACCGGCTCTTCCCGCAACTCGGCAACGGTGGCTACGACGTCCAGCACTACGACCTCGACCTGCGCTACGCGACGAGTGCGCCGTCGCAGTCGATTGACGGCACCGTCACGATCCTGGCCCGCGCGACGCAGGACCTGAGCCGCTTCGATCTCGACTTCGCCGGCCAGAGCGTCGGCGCGATCAGCGTCAACGGCACGCCCGCGAAGTTCAGGCGCGACGACGAGGACCTGGTGATCACGCCCAAGACCGCGCTGCGCGACGGCGCGCTGTTCGTGGTGACCGTGTCGCACTTCATCGCCGTACCGACGATCGCGAATCCCGAGGACGGGGCGACGACGGCCTTCTTCGTGCACTCGTCGGGGTCGGCCACCGCCGGTCAGCCGAACTGGACGCACGTCTTCCTGCCGTCCAACGACCACCCGCGCGACAAGGCGTCGTTCGACATCCGCTTCGACGTGCCCGCCGGCCAGACCGCCGTCGCCAACGGGATCAAGCTCGCGCAATGGACGGATCGCGGTCGCAGCCACTTCGTCTACGTCCAGCGTCAGCCGATGGCGACGGAGCTGATCCAGCTCGCGGTCGGTCAGTACGACGTCACGAACCTCGGCTTCCACAACGGCGTGTTCCTGCGCGACGTCACGTCGAAGCCGATCACGGCCCGAATCCAGCCGCTGCTCGGCGTCACCCCGTCCCAGCTGGACTGGATGCAGGCGCGCGTCGGCGGCTATCCGTTCGACCTCTACGGCTCACTCGTGGTCGAGGCCGACCTCGGGTTCGCGCTGGAGACGCAGACGCTGGAGCTGATGGACACGAGCTGGTTCGACGAGTTCACGCAGGACACGTGGGACCCGACGCTGCTGCACGAGATGTCGCACATGTGGTTCGGCGACAGCGTGGCGCCGTACGCCTGGAGCGATCTGTGGCTCAACGAGGGTCACGCGAGCTGGTACGAGTTCCTCTACGCCGAGGAGAAGGGCTTCCTCGAGGGCGACACGGAGGGCTACCCCGACGACAGCGGGTACGCCGACTTCGACGACCTGATGAAGGCCGTCTACGCGCACGGCGACCAGTGGCGCGCCGAGGACGGGCCGGTCGCGCTGCCGACGAGCGAGGACACGCTGTTCGCCTACCAGCGCTACCACGGCGGCGCGCTCGTCCTCTACGCGCTGCGGCAGAAGATCGGGGCCGCGGCCTTCCAGCGCATCGAGCGCGCCTACGTCGACCGCTTCAAGGACCGCTCGGTGAGCACGGACGACTACATCGCGCTCGCCGCCCAGGTCTCCGGCCGGCCCGACGTCGTGCCGTTCCTGCGCGACTGGGTCTACGGCACCAAGACCCCGCCGATGCCGGGCCATCCGAATTGGAAGGCCGACCCGGTGACGACGGCGTCGCCGCTGGCCCGCACGATCGCCCCGCGAGCCCGCCGCCGCTGAACGCGCCTGGCCGAGAGCACCGGCGAAACACGCCGGTGCTCTCGGCAGCGGCAAATCATCGTTTGACAACGTTGTCAGTGCAATTGTAAGGTCTCGCCACGGGAGCGATGACAACGTTGTCAGGTGAGGAGAGAGCGTTGGAACTGCAGGCCGGGCCGAGTCCTCGGACGACCATGCGCGACGTCGCTGAACGCGCGCAGGTGAGCCTCAAGACGGTGTCGAGAGTCATCAACGGCGAGCCCGGCGTCGCGCCGGCGACCGCCGCCCGTGTGACGCAGTCGATCGCTGAGCTCGGCTTCCGCCGCAACGACCTGGCGCGGTCGCTGCGTCAGGGCTCGACGTCGGCGACGCTCGGCCTCGTCATCGAGGACGTGGCGAACCCGTTCTACTCCGCGGTCGCCCAGGCGGTCGAGAACGCCGCCCGTGAGCGCGGCTACCTGCTGATCACGGGTTCCTGCGAGGAGGATCCGCAGCGCGAGCGCGAGCTGATCCAGGCCCTGATGGGCCGGCGCGTGGACGCCCTGCTGCTCGTTCCGGCCGGCCGCGAGCGCGACCATGGCTGGCTCGAGCGCGAAGTGCTCGAGACCACGCCGGTCGTCTTCCTCGACCGTCCGGCGCGCGGGATCGAGGCCGACGCGGTCCTGCTCGACAACGCGGGCGGCGCGCGCGCCGCGGTCGAGCACCTGCTCGCCGGCGGCCACCGCCGGATCGCCTACGTCGGCGACGTGCCGGAGCTCTTCACCGCGAGCGAACGACTCGCCGGCTACCACGCCGCCCTGGCGGCGGCGGGGGTCGAGCCCGATCCGCGCCTGGTCATCCAGGCCGCGCCAGACGGCGCGCCCTCGCTCGTGCAGTCGCTGCTCGAGTTTCCCCCGGGGGCGGCGCCGACGGCGATCTTCACCGGCAACAACCGCCACACGCTCGGCGCGGTGCGCGCACTGCGCGGGCGCGAGCACGAGATCGCCCTGGTCGGGTTCGACGATTTCGAGCTCGCCGAGCTGCTCGCGATGCCGACGACCGTCGTCAAGCACGACTCGTTCCGGATGGGGACGGAGGCGGCGGCGCTCGCCTTCGCGCGCCTCGACGGCTCGACCGCGCCGTCACAGCGGCTCGTCCTCGGCACCGAGCTGATCGCCCGCGGCTCCGGGGAGGTGCCGCCACGCCCATGAGACCGCAGCTGCTGCCACCGAACCTGCTGCATCACTTCTACGCCGCGGCGCGCGTCTGTCGTCGCTGCGCGTTCATGCGCGCGCTCGTGCGCGCCGCGCTCGGCCAGTAACTCCTACCGCGTTGGTAGGCTTTAGCCGCGATGATCTTCACCACCAAGGCCGAGTACGGCGTCCGGCTGCTGATTCAGCTGGGGCGTCACGGCAACGGGCATCCGGTCTCGCTGAAGGCGATCGCCGAGGCCGAGAACCTCCCGCTCGCCTACTGCGAGCGGATCGCCGCGCTGCTGAAGAAGGCCGACCTTGTGGTGTCCACCCGCGGCGCCCACGGCGGCTATGTGCTGGCGCGGCCCGCGGAGGAGATCACGATGGACCAGGCGGTGCTCGCGCTCGAGGGCGCGATCGCGCCGATGGACTGCTTCCTCGACGACCAGGACGGGCGCGTCCAGTGCTCGCATGTGGGCGAGGCCGCCGGGACGTGCTCGACCAAGCTCCTGTGGACGCGCGTCCAGATGGGCGTCATCCGCTCGCTGCAGCGCACGACGCTCGCGGAGCTCGTCGATTTCGAGACGCGCGTCGTCGAGCCTGCGGCCGCTTCGACTTCTTCTTCCTAGACAGAGACCAAGGACACATGGGCGAGCTTCAGATCAAGAACCTTCACGTCAGCGCCGGCGACAAGCAGATCCTCAAGGGGGTCGACCTGCACGTCCGCGCGGGCGAGTTCCACGCGCTGATGGGCCCCAACGGCTCCGGCAAGTCGACGCTGGCGAACGTGATCATGGGTCACCCGAACCTCGAGGTCACCGAGGGTCAGATCATCTTCGACGGCGAGGACATCACGGAGGCCGCGCCGGACGAGCGCGCCCGTGCCGGCCTGTTCATGGCCTTCCAGTACCCGGTCGCCATCCCCGGCGTGACGGTCGCCAAGTACCTGCGCATGGTCATGAACGCGCACCGCGAGGGCCGCGGCGAGCCGGCGATCTCGCTCAAGGACTTCCGCAAGACCGTCGAGGCCGCGATGGAGCTCACGCAGGTCCCGAAGGAGTTCTCGAGCCGCTACCTCAACGACGGCTTCTCCGGCGGCGAGAAGAAGCGCATGGAGATCCTCCAGCTCGCTTTGACGAAGCCGCGCCTGGCCGTGCTCGACGAGACCGACTCGGGCCTGGACATCGACGCGCTCAACACCGTCTCGGCCGGCGTCAACACCGTCGCCGAGGGCACCGACATGGGCGTGCTGATCATCACCCATTACCAGCGCATCCTGCACATGGTCAAGCCGCAGTTCGTGCACATCATGTTCGAGGGCCGGATCGTCAAGGAGGGCGGGCCGGAGCTCGTCAGCGAGCTCGAGAAGCACGGGTACGGCTGGATTCGCGACGAGGTCGCGGCGGGCGTGGGCCTCTGATGTCGCTGGCGGTCCCCACCTCAGCCGAGTTCCCGACACTGGAGCGGGAGGGCCTGGTCTACCTCGACACGGCCGCCACGGCCCAGACCGTGCGCCCGGCGATCGAGGCGATGGACCGCTACTACGAGACGTACCGGGCGTCGATCCACCGCGGCATCTACGCGATCGCCTCCGAGGCCACGGACGCCTACGAGGCGGCGCGCGAGAAGGTCGCCGCGTTCACGAACTCGACGCCCGGCGAGACGATCTTCACCAAGAACGCCACCGAGTCGATCAACCTCGTGGCCTACGCGTGGGGCCGCGCCAACGTGAAGCCCGACGACCTCGTGGTGATCACGCAGATGGAGCACCACGCCAACATCGTGCCGTGGCAGCTGCTGGGCTGCCGGCTGGCGTACGTGCCGGTCACCGACGACGGCCTGCTGGACCTCGACGTGCTCGACGAGCTGCTGGCGCAGGGCCCGAAGCTGGTCGCGGTCGGCCACGTCTCCAACGTCCTGGGCACGATCAACCCGATCGCCGAGATCGTCGAGCGCGCGCACGCCGCCGGCGCGCTCGTGCTGGTCGACGGCGCGCAGGCCGTGCCGAGCCTGCCGGTCGACATCGCCGCGCTCGGCGCCGACTTCTACGCCTGGACCGGCCACAAGGCCTACGGGCCGACCGGCATCGGCATCCTGCACGGCCGCGCGGAGCTGCTGCGCGACATGCCGCCGTTCCTCGGCGGCGGGCACATGATCTCCCGCGTCGGCGACTTCGAGTCCACCTGGGCCGAGGCGCCGCAGAAGTTCGAGGCGGGCACGATGCCGGTGGCCGAGGCGATCGGCCTCGGCGCGGCGCTGGACTGGCTGTCCGGGGTCGGCATGGACGCCGTGCGCGAGCACGGCCGCGACGTCACGACCTACGCGATGGAGCGGCTGTCGGAAGTGCCGGGCCTGACGCTCTTCGGCACGCGCGACAGCGAGCAGCGCGGCTCGTTGGCGACGTTCGTCCTCGACGGCATCCACCCGCACGACGTCGCCGAGATCCTCGGCCGCCACGGCGTCTGCGTCCGCGCGGGCCACCATTGCGCACAGCCGCTGATGCGCCGCTTCGGCACGCCGGCCTCCACGCGCGCCTCGTTCGCGATCCACAACACGCGCGAGGACGTCGACCGCCTGATCGACGGTCTCGGCAAGGTGCAGGGAGTCTTCGCCTGATGGACGATCTCTACAGGGAGAACATCCTCGAGCACTACAAGCGCCCGCATCATTGGGGCGAGCTCGAGGATCCCGACATGGAGTTCTTCGACACCAACCCGCTGTGCGGGGACGAGCTGCGCGTCCAGATCAAGGTCGCCGACGGCAAGGTGTCCGACGTCGCGCTTCTCCGGCCACGGCTGCGCGATCTCGCAGGCCGCGGCGTCGATGACGTCCGACGAGCTGATCGGCATGCCGACCGAGAAGCTGCTCGAGCTCGACAAGGAGTTCGTGCTCGACCTGCTGGGGATCGACATCTCCGCCACGCGCATCAAGTGCGCGCTGCTGTCGCTGAAGGTCATCAAGTCCGCGGGGCTCGGCCACGCGGCGACCTGGGACGCGGCGGAGAAGGCGGCCTAAGAACCTGGGGTGAAACGCGGCCCGCTGAGCGGGCCGCGCTTCGTCGTGCTCTAACGCCCGCCGCGGTGCTGCTTGAGCATCATCCGCGGCTGCGGTTTGGCCGTGGGGCGCAGCGTCTGCTTCGGCGGCAGTGGCGGACGCTTCTTGCCGACGGACTGGCGAGGCGTGGGATTGCGGTGCATGAGGCGCTCCTTCGCGTGAAAGGGAGGCGGCGGAACGACCGTGCGCGCCCGTCGCGGCGACCAACACGGGCGGCGACGAGGACGGCAGACGTCATGGATTGCGGACGGCCGGTGCACACCGTGGGGCGTGCGGGGAGAAGGCGTCTCAGGAAATCGTCATGACGCACTGGAGCGTAACTGCGACGGGCGCCGGTGGCGGTACGGCTGGCCGTACATCTGGACGGCCGGGTCACACTGCTCCGATGAGATTGATCCCCGCCCTGCTGATCGCCGGTCTGCTCGCCGGCTGTGGAGGCGGAGCCGAGGAGGTCGCCACACCGGTGGCGACGCAGAGCGATGCGGACGCCCAGGCCGAGGTCCGGGCGGCGTTCGACGCCTACAACGCCGCCCTGCTGGAGCGCGACTTCCCCGGCGCCTGCGAGCACCTGGCGCCGGAGACGACGGCCAAGCTGCAGGCCAAGGTCAAGGAGGCGGGGATGTCCAACGCGCCGGAGGAGTGCGAGCTGCTGCTCGGCGCGATCTACCAGTCCACCGACCAGGATCCGAAGCGCAAGAAGCTGCTCGACGAGGTCGCCAAGACCGCCAAGGTCAACGGCATCACCGTCGCGGGCGACACGGCGGTGATCGACTGGACGGCGACGCTGCAGGGCGAGAAGACGCCCGTCACGCAGTCGGCGCGCCGCATCGACGGCGAATGGATGCTGGTCGATGTGACAAATTGAGCGCCGGATGGCCGACCGCGAGCGCATCGCCGAGCTCGAGCGCGACCTCGCCGAGGCGCTCGAACGCCAATCCGCCGCCGCGCAGGTCCTCGAGGTGCTGGGCAGCTCGACGTTCGAGCTCGACCCGGTGTTCGAGACCGTGCTCCAGCAGGCCGTCCGGCTCTGCCGCGCCGACGCCGGGCTGATCTACGTCCTCGACGGCGACGTGTACCGCGTCGAGGCCGCGGTCGGCGCGTCGCAGGCCTACCGCGACTACATCGCCGGCGTTCCACTGCACGCGGGGTCGGGGACGCTCGTCGGCCGTGTCGGCTCCGAGCGGCGGACGGTCCAGATCCGCGACGCGCAGAACGATCCCGGCTACACGATGGCGCGCGCGCTCGAGCTCGGCGGCTTCCGCACGATGCTCGGCGTGCCGATGCTCGCCGAGGAGCGCGTGCTCGGCGTGATCGTGCTGTGGAAGGAGGCGATCGCGCCGTTCGACGACCGCACGATCGCGCTGGTGGACACGTTCGCCACGCAGGGCGCGATCGCGATCCAGAACGTCCAGACCTCGCGCGCGCTGGAGATCGCCAGCGGCCACAAGTCGGAGTTCCTGGCCAGCATGTCGCACGAGCTGCGGACGCCGCTGAACGCGGTGATCGGGTTCTCCGACGTGCTGCTGGAGCGGATGTTCGGCGAGCTCAACCAGCGCCAGGAGGAGTACGTCCGCGACATCCGCGACTCCGGGCGCCACCTGCTCGACCTGATCAACGAGATCCTCGATCTCTCGAAGGTCGAGGCGGGGCGGATGGAGCTCGAGCCGGCCGCGGTGTCGCTGCCGGAGCTGCTCGAGCAGGGGCTCGCCCTGGTCCGCGAGCGCGCCGCGCGGCAGCGGCTGACGATCGCGCTGGACGTCGGGCCCGGGGTCGGGATCGTCTGGGCCGACGAGGTCAAGCTCAAGCAGGTCGTCGTGAACCTGGTCAGCAACGCGGTCAAGTTCACGCCCGAGGGCGGGCGCGTGGACATCGCGGCCGCGGTCGCGGGCGACGAGGTGGTCGTGACCGTGCGCGACACCGGCATCGGGATCGCCGAAGCCGACCAGGAGCGGATCTTCGAGGCCTTCCAGCGCGGCGACCGGCGCGCTTCCACCGAAGGGACCGGGCTCGGGTTGACGCTCTCCAAGCGCTTCGTCGAGCTGCACGGCGGGCGAGTGTGGGTCGAGAGCGCGCTCGGCGAGGGGAGCCTGTTCGGCTTCGCCATCCCGGGCAAGGGGTCGCCGTGGGCGCCGTCGTCCTGATCGTCGAGGACAACCCGCGCAACCTCAAGCTCGTGCGCGACGTGCTCGGCCACGCCGGCTATCACGACGCTCGAGGCCGGCGACGGCGAGGCGGGCGTGGAGCTCGCCCGTTCGGCGACGGCCGGACCTGATCCTGATGGACATCAACCTGCCGGGCATCACGGGCCTGGAGGCGCTCGCGCTGCTGCGCGCCGATGCGGCCACGGCTTCGATCCCCGTCGCCGCCTTGACGGCGTTCGCCATGAAGGAGGACCGCGCGCGGCTGCTCGCGGCGGGCTTCGACGGCTACCTCGAGAAGCCGGTCGACGTGCGGGCGCTGCCTGGGCAGGTCGAGGCCCTGCTTCGCCCGTGATCCTCGTCGTCGACGATCTGCCGCAGAACGTGCGGCTGCTGCGCGCGGTGCTCGAACCGCGCGGCTACGCGGTGGCCTCCGCGTCCTCGGGCGAGGAGGCGCTCGCGCGCCTCGCCGAGGGGGACATCGACCTCGTGCTGCTCGACGTGGTGATGCCTGGGCTCGACGGCTACGAGGTCTGCCGGCGGCTGCGCGCCGACGAGGCGACCGCGTTCCTGCCGGTGGTGATGATCACCGCGTCCGGCGAGCAGGAGAAGCGGCGCGCGATCGAGGCCGGTGCGGACGACTTCGTCACGAAGCCGTTCGACCAGGCCGAGCTGCTCGCCCGCGTGCGCTCGCTGCTGCGCGTCAAGCACTACCACGACGAGGTCGAGGCCTTCAATCGCGGCCTGCGCCGGTTCCTGCCGCCGCAGGTCGCCGAGCTGGTCAAGGGCGACCCGTCGGTGCTGCGTCGCGCACCGGCGCGAGATCGCCGTCGTCTCATGCGCGCTGCACGGGTTCGCCGCGTTGGCCGAGCAGGCCGAGCCCGAGGACGTGATGGCCGTGCTGGACGGCTACCACGAGGCGCTCGGCGAGCTCGTGCACGCCGCAGAGGGAACGCTTGTGCGGCTCAGCGGCGACGAGCTGATGGTGATGTTCAACGACCCGCTGCCGTGCGATGACGCCGCCGAGCGCGCGGTCCGCCTCGCGGTCGCCATGCGCGACCGCGTCTGGGAGCTCGCGGAGGGCTGGAGCCGCCTCGGCTTCGACCTCCAGCTCGCCGGCGGCCTCGCGCTCGGCCACGCGACGATCGGCCGGATCGGCTTCGAGCGCCGCTGGGAGTACGCCCCCGTCGGCGCCGTCCCGACGCTCGCCGAGCGCCTCTGCGAGACCGCCGCGCCGGGACAGATCCTGATCAGCCAGCGCATCTTCGCCGCCACCGAGTCCTTCGTGATCACCCAGCCGCTGGCCGATCTCCCGCTCCGCGGCCTGGCGAAGCCGGCGCGGGCCCACGACCTTCTCGGTCTCGAGGCCTAGCCGCCTCCGCCGCAGCCGCCGCCTCCGCACCCGCCGCCGCCACAGCCGCCTCCTCCGTCGCCGCCACCGTGGTGGCCGCCGCCACCGCCGCCGTCACCGCCGGCGTAGCCGCCGCTCCAGCCGCCGCTGCTCCAGCTGCGCTTGCGGCGGGCGGTGACGGCGGCCGCGGCGGCCGCGTCGCGCATGCGGTGCAGATCGGTGGAGCTCCAGTGGTGGCCGTCGTCGAGGCCGGCGTCGGTGTCCGCCGTGAAGAGGGCCATCGGGAGCTGGTGGGTGTCGACGATCGCGAGCGTGTCCGTGAGGATCACGTCCATCGGGAGGTCGAGCAGCGAGTCCGGGCTGTGGTGCAGGTAGCGGCCGAAGGCCTGCATGCAGAACCAGCCGTACTCGCGCGTCATCAGGATCATCTCGTGCCAGGCCTCGTCGACCGCCTTGGACGGCATCCCGAGCAGGGCGCCGTCGGCGTAGAGGCAGGCGAGGTACCAGCCGCGCAGCCCGTCGAGCGCGATCTCGGCCCGGTGCGCGTCCCCGAGCTCCTCACGCAGCTTGGCGCGCAGCGCCGGTGAGAACTCGTAGGTCTCGATGAAGCGGCGCCGTCCCTTGCGGCGCATCCTGTCGCTGATGGTTGTCATGGCGCCATCGTCGGGGCGCCGGGGGCTGGTGGGAAGCCACCCTAGGTGGCGGATTCCCCACCTGCGGAGGCCAGCCGGTCGGCGAGCGTCTCGAGCTCGTCCTGCAGCGCTGCCAGCTGGTGGCCCGCGGCGGTCTCGTCATCGCTCAGCAGCCGGGCGCGAACCGTCTCGAGCTCGACGAGGATGCGCTCGGTCTCGGCGTCGTAGGCCGCGAGCGCCGCGTGCATCCGGCGTTGCGCCGCGAGCTGGCGGGCGAGCGCGGCGACGAGCTTCGCCTTGCCCGGGTCCTGCCCTGCGCGGACCTCGGCGAGGCGCCGCTCGATGCGCTCGGGCGGCGTCTCGGCGAGCGCGTCGCGCAGCAACCCGGCCCGCCCCGCCGCGCGCTCGAGCGATGCGACGAGCTCCGCGGCCTCGCCGGCGAGCTCCGGCGCCGCCACACGGATCGCGGACTCGCTGCGCCGCGCGGCGTCCAGCAGCGCCGCGGTCGCGCCCGTGCCGTCCGCCGTGGGTGCGGATGGCGTCGCGCCCGCCGCGGCGATCGCCGCGGCTCCCAGTTCCGCGCCGCTGGCGAAGCGCCGGCTCGGGTCCTTGGCCAGCGCGCGGGCGATCACCGGGTCGAACGCGGCATGACCGGGGACCGTGGGCGGCGGCTCGGAGAGGTGGGCCCAGAGCTTGCGCTCGGCGCCGTCGAGCGGGAACGGCACGCTGCCGGTGAGCGTGTAGAACAGCAGGCAGCCGAGCGAGTAGAGATCGCTCGCCGGCCCGTCGCCCTCGCCCTTGATCCGCTCCGGCGCGACGTAGTCGAGCGTGCCGACGACCTCGCCGGTGCGCGGTGTGCCCGCTGGTCTCGTCGAGCGCCTTCACGAGGCCGAAGTCGGTCAGGTAGGCGTGGCCGTCGCGCGTGACGAGGACGTTGGCCGGCTTGACGTCGCGGTGGACGAGGCGGCGCGCGTGGGCGGCGTCGAGCGCGGCGCCGATCTGGGCCACGATCGCCGCGGCCGGCAGCGCGTCCAGCGGCGCGAGCGAGCGCAGGTCCTCGCCGTCGACGAAGCGCATCGCGAGGTAGAGCCGCCCGTCCTCCTCGCCGGCCTTGAACACCGGCAGCACGTTGGGATGGTCGATCGAGGCGGCCAGCCGCGACTCGGCGATGAAGCGTTCGCGGAAGCCGGGCTCGTCCGCGCGATCCGGGGCGACGAGCTTGAGCGCGACGGTGCGCCCGAGCGCCTCCTCGTCGGCCTCGTAGACGACGCCCATCCCACCGCGCCCGACGAGCCGGACGATCCGGCAGCCGCCGACGACCGAGCCGATCAATTCCCGCCTACGCCGCGCGGCCGCGGCGGCCGCGCCGACCCGCTCGGCCTCGGCGGCGAACGCCTCCTCCATCGGCAGCACGCCGGCGACCATCCGACGGTCAGTGAGCGAGTTGTCGAGCAATCCGCGGACGGCCATCAGCCCGCGCAGGAACGGCGGGTGGGCGATCGCGCGCGAGCGCTTCTCGATCGCGTTCACGGTGCGCGCGATCGCAGGCTCCAGCGGCCACGTGCGTGCGATCGGCGAGGGCAGCTTGGACTTCGAGCGACCCGAAGACCGGCGAGCGGTCGCCGGCCTCGACCATCGGCGTCGCCAGGAACAGGTAGTAGCCGACGCCGAGCGTGACGCCGTGCGGTCGCAGCTCGACCCGCAGCGAGCGCCCGAGCGCCTCGACCCCGGCCTTGGAGGCGCTGTAGGCGCCGAGCCCGGCGGCGGGGAGGACGGCCGCCGCGGAGGCGATCAGCAGCAGGTGACCGCGGCGCTCGAGCACGTGCGGGAGTGCCGCGCGGGTCGTCCGCCAGACGCCGAGCAGGTTGACGTCGATCGTGTCCTCGACCGTCTCCGGCGCGACCATCCGCAGCGGTCCGCCGGTCGCGATCCCGGCGTTGGCGACGGCGACGTCGATCCCGCCGAGCCGCCGCGCCAGGTCGTCGATCGCGGCCGTCAGCCCCTCCGCGTCGCGCACGTCGGCGACCGCCGTCTCGGTGCCCGGGAATCCTCGCCGCGACGGCCTCCAGCGGCTCCTGATTGATGTCGATCAGGCCGAGGCGCATGCCGCGGCCGGCGAGTTGGCGCGCGAGTTCGGCGCCGATGCCGGAGGCGCCGCCGGTGATGAGCGCCACGCGCCCGTCGAGGTTCCAGGCCATTGCCACCGAACGCTAGAGCGTCAGGTAGCTTTGCGCACCAGATGAGCGGCATCCCCGGAGATGAGAACCCGAATCCGCAGTGGAAGGTCCCGCAGGAGCCCTCGCACTGGCAGTCCCAATGGCAGCCGCGCGATCCGCTCGCCGAGCCCGAAGCCGGCGCTGAGGAACCGAAGGCCGAGCGGCCGCAATGGGAGTCCTCGCCGGGCCCGAACCCGCAGGCGGGCGGTGGCACCCCGGGCAGCGCGGTCGCCGCGCTGCTGCTCGGCATCATCGCGGTGTTCCCGTTCTGCCCGTGGATCTTCGCGATCCCCGCACTGATCTGCGGCTACAGCGCGAAGCGCAAGATCGATGCGCTCCGGCGGCGGGCTCGGCGGCCGCGGGATCGCGATGGCGGGGATCATCCTCGGCTGGGTGGCACTCGCCTTCTGGACGCTGATCTTCACGCTCGTCGCGGTCTTCTAGGCGACGATCGTCGCGCGCTGCGCGAGCGCGTAGGCCCAGCCCGTCGCGGCGAGCACCACGACGAGCGCGACGCTGACGCGCGGCGTCAGCGCCGGCGAGCGCCGGGTCAGCAGGGCGAGCGCACCGGCGAGCACCAGCAGCGCGGCCACGACGACCCAGACCGCGTTGTAGCTCGTGAAGCCCGACGTCTCCGCGCGCGGCGAGCGCGAACGCCCGCGTCGCGCCACAGAGCGGGCACGGCAGGCCGGTGAGCTCGCGGAACGGGCAGATCAGGCCCGTGTCGCCGTCGGCGGGGACGATCGCCCCCGCGACGAACGGCGCGCACCCGAGCGCGAGCAGCGTGAGGCCGGCGCGCCGCTCGTCAGTCCACATGGCGCTGGAGCCAGAGCTCGAGCAGCCCGAGCTGCCACAGCGACGAGCCGTCGAGGTTCGTGCGGTCCTCGTTGGGCGAGGCGAGCATCGCGTCGACGGCCTCGCGCCTGAACAGGCCGCGCTCGCTCGATCGCAGCGCGTCGCTGACGAGCTCGAGCACCGGGCCCTCGAAGGTGCGTCAGACGCCGGGCACCGGGAAGTAGCCCTTCTGGCGATCGATCACGGCGTCGGGGACGACGCCGCGCGCGGCGGCCTTCAGCACGCCCTTGCCGCCGTCGGCGAGCTTGAGCTCGGGCGGGCAGGCGGCGGCCAGCTCGACCAGCTCGTGGTCGAGGAACGGGGTGCGGGCCTCGAGGCCGTGGGCCATGGTCATGTTGTCCACGCGCTTGACGGGATCGTCGACGAGCATGACCTCGGTGTCCAGCCGCAGCGCCCGGTCGACCGGGGTCGCGGCGCCCGGCCGCTCGAACCACTCGCGCGCGAACTCCAGCGAGACGTCGTCGTCCGGCGCGTCCGCGAGCAACGCGCGGACGCCCGCGTCGTCACGATCGAAGAAGCTCGCCGCGTACGTCGTCGAGCCCGACTGCCGGAGGCCTCCAGCAGCGGCGGGTACCAGTCGTAGCCGCCGAGCACCTCGTCGGCGCCCTGGCCGGACTGGACGACCTTGCGGTCGCGCCGGACGGCCTCGCGACAGCAGCCAGAAGGCGACGCAGTCGTGCGAGACCATCGGCTCGCTCATCGCCTCGATCGCCTGCGGCAGCGCGTCGACCAGCCGCCCGCGGCCGATCCGCATCTGGTGATGGTCGGTGCCGAACTCGCGCGCGATCAGGTCCGAGTACTCGAACTCGTCGCCCTCGCGCTCGCCGACGTCCTCGAAGCCGATCGAGAAGGTGGCGAGCCCGTGCTGGCCCGCGCGGGCCAGCAGCGCGACGATCAGGCTCGAGTCCAGCCCGCCCGAGAGCAGGATGCCGACCGGGACGTCGGCCACCATCCGGCGCCGGACCGCGACCTGCAGCGCCTCGCGCATCGCCGCCGGCCAGTCGTCGACGTCGCGCGTGCGCTGGAAGGACGGATCCCAGTAGACGCGCTCGCGGCGGCGCCCGTCGGGCTCGAGCACCAGCAGCGGTCGCGGGCGGCAGCTTGCGCACGCCGCGCAGGATCGTCCGCGGCGCGGGGACGACCGAGTGCCATGACAGGTAGTGGTGCAGCGCGACCGGGTCGACGCTCGTGTCGACCCCGCCGCCCGCGAGCAGCGCCGGCAGCGTCGAGGCGGCGCGCAGCGCCACCGGGAACCTCGGCCAGATAGAGCGGCTTGACGCCCAGCCGGTCGCGGACGAGCACCGTGCGCCCGGACGCCTGCTCGTAGAGCGCGAAGGCGAACATCCCGTGCAGGTGCGTCGGTAGGTCCTCGCCCCACTGCGCCCAGCCCTTCAGCAGCACCTCGGTGTCGCTGAGCGAGGCGAACTCGTGGCCGAGGGCGCGCAGCTCGTCGCGCAGCTCGTGGTGGTTGTAGATGCAGCCGTTGAAGACGATCGTGAGGCCGAGGGCCTCGTCGCGCATCGGCTGCGCGCCGCGCTCGCTGAGGTCGATGATCGCCAGCCGCCGGTGGACCATCCCGACGCGGCCGTCGACCCACACGCCCGAGCCGTCGGGCCCGCGCGGCTGCATCGAGGCGCCGATCCGCTCGAGCGCGTCGCGATCCACCGGTCCGTCGCGGCGGACCTCGATGCCGAAGCCGCACACGGTCAGGCCGCGAGATCGAGCCGGCCGAACCCGGCCGCGGCGACCAGCGCCTCGAACAGCCGCTGGTGCGGCCCGTGGCGGTCCAGCGTCTCCGCGTGCCACTGCACGCCCAGCACGAGCCGATCGCCGTCGGCCTCGATCGCCTCGATCCCCTCGATCGTCCCGTCCGGCGCCCACGCGACGGCCCGCAGGCCCGTCGCCGAGCCGGTCGACGGCCTGGTGGTGGAACGAGTTGACCCACAGCTCGGTCGGTGCCGAGGATCGCGCCAGCCGCGAACCCGGGTCGACGTGCACCGCGTGCGTCTCCTCCCAGCCCGGCTCGGTCTGGCGGTGGTCGACGGACGTGGTCGGTGACCGCCGGCAGGTGCTGGTGCAGCGAGCCGCCGCGGGCGACGTTGAGCGCCTGCGCGCCGCGGCAGATGCCGAGGATCGGCAGCCCAGCGGCGTCGGCACGGCGGGCGACCTCGAGCTCGAAGACGTCCAGCCCCGGCTCGACCGGCCCGAGATCGGGCGACGGCGCGGCGCCGTAGGCGCTCGGGTCCAGGTCCGGGCCGCCGGACAGGCAGACGCCCCGCAGCGGCGCCAACAGCGCGGGGACGGCCTCGATCGGCAGCGGCGGCAGCACGATCGGGATCGCCCCGGCTCGCGCGAGCGCGCGCACGTACGGCATGCCGAGCGCCATCTCGTGCTGCGGCGGCTCGCCCTCGGGCAACGGCTGCGTCCGCTCGGCCCGGCGGACCTCGGAAGTGGTCACACCGACGAGCGGCCCGTTCGGGTCTGACTCACCCGCGTTAACGTACCCACCTCGCCGGACCGGACTCCGCAAGGCGCCCGATAGAATCCAGACCTCCGGAATCGGATTTACCTTTGAGTCCCCTGATCGACATCTGCCCCGTTGAAGAGCTGCCGCCCGGCGAGAAGCGTCTCGTCGAGTGGGAGGACCTCGAGATCGGCGTCATCAACTGCCGTGGCGAGATCTTCGCCATCGAGGACCGCTGCTCGCACGACGACGGCGAGTTGGTCGAGGGCGAGCTCGACGAGGAGGACTGCGCGATCGAGTGCCCGCGGCACGGCTCGCGCTTCGATCTGCGCACCGGAAAGCCCCTGAACCTGCCTGCGTACGTGCCCGTCGACACCTTCCCGGTGCTCGTCGAGGACGGCGTGATTCGAGTGGAGGTCGACTGACCTGATGGCTACTCCCCAAGTGATCGCCGAGCAGCAGGCGCTGGTCGGCATCAACGAGGACTACGAGACGAAGTTCGGCTTCCACGACCCGGAGACCGGCTACGCCTTCAAGGCGCCGAAGGGTCTCACGCAAGGCGCTCGTCGAGCAGATCTCGGAGTTCAAGAACGAGCCGAAGTGGATGCTCGACTTCCGCCTGAAGGCGCTCGAGCACTTCCTGTCGCGCCCGCAGCCGACGTGGGGCTCGCCGATGCTGGCCGAGGTCGACTACGACAACATCCACTACTTCGTCCGCGCGTCCGAGAAGTCCTCGCGCACGTGGGACGACGTCCCCGACGACATCAAGAACACGTTCGACCGCCTGGGCATCCCGGAGGCCGAGCGCAAGTTCCTCTCCGGCGTCGGCGCCCAGTACGAGTCCGAGGTCGTCTACCACCAGGTCCGCGAGGACCTCGAGAAGCAGGGCGTCATCTTCATGGACATGGACTCGGGCCTGCGTGAGCACGAGGACCTCGTCCGCGAGTACTTCGCGACGATCATCCCCGCCAACGACAACAAGCTCGCGGCGCTGAACTCCGCGGTCTGGTCGGGCGGCTCGTTCGTCTACGTCCCGCCGGGCGTGCACGTCGAGATGCCGCTGCAGGCCTACTTCCGGATCAACACCGAGAACATGGGCCAGTTCGAGCGGACGCTGATCATCGCCGACGAGGGCTCCTACGTGCACTACGTCGAGGGCTGCACCGCCCCGGTGTGGAGCTCGGACTCGCTGCACTCCGCCGTCGTCGAGCTGATCGCCAAGCCGGGCGCGCGGATCCGCTACACGACCGTGCAGAACTGGTCGCAGAACGTCTACAACCTCGTCACCAAGCGCGCGATCGCCGAGACCGACGCGACCGTCGAGTGGGTCGACTGCAACCTCGGCTCCAAGCTGACGATGAAGTACCCGAGCGTCTACCTCGTGGGCGAGCGCGCCCACGGCGAGGTGCTCTCGATCGCCTTCGCGGGCAAGGGCCAGCACCAGGACGCCGGCGCCAAGATCGTCCACGCGGCGCCGAACACGACGTCGAACATCTTCGCCAAGTCGATCTCCAAGGACGGCGGGCGCAGCTCCTACCGCGGCCTGCTCGAGGTCGCCAAGGGCGCGCACGGCTCGAAGTCCAAGGTCGTCTGCGACGCGCTGCTGCTCGACGAGCACTCGCGCTCGGACACCTACCCGACGATCCGCATCGGCGAGGACGATGTCGACGTCGGACACGAGGCCTCCGTCTCCAAGATCGGCGAGGAGCAGCTCTTCTACCTGATGAGCCGCGGCATCCCCGAGGACGAGGCCGGCAAGTTGATCGTCAACGGCTTCATCGAGCCGATCGTCAAGGAGCTCCCGATGGAGTACGCGGTGGAGATGAACCGCCTCATCGAGCTTCAGATGGAGGGTTCCATTGGCTGAGTTGGCCGCCGTCCGTGAGCCCGAGTGGCTGAAGGAGCGCCGCAGCCTTGCGGCGACCCGCGCCGCCGGGCTCGACGTCCCCCGCTTCAAGGGCAAGGCGGGCTGGGAGTTCACGGACATCACGAAGCTCGACCTGGCGGCGTTCGCCGCCGCCGCGCCCGGCGAGGGTGATGCGAGCGCTGTCGATCGCGTCGAGCACGCTGCTCGAGGCCCCCGAGGGTGCGCACCATCTCGGCCAGGTCGACGGCCGCGTCGTCGATGGCAGCGGCGACCTCGACGAGGGTGTCATCGCGCTGCCGCTGACGCTCGCCTGCGAGCTCCACGGCGACCTCGTGCAGGAGCACTTCGGCACGATCGTCGACGCCAACCAGAACGTCTTCACCGAGCTCAACGACGCCGGCTGGACCGGCGGCGCGTTCGTCCACGTCGCGCGCGGTGTGCGCGTCGAGGCCCCGATCGTCCTGACCGCGATCACCGACGCCGCCGGCACGGCGCTGCACCGCCGCGTGCTGATCGTGCTCGAGGAGGGCGCCGAGGCCGAGGTCTGGGAGCAGCACCTGTCCGGCTCGACGCGACGCCGAGACGATGCTCAACTCCGTCGTCGAGCTCAAGGTCGGCCAGAACGCCCGCCTGCGCTTCGTCGGCGCGCAGGACATGAACGAGCGCTCGTGGGTCTTCGGCTCCCAGCGCGCCGAGGTGGCGCGCGACGGGCACCTGGACTGGGTCGTCGCCGGCTTCGGCTCGGCCAACGGCAAGGTGTTCACGGAGACGCTGCTGGCCGGCGAGGGCTCGCACGCCAAGGTCACCGGCGCCTACGCCCCGCACGCGCCGCCAGCACGTGGACTTCCACACGCTGCAGGAGCACGCCGCGGCGAACACGACGTCCGATCTCGCCTTCCGCGGCATCCTCGCCGACCGCTCGTCGGTCGTCTGGCGCGGGATGATCAAGGTCGACCCGGGCGCACAGCAGACCGACGCGTTCCAGGAGTGCCGCAACCTGCTGCTCTCCAAGAAGGCGCACGCCGACGCGATCCCGGGCCTCGAGATCCTGGCCAACGACGTCCGCTGCACGCACGCGGCGGCGATCGCCCAGATCGACCCCGAGCAGGTCTTCTACCTGCAACTCGCGCGGCCTCGGCGACGCCTCCGCCAAGCGGCTCGTGATCGAGGGCTTCATGGCCGAGCTGGTCGAGCGCTTCGAGCAGGGCCCGATCCGCGAGGCGATGGGCAACGCGCTCGAGCGGCGCCTCTCAGTCCTGCTGGACTGACGTAACTCGCAGGGAACGTCGCTGACATCGCATGTCAGCGACGTCAGAGGTCAGTAACCTGCTGCTGGTGGATGTCTTCGTCAATCGTGCAGCGGAACTCGCTGCGCTCGAGCGTTGGGCAGAGTCGCCGAGCGCCCTGGCGCTGGTCTGGGGCCGGCGGCGCGTGGGCAAGACCGCGCTGCTGCAACGCTTCGTCGCAGACCGGCGCGCGGTCTTTCACACCGGAGCGGCGCGCCCCGTCGCCGATGAGCTGCGGATGCTGGGGCGAACGGCCGCGCCGCTCGCGTCCGGCGGGCTGCGCGATCTGGACGCCCGTCCGTATGCGGATTGGGACGACGCGTTCGAATCGCTGGCGGCGCTCGCGACCGACGAGCCGCTGCTCCTCGTCCTCGACGAGTTCCCTGAGCTGGTCCGCGCGGTCCCGGAGCTGCCGAGCATCCTGCGAGCGTTCTGGGATCGGGCGCGAGGCCAGACCCGCCTGCAGATCGTCGTGTGCGGATCCGCCGTGCGCACGATGGAGGCGCTGCAGGAGGAGCGCGCGCCGCTGTACGGGCGCTTCGACCTCGCGCTGCAGCTGCATCCGTTCCGCCCGCACGAGGCGGCGGAGATGCTCGGGGACCTCGCACCCGCCGAGCGAGCGCTGGTCTGGGGACTGCTCGGCGGCGTTCCGCTCTATCTCGCGTGGTGGGACCAGGCCGACGACGTGGCCGGGAATCTGCGCCGGCTCGCGGGGACTCCGGGTGCTCCGCTGCTCACCGAGGGCCAGCTCGTGCTCGCGACCGAGGCGGAAGGCGGTGACCTGGCCGCGCTGGTGTTGCGCGCGATCGCGGCCGGCCGGACCAAGCACAATGAGATCCGCGACGCCGTCAAGGCCGAGCCCGCACGCGTGCTCGATCGCCTCGTGCAGCTGCGGCTGGTCGAGCGGGTCGTCCCGGTGACCGAGCGTGACGTGGCCACGCGCCGGCGGCGCTACCGGATCGCCGACAACTTCCTCGCGTTCTGGTTGCAGATCCTCGATCGCCACCGCACGGCGATCGACCGCGGACTGGGCGAGTCGGTGCTGCCCGTGATCGCGACCGAACTCGACGACTTCATGGGCGAACGCTGGGAGACGGCGTTCCGCGACCACCTCGTCCGTCTCGCCGCCGTGGGCGCACTCGGCGACGAGATCGTCGACGTCGGTCGCTGGTGGCGCGACACGCCCTCGGTGGAGATCGACGCGGTCGCCCTCGCCGGGCGCGATCGCCGGCCGGTGCTCGTGGGCGAGGCGAAATGGGCCCGCCACGTCGACGGGCCACGGTTGCTGCGGGCACTGCAGATCAAGGCCGCGGCCCTGCCGGGTGAGCTGGAAGGGCTGCGCTACGCCGTCGGGGCTCGTGAAGCCGTCGACGGCGACGCCGACGTCCTCGCGATCACCGCCGCCGACATCTTCACGCGCTGACCTCGCTCGGCTGGAGGACCTCGCGGATTGCTTCCGCGAGGTCCGCGTGCAGGCGCTTGGCGCCGTCGGCGATGCCCTGCATCCAGTAGAAGCCGTGGATCATCCCGTCGTACTCGACGTAGGTGACGGGCACTCCGGCCTCGTGCAGCTTGACGTGGTAGGCGCGGCCGTCGTCGCGCAGCGGGTCGAACTCGGCGGTGGCGATGAACGCGGGCGGCAGGCCGGAGTGGTCGTCGGCCAGCAGCGGTGAGACGCGCCAGTCGGTCGCGAGCGACTTGTCCGGGACGTAGTGATCCCAGAACCAGTGCATGGACTCGCGCTGGAGCAGGTAGCCCTCGGCGTTCTCGTGCGCCGACGCGGTGTCCCAGCCGTGCTCGACGGCCGGGTAGATCAGCGCCTGATAGGCGAGCTTCGGGGCGCCTTCGTCGCGGGCGCGCAGGCACACGGCCGCCGCGAGGTTGCCGCCGGCGCTGTCGCCGATCACGCCGATCCGCGACGTGTCGAGGTTGAGCGCCTCCGCGTTCTCGAACGTCCACAGCGTGGCCGCCCAGCAGTCGTCGAACGGCTGCGGGAACGGATGCTCCGGCGCCTTCTGGTAGTTGACGGCGACCACGACGCAGCCGGTGCTGTTGGCCAGTGCGCGCATCGTCGTATCGCAGATCTCGATGTTGAGGACGACCCAGCCGCTGCCGTGGAAGTAGACGAGGCCGGGGAAGGGACCCTCGCCCTCGGGCGTGTAGATCCGGACCGGGAGATCGGCGGTCGGGCCGGGGATGAAGCAGTGCTCCACGGAGGCGACCTCCTCGGGCTCACCCTGCAGATCGAGGAACGCGCGCGCGGCCACGCGGGCCTCCGCGACGGTCAGCTCCTCATAGGGCTGTGCGCCCATCGCGACCATCTCGTCGAGCAGCGCCTGGACCTGCGGATCGACCGGCATCTTCTCTCCTCCTCACTCGGTGGAGCGAACGGTACCGCCGCCGATGCGGTCACCGATCAGTCGCAGGCGCTCGATCAGCTCCGGCGGCCCGTGGACCGTGTACGGCGCGGGCAGCATCGCGATCCGCACCGCCAGCCAGTCGAGGTTGTCGTCGGACGTGCGCAGCTCGCAGCGGTTCTCGTCCAGCGCGACCAGGTCGCCGCCGTACCAGCGCCGGCCCTCGAGGTCCGACGCCGGGCACTCGACCGTGAGGTGCGCCTCGAAGCGTGAGGGGTACGACTGCAGGCTCTTGGCGACGTAGGCGGCCGCGTCCTTGGCCGGCAGCTCGCGCGGGGTGAAGCGCGTGCCGGCCGGGACGGGCTTCTCGATCCGGTCGACCCGGAACGTACGCCAGTCGTCGCGGCCGCAGTCGAAGGCGACGAGGTACCAGCGGCGGCCGGCGTTGACCAGCGCGTGCGGTTCGACCTCGCGGCGCGTGCCGGCACGATCGCGCGCCGTGTAGGCGAAGCGCACGCGCTCGTGGTCGCGGCAGGCGGCGGCGAGGACGGTCAGCGACTGCGGGTCGACCTGCGGGCCGCCGTAGACCTGCAGGGTCTGCGTCGCGCCGCTGAGCGCCTGCACGCGGCGGCGCAGGTGCGACGGCAGCACCTGCTCGAGCTTGACCAGCGCGCGCACGGCGGTCTCCTCGATCCCCGCGACGGACCCGCCGGCCGCCGTCTGCAGGCTGACGGCGATCGCGATCGCCTCGTCGTCGTCGAGCAGCAGCGGCGGCATCGCGGTTCCGGCACGCAGCTGGTAGCCGCCCGCCGGGCCGGTCATCGACTCGACCGGGTAGCCGAGCGAGCGCAGGCGCTCGACGTCGCGCCGGACGGTGCGCGCGGAGACGTCGAGCCGGTCGGCCAGCTCCGAGCCGGGCCAGTCGCGGCGGCCCTGCAGCAGCGAGAGCAGGGTCAGAAGGCGGCTGGAGGTCGTCTCGCTCACAAGACGAGAATGATCTCAGTTGAGGACAGTTCTTGGCCTGAATCTCCGAGATCCTGCGCGCATGGCAATGAATGGACAGCGCCTGGAAGTCACGCTCACGCACCCGGCCGCGGCGTTCGCGGCGATGACAGCGCTCGAGGGCATGAGCGAGGAGCCGCCGCACGCGGACGGCGAGCTCGTCTCGATCGCGATCTCGCAGCGCGCCGGGGCGGTCATGGAGGCCGCGCGGCGGCTCTACCGCGCGGGCGTCGGCGCCGACGACATCGTCGTCCGCTGGCAGACGCCCGACGAGGTGTTCCTCTCGCTCAGCGGCGCCGGGGCTTCGCGGTATAGCTCTTCTTCGCCCGTACGGTGACCGTCTTGCGCCTGGCGTAGTCCTCGACCGAGACGACACCCTGGTCGACTTTGACGAGGGTCCCGGCGCACGAGTCCTGGACGAGCCACTTGGTCCCGCGGATCGTCGCGGCGCCGTACTGGCCGCGGGTGCGGAACTTGCCCTTCCCGTCGCCCCACAGCTTGCGTGACTTCGGCTTCTTCGCCGCGGCGCGCGCCTTCTTTGAGGAGCACGGCGCGAGCGGCTCGTTGAGCGTGAGGTCGGTCGTCGAGCCGGTCTGGGTGACCTTGAACATGCCGTCGTAGAAGCGGGCCGACTGCGGCGGCGCCCCCGCGGCGGCGATCGATGTGATCACCACGACGCCCTTGCGCGCGTCGACGGTCGAGCCCATCGGGATCTCGGCGCCGGCCGCCAGGACCTTGCACTTGCCTCCGGGCTTGTCGCAGATCGAGACGGTCCCGCTGGCCGGTGACGCGACGACGTCCTTCTTGAAGGTGGGAGTCGGAGTGGGGGTGGGCGACGGCGTCGGTGCGACCGTGGCGATCGCGGTCGCCACCGGCGTCGGCGTTGGTGCGGCGACGGTGAACGTCAGCACGGACGGCGTCGCGTCGCGGTTGCCCGCGGCATCCACGGCCCGGACGGTGAGCTTGTGCTCCCCCGGGGCCAGCGGCGGCGGTGTGTACGGCGCGGCGCACGCGGCGAACGGCCCGTCGTCCAGGCTGCACTCGAAGCTTGTCCCGCCCCCGAAGGTGAACGGCGGCGCGCTCGCGGGCGAGAGGGTGGTGTCCGGCGGCGTCGTGTCGATCGCGAACGTCCGCGTCGCGGGCGACTCGTCGACGGTCCCCGCGGCGTCTCGTGCGCGCACCTCGAAGCTGTGGGAGCCCTCGCTCAGTGCCGCGGTCGTGAACGGGGACGTGCACGCCGCGAAGCCGGCGGTGTCGACCCGGCACTCGAAGCCGGTGCCGTTACCGGTGAACGTGAAGGTCGGCGTCGTGTCGTTGCCGGGGTTCGCCGGGCCGGACGTGATCGTCGTGTCCAACTCCGCCGTCGCGATCACGAACGTCTGCGAGTCGGGCGTCTGGTCGGAGCCGCCGGCGCCGTCGACCGCGCGGACCTGGAACGTGTGCGTGCCCAGGCTCAACGTGGCCGAGGTGTACGGCGACGTGCACGCGGCGAAGGCGGCGGCGTCCACACGGCACTGGAAGCCGGTGCCGTTGCCGGTGAACGTGAAGGTCGGCGTCGTGTCGTCGCTCGGAGTGGCCGGACCGCTGGTGATCGCGGTGTCCAGCGGCGCCGCGGCGTACGGCGATGACGTGACCGCCGGGAGGTCGGTCGTCGTCGTAACGGTCAGCGTGTACGGGCCGGCACTCGCGGGATTGGTGATGGTCGCGAAGACGATCTTGAGCTGGTCGCCCGCGAGCGACGCCCAACTGAAGTTCAGCGTGCAGCGGGTGACGAGTCCGGCGGGCTGCGTGCAGCTGCCGATGGCCGTGCCGCCGCGCCTGATCGTCCCGCTGAAGCCGGCGGGGAAGGTCGTGCCGGCCGGGAACGTCACGTCGACGCTGCTGCCGGCTTCGCCGGAGAGTCCGCCCGTCGAGGACGTCGTGAACGCCACGACGTACTGTCCGGTGGCCGACGCGGTGGTGGGAGCGATCACGTTGACGCCGCTGACCGGCTGGCCGGGGACGATGGCGAAGGGCGGCGAGCTGGAGCTCGGCAGGTCGCTGGTGGTGGTGACCGAGACCTGCCGGCCGGCGCCGGCGGGTCCGTTGATCACGCCGCGCAGGGTCACGCGGACGCGGTCGCCAGGGTCGGCTTTGGCGCTGAAGTTCAGCGAGCAGGGGATGTTGAGGCCGCTCGGGCTGTTGCAGCCGCCGAGCGTGGTGGCGTCCGTGACATCGGTGACGGTCGCGCTGAACCCGGACCCGAAGGTGGTCCCGGCCGGCATCGCGAGCGTGATCACGCTGTTGGCCTCGCCCGCCAGGCCGCCGGTCTCGGAGAGCGTGAAGTCGACGACGTAGCGGTTGCGCGCGCCGGCCGCGGAGGACGGCGTCGCCAGGTCGACGGCGACGGCGCTGACGGCGTGCCCATCGACGACCGCGAACGGGGACGAGTCGACGTTCGGCAGGTCGGTGGTCGTGTTGACCTTGACGGTCTTGGCCGTGCCGGTGGGGCCGTTGACCACGCCGCGCAACGTGAGCCGCAGCCGGTGCCCCGCGGCGGCGGTCGAGCTGAAGTTCAGCGAGCAGGTGATGTTAAGGCCGCTCGGCGTATTGCAGCCGCCGAGGTTGGTGGAGCTGGTGGTGTCGGTGATCGTCGCGCCGAAGCCGCTGTAGGTCGTGCCGGCGGGCATGATCAGGTTGATCTGACTGTTGGCCTCGCCATCGAGACCACCGGTCGCCGAGAGCGTGAACTCGACGAGGTAGACCGTTCGCGCGCCAGCGGCCGCCGATGGGACGGTGTCGTCGACGGTGACGTTGGAGACCGCATTCGGAGCGACGATCTCGAAGTTGCCGGACTGGACGGTCGGGAGGTCGCTGGTGGTGCTGACGGCGACCTGTTTGGTGGTGCCAACCGCGCCGTTGACGACGCCGCGCAATGTGATCCGCATCTGGTCGCCTGCGGCGGCGGTTGCGGAGAAGTTCAGCGAGCAGGTGATGGAGAGGCCGCTCGGCGTATTGCAGCCGCCGAGGTTGGTGGAGGTGGTGGTGTCGGTGATCGTGGCGCCGAACCCGCTGTAGGTCGTCCCGGCCGGCATCGTCAGGTTGATCTGACTGTTGGCCTCGCCATCCAGGCCGCCGGTCGCCGAGAGCGTGAAGTCGACGAGGTAGAGGGTGCGCGCGCCGGCCGCCGCCGACGGCGAGGCGTTGTTCACGCCGACGTTCGTGACGGGGTTCCCGCCGACGACCGAGAAGTTCAGCGAGGGCGTGACCGGAAGGTCGGTCGTCGTGGCCACGCTTACCTGCTTGGTGGTCCCCACCGCGCCGTTGACGATGCCACGCAGCGTCATGCGGATGTGGTGGCCGGCGGCGGCGTTCGCGGAGGAGTTCAGCGAGCAGGTGATGGTGAGGCCGCTCGGGGTGTTGCAGCCGCCGAGGTTGGTGGCGGTCGTGGTGTCGGTGATCGTGGCGCCGAAGCCGCTGTAGGTCGTCCCGGCGGGCAGCGTCAGGTTGATCCGGCTCCCGGCTTCGCCGGCCAGGCCCCCGGTCGCGGAGAGGTCGAAGTCGACGAGGTACACGGTCCGCGCGCCGGCGGCGGCGGATGGCTGGGTGTTGATCACGACCGGCGTTCCGACCGCTCCGGCGGTGACGACCGCCGCGGCGTTCGCGGAGGTCGCCTGATCGGTGTCGCTCGTCGTGGTGACCCTGGCGGTGATCGGGCCGGTCACCCCCGGGTTGGTCACGCCGCGCAATGTGACGACGATGGCGTCGTTGGCGGCGATCGACGAGCTGAAGTTCAGCGGGCAGGTGACGGTCAGCCCGACCGGCGTGCCGCAGCCGCCGAGGCCCGTGGCGCCGCGCGCGATCGTGCCGCCGCCCCAGTCCGGGAAGCTCGTCCCGGCCGGGAACGTCACCGTGATGCTCCCGCTGTTGGCGCCGCTCAGCGCGGTGGTGGCGGTGAAGCCGACCTTGTAGATGGTCAAGGCACTCGCCGCCGGCGACGGCACCGAGTTGTCGAGCGTGACGTTGGTGACCTGGCTGGCGAAGGCGGGCGAGGCGAGGGCGAGAACGGCGAACAGCGTTACGGCAAACAAGCGCATCCGGATTGGACCCTAAACCGGTTGGGGGATCCTGTGGGGGCGGCCACCTCGACTATTAGGTGGTCAACATGCCGCCGTCGACCGGAAGGACGATGCCGGTCACATAGGAAGAAGCAGGGCTGGCCAGGAAGAGCAGCGCGGCGACGAGCTCCTCGGCCTCACCGGCGCGACCCGCCGGGACGCGGATCATCATCTGGTCGAGGTAGCCCTCCGGGTACTGCTCGGTCATCTCCGAGGGGAAGAAGCCGGGGGCGAGCGCGTTGACGCGGATGCCCTTGCGGCCCGTCCACTGCTGCGCGAGGTCGCGCGTGAGCCCGATGATCGCGGCCTTGCTCGAGCTGTAGGCGGCCTGCGGCAGCGCGCCGGTCGTCAGGCCGAGCACCGAGCCGATGTTGACGATGCTCGAGCCGGGCTGCATCACCCGCCCGCACGCCTGCGCCATCCAGTAGGAGCCGTTGAGGTTGATGTCGATCACACGCCGGAACTCGTCCGGCGACTCGCGCGTGGCGGGGACCGCGGTGCCGACGCCGGCGTTGTTGACGAGGACGTCGACGCCGCCCAGCTCGCCGACCGTCTCCTCGATCGACGCGCGTGCAGTCCTCGGGCAGCGCGACGTCGGCGGTGACGGCCAGGCAGCGGCGGCCGAGCTCGCGCACCCGCTCGGCGGTGGCCTGCAGGCGGTCGGCGCGACGGGCGCAGATGGCGACGTCGGCGCCCGCCTCGGCGAGCCCGACGGCGAACGCGGCGCCGAGGCCGGAGGAGGCGCCGGTGACGACGGCGACCTTGCCGTCGAGCCGGAAGCGATCGAGGACGGACATGCGGCGGACGTTACCGTTCGGTGCGGGCTGGAGCGCCGCCTCGAGCTGGCTGCGCGAGCTGATCCCGAGCTTGCGGTACGCGGCGCCGAGGTGCCCCTCGACGGTCTTCTCGGTCACGAACAGCCGCTCGGCGATCTCGCGGTTGCCGAGCCCTCCCGCCGCGAGCCGCGCGACGCGCGCTGGGCGGCGGTCAGCGCGGCGGCGCCGGTGAGCTGCGCGCGGCGCGGCCGCGCGCCGGTGGCGACGAGCCGGTCGCGGGCCTGCGCGGCCAGCACGGTCGCGCCGCAGCGCTCGGCGAGTCTCGAGCGCCTCGCAGCGGCGCGCGCGCGTCCTCGCGGCCGCCGAGCGCGACCAGCGCGCGGGCGTGCTCGAGCCGTGCCGGAGCGGCGCGAGGACGTCGACCGCCGCGCGCAGCGTCGCGACCGTCGCCCGTGATCCGGCCGAGGGCGAGCAGCGCCATGCCGTGCTCGCGCGCGACGCCGAACGCGGCGGGCGCGGTCGACCTGCTCGTCGCAGGCGTCGAGCGCCTCCGCCGTGCGCCCGCGTCGCGTGCGAGCGCGGCGGCGAGCGTCGAGCCCTAGGCGAGGAAGCCGGGGTTGCGGATGCCCCACGCGCGCTGGCGGCGCTCGCGCACTCGCGGGCGAGGCGCAGCGCCTCGGCGACGCGGCCCTGCGCGAGCCGCAGCCGCGCGAGCTGTCGAGCAGGAAGCGTGAAGCCGAACTCCTCCGGCCAGTCGCTCCTCGAGCCCGGTCAGCGCGGGCCAGTGCTGCGCCTCGTCGAGCTCGCCGCGCTCGAGCAGCGCGTCGACGAGCGGCGCGATCACCGACGGCAGCGCCATCCGGTAGGCGCCGTAGCGGCAGCTCGAGCTCGCCCACCCACTCGATCAGCTCGCGCAGGTCGGCCTCGACCTCGGCGACCCGGCCCTCGCGCAGCCGCACGATCGCCCGCAGCGCGACGCGATCCGCAGCGTCTCGAGCGTCGCCCGCGGCCCGCGCGGACTCGGCGACGCCGGTCCAGATCGGCGTCCGCCTGCTCGAGCCGGCCGGCGGCCATCAGCGCGACGAGCGCGCGCGGCGAGCCCGCTCGGTTGCGAGCTCGTGCTCGAGCGCCTCCTCGGCGTGGTCGGCGCCGTCCGACGCGGGGGTCGCGCGCGACCTCGATCCACGCCCCGACGGCGAGCGCCTCGGGCAGCCGCGCGCGCGATCGCGTCGAGCCCGCCGAAGCGCCGGACGAGCGAGAGGTCGAGCACGGCGACGGTCGCGAGCTCGACCTCGCGCGCGCGTCGGCGCTCGTGCCCTGTTCGAACGACCGCGGCCGGCCTCGCGCGAAGTAGCCCTGCGCGAACAGCGCGCGGCCGAGCTCGAGCGACGATCTCGCCGCGCTCGCGGCTCCGGCGCAGCGCGAGCGCCTCGCGCAGGACGGGCAGGCCGTCCGGGCCCGTCGACGGCGACGAGCGCGCGGGCGAGCTCGCGCAGCAGCCGGACGAGCTGCGTCGCGCGGCATCTCCTCCTCGGCCGCGCGGCGCAGGAAGCGTCGCCGCCTCGTCCGGCGCGCCGCGCGCCCAGGCCAGCCGCGGCGGCGGCGCGCAGCGGCTCGACCGCCCAGACGCCGCGGCCCGGGCCGGCGGCCATCAGCTGGGCGGCGACGTGCTCCGGGTCGCTCAGACCAGCCGCGCGGCCGCGGCGTGCAGCTCCGCGCGCTGCGCGGCCGGGATCGCCGTCGTAGACGGCCTGCGCGGACGAGCGGGTGGGCGAAGCCGTCGCCGCGCACGATGTCCGCCGCGCCGAGCGCCTCGACGGCCTCGACGGTCGCGCGCACGTCCAGCCCCGCCACGCGCGCGGCGACCGTGCCCGAGGCCAGCGCCGTCGAGCACGGCCATCGCCCGGGCGAGCCGCAGTGCACGCGGCGGGCAGCGCGTCGAGCCGCAGCGCGATCGAGTCGATCACCGAGCGCGGCGTGTCCGCCTCGTCGGCGAGCAGCGCGTGGACGTAGAACGGGTTGCCGCCGGTGGCCTCGTAGACGGCGGCGCGCTCCTCGCCGGCGAGCTCGGCGACCGCGGCCGGCGAGAGCGGCTGCGGCTCGAGCACGCGTCGTCGACGTCGTGCAGCGGCGATCCGCGTCAGGAGCTCGTCGCGGCTCGTCGCGCGCGGCGAGGATCGATCGCCAGCGGCAGATCGGCGACGCGGTTGACCATGAACGCCAGCCAGCGCAGCGACGGGCGGTCGAGCCAGTGGGCGTCGTCGACCAGCAGCATCGCAGCGGCCCGCGGTCGGCGATCAGCCAGTAGAGCTCGTGGAAGTCGCCCGAGCGACGGCCCGAGCAGCTGCTGGACGCCGCCGAACGCGAACGCGCGTCTCGAGCTCGCTGCCGCGCGCCGACAGCACCGGCGACGTCGCCAGCTGCGCGCGCCTCGGCCGAGCAGCGCGCGTCTTGCCGATCCCGGCCGGCCCGCGCACGAGCACGCAGCCGCCCGCGCTCCAGCGACGCCGCGCAACGCGGCTCGATCTCGTCATCGCGTTCGAGCAGAAAAGTCAGGGGAGAATCTCCAGGGGGCGCGTGCCTCGCGGCGAGGCAGCTGGGCGGGTGAGCACCTACTCCGTCGTCGTCGCGGTGCACATCATCGCGGCCTTCGCGGCGTACGGGCTTCCGCTCGCGTATCCGCTGGTGCTGCCGTACCTGCGCCGGCACCATCCGGAGGCGCTGCCCGGCGTGCACGCGATCCAGTACCGGCTCAACATCGTCCTCACCGGGCCGTTCACGATCGTGCTGCTCGCGGCCGGCATCTACCTCGCGAGCGACGGCGCACCGCTGGGGCGAGCCGTTCACCACCGTCGGCCTCGCGGCGATCGCGATCATCGCCGTCGTCGGCGGCGCCGTGATCGTCCCGGCGACCAAGCGCCTCGGCGGCGCTCGAGCCCGCAGACGCCCGAGTACGCGACCGTCTACCGCCGCTACCTGGCCGCCGAGATCTTCCTCGCCGCGGTCGTCCTCGCTCGCGATCTTCGCGATGGCGGCCAAGCCGTTCTCGTGCGGTAGGGTCGCTCGCATGCCGACCAGCCTTGCCCAGCTGCTGACCGCGACGGCGGCGGAGCACGCCGACCGGCCCGCCCTCAAGCTCGACGACACCGTCGTCAACTACGCCGTGCTCAACGAGGGCGCGACGCGGATCGCGGGCCTGCTGAAGGAGAAGGGCATCGAGCCGGGCGACCGCGTCGGGATCATGCTCCCGAACGTCCCGTACTTCGGCGTCGTCTACTACGGCGTCCTGCGCGCGGGCGGCGTCGTCGTGCCGATGAACGTGCTGCTCAAGGGCCGCGAGGTCGCGTTCTACCTCAAGGACTCCGGCGCGAAGGTCGTCTTCGCCTGGCACGACTTCGGCGAGGCCGCGCAGACGGGCGCCGAGGAGGCCGGCGCCGAGGCGATCCTGGTCAAGCCGGGCGAGTTCGAGCAGCTGGTGATGGACGCGCCGCGCGCCGAGGAGGACGAGCCGCGCGAGGGCGTCGACACCGCGGTGATCCTCTACACCAGCGGCACGACCGGCACGCCGAAGGGCGCCGAGCTCACCCACGACAACCTGCGCGAGAACTGCACGGTGACGGCGCGGACGCTGGTGCAGATCACCGAGGACGACGTGATCCTCGGCGCGCTGCCGCTGTTCCACTCCTTCGGGCAGACCTGCGGGCTCAACGCCGCGGTCGCGACCGGCGCGTGCCTGACGCTGATCCCGCGCTTCGACCCGAGCAAGGCGCTCGAGATCATCGCCCGCGACAAGGTCACGGTGCTCGAGGGCGTCCCGACGATGTACCACGCGATGCTCAACGCGCGCGAACAAGGACGACGGCCGACGTCTCGAGCCTGCGCGTCTGCGTCTCCGGCGGCTCGGCGATGCCGGTCGAGGTGATGAAGACCTTCGAGAAGCAGTTCGACTGCATCATCCTCGAGGGCTACGGGCTCTCGCGAGACCTCGCCGGTCGCCTCGTTCAACCACCCGGACAAGGAGCGCAAGCCCGGCTCGATCGGCACGCCGATCGAGGGCGTCGAGATGAAGGTCGTCGACGAGGACGGCAACGAGGTCGCGCAGGGCGACGTCGGCGAGATCGTGATCCGCGGCCACAACGTCATGAAGGGCTACTGGAAGCGCGAGGACGCGACCGCGGAGGTCATGCGCGGACGGCTGGTTCCACACCGGCGACATGGCGACGGTCGACGAGGACGGCTACTTCTTCATCGTCGACCGCAAGAAGGACATGATCATCCGCGGCGGGTACAACGTCTATCCGCGCGAGATCGAGGAGGTCCTCTACGAGCACCCGGCGGTCTCCGAGGTCGCGGTGATCGGCGTCGCCGACGACGCGCTCGGCGAGGAGGTCGCCGCGATGGTCGTGCTCAAGGACGGCGCCGAGGCCTCCGACGGACGAGATCCGCGCGTTCGTCAAGGAGCGCGTCGCGGCCTACAAGTACCCGCGCAAGATCTGGTTCTCCGACGAGCTGCCCGAAGGGCCCGACGGGCAAGATCCTCAAGCGCGAGATCAAGTCCCCCGAATAGTCGAGTAAGCAAACGCGCCAACACGTGATGACGGCGGTCTCGGACGCCGTTACGCTGAACATCTGTTTGTAAGACCGCGAACGCTTTCGCTCGTCTTGGCCGTACTGGGACTGGTTCTGGCCGGTCCCGCGGCGGTCGCGCAGGAGCGGACGCCGACGCCGAAGGAACTGTGGGACGCGTACCCGCTGGACCCTGACAAGGCGCCGGCGTCCCAGCTGCCGTCGGCGACGCCGGCGGAGTTCGGCGCGGCGCCGCAGGCGGGCTCTGCAGGGGGCGCGGCGCGACGAGGGCGGCGGCGATCCCGCTCGTCGTGCCGATCACGCTCGCCGCCCTGGTCGCCTTCGGCGCCGGGGTGGCGCTCGGCCGGCGCCGCCGCTCGCGCGCCGCCGCCGTGGCGGCCGCCGCCGTGATTCGCCGCCCGCCGAACCGGCGCCGCCGAAGCGCTTCGTGGCGCGCGACTATCCGCCGCCCGCTCGCCCCGCCCCGCCCGCGCCGCCGGTCCCCGCTCGCCCGGCGCAGTTCGAAGCCGGACTCGAGGCTGAGGCGCGGCAGCCCGCCGCCCGACCCGTTCCCCAGCGACCCGGCACCGGAGGCCAGCGATGATGGAGATGACGCGCAAGGCAGCGCTGGAGGCGGGTGCGGTCGCGCTCGGCGGGGTGCTGGTCGGCGGTGTCGTGCTCGGTGAGCACGCGGATCCGGCGCTCTCGCAGCCGTCGGCGAAGCAGGACGCCGAGATCCTCAACTTCGCGCTGCTGCTCGAGTACGTGCAGGCCGCGTTCCACGCCGAGGGGCTCAAGCGCGCCGGGCTGACGGGCGAGCTGAAGACGTTCGCGGAGACGGCCGTCGGCGCATGAGCAGGCGCACATCGCGCTGCTCAAGAAGGCGCTCGGCTCTGGGGCGCGCAGTCGCCGAAGCTCGACTTCGGCGACGACACCGCCGACGCGGACCGCTTCAGCCTCGCCGCGTTCAAGCTCGAGGATCTCGGCGTCGCCGCCTACAACGCGCAGGCGCCGAACCTGACGCAGCGCCGCGCTCGCCGCCGCGGCCCGGATCGTCTCGGTCGAGTCGCGCCACGCCGCGTGGATCCGCGACCTGCGCGGGATGAACCCCGCCCCGGACGCGGCCGAGCCGGCGATCCCCGCCCAGCGCGTGATCGACACCTTCAAGGGCAGCGGGTACGTGCAATGAGGCTCGCGCGACATCGATCGCGACGACGCGATCGCCGAGGCGCTCGACGCCCTCCACGGCACCACGCGCGCCGCGTTCCTGCGCCGCGCCACGCTCGGCAGCGCCGCGCTGCTCGCCGCCTCCGCCGCGCCGGCCGCAGGCGGCGCTCTCCAGCCGCGACGAGGCGATCCTCAACTACGCGCTCACGCTCGAGTACGTCCAGGACTCCTTCTACAGCGAGGTCGAGCGGATCGGCAGCCTGTCCGGGCCGCTGGCGGAGCAGGCGCGCGTCGTCGCCGCGCACGAGCGCGCGCACGTCGTCGCGCTGCGCAAGGTGCTCGGCTCGCAGGCCGTCAAGCGCCCGCGCTTCGACTTCCGCGGCGCGACCGAGGACCCGGAGCGCTTCCGCAAGACCGCGGTCGCGTTCGAGGATCTCGCGGTCGCCGCCTACAAGGCGCAGGCGCCGCTGATCCAGTCGCGCAGCTACCTCGTCCCGGCGCTGGCGATCCACTCCGTCGAGGCGCGGCACGCGGCCTGGATCCGCCGCCTGGCCGGGATCACGCCGGCCGCCGACGCCTTCGACGAGCCGCGCTCGAAGCGCAGCACGCTCGCGATCGTCTCCGACACGCACTTCGTCCTGCGCACCCGCAGCCGGCGCAAGCCGAAGTTCACGGGGTGAAGCGCGCGGCGCTCGCGCTCTTCGCGGTCGCGGCGATCCTCGCCGCGACGGCCGCCCTGAAACGCGACTCGCCGGCGGCGCCGCGCGTCGCCGGTCACGTCCGAACGCGTCGTGCGGCTGCCGGACGCCCCGAAGGCCGCGTTCGACATCGGCCCGCCGGTGGCCGCTCGAGCGCCACCGGGGCGAGACGACCTGGGCCGCGGTGCGCCGCGACGTCACGCGCGCGTGCGCGGCCGCTGCGCTCCGCGCGCGCGGTCGGCGTCGCTGGAGGCGCAGACGCCCGAGGCGACGACCAACATCGTGCTGCCGCTCGCGCGCCGGCGCGACGCCCGTG
Organism: uncultured Solirubrobacteraceae bacterium; assembly: GCA_963707595.1. Taxonomy (GTDB): domain Bacteria; phylum Actinomycetota; class Thermoleophilia; order Solirubrobacterales; family Solirubrobacteraceae; genus Solirubrobacter. The sequence continues at coordinate 555,748 of CAVPQQ010000001.1, forward strand.
GCGACCTGTGGATCCGCGTCCGCCTGCCGGCGCTGCCCAACGGGCTGACGGGCTGGGTCCCGCGCGCCGCGCTCGGCACCTACGGGACGGTCCGCACGCGCGTGGCCGTGGACCTCGCGCGCCGGCGGCTGACGCTGCTGCGCGACGGGCGCGTCGTGCTGCGCGTGCCGGTCGGCGTGGGGGCGCCGGGCGCGCCGACACCGCGCGGCCAGTTCGTCGTGCGCAACCGGCTCACGCGCTTCAGCAGCAAGTTCTACGGGCCGATCGCGCTCGGGACCAGCGCGCGCTCGGCGACGCTGACCGACTGGCCCGGCGGCGGCTACGTCGGCATCCACGGCACCGACCGCCCGGACCTGATCCCGGGCGCGGTGTCCCACGGCTGCATCCGCCTGCGCAACGCGGACATCGTCCGGCTCGCGCGCGAGCTGCCGATCGGGACGCCGCTGACGATCAGCTAGCGCTTGCGGACCAGCGTCATGCCGTCCGCGAAGCCGAGCAGCACGGAGTCCACGCGCTCGTCGGCGGCGATCCGCGCGTTGAGCGCGTGCATCGTGCTCGCCTTCTCGTCTTGCGGGTCGACGACGCGCCCGCTGAGCAGCGTGTTGTCGAGCACGAGCAGACCGCCGGGACGCAGCCGCGGGAGCAGCGCGTCGTAGTAGCCGGGGTAGCCGAGCTTGTCGGCGTCGACGTAGACGAAGTCGATATGCGGCTCCTCGGGCAGCTTCGCCAGTGACTGCGGCGGCCGGCCCGATCTCGACCGTCACGCGATCGCCGACGCCCGCGGCGTCGAGGTTGTCGCGCGCGACCGAGCCCCAGTGCTCGTCGACCTCCAGGCACGTGAGGCGCCCGCCCTCGGCGAGCCCGCGAGCGATGCAGATCGCGCCGTAGCCCGTGAACGTCCCGACCTCCACCGCCACCCGCGCGCCCACGAGCTGCGTGAGCAGGGTCAGCAGCGCCGCCCTGGTCGGGGCGCGACTGCATCATCCCCTCCGGCAGCTCGCCGGTCTCGCGGTTGACCCGCGCGAGCGTCTCGTCCTGGCCGGCGAGGGCCGTCAGGTAGTCAGTCAGGCCAGGCGTATCCGTGGTGCGCGACATACAGGCATGGTGTCAGCCGCCTCCTTCGAAGCCGAACTCGCCGCCCGTCGGGCCGGCCGGTGTCGAGCCGCTCGTGCTCGTGCCGGCGCTGCTTCGCTGCCGGCACTCGGCGGCGGACGCGACCGGCGCGCGACTCGGTGGCCGCGGGCGGGGGCGAGCTGCCGGTGCCTTCGAAGCCGAACTCGCCGGAGCTCGAACCGGCGCCGTCGCCGGTCTTCGTCGTCTTGCTGCGTGTCGCGGGACTTCGACTTCCTTCCTCGGCGCAGGCGTCGCCGTCGCGGTCGCCGCGGCCGCCGTGTACGTCGCGTGCGGAGTCGAGATCGGCTCGGCCGTCGCGCGCGGCTTCGCCTTCGCGACCGCGACGGGCTGCTTCCTCTTGGGCGGCGCCGGCGCCGGCTTGCTCTCGAAGTGGGAGATGATCGGCGGCGCCGGCAGCGCACCGGTCATCACGCACGCCGCGCCGGCCCCGGCGCCGCTCAGGCACAGCCCGATCAGCGTCGCCGCCGGCCCGATCCGCCCGCCACCGCCCGAGGCCGCGTACTGCATGCCCGTGCTGACGTCGGAGCGGTTGAGCAGCCGCGCGAGCCAGCCGAACGGCAACACCAGCGCGAGCCGGCGCCCGCGCGAGAAGCGCATCTCGCGCACCGCGGCCCGGCAGGTCGCGCAGTGGCGCAGGTGCGGGCGGATCGAGACCACCTCGGCGCTCGTGGCGGTACCCGCGGCGAGCGCGTTCAGCGCCGCCTCGTGGCGCTCGCACGCCTCACCCGCCTCGATCCCGCTGAACGTCTTCAGAAACCGCGCGCGACCCTCGGTGACTGATCGGTTGACTTTCGTGTAGGACCAGCCGAAGTGGCGGCCGATCTCCTGGTAGGAGAGCCCCTCGGCCTTCAGCAGCAGCGCCCGCGCCTCGTCGGGCTTCAGTGCGCGCAGCGCCTCGACCGAGCGGTCCACGCGCTCGCCGCCCGCGACCTCGTCGTCGACCTCGCGCAGCGCCGCCGGGACGCTCGTGTCGAGGTCCAGCTCGTCGTGGTCGACCGAGGCCAGCCGCGCGCGGCGGATCGCCATCGCCTCATGTTTTGCGACGACCTGCAGCCAGGCGCCCTCGGTCGCGGGATCGACCGTGTCGAGCTTGAGCAGGTAGATCTCGAAGGCGCGCTGGTAGGCGTCGAGCGCGTCGTCGTGGCAGAGCGAGAACTGGTTGGCGACACGCAGCACCGAGGCGCCATGGCGCGCGACCATCGCCTCCACCCTCCGCGCGCTGTGCCTGGCCGGCTCGCGCTCGCCAAGTGCCGCCACCGCTCCCATCCCTTCCGTCGCCCTGTGCCACATTTAGGCCGATCGCGCGTTTTCTCGCCCCTCCTCGGTGAGCGATTCGTGCGCAAATTGCGAGCTTTTTCAGGCCTCGCTACCCTCACGCGCCGACGTCGACGAGAGGAACGAAGTGAGCGACCCCATCGGAGACCTACGGCGGGAACTGGAGAAGCGCCTGGAGGAGGTCGAGCGCGAGCTCGCCGCCCTCGAGCCTCTGGTGCGCGAGCGCGAGCGCCTGGAGGCGGCGCTCTCGACGCCCGCCGTTCGCCACGTCCGGGCCCGCTCCCGCGCGCCGTGAGGCGAAGGTCGCTCCGGCCCGCAAGGCCAGGACCCGCGCGCCGCGCGGGGCGAACCGCGAGGCGATCCTGAAGATCGTCGGCGAGCGTCCCGGCGTCGGCGCGGCGGAGATCGCCGACGTCACGAAGATCACCCGCGCGGTGACCTACAACACGCTGTCCAAGCTGGTCGAGCAGGGCGAGATCGCCAAGACCGAACTGCCCGGCGGTCAGACCGGCTACCAGCCGGCCGCGCCCGTCCCCGAGACACCGGCCGCCGCGTAGGCGCCCTCGGCCTATAGTCGCTTCCATGACCCCGACGGCCACGACATCCGAGATCAAGGACTCCATCCTCGACACGGTCGGTGAGACGCCACTCGTCCGCATGAGCCGGATCGCGCACGGCTGTGCGCCGCAGGTCGTGGCCAAGGTCGAGTACTTCAACCCCGGCGGCTCGATCAAGGACCGGGTCGCGATGCGGATGGTCGAGGCCGCGGAGCGCGACGGTCGGTTGCGGCCCGGCGGCACGATCATCGAGCCGACCTCGGGCAACACCGGCACCGGCCTCGCGATCGCCGCTCGTCTGAAGGGCTACCGCGTGATCGCGGTCATGCCGGACAAGATGTCGCGCGAGAAGATCGACTTACTCCGGGCCTACGGAGCCGAGGTCGTGGTCACGCCGACCGACGTCTCGCCCGACTCGCCGCAGGCCTACTACCGCGTCGCCGATCGGCTCACCCAGGAGATCCCGGGCGCGTTCCAGCCCAACCAGTACGCGAACCCGGCCAACCCGGAGACGCACTACACGTCGACCGGCCCGGAGCTGTGGCGCCAGTCGGGCGGGAAGATCACGCACTTCGTCTGCGGCGTCGGCACGGGCGGAACGATCACCGGCATCGCGCGCTACCTGAAGGAGAAGAACCCGTCGATCGAGGTCATCGGCGCCGATCCGGTCGGCTCGATCTACTCCAACGAGGAGGTCCATCCGTACCTCGTCGAGGGCGTGGGCGAGGACTTCTGGCCGGCGACGTACGACCCGTCGCTGGTCGATCGCTACGTGACCGTCTCCGACCGCGACTCGTTCCTGACGACGCGCCGGCTGGCCGAGACCGAAGGGCTGCTCGTCGGCGGCTCGTGCGGGCTCGCGATGCACGCCGCGCTCGAAGTCGCGCGCTCGATCACCGATCCGGAGGCGATGGTCGCGGTGATCCTGCCCGACGGCGGCCGCGGCTACCTGTCGAAGATCTTCAACGACGAGTGGATGACGCAGTACGGCTTCCTGGAGCGCTCGTCGGACCGCACCGTCGGCGACGTGCTGCGCCAGAAGACGCGCGCGGGGGAGATCCCGCCGTTCGTCGTCGTCCAGACCCATCAGCACGTCCGCAACGCGATCACGCTGCTGCACGAATACGGCGTCTCGCAGCTGCCGGTGGTCTCGAAGGACGATCCCTACACGGTCATCGGCTCGGTCGGCGAGCGCGGGCTGCTGAAGGCCGCGATGGCCGACCCGGGGATCATGGACTCGCCGATCTCGACCGTGATGGAGGCGCCGTTCGCGGGCGTCTCGACGATCGATCCCGTGCGCGAGGCCGTCGAGCTGCTCACCGGTGAGTCGCAGGCGCTGATCGTCTCCGAACACGGCCGCCCGATGGGCATCGTGACCCGTACCGACCTCCTCGAATCGCTGGTGACGACATGACGCAGTTCGCCACACGGGCGGTCCACGCCGGCCTGGAGCCGGACCCGACCTACCGCAGCGTCGTCCCGGCCATCCACCAGTCGACGACGTACGTGCAACCCTCGCCGGGCGAGTTCGTCGAGGGCTATGACTACTCGCGCTCGTCGAACCCGACGCGCACCGCTTTGGAGAACGCGCTCGGGGAGCTCGAGGGTGGGCTGGCCAGCGCGTTCTCGTCGGGCATGGCGTCCGAGCACGCGCTGATCACCGCGGTCTGCTCCGCGGGCGATCACATCGTCATCCCCGATGATCTGTATGGCGGGACCTACCGGCTCGTCGACAAGGTGCTCGCGCGCTGGGGCCTCGAGTACACGATGGTCGACCAGACCGACCTCGACGCGGTCGCCGCCGCGGTGCGTCCCGACACGCGGATGATCTGGGTCGAGACGCCGACCAACCCGACGCTGAAGGTGGTCGACGTCCCGGCGATCGTCGCGCTCTCGGGCGACGCCTTCGTGGCGGTCGACAACACGTTCGCGACGCCCGTCTACCAGCGGCCGCTGGAGCTGGGTGCCGATGCCGCGGTGCACTCGACGACCAAGTACCTCGGCGGGCATTCCGACGCCGTCGGCGGCGCCGTGATCGTGAGCGATCCCGCGCGTCACGAGGCGGTGCGCTTCGTGCAGAACTCGGTCGGCGCCGTGCCCGGGCCGCTCGACTGCTTCCTCACCCATCGCGGGCTGCGCACGCTCGCGCTGCGGATGGCGGCGCACACCGAGAACGCGCGCGTCATGGTCGACTGGCTGCAGGGCGTCGACGGCGTCTATGACATCCGCTGGCCCGGGATCTCGGGGATGGTCTCGTTCCGGCATCCGGATGCGGTGAGGATCGTCTCGGCGACCAAGCTGTTCTCGCTGGCGGAGTCGCTCGGCGGCGTGGAGTCGCTGATCGAGGTCCCGCAGGCGATGACGCACCAGTCCGTCGAGGGCTCCGGCGCCGCCGTTCCCGCCGATCTCGTGCGGCTCTCGTGCGGCATCGAGGCGGCCGAGGATCTCGTCGCCGACCTCGCGCAGGCCATCGCGAGCTGACGGCTCAAGTCGGGTCGCTCCCCAGCCGATGGGGAGGATGGTGGGAATCTTTACGTCCAAGCGACGGCGTCATGGGCATCCTGTCTGGATGCGCAGGATCGCCCTGATGGCCACGACGGCCGGCCTCGCCCTGCTCGGCGCCGGCTATCTCGCGCTGGGCGCGGCTGGTCAGGACCAGCCTGTCGTGCCGGCGGCCGCGACGATCGTGGCCCCGAAGAACGACGAACCGGTCTCGCTCCCGCCGCTGCCCGAGGGCTCACGCGCCAAGGCCGTCGAGCCCGTCGTTGGTGGCTCTTCCGCGGGTAAGGATGCGGCAACGGCCGATCCGGGCCTGACGGGGAACGACGCCGCGCCCACCAAGGCCGCGTCGTCGGCCGTGCGCGGCAAGACCCCGGCGAGCGGCGGCTCCAACGCCGTCGACAAGGCGATCGCGCTCGGCAACGGCGTCGCGCTGCCGCCGCTGGAGGCGCCTGAGGCCGTCAAGCAGATCATCGAGGCCGGCAACGGCATCGCGCGCACGCCCTACATCTGGGGCGGCGGGCACGGCAAATGGCAGGACACGGGGTACGACTGCTCCGGTTCGGTCTCCTTCGCGCTCGCTGCCGCCGGCCTTCTGAGCGCCCCGCTGGCCTCCGGTCCCCTGATGTCGTGGGGCGAGCCCGGCAAGGGCAAGTGGGTCACGATCTACGCGAACGACGGTCACGTCTTCCTCGAGGTGGCGGGCATCCGCTTCGACACCTCCGCTCAGCGCGTCACCGGTTCGCGCTGGATCAACGAGATGCGCTCCACGGAAGGCTTCGTGGCGCGGCATCCGGCTGGCCTTTAAGCGCCTTTTCGGGCGCCTTGGGGTGAGCACCCCATGGCACGCTTTGCCAGGCGGGTCGATCAAATGGGTGCAAGCTCTTGGACCTGTTGGAGGACCCGCCTGATGCCCCGCTTCGCGCACGACCACGACCCCCTTCTCGGCCCGCCCGCGCATGTGCTGGCCGAGGTGGACGCTGCGTGGGAGCGGGCCCAGGACCTCTTCGCGGGTGAGCTGGAACTGCACTTCACGTGCTCGCGGATCGGCCGCAGCGTGACCGGTGAGCTGCGCGTGCCGGACGGCGACACGGTCCAGAGCCTCTCGGCCGGCGAGGCGCTCGCGCTCGCCTGTGGTGACGCCGCGTTCGTGCTCGCTGCTTAGCTCCGCCCAGGCTCGGGAAGGCTGAACCCGATGCCATCGCTACCCAAGAAGCTCATCGACACCGCTGCAGATCTCGGAACCAAGGCCGTTGAAGCCGGGGCCGGAATCGTCGGACGGCTGCGCCGGGAGGAGACCGATACCACGGTCCCGCCGCCGCAGTCCAGTCCATCGCCCTCGCCTGATGTTGTCGGAGCGCCGAGGCCGGGTGCTCCCGCCGCGCCGAAGTCGGCCACGACGAAGCGCACGCCGAAGGCCAAGCCGGTGGCGAAGGTCAAGCCGTCCGGCCGTGGCGCGACCGCCAAGGCCGGTCCGAAGAAGGCGGCGAAGAACCCCGCGGCGCCCAAGCCCGCGAAGCCCAAGCCGGTGCCGAAGTCCAAGGCCGTCGCGTCCGAGCCCGCGCCGAAGGCCGCGACGAAGAACCCGGCGGCGCCGAAGCCCGCGAAGGCGAAGCCCGCGGCTGCGAAGCCCGCCGCGCCCAAGCCCGAGCCCGTGCAGACCGCGAACGGCGCCGCCGCGAACCCCACGGACGCCGCCGTCCCGACCGGCGAGGTCACCCCGAAGACCCCCGCGAACGGCACGTCCAAGGCCGCCGCGGGTAGCGCCGACACGCGCAAGGACTGACGATCACGGCGTGTGCGACCCGGTCCGCCGGGTCGCGCGCGCTGGAACGCGCGCGCCAGTCGCACTAGGGTCCGCGCCTATGCGCCCCATCCCCGCGACCCGCCTGGGCCACGCCCACGGCCTCCTACGCGCGATCGACAAGCGCGGACGGCTGCGCACGGACGAGTTCGTCACGGAGTTCAGCCTCGAGGAACTCTTCCCGCCTGATCTCGAGAACGCGCTCGGCCGGCTGCGCCACTTCATCTCCTACGCGCGCGCCGCCGGACTCGTCAAAGAGGATCGCGGCGTGGTCGAGTTGACCGAGACCGGCCGCCGCTACATCCGCGCCGGCGACGCCGGTCACCCGTTCGAGGTCTCTCCGCAACAGGCCGAGTGGCTCCGCCGCCAGCTTCGCGAGAAGCACATGACGGACTCGATCTTCCACGGCCTCGCGATCGGCCTCAGCCTCCTCGCCTCCTGCCCGCCCGGCACCCGCGTCTCGACGATGGACTTCGGCCGCTCGATGGCCTACCTCGGCCGCGCCGGCTGGGACAACGAGAACACCCTCGAGATCCAGGGCGAGCGCCACCTCCTCCTGCTCCAGGACATGGAGATGATCGACGGCGAGCACCGGCTCACCTACACCGGCGAGGACGTCCGCACCGCGCTGACCCTGCCGATCCACATGTCCCTGATCGACATCGCCGGCCAGCTGAACCCCGGCGGCCCGGACGCGGTCCGGGAGGCGGCCGAGCGCGAATGGGCAGAGCCCGAGCCGGAGCCGGAGGCGCCCGCCGAGCCAGAAGTCGAGGCGGACGTGCCCGACCAGGAGAACGGCTACCACGAGGTCGGCCTCGGCGCGCCCTCCTCCGCCCCGCCGATCGTCCCCCGCTCCGCCGTCCCTGAGGACGACGAGGACGCCGAATCAGAGTTCGTGACGAGCGTCGCCTCCCCGATCGTGACCCGCACGCCGCCCCCCGCGGAGCCCGACGAGGAGAGCGAGGCGCCGCCTGAAGCGGTGTCGGAGAGCGTGCCGCCGCCGGTCGCGGCCGCCGTCGTGGACGAGGCCACCGCTCCGGAGGAGCCGCCGGCCGCGAGTGTCCCGCCGCCGGTCGCGGCTGCCGCGCCGGTCGTGGACGAGACCGCCGCTCCCGACGAGTCGCCGGCCGCGAGTGTGCCGCCGCCGGTCGCGGTCGCGACGCCCTTCGAGATCGCGGCGCCAGTCGTGTCGGACGAGCCGCCGGCGGCGAGCGTGCCGCCGCCGGTCGCGGCGACCGCCCCCGTCGTGGACGAGGCGCCGGCGCCCGAGGAGCCCGCCGCGGCCACTGCGCCGCCGCCGGTCGCCGCGCCGCCTACCCCCGACGAGGCGGTCGTCGCGAGCGTGCCGCCGCCTGTCGTCGAGCCGCCGGTTGTCGCGCCCGTCGCCGACGAGCCCGTCGAGGCGCCGGTCGTGGCGCCCATCGCGGACGAGGTCGTCGAGTCGCCGGTTGGCCGCGCGCCGCGCCGGTCGTGGCGCCCATCGCGGCGGTCGTCGAGCCGCCGGTCGTGGCGCCCATCGCCGACGAGGTCGTCGAGCCGCCGATCGCGCCGCCCGTCCCCGACGAGGCGTTCGTCGCGAGTGCGCCGCCGCACGTCGTCGAGCCGCCGGTGGTCGTGCCCGTCCCCGACGAGGTCTTCGAGTCGCCCATTGCGCCGCCGGTTCCCGAGGAGGCGGTCGCCGCGAGCGTGCCCCCGCCCGCCGTCGTGGCGCCCGTCGCCGACGAGGTCGTCGAGCCGCCGAGCGTGCCGCCGGTTCCCGACGAGGCGGTCGCCGCGAGCGTGCCGCCGCCTGTCGTCGAGCCGCCGATCGCGCCGCCCGTCCCCGACGAGGCGGTCGTCGCGAGTGTGCCGCCGCCCGCGTTCGAGCCGCCCATCGCGGCGCCCGCGGCGAGCGTGCCGCCGCCCGTCGTCGCCGACGCCCAACCGGGCTCCGGTCCCGATTTCGTGGCGGCTGCGGCCATCCGGACCGCGGCCGAGGGCTCAGGGTTGCGCCTGCCAGCCGGGATCTACGCGAACGTCGCCGCCGCGCTCGCCACCGGCAAGCACCTGGTCCTCACGGGTGCTCCCGGGTCCGGGAAGACGACGCTCGCCCTCGCGATCGCGCGGGCCGCGGCGCAGGCCGGGCGCGCGCACGGCGCGACCGTCGTCACCGCCGCGCCCGAACGCGACCTGCTGGTCGAGGCGGCGGGCAGGGGACGCTGGGTGGTCGTGGACGAGCTCGATCAGTCCGAGGATGTGGACGCGGCGTTCGGTTCGCTGTCGACGTTCCTGGCCGGGATTCCGGTCACGTTCGCCTCGAACGACGACGTCACTCCCGCCGAGGACTGGCGGATCGTCGCGACGTGGAACAACGGATCGCCGGCGGGCGCCGTGCTGCGGCGCTTCGCCGTGATCGAGGTGGCGGCGCCCTCCGCCGATGAGGTGCGTGCGCTGGTCGAGACCGCCACTGGCGGCGATCCGGTCGCGACGGCCGCGGTCGAACGGCTGCTCGGTCAGACAGAACTCGCGAGCCTCGGTGCCGGGGTGTTCGTCGACGCGGCGCGCCATGCCGCGGCGCGCAATGCCGCCGTGCCCGCTGACGAGGCGACGCTCGCGCGCGAGGCGTTCGTCGCCTACGTCGCCCCGCTGCACCCTGAGCTCGACGCGGAGATCCTCGACGCCCGGTGAGCGTGCTCAAGCGCAGTCCCGAAGAGCAGGCCGCATTGCGAAGGGCGAAGCGAACGCTCGACCAGTTGGACTTCTATCCCAAGCCGGTGAACATCGACCACGTGCGGATCCTGCACGTGCCGTGGCTGTTCACGCTGCCCTGGTTCAAGCGCTTCCACGGCTATGAGATGGGCCCGCTGATCCTGCTCAAGCGGCCCCTCCCGGACAACTCCCCGGGCCTGATCGCGCACGAGCTGTGCCACGTGTGGCAGGACCAGGATCACCGCTTGAGCATGTGGTGGAGCTACGTCCGCGGCGGCTACGCCGAGAACCCGCACGAGATCGAGGCGCGCCGCGCGGCCGCGTCGGCGACGTGATGGACCCCTCGGCTCTGATGGCGCTCGCGCGCCACAGCGAGGAGATCGCGACCGTCCGCGCCTTCCGTCAACGCTCGGGCGCTTCGCGCGTGGTGCTGCTCGTCGCGGCCGGCGAGCACGAGACGACGATGATCGAGTGCGAGCCGGAAGGCGTCGAGGTCACCGAGGGCGACGACGTCGCCTACATCCCGGCGACCGCCGCCGTCCCCGCAGCTCCAAGAGCGCTCCCAGACATCCGGCCGACGCCGGCCTCCGCGATCCACCTCGACGAGACCACCGGCGAGCTCGCCGCGCCGCTCGGAACGGTCGACCACCTGGCGAGCATCGTGCTCGCCCTCGCAAGTGCGTTCGGCGGTCTGACGGTCGCGACCGCCGAGTTCGCGACGCACGACCCGAACCTGCCGATCACGTTCGCCGCGCGCGAAGGCGAGCGCGTGGTGCTCGAGGCCGGTGACGCGCAGTACGAGCTGTGATCCGCCCTGAGCAGCCCGGCGACTTCGCCAGGCTGCGCGAGCTCCAGCTCCTCGGCCTCGGGCCGATCGCGGTCGACCTCGCACACCAGAACCAGGGGATCGGCGGCGCCCTGATGCGCGAGGCGATCGAACGCGCCAAGAGCACCAGCTATCCGCTGATCGGCCTCCTCGGCCACCCCGCCTACTACCCGCGCTTCGGGTTCCAGCCGGCGGAGGCGACGTTCGGCATCACGACCAAGTACGACGCACCGCCCGAGGCGTGGATGGCACTCGCGCTGCCCGCGTACGAGCCGCGCATCCGCGGCCGCTTCCGCTACGCCGAAGCCTTCGGCTGACGCGACCGGTAGCTGCGCGCCTTGGCGCGGTTGCCGCAGGCGCTCATCGAACACCAGGTGCGCGAGTGGTTGCGCGAGAAGTCGTAGAACGCCCAGCGGCAGTCGTCGGCGGGGCAGACCTTCAGCCGCTCCCAGGTCCCGTCGGCGGCCGCGCGGGCGATGATCGCGAGCGCCCGGCCAACAGGCCCGGCGGCGCCCAGAAGCGGCGTCCCGTCGGGAGCGAACGAAACCGCGAGGCCCGCATGAGACGAGAGCGCGTCCAGCGCGGCGACCGCGTCGCCGTCGACCGGCTCCCCGTTGTGCGAGAGCAGCAGCGCGCGCAGCGCCTCGCGCAACGCCACCACCGGGGCGAGCGAGACCTCGGGGGAATCCGCGAGCTCGTGCTCGACGAGCCACGCGCCGTCGAGCACGTCAACGCCCTCCTCGACGTCGAACGTGTTGATCAGGCGCTGGACGCGCCAGAGCTCGCCTGGGGCGGGGCGGTCGGTGTCGTGCTCACTCGTCATAACCAGCTAACGAGTATAGACGGTGATTCTGTGCTATCATAACCTGTGTAATCGAAACGGTGGTGACGCAACATGCTGCTCCTTCATCCCTCAATCACCCAGACCCGCGGCCTCTCGGCGCTCGCGCCTCACGTCGCCGACGACGTCGAGATCCGGCTCGCCAACGCCGCAGACGTCCCGGCGCTGAACCGCCTGAGCGAGCTCGACTCGCGCCCGGTGGGCGTGCTCCACGGCGACGTCCTGCTGGCCGAGGTCCACGGCGACACGGTCGCCGCGCTCTCGCTCGACGACGACCTGCTCGTGACGGACCCGTTCCATCACACGAAGCCGATCGCGCAGCTGCTGGACCTCCGCGCCCGCCAGCTCCGGGCCGCGTAATGGCCGGCCACCGCACGCTGCACCTCGATGCGCTGGAGCCGCGCCGTGACCCCGACACCGGCGCGGACTGGCTGACGTTGCGCCACGCGCTCGGGGTCACGGCGTTCGGCATCAACGCGTGGCGTGCTCCCGAGACGGGGGTCGAGGTCATCGAGCGACATACCGAGGAGGACTCGGCGCACCAGGAGGTCTACGTGGTGCTCACCGGCTCGGCGACCTTCACCGTCGGCGACGCGGAGATCGCGGCCCCGGCCGGCACGGTCGTCTTCGTCGAGGACCCGGCGCTGGAGCGCCGCGCGGTGGCGGACGAGCCCGGCACGACGGTGCTCGTGATCGGCGCGGAGCCGGGGAGAATCTTCACCCCCTCCCCCTGGGAAACGGACCTCCTCGCCAGTGGTTGAGCGGGTACCTAGACCTTTGCGTAGTCCTGGGGGAGAAACGTCTGATCGTGCCGAATACGGGTACACCGTGATCAAGATGCTCCACCAGCGCCACTACACCGCCGAGCAGGCGAACGCGCTCCTCCCGGAGGTCCGCGCGACGGTCCGTCGACTGCAGGACGCCAAGCGCGTCCTCCAGGCCGAGGGCTTCGACACGAGCTTCGCGACGCACGCCGACAGTGTCGGCGGCGCGTTCCCGGGGATCGACCGCGCGCAAGGCCGCCGTGGCCGCGACGCTGGGCTTCGAGCACCTGGAGGCGCTGGACCTGCTGGTCCGCGACCTCGAGGCGGGGCTGATCGACTTCCCCGCTCTGCGCGACGGCCGCGAGGTCTACCTCTGCTGGCAGGTCGACGAGGACGAGGTGGCGCACTGGCACACGGCGGAGACCGGCTACCCGAGCCGCCTCCCGCTGGACCCCTGGTCGTAACCCGCTCAGCTCTTACTCAGCTCTCAGGTAAACCCCGGAGGATGCGTCTGTGCGCATCCTCGTGGTGGACGACGAGCCCTCGGTCCGCGATGCACTCGACCGCGCGCTGCGAATGGACGGCTACCGCGTCCAGCTGGCCGCCGACGGGACGGAGGCGCTCGACGCGCTCGCGCACACGCCGCCGGACGCGATCGTCCTCGACGTCCTGATGCCCGAGCCCGACGGGCTCGAGGTCTGCCGCCGGCTGCGCGCCGCCGGAGACCGCACGCCGGTGCTGATGCTGACCGCCCGCGACGCCGTGCCGGATCGCGTGAAGGGCCTCGACGCCGGCGCCGACGACTACCTCGTCAAGCCGTTCGCGCTCGAGGAGCTGGGCGCCCGGCTGCGCGCGCTGCTGCGCAGGACCGGCGGCCCGGTCGAGGACACGCTGCGCTACGCGGACATCGCGCTCGATCCCGCCGGGCACACCGTGCACCGCGGCGCGCGACGGCTCGAGCTCACCCGCACCGAGTTCCTGCTGCTGGAGCTGCTGATGAACCACCCGCGCCAGGTCCTCACGCGCACGCAGATCTTCGAGCAGGTCTGGGGCTACGACTTCGGCCCGAGCTCGAACTCGCTCGAGGTCTACGTCGGCTACCTGCGCCGCAAGCTCGAGGCGGACGGTGAGCCGCGGCTGATCCACACGGTCCGCGGCGTCGGCTACGTCCTGCGCGAGACAGTGAGCTTCCGGCGAAGGCTCGCGCTGTCCTGCGGCGCCGCGGTCGCGATCGCGGTCGTGCTCGGCTCCGTGCTGACGTACCTGATCGTGCGCGACACGCTGCGCGAGCAGATCGACGCGTCGTTGCAGCGCCAGGGCGTGAGCGGCCAGACGTCGATCGGCATCAGCGGCCCGGTCCCGGTCGACCGCGTGCTGCTGACGGGTGGGGCGCCGGTCGTCACCCGCGTGATCGAGGGCTCGCAGATCAGCGGCACCGGCCCGCTCCCTCCGTCGCTCGAGGCCGACCCTGAGTTCCGGGCCGTCGCGGACGGCAGGCGCGAGCCGTTCTTCGCCGACCGCACGGTCGACGGCACGCATCTGCGCATCCATGTCAGCCGCACCCCCGACGGCATGGCGCTCTTCCGCGCTCGCCCGCTGACCGAGGTCGACCACGCGCTCGGGACGCTGCGCTGGGCGCTCGGCCTGCTCGCGCTCGCCGGCATCGCGCTCGCGGTGGTGCTCTCGCGGCTCGCGACGCGCACCGCGATCCGGCCCGTGGTCGACGCTGACGGAGACCGCCGAGCACGTCGCCACCACGCGCGACCTCTCACGGCGAATCGAGACGCAGGGCGAGGACGAGGTCTCGCGCCTGGCGACCTCCTTCAACACGATGCTCGAGGCGCTGGAGCGAAGTCAGCGCGCACAGCGTCAGCTCGTCGCCGACGCCTCGCACGAGCTGCGCACGCCGCTGACCTCGCTGCGGACGAACCTCGAGGTGCTGGCGCGGGGCGGGCCGCCCGACCCGGCGACCGCGACCGGCTGCGAGCCGACCTCGTCGCCCAGCTGGAGGAGCTGAGCGCGCTCGTCGGCGACCTCGTCGAGCTCGCCCGCGACGACGAGCCCGAGCCGCCGCAGGCCGAGGACGTGCGGCTCGACCACCTGGTCGCGGCGGCGGTGCGAGCGCGCGCGCCGTCACGCGCCCGGCGTGACGTTCGCGACCGAGCTCGAGCCCGCGCTCGTGCAGGGCGTCCCGTCGCGGCTCGATCGCGCCGTCGCCAACCTGCTCGACAATGCCGCCAAATGGAGCCCACCGGATGCGGTGGTCGACGTGCGCCTGCGCGACGGCGAGCTGACCGTCCGCGACCGCGGCCCAGGCATCCCGGACGACGAGCGGGCCCAGATCTTCGATCGCTTCTTCCGCGCCGACTCCGCCCGCGGACGAGCCGGGTCCGGGCTCGGCCTGGCGATCGTGCGCCAGGTGGCCGAGGGGCACGGCGGATCGGTCGCGGCGGAGTCCGCTGACGGCGGTGGCGCGCTGTTGCGCCTTCGTCTGCCGGCCTTCTCAGCAAATCCCTAGGTTCGCCTGAAGGCGATCTCATGTCCGGCCCGGCTGGATTGGCGGGTATGAAGACTCGCCTCCTTGCTCGCCGCCGTCGCGGCGACCGCCTCACTCGCCGCCTGCGGCGCCGATGACCCGCAGTCCGCGTCCAGCAACGACCAGGCCAAGATGCGCAAGTCGATGCTCGACTTCGCGCGCTGCATGCGCGAGAACGGCGTCGATATGCCCGACCCGAAGTTCGAGGGCAACCGGGTGATGATGCGGGCCGGTGGGCCAGGCGACAAGACCCCTCCGGCCAAGATGCGTGCGGCCGACAAGGCGTGCGCGAAGTACCGCGACGCGGTCAAGCCGCCGGCGATGTCCGAGGAGAAGCAGGCCGAGTTCAAGAAGGAGGCACTGGCCAACGCGCGCTGCATGCGCGAGCACGGGATCGACATGCCCGACCCGACGTTCGACCCCAACGGCGGCGCGCGGGTGGAGATCGGGCGCGGGGTGAACCCGGAGTCCGCGAAGTTCAAGAAGGCGCAGGAGGCATGCCGTGGGCAGGGCGACTTCGGCCCGAGCACGACCGACGTGCAGGAGGGTGGCGAGAAATGAAGCGCCTGGCGGCCGGGGGCGCCGTCGCGGTGGCGCTCGTCGCGGGCGGCGTGATCGTCGCCGGCGGCGACGAGCCGAGCCGAGCGGCGTCTGAGCCTCCCGCACCCTCCCGCGCGACCGCCGTCGTGGAACGGCGCGACCTGGTCGACCGCGAGAGCCTCACCGGGACCCTCGGCTACGCCGACGTCGAGCACGCTCGGAGCCGGCGTCGCGGGCACGCTGACCGCACTGCGCGAGCCCGGCGCGGTGATCACGCGCGGCCACTCGCTCTACGACGTCGACGACGAACCGGCGGCGTTCCTGTTCTACGGCTCGCTGCCGGCCTGGCGGGACTTCGCGCCCGGCATGACCGATGGCGAGGACGTGCGCCAGCTCGAGCGCAACCTGCGCGCGCTGGGCTATGACCCTGGGGACGTCGACGACGACTGGGATTGGGAGACCACGAACGCGGTCGAGCAGTTCCAGCGCGACCGCGATCTCGACGACGACGGCAAGCTCAGCCGCGGCGAGGTCGTCTTCCGGCCAGGTGCGACGCGGATCGGCGAGGCCAAGGCCGCGGTCGGCGACGCCGTCTCGCCCGGCCGCCCGCTGACCAGCATCTCCTCGACCGAGCGCGTCGTGACCGTCGCGCTCGATGCCAACCGGCAGCGAGCTCGCGCACGAGGGCGACCGTGTCACCGTCGACCTGCCTTCAGGCCGGACCGTCAACGGCCGGATCGAGGACGTCGGCAAGGTCGCGACCAAGAGCCAGGAGGACGTCACGATCGACGTGACGATCGCGGTCGCCGGCCGTGCCGGGGATCTCGATCAGGCGCCGGTCGACGTCGGCTTCGCCGTCGAGCGCCGCCGCGACGCGTTGTCGGTACCGGTGAAGGCGCTGCTGGCGCGCCAGGGCGGCGGCTACGCCGTCGAGCTCGCCGACGGCGGCGGCATGGTCCGCGTCACGCCCGGGCTGTACGCCGACGACATGGTCGAGGTCGAGGGCGGCGGCCTGCGCGAGGGCCAGAAGGTGGTGACTGCGCAATGACCGCCGAGGTCCTGCGCCTGGACGCCGTGCACAAGACCTACCCGGGCGGCGTCGAGGCGCTGCGCGGCGTGACGCTGTCGGTGCGCGAGGGCGAGGCCGTCGCCGTCGTCGGGCCGTCAGGTTCGGGCAAGTCGACGCTGCTGCATGTGATGGGCACGCTCGAGCGCCAGTCGGCGGGCTCGGTGCACGTCGCGGGGGAGGACACCGCGAAGCTGGGCGAGCGCGCCCTCGCGGCGCTGCGGGCCAAGGCGATCGGCTTCGTCTTCCAGCAGTTCTTCCTGCTCGACGGGATGAGCGCGCTCGACAACGTCGCGACCGGGCTGCTCTACACGGGCACCGGCCAGACGCAGCGACGGGCGCGGGCGCGGGAGGCGCTCGACGACGTCGGGCTCTCGCACCGCCTGACCCATTCGCCGTCCAAGCTCTCGGGCGGCGAGCGCCAGCGGGTGGCGATCGCGCGGGCGCTCGTCGGGCGGCCGGCGATCCTGTTCGCCGACGAGCCCACCGGCAACCTCGACAGCCGCACCGGCGCCGACATCCTCGCGCTGCTGCAGGCGCTGCACGCGGCCGGCTCGACGATCGTCACGATCACGCACGACCACGAGATCGCCGCCGCCTTCCCGCGACGTGTCGAACTCCGGGACGGGGAGCTGCTGTGACCGCCGCCGACGTTCTCCGCACCGGCGCGCTCGGTCTGCGCACCCGCCGGGCGCGGGCCGCGCTCTCGGCGCTCGGGATCGCGATCGGCGTGGCCTCGATGGTCGCGGTGCTCGGCATCTCGGAGTCCTCGAAGGCGGATCTGCTGGCGCAGCTCGACAAGCTCGGCACGAACCTGCTGCGCGTCGCCCCGGGGCAGTCGTTCATGGGCGACGAAGCGGTGCTCCCGTCGGCGGCGGCGCCGATGCTGCGTCGGGTGAACGGCGTGCAGTCGGTCGCCGCGACCGCGGTGGTGTCCGGGCCTTCGGTCCGCCGCAGCCCGTACATCGACGAGGCCGAGACCGGCGGCATCACGCGTCGCCGCCGCCGATCCTGCCCTGCGCGAGACCGTCGGCGCGACGCTGCGCCGCGGCACGTTCCTCAACGCCGCCACCGGCGGCTTCCCGGCGGTCGTGCTCGGCTCCGAGGCCGCGACCACGCTCGGGATCGACGACACCGGCTCGCGCGTCTGGCTCGGCGACCGCTGGTTCACCGTCGTCGGCATCCTCGACCCGGTGACGCTCGCCGGCGGCGCTCGACACAGCGGCGCTGATCGGCTTCGACGTCGCGGCGTCCGTGTTCGGCGACGACGGCAACCCGTCGACGGTCTACGTGCGCGCCGACCCCGAGCGGGTGACCGAGGTGCGCTCGCTGCTCGGCCGCACGGCGAGCCCGCAGCGGCCCGAGGAGGTCGACGTCTCGCGGCCCTCCGACGCGCTCGAGGCCCGCGCGGCGGCCAAGACCGCGTTCACCTCGCTCTTCCTCGGCCTCGGCGCGGTGGCCCTGCTCGTCGGCGGCGTCGGGATCGCCAACGTGATGGTCATCTCGGTGCTCGAGCGCCGCTCGGAGATCGGCCTGCGCCGGGCACTCGGCGCCACCCGCCGCCACGTCGGCGTGCAGTTCCTGGTCGAGTCGCTGCTGCTCGCCGGTCTCGGCGGCGCGGTCGGCACCCTGCTCGGCGCGCTGGTGACGATCGGCTACGCGACGTCCGAGGGCTGGACCGCCGCCCTCCCGCCGGTCGCGCTGGTCGGCGGCGTGCTCGTGGCGGTCGTCGCCGGCGGCATCGCCGGCCTCTACCCGGCGCTCCGCGCCGCCCGGCTCTCGCCGACGGAGGCCCTCCGAGCCGCCTGAGCGAAGAAGCGCCAGATCGCCTCGTTGGTGTCGAGCCCGTCCTCGCGCTCGGGCCAGCCGTGCTCGGCGTCGGCGAGGCGGAGGTGCTCGACGGCCAGCCCTGGGGCGCAGGCGCGGAAGGTGAGGCGGGTGCGCTCGCCGGTCTCGCGGGTTCGGAGCGGGCCGGTGGCGCAGCCGTCGCGCCGCGCCCAGCCCGCGAGGTAGCGGGGGACGGAGCCCGCCCAGTCGGGCGCCTTGCCCAGGTACGGGACGACGTGATCGTGCGCGCCGTGGACCTCGAGCACGGAGGTGCGGCGCGTGGCGGGACAGGGGTCGAGCGCGCGGTAGCCGCCGGCGACCGGGGCGATCGCCGCGACGTCGAGCTCGCAGCCGACGCGCGCCGCGAAGCCGCCGCCGTTGGAGACGCCGGTGGCGAAGACGCGTTCGGGGTCGGTGCAGGTCGCGGCGAGCGCGCGCGGGAGCAGCGCGCGCAGGCGGTCGATGTCCGCCGTGCCCATCGCGCGGTTCAGGCTCCAGAAGTGGCGCGCGGCGGCGTTCGGGTACAGCACCGCGAAGCCGTGCGCGTCGGCCGTCTTGGAGAGCCCGCTCTCCTCGGCGAAGCCCTCGCCCGACCCGCCGGCGCCGTGGAAGGCGAGCACGAGCGCGACCGGCTTGCGGTTCGGCACGTGCAGGAGCGCGTCGCCGAGCGCGTGGTTGCCGGCGACGGGGACGCAGTCGGCGGCGGCGCTCGCCGGCTGCGGCGTGTCAGTTGGGCCGTAGACGAGCGCCAAGGCGACGAGCGCGGCGGCGACGGCGACGAGCGACCAGGTGAGGCGACGGGTGCGACGGGACATTCGTGGAGAACGCCCAAGCACGGCTGAGAGCGAACGTCATCAGCGTAACCGGCGCGGCGACAACGACCTCCGCGGCGAGCCGCGGAACGCCGAGCGCGACGGCGCCGCGGAGCAGCAGCGCGTTCGCCAGCAACCCGGCGGCGACGACCGCCAGGTAGCGCCCAGGGCGCCCGCGGCAGCGAAACGTCCACGCCCGGTTGAGCGCGAACCCGTTGCCGGCACCGAGCGCATAGGCCAACGCCCCTGCCGGTAAGTACGACAGCCCGAGCCGCAGCGCCAGCGCGTACGTCGCGAGCGTCACCGCGGTGTTCGTCACCCCGACGGCGGCGAAGCGCGCGAACTGGAGACGGACGGAGGCCACAGCGTCAGTCCTAGACGGAAGAGGCACTCCCGAGGACGGCCTCCAAGCGGATCCTCACAGGCTCCCAACGCGATCCCAACCGACGCTCTGGTGTGCTGGATCAACGCAGCCGACGGTTTCCCTCCTGACCCCAGCCGTGGCTGTAGACCCCGGCCGCGGCGCCTTCGCAAGGATCGCGGGAGGCGCTGCGGCCGCCCTCCCCCTGGCAGGCATCGCGGCCGGGGCGACGGTGATCGCGCTGGCCGCCGCCGAACGCCCGTCGTTCCTCGCCCCGCCGACCCTGCACGGCGACGCGCCGTGGCTCGCCGGTCCGCTCGCCGGGCACTGGCCGGAGCTGACGGACGCCGTCGGCTCGCTGCGCTGGGACGTCACGCTCGTGCTGTTCGCGATGACGGCGTGCTGGCTGCTCGCCACCGCGTGCGCCGCGCGCGCCGGGCTCGCGATGGTGTTCGCGACGGTGGCGATCGCCGTGCTCGTGCTCACGCTCGCGCCGCCGTTCAGCCTCACGGACACCTTCAACTACCTGCACTACGGCCGGATGCTGCCGCTCTACGGGCTCGATCCGTATACGGCGCTGCCGATCCAGGCCAGCGCCGACCCCGCCTACCGCTACTCGACCTGGCACCACCTATCAAGTCCCTACGGGCCGCTGTTCACGCTCGCCACCGAGCTGCTCGCCCCGCTCTCGCTGCCGGTCGCGTACTGGGCGCTGAAGGTGTCGGTCGGCGCTCGCGGCGCTGGCCGTCGCGGTGCTCGTCGCGCTGCTGGCGCGGCGCCTCGGCCGCGACCCGGCGCGGGCCGTCGCCTTCGTCTCGCTCAACCCGCTCGTGCTCGTCTACGGGATCGGGGGCGTGCACAACGACGTGTTCTTCATGGCGCTGCTGCTCGGCGGCGCGCTGCTCGTGCTCGAGCGCCGCGAGCTGCTCGGCGGTAGCGCCTGGGCCGCCGCGGCGGCGGTCAAGCTCTCGGCGGGGCTCGCGATCCCGATCCTGGTGGCCGGCGCCGAGCGGCGCGGCCGCGCGGCCGCGGGGGTCGCGCTCGGGGTCGCGGCGGTGCTCGTGGCGACGTGGCTCGGCTTCCACGGGCACCTGCCGGACGACGCGACGCAGGCGCGGCTCGTCGCCGGCCTGAGCCTGCCGAACCTCGCCGGGCTCGCGCTCGGGCACGGCGGGCTGGATGCGCAGCTGCGCGGGGAGCTCGAGGTCATCGTCGTGCTGGCGACGGCCGGGCTCACGGCCTGGACGTGGCGGACGCGGCGCTGGGAGACGGCGGCGGCGTGGACGCTGGCGCTGCTCGTGGTCTCGCTCGGCTGGGCGATGCCGTGGTACGTGCTCTGGATGCTCCCGTTCGCCGCGCTCGCCCGTCCGGGCGCGCCCCGCGCGGCGGCGATCGTCCTGACCGTCTTCCTGCTGGCTGCGTGGGCACCGGCCACCGCGCCGCTGCTGCACCGGCTCGGCGCGCATCCGACCCGGACCGCGACCGGTCGCGCCAACTCGCGCTTCATGCACCGGCTGCTGCGGTGATCCAACCCGATCCCAACACGGCCGCTAGGCGGCGGAAACCGTCCGGCGCGCACGCTGGAGGCATGACCGCCGTCGCCTCTTCAACCCGCGCCGCGCTCAGCGGCGTCTCGATCGTCCTGCCCTGCCACGACGAGGAGGCGAACGTCGCCGGCGCGGTGCGCATGGCGGTGCGCGCCGGTCGCATGCACGCACTCGCCCACGAGGTCATCGTCGTCGACGACGGCAGCCGCGACGGGACCTTCGCCGTCGCGACGCGGCTCGCCGCGGGCGATCCGCACGTGCGCGTGCTGCAGCACGAGCGCAACCGCGGCTACGGCGCCGCGCTGCGCACGGGGATCGCCGCCGCCCGCGAGCCCTGGGTGCTGCTGACCGATGCCGACCTGCAGTTCGACCTCGTCGACCTCGCCGGCTTCGTCCCGCTTGCGGCCGACCACGACCTGATCGCGGGCTACCGGATCAAGCGCAACGACCCACCGGCGCGCCGCGCGGCGGCCGCGGTCTGGAACTGGCTCGTCGGCCACGCGCTCGGCCTCCACGTCCGCGACGTCGACTGCGCGTTCAAGCTGATCCGCCGCGAGACGCTCGCGGACGTCGAGTTGCAGAGCAACGGCGCCGCGATCTCGGCCGAGCTGATCGCCCGCTGCCGGGCGCGGGGAGCGCGGATCTGCGAGCGCGGTGTGCGCCACCTTCCGCGCAACGCCGGGCGCCAGAGCGGGCTGCGGCCGCGAGTCGTGGTCCGGGCGTCCGCAGAGCTGCTGCGCCTCCGGCGCACGCTCGCGTGAGGGGTCAGCGTCCGCTCCGCGCCCGCCTCGTCGCCGTCCCGCTTCCCAATGGGATGGCGGCGACGGGCGGGGCGGTCGCGCTCGCGGCCGGGGTCGCCGTCGCGGCGCTCGCGCTGCGGCTCGGCGGCCTCGGCCGGGTGGCGCCCGACCCGTTCTACGACGCGGCCGTCCGCTCGATGGGCACCTCGTGGCACAACTTCCTGTTCGGCGCGCTCGAGCCCGGCGGGAGCGTCGCGATCGACAAGCCCGCCGTCGCGCTGTGGCCGCAGGTGGCCGCCACCCGGCTGCTCGGGTTCACGACCCCGGCGCTGCTGCTGCCGTCCGCGCTCGCGGGCCTCGCCGGCGTCGCGCTGCTCTACCGGCTCGGCTCGGCGCTGTGGGGACGAGCGGCGGGCCTGGCGGCCGCGGCCGCGCTGGCGGTCGCGCCGCTCGCCGTCCTCACCGACCGCAGCGACACGATGGACTCGCTCGCGGTCGCGTTCGCGTTGCTGTCGGCCGTCGCGCTGGTGGCTGCGACACGGTCGGAGGAGGCCGACGCATCGCGCGGGCGCTGGCTGATCGCTGGAGCGGGCGCCGCGGTGGGCGCGGCGTTCGCGGTCAAGCTCTTCCAGGCGCTGATCCCGGTCCCGGCGCTCGCGGTCCTCTACCTCGCGGCCAGCCCGCTGCGTGTCGGGGAGCGGCTCTCGCGGCTGGTGCTGTGGAGCGCCGTGGCCGCGGCCGTCGGGCTGAGCTGGTTCCTCGTTGTGAGCACCGCCCCGGGACGCGAACAGCCGTGGGCCTTCGGCTCGCGCGACGGCAGCGCGCTGAGCGCCGCGTTCGCGTACGACGGCATCGACCGCCTGGGAAGCGGGACGCGAGGGGGAGAGGCGGCTGCGACGGCGAGCGCGGCGCGGCGGAGTGGCGGCAGCGCGGCGGCGAGCGCGGGGCGGCGGACTGGCGGCGGCGCGGCGGCGAGCGCGGGGCGGCGGACTGGCGGCGGCGCGGCGGCGAGCGCGGGGCGGCGGACTGGCGGCGGCGCGGCGGCGAGCGCGGCGCGGCGGAGTGGCGGCAGCGCGGCGCACCGCGCGGCGGTCGCGGACGCCGCGGCGCCCGTGTCCGGGGACCCCCTCGCGTCCGGCGACGCGGTCACGGCACCGCCCGGGCCGTTGCGGCTCGTGGCCCGCGGCGGCGACCTGCGCGGGCTCCTCGGCGTCGAGCTGATCCCCGCGCTGGTCGCCGGGCTGCTCGCTGCGGCCATCGCGGCCCGCAGTCACTCCAGACGTGGGCGCGCCGGGGCGCTTTTCGTCGCGACGTGGCTGTTGACCGGCGCGCTGCTGCTCTCCGCGCTCCCCGACCTGAAGGTGCGCTACGTCGACGTGCTCGCGCCGCCCGTCGCGCTGGCGCTGGGGGCCGGGCTCGTCGCACTCACGGCGCGGCTGCCCGGCGTCCTCGCCGCCGCGCTGATCGCTGTGCTCCTCGCCGTGCCCGCGGTCCGGGCCGTCGATGTCGTGCAGGACGGGTCGTCGGACTCCGGCCACCTCGGTGCGCTCACCACCGCCCAGGCGAAGCACCTCTCCGCCTTCCTCGCGACGCGCACGAAAACCGACCGCTACGAGCTCGCTTCCGCGACGGCGGCGAAGGCGGCGCCGCTGGTCGAGCGCGACGCCAGGCCGGTGCTGCTGCTCGGCGCCGAGCTCGGGCACCCGCTGACACCGCTCAAACGCCTCAGGAACGACGTCCGGCGCGGCGAGGTCCGCTACGTCCTGATGGCGGGGCGCTGCGGCCCGCACTCCGCGACCACGACGGCCGGCTGCGGCAAGGCTGCGAGATGGGCGCGCGTCCACGGCCGCGACGTCTCACGGCAGGCCGGCCTGAAACCGCACACGCTCTACGCACTCGCGACTCATCGTCGCCTCAGCGCGCGCAGGTACCCCAGAACGAGACGATGCCCCTCTCGATCCTCATCGTCGACGACGAGTCGACGCTGCGTGAGACGCTGACGCGCTCGTTCCGGCGCGAGGGTCACGCGACGCTCGCGGTCGCCGACGGCCCATCCGCGATCGACCGCGCGAGCACGGAGCGCTTCGACGTCGTGCTGCTCGACGTCGCGCTCGGCCAGGGCCCCGATGGCTACGAGGTCTGCCGCACCCTGCGCGAACGCCACAACACGGTGCCGATCATCATGCTGACGGCGCTCGACAGCGAGGCCGACACCGTGCTCGGGCTCGAGGCGGGCGCCGACGACTACGTCGGCAAGCCGGTCGGCCTGGCGGAGTTGCGCAGCCGGATCCGGGCGGTGCTGCGGCGTGCCGGCCCGCGCAGCGGCGGCGTGCTCGAGGCCGGCCCGCTGGAGCTCGACCGCGGCACCCGCGTCGTGCGTCGCGGCGGCGACCCGGTCAGCCTGACCTTCTCGGAGTTCGAGGTGCTGGCGGCGCTGATGGCTCGCGCCAGGCCAGCTGGTCAACCGCCAGGAGCTGATGCGCGCGATCTGGGGCGACTCGGCGTTCCGCGACCCGCGCGGGATCGACGTCCACGTCCGCCATCTGCGCGAGAAGCTCGAGGAGGTCCCCGAGCAGCCGGAGCTGATCCTGACCGTGCGCGGCGCGGGGTACCGGATCGCGGCATGAGGCGAGCGTCGCCCGGCCTGCGGACGCGGCTGGTGCTCGCCCTGTTCGCCACGGCGGCGACGACGCTCGCGGTCGCCGCGCTCGCGCTGCTGCCGCCGCTCGAGCATCGCCTGCGCGCGGATGCGCGTCCGCAGCCTCACGCTCCGCGCCGAGGCCGCGCGCCCCGGCTTCGAGCGGCTGCGCCCGCACGAGCACCCCGCGCGGCTTCTCCGCGCGCTCGCCCGGGCCACCGGCGCCCAGGTCACGCTGCTCGGCGACCAGGGCGTGGTCGCGGCGAGACCGACCCGGACACGCAGACCGCCCTCGCCGACGCGCACCGCGTGCTGCACACCCGCCAGCGGCGAGCACGAGATCCAGCAAGGGATCGCCCAGGCCGCGATCCCGGTCCGGATCGCCAACCGTCCCTACGCGCTCTCCCTGCGACGCCGGCTCGGGGACATCGGCCGCACCTACGACGTCGTCGAGACGGCCTTCGCGGGCGCGGCCCTGGCAGGGCTGCGCTCGCGCTGGTCGCCGGCCTGCGTCGCTCAGCGGCCGGATGCTGCGGCGCCTGCGAGCCCTGAGCGACGCGATGCGCGCCGCCGACCCGACCCTCGCCCCCGCCGAGGTCGACACACGACGGGACGAGCTCGGCGAGCTCGCCCGCGCCTTCGCCGGCCTGCAGCAGCGGCTCGCGCAGCAGGAGGACGCGCGCCGCACGTTCGTCGCCACCGCCTCGCACGAGCTGCGGACACCGCTCGCGTCGCTACAGAGCCTGCTCGAGCTCGCGGCCGACGAGGCCGCGAGCGAGCAGCCGGACCTCGACGCGGTGCCGCACCGACGTCAGCGAGGCGCTCGCGCAGACGCGACGCCTCGGCGGCCTGTCGAATGGCCTGCTCGACCTCTCCAGGCTCGACGCCGGCAACCAGCTGCGCAGCGAGCCGGTCGAGCTGGGCGAGCTCTCGCGCGCCGTCGCCGCGGAGTTCCGCGCCGCCCCGCCGCCGGTCCCGAACGCCCGCGCTGGATCGCGCCGCCCGACCGCCTGCTGGGCGCTCGGCGACCCCGACAGCGTGGCGCGGATCGTGCGCCTGCTGGTCGACAACGCCTCCGCCACGCGCCGGCGCCCGCACCGGTCGAGGTCCGCGTCGAGGCGGTCGACGGGCACGTCGATCGTCCGCGTGCTCGACGGCGGCGCGGGCGTCGCCGCGCAGCGAGCGCGACGCGATCTTCGAGCGCTTCCAGCGCGGCGAGCACTCCACCGCGCCCGGCTTCGGGCTCGGCCTGGCGATCGGCTCCGAGCTCGCCCGCAGGATGGCCGGCCGGCTGACGCTCGAGCACGGCGAGCCCGCTCCCGGCGAGCCGGCCGGTGCGCGCTTCGCCCTCGCGCTGCCCGTCGCGCCCACGCCGTAGCCTTGCCGCCATGAACGGCCTGCCGCCCGGTCCGAGGGAGCTGACGGCGCTCCAGACCGTCGAGTGGATCGTCCGCCCGACGGCGCTCCTGCGGCGGGCGCAGGCGCGTCTACGGCGAGCCGTTCACGTTACGAACGGCATGGTCGGACGCACCGCTCGTGCTGTTCTCCGACCCGGATGAGATCAAGCGCGTCTACGCGGCCCCGCCGGACGTGCTGCGCGGGGGTGAGGGCTCCTCGTTCCTGGAGCCGTTCGTCGGCCCGCGATCGGTGCTGGTCCTCTACGGCGACGAGCACCTGCGCCAGCGCCGCCTGATGCTGCCGCCGTTCCACGGCGAGGCGCTCAAACGCTGGAAGGACACGATCGCCGAGATCACGCACCAGGAGCTCGACACGTGGGTCGAAGGCCGGCCGATCCGCTCGCTCGAGCGCATGCAGGCGGTGACGCTCGAGGTGATCCAGCGTGTGATCTTCGGCAGCCGCGACCCGGAGCTGCGCGACGCGCTGCGCAGCGCACTCGACATGACCGGCTCGACCACCCGCCTGATCGCGATGTCGCTGCTGCAGCGGGAACTCGGAGGCCACAGTCCCTACGGGCGGTTCCTCGGCGCAGTGAGACGCATCGACGCGCTGCTCTACGAGCGGATCGACGACGCCGGCGGCGGCGACTCGATCCTCGACACGCTGAAGGCCACCGGCGCCACGCGCGAGGAGCTGCGCGACCAGCTCGTCACGCTGCTCGCCGCCGGGCACGAGACCACGGCGACGGCGCTCGCGTGGGCGCTCGAGCGGGTCGCGCGCAACCCGCAGCCGGACCTGCACGACGACGCGCAGCTCGACGCGCTGGTCAAGGAGGTCCTGCGGACCCGCCCCGTCCTCTCGATCACCGCCCGCCGCGTGCTCAAGCCCTATCCACTGGGCGACTACACGCTGCCGGAAGGCGTCTACGTCGCGCCCTGCCTGTACCTCGCGCACCGCCGCGCGGACACCTGGCCGGACCCGACCCGCTTCGATCCGCAGCGGTTCCTCGACGGCGCGCCAGAGCCCTTCAGCTTCGTCCCGTTCGGGGGCGGCACCCGCCGCTGCCTCGGCGCCGCGTTCGCCGCGCTCGAGATGCGGGAAGTACTGCGCGCGGTGACCGAGCGCTTCACCCTCCGCCCCGACCGCCTCCAAGGGGAGCGCATGCGCCGCCGCAGCGTGACCCTCGCACCCGCACGCGGGGGCTCGATCATTCCGCTGACCCGCTAGCGTGAGCGGACGCAAATGCCAGGCATGTTCTGCCGTCATAACCGGCTTACCTCGAAGTGCCCGATCTGCTCCCGCGAGCAGCGCGAGCAGACCCCCGTGCGACACGTCACCGTGCGCAGGCCGGGAGCTACCTCCACGCCGAAGCCGCGGAGCGCCACGTCGTCGTCGGCCTCCTCGACCTCGCCGCGCTCCTCCAAGCGCGTCGTCACGCGCCAGTTGCTGCGCGCGGCCGACGACGGCTATCGCAACCCGCTCGTGCAGGGCATGAAGGCGACGGCCGACGCGGAGCGCCTCGCCGTCGCGCTGACCGAGGCGCGGATCCGGCTGCTGCCGCCCGGCCCCTATCCGCTTATCGTCGACGAGCCCGACCTCGAGCAGGCGACGTGGCTCGCGTTCCTGTTCGCGCTCGCCCCGGACCTTCGTGACGTGATCGCCGAGGCGCAGCCCGCCTGGACGGACGCCGACGTCGACGCGCTGCCCGCGGCCAAGGCCAAGACCGCCGCGTCCTACCGCGCATGGGTCGCCCGCGCCGGCTCGCAGGAGGCCGCCTTCACGGGCGAGACGATCTGGAGCCCGGAGCGCCGCTTCGCCCGCGTCTTCGAGCGCCTGGCGCTCCCCGGCTTCACCCGCGCCATGCGCTTCGACCTGCTGGCCGCGCTCGGCGCCGCCGGCCGCTACGGCTTCGAGGCCGACGCCGTGCACTTCATCGAGGACGATGCGACGACGATCGCCGCCAAGCGCCTGTTCGTCTCCGGCGACGTGATGCTGCTCGAGCGTCGTGCGCGCGATCTGGCGGACGCCGCCGGGCTGCCGATCGGTTCGTTCGATCGCGGCCTCGCCGTGTGGGGTACCCCGACCGAAGACGGTCGATATGACGGTCGAGCCGGACCCGGGAATCGCGGCGGCCCTCGGGCTGGGGTAGATGGCGCTCGCGCCGCTGACCGCGCTCGCGCCCGGCGCCTCGCGCATGCTCGAGCGGCTCGCGCCGCCGCCGGAGACCGCCGACGCCGCGCACGGCACCGGCGCGCCCGTGGCGGCTGCTGGTGCTCGGCTGCCTGGCGCTCGCGGCGCTGTCGCTGCTGCTGCCGTCGGTCCCGACCTACGACCCGTGGGCCTGGATCATCTGGGGCCGCGAGGTCGCGCACGGGGACCTCGTGACGCAGACCGGCCCGTCGTGGAAGCCGCTGCCGGTGATCTTCACGACGCCGTTCAGCCTCGCGGGCGACGACGGCGCGCCGCTGCTGTGGCTGGTCGTCGCACGCGCCGGCGGCTTCCTCGCGTTCGCGATGGCCTACCGGCTCGGCAAGCGGCTGGCAGGCCCGGTCGCCGGGCTGATCGCCGCCGGCGCGCTCGTGCTCGCCGACGAGTTCATCCGCAACTTCTGGCGCGGCAACTCCGAGGGCATCCTCGTCGCGCTCTGCCTGTGGGCGATCGAGCGCCACCTCGACGGCCGCCGCCGCGACGCCTTCCTGCTCGGCCTCGCCGCCGCGCTTCTGCGGCCGGAGGTGTGGCCGTTCATCGCGCTCTACGGCCTCTACCTGATCGCCGCCGACTGGCATCGCCGCGAGTGCGCTGCCGGTCAAGACGACGGTCCTCGTGATCGGCGGCGGGCTCGGGCTCGGCGTCCTCTGGTTCTTGCCGGAGTACCTCGGGTCGGGCGACTTCCTGCGCGCCGCGGCGCGCGCCCGCAAGCCGAACCCCGACTCGGCCGCGTTCGCCGAGCACCCGTTCATCGAGGTCTTCCGAAGGTCGGCGCTCGGTGCTCTCGACGCCGGTCTACGTCGGCGGCGTGCTCGCCGTCGTCGTCGCGCTTGTCGCGCGTTCATCCGCGAGCGCAAGGACGGGCTGAAGCTCGCGATGGCGGCGATCGCCACCGTGCTGATGGTCGCGGTGGCCGCGATGACCCAGGCCGGCTTCGCGGGCAACCTGCGCTACGTCGCGCTGCCCGCCGCGCTCGTCTGCGTGCTCGCCGGCGCCGGCTGGGTATGGCTGATCCGCGCCACCGACGCGCGCTTCGGCATGATCGCCGCGACGGTGCTCGCGCTCGCCGTCGGCGGGCTGGTCGGCGCCCTACGTGATCGCAGGACGTCCGCGAGCTCGACGATGGCCGTCGAGCGCATCGAGGCCGAGGCCGACCTCTACGGCACCGTCCCCGAGGCGATCGCGGCCGGTGGCGGCGAAGCGGCGCTGAAGTCGTGCGGAACGGTGTACACCGGGGCCTTCCAGACGCAGGCCGTCGCCTGGTACATGCACCTGCACGAGATGGACTCCGAGATCTTCGCCTTCCCGCCCGGCACGACGATCGCGCCGAGCTTCTCGTCCCTGTCCCGCGACCCCCGCTTCCCGACGATCGCCGAGACCCGCAAGTGGGTCATCGGCTCCTCCTGCGCCCGCTGATGTCGACGATCGCCTCACGACCGGCGTGGAGCCTGCGGGCGCGAGCGCTCACGAGCGCGTGCGTCGCGATCCCCGCCGGGCTCGGCGCGCTCGTCGCGACTCTCGCTGCTGCTGCGCACGATCGCAGCTCGGGATCGGCTTCTGGATCGACGAGGGCCTGTCGGTCGGGATCGCCGACCGGCCGCTGAGCGACATCCCGCTCGCGCTGCGCGAGGACGGCTCGCCGCCGCTGTACTACATGCTGCTGCACTTCTGGCTCGATATCGCCGGGCCGCAGCGAGGACGGCGTCCGCGGGCTCAGCCTGCTGTTCGCGCTGCTCGCGATCCCCGTCTCGTGGTGGGCCGGAAAGGTCGATCTGGGGCACGGCGCGCGCGGCCTGGTTCGCGGCCGTGCTGGCGGCGTTCAACCCGTTCCTGGCGCAGTACGCGCAGGAGGCGCGGATGTACTCGATGGTCGCGCTGCTGGCGATCCCCGCGACGACCTGCTTCATCCGGGCCTACGCGCTCGACGGCACCGGTTCGCGGCGCCCGTGGATCGCCGGTTTCGCGCTCTCGGTGGCGGTCGCGCTCTACACGCACAACTGGCCGATCTTCTTCACGATCGCGGCCGCGGTCGCCTGGGCGCTGCTGTGGCTGCTCGCGGAGCGGCCGCGCCGGCGCGAGCTGCTGCGCGACGGGCTGCTCGGCTTCGGCGCGATCGCGCTGCTGTACCTGCCGTGGGTGCCGACGACGCTCTACCAGGCCGCCCACACGGGCGCGCCGTGGGCGGACGCGCCGGCGTTCGACTCGCTGCTCGGCGTGCCCGGGGTGCTGCTCGGCCGGATGCCGCAGATCGTGCTGCTGATCTGCGCCGGCGCGGGGCTGGTCGCGATCTTCAAGCGCCAGAACGGCAAGCTCACCGAGCACGGGCGCGCGGCCGCGGTGCTGATCATCCTCGCCGTCCTGACGCCGACGATCGCGTGGACGCTGTCGCAGTCCTCACCCGCCTGGGCGAACCGCTACCTCGCCGTCGACGCTGCCGCCGCTGGTGCTGCTCGCCGCCGGCGGGCTGGCGAACGCGCGGCGGCTCGGGATCGTCGGCCTCGTGCTCGTGGTGATCATGTGGGCGCAGGACACCGCGCCGGTCGAGAAGAGCAACGTGCGCGCGATCGCCCACGCGATCGCGCCGAGCCTCGCTGCCCGGCGACCTCGTCATCTCCACCCAGCCGGAGATCGATCCCGGTGCTGCACTACTACCTGCCCGACGGGCTGCGCTACGCGACGCTGACCGGCGGCCTGACCGAGCTCGGCGTCTGGGACTGGCGCGACGGCGTCGAGCGTCTGAAGGCGACCTCGGCCGAGCGCGACCTCGGTCCGCTTGATCGACGCGCTACCCGTCGGGTCACGCGATCGTGCTCGTCGAGCCGATCACGTGGACGATCAGCCGCTGGCGCGCGCCGTGGACGTCGCTGGTCCGGATCCGCTCCAAGGAGTGGTCGCAGTTCCTCTCCAACGACCCGCGGCTCGAGGTGACCTCGATTCAGCCGACGGAGTTCACGCCGCCGCGGCCGAATCCGGTGCAGGCGACGGTGATGGTGAAGACGCGCTAGCCGGCAGGGTCAGCACGAAGCAGGCGCCGCGGCCGAAGGAGTCGTGCGAGCTCGAGCGTGCCGCCCATCCGCTCCGCCAGCTCGCGGCCGATCGCCAGGCCGAGGCCGAAGCCGCTCTCGACGCTGGTCGCCTTGCCGCGGTGGAAGCGCTCGAAGACGTGCTCGCGCTCGTCCTCCGGGACGCCGGGGCCGCGGTCGGCGACCTGCACCGCGACGCGGCTGCCGCGTCTGGGTGGTCGAGATCTCGATCGGCCGGCCGCGCGGCGCGTAGCGCAGCGCGTTGTCGATCAGGATCCGCACGACGCGGGCGCAGGCCGCCGGATCGGCGCGCGCCCAGCAGGGGCCGGGGGAGTCGACGTCGAGCTCGACCGCCGCGGTCGCCGGCGCGCAGCGAGAACTCCGCCGCGACGGCACGGGCGATCTCGCCCAGCTCGACCGGCTCGAGCGCAGCTGCACCGCGGCGTCGAGCCGCGAGAGGTCGAGCAGCTCGGTGGCGAGCACCGAGAGCCGGCGCAGCTCGCCGCGCGCGCTCTCGACCTGCTCCTGGGCGTCGGCGAGGTCGCCGCCCTCGCGCAGGTCCTCGTCGAGCAGCTCCATCGTGCCCTGGAGCATCGTCAGCGGCGTGCGCAGCTCGTGCGAGGCGGTGGCGACGAACGAGCGCCGCGCCGCCTCCTGGCGGCGCAGCTCCTCCTGCATGCGGCCCAGGGCGCGGGCGAGGTCGCCGACCTCGTCGCGGCCGCGGTCGGTCGGCGCGGGCGCCTCCGGGCCCTCGGCGGTGATCCGCAGGGCGGAGCGCTGCAGGCGCTTCGAGGCGGCGCGTCAGCGTGCTCGAGAGCGCGAGGCCGAGCGCGACCGCGACGGCGAGGCTGATCGCGCCCGGCGGTGAAGAGCGCGTTGCGCACGAGCCGGACCGTCGTCGCCACCTCGGTCAGGTTGCGCTGGGCGACGACGACGCCCGTCACCTTGCCGCCGTCGTAGAGCGGCATCGCGAACGACAGGTCGTCGTCCTTGATCTCGGTCTGGGACGCGCCGCTGAGCATCGCGTTGATGGCAAGCGCGCAGCGCGCTCTGCGTCGAGAACTGCGAGTCGGTGTCGGCGAGGAAGCCGGGCGCCTCGCCGTAGCCGTCGGCCAGGGCGAGGTCGGCGACGAGCACGCGTGCGCCGTTGGTCCGCTCGCGCAGCGGCGAAGGCCAGGCGCGACACGGCGACCGCCCGGTCCAGGCGGGTGTCCGCGGCCTTCTTCGCGTACGTCCGGGTCCACCTTGTCGCTGGCCTTGACCTGGTGCTTGCCCAAGGCACTGCTGAACCCGTCGCGCGCCCCCTCGGTGGCCTCCCGCAGCGCGGTCGCGCTCTCGTCGCGCAGCCGCGACTGCAGCGGTCCGAGCGTGATCGCGGCGGCGACGATCAGCGTGACGGCACTCGTCAGCACGAGGGAGAGCAGCAGCCTCCCTCGCAAGCCCCGCAGTGCGGTCCCGATCATGCCTCTCGGAAGCGGTAGCCCTGACCCGGGACGGTCAGGATCAGGCTCGGCTCCTCGGGGCGAGGCTCGAGCTTCTCGCGCAGGTGGCGGATGTGGACGTCGATCGCGCGCGGGTCGCGGTAGGCGGAGTCGCCCCAGATCGCGCGCAGCAGCTCCTGGCGGTTGAAGGCGTAGCCGGGGCGCGACATCAGGCAGCCGAGCAGCTCGAACTCGCTGAAGGTGAGGCGGACCGGCGTGTCCTCCATCGTCACGCGGCGCAGGTCGCGGTCGAGCATCACCGGGCCGACGCGCAGGTTGCCCTCGACGACGCGGCCCTGCGGCGCGGCGCAGGACGGCGCGGATGCGGCTGCGCAGCTCGGCGAGGCCGAACGGCTTGGTGACGTAGTCGTCGGCGCCGGCCTCGAGGCCCTGGACCGCGTCGGCCTCGGAGTCCAGCGCGGTCAGCATGATGATCGGGACGACGTCGCGGCGGCTGCGCAGCATGCGCGCGACGTCGTAGCCGGTCGGGCCGGCGCCGAGCGCGACGTCGAGCAGCACGACGTCGAACGAGCGCTCCGCGGCCGCCTCCAGCGCGGTGTCGCCGTCCGCGACCGCGGTCACGCGATGGCCTTCGCGCTCGAAGGAACGCGTCAGCATCTCCCGCAACGGGCGGTCGTCGTCGACCAGGAGGATGTCCAGTGCACTGCTCGCCTGCACGGTCGGAGAGGTTAGAGCCTGGGCTTAAGGTCTGTTAGCGGCCTTTAGCAACGCGCGGGAAACGCTCGCGATGTGGGCAAGGTGAGGCCCATGTCCACCGTTGACTACACGCCGACCGACGACGCCCCGCGTCGGTTCCGGCCCGAGAAGCCGGTCGCCGTCCTCGGCGGCGGCCCCGCCGGCCTCACGGCTGGATACCTCCTCGCGAAGGAGGGGCGCCCCGTCATCGTGTTCGAGGCGGAGGACCAGGTCGGCGGCATCGCCAAGACCGAGGTCCGCGACGGCTACCGCTTCGACCTCGGCGGCCATCGCTTCTTCACCAAGAACAAAGAGGTCGACGACCTCTGGCACGAGGTGATGAAGGAGGAGTTCCTCAAGCGGCCGCGCATGTCGCGCATCTACTGGCACGGCAAGTTCCTCGACTACCCGCTCAACGGGCGCGACGTCATCAAGAAGCTCGGCCCGGTCGAGCTGACGCGCTGTCTGCTCTCCTACACCTGGGCCGCGATCACGCCCAAGGGTCGTGAGGACAACCTCGAGCAGTGGGTCTCCAACCGCTTCGGCAAGCGGCTCTACCAGCACTTCTTCATGTCCTACACCGAGAAGGTGTGGGGCGTCCCGGCCAGCGAGGTGCGCGCCGAGTGGGCCGCCCAGCGCATCAAGGGCCTGTCGTTCTTCTCGGCCGCCAAGGCCGCGTTCTTCGGCAACAAGGACAACATCAAGTCGCTGATCAGCGAGTTCCACTACCCGCGCTTCGGCCCGGGGCAGATGTGGGAGACGATGGCCGACGAGATCATCGCCAACGGCGGCGAGGTGCGGATGAACTCGCCCGTCACCAAGCTCGAGGTCCGCGACGGCAAGATCGTCGCGCTCGAGGCCGGCGGCGAGCGCATCGAGCCGTCCGAGGTCATCTCGTCGCTGCCGCTGCGCAACGACGGTCGGCCTCTCCGGCGCCGCCGCGCCCGGCGCGGTCCAGGCCGCGGCCCAGGGCCTGCGCTACCGCGACTTCCTGACGATCTCGCTGATCATCGACGGCGAGGACCTCTTCCCGGACAACTGGATCTACATCCACGACCCGAGCGTCGAGGTCGGCCGGATCCAGAACTTCCGCTCGTGGTCGCCGTGGATGGTCCCGGACCAGTCCAAGGCCTCGATCGGCATGGAGTACTTCTGCTTCAAGGGCGACGAGCTCTGGGAGTCCTCGGACGAGGACCTCGTCGAGCTCGCCAAGCGCGAGATCGAGCAGCTCGGCCTCGCCAAGGCCTCCAAGGTCGAGCGCGGCTTCGTCACGCGCGTCCCGAAGGCCTACCCGATGTACGACGCCGACTACTCCGAGCGCGTCGACTCGATCAAGGGCTGGCTCGAGGGCATCTCCAACATCCAGCAGGTCGGCCGCAACGGCCTGCACCGCTACAACAACTCCGATCACTCGATGCTCACCGCCATGCGCGCGGTCGACAACGTGATGACCGGTTCGAAGCATGACCTGTGGGCGGTCAACGCCGAGTCGGCCTACCACGAGGAGCATCAGGAGCCGGAGCAGCCCTACAAGCGCGTCCCGAGCACCCAGTACGAGCGCGAGCCGCTGCACGCGACCGAGGAGGCCGCGGCCTAGCGGACAGATGTCCGATTGGCCGCTGCCCCAGCCCGATGCCATTCTGATCCAACGCTTACGGAGGGCGTTCGGACGGATTGCATCTCACGGAGGGGGCAGCGGACGGATTCGCCGAAGACGGCCACGTCAATGACGTGGCCGTTTCTGGTTAACGGGCCCGTTTCGCGCCCGTCAACGTCAGTGGTTGACGCAAGGAGCGATCACTCGCCGTGCGCCGAGCGAAGCGGCTCCGAGACGTTCGTGCGGCGCAGGCGGCGTGAGGCTGCCGGCGGCGTCGCGCGCCTCGACGCGGAGCGCGACGCTGCGCGAACGGGTCCTGAGCGCGCGGCGGACCGCGCGGGTGTCGCGGACGCGCAGCCTGGACGCAGCGACGCGCGCGCCGGGCGCGAGGTTGAGCCGTCGCGTTGCGGAACGTGCCGACGCCGGCGATCCGCGCGCTGACCGTCGCCCGGCACGGCTCGTCGGCGCGCAGCGCGACCGAGAGGTAGCCGCGGCGTCCGAGCGAGGCGAGTCCGGTGACGCGCATCGTGATCGACGCACGGGCGCACGTCGGCGGGGCGAACCGGAGCGGGGGTCGGCGCGGGAAGCGATTGCGGCGGGGTTTGGCGTGGGCGCGGCGGTCGCAGTGGGCGCGGCGGTCGGCGTGGGCGTCGCGGTCGGCGTCGGCGTTGCCGTGGCGGTCGGTGTGGCCGTCGGCGGTCGGCGTGGCGGTCGCGTGGCCGTCGGCGTCGCGGTCGCGGTGGCGGTCGGCGTGGCCGTGGCGGTCGCCGTCGGCGTTGCCGTTGGCGTCGTCGTGGCGGTCGCCGTCGGCGGTCGCGGTCGCGTGTCGCCGTGGGCGTCGGGCGTGCGGATCGCCGCACGGCGTCGCGGCGCCGTCCACGAGTCGCGAGACCGGGCCGGTCAGCGAGACGACGAGCAGGCGGCCGCAGGCGTCCTCGCCGAACGCGCTCAGCGACGGCACCGACAGCCCCACGGGCGCGTCGCCGGCCGGGTTCGCGAGGTCCACGGAGCGCAGCGCGGTGGCGCAGTTGTCGCCGTAGATGTAGCGGCCGAGCAGCGATGGCAGGCCCGGGATCGCGGATCACGTAGCCGCCGACGATCGCGCAGAACCCGCCGTTGGCGCCGTGGCCCTTCTCGAGCACCGGGTCGGCGGTCGCGACGCCGTCGCAGCCCGGGTCGGACAGGTAGTCGTGCGCGCCCTCGCGGCACGGCCAGCCGTAGTTGGCGGCGAGCCCGACGTTGATCTCCTCCCACAGCCCCTGGCCGACGTCGGCGATCACGATCCGGCCGTCGGGCGCGAACGAGAACCGCCAGGGGTTGCGCAGCCCCTGTGAGAGCTGCTCGACCACGGGCGGAACCTGCAACGGATCCAGCCGCAGCAGCTTCCCGAGTCGCGAGAGCGGGTCCTGGGAGTGCCCGAACGTGTTGTTGGAGCCGCCGCCGTCGCCGGTCGCGAGCCACAGCTTCCCGTCGGGCCCGAACTGCAGCTGCCCGCCGTTGTGGTTGGACGCGTCCGAGTGCGCCGATCGCCAGCACGAGCCGCCCGCTGCCCGGATCGGCGACGTTCGCATCCGTCGCCGAGCGCCGGTACTCCCAGATCTGGATCTCGCCCAAGGGCGATCGCGCGGTCAGGTAGACGTAGAAGCGCCCGGAGCTCGCGTAGTCGGGCGCGAACGCGATCGAGAGCAGCCCGCGCTCCTGCTCGTTCGCACGAGTGATCGCGGTGAGGTCGAGGAACGGCGTCGCCTGCACCACGCCGCCGACGATCACCCGCACGCGGCCGGCGCGCTCGGTCACGAACACGCGCGAGGGCTCGCTCACCGGCGCCGTCGCGTAGGTCGGCGAGCTGAAGCTGCCGAGCGTCACGAGTTCGGGCGCGGCGTGGGCCGGGGCGGCGAGCACGAGGAGCAGCAGCAGCGCGAGGCACGCCGCACGCGCACGCCGCGTGCCGGCGCCTCCGCGCTCCGCGGCACGCAGCACGCCCGCACCCACTCGGCGCGCGCCACGGTCCTGGCGCGTCGCGTCTCGCGTCAGCGCCGCGCGCCCACGCCGCGTGCCGGCGTCACCGCGCGCCGCGGCCCGCATCAGCTCCGCACCCGCACGGCGCGCGCCGCGCGCCGCGGCCCGCATCAGCCGCGCACCCGCACGGCGCGCGCGAGCGTCCCGACGTTGCCCGGTCCGTCGACCGTCCGCACGCGCACCGCGACCCGCAGCGAGCGGTGCCGCCGCAGCGCCGCCCGCACCGCGCGCGTCCCGCGCGCCGTCAACCGCAGCCGCACGACGCTCCGCCGCCCCGCCGCCAGCGAGCGCTTCGCCGTGCGGAAGCTCGCGACGCCGCGGATCCGCGCGCTGACCGTCGCCCGGCAGGCCTCGTCGCTCCGCAGCGCGATGGTCAGCCGCCGCAGCCGCCGGACGCTGCGGATGCCGGTGACGCGCGCCGAGACGACGCACGCGCGGGTGTCCGCCGACGCCGGGTGCGCTCGGCGGAGCCGGCGCGGAGCCGCACGGCCGAGGGCGCGCCGTCGACGAGCCGGTAGACCGGTCCGGCGAGCGAGACGACGAGGATGCGTCCGCACGCGTCCTCGCCGAACGAGCTCAGCTGCGACACCGACGGCCCGATCGCGGCGTCGCTCGCGCGGGTTCGCGAGGTCGACGGAACGCAGCGGCGCGGAGCAGAAGTCGCCGTAGAGGTAGCGGCCCAGCGAGCGACGGCAGGCCGGGATCGCGCACCACGTAGCCGCCGGTGATCGAGCAGAAGCCGTCGCCCGAGTGGGACTTCGCGAGCACCGGCAGCGCGGCGCCCGTGTCACACGCGGGGTCGCTGGCCCGCTGCGTCGTCGCCCTCGAAGCAGGGCCAGCCGTAGTTGCCGGCGAGGCCGACGTCGATCTCCTCGAACGCGCCCTGGCCGACGTCGGCGATCACCAGCTGCCCGCCCGCGCGGTCGAACGAGAAGCGCCACGGGTTGCGCAGGCCTCGCGCCATCACCTCGGGCGTCGGGCGCGTCGACGGATCGAGCCGGATCAGCTTCCCCAGCAGCGAGGCCGGGTCCTGCGAATGCCCGAACTGGTCGTTGCCGCCGCCGCCGTCGCCGGTGCCGAGCCAGAGCTTGCCGTCGGGCCCGAACTGCAGCTGCCCGCCGTTGTGGTTCTCGGCGTCGGTGTGCGGGATCGCCAGCAGCAGCCGCCCGCTCGCTGGATCGGCGACGTCGGGATCGCCGGCCGAGCGCCGGTACTCCCAGACCTGGATCTCGACCCAGCGGCGCCTTAGCCGTCAGATAGACGTAGAAGCGCCCGGAGGTCGCGTAGTCGGGTGCGAAGGCCACAGAGAGCAGCCCACGCTCCTGGTAGCCGCTCTCGGTGCTCGACGTCACGTCGAGGAACGGCTGCGCCAGCACCACCCCGTCGCGGATGACCCGCACGCGCCCCGCGCGCTCGGTCACGAACACGCGGCTCGCGTCGCCCGCCGGGGCGGTCGCGTAGGTCGGGCTTGCGAAGTCGCCGGCCTTGACGAGCTCAGGCGCCGCCTGGGCGGGCGCCACGAGCATCAGCCAGGCGAGGACGATCAGTGATCCGCGACGTGCCCGTCCTCGGGCTCCAGCGGCAGCCCGAGAGCTTCCCACTCGACCATCCCCCCGCTCATCGTGTACGCGTCGTAGCCCGCGCGCCGGAACGCGTTGGCCGCCATCCCGGAGCGCCCGCCGACGCGGCAGTAGAAGACGACGGGCTTCTCCGGGTCGATCGTCTCCGCCTGTTGCGTCAGCTCGCCGAGCGCCAGATGGCGCGCGCCCGCGATCCGGCCCGCGTCCCATTCGTAGTCCTCGCGGATGTCGATCAGCTGGATCGTTCCCTGGGCGCTGCTGCTCCGCGACCTGCGACGGCTCGACTTCCATCGGTCGGACGGTACCGTCCCCGATCGTGGAGTGGGTCAACTGGTCCGGTTCTCAACGCTCGACCCCGGCGGCGATCGAGCGGCCCCGCTCACGCGCCGAACTCGCGCACGCCATCGCCAACGGGCCCGGGCCGGTCCGCGTGACGGGCGCCGGGCATTCGTTCAGCGCCGCCGCGGTCACCGACGGGACGCTGCTCTCGCTCGACGCGCTCGCCCGCGTGCTCGACGCCGACGCGTCGAGCGGGCTCGTGCGCGTCGAGGCCGGCATCCGGCTCAAGGCGCTCTCGCGCGAGCTGCACGCGCGCGGGCTGGCGATGCCGAACCTCGGCGACATCGACGTCCAGTCGCTCGCCGGCGCGCTCTCCACCGGCACGCACGGCACCGGCACGCGCCTGCCGAACCTCTCCGGGCAGGTCGAGAGCATCGAGCTCGTCCTCGCCGACGGCAGCGAGCGGACGCGTCGACCGGTGGCGACGAGCTGCGCGCGGCGCGCGTGTCGCTCGGCGCGCTCGGCGTGATCGCGGCGGTCACGCTGCGCTGTGTGCCCGCTTTCCGCCTGCACAACACCGACCGGCCGGAACCGCTCGAGGAGGTGCTCGACGGCCTGCAGGAACGCGCCGACGCGCACGATCACTTCGAGTTCTGGACCTTCCCGCACTCGGACGTCGCGCTCACGCGCACGCACGACCGCACCGACGCGGAGCCGAACACTCCGGGCCGCACGCGCGCGTACGTCGGGGACGTGCTGATGGACAACCACGCCTTCCGCGCGATCAACGTCCTCGCTCGCCGCTTCCCGGGCACGATCCCGCGGCTGAACCGCTTCGCCTCCAACGTCGCCTCGCGGCGCGAGCGCGTCGACTGGTCGCTACGGGATCTTCGCCTCCGAGCGGCTCGTGCGCTTCGAGGAGATGGAGTACAGCGTCCCGCGCGAGCAGGCCGTCGCCGCCGTGCGCGCCGCCCGCGAGGCGCTCGAGCGCCACGCGGTCTCCTTCCCGGTCGAGCTGCGCTTCACGGCCGCGGACGACGCGCTGCTCTCGCCCGCGCACGGGCGCGACAGCGCGTTCGTGGCCGTGCACGTCTTCCAAGGCATGGAGTACGAGCCGGCGTTCCGCGAGGTCGAGGCCGCGCTGTCGGCGCTCGGCGGCCGCCCGCACTGGGGAAAGCGCTCGTTCCTCTCCGCCGCCGAGCTGGCCCCGCGCTACCCGCGCTGGGACGACTTCCAGGCCCTGCGTGCGCAATTCGACCCCGGCGGCCGCTTCGCCGGCGCGTGGGTCCGCCACGTGCTGGGATGAGCGTCCATGAAGACGTTCAACATCTTCGAACCCACCTTCGAGTACGACCCGGAGGACCCGGACGGCTACCACGCCGGCATGGATCGCTTCGGGCCGAAGATCGGCGCCTCGAAGATCGGCGCGACGGTCTACGAGCTGCCGCCCGGTCAGGCGCTGTGCCCGTACCACTACGAGTCCGACGAGGAGTGGGTGCTCGTCCTGCAGGGACAGCTCACCGTCCGCCACCCGGAGGGCGAGGACGTGCTCGGCCCGGGCGAGGTGACCTGCTTCCCGATCGGCCCCGAGGGCGCGCACAAGACGAGCAACCACGGCGCCGAGACCGTCCGCCTGATCATGTTCTCGACCAAGGATGAGCCCGCGTACACGATCTACCCCGACTCGAACAAGATCGGGATCTGGACCGGCCGCCGCGAGGAGCACGCCCTCACACGGCTCGGCGAGAACCTCGACTACTACGACGGGGAAACGTCCTAGAGGAAGGTCTTGCCCTCGCCGCGGTAGGTGGGCACGGTGTCGACGACCGCACCGCCCTGGATCAGGTGCACGACGTCGAAGCGCTCGCACAGCTCGCCCGCCTTGGCGTGGCGGAACCACACGCGGTCGCCGACCTGCAGCGCGGCGGCGGCCTTGCCCACCAGAGGGGTCTGCACCTCGCCCGCGCCCTCGCGCGCGTCGAGCCGCAGGCCGCCCGGGAGGAATGGCCGTGGCAGCCGGTCGCGGCCCGCGGGGCCTGACGCCGGGTAGCCGCCGCCCAACGCTGTCGCGAGCTTCGCTGAGGGCTTGCGCACCACGGGCAGCGCGAACAGCGCCGCCGGTCGCGGCTTGAAGGCGCGGTAGGTGTCGAACAACGTCGGCCCGAAGAGCCCGCTGCCGGAGGCCACCTCGGTCACGGCGGGCTCGGCCGCGGTGCGCTCGATCGAGCCCGTGCCGCCGCCGTTGACGAAGCGCAGCGGCGCGATCGAGCGGACCGCGTCGACGATCTCGCCGCGCCGGCGCGCGAGCTCGCGCGCGGACAGCGCCTGCACGATCGGCAGCGCGAGCCGCATCAGCGGCTTGCCCGGCGGGCGGTCGCCGACACCGGCGATCTGGGCCTCGTAGGCCATGATCCCGTCGAGCTCGACCTCGGGCCGGGCGACGATCTCGCGTGCAAGATCCTGCACATGGGCGGGATCGTGCAGCGGCGAGCGCTTGGCGCCGAGCTGCATAAGACCGCCGAGCGCGCGCCAGCCGGCGTCGATGTCGAGGCACACCTTGACCGGCCCGTCGGTGCCGCCGGCGGCCTTGATCGCGTCCAGGTGCTCGCGGCAGTCGACCATCACCGTGATCCGCTCGCGAGCGGGTGAGTGGGCCAGCTCGCGCAGCGCGCGCGCGGTCGACGGTGGGGTAGGCGACGACCAGGTCCTCACCTCCGAGTTCGGCCAGCCAGAGCGCTTCCGGGAGCGTGAAACAGAGCGTTCCGACGAATCCTGCGGCCAACGCACGATCTTGTAGAGCGCGAACACGCAGGGATTTCGACGCCAATCGCAACGGGACGCCGCCCGCCCGTCTCATGAGGTCCGAGGCGTTGAAATCGAACGCATCCAGATCAATCACCGCAAAAGGCGGATCCATGGCCTGGGTGGCGGAATTGAGCATGCTTTGGAGTGGTCCGTGGAGAAAGTTCACCCGAATCGGGGAGGCTATCCGCTGCCGAGATGAGCTACAGTCCCGGCCGGAACACGGGACATAACGCCGAACCGCGCATGGCTGAGGTCATGTGTGGGCGGGGGAACCAAGGTTTGGAGCAGGGGTCACTGCTCCGGGGGCGAATCGCCGCACTATGCGGCGTAGCGCGACGCTTTCCGCGCGAGCCCGACAGCTAACCCCGTAGGCGGTCGGAAAGAGGAGATCGTCTTGTCACGCTGTCGCACGCTATGCGTGGGCTTGCTTATAGCTTTATCTGCAACTACCGGTAGCCACGGCGGATGCTCGACGCATCACGTTCGGGGAACGGGATCTGCAGCAAGGGGATGCGCGGCACTGATGTGCGCGTGCTCCAGGACTTCCTGACGAAGGTCGGGATCAAGACCACGGTCGACGGTCAGTACGGGCCGGGCACCACGAGCCGCGTCCGTCGCTGGGAGCGCAAGTCGTCGCTGCCGGTCAACGGCAAGATGACCCGCGCCGACGCCGCCACGCTGCGCGGCCAGGTCGCGCAGGACGCCGCCGCGCTGCAGAACACCACCGGCGGAGTGCAGCCTGCGGCCGCTCCGACGGCGAAGGCCACTTTGGGTTCAGACGGGCTGGCTGTCGCGCCTGCAGGCGCGCCGCCCGAGGTCGTGGCGGTCATCGCCGCCGCGAACAAGATCGTGGGCAAGCCGTACAAGTACGGCGGCGGCCACGGGGAATGGGAGGACTCGGGCTACGACTGCTCGGGCTCCGAGTCATACGCACTGCACGGAGCGGACCTGGTCAGCCGCCCGATGAACTCGACGGAGTTCATGTCGTATGGCGAGGCGGGCCCAGGTCAGTGGATCACGAGCTACGCCAACAGCGGGCACTCCTTCCTCGTGGTCGCCGGCCTGCGATTCGACACGGGCTACAACAACGGCGGCAACGGGCCGCGTTGGAGCGCGCAGATGCGCCCGTCGGACGGCTACACCGTCCGCCACCCCGAAGGCCTCTAGCAGCGAGTCAGTTTGGGAGGCGGCCCGATGGGCCGCCGTTTCCCTATCTGTCGTGACCAATCCGGCGTCGCCCGCAGGGCGACGACCGGGTGGTCAGTAGTACTCGCGATCGCGCACGACGGGCCGCTCGGTGACGACGGCGCGTCGTCGCGGCGCGAGGTAGAGCAGTGAGACCAGCAGGCCGATCACGCCGACGATCATGAGAATGATCCCGACGGTGGCGATGTCGATGCCAGAGACGGTCGCGTTGATGGCGAACGTCAGGATCGCCCCGACGGCGATCAAGAAGAGTGAGGTTCCGAGTTCCACAGGGCAGTCGTCCCCACCGGAACTCGGCGGCAAACTACCCTCACTCGGATGCCGACAACCGCCGTTGACACGTACGCGCTGACCTCGGAGCAGCTCGACTTCCGCGACACCATCCGCCAGATCGTGCGCGAGCGCGTCGCGCCCCGCGCGGCGGAGATCGACGCCAAGGCCGAGTACCCGTGGGACCTGCGCAAGCTCTTCGCCGAGCAGGACCTGCTCGGCCTGCCGTTCGACGAGGCCTACGGCGGCACCGGCACCGGCACGCTGATGCTCAACGTCGCGGTCGAGGAGATCGCCAAGGCGTGCGCGTCCACCGCGCTGATCCTGATGCTCCAGGAGCTCGGGACGCTGCCGATCGCGCTCTTCGGCACCGAGGAGCTCAAGCAGCGCTTCCTGCCCAAGTGCGCGAGCGGCGAGTGGTCGCCGGCCTTCGCGCTGTCCGAGCCCGAGGCAGGCTCCGATCCCGGGCGGGATGATCACGAAGGCGGTCAGGGACGGCGACGAGTGGGTCGTCACCGGCACCAAGAACTGGATCTCCAACCTCGGGATCGCGGACTTCTACATCGTCTTCGCCAAGACCGACCCGACCGCCGCGCGCTCGCGCGGGATCAGCGCGTTCGTCGTCGAGGCCGACCGTCCCGGCTTCACGCGTCGGCAAGCTCGAGCACAAGCTCGGGATCAAGGGCTCGCCCACCGGCCAGCCGATCTTCGACGACGTCCGGATCCCCGCCG
This sequence comes from uncultured Solirubrobacteraceae bacterium, assembly GCA_963707595.1. Taxonomy (GTDB): domain Bacteria; phylum Actinomycetota; class Thermoleophilia; order Solirubrobacterales; family Solirubrobacteraceae; genus Solirubrobacter. The sequence continues at coordinate 599,497 of CAVPQQ010000001.1, forward strand.
TCGAACCTGATCGGCGAGGTCGACAAGGGCATGAACGTCGCGCTCGGCACGCTCGACCACTCGCGCCTCGGCGTCGCGGCGCAGGCCGTCGGCATCGCGCAGGGCGCGATCGACCACGCCGTCGCCTACGCCAACGAGCGCAAGCAGTTCGGCCAGCCGCTCTCGTCCTTCCAGGGCATGCAGTTCAAGCTCGCCGACATGGAGACGCGCACCGCGGCCGCGCGCGAGCTGCTCTACCGCGCGTGCTCGAAGATCGATCGCCACGAGCCGGACGCCGGCAAGTACTCCGCGATGGCCAAGCTGTTCGCCTCCGACACGGCCATGTACGTCACGGTCGAGGCCGTCCAGGTGCTCGGCGGCTACGGCTACGTCAACGAGTATCCGGTCGAGCGCTACATGCGCGACGCGAAGATCACGCAGATCTACGAAGGCACGAACGAGATCCAGCGTGTCGTGATCGCAAGGTCGCTCCGGTAGCCTCGGTCTCATGCTTTCGCGCTGGCCGACCGGACGTCGGATCGCTTTCACCACGGTGCTGTGCCTCGCGCTCGCGCTGACGATCGCGGTTCTCATGCAAGGACTTGCCATCTCGGGCTGGCTGCGGGCGCTCGAGGTACTCGCGATCGTGGTCACGTGCGCGGCCGTCGCGGCGGTCGTGATCGGCCTGATCGTCTCCAAGCTCGCCAACTATCAGGACCCCGAGGACGAGGCGGAGTTCGAGCGTCTGGTGCTCCACTCGGAGGAGCTGGCGCGCGAGAACCTCGCCGTCGAGCCCGACGAGGGCGAGTTCCTGGAGCTCGACCCCTACAACCCGGATGACTTCGACACGCTCGTGCGCGAGGCACTCGACGATCTCCCGGACATCCTGATCAAGGCGCTGGACCGCGTGCCGGTCGTGGTCTCCAACAAGGGCCGGCAGATCGGCGCCTACGGGCTCTACCAGGGCGACACGGTCGCGCGCGACAACTACCACGACCGGATCATCATCTTCCGCGACACGCTGCTGCGCGACTTCGGGCACAACCCGGATCTGCTGCGCGACCAGGTCACGCGCACCGTGCGCCACGAGCTGGCCCACCATCTCGGCGCCGACGAGCTCGGCGTGCGCGAGATGGGTCTCTAGCGGGTCACGGCGGAAACGAGCCTCGCCGGCCGCCGGATCCCCCGGCGGCCTGCCAGGTTCGCCCCGATCAGCGCGAGCATCGTCAGCAGCGCGCCGGTCAGCTCGATCGCGCCGGGGCGATAGCCCTGCTCGATCGCGATCACGAAGGTGACGACGGGCACGAGGTTGATGAAGAGCGAGCCGTTCGGCGGCCCGAGCCGCTTGATGCCCTCGTTCCAGGCCAGCACGCCGACGATCCCGCCGAGGAAGACGACGAAGGCGATCTGGCCCCAGACCGCGGTCAGGTCGTGGACGCCGGGGAGCTGCTCGGAGCCGAGGCCGACGGCGACGGCGGTCGCCGCGAGGATCGTCAGCGTGCCGAAGAAGGCGCTGATCGCCGTGTAGCGCAGGGGCGAGAACTCGGGGAAGCGGCGCGCGCCGAGCGTGTAGACGACCCACATCGCGGCGCCGATCAGGATCATCAGGTCGCCACCGCCGCCGCTGAGCTGCGTCGGGTGGCCGCGGGTGATCACGAGCGTCACGCCGAGCAGCGCGACGCCCATCGCGGCGAGCGTCGTCCGCGCCGGCGCCTGCTTGTACATCAGCCACAGCGCCAGGACCATCAGCAGCGGCTGCGAGGCGACGATCAGCGCCGCGTCCTGCGGCCGCGTGTGCTCGAGGCCGACGTAGCTGAGCAGGTTGAAGCCGGCGAAGCCGACCGAGCCGAGGATGAAGAGCTCGACTCCGCGGCCGCCGGTGTCGATCGCCTTGCGGCCCTCGATCGCGTACAGCAGGCCGAGGAAGACGATCGCGGCGACGCCGTAGCGGATCGCCGTCAGCGGGAACGGATCGACGTGGTGCAGGGCGGAAGCGGCGATCGGGAACATCGCGCCCCAGCAGAGCGCGGCGATCAGTGAGGGGAGGACGTCAAGCGAGTTGGTTCGATTGTTGTCGAACATTGCCCGGTGAGGCTAGCACGTAGTACGATGGTTATCGAACATGAGTGCTGACGAACCCTGTACCGAAGAGCTCACCCTCGCGACCGTGATGGCCGCGCTGAGCGATCCGATGCGTGTCGCGATCGTGCGCCAGCTGGCGAACGAGGGCGAGCGCACCTGCGGGACCTTCGACCTCGGCATCTCCAAGGCGACGCGCTCGCATCACTTCCGCGTGCTGCGCGAGGCCGGGCTGACGCACACGCGTGCCGAGGGCACGCACCGGCACGTGTCGTTGCGCCGTGAGGCCGTCGACGCGCGCTTCCCGGGTCTGCTGGGCGCCGTCCTGGCCGCCGCCGAGCACGAAGCCGCGCTCAGCGCGGTCCCCGCCTGATCGCCTCGTTCGCCATCTTCGAGAGCAGTTGCCGGTCGGTCCGCTTGCCGACCACCTTGGCCTGGATCGTGTAGGTCACGCCGCGCTCCTTCCAGGAGATCGACGGCGGTGAGCACGAAGCGCCGCAGCTCAGCGGCTGGAAGCGGCCGTGGCGGCCCTTGGCGAGGGTGACCTTGCCGCGACCGTAGGGGTGGCCGCCCTGCTCGGCGCGGAAGCTGGCCGCGAAGCACGCGTTCGCGCCGCCGCAGTCGGGCGCCGCGGCGACGCCGAGCGAGTACTCCTTCTCGCTGCCGGCGCCGTAGGGGTAGAGCGCGTCGAAGTCGCTGTAGAAGTTGTCGGGCGCGAGGATCGGCAGCGGCGTCTGCTGCTTGACCTCCGCGACGGTCGGGGTCAGCAGGCCCGGGAGCAGGGCGATGGAGGCGAAGGCGGCGGCGAGCATGGTCTGCCGAGCCTACGGCGCCCCGGGTGCGGCTGCATCGGGGATCCCCAGAACGCGGCGTCCTGCTCGCCCAGCGGCGTGCTCGGGACGGGGTCGTCGTTCCAGTACTCGCTCGCCAGCGCGTGCCAGTCGGCGCCGGCGCGCAGCTCGCCGAGGGTCGAGAGCACCAGGCCCTCCATGCGGCGGATCAGCAGCGCCTGCGGCGGGATCGTCTCGCGCCGCATCTCCTCGAAGTAGGCCGAGCGCGGGCTCGAGCCGCGGTCCAGCAGCTCGGACACGTAGGTCGGGCTCATGCGGCGGAAGCCGGGCTCGAAGTACCACTCGCCGGCCGTCTGCGAGCTGCTCGAGCAGGCGCTGGGGATCGAAGCTGTCGGGCTCCGGGAGGTAGCCGAGGGCGCTCAGGTGCGCGTGGACCGCGACCGCGTCTCCCGCGGTCGCGGCCTGGGCGAGCGGCGCGCTCGCCCGCGAGGTAGTCGGCGTCGACGACGCGCATCAGGCCGAAGTCCAGGAAGCCGACGCGGCCGTCGTCGAGCAGCAGGTAGTTGCCCGGGTGCGGGTCGCCGGCGGCGCGGCGCAGGTGGTTCAGCGTGCCGAAGAAGAAGCGGAAGACGATCTCGGCGAAGCGGTCGCGCTCGGCTTCCGGGAGCTGTTTGACGGCCTCGAAGCGGCGGCCCACGAGCAGCTCGGTGACGAGCACGCGGCGATGCGAGAGCTCGGTGTCGACCGGCGGGACGTAGGCGAACGGGTGCCCGCGCCACGCGCGCGCCATCGCGCGGTGGTTCTGGGCCTCGACCTCGTAGTCGAGCTCGTCGCCGATGCGCTCGCGCAGCTCCTGGGCCAGCGCCTTGACGTCGAGGCCGGGAGCGAGCCGCTTGACCAGCGGCAGCAGCATCTGCAGGTTGCGCAGGTCGGTCTCGACCGCCTCGGCGATGCCCGGGTACTGGACCTTGACGGCCACGGCGCGCCCGGCGAGCGTCGTCGCCCGGTGCACCTGGCCGATCGAGGCCGCCGCGAAGGCCTCCTCCTCGAACTCGGCGAAGGCGGCGCTGACCGGCATGCCGAGCTCCTCCTTGAGGAGCTTCTCGACCTTCTTGAACGGCAGCGGCGGGACGTCGTCGCGCAGCGTCGCCAGGGTGGCCTTGAACTCCTCGCGCTCGGATTCGGGGATCGCGGTGAAGTCGACGGTCGAGAGGACCTGGCCGACCTTCATCGCCGCGCCGCGCATCTGGCCGAGCTGCTTGACGAGCTCGCGGGCGGTGGCGGCGGCGCGGTCACCGGTCGCGGCGTCGGCGCGCTCGTCCGAGCGCACGACGTTCGCGGCGCGGGTCCCGGCCCAGCGCAGCCCTTGACCGGCCACGAGGCCGCCGAAGCGGCGCGAGCGGGCGATGCGGGAGGTGGGAGGGGAGTCGGGCACTTACTGAGCGTACGAAAGCCGAAATCTTTGAGATGACCTTGACAGAACGACTATCGCGATATATCTTTGACGCATCGAGATACATCTAAGAAAGGAACTCGACATGCATGCAGCTTCTACTGCATCCGAATGGTGCGGCCCTCGAGGCCGTCACCACACGCATCACCATCACCACCGCGGTCCCCGCGGTTGGGAGGAGCTCGTCGCGATGATGAGCAGCCGCGGCGGCCCGTTCGGCGATCCGCGCCAGTTCAAGGCGATGTTCTTCGGCCAGGGCGGCCCGGGCTTCGGTCCCGGCGGCCCCGGCGGCCATCGCGGTGGCGGTCGCGGCGGACGCGGCGGCCGGGCCCGGCGCGGCGACGTTCGCGCCGCCCTGCTCCTGCTCCTGGAGGAGCAGCCGCAGAACGGCTACCAGCTCATCCAGGAGATCGAGCGCCGTACCGAGGGCGTCTGGAAGCCGAGCCCCGGCTCGGTCTACCCCGCCCTGCAGCAGCTCGAGGACGAGGGCCTGGTCCTCGCGGCCGAGGCCGAGGGCAAGCGCGCCTACGACCTCACGCCCGAAGGGCGCGAGTACGTCGAGACCAACCGCGCCGAGCTCGGCAACCCGTTCGAAGCCGCCACCGGCGGCATGGACGAGGGCTTCATGGACCTGCGCGGCCTGATGTTCCAGGTCGGCGCCGCGGCCATGCAGGTCGCCGCCGCCGGCCACGTCGACGAGGCTCGCAAGATCCTCGGCGACACGCGCCGCGCGCTCTACAAGATCCTCGCCGAGGACGACCCGGGCGACGCCGCCTGAGCGACCCCCTAAGGTGCGGATGATGCACCTGCACGACGAAGTCCGGACGGCCCTCGATGAGGGCCGTCCTGTCGTTGCGCTCGAGAGCACGATCATCGCCCACGGGCTTGCCGCGGCCCGACAACCTGCGCGTGGCGCGCGAGATCGAGGCCGTCGTGCGCGAGCACGGCGCGGTGCCGGCGACGATCGCGATCCTCGACGGCGAGGTGCGGGTCGGCCTCGACGACGCGGCGCTGGAAGCGCTGGCGAACACCGACGGCGTCGCCAAGTGCGGCGTGCGCGACCTCGCGCCGGTCGTCGCTCGCGCGCGGCAACGGCGCGACGACGGTCGCCGCGACCTCGCATCTGGCCGAGCGCGCCGGGATCCGCGTGTTCGCCACCGGCGGGCTCGGCGGCGTCCATCGCGGCGCGCACGACACGTTCGACGAGTCGGCCGACCTCGGGACGCTGGCGCGCGTCGGGATCTGCGTCGTCTGCGCGGGCGTGAAGTCGATCCTCGACATCCCCGCGACGCTCGAGCGCCTGGAGACGCTGAACGTCACCGTGCTCGGCTACCGCACCGACACCTTCCCGGCGTTCTACCTGACCGACTCGGGTCTGCCGGTGACCTGGCGGGTCGACACGCCCGCGGAGGCGGCCGAGGTGCTGCGCGCAGCGGACCGCGCTCGGCGCACCCGGCGCCGTCGTCGTCGCGAACCCGCTGGACGAGCAGCTCGACCCCGAGCTGCACGACCGCGTCCTGCGCGAGGGCCTGCAGGCCGCGGCGCGAGCAGGGCATCGCCGGTCGCGACGTGACCCCGTTCCTGCTCGAGCGCTTCCACACGCGACACGGGCGGCGAGAGCCTGCGGGCGAACGTCCGGCTCGTCCTGCGCAACGCCGCGCTGGCCGCGGAGATCGCCGCGCGCGTGACTCGTCGTCCTCGGCGAGGTGATGATCGACGTCGTCGCGGTCCACGACGCGCCGCTGGCGCGACGCGAGCGACACGCCGGCGCGGATCACGCTGCGCGCCGGGCGGCGCGGGGGCGAACACGGCGGCGTGGCTCGCCCACGCCGGCGTCGCGGTCACGCTGATCGCGCCGCGTCGGGCGACGACAGCGCGGCCGACGTCGCGCTGGCGCGGCCTGGAGGGCGTCGACCTGCGCGTCACGCGCGACCCGAGCGCGGCCGACGGGCACCTGCATCGTGCTCGTCGCACCCGGCGGCGAGCGCACGATGCTGCCCGACCCGGGCGCGAACGACGCGCTCTCGAACGACGACCTGCCCGACGACGTGTTCACGGCGGGCGACGTCCTGCACGTCTCCGGCTACTCGCTGCTGCGCCCCGGCTCGCGCGGCGCCGCGATGGCGGCGATGGACCGCGCCCGTGACGCCGGGATGCTCGTCAGCGTCGATCCCGCCTCGGCGGCGCTCGCTGCGCGACGACCCCGCGTTCCTGGAGCGGGCGCGGCCGGTCGACCTGCTGCTCCCCAACGCGGACGAGTTCGCGGTGCTCGACAGCGAGCTGCCGGGCGTGCCAGGAGATCGTCGATCAAGCTCGGCGCGCGCGGCGCGACGCTGGAGCGACGGGGCGCGAACGGTCACGGCCGAGGCGGTCTCCGTCGACGAGGTCGTCGACACGACCGGCGCCGGGCGACGCGTTCGCCGCCGGCTTCCTGAGCGCCTGGCCGGGCGATCCGCGCGGACGCTCTGGCGGCCGGCGCGCGGCTCGCCGCGCAGGCGGTGGCTCGGGCCGGCGGCCGACCCGCCTAGCATTCAGCGCCATGCCTGAAGCCGTGATCGTCGACGCCGTCCGCACGCCCATCGGGCGCGCGGGCAAGGGATCGCTGAAGGACGTCCGCACCGACGACCTCGCCGCCGTCCCGCTGAGGGCGCTGGTCGAGCGCAACCCGGGCGTCGACTTCGCGGAGACGGTCGACCTGATGATGGGCTGCGGCTTCGCGCTCGGCGAGGCCGGGCTACAACATCGGCCGCACCGCGGCGCTGCTCGCCGGGCTGGACCATCACGTCCCGGCGACCACCGTCAACCGCTTCTGCGCCTCCTCGCTGCAGACGCTCCGGATGGCCTTCCACGCGATCAAGGCGGGCGAGGGCGACCAGTACATCGCCGCCGGCGTCGAGGCGGTGATCCGCTTCCCGCCGACCCGCCGGTCGACCCGAACCCGGCAGCTCGACGGCTCCGAGGGCGCGCCGTACGACGTCTACATCCCGATGGGCTTCACGGCCGAGAACGTCGCCAAGCGCTGCGGCGTCTCGCGCGAGGCGCAGGACGAGTGGGCCAAGCTCTCGCAGGACCGCGCGGTCGCGGCGCGGCGAGTCGGGCACTTCGACGCCGAGATCGTCGCGGTCGGCGACGTCACCCGCGACGACGGCCCGCGCCCCGGCACGACGCTGGAGAAGCTCGCCGAGCTCAAGCCCGTCTTCGACCCCGAGCACGGCACGGTCACCGCCGGCAACGCCTGCCCGCTCAACGACGGCGCGGCGGCGGTGCTCGTGATGTCCGCCGAGAAGGCCGCGGCGCTCGGCCTGACGCCGCGCGCGCGGATCGTCGCCTCCTCGGTCGCCGCGATCCGCCCGAGATCATGGGCCTCGGCCCGATCCCCGCGGTCAAGGCAAGGTGCTCGAAGCAGGCCGGGATGACGATCGACGACATCGACATCGTCGAGCTCAACGAGGCCTTCGCCGCCCAGGTCATCCCGTGCCGCGACGAGCTCGGGATCGACCCCGAGCGAGCTCAACCCGTTCGGCGGCGCGATCGCGCTCGGCCACCCGTTCGGGATGACCGGCGCGCGGATCATGACCACGCTGCTCAACGGGCTCGACGCGACCGACGGGACCTACGGCCTGGAGACCATGTGCGTGGCCGGCGGGATGGGCCAGGCGATGATCGTGGAGCGATTGAACTGAATCGCATCCTGTTCGTCTGCATGGGCAACATCTGCCGTTCGCCGACGGCCGAGGGGGTCATGCGCGCCCTCGTCCGCGAGGCCGGCCTCGAGGACGAGTTCGAGATCGACAGCGCCGGCACCGGCTCCTGGCACGCCGGCGACCCGCCGGACCGTCGCGCCACCGCGGCCGCGCAGGCGCGCGGCGTCACGCTCGAGGGCGCCGCCCGCCAGGTCCGCCCGCGCGACTTCGAGCACTTCGACCTGCTGCTCGCCATGGACCGCGAGAACCTGCGCGAGCTGCGGACGTTCTCGCGCCGGACGGCGACGTCGGCGGGCAAGGCGCAGCTGCTGCGCGAGTTCGACCCCGCGTCGGCGGGAGCGGCGACCTCGACGTGCCCGACCCCTACTACGGCGGCCCGGACGGCTTCGAGACAGGTGCTCGACCAGGTCGAGGCCGCCTGCCGCGGCCTGCTCGAGAGCTCCGCTCGCGGTGAGCCTCGCGCGCGCTCGTGCGCGCCGCCACCGGCCGCGACGGTGCGAGCGGTCGAGCGCGTCGGCGGCGGCGACATCAACGAGGCCTTCCGCGTGCAGTTCGTGGACGAGTCGTTCGCGTTCGTCAAGACGCGCGCGGACGTCGCGCCCGGCGAGTACGCGGCCGAGGCGGCGGGCCTGCGCTGGCTCGCGCGAGCCCGGCGCGCTGCGCGTGCCGGAGGTGCTCGGCGTGGCCGACGAGGTGCTCGTGCTCGACTGGGTCGACGAGGGCGGGCGCGGCGACGGCGCGGCGTTCGGCGCGGGCCTGGCGGAGGTGCACGCGGCGGGCGCGGACGCGTTCGGCGCGACGCCGCCGCCGCGGGCCTGGCGCCGCGCCGCGTCGCGGGCGGCCGCCGCGACGCGGCCGACGGGTTCGGGCGCGCTTCGGCGCCGCTGCGGCCGCGCCGCTCGCGCCGTCCCGCCGCTTCGTCTCGCGTCGCTCTCGCTCCCCAACGACCCCACTCCCGACTGGCCCACGTTCTACGCCGAGCGGCGCCTGCTGCCCGCTGCTGCCCCACGCCGGCCTCGACGCGCTTCGGCAACCGCGCGGTCGAGCGCGTCTGCGACCGGCATGGCGGAGCTCGCCGGGCCGCCCGAGCCGCCCGCGCGGCTGCACGGCGACCTGTGGAGCGGGAACGTGCTGTGGGGGCGCGACGGCACGCCCTGGCTGATCGATCCGGCGGCCTACGGCGGCCATCGCGAGGTCGATCTCGCGATGCTGCGGCTGTTCGGCTCGCCCGGCCCGCACTTCCTCGCCGCCTACGAGGAGCGGTTGCCCGCTGGCGCCGGGCCACGAGGAGCGCGTCCCGCTCTACCAGCTGTTCCCGCTGCTCGTCCACGCGGCGCTGTTCGGCGGCGGCTACCCAGCCTCGGCCGAGCGCGTGGCCCGCAGCTACGCCGCTTAGACCAGGTCGAAGACGATGTAGCTGAAGGCGATGCTGGGCGGCGAGACCGGCTCGTCGGTCCGGTTGCAGAGCGTGAGCACGAAGCGGCTGGCCGCACCGGGATCGCCCTGGCTGGGCGTCGACGTGCGGTAGCTGAAGGTCAGGAACCGTCCGCTGTAGGACGCGCGCGGCACGACGAGCAGTGCGTCCTGCGAGATGTCGGCACCGGCGACCTCGGGCGCGAGGCCTCGCGGCTCGCGGGTCCAGCAGTCGTGCGGGGCGATCGTCCCGAAGTCCTCGGCGATGATCCGGAACGCGCCCGAGAAGCGCGCGATGTCGGCTGACGTCAGCGAGCCGTCGGCGACCTTGGCCCCGGTCACCGAGCCGTCGGCGAGCTTGGAGCCGGTGACGGCGCTGTCGGCCAGCTTGCCGGCGGTCACGGCGCCGTCGGTCACGTCGACCGCCGCGACGGTGCCGTCCGCGATCGCGCCGCTGGTGACGGCGCCCACTCCGAGCCGGTCGGCGGTGATGGCTCCGAGCGCGAGCTTCGGTGTGTCGACCGAACGCTCCGGCGTCGTCTGCAGCGTCTTCAGCGCCGAGGCGCTCAGCTCGCGCGCGCCGATCGAGCGGTCCTTGATCTGCTCGCCGCCGATCGTGCCCCTGCGGATGTCCTTGCCGTCGATCAGGCGTTTCGCCTGTGCGGGGCCGCCGAGGGCGACGAAGAGCGCGAGCAGCGCGACGAGCATGGCGGCAGAGGGTCGGCGCACGTGCCTAACCTACGGGCAGACGGGCGCCGTGCAAGCGAAGTCGGCGGACGTTCGATGCCTGACTGGAACTCAGGCGGTGACCGAGGAGCCTTCGTCGCGCGCCACCAGCGCGGCGTAGCGTCCGCCCAGCGCGAGCAGTTCCTCGTGCGTGCCGCGCTCGGCGACCTCGCCGGCGTCGAGCACGACGATCTGGTCCGCGTCGCGGACGGTGGACAGGCGGTGCGCGATGACGATCGTCGTGCGGCCCTCGGCGAGCTTCTCGAGCGCCTCGCCGACGGCGCGCTCGGTCTGCACGTCGAGCGCGCTCGTCGCCTCGTCGAGCACCAGCACCGGCGGGTTGCGCAGGACGGTGCGGGCGATCGCGATCCGCTGCTTCTCGCCGCCGGAGAAGCGGAAGCCGCGCTCGCCGACGACGGTGTCGTAGCCGTCCGGCAGCGCCGCGATCGTGTCGTGGATCTGGGCCGCGCGGGCCGCGTCCTCGATCTCCTCGTCGGAGGCCTCGGGCCGCGCGAAGCGCAGGTTCTCGCGCACCGAGGCGTGGAAGAGGTAGGTCTCCTGCGACACGACGCCGACCGCGTCGGCGAGCGAGTCGAAGCTCAGCTCGCGCAGGTCGACCCCGTCGACGCGCACCGCGCCCTGCTCGGGGTCGTACAGCCGCGCCGCCAGGTAGCCGAGCGAGGTCTTGCCGGCGCCGGTCTCGCCGACCAGCGCCGTGCGCGTGCCCGGCGGGGACGACGACGTCGATGTCGCGCAGCGTCCACTCGTCGCCGTAGCGGAACCAGACGCCGTCGAAGCGCACCTCGCCGCGGATGTCGGTGCAGCGTCTGCGTCCCCGGCTCGATGTCGACCGGCAGGTCGAGGTACTCGAAGACGCGGTCGAACAGCGCGGTCGAGGTCTGGATGTCGACCGCCACGCTCAAGCAGCGACTGGACCGGGAAGAAGAGCCGCGTCTGCAGCGTGGTGAAGGCGACGATCGTGCCGATCGAGGCCGCGCCCGGGGCGAGGCCGGCGAACAGGTAGACGAGCGCCGGCATGACCGCGAACGAGGTCTGGATCGCGGCCATCATCCAGCGGCCGGCCATCCGCGAGCGGACCTCGAGGTCGGCGAGGTTCTCGGACTCGCCGTCGAAGCGGTCGGCGAGCGCCGGCGCTGCGGCCCATCGTCTTGCCGAGCAGGATGCCGGAGACCGACAGCGACTCCTGCACGAGCGAGGACATGTCGGCCATCGCGCCCTGCTTGACCGTGGTGATCTTGCGGCGCTGGTCGCCCACGCGGCGCGCGAGCAGCACGAAGAACGGGAGCAGCGCGAGGCTGAAGAGCGCGAGCCGCCAGTCGAGCAGGAACATCGCCACGACGCTCGCGATCACGGTCGTGACGTTGCAGACGATCGAGGCCGCGGTCGAGGTGACGACGTTCTGCACGCCGCCGATGTCGTTGGCGATCCGCGACTGGATCTCGCCGGTGCGCGTGCGCGTGAAGAACGCGAGCGAGAGCCGCTGCAGGTGGCGGTAGACCTGCGTGCGCAGGTCGTGCATGACCCGCTGGCCGACGACGTTCGTCAGCCAGGTCTGCCCGACGCCCAGCACCCCGGTGACGACCGAGATGCCGATCATCCCCGCGACGAGCGCGAACAGCAGCTTGTCGCGGTTGTCGGGGATCGCGACGTCGAGGATGTCCCGCAGCAGGAACGGCGAGATCATCGCCAGGACCGCCGAGAAGGCGATCAGCACCAGGACGACGAACAACCGGCCCCGGTACGGGCGGAACAGGCGCGCGATGCGCCGGTTCATGCCCGCCGGGCGGGGAACTCCCTCTCCACGAAGCGGAGGGGGAGTAGGGAGGTGGCGCCCTCCCGGACGACCACCTCCTTCCCCAAAGCGCCGGGAGGCTGCCGTCACACAGCCACCGGGTTCGGCGCAGGCTCAAGGGCGAGGTCGAGGACCTCGTCGATGCTCATGACGGGGTGGAAGGACATCGCGTCGCGCACGTCCTGCGGCACGTCGTCCAGGTCGCCGCGGTTGCGCTCGGGCAGGATCACCGTGGTGAGGCCCGCGGCGTGCGCGGCCAGGATCTTCTGCTTGAGGCCGCCGATCGGCAGCACGCGGCCCTGCAGGGTGACCTCGCCGGTCATCCCGACCGTGTGCTTGACCGGGCGTCCCGTGAGGAGCGACGTCAGCGCGGTCGTCATCGTGACGCCGGCGCTCGGGCCGTCCTTCGGGATCGCGCCCGCCGGCACGTGGATGTGGAACTCGCGGTCGGTGAACGCGTCCTCGGCGATGCCGAGCTCCGCCGCGTGGCCGCGGATGTAGGAGAGCGCGATCCGCGTCGACTCCTTCATCACGTCGCCCAGCTGGCCGGTCAGGACGAGGTTGCCCTCACCCTTGCCCTTCATCGCGGTCGCCTCGACGAACAGCACGTCGCCGCCCGTCCCGGTCACCGCGAGGCCCGTGGCCACGCCGGGGACGGCCGTGCGCAGCGCCGCCTCCTGGAAGACCTTCTGGCGCCCGAGCGCGTCACGGACGATCTCCGTCGTGATCGCGACCGGGGTCTCGACCTTGCCGGAGGCGATCCGCGTGGCGGTCTTGCGCAGGATCGTGCCGAGCTCGCGCTCGAGGTTGCGGACGCCGGCCTCGCGGGTGTACTCCTGCGCGACCTGCGTGCAGGATCTCGTCGGAGACCGTCACCTCGTCCTCGAGCAGGCCGTTGCGCTCGCGCTGGCGCGGCCACAGGTAGCCGCGGGCGATCGCCGTCTTCTCGGCCACGGTGTAGCCGTCGAAGCGGATGACCTCCATGCGGTCCAGCAGCGGGCCGGGGATCGTCTCGGCGACGTTCGCCGTGGCGATGAACATGACCTGGCTCAGGTCCAGCTCCACGTCCAGGTAGTGGTCGCGGAACTCATGGTTCTGGGCCGGGTCGAGCACCTCGAGCAGGGCCGCGCTCGGGTCGCCGCGCCAGTCGGCGCCGACCTTGTCGACCTCGTCGAGCATGATCACCGGGTTCATCGTCCCCGCGTCGCGCAGCGCGCGCACCAGGCGGCCCGGGAGCGCGCCGATGTACGTGCGGCGGTGGCCGCGGATCTCGGCCTCGTCACGGACGCCGCCGAGGCTCATGCGTACGAACTCGCGTCCGGTCGCACGGGCGATCGACTCGCCGATCGAGGTCTTGCCGGTGCCGGGAGGGCCGATCAGGGTGAGGATCGCGCCGGAGCGCTTGTCCTCCTTGATCCCACGGTCCTCGCGCAGCTTCTTGACCGCCAGGTACTCGGTGATCCGGTCCTTGACGTCCTCGAGGCCCGCGTGGTCGGCGTCGAGCACCGCACGCGCGGCGTTCGGATCGAGCTTCTCGTCGGAGGTCTTGCTCCACGGCACCGAGATCAGCCAGTCCAGGTAGGTGCGGATCATCGAGGACTCGCCGGACTGCTCGCCCATGCGCTCGAGGCGCGCGAGCTCCTTGGTGGCCTGCTCCTCGACGGCCTCCGGCATACCGGCTTCCGCGATCTTCTTGCGGTACTCCTCGGCGACCGAGGCACCGTCCTCGCCCAGCTCGCGCTGGATCGAGTCCATCTGCTTGCGCAGGAAGTACTCGCGCTGCTGCTTGTCCGCGCCGGACTGGACGTCCTCACGGATCTTCTTGCGCAGCTGCAGCTCGGTCAGCCGCTCGCGCTGCAGGCGGACGACCAGCTCGAGCCGGTCGGCGACGTCGAGCGTCTCGAGCGCCTCGACCTTGTCCTCGAAGGACACGTCGGGCGCGTAGCCGATCGTGTCGGCCAGCGGGCCGGGATCGGAGATGGCGCGCAGGAACTGGGCGATGCGGTCATCCGCGCCCCGCAGCTCGAGGATCTCCTCGATGATCGCGCGGTACTCGCGCTCGAGGTTGCGCGTCCGGCCGTCGACCGGAATGTCGTCGCGATGCTCCTCGACCTCGACCATGAGGCGGCCGAGGTCGTCGGTGTGCGCGGCGCCGGCGACGCCGCGAGCGACACCGGAGAGGGCGACGGCGTGACCGCCACCGGGAAGGCGGATGTGGTCCGTGACCTCCGCGATCGTCCCGACCTTGGCGAACTCGCCGTCGTGACGCGGGACCAGCAGAACCCGCTCCTCGTCGCCAACTCGGACGGGAAGCGTCACATCCATGGTGGGGAAGACCACCGTGTCGTCCAGCGGGACGAGCAGGAGGGATGTCATGGCGTGCGGCTTCACTTTCTGTAGCTACTTACATTTCGTAGGTGACCCACAGAGTACCACCGGCTGTGAGGGGACGCAATAGATCTGCGTGGACTGCACTGAGATCCTAGCCGCCCCTCCCCGAATCACGCCTCGACGACGGACTGCCGCGCTCGTCGAGCTTCTCGCGTACGCAGGCTGCCGCGAGGCGCGTCTGGCTGTGTGAGCTCGCCGAGCGTCGTGTGCGCGGCACTCGCGCAGCCGGCGCGCGAGATGGGCCGCGGCTGCCGAAAGGCGCGTCGTCGCGGACCGGTGGTCGGTTACCCCCGTCATAGGGGGTTACGCGACCACTCGAGCGCGCAGGTGGCGCGTTGCAGCTCGTGCGTGGGGCGATGCCCACAGGGCGGGGCGAGGCGAGCCGCGCCCCGGGGCCGAAACGTTCGCCTGCGTCGTGGTGCTCGCGCTCGTCGGCCGGCGCAGCTCGCTCGCTCGCCCTTCCGGGCCGCGCCACGATTTCGCGACAAGCCTGCACGACAAGAGAAGCTCGACGCTCCGAGCGGCGTTCAGCGCGGCGCCATGCGGAGGGCGCCATCGAGTCGAATGACCTCGCCGTTGAGCATCGTGTTCTCGACGATGTGGGCGACCAGGGCGGCGTACTCGTCCGGGCGGCCGAGGCGGGGCGGGAACGGGACCGTCGCGCCGAGCGAGTCGCGGACCTCCTGCGGCAGGCCGGCGAGCAGCGGCGTGTCGAACAGGCCGGGGGCGATCGCGCAGACGCGGATGCCCGACTGGGCGAGGTCGCGCGCGGCCGGGAGGGTGAGGCCGACGATGCCGCCCTTGGAGGCGGAGTAGGCCACCTGGCCGATCTGGCCGTCGTAGGCGGCGATCGAGGCCGTGTTGATGTGCACGCCGCGCTCGCCCTCGTCGTTGGGCGCGTTGTCGAGCATCGCCGCGGCCGCGAGGCGGAGCACGTTGAAGCTGCCGATCAGGTTGACGCGGATCACGCTCTCGAACAGCTCGAGGCTGTGCGGGCCCTTGCGGCCGGCGGTCTTCTCGGCCGGGCCGATGCCGGCGCAGCAGACCGAGATCCGCAGGCCGTCCTCGCCCGCCGCCTGGACCACGGCGGCCTCGACGTGCGTGGCGTCGGTGACGTCGGTCTCGACGAACGTCGCGCCGAGTTCCTCCGCCAGCGCGGACCCGCGCTCGGCGTTCAGATCGGCGATCGTGACGTTGGCGCCGGCTTCGACCAGGCGGCGGGCCGTGGCCGCGCCAAGGCCGGACGCGCCCCCGGCTACGAGAGCGTTCATACCGTCTATTTGCATGGGCTGAACCTAGCCCAGGCGGGCGGTTTTGGTCTTCGACGATTCCGCCGAGAGGACCTCGTTGCCACCGAACTTCGCCTGCATCCGCAGGCTCGGGGCGACGCGCGTCTTGAAGCTGAAAGTGGCCTTGTACTCACATGTGCGCGAGAGGGTGACGCGCTTGGTCGAGACGACCTTCGAGCCGCGCTTGGCGGTCAGCGTGACCGTGCCCGAGCAGCCCTGCGAGGGCGAGACCGGATCGGGCCGCAGGACGCGGCCCGTGGCGCGGAACGCGTATGGCGCCTTGCGGTCGCGGCTCGGCTTGAGCGCGAGCCCGACCTCCTTGGGCGCGAAGCGGCGGACGCTGATCGCGCGGATGACGCTCGTGGTCTGGTTGGCGCCGTCGATGGCGACCGCGATCAGCGTGTTGCGGCCGACGTCGCCGCCGCGCGGCTGATACGTGCACGAGTACGGCGCGACCGTGTCGTCGCACAGCAGGCGGTCGTCGTCGAAGAACTGCACGCGGGTGATGCCGCGGTCGTCGTTCGCGTTGACGGCCAGGATGGTCGCCGCGTTGGCGGTCAGGCTCGAGCCGGCGCCGGGCGCGCTCCAGGCGACCGTCGGCGGGTGATCGTCGAACGGGCCGCCGGGCGCGGCCTCCTTCTGCACGATCTCGCAGTTCGGCGAGATGACGTCGAGGGTGTCGGCGATCACGGTGTCCGTGCCGCCGTTGCAGATCACCGTGTCGGGTGAGCCGTCGCGCGAGGTGATCGTGTCGTCCTGCGGGCCGCCCTCGAGCACGTCGGCGCCTTCGCCGCCGGTGATGATGCCCTTGCCGAAGACGACCGTGAGGCGGTTGGAGCGGCCGTCGCCGGTCATGGTGACCGTCTGCGTGGCGTCCTCGGCCGAGCCCTCGACGTTCTCGATGTCGGCACCGATGAGGTCGTTCTCGGGCGGGCTCGTCGTGCCGTCGTTGGCGAGGCCGTCGAGCGAGAAGGCGGGCGAGACGCGCTTGCCGTACGCGGCGGTGTCGACGCCGTCGCCGCCCACCATCGTGTCGGTGCCGGTGTTCGGCCGCAGTTCGTCGTTGCCGTCGCCGCCGCGCAGGAAGTCGTTGCCGGCGAAGCCGTCGATGTCGTCGTTGCCGGCGCCGCCGTCGATCATGTCGGTGCGGGCGCCGCCGGCGAGCGCGTCGTTGCCGTCGCCGCCGCTGATCGTCGCCCCGACCGAGGTGAGGCCACGGAAGTCGCCTTGGTCGTCGAGGAAGCCGGCGGAGATGCGGTCGCTCATGTCGCCGGCGTCCAGCACCGC
The DNA here is from genome assembly GCA_963707595.1 of uncultured Solirubrobacteraceae bacterium. GTDB lineage: Bacteria > Actinomycetota > Thermoleophilia > Solirubrobacterales > Solirubrobacteraceae > Solirubrobacter. The sequence continues at coordinate 616,422 of CAVPQQ010000001.1, forward strand.
GTTCGTGACGCCCACGCAGGTGACCACGGTGTCCGAGTCGCGCGAGCAACCGGTGACCGTCCCGAAGGCGTCCTTGTCATCCGTGATCCGCTCGATCGTCACGGTGCCTGTCGGGGCCTCGACGAACGTGACGTTGTTCACCTTCCCTGGGGCGGCGGTGTACTTGAGCACGCCGCTGGAGACGGAGACGTCAGCCGCCCGCGCCGAAGCGGGCAGCGCAAGGAGAAACACGAACGTGAGCGCCAGCCGCCAGACCATCCTGTTCGAGGTTAACGTGTGCTCGCGTAACGCAGGAACAGCTCGTCCTCGGCCCGCAAGACCCAGCGCAGCGACAGGCGCGACACGTCGGGAAGGCGGCCTCCGCGCAGGATCGAGATCTCCGTCTCGTCGCCGGTCAGCAGCGGCGTGAGCGTGAGGAAGAGCTCGTCGACGAGCCCCGCTTCGAGGAAGCCGCCGAAGAGCGTCGGGCCGCCTTCGCTCAAGAGTGCGCGCACGCCGCGCGCCCGCAGATCAGCGAGCGCCGCGGCCGGCGAGCAGACCTCGAGCCGCACCACCTCGACCGATGCCGCGACCGACGGCGCCTCGCCCGCCTCGATCGACGTGTAGATCAGCACCGGCTGCCCCTCCGCCTCGAACAGGCCGGCCTCCCAGGGGATGTCGAAGCGGCGGGAGATCAGCACGGCCGGCGGCGTGTCGGCGCGCCGCTCGGCGGAGACCAGCCGCCCGTAGCCCTCGGCGCGCACGGTGCTCGGGCCGATCAACACGGCGTCGGCGACGGCCCGCAGCGCGAGCAGCATCTCGAGGTCGGCCGGGCCGCCGAGCGGGCGGGTGCTGCCGTCCAGGGCGGCACGCCCGTCGAGGGTCGAGACGAAGTTGAAGAACGTGTACGGCCGCTCGTCGGTCGCCCCAGCGCCGAGGTCCGCCTCGGCCAGCAGTTCGGCGGCCGAGAACGACCCGCCACCCGAGAGGCGCTCATACATGGCAGCCCTCGAAGTGGTCGTCGACCAGGCCGCAGGCCTGCATCATCGCGTAGGCGGTGGTCGGCCCGACGAAGCGAAAGCCCTGCTTCTTGAGCGCCTTGGCCAGCGCCGTGGACTCGGGCGTGACCGCGGGAAGCTCGCCCCGATCGCGCGGCCGCGGCCGCGGCTCGGGCGCGAAGGACCAGATCAGCTCGCCCAGCGGCACGTCGAGCGCGGCGCGGGCGTTGTTGATCGCGGCGTCGATCTTGGCGCGGTTGCGCACGATCCCCACGTCGGCCATCAGCCGCGCGACGTCCTGCTCGCCGAACTCGGCCACCTTCGCGGGGTCAAAGCCCGCGAACGCGGCGCGGAAGTTCTCGCGCTTGCGCAGGATCGTGATCCAGGCCAGCCCTGACTGGAACGCCTCGAGCGTCATCCGCTCGTAGAGCCCGCGGTCGTCGCGGATGGGGCGCCCCCACTCCTCGTCGTGGTAGGCGATGTACTCGGGCGCGGACCCGGCCCAGAAGCAGCGCAGCCGTCCGTCGGCGCCCTCGACCAATGCGTCGCTCACTCGACGGCACGTTATAGGCTCAGCCACGCATGAACCTCAGCCGCCTAGGACGCGGGGAATACCTCGCCGTGCTCGGTGGGCTGATGCTCGCGCTCGGGCTCTTCCTGCCCTGGTACGCGACCAATCCGGACAACCGCAACGCCCAGATCGACGGCGTGCGCGGCTCGGTCTCGGGCTGGGAGGCCTTCCCGATCCTGCACTGGCTGCTGCTGGCTGCGGCGCTCGCCCCGATGATCCTGGCGTGGATCGTCGCGCGCGATCACCAGCTGTCGTGGCCGCGCGGGGAGCTGACCGCGGTCGTCGCGATGATCGCGCTCGTCCTCGTGCTCTACGTCGGCCTCGTCGACCGTCCCGGCGAGCCGTCGGGCCAGATCTCGCTGCGGATCGGCTGGTACATGGCGGTGCTCGGCTGCCTGCTGATGATCTTCGGCGGCGCCCTGCGCGCGAGCGGCACCGAACGTCCCCGAAAGCCCCCAGGAGTCCTATGACCTCCCCTCGCGAGTCCATGCCGCCGGATCGCAACCTCGCGCTCGAGCTCGTACGGGTGACCGAGGCCGCGGCATTGCAGGCGGCTCGGTTCGTCGGCATGGGCGACAAGGAGGCCGCCGACCAGGCGGCGGTCGACGGCATGCACGCCGTGCTGCACACGATCCACATGGACGGCGTCGTGGTGATCGGCGAGGGCGAGAAGGACGAGGCGCCGATGCTCGCCAACGGCGAGATCGTCGGCGACGGGACGCCGCCGCTGGTGGACATCGCGGTCGATCCGCTCGACGGGACGCGGCTGACGGCGCAGGGGCGCCCGAACGCCGTCGCCGTGATCGCGCTCTCCGAGCGCGGCACGATGTTCGATCCCGGCCCGGTCTTCTACATGGAGAAGATGGCCGCGGCCGAGGGCCTGGTCGACCTGCTCGATCTCGACCGCCCCTTGGGCAGGACGGTGGAGCTGATCGCCGAGCGCCGCGGGGTCGAGGTCAACGACGTGATGGTCGTGATCCTCGATCGCCCGCGTCATGCGGAGGGCATCAAGGCGATCCGCGAGGCGGGGGCGCGGGTGCGGCTGATCACCGACGGCGACGTCGCCGGCGCGCTGCTCGCGGCTGCGCCTGACCGGCCCGTGGATCTGCTGTGGGGCATCGGCGGGACGCCCGAGGGCGTCATCACCGCGGCGGCGCTCAAGTGCTACGGCGGCGGCCTGATCGGCCGGCTGTGGCCGAAGGACGACGACGAGCGCAAGCGCGCCGAGGCTGCCGGCTACGACGTCACGAAGGTGATGACACACGACGACCTGGTCAAGGGCGAGAACTGCTTCTTCAGCGCCACCGGCGTGACCGACGGCGACATGCTCCAGGGCGTCCATTACGAAGGCACGCGCGGCGCGACCACCGAGTCGCTGGTGATGCGTTCGCGCTCCGGCACCGTGCGGCGGATCGCCTCACGCCACGACCGCACCAAGCTGCGCGAGCTGACGGGCTACCGCCTGGGATGAAGCATCGCGTCGAGACACGCGCCGCCGAACGGCTCGGGAGACTCAATCCGCGTCTGCAGCGGCGGCTCTCCGGCCGCGCCCCGATCATCATCGACGGCCAGCGCCTGGAGGCCGATGTCCAGCTGATGCTCGCGCTGCGCGAGCGCATCGGCGTGCCGGTGTTCGACGAGAGCCTCACGGTCGAGCAGGCACGCGCGCTGACGCGTCAGGAGGCCGCCATGGCCCGCGGAACGCGCGTCGTGCCGGTGGGGAAGGTCGAGGACGTCACGGTCGCCGGTCTACCGGCGCGCAGGTACACGTCGGTCGAGCCGGGCGAGAAGCCGCTGCTGCTGTACCTGCACGGCGGCGGCTTCGTCGTCGGCGACCTCGACACGCACGACGCGCCGTGCCGCATGCTCTGCCGCCACGCCGGCGTCGACGTGCTCGCCGTCGAGTACCGCAAGGCGCCTGAGCATCCCTTCCCCGGTTATGTCGAGGACGCCCGCAGCGCCTTCCGCTGGGCGAGCGAGCGCTACGAGCGCGTCGCGGTCGCCGGCGACAGCGCCGGCGGCAACCTCGCCGCGACGCTCGCGATCGAGTTCGATCCGGTGCTCGCGCTGCTGATCTACCCGGTCGTCGACGGCACCGTCGAGCGGCCGTCGCGCAAGCTGTTCGGCGACGGCTTCTTCCTCACCGACGAGCTGATGCAGTGGTACACCGGCCATTTCCTGACCGCGGGCATGGACCCGGCCGATCCGCTGATCTCGCCGCTGCTCTCACCGAACCTGAAGGACTCGGCGCCGGCGCTCGTGGTCACCGCGGGCTTCGACCCGCTGCGCGACGAGGGCGAGGCCTACGCCGAGGCGCTCTCCGCAGCCGGCGTGCAGGTGTACACGCGCCGCTTCCCGGGCCTCTTCCACGGCTTCATCAACTCCACGGGCGCCAGTCCCTCTTCGCGCGACGCGTTCGTCGAAGTCGCAGGAATGACACGAGCGCTCCTACGAGCACTGTGAGTGCCGCGACGCCCTGCCAGGGCGTGTCGCCGACGTTGACCGGGCGCTTGTCGTCGCCGGCGTCCGAGAAGCGACCGACGGCCGACTCCTCGAGCTCGAGGCGGGCGAGCGAGCGCAGGAAGCCGTGCGTCACGAGCACGTGGATGCGCGACTGCGTCTGCACGTAGACCCAGCGTGCGATCCAGGTCGCGATCGCCGGGTAGAAGTTCGCGATCTCGACCTCGACGTGCACGCGCTCGTAGCCCTGGCGGTCGGACTCCATGCGCTTGACGTCGATCTCCAGGTAGCCCTCGTTGCGCTTGGAGACGAGCAGGCCGTCCTTGATCCGCCACTGGACGACGCCGCGCTCGCCGGAGATGTCGTAGTCCGGCGCGTGGAAGCGCAGCAGCACGAAGGGCCGGCCGATCACGACGACCGCGCGCTCGTCCTCGGTGTAGGTCACGCGGATGATCCCGAGCGTCGTCCGTGACAGGTACTTCCAGTAGGTCCGGGCGAGCCGCTCCAGGTTCATCGGCTCCCACAGCGCCAGCAGCTCGTCCTCGGGCATGTCGACGTTGGCGGCCTGGATCGAGCGCACCGCGCCGCCCTTGTCCATCACCGTGTGCTGCTCGGGGTCGGCGATCACCGCGTTGGCGATCCGGCGCTCGTTCTGCCGGTTGAGCAGTTTCATTCCAGCGCCGCCCGAACCGAGTCGTCGAAGCCGAGCGGCTCGTCGTTGAGGCCGGGCGGCGGCGGGCGGTCGACGATCATCTCGGCGCCCAGGCCGTCCACGAGCGGCTTGATCATCCCGTAGGAGACCGGGGTGACCAGGGCGACCCAGTACGAGGAGAGTCGCGGGGTGAGGACAGGTACGCGGATGACGAGGGGAGGACGGCGGCCCATGAGCGGCGCGGCGCGTCGCATCATCTCACGATAGGTCAGGACTTCGGAGCCGCCGAGCTGCAGTTCGGCGGGCGCGTCGCTGCGCTCGGCCACGTCGGCGAGCGCGCGCAGGACGTCGCTGAGCGCGATCGGCTGCGTCTTGGTGTCCAACCAGCGCGGGACGATCATCACCGGCAGGCGCTTGACGAGGTGCTCGAGGATGTCGTAGGACGCGCTGCCGGGACCCACGATCATCGCGGCCCGCACGTACACGACCCGATCACCCAGCCGCGCGCGCAGCAGCTCGGCGACCTCGTGGCGGCTGCGCAGATGTTCGGATTGCTCGGAGCCGAGCCCGCCCAGATAGACGATGCGCTCGACGTCGGCGCTCGCCGCGGCCTCGGCGAAGTTGACGGCGGCCTGGCGGTCCTTGGCGGCGAAGTCGCCGCGACCCATCGAGTGAACGAGGTAGTACGCGGTTCTGACCCCCGCGAGCGCCTCGGGCAGACCCTCGCCGGACAGCACGTCGCCCTTGTAGGCCTCTCCTGAGCCAGCTCCGCGGCGGCTCAGCGTGCGGACCGGATGGCCGCGGGATTGCAGCTCGTCCACGAGCTTGGAGCCGACATAGCCGGTCGCGCCGGTCACGAGGATGGGAGCGGGTTCGCGCATGAACCGCTTGAGCTACCCGGCTGGCGAGATGAGAATCCCGATCGGGCGCGGAGCCGTAGGTTGTCTCGGAGTCATTTCGTGAAGAAACTCGCCATCAAAGACCTTGCCGCGCAGACCGGCGTCGCCGCCGGGACCATCCGCATGTGGGAACAGCGGTACGGCTTCCCCGAGCCCGCTCGCACGCCCGCCGGCTACCGCGTCTACACGGAGGAGGACGTTGTCGCGCTGCGGCGCGTCGTCGCGTACCGCAGTCGCGGGCTCTCGGTGCCGGCGGCGCTCGACCGGGCGCGTTCGCTGGAGGGCTCGACCGACCGCCCGTCGATCTTCGCCGCGCTCGCGTCGGGCGAGGCGCCGGTGCGCCCGCAGAAGCTGCGGCGGCCGACGCTGATCGCGCTCTCGCGGGCGATCGAGGAGGAGGCGATGGCCCGAGCCGCCGGGCCGGTCGTGATCGGCGCCTTCCAGGACGAGGCCAACTACCGCGCCGTCGAGCACCGCTACCGGCGCCTGGCGCACGTCGCCGACGCCGTCGGCGTGTTCGCGACCTTCCCGGGCGTGCACCTCGGCAGCGACGACGAGCCGGCCGAGATCCCGATCACGACCGCCGACGCGCTCGGCCACGAATGGGCCGTGATCGTGGACGCCCCGGGCTACGCCGCCTGCCTCGTGGGCTGGGAGACGCCCGCTCGCTCGGGCGAGCGCAGCTTCGAGGCGGTCTGGACGATGGACGCCGCGATCGTCCGCCGCGCCGCCCAGGTGGGTGCCGCGCTCGCGGCGCGCTCCGCGCCGGAGTGGTCCGAACGGCTGCTCGCGATCCTCGCCGATCGTCCGCTGGCGGTCGAGGCGCCGGTGCCGGGACTCACGGCTCTGACGAACCGGATGATCGGCTACCTGGACACAGCGGGGGGTCCGGGGGCGGCAGCCCCCCGGTCACTTAGGCCGCGGGATCCGATCCACCGCCCGCTTGAGCGCGTGACCGCCGAGCGTGAGGCCGATCTGCGCGAGCTCGCCGGCCGCGCGGATCGTGGTCGTCACGAGCTCGGTGCCGGTCGGCGGGGCGAGTGGCTTGGGCGGCGGGGCATCGGTCACGCGGCGCGGCGGGGTCAGCGGCGGTGAAGCGGGGCGCACGGCCTCGGGCTTGTGCGGAGCGGCCTCGTGCGTCGCGGACGTGGCGCGCGGTCGCGTCTTCGGCGCGGCCTGCGTCTTGGCGACCGCCTTCGGTTTCGCGGCGGCTTTCGGCTTCGGTTTCGCGACGGCCTTCGGCTTCGGCTTCGCGACGGCCTTCGGCTTCGGCTTCGCGGCCGCCTTCGGCTTCGGCTTCGCCACGGCCTTCGGCTTCGGCTTCGCGGCCGCTTTCGGCTTCGCCGGCGCGGCCTTCGCGCGCGGCTTCGCGGCAGCCGGCTTCGCCTCTCCACGGCGCGGCCGGCCGATCCGATCCGGGCGACTCGCAGGGAGCGTCCCGAGCACGCCGATGCTGTCGCGTTCGGCCTTGCTCTTGGGCTTCGCGGCCTTGTCCGCCATCGACGGTCGAGTGTACGCCTGGAACGGTGAAGCTTCGCCTGCGACAATGGGCGGTGACACCCCACCTTCGCATCGCGCACCGTTGCGCAGCGCCGGATATCGGACCGGCCAAAAACTGCGGGTGGAAGTCGACAATCGCAGCGCCTAGACTCAGCCACGACGGCCGTCGGGAGGGTGGTCCAATCGCCCTTAGCCGGTCGCCAGGCACATATATCCAGAAAGGCCCGGCTCTCACGGAGCCTCGCTAGAACGGGACATCCATGTCTGTTGTGGATCTGCAAGAACTCGAAGAAGTCAAAGGGCTGATCCTCAAGGGTCAGCAGGTCGGCGTTCTCACGTTTGCCGAGATCACGACGGCGCTGTCCGAGCAGGACGTCGACGAGGGCGACCTCGAAGAACTGCACGCGTTTTTCGAGCGCTCTGAGATCGAACTGGTCGAAGAGATCGACCCGGCCCTGGCGGCCGGGCAGGAAGATCGCGCGCCGGACAAGCGCGGTCGTCGCAAGGCGAAGGCGACGATCGACCTCAAGCCGGACATGACCACCGATTCCCTTCAGCTGTTCCTGAAGGACATCGGCAAGGTTCGCCTGCTCACCGCCCAGGAAGAGGTCGACCTCGCTCGTCGCATCGAGCGTGGCGATCTGGACGCCAAGCAGAAGATGGTCGAGTCCAATCTGCGGCTCGTCGTCTCCATCGCCAAGAACTACCGAAACCAAGGCCTGCCGTTCCTGGATCTGATCCAGGAGGGGACGCTCGGTCTCGTTCGCGCGGCGGAGAAGTTCGATTACCGCAAGGGCTTCAAGTTCTCGACCTACGCGACGTGGTGGATCCGCCAGGCGATCGCCCGCGCGCTCGCCGACAAGGCTCGGACCATCCGGATCCCGGTCCACGTCGTCGAGAAGCTCAACAAGATCGGCCGCGCCGAGCGCAAGCTCGTCACCGAGCTCGGCCGTGAACCCACCCCCGAGGAGATCGCCGAGGTCACCGGCATCGATCCGGAGGAGGTCGACTCGATCAAGCGCTCCGCCCAGGCGCCGGTCTCGCTCGAGAAGCCGGTCGGCGACGAGGAGGAGTCCGAGTTCGGTCAGTTCATCGCTGACGAACGTGCGGAGTCCCCCTACGAGCGGGCCGCGGAGATCCTCACCAAGGAAGCGCTGCGGGAGGCGCTGGAGAATCTCTCCTACCGCGAGCGCCGCGTCCTCGAGCTGCGGTACGGGCTCGGCGGGGAGCACCCGCGCACGCTCGACGAGGTCGGGCGGACGTTCAACGTCACGCGCGAGCGCATCCGCCAGATCGAGAATCAGTCGCTCAAGAAGCTCCAGAGCCTCGCCGAGGCTCAAAAACTCCGCGACGTCGCCTAAAAGGCCTCGTAGCAGTCGTAGGTGGCGTGGCGGTAGATCTTGCCGTCACGCACCTGCGTGAACGTCGCGATGTGCGCCGTCAGTTGCGCGCCCGTCGCCGCCAGCGTCCCGCGCCAGGTCACGCGCGACGCGATCGTGTCGCCGGCCGCGACGCGCGAGTGCACCTCGTAGGACTGCGCTGACAGCAACTCGCGCCCTTTGCGGAAGCCGGCCAGCGCCTCGTCGCGCCCGCGCTCGCTGCCCTGCGGGTTGATCAGGTTCGGCATCTCGCTGAAGCGCACGTCGGGGTGGACGATCGCGGCGAGCCTGTCGGTGTCGAACTCTGCCGCCGCCGAGAAGAGGTCGTCGAGTATCATGCAACCATGGTTACACAACCTGGGTTACATGACAACGACCTCGTGCTCTGGACCCAGCTGCTCGGTGAGGTCCTCAACGCCGAGATCCTCGAGCGGCTGCGGGCCGAGCACCCGGCCGTCCGGTACTCGCACGGCTTCGTCTTCCAGCAGCTCGTCGAGGGCCCGCGGCCCGTCGGCGAGGTGGCCGAGAACCTCGGTGTCAGCTCGCAGGCGATCTCCAAGGCGGCGCGCGAGCTCGAAGGCCTCGGCTATGTCGAGCGGGTCGCCGATCCCGCCGACGCGCGTGTTCGCCGGCTTACCCTCACCGCCCGCGGACAGGACGCCGTGCGGGCGGGGCGTGAGATCCGCGCGGCGCTGAACGCGGAACTGGCGCAGGCGCTGGGCGTCGAGCGCGTGGCGGCGGCCGCGGACGCGCTCCGGGAAGCGCTTGCCGCGCGCGGCGCGATGCCCATGGTTGAGGCCAGACGAGTGCGAAGCGCTCAAGACCTTCCGGGCAGAGGGCCGATGAACGGGTTGTATGGCTTTCGATCTCGATCACGCACTGCGCTATCTCATCGCGGCTGAGGGCTCCGACCTGCACCTGAAGGTCCCCGCGTATCCGCTCATCCGTCTGCACGGTCACCTCGAGCCGATCGCCGGCACCGAGCGGCTGCTACCCCGAGGACACGCGCGCCGCGCTCGCGCAGATGCTGCTCGACCCCGAGAAGGTCAGCGAGTTCGACGCCGACAACGAGGTCGACTTCTCCTATTCCGTCGAAGGCCTCGGGCGCTTCCGCGTCAACGCCTTCATGCAGCGCGGCTCGGTCTCGATCGTGATGCGCGCGATCCCGGTCGTGATCAAGTCCGTCGACGAGCTCGGCCTGCCCGAGGCGGTCACCACGCTCGCCAACCAGGAGCGCGGGATCATCCTGCTGACCGGCACCACCGGCTCCGGCAAGTCGACGACGCTCGCGGCCATGATCGACCACATGAACCGGACGATGAAGAAGCACATCGTCACGATCGAGGACCCGATCGAGTTCCTGCACCGCGACCGCAACAGCATCATCAACCAGCGCGAGGTCGGCCAGGACACGGCGTCCTTCAAGCGCGCCCTGCGCCGCGTGCTGCGCCAGGACCCGGACGTGATCCTGGTCGGCGAGATGCGCGACGAGGAGACGGTGCACACCGCGCTTTCCGCGGCCGAGACCGGCCACCTCGTCCTCTCGACGCTGCACACGGTCGACGCGTCGGAGACCGTCAACCGCATCATCGACTTCTTCCCGCCCCACCAGCAGCAGCAGGCCCGCGCGATGATCGCCGGCACGCTGAAGGGCATCGTCTCCCAGCGCCTCGTCAAGACCGCCGACGGCCATGGCCGCGTCGCCTGCTGCGAGATCATGGTCATGACCGGCCGCGTCCACGACATGATCCTCGACCCGAAGCTGACCGGGCAGCTCCCCGAGGTCGTCGCCGAGGGCGGCTACTACGGGATGCAGACGTTCGACCAGCACCTGCTGCGCCACCTGCAGGCCGGCCGGATCACGTACGAAGAGGCCATGCGGGCCGCGACCTCGCCGCACGATTTCAAGCTGATGGTCGCCGCGGGCGGCCCGATCGCCGATCTGTCGTCGCACACCGAGCCCGAGCCCGCCGCTGAGCCGGCCATGGCCGCCGGTGTCGCGTCCGCCGCACCGTCCGGCCCGCCGCCGCCCTCGGCGCCGCCGCCGGGCATCTCGTTCTAGCCATCACTTCAGTTCGTGAAGCTTTGCGGCTAGACTGGGTAATCGATGCCGGATCCCGATTGCCCAGTCTGTCGCACCGCCGAGATCGTCTGCGGTAAGTGGACGCTGCTGATCGTCCGTGATCTCTCGGAGGGCCGCTCGCGGTTCTGCGAGCTCGAGCGCTCGCTCGGTGGAATCTCCCCGCGCACGCTGTCGCTGCGCCTGCGCGCGCTCGAAGAAGAGGGCATCCTTCGCCGCAGCACCTTCCCCGAGGTGCCGCCGCGCGTCGAGTACGTGCTGACCGAGAAGGGCATGGCGCTCGTCCCGATCATCGACTCGATGCGGACCTACGGCGCCGAATGGCTCGGCGCTTCCGGCTCGTGCGCTGAAGCGCCCGAAGCCGGTCGCGTCGCCGCGGCCGCTCGGTCCGTCCGCACGCGCTCGCTGCGAATCCGCGACCTGTGGACGTGCTCCGGCAGGAGGGCGTGAGCCTGCGGCGAATCGGCAGCGCATGCACAACCGGGCGCTGCATGACTCACTCGCGGCCTTTGTCGAGGAAGCCGCCTGGCAGCTGGCCGAGGAGGTGGCCGGTGGCGCCGAGATTCCGTTCGAGCTCGACGCGACGCCGACGCGCTCGGCCCCGCTGTACTGCTACCGCCCGCTGACCGGCCGCTTCATCGCCCAGCGGATCGGGATGCTCTCGCGGCTGCCGTCCTATCCGGCGGCGGCGCAGGGGTTGACGACGCTTCCCGACGTGCCCGCGTATCTGCAGCGCCGCGGACGTCGTGTGCCCGCCGGCGATCCACGCACGCTCGCCGACTGCGCGCTGCAGGCGTTCCTCGCCGCGGTGTGGGCCGACGCCACCGACTTCGTCTACGAGCCCGACCGCTTCCGGGCCGCGTACAACGAGCTCGAGGAGATCGCGTACGCCGACTGCTCGCTCTCGGTCGTGGTGACGCTGGTCGAGGGCCTCGTGATCGAGTCCGAGGAGGTGGCGCTCGGCGACGGGCTGTCGCTCGTGCGCGCGACGACGCTCGCCGACGCGCCGGCCGGGCTCTCCGACGACCCGCATGCGACCGTCGCGGTGCTCGCGCTCGAGACCGCCGCGGGCGACGGGCGCGCGCTCGCGACCGCCGGCCGCCGCCTGCGCCGCCTGCAGACCGCGCTGCGCCTGTGGGACGACGCCGAGCCATCGCTCGGGCCGACGGCCTGGGCGCGCACCGACGGCAGCGCGTGGATGGCGATCCCGCTCGCCACGGGCCTGCGTCGTTCTGCCGGAGACTGCCTGCTGAGCTGCGAGGAGGAGGACCCGCTGCGCGCGTTCTGCGGCCTCGTCTCCCGCCGCACGCCGCGCGCCGGGGAGCTGGCCTGGGCGCTGCGCCGCTTCGAGCTCGGCTGCGAGCGCGGCGGTGCCGTCGAGGCGCTGACCGATTGGCTGCTCGCGGCCCGCGCGCTGTTCGCCGATGTCGACAGCGTCGGCTACGACGGTGTGGCCGAGCGCCTCTCCTCGATCTGCGCCGAGGCGCACGATCGCCCGCGGCTCGAGTCGCGCGTGCGCGAGGCGATCTCGCTCGAACGCGCCGCGATGGCCGGCTTCGTGCGGCCGGGAATGGAGGTCGACGCGCTCGTCGACGAGCTCGGCGGCTGCCTGCGCGCCGTGCTGCGCGACGTGCTGTGCGGCCACCTCGATCCCGCGCTGCGCCGAGTGGCCGACGAACTGCGCGAAGTACCGGAAGCACCCGCCACCGCTTGACAGCGTGAAGCGCGGTGCAGAAGGATCGCGCGATGCGCCGCCTGGTCCTCCTCGCTCTCGTCTTCATGCTCGCCGCCCCGGCCGCGAGCGCCAAGGCACCGACCGTCAAGACGAACCTGATCGAAGGGTTCTTCTACTACTCGTTCGCCATCAAGGGGTCGAACGCGTACGTCCTCGATCGGGCCGGCGTGTACGACAGCGACCCCGGCACCGTCGCGCGGCTGTCGTGCGTCGACGGCGCGCCGTCGTGTCCGTTCGTAGCGGCTGACGCCGTCACGGACTCCGGGCGCTACGCCGACCTGCTCAACGCATCGTTCAAGCGCCACGTGTTCCGGCGCGGGGACGAGATCCAGCTCTCGCGCACCCACCCGGACGGCCGCCGCGTGGTCAGCCGCTTCCGGATGACGGCGACCGGGTTCTCGCGGACCGAGCGCACCTGCACCCTCGGCGACGGCTCGCCGACGGCGTGCGTGCTCGACTGCCCGATCGGCACGAGCCCGACGCTGCCGTGCTCGGCGGTCACCCGCAAGCCGAAGCTGCTGCCGAAGTCGGTATTCGTCGACTGGCACATCAAGTACGCCAAGAACGGCGACACCCGCTTCGACAAACTCACGCTCGTCGGGCTGCCTCCGGGTACGAGCGTGTTCCTGCTCTGCCTCGACCGCACGCTGGACACCCCGTGCCGCAAGTACATCCAGTTCTTCCCGCCGACGCCCGCCGGCGCGGTCTTCACGTACAACCTGACCGCGCTGGTCGCCGGCCGCTCGCTGCCGCCGGGGACGACGTTGACGCTGCGGATCCGCGCTCCCGGATACCGGCGCCAGGAGATCCGCTACACGACGCGCAAGAACAAGCTGCCGACGCGCAAGACGCTCTGCCTGGACCCGGGCGTGGACGCGGCGCGCCGCTGCTAATCGGCGAACAGGTGTGAGCGCACGAGCGCGAGGCCGTCGACGTCGTGGACGTCCTCCTCGAGCTCGGGGATCGAGGATCGTCGGCGGGTCCGCCGAGCTGCTCGCGAAGCCGTGCGACGTTCGTCGCGTCGCGGGCGGCGAGCGCGGCCAGCTCGCCCGTCGCGACCGTGACGCGCTCCGCCAGCGCCGGCCCGAGGTCGGCGGCGACGGCGACCGGCAGCCGGTCGTCGGGCGGCTGGTGCACGCGGTTGATCACGAGCCCGCCGAACGGCATCCCGGCCTCGCGCAGCTTGCGGTGGAAGAAGATCGCCTCCTCGACGGGATCGTGGCGCGGGGCGGTGACGATCAGGAACGTCGTCGCGGGATCCTCGAGCAGTGCGCCGACGCGTGCGGCGCGCTCGGTGAAGCCGTCGATCATGCCGCCGAGCGAGCGGAAGAAGACCGACAGGTCGCGCAGGAGATCGACGCCGGTGACGCGCTGGAGCACGCCGAAGACCATGCCCGTGCCGCGGCCGAGGATGCGTCCCGAGATCCCCGCGGGGCGCATGAAGAGCCGGATCGCGCGGCCCTGGAAGAAGCGCGTCAGCCGGTCCGGGGCGTCGAGGAAGTCGAGCGCGTTGCGCGAGGGCGGCGTGTCGAGCACGATCACGTCGTAGTCGCCGTCGCGGTCGAGCTCGTAGAGCTTGGCGATCGCGGTGAACTCCTGCGAGCCGGCGACCGCGCTGGAGAGCTGCTGGTAGATCCGGTTCGCGAGCACCTCGTCGCGCGTGCGCTCGTCCGGCGCGAGATGCTCGATCAGCTGGTCGAACGTGCGCTTGGAGTCGAGCATCATCGCCCACAGCTCGCCGGGGAGATCGAGGTCGACCTTGCGCGGCTCGTTGTCGAGCTCCTCCAGCCCGAGTGCGTTGGCCAGCCGCTTCGCGGGGTCGATGGTCACCACCGCGACGCGTTTGCCGCGCTCGGCGAGGCCGAGGGCGACGGCCGCGGCGGTCGTCGTCTTGCCGACTCCGCCGGAGCCGGCGCAGATGACCATGCGCCGTTCTTCGAGCAGCGGCTCGACGGTCGTCAGCATGCGAACAAATCGGGGTCGGGCACCTTGTCAGGCTCCCTACCCGATCGACGGGACTTCAGATGAGACCCTCGCGAACGGCGAAGGCGACCGCCTGTGAGCGGCTGCGCGCGTTGAGCTTGGTCACGACGTCGTGCAGCACGTTCTTGACGGTGCGCTCGGAGTAGGAGAGCTCGAGCGCCACTTCGCGGGTCGGATGCCCGGCGGCGATGAGCGTCAGGACCTGCTGCTCGCGGTCGGTGAGACGTGCCGCGGCGAGACGGGAGTCTGGCGCTCTCGGGCAACTTCGCGAGCAGGTGCCCGAGCAGGTCGGGCGTCATCACCGAACTGCCGTTGGCCGCCGCGCGGACCGCGCTGGCGAGCGTCTCGGGCGTCAGCTCCGCCTTCGGCAAATAGCCGACCGCTCCCGCCTGCAGCGCGGAGATCGCCGCGTCCTGGCCGCTGTCGGACGCGCACACGATCACGCGCGCGCCGGTCGCCTCGCGCACGGCGGCGACGAAATCACCGCCGCCCGGGAGCGCCGGATCCATCAACACGAGGTCGGTCGCGAACAGCGCGGGATGCTCCCAGGCGTCGCGTACGCGCTCGGCCTCGGCGACCGACTCGACCTCTTCGAGCAGGTCCAGACACGCCACGAGGCCCCGTCGATAGATCGTGTGGGTGTCGAGGACGAAGAGCTTCATCCCTGGGAGTGGTTGCTGGCAGGTGAGACTCTGGCGATACTACGCGGAGCCTCATCGTTAGGAAAGGCCTATGCCACCGCTCGTCAACGTATCTGCTCAGATCACCTGCTGCCACGCTGGGCCGGTCGTCTTGATGCCGAAGCAGACGAAGGTGATGGTCGGCGGGTCGCCGGCGCTGTGCGCGGGCGACATCTCGGGCAACCCGACGACGTGCCCCGTGCCGCCGACCCCGGCCAGCAAGCCGTGCACGACGAGCACCGTGCTGCCTGTTCCGATGGCGTCGATCTCGACGAAGGTCATGATCGGCGGCAAGCCCGCGATGCTGGGCAATCCGTCGGTTCCCGGGATCACGGACGGCGTGCCGGTGCCGTGCCCGACGCTGATGGTGATGTTTCCGGGTCAAGTCCTAGTCATTGCGAACGGCTAGTGGTCACCGTGGGTCGAGCAGAGGAACGCAGGGATGCCTGAGGTCATGAAAACAGTCGGTCGCTACGAGCTCCTCCGGGAGGTCGGTCGTGGCGGCATGGCACTGGTGTACCTGGCGCGGCAGACCGATCTGGACCGCTTCGTCGCGCTCAAGGAGCTCGGCGCGTTCCACGCCTCGGACCCGTCCTTCGCCCAGCGCTTCCTGCGCGAGTCGCGCGTCGCCGGGTCGCTCTCGCACCCGAACATCGTCACCGTGCACGACTACTTCGAGCACGACGGCACGCCGTACATCGCGATGGAGTACATCGAGCGCGGCTCGCTGCGGCCGTACGTCGGGCGCATGAACCTGGCGCAGATCGGCGGCGTGCTCGAGGGCCTGCTCGCCGGGCTCACGCACGGCGAGTCGCACGGCATCGTCCACCGCGACCTCAAGCCCGAGAACCTGATGGTGACCTCGGACGGGCGCGTGAAGATCGCCGACTTCGGCATCGCCAAGGCGACGACGAAGATGCAGACGGGCGCGTTCCTGACCGCGACCGGCACGACCGTCGGCACGCCGACCTACATGGCGCCCGAGCAGGCGATGGCGCAGGACATCGGCGCCTGGACCGATCTCTACTCGGTCGGCTGCATGGCGTTCGAGATGTTCACGGGCAACGTCCCGTTCCACGACTCCGACGCGCCGATGGCGATCCTGCTGCGCCACGTCAACGAGCCGATCGCGCCGGTCATCAGCATCCGGCCTGAGGTCGACCCGCGGATCTCGGCCTGGGTCGAGGCGCTGCTGGTCAAGGAGCCGACGGCACGCACCCAGAACGCCCAGGACGCCTGGGACGACTTCGAGGAGATCCTGCTCAGCCTGCTCGGCCCGCGCTGGCGCCGCGACGCGCGGCTCGTCGAGCACGAGCAGGAAGGCACCAACGGCGCGAAGCCGCTGACCCCCGCCCCGTTCCCCGGGACGACCGCCGGCGACATCGGCGTCCGAGGAGTTCAAGTCGTTCGCGTGGGGCGCGCCCGCGTCGGACACCGGCCCGGCCGCGACGCCGCCGATGTACACGCCGCCGCCGTCGGCGTCGACGCCGTCGATTCCCGACGTGGTCGTCGGCCCGCCGACGCCGATGCCCTCGCAGGCGGTCCCCGCACCCCCGGCTCCCGATCCGGAGCCGGTCGCCGAGACGGGCTTCGTCACGTTCGCCTCCCCGGCGCCGCCGCCGCCGACCGACGCGCTGATCGCGCCGGCCCCGGCGCCCGCCCCGCCCGAGGTCGCGCCTGAGCCCGAGCCCGTGGCGTTCGCCGACCCGCCCGCCGACCTCACGCCGCCCGTCGAGGACGTCGCGCCGCCGAAGGCGTTCGAGACCTACATCGCGCCGCCGCCGTCGCGTCCGCCGACCAGCGAGCCGAAGCTGACGCCGCCGTCCGTCGAGGCCGTCGCGCCCGCGCCCGTCGCACCCGCGCCGGAGCCGCCCGTCGCGGCGCCCGTGTTCGCCGCCGACACGATGATGCCGCAGCAGGCGATCAAGGAGCCGCCGAAGCCGCCGGCCCCGCCCGCCGCGCCGAAGGAAGGCGGCTCCAACCGCCGCTTCGTCATCCCCGCGGCGATCGTCGGCGGCCTCGCCGTCGTCGCCGTGATCGCGGTCGTCGCCACCGGCGGCGGCGGTGACAAGCCGGCCGCCGCGACCAGCGCGGCGACGCCGGCCGCCACTCCCGGCGCCGAAGTCCCGATCGCCGCCTCCGGGATCGCACTCAAGGTCCCCGCCGGCTGGTCCGAGGGCGGCGACGCAGCCGCCGTGCCCGGCCTGGCCGATGGCGCCGTGAGCGTGGGCGGGCCGAAGGGCGGCACGATCGTGATCGGCAACGCCGACAAGACCGCCGCGAACTCGACCTTGCTGCCCGACGCGCTGCGCACCGCCGACCTGCCGGCCGGCGCGCCCGTCGATCTGGCCGACGGCGTCCAGGCGCTGCACTACGAGAACGTCAAGATCGGCGACGGGACCGGATCGATCTTCGCCGTGCCGACGAGCAAGGGCGTCGCGACGCTCGCCTGCGTCGCCGAGGCCGAGACCTGCACGAAGATCGCCTCCTCGATGCAGATCACCGAGGGCAAGCCCTTCCCGGTCGGCCCGAGCGCGGCGTACTCCGGCGACGTCGAGAGCACACTCGGCAAGCTCGAGAAGCAGGAGAAGACGGCCGCTTCAGCACTCCACAAGGCCGGCAAGCGCACGAGCCAGGTCGCCGCGACCAGCAAGCTCGCCAGCGCGTACACCGGTGCCGCCGGCTCGCTCGGCAAGCTCGACGTCAGCCCGGCCGACACGCTGCTCAACGCGCAGCTCGTCGCCGCGCTGAAGACCGCGGGTGGCGCCTACAAGAAGGCCGCCGCCGAGGGCAAGAGCAAGGACCGCGCCGGCTACAAGCGCGAGGGCGCCAAGGCCGTCGCCGCCGAGAAGGACATGGCCGCAGCGCTCGACGGCCTGGCCAACGCCGGCTACAAGCTGCCCGCGAGCCTGACCAAGGGCGCGGCGAACTTCACCACCCTGCCGACGCTGATCAAGGACAAGCCGAAGGCGAAGAAGACGTCCTCGTCCTCCTCGTCCTCCTCGTCCTCGTCGACCACCACGACGACGCCGCAGAACACCACGCCGCAGAACACCACGCCGCAGAACACCACGCCGCAGAACACGACCCCGCAGCCCACCGCGCCGAAGCCCACCACGCCGAAGTCCAACGGTGGCGGCGGGAGCGACCCCGTGACCGGCGGTGGCGAGGGCTGAGCCCGGCGCTCAGCCGCTGAGGAGCTTGCGCGCCTCGCCGAGTCGCAGCTGGTAACGGCCGCGGTACTGCTCGGCGGGGCGTTCGACGTTGGCGATCCACTCGCCGAACTTGGACGGGTCCTTGCCGAAATCGGCGTCGCCGGAGGCGATCGCCTTGCGCTTGACGGCGAGCGCCTGGTCGATGAACCACTTGGCCTGCAGCTCGGGCTTCTCGGGATAGCCGGCGTAGTCGCCCTGGTTCCAGATCCCGACGCGCATCTGGAAGAAGCCGACGGAGTCCGCGTCGCCGAAGTTGACGTTCTTGACGCCTGACTCCACGAGCGAGGCCATGACGGGGAGCTCGGGCGGCAGCCCGGACTTCTCGGCCTGCTTGGCCAGCCACTTGGCGAGCTCGGCCTGCGAGGCGTTGTCACCGGGGTAGTCCGTCGCGGCGTTCGTGAGGTCGATCGAGGCCGCGGCGACGCCGGCAGCCTCACCCGGGGGCGTCGTCGCGGCGGGGACGGCGGCCTCAGGGGCGGGGACCGGCGCGGCCGGAGCGGGCGTGACGGGCACGGGAGCGGCGGCGGGCGGGGGCACCGCGGCGGCTGCGGCCTCGGGGCGCTTGACCTGCGACGGGTCGATCGCCTTCATGAACATCATCGAGCGGTTCTTCTCCCGCTCCTTGCTCGCCTCGGTGGCCTTGATCGCCTGGAAGAGCTGCGAGTCGTTGCGGCGGACCTCGGCGGCGTCCCGGGCGACGGCGGCCTGCGCCTTGGCGACCTCGGTCGGGTCGATCGCGGGCGGCGCGGCCACGGCTGCGGCGGACGCCACGGCAGGTGCCGCCGCGGGAGCCGCGGCTGCGGGGGCGGCGACGCCGGCGCCCTGGTCGAAGCGGCGGCCGCCCGCGAACTGCTGCGCGTAGTAGGGCTCGTCGAGGCTTGAGACCTTCACGACGTCGCCGGTGTGCGGCGCGTGCAGGAACTTGTCGCCGCCGAGGAACATCCCGACGTGGTGGACGTCGCCGTTGGCGGCGAAGAACACGAGGTCGCCCGGTTTCAGGTGCGAGCGGTCGACCTCGATCCCGTTCGCCGCCTCGATCTGGGTGTAGGTCACGCGCGGGATCTGCACGCCCGACTGCGCGTAGGCCCACTGCATCAGGCCCGAGCAGTCGAAGCCCGTCTGCGGCGTCGAGCCGCCCCACTTGTAGTCGGTGCCGACGTACTTCGAGGCTTCCTCGATCGCGGCGAGTGCCTTCGGCCCGGGGGCGTTGCCCGCGGCGATCGCCTCCTGCACCGGCGCCAGGATCTCCGACGGCAGCTTCGCGTCGCCGACCGCGGCGGCGCTCGCGGCGGCCGCGGCGGGATCGACCGGCACGGCGGCCACGGGGACCGGCGCGGCGGCGGCCGGCGGGGATGACGACGCCAGCAGCCCGTTGGCCTCCCCGAGCTTGGTCTGGTAGCGGCCGCGGTATTGCTCGGCGGGCCGCTCGACGTCGGCGATCCAGTCGCCGAACGAGTTCGGGTCGGTGATCGACTTGCCCGACACGAGCCGCTGGCGCTTGACGGCCTCGGCCTGGTCGAGGAACCACTTGACCTGCAGCTCGGGCTTCTCCGGGTAGCCCGCGTAGGCGCCCTGGTTCCAGATGCCCGACGCGCATCTGGAAGAAGCCGACGGAGTCCGCGTCGCCGAAATTGAGGTTCTTCATGCCCGACTCGACGAGCGAGGCCATCAGCGGCAGCTGCGGCGGCAGGCCGCGCTTCTGGGCCTGGCCGGCCATCCACGCGGCGATCTGCTCGCGCGGGGCGTTATCGCCCGGATAGGCGTCAGGCGCGGCGGCCGCCACCGCGGCGGCGTCGACGGCCGCGGCGGCAGGCTGGCCGCCGGCGGCGGCCGGGTCGACCGGCGCGGCGGCGGCGGGCTGCGCGGCGGCCGGGTCGACCGCGGCGGCGCTCGCCTTCGGCGGTTCGACCGCCTTCAGGAACGCCAGCGAGTCGTTGCTCGCCACGCGCTTGGCGTGGACGTCGGCGGCCTGCGCGGTGACCGCCTTCAGGAACATCTGCGAGCCCTTGCGCACCTCCGGCGCCGCAGCGGCGGCCGCCCCCGGAGCGCCGGGGACCGCAGCGGCGGCCGCGACCGGTGCGCCCGGCACGGCGGCAGCCGTGGCAGGCACGGAGGCGGCGACGTCGGCCGGCGGCTTCCAGTCGGCGGGGATCTCCTGCTTGAAGCCGATGTGCAGGTGGTTCTGGTGCGCGGCGTCGGTGAAGTAGCCGGCGCCGTTGATCGCGAACGGCGAGCCGATCTCGTTCGGGCGGATGTCCGGGTTCAGCGAGGAGAGCTCGCTCGCGACCTCGCGCGCGAGCGGGCTGCCCGGCCCGACGGTCTCTCCGTCGATCGCCGCGATGTCCGCTCCGCGCCCGAAGAAGTGGTTCGAGACCGAGCCGCCGGCGGTGAACTTCGAGTGGTCCGAGCACATGCACGAGACCGTGATCTTGTGCTCTGGCTGAGCTTCGTGAGCACGCCGATCACGCGCGGGTCGATCCGGCCGGCCTTGATGTCGGCGACCCCGACGGAGTCGAGCACGATGTTCTTGTTGTTCAGCAGCGCGAGCGCCTCGGCGCCCGCGTCCCCGCCCGTGCCGGTGCCCTCGCCGCCGAACTGCGAGGGATCGATCGGGTGCGAAGCGGCGGCGGGGGCACCGGCCGGGGCGGCGTCGACCGCGGCGCCGGGCTGGACGGGCACGGAGCCGGGCGGCGCGTTGCCCTCGACGCGGATGAAGACGACCTTCGCGCCGCCGCCGACCGACCGCGGGACGACGTTGACCTTGTCGGCGTTGTTGCCCTCGAGCGCGGTGAACTTGCCGTCCTTGACGTTGCTCTCGAGGAACCCGATGTGGCCGTCGGAGCCGAAGTCGTTCTGGCCGCCCCAGTCGTAGGCGACGATGTCTCCGGGCCGCGCCTCCTCGGCCGTGACGAACTTGAGGCCGTTGGCGTTCTGCTCGGCGTTGCGCACCCAGGTCGCGACCCCGGCCCAGCCGCCGCCCGGCATCTTGTGGCCGGCCTTCTCCAGCGACCACGTCACGAACGACGCGCACCAGGGGTTGCCCGGCGCGACCTTGGCCGCGGCGAGGTACTGGTCGACCTGCGGGCCGGTGTTGGTCCCGACCTCGGCGACGCCCTTCTGGGACTGGGCGACCTGCAGCGCCGCGGCGCCGAGCGAACTGCCACCGCCGCCGGCGGAGACGACGGCCCCGGGATCGACGGCCGCGGCCGCCGCGGGCACGGCGGCCGGTGCGGCCTGCCGGCTCTTGAGCAGATCCTGGGCCTCGGCCAGCTTGGTCTGGTAGCGGCCGCGGTACTGCTCGGCCGGGCGCTCGACGTCGGCGATCCAGTCGCCGTAGGAGTTCGGGTCGTCGATCGGCTTGCCCGAGGCGATCCGCGCCTTCTTGACGCTCTCCGCGTTGTCGAGGAACCACTTGACCTGCAGTTCCGGCTTGTCGGGAAAGCCGGCGTAGTCGCCCTGGTTCCAGATCCCGACGCGCATCTGGAAGAAGCCGACCGAGTCCGCGTCGCCGAAGTTGACGTTCTTCATCCCGGACTCGACGAGCGAGGCCATCAGCGGCAGCTCGGGCGGCAGCCCGCGCTTCTCCGCCTGGCCGGCCATCCACGCGGCGATCTGCTCGCGCGGCGCGCTGTCGCCGGGATAGACGTCCGGTGCCGCGGCGGCCACGGCGGCGATGTCCGCGACGGGCGCGCCGGGGACCGCGGCGGCCGCGCTCGCCTTCGGCGGCTCGACGGCCTTCAGGAACGCCATCGAGTCGTTGCCCGACACGCGCTTGCGGTCGGCCTCGGCGGCGGTCGCGGTGACGGCCTTCAGGAAGGCCTGCGAGCCCTTGCGCACCTCGGGCGGCGGTTCCGCGACGGCGGGAGCGGCGACCGCGGCGGGCGCGGCGACAGGAGCCACGGGAGCGACCGGCGTGACGGGCGCGACGACGGGAGCGGGCGCCACGGCCGCGGCGCTCGCGGCAGGCGCCGCCGCCTCGGGCGGGTCATCGACGGTGAGGCCGGAAGGCAGCTTGAAGCCCGGCTTGATCGGCTCCTTGAAGCCGATGTGCAGGTGGTTCTGGTGCGCGGCGTCGGTGAAGTAGCCGGGACCCGAGATCGCGAACGGCGAGCCGATCTCGTTCGGGCGGATCTTCGGATCGAGCGACGACAGCTCGCTCGCGACCTCACGCGCCAGCGGGCTGCCCGGGCCGACGACCTCGCCGTCGATCGACGCGATGTCCATGCCGCGCCCGAAGTGGTGGTTGGAGACCGATCCGCCCGAGGTCAGCTTCGGGTGATCGGAGCACATGCACGAGACCGTGATCTTGTGCTCCTGGCCGAGCTTCGTCAGCACCCCGACGACGCGCGGGTCGATCCGCCCGGCCTTGATGTCCTTGATCCCGTCGGCGTCGAGCACGATGTTCTTGTTCTTGAGCAGCGCCAGCGCCTCGGGGTCCGGCTTGCCGCCGGTGCCCTCGGCGCCGAACTGGGCGGGATCGATCGCGTGCCGCTTCGGCGCGCGCGGAGCGTCGACGATCGCCGCCGCCTGGCCGCCGCGCGGCTTGGTGGGCTCGGTCGACTCCAGACCTGGCGCCGGCTCGGTCGGAAGCGTCGTGTCGCCCTCGGGCGGGGCCGAGGGCAGCGTGGTGTCCGCCGGCGCCGCGGTCGGGAGCGTGGTGTCGCCGGCGGCGGGTGTGTCGGTCGGCAACGTCGTGTCGCCGGCGGGCGCACTCGGAAGCGCGGCGTCCGCGGCGGGCGGGCTCGGAAGTGCCGTGTCCGCGGCGGGTACTTCGGCGGCGGCCGCGACCGGCGGCGTGCCACGCGGCGTCGAGCCGACCTTGGCGGCCGCGGCGGCCGCGAACGACTTGGCCCTCGCCGCGAACTTTCCCTTGCCGGGAGCCGCTTCGGCCGGAGCGGCCTCCGGCGGCGGTGCGGGAGCGGCGGCCTCGGGAGGCGGGCGGGAGCGGCCGCCTCGGGTGGGGGCGGGGGCACCTCGGCGCCGCCTTCGGGCACGGGCGCGGCCGGCGGCGCCTCCACCGGCGGGGGCGTCTCGGGCGGGGCCGCGACGTCGGGTACGGCCGCGGCCGGCGCCGCGGCGGCGGGGGCGGCGGCTGCCGGGTCGGCGGCGGGCGGTGCCTCCGCCGTCGGCAGGGTGGTGTCCCCGGTCGGCAGGTCGGAGGACGACGGCACGCCGGTCGTCCGCTGGTCGAGCGCACCCGCGGCCTCGTCCTGGACCGCCTTCTCGGCCGCCTCCGGCGAGTTCTCCTTCGCGATCTTCTTCGCGGCCTCCTCGGCCGGGTCCTTGGCGGCGGCCTTCTCCGGCGGTTCCTTGACCGCCGCGGCCTTCGGCTTCTCGGCCGCGGCGGCCGCCGCGTCCTTGGCCGCGGGAGCCTCCGGGACCGCGGCCGGCGGTGCCGGCGCCGCCGGGGCGGCTGCGGCCGGTGCCCCGCCGGCGGGAACGCCGGCCTCGGCGCCTGTGGGCTCGACCGCCGTCGCGGCGGGAACCTCGGGGGTCGGCGGCTTGTGCAGCGGGACGTTGATCGCCGGCAGATCGACCCGCGAGAGCACGTCGGCGATCTGGCCGGGGATCTCCTCGAGGTGGGGGAGGACGTTCTCGGTGAACTGGTAGATCGCCACGCCCTCCATGGCGGCGGCCATCATCACGCCGGCGAGGCTCGACTTCGACTCGCGCATGTCGAGCGTGTGCATCGCCTTGCCGCCGCCCACCGACATCTCCTGCGCGAGGCCGTCGAGCCCGGCCTCGCGGCAGGCGCCGGCCGGGTCGCGCCGGAAGCGGGCACGGAACGCCGGATCGGAGAGCAGGCGCTCGAGCAGCTTGGCTGCGACGTCAGCTTCCGACGAGGTGGCCATCAGTCCCGTATCCGTCGCCAGATCGGCTTGCCCAGGACGATGAACACCGGCGCGAAGAACGCGACCCAGAGCGTCCCCATCACGCCATAGACGACGGCCTTGTTGTCGGTGATCGCGAGGAAGATCTTCTCGTAGCGCAGCGACATCCCGATCGCGAAGCAGGCCGCCAGCACCGACCAGCCGAGGCCCCACAGGCTGTAGCGCATCGAGCACCGGCGAGTCCGTCGAGGCCTTGCCGCCACCCAGCCGCCGCTCGAGCTGCTCCTTGGCACGCCGCCGCAGCCCGGGCTCGTTCAGCGCGTCGACCAGCATGTGGTAGCCGTCGCGCTCGATGAACGGGTTGAGGTTGAAGAACCCGCCGACGTAGGCCGCGAAGGCGAGGTTGAAGAAGATGTCGCGCACGGTGCCCTCCGGCAGCAGCAGCGCGCACAGCGCGAACACGGCGCCGATCGAGAAGTCCGAGACCGGGCCGGCGGCGGACACGGCGATCCGGCGCCGGCGCGGCTCGAACCACGCCTCGCTCGTGTCGACGAACGCGTACGGGAAGATCGCGATCGCCTTCAGCCCCGCGCGTTCGATCCGGCGCCCGAAGGACGCCATCGTCAATCCGTGCGCCGTCTCGTGCACGGCCACCACCACGAAGCGCCCGAACAGGAACACGAGGCCGCCCCAGCCCGAACTTGCTGGCGACGACGAACGGCGTGCCGTAGCGCCCGACGATCAGCGCCACGAACGTCGCGATCCCGGTCACGATCAGCACCGCCAGCGCGATCAGCACCGGGCGCGTGAAGAACACCCAGCCGCCGTGCTTGTACAGCCACTCGATCCGCGTCGCGATCGCGGGGAAGACCTTCTCGCGCGGCTTGAACAGCTTCTTCAGACGGCCCGTCGGGCGGTTCGGCCAGGGCCGCCTGCGCGCCGGCGACGCCGTCGAGGAACCCACGCTCACCGAGATCCGAGCAGCAGGCGCGCGAGCCGCGCCGGCCCGGAGGAGCCGAAGTGCTGCTCGGCCAGGCCCACGAGCTCGACCAGCCCGTAGGAGCCGTCGAGCAGCTGGAACAGCCAGGCGTCGTTGTCGGAGAGGCGCAGGAACGTCCCGCTGTCGAGGTCGCGCAGCACCCAGCGGCGCCGACCCTCGGACGCGTCGAGCTTCTTCAGCGCGTAGCCCGAACGGATCTTCGGCCGCATGCCGAAATGCGTCGCCGAGGATGTCGCCGCCCCGACCGACGGCACGAGCAGCGAAGCGCCCGCGCGCACGACGATCGTCCGTCCCGCCTCGGCCGCGTCGCGCATGCGCTCGACGCGCAGCTCGGCGTCGCCGAGGCGGATCTTCGCGCCGTCGCGCAGCTGGCTCCGGCCCGTCACGCGCACACCGTCGAGCCACGTCCCGTGGCTTGAGCCTGCGTCCTCGAGCACGGCATCGGCGGAGATCCGCGCGTGGACGCGCGAGACCGACGGGTCGTCGAGCACCAGCGAAGCGCCCGGTGCCCGGCCGATCGTCATGTCCGCCACGACGGGCACCCGCGTCGCATCACCGAGCACCAGCTCGAGCGGCGAGGATGCGCCGTTCAGCGGCGTGCCGCAGCTGCCGCAGTAGCTCGCTCCGCGCTCGAGCTGGCGACGGCAGCTGGGGCACAACACTCCCCTAGCCTCCGAGGGTGAGCGGCTGGAACGACGGATCGTCGCCCGCCGCGTTCAGCTCCTTACCGGTCCGTACGCTGTCGATCGGGACGCGCTCGAGGACGGCGACGTCCTCCTCGCAGGCCGCGTCGCCTGTGACCACCATGACCTCCTTGGAGTCCCCGCGCCAGGTCACCTTGCAGGCGCGCACGGGCGTCTGCTTGGCGCTGGACATCGCGAAGTCCTCGGGGTCGTCGGCGAGCCACAGCCGGAACGCGGATGCGCCCTGGTTGGAGACGAGCGCGAGCTTCTTGCCGTCGGGGGAGACCTCGGCGTCGAGCACGCCCTTGCCCGGCGTGTCGAGGTCGGTCAGGAAGCGGCCCTTGTTCCAGTCGTCCGCGTTCTCGCGAGAACGCCGGCTTGTCCTTCTTCACGCGCCAGCGCACGATGCCGAACTGGCCCGAGCCCGCCGGGAGCTTGACGCCCACGCCGAGCAGCGAGCGCCCGTCCGGGGCCCAGTGCAGGTGGCGGATGACCGCGAACGACGGCTCGCGGAGGCAGCTCACGTCGGTCCCGTCGCTCTTGACGTTGCCGAGGCAGAGATCGGTGTCGCCGCTGTCGGAGACGTCGTTCATCGCGATCAGGTTCTTGTCGGCGGTCGGCGCCCACGCGAGGTTCTCGAACGTCTCGCCGGCCTTGGTCAGCGGGACGGCGGCCGAGTTCTTCTTCGTCAGGTCCTTGAGCATCACGCGGCCGTCCGCCGTGTAGGCGACGTGCTCGCCGTCGGCGGCCCAGGTCGGGTCCTCCTCGTCCTCGGGGCTGGTCGCGACCGGGTCGAGCTTGCCGCCGGTGGCACCGTTGAGGCGCAGGATGTTCTTGCCGTTGGTGTAGACGACCTGCGGCTGGCCGACGGAGACGAGGATGCGCACCTTGGACTTGGCGGCGACCTTGGTGCCGCCGGGCGGCACGGTCGCGAACGGCGTCCCGGGAGGCGCGTCGTTGAACTGCTTGGAGACGACCGGGACGACGCCGAGGTCGGCGACCTTCTTGGCGTAGGCGTCGAGCTTGGCGCCGTCGATCGCGGGCACGACGATGTCGGCCGCTCCGCCGCCTCCGGCACCAGCGCCGGCCGCACCGGCGCCCGCGGCGCCGTCCTTGCCCTTGCCCTTGTCCTTCTGCTTCTTCTTGTTCGCGGCGTCGGCCGGGTCGGGATAGAAGATGTTGACCGCGGTGCCGGCCTTGACGACCTCGCCGGCGGCCGGGATCTGGCTGGAGATCTTGCCCTTCGGATCGATCGGCTGGGGCGAGGCCTGACCGAGCGTCAGCTCCTTCTCGCGCAGCGCCTTCTCGGCGTCACCGGCGGTCTGACCGACGATGTTGGGCACGTTCTTCTTGCCGGAGCCGACGGCGACGAGGATCGCGACCAGGGTGCCCTTGTCGACCTTCTCGCCGGCCGCGGGCGTCTGCTTGATGACGGTGCCGGGCTTGGCCTTCTCGTCGAGCTGTTCCTTCTTGTTCGGGTCGAGCTTGAGGTCCGCCTTGGTCAGCGTCTCCTCGGCCGCGAACGCCGACGGCTTGCCGGTGACGTTGGGCACGATCGCGGTCTGCGGCGCGCTGCGCAGCAGGAAGAAGATCAGCAGCAGCAGCAGGAGCAGCACGGGGATCAGCCACCACGGCAGCCACGGCCGCTGGCGGAAGACGCCCTGGGTCGGCAGCAGCGGCGCCGCCGGCGTGGCCGGCCCGCCGCGGCCCGGGATCTTCAGGGCCCCGGGCTTGGCCAGCTGCGCTGCGTTCATGCTGCCCATCTGCGGGCCTTGGATCTGCGGCGCCTTGAACTGCGGCATCCGCACATTGAGGCCGCCGGGACCCATGTTGACGTCCGGCGGGTACAGCTGCGGCTTGTAGATGCGCGGTCCGTAGACGCCCGGCACCTGCGGCGCCTTGCGCTTGTACCACTTGGGCTTGACCTGCTGCGGCGCCTGCGCGAGCACGTCGGCGCTCAGCGGCTCGGCGGCGGCGCGCGCGGCGGCCTCCTCGCCCGTGACGGTCTTGACCTCCAGCCGGCGCTCCTGCGGGCGGCCGATCCAGATCTGCTTCGGCGGCTTGACCTGCATCTGCGAGGTCACGGCCGTGCCGGGCGGGATCTCCTGCGGCGGGCGGTTGAAGCCGAACTGCAGCTCGCCGTCGGGGTCCTCGCCGTCGAGCGCGATCAGCACCGGGGCGTTGGCCTTGTTGGCCACCGTGACGTCGAAGGTCGCCTTGCGGCGCCCCTTCTTGCGCTGCGGGCGCAGCGTCGTCGCGGTCTCGATGTAGGGCTCGATGTGCAGCGCCAGCGGCGCCGACGCCGCGACGATCTGGTGCGCCTTGGAGTCGGCGACGATCTGCAGCTCCCAGACCCGCGCCTCGGCCTCGGGGCCGCGCGGCGGGTGCAGGTGGATCTCGACCTCCTGCTCGTAGGTGCCACCGGAGCCGAACGGCACGAGGTAGACCGTGCCGGGGTAGATCGACCACCAGTCCTGCGGCATGCCCTCGACGCGCAGGTCGTAGTTGTCGACGATCCCGCTCTGGTTGCGCACCAGCGCGAGCACGCGCTCGCGCTGCCCGGGCTCGACGGCCTGGTGCAGCGTCTCGCCCTTGGCGGGGTCGCCCTCGGGCAGGCGCAGGACGATCGTGGCGGGCTCGTTGGGCTGCGGCGGCGCCGCGGCGGGCGGCTGGGCGGGCACGGCGCCGCGCACCATCGTCCGCGCGGGTGGCTTCTGCGCGGGCGGACTGCACCTTGCGAGATCGCGGGCAGCGAGCCGACCGTCGGCGGCGGCGGAGCAGGCGGTGCGGGCGGCGGCGCGGCGGCGTGGCCGTTGCCGTGCCCGTTGCCGCCGCTCGGGCGGCGCGGGGACGGCAGGGCGTGACGCGCGCGGCCGGGGGCGGGGGCGGAGCGGCCGGCTCGGGCTCCGGAGCCTTGGGTGGAGCGGCCTGCGCCGCCGCTTCAGCGGCCATCTCCGGTGTGATCGCCTGCACGAACCCCGTCGGCTCCCAGCGCAGGTACTCGCCGCAGCTGCAGAAATCGCGGTCTGCCGGGTTCTCCTTGCCGCAGCTTTGGCATGTCCTCATGACTGAACCTTCTTCTTCGCTGCCTTCACGCGCAGGCGATATGTGCTGTGTACTGGCTTGTACTGCTCGATGCAGCGCGCGATCGCGGCCTGCATCGTCTCGTCGACCGGGATGTCGCAGTAGACGACGAAGCTCGCCGACGGCTTCTCCGCCGGCGCCGGACGGCTGTGCCAGCACCACGCCGCCGTTGTCCTCGATGCGCATCGGCACCTCGGGGAAGTGCAGCTTCAGCGCCAGGTCGAGGCCCTTCACGGTGCCGCTCCGGCGGCCGAGCTCGGCGGAGCGGCGGACCATCTCGCGCTGGTGCTTGATGTCCTGGGTCTCGTCGAGATCGACACCCAGCCACGCCGCGAGCAGCCCGAGGACGTCGGGCGGCGCGTGGTTGGGGTCGAAGTGCTGCGGGAGCCCGTCGAGGACGGCCACGATCGGGTCCAGGAGCTCCTCGAGCGCGCCCACGAAGCGCATTCCGAAATCGCCATCCTGATACAGAGACGGCAACCCGTTGCGCAGATACGCCCGACTCGATGCGACCGGCGGCGTGCCCTTCGGGCCCGACGCCATCTGGATCATGAGCGTGCCGAAGCCCGCTCCTCCGAACGTCTTGTGGCCGTTGCCCGAACCGTTGTCGGCGTCGTCGCCGCCGTTGTGCCCGGAGCCGTTGCCCTCGCCACCTGGTGGCTTGTACTGCTCAGGCACCTAGTCCTCGCGGTGGGTGGCCTTGACGATGTGCAGGCCCGACGCCATCAGCTCGTCGGGCTCGAGGACGATGTGCGTGCCGGCCGGCTTGGCCGACTGCTCGCCGGTCTCGAGGTTCGTCTCGTAGATGCGCAGGATGCGCACGAACTCGACGCCGTCGACCGCGTGCACGACGCCGTAGAGCTCGCCCTGGTTGAGCGCGCGGCCGAACGGCCAGCCCTGGCCGGGCCCGGTCGGGTTGCCGCCGACGAGCGGGTTCAGGTACGTGTAGAGCGCGTGCGCGACGTCCTCTTCGACGCGCGCCGTGTCGGCCAGCGGGCGCGCCTGCAGGTTGACGACGACCGACAGGCCGCGGTAGCGGCAGGGCTTGAGCTCGACCGTCGTGCCGATCAGGCGGCGATCGTCGAGGTAGTCGGCGACCTCGGTGAGCAGCTCCTCCTCCGGCATCAGCTCGGCGAAGTCCAGCCGGCGGTCGGCCGGGTAGACGCGCGGGACGAGATGCAGCGGCACGGCGCTGCCGTCGCGCGGCGGGATGCAGACGGCGCGCGCGACGCGCGGGCTCGCCTCGCCGGCGAGGAACTCGAAGTCCTCGGCGGTGACCGCGCGGTAGCGCGAGCGGATCTCCATCGACGCGCGCTGGCGCGCGTGGGTGATGATCTCGGCGTCGACGCCGCCGGTCGCGGCCTCCGGGATTGACCACGGTGTCGATGCCGGCGATCGTGCTCTTGAGCACGGTCAGCGTGCCGGCCGTCGACGTTGCCGTCGCGGCCGCCGCCGTGGCGGTAGCGCGTGAAGCGCAGCACCGCGCCCTTGGGCGGGACGGCGCCGTACTGCGTCCAGCCGCCGTGCGGTCTCGCGGATCGCCGGCCCGAACTCGACCTCGCCGGAGACCAGGTCGAGCACGAAGTGGCGGTCGAACTCGGTCGAGCCGACGAAGTCCGGGCGCGATTCCCAGCGCGCCCAGTCGCCCGACTCCGGGTCCTGGACCTCGAGCGTCTCACCGGTGCCGAGCTTGAGCACCGGCTGGTTGCGCAGCGGGAAGACCTGACCGGGCGTGCCGTCGGAGACGCCGAGGATCTCGCGCTCGACGTGCGCGGCGTGCGTGGAGGGCAGGCGCGCGCCGATCGGCGCGGCCGTGATCGCGTAGATCTCCGGCGCGTGCGAGTACGTCGCGCCCTGGCGGCCGGAGCGGCTCGAGTCCGCGATCCGGCAGCGCAGCCAGTGCAGGCGGTGCCCGCCGAGCGGGGCGACGACCGACCGCGGCGGCAGCTCGAGCTCGACCGTTCCCGAGCCGTAGTTGAAGCCGCCCGTGAGGTCCTCGAGCACGATCGCCGGGGCCCACTGGCCGTCGGCCTGGGAGACCTCCCAGCGCAGCGGCGGGTCCTCGGGGTTCACGCCCGCGCCGCGCGCCTGCGAGGCGTCGACGTCGATCTGCACGATCAGCCGGTCCAGCGGCTCCTCGAAGCCGAGGTACAGCGCGTCCTCGACCTGCGGCGGCGTGCCGAAGGCGAGCTGGTCGGAGCCCTGCGGGCGCGCCTCGCCGTCGGCGACGCCGACGTCCTTGACCTGTCCGTCGCGCTGCAGCACGTAGGCGGCCGGGCGCATCGACGGGATCGTGAAGTCCTCGTCGACCTGGAAGATGACCGACTCGTCCTGGGCGGTCCGCGGCGTGCCGACCTCGGTTCGCGCCGCCCTGGATCAGGATCGGCTCGGTCGGCGCGTCGGCGAGGCGGAAGCGCAGGCTGGTGGTCGCCGCGCTCGGTCCGTCGAGCCGGATGCCGAGCAGGTCCAGCAGCGCCACGTGCAGCTTGTCCGGCACGCGGTTGAGCCGGTAGATCGTCATCTCCGTCATCCACGCGAACAGCTCGATCAGCGTGATGCCGGGGTCTGAGACGTTGTGCTCGGTCCACTCCGGACAGGCGCGCGAGATCCGCGTGCGGGCCTCGGAGACGAGGTCCTGGAAGCGGCGGTCGTCGAGCTCGATCTCTGGGAGCCTCACTCCCCCTCCTCCTCCGGGATCACGTAGAACGGGTAGACGAGGTTGCGCTCGGTGTTCTTCGCGCGCACCTTGTAGCCAATGTCGATGGTCAGCAGCCCGCTGCCGGACTGCGTGAGGTCGAAGTCGACCGACTGGACCTCGATGCGCGGCTCCCAGCGCTCGAGCGCGATGCGGATCGCGTCCTCCATGCGCCCGACCGTGTTGGCGTCGATCGAGTCGAACACGAAGTCGTGCACGCCGCAGCCGAACTCGGGGCGCATCGGGCGCTCGCCCGGCGCCGTGCCGAGGATCAGCATGATCGCCTGGTCGATGTCCTGCTCGTCGCTCGCCAGGGCGATGCCGCCGCGGCGGTCGACCTGGAGGGGGAAGGCGAGGCCAGAGCCGATGATCTCCGTCACGAGCCGACTCTATCCAAGGTTGATGATCGCGCCCTTGATGTTCACCGGGCCGGAGCCCTGGATGTCCACCGTGGCGCCTTTGAGGGTCAATGAGCCGGAGGCCTCGACGGTCACCGAGACGCCCTTGACGGTCATGCTCGAACCGGCCTCGATCGTGTACTGCTGGCCCTTGAGGTTGCCGTTGCCGGTCGCCTCGTTCTTGTAGTTGCCGCTGACCTTGTGCGTCTCGTCCTTCTTGATCTCGACGGTCATGTTCTGGTCCGACTTGATCTCGAAGTCCTTCTTGGAATGCTGGTGGATCTTCTCGTTCGAGAGCAGGGCGAACGAGCCGTCGCGGTTCTGCAGCAGGTCGGCTCCGGGCTTGTCGCGGCCGTTGAAGACCGAGCCGACGACGATCGGCCGCCGCGTGTCGCCGTGCTCGAAGCCGATGATCACTTCCTCGTCGACCTGCGGGAGCATCAGCAGGCCGCGCGCGTTGCCGGCGCTGGGCGTCGCGATCCGCGCCCAGTTGGACTCCTCGCTGTCGCTCAGCGACGGGTACTTCACGCGGATACGACCCATCTGGTCCGGATCGTTGTTGTTGGTCACCACGCCGACCACGAGCGACGCGGACCAGTCGCGCTCCTTGGGCGGGCGCATCAGCTCCAGCAGCGTGCGCGACGAGCGCCCGGAGATCTGGAAGCTCGTCTGGTAGCCGGTCGTCCCGCGGTACTGGTGCGTCGAGGACGTGACCGTGAACGTGCCGCTGAACTGCTGGCCGACGCCGGAGACCTGGACCTTGGTGCCGGCCTTGATCTTGGGTGAGCCGTGGGCGACGCCGTCGGCCTCGAAGAACGCGTCGGCCATGCGGTTCAGCGTGGACTTGGCGATCGCGTTGGCCTCGCCGGCGTTGGCGGCGACGCGGTCGGTGACCGCGGTCGTCCCGCCGCCGAGGTCGTTGGAGACCTTCGAGCGGGCGACGCCGGCCGAAGAGCTCGTCGTGGCGCTCGCCGCGGTTCCGTTGACGGCTTTCTTGGTCTTCGGGTCCCACGCGCGGACGTTGACCGTCTTCGGCTGCTGCACACCGCTCATGCGCGGGCGGAACGAGATCAGCGACTCCTGCCACTTCAACGCGACCGCGGCGCCGCCGTCGCCGGCGCCGGCGGGGCGGAACTCGAGCGTCGTGTCGTCGACGACGACCTCGTAGTCGTGCATCAGCGCGAGCCGCCAGGCGAAGTCCCAGTCGGTCTCGTTGCTCTGCTGGAAGAACTCGTGTACGACGCTGGTCGCCGTCGTCTTCGGTGTGAGCCCGGCCTCGTTGGCGAGCTTCTTGACCATGTCGGCGGCCGACATCTGCTGGAACGTGCGCGTCTTGCGTTCGCGGTTGAGCTTGTGCGCCTTGTCGTACGCGCGGATCGAGATGACGCAGCCGTTCGCGGTGAACTCGGGCTCGACGGCCGCGATCTGGCCCTTGAAGATGCGCGTCGTCGCGCGGTCGCCGGTCGCGCCGACCTTGATCTCCAGGTCCTTGCCGAGCTGCAGCGGATGGTTGTCGACGCTGTCGCCCTTCGGGTCCACGAGCCGCACCAGCGCCATGTCGGGCAGCGTCAGCGAGTCGACGACCTTGACCTCGATCGTCGCGTCGCGCCACTTCGGGTCCAGCTTCGCGCCGGCGACGAGCACATCGATGCCGGCGACATGTTGTTCTGCCTGGGCCGCCGGCATCAGTTCTCCAGCGTCGGCAGCGACAGCGAGCTGCCGCGGCGCAGGTGCAGCGGGTTGTCGACGCCGTTGGCCTCGGCGATCAGGCGCCAGCGGGTCGCGTCGCCGTAGGCGCGGTAGGAGATCGAGGGCAGCGTGTCGCCGTCCTTGACCGTGTGCATGCCGAAGCCGGCCTGCGCGCGGGTCGTCGGGTTCTGGCCCTTGATCGTCGCCGCGGCCTGCTTGAGCGTCAGCTTCACGTCGGCGCGGATCGGCTCCCCGTCCGGGCGGAAGAGCTTGTACGAACACGACAGCGAGGTGCACGCGCCCTTGAAGATCAATGCGCCCCACTGGAACGTGATGAACGGCGGGACGGCGGTCGGCGTGCCGCCGCTCTGGCCCGACGGGACCTCCATCGCGTCCAGCAGCGCGGCCGTCGCGGCGCGCACGGTCATCGTGTAGGGCGGGAACGACTGGTCGA
Organism: uncultured Solirubrobacteraceae bacterium; assembly: GCA_963707595.1. Taxonomy (GTDB): domain Bacteria; phylum Actinomycetota; class Thermoleophilia; order Solirubrobacterales; family Solirubrobacteraceae; genus Solirubrobacter. The sequence goes on from CAVPQQ010000001.1 coordinate 650,387, forward strand.
AGAGCAGCGAGAGCTCCATCTGGCGCGGCTGGCCGCCCGTGAACTCCGGTTCCGTGAACGACGTGCCGGTGACGTTCTCGTACTTCCACTCGTTGCTCTTGGAGAGCGAGTACTCGGTCGGGTTGAAGTAGCACTCGAGCGTCGTCGCCACCGTCGATCGCGAGCGCGGCCTTGACGAAGTTGGCTGGGGCGGGCGGAGGGGGCATCAGGTCACCGTCATCCCGTTGTGGGCGATCTCGAGCGACTCGGTCAGGAACTCCGTGCCGCCCGCGTTGAGGTCGCCGCCCGTCCACTTGACGGGGTAGGCGTTCCGGAAGCTCCAGGTCCTCACGCGCTTCTGCTCCGAGTCCTCGAGGTGGATCAACAGGGTCGTGACCTGGGGCATCTGCGTGGTCTTCACGTACCAGTCGATCAACGTCTTCTCCGACGTGATGACGCCGCGCTTGAGCGTCACATTCCCCTGCTTGACGCGCGACGGCAGGCGATGGACGAAATCGTTGCGCCCGCCCTCGGGGTACTCGAGCACGTCGACCTGCGACGAGAAGCCGGTGACCTGCGTGAAGAAGCCCAGCGTGACGTTCGCGAGGCCTTGGATCTCGACGCGGAAGTTCTTGGCGTTATGGACGGGTGGGAGTGCTTCTGCTGCTGGGGCCATGCGTAGCTCGCTATGGGTTGTCGATGATCAGGTGACCGAGCTGCTCGCGCTCGATCAGGAGGTCGCGCTTGAAGCGGTCGAGGAAGTACTCGTAAAGCGTCTCAGGATCCATCTGCGGTGGACCGCTCGCGCTGGCGGGGAGGTCGTTGGACTGCTGCTGCGGGACGGACTGCTCCACCGGCGCGTCGGACAGCTCGCGGGAGATCGTGTACGGCTGTTGGGTCGAGAGGCCCGCGCCCGGGGGCGGCGGGAAGTGGACCGTGCGCAGTCCGCCCTCGCCCTGCTCGATCGTCCCGCCCGTCTGCGCGGCGAGGCGCTCCGCGGCGCTGCGCGCGACGACATGCTGCGGTGCCGCCGGGGCGGGCTTCACGAGCGACAGGTGCGGGCGCTGGGGAGGCTCGTCGGGTTGCGTCGCGGCGCGACGGGCGAGCGCCCCGACCGAGTCCGTGGCGCCGCGAGCGAGTGTCGGCGCGCCGCTCGTCGTCGGGTAGGCGGGCGTCAACGCAGCCGGGCCCGCGTCCGGGGCGGCGGCGCGGCTGACCGTCGGACGGCTCGGGGCGGCCGGGCTCGCGTCGAGGGAGGAGCTGGTCGGCTCGGCGGTGCGGCTCAGTGAGGTCGCGTCGTCGGCCCGGCTCGCGGGCGCGGCCGCGGAGCGACTGACGGTCGGACGACCGGCGGAGCTCGACGCCGGGCCGGCGAGCGTGGTCGGGCTCGCGGCGGAGGCGTCAGGGGCCGCGGAGCGGCTCACCGTCCGTCGGCCCGCGTCGGTGGCCGGGGTCGCGGCGCGGCTCACCGTCGGTCGGCCCGCGCTCGTGCCGGCGTCGCCGGACGGGCTCGTCGACGTCGGACCATCGTCGGAAGGCGTCGCGGAGCGGCTCAGCGCCGGGCCGTCGGCGGAGGGGCTCGCGGAATCACCCGACGCCGAATCGCTAGGGGTCTCGTCGACATCGGCGGCCGGGCTCGCTGAGCGGGCCACGATCGGCCGGTCGCCGGCGCCCTGCTCGGCCAGGCTCACCGTGGGACGACCCGCGGCATTCTGCCCCGCGTCGCCAGAGCTCGCCGCCGGACCGTCGCCGGCCGCTTGGCTCGCGGAGCGGCTCAGCGTGGGACCGCCGGTGGCTCCGGGAGCGACCTCGCTCGCCTCGCCGGACGGGCTCGCGGAGCGGCTCACGATCGGGCGGCCTGAAGCGCCGCGGCCGGCGTCGCTCTGGCCCGCGTCGGCCGCCGCGCGCTCCGAGCGACTCAAGGTCGGCCCGCCGGGCGCGTCTCCCGTGCGGCTCACCGTCGGGCGACCGGAGGCGCTCTGACCCGGGTCGGTGACCGGGCTGACGGTCGGGCGGCTCGCGGCGGTCTGAGGCGCGTCGCCGGCCGGGCTCGCGGAGCGGCGCAACGTCGGACTGCCAGCATCACTTTGCCCCGCGTCGCCGGAACTCGCCGGCGGACCGCCGGCGGGGCTCTGGGCCGCATCGCCGGCCGACGAACGGCTCAGCGTCGGGCCGCCAGCATCGCTCGCGACCGCGGCGGAGTTCGCCGCCGAGTCGCCGGCCGGACTCGCGGAGCGGCTCACTGTCGAATCGGCGTCGGCACCTTGGCCGGCGTCGGAACCCACCGTCGGATCGCCGGTGGCGCTCTGGCCCGTGTCGCCGGCCAGTCTCGCCGAGCGGCTCAATGTCGGCCGAGCGGCGGCACCTTGGCCCGCATCGGAGCCCGTCGGATCGCCGGTGGCGCTCCGGCCCGTGTCACCGGCGGGGCTCGCGGAACGAGCTCAGCGTCGGCCGGGCGGCGGCACGTTGGCCCGAGTCGGAGCCCGCCGTCGGGCCGCCGGTGGCGCTCTGGCCCGTGTCACCGGCGGGGCTCGCGGAACGACTCAATGTCGGCCGGGCGGCGGCGCGTTGGCCCGAGTCGGGGCCTGCAGTCGGGCCGCCGGTGGCGCTCTGGCCTGTGTCGCCGGCGGGGCTCGCGGAGCGGCTCACTGTCGGCCGGGCAGCGGCACGTTCGCCGGCAGTCGGAGCCCGCCGGGCCGCCGGTGGCGCTCTGGCCCGCGTCGTCGGCCGGGCTCGCGGAGCGGCTCAGCGTCGGACCCGCGGTGGCGCTCTGGCCCGCGTCGTCGGCCGGGCTCGCGGAGCGGCTCAGCGTCGGACCCGCGGTGGCGCTCTGGCCCGCGTCGTCGGCCGGGCTCGCGGAGCGGCTCAGCGTCGGACCCGCGGTGGCGCTCTGGCGCACGTCGTCGGCCGGGCTCGCGGAGCGGCCCAGCGTCGGACCGGAGGCAGCGCTCTGGCCCGCGCCGCCGGCGCTCGCCGCCGGACCTGCGGCGGTGCCCTGGGCCGCGTCTGCGGCCGGGCTTGCGGAGGGGCTCGACGTCGGACCGCCCGCTTGGCCGGCGTCCGCCGGCCGGCGGCTCACAGTGGCGCGGCCGGTCGTGCTCACGGACCGGCTTACGGGCGGACCGTCGGCCGTTCCCGCACCGGCGGCCGGGCTCACGGTCGAACGGCCGGCGTCGGCCGCGGGGCTCGCGGAGCGGCTCAGCGCCGGACCCGGCGCGCCGGCCTCGAGCGCCGAACGCGCGGGCCCGCTCGCGGTCGGGGCGGCGTCGGGCGCCGGATCGACGGCGTCGGCGTCGGCGGCTGGGTTCGGGGGGTCGTACCCGTCTGAACTGCTCGCTGTGGCGCTGCGGGCGACCGTCGGGCTCGAGGCGGGGGCGCCGCTCGCGCGGCTCAAGGTGGGACGTTCGGAAACGCTCGGTTCAGGGACGGCGCTGCGCGCGATGGCCGCCTCGGCGGGAGCTGAGCTTTCGTTCGCGGCCGGCAGCGCCTTCGGCTCGTCATCCGGGTCGGGCTGGATGGCATCGAGAATGCGACGGAACAGCCCCTTCCTCGGCGCCGGCTCGGGCGCCGCGGCCACAGGCTCGGGCACCGGCTCGGCCACGACCTCCGGCGGCGCGGGCTCGACCGGGATGATCGGCGGCTCGGCAGAGCGGGCGACGCGGCGCACGACCGGCCGGACCGGCTCGGCGGGCGCGGCCTTGCGCGCGATCCTCACCGGGCCTGAGGACGGGGTGCTCGTCTCCAGCACCGGCGGTGGCGGCGGATCGAGCGGGCTCCGGGCAGCGGTCGCCGGAGCCGGCGACGCGGTGGCGGCCGGCGGTTCAGCATCCGCCGGCGCGGGCGCAGCAGGTGTGCGCGCGACCGCCGACGATCGGTCCGGCTCGGTCGCAGGTCCGGCGGGCGGACGGTCCGTTGCCGGCTCCGGCGCGGGCGTCCGTGCGACCGCCGGTTCGGCGCGCGGCGGGGCCGCCTCTTCCGGCGCGGCCGTCCGTGCGACGGCAGGTTCGGCGCGCGGCGCGTCTGTCGCCGGCTCCGGCGCAGGCGTCCGTGCGATCGCCGGCCCAGCGGGCGCGGGCGCCTCGGCCGGAGCGGGCGTTCGTGCGATCGCCGGCCCGGCGGGCGCGGCCGCCTCCTCCGGCTGCGGCGAGCCCGCGGCGCGGCCGGCCGTTGACGTCTCGGCCGCGGCCCGCGCGATCGAAGCGTCCGAGCTGACGGAGGGCGACTCCGCGGGCGGGCGGTTCGCAAGGCGGCGGGCGACCGTCGGTGCCGGGGCTTCCGCGACCGGCTCCGGCTCCGGCTCGACCACAGGATCGGGCATCGGCGCCCGTGCGAGCTTCTTCGGCCCGGAGTCGGGCAGGCCGAGCTCCGAGGAGGAGATCGGTCCGCCGTCGCTGGCCCCTTCGACGATCCGCGCGCCGCGGGAGCGCTCGAGGCCGCCGCGGGCGCGGAAGCGGGCGAGCTTCTGATCGCCGATCGGCTCGGGCATCTTCGCGGCCTGCGCCATCCCGATCAGGTCGGTGCTCGCGGATTGCTGGTCGCCGAACAACCACTGCGCGGCGAAGTCGCTCATCTCCGGCGGCGCCCAGGAGGGACGCTCGTCGCCGCCGACGGCGGTCGGCGGGGGCGGTGGCGCGCTCTCAGAAGAAGGCGGGGCGGGCGGTGCGGGAGGCGCGGGCGGGGCCGGGTTGCGGGCCAGCCGCGTCGAGGCGTCGAGCAGCTTCGGCCGGTGCGTCTCCGCCACCTGCTCGGCGAGCACCCGCCCGCCGTGTCGCCCCGCGCTGTGGCGCGCGGCGACGCGCAGGCCCATGCGCACCGGGGGCCGGTGCTGGGGTTCGGGCGGGGTGTCGTCGGCCATCGTGGTCTATTCCTCGAACTGGTACTCGAAGTCTCCGCTCGCGACGGCGAGGGACTCCGCTTCGCGCAGGAACCGGCGGCGATCGGGGTGCTCGAGGTCGAGAATGCTGTCCAAGCGGCCAGTGGAGGTGATACGCGATCCTGGCCGCCTCCCCGAGCAACTCCTCGGGGGACGGCCGCATCATTCCCCCAGGCGCCCGTCCTCTATCTCGGTGAGGTCGACCTCGAACTGCTCCGAACACACCGGGCAGGCCACCACCCCCACCGCCTCTCCGTCGGAGTTGATCCGCTCGTAGAGGCGCTGGAGATGATCGAAGTCGGCCGCGTACAGGCCCTCCACCAACTCGGGGGTGATCTCGGTGAACTCCCCGATCCGCGTGACGGTCCGCGCCAGCAGCAGGACGGAGAGGTACGCCTGGTTCTGGCGTACCTCCACGGAGCGCAGCGGCTCGATCTCGTCGCGGGCCGTCGCCAGCCGCATCGTGCCCTCGCGGTGCACGTTGCCTGCGCTGTCGACGAGCCCACGCGGAAGGGTGAAGGCGTACTCCGACTTCATTGGCTGTCCGTCAGTCCTCCGTGGCCTACTACTGGATCTCGAAGCCTTCGTGGCAGAGCGTGATGCCTTCCACGGCCACCTCGTTGGAGTCGGCCTTCAGGCCGACGCCCGTGTACTTCTTGGGCCAGGCGTTGATGATCGAGTACGTGACGACCGGCGAGCCCTCGTAGTCGAGCATCGTCACGGTGCAGTCCTTACGGGCGTCCTTGAGCTTGCCGTCGATGACCAGCTTGCGCCAGTTCCACAGCGTCTTGTCCTGATCGATGCCGCGCTTGAGCTCGATGTCGCCCCACTTGAGGTTGCCCATCACCTTGATCAGGTCGGTGCGCCCGTTGGGCAGCGACCGCTTGATCTCGGTGACCTCGCTCTCGGAGTCAAAGCCCGTGGCCTCCTTGAAGAGCCCAGCGGATTCGGCGCCGCCGATCTTCAAGGTGAACCAAATAGGGACATGTGCTTCCTTGTCATTGGCCGGCATGCCGGTCGTTCCTTTCGCTTAGGTCTTGGACGACGAACTATTCGACGGACGAGCCGTCGCCACCGCTGTACTGGCTCAGCCGGAAGATCACGAACTCGGCCGGCTTGACCGGCGAGATGCCGATCTCGCAGATGACCTGGCCGGCCTCGATGACCTCGGGCGGGTTGGTCTCGGCGTCGCACTTGACGTAGAAGGCCTGTGCGGGTGTGGAGCCGAACAGCGCCCCGTCACTCCACACGCGCGTGAGGAAGTTCGTCGCCGCGATCCGGAGCTGAATCCACAGCTTCTCGTCGTTGGGCTCGAACACGCTCCACTGCGTGCCCTCCATGATCGACTCGGAGACGTAGTTGAAGAGCCTCCGGACGTTGATGTAGCGCCACTCGGGATCGCTCGACAGCGTGCGCGCGCCCCACACGCGGATGCCGCGGCCCGGGAACGCGCGGATGCAGTTGATGCCGACCTTGTTGAGGCCGCCCTGCTCCGCCTGCGTGATCTGGAAGCCGAGGCCGTTGGCGCCCATGCACGACCTCGTTGGCCGGCGCCTTGTGCACGCCGCGCGTCGAGTCCGTGCGACACCAGAGGCCGGCGACGTGGCCGGACGGCGGAACCATGATCGGCTGGTTGGTCAGCGGATCCTGGACCTCGATCCACGGGTAGTACAGCGCCGCGAACTTGGAGTCGTAGCCGGCGGTGTTCATCCGCCACTCGAGGATCTCCTGCGGGAGCATGTCCGGCGGGCAATCGAGGATCGCCATCCGGTCGCCGGCGTTCTCGCAGTGCGCGATCATCTTGCCCTGCAGATCGCGGATCTGCACGTCGTCGCCGTTGTCGGACGCGAGGGTCATGATGTCGGGCATCACGACCATCGTGATCTCGTCGACGGCGGCCAGGCCGCCCATGCCGCGACGGCGGGCGACGTCGCCCTCGAAGTGCGTCGGCTTGACCTTGCTCGGATCGATCGACGGCGCCGACAGCGTGTAGCTGCCCGCGGCCGGCACGCGCGCGGCCTCCGGCAGCGACGCGCCGGTCTCCTCGATCTTGATCAGCTTCGACTGCGCGTTGACCTTGGTCGCGAGGTTGTTGCGACCCTTCTTGAGCGAGAGGCCCGCGAACTCCTCGCTGTCGGAGCCGGCGCTGACCTTGACCGTGAAGGTCTGGTCGGCGCCTTCGCCGGCGGCCGGGCTCCTCGGACGATCTCGACCTTGACGTCGTCGCGGCCGGCCTCGAGCGCGACCGCGGCGTAGGCCTCGACGGCCGCGTCGCTCGCCGCCGGCAGCGCGGCGCGCGCCGAGCCGCCGCCTCCATTGGAGCTGGCGTCGTCGCCGACGCGCACGATCCAGCACAGGCTTCCGCCGTTCTGGAAGAACCCGTAGACGCTGTGCGCCAGGTACGCGCCCTCCATGAACGGGCCGTTGTCGGGCTCGTTCGGGTCGCCGTAGATCTTCGCGAACTGGGTCCAGTTCGAGATCCGCATCGGCGTGTTGACCGGGCCGCCCGGCGCCAAGCCCACGAACGCGGCGATCGAGGTGCTGACGCCTTCGATCGGCTTGTTCGCGGACGGAACCTCCTCGACGTAAACGCCGGGAGTCAGGTACGTGGGCATTTCACTCCTTCACTCGTGGACGTGCTGGCCGCTCAGTTCGCCTCGTAGCCGCTCCACGATCGGAGCGGAGACGCGACGCGATGTGCTCGAGGCCGGCTCGAGGACCTCCATGAGGTCCTCCTCCCGGGCCCAGAGCACGACGGTGGTCTCGGGTGAGGCGCCGCGCACGAGCTGGGCGAGCTCGCGCGAGGACCCGTTGTCGAGGTCGAGCACCACGATGTCGGGACGCAGACGATTCGCGGCCCCGATGATGGCGCTGGGCCGGTCTTCCTGACCGACCACTTGGCAGCCCTGCTCGCTCAGGACGCGATTCATGCCGAGACGCATGATCGGCCCGAGATTCCCGAGCAGGACGCTAGGACGGGGCTCGTTAGCCATGTCCCAACCTTCGCTGTCCGCCGAGCCGGCGGCCAGAGGCTGCGAGGCAGCCTTTCGGGCAATCCGTTGCCACCCGTTCCGTCATCCCATCACCAGGTCGACCCCGGCACCGGGCACTTCAAACTGCGTGACGGCCTCCACGCCGTCCGCCGTGCGCGCCAACAGCCGGTGACGGCCGGGGGGCAGGCGGTCGAAGCGGAAGCGGCCGTCGGGCTCGCTCGCGGTCCACGTCCCGACATCCGGAAGCGTGACCCACACGTTGGCCAGCGGTTCGCCCTTCTTGTTGCTGACCTTGCCGACGGAGCGGTGCATCTCGACGATCGCGCGAGCCGGGCCGTCCGCGAGCCGCGTGCGCACGGTCTGCGTGCGGACTTCCGGGCCGCGCTCGAGCTTGGCCCCGGAGTCCACCGAGAGCCGCACGACGTAGTCGAGAGAAACTTTGTACTGGCCGCCGATCGCGCTCCAGAAATCGGACTTCTCGCCCTTGCCCTGGCCGATGCGGGCCTTGATCGGCCCCTGCTGGGAGCCGTTGGCGAGCCGGCCGTTGAGCGCGGCCTGCGGGATCTCCGGGTAGGCGTAGAAGATCGCGAGGACCTGCGAGAGCAGCCGGTGCTCGTCCTCGACCGCCTGCGTCCACGCCGTCACGGCGTACGAGCACTCCATGACCATGGGCGGGCGTCCCTCGAACGTGCGCCCGTCACGCTGGGTCCGCGACCACTCGCTCGTGCGCTGCGCCTCCGACTCGCGCAGGTCGTAGAGGAAGATGTTGACCGTCGGCTTGGACAGCTGTCCGGACCACTCGCGAGCGGGTGCGTCGAAGGCGATGTCGACGCCCTCGAACCCGTGACGTTCGAGCTCCGTCCGGAGCATCGTCCGGAGGGTCTCGTCGAGGTCCGCGAGCATCGTGTTGAGCGGCACGTCGACGGTCAGCACGGCTCGACCCTAACGACACCGAGGCGGCCAGTGTGAAAAATGCAGTGTTGATGCCCGACAACGCGTACGACGCAGTCCGATACTCCAATTATCCGTATGCGCAGACGCATCCGGACCGCCTCGCGACGGTCGCGATCTTGCACGGGCTCGAGCCGCCCGATCCGTTCACGGCGCGCGTGCTCGAGATCGGCTGCGGCGAGGGCGGGAACCTGATGGCGATGGCGGCCGCGACGCCGGGCATCCGGGCGGTCGGCGTCGACCTGGCCGCCGGGCCGATCGAGGACGGCCGCACGGTCGATCGCCGAGGTCGGGCTGACCAACGTCGAGCTGCATCAGGGCGACCTGCGCGATCTCGTCGATGGCGCGCTCGGCAAGTTCGACTACGTCGTCGCGCACGGCGTCTACGGCTGGATCCCGCCTGACGCGCGCGACGCGCTGCTGGCGACGATCCGCGCCTCGCTGACACCGGACGGGATCGGCTACGTCTCCTACAACGCCCAGCCCGGTGGCTACTTCCGCCAACTGCTGCGCGACGCGGGCCGCTGGCATGCACGCGACGTCGATCCGAGCGACGAGCTGGCCCGTGCGGCGAAGGCGCAGGAGCTGTACACCTTTCTCAAGGAGCAGCGCGTCACGACCGCGGACACGTATGGCGCGCTGCTCGAGCGCGAGGTACCGGTGCTCGCCGACGGCCCGCTCTACCGGCTCGTGCACGACGACCTGAGCGAGTTCTGGTACCCGCTGTGGTTCGCCGAGTTCGCCGCCCACGCCGCGGCCCACGGACTCGGCTACGTCGGCGAGGCCGACCTCTACAGCCTGCGCACCGAGATGCTGCCGGAGGGCGTCGAGCCCGAGCTCTGGAAGCTGGCCGGCGGCGACCGGATCGCCTTCGAGAACTACACCGACCTGCTGACCGCGCGCCACTTCCGCCAGAGCGTGCTCTGTCATGCCGGTGCGGACGTCGCAGCCACACCCGAGCCCGAGCGGACCCAGCGACTGCACTGGGCGGTGCGCCTGCAGGCCGAGCCGCTCGAGGTCGGGCTCGTCGCCGACGTCTTCGCCGAGCTCGATCGCTACCGCCCGCGCACACTCGGTTTCGACGAGTTGCGCGAACGTCTTGACGCTGACCCGGGAGCCCTCGCGGAGGCACTGCTGGACGGCTTCCGGCGCGAGCGGCTGATCCCCCACGCCGGTCCGCTGCAGGCCGCGAGCGAGGCCGGCGAGTTCCCGACCGCGTCCCGGCTCGCTCGCTGGCAGGCCGCGCACGGCCCCGATCTCACCTCGCTCGCCTACACGAGCGTGCGCATGGAGGAGCCCGCCGCGCGCCTGCTGATCACGCTGCTCGACGGCACCCGGGACCGCGCGGCGATCCGCGCCGAGCTGCAGGCGCGGGCCGGCCTCGAGCTCAGCGAAAAGGATCTCGACGACAACCTCCACGAGCTCGCCCGGCTGTTCCTGATGGAGCGGTGACACCTCTGCGTATGACCCTCCCGCGCCGCCTCCTATTCCGGCGATACTCCGCGACATGATCCGTCGCTGCGCAACGCTCCTGCTGTTCCTCGGCCTGCTCGCCGTGCTCCCCTCCTCGGCGCACGCCGCCACCAGGTGCGCGGTTCCCGCGTACCCCACCGCCGCCGGCGAGTACACGTCGCTGAAGGTCACCAAGATCACCTGCGCGGAGGGCTTGAAGGTCGTGAAGGCCTTCTACACGTGCCGGACCAGGCACGGTGCCTCCGGGCGCTGCGTCTCGAAGGTGCGCGGCTACGCCTGCCAGGAGATGCGCAGCATCACGACGCCCGGGGAGTTCACCGGCAAGGCCACCTGCTCCAAGGGCAAGCGCAAGGTCACGATCGGCTATCGCCAGACCACGTAGGCGCCCGGGGTCCTAGGACCGGTCCCAATCCAAAGAGGGGCGCGCAGCCTCATGTGAGAACGCCGGCGCCGCGGCACTGTGGGCGGCGATGCTCCACCGACTGCGCGACCAGCGAGGACAGACCGCCGCCGAGTACCTCGGTGGGCATGCTGCTCGTCGCGACGATCATCGCCGCGATCGTCGCCAGTGGCGTCGAGACCTCGATCGCCGACGGCATCAAGCAGGCGATCTGCAGGATCGCCGGCGTCGAGTGCGCGACCCCGCCGCCGCCGCTCTCGGAGTGCGTGGTCTCGGAGTCCAGCGACAAGGTCAAGCTCAACGGCGAGTTCAACGTCCGCTTCTTCAAGGTCAAGCTCGAGGGCGGCGTCGAGTACGTGCGCCAGCTGCGGGCCAACGGCCAGGTCGCGATCACGGTCAAGCTGCCGACCAGCGGCGGCGTCGGCCCGCCGCTCGCGAAGGCGCTGAAGATGGGTGGCGAACTCGACGGCGCGGTGATGGTCGGCCAGACGCCGCAGGTCACCTTCGTCCTGCCCAACGCCAAGGCCGCGGACAAGTTCGAGCAGCAGGTCACGGACTCGGCGATCGCGATCGCCGCCGGCCCGATCGGCTCGCGCCTGCTCGGCAAGAGCGTCCACATCGACGTCCCGCAGGTGGAGTCGGTCGCCTACGAGCTGACCGGCGGCGGCAACGCGTCGATCGGCGTCGACGGGCCCGGCGGCTACGCCAGCGGCTCGATCGACCTCGGCCAGGCGATCGGCATCAAGAAGAACCTGACGAGCGGCAAGCCGAACTCCGGCGACATCACGGCCTACTACCGCGTCTCGGGCACGCTCACGGGCGAGGCCGGGCTGCTGGTGGGCGAGGGCGGCGGCGGGGCGCTCGCGGCCGACCAGACGCTCGCCGTGACGTTCAGCGCGGACGGCAAGCCGAAGGCGCTGACGCTGACCGCGAGCGGCAGCTACGAGGGCCGGCTGCAGCTCGGCGGCCAGTTCAAGGACCTGCAGACCGCGCTCGGCGCGATCAGCGCGCTCGACATCAAGGCGAGCCAGGGCGAGGGTCAGAAGATCCAGCTCCAGCTCGATCTGCCGCTGGACAACCCGGCGATCCAGAACGCTACGCTCGCGTTCCTTCGGGGTATCAACCCGGTCACCGGCGGCCCCGCGGACACCGCGGCGGCGGCAGTCGCACTCAAGGACGCCATCTTGCAGAACGCCAAGGCCCAGGTTCGCACCTACGACACCGACTCCACCAACGGCGGGCGGCAACATCGACCTCGGCCTGGGCGGCGGCGGCGTGTCCTTCGAGTCCAAGAACGCGGACCTGACCAGCGCGTTGGACTACGTGCCGGGCCAGGGCTTCGTCCCCTCGCAGGTGTGTGTGCTCCAGTGAGGCGCGCGACGATGCTGCTGATGGCGCTCCTGATCGCCGGCTGCGGTGGCGGCGGAGGCGGCTCGTCCACCGACGTGCCGGACGGCTTCAAGACGCTGGCCGGGGACGGCTGGACGCTCGCCTACCCGGCGGGCTGGGAGGTCTCCGAGGTCAACGGCAGCCGGCTCGCCCAGGGCCCCACGGGCGTCGGCGGGCTCGCGCCCCAGACGGCGGTGGCGCGTGATCTGAAGCCGCCGCCGTTCGAGCTCTCGGTCGACGCCTTCAAGTCCGACCAGACGCTGCGCCGCGGCAACTGGAAGATCACGCGCGACGCGAAGTTCGACCTCGACGGCGCCGACGCCGCGCGTGTGATCGAGGCCGATTACATCGAGAAGACGGGCGACGGCACGACGCCGGTGAAGACGATCGATCTCCTCGTGCGCACCAAGGACGGCGCCCAGCTCGACTTCCTGATGCGCGCGCCGCAGGCGGACTTCGACCGTGTGCGCCTCAACGAGGTCCTCGACACGATCCGGCTGACGTGATGCGCGGCGTCTTCAGCGGCTTGGTCGGGTTCACGCTGGCGGGCGTCGTGCTCGCCGCCGTGCTCGGTCGTCTCTTGCCCGACGACTGGTCGACCGGCGCGTTCGTGGTGGTCGGCATCGGCGCGGCCGTCGTCGCGGGTGCCGCGGGTGGACTTGCGGGGCTCTGGCAGGGACCGCCCGGCGGGGCGATCCTCGGTCCGCTGGCCGGCGCCGCGCTGCTGATCGCGCTGCAGCCCCAGGCCGACGCCGTGACGCTCCTGAGCCTGCTCGCCGTGCTCGCGGGCGCCGGCGCCGCGGTGCTGCTCAGTGACCGTTCGCGCGGCCTCCGCCGACACGGATGACGTCGTGGAAGCGCTCGAAGTCCGCTTCGAGCGTGAGCCGGCCCTGCTTGCCGTACTCCTGCGCGACGGCGCGGATCAGGTGACGCATCGAGATCGCTGAGTCGTCGTCGGCGGCCTGGAAGGCGGCGGCGAGCGAGCAGTTGCGGATCGCGCCGCCCGAGAGCTTGAACTTCTCCGAGAGGAAGCCGAGGTCGACGTCGTCGGCGCGCGGCGCCTCCTCCGGGAGGACCTTGTCCCAGATCCGCAGCCGGTCCTCGGGCTCGGGGAACGGGAAGTCGATCACGAAGTCCAGCCGGCGCACGAACGCGTCGTCGATGTTGCGGCGGAAGTTCGTCGCCAGGATCACCGCGCCCGGGTAGCCCTCCATCTTCTGCAGCAGGTAGGCGACCTCGATGTTGGCGTAGCGGTCGTGCGAGTCGCCGACCTCCGAGCGCTTGCCGAACAGCGCGTCGGCCTCGTCGAAGAAGAGGATCGCGTTGGAGCCCTCGGCGGCGCCGAAGATCCGGTCGAGGTTCTTCTCGGTCTCGCCGATGTACTTGCTCACGGTCGTCGCGAGGTCGACGCGGAAGATCTCGAGCCCGAGCTCGGCGGCGAGCACCTGCGCGGCCATCGTCTTGCCGGTGCCCGACTCGCCCGCGAACAGGACCTTCAGGCCCTGCGTGCGCGCGACGGTCTTCTCGTAGCCCCAGTCGGAGAGCACGCGGTCGCGGTGGCGCAGGTAGGCGCTGATCGAGTGCAGCAGCTCGTGCTGGCGCTCCGGGACGATCAGGTCCTCCCAGCGGTAGCCGGGCGGGAGCCGCGCCGCGAGCTCGCCGAGCCGCGAGGAGGAGGCCTGGCGTGCGCCCGCGTCGAGGTCCTCCGGCGTGACGCCCTCGGCGCCGCGCGCGGTCGCGGACAGCCGCGCGACCTCGGCGGCCTCGACGATCTGCGTCATCGAGAGCCGGAACTTCGCGGCGACGTCGCCGCTCTGGTCGTTGCCCGTGAGGTCCGCCCAGGCCTGCTGGCGCTCGGCGAACGACGGCTGCGCGGCCTCGACCAGCAGCACCGTGCGCTCGCCCAGCGCGAGCGCGGCGGTGCGCGTCGGCGCGGCGATCACGGTGCGCTCGGGGCGCTGCTCGATCGCCCGCAGCAGCCGCCCGCGGTCGCCCGGCTCGATGTCCTCGAGCCCTTCGAAGATCACCGGCCGCTGCTCGAGCGCCGCGATCAGCGACGCCTCCGCCATCACGTCGCGCTGGTCGAGATCCTTGACGTGGATGGCGACGAGCGGCCGGCCGACGGCCATCGCCAGCAGCGAGTCGGCGTCCGGGCCGGCGATCACGACCGGCAGGTGGCTCGGGCGCGAGAGCAGCGCGCGCAGGGTCTCGACCGCGTCGTGGCGGCCCGGGTCGTGCGCGGGGATCTCGACCATCCGCAGCCGCGTCGGCTGCGGGGACTCGTCCATGCGCCCGCCGAGCAGCACCGCGGCGAGCCGGTCGGCGACCTTGACCGGCCGCTCGGCGAGCGGCGTCTGCGCGTCGCCGAGGAGCTTGATCGCGCCGAGGTGTCGCAGGCGCGCGCGCGTGTCGAACGCGGCCATCACGTCCGCGGGCGAGAGCCCTTCGCCCGCGAGCAGCTGGCCGACGAGCCGCGGGCTCGGCAGCTTGCGCGTGACGTCGTCCTGCAGGTACGCGTACAGGCGCCCGTAGCGCGGGTTGAGCTCGGTCGCGGCGCACACGGCGAGCACCGCGGCCTCGAGCTTGTCGAGCCCGAGCGCCTCGACGACGGTCTGCAGGCGCCCGTCGGCATCCGAGCCCGAGTCGCCCTGCGTGAGCCGCAGCGCGACCTCGTCGGAGATGTAGAGGCCGCGGAACGGGTCGCCGGGATCGGGATCCGAGCCCGCGACCCGCTCGACCGCCGCCATCACACGGCGGTCGATGAAGCCGAAGGAGATGTCAGGCACGGGCTACGGCGCGAGCTTGTCGGCCACGGCGTCCGCCTCGTTCTCCATCGCGTCGCCCGGATTGGAGACGGTCAGCGGGCCGCTGGTCGGAGCGCCGCGCTGCTGGACGACGTGGGCGAGCTCGTGGGCGATCAGGCGGTCGCCGTCCGACGTGTTGGGCTTGTACTCGTTCTGCGCGAAGTAGACGTCCGAGCCCGTCGCGAAGGCCCGGGCGGAGACCGCGTGATTGAGGTCGCTGCGAGGTCTGATCGGTGTGCACGCGAACATCGGAGAGGTCGCCGAGCGACGGCGAGAGCTTGTTGGCGACGCCCGAGTCGAGCGCGCTGCCGGCTCCGCGCGTGGAGTCGATCGTCGACTGCACGCTCGGGTGGACCTCGCCCGTCGGCAGGATTCCCGCGCCCTGCGTGCGCGCGATGGCGCCGCCGAATGCGCGGTTGCCGACGTTGGAGACGAAGTCGTAGAGCGGGGCGGCCGCCTCCTGCGCCGGCTCGGGCTGGTGCTCCGGCGCCCGTGGCTTCTCGTGCTCGTGGATGCGCTCGGGATCGCTCACATGCCGAGGATACGGGCGCGCGGGACCTGGGTGCAAGGTCCGTTCGGGCGTCCATACGTGCGATGTATGCCTGGGGCATGTATGCTGATCGCAACGTGGAAGGCACGACCTCAAATCAGCGCAGGGCGTCGGTCCCCGAGATCGTGGGGGTCTGGCTGCACCTCTGGACGGCGCCGCGCGACGCCGTCATCCCGCCCGTCCCGTGGCGCAAGCTCGCGATCGGCACGGGCATCGCCGCGCTCGTCATCGGCGTCGCGCTCGCGGTGATGATCCCGCGCATCAACGAGGGCAAGGCCAACCGCGCCGCGGCCGACGCCGCCGCGCAGGCCAAGGCGCAGAAGGCCAACCGCGAGCGGATCGTCCGCCTGCAGCAGCCGCGCACGGGCTCGCTCGCCGCGCTCAAGCCCGCCGACGACGCCCCGATCGTCAAGCGCCTCGACGCGCAGAAGCAGCTGGTCGCCGGCGTCGAGAGCGCGATCACCGCCGACGCCCAGGCCCGCGCCGCCACGGGCGAGATGTCCAAGGTCCAGGGCCCGACGACCTGCGAGCACTCTCCGGGCACACCCGACGCCGGCGACATCGGCGTCTTCGACTGCTACACGGTCGTGCGCAAGGTCCCGAAGGTCAAGACCAACCTCGCGGGCTCGATCGGCTACCCGTTCCGCGCGGTCGTGGACTACAAGACCTTCGGATACACCTTCTGCCGCACCGAGCAGATCCCCGGCGAGCAGCTGGTCCCGGACCCGCGCACGGTCGTCCAGCTCCCCGCGGCCTGCCAGGGTCCCTAAAGCGCACCTAAGCCGCGGCTAAAGGGTCTGGCCCTTTATATAGCCGCATTTATATAGCCGCGCTATATTAGCTCGGCTATGGAAAACCTCGGGGAAGCGCTGGATGCACGATTGGCCGCGCTGTGGCACGTGCTCGGGCGACGGGACAAGCGTGATCTGAGCCGGACCGCGGCCTCCGTCCTCGCGACACTGCGCGACCACGGTCCGCGGCGGATCACCGAGCTCGCCGAGAGCGAGGCCATCGCCCAGCCGACCGTGACCACCTTGGTCGGGCGGCTCGAGCGCGACGGGCTCGTCAAGCGCGCGCCCGATCCCGACGACGCGCGCGCGGTGCAGGTGCATCTGACCGACGAGGGGCTCCGGCGCCTCGCGGCGATGCGTGCGGCCCGTGCGGCGCTGCTCGACGCGCGCCTCGAGCGGCTGACCGATGACGAACGGGCGGCGCTGACCGCTGCGCTGCCCGCGCTGGACAAGTTGATGGAAGGACACGAGAAATGAGCCTGAGAGAGCAACCCAAGGCCGTCTGGGCCGTCGCCTTCGCGTGCGTGATCGCGTTCATGGGCATCGGCCTGGTCGACCCGATCCTGCCGGTGCTGGCGCAGGACCTGCACGCCACGCCGAGCCAGGTCTCGCTGCTGTTCACGAGCTACTTCGCGATCACCGGCATCTCGATGCTCGTCACGGGCTACGTCTCCAGCCGGATCGGCCCGCGCAAGACGCTGCTCGGCGGCCTCGTGCTCGTCATCGTCTTCAGCGCGCTCGCGGGTCTGTCGGGCTCGATCCCCGAGATCGTCGGCTTCCGCGCCGGCTGGGGGCTCGGCAACGCGCTCTTCATCGCGACCGCGCTGGCCGTGATCATGGGCTCGGCCAGCGGCGGGATCGGCGGCGCGATCATCCTCTACGAGGCCGCGCTCGGCCTCGGCATCGCGTCCGGCCCGCTGCTCGGCGGCTTCCTCGGCGGCATCTCCTGGCGCGGGCCGTTCTTCGGCACCGCGGCGCTGATGGCGGTCGCCTTCGTCGCGATCTTCGTCCTGCTCGAGGAACTGCCCAAGCCGGAGCGCAAGGTCGGGCTGACCGAGCCGCTGCGGGCGCTGCGCCACCGCGGCCTGCTGGTCACCGCGCTCGTCGCGCTCTTCTACAACTTCGGCTTCTTCACGCTGCTGGCCTACACGCCGTTCCCGCTGAAGATGGGCGCGCACGCGCTCGGGCTCGTGTTCTTCGGCTGGGGCCTGATGCTGGCGATCAGCTCCGTGTTCGCCGCGCCGCCACTCAAGCGCCGCTTCGGCGTCGCCCGCACGCTCGGCGCGATGTTCGTCGCGCTCTCCGCGCTGCTGGCGATCATGGGCTTCGGCGAGCGCGACCCGGCCGTGCTCGCGGTCGCCGTGATCGTCGCCGGCGCCGTGCTCGGCGTCGTCAACACCGTGCTGACCGAGTCGGTGATGCGGATCGCGCCGGTCGAGCGCCCGATCGCCTCCTCCGCCTACTCGTTCGTGCGCTTCGCCGGCGGCGCCGTCGCGCCCTGGCTCGCGGGCAAGCTCGCCGAGTGGGTCGCGCCGGACGCGCCGTTCTTCGTCGGCGCCGTCGCCGTCGGCGTCGCGCTGATCGTCCTGATCGCCGGCCGGCGCTGGTTCGCCGATGCGCCGGAGGTCGAGGTCGAGGCCTTCGCGCCGGTGCTCGTCGCCCCCGTGCTCGTCGCCGTCGACGGTTCCCCGCGCGGCGCGGTCGTCACGGCCGCCGCGGCCAAGCTCGCCGGCGAGCGTGGCGCGGCCGTCGAGGTCCTGCACGTGCACGAGACCGACGTGCTGGCCGGCGACGCCGTCGATCGCGAGAGCCGCGAGATGGCCGCGGCGGTGCTCGCTCTGCGCCTCGCGCAGCTGCGCGACGCCGGGATCCCCGCGGGCGGCGAGGTGCTGCACAGCTACGGCGACCACGAGGACGCCGTCCAGGCCGTGCTCGACCACGTGGAGTCCAGCGGCGCCCAGGCCGTCGTGGTCGGCCGCGAGGGCCGGATCTCGGCCCGCGCCACCGTGCCGGTCGTGGTCGTCGGAGCGGCCTAGGTCTAGGCGTCGAGGGCCCTGGCGTCGCGCCGGGTCAGCTCGCCCTCGGCGACAAGACGCTGATCGGGTCGGACTCCCGTCCGCGGTCAGCTTCAGGACGCAGTGCTCCCAGCCGGTCTGTTCGGTCATCTCCTTCCACGAGCGCTCGAGCTTCCAGCCGCTCGGCTCGTGGATCAGCTCCAGGCGCCGGTCGACAACGTGGGGGCCTGGGGCGAGGCGCACCGTGGCGCGGTTGCCGCGGACGGCGATCGAGCGGATCCTCCAGCGCCGCGCGTGGATCGGCTCCGTGTCCCGGTACCAGTGCCCGCGCCCGCGGGGCAGGAATCCTTCTCCGGGCCGCGAACGAGGAAGCCCGATGGGTTTGCTGCGACTTTCCGAATGGAGCGTGTGACGTGACCGGCCAGGCCAGGGTGATCGCCTTCGCCAATCAGAAGGGCGGGGTCGCGAAGACGACCACCACCCTCAACCTCGCCGCCGCCTTCGCTGAGGAGGGTCACCGGGTCCTGTGCATCGACATGGATCCGCAGGGCAACCTGACGATGTCGCAGGGCATCGATCCGGAGACGCTCGAGGAGTCGATGTTCGACGTGCTCGTGCACGATCTGCCGATCCGCGCGGTCATCCGCCGCTGCGAGATCGACGTCGCCGTCTCCTCGATCGACCTCGCCGGAGCCGAGATGGCGATGTCGATGAAGATCGGCCGCGAACGCTCGCTGGACAAGGCGTTGCGGGCCGTTCGTGAGGATTACGACTTCATCTGCATCGATACGCCGCCGTCTCTGGGACTCTTGACGGTGAACGCACTGACCGCGGCCGACAAAGTGATCGTCCCCGTGCAGTGCGAGTATCTCTCGATGCGCGGGCTGGCCCAGCTCCAGAACACTCTCGAAATGATCCGCGAGAACCTCAATCCGAACGTCGACATCCTCGGAATCCTCCCGACGATGGTCGATACGCGGACGCTGCATGCCAAGGAGGCGATCGAGATCCTCGAGGAGAATTTCGGGGATCGCGTATTCGGGGCGCGCATCAAGAAGACCGTCCGTTTCGCGGAGGCACCCGTGAAGGGGATGTCCGTCCTGAAATACGACCCCAACGGGCAGGCGGCCGACTCGTATCGCCGGTTGGCGAAGGAGGTGCTCTCGAATGGGTAGTGGCAAGCGGGCGAGCATGCGGGAAGGCCCGTTGGCCAACCTGTTCCGCAAGACGGAGACCGAGGGCCTGGAGCCGCCGCGCGCGGAGGAGCCGCAGATGCCCGAGCGGGCCACCCCCACGCCGCAGGAGCGCCTGCGCCACGCGTTCTCGAGTGAGGTCCCCGGAGACATGATGGCTCCCCCAGAAGAGACTCCCCGCGAGATCCCGCCCCCCTCGGCGGGCGACTACGAGTGGGCATCGGTGCGCGAGCAGCGCCCCGGCACGCCGCAGCTTCGCGTCGTCGGCGTCGGCGGCGGCGGCGTCAACGCCGTCAACCGGATGATCGAGGCCGAGGTCGGTGGCGTCGAGTTCATCGCCCTGAACACGGACGCGCAGTCGCTGCAGCAGTCGAGCGCGCACGTGACGCTCCAGATCGGCGCGGACATCACGCGCGGGCTGGGCTCCGGGTCCGATCCCGATCGCGGCCGCGCGGCGGCGATGGAGGACTACGACCGCATCAAGTCCCTGCTCAAGGGCTCGGACATGGTCTTCATCACCGCCGGCGAGGGTGGCGGCACGGGCACCGGCGCGGCGCCGGTCGTGGCCCGCGTGGCGCGTGAGCTCGGCGCGCTGACCGTCGGCATCATCACCAAGCCGTTCGGCTTCGAGGGCACGCGCCGTCTGCAGGCCGCCGAGGCCGGCATCAAGGCGCTGGCCGAAGAGGTCGACACGCTGATCGTCGTGCCCAACAACCGGCTGCTGTCGGTGCTGGACAAGCAGACGTCGATGGTCGAGGCCTTCCGCGTCGCCGACGACGTGCTGCGCCAGGGCGTCCAGGGCATCTCGGACCTGATCACGCTTCCGGGCCTGATCAACCTCGACTTCGCCGACGTGCGCACGATCATGGCCGACGCCGGCAGCGCGCTGCTGGGCATCGGCATGGGCTCGGGCGAGAAGCGCGCGGTCGACGCAGCCACCCAGGCCACGTCCTCGCCGCTGCTGGAGACGACGCTCGAGGGCGCGAAGTCGATCCTGCTGTCGATCACCGGCGGCGTGGACCTCTCGCTGTGGGAGGTCAACGAGGCCGCGAACACGGTGCAGCAGACCGCGCACCCCGACGCCAACATCATCTTCGGCGCGATGGTCGACGAGAACCTCGAGGACGAGGTCTGGGTCACGGTCGTCGCGACGGGCTACGAGGAGGCGAGGCCGCCGCGCAGCGAGCGCGCCAGCCTGCGCGAGCCGATCGGTGAGCCCCGCGTCACACGGACGCGCGAGCGGGAGCCCTCCCGCCCGACGGACGTCGACGTGCCCGAGTTCATCCCTCGGTTCTGAGTGGACGCGTCCACAAGTACGACGCATTCCGGCGGGCCCGGCCCGCCTCTGCCGGGCCGCGGCAGGCGCACACGTGCCACCAGCATGCGAGCGCCTGCCGCAGCGGGCAGAGACGACCCGTGCGTTCGCCGGGTTATGCGCCGTACTTCTGGACGAGCCCACTAGTGGGAGAGCGGTGGGGGTGAGCGACCGCGGCGTCGTCGCGGCCGGTCATCCCCTGACCGCACGTGCCGGCGCCGATGTTCTGAGGGCCGGAGGCAACGCCGTCGACGCCGCGCTCGCGGCGTTGATGACGTCGTTCATGGCCGAGCCGCTGCTGACCGGGCTCGGCGCGGGCGGCTACATGCTCGTCACGCCGCCGGGCGCCGCGCCGGTGCTGCTGGACTTCATGGTCGCGGCGCCGGGGGGCGGCGACCGCTCGCCGCTGGACGCGGTCGTGATCGACTTCGGCGACGCGGAACAGGTCTTCCACATCGGCGCCTCGTCGTGCGGCGTCTACGGCATGCCCTCGGGGGTGGCGGAGGCGGCCGCGCGCTTCGGCACGATCCCGCTCACCGTGCTCGCCGCGCCGGCGATCGCCCTGGCCCGCGAGGGGATCGTCGTCAACCACACGCAGGCCCTGCTGTGGGACATGCTGGCGCCGATCGGGATGGCGACGGTGGAGTCGCGCGCCCGCTACAGCGTTGACGGGCGCGTGCCCGCCGAGGGTGACGTCATGCGCGATCCGGAGCTCGCCGACGCGATCGAGCGGCTCGCGATCGACGGCGCGGCGCCGTTCTACACCGGCGACATCGGCTGCGCGGTGGCCGATTGGGTCGGTGAGCGCGGCGGGACGCTCTCGCGCGACGATCTGTCGGTCTATCTGACACTCGCGCGTGAGCCGGTGCGGGTGCCCTACCACGGCCGCGAGGTGCTGACCAACCCGCCGCCGAGCGCCGGGGGTCTGCTGATCGCGTATGCGCTCGCTTTGTTGCAGCGCGGGTCGGGACCCCCGGGTGCCGCCGAGATCGTGGCGGCGATGGAGGCCGCGCAGGCCGAGCGGACGCCGGCGTTTCTCGAGGAGCTGGGGACGCCCGGGTTCATGGAGACCTTCATGTCCTCGCGGGTCGGCTCGACGACGCACGTCTCGGTGCTCGACTCCGACGGCTGGGCGTGCGCGGTGACGACGACCAACGGCGAGGGGTCGGGGATCGTCGTGCCCGGCACCGGCGTGCACGTCAACAACATGATGGGCGAGGAGGACCTCTCGCCCGCGGGCTGGTTCAAGCACCCGCCGGGCCGCCGGCTGCCGTCGATGATGGCGCCGACGGTGGTCATGGACGAGGGCTCGCCCGAGCTGGTCTTGGGGAGCGCGGGCTCGAACCGGATCCGCTCGGCGATCCTGCAGGTGATCGTCAACGCGATCGATCACGGGATGGAGGCGCAGGCCGCGGTGGAGGCGCCACGGCTGCACTTCGAGGACGGGCTGGTCTACGCGGAGCCGGGGATCGACGGGGCGGCCCTGGAGGCCGCGGGCCGCAAGCTGGCGTGGTTCCGTGAGCGCAACCTGTTCTTCGGCGGCTGCCAGGCGGTCGAGCGCCACCACGAGACACGCGCGTTCAGCGGCGGCGGCGACCCGCGGCGTGGCGGGGCGGTCGTGCGCGTCTGACAGGTTGCGGGGGAGCTCGACCTACACCGAGGGTGACCCGGCCGGTCCCGCCGGGCCTTCTATTGGTGGAGGGCATGTCCCTCCCCAAGCTCTTCGTCACCGCCGTGCTTGGCGCGGCATTGTTACCCGCCACCGCCCAGGCCGCCGCGCCCTGGTCGGATCCGGTCACCGTCCCCGGCTCCAGCGGACAGGCAGGCGGCGCCCCGCAGGTCCTCTTCACGCGCACACGCGGCGGCGCGATCGCGTTCAACGCGCCCGGCTCGTTCCCCGGGACGCCGGTGCTGCGCAGCGTCCTCGGCGACGATGGCGGCCCGCTCGCCGCGACCCGCTGGGACGGCGCGACGAACTTCGACACGACCTTTGGGTCCTTCGCGGCGGGCGACCGCATGCTGTTCGTCGGCTCCAACGGCGAGCGGCGCGTGAGCGTCGCGATCGCCCCGGGGCCGCAGAGCGCCTGGCGCACCGAGCTGCGCGGGCCGTCGACCGGCGGTGCCCGCAGCGCGGCCGCGGCCACGCCCCACGGCGGCGCGGCGGCCGTCTTCAGCACGTTCGGGCCGGGCGATATCGGCTCCGTCTATCT
Organism: uncultured Solirubrobacteraceae bacterium; assembly: GCA_963707595.1. Lineage (GTDB taxonomy): Bacteria > Actinomycetota > Thermoleophilia > Solirubrobacterales > Solirubrobacteraceae > Solirubrobacter. The sequence continues at coordinate 673,323 of CAVPQQ010000001.1, forward strand.
CGTCCGCCAGACGGGCGTCAAGGCGCCGCTGCCGACCCAGCGCGTGTCCTCGAAGGGACACATCCGTGCGGTCTCGGTGGCGATCAACGCCTCGGGCGACGTGCTCGTCGCGTGGGATCGCAGCGGCACGATCGAGGCGCGGCTCTGGTACGCGAGCTCGCGCAGGTTCTCCGCCGTCTCTCGTCTCGGCACGGTCAACGCTGCGGCGCATCTGAGCGTCGCGCTGGGCGCCGATCGGCGGGCGATCGTGGCCTGGATCGACCAGCGGGTGAGCGAGGGCAACACCGGTCAGGAGGCGACCGTGATGGCGACCGCGCGCAGCGGCAGCCGCGGCTTCCTGCTGCCGGCCAAGCGGCTCGAGACCTATCCGGACACGAGCATCCCCGGTGGGGCCGGGATCAAGGCGGCCTACACCAGCGACGGCCGCGGGCTGATCGCCTGGAGTGGCCGCAACGCGGTGCGCGTCTCGCTCGTCGACGGGCGCGTGATCCGCGCGGCCCAGGACCTCGCGGCGATCCCACCCACCGACAGCCAGAACGACATCGGGCTCGGCGGCATCGCGACCTCGGCCGATGGCGCGGCCGTGGTCACGATGCTCGCCCAGGTCGACGAGACCCGCAACCAGGTCCTCGCCGCACCGCTGGCCGCCGGCGCGGCCGCCTTCGCTCCGGCCGAGACGGTCTCGGAGGCCGCGACCTACCTGCACTGGCCGTCGGCCGCGTTCGACCCCGTGTCGGGCCGCCTCTTCGTCGCCTGGCAGGTCCCGCCGCAGGGCAGCGAGCCCAACCGCGTCGAGCTCGCCACCCGCCCCGCTCCCTAGCGGAGCGGGTGGTTGGCGGCGAAGAGGTCGGTGCCGTCGACCCGGTCCTTGACCGCCCGCAGCTGGTTCAGCGTGTAGCCGTCGTGGAGGCGGTCGGCCGGCTGCGGGCGCTCGCTGAAGTTCAGGAGCGCGCGGCCGGCGTCGTACGGCGCGACGGCGTCCATGACGCGGGCGAGCGCGCCGTCGATCGCCATCGCGGCCTCGGCGCTGACGACCATCCCGATCGCGAACAGCGAGAACGCGGCGTCGACCGGGAGCGCGCCGCCGAGGTGGCGCAGCTCGACGGAGACCAGCGGCGAGTCCGAGCCGGGACCGGCGGCGGCGACGAGCGCCGCCGATCGCCTCGGCGGGGGCGTCGGCGAGCAGCCGGTGGTCGCCCATCCCGGGCACCGGGCCCTTGGGGTCGTTGTGGATCTCGATCAGCCCCGCCGGCGGCATCGCGGCGAACATGTCGAGCTCCGGCTCGAGCGCGCGCAGCGGGCCGAGCATGTCGAGGTCGCCGAGGATCGCGGCCTCGACCACGACCAGCTTGCGGCCGCGCAGCGGCGGCGGCACGTCCGGCAGCGCGGGGACCTGCAGGATCCGGCACAGCGAGGTGATGTCGTCCGGGACGGTCCGCGTCCACTCGCGCCAGGCGTTGAAGATCTCCTCGGCGCGCTCCCACGGCCACGCCATCGCGCCCGCGGTGAGCGACTCGACGGGGTAGAGCTTGAACTCGATCGCGGTCACGACGCCGAAGTTCCCGCCGCCGCCGCGCAGCGCGCGGAACAGCTCGGGATCGTGCTCCGCATCCGTGCGGACGTGCTCGCCGTCGGCGGTCACGAGCTCGATCGAGGTCACGCTGTCGCACGCGAACCCGTGCTTGCGCGCCGAGCCAGCTGAGGCCGCCGCCGAGCGTGTAGCCGACGACGCCGACGTCGTGCGAGGAACCCGCCAGCGGGGCGAGGCCGTAGGCCGAGGCCGGCCCGGTCACGTCCGCCCACAGCGCCCCGGCTCGTACCCGGGCGGTTCGAGCACCCGGGTCGATCCGCACGCCGCGCATGCGCTTGGTGGAGAGCAGGATCGTGCCCTCGAGCGAGCGGATCGCCGACGCGCCATGACCCGTGCCCTGCGGTGCCACGCGCAGCCCTTCCTCGCGGGCGAAGTCCACCACGGCGACGACGTCGGAGTCCGTCAGCGGGAACGCGACCGCGGCCGGCCGCTGATCGACGGCGAGGTTCCATGCGCGCCGCGCCTCGTCCCAGCCGTCGTCGTCCGGTCCGTAGACCTCGCCGTAGAGGCGGGAGCGGAGGGTTTCGACGTCGGCGGAGGGGAGGTCCGTAATCAGCATGGCTCCGATGGTCGGGGCCACGCCGATCCCGCGCATCAGGGAATGCCCTAAGAGTCGGTTGACGAATGGTCGGACCGACCATTCGTCACCGACTGACCCGACGCTCTTCGGCGGCCAGTAGGACGACGACCGCCTTGCCGATGATCCACTTGCGCGGCACCGGTCCCCAGAAGCGGCTGTCGTCGGAGTTCCCGCGGTTGTCGCCCATCAGGAAGTACGACCCGTTCGGGATCGTGATCGGGTTCAGGTTGCACTCCGCGCCCGCGCACGAGGAGGCGAACGGCTCCTTGGCCGGCTTGCCGTTGCGGATCACGTGGCCGTTGACGATCGCGATCGTGTCGCCCGGCATGCCGACGACGCGCTTGACGAAGGTCGTGTCCGAGTGCGTCTTCGACGGCGTCGCGCACGAGTGCCGCGTCTCCGGTCCGCCGGCGTAGAACGGGCCTTCGCCCTCGCGGCCGCAGGCGCCGGTGTCCGCGCCGTGCGGGCGGGAAGAAGACCGTGACGTCGCCGAGCACCGGGTCGCCGCCGATGCGGTGCGAGAACCGGTCGACGAGGATCCGCTGGCCCGGCTTGAGCGTCGGCAGCATCGACTCCGACGGGATCCGGTAGGGCTTGACGGCGAACGCCTGCAGCGTCAGCGCGAAGAAGAGCGCCGCGGCGACGATCAGTACGAGCTCGATCGTCGAGCGCAGCGACTTCGATTTCACCTAGGCCAGGGTAGTCAGCCCGCGCCGAAGCAGACGAATGCGGCGCGAGCGACCGCCCGGCGGCGATCCTCGCCGCCGATCGCGGCGCGCGCGTTGACCAGTGCCTGGGCGGGCGCGATCGCCGCTTGCGAGCTGCTCGTCGAGCGCGAGCATCAGGCCCGCGGTCGCCTCGTCGGGGACCGGCACGACCGCGGCGATCACCGTCGCGCGTCCCGAGCGCGAAGACCGCGGCGGTGAAGCCCATCAGCTCGTCGCCCGCGTGGACCGGCGAGAGCCCGGACTCGCAGCTGGAGAGCACGAGCCGGCGCGGGCGCGCTGCGTGAGTCGCTCGAGGTCGTAGACGGTCAGCGCGCCGTCGGCGAGCTCGAGGCTGCAGAACAGCGGGTTGTCGTCGCGGAAGCGGCCGTGGGCGGCGAGATGGGCGGAGTCGGCGCCGTCGAGGGCCTGCGTCGACGCCGGCGACGGTCGCGTCGTCGCCGGTGAGCGCGAGCGCCTCGGGGTGGCGCGGCGCGCAGCGTCTCGATCTCCTCGGTCGCCGCGGGCAGCCGCGGGCCGGCGACGAGCACCGTCGGGCCGGCTCGGCGGCGGCGCGCGGTGCGCCGCGCGGTACCAGAGCCGCAGCGACGGCGCGACCGCGACCGGCCGGTGCGCGAGCGAGGGCAGCATCGACCACGGCAGCGCGTGCAGCTCGCCCGTCGGGACGAGCACGAGCGGGCGATCGTCGGTGCGTGGATCGGCGCGAACAGCAGCGCGTCGAGCCGCGCGGCGACGGTCGCGCAGACGTCGGCCATCGCGTCGGCCGCGCGCGAGCCGGGCCGCGCCGTCGCGAGGCTGCGCAGGCTGAACCGCAGCGACGCGACCTCGCGGTTGACGTCCGCCTCGGCGCCGAGCGCGTGCAGCACGCGCTCGCCCGTCGGCGACGGTCACGGCCTGCAGCCGCCCGTCGAGCGCGAAGAACTCCACGAGCACCCGCTCGCCGAGCGCCTCGGCGAGCGCGGCGAGCGACGGCACCGCGCTCGAGCGTCGCGGCGTCGCGTCGCTCGCCGCGGGCGCGCAGGGCGCGGCGGCGGACGGAGCGTTCGAGCGCGGCCTGGCGGCGGACGAGCGTCGGCGTCGGGGCTGGCCTTCGCGCAGCGCCTCGTCGAGCGCGGCGGTGACGCGGCGCAGCTCGGCCAGTTCGGCGCGCGAGCTCGGCGTCGTCGGGCGGGCGGGCGGGGCGCAGGAGCAGCGCCGGCGGCGCGGCGGCGCTCGGCGGCGGCGAGGACGCGGGCGGCGGAGCCGGACTCGACCGCGAGCCGCAGCCCGAGCGTCGCGAGCTCCTCGCCGTGGCCGGACGCGTGGGCGCGCAGCTCGGTCGCGCCGAGCGTCATCCGGTGCGCCTCGAGCGCTCGCAGCCCGGCGGCGACCGCCGCGCTCGCGCCGCGCCGGTCGTCGTGCGAGAGCCGCAGCAGCGCGGCCGCGTGCCAGGCCCGCGTGCGCATCTGGACCGGGTGCGCGGGCTTCGCGTTGCGGGCGGCGGCCGCGAGCTCGAGCTGGCGCCGCGCGAGCCGCGGCCGGCCGAGCTCGAGCGCCGCCCGCCCGGCGATCAGCCGCGCGTCGAGCGCCTCGACGCCCCAGCCGCCGGCGTCGAGCGCCCGGATCGCACGCCGCGCCGCCGCGAGCGCCTCGAGCCGGGCCTCGCGTCGAGCGTCGAGTTTCTGGCGCTCTGCCGAGAAACTCGACGCTCGCCGCGTCGGTCGCCGCCGCGCGGCTCCGGGCGCGCCGGACGCTCGCGCCGCTCGCCGGCGCGCGCCGCCGCGCTCGGCGCGCGCCTGCCTCGCGCCGCTGCTCGAGCGCGCGCGTCCACGCCGGCTCCGGCTCGCCGCGCGCCACCTCCATCCACGCGGCCTCGCCGCCGCGGCTCGCCAGCGCCGCCCAGGTCGGGCGGTGCTGGCGGCCGAAGGCCTGGTCGGCCTGGTCGGCGTGGCGCGGGCGGCGACGGTGTCGCCCGCGAGCAGCTCGGCGTGGGCGGCGAGCAGCTGCGCTTCGGCGAGGTCGGAGCCGAGGCCGCCCGCTTCGAGCTCCGCGACCGCGGCCAGCGGCGTTCGAGCGCGCCTCGGCCGCCAGCCGCGCCGAGAGCAGCACGTCGCAGCGGTCCATGAACAGCAGCGCCAGGGGGACGTCGTGGACGCCGGTACTCGGCCTCGACGCGGTCGAACAGCGAGAGCGCGGCGGGGACGTCGCCGCGCCGGGCGGCGACCCAGCCGAGGTTGTGGCGGACCTGGGTCGCGGCCAGCGCCTGGCCGATCGACTCGTGCAGCTCCTCGGCGCGCAGCAGGTCGGCCTCGGCGGCGCCCAAGGCGCCGCAGGTGGACCTGCAGCACGCCGCGGTTGCACAGCAGCCGCGCCTCCCACAGCGCGTCGCCCGCACGCCGGAACGCGGACAGCGGCCGCCGGTAGCCGTCCAGCGCCTCGCCGAACCGCCCGAGCCGCTGCAGGATCAGCGCGCGCTGCATCTGCATCCGCGCCCGCGCCTCGCCCTCCAGCGCCGGGCACCGCGCGCTCGGCCTCGACCAGCGCCTCGCCGATCGTGCCCTGCTGCGTCAGCGCCCAGGACAGGCTCATCCGCGCCTCGCCGGCGCGCCGCGAGAGCCCGCCGGATTCGGCCACCGACACCGCGCGACGCAGGTGCGCGACGGCCGCGTCGGCGTCGCCGAGCTCGATCGCGGCCAGCCCCAGCGCGCGCTCGGCGGCCGAGGAAGCCTCGGCGTCGGCCGCCGCCGCCAGCACCGAGACGGCGAGCCGGCGGGCGGCCGAGCGTCGGCGGAGACGAGGCGGATCGCCTCGTCGGCATGTTCGAGAACGGTGCTGATGCGATGAAGCCTCCCGCAAATCGACCCTTGCCCGCCACCCCGAAAATGCGGGATGGTGTTGATATGAGCGAACTGTCCGAGCGCTGGGACCCACGCAAGGTCGCCCTCAATCGCGATAAGCAGAACCAGTTCCTGCTGCGCCCAGGCCAGATCCTGGCCGGACCGGGCGATGCGCCGGATGTGCAGAAGGTGCTGACGGGGTGGAAGCCGTTGGAGCGCCGGACGTTCGGCGTGACGACGTTCACCCGCACGCCGGCGAACCCGGAGGACCCCGCCCGCGAGGTGCTCGACGCGATCGCCAAGGTGCGCAAGGCCACCTCCGGGCGCCCGCAGGGCCCCGTGCGGGTCGCGCCGAACCACGTGCTGGTGGGCGAAGGAGGCGCGATCACCCTCACCGGCGAGCCGCGACTTCAGGGCGGCCCGGGCTCCTCGGTCCGCGTCGCGACGCTCCCCAAGACGCTTCCACTGCGCACGAGCCGCCGCGGTGACGGCAAGGGCGTGCGGATCGCGGTGCTCGACACCGGCATCTTCGACCACCAGTGGCTGACCGCGGTCCAGCGGGCGCCCGGATCGGCCGACGTCTGGGACGTCGAGAACGACGGCTACGCCGACAACGAGACCGGCCACGGCACGTTCATCGCCGGCCTGATCCTGCAGGTCGCGCCGGCCGCGGAGGTCTACGTCGTCAAGGTGCTCGACTCCCACGGCGTGGGCGATGACGCCGCGGTCGCGCAGGCGATGGAGCAGCTGCCGCAGGACATCGACATCGTCAACCTCTCGCTCGGCGGCTACACCGACGACGACTCGGCGCCGCTCGCGATCTCCTGCGCGCTGAACGCGATGCGCAAGCAGCGCAACGTGGTCGTCGCCGCCGCCGGCAACGCCGGCAGCGACCGCCCCTTCTGGCCCGCCGCGTTCAAGCAGGTCCTCGCCGTCGGCGCCGTCGACAAGAAGGACCCGCACTGGTTCAAGGCGGACTTCAGCAACTACGGCTGGTGGGTCGACGCGGCCGCCCGCGGCGTCAACCTCGCCTCGACGTTCTCGAAGGGCAAGACGAAGGTCGCACAGGGCGACAAACCCGACCCGAGCGATCCGACGATCACCTTCGACGGCTGGGCGGCCTGGGACGGCACCTCGTTCGCCTCGCCGATCACCGCGGCGGTGCTGGCGCGAACGATGTCGCGCAACGGCCTCGCGACCGCGGCGGACGCGCAGGCCACGTTGCTCTCGACCTCGCCTCCGGCACCCCAGCCGGACTTCCCGCTCGCCGTGCTGGTGGACGAACTGCTGCCGTAGTGAAGCGCTTGCAGCAGGCCAAGCTGATGGCGCAGGCCCTCAGCCCGGCGAACCTCGCGAAGGGCATCGACGCCGCCCGCAATCCACCGACCAGGAGGAGATCGACGCCGCGTCCTGCGCGGGCCCACCGGGCTTGCGGTCCACGGGAAGCTGCCGCCGCAGCTTGAGGATCCGCAACAGCGCGCGCGGCACGCTGCCGCCGCAGCGGTACTGCTGGCCGCCCGCGCGCTAGATCGTCGTCCAGGGGATCGCGATCTGCGCGCCGCCCAGCCCGACGTGCAGCCGCATGACCCCTGCCTGCAGGCCGTCGAGCACGAAGCGCCCGAGCTCGTCGACCTGCACGCTGAGGCCGTCCTCGCCCGGGCGCTCGATCGTCACGGTCGCGTCCGCCGGCGGCAGCAGCTGGCCCTCGAGGCGGCGCTCGCGCGGCCCCGTCGCCGTCACCTCGAGCTCTATCCCCAGCTTCGGCGACTCGAAGCTCAGTTGCCGCGGGCCGTGCCCGCCGCGCACGAGCGAACCAGCCTCCTCCTCCGAGGAGGCCTCGGCGCTGTCGCGCATGAGCTCGGCGAGCTCGGCGTCGACGGTGCGCCAGGTGAAGGCGGCGCGGGCGCCGTCCTCGAGCAGCTGCGGAACCGGGTCCATGTGCCCGAAGAGGGCACGCAGCTCGGATTCGGTCGTGGCGTCGTTGTCAGTCATCGGAGTGTCCCTCGCGGTCGGTGGCGGTGACGCCTTCACCCTCGGCCAGACCGCGCAGGCGCTCGAGGCACCGCGCGCGGGTCGGACCGATGCTGCCGATCGGCATGTCCAGGGCGGCCCCGATCTCCTCGTAGCTCGGAGGCGGATCGGCGACCAGGATGCGCAGCAGCGTCTGGCAGCGCTCAGAGAGCCCGCCGAACGCCTGCCACAGCGCCTGATCGCGTTCCGCCACGAGCAACGCGGCATCGAGTTGCGCCGTCGTCCCGGCGTCCGGCAGTTCCTCCGTCGGAACCTGCCGGGCGCTGTGACGCAGCACGCGCAGCGCTTCGCGGCGCGCCGTCGTGGCAAGCCACGCGCCGACGCGCTCGGGGTCCTGCAGGCGACCGAGGTGCTCGACCAGACGCAACCAGGTCGTCTGCACCACGTCGGAGGCGTCGGCCATCGCGAGCCGGTGCGACCGCGCCACGGACCAGACCAGTCCGTTGTAGCGATCGACCAGCCCGTTCCAGGCGGCCTGATCCCCTTCCGCGGCGGCCCGTACGAGCTCTGCCACCTCAGACATGTCGCGCGAACGTACCAGACGTTCGCTGTTGACCCAGACCAGATGTGGGTGTGACGTCGTCATGCACCCCACAAGAGCGCGCCAAGGTCGCTCTGATACCTCCCATCAGGGAATCAGCAACAGCTTTCCGGTCGAGCGACGGGCCTCGAGATCCTCGTGTGCGCGACCGGCGTCCTCGAGCGGGTAGCGCGCGCCGATCCGGACGTCGAGCGAGCCGTCCGCGATCCAGCCGAGCACGTCGCCCGCGCGCTCGAGCAGCTCCTCGCGCGTGGCCGTGTAGGCCGGCAGCCCGGGGCGGGTGATGTAGAGCGAGCGGGCCTGCAGCCGCTGCGGGTCGTAGCGCCGGCGCCGGCCCGCTGGCCATGCCGTAGAGGACCATGAACCCGCGCCGGCGCAGCGCGTCGATGCCGTCCTCGAACGTCGTCTCGCCGATCGCGTCGTAGACGACCGCCGCGCCCTCGCCGCCGGTGAGCTCGAGCACCTTGTCCTTGAAGCCGTCGTAGCCGATCGTGTGATCGGCGCCCGCGCCGCGGGCCAGCTCGGCCTTCTCCTCGGTCGAGGTGGTGGCGATCACGACACCGCCGCGCGCCTTGATCATCTGCGTGAGCAGGAGCCCGACGCCGCCGGCGGCCGCGTGCACGACCGCGACGTCGCCCGGCTGCACCGGATAGGTCGAGTGGCACAGGTAGTGCGCGGTCATGCCCTGCAGCAGCGCCGCGGCGGCGATATCGGACGCCACGCCGTCGGGGACGGCGACCGCCTGCGCGATCGAGACCACGGTGCGCTCGGCGTAGCTGGCCGGCGCGGCCGCCCACGCGACGCGGTCGCCCTCGGCGAACTCGCCCGCGCCCGCGGAGCACGGTTCCCGCGCCCTCCGCGCCGACGATCAGCGGCAGCCTGGCCTGCCCGTAGGCGGCGCCGCGGCCCTCGCGTTCGTAGACGTCGCGGTAGTTGACGCCGATCGCCTCGACGGCAACGAGCAGCTCATCCTCGCCCGCCGACGGCTCGGGCTCGTCGCTGAGCTCGAGGACGTCCGGGCCGCCTTTGCTTCGGATCACGATCGCACGCATCTCGCCATTGTCGTACGTTGGAGCCGTGGACCGAGCCGAGCAGTTCGTGCGTGCGGCGACCAGCGGCCGCCGCGCTCGTGCGGAGGCGCTGCTGGAGGGCTGCGCGAGCGACCCGTGGGTGCGGCTCACGCACGGCGACGGCTGGGACGGCGACCCGTCCGAGCCCGGCGGCCCGCTCGGCTGGGCGCCGCTGCTCTACGTCTGCCACTCGGTCTTCGCCTCACCGGCGCTCGCGCGCGAGCTGCTGGCCCGCGGCGCCGACCCGAACGTCACCTTCACCAACGAGTACGGCGAGATGTCCGGCGCTCTACGGCGCCGCCGGCGTCGTCCATGACCCCGAGCTCACGCGCGTGCTGCTCGAGTGCGGGCGCGAACCCCGACGACGGCGAGTCCGTCTATCACTCGACCGAGGCGGCCAGTCCCGAGTGCCTGCGCGCGCTGCTGGACTACGACGCGACCGTCGAGCCGATCATGCTCGCCCACGCGCTCGACTATGAGCGCCCCGAGCACGTGCGGCTGCTGCTGGACGCCGGCGCCGATGCCACCGAGCTGCTGCCCGTTCGCCGTGCGGCGCGGCCGCGGACCCGAGTACCTGAAGCAGCTGGTCGACTTCGGCGCCGAGCTCGAACACCGCAGCGGCGAGGGCTGGCGCCACCCGACGCGCCTTCGCACCGCCTACCAGCACGCGGTGCTGCGCGGCAGGGACGACTCCGCGGCGCTGCTCGCATCACTCGGTGCGGAGACCCACGTCGACGCGGACGACCTGGCCATTGCCGCGATCGCGCGCGGCGAGCGGCCCGAAGCGGTGCCGGAGACGCTCGACTACGACCAGCAGGAGGTCGTGATCCTCGCCGCCCTGCGCGACCGGATGGAGTTGGTGATCGAGCTCTTCGGGCCTGACTTCCGCGGCGTCGTCGGCGGCTCGCCGGACGGCTCGCTGCTCCAGCACGTCGGTTGGGTCGGCAATCCCGCGCTGGCGGAGCAGTTGCTCGACGCCGGTGCCGTCCCGGACGGCGCCCTCGACTGGGCCGTCCACGGCTCGCAGAACCACGCGATCGAAGGCCGCGACTACGTCGGCGTGGCGTCCCGGCTCGTCGCCGCGGGCGCGGTCATCGAGCCGGCGCACCTCGAGCAGGCCGACGGCCCGCTCGCCGAGTGGCTGCAAGCACGACCCCCACGCTGAGCCCGAACGCCACGTGGTCGGCCCACTGGCGGCCCTGCGGCAGCGCGTGGATCGGCGGGAACAGGCGGCCGAGCACGGCCAGATCGAGCGCGGCGATCGCGAGCCCGCCGAGCGCGCCGGTCAGCGGCTCGCCCCGCGGCGGCAGCACCGCGCCGAGCACGCCCGCCCAACCGAGCGACAGCGCGAGATGCACCGGCGCCCCGGCGGCGAGCAGCACGAGCGTCCGCTCCTCGCGCGGCAGCAGCACCTGCCCGAGCGCCCGGCCGCCCTCGGCCGGATCCCCGCGCTCGGCGAGCGTCCACACCGTCGACGGAAACCCGGAGACGACGGCGCCGACGATCCCGGCGGCGAGGACATCGGCAGGGCGGCGGCGCACGCCGCCAATCTATGACGCCAGGGCGGCGATCGCCACGTCCTCGCGGTCGGCGGCGGCGCGATAGGCGGTGTAGGCCTCGCGCTTGCTGCCGTAGGGCGCGTGGCACCAGAGACGGAAGGCGAGATGGGCGTCGTCGCGGGCGCACTCCCACGCCTGGCGACGATCGCTGGAGGGGAGAGAAGAGCTCATGCCCCAAGAGAGCCCGATCGGGGGGTATTGATACACGACGGCTCCGAAATCGCCGTTTGTGCATAGGCTTCGCCGCCTGCGTTCATTGAGGAACATCCGAGCGGCGGTCGTCGGCACAGGGTTCATCGGCGTCGTCCATGTCGAGGCGCTCCGGCGCCTCGGGGTCGAAGTGACGGGCATCGTCGGCTCCAGCTACGAGCGCGCGAAGGCCCGCTCCAAGGCCGAGAACCTGCCCGATCCATACGAGTCCTTCGAGGCGATGCTCGAAGACGAGCGCGTCGACGTCGTCCACCTCGCCACGCCCAACAACGTGCACGACGCGCAGGTGCGGGCGTGCCTGAAGGCCGGCAAGCACGTCGTCTGCGAGAAGCCGCTCGCGATGACGAGCGCGCAGACGACGGAGCTGCTCGCGCTGGCCGAGGCGAGCGGGCTCGTGCACGCGGTCAACTTCAACCAGCGCTTCTACCCGAAGAACCTGCACGCGCGGGCGGCGATCGCCGACGGCGCGCTGGGCGACGTGCGCCTGGTCACCGGCGGCTACCTGCAGGACTGGCTGCTGTTCGACACCGACTGGAGCTGGCGCCTCGAGCGCGAGCAGGGCGGGGACCTGCGCGTGATCGGCGACATCGGCTCGCACTGGCTGGACCTGACGAGCTTCCTCACCGGCCGGCGCGTCGACGCCGTGATGGCCGACCTGACGACCTTCATGCCGATCCGCCGCGAGCCGGTCGGCCACGTCGAGACGTTCTCGGCCGCCGGCGAGCAGGAGACGCGCGACCGCGCGATCGAGACCGAGGACGCCGCCGGCCTGCTCGTGCGCTTCGAGGGCGGAGCGCGCGGCGTCGTCACGCTCTCGCAGGTCTCGGCCGGGCGCAAGAACCACCTGCACTGGGAAATCAACGGCTCGCAGGCGAGCGCCGCCTGGCGCGCCGAGCGCCCGGAGGAGCTGTGGGTCGGGCGCCGCGACACACCGAGCGAGCTGACGCTGCGCGACCCGGGCCAGATGGCGCCCGAGGCCGCCGCGCACACGCGCATGCCCGCCGGGCACTCCGAGGGCTTCGGCGAGACGTTCCGCGAGCTCTACCGCTCCGTGTACGCCGCCGTCGCCGCGGGCGGTCCGCCCGCCGAGCCGGACTACCCGACCTTCGCCGACGGTCACGAGCAGGCGCTGATCGGTGACGCGATCGCGCGCTCGCACGCGGAGGGCCGGTGGGTCGCAGTGACGCGCTGACCGGCGTCATCTTCGACTGCGACGGGACGCTGGTCGACTCCGAGCCGCTCTCGGGGGAGGCGTGGCGGCGGGTGATGGCGCCGCGCGGCTATGAGATCACCGACGCGGACCTCGAGGCCTGCGTCGGCGGCACCTATCCCCGCACGCACGCCTACATGGCGGAGCGCGCACCGCTGCCGGACCTCGAGACCGTCTGGGCCGAGCTCTCGCGGGAGCTGTTCGCGCTGATCGACGCGCACCTGGAGCCGTTCGCGGACGCCCTGAAAGCGATCGAGGAGCTGCACCGCACGCGGCGTGAGGATCGCCGTCGCCTCCTCCTCGGTGCGCGAGCGCCTGGACCGCACGCTCGCGCGCGCCGGCCTGCAGTTCGAGATCACGATCGCCGGTGACGAGGTCGAGCACTCCAAGCCGGCGCCGGACATGTTCCTGCTCGCGGCGGAGCGGCTGCAGTTGCCGCCCGAGCGCTGCGTGGTCGTCGAGGACTCCGGTCCGGGCGTCGCCGCGGGCGTCGCCGCCGGGATGCCGACGCTCGGCGTCTGCCGCGTCCCGGGCACCGAGGCGTCGCTCGCCCAGGCCGACCGCGTCGTCCACGAAGTGACCGCTGAAGCGATCCTGGCGCTGCTGCTGTGAGAGCATCGCGCCCGTGGACACCTCCGGTCTAATCCGCTACGGCGGCGACTTCTGGCCCGAGCCGATCGCCCGTGCGAGCGGCTCCTTCGTCGAGACCGCCTCGGGGCGCAGGATCCTCGACTTCACGGCCGGCCAGATCTGCGCCACGATCGGCCACAACCACCCGCGCGTGACGGACGCGATCCGCCGCGCGCTGGACGACGTCATCCACCTCAACGCGTGGATGCTCTCGCCGCCGGTGCTGGATCTCGCGAACGCGCTGAACGCGACGCTCCCGCCGTCGCTGGCGAAGTCGATCTTCGTCTCGACGGGCGGCGAGGCGATCGAGATCGCCGTCCGCATGGCCAAGCTCTACACCGGCCAGTTCGAGGTCGCCTCGCTCACGCGCAGCTGGCACGGGCTGACCGGCGGGGCCGCGGCGCTCACGCTGTCCGGCGGCCGCCGCGGCTACGGGCCGTCGATGCCCGGAAGCTTCGCGCTGCCCGCGCCCTACGCCTATCGCTGCCCGATCAAGCACTGCGACAACAACTGCGACAACTCGTGCCTGGAGGCCGGCTTCGACCTCTTCGACGCGGCCTCGGTCGGCGCACCCGCGGCGGTCGTCGTCGAGCCGGTCCTGTCGGCGGGCGGCGTGATCGTGCCGCCGCCGGGCTACTTCGCGCGGCTGCTCGAGCTGTGCGACGAGCGCGAGATGCTGACGATCTTCGACGAGTGCCAGACCGGCCTCGGGCGGCTCGGGACGATGTACGGCTTCGAGGCCTACGGGGTGGTGCCCGACTTCCTCGTGCTCTCGAAGACACTCGGCGGCGGGATCCCGATCGGCTCGGTGGTGACGAGCGCGACGATCGAGTCCGAGTGCCACGCGCGCGGCTTCATGCACGTGACCTCGCACGTCTCTGACCCGCTGCCGGCCGCGGCGGCGCTCGCCGTGCTCGACGTCGTGCGCGAGGAGGATCTTTCAGCGCGCGCCGCGCGACAGGGCGAGCGGCTGATGGGGCACCTGCGCGAGCTGCAGTCGCGCTACGAGGTGATCGGCGACGTGCGCGGCATGGGCCTGCTCTGCGGCATCGAGCTCGTCGAGGATCGCGAGTCGCGTCAACCTGCGATGACGCTTGGAGGGGCCCTTACCAGTGAGTGCGACGCTCGCGGACTTTCGATCAACCTGGTAAGGGGCGGCTCCGGACTGGCCGCGAACTGCATCCGCATGGCGCCACCACTGACGATCTCCGACGATGAGGTCGACCTCGCAGCCGACATTCTGGATGCCTCACTCGCGGCCCTGCATTGACAGCAAGATGACAATTTCGGTCGGGTGAGCGTATGTTGAGCAAGAACGTACGAACGCGATGGCCGGCCCGGATCCCACATCGGCGCAGGACGCGGGCGAACTCGACGAGGCGCTCCTCCGAGCGATCTCGCATCCGCTCCGTCACCGGCTGCTCAGCATGCTCGACGGACGGATCGCCAGCCCCAACGAACTGGCCCGTGAACTGGGTCTGCCGCTCGGGCGGGTCAGCTACCACATCCGGCTGCTGAACGACCTCGGCGCGATCGAGCTCGTCCGCACCGAGCCCCGTCGCGGCGCGCTCGAGCACTTCTACAAGGCCGTCACGTCCGTCTGGTTCAGCGAGGGCGACTGGGCGAAGCTGCCGCGCTCCGCCCGGCGCGGAATCCTCGGCCAGAACCTGCAGCAGATCTTCACCGATGTGACCGCGGCCGCCGACAACGGCGGCTTCGAGCATCCCGGCAGCGTCGTCCTGCGCGCCCCGCTGCAGCTCGACGCCGCCGGCATGGACGAGGTGTCCGGGCTCCTGCGCGACGCGCTCGACCGTGCCCGCGAGATCAGTGCCCAGCAGGCCGAGCGAGAGGGCGCCGAGACCGTCTCGGCCGAGCTCTCGATCCTCCTGTTCGAGCGTCGCGCGTAAGCTCGACGCATATGCAGGGTCTCCGACGCGCGCTCGTCGCGGTAGCGGCAGGACTGGTGCTGGCCGACGCGTCGATCGTCGCGCTGGCGCTGCCATCGATCCTCGCCGAGATGCACACGACGATCACGGGCGTCGCCGCGGTCGTCGGCGTCTACGCGCTCGTGCTCGCCGCTCGCGATCCTCCCGGCCGCACGGCTGCATTCCGATCGCGCGGGGGTCGCGGGCCTGGGCCTGTTCGCGCTCGCGTCGCTCGGGCTGCGGCCTCGCGGGCTCGCTCGGCGTCCTGCTGTTCTTCCGCGCGCTGCAGGCGGTCGGCGGCGCCCTGGCCCTGCTCGCCGCCTTCCACATCCTCGACGCGGCGGAGTCGCGCTCCGGCCGGCGGCTCTGGATCGGCGCGGCGCTGGTCGGCACCGCCGCCGGGCCCGCGATCGGCGGCGCGCTGACGGAGGCCTTCGACTGGCGCGCGATCTTCTTCGTCCAGGTGCCGATCGCCGCGGTCGCCGCGCTCGCCTGCCTGCGCTCGCTGCCCGCGACGGCCGAGGACGAGCCGATGTGGGACCCCGGCATGGCGGCCGACGAGCCCTCGACGGAGTCCGGGCTGTGGTCGCGCAGGGAACGGCGCCCGCCGCCGCCCCGCCGCCCGCCGACCCGCTGACGCCCGGCGCGCCACGAGTGGCTCGCCGACTCCGCCGCGCGCCGCGAAGAGGCCGAGCGGGCCGCCGCCGCGTCGTCGTCGCCGGACGCCGCCGCGATCGGCCGCGACGCCGCCCCCGGCCGCGACGCGGGCCTCACCGGCGCCGCCCCCGGCCGCGACGCGGGCCTCGCCGCGCCGCGCGCCGCGCCGCCGACGTGACCGCGCGCGCGTCACCGCCACCGACTTCGAGTCGCCGCCGACACGGCCCGTCGCCGCCGCCGCGGAGCCGGCGCCGCTGATCCCGCTGACGTCGCTCGCGTTCACCGCCGCCGCGTTCACCGCGGTGCTCTTCCTGCTCGTCATCGAGCTCGTGGCCGGGCTTCGCGCTCTCGCCGCTGCGCGCCGCGCTCGGCGTGACGGTGCTGCCGATCGCCGCGATCGCCGCGCGCGGCCATCCCCGGCGAAGCGCGGGCCGCGCGCGCTGGCCGGTGCGGTGCTGCTCGCCGGCGGCGCGGTGGCGCTCGGCTTCCTGCCCGCGCGCCGGGATCGCGTGGACCATCGTGCCGCAGCTGCTGGCCGGCGCCGGGATGGGGCTCGCGCTGCCCGCGTACTCCGGCGAGCTGCTGCCCGAGCGCAACGTCACGGAGGCCGCGCGGGCGCTCGTCGCGCGCCACGTCGGCGTCGTCGTCGTGCTCGCGATCCTCGCGCCGGTCGCCACGCACAAGCTGCAGGAGACGACCGATCGCGCGGTGCTGCAGGGCGCGGCGCTCGTGCTCGACGCCCAGATCGACCCGTTGCAGAAGCTCGCGCTCGCGCCCGCGCTGTTCGACGACGTCGATGTCGAGCGCCCGCGCGAGGGCCTGCGGGCCGCGGTCGAACGCCAGCGCGGCAACTTCGCCGACAACGCCGCCGTCTACGACCGCCTCGGCGGTGCGGCTCGACGACGTGCTGGTCGTCGCCGTGCAGGACGCGTTCAAGACCGCCTACCTGATCGCCGCGGGCCTCGCACTGCTGGCCGCCGCGCTGCTGTTCACCGCCTGGCGCCGGCCCGCGGTCTGGCTGGCGACCATCGCGGCGGTCTCGGTCGTCGTCGTCTACATCGTCGAGCACAGCAGACAGGCCCCGGCACCCGTCGCTCTCGCCGATCCCTGCAGCGAGCGTGCCCTGCCTGACGTGGGCGGCTTCGCGGGCGCGATCCAGAACGAGGCGCTGAAGCTGCTCGACCGCGCGGCGTGCGATGCGGGCACCAGCCGCGAGGAGTACGCGCTCGCGCTGTTCGACCCGGAGCGCGCGAAGACGTTCGAGCGCGAGCACGGCATCAACCCGCGCAGCGCGGGCGGTCTGCTCTCACTCCTCGGCGGTTAGCGTCAGTCGCCACTCTGAGCCGCTCAGCTCAGACGTGAACCCACGGCCGACGTCCGCCGCCAGCGCGGCGAGATCGATCGGCGCCTCGGGGTCGGTGGCGAGCACGACCAGCGCCTCATCCGGCGCCCAGCGCGGCCAGCGCCTGACGGGCGCGGACGAGCGGGAGCGGGCAGCGCAACCCGCGGGCGTCGACTACTTGGGGCACGGAATGGGCTAAATGATGCCGTGAACGAGATCGAGCTCTTCGTCTTCCTGCTGCTGGCCGTCGCCGTCCTGGCGGGGCTCGGGCTGCGCTCCGGCGTGCCGTACCCGGTCGCGCTGGTGCTCGGCGGGCTCGTCATCGGCTTCGTCCCGGGGCTGCCGTCGCCCGAGCTCGACCCCGACCTCGTCTTCTTCGTCTTCCTGCCGCCGCTGCTCTACGCGGCGGCGATCGCGGTCTCGACGCATGAGCTGAAGGAGAACTGGGCGCCGATCACGCTGCTCGCGGTCGGGCTCGTGCTGGTCACGATCGCCGCCGTCGCCGCGGTCGCCAACGCGGTGCTGGGCATCCCGTGGGCGGCGGCGTTCGTGCTCGGCGCGGTGCTCGGGCCGACCGACCCCGTGTCCGCCGCCGCCGTGCTCGACCGCCTGGGCGGCACAGGCCGGACGAAGTCGATCCTCCAGGGCGAGTCGCTGGTCAACGACGGCACCGGCCTGACCGCCTACCGGATCGCGCTCGGCGCGGTCGGCGGGAGCGCGGGCTCGGTCGCCGGGATCGGCTTCGAGTTCGCGTACGTCGCGGCCGGCGGGATCGTGATCGGCCTCGCCGTCGGCTGGGTCTTCGCGCACGTGCGGCGGATCGTCACCGACCCCTCGCTGGACGTCACGCTCTCGATCCTGACGCCGTTCGTCGCCTACATCCCCGCCGAGGAGCTGCACGTCTCCGGCGTGCTCGCGACCGTCGCGGCCGGGCTCTACGTCGGGTCGCGCTCGCTCGACATCATCGAGCCGGGCACGCGCCTGCGCACGCTGGCGTTCTGGGACTCGGCGGCGTTCCTGCTCGACGGCCTGCTGTTCCTGCTGATCGGCGTGCAGGTGCCGACGATCCTCGAGCGCATCGAGGGTGCGGACGTGACGACGCTGATCGGCTACGCGCTGCTGATCGCGGGCGTGGTGATGGGCATGCGCTTGCTGTGGATGCTCGTCGTCCCGGCCGCGCTGCCGTCGAAGACGTCCAAAGCGGAGCGGATCGCGATCGCCTGGAGCGGGATGCGCGGCGGCGTCTCGCTCGCCGCGGCGCTGGCGATCCCGGTCGAGGGCTTCCCGGACCGCGACCTGGTCGTCTTCGTCGCCTACGCGGTGATCCTGATCACGCTCGTGATCCCCGGCCTCACGCTGGCGCCGCTGCTGCGCCGGCTCGGCCTGGTCGAGAGCGAGGACGACCGGCGCGCGAGCGCGGAGGCCCGCGCTGCGGATCACGCGACGCCGCGCTCGAGCGCCTCGACGAGCTGGCCGACGACGCGCCCGAGCACGTCGTGCAGCGGATGCGCGATCGCTACGGCGCGCGCCTGGAGCGCCTCGAAGCGCGGATGGAGGGCGACGACGACGAGCAGGGCCAGACCGACGTGGCGGTCGCCGGGCGGCTGATGGCCGAGATGATCGAGGCCGAGCGCGAGGTGCTGAAGGCGATGCGCTCCGAGCGCGCGTTCCCCGAGGAGCTGCTGAAGGAGATCGAGCACGAGCTCGACCTCGATGAGTCCCGCCTGCAGGCGCGGATCCGGCTCTGACACGATGGAGGCGTGCTCGCCGCCATCCTCGAGTCCGGTGAACCGGAACGCCTCTACACCGGGTTGTCGCTGCTCGTCTCCACCGCTTCGGCGGGCGAGGAGGCCCGTGGCCTCGTGACCTTCGGCGCCCTCAAACTGCTGCTGGACCCCGAGCTCGAAGCCCACGCCCGCGAATCGGCGACGCACGTCGTCGCGGCCGAGCGAGACGCCTTCGCCCGCACGCTGGTCGAGCTCCGCGCCGCCGCGCAGGAGCTGCCGTCCTGCCGGATCTGGGCCTGCGCGGCGGCGGTGCAGGCCGCGGGCGCTGACTGGGCGATCGTGTCCGAGCGCCTGGAGGGCGTGACCTCGACCCCGAGCTTCCTGCGTGAGGTCGCGGGCGCGCAGCTGGTGGTCGTGTGAAGCGGCTCGTGCTCGCAGCGGCGGCCTGCCTGCTCTTCGCAGCGGGCTGCGGCGGCCCCGCCGGCGACCTCTTCGAGGTCCAGCGCACCGGCGCCGACCGCAACGCCAACCTCACGCTCGTCGTGGCCGACGACGGCTACGTCACCTGCAACGGGCGCCGGCACGAGCTGCCGCCGGAGCTGCTGCTCCGCGCCCGCCAGCTCGCCCGCGATCTCTCGGAGCAGGCCGAGCTGAACCTGATCCTGCCGCCCAAGCCGGGCTCGGTCCTCGCCTACACGGCGCGGATGCAGGCCGGGACCGTGAAGTTCGCCGACACCTCGCGGCCGCTGCCCGCCTGCGTTCACCGAGCTGACCGTGTATACGAAGGACGTCGCCGACGACGTCTGCCACATCACCCGCACCTGACCATGGACATCACCGCCGCGATCAACTCCGACGACCTGCCCGCGCTGCTGCGCGAGGAGCCGGAGCTCGTCACGGCGCAGGACGCGCACGGCGTCCCGGCCCTGCTGCGTCGCGATCTACCACCAGCGCCCGCAGGCGCGCGACGCGCTGCTGGCGGCCGGCGCGCCCGTCGGCCCGCTGGAGGCGGCCGCGCTCGGCGACGTCGAGTCGCCTGGAAGGCGCCGATCTCAACGTCCGCGGCGCCGACGGCTTCACGCCGCTGCACCTGGCCGCGTTCTTCGGCGGAGCGGACGCCGTCCGCGCCATCCTCGCCACGGGCGCCGACCCCGACGCCGACGCCGACAACCCGTTCAGCGTCCGCCCGCTGCACTCCGCCTGCGCCCGCGGCGACCGCGACTGCGCCCGCGCGCTGCTCGAGGCGGGCGCGAACCCCAACCTCGCCCAGCAGCGCGGCTACACGCCGCTGCACAGCGCCGCGCACCTCGACGATCTCGAGCTGGCGAAGCTGCTGCTCGCCCACGGCGCCGACCCGCGCGCGGCCGACGACGACGGCAAGCTCCCGCGCGACCTGGCCGAAAGCCCGGCCCTGCGCGAGCTGCTCAGCCCGTGAAGTTGACCTTGCCGTTGGACCGCGCCCGCGCCTGAGCGCGGTCGATGAAGTCCAGCCGCTTGACCGCGGCGCGGCACAGGCGCGCGACGAGCTTCAGCCGCGCGGACTCGGAGCGCAGGTCGAGCAGGCCCTGCTTGGCCTCGAGCCCGAACTCGACCGTCGCCGCCATCGCGTACGCGGTCATCGCCTCGATCTCGACGAGCTCGGGCGTGCGGTCGGTGGCCTGCTCGACGAGGTCCGCGTAGGCGCTGTGGGCGATCGCGGCGGCCTGCGGGATCGACCCGCTCGTCGCCGTCGTCGAGGAACTCGACCGTCCCGGCCGGGTAGGGCAGCTCGTCCTGGCGCTCCTCGATCCGGAACACGCGCGTGCCGCGCGCGACGAGGTTGATGCGCCCGTCGGGCAGCCGCTCCAGCACCTCGGCGATCTCGCACGCGCAGCCGATCAGCCGCAGGCCGTCGTCGGCGAGCCAGACGATCCCGAACTCCGAGTCATCGCGCTCAGCAGCGGGCGATCATCGCCTTGTAGCGCTCCTCGAAGATGTGCAGCGGGATCAGCTCACTCGGCAGGGCCACGAGGCCGAGCGGGAAGAGCGGGAAGTCCCGGACGAGCTCCACGGTGAGCCAAGCATAGGCGCGTTCCCGTACTGGCACGGATGCACCCGACCGCTCTCGTCTGGTTCCGGCGCGACCTGCGCGTCCACGACCACCCGCCGCTGCGCGCCGCGCTCGACGCGTGCGAGCGCGTCGTGCCCGTGTTCGTCCTCGACGACCGGCTGCTGCACGGCCGCCACGCCTCGGGCAGCCGGACGCAGTTCATGCTCGAGTCGCTGCGCGAGCTGCGGACCGCCCTGCAGGAGCGCGGCGGCAACCTGGTGCTCGCCCGCGGCACACCGGAGCAGGAGCTGGTGAAGCTGGCGCGCGAGCACGGCGCGGAGGCCGTCTACTTCGCCTCGGACGCCTCGCCGTTCGCGATCGAGCGCGACCGGCGCGTCGAGACGGCGCTGCGCGAGGCGGGGATCGAGCCGCGGCGGACGCCGGGGAACTTCGTCGCCGACATCGGCAAGCCGAAGCCGTACGCCGTCTTCACGCCGTTCTGGCGCGCCTGGAGGGAGCTGCCGCGCCGCGAGGTCCACGGCGCGCCGCGCAAGGTCGCCGTGCCGCCCGAGCTGCGCGTGGGGGAGATCCCCAGCCTGAGCGCGCTGAAGCTCACGCAGGAGGTCCCCGACCCGTTCCCCGGCGGCGAGCGCGCCGGCCGCGCGCAGATGCACGCGTGGCTGGCCGACGGCATCGGCGACTACGCCGACCGCCACGACCGGCTCGCCGGTGGCACCTCGATCCTCTCGCCCTATCTGCACTTCGGCTGCGTCTCGCCGCGCGAGCTGGAGGAGCGCGCCGGCCGTCACGAGGCCTACACCCGACAGCTCGCCTGGCGCGACTTCTACGCCCACGTCCTCCTGCACCACCCGGACAACGCGCGCCACGCCTACCGCCGCGAGCTCGACGCGATCGAGTGGGACGGCGAGGACGCGCACTTCGACGCCTGGCGCGAGGGCCGCACCGGCTATCCGGTCGTCGACGCGGGCATGCGCCAGCTGGCCGCGACCGGCTGGATGCACAACCGCGCGCGGCTGATCACCGCCTGCTTTCTCGTCAAGGACCTGCACATCGACTGGCGGCGCGGCGAGCGGCACTTCATGCGGCTGCTGCTCGACGGCGACCAGGCCAACAACAACGGCAACTGGCAGTGGATCTCCTCGGTCGGCGTCGACCCCGCGCCGCTGCACCGCCGCCTCTACAACCCGGTGCTCCAGCAGCAGCGCCACGACCCGACCGGCGAGTACGTGCGCCGCTGGGTCCCGGAGCTCGCGGACATCCCGCTGGCGAAGCTCGCCACGCCGTGGGAGGCGGGCGGCCCGGAGCCGATCGTCGACCACGCGGTCGAGCGCCGGCGCACGCTCGCGGCCTACGCCGCCGCGCGCGGCTCGTAAGCTGCGGCGGCGATGGCGAACTTCACGCTCGAGCCGCGCGGGCCATTCACGCTGGCCTCCACGGCGGGCTTCATCGCGGGCTGGCCTCCGGGCCAGGCCGACGTCCACGACGGCGAGGTCGAGCTCAACTTCCTCGTCGACGACTGGAGCGGGCCGGCGCACGTCGTCCTGCGCCAGGACGGGGAGACCGTTCACGGGACCGTCGAGGCCGAGAACGAGGCGCGGGCGATCGCCCAGGCCGCGCGGATCGTCTCGCTCGACCACGACGGCAGCGGCTACCCCGAGGTCGGCGAGCGCGACCCGATCGTCGGCGAGCTGCAGCGCGCCAGCGGCTACCTGCGCCCGGTGCTCTTCCACTCGCCGTACGAGGCGGCGGCATGGTCGGTCATCTCCGCGCGCACCCACCACGCGCAGGCCACGAAGCTGCGCGACGCGCTCTCCGACGGCGGCATCTTCCCGGCGCCCGAGCAACTGCTGCAGCTGCGCGAGCTCGACGGGCTGCCGGCGAATAAGGTGCCGCGCCTGCACGGGATCGCACAGGCGGCGCTGGAGGGCCGGCTCGACCGCGAGCCGCTGCTGGCGACCGACACCAACGAGGCGTTCACGCAGTTGCTCGAGCTGCCGGGCATCGGCCCGTTCTACGCCGGCCTGATCCTGATTCGCGCCGTCGGCACCGTCGACGTGGCGCCCAAGGGCGAACCGAGGCTCGAGCGCGCCGTGCAGGAGCGCTACGGGCGAGCGGCTCGAGACGGTCGCCGAGCGCTGGAAGCCATTCCGAACGTGGGTATCCGTCTTGATGAGGGCGAGCGCATGACCGAGCAGCTCTACGTGCAGCGCGACCAGCCGGAGGGCGTCCCGCCGCTGCACCTGACGGGTGAGCGCACGCTCCCCGACGTGCCCGAGGAGAACTACTGGTACCGCCGCCACCTGGTGGTCTACGAGTGGATCGCCGCGCGGGCCCACGGGCGCCGCGTCGTCGACCTCGCGTGCGGCGAGGGCTACGGCTCGGCGGTGCTGGCGCGGACGGCCGCGAGCGTCGTCGGCGTCGACGCCAACCCCGAGGCCTTCGAGCACGCGTGCGCGCGCTACCCGCAGGTCAACTTCGAGCGCAACATGATCGAGCTCTGGCAGGGCGACGTGGACTGCGTCGTGTTCCTGCAGACGATCGAGCACATCCCGGACCCCGACGCGATGCTCGCCCACGTGCGCGAGCTGATCGGGCCGGACGGCGTCGCTTACGTCTCGACGCCCAACGTGCTGACGCTGGCGCCCAAGGGCGCGGAGCGCTCGGGCAACCCGTGGCATGTGCGCGAGTACAAGCCGGGCGAGTACCTGGAGCTCTGCGAGCGCCACTTCTCGCGCGTCGACATGCTCGGCCTCTTCCATGCGCGCAAGCTGCGCGCGCACCAGATCGCGATCGAGCACCTCGGCTGGGACCGGATCCACAAGGGCCTGCGCTTCACCAAGCCGTTCTATGACCGCTTCACGCCGGCGATCTCGGCGGACGACTTCGCGTTCCGCCGCGGCAACCTGGAGCGCAGTCTCGATCTGGTCGCGGTGCTGCGCCCGTGAAGTTCTCGATCGTCCTGCACACGCACATGCCCTACGTCGAGGGCTTCGGGACGTGGCCGTTCGGCGAGGAGTGGCTGTGGGAGGCGATCGCGACCAGCTACCTGCCGCTGCTGGACGTCCTCGACGCCCATCCCGGCCGCGTGACGCTCTCGCTCACCCCGGTGCTGGCGGATCAGCTCGAGGCGCCGGGCGCGCTGGAGCGCTGCCTGAAGTTCCTGCGCGAGGTGCGCCCCGCGTCGCACGCGCTCGACGAGGCCGAGGCGCCCGCCGAGCCGCTGGCGTACTCGGCGGCCCGCTACGCGGCCGCGGCCGATGCGCTCGAGCATCGCGGCGACCTGCTCGCCGCCTTCGCCCCGCACGTCACCTGGACGTCCTCGGCGACGCACGCGGTCCTGCCGCTGCTCGCCACCGACGCCGGCGTGCGGCTGCAGCTGGAGACCGGGATCGCGTCGCACCGCGAGCGCTTCGGCGCCTGGGGCGGCGGCTTCTGGCTGCCCGAGTGCGCGCACGCGACCTGGCTCGACGGCCCGCTCGAGGAGGCCGGCGTGCACGTCACCTGCGTCGACTGGACCGACGTGCTCGGCGAGGGTGTGCACCCGCCGCAGCGCAGCGACGCGGGCGTGCTGCTCGTCCCGCTCGACCGCGCGGCGATCGACCTCGTCTGGCACGAGAGCGGCTACCCCCGGCACGGCGACTACCGCGACTCGCACCGGCTCACGGGGCGCGCGCACGCCGTCTGGGCCAACGACGGCGAGCCCTACGATCCGGCGCGCGGTGCGGCCCGCGCGCGGCTCGACGCGCAGGACTTCGTGTCGCGTGTCAACGAGGGCGCCGTCGTCGCCTTCGACACCGAGCTCTTCGGGCACCACTGGCACGAGGGCGTCGCGTTCCTGGAGGCGGTGCTCGAGCAGGGCGACGTCGTCCCGCTGGAGCTCGTCGACGCTGTGCCCGCTCCCGCGGCCCCTCCGACGAGCTGGGGCGAGGCGCGTGACCTGCGGACCTGGAGTGCTCCGGCGGCCGACGGGCTGGCCTGGGTGCAGCGTGGCGCCGAGCTCGCCGCGCTCGGAACCGATCCGTCGCCGCGAGCGTTGCGAGAGCTGCTGGCGCTGCAGAGCTCGGACTGGGCGTTCCTGATCTCCCGCGCCACCGCAGGCGACTATCCGCGCGAACGGGCCGCTTCCCACCACGCCGCCTTCGTTTCCGCACTGGCCGCAGGAGAGCCCGATGAGTTGCGGAATTTGGCTCCACAGCTGGCTCAGTGGGCGTTCGTGCAGCCCTAGGTTCAAGGTCGGCGGTGACCTGTCCGATCTTTTGAATGCGTGACGGTGTAAAGTCACCGCCGCATAAGAGCCGAGTTCCGTCTGGTCTGTCCGGACGGGAGCGGGGGAACCGATGGAGCCATGGTCAGGCTCCCGGGGCGAATCGCCGTCATTGAAGACGGCGTAGCGCAGGTCATCGCGCGAGCCCGTCAGCTAACCCCGTAGGCGCGATGAGACCGAGGAGTTACCTGACGTGCCGCACGCCGTACTTTTGTTACCCCAGATCCGCCGCGCAGCAGCGGCAGTACTGATCGCTCTCGCCGTGTCGCTGACACTGGCCGCGAGCGGCGCCTTCGCCGCAGAGGGCACGACGGCCGGGGGGACGACGGCAGCAGGACCGGCAGCGGCGACGCCGGCCAAGCCCAAGGTCAAGAAGGTCTCCACCAAGCGGATCCAGAAGGCACTCGGCATCAAGGCCGACGGCGTCCTGGGCCCGAAGACGCGCCGCGCCATCAAGCGCTTCCAGAAGGCGCATGGCCTCAAGGCCGACGGCGTCGCCGGCACGGCCACGCTCCAGGCGCTCGGCCTGCTCCCGGCGGCCGACGTTCGCTCGCTCGACTCCGTCACACCGGACGCCGACGCCGCGGCCGCCCTGGCCAAGATCGCGCAGTGCGAGTCGGGTGGCAACATCGCCGCCGTCTCGCCGAGCGGTCAGTACCGCGGCAAGTACCAGTTCTCGCGGGCGACCTGGGAAGCGCTCGGAGGCACCGGCGACCCCGCCGAGGCCGAGGAGAGCGTCCAGGACTCGATCGCCGCCAAGCTCTACGCCGAGCGCGGTGCCGCGCCCTGGCCGAGCTGCGCCGCGGCGATCGCCGCGTAGTACCCGCCGCTCAGCGCCAACGCAACGTCGCCGGCACCTCGCGCATCCGCAGCACGCGCGCCGGGGTGCCGCCGGCGACGGCGTTGGCCGACGACGTCCTTGGTGACGACGGAGTTGGTGCCGATCACCGCGTTGTCGCCGACCGTGACGCCGCGCAGCAGGCACGCGCCGTAGCCGATCCAGCAGTTGGAGCCGACGCGCACGTCGCGCTTGTAGATGCCCTGCACGCGGATCGGGCGCTCGACCTCGACGACGCCGTGGTCGAAGTCGATCAGCATCACGCGGTCGGCGATCACGCACTCGCGGCCGATCGAGACGTGCTGGAAGGCCGAGATCGTGCACTCCTGGCCGAGCACGGTCTTCGCGCCGATCTCGCACTCGCCCTCGTGGACGCGGATCTTCGTGCCGTGCCCGAGCCACGACCAGCGGCCGAGCCGCAGCACCGCGTCGCGGCCGATCTCGAGCTTGACGCCGGGCGCGACGAAGCACAGCCCGTCGGTCTGCAGGCGCTTGCCCCAGCGCAGCTTCAGCCACGCCCAGCGCACGATCAGCCGGGCGTAGTTGGCGTTGAGCATGCCGTGGTCGCGCATGAAGCGCGCGAGCGTCAGCGGGCCGCCGTGCAACGGGGCGGGGACGCCGTGGATCTCCGGCGCGGCAGCGGGCCTGGACACCGTCGCCATCGCGCACCCAGACTATCCTCCGCCGCCGGATGGCGGACTCTCTGGCCGAGCGGCTCCTACGTGGTGACAAGCGCGCGCTGGCGCGCGGGATCTCGCTGGTCGAGGACGACGACCCCGCCGGGTGGGCGCTGGTCAAGGCGATCTACCCGCACACCGGCAACGCCTCGATCGTCGGCTTCACCGGCCCGCCCGGCGCCGGCAAGTCGACGCTGATCGGCGCGCTGATCCGCCACCAGCGCACGCTGGATCGCGACATCGCGGTGCTCTCGATCGACCCGTCCTCGCCGTTTCGCGGCGGCGCGCTGCTGGGCGACCGGATCCGGCTGACCGAGCACTTCCTGGACCCGGGCGTCTTCATCCGCTCGATGGCGACGCGCGGCGCGCTCGGCGGGCTCGCCGAGGCGGCGCTGCAGACCGCGCTGCTGATGGACGCCGCGGGCAAGGACGATGTCTTCCTGGAGACCGTCGGCGTCGGCCAGGCCGAGGTCGACGTGATCGACCACGCGGACTCCGTCGTGCTCGTGCTGATCCCCGGCTCGGGCGACTCGATCCAGGCGCTGAAGGCCGGCGTGATGGAGATCCCGGACATCATCGTCGTCAACAAGTCCGACCATCCGCTGACCGACACGATGGTGCGCGAGATCCGCGGCGTGCTCTCGCTGTCGCCGCAGCACGGCTGGCGCGTGCCGATCATCAAGACCGAGGCCGTACGCGGCGAAGGCGTCGAAGCCCTTGCTGAGAAGCTGCTCGAGCACCGCGCGTACGTCGAGGCCGAGGGCACGCTGTCCGAGCGCCGGCGTCGCAACCTGATGAACGAGGTGCTCGGGATCGCCACGATGCGCCTGCGCCGCGAGCTCGAGGCGACGCTCGAGAACGACCCCGAGATCCAGGCGCTGCTGGACGAGGTGGTGGCCCGCCGGCTCGATCCGGCGAGCGCGGCCAGCGCCGTGCTCGCTCGCGGGGCCGTCAAGCCCGAGGCCGCGGCGCGCCCGGACATCGCCTGAATCGTTCGTCCAGTTCGCGGCACAAATGGTTCGGCGCGCCCTAGAGTCGCGCCATGCGGAGGGCGATCCGTTCGTTCGCCTGCGTCGTGGCTCTGCTCGCGACGTTGGGCACCCCCGCCGTTGCGGCTGCCGCAAACGGCCAGCTTGCCGCGGTCGCGGACGGTCGTCTCGTCACGCTCAACCCCGACGGCAGCGGGCTGCGCACGCTCTCGGTCGCGGATCCGGACAAGACTCACGGAGCTCGCGTGGTCGCCGGGCGGTAACCGGCTCGCGTTCGTGCGGGCGGGCGAGATCGGGCTGATCGAGCTCTCGACCGGACGGTTCGTGAGCCTCACGACCGGCGGCGGCGACGCGAACATCGGCTGGTCGTCGGACGGGACGAAGATCGGGTTCCGGCGCGGCTCGGTGCTGATGACGGTGCTCGCCGCCGGCGGCACACCCCCGAGCCGCACGGGCTGACGCTGCTTGACGGCGCCGCCCAGCTCGGTTGGGCACCCGACCTCAAGGCCACCGCGGTCGTCGTCGCCGACCTGCTGGTCCAACCGCTGTTCAAGATCCCGCCTGTGGTCGCGGGCGCGCCGGCGTGGTCGCCGGACGGCACGGCGATCGCGTACGCCAACAGCGAGGGCCTGTCCACGATCAAGACGGCGAGCGGCGACGCGGCGCCAGTGGCGGCCGGTCCGGCCGCGCGACCGCGCTGGTCGCCGGACTCGACCACGCTGCTCTACGCATCGGACAACGAGCTGCGCACGGTCGCGGCCGCGGGCGGCACGCCGCGGGTCGCCCTGACGGCGACGCAGCTGGGTGCCGCCGACTGGCAGCCGTGCCGCGAGAACACCTTGAGTTGCGAGTCCGTCACACCGCCGCGCTGCACCACGACGGCCACGACGGCGACCACCCAGGTCGATCAGCCGGTCGACCTGCCGTCCGCGTCGTGCACCGACCCCGCCGCCCGGCCGCTCACGCTCGTCGTCGTCAAGGCACCGGAGCACGGCACGCTCTCCGGGCTGCGCTACACGCCGGCCGCCGGCTTCACCGGCCAGGACACGCTGACCTACCGCTTCAGCAACGGCGCCGCCGAGTCCGAGCTCGTCCGCGCCACGCTCTTCATCCTCCAGCGCCCGGTGCCGTCGGTGGTGCGCCAAACCGCCTGCCGTCACCGCCGCGCGCCCCGTTCCTGAGCGCGCGCGCCACGCCGCGCCTCGACAGCAAGCGCCGGACGCTGGTGCGGCTCTCGTGCGACCAGCCCTGCGCGATCGCCGTGCGGCTGACGGCCCGCCTGAAGTCCCGGCGCACGCTCAACGGGCCGCAGGTGCGGCGCTCCGTCGACGCCGGCAGCGTGCTGAGCCTGCGGCTGCGGCTGCCGACCAAGCCCAACGGGACGGTCAAGACCGTCTGGATCACCGGCCGCGTGCGCAACGCCGCCGGCGACGTCCGCACCGTCAAGCTGCCGGTCAGGCTCCCGCGCTGACGATCGTCGCGAGCAGCGCGTCGATGTCGGCGGTCGTCGTCAGCGGGTTCAGCAGGGTGAGCTTCAGCGCGACGGCGCCGTCGACGCGCGTGCGGCCGATCACGGCCTCGCCTGAGGCGAAGAGGTCGCGGTGGATGCGGATGTTGACGGCGTCGTCGCCGATGTGGCGGAAGGCGACCATCACCGTCGAGGGCCGCGTCAGCAGCTCGAGCCGCGGGTGGGCCTCGATCGCGCCGCCCGGCGTACTGCGCCAGTTCGAGCACCTGATCGACCATCTCCGCCAGCCGGCGGCGCCCGGTCGCGCGCAGCGCGATCAGGACCTTCAGCGCGTCGAAGCGGCGTGAGGTGTCCAGCGAGCGCCCGACGAGGTTGAGCTGGCCCTCGGCCTCGTCCTCGGGGCGGTTGAGGTAGACGCTCGCGTGGTGGACGGCGCGCAGGACGTCGACGTCCGGGCACGAGCAGTGCGCTGGCGCTGAACGGCTGCCACCACAGCTTGTGCAGGTCGGCGGTGACGGAGTTCGCGCGCTCGATGCCCTTCAGGCGCGGCCGCTGGCGCGGCGGAGAGCGTCAGGCCCGAGCCGACGGCGGCGTCGACGTGGAACCACGCGCCGCGCGCGTGCGCCCGGTCGGCGAGCGCGTCGAGCGGGTCGATCGCGCCGAGGTCGGTCGTGCCGGCGGTGCCGACGACCGCGATCACGTGCTCGCCCTCGGTCGCGGCGTCGAACGCCTCCAGCGACATCGCGCCGGTCGCGTCGGTCTCGACGCCGATCACGGCCTCGGTGCCGAGCCCGAGCAGCGCGGCGGAGCGGCGGATGCTGTCGTGCGAGGCGGCGGAGGCGACGATCCGCCAGTCGTTCGGCGGGCAGCCCGTCGGCCGCGGACGTCCGTCGCCCGCGCGGTCGCGCGCGAGCAGCAGGCCGAGCAGGTTCGAGGCGGTCCCGCCCATCGTCATCACGCCGGACCCGTTCGCGCCGAGCCCGTGCTCGCGCGCCAGCCAGCCGACCAGCGCGTCCTCCACGAACGTCGCGGCGGGCGAGGCGTCGAAGGCGTCCATCGACTGGTTCGTCACGCCGATGGCCAGCTCGGCCGCGGCGGCGGAGATCAGCGGCGCGGGATGCAGGTGCGCGACCGTGCGGGGATCGCCGAGGCGCAGGCTGCCGTCGAACACCGGCGCGATCGCCTCCAGCACCTGATCGAGCGGCGCGCCCTCCTCGGGGCACGGGTCGATCGCCGCGACGGCCTCGGCGAGCTGCGCGGGGGAGAGCGGCGAGCGCGGGCCGGGCAGCGCCAGCGAGCGCGCGAGCGCGTCGAGCACCGCCGTCGTCGCATCGCGCAGCGCGGCGTGCGAGGCGGGGTCCGCGGTCACGAACAGGGAGTCCGTCATCGCCAGATCATCGCTCAGTGCATCGCCTTCGACGTGCGCGAGGCGGCCGCCGCGCGCCGCCACTCGCCCGCCGCCCGGCGCTCGCGCCACCACAGGAAGGCCGCGCCGGCGGCCAGCAGCGACACAGCAGGGCGGGCCACACGGCCGAGCCGGTGAAGTTGGGGAAGAGGACGACCGGCGGTCCCCACGGGGCCTTCGTGTCGACCTCGAGCCAGCCGCCGAGGTTCCCGCTGCGCTCGGCGAGCACCAGGTACGTGCTCGCGCCCAACGTGAAGAGGGCGAGCAGCGCCGCGAGCGGCCGCGGGACGTGGCGCAGGCCCCAGGCCGTCAGCGCGGCGGCGGCGGGCAGCGCCGCGACCAGCTGCACGCCGGGGAAGCCTGCCGCGCAGGCCGGTCGGTCGAGAACAGCGCGACGACCAGCAGCTGGGCGCCGACGACGGCGAGCAGCAGCCCGGCGCAGGCCTCGGCCTCGCGGCGGGCGATCGCGACGCGCGCGAGCTGGTCGCGCCGCGAGCTGTACAGCAGCCACGCGGAGAAGAAGACGAGCGCCAGCAGCGGCACCCAGCGCAGCAGGCCGGCGTCGCGATCCAGCCATAGCCCCGCGAGCCGCGGCAGCCGCTCGATGTAGCCGAACGGCAGCTCCGGCAGGCCCCGTCAGCCCCGCCGCGCGCGGCGTCAGGCCGCCGTACAAGCGGTCGTTGATCATCGCGTAGAAGACGAGCGAGGCCGCCAGCGCCTCACCCGCCACGAGCGCGGCCAGCCGGCGGCGCTCGCGCAGCGTCCAGGTCACGAGCGCCCACGCGATCACGACGCCGGGGGCCACGAAGGTCCAGCCCAGCCAGGGCAGCCCGGCGAGCAGCAGCGCGCCGCCGAACACGTAGCGCAGCCGCGGGCGCTCGCGCACCGCCAGCGCACAGAGCGCCGCGCCTGAGAGCAATACGGCCGCCGGGACGCCCGGCGTGACCGTCGTCGACGCGGCCAGTGCGGGGGGCGAGAGACCGACGAGCGCCGCGCCCGCGGTCGCCCACGGCTCCGGCACCATCCGCCGGGCGAGCGCAGCGGCGAGCACGAAGGCGAAGGCCATCAGCGCGACCATCTCCCATTGCACCGCGCGCGCTCCGCCGAGCGCGTACGCGGGGGCGATCAGGACGGCGTAGCCGACGCCGTGCGGCTCCATCAGGCGCCCGGCGACCACCTGCCCGTCGGTCTTGAGCTCCTTCGGGTACCAGCTCGCGTAGGCCCGCTCGGCGTACTCGTCGGTTAGGTCGACGTCGCGGTCGGAGACGATCGACTCCGCCGCCAGCAGGTGATGCGGCTCGGCGCCCGCGTAGTCCATCCCGATCTGAGCCGGGATGCTGACCGTCGTCGCGTAGACGGCGACGAGAAGGATCCAGAGCGCGGCGAGCCTCACGCCCCCCATGATGGCGGCGGCGTTCACACGCCGACACGGGTGGCGTTCTCAACCTTCCGGGTGTCGGACCGATGACCAAGCCACTATGCGCACGAACCTTCGGCTCACCCTCGGTCTCAAGCTTGGTCTCGCGTTCGCCGGTGTCCTCGCCGTCATGTTGGGCTCGCTGGCTGTCGTACTCGTGAAGTCCTCGGAGGCGAGCAGCGCCTATGAGCGCGCGATCGCCTGGAAAGGCGCTGTTGTAGGCGCCGCGAGCCAGGCCGCTGGTACACGCCAGCAGCAGGCGTCGCAGGCGCTCTATGTCGCCACCGGCGACAAGCGCTACAAAGCCGAGTGGGAGGCCGGCGTCGAGGCGGCCGAGCGCGCCGGCGCTTCGGTCGAGGCCTTGCACGATCCGACCGTGACCCGCATCGCCCAGGGCGCCACGGCCGCCGATCGCAAGCACGACCAGTCGGTCAACGACAAGCTCTTCCCGGCGATGGAGGCCGGCGACATCGCCGGCGCGCACGCCGCGCTGCTGCTCGCCGACAAGTACGTGCGGATCCCGCTGGAGGCGCAGGAGAAGATCGGCGCCTACGTCAAGCAGCGCCAGGCTGAGGACATCGCCGCGGCCGAATCCGCCGCCGCCGCCGCGCGTCGCGCGGGGCTCGTCGCGGGCCTGCTGGCCACGCTGCTCGCGCTCGCCATCCTCGTCTTCGTCAGCCGCGGCATCCGCCGCTCGGTCAAGCTCGTGCTCGATCGTCTCAGCGCGCTCGAGCGCGACGACGCCACCGCGCTCCAGGACGCGCTGGACGCCGTCGCCGACGGCGATCTCACGCGCACCGTGACGGCGACGACGCCCGCGATCGAGAACCCGGGCAGCGACGAGATCGGCGACATCGCCCGTGCGACCAACGGCATCCGCGACCGCCTGCACGGCTCGGTCTTCGCCTACAACGGCATGCGCGACCGCCTCGCGACGCTGATCGGCGAGGTCGCCGGCTCCTCCACCTCGGTCGCCGCCGCCTCGCGGCAGATGGCGGCCACGTCGCATGAGACCGGCGCCGCGGTGGGCGAGATCGCCTCCGCCGTCGGTGAGGTCGCGTCCGGCGCCGAGCGCCAGGCGCGCAGCGTCGAGGCCGTGCGCGAGGTCGCCTACGAGGCCGCCGAGATCGCGCGTGAGAGCGTCATCCGCGCCCACGAGGCGACGCGCGCCGCCGACGAGGCCCGCAGCCTCGCCCGTGCCGGCGCCGTGACGGCGCAGCAGGCGCACGAGGCGATGTTCGAGGTGCAGGCCTCCTCGAAGGACGTCACGGTCGCGATCAACGACCTGGCCGCCCGCTCGGGCGAGATCGAGTCGATCGTCGAGACGATCTCCGCCCTCGCCGAGCAGACGAACCTGCTGGCGCTCAACGCCGCCATCGAGGCCGCGCGCGCCGGCGAGCAGGGCCGCGGGTTCGCCGTCGTGGCCGAGGAGGTCCGCAAGCTCGCCGAGGGCTCGCAGTCCGCCGCCGGCTCGATCGGCGACCTGATCGGGCAGATCCGCGCCGAGACGGCCCGCGTCGTCGAGGTCGTCGAGGGCGGCGCCGAGCGCACCGAGGCCGGCGCCCGCACCGTCGAGCAGGCCCGCAAGGCCTTCGCCAGCATCGAGGCCTCCGTCATCGACGTCACCGCCCGCGTCCAGGACATCGCGAGCGCCGTCGAGCAGATCTCCACCGGCACCGGCCGCATCCAGGCCGACGTCGGCGAGGTCGCCGCCGTCGCCGAGGAGTCCTCCGCCTCCGCCGAGCAGGTCACGGCCACCACCCAGGAGACCTCGGCCTCCACGCAGGAGATCGCCGCTTCGGCCCAGGACCTGGCCGACACGGCCCACCGCCTCGACGGCCTCGTCGGCGCCTTTCGTTTCTAAAGGTCCGATAAGGGGCCAGGCCCCTTATCGTCCCTTAACGTTCTCTTTAGGTCAGTGGAGGTCGGGGGCGCCTGGCTCCGCTCGTGCCAGATCGACGAGCAGCCGGACGCCCCAGCCGGCGCCGGCCTTGGGCGCGTAGGCCTTGCCGCCGTCGTAGGCGACGCCCGCGATGTCGAGGTGGCCCCACGGGACCTCGCCGACGAAGCGGTGCAGGAACTCGGCGGCGGTGATCGATCCGGCGCCGCGGTTGGCCGGTGAGTTGACGATGTCGCCGAAGCGGCCCTCGATCGCCTTGGCGTACTCAGCGTGCAGCGGCAGCCGCCAGGCGACCTCGCCGGTGCGCTCGCCGGCGGCGAGGATCTCGTTCGCCCAGGCGTCGTCGTTGGACATCAGGCCCGCGTAGGTGCTGCCGAGCGCGACGACGATCGCGCCCGTCAGCGTCGCGAGGTCGACGAGCCGCTCGGCGCCGAGGTCGATCGCGTGGGCGAGGCAGTCGGCGAGGACCATCCGGCCCTCGGCGTCGGTGTTGTTGACCTCGATCGTCACGCCGGTCTTCGCGCGCACGATGTCGCCGGGCTTGATGGCGGTGCCCGACGGGAGGTTCTCGGTCGCGCCGATCACGCCCGCGACGCGGACCGGCAGCCGCAGCGCCGCGATCGCGCCGACGGCCTCCAGCACGGCGGCGCCGCCGGACATGTCGAACTTCATCTCGTGCATCTTCGCCGAGGGCTTGATCGAGATCCCGCCGGAGTCGAACGTCACGGCCTTGCCCACGAAGCCGAGCAGCGGACCCGTGACGTCGGCCGGTTCGTAGCGGATCGTGATCAGCCGCGGGTCGACCTCCGAACCCTGCGCGACGGCGGCGAACGCGCCCATCCCGGCGGCGCGCGATCCCGGCTCCGTCGAGCACCTCGACGCTGACGCCCTCGAGCGCCAGCGCGCGCTGGGCGAGCGCGTCGGGCGTGAGGTCGTTCGCCGGGCGGTTCTGCAGGTCGCGGGCGGCGTTGACGGCCTGCGACACGGTCGCCGCGAAGGCCGCGGGCGCCGCTCACGTCGTGGTGGGCGGAGAGCACCAGCGCCTCGAGCGCCGACGAGTCGCCGTCGCTCTTGTACTCGTGGAACGTGTAGGCGGCGAGCAGCGTGCCCTCGACCAGCGCACCCGCGTGAGCGTCGGTGACGTGGTGGGGGACCTCCCAGCACAGCGTCTTCGTCGCCCAGCTCCTGCGCGCGGCCGACGACGCCGGCGGCCGCGACCCGCGCGCGCTCGGGATCGAAGCCGGAGCGCCCGCCGAGCCCGGCGACGATGTAGCGCCGCCCCTCGGCGTGCGTCACGGCGAGCTTGCGCAGCCCGCGCTTGGCCTCGCCGGAGTCCACCAGCGCCTGGAGCACACCGCCGTGGTCGTGGGCGATTCCCTCGTCCTCGAAGACGCCGACGACGATCGTGTCGGCATTCGTGGCAGTCGGTGCGTCCGTGGTCGCTGAGACATGCATAACCCGCGACCTTAATCGACTCGGGGCATGCCTCGAACCGTGATCCTGAGCAGCGCCCGCACGCCGATCGGCAAGCTGGGCGGGGGCCTGTCGACGCTTCCGGCCACGCATCTGGGCGGTGTCGCCATCCGCGAGGCGCTCGAGCGCGCCGATGTGGCGCCGGAGCAGGTCGAGCACGTCGTGATGGGCACGGTGCTGCAGGCGGGCCAGGGACAGATCCCGTCGCGCCAGGCGCAGATCGAGGCCGGCATCCCGATCGAGGTCACTTCCGAGACGATCAACAAGGTCTGCGCCTCCAGCGTGCGCGCGGTCGGGATGATCGATCAGGCCGTCCGCGCCGGCGACCTCGAGGTCGCGGTCGGCGGCGGCATGGAGTCGATGTCGCAGGCGCCGTACCTGCTGCCCGGCGCGCGCTCGGGCTTCCGCATGGGCGACGTCAAGGCGCTCGACGCGATGATCCAGGACGGGCTGCGCAACCCGTTCAGCGGCAAGCAGATGTTCGAGGAGGCGACCGAGGTCGGCGACGAGCTCGAGATGACCCGCGCCGACCTCGACAAGTGGGCGCTGCGCTCGCACGAGCGCGCGATCGCGGCGACCGACGAGGGCCGTCTGCGCGGACGAGATCGTCAGCGTCACGATCCACGGTCGCAAGGGCGACACGGTCGTCGAGGTCGACGAGGCGCCGCGCCGCGGCTCCACGCTCGAGGCGCTGGCGAAGCTGCCGGGCCTCTCGCGCAAGGACGGCTCGCACACGGCCGGCAACTCGCCGGGCGTCAACGACGGCGCGGGCGCGCTGGTGCTCGCGAGCGAGGAGTGGGCCGAGCGCAACGGCAAGGACATCCTCGCCACGATCATCGCCCAGGCCGCGGTCGCCGACGAGTTCGCCTACCTCGCCCGCACGCCCGCCAACGCGGCGCTGAAGGCGCTCGACAAGGCCGGCCTGCAGCCGTCGGACATCGACCTGTGGGAGATCAACGAGGCGTTCGCCTCGGTCGTCGCTGAACTCGATGCGCATGCTCGGCATCGACGAGGAGCGCGTGAACGTCAACGGCGGCGCGGTCGCGCTCGGGCACCCGATCGGCGCCTCCGGCGCGCGCATCATCGGCGCGCTCGTGCTCGAGCTGCGCCGGCGCGGCGGCGGCTACGGCTGCGTCGCGATCTGCTCCGGCGGCGGCCAGGGCGACGCCGTCGATCGTGCAGGTGTGACGGAGCGCCCGCACATCCTTCCCCCGCCGCCCGGCGGGGGAGCGATCCGGCGCGGAGGGAGAGCGCGGCGCGGCGTTCTTCGACCTCGACCGCACGCTGATCGCGGGCTCCTCGTCGTTCCAGTTCGGCCGCGTCGCCTACAAGGCCGGGATGCTCACGCGCCGCGACATCGCCCGCGACGCGTACGAGAACCTCGTCTTCCGCCTGCGCGGGTCGACCGACGCGGGCACGGACGCGATCCGCGAGCGCGTGTCGGAGATGCTCGAGGGCGCGAAGGTGCGCGACCTGCAGCGGCTCTCCGGCGGCGTGCTCGCCGGCGTGCTGCCGCGCCTGTACCCGCGCATGCTCGAGCTCGCCTACGAGCACCAGGACGCGGGCCGCCCGATCTTCATCTGCACCGCCGCCGCGCAGGAGATGGCCGAGCTGATGGCGATCGTGCTGACCTTCGACGGCGCCGTCGGCTCGGTGGCCGAGGTCATCGACGGCGTCTACACGGGCCGCGAGGGCGGCCCGTTCAACTACCGCGAGGGCAAGGCGCAGGCGATCCGCGAGCTGGCCGAGCGCGAGGGCATCGACCTCGCCGCGTCCTACGCCTACTCGGACTCGGAGTCCGACCTGCCGATGCTGCGGCTCGTCGGGCATCCTGTGGCGGTCAATCCGGACAAGGAACTGGCGCGCGTGGCGCGCGCGGAGGGGTGGGAGATCATGCGGTTCGAGCGACTCGGGCGCACGCTGCGCGTCGCCGCGGCGGCGGCGCGTCGTAGGCGGGTTCGCGGTGCGACGGGCGGTGCGCACATGAGCCTCCATGAGCTGACCGACGACCAGCGCGAGATCCGCGACCTCACGCGCCGCTTCGCCGACGAGAAGATCGCGCCGCTCGCCGCCGCAGTGGGATCGCGACCACACCTTCCCGCGCGAGCTGTTCACCGAGCTGGGCGAGCTCGGGCTGATGGGCGTGTGCGTGCCGGAGGAGCACGGCGGCGCTGGCGCGGACTTCCTCGCCTACATGCTCGTGCTCGAGGAGCTCTCGCGCGCCGACGCGGGCGTCGGCGTGACCGTCGCCGTGCACACGAGCGCCGGCACGCTGCCGATCCTCAACCACGGCACGCCCGAGCAGATCGCCGAGCAGGTGCCGCGGCTCGCGTCGCGGCGAGGAGCTCTCCGCGTTCGCGCTGACCGAGTCGGGCAGCGGGTCCGACGCCGGCGCGATGCGCACCCGCGCGACCGACGGCCGGATCACCGGCGCCAAGCAGTGGATCACCAACGGCTCCTACGCCTCGACCTTCATCGTCTTCGCCAAGGAGGACGACAAGCCGTCCGCCTTCCTCGTCCGCGCCGGCGCCGAGGGCTTCGCGGTCACGCGCGAGGAGGAGAAGATGGGGCTCAACTCGAGCTCCACCGCCGACCTCGCGTTCGAGGAGACGCCCGGCGAGCGCCTCGGCGAGCCCGGCGATCGGCATGCGCGTCGCGCTGCGCACGCTCGACGGCGGCCGGATCGGGATCGCCGCGCAGGCCGTCGGCATCGCGCAGGCCGCGCTCGAGCTCGCGACCGGCTACGCCAAGGAGCGCAACGCGTTCGGCGGCCCGATCGCGCGCTTCCAGGCGATCCAGCACAAGCTCGCCGACATGCAGACCGAGATCGAGGCCGCCCGCGCGCTCGTCTGGCGCGCCGCGCGGCTGAAGGAGGCCGGCAAGCCGCACAGCGTCGAGGGCGCGCAGGCCAAGCTGTTCGCCTCCGGCGTCGCGCGCCGCCAGACCGGCGAGGCGATCCAGATCCTCGGCGGCTACGGCTACACGAAGGAGTTCCCCGCCGAGCGCTACTACCGCGACGCGAAGGTCACCGAGATCTACGAGGGCACGAGCGAGATCCAGCGGCTCGTGATCGCGCGCGCCCTGCTCGGCGAGGCGATGCGCGGCTAGCCGCCGCCGGTCGGCGTCGCCGTCCAGGTCACGCGCTTGAGCTCGCACGTGTCGAGCTTCTTGCCGCCGCGCGTGAGCACGGCGCGCGTCTTGAACGTGCCGCTCCAGGACTCCGCACCGTCAGCGTCGACGGTGCGGTGCGCCGTCACGGTCACCGTCTGACGGCTGCGGCCGCCGCCGCTGAGCTTGTCGTCGAGCTTGAGCCGCTCGGTCACGTCGTCCGTGCTGGCGGCGTCGAACGGCCGCTCGATCCGGAGCACGTTGGGGAAGCGGTAGCGCGGGTCGCTGCAGGGCGCGCTGTAGCTGATCCGGATCCGCGTGACCAGCCCGTCGGCGCCGACGACGACCGACGCCATCCGCTTCTGCGACGTCTCGCCCCGGAAGCTCTTGGCCTCCGCGGCGGGCGCGAGGCCGAGCGCCAGGACGAGCGCCGTGAGAACGATCCGCATGACGCGCTTGTGCCCCGTAGGCTCGACGCTCATGCGCTGGACCATCGCCGCAGCGTGCGTCGTCGACGTTCGTGCTCGGCGTCGTGGTCCTGGCCGCGACGCCGGGCTTCGAGCGCCTGCCTCCAGGTGGTCGGGCGATCCCATATCTCGGGATCATGCTCGCTTGGGGCTTCGTCGCGGTCGGCTCCTACGCCTGGCTGCGCCGCCCGGACAACCGCACGGGCGCGCTGATGACGATCCTCGGCGTCCGTCGTCGCCACCACGGCCCTGTCGCTGTTCGACGTGCCCGGCGCTGTGGGCGGCCGGGGCGATGGCCGACACGATCATCGTCTCGGTGCTCGTGCACCTGCTGCTCGCGTTCCCGTCCGGGCGGCTGGAGGGACGCGCGCTCGCAGCTCGTGGTCGGGATGGCCTACGGCGCCGGCGCGCTGCAGCCGGCGCTCGTCCTGTTCACACGCTGCGAGGTCGCCGCACTGCCCGGGCAACCCGATCCTGATCGCCGACGACGCGTCGATCGCCGGTGCGATCGAGGCGGTCCAGGGCGTGCTGGCGGTGGTCTCGGTCTCGTTGACGGTGCGTGCTGCTGCTCCGTCGCTGGCGCGCCTCGACCCCGGCGCAGCGTCGCGGGCTCGGAGCCGGTGCTGCTGCTCGGCGCGGTGATCATGCTGCTCGGGCTGGCGACGGCGGCGACGCAGTCGCTCGGCGTCGGCGTGATGCCCGTGCAGATCGCGCTTCATCGGCTCCTTCGCGCTGCTTCCCGGCGGCGTTCCTGCTCGGCCTGGTGCGCACGCGCTTCTTCCGCACCGCCGCGGTCGCGCGGCTGATCGAGCGGCTGACGCGCGACCCGCGCAGCGTCCGCGACGCGCTGGCCGAGGCGCTCGGCGACCCGACGCTGACCGTCGCCTACTGGCTGCCCGAGCGCGGCTACGTCGATCGCGACGGGCATGCGCTCGCGGCGCCGGAGGACGGGCGCGTGCTGACCGAGATCGACTACGAGGGGCGCCGTGTCGGCGCGCTCGAGCACGCCGCGGCGGTCTGCGAGACGCCGGAGCTGTTGGGCGAGGCCGCGGCGGCCGCCGCGCTGGCGCTCGAGAACGCGCGGCTCGAGGTCGAGCTGCGGGCGCGGCTGGAGGCGCTGCGCGCGTCGCGCGCGCGGCTCGTCGAGGCGGGCGACGCGGAGCGCCGGCGGCTCGGCCGCGACCTCCACGACGGCGCGCAGCAGCGGCTCGTGGCGCTGATGATCGAGCTGCAGCTCGCGCGCGAGCGCTTCGCGCAGGACCCCGAGGCGGCGCGGGAGCTGGTCGACAGCGCGTTCGCCAACGCGCAGGCGGCGGTCGGCGAGCTGCGCGACCTCGCGTCCGGCATCCATCCCGCGGTGCTCTCCCAGCGCGGCCTCGAGGCGGCGCTGGAGTCGCTCGCGAGCCGCGCGCCGGTGCCGGTCGAGCTCGAGAGCTCGCTCGCCGAGCGGCTCCCGATCGCGGTCGAGACCGCGGCCTACTTCGTGGTCGCCGAGGCGCTCACGAACGTCGCCAAGTACGCCCAGGCCACGCACGCGACGGTCGAGGTGCGGCGCGAGAACGGCTGCGCGGTGGTCGACGTGCGCGACGACGGGATCGGCGGCGCGGACGCCGGCGGCGGCAGCGGGCTGCGCGGCCTCGGCGACCGCGTCGGCGCGCTCGACGGCACGCTCTCAGTCGAGTCGCCGCCCGGCGCGGGCACGCTCGTCCGCGCCCGCATCCCGCTATGAGCGGATGAAGTGCAGGACGGCGAGGACGCGGCGGTGGTCCTCGGCGCCGCCCGTCACGCCGAGCTTGGCGAAGATGCTCGTGACGTGCTTCTCGACGGCGTGCGGGGTGACGACGAGCACCTCGGCGATGCCCTTGTTCGAGCGCCCCTCGGCCATCAGCTCGAGCACCTCGCGCTCGCGCGGCGTCAGGACCGCGAGCGGATCGTCGCGGCGGCGCCGTCCGAGCATGTGCGAGACGACCGTCGGATCGAGCACCGAGCCGCCCGCGGCGACCCGCCGGACGGCGTCGGCGAAGCCCGTGAAGTCCGTCACGCGGTCCTTGAGCAGGTAGCCGACGCCCTCCGCGCTCTCGCCGATCAGGTCGACCGCGTAGCGCTCCTCGGCGTACTGCGAGAGCACCAGCACGCCGACGCCGGGCTGCGTCGCGCGGATCTCGAGCGCCGCGCGCAGGCCGTCGTCGGTGTTGTCGGGCGGCATCTGGACGTCGACGATCGCGACGTCCGGCTTGTGCGCGGCCACCTGGCGCAGCAGGTCGGGAGCGTCCGCCGCCTCGGCCACGACCTCGAAGCCGGCGTCGCCCAGCAGCCGCACGATCCCCTGGCGCAGCAGCGCCTGGTCCTCGCCGATGACGACGCGGATCATGGCGGCCCGAGCAGTTCGACGAGCCGCGGCGAAGCGAGCTCGTCCTTC
This sequence comes from uncultured Solirubrobacteraceae bacterium, assembly GCA_963707595.1. Taxonomy (GTDB): domain Bacteria; phylum Actinomycetota; class Thermoleophilia; order Solirubrobacterales; family Solirubrobacteraceae; genus Solirubrobacter. Next base: position 714,412 of record CAVPQQ010000001.1, read on the forward strand.
GGCACGAACCCGCGCGCGCCGGAACGCTCGATGTCCCCGAGCGCCGAGGCGTCGAGCGTCGACACGAGGACGACCGCCGGCCCGTCGAACTGCCCCGCCGCGGTGATCCCGTCCCCGTCGGGCAGGTTGACGTCCATCAGCACGCAGTCCGGTTGCAGCTCGCGCGCCTTCGCCAGCCCGGTGGCCACGTCCCCGGCCACCCCCACGACCTCATACCCGCGCGCCTCCAGCAACCTCCGCGCGGACGCCCGGAACGCGGCGGAATCGTCGACGACCAGCACGGTGCGTGGCATGCTCGTAAACCTAAAGGGGCCAGGCCCCTTTAGGAGGCATTCAGGGAAATTCGGCCAAGAAGGCTGGCTCCAGCGCCGCGGGAGAATCTAAAGAACGCTTAAGGGGCCAGGCCCTTAAGCTTCTTTAGGTTGGGATCTCGGCTCGGAGGGTGGTGCCGGCGCCGGGTGGGCTAGTCGATCGTCAGGCGGCCGGCGAGGGCCTCGACGCGGTCGGCGAGACCGCGCAGGCCGCTGCCGCCGGCGGTGTTGGCGCCGCCGATGCCGTCGTCGGAGACCTGGATGCGGGCGACGGCGCCGGCGCGCTCGACGCGGATGCGGACGACCGTGGCGTCGGCGTACTTGGCGACGTTGGTCAGCGCCTCGCTGACGACGTAGTAGGCGGCGGCCTCGACCGGGCCGGGGAGCCGGTCGGCGCCGATGTCGAACTCGATCTCGACCGGCAGCGGCGCGCGGTCGGCGACCGCGCGGACCGCGGGCTCGAGGCCGCGCTCGGTGAGCACGGCGGGGTGGATGCCGCGGGCGAGCTCGCGCAGCTCCTGCAGCGCGTGGGTGAGCTCCTCGCCCGCCCGGTCGAGGTCCGCGTCGTCGGGATGGCGCCGGGCGGCCAGGCGCAGCATCAGCGCCAGGGACACGAGCCGCTGCTGCGCGCCGTCGTGCAGGTTGCGCTCCAGCCGCCGGCGCTCGGCGTCGCCCGCCGCCACGATCCGGGCGCGCGACGCGGCGAGCTCCTCACGCGCCTGGGCGTTGGCCAGCGCCTGCGCGGCCAGCTCGGCGAAGTACGAGATCCGGTGCTCGGCGTCGTCGGGAAACGGCCGCGGGTCCATCGAGGAGACGATCACGGCGCCCCACAGGCTGCCGCCGAGGAAGACCGGCGCGGCGACGACGGCCTGCACGCCGTAGCGGCGCATCGTCGCCGCCAGCTCGCCCTCGGCGCCCTCGTAGTTGTCCATCCGCGCGGCGCGGCCGGTGCGCCAGACGCGCGTCGCCGCCGTGTCGCCGTCCAGCGGCATCCGGGTCCCGACCGGCAGCACGTGCTCGGCCCGCAGCGCCCAGCCGCCGACGATCGTGCCGCCCGCGCCGTCGGAGTCGAAGCGGAACATGTGCGCGGTCTGGGCCTCGAACAGCCGCCCGACCTCCTCGCTGACCAGCTCGAACAGGCGCCCGGACTCGTGCTCGGCGGCGACCGCCGTGGCGACCCGCCGCAGCGCCGCCTGCTCGTCGGCCAGCCGGTGCAGCGTCGCCTCGGCGACGTAGCGTGAGGTCAGGTCGCGCAGGTAGCCGTAGAACAACGGGCTCGCCGGGGATCGCGGGCCGGGTGACGACCAGCTCGACCGGGAACTCGGCCCCGTCGGCGCGCATCGCGGTCAGCTCCACCCGGCGCCCGACCACCGGGCCACGGCCCGACTGCAGGTAGCGCACGATCCCCTGGCGATGGGCGTCGCGCAGCGAGGGCGGGATGATCAGGTCCGCGACCTCGCGCCCGACCATCTCCGCCGCCGAGTAGCCGAACAGGCGCTCCGCGGCGCGGTTGACCGACACGACCATCCCGCTGTCGTCCATCGTCACGACCGAGTCGAACGCGACGTCGAGCATCGCCCGCCGCCGCGCGTCCATGTCGCGCACCGACGGCGAACAGCGCGAGCTGCGCGGCCACGCTCTCCGCGGCGGCCCGCAGCGCGTCGTCCGGCTCGCCCGTCTCGACCTGCAGCGCGCCGACCCCCGGAACGGGAATCGAGAGCGTCCCGCCGTGCCACTCCGAGCTCTCCCGGATCGCCGCGCTCGAGCGAGCCGGGCAGCGCCGCGAACGCGTGCTCGTCGTTCGCGGACGAGAGCGCGCGGGTGACGCTCCGGAGCAGCTCGGCGGCGGTCAAGTCGCGGAAGCTACGGGGATCTCGGCGCGCAGCGTCGTCCCCGACCCCGTCGGGGCTGCTGACGACGAACCGCCCGCCGAGCGCCTCGACGCGGTCCGCGAGCCCGCGCAGCCCCGAGCCGCCCTCCGGCGTCGCGCCGCCGACGCCGTCGTCGCGGACCTCGATGCACGCGTGCCCGTTGCGCGCGCTCGACGCCGACGGTCACCGCCGAGGCGTGCGCGTACTTGGCGACGTTGGTCAGCGCCTCGGCGACCACGTAGTACGCGGCGGCCTCGACCGGGCCGGGGAGCCGCTCCTCGCCGAGGGCGACATCGAGCTCGACCGGCAGCGGCGCGCGCGTGGCCAGCGCCTCGACCGCGGGCTCCAGGCCGCGCTCGGTCAGCACGGCCGGGTGGATGCCGCGGGCGAGCTCGCGCAGCTCCTCCAGCGCGTGCGTGAGCTCGTCGCCCGCGCGCTCGAGGTCGGGATCGCCGGGGTGCCGGCGCGCCGCCAGCCGCAGCATCAGCGCGAGCGAGACCAGCCGCTGCTGCGCCCCGTCGTGCAGGTTGCGCTCGAGCCGCCGCCGCTCGAGCGTCGCCCGCCGCCACGATGCGAGCGCGCGACGCGGCCAGCTCCTCGCGCGCGTTCGGCGTTCGCCAGCGCCTGCGCGGCGAGCTCGGAGAAGTCGGCGATGCGCTGCTCGGCGCCCTCCGCGAACGGCTCCGGATCGATGCTGGAGACGATCACCGCGCCCCACAGGCGCCCGCCGAGGAAGATCGGCGCGGCGACGGCGCAGCGGAAGCCGAGCCCGCGCAGGTGCGTCGCGAGCGCTCCGGGGATCGCGTCGTAGTCGTCGATCCGCGCCGGCGCGGCGGTCCGGAAGACGCGGCCGGACGCGGTGTCGCCGTCGATCCGGACGGTGTCGCCGACCGGGACGTTGCGCACGCGGCGCCTCGCTCCAGCCGCCGACGACCGTCGCCGTCAGCCCCTCGTTGAAGCGGACCATGTTCGAGCTCTGCGCACCGAGCAGCCGCGCGACCTCCTCGGTGACGACGCCGAACACGCGCCGCGGATCGGTCGACGCCGCGACCGCGGTCGCCACCCGCCGCAGCGCCGCCTGCTCCTGCACCAGCCGCCGCTGGTCGTGCTCGCGGGCCTTGGTCTCGGTCATGTCGCGCAGGTAGCCGCAGAACACGGCTGGCCCGGGAATATCGGGCCGGGTGACGATCAGCTCGATCGGGAACTCGGAGCCGTCCGAGCGCATCGCGCGCGCCTCCAGGCGCCGCCCGCCGACCGTGCGACATCCCGGTCCGCAGGTAGCGCTGCGAGCCCGGCCCGGTGCAGCTCGCGGTACTCGGGCGGGACGATCAGCGACGCCAGCTCGCGCCCGATCATCTCGGCCGCGGAGTAGCCGAACGCGCGCTCGGCGGCGCGGTTGACCTCGATCACGCAGCCCTGCGTGGTCCATCGTGACGATGCAGTCGAAGGCGGCGTTGAGGATCGCGCTCTTGCGCGCGTCCGACGCGCGGACGGCCTGCTGCGCGCGGCAGCGCTCGACGAACTGCGAGATCTGCGTGCCGAGGCTCTCCATCGTCGCCAGCAGGTCGTCGTCGGCCTCCAGCGGCGCGGCGGTGGCGAACGCCATCACGCCGATCCGGCCGAGCGGGAAGGCGAACGAACCGGGCTGCGAGACCGGTGCGCGGGAGGTCCATGCGTCGGCCACGAGCGAGGCGCCCGCGGCCGCGCCGGCCGGCCAGGTCTCCGCGCAGCGCAGCTCGCCGTCCTCCTCCGACGGCAGCCATAGCGCGCCCGCGCAGCTGAGCGACTCGCCGATCGCCGCCAGCAGCGACGGATAGGCCTCGGTCTCGCCCGCCGCCGACGCGAGCACGCGCACGACCGCGTGCTCCGTGCGGAGCAGATCGGCCGCGTCTGGGTGAGCGTGCGGTCGCACCAGAACCGCGTCTAGCTTGTCGAAGCGAGGTCGGCTCGGCAAGGTCCCCAGCAATAACGAGGAACTCCTCGTACTATCCGGTACATGGCCACATCGACCAGGAAGATCCGTGTCGTCGTGGCCAAGCCCGGCCTCGACGGTCATGACCGCGGCGCGAAGATCATCGCCCGCGCGCTGCGCGACGCCGGGATGGAGGTCATCTACACCGGCCTGCACCAGACGCCGGAGCAGATCGTGGAGACCGTGCTGCAGGAGGACGCCGACGCCGTCGGCCTCTCGATCCTGTCCGGCGCGCACATGACGCTCGTCCCGAAGGTCATCGAGCTGCTGCGCGCGCAGGACGCCGGCGACGTCGTCGTGACCGTCGGCGGGACGATCCCCAACCAGGACATCCCGGAGCTCAAGAAGCTCGGTGTGGCCGAGGTCTTCACGCCCGGCGCGCCGACGCAGGCCATCATCGATTTCATCGAGGGCGCAGTCCGGCCGTAGGCGTAACTATACCGTCCAGACGGTATAGTAATTCGCATGACCGCCATCTACCTCGCACTCGCCATCGCTTCTGAAGTCATCGCCACCCTTGCTCTGAAGTCCTCCGAGGGGTTCTCCAGACCCTTACCGGCCGCGATCGTCGTGATCGGCTACGGCATCTCGTTCTTCCTGCTGGCCCTCGTGCTCAAGCACTTCAGCGTCGGCACCACCTACGCGATCTGGTCGGCCGTCGGCACCGCCGCGATCGCCCTGGCCGGCATCGCGCTCTACGGCGAGACCGCCAACCTCCTCAAGATCGCCTCGCTCGGTCTGATCATCCTCGGCGTCGTCGGGCTCAATGCCGCAGGCGCGCACTAGCAAGACCCGCGCCCGCCTGCTCGACGCCGCGGGCCACGTCGTCCGCCGCGACGGCGCGCAGGCGCTGACGCTCGACGCCGTCGCCGCGGAGGCCGAGGTCTCCAAGGGCGGGCTGCTCTACCACTTCAAGTCCAAGCGCGAGCTCGTCGAGGGGATGGTCGAGCGCTGGCTGACCGAGTTCGAGCGCGACATCGACGCCGCCGACCCGGCGTTCGTCCGCGGATACGTGCACGCGAGCGACCCCGCGGGTATGCAGATGGACGAGCTCGGGATGCTCGCGGCGCTGATCGCTGACCCTTCGCTGCTGCTGGCGGTGCGCCGGCAGTACGGGATCTGGCAGGATCGAGTCGAGCGCGAAGGTCGCGACCCGGTCGACGCCACCGTGGCCCGGCTGGCCGCGGACGGGCTCTGGCTGGCCGAGCTGCTGGGGATGGGACCCCCGACGGGAGTCCTGCGGGATCAGGTCCTCGAACGTTTGTTGGACCTCGCAGAACCAGTGGATTGACTGGTCAGTCAACGCGCTAGGATCCCGCTTGTTCGTCCTTCGTAAGAGGTGACTCTGTGAAGATCTGCGTCCTGGTCAAAGAGGTGCCGGACGCCGCCGTCGAGAAGCGCATCAACGCCTCGACGGGGCGCCTGGACCGGAGCGGGGAGAAGAACCTCAACCCGTTCGACACGCATGCCATCGAGGCGGCGATGCAGCTCAAAGAGGGCGGCGTGATCACGGTCGACGAGGTCGTCGCGGTCACGATGGGCCCCGAGAGCGCCAAGCGCGCGCTGACGAAGGCCGTGTCGCTGGGCGCGGATCGCTCGCTGCACCTGACCGACGACGCGCTCGCCGGCTCCGACGTCAACGGCACGGGCTACGCGCTCGCCAAGGCGCTGGAGGCCGAGGCGCCCGACCTCGTCCTGCTCGGCCAGCAGTCCGACGACGGCGAGTGCTACACGATCGGCGCGGTCGTGGCGGACCATCTCGAGATGCCGTCGCTGACGCAGGTCATCAAGATCGACGTCGAGGACGGCGCGCTGCGCTGCGAGCGCCAGGCCGAGTACGGCTACGACACGGTGCTCGTCCAGTTCCCGGCCGTGATCAGCGTCGGCGACGCGATCAACGAGCCGCGCTACCCGTCGCTGAAGGCGATCATGGGCGCCAAGAAGAAGCCGCTGGAGGTCAAGGCGGCGGCCGACGTCGGCATCGAGGCCGATCGTGTCGGCTTCGAGAACGCCCGCGCGCACTGCAGCGACTTCGCTGCCCCGCCGGCCAAGTCCGCGGGCAAGATCATCGAGGACGAGGACACCAACGACACGGTCGCGCAGATCGTGGCGTGGCTCGACGAGAGGAAGCTTCTGTCATGAGCGGGATCCTGGTCTACGCGCTGCACTACGACGGCGCGATCAACAAGAACTCGCTCGGCGCGGTCTCCGAGGGCGCGCGCCTCGCCGCCGAGCTCGGCACCGAGTGCCACGCGATCGTCGTCGGCGAGGGCATCAGCGACGATCTCGCCTCCCAGCTCGGCGCCTACGGCGCGAGCAAGGTCTACCGCGTCGAGGGCCCCGAGGGCCTCGCGCAGCCGGTCGTCGACGCGATGGCGGCGGCGATCGAGGCCAACGACCTCGGCTACGCGCTGTTCGGCGGCGGCCTGCTCGGCTTCGAGATCGGCGCCGGCCTCGCCGCGCGCCTGGACGCCGGCGTCTGCATGGAGGTCACCAACGTCCGCGTCGAGGACGGCAAGCTCGTCGCCGAGCGCCCGATCCTCGGCGACTCGCAGATCTCCTCGGTGCACTACCGCTCCAAGGTCGGCGTGATCATCGGGCGCCTCAACGCGTTCGAGATCAAGGAGACCGGCGGCAGCGCCACGTCGAGGATCTCACCGTCGAGTTCAAGGCCCACTCGCTGCAGGCGAAGATGGTCCAGCGCGGCGAGCAGCGCGGCGCCGACGTCAACATCGAGGACGCGAAGATCCTCGTCGCCGGCGGTCGCGGGCTCGGCAAGGCCGAGGGCTTCGAGGCGCTCGAGGAGCTCGCCGGCGCGCTCGGCGGCGCGGTCGCGGCGACGCGCGCGGTGGTCGACGCGGGCTGGTACTCCTACTCCGCCCAGATCGGCCAGACGGGCAAGACCGTCGCGCCCAAGCTCTATCTCGCCGCGGGCATCTCGGGCGCGATCCAGCACAAGGTCGGCATGCAGGCGTCCGAGAACATCGTCGCCATCAACAAGGACTCCAACGCGCCGATCTTCGAGTTCTCCGACCTCGGCATCGTCGGCGATCTGAACAAGATCGTCCCGAAGCTCACCGAGGCCGTGAAGGCCAAGAAGGGCGCCTAGCGCATGTCCGCCGCCCCCAGCCAGTTCCCGCCGCCGGTCGACTCGGCCGACGAGTTCGTCGGCCCGCCGACGGACGCCGAGGACGAGCGGATCGAGGTCGGTGTCGCGATCGTCGGCGGCGGTCAGGCGGGGATGGCGTGCGCCATCCGCCTGCTGCAGCTGCTCGAGGACGACCCCGAGCTCACCGAGCGCCTCGGGGAGGTGCCGGTGGCGGTGATCGAGAAGGGCCGGGTCGCAGGTGCGCACCAGCTCTCGGGCGGCGTGATGAACCCGAGCGCGATCCGCGAGCTGCTCCCCGACGACGACTCGTGGCCGCACTTCGGCGAGGTCAAGCGCGAGACGGTCTACTTCATGCTCAACAAGAAGCGTGCGGTGCCGTTGAAGCCGACCCCGCCGCCGTTCAAGAACCACGGCAACTACGTGGTCTCGGTGGCCGAGCTCAACCGCTGGCTGGGCGAGAAGGCCGAGGAGATGGGCGCCTACGTCCTCGCCGAGACGGTCGGCGCCAAGCTGCTCGTCGAGGACGGGGCGGTCGTCGGTGTCCGCACCGGCGACAAGGGCCGTGACAAGTCCGGTGGCGAGAAGGGCAACTTCGAGCCCGGCTCGGACGTGATCGCCAAGGCCACCGTGCTCGCCGAGGGCAACTGGGGACACCTCACCGGCGCCGCGCTGAAGGCCCTGGACCTCGCGCCCAAGGACCCGCAGGTCTGGGCCTTGGGCGTCAAGGAGGTCTGGGAGGTCGCGCAGCCGTTCGAGAAGATCGTCCACACGCTCGGGTGGCCGCTGCGCGCCGGGGCGAAGTGGAAGGAGTTCGGCGGCTCCTGGATCTACGGCATGAACCGCGAGGGCGAGACGCCGCGCGTCTCGATCGGGTTCGTGACCGGCCTGGACTACACCGACGCGCGCTTCAGCGTCCACGACGTCCTGCAGGAGTTCAAGACGCATCCGCTGGTGCGCAAGATCCTCACGGACGGCAAGCGCGTGGCCTGGGGCGCGAAGGCGATCCCCGAGGGCGGCTACTGGGCGATGCCGACGCTGCACGCGCCGGGTATGGTCATCGCCGGCGACGGCGGCGGCATGGTCAACGTCCCCAAGCTCAAGGGCATCCACTACGCGATCGAGTCCGGCCGCCTGGCGGCGGAGACGATCTACGCGAAGCTCAAGGACGGCTCGAGCGACTTCTCGTCCTACGAGGAGAAGATCTACAGCTCCCAGATGGGCAAGGAGCTCTACGAGTCGCGCAACATGAAGCAGCCGTTCGCCAAGGGCCTGATCCTCGGCGGCGCGATCACCAACGCGATGGTGGTCTCCAAGGGCCGCTTCCCGGGCGGCCACTGGGCGACGCACCGCGATTCCGAGTCGCCGCTGAAGCTCGGCACGGGCCGCGAGAAGCGCTATCCGAAGCCCGACGGCAAGTACACGTTCGACAAGCTCTCAGGCGTCTTCCTGACCGGCAACGCGACGCGCGACGATGCGCCGTCGCACATCCGGATCCAGCAGCGCGTGCCGCGCGAGGTGGGCGAGGGCTGGGCCTGGATGTGCCCCGCCGGCGTCTACGAGGTGCCCGAGGACGCGCCGGAGGAGGGCATGATCGACCTGATCGTCAACCCCTCCAACTGCGTGCAGTGCGGCGCGATCACCGCCAAGGGCGGGCGCCTGACGCCGCCCGAGGGCGGCGACGGCCCGGTCTACCAGATCATGTAGGGCGAGCTGGGCCGAGGGCCTTACGCAGCGACGGGCAAGCCCGTGCGTGGCGACGGGCCGGTCTACCAGATCATGTGAGCGTCAGCTGCCTGGTGGCGACGGTGCGCTGACCCGTCGTCACCCGCAGCTGCACTTTCAGCCGCTTCTTGCGGAGCAGCTTGCGGCCGGCGGCGCTGAGCTTCACGGTGACCGTCCGGCGCGTCCCGCCCACGAGCGAGACCTTGGCCGTGCCGACGGTCTTCTTGCCGGCCGTCAGCGTGAACGTGAGCACGCACCGAGTGCGCGGGTCACCCGTGCACTTCGCCGCGGCCGTGACGGCCTGCTTGGCGGCTCGCACCGTGCCCAGCGACGCGACCGGATTCGCGGGCGCCTCGGACTTCGGCGTCGCCGTCGGTTCGGGCGAGCGCGTTGCGGCGGCGGTAGCGGTGGGTGTCGCGGTCGCGGTCGGCGTGGCGGTCGCCGTCGGCGTCGGCGTCGGCGTCGGCGTGCCGTAGGTCATCAGGTAGCCGGATCGGGAGACGGCCACGCAGGCGTCGTCCTCGGGGCAGGAGAGCGAAGCCAGGCCGCCCGCGTCGTCGAATCGCGCCGGATCGCTCCAGCTCGTGCCGTCGTACGTGAGCGCGTTCCCGGACTCGTCGACCGCCATGCAGAACGCCCGCGAAGCACACGTGACGCGGGACCCCCAGCCGATGTTCTGCGGCGTGCTCCACACGCCGTCGCGGCCGGTCACCGCCTGGCCGAAAAGATCCACGCCGACGCAGAAGCCCGGCTCTGGACAGGAGATCGACCTCAGGGGGAAGTCGGAGCCGACCTGGACCGGCGCACTCCAGCTCGAGCCGTCGAAGGTCGTGACGCCGCTCTGGGTGCCGTTGGCGACGCAGTACGTCGCGCTCGCGCAGGAGAAGGCCCCGGCGGCGCCGGTGGACGCCACGGCGCTCCACGTGCCGGAGCGACGCGCGACGAAGACGTGGTCGTAACGGTTGTACGCCAGGCAGAACGAGGCCGTCGGACACGAGACGGCGTCGAGGTAGACGGTGCCGGTCGCCGCCCGCGCACCCCAGCGAACCCCGTCGAACGTCACCGCGCCGCCCAGCCTGTCGATCGCGACGCAGAACGTCGGCGAGGCGCAGGAGACGTCCATCGCCGGACGGTCCGCGTCGAAGATCTTCGTGGGCGGCGCCGCGCCGCGCCCGTCCCAGCTGATCGCACGGCCGTTCGCGTCGAGCACGGCGCAGAACGTGGCCGTCGCGCAGGAGATCGCGGCCAGGTTGGCGCCGACCGCCTCGAGCGCGCTCCACCTGCCGCCGCTGAGCGTCGTCGCGGTGCCGTAGACGTCGACGATCGCGCAGAACGTCAGCGACGGGCAGGAGATCCCTCCGGGATGCAAGCCGCCCGGGGTGTAGTAGTTGACATCGGCCCAATCGGGATCGCTCCACGCGCCGTTGCGATAGAAGGTCGCGAGACCGTCCGCGTTCACGGCGACGCATGACCCATCGAGCGGGCAGGCGATCGACGCTGTGCCGAAGTAGCTCACCGGTCGCGGCAGCCGCTTCTCCGTCCACTTCGAGCCGTCGAAGACGGACGTGGACGTCCCGCTGACGGCGGCGCAGAAGGACGCCGACGAGCAGGCGATCGCGGCCGCGTCGTTGCCGAGTACGGGCGTCCGCGCTCCCCACGTCCCGCCGGAGTACGTCACCACACCGCCGCTGCGCTCGAGCGCGGCGCAGAACGACGGCGACGGGCACGAGACGGCGACCACCGACGCCACTCCGGTCGGCGCGCCGGCGCTCCAGCTCCCGTGGTCGAGCACGAACTCGGTGCCGTCGACATCCAGCGCCCGGCAGAACGTCGTCGTCGGGCAGGAGAGCGCCGGGATCGACTTGGCCCCGGCGATCACGCCGACGGTCCAGTTGCCGGCGGCGAGCGTCGCGACGACCCCGTCCCGGCCGACCGCGATACACGTCCCAGGCGCCGGGCAGACCACGTTCTGCAGCGCCGTGTCGTCGCCGACGGGGACCGGCGTGCTCCACCGCGCGCCGTCGTAGACCGATGCGTTGGCGCCCCCGACGGCGGCACAGAACGCCGTCGAAGGACACGACACCGAGGTCGTGACGAGCTGCGGCGCGATCAGCACCGGCGACGACCAGGAGGCGGCGTTCGCCACGCCCGTCGAAAAGGTGAAGAAGAGCGCGGCGATCAGGAATAGGCGAGCCATGACGCGCTGCTTTCTAGCGCATGGAGGGTCACCCGGATGGCCAGTCTCTACGATCCGGTAGGTTGCCCGCATGAGCCGTCTCATCCGCGGCGGGCGGGTCGTCACCGCCACCGACGCGTTCGACGCCGACGTCCTGATCGACGGTGAGACCGTCGTCGCCATCGGCACCGGCCTCTCGGCCGACGAGGAGATCGACGCCTCCGGCTGCCTCGTGCTGCCGGGTCTCGTCGACAACCACACCCATCTCTCGATGCCGTTCGGCGGCACCTGGAGTTGCGACGACTACGACACCGGCACGGCCGCGGCGGCCGCGGGCGGGACGACGTGCATCGTCGACTTCTGCATCCAGTACGTCGGCGGCACGCTGCTCGACGCGCTGGCGGAGTGGCATGGGCGCGCCGACGGCGCCGCGCACATCGACTACGGCTTCCACATGGCGATCACGGACGCCTCGGCGGCGGCGATCGCCGAGATGGGGCAGTGCGTGCAGGACGGCGTCTCGTCCTTCAAGGTCTTCATGGCCTACAAGGGCGCGCTGATGGTCGACGACGAGCAGTTCCTGGCCGTGCTCGAGGAGACCGGCAAGACCGGCGGCCTGGTGATGGTCCACTGCGAGAACGGCGACGCGGTCGTGCGCTACCAGAAGGAGGCGATGGCGGCCGGCAACACGGCGCCCAAGTACCACGCCTCCACGCGCCCGCCGGCGGTCGAGGGTGAGGCCACGGGCCGCGCGATCCGGCTCGCCGAGTGGGCGGGAAGGCCGCTGTTCGTCGTCCACGTCACCTGCGAGGAGTCGGTGCGCGAGATCCGCGCCGCGCGCGACCGCGGGCTGCCGATCTTCGGCGAGACCTGCATCCAGTACCTCTACCTGACCGTCGACGACCTCGACCGGCCGGGCTTCGAGGGCGCCAAGTACGTCTGCTCGCCGCCGCTGCGCCAGGAGAAGGACCAGGCCGTGCTCTACCAGGCGCTGCGCCAGGGCGCGCTGCAGGGGATCTCCACCGATCACTGCCCGTTCAACTTCAAAGAGCAGAAGGAACTCGGGCTCGGGGACTTCACGAAGATCCCGAACGGGCTGCCGGCGATCGAGCACCGGCTGACGCTGCTCTACGACCGCTCGGTGCGGGCGGGGCACATGTCGATCGTGGACCTCGTGCGCCACGGCTCGTGGGGGCCGGCGCGGATCTTCGGCCTGGACCGCAAGGGCGCGATCGCGCCCGGCTTCGACGCCGACATCGTGGTCTTCGACCCCGAGGTCAAGCACACGATCTCGGCCAAGACGCACGTGATGAACGTCGACTACGACCCATTCGAGGGCTGGGAGGTCCAGGGCAAGCCGCGCTTCGTGCTCTCGCGCGGAGCGACGGTCTACGAGGACGGCAAGGTCGTCTCCTCGCCCGGGCAGGGCAAGTTCATCAAGCGCTCGCTGTTCGAGCCGGCACTGGCGAACTGATGCTGCGCTTCGGCGTCACCGTCCTTCCGGACCCGCCCTACACGCGGCTGGTCGAGCTCGTGGTCAAGGCCGAGCAGCTCGGCTTCCACTCGGGCTGGACGTACGACTCGCCGATCCTCTGGCAGGAGCCGTACCCGCTGATCACGCTGCTCGCCTCCAAGACCGAGACGATGAACATCGGCATGTGCGTCACCAACCCGGTGACGCGCGAGCCGGCGGTGACCGCCAGCGCGCACGCGACGCTGCAGGACATCTCCGGCGGGCGGATCGTGATGGGCATGGGCCGCGGCGACTCCGCCGTGCGCGTGATGGGCCGCCAGCCGACGAAGATCGCCGAGTTCGAGCGCCGGCTGACGATGATCAAGGCCTTCATGAACGGCCGCCCGGTGGAGTGGGAGGGCCAGGACATCCAGCTCAAGTGGGCCGAGGATGCGCCGGAGATCCCGCTCTACGTCGCGGCCTACGGCCCGCGCGCGCTGGGCGTTGCCGGGCGCGTCGGCGACGGCGTGATCATCCAGCTCGCCGACCCGGCGATCATCGAGTGGACGATGGCGACGGCGCGGCGGGCGGCGGAGGAGGCCGGGCGCGATCCGGCCGCCCTGAAGTGCCTGGTGTGCGCGCCCAGCAAGGTCTCCGACGACCTCGCGGCGGCCCGCGACGAGGTGCGCTGGTTCCCGGCCATGGTCGGCAACCACGTCGCCGACATCGTGCGCGTGCACGGCGAGAACTCCGAGATCCCGCGCGAGCTGACGGACTACATCAAGGGCCGCGACGCCTACGACTACAAGGACCACTCACGCGTCGGCGCGGCGCACGGGTCCTTCGTCCCGGACGAGATCTGCGACCGCTTCTGCGTGATCGGCTCGGCCGCGCAGTGCGTGGAGAAGCTGCGCGGCCTCGAGGCGATCGGCGTGGACGAGTGGATCGTCTACCTGATGACGTCAGGCCAGGACGAGACGCTCGAGGCCTACGGCGCGGAGATCATCCCCGCCGTCAACTCGTAGAGCCGCCCGTAGCTCTTCAGGGCGACGCGGAGATCGTCCTCCGGCGTGTCCTCGACCGGCGAGTGGCTGACGCCATTGGTGGAGGACGAGAACACCATCACGACGGGCGCTCGCCGTGCCACCTCGGCAGCGTCGTGCAGGGCGCCGGAAGGCAGCCGTGGCGGGTCGGCCTCGCCCGTGACCTCGCTGATCGCCTGCGCGGCGAGGTCGACGAGCCTGCGTGTCGAACGGGATCGGGTCGATCTGCCAGATCCGCTTCCACTCGACCTCGACGCCCTCCTCCTCGCCGATGCGCTTCGCGGCGGCCTTGACGTCGGCGAGCATGTCGACCAGCTGCTGGGGCGTGAACGCGCGCTGGTCGAGCGTGACCTCGCAGCGCTCGTTGATGATCGTCGGGATGCCCGGTGCGGCGGTCACGGTGCCGATCGTGGCCACGCCCTCGCGCGCGATCGCGCTCTCCCGCGCGGCCAGCCCGAAGCGGGCGGCGGAGAGGAACGCGTCGTGGCGCAGGTTCATCGGGGTGGAGCCCGCGTGGCTGGCCTTGCCGGTGAAGGTGATCGCGTGGCGCTCGACGCCGAAGCAGCCGATCACGGCCGCGGCGGGCTTGCCGGCCTGCTCCAGCCGCGGTCCCTGCTCGATGTGCAGCTCGAGGTAGGCCGCGATGTCGGGCAGCTCGGCCTCGCCCATCGTGTCGAGGTCGACGTCGTTCTCCTTCAGCGCGTCCGGGAGCGCGATGCCCTGGTTGTCCTTCAGCCCGCGCACCGCCTCCGGGTCCAGCGTCCCCGCGGCGGCGCTCGAGCCGAGCAGCGAGCGCCCGAAGCGCGCGCCCTCCTCGTCGGCCCAGTCGATCAGCTTGATCGTCACCGCGGGCGTCTGGCCCTTGTGCGCGCGCAGGACCTCGAGCGCCGCGCAGACGCCGAGGCACCCGTCCAGCCAGCCGCCGTTCGGCACCGCGTCGATGTGCGAGCCGACGACCACGATCTTCTCGCTCTCACCCGGCAGCGTCGCCCACAGGTTCCCGGCCACGTCGCGCTCGACGGTCGCGTCGGTCTCGGCGAGCTTCCCGAGCAGCCACTCCCGCGCCGTCCGCCAATCCTCGCTCCACGCGAGCCGGCGCGCGCCGTCCGGCCCCCCGGTCAACTCCGCCAGCTCATGCAGATCCTTGAGCGGCCGTTCCCAGTCGAACTCAGGCATCCACGCAAGATAAAGGGACAGTCCCTTTATGTTTCGCGCAACTCCCGCGGGCCCTGAGGGTTCTTGGCTCGCATGGTTCGCTGGAGGCGCATCATCGGGGTTTCGATCGCATTGTTCGCGCTGTTCGCGGGGACGGCGCACGCGCGGACGTCGCCGTTCGCGAAGGCGACGCTGGTCAGCTGTGACCGCGACGCGCGCGTGGCCGTGTTCGAGGGTCGGGTCCTGACGTTCAAGCGGGCGGCGAAGATGCAGCTGCGCTTCACGCTGCAGGCGCTGACGCCGGACAGCACGCGCTGGCGCAAGATCGACGCGCCCGGCTTCGGGACGTGGATCACCGCGCCGCCGGCCTTCGCCAAGTACAGCTACGCCAAGACCGTGCAGGACCTGCTGGCGCCCGCCAGCTACCGCGCGGTCGTCGAGTTCCGCTGGCGCGATCGCAAGGGCAGGACGGTGCGGACCGAGAAGGCGACGTCGCCGATCTGCAGGCAGCCGGACTCGCGCCCCGACCTGGTCGTGCGCAAGGTGCTCGTCGAGAACGGCGACTACGTCGCGGTGGTCTTCAACCGCGGCCGCCAGGCGGCCGGCGCGTTCGCGGTCGGCTTCCTGCGCGACAGCGTCGCGATCGGCACCGTCGAGGTCACCGGGCTCGCCCCGCAGACGCCCGTCACGGTGATGCTCCCCGGGTCGCCGTGCGCGCCCGGCACCCCGCTGGAGGCCGTCGCGGACCCGCGCTCGCAGGTCGACGAGGCCGACGAGGAGAACGACTCGCTCAGCGTGTTCTGTTGAGGCCTGGTATGCGGGCCTACAATGGGATGAACTATGAAGACTGACATTCACCCGGACTACCGCGAGGCCACGGTGAAGTGCACCTGCGGAAACGAGTTCGTGACTCGATCGACCGCCGGCGACCTCCACGTGGAGATCTGTTCCAACTGCCACCCGTTCTACACGGGCAAGCAGAAGCTCATGGACACGGGCGGACGCGTCGAGCGCTTCCAGCGCAAGCTCGCGCGCAGCCGCGGCGCCAAATAGCTCTGCAGTGAGCGACCGGGGGGCTGCCGCCCCCCGGACCCGCCGCATCAAGATTGCGCCCCGGGCTGCCGATCATCTTCAAGGTGAGCAGCCCGGAGCAGCGCGACGCCCCCGTGGGCGGACAAGCCGTACTAGAAGGCGTGATGATGCGCGGCGTGTCCACCTGGGCGGTGGCCACCCGCAAGGACGGCGAGATCGCCGTCGAGTCGCACCCCGTCGTTTCCTGGACCCGCCGCAGCCGTGCGCTGCGCTGGCCGGTGATCCGTGGCGTCGTCGCCCTCGGGCAGTCGATGTCGATCGGCTTCAAGGCCCTGGAGGCCAGCGCCAACGCGCAGGCCGGCCCGGACGAGGAGCCGATCGCCAAGACCACGTGGGCGTTCACGATCGTCGCCGCGCTGGCGCTCGCCGTCGGCCTGTTCTTCGTCGTCCCGGTGCTCCTGACCAGCGTGATCAAGGGCTGGCTCGGGCTCGTCGCTGCTGTTCTGGCTCGTCGAGGGCCTGGTGCGCACCGCGATCTTCCTCGGCTACCTCGTGCTGCTCTCGCGCCAGAAGGACCTGCGGCGCCTGTTCCAGTACCACGGCGCCGAGCACAAGGTCATCTCGACCTACGAGGCGGGCCTGCGAGCTGACGCCCGCCAACGCCCAGGGCTTCTCGCGCCTGCACCCGCGCTGCGGCACCAGCTTCCTGCTCGTCGTGATGATCGTCGCCATCTTCGTCTTCGCTCCGGTCGGCCTGCCGGCCTGGTACATCCTGCTGGCCACGCGCGATCATCGGCGTCCCGCTGGTCGCCGGCCTGTCCTTCGAGCTGATCAAGTTCGCCGGCCGCAACCGCGGCAAGGCGTGGGTCCAGCTGATCATCTGGCCGGGCATGCAGCTGCAGAAGCTCACGACCCGCGAGCCGGACGACGAGCAGGTCGAGGTCGCGATCGTGGCGCTCGAGGCCGTGCTCGCGATCGAGGACCCGCGCGCGGCCTCCGCCGAGGACCGCATCGGCGTCGAAGTGGCCGCCTAGGCACACGCCTAGAATCGGGGACTCGATGATCGAGTCCCTGGTTGACCAGATCGAGGCGCGCTTCGCCGAGGCGCAGGCGTCGATGTCGGATCCCGACGTGATCGGGGACCGCCAGCGCTACGCCGACGCCGGCCGCGCCTTCAATCAGCTCGCGCCCGCGGCCAAGCTCGCCGAGGAGTGGCGGCTCGCCGTCTCCGACGCCGAGGGCGCGCAGGAGATGCTCGACGAGGGCGGCGAGGACGCCGAGATGCGCGCCGAGCTCGAGGACGCCAGCGCGCGCATCGAGCGCATCGAGGAGGAGATCCGCCTCGCGATGGTCGAGCGCGACCCCAACGACGACAAGGACGTGATCGTCGAGATCCGCGGCGGCGCGGGCGGCGACGAGGCGAGCCTGTGGGCGGGCGATCTGTTCCGGATGCTCACCCGCTACGCCGAGCGGCTCGGCTTCAAGACCGAGACGATGGAGGCCTCCGACGGCTCCTACACGTTCGAGATCAAGGGCGACGGCGCCTTCTCGATCTTCAAGTACGAGGGCGGCACGCACCGCGTCCAGCGCGTCCCCGAGACCGAGTCCCAGGGCCGCATCCACACGTCGACGGCGACGGTCGCCGTGCTGCCCGAGGTCGAGGACGTCGAGGTCCAGATCGACCAGAACGACCTGCAGATCGACGTCTACCGCTCCTCCGGGCCGGGCGGCCAGTCGGTCAACACGACCGACTCGGCGGTGCGGATCACGCACAAGCCGACCGGCGTCGTCGTCTCGATGCAGGACGAGAAGTCCCAGCTGCAGAACCGCGAGCGGGCGATGAAGGTGCTGCGCGCGCGGCTCTACGAGGCCAAGCTGGCCGAGCAGCAGGCCGAGCTGGCGGCGGACCGCCGCTCGCAGGTGGGCGGCGGCGAGCCGCGCGGAGAAGATCCGCACCTACAACTATCCGCAGCGCCGGATCACCGACCACCGGATCAACTTCAGCGTGCACAACCTCGAGCAGGTGCTCGCGGGCGAGCCGGACGAGCTGACCTCCGCGCTGCAGGACGCCGAGAAGCGCCGCCGGCTCGAGGAGCAGGCGGAAGGTTGAGCCGCCGGATCGCGGGGACGACGGTGCGCGACGCGCTGGACTCCGCCCGCATCCCGCTGACCGCCGCCGGCTGCGACACGCCGCGGCTGGACGCCGAGCTGCTGCTGGCGGGCGCGATGGGGGTCGACCGCGGGATGCTCTTCGCCGATCCCGGCGCGCGAGCTCGACGGTGACGCGACGCGCGCCTTCATGAACGCCGTCCGGCGCCGGCGCGAGCGCGAGCCCGTCGCGTACATCCTCGGCACCAAGGGCTTCCGCCACCTGGACCTGCACGTCGACCGTCGCGTGCTGATCCCGCGGCCGGAGACCGAGCACGTCGTCGAGGCGGCGCTGGGCCTGCCGAACGGCGCGCGCGTCGTCGACGTCGGCACGGGGCGCGGCGCGATCGCCCTGGCGTTGAAGGACGAGCGGCCGGACCTGCAGGTCTTCGCGACCGACGTGAGCGCCGACGCGCTCGACGTGGCCCGCGCGAACGCCGCGCGGCTGGGTCTCGACGTCGACGTTCGTCGAAGGCGACCTGCTGGCCGGGCTCGAGGTCGATGCGGTGGTCTCGAACCCGCCCTACGTCGAGACGGGCGCTTCGCTGATGCCCGAGGTGGGGCGGTGGGAGCCGGCGCTCGCGCTCTATGGCGAGATCGACGGGCTGGCCGTGATCCGGCGGCTGATCGCCGCGACCGCCGCGCCGTTCCTCGCGCTCGAGCACGGCGAGGGCCAGGCCGACGCGATCGAGGCGCTCGCCCGCGCGGCGGGCTTCGAGGAGATCGAGCGGGTGCCGGACCTGGCCGGGATCGAGCGCGTGATCGTTGGGCGGCGCGCGGCATGATCGGATCCGGCGGGGGGGTGCTTCACGTTTGTCCCGAGGGGTGGGACAAACGTGAAGCACCCCTCGCGAAACGGCTCGGCCGGCGCGTGTGACCCGCGACCAAGCCCGGGAACTGGCGGCCTGCGTCGCCGCGGGCGGCGTCGCCGTGTTCCCCGCCGACACGGTCTACGGTCTCGCCTGCGACCCCGAGAACGAGGCGGCGGTCGACAAGCTCTACGCGCTCAAGGGCCGCCCGCCCGAGAAGCCGGCGGCGGTGATGTTCTTCGACCTCGCCGAGCTGGGCGACTTCGGCGGCCTGCTGCCGGGCGGCGTCACGCTGCTGCTGCCCAACCCGCGAGCGGCGCTTCCCGCTCGCCTGCACGACCGACCCGGAGACGCTCGGCGTGCGCGTCCCGTTCCTGGCGCCGGTCGGCCGGCCTGTGCTGCAGTCGAGCGCCAACCTCGCCGGCGGACCGGACGCGAGGCGTCTCGAACGACGTCCCGAAGAGCATTCGCGACGGCGCCGACCTCGTGCTCGACGGCGGTGAGCTGCCCGGCATCGCCTCGACCGTGATCGACGTGCGGACGCCCGAGTGGAGGATCGTGCGCCAAGGTGCGGTATCAGCTGATCGGGTAGCGGCCGCGCAGCGCAGGAACCTCTGACGCCTCACAGACGTATACGAGGTGACAGAGAGGAGCGACGATGCGACGTTCATGGGTGATCGCGGTCTGCGCGGCGGGACTTCTGGCCCCAGCCGGCGCGTCGGCGGCGGGCGGCCCGGTCCAGCCTGTACTGAACGGCTCCGGCGTGAGCACCTGGACCGGCTCGGTGAACTTCGTGGCGGTCTCCGCCGGCCGCGACACGATCATCCAGCGCGTGATCCGCAACGGCGGCGTCATCGAACGCACGCGCCTGATCGAAGGCCACTACGGCATTCCCGGCGCCGCCTACGACGGCTCGACCACCGGGCTCTCCGCCGACGGCCGCACGCTCGTGCTCGCGGAGTTCACGCGGACGATGACCCGGACCCGCCTGCTCGTGCTCGACACGCGGAACCTGCGGGTGCGCAAGCGCATCGCGCTGCCCGAGTTCGTCTCCGTCGACGCGATCTCGCCCGACGGCCGCACGCTCTACGTGCTGCGCTATCCGAAGACGCAGGCAGGTGGCCTGACGTACGACGTGATGGCGCTCGACCTCCGCACGGGCCGGCTGAAGGGCGACCCGATCATGGATCCGCGCGAGCCCGACGAGAAGATGGGCGGCGTCCCGCTGACGCGGACGATGAGCCGCGACATGCGCTGGGTCTACACGCTCTACAGCGGCGAGCACAACTTCGTCCACGCGCTCGACACCAAAGAGGGCACGGCGCGCTGCATCGACATCCCGGGCGGCGATCTGCTCGCCGAGCGGTTGACGGTCGTCGGCTCGACGCTGCAGGTCGGCGACATGGCGACGATCGACCTGAAGACGTTCGTCCTGACGGATGCACCGGCGACCCCGGCCGCCACGCCGCAGGCCACGGCGACGCCCGCGCCCGCCTCCCATCAAGGCGGGATCCCCTGGGCGCCGGTGGCGCTCGGGCTCGTCGCGCTTGCCGGCGTGGCGCTGCTCACCTACCGGCTGCGCACGCACCGGCCGGAGCCGTACGAGATCTCGGTGCGGGCCGACGGCGAATCACTGCACGAGGTCGAAGACCCGCATGAACCCGTCCTGCATCCCAAGTAGGACGCGCCGGACGCCGAGGCTGCGCGGGAAGAGCTGCAGCGAGACCCCGATCGAGCGCTCGGTGATCGCGGAGGAACACGACGTGTCCGTCGTTCGCGCGGCAGCGTTGACCTTGGCCCCCGTCGCCCCGGGGAAGAGCTGGTCGACGTCGATCAGCGCCACGCGGCCCGCCTTCGCGAGCGCGTCGGCCGGCAGGGGCTCGAGGCGCTTCGGGCACCGCAGCCGCGGCGTCGCGACCGCGGGCGCGTCCCCCGTGTAGCGGATGTAGCGTCGGCCCGAGGCCCCGGTCCAGGAGATCCCGGCGGCGGGGCCTTGGGGGTTCATCGCGAGCGACAGGTTGTTGCGCGGGCTCACCGAGCCGACCCCGCCCTTGAAGATGAAGCGCAGGTCGGTGGAGCCGTCGGGCAGGAACACCCCGCTGAGGTTCTCGATCGTGATCCGGGGCGGCGTGGCCTCCGCCACGGCGTCGGCGACAGGGCCGCAGTCCGCCTTGGACGCCGCCTTGCGGCGGACGGCCACGAGGCAGAGCGAAGGCACGCCGTCGATCGTCGTCGGCGCGGCGAAGTAGCGCCGCGGCCCGCCCTGGCCGAGCAGCCGCGTGCGCGCGCCGGTCGACCTTCCCCGGCACGACGTTGCGTGCGGAGGGCATCACGTCGGACGGCCGCTGCGCGCGGCGGAAGACCGCGAAGGCCTGCTCGAGCGCGCCGGAGGGCGGCGCCGCCGCGACCTCAGCGATCGGGGGTCGAGCGCGGCAGCGCGACCAGCGCGACGACCGCGGCGCCGACGGCGAAGGCCGGGACCGCGGCGCCGGTCAGGACGCGCCGCCGCCGGCGGCGTGCAGCGGCGGCCACCAGGGCCTCGCGCAGGGCGGGAAACTCGGTCATGACGCCTCCTCCTCTTGAATCCGTCGCAGCGTGGCCAGCCCGCGGTGCACGCGCTGGCGGATGACGCTCTCCGAGCAGCGCAGCCGCGTCGCGATCAGCGCGTAGTCCTCCTCGTCGAGCACGCGGGCGCGCACGGCGTCGGCCTGCTCCGGGGTCAGCCGGGCGAGCAGCGACTCGACGCGGCCGTCGCCGCCGAGCCGCTCGATCCGCGCCAGCAGCTCGTCGTCGAGCGCGATCGGCTCCATCCCCAGGCGCCGCCGCGCGCGGTCCTCGACGCGCGAGCGGCGCAGGCTCGAGAACAGCGTGTTGCGGGCGATCCCGATCAGCCAGGCGGACGCCGGAGCACCGTCGCGGCGGTACTTTCGCGCCGCGACCAGCGCGACGGCGAACGTCTCCGCGGCAAGGTCGGCGGCGAGCTCCGGATCGCGCGTGCGGCGCATGAGGTAGCCCAGCACGAGCTGCTCGTGGCGCTCATAGAACGCCCCGAACGCCTCGGGATCGCGGCGTGCGCGGGCCAGGAGCTCGTCGTCATCCATCACGGCGATACTGGCGCGAGCACACTCGCCTGTGACAACCACCCGATTCGCTACCGTCAATCACATGACCGCGCTGCAGCCCGACTACTTCGATCGTCCCCTCGCTGAAGTCGATCCCGAGGTCGCTGAAGCGATCGGCCATGAGGTCGAGCGCCAGCAGCGCACGCTCGAGATGATCGCCTCGGAGAACTTCGTCCCGCAGGCCGTGCTCGAGTGTCAGGGCAGCGTCCTGACCAACAAGTACGCCGAGGGCTACCCGGGCAAGCGCTACTACGGCGGCTGCGAGTTCGTCGACGTGATCGAGCAGCTCGCGATCGACCGCGCGAAGGCGCTGTTCGGGGCCGAGCACGCGAACGTCCAGCCGCACGCCGGCGCGCAGGCCAACACGGCCGTCTACCACGCGCTGCTGCAGCCGGGCGACCGGATCATGGGCCTCAGCCTCCCGCACGGCGGTCATCTCAGCCACGGGATGAAGATCAACGTGTCGGGCCGGCTCTACGACATCGTCCCGTACGAGGTCTCGCCGACCGATCACCGGATCGACATGGACGAGGTCGAGCGCCTCGCGAAGGAGCACCGCCCGAAGCTGCTGCTGGCGGGCTGGTCGGCCTACTCGCGGATCCTCGACTTCCCGCGCTTCCGCGAGATCGCCGACGAGGTCGGCGCGCTGCTGATGGTCGACATGGCGCACTTCGCCGGTCTCGTCGCGGCGGGCATCCACCCGAGCCCGGTCCCGTACGCCGACGTCGTCACCACGACCGTCCACAAGACCCTCGGCGGCCCGCGCTCCGGCCTGATCCTCTGCCGCGAGGAGTACGCGAAGAAGATCAACTCCGCGGTCTTCCCGGGTCAGCAGGGCGGCCCGCTCGAGCACGCGATCGCGGCCAAGGCCGTCGCGTTCAAGATCGCCGCCTCCGACCTCTTCAAGGAGCGCCAGCAGCGCACCGTCGACGGCGCCCAGGCGCTGGCGACCGAGCTGCTGACCGCCGGCGCGGGCGTCAACGTCCTGACCGGCGGCACCGACGTGCACCTGGTGCTCGTCGACCTGCGCGACTCCGAGCTCGACGGTCAGCAGGCCGAGGATCGCCTGCACTCGATCGGGATCACGGTCAACCGCAACGCGGTCCCGTTCGACCCGCGCCCGCCGATGGTCACGAGCGGCCTGCGCGTCGGCACACCGGCGCTCGCGACCCGCGGCCTGCAGGTCGACGACTTCCACGAGGTCGGCAAGATCATCGTCCGCGCGCTGCAGCCGGACTTCGAGAGCGCGCGCGGCGAGCTGGCCGATCGCGTCACCGCGATCGTCGATCGCTTCCCGCTCTACGCGCACCTGGGTACGCCCGCAGCGGTGTAGAGGCTCTACGCTCACGGCGGAGGCCGTGAGCGGACTGGACGATCACGAGCGCAACGCACTGACGCTGCTGGCCCGCGTCGGAGAGATCCTGGGCTCGGGTCTGCGGCGCGAGGAGACGCTGGAGCGGGTCGCCGAGCTGCTGGTACCGGGGCTGGCGACCTACTGCGCGATCGACGTCGCCGACGAGGACGGCGACCTCGCGCGCCACGTGAGCGTGCCGGCGGGCTTCCCGCTGCCCGCCGACGCGGCGCACGGTCCCGCGATCGTGATGCGCACGGGGGAGCCCGAGCTCGTGCATCAGGCCGAGCGGCTCCACGACGGCCTGCGCTCGCTGCTCTGCGTTCCGCTGATCACCGACGCCGGGCCGATGGGCGCGATCACGCTGCTCTCGACCAGGCGCAGCTACGGGCCGGTCGAGCTCGACCTGGCGTCGGAGATCGCTCGCCGGACCGCCGCGGCGATCGAGATCGAGCGCTCCGAGCAGCGCTACCGGCTGCTGTTCGACGCCAGCCCGATGCCGATGTGGGTCTACGAGGCCGACTCGCTCGCGTTCGTGGCCGTCAACGACGCCGCGATCCGCCACTACGGCTATTCCCGCGAGGAGTTCCTGGCGATGCGGATCCTCGACATCCGCCCGCCGGAGGACGTGCCGGCGCTCCTGGCCGACGTGAAGGCGCGGGGCGGGCCCGGCTCGCCGCGCACGGGCACCTGGCGCCACCGCCGCAGGGACGGGACGATCATCGACGTCGAGATCAGCGCGGGGCGGATCACCTTCGAGGGGCGGCGCGCCGCGCTCGTCCTCGCGCACGACGTCAGCGAGCGCAAGCGGCTCGAGCGGCGGCTCGCGGACGCCGAGAAGATGGAGGCCATCGGTCGCCTCGCGGGCGGCGTCGCGCACGACTTCAACAACCTCCTGACCGTGATCGCCGGCTACGCCGAGATCCTGCACGAGCGCGACGGCAGCGACGAGGCGTCCGAGATCGGCCGCGCGGCCGACCAGGCCGCCGCGCTCACGCACCAGCTGCTGGCCTTCAGCCGCCGCCAGGTCCTGCACCCGCGCGTCCTGGACCTCAACCGGATCGTCGAGGGGATGGAGGCGATGCTGCACCGGATCATCGGCGACGACGTCAGCGTCGGCATCCGGCTCGCCCCCGATCTCGCCCCGGTCGAGGCCGACCGTGCGCAGATCGAGCGCGTGATCCTCAACCTCGCCGCCAACGCCCGCGACGCGATGCCCGACGGCGGCGCGCTGACGATCGAGACCTCGAACGTCGACGTCGACGCGGCCCAGGTCGCCGAGCACGGCGACGGCGCCCCCGGTCCGCACGTGCTGCTCGCCGTCTCGGACACCGGCCACGGCTTCGGCGACGACGTCGCCAAGCACCTCTTCGAGCCGTTCTTCACCACGAAGGCCGCGGGCGGCGGGACCGGCCTCGGCCTCGCGACCGTGTTCGGCGTCGTCAAGCAGAGCGGCGGCGGGATCTACGTCTACAGCGAGCCGGGGCGCGGCAGCACGTTCAAGATCTACCTGCCGGCCGCGACCGCGGTGCTGCAGGCGGATGAGCCGGCCGTCGAGCCCGACGCCGAGCGCGGCTCAGAGACGGTCATGGTCGTCGAGGACGACGTAGGCGTGCGCGAGCTGGTGCGCCTGATGCTCGAGGCCAACGGCTACGCCGTCCTCGCCGTCGAGGGCCCCGACGAGGCGGTTCGCGTGTGCGCCGCGGGCGGCATCGACCTGCTCCTGACCGACGTGGTGATGCCCCAGGTCAACGGCAGCGTGCTCGCCGAGCGTCTCGGAGAGCTCGCCCCCGAGATGCGGATCCTGTTCATGTCCGGCTACTCCGACGAGGCCGTCCACCGCCAGGGAATGCTCGGCCCGAGCGCGGCCTTCCTCGAGAAGCCGTTCACCGAGCGGACGCTGGCCCGCAAGGTGCGCGAGGTGCTCGACGGCGCCTAGCCGCTCGCGGCGGCCGCATCAAGCCGCGCGGACCTCACGGATCGCCGGTGGTGAGAGGCACGCCGCCACGAGAAAGGCGAGCAAGGTGGGGAGGGGGAGCGCGCGGTGTGCCCACCGCCCGTGCGTCGGTCATGGGCAGCGGGTCCGACGACGGGGTGAGCAGCGACGCGCTGCCGGGGTGCAAGTCACTGGGTATGCCTGAGACGTACTCAGTGACTTGGCGCCGCTGCCGAGGAACCGATTCGTTCCGCACACTCGCGGCCGCATCACCCCGATCTCGGCGCCGGGCGGGCCGGCGAGGCGGGCGAGCGTGCGCGTGCGGGGGCGCTGCGGGGTGGCGCCGGGTTCGTCGCGGTGGAGGCGTTCCACACCGCCGTGCCTCTCACGACGTGTTCGCCGTGGCAACTCGACGCACATCCGAGGTCGGTGTGTCTCCTCGCCCTGCGATCCTTCTGCCGCAACCATGGTGACCAAGGCCGTCCTCGCCGCGCTGGTCGCGTTCGCCGTGGCGGCGGCGCTCACTCCGCTCGCAGCGCGTTTCGCGGTGCGGATCGGCGCCGTCGACGAGCTCAAGGAGCGCGGGCTCGCCCGCAGGGCGACGCCGCTGCTCGGCGGGCTGGCGATCTTCGGTGGGGCGTTGGTCGCGGGCTTGTTGTTCCTGCCCGACAACGAGCGCACCGAGGGCATCCTCGCCGCGGCGGCGCTGATCACGATCGTCGGCGCGCTCGACGATGTCTTCGACCTGCATCCGGCGATCAAGCTGATCGGCCAGATCGCCGCGGCGGTCGTGCTGGTCACGAGCGGCGTGCAGGTCGAGGCCTTCACGTTCCCGTTCGTGCACCGCGTCGAGCTCGGCGGGATGGGCGGGCCGATCACGGTGTTCGCGGTCGTGCTGCTGATGAACGTCGTGAACTTCTCCGACGGGATCGATGGGCTGGCGGCGGGTGTGTGCGCGATCTCGGCGCTCGCGTTCGCGATCATCGCGTTCGACCTCGGCCGGAACACGGCGGGCATCCTGGCCGCGATCACCTGCGGTGCCGCGCTCGGCTTCCTGATCTTCAACTTCAACCCGGCGTCGGTGTTCATGGGCGACTGCGGGTCGAACCTGCTCGGGCTCTTACTCGGCGCGGTGATCATCGAGGGCACGCTGAAGACGAACGCGTTGATCGCGCTCGTCGGGCCGCTCGTCGTCCTCGCCGTGCCGTTCCTGGACACGGGCTTCGTCGTGGCCAAGCGGATCAAGTACCGCCGCCCGATCTACCGCGGTGACTCCAACCACTTCCACCACCGCTTCCACCGGATCGGGTTCTCGCAGCGGCGCACGGTGCTCTACCTCTACGGCTGGACGCTGATCACCGCCGGCATCGCGGTGGCGCTGCGGTTCGTCCCCTACTCCGAGCGCTCCGGCCACCTGAACCTCGGCTGGGCGGCGCTGATGGGCGCGCTGCTGCTGCTCGGGCTCGTCGCCAGCATCTATCTGATCTACACGCTCGAGATCCTCAAGTGGCGCCGGCTGCGCGCCTGGCAGCTGCGCCGTGCCGACCCGGGGACCGAGGAACACGAGATCGACCAGCAGGTCGAGCGCGAGCTCGAGACCGGCGAGTTCCGCTCGCTGGCGTAGGGGATTCAAACCCCGTTGTGGTGGTAGCCGTACTTGCGGCGTCGCCGCCTTCATTGGTACGGTTTCCCACGACCGCAGTGACGAACGACGGCCAATCGCCGCAGGGAGGTGAGCAGGACATGGAGATCAACGCGAGCTTTTCAATGCGAGGCCTCGTGCCCGCCTCCGGCGTGGTCTTCACGCCGTCCTGCTCGCGTCTCAGTCACTGATTGACGTCGCGGGCAGTTCATTCTGCCGCCCGCGACCCGTCTAGAGACAAGGTCCCCTTTCCTCGCGATCACCCGCGGGCGGCTTCCTATCCAACCCTTTCAGGGAGCCGTAATGCATTCGCTCAACCAAGCCGTTCTGGGTCGCGCAACCGAAGATGAGCGCACCGGCCGGCATTCGTTCCGTGCGGAACGCTCAAGACGCCCCGAGCGCCCGCCCAATCCCCCGTTCCGGGGCCGTGTCGCATTCGCGACCGGTCGCCTGGCGCGCCGTCTCGACCACGAGATGGCTCGCCGCGCCGTCGTCTGAACAGTGAGTCGGCGGGGTCGCGTTCCGCGGCCCCGCCGATACCCTGGTGGCGCCTTGAATCGCGTCCGCCTCGAAGACCGCGTTGCCTTCATCACCGCCGACGGCTCGTCCATCCGCGAGCTCGCCGGGATCCCGAGCGGCAACTCGGTCAACCAGTCCCTGGCCGAGGCGACCGTCCCGCCCGGGAGCGAGACGGTGGAGCATTTCCACCGCACCTCCGAGGAGATCTACTACTTCACGGCGGGCGCCGGCCGGATGCGCCTCGGCGACGAGGAAGCCGCCGTCCGCGCCGGCGACACGGTCGTGATCGCCCCCGGGACCCGGCACAAGCTCTTCAATGACGGCGCGGAGCCGCTCGTCCTGCTCTGCTGCTGCGCGCCCCCGTACTCCGACGACGACACCGTCCTGCTGTGAGGTTCGTCCTGGCGGCGCTGCTGGCGCTGCTGATCGCCCCGGCCGCCTCCGCGGCCACGCCGGTGATCGGCATCGGCGAGCAGCACCCGGAGCTGTTCGCGGACAAGAGCTTCCAGCAGCTCGGCGTCCGCGACGTCCGCTTCGTCGCGGCCTGGGACGCGCTGAACTCCGGCTGGCAGCGCACCGAGCTCGACCAGTACATGTACGCGGCGCGCGTGGCCAACGTGCGCGTCCTGTTGAGCTTCGGCCACTCGCGCAACCCGAAGCTGGCGCACACGCTGCCGTCGGTCAAGGCGTTCGAGCGGGAGGTGGTCCGCTTCCGTGCCCGTTACCCGTGGGTGCGCGACTACATCACCTGGAACGAGGCCAACCACTGCAGCCAGCCGACCTGTAAGAACCCGGAGCGCGCGGCGGACTTCTATCTGGCACTGCGCAAGCACTGCAGCGGCTGCAAGATCGTGGCGGCCGACGTGCTCGACGGCTCGCGGCTGACCGCCTGGGTCAAGCGCTTCCAGAAGCGGATCGGCAACCGCCGCGTGATCTGGGGCCTGCACAACTACATCGACGCCAATCGCTTCCGCTCGACCGGCACCCGCGCGCTGCTGAAGGCGGTCAAGGGCGACGTCTGGTTCACCGAGACGGGTGGGCTCGTGCTGCGCCGCAACGGCTCGACGGTCACCTTCCCGGGCTCGATCTCCCACGCCGCGAAGGCGACCTCCTACGTGTTCCGGCTGGCCGCGCTCTCGAGCCGCGTCAAGCGCGTGTACTTCTACCATTGGGCGCCGGCTCCGACGCTGACGCCGACCTGGGATTCAGCGCTCGTGGACGCCAACGACAAACCCCGCCCGGCCTACAACGTGGTGCGCAGATGGCTTCAGAAGCACGGCGTCGCGCGCTGACCGCGGCCGCGCTCGCGGTCGTGGTCGCGGGCTGCGGCGGAACCTCCGAGGGCGGGATCTCCGGCGGCGGCAAGGTGATCGGCAAAACGGTCACGGTCTACTCGCTGACCTCCGACCCCGGTGACGCCAACCGCGACTTCGTCGACGCCGAGAAGCTCGCGCTGGCCGACGCCGGCGGCCGAGCCGGCCAGTACGCGGTCAACTTCTCCTCGCTGGACCTCGGCGGCGCCGACGACAAGGTGCAGGCGCAGGCCTCCCGGCGCGCCATCTCCGATCCGCAGATCATCGCCGCGGTCGTCGACGCGACCCCGGTCACCGTGCCGCTCTTCAACGCCGCGGGGATCCTGCAGGTCGTGGCCGGCGGCGACCCGAGCCTCGCGAGCGACCCGCAGGCGCTGCCCTCCGGCAAGCCGACCGTCGGGGCGCTGCCCACGACGCCCGCGCCCGCCGACTTCGACGAGCGCTTCAAGGCGGCCTTCGGCCGCGACCCGAAGCCCGCGGCCGAGGACGGCTACCGGGCGATGCAGGGCGCGCTGAAGGCGATCAAGGACGCGGGCGCGGCGGGAAATGACCGCACCCGCGTCATCGACGCCTATCTGAACTAGGCCTCGAAGCTCGTCTCGAGCGTGATCTCGGGGACCGCGGCGAGCGCCTTCGAGAGCGGGCAGCCCTCCTTGGCGCCCTCGGCCGCGGCCTGGAAGCCGTCGGCGTCGAGGCCCGGGACCTTGCCCGTCACCGATAGCGCGATCTTGGTGATCCCGAAGCCGCCTTCGACCTGAGCGACGGTCACGTGCGCCTCGGTGGCCAGCGACTCCGGCGGGGTGCCCGCCTGTGTCAGGCCGACCGAGAGGGCCATCGTGAAGCAGCTCGCGTGAGCGGCCCCGAGCAGTTCCTCGGGGTTCGTCCCGGTACCGCTCTCGAAGCGTCCGGAGAAGTTGTACGGCGAATCGAGTACGCCGGTCTCGGTCGAGACGGTCCCGCCGCCTCGCTTGAACTCGCCCTGCCAATTGGCCTTCGCGCTACGTGTCGGCATCGTTTCCTCCCAGGGGTCGGACTACGTAAAGCGCACTGTATGGCTAGGGTTCGCGCGGCGTCGTGCCGAGGACCCGGCGCGGGCACTCATGTGCCGTTCAGCGACGTCCGCTAGAGGCGGGTGTCACAAAGTTGTTACAAAGTCGCCAAAGCCGCTACACTGGCGCCCGCCGAACCGGCCGGGGAGTTTTCCGTCCCTCCCGCCGCGCGTTCCCGCGTGGGGATGGCCTGGTACGGCGCGTCAGCCTGCCATGAGCGCAACCACAATGCCCACTTCCGATCCCCTGGTCTTCGTCCGTTACCTGGACGTGATCGTCGTCGTCCTCGCCGCGCCCTTCGTGGTGCTGATGGACGGGCCGATGCTCGGCTACGTCGTCGGAGCGGTGGCCTGGATCGCGACCCGGATCGCCGCTGTGCTGATCGATCGCCACGCGCGCGGTCGCGGCCCCAAGGCGCAGGTCGGGCTGAAGTTCGGGACGGGTATGGGACGCGCCTGGATCCTTGGAATTACCATCCTCGTGGTCGGCACCGCCGGTGAGCGCGAGGACGGACTGATGGCGGCGCTGCTCGTGCTCGTCGCGTTCACGATCTACTTGGCTACGACTCTGGCCTTGCCCCGCACGGAGAGGAACACGCCCAGCTCATGAGCTCAACCCGGAAGTTCCTGTTGATCGGCGGCGGGGTCTACCTGCTTCTCGTCATCGTCGCGTTCATCGTCTTCGGCAGCGCCGGTCGCAACGAGGACTTCGCGCCCCAGGACGAGTTCACGCTCTACACGTGGGTCGACCTGCCTGGGTCGCTGGACATCAACAAGGCTGTCCTGTACCTCGTCCTGGCCGGAATCCTGACCTCCGTCTCGATGCTCTACATCGCGAACCGGATGGAGGCGCGCCCGAATCGCGTGCAGACCGCCGTCGAGGTGCTGTTCAACCTGATGCGCGACAACATCACGAACGGCAACATGGAGGACAAGCTGGCGAGGAAGTACTTCCCGTTCATCGGGACGCTGTTCCTCTTCATCTGGTTCAGCAACCTGATCGGCTTCATCCCGCTGCCGACCGCGCACGAGACGTTCAACGTGTTCGGTCTCGACATCCCGACGTTCGGGATCTACGCGGCGACGGCGAACGTGTCGGTGCCGCTGGTGCTGGCGCTGATCGTCTTCATCTCGTACACGGCCGAGGGCATCCGCGCCAAGGGCGTCCTCGGGTACCTGAAGAGCCTGATCCCCAAGGGTGTCCACGGTCCGATGGCCGCGTTCATCTTCGTGCTCGAGCTGCTCTCGAACTTCATGCGGATCGTCTCGCTCTCCGTTCGTCTCTTCGCGAACATGCTTGCCGGACACCTGATCATCCTGTTCATGGCCGGCGGGCTGGCGATCCTGCTCGGCATCGCCGGAATCGGCGTGTTCCTGCTGCCGCTCGGCTTGATCCTGTACCTGTTCGAGGTCGGTCTCGTCGCCACGCTGCAGGCGTTCATCTTCGCCACCCTGTCTGCGATCTACATCGGCGGCGCGGTCGCCGAATCTCACTAGAAGGAGATCACCCCAGTGTTCAGCATGATCCTGAGCTTCATCTTCGCCCAGGCCGCGGACCCGGCCGACTACGGCTCGGCCGCCGGCAAGGCCATCGCGCTGGGCGTCGGCGGCGGTCTCGGTGCTGTAGGCGCCGGCGTCGGCATCGGCATCATCTTCGGCAAGGTCATCGAGTCCGTGACCCGCCAGCCCGAGATGCGTGACGAGATCACGTCGATCCAGTGGCTCGGCTTCGCCCTCACCGAGGCGTGCTTCTTCTACGGCCTCGTGGCGGGCCTCATCGCCTTCTTCCTGTAGGCGCGATGAACCTTCTGTTCGCAGCCGAAGCGGCCAGCGACAAGCCAGGTCTCGTCGATCCCGTGATCGGCGTGATGATCTGGACGCTGATCGTCTTCGGACTCACCATGCTGATCCTCTGGAAGGCTCGCCTTCCCGCGGATCGCCGAGGCGCTGGACAAGCGCCAGAAGATGATCGAGGAATCGATCGACTCGGCCGAGAACACCAAGCGCGAGGCGGACGAGCTGCTGCGGGAGTACCGCGAGCGGCTGTCCGACGCGCGCGGTCAGGCCGACGAGATCGTCGCCCGCGCCCGCCGCACGGCGGAGGCCGCCGAGAACGAGACGCTCGCCGAGGCGCGCGTCAAGCGCGAGGAGATGATGGAGCAGACGCGTCGCGACATCGAGGCCGAGACGCGCCGCGCGATCCAGCAGATCCGCAGCGAGGTCGCCGACCTCACGGTGCTCGCGACCGAGAAGGTCACGCGCAAGTCGCTCGACGCCGCCGATCAGAAGCGGCTCGTCGAAGAGGCGCTCGCCGAGCTGGACTTCGCCGCCCTCGCCCACGAGGAGCGCCGCTAGCCATGGAGGAGATCGCCGCGGTCTACGCCCGCTCGCTCTTCGAGGTCGCGCAGGAGCAGGGCAAGCTCGACGCGATCCGCGAGGAGCTCGGCCAGTTCGCCGACGCCCTCGACGGCAACCGCGAGCTGCAGGTGTTCTTCTTCTCGCCCTACTTCTCGACCATCGAGAAGAAGGACGGGCTCGACCGTGCGGTCTCCGACGCCGACCCGATCCTCGTCAACTTCCTCAAGTTGCTGATCGAGAACCACCGGATGCCGGTCATCTTCCGCGTGCGACGCGTGGTCGACGAGCTGTGGCGCAAGGAGAACAAGCTCCTGCCCGTCACCGTCACATCGGCCGTGGAGCTCGACCAGGCCACCGTCAGCCAGATCGGCGATCGCATCGCCGAACAGACCGGCCGCAAGGTCGAGCTGTCCGCGATCGTCGAGCCCGACATCCTCGGCGGGCTCGTCGTCCGGGTGGGCAACTCCATCCTCGACGCCTCGATCCGCAACCGCCTCGAACAACTTCGCAAGCAGGTGGCCCGCGCCTAGTGCGCCGGCCCTCTAAGGAGCATTCGTGCAGATCAAGCCCGACGAGATCACCAGCATCCTCAAGTCCCGCATCGAGAACCTGGACGCCGGCCAGGCGGACCTGACCGAGGTCGGCACCGTCCTCTCGGTCGGCGACGGCATCGCCCGCATCCACGGCCTCGAGAACTGCATGGCCTTCGAGATGCTCGAGCTGCCGCACGACGTGGTCGGCCTCGCCCTGAACCTCGAGTCCGACAACGTCGGCGCCGTGCTGTTCGGCCCCTGGGAGCACATCTCCGAGGGCGACACGGTCAAGCGCACGGGCCGCCTGCTCGAGATCCCGGTCGGCGAAGCGATGCTCGGCCGCATCGTCTCCCCGCTCGGCGAGCCGCTCGACGGCAAGGGCGAGATCAACACGACCGAGACGCGTCCCGGCCGAGTTCAAGGCCCCGGGCGTCGTCCAGCGCCAGCCGGTCAAGGAGCCGATGCAGACCGGCCTCAAGGCCATCGACGCGATGATCCCGATCGGCCGCGGCCAGCGCGAGCTGATCATCGGCGACCGCCAGACCGGCAAGACGGCGATCGCGATCGACACGATCATCAACAACAAGGACTCCGGCGTCATCTCGGTCTACGTCGCGATCGGGCAGCGCATGTCGACGGTCGTCGGCCTGGCCAAGACGCTCGAGGACGCAGGCGCGCTGGACAACACGATCATCGTCGCCGCCCCGGCCGACGAGGCCGCGCCGATCAAGTTCATGGCGCCCTACGCCGGCTGCGCGATGGCCGAGTACTTCCTGTACAAGGGCGGCCACACGCTGGTGGTCTACGACGACCTCACCAAGCACGCCTACGCGTACCGCCAGATGTCGCTGCTGCTGCGCCGCCCGCCGGGTCGCGAGGCCTACCCGGGCGACGTCTTCTACCTGCACAGCCGCCTGCTGGAGCGCGCGGTCAAGCTCAACGACGAGCTCGGCGGCGGCTCGATGACGGCGCTGCCGATCATCGAGACGCAGGCCGGCGACGTGTCGGCCTACATCCCGACCAACGTGATCTCGATCACCGACGGTCAGATCTTCCTCGAGCCGAACCTCTTCAACTCGGGCGTGCGCCCGGCCATCAACGTCGGCATCTCGGTGTCGCGCGTGGGCGGCAGCGCGCAGATCGGCCCGCTGCGCAAGGTCGCCGGCCGCCTGAAGATCGAGCTCTCGCAGTTCCGCGACCTCGAGGCCTTCGCGCAGTTCGGCTCCGACCTCGACCCGGACACCCAGCGCACGCTGGCCCGCGGCGAGCGGCTCGTGAAGACGCTCAACCAGAACGAGCGCGACCCGCTCGCGGTCGAGGATCAGGTCGCGGTCGTCTACGCGGCCACCAACGGCTTCCTGGACCGCATCAACGCCGACCGCGTGGGCGAGTTCCACACGTCGCTGGTCGAGCGCCTGCACGCCGACGCGGCCGACACGCTGAAGGCGATCAAGGGCGGCGACTGGTCCGACGAGACGCAGAGCGCGCTGCGCACGCTCGATCGAGCAGTTCGTCGACGACTTCGGCTACGACCTCGACGAGGACGGCCAGCCGCTCTCCGAGGACGACGAGCTGCGTCGCGAGGAGGGCCGCAAGGACTCCTCCGAGCGACGAGGACGAGCGCGAGCCCGTCGGGGCGGAGGCCTAGCACCCCGCCATGGCGCTCAAGGACGTCAAGAGCCGCATCGCGTCGGTCAAGAACATCCAGAAGATCACGCGGGCGATGGAGATGGTCGCCGCGGCGCGCCTGCGCCGCGCCGAGCAGCGCATCGAGGCGCTGCGCCCGTACGCGGGCGCGATCCGGCGGATGACGCGCCAGGCGGCGGAGGCCGCGGGCAACGTCCCGAACCTGCCGATCCTCAACGAGCACGACGCCGAGGACAAGGTCGGCATCCTGCTCGTCACGGGTGACCGCGGCCTGGCCGGCGCGTTCAACTCGCAGATCGTCCGCGCGGGCATCCGCGCGGGCGTCGAGTACGAGAGCGGCGGCAAGTCGACCGTCTGGTACGCCTCCGGGCGCCGCGGCGTGTCGTCGCTGACGTTCCGCGGCCGCGAGGCCAAGGGCGCCTACACCGGCTTCACCGACCGCCCCTCGTACGCCAACGCGCGTGAGATCGCGTCCGACCTGATCGCCGCCTACGTCGACGGCGACGTCGACCGCGTCGAGATCGTCTACAACCGCTACGTGTCGCCGCTGACCCAGGAGGTCACGCGCGAGACGTTGCTGCCGCTGCAGCAGGCGACGATCCTCGACGGCGGCGAAGGCCTCGGCGGTCGCGCCGCGGGCGAGGACGAGGAGCCGACCGACGGCAAGCACGCGCTCGTCGAGTACGAGCCCGACCCCGAGGAGATCCTCGAGCGCCTGATCCCGGCGTACGTCGAGATCTCGATCTACCGGGCGCTGCTCGAGTCCACGGCGTCCGAGCACGGCGCGCGCATGACCGCCATGCGCAACGCCTCCGAGAACGCCGGGGACATCATCAAGGACCTCACGCTGCAGTTCAATCGCGAGCGCCAGGCCGCGATCACGCAGGAGATCATGGAAGTCGTCGCCGGCGCTGAGTCGCTGGTCTAAGGAGACTGACTTGGCTGCCACCACTGAACCCACGAGCGAGACGCGCAACGTCGGCCGGATCGAGGAGATCCAGGGCGTCGTGATCGAGGCCGTCTTCCCCGACAAGCTGCCCGAGATCAACTCGGCGATCGTCATCAAGCGCGAGCGCAACCCCTCGGAGGACGAGAAGCTCTCCGGCGGCATCAGCTCCGACCTCGTCTGCGAGGTGCAGCAGCACCTCGGCGACGACCGCGTCCGCGCGGTCGCGATGGACTCCACCGACGGCCTCGCGCGCGGCATGGAGGTCCTCGACACCGGCGGCCCGATCACCGTGCCGGTCGGCGACGTCGTCCTCGGCCGCATCTTCAACCTGCTCGGCGAGACGATCGACCAGGGCGAGCCGATCGAGGTCAAGGAGCGCTGGCCGATCCACCGCTCGGCTCCGACCGTCGAGGACCTGACGCCGACGACCGAGATGTTCGAGACCGGCATCAAGGTCGTCGACCTGCTCGCGCCCTACGCCCAGGGCGGCAAGGTCGGCCTGTTCGGCGGCGCCGGCGTGGGCAAGACCGTGCTCATCCAGGAGCTCATCAACAACCTCGCCCAGGAGCACGGCGGCCTGTCGGCCTTCTGCGGCGTGGGCGAGCGCTCCCGCGAGGGCAACGACCTCTGGCTCGAGATGACCGAGTCGGGCGTGATCGACAAGACCATGCTCGTCTTCGGCCAGATGAACGAGCCCCCCGGGGCGCGTATGCGCGTCGCGCTGACCGGCCTGACGATGGCCGAGTACTTCCGTGACGAGCGCGGCCAGGACGTGCTGCTGTTCATCGACAACATCTTCCGCTTCGTGCAGGCCGGCTCCGAGGTCTCCGCCCTGCTGGGCCGGATGCCGTCGCAGGTCGGCTACCAGCCGACGCTGGAGTCCGAGATGGGCCAGCTGCAGGAGCGCATCACCTCCACCCGTCAGGGCTCGGTGACCTCCGTGCAGGCCATCTACGTGCCGGCCGACGACCTCACCGACCCGGCTCCGGCCTCGGTGTTCGCCCACCTCAACGCGACCACGACGCTCTCGCGCTCGATCGCCGAGAAGGGCATCTACCCGGCCGTCGACCCGCTCGACTCGACCTCGACGATCCTCAAGCCCGAGATCGTCGGCGTGGAGCACTACACGGTCGCCAACGAGGTCAAGAACGTCCTCCAGCGCTACCGCGAGCTGCAGGACATCATCGCGATCCTCGGCATCGACGAGCTGTCCGACGAGGACCGCGTGCTCGTGCAGCGTGCCCGCAAGATCGAGCGCTTCCTGTCGCAGCCGTTCCACGTCGCCGAGCAGTTCACGGGCACGCCCGGGGCGTACGTCTCGATCGGCGACACGGTGCGCTCGTTCCGCGAGATCCTCAACGGCGACCACGATGACCTCCCCGAGTCCGCGTTCCTGCTCAAGGGCAAGATCGAGGACGTCGTCGAGGCCGCGAAGAAGAACCGCTAGTGGCCCGCACGCCCTTCACCGTCGAAGTCCTCACCCCCGAGGGTGAGGTCTTCAACGCCGAGGTCGAGATGCTCTCGACGCGGACCAGCGTCGGCTCGATCGGCATCCTGGCCAATCACCAGCCGCTGCTGGCGATGCTGGACCCGACGGAGCTGCGGCTCTACAAGTCGGAGTCCGAGGTCGTGCGCTTCGCGCAGGGCGAGGGCTTCCTGCAGATGACCGGCGACCGCGCGCTCGTGCTCGTGGACGAGGTCTTCAGCGTCGACCAGCTGGACGCCGCCGACCTGCGCGACCGCCTGCAGCGCGCGGAGGACGAGCTGGCCGCCGCCGAGGAGGGCACCGAGGAGCGCCGTGCCGCCGAGCGCGACAAGCGCCGCTACGAGGCCTTTCTCAAGCTCACTGCCGCCGATTCGTAGCTCTCGGTAGGTCTGACCGCTTAACGACGAAGGGCCGCCTCAGGGCGGCCCTTCGTCGTTAAGCCCTGATGCGTCGACTACGGCTTGGTCGTCGACAGCGTGAAGGTCAGCGTCTTCGAGTAGCCGCCGGTGCGCAGCGCCTCGGTCTGGCCGATCGCCTGCTTGAACGTCAGCGTCGCGACGTCCAGGCCGACCGGGGTGTTGTACGTCAGCAGCTGCAGCGGCGAAGCGGAGCCCCCGACGGGGCCGGCCGGCGACGGCACGGTCAGCGGCGGGTTGGCCGCCGGGTCGTTGAGCGTGCTCGAGGCGCTCGCCGTGAGCGGCGCGGCGAGCGCGAAGGTCCCGTTGACGAGGCGACCGGTCGCGTTCGTGCTCGGGTCGGCCACGGACAGCGAGACGTTCTCCGCCGTCGAGGTGACCGAGGCCGTCATCGTCGTCGAGTACTCACGCGCGAGACCCGGGATGAACTGGCTGAAGGCGCCCGGCGTGCCGAGCGTCAGGACCAGCGTCGGCGGCGTCTCGCCACCGATGGGCCCGGTCGTCGGCTGGACCGAGTAGTTGCGCGTGACCGTCGTCGGGTTGTCGAGCGTGTCGTGCGCGACGACCGTGAAGGTGAAGTTGCCCACCGCTGAAGTGTTGATCGGGGCGCCGTCGGCGACCGAACCCACGCAGTCCTTGACGCCGCTCGGATCGCTGCACGAGAAGGAGGCGTTGACCGGCGTCCCCTGCGTGAACGTCGCGCCCTCAACGGGCGTCACGATCGTCACGGTCGGCCCGGCGAGATCACCTTGCGCCATCGCCGTGCTCGGGAGCAGCACTAGCCCCAGCACAACCGCCGACAAAACACCCTTCCATGGCCTAATCATGAACACCCTCTGGAAAAATCGAAGAACTCCCCGGACCCGTCGCCCACTTTCTCGATCAGGTCCCCTTAAGTCAACCTCCGGCCCGACATAACGGACGGAAGTGCTATTGGCCTGACCAAGCGCGGCGTAGCTGAGCAGGGTAAGGGGTCGAGCGCCTGATCTGACCCAAACCACCGCAATCCCTCCGAACCACCAGGCGGGGGCAGCCCCGCACCGAAGTGCGGAGCTGCCCCGGACAGGCCTGGTCTTACGGCGTGGTGGTGCTCAGCGTGAAGGTCAGCGTCTTGCTGTACGTGCCCGTACGGAGCGCGTCATTGGCGTTGACCTGCTGGCTGAAGTCCAGCGACACGGCGTCGTTGGACGTCGGCCCGGCGTACGTGAGCAGGTTCAGCGGCGAGGCCGAGGAACCGACGTTGTTGTACGCCGTGCTGGTGTTGGCGGCGTTGCGGGCACGGGCCTGCAGCGGCTGCGGCAGCGCGAACGTGCCGTTGACCAGGTGGCCCGTGTTGTCCGAGCTCGGGTCGGCGACGCTGAGCGTCGCGTCACCGGCGGTGGACGTCACGGTGGCGGTCGTCGAAGCGAGGTACGGCTTCGCGATGCCGGGCGTGAAGGTGCCGAACTGCGCCGCCGCGCCGAGCGAGAGGCTCAGCGTCGCCGACACGGAGCCACCGACGGAGCCGGTGGTGTCGGTCTGGCCGAGGATCTGCGACTTGACCGCGGACGTGTTGCCCTTGAAGTCGACGCCGATCCACTTGAGGTTCGTGCCGGGGGCGAGGTCGAGCGGATCCGGCAGCTCGCGCGGCCGGTTCGGCTTCCACTCCGTGGAGGCCGCCGTCGGCGTGGAGCCGTCGGTGGTGTAGTAGATCGAGGACGCCTCGTTGCTCGTGAACTTCACCGAGTAGGTGGGCGTCCTGCCGTCCGCGGTCACCGCGGTGCCGATGACCGGCGCCGCCGTGTCGTTGGAGTACTGCAGCGCCGACGCGAGCAGCGCGTAGTTGCCGTTGGAGAACTCCATGCCCTCGTCGTGGCCTTCGTTGACGAGGTTGGCGTTGCAGGTGCCGGTGCCACCGCCGGTGCCGACCGCCCCGTAGCACGGCTGGAAGCCGGTGCCCTGGGAGGAGCCCGAGGCGAGCACCTTGCTCGCGCCGATCTCGAAGTCGTAGCCGATGATGCCGTGGTTGTAGTACGCCTCATCCGCCGAGTTGCCGGCGGCCGAGTAGAGCACGTCGGCCACGGGGCCGGTCTGCTGCGGCAGGATCGCCGTCTTGCGGTAGTTGTAGATCCGATCCAGGACGCTCGAAGCGGTCTGGTCGAAGTAGTTCAGCGTGCCGTACGGCGGGTACGGGAGCGTGGTGCGCGACGGCGTGTACGAGCCCGGGGGCCACATGAAGTAGCCGCCCGAGGAGTGCACGTTCATGGCGAACTTGATGTTCGGGAACGCCGTCTGGACGTACTGCTCGTTGCGCGTCTCCGGCTCCGAGAACTCCGAGGGGCCCGAGAAGGTGTCGCCGGTGCAGCTGTTGCCGCCGCCGACGTAGCCGTCGAAGTAGGAGCCGACGGAGAAGTTGCGGTTGAGGTCGACGCCCCAGCTGTTGCGGGCGTAGGGGTCGTTGTTGCCCGTCGGGTTCGACGCGCAGTAATTGACCATGTTGCGGCGCTGCGTGTTGTTGTCGTACATCGAGTACGCGGCGCCGTCGGCGTTGATCGTCGGGATGATGAAGATGTCGAGGTTGTCGACCAGGCTCTTCGTCTCGGCATCGGTGCTGTAGTTGCGCAGGAGCCGCTCGGCGGTCTCGAGGCAGACCAGCGGGCGTGCCCCACTCGCGGGCGTGCTCCTGGCAGTAGATGAAGACGCCGGTCTTGGAGCCCTGCGGCTTGCCGACGTCGTTGCCGATGCGGAGCATCTTCACCGTCTGCGGGCCGCGCGGGTAGCTCAGCGGAGCCTTCAGCCAGTCGCTGAGGGCGGACGGAGCCGCCTGCGCCGTGACGATGCCGGCGCCGGTGTTGGTGCGGTACTTGCTGGCGGTCACGAGCCCCGCGACACCCTCGGTGGCGTTGATCGCGTCGACGACCTGGCTGGCGGTGCTCGTCACCGCGCCGGCGGCGTCGGTGGCCGCGTGGACCGTGATCGCGTTGCCGTTGACGGAGACCGTCAGCGGGACGTTCGCGCCGTCGTTGACGATCTGCGCGGTCAGGCTGTTGCCGCCGTCCTGGCCCCACGCGTTGGAGGTGAGGACGACCGCGCGCGCCTGGTCGGCCGTGGCCGGGGTCGACGTGCTGCCCGTGTAGGGCGTGGCGATGCCGAGCACCGTCTGCGCCTTGCGCTGGTAGCCCGGCGTCTTGTTCGGCAGGTCGGAGACCTTCGCGATGTTGGAGAACTCGGTCGCCAGCGACGTGATCTTGGCGTAGCCCTCCTGCGGGTCCACGTAGTGCGTGTTGAAGTCCTGGAGGAACCCGGCCGCGTACTGCGGCGCGCCGTTGCCGACCCACTTCTTGACGGCGAGCTCGGCGACGTCGCCGTTCGGGGCCGCGATGCGGATGAACGCCGGCATCGCCGTACCGATCGTGGATGCGTCGCCCAGGCGGTACTTGGTGACGTGGTACAGGTAGGCGCGCGGCGTGACATCCGGGTCGAGCAGCGCGGACAGGTTGCCCGAGCCGATCTGGGTGCCGTTGGCGGCGTACCAGGAGGCCACGAGCTGCGGGCCGCTGTAGCTGGTGCCGGTGACCGTCGCCTGCGTGGTGGTGCCTTCGACCGAGAGCCAGCGTCCGCCGGCGTCCTCCCAGTAGTCGGCGTGCTGCGCGCGGACCGTGCCCACGGCAGCGCTCTTGCTCTTGTTGGCCGCCGCGCCGTTGAGCGCGTCCTTGGCGGCGGTCTCGGCGGCGATCGTCGCGTTGCGCTCAGCACGCAGCGCGTCGACGTCGCCGGGGCTCATGATCGTGTCGACGGCGGGATACCCCATCGCCTCGAGTTGCGCCTTCTCCTCCGGCGTGACCACGATCGTCGCCTTGACCTGACCCGGGACGGATTGATCGATGCCATCGGCAAGATCGAAGCCCAGGTTGGTCAGCTGCTCTGCAGTTGCCTTGTTCGGCAGCTTGAACTCGATGACGGACGTCCCGTCATCTGCCAGCGCTGACGCCGGCAGCATGGCGATCACAGCCGTAGCCGCGATCGCTCCCATCCATGGCCTCATAGGCCACCCCCTTCGAATAGACCCTGAACTGCGAGCCGACTTCTACGGGAAGGTCAAGGGGAAGCGCAAGCGACTAAACGGACGTACTAGTCCGCCTATGAAAACCCCGTGATTCCAGGGTGATCGATAGATGAAAGGGCGCCGGCCGGGGTTCCGGCCGGCGCCCGTTCGCTTACGGGGTGGTGGTGCTGAGCGTGAAGGTCAGCGTCTTGCTGTACGCGCCGGTGCGGAGCGCGTCAGTGGCGTTGACCAGCTGGCTGAAGCCCACGGTGACGACGTCGTTGGACGCCGGGCCGGTGTACGTCAGGAGGTTCGTCGGGGTGGCCGAGGAACCGACGTTGGCGTACGTGGTGGTGGTGTTGGCGGCGTTGCGGCCGCGGGCCTGCAGCGTCTGGGGCAGCGCGAAGGTGCCGTTGACGAGCTTGCCCGTGTTGGTCGAGCTGGGGTCGGCGACGCTGAGCGTCGCGTCACCGGCGGTGGAGATCACGGTGGCCGTGGTGGAGGCCAGGTAGGTCTGCGTGATGCCCGGCGTGAACGCGCCGAACGTCGCCGGAGCGCCGAGCGTCAGGCTCAGCGTCGCGCCGACGGAACCGCCGACGGTGCCGGTGGTGTCGGTCTGTCCGAGCACCTGGCTCTTGGCCGCCGAGACGTTGCCCTTGAAGTCCTTCGCGATCCAGGAGAGCTTCGTCCCGGGCGCGAGGTCCAGCGGCAGCGGCAGCGCGCGGGCACGCGGCGGCGCCCACTCGGTCGAGGCCGTCGTCGGCGTCGAGCCGTCGGTCGTGTAGTAGATCGAGGACGCCTCGTCGGAGGTGAACTTGACCTGGTAGGTGCCCTTGCCGTCCGAGTTGACGTCCGTGCCGACGACCGGCGCGGCAGTGTCGTTCTGGTAGTCCAGCGCGGACTTGAGCAGGCCGTAGTTGCCGGTGGAGAACTCCTGGCCTTCCGCGTTGCCCTCGCCGGAGAGGCAGGGGTTGTTGGGGTTGGCGCCGAACGGCGGCTGCTGACCCGGGCTGCAGGTGCTCGTGCCCTTCGTCGGGTCCTGCGGGTTGTAGTTCTCGTTGTAGTGGGTGTCGCCGATCTCGAAGTCGTAACCGACGATGCCGTTGACGTACCACGCCTGGTCGGCGCTGTTGCCGGCGGCGGAGTAGAGGACGTCGATCACCGGGCCGGTCTTCTGCGGCAGGATCGCCGTGCCGCGGTGGGCCTTGATGCCCGACAGCACGTGCGACGCGGTCTGGTCGAAGAAGTTCAACGTGCCGTAGTCCGGGTACGGCAGCGTCTCGCGCTTCGGGGTGTAGGAGCCCGGGACCCACATGAAGTAGCCGCCGGACGAGTGGATGTTGTTCGAGAACTTGATGTTCTTGAACGTGTTCTGGATCCAGATCTCGTTCCGCGTCTCAGGCTCGGAGAGCTCGGACGGGCCGGCGAAGTTCGAGCCGGCGCAGCCCGTGATCGACGCGCCCTGGAAGCCGTCGAAGCCCGAGCCGACCGAGAAGTTACGGTTGATGTTGACGCCGTAGCTGTTGCGGTAGGTCGGGTCCGTCAGGTTCTCCGGGTACATCGTGGTGTCCTCGCACCAGCGCGCCATGTTGGTGCGCCGCGGCGAGTCGTAGATCGCGTGCGTGCCGCCGTCGGCGTTGATGAACGGCAGGATGAAGATGTCGAGGTTGTCGACGTACGACGTGGTCGCCGCGTCGGTCCCGTAGTTCTTCACCAGGCGCGACATCGTCTCCAGGCAGACGCCCGAGGTGGCGATCTCGCCGCCGTGCTCCTGGCAGTACAGGTAGACGCCGACCTTCTGGTCCTGCGGCTTGCCCTTGTCGTTGCCGATCCGGAGGATCCACTGGTCCTGCGGGCCGCGCTTGATCGTCGGCGGCGCCTTCAGCAGGTCGCTGAGCGGCGAGACGTCGCTCGGCACGACGACGCCGTCGGCGGCGCTCGTGCGGTACTTGCTGGCCTCGATGACGGTCCCGACCGTCCTGTCGCCGTTGACGGCCGCGATGACCTGGGCCGCGGTGCTGGTGATCGCGCCGGTGGCGTTGGTGGCCAGGCTGACCGTGAGCTTCTTGTCGGTCAGCGAGACGGTGAGCGGCGCGTTGTTGGCGTTCGGATTGACGAGCTGGGCGCTGTAGTCGTTGCCGCCCTCATGGCCCCAGGCCTTCGTGCGCAGGACGACCGTCTTGGCGGCGTTGGCCGCGCTCAGGGTCGTGGTGCTGCCGTTCGGCGCCTGGTAGGACAGGCCGGTCTGGGGATCGACGAGCGGAGCGAACGTCACGTAGGACGCCTGCTGGTAGCCGACCATCGTCGCCGCGCGGCGCATGTAGCCCCAGGTCTGCTCGGGAGCCTTGAGCTCCTTGGCGATGTTGGGGTACTGGGCCGCCAGGTCGTGGACGCGGGCGTAGCCCTCCTGCGCGGTGTAGTAGCGCGTGTTGAAGTCGTGCTGGAAGGTCTGCGCGTAGGCGGGCGGGTTCTTCGGCAGCCATTCCTTCGCGGAAATGGTGTCGACGTCGCCGTTGGGCGCGGAGATCTTCACGTAGGCCGGATCCGCGCCGCCGTCGCCCTTGTTGCCGATCCGGAAGATCTGGTAGTGGTACTGGTAGTAGTCCGGCGCAGCGGTCGGGTCCGGATCGAGGTAGGTCGTCAGCGCGCCCTGGACGATCGGCTTGTTGTTCGTGTCGTACGCGATCGCCTGCAGCACCGGGCCGGTGTAGGCGCAGCCCGTGCCCGTGCTCGGGTTCGTGCAGGTCACCGACGCCTGGGTGGTGTTGGCCTCGATCGAGATGAAGCGACCGACGTTGTTCTCGTAGAAGTCGGCACGCTGCGCGCGGACGGTGCCGGGCGCGGCGCTCGGGCCGGCCTTGCCGGCCGCGTTGGTCTTCAGCGCCGCCTTCGCGGCGACCTCGGCCGCGATGTCCGCGTCGCGCTCGGCGCGGATGTGGTCGACGTTGTACTTGTCGTGCACGACACCGACGTTCTCGTAGCCCTGGGCGCGCACCCAGGCGAGCTGCTGGTCGGTGACCCACGCCTGAACGGTGATGCGAACCGTCGGCGTTCTTGTCGACCTCGTGGTTCATGTCGAGGCCGAGGGCCTCGAAGTCGTCGTACTGGTCCGCGCTCGGAACGTGGAACTTCAGCAGCGCCGGATCATCGTTCCCGGCCATCGCCGCGCTCGGGACGAACAACATCGCAGCCGCGACCGCGGCTACTCCCATCCATGGCTTCATGAGCCAAATCCCCCCTGTCGTTGAGACCCTTCCACGCGCGAATGTGAAGGCACGCTGAGGCCAAAAGCAAGCCTTGGGGAGTTGAGATGTCTAAACGGCCGCGCCGGTCCGTATGAAAAGAGACGCCGGCCGGGGAACCCGGCCGGCGTCCGATTGGCTTACGGGGTGGTGGTGCTGAGCGTGAAGGTCAGCGTCTTGCTGTACGCGCCGGTGCGGAGCGCGTCAGTGGCGTTGACCAGCTGGCTGAAGCCCACGGTGACGACGTCGTTGGACGTCGGGCCGGTGTACGTCAGGAGGTTCGTCGGGGTGGCCGAGGAACCGACGTTGGCGTACGTGGTGGTGGTGTTGGCGGCGTTGCGGCCGCGGGCCTGCAGCGTCTGGGGCAGCGCGAAGGTGCCGTTGACGAGCTTGCCCGTGTTGGTCGAGCTGGGATCGGCGACGCTGAGCGTCGCGTCACCGGCGGTGGAGATCACCGTGGCCGTGGTGGAGGCCAGGTAGGTCTGCGTGATGCCCGGCGTGAACGCGCCGAACTGCGCCGGAGCGCCGAGCGTCAGGCTCAGCGTCGCCGACACGGTGCCGCCGGCGGTGCCGGTGGCCTGGACCTGTCCGAGGACCTGCGCCTTGACGGC
Source organism: uncultured Solirubrobacteraceae bacterium (assembly GCA_963707595.1). Lineage (GTDB taxonomy): Bacteria > Actinomycetota > Thermoleophilia > Solirubrobacterales > Solirubrobacteraceae > Solirubrobacter. The sequence goes on from CAVPQQ010000001.1 coordinate 759,410, forward strand.
GGAGACGTTGCCCTTGAAGTCGGTCGCGATCCACTTGAGGTTCGTGCCGGGGGCGAGCTGCAGCGGGAGCGGCAGCGCGCGGGCGCGCGGCGGCTTCCACTCCGTCGAGGCCGTGGTAGGCGTCGAGCCGTCGGTCGTGTAGTAGATCGAGGACGCCTCGTTGCTCGTGAACTTCACCGAGTAGACCGGCGTGATCCCATTGGCGCTGACGGCGGTGTTGACGACCGGAGCCGTCGTGTCCGCGCCGTACGCCATCGCCGCGTCGAGCATGCCGTAGTTGCCGCTGGCGTACTCCATCGCCTCGTGGAAGCCTTCGTTGGACGTGCACGGGTTGGTGGTGGCGCCGAAATTCGGCTGCTGGCCGGCGCTGCAACTCGTAACGACGTTGGTCACCGGGTCCTTGTAGTAGTAGGTGGTCCCGATCTCGAAGTCGAACCCGATGATCCCGTTGGCGTAGTACGCCTCGTCCGCTGAGTTGCCGGCGGCGGAGTAGAGCACGTCGATCACGGGTCCGGTCTGCGACGGGACGATCGTGATGCCGCGGTGCGCCTTGATCCCGTCCAGGACGTTCTTGGCGGTCTGGTCGAAGAAGTTCAGCGTGCCGTACGGCGGGTAGGGCAGCGGAACGCGGGCCGGGGTGTACGAGCCAGGCGGCCACATGAAGAGGCCACCGTTGGAGTGGATGTTGTTGGCGAACTTGATGTTGCGGAACGTCGTCTGCACCCAGGTCTCGTTGCGGACCTCGGGCTCGGAATGCTCGAACAGGCCGGTGAAATTGCCGCTCAGGCAGCTCGTCGTCGACGCGCCCTGGAAGCCGTCGAAGGCCGAGCCGACCGAGAAGTTGCGGTTCATGTCGACGCCCCAGCTGTTGCGCTGGGCCGGGTCGGTGTCGTTGCCCGGGAACCTCGTCGTGTCCTCGCAGTAGTTGGACAGGTTCTTGCGCCGGTTGGAGTCATAGAGCGAGTGCGTCGCGCCGTCGCCGTTGATCTGCGGGATGATGAAGATGTCGAGGTTGTCGACGAGTGCCGTCGTCCGGGCATCGGTCCCGTAGTTGCGCACCAGGCGCTCCGCGGTCTCGAGGCAGACGCCCGAGGTCGCGATCTCGTTGCCGTGCTCCTGGCAGTAGAAGAACACGCCGGTCTTGGAGCCGTCGCGCGTCTTGCCGACACGGAGCATGTACTGGTCCTGCGGGCCGCGCGGAGTCGTCGCGGGGGCGCGCAGCAGATCGCTCAGCGGCGAAGTCGGGCCGGCCTGTACCACGCCGGCACCGGTGTTCGTGCGCCACAGCGAGGCCTTGACCAGGGCCGAGACCTGCGGGTTGGCGTTGATCGCCGCGACGACCTGTGCGGCGGTGCTCGTGATCGCGCCGCTCGCGTCCGTGGCCGGGTTGATGTTGAGCTTGTTGCCGGCCAGGGCGACGCTCAGCGCCTGGTTGCTCGCGCCCGCGGCCGGGGCGTTGATCTGGGCCGTGAGGCTGTTGCCGCCCAGGTGGCCGAACGTCTTGGACGTGAGCACGACCGTGCCGTTCTGCTGGGCGCCGGCAGTCGGCGACGCGCCGGCGACGGGCAGGTTGTTGGCGTCGAAGCGGACGTATGCGACGGTCGCGGTCGGCCCGGTTCCCGTCGCGTTCGTGTAGCCGAGCATCGTCTGCGCCTTGCGCTGGTAGCCCGTGGTCGGCTCCGGCAGCTTGATGGCGGAGGAGATGTTCGGGAACTCCGCGGCGAGGTCGCGCATCTTCTGATACGCCTCGTAACCCTCGTTGTAGTGCGTGACGAACCCGCTCTTAAAGCCCTGCGCGTACCCAGGCGGATTCTTGGCGATCCATTCCTTGACGGCGATCGTGTCGACGCTGCCGTTGGAGGATGCGACCTTGACGCTGACCGGCAACGGGGCGCCGTCGTCCGGCGAGCCCACCCGGACCGTCTGGGTGTGGTACTGGTAGTAGCGCGGGTTGACGTCAGGGTCGCTGTAGATGCCGACGTTGACGACGTTGCCGATGCGGGCGCCCGTCGCGTCATAGATCTCGGCCGTGACGGTCGGGCCGACGTAGGTGTTGGTGCCCGTGCCCGTGTAGCGGGCGCCTTCGGCGTTCGCCTCGATCGCGAGCCAACGGCCCCCGGCGTTCTCGTAGTAGTTGGCGCTCTGAGCGTGGATGTCGCCATCGACCAGGCTCTTGCCCTTGGCCTTGACCCCGATGCCATGAAGCGCGTCGGTGGAGGCCTTGATCTTGCCGAGCGTCTCGTCGCGTTCGGCGCGGATCCGATCGATGTTGTACTTGTCGTGGACGACACCCACGTTCGGGTACCCGTGCGCGCGGACCATCGCGAGCTCGGCGTCGGTCACCCACGCGCTGACGATGACGCTGGCGCCGCCGCCGCTCTCGACGGCGTGGTCCATGTTCAGGCCCAGCGCCTCGAAATCGTGATAGGCCGCGGAGTTGGGCAGTTTGAACTGCATCAGCGCCGGGTCGTCCTCACCCGCGAATGCCGTTGCCGGTACCAGCACCATCGCTGCCGCGACCGCGGCAGCTCCCATCCATGGCCTCATGTGCCACTTCCCCTCATCGGTCTGGACCCTCTCGCGGCCGATTCTGAGGCCTTTATGGGCGTTTAAGCAAGTGTTCGATGAGAGATTTGCCTAAACACGCACCGCTACCCTGCGCGTGATGGACGAACGCGTGCTCGCGGAGCGCCTGATCACGTACGACACGTCCAATGTGGAAGGGCTCCGCGCGTGCGCGGGTTTCATCAAGGGGTGGCTCGAGGCGCGCGACATCGCCGTCAAGGACCACCAGTACGGCGAGCTTTTCGGTCTGACCGCCGAGGTCGGGCCGTCGGAAGGCCCGACGCTCGTGTTCCACGGGCACTACGACGTCGTCCCCGGGCGCCCGGAGCAGTTCACGCCGCGCATCCAGGGCGACCGGCTCGAGGGCCGCGGCGCCTATGACATGAAGGGCGGGCTGGCGGCGATGATGTGCGCGCTGCACGACCTCGCCGACCAGGATCAGGTCCGCGTCCGCTTCGTCTGCGTGCCCGACGAGGAGTCCGAGGAGATCGATCAGCGGACCTCCGACCTGCTCGTGAAGGCCGGCTACGTCGGCGACTTCGCGATCACGGGCGAGCCGACCAACCTCCACGTCGGCGTGCAGGCCAAGGGCGTGCTGGCGCTGCGGATCCTCGTCTACGGGACGTCCGCGCACGGCTCGACGCCATGGCTGGGCGACAACGCGGTCCTGAAGGCGATCGACGTCTTTCGGCGAATCGAAGCGATGCCGTTCACCCTTGAGTCCTCGGAACTCTTCGATCGCCCGTCCGTCAACCTCGGGCGGATCATCGGAGGCGACGCGCCGAACAAGGTGCCCGAGGAATGCGCCATGGACGTCGACATCCGCTACCTCCCGGAGCAGGACCCGGGCGAGCTGCTCGCCCAGATCCGAGCGATCCCGGACGTCCACGTCGCGCGTTCGTTCATCTGGCCGCCCGCGCGCGTGTCGCCGACGAACCCGTACGTGCTCGCGCTCTGCAACGCCGCGTCGCGCCTGACCGATGGCGAGTCGGTCAGCGTCGGCCGTGACGGCGCTTCCGACGCGGTCGCCTTCCAGAAGGCGGGCGTCCCCGCCGTCGAGTTCGGCCCCTCCGGCGGCGGCCATCACGGCCCCGACGAGTGGGTCTCGATCGACTCGCTGGCCCTCTACCGCCGCGCGCTGGTGGACTTCGCGCGCAGCGTCCCCGACAGCTTCGCCGATGCGGCCCTGGAGGGCGGGCTCGCGTGAGACGTGGCGACGGCGTTCCCCGTCCCGGTCGCGGCGTGCTCATTCGCGCGCTGATCGCCGGCGTGTTGACGATCTCGCTGTCGGCGACCGCGGTCGCCTCCGCGGTGCTGCTCGAGATCGACGACGTGGTGACGACGTTCACCGGCAAGGACGAGGGCCGCCAGCCGATCCCGATCCCCGAGGTCAGCCGCGCCGAGGCCGGCGACCCGCGCACGTTCCTGATCCTCGGCTCCGACGAGCGCTACGGCGACCGCCAGCTCAAGATCAAGGCGCGCTCGGACACGATCCTGCTCGCCCGCGTCGACCCCGACACCAAGCGGATCGCGGTCATGTCGCTCCCGCGCGATCTGAAGGTCAAGATCCCCGGCGCCGGCACCGGCAAGATCAACTCGGCCTACGAGATCGGCGGCCCGCGCAAGACGGTCGTGACGATCAAGCGCCTGTTCGAGGACGCGACGGGCGAGGACTTCCCGATCAACAACGTGATCAACGTGAACTTCGGCGGCTTCAAGCGCGCGGTCAACTACGTCGGCGGCATCTACATCGACGTCGACCGGCGCTACTACAACGACAACACGACGGCGGCCCCCGGCGAGGCGTACGCCGCGATCGACGTCCAGCCCGGCTACCAGAAGCTCAAGGGCCAGGACGCGCTGGACTACGTCCGCTACCGCCACGGCGACAACGACTTCTACCGCGCCACGCGCCAGCAGGACTTCCTGCGCCAGATGACGCATCAGGACGCGGTCCGCGCGCTGCTGGATCCGAGCAAGCGCAAGGAGCTCGCGCGCGTCTTCGGGCGCTACTTCGAGGTCGACAAGTCCTTCGTGACCGCCTCGAACCTGATCGGCCTGGCCAAGACCGGGCTCTTCCTGGCCGGCGAGCACGCGCCGGTCAACGAGGTGCGCTTCCCCGCCACCGAGGCCGAGAACCCGTCGCTCGACAGCTACCTCTACGTCAAGGACTCGGCGCTGCGCAAGACGTTCCGCGAGTTCATGACCGGCGTCGGCTCCTCCAACCCGCAGCAGTTGGCCTCGACCACCAAGGTCGAGAAGAAGGCGCCGGCCAAGGCCAAGCGCAGGGCCGACAACAAGCCGTCCGCGGTCAAGGGCCTCGAGGAGGCGCCGCGCGAGGGCGAGGACATGGCGGTCGTCGCGGAGAGCCAGGGCAACCTCGGCTTCCCGTTCTACTTCCCCGGCGCTGCGCAAGACCGGCTCGCGCTACGCCGACACCAAGCCGCGCGATCTACCGGATCCGCGACGCGCAGAACAAGCTGCACAAGGCGTACCGGCTCGTGCTCTATTCCGGCTACGGCGAGTACTACGGCGTCCAGGGGATGACCTGGAAGTACCCGCCGATCCTCGACGACCCGGACACCACGCGCACCGTGAACGGCCGCAAGCTGATGCTCTACTACGACGGCAGCCACCTGCGCCTCGTCGCCTGGCGGACGCCGAAGGGCGTCTACTGGGTCACGAACACGCTGTCGATGTCGATCCCGAACTCGCGGCTGACCGCGATCGCCGGATCGTTGCGCCGCTTGAAGTCCTAGCCGCGGCCGGGGTCTCCCATCTGGAGTCAGCTTGCATTCTGCATCTCCAGCTTGCATTTTGATAGCATACGCCTATGGCCAATGTCCAGGTTCGCGACGTTCCCGATGACGTGCATCGGCGGCTGAAGGCGCAGGCGGCGATGGCTGGGCAGTCGCTGAACGAGTTCTTGGTGGCGCGGATGGGCGATATCGCACGCACCCCGTCGGTGGTCGAACTCGCGGGGCGTCTGCGCGCGCGCGGACCTTACGGCGGGCCGTCCAGCGCGGAGCTCGTCCGCGAGGACCGCGACCGCCGGTGATCGTCGTCGACGCTTCGACGTTGACGGACTTTCTCGTCGGCCGCGAGGCGGCCCTGGACGCCGTGGAAGAAGCGCTCGGCGCTGATGACCAGCAGCCGCTGTACGCACCAGAGTTGGTGTGGCCCGAGACACTGAACGCGCTCCGGCGCATGCTGCTTCGCGGCGACCTCTCAGACGACCGGGCGACCCAGGCCGCGCTCGAACTCCACGACGTGCGCTTGGTGTGCTTCTCGCACGCGCCGCTGCGAGAGCGCATCTGGCAGTTGCGCCATGACCTGACTGCCTACGACGCCACGTACCTCGCGCTGGCGCTCGGGCTTGATGACCCGTTGCTGCTGACCGGCGACCGCGGGCTGGCGGTTCGTGCCGGCGCTGCCCTCGGCGCTGACCGCGTCCGGTTGACTCGGTAGCCGGGAGTCGCGCCGTCGGAGAGATGGCCTGCGCCGGCAGCCGGCCGATCATCCCTCAGATGCGAGACCCCGGCGGCGGCTAGTGGCGCTTGTGCTTCTCGCAGTCGCTGCTGATCGTGACGCAGCTTGCGGTTGCCCTTGAAGCTGGACTCGATGACGGTGTCGATGCCGGGGCCGCAGTGCACGGTGGCCTTGCCGCGGGCGATGATCGCGGTGACGGTGTCGTCGCCCTCGCCGGCGTCGACGGTCGTCTTCGCGCCTGACGTGACCTTGATCGTGTCGTCGCCGTTGCCGCCGAAGATCGACGAGACGACGCCGCCGCCCTGCAGGTAGTCGTTGCCGTCGCCACCGAAGATCGTGTTGATGCCGCGGCCGCCGTAGATCGTGTCGTTGCCGCTGCCGCCGTCGAGGTTGTCGCGCTGCCGCTTGGCCGCCGCGCCGCCCATGTCGTGCAGCTGGTCGCCCCAGATCGACGTCGTCGCCGGCGCGCGCCGGAGATCCGGTCGGAGCCGTGCTGGCCGCGCAGGTTGTCGTTGAGGCTCGGAGCCGGTGCTTGCTGCCGCCGTGGGCGCCGACCGAGGCGCTGATGCCCTTGGTCGGGATCGAGCGGCGTCGACTGCGCGATGACGTTCTCGCAGTTGACGATCCGGCCCTCGCGCAGCGCCTGCTCGTTGGAGACGCCGCCGGGCTCGCCGCGCGGGTTCACGTAGATCGTGTCGTTGCCCGGCGCCGCAGTCGACGCTGTCGACCGCGCTGCCGCTGTTGACGTAGACGGCGTCGTCGCCGTCGCCCGCGTCGATGGTGATCCGGGCCGGTGTCGGAGTAGAGCGTGTCGTTGCCGGCGCCGCCGAAGATGTCGTCCGCGCCCGAGCCGCCGTGCAGCGTGTCGTTGCCGTCGCCGCCGTCGATGCGGTCCGGGGCCGCGCCGCCGTCCAGGTTGTCGTCGCCGGGGCCGCCGAGTCAGCGTGTCGTGGCCGAAGCCGCCGATCGCGATGTCGTTGCCGTCGTCGCCCGTGAGCACGTCGTCGCCCGAGCCGCCGTCCATCCAGTCGTTGCCGGCGCCGCCGCCGATGTCGTCGGGGCCGGTGTCGCCGGTGATCCGGTCGTCGCCGCCGAGCGCCGCGGACGCGGTCCGCTCCGCCGTTGGCCGGTGATCTTGTCCGGGCCTTCGGTGCCCGTCAGGGCCTCCGCGGCGTTGGAGCCGTTGATCGTCTTCGCCGCCGCCGTCGCGGCCGGGGCGAGAGCGGCCAGCAGGGTCATGGCGACGGTGGCGAGAAGGCGCGTGGGCATGGCCCGGTGATCGGCTGCCCGGCGGAGATCCGTAGGGCCCTCGATAACCTGATCCGCCTTCATGAGCCACGAATCGAGAACCGATCGGCGTGATCGGCACGGGATACGTCGGCCTGGTGACCGCGGCCGGGTTCGCCGAGCTCGGCAACGACGTCTACTGCATCGACATCGACGCGGCCAAGATCGAAGGCCTGCGCGAAGGCCGGATGCCGATCTGGGAGCCGGGCCTGGCGGAGCTCGTCGAGCGCCATCGCGACCGCCTGCACTTCTCCACCGATCTCGCGGACGCGCTCGAGCACGCGCGCCTGCTGTTCGTCGCCGTCGGAACGCCGCCGACCTACTCGGGCGACGCGGACCTGTCCGCCGTCCACGCCGTGGTCGCCGCGATGCCGCCGTCGGACACGCACGCGCTGGTGATGAAGTCGACCGTGCCGGTCGGCACGGGCGAGACGATCCAGCGCGTCTTCGCCGAGCAGGGCAAGGGCTTCCGCTACGTGTCCTGCCCGGAGTTCCTCAAGGAGGGCTCGGCGATCAAGGACTTCCTCGAGCCCGACCGCGTCGTCATCGGCGACGAGGGCGACTGGGCCGGCGACGCCGTCGCGGAGCTCTACGCGCCGCTGGACGCGCCGGTGGTGCGCACCGACATCAAGAGCGCCGAGATGGTCAAGCTCGCCTCCAACGCGTTCCTGGCCACGAAGATCTCGTTCATCAACGAGATCGCCAACGTCTGCGAGGAGACCGGGCGCCGACGTCGTCGAGGTCGCGCGCGGGATGGGGCTCGACGACCGCATCGGCCCGAAGTTCCTGCAGGCCGGCATCGGCTTCGGCGGCTCCTGCTTCCCCAAGGACGTCACCGCGCTGAAGCAGCTCGCGGGCAACTCGGGCTACCACTTCCAGCTGCTGAACTCGGTGATCGAGGTCAACGAGCTGCAGAAGCGGCGCGTGATCGCGAAGCTCGAGAAGCACCTCGGCCGGCTCGTCGACAAGGAGATCGGGCTGCTCGGGCTGGCCTTCAAGCCCAACACCGACGACATGCGCGAGGCGTCCTCGCTCGTGCTCTCCTCGCGGCTGCAGGCCGCGGGCGCCCACGTGCGCGCCTACGACCCGGTCGCCGAGGACGAGGCCCGCAAGCTGATCCGCGGCGTCGAGTTCAAGGAGTCGGCGCTCGAGGCGCTCGACGGCGCCGACGCCGTCGTGCTCGTCACCGAGTGGCCGGAGTTCGCCGAGCTCGACCTCGCGGCGGTGGCGAGCAGCGATGCGCGGCAACCTGCTCGTCGACGGGCGCAACCTCTACGACCCGGCGACCGTGCGCGCCGCCGGCCTCGTCTACGAGGGGATCGGGCGAGGCGGGGCGGTCTGATGCAGGCGCTGATCCTCGCCGGCGGCGAGGGCACGCGGCTGCGTCCGCTCACGTCGACGGTCCCCAAGCCGGTCGTCCCGCTCGTCGACCGGCCGTTCATCGCCTTCATGCTCGACTGGCTGCGCGGCCACGGCGTCGACGACGTCGTGATGTCCTGCGGGCACATGGCCGACGGCGTGCGCAACGTGCTCGGCGACGGCTCGTCGCTCGGGCGTGCGCCTGCGCTACTTGGAGGAGCCGCGCCCGCTTGGGCACCGGCGGCGCGCTCAAGTTCGCCGAGGACCTGCTCGACGACCGCTTCCTGATGCTCAACGGCGACGTGCTCACCGACATCGACCTCACGCGCGCAGCTCGCGCAGCACGAGCGCACCGGGCGCGCGTGGCGACGCTCGCGCTGTACCCGGTCGAGGATCCGAGCGCCTACGGGCTCGTGCGGCTCGACGGCGACGGCTCGGTGACGGAGTTCGTCGAGAAGCCGGCGCCGGACCAGATCGACACGAACAACATCTCCGCGGGCGCCTACGTGCTCGAGCGCTCGGTGCTCTCGCTGCTGGAGAAGGGCGCGCCGGCCTCGATCGAGCGCGACGTCTTCCCGCGGCTGGTCGGCAACGGCCTCTTCGGCCACGTCTCGCAGCGGGTACTGGAAGGACATCGGGACGCCCGAGCGCTACCTCGAGGCGACCTTCGACATCCTCGAGGGCACCGTCGCACACCGAGGTCGCGGCGCGGATGGGCGCGACGTTCGTGTGCGTCGAGGACGGCGTCGCGAACTCGGCGGGCGGATCGTTCCCGTCGGCGCTGGTCGAGAGCGACTGCCGGATCGGCGACGGGCGCGCGGATCGGCGGGCGCGCGGTGCTCGAGCACGGCGTTCGCGTCGGCGAGGGCACGACGATCGAGAGCTCGGTCGTGATGCAGGGCGCCGAGATCGGCGCGCACTGCACGCTGCGCGGCTGCATCGTCGCGGCGGGCGCGCAGATCGGCGACCACTGCGTGATCGACGGGATGAGCGTGATCGGCGAGGGCGTCGTGCTCGGCGCCGACAACGTCGTCTCCAACGGCGCGCGCCTGTTCCCCGGCGTCACGCTGCCGGACGGAGCGCTGCGGTTCTGATGCCGTCAGACGCTGCGCTGGACCGCGAGGCGGTCGCCGCGGTCGACAGCACCGGCCAGCTCGACGAGGTCCTCGACCTGCTCGGAGCACCTGCGCGACGCGCTGTGGCGCGTGGACTCCGCCGGCGCGCGGCCGGTCGACGCGACCGGCGGCGTGATCGTCGCCGGCATGGGCGGCTCGGCCGCCGGCGGCGCGGCTCGCGCGTCGCGCGCGCTCGGTCCGCGGCTGCGGCGCCCGCTGGTCGTCTCCGACGGCTACACGCTGCCCGGCTGGGCCGGGCCGTCGACGCTGGTGCTTTGCTCGAGCTACTCCGGCAACACCGAGGAGACGCTGGCGGCGTACGACGACGCCGTCGCGCGGGCGCGCCGCGGCTCGTCGCGACGACCGGCGGCGCGCTGGCCGAGCGCGCGCGCGCGACGGCGTGCCGGTGATCCCGATCCCGGGCGGCTTCCAGCCGCGCGCGGCGATCGGCTACTCGCTCGTCGTCCGCGCTCGAGGCGGCCGCTCCTGGCCGGCGCCGCGCCGTCCGTGCGCGACGAGATCGAGGCCGCCGCGGCGCTGGCCGAGGAGCTCGCCGCCGAGTGGGGGCCCGACGGCGCCGAGGACAGCGAGGCCAAGTCGATCGCCCGGGCGCTGCACGGCACCGTTCCCGTGATCGCCGGCGCCGAGCTCGCGGCCGCGGCCGCCTATCGCTGGAAGTGCCAGTTCAACGAGAACGCCGAGCTGCCCGCGTTCGCGTCGGTGCTGCCCGGAGGCCGACCACAACGAGGTCGTCGGCTGGGACGCGGCGCGGCGCGCTCGGGCACGTTCTCCTACGTCTCGCTCGAGGACCCCGGCGCGCACCCGCGCAACGCGCGGCGGGCCGAGCTGACCGCGGAGATCGCCGCCGCCGGCGCCGTCGCCCGTCGTGCGCGTGCACCGCGCGCGGCGAGACGCCGGTCGAGCGGCTCGTCTCGCTCGTCCTGCTCGGCGATCTCGTCTCGCTCTACGTCGCCGTCCTGCGCGGCGTCGACCCGGTCGACATCCCCGCCATCGACGGCCTCAAGGCCGCGCTGGCGCGCAGCGCGCTAGCGCGAGCGGGGAGTTCTCCGTACCGGAGGAGTGGTGCTGGCCAGCTACCGTGCTGGCCATGTCCTCCATCGCCTCCGAGCCCGCTGCCGGGACCGCTGGCGCCGGCGCGCCCACCATCGCCTCCATCGTGGACGGCGTGGCGCGCGGCGACGCTCCCGGCGGCCGTCTGACCTCCACCAATCCCGCCAACACGTCGGAGGTCGTCGCCGAGGTGCTGCTCGGCGACGCGTCCACGTTCGTCGACGCCGCGCGCGCCGCGCGCGCTGCGCAGAAGGCGTGGGCCGCCGTCCCCGCTCCCGCCCGCGGCCGCGTGATCGCCCAGGTCGGCCGGCTCGTCGAGGCCAACAAGGAGTCGCTCGCCCGGCTCGTCACGCGCGAGATCGGCAAGCCCTACCCCGAGGCGCTGGGCGAGGTGCAGGAGATCGTCGACACCTGCGACTTCTTCCTCGGCGAGGGCCGGCGCCTGTACGGGCAGACCGTGCCGTCGGAGATGCCCAACAAGCAGCTCTTCACGTTCCGCATGCCGGTCGGCGTCGCCGCGATCATCACCGCCGGCAACTTCCCGGTCGCCGTGCCCGCCTGGTACCTCGTGCCGGCGATCCTCTGCGGCAACTCGGTCGTCTGGAAGCCGGCGGAGTACTCCGCCGCGCTGGGCGACGCGCTGGCCAAGCTGTTCCACGCGGGCGGCGTGCCCGGCGGCGTGCTGAACGTCGTGCAGGCCTCGGGCGTGGACACGTTCGCCGGGCCTCGAGCAGGCGCTGGACGAGGGTCTGGTCGACAAGGTCGGCTTCACCGGCTCGAGCGCGGTCGGCTCGAAGATCGGCGAGCTCTGCGGGCGCAACCTGCAGTCGCCGTGCCTCGAGCTCGGCGGCAAGAACCCGATGGTCGTGATGGACGACGCCGACGTCGACCTCGCGGTCGAGGGCGCGCTGTTCGGCGGCTTCGGCACGGCGGGCCAGCGCTGCACCTCGCTCGGCACGGCGATCGTGCACGAGTCGATCCATGACGAGTTCGTGGCCAAGCTCGCCGAGCGGCTGTCTTCGTCGCCGATCGGCGATCCCGTTCGAGGACGTCCTGTACGGCCCGATGATCCACGAGCGCTTCGCCGAGCGCTTCGAGGACTGGCTCGGGCTGGTCCAGGATCACCACACGGTCCACGGCTCCTCGGCGACCGGGCGGATCACCGCGGACAACCCGCGCGACGGGCTTCGTCGGCGATCCCGACGCCGGGATCTACTACCACCCGGTCGTGGTCGACGGCGTCACCGCCGACGACGAGCTCTACTCGACCGAGACGTTCGGCCCGATCGTCGGCGTCGCGAAGTTCTCGACCTTCGACGAGGCGATGGAGCTGGCCAACGGCCACGGCTACGGCCTCTCCTCGGCGATCTACACCCGCTCGGGCGAGCACGCCTTCAAGTTCCGCGAGCGGATCACGGCCGGCATGGTCTCGGTCAACAACTCGACCTCCGGCGCCGAGGCCCACCTGCCCTTCGGCGGCAACGGCAAGTCCGGCAACGGCTCGCGCCAGTCCGGCATCTGGGTGCTCGACCAGTTCACCCGCTGGCAGTCGATGAACTGGGACTACGCGGGCAAGCTCCAGAAGGCCCAGATGGACCTCGTCGAGCTGCCGGGCGATCCGGAGTTCCGCCTCTCCTAGCCGTGACGCGCGGGGGTGTGATTCCTGAGGTCCGCTATCCGGACCTCACCGATCACACCCCCTCGTCCTCTAGGCGCCCGTGTTGGCCTTCACGTCCCAGCCGGCCGTGACGGGCGCGCCGCCGGCGGCTGGCGTGTAGCTGATCTGGACCTTCGCGAAGTCCAGCTCGACCTGCTCCAGCAGCGGCCGCTCCTTGATCCCGCCCTGCTCGTAGCTGGTCACGACGACGTCGCTGAGCTTGTAGGTCAGGGACCCGTCGCCGCTCGGGCGCCGGAACGAGAACGTCACCGCGGGGATGTGCTGGCCCGTGGCGAGGCGCTGGAAGAGCCTCGGCGACGAGGCGTCGTAGAGCTTGGCGAAGCGCACGCCGGAGAAGGCCACCTTGCTGCCTGCGGCCGGAGCGTTCTTCCCGCCGAACGCGAACGCCTTCACGTCGATCTCGCCGCCGTGCTCGCGATCCACGCTCTCGCCCGGGATCCCGTCGATCTTCACGAACCCCTCGGCCTGCCCGCCGGCCAGCGGGTCGCCGCCGACCGTGCTGGCAGCGCCCGCGCTCGCCCCGGCCGGCCCCGCGGGCCCAGCCGCTCCGGCCGCGCCGGCGGGCCCGGTCGCTCCGGCCGGCCCGCGCCGGTTCCAGGCCAACGCCCGCTCACCGCGCGAGCACTGCCCCTTGGCCCCGGCGAGCCGGATCGCGCTCTTGCTCGTGCACGCCTTGATGACTGTCGTATCGGAGGACGCGGCGGCGGCGATCGCACCACCGGCCCCGACGGCCACCACCACCGGAACCGCGATCAGCGCGGCCCGCTTCAGCAGCTTCTGGGTCATCGGCCACGGCCGTTCGCGAGGACCAGCGGAGTCAGCAGCACCACGAGCATGGGGAGGATCTTGTTCATGACCGCGACGCTATCCGCGGCCCCAGGGTGCTCGATAACGGGCTAGCCACCGTCCGCCTGGCGGGCGCCCGCCAAACGGTCCGCTACCGCTTGCGGTACCAGTTCGGGGAGGTGTTGGGCGGCGGGACGAGCGGGACCGGGGTGCGGGCGACGAGCACCGACGGGGTCGGGTCGGCGGCGTGGCGGGCGAGCGCTTCGCCGAACGCGTCGTCGAGGCCGTCGACCGTCTCCGAGCGGACGCCGAAGGATGCGGCGAGGGCGGCGAAGTCGGGGGTGTGGAGGTCCACGCCGTAGGTCTCGTCGCCGGACTGCACCTGGTCGTAGCGGAGCATGCCGTAGCCGCCGTCGTCGACGATCACGGCGGTCAGCGGGATCTGTTCCTGGGCGAGCGTGGCGAGCTCGCCACACGCGAACAGGAAGCCGCCGTCGCCGGAGATCGAGACGACCGGGCCGTCGGCACCGGCCAGCGCGGCACCCAACGCGGCCGGGAACGCGTAGCCGAGCGTTCCCCAGCCGAGCGGGACCTGCAGGCGGCGGGGTCCGGCGGGCGTGTGGAACCCGGCGAGCCAGTAGCCGGGGATGCACATGTCGACGACGAGCACGCCGTCGGCGGGGATGGCGAAGTGGATCGCGTCGAGGAAGCGCAGGGCGGTGCTGTCGAGCGTGCCGCAGGTCTGTGCGCGGGCGGCGGCGATGCGCTGCTGGACCGCGTCGAGCCCGCCGCGGTCGCGCACCTGGTCCGCGAGCGCGGCGGTGACGTCGCCCGCCTCGCCGCTCGAGCTGCGACGTCGACGCGATAGTTGACGAGCGGCTCGAGCGAGACCGCGATCAGCGTGCCGGGCTGCGGCTGGGCGAAGTTCTGGGTCTGGACGCCGTCGAGGTCGGAGCCGATCGCCACCACGAGGTCGGCCTCGTCCCAGAGCGTGCCGGCGGCCTCGGCATGTGGCGGGAGGCCGACCGTGCACGGGTGCCCAGGCGGGAGGATGCCCGCCGCGCCGTAGGTGGTCAGGACCGGCGCCGCGAGCCGTTCGGCGAGGGCCTTCACGGCATCCCCGGCGTCGCGGGCGCCGCCGCCGACCCACAGCAGCGGTCGCTCGGCGGCGTCGATCCGTGCGAGTGCGTCGGAGAGGTCGGGGCGCGCGGGCGGCACCCGGGCGACCGCCGGCGGCGCTGGGGACACCTCGGCGGCGAGCAGGTCGGTGGCGATCTCGAGATAGACCGGCCGTGTCGGCGAAGTGACCGCGTCCGCGACGGCCGCGGCGGCGGCACCGGCGACCGAATCGGCGGACAAGCCGAGGTGGGTGGACTTGACGACCGGCGCGAACATCGCGGCCTGACCGTCGGTCTCGTGGAGCACGCCGCGGTACTCGCCGGCGCGTCGCAGGCCGGTCGGGATGTCGGTCGCGATCACGAGGATCGGAGACCGCGAGGCCCAGGCCTCACCGACCGCGCCCAGCGTGTTCGCGGCGCCTGGTCCCGTCGTCGTCAGGGCGACGCCGAGCCGTCCGGTCGCGCGTGCGTAGCCGTCGGCGGCGTACGCCGCGGCCTGCTCGTGGCGGACGCCCACGAGGCGGATCGAGGACGACCGCAAGGCCTCCCACAACGCGAGGTTGTGCACTCCGGGAAGCCCGAAGCAGACCTCCACTCCGGCGCGCTCGAGCTCTTCGACGATGACCTGCGCTCCTGTGCCCATACGGCCCGGACGCTATCGGGTGATCTGACCGTCGGCTTCAAGACCGGCAGAAAGCGGCCGATCGCGGGGAACGTGTTCCGCCGTGTGGGGGCAGGCGAGCGCCGCTGGCGCACGTGGCTCGCGCTCGACGGCGTGGTGGCCGGCCTCACCGCGGCGGCGCTGCTGATCGCCCCGGTCTCGCCTGGTGGGTGCTCGCCTTCGCCGAGCTGGTGCTGGTCGTCAGCGACCTCTCGGTCGTCGGGTCGATCGTCCCCGGGCGTGCGCCGCTGGCCGGCTGGGCGTTCGCGCTCGTGCTCATCTGCCTCGCGCCCTTCCACGCGACGACCCCGCGCCACGCCGCTTCCGGCGGCGGCGCCGTGGCGTCGGTGCCGATCGTGGGCGGCGCGATCTCGCTCGGCCTGCTGATGCACGCCGCGCTCTCCGGTGGAAGCGCGCTCACGATCTGGCTGGCCCGCGGCGCACTCGCGGCCGGCCTGCTCCGCGCCGTGCTCCTGATCGCCGAGAACATGGCGCTGCTGCGCGGTGCTCGCGCCGACGCGACGACGGACAAGCTCACGAGCCTCCCGAACCGCCGCGCGCTCAATGAGGACCTCGATCGCGCGTTCGCGAACGGGGGGCCGCACACGCTCGCGTTCTTCGATCTCGACGGCTTCAAGGAGTACAACGACGCCGTCGGCCACGGCGCGGGGCGACGCGCTCCTGCAACGCCTCGCGCCCGGCGCTCGAGGCCGTCACCGGCAGCGGCCGCGCGTACCGGCTCGGCGGCGACGAGTTCTGCCTGCTCGCCGACGGTGCGCTGGAGGACGGCGCGCCGCTGATCGCTCGCGCGGTCGACGCGCTCGGCGAGCACGGCGACGGCTTCACGATCAGTGCGTCGTTCGGGCTCGTCGTGCTCGGGGCGCGCGACGGAGCCGAGGCGCTGCGCCTCGCCGACGAGCGCATGTACACGCGCAAGCGCAGCCGGCGCGCCGGGCATCGCGGCCAGGCGCGCGACGTGCACGTGCAGGTCCTGGCCGAGCGCGGTGCGCACGATCGCGGCGTCGCGGACCTCGCGGCCGACGTCGGCCTTCGACTCGGCCTCGACGCCGAGGCGCTCGACGTCGTCATCCGCGCCGCCGAGCTGCGCGACGTGGGCCTGGTCGCCCTGCCCGATGACATCGTCGCCAGACGCGGGGCGCTGCAGCCCGCCGACTGGGCGATCTTCCGGCAGCACCCGATCGCCGGGAGCGGATCCTCGCCGCCGCGCCGAGCATGCGCCCGGTCGCCCGGCTCGTCCGCTCCGCCCACGAGCGCTACGACGGCGCCGGCTATCCCGACGGCCTGCGCGGCGACGCGATCCCGCTCGGCGCACGCATCATCAGCGGCTGCCACGCGCTGCTGAGCGACGGGCGCTGGATCGCCGAGCTGCGCGCCGCGGCGGGCTCGGAGTTCGATCCCCAGGTCGTCGACGCGCTGGCGAGAAGCGAGGCGGTGGCGACCACCAAACCTTGACACAGTTGTGTCAGGGTGACGCTACACTGGCCTCAGATGGACGCGCTGACGATCCACGAGGCCGCTGCCACCACGGGCTGGTCCCCGCGCATGTTGCGCTACGTGGAACGCGTCGGGCTCGTGGAGCCCGCTCGCTCAGCCGCGGGCTACCGCCTGTACGGACCCGCTGAGCTTCAGCGCCTGCGCACGCTGCGCGAGTTGCTCGACCAGCATGAGATCGGCCTGTCCGATCTCGCTTTCGCCCTCAGGTTGCGCACAGAGGACGAGTTGCGCCGCGCGACCGATGCCTGGCTGGAGGCGGAGCCCAAGCGCCCCGCCGACGTGCCGACGTCCGACTGGCTGCGCTTCGAGCAGGAGAAGCATCAGCGCCTGCTCGCCGCACTCGCGCCCCGCACCCCCACCCCCACCCTGGAGACCGCATGACCGCCACTGTCACGACGAACGATTACAAGGTCGCCGACATCGGCCTGGCCGCTTATGGCCGCAAGGAGATGGACATCGCCGAGCACGAGATGCCCGGCCTGATGTCGACGCGGCGCGAGTTCGCCGACGCGCAGCCGCTCAAGGGCGCGCGCATCACCGGCTCGCTGCACATGACGATCCAGACCGCCGTGCTGATCGAGACGCTCACTGCTCTCGGCGCCGAGGTCCGCTGGGCGTCCTGCAACATCTTCTCGACGCAGGATCACGCCGCTGCGGCCATCGCCGCGGCCGGCATCCCGGTCTTCGCCTGGAAGGGCGAGACGCTCGAGGAGTACTGGTGGTGCACGGAGCAGGCGCTCACGTGGCCGGACGGCGAGGGTCCGAACATGATCCTCGACGACGGTGGCGACGCCACGCTGCTGATCCACCTCGGCGTCGAGTACGAGGCCGCCGGCGCCGTGCCGGACCCCTCGACCGCTGACAGCGACGAGCACCGCATCATCCTCGAGACGCTCACGCGCAACCTCGCCGAGACGCCGCAGAAGTGGACGACCGCGGCCGCCTCGATCAAGGGCGTGACCGAGGAGACCACGACCGGCGTCCATCGCCTCTACCAGTTCGCCACCCAGGGCAAGCTGCTGTTCCCGGCGATCAACGTCAACGACTCGGTCACCAAGTCGAAGTTCGACAACCTCTACGGCTGCCGCCACTCGCTGATCGACGGCATCAACCGCGGCACCGACGTCATGATCGGCGGCAAGGTCTGCGTCGTCCTCGGCTACGGCGACGTCGGCAAGGGCTGCGCCGAGTCCCTCCGCGGCCAGGGCGCTCGCGTCATCGTCACCGAGATCGACCCGATCTGCGCGCTGCAGGCCGCGATGGAGGGCTACCAGGTCGCGACCCTCGAGGACGTCGTCGAGACCGCCGACATCTTCATCACGACGACCGGCAACAAGGACGTCATCTCGGCTTCGCAGATGGAGCGGATGAAGCACCAGGCGATCGTCGGCAACATCGGCCACTTCGACAACGAGATCGACATGGCCGGCCTGGCGAAGATCGACGGCGTCGAGCGCGTCGAGATCAAGCCGCAGGTCCACGAGTGGCGCTTCAAGGACGGCCACACGATCATCGTGCTCTCCGAGGGCCGCCTGCTGAACCTCGGCAACGCGACCGGTCACCCGTCCTTCGTGATGTCGAACTCCTTCACGAACCAGACGATCGCCCAGATCGAGCTGTTCACGAAGACCGAGGACTACGACAAGCAGGTCTACGTCCTGCCCAAGCACCTCGACGAGAAGGTCGCGCGCCTGCACCTCGACGCGCTCGGTGTCCGCCTGACGGAGCTCACGCCCGAGCAGGCCGCCTACATCGACGTGCCCGTCGAGGGCCCGTACAAGTCCGACCACTATCGCTACTAGGTCTACAGACCGAGGACTCGCCCGGATCGAGTGGGCGGACGGGCAGATGCCCGTCCTCCGGTCGATCCGGGAGCGCTTCGCCCGCGAGCAGCCGCTCGCGGGCGTGGTCGTCGGAGCGTGCCTGCATGTGACCTCCGAGACCGCGATCCTGGTCCGCACGCTGCAGGCGGGCGGGGCCGAGGTCGCTTTGTGCGCCTCCAATCCGTTCGCGATCCAGCAGGACGTCGCGTTGGCGTTGTCGGCTGAGGCCGAGGTTCACGCGGGCGGTCCGGACCAGTGGGCCGAGGGCGTGGCTTCTGTGGTGGAGCGCGCGCCGCGGATCACGTTGGATGACGGTGCTGATTTGCTCGGCGCTCTGCACGTGGCGCGGCCGGACCTTCTGGACGGGATGCTCGGCGGGACCGAGGAGACCACCACCGGGCTCGTGCGCCTGCGCGCTCTGGAGGCCGAGGGCGGGTTGTCCGTCCCGGTCATCGCGGTCAACGAGGCGCGCGCCGAGCGCGCGTTCAACGATCGCTTCGGCGCCGGCCAGTCGGTGCTCGACGGCATCGTCCGGGCGACCAATCTCTTGTTGGCGGGCCAGACCGTGGTCGTGCTCGGCTACGGGTGGACCGGCCGCGGCGTCGCCCTTCGCGCGCACGGCTTCGGGGCGTCGGTGATCGTCTGCGAGGTCGATCCGCTGCGCGCTCTGGAGGCGCGGATGGAGGGCTTCCAGGTGATGCCGGCGCTGGTGGCGAGTCGAGCGCGGCGACATCTTCATCACCGTCACCGGGATGCCCGACGTGCTGCGCGGCGAGCACTTCGCGCGCATGAAGGACGGGGCGGTGCTGGCCAACGCGGGGCAGTTCGATGTCGAGATCTCTCTGGCCGACCTTCGCGGTGCGGCCTCGGACGTGCGGGAGATCCTGCCGCTCGTCGAGCGCTTTGAGTTCGGCGGGCGGGGTCTGAACCTGGTCGCCGGCGGGCGCGTCGTGAACCTCGCTGCCGCCGAGGGACACCCGGCGGCGGTCATGGACGTCTCGTTCGCCCTGCAGGCATTGGCTGCCGAGGCGTTGACGCGCGGCTCGTGGAGCGCCGGGCGTGCATCAGGTGCCGGACGCGATCGAGCGCGAGGTCGCGGCTTTGAAGCTCGCCGCGCTGCGCGTCGACATCGACGTGTTGACCGACGCGCAGGCGGACTACCTCTCGCTCACATCGCCACGGCGCGACCGCTGACGCGGATCCCCGGGCGGTCGGCGGGAATGGTGATCGTCAGCAGGCTCGGGCGGCCCATGTCGACGCCCTGGTGGACGGTGACCGTCGCCGGGGCTTGTACGAGTTCGAGTTCGCGCAGGTAGGCGCCGAACGCCGCCGCGGCCGCGCCGGTCGCGGGGTCTTCGACGACACCGCCGACCGGGAACGGGTTGCGCGCGTGGAAGGTGAGCTCGTCCTCGCGGTGGACGAGGTCGACCGTCGTCAGGTCGTGGGCGAGCATGGTCGCCTTCAGCGCCTCGAAGTCGTAGTCGAGGTCGGCGAGGCGCTCGCGGGTTTGAGCGGCGAGGATCAGGTGGCGGGCACCGGCGTAGGAGACGCGGGGCGGGAGCGAGGGGTCGAGGTCCTCTTCAGTCCAGCTGAGCGCGGTCAGGGCTTCGTCGAGTAGCTGCCGTGGTGCGGGCTCGACGTGCGGCGCCACGCTCGTAAGCGTCGCGGTGACGTTGCCGTTGGCGCCCTGCGTGGCGACGGGGACCTCGCCCGCCTGTGTGTGGAAGCTGAGCAGGCCGGGACCGTCGCGCTCGGCCAGCGCGACGCCGGTCGCGATCGTCGCGTGCCCGCAGAACGGCACTTCAGCCTCGGGGCTGAAGTAGCGGACGTCGAAGCCGCCGTCCTCGCGCCTCGTCGCGAACGCGGTCTCCGAATAGCCCAGCTCCGCGGCGATCTCCTGCATCCGCTCATCGCTCAGCGTGCTGGCGTCGAGCACCACCCCGGCCGGGTTCCCGCCGTCAGGAGAGTCGGTGAACGCCGTGTAGCGCAGGATCGCTGGGGAGGTCATGTGGCGATGGTGACACCGCCTCGTGCGCCCTTCGATACGGCTGGCCGCACGCCTTAGTAACCGACGGTCAACAAGCGGGTACTGTTGTTGAACGATGGTCAACAAGGAGGATCGATCGATGCCGCCCACCGCCCGCACCCCGAAGGACGATCGCCGCGCGTTGTTCGGATTGCGGTATCCGCAATCAGAACAACGCATCCGCGAGAACGCGGACGACGACGCCACCCGCAGCGCGGCGGGCGACCGTGGCGCCCCGCGGCGAAGCGGCACGGCCAGGCCTGGCGGCAGCGGCCGAGTCCCGCGGCGCGGCCGAGTCCCGCGGCGCGGCCGAGTCCAGCGGCGCGGCCGAGTCCAGCGGCGCGGCCGAGTCCAGCGGCGCGGCCGAGTCCAGCGGCGCGGCCGAGTCCCGCGGCGCGGCCGAGTCCAGCGGCGCCGACGCTCCGCGCGAGAAGGCGTTTCTTCTGGCCCGGCCCGAGCAGCGGTTGCTCGAGGCGATCGCCCGCCGGCTGCCGGCGTTCGTGCGCCCGGATCACCTCACCGGGCTCGCGCTCGCTGCCGCGGCCGGCTTCGCCGTCGCCGCCGCTTCGGGGTCGTTCGCGCTCGCCGCGGCGCTGCTCGTCGTCCACTGGCTCGGCGACTCGCTCGACGGGACGCTCGCTCGCGTCCGGCACGCCGAGCGCCCGCGCTACGGCTACTACCTCGACCACCTCGCCGACGCCTTCGCGACGGCCCTGGTCGGCCTCGGTCTCGGGCCTCTCGGCGCACATGCACCTCGCGGCCGGGTTGGTGCTCGTGATCGCCTACCTCGCGCTCTCGATCAACTCCTACCTGGAGACGCAGGCGCTCGGGCGCTTCACGCTCGGCTACGGCCGGCTCGGGCCGACCGAGGCGCGGCTCGCGCTGATCGCGCTCCTGACCGCGGTCGCGCTCGGCGCCGAGGTCTCGTTCCACGGGCTGACGCTGCTCGATCTGACCGCGCTCGGCGCGGCGGGCGCGATGGTGCTGGCGCTCCTCGCCCGCGCCGCGGGCAACCTGCGCCTACTGGCCGAGCGCGAGCCCTACACGACGTCGTAGCGCTCCGCGCGGCGGTCCTCCTCCTCGGATTCCACGAGCATGCGGACGAACAGGTAGGCGAGCGCGATTCCCATCACGATCGACTGCTCCAGGGCCATGATCAACCCGGCCACGCGCTGGTCGTCGAGCGCGCTCAGACCCCAGCGCGTGCTGCCCGGGCCGGCCTCGTAGTAGTGGAAGAGGACGACCGGCGAGAACGCGAGCAGGATGCCGAGGAAGCCGACGAGGATCTTCGTCGAGGCCATGTAGAGCACCGGGCCGAGACCGCCGAGCCGCATCCGCGAGCGGATCGGCGAGAGCAGGTACCACCAGTACAGGAGCCCGGCGGCGAAGAACGTCGTGTGCTCGATCACGTGCACGAACGAGTGGTTGAGCGCGGATTCGTAGAGCGCGGGGATATGCCAGAACCACATCGCGGCGACGTACGCGATCACGCCGACCGCGGGATGGGCCAGCGGTCCGGCCGAGCGTTCGAACCACTGGATCCGGCGCGTGGCGGGCCGCAGGATGTGCTTGGTCAGCGCCAGGATCAGGCAGATCGGGACGATGTCGGCCAGCAGCAGGTGCTGGATCATGTGCGCCGAGGCGAACTCCTCGCCGAGCCGGTCGATCGGCGACACGAGCGCGAGGAACAGGCAGAACACGCCGGTGAGCCAGAGGACGAGCTTGCTGACCGGGGCGGCGCGTGCGCCGCCTTCGGCGCGGGAGATGCGCCAGCGCCAGATGTAGATCCCTGCGTAGGACGCGAGTGCGAGCAACACGATGGGCGCAAATGTCCATCCCGCGTCGACCGGTACGGCGGTCCCGAGCAGAATTGTTGCGAACACCGCACAGGATTGTGACGATCACGTGCTGTTTCGTTGCAGGCCCCTGCGCAACGATGCCCGCCATGAACTTGCTGGCGGAACTGATCGCGATCGTCGCCCCGCCAGGGTGCGCGGCGTGCGGGCGGGCGCTGGCCCGCTCCGTCGAGCGGTTGTGCTCCGAGTGCGCTCGCTCGATGCCGTGGCTGCGGGGCGGCTGTCTGCGCTGCGGGCTGCCGGTCCATCGCGGGCCGCGCTGCCCGGCGGCGCATGCCGGCTTCCCGCGGGCCTGGGCGCCGCTGGCCTACGACGGTCCCGCGCGGCGGCTGGTCGGGGCGCTGAAGTTCCGCGGCGCGCTGCCGGTGGCGGATCTGATGGCCGCCCAGCTCGCCGCGAACCTGCCGGCGGACCTGCGCGATCCGGCGGTCGCGCTGGTACCCGTCCCGGCGGCCCCCGCTCGGCGGCGCTCGCGGGGGTTCGATCCCGCGCGCGCCTTGACGGGCGCACTCGCGGGCCGCACCGAACGGCCGCTGGTCGATTGCCTGACACGCGACGACCGGACCGGCCGTCAGGTCGGCGCCGGCCGCCGCGAGCGCCGCGCGCCCGGCCGTCTGCTCGTCCGCGTGCGTGGCGAGGCGCCGGCGCGGGCGATGCTCGTCGACGACGTGCACACCACCGGCGCCACGCTGGACGCCTGCGCCCGCGCACTGATCGCGCAGGGCACGAGCGTCGTCGCCGCGATCAGCTACGCGAGGACGCTATGAGCGAGCCGGCCGGAATCCGCGAGCGGCGCGGTCGGCGCGCGCGAGGGGGTGTGTCCTGAATGTCACGCCTGACGAGACATTCCGGACGCACCCCCAGCTTCATGGTTGCTCGCAGCGGGCGCCACGTCTGGGCGCACGCGGGGGCGAAGCGACGTGGTGCCGCGCTACGCGGCGACGCGGCTGGCTTCGTCCGCCCAGGCGAGGGCGGAGCGGTACGCGCCGGCCAGCGAGGGGCTGGCGTCGGCGGTGGGAAGCGTCGGGAACTCGCCGCGCTCGTAGGCGATCACGGCGGCGAGCAGTTCGCCCTTGGGACCCTCGCGGCGCAGCAGCGCGGCCTGGATCTCCTCGGTGAAGGGAAGCGAGTCGAGCACGACGTCCATCGGGGCGTCGAGCAGGGCGTCGGCGACGGAGAAGAGTCCGATCGTGAACAACGTCTCGCGCTCTTCCGGCAGGGCGCTGCCGGCGAGGATCTCGCACATGTGGGCGCGGCGCAGGCCGAGAGCGACGAGCTCGTCGGGCACGTCGGGGATCGAGGAGATGACCATGACGGTGGCCCAGCGGCGGACCGTGTTGACGCCGAGCATCGCCAGCGCTTCGCGGACGGAGCCGACGGTGCGGGGGAGGGCGAAGAACGCGCTGTTGACGTAGCGCAGCAGCTTCAGCGAGAGGCCGACGTCGGAGCCGATGATCCGCTCGAGGTCCTCGAAGGAGATGTCGCCGACGGTGAGCTCGGCGAGCCGGCGCAGCGAGCCGAGGCCGGAGGTCGCGACGCCGCGGTGCGTGAAGGTGCGCGGCTGGGCGAAGTACTCGCCCTGGAAGTAGGTGAAACCGAGTTGCTTGCAGCGCTCGAAGGCGGCGTGGTCGCCGACCTCGGTGGCGACGAGCATCGCGCCCTGCAGCTTCGGGACGCTCAGGACGCGGGGGAGATCCTCGGGCGCGACCTTGGAGACGTCGACGCGCACGATCGAGCACAGCGCCATCAGGTCTTCGACGTTGTCGATCAGCGAGCCGTCGTATTCGTCAAGAGCGATCGTGTAGCCCGAGCGGGCGAGCTTCTGCAGGATGGCCAACAGGTCGTCGCGGGCGTGGTAGGCCTTGATCTGCAGGACGGCGCGGTCGGGGCGCACCGGCGGCGGGCCGATCTCGACGAGGAAGTTGCGGGCGATCGTCACCCAGGCGGGGTGGCGGCCAGCGAGCATCTCGAGCCCGATGTCGCCGAAGGCCTCGACGAGCAGGGCCGAGGTGGCCTTGGCGTCCATGGCCGGATCGCCGAGGTCGACGGCACCGCCGAAGCGCAGCTCGTAGCCCACGACCACGTGACGGGCGTCCGCGATCGGATGGCGGACGACGGCCACTTCCTGACGGCCGGGCGGGGCGGGAAAGGGCACGGTGACGCTCACACTACGTAGTTCGGCCAGTGGGGGGCCGGGCTTGAGGCTACGATTCAGAAAAGCTGACCCCGACAGAGGAGTCCCATGCAGATCGAGGTGAAGGGGAAGAACCTTCAAGTCACCGACGAGATGCGGGAGTACGTCGCGCGGCGTTTCGACAAGATCGGCAAGCAGGTTTCTGAGCTGGCCGTGCTTGAGCTTGAAGTCGCTGACGAGAACGTCCCGGGTGACCCGGTCGCCGCCGAGGCGGTCCTGCACCTCAAGGGAACCTCATTGCGCGCTAAAGAGGTCTCTAAGGACGCCAAGCACGCGATCAACCTGGTCGGCGACAACATGGAGCGCCAGGTCAAGCGCCATCGCGATAAGCGTCGCGGCCGGCGTGAGACGCGCGCCGCCGTGGAGGAGTCGCGCCAGGGCGAGGTCGTGCTGGAGGAGACGCCTGAGACCCTCTGAACCACCGGGTCCGGGAGCCAGGCGACCGCTAGGCTAAAGAGCTATGTCCATCCTCGATCGTGCCCTCCGGCTGGGCGAAGCGAAGCAGTTCAAAGCCTACGCCAAGCGCGTCGAGCGGATCAATAGTTGGGAGCCTGAGCTCCTCGAGTCCACCGACGAGGAGCTGCGCGAGCAATTCGCGGAGCTGCGCGAGCGCGCGATCGCGGGCGAGGACCTGGACGAGCTGCTGCCTGAGTCCTTCGCGCTCACGCGCGAGGTCGGCCGCCGTCAAATGGCGATGCGCCACTTCGACGTGCAGATGATCGGCGGCATGGTGCTCCACGACGGCCAGATCGCCGAGATGCGCACCGGTGAGGGCAAGACCCTCACCGGCACGCTCGCGGTCGTGCTCAACGCGCTGCCGGCCAAGGGCGTCCACGTCGTCACCGTCAACGACTACCTGGCCCGCCGCGACGCGGACTGGATGCGCCCGATCTATGAAGGCCTCGGCCTGACCGTCGGCGTGCTCCAGAACAACCAGCCCTACGAGGAGAAGCGCGCGGCGTACGCGGCGGACATCACGTACGGCACCAACTCCGAGTTCGGCTTCGACTACCTGCGCGACAACATGGCCACGCGCCTGGAGGAGAAGGTCCAGCACGGCGGTCGCATCAGCGAAGACGGCAAGCCGATCGGCATGTACAACTTCGCGATCGTCGACGAGGTGGACAACATCCTCATCGACGAGGCGCGCACGCCGCTGATCATCTCCGGCGCGCCCGAGCAGGCGGCGGACCTCTACGAGCGCTTCGCCAAGCTCGCGCCCAACCTGACGGCGGGCAAGAAGCCCGAGGGGATGGACCCGCGCGCGAAGAAGGACTTCACGGCGGACTACGACTACGAGTTCGACGAGAAGCACAAGACGGTCTCGATCACCGAGCAGGGCGTCGAGAAGGCCGAGCGCTTCCTGGGCATCGAGCACCTGTACCGCGCCGAGAACGGTCCCCTGGTCAACCACCTGCATCAGGCGCTGAAGGCCGAGTCGCTCTACAAGCGCGACGTCGACTACGCCGTCATCGACGGCGAGGTCAAGATCATCGACGAGTTCACGGGCCGGATCCTGGACGGCCGGCGCTGGTCGGAGGGTCTGCACCAGGCCGTCGAGGCCAAGGAGGGCGTGCGCGTCCGCGAGGAGAACCAGACCCTCGCGACGATCACGCTGCAGAACTACTTCCGCATGTACGACAAGCTCGCTGGCATGTCGGGCACGGCCCTGACCGAGGCCACCGAGTTCATGAAGATCTACAAGGTCGGCGTCGTGGAGATCCCCACGAACCGCCCGATGGTCCGCATGGACAAGAACGACCTGATCTACAAGACCCGCGAGGGTAAGTGGCGGGCGGTCGCGCGCGAGATCCAGGAGCGCAACGACAAGGGTCAGCCCGTGCTCGTCGGGACGATCTCGGTCGAGGTCTCCGAGTTGCTGTCGGAGCGGCTGCGCAACATGGGCGTCCCGCACACCGTGCTCAACGCCAAGCCCGAGCACGCCGAGCGCGAGGGCGCGATCATCGCCGAGGCCGGCTCGATCGGCGCGGTCACGATCGCCACCAACATGGCGGGCCGCGGCGTCGACATCAAGCTCGGCGGCAACGCCGAGCACCTGACGGAGCTCGAGCTGATCAAGCTCGGCCTGCGCCCGGGCGATCCGGACTACGACGAGCGCTACGCCGACATCCTGCCCAAGATCGAGGCTCGGGTCGAGACCGCCCGCCAGGCCGTCTTCGACGCCGGCGGCATGTTCATCTGCGGCACCGAGCGCCATGAGTCGCGCCGGATCGACAACCAGCTGCGCGGCCGTGCCGGCCGCCAGGGCGATCCGGGCGAGTCGCGCTTCTTCCTCTCCGCCGAGGACGACCTCGTGCGGCTGTTCGCCGGCGACCGGATCTACAAGATCCTGGACCGCCTCGGCCCGAAGGGCGACGACGGCGAAGAGGAGCCGATCGAGGCGAAGATGCTCACGAAGCAGATCGAGGGCGCCCAGCGCAAGGTCGAGGAGCAGAACTACCTCATCCGTAAGCGCGTCCTCGAGTACGACGACGTCATGAACCAGCAGCGCGAGGTCGTCTACAAGTACCGCGACGAGGTGCTCGAAGGCCGCGACATGGCCGACGTCGCGCGCGAGCAGATCGAAGAGGTCATCGGGCGGCTGGTCGACGACTACACGCCGGGCGACTTCGCCGACGACTGGGACCTCGAGGAGCTCTGGGTCCAGCTCGACCAGATGTACCACGTGGACTTCGGCATCGATCAGATCGACCGCTCGGCGATCGACCGTGAAGAGCTCAAGCGGATGCTGTCCGAGGACGCGCTGGGCCTCTACGACGAGCGCGAAGAGGAGCTCGGCGAAGAGCTCATGCGCATGCTCGAGCGCTACCTGATCCTGCAGATCATCGATCAGCGCTGGCGCGAGCATCTGTACGACATGGACTACCTGCGCGAGGGCATCCACCTGCGCGGGTTCGCGCAGATCGAGCCGCTGGTGGCCTACAAGAACGAGGCCTTCACGCTGTTCGCGGACCTGATGAACTCCATCTGGGCCGACTTCGCGCGGATGATCTTCAACGTCGAGGTCGAGGTCCAGGGCCCCAACGGCGACGGTGCCGAGCAGCAGCAAGCGCCGTCTCCGGAGTGGGAGCCGCCGCAGCAGGTCTCGGGCGGCTTCGGCGCGCTGGCGTACTCGGGCGGCACGCTCGAGGACCAGCCGACGGTCTACGGCGGCGACGGCTCGGAGGTCCTGGCCGAGGAGCCGCCGCCGGTGCAGCAGCGCCGCGTCGACGAGCACGAGACGATCGGTCGCAACGACCCGTGCTGGTGCGGCTCGGGCAAGAAGTTCAAGAAGTGCCACGGGGCCTGAGGCCCCGCCGACGCTTCCGCAGGTAGCCTCCGCGTCCGCGTGAACGGCCGCCTGCTCATCACCTGCGCAGACCGCCACGGCATCGTCGCCGCCGTGGCGGGCTTCCTCGCGCGCTCCGGCGCGAACATCATCACCTCCGACCAGCACTCGACCGACCCTGAGGGCGGCGAGTTCTTCATGCGGATGGAGTTCACGCTCGAGCACGGCGACCTCGCCTCGCTCGGCAACGCGTTCGCGCAGGAGGTCGCCGAGCGGCTCGACATGCGCTGGCGGCTGACCGACGCGGGCGCAGCCGCAAGCGCGTCGGCGTCCTCGTCTCGCGCGAGGACCACTGCCTGCGTCGACCTGCTGTGGCGCCACCGGCGCGGCGAGCTCGACGCCGACATCGCGCTCGTCGTCTCCAACCATCCCGACCACCGGGCCGACGTCGAGGGCTTCGGCATCCCGTACCACCACGTCCCGGTCAAGCCGCGGCGGCAAGCCCGAGGCCGAGGCGCGCCTGCTGGAGCTGCTGCGCGACGTCGACCTCGTCGTGCTCGCCCGCTACATGCAGATCCTCTCGGGCGACTTCCTCGACCGCGCTCGGCGTCGCCGGTGATCAACATCCACCACTCGTTCCTGCCGGCCTTCGCCGGCGCGAACCCGTACCAGCGCGCGTTCGAGCGCGGCGTGAAGATCATCGGCGCGACCGCGCACTACGTGACCGAGGAGCTCGACGCCGGCCCGATCATCGAGCAGGACGTCGCGCGCGTCTCCCACCGCGAGCACCGCCGAGACGATGGTCCGCCTCGGCCGCGACATCGAGCGCACCGTGCTCGCCCGCGCCGTCAAGTGGCACCTCGAGGACCGGGTGCTCGTGCACGGCAACCGCACCGTCGTCTTCTAGGCCTTAGCCGTCGACGACGAGCGCGTCGAGCGCCCCTATCAGCCGCCGCGACCGGCGCGACACACCGGGGAGCTCCACGAGGTGGCGCGTGAGTGGCGCGCCCGCGCGCCGGCGCTCGAGCTGCTCGGACGCGATCGGTCGCCACAGCTCGTCCACGACCCGTGCCGGATCTCCGTCCACGTCGCCGCGTTCGAGGTGCTCCTCCCACAGCCGCAGGCGCGTCGCGCGGGCGAGCGCGGCGTCGCAGGTGACCACGTCGACCTCGGTGTCATTGAAGAGCGAGTGCTCGTTGAGGTTGGCCGAGCCGATCGCGAGCCACTCGTCGTCGACGATGCCGATCTTCGCGTGCACGTACAGCGGCCCTGAACGCTCGCCGGAGCGCGACACGATCGTCGTGGCCAGGAAACGCTTGCCGCCGTCGTCGGCGGCCACAAGCCGGCCCAGCATCCCGCGCGTGTCGTCCTGGCCGTTGTTGGCCTTGTGCGGAAGGAGGACGACGACGCGGAAGTCATCGGACGGCGGGTTACGCAGCTTGGTCTCCAGGATGTGGACGATCTCCGGTGACCACAGGAACTGGTTCTCGAGATAGATCAGCCGGCGCGCGGAGCGCAGCGCGCGGACATAGGACTCGAGGACCGAGAACTCGCCGCGCGGGAGGACCCTGTACGCGCCCTCCGGGACCGTGCGGACGAACTGCACCGTCGTCTCGCCGGCCTCGGCAACGGCCTCCGGAAGCGGCAGCGCGACGCCGGCGGTCGCTTCCCAGCGCAGCGCGAAGTGTGCCGCGACGTCGCGCACGATCGGGCCACGGACCAGGCTCGTCGCGTCGTGCCAGCCGATCGCGTCGTCCTTGTGCGGGTGCGAGTTGGAGTCGTAGCGGTCGCCGGCCAGCGCGGTCAGATCGATGCCGCCGACGAACGCCAGCTCGTCGTCGACGATCACGAGCTTCTCGTGATGGCAGTGCAGCATCCGCGTGCACGCGTCGAGCTGGCACTGGATCTTCGTGCCGCGCACGAGCTTCTCGCGCGCGGCCGTGACGACCCCACGGCGGGGCTGGAAGACCGGTACGGGCGCTCCCGCCCACACGATCACGCGGACCGGCACCCGCTCGGCGGTCTCGGCCAGCAGGTCACGCACCGGCGTCGAGACGCGCGGACCGGCGTCAAAGTCCGGCTGGAGATTCCAAGAGCAGATATGGACGTGGCGCTGGGCGCCGCGGATCGCTTCGGCCATCCGCGGCAGCGCGTTCTCGCCGTCGATCAGGATCTCGACGGAGTTGCCGTGGCGCGGCGGGGCGGCGGTCTGTGCCCAGAGGCCTGCGCTCGCGGGGACGAGCGCCGCCATCTGCCCGTGACGGCGCATCCGTCGCATGTGGTGATGCATCATCGCGCGCTCGATTCCGCCGCCGATCGCGGCATCGAGGCGTCCGAGGCGTTGGTCCATATGTGACCAGTACCCGCTAGCCTGCCGGGCATGGCCTCAGATCAGTCCACCGCGCAGCGCCTCACCGCCGTCCGTGAGCAGATGTCCCTGCTCTCGGACTATCTTTGACCCAGCTGAGCTGAGTGAGCGCCTGAGCGCGCTCGAAGCGGAGATGGGCGAGGCGGGCTTCTGGGACGACCCGGATGCCGCCGCGAAGGTCGGAGCCGAGCACACGCGCACGCAGCGCCGGCTCGACGCGTTCAACAAGCTGCAGGCCGACGCGGAGGATCTCGCGGGCCTGGCCGAGATCGCCGAGGACGACGCCGACCTCGCCGACGAGCTCGAGGAGGCGATCGCGTCCGTCGAGGCGCGCCTGCTCGCCGCCGAGGAGCAGCGCCTGTTCACGGGCGACTACGACGCGGGCGACGCGCTCGTGACCGTCAACGCCGGCGCCGGCGGCACCGACGCGCAGGACTGGGCCGAGATGGTGCTGCGCATGGAGATGCGCTGGGCCGAGCGGCGCGGCTTCAAGGTCGAGCTGCTGGAGGCCAGCGCGGGGGAGGAGGCCGGCATCAAGTCGGCGACCTTCCGCGCCTCGGGCGACAACGCCTACGGCCTCTACAGCGCCGAGAAGGGCGTGCACCGGCTCGTCCGGCTCTCGCCGTTCGACTCGGCCAACCGTCGCCAGACGTCGTTCGCGGGCGTCGAGGTCGCGCCGGTGGTCGAGGAGGCGGGCGAGGTCGCAGATCGACGACGACGACCTCCAGGTCGACACCTACCGCGCGTCCGGCGCCGGCGGCCAGCACGTCAACAAGACCGACTCCGCGGTGCGGATCACCCACCGGCCCGTCGGGGATCGTCGTGCAGTGCCAGAACGAGCGCTCGCAGACGGCGAACCGCGCGACCGCGATGGCGATGCTGCGCGCGAAGCTGATCGAGCGCCAGGAGCGCGAGCGCCAGGAGGAGATCGCCAAGGCCCGCGGCGAGACGCTCGACGTCAACTTCGGCTCGCAGATCCGCTCCTACGTCCTGCACCCGTACACGATGGTCAAGGACCACCGCACGGAGTTCGAGGTCGGCAACGCCAACGGCGTCCTCGACGGCGACCTCGACGGCTTCGTCCGCTCCTGGCTGGAAGCGAACGCGAAGCCCGCGGCGAAGTAAAGACAACATAAGGGGCCTGGCCCCTTATGAGTCCTTTATAGTCGACCAGACTTTTACTCCGCTATCCTCGCTGGTCGAATGTTGACCACCGAGTCCGAACTGATCGACCGCGCGCTCGCCGAGGACGTCGGCGACGGCGACGCGACCACCGAGGCGACGGTCGACGCCGACGCGCGCGGCCGGGCCACGATCACGCAGAAGGCGCCCGGCGTCATCTCCGGGCTGGCGGTGGCCGAGGCGGTGTTCCTGCGGCTCGATCCCGAGGCGACGATCGAGCGCCTGGGGCCGGAGGGCGAGTGGCGCGAGGGCGGTCCGGTGCTGCGGGTCGAGGGCTCCGCGCGGGCGCTGCTGACCGCGGAGCGGACGGCGCTGAACTTCCTCGGCCGGCTCTCCGGCGTCGCGACCAAGACCGCGCGCGTGGTCCGGTCGGTCGGTGAGGGCGGCGCGAAGATCCTCGACACGCGCAAGACCACGCCCGGGATGCGGATGCTCGAGAAGGCCGCGGTCGCCGACGGCGGCGGCGTCAACCACCGCATCGGGCTGTTCGACTTCATCCTGATCAAGGAGAACCACTCCGCGCTCGCGGGCGGCGTGGGCGAGGCGGTGCGGCGCGCGCGTGCCGCGCGGCCGGAGCTCGGGCTCGCCGTCGAGGTCCGCGACGCGGCGGAGATCGACGAGGCGCTGGAGGCCGAACGCCCAGCGGCTGCTGCTCGACAACATGACGCCCGACGAGGTGCGCGCGGCGGTCGCCCAGGTCGCCGGCCGCGCGGTGCTCGAGGTCAGCGGCGGCGTCGATGAAGAGACAGTTTTGGTCTATGCGACTATTTCGGGTGTAGACTACGTATCGATCGGTGCACTGACCCACTCCGCGCCGGTCCTCGACCTCTCGCTGATCCTGGAGACGCTCTCGTGAACCTCCTGACCCTGGAATCCGTTCCCGCCCTGCAGGCCGAGGTACGCGCGCTGGCCGCCGAGCGCGGCGCCGTGATCCTCGCGCACAACTACCAGCTGCCCGAGGTGCAGGACGTGGCCGACTTCGTCGGCGACTCGCTCGGCCTCTCGCAGCAGGCGGCGAAGACCGACGCCGAGGTGATCGCGTTCTGCGGCGTGCACTTCATGGCCGAGACGGCCTCGGTGCTCTCGCCGGAGAAGACCGTGCTGCTGCCGGACATGGACGCGGGCTGCTCGCTCGCGGACTCGATCACCGCCGATCAGCTGCGGGCCTGGAAGGCCAAGCACCCGGACGCGCTCGTCGTCATGTACGTCAACACGACCGCCGAGGTCAAGGCGGAGACCGACTACTGCGTGACGTCCTCCAACGCCGTGCAGGTCGTCGAGCACATCTACCGCGAGCACGGGGCGGACACCGAGATCCTGTTCGGGCCGGACATGTTCCTCGGCGCCTACGTCGAGAAGCAGACGGGCCGCAAGATGCACGTGTGGGACGGCGAGTGCCACGTCCACGCCGGCATCCGCCCGAGCGACATCTCCGACATGCGCTCCTCGCACCCGGGCGCGGACTTCCTGATCCATCCCGAGTGCGGCTGCTCGACCTCGGTGATGGAGTACGTCGCGGCCGGCGACGTGGACGCGACCGGCGTCCACATGCTCTCGACCGGCGGGATGATGGACTGGGCCGCGGCCGCACCGGTGGGCGCGACGGCGATCATGGCCACCGAGACCGGGATGCTCCACCCGCTGCAGATGGCGCGCCCCGACATCGACTTCGTGGCCGCCAACGAGGCGGCCTCGTGCCGCTACATGAAGATGATCACGCTGCCGAAGCTGCGCGACACGCTGCGCGAGATGTCCCCCGCCGTGAAGGTGCCCGAGGCGATCGCCGAGCGCGCCCGGCTGCCGATCGAGCGGATGGTCGCGATCGGCTGAGCCGACGCTGAGGTTCGTCAGGCGATCTCGACGGCGATCAGGTAGCGCGCGCCGTCGCGGGTCTCGAACTCGGCGCTGGTGAGGACCGTGCCGACCTCGACGTCGGCGAAGTCGCAGACCGCGCCGTCGTCGTCGTCGCCCAGGTCGACGTCGTCCTCCGCCGAGGAGTCGGCGGACACGTCGTCGGCGGAGTCATCCTCGCCGGACCAGTCGTCCTCGGTGGAGTCGACGAAGTCGTCGTCGCCGGCCGAGGCGTCGTCGGCGGTGACGCCGTCGCAGTCCTCGAGCGTCGCGGTGAGCTTCGGGCCCTTGAACTGACGGATCGTGATCGTCTCGCCGTCGAAGGCGGTGACGACGCCCGCGTGCTCGGCGCCGTCCTTGGTGCCGTCGCCGTCGGTGTCGGCATCGAGCGGGTCGTTGGCGGAGGTGACCTCGTCGCCGTCCTTGAGGCCGTCCTTGTCGGTGTCGGCCTTGCGCGGGATTGGTGCCGAGCTTGAACTCGGCGAAGTTCTTGACGCCATCCTTGTCGGCGTCCTTGGCGCGCCAGGCACCGGAGAGATCGTGCTTCTTGGCCCAGGCCGCCGGCTTGGGCTTCTTGGCCGAGGCAGCGGCGGCCGGGACCAGCGTCACGAAGGCCGCGAGGGCAAGGGCAGTGCACGTCCGGAGATGGCTGCGCATACCTTGGTCATCGACCGGCGCACCCGATTGCTGGAGCCGCGCGGGTAACGGCTCGACCTAATCGCGAGGTCAATCCGTCGCTGTGGCCGGAGCCGGGACCGGACGAGCCGGAGCCGGAACTGGAGGGGGTCGGTGACGGCGTCGGGGAGCCGGAGCTGCCGGAGCCCGAGGAGCCGGAGCCGGAAGAGCCCGAAGTGTCGGAGCCCGAGGTCCCTGAGCCGGACGTGCCCGAGCTCGACGTCCCGGAGCCCGAGGTGCCCGAGCCGGATGTTCCGGAGCCCGACGAGCCCGAGCCCGACGAACCCGAACCGGAGGTGCCGGAGCCGGACGTTCCGGAGCCCGACGGGCCTGAACCGGACGAGCCAGAGCCGGACGAGCCCGAGGTGCCCGAGCCGGACGTTCGACCCGAGCCCGAGCGAGCCCGAACCGGATGACCCGGACCCGGACGAACCCGAGCCCGACGACCCGGAGCCGGACGAGCCCGAGCCCGACGACCCGGAGCCGGACGAACCCGAGCCCGACGACCCGGACCCGGACGAACCCGAGCCCGAGGACCCGGACCCGGACGAACCCGAGCCCGAGGACCCGGACCCGGACGAGCCCGAGCCCGACGACCCCGAGCCCGAGGAGTCCGAGGACCCGGAGCGCCCGCTCTCGTCTGAATCGCGCCGCGCGCCCGTCTTTCCCCGGCCCGCTGCCCGGCGCTCGCCCCGCGCAACCGGCGCGACCGTCCCCACCGGCGTCGCCGTGCGGATCGGGATCGGGCCCTCGTGCGTCCCACCACGGTCCTCGGGGGCGACCACGCGTTGCGATCGCCGGCCGCGCCACCGGCGGCGGCTCGGCGCCTGACGTGACGATCGACGGGCCGGCGACGGCGGCGGTCGTCGTCGCCAGCACGGCGACCGCCGCCGCCTTGGCCGCGAACGCGCTCGCGCCGGTCCCGGCGATCAACTCGGCGATGCGCTCCGCGGTCGGCGGGCCGGCGCCACTGCCCCCGGCCGCCGCCGCCCACTCGGCCAGCGGCAGTGGCACGACCGCCGTCGCCGCCGCGCGCAGCGTCAGCCGCGCGCGGTGGACGAGCTGGCGCACGGCACCCTCGCTGACGCCGAGCTCGCGCGCGACCTCCTCCTGCGTGCGGCCCTCGATCGCGATCCGCAGCAGCGCCTCGCGCTGGCGCTCGGGCAGCGCCGCGAGCCCCGTCAGCGTCTGGCGGACGACCGCACGCCGCTCCATCTCCTCCTGCGGCGCGGAGCCGGCACGCAGCGATTCCTCGAGCTCCGCGTAGTCGTAGCCCGAGACCCGGAGCTGGTTGAGGGCCGTGTTGTGGACGATCCGGTACAGCCAGGCGCGCAGGTCGCGCACCTCGTCGCCGCGCTGCAGCGCGCTCCAGGCGGCGATGTAGGCCTGCTGCAGCGCATCCTCGGCACGCGCCTCGGGCAGATAGCGGCGCGCGGCCCGCAGCAGCGCGCCGCGGTAGCGCTCGACGATCGCTTCGAAGGCCCGTTCATGCCCGCCGCGGGCGAGCGACACCAGCCGCTCGTCGGACTGGGTGCGCAGCAGGACGGATGACGGCGAAGGCAGGGGCATACACGTGCGACACGGGCGTGTCGACGTGCGTTACGCAGAAACCCGCGAAGGGTTCGCGCTCAGCGCTTACGCATGTTCGGGAAGTAACTCGAGGCCCCACTCCGCCGCGTCACGCACGGCGGGGAGGTTCTCGCGACGGCGCTCGAACTCGGCACGCGTGTAGGCGTGCATGTCGGCCGGAGCGCCCATCTCGTAGGAGTCCCACAGCGTCCCGGTCACGTAGACGCGCTCGAGCCACGGCACGCCGTCGAAGTGCTCGCTGACGAGCACGATCACGTACTCCGGGCCGCGCTCACGCTGCGCTCCGGCGCCGCGCAGGTCAGCCACGCGCGCACCGGCGAGCAACGCGCGATCAAGTGGCCACCGGTCCGAAACCCGGCGTACGTAACGCTCGAGCTCGCGATGGTTGAGCTCCTCGAAGGTCACTCACCCATCATTGTGGCCGACGAGCGGCCACTCAGCAAGCCGCGCTTATGAGAACTCGTCCTGCGTATGGGGTCCGACACACGCCACCGAGAGCGAGTCGGAGATCCCGCGCGCGATCGTCGACGACCTGGTCGTAGGTCACGGCGTCGAGCGCCTCGATCGCCTTGTCGGGGTCGATGTCCTGCCCGAAGACGACGGTCTGGGCGGCCGCGTGGCGGGCGACGACGTTCGTGTTCTCGAAGGCCAGCACGCGCCGGCCGGCGGCGTAGGCGCGGGCGCGCTCGACCTCTTCCTCGGTCGGGCCGTCGGTGCGCAGCTCGTCGACGATCTCGCGCATGCGCGTGTAGGCCTCGACGCACTTCGTCGAGTCCAGGCCGGCCGAGAGCTGCAGGATCGGCACGTCGGCGAAGGTGTGGTCGATCGCGTAGACCGAGTAGGCCAGGCCGCGCTGCTCGCGGATCTCGTCGAACAGGCGCGAGCCCATCGAGCCGCCCAGCAGCGTCGAGTAGACCGAGCAGCGCGGCGCGCTCGGCGGGGGCGCGGGCCTCGATCGACGGCCGGTAGGACATCCGCAGGTGCGACTGGGCGGAGTCGCGCTTCTCCACCAGCGTCGTCGGCGTGAACGCCGGCGCGGGCTCGCTGCCGCCGTTGGACGAGATCGACGGGAAGCGGCCGAACAGCTCAGCGAGCTCGGAGTTCTCGGGCAGGTGGTCGAGGTTGCCGACCAGGAAGGCGCCGCCGCGCGAGCCGACCCACTGGCGCCGCCGGAACGCGAGGATCGCGTCGCGCGAGAAGGTCCGCAGGTGCTCCTCGGGGCCGAGGACGGGCCGGCCGAGCGGGTGGTCGCCGAAGGCCGCGCGGTCGATCAGGTGCTCGGCGATGACCGACGGCTGGTCCTGGGCGCGCGCGATCTCCTGGATCACGACGCCGCGCTCGCGATCGAGCTCCTCGGCGTCGATCTTCGGCCGCCCGACGAAGTCGGTGAGCAGGTCGATCGCCTCGGCGACGACCTCGGCGCGGCAGGTGATGTGGAAGGCGACGAGGTCGTGCGAGGTGTAGGCGTTCAGCTGCGCGCCCATCGTCTCGGCGGTCTGGTTGACCTTGCGGTAGTCGTCGTACTTCTGGCCGCCCTTGAACACGAGATGCTCAAGAAAATGGGCCATGCCGTTCTCTTCGGAGCGTTCGGTGCGGGCTCCCGCGTCGAAGGCCACGAGCACTGTCGTAGAGCGTGTTGGTAGCTCCACGCGGTGCAGCGGAAGGCCGTTCGGCAGGGAGGAAGACTCGATGCGCGCCATGAGAATGAGCGTACTCCAAGGCGGTTTGCAGGGAACCTTGCGTCCTCCGCGAACCTCGCCTCGTACTCTCGAAAGCAGACGTATGGCCGCCACCGAACGACATCTCCGCCGCCGCCGGCACCGTGACGATCCGCATCGACCGTCCGCGCCGCACCCGCCCGCCACGGGCGCGGTGGTCTCATTCTCCGGGGTCGAGAAGCGCTACAGCGCGACCGACGTCGCGCTCGACGGCATCTCGTTCGACATCTACCCGGGCGAGTTCGTCTTCCTCGTCGGACAGTCCGGCTCGGGCAAGTCGACGACGATGAAGCTGCTGATCAAGGAAGCCGAGCCGACCGCGGGCGAGATCCGCGTCGCCGGCCGCGACCTGCAGAAGATCCCGCGCCCCCGCGTGCCGTATTACCGCCGCAACCTCGGCGTGATCTTCCAGGACTACAAGCTGCTGCCGGACCGCACCGTCTACGAGAACGTGGCGTACGCGCTGCAGGTGACGGGCGGCGGCCGGCGCGAGATCCGCGACAAGGTGCCGGACATCCTGCGCCTGACGGGGCTCAGCACCAAGCTGCACAACTATCCCGACCAGCTCAGCGGTGGCGAGCAGCAGCGCGTCGCGGTGGCGCGCGCGTTCGTCAACCATCCGCCGCTGCTGATCGCGGACGAGCCCACGGGCAACCTCGATCCCGAGACGTCGATCGGGATCATGCAGCTGCTCTACCGCATCAACCAGACCGGCACGACGATCATGGTCGCCACCCACGACGTGGCGATGGTGGACAAGATGCGCCGCCGCGTGATCGAGCTGGCCGACGGCCAGATCATCCGCGACGAGCAGGCGGGCGCCTACACGGCCCGCGAGTCCACGCGCGAGTTCGCCGTCCGCATGCGGAGCGCACAGGGTTGAGGCCGATCTTCTTCTTCCGCGAGGCGCTTCGGGCCCTCAAGCGGAACGCGATCCCGAGCTTCGCCGCGATGGCGACCGTGCTGGTCACGGTGCTCGTGCTCGGCGTCTTCCTGCCGGTCGTGCAGGCCACGACCGGCGCGGCCAACGAGGTCCGCAGCAAGGTCATCGCCGACGTCTATCTGAAGGCCGACGTCAAGCAGGCCGACATCGACCGCGTGGGCCGGCTGCTGCGCTCGGAGCCGCTCGTCGGCAACGTCGTGTTCATCTCCAAGGAGCAGGCCTACAAGGAGGAGCGCAAGCGCAATCCCAAGGCCTACGACCTGCTCGGGCTCGAACCCGCTGCCGGACACCTACCGCGTCACCCCGGTCAAGCCGGACGACATCGGCAAGCTCAAGGACGCGCTCGCGCCCCAGGCCACGGGCGGCGGAACCACGGTCGTCGATCCGGCGATCGACGAGGTCCGCAACCGCGAGGAGGACACGAACAAGATCCTCTCCGTCACGCGCGTGGTGAAGATCACGATGGCGCTGCTGCTCGCGCTGCTCGGCATCGCCTCGATGCTGCTGATCGCCAACACGATCCGCCTCAGCCTCTACGCCCGTCGCCGTGAGGTCG
The DNA here is from genome assembly GCA_963707595.1 of uncultured Solirubrobacteraceae bacterium. Lineage (GTDB taxonomy): Bacteria > Actinomycetota > Thermoleophilia > Solirubrobacterales > Solirubrobacteraceae > Solirubrobacter. Next base: position 798,125 of record CAVPQQ010000001.1, read on the forward strand.
AGGTGATGAAGCTCGTGGGCGCGACCGACTGGTTCATCCGCTGGCCGTTCGTGCTGGAAGGCGTGATCGTCGGCGCGATCGGCGGACTGCTCGCGGTGCTGCTGCTGGTGATCGCCAAGATCGCGGTCGTGGACCCGCTGGCGAAGGACTTCGCGCTGATCGCGGCACCGGACACGATCGATTTCAGGCTGCTGATCGGGATCCTGCTGGCCTCGGGGATCGCGGTCTCGGCGCTGGGCTCAGGGCTCAGCCTGCGCAAGTTCCTGCGCGTCTAGCGAAGTTGGCGCTCCAGCGGCGGGGTGTTGGGTACCCGCCTTCTGGGCCCGTGATCCACTCGACCTCGCTTCCGAAGGCATCCGGTTCCGCCGCCACCGCGCGCCGGTCTCTCGAGTGCGTGCGCGACGAGGTGAGCGAGCGGACGCTGGAGAACGCCCGGCTGCTCGTCTCAGAGCTCGTGGCGAACGCCATCGAGCACGTCCGCGAGGAAGGGGAGATCGAGCTGCGCATCTCGTTCGCCGGCGGCAGACTGCGCGTCGAGGTGCTCGATCCGGGACCGGGCTTCACCCCGCGGCAGCGCTCACCGGACTCCGACCGCGGCTGGGGGCTGCAGTACGTCGACCGGCTCGCCGCATCCTGGGGGGTCGACAGAGAAGATGAGCGCTCCCGGGTCTGGTTCGAACTGCTTAGCGAAACCTGACAGACGCGCGTTACCGTGACCGCCCGCCCATGCAACGTCGCCGCCTCCTCCTCCCCGCCGTCCTCGCCGCCCTGATTCCGCTCGCACTCGTGCTCGGGCTCTGGCTCGGCGGACATCCCAACACGCTTCCGGGCTTCGCCCGCAACGCCTTCGTCTCCGACACCGACGGACGCCTCTACGAAGAGGCCGTCGACACGATCGAGCGCGACTACTTCCGCAAGGTCGACCGTGACCAGTTGCTGAACACGTCGCTGTCCGCCGCCGTCGAGTCGCTCAAGGACCAGTTCTCGCACTACTTCTCGCCGAAGGACTATGCGGCGTTCCAGCTCGACACCGAGGGTCAGTTCGAGGGCGTCGGCATGTCGGTGCGCACGATCAAGCAGGGCCTGCGCGTCGAAGAGGTCTACGACGACTCGCCGGCGAAGGAGGGCGGCCTGAAGGAGGGCGACGTGATCGTCGCCGTCAACGGCAAGTCGCTCGCGGGCAAGACGTCGGACCAGTCGACGGCGCTGATCAAGGGCCCGTCCGGCTCGACCGTCCAGATGAAGCTCAAGGACGGGCGCACGCTGACGCTCAAGCGCGCGAAGGTCGACATCCCGATCGTCCAGAGCGAGACCAAGCGCGCGGACGGCAAGAAGATCGGCTGGGTACGCCTTGCCGGGCTTCACGTCGGGTTCCGGCGACGACGTCAAGAAGGCGGTCGACGAGCAGCTCAAGAAGGGCGCCAAGGGCATCGTGCTCGATCTGCGCCACAACGGCGGCGGCCTGCTCAACGAGGCCGTCTCGACCGCCTCGGTCTTCCTGCCCGACGGCCGCGTCGTGTCGACCAAGGGCCGCAACCGGCCCGAGCACGTCTACAACGCCGAGGGCGGCGCGATCTCGGAGAAGATCCCGGTCGTCGTGCTCGTCGACGAGGGCTCGGCCTCGGCGTCGGAGATCGTCACCGGCGCGCTGCAGGACCGCAAGCGCGCCAAGGTCGTCGGCACGCGCACGTACGGCAAGGGCGTCTTCCAGGAGGTCGAGCAGATGCCCAACGGCGGCGCGCTCGACATCACGGTCGGCGAGTACTTCCTGCCCAGCGGCCGCAACCTCGGCGGCGGCGGCGTGAAGAAGGGCGCCGGCGTGAACCCGGACATCAAGGCGAGCGACGACCCCAAGACCGAGACGGACGAGGCACTGCAGACGGCGCTGCAGACGGTGGCCGCGGAGTGAGAGCGGACTCCGCTCGTCGGGGTCCTGGAAAAGCGGGGGCGCTACCTGGCGGTCGCGCCGTTCTTCGAGCCGGGCAACCGGCTCGACGATCGAGAAGCCGCGGCGCGGCGAGCGCGTCGGCGACCTCGTGGCGGTCACGGTCACGGGCGGCAAGCGGGGCGCGGATCGAGCGCCGGATCGGGCGCCCGGACGTGGCGCGCGACGTGCTCGAGGCGCTGATGATCCACCGCGGCCTGCGGCGGCGCTTCGATCCGCTGGTCGAGCGCGAGGCGCGGATCGCCGCCGAGGAGGTCGTCGCAGGCCCGGATCGGCGCGATCTTCCGTGACCTGACCACGTTCACGATCGACCCGCCGTCCGCGCAAGGACTTCGACGACGCGATCAGCGCCGAGGAGCTGCCCGACGGCGCGATCCGCGTCTGGGTGCACATCGCCGACGTGGCGGCGTTCGTCAAGCCGGGCTCGGCCGTCGACCGCGAGGCGTTCCGGCGCGCGAACTCGGTCTACGTGCCCGGTCTGGTCGAGCCGATGCTGCCCGAGGCGTTGTCGAACCGGGCCTGCTCGCTCGTGCCGGGCGAGGACCGGCTGACCGTGACGGTCGAGCTCGAGTTCGACGGCGCGAAGGTCCGGCGGACCGCGTTCCACCGCTCGGTCATCCGCTCCGACGAGCGCCTGGACTACCCGCGCGTGGACCGGATCTTCGCCGGCGTCGAGCAGGCGCCGCGACCCGTGGGCGCGGCCGCTGGCTGCGGCGCGCAAGGTCGCGCAGGCGCTGTCGGACGCGCGCGAGGCAGCGCGGCGCGCTGGCCGTGGAGTCCAGCGAGCCGGAGTTCGGGTTCTCGCGCGACGGCCACGTCGAGAGCCTTGCTGCCGTCCGAGCAGACCGAGTCGCACCGGCTGATCGAGTTCCTGATGATCGCCGCCAACGAGGCCGTCGCGAGCCTGCTCGAGAAGCGCAAGCTGCCCGCGCTGTACCGCGTGCACGAGCCGCCGGACCCGCCGCGGGTCGAGCGGCTGATCGAGCAGCTCGAATCGCTCGACGTCCCGACGCCGCCGCTCCCCGGCCACATGACGGCCGCCCAGGCGGGCGAGCTCGTCAGCGCGGCCGCGCACGACGTCGATCGCGAGGTGCGCCGGCGCGGACACGGCCGCGCCGCGTTCACGTCGCTCGTGCTGCGTTCGTTGAAGCAGGCGCACTACACGCCGCGCAACCTCGGCCACTACGGCCTGCGCTCGCGAGCGCTACTGCCACTTCACGTCGCCGATCCGCCGCTACCCGGACCTGATCTGCCATCGCGCGCTGCTGTCGGCGATCGGCGCCGGCGAGGCCACGGTGCGCGCCTCGGACCTGGAGGCCGCGGGCGAGTGGTGCTCCGCGCGCGAGCGCGACGCGATGGGGATCGAGCGCAAGGCCGACAACGTCGCCCGCGCGTTCCTGCTCGAGCGCCGGCTGTTCGAGAACGGCTGGGACGCCCAGTTCGACGGCGAGGTCTCCGGGCGTGATCGGCGCCGGCGCCTTCGTCGCCTTCGACGGCTACGAGGGCCTGCTCGGCGTCCGCCGCCTGCGCGGCGAGTGGTGGGAGCTCAACGCGCTCGAGACGATGCTCGTCGGCGCCGACTCCGACAAGCGGATCCGGCTCGGCGACGAGGTGACGGTGCAGGTCGAGAAGGTCGACGCCGCACGCGGCCGCGTCGACCTCCTGCCCGGTGGAGCTCTAGGCGGGGACCAACCCGTTCGGGTTGATCACGAACTTCACCGACTCGCCCTTGTCGAAGTCCTTGTAGCCCTGGGGCGCGTCGTCGAGCGAGATCACCTGCGCGTTGACGGCCTTGGCGATCTGCGCGCGGTCGTTGAGGATCGCCTTCATCAGGTCGCGGTGGTACTTCATCACCGGGCACTGGCCGGTGGCGAAGCTGTGCGACTTGGCCCAGCCGAGCCCGATCCGGATCGAGAGCGAGCCCTCCTTCGCGGCGTCGTCGCTCGCGCCCGGGTCACCGGTGACGTAGAGGCCCGGGATGCCGAGCTTGCCGCCCGCGCGGGTGAGGTCCATCAGCGAGTTCAGGACGGTCGCGGGCGCCTCGTTGGCGGCGTTCTCGCCGTGGCCGCGGGCCTCGAAGCCGACGGCGTCGACGCCGGCGTCGACCTCCGGGACGCCGAGGATCTGCTCGATCTGGTCGCGGCGGGTCGCCCTTGGAGACGTCGACGGTCTCGCAGCCGAAGCTCGCGGCCTGCTTGAGCCGGTCCGGGTTGAGGTCGCCGACGATCACGACCGCCGCGCCGAGCAGCTGCGCGGAGTGCGCCGCGGCGAGCCCGACCGGGCCGGCGCCGGCGACGTAGACGGTGCTGCCCGGCCGCACGCCGGCGGTCACGCAGCCGTGATAGCCGGTCGGGAAGATGTCCGAGAGCATCGTCAGGTCGAGGATCTTCTCCATCGCCTGCTCCTTGTCCGGGAACTTCAGGCAGTTGAAGTCCGCGTAGGGGACCATCACGTACTCGGCCTGGCCGCCGACCCAGCCGCCCATGTCGACGTAGCCGTAGGCCGCGCCCGGGCGCTCCGGGTTGACGTTCAGGCAGATGCCGGTGATGCCGTTCCTTGCACGTCGCGGCAGCGGCCGCAGGCGATGTTGAACGGCACGCGAGACGAGGTCGCCCTCGTCGAGGAACTCGACGTCGCGCCCCTTCTCGATCACCTCGCCGGTGATCTCGTGGCCGAGGATCAGTCCCTCGGGCGCGGTGGTGCGGCCGCGGACCATGTGCTGGTCGGAGCCGCAGATGTTGGTCGAGACGATCCGCAGGATCACGCCGTGATGGCACTCGCGGCCGACGTTCTCCTCCGGCACGCCAGGGCCCTCCTGGACGGTGAAGCTCGGGAAGTCGATCGACTGGATCTCGACTTCACCCGGCCCCATGTAGGCAACGCCTCTGTTGTCAGGCATGCGGTGGGCCTACCCACCGCCGCAGCCGGGATCAGCTCAATCGTGCGCCGAGGTCAGTAATCAACGCGTCCCAGACGTCGTTGTCGCCGTCCTCGTGCCAGAGGTCGAAGAGCTCGCTCTGCTCGGAGCCGCCGATCAGCGCGACGGCCTGCGCCGCGAGCGCGGCGTGCTCGCGCAGACCGGGCAGGTCGGCGGCGAGCGCCATCAGGCGCTCCTCCGGCTCAGCCGGCGGGCGGCCGAGCGCGTAGGCCACCAGCTCGGCGGCCACGAGGGCCTCGCAACCGGCGCTCGCGTCGAGGTAATCGTCCTCGCCGGCGGCGTCCCCGAGCGCGATCGTCACCGTCTCCAGCTGCGGCTGCTCCTCGAGATCACCGAGCCAATCGGCGGCCGTGTCGTTCTCTAAAACGCCTTCTCCCCATGCTCCCATGGGGCAGCACGGTAGAACTTCGGCATGTTGGACTCCGAACTGCGTAGGTTCCGGGCCGACCATCCGCGCTGTGCGGCGCTGCACGAGCGGGCGCGCGGGTCGCTGTTCGGCGGCGTGCCGATGCCGTGGATGATGCTCTGGGCGGGCGGCTACCCGATCGCCGTCGACCGAGGCCAGCGGGTCGCGCGTGCACGTGCGCGGACGGGCTCGAGTTCGTCGACCTCTGCCTCGGCGACACGGGCGCGATGGCCGGCCACGCGCCGGCGCCGGTGCTGCGAGGCGCTGCGCGCGCCGCGCGGGATCACGACGATGCTGCCGACCGAGGACGCGGCCTGGGTGGGGGAGGAGCTGACGCGCCGCTTCGGCCTGCCGCGCTGGCTGTTCACCCTGACGGCGACGGACGCCAACCGGACGGCGCTGCGGATCGCGCGGATGCTCACCGGCCGGCCGACGCGTGCTCGTCTACTCGTACTGCTACCACGGCTCGGTCGACGAGGCGTTCGCGGTCGCCGCGCCGGACGGCGGCGACCGTGTCGCGGGCCGGCAACGTCGGCCCGCCGGTGGACGTCGCGACGACCACGACCGCGATCGAGTTCAACGACCTCGACGCGCTCGAGGTGGCGCTGCGCGACGGGCGAGATCGCGTGCGTGCTGGCTGAGCCCGCGATGACGAACATGGGCATCGTGCTGCCCGGACGACGGCTACCACGAGGCGCTGCGGGCGCTGTGCTCGCGCTACGGCACGCTGCTGATCATCGACGAGACGCACACGTTCTCCGCCGGGCCGGGCGGCTGCACCGCGGCGTGGGACCTCGAGCCGGACCTGCTGACGATCGGCAAGGCGATCGGCGGCGGCGTCCCGTGCGGCGCGCTCGGGCTGTCGCCGCACGTCGAGGAGCGGATGCTCGCCGCCGTCGAGGCCGACTACGAGGACACCGGCGGGGTCGGCGGCACGCTGGCGGGCAACGCGCTCTCGCTCGCGGCGATGCGCGCGACGCTGGGCTCGGTGCTGACCGACGACGCGTGGGAGCACACGATCCCGCTCGCCGCGCGCTTCGCGGACGGGATCCGCGCCTCGATCGGTTCGCTGCCCTGGAACGTCACCCAGCTCGGCTGCCGCGCCGAGTACCGCTTCCAGTCCGCGCCCGCGCGCAACGGGAGCGAGGCGCACGCGGCGTCCGATCCCGGTTTGGAGCGCTATCTGCACCTGTACGCGCTCAACCGCGGCGTCCTGCTGACGCCGTTTCACAACATGGCGTTGATGGCGCCGACGACCACGGCGGCGGACGTCGATCGCCACACCGAGGTCTTCGCGGAGGCGGTCAGCAGCTTGGCGAGTTGATGATCGGGAGGGCGCCCGTGTTGCCCAGCAGCAGCTGCTGGATCGCCTCGAGCGCCGCGCCCGAGCTCATGCCGCCGTGGTAGAGCGCGATCAACGCGTCGTCGGGGTTGTCCGCGGCACCCAGGAGCGATTCGACGCCGCCGAAGTCGTACTCGACGCCGTCGAACTTGACGATCCCGTGGTTGTCGCGCAGCGACTGCTCGATCTCCTGGTTGGTCGGTCGCTTGCCGTTCATGGCGACCTTGTCGGCGATGCTGGAGAGCGCGAGCTGGCGCATCTGCTCGAGCTGCGGCTCGGTGAAGTCCAGGCGCAGATCGCCGCTGATGTCCGACGGCGGCGTCTGGCCCGTCTGCTGGTAGAGGCCCTTGACCGACTCGGAGTCGACGTCGTGCAGCAGCAGGGAACGCGTTGCGGTGCCGATCGGGTTGCCGTCGGCGTCCTGCTTGCTCGTGACCGCGAGGCCGACGTCGCCGTAGCGGGCGGTCGCGACGCGGTCGACCGTGCCGTCGGCGTTCGTCGTGATCGTCAGGCGGCCGTCGGAGCTGTTGAGCTGGCCGCCGAGCTTGAGGCCGCCGAGCTTGGCCTCGAGTTGCGTGACGTCGGTGTAGACGACGGTCTCCGCGCGCGTGGGGTTCAGCGTGCCCGGCGTGCCGTTCTTCGGGAGCTGGCCGCTGCTCAGGAAGGCCTGGTAGGCGTCCCAGCCGGCCTGGTTGGAGATGTCGATGTCGACGGCATGCAGCTTGCCGTTGCTCAGGTCCTTGGTGTTGCCCAGCGCGATGCTCGCGTCCTTGTAGCCGAGGCCGAGCTTGAGCGCCTGGCGCACGAACTCGGAGTCGCCGACCATCACGCGCACGGTGGTCGGGCTGATGCGCTTGACGCCGCTGGACACGCGCGTGCCGGTGTCGTAGCCCATCTCGACCTGCAGCGCGCGGTAGCTGCCCTTGGCGTTGATGCCCTCGTAGAAGTCCTCGGAGAGCTGGATGCTCTCGCCCGCGCCGATCGTGCTCGGGTCGACCGGGTTGGGCGCCGGGCGGTCGCCGTCGGCGATCGCGTCCGCGGCATCCGGCGAGACCGTGAGCTGGTACTTCGTGCTCTGGCCGAGATAGCCCGACAGCGAGCCGCCGACCGTCGCGCCCTTGGCCTCGGCGTTCGCGGACAGCTTCAGCGTCGTCTGGATCGACAGGTTCTGCCACGGGCAGCCGTTGGCGTCCAGCGTCGTCGGCGTCCGCTCGACCTTGAGCTCGCCGCTGGCCTGGACCGACACGCCGTTGCCGCCATGCGGGACGCACGTCGACGGGTCGCGCCCGTCGTAAGTGCACGTGACCGTGACCGAGCCCGGGAACGGCAGCACGAGGAACGGGTGGTCGCTCAGCGACGGGCCGTCGAGATCGCTGTCGGGGACGCCCGGCTCGGCCGCCGCCGCGCAGGTGCCACCCGCGATCGAGCAGACGATCCGCTTCGTCTCGCTCGCGATCGTCGCGTCCGCGCCCGAGGTCACCACCGCGAGCACGATCACGCCGACGAGCAGCAGCGCTCCCAGATACTCCGCAGCGGTCTGACCGCGCTCTCCGCGCACCTCTCGCACGTTAGGTGCGCCCCGGCCCCACTTCCATGGGCCGCGGGACTCAAATCCCGCCTAGGCCTGGCCCACGATCGTTAAGGGGTCAGACCCCTTAATGATCGGCGCGCGGGTGCCGATGGATGCCGGGTGGGGATTCCGGCGTATCGAGGTGCCTTTGGCGAGGAGCAGGCCGAGCGGCTGCTGTGGCGGGCCGGGTTCGGGCCTGCGCCCGGGCAGGCCGCCGCGCTCGCGAAGCTCGGGCTGCGTGGTGCCGTCAACTCGCTGACGCACCCTTCGTCGAAGCGGCTGGTCGGGCCGAACCCGCGGGTCGAGGACGGGCCGCTGGCGCCGCGCGACGCCTGGGGTCACGATCACCTGTGGTGGCTTGACCGCATGGTGCGCACCGAGGCGCCGCTGGTCGAGCGGATGACGCTCGTCTGGCACGACTGGTTCGCGACCTCCAAGAGCGGCGTCCCGCAGAAGCTGATGCTGCGCCAGAACGCGCTGCTGCGCCGGCACGCGCTCGGGAACTTCGAGCAGCTGGCGGTCGAGATCACGCGTGACCCGGCGATGCTGCTGTGGCTCAACGGCACGTCCAACAACCGCTGGGACCCGAACGAGAACTACGCGCGCGAGCTGCAGGAGCTGTTCTGCCTCGGCGCCGGGCGCGGCTATGCGGAGCGCGACGTGCGCGCGCTGGCCAAGGCGCTGACCGGCTTCCGCAACGACTGGAACGACTCCGGGCCGACCCGTTTTCGCTACGACAAGAAGTCACACGATCCCGGCTACAAGCGGATCTACGGCAAGCGTGGGCGCTACGGCTGGCAGGAGGGCGTGCGGCTCGTCACCCGCCATCGCAGGCACCCCGAGTTCATGGTCACGAAGCTGTGGGGCTACTTCATCCCGACCAAGCCCTCCGCCTCGACGGTGAAGGCGCTCTCGCGCATGTACGTCGCGGACGGCCGCGACGTGCGCGGGCTGCTGACCGCGATCCTCTCGCACCCCGACCTCTATGACCCGGGCAAGCGGATGGTCAAGCCGCCGGTCGTGCAGGCCGCGGGCATGCTGCGCGCCGTCGGGCGCGGGATCGACACGCCGGCCTGGGCCTGGCTGTGCGAGAGCGCGGGCCAGTACCTGTTCATGCCGCCGAACGTCTCCGGCTGGGACGACACGCGCTGGCTGGACACGGCGACGTTCCGCGCACGCTGGCAGATGGTGCAGCAGATCTGCGACCCGGCCCGGATCGATCCCGACAAGGTCGATGACATCCCCGCCGACCCCGCCGAGCTGGTCCGCCGCGCGGTCGCCTTCTGGGGCGCCCCGGCGCTGTCCGGCACGGTGCGCAACGGTCTCGAGCGCTACGCCGCCGACACCCTGGCCACCGCCGACAAGCCCTGGAAGCAGACGAGCTACCCCGTCCTGGCGCTGAACGCGCTGCGGATGCTCGTCGCGACGAGCCCCGACTACCTGACGAGCTGACCATGGACTGCTGCAACGAGCATGCCCGCGCGTCCGCGGGCCTCCCCGCGATCGAGGCCGGCATGCCCGAGCCCGCCGGCACCGGCCTGTCGCGCCGCTCGCTGCATGCTGCGTGCCGCGGGCCTGGGGCTCGCGGTCTACGGCGCGGGAAAGCTCGCGGAGCTGCCGCTCTTCGAGACCGGCGTCGCCCAGGCGCAGAGCGCCGGACCGGGCACCGTGCTGCTGAACGTCTTCATGGACGGCGGCGTCGACTCGCTCTCCGTGCTGGCGCCCGTCGGCGATCCGCTCTACCGCAAGCTGCGACCGTCGCTCGCGGTCTCCGACGGTCGCGCCTTCGCCGAGGACTCCCGCCTCGCGTGGCACCCGGCCGCGTCGGCGCTCGCCGATCTGCACGCCGAGGGCAAGGTCTCCGTCCTGCCCGCGGTCGGCTACACCGGCGCCGACCAGTCGCACTTCACGTCGCGCCACTTCTGGGAGGTCGGCGCGCTCGATCCGCACCTGCGCACCGGCTGGCTCGGTCGCGTGCTCGACCGCGTCGGCTCGCCCGACAACCCGCTGCAGGGCGTCTCGCTCGACGGTCAGCTCTCGCCGACGCTGGCGACGGCGCGCAACCCGGTCGCGGCGGTCGACGAGCCCGAGGACGTCGGCTTCTGGACCCCGGGCGCCTGGGGCCCTGCGGAGGAGCTCGCCGTGCCCGCGTTCACGAACATCGGCCGCGCGCTGACCGGCTCCGCCGATCCCGCGGTCGCGCAGGCGGCACGTGCCGCGGCGTTCGCCGGCGGCGTGCGCGACGCGCTCGCGCCGCTCGGCCAGGACGGCAAGCCCGCCTACACGCCCGCCGCCGCGTACCCGGCCAGCTCCGAGGCGTTCCCGAAGCGGCTCGCCGGCTTCGCCGCGATGCTCGCCGCGGGCCTGCCGATCCGCGCCGCCTCGATCAACGCGCCCGGAAGCTACGACACGCACGCCAACCAGGCCGATTCGCTGCCCAAGAACCTCAAGCTCACGTTCGATTCGCTGCTCGCGTTCCAGCGCGATCTCGAGGCCCGCGGGCTGGCGGACCGCGTCCTGACGCTCGTCTGGTCTGAGTTCGGCCGCCGTGCGGCCGAGAACGGCTCCGGCACCGATCACGGCGCCGCGGGCGTCGGCTTCCTGATCGGGTCCCGCGCCGCCGGCCGGATGGTCGGCGAGTTCCCGGGGCTGGCGAAGCTCGACAAGGACGGCAACCTGCGCGCGACCTCGGACTACCGCGGCGTCTACGGCGCGCTGTGCGGCGACTGGTTCGGCGTCGATCCGCTCGCGATCCTGCCTGACGCGCGCGGTATCGGGAGGCCGGTGATCCTCAAGTGAAGTCGCTCGTGATCGCCGCGCTTGCTTTCGCCGCTCTCTCGGCGCCCGCGCAGGCCGCGGCGCCCTCGCGCGTGCTCGTCGAGGCCACCGAGTTCCGCTTCACGCTGTCGCGCACGACGGTCAAGGCCGGGCCGGCGATCGTCCAGCTCGCGATCCGTGGCGAGGACCCGCACGACCTCCGGCTCGTGCCGGCCGGCAAGGGCCGCGCGTCGAAGCGTCCCGCCGCCGTCGGCGAGACGCCGCCCGGCGCCGTCGCCGAGTGGCGCGGCAAGCTCACCCGCGGCCGCTGGACGCTCTACTGCTCGCTCCCGGGCCACAAGCGCGCCGGCATGCGTGCGACGCTGACCGTCAAGTAGTCCCCTGCCACCATAGGAGGGGACATGGCTGACGTCGCCACCAACCGCCAAGCGTCCTACCGCTACCACTTGATGGACAAGTGGGAGTGCGGGATGGTGCTGACCGGCACCGAGGTCAAGTCGCTGCGCGAGGGCAAGGCGCAGCTCAAGGACGGCTACGCCGCGGTCACCAACGGCGAGGTCTGGCTCTACAACGTCCACATCCCGCCGTACGCCCCGGCGACGCGCGAGAACCACGAGCCCGAGCGCCCGCGCAAGCTGCTCATGCACCGGCGCGAGATCGAGCGCCTGATCGGCAAGACCAAGGAGAAAGGTCTGACGCTGATCCCGACGCGGCTCTACTTCAAGGACCGCCACGCGAAGATCGAGATTCATCTCGCGCGCGGCAAGGACGTCGGCGACAAGCGCCAGTCGATCAAGGAACGCGAGATGAAGCGCGAGATGGAGCGCAGCTTCAGGCGGTAAAGCCCAGGTCGGTGGGACCGGCCGGGATGATCCGCTTCGGGTTCAGCTCGTCGTGGGTCGTGTAGTAGTGGCGCTTGATCTCGTCCAGCGCGAAGGTCTGCGCGATGTGCGGCTGGCTGAAGAGGTCGGTCGTGTACCGGAGCAGGTTCGGGTACTCGATCAGGCGCGCGCCGTTGCAGCGGAAGTGCGTGTGGTAGACGGCGTCGAACCGCAGCAGCGTGGGGAGCAGCCGCCAGTCGGCCTCGGTGATCGCGTCGCCGGTCAGATAGGTGCGCTCGCTCAGGAGCGCCTCGAGCCGGTCGAGCGCGGCGAAGACCCCGCGGTAGGCCTCGTCGTACGCCTCTTGCGAGCGGGCGAAGCCGGCGCGATAGACGCCGTTCTGGAACTCGCCGTAGATCCACTCGTTGAGCGCGTCGATCTCGGCGCGCTTGTCCGCGGGGTAGAGGTCGCCGCCGGCCCACTCGTCGAAGATCCGGATGATGTCGGCCGACTCGTTGGAGACGATCCTCTGCGCGTCCTTGTCCCACAAGACGGGGACAGTGACGCGGCCCTCGTAGTCGTCGACCGTCGCGTCGTAGGCCTCTTTGAGGAAGCGGAAGTCGTTGAGGTCGTCGGTGAAACGGTCGCCCGGGAAGGCCCACCCGCGCTCGTCGCGGTAGGGGTGGGCGTACGAGATCGACAGGGTGTCCTCGAGGCCGAGGACCGCGCGGGCGATCACCGCGCGCTGCGACCAGGGACACGCCAGCGCGACGTAGAGATGGTGCTGCTCGGGGCCGCCCTCAGGGCGGCCCCGGAATCGACTTGACTGACGGACGAAGGCTCCGGAGCTCACGCTCGGAGTATCTCCGTCAGGCCTTGCCCGTGAACACGACGACGCGCCGGAACGGCGGCTTGGGGCGTTCGGGGGCGGGAGCAGTAGGAGTAGGGGACATGAGCGACCTCCTGGCTTGAAGTTCGATGACCATCGTACCACAAGGTTCGACGCGGATCGAAATTGCGGAGGTTGCGGGATCCTCTTCCGGACGCCTCTTGCGCGACCGAACCGGCCGGGAATAAGGTCTTCTTAGACGCGGAGGTCAGAGACGCAAAGAGCGAGGCTTGAGGTGAAAGGCCCGCCGCCCCAGCGAGAACGGCGCTTGCGCCGGGATCGGGAAGGGACCTCAAGCGGCTCCCTCCGCGTCGATTTTCGTTTCGCCCTCCGTCCTCGCAAGCTCGGACCTCGGGCGACGTTACGTCGGCTCCAGCTGCAGCCAGACTTCGCTGCGGGTGGGGAACGATGGGACCGCGTGCCGCAGCCGTTCGAGCGGCACCTCGCCCACGATCGCGATCGTCGCCGCGTGCAGGAAGTCGGCGATCTCGGCACCTGTGATCGTGCAGCCGACGACGATCCGCCGCTCGCGATCGACGAGCCAGCGCGTCGTCCCCGCGGCGTCGTGGCCGTAGAACGAGCCGCCGGCGTTGCCCGACGTCGAGGTCTCGTAGACGTCGACGATCAGGCCCGCCTTCTCGGCCGACTCGCTCGTGTGTCCGACCGCCGCGACCTGCGGCTCGGTGAAGATCACCCGCGGCGAGAGCAGGCCGTCGGCGCCGTGCGAGAGGGCGCGGTCGTGGCCGAGCAGGAAGTCCGCGGCGACGCGCGCCTGGTACTTGCCCATGTGCGTGAACAGCGAGCGGCCGTTGATGTCGCCGATCGCGTAGAGCCAATCGTGCCCGGGAACGCGGCAGTGCGAGTCGACATCGATCGTCTTGCCCGGCTCGAGGCCGACGACCTCGACGCCGACGTCATCGGTCGCCGGCTTGCGGCCCAACGCGACCAGCACGACGTCCGCCTCGGCGCTGCCGCCGTCGGTCGTGGCCACCGTGATCGTGCCGTCCGCGGCCTGCTCGACGCGCTCGGCTTTCTGCGCCGTCCGGATGTCGACGCCGCGCTCGCGCAGCGACGCGGTCAGCTGGACGCAGGCGAACTCCTCCTCGTTCGGGATCAGCCGCCGGGCGCCCTCGATCAGCGTGACCTGGCTGCCGAGCGTCTGGAAGGCCTGCGACATCTCGACGCCGACCACGCCGCCGCCGAGGATCACCATCCGCGCGGGGATCTCCTTGGCGATCGTCGCCTCGCGGTTGGTCCACGCGCCGTCGATCTCGTCCAAGCCCGGGATCGGCGGCATCGCCGCCGTCGACCCGCCCGCGAGAAAGACGGCGCGTTTGGCCTCGATCTCCTCGTCGCCGACGCGCACCCGCCGCTCGCCGACGAGCTTCCCGCGGCCCCGGATCAGCTCGATCTTGCGGTCCTCGAGCCACGGCAGCTGGGCGTCGTCGTCGAGTCCGTGGATGACCTGGTCGCGCCGGGCGAGCACGGCCGCGACGTCGAGCTCCCCCGTCACGGCCTCGGCCGCCCCGGGGACCCGCTTGACCTCGGCCAGCGCCTCGTATGGGCGCAGCAGCGCTTTCGACGGCATGCACGCCCAGATACGAGCACTCACCGCCGACGAGCCGGTCCTCCACGATCGCGACCTTCAGCCCATGTTCGGCGAGCCGCCCCGCCGCCACCTCGCCGGCCGGTCCCGCGCCGAGCACCACCACGTCGAAACTCCGCATGCAACGGCACCCTAACTGCCTCTACACTGAAGGGGCACAACTCCCCGGGGACGACAGGCTTCGACGTGGTCGTTTCGTGGGGTCGGTTGCGAGCCGAGGTACCGGAGGCCTCGTAAAACCCCGGCACCAACAAATGCGAACACTCGCACTGCTGCGGCGGATAGCCACAGCTACCAGCTCGTCGCCTAGCCGAAACTAGGTGAAGAGTCTCGGCCCCCGGAGCCCGCGCTGGGATCAGGCCGAGCCATTAGCGGGATTACCTAAGGATCAGCCCGCCTGAGCTGACCGAGGGGACATTCGATTGGGCTGGACCTCTACAACCTCGCCGGTGAAGCGAGTAGAGGCGAGATATAGAGCACCGGCTACGCTCGTAGACGTCGACTCTTACGCGATTGCGGACGCGGGTTCAATTCCCGCCGTCTCCACTCTCAAAGCCGCTGCACACCCCGCGAATTCGCGGGGGTGTGCAGCGGTTTTTCGCGTTCTAGGTGCGAAGAAGCCCGCAACCGAAACCCGCTGTTTGCGGCGTCGATAAGGGGCATAGGGAGCAGATGGGTAGCAACCTGCTCCCTATCTGAGGAGCGCTGCTCCTCACGCACTCGGCGCCGAACAGGCCCCACCGTGCGCGTGCTCCGCTGGCTCGAGCGGCATCGGACGCCCCCGTTGGGGGACCCTTCCAGGGGCACTGCCGCGACCCGGCGCGCAGGCGCGCGCCCGTGTCGGCCCGACCGAACTGCCGGGCCCCCCACGGCGTATCGCCGCGGAACGAAGAAGACCGGGTGACTGCCCGGTCCTCGTCTGCGGCCTTCCGACCAGCTGCCGCTCCGTGAGGAGCGGCTTCATATGAACGTACTCGCAACTGTAGCCGTGAGTCGGACGGATCGCCAACCCCTTTCTGAGGGGTCGCGTCGTCGTGCGCTTGGCGTGCTGTCGCGCGGGCTGCAGGGACGTTGTCCAGCTGTGCCGCGAGCGTCCGCTCTCGTGCGCAGTGGTGCTTGCTGCCGTGGCGTCTTCGGGCGTTGGCGGTGCCGCTGGAACGCGCGTTTGCGCATCACCGCCGTAAGGCGCCGGGTCGTTGGTATCGGCCGGCGATCGAGCCGCTGCCCGCTGAACCGGGCCGACTGGAGGTGTGTGCGCTGCTGGGGCGAGCCCGTCGCGCGCGAGGTTGCGACGCCGGGCGATGATCGCGTGGAGACGCGCGCGTACGCCGTCAAGCGCTACTTGTTCCGGCTCGGTCACGCGCAGCGCTCGGCTCGGTCCGCGACGTCGATTGAGCAGCTCGTGGTGGGGTTGGCGCCGGTGATCGGCTGGGGCGCGGTCCCACGCGAGCGGTCAGAGCGCGCGCGCTTCGTGCGGGCGCATCGCAAGAGCGTGCAGCGCTGGCTGGACGACCTGCAGGTCGCGGGCGTGGTCGCGCACGAGCCCGAGCGCGACGGGCAGGGAATGTGGTGGCGCACGCAGATCGTGCTGCTCGGCGCGCCGGCGGCGAGTGAACCGGAGCTGCGGGTCGCGCGCCGTCGCGCGCATCGCTGGCGTGCCCGTGAGCGTGCGCGTCGACGCACGCGCCGGGTGGCGCCGAGCTTGGGGGCGATTCGTGCGCGCAGCGGCACACCGGCGCCCTCGACCCGGGCTCGGATCGCGAAGGCGCGTACGGCCGCGACTCAGCGCGCCCGTCGCGTGGCGCTCGTCGAAGTGCAGATCGCCGCGGCGGCACAGCTACGGACGGTCTGTAGAGATTTGACGCATCCCTTCGGGGCGCCTCCTACGTCGGCGCCCGTACTGGTCGCCGCGGGACGCTTGCGGAGCTCTGCGACGGCTCAGACCGGGGTGCCGGCGGCGCAGGGTCCAGCGGTCCGGCAGCCGGCGACGACGCTGACCGCGCCAAAGGCAGGCAATGAGGGGATCGGGCTCGATTCGCTCAAGGACTTCGACGCCCTGGTGGCACGGCGCCTCGCCGCGCGTGAGCAGCGCTACCAGCGGCGAAACACCGTGATCGGCGCGCAGGCCTCAGCGCGCAGCGCCGAGGTGCTGACGTGGTCGCCGGGGCACGCGTGCCCGCTGGGCCGTCTCCGTGAGGCGTGGGTCGAAAATCGATACTGGCTGGCCATGGTCTGTGAGTCCGGGACCGCACTCGCCGGTCCGGCAACCGCCGCGGTGCGCGAGCTGGTGGCGCGAGCGATCGCGCTGTATGAGACGCACGCCGAGCAGCGCCCGGCGGGCTGGCCCGCGAGTGGTGCGGGGGCGCTGTGTGTGCTCGCGCGCCAGCAGCGCGCGGAGCGCTTCGCCGGCGACGTCGCGCGGCTGCTCGGGTTGGCGAAAGGGATGCGAGCGCTCGCGCGCGAGCACGACCCGCAACGCGTCAAGCGCGCCCGACTCCGCGTCCAACGCCGCCAGTCGGCCAGCGCCCAGCGCTTTCAGTTCCGGCTCCTGGCCGCGCGCAGGGAGTCCGCGGAGGGGCGTCGCCGACGAGTTCGCGACGCCGTACTGCTGGCCGGCGCCGACCCGGCGGCGTGGCCCAACGCCGAGCTCGCGCTGCGCTTTGTGCCGGAGCTGCGCGACGCCGTCTCGCCGCGGGCATCGGCTCGCTGCATCTCAGCGGTCCAGTAGCGCATCGACTCCTCGTCCGGCGGGAGCCTGCCTCGTGATGGCAGCAGCCGTCGAGCGTGACATTGATCGAGTATCGAAGTGGTCTCATCTCGCCACTCTCCTGAGAACCCGCCTTCACGTGGGCGGACAGGTCCCCGAAGTCTCGGTCGTCGTCATCGGCCGCCCCTACCCTTGCGGCATGCGGGACGCGTCTGACCACCCGATCGCCTACACCGCCCTCCGACCGGGCACTCCGGTGCAGACGATCGACGGGCACCAGTTCGCCGTGGTCCAGGCCGTGCTGGTCGACGAGAAGGTCTCCGTGTTCGACGGCACCGTCGTGCAGGCGGCGAGCGGCACGCGGTTCGTCGACGCGGATCAGATCGGCTCGATCGGCACCAGCCACGTCCGCACGACACTCGCCACGGAGCAGGCGGAGGATCTCCCACTGCCGGCTGGCTCGACCTTGGTCGACATCAAGCCGGCGAGGTCGATGTCCGACCGGTTGGGCCGCATGTCCGGTCGCGGGAAGCGCTAGCTGCGCGAGAGCTGTCTGCTGAACACGGACCCTGCGGAGTCGCTGCCGCGTTCAGCCGGGTTCCGCGACCTCCGACAGCCGGATGCCGGACCTCGAGGCTGCGAGCAGTGCTGCTCCGAGCGCCTCGGCGCGAGGGCCGAGCTCGGCACGAACGATCTGAACGTCGTGGTTGGCCACCGGAGGTAGGGCCTGACCGAGGGCCTGACGCGCGGCCACGAGCAGGGTCTCGCTGGACTCCGGTCGGGCGGTCAGGTCACCACCGATCACGACCAGGCTCGGGTCTGCAATGGTGCACACCCCTGCCAGGGCCTTGCCGAGTACGTCGCCGGCGTCGGTGAGCAGGCGCAGCGCCCCCCGATCGCCGACGTCCGCCAGGTCGAGCAGGGTGCCGACCGTTGCCTCGAGGCCCATCGTGTGCGCGAGGGCCGAGACCAGAGCACGCTTGCTCACGACCGTCTCGAGGCAGCCGCGAGACCCGCACCGACAGATCTTGCCGTCGCTGACAACAGGGAGGTGGCCGAGCTCCCCGGCGGTCCCCGACGCACCCGTGTGCAGGCGACCGCCGAGGACCAGACCGCAACCGACGCCCTCACCCAACATCACGTACACGAGGTCGTCGACAGCGGTTCCGGCGCCGAGGCGCCACTCGGCGAGCGCCCCGAGCGTCGCGTCGTTCCCGATGTGGACCGGGAGCCCGGTCCGCTCAGCCCAGAACGCCGGCGATGTCGACGTCGCCCCAGTCCAGCAGCATCGGCGGCGACGCCAGCATGCGCGAGTCGACCACCGGTGCGGAGACGGCCACGCCTACCGCGAGCACTCGAGCTCGGTCGACGTCCCCCGTCGCGAGCAGATCGGCTGTGCTCCGAGCCAGCTGATCCAGTGACGCTGCCGGTTCGTGGTCGACGTCGAGGAAGTGGCGCTGCTGCATCAGCACGGTCCCGTCCAGGGACGTGAGCACCACCCGCAGGTCGGCGTGGCCAACATGGATCCCGACCAGCGATCCTGCTCGGGGTGCCAAACCGAGGGCCACTGCCGGCCGGCCGCCCGCGCCCGACGCCTTGGTGCCGAGCTCGACCAGCACCTCGGCCTCGATCAGGTCGGCCACGAGCGTCGAGACGGCCGAGGTGGACAGGCCGGTCACCCGAGCTACGTCGGCCCGGCTGCACCGTGGTCTCGACTTAACCGCAGCGACGACGGCTTGCCCGTTGCGACTTCGCAGCGACTCCCGACGTCCCATGGTCGTGGGAGCATCCTAGTGGACCAGTTTGTCCGTCAACGGACAAATTGAAACCCAAATGTCGCCAGTTCGTCCTTGACGGGGACAATGTCCGGCCGTATTGTGCGCCACGTCACAGTCCAGCTGGGTCCAGAGGGGGGAGTCGTATGAAGAAGTTGGCATCTGTTCTGTTGGCGTTCGTGGGGTCGCTCGTCCTCGCGAGCGGAGCCCAGGCCCAGGCATCGGGAACGCTGCCGGTAGTGCCATCGGGAAAGTCGGTCGTACAGAACCCAACCACGTACACCAACCCCATTTCGCTTACTCAGGGTTCGGAGAGAATTCTGACAGCCGGCGAGCCTGTTATCAAAATAATCGGTGGTGACTACTACCTCTTCACACGTGGGAGGCGTGGCTATTGGTGGTCATCTGACTTCGCGAACTGGAACTATGTCGATGCGCCCAACCTCCTGGGCGGGATCGTTGGCATGACGGAAATTGACGGCAAGCTGTACAACTACGCCGGCAATACAGATAACCGAGTGAGGACGACTGACGATCCGAAATCGGGAATCTGGTACGACGCCGGTACATTCTCCAGCAACAACTATGGCGACGCCAGCATGCTTTACGATCAAGACACTGGCCGGCTGTTCATGTACTACGGATGGTCGCAGGTTCTGGGCATTCGAGTCGTCGAGTTGGACAAGCACACCTTTAAGGAAATCAGTAAGCCACAGGTTGTCAATTGGGGCGACCCCCATAACCATGGCTGGGAAACCAGATATTCATCCGACCTGATCTTCCCATTTTTCACCGACAGGCAATACCGTCCTGAGGAATATGGATGGACTGAAGGCCCCCATCCGCTCAAGTACAACGGTAAGTACTATGTGTTGTACTCATCCATCGGTCTCGAATTTGCCTCTTACGCGCAGGGTGTGTACGTAGCAGACGATCCGATGGGTCCATATGTCTATGATGAGCACAACCCGCTGACCCGGATGGTGTCGGGCTCAGCGCCGGGCGCAGGCCACGGCAGCTTCTTCCAGGACAAGCAGGGTAAGCTCTGGACCATCGCCATGGTGGCGTACACCTCGAATGGCGGCAACGGCAGCACGGTCATGTCCCTCTTCCCCACGGATGTGGACAAGGAGGGTGTGATGCACGGAAATGTCGCATACGGCGACTACCCGCAGTATCTGCCCGGCGTCAAGAAGGATCCCATCACGGATAACTTCACGGGATGGACGCTTTTGTCCTGGAGCAAGAAGGTCGAAACATCTTCCACGCAGCCCCCCGGTGCCCAGACGGGCAATTACTGGCCGCAATTCGCGGTGGATCAGAACGGGAAGACATTCTGGAGCGCTCGAACGGGTAACCCGGGCGAATACATGACCGTCGACCTCGGCAAGAAGAGCGATATTCGCGGGATCCAGATTCAATTTGACAGGGCTGGTGCCAGCGGAGGCGGGGCACTCACCCGCTATCAATCATATACTGTCGAAGTATCCGACGATAACCAGAACTGGACCCAAGTTATTGACAAGAGCAATAACCCCCAGAACTTGCTGTCTGATTACATCGAACTCCCCACGGCCGTAACAGGTCGGTATGTGAGGATGACCAATGTCTTCACACCCGACAATGGAAGGTTCTCCGTAAAGGAGTTCCGTGTCTTCGGCAATCCGGATGCATCAAAGTTCACAAAGGTGCAACCGGGCCGCTTCATGGCTGTTCGCAACGAAGTGGACCGCCGCCAGGCCGATTTGCTGTGGCAACCGGTGGATGGCGCCGATGGCTACGTGGTGCGCTACGGCATTGAACGAAACAAGCTGTACCAGAGCGACATGGTTTATGGGAAGAACGCCCTGAACATCAATAGCCTGAACGTCGATCCGGAGTACTACTTCGAAGTAGAGGCTTTCTCCAGCGGCACACCTCGATACGTCGAGAACCCGTTCGAAACGCGGGGCAGAGGCGCTGAGCTCGATTTGATCAAGCGGCCAACAGGAGGCACGCAAAGTACGACAAGGCAGATGACGTATGAAACCTACGGTAAGGACGAGGTGTATGTCTTTGACGGCATCGCGCCTGGTTCTTACACTTTGAATCACACGTACGGTGTTGGAATCTGGGGTCCGCAAACACTGACGGCAGATCAACTCATTGGGACAGACACCACCACGCCTACGCTCACTGCACTCGACCTGACGCAGTTTGGCAATGGTTCGACTCAATGGGGTACCGTTGAAGTCCGGGTGTATCCGGGTGCGACAGCCGGAAGAATTGAGGTGACCTTCCATTACATCAAGCGCGGTCAGGCAATCACCTTTGAGCCCCTGGCGGACAAGCCCGGCGGTCCGCCCTTCAAGGTGAGTGCGACCGCGAGCTCAGGCCTGCCCGTGCGCTTCAGCGCCTCGGGCTCCTGCACCGTCTCCGCCGACATCGTCACGCTCACCGGTGCAGGCACTTGCAAAATCACCGCCTCGCAGTCCGGCGATGCGAACTACTTCCGCGCGCCCGACGTGTCGCGG
Organism: uncultured Solirubrobacteraceae bacterium; assembly: GCA_963707595.1. GTDB lineage: Bacteria > Actinomycetota > Thermoleophilia > Solirubrobacterales > Solirubrobacteraceae > Solirubrobacter. Next base: position 819,415 of record CAVPQQ010000001.1, read on the forward strand.
AGCTTCCAGGTCGGCGCGTCGCAGGAGCGGCAGCGTGGGCGGCACCGTGCCCGCGACCCTGGCGCTGACGCTGGGGGCGCCCGCGTCGTTTGGGGCCTTCGCGCCGGGGGTCAGTCGCCCTTATGAGGCGACCACGACGGCGACGGTGACCTCGACGGCGGGCGACGCGATGCTGTCGGTCACCGATCCGAGCCAGTCCGCGACCGGGCGGCTCGTGAACGGGTCCTTCGCGCTCGGCGAGCAGTTGCAGGTGCGGGCCAACGCAAACGCGTTTGCGCCGCTGAGTGCGACGGCGGGCAGCCCGCTGGCGCTGTTGAGCTACGGGGGGCCGGTGAGCAACGACTCGGTGTCGATCGGCTTCCGTCAGGAGATCGGCGCCGGCCAGGCGCTGCGTACGGGCGCCTACGGCAAGACGCTGACGTTCACGCTGTCGACGACCACGCCCTGAGTCAGGTCCCGGGCCGCCCCGAAAGTCGGGGCGGCCCGCGGCGCCCACAGCTGCACTTCGGGGTCTCCGCTCGATCTGGTGGTGAACCGCGTGGCGTGATCGCCGCGTGAGCGGGTCTTTCGCGGCTGGATGGTTTCGCTCGGAGGTTGCGCGAGTTGCAGCGACGCCGGCAACTCCGCCGGGACCACGTCCGACGCGGAGGCCGATGAGCCCCCGATACGGATCAATCTCGTACATCGGAAGCCCGCCGAAGGGCTTTCGCTGAACTCCTGAGGAGGAGAAACGATGAGAAAGTCAAGTCTCGCCGCAGCGCTCGCTGCGGGTGCGCTTGCCTTCGCTGTTGCCGCGTGCGGCAGTGACGACACGCCGTCGACAAGCGGCGGCGGTGGTGACGCGACCGCGACGGCGACTGAGGCGGCGAAGGCCAAGGTCGGTGTGATCCTGCCGGATGCGGCTTCGTCCGCGCGGTGGGAGACGGCTGATCGCAAGTATCTCGGTGAGGCGTTCACCGCTGCTGGGGTGGAGTCGGATATTCAGAATGCGAATGGTGATAAGGCGAAGTTCGCCACGATCGCCGATCAGATGCTCAACAGCGGCGCGAACGTGCTGTTGATCGTCAATCTCGATTCGCCGTCGGCGGCGGCGGTGATCGCGAAGGCCAAGCAGCAGGGTGTGCCGGTCATCGATTACGACCGTCTGACGCTGGGTGGCGGCGCGTCGTATTACGTGTCCTTTGACAACGTGGCGGTGGGTACCGCGCAGGGCGAGGGCCTGGTGAAGTGCATGCAGGCCAACGGCGATAAGAGCGGCGATGTCGCGCTGCTGAACGGTTCGCCGACCGATAACAACGCGACGCTGTTCAAGCAGGGCTATGAGAAGGCGATCACGGACGCGGGCTATAACGTCGTCGGCCGATCAGTCGGTGCCCGGATTGGGATAACACGAAGGCCGGCACGATCTTTGAGCAGATGTACACCAAGGCCAACGGCAAGTTCATCGGCGTCGACGCCGCCAATGACGGTCTCGGCGGCGCGGTGGTCTCGGTGCTGAAGCGCAACGGCCAGAACGGCAAGGTCCCGGTCACCGGCCAGGACGCGACCGATGAGGGTCTGCAGCGCGTGCTCACCGGCGATCAGTGCATGACGGTGTATAAGGCGATCAAGAAGGAAGCCGACGCGGCGGCCAAGCTGGCGATCTCGCTGGCCAAGGGCGACACCGCGGGTGCCGATTCGCAGGCGACGGGGACGGTGGATGACACCGAGACCAAGCAGAAGGTCAAGTCGGTGCTGCTGACGCCGCAGGCGATCTTCAAGGACAACGTCAAGGACGTCGTGGCCGACGGGTTCACCACCGCCGACAAGCTCTGCACCAGCGAGGCGCTCAAGAAGGCCTGCGAAGAGAACGGCGTCAGCGGATGACAGACGCCGTCGAGGGACAGCAGCGGGGCCCGCTGCTGTCCCTGCGCGGGATCAATAAGAGCTTCGGCGCGATTCAGGTCCTGCGCAGTGTGGATCTGGACGTCCGGGCCGGGGAAGTGACCGCGCTGGTCGGGGACAACGGCGCGGGCAAGAGCACCCTGATCAAGTGCATCGCGGGGATTCATCCCTTCGACGACGGCGAGATGCTCTTCGAGGGCCAGCCCGTGACCATTCACGGGCCGAAGGACGCGAACGCGCTGGGGATCGAGATCGTCTATCAGGACCTCGCGTTGTGCGACAACCTCGATGTCGTGCACAACATGTTCCTCGGGCGTGAGCTGAAGTCCGGGATCGTGCTCAACGAGACCGAGATGGAGAAGCGGGCGGGGACGACGCTGAAGTCGCTGTCGGTGCGCACGTTGCGCTCGCTGCGCCAGAGCGTGTCGTCGCTGTCGGGCGGTCAGCGCCAGACGGTGGCGATCGCCCGGGCGGTGCTGTGGAACTCCAAGCTGGTGATCCTCGACGAGCCGACCGCGGCCTTGGGCGTGGCCCAGACCGAGCAGGTGCTGAACCTGGTGCGCCGGCTGGCCGAGAACGGCCTCGGCGTGGTGTTGATCACGCACAACATGAACGACGTCTTTCAGGTGGCGGACTCGATCGCCACGCTGTATCTGGGGCAGATGGCGGCGCAGGTGCGCGCCAAGGAGGTCAACAACACGCAGGTGATCGAGTTGATCACCGCGGGGCGCTCCGGGGACATCGGGCTCGCGCCTGCTGTCGCTGACGCGGGGGCGGTCGGTATGAGCACGACCCAGGAGGAGCAGGTCAGCCAGTTCGATCTGGAGACCACGCCCGGCCAGGGCGGTATCGGCGAGGCCGCGGGCGCGTACTGGGAGAAGGTCAAGGGCGGCGATCTCGGGTCGCTGCCGGCGATCCTCGGGCATCGTCGTGCTGGTGATCGTGTTCGGCGTGCTGCAGCCGGACTCGTTTCTGACGGCGCAGAACTTCGCCAACCTGCTCAATCAGGGCGCGGCGATCATGGTGCTGGCGATGGGCCTGGTGTTCGTCCTGCTGTTGGGCGAGATCGACCTCTCGGCCGGTTTCGCGGCCGGCATGGGCGCGGCCATCCTCGGCGTGACGCTGACCAATCATGGCTGGAACTGGGTGCTGTCGGTGATCGCGGTGCTGGCGACCGGCATGGTCATCGGCTTCTCGATGGCGCGTGCTGGTCGCGCGGCTGGGCATCCCGTCGTTCGTGGTCTCGCTGGCCTACTTCTTGGGCCTGCAGGGCGCGATGCTGTTGATCATCGGCGAGGGCGGGACGATCCCGATCCGCAACGAGCAGATCCTCGCGATCATGAACAAGAACATGCCGGTCGCGCTCGGCTGGCTGTTCGGCGCTCATCGTCATCGGCGGGTTCGCCGGCGGCGACGTTCTGGTCGATCCGGACACGCCGGCGCGGCCGGGCTGCAGACGCCGGCGATGTCGGTGTGGGGCGCCAAGGTCGGTGCGCTGGCGGTGGTGATCCTGGTGATCACCTACCTGCTCAACCAGGAGCGCCAGCGCGCGAACGCGCCGATCATGATCCAGGGCGTGCCGTGGGTGGTGCCGCTGGTGGTGGCGCTGGTCGTGGTGCTTGACGTTCGTCCTGTGCGCGCACCGGATTCGGCCGGCACATCTACGCGGTCGGTGGCAACACCGAGGCCGCGCGCCGCGCCGGTATCGGCGTGGCCAACATCAAGACCGCCTGCTTCGTGCTCTGCTCGACGCTGGCGGTCGTCGCGGGCATCCTGCTCGCCTCGCGCGACAACAGCGTCTCGCCGACGACCGGCGGCGCGCAGACGCTGCTCTACGCGGTCGGCGCGGCCGTGATCGGCGGCACGTCGCTGTTCGGCGGGCGCGGCCGGATGTACGACGCCGTCACCGGCGGCCTGGTGGTGGCGATCATCGCCAACGGCCTGCCGCTGGTCACGCAGAAGTCCGGCGTGCAGTTCATCATCAACGGCCTCGTGCTGTTGCTCGCCGCCTCCGTCGACGCGATCTCCCGCAGAAGGGCAGCCGCAACCGGCAGATGACGCGCTGGGGCATCCTCTCGACCGCGCGCATCGCGGAGAAGCTGATCGACGGTGCGCGCGCGTCGTCGGATGCCACGATCGTCGCCGTGGGCTCGCGTGATCTCGCGCGGGCCCGCGCGTTCGCCGACGAGCACGGGATCCCGGAGGCGTTCGGCTCCTACGAGGCGCTGCTCGCATCGGACCGCATCGACGCGGTCTACGTCTCGCTGCCGAATCGTGCACGTCGAGTGGTCGATCCGGGCCCTCGAGGCGGGCAAGCACGTGCTCTGCGAGAAGCCGATGAGCGACGCCTCGCCCGAGGCGGTCGAGCGCGCTCTTCGACGTCGCCGAGCGAAGGCGACCGGGTCTGCATGGAGGCGTTCATGTGGCGCACCACGCGCAGACCGCACGCTGGAGCGCTCGTCGCGGAGGGCGGCACGATCGGCGAGCTCCGGCTCGTCCGCGCCGCGTTCAGCTTCAACCTGCCCTGGACGCCGGACAACGTCCGCATGCGCTCCGACCTCGACGGCGGAGCGCTCATGGATCTCGGCTGTTACTGCGTCTCGGCGCTGCGGCTGCTGGCCGGCGAGCCGGACCGCGTCTCAGGCGAGCAGGTGCTCGCACGACGGCGTCGACGACCGCTTCACCGGCGTGCTGCGCTTCCCCCGGCGACGTGCTCGGGATCTTCGACTGCGGCATGGACGTCTGCCGCCGCAACCAGCTCGAGATCGTCGGCTCCGACGGGACGATCGACGTGCCGTTCCCGTGGCAGACGCCGCTCGGCGCCGGGTTCGCGATCACGCGCGACGGCGAGCCGGAACACGTCACCCCCGAGACCGTCGACCCCTACGGCCGCGAGCTCGACGAGATGGGCCGCGCGATCGCCGGCGGCGACCCACCCCGCCTCGGCCGCGCCAACGCGGTCGGCCAGGCCCGCACCATCGAGGCGCTCTACCGCGCCGCCGACACCGGCACCAGCGTCAGCCTCTGAGTCGGCCACATGGGCCCGGCGGTGAATCCGCTCCATGCCCCTTAAGACGAAGCCGCACCGCCGAATTCGACACCTGCTGTCAGACGGTGAACACAACCGCCGCGCCGCTGAGTCGCGGCGTGGAAGCTCAACCGCGTAACCGCGCCGCGAACTCGCCCGCCAGGCCGTCCGGGCGAAATGGCCCTTGCGCGCGAGGCGCTTCATCTGGCGGTGGGTGAGCGCGTCGAGCGCCCGGCGCGGCAGCACGCGCACGACCGCGTAGCTCAGCGTGCCCTGGCGGGTCGTGGCGAGGTCGCGGACCGGTTCGCCGAGCGCGGCGCGGGTGAGCGTGCGGGCCGCATCGGTGACCTCCTCGACCGGGACGGACCCTCGAGCGGGACGCCGGCCGCGCGGACTGCTCGTGGATGCGGGTGCGGATGTAGCCCGGGTAGACGGTGGTGACCGTGATCGCGTCGCCGTGCTCGAGCCGCAGCGCGTCGGAGTAGGCGACGACGCCGCGCTTGCTCATCGTGTAGGCGGTCGCGAACGGCACGGTGATGTGCGCGAGCCCGGACGCGACGTTGACCACGCGCCCGCGCGACTCGCGCAGCGCCGGCAACGCGGCGGAGGTCACGCGCCAGGGCCCGATCAGGTTCACGTCGAGCACGGCCAGCGCCTCCTCGTCGGGCGGCAGTGCCCGCGCTCTGCGGGTCGCCGAGCGCCCGCGTTGTTGATCAGGACGTCGAGGCCGCCGAGCCGCTCGATCGCCGCGGCGACCGCCGCGTCCACCGAGGCCTGGTCGCAGCGGCACGTCGCGCCTCGCGGCTTGAGGTCGAGCCCGACGACGGTCGCGCCCGCTGCGCAGCTCGGCCACGGTGGCGCTGCCGATCCCGCCGGCCGCGCCGGTGATGATCACTGGCGCTCATGCCGCCACCCGCACGCACCTGCCGTCGAGCGTTGAAGCGCTGGGTCGGGTCCGCCGGCGGAAGCGCCAGGTCCAGTCCGGCCACAGGGTCGCGATTGCGGCCCGTGCGCGTCCAGGTACCAGCGACGCGCAGCCGCCGTGTTCCACACCGTGCCCTGCATCCGCCGTCGAGCTCGGCGTTGTACGCGGCCTGCCACCTCGGGCCGCACCTCGACGGCGCCGCGCACGGCGTCCGAGCGTGCTGAGCGCGTCGAGCGACGTAGGCGACCTGCGACTCGATCATGTAGACCATCGAGCTGTGGCCGAGGCCGGTGTTCGGCCCGAGCAGCATGAACAGGTTCGGGAAGCCCGGCGACGGTGCGCCGAGGTGCGCGCTGCGGCGAGCCGTCCCAGGCCTCGGCGAGCGTCCGCCGTCCGGCCGCGGACCGTCCGCGCGACCGGCATGTCGGTCGACCTGGAAGCCGGTGCCGAAGATGATCGCGTCGACCTCGCGCTCGACCGCCCGGTCGAGCGACGACCGGTGCGGGCGCACCTCCGCGAGCCCCCGGTGACGAGCTCGACGTTCGGCCGCGCCAGCGCCGGATACCACGCGTTCGACGGCAGGATGCGCTTGCAGCCGATGGTGTAGTCCGGCGTCGACCTTCTCGAGCAGCTCGGGATCGGAGACCGCCTGCGCATGTGCCGGCGCGCGACCGCTCGGGCAGCTTCATCGCCGCGGGTGCTTGACGAACCCGAGCACCAGTCAGCTCGCGCGCGCGCGTAGATGCCGCCGCGCAGCGCGCTCTGGACCGCCGGGACGCGCCGGAAGACCCGTCCGCTCGACACGCGAGATCGCGCGCGCGCTGTGCGGCATGACCCACGGCGGCGTGCGCTGGAAGACGTGCAGCTGCGCGACGTCGGGCGCGATCGCGGGCACGAACTGGATCGCCGACGCGCCCGTGCCGATGTCGGCGACGCGCTTGCCGCGCAGGTCGTAGTCGTGGTCCCAGCGGGCGGAGTGGAACGCCGTGCCCTCGAAGGTCGTCGAGGCCCGGGGACTCCGGGATCTTCGGCTCGACCAGCGGCCCGGTGCCGAGACCAGCACCCGCGCGCGGAGCGGCCCGCGACGTGTCGAGCCCCAGCGCCGCGGCCTCTCGTCCCATGCGGCACTCGGTCACGTTCGCAGTTCAGCCGCACGTGCGGCGTCACGCCGAAGTCGTCGGCGCACCCGCTCAGGTAGGCGCGGATCTCGGCTGCGCGAGTAGGTCCGGCGTCCAGTCCGGGTTGGGCGCGAAGGAGAAGGAGTAGAGGTGGCTGGGCACGTCGCAGGCGCAGCCCGGGTAGGTGTTGTCGTGCCACGTCCCGCCCACGTCGTCCCCGCGCTCGAGGACGCGAAGTCCTCGATCCCCTCCTGCTTAAGCCGGACTCGCCATGCCGAGGCCGGAGAATCCGCTGCCGACGATGGCGATGGAGACGTCCATGCTGCGGTTACGTGTACCGTAACTTACGGTTCTGTAACCTCCGGCCCGCAACACTGCGGATGACCGGCGACCGAGCGGCGCGAGCAGATGCTCGACGCGACCAAGGCGATCGCGGTCGAGCGACGGCTTCCACGCCGTCTCGATCGAGGCCGTGGCGCGGCGCGCGGGCATCACCCGCCCGATCGTCTACGGCCACTTCGACGACCTCGGCGGCCTGCTCGAGGCGCTGGTCGAGCGCGAGACCGTGCGCGCTCTCACACAACTCCCCGACTCCTTCGACGACCTGCTCGGAGCCCTGACCGCCTACCTCGAGGCGGTGCGCGCGGACCCGGACACGTGGAAGCTCGTGCTCGTTCCGCAGGAGGGCGCGCCACGGCTGCTGCACCAGCGGATCGCCGCCGGCCGCGCGGCGGTGGTGCAGCGACTCGCACAGACCCTCAACGCCGACCACCTGCCCCGACCCCGAGCTCACCGCCCACATGCTGTCCGCCTACGCCGACGAGGCCGCGCGCCTGGCCCTGCAGGGCTATGAGGTGGACCGGATCCTGCGCCTGACGAGCTGGGTCCTGGCCCGCCTGCGGTGATCCTCCCGGACCTCTCGCTGCTGCGTCGCCGCCGCGACCTGCGGCTGATGATCTGCGGGTACTCGGTCTCGCTGCTGGGCGGCGCGTTCACCCAGGTCGCCCTGTTCGTGCAGGTCTTCGATCTCACCGACTCCTCGCTCGCCGTCGGGCTGCTGGGCGCCGCCGAGTTCATCCCGATCATCGTGTTGGCGTTGGTGGGCGGCGCGCTGGCCGATGCCTTCGACCGCCGGCGGCTGATCTTCGGTGCCGAGTTGGCGTCGGCCTTCGTCTCGATCGCGCTGCTGGTCAACGCGCTCATCCCGACCCCGCAGTTGTGGTTGCTCTACGTCGCCAGCGCTCTGTTCGCCGCCGCCATGGCCGTCCTGCGGCCACCCTTGGACGCGCTGTTCCCACGGCTGGTCGAGCGCGACGAGCTCAAGGCCGCCACCGCGATCAACTGGTCGCTGGCGAGCGTGTCGCAGATCGCGGGACCGGCGCTCGCGGGGGTCGTCATCGCGGCGGCGAGCGTGGCCGCCGCGTACGCGATCGACATCGGCTCTTTCGTGCTCTCCCTCACCGCGTTCGCGCTGATGCGCACGCCGCCACCACCGCCGGACGCGGAGCCGCCGAGCCTGCGCGGCGTGCTCGAGGGCGTGAAGTACGCGGGCACGCGCCAGGAGCTGCTCGGCTCCTACGTGATCGACATGAACGCGATGTTCTTCGGCATGCCGTTCGCCGCTCTTCCCGGCGTTCGCGGAGCGCTACGGCGGGACGTCGGTGGTCGGCCTGCTGTGGGCGGCGCCGGCGGTCGGCGGGATCGCGGCGATGCTCACCTCCGGCTGGTCGGCGCGAGTGCACCACAACGGGCGGGCGATCACGCTCGCGGCCGCCGGGTGGGGTGTCGGCATCGTCGGCTTCGGCCTCGCCCAATCGCTCTGGCTCGCCCTGCTGATGCTCGTGGTGGCGGGTGCGGGCGACGGCGTGAGCGGCATCTTCCGCGGCGCGTTGTGGAACGAGACGATCCCGGACCGGCTCCGCGGCCGGCTCGCGGGCGTGGAGATGATCTCGTGGTCGTCGGGACCGCTGCTCGGCAACGCGAGGGCGGGTGCGTCGGCGGGCTGGTTCGGCCTCACCGGCGCGGTCGTCACCGGCGGAGTGATCGTCGTCGCCGGCAGTGCCGCGATCGCGGCCCTGCTCCCGAAGTTCTGGAACTACGACTCGAGCGCGTGAAGCCTTCGCGCGGCCTCGTCGATGACGGGCAGGCGCTTGCAGAACGCGAACCGCAGATAGGGCGCGAGACGCGCGGGATCCTTCGAGAACACCGACGTCGGGATCGCCACCACCCCCGCCTTGTACGGCAGTTCGCGCGCGAATTCGGTGGCGTCCGTGCCGACGTCGACGTTGGCGAAGTACGTGCCCTGCGGCCGCGAAACCGTGAACTGGCTGAACGCGTCACAGAGGTGATCGCGCTTGGCCTGCAAGTCGTCGGCGAACGCCGAGTACCACCCGTCGCTCAACCGCAGCGCCGCGGCGCCCGCGTACTGGAACGGCGTCGCGCCCGCGAACGTCAGGAACTGCTTGGCCGCGCGCACCGCGGCGACGAGCTCCGCCGGCCCCGTCGCCCACCCGACCTTCCAGCCCGTGACCGAGAAGGTCTTGCCCAGCGACGAGATGCACAGCGTCCGCTCGGCCATCCCCGGCAGCGTGGAGAGCGGGATGTGCTCGAGCCCGTCGAAGACGAGGTGCTCGTAGACCTCATCGGTGACCGCGATCAGGTCGTGCTCGATCACGAACGCCGCGATCCGCTCCAGCTCGTCGCGCGTGAACACCCGCCCGGTCGGGTTATGCGGCGAGTTGACGATGATCATCTTCGCCTTCGGCGTCGCGACCAACTCGCCGAACCCGAACGACGGCGGCTCCAGCGGGATCGGCACGAACCGCGCCCCCGTCATCGCCGCGGCGGCCGAGTAGGAGTCATAGGACGGGTCGAACGCGAGCACGTCCTCGCCCGGCTCGACCAGGCCGAGGACCGCGGCCGTGAGCGCCTCGGTCGCGCCCATCGTCACCTGCACCTGCGTGTCCGGATCGAGCGAGATGCCGTAGAAGCGCTGCTGATGCTCGGCGATCGCCTGGCGCAGCGCCGGCACGCCGGGCAGCGGCGCGTACTGGTTGCGGCCGTTGCGCATCGCGGCCGCGGCGGCTTCGAGCACTTCGAGAGGACCGTCCTGGTCCGGAAAGCCCTGGCCGAGGTTGATCGCGCCGGTCCGTTCGGCCAGCGCGGACATCTCGGTGAAGATCGTGGTGCCGAACCCGGCGAGGCGTGAGGCGATCACGTCGCGGAACAGTACGGATCCCGCTTCACTTTTCCACCGTAGAGGCGTACCGCGTCCTCGACGTCGACCGTCGCGGGCGCGCAGCGCGGGTCGAACACGCTGCCGACCTGGCGTCCCATCGACGGCGGGCAGCTCGTGTCGTACCAGTGCGGCGCCATCACCGAGCAGCCGTGGCCCGGGCGGTGCCCGAGCCCGAGGACGTGTCCCAGCTCGTGGACGGCAACCCACAGCGACAACGGCCGCAGCTCGTCGAGGCTCTCGCGCAGGATCAGCTCGCCGGGACCGCCGCGCACCGTCGTGTACCCGAAGCACAGCCGACCGCACAGCGCGTGCAGACGAGCGTCGTCGCGGCGGACGATCACGTCGGCGCGGTCACGGTCGCGCACGACCGTGATGTGGACGTCCGCGCCGGAGCGGTTCCAGCGGGTCGCCGCGTTGATCATCGTGTCGATCGTGCCCTGTGTCGGGGCCCAGACGGTCACGACGCCGCCGGGCCAGGGCGGGTCAGGCTGATCGGCGGCCGTGACGACGCGCGCGCCGAGGACCACGATCAGCGCGCACGCGA
>CAVPQQ010000002.1:0-1107210 GCA_963707595.1 uncultured Solirubrobacteraceae bacterium
ACGAGGTTGAGGCCGACCCGCAGCGGCCGGCTCATGCGACCGTTCCGCCGCGCAGCCTGCGCGCCTCGATCCAGACTTCCTCCGGGACACCGCGGACGAGCACGAGGATCACGCCGTAGACCACGACCGCGAGCATCGCCTTCACCACGTCGGGAACGGGGACGAACCAGATGGCGAGCGCCGGCGCCGCGGCGAGCGCGATGCGCGGCAGCACGCGCAGCCAGTGCCCGACCGGCAGCCCGAGCCGCGCCAGCACCCAGCCGCTGGCGAGCAGGCCGAGGATGTCGGCGACCATCGTCGCCAGCGCCGCGCCCTGCGCGCCGTGCGACGCGCCGAGGACGGCGGCGCCGACCGCGTTGAGGAGCGAGCGCGCCGCCGGTGATCAGCAGCATCTCGCGATGGGCGCGCAGGCTCAGGAGCGCGTAATTGAACGTCACGGCGAGGAAGACTACGAACAGCGTGACGGCCTGGATGCGCATCACGTCGGCGGCGGGGGCGAAGTCCGCGCCGGCCACGACCTCGATGATGAAGCTCGCGCCGAGCGCGAGCGCGATCGCCAGCCCGACGCCTGCTACGGCCATCGCGTGGAACATGCGGCCGATGCCGTAGGCGAGCCGATCACGGTCGTCGCGGGCCGCGCGCACGAAGATCGGGAAGGCGCCCGCGACCGCGAGCTGCGGGACGCTGATGAGCACCTCGGTGACGCGGAACGACGCGCCGAAGTACCCCGTCTGGTCGGCGTCGGACACCAGCGAGAGCACGATCAGCGCCAGCCGGAAGTACACGAGCGTGAAGAGCACGATCGCGGCGAACGGGAGCACGTCGCGCAGCAGCACCCGCCACTCGTCGAATGCGAAGCTCGGCCGCATCGGGACCTTGCCGCGGACCAGCCACGCGGTCGCCGCGACCGCCGCCAGCGAGGCTGGGATCAGCACGCCGAGAAACCAGACCAGCCCGGCGCCGATCAGGACCCCGACGGCAATCCCGATCACCAGCGCGACCTGGCGGACGAACTCGAGGATCGTCACCCAGCCCAGGCGCAGATCGACCATCAGCTGCACCGCGAGCGTGTTCTGGAACGTCTGCGCGATCGCGCCGAAGCCGGCCAGCGCCGTGCCGAGCACCATCGCCGAGCCGTACCCCGCGATCGCGGCGAACGCCACCGCTCCCGCCAGCCCCATGGCGCCGAGGAAGAGCCGCATCCCGATCAGGTTGCGCAGGAGCGGGTCGTGCTCGGACGGGTCGCGGTCGACGAGCTCGCGCGTCGCAACGCCGGTCAGGCCCGCATCGGTCAGGCCCGCGACGATCGAGACGAGCGCGACGACGGTCACGTAGCGGCCGCTGTCCTCGACCCCGAGGTGCCGGAACAGCAGCGCAGCCGACAGCGTGGTGATGATGATCCCGACGCCGAACCCGGCGACGCGGACGACGCCGCCGCGGATCGCCGCGGGCCCGGCGGACGGCGTGTCGAGCAGATGGGCGGAGTCGTCAGCGGCCACGGGCACCGCGCAGCTCGTCCAGCGAGCGCTTCAGGCCCTCGTCGAGCCCGACGCGAGAGACGAAGCCGACCTCGTCGCGCAGGCGGCGGACGTCGGCCACCAGCCGCGGCGGATCTCCCTCGCGCTCCGGCAGGGCGCCGAAGCGCGGAAGCTCGGGCCGGCCGGCGATCGCGGCGAGCCGCTCGACCAGCTCGCGCACCGTCACCGGCTCGCCCGAGGCGATGTTCACCGGGCCGGTCACGCTGCCCGCGGCCAGCGCCGCGAACGCCGCCGGCGGCGTCGGCGACGTGCATGAAGTCGCGCACCTGCTCACCGCGCGTCGTCGGCACCGGCTCGCCGGCGAGCAGCGCCCGGCGACCGACGGCACCAGCCGGCCGTCGTGGCTCGCCCGCGCCGTAGACGAAGAAGATCCGGCCCCACGCGAGCTCGAAGCCCGCCTGCGCGGCGTACGCGGCGGCGACCGTGTGCAGCCCGTGCTTGGCCGCGCCGTAGAGGTTCCCCGGCCGCAGCGGCGGTCGAGCCTCGTCGCAGCGGCTCGCCCAGCGCCGTCCAGTCGTACTCGGCGCAGGTGCCGGCGAGCACCGCCCGCCGTCCGCCGGCCGCCGCGAAGGCGCGCAGCAGCGCCGAGGACGGCCTCGACCCAGCGCACGTTCTCGGGCGCGCTCCAGAAGCGCCCGTGCTCGACGTACCAGGCGAGATGGACCAGCACCTCCGGCGAGACCGAATCGACGACGCCGGTCCCGGCGAGCAGGTCGGCCTGGTGCCAGCGCACGCCGTCGCCCGCGTCGCGGCGCGCCGCGGTCGAGACGGCGTGCACCTCATGGCCCGCGGCCACCAGCTGCTGCGCCACGTGGCGGCCGACGAAGCCGGTCGCCCCGGTGAGCAGCAGCCGGCTCACGGTGCGAAGTCGGGGTACTCGGCGTCGCGCCGCGACATGATGCGCCCGGCCGGCGGCGGCGCCGGCCACTCGATCCCGAACGCGGGGTCATCCCAGCGCACGCCGCGCGCGGCTTCGGGCACGTAGGGCGTCGCGATCTGGTAGAGGATCTCGCTCTCGTCGACCAGTGTCTGGAAGCCGTGCGCGCACCCCTCCGGGATGTACAAGGCGAGCCCGTTCTCCTCGCTCAGCTCCGCCGCGTACCAGCCCAGATAGGTCGGCGACTCGGGCCGCAGGTCGACCACCGCGTCGTAGATCGCGCCGCGCGTGCAGCGCACGAGCTTGACCTCGCCGTGGGGCGCGATCTGGAAATGCATGCCGCGCAGCGTGCCGGCGCGGGTGTTGAACGACGTGCTGCACTGGTCGACGCGTACGTCGAGTCCGCGCTGCGCGAACTCCTCGATCGAGAACGTGCGCGCGAAGGAGCCGCGTTCGTCCTCGATGCGCTCGAGCGCGACGACGAGGACGCCATCGAGCGGGGTATCGCGGAATTCCACGGGCCGGAAGGTTAGAGGGACGGTAATACGATGAACCCATGGAGTCGCCGCGGCCGCGGGTGCAGATCGGCCTGCCCACTTACAACCGCCGCGATCGTCTCGCGCGCGCGCTCGACTCGGTGCTGGCCCAGACCCACACCGAGCTCGACGTGATCATCTCCGACAACGCGTCGACCGACGGCACCGAGGAACTCTGCCGCGAGGTCGCGGCCCGCGACCCCCGGGTCCGCTACGTCCGCCACGCGACCAACCGCGGCTCGACCGAGAACTTCAACTCGCTGTTTCGCGAGCTGCGCAGCGAGTACGTGATGGTGCTCGGCGACGACGACTGGATCGATCCGGGCTACGTCGCGGCCTGCCTCGAGGTGCTGGCGAGCGAGCCCGACATCGCCGTGGTCGTGGGCCGCTCGTGTTACTACGACGAGAGCGGCAACCCCGCGGGCGAGCTCGCGCATCCGCCCGAGATGCTCGATGACTCGCCGGCCGCCCGCGTCCGTGCGTACTACCTGGTCGAGCCCAAGCCCGAGACCTTCTACGGGCTCTGGCGCGGCGAGGCGCTCGCCGTCGCGGCGCCGATGCGCAACGAGCTCTACAACGACGGCATCTTCGCCGCGACGCTGGTGTTCGCGGGCAAGCTGCGCGTGGCCCCGAGCGTCGCCGTCCACCGCGCGCGCGGCGGGACGAGCGCCGACTGGGCGAAGCTCCTGCGCACGCTCGGCAAGCCCGCCGTGCAGGCGCGCTTCCCGCAGCTGATGACCTCCTGGCACGTCTTCCGTGACACCGCGTGGGCCAAGCCCGCCTACCGGACGCTCCCGGTCGTGCAGCGCGTCCGTCTCGCCGCCGCCTGCGCGCGGATCACGTTCTCGGCGCGTGGCCTCGCCTTCTCGCTCTTCGGTCCGACCGTGGCCACCTCGGGCGACCGGCCCGGCATGCGCTGGCTGCCCAAGGCGATGGCCGGCGCGCGCCGGCGCTGGGGCGCCGGGGAGCCGGGTTGATGCAGCTCGCCGTCGTCGTCCCCACGCGCAACCGCGCCGACATCGCGCCGATCACCGTCGCCTCGATCCTCGCCGGCGACGACCCGCGGGTGCGGGCGATCGTCTCCGACAACTCGACCGAGGCCGACCAGTTGGAACGGCTGCGCGCGGCTTGCGCGGAGCTGCCGAAGGAGCGCGTGCGCTACCTGCGGCCGCCCGAGGGACTGCCGATGACCGCCCACTGGCAATGGGCGCTCGATCGCGCCCTCGAGGACCCCGCCACGAGCCACGTCATGTTCCTCAGCGACCGCCGCGTGCTGCGGCCGGGAGCGCTGGCCGAGGCCCTGGCGATCACGGAGCGCTACCCGGGCGCGATCCTGACGTTCGGCGACGACGTGATCATCAGCGACGAGGAGACGCCGGTGCAGGTCGTCGCGCGTCCGTGGACCGGCAAGTTGCTGCGCGTCGACGCCGCGCAGCTGCTGCGCGTCTCCGCGCGTGGGATGCACCACGTGTCGTTGCCCCGGATGCTCAACTGCATCGTGCCGCGGGCGGCGCTCGAGGACGTCGCGGAGACCTTCGGGAACGTCTTCGCCTCGATCGCTCCCGACCATTGCCTGGGCTATCGCCTGCTCGACCGCGTCGACTCGATCCTGCACCTGGACCGCGTCCTCGTCGTCCAGCGCGCGATGGGGCGCAGCAACGGCTACAGCCAGATCCGCGGCATCGTCAACGCCGCCAACGCCGACTTCATGCGCGAGCTGCGCGGCCTGCGCATCAACGAGTACGCGCCCGTCCCCGAGCTGCTGACGGTGACCAACGCCGCCTACAGCGAGTACGAGTACGTGCGCGCCGAGCCCGCGTCGTCGAAGCTCGCGCCACCGCCCGCGCACTTCTACCTCGGCGCCAACGCGCGCGACGTCGCGTTGCTGCACGACCCGGCGCTGCGGAGCCGGATGCAGACGGTGCTGCGCGAGCACGGCTGGTCGGCCCGGACCCGGGCGCGCTACCTGCTCGCGCTGGCGGCCTCAGCCGCCGGCTACTACGCGTTCCGCCCGCGAGCGCTGGTGGAGCGCTTGCGCGGCCGGCCCGCGGCGCCCGCCGTGTTCGCGGACGCCGAGACCGCGCTGACCTACGCCCTCAACCAGCCCGGCGCGCCGACCACCGACGCGCACCACCTGTGGCCGTTGATGTCCAGGCCGGGAGCGTCACGCGAGATCGCGGGCTACCCGGCCGGCGGGCATCACGGGTGCAGCCGCAGCTCCGGCGAGCGCACCGCGAACTGCCCGCCCCACTCGCGGATGAAGGCCAGCTGCTCCATGATCTCGTCCTTGAGGTTCCACGGCAGGATCAGCACGAAGTCCGGCCGGTCGGCGCGGATGACGTCCGGCGAGCGGATCGGGATGTGCGTGCCGGGCAGCAGGTGGTCCTGCTTGTGCGGGTTGAGGTCGACCGTGTAGTCGAGGAAGTCGCGCCCGACGCCGCAGTAGTTGAGCAGCGTGTTGCCCTTGGCCGGCGCGCCGTAGCCGACGATCCGCTTGCCCGCGCGCTTGAGCTCGATCAGCGTCGAGAGGATCTGCACGCTTGTCCTCGATCACCCGCTGCGCCGTAGGCCAGGTAGGTCTCCAGCGACGAGTAGCCCGGCGGCGTCCTCGCGCGCGAGCAGCTCGGCCGCGCGCTCGGTCTGCGGCTGGCCGCGTCGTCGGCGTGGCAGCCGAAGATCCGCAGCGAGCCGCCGTGCGTCGGCAGCTCCTCGACGTCGAACAGCCGCAGGCCGTGGGCCGCGAACACGCGCGAGCACGGTCGTGAACGAGAGGTAGGAGAAGTGCTCGTGGTAGATCGTGTCGAACTGGTTCTGCGTCGATCAGCCGCATCAGGTGCGGGAACTCGATCGTGATGACGCCGCCGGGCTTGAGCAGCACCTTCATGCCGCCGACGAAGTCGTTGAGGTCGGGCACGTGGGCGAGCACGTTGTTGCCCAGCAGCAGGTCGGCCTGCTGCTCGGCGGCGACCTCGCGTCGCGGTCTCGACGCCGAAGAAGCGCACCAGCGTGTCGACGCCGCGCTCCTCGGCGCGCCACCGGCGACGTTGGCCGCCGGCTCGATCCCGAGCACCGGGATGCCCGCGCTCGACGAAGTACTGCAGCAGGTAGCCGTCGTTGCTGGCGATCTCGACCACCTGGCTGGCGCCGTCGAGCCCGAAGCGCTCGGTCATCGCCTCGACGTAGCGCTGCGCGTGCTCGAGCCACGTCGACGAGTACGACGAGAAGTACGCGTAGTCGCTGAAGATGTGCTCCGGCGACTCGAACTCGCCCAGCTGCACGAGGAAGCACTGTCGCGCAGACGTAGGCGTGCAGCGGATAGAACGGCTCCATCGCGTTGGCGCGCTCGGGCGGCACGTAGGAGTTCGCGAGCGGCGACATGCCCGAGGTCGGCGAAGGTCGCCTCAAGCGGTGCGCGCGCAGAACCGGCAGGTCGAGCGTCATTGCGGCGGTCAGGGTATTGCGCGCGTCGTGAAGGCCTCGATCTGCGCCGAGCGTGACGGCGCGCATGTCGGCGCCGTCGCGCAGCGCCGCGTACCACTCGACGATCGCGTCCAGCGTGCGCTCGAGGCCCCAGCGTCGGCGCCCAGCCGAGGCGCGCGCGGGCGCGGCTGGAGTCGACCTTCAGGTAGTGCGCCTCGTGCGGGTGCTCGCCCGGCGTCGTGCTCCCAGCGCAGGCCGCCGGGCCAGAGCGCGTCGAGGCGCTCGACGATCCAGGACACCGGCCGCGCCTCGCCCTCGGCCGGGCCGAAGTTCCACGCCGTCGCCGCGCGCTCGGGTCCTCGCACAGCGCCTGGGCCAGCACCAGATAGCCGCTGAGCGGGTTGAGCACGTGCTGCCACGGCCGCGTCGCGCCCGGGTTGCGGATCTCGACCGGCTCGCCGGCGACCGCCGCGCGCATGACGTCGGGGATCAGCCGGTCCTGCGCCCCAGTCGCCGCCGCCGATCACGTTGCCGGCGCGCGCCGACGCCAGCCGCGGGCCGTCGGCGCGGCGAAGAACGACCGCCGCCAGGCGCTCGTGACGAGCTCCGACGCGCCCTTGGAGCTGCGAGTACGGGTCGTGGCCGCCCATCGGCTCGTCCTCGCGGTAGGCCCACTCCCACTCGCGGTTCTCGTAGCACTTGTCGGAGGTGACGTTGACCACCGCGCGCACGCCGTCGTCGGCGCGCACGGCCTCGAGCACGTTGACCGTGCCCATCACGTTGACCTCGTAGGTCTCGCGCGGGCTCGGCGAAGGAGCGCGCGCACGATCGGCTGCGCGGCGAGGTGCAGGACGACCTCGGGCCGCGCCTCGGCGACGCCGCGCGCCAGCGCGTCGGAGTCGCGCACGTCGCCGCGCACGTCGCGCACGTCGCGCGCCGACGCCGCGCCAGCTCGAACAGCGACGGGTCGGTCGGCACGGCGTCGGAGAAGCCCGGTCACCTCGGCGCCCATCGACGCCAGCCAGAGCGACAGCCAGCTGCCCTTGAAGCCGGTGTGGCCGGTGACCAGGACGCGCCGGCCGCGCCAGAACGCCGGCGTCTACGTCCACGCGCTTCCACGGCGCCTTGCCCGACTCCCACAGCGCCTGCAGCTGGCAGCAGCTCGCGGCGCGTGTCCATCGGCTGCCAGAAGCCGTCGTGGCGGTAGACCGACAGCTGGCCGTCGCGCGCCAGGCCCTCGAGCGGCTCGCGCTCCCAGACGAGCTGGTCGTCGTCGGTCAGGTAGCGCGCGCACGCTCGGGCGAGAGCACGAAGAAGCCGCCGTTGATCCAGCCGCCGTCGCCGTGCGGCTTCTCCGCGAAGCCGGTGACGCGCTCGCCCGTCGATCTCCAGCGCGCCGAAGCGGCCGGGCGGCTGCACCGCCGTGACCGTCGCGAGCCGTGCCGCTGCTCGCGGTGGAACTCGACCAGCGCGCGTGATGTCGACGTCGGCGACGCCGTCGCCGTAGGTGAAGCAGAAGTCCTCGTCGCCGACGTAGTCGCAGCACCCGCCGCAGGCGGCCGCCGGTCATCGTCGCCTCGCCGGTGTCGACCAGCGTGACCCGCCACGGCTCGGCCTTGCTCTGGTGCACCTCGATCGCGTTGCGGCGCGAGGTCGAACGTGACGTCGCAGGAGTGCAGGTAGTAGTTCGCGAAGAACTCCTTGATCACGTAGCCCTTGTAGCCGAGGCAGACGACGAACTCGTTGATGCCATGCGCCGCGTAGATCTTCATGATGTGCCAGAGGATCGGCCGGCCGCCGATCTCGATCATCGGCTTCGGGCGGGTCTCGGTCTCCTCGCTGATCCGCGAGCCGAGCCCTCCGGCGAGGATGACTGCTTTCATGACGGCCGCACGCTAGCGAAGTCCGCCACCGCGACTTTTCCGTCGTCCCGCCCGTTGAGACATGTCGATGAAGGCCAGCACTCGCCCATTGACATCCCCCGTCTCGCCTCCGTCCAGGATGCGAAGCGAGCCCGTGCTCGGCGTCCCGCTCGCGGTCACCGACTACGAGCGCACGCTCGACTGGATCGACGCAGGCCGTCGCCGCTCGCCATCGCGGCTACATCTGCGTCGCCGCCGTGCACACGGTGATGGCCTGCCAGGAGGACCCGGCGCTGCGCGCCGCCGTGCTCGGCGCCGACTTCACCGTCCCGGACGGCCAGCCGCTGGTGTGGGCGCTGCGCGCGCTCGGCCACCCGCTCGAGGATCGCGTCTACGGCCCCGAGCTGATGGATCGGGCCTGCGCCCGCGCGGCCCGCAGCGGGCAGCGCTTCTTCCTCTACGGCGGCCGCAACCAGGGCGCGCTCGTCGAGCTGACGCGGATGCTGCGCCTGCGCCACCCGGGCCTGAAGATCGTCGGCGGCTACGCGCCGCCGTTCCGCGAGCTGACGGACGCCGAGGACGAGGCGGTCGCGCTCGAGATCCACCGCTCGCGGCGCCGACGTCGTGTGGGTCGGGATCGGCGTGCCCAAGCAGGAGAAGTGGATGGCGCGGATGCGCGACCGCCTCGACGCCCCGGTGCTGATCGGCGTCGGCGCCGCGTTCGACTTCCACGCCGGGCTCGATCCCGCAGGCGCCCGCCGCGATGCAGCGCTGCGGGCTCGAGTGGCTGTACCGGCTGCGCCAGGAGCCGCGCCGGCTGTGGCGGCGCTACCTGCGCTACAACCCGCGGTTCGTGCTGGGCTTCGCGCGCCAGTACGTGCGTCATCGCAGCAGCTGACGTGCCCGCGCGCTACCTTCGGCTGGACCATGCGACGGATCGCGACGTTGCTGCTCTGCGCCGCCGCGCTGTGGCTGGCGCATCGACAGCGCCGGCACGCGCGGACGTCTACGACGACAACCCGGCGACGGCTTCGCGCGGTCCGCGCGACGATCTGACGTCTTCGCCCGCGCGACCGACGGCGACGATCGCTCGAGCGCCACCTGCAACGGCGCGACTGGACGCGACTGGGCCTCGCTCGGCGGCAACGCGACCTCCGGGCCGAGCCGCCGTCGCCTACGGCGACACGATGCTCGTGTTCGTCCGCGGCATCGACGGCGGCGATCTACCAGAACACGCTCCGGACGCCGGCAATGGCTGGAGCGGCTGGGCGCTCGCTCGGCGGCTACGCGACCTCGGCGCCGGCGCGTCGACGCTGCGCCGCGGGCTCGAGCGACGTCGCTCGACCTCGTGGTCAAGGGCGGCGACAACGCGCTCTAGCACCGGGCGTATCGTCCCCGGGCACGGGCTGGTCGGGCTTCGACGCTCGATCGGCGGGCAACCTGACCTCGGCGCCGCATCGATGAACTCGCAGGCCGCCGGACTACCTGAACATCTGGGCGCGCGGCAACGGACGGCGCGGTCCAGCAGCGCTCTGGACGACGGCACGGGCTGGGTGCGACTGGTCGAGCGTCGGCGGCGGCATCATCGGCGCGCCGACGTCCGTGTCACGCGCCGACAACGTGATCGACGTCTACGTCCGCGGCGCCGGCAACGCGATGTACGCAGCGCTCGTGGGTCCCGGCCGGCTGGGGCGACTGGGTGCTGCTCGACGCGACGCCGGTCGACTCGCTCTCCCGCGCGCCGCCGGCGACGGACGCGAACCACGAGTGGATCGTCGCCCGCAGCGGCCAGCGGCGCTGGTGCTACAAGGAGTGGAACGCCACGACGGGCTGGACCGGGTGGCAGCGACATGGGCCGGTCGCGGTCCCGGCGCCGGCGCCGCGCGCCGCCGGCACCGCCCGGCACCGGCACCCGACGGCGAGGTCAACCTCGATGACCGGCGTCGGCTGCACGCCCGCCGGAGGCCGGCTGCGCGTCAACATCGCGGTGCGCAAGCCGAAGGGCCAGAGCCAAGGCGCGCGTGACGAAGATCGTCTTCTACACCAAGGGCAAGGGACGCAAGGTCCGCAGTGGACACGCAAGGCGCCGTTCGTCGTGCGGATCCAGATCAACCGACCGGCCGGCAGCACCGGCCGCGTTTACGCCCGCGTCTACTACAAGCGCTCGGCGCGCGGCAAGGTCCACCGCAAGACGGTTTCCAGGCGCTACACCGTCTGCCGCTAGCCTGCTTGCCGTCAATGCCTTACGACGTCTCCGTCATCGGGCTCGGCCGCATCGGCCTGCCGCTCGCACTCAGCTTCGCGGACGCCGGCCTCTCGGTCCTCGGCGTCGACAACGATCAGGACCGGATCGCCTCGATCGGTGAGCGGCGGATGCCGTTCAAGGAGCCGGGCACCGACGAGCTGCTCTCGCGCGTCGATCTCGCGACCTCGTCGCACGCCGCCGACGCCGCCCAGGCCGACGCGATCGTGCTCACGCTCGGCACGCCCGCGATGTCGCACATCGAGATCGACATCCGCGACATCCGCACGGTGCTCGACGACCTGCTGCCGCACCTGCGCGAGGGTCACCTGCTCGTCCTGCGCTCCACCGTCGCGCCCGGGCACGACGGAGTTCGTCGCCGGCTATCTGGAGAAGCAGCGCGGCTTCCGGGTCGGCGAGAACATCTTCGTCGCGCACGTGCCGGAGCGGATCGCCGCGGACAAGTTCATGGAGGAGATCCACACGCTGCCGTGCATCGTCGGCGGCGTGGGCGAGAACTCCGGCGAGCACGCGGCGCGGCTGTTCGAGCCGCTCGGCGCGACGATCGTGCAGACCACGCCGGTCCAGGCCGAGCTGGCGAAGATCTGGACCAACATCCTGCGCTACGCGACCTTCGCGCTGCCGAACCTGCTGATGATGGACTGCGAGCGCCACGGCGCGAACGTCTTCGACGTCATCGAGCTGATCAACCGCGACTATCCGCGCGGCGGGATGCGGATGCCGGGGCTGACCGCGGGCACGTGCCTGCGCAAGGACTTCACGTTCTCCGAGGAGCGCTCGAGCGCCCCGGGGATGCTGCTGGCCGTCTCGCGCGTGCACGAGACCGTGCCGCTGTTCCTCGTCGACGGCGTCAAGCGCCGGCTCGGCGGTTCGCTGCGCGAGCGCCGCGTCGCCGTGCTCGGGCTCGCCTTCAAGGCCGACACCGACGACGAGCGCGACTCGCTGTCGCACAAGCTGATCCGGCTGCTCGAGCGCGAGCTGGCCGACGTCGCGGTCCACGACCCCGTCGTGGCGACGCCGACCGCAACGTTCGACGAGGCCGTCAGCGGCGCCGACGTCGTGATCGTGGCGACGAACCACAGCGACTACTCCTCGCCCGCCGCGCTGCAGACGATCGCCGAGCTCGCGGGCGGCGACTGCCTGATCGTGGACCCGTGGAACGCGCTCGGCACCTCCCAGGTGTTCGCCTACGTCGCCGAGGTGGCGGCGCTCCGAGCGTGAGCGAGCACGGGGGAGTGATCGCGTGATGGGCCGGGTGCTCGTCACCGGCGGCGCCGGAACGATCGGCTCGGCCGTCGTGCGGCGGCTGCTGCGCGACCCCGAGTTCGAGGTCCGCGTCTCCGACCAGCGCGAGGCGCCGACGTGGATGCGCGAGGGCTGCGAGATCCACCAGGGCGACCTGCGCGAGCTCGACGAGGCGCGCAAGGCCATCCGCGGCTGCACGCACGTCATCCACCTGGCGGCGATCGTCGGCGGGATCGCGAACTTCCACAAGCTCCCGTACACGCTGACCGAGGTCAACAACGCGCTCTACAACGGGGTCTTCCGGGCCGCGCTGGACCAGGACGTCGAGCGCTTCACGTACGTGAGCTCGTCGATGGTCTTCGAGAACGCGTCGCAGTACCCGACGCGCGAGGACTATCTGCCGCAGTGCCCGGTGCCGACGTCGGCCTACGGGTTCTCGAAGCTCACGGGCGAGATCTACTGCCGCGCGGCGCACGCCGAGCACGGGCTGCCGTACACGATCTGCCGCCCGTTCAACGCCTACGGGCCGGGCGAGATGCCCGAGAACGAGCCGGGCATCGCCCACGCCGTGCCGGACCTGATCCGCAAGTCGCTGCGAGCGCCTGCACCCGCTGCCGATCTTCGGCACCGGCGAGCACACGCGGACGCTCACGCACGTCGACGACATCGCCGACGGGATCGTCGTCGCGACCGGCCATCCGGACGGGCTCAACGAGGACTTCAACATCTCCGCGAGCGACGAGCTGACGGTCGCCGAGATCGCCCGCATCTGCTGGCGGCTGTCGGGCAACGACCCGGACGATCTGGTCTTCGAGCACCTGCCGAGCTTCGAGGTCGACGTCGTGCGCCGCTGGCCGTCGGTCGAGAAGGCCGAGCGCGTGCTCGGCTGGCGCGCGAAGATCGGCGTCGAGGAAGGCATCGCCGCAGACGGTCGAGTGGCTGCGCAGCACAGCAGACGCGGCTAGATGCGCCTCGCGCCCCGATAGAGACACGAAGGAGCTGAACTTGCCGAGCGCACTGATCACCGGGATCACCGGCCAGGACGGGTCGTACCTGGCCGAGCTCCTGCTGGAGAAGGGCTACGAGGTGCACGGCATGGTCCGCCGCGCGTCGACCGAGAAGTTCGACCGCATCGAGCACCTGCGCGACCGGATCACGCTGCACCAGGCCGACCTGCTCGACCAGCGCTCGATGGTCGACGCCCTGCGCGCCTCCAAGCCCGACGAGGTCTACAACCTCGCCGCGATGTCGTTCGTCGCCGTCTCCTGGGTGCAGCCGACGCTGACCGCGGAGTTCACCGGCGTCGGCGTGACGCGGATGCTCGAGGCCGTGCGCGAGACGTGCCCCGAGGCGCGCTTCTACCAGGCGTCCTCGAGCGAGATGTTCGGCAAGGTGCTCGAGACGCCGCAGACCGAGACGACGCCGTTCTACCCGCGCTCGCCCTACGGCGTGGCGAAGGTCTACGGCCACCACATCACGGTCAACTACCGCGAGTCCTACGACCTCTTCGCCACCTCCGGGATCCTCTTCAACCACGAGAGCGAGCGCCGCGGCCTCGAGTTCGTCACGCGCAAGATCACCTGGCACGCCGCGGCGATCAAGCACGGCAAGCGCGACTCGCTGTCGCTCGGCAACCTCGACGCGCGCCGCGACTGGGGCTACGCGAAGGACTACGTCGAGGCGATGTGGCTGATGCTGCAGCACTCCGAGCCGGACGACTTCGTGATCGCCACGGGCGAGACGAACACCGTGCGCCGCTGCGTCGAGATCGCCTTCGACGAGGCCGGCCTGGAGTGGGAGCCCTACGTCAAGCTCGATCCGGCCGTTCCTGCGCCCCGCCGAGGTCGACCTGCTCGTCGGCGATCCCGGCAAGGCCGAGCGGCTGCTCGGCTGGAAGCCCAAGACGAGCTTCGAGGAGCTGATCCGCCTGATGGTGCGCTCAGACCTCGAGTTGCTGTCGAAGTAGGCTGATCCGCATGAAGATCGGCATCGTCGGGCTCGGCTACGTCGGCCTCCCGCTCTCCGTGTCGTTCGCGGAGGCGGGCTGCGACGTGATCGGCCTCGATGTCGATCAGGCGAAGGTGACCGCCCTCCGCGAGGGCCGCTCGCACATCGAGGACATCGGCGACGAGCGGCTCGGCGCCGTTCTGTCGCGCTGCACGTTCACGACGCGCTACGTCGAGCTGCACGAGGCCGACGCGATCCTCGTCTGCGTCCCGACGCCGCTCACGCGCAACCGCGAGCCGGACCTCGGGCCGCTGCTGTCGGCCGCGCAGTCGCTCGCCGGCGTGATCCGGCGCGGCCAGACGGTCGTGCTCGAGTCCACGACCTTCCCCGGCACGACGCGCGAGCACATGGTGCCGCTGCTGGAGGAGTCGGGCCTGCGTGCCGGGACCGACTTCGCGCTGGCGTTCTCGCCCGAGCGCGTCGATCCGGGCCGCACCGACTTCACGCTGCGCAACACGCCGAAGGTCGTCGGCGGCCTCACGCCGGCGTGCACCGATGCCGCGGTCGCCGTCTACGCGCCGGTCTGCGACGAGGTCGTGCGCGTCACGACGCCCGAGGTCGCCGAGCTCTCCAAGCTGCTCGAGAACATCTTCCGCTCGGTCAACATCGCGCTCGTCAACGAGATGGCGATGCTCGCCGACCGCATGGGGATCGACATCTGGGAGGTCGTCGACGCCGCCGCGACCAAGCCCTACGGCTTCATGCGCTTCGAGCCCGGCCCCGGCATGGGCGGCCACTGCCTGCCCGTCGACCCGTTCTACCTGACCTGGAAGGCGCGCGAGTACGACCTCTCGACCGAGTTCATCGAGCTCGCGGGCAAGGTCAACCAGCAGATGCCGTACTTCTGCCTCGAGAAGGCCGAGCGGGCTTTGAACGACGCCGGCAAGGCGGTCCGCGGCGCGCGGATCCTCGTCGTCGGCGTCTCCTACAAGGCCGGCGTGGGCGACATGCGCGAGTCACCGGCGCTGAAGATCATCCGGCTGCTGCGCGAGCGCGGCGCCGACGTCAGCTACCACGACCCGCACGTCCCGGAGCTCGTCGAGCACGACCTGCGCAGCGCCGAGCTGCCCGCGGCGGCGGACGGCGTGGACCTGGCGATCATCGTCACCGCCCACCCGACCGTCGATCACCGCGCCATCACCGAGCGCGCGCAGCTCACGCTGGACCTGCGCGGCGCCACCCGCGCGCTCGGAACCGGCGCACTCCAGCTCTAGCTAGCCGCGCTTGAAGACGTTGTACGCGGGGCGCTTGGTCCCGACGGGGTCGAGCAGGCCGTTGTACGTGCTCGGCGTCGCGGAGTCGTCGATCAGGCCGCGGAAGCCGAACGTGTAGACGTTCTTGTCGGCCTTGGTCACCTTCAGGGCGGACTTCAGCCACGCCGCCAGCTTGGTCGGGCTCAGCGTGAGGCCGCACGGGGCTGAGGTAGAGCTCGAGGCCCTTGCCGAGCGTCGTCGACGCGCGTTTCGAGCGCCTTCAGGCTCGGCCTTGGTCGGCGGCTTGGCGGCCGAGGCGTCGTGGCCGTACATGTCCATCCGCGGCGCCTTGCCGTTGGGCAGCTTGAGCTTGCTGATCCACTTGGGCGCGGTCGCGGCGGTCGAGTTGCCGCCGATGACGAGGTTGCGCTTGCTCTTGGCCTTGAGCTTCACGTAGGCGCCGTCGAGCAGCTGGGCGTACTTCGTGGCCGAGGCGCCGTGGAAGCTCGCCTTCTGCGACGGGCCGTCCCAGATGCTCCACAGGTGCACCGTCGGGTAGCGCTTGGCCGCCAGCGCGACGAACGTGGCGAAGTCGGACGCCTTGGTCGGGCCGTAGCTCGCGGGCTTGTCGCCGTTGGCCCACTCGGGCGCTCCGGTGACGGTCAGCGCGACCTGGATGCCGGCCTGCTTGGCCTCCGAGATCACGGTGTCGAGCTCCGCCGGCCAGTCGTAGCCGGGGTCCTCGAGGTCGCTCTTGTCCATCGGCTCCAGCGAGGCGACCTCGGCCCAGTTCAGGGTCGTCTGGTAGATGCCGGCTCCGAGGTCCTTGTAGACCGGGAACTGCGACTGCCGAGTCGATCTCGACCGGGCCCCAGATGGCCTTCTTCGTGGCTCACCGCGGCGTCGGCGGTGGCGGGGGTCAGGGCGAGAACGAGCAGCAGGAAAGGGAGAGCGCGGCGAACCATGTTCGTCACAACCTAACCGCGGCCGCGAAGTTTCGGACCCCGTCGTACAGGTCGGCGAGTTGCGCGGCGATCACCTCGGGCGCAGCTGCGCGCGCGAGCCGCCGCGAGGGCCCGCTCACCGGCCTGCGCGTCGCGGTAGAGCGTGGTCAGGCGCTGCGCGAGCGCGGCGACGTCGCCCGCCGGGTACAGGCCCTCCTCGGGCACCGCCTCGACGAGTCCGCCCGAGCGGGCGGCGACGGTCGGCAGCCCGGCCGCCATCGCCTCCAGCGCCGCGAGCGGGAGGATCTCGGCGTAGCGGCTCGGGACGACGGCCACTGCCGCCTGTGCCCGCAGCGCCTGCAGCTCGGCCGCGGGGATGTGGCCCGTGAAGCGCGCGCCCGCGTGGGCGCGGCGCTCGAGCTCGGCGCGCTGCGGGCCCGTCGCCGGCGACGACGAGCGGGAGGCCGGCCTGCGCGCAGGCGTCGACGACGTCGGCGAAGCCCTTCTCGGGCGTCAGGCGCCCGGCGGCGAGCACGAACTCGCCCGTCGCCGCGGTGGAGCGCGCGGCGAACGTCGCGCTGGACGGAGCCGAGCACGTGCGCGTTGGCGTGCAGCGGCGCGCCGAGCGTCCGCAGGCGCTCGAGCGCGAACGCGCTCGGGACGACGATCGCGTCCGACGCGGCGACGAGCCGCTTCGAGTTCAGCGCGAGACCGGCGGCGTAGGCGGCCGACTTCGACGCGCGAGCCGCCGCGGCAGTTGAGCTTGAGCCCGGGGAGCGTGTTGCGGCCGTGGCAGCGCGTGCAGTCCGCGCCCTCGGTGAAGCACGTGCCGACGGCGCACACGAGCCGGTAGTTGTGCAGGTGCAGGACCACCCGCGCGCCCGCCGCCCGCGCCGCTTCCAGCGCCCGCGGCCCGAACGTCGGGTTGACGTTGTGGGCGTGCACGACGCGCGCCTTCGTGCGCTTGACGGCGGCGGCGACCTCCTCGGGGCGCAGCCCGCCGCGGATGCAGCCCGAGCGCCGCGTCGGAGCGGCCGACCGACGTCGAGTCGCGCTCGAGCACCTCGACGTCCTCGCCCAGGTGCTCGCGGATCAGCCACGCGAGATCCTCGACCGCCCGCTCCTCCCCGCCCGCGTGGCGATAGCGGTGGTGCAGCAGGAGGATCACGGGCTGCAAGGCTAGTGCGACCGGTGGTCGCGTACCTGATCCTGTCCTACACGGCGCCGCCGTTGATCGAACGGCTCGTCGCCACTCTGCGCGCGGGTTCGCCGGACGCCGTGATCGCCGTCCACCACGACGACCGCCGCTGCACGCTCGGCGAGGTCGACGCGCTGCGGATCGAGCCGAGGCCGATCGAGTGGGGGCACGGGTCGCAGCTCGCCGCCGTCCTGCGCGCGCTGCGGTGGGTGCGCGAGCGCGCGGAGTTCGACTGGCTCGTGCTGCTCTCGGGGCAGGACTACCCGATCCGGCCGGTGACGGAGATCGAGGCGTCGCTGGCGAGCGCGGAGGTCGATGCGTTCATCCAGACCGCGCCGGTGGCGCCGCTGCGATTGCGCCGCGGCGATGTGGATGAGTTCGCGCTTCGCTATCGCTACCGCTGGCGGCCGGTTCGCTCGACCCGGCTTGCGCGCGCTCGATCCGCTCGTCCGGGTCCGGCGGCTGCCCTCGGGCATCTACGCCGGGTTCCCGGCGCAGCCGCCGCTGGAGCCGTTCCACGGCTCGGACTGGTGCACGCTCTCGCGGCGCGCGGTCGACACGGTGTTGAACGCGCCGGAGGCGGTGACCGACCACTTCCTGCACACCATCGTCCCGACCGAGGCGTTCATGCACACGGTGCTCGCCAACTCGGCCCTCCGCTTGTCCAACGACAACCGCCGCTACGCGGCGTTCGCCGGCGACGCGGCGAACCCGCGCGTCATCGGTCACGCCGATCTCGACGCGGTGCTCGCCTCCGGCGGCGACTTCGCGCGCAAGTTCGGGGATCTCGCGGTGCTCGACGAGATCGACCGGCGCCTAACCTCTGCGCCGCGATGAGCCCGCCCGCCTCGATCCTCTTCCCGACGCGCAACCGCCTCGAGTACCTCGCGGTGGCGCTCGCGTCCGTCGCGCCGCAGGCGGCGGCGCACGGCGCCGAGATCGTGATCGTCGAGGACGACGCGTACGACGACGCCGACCGCCGCGCTCGCCGCGCGCCACGGCGCCCGCTACGTCGCGCTCGGCCGGCCGCGGGGCATCAACGTCGCGCGCAACACGGCCGTCGCGGCCTCCAGCGGCGACGCTCGTCTGCCTGCTCGACGACGACGTCGAGGTCTGGCCCGGCTGGCTCGACGCGCTGCTCGCCGCCGACCGCGCCTACGACGCGCTCGGCGGACCGATCCGGCCGCGCCTGGAGGGCTCGCGACCTGCGCGCCTGCGGGCGCGAGCCGCTGCCGGTCACCGCGCTCGACCTCGGCCCCGAGGACCGCGACGCGGAGTTCGTGTGGGGCGCGAACCTCGCGCTGCGGCGCAGCGCGATCGAGCGGATCGGGCCGTTCGACGAGCGGCTCGGCGGCGCCGGCGACGAGGAGGACTGGCAGCGCCGGCTGCGCGCGGCCGGCGGGCGCGTCGGGCTACGTCGCCGCCGCGGGCGTCGACCACCGCCGCACCGGCGCGCGACGCGCAGCTGCGCTCGCTGTCGCAGGCGACGTTCTACCGCGGTCGCGCCGCCCGCCGCTACGACGTCTTCAAGGGCACGGCGCCGACGCTCGCGCGCCGAGCTGCGCACGCTCGCCGGCTGCGTCTGGCACGTGCTGCGCCGCCGCTGCGGCGTCGGGATCACGCTCACCGCGCTCACGCTCGGGCGGCTCGCGGAGACGCTCGACCCGGCGCCCGCGCCGCCGAGCGCGACCGATCCCGACTACCTCTCCGGCCGCTCGGGCACGCTCGGGCGCCGCACCGCGCTGCTCGGCGCGGCGCGCGACCTGCGAGCGCGCGTGACCGGCTGCGCGGACGCGCTCGCGCTCGCCCGCGCCGCGCGCCGCGGCCCGACCCGGCGCGTGCACGTCGTCGGCGTCGCGCGGCCGGAGAACGCGCGCACGGTCGCGCGGCTGCGGCGCGAGCTCGACGCGCTCGCGCCACGACGTCGACCTGCACCTCGTCGCGCCCGCGCCCGGCGCCGGCAAGTGGGCGAACGTCAACGCCGCGCTCGCCGCCGCGCCGCTCGGCGACGCCGACTGGCTGCTGATCGTCGACGACGACGTCGTGCTCCCGCGCGGCTTCCTCGACCGCTTCGTCGCCGCTCGCCGAGGCGTTCGGGTTCGAGCTCGCCCAGCCCGCGCACGCGTTCGCCTCGCACGCCGCGTGGGACGTCACCCGCCGCCGCCCGGGCGTGCTCGCCCGCCGCACGCGCTTCGTCGAGATCGGCCCGGTGACCGCGCTCTCGCGCGCGGGCCGCTCGCGGAGCTGCTGCCCGTTCCCGGACCTGCGGATGGGCTGGGGCCTCGACGGCGCGCTGGAGCGCGATCGCCGCCGAGCACGGCTGGCCGATCGGCGTGATCGACGCCACCCCGATCCGCCACCTGCGCCCCGTCGCCTCCGCCTACCCGCGCGACGCGGCGATCGCCGAGGCCGAGGCCTTCCTCGACGGCCGCGCCTACGTCACGCGCGACGAGGCCGCCGAGACGCTCGCCGAGTACCGCCGCGCTATGAGGGTCGTCGTCGTCGCCGAGTACTACCCGCGCGCCGCGGACCCGGCGCTCGGCGTCTGGGCGCACCGCCAGGCGCTCGCCGCGCGCGACGCCGGCGCCGAGGTCGAGGTCGTTCGTCCTGCACCGGCCCGTGCCGTCGAAGGCCGCGCTGCGCTCGCGCGATCCGCAAGCGCTGATCGCGCCGCTCCGGCAGCCGCTGCGGACGCACGCTCGACGGCATCGACGTCACCTACGTGCCGTTCGTCGCGCCGCCGCGGCCGCGCTCGTACGCGGCAGTGGGGCGCCTGGGCCGCGCCGACGCTCGCACTCGCGCTGCGACGGCGAGCGCTTCGACCTCGTCCACGCCCACTACGCCGCGCCCGCCGGCGACGCGGTCCGGCGCACGCGCTCGACAGGTCCCGCTCGTGATCAGCGTCCACGGCGGCGACGTGCTCGGCGTGGCCGAGCGCTGGCGCGGCGGCCGCGAGGCGGTGCGAGCGCGCGTTCGCGCGCGGCGCGGCTCACGCTCGCCAACTCGGCGCTGATCGCCGAGCGCAGCCGCGCGCTCGGGCGCCGAGGACGTGCGCGTCGTGCACCTCGGCACCGACGTGCCCGAGCTCGTCGCCACCGACGCGCACGACGCTCGTCACCGTCGGCAACCTGATCGCCCGCAAGCGCCACGCCGACGTCATGCGCGCGCTCTGGCTGCTGCGCGACGAGCACCCCGAGCTGCGCTGGGTGATCGTCGGCGACGGGCCGGAACGCGCGCGCCTCGAGCAGCTCGCCGCCGAGCTCGAGCTGAGCGACGCGTCGAGTTCCGCGGCGCGCTCGCGCCCGCACGCAGGCCCTCGAAGCCGCGCGCACGCGGCGGCGTGTTCGTGCTCCCGAGCGTCGAGGAGGCCTTCGGCGTCGCCTACATCGAGGCGATGGCGGGCGGCGTCCCGGCGATCGGCTCGCGCGGCGAGCCGGGCCCGGAGGAGATCGCGCGCCTCCGGCGGCGGCATGCTGCTCGTCGCGCCCGGCGAGCCCGAGGCGCTCGCCACCGCAGCTGCGCCGCGTCGCTCGGCGAGCCGGAATGGCGGCGCGAGCTCGGCACCGCCGCGCGCGCCAACGTCGAGGCCAACTTCACCTGGGACGGCTGCGGGCGCGCGACCGTCGCGGCCTACGAGGACGCGCTGCGGTGAAGCCCGTCCTCTTCGTCACCAACCACGCGCCGCCGTTCCGCGTCGGCGCGTTCAAGGCCCTGCACGAGCGCGAGAACGTCGTCTTCGCGCTGATCGGCGGCGACGTCCGCCACGGCGGCGGCGGAACCGCGACGCCGAGCTGCCCGTTCCCGGCGATCTTCCCGCGCGCAGCGGCACGTCGCCCGGCTCGCCGCCTCGCGGCCGCTACCGCGCCGTGATCGCCGGGCCTCTCGGGCCGCGTCGCGCTCCCCGCCGCCTACGCCGGCGCGCGCGCCGGCACGCGTCCCGTTCGTGCTCTGGGCGACGATCTGGCGCCACCCGCGCACCCCGGCGCACGCGCTCTCCTACCTGCCGCTGCGCCACATCTACCGCCACGCCGACGCGATCGCCACCTACGGCCCGCACGTCAGCGCCTACGTGCGCAGCAAGCACCCGAAGGGCCCGGTCTTCGAGGCGCCCGCAGAGCGTCGACGGCGCGTTCTGGTCCGCGCCCGGCCACGCCGGAACGCCACGGCGACTTCCAGATCCTCTTCGCCGGCCGGCTCGAGCCGGAGAAGGGCGTCGACGTGCTCGGCAAGCGCGGGCCGGCGACGGGACGCTCGTCCTCGCCGGCGAGGACCGCTCGCCCCCGAGGGCGCGATCGTGCTCGGCCGACGCGATCCGGCCGATCTGCGCAACCTCTACGCGGGCAGCGACGTTGTGGTCGTACCGTCGGTCCCCACGCGAGACTTTCTCGAGCCGTGGGGGCTCGTCGTCAACGAAGCCTTCCACCAGGGAGTTCCCGTGATCGCAACAGACGCAGTCGGAGCCGCCGCCGGCGGACTCGTGCAGCACGAGCGCACCGGGCTGATCGTCCCCGCGGGCGACGTCGACGCGCGCTGCAGCGCGCGCTGCGCCGCCTGCGCGACGACCGCGCACTGCGCGCCCGGCTCGGCGCGCACGGCCCGCGACGCGGTCGCCGCGTACACGCTACGACGCCTGGGCGACGGGCATGTCACGGGCGCTGACGCCGGAGCCGCAAAAGGGCTGCTAGCGTGAATCGCCGATGCGACGGACCATCTTCCTGGCCCTGTTCGCGGCGCTGCTCCTCGTCCCGCAGCGCGCTCACGCCGCAGGACCGCATCGAGATCCTGCGCGACTGCGACGGACGACGGCGTCCTCCAGGGCGACTACACGCCCGCGCGAGCTGCGCACGGCCCGCGACAACATGCCGACCGAGCTCGACGAGTACTCCGACTGCCGTGACGTGCTCTCGCGCGCGATCTCCGCAGGCACGGCCGTCCAAGACGGCGACGCGCGGCGGCGACCGCCGGACCGAGCGGCGGCGGCGACCGCCGCGAGCAGCGGCGGCGGCGGCGGCACCGGCGGCGGCTCCGACGCCGGCGACGACCGCCCAGCGCGAGCACCACGACCGCGACCGGCGAGGATCCGGGCGTCGTGACCGGTCCCGACCACGCCGCAGGACTGGGACGGCGGTCGCCGAGGCCGCCGCAGCGACGGCGACGAGGCCGTCGAGGTCGACGGTCACCCAGGTCTCCCCCGGCGCGACGCGGCTGGCGGCGCACGTCGGCCGCAACGGCGCTGCCCGGCGACGCTGATCGTCGTGCTGGTCCTGCTCGCCGCCGCGGCGCTGCGCCGCGCTGCTGCCCTTCATCCGCGACGCCGTGTCCTCGCTCGCCCGCGGCACGTAGGACGTACGTCGCGCCGCGGCGCCGGCTGCAGCGCGCGCCTGCAGCGACTCGCGTGCCGCGCGCCGCGCCGCGGCGCCGGCCTGGTCCTGACCGGCGGCGATCGCGATCGCCGATCGTCGCTGACGGCGTTCGCGTCCGCGCGGCGGCTCGCAGCTCGAGCGCACGCACGTGGACCGAGGTCGCGCTCATGCTCGCCGGCGCGGCGCCTGTGCGCGCTGGCGCTGGTCGCTCCCGCGCCCGCCGCGCACGCCCGCGCGCGCTGCGCGGCGCTGTGGTGCTCGGCGCGCTTCGCGCTGCTCGCGGTCTTCACGGCGCTCTCGATCACCTGGTCGCTGATGCCCGAGCGACTCGTGGCTGGAGACCAACCGCACGCTCGCCTACCTCGCGGCGCTCGCCGGCGGGCTCGCGCTCGGGCGGCTCGCGCCCGGCCGCTGGAGCGCCGCTGCTCGTGCGGCGATCGCGCTCGGCGCGGTCGCGCTCGTCCGGCTGGTCGCTGCTGACGAAGGTCTTCCCGGCGCGCGCTCGCGGCCGACGAGACGTTCGCGCGCCTGCGGCCGCCGTTCGGACTACTGGAACAGCGTCGGGCTCGACCGCGGCGCTCGGCATCCCGCCGCTGCTGTGGCTCGCCGCGCGCCGCTCCGGCCACGCCGCGGTCAACGCGCTCGCCTGGCCCGGCCTCGGGCTGCGTGATCGTCTGCCTGCTGCTCTCCTACTCGCGCGGCGCGCTGCTCGCGGTCGGCGATCGGGCTCGCGCTCTGGTTCGCGTTCGTGCCGCTGCGGCTGCGCGCGCGTGGTCGCGCTCGGCGGCGTGCTCGTCGACGACGCTGCCGCTCGTCGCGTGGGCCTTCGCGCAGGACGGGCTGACCGAGCGACGGCGCGCCGATGGCGCTGCGCATCGACGCCGGCCAGGCGCTTCGGCGCGCTGCTGCTGCTGCTGTTCGTCGGCGCTGACCGTCGCCGGCCTCGCCGTCGGCTTCCTCTCCGCCGTCCACCCGCCCGAGCGCGCGACGCGCGCCGCGCGCGAGCCGCGCGCTGATCGTGGCGCTCGCTGGCCGTGCCCGCGGTCGCGATCCTGATGCTCGCCAACGCGCCCGGCGGGATCGACGGCCAGGTCTCCAAGGCCTGGAAGCAGGCCACCGACCCCGCGGTCGTCGGGCCCGACCAACACGCCCGACGCGGCTCACCGAGACCTCCTCCGGCGCGCGCGCGCTACTGGCACGAGGCGCTGAAGGTCCACGCGCAGGCGCCGTGGCTCGGCACCGGCGCGGGCTCCTACGGCACGCTGCGGCTGCGCTACCGCGTCGACGAGCGGCGACGTCCAGCCACGCGCACGGCTACGTCGTCCAGACGCTGCCGACCTCGGCTGGGTCGGGCTCGCGCTCTCGCTGCTCGCGGCGGGCGCCTGGCTGCGCGGCCGCCGCGCGGGCGGTCGGCATGCGCCGCGCGCGACCGCGGCCTGCCCTGGGACGCCGAGCGCGTCGGGCTGGCGACGCTCGCCGATCGTCGTGATCGTCTTCGGCGTGCACTCGACGATCGACTGGACGTGGTTCGTCCCCGGCAACGCGCTCCCGGCGCTGCTCTGCGCCGGCTGGGTCGCCTCGCGCACGACGCTGCGCGAGCGCCTCGGCGGCCGCGAGCCGAGCCGGCGCCGCGCGCCGCCGCGCCCGGCGCTGCGCGCGGCTCGCCGCGGCGCTCGTGCTGCTGATCGCGCTGATCGCCGTCCTGGAGCGCGCTGCAGCCGGTCCGCTCGGTCCACGCGCAGGACGCCGCGCTCGACGCGGCTCGAGCAGCGGCGCAGCTGCCGGCCGGCGGCCTCGATCGCCCGGATCGCCCACGACCGCAACCCGCTCGTCGGTCGACCCGCTGTTCGACCTCGCCGCGATCGAGCAGGCCGCGCGGCAACGACAAGCCGAGGCGCTGCGCGCGCTCGAGCAGGCGATCGACCTCGAGCCCGCGAACCCGGAGACCTGGCGCCAGCTCGGCCAGACTGCGGCTCGACGCCTCAACGACCCGCAAGGGCGCGCTGCGCGCGTTCCAGGCCGCGTACTACCTCGACCCGCAGGTCGCCGCCAGAGCACGTCCGACGTCGTCGTCGCCGCCCGCGCCGTCGCGGGCCGCGCGGCTAGGCGCGCTACGGCGCGCGCCACGAGCATCGGGCCGTCGCGGCGGATCGCGTCGGCTCGAAGCCCGGTGACTCCAGCGTGCTCGCGAGCGACGCGGCGCGTGAAGAAGCGCACGTGCTGGCCGAGCGGGTCGAAGTGCGCTGTCGAAGCGCGTGAGCGCGATCGCAGCGGCCTGCAGCGGCCGTGGTACGGGCACGGTGAGCAGCAGCCGGCCGCCGCGCTTGAGCACCCGGCGCGATCTCGCCCAGCGCCGCCGCGACGTCCGGGATGTGCTCGAGCACCTCCGAGCACCAGACGAGGTCGAACTCGCCGTGGCCGAACGGCAGCGAGCCGTCGGACTCGAGCAGCCGCACGTCGACGCCGGGCACGTTCGCGCGCGCCCGCTCGGCCGCCGCCTCGGCGATCTCCACCCCGACCGGGTCGCGCCCGCCTCGCGCAGCGCGGTGAGGAAGCGGCCCGGCGCCGCAGCCGAGGTCGAGCACGCGGTCGCCGGGCCGCACCTCGCCGAGCAGCAGCGCGCGCCGGCGCTCCCACTCCTAGGGCTCGGGGTCGGCGGGCGCGTCGGCCCAGAACGATTCGTAGAACGCGCGCACGCTCCTAGTATTGGGCGCGATGTCCGATCGCCGCCTGCCGGGTGCCGATCTCCGCACCCTGCTGCGACCGGCGATCCCCACGGACTCG
This sequence comes from uncultured Solirubrobacteraceae bacterium, assembly GCA_963707595.1. Taxonomy (GTDB): domain Bacteria; phylum Actinomycetota; class Thermoleophilia; order Solirubrobacterales; family Solirubrobacteraceae; genus Solirubrobacter. The sequence continues at coordinate 25,231 of CAVPQQ010000002.1, forward strand.
TCGGTGCAGGCGCTCGCGGAGCGACTTGATCCCGGCCCTGCTCGCCACGCGCCCCGGCGCGACCGTGGTCGACCTCGGCTGCGGCCGCGGCGAGTCGGTCGACGCGTTCCGCGCGGCCGATCCGGACGTGCGCTGGATCGGCGTCGAGGTCGGCGACTCCGAGTACGAGACGCGCCCCGACGTCGAGCTGCGGATCTTCGACGGCGTGACGCTGCCGTTCGAGGACGCGAGCGTCGACGTCGTCTTCTCCAAGCAGGTGCTCGAGCACGTCGAGCGCCCGCACGAGCTGATCGCCGACGTCGCGCGCGTGCTCAAGCCCGGACGGCGTGTTCGCCGGCTCGACGTCGCACCTGGAGCCCTACCACGGCCGCTCGACGCTGAACCTCACGCCGTACGGCCTGCAAGCGCCTGCTCGAGACCTCCGGGCTGGAGCTCGAGACGCATCGAGGCCGGGCATCGACGGCCCGACGCTGATCCTGCGCCGGCTGCTGCGCGGCCCCGCGTTCTTCGACCGCTACTGGGCCCGGCGCTCGCCGTTCAACACGCTGCGTCGACGGCGTCGGCAAGCTCAGCCGGTGGGACGTCGGAGGATCGCAACGCCCTGAAGCTGCTGTTCTGCGGTCAGTACGCGTTCGTCGCGCGGCCGCGCGGCGAGCGAGGTTGAAGCCCGGCGAGCGCCGTCGCCCTCGACGCACGGCGCGGGACGCACCGGGACGCCGCGCCAGCGCCGGCGCCGCGTCCGCGCCGAGGCGTGCCGAGGTAGGCCACGTCGATGCTTGCCGGTCCGCTCGTAGCGGTCGACGTTGCGCTCGGCGATCCGGCGGTCGGGGTCGGCGAGCGCGAACAGCAGCACCGACGCGGCGGTGACGGCCACGATCGCGCGCGGCAGCCAGGGCGCCGGCGCGCGACGCAGGACGAGGCACGAACAGCGCGCCGAGCTAGAGCAGGGTCGCGTGCGCGGCGAAGCGCAGGCGCGTGAAGCCGTAGGTCTCCTCGTAGCAGGCCCGAGCCGCTTGAGCGCGGACGCGAGCACGACCAGCGTGAGCACGCACAGCGCGCGCGAGCAGCAGCCCGCCGCCGCGTGCGCCCAGCGGCGCGCCGCGGCGATCACCGCGAACGTGAGCGCGGCGACCGCGAGCAGCTGCGCGAAGCCCGGAGCGCGCGTACTCCGCGTAGGTCAGCCCGGCCGTGTCGAGCACGTGCCGCTCGCCGCCGAACAGCGTCGCGAACTGCAGCGCCGACGAACGCCGCGAAGAGCGCCGACGAGCGCGCCCAGCGCGATCTGCGTCTCGAGCCGCCCGGCCGAGCGTGCGCCGGCGCCTCGGCGCCGGGTCCGGCGGGCGCAGCGCGAGCGTGACGAGCAGCGCGCCGCCGGCGGCGATCACGAGCACCAGCGACGAGCGATCCGCGCCGACCGGAGCGTCGACGCTCCAGCCGTCGGCACGACGTCCTCGAGCAGCTCCGCGAACGCCGCGTCGGCGCTCATCAGCAGCGGGACGAAGACGCCAGCAGGATCGGCCGCGAGCGCCACGCCGCGGGCGGCCGGGCCCGGCGCCGCGCACGCGACACGCCGCGCGCGGCGACGCGGCTCGCGAGCACCGGCCCGAGCGGCAGCCGCGCCCACACCGCGCCGAGCCCGGCGACACAGCTCGCCCCAGCGCCGGCCGCCGCTCGCGGCGAGCGAGGCCAGCAGCGACCGCGGCGAACACGCGCGGGCACGACGACCCAGGTCGCGCGCGCAGCACCGGCACGAGCGCCGAGCGCCGCGGCGAGCACCCACCACACGCGCGTCCAGCGGTCGCGCTCCGTCGGGCGCCGCGCCGACGCGCAGGTCGACCGTCGGGGACCGCCACCGGGCCGCGGCACGCGGGCCACGATCACGCCGAGCGCGAGCAGCACGCAGCGCGACGCCGAGCCCGAGCGGCGGGCCGACGAGCGTCGCCGCCGGCGACGCACGCCGACTGACGAGCACGGCGCGTCCCGCCCACGACCGGCGCGACGCGCACGCTCGACGGCGATCCGGCGCCCGGCGCGCCGCTGCACCGCCGCGGCGCCTCGGCGCCGGTCGCACCGTCCGCGCGGCGCGCTGGGCGGCGGGCCGGCCGGCGCTCGGCGGCGGCCGATCGTCGGGTGGGTCGCTCATCGCGGCAGCTCCACGACCACGCGGCAGCCGTTGCGGCTCGCGCGCGCGGACGGCGATCGTGCCGCCGTGGGCGTCGACGATCCAGCGCGCGATCGCCAGGCCCGAGGCCGGTGCCGCCGTCGCGCGCCGCGCGGGCCGCGTCGACGCGGTGGAAGCGCTCGAACACGCGCTCCGCCTCCTCGGCCGGGATGCCCGGGCCTTCGTCGGCCACCTCGATGGTCGTGACGCCGTCGGTCGCGGCGTGGGCGCTCAGCCACACGCGGCCGTCGGCCGGGCGAGTGGCGCACCGCGTTCTCGAGCAGGTTGGCGATCACCTGGTGCATGCGCTCGGCGTCGCCGGCGGCGCGCAGGTCGCCCGGCTGGACGCTCGACGCGCAGCCACACCGGCCGCGCGGTGAACGTCTCGCCGAGCTCGCACTCGCGCGTCGCCTGCTCGAGCAGCGTGCGCACCGGGAACGGCGCCGGGCGCAGCGCCAGCGCGCCGCTCTCCAGCCGCGAGAGGTCGAGCAGCTGCTGCGACGAGCCGGCCGAGGCGCTCCGTCTGGACCAGCGCCGTGCGCAGCGCGGCCGGGATCGGCGCGGCTCGACGCCGTCGACGAGGTTCTCCAGCAGCGCCTGCAGCGCGCCGATCGGCGTGCGCAGCTCGTGCGAGACGTTGGCGACGAGGTCGCGGCGCATGCGGTCGACGTCGGCCAGCTCGGCGGCCATCGCGTTGAACGCGCGCGCCAGCTCGCCGACCTCGTCGCGCGAGGTCGCCCGCACGCGGCGCCCGTAGTCGCCGCGCGCCATCGCCGATCGCGGCGGCCGCCATCTCGCGCAGCGGCGAGGTCATCCCGCGCGCCAGGAGCTGCACGATCGCCGAGCGCGATCACCGCGGCCACGAGCGTGCGCAGCTCGAGCGACCAGCCGAGCCGCAGCGCCGATCGCCAGCACGACGACCGTGCCCGCGACCGTCGCCACGATCACGACGCCGAGCTTGACCTTGATCGAGCTGCAGGCGGTCCAGCGGCCTCATGCGCGGCGCCTCCAGCGCGTAGCCGACGCCGTGCACGGTGCGCACGAGGTCCGAGCCGAGCTTGCGCCGCAGCCCGCGCACGTGCGAGTCCACCGTGCGCTGGCCCGACGCCGTCGCGCCAGCCCCAGACCTCGGCCAGCAGCTGCTCGCGCGAGAACACGACGCCCGGCCGCGCGGCCAGCAGCGCCAGCAGGTCGAACTCGGTCGGCGTGAGGTGCACGACCTCGCCCGCCGAGCCGCACGAGCCGCGCCGCCGGGTCGATCTCGAGCTCGCCGAGCCGCAGACGCGTCGCCGGGCGGCGCCGGCCGCCGCTCGACGCGCCGCAGCAGCGCGCGGACGCGGGCGACGAGCTCGCGCGGCGAGAACGGCTTGGTCATGTAGTCGTCGGCGCCGACGCGCGAGCCCGACGAGCAGGTCGGACTCCTCGCCGCGCGCGGTGAGCATCAGCACCGGCACCGGCCGGTCGCGCTGGACGCGGCGGCAGACCTCGAGCCCGTCGAGCCCGGGCAGCATCAGGTCGAGCACGACGAGGTCCGGCCGCACGCGCTCGCACAGCGCGACGCCGGCATGGCCGTCGTGGGCGACCTCGACGGTGAAGCCCTCGGCGCGCAGCCGCGCGGCGACGGCGCGCGGCGATCACCTCTTCGTCCTCGATCACGCAGATCAGCGGCCCGTTCACGCACGCGAGTGTGTCACCGCGGTATGGGAGTGCGTGACGGATTGTGTGGTGATCCTGTGCAAGCCTTCCGCGCGTGAAGCTGACCCTGATCCGCTCGGCGACGCTGCGCGTCGAGCTCGCGGGCCTGACGCTGCTGGTCGATCCGCAGCTCGACCCCGCGGGGGCGCGCGAGGCCGTGCCCAACACGCCCAACCCACGGCCGCACGCCGCTCGTGGGCCTGCCGGAGGCCGCCGAGGCGGTCGTCGCCGGCCTCGACGCGCTGCTGGTCACGCACCTGCACCGCGATCACTTCGACGACACGGCGCGCGAGCTGCTGGACCGCTCGCTGCCGCTCTTCTGCCAGCCGCCGGACACCGAGCGCCTGCACGCCGACGGGTTCATCGACGTGCGCCCCGTGTTCGGCGACGCGAAGCTCGCACGACCTGCTGATCGCCCGCACCGAGGGCCAGCACGGCCGGGCGAGATCGGTGAGCAGATGGCGCCGGTGTCCGGTTTCGTGCTCGCCGCGCCCGGCGAGCCGACGCTCTACATCGCCGGCGACACGATCCTCTGCGACGAGGTTCGCGCCGCGGTCGCCGAGTACGCGCCGAGCGTGATCGTCGTCAACGCGAGCGCCGCGCAGTTCGACGAGGGCGGCCCGATCGTGATGGACAACGACGACGTGGTCGCGCTCGCCCGCGAAGCGCCGGACGCAACGATCGTCGCCGTGCACTTCGAGACGGTCTCGCACAGCACCGAGACGCGCGCCGACCTGCGGGCGCGGATCGCCGCCGAGGGGCTCACCAACGTGGCCGTCCTCCGAGGACGGCGAGACGCTCGGCTAGAACGCGCCGCGGCGCGTGAGGACGGCCGGGATCGTCTTCAGCATGATCGCGAGGTCGAGCCCGACCGACCAGCGCTCGAGATAGAGGAAGTCGAGCCGCACGAGGTCGTCGAAGTCCAGCTCGGAGCGGCCGGAGATCTGCCACAGGCCGGTCAGGCCCGGGAGGACGAGATAGCGCTTCTTGTGCCAGTCCTCGAGCCGGTCGAAGTCGCGCTGCGGCAGCGGCCGCGGGCCGACGAGCGACATGTGCCCGAGCAGCACGTTGACCAGCTGCGGCAGCTCGTCGAGCGAGTAGCGCCGCAGGATGCTGCCGACCTTGGTCACGCGCGGGTCCTGGCGGATCTTGAACAGCGCGCCGGAGACCTCGTTGAGGGACTCGAGCTCTGCCTGGCGCTCGTCCGCGTCGGTGAACATCGTCCGGAACTTCAGGCAGGCGAACGGCTCGCCGCCGATCCCGGGCCGGTAGGAGCGGTAGATGATCGGGCCGCGCGAGGACACGCGGACCGCGAGCGCGAGCACCGCCAGCAGCGGCGAGAGGAACAGCAGCAGCAGGGCCGACACGACGAGGTCGAACGTGCGCTTGACGAAGAAGTCGATGCCGTCGAAGACCGGCGGGCGCAGCTCGAAGAGCGGGACGGAGGCGCCGGGCACGAACTCCGCGCGCTGGACGAGGATCTCCATCGTCGAGGGGGCGATCCGGACCGTCACGCCGCGCTGGTGGCAGGTGTCGACGAGGTCCACCGCGCGCTCCTGCGGGAAGTCCGGGTCGGCGATGATCACTTCCTGGATCCGGTGGACGTCGAGCACCCGGCCGACGTCCTCGATCCGCCCCAGCGAGCGCAGGCCGTTGTCCGGCCGCGGCGTGAGCGAGATGAAGCCCACCATCTCGACCGGCGCGTGGACCTCGTTCGTCAGCGCGTGCGCGACGTCCTCGATGTGCCGCCCGGAGCCGACGAGCACCGCGCGGCGCCGGTAGCCGGCCGCCCGCAGCAGTGCGCCGGTGATCTTCTCGTAGCACCAGCGGGCCGAGCCCAGCACGATCACGGCGAAGAAGAACGTGCCGTAGAAGATGTAGTAGCTGGAGTACTGCTGGTCGTTGACCAGGGCGAAGATCAGCGCGACGACCATGACCTGGAACAGCGAGGTGACGATCCGCGACAGGCCGGGACGCTGTGCCCGCTCCGCGTAGAGGCTCGAGCGCGCGAACAGCAGCACCGTCACCAGGTAGGCGAAGGCGATCGTCCGGCGCGCCTCGTGCAGCGACTCGTTCCAGGCCCACTCGCCCTCGCGCAGGACGGCCTTGACCATCAGCGCCAGGACCAGCGCGAACAGCAGCCCCGCGAAGTCCAGCGCCAGCAGCGACAGGACGCGCGCGGCCTTGCGCAGCGTCTCCATCCGCAGCAGGAACGACAGCGGCCGGCGGGCGCTTGCGGCGCACGTCCGTCGGTTGCAACACGACCGTCTCGTGCCCGGAGGCGGACGGGCGCGCCGTCGGTGACTCGGGGAGTTTGGTCGGGGCGTCGGCCACTGTCTCTGAGTGCCTCAACGAGCGGTAAAGCGCGATGTCGCGGGGTTTGTGCCGCTCAAGCGGGGTGCATCCCCGTCAGCGCGGCGGCGCCCGCGGCCTCCAGCGTGCGCTGCAGACCTTCGCGCAGCTCCACGGTCGGTTCCCAACCGAGCAGCTCGCGGGCGAGCGAGATGTCCGGCTGGCGGACTTGCGGATCGTCGACCGGCAGCGCCTCGAAGATGATCTCCGAGCGCGACCCGGTCACCTCGATGACGGCCTGGGCGAGCTCGAGCAGCGTGAACTCGTTCGGGTTGCCGATGTTGACCGGCTGGTGCACGCCGGACTCCGAGAGCCGGATGATGCCGTCGATCAGGTCGCTGACGAAGCAGAAGGAGCGCGTCTGCGAGCCGGTGCCGAAGACGGTGATCGGCCGGTCCTGCAGCGCCTGGCGCATGAAGGTCGGGATCGCGCGGCCGTCATGCGGGCGCATGCGCGGGCCGTAGGTGTTGAAGATCCGCACGATCGCCGTGTCCACGCCCTGCTGGCGGTGGTAGGCCATCGTCAGCGCCTCGGCGTAGCGCTTGGCCTCGTCGTAGACGCCGCGCGGGCCGATCGGGTTCACGTGGCCCCAGTAGGACTCCGGCTGCGGATGCACCTGCGGATCGCCGTAGACCTCGGAGGTCGACGCGGTCAGGAAGCGCGCACGGTGCAGCTTCGCGAGACCGAGGGCGTGGTGCGTGCCGTACGAGCCGACCTTGAGCGTGTGCAGCGGCAGACGCAGGTAGTCGATCGGGCTCGCGGGCGACGCGAAGTGAAAGACGAAGTCGACCGGTTCATCGACGAAGAACGGCTCCGTGACGTCCTTGTGCATGAACACGAATTCCGGACCACGCAGGTGCGAGATGTTGGCGAGCGACCCTGTGTCGAAGTTGTCGACACAGATCACCCGGTGACCGCGAGCCAAGAGCGCATCGCACAGATGCGAACCGAGAAAGCCGCTGCCACCAGTCACGAGACAGGTAGGCATTCCGCGGGCAGGATAGCCCTCTAGCTATCCACGGGCTGCTTTCAGAGCCTTCTTGGGGACCTTGATGTGGATCACGTACCAGCCGTTCGGGGTGCGCTGAGCGAGTCCTTCATTCATCAGCCGCTTGCACACGACCGGGCACTTCTTGCAGCGCGGCCGGCTCTTGCAACAGCGCTTCTTCGGCTTGATGACTTTGGGCACCCTAATAGGGCGGTATAGCAGCGCCGGGCTAGCATCCCCCCACCTATGGCCGCCGATGCCTTCGTCTCCCTGCTCAACGAGCAGATCGCTCACGAGTACGCCGCCCACCAGCAGTACGTGGCGTGCGCTGTCTACTACGACGCCGAGACGCTCCCGCAGCTCGCGCGCTTCTTCTACGCGCAGGCGCTCGAGGAGCGCGACCACGCGATGATGATGGTCCAGTACCTGATCGATGCCGACGCCGACGTCGTCATCCCGGGCGTCGCCGCCCCGCAGGTGCAGTTCGGCGACATCGTCGAACCCGTCGCACTGGCGCTGGAGCAGGAGCGCCGCGTGACGGCGCAGATCAACGCGCTCGCCGGCCGCGCCCGCGCCGAGGGCGACTACACCAGCGAGCAGTTCATGCAGTGGTTCATCAAGGAGCAGGTCGAGGAGGTCGCGACGATGTCGGACCTCCTGCGCGTCGTCGAGCGCTCGCGCAACGACGTCATGGAGGTCGAGAACTACATGGCGCGCGAGCAGTCCGGCAGCGAGGGAGCGGATCCGACCGCCCCGCGCCCCGCCGGCGCCTGAGCCGCTCCGCCTGGAGGCGGCGCTCGACGTTCCGCGCCGCCTCTGCCATCATCAAAGCTGTGACCGGCCTGCACGCCTTACGAGTATCCACCGGCGTGCACTCCGTCGTCCGCTAGTCCGCGCCTGCGCGCGTCCTCGTTCCACCCCTCTCAAATGGAGTTCCCCATGAGCCTTCTTCGCCTTCGCGTACTCACCACCGACCTCACCATCGCGACTCATCATCAGCGCAAATGCGCGGCGCAGACGCCCTGATCCGCGCGCTCGAGCGCGCCGGCGTCGACACCGTCTTCGGCATCCCCGGTGGGGCCTGCCTGCCGATCTACGACGCCCTCCACGACAGCCCGATCCGCCATGTCCTGATGCGCCACGAGGCGGCGGCCGGGCACGCCGCCGAGGGCTACGCCCGCTCGACCGGGCGCGTCGGGGTCGCGATCGCCACCAGCGGGCCGGGGGCGACCAACCTCGTCACCGCGATCGCCGACGCCCAGATGGACTCCGTCCCGACGCTGTTCATCACCGGCCAGGTCAAGACCACCCTGCGCGGCACGAACGCCTTCCAGGAGGCGGACGTGATCGGGATCACGCAGCCGATCGTCAAGCACTCGATCGCGGTCGAGCGCGCCGACGACATCGCCCAGGCGGTCGTCGACGGGCTCCGCATCGCCTCCAGCGGGCGGCCGGGGCCGGTGCTGATCGACCTGCCGACCGACATCGCCTCGGCGCCCGCGCGTGACGAGACGCATGAGCCGTACCTGCCCGGCTACCGGCCGCGGGAGCGGCCGAACGGGCGCCAGGTGCGGCGCGCGGCGGACGCGCTCGCGGCCGCGCGGCGGCCCGTCCTGTACGCGGGCGGCGGCGTCGTCAACGCGGACGCCGCCGAGGAGCTGCGGATGCTCGCCGCTTTGACCGGTGCCCCCGTGACCACGACGCTGATGGCGCTGGGCGCGATCGGTGCCTCCGATCCCCAGTGGCTCGGGATGCTCGGCATGCACGGGACCCGCGTCGCGAACTGGGCGATGGACGAGGCCGACCTGATCGTCGCCATCGGCGCACGCTTCGACGACCGCGTGACGGGCGCGATCGACGAGTTCGCCCGCGACGCGAAGATCGTCCACATCGACGTCGACCCGAGCGAGATCGGCAAGATCGTCTCGGTCCACGTGCCGGTGGTCGGTGACGCGAAGCTCGCGCTCGGCGCGCTGTGCGACGCGTACGAGCGGCTGGACGCCGACCCGACCCGGCTGGCGGAGTGGTGGCACCGGATCCGCGGCTGGCAGGCCAAGCACCCACTGCGCGAGCCCGAGCCGGCGGAGGACGGCTGCGTCGCCCCCGAGTTCGCGCTCGACTCGCTCGCCGACGTCCTCGGCGACGCGATCGTCACGACCGACGTCGGCCAGCACCAGATGTGGGCCGCCGGGCGGCTGCGCTTCGAGTCGCCGCGGCGCTGGATCACCTCCGGCGGGCTGGGGACGATGGGCTTCGGCCTGCCCGCCGCCTTGGGCGCCCAGGCCGCGTGTCCCGACGCGACCGTCGTCTGCGTCTCGGGCGAGGGCTCGTTCCTGATGAACGTGCAGGAACTCGCGACCGCGGTCGAGGAGCAGCTGCCGGTCAAGGTCCTCCTGCTCGACAACGCCTCGCTCGGCATGGTCCGCCAGCAGCAGGATCTCTTCTGGGGCGGCCGCCGCTCCGCCGTCGACCTCGGCGCCAGCCCCGACTGGGAGCTCCTGGCCCGCGCCTTCGGCTGGTCGGTGCGCTCGATCGGCGACGGCGACGAGGTCGAGGACGCGCTCGCCGAGACGCTCGCCGAGCCCGGCCCGGCGCTGTTGCACGTCCGCATCGCCCCCGAGGCCAACTGCCTCCCGATGTTCCGCCCGGGAGGCGCTGCCCGCGAGATGATCGGCTAACGGACGCGGACCCTGACGGCCGTAAACGCTTCCTAAGGGGCCTGGCCCCTTTAGGTTTGCGCCGCTCGGCCGAATCGCTGTGAGCAGGGCGTTTAACTTAAAGGGTCTGGCCCCTTAAGGAACGTTTAGGTTCAGCGGACGCGGACTCGAACGGACTTGGAGTAGCCGACGGCGAACGGGTAGGCGGCGTCGGGACGCACGCGGACGCGCATCGGGTACGTCTTGCGCGGGGCGGTGCCGCGGAAGCGGTAGCGCGTCGTGAACGTGCCCGATGGGCGGCTGCGGACCGTCGCGAAGGTCCGCCAGCGGCCCTGCTCGCGCGCCTGCACGTCGATCAGCTTGCCGCGCGACGGCACCCGGCCGCCCAGGAGGCGGCCGGAGAGGCGCACGCGCGAGCCGGCGCGCAGCGACCGCGGCGAGGCCTTGAGCGTCGCCCGCGCCGGGACGCGGACGTCGAGCGGCTTGGAGCAGACGAAGTAGCGGTCGCTGGCATGCACCCGCCACCCGGCGCGCAGCCGGCGCGACGGGCCCGCCGGGACCGCGAGCGAGAACGAGCCGTCGGCGGCGGTGACCGCCGTCTGACCGACGATCGCCGGCGCCCCGCTGCGCCGCTCCTTGCTGAGCAGGTTGACGACAACGCCAGGACCCGCACCGGCGATCCGGCCGTTCACCGTCGCCCTTCCAGATCGGCGCGTGACCGTGCTCTTGCGCGTGCCCTTCAGTCCGGCGATCACCGGCGTCGCCCGTGTCGCGACCGTCGGATCGCATTCGGCGACCCGATTCTGCGTGCGCACCTGCACCGGGCCGTAGGAGGCGGCGTTGGTGCCGGTCGCGTCCGTGATCACGAGCCGGAAGGCGTGCGAGCCATCGGGCAGCGCGGCGGTGTTGAACGACAGCGTGCCGCTCGCGCTCGGCTTGCACGGCACCGCGCCCTTGAACGGCTGCGTGCAGCGACCGCCGTTGTCGTCGATCACGACCGACGCGACCGCTGCGCCATCCGCCTCGAGGGTCGCCTGGTAGACGCCGCTGCCCTGGTCGGAGGCCGAGAAGCTGACCGAGCGCACGCCCGTCAGCGGCTGCGCGGTGTCGATCAGGTCGCCCGACGGCGTGCCGACGAGCACCGGGTCCGCGAGGTCGCGGAGCGTGAAGTCCGCCCGCGGGATCGACATCAGCTGCGGCCCGCTCCCGGCGGGGCAACCGCCCGGGTTGCAGTCTGCGAAGGCGACGAGGGCACCGAGATCGAGGCCGGTCTCGGCAACTCGCGACGCGTCGGAGACCAGACCATCGCCCAGCCCAGGGCAGCCGCCGAGACCCCAGCACGTCTCGACGTAGTGCTCCGGAGCGTCCGTCCGAGGCGTCGCGGAACAGCGACCAGTTCCAGGCCCAGCCGCTCCCGGCCTGGGGCCGTACGGTGCGAAACAACGAGTAGGCGACGATCCGCGTGGATGGAGGCGCGCTGAAGGTCCACAGCACCGACTGCTGCTGCGTCGCGGTCCCGGTCGCGGCACCGGCCAGCAGCGCGCCTCCAGTCGCGCACGAGTCACGCTTATCCATCGCTGCGGTTCCCGACGGAACCCATCCCGTCGTCGGCGCGGGCGTCCCATCGGGCGCTCGGCACGTCGACGTCGTGTACACGTCGTCAGCTTGCGCCGGGGCGGCAGCCACCAACACCGCCGCGCAGACAAAAAGGAGCGAGCGGCGGTGCATCGCGAAAAATCGTAGCCCAGCGCAGGCGCGCTCGAGCCACCATCAACGGGCATCAGCCGCTGACGGTCACGCCCACCGGTCCGGACTCCCCGCTCGCGTACGGGTAGCCAGCTTGCCGCTGGATCCGCGCAACGAAGCGGAAGCGAGTTCGCTGCTTCACAGTTCGAAAACGGTATTGGAACCGAAACCCGCCGTGGGCATCGGTGCGCATCGACTCGACCGGAATGCGAGAGCGCGCTCCGGCAGCAAGGGCGTACAGGACGACGGATGCGTCTTCTCGTCCTGGGCCGCCGACCAGTCGCCCGGAGAACGTCACGCGCTGGCCGTTGCGGATACGTCGCGGACTCACGCGCAGTGCGATCTTCGGACGCACTTGCAGCCGCACGGTTCCGGTCGCGGAGAATCCTTCGTCGAGTGAGAAGGCGCGGTAAGCCAAAAGTGATCGTCCGCGACGGTCCCGCTAGTGGTCGATAGGCGAACCTGCCGGCCGCGTCGGTCGTGACCTGGCCCGATGCGTGCTGTCTCGCTCCGACTCGCGCGTGGACGGACGCCACGTCGACGACGGCGTTCGGGATGGGCGCCCCATCGGCGGTCGTCAACGCTCCGCGAATCGTCCGAGTCGCCCGGTAGCGCACGGTCGCCGATGAACGCCGGCGTGAGGTCCCGTCGAACCACGTGGTGAGCGCCGCGAACCGCGTGGCATTGAGACCGTTAGGCCGGAATCCATTTCGCGACACGAACTCGAACGGGCTACTGACGCCGCGGTTGCCGGCCACATCGGTGGCGAAAACCCTCGCGCGATGCGACCCGTCAGGGGTGAGGGCGGTGTCGAGCACGACCTCTGAACGAGTCGCGAGGGGGCAGGGGACCACCAACGTGTATGGCGCCCTACACGAGGTGTCCGCCGGGTCGACCTCCCGCTCGATCACGACCTGCTCGTCAACTAGGACACCGATCCGGGCTATGCCTCCACCCACATCCGTCGCCGAGATATGCACGGACCGCTCACCACTCACCGGCGAGCTACCCGCGAGAAGCGTCCCGCTCGCGGCATCCACGACGGGGGGCGACTCGTCACGCAGCCCGACGACCGCGCGATAGATGGCGAACTGTGCTGACGACGGATACGAGTTCAGCTGGGAACCCGAGGTGTCGAGGAAGGCGAACAGTTGCTGTGCCTGAAAGCCCGCAAACGTCACGCGGTTCGTCGGGTCTGCGGGGTTCAAGAACGACCCGCGTCCTGCGCTGCAAAGGCCCGAACCGGCTGAGCACTCCTCAAGCTTGAATGGAGGCGAGGACACGGCGGCCGTGTGCGAGACACCCCAACTCGTGGATGGCACGAACGAGAGATCCGGTTTCGCCGCACGGTCAAGCGAGAGGGTTACGGCACTAGTACCTGGAGGCGCGCTGAACGCAAAACCGGCGCTGGTCGGAGGCGACGACCGGCCGCTCCCAGACATCGTTCCCGACTTCTTTCCGGGCTGGCAATCGTTCCCGAGAAGCACGCCGTAACCCGGCGCCAAGGGTGACCAACCGTCACTAGGCGCCGGTGTGCCGTCAGGTCTCGCGCATGCGAAGACCTCGTAGGTGCCGGCAGACGCGTCCGTCGCCGAGATCAGACAAACGCCGATCACTGCGAAACACCCCGCCCAGCTGCGCATCTTCATCCCGCGTCCTTCCCTCGCCCTCTATGCGTCACCCCCCTTGTAGGTGCGCCGGGCGAATCTACGCCCCCCTCGCAGAACGCGCGAGTAATCTGCGCTGATGGCCATCGAGGACAAGGACGCGGCGACGGATCTCTCCGTGGCGCCGATCGTCGGCCCCGATGATCCGCGCCGGTTCACGGATTCGGGCATCGAGGTCAAGACGCTGTACACGAGCGCGGACCTGCCGGCGGACCTCGATCTGGGGCGGCCCGGGGAGTTTCCGTACACGCGGGGCGTGCATGCGGAGATGTACCGCAAGCGGCGGTGGACGATGCGCCAGTACGCGGGCTATGCGTCGGCGAAGGAGTCCAACGAGCGGTACAAGTACCTGCTCGCGCATGGGTCGACGGGTCTGAGCATGGCCTTCGACCTGCCGACGCAGCTGGGGCTCGACTCCGACGATCCGCGCAGCCTCGGTGAGGTGGGCCGGACCGGGGTGGCGATCGACACGCTCGACGACATGCGGACGGCGTTCGACGGGATTCCGCTCGACGAGGTCAGCGTGTCGATGACGATCAACGCGCCGGCCGCGGTGCTGCTGCTGCTCTACGAACTGGTCGCCGAGGAGCAGGGCATCGAGTCCAAGGCGCTCAAGGGGACGGTCCAGAACGACATCCTCAAGGAGTACATCGCCCGCGGGAACTTCATCTATCCGCCGGAGCCGAGCATGCGGCTGACGACGGACCTGTTCGCCTACTGCAAGGCGAACATCCCGAAGTGGAACACGGTCTCGATCTCCGGCTACCACTTCCGCGAGAAGGGGGCGTCGGCGGTCCAGGAGGTCGCGTTCACGCTCGCCAGCGGCATGGCGTACGTGCAGGCCGCGCTCGATGCGGGCCTGAAGGTCGACGACTTCGCGCCGCGGCTGGCGTTCTTCTTCAACGGCCACAACAACGTCTTCCAGGAGGTCGCGAAGTTCCGCGCGGCCCGGAACATGTGGGCGCACGCGATGAAGGAGCGCTTCGGCGCCGAGGACCCGCGCAGCCTGATGCTGCGCTTCCACACGCAGACGGGCGGCGTCACGCTGACCGCGCAGCAGCCGATGAACAACATCGTCCGTGTGGCGCTGCAGGGCTTCGCGGCGGTCTGCGGCGGCACGCAGTCGCTGCACACCAACGGCTTCGATGAGGCGCTCGCGCTCCCGTCCGAGCGCGCCGCCAAGCTCGCCCTCCGCACCCAGCAGGTGATCGCCTTCGAGTCGGGCGCGACCGACACCGTGGACCCGTTCGCCGGCTCCTATTACGTCGAGTCGCTGACGGCCGAGATCGAGAAGCGCGCGTGGACGCTGATCGAGAAGATCGACGAGCAAGGCGGCTCGGTCGAGGCGATCGAGTTCATCAAGAGCGAGATCGAGGAATCGGCCTTCGGCTACCACGAGCGCTACCGCCTCAACCAGGACGTGGTCGTCGGCGTCAACGAGTTCGTCGAGGACTCCGCCGAGGTCGAGGAGATCCTCTCCGTGGACCCGGAGTCCGAGCGCGACCAGCTCACGCGCCTGAAGGCGTTCAAGGAGCACCGCGACCAGGACGTCACGCAGCAGCGCCTGAAGGAGCTCAAGGCGGCGGCCGAGGGCAGCGAGAACCTGCTGCCCCCGATCCGCCAGGCGCTCAAGGACCACGCCTCCGTCGGCGAGGTCTGCGGCGCGCTGCGCGAGGTCTTCGGCGCCTACCAGCCCAGCAACTAGCCGAGCGCCTGCGAGAGGTCGCGCCAGAGATCCTCGGGGTGCTCGCAGCCGACGCTGACTCGCAGCAGTGACGGCGGCGCGCTGGAGCCCGTGAACCGCGCCCGGCGGTCGATCAGGCTCTCGACCCCGCCGAGGCTCTTGGCGTGCGTGAAGACCTCGACGCGCGCGCACACGGCGTCGGCCAGCTCGGCGCCGCCGTGCAGCTCGAAGGACAGCATCGCGCCGAAGCCGTCCATGAAGCGACGAGCACGCTCGTGGCCCGGATCGACCGACGAGACCCGGGTAGTGCACCGCGCTCACCGCGGGATGCGAGGACAAGCCGCGAGGCCAGCAGTCAGCGCGCGTCGCGCTGCGAGCGCTCGAGACGCACCGGCAGCGTCCGCAGCCCGCGCAGGGCGAGGAACGCCTCGAGCGCGCCCGGGGTCGCGCCGAACTGCGCGCGAGCGTGCCGCAGCCGCTCCAGCAGCGCCTCGTCGCGCGTGCTGACGACCCCGAGCAGCAGGTCCGAGTGGCCGCCGATGAACTTCGTCGCGCTCTGCAGTGACAGCGCGGCGCCCAGCTCGAGCGGGCGCTGCAGCAGCGGCGTGGCGAACGTCGAGTCGACCGCGACGCGCGTCCCTGCGGCGCACAGCCGGTCGAGCTCGGCGACCTCCAGCAGCGGGTTGCTCGGCGTCTCCAGCCACAGCAGGTCGGCGCCTGCGCTGACCGCGAGCGTCGCCTCGGTGTCGGTCGTGTCGACGGTCTGCAGCACGATCCGCCCGGTCGCCGCCCGCTCGGCCAACAGGCTGCGCGTCCAGGCGTAGCCGGCGGACAGGCCCGACCACCCGGGCGCCGGCAGGCAGGGTCTCGAGGATCGCCGCCGCGGCCGCGGTACCGGAGGCGAACGCGACACTCGAGCCGCCCTCCAACGCGCCGATCGCCTGTTCGAGCGCCTCCCAGCTCGGCGCGCCTTCTTCGCGGGCGTAGCCGCTGCCGTGAAAGCTCGACGCGAGCACCAGCGGCGCGTTCAGCGGCGCGCCGGTCGTACGCGGCCCGCGACCCGCATGGATGGCGACGGTGGAGCGATCGAGCGGCATGCGCAAGATCCTACGGGCATTGTTGACAATCTGCAATCGCTCTGACAGCCTCCAGCGATGGCGTCCACTCGCACCGTGCCCTCCTCGGCCGACGTCGTGATCGTCGGCGGCGGCGTCGTCGGCGTCAGCGCCGCCTTCCACCTCGCCGAAGCCGGCGCCCAGGTCGTCCTGCTCGAACGCGACCAGCTCGGCAGCGGCTCGACGTCGAAGGCCGCCGGCGGCGTCCGGACGCAGTTCTCGGACCCGCTGAACATCCGGATCGCCGAGCGCAGCCTCGCCGCGTTCAAGGACTTCGGCCGCCGGCCCGGCTGGGAGATCGACCTGCACGAGGTCGGCTACCTCTTCCTGCTCACGCGCGAGTCCGACGTCGACGCGTTCACGCGCAGCGTCGCGCTGCAGAACGAGCTCGGTATCCCGACCCAGATGGTCACCGCGGCCGAGGCGCACGAGATCTGCCCGCTGCTCGAGGTCGGCGACGTGCTGGCCGCGAGCTACTCGCCACAGGACGGTCACGCGACACCGGAGGCCGTGGTCGGCGGCTACGCGTTCGCGGCTCGAGCGTTCGGCGCGCATCTTCAGACGCGCTGCGCCGTCGATCGGATCGAGCTGCGCGACAACCAGATTCAAGCCGTGCACGCGGGCGACATCAGCGTGCGCACCGACACCGTGATCTGCGCCGCCGGCGCCTGGTCGCGACGCTGCGGCGAGCTGGTCGGGGTGGACCTGCCGGTCTCGGGGTTGCGTCGCCAGCTCCTGTTCACCGAACCGATGACCAACCTCCCGCCGCGCATCCCGCTGACGATCGACTTCACCTCGACCTTCTACTTCCACGGCGAGGGCCCGGGGCTGCTGTTCGGCATGTCGGACCCGACCGAGACGCCGGGCTTCGACATCGAGACGACCGACGACTGGATCCCCGCGCTGCTCGCCGCCGCCGAGCACCGCGCACCGCGGGTCGCGGCCGCCGGCATCCAGGGCGGCTGGGCGGGCCTGTACGACATGAGCCCCGACCACAACGCGATCATCGGCGAGGCCGGCGACGTCAGCCGCTTCCTCTACGCCACGGGCTTCTCCGGCCACGGCTTCCTGCAGGGCCCCGCGACCGGCGAGCTGCTGCGCGACCTCGTGCTGCGGCGCGAGCCGTTCGCCGACATCGCGCCGCTCGGCGTCGAGCGCTTCGACGGCTCCGACCTGCGCCCCGAGCTCAACATCGTCTGATGTCCGCGCTGCGCCTGAGCGCGCGTGGGCCGGCGCCGTCCAACGTCGACGTCGCCGTCGAGGCGCTCCGCGACGCGATCGTCGACGGCCGCGCTGAAGCCCGGGCGAGCGGCTGAAGGAGATCCCGCTGGCCGGAGCAGCTCGGCGTCTCGCGCGGCCCGATCCGCGACGCGCTGCGGCTGCTGGAGCGCGACGGGCTGATCGACGTGATCCCCAACCGCGGCGCCGTCGTCCCGGAGGTCACGGCGCTCGACGTGCTCGAGGTCTACGCGCTGCGGGCCTCGCTCGGCTCGCTCGCGCTGCAGAAGCTGATGCTCGAGCACCGCGTCCCCGACGAGACGCTCGAGCGGGCGCTCGAACGGCTCGCGCCGGCGGTCGAGCGAGGAACGGCCCGCCAGGCCGCGGACGCCGACCTCGAGTACCAGGCGGCGATCATCGCCGGCTCCGGCCTGCCGCGGGTGATGCGTGAGTTCGAGCGCCTGACCTGGCAGGTGCGGATCTTCATCGCGGCGCTCGAGATCACCTACGACGACAAGCTGCCGCGCATCCTGGCCGAGGTCGAGGCGCTGCACGGCGCGATCACCGAGCGGCGACGCGCCGGCGGCCGAGGCGCTGTGGCGGGAGAAGTACGAGCGCTGGGTGCGCAACCTCGTCGAGCTGCTGCCGGAGCCGTTCGACGAGCAGCTGTGGACGGCGCTCGTCGGGCTAGCTCGCGCCTTCGCTGTTCCAGTAGATCTCGCAGCCGACGACGAGATCGTCGCCGACGTCGGCGCGATAGAGGTCGTTGCCGGCGCCGCAGAACATGCGCTCGTGGGCGTTCCAGCCGGCACAGCAGCCGATCGTCGCCGTCGCCGCCGTCGACCAGGTTGCGACCCGGCCTGGGGATCGATGAAGTCGCGGCCCGCGCCGCCGTAGATCTCCTCGTCGCTGTAGCTGCCGACGATCGTAGTCGTCGCCGCGGCCGCCGCGGACGATCTCGAAGTCGCCGCCGACGTCGTCGCCTTCGCGCGTCTCCATCGGATCGTCGTCGTCGATCTCGCCGTCGCCGTCGTCGTCGACGCGGACGTAGGTGCCGTCGTCGTGGGCGAGCACGGCGTCGTCGTCGTCGATGTCGTCGTCGCCGTCGAGCGTGATCCGCACCGGCGTCGTCCGGCGCGCTGTAGTTGACGGTGTCCAGGCCGCCGCCGCCGCGCATCACGTCCGCGCCGGCGCCCGCGAGGCACGATGTCGTCGCCGCGGCCGCCGAACAGCGAGTCGTCGCCGTCACCGCCGTCGAGGCGATCGTCGCCGTCGCCGCCGGCGAGCACGTCGTCGCCGCCGACGCCGCGCAGCACGTCGTTGCCGGCCAGGCCGCAGATCACGTCGTTGCCGGCCGTTCCGGTCAGGACGTCATCGCCCGCGGTGCCCGTTGATCGTGCAGGTCGTCTCGTCGAACGGCGAGCTCGGTCGCGATGTGCGCGCCGGTCGTCCCGTTGACCCACGGGCTGTAGCCCGGCGTCTGCCCGCCGCCGGAGGCGTAGTGGTCGCCGACGGCGCTGCTCGTCGTGACCGCGACCGCGATCGTGATCGCCCCGCCGGCGGGCACCAGCAGGCTCTGGTTCCAGCTGCAGGTACTGGGCGCCGCTGTAGCACGCTGACCGTGGGATCGGCGGTCGTCGCGCCGGTGGTGGAGCCGGACGTGTAGGTGAAGCCCGCGGGCAGCGTCGATGTACGCGTAGCGCAGCACCGCGTCGTTGGTCGCGGGGTTGGTCAGGGTCAGCCGGTAGCCGTTCGGCGGCGCCGGGCGCGACGGAGTCGTCGAGCGCGGTGAGCGTCGTCTCCACCGGTTGCCAGTCGCCGTAGGTCTGGTAGCTGGGGACGGTCCACTCGCCCTCGGCGGTGACGACGCAGCGCAGGCCGCGGTCGACGTCGTTGCCCGTGACGGTGTAGGACTCGCCGTCGGCGCCCGCGATCGGCCGTCCAGCCCTCGCTGTCGCGCTCCCAGCGGAAGTGGACGGCGTAGCGCAGGCCGTCGCGGTCGTTCCACTCGCCGCGATCGCAGAGGACCTGGCGGCCGACGTAGGCCTGCCCGTCGACCTCCGGCGCGCTGCCGATGATCGCCGGCTCCGGGACTTCGACCGCGTCCGAGCGCTCCTCCTTCAGGCCCTCGGCGGTGACGCTGCAGCTGAAGACGCCCTCGAGATCGCCGCGGCCCAGCTGGCGCGTCGGCGCGGTCGCGCCGGGGATCGCCACGTCGTCCGCGGTACCACTGGTAGGTGACCGCGTAGCGCGCGGCCGCGGTGTCGTCCCAGGTTCCGCGGGTGCATTCGAGCTCGCCGCGCAGCTGCGGTGCGCCGGTGACCCGGGGCGGCGTCAGCGCAGTCGGCCCGTCGACCGTGACCTCGGATGTCGCGGCGACGGTGCGGCCCTCGCGCGGTGACCTCGCAGACGAACGCGTGCGTGGCGTCGGCGGTCGTGACGGCGAGCGTCTCGGAGTGTCCCGGCCGGCGCCCCGTCGCGCAGCCAGCGGTAGCTGACGGCGTACGGAGCGGCCGCGGTGTCGTCCCACTCGCCGCGGGTGCAGGTCAGCGTCGTGCCGATCCGGCGGTCGCCCTCGATCTGCGGCGCGTGCACGAGGGCCGGCTCCGACGGCGTCAGTTCTGCCGAGCTCGCCGCCACCAGGCCGGCCGCGGTCGTCTCGCAGCTCAACGCAGCGCCGAGGTCCGCGACGCGCACGGTGTAGCTCGCGCCGGTCTCACCGGCGATCGGGGCGGTGCCACGAAGCCAGCGGCGCGTGATCGGGTACGCGCCGTCCCACTCGCCGTCGCCGCAGGTGAGGACCGAGCCGAGCCGGCCCGTGCCGCTCAACGCCGGCGGGATCCGGTTGACCGGGGGCGCCGCGACGACGCCGGGGGAGACGACGGCCGTCGAGCTCTCGGCGCGCGCCTCGCAGCTGAGTGGCTTCGTCAGGTCGGCGGCGACGACGGCGTGGGTCGCCGCGGTCTCGCCCGGCAGAAGCAGCCCGTCGCGGAACCAGCGGTAGGCGATCGCGTAGCGGTCCTCCGCGAGGTCGTCCCAGCCGCCGGGGTCGCAGCTCAGCGTGCGGCCGATCCGGGGATCGCCGTCGACGCTCGGCGCCACGAGGTTGCGCGGCGCCCGCACGGTCAACGAGGCCGAGGTGGCGACGGTCAGCCCATCGGCCTGGACGCGGCAACTGACCGGCAGTCCGACGTCCGCGGCGCCGAGCACCAGCGTGTCCCCGCTCGCGATCTGGGTCGCGCCGCGCAGCCACTGGTAGGTGAAGGCGTACGGGCCGTCCCAGGTGCCGGAGGAGCAGCGCAGGGTGCGGCGCACGCGCGGGTCGCCGCTCACGTCGGGAGCGTTGAGCACGGCGGGACCGGACGGCGTCACGGTCTGGCTCAGGGCGACGGTCGTGCCGGCCTGCACCTCGCAGCGCAGCACGTGGCCGACGTCGGCGGCGACGACCACGTAGGACGCCTGCGTCGCCACGGACGCGCCGTCGCGCAGCCAGCGGTAGGTGAACGCCGTCGGCGCCGGCCCAGGTGCCGGGGGCGCAGTCGAGCGTGCCGCGCAGGCGCGGCGTCGCCGGTCAGCACCGGCGCGGTGCGATTCTCCGGCGCCGCGCCCGCCGACCGGCTCGGACACGCTCACGTTGGCGGAGCTCGCCGTCGCGAGACCGGCGGCGGTGACGCGGCAGAACAGAACGGTGTCGCCAGAAGCCACGGTCCGCGTCGACCCCGCGCCGAGCGCCGTACCGTCGCCGCGGAACCACGCGTAGGTCGACGGCGTACGGCGCCGCCGGGTCGTCCCAGGTGCCGCGCCCGCAGGTCAGCGTCTGGCCGACGCGCGGGTCGCCGGAGATCGCGGGCGCGGTCAAGGCACGCGGCGCCGGCGCCGACCACGGCGCGCGAGTCGGCGGTCGTCAGCCCGGCGGCACGCACGCGGCAGCGAACCTCGTGCGCGACGTCGGCGGCGGCGAGCGACGTAGCGTCGCGCCGGTGGCGACGGACGAGCCGTCGCGCAGCCACTCGTAGGTGAAGGCGTAGCTGTCGTCCCAGTCGCCGCTGCGCGCAGGTCAGCGTCCGCCCGAGCCGAGCGTCGCCGGTCAGCGACGGCAGCGAGCGGACCTCGGGCGCGGTCGGATAGACGCCGGTGCTCGTGACGCGTCGTCCGACCGTGCGCGCTGACGCGGCAGCTGCACCAGCACGCCGAGATCGGCGGCGACGTTGACGTGCGTGGCGCCGGTCGCGATCGGCACGCCGTCGCGCAGCCAGGCGTACTCGAACGGGTAGTCGGCGTCCCACGTGCCCGGGTCGCAGGTCAGCGTGCGGCCGAGCCGGAGGTCGCCGCTCGACCCGCGGCGCGTTGCGGCTGCGCGGGGTCGCGCGGGGTCAGCGGCAGCGTCTCGGCGTCGCTCAGACCGGCGGCGGTGACACGGCAGGAGAGCTCGTGGCCGGCGTCGAGCAGCCCGACGCGTGTAGCTCGCGAGCGCGGCGAGCTCGATCGGCTCGCCGTCGCGCAGCCACTGGTAGGTCGCGGGGTAGGCGGTCCGCCCCTCGTCATCCCAGCCGCCGCGCGAGCAGGTCGCGACGCCGCCGATGCGCAGATCGCCGCCCAGCGCGGGCAGGACGCGGTTCTGCGGCGGCTTCGGGAACGTGATCGCGCTCGCGGCTCGCGAACGCCCGCCGCGGTCACCTCGCACGTCAGCTCGGTGCCGAGGTCGTCCGCGGTGACGACGTGGCTGTCGGTCTCGGCGCCCTCGATCGGCTCGCCGTCGCGCGTCCAGGCGAACGCCGTCGGATACGGCGCGAGGTCGCGGTCGTCCCAGACGCCGCGCGAGCAGCGCAGCTCGCCCGCCGATGCCGCCGGTCGCCGCTCATGCGCGGCGCGGAGCGGTTCTCCGGCGCGCGGACGAGGATCGCGTCGGTCGACTGGTAGTGCTCCTCGCGGCCGTTGACCGCGATGCACCGCGCAGCATCAGCGGCTGCCCGGCGTCGTCCGCGGTGACGACGTAGGTGCTCGCGTCCGCGTCCGTCGATCGGCTCGCTGTACTCGTCGTGCGACCCAGAAGTACCGGTACTCGTAGGGCGCGGCGTCGGAGTCGTCCCAGGTGCCGCGATCGCAGGTCACCGTCCCGCCGACGCGCGGATCGCCGGTGACCGACGGCGCCGAGCAGGACCTGCGGCTGATGGACGTCGACGAAGACCGCCCGAAGCGCGCCCGCGGCGGGCGGCAGAGCGGCGGCCAGGGTGAGGGCGGCGAGCAGCACGACGAGCAGCCGCCGCGTGCAGGCGGCGGTCGCGCGCGTCCGTCCATCCGTCCCCCTGGCCCATCCGTGATCCCTCCGTCGCCCTCCGTGCGGACCCTACGTGGCTCGCGACCCTACGTTCGGACAGTCTTTTGGGCAACCGATACAGTCGTGCCGCTATGCGCCAGAAGGCTCCGGAGACATTCGCGGAGCGGCTCGCCCAGCTCGAGGAGCTGCGCGCCGCGGTCGTGGACCACGCCTCAGAAAAGGCGGTCGAGAAGCAGCACGCGAAGGGCAAGTACACCGCCCGCGAGCGGATCGAGAAGTTGCTCGATCCCGGCTCCTTCCAAGAGCTCGACACCTATGTCCGGCATCGGACAACGGACTTCGAGATGCAGAAGAACCGGCCCTGGGGCGACGCGGTCGTAACCGGCCACGGCACGATCGACGGCCGTCGCGTGTGCGTCTTCAGCCAGGACTTCACGGTCTTCGGCGGCTCGCTCGGCGAGGTCATGGCCGAGAAGATGTGCAAGGTCATGGATCTGGCCGTCCGGATCGGCTGCCCGATCATCGGCATCAACGACTCCGGCGGCGCCCGCATCCAGGAGGGCGTCGTCTCGCTCGGCGGCTACGGCGACGTCTTCCTGCGCAACGTGCGCGCCTCGGGCGTGATCCCGCAGATCTCGCTGATCATGGGCCCGTGCGCGGGCGGCGCGGTCTACTCCCCCGCGATCACGGACTTCGTGTTCATGGTCAAGGAGACCTCGCACATGTTCATCACCGGCCCCGAGGTGATCAAGACGGTCACCGGCGAGGAGGTCGGCTTCGAGGAGCTCGGCGGGGCGATGAGCCACGCGACCAAGTCCGGCGTCGCGCACTTCGCCGCCGAGGACGAGGACGCCTGCCTCGAGGACGCGCGCTACCTGTTCAGCTTCCTGCCGCAGAACAACCTCGAGACCGTCCCGCGCGTCCAGCCGACCGACGACCCGGACCGGATGGACCCGGAGCTCGACTCGGTCGTCCCGGACGCCGCCAACAAGCCCTACGACATCCGCGACGTCGTGCGCTACGTGGTCGACGACGGCGAGTTCCTCGAGGTCCACGAGCACTACGCGCAGAACATCGTCGTCGGCTTCAGCCGCCTCAACGGGCACGCGATCGGCGTCGTCGGCAACCAGCCGAAGGCGATGGCCGGCGTGCTCGACATCGACGCCAGCGCCAAGGCCGCGCGCTTCGTCCGCTACTGCGACGCGTTCAACCTCCCGCTGCTCACGCTCGTCGACGTCCCCGGCTTCCTGCCCGGCACCGAGCAGGAGTGGGGCGGGATCATCCGCCACGGCGCGAAGCTGCTCTACGCCTACGCCGAGGCCACCGTCCCGAAGATCACCGTGATCACGCGCAAGGCCTACGGCGGCGCCTACGACGTCATGTCCTCCAAGCACCTGGCGTCGGACTTCAACTTCGCCTGGCCGACGGCGGAGATCGCCGTGATGGGGCCCGAGGGCGCGGTCAACATCATCCACCGCCGCGACATCGCCGCCTCACCGACGCCCGACGAGCGCCGCGGGAAGCTGATCGACGACTACAAGGCGCGCTTCGCCAACCCCTACACGGCGGCCGAGCGCGGCTACGTGGACGACGTGATCATCCCCCACGAGACGCGCCCGAAGCTGATCGCCGCGCTCGAGGCGCTATTGACCAAGCGCGAGCCGGGCCCGCGGCGCAAGCACGGGAACATCCCGCTCTAGTCAGCGACGCAGTGACTCACGTTCGGGAGCACCCTCGACATGAGCAATCAATCAGTCCCGGTGCTGGTCACGGAAAAAGCGCTGCGAGCGGCACAGATCGCGCACACGCTCGCGCGCGCCGTCCGGGCTGAGGAGGCCGCCGCGGCGGACGCGCTTCGCATCCTCCGCCATGAACTCCGGCGTCTGAACACCGGCAAGGGAGAGGCGATCCTGGCCACTCACAACAGAGCACGCTCCACACGATCACGACCGTGGAGGAGTGGACCGACCAGCTCCGTCATCTCGCACAGTCGTGTGCGTCACCGCGGCGGAGAACTACCGCCTTCAGAAGATCGAGAAGACGATACCCGGGCCCGAGAAGTACGCGATCGCGGACATACAGTTCACAACGGCGCAGCTTCCGTGGGGCAACTCCGCCGCGTGACCTAGTTCGACCGTCGAACTGATGGGGGTGCGGCGTCCTACCGTCCTCACAGGACGGTCAGTTGACGCACCCCCTTGACGCCTGCCAGGCGCCGCTCTGTGATCAGTCAGCCGTGTGGATGGAGGCGGCGGGCTCGCCGCCTCCGCTGCCGTCGGTGTTGGTGACCCAGGCGGCGATCGCGTCGCCGGTCGGGGTCATCGCGATCGAGGGCCAGAGGCCGTTGATGCGTCGCGTCGGAGATCGTCGACTCGGGGCCGAAGGGACCGCCCGCCTGCGGGCGCGTGGCGGCGTGGATCGTGTAGCTGACCGAGTTCTGGTTCTGGATCTCCTGCATCCAGGCCAGCGCGGCGGACCCGGCGGGGCCGGTGGCGAGGACGAGGCCCTGTGCGCCCTGGGCGATGGTCTGCGCCGCCCCGAAGCCGCCGTCCGCCGTGCGCGTGAAGACCTCGAGCGCGCCGCCTTCCTCGTAGCGCGGGCCAGGCTTGGCCCAGGCGACGGTCGCGCTCCCGTCGGGCGAGAACGCCGCCGCGAGCTGCGAGCCGGAACTGATGCCCTTGCCGCCGGTGGAGAGGACCACGGGCGCCGACAGCGGCGCGCCGACGGTGCCCTGGGCGACGTGCAGGCTCGACGGTCCTTCGGGGCCGCCGACGTGCTCGTCGAGGTAGGCGAGCTGGACGGCGCCGGTCGGGCGACACGGCCAGCGCGACGTCGGAGAGGCCGCCCGCCCCGCTGAGCTCCTGATCGGCGCCGAACGACGCCGTCGGTCCCGGCGGTGATGACGTGCAGCGGAGCTTCCGCGCCGCTGGAGAACAGCTGCCACGTCAGGATCGCGCGACCGCCGTTGCCGGCCGCGACCTCGAAGCGCGGACGCGGTTGGCTACGCCCGACCGCCGGGGCCGGCGGCGAGATCGTCTGCGGGCGGTCGAAGCGCAGCTGGCCCGGCCGGCGGATCGCCGCCTGTGCGCGCCAGCCCGCGGTGTCATGCCACGCCCAGGCGGCCACGGCCGTTCCATCGGGCGCGACGGAGATGACCGGGCCGGCGGCCGAGTGCTTGTTGTCGGAGATCGTGCGGGCCGGGGTGCGCGTGCCGTTCGCGCCGACCATGATCGCCCGGACGCGCTGGAGCGGCTTGTGCTTGCGCACGGTCAGGACGATCGCGTTGCCGTCCTTGTCCAGGCCCGCGGCCCACACCTTCTCGAAGGGATCGGCGGCGGTGATCGGCGCGGGCGCGCCGAGGTGCTTGGAGAGCGAGATGGTCGGGCGCAGCCAGCCGGTCAGGACGCTGCCGCCGAACGCGCCCTGCGCGATCGGGTTGGCATCGTTGGCGGCGCCGACGGTGGCGGGCGGCGTCCACGCCGCGGAGGCGGAGGCGGGCACCGCGAGGGCGGCGACCGCGGTCGCCGCCGAGGCGAGTCGAAGAAGTCTGGACATCTCCTCCAGCATGGGACGCCCACGTGAGATTACGGTCCACCAAGGGGTGAACACGACTACACCCGCCTCAGCGCGGGTCCCGGAGGACCAGTTCGACGTTGCGGTCCAGCTTGCGGCCGAGCTCATCGGGCTTGACCCGCTGCGGATCGTTGTACGCGAGCACGCGGCTGAGGCCGCCGAGCTGCGCGTCCGTGAAGCCCGCGGCGGGCGTCCCGGCCGCCGGGGCGGCGATCGGGCCCGCCTGGTCGAGCACGGTGTTGAACAGCGACAGCGTGCCGTCCTTGTTGTCCATCAGCTCGACCAGACGGCTCTGCTGCGGCCAGTCCGCATGCGAGGCCGTGTTGATCTGCCAGAAGCCGCTCTTGCCCTTGCGGAAGAGGTCGACGCGGTTCTGGTGGGTGTGGCCGGTCACGTACGCGATCAGGTTCGGGTACTTCAGGAACAGGTCGCGGACCGACTTGGACCCGGTGAGCCCGCGGTGCAGCGGGCGTCGACTTGCGCGGGTCGGCGTCGCAGCCCGGCTTCGGCGGCGAGCACGCGCCGGCCTGCTCGTCGGTGCGCGTGTTGTCCATCGTCGCCAGCGGGTGGTGGCCGTAGGCGATGATCAGCTTGTCGGCCTTCTGCGCGCTCTTGAGCGTCTTCTCGAGCCACTTGTACTGCGGGTCGTCGAGGTTGCCGGTCGAGCCGCCGCCCTCGGCGACGGTGTCGAGCGAGATCAGCTCGATGCCCTTGCGCGGGCTGAAGGCGTAGTAGGTCGCGACGTCCTTGGAGGCCTTCTTCTCGGCCGAGTCGACGTAGCGGTAGCCGTGCTTGGAACCGACCTCGCTCTTGTACTCGGTCGTCGAGAGGATCCGGCGATCCGGGTCCGGCGGCACGTTGCGCCCGCCGGCCAGCAGGGTCTGGATGTACGCCGGGTCGCCGATCCGGCGGAACGCCTCGCTCTCGTCCGCGTTGGCGAACTGCGCGGGGTCCAGCGCGGCCGACGGGAAGACCTTCAGGCAGCCCGTGGCGATCGCGCGGAAGAGGTCGGTGCTGGCCGGGGCGTTGCCCTGGACGAGGCCGTCGTGGTTGCCGCGGGCGATGTACCACGGCACCTTCAGCCCCTGCGCCTTGAACGGGTTCTGCGCGCGTTCGAGCAGGCCGGGATAGCGCGGGAACGCGGCGTACGGACCACCGGGCGGCGCCGTCGTCCGGGTCCCAGAAGCCGCCGTAGCGCTCGGCTGGGCACGCCGGGGTAGTCGTCGTAGTCGGCGACGCCGGTGTACTGGCGCGCGGCGACCGCGGCGTTGAGCGCGTTGACGGTGTCCGGCGACGCGCCGGAGCACGGGTTCGTCGCGCTGATCGCCTTGCCCGAGAACGGGTCGACGGTCCCGCCGTCGAGCACGCTCTTGAACCAGCGCGTCTCGTTGAGCTGCTGGTTGTCCGCCAGGTCACCCGTGGTGATGACGAAGCCGAGCTTGGCCTTCTTGCCGCCCTTGCCCTTGACCTCGCTCTTGGCGTTCGCGTTGACGTTGCGGACGATCTGGTCGAAGACCTGCAGCCCGAGCGCCTCCTGCGGCCGCCAGGACGAGCGGATCGCGTTGCCCGCCGGGTCGATGAAGTCCACCCGCGCGGGCGACATCTCGTCGGCGATCTGCGGGTCGGTCAGCTGGCCGAAGAACGCCAGCGACGTCCGCTTGCTCGCGCGGCCTGAAGCGGCCTTGACCACCGAGCGGCGTGCGCACCGTGTACGCCTCGCCGGCCTTCTTCTGCAGCGCGACATAGCCACCGCCGGACACTGGCCGGATCGTCTCCTTGGTCGTCGACTTCCCGGCCGGATCGGCCAGAGCGACGGGAGCGCAGAGCGCGAGCAGGAACGAGAGGGCGATGGCCCCGTGGACAGCGGAGCGGGCGGACATGTCGCGATCCTTCCACAGTGCCCGCCCGGGCGCGCCGGATTAACTGCAGCGCGACGTCTTCGACGCCCCCGGCTTCAGGCAGGTGCGGACGATCTTCGGGTCCTTCTTGCGCTTGCCGATGGTCACGACGGCCGAGGAGCCGACCGCGTTCGCGCTGGTGACGCGCACCTCGATCCGCGCGCCCTTGCTCAGCTTGCGCTTGCGCCCGAAGAGCGACGTCAGCGACTTCTTGCCCTTCTTGACCTTCTTGTAGGTCTTGGTCTTGAACGAGCAGCCCTTGCCCTTGCAGGTGACCTTGATCGTCTCGCCGCCCGCCAGCCCGGTGACCTCGACCTTGGTCAGCAGTGTCCGCGAGCCGGTGAAGGCCCAGCTGAAGTTCGCGCGTGCCTTCAGGACCGGCGTGGGCGGCGGGGGAGCCGCGACGGTCGTGACGGTCGTGTCGGCCCCGGTGACGCTGCCCTCTTCGTTGCTCGCCCGCACCCGCACGTGGTAGGTCGTCCCCGGCGCGAGACCGGAGAGCACGGCCGTGACCGGGATCCCGCCACTGCCCTTGGGCAGGGTGACCGGCGCCGACGTCGCGCCGTAGGCTGCGGTGGTGCCGTAGTCGAAGACGACCTGCGTGTCGTTGCCGCGCGGGTCGACGGTCGCCGTCGCGGAGGCCGCGGTGGTCGCGACCGCCGACGCGGCGCCGGTGAGTCGCGCGCGGTGCGGTGCTGAGGAAGCGGGAGACCCGCGTCGACGCGGTGTCCGTGAAGTAGAGGTCGCCGTCGGGGCCGTTGACGATCTGCCACGGCTGGCCGGCGGTGGTGGGGTAGAAGGTGAAGGTGCCGTTGGCGTCGATGCGGGCGAGGTTGTTGCTGCTGCTGCCGGTGACGTAGATGCGCCCGTCATTGGCGGCGACGATGCCGAACGGGTTGCCCAGCGTCGCCGGCCGGGCGGGTTGAGCTACGTGACGGAGCTGCCGCCCGCCGCGGTGGCCGGGAAGCGGCCGACGCTGACCGGTCGCCGCACATCGTGACCCAGAGGTTCCCGGCACCGTCGGCCGTGATGCCGTCCGGGTTGCCGGGCGCGCTTGATGGCGCCTTCGACGGTCAGCGCGGTCCCAAGCGTGATCCGACGGACCACGTCATTGCCGAAGTCCGGCGCGAACAGCTTGCCGTTGGACGACCTCGAGGTCGAACATCTTCCCGCGGCCCGTCTGGCTCGAGAGTCCGCCGGTCCCGTTGGCGAGCACCGAGCCGAGCCCCGAACTGTTCCCGTTGACGCAGCCGTCGTCGGGCGTCGAGAAGTACATCCGCTCGTCGCCGCCGTACACGAGCCCGACCGGACCACAGGCCGAAACGGTGTTCACGAACGTCGGTGTCGGGATTGGCGGACATCGCGTCGAACCAGGCGAGCCGATCCGAGCCCGTGACCGACACCCAGACGCGGTTCCCGGGCCCGGTGGCGATCGACGTCGGATTCGACCCCACGGCGAAGCGCCCGAGGACGGTGCCGCCCGGCGTCATCCGCACGACGTTGCCGGTCACGTACTCAGAGACCCAGAGGTTGCCGTCTGGCCCGAGCGCGATGCCGTTGGTCGCCGAGGTCAGCCCGGCGTAGTCCGTGATGACGGCCGCCTGGGCCGAGGAGGTGATGAGTGCCGCTGCCATGCCGCATGCCGCCAGGATCCGTCCGATCATGCCGCCGAAGGTAGTGAGTCCGGACGCGCCTGCGTGCCGATACGCTCAGCGCATGAACCGCCGCCCGCGCCTGGAGCTGCACGGCAGCAGCGCTTCGCCCGAGGAGGCGGCCGCCGTGATCGCCGCGATCGAGCAGTTCCTGCGCGACACCGCACCGCCGCCGGTCGCGGTCGAGACGGGCCCGAGCCCGTGGGTCGCCGCCGCGCGGGTGGAGAGCGTCGAGCGCGCTCCGGCGCGCGAGCCCTGGGTGGGGTAACCGACCGACACGGCGGCCCCATTTGCCGGCCGGCCGGTTCCCACTTATGCCGGGCGGTCTCGCCCAGCCGCCGCTCTGCAAACGCCCCAGGATGCGAGCGGCGTTACGGGCTGAAACGCGCGCGATCGGGACGGAACTTGCGGTCTGTCTAGACGGTGTCAGGAACCTGACTCCCGAGCATCCCTGGGGTCCAGGCGTACGCCTCCAGGCGGCCGTCCCGGATGACCGTCACGCTGGCGTTCTCCGGGCCGGCGACGCGCGTCGCGTCGGCCCCGGTGACGTGCGAGAGCGCGGCGCGGATGACGCCGCCGTGGCAGACGACGAGCCAGGTGCCCGCCGGCACCGAGCAGCTCGTCGACGGCGCCGCCGACGCGGGCCTGCAGGTCCTCCCACCCCTCACCGTCGGGCGCGTGCAGCGGACCGCCGCGCCAGGCGTACTCGTTCCCGTTCGAGAAATCGGACAAGGCCGTCCGGCCCACGAGCCGACGTCGATCTCGCGCCAGCGCGGATCGGGGCGGGCGTCCGGATACCCGAGCAGCGCCGCGGTCTCGCGTGCTCGGATCAGATCGCTGGTGACGACGCGGTCATCCGGGAAGCGGGCGAGGGCGGGCCGCAACTGCTCGGCCTCCCCTCGTCCGATGTCCGAGAGCGGCGGATCGGCCTGACCTTGGAGGCAGGCCTTGGCGTTGTAGGTCGACTGTCCGTGACGGACGAGGATTAGGCGGGCGGGTAGCATGGCGCGCCCTGATGTTTACAAGGGTCCTGGTCGCCAACCGTGGCGAGATCGCGATTCGTGTCATCCGCGCGCTCGACGAACTCGGGATCGAGTCCGTCGCCGTGTACTCGGAGGCCGACCGCGACGCACAGCACGTCAAACGCGCGACGGAGGCCTACCTGCTCGGCCCCGGGCCTGCCGCCGAGTCCTATCTGAACGTCGACAAGCTGATGGAGGTCATCGAGCGCTCCGGCGCCGAGGCCGTCCATCCGGGCTACGGCTTCCTGGCCGAGAACGCCGCGTTCGCCAAGCGCCTGGAGGAAGCGGGCGTCACGTTCATCGGGCCGCCGGCCTCGGCGATCGACGCGATGGGCTCCAAGACCAAGGCGCGCGAGCTGATGCAGGCCGCCGGCGTGCCGATCGTGCCAGGCACGACCGAGCCGGTCGAGACGATCGAGGACGCGGAGAAGATCGCCGAGGACATCGGCTACCCGATCGCGGTCAAGGCCGCGGGCGGTGGCGGCGGCAAGGGCTTCCGGGTCGCGCTGACGGCGGACAAGCTCTCCGACGCCTTCGAGGGCGCCGCGCGCGAGGGCGAGAAGTTCTTCAGCGACGCGACCGTGTACCTGGAGCGCTATCTGCCGGACCCGCGCCACGTCGAGGTCCAGGTGCTCGCCGACGGGCACGGCAACGTCGTGCATCTGGGTGAGCGTGACTGCTCGATCCAGCGCCGCCATCAGAAGCTGATCGAGGAGTCACCGGCGCCGCTGGTCGACGCCGACTTGCGCGAGCGGATCGGCGAGATCGCCGTCGAGGCGGCGCGCGCCGTCGACTATCGCGGCGCGGGCACGATCGAGGGCCTGCTCTCCGACGAGGGCGAGTACTTCTTCCTGGAGATGAACACGCGCGTGCAGGTCGAGCATTGCGTGACCGAGGCGGTCACCGGCGTCGACATCGTGCGCGAGCAGATCCTGGTCGCCGCCGGGGAGCCGCTGTCGTTCGGTCAGGACGACATCCGCTGGCACGGGCACGCGATCGAGTGCCGGATCAACGCCGAGGACGCGTCGAAGAACTTCGCGCCGGCACCCGGCACGATCTCGCACTACCGCGAGCCGTCAGGGCCGGGCATCCGGGTCGATTCGGGCGTCATCGGCGGCTCGGAGATCACGCCGCTGTATGACCCGATGATCGCCAAGCTGATCGTCTGGGACGCCGATCGCGAGCGCGCGACGCGGCGGATGGCGCGCGCTCTGGAGGAGTTCGAGCTCGAGGGCGTCAAGACCCTGATCCCGTTCCACAAGGCGATCATGGCCTCCGAGCAGTGGGCCAACGCGCAGACCTGCCGCGACCTGATCGAGGACAAGACGTGGCTGAAGGCACTGGCCACGCCCGCGCCCGCCCCGCCGGACGACGAGGGCGAGACGGTCGCCCGCGACTACGTCGTCGAGGTCGCCGGCAAGCGCTTCGCGGTCACCGTCCACGGCGAGCCCCCGGCGTCCAACGGGGTCGCGCCGGCGGCTGCCGCGAAGGCCGCGCCACGCCGCGAACGCAAGAGCGGGGGCAGCGGCGGTGGCGGCGACAAGCTCGCCTCACCGATGCAGGGCAACGTGTTCAAGGTGCTGGTCGAGCAGGGTTCGAACGTCGAGGAGGGGGCGCTCGTGTGCATCATCGAGGCAATGAAGATGGAGAACGAGATCACCGCGCACAAGGCCGGCAAGATCGCCGAACTGCCGATCTCCGAGGGTGACTCGGTGACGGCCGGCGACACGCTGGCGGTGATCACGGATGGCTGACCTTCTCGACGAAGCACTCGACTGGCTGCAGATCCCGTCGATCTCGGCCGGCGCGCGCGACGAGGCGTCGCTGCGCCATGCCGCGGAGTGGGCCGCGGTCCGGATCCGCCGCGCCGGCGGGACGGCCGAGCTCGTCCCCACCCCGGGCGGCGCGCCGCTCGTCGTCGGCGAGCTGCGCTCGCCGCGCAAGAACGCCAAGACGGTGATGATCTACGGGCACTACGACGTCCAGGACCCGGGCGATCTCGAGGCCTGGACGACGCCGCCCTTCGAGCCGACGATCCGCGACGGCCGCATCTACGCCCGCGGCGCGACCGACGACAAGGGCAACTTCCTGCCGCTGCTGCACGTCGCGTGCAAGCTCGCCTCGACCGCCGACCTGCCGGTCAACATCCGCGTGCTGATCGAGGGCGCGGAGGAGACGGGCTCCGACGACGTCGGCGAGTGGGTGCGCAACGACACGCGCGGCGCCGACGCCGTGATCGTCTTCGACAGCGGGATGGTCGACGCCGAGACGCCCGCGCTGACGCTCGCCACGCGCGGCATGGTCTTCGCGCATCTCGAGATCCACACGGGCACGCAGACGGCGCACTCCGGGATGTACGGCGGCGCCGCGCTGAACGCGTTCCACGCGCTGCACCGGGCGCTGGCGGCGGTCCTGCCCGGCCCCGACGGGCGCCTGCCCGAGCCGCTCCGCGCCGGCGTCAAGGCACCCACGCAGGCCGAGATCGACAGCTGGGCGATGCTGCCCGACGGCGCGAGCGAGCTCGCCCAGGTCGGCGCGCGTCCCTCCGATCCCACGGCCGCGGCCGAGTTCTACGTCCGCACGACGGCCGAGCCGTCGCTCGACGTCCACCGCGTCGAGGGCGGGCAGGCGCGCACGATCGTCGTCCCGGTCGCCAGCGCGGATCTGTCGGTGCGGCTCGTCGGCGGCCAGCGCTCCGAGGTGATCGCCCGCAACCTCGAGGCGCTGCTGCGCGACGCGCTGCCGGATGGCGCCGAGCTGATCTTCAGCGCCGATCGGGCCGAGCCGGCGGCGTTCGATCCCGAGTCGCCCGTCCTCCAGGCCGCGCGGCGCGCGCTGACGAAGGCCTTCGGCCGCGAGCCGGCGCTCGTGCGCAGCGGCGGCACGCTGCCGATCCTGGCCGCGTTCGCCGAGCGCGGCATCCCGGCGATCGTGTCCGGCTTCTCGCTGCCCGACGACGCGCTGCACGCGCCCGACGAGTCCTACCGGCTCGTCGCGCTCGAGCAGGGCCAGCGTGCCGCGTCGGCGCTCTACGAGGAGCTGGCCGGGCTCAAGTGAGCTCGGAGGAGGAGCTCGAGCCGCTGCTCGAGGCCCTGCGCGCGCTCCCGAAGAGCGAGCGCCGGGCCGCGGCGCTGCTCGCCTCCGAGTCGTTCCAGCGCGCCGTCGAGCTGGTCGAGGCGCGGGAGGACGGCGAGCTGCTGACGCTCGCGGCCGGGCCCGATGCGATCTCCGCCGCGGTCGCGCTCGAGGCGTTGCGGCGGCGGCCCGCCGGACCGCGACGAGCTCGGCCGGCAGCTGTTCGACCTGCTCGAGCACACCCGCGGGCAGCGCGGCGTGTTCCTGCTGCGCGCGCTGGACCGGCACGTCGACGACGGGTTCATGACGCTCGTGTTCATCCGTCCGGGCGAGCGCTGGCGCGGCGCGGCGACTCGAGACGCTGCGCGAGATCGCCGCGCGCCGCAGCGGCGAGCACGTCGCGGTGGAGGCGGTCGCCGATCAGGATCTCGACGCCGCGTTCGCGCTCGCCCGCGCACTCGGCTCCGAGGCCGAGGAGCCGCTGCGACGGCTGGCCGCGCAGCGCGGGCTCGCGAACAGCCTGCGACGGATCGGGCGCGTCCGGCGCCGGCGCGACCTCGCGGCGCTCGGCGCGCGAGCTGCTGCACGACGCGCCGCTGGACGAGCGAGATCGCCGGCCTCGCGGTGCAGCTGCAGGCGAGCAAGCCGCTGCTGGTCGTCGGCGAGCGCGGGATCGGGCCGCCTCAGCCGGCGTGCGCGCCGCGGCGGTCGTGCTCGCGCCCGAGGGCTGGATGACGTTCGAGGCCGGCGCCGCCGACGTCAACGCCGGCATGAAGTACGTCGGCGAGCTCGAGGGCCGCGTCCAGCACATCCTGCGCACGCTCGACGGCGAGCGCGTGGTCTGGATCATCCCCCAGTTCGAGGCGCTGCTGTACTCGGGCGTGACCAACCAGAACCCGCAGGGCGGCATCCTCGACCTGCTGCTCGCGGGGATGGTCGACAGCGACCTGCACATCGCCGGGATCGTCGAGTCGGGCGCCTACGAGCGGCTGGTGCGGGCGCGGCCGGAGGTGCGCGACGCGTTCGATGTCGTGCGGGTGGCGCCGATGGACGAGCCGCGGACGCTCGCGCTCGCCGCCCAGTCGCTGCCGGACACGGATCCCGCGGTGCTGCGCGAGGCGCTCGCGCTCGGACGGCACTTCCTCGGTGACGCCGCGCTGCCGGGCGCGCTGCTCTCGCTGCTGGAGGCGATCCGTCGCCGCCGGCCCGACGAGGGTGCGCTGACGATGGCCGACGTGCTGGCCACGATCACCGAGCGCTCGGGGCTGCCGGAGTCGCTGCTGGACGCGCGCGAGCGGCTCGACATCGACGCGCTGCGGGCCTTCTTCAACGCCCGCGTGGTCGGCCAGCCGGAGGCGGTCGAGTGCATGATCGAGCGCGTCGCGCTTGCTCAAGGCGGGGCTGACCGACCCGACGCGCCCGCAGGCCGTGCTGCTGTTCGTCGGCCCGACCGGGACGGGCAAGACCGAGATCGCCAAGGCGCTCGCCGAGTTCCTGTTCGGCTCCGGCGACCGGATGATCCGGCTCGATCTCAGCGAGTACCAGAACCCCGGCTCGGCGCGGCGGATGCTGGGCGACGGCGAGCTCGAGGACGCCTCGCTGGTCGCGCGGATCCGCCGCCAGCCGTTCTCGGTCGTGCTGCTCGACGAGTTCGAGAAGGCCGACCCGGGCGTCTTCGACCTCTTCCTGCAGGTCTTCGACGACGGCCGCCTGAGCGACCCGCGCGGCGAACCGGCCGACTTCCGCCACGCCGTGATCATCATGACCTCGAACCTGGGCGCGAAGATCGCGAGCGGGATGGGCTTCTCGCCGGGCGCGTCGTTCGCCGCGGGCAGCGTCGAGCAGGCCGTGACGCGGACGTTCCGGCCCGAGTTCCTCAATCGCATCGACCGCACGGTCGTCTTCCGGCCGCTGTCACGCGCGGTGATGCGCGAGATCCTCGCGAGCGAACTCGAGGCCGTGCTCGCGCGGCGCGGGCTGCGCGGGCGCCAGTGGGCGGTCGAGTTCGACGACTCCGCGCTCGAGTTCCTGCTCGGCGAGGGCTTCACGCCAGACCTCGGGGCGCGGCCGCTCAAGCGCGCCGTCGAGCGCCACTTCCTGACGCCGCTCGCGCTGGCGATCGCGGGGCACGACTACCCCGGGGGCGACCAGTTCCTGTTCGTGCGGGCGGGCGGCGCCGGGCTGAAGGTGACGTTCGTGGACCCGGACGGGGACGCGCCGCCGGCGGCGGTGTCGGTGGCTTCGGTGTCGCTGCGGACGCTGGCGAGAGAGGGCGTCGGACCGCTCGACACGCTCGAGGAGGCGTTCTCGGACGTCACCGCGCGGATCAAGGACGCGGACTGGAGCGAGGCGAAGGCGCTGCTGCTGGCGCGCCTCGGCGAGCCCGGCTTCTGGGACGACGACGGTCGCGTCGAGGTACTCGGCGCCATCGAGCTGCGCGATCGCATCGAGGCCGGGCTGCGCAGCGCCAACTCGCTGCTGAACCGGATCCGCTCCGCGCGCCGTCCACCGGCCGAGCTCGTGCGCCGCGCGTCGCAACGCGTCCTGCTGCTCGGCGAGGCGCTCGACGCCCTGGCGGCCGGCGAGCCCGCCGATGCAGCCCTGCGCGTCGACGGCGATCCGGAGTTCGCCCCGCGGATCGTCGCCATGTACCGCTCCTGGGCCCGCGAGCGCGGCATGCGCCTGGAGGGCGCAGAGGAGCCGGTCAACCGCCGCTACCGCTGGTCGGCCACCGTCACCGGCTTCGGCGCACTGCGCACGCTGCTCCCGGAGTCCGGTCTCCATGTGCTCGAGGTGCCCGACGGCCGCGGCGGCTACGACCGCCGCCGCGTGCGCGTCAGCGTCGTCGGAGCGGGCGAGCCGCACCCGCCGGCGTCGCGCGCGGCGATCGTCCGCCGCTACCGCGAGCGCCCGACGCCGCTCGTGCGCGACGCGGTCCGCAACTGGCGCACGGGAAGGCTCGACACGGTGCTCGCCGGGGGCTTCGACCTCGTCGAGTGAACCAGCGCGAGCGCGACGGCCGCGAGCAGCAGGGCGGCCGGGACGATCGCGGCGAGCGCCGTGGTCAGGGAGGTCGCGTCGGCGAGCGCGCCGACGGTCAGCGGCGCGAGCAGGACGGCGAGCGATGAGGCCAGCACCGCGCGGCCGCCCGCGAGCTGCGCGCGGTCCGGGGCGAGGCTGATCGCGATCGCCAGCCCGAGCGGGAAGAGGTTGCCGAGGCCGAGGCCGATCACGGTCAGGCCGATCAGGCTCTGGACGGGGGTCGCGGCCGGCCAGAGGACCGCGAAGCCCACGGCGGTGACCAGCAGCGCGACGGCCAGCAGGCGGTGTGCGGCGTGGCGGCGGGCGAGCCGGCTGCCGAGGGCGCGGCCGGCGACGACGCCGGCGAAGTAGCCGCCCATCAGCGCCACGGCGGTGTCGACGGACACGTCCGCGGCCTCCTCCACGAAGC
Source organism: uncultured Solirubrobacteraceae bacterium (assembly GCA_963707595.1). Lineage (GTDB taxonomy): Bacteria > Actinomycetota > Thermoleophilia > Solirubrobacterales > Solirubrobacteraceae > Solirubrobacter. The sequence continues at coordinate 62,463 of CAVPQQ010000002.1, forward strand.
TCGCGCCCCAGGCGGCGATGCACCACTCGGCCGCGGTCGTGCAGAACAGCATCGCGGCGGCGAGCAGGAAGACCCGTGGCAGCTTCCCGCCAGGCCCGTCCGCCAGCGGCGGATTCGCGATCGGCAGGCGGCGGTTGCGCCACCAGGCGATCGCCGGGAGCGCGAGCGAGCCGAGCAGCGCCGCGCGCCAGCCCGCGCCCGTCAGCGCCGCGAGCGAGAGCGCGGCGATCAGGAACAGGTACGACACGCTCGCGGCGACGTTGGCCTCCGTCAGCGCGATCGTGCGCCGCTCGCCGTGCTGATCGGAGAGCGCGGCCTGGATGGTGATGAGCAGCAGCGCGCCGGAGAGGCCCATCACGAACGTGGCGCCGATCATCGCCGCCGGGACGCGCGCGAGCGTGAGCGCGACGGTTCCCGCGGCCAGCACCGCGGTGGACACCCAGAACAGCCTCCGGCGCCCGAGGGTGCGCTCGGCGACGGCTCCCGTCACCCCTGCGAGCACGCTTCCCGTCGCGAACGCCGCGATCAGCAGCCCGCCCGTCGAATAGCTCAGCCCGAGCTCGTCGCGGAGGTGCGGGACGACGAGACCCGGCGCCGCCTGGAGATACGCGAACCACGCGAGCAACCCGTAGGCGACCCAGGTGAGACGATCGCGACGAAACTCCACGCGACGAACTATATCGATAAACCGTCCTAGCCGCGGTTGAAGCGGCCCTCCGACGTCTCGGGGTCGAGCGCGTACTCGGGGACGGCAGACGGACGGGCCGTCGTCGAACTCCACCCGCCAGCGGCGCTGGATCCAGCCCGCCCCGGCGACCACCGTGCCGCTCGCGCCCGCGGCGACGCCCTCGGGCAGCGCCTGCGTCGTGATCACCCGCGACCCCACATCGATGTCGGCGGATGCGGGAGTGCACATAGAGGCTCTAACGCACGCGAGCGCCAAACCCTGCGGTCGAGCCGCGAACGATCAATTCCCACGGCTGCGGCTCGACGGGCCCGTCGGCGCCCGCGGCGGCCAGTTCGGCGCAGCGCTGGCCCTGGTCGCGCAGCGACTGGCGGATCGTCGTCAGCGGCGGCTCGGCGCGCAGCGCCTCCGGCGTGTCGTCGTAGCCGACGACCGAGAGCTCGTCCGGCACCGCGATGCCCGCGCCGCCGCGCGGCGCGCAGCGCGCCGCGCGCCAGCTCGTCGCTCATGCACAGCAGCCCGGTCGGCGGCTCGGGACCGTCGAGCAGCACACCCGCGGCAAGCTCGCCGTGCTCGCGGTCGTTGACCGCCACCTCGCGTCCGATCGTGACGCCGTAGCCGGCGAGCCGCCCGCGCGTGACGCGGTGCGCGGGCGCCTCGGCCCGCAGCGGCCGGTCGGCACGATCGGCGAGCGAGAACGGCAGGCTCACGACGGCCAGCCGCGTGTGGCCGAGCTCGCGCAGATGGTCCGCCGCCGCCCGGGCCGCCGCCCGCTCGTCGATCGAGACCACCGGATACCCGGGCAGCGCGGGGCCGCCCTGGATGATCACCGGCAGCCGCCGGCGGACCACCGCGTCCATGATCGGCATGCCCGTCGGGCACCGCGAAGACCACGAACGCGTCGACCGCGGCGTTGAGCACGAGCGCCGCGTCGCCCTCGCCGCCGCTCGCCGGGACGAGATGCAGCGGCACCCCGGCGCCCGCGAGCCCGCGCAGGAACTCGACCGTCGCCGGGTCCTCGAAGGCGTACGCGAGCGCCTCGCCGAGCACGATGCCCGAGCACCCCGGTCTTGCCGCGGCGCAGCGACCGCGCGAGCGCGTCCGGACCGGCGTAGCCGAGCTCGTCGGCCTTCGCGAGGATCCGCTCGCGCAACTCGGCCGAGAGCTTCTCGGGGCGGTTGTAGGCGTTGGACACCGTCATCGTCGAGACGCCCAGCGCCTCCGCCACGGTGGCCAGGGTCACGCGCGACAGGTCAGACCACGTCCCTCAGCACCGGCCGCATCCTACGGCTGTCCTCGAGCGCGTCGCGGAGTGCCTCGACCGCCGCGTCGATCGCGGCCAGCGGAAGCCGCCCGTAGCCGACGACGAGCGCGGGCTCGTCGGGCGCGGTCGCTGAGCCGGTAGCCGGCGAGGCCGCGGATCCGGATCCGGCGCTCCGCCAGCGCCGTCACGACCGCGGCCTCGTCCGTTCCCGGCGGGAGCCGCAGCAGCAGGTGCAGGCCGGCGGCGACGCCCGTGACGCGGCACTCCGGGAGCCGCTCCGCGAGCGCCGCCACGAGGCGATCGCGGCGCTCGCGGTAGTCGCGGCGCGTGCGCCGCAGGTGGCGGTCGACCTCCCCGCTCGCGAGCAGCCGGGCGTAGGCGCGAGCGCCGATCGCGGCACCGCCGGAGTCGACGGCCCAGCGCTCGCGCCCGATCGCCTCGGCCAGCTCGCGCGGCGCCACCAGCCACCCGAGCCGCAGCGCGGGGGCGAGCGTCTTCGAGGCGGTGCCGAGGTAGACGACGCGGTCGGGCGCGAGCCGCTGCAGCGTCCCGACCGGCGCGCGGTCGTAGCGGTACTCGGAGTCGTAGTCGTCCTCGAGCACGATCCCGCCCCACGCCAGCAGCGCCCGCCGCCGCTCCGGGGCGAGCACCGCGCCGGTCGGGAACTGGTGCGCGGGGGTGACGAGCACCGCGTCGGCCTTGAGCGCGTCGAGCCGGATGCCGTGCTCGTCGACCGGCAGCCCGACGACCTCCAGCCCGGCCGAGCGGATCGTGCCCCAGGAGTCGTCGAGCGACGGATCCTCGACCGCGACCGTCGTCGCGCCGCGCGCCTTGAGCGCCCGGCAGGTGAGCCACAGCCCCTGCGTGTAGCCGCTCGTGACGGCGAGCTCCGCGGGGGTGGCGACGACGCCGCGGACGCGGACGAGGTAGGCGGCGAGCTCGGCGCGGAGCTCCGGATCGCCCTGCGGATCGCCGTAGTCGAGCGCCGCGTCGGGCATCTCGGCGAGCGTCCGCCGCAGGGCGGCCGACCAGGCACGGCGGGGGAACGCGGAGAGGTCGGGCGCGGTGGCGGTAAGGTCGAGCCGCGGGGCCGGGAGGGACGCGGCGCCGCCCGGCGACTCGGTCTCATCGGGCGCGACGCCGGCCCGCCACGCGTGTCGTCGCGACCGTCGGCGACACGCCCGCGGCGGGCACCTCGCGGACGATCGGGGCGCTGCCGCGGCGCGTCTCGATCCAGCCCTCGGCCGCGATCTGCGCGTACGCCTCGCTGACGACGCCGCGCGAGACGTGCAGCGCCTCCGCCAGCACCCGCGTCGCCGGCAGGCGCGTTCCCGGCGGTGCCCCTCCGCCGGTGATCGCGGCGCAGATCGCGTCCTCGAGCTGGGCGCGCAGCGGTTCGGGCGCGCTGCGGTCGAGCGCGGCGAACAGCTCCAAAGTGGCTCGGTTCATCGGCAACGAAGTGGCTCTGTCGAAGGGTCCACCGAGACGGTACCGTGCTCGTCCATGAGCGATATGCCGGAGCTGCGCGACGGGCCGCCGTGGGCGATGGAGGAGATGATCCTGGCCGAGCCGGGGCTCGTCTCACCGATCTTCGCCTCGCCCGAGGCGTTCGAGGCCGCCGAGTGGATTCGCGAGACCGAGACGGTCGTCGTCACCGGCTGCGGCACCAGCGAGCACGCCGCGATGGCCGGTGCGGCGCTGCTCGGCGCCCGCTCGCGCGACGCGTTCGAGGCCTCGCTCGACCCGCAGCAGGAGGGCGTCCTGATCGCGGTCTCGCACGAGGCCGGCACCGCCGCCACGCTGGCCGCGATGAAGGCGACGAGTGCGCGGACGATCCTGATCACCGCGCGGCCGGACCTCGAGACGGGCGCCGACCTGGTGATCACGACGCCGCTCGTCGACACGTCCTGGTGCCACACCGTCGGCTACGTCTCGCCGCTGCTGGCCTTCACCGCGATCGCCGGCGCCATCGACGCGGCCGTCCGCGCAGCGGGTGATCGAGGAGACGCTCGCCCTGCGCGAGACCTTCGCGCAGGCCGCCGCGAAGCTCGAGCGGCTGCGAGCGGCTGATCGTCACCGGCAGCGGCCTCGACGAGATCACGGCCCGCGAGCTCGCGCTCAAGATCGAAGAGGGCCTGCACGTCCCGGTCACGCCGCTCGGGATGGAGAAGGTGCTCCACGGCCACCTGCCCGCGGCCGACTCGCGCACCGGGATCGTCGTCCTGCGGATCGATCCGAGCGCGGCCGAACAGCGCGACAAGCGCGCCCGCGACGTGCTCGCAGCGGTCGCGGAGCTGGACATGCCCGCGGTGCTGATCGACGGCCTGCCGACGGGGCACCCGCTGCTCGCCGGAGCGATCGCGCTGCAGCTGCTGACGTACGAGCTCGTGCTCGCCGCGGGCACGAACCCCGACCTGATCCGGCGCGAGGAGGACCCCTACCGCGCCGCCGCGGCGGCCGCCAACACGTGATCGGCGTCGCGCTGCTCGCCTCGCTGCTGTGGGGCACCGCGGACTTCCTGGCGGGCCGCGCGAGCCGCATGCACCCGGCCGCGATGGTCGCGCTCGTCGGCCAGGCGGTCGGCCTGATCGCGCTCGCGGCGATCCTGCTCGTTCGCGGCGCCGACGCCGGCGCGGTGGTGCCGGGCCTGTTCGTCGGCCTGTTCGGCGCCGTCGCCGTCCTCTCGTTCTACAACGCGCTCGCGGTCGGGACGATGAGCATCGTCGCGCCGATCGTCGCCACGAGCGCGATCGTCCCCGTGCTCGCCGGCGTCCTCGACGGCGAGCGCCCGGGCGTCCTGCAGTGGATCGGGATCGTCGCGGCGATCGGCGGCGTCGCGCTGGCGTCGACCGAGTCCGGCGGCGATGCGATCGACTCCGGCAAGGCGCTCAAGCTCGCGCTCGTCGCCGCGCTCGGCATCGGGCTCTCGCTCGTCTTCCTCGACCGCGCGGCCGAGCACGACGCGCTGACCGGCGTCGCCGTCGCCCGCGCCGTCGCCGTGCCGATCCTGATCGGCTTCGCGCTGCGGGTGCGCGCCCGCGTCCCGTGGCGCGCCGTCCCGAGCCTCGCGGTCATCGGCCTGCTCGACACCGGCGCCAACACCGCGTTCGCGATCGCCACCACGGGCGGCCTGCTGGCCCTCGTCGCCGTGCTCGGCGGGCTGTTCCCGGTCGTCACGGTCGCGCTCGCCTACTTCCTGCTCCACGAGCGCCTGCAGCCCGTGCAGCGCGCCGGCGTGCGTGCTCGCGCTGGCGGGCATCCCGCTGATCGGCGTCTGACCGGCGCGTCTCAGGCGTTTGGTTACCTGCAGGGTCCGGCCGCGCCGCTAGATGACAAGTCGACGCTCGCCGGGTCGGGTTGCGTGCGCGCGCCGGCGCTGTGGACCTCACGGCTCGTCGTTGGTGTGAGGGTGTCGCCGCGTGGGTCAACTGAGGGGGAGGGGGCGCTTAGGGCGCGATCGGCTCGAGCACACACGATCGCTGCCGAGCTCTAGTCCGCGCCGCAACCGTCGTGCACTACCGCTCCGCAAGGGGGGTGTGCTTGCTGAGCTCCGCTATCCGGACTCCCTCGATCACACCCCCCGATTCGCTCACGGTGTGGCTCCGGTCGCGGTGGCGCAGGATCGCGTGGCAGGTTCGATGAGGGTCGAGTTTCTCGCGCGCTGCCGAAGAAACTCGACGCTCGCGACCGCGCGCTGCTCCACCGTCGAGACGGGCCGACGCCAACATCTCGCGAAGCTGGGCGACAACCGGCCGCGCCCGCTCCGGCTCCGCTACGCCCCGCGGAGCTTCCGCGACAGCCTGCTCAGGAAACCCACAGGCCCTCCGAAGCCGGGCCTCAGGTCCGTGCACGACCGTTGGGGCCATGAGACTCAGCCCACGCACAACACGTCACTCGGTCGACGGCGGAGCCGCCGTCGCCGGCCGCTACCTCGCCGTCGACGAAACCCTCGTGCCGATCATGGGCACGGTCACCCGCCTCGGGCGCAGCCTGAATGCGGACGTCGAGATCGACGAGCCCAGCGTCTCGCGCCGGCACGCGCTGATCGTCCGCGAGGACGGCCAGACCTACCTGCTCGACGACGGCAGCCGCAACGGCACCTGGCACAACGGCATCCGCGTCGACCGCGCGCTGTTACGCGACGGCGACGACGTCTCGCTCGGGGTCGCGCAGCTGCGCTACGTCGAGGTCGTGGAGACGCCGACCGAGCCGGCGCAGCTCATCGCCGTGTGAGGTTCTTCGCGTGGATCGCGCGCTGGGCCTTGGTCCGGCGCGCGATCGGGAGCGCGGCGTCCTCGCCACGCTGCAGCGCTTGCAGGTAGGCCCGGTCCTCGCGCAGGATCGCCAGCGCCTGGGTCGCGTCGATCGCGCCGCCGTGGCCCGGGACGACGTGGTCGGCCTGCTCGACCAGCGGCTCGAGCCGGTTCAGCGTCGCGATGTAGGCGGCGACCGAGCCGCCCTCGCTGATCATCGGGATCTCGACCGGCGACAGGTAGTCGCCGGCGACGAGCACCCGCGCCCACGGCACCCAGACGGCCATCCCGTCGGCGGTGTGCCCGTCGGCCGGATGCAGCTCGAGCGTCTGATCGCCGATGTCGATGTAGCCCGGCACGGCCAGCTGCTGGGCGCCCGGCAGCGACAGCGGCTTCGGGCGGGTCACGTAGAACTCGTCGTCGAAGTCGCGCAGCTCGCGCTGCGCCCCGCCGGGCTCGTTGATCAGCCGCGCCGCGCTGTTCTCGGCGGCGCCGAGCGGCACCTCCGGGAAGGCGTAGCGGCCGAGCAGGTGGTCCCAGTCGGCGTGCGTCGCCAGCACGCCGACGACGCTGAAGCCGGACTGCTCGGCGATCGCCGGCAGGATCTCGAGCTCGTCCGGGAAGACCGGCGAGTCGATGCAGAACGCCTCGCCGCCGTTGCGCACGAGCACGCACCCCGTCGCGTAGGCGCGCGAGGTGACGGCGATGACGTCTTCGTGGAGTCCTACCGCGCGCATTCAGGCCGGATGATCGGGGGGGGCGGGGGGATGGCTTCAAGCAGCGCCGAGCAGCTTCGCTGCTTCGAGCAGCGTCTTCACTTCGGCCGTCGGCTTCTTCTGCGAAGCGTCGAGCGTCTCCTTGTTCCGGTTGACCCAGATCACGGGGACCTTGGCCTTCAGGCAGGGCTCAACGTCGTAGTAGTAGCTCGAGCCGATGTGGACCCAGCCCTTCTTGGTGCCGATGCGACGCTCGGCCTCCTTGAAGTGCGCGGGATCCGGCTTGTACGAGCGCACCTGCTGCGCCGTGACGACAAGATCGAAGTCGACCTTGAAGTGGCGCCGCGACTCGCCGAGCAGCTTGTCGTCGACATTGGAGATGAGCCCGAGCTCGAACTTCTTCGCGAAGCGATCGAGCTGCGTGTTGGTCTCCTTGAACGGGGGCCACCGGACGATCGAGTTCGGGAGGAACCCGGAGCGCGACGGCTCCAGCGGCCAGCCGAGCTGGCGGGAGATCGCGACCGCGGTGCGGCGCAGGACTTCGGCGTACAACTCGTACGACCCGCCCTTGATCTCCTGCTGGGTCTCCATGAAGAGAGGCACGAGCTCTTCCTTGGAGAGCGTGTACCCGTCCTTCTCGGCCTCTTTGGAGAAAGCCTCGTACGCGCCGGTCTCCCAGTCGATCAGGGTGCCGTAGACGTCGAAGGTGACGAAGGTGACTTCTTTAGGGAGCGGCATTGCGGCCGTGCATGATGACATTTCCGCGCGCGCGGACCCGGAGTAAGCTTGTAGGAGGAATTAAAAGTGTTCGCTCTCGGCCTGTTGCTCGTGGTCCTAGGCGCCGCGTTGGTGGCGGCGGAGGCCCACGTCCCGAGCCATGGAGCACTTGGCGCAGGCGCGGTCGCGGCCCTCGCGGTCGGGGTCGCGCTCCTGCTCTCAGCGGCCGGCAGCGCGACGCTCGTGGCCGTGTTGGCGGCACTCGCGATCGCCGGTGCCGGCGGCGCGTGGCTGTGGGTTCTGGTGCGCAAGGCGCTGGCGACGCACCGGCTCCGGGAGCGCAACACGCTCGTCGGCCGCATCGGGGTGGCGCGCGCCGAGGACAAGGTGTTCGTCGACGGCGCGCTCTGGCGCGCCCGTCTCTGGGACCTCGAGGACGAGGCCCCGCTCGCCCGCGGCGATCCGGTCGTGGTCGAGTACGTCAACGGGCTGACCTTGACCGTCCGCCCAGCCGAGAAATGGGAGGTGGCGCCATGATCGAGGCCCTACTCGTAGTGATCGTGGTGATTCTGGCCGTGGGCATCGCCCTGGCCGCGGCGTCGGTCCGGGTCCTGCGCGAGTACGAGCGCGCCGTCGTCTTCCGGCTCGGCCGGATGGTCGACACCAAGGGCCCGGGGCTCGTGCTGCTCGTGCCGGCGATCGACCGCATGGTGCGCGTCTCGCTGCGCACCGTCACGCTCAACGTCCCGCCGCAGGACGTCATCACGCGCGACAACGTCCCCGCCCGCGTCGACGCCGTCGTCTATTTCCGCGTCGTCGACCCCAACTGCGCCGTCGTCCAGGTCGAGAGCTTCCTCAAGGCCACCTCGCAGATCGCGCAGACCACGCTGCGGTCCGTGCTCGGCAAGGTCGATCTCGACTCGCTGCTGTCCGAGCGCGAGGAGCTCAACGACGAGCTGCAGAAGATCATCGACGACCAGACCGAGCCGTGGGGCGTGAAGGTCTCGACGGTCGAGATCAAGGACGTCGGCATCCCGCCGGCGATGCAGCACGCGATGGCCCGCCAGGCGCAGGCCGAGCGCGAGCGGCGCGCGAAGGTGATCAACGCCGAGGGCGAGTTCCAGGCCGCCGCGCGCCTCAGCGACGCCGCCGACGTGATCTCCCAGAACCCGACGACGATCCAGCTGCGCTACCTGCAGACGCTGAGCGAGATCGGCGTCAACCAGAACACGACGGTCGTCTTCCCGCTGCCGATGGACCTGGTCAAACCGACTCATCGACGCGCACACGGCGGCGGCATCCAAGCAGGCGGAGCTGCCGCGCGGCAACGGCTCCACTCCGCTGATCGGCATAAAGGATTCATCGCACGCTGACGACTGAGGTTTGTCGGGCCCGGTCTTACCGCCCGACAGCGATAAGCTCGGCCGTCCGCAATGGATCTACTCGAATATCAGGGCAAGCAGCTCTTCGCCCGCCACGGGGTGCCAGTGCCCGAGCGGCGCCCCCGCCACCACCGTCGAGGAGGCCGTGGCCGCGGCTGACGAGATCGGCTATCCCTGCGTCGTCAAGGCACAGGTGCAGATCGGCGGCCGCGGCAAGGCCGGAGGGATCAAGGTCGCGCAGAACCGCGTCGAGGCCGAGGAGCACAGCAAGAACATCCTCGGCATGGACATCAAGGGCCACACGGTCCACGAGGTCTGGATCGAGGCCGCGTCGGACATCGCCGCGGAGTACTACGCGTCGATCGTCTTCGACCGCTCCGCCAAGCGCCCGCTGGTGATGCTCTCCACGCAGGGCGGCATGGACATCGAGGAGGTCGCCGACAACAACCCGGACGCGATCGCCCGCCTGCACGTCGACCCGCTGCTCGGGCTTCCAGGACTTCCACGCCCGCCGGCTCGCGTTCGAGGCCGGTGTCGACGCGGACGTCGTGCGCCCGATCGGCGCGCTGCTGACCAAGCTCTACGACGCCTTCGTCAAGGAAGAGGCGATGCTCGTCGAGGTCAACCCGCTGATCGTCTCGGGCGACCGGACCGTCGCGGCGCTGGACGCCAAGGTCACGCTCGACGACAACTCGCTCTTCCGCCACCCGGACAACGCGGCCATGCGCAACGTCGCCGCCGAGGACGAGCAGGAGCGGATGGCGCGTGAGCGCGACCTGACGTTCGTCAAGCTCGACGGCAACGTCGGCATCCTCGGCAACGGCGCCGGGCTCGTGATGTCGACGCTCGACGTCGTCGCCCAGGCCGGCGGCTCGCCCGCGAACTTCCTCGACGCCGGCGGCGGATCGCGCGCCGAGGCGATCACGAGCGCGGTCGAGGTCATCCTCTCCAACGAGAACGTGACCGCGGTGCTGTTCAACATCTTCGGCGGCATCACGCGCTGCGACGAGGTGGCCAAGGGCCTGATCGAGGCCTTCGCCCAGATCAACCCGACGGTGCCGTTCGTCGTGCGCCTCGACGGGACCAACGACAAGGAGGGCCGCGCGCTGCTCGCGGAAGCGAACCTCCCCAACGTGCACACGGAGGCGACCATGCTCGGAGCCGCCAAGAAGGTCGTGGAGCTGGCCGGATGAGCATTCTCGTCGACAACGACACGCGCCTCTGCGTCTCCGGCATCACGGGCCGTGAGGGCACGTTCCACGCCATGAACAACCGCCGCTACGGGACCAACGTGGTCTCGGGCGTGACGCCCGGCAAGGGCGGCCAGGACGTCGAGGGCGTCCCGGTGTTCAACACCTTCCACGACGCGGTCAACGCGACCGACGCCAACACGGCGATGATCTTCGTGCCGCCGCGCTTCGCGGCCGACTCGATCCTCGAGGCCGAGGACGCCGGCATCGCGCTGATCATCTGCATCACCGAGGGCATCCCCGCCCACGACGAGCTGCGCGTCTACAACCACCTCGCGCGCAATCCCAACGTGCGCCTGGTCGGCCCGAACTGCCCCGGCATCCTGTCGCCGGGCAAGGCCAACGTCGGCATCATCCCCGCGAGCTTCTTCAGCGAGGGCAACGTCGGCGTCGTCTCGCGCTCCGGCACGCTGACCTACCAGATCGGCAACGAGCTGGCCCAGGCCGGCTTCGGCAACTCGAGCATCGTCGGCATCGGCGGCGACCCGGTCCCCGGGTCCAGCTTCGTCGACATCCTGGCGCTCTTCGAGGCCGACCCGGAGACCGAGCTGATCGTGATGGCGGGCGAGATCGGCGGCTCGGCCGAGGAGGAGGCCGCGGAGTACATCGCCGCGAACGTCTCCAAGCCGGTCGTCGCGTACATCGCCGGCTTCACCGCCCCTCCCGGCAAGACGATGGGCCATGCCGGCGCGATCGTCTCCGGCAGCGCCGGAACCGCCAAGGCCAAGGCCGAGGCGCTTGAGGCCAACGGCGTGCGCGTCGGTCGCACCCCGACGGAGGTCGCGGAGATCGCGGCCGAGATCGCCGGCGCGTTGAGGACCGCCTGATCCCTTCGCCGGAGCATGCCCGCCGCCGCGCGCGGCATGCTCCTGGCGCATGGGCGCTCCGATCGCCTCGCTCGTGGGTTGGAGCACTCCGATGAAGCGCTTTATCGCCGCCGCCCTTGTCTGCATGCTCCTTCCGGCCGCCGCCGCGCAGGCGCGCGCCAGTGACCCGGACACGAGCTTCGGCCGCCGTGGAACGGTGACCCTGAAGGCCACGGGGGCGGACGCCGTCGCCGGGGCCGTGAAGGTCATCTCCGGCAACCGCGTGCTCGCCGGCGGCAGCGCCGCGGGCCAGTTCGTCGTCGTCCGGCTGCGCAAGACGGGCACGCTCGACAGCAAGTTCGGCACCGGCGGCCAGGTCGTCCCGGCGCTTCCCGGCACGTCGCTGGACGGCGTGCGCGCGCTCGCGGTCTTCCGCGACGGGCGGATCGTCGCCGCCGGGACGCTGCAGTCGCCCGACGGCTCGACGCACTTCGTCGTCGTCCGCCTTCTACCCACGGGCGAGATCGACCCGAGCTTCGGCGCGGGCTTCGGCTACGCGCTGATCGGCCCCGCAGGGGCGCGGCTCGGCGCGATGACGATGGACCGCGCCGGCAACGTGATCCTCGCCGGGGTGCGCCCGGGCGAGATCCCGATCGTCATCCGCCTGCTGGCGGACGGGAGCGTGGACCCCACGTTCGGCGCCGCCGGCACGCTCGACGGCACCGCGCTGGGGATCACCGGCCGCGTGACGGGTCTGCTCGTGCGGGCCGAGGGCACGCTGACCTTCACCGTCGGCGGCGGGGACGGCGGCCTCTACCCGGCGACGTTCACCACGATCCGCGTCGGCCCCACGGGCGCGCTCGATCCCACCTTCGGCGGCACCGGGATCGTCTCGGCCGTACTCGGCGTGGGCCAGGGCGCGGGGATCGGCGCCGCGGCGATCCGCCAGGGCCCGTCCGGCACGACGCTCGTCGCCGGCACCGAGCTGACGTCCTCGGGCACCCCGCGCGGCGCGGTCATGCGGCTCAAGGCGGACGGCGGGCTGGACAAGCGCTTCGGCAGCAACGGCGTGGCGCGGCTCTCCCGCGCGGGCAGCGAGATCCGGATCAAGGCGATGGCCCGCGACAGCACCGGCCGGATCCTGCTCGCCGGCTCGGGCAAGCCGCCCGAGGCGCTCGTGATGCGCCTGCGCGCGAGCGGCCGGCGCGACTCGACCTTCGGCAACGGCGGCGTGACGTACCCGCTGCTCGGCCGCCCGCCCGGGTGGCGACCCGATCTACACGACCTTCGACGCGATCGACGCCGCCGGTTCACGCGCCGTGATCGCCGGCTCGGCCGCCGGTCCCGGCCAGCTGATCCGCGGCGGCGCGGCCGGCACGGTCTACACCGGCCGCTTCGCGCTCACCGTCTCGCGATTGCGGTAACGCGTCTCGTGGAGCCAGGGCACGTGCGGTTCGTGCTCGGGCTTCATCAGGACGCTGCGCAGGACGCGCACGCCGTCGAGGTCCATCTCGACCTCGGGGTGGGCGGCGGAGAAGCGGGCGCCGTCGATCCGCAGCGTGCTGAGGAAGACCGGGTCCGGGTCGGTCATGCCGGCGTCGAGCACGCGGGCGCTCGCGGCGTCGATCTCCGAGGCCTTGGCGGCGATCGGGAAGTAACAGACGATGTCGAGCTCCGGCTCGCCGTGCAGGCGCAGCACGTCGGACTCGCGCAGCAGGCTCGCCCAGGCGCGTGAGGCGCGCACACCGGCGGTGAGGATCTGTGCGAGATCGAGCGAGCGCAGCGTCAGCCAGAGCGCCGCGGCTGACGCGCCGGCGCGCGAGCACTCGAGGCTGATCTCGCCCAGGTGCAGCTCGGCCGACGTGAAGTACGTGTACGGCGAGTCGTGCTTGTAGAGGCGCCCGACACCTGGGTCGCGGAAGAGCACAGCGCCGCAGCCGTAGGGCTGCAGGCCGTGCTTGTGCGGGTCGACCACGACGCTGTCGCAGTCCGCGATCGCCTTGAAGGACGCGACCGGGACCAGTTCGTCGAGCAGCGTGAAGAAGCCGCCGTACGCCGCGTCGACGTGGATCCGGACGCCGTAGCGCTCGCGCAGCTCGACCGCGCGCTCGACGCGATCGACCGTGCCCGTGCCGGTCGTCCCGGCCGTCACGACGACCGTGCCGACGCGACCGCTGCGGCACAGCTCCTCGACGGCGTCGAGGTCGATCCGCCCGTCGCCGTCGGAGGGCGCCGCGATCCCCTCGACCTTCAGCACCGCGCACATCCGCGAGTGGGTGTAGTGCGAGTCGGCGCCATAGACGACGGCCTTGTCCGGGTGCAGCTCGCGCGCCACCCACAGCGCCTCGAGGTTGGCGATCGTGCCCGAGGACGTCAGGTGCCCGAGCGCGTCGTCGGGGAAGCCGAACATCGCGGCCAGGTCGCGCACGACCTCGACCTCGAGCTCGCTCGTCACCGGCCCGCCGTCGAGCGCGTGGTTGTTGGCGTTGACGTGCATCGCCGCGGTGTAGGCGGCGATCGCGATGGGGTGCGGCGGCTTGAGCATCTGCCCGGCGTAGCGCGGGTGATGGAACGGGTAGCTGCCCGCCATCCGCGCGCTGAACTCCGTGAACGCGGCCTCGAAGCGCGCCGGGTCGGGCTCGAGCGCCGGATGCGACGGCAGCGGCCCGGCGGCCTCGCGCCAGGTCGCGACGGATTCCAGTGCCCGGGCGAGGTAGTCCATGCTTCTCGAATACCACAAGGTCCGTCACGCGCACCGCCCGGTGTGCGTTGACCGGGACATGAAGCGACTCCTCCCCACCTTCGCGCTCACCCTCCTGTTGGCCACCCCCGCGCATGCCGCCGAGAAGACCGGCGTCCGCGAGGTCTGCGCCCGCTCGACGTACGTGAGCCTGCAGCCCGGCAAGATCTTCACCGGCACGCTCGTCAAGCACCAGACGATCCGCGTGACCCGCTTCGACGCCTCGGGCCGCAACGCCTACGGGTTCGCGCGCGGCCACATCAACCGCTACGGCTGGGTCAAGACCTCAGCCCTCTGCGACTAGGCTTTTCGGCGTGTCTCCCGCGACGCTGAGACTGCGCTCGGACGAGCACCTCGTGTCGCTCTTCCGAGCCGGGCGGGAGGACGCCTTCGAGGCCATCCACGAGCGCCACCGCCGGCGCCTGCAGGCCACCGCCGCGCGCGCCCTGCGCAGCTCGGGCGGCGACGCCGAGGGCGTCGTCCAGGAGGCCTTCCTGCGCGCGCACCGGGCGCTGCGCGCCGACCACCGGCCGATCGAGCTCAAGCCGTGGCTGCACCGCGTCGTGCGCAACCTCTGCATCGACGAGCTGCGCCGCAACCGGGTCTCGACGGTCGAGCTCGAGGACTCCGATCGCGCCGGCGCGGGCGAGGACATCTACTCGACCTTGAGTCGCCGGCACGAGCTGCGGCGCCTGATCGAGGACCTCGCCGACCTGCCCGAGCAGCAGCGCGCGGCGCTGCTCATGCGCGAGCTCGACGGCCTCAGCCACGAGGAGGTCGCGAGCGCGCTGGAGGTCACGCCCGCGGCCTCGCGGCAGCTCGTGAAGCGGGCACGCAGCGGGCTCGTGGCCGCCGCCGATGCGCGCGACGCCGACTGCGCCGCGATCCGCGAGGTGCTGCTGATCGCGCACGACGAGCGCCGCCGGCCGTCCGAGCACGCGCTCCGGCATATGCGCGGCTGCACCGCGTGCCGCGAGTTCCGCGACGGGCTGAAGGCGACCCGCGGGCGCCTGCGCGCGCTCATCCCGCCGGTCGGGGCCGGCCCGCTCGCCGGGATCCTGTCGGTCCTCGGCGGTGGCGGCGCCGCCGCCGGCGGGACGGGGCTGAAGGTGGCGGCGACGGCGGCCTGCTGCGCGCTGCTCGCGGGCGGGACGGCGACGACGCTGGTGGTCGCTTCGCGCTCCGGCAAGGTCGCGGGCTCCGAGCACGTCGAGCGGGGCCGCGCGACGGGCACCGAGGCCGGCGGCAAGGCGCTGATCGGCAAGCCGATCCGGAAGGGCACGAAGCTCCCCGCCAGCGCCGCGATCGGCACCGTGCTGGTCCGCCTCAACGCGGGTGAGCCGCGGATGATCAAGCGGCTCGTGCGGGTCAGCTGCCCGCCGGACATGCTCTCGGCCGGCCTCGCCGTGCCGCGTCTGGAAGACGGCAGGGAGGAGCACGGCCTGCTGCGGGTCTACCAATACTCGAACCGCGACATGGACCTGCTGGAGCGCGACAGCGGCCGCCGGACGGTCACGATCCGCTACGCCGCCGCACGTGGTCTCCCGGCTCCGGTGGTCGTCCGGGTCGGGACGTTGTGCAAGCGGCGCTAGGCTCAAGCGCCATGGCCACGATCTCCTTCGCCCGCGGGGCGCCGTCGCTCGACATCGTCGACGTGGAAGGCCTGCGCGAGGCCGCGCAGCTCGCCTTCGACAACGACCCGGCAGGGACGACCGCCTACGGCACGTCGGTCGGCTACGTGCCGCTCCGCGAGTGGATCGCCGAACAGCACGGCGTAGCCGTCGAGCAGGTGCTCGTCACCAACGGGTCGATGCAGGCCGACGCGTTCCTGTTCGAGCTGCTCGTGCAGCCGGGTGACGCGGTGATCGCCGAGTCGCCGACGTACGACCGCACGCTGCTGAACCTGCGCGCCCGCGGCGCCGACGTCCGCATGGTCGACCTGGAGACCGACGGGATCTCGATCGAGGGCCTGGAGACGGTGCTCTCCGAGGCCGTGCACCCGAAGCTCGCGCACATCATCCCGAACTTCCAGAACCCGGCCGGCTACACGCTGTCCGCGGCCAAGCGCAAGCGGCTGCTGGAGCTCGCGGTCGAGCACGACTTCACGATCTTCGAGGACGACCCGTACGTCTCGATCCGCTTCGAGGGCGAGCACATCGACTCGATGTTCTCGCAGGACGATGCGGGCCGCGTGGTCTACGCCTCGTCGTTCTCGAAGACGGTCTGCCCCGGCATCCGCGTCGGCTATCTCGTCGGCCCGCAGGCGGTCATCAAGCAGATCCAGACGCTCGCGACCAACACGTACATCTCGCCGAACATGGTCGCTCAGTCGATCGTGAACCAGTTCGCCCGCTCCGGGCGGATGGACGGCGCGATCAATACGGTCAAGAACGCGCTGCGCGACCGCCGCGACGCGGTCGTCACCGCGCTCCAGCGCGAGCTTCCCGAGGCGAAGTTCGCCGCCCCGTCGGGTGGCTACTTCATGTGGGTCGAACTGGCCGAGGGCGTCGACGTGGCGCTGCTCGAGAAGGCCGCGGCCGAGCGCGACGTGCTGTTCGTCAAGGGCACGGACTTCCTGCTCGAAGGCGGCCACAACACGCTCCGCCTCGCCTACTCCGGGGTCACGCCGGAGCAGATCGACGAAGGCATCACGAAGCTCGCCGAGGCCGTCCGGAGCCTTGGCGTCCCAGCGGCATAATTACGGCGACGACCCCTCGCAGTACGGAGTTCTGTACGGCGAGGGGCCTGTCGCGGTGCTCATCCACGGCGGCTTCTGGAAGGCCGAGTACGACCTCGCGCTGATGGACGCGCTGTGCGCGGACCTGGTCGCGCGCGGCTGGGCGGCGTGGAACATCGAGTACCGGCGGCTCGGCAACGGCGGAGGGGTTCCGGAGACGCTCGAAGACGTGAGCGCCGCGATCGACCACCTCGCCGAGCTGGACGTCGATCGCTCACGCGTGGTGACGATCGGGCACTCGGCCGGAGGCCATCTCGCGGCCTGGGCGGCGACGCGCGAGAATCCGCGCGTGGCCGTGACCGGCGTCGTGTCCCAGGCGGGCGTGCTCGATCTCGAGCGGGCGGCTGAGCTGAACCTCTCCAACGGCGTCGTCAAGCGCTTCCTGAAGGGGCAGCCGACGAGCGTCGCCTCGCCGATCGAGCGGCTCCCGCTCGGCGTCCCCGCGTTGCTGACGCACGGCGGCCTCGACGACATCGTCCCGGTCGAGATCAGCGAGCGCTTCGCGCGCGCTTCCGGCGCGTCGTTGATCGTCGAGCCCGACGAGGACCACTTCGGTCACCTCGACCCGGAGAACCCGTTGTGGAAGGCGGTCACGGCATGGCTCTGACGCGCGGCGACGCGATGCGGCTCGACAACGCCGACCCGCTGGCGGACTTCCGCGAGCGCTTCGTGATCGCCGACGAGCACCGGCTGTACCTCGACGGCAACTCGCTCGGCCGGCTTCCGAAGCGCACGCGCGAGCGGCTGCACGCGGTCATCGACCAGTGGGGCGAGGATCTCGTCAGCGGCTGGCCGGACTGGATCGAGGCGCCCACGCGGACCGGCGACGCGCTCGCCGCGGTCCTCGGCGCGAGCCCCGGCGAGGTGCTCGTCGCCGACTCGACGACGGTCAACCTCTTCAAGCTCGTCAACGCGGTGCTCGACGCCGACCCGTCGCTGCGCTCGCTGGTCACCGACGCCGACAACTTCCCGACCGACCGCTACGTGCTCGAGGGGATCGCGCGCGCCCGCGGCCTGGAGCTGCAGATCTTCGAGAGCGCCGACCCGCTGCACGGGCCGCAGCCCGGCGACCTCCCGCGCGACGGCCTGATCGTGCTCTCGCACGTCGGCTACCGCTCGGGCGCGCTCGCCGACATGGCGACGCTCGACACGCTCGGCACGGTCATCTGGGACCTCTCGCACTCCGCCGGCGCGGTGCCGATCGAGCTCAACGCGATCGGCGTCCGCTACGCCGTCGGCTGCACCTACAAGTACCTCAACTCCGGCCCGGGCGGCGCCGCGTACCTGTACGTGGCGGAGGCCGAGCAGGAGCGGCTGCAGACGCCGATCCAGGGCTGGTTCGGGCAGGACGACCAGTTCGCGATGGAGCGCCCCTACGCGCCCGCCGCGGGGATCTGCGCGCTTCCTCGCCGGCACGCCGCCGATCCTCGTCCTGGCGGCGGTCGAGGAGGGCGTGCGGATCACCGCCGAGGCGGGGATGGAGGCGCTGCGCGAGAAGTCGATCGCGCAGAGCGAGCTGATGATCGCGCTGCACGACGAGTGGCTGACGCCGCTGGGCTTCACGCTCGGGTCGCCGCGCGATCCTTCTCTTCGCGGCTCGCACGTGTCGTTGAACCACCCGGAGGCGTGGCCGATCTGCCGCGCGCTGATCGAGCGCGCGGACGTCGTCCCCGACTTCCGCGGCCCGGACAGCGTGCGGCTGGGCATCGCGCCGCTCTACACGCGCTTCGTCGACGTCTGGGACGCCATGGATCGCCTGCGCGGGCTGGTCGAGCGCGGCGAGCAGCGCGACGTGGATCAGACGCGCTCGCGCGTCACTTAGAGCCGGCCATCGCCTCTTCGGTGCGCCGCTGCATCTCCTCCTCGGACATGTCCTCGGTGTGCGTGGCAAGCATCCAGCGGTGGCCGTACGGGTCCTTCAGCGAGCCGGCGCGGTCGCCATGGAACTGGTCTGACGGGCGATTGAGCTCGGTCGCACCGGCGCTGAGCGCGCGGTCGTAGAGCGCGTCGACGTCCTCGGTGTAGATCAGGATCGAGGACGACAGCGGCTCGTCCGGCTTCGGCGCGGCCATCCCGAAGTCCTCGAACGGGTCGTTGACGGAGAAGATCGAGTCGCCCAGGCGCAGCTCGGAGTGCATGAGCTTGCCGCCCATCACGAGCTTGCGGATCACCTCGGCGCCGAACGCGTTCGCGTAGAAGTCGAGCGCCTCGAGGCCGTTGGCGACAGTCAGATTGGGAGTGAGGGAGTGGTAGCCCTCGGGAATCGGCTTGGCGGTCATACGGCCAAGCTACGCGGCCGTTCAGCCGGGCGTATTGTAAGAACGCGACAGGGCTTCGACGATCACGCCGCGGGTCTCCGGCTCGACCTCGTCGACCAGCTTGCGCCCCAGCGCGTCGGCCCTTTCGAGGATCTCCTCGCCCGCCGGTGTGACACTGACCACCGAGCGTCGCCGGTCGGTCTCGGAGCGCTCGCGTGCGACGAAGCCGCGCCGTTCGAGCTCGTCGATCACCGGCACGACCTGGGCCGGCAGCAGCCCGCACAGGCCCGCCAGCTCTTGTTGCGACGGCGGGTGCGTCGGAGCTGAGCACGGCGAGCACCGTGTACTGGCGGCCGCTCAGGCCCATGGCGGCCAGCGGATCCTCCGCGCGCTCCATGATCAGGTTGCCGAGCTTGACCATCAGCAGCGCGGGGCGATCGTTGATGCCGCGGGGAAGCTCGGCCATGGCGACGCAGGATAGTGGCGCAGAAATATCATTCATTCCTTGAATCATTCAATCGGAGAGTGTACGGTCTCGGTCATGACCGTTCAAGATGTGAATGATTCACGATCACGATGGCTGGCGCTGACGGTGCTGGCGATCGCGCAGTTCATGGTCGTTCTCGACGTCACGATCGTGAACGTCGCCCTACCGGCGATCCAGACCGACCTCGGGTTCACCGCCGATGGACTTCAGTGGGTCGTCAACGCGTACACGCTCGCCTTCGGCGGCCTGCTGCTGCTCGGCGGCCGCGCGAGCGACCTGCTCGGCCGCCGGCGGCTCTTCATCGTCGGCCTCGCTCTGTTCGCCGCCGCTTCACTGGCGGGCGGCTTCGCCGGCTCCTCTGAGGCGCTGATCGCCGTGCGAGCGATCCAGGGCGTCGGCGCCGCGCTGCTCTCCCCCGCCGCACTGGCGCTGCTGCATGGTCACGTTCCCAGCCGGTTCTGAGCGCAACGTCGCGCTCGGCGTCTGGGGCGCCTGGCCGGTATCGGCGGGACGCTCGGCGTCGTCGCGGGCGGCGTGCTCGTCGACTCGCTCGGCTGGGAGTGGATCTTCTTCGTCAACGTCCCCGTGGCCGTGGTGGCGCTGATCGCGACGCCGATCTTCGTCACCGAGAGCCGCCGCGCGGGCACCGGGCACGGCTTCGACTTCGGCGGCGCGGCGCTGGGCACGGCCGGACTGTTCGCCCTGGTCGGTGCCGTGATCCGCACCGACGCGGCGGGCTGGGGCTCGACCCAGGTGCTGGTGCTGTTCGGCGCGGCCGTGATCCTGCTCGGCGCGTTCATCGCGGTCGAGGCGCGCGCCGCCGACCCGCTCGTCCCGCTCGCGCTCTTCCGCGTGCGCGGGTTCAGCGTCTCCGCGCTCGCGCTCGCGCTCAACGGCGCGGCCTTCCTCGAGCATGTTCTTCCTGACCGCGCTCTACCTGCAGCAGGTCCACGGCGACAGTGCGCTGGAGGCGGGGCTGCACTTCGTGCCGATGGGGATCGCCGCGATCTTCTCGGCGATCGCGGGCGCGCAGCTCGTGACCCGGATCGGGACGCGCGCCGCGTACATCATCGGCTCGGCGATCGGCGTCGTCGGCCTGCTGCTGCTCAGCCGCGCCGGTGCGGACTCCAGCTACGTGGTCGACGTGCTGCCGGGTCTGGTCATCTTCGGCCTCGGGCTGCCGCTCGTCGGCGTCAGCAACCAGATCGCGGCCGTCGCCGAGGTCCCGCACGAGGACGCCGGAGCGGCCTCGGGCATCGTCACCACGGCGTTCCAGGTCGGCGGGGCGCTCGGGCTCGCGCTCGTCTCGACCGCGGCGGCTTCGCACGTCACGGCCGTCCTCGCCGGCGGCGCGACGCAGACCGACGCGCTGGCCGCGGGCTTCGAGCGCGGGATGCTGCTCGCCGCGGGGCTCGCGCTGGTCAACCTGCTCGTCGGCGCCGTGCGGGCGCCGCGGATCAAGCCGGACGCCGCGCTCGTGGCGGAGGCGGTCGCTGGGTAGCTTTGACCGGGTGACCCCGGACCTCACCAGCCGACGCGGGATCCTCGACCCAGAGGCGGCGGAGCGCCATTTCCGGCTCACGCGCTACGCCCCGTCCGAGGATCTCGCGCACCTGGTGGACCGCCACTGGGTCGTCGCGTGGGACCTCGACGAGCCGTACACGCAGGAGATCGTCACCCACCCGAGCTTCCACATGGTCTTCGAGCCGGACGCGGACCTGATCTACGGCGTCGTCACCGAGCGCTTCCGGCGGCAGCTGTCCTCGCGCGGGATCGCGGTCGCGACGAAGTTCCGGCCGGGTGGCTTCCATCCGTTTCATCCGGTGCCGGCGCACACGCTCACGGACCGGACGATCCCGGTCTCCGCCGTCTTCGCGCCGTTCGCGCTGGAGGGCTCCGAGACCGAGCGGATCGCCGCGATGGAGGCGGGGATGCGCGCGCACGAGCCGGCCGACGATCCGCGCGTGGAGGAGGTCGGTGCGCTCTACGCGGCGATCCTCGACGACCCGGACCTGCGGCGCGTGGATCAGCTGTGCTCGCACGCCGGCTACTCCAAGCGCACGCTGCAGCGGTTGTTCCGGGAGTACGTCGGCGTCAGCCCGAAGTGGGTCCTGCAGCGGATCCGGCTGCACGAGGCCGCCGACCGGATGGCCGACGGCGAGGGCGACTGGGCCGGGCTGGCGATCGAGCTCGGCTACTTCGACCAGGCGCACTTCATCAAGGCCTTCAAGGCCGCGATCGGCCGCTCGCCCGCCGAGTACGCGACGGCTACGGGCTGAAGACGAGCACGATGTAGACGAAGAAGACCAGCAGGTGCACGGCGCCTTCGAGCACCGTGGTGCGCGGGCCGGAGAACGTGACCATGCTCAGCAGCAGCGTGAGGAAGACCAGGACCATGCCGGTCGGGTCGAGGCCGAGGATCACCTTCTCGCCGGTGACGAGGCCGATGATCAGGACGGCGGGAAGTGTCAGCCCGATTGCCGATCTCACGCGGCGTCGGATCGGGCGCGTCGTGGTCATCGATCTCCCCCTGCACGAACAGGTCGCTATGACGCCCGGTCTGGATCAGGATGAAGATCACGTAGAGGACGATCGTCGCCCCCGCGAACAGGATCGACTGGACGGTGTTGAGCGTCGCCTCGTCGGTCGAGTGCGTGACGCTCGGCAGGATCAGCGCGATCGTGACCAGCGGGATGATCACCGACAGGTACGCGCTCGCCCCGGGCAGGCTGTAGCTCTGCGTGTGGTTGCTCGGCGAGCCCTACGGCACGCTGATCCTGACCTCCGCCAGATGGTCGGCGGCGACGATCACGGCGAACGCGCAGAACAGGATCACGCCCAGGATCCAGACGAACAGGATGATCCCGATCGGGACGCTGTTCAGGTTCGACTTCGACAGCAGCGAGTCGCCGAAGAGGAAGAAGAGGACGACGGTGACCCAGCCGGCGATCAGCGACTTCATGGCAGCTCCAGGAAGTCCCAGGCGACGAAATCCGCGTCGAACGGCGGGCCCTCCGGCTCCTGGGGTCGCGGGACGAAGGCGGTCTGGAGGCCTTGCGCCTTGGCCGCGATCAGGTCGTCGCGGTGCGCGGCGACCATGCAGACCTCGTGCGGTTCGAGGCCGAGCGCTTCGACGCTCTGGCTGTAGACCCGCGGGTCGGGCTTGTAGGCGTGCGCGATCTC
The DNA here is from genome assembly GCA_963707595.1 of uncultured Solirubrobacteraceae bacterium. Classification (GTDB taxonomy): domain Bacteria; phylum Actinomycetota; class Thermoleophilia; order Solirubrobacterales; family Solirubrobacteraceae; genus Solirubrobacter. The sequence continues at coordinate 84,941 of CAVPQQ010000002.1, forward strand.
CGCGCCGAGGATCGCGTCCCACGGCAGCTTGGCGTACTTGGCGAGGTTCGTGGACTGTGCGATGTGGCCGTTGGAGCAGGGGGCGATGATGCGGCGTCCTTTGAGCTTGGTCAGGCCTTCGACGACGTCGGGCCAGGGGTCCAGGCGGTGCCACGCGCGTGTGAGCTCTTGGCGCTGGGGCTCCGGCAGCGTCAGATCCATGTCCTTGAGGACCTTGTCCAGCCCGATCCGGTGCAGGACGTCGAGATTGACCCACGGCCGCCGGCCGCTGCGCACGGTCTCCAGTTGTGGCTGGTATTCGTCACGCCACGCGTCAGCCAGCTCTGGAGGCAGCCCGAAGCGCTCCGCCTCACGGCGGATCGATGTGCGCCAGTCGACGCACGTCCCGAACACGTCGAACAGCATCGCCCGCATGCGCGTCCATACTGACGCGTCATGGAGGATCTCCTGCGTGAGCGCCTCGCGGCGCTGAGCCTGGAGCAGAAGGCTCGCCTGCTCACCGGGGCCGACTTCTGGGCCCTGTACGACGAGCCGGCGATCGGGCTGCGCCGGATCGTGACCTCCGACGGGCCCGCCGGCGTGCGCGGCGAGTTGTGGGACGAGCGCGAACCGTCCGCCAACGTCCCCTCGCCGGCGGCGCTCGCCGCCACTTGGGATGTCGGGCGGGTCGAGCGGCTCGGGCGGCTGCTGGCCTTCGAGGCGCGGCGCAAGGGCGTCGACGTGCTGCTCGCGCCGACGGTCAACCTGCACCGCAATCCCTTGGGCGGGCGGGTCTTCGAGTGCTTCAGCGAGGATCCGTTGCTGACTCGGGTTGGATCGGCGCGGCCTACGTGCGAGGTCTGCAGGCCGAGGGCGTGGCCGCGACGGTCAAGCACTTCGTCGCCAACGACTCCGAGACCGAGCGCTTCACCTTGAACGCGGTCGTCGACGAACGGGTCCTGCGCGAGCTCTATCTGCTGCCGTTCGAGCTGATCCTGGCGGCGGAGCCGTGGGCGGTGATGGCCGCGTACAACGCCGTCAACGGGCCGACCATGACCGAGTCGCCGCTGCTGCGCGACGTGTTGAAGGACGAGTGGGGCTGGGACGGGCTCGTCGTGTCCGACTGGGGCGCGGCCCGCTCGACCGAGGGCGCCGGCAACGCCGCCATGGACCTCGCGATGCCAGGCCCGGGCGGGCCGTTCGGCGACGCACTGGTGGCCGCCGTCCGCGAGGGCGTGGTGAGCGAGGCCGCGGTGGACGACAAGGTGGCGCGCCTCCTGCGGCTCGCTGCGCGAGTGGGCGCCTTGGACGGTGTCGCAGCCCCCCCGACCCCCAAAAGCTGGTCGGAGGAGGAACTCTCGACCGAGTTGCGGGACTGCGCGGCGGCGAGCTTCGTCCTCGCCCGCAACCACGGCTCGCTGCTCCCGCTCGAGGGCGGATCGCTGCGGCAGGTCGCGGTGCTCGGCCCCAACGCCGCGGACGCGCGGACGCTCGGCGGCGGCAGCGCGACCGTCTTCCCGACCTACACCGTCTCGCCGCTGCAAGGCCTGCGCGCGGCCGTCGACGCCGAGTTCACCTCCGCTCCGGGCGTCCGCGCCTACACGCGGCTCCCGGTCGCGAACGTCAAGGCCGCCGACGTCCGCTTCTTCGCCGTCGACGGCACGGTCCTCGGCGCCGAGCACCGCGAGATCGGGGAGTTCACCTGGCTCGGGACGCTCGATCCGGCCGTCGCGGCGATCGAGGTCCACACGACGTTGCGGGCCGATGCCGCCGGCGAGTACATCGTCGGCTGCTCCGGGCCGGGCCGCTTCCAGCTCTCGCTGCGCGGTGTGCAGGTGTTCGACGAGCTGCTCGCGCTGCGACCCGACGCCGACCCGGGCGAGGCGCTGTTCGCGCCGCCGCAGCACGGCGTGCCCGTGACGCTGCGGGAGGGCGAGACGCTCGACGTCGTCCTGCGCCGCGAGGGCGGCGGCGAGATGGTCACGTTCCAGCTCAACTTCGATCCGCCGTTCGGCGACGCCGAAGAGGAGCTCGAGCGGGCGGTGCAGCTGGCGCGCGAGGCCGATGTGGCGATCGTCGTCGTCGGCACCACCGCGGAGGTCGAGAGCGAGGGCTTCGATCGCTCCTCGCTCGCCCTTCCGGGCCGCCAGGACGAGCTCGTCCGCCGCGTCAACGAAGCGCAGCCGCGGACGATCGTGGTCGTCAACTCGGGCGCGCCGGTGCTCCTGCCCTGGCTCGACGACGTCCCCGCCGTGCTGCTCTGTTGGTTCCCGGGCCAGGAGGCGGGCAACGCACTCGCCGACGTGCTCTTCGGCGTCGCCGAGCCGGGCGGCCGGCTGCCGACGACCTGGCCCGCATCCGAAGATGGCCTGCCGTCGGTGACCCCGGTCGACGGGATCCTCGAGTACGCCGAGGGCCTGGCGATCGGTTACCGCGGCCCGGTGGAAGCGCTGCTGCCGTTCGGCCACGGGCTCGGCTACACCACCTGGGAGTACCTCGGGATGGAGGGCTCCACCGTGCGGCTCGTCAACGCGGGGACGAGGCGTGGGCGCGAGGTCGTCCAGGTCTACGCGTCACGTCCGGACAGTGTCGTGGCGCGGCCGCCGCGCTGGCTTGCCGGCTTCGCGGTCGTCGAGGCCGCGGCGGGAGAGGAGGTCGTCGTCGACGTCCCACTCGCCCCCCGTGCCTTCCAGCACTGGGACGACGGCTGGCAGACCGAACCGGGCTCGTTCACTTTGGAGGCCGGCCGGTCGGTCGCCGACCTGCGGGTGAGCACTACCACCTGATGGAGCTCCGCCAGCTCGAGTACTTCGCGGCCGTCGCGCGCCACCGGCACTTCACGCGCGCCGCCGAGGCGCTCTACGTCACCCAGCCGGCGCTCTCGCAGCAGATCCGGCGGCTGGAGGCGGAGCTCGGGCTCGCGCTGCTGCGCCGGACCTCGCGCGGCGTCGAGCTGACCGCCGCGGGCGCGGATCTGCTCGTCCACGCCGAGGCGGTGCTGGCCGAGGTCGCCGCCGCCAGGGCGGATATGGACCGCCACACCGGGGCGACGCGCGGCGTGGTGCGGGTCGCTTCGACCGCGGCCGACGCGCCGAGGCTGCCCGAGGCGCTCGCGGACTTCCACGGCGACCACCCGGGGATTCAGATCGGGCTACGGCAGGGCTCTGCCGCGGAGGTCATCGCGCTCGTTCAGGCGGGGACCGTCGACGTCGCGGTGCTCGCGCTCACCGAGGAGCCCGCCGGCGTCACGGTGCATCCGCTCGCCGACGAGCCGCTGCGTGTCGCGGTGCCGCTCGACGACGAGCTCGCCGGCACCACGGTGCGACTGGACGTCTTGCGCGGGCGCCCGTTCATCCTCGCGGAGCCGGGCACCGCGCTGCGCGACACGGTGATGAGCGCCGCTCAGGCCGCGGGCTTCAGCCCGCTGCCGCTGTTCGAGGTCGGCGATCCCGCGACGGTGCGGTTCCTCGTGCGGGCCGGGCTGGGGATCAGCCTCGTGCCGGCGAGCTGGCTCGAGCGGCCGGGGCCGATCGTCGGCGCGGCGGACCTTCGCGATCCCCCGCGCCACCGGCTCCAGCTGCTCACGCCCGCTGCGGGGACCTCACCGGCCGGCAGGCTCCTGCACGAGCGCCTGCTCCAGCTCTAGCTCGAGGCGCTTGCGAGGCCGCGAGCCGACGAGCGTCTGCACGGGCGCGCCGTCCGAGAAGAGCATGAACGTCGGCATCGAGAGCACGCCGTACTGGGCGGCGACAGCCTGGTTGTCGTCGACGTCGAGCTTGACGATCCGGAGGTCGTCGCGGCTCGCGGCGATCTCGTCGAGGATCGGGTTCATCGCGCGGCACGGCGGGCACCACGCGGCGGTGAAGTCGACGAGGACGGGCTTCTCGGACTCGAGGACCTCGGTGGTGAAAGTGGCATCGGTGACGGCATCAATACGCATGCCCTTCACTGTGGTCGGTGGCGCGCCGCCACCCAAGTCGCATCCGTTATGGACGCGATTACCTGCCGTAGCGCTCGGTGCCGATCACGAGCTGCTCGGGCAGCGCGATCCGCGGCGGCGGTGAGGGATCGGCGAGCACGGAGATCGTCTCGGCGACCGATCGGGTGAGCGTCGCGGTCTCGCCGTCGAAATCGACGGTCAGGTGCTCGTCGTCGACGGAGGACACGACTCCGGAGCGGCCGGGCTCGAGCCCCTCGCGCTTGAACAGGTGCAGCAGATCCTCGGCCTCGTTCTCGAAGCGCAGCACGGTGATCTTCGCGCCCTCCTCGGTGTCGCCGAGCGGGACGCCCTCGATCCGGGTCCCGGGCATGATCGGGTGGCCGTGCGGGCAGGTCTTCGCGTCCCCGATCGCGGCCATCATCCGCGCCTCGAGGTTCGGCGACATCGCGTGCTCGAGCCGCTCGGCCTCCTCGTGCACGTCGTCCCACGGGATCATCAGGACGTCGGTGAGGAAGCGCTCGATCAGGCGGTGGCGACGGACGACCGTCTCGGCGTGCTCGCGCCCCTCGTCGGTGAACGAGATCGACTTGTCGGGTCCGCGCGTGATGTAGCCGTCGCGCTCGAGCCGGCCGACCATCTCGTGCACCGTCGGCGCCGAGAGCTGCATGGCTCGCGCCACGTTGGCGCCGGTCATCGGGAGACCAGCCTCCTGCAGCCAGAAAATCGTCTGGAGGTATTCCTCTTCGGCAACCGTCGCGTCGGCCATGCCGTTGATCGTATCCCCCTCAGCCGAGCGCCTGCACGCGCCGCTCCGCGAGCTTCATGAACGCGCGCGTGGCGGGCGAGAGGTGGGCGTTGCGGCGTGTGATGAACGCGAAGGTCTCGTAGATCGGCGGATCGAACGGCACGCTGCCGAGCCGGCGGGTGTAGCCGCGGCCGGTCAGGGTGGACTGCGTCGCGACCGTGTCGCCGAGCCCGCGCACCGCAAGATCCAGCGCGGCCGTCAGATACTCGACCTCGATCTCGGGCACGATCGTCACCCCCGCCGCCTGGGCGCGCTCGCGCAGCTGGCGGCGGGTCGGGTCCATCGCCGCCCAGCGCGCGTCGGCGAGGATCAGCGGTGCGCGCGGCCAGCTTCTCGATCGTGACCGGCTCCCTGACGCGCTCTGGGTTCGCGGAGATGTAGAGCAGCTCCTCGCGCACCGCGACGCGGACGTCGAGGCCCGCGTCCTCGACCGGCAGCACGATCAGCCCGGCCTCCAGCTCGCCGTCGCGGACGGCGTCGGCGACCTCGGCGCTGTTCTGGCCGACGACGCGGATGCGGACGCCTGGGTAGCGGACCCGGAAGTCCTGCACCAGGCCGCCGGTGAGGTAGTGGTGGGCGCTGGAGAAGGTCCCGAAGGCGACGGTCCCGCCGGTGATCTCGCGAACCTGCGCGAACCGACTCGATCGCTTCCTGGGCTTCGGCCAGGGTGCGCTCGGCGTGTGGGCGCAGAAGTTGACCGGCCTCGGTCAACTCGAGGCCTCGGCCGGCGCGCACGAACAGCGGAACGCCGAGCTCGGCCTCAAGCCGGCGCACCTGTTCCGACAGGCTCGGCTGGGCCATATGCAGGGATTCCGCACCCGCTGAGAACGACCCGTGACGAGCTGCGGCGAGGAAATAGGTGAGCTGTTGCAAGGTCAAGGCTTTTCCTATCGACCCCGGAGTCAACCAAGCCTAAGACAATGCCGCACAAGCGTCGATACTAGGGGCATGATCGCTCTCGCATTCATCGTCGCGCTGGGCATCGGGATCAAGTTTGCAGCCGAGGATCGCCCCGGCTTCGACGAGGCCACCCCGCTCTCCTAGTGCTTTAGGGTGGGCAGCGCTATGGCGCTGCCCCTCTCGCCACCACTGCTCCCCCAGCTCGCCCGACCGGCCAAGAAGTTGCCGACCGGCGCCGGCTGGGTGTACGAGCCCAAATGGGACGGTTTCCGCGCCCTCGCCTTCGTCGACGGCGCGGACATCTACCTGCAGTCGCGCAGCGGCAAGCCGCTGCGCCGTTACTTCCCCGAGCTCTCGTTCCCCGAAGGCCGTTACGTGCTGGACGGCGAGATCGTGCTGTTCGACGCCGACGGGCGCCAGGACTTCGACGCGCTCGGCCAGCGCATCCATCCGGCCGAGTCGCGCATCCGCATGCTCGCCGAGGAGACGCCGACGCGCTTCATCGCGTTCGACCTGCTCGCCTATGGCGACGAGTCGCTGCTCGTCGCTGCCGCAGTCCGAGCGCCGCTCGCGACTCGAGGCGATGATCGCCCCGCCGCTCGACCTCACCCCCTGCACCGAGGTGCCGGAGGAGGCCCAGCCGTGGCTGCAGGGCGCCGAGGGCGTGATCGCCAAGCGCCAGGACGCGCCGTACAAGCCCGGCGAGCGCGTCGGGATGTCGAAGATCAAGCGCGTCCGCACGATCGACGCGGTCGTCATGGGCTGGCGCCCGGGCAAGGAGGAGGGCACCGTCGGCTCCCTGATCCTCGGCCTCCACGACGCCGACGGCAACCTCCGCGTCGTCGGCCACACCTCCGGCTTCAAGGCCGCCGAGAAGCGCGAGCTGCCCGCCAAGCTCGCCCCCTACGAGACCGGCAACCGCGGCATGGGCGACCCCTCCCGCTGGAACAACGAGCGCGAGCTCGAGTGGATCGACATGCGCCCCGAGCTCGTCGTCGAGGTCACCTTCGACCACACCTCCAACGACCGCATCCGCCACGGCACCAAGATCCTCCGCTGGCGCGACGACAAGAAGCCCTCCGAGTGCCGCATGGAGCAGCTCGCTTCCTAAAGCGCGATTAACGCGCTCCTAAAGGGTCTGGCCCTTTATCTTTCTGGAAGGGGGCGAGAACGAGTCCGGGAACGCCTCAACGGTGTATGCCCCGACCGCTACGGACCGAACTCGCGGGCGGCATCCACCACGTGTATGTACGTGGCGCCGTTCGCCAGACCATCTACCTCGACGATCTCGATCGTCGACGGGTACCTCACGACACTGGCCAAGGTGATCCGCTGGACGTCCTGGAGTTGCCTGTCGTATTGCCTCATGGGCAATCACATGCATCTACTGATCGAGACTCCTCAGCCGAATCTGGGGGACGGGATGCAGCGGCTCCACGGCGTCTTTGCACAGGCGTTCAATCGCCGCCACGAGAAGGACGGTCACGTATTCGGGACCCGCTACAAGGCGAAGCTCATCGAGACCGACGCGCAGCTCTGGGTCACCATTCGCTACATCGCGATGCAACCCGGTGGCGGCCGGCCTGTGCTCGACGCCCGAGGCCTGGCCATGGAGCAGTCACACGTCGCTCCTGGAAGACGCGGAGACCCCGTTTCTCGACGTGCCGCGGCTGCTCTCCTACTTCGAATCCCATGGCGGCGATCCGATTCGGCGCTACGTCGAATACGTCGCCGCGGACGTCGAGCTGAATCTAAAGGGGTCTGGCCCTTTAAGAACGAGGGCTAGGCGGCGGGGCGGTGCTCGAGGCCCCAGCCGGCGAGGGGTGCCAGGGCCGCGAAGAGGGCCTCGCCTGCGGGGGAGAGGTCGTACTCGACCCGGACTGGGACGTCGGCGTAGACGCGGCGTTCGATGAGGCCGTCGCGTTCGAGGCGGCGGAGGGTGGCGGTGAGCATGCGGCGGGAGATGCCGTCGATGTGGCGCAGGAGCTCGTTGAAGCGGTGGGTGCCGTCGGCGAGCTCGGCGAGGATCGTGACGCTCCATTTGGAGGAGAGCACGGAGACCGCGGCCTGCATTCCTTCGATCTCATCCGTCGGCATCGTCCGAGATATGGACGATGAGCCGCAGATGTGTCACACGTCTTCGGGGTCTTTGCGTGCGCGGCTGGGCTGAACGCGCTTGGGCTCGTTGGGCTGTTTGCGATGGTGGATGGGCCAGGGGGCGTCCTGGAGGCCCCGCTCGTGCTCGTCGAGGTCGGCCAGAGCGAGCAGGCCATCGAGCGAACCAGGATGCGCGTCGATGTCCCACGAGGGGTCGCCGACGGACCGCAGACGCTCCGGCACGGTGTCGACGCGGAAGTCCCCCGGCTCGCAGTCGGGGACCTCGTCCCAGGCGAGAGCGCAGCCCACCCGCGCGTCGGCCACGGGGCGGACCGAGTAGAGCGAGGAGACCGTGTGGTCCTTCGCGTTCTGGTTGTAGTCGACGAATACCGACCCGTCGGGACGCTCCTCCTTCCACCACTTCGCCGTCGCGAGGCCCTCGCCGCGGCGCTCGACCTCACGCGCCAGAGCCACAGCGGCACGGCGGACGGCGATGAAGTCCCACTCGCCCGCATGGAGACGCACCGGGATGTGCATCCCGCGCGAGCCGGAAGTGCCCGCGTACCCGCGCAGCCCGTTCTCCTCGAGCACGTCGCGCACGATCAACGAGACACGCCGGACCGTGTCCCAGGTCGCCCCCGGCGTCGGGTCGATGTCGACGCGCAGCTCGTCCGGGTGATCGAGCTCGGAGCGCCGGACCGGGTGCGGGTTGAAGTCCACGTTGCCGAGCGAGACCGCCCAGACGAGGTGCGCGGCGTCGACCGGCACGAATTCCTCCGCGGTGTTGCCGGAGGGGAACGTGAGCAGCGTCGTCTGCAGCCAGCCGGGCCGCTTGGCGGGCACGCGCTTCTGGTAGAAGGGCTTCGCCTCGATCCCGCCCGCGTAGCGCTTCAGCACCGTCGGGCGCTCGCGCAGGTGGTTCAGAACCGCGTCCGCGCAGTCGACGTAGAAGTGCGCGAGCTGGCCCTTGGTGACCCCGCAGGCGGGGAAGTAGACCTTGTCCGGGCTGGAGAGCTTGACCTCCACGCCGTCGAGTTCGAAGACCTCGTATTCGGTGGTCGCCACGCCGCGAAGCCTGCCACGATGCGCGCATGGCCGTACCTGAGCGCCCCGTCCTCGTCGCCCCCGACTCGTTCAAGGGGACCTTCAACGCCGCCCAGGTCGCCGGCGCGATCGGCCGCGGGCTGGAACGCGCGGGCCTGATGCCGGCGGACCTCTGCCCGGTCGCCGACGGCGGCGAGGGGACGCTCGACGCGCTGCTGCCGCAGCTCGGCGGCGAGCTGCTCGCCGTGACCGTCCGCGGGCCGCTCGGCAAGCCGGTCCGCACCGGCTTCGGCCTGATCGAGGACGGCGGCACCGCGATCGTCGAGATGGCGATGGCCTCCGGCCTGGGCCTCACGCCCGAGGCCGAGCGCGACGCGTGGGAGGCCTCGACCTACGGCACCGGCGAGCTGATCGCGGCCGCCGCGAACGCCGGCGCGGCCGTGATCCTCGTCGCCGTCGGCGGCTCGGCGACGACCGACGGCGGCGCCGGCGCGATCCAGGCGATCGAGGACGCGGGCGGCATCGGCAAGGCCAAGATCGTCGTGCTCTCCGACGTGCGCACGGTCTTCGAGGACGCGCCGAAGGTCTTCGCGCCGCAGAAGGGCGCCGACGAGGCGATGGTGAAGCGCCTCGAACAACGTCTGGACGAGCTCGCGGCGAGCTTCCCGCGAGACCCCCGCGGCGTGCCGATGACCGGCGGCGCCGGCGGGCTGTCGGGCGGACTGTGGGCCGCGTTCGGCGCGGCGCTCGAGCCGGGCGCGCAGTTCGTGCTCGACGCGCTCGACTTCGACCACCGCATGCGCGGCGTCCCGCGCCGTCGTCACCGGCGAGGGCAAGCTGGACGAGCAGACGCTGCAGGGCAAGCTCGTCGGCGAGATCGGCACCCGCACGCGCCAGGCGGGCGTGCCGCTGCACGCGATCGTCGGCACCGACCGGCTCGACGGGTTCGGCAAGCGCATGATCGACCTCCAGATGGTCCAGGAGGCGACGAACATCGCGGAGATGGAGGCGGCGGGAGAGCGGCTCGGCGAGGCGCTCGCGAGCGGCGAGGCCTAGCCGCCGCGGTTCTGGAGCGCGGCGACGCCGCCGCGCAGGAAGACCAGGGTCTCGTCGAGCAGGGCCATCGACTCGGCCTTGTCGGCGCGTTCGTCGTCGATCGCGCTCAAGGCCGCCACCGCGGCGGCGGAGACGAGCTTCGGGCGCAGGCCGTCGGCGGGCTCGCCGAGGTCCCGGGCGACGCCTTCGCGCAGGATCACCTCGAGCCGGGACAGAAGCCCCTTCTGGTACGCCGCCAAGGCCGGCTCGTCGACGCACAGGTGCTTGCGCAGGACCGCGTCCTCGCCCTCCTCGTGCTTGACGGGCAGCGAGTGCTCGAGCCAGCGGCGCAGCGCGTCGATCGCGGTCTCCTCCGGCGGGCGGTCCTCGATCGTCGAGCGCAGCGACTCGAACATCTCGTCGAAGTCGTAGAAGACGACCGCTTCCTTGGAGGGGAAGTAGGCGAAGAAGGTGCGCGGCGCGATGTCGGCCTCGGCGGCGATCTCCGCCACGGTCGTGGCCTGGAATCCGCGCTCGCGGAACAGTCCGAACGCGGCCTCGACGATCTGCTCGCGCGTCCGCAGCTTCTTGCGCTCTCGCAGGCCGTGCGTGTGCATGCAGACAATCCTAGTCTCTGCGCACAATCGCAACAAGAGCAAATATGCACTCATTGCAATTTCGCAGCGGATGTGATTCCTTGTAGTCCATGGCCCACCTACTTGGACGCCTCGCCGCCTCGGCCGCGGGGCATTGGAAACGCTCCCTGGCAATCGTCGCCGTCGTCCTGATCGCCCTCGGAGCGGCGGCGACCGCAGGCGGCGGCGCCTTCGTCGACAGCTTCAGGACCCCCGGGACCGAGTCCCAGCAGGCGGTCGACCTCCTCACTCAACGCTTCCCGTCGCAGTCCGGCGACACCGCGACGATGGTCTTCGCCACCGACGGCAACACGCTCAAGGGCAACGCCGCGATCGCCAAGACCAAGCAGGAGATCGAACGCCAGCCGCACGTGACCGGCGTCGCGCCGCTCCAGCTCTCCGCCAACCAGAGGGTCGGCTTCCTCACCGTCCAGTACGACCAGCCCGCGCAGGACATGCAGCGCGCGCCCGGCGAGCGCCTCGCGGCGGTCTCATCGATCGGCGAGCAAGCCGGCCTGGAAGTCAGCCGCCGCGGCCCCGTCGTCGACCAGGCCGAGCAACTCGCCGCCCCCATCGGCGAGCTGATCGGGCTCGCCGTCGCGGTCCTCGTGCTCACGCTCGTCTTCCGCTCGATCGCCTCGATGCTGCTGACGCTGATCGCCAGCCTGATCGCGCTCGCCGGCGGCATCCTGCTCCTGCGCTTCGGCGCCGCCTTCACCGACTTCCCCAGCTTCGCCCCGACCCTCGGCGTGATGCTCGGCCTCGGCGCCGGGATCGACTACGCGCTGCTGATCGTCGGCCGCTACCGCGAGCAGCTCGCGGCCGGCGACTCCGTCGAGCACAGCGCCCGCGTCGCCAACTCCACGGCGGGAACGTCGGTGCTCGCGGCGGGAGCGATCGTCGTCGTCGCCCTCGCGCGGCCTGCTCTCCACCGGCATCCCGTTCGTCGGCCGCATGGGCATCGGCTCCGCGATCGTCGTCGCCAGCGTCGCGGTCGGCGCCGTCACCGTGCTGCCGACCCTGATGGGCGCCTTCGCCAAGCGGCTGCGCCCGAAGAACCCCGCCACGGTCGCGCCCTCGAAGGCGTTCGAGCGCTGGGCGACGATGATCACCCGCCGCCCGCGCACCGCGGCCGCCGCCGGCACGATCCTGCTCGTCGCCCTCGCCCTCCCGGTCCTCGGCCTGCGTCTCGGCATGCCCGATGACGGCAACGACGCCAAGGGCACGACCACCCGCGTCGCCTACGACCGCCTCGCCGACGGCTTCGGCGAGGGCTTCAACGGCCCGCTCGTCCTGGCCTCGAGCAAGGTCGACGACCTCGACAGCGTCAAGCAGATCGCGGAGAACACCCCCGGGCGTCGCCTTCGTCTCGGACCCGGTGATCGCCCCCAACAAGGACGCGGCCACGCTGACGGTGATCCCGACGACCTCCCCGCAGGACCCGAAGACGAGCGAGCTCGTGACGACGCTGCGCGATCGCCTCCCCAACGGCGTCTACGTCGGCGGCGCGGTCGCGATGCTCGACGACATGGCGGCCAAGATCGCCTCACGGCTGCCGCTGTTCATCGCGCTCGTGATCGGCCTGAGCATCTTCCTGCTGATGGCGGTCTTCCGCTCGATCTGGGTGCCGCTGGTCTCCGCCGCGTTCAACCTGCTCTCGATCGGCGCGGCCTACGGCGTCGTCGTGCTCGTCTTCCAGACCGGCATGGACGTCCCGATCGTGTCGTTCGTCCCGCTCTTCATGTTCGCCATTTTGTTCGGCCTGAGCATGGACTACAACGTCTTCCTGCAGTCCCGGATCCGCGAGGAGTACCTCAACGGAGCCACCCCGGATCAGTCGGTGACGAGAGCCCTCGCCCGCGTCGGCCGGATCATCCTGGCCGCCGGCGCGATCATGACCGAGCGTCTTTCTCGGCTTCGTCGGCGACCCGGACGTCGTGGTCAAGACGATCGGCCTGGGCCTGGCGAGCGCGATCCTGATCGACGTCCTGATCGTCCGGATGATCCTCGCGCCCGCCGTGATGACCCTGCTCGGCGACCGGGCCTGGACCCTCCCCGCCTGGCTCGATCGCGCGCTGCCGCGGATCTCGCTGGAGGGAGAGCCCACTCCGGCTCCCGCGGCCTAGCCGGCGGCCTCGGCCCGCCGCAGGCCGGTGATGCCCCAGATCGTGAACACGAGGAGCATCGCGGCCGCGACGCCGTACACCAGTGCGGCGTCGAACGGCTGGCCTGAGATCAGGTCGCGGCCGCCCTCGATCAGCGCGGTGAACGGGTTGATCTTCGCCACGGCGTGGACCCACCCGTTCAACAGCGCGAGCGGCACGTAGACCGGCGCGAGGAACAGGATGATGAAGACCGGCATCTGCATCGCCGGGCCGGCCTGGATCGTGCGCAGCCGCAGCGCGACGCCCGCGGCCCACATCGCCGCGGTCAGGTTGACGATGATCGCGAGCAGGATCAGACCGAAGAGGTCGACCCCGTCGCCGCCGACCTGCATGCCGCTCAGCTTCGCGACGATGAACAGCAGGATCCCGACGACGGTGGCGCGGGTGAGCGCCGACACCGCGTACCCGGCGAGGATGCCGAGCCGGTTCGGCGCCGCCAGCATCATCCGCCGCGCGAAGCCGCTCTCGAAGTCCGACGCGATGCCGAACCCGGTGAAGACGCCGCCGAAGGCCGAGGCCTGCAGCAGCACGAACACGAACTGGAAGGCCGTGTAGCCCGACGGGAAGTCGAAGCCCGGCACGTCGCCGACGCGCGGAGAGCCCGCCGGCGAAGGCGACGAAGAAGAACAGCGGGAAGATCAGCGACGGCAGCAGCAGCTGCGGGTTGGTGGCGATCTTCTTGGTCGAGCGGTAGGCGACGCCGCCGGTGACGTCGAGGAAGCGCCTCATGTCCGCGCCAGCCGCGTCCGCAGGGCCGAGGCGGAGCCGCCAGACGCCGATCACCGCGATGATCGCCGCTATCCCGAAGCCCAAGCGCGAGCTCCTTGCCCTGCCAGCCGAAGATGATCAGCGAGCGCAGGCCCTCGAACAGGTACGAGACCGGGTTGTAGGTCGCGATCGTCCGGAACCAGTCCTGCTCGATCACGTTGCGCGGCAGCGAGCTCGAGGACAGGAACAGGAAGACGAAGAACAGCGGGAAGACGCCCTGGACCGCCTCGCCGGAGCCGGTCCGCAGCCCGATGAACGAGCCCAGCGAGGCGAACGCCAGCGCGATCAAGCAGCCCCATCAGCACCATCACGACGCACGCCGAGGGACCCGGCCTCGAAGTGCAGCCCGGCGGCGAAGCCGACCGCCAGGTAGATGAACGACGAGAGCAGCGCGACGAACATCACGCCCGAGAGGTTCCCGAGCAGCAGCGCCGAGCGCTGCATCGGCGTCAGCGCGAGCCGGTTCAGGAAGCCGGTCTCGACGTCACGCGCGACCGCGCTGCCGGCGTTGATCGACGCGAACAGCGAGCCCTGGATGAACGGGAACGCGATCGCGAAGTCGAGATAGCTGTCGACCGGCGGGAAGCCCGGGATCTTGGTCGCCGCGGCCAGCCCGCCCACGTTGATCCCCATCAGGATCAGCGGGAAGAGCGATCGGCGGGATGACCATCGCGGGCTGGCGGAGCGTCTGCAGGATCGAGCGCCGCGCCATCTCGTAGGACTGCGCCGCGAGACCGCTCATACGGCGACTTCCTCGGGCTTCTCGGCCGCCGGGTCGAGCTTGCGGCCGGTCTTGGCCAGGAAGACGTCGTCCAGCGACGGCTGGTGCAGCTGCAGGTCGGCCACGCGCAGGTCGGCGGCGTCGAGCGCGCGCACGACCGACACGAGGTCCTCGCCGCTCTGCAGGCGCACCGCGGCGGAGCCGGGCGGCGCGGGGACGACCGCCACCGAAGCTGGCTCAGCACCTCGGCGACCGCGTCGCGGTCGGAGCGCTCGACCGGCGTGGCCTCCACCGACGGACGGCCGATCTCGGCCTTCAGCGACTCGGGCGTGCCCTCGGCGACGATCTTGCCCGGCGTCGATGATCCCGACGCGATCGGCCAGGACGTCGGCCTCCTCGAGGTACTGCGTGGTCAGGAAGACGGTGACGCCGTCCTCGCGCGCGAGGCGCGAGACCTCGGCCCACAGATCGGCGCGGCTGGAGGGATCGAGGCCCGTCGTCGGCTCGTCGAGGAACAGCACCCGCGGCGTGTGCACGAGCGCGAGCGCCAGATCGAGCCGGCGCTTCATGCCGCCCGAGTAGCCGCCGACCTTGCGATCCGCGGCGTCGCTCAACCCGACCCGCTCGATCAGCTCGTCGCCGCGCGCGCGGCGCGATCTTCTTCGGCAGCCCCTGCAGCGTGGTCTGCAGGCGCATGTGATCGCGCGCGGTGAGCAACGGATCGAGCGCCGCCTCCTGCAGCGCGGCGCCGATCGACGCCGCGCACCGCGGGACCCTCGCGCAGGATGTCGTAGCCGGCCACGCGCGCCGTCCCGGCGGTGGGCGGCAGCAGCGTCGTGAGCATCAGCACGGTGGTCGACTTGCCCGCGCCGTTCGGCCCGAGGAAGCCGTAGATCTCACCGGGGGCGACCTGTAACTCGATCCCGTCGACCGCGCGCGGCCCGTTCTTGAACTCGCGGACGAGACCCTCGACCTCGATGCCCGCACTGGCAGTTAGCGACATATCGCTAAGGCTACCTAGATATTTGAGGTTGTCAACCTTTGCCAACTGCTACTTTTGACCTATGGCAAAGGACGCACCCTCGTCCACCCAGCAGCAGGCCTGGAAACTCGTGCTCGGGATCTTCCTCGAGCAGCGCGCGAAGATGCTCGGCGCCGCCCAGGAGTTCGGGCTCGCGCCCCAGCAGGCGTTCGCGATGCTGCGCCTGAAGACCGACGAGCCGACGACGATGACCGAGCTCGCCCAGGCGCTGCGCTGCGACAACTCCAACGTCACGGGCATCGCGGACCGGCTCGAGGCCGCCGGCCTCGCCGAGCGCCGCGCCCATCCCAGCGACCGTCGCGTCAAGACGCTCGTGCTGACCGAGCACGGCGAGCAGGTCCGCCGCGGCTACCAGGACCGCCTCGGCCACGCGCCGCCCGCCTTCGAGGCGATGTCCGACGAGGACGCCGCGACCCTCGTCGAGATCCTCGGCCGGACGACCTCAGCCGTCTAGCTTCGCCATCAGCGAGTCCGCGGTGTCGGAGCCGTTGACGCGCACGCGCTTGAGCGCGAACGGGTCGTCGCGTCCCGCGCGCGATCCCCTCGTCGACCGTCGTCGCGGCCTTGTAGCCGGCCGCCTCCGTCGCCGCCTTCACGCGCGTCGTCGTACTTCCCGGCCGGGTAGGCGAAGAAGTCGACGGGCACGCCGAAGCGCTTGCGCAGCTGACGCCGCGAATCGACGAGCTCATGGCGCAGCGCGGCGTCGTCCAGGGTCGTCAGATCCGGATGGGTGAGCGTGTGCGAGTCGACCTCCCAGCCCGCATCCAGCATCGAGCGGATCTGCTTCGTCGACAGCCCGCCCGGGCCGATCGCGTTGACCTCGAGGTTGAGCACGCCGGGCCAGCCGAGCGCCCGCAGCACCGGCTTGGCGTGCGTGTAGTGCGAGAGGTAGCCGTCGTCGAAGGAGATGACGACCGGATGCTTCGGAAGCGGGCCGCCGTGCTTCCAGCCGTCCCAGGCCTGCTCGAGCGTGATCCCGGTGTACTTGGCCGCGCGCAGCGCCCGCATCTGGTCGGCGAACACGCGCTGGTCCACCCACAGCTCCGCGTTGGGAACGCCCGCCGGCGCCTTCGAGATCACGTGGTACATCAGGATCGGCACCGGCATCCGGCGCGCCGCCGCGCCGTGGACCGATGCGACCTTCGGCGCGGCCGCCCGCGGGCGCTTCTTCGCCTTCGGGGTCGGCGTCGGCGTGCGCGTGACCTTGGCCTGCGGCTCGACCGGGCTCGGGTCGCGCGCGACAATCGCGATGACCACGGCGACGGCCGCCAGGGCCCCCAAGGCAAGGAGTCGCTTGAACCACATCCGCATCCGACCTTATGACTCCGGGCGGCGGTCGCCCGTAACAACTGCCCGGTCGTCGGGGTAGGTAGGGTCCTCGGATGCCACCGCGGCCTCAGCTGACTTTGCCCACTCCCGGACTGCGCCGCGCCGTCGTGCTCGGAGCCGGTTCGTTCGGGACCGCCGTGGCCGTCCTGCTCGCCCGCGGCGGCTTCCGCACCACGCTCCAGACCCGCTCGACCGAGCAGGCCGAGCTGCTCGAGACCTCGCGCGAGAACAAGGCGTACCTGCCGGATGTCGAGCTCCCGCGCGAGCTGCGCGTGGAACCGATGTCGACCGGCCTCTCGCGCGCCGACTACGTCTTCCTCGGCGTCCCGTCGCGCGGGCTCTCGCAGGTGATCGGCAACCTCCAGGCCGCCGGCCTTCCCGCGCGGACGCCGGTGATCTCGATGGCCAAGGGCCTCGTCCCGCCGGACGGCCTGTCGCCGACGACGCTGCTCAACCAGGCCTTCGGCGTGGACCGCGTCGCCTGCCTGGGCGGCCCGGCGCACGCGCGCGAGATGGTCACCGCCGGCGCGGGCCTCGTCGCGGCGTCCTCCAACGTCCGCCTCGCGGCGAGCATCGCCCAGGTCTTCATGCGCGCCGGCGTCGTCTGCGAGCAGTCCAACGACCCGGTCGGCGTCGAGCTCTCCGGCGTGGCCAAGAACGCCGCCTCGCTCGCCGCGGGAGCGACCGCGGCGCAGGGCCTGAACGCCGCCGGCGCCGCCGCCGGCCACATCTTCGCCGAGGTCTGGCGCTACGCCGAGCGCCAGGGCGGCAAGCCGGAGTCGATGATCGGCCTGGCCGGAACGGGCGACCTCGTCGGGACCGCGCTCGCGCCCCAGAGCCGCAACCGCCGCGCCGGCGAGCTGCTCGGCCAGGGCGTCCCCGCGTCCGAGATCCCCGCCCGCATCGGCCAGGCCGTCGAGGCGCTGGACATGGTCCCGCTGCTGGCCACGGCGCTGCGCCGCGCGCACGTCGAAGCGCCGGTCACGACCGCGCTGCACGGCCTGATCAGCGGCGAGCTGCCGCTCGACGAGTGGGTCGCGACCGTGCGCGCCACCGTCCCGCCGCCGGCCGCTCGCGACAACGCCTGGCGCCGCGCCGTCTCGCGGATGCGCCGCTACCAGGTCACCGAGTCGCTCAAGCGACCGGACTAAGCCTGGAGTCGCCGATCATCGTGGATGACTCGGCGTCGTGGGCTCCGTCCCTGATCGCTGGCCACGGCGGTGAGGCGCCGCGAGTGTCGGCGACTCCTGGCTCACCGCCAGCGGCGCCGCAGGAAGCTCGAGCACGAACTCGGCGCCGCCGCCCGCGGCGTTGACCGCGTGGACGCTGCCGCCGTGCTGCTCGGCGACCTGGCGCACGATCGCCAGCCCGAGCCCGGAGCCGGGCCGCCCGCGCGCCGACGCGCCGCGGTAGAAGCGGTCGAAGAGGTGCGGCAGGTCGGCGGGATCGACGCCGGAGCCGTGGTCGCGCACGCGCAGGCCGTCGATGTCGACACGTACCTCGACGCACCCCGCCGGGCGGCGAGTGGCGGGCCGCGTTGTCGAGCAGGTTGTTGACCGCACGCGCGAGCCGCTCGCGCGTGCCCTCGACCACGACGGGCTCCAACTGCGCCTCGAAGCGCACGCCCGGCGCGTGGCGCCGCGCCCGCGTGACGGACTCGGCGACGAGATCGTCGAGGCGCACGTCCTCGCTCTCGCGCCGCGGCTCGTCGCCGCGCGCGAGCTCGATCAGGTCGGCGACGAGCATGCCGAGCTCGGTCGTCTGCTCCTCGACGTCCTGCAGCAGCCGCGCGCGCTCGTCGGCCGGCAGCGCCTCGGACTCGGCCAGCACCTCGATGTTCGTGCGCAGGCTGGTGATCGGCGTGCGCAGCTCGTGCGAGGCGTCGGCGACGAGCTGGCGCTGGGCGGCGACCGAGCGCTCGAGCGTGTCGAGCATCGCGTTGAAGTGCTGGGCCAGCTCGCCGATCTCGTCGTGGCTCGTCGACCTCGATCCGGCGGCCGAGGTCCTCGGTGGCGGCGATGTGGCGCGCCGCCTCGGTCACCTCGGCGATCGGCGCGACGACGTTGCGCGAGACGAGACGGCCGAGCAGGACCGCGAGCGCGATGCCGCCCGCGACACACCAGCAGCAGGATCAGCCGCATGCGCGAGAGCACCGCGTCGGCGGGCTCGAGCGAGCGGCCGAGCTGCGCCGCGCCGTCGGGAATGGGCGTGGTGAGCACGCGGACGTGCGTCCCGTCGACGTCCGCGTCGGCGAGGAAGGCCGGTGCCACGCCGGCGGCGACATCGCGCACGCGGTCGTCGACCGGCAGCTCGTCGCGCTCGGACCCGGCCACCGCGTACGTATTCCCGCTCGCGTCGATCAGCTGGATGTACGGCGTCGGGCCCCCGCGGCGTGCGGGGCAGCGCGCCGAAGCCCGGACCACCGCGGCCACGGCCGGGCGGCGGACCGCCACGGAAGTCGAGCTGGTCCTCGAGCGCGCGGTCGACCTCCGCACGCAGCTCGCCGCGGACCGCGATGTAGGCGGCGAGCGCGACGAGCGCCACCGTCGCCGCCACCACGACGGCGACCGCGATGGTCATGCGGCGGCGCAGCGGCAGCGAGCGCATCAGTCTCTCAGCACGTAGCCGACACCGCGCACGGTGTGCAGGAGGCGCGGCTCGCCGCCCTCCTCCGTCTTGCGGCGCAGGTAGCCCATGTAGACGCCGAGCGAGTTCGAGCTCGAGCCGAAGTCGTAGCCCCAGACGCGCTCGAAGATCTGCGAGCGCGTCAGCACCTGGCGCGGATGCTCCAGGAACAGCGCCAGCAGCTGGAACTCGGTGCGCGAGAGCTCGAGCTTGCGCGGAGCCGCGGCGTGCCTCCCAGGCGCCCTGGTCGAGCGTGAGGTCGGCGAAGCGCAGCGCGTGGCCGTCCTCGCTCTCGGGCGTCTCGGCGCGGCGCAGCAGCGCACGCAGCCGCGCCTTGAGCTCCTTCAGCGCGAACGGCTTGACGAGGTAGTCGTCGGCGCCCGCGTCCAGGCCGGCGACGCGATCGTCGACCGCGTCGCGCGCGGTCAGCATCAGCACCGGGCGTGCGATCGCCGGCGTCGCGCAGGCGGCGGCAGACCTCGAGGCCGTCGATGCCCGGCATCGCGACGTCGAGCACGACCGCGTCGTGGCGGACGTCGGCGAGGCGGTCCAGCGCCTCACGGCCGTCAGCCGCGAGTTCGACCTCGTAGCCGTCGAGGCGCAGCGCGCGGTCCAGTGCAGCCCGCACCGCGGGCTCGTCGTCGACGATCAGAACACGCGTCATTCAGCCCAATCCAGGATCAAAGCAGTAAGTAAGAGTCATAGAAGAAGCAGCCGTCTTTAGCATTCCCTAAGAATCGCTTCAGCATGAGTTCAACCAAGCGCGCTCTCATGGGCGGGCTATGCGTTCACTCGTGATGTTCTTCGGCGGCGCCGTCTCGGTCGCACTCGTAGTCGGCATTCTCGCCGTCGCGGGCGTCATCGACGACGATCCTGCGGCAATTACCCAGGCCGCGCCGCCCTCTCCGCCAGCCAGTTCGACGGACCGCGGGGCGCGCAAGGGGACGCAACCAGCCGGTACCGAATCCATCAGCGACATCTATAAGCGGGTGTCGCTCGGGGTCGTGTTCGTCCAGGCCGGCTCGGCCACCTCGGGCGCCACGGGCTCCGGCTTCGTCTACGACAAGGAAGGCCACATCGTCACCAACGACCACGTGGTCGAGGAGGCGAACCAGTTCAGCGTCCGCATCGGCGTCGACACCAAGCCGATCCCGGCCCAGCTCGTCGGCAAGGACCCGTCGTCGGACCTCGCGGTCCTGAAGGTCGACCCGAACGCGGTCAAGGGCGGGCTGCAGCCGCTCGAGCTCGGCGACTCCAACGCGCTCGAGCCGGGCGATCAGGCGATCGCCATCGGCTCGCCGTTCGGGCTCGAGGGCACCGTCACGACCGGCATCGTCTCCTCGCTCGGCCGCACGATCGAGGCGCCGAACGGCTTCCCGATCGCCAACGCGATCCAGACCGACGCCGCGATCAACCCCGGCAACTCCGGCGGCCCGCTGCTGGACGGCAACGGCCGCGTGATCGGCGTCAACTCGCAGATCAAGTCCGGCAGCGGCTCCAACTCGGGCGTCGGCTTCGCCGTGCCGGTCGCGACGATCAAGTTCGTCGTGCCGCAGATCCAGAGCGGCGGCAAGGTCGTCCGCGCCTACCTCGGCGTCTCCAACGGCGACACCCAGGATCTCTCGGGCGCCGTCGTCGGCCAGGTCGTCCCCGACGGGCCGGCGCAGCGGGCGGGCCTTCAGCAGGGCGACAAGATCACCGATATCGACGGCCGCACGGTCCGGTCCTCCGAGGACGTCTCGGCGGCGGTGGCCGCACGCAAGCCTGGCGAAAAGGCCAAGATCACCGTCGTGCGCGGCGGCGACCGGCGTACCCTGACCGTGGACCTCGGCACGCGCCCGGACACCCCGGCCGGCGGCTGAGCCTTCCTCACCATGACCCCAGGAGACATCACGTGACCCCAGAGGATCGGCGGCTCCACGCGCTCGACCGGACGCCGGAGCCGAACCCGTCCCGGGCGGCCCACGACGACCTGGAGACGGCACTCTTCGAGATCAAGCGGGTGATCGTCGGCCAGGAGGCGATGCTCGAGCGCGTGCTCGTGGCGCTGCTGGCCGGCGGCCACGTGCTGCTCGAGGGCGTCCCCGGCCTGGCCAAGACGCTCACGGTCAAGACCGTCGCGGACGTGCTCGGCGGCTCGTTCAAGCGCCTGCAGTTCACGCCCGACCTCGTCCCCGCGGACCTCGTCGGCACGCGCATCTTCCGGCCCGACAAGGCGACCTTCGACACCGAGCTCGGCCCGGTGTTCTGCAACTTCCTGCTGGCGGACGAGATCAACCGCGCGCCCGCCAAGGTGCAGTCCGCCCTGCTCGAGGTCATGCAGGAGCGCCAGGTCACGATCGGCCACGACACCCATCACGTGCCCGCGCCGTTCCTGGTCCTCGCCACGCAGAACCCGATCGAGTCCGAGGGCACCTACCCGCTGCCCGAGGCCCAGGTCGACCGCTTCATGTTCAAGCTCGTCGTCGACTACCCGTCGCACCGCGACGAGGTGGCCGTGGTCGAGCGCTCGCTGGAGACCTCGATCCGTGCGCGCGAGGTGCTCTCGCCCGAGCACCTGATCGCCCACCAGCGCGCCGCCGGCGCGGTCTACGTCGACCGGCGCGTGATGGAGTACGCCGTCACGCTGACGACGGCCACGCGTGAGGCCGGCGAGGAGAACTGGGTCGAGTTCGGCGCCTCGCCGCGCGGCTCGATCAACCTGATCCACGCCGGCCGCGCGCTCGCGCTGCTGCGCGGACGCGACTACATGCTGCCCGTCGACGTGCGCGATCTCGCGCGCGACGTGCTGCGCCACCGCATCGTGCTGACCTACGAGGCGCTGGCAGCGGGCGTGGACACCGACCGGGTCCTCGACGACGTCCTCGAGCGCGTGCCGATGCCGCGCATCGAGCTCGCGCAGGAGCGCCCGGGCTACGGCGCACGTGAGTCCTTCCAGAGCCCCGCTCCTCCTCGGCCTGCTGGTGCTGGTGCCGCTGGCGGCGGTGGCCTACGTCGCTCTCGCAACGGCGGGCGCGCAAGTTCGCGGTCCGCTACACGAACGTCGCCCTGCTGGCCACGGTCAGCGGGCGCTCGTGGTCGCGGCACGTCCCGGCGGTGCTGGCGCTGCTCGCGCTCGCCGCGCTGCTGGTCGCGCTCGCGCGCCCGCAGCGCACGGTGGCCGCCGAGCGCCGTGAGGCGACGGTGATGCTGGTGTTCGACACGTCGGGCTCGATGCTCGCGACCGACGTGCAGCCCTCGCGGCTGGCCGCGGCGCAGAACGCCGGTCGGACGTTCACGGACGCGGTGCCGGACGAGTTCCGGATCGGCGTCGTCGGCTTCGGCTCGAGCGCCCAGCAGCTGACGGAGCCGACCACCGACCACGCGCGCGTGAAGACGACGATCGACTCGCTGCAGGTCGCCGGCGCCACGGCGATGGGCGACGCGCTGAAGCTCGCGATCAACTCCGCGCGGGTGCCGATCCCGGACGGCCTCGGCGGCGAGCGCCGGCTGCCGGCCGCGATCGTGCTGCTCGGCGACGGCTCGAGCACGCGCGGCGCGGACCCGATCGACATCGTCCAGCAGACCAAGAAGTACAAGATCCCGGTCTACACGGTGGCGCTCGGCAGCCAGGACGGCACGCTGACGCACACCGACCCGAACACCGGCGCGACCAGCACCGAGCCGGTCCCGCCCGATCTGCTGACGCTGCAGGACATCGCGCGCGACACCGGCGGCCAGTTCTTCGCCACCGCCGACGCGGACCAGCTGGCGGCCGTCTACCGCAACCTCGGCACGCAGCTGACCAAGATCAAGGAGAAGCGGCAGGTGACCTCGGCGTTCGCCGGCGGCGCGCTCGTGCTGCTGCTGGCCGGCGCGGGCTTCGGGCTCGCGCGCGTGGGGAGGCTCCCATGAGTGACCCTGGCCAGCGGATCGCGAGGCGTCAAGCGCAGGTTTCAGGGACCCTCGAGGCGGCGCCATGAGCGGGCGCCCTCGCATCGTCCCGCCGTCGCCCGAGCGCTCGCCGGACAAGCCCGGCCCCGGGCCCGTCCCGCCGCAGGTCCTGCGCTCGCTCGACCTCGCGGTGATGAAGCGGATCGAGAGCCTCGTCCCCGGCGAGCACCTGACGCCGCAGACCGGCTCCGGCACCGAGCTGGCGATGATCCGGCCGTACCACCCCGGCGACGACGTGCGCCACATCGACTGGATGGCGACCGCCCGGCTGCAGGAGCCGCACGTGCGCGTGCACGTCGGCGAGCGGGCGCTGACGACCTGGCTGGTGCTCGACGTCTCCGCCTCGATGACCTTCGGCACCGCCGACCGGCGCAAGGTCGACGTCGCCGAGGGCGTCGCGCTGGCCGTCGGCCACGTCTCGACGCGGCGCGGCAACCGGCTCGGCGTGCTCGCGTTCGGCGGCGGCGAGCCGCGCGTCCTGCGCCCGCGACAGGGCCGCCTCGGGCCTGCTCGGCCTGCTCGCCGAGCTGCGCCGCGAGGGTGAGGGCGACGGCGCGGGCGCGACCTCGCTGGGCACCGCGCTGGCCACGACCGCGGCGCTGGGCCGTCAGCGCGGGCTCGTCGTGATCGTCTCCGACTTCCGCGGCGAGCGCGACTGGGAGGGCCCGATGCAGGCGCTGCGGGCGCGCCACGGCGTGATGGCGGTCGAGATCGTCGACCCGCGCGAGCAGGAGCTGGTCGCCGGCGGGCGAGCTGTGGCTGATCGATCCCGAGACGGGCCGCCAGCTGCACGTCGACACGCGCAAGCGGCGCGTGCGCGAACGCTTCGCCGCGGCCGCCGCGGCCGAGCGCGACGAGGTCCGCCAGGCGCTGCGCCGCGTCGGCGCCGACCACGTCGAGCTCTCGACCGCGGGCGACTGGCTGCGCGTCTTCGCCGGCCATCTGCGCCGCGGCGAGGCCGCGATGCGCGCGGGCGCCCCGGCGCGCGCCGCGGTCCGCAACCGAATGCGAGCGGCACAGTCATGAGCTTCGCCGAGCCCGTCCTGCTGATCGGCTTCATCCTCCTGCCGCTCGCGCGTGCTGGCCTACGGCTCGCTGCAGCGGCGCCGGCAGCGCGAGTCCGCGGCGTGGTCGAACCCCGCGCTCGTCCCGGGCCTGACGACCGCGCGGCCCGGCTGGCGGCGGCACCTGCCGCCGCTGCTGCTCCTGCTCGCGCTGACCGCGCTGATCGTCGCGATCGCGCGGCCGCAGCGCACGGTCGCCGCGCCGCAGCGCGCCGCCAACATCGTGATGGTCACCGACATCTCGGGCTCGATGAACGCGACCGACGTCCAGCCCGACCGGCTGAGCGCCGCCGTCGCCGCGGCCAAGACGCTGACCGAGAAGGTCCCGCCGACGTTCCGGCTCGGCCTGATCACGTTCTCGGACTTCGCCGAGCAGCGCGTCGCGCCGACCACCGACCGCGCCGCAGATCAAGGGCGGCGCTGGACCAGCTCGTCGGCCGAGGGCGGGACCGCGATGGGCGACGGGCTCGAGCGCGGGCTGTTCGCCGCGCGCACGCCGGTCCCCAACGCGGACGGCAGCGGCGTCCGCCGCCTGCCGTCGGTGATCGTGCTGCTCTCCGACGGCAAGAACACGTCGGGCACGCGCGACCCGCTCGACATCGCCCGCGAGGCCGGGCAGGCCCACATCCCGATCTACGCCATCGCGCTCGGCACGCCCGGCGGCGAGGTCGAGCTGCGCGACTCCTTCGGCTTCCTGCAGAAGATCCAGGTCCCGCCGGACACCGAGACGCTGAAGGAGATCGCCCGTCTCTCGGGCGGCAAGTCCTATTCGGCCACCGAGACCAGCAAGGTCAAGGAGATCTACTCGAACCTCGGCACGCGGCTCTCGTCGCGCAGCGAGAAGCACGAGGTCACCGCGGCGTTCGCCGGCGGCGCGATCATGCTTTTGATCGCCGCGGGCTCATTATCGCTGCGCTGGTTCGGCCGCCTTCTCTGAACGCGCGACTTGACAGCCGCTCCCCGGAGTGGTTCGTTGTCCGTGACCAATCGCCGCGGTCTGGGCGCGCGAGTAGGGGGGATCGATGGCCGTGTCCACAGCACGGCGCACGCTGTTCGGCGGCGCCGCAGTCATTGCCGCAGTAGCGGGAGCATTCGCGGTGGCCAGCGCCGATCCATCGGCCGGACCGCCGCCGACGACCCCGATCAAGCACGTCGTCGTGATCTTCGGCGAGAACCAGTCGTTCGATCATTACTTCGGCGTCTATCCAAACGCGAAGAATCCGGCCGGACAGCCGCCGTTCACGGCGGCGCCCGGGACGCCGTCGGTCAACGGGCTCACACCGGCGCTGCTGACCGCGAACCCGAACGCCGCCAACCCGCGCCGGCTCGATCGCTCCGAGGCCGTCACCTGCGACCACAACCACAACTACGGGGCCGAGCAGAAGGCGTTCAACGGCGGCCTGATGGACAAGTTCGTCGAGAACACCGGCGGCGGCAGCTGCGTCGACAAGAACATCGTCATGGCCTATTACGACGGCAACACGTTGTCGGCGATGTGGAACTACGCCCAGCATTTCGCGATCAGCGACAACCACTTCGGCAGCACGTTCGGGCCTTCGACGATCGGGGCGATCAACTTCGTCAGCGGCAACACGCACGGCGTCAGCCCGGCCGGATCGGGCGAGAACGGGACCATAATCGCCAACTCGCAGCCGGGCATGGACGACTGCTCGGCCGCTGGCTCGACGACGACGATGACCGGCACCACGATCGGCGATCTGATGAACACCGCGGGCGTCACATGGGGCTGGTTCGCGGGCGGCTTCAAGCCGACGAGCGTCACCCCCGGTGGGGTCGCGGTCTGCGCCTCCACCCACACCAACGCGGCCGGCGCGGTCGTCGCGGACTACTTCCCGCACCACGAGCCGTTCCAGTACTACGCGTCGACGGCCAACCCGCACCATCTGCCGCCGACCTCGGTGGCGATGATCGGCCAGACCGACCAGGCCAAGCACCAGTACGACCTGAGCGATTTCGACGCCGCCCTGGCGACCGGCAACCTCCCGCAGGTCTCGTTCTTGAAGGCGGTCAGCGCCGAGGACGCGCATCCGGGCTATTCCGGTCCGATCGACGAGCAGCGCTTCGTCGTGCGCACGCTGAACGCGCTGCAGCAGTCGCCCGAGTGGCAGTCGACCGCGGTCTTCCTGGCCTACGACGACTCCGACGGCTGGTACGACCACGTCCAGTCGCCGATCCTCAACGGCTCGCGCTCGCCCGAGCGACGCGCTCAACGGCGCGGGCGTCTGCGGCCCCGACCCGGGTGTCGGCGCCTTCCAGGGCCGCTGCGGCCCTGGCCCGCGTCTGCCGCTGGTGCTGATCTCCCCCTACGCGAAGCGGAACTTCGTCGACCATACGGCGACCGAGCAGGCGTCGGTGATGCGCTTCATCGAGGACAACTGGGGCCTGCCGCGGGCCGGCAACGGCGCGTTCGACGCGCGGGCCGCCTCGATCGAGGGCATGTTCGACTTCGGAGCCGCACCGGCGCCGAAGCTGATCCTCGATCCCGTCAGCGGGCTGGCACCCGGCGCGTGGCCGACGCCGGTCCCGACCGCGGTGCCGACGAGCGTCCCGACCGCCGTCCCCACGGTGACCCCGACGCCGAAGCCGCCCGTGAAGCCGAAGCTCGCGGTCAAGCTCAGCTGC
Source organism: uncultured Solirubrobacteraceae bacterium (assembly GCA_963707595.1). Taxonomy (GTDB): domain Bacteria; phylum Actinomycetota; class Thermoleophilia; order Solirubrobacterales; family Solirubrobacteraceae; genus Solirubrobacter. Next base: position 111,666 of record CAVPQQ010000002.1, read on the forward strand.
AAGACCTCCGGCGGCGGCAAGAAGATCTCGATCTCCTGCACCGCGAGCGGGAAGGACGCCGGCCGCAAGACCGCGCTGCGCTTCCGGATCGTCAAGGGCAGCAAGGTCCTCGCCACCGCGCGCGTGAACCTCTCGCACAAGAAGGCGAAGGTCGTGCTGCGCCCCAGCAAGTCGATCAAGAAGGGCCGCTACACGCTGCGGATCACGATCACCCAGACCGGCGGCGTGCTGGCGCTGACACGGACGATCAGCCTGAAGTAGTGCGGCGCGCACTGCTGTTCGCCGTGCTCTGCCTCGCAGGTTGCGGGGGCGCCGATCACGCCCCCGCCGCCCGGCCTGCGATCGCGCCTCCGCCAGAGAGCGCTGCCTCGCCGACGGCGATGAAGATCGCCGGGACGGACCTGACGGCCACCGAGGTCGCCGACGCCGCGGCCGGCAAGCCCGTCAACGGCGGGCTGCGGCCGGAGCTGGTCCCGTTGCCGGAGGAGGCGTTCGAGCGGCCGCTCGCGCGCTACCGCCGCTACAGCGCCCGCGAGGCCGCTGCGATGGACAAGGCCGTCCAGGCGCTCTCGCGCGCGCTGCGTGCCGACGATCGCGCCGCGGCCCGGCGCGCCTGGACCGACGCCTATGCCCGCTACCTGCGGATCGGCGCCGCCTACGGGGCGCTCGGCGACCTCGACGCCGCGATCGTCGCCGACCGCGAGCGGCTCGAGCGCGGGCTCTGGAACGGCGAATCGCTCGCGGCGCTGCGACCCGCCGCGGCGCGGTTGCAGGCCGACGTCCGGCGGCTGCGGCGGACCGTGCCGGAGATCGAGATCACACCGCTGGACTACGCGATCCGCGGCCACGAGATCCTCGAGGACGCGCAGCGCGACATGCTCAGCGGCGTCGCCGCTCCGTACAGTGGCGCGGGAGTGGCGGCGACGGCGGCTTCGCTGGAGGCCACCGAGGCCGTGGTGCGGACGCTGCGGCCACTGCTCGCGAGCCGCGGCGCGCTCGCCCCGATCGAGACCGGCATGCTGCGGCTGCGGCGCGAGCTGGCGACGATCCGGCGCGCCCACGGCGGGCAATGGCCCGAGCTCGACGCGCTGACGCTGTCCGAGCGCCAGCGCCTCAACGGCCGGCTCGGCGCCGGGCTGGAGATCCTCGCGCGCCTGCCGCACGCGCTCGAGACGACGCTGCCGCCCGCGATCCCGGAGCTGCGGCCGTGAAGGTCAACCGGCGGCGCTTCCTCACGCGCTCGGCGCTCGCCTTCGGTGCTGTGGCCGCCGGAGAGACCGTCGCGGCCTCGGCCGCGGAGGCGCCGGACGCCACTGCGGCGCGCTCGAGGATCGCGTGCCCGTTCGACGGGCCGCATCAGGCCGGCGTCCTGACCGAGCCGCGCGACGCCGTGGTGATGGCGGCGCTCGATGCGATCGCGTCCGATCAGACCCAGCTCTTCCTCGGCCTGCAGGCGCTCAGCGCGCGGGCGCGGGAGCTGACGCAGGGCTGGCGGATGCCGGTCCGCGAGGCCGACGACCCGCCGCTGGACTCGGGCGCGCTCGGCACGGTGATCGCGCCGGGCGGGCTGACGGTGACGATCGGCTTCGGCTCGTCGCTGTACGAGCGCTACGGGCTCAAGCCGCCGCCGAAGCTGCAGCGCATGACGGCGTTCGACGGCGACCAGCTCGATCCGGCGCAGTCGCACGGCGACGTGGTGCTCGCGATCAGCGCGCACCACATGGACACCGCCTCGCACGCGCTGCGCGAGCTGCTGCGCCCGACCCGCGACGCGCTCGCCCTGCGCTGGTGGATCGACGGCTTCCAGGGCGCCGATCGCGGCCCCACGAAGCGCAGTGCCCGGCGCAACCTGTTCGGCTTCCGCGACGGGACCGGGAACCCGGACCCGACCGACGACGCGCTCATGCGCCAACTTGTCTGGACGCCGGCCGGTGGCACGTACATGGCCGTGCGGCTGATCCGGATGCACCTCGAGTTCTGGGATCGCGTCGGTCTGCGTGAGCAGGAGGGGATGATCGGCCGCCGCCGCGACACGGGCGCGCCGCTGGGCGGCCGGGACGAGTTCGACGACCCGCGCCTGGACCTCGATCCCAAGGGCGAACGGGTGCCGCTGGACTCCCACATCCGCTTGGCCAACCCGCGTACCAAGGCCAGCGACGACCAGCGCCTGCTGCGCCGCGCCTGGAACTACCAGCGCGGCTTCGACCAGGCCGGCCAGCTCGACCAGGGCCTGATCTTCGTGGCCTTCAACCAGGACCTCGAACGGCAGTTCATCGCGGTCCAGAACCGCCTCGCGGGCGAGCCGATGACCGACTACATCACACCGGTCGGTGGTGGGTACTACTACGTTCCACCGGGAGCGCGGGGCGCCGGCGACTGGGTCGGCTCGCGTCTGATTTAGGCCAGTTCCCGGCCGCAACCGGCCGTAACGTCTCAGAGGCCCAAGAGACGAGGAGTGTATGTTCGAATCAGTGGTGGCTGAGCTGCACGGCGTGATGGACGAGGTGCGCGAGCGGACGTTCCAGCTCGTCGAACACCTCGATTCCGAGCGCATGGGCGAGGTGCTCTCGCCGATCATGAGCCCGCTGGACTGGGATCTCGGCCACATCGCGGCCTACGAGGATCTCTGGCTCAACCACCGGCTCGCGGGCCGCGAGCTGCTGCGCGAGGACCTCGCCGCGCTGTACGACGCGTTCGAGACCCCGCGGCAGGTGCGCGGCGACCTCGAGTTCCTGCGCGGCGCCGAATTGCGCGAGTACATGGCGGCGGTGCGCCAACGTTCGCTGGACGCGACGGTCGACCGACGGCGAGCTGCACGAGCTCGTGATCCGGCACGAGCTCCAGCACACCGAGACGATGCTGCAGGCGATGCGCATCGCCGGTGTAACGCCGCCCGGCTTCGGCGGACCGAACCGCGTGGACGGCAGCGGACTCGAGCTGGTCGAGGTGACCGAGGGGCCGTTCGAGATCGGCAGCGGGCCCGAGGGCTTCGCCTACGACAACGAGCGCCCGCGCCACCGCGAGGCCACGGCCCGCTTCACGATCGGCCGCACGCCGGTCACCAACGCGACCTGGCTCTCGTTCACCGAGGGCGGCGGATATCAACGCCGCGAGTGGTGGTCCGACGAGGGCTGGGCGTGGAAAGAGGAATACGACATCACCCACCACGCCGGCGCCGAGGCCGGGGAGCCGGACGCGCCTGTCGTCCACGTTTCCTGGTTCGAGGCCGATGCCTTCGCTCGCGCCCACGAGGCGCGCCTGCCGACGGAGGTCGAGTGGGAGAAGGCCTCGACCTGGGGCCAGCTCGAGGGAACCGGCGAGGTCTGGGAATGGACCGCGAGCCCGTTCACGGGCTACCCCGGTTTCGTCGCGCACCCGTACCGGGAGTATTCAGAAGTGTTCTTCGGCGACCGTTACCGGGTGCTGCGTGGCGGTTCGCACGCGACGCATCCGCGCGTCGCCTCCCCGCAGTTCCGGAACTGGGACCTCCCCGAACGCCGGCAGCTCTTTGCCGGAGTCAGGATCGCGCGATGAAGACCGCGTTGGGTGACATCGAGATCGTCTCGCGCCTGGGCGCCGACGAGCGGACGCTGGCCTTCGACGTGATGGACGGGCTGACCCGGCCATTCAAGGAGATCCCGCCGAAGCACTTCTACGACACCGAGGGGTCGCGCCTGTTCGAGGCGATCTGCCACCTGCCCGAGTACTACCCGACCCGCACGGAGCGCGCGATCCTTGAGGCCAACGCCGCCGCGCTGGTCGAGGAGTCCCAGGCGGCGGAGCTGGTCGAGCTCGGCAGCGGCGTGCCGACCAAGACGCTGCTGCTGCTGGACGCGATGCGCGACGCGGACACGCTGGACCGCTACGTCCCGTTCGACGTCTCCGAGGTCGTGCTGACCGAGAGCGCGAAGATGCTCGTCGAGCGCTACCCGGGGATCCGCGTCTTCGGCGTGGTCGGCGACTTCGAGCGCCACCTGGACGCGCTGCCCGAGGCCGAGGGCCCGCGCGTGATCGTCTTCCTCGGCGGGACGATCGGCAACTTCCCGCCCGGCACCCGGCGGCGCTTCCTGCGCTCGCTCGGCCAGGCCCTGCGCCCGCAGGACCGGCTGCTGCTCGGCACCGACCTGGTCAAGGCGCCCGCCGTCCTCGAGGCCGCCTACAACGACTCGGCCGGCGTCACCGCGGCCTTCAACCGCAACATGCTGGCGGTCGTCAACCGCGAGCTGGACGCCGACTTCGACCTCGACGCCTTCGAGCACGTGGCCTTCTTCGACCGCGAGCAGGAGTGGATCGAGATGCGCCTGCGCGCGCTCGGGCCGCAGACCGTCGAGGTGCGCAAGCTCGGCCTGACCGTGCACTTCGCCAACCGCGAGGAGCTGCGCACGGAGATCAGCGCGAAGTTCACGCGCGAGCGCCTGGAGGCCGACCTGAAGGCGGCCGGCCTGCGCCTGCACGAGTTCCTGACCGACCCCGACGACCTCTTCGCGCTCTCGCTGGTCGGTCGTTAGACGCCGCTGCGCCGCGTCGCCAGCTCGGCGATCACGGCCTCGTAGAGGAGCTCGTCGGGCTCCTCGGCGACGCGCACGGTGGGCCCGCGGACGTCGAGTTCGAGCGGGCTCACCCAGACCGCGCCGACCGGCGCCTCGTGCAGCGCGGGCCCGACGCCGATGCACTCCTCGGGCGTGAGGTCGAGCGCGCGCATCACGAAGGCGATCGCGCCCTCGGGGTGCGTGACCTCGTGCGGCTCGCCGCGCAGCTCGACGAAGTCCTCGTCGCCGGCGAGCGCGAAGACGTCGACGTCGGCGCGGATGCACGCCTCGAACGCCCGTTCGCTCAAGCGCGTTCCCGCATCGACCGCGTCCGGGTCGTAGAAGACGCATCGCAGCCTCGCCACCTGAGTCATCCTAGGTCGATGGCCATCGTTCGCGACATCGATCCGTGGGACGCGCTGCTGGACGCGGGCCGCGCGGACGAGCGGCTCGTGCGCGAGGAGCGCCAGAACCAGCGCTTCCCGGAACTGGCCGCGCTCCCGCACGAGCTGCACGACGACGTGGCCGACGCGCTGCGCGCCCGCGGCGTCGACTCGCTGTGGAGCCATCAGGTCGACGCCTTCGAGGCCGCCTACGAGTCGACGACGATCGTCACGACCGGCACCGCGTCGGGCAAGTCGCTGTGCTTTCAGCTGCCGACGCTCGACGTGCTGTCACGCGACGCGCGGGCACGAGCGCTGTTCCTGTACCCGTCGAAGGCGCTCGCGCAGGACCAGGCGCGCGTCGCTGCACGCGCTCGGCGTCAAGCGCGCGCGACCGGCGATCTACGACGGCGACACGCCGCGCGAGCAGCGCGCCGACGTCCGCCGCGCGGTCCAACGTGATCCTGACCAACCCGGACATGCTGCACCTCGGGATCCTGCCCAACCACGCCGCCTGGGGCGACTTCTTCAAGAACCTCGCGGTGGTCGTGATCGACGAGGCCCACGTCTACCGCGGCATCTTCGGCTCGCACGTCGCCAACGTGCTGCGGCGGCTGCGGCGGATCTGCGAGCTGCACGGCACCGCCCCGCGCTTCCTGCTCGCGTCGGCGACGATCGCCAACCCGGGCGAGCTGGCCTCGCGGCTGACGGGCTTCGACGACGTGACGGTCATCTCGCGCGACGGCTCGCCGGGCACCAAGCGCACGATCGCGATGTGGAACCCGCCGGTCACCGACCCCGCGACGCAGGCGCGCCGCTCGCCGCTCGCCGAGGCCGCCGACCTGCTCGCCGGCCTCGTCATCGAGGGCGCGCGGACGATCGTGTTCATGAAGTCGCGCAAGGCCGTCGAGCTGATGGCGCGCTTCACCGTGCTCGAGCTGGAGCGCCGCGGGGAGCCGAAGCTCGCCGCGCGGATCGCGCCCTACCGGGCCGGCTACACGCCGCAGCAGCGGCGCGAGCTCGAGGCGCGGCTGGTCAGCGGCGACCTGCTCGGCGTCGTGGCGACGGACGCGCTGGAGCTCGGGATCGACATCGGCGCGCTCGACGCCGCGATCTGCGTGACCTTCCCGGGCACCGTCGCCTCGCTGCGCCAGATGTGGGGCCGGGCGGGCCGCCGCGGGCGCGGGCTGGCGATCTACATCGCGGGCGACGACGCACTCGACCAGTTCTTCTGCCGCCACCCTGACGAGTTCCTCGAGCGCCCGGTCGAGGCCGCGATCCTCGACTACGAGAACGAGCAGCTCTACGCCGCCCACCTGCTCTGCGCCGCGCACGAGGCGCCGCTCGAGCCCGCCGACGCGCGAGGTGCTCGGGCCGCGCTGGCAGGCGGTCGCCGAGGTGCTGGTCGGCACGGGCGATCTGCGCCGGCGCCCCGACGGGACGTTCGTCCCGCGGCGGCCGGAGGAGTACCCGGCGGGCTCGTTCTCCCTGCGCAGCGCGAGCCGCGACGGCGTCGCGATCGTCGAGCTGGAGTCGGGCGAGCTGATCGGCGACGTCGACATCGGCCCCGCGCCCTCGACCGTCCATCAGGGCGCGATCTACCTCCATGGCGGCCGCCAGTTCGAGGTCGAGAGCTTCGACTACGCCGACCGCCGCGCGCTGGTCCGGCCGTTCGACGGCAACTGGTACACGCAGGCCAAGCGCGAGACCGACACGCACATCGAGCGCGTGCTCGAGCAGCGCACGGCGCTCGGCGTGCGGCTGAGCTTCGGGACGGTCGTGGTCAGCGAGCAGGTCCTGGCCTACCAGCGCCGCCGGCTCTCCGACCACGAGGCGATGGAGCGAGATCGGGCTCGATCTCCCGCAGACCTCGTTCGCGACCCAGGCGCTCTGGTACGAGCTGGTCGAGGACGACCTCGGCACGCTGCACGCGGCCGAGCACTCGCAGATCGCCGTCCTGCCGCTGCTGGCGATGTGCGACCGCTGGGACATCGGCGGGCTCTCGACGAACTACCACGACCAGACCGGCAAGCCGACGATCTTCATCTACGACGGTCACCCGGGCGGGATCGGGATCGCCCGCCGCGGCTTCGAGGCCTTCGAGTCCCTGGTCGGCGATGCCTACCGGCTCGTGAGCGAATGCCCGTGCGAGTCCGGTTGTCCCTCCTGCGTGCAGTCGCCCAAGTGCGGCAACCTCAACGAGCCGTTGGCGAAGGACGGCTGCGCGTCGCTGATGGCGGCGATGCTACGACGCGGCGGCCCAGGCCTGTAGCTCGGGCAGCGGGTCGATCGGCGCGGAGGCCTTCGAGGCCCACCAGCCGTTGACCCAGATCTCGAAGTGCAGGTGCGGGCCCTCGGAGGCGCCGGTGTTGCCGACCGCGCCGAGTCGCTGCCCGGCGGTGACCGGCGCGCCCTTGGTGACGGCGACCGAGCCGGCCTGGAGGTGCATGAACGCGTAGTGGCGGCCGTCGGCGCCGGCGATGATCACGTAGTGCCCGGCGCCCTCGGCCTGGTAGGCGATCCAGTGCACCGCGCCGGCGACCGGGGAGACGACGGGCGTGCCCTCGGCGGCGGCGATGTCCTGGCCTTGATGGACGTGACCGGTGCGGCCGGCGCCGAAGCGGGAGTCCTCGCCGCCGAACGAATACGGGCCCTGGACCGGGAAGACCTTCGAGCCGGTCGTCGCCAGCGACGCGGGAGCGGCGGGTGTCGCGGGCTCCGGCGGTGGCGTGACGTTCAAGGTCGAGCGCAGGTAGCGCGTGACCCCGGCGCCGCTGACGGCGAGGCGCGCGGTGTACTTGCCGGCGGGCACGGTGGCCTTCCAGACGCCGCGCACCGATCCGCGCTCGCTCACGCGGCCGAGCCGCACCCGGACCGCGGGCCGGCCGGGGGTGAGCACGTCGACCCGCACGAGCGCGCCGGGCGTGGCGCGGAAGGAGAAGGTCACCTTCGCGCCGGGGGCGATCGTCGCCGGTGTCGCGGCAAAGCCTCGCGCCGTCGGTCCCGCGAGCGTCCCGCCGCTGCCGGAGGCGGATGCCGCCGCCGGGAAGGCGAGGAGGGCGAGGGCGGCCAGAGCGAAGCGCACGCACCTACTCTCGGCAATTCGAGAACTTCTGTAAATCGTTGCAGGAGATCGTGCGGCCGCGCCGACGCGGCGCTAGGAGGCCATCCCCTGCACGACGCGCAGGGTCGGCGGTGCGAACTCGCGACCCGTGCCGCGCTCGCGGATCAGGCGCGTCGCGGCGTCCGCGGGCAGCGGGCGCGAGAGGTAGTAGCCCTGGGCGTAGTCGCAGCCGAGCGCCTCGAGCTGGCGCCAGGCGTCCTCGGATTCGACGCCCTCGGCGACGACCTTCAGGCCGAGGTTGTGCGCCAGGTCGATCGTCGAGCGCACGATCGCCGCGTCGGACGCGTCGACGGCCATCTCCATCACGAAGGACTTGTCGATCTTGATCACGTCGACCGGGAGGCGCTTGAGGTTGGCCAGCGACGAGTAGCCGGTGCCGAAGTCGTCGACCGACAGCGTCAGGCCGATCTGGCTCAGGCGCGTCAGGGTCGCCTCCGCGCGGGCGGGGTCGGTCATCAGCATGCTCTCGGTGATCTCGAGCTCGAGCAGCTCGGCGTCGACGCCCCAGCGGGCGAGCAGGCGCGGGATCTCGACCGCGAGCTGCGTGTCCAGGAACGAGCGGGCCGAGAGGTTCACGGCGACGCTGAGCTCCAGGCCGGCGTCCTTCCACTCGCGCACCTGGCGCAGCGCGGCGTCGAGCACGAACGACGTCAGCGGCGTGATCAGGCCGGTCTGCTCGGCGATCGGCACGAACTCGCTCGGGCCGACGATGCCGAACTCCGGGTGGTCCCAGCGCGCGAGCGCCTCGGCGCCCATGATCCGGCCCGTGCGCAGTTCCGCCTTGGGCTGGTAGTAGAGCTGGATCTGGCCTTCGTTGATCGCGGTACGCATGCCGCCCGCGAGCGCGAGGCGCCGGGGCGAGTGGCGGTCCAGCTCGGGCTCGAAGATCGCGTGGCCGCGGCCCGAGTTCTTCGCCGAGTACATGGCGATGTCGGCGCGCTGCTGGAGCGTCTCGTTGTCCTCGCCGTGGACCGGGTGCAGGGCGATGCCGATGCTGGCGTCGATCTCCAGGCGCATGCCCTCAAGCACGAAAGGCTCGCGCAGATGCACGAGCAGGTTCTGGGCGACGTTGGTCGCGTCGGCTTGGCTCTCCACGTGTGGGAGCAGGACGCCGAACTCGTCGCCGCCCAGGCGGGCGACGGTGTCGGAGTCGCGTAACGCTCGCTGCAGCCGTCTGGCGACCTCCTGCAGCAGCAGGTCGCCCATGTGATGGCCGAGCGTGTCGTTGATCTCCTTGAAGTGGTCGAGGTCCATCAACATGACCACCGAGGTGGCGCCGTTGCGACGCCCGGCGCGGAGCGACTGGTCGATGCGGTCGCGGAACAGCTCGCGGTTGGGCAGGCCGGTGAGCGCGTCGTGGAGCGCCTGGTGCTCCTTCGCGATCGCCTCGCGGCCGCCGCGGTGGACGGCGAGGATCGGCAGGAAGAGCAGCACGATCGCCGGCAGCGCGAAGTCCGCGGCCAGCACGACGATCGGGGCCAGACCGAGCATCAGGCCGTTGATCGAGGCCTGGAAGAGCAGGTCGCGCGCCATGTACTTGAAGACGCTGACGCGCTGGGCGAGCGCGATCACGGTCGAGACGAGCGCGGCGTTGAAGACGAAGAACGTCACCGCGGCCAGCAGGACGCCCGGCAGGTCGCTCGGGATGAGATGCGGCTCAGTTACGCGCGGGAGGTCGGTCGTGGCCTTCAGGACCCAGCCTGTGGCGCCGACGGTGATCGCGTACTGGAAGAAGTTGAATGCCACCTTCTGCGGTGACTTGCGCCCCATCGTGTCCGCAACGAGGTTCGCGAGCCCGAGGGCGAGCAGCGCGGCGAGCGGGCCGGCCACCAACATGGTGGCGATGGCGAACGTGGTCGAGGTCGTGACCTCGCCCTCCGCGCCGCGCGTGAACACCTTCAGCGGGACGAACTCGCCGCAGAAGGCGAAGAGGAAGAACATCCCCGCTTCCGGGGTGAAGAGCAAACGCAAATCGCCCGCGCCGCCGACCACCATCTGGACCGTGCACACGACGCCGACCGCGATGACGGCGGCGACGTAGAGGTCGAGTGGTGAGTGTCGGCTGACGCGGGCGAACATTGCTTCGAACTGCCTTCAAATCAAGCGAGGGCGCCGATCTACGGCACCCCCGGGAACTACCACTTACGGCCGTTACGGACCCTCATGGGACTAGCCCCACTTCATCCCGGCGCCGAGCCCCTCGAGGAACACAGCCACCACACCGGCGACGAGCGCGAGGCGATACAGGCGAGCCTTGTTCATGATCTTCTGACCTCCGTGTCATGGCTCCCCCCATGAGAGCCTTTCCAGTCGGGGTTGTCGGACACGTAAACCGCCAAGTTGAGCGATTCGACATTTGTTGGAGTGTGGCCTCAGCGCGACCGGCCGATTCATAGATCGAGATGATCATCGGACTCGCCTACCTCCTGGTCCTCGCGAGCGTTCCGCTCGCCCGCGGACACCTCTCCGCCCTCGCCGACCTACCGCTGCGGCGGCCGTCGCTCGTGCTCGCCGCGATCGTGATCCAGATCCTCGTGATCTCCGTCCTGCCGTCCGGCGACCACACGATCCACACGACGCTGCACATCGCGTCCTACTTCCTGCTCGGCGCCTTCGCGTTCGCGAACCGCCACATCGTCGGCGTCCCGATCATCGCCCTCGGCGGCCTGCTCAACTTCATCGCCATCTCGGCCAACGGCGGCGTCATGCCGGCCGACCCGGACGCGATCGCCTCGCTCGCACGCTCGCTCCCTGAAGGCGAGTTCGCCAACTCGCAGGTGCTCCCCGACGCGAAGCTGCAGTTCCTCGGCGACGTCTTCGCCACGCCCGCCTCCTGGCCGCTGCACAACGTCTTCAGCATCGGCGACGGCATCCTGCTCTTCGGCGTCTTCGTGCTCGTGCACGTCGCCTGCGACTCGCGCCTGGTACCTCGGCGCTTCTCCGCCACGCGACGTACGGCCGTCGCGGCCTGATGTTCCGGGCGGCGCTGTCGGGAGCGCCCGCGCGGCGCTTCTTCGCCGCGCACGCCCAGTCCTGCCTCGGCACCGGCCTCTCGCTACGTCGCGCTGCCGCTGCTGGCCTACGAGCGCTTCGACACCGCGTGGGCGATCGCCGCGGTCCTCTTGCCCGACCTGCTGCCGGCGATCCTCTTCGGCCCGCGTGCTCGGCGCGCTCGTCGACCGCATCGGCTGGCGCACCTGCGCCGTCGTGGCCGACGTCGTGCGCTGCCTCGCCCTGCTCGTCGTGATGAGCGCCGACTCGCTGCCGCTGATGATCGCCGGCGCCGCGCTGGCCGGCATCGGCACCGCGTTGTTCAACCCGGCCGCGTTGGCCGGTCTGCCGCTGCTGATGTCGACCGGCAACTCCCGCGCCGCCGGTATGGGCCTGTTCGGCGCGATCGACGACCTCGGCCTCACCGCCGGGCCCGCGCTCGCCGCGATCCTGCTCGCGGTCATCTCGCCCACGACCCTGATGGGCCTCAACGCCGCCACCTTTGCCGTCTCCGCCGCGATGATCGTCACGATCGCCTCGCGCGGCGGGCGCGTCGAACCCAGCGCGAAGCGCACGTTGCTCGGTGACGCGCGCGCCGGCGTCCGCGAGCTCGCCTCCCGTCCCGAGATCCGCACCCTGCTCGCCTCCTCCGCCGGCGTCGTCCTCTGCATCGGCATCACCAACGTCGGCGAGGTGGTGCTCGCCCGCGAGGTCCTGCACATCGGCGGCTCCGGTCTGGCGCTGCTCGTCACCGCCGGTGGACTCGGCACGATCCTCGGCTCGCTCTGCGCGCGCTTCACGACCGCCGGAGCGTGGGCATGGCGCCGCGCCTACGTGCTCGGCATCGCCGCCATGGCCGTCGAGCTGCTCGCCTGCGCGGTCCTGCACTCCTTCTGGCTCGTCGTCCCCGCGCTGATGCTCGGCGGCTTCGGCAACGGCCTCGCCCTCGTCCACGATCGCCTGCTGCTCGCCCACAGCACCCCGCAGTCCCTGCACGGCCGCCTCTTCGCGCTGCAGAAGACCTGCACGTCCTTCGCGTTCGCGCTCTCCTTCCTCGGCGCAGCGGCGCCCTGATCGCCGGCGCCGGCGTCCAGACCGCCTTCCTCGTCTCGGGCCTCGGGCTCACGCTCGTGATGGCCTCCGCGCTCCCCCGCCTGCGCGCGGCCTGGCCCGTGCCCACGCCCGGCACCCCCAAGGCGCTCGGCGACGCGCTAGCCTAGGCGCCCACGGCGAGATAGCTCAGTTGGTAGAGCACACGACTGAAAATCGTGGTGTCCCGAGTTCGAGTCTCGGTCTCGCCATCGTCAGAAGGCCCTGCTAGCAGGGCCAGTTCGTCTGCCGATTCCGGGCGTCACCGACCGCTAGGACCTACTTGCGTACGACGCGCTGGGACAGCCCGACCGTCTCAAGGAAAAGGTCGACCGCGTCGTCGCACTCCTTCTGCTTGTCCTTCTTGTCGTTGGGCTTGTAGTACTCCCAGCCGGCGCTGGACAGCCGGTAGCCGCTGCGGTACGGGTCGTCGAAGGAGCGCGAGTAGTGCATCTCGCTGAACTCGACGACATCGCTCTCTTCGCCGGGCTCCTTCGCGAGGTCGATCGTGACGTGCGGGTACCGTTGCGCTGGATAGAGCATCGTCGAGCCGGAGAGATAGGCGACCTTGCGCCAGTCGGCGACCGAGCGCGGCGCCTTCTTCGGCACCTTGACGGTCTTCTCGGGGCCGGCCTTGACGTACTTCTGGCCGTCCGGGGAAATCGTGACCTCGATCAGCACCCAGTCCGTCGCCGTCGAGCGGTTGCTCTTGAAGTACAGCTTCCCGTCGTCGGTGTCCTTGAGCAGCACCTTGATGCCCATCGGGCCGATCCACTGCCCAGCCGCCGCCGGTCCAGGGTGGTCGACGAGCTCGCGCTGGATCGTTCGCCGTGACGCGCCCGACAGCATCCGCGCGACCGCCTGATTGCCCGCTGCGTGCTGGAGCGCCAGCAGCGCGTGCCGCTGCGGCTCCGGGACCTCGTCCGCGCGCCGCTCGCGCGGCTGCTCCTCTGAGCCCGGCCACCGTCCGCGCACGTTGTCCATGGCGCCACTGCTACCAGAGCGCAGGCGCCGCGACAACGGATCGACGGCGTGGCGTGCTTCGCGCCGGGTGCCGGAGTCAGTGTCCAGACGTCCTCGGCGGGAACGTTCGATAGGCCGGGGACGACGCGGGGTGCTTTCGATCGACGGTCGTGGCCATGGAGGTACGCTCGCCAGACCCGCGGGATCGCGGCGGGTTTCGCCTAGGGTGGGTCCCCGAATGGCCGACCGTGACTGGAGTGCAGAGTTCCTTCGCAGACGCGAGATCTACGACGCGTTCCGCGTCGCGCTCTGCGACCGACTCGGCGCGTCGATCGACCGCGAGGCAATCGCGCTCTCGCAGATCGAGTCCCGGACCAAGACGGTCAAGAGCTTCATCGAGAAGGTCACGAGCAAGGGCAAGTACGCCGATCCGCTCGAGGAGATGACCGACCTCGTCGGGCTGCGCGTGATCGTCTACTACCCGGACGACGTGCGCGCCGTCGGCACGCTGATCGAGCGCGAGTTCGACATCGACTGGGCGAATTCGTCCCGGCGCGGCGAGGACGATCCGCCCGACCGCTTCGGATACCGGTCCGATCACTACATCGTCCGCACCCCGGCCGACGAACGGTTCGCCGGGCTGAGTGCGGAGATCCAGGTGCGCACGGTCATGCAGCACGCCTGGGCGGCCGTCGACCATCGCATCCGCTACAAGGCCGACGATCTGCCGCGTGACCTGAGCCGCCGGCTGTTCCGCCTCAACGCGCTGCTCGAGATCGCGGACGAGCAGTTCGCGGGACTCCAGCACGCCAGCCTCGACCGCAGCGCCGAGTACGCGGACGCGGTCGAGCACGGCGACCTCGGGGTCACCATCGACATCCTCTCACTCCGGGCGTTGGTCAACCGTGAGGACATCGGCCCGCGCTGGGTCCGGCGGGCGGTGACCATCGGCTACAACCAGGTCGACCCGGGCGAAGACGGTGGCGAGGCCCTTGAGCGCCTGCTGCGGGTGGTCCGAGGGCTCGGCGTGGCGCGGGTCGCTGATGTCGCGGCGCTTCTGCCCGACGACCCGGATGTCGGCGACACGGTGCTTCGCGACGTGCTCGCCAGCCTGAGCCTCCGACCCGGCCAAGCACGGTTCTGGGCCTTCCCGGGCGACGTGCTCGCACTGCTCATCCTCGGGCTCGTGGGGACGCCGGAGCTGATCCGGGAGTCGAACTTCCGGCGCGAGATCCAGGACGTGCTGCTGCGGCGACTCGCGCCCGAGTAGCGCAGCGAGCGGCGGCGGAGGGCCAGGACCGCAGCCGACCATCAGGGCGCCCATCACCTGCACCCGGCACCGGCCGCCCGCGCGGGGCGGCCGGTGCCGAGGAGGCTCACGGGGTCGTCGTCGACAGCGTGAACGTCAGGGTCTTGCTGTAGCTGCCGGTGCGCAGCGGCTGGTTGGCGCCGATGTGCTGGCGCAGCGTGATCGTCACCGGGTCACCCGACACCGGGCCGGTCCACGCGGCCTTGGAGAACGCGACCTGCAGCGGCTCCGAGAGGACGTGAAGGCCCCGTTGGCCAGGTAGGCGGGCGCGGGCGACACGGTCAGCGCGGCGTCACCCGCCGTGCTGGTCACCTCGGCGCTCACGCTGGTCTCGTACGTCTTGTCGAGGTTGGGCGTGAACGACCCGAACGTGGCCGGCGCGCCGAGCTTGAGGCTGAGCGTCGCCGCGACGTTGCCGCCGATCGTCGTGCCCGCATCCACGCTCGTGTTGAGCGCGCCGACGCGCACGTTGCGGAAGAAGACGTCGTCGCCGGAGCCGTGCATCTGCAGGCCGATGCGGCCGAGGCCCGAGCGCCTTGTCCGGGTCGACCCAGTCGTTGATCTTGACGCCGTTGAGGAACACCGTGATCCGGTCCGCCCTGACCTGGATCTCGTACGCGTTCCACTGCCCGGCCGGCTTGAGCGCCGCGTCGCGGGCGGCGGCGTCCGCCGCCTGCTTGCCGTAGATCGAGCCGGTGGTGTGCGACGGGTCGTCCGTCGGGTCGACCTGGATCTCCTCGCCGTCGGTGATCGCGGTCTGATCGGTGCCCGTGCCCTTGTCCGGGAAGCCGACGAAGATGCCGGAGTTGTCGTCGCCGGGCATCATCCACTCGAGCTTGAGCGAGTACGGGGCCTTGTAGTCCTTCTTCGTGTACATCAGGCCGAACCCACCGACGGACTTGATCGTGCAGTCCTGGCGGACGAAGCGACCGCTGCCGGCGTACTGCCAGTCGACCAGCGACGCGTCGGTGCCGTCGAAGAGCGCCGTGTAGCCCGCCTCAGGGGTGAACGGGGTCGCGCACGGCGGTGAGGCCGGCAGCTCGGGCGGCGCACCGACGGTGAACGCCTCGAACGTGCCGGTCTCGGCACCCGTGCCGTTGTAGGCGGCGAGGCCGACGCTCGGCGCGCCGAGCCCGCTCGAGGTCGAAGCCGTCGCCGACCTCGGTCCAGGTCGTGCCGTCGTCGAGCGAGTAGCGGCCGCGCAGCTGGCCGTCACGCGCGTACAGCTGCAGCGTGATCGCCTTCTGGGCGTTGGCGGGCAGCGCGGGGCCGTTCTGGTAGCCGTTGTTGCGGCCCAGCTCGGTCGTCCACTCGCCACCCGGGCGGCGCATGACCACGAGCTTGCCCCAGGCGGAGTTGCCGCTGTACGCGACCAGGCCGGCCTGCAGGTAGTCGTCGGTGCCGTCGATCGAGACCTTCGACGTCGCGATCGCCCAGCTGCCGTTGGTCGGGCCCGGCTGGAGCACGATGTTCTTCGCGCTCACGTCGGTGCCGGTGATGTCCCCGCTGGCCGCCTTGATCTGCAGCTTGCCGTCGGCGAGCGAGTAGCCCGACGCGTCCTCGTTGAGGACCGTCGTCCAGCGGCACTTGTCCAGCGTGGTGCCGTCGAACGTGTCGTTCGCGGCGACGGTCCCGCACTGGATCGGCTCGTTCTGCTTGAAGTCCAGGTAGTCGACGTTGACGTTGCCCTCGTCACCCGTGTCGTACTTGAGCTGGATGGCGTTGTTGCCGGCCTTGACGGTGATCTTGTCGTTCAGCGTCCGGTAGTTCGGCCACGCGCCCGTGTCCGGGAAGGAGACCTTCTTCTGGAAGACGCCGTTGACGTAGAGGCTCAGGCGCTTGGTGCCCTGGAACGGGTTCGGGCCGTTCGCGTAGCCCCAGGTGACGTCCGCCACGCCGTCGGCGAGCGCGTTGATCTGCACCGTGGTGCTGGCGCCCGAGTTCTGGTAGCCGCCGACGTAGCCGAGGCCGCTGTAGCCCGGGTGCTCGGTCTGCGCGTTGGCGCCGCCGGCGAGCGTGCCCGCCTCGGCCTCGTAGCGCGTCGTGCCCGCCGGGGCGAGCCGCAGCGAGTCGAGGTTGACGTTGCCGTCGTCGGTCGTCGCCGTACTTGAACTCGATCGTGTTCGCGCCCGCGGTGAGCGCGACCGTGTCGAGGTAGTAGCCCCACGTCTTCCAGGTGCCCGTCGAGGGCAGCGTGATCGTGCGGCTCGTGCCGTTGACGATCAGCGTCAGCTTCTTCGGGCCCTGGAACGGGTTCGGGCCGTTGGCGTAGTGCAGCGCAAAGCGGTAGTCGCCGGCCTTGGCCGTGTTGACGTCGACCTTCACGGACGACGACCCGGCGGTCTGGATGCCGGACACGAAGCCGCTGCCGGTGTAGCCGGCGTGCTCGGTGTCGAACTTCGCGCCACCCGCCAGGGTGGCCTCCTCGAGCTCATAGGTCCCGTCGCCGACCGGCGCGACGTAGCCCGGGAGCTTGTTGAGCGTGTACCACGCCTCGGTGTTCCACAGCTCCTCGCCCGTGGACGAGGCGAACGGGCGCTGCGAGCGCACGTGCACGACGCGGCCCGGCTTGAGGCCGTCGACGTGGACCGTGACTTCCTTCTTGTCCGCGGAGATCGTGGCGTCCTTGACGGTCAGGGTCTCCTCGTCGACCTTCGGGCCGCCGTACTGCGACGTCGGCACGTAGCGCCACTGGTCGAACTTGTAGGCGTCCTTCAGGCGCGCGATCGCGGTGTCGCCGACCGGCTGCGTGTAGGTGAGCTTGAAGCCGCCCTCGATCAGGCTCATGGTCGCGAAGTCGAAGACGTTCTTGCCGTTGGGCGTCAGCTTCTGCAGGCCGAAGCGGAGCTTGTTGTCCTCGCCCCAGTTGCCGCCCTCGCCGATGCCGCCGGTGTAGATCGCGCCGTCCGGGCCGATGATCGTGCGGTTCACGCCGACCTCGAGGCCGGCCGAGTGGCGGAAGACGGCGCCCTGGAACTCACCGCTCGACCTTCTCGAGGAAGCCGCGCTGCAGGCCGCCGTAGGTGACGTCGCCCCACATCATCTGGCCCTTGAAGGGACCGTCCTTGATCAGGACGGGGTTGGAGGGCGAGTTGGCGATCTCGTTGTGCGGCATCCACAGCACGGGCTGCGTGACCGGCTTGCTGTCGAGCGGGCCGGGCGGGTTGGTGTAGTGGTTGAAGAAGCGGTCCTGCTTGATCTGGACCATCTTGTTCGCCGGCAGCCAGGCGCCCTGGTTGTCGTTGACGAAGATGCCGCCCTCGGGGCCGAAGCCGACGCCGTTGGGCGTGCGCAGGCCGCCCGCGACGATCGAGACCTGCCAGTTCGCGCGGCTGATCTTGATGAACGTGCCCGCGGCCGTGCCCGGCTGCGGATCGGTCGTCGCGCCGCCGTTGTTGATGGCGTTGGAGCGGGCGAGGTAGAAGTAGTCGTCGTCGTGGATGAGGCTGAAGGCGAACTCGTGGAAGTTGCCGCCGTTGGGCCACGTCGCGAGCTGCTTCTTCTCCATCAGGCCGTCGCCGTTGGTGTCGGCCGACAGCTCGGTCAGCTGCCCGCGCTCGGAGACGTAGAACTTGTCGCCGATGACCTGGATGCCCATCGGGTTGCGCAGCTTGTCGGCGACCAGCTTGTAGGTGACCTGGGCGGCGCTCGTCGCGCCCGTGACGTGGTCGAGGATGTAGACGTTGCCCGAGTCCGGGTTCGGCACCCAGCCGCCCGAGCTGACGTCGCCCGAGGTGGTCAGGACCATGCGACCGTCCGGCAGGAAGTCCAAGCCCGAGACGTGCGGCTCGAAGCCGGGCGGGCGCAGGTTGGTGAGGTCGTAGTTCGGGTTGACCGTGTCCAGGCGCAGGCCGTCGCCGGCCGTGTCGGTCGCGCCCTCGCAGTACTTCGAGCCCGGCGAGGTGACGCGCACGACGCCCGTCTCGGTGGAGAGCACCGAGGTCGGGACGACCACGTAGTCGCTCGCGCCCGGGGCCTTCCACTCGAGCTTGAGGACCTGGCCGCCGCCGGCCTCGATGTAGTCGATGCGCAGGGCGTGCGTGCCCGCGGTCAGCGTGACGGTGCCCTCCTTGGAGGTGTCGCCGTGCAGGCCGTCATGGTCGATGACGACCGCGCCGTCGATGCTCAGCTTCGAACCGTCGTCGCTGGTGATGCGGAACGCGTAGCTGCCGGCCGTCGCGGCGTTCAGGTTCGCCAGGACGGTCGACTGGAAGTTGTCGTTGGCGCCGAACTCGGCCTCGGTCGTCCAGTTGATGTTCGGCATCAACTTGTCGACGTTGGGCGTCTGCGCGCTCTTGAGCATGCACGTCTTCGTCGGCCCGTTGGCGAATTGATACGTGCGCAGGGTGACGCCGGGCTCCTGCGGTGGCCTTGTGCGACGGCCGAGCCGGCGAACGCGCCGGTCGCGACGACTACTGCGACGCCGAGTACGCCGATGCGGCTACTCAGGCGACGACGAACCAATCCGGACAACAGCGACTCCTCCTACGACGTCATTTCGACATGAGAAGTTAGCCTGAGATCGGACACATTCCCACTCTCTTTTGTCGCGACAGCGGCCAAAAGCACTGTTACACGAGTAACCGGCCTAGGACATTCGTCTGCTTGACCTCCAGAAGTCTCCAGGCCACCAGTTCCAGCGGCCGAGCAGGGTCATCGTCGCGGGCAGCAGCAGGCCGCGGACCACGGTGACGTCCAGGAGGATGCGCGACGGTCATCCCGACGCCGATCTCCCGCACCTCGGCCAGCTGACCGAGCGCGAAGCCGCCGAAGACGACGCCGATCGAGATCGCCGCCGCCGTCACGACCGGTCCCGAGGCCGTGATGCCGTCCAGCACGGCCCGATCGTTGTCGCCGGCAGCGGTCCCACTCCTCCTTGATGCGGGCGAGCAGGAACACCTCGTAGTCCATCGAGAGCCCGAACAGGAACATGAACAGCAGCAGCGGCGTGGTGATGTCGAGCGGGCCTGGGAGCAGCAACGCCACCACGCCCAGCGCGGCGCCGAGCGTGAGCAGGTTCAGCACGATCGCCTTGAGCGCGATCAGCACGGAGCGCGTGAGGGCGAACAGCAGCAGCGCCGTCGGCAGGCCGACGACCAGCAGCGCCAGCGGCAGCCGCTGCGCCGTGGAGTCCTTGGCGTCCACGAGCTCGGCGGCCGCGCCGCCCACCAGCACTCCGACCGGGGCGTCGAGATCCCGGATCGCGCGGACCAGCCGCTGCGCGCGCTCGCCGGAGTCGGGACCTGCGGCGTCGACCTCGATCCCGGTGACCGACGGCGGCAGGTCGTCCCTGATCATCCCGTCCTTCGCGTCGGGCAGCCGCCGCATCCGCTCGATCAGCGCCGGTGACGGCCGGATCGCTCGGCGCGGCCGCGATCAGCACCTCGATCGGATCGACGGGGCCTGCGGTGAAGTCGCGCTCGACCGCCTCGAGCACGCGCCGCTCCTGGGCGTCCGCGGGCAGCGAGCGCGCGTCGGCGTCGGCCACCTGGAGGCCGAGCGCCGGGATCGACAGCGCGAGCAGCGCGGCGGTGACGGTGAGCGCCACCGCCGCCGGACGGCGTTGCGCGAACGCGGCCAGCCGTGCGAGGAGCCCGGGCGCGTTCGGGCGATCGCGCCGCCAGACCCAGGTGCGCGTGCCCGGCGACGGGATGCGGTGATGCGCGACCGCGATCAACGCGGGCACGAGCGTGAGGCCGGCGATCGTCGCCGTGCCGACCGCGAGCACGCCGCCCAGCGCCATCGCCGACAGCAGCGGGTCGGCGAAGACGTACAGCCCCGCGAGCGCGATCGCGACCGCGAGGCCGGAGACGAGCACGGCACGGCCCGCGCCGGCGATCGTCCGCGCCAGCACGTCGGAGACCGGCGCCTGCGGGGTCGCGGTGCGCTCCTCGCGGAAGCGCGCGATGACCAGCAGGCTGTAGTCGACGGAGAGCCCGAGCCCGAGCAACGTGACGACGTTGACGGCGAACTCGCTGATCGCCACCGCGCGCGCCAGCGCGTCGAGCGCGAGCAGTGAGCCCGTGATCGTCGCCAGCGCGGCGAGCAGCGGAAGCCCACCGGCGAGCAGCCCGCCGCCGAAGAGCACCAGGACGACGGCGAGGACGACGAACGCGATCGCCTCCCCGCGCACCGCGTCCCGCGTGGCCTGCTCGGCGAACGTGCGCTCGGCCAGCAGCTTGCCGCCGACGAGCACCTCGGGCGCGTCGATCGTGCGCAGCTTCGCGGCGACCCTGTCGGCGACGGCGAGCGCCGCGTCATCGTCGAGCTTCGGGTCGAGCTCGATGACCGCGAGCGAGCTGCGCTTGTCGCCCGCGATCAGCCCGCCCGCCGTGTAGGCGTCACGGACCTCGTGGACCCCGGGAAACGTGCGCAGCTCGTTCATGACGTTGGACGCGCTCTCCACGAGCGCGGGCGTGAAGAAGTCCTCTCCGCCGATCACGGCCACGACCGTTTCGCCGTCGGGCGCCAGCTCGTCCAGGCGCTCCTGCGACGCGCGCCGACTCCCCGCGCGCACCTTCGACGGATTCCGTGCGATCGAAGACGCCGACGCCGAAGACGCCACCAGCGAGCGCGACCACGGCCCAGACGCCGAGGATCACGTACCGCCAGCGGGCTCCCGCACGCCCCAGCCATTCGAGCATCGCGAGATCGTAGATGGCGTCCCGAAGAGCGCCGTCAGGCCGGGACGCCTCAACGCACCGACGGCTGCGCCGACGTTGAACTGAGCGGTGACCCCGGCACGGAGTTGGGCAGAGGGTTGCGGTTCCGAAAATGCAACTCTGCACGCCGCCAGCCGTGTTCACCGTCACGACGCGACGGACTCGGGCGCCGGCCCCCTGCGTGCGGCGATCGGTTCCGCGTCCTTGAGCACCTCGGCCGACGACGAGATCGTGTTCGCTTCGCCGCTCGCGGGGGCGCGGTCACGAACGCCGGATCGATGGCGCTTGTGTCGAGCACGCTGACCGCGAGCCGGGGCGGTGCCGGCGGGGCGGGCGGCAGCGGTTCGGGCGGCCAGGGCCATACGGGCGGCGGCGGCGCAGCCGGCGCCGCCATCCTCAACGCGTCCGCGCCGCACCTGCCAACCCGGCCTCGCCTCAACCGCGGCGTCGCGCCCCTCGATCAATAGCGAATTTCCCTATTGATCGATGGGCGCGAAGTGGAGAAGATACGGCTGCGAGTTCTGCGACGAGGAGGTCGGGATGGGCTGGCTGGTGACGGTGCGAATGATGGGCACGCTGGTGGCGGCCTCGCTGGCCGTCGCGGCTCCGGCCCAGGCCGAAGGCCGGTGGGCGCTCACGGAGCTCACCAGCAACCCCGGGTACTGGAACTCGAGCGCGGCAACGAGCGCGGCGTTCCAGCCGGACGGCAAGATCGTCGTCGCCGGCGGCACCTACGCGTTCGACGATCGCTACGAGGAGACCTTCGCCGCGATCGCGCTCACGCGCTACAACCCCGACCTCTCACTCGACACCTCGTTCAGCCAGGACGGGATGCTGACGACCGATATCGACGCCGAGCGCTACGCCGGCGGCTCGGCGGTGATGGTCCAGCCGGACGGCAAGATCCTGGTGGCCGGGTCCACGGGCCGGAGCCCTTCCGGGGATTTCGTGCTCGTGCGTTACCGCGCGGACGGCTCGCTGGACTCCTCGTTCGGAACTGGCGGCATCGTCACGACCGACTTCGGCCTGTACGAGCGGGCCAACGCCGCCGCGCTCCAGCCGGACGGCAAGATCGTCGTCCTCGGGGATTCGTTCGATCTGGACACCTACTCGCCGTGGCTCGCGCTCGCGCGCTATCGCAGCGACGGGTCCCTGGACCCGTCGTTCTCGGGCGACGGCATGTTGACGCTCGACACAGGCGACGCGAACGCCGGCCAGGCGCTCGCGCTGCAGGGCGACGGCAAGCTGCTCGTCGGCGGCGGCAGTCGCATGCTCCGGTTCAGGCCCGATGGATCGCTTGACCCGTCCTTCGGCACCGCCGGCGTCGTGAACGATCACGCCTACGTGAAGGGGCTCGGGATCCAGCCCGACGGCCGGATCGTCAGCGCGGCGGCCAATGGCCAGTTCGCGTTCGCGCGGTATCTGGCCGATGGCTCGCTCGACTGGTCGTTCGGGATCGGAGGCCGGCAGAGCATCGACTTCGGCGAGTACGGAGGCGGTCTGAACGGCATGGCGATCGACCCGGCCAACGGCAACATCGCGGCGGTCGGTGAGCAGTACTGGTCTCACTGGCTCTCCGGCAACTACGGCACCAACCTCCTGGCCGGAGGTCTCGACGCGGACGGATCGTTCGCCACCTGGACATGGGACTGGGGCAACTCGCCGGCAGGTCAGGAGCAGGGTGCGACCGCCGCGGCGTTCGGGCCCGACGGCACCATCGTCATCGTCGGCTACGGGTCCACCTACGACGCGTCCGGGTGGCCCAACCGGTTCCTGGTCGGTCACCTGGACGTCGCGCCGGCCGCGGCCCCCGTGGCCGTGGCGACGATCACCGACGGGCCGTCAGGCACGACCCCCAACACGGCACCGGCATTCACGTTCACCGGCTCGGTGCCGGGCTCGACGTTCGAGTGCCGGCTCGACGAGCCCGGGACGGCAACCGGTCACTACGCGCCGTGCACGTCGCCGAAGGCGTACACCGCGCTCGCTGACGGCAGCTACACGTTCTGGGTCCGCGCAACCGACGCGGCGGGGAACCCCTATCCGGAGCCGGTGAGCCAGTCGTTCACGGTCGACACCGTCCCGCCGGAGTCCACGATCACCGGCGGCCCGAACGGCCCGTTCATGGGCCGGTCAGGGTTCTTCTCGTTCACGTCCGAGCCCGGTGCGACGTTCGAGTGCAAGATCGACGGTCCGGGCGCATCGGCGGGCAGTTACGCGCCGTGCGCTTCGCTTTACAACTTCACCGTTCCCGCGGACGGCGGCTACACGTTCTCGGTGCGCGCGACGAGGCGCGGGCTCACCGAGACGACGCCCGCGACGCAGTCGTTCATCGTCGACACGATCCCGCCCGGCGTCACGATCACGGCCGGCCCGAGTGGCACGACCAGCCAGACGACGGTGCAGTTCGCGTTCACGTCCAACGACCCGGCAGCGCACTATCGATGCTCGCTCGAAGGTCCGGGTCTGACGCCGGTGGGCTTCAGCTGCACGTCGCCGCGGACCTATGGCCCGCTGGTGAACGGCACCTACACGTTCGAGCTCTACACGGAGGACCTGGCCGGGAACGCGACCATCGTGAGGCGCTCGTTCACGGTCGTCACCGCGCCCACGCCAACGCCGACGCCCACCCCGTCGCCGACGCCCAGCCCGACGCCGACGCCCAGCCCCTCGCCGACGCCCAGCCCGTCGCCTTCGCCGACCCCGGCGGCATGCGCGGCGACCAACGGCACCGACGTACAGATCCCGGATCTCTCGACCGTCGAATCCTCGATCACCATCACGGGCTGCCCCGGCAACGCGTCAGCGACCGCCACCGTCGAGGTGCACATCGTGCACACCTACATCGGCGACCTCGTCGTCTCCCTCGTCGCGCCCGACGGCAGCACCTACCCGCTGCACAACCGGGCCGGCGGCAGCACCGACAACATCGACCAGACCTACACCCTCAACCTGTCCTCCGAGCAACGCGACGGAACCTGGAAGCTGCGCGTCCAGGACGCCGCAGCCGCCGACGTCGGCCGCATCGACTCCTGGACCGTCAACCTCGGTGCAGGCCCGGCGCCCACGCCCACCCCGACGCCTACGCCGAGCCCGACGCCCACGCCCAGCCCGACGCCCACGCCCAGCCCCTCGCCGACGCCCAGCCCGTCGCCTTCGCCGACCCCGGCGGCATGCGCGGCGACCAACGGCACCGACGTACAGATCCCGGATCTCTCGACCGTCGAATCCTCGATCACCATCACGGGCTGCCCCGGCAACGCGTCAGCGACCGCCACCGTCGAGGTGCACATCGTGCACACCTACATCGGCGACCTCGTCGTCTCCCTCGTCGCGCCCGACGGCAGCACCTACCCGCTGCACAACCGGGCCGGCGGCAGCACCGACAACATCGACCAGACCTACACCCTCAACCTGTCCTCCGAGCAACGCAACGGAACCTGGAAGCTGCGCGTCCAGGACGCCGCAGCCGCCGACGTCGGCCGCATCGACTCCTGGACCATCTCCCCATAGCGACGGACGTGTCGAGAAGCCGTGCTCGGCTCCGCTCACCTGGTGAAGGGCCACGGCAGGCGTGGCCCACGACATCACCCGGAGGCCACGATGAGCACGGGCAAACCCGACATCGTCACGCCTGAGCAGTGGCGCGCCGCGCGCGAGGCACTGCTCAGGCACGAGAAGGCGCACACCCGCGCGCGTGACGCGCTCGCGGCCGAGCGCCGCCGCATGCCGATGATCCGGCTGGAGAAGGACTACCGCTTCACCGCGCCCGGCGGCGATGAAGCGACGCTGCTGGACCTCTTCGACGGCGGCCGGCAACTGGTCGTGTACCGGTTCTTCATGGATCCGGACATGGGCGTCTACCCCGAGCGCGGCTGCCCCGGCTGCTCGATGTACGCCGATCAGCTGGGCAACCTGCTGCACCTGCGCGAGCGCGACACGCGCTTCGTCGCCGTCAGCCGCGGCGAGCAGGAGCACCTGCAGCGCTATCGCGAGCGCATGGGCTGGGAGTTCCCCTGGTACACGCTGCGCGACGACTTCGACGCCGACCACGACGTCGCGGAGTGGCACGGCACCAACGTGTTCCTCCGCGACGGGGATGAGGTCTACCGGACCTACTTCATCGACGCCCGCGGCGACGAGGCGCTCGGGTCGACCTGGAGCTTCCTCGACATCACCGCGTACGGCCGCCAGGAGACGTGGGAGGACTCGCCCGAGAACTGGCCGCAGACCCCGCCGTACACGTGGGGCGGCTGGCACGACAAGTACGACCACACGCTCTGACGTGCTCGCCGGCGTTCCCGGCGCGCTGCGTGAAGCTGGTCGGGCGGTTGTGAGGAGATCCCGTGCAAACCGACCCGCGAGGGGTCTGACCCCCTAGGGTTCGGCCGCGTGACCGCCGCGCTCGCCGTCCACGACCTGCGCAAGCGCTATGGCGCGAACGAGGCCCTGAAGGGCGTCGACCTGACCGTCGGCGAGGGCGAGCTGATCGGCCTGCTCGGACCGAACGGCGCCGGGAAGTCGACGCTCGTGAAGATCGCCTGCGGGCTGGTGCGCCCGACGTCGGGGACCGTCGAGCTGAGCGGGGCGATCGGATATCTGGCGGAGCTCTTCCGCTTCCCGGACTGGCTCAGCGCGGACGAGCTCTTGCAGCTGCACCAGAAGCTTGCGAGCTCGACGGGCGGCTCGGTCGAGCGGCGGGATCTGCTGGAGCTGGTCGGCCTGGGCGAGGTGCCCGACCGGCGGGTGGGCGCGATGTCGAAGGGCATGCAGCAGCGGCTCGGGATCGCGCAGGCGATGATCGGCTCGCCGAAGCTCCTGCTGCTGGACGAGCCGACGAGCGCACTGGACCCGGCGGGACGGCGGACCGTGCGCGAGCTGCTGGAGTCGCTGCGCGACCGCGGCGTCGCGGTGCTGTTGAACTCGCACCTGCTGTCCGAGGTCGAGCTTGTCTGCGACCGCGTGACGATCATCGCGCGCGGCGAGGTGGTCGCCGCCGGCACGCCGGCCGAGCTCTCGCACGCCGGCGGCGTGGAGGTTCAAACCGGCCGAGGGGTGCGACTCTTCGCACAGGCGACGCGGGAGGACATCCCGCGCATCGTCCGGGAGCTGGTCGAGGCCGGGGAAGAGATCTACGAGGTGCGCGTGCTGCGCTCGAGCCTCGAGGACAAGTACCTGGAAGTGGTCGGCGGCCGGTGAGAGGCGCGGCGATCATCGCGGGCTTCGCCCTGCGCGAGTCGGTGCGGCGGCGCGTGTTCGTCGTCGTCGCGCTGCTGACCGTCGCGTTCCTCGCGCTGTACGGCCTCGGCGTCTGGCAGATCTCGCAGGAGGTCGACGAGATCGGCGGGCCGGAAGGGATCGAGGGCCGTGTCGTCGGCGGCGCGACCCTGCTCGGCCTGTCGATGTTCGCGACGCTCTTCCTCGGCGCGATCCTGGCCGTGTTCCTGACGCTCGGCGCCGTGCGCGGTGATGCCGAGCGCGGACTGCTGCAGCCGCTGCTCGTGCGGCCGCTGCCGCGCGGCACGTACCTGCTCGGCCGCTTCGCCGCGGCGGCCGGCGTCTGCTCGGCCTACGTGATCGTCGTGTTCCTCTCCTCGGTCGTGATCACCGACGTCTTCGTCGAGTGGTGGCCGGACCGGCTCCTGCTGCCCGCGCTCGAGCTCGGCGCGGCGGTCACGATCATCGCCGCGCTCGCGCTCGGCGGCTCGGTCGTGCTGTCCGCCACCGCCAACGGGATCGCGGTCTTCATGCTGTTCGGCGCGGGGCTGACCGCGGGCCTGCTGGGTCAGATCGCCGAAGGGCTGGGCTCCGAGACATTGGCGACCGTCTCGCGCATCTCATCCTGGGCGCTGCCGTTCGAGGCGCTCTACCAGCAGGCGCTGAGCGCGATCACGACCGACACGGTCGGGTTCACGCGCTACGCGATCGACCTCGGCCCGTTCGGCGGCGCGCAGAGCTTCGGCGCGTTCCTCGTCCCCTACACCGTGCTCTACCTCGCCGCGGTCGGCGGGCTGGCCCTCGCCGCGTTCCGGCGCCGGGATCTGTAGCGGACTCCATCGCGCCGCCGTTGAATGCGATCAACGGCGGCGCGACAGTGCGTCTTACGGCGTGGTCGTGCTGAGCGTGAAGGTCAGCGTCTTCGCGTAGGTGCCGGTGCGCAGCGCGTCGTTGGCACCGATCGACTGGGTGAACAGGACCTGGACCGGCTCATTGGAGACCGGTGCGGACCAGGTGACCAGGTTCAGCGGCGCGCCGCTGACCGAGCCGGCGCCGGCCGACGTTCCCGCCGGGCTGGTGCCGACGGCCTTCAGCGCCGTCGGGAGGCTGAACGCGCCGTTGACCAGACGGCCCGGGGCGTTGCTGCTCGGGTCGGCGATCGACAGCGTCGAGTCGCCCGCGGTCGAGATCACGTTCGCGCTCGTGGTGGCCGTGTAGTCCTTGGCGACGCCGGGCGTGAACCCGTTGCCGAAGCTCGCGGCCGTGCCGAGCGAGAGGCTGAGCGTCGCTCCAACGGTGCCGCCGGCCGGAAGCGAGACGTCGGTGCCGTAGTCCGAGCAGCCACCGTTGGCGTCCCAGAAGTGGTCGTTGCCCGCCAGGCCCGGGCCGGTGATGGACGGCTTATTGCCGTTCGCCGGGTTCCCCGAGTAGCTGGTGTACCACCACTGCTTGAAGAACGCGTCGAGCTTGTTGTGGCAGCCCTTCGACTGGTTCGGCAGGTACTTGTGGTACACCGCGATCACCTGCTCGGGGGTGATCGAGCCGTACTTGTAGTCGGTCTGGATCTCCTTGTTGACCTTGACCCACTGGTCGTTGCCGAAGATCGCCCGCAGCGCGATGTAGGACATGCCAGGACGGGTGTAGGTGTTCGAGTTGCCGAACAGCTGGCCCGACGTCGGGTTGGTCGGCACGACGGTCCAGAACGACGTGCTGGTCGTGTTGTACTTGTTGGTCGCGGCGAAGCGGGTCGCGACGACCGCCTCGAAGGCCGTGTTGTACGCGGCCGAGCCGACCGGGCCGGCCGCCTTGCCGGCGATGTCGCCCGCGAACAGGAACTGGGAGAGGTCCGCGTAGCCCTCCTTGAAGAACGTGTACCGCGGCTCGAGGTAGGACACCGAGTCGCCCCACCACTGGTGCATGTTCTCGTGGCTGAAGATCTCCGCGTTGTTGCCGATGCTGCCGTTGACGAAGACGATCTTGGTCTGCATCTCCTCCTGGAAGGAGGCGTTCGGCAGCGCGATCACGATCCCGTTGGCGTTGAACGGGAACGGCCCGTTGTAGCGCTCCTGGAAGTGGGTGATCTCCTCCTGCATGTCCATGATCGCCTGGTTGGTGGCCTTGCGGGCCGCGGCGATGTTGGCGGACTGGTACTCGTAGTAGATGACGTCGCCTGCCGTGGCCATGCGCTCGGACTCGTCGAAGTGGCCGACGCTGTTCTCGACCAGGTAGGAGCCGATCGGCTCGGCCGAGTGCCAGTTGAACGTGCGCGAGCCGGTCGTCGGATAGTTGGCGTCCGGCGCGTTGACGACCTTCGAGACCAGACGGCCTGGGCCGATGAACACGCGGTTGACCCCGGGCGCCGCGGCCGGGTCGTGGTTGACCGTCGAGTGCACGTCATAGGTCGGCTTGACCGAGACGTGGTTGTTGAGCGGCATCCAGGCCATCGAGCCGGACGGCTCCGAGGTCACCATCGCGCCGTCGCCGGCCGGGGTGTTGCTCTTGAACCAGCCTTCGTTGCCGAGGGAGGGGTTCACGCGGATGCCCGGCTGGCCGACGTAGTTGACGACGACCTTGAAGTTCGTCCCGGCCGGGATCGGCTGGGCGGGGGTGATGACCAGCTTGGTCTCACCGCACTGCACGCCCTGCTGGTTCGCGTTGTTGCCGGCCGGCGCGCAGGCCGGCGGGTTCGGGTTGGTCGCCGAGACCGGGTTGGTGTTCGACGCGGCGTGCGCGAGCGGGTTGGGATCGTCCGGTCCGTTCGGGTTGCCCGGGAAGGTCGGCTGACGGTGCACGAAGGTGGCCGGGACGCCGTCGATCGTGATCGACTGGACGGTCATGTCCGAGCCCGGCACGGCCGCCGTGGCCGAGATGCTGCTGCGGCGATCGAAGTCCAGGCTGAACTCGCTCAGGCACTGCGTCGACTTCTGCATCAGCTCGACGTGCGTGCCCGGCAGGAACTTGTTGGTGACGGCGTCGTAGTTGATGAAGACGTCGCTGTGGATGCTCTGGTAGCCGCCGTTGCCGAGCTCAGGCCACACGCGGTCGCCCGGCTTGACGAGCGTGCGAGCGCCGGGCGAGCACTGCGCCTGCGCGATGCGGGCCTTGCCCTGCGCCTCGAACTGCCGCTGCGCGAGCTTGCCGCGCACCGCGTCCCCGCCCTTGATCTTGAGGTCGGCGGCGCTGGTGGCGCAGCCGAGCGCGCCCTTGTCGGCGCCGCCCTGCGGCGTGCATGCGGCCACGTAGTAGGTGCCCTTCCTCAGGCTGGGCACCTTGACGCCCACCAGGAAGGTCTTCGTGCTGTGCGCGGCGACCTCGACGGACGCCCTGCCGATCAGCGCCCCACCGGTCTTGCGCCGCATCACGCGCACGCTCACCTCGGCGCGCGCCGCCCGGTCACCTTCGTTGGTGACGACGCCGGTCAAGTTGCCGGCCTTGGCCCCCGCCGGCAGCGAACTGATCTGCGTCACCCCGACGCCCGCGGCGTGTGCCGCGGGTGCGGCGGCGAGCACCGCGCCCGTCACCAACACGCCGAAGCCGGCGCGCTTGAAACCCTTCATACAAAGACCCCCTCGTGACTGCGCGAGCGAGCCGCGAGCGTCTCATGCCGTTCTCAGGGAGTCAATCGCGCCGCCGTTGAATGGGCTCAACGGGCTGGACCTCGGGCCGCTGAGCCGCGAAGCTTCGAGTCGTGATGTCCGACGCGACGAGCGGACGGCTGCTGTCGGTCAACGTCGGCATGCCGAAAGAGGTGCCCTGGAACGGGAAGACCGTGTTCACTGGCGTGTTCAAGGACCCGGTCAGCGGGCCGCGCCGCGTCCGCAGGCTCAACATCGACGGCGACGGTCAGGGTGATCTGGGCGGGCACGGTGGCGAGCAGCGCGCCGTGTTCGTCTACCAGCTCGACTCCTATCGGTACTGGGAAGGCGAGCTGGGACGAGACGACTTCGTCCACGGGCAGTTCGGCGAGAACTTCACCGTCGAGGGATTGAGCGACGCCGAGGTCTGCGTCGGCGACCGCTACCGGATCGGCAGCGCGAGCTTCGAGGTGACCCAGCCCCGCGTCACTTGCTACCGGGTCGGGATCCGCATGAACGAGCCGCGCATCCCCGCCTTGCTCGTCGCGCACCGCCGCCCAGGCTTCTACTTCCGGGTGCTGGAGGAGGGCGAGGTCGAGGCCGGAGACGAGATCGTCAAGCTCGCCGACGGGCCGGAGGGCATGAGCGTCGCCGAGGTCGACGCGCTCCTCTACCTCCCTGGGCACCCGCGCCAGCAGCTGCTGCGGGCGCTGCGCATCCCCGCCCTCAGCCCGGGCTGGCAAGGATCGTTTCGCGACCTGCTCGAAGCCCGGCCCGGGAGCGGCAACGCCGGTCTGTCCAACGCCAGCCCACCTCCTGCCTGGCCCGGCTTCCGTCGCCTGACCGTCAGCGGACTCGAGCGAGAGAGCGACTCGGTCACCTCGATCCGCCTCGAGGATCCGACCGGAGCGCCGCTGCCTCCCGCACGTCCCGGCCAGTACCTCACGGTGCGGATCGAACCCGGCGGCGAGGCGCGGTCGGTGCTGCGCAACTACTCGCTCTCCGGACCGCCCGGCGCGGGCTACTACCGGATCACCGTCAAACGCGAGCAGCAGGGCATCGCGAGCGGCTATCTCCACACCCGCCTGGCCGTCGGCGAGAGCCTCGACATCGCCGCACCACGTGGCACCTTCATCCTCGACGACACCAGCGCGCCGGTCCTGCTGATCAGCGCCGGGATCGGCGCCACGCCGGTCCTCGCGATGCTCCACGCGCTCGCGCACGAGCATTCCGGCCGCGAGATCTGGTGGCTCCACGGAGCACGGAGCAGCCGCGAGCACCCCTTCGCCGCCGAGGCCCGCGAGCGCCTGGCCTCACTCCCGAACGTCCGCTGCCGCATCTACTACAGCCGTCCCGACGAGAACGACCTTGAAGGCCGCGACTTCGACCGCGCGGGCCATCTCAGCGCGTCGCTGCTCGCCGAGCTCGAGCCGCCGCGCGACGCCGAGGCCTACGTCTGCGGGCCGGCTCCGTTCATGGAGGAGATCAGCGCCGGCCTGGCGGCGATCGGCCTCGACGCCGCACACATCCACACCGAACCGTTCGGGCCCGCGCCCGGTCTGACCCCCGGCATCGCGACGGCACCCGCGCGGCCGCCGCATGCGCCGGCCGGCCAGCCCGGCGCCGGCCCGACGATCGAGTTCGCCCGCAGCGGCCTCGCCATCCCCTGGAGCGACGACTACGCGAGCCTCCTCGAGCTCGCCGAGGCCTGCGACGTCCCTGTCCGCTGGTCGTGCCGCACGGGCGTCTGCCACAACTGCGAGTCGACGCTGATCGCGGGCGCCGTCGCCTACGACCCCGACCCGATCGAACCGCCCGCCGAGGGAAGCGCGCTCATCTGCTGCTCTCGACCGCGGGACGACCTGATCCTCGATCTCTAAGCCACTCGCGCTCGAGGATCGCGTAGATCCCCGTGTCGCCCCACTCGCCCTTGAACCACAGGTCCTCCACGAAGTGGGCCTCCTCGCGCATCCCGAGGCGGCGGCAGAGCGCGATCGAGCTCGTGTTGCGCGCATCGAGGTCGGCCATCACCCGGTGCAGCTCGATCTCCGCGAACGCGAGCCCCAGGACCGCGCCGGCGGCCTCGGTCATGAACCCCTGGCCGCTGAAGTCGGGATGCAGCGTCCAGCCGATCTCGCCCGTCTGGTGCTCGGTGCTCTTGATCGTGAAGTACACGTCGCCGATCACACGGCCCTCGCGTTCGACCGCCAGCTGCCAGTAGTCGCCCTCGGCGCTCAACACGCGCGCCTGCGAGTACGTCGCCACCTTCTCGGCGACCGCGTCGCGCTCGCGCGGCTCGAACATCAGATAGCGGCAGACGTCGTCGCGCGATTGGTAGGCATGGATGTCGTCGACGTCTGCCCCCGTCATCGTCCGCAGCAGCAGCCGTTCGGTGCGCAGCGGCGATGGGAACTCGTACGGCAATCGCACCGTGCCATTGTCCAGGTTGGGGTTCGATGCGCGCACTGCTGTCGACAATCGGGTCGCGAGGGGATGTCCAGCCGCTGGTGGCACTCGCGCTGCAGCTGCGGATCCGCGGCCACGACGTCCACCTCTGCGCGCCGCCCGACTTCCGTGACTGGATCGCGGAGCTCGGCTTCGCGTTCACGCCGATCGGCCCCGAGCTGCGCCGGATGACGGCGGCCCGTACGTGTTCGCGGCGTACTGCCCGGCAGTGCTGCCGTCGCCGCAGCACCCGCCCGCCCCGCTCGGGTCGCCGATGCCTGCGACGGAGAGCAACGACGAGCTGTGGGCTCGCGACGCGGAGCGCTTCAACGCCCGCTTCGGCGCCGCGCTCAACGCCCATCGCGCCGAGCTCGGCCTGGCGGCCGTCGACGACGTGCGCAGCCACATCTTCACCGACCGCCCATGGCTCGCGGCCGACCCGACGCTCGCGCCCTGGCCCGAGCGAGATGACCAAGGCGTGTTCCAGCCCGGCGCCTGGATCGTGCCCGACGACCGCGCGCTCTCGCCCGATCTGGAGGCGTTCCTCGACGCCGGCGATCCGCCCGTCTATTTCGGCTTCGGCAGCATCCGCGCGCCGGAGGGCCTGAGCCGCGTGATGATCGGTACGGCCCGGGGACTGGGCCGCCGCGCGATCGTCGCCAAGGGCTGGGCGGACCTGTCGCCGATCGACGCGCAGCCCGACTGCCTGGCGATCGGTGAGGTCAACCAGCAGGCGCTGTTCGGACGCGTCGCCGCCGTCGTCCACCACGGTGGAGCGGGCACCACGACCGCGGCCGCGCGCGCCGGTGCGCCGCAGGTCGTGATCCCCCAGAACTACGACCAGCATTACTGGGCGCATCGGATCCAGCAGCTCGGCATCGGAACCGCGCACGCACCCGGCGCGCCGACGCCGGCCTCGCTCACGAGCGCGCTCGAGTCCAGCCTGCGCCCCGGCGTGGCGGAGCGGGCCGCGGCCGTCGCGACCGCGGTGCGCGACGACGGCGCACAGCTCGCGGCAGCACAACTGTGCGATCCGGGTACGGTGGGCGTATGGATCTCGGAGCCCCGGCCTCATACCTGACGCTGACCGACGGGACGCCCGTGCTCTCGTCCGACGGCGAGCGGATCGGCGTCGTCGAGCACGTCCTCGCCGACGCCGAAGCGGACGTGTTCGACGGCCTGGTCATCGACGTGCGCTCAGGCCCAGGCGGGCACCGCTTCGTCGATGCCCCGGAAGTCGCGGAGATCTACGAGCAGGGCGTGGTCCTGCGCATCGACGCGTCGGGCGTCGAGGCGCTGCCCGAGCCGTCCGAGAACCCGGCGACGATGGCCGTCGACCCCGACGACATCTCGTCCAGCCATCTCAGCGCCAAGCTGCGCCGGGCGTGGGACCTGATCTCCGGGAACTACTAGCGGGGGGTCCGGGGGGCGGCAGCCCCCCGGTGTCAATTATTCGTTCGGCGGGCCTTCGCCCTCGAGCACCGCGAGGATGTTGCCCGCGGGATCGCGGAACCAGGCGATCGACGGGCCCTGGTCGTTGGCGCGGGCGATGCCCTTCTCGTCCTGGCGGAAGCCGTCGTAGACCTCGAACGCGACGCCGCGCTCGGTCAGCTCGTCGACGGCCGCGTCGATGTCCTCGACCGGGAAGTTGAGGATCGTGTACGTGGCCGGCTCGAAGCCGGGCTTCGGGTAGACGAGCGTCGGCCGCTCCCCGTCCGCCAGCAGCAGGTTGAGCAGGCCCATCTCGGTCGAGGTCCGCAGGCCGAGGGTCTCACCGTAGAACTTGGCCGCGGCTTCGAGGTCGTCGACGGCGAAGCCGCTGAATGCCTTCGTGTCTTTGAACATGTCAGTTGAGACTCTGCCACGCCCGCGGACTCATCGGTCGGCGAGCACGGCCGGCAGCCCGAACTGCTCGAACAACTCGGCACCGAACGTCGTGATCTCGGCGACCCCGCCGTCCTCGCAGCGCAGGATGTCGAGCTTGAACGCGCGCCACTCCGTCTCGCCCCGCTTGCGCAGGTAGCTGGCCGCCGCGGGCTGGCGGTTCGCGCGCGTCGGGACGAGCCGCCACTCGCCCATGCCCTCCGGCCCGAAGGCGATCTCGAGCAGCGGCGCGATCGCGTCGCGGCCGTCGTAGACGCCTCGGGTAGGGCGGCATCGTCGCGCGGATGTCCTCGCGCATCAGCGCCGCCGAGGCCACCGCGTCACCGGCCTCGTGG
Source organism: uncultured Solirubrobacteraceae bacterium (assembly GCA_963707595.1). Lineage (GTDB taxonomy): Bacteria > Actinomycetota > Thermoleophilia > Solirubrobacterales > Solirubrobacteraceae > Solirubrobacter. The sequence continues at coordinate 146,172 of CAVPQQ010000002.1, forward strand.
GCGGCGATGAAGCCGGCGAGCAGCCGCTGCTCCTCGGCGCTGAGCTCGGGGGTGTCGCGTCGCTCCGACGGACGCTCGGGCAGTTCGTTGCGCAGCGTCTCGCGGCCGCGCTGAAGCGCGCTGTTGGCCGACGGCGACGCTGATGTCGAGCAGCTTCGCGGTCTCGTCCGCCGACCAGTCGAGCACGTCGCGCAGGATCACGACCGCGCGCTGGCGCGCGGGCAGCAGCTGGATCAGGGCGATGAAGGTGAGCTCGATCGTCTCGCGCGCGACGACGACGGCGTCCGGCTGCTCCTCGCTCGGCGCGATCTCGTCGAGCAACTGGTCCGGGTAGGGCTGCAGCCACGGGACTTCGGCCTTGGAGTGCAGCACCGGCACCTGGCGCTTGTTGCGGCGCAGTGCATCCAGGCAGACGTTGGTCGCGATCTTGTACAGCCACGCCCGCAGCTGCGAGTCGCCCTCGAAGCTCTCGCGGCCGCGCCAGGCGCGCAGGAAGGCCTCCTGCAGCGCATCCTCGGCCTCCTCGAACGAGCCCAGCATCCGGTAGCAGTGGACATGCAGTTCGCGGCGGTGGCGCTCGACGGCCTCCGCGAACGTCGCTTCGTCGGTCGTCATGTCGGTCTTGATAGCGCTCATGCCCATCAGACGACGGTCCGGGGGCGAACTCATCGGTCGGCCGTTGCATCGGCACGCCGGGAACTGGTACGAACGCATATACCGATGGACGACCTGATCGTTGGCACGACGTTCGCGGATCATCTGATCCTCGGAGTCGCGGGCCGTGGCGCCATGGGGATGGTCTTCAAGGCGCGCCACCTCAAGCTCGACCGCGACGTCGCGCTGAAGGTGATCGCGCCGGAGCTCAGCGAGGATCGCGAGTTCCGGATCCGCTTCCAGCGCGAGTACGAGGCGGAGGTCTCGATCCGCCATCCGAACGTCGTCCGCGTCTATGGCGCGGGGGCGAAGGACGGGCGGCTGTTCGTGACGATGCAGTACGTCGACGGGTCGGACCTCGCCGCGCTGCTGTCCGGTGGGCGCAAGCTCGCGCCGCCGCTCGCGGCGCGACTGGTGGCGCAGGTCGCCGATGCGCTCGACGCCGCTCACGCGCGCGGGATCGTCCATCGCGACGTCAAGCCCGCCAACGTCCTGATCGAGGGCGAGGGCGACGAGCTCCACTGCGTGCTCACCGACTTCGGGTTGATGAAGAACGTCAACGCCTCCGCCGCGCCGCTGACGCAGGTCGGCAGCTTCCTCGGCTCCTGCGACTACGCCGCGCCCGAGCAGCTGCTGGGCGAGACGATCGACGCCCGAGTGGACGTCTACGCGCTGGGCTGCATGCTCTTCCAGGCGGTCACGGGCCAGGTGCCGTTCCCGCGCCCGGTCTCGGCGGCGACGATGCTGGCACACATGGACGAGCCGCCGCCGGTGCTCAGCGACGTCGCGCCTGAAGCCCCGCGAGCGCTCGACGACGTGATCCGCACCGCGATGGCCAAGGACCCGGACGAGCGCTATCCGACGGCGGGTGCGCTCGGCCGCGCCGCGCTCACAGCCACTCGGTCTTGAACACCGGGCTGGCGTGGATGTCGACCGAGCGCAGGCGCCCGGCGCCGGTGTTCTTGAACGCGTGCGCGACCTCCGGCGGGGCGACCACGAAGTCGCCGCCACGGGCCACGATCGTCTCCTCCCCGAGCGTGAACGTCGCCTCTCCCTCGAGCACCGCGAAGACCTCCTCGTAGGGGTGGCGATGCAGGTCCGGCCCCTCACCCGGGGCCGCGTCGACCGTGATCACGGACATCGTCTCGCTGTGAAAGTCAGCCATCTCTCGAACCTCGAGGCCTAGACCGTCGGAGCGGCGACTTCGGGAGCGGCGGCCGGATGGGTCGGCGGCTCCTGTGCCGCAGACGCGGACTTCTTGGCCGCGGCGGGCTGGGTCGCGATCTCGTCCTCGGCCTGGCGCACGAGCCGGTCGAGGATTCGCTCGGAGATGCCGAACAGGATCGCCACGCCGAGCATCGCCCCGGTCGGTGCCGTCAGATCCGCGCTGTCGGGCAGCAGCGAGGACAGCTCGAGCACGTTGAACTTCTGCAGCGTCTGCAGCAGCAGCAGCCCGGCCCAGGCCGAGAGTGCGCCGGAGACCGGCGACAGGAACAGCACCGACCAGGAGAGCCCGTAGTCGCTGGGCACGTCGCGGCGCTGCAGCTCCCGCTGCAACCGGCTGAGGATGCCGCCGACGGCACCCGCCAGCAGCAGGTCCTCGTAGCCCTGGCTGACCAGCGCGGCGAGGATGGCCAGGCCGGTGAAGACGAGCCACGTCACCTTGTTCTGCTGCGTGGCGAGGTTGGTGAACTTCGTGTCGCGCGCGTTGTAGAGCTCGTTGAGGAGGTTGCGCATGATCGCCTGGGCGACCGGCTCGTCGCGCAGCCGGCCGCCGGGCGCGCCGTCGAGCTGGTCGTGCAGGACGCGCGCCCAGTAGGTCCGCTTGCCCGGGGGAAGGTCCTCGAGCTGGCTCTGGGCCTTCATCATCGCCGCGATCAGCTTGGGCCCGGTCAGCGTCGCGGCGTGGTCGGCCTCGACGCGGTGCATCAGGTTCCAGGCCACGAGGTCGCGCGAGCCGTTCCAGATGAACGGGTCCGACGCGCGCTGCAGGAAGCGACGGAGGACGCGCGGCACGTCGGGCTCCTCGGGCGGATCGAGGCCGCGGCGCTCGCGCAGCCACGGCAGGTCGTCGTAGACGTGCGTCCCGGAGGCGATGCTTCGCGCCTCATCGAGCAGCGACGGCGGTGCCTCGGGCTCGAGGAAGTACTGCGCGTCATCGATGCGGGCCAGCGTGAACCGGCGGTTCGGACGCGCGATGAACATCCAGCGGGTCGTGATCAACACGATCCAGTAGCCCGCAATGATCGCTATGCCCACGTATTGGGAGCTCGTCATGTCAACCCGATCAACACTCCCCGATCCAAGAGCGGCGTGTCAAGGTGTGAAGGCATGCTTGCCGTCCTGGCCGCCACGCTCGCCGCCGCCGCGCCGATGCCGACGATCGTGCAGAAACCGATCCCGTTTCCGGCGAGACGCAAGCAGGAGATGGCCGCCTATGCGCGCCGCCACTACGGGATCGACTCCTACCGGCTGCGCGATCCCAAGGTCATCGTCGAGCACTACACGGTCACCTCGACGTTCCAGCAGACGTTCAACACGTTCGCCCCTGACAGCCCGGACTCCGAGCTCAAGGAGCTGCCCGGGACCTGCGCGCACTACGTGATCGACCGCGACGGCACGATCTACCAGCTGGTGCCGCGCTCGATCATGTGCCGGCACACGGTCGGCCTCAACTACACGGCGATCGGAATCGAGCATGTCGGGTTCAGCGACGGCGAGATCCTCCGCAACCCCAGGCAGCTGGCGGCCTCACTGCGGCTCACGCGCTGGCTGCGCTGCCTCTACGGCATCGGCACGAACAACGTGATCGGCCACAGCGAGAGCGTCTCCTCTCCCTACCACCGCGAACGCGTGGAGCGCCTGAAACACCAGACGCACGGAGATTGGACACACGCCGATATGCAGACCTACCGAGCAAAGCTGGCGCAACGGGGCTCATGCTGAGTACTTTGGGCTCATGCGAATCGCGGCGACGGTCTCCCTCGTCTTGGCCCTGCTCGCTGCGGACACCGCCGCGGCGGCAGTCCCAAGCAGCGCCTGAAGGCGTTCAACTCCTGCAAGGACCTCGTCGGCTACGCACGAGACGGGGCGCTGAGGACCCGAGGCGGAGTCGGCGTGCCGGCGCAGGCCGTCCCCTCGCCGGCGCAGACGATCGCGACGCCGCCGCTGATGCCGCAGCGGGCCGAAGGCGATCTCGTCGCGGTCGCGCCGATGGCCGCGGCGCCGACGAGCGGAACGGCCGTGGGTGGCGCGGTGCCGGACTTCTCCGGCACCAACGTGCAGGAGGCCGGGGTCGACGAGCCCGACGTGATCAAGACCGACGGGCGGCGCATCTTCGCCGTCACGGACAAGACGCTGCGCGTGATCGCGCCCGGCGGCGGCGTGACGGCGACGCTCGCCGCTCGACGGCTTCGACCACCGGCTGATGCTGCGCGGCGACCGCATCCTCGTGATCGCGACCAAGGGCGCGAGCGCCAACTCGCCGATCGGCGTCCCGATCGCGCCGCAGGTCGCCCCGCAGGCCAGCATCACCATCGTGACCGAGATCGACGTCTCGGCAGCGCCCAAGGTGCTGCGCACGATGGAGGTCCCCGGGCGCTTCATCGACGCGCGCCAGAACGGCGCGACGGCGCGGCTCGTGATCGACGCCGTCGCCCAGCCGATCATCCCGGACGACGGCGAGTCGATCGACGACGCGGTCGACGACGCCGGTCTCGGGCGCTTCCTCGGGCGCACGGTCCTCAAGAGCAACCTCAGCGGCAAGACCTTCAGGCGCAACCTCGCGCCCTGCGAGGCCGTCACGCACCCGGCGAAGTTCTCCGGGCTCGACGTGCTGGCGATCCTCACGGTCGACCTCGACCGCGGCATGTACTCGCTCGACCGTGACGGCGTGATGGCCGGCGCCCAGGTCGTCTACGGCTCCGATCGCAGCCTCTACGTCGCGAGCCACCGCTACGTGCGCGCGCTCGAGCTCGGCACCGACGTGCCCGAGGGCCTGCGGACCGAGATCCACCGCTTCGACATCTCCGACCCGACGAAGACCGTCTACAAGGCGACCGGCACCGTGCCCGGGCTTCATCCTCAACAACTACGCGCTCTCCGAGCACGACGGCGACCTGCGCGTCGCCTCGACCGAGCAGCCGCCGTGGACGCCGCAGCGCGTCCCGGGCACGAGCCGGGTCACGGTGCTGCGCCAGGACGGCGCGAAGCTCAAGCAGGTCGGCGCCGTCAGCGGCCTCGCCCCGGGCGAGCGCATCTACGCCGTGCGCTTCATGGGCGAGCGCGCGTACGTGGTCACGTTCGTCCAGCAGATGGGCGATCCGCTGTTCACGCTCGACCTCTCCGATCCGACCGCGCCCAAGGTCGTGGGCGAGCTGCAGATCCCCGGCTACTCGGCCTACCTGCATCCCGTCGGCGAGAACCTGCTGCTCGGCGTCGGCCGCGACGGTGGCTCCAGCGTCAAGACCTCGCTGTTCGACGTCTCGAACTTCGCGGCGCCGCGCGAGGTCGCACAGCTGCAGTTCCCCTTCAGCGCGTCGGCGGTCGAGAACGATCCGCACGCCTTCCTGTTCTGGCCGAAGTCGAACCTCGTCGTGATGCCGCTGCAGAGCTACGGGACGACGCCGTTCCTCGGCGCGGTCGGCGTCCGCGTCGCACCGAACGCGCTCACCGAAGCCGGGCGGGTCGAGCATCGCAGCGACGCGCGCAACGAGAGCGCCACGATCGAGCGTTCGCTCGTCATCGGCGACAAGCTCTACACGCTGTCCTGGCTCGGCCTGGCGTCGAGCAACCTCGACAACCTCGGCACGGTCGGCTACACGGCCTTTTAAAGAGGGGCGCCGCGGCGCCCGGGAGGAGAGGGGGTTCCCGGGCGCCGCGGCTATTTGAGGGTCGCGGCCGGTTTGAGAGGGTCGCCGCGAATCAGTGTGTACTGCCGCCGACCCACGCCATCACAGCGAAGAGCGCGGCGGCCGCCATAGCCAGGAGGGTCGGGAGGGTGTCGACTACGGCGGTGAGCACGAGGACCATCTTGGACCCGTTCCTCAAGGCTGCGCTAAGCCGATCTTCAAATGTCCCTAAGCGCTTCCCCATGGGCTCATTAAGGGGTTACGAAACGGAACGCTTGCGTTTCTGAACTCGAAGCTGTACCGTCGGTCGAGTTATGAAACGGAACAGTCTCGTTTCGAGCGATGCGCTCGACCCCCGCCGCTGGTGGACGCTCGCCGTCCTCTGCCTGTCGCTGCTCGTCATCGGGCTCGACAACACGATCCTCAACGTCGCGCTCCCCACGCTGCAGCGCGATCTCGACGCGACCTCCTCGCAGCTGCAGTGGATCGTCGACGTCTACATGCTCGTCTTCGCCGGCGTCCTGCTGACCGCGGGCTCGCTCGGCGACCGCTTCGGCCGCAAGCGCGCCCTCACCTTCGGCCTGCTGGTCTTCGGCCTCGGCTCGCTCGGCTCCGCGCTCGCCAGCACACCTGAGCTGCTGATCGCGATGCGCGCCCTGATGGGCGTCGGCGGCGCGTTCATCATGCCCTCGACGCTCTCGATCCTGACCGCCACGTTCCCGGCCGAGGAGCGCGGGAAGGCGATCGGCATCTGGGCCGGCGTCTCCGGCATCGGGATCGCGATCGGGCCGGTCACCGGCGGCTGGCTGATCGAGCACGCCGACTGGAGCTGGATCTTCCTCGTCAACCTGCCGATCGTCATCGTCGCGCTGGTCGCCGGGCGCTTCCTCGTGCCCGAGAGCCGCGACGACTCCGCGCCGCGGCTGGACCCGCGCGGCTTCGTGCTCTCCTTCGTCGCGCTCAGCTCGCTCGTGTGGGCGCTGATCGAGGCGCCGTCGCGCGGCTGGACCGACGCCGCTCGTGCTCGCCGCGTTCATCTTCGCGACGGCGACGCTGGTCGCGCTTCATCGCCTGGGAGCGCCGCGCGCCCGAGCCGATGCTCGACGTCACGCTCTTCCGCAACCCGCGCTTCAGCGCCTCCAGCGCTGCCGATCTCGCTCGCGTTCTTCGCCCTGTTCGGGATGATCTTCTTCCTCACGCAGTACCTGCAGGAGGTGCGCGGCTACTCGGCGCTGGACGCCGGCCTGCGCACGATGCCCGTCGCCGCCGGCCTGGTGATCGGCGGCCCGCTGTCGGCCAAGCTCACCGAGCGGCTCGGCATCCGCGTCGTCGTCCCCGCCGGCCTGGCGATCGTCGCCGGCTCGCTGCTGCTGCTCAGCACCGCCGGCGTCGACCTCGGGCTACGGCCTGATCGCGGCCTCGCTGGTGCTGCTCGGCCTCGGCATGGGCTCCGCGATGGCGCCCGCGACGGACGCGATCATGGGCTCGTTGCCCGAGGCGAAGATGAGCGTCGGCTCGGCGATCAACGACACCACCCGCGTCGCCGGCGGTGCGCTCGGCGTCGCCGTGCTCGGATCGCTCGAGGCCAGCGGGTACCGTGGGCACATGGACTCGGCCGTCAGCGCGCTTCCCGCTGGAGGCGCGCGAGCTCGCACAGGACTCGCTCGCCGGAGCGATGGCCGTCGTCCGAGCGCGTGGGTGACGGCCGGCTCGCCGCCGCCGCGCAGGATGCCTTCGTGTCCGGCATGCACACCGCCGCGCTGATCGCCGCCGCCGTCGCGTTCGCGGGCGCCATCGTCGCGGCCGTCTTCCTCCCCTCCGAGGAGCGGGCGCGCGTGCGCGAGGCCGTTCCCGCATGACCATCCAGGCGCGGCCGCCCGGGCGGCCGCGCTCCGCCGCGGCCGACGAGGCGATCCTCCAGGCGGCGCTCCAGCTGCTGGCCGAGGACGGCTACCGCGCGCTCACGATGGAGCGCGTGCGCGAGCGCTCGGGCGTCGGCAAGGCGACGCTGTACCGCCGCTACGGCTCCAAGGAGGAGCTCGTGAAGGCGGCGATCGTGCACCTCAACAGCGACATCCCCCTGCCGGCGGACACCGGCTCGGTGATCGGGGACTTCGCCGCGACGGCGCAGACGATCATCGCGGGGGCCGCTCGCACCGGGGCGCTGACCCTGATGCCGCGCCTGCTCTCTGAGGTCGTGGGCGACCCCGAGATGCACGCGCTGTTCTCCGAGCACCTCGTCGAGCCGCGGCGGCGGATCGTGCGGGCGATCGTCGAGCGCGCGAAGGCGCGCGGCGAGATCCGCGCGGATCTCGACCCCGACCTCGCGGTCGACGTGATGGTCGGGCCGATGATCTACCGGCTGATCATCGCCGGCGGCGAGGTGTCAGGGATCGGCAACCCCGCCGATGTCCTGACCGCGGTCCTCGAGGGCCTCAGGCCTCGGTGACCTCGACGCGGCCGCCGGCGCCGACGCCGAGCGTCCGCCTTCCGGCCAGCAGCTCGAGCAGCTCGGTGCCGACGAGCTCGCGGCGCCAGCCCTGCAGCGTCCGCACGTCGGGCTCGGGCTGGCCGCGACGGGCGGCGACGACGACCGGCGAGAGATCTGCGCGGGCGGCGATCAGCTCGTAGGCGAGGCCGGCCTCCTGCGCGCGTGAGCGCACGAGCGACTCGGCGAGCGCGATCGTCGGGCCGTCGACGGCCTCGGTCGACGAGCGGTCGCCCTCCTCGAGCGTGATCGGCTCGGCCTCGAGGCCGACCTCGATCGCCGCCATCACGTCATCGCCGCGACGGCGTACGACGTCGGGCGTGATGCCGCGGATCTGGGAGAGGTCGCGGCGCACGGTCGGCTGGCGCTTGGCCAGCTCGACGACGGTGGGATCGCGCAGGATCGCGCCGACGGGCCGGTCCTCCTTGGCGGCCGTCCGCTCGCGCCAGCCCGCCAGCGCCTGCGCCACGGCGCGCTCGCGCGGGTCCAGCCCGCTCACGCGCGGCAGCCGGCGCCAGACGTCGTCCGGGTTGCGCTCGTCGGTGGCCTCGGCGATCGCGATGCACTCCTCGCGCGCCCACCCGAGCCGCTCGCGTCCGACCAGTCGCTCCTGGATGTTGTCCGCCAGCGGCATCAGGTGCTCGACGTCACCGCGCGCGTAGGACATCTGCTCCTCGGTCAGCGGCCGAACGTCCCAGCGTGTGAAGCTCGCGGTCTTGGGCAGCCGGATCCGCAGCACGTCGTGCAGCAGGCCGTTGTAGCCGGCCTGCGCGGAGAAGCCGGCGAAGCCCGCGGCGACCTGGGTGTCGAAGACGTTGGTGAACGTCGTGCTCCACTCGCGGCGGAGGATCGCGACGTCCTGGCGGCCGGCGTGCAGCACGATCTCGATCTCGGGATCGGCGAGCACCTCGGCCAGCGGCGTGGGGTCGAACGTGTCCACGAGCGGGTCGAGCACCTCGACCCGCTCACCCACCACGATCTGCACCAGACAGAGGAGCGGCTTGTAGCGCCCCTCCGGCATGAACTCGGTGTCGAGCCCGAGCCGCCCGAGCTCGCGCGCGGATTCGGCGAGCTCATCAACGTCGGTTTGTGTCACCTGCATCTGAGGCGACCCTACCCGGAGCCGAGGGGTGGGTGTACGTCAGTTTCCGATCAGGACCGGGGTTCCGACCGGCACGCGCGGATAGAGATCGACGACGTCCGGGACCGTCATGCGGATGCAGCCGTGCGAGGCGCGGCTGCCGATCGAGCCCGGTGCGCCGGTGCCGTGGATGCCGACGCCGTTGACGATGCCCATCCAGCGAGCCTTCAGCGGGTTCTCGGCCGAGCCGCCCGCGACGATCTCGTTGGCGTAGGCCCCGGCCCAGGCGCTGTTGGGCGCGGTCCAGGCCGGGTTGACGGCCTTGTTGGCGATCGTGAAGCGGCCCGTGGGCGTCGGGTAGGCCGGCATGCCGACCGCCACGCCGTAGGTCTTGGAGAGCTTCAGGCCCTTGAACAGGCGCAGCTTGAAGGCGCCGCGGTCGATCGTGATGATCGTGCCGTAGGCCTTGGCCAGACCCGCCGTCGTCACCTTCGGGCGCACGACCTTGAGCTTGGGCTTGAGGATCCGGTCCGCCGCGGGATCGCCCAGCGCGGCGCCGACCGTGGTGGCGAGCGCGGTCGCGTCGATCATGCGGCCGTCGCGCGAGGCGACCTTGCCGATCTTCGAGAGCTTGATGTCCACGCGGGCGTCGCGCGCGTCGCGCTTGACGTCGGCCGCGACCTTGGCCGCGTACGCGTTGACCTTCGTGGTGTCGTAGGTCGCGAAGAGCGGGACCTCGACCGCGGCCGTGTGCGGCTTCAGGCCGGCGTTGAAGGCCCGCCGGGCGGACTTGTTGACGTCGTAGACGAACCCGAGATCGCTCGGGTTGACCGCGAACTTGCGACCCGCAACGTGCGTTGACAGCGGGCGGCCGAGGTTGAAGCCGTGGGCGTTGTAGAGCTTGCCGGCGGCCTCGGCCAGCGTCAGGCCCGAGACGTCGGTGCCTCCGGCGGTCACGCCGGCCGCGATGCGCGGTTCGGCGGCGCCGGCGGTCCCGACGAGGAAGAGGAAGAAAGCGAAAGTGGCGAGAAGGGTCCGGCGCATGGTTCCAAAGAGCGTAGCCAGAGTGGCTGCGCTCGCAACCAAACTTGCGCTCGTTACGTGCCGAAAGGCAGGAGCAATTCGAGCAGCCGGCCGGTCGCCTCGAGCTGCGGACGGGGGCCTGCGCCCTCGATCAGCTCGACGTGCGTCATCGGCAGCGAGTCCAGCGCCATCCGGGCGTCGCTGTGCGGCAGCGCACGGTCGCGCGCGCCCCAGACCAGCAGGATCGGGCAGCTGATGCCGATCAGGTCGAACGGGGCGCTCAGCAGCTCGGGGGTGAGCTTGCGGCCGGACTCCAGAAGGGCCGCGACGTCGGCGCGGGTCTCGCCGTTCTGGCTGAAGGCGTCGACGATCGCGCGCTGGGTCTCGCTCGGATGCTGGAACGCGAACTGCCGGTACGCGCTCGACTTCGCGCGGCGGACGAGCACGCCGGGGACCGGGACCGGGATCGAGAGCAGCCGGCGGACGATCGGGTCCTCCTCGATCGGGTCGAACCAGGACGGCATCTCCAGCCCGTCCGGGGCGACCGGGACGACGCCGGCCAGGCGCACGTCGCCGGGACGCTCCGCGAGTCGCAGGGCGACGCAGCCGCCGAGCGAGGTGCCCGCGACGACGACCGGCTCGCCGCCGGCCCAGCTCTCCACAAGATCGAGGACGAACGCGTCCAGCTGCGGCAGGACCGCGCCGTCGTTGCAGCCGCGTCGCCTTGCCGAAGCCCGGCATGTCGACGGCGATCGCCCGCCGGTGGCGGGCCGCGAGCGCCGCGAGCAGCGGGCGCCAGGTGTCGGCGGAGTCGCTCCAGCCGTGCAGGAGGACGATCCCGGGGCCGCCGCCGTCGACCTCGAGCGCGCGCGTGGCATGTCCGGCGATTTCGATCCGGTGCTCAAGGACAGCGGTCATATCCCAAGACATACCCCGCTATCGGCCGTACTGGACACGACGTCAACTATGTTGGACAAGTGAACGATGCGGCCGACGGTGGACGAGCCGGCCAAGGCGCCGCCCGCTCGCCTGTGGGAGCGCCTGCGCGCCGATCCGCTGCGCGCGCCCGAGCACATCGCGCTCGGCGCCTCCGAGTACCACGGGCCCGCCGCCGCGGCCTGGGCCGACCGGCGCCGGCGGGTCTACGGCACCGACGGCAAGACGCTCGCCCAGATGGCACGGCGCCGGCACGCCTCGCTGGCCAGCGTCGAGGGCGCGGCGACCGGCGTCGGCGGCATCGTCACGATGGTGCCGGACCTCGTCGGGCTCGCGTGGATCGAGTCGCGGATGGTGTTCTTCATCGCCGCGGCCTACGGGTTCGACCCGCTCGATCCGCATGCGCCCGGCCGAGCTGCTGGTCCTGAACGGGCTCTACGAGCACCCGGTCGACGCGCGCACGGCGCTCGACGGCGCGGGCGTCAGCGTCGCCGCGGCCTACGTCGGCACGAAGCTCTCGACGCAACGAGGCGGGGGTCGCCCGGCTCGCGATGATGGTCGGCAAGAGCAGCGGGAAGAAGTTCGCGGGCCGGATGATCCCGGGCTTCGCGATCGCCTTCAACGCGGTCGCCAACCGCCGTGACACGAACGCGCTGGCCAAGCGCGCGATCAAGTTCTACGGCGGTTAGACCGGCAGGGTGGCGCCGTTGATCGCCGCCGAGGCGTCGCTGCAGAGGAACGCGACGGTCGCGGCGATCCGCTCCGGCGGGACGAGCTTGCCCCACTCGGACTCGGGCATCGACGCGCGGTTGGCGGGCGTGTCGATCTGGGTCGGGACGATCACGTTGCAGCGCACCCCGTCCGGCCTTCCCTCCGCGGCCACGGCGCGCGCGAAGCGCGATCACGGCCGCCTTGGACGCCGCGTAGCCGGCGCCGCCCGCGAACGGGCGTCAGCGCCGCCGACGGACGCGGTGCAGACGATCGAGCCGCCGCCGGCCGCGACGAGCCGCGGCAGGACGGCCTGCGTCATCAGGTAGGTGGGACGCAGGTTGAGCGTGAACAGCCGCTCGAACTCCGCCACCGGCGTGTCGGCGACCGGCTGACCGGCGGCGAACCCGCCGACCAGGTTGACCAGCGCGCCGCAGCGGCGGGCCGTCGGCGGCGAAGCGGACGGCGCGGGCGACGTCGTCGGGGTCGGTGAGGTCGGCCACGACCGTGCTCAGGCGGTCGCGTTCCTCGAGGTCGCCGATCCGGTCCTGACGGGGACGACGACCCGCCAGCCCTCGTCGAGCAGGGCGTCGACGACGGCGCGGCCGAGGCCGCCGCTTCCCCCGGTGACCAGCGCGGTGCGTTCGGGCATGCGTTGCAGCGTAAACGTCCCGTCCGATGCGCGACCTAGGGTTCCCCTTCGTGCCCGTGCGCCACCTCACACCCGGCCAGGAGATCGACCAGGTCCTGATGGTCCGCGTGCGTGAAGCGCGCGAGGGTGGGGTGCGGCTCGTGCTCGGCGATCGCACCGGCACGCTCGAGACGCACGTGCCCGAGGACGTCGCCCGGCCTCGCCCCCGGCGCGGTCGTCCACGTCGTCGGCCGCGTCCAGCCGCGCGGGCGCCTGGACCTCTGCTCGCTGCGCCCCGCCGGCGCCGACGAGTACGCGCTCGACGACCTGCTCGACGGTCCGCGGATCCCGGTCGCGCGCATGGAGGCCGACCTGCGCGAGCTGATCGCGACCGTCCAGTGCCGCCACCTGCGCGGGCTGCTGGACCAGGTGTTCGGCCCGGCCACCGAGACCTGGCAGCTGTTCCGCGAGGCCCCGGCGGCCAAGCGCTACCACCAGGCCTACCGGCACGGCCTGCTCGAGCACAGCCTGACCGTCGCCCAGTCCGTGTCGGCGATCTCCGCCACCTTCGGCGGCGTGGACCGCGACGTGGCGGTCACCGGCGCGCTGCTGCACGACATCGGCAAGCTCGACGCCTACACGGCGGACCCGCTGGCGATCGACATGACCGACCTGGGCAAGCTCCAGGGCGAGATCCCGCTCGGCTACTACCGCGTGCGGCGCCTGATCGAGGACCTGCCCGGCTTCCCGGAGGAGCTCGCGGTCGCGGTGCTGCACATCATCCTCAGCCACCACGGCCAGCTCGAGCACGGCTCGCCGGTCGTGCCGTGCACGCGCGAGGCGACGCTCGTGCACATGATCGACAACCTCGGCGGCCGGCTCGGCTCGTTCGACCGCCTGGAGAAGGAACTGCCGGACGGTTCGAGCTGGTCCGGCTGGGATCGCGTGATCGGCGGCGGCGCCTGGTTCGCGTCCCGCGCCGCTGCGTAGTTAGAACGGGCCCACGCGAGCAACGGCTGGGGGTGTGGTCGCTGAGGGAACTCTGTGTACCGCCAGCGGACACACCCCCGCTCGTTGACCAACTGATCGCTCGCTCGCCGCGCCACGCGCTCCGCGCCCACGGTCACGCTTGGGACACGCGAGCGTCGAGTCACGCGCGTAGAGCGCGAGAAACTCGACTCTCGCTGGTTCGATGAGCGGCGGCGCGCCATCGCGCGCGCCACGACAGCCGGCGAGGATCCCGATCTCCGACGAGTCGCCGACCATGAAGCGGTAGGCGCGCGGCTGGCGGTTGCCGCGGGCGATCTTCACGTCGCGCCCGAGCAGTGAGGACTCCATGCGGCCGTCGAGGCCCTTGACCGACGAGCCCTCCAGCAGGATCGAGTGCTCGATCTCGGCCGACTCGATCTCGCAGTGGCGGCCGACCGCGGTGTACGGGCCGATGTAGGCGTCGGCCAGGCGCGCGCCGGCGCCGATGATCGCCGGGCCGCGGACGGTCGTGCGCTCGAGGATCGCGCCCGGCCTCGATCACCACGCGGCCCTCGATCGTGGAGTCGACGAGCTCGCCGTCGACACGCCGTTCGAGCGTCTCGAGGATCAGGCGGTTGGCCTCGAGCATGTCGTCCAGGCGCCCGGTGTCCTTCCACCAGCCGCGCACGATGTGCGACTCGACGGCGTGCTCGCCGTCGACCAGCCACTGGATCGCGTCGGTGATCTCCAGCTCGCCGCGCGGGGACGGCTTGATCGCCTTCGCCGCCTCGTGGATGCGCGGCGTGAACATGTAGACGCCGACCAGCGCGAGATCGGACGCCGGCTCGAGCGGCTTCTCGACCAGCCGCGTCACGCCGCCGTCGGCGTCGAGCTCGGCGACGCCGAAGTTCTGCGGGTCCGGCACCTTCGTGAGCAGGATCAGCGCCTCGGGCTGGTTGCGCCGGAAGTTGGCCACCAGGTCCTCGATCCCGCCCTGCAGCAGGTTGTCGCCGAGGTACATCACGAACGGGTCGGTGCCCAGGAACGGCTCGGCGGTCAGCACCGCGTGCGCCAGCCCGAGCGGCGCGTCCTGCTCGATGTACGTGATCTTGACGCCCGAACTGCGAGCCGTCGCCGGCCGCCTCGCGGATCTCGCCGCCGGTCTCCGGCGCGATGATGATCCCGACCTCGCGGATCCCGGCCGCGGCCATCGCCTCGATGCCGTAGAACAGCACCGGCTTGTTGGCCACCGGCACGAGCTGCTTCGCCGACGTGTAGGTGATCGGGCGCAGGCGCGTGCCCTTGCCGCCCGAGAGGATCAGGCCCTTGAGCTGTTCCATGGCGGCGGCAGGCTAGCGTGACGCGGCGCCTGCACCGGTCCGCTCCCTGCCGCCGCCCGGCAGCGCGGCCGGGCGCCGGAGCGCGAGACGCCGGACGCTCGAGCTTGCGGTGGTCCCAGGATGCGACGCGTGCGGACGACGAACTGCAGCGCCACGCGCTTGCGCGGCCTGCTCGGGCGTGACGTGGCCGTCGCGCGCCGCCGTAGCGGCGCGGCGAGCTCGGTGCCGACCGCCGGCGACGGTCTCGAGGTCGCGGTGGATCGCCGCGGCGCACTTGAGCATCACGCCGCGCAGCTCGAGCGTAGCGCGTCGCCCGCCTCGACCTGCAGCGTGCAGCGCGAGTCGCGTTCGAGGTTGCGGATCTTCTGGGACTTCGCGTACGTCCAGGCCCAGCACTCGCCGTCGCGGATCGACGTACCAGAGCGGCATCAGGTGCGGCCAGCCGTCGCGGCCGACGGTCGCGCAGGTCAACGTGCGCTCCTCGTCGAGGAAGGCGCAGCGACCTCCTCGGCGGCTCATCGCGATCTGCGACGCGGCGGCTCACGTCGCGCGGGCGATGCAGGCCCTCGGCGGCGACGAGCACGGCCTCGCGGGCGTCGGCGGGCTCGAGCACGACGGCGTCGCCGGCCTCCTTCGAGCACCTCGCGGACGAGGAACTCGATGCCCTTGAAGGTGATCTCGACGATGATCCGCCCGTCGGGCAGCTCGGCCAGGACGGTGCGCTGCTCGCGCGCCCAGCGCGCCTGCTCGGCGGAGATCAGCACCCGCGCGACGCGCGAGCCGCCGACCGTGCCGGTGCGCGGCCAGCCGTCGATGTCGGCGATCGGGTTCAGGCCCTCGCGGCGCTCGAAGCGTCTCGACGAGCGCCGACGCGCTCTTGATCCGGTCCAGCCGGAAGTGGCGCAGCTGGCCGACGTCGAGGTCCCAGGCGGCGACGTACCAGCGCCTCCTGGCCGTTGATCAGCGCGTAGGGCTCGACGACGGCGGTCGGAGTAGCGGTCGTCGGTCTGCGTCCAGTACTCGATCTCCAGCAGCCGGCTCTCGTGCGACCGCGAGCTCGACGGTGTGCGTGATCGAGTCCTCGGCCTTGGGCGAGACGATCTGCAGGCCCTCGTCGGCGGGATCGAAGCCGAGCGCGTCGACGACCTTCTCGCGCGCGGAGCGCAGGTCGGCGTGGGCGCGGCCGATCAGGTCGATCGCGGCCACCAGCGCGTTGGCCTCGATCGGCAGCAGCCGCGCCGGGCGGTCGAACGTGTCCGAGTACGGCTCGGGGTCGACCTCGATCTCGCCCGAGGGCAGGATCTCGGCGTAGATCACGTAGGCGCCGCCGCCGAAGTTGACGACGTTGAGCACCGAGACGTCCTCGCGCAGCTCCTGCGCGGACATCTTCAGCTGCTCGCAGACGTCGGTCATCTGCAGGCGCTCGCCGACGCGGCCCGCGGCGATCAGCACCGAGGCGAGCGTCACCAGCCGGGCGAAGCGCTCCGGCCGGATCGCGGCCTCGGCGCCGCGGCCGCGGCCGTTGCTCTCGACCGCCGCCGCCGGCGCGGGCACGAGCCCGGACGCGACGGCCACGGGCGGCTCGCCGCGGTGGGAGTCGATCAGCTCGTCGACGCGCGAGCGCGCCTCCTCGACCAGCGCGGGCGGGCCGAGGATCCGCAGCGCCGAAGCTCAGCGCCCACGAGATCAGCAGCCGCGGGAGCGCGTACGGCGTCCGGAAGACCTGCCCGTCGAACGTCCCGTAGGCGCCGTACTGGCGCTCGACGTACCAGGCGACGTCCTCGGGGATCCAGACCTCGGCGGTGTCGACGCGGGTCGCCGAGCTGCCACGGGATCCGGTTCGCGTAGCCGCGCGGGTCGAACTCGGCCGGACGCTGGAAGTCGTGCTCGGCCTTGGTCGCGTAGGCGACCTTGCCGCGGATCCGCGAGAGCCGGAAGACGCGCACGTCCTCGCGCTCGTGCGAGTAGCCGACGAGGTAGAACTGCCCGCCCTCGAAGAGCAGGTGGTACGGGTCGACGCGCCGCGCAGCGAGGTCTCGTCGGAGCGCATCGTGTGGTACTCGAACTCGATCCGCTTGCGGCGGTAGATCGCGGTGTCGATCTTCGCCAGGCGCGCCGAGACCTCGCCGCCGCCGGCCGAGGCGGTGATGCCGAGCCCGATCGTCTGCCGCGAGTCCGAGCCGAGCGGGCTCGGGCGGCCCCAGGTGATCTGCTGCAGCGCGAGCCGCAGCGGCTCGGCGTAGGCGAACTCGCCGTCGAGCAGCGTCAGCGCGGTCTGCAGCGCGGCGCGCTCGGAGTCGGTGAACGCGATCGGCGGGAGGTGGAAGGCCTCGGGCGCGAGCGAGTAGTTCTCCTGCTCGGAGAAGCCCTCCGCCGGCTTGTCGACGGAGAGGTGGATGCCGAGCGCGTCGAGCTCCGCCCGGTCCGCATAGAAACGCCGCGCGAACGCGTCCTCGGTCATGTCCGAGTAGCCCTCGACGTCGCGCCGGATCTCGGTAGCCGTGACGGGGCGCCGCTCCGCCATCAGATAGGAGATCAGCGACAGCTGGCGGATGAGCTTTTCGGTGTCCTTCGCCAAACCTTGCGACACCTTAGAGTGCCGCGGGAGCCCTACTCTTCAGCAGCGGCGGAAATTCCGCCTTTACGTCGCGCCGGGTCCAGGCCGATACACCCGCTGACATGCCCCTCCGACTCGTGCTGATCGAGGATCACCAGGCCCTCCGCGAGGGGCTCGAGCTGCTGCTCGGACGCGAGGGCATCGAGGTGCTGGGCACGGCCGGGAGCGCCGACGAGGGCCGCGAGCTGGTCGAGCGGCTCGCGCCGGACGTCTCGCTGATCGACATCCGCCTCGGCGAGGACTCCGGCATCGAGCTCACCGCGCAGCTGATCGACGCCGACCCCGAGCGGCGAGTCGTGCTCTACACCGGCTCCAACGAGATCGAGCTGCTGATCAAGGGCCTCGACTCCGGCGCCCGCGGCTACGCGCTCAAGGAGGGCACGCAGGCCGAGCTGCGGACCGCGATCCGGACCGTCGCCGAGGGCGGCACCTACGTCGACCCGCGGCTGCAGTCGGCGCTGCTCTCGCGCAAGGCCACGCAGACCCAGCGCGTGCTCTCCAAGCGCGAGCGCGAGATCATGGACCTGCTCGCCCAGGGCCTGACCGGCGAGCAGGTGGCCGAGCGGCTGTACCTCTCGCCGGAGACGATCAAGACCCATATCCGCAACGCGATGAACAAGCTGGAGGCCAACACGCGCGTGCACGCGATCGCGATCGCCCTGCGTGAGGGCTTCATCTCCGCGCCCACCGGCCTGTGAGCGACGACGACCTGGTCCTCGACGGCGAGACCCGGCGCAAGCTGCGCCACGATCTGCGCACGCCGCTGACGATCGTCGCCGGCTTCGCCGAGGTGCTCGCCGGCGAGCGCGAGATCTCGCCGGCCGACCGGCGCGAGTTCGCCGCGCGCATCCAGGACGCGGCGGGCGACATCCGCCGCCTCATCGATCAGGCGCTGGACTGACCGCCCGTCCGCCGAGGACGGTCACCGAGAGCGCGACGGCGCACAGCAGCGCCAGCGTCTCGGGCAGCCCGATCGTGTCGGCGAGCGCGCCGATCAGCGGCGGGCCGATGATGAAGCCCGTGTAGCCGACGGTGAAGACCGCGGCCAGCGAAGGCGCCGAGGGCTCGTGGCGGCCCGGCCGCGCTGAAGAGGATCGGCACGGCGTTGGCGATCCCCAGCCCGACCAGCAGGAAGCCGAAGACGGCCGGCACGGGCTGCGCGATCAGCAGCACGGCGGCGAGCGCGAGCGCGACCACCGACATCCCGCCGCGCAGCAGCGCGCCCGCGCCGACGCGGATGTTGATCCAGTCGCCGCCGAGCCGCGCGATCGCCATCCCGAGCGAGAAGCCCGCGAACCCGGTCGCCGCCGCGGAGGCGCTCGAGCCGAGGTCCTGGCGCAGGTAGATGCCGCTCCAGTCGCCGATCGCGCCCTCGGTGACCATCGTCAGAAAGCACAGCGCGCCGATCAGGATCACGCCGCGCGAGGGCAGCGCGAAGCTCGAGCCCTCGTCGTGCGTGGAGGCGTTGCCGAGCCGCGCGGTGATCCACCACGAGACGAGCCAGAGCGTGACGCCGATGCAGAGCGCGAGGACGCGCGGGTCGATCCCCGCCGCGCCCGCCAGCACCGCGACCCCCGCGGCCAGGAAGCCGCCGACGCTCCAGCCGCCGTGCAGCGAGGACATGATCGGCCGCCCCAGATCGCGTTCGACGGCGATGCCGTGGGCGTTCATCGAGACGTCCATCGCGCCGTTGACGGCGCCGAAGACGAACAGGATCGCCCCGAGCGCGACCGGGGTCGGCGCCAGCAGGGGCAGCGGCAGCATCAGGCAGTAGACGAGCGTGGCGGTACGCGTCACGCCCGCGCTCGAGCGCCCGGCGAGCACGTGGCCCGTGACCGGCATCGCGATCATCGCCCCCGCGGCCATGCACAGCAGCGCGAAGCCGATCGTCGTCTTGGAGATGTCCAAGCGCTCCTGCAGCCACGGGATGTGGGCGACCCAGGTGCCGATCATCGCTCCGTTCACGGCGAAGACCGCGAACGTGGCTTGACGCGGCGTCATGCCGCTGCGGTTATAGCTGGGCGAGTTTCTCGCGCTGGCGCTCGGGCGTGATCTCGACCACGTTCCAGGCGAGCTTCACGCGCCGCATGCCGCGGATGACCCAGCCGGTCGGGTCGATCTCCCAGCTCTTGAGGCCGTGGAAGGCCGAGCGCGGGAACGTGTGGTGGTTGTGGTGCCAGGACTCGCCCATCGAGAGCGGGGCGAGCCAGAAGACGTTGGTCGAGTGATCGTCGACCGTGAAGCGCCGGGTGCCGAAGAAGTGGCAGACGGAGTTGATCGACCAGGTCACGTGATGGCCGAGGAAGACCCGCACCGCGCCGCCCCACAGCGCGCCTTCGAGCGCGCCGCGCCAGGTGCCGGTGATCGCGAAGCGCGATCGCGGCGGGCAGCGCGATGCCCAGCACGACCCAGACGGGGAAGGTCTTGTGGATGAGCTGCATCCCGCGGTCCTCGTAGAGGTCGCGGGCGTAGCGCTGGTGCTCGGTCGTGCCCGAGCGCTCGAACAGCCAGCCCATGTGCGCGTACCAGAGGCCGAGGACCGAGCCCTTGAAGCCGCTGCCGTGCCCGTGGGGCGTGTGCGGGTCGCCCTCCTGGTCGGTGTGCGCGTGGTGCTTGCGGTGGTCGGCGACCCAGTTCATGACCGGGCCCTGCACGGCCATCGAGCCGAGGATCGCGATCGTGTATTCGACCGGTTTGTAGGTCTGGAACGAACGGTGCGTGAGCAGCCGGTGGAACCCGAGCGTCACGCCCATGACCGAGATGACGTACATCAGGGCCAGCACCGCGAGCGACGTCCAGCCGATCCACTCGTCCCAGAGCAGCACGATCGCGGCCAGGAAGCCGAGAAACGGCAGCGCGACCCCGGTGAGGTTCAGAACTTGGTGACCCCTCGACATTCGGAATACATCTCTATCCCTTAGGACAGCCGAACTCCTGGCACGTCCGCACACTTCGAAACGACGATTCTTGTAGCCTCGTGATAGATGGCCGCGCAGGCGACGCTTCCTCCGCAGTCCGCGGACGCGCTCCGCGGCTCGCTGCCTGAACTGGCGGACGGGATCGTCGCCGCGATCGCGCGCGAGGTCCCCGACTACGCGCGCCCGATGGAGGGTCGCTTCGGCGAGACCGTGCGCTTCGGCGTCCAGGTCGCGCTCAGCCGCTTCGTCGACCTGCTCGACGGGCGACGCGCGCCGGGACGCCAGGGCGCGCGACACCTACGGGCGCCTCGGGGCGGGCGAGTTCCAGCAGGGTCGCTCGCTGGACGCGCTGCTCTCGGCCTACCGCGTCGGCGCGAAGGTCGCCTGGCGGCACTTCGTCGACGTCGGCACGCGCTCGGGCTTCCCGCCCGACTCGCTGTACGACCTCGGCGAGGCGATCTTCGCCTACATCGACGAGATCTCCGCCGAGTCGGCCGCGGGCTACGCGGAGGCGCAGTCGGAGGCCGCGGGCGAGAGCCAGCGCCGCCGCCAGGGGCTGCTGCGCCTGCTCGTGCAGGACCCGCCGGCGCCCGTCGAGGCCGTGCGCACGGCTGCGCAGGCCGCGGGCTGGGCGCTCCCGCGCCTCGTCTCCGCGGTGGTCGCCGCCGAGGCCGATCAGCCAGAGGGGCTCGCCGCCGCCCACGGCGAGGCGGGGCCGGGCGAGGAGGTCGCCGACGGGATCGCGTCGCGGCTCGCGCGCCGGCTCGGCCCGGGAGCGGTGGGCGCCGCGGTCGGCGGGCTTGCGGTCGTGATGATGCCCGACCCCGAGGGTCCCGGCCGGCGCCGCGCGCTCGAGGCGGCGGTCGGCGACGAGCTCGCCGCGCTCGGCCCGGCCGTGATCTGGCCCGAGGCGGGCGCGAGCCTGCGCCGCGCCGAGGCCGCGTTCCGGCTCGCGGCCCAGGGCCGCCTCGATGGTGCGGAGTCGCCCTCCCCGACCGGTCAGGGTTCGGCCTCGGCGCCTGGCCAGTCTCGTTCGCGCCTGATCGTCGCCGACGAGTACCTCCCCGCGCTGCTGATGGCCGCCGCGCCGGCGATCGCCGCCGACCTCGCGCGCACGCGGCTGGCACCGCTGGACGGGCTCGGCGAGGGCCCGCGCGAGCGGCTCGTGACCACGCTGCGCGCCTGGCTGGACCGGCCCGGGCAGGTGCAGGCGGTCGCCGCCGCGCTCGACGTCCACCCGCAGACCGTGCGCTACCGGCTCAAGCAGTTGCGGGAGCTGTTCGGCGAGCGACTCGAGGACCCCGAGGCGCGCTTCGAGCTCTCGCTGGCCCTTCGCGCCGCCGAGAACCTGCGCTATTGATGTTGGCCATGCGCCTTCTCGTCACGGGGGCCGCGGGCATGCTCGGCACGGATGTCGTCGCCGCCGCCGGCGGCCATGACGTCGTCGCCTTCGCTCGCGCCGACCTCGACATCACCGACGCCGACGCGGTGCGCGCCGCCGTGCGCGACACGCGCCCGGACGCGGTGATCAACTGCGCGGCCTGGACCAACGTCGACGGCGCCGAGACGCACGAGGCGGAGGCGACGCGCGTCAACGGCGACGGCGCGGGACATCTCGCCGCGGCCGCCGCCGAGGCCGGCGCCCACATCGTCCACGTCTCGACCGACTACGTCTTCGGCGGCGACGCCACTTCGCCCTACCGCGAGGACGCGCCGACGGGCCCGATCGGCGCCTACGGCCGCTCCAAGCTCGCGGGCGAGATCGCCGTCGCCGACGCCGCGCCCTCCGGTCACGCGATCGTCCGCACCGCGTGGGTCTTCGGCCCGCACGGCAAGAACTTCGTCGACACGATGCTGCGGCTCGCCGCCGACCGCGACGAGCTCACGGTCGTCGACGACCAGCTCGGCTGCCCGACCTACACCGGCCATCTCGCGCCCGCGCTGGTCGCGATCGCCGAGACCCGCCTGCAGGGTGTGCTCCACGTCGCCGGCGGCGGCTCGTGCACCTGGTGGGAGCTCGCGTGCGCGGCGTTCGAGCGCGCCGGCCTGTCGCCCACCGTCCACCGCGGCACGACCGCCGACTTCGGCGCCCCCGCGCCGCGCCCGGCCTACTCCGTTCTCGGCTCCACCCGCTCCGACGCGCCGGTCCTGCCGGCGTGGCAGGACGGCCTCGCCGCCCACCTGATCGCCAAAGAGGTTCTCGCGTCGTGAAACTGCTCGTCACCGGCGGTGCCGGCTTCATCGGGGCGAACTTCGTCCACTACACGATCCGCAACCACCCGGAGTACGAGATCTGCGTCCTCGACGCGCTCACGTACGCGGGCAACCGCGAGAGCCTGAAGCCGGTGCGAGCAGCAGGTCGAGTTCGTCCACGGCGACATCTGCGACGGCCCGCTCGTCGACCGCCTCGTCTCCGAGTGCGACATGGTCGTGCACTTCGCCGCCGAGTCGCACGTCGACAACTCGCTGCACGACCCCGAGCCGTTCATCCGCACCAACGTGCTCGGGACCTACACGATCCTCGAGGCCGTGCGCCGCCACTCCAAGCGGCTGCACCACATCTCGACCGACGAGGTCTTCGGCGACCTCGACCTCGACGGCGACGACCAGTTCACCGAAGAGACGCCGTACGACCCGTCCAGCCCGTACTCGGCGACCAAGGCGGGCTCGGACCTGCTGGTGCGCGCCTGGGCGCGCTCGTTCGGCATCCACGCGACGCTCTCGAACTGCGCGAACAACTACGGGCCCTACCAGCACGTCGAGAAGTTCATCCCGCGCCAGATCACGAACGTGATCGGCGGCGTGCGGCCGAAGCTCTACGGCGCCGGTGAGAACGTGCGCGAGTGGACCCACGTCGACGACCACAACGAGGCCGTCCACCTGATCCTGAGCAAGGGCGCACCGGGCGAGACCTACCTGATCGGCTCCGGCGACGAGCGCAGCAACGCCCAGATCCTCGCCGTGCTGCTCGAGCTCATGGGCGAGCCCGCCGACGCGTTCGACCACGTGCCCGACCGGCCGGGCCACGACCTGCGCTACTCCAACGACTCGACCAAGATCCGCACCCAGCTCGGCTGGACGCCGCGCTACGGCGACTTCCAGGCCGGCCTCGAGGCGACGATCGAGTGGTATCGCGGCAACGACTGGTGGTGGCAGCCCCAGAAGGACGCCACCGAGGCGCGCTACACGCAGCTGGGGCGGTAGGCGCTTCTAGCTGCCGAGGGCGGACGCCTTCCAGGCGTCGCCCTCCTTGACGAACGTGAAGGTCGCGACCGCGCCGGCGTCGCCCTGGCGGACCTGGGCGGTGGCGTTGGCGCCGTTGACCTTGACGCTGACGACCTGCAGGTCGTAGTCGGTCGCGTCCTTGATCGCGCGATCCATCTCGGTCTGGCAGTCGCCGCCCGCGGTCTTGAGCTCCGCGATCAGCTGCTTGGCCAGGATCTCGGTGCAGATCTTCTCGGCGTCGCGGCGCGTGCCCGCGGCCGCGAGCGAGTCGACCACCTTTGTGATCTGCTGCTGATCGGTCTCGGACTTCGACGGCGCCGCGGGGCTGCCGCAGGCACTGAGGCCGAGCGTCAGCGCGGCGGCGATGGCAAGGGTGCGGCGCATGCGGATGAGAGCCTAGCCGCCGAGTCCCCGTCGAACGAAACCACGGCGGATTCTGGCGGGCCCCGCCCGCCTAGGGCTGCGGCCGCGCACCGTACCGAGCGGCGACCGCAGCGGGCAGGAACGGCCGGTGCATTCGCCAGCGATCCACCGTGGTTTCGCGACGGGGACTACGCTCGATCGTTCGTGTCCGCCTTGGAAGCGCTCAACGAGGCGGTGCTCGACTGCCGCCGCTGTCCCCGCCTCGTGGAGTGGCGGGAGCAGGTCGCGCGCGAGAAGCGGGCGGCGTATCGCGAGGAGGAGTACTGGGGCAAGCCGATGCAGGGCTTCGGCGATCCGGCGGCTCGGATCCTGGTCCTCGGGCTCGCGCCGGCGGCGCACGGCGGCAACCGGACCGGCCGGATCTTCACCGGCGACCGTTCGGGCGACTTCCTGTTCGCGGCGCTGCATCGCGCCGGGCTCGCGAACCAGCCGGAGTCGATCGCGCGCGACGACGGGCTCGCGCTGAGCGGCGCCTACGTCGTCGCGGCGGTCCGTTGCGCGCCGCCCGCGAACCTGCCCACACCTGAAGAGCGCGCGAACTGCTCGGACTGGCTGCAGCGTGAGGTGGCGCTGCTGGAGGAGGTCCACGTCGTGCTCTGCCTCGGCGGCTTCGCGTGGGAGAGCGCGCTGCGGCTGCGGGCCGAGCTCAGCGGCGCGCCGATGCCCCGCCCGAAGCCGAAGTTCGGCCATGGTGTCGTCGCCGACGGCGAGCCCTGGCCGCTGCTCGGGTGCTTCCACCCCAGCCAGCAGAACACGTTCACGGGCAAGCTCACGCCGGCGATGATCGACGCGGTGCTCGGCCAGGCGCGCGAGTTGGCCTGGGGCGCATGAAGCGCTACGCGGAGATCCTGCGCGCGCCGTACGTCGCCGCGCTCGTCGCCTCGGCGCTGCTCGCGCGGCTGCCGATCGGCATCAACGCGCTCGCGATCGTGCTCTACCTGCGCGAGCAGACCGGGTCGTTCGTTATCGCCGGGGCGGTTTCAGGGACGCTTGCGGCCGGCTCCGCCGTCGGTGCGCCGGTCCAGGGCCGGCTCGTCGACCGGATCGGTGCGCGCCGCGTGCTGCTGCCGCTCGCCGTCGTCCACGCGGTCGCGCTAGGAGCGATCGTCGGCTTCCAGGAGCTCGGGGCGCCGACGTTCGTGCTGATCCTCTGCGGCTTCATCGCGGGGTTCGCGATCCCGCCGACCTCGTCGGTGCTGCGCTCGATGTGGGGCGACCTGGTCGAGCCGCGCCTGCAGCAGGCGGCGTACGCGCTGGACTCGACGATGATCGAGCTGATCTTCATCAGCGGCCCTCTGCTGACCGCCGCGGTCGCCGCCGTCGCTTCGCCGGCCGGAGCGCTGATCGCCTCGGCGGTCTCGGTCATCGTCGGCACCGCGGTCTTCACCGCGCTGCCGCCGACGCGGCACGTCGAGCCCGAGCACCACGAGAGCAAGGGCCTGCTCGGCGCGCTGACGTCGCCGGGCGTGCGCACGCTCGTGCTGATCTCGCTGCCGACGGGCGTCGGGATCGGCATGCTCGAGGTCGGGATCCCCGCCTTCAGCCGCGCCGAGGGCGCCGCAGCGGCCGCGGGCGTGCTGCTGGCGATCTGGTCGCTCGGCAGCGGGTTCGGCGGCCTGCTCTACGGCACGCTCCCGCGGCGGGCGGGCCTCTACCGGTCGCACCTGCTCGTGAGCGTCCTGCTGCCGCTGGCGCTGCTCCCGCTCGCCGCAGCGACGTCGGTTCCGATGATGGCGCTGCTCGTGATCCCCGCCGGCGCCTGCATCGCGCCGCTGCTGGCGACCCGCAACGAGCTGATCGGCGGCGTCGCGCCGCCGGGCATGCGCACCGAGGCCTTCACCTGGCCGATCACGTCGTTCGTCGGCGGGATCGCGATCGGCGCCGCGCTGTGCGGCGTGCTCGTCGAAGGCCCGGGGTGGCGGACCGCGTTCGTCGTGGCGGCGGGCTTCGCGGCCTTGGGCGCGCTGCTCGCCGTGCTCTGGCGCCGGAGCGTTGTCGCGGTAGCACCCGTTTAACCCGCCTGCTCGAGTCGTAACGTACGTGGGTCCATGGTGGATCCGCTCGCTCACTTCACACCGCAGGTTCGCGAGTGGTTCGGGCGGGCGTTCGCGGAGCCCACCGCGGCTCAGGCGCAGGCCTGGCCGGCGATCGCCACGGGCGAGCACGTGCTGATCTCCGCGCCGACCGGCTCGGGCAAGACGCTCGCCGCGTTCCTCTACGGGCTCGACCGCTTCATCGCGACGCCGAGCCACGAGCAGACGCGGCTGGTGTACGTGTCCCCGCTGAAGGCGTTGTCGTACGACGTCGAGAAGAACCTGCGCGCGCCGCTGCGCGGGATCGGGGCCGAGCTCAACGTCGCGATCCGGACCGGGGACACGCCGCAGAAGGAGCGGCGCGACATGGTCAAGCACCCGCCCGACGTGCTGATCACGACGCCGGAGTCGCTCTACCTGATGCTCACGAGCCAGGCGCGGGCGATCTTCGAGGGCACCGAGACGGTGATCCTGGACGAGATCCACGCCGTGGCGCAGACCAAGCGGGGCGCGCATCTGGCGATCACCCTGGAGCGGCTGGTCGAGGTCGCGGGCCGCGACGTCCAGCGCGTCGGTCTCTCCGCCACCCAGAACCCGCTCGAAGAGGTCGGGCGCTTCATGGTCGGGCCGAAGCGGCGCGTGACGGTGGTCGACACCGGGATGCGCAAGCCGCTGGACCTGAAGATCCACGTGCCCGTGGAGTCGATGGTCGAGCCCGAGAACATGGACCTCGAGCTGGACCCGTTCAAGGGCCAGGAGGCGACGCGCAAGTCGATCTGGCCGGCGATGTACCCGGAGCTGCTCAAGCTCGTCCGCGAGCACCGCTCGACGCTGATCTTCGTCAACAACCGGCGAGCTTCGGAACGCCTGGCGCTGCGGCTGAACGAGCTCGCCGGCGAGGACATCGCGCGCGCCCACCACGGCAGCCTGGCGCGCGAGGAGCGGATCGTCGTCGAAGAGCAGCTCAAGGCGGGCGAGCTGCCGTGCCTGGTCGCGACGTCGTCGCTGGAGCTGGGCATCGACATGGGCGCCGTGGACCTCGTGCTGCAGGTCGAGTCGCCGAAGTCGGTGACCGCCGGGCTGCAGCGGATCGGCCGCGCCGGACACAACGTCGGCGACACGTCCAAGGGCCGCATCTTCCCGAAGTTCCGCGCCGACCTGCTCGAGTGCGCGGTCGTCGCGCAGCGCATGCGCGAGGGGCTGATCGAGACCACCGTCGTGCCGCGCAACCCGCTCGACGTGCTGGCCCAGCAGATCGTCGCCATGAGCGCCTCGGCCGAGGACGAGGTCCTGTCCGTCGACCTGCTCGCCGCGATGCTGGCCCGCACCTACACGTACTCCGAGCTCTCGCGCGCGCAGCTCGAGAACGTGCTCGACATGCTCGACGGGCGCTACCCGTCCGAGGAGTTCAGCGAGCTGCGGCCGCGGATCGTCTGGGACCGCGTGGCGGGGACGATCCGGGCCCGCAAGGGCTCACGCGCGCTGGCGATCACGAACGCGGGCACGATCCCCGACCGCGGGCTCTACAGCGTCAACCTCCCGGACGGCCGCCGGGTCGGCGAGCTCGACGAGGAGATGGTCTACGAGGCCCGCGCCGGCCAGGTCTTCCTGCTCGGCGCCTCGTCGTGGCGGATCGAGGAGATCACGCGCGACCGCGTGGTCGTCACGCCCGCGCCCGGCGTTCCCGGTGCGGTGCCGTTCTGGAAGGGCGACGGGCTGGGCCGTCCGCGCGAGCTCGGCGAGGCGATCGGCGCCTTCGCCCGCTGGGCCGTCGATCAGGACGCCGCGACGCTGGAAGAGGGCTACGACCTCGATCCGCGGGCCGCCTCGAACCTGCTCGACTTCCTGCGCGAGCAGCAGGCCGCCACGCGCGTGATCCCGAGCGACCGCACGGTGGTCGTCGAGCGCTTCCGCGACGAGATCGGCGACTGGCGCGTGTGCATCCTCTCGCCGTTCGGCGGGCGCGTGCATGCCGCCTGGGGGCTCGCCCTGAGCGCCCGGATCCGCGAGGAGTACGGCCTGGAGTCGGACGCGATCTGGTCCGACGACGGGATCATCGTCCACCTGCCCGACGCTGACGAGCCGCCCGGCGTCGAGCTCGTGATGATCGAGCCCGACGAGCTCGAGGACCTGGTCGTCGGGGAGTTGGGCGGCTCCGCCCTGTTCGGCGCGCGCTTCCGCGAGAACGCCGGCCGCGCGCTGCTGATCCCGCGCGCCTACCCCGGGCGCCGCACGCCGCTGTGGCAGCAGCGGCTGAAGTCGCAGTCGCTGCTCGAGGTCGCGCGCCGCTACGCGCAGTTCCCGATCGTGCTCGAGACCTACCGCGAGGTCCTGCGCGACGTGCTCGACCTGCCAGGCCTGCACGACCTGCTGTCCAAGCTGCACCGCCGCGAGCTCTCGCTGGTCGAGGTGGAGACCGAGACGGCCTCGCCGTTCGCGTCCTCGCTGCTGTTCGACTACGTCGCGACCTACATGTACGAGGGCGACCAGCCCAACGCCGAGCGCCGGGCCGCGGCATTGGCTTTGGACCGCGAGCTGCTGCGCGAGCTGCTCGGGCAGGAGGAGCTGCGCGAGCTGATCGACCTCGGCGCGCTGGAGACCGTCGAGGCCGACCTGCAGCGGCTGTCGGAGCGCACGAAGGCGGAGTCCGTCGACGCGCTGCACGACGTGCTGCGCCGCGTCGGCGATCTCACGGTGGACGAGGCCGTATTGCGCGGCGGGACGTTGGCCTGGCTCGAACAGCTGCGCGGCGAGCGGCGGGCGATCGAGCTCCGGCTGGGTGGCGAGAAGCGCTGGGTCGCCGCCGAGGACGCGGGCCTGTACCGCGACGGGCTGGGTGCCGTCCCACCGTCCGGGCTGCCCGAGGCGTTCCTGGCCGACGTACCCGACGCGATGGAGCGGCTCGTGCGGCGCTTCGCCCGCACCCACGGCCCGTTCGAGACGCGTGAGCTGCGCGACCGCTACGGGATCGATCTCACGCCGGTGCTGGAGCGGTTGGAGCAGTCCGGCGTGCTGGTGCGCGGCGAGCTGCGACCCGGCGGAACGGCGCGCGAATGGTGCGACACCGAGGTCCTGCGGCGGCTGCGGCGGGCGTCCCTGGCTGCGTTGCGCGCGGAGATCGAGCCCGCCGATCAGCGTGCCTTCGCCCGCTTCCAGGCGTCGTGGCAGGGCGTGGACCGCCATCCGCCGAGCGGCGCGGGGATCGACCGCCTGCGCGAGGTGCTGGTCCCGCTGCAGGGCCTCGCGCTGCCGCTTGAGGTCTGGGAACGGGACGTGCTGCCGCGCCGCACGGGCGCGTACTCGCCGGCGTGGCTGGATCAGCTGTGCGCGAGCGGCGAGATCGTGTGGGTCGGCGCGGGCGCTCTGGGCCGGCGCTCCGGCCGCGTGGCGCTCTACTTCCGCGACGACGCCCGGCTGCTCGGCCCGCCGCCGCGCTCCGGCGAGGCGCCGTCCGAGCCGGTGCACGAGCAGATCCGCGCGCGCCTGCAGGCGGGCCCGTGCTTCTTCACCGACCTGCTGACCGACGTCGCCGGCCCGACGACCGAGGAGCTCCAGAACGCGCTCTGGGACCTGGTGTGGGCGGGCGAGGCGACCAACGACGCCTACGCGCCGCTGCGCTCGCCGAAGCTCACCGCCGTCCCGGCGTTCTCGCAGCGCGCGCGGGTCGATCGGCGGCGCACGTTCGGCTCGCGGCGGCGCGGTGGCGCCCAGCCCGCCGTGCAGGGACGTTGGTCTTTGACGGGCCCGCTGTTCGCCGGCTCCGACGACGATCCGGTCGCCCGCCGCCGCACCCAGGCCGAGCTGCTGCTCGAGCGCTACGGCATCGTCACCCGCGAGCAGGTGCTGGCGGAGGGGATCCCGGGCGGCTTCTCGTCGCTGTACGACTCGCTGTCGGCGCTCGAGACGATCGGCATCGCCCGCCGCGGCTACTTCGTCGAGGGGCTGGGTGGAGCGCAGTTCGCACTGCCGGGCGCCGTCGAGCGGCTACGCGCCCAGCGCGACGACGACGCGGCGCCGCCGCTCGTGCTCGCCGCGACCGACCCGGCGCAGCCATACGGCGCGGTGTTGAAGTGGCCGGACTCGCCGCGCCGCCCCGCGCGCCAGGCGGGCGCGTACGTGGTCTCCGCGGGCGCCGAGCCGGTGCTGTTCGTCGAGCGCGGCGGCAAGGGCCTGCAGGTGCTGGTCGAGGCCGACGATCCGCGCATCAACCCGTCGCTCGCCGCACTGGCCGAGACGGTGCAGCGCGGCCGCATCAAGCGGCTCGCGCTGGAGAAGATCGACGGCGAGCCGGTCGTCGGCTCCGCCTACGAGGAGCGCCTGATCGAGCTCGGCTTCCGCGCCGGGCCGCGCAAGCTGACGCTCACCACCTGATCGCGGCGAAGCGCTCGCGGAGCTTGGCTCCGCGCGCCGGGTTGAGCGATTCGACCCAGGCGATCCGGCCGAGCAGGTGCGACGGATCGAGGCCCGCCGGTCCGTCGAGCGACGCGCGGTGGAGGATCGCCTTCAGCGTGTCGTAGTCGGCGCGTGGGACGTTCGGGTGGGCGTTGACGACGACGCCCGTGACCGTCTGACGCCGGCCGCGGCCCATCACGCGGGTCTTGGCAACGTTGACGCGGAAGCCCTCGTCGGCGGCGATCTCGGCGATCATCGCCTCGGGCGTGCGCAGGCGGCGGTCGCTGGAGAGCACGAGATCGTCGGCGTAGCGCGTGTAGCGCGCGCCGACCGCAGCCGCCAGGCCGGTCAGGCGGCGGTCGAGCGTGAACGCGGCGAGGTTGGCGAGCGCGGGCGAGGTCGGCGCGCCCTGCGGCAGATGCGGCGTCGCCAGGCGGCGCGAGAGCCGGTAGTGCCCGGGGACCGACTCCGAGACCGGCACGACGTTCGTGCACAGCCCGGTCAGCGCGTGCGCGACCGCCTCGGGGTAGCCGGCGGTGCGGAGGATCCCGTAGACCCGCGCGGCGGTGACGCCCGCGAAGAAGTCCTCGAGATCGAGCCGCACGACCACGCGCCGGCCCGTGTGCAGCGTGGCGTGCGTGCGGGCCGAGCGGCCGCGGACGAAGCCGTGCGCGGCGTCGTGGACCGGGATCCAGTCGAGCAGCTCGTGGAGGAGCCGCCGCTGCAGCGCCTTCAACCGCGGCTTCGGGCGCTCGATCACGCGCGGCGGGCCCTTCGGCCGTGGCAACTGCGCGTAGCGGTAGTGGCGCAGGCGCTCGTCGCCCGTCACCCGCTCGAGCCCGCGTACGTCGGCGAACCACTCCAGCTCGCCGGGCTCGAGCTCCAGGAACGATGCGAGCTCGCCGGTCGTGTCGATCCGCGGCACCGGCCACGGCGCATGCACGGTCGCCGGGTGAAACAGCGGCTCGCGCAGGACGCGCGGCGGCAGCGTGCGCGGGGCAAGCTCGTCGATCACGATCTCGACGTAGGCCGAGAGCTCGCGCGGGCGGTCGAGCGGCGGGCGGTGATAGGCCTCCAGGACCTCGAGCGCGACGGTTCGCAACCACACCCGTCGGCCGACCGCACGCCGCGCACGGGCGGTCATCGCGCCCAGTTCCCACTCGCCCGCGAGGAACGCGGCGGCCAGGACGTGGCCGAGCTCGCGCGAGCGCATCACGACGTGCGACGACGCTGCCCGACGGCTCTCGTCGTGCGTGCGCAACCCTGCGCGGAGCTGCAGCGGGGCGCACGCGATGCGCTGCTCACGTGTACGTGATCTCCCCAGGGAACCCCTGGAGACGCACCTCCGTGGGTGCGGGCTCGAGCTCGCATCGTCGCGGCGCGGACCATACTCGGATGCGTGCCGGAGGGCGACACGATCCACCACGCCGCGAACCGGATCCGGCCGGTGCTCGAGGGGAAGATCCCGGACGCGATCCAGACGCCGCACCCGCGCTTCGGCCGCGACCGCTGGCCGGAGCGGCTGAAGGGCCAGGCGGTGACCGGCGTCGACGCGCACGGCAAGCATCTGTTCCTGCGCTTCGAGGGCGGCCTGCTGATCCACTCGCACCTGCGGATGACGGGCAAGTGGCGCGTGCGCGGAGCCGGCTGGGAGTACCCGCGCAACACGTGGCTGGTCATCCACGCCGGCGAGGGTCTCGTCGCGCAGATCAACGGTCCGGTGCTCGAGCTGATGACCGCCTCGCGCGCCCGCCTGGACCAGCGGATCGCGGGCCTCGGTCCGGACATCCTCGCCCCCGAGCTCGACGAGCAGGCGTTCCTGCGCCGGCTGCGCACGGACGACCCGACGCGCACGATCGGCGACGCCCTGCTCGACCAGCGGATCATCGCCGGCATCGGCAACCTGTGGAAGGCCGAGGGCTGCTTCGAGGCCGGGATCGACCCGTGGCGGCGCACCGGCGACGTGACCGACGCCGAGGCGCTCGCGATCATCCACGCGACGCGGCCGCGGATGCAGGAGTCCGCACAGCACGGGATGCAGGAGCGCTTCAAGGTCGTCTACGGCATCGCCGGCCGGCCGTGCCCGCGCTGCGGCGAGGCCTCGACCATCCGCTCACGCGGTCAAGGCGACGACAACCGGACGACATACTGGTGCCCACGATGTCAGCGATGAGGCGGATCGGGCACAAGGGAGCGGACCTGATCGTGCCGGGCAACACGCCCGCGTCCTTCGACGCCGCGCTGGCCCTCGGCGTCGACATGATCGAGTTCGACGTGCTCCCCGAGCACCAGCACACGCCGGCGACCGGCCGGCTGCTGCTCGCGCACGATTACGACCACGTCGAGGGCGCGCCGACGCTCGACGAAGGCCTCGCCCATCTGGCCTCCAGCCCGTTCGAGAACGTCGAGCTCGACGTCGATCTCAAGCTCCCCGGCTACGAGGAGCGCGTGATCGCGGCGCTGCGCGAGTACGGCCTGGTCGAGCGGACGCTGATCTCCTCGAACTGGATGCGCTCGCTGGTCGAGATCCGCGCGCTCGAGCCGAAGCTGCGGCTCGGCTGGTCGGTTCCGCGCCTGCGCCGCGACCCGACGACGATGTGGCTCACGAAGGTGCCCGCCTACGCGGGCGCCGCCTACCTGCGGGCGAAGCTGCCGTCCTCGGTCAAGGAGCACATGGCCGCGGGCCGCTGCGACGCGCTGATGGCGCACTGGCGGCTCGTCTCACCGCGGCTCGTGCGCGCGGTCCGCGAGGCCGGCGGCGAGCTCTACGTGTGGACCGTCGACGACAGCGCGCGCATCGGCCGCCTCGAGAAGCTGGGCGTCACCGGGGTCATCACCAACGACCCGCGGCTCTTCGCTCAGCTACCCAGCACGCAGGTCGCGGCGGAGTAGCCCGCGGGGTCGGCGCCCGCGCTGGAGCGGTGGCCCGACTCGGTGGCGACCTCGGCCGCGCGCGGCAGGCTGTCGCCCTTGCGCCAGCGGAAGCGGACGACGCCGCGCAGCTGCACCGGGTCCTTCGGGTGCGCGAAGTTGAAGCTCCAGCCGGACTCGACCGGGGTGCCCTTGGCGATGCCGAGCACGCGCCAGCCCGAGTCGGCGTCCTCGACGTCGACCCAGGTCTCGCGATCGGCGTCGCGGTACTGGACCTTGAAGCGCATCGAGAGGCGCACACCCTTGGGCGCACCCGGCATCGACGCGCGGATCCCGATCGAGTCGGGCTGCTTGGCACTGTCGCAGACGTTCACCGTCGCCCACGGCATCGGGTCTTTTGCCTCGGCCGCCGCGGGGGCGACGGCAAGGGCGAGAACGGTTGCGAAAAGCGCACGACGCATCGACATCAATGACCCTAACGTCGGACAATCCCCAGAGTTGTGATGGATCGCGAGCCCGAGCGTAGTACTCATGTGACGGCCACAACCGCGACCCTTCCCGGCACCGCGACCCGCGCGCTCGATTTCGACGCGCTGTACCGCGATGCGCGGGACGACGTCTTCGCCTACGCCGCGACGCTTCTGCGTGACAGCGCCGCGGCCGAGGACGTCACCGCCCTCGCGTTCGAGCGGGCGTATCGCCGCCGCTCGCGCTTTGACGCCGGCCGCGGGACACCGCGTGCCTGGCTGTTCGGCATCGCCCGCAATGCGGCGCTCGACGAGCTGCGCAGCCGCAAGCGCGCCGCGACCGCCGAGCTTCCCGAACCGTCCTCGGACCCAGGTCCCGACGAGGCGGCCGAGCTCGCCGCGGAGCGCGATGCGGTGCGCAGAGCGCTCGGCCGGCTGGTCGCGCGCGACCGCGAGGTGATCGCGCTGAAGTACCACGCCGAGCTCTCCAACGCCGAGCTCGCCGCCGTCCTCGGTGTCAGCCCCAGCAACGCGGGCACGCTCCTGCACCGCGCCATGACCAAGCTCCGGGAGGCCGTCGATGCCTGAACTCGAGACACTGCTGCTCGACGTCCGCCCCACGCCGCGTCCCGAGTTCACGGCGCAGCTGGATGCGCAGGTCGCCGCCCGCTTTCCCAAGCCCGATCCATGGTGGAAGGCCAAGCTGCGCGCGCTGCGCGAGCACGCCGCCGCGCTCACCCTGGCGACGGCGACCGCGGGGGCGATGCTGCTGATCGTGGTCGTGATCGCGAAGAACGTGGACACCGGCGGCAGCGACGAGGGCGCCAGCGCCGCGTCGAGCGCCATGGCTCCGGCCCCGAGGTCGCCGATCCGAGGACTCGGCCGGCTCCAGCGGCTCCGGCAGCTCGGGCGCAGCCAGGTCCGTGGCGCCGCACGCGTCGGCGGCGCCGCTCGCCACACGACAGTCCCGCGACCGCGCCGTCCTGCGCAACGCCTCGATCACCCTCTCCGCGCCCTCAGACGAGGTCGAGGACGTCGTCGACCGGGCGATCCGGCTCGTCGACACGCTCGGCGGCTACGTCCAGACCTCCGAGGTCAGCTCGAGCGGCTCGCGGGCGAACGCCACGTTGGTCGTGAAGATCCCGAGCGCGCGCCTGGACAACGGGCTCGCCCAGATCTCCAAGCTCGCGCACGTGAAGTCGCGCTCCCAGCAGGCGCAGGACGTCACCGATCAGCGCTCGTCGCTCGAGGCCGCCGTGCGTGACGCGCGCGCCGACCGCGCCGGGCTGCGCGTCCGGCTCGCGAAGGCCGAGACCGACAAGGAACGAGCGGTGCTGCGGGCCCGGCTCGACCGCGCGAGCCGCCGCGTGACACGCGCGGAGCGCCAGGTCGCCGCGCTCGGGCAGGAGGTCGCCTACGGCACGGTCGAGCTCTCCGTCCAGGGCGAGAAGCGCTCCAGCGGCGCCGCGGGTGGAGGTCGCTGGACGCCGGGCGACGCGATCGGCGACGCCGGGCGCGTGCTCGAGGTCGTCGTCGGCGTGCTCGTGATCGCCTTGGCGGTCCTGCTCCCGCTGGCCATTCTGGCGGTGCTCGCCGCACTCGCCGGGCGCCTCGTGACGCGCCGCAGGCGCGAGCGCGCGCTCGAAGGGGCCTGAATGGCGAGTGTGCTCGCCGTCCGGTCGTGGTAGACCCCACAGATCGTGACGGCGAGCACACTCCAAACGGTCGAGCTCCTCAGCCAGGTGCCGGTCTTCGCGCCGCTGGCGGCCCGACGACCTCGAGCTGGTGGCCGAGGTCTGCCACCCGCGGCGCTTCGGCGCGGGCGAGATCGTGTTCCGCGAGGGCGACCAGTCGAACACGTGTTACGTGGTCCGCAGCGGTCACGCGCGCGCGGTGCGCGAGCACGCGGACGGGCGCCAGATCGCGCTCGCCACGTTCGGCCCGTGCGACATCTTCGGCGAGCTGGCGATGTTCGACGACGAACGCCGCTCCGCCACGGTCGAGGCGATCGACCCGCTCGAGGTGCTCGCGATCCTCGGCCCCGACATGCGCCGGGCGATGCTGCAACCGCCCGCAGCTGGCGGTCTCGCTGGCCACCTCGCTCTCGCGCCGCCTGCGGATGACCAACGAGCGCCTCGCCAGCCAGTCCTTCCAGACCGTCCAGAGCCGGGTGGCGGGCGTGATCGCCCAGCTCGTCGACCGCGCCCGCGCCGAGGGTGCACCCGACACGGACGTGCAGATCACCGCCACTCAGGCCGACCTGGCGATGCTCGCCGGATCCTCGCGCGAGTCCGCATCGCGGTTCCTGGCGACGCTCGAACGGGCAGGCGTGATCTCGCAGGGGCGCGGCCGGCTCACGGTCCACGACCCCGAAGCCCTGCGCAACTATGTCTATTGAGCTCGAGACCTCCTACGGCGGCGTGGTCGTTCGCGGCGACGAGCTGCTGGTGATCACGCCCGGCGGGCAAGAAGGTCACCGGGCTGCCGAAGGGCGGGATGGAGGCCGGCGAGTCGCCCGAGCAGGTCGCCGCGCGCGAGGTGCGCGAGGAGACGGGCGTCGTGGCCACGGTGCGCGAGCCGCTCGGCGACGGTCGAGTACACCTACCGTCGCGGCGGCCGGCGGGTCCGCAAGACCGTGCATTTCTTCCTCTGCGACTACGTCGAAGGGTCCACCGCCGACCACGATCACGAGGTCGACGACGCCCGCTGGATCCCGCTCTCGAGCGCGCGCGAGCAGCTCAGCTACCCAGGCGAGCGAGCCCTGATCGAAGCGGCTGCTGTCCAAGACGCTCTCCGGTCGCTAGTCTGCCGCGCTGTGCAGGTCCTTAACTTCTACTCCACGGTCTTCGCCGACCAGATGAAGCGCGGTCGCAAGACCGCCACGATCCGGTTGGGCGACAAGCGGCACAAGTACCGCAAGAACCAGGTCGTGCTGGTCACCGTCGGCTACCAGTACTCCCCGCGCGAGAAGCTCTTCCACGCGGTGATCGACAACGTCGAGGTCAAGCGGGTCAAGGACCTGTCCCCGCGCGACATCGAGCACGACAACCCCGAGTTCCGGCGCACCGAGGAGCTCGTGCACTTCCTCAAGCAGATCTACGATCGCGACGTCGCCCTGGACGACACGGTCACGGTGGTGCGCTTCTCCCAGATCGTCGAGAACCCGCCGGACTTCCAGGACCGCCTCCGCGGCGTCGGCGGCGCCCAGAACTGAGCCCGCGGCCGGGCGAATCCCGGCCGCCTTATGGTGACCTCGAGTTGGCACTCTTGTGAAGAGAGTGCCAATTTGCCCTTGACGACCTGAACTTTCGTCGTATCATCAGCGGCCGCTGGCACTCTCCCATCGAGAGTGCCAAGGATTTTTTCGCTGGTTCCGATCTGAGTGGAGGTCACTCACATGAATCTCAAGCCTCTCGGCGATCGTCTGATCGTCAAGGCCGTCGAGGAGGAAGCGACCACGGCTTCCGGCATCGTTCTTCCCGACACCGCCAAGGAGAAGCCCCAGAAGGGGAAGGTCCTGGCAGTCGGCGACGGCAAGCTCGACGACAACGGCCAGCGCGTCCCGCTCGACGTCGTCGAGGGTGACGAGGTCCTGTACTCCAAGTACGGCGGCACGGAGATCACGGTCGAAGGCGAGGACCTCCTGGTCCTTCGCGAGTCGGACGTTCTCGCCAAGGTCACCGGCTGAACTCCTAAGGAGAACTAGAACACATGGCTCACAAGGAACTGAAGTACGACGTCGACGCGCGTAAGGCGCTCGAGCTCGGCGTCGACGCTGTCGCCAACGCCGTCAAGGTCACGCTCGGCCCGCGCGGCCGCTACGTCGTCCTGGACAAGAAGTTCGGCGCTCCCACGATCACGAACGACGGTGTGACCATCGCTCGCGAGATCGAGGTCGAGGACGTCTTCCAGAACCAGGGCGCGCAGCTCGTCCGCGAGGTCGCCACGGCGACCAACGACGTCGCCGGCGACGGCACCACGACCGCGACGGTGCTCGCCCAGGCGATCGTCCGCACCGGCCTCAAGAACGTTGCCGCCGGCGCGAACCCGCTCGGCTCTGAAGAAGGGCATCGAGATCGCCGTCGACCAGGTCGTGGAGCACATCCGCAGCCAGGCCAAGGAGATCTCCGGCAAGGACCAGATCGCTCGCGTCGCGACGATCTCGGCCGGCGACGAGGAGATCGGCGACGTCATCGCCGACGCCATCGAGAAGGTCGGCAAGGACGGCGTGGTCAACGTCGAAGAAGGCCAGACCTTCGGCATGGACCTCGAGTTCACCGAGGGCATGCAGTTCGACAAGGGCTACATCTCGCCCTACATGGTCACCGACCAGGAGCGCATGGAGGCGGTCCTCGAGGACCCCTACATCCTGATCGCCAACCAGAAGATCGGCTCGGTCCGCGACCTTCTGCCCGTGCTCGAGCAGGTCATCCAGTCGGGCCGCCCGCTGCTGATCATCGCCGAGGACGTCGAGGGCGAGGCCCTGGCCACGCTCGTCGTCAACAAGCTCCGCGGCACCTTCACCGGCGTCGCCGTGAAGGCCCCGGGCTTCGGCGATCGCCGCAAGCGCATGCTCGAGGACATCGCGATCCTCACGCGGCGGCGAGGTCATCACCGAGGAGATGGGCCTCAAGCTCGAGAACACGCAGGTCTCGCAGCTGGGCCGCGCCCGTCGCGTCGTCGTGGCCAAGGACAACACCACGATCGTCGACGGCGCCGGTGAGGCGGACGCCATCAAGGGCCGCATCAACCAGATCAAGACCGAGGTCGAGAACACCGACTCCGACTTCGATCGCGAGAAGCTGCAGGAGCGCCTCGCCAAGCTCTCCGGCGGTGTCGCCGTCGTCAAGGTCGGCGCGGCCACCGAGACCGAGATGAAGGAAAAGAAGCACCGCGTCGAGGACGCCCTCCAGGCGACCCGCGCGGCGCTCGAAGAGGGCATCGTCCCCGGCGGCGGCATCGCGCTGGTCGAGGCCACGGACGCGATCAACCTCGACGCGACCGGCATCGACGACGAGAAGACCGGCATGCGCATCGTCCTGCGCGCGCTCGAGGAGCCGCTCCGTCAGATCGCGGAGAACGCCGGCTTCGAGGGCTCGGTCGTCGTCAACGAGGTCCGTCGCTCCGACGGCGGGCATCGGCCTCAACGCGGCCACCGGCGAGTACGTCGACCTGGTCGCGGCCGGCGTCATCGACCCGGCCATGGTCACCCGCTCGGCGCTGCAGAACGCGGCCTCGATCGCCAAGAACATCCTGACCACCGAGGCGATCGTCGCCGAGGTCCCGGACAAGGATGGCGGCGGTGGCGGCGGCATGCCCGACATGGGCGGCATGGGCGGCATGATGTAAGCCAGCCTCACGGCTGACTGTCTTTCCCGAAGGCCCGGCTCTTGCCGGGCCTTCGGCGTTTAACGGGACGTGAGGTGCCAGCCGTCGCAGATGTCGCAGTGGTAGGCCGTGACGGCCGTCCCGCGGCCGCGAGGCGCGTTCATCAGCGCGATCGACCGGGCCTCCGCCTCACTCGCGTAGCGCTCCTTGGTCGCGCACGTCGCCCGCCGGCGCTGCTCGAACCCCGGGCTGTTGAGCCGGAGCGGCGGAGGCGGCTCCCGCCGGGGATTGCGACGCGGCATCTCGCATCAGTTTTAGAACAGAGACGGCACATTTCGGTGTTGTTCCGTTCAGCCGCGCGTCTCAGGCTCCGGGGGGTGCGGAACAAGCGAGTCCTCCCAGTCGCCGTCCGTTCCGCACCCCCGTCGGATTTCGGCCTCACGACCAGGCTCGAGCTGGTCTCCAGCGGACTGACCCGCGGCGCGGTCAACAAGCGCGTCGCTCGAGGCACGCTCGTCCGCCGATACCCGGGCGTGTATTCGTTCGGTCCGGGCGAGCTGTCGACGGAGGCGCAGGCCATGGCGGCGGTGCTCGCGGTCGGGCCTGACGCGGTTCTGGCCCATTTGTCAGCCGCGCTGCACCACAAGTGCTCGCGCTTCCCGGCACCGACTCCCCACGTGCTCGTCCCACGTCGTCACCGGCCGATCGACGGGATCATCCTCCACTACTGCCGCAGCCTCGACGCCCGCGACGTCACCGTCCATCGAGGCATTCCGGTGACGACCGTGGCGCGCATGCTCGTCGATCTCAGCGA
This sequence comes from uncultured Solirubrobacteraceae bacterium, assembly GCA_963707595.1. Lineage (GTDB taxonomy): Bacteria > Actinomycetota > Thermoleophilia > Solirubrobacterales > Solirubrobacteraceae > Solirubrobacter. The sequence goes on from CAVPQQ010000002.1 coordinate 185,940, forward strand.
CGGGCTCACCAAGTGGCAGCTCGCGAACGTCATCTACGAGGCCGCGTTCCGCAACCTCTTCGACCTCGGCGCGACGCGAAGCGCGATGCGGCGCGCCAACGGCCGCCACAACCTCCATGTCCTCGAGGAGGCGATCGCGCTGTACCTCAGCGGCAGCGCAGGGACCAGAAGCCGTGTGGAGGACGCGTTCCTCGCCCTGGTCGGCGAGCTTCCCGAGCCGCTCGTGAACACGCACCTTCTCGGCGAGGAGGTCGACTGCCACTGGCCCAGCCGCATGCTCGTGGTCGAAGTCGACGGTCCAGGCCACCGACGACCCGCGGCAAAACTCGACGATGCGCGCAAGGACCGCAAGCTCGAGGCCGCCGGCTACACCGTCCTGCGCTTCACGAAGGCGGAGATCGAGCGGCGCCCGGAGGAGGTGCTCGCCCGAATCAGCGGTCGAGCCAGTTGACGCGCAGGGCCCCGGAGTCGTCGAGGGCGGCGTCGACGCGCCAGACCTCGGAGAGGCGTTCGGGGGTCAGGACCTCGCGCGGTGGGCCGATCGCGGCGGTGCGCCCCTCGGCCATCACGACCACGGTGTCGGCGACCGCCGCGGCGAGGCCCAGGTCGTGGACGACGAGGATCACGGAGAGGCCGTCGTCGGCGAGGCCGCGCAGCAGGCGGGCGACCGCGGCGGTGGCGCCGAGGTCGAGGTGGGAGGTCGGCTCGTCGGCGATCAGGACCGGGGCCTCCTGGGCGAGGCCGACGGCGATCTGGACGCGCTGGAGCTCGCCGCCGGAGAGCGTCGTCAGGCGGCGCTCGGCGAACTCGTACACGCCGGTGCGGGTCAGGGCGCGGTCGACGGCATCGTGGTCGTGGCGGGTCGGGCGCCCGAGCGGCTTGATGTGCGGGGAGCGGCCGAGCTCCACCGCCTCGCGGACCGTGACGCCGACCGGCACCGGCGCGCGCTGCGGGATGAATGCGCGCAGCCGCGCGATCTTGCGCCCGCGCAGCTGGTCGAGCGGCTTGCCGCTCCAGCGCACGTCGCCGGACTCCAGCTTCTGCAGGCCCGCGACCGCGCGTGAGAGCGTCGACTTGCCGGCGCCGTTGGGGCCGACGACGGCGACGAGCTCGCCGGCGTGGACGGTGAGGTCGGCGCCGTGGAGGATCTCGACGTCGCCCGCACGGACCTTCACGTCGCGCGCCTCGAGCAGCGCGGCGCTCACACGCTCTCCCGCAGCAGCCAGAGGAACAGCGGCACGCCGATCAGCACCATCAGCGGCCCGACCGGCAGCTCGACCGGCGCGAAGAGCGTCCGCGCGAGCGTGTCGGCGGCGGTCAGCAGCGCCGCGCCGGTCAGCGCCGACGCCGGGATCACGAAGCGGTGGCTCGAGGTCCCGCCGGCGAGCCGCACGAGGTGCGGGACGACGAGGCCGATGAAGGCGAGCAGCCCGGCGATCGCCGCGGCGCTCGACGCCAGCAGCGCCGCCGCTCCCGCCGCGAGCAGGCGCACGAGCCGCGGGCGCCCGCCGAGCGAGGCGGCGACGTCGTCGCCCAGGGCGAGCCGGTCGAGCGGGCGCGCGAGGAACACGGACATGATGAAGCCGACCGCGAAGTAGGGCCAGACGACCTTCAGCGACGTCCAGCCGTCCGAGGAGAGGCCGCCGGCGAGCCAGAAGATCGCGGACTGGACGCGGTCGCTGTAGGCGACCATCAGCGACGTCGTGGCGGCGCCGAACAGCGCGCTGATCGCGATCCCGGCGAGGATGACGCGGGCGATCGCGCCCGCGTGGACGCCGGACCAGCCGATCCCGAACACGATCGCGGCCGCGATCAGGCCGAAGGCGAGCGCGCCGATCGGCAGCAGCGCGATCGCGCTCGGCCAGACGAGCAGCGTCAGCATCGCCCCGAAGGCCGCGCCGCCGGTGACGCCGATCACGTCCGGCGAGGCGAGCGGGTTCGCGAGCGCGCCCTGCAGCAGCGCGCCGGCGACGCCGAGCGCGGCGCCGACGATCGCCGCGCAGACCGTCCGCGGCAGCCGCAGCTCGACGACGATCTGCTTGAGCGGGCCGTCGTCGGCCTGCCCGGTCAGCGACATCCAGATGTCGTGGAGCGGGATGTGGACGGCCCCGAACGCCATCGAGGCCGCGGCTGCGATTGCGAGCGCCGCCGCGGCGACGACGACCACCGAGAGACGCCGGACGGGCAACGCTAGTAGTTCTTCAAGAACTTGCTGCGGACGTCGCGGATCGTCGACGCGACGCCGGGATAGGGCTGCAGCAGCGAGTTTCCGGTGGCCACGTAGACGCGATGATTGCGGACCGCGTTCGTGTTGCGCCAGTTCGGGTTGGAGCGGTAGTACGCCGCGAGGCGGTTGATCGCGCCGGGGCTGCCGTGGGGCACGGCGATGATGATGTCCGGGTTGCGCTTGACCACGATCTCGTCGGAGATCCTGGCGGTTCCGCTCGGCGAGGTCAGCCCCGCGGTCAGCAGATTGCCGCCGGCCTGGGCCACGACGTCGCCGCCCCAGGAGTTGGCGAGCATCGCGTACGGCGTGCGGCCGACGCCGAGGATGACGAGCACGCGCGGGCGGCGTGTGATGCCGCGCTTGGCCGCGGCGACGTCGGACTCGATCCGGCGCGCGAGCGCGTCGGCGGCGCGGGTGCGACCGAGGATCGCGCCGATCGTGCGCGTCTCGCGGCCGATCGCGGCGACGCTGTTCGGGTCGCTCTCGTAGACCTTCATCCCCATCCGGCGCATCGCGGGCGTGCCGCGCTGCCAGGTCTTCGAGGAGAGCACGATGCTCGGGTTGTAGGTCGCGAGCTGCTCGAGGTTCGGCCCGAGCGGGTGGCTCAGAGTCAGGACCGGGACGCCGCGCAGGGAGGCGAGGTAGGTGTCGTTGCCGCCGAGTGTCTGCCCGATGACGACGGGGCGGACCCCGAGGCGGGTGATCGTGCTGGCGGCGAACGGTGTCAGTGCGGCCACGCGCGGCGCCGCCTGGGCGGGAGCAGCGAGAACGGCCGTGGAAAGCGCTATGGCAAGTGTGGCGAGGAGCTTCATGGGGACGGTTAGGCTACCCTAAGAACCTGTGTTAGGGTCCGCATTCCCGTCCACCACGGTCGGGTTTGGACCATGACTTCCCGCCGTTCAGTCTTCGCCGCCTTCGTCGCGTCCACCGCGCTCGCGACCGTGCCGTCCGCCGCGTCGGCCACCACACCCTCGCGCGCGGCGCTCGAGCTCTCGACCGCCGGCAAACGCGCGCTGAGCGCCGATTCGCTCGCCGTCGCCTCGGTGCCGAAGGGCCCCACGAAGAGCCCGACCTTCGCGATCGGTCCGTGGAGCGTCGGCGCCTCGGCGAAGATCGCCTTCACCGGCTCGCTGCGGTTCTCGACGAAGCAGCGCAAGCTCAGCGCGACCAAGCTCGAGCTGACCATCGGCCGCACGTCCTCGTACGTGAGCGCGCGGCTCGGCAGTACGAACCTTCGCCTGTTCACGGTCACGCCGACCCGGCCGGCCGTGCTCGACGCGGCGCAGCAGCGCGCTTCGCTGGTCGGCGCCCGCTTCGCCTTCACGCCGGCGGCCGCGAAGCGCCTGAAGGCCTCGCTCAAGCTCAAGCGGACGCCCTCGACGGCGTCGCTGGGCAAGCTGACCGTCGGCGTCGCCCCGCTCTCGATGACGCCCCAGATCGTTCCGGCGCCCGCGCCGGTCGCCGCCGTCGCCCACGCCGGCACCGTCGGCGACGCCCACACCCGATCCGCCCTGTCGTGAACTGTTCGCCGCGACTCCGGCGGGCAGCGTCGACTGGTTCGGCTGCGACCTGCCCGGCAGTGGCGACCTGCACAGCTGGACCGACTACGTGCTGCGGCCGACGCCGTTCGCCCTCTGCACGCAGGCGCCGGGAACGATCGCCGAGACCGGCGGCGTCACCCGGCTCGCAGCCGACATCGCGTACGACCATCGATTCACGATCGTCTCCAGCCAGTCGCGTCCTGACGGTTCGGCGACGATCGTGCTGCAGGGCGCGATCACGTACACGATGCCGCCGCACGGCATCGACGAGACGATCGGGGCGCTGCGGATCGAGATCGCCGCGGGTGGGCAGTCCGGCACCATCTACGCCGACGGTCGCGCCAAGCCGCGCGACATGGGCCTCGGCGTCTGCACGACACCGGCGGAGGCCTACACGCGACGAGGCGGTGTTGACGCTGGACCTCAGCGGCATCGCGCCCACGACAGCCGGCGGCGTGACGCGTTGGGTCCACGTCCCGGCGAGGATCGCCGCCGGCACCACGCGGATCGGCGGCGGCGTCTATGAGGCCGGCAGTGCCTGGGGCTCGTTCACGATCCCCGTCCCGGCCGGGAGCGCCGGATGATCCTCGCGCGCTCGCTGGCCGCCGCGGCGCTCGCCCTCGGGCTCGCGGCGCCGGTGGCCCACGCCGACGCACCCACGATGACCGGCTCGCTGACACTGACGGTGTCCGCGAAGGCCGAACGTGCCCTCCACGCCCGCGGGGTGACGCTCCGCACGACCGGCAGGGCAGCCCGAAGCGGGCGACGGATACGGCTGCCGCTCGCCGCCGGAGACCGCACCGCGCTGCGGACGGCGGGAGCGCTGCGACTGCGGACCAGGACGCGCAGCGTGACGCTCGGCGCCCCGCGCCTGGAGCTCGGCTCAAACCCGCGCGTCACCGCGCTGCTCGCCGGCCGGCGCTCGACGGTCCTGACGCTCGCGGTGGCGCCGGTGAGCACCGTGAACGGCGTCACGCTCGAGACCACCGGCGCCGCTCTTACCGCGGTCGCGGCGAAGACGCTCGCGCGTCGGCTCAGGGTCCCCAGGCTTCCACGCGCCTCGTTCGCCACCGTCGCCGCCGACGGCACGTTCGCCGCAGCCGCGCCGCTTCCGGCGCCGCCTGCCCCCGGCGCGTGCGCGACGACGACCGCAGGGGGCGCGGCGCCCGACCCCGGCCCCGGCGCGCCGCCCGTGAAGTCCCGGCCCGCAGGGGCGCTCGCCGTGGCGAGTGCGACGGTCACCTGGCACGTCCGCGACTCGTTCATCCAGTACATCGCTTCCGGCGAAGGAACGAGCACCGGCGGTGGAGCGACCGCCGAGCCGCCCACCGTCGAGGGCGGCAGCCAGGCCCCGCTCGTCTACGGGTTCCACTTCAGCCTCCACCGGTGGCTGGTGCGATCCCGTCACGGGCGCCGCGCGGCTGACCTTCACGGGCAGCGTCGGCTTCCGCTACCGCGACCACGAGATCGACCTGCGCGTCAACGACCCCGAGGTCGAACTCGACGGGCCCGGCTCGCGCGTCATCTTCCGGATGACAGGCTCCGGCGGCACCGACGGCGGCAATCGCCGCTCGGTGGTGCGAGACGCTCGACGTCTCCAAGGGCCGCCGCCGTCCGCGTCGACGGCAAGACGATCACCTACGAGCGGATCCCCGCCGCCGTCCCGCCGGGCGCGGCCGACTCCGTCTTTGCCGGCTACTACCTCCCGGGCGATCCGTTCGGGTGGGTCTCTATCAGCTTCACCGCCGCTTGAATCCCGCGAAAGGACTCCCGGACCACCATGCGCAAGCTCCCCCTCGCCCTCGCCGCAGCCGCGTTGCTCGCGGCGGCGCCCTCGGCGCCCGCCGCCGACTACACCGTGACGGGCGGCAAGCTCGACTGGACGATCGCCAACGCGTTCACGTCGTTCGGCGATCCGACGCGGACGTGGCTCGGCTATGTGACCTTCAACCAGGTCGGCAACCCGGGCTCGTCCAACGGAACCGCGGCGGTGACGGCTCCGGCCACGCTGACCGGCCCCTCCGGCGCTGCCGCCGCATCGGTCACGCCTGACTCGGCCCGCGGGCTCGACCAGTTCTACACCTTCGGCTACCCGGTCGCGGCGGCGGGCGGGACGTACACCGACAAGGGCACGGGAAGCGTCGAGACACAGGGCACCGTCACGTTCACGATCCACGGCATCCCGGTCACCGTCGTCGATCCGCTGGTGACGCTCAACGGCCTGACGGGGACGCTCAAGGCGTCGGGCGTCACCGCCGGCCAGGGCGGTCAGACCAGCGCGTACGACCGCTCGAAGGTCCAATTCAATCTGGACCTGTCCAACGCCGAGGTCAAGTTCCGCGCGGACGGCTCGCGCCGGATCACCGGGATCGTGCCGCTGAGCACCGCCGACACCGCGCTCGCGGGCTTCGGTGCGAACTCGGCCCGTTTCGGCACGATGAGCCTGACGCTCGGGCTTGAGCCCTCCGGCCTGCAGGTGGGCGCGACGGGCCGCGACGGCGCCACCGGACCCGCCGGCAAGGACGGCAGGGACGGCAAGGACGCGACGCTCACCGTGATCCGCCTCGCGCGCGCTCCGTTCGCGACCAAGCAGGAAGTCCACGTGCGTCTGATCGACCGCAAGACCGGCAAGTCGATCGCGCGCGGCACCGTGCAGCAGCGCACGCTGCGCCTCGGGGTCCTTTCCGGTACGACCCTCAAGGGCACCTACCTGCTCAAGCGGACCGCCAAGAAGGCCTCGGGCAAGCGCCAGGCCACGGTGACCATCCGCTAACACGGCCCACTTAGCGACAGGTGTCTTGATCTTGGAGACACCTGTCGCTAAGGTCCGCTTCGTGACCGCCTTTCCCACCGATCACGTCGCTCCCGCCGAGGTCCTGACCGGCCCGGCGCCGCTTGCGCCGGTTCCCCCCGCCCCCGTCCGCACCCCCGCCGAGGAGGCGCGCACGCTCGTCGCCCAGGGCAAGATGGCGGCGCTCGCCACCAGCAGCGAGGACGGCTCGCCGTGGGCCTCGCTGGTGCTCTACGCCGCGCTCGACGACGGCACGCCGGTGCTCTGCCTCTCGACGCTCGCCGAGCACGGCCGCAACGTCGTCCGCGACGCTCGCGCCAGCCTCGTCGTCGGCGAGCCCAAGGTCGACGGGGACCCACTCGACAGCGGCCGCGTCACGCTCGCCGGGCACCTCGAGGTGCCGGAGGGCGACGAGCTCGAAGCGGCCCGCGCCGCCTACAAGCAGGCGTCCCCCGCCTCGGGCCTCTACGGCGGCTTCGGCGACTTCACCTTCTACGCCCTGCGCGTCGAGCGCGTGCGCTGGGTCGGCGGCTACGGCCGGATGGACTCGACCGGCGCCGGCGACTACCACGCCGCCGAGCCGGACCCGGTCGCCCCGGGCGCGGCCTACGCGATCTCGCACCTCAACGAGGACCACGCCGACGCGCTGCTCGAGATGGCGCGCGCGCTCGGCGGTCACCCGGACGCGAGCGAGGCGACCTGCGTGCGGATCGACCGCTACGGGCTCGATCTGCGGGTCAAGGGCCCGCGCGGCATCGCCGAGACGCGGATCGCCTTCGCGGAGACCGCGAACGCCCCGGGCGGCCTCCGTGCCGCCACCGTGGAGCTCGCGCGTCGCGCGCGCTCTACTTCTTCTTGAAGCTCACGTTCTTCTTGAGGATCTGCTCGGGCTTGGCGCCGTTGCGCGACTGAGTGACGGTCAGCGTCGCCTTGAACTTCTTGAGGCTGCAGCGATCCTCCGGAGGGCCGACGCAGATCTGGTTGGCGTCGATCGAATCGCCGCTCACCCTTGGGTCGGTGACCTTCGCGGTCCCGATGGTCGACGGCCAAAGAACCGGCCGATCGACTTAGTGATCTCGTTCGTGTACCAGACTGAGTTGTCCAGGCCGACGGCCGCATAGACGATCTTGTTGCCCGCATAGGCCGGGGCGACGCTGGACGCACTGTCCAGCGTTCCGAGCAGTGCGTCGCCATGAAGCCGTCGCCCGCGCCGAAGTAGACCGTCCCGTCGGGTGCCACTGCGAGGCCTCCGCTCGCGCCCTTCAGGTCGGCCGGCGAGGGCCGTCGCCGCGACCGCGAGACCTGTGATCAGGCGTCGCATGGAGGCCATCATCTGCCGCCCCCGGCCACGGTCGCCCTCCCCGACAGCCTAGGATCGGCGGCGGTATGCCGCAGATTGACGCGCCGACAGTCGCCGAGCACCGCGCCCAGCAGCGCGAGTCGCTGCTCGACGCTGCCGAGGCGATCCTGCTCGAGGCCGGGCACAGTGCCCTGACCTTCCGCGCACTCGGTGAGCGCACCGGCCTCGCGCGCAACTCGATCTACCGCTACTTCTCCTCGCGCGACGACCTGATCGCGGCGCTGTGCGAGCGCGACATGCCGCGCTGGCTGCGAGAACTCGAGGCGGCGATGGCGGCCGCCGAAGGGCAGGACGCGCGCGTGGCGGCGTTCGTCTCGACGCAGCTGCGGCTCGTCGCTCACGGCAGCCACCGGATGGCCCAGCTGCTCGGCGATGCGCCGCTCGGGCCGGCCGTCCGCGCGCGCATCAACGCGCTCGCCTACCGCCCCGCCGCGCTGCTGGAGCCCGAACTCGGGCCGGAACAGCCGAAGCTGGTCGCGCAGCTCGTCCAGGGCGTCGTCAACGCCGGGGTGCGGCTGCTGCACGGGGCGGGGACGCTCGCCGAGGTCGAGCCGCTGACGGTCACACTGGCCCAGACCCTCGTGCGTTCGCGCGCCGATGACGGGCTTCGCTGAGCTTCCGAGCCGCATCGCGGCGCTGACGCAGGAGCACGAGCGCGTCGCCGTCGTCCTGCTCGACGCCTTCGGCTGGGCGTTCGTGCAGCGCCACGCGGATCACCCGTTCCTGCGCCGGCTGGAGATCGAGCCGGTCGCCTCGCAGTTCCCGTCGACGACGACCGCGCACCTGACCACGCTCTACACGGGCCTGCCGGTCGAGCAGCACGGGCTCTACGAGTGGCAGATCTACGAGCCGGCGCTGGATGCCGTCGTGCTGCCGCTGCCGTTCGTCGGCGACGACGGCCCGCTCGACCTCGACCCGCACGTGCTCCTGCCGGGACCGACGTTCTTCGAGCAGCTCGACGTCCCGTCGCTGGCGCTGCAGCCGAAGGCGATCTGGCCGTCGACCTACAGCTCGGCGGCCCTGGCCGGAGCCGACGTGCTGCCGTTCGGGCACTTCACCGAGGGCGTGGCGCAGCTCGGGACGCGCAGCGGTCTGACGTACCTCTACTGGGATGCGATCGACGCCGCGGGCCATCGCCACGGCCCGTCGAGCCCCGAGTTCGACAAGGCCGCGATCGCCGCCCTGGACGCGCTCGTGACCGTCCGCGACACGTTCATCGTCGTGACCGCCGACCACGGCCAGCTCGACGTCGGCAGCGAGACCGACTACCTCGACATCATCTGGCCGGAGCTGCTCGAGCACCTGCGCTACGGGCCCTGCGGCTCGGCGCGCGACTGCTTCCTGCACGTCGACGATCCGGAGACGGTGGTGGGCGAGCTGACGCGGCGGCTCGGCGAGCGGGCGGAGGTGCACCTCGCCGCCGAGCTCTTCCCCGACGCGGGGCCGCGGCTGAAGGCGCGGCTCGCGGACGTCTGTGTGCTGCCCGCGCCCGGCCGAATGGCCTGGCTACAGAGCCATCCCTCGCGGCAACTGCAGTTCAAGGGCCACCACGGCGGGCTCGCACCGGCGGAGGCGGAGACCTGGGTCGGCATGATGCAGACATGAACTCCGGCGTCAGCTTTGCCGCGCTCGACCCCGACACCGAGGAGCGGTTCCTGCCGCTGCGCCGGATGCTGGGCGTCACGAGCTTCGGCCTCAACCAGATCGTGCTGCGGCCCGGTCAGCGGGGACGGATCCACCGCCACCGCGACCAGGAGGAGGTCTACCTCGTGCTCTCGGGCACGCTCACGCTCGTGATCGAGCGCGAGGCCAAGGAGCTCGGGCAGGGCGAGCTCGCGCGCGTCGCACCCGACGTGCGCCGCTTCATCGCCAACCGCGGCGAGGAGGACGTCGTCCTGATCGCGCTCGGCGGCTCGACCGAGCACGTCGGCCGCGACGGCGAGGCCTTCGCCGACTGGGACCAGGAGGTGGGCGCTCCCCCGCAGGAGGTCCCGCTGCCCCCGGACGAGCGATGATCGAGCACGTCGGCCGGCTGACCTACGAGCAGTGGGTCGAGCTCGAGGCCGGCGAGCACGACCCCTTCGGCGTCGAGCACGACCCGACCGTCTGGCGGGAGAAGCTCCACCACGTGACGCTGCGGGACGCCGACGGGCGCCTGATCGCCGCTGCGGGGCTGGTGGCGGCGGAGGTCGAGGCCGGTGGGGAGACATTCATCGTGGCGGGCGTCGGGAGCGTGATCGTCACGCGCTCCGAGCGCGGGAACGGCCGCCTGCGACCCGTGCTCGAGGACACGCTGGCGTGGGCCGCGACGCTCGGCCCGGAACGGGCGATGCTCTGGTGCCAGCAGTCCAACGTCGCCCTCTACGAGCACTTCGGCTTCGCCGCGATCTCCGCACCGGTGATCGTCGACCAGCCCAGCGGGGCGACGCAGCTGCCGTTTGAGGCCATGTGGCGCCCGCTCCAGGCCGGGGTCACCTGGCCCGAGGGCGACGTCCGCGTGCTCGGGCTGCCGTTCTAGGAGTCTGTTGACGAATGGTCGGTCCGACCGATGTGGTGCAGCCCGCCAGTGCCTCGGGCCGCACGCGCTCGCGATGCGTGGCTCTGCCACGTGAGCAGCGTGGGTGGCCCGAGGTGCCGCGGATGTGCCGCAGCGGGCGTACCGGTATTCGTCAACCGGCTCCTAGGGACGGCGGGCGTCGATCGCCCAGTGCCGCAGCGAGCCGTCCTCCTCGACGGCGTGCAGCGCGCCGTGGAGGTTCACCGTCGGGTCCACGTGGGCCGGGATCAGCAGGATCGCCTCGCCGACCGCGAGCGGGTGCTCGGGTGCGACCCGCAGCGTCGCGTGCTCGTCGGCGAGCCCGAGCACCTCGATCCCCGGGGCGAGGGCGCGCGGCACGCCGTACTCCGCCGAGAGCGCCTTCAGCCCAGCGTCGACGACGGCCCGGGTGCCGTTGCGCGAGACGACCGTGGCGCGACAGGCGAGCGCCAGCTCGAAGGGGAGGTCGAGCTGGTCGTAGCTGGCGTCCATCAGCACGTAGGAGCCGGCCTGGATCTCGTCGAGCGCGCCGGCGTCCGTCGACAGGTCGTACGTCCCGGTGCCGCCGCCGGAGACGAGCTCGCAGTCCAGCAGCGAGCGCAGGCGCTTGAGGATCGTCGCCGCCACGTCCACCTGCTCCGCACGGGACGCGCGCTCGTGCAGCAGGACGGCGTGGCCCTCGTAGCCCTGGAGGCCGCGAAAGGTCAGGCCCGGCGTGCCCTCGACCAGGTGCGCCAGCGCGAGCAGCGCCTCCTCGTCGCCGGGGTCGAGTCCACAGCGCCGCTGGCCGACGTCGATCTCGATCAGCACGCCGAGCTCGAGCCCGGCGAGCAGCTCGACGTGCCGCGGGCTGTCGACCGCGACCGTGACCCTCGCGGTGGCCGCGGCGGCGGCCAGCGAGGCCAGCGCGGCCCGGTCGGCGACCTCGTTGGCGACCAGGATGTCGTCGTGCACGCCCGCGCGGGCGACGACCTCGGCCTCCCACGCCGTCGCGCACGTCACGCCGACGCAGTCGCCGCCGGCGAGTTGCCGGCGCATCAGCTCGGTGCACTTGTGCGCCTTGAAATGCGGCCGCAGCGCGGTCTTCTGCCCGGCGAAGTACGCGGACGCGCGGGCGATGTTGCGGTCGACGGCCGCGGCGTCGACCACCAGCGCCGGCGTCGCCACGCCGTGCGTCGCCGCCAACAACCGCTCCACACCCATGGCGGCGAGACTAGTAGGTAGGGTGCCGTGGCGAGTGGACGATCTTGCGTTCGCCTCGGCCGAAGAGACCGCCGCGCTGGTGCGGACCGGCGCGCTGAGCGCGCGCGAGGTCGTGGAGGCCGCGCTGCGGCGGATCGAGGCGCTCGACCCGCAGATCAACGCCTTCACCGAGGTCGACGGCGAGCGGGCGCTCGCGGCCGCCGACGCCGTCGTTGCCGGGTCCGACCAGCCGTTCGCGGGCGTGCCGATCGCGATCAAGGGCAACATCCCGGTCGCAGGGCTACGAGAGCAACTCCGGCTCGCGCTTCCTGGCGGGCTATCGCCCGGACCACTCCGCCTACCTGGTGCGCCGCCTGCGCGAGGCGGGCTTCGTGATCGTCGGGATCACGAACCTGCCGGAGTTCGGGATCCTGCCGACCACCGAGCCGCGCCACGGCGGCCCGACCCACAACCCGTGGGCGCTGGACCGCACGCCCGGGGGCTCGAGCGGCGGCTCCGCCGCGGCGGTGGCCGCGGGCATGGTGCCGCTCGCGCACGGCAACGACGGCGGCGGGTCGATCCGCATCCCCGCCGCGTGCTGCGGGCTCGTCGGCCTCAAGCCGAGCCGCGGGCGCGTCTCCAGCGGGCCGGATCTGGGCGACTCGTGGCTGGCCGCCAACGGCGTGCTGACGCGCACCGTGGCCGACACCGCGATCGCGCTCGACGTCCTCGGCGGCTACGAGGTCGGCGACGCCAACTGGGCGCCGCGGCCGATCGAGCCCTACGTGACCGCGCTGCGGCGCTCGCCCGGGAAGCTGCGCGTGGCCGTCACGGCCACGAACCCCTTCGACGCCGCCGTCGACCCCGAGGCGATCCACGGCCTGCGCGTGGGCGCCGAGCTGCTCGCGGCGCTCGGGCACGAGGTGGTCGAGGCCTCGCCGGCGTGGCCCGCTCCGGACGCGCTGGAGATCTTCATCAACGTCTTCGGCCCGGCGATCGCGCTCGGGATCAACGCGGGCGTGCTGCGCAACGGCCGCGAGCCGGAGGAGGACGAGCTCGAGCCGCTCTCCCGCGCGATCTACCAGCGGGCGCGCGACACGCCGACGCTCGCCTACCTCGGCGCCGTCGCCCAGATGCAGGCGATCGCGCGCGGGCTGGTCGCCTTCTTCGCCGACTACGACCTGCTGATGACGCCGGCGCTGGCGGAGCGCCCGCTGGCGATCGGCGAGTGCAACGGGCTCGGCGAGCACCCGCTGCGCGACCTCTCGCGCTCCGGCCTGTTCACGCCCTACACGTCGCTGTTCAACGTCACCGGGCAGCCCGCGATCTCGCTGCCGGTCGGGTTCGGCGCCGACGGGCTGCCGACCGGCGTGCAGATCGTCGGCAGGCCGCTCAACGAGGACGTGCTGCTGCAGGTCGCCGCGCAGATGGAAGCGGCGCACCCGTGGGCGCACCAGCGGCCGTCAATTCAGGACGTCGGCCATCCGGCGCGGCTCGATCGCCGAGCGTCTCGACGTCCTTCGTGCCGCGCGTGGTCAGCATTTCGACCGCGAGCAGCTGCGCCTCGTCCCAGGTGATCAAGGACGTCGGCCCGGCCAGCGTCTCCTCGGCCCGCAGCGCGGCGCGCAGGCCGGTCAGCGGCAGCGGCAGCGCGCGCCGGCGGCGGCCCGAGGCGGCGAGCACGAGCCGCACGACCTCGCGCTGGGTCAGCGTGTCCGGGCCGGCGAGCTCGTAGCGCGCGTGGGTTCCCGCGGCGGGGGCGCGTCGAGCGCGGCGATCAGGCAGTCGGCGGCGTCGTCGGCCCAGAGCGGCTGCGTGCGCGCGATCCCGCGCCCCACCAGCGGCACCGCGGGCAGGTAGCCCGAGCCGCTCGAGCCAGCGCAGGTGGCGATCGCCGGGCGCGTAGATCAGGCTGTGGGCGAGCGTGGTGGTCGCGACCGTCGACTCCGCGATCGCCGCCGCCGCGAGCGCCTTGGCGCGCTGCATCCGCATCGGGTGGTGCGGCGTGGCGCCGAGCGGCGTGATCCAGAGGAAGTGGCGCGCGCCCACTCGCTCGGCCGCGCGCAACAGGCGCCAGGCGGCGAGCCCGTTGAGCTCCTCGACCGTCGCCCGCGGCTGGTCGCGGGCGCCGCCCGCGAGGTGCACGACCGTGTCGACGCCGCGCAGCGCGTTGCGCCAGCTGGCGCGGGTCGGCGAGGTCGCCGATCGCCAGCTGCACCCGCACGCGCTCGGGGCCGAGCCGGCGCGGGTCGCGCACGAGGCAGCGCACCGGCGTCCCCCGCGCTGTCAGCCGGCGGACGACCTCATGACCCAGCAACCCGGTGGCTCCCGTCAGCAAAAGCACGTAACACCCAGCCTATATGCGAGGATTGCGCTCATGGCCTACGTCATCGCCGAGCCCTGCATCGGAACCAAGGACAACTCCTGCGTGGAGGTCTGCCCCGTCGACTGCATCCATCCGACGCCCGACGAGCCCGACTACGACAAGGTCGAGATGCTCTTCATCGATCCGGAGGAATGCATCGACTGCGACGCCTGCGTCGAGGCGTGCCCCGTCGACGCCTGCTTCGCCGAGGACCAGCTCCCGGAGGAGTGGGCGAGCTTCGCCGAGCGCAACGCGGCGTACTACGCCGGGAAGTAATCCCGGCGTAGTACCGACCGGAAGCGTCTTACCAGCCATCGGGAGTGACATCCCGACCGGCTGCGGCGGGCCGGCCTGGACGACGTCCAGGACCGGCAGCGGGATCGGCAGCGGCCGGGGTCAGCGCGATCAGGCCGCGCGCGGCGTGGCGGATCGCCTGCGAGGCCGGATCGTCGGGATCGACGGCCACGAGCGGGATGCCGGCGTCCGCGTGCGCGCGCAGCGGCATCGTGATCGGGACCTGGCCGACCAGCGGCACGTCGAGCTCGTCGGCCAGTCGCTGGCCGCCGCCCTCGCCGAAGATCGGGTAGCGCGTCGCCGTCCGGCGCCGTGAAGCCGGACATGTTCTCGATCACGCTGGAGATCTCGAGGTTGACCTTGTCGGCCATCTGCGCCGCGCGCCGCGCGACCTTCTGGGCGGCGTCCTGCGGCGTGGTGACGATCATGAACGTCGCCTGCGGCAGCAGCTGGCTGAGCGTCATCGAGACGTCGCCGGTGCCGGGCGGCAGGTCGATCAGCAGGTAGTCGAGCTCGCCCCACGCGACGTCCTCGAGGAACTGCGTGAGCGCCTTGTGCAGCATCGGGCCGCGCCACACGACCGCCTCGTCCTCCTTGAGGAAGAAGCCGATCGAGATGACCTTCAGGCCGTGCGCCTCCAGCGGGAGGATCTTCTTCTCGGGCGAGACCTTCGGCCGCTGGCCGCCGAGGCCGAGCATGCGCGGGATCGAGTAGCCCCAGACGTCGGCGTCGAGCACGCCGACGGTCTTGCCCTCGGCCTGCAGCGCGGCGGCGAGGTTGACGGTCAGCGTCGACTTGCCGACGCCGCCCTTGCCGGAGCCGATGCAGACGACGTTGGCGACCTGGGCGAGCGCGCCCTCGGGCAGTCCACCAGGACGGCCGAGGGTCTTCTGCAGCCCTGCCTTCTCCTGGGCAGCTCAGGACGTCGAAGCCGACGTTGACGGCGGTCACGCCTTCGACGCCGTTCACCGCCTTCGGCGACGTCGGTCTGGAATTGGCCTTTGATCGGGCAGCCGGGGGTCGTCAGCGAGACCGTGACGTTCACGGCCCCCTGCTCGGAGATCTCGATGGCGCGGACCATCCCGAGCTCGACGATCGAGCGGTGCAGCTCGGGGTCGATGACGACCTTCAGCGCCTCGAGGATCTGATCTCTCGTGGGCATGCCACCTATTCTCGCAGGCTCGGCTTACGCGGCTGCGAGGGGGTGGCGGCGCGACTGGCCGCCGAGGCGCGTGAGCATCGCCCAGCGCCGTGCCTCGAGCCACGCGGGCTCGAGCCCGAGCGTCAGCTCGATCTCGCCGCGAACCGACGCCGTGGGCCAGCATGCCGAGAATCGGCAGGTCGGCGGGATCGAGCCGTTCCCCGACGGCGCGCAGCGCGCGCGTGTCCAGATCGGCGTGCCGGCCGTCGTGGAGCGCGTCCAGCAGGAGCCGCGGCGGCGTCGCCTTCGGCAGCACGCCCTCGGCGCCGGCGATCACGGCGCGCACCGCGAGACCGGCGTCCGCGAAGGCGGAGTAGATGATCACGCGCGGCGGCGCGGGCAGCGTCCGGGTCCGCAGGCACAGCGAGAGGCCGTCGTCGTCGGGCAGGTGGAGGTCGACCAGCGCGAGCTCGGGCTGCGTGTCGGCGATCGCCTCGAAGCCCTCGCGCGCCGTGGCCGCGCTGGCGACGACCCGCAGGCCGTCCTCGTCCTCGATCAGCCCGCGGAGCCCTGCGCGAACGGCGGGATGGTCGTCGACGAGAACGATGTCCATACACCGTCAACTGTGCCGCGACCGAGTGCGGTGGCACCATCCGGGGAGACCCCCAAACGGGCGCAGGTGGAACCCCTACGGCTCGACGAGGCCGCGCCGGATCGCGTAGCGGACGAGCTCGACGCGGTCGCGCATGCCCGAGCTTGGCGAGGATGTTCGTGCGGTGGCGCTCGACGGTCTTCTCGCTCAGCACCAGGTCGCCGGCGATCTCGCGCGTCGTCCGCGCCTCGGCGATCAGCTTGACGATCTCGACCTCGCGCGGCGTCAGCGGATCGTCCGACGGCGTCTCGCCGCGGCGGGCGCGCTCGACGAAGTCGCGCATCAGCGAGCGGACCGCACCCGGGTACAGGAACGGCTCGCCGCGCATCGTCGCCCGGCAGGCCTCGACGAGGTCGCGGTCGGCGACGCTCTTGAGCACGTAGCCGGAGGCGCCCGGCGCGCAGCGCCTCGAACAGGTACTGCTCGTTGTCGTGCATCGAGAGGATCAGCACGCGCAGGTCGGAGCGCCGCGACGGTCAGCTCGCGCGCGGCCTGCAGGCCGGTCATGCGCGGCATCGAGATGTCCAGGACGGCGAGGTCGACGTCGTCCTGCATGCCGCGCTCGACCGCCTCGGCGCCGTCGCCGACCTCGGCGACGACGCGCAGGTCCGGCTCGCCCTCGAGCACGAGCCGCAGCCCGCGACGGACGACCGCGTGGTCGTCGGCGAGCATGATCCGGGTGTGGAGGGAGGGCTGGTCATGCCGCGGGCAGCTCGAGGGTGACACGTGTGCCGCCGAGCGGACTCGGCCCGAGCCGCAGCGTCGCCCCGATCAGCACGGCGCGCTCGCGCATCCCGCGCACGCCGCCGCCGTCCGTGCGCGTCGCTGGGAGAGCCCGCGCCGTCGTCGTCGACTTCGAGCGTCGGCCGGCCCGAGGCGAGCTCGAGCCGCACCTCCGCGCGCTTGGCGCTGGGCGTGGCGGGCGACGTTGGTCAGCGCCTCCTGGGCGACGCGGTAGAGCACGAGCTCGGCGTCGCCGCTGAACTCCGGCAGCCCGGCTGGACGTGGACGTCGACCTCGAGCTCGGAGTGCTCGGCCACGCGCTCGCCGAGCACGTGCAGGGCGCTGGCCAGCCCGAGGTCGTCGAGCGCCTCCGGCCGCAGCCGGCGCGCGATCCGCCGCACCTCCTCGAGGCTGTCGCGCGCCGTCTCCTGGGCCTCGAGGACGCCGCTCACGCGACGGTTCGGGCATGTCGCGCGCCACACGGCCGAGCTGCAGCACGACGCCGGTCAGCGCTCTGCCCGACGCCGTCGTGGAGCTCCTGGGCGACGCGCAGCCGCTCGCCCTCCTGCGCGGCCAGCGCGCGGCGCGACGCTGTCTCGGCGCTCGGCCTCGAGCCGTTCGAGCATCTCGTTGAACGCGGCCGCGAGCTCGGCGGCATCCGAGTCGCCGCCGCCGACATCGAGCCGGTGGCCCGGCTCGAGCGGATCGATCCGGCGCGCGAACGCCGTCAGCTGCCGCAGCGGCGCCAGCGCCCGGCGCAGCAGGAGCAGGTTGAACGCCGAGCATCAGCGCCAGACCGCCGACGAAGATCGCCAGCTCGCGGACGGCGACGTCGCTCGCGCTCGGCGAGAAGACGAGCGCCGTGATCGTGCACGCGGCCGCGAGCACGGCGGCATTGCCGATGGCGAGGCGCCAGAAGAGTGCGGGACCGCGGGAGGGTGCGAACACGGTCTTCAGTCATACCACCGGAGGGCATTCGCCTCCGGCTTTGGATTCGGGCACCACCGACACGCCAGCCGAAGCGTGCTCGAGGGGGTCTGGCCGCGAACACGCCGCCAGTGAGACGGCGTCGCGTGCCGGTGGGCCCTACGTCCATGTCGCAAGGAGAAGAATGCCGGTCACATGAGAGCTCTCACCATCGGGGGCACCCCGTAGATGGGCGTGGGGGAACCCGCTAAGCCCGATCGGTCCCTTAACGACCGACGCCGCACTCCGAGGAGCGCGGCGACGGCTGAGGGGAGAGAGTGCTGCACCCGCCGGCCAGACATGTGCCGGCCGGTCCTACCGGCGGGATATGAGGCCGGGAGGGTTACCCGCGGCGCCGCCTCTCCGGCGGCGCGCGGGGGAAACTGAGCGCCGTTAGGCGATGGCGGCGATGCGCTCCTTGGCGATCGTGCCGACGCGCTGGCGGCGGCGACGCCGACCTGGACGACGTCCTCGACGCGGCCGGAGACGCCCGCGAGCTGACCCGTCACGACGTTGTTGCGACGCGACGCGTCGCGCTCGACGGCGGTGCGGTTGCGGCGGACGACGCGCTCGAGGCGGGTGCGGGCCTTCTTGACGTCGCGCTCGAGCTGGTTGCGCGCGGTGATGCCGCGACGCTCGTAGCGCGCCTGGAGCTTCTTGAGCTCGCGCTCGGCCTTCTCGCGGGTGCCGAAGGTGTCGGCGACCGTGCCGGCGGTCTCGATCACGCGGTCACGCGCCTCGAGCGTGGCGCCGACGTAGGAGAGCGCGGCGCGCTCGGCGATCGACTTGCCCTGCTCCGCCGTGGTGCGGGCGGCGCGGACGTTGGCCTTGGCGGCGCTGCGCGTCTCGTTCTTGGCCTGCGTGCGGACGCGGCGACCGGTCGTCTTCGACGGCGTCGTGGCGGTCGCGCGGCGGGCGGCCGGCTTGCGCGCCGGCGCGCTTACGAGCAGCCGGCTTCTTGGCGGCGGCCGGCTTGCGCTTCGCGGCGGCGGGCTTGGTGGCCGTCGCGGAAGGTGTGGTGGTGGTTGTCGTGCTGGTGGTGTTCTCGGCCATGTGTGGCCCCCTGTCCTGAGGATCGGGTTCAAGTTCGTGTGCTGTTCGCCTGCTCTTACCCGGCGAACATATGTACGTAAACCGAAGTCCTGGACGAGTTACAGCGGCTTGGTGACTTTGTAGCACGTATGGGTCGCGAGCCGCGTGAACGAGCCGTAAACCGGCACCGACTTTGTGCGTATAAGAACGCAGGTTCGATCAGGCGGAAGGGCGCAGCCGGAGCTGCTCGGTGCGCGCGCAGCCAGCCCAGCGGGTCGTCGAGCTCGGCGATCGTCGGCATCGCCTCGGGCGCCGCTCCAGACGCGGTTGAGGCCCTCGATGCCCGCGCGCGCGACGACGCCGTCGCAGAACGCCTTGCCCTGCTCGTACTGGCGCAGCTTGAGGTCCATGCCCGATCAGGCGTTCGAGCAGCTTCAGCAGGCCGGAGCGATCGCTGCGGCGGCGCCGCAGCGCGGAGCGCAGCGCCGGGCAGGTCGTCGAGCACGTCGGCGCCGACCGCGTCCATCACGTGCTCGGCGTAGCCCTCGAGCACGGCCATGAACGCCTGCACGCGGTCCAGCGGCTCGCGCCGGCCGGCGCCGACGACGATCATCGCCAGGCCGTCCTCGCGGACGCGGTCGACGAGCTTGCGCAGATCTGTGAGGTCGGGCACACGCAGCAGGCCGCGCGGGTCGAACTCGAGCGCGCCGAGCAGCTCGCGCAGCATCCCGGCGAGGTGCGGCGCGCAGCCACGGCACGCCGCCGAACTGCAGCGCGTGCGTCATCTCGTGCAGCGCGACCCAGCGCAGCAGCTGGTCCGGCGGCGCGCCGAGGCCCTTCGCGGCGTGCGCGAGGTTCGGCGCGACGAACAGCAGCCGCGCGGGCTGCGTCCGGCTCGAGCACCGGGAACTCGTACTGGCCGAGCACGCGCCCGGCGAGGAAGCCCGGAGACCGCGCCGGCCTCGATCGCCGAGGACGCCGCCGGCGATCGCGCCGAGCGGGCCGACTGCCGCCGGCCAGGCGCTGCGCCGTCGGCTCGAGCACCGTCTCCAGCGACTTCAGGTTGGCCTCGATCCAGCCCGGCGCGGTCGACCGCCTCGGCCACCGGCACCGGCTGCGCCGCGACGAGGCCGGTGTAGGCGGAGACGAGGCGCTCGGCCTCCGCGGCGGGCCGCTCCAGCGTCTCGAACGGGGCCGGGTCGCCGGCGGGCTGCAGGTTCGCGACACCGCGGGCCACGGTCCCGGCGAGCTTCCAGTCGATCACACGTCCAGGCTGGCAGGCGACCTGGCAGGGCGCGCCGCGTTCGCAGGTCCTACGGCCAGACGGGCACGGCCGCGCGACGGCCTGCGAGGCCCTCGGGCGTGCGCGCGGCGATCACCGGCGAGCGCGGCTCGAGGTCCAGCGGCGCGGCCAGCGGGTCGTCGTAGGCGATGAACGCCACCTGGCCGCCGGCCTCGCGCACGATCAGCTGCGCGGCGGCGGCGTCGACCGCGCGGCAGCGCTTCAGCGAGGCCATCGCGTCGAAGCGCGCGGCCGCGACCTGGCAGAGCGAGACCGCGATCGCGCCGATCGCGCGCAGCCGGTGCGCGGTCTCCGCCAGCTCGTCGGCGGACTGCACGACCCAGCGCGGGTCGGCGGACTCGATCGCCGAGCACCTCGAGCTTGCCGTCGCGCCGTGCGGCGCTCGACCAGCGTCGGGATCGAGCGCGCACGCCGTCGAGCCGCGCGCCCTCGCCGCGCCGCGCGACCCACTCCTCGCTCGGGCCCGAAGTCCTGCACGAAGCCGAAGACGACGTCGGCCATCGTCGGCCCGTCGGCGACCGCGATCGAGAGCGCGAAGTGCGGCAGGCCGCGCTTGGCGTTGATCGAGCCGTCGATCGGATCGATCACGACGCAGCATGTCCGTCGCCGCCGAAGTCGACCACGCCGCGCTCCTCGCTGATCGCGGTGAAGCGCGCGCCCGCGGCGTGCAGCGCGTCGAGCTCGGCGAAGACGACGTCCTCGGCGGCCTCGTCGATCAGCGAGCGTGCGGTCGCCGCCCTCGCCGCGCGTGCCCGTCTCGCGCGACGCGCTCGGCGATCGTCGGGCGCTCGGCGAGCATGTCGCGGATCGCGTCGCGCGGCCCGCCGGCACGCCCCGAGCCAGTCGGGCGCGTCAGGGGCGGAGTCGGCGGCCATCCGGGCCTATCCTACGGCGGTGCCCGCCGGTGCTGACCTCCGCCCAGCGCGAGGCCGTCGCGCACGCCGGCGGCCCGCTGCTCGTCCTCGGCGGCGCGGGGACCGGCAAGACGCCGCGTCTCGTCGAGCGCTTCGCGTGGCTCGCCGAGCAGCCGCGCCGCCCGAGTCGCGTGCTCGCGCTGACGCTCGGCGACCGCGCCGCGGACGCGCTGCGCGAGCGGGTCGAGGACCGCCTCGACGGTGCCCTACGAGGAGCTGTCGGTCACCACGTTCGGCGGCCTGTGCGCGCGGCTGCTGCGCGACGAGGCGCTCGAGGCCGGGATCGACCCGTTCGCCACGCCGGTCGCCGCCGCCGACCGGCTGGCGATGCTGCTCGAGCGCATCGACGAGCTGCCGCTGCGCCACCACGACCTGCGCGGCAACCCGAGCGCGACGCTCGGCGCGATCGTCGCGCCGCATCGACCGGCTCAAGGACGAGCTGATCAGCGCCGCCGACTACCGCGCGTGGGCGGACGTCGCTGCCGCGACGACGACGCGCGGCGCGCCGCGAGCGCGAGTTCGCGGCGCTGTTCGCCGCCCACGACGGGCTGCTGGCCGAGGCGGGCGCGCTCGACGCCGGCGACCTCGTCCTGCACGCCTTCCGGCTGCTGCGCGAGAAGCCGCACGTGCGCGCGCGGCTCGCCGCGCGCTACGCGCCACGTGCTCGTCGACGAGCTGCAGGACGCGAGCTTCGCCCAGGGCCTGCTGCTGCGGCTGCTGGTCGCCGAGCACGGCGAGCTCAGCGCGTTCGCCGACGACGACCAGGCGATCCACCGCTTCCGCGGCGCCGCGACCAAGAACATCCGCGACTTCCGGGCCGAGTGGCCGCGGCGACGCGTCGTGCGGCTGGACGAGTCGCTGCGCTCCGGCGCGCGGCTGCTGGCGGCGGCGCAGGCGGTCGTCGCGCCGATCGAGGACCGGCTCGAGAAGACGCTCGACCGCGGCCGACGCCGCGGCGGGCGAGGTCGCGTTCTGGCGCTGCGCGAGCGAGCGCGCGCAGGCGCAGGCCGTCGCCGCCGAGGTCGAGCGGCTGATCGCGCGCGAGGACGTCGCGCCCGAGGACGTCTGCGTGCTGGTGCGCTCCGTGCGCGCGCGAGGGCCAGGCGGTCGCCGTCGCCTTCGAGGAGCGCGCGGTGCCGTACCGCCTGTCCGGCGCGGCGGCGTTCTTCCAGCGCGCCGAGGTCCGCGACCTGCTGGCCTGGCTGCGGCTGCTGGTCGACCCGGGCGACGCCGGCGCGGTCGTGCGCGCGCTCGCGCGGCCGCCGGTCGAGCTGCGGGCGATCGACCTCGCGCGCGTGCACCCAGATCGCGCGCCGGCGCAAGCTCGACATGGTCGCGGCGCTGTCGCGCCGCGCTGGAGTCGCCGCAGATCCCGCCCGAGGCGCGCGAGCGGATCGTCATCTTCCTGCAAGCTCTACCGCTCCGCCGCGGGCGCGCTGGACTCCTCGCGGCCCGACCTGTTCGTGCACCGGCTGATCGAGCGGCTCGGGCTGCGCCGCCAGCTGCTGTTCGCGGCCACGACCGAGGTCGTCGAGCGGCTGCGCAACCTCGCGCGCTTCGCCGAGCTCGCCGCCGCCTACGTGCGCCGCGCGCCGCAGGCCACCGCGCGCGAGTTCGCCCGCTCGATCGCCGCCGTCGCCGACGCCGGGCTGCGCGAGGAGGAGGCGGCCGGCGCCGAGCGCGCCGCGCGGCGTGCGGGTGATGACGATGCACGACGCCAAGGGCCACGAGTTCGACCACGTCTACGTGCTCGGCCTGATGAGCGCGCGGATGCCCGGCCCGCGGCGGCAGACGCTCGAGCCGATCCCCGACGCGCTGCTCAAGGAGACCGTCCCGCCGCTCTCGCGCGCGGCGCACGCCGCCGAGATGCGGCGGCTGCTGCACGTCGCGATGACGCGCGCGCGCAGGCGGCTCGTGCTCGCCTACCCGGAGCGCACCGACCGCGGCGCGGCGCAGCAGCCGTCGCCGTTCGCCGAGGAGGCGCGGGCGGCGGTCGGCGGCGAGTGGGAGCCGCGCGAGGAGGAGCTGTTCGGGCCCGCCGAGACGCTGCAGTCGACGTTCCGGCTGCTGCGCGACGAGCTGCTGACGACCGTCGCGCAGGTCGGCGGCCGGCTCGGCGAGCTGCGCTTCGACACCGACCTCGACGTCTCGCACGCCGTCGTGCGCTACCTCGAGCTGCTCAAGCTCGCGGCGCTGCTCGAGCGCACGCGCGCCGGCGAGCTGTCGGTCGAGGAGGCGCTGCCCGAGGTCAACGCGCGGCTGCTGCAGGCCGTCGACCTCCGAGCAGCGCGAGATCTTCGAGACCTCCGCGCTCGACGAGTACCTGCTCGACGCCGAGCGCGACGAGCGGCTGCGCGCGCGGGCGGTCGCGGCGCGCAACGAGCCGTCGCTGGAGCCGTTCCTGCCCAAGCGCGGCGACGGGCTGCTGCTCAGCGCCTCCGACATCGAGACCTACCGGACGTGCCCGCTGAAGTACAAGTTCGCGCGCGTCTTCCGGATCCCGAGCGAGCCGACGATCAACCAGCGCTTCGGGATCCTCGTCCACCAGGTGCTCGAGCGCTACCACGGCGGCTCCGGCGACGCCGGGCCTGCCCGAGCTGCTCGGGCTGCTCGAGGCCGGCTGGCGGCGCGGCGGCTTCGGCGACTCCGAGGAGGAGCGCCAGTTCCGCGGCCAAGGCGACGCACGGCGCTGGTCCGCTACCACGACCGCTTCCGCGAGCGAGGACGGCGAGCCGGTCTGGTTCGAGCGCTCGTTCCCGTTCCGCCTCGGCCCGCACCTGCTGCGCGGGCGCGTCGACCGCGTCGACCGGCTGCCGGACGGCGGCTACGAGCTGATCGACTACAAGACCGGCCGCCCGAAGACCGCCGCCGCAGCTGCGCGAGGACGTCCAGCTGTCGCTGTACGCGGTCGGCGCGCGCGAGTCCTGGGAGCTCGAGGCCGCCCAGCAGGCCTACTACTACGTGCTCGACGACGAGAAGGTGCCCGGTCGAGCGCTCCGAGCGAGGACCGCGACTGGATCACCGAGACCGTCATCGACGGTCGCCGACGGCATCCAGTCGCCAGGGCTTCGAGCCGACGCCGTCGCTGGTCGGCGTGCTCGATGTGCGACTACCGGATCGCCTGCCCGGCGGCCGAGCGCTAGTCGCTACTCGCCGCGCTGGCGCAGGAAGCGCTGGAACTCGCGGGCGAGGACGTCGCCGGACGGGAGCGCGCCCGGGTCCGGGCGGCCCGACTCCTCGTCGGCCGCGCGCTCGAGGCGCTCGACGAAGGCCTGCACGTCCGGGTCGAGCTCGACCGCGCGGGAGACCTGGCGCTCGTAGTCGGTGGCGGCGTCCTCGAGGTCGGTCGCGTCGACGGTGACGCCGACGAGCGACTCGAGCCGGCGCAGGAGCGCCAGCGCGCCCTTCGGGTTCGGCGCGACCGCGACGTAGTGCGGGACGGCCGCCCACAGCGAGGCGGCGGGCAGGCCC
This sequence comes from uncultured Solirubrobacteraceae bacterium, assembly GCA_963707595.1. GTDB lineage: Bacteria > Actinomycetota > Thermoleophilia > Solirubrobacterales > Solirubrobacteraceae > Solirubrobacter. Next base: position 210,438 of record CAVPQQ010000002.1, read on the forward strand.
GCCTCCGCGCAGGCCTGGTGCAGCACGCCGACGATGCCGGTCGGGCCCTCGTAGGTCGGCGGCTGCAGCGCGAGGCGCTGGATCAGGCCCGGGTCGGTCGCGTGCGCGGTGACCGAGACGGGGCGCGAGTGCGGCACGTCGGCCAGCAGCGCGCCGAGCAGCACGACCATCTGGACGCCGAGCGCCTCGGCGAGGTCGACGACGGTCTTGCGTGAACGTGCGCCAGCGGATCGCCGGCTCGGGGCCGGAGAGCAGGATCAGGTCGCGCGGGGCGCGCGGGATGCGGACGGCGTGGATCTCGAACTCGGGCCAGTCGATCGTCCGCGTGACGCCGTCCTCCAGGCGCACCATCGGGCGCGTGGTCTGGAAGTCGACGAACTCCTCGGGGTCGATCCGCGCGAAGGACTCGGCGCCGAGGCTGCCGGCGATGAAGGTCAGGGCCGAGGTGGCGGACTCGCCGGCGTCGTTCCAGCCCTTGAAGGCGCACACCAGCGCAGGGGCCCGGAGCCCGTCGGGACGGCGTTCCCAGCGCAGCGGCTGCATGAATCCACGGTACCGCGTCCGCGCGTGCCCCAGTATGGACGGCATGTCCTCACCGCCTTCGGCGGAGGTCACCGTCGCCGGCCTGCGCGCCGGGGACGACGTCGACGCCGTCTTCGCCTGCTCGCGCAAGGACCGGCTGACGGCGCGCACCGGCACGCCGTACCTCGCGCTCGAGCTGCGCGACCGCACCGGCGCGATCCAGGCGCGCGCGTTCCGCGACGCCGACGTGCTCGCCGGGCGCTTCGAGCGCGGCGACCTCGTGCGCGTCGCCGGCCGCGTCGAGCGCTTCCGCGACGAGCTGCAGCTCGACGTGCGCGCGATTGCCCGCGCCGAGCAGGCGGATCCCGCCGCGTTCCTGCCGGTCGCCTACCGCGACCTCGACGAGCTCGACGGCTTCCTCGAGCACCTCGCGCGCGAGGTCCACGACGCCGGCGTACCGCGGGCCTGCTCGAGTCGCTGCTCGACGACGCGGCGCTGCGCGCCGAGTGGCGCCGCGCGCCGTGCACCCGCGCCGGCCATCACGCCTACCTCGGCGGGCTGCTCGAGCACACCGTCGCGGTCGGCACGCTCGCGCTCGAGTGCGCGCAGCTGCATCCGCGTCTGAATCCGGACCTGCTGCTCACCGCGGCGCTCGTGCACGACCTCGGCAAGACGCGCGAGTTCACCTACGGCGCCGAGATCGGCCTGACCGACGAGGGCCGCCTGCTCGGCCACGTCGTGCTCGGCCAGCGGCTGCTCGACGAGCGCGGCGCCGGGATGCCCGACGACCGCCGGCTCGCGCTCGCCCACTGCGTCCTCACCCACCACGGCCCGGACGCCGCGCCCGGCCGGCGCTTCGGCTCGGCCGAGGCGCTCGCGCTCTACCGCCTCAACGCGCTCGACGCGAGCGTCAAGGGCGCGCTCGAGCACGGCCTCCCATAGGCAACTGATAGGTTGCGCTTTATGCGCATCCTGGTCCTCGGCGGCACCGTCTTCCTCGGCCGCCACGTGGTCGACGCGGCGCAGGCGCGCGGCCACGAGCTGACGCTCTACTCGCGCGGCAGGCACGGCACCGTCCCCGACGGCGTCGAGCACGTCACCGGCGACCGCGCCGACGTCACGCCGCTGCAGGGGCGCGAGTGGGACGCGGCGATCGACACCTCCGGCTACGACCCGGCGCACGTCGAGGCGTCGACGCGGCTCGAACGGCGGCCACTACGTGTTCGTCTCGACCTGCAACGTCTACCCGGCGTGGGCCGACGAGCCGGTCGACGAGGACTCGCCCGTCTGGCAGGACGGCGAGGGCTACGGGCCGGACAAGGCCGCGGCCGAGCGCGCCGTGCTGCCCGGACGGCGCCGACCGTCCGCGCCGGCCTGATCGTCGGCCCGCACGACAACGTCTTCCGGCTGCCGTGGTGGGTGCGGCGGATCGCCCAGGGCGGCGTCGTCCCCGCGCCCGGGCGCCCGGATCTGCCGGTGCAGGTGATCGACGCGCGCGACCTCGCGGCCTTCCTGCTCGACCTCGCCGAGCAGCGCGTGACGCGGCGCCTTCAACGGCACCGGGCCGATCGGGCAGACGACGATGGGCGAGCTGCTCTCGTCCGCGGGCGACGCCGAGCTGCGCTGGATCGCCGACGAGGCGCTCGAGGCAGCTCGAGGTCCAGCCCTGGATCGAGCTGCCGCTGTGGCTGCCCGGAGGGCTACGCGTGGCAGGTCGGGACCGACAAGGCGCAGGCCGCCGGGCCTGCGCTGCCGCCCGGTCGCCGAGACCGTCGCCGACGTCGCCGCCTGGCTGCGCGACGGCGGCGAGGACGAGCTGGACGACTGGCGCTCCGAGCACCGCCCGCCGCCGATGAGCGCCGAACGCGAGGCCGAGCTGCTCAGAGCAGCGTCTCGCCCACCCAGCCACCCGGAGTAGCGCCGGGCGGGACCGCCCACAGGCCGGAGCCGACGTGCTTGATGTACTCGTTGAGCCCGTCGGCGCGGCCGAGCCGGCGTCTGCAGCGTCGACGAACGCCGCCGGGTCGCGCATGAAGGCGAGGAAGAACAGGCCGGCGTCGAGCTGGCCCTGGCGCTCGTCGAGGCCGTCGGTGAACGAGTAGCCGCGCCGCAGGATCCGCGGCGCCGTCGTTGTCGCGAGCCGCGAGCGCGGACGTGCGTGTCGCGGCAGCCGCGCGGGCGACCACCGCAGTCGAACTCGTCGCTCGACGGCGCCGAGCGGCGCGCCCGACGCCTTGTGGCGCCCGATCGTCTGCTCCTGATCGCCCAGCGCCGCGCGGTCCCAGACCTCGATCAGCATCCGGATGCGGCGCGCGACGAGGTAGCTGCCGCCGCGCAGCCACGCCGGCGCTCGCGTCCGACCCAGACGTGCTCGTCCAGCGCGGCGGTGTCCTCGAGCTTGAGGTTGTTCGTGCCGTCCTTGAAGCCCATCAGGTTGCGCGGCGTGTCCTGCGCGCGGCTGGTCGACGACGTGCGCCCGAAGCCCGAGCTGCGACCAGCGCATCGTCGCCGACGCCGCGGCCGATGCGGGCGAGGTTGCGGACGGCGTGGAACGCGACCTGCGGGTCGTCGGCGCAGGCCTGCACGCAGAGGTCGCCGCCGCTGCGCGCGGGGTCGAGCTCGTCGCCGCGGCAACGCGGGCAGGTCGCTGCAAGCGCAGGCGGGCGCTTCGACGCGAGCCCGAAGCGCTTGTCGAACAGCGACGGCCCGAAGCCGAAGGTGATCGTGAGACGCGGCGGGCTCGAGGCCCGAGCGCCTCGCCGGTGTCGTCGGGCGGCGCGAGCAGCTCGGCGTTGGCCGGGCCGGCCGGCTCGCCGGCCGTCATCCGCGCGGCGGCCGCCGTCCAGTCGCGCAACAGCGCGCCGAGGTCAGCGTCGGGTGCGACGTCGAACGCCGCGAAGTGGAGCCGGTCCTGCGCGGGCGTGGCGATCCCGGCCTGGTGGGCGCCGGCGAACGGGAACGGTGGGCGACGGCGCCGGAGTCGCGGCGTCTCGACGCCATAGGCGACCGCGGCGAGCGCCGGCGGCGATCCCGCGCCGAGGCAACCCGCGGCGGGTCAGTCGCACGTCGCGCCTAGCCGCGCGAGCGCCCGCTGCCGGCGCGCGCGAGAGCGGCTCCGCCAGCGCGTCGACGGCCTGCGAGAGCGCCCGCACCTGCTCGCGGTTCAGCGCGTCGTATGCGACGTAACCCTTCCCGTCGCGATAGCCGGCGAGCGCGTCGTCGACCGACTTGAAGCGCCCGTCGATCAGCGTCGCCAGCGCCGGCGTCGCGCTTCGCCAGCGCCGGGCGGATCGCGGCGAAGGCGGCCTCCGCCCCATCGACGTTGGCCGCGAAGTCGCTGAGGTCGGTGTGCGAGTAGCGGTCCTCCTCGCCGGTCACCTTGGACTTCGAGACCTCGCCCAGCAGGCCGGTCGCGCCGTTGGCGACCTGCGCCGGTTCGAGCTTGACCGTCTTCACGAGCGACTGCAGGTGGGCGATGTCGGCCTCCAGGGTGTCGGCCAGCGCCGCGGTCCCGCGCGTGGTGTGCTTGACCCAGAGCAGCTTCTCGATCGCGTGGAAGCCCGTCCACTTCTGGCCCGGGTCGAGGTCGTTGACGCGGGCGTCGATGCGCGGGTCGAGGTCGCCGAAGGACTCGGCGACGGGCTCGATCGCCTCGTAGGGCTCGCGCGCCGAGGCGAACAGCGCCTGAGCGCGGGAACGGTCACCCGCCCGCAGGGCCTCCGCGAAGGCATGCGTGCGCGTGACGAGCAGCGCCGTCTCGCGTTCCAGATAGCGGCGATAGGCGGCGACGCCCGCCGCTCCCGGCACGGCCCGCTGCGCGCCGGACACGACCAGGCGACCGTCCTCGCCGCCGGAGCACCGGAGCGTGTACGCGCCAGGTTGCAGCGTCAGCGAGAACTGCCCGTCGATGCCGGCGGCGAGGTTCTCGGCCTCGGCCAGGATGCGCCCGCCGTCGAGGATCTCGTACTCGCCTGTGCCGGTGACGATGAAGCTCGCCGGCCCCGACGCGAGCCGCAGCACCGACGGCTGGCAGCCGCTGCTCGACGCCTTCACCTGCACGGCCTGGGCCGGCCCGGACGCAGCCGCGCTCGAACCCCCACCGTCGCCCGCGAGCACGCCGATCAGCAGCACGACCGGCGCGGCGACCACCGCGAACCCCGCCGTCGCCGCTCGCACCTGTGGCCGGATGCGGTCGGGAGTGCACACGAAGATCAGCATCGGCACCGCGTAGAGGACCCAGCCGGTGACCTCGAGCACGGTCGGATGCGGCTGCATCCCGAGCATGCCGGTCAGCAGGGAGGCGGTGACGGTGCCGGGCACGATCAGCCACGAGAGATCGAAGGCCTGCTGCTGACCGCCGGCGATCCAGCCCGCCTCGGCCGCGGCGTGCAGGGAGGCGGACGACCAGACCCGCGGCGACGATCACGAGGATCACGCTCGTGACGCGGAAGAAGCGCGCCAGGTCGAGCTTCAAGCCGCCGCGGTAGAGCCCGATGCCGATCGCCACCGCGGCCGCGAGCCCGAGCAGCGCGCCGATGCCCGCGGCGAGCGGATCGCTCGAGTCCTCGAAGGCGGCGAGCAGGAAGACCGCGGTCTCCAGGCCCTCGCGAAGGACGGCGAGGAAGGCCATCGCGATCAGCGCCCACGCCGATCCGCTCGCGAGCGCGCCCGCCAGCTCGCCCTGCAGATGCGCCTTCAGCCCGCGGCTGTTGTTGCGCATCCAGACGATCATGTAGGTGACCATCGCGACGGCCACGAAGCCGATCGCCGCCGCGAGGCCCTCCTGGCCGCGGCGCGGCAGGCTGTGGTCGAGCGCACGCAGCCCGAAGCCGACGGCGAGGCACAGCGCGACGGCGAGCGCGACGCCCGCCCACAGCGCGCGGAGCGCCTCGGGGCGCCCCTGACGGCGCACGAAGGCGGCGAGGATGCCGACGATCAGGGACGCTTCGACCCCCTCACGCAGCGCAATGACGAATGTCGGCAGCATTGGTGTTAGGGGACCCTAAGGACCTTGGATGAGAGGACCCTGGGTGATGCGCAATTCCGACTTCTGTGCTAGCAATTAGGCGCGCCTAACGAGTTCGGGCACCCTAATACGACCTTCTGGAGCCATGCACCGTTTCCTGATCCTTCTCGTCCTCGGCTGCGTCGCGCTCGTCGGCTGCGGCGGCGACGACGATAAGTCCGACACGGCCGCGAAGGCGACGCCGAGCGCCGCCGCCTCGGTGCGACCTCGACCCGATCAAGGCCTACCTGCTCGAGCACACCGACCGCCTGGTCACCTCGGTCGAGCTGCTCCAGCGCGACGCGCAGGAGTACTACGACCTCGCGGAGGCGTCGGACTTCGACTACGCGAAGCTGCTCAAGGAGCACCGCGAGGAGGTCCAGGCGGCGATCAAGGAGCTCCAGGGCGCGCACATCCAGGCCAACCCGGCCTACGAGGAGATGGAGGGCGTCGTCGCCGGCGTCCCGTCGCTCGCCGACTACGACGTGATCATCGACGCCGGCTCCGACGGCTCCGACCCCGAGAACGCGGTCCCGTTCTACGCTCAAGACCAAGGCGGGCAAGAAGTACAAGCAGCCGGGCAACTTCTTCGCGCTGGTCGAGACCTCGGTCTTCGGCACCGAGCCGAAGTTCGTGGCCAAGGGCGTCGAGCCCGACCTCGACGGCGACGGCAAGGTCGACGTTCCCCGAGGCGCTGCCCGGACGCCGACTTCCTGCTCGCCGCCACGACCGACTTCGTCAAGTACGCGAAGGAGCTCGACGAGTCGGCCAAGAAGTGGAAGCCGACGCTCGAGGACGCCTTCACCGCCGTCGTCGTGATGACGCCGACGATGTCGGAGTACTTCGACGCGTGGAAGAACTCGCGCTTCATCGCCGGCGGCGACGCCGAGGAGAAGGGCTTCGTCGCCACGTCCCGCGCTCTCGGACATCCGCGACATCCTCGGCGGCCTCGTGCTGATCTACGACAGCATCCAGCCGAGCGTCGACGAAGGTCGACGCCGCCGCAGGCCGAGCAGACCAAGGCACGACCTCGACGAAGCTGCACCAGTTCGCCGGCCGCCTGCTGAGCGAGGAGGAGGGCGGCAAGAAGTTCACCGCCGCCGACGCCGACACGCTCGGCACCGAGGCGCAGCGCAGCGCCGAGGCGATCGCCGGCCAGGTCTCGCAGGCCGCCGGCCAGCTCGAACTCACAGCTGGAGGACTGAGGCATGCGCGGCCGTCTCGCCTCGCTCGCGGCGGCCGCCGCGCTGCTGGCCTTCCCGGCCGCCGCAGCGGCGGCCGCCGATGCGCCGTGGCAGCAGGCCGCCGCCGCGTCACCGACGGCCTGTTCGACGCCCAGACCGAGCTCGTCCTCGACGGCCCCGACGCGGCCGTCAAGGACGCCGACGCGCGCACGCGACGCCTACGCCGGCGACCTGCGCGACACGCTGCGCGAGGCCGACCCGGCCGCCGACGAGGCGATCACCGACGGCGCTGCGGCGACGCGGCCGACGCCGCCCGCGAGCGGCGATCAGCGCGGCGCTCGCCGCCGCCCGCGGCACCGTCCGCGCCGGGCTCTTCCGCGGCGCCTACTCGGTCACCACCGAGGCCACCGCACGCGGCGACGCGGCGACCGCGAAGCGCTGGCTGCTGCTGCGCGAGTTCCGCACCGCGACCCGCTTCACCCGCCCGGGCGCGCACGCGACGCTCGCGCTCGACCAGCTCGCGCGCGGCAAGCTCACCGCCGAGGCCGCCGACCAGGCGGTCGACGCAAGGACCTGCTCGACGCCTACCAGGCGCGCCTGCGCGAGCTGCTCGACGACGCCCGCCGCGGCATCAAGAACGACTTCCCCGCGCGCCGCGCCGAGGCCGCCGCCCAGGCCGCGGGCTACTTCGCGATCCTCGCCCCGCGCTACACGGAGGACCGCGGCGCGGCCGCCGAGGAGCAGGCCTCCGCCGCGTTCGCCGCGCTGCCCGAGGCCGGCGACGGGCTCGCCGCGGCGCTCGACGCAGGCCGACGAGGCGCTCGAGGGCTTCACCGCCGCGCCGTTCACCCCCGAGGAGGCCGCGCGCCGCGCCCAGCAGCTGCTGCAGTTCCTCGCGCTCGTGCCGGTCGAGTACGGCCGCGGCACCAAGGGCGACCAGGTCACCCGCGACTTCGAGATCACAGGAGGCCGTCGCGTTCCGCACCGGCGCCGTCGCCGCGTTCGCCGACCTGCGCGACCAGCTCGCCAAGCGCGACCCGGCGCGCACCGACGGCCGGCGCCGCGGCGCTGACCGAGCTCGGCCGCCAGGTCGGGATCGCCGCCCAAGCAGAAGCAGGGCGTGCCCGACGCACGAGCAGGTGCAGAAGGTCGCCGACCCAGGCCGAGACCGCGCTCACGCGCCGCGATGCCGAAGGCCTGGACGGAGAAGACCGACGAGTCCGACTACGACCTGATCGGGCTCACGCTCGACCGCATGGAGGCCGCCGTCGGCGCCGGCCAGTACCGCCAGGCCGAGCAGGCGCGCCTCGAGGCCTACGCGTTCTTCGAGTTCGGCCCCGAGCGGCGGCTGCGCTCGTTCGACCCGGGCCTCGCGCTCGACATCGAGGGCCTGATCTGGTTCGGCGCCGGCGACCAGGACGGGCCTCGCCAAGCTGATCGCCAAGCGCGCGCCGCGGCGCGAGATCCGCGAGACGCGGCTCGCGCTCGACGAGCAAGCTCGCCGACGCCGCCGCGACCCTCGGCGACTCCGCCAACAAGGCGACGGTCGTCACCAACTCGGCGATCATCGTCTTCCGCGAGGGCCTCGAGGCGCGTGCTGATCCTGGCCGCGATCACCGCCTCGATGGTCGGCCTGCGCCGCGCGGCTGCGGCGCCCGGTGTTCGTCGGCGCGCTCGCCGGCCTCGCTCGTCTCGGTCGTCACCTGGGTCCTCGCCCAGACGATCCTGCAGTCGCTCGACCAGTACGGCGAGAAGCTCGAGGCGGTGGTGGGCCTGATGGCGATCGGCGTGCTGCTGCTGATCACCAACTGGTTCTTCCACAAGGTCTACTGGTCGGAGTGGATCGCCAAGTTCCACCGCCAGCGCAAGCGCTACGAGAAGCTCGAGAAGACCGGCTTCTTCTCCGCGCAGGCGATCGGCCTGTTCGTGCTCGGGCTGACCGAGCGTCTACCGCGAGGGCTTCGAGACCGTGCTCTTCCTGCAGTCGCTGCAGCTCTCGGCGGGCACCGGCGACCGTGCTCGAGGGCGCCGGCCTCGGCCTCGCGCTGACGTTCGCCGTCGGCGCGCGTCACGTTCTACTTCCAGCGCAAGCTGCCCTACAAGAAGATGCTGATCGTCACCGGCGTCTTCATCGGCTTCGTGCTCGTCGTGATGGTCGGCCAGACCGCCCGCACGATGCAGGGCACCGGCTGGGTCCCGATCACGCCGATCGACATCACGCTCCCGTACTGGACCGGGCTCTGGTTCGGCATCTACCCGACGGTCGAGACGATCGGCGCGCAGATCGCCGCCGCCGTGTTCGTGATCGGCTCCTACTTCCTGGCCCAGGAGATGAAGGTCAAGGGCCCGCAGCCGGCGCGACCGGCGAAGACGCTCGCCGACCGCGGCGCGAGCCCGAGCTCCGGTTGCCGACGAGGCCGGCGGTCTCGACGAGGACGCGGTCGTGGCGCGGGGCGCAGCGCGCAGCGGCGACGGAAGCGACGGGCGGCCGCGGCGCGACGGGGACGCGCTCGCGCGCGGCCTCGCCGATCGTGAGCGTCAGGCCGTGACGGGCGGCGACCGCGGAGATCATCTCCGCGTCCAGCGAGCCGAGCCGCTCGAGCACCAGCTGGCCGCGGTGGAAGGCGACGATCGAGGTCGAGCACGGCAGGTGGTACGGGTAGTGGCGGCGGTTCGCGCGCTCGTTGCGATGGCCGATCAGCACGACGTCGTCGCGCTCGCCGAACTCGCGCTGGATCTCGCGGATCTCGAAGTGCGCCGCCTCAGTCTGCTTGGAGACGTGGCTCGAGGTGTTCGCCGAGGTGATGTAGAGGATGTCCTCGCCGATCAGGTCGAGCACGTCGCCGACCAGCGCGTTGCTCGGGCAGGCGTCGCCGGGCGAGATCAGCTGGACGGTGCGCACGCCGGCGTCGGTGACGGTCAGGTGGTCCGGGATCCGCTCGGCGGCCGGCCCGCGGAAGCCGATCGGGCCGAGCGCGTGCAGGTCGGCCATGACCGCGACGAGCGCGCTCCAGGGCAGCTGCACGTGGTCCCAGTCGAAGACGAGCTTGCCGCGCTCGGGCGTCGTCGTGACGCTGCCCACCTGATCGAGCGGCCGGCCCTTGAGCCGGTTCATCGCCTGCAGCGACTCGAGGTCCGGCCGCGCGGCGAGCGCGCAGAAGTTCCCGAAGGCGTAGAAGAGCGCGGCACCCTCGGCGGTGGCCTCGGCGGCCTCCCGTCGCTGGGCAAGGTCGGCGATGTCGAGGATCGGCTCCATGGCCGGCAGGTTCTCCCACCGGCCTTGGAGCATCCTTGCGCTTGCCTTGGCGTCCTTACGGCGCGCGCTGCGAGACCTGCAGGACGGTCGCGCCGACCCCGATGCAGTCGCTGGTCTGACTGTGCTCGACCTTCAGCGTCGCCTGCCCCGCGGGCAGGATGCTCGTGACGTCGTAGTGGTCGGTGTCCCAGAGGCTGCCGTACCCGTCGTCGAAGGGCCCACCGTCCTGCGGGTCGCTGCCGTCGAATGTGTTGGTCAGGGTCATCGGCTCCGAGCCCGTGAGCGTGAACGTCTCACCGGCGTTGCCCTGGCCGTCCGGGCCGGCGAGGATCAGCGATGCGGCGCCACCGACGCTGTTGATGCCGCCGAAGGAGCGCGTGATCGCCCCATCGGCGTCGGTGTTCGTGTCGTAGCTGAAATCGCTCATCACCTGGTTCTGCGCACCGCCGCCCACATAGAACACGACCAGCGTGGCGCCGTCCGTGAACGGCAGCGCACCGTCGGAGTCGGAGTCGACGCGCGTCTCCCCCCGCGGCGGGTCGGTCACGTCGAACGTGCCGTTGCCCTTGACATACGGCGTCACGTCGGCGGCGTAGCCGATCGTCTTGTCGTCGCTCCAGCACAGATCGCCGGAGACGTTGGACTCGACGTCCGCCGTGACCTTGTGGCCGGCGAACGTGATCGAGTTCGGCGGCGTGTCGCCGTCGTAGAGGATCCCCCAGACGAGCACGGCGCGCCCGACGGTCGCGCCGGCCGGGATGCCGTCGATCTTGATCGCGCCGTGGTCGCGGTTGCGCAGGCCCGTACCCGCGGCATCGGCGCCGCACGGGTTGCAGTTGGCGGTCGTGCCGACGGGGACGCTGGCGCTCACCGCATCGCTGGGATCGACGTTCGAGCCCTTCGCCACCGCGCGGTTGGTCAGCAGCGACTCGTCGTCGGGCGCCTTCCAGCTCAGCGTGACCGTCTTCTCCTCGCCCGCGGCGAGATCGCCGACCGGGATCGTGTAGCGGTCACCCGCGTCGGGCGCGGACGGCGTGCCTGAGGGGTCGCTGCCGACGAACGAGCCGGCGTCGGGCAGCGAGTTCTCGACCACGACGTCCTTCGCGGTCCCGTCACCGGTGTTCTTGACGCGGATGGCATAGCCGAAGGTCTGGTTGAGGAACGCGCCGAGCGGGCCGGTGTGCTCGATCGAGAGGCTGGGCCGGGTCTGCGGCTGCGGCGTCGGCGGCGTGGGGGTCGGGGTCGCCGTGCCGGGGGGCGGCGAGCCGCCGGGCGGGCAGCGGTAGAGGTTGACCTTCGGCGCGGGCAGCGGCTGGTTGATCCCGAACGGGCCGAAGTTGATGCCGACCTGCGACCCGCCTTCGATGTCGATCGAGCAGCTGAGGTCCAGGAACGCGCTGAACGCGAGCGCCGGCTTGGCGTCGAAGTGCACGTCGGCGAGGCCCGCTGCGCCGACCGCGAAGCGGATGCTCGGCCCGACCGCGAACTTGCCCGAGCCGCTGACGTACGCGTCGGCGTGGGCGCTGGCCTTGGAGATGTTGGTGACGCTGGTGCCCTTGAAGGACATGCCGGCCGTCAGCGAGAAGCCGGCGTCGGCGTGCTGGCGGATGTCGCTGCCGATCGAGGCGGTCGCGAAGAGCCCGAACTGCACGTACGTCGGGACCAGGACCGGGCCGACCGGGATCGCGCCCGAGATCGGCGGCGCCGCGATCTGGGCCGTGCAGCCCGTGTTCTTGCGCAGCATGATGTCGAGCGCGGCCGAGCCGCTGAGCGTCATCGACAGCGAGCCGTAGGGCAGGCCGGTCGGGATGCCCCACGTGGTCGGGAAGTGGATCTCGACGCCCGCGTCGAGGTCGAGGCTCTGGCTGGTCCGGACGTAGGAGTCGCCGAGCGAGGCCGTGCAGCGGAAGTTCGAGGTACCGAGGCTTGCGGTGAGCGGATCGAAGGCCGACGTCCCGGCCTTGCCGATCGCGATCTTCTCCGGCGTGAACTTGAGCTTGGAGGAGATGTCCAGCTGCGGGAAGGCCTCCTGAAGATGGGCCTCCTTGAGCGTGACGACGAGCTGCTTGCCGGAGCGGCGCACCTTCGTCACGCGGTGGAAGATGCCGGCGGGCAGCTTCGCGGTCGGGCGGCCGGTGAGGATCGCTCCGACCTTGACGCCGCTCTTGGCGGGCAGCGTCAGCGTCGTCGGGCTGAAGGGGTCGCCGGTGAACTTCACGCCGGCGAAGCTCAGGCCCTTGACGTTGGCGTTGATGATCGTGCCGTAGCGCAGCTTGACCTTGGTGGTCTTGCCGGCCTTGACCTTGACCCGGACCTTGGCCTGCGTGGGCAGGATCAGGCTGCCTGACTTCACGCGCTTGCGGCCGGTGCGGATCTTGACCTGGCGGACCGTGAACGTGTAGGTCCCGGCCTTCGCGACCCGCAGCGTCGTCGTGCGCTTGATCGTCCTGGCGACCTTCGGGCCGCGAACCGTGACGCTGCCCGCGAGCCCCGGCGGAAGTCCGGCCACGCTGACAGCGATCCGCGTCTGCTTCGGCGCCGCCTGCGCAGCGCCCGCGGGTATGGCGCCGAGCAGCGCAGCGATGAGTACGACAAGCCTGAGGAACCGCGGACCGGAGAGCATCACGCGTGTAAGTACCGATCCGGACCGTTGCGTCCCCTAGTCAAGGGACCAGTCCGCGCTCAAGCCCGGCGCGTTAGCCCCATGCCGAGCAGCGCCTGCTCGGCCACTTTCTTGGTCACGAACCGCTCTCCGTCGAGCGCCCAGCCGCCCGCGCTGAGCCGCACGGGGTCCTCGCTGCCGGCGCTGAGGACGATCACCCAGCTCCCCTGATGGTCGGACTCGATCGCGAAGGTCGCATCAGCGGCGGGCAGCGGGCGCTTGAGCTCGCCGCCGATCAGGACGTCGCCGTCGCGCATCAGCGCGATCCGGTCGCCGCGCAGGCGATCCCAGGCCCCACGCGCGAACAGCGCCACGAACACCAGCCCCGCCGCGCCGCCGGCGATCGCCCCCACGGAGCCGGCCGTGATCCCGTAGACCAGCACCGCCGCGAAGACGACGACACCGGCCGCGCAGGCCAGGCGGTAGACGAGGGGGGAGTAGCGGAGGACCGGTGCTGGTTCGATTGGCGCAGATTAGATCGCCCACCCTCGATTCTCTGTCTTCGATGGGTGCGGTTCTCATGAACGCGCAGGGCATCGGCACGATCTCTGGCGGCGCGCCCCTCCGTGGTCGTACGATGCTCGGCGATGAGCACGATCGCCTACCCCAACGCCGCGGCCGCTTCGCGGACGCCCGCCCTGTTCGGCCGCGTGATGGCGCTCGTCGCGCTGACCGTGGTCTTCGCCACGCTCGGCGTCTACGTCGCGCGCGATTGGGGCGGCGCGAGCTGGTTCATCGCGTGGCTGCTGTCGCTCGGCTGCCTGATCGGCCTGCAGGTCGCCAACGCCAAGGGCAACACGGGCATGGCGCTCGTGCTCCTGATGGCCTTCGGCCTGACCATCGGCGCCAGCGTCGCCACGACCGTCGACTACTACGCCACCTACGACCCCGAGGCGCTGCGGCAGGCCTTCGCGGCGACGGCGCTGTTCGTCGGCGCGCTGGGCTCCGCCGGTTACGCGATCCGCAAGGACCTCTCGTTCCTGTACCGGTTCCTGTTCTGGGCGCTGCTGGCGTTGCTGCTCGCGGGGATCGTGCTGATCTTCGTCCGGATCCCGGCGGCCTACACGATCTACTCGATCATCGGCCTGGTCATCTTCGGCGGCTACACGATCGTGGACTTCAACCGGCTGCGCCGGGCCGGGACCAACGAGGCGATCCCGCTGGCGGCCGGGATCTTCCTCGACGTGCTGAACATCTTCCTGCTCTTCCTCCGACTGTTCGGACGGCGCTGATGGGACTGCGAGATCGCCGGGGACCCAACGGGACCCGGTACACGATGCGCGAGAAGATGCTCTCGATCGGCGACGACTTCTGGATCGAGACCGAGGGCGGCGAGCGCGCGTACAAGGTCGACGGCAAGGCGATGCGGATCCGCGACACGCTGGTCCTCAAGAGCCCCTCCGGCGAGGAGCTCTTCACCGTCCAGGAGCGGAAGCTGACGATCCGCGACAAGATGGCGATCGAGCGCGACGGGAAGACGGTCGCAACCGTCCACAAGCGGCTCTTCGGCATCCGCGACCGTTTCATCATCGAGATCGAAGGCGGCGACGACATGACCGCCAAGGGCAACTTCGTCGATCACGAGTACGAGATCGAGCGCGACGGCCACAAGGTCGCCGAGGTCTCGAAGCGCTGGTTCCGCATCCGTGACACGTACGGGATCGAGATCGCCGTCGACCAGAACGACGCGCTGCTGCTCGCGGTGAGCGTCTGCATCGACCAGATGAGCCACGACTGACGCGGTGACTTGACCGTTTCTTGAGCTTGGCCGCACCCGGGCTTAAGAGAGCACGCCGATGACGGGATCATGGACACGGCCGGCCGTCCCCGTCCCGAGAAGCTGCTCGTCAAGAGCGGCGCCGGCATCTATGCCGGTGCCGCCGCGATCGGCGTCATCGACGCCGCGATCCCAGGCGGCCCCGAGTTCTCGGCGATCCCGGGGATCATCGCCGTCGCGCTCATCCCGCTGATCGCGCTCGTCGGGCCGCGGGTCCCGCGCTCGGCGCTGGCGGTGCTGGGGCCGATCGGCGCGGCGCTGATCGCCTACGCCGTCGCGACCTCCAGCGGCGCCAGCGACGCCGCGATCCTCTACGCGTGGCCCGTCCTCTGGGTCGCCTACTTCTACGGGACGCGCGCGACCGCGCTCGCCGTGGCCTCGATCGGCGTGGCCCATGCGATCGCGCTGCTCTCGATGCCCGAGACCGGCAACGTCGATCGCTGGTGCGACGTGATGGCCTCCGTCACGATCGCGGCCGTCGTCGTGCGTGCGCTGGCCGCCCGCAACGAGCGGCTGGTCGAGCAGCTGACCGCCGAGGCGCGGATCGATCCGCTCACCGAGCTGCTGAACCGCCGCGGCCTCGCCGAGCGCTTCGATCACGAGATCGCCCGCGCGACCCGCGCCGGGACGTCCCTGGCGGTCGTCGCGATCGACATCGACCACTTCAAGCGCATCAACGACACGCACGGTCACGAGGCCGGGGATCGCGCCCTGACCTGGATCGCGCACCGCCTGTCCGAGCAGACGCGCGGCGCCGACATCACCGCGCGGATCGGCGGCGAGGAGTTCCTCATCGTGCTCCCGGGCGCCGCGCTCGAGAGCGCCTTCGAGTTCGCCGAGCGCCTGCGCGAGGGCATCGCCGAGCACGCGCCGTTCTCGCTCACGATCAGCGCGGGCGTCGCCGCCGGCGTCGCACCCAGCGGCGCGGCGCTGACCGAGGCCGCCGATCAGGCGCTCTACGCCGCCAAGCGCGGGGGTCGCAATCTCACGCGCACCGCCGGCGATCCGCTGACCGAGCCGGTCGCCGAGCCGACGTTCGGCCTCTAGTTAGAGCTGACCGGGGTAGAAGCCGAGCCGCGCGAGCGGCTCGACGAGCTCGTGCTCCTCGTAGGAGAGGTGCGAGAGCAGCGTGTCGGTGAGCAGGTCGATCGCGGCCTGCAGCGGCTCGAAGTCCTCCGGATGCGTCAGGTGCTCGACCAGTGCGAGATCGACGGCCTCGATCGCGTCGTGGATGACGTGGTGCTCCTCGGTGAGCCGGTCGATCACGGGTTCCAGGCCCGGATCGCGGGCGAGGTGCGGGAAGATCGACTCGTCCTCGAGCGAGTGATGCGTCGCCACGACGCGGCAGTAGCGCGAGCAGAACGCGCCGAGGGTCCAGTCGTTCTGGCGCAGCGCCATCTCGTTCAGGGCCGAGCGCGCGGCGCCGGCGCTGAGGGCGCCCGCCCGGACCTGGGCGACCAGGTCGCGCAGCTCCGAGAGCTCGCGGCGCAGCATGTCGTGGACGTCGATCAGGTGCTGGCCGGCGGCGCGGCCGCGCTCGCTGTACGTCGCATCCGGGCTGGGCGGGCGGTGCGGGCGCGTGGATTCGTCCCAGGGCAGCGAGGCGCTCAGGCGGGCGCCATCGTCGGGCGTCGGCGTGATGGCGAGCCCGGCCGGGCGCGCTTGCGGCTCACCGCCGCCTGAGCGGACGGCCGCGGCGACCTGCGCCAGCGTCTCGATCGTGCCCGGGTCGTCGGTCATGACGATGAAGGTGTCCACGCGTTCGTCGCGCGCGAGCCGGGTGAACTCCGCGACCGGATCGTCCGGGAGCGCGAGGTTCAGCATCCGCCGGATCGCCGACGGGTCACGACCGGCCTCGCGTGCCGCCTTGTCGATCGCGGCGTTGCCGGCCGCGAGGTCGCCGGGCTGCAGGTACGGCAGGCTCGGGCAGCCAGCCGTCGCCCTTGCGGCCGGTGAGCGCGAGCATCCGCGGCTTGTAGGCGCCGACCCAGATCCCGACGTCGTGGCGCGGTGCCGGGCCGGCCGAGGCGCGCTTGACGCCGTAGTAGTCGCCCTCGAGGGTCACGCGGCCCTCACCCCAGAGGGCGCGCATCAGGTCGATCGCCTCCTCGAGCGCGTCGACGCCCTGACCGGGCGTGAGGCGTCGGCCGCCCATCGCCTCGATCGCGTCCCAGAACCCGCCGGCGCCGATCCCGAGCTCCGCGCGGCCGCCGCTCAGCAGGTCCAGCGCGGCGACGGCGCGGGCCACGACCGCGGGCGGGCGCAGCGGCAGGTTGAGCACGTTGGGCGCCAGGCGGATCCGGCTCGTGCGGGCCGCGACGTAGGAGAGCAGTGTCCAGACGTCGAGCAGCTTCGGCTGGTACGGGTGGTCCTGGAAGGTGACCAGGTCCAGCCCGACCTGGTCGGCGAGCACCGCGAGCTCGACGACCGCCTCGGGCTGGGCGCTCGACGGCGTGATGAAGACGCCGAACTGGAGGTCGTTCATGCCAGCTCCGAGGTGATCGCGGCGTCCAGGAGCTCACGTGCGCGCTCGCGGTCGAGCGCGCCCGCCAGCCAGCGGTTGCTGAGGCCGTCGACGAGCGCGGTGAGCCGCTCGGCGGCGGCCTGGGCGTCCTTCTCGGGCGCCTCGTCCGTGATCGCCGCCGCGACCAGCGCCGTCCACGCCTCGGAGACCTCACGGACCTGCTCGCGCAGGTCGGGGTCGAAGACCGCGGAGGCCTGGATCTCGCCCCACACGGTCGACATCTGGCGCGCGTCCTCGTCGAGCTCCGCGAGCAGCGTCGCTCGGACGCCCGCCGGCGCGGCGGCGGACGCGCGTTCGTTGGCGTGGTCCAGCGTCGCCCGCACGAGGCCCTTGCGCGAGCCGAAGTAGTAGTAGATCAGCGAGACGGCGACGCCCGCCTCCGCCGCGACCACTTCGACGCGGAGGCCGCGCACGCCGGTACGGGCGATCACCGCGATCGCGGCGTCGAGGATCAGGTTGCGGCGATCTGCGGCCATCGGCGCCGCGGACATTATCGTGATCCAGCTCTTGACTGAATTTTCAATCCAACGCACGCTCCTGCCCTATGGCGACGATCACGTACATGCACGAGCCGTGCGAGAGCGTCGCGGCGAAGACCTCGCCCACGTCGGCGCCGGCCCGGTGTTCCTGAGCGTCGACATCGACGTGCTCGACCCGGCCTTCGCACCCGGCACCGGCACGCCGGAGCCGGGCGGGATGACCTCCGGCGACCTGCTGCTGGCCTGCCGCGAGATCGCACGCGACGTGCAACTCGTCTGCGCCGAGGTCGTCGAGGTGCTGGCGGACCGGATCGGATCGCGCGACATCACGGCGCTCGTGGCCGAGCGCGTCGTGCGCGAGACGCTCACCGGCGTCGCGCTTGCCCGCCGCCTGAGCGGTGTCGCCGCGGTTCCCAGCAACCGCTAACGATCACGCTTCACAATCGCGGGCGTGTCGATCGTCGCTCACAACGCGCCGGCTCGCGCGTAGTGGTCGTGATGCCGTCGATCGACTGCCGCCGAGGCCATGCGCGCCCGGCGCCCGGGCTGCGTGCCGCTGGGCGCCGCGCGCGCTGCCACAGGCCGTGGTCGGCCCGTCTCAGCGACCGGTTCTACGTCGGCCGCATGACCGACGACGGGTTGTGGACGCTGTGCGCGGTCGCCGGCGACGAGCTCACGACGCTGCTGCTGGTCAGTGGGTCCGCCGCCCCCGAGGCGCTCGGGGCGGCGATGCTCGCCGACGCGTTCGAAGGCCGCGTGTTCCGCCGCGATCTGATCGACGCCTTCGTCGCCACCTGGTCGCTCGCGCCGGACGGCTTCGTCCTCTCCGCCGAGGACATCGCCGGCTGGTCGCTGCGCTGGGCGCTGGAGCGCGGCTTCGCCGACGACCATGCCTGAGCTACCGCTCCCGCTGCGGCTGCACGGCGACGAGCGCCTGGCGCGCGCCGCCGCGGCCGGAGACGAGGCCGCGTTCGCGCTGCTCGACGCGCGCTACCGACGGGTGCTGCTCGGCTACGCACGGTCGATCGTCCGCCACGAGCACGACGCCGAGGACGTCGTCCAGGCCACGCTGATGAACGCGCTGCGCGCGTTGCGCGAGGACGAGCGGCGGCCGCCGCTGCGTCCGTGGCTGTTCCGGATCGCCCACAACGAGGCCGTGACCGTCCTGCGCCGTCGCCGTCCGCAGGTCTCCGTCGAGGAGGCGGCGCTGGCGACCGCGACGCTGAGCGACGACATCGAGCACCGCGAGCGCCTGCGCGAGGTGCTCGCCGACCTCGATCACCTGACCCATCCGCAGCGCTCGGCGCTCGTGATGCGCGAGCTTGGCGGGCTCTCCTACGACGCGATCGCCGTCGCGCTCTCGACCACCCCCGAAGCCGCCCGCCAGACGGTGCGCAGCGCGCGGGTCGCGCTCGCGGACCAGGCCCACGGGCGCGACGCCCTCTGCTCCGACGTCCGCCTGACGCTGGCCGAGGGCGATCGCCGGCGGTTCACCCGCTCGACCCGCGCGCACCTGCGCTCGTGCGCGGCGTGCCGCGCCGTGTCGGACGCGGACGGCCGCCGGCGCCGCACGCTGCAGGCGCTGCTGCCGAACCCGGCGCCGTGGCTGCTGCTCTCGGCCGGCGGAGCGGGATCGGCGCTCGGGGGCGGCAACCTCGCGGTCGTGAGCACCGTGGCCGGCAAGGCGGCGGTCGCGGCCGTCGTCGTCGGCACGGGCGTCGCGGCCTTCGCACCTCATGGGACGGTTCGCTCCGCGCCCGCTCGGACGGCGACGACCGCGACGGCGGTCGCGGCTTTGCCGGTCGTGGCACGGCCCCGCCACAGGCAGCACGTGGCGGCGGAGCCGACGCCCAGAGGGCCAAGCGTGAGCGGGGGCGCCAACGTCTCCGGGCTGGTCACCCGGACGACGCCGCGCCTGGGCGCCCCCGCTACGCGGCGCTCCCGGCCCGTCGCCTCCGTCTCGCCACCGGTGGTCAGGCCGCGGGCGGTGGCGACACCGGTCAAGACGCCGCCGAGCGCGGCACCCGCGCCGACGGCCGAACCACCCGTCGCGACCGCCACGCCGGAGCCGGCGCCGGCCGTCGAGGACGTCCCCGCGCGGATCGCGTCAGAGCCCGCCGCGACCCCGGTTCCGACTCCGGAGGCAACCCCGGAGAGCACGCCGGTCGCGTCCCCATCCCCGGACGGCGACCGAGCCGCCTGGCGGACGCCACACGCGGACACCTGGGCGCCCGAGGACCGCGACGAACCCGTCGATGAGCGGCAACGCGCCATGAATTGCACTTGGGCTAAAGGTTCGCCCGGTAGCTGCCGATGAAGGGATCAGGCCGCCCACGAGGGCGGCCTTTCTCGTTCTCTGGGTAGGTTGCCGAGGGTGGACGAACCGCTCGACGTGCTCCGCAGCTGGGCGATCCAGGACTCGCCGCCCGGCGCCGCCACGACGGCGCTGCTCGCGCGCGTCGACGCGTTGCCCGTCGGCTGGCTGGACGAGGCGATCTACGAACGGCGCAGCGCGGTCGCGCTCTACAACGCGCGCACCGCGACGGCGATCGTGCCGGCGGACGAGGCCGCGGCGTACGCCACGGCGCTGCTGCCCGGCGACGACGCGGGGCTGAAGGCGATCCTCGGCTCGGCGCTGCCCGAGCACTCCGAGGGGTTCGCGGAGCCGGTGGCGCTGGCGGTCGAGGCGGTCAGCGATGCCCTCGACGGCGCGAGCCTGAGCCGCGACGACCTGCACGAGGCGCTGCGGCAGCGGCTGCCCGCCGAACTGCTGCCGTGGTGTCCCGGCTGCAAGAGCCACCACGCGCGGCGCGGCCTGCTGGTCCTGGCGGGCCTGCACGGGCGCCTCTGCATCGCGGGACGGGCGGGGCGCCAGCCGGTCTTCGCGCGCACCGATCAGCTCATCGGCTGGGACCCGCCCGAGCGCTCCGAGGCAGGCGCCGAGCTCGTGCGGCGCTACCACCGCACCTACGGCCCGTCGACCCCCACCCAGTTCTCCGAGTGGGCGGGGATCGGCAAGGCGCACGCGCGCGAGCTGTGGGAGCTCGCCGGCGACAGCGGGGAGGACGCGCCGGCGCTCCCCGGTGGGGTTCGACTGCTCGCGCCCGGCGACCCGGTGCTGCTCGGCCGCGACCGCGAGGCGCTGCTGCCCGACCCTGCGCTGCGCAAGCAGGTCTGGGCCGCGGTCGGCGGAGCGGGGATCGTGATCCGCGACGGCGCGCCGGTCGCGCTCTGGCGGGCCCGTAAGCAGGGCAAGCGGCTCGAGGTCACCGTCGACGCGTTCGCGAAGGTCCCGCAACGCGCGCTCGCAGCCGAAGCCGAGCGCCTGGCGCCGCACCGCGGCTGCACGAGCGTCGAGGTTCACGCCGCAGACATGTTCACGTCCTGACACCCCCCGGTACGCTCGGGTGATGCCTGAGATGCCGCCCGGCACCGCGTTCGCGGATCACGTGATCCGCGGCATCGCCGGACGCGGCGGCATGGGAATCGTGTACCGGGCCACCCACGTGCCGCTCGAGCGCGAGGTGGCGCTGAAGGTGATCGCGCCCGAGTTCTCGCACGACCACGAGTTCCGGCGGCGCTTCCAGCGCGAGTTCCAGGCCGCGGCCTCGATCCAGCATCCGAACGTGATCCCGATCTACCACGCGGGCGAGCAGGACGGGCTGCTGTACGTGACGATGCGCTACGTCGAGGGCACCGACCTCGCGCGGCTGCTGTCGGCCGAGGGCCGGCTCGACCCGACCGGTCGCCGTCGGGCATCGTCGCCCAGGTCGCCGAGGCGCTCGACGCGGCGCACCGGGCGGGCATCGTCCATCGCGACGTCAAGCCCGCCAACGTCCTGATCGAGGTCGTCGGCGACGAGATGCACGCCGTCCTGACCGACTTCGGCCTGATGAAGAACCTGCGCTCGCAGACGCAGATCACGCAGGCCGGGAGCGTGATCGGCACGTTCGACTACGCCGCTCCCGAGCAGCTCAAGGAGGGGCCGATCGACGCGCGGACCGACGTCTACGCGCTCGGCGGCGTGCTCTACCAGGCGCTCACCGGCAAGGTCCCCTACCCGCGCGAGACCGCCGCGGCGACGATGCTCGCGCACCTCGACGCGCCGCCGCCGTCGGTGCTCTCCGTGCTGCCCGGACGCGAGCGAGCTGCTCGGCGAGGTCGTCCGGCGCGCGATGGCCAAGGACCCGCGCGACCGCTACCCGTCGGCGGGCGACCTCGGCCGCGCCGCGCTCGCCGCCACCCAGGACCGCGCGACCACGACCGGCGAGCGCAGCGTCGCGACCGGCGACGCCTCGCCGGACTCGATGCTCGCGATCGCGCCGACGATCCCGCTCCCGCCCGCACTGGCGGTCGAGACCGGGCGCGGGCCGTTCGTCGGCCGCGAGACGCTGCTGGAGACGCTCGCGACCCGCTACGCCGCCGCGGAGGCCGGCCAGCGCCAGTTCGTCCTGCTCGCCGGCGAGCCCGGGATCGGCAAGACGCGGCTGGCCACCGAGCTCGCCCGGCGCGCGCACCGCGAGGGCGCGACGGTCCTCTACGGGCGCTCCGACCCCGAGTCGATCGTCCCCTACCAGCCGTTCATCGCCGCGCTCGACCACTACGTCGCCAACCGCGAGCAGCTCGTCCTGCCGGCCGAGCTCGCGCTCGAGCTGACCGAGCTCGCGCGCTTCGTCCCCGGCCTGCGCAAGCACGTGCCCGACGCTGCGCGAGCCGCTCGGCGAGGAGCCCGAGATGCGCCGCTACCGCCTCTTCGAGGGCGTCACGCGGATGCTCGCGTTCGCCGCCCGCGAGCGCCCGGTGGTGCTGCTGCTCGACGACCTGCACTGGGCCGACGCCTCGACGCTCGCTGCTGCTCGGCCACCTGCTCCAGGACGCGGCGCCGATGCGCTTGCTGGTGCTCGGCACCGCGCGCCACTTCGAGAGCGAGCTGCTGACGCGGCTGCGCCGGCAGCCGTTCTTCGAGCGCGCCGAGCTCAGCGGCCTGACGGCCGCAGGAGACGCGCGAGCTGGTCGCGCGCGACGACGTCACGTCGCAGTTCGTGCAGCGCCTGACCGAGGAGACCGACGGCAACCCGTTCTTCATCGAGGAGACGCTGCGCAGCCTGCCGGAGCTCGAGGAGCGCGCGCTGAGCCGGATCGCCGTTCCCGAGGGCGTCAAGGAGATGATCTCGCGCCGCCTGCAGCAGCTCTCGGAGACCGCCAACTCCGTCCTGAGCCTGGCGAGCGTCGTCGGCCGCCGGTTCGATCTGGCGCTGCTCGAGACGCTGCTCGAGGAGTCCGGCGACGAGATCATCGACGGTGCTCGAGGAGGCGGCCGCGGCGGGCCTGATCCGCGAGGCCGACGAGCTCGACCGCTTCGCCTTCGCGCACGCGCTCGTGCGCGAGACGCTCTACGAGAGCCAGAGCACGAGCCGCCGCGTGCGCCTGCACCGCCGGATCGGCGAGGCGCTCGAGGCCGCCGGCGACGCGAACCCGGCCGAGCTCGCCTACCACTTCCACGAGGGCCGCGCGCCCCAGGCGGTCGGCTACGCGCTCGCCGCGGCCGAGCAGGCGACCGCCGCGCTCGCCTACGAGGAGGCGGCGGAGCACTACCGCCGCGCGGACGACGAGCCTCGCCACGCGGCTCGCCCTCGGCGCCGCCGAGCTGCGCGCCGGCGATCCGGCCGCCCGCGAGACGTTCGCGGCCGCCGCCGTGCTCGCCCGCGAGGAGGGCGACCGCGACGCGCTGGCCGAGGCCGCGCTCGGCCACTCCGGCCGCCACGCCGAGGCGGGGGTGGTCGACCGCGACGGGATCGCGCTGCTCGAGGAGGCGCTGGCGGCCTACGACGCCGACCATCTGCTCGCCGTGCGGCTGCGCGCCCGGCTCGTCGACAGCCTCGCCTTCACGCGACCTGCAGGAGCGCCGGCTGGCGCTCAGCTCCGAGGCGCTCGAGATGGCGCACCGGCTCGACGACCCGCGCGCGCAGCTGGTCGCGCTCGAGGCGCGGCACGCGGCGCTGATGCACGTCGACCACCTCGACGAGCGGCTGCGCCTGAGCGAGGAGCTGCTGGCGCTCGCGGAGCGGGTCGACGAACGCGAGCTGACGGTCCTCGGCCAGCACTGGCGCATCTACGACCTGCTCGAGGCCGGCCGCATCGAGGACGCCCGGCGCGCCCACCGCGCGCTGAACACGCTCGCCGCCGAGCTGCACCAGCCGCTCTACAGCCACTTCGCAGTCGGCTGGGAGGTCGTGTGGGCGCAGATGGCGGGGCGCGTCGGCGACGCCGAGCGACTCGCGCGCGAGTCCTTCGAGCTCGGCCTGCGCGCGCAGGCGCGCGACGCCGAGACGATCTACACCGCCCAGCTGCTGATCCTGCGCCGGCGCGAGGACGCGCTGTCGGACTACGTCGCGACGATCCAGGCCCACATCGACGCGAACCCGACGCTGGTGGCGTGGCGCGCGATCCTGCCGATGGCGCACCTGATGTCCGGCGACACGGCGGGCGGCGTCGCGCAGTTCCGCGAGCTCGCGCGCGACGAGTTCGCCGCCGTCCCGCGCGACCTGTTCTGGTTCACCGCGATCGCGCTGCTGGGCGAGACGTGCGCGCTGATCGGCGACACCGAGCAGGCGCCGGTGCTCTACCGGCTGCTCGAGCCGCACGCCGAGAAGCTCGTGCAGATCACGCAGGCCGCGAGCCTCGGCTCGACGCATCGCTTCCTCGCGCTGCTGGCCGCCGCGCAGGGCGACCTCGACCTCGCCGAGCGCCACTTCGTGGTCGGACTGGACCGCAACGCGACCTGCGGGCTGCGGCCGGTCGTGGCGCTGATGCGGCGCGAGTACGCCGAGCTGCTGATGGCGCGCGGCGACACCGACCGGGCGACGTGCGCTGCTGCACGAGACGCTGCGCGAGGCCGAGGCCGGCGGGATGTCACAGCTGATCAGCCGGGTGCGGATGCGGCTCGACGAGCTCGACCCGAAGCCGACGCTGCGGCTCGAACCGACCAGCGACTGACCACCGGCTGCGACGACGGTCGCTGAGAGGGAGCTGGCATTCCGACAACAGTTGGATGAGAGCGCTCGGCGGTCACCGTACGGTCGCCTCGTGGGGTTTTGCACCAGTTTCGAGGGAGGGTGGCTGCATGGACGGGATGGATCGCTCAAGGGCGATGGCCGTGCGAACTCGCGTCGCGATCGTGGCCGCGGCCGCGGCCGTGCTGACGCTTCCCGCCACGCTCGCGGGCACGGCGTCGGCGCAGACGCAGCCGGTCTTCGTCAACGGCCAGGCGCAGGTCGTCCCGGCCTTCAACGTCTCGGCGCAGTGGGTCCGGCAGCGGCTCTGGGTCGAGACCGAGTTCGACTCCGACGGCGACGGCAAGCGCGATCGCATGCACGTCGACGTCACCCGCCCGGCCCAGACCGACAGCCGAGAACCTGAAGGTGCCGGTGGTCTACGAGACGAGCCCGTACTACGCGGGCACGGCGAACACGGCCTCGCAGTACTTCTGGAACACCAACCAGGAGGTCGGCGCGGCGCCGCCGCCGCGCCTCTCGCCGCCGGCGATCGCGCTGGAATCCGAACCGGACCTCGATCTCGACCAGCGAAGTGAGCACGTGGGTGCCGCGCGGCTTCGCCGTCGTCCACTCGGAGTCGCCGGGCTCGGGCCTCTCGCAGGGCTGCCCGACGGTCGGCGGCACCAACGAGAACGACGGCCCGAAGGCGGTCGTCGACTGGCTCAACGGGCGCGCGAAGGGCTACACGACGATCGACGGCGACGCCGAGGTCAGCGCCTACTGGTCGACGGGCAAGGTCGGCATGACCGGCACGTCGTACAACGGCACGCTGCCGATCGCCGCCGCGACGACCGGCGTCGCAGGGCCTCGAGGCGATCATCCCGATCGCGCCGAACACGTCGTACTACCACTACTACCGCTCGAACGGCCTCGTCCGGAACCCCGGCGGCTGGCTCGGCGAGGACATCGACTTCCTCTTCGACTACATCAACAGCGGCGACCCGGCGCGGCGGCAGTACTGCATCGACACGGTCCGCGAGGGCCTGATGAAGCTCCGCCACGACCGCGTCACCGGCGACTACAACGACTTCTGGGCCGGCCGCGACCAGCTCAACCAGCTCGTCGAAGGTCAAGGCCGCGACGCTGATGGCGCACGCGTTCAACGACTGGAACGTCGTGCCCGAGCACAGCGTCCGGATCGCCGAGGCGCTCAAGGGCAAGGTCCCGCTCATGCAGTACTACCACCAGGGCGGCCACGGCGGCGCGCCGCCGCTGGGCCTGCGCAACCTCTGGTTCACGCGCTACCTCTACGGCGTCCAGAACGGCGTCGAGAACCAGCCGAAGGCCTGGGTCACGCGCGAGACGGCGGCCTGCCCGCCGCGGACAGCGGCCGTCGTCGGCGACCAGTCGAACACCGCGACGCTGACGGTCGCCAACTCGAGCCAGCTGCAGCGTCGGCATGACGCTCACGGTCCCGCAGACGAACGCCGCGGGGACGATCACCGAGACGACGCGGGCGATCGTCGCGATCCCCGACTCGACCACCGTCGTCCTCGAGACGGCGGTCGCGACCACCGCGGGCCAGCGGGTCGTCAACGGCGCCACCGTGAGCATCGTGTGCTCGACCACGAACCCGACGCCGTACGCGGACTACCCGAACCCGGCCGCCAAGGCAGGTCGACTTCCTCCCGAAGGCCGGCGGGAACACGACCGGCGGGCTGACCTCGCTCGACGCGACCCGTCGCGGGGACGGAGACGCTCGTCGACGACGCCACGTGCCAGCCGGGCAACTTCGTCAACGCCGGGCCGCAGCGGCTCCTCTACTCGACGCCGACCCTGACGGCACCGCTGCATCTCTCGGGCTTCCCGCGCATCACGCTGCGGATGGCGTCGAGCAAGGCCGCGGCGAACCTCTCGGTCTGGCTCGTCGCGCTGCCGTTCACCCCGTCGGTCACGTGCACCTCGACGACGATCAACACCTCGCACGTGATCACGCGCGGCTGGGCGGACCCGCAGAACCGTGGCGGGATCTCGGGCGGCGCCCCGCTCGTGCCGGGCGAGTTCGTCGACGTCTCGTTCAACCTGGAGCCGACCGACAAGGTCGTCCTCTCGGGGCAGCGGCTCGGTCTCATGGTGATGTCGAGCGACCGCCTCTTCACGCTCAAGCCGGAGCCGGGCACCGCGCTCACGGTCGACCTCGCCAAGAGCTCGCTCCGGCTTCCCGTGGTCGGCGGCCGGCTCGCGCTCGGCATCTGCCCCGACCCGGACACGCGCGCGACGGTCGTGGTCGGCAGCGTCGACAGCGGCGTCGCGAACCGCGCGCTCGCCGGTACCTGCACGATCAGCGACCACCTCCTCGACGAGGAGGTGTGGCCGAACCACAGCACCTTCGTGAGCCATCTCACGAAGCTTGCGGACGAACTCCTCGCGGGCGGCTTCGTGAACGCGGCGGAGCGCAGCGCGATCATCAATGCGGGCGCCGCCTCCTACGTGGGCGGCGACGAGGAGCAGGCCGCGGTCGGCGCGACCGTGCCGGCGACGCTCTCGCTGGCGATGGGCGCTCCGGCCACGTTCGGCGCGTTCACGCCGGGCGTGGCGAAGGAGTACACGACAGGGACCACGGCCAACGTCATCAGCACGGCCGGCGACGCGGCGCTCACCGTCTCCGACCCGGGCCGGCTGATGAACGGGACGTTCGCGCTGCCCGAGGCGCTGCGCGTGGAGATCGCGCCCGCGACCTGGACCGCCCCGGTGTCCAACGCGGCCGTCGCGATCACCTTCCGCCAGCACATCGGAGCGACCGATGCGCTGCGGACGGGCGCCTACAGCAAGACGCTCACGTTCACGTTGTCGACAACGTCCCCGTAGTGCACGACGCGCCCGTCCACGACCGTGAGCCAGACCGGGTTGTCCGGAAGGTCGTGAGCGGGCGCGTCGACCGGATCGACGGCGAGGCCGGTGAGGTCGGCGCGCATCCCGACGCGGATGCGCCCGGCCACGCCCTCCTCGCCGGCCGCGTAGGCGGGCGCGAGCGTGTAGCCCGCGAGCGCCTCGTCCGCGGTCAGCGCCTGGTCCGGTAGGACGGCCAGCTCCGCGGGCGTCTGCGGCAGCCGCCGCAGGCGCGCGGCGGCCATGCCGAGCCGCGGGTCGGCGTTCGGCCACGGGCCAGTCGCTGCCGAGCGCGAGCACCGCGCCGGCGTCGAGCAGGTCGCGCATCCGGAACGCGCGCGCGGCGCGCTCCGGGCCGAGCCGCTCGTTCCAGTTGCCGCTGCCGTCGCCGCGGACCGCCGTGAGGTGGACCGGCTGCATCGAGGCGATCACGCCCGCGGCGCGCGATCGCCGTGGACGAGGTCGTCGGGCAGCGTCTCGAGGTGCTCGAGCCGGTGGCGCGCCGCCACCGCGCGCGCGATGTAGGTCTCGAGCACGAAGCGCACGGCGGCGTCGCCGATCGTGTGCGTCGCGACCTGGAAGCCGGCGCGGGCGAAGCGCTCGATCAGGCGGGCGAGCCGCTGCGGATCGGGCCAGAAGGACGCGAGCGACTCGCCGTGGGTGTCGGGCGCCTCGAGCCAGGCGGTGCCGGCATCGATCACGCCGTCGGCGAAGAACTTGACCACGCCGCCGCGCCACAGCTCACCGTGGACGTCGCGCAGGCGCAGCTGCGCCTCGACCTCCTCGTCGCTGGTCTCGGGCGTCTGCCACAGCGGCACGCGCAGGCGCATGGTCAGCTCCTCGGTGCCCTCGAGGTCGCGCAGCAGGTCGTGCGTCGCGGGCTCGCCGTCCATCACGTGCGCGCCCGTGAGCCCGAGCGCGTTCAGCCGCTCGCAGCTCGGCGACGTGGCGGGCGCGGATCTCGGGCCAGCGCAGGCCGGGCGCGGCGCGCAGCACGCGATCCTGCGCGCTCGTCTCGCGCAGCTCGCCGGTCGGGACGCCGTCGACGCAGACGATCGACGAGCCGTCCGGGAAGTCGACGCGGCCCGGTCACCTGCGCCAGCTGCAGCGCGCGCGGGCTGGCCAGCGCCGTGTGCAGGTCCGAGAGCCGGACGAACGCCGCCGCGCCGTTGACCGCCTCGCCGATCTCGTGCGGCGTGGGCGCGGCGTCGTAGTCCAGCCCCCAGGCGAAGAGCCAGCCGCGCTCGGGGCGGCTCGCGGCCAGCGCCGCGAGCACCTCCTCGCGGGTGCGTGCAGTGGCTCAGATCGGTCCCGCGCGCGAGCTCCGCGCCCCAGAACGGGTGGACGTGCGCGTCTACCAGCCCGGGGATCAGCGCCTGACCGCGCGCGTCCAGGACCTCGGTGCGCGCGTCGCAGTGCGCGCGGATCTCGGCCTCGTCGCCGACGGCGACGATCGTCCCGCCTCGGACCGCGACGGCGGTCGCGAACGGCCGCGCCGGGTCGAGGGTCCGGATGCGCGCGCCGACGATGGCGAGATCCGCGGCCACCGTCGCGACGATACCGGGGTGGAGGTCCGTTCACCCCGAGGGTGGAGCGGGCGGTGCGCGCGACGGCTCTAGCGTCGCTTCGCATGATCCGCCCTCTCTCCGCCATCGCCTCCCTGATCGCCGTCCTCGCCGTCGCCGCCCCCGCGCAGGCCGCCCCCAAGTCCTGCCAGCGCGACGGCGCCACGCTGCTCGCCGCGAGCGGCAGCGCGCGCGTCGTCAGCGTCAAGGAGAAGCCTCAGAACTCCGAGACGCGCCGTGTGCGCATCTACGGCTGCTGGACCTCCACCGGCCGCCGCTTCACGCTCTTCCTCCAGCGCGACTTCGGTCTGGACCTGATCGAGCGCGCACACATCGAGATCGTCGACGGCCGCTACATCGGCGTCATCCGCGACTTCGAGGGCGGCGTCAGCGAGTCGCAGACGGCCGCCACCTGGGACGCCTCCAAGCACGTCGCGGTGCGCAACTCCAAGCCCTGCGACGAGGTCTCCAGCGGCGACTTCTCCGGCGTCGAGGACGCCGTCTTCTTCCGCAACGGCGGCCTCGCCTACTCCTGCAACGGCAGCCTGCGGATCTCCGACAACAAGGGTGACCGCGAGCTCGAGCCGGTCGGCGCGAAGGTCACCCAGCTCGCCGTCGCGGCCAACGCCCGCGGCTTCGGCGCCCGCCTCTACTACACCGCGGACACCACGCTGAAGACGGTCGTCCTCTAGGTCAGCGCCGCCGCCAGCCTGTGGTGGCGCAGCTTCTCGGGCGGGTCGCCGTGCAGCAGCCAGGCGCCGTCGTCGCGGCGGCTGACGCGGCCCGCGCGGTCCAGCGCGCCCAGCGCCGTCGTGACCGACGGGCGGTGGGCGCCGACGATGTGCGCGAGCCGCTGATGGCTGAGCGGCAGCGGCAGGACGATCCCGTCCGGCGTCACCTTGCCCCAGCGCTCGGCGAGATGCCAGAGCGTGAGCAGCAGCCGGTCCTCGACGCGCTGGTGGTGCGCGATCGCCAGCGCGACCGCGAGGTGGTGCGCGCGGCGCGTGCCGCGGTTGAAGAGCTCGACGCCGAGCTGCGGCCACGGGTTGATGCGCGACACCAGCGCGTGGTCGAGCACGGCGAGCCGGGTCGGCTCGAGCACCTCCCAGCCGACCTCGGCCTGGACGTGCGAGCCGGCCTCGTCCCAGGACCACGGGCGCATCACGTCGCCCGGGCCGATCAGCTCGATGCAGCAGCGGCCGAGCACGTCAACCTCGCGTGACAGCAGGCCGTCGACGATCAGGAAGCCGCGGTGGTGGACGTCGGGCTCGAGTGCCCCGTCGACGTCCCACTCGCCGGGCGAGAGCTGCTGGACGCGAGTGAGCGCCTCGTGGCGCGCACGCTCGAGCTGCGCGTCGTCGAGCTGCTCCGCGAGTTCGGGATCGGCGTCGACGATGCTGATCATGGAGGGGGCCACGCCCGCGTCCTACCCGCATGTCCGAGCTCGTACGTCGCGGACCGTACGAGAACTCGGATGCAACCTTCGCGGCGCCCTAGCGTTGCGCAGCCATGAGGATCGAGCACATAGACACTGCGGGCTCGCCCTCCACGGCGAGTTCGACGTCGCCGCGGTGGAACCGTTCGAGGCGGCGCTGCAGGAAACGCTGCTCGCGACCTCCGGCGCCTTCCTGCTCGATCTCAGCGACCTCGAGTTCATGGACTCCAGCGGCGTCAACGCGCTTCTGCGCACGCGCGCGCTGCTGGGCCGCGAGGAGCGCTCGCTGGGCGTGATCTGCCCGCCCGGCCCGCCGCGGCGGGTCCTGGAGCTGGTCGGCGTGAGCGACGTTCTGACGATCTTCGCGTCTCGCGACGAGGCCGGCGCGGCCCTCGTGCCGCCGCGCTGACCCGCGTCTCGTCTAAGTTGCGGCGCCATGCCCGTGGCGCTCCGCCTTCCCGATCCGGACGGGACGTTCGCCGCCGTCCGGCTCGCCAGCGACCTGCCGCTCTCGCACGAGCAGCGCTCGTTCGCGCGCGACGGCGGCGACTGGGTGCTCGAGCTTCGAGGCTGCCCGACGTGCTGCGGCTCGAGTACAAGCTCGAGGTCGACTACGCCGGCGGCGGGACCGACTGGGTCTGCGATCCCGGCAACCCGAGGCGCACGCCGGGCGCGTTCGGCGAGAAGTCGGTGCTCGAGCTGCCGGGCTACGCCGCGCCGGCCTGGCTCGACGCCGAGACGCGTCGACGGGCCGCTACGACGACCTCGCGGTCCGCGGCCGCGGGCTCGGCGCGAACGTCGCGATCCGCGTCTGGAGCCCCGCCGACGCGGAGCCCGGCACGCCGCTGCGGCTGCTGCTCGCCAACGACGGCCCCGAGTACGACGCGCTGGCCTCGCTCACGCGCTTCAGCGCGGCGATGATCGCCGCCGGGCGAGCTGCCGCCGCACCGCGTCGCGCTGCTCGCGCCCGGCGACCGCAACCAGTGGTACTCGGCCTCGGCCGTCTACTCGCGGGTGCTGGCGAACGACATCGTGCCCGCGCTGCGCGACGCCTTCGGCGTGATCGGCACGCCGGCCGGGATGGGCGCGAGCCTCGGCGGGCTCGCGATGCTGCACGCGCAGCGCCGCTTCCCGCGCGCGCTCGGCGCGCTCTTCCTGCAGTCCGGGAGCTTCTTCATGCCGCGCCACGACGCGCAGGAGCGCGGCTTCAGCCGCTACGTGCGGATCGTGCGCTTCGTGCGCGAGACGCTGCGCGACGGGCAGTACGCGATCCGCGTGCCGGCGACGCTCACGGTGGGCCGCGCGGAGGAGAACGCGCACAACAATCGTGAGATGGCGCGTGCCCTGGCCGGACAGGGGTACGACGTGTCCCTGGAGGAGGTGGCCGACATGCACAACTACGTCGGCCTGGCGGGATGCCTTCGACCCGCATCTGACCGCACTGCTGCGACGGGCGTGGACACGATGAACGCGAACCACCACGAGCTCTACTCGCACGCGATCGGCGCGCACGGCACCGTCGCCGCCTACGGCCACTACGGCCGGCCGGTGCTCGCCTTCCCGTCGGAGGGCGGCAAGGCCTACGACTGGCAGGACAACGGCATGGTCGGCGCCGTCGGCGACCTGCTCGACGCCGGCCGGATCAAGCTCTACTGCGTCGACTCCTTCGACGCCTCGTCGTGGTCGAACCAGTCCGCTGCCGCTCGAGCAGCGCGCGCAGGCAGCACGGGCGCTACGAGTCGTGGATCCTCGACGACGTCGTGCCGTTCATCCACAACGACACCGGCGGCGACATCATCACCACCGGCAGCAGCCTCGGCGCCTTCCACGCCGCCAACTTCGCGCTCAAGCGCGCGGACCTGTTCCCGCTCGCGATCTGCCTGTCGGGCAACTACGACCCGTCGACCTGGAACGGCTGGGGCGAGCGCGGCGACGCGACCTACTTCAACAACCCGCTCGACTACGTCGGGCAGTTCGGCGGCGACCACCTCGACTGGCTGCGCGTCGCGGTTGAGCCTCCTGCTGGTCTGCGGCCAGGGCCAGTGGGAGGACACGACGGGCTCGCTGGAGTCCACCAAACGGCTCGCCGGGCTGCTCGCCGAGAAGGGCATCCGCCACGAGCTCGACCTGTGGGGCTACGACGTCCCGCACGACTGGCAGTCCTGGCGCGCCCAGATCGCCCACCATCTCCCGAGGTTCTGCTGATGTCTTCAGATCATCTGATCGGCCTGCTGCTCGGCACCGAGGAGGACTGGCCGCACGCGTTCGAGACGCTGCTCGGCCGGATCGGGCCGGTGAAGTACGCGGGCACGACCCACAACGTGACCTCCGAGCGGATCACGATCGAGCCGTTCGACCTGCGCGCCAAGCCGCGCTACGACCTCGTCGTCGACCGGCTCGCCTGGTGGTACTTCGTCCCGCGCGAGTGGCTGAAGAAGGTCGCGCTGATGGACGACGTGTACCTGCTCAACTCGCCCGTTCACGTTCCAGGCGATGGAGAAGCACGCGGCCTACTGCGCGATGCTGCGGCTCGGGCTGAAGGTCCCGCAAGACCGTGCTGATCCCGCACAAGAACCCGCCCGAGAACACGCGCTTCGAGTACACGGCGGCGAAGTACAACCTGCCGTTCGACCTCGGCGAGGTGGCCAAGGAGATCGGCTACCCGCTGTTCATGAAGCCCTACGACGGCGGGCAGTGGGTCGGCGTCACGCGCATCAAGGACGAGGCGATGCTGCGCAAGACCTACGACGAGTCCGGCGAGCGGCTGATGCACCTGCAGGAGTCGATCGAGGGCTTCGACAAGTTCGCGCGCTCGCTGTCGATCGGCGCCGAGACGATGGTGATGGACTTCCGGCCCGACGAGCCGATGCACAACCGCTACGCGGTCTCGCACGACTTCCTGACGCCGGAGACGGGCGAGGAGGTGCTGACGATCAGCCGCCTGATCAACGCGTTCTTCCGCTGGGAGTTCAACTCCTGCGAGACGCTCGTGCGCGGCGCCGAGGCGCACCCGATCGACTACGCCAACGCGTCGCCCGACGTCGCGCTGACGTCGCTGCACTACTACTGGCCGTGGGCGATCAGCGCGCTGCTGAAGTGGTCGATCTTCTGCACCGTGACCGGCCGCGAGGCCCGCGGCGTGGACCTCGACACGCGCACGTACTTCGAGATCGGCGACCGCGAGGATCTCTCCTACGAGGAGAAGCTCGCCGAGTACCGGCGGCTCGCCGACGACTACTTCGAGGTCGAGAAGTACACGGAGTTCTGCGCGACCTCGCTGGCCCACGTCGACGACCTGATGCTCGACTGGATCGCCTCGGCGGAGTTCGACACGCTGCTGGTCGAGACCGTGCGGGCGACGTACCCCGCGCACGAGCAGGAGCAGTTCCTCGCGCACTTCCGCGGGCTGATGTGGCTCTGGCTCGACGAGCGCGGGCGGGCGCCGCAGACGGCGTGAAGCTCGCGGTCGTCTAAGTCGAATCGCCGATTTTCCTCCCGCGGGCCAATTGCAGGTCGTGGAGGCCGCGAATAGCTTGGGCGGCCTTGCAGCTGTCGCCGTCGGATCAGTCGAAGCTGCTGCTCTCCGTCGCCGGAATGGTCGCCCGCGACCGGCGCGCGCGCGGCGTCAAGCTCAACCAGCCCGAGGCCGTCGCGCTGCTCTCGTGCTGGGTGATCGAGGCGCGCGCGCGACGGGCGCTCGGTCGCCGAGCTGATGGCAGGCCGGGCGCGAGGTGCTGGCGCGCGACGACGTGATGGAGGGCGTGCCCGAGCTCGTCGACGAGGTGCAGGTCGAGGCGACGTTCCCCGACGGGCGCAAGCTCGTGACGCTGCACGAGCCGATCTCATGATCCCCGGCGAGCTGCGTCACCGCCGCCGGGCGAGCTCGAGCTCAACGCCGGGCGCGAGACGCGCGTCGCTGCGGGTGCTGAACACCGGCGACCGGCCGATCCAGGTCGGCTCGCACTTCCACTTCGCGCGACGTCAACGCGGCGCTCGCGTTCGACCGCGCCGCGGCGCGCGGGCTTCCGGCTCGACATGCCGGCCGGCACGTCGGTGCGCTTCGAGCCGGGCGCCGAGCGCGACGTCGCGCTCGTCGCGCTCGGCGGCGCGCGCAGCCGTGCCCGGGCTGCAGATGAGGCATGACGCATCGCCGCGAGCGCTACGGCGCGCTCTACGGCCCGACGGTCGGCGACCAGGCTGCGCCTCGCCGACACCGACCTCTGGCTCGAGGTCGAGGAGGACCGCTGCGTCGGCGGCGACGAGGCCGTCTTCGGCGGCGGCAAGACGATCCGCGAGTCGATGCTGCAGGGCACGCCGACACGCGCCGAGGGCGCGCCCGACCTCGTGATCACGAACGTCGTCGTGCTCGACCACTGGGGCATCGTCAAGTGCGACGTCGGCATCCGCGACGGGCGGATCGTCGCGCTCGGCAAGGCCGGCAACCCCGACATCGCCGACGGCGTCCACCCCGACGCTCGAGATCGGCGCCGACGACCGAGATCATCGCCGGCGAGGGGCGGATCCTCACCGCCGGCGGCGATCGACTGCCACGTGCACTTCATCTGCCCGCAGATCGTCGACGAGGCGGTCGCGGCCGGGCATGACGACGCTGATCGGCGGCGGCACCGGCCCGGCCGAGGGCACGCGGGCGACGACCTGCACGCCGGGCGCCGCGGGCGCTCGCGCGAGATGCTCGTCGCGCTCGACGACGATGCCGGTCAACGTGCTGCTGCTCGGCAAGGGCAACACGGTCTCGCGCGGAGGCGCTGCGCGAGCAGGTGCGCGCCGGCGCCGGCGGGTTCAAGCTGCACGAGGACTGGGGCTCGACGCCGGCGGCGATCGACGCCTGCCTGCGCGTCGCCGACGAGACCGGCGTGCAGGTCGCGATCCACACCGACACGCTCAACGAGGCCGGCTACCTGGAGTCGACGCTCGCGGCGATCGCCGGCCGGACGATCCACGCCTACCACACCGAGGGCGCCGGCGGCGGCCACGCGCCGGACATCATCGCGATCGCCGTCGCACCCGAACGTGCTGCCGTCGTCGACGAACCCGACGCGCCCGCACACGGTCAACACGGTCGACGAGCACCTCGACATGCTCATGGTCTGCCACCACCTCAACCCGCGCATCCCCGAGGACCTCGCGTTCGCCGAGAGCCGGATCCGCGCGACGACGATCGCCGCCGAGGACGTCCTGCACGACCTCGGCGCGATCTCGATGATCGGCTCCGACTCGCAGGCGATGGGCCGCGTCGGCGAGACGATCATCCGCACCTGGCAGACCGCGCACGCGATGAAGGCGCGGCTCGGCGCGCCGGCGGGCGCGGCCGACAACGAGCGCGCGCGGCGCTACGTCGCGAAGTACACGATCTGCCCGGCGGTCGCGCACGGCATCGACGCGCGAGGTCGGCTCGGTCGAGGTCGGCAAGCTCGCCGACCTCGTGCTCTGGGACCCGGCGCTTCTTCGCGTCCGGCCGCGCGCTCGTGCTCAAGGGCGGCGCGATCGCCTGGGCGCCGATCGGCGACGCCGAACGCCTCGATCCCGACGCCGCAGCCGGTGCTCGAGCGGCCGATGTTCGCCGGCTCGGGCCGCGCTCGCGGCGCGGCGCTCGCTGACGTTCGTCTCGCCGGCCGGCGCTCGAGACGGCCTGCGAGCGGCTCGGCCTCGAGTCGCGCGCTCGTGGCGGTCGCCGACACGCGCCGGCTGCGCAAGGCCGACATGCCGCAGAACGACGCGCTGCCCGGAGATCCGCGTCGAGCCCGACACGTTCAAGGTCTGGGTCGACGGCGAGGAGATCGAGCCGCGACCCGGTCGCCGAGCTGCCGCTCGCCCAGCGCTACTTGCTGTTCTGAGCCATGGACCCGCTCGCGCTGCTGCTCGCGGACTCGCGCTTCCCGGCCGGCGGCTACGCGCACTCGCGGCGGGCTCGAGCGGCGGTCGAGGACGGGCTCGGCGTCGACGGCGTCGCCGGCGTTCCTCGGCGCGCGGCTGCGGCTCGTCGCCGCGGCCCGAGGCGCGCTCGCGCGTCGCGGCGCGGCGCGCGGCCGGCGACGTCGACGGCGCTGCGCCGAGCTCGACGCCGAGCGCGCCGCGCGCTGCCCGAGCCCGCCGCTGCGCGACGTCGCCGCGCGCGGCTCGGCGTCGCAGCTGCTGCGCACGGCCGCGACGGTCTGGCCCGGCGACGCCGATCGCGGCGCTACCGCGCCGCGTCGCGACGCACGCCGCGCCCGATCGCGCTCGGCGTCGTCGCGCGCCGCGGCCGGCGCTCGCGCGACGAGCGACGTCGCGCTGCTCGCGCTCTACGACGACGCGGCGACCGTCGCCTCCGCGGCGCTGCAAGCTGCTGCCGCTCGACCCCGCGGTCACCGCGCGCTGGCTCGCCGAGCTGGCGCCGCGACTCGACCAGCTGGCGCCCGCGCGGTCGCCGCCGACCGCGGCGCCGCTGCCCGCGCCGGCCGCGCGTCGCGCTCGACGCTCCGCCGCCCATCCACGCTCGAACAGAGGGAGCGACTCTTTGCCAGCTGAACGCGCACTCCGGATCGGCATCGGCGGCCCCGTCGGCTCGGGCAAGAGCAGCCTGATCGCCGCGCTCTGCCGCGCGCTGTCGGCCGAGCGTCGCGCCTCGGCGTCGTCACGAACGACATCTACACGACCGAGGACGCGCGAGTTCCTGCGCCGCACCGGCGTGCTGCCGCGCCGAGCGGATCGTCGCGGTCGCAGACCGGCGGCTGCCCGCACACGGCGATCCGCGACGACATCTCGGCGAACCTCGAGGCGGTCGAGGAGCTCGAGGCCGCGACCGGGCCCGCTCGACGCTCGTCCTCGTCGAGAGCGGCGGCGACAACCTGACCGCGATCTTCAGCCCGGCGCTCGCCGACGTGCAGATCTTCGTGATCGACGTCGCCGGCGGCGACGACATCCCGCGCAAGGGCGGCCCCGGGATCGCCCGCGCCGACCTGCTCGTCGATCAACAAGACCGACCTCGCGCCGTACGTCGGCTCCGACGTCGAGCGCATGGTCGCGCGACGCCGCCGAGCGCCGCGGCGACGCTGCCGGTCGCCGCGCTCTCGCTGCGCGAGCCGACGCACGCGTCGTCGCCGACTGGGTCCGCGGCCGCCTCGCCGCGTTCCGCGACCACGGCCACCTGCACTCGAGCATGGAAGGCGTCCCCGATCACCATCACGACCACCCCCACGTCCACGCGCACTGAGGTCGCGCGCGTCGTCGTCGGCGACGGCGGTGCGCGAGCTGCGCCGCGGCCCGCGGATCGCGCCGCGGGTGCTCGGGCCGCGGGCGGCTGACGCTGCTGCGCTCGCAGGCCGGGCCGCTGGCCGGGCGATCACGATCGGGTCGAGATCGTCGTCGAGTCGCGGGACGCTGAGCGTCGAACCGGTCGCGGCGACCGTCGCGCTGCCGGGCCCGGAGCGGATCGTGCTGGAGCTCGACGTGACCGTCGGGGACGGCGCGACGCTGGTGCTCGAGGACGCGCCGCTGGTCGTCGCCGAGGGGGCGGATGTGGTGCGGACGACGACGATCCGGCTGGGGGTCGGCGCGGTGGCGATCGTGCGCGACCTGGTGGTGCTGGGGCGCGCCGGCGAGGGGCCCGGGCGGCTCGAGTCGGTGCTGCGGGCCGAGGGCCGAACGGGGTGATCCTGCACGACGCGCTGCGGATCGAGCCCGGCAGCACCGATGACTTCGTCGCGCTCGCGCCCGGCCATCGCGCCGTGGGAACGGTGTGCGCGCTTGGCGAGCCGGCCGCGCTCGCGGCCGCGGGGTTCGCGATGCCGGCGGGCGCCGGGGCGCTGCACGCCGCCGGCTGGCTCCTGCGCGCCGCCGCGGTCAGCGCCGCCGACGTCGTCGCTCAGCTCGACCGTGTGAGGTAGCGCTCGACGGCCGCGGCGCACTGGCGGCCCTCGGCGATCGCCCAGACGATCAGCGACTGGCCGCGGCGGGCGTCACCGCAGGCGAAGACGCCGTTGGCGGTCGTCATGTAGTCGGTGTCGGCGATCGCGCCGCGCTCGCCGACCGAGACGCCGAGCTGATCGACCAGGTCGCGCTCGACGCCGGTGAAGCCGATCGCGATCAGCACGAGGTCGGCGGGCATCTCGAGCGTCTCGCCCGTCGGCTCGAAGCCCGGCGGATCACTGACCTTGTCGCCCACCAGCGCCCGCACGTGGCCGTTGCCCTCGAACGCGGTCGCGTTGAACGAGGAGAAGCGCTCGCCGCCCTCGTCGAGCGCGTAGGTCGACCACAGCCGCTTCGGGAAGTCCGGCCAGGTGGTCAGCTCGCGGTACTTCTTGCCCGCGGGCGGCGGGTAGATGTCCAGCTGGGTGACCGACGCGGCGCGCTCGCGGTGCGCGGACGCGACGCAGTCGGCCGCGGTGTCGCCGCCGCCGATCACGACGACGTGCTTGCCCGCCGCGGTGATGACGTGGGGAGGCGGCGGCTGGCCGGCCACGGCGCGGTTGCGCTGCAGCAGGTACGACATCGCCGTGTGCACGCCGCCGAGGTCATTGCCCGGCAGGTCGATGCCGCGCTCGACACGAGAGCCCAGAGCGAGCACGACCGCGTCGTGGCGGGCATTCAGCTCGTCGATCGCGAGGTCGGTCCCGACGTCGACGCCGTACTCGAACGTGATCCCCGCCTTCTCGAGCAGCGCGACGCGGCGGTCGATGATCCACTTCTCGAGCTTGAAGTCCGGCACGCCGAGGCGGATCAGGCCGCCCGGGCCCTCGTCGCGCTCGTAGACGATCACGCGGTGCCCGGCGGCGTTGAGCTCCTCGGCGGCCGCGAGCCCCGCGGGCCCGGAACCGACCACGCCGACCGACCAGCGCGAGCGCGTCACCGGCGGCTTGCCGCCGACCCAGCCCTCGCGGAACGCGCGCTCGATGATCCCCCACTCGAGCTGCTTGATCATCACCGGGTCGTCGTTGATCGAGAGCACGCAGGCGGCCTCGCACGGCGCCGGGCAGATCAGGCCGGTGAACTCGGGGAAGTTGTTCGTCGCGTGCAGGCGGTCGATCGCGACCTGCCACTCGCCGCGCCGCACGAGGTCGTTCCACTCCGGGATCAGGTTCCCGAGCGGGCAGCCCTGGTGGCAGAACGGGATCCCGCAGTCCATGCAGCGCCGGCCCTGCTCGCGTAGCCCATCCGCCGGCAGCGTGCCGAAGATCTCGTGCGAGTCGGCCGTGCGCGTGCGCGGATCGCGCTCCGGCGGCGCGACGCGCTCGACTTCGAGGAATCCCCGCGGATCGGCCATTTAGTGGACGCCTCCGCAAGTACGCCGCATTCCGGCGGGCCCGGCCCGCGCATTCGCCGGGCGATGCGCCGTACTCACGGACACGTCCACTAGGCCGCCTCGGCCAGGTCGTGCGAGCGCTCCAGCGCGCGCCGGTAGTCGTGCGGGATGACCTTGACCAGCGGCGCGGCATCGAAGTTCGACAACAGCGCGGCCGCGGCGCGCGAGCCGGTCCGCTCGCGGTGTTCGAGCAGCAGCGCGTAGACGCGGCGCCGGTCCTCGGCGTCCAGCACGTCGAGCCCGACCAGCGTCTGGTTGCAGCGCGAGGCGAAGTCGCCGTCGGCGTCGAGCACGTACGCGATCCCGCCGCTCATGCCAGCAGCGAAGTTGCGGCCGGTCGGGCCGAGCACGACGACGTGGCCGCCGGTCATGTACTCGCAGCCGTGATCGCCGACGCCCTCGACGACCGCGTCGGCGCCGGAGTTGCGCACGGCGAAGCGCTCGCCGGCCCAGCCGCGGAAGAACGCCTTGCCGCTCGTCGCCCCGTACAAAGTGGTGTTGCCGGCGATCACGTCCTCGTCGGCGCCCGCGCGGGACTCGGGATCGGGCCGCACCGCGATCACGCCGCCGGAGAGGCCCTTGCCCGCGTAGTCGTTGACGTCGCCGAGCACGGTCAGCTCGACCCCCGGCGCCAGCCAGGCGCCGAAGCTCTGCCCGGCCGAGCCGCGGAAGGTCACGCGCACGTCGGCGTCCTGCAGGGCCCGCCGCACGATCTCGCCGGAGAGCATCCCGCCGACGGTCCGGTCGCGGTTGGAGATCGGCAGCTCGAGCCGGACCAGCGGCAGCGCGGCGATCAGCTGCTCGTCGATCGGCGCCTCGGGCCGGAACGACACGGGCCGCGAGCAGCGCTCCCCGTCGCCGCCGGCGGCCAGCAGCGGCGTCAGGTCCAGCCCGCTCGCCTTCCAGTGGTCGTCGCGGTCGACCCGCAGCAGGTCGACGCGGCCGACGAGGTCGGCGAACCGGGCGATCCCCAGCGAGGCCATGATCACGCGTACGTCCTCGGCCAGCAGCGTGAAGAAGCGCACGACCTCCTCGGGCTTGCCGGCGAAGCGTTCGCGCAGCTCAGGGTCCTGCGTCGCGATCCCGACCGGGCACGTGTTCAGGTGGCAGACGCGCATCATGATGCAGCCCAGGGCGACCAGCGGCGCGGTCGAGGCGCCGACCTCCTCGGCACCGAGCAGCGCGGCGATCACGACGTCGCGGCCGGTTCGCATCCCACCGTCGGCCTGCAGCACGACCCGCGAGCGCAGCCCGTTGCGCACCAGCGTCTGCTGCGTCTCCGCCAAGCCCAGCTCCCAGGGCACCCCGGCCGAGACCAGCGAGGACTGCGGCGAGGCGCCGGTACCGCCGTCGTGGCCCGCGATCACGATGTGGTCGGAGTGGGCCTTGACGACGCCCGCGGCGACCGTTCCGACGCCCGCCTCGGCCGCCAGCTTCACCGAGATACGCGCGGAGGGGTTCGCGCAGCGTAGGTCGTGGATCAGCTGCTTGAGGTCCTCGATCGAGTAGATGTCGTGGTGCGGCGGCGGCGAGATCAGCTCGACGCCGGGCGTCGCGTAGCGCAGGCGGCCGATGTTCGCGTCGACCTTGTGCCCCGGCAACTGGCCGCCCTCGCCGGGCTTCGCCCCCTGGGCGACCTTGATCTGCAGCTCGTCGGCGTTGACCAGATAGTCGATCGTCACCCCGAAGCGCGCCGATGCGACCTGCTTGATCGCCGAGCGCCGGTCGTCGAGGAACCGCGCGGGATCCTCGCCGCCCTCGCCGGTATTCGAGCGCCCGCCGATCTCGTTCATCGCGATCGCCAGCGACTCGTGCGCCTCCGGCGAGATCGAGCCGAGCGACATCGCACCGGTGACGAAGCGCTTCATGATCTCCGTCGCCGGCTCGACGTCCTCGAGCGGGATCGGCGACTGCTCGCGGAACGCAAGCTGCCCGCGCAGCGAGCCGTGGCGCGACGCGAGATCGGCGGCCTCGACGTAGCGGCGCCACTCGCCGCGCTGCAGCGCCGCGACCGTGTCCGGGTTCCAGCTGTGGCGCTCGCCGTCGCGCCGCCAGCGGTAGAGCCCGCCGGCCGGCATGTAGGTCCGCGCGTGCCGGATCAGCACCTCGCGCGCCAGCCCGCGCAGCCCGAGCCCGCCGAGCTTGGACGGCGTGCCGACGAAGTGGCGCTCGATCAGCTCCGGCCCGAGCCCGATCGCCTCGAAGAGCTGCGCGCCACGGTAGGAGGAGACCGTCGAGACGCCCATCTTGGACATCACCTTCAGCAGGCCCTTGCCAAGCGCGGGCACGATCTCGTCGCCCGCCAGCCAGGGATGCACGGCGTCGGCGCCGTAGCCGATCAGGCAGGCGACGTGGTGGACCTCGCGCGGCTCGCCCGAGTCCACGACCAAGGAGCAGCGCGTCCGCAGGCCGGCACGGACCAGCTCGTGATGGACCGCGGCCACCGCGAGCAGGGCGGGGACGGGCGCCCGGCCGGACGAGACCCGGCGGTCGCCGATGACGAGGATCGCGGTGCCGGCCGCAGCCGCGGTGCGCGCCTCGCCCACGAGCCGCTCGACCGCCGCCTCCAGCCCGGCGAAGCCGAGCGAGACCGGCCAGGTCGCGTCCAGCGGCGCCCACGGCAGCGGCGAGCTCACCACGCGCGTCAGGTCCTCGGCCGTCAGGACCGGACTGGCGAGCCGCAACCTGCGGCCAGGGGGCTGCGCGTCCTCGAGCAGCGGCGGACCGGTCCCGAGCCACGTCGTCAGGCTCATCACGAGGTCCTCGCGCAGCGAGTCGATCGCCGGGTTGGTGACCTGCGCGAAGCGCTGCTTGAAGTAGGAGAACAGCGACGGCGCGCGGTCCGACAGCGCCGGCAGCGCGCCGTCGGCGCCCATCGACCCGGTCGGCTCCTTGCCGGTCGAGGCCATCGGCGCGATCAGGATGTCGAGGTCCTCGCGGGTGTAGCCGAACGCGATCCGCAGTCGATCCAGCGGCTCGTCCGGTGACGGCAGCGGCGTCCCCACGGCCACGTCCTCGAGCCGGATCGTCGCCTCAGCCGCCCACGTCCCGTACGGCCGCCGCGACGCGATCTCGCACTCGACCTCGCGGTCGGCGAACAGCGCGCCGCGCTGCAGGTCGACGATCCACAGCGCGCCCGGCTTCAGCCGCCCGCGCCGCACGATCCGCTCGGGCTCGAGCGGCAGCGCACCGGTCTCGGACGCCAGGACGACCCAGCCGTCGTCGGTCTGCGCCCAGCGCCCCGGCCGCAGCCCGTTGCGATCGAGCTTCGCGCCGAGCACGCGCCCGTCGCTGAAGGTGATCGACGCCGGCCCGTCCCACGGCTCCATCAACTTCTCGTGGTAGGCGTAGAACCCGCGCAGCGCCTCGGGCAGATCGTCGCGGCCCTCCCACGCCTCGGGCACCATCATCATCACCGCGTGCGCGAGCGGCCGGCCCGCCAGCACGAGCAGCTCGAGCACCGAATCGAAGCTGGCGGAATCCGACGCGCCGGCGGGGATCACCGGCCGCACCTCGGCGAACTCGCCCAGCACGTGCTCGCGCGCCCGCATCCAGTTGACGTTGCCGCGCAGCGTGTTGATCTCGCCGTTGTGCGCGATGAAGCGGAACGGATGCGCGAGCGCCCAGCTCGGGAACGTGTTGGTCGAGAAGCGCGAGTGGACGATCGCCAGCGCGCTCGTGAAGCGGGTGTCGCACAGGTCCGGATAGAAGCGCGACAGCTGCGGTGCCGACAGCATCCCCTTGAGCACCATCGTCCGCGACGAGAAGCTCGGGAACGCGACCGCGTCGCCCAGCCCGCGCTCGGCGCGCCGCCGGATGCCGTAGAGCCGCCGCTCGAACGCGTCCTGGTCGGCCTCGCGTGATCCGATCAGCAGCTGCCGCATGACCGGCATCGCGGCCAGCGCCGCCGCGCCCGGAACGCGCGTGTCGACCGGGACGTCGCGCCAGCCGAGCACGGTCTGGCCGCCGTCGCAGACCAGCCGCTCGATCACCGTCTCGGCGGCCGAGCGCCGCTCCGCCTCGCGCGGGAGCATGCAGACCGCGACCGCGTAGCTCCCCGCCGGCGGGAGCGCGAACTCCAGCTCCGCGCGCAGGAACGCGTCGGGGATCTGGACGAGGATGCCCGCGCCGTCGCCGGTCTCGGCGTCGACGCCCTCGGCGCCGCGGTGCTCGAGATTGTCGAGCGTCTGGATCGCGCGCGAGATCGTCTCGTGCGCGGGGCGGCCGTCGAGACGGGCGAGGCACGCGACCCCGCAGCCGTCGTGCTCGAAGGCAGCGTCGTACAGACCCATTCGGCTTTCTGAGCCTACGGATGCCCACCGGGCCCTCCCTCATACCGCCGGTCCACGACTGGTCGCCGCGGTTGTGACCGATGGTCCGATTGCACGCGACGGCGCCCGATTTAGCGTCCGCAACTATGAACGCAGCGCTGCATACAGAAGCGGATGCGGTGACGCGGCTGGCCGCGGCGCGCCCCATGGTGGTCGACGTCGTCCCGGCTTCGGCCGTCTCCGCACACCACGCGGCCGGCGGCGTGAGCCACGCCGGCCCGCCGATCGAACCCGAGCGGATGTGCCCCCCGATGCGCGCCGCGCTCGGCTCGGCGCTGTGGCTCGAGGGCGTCGCCGGCACGCCCGCGGAGGCCCTGAAGCTGGTCGAGGACGGCCAGATCCCGCTCGCCACCAACCACGACACCGGCGGCGTCGGCCCGATGGCGGGCGTCGTGAACCCGAGCATGCCCGTCTGGCTGGCGCGCGACGAGGCCACCGGCAGGGTCGCCTGGTGCCCGCTCAACGAGGGCTCGGGCAAGGTCCTGCGCTACGGCGCCGACGGCCCTGAGGTGCTCGAGCGGCTGAAGTGGATGGCGCGACGTGCTCGCGCCCGAGTTGCGCGCCGCACTGCAGCGCAGCGGCCCGCTCGATCTCCACGCCCTGCACGTGCAGTCGCTCGCGCTCGGCGACGAGGCACATCACCGGACCGAGCAGGGGACCGAGCTGACGCTGAAGGCGCTCGGCATCGAGCACCCCGAGGTCGGCGCGTTCATCGCCGGCAACGGCCAGTTCTTCCTCAACCTCGCGATGGTCTTCTCCAAGCTCGCGCTCGACTGCGCCGCGGACGTTCCGGGCTCGCCGGTCCTCACCGCGATCGCCCGCAACGGCGTCGACGTCGGCATCCGCGTCTCCGGCACCGGCGACCAGTGGTTCGTCGGCCCGGCCGCGCTGCCCGACCCGGCGAAGCTGTTCGACGGCTACGTGCCGGCGGACATGAACCCGGACCTCGGCGACTCCGCGATCGTCGAGACGTACGGCCTCGGCGCGCTGGCCGTCGCGGCCTCGCCGG
Organism: uncultured Solirubrobacteraceae bacterium; assembly: GCA_963707595.1. Taxonomy (GTDB): domain Bacteria; phylum Actinomycetota; class Thermoleophilia; order Solirubrobacterales; family Solirubrobacteraceae; genus Solirubrobacter. Next base: position 255,372 of record CAVPQQ010000002.1, read on the forward strand.
TGGCGGCCGAGTCGGTCGGGCTCGACCCGGCCACGATCGACGCCATCGACACCAAGCTGCGGGCGATCGCGGCCGGCGAGTCCCCGGACATCCACTATCCCGACGGCCGCGCCGCGATGCTCGGCGTCGACGCGCGCAAGGTCGCGGCGACGCGCATCGCCCCGCCCGTCCACACCGGGATCGCGCACAAGCGGCCGGGCGTCGGCCAGATCGGCGGCGGCGTCACGCACCCGCCGCTGGTCGCCTTCGACCTGGCCGTCGAGGCACTCGGTTGACCCGCGCGGACCAGGTCCACACGGAACTGCGCGCGGCGCTGCTCGCGGGTGAGTTCCCCTACGGCCGCAGGCTCGTCGAGGAGCAGCTCGCCGAGCGCTTCCACACGAGCCGGACGCCGGTGCGCGAGGCCCTGCGCCGGCTCGAGGGCGACGGCCACGTGGTGCGCGACAGCTCCAGCGGCGTGCGGCCCAACCCGCCGCGCGTGTCGATCATGCGCGAGCTCTACGACGTCCGGATCGTGCTCGAGGACCTCGCGGTCCGCAGCGCCGACCCGGACCAGCTCGACGGGCTCGTCGCGGAATGGCTCGAGCTGCGCGAGGAGCACGACGACGGCCCGGACTTCGTCTACGCCGACGAGGGCTTCCACGAGGGCATCGCGCGCGCCTCGGGCAACAGCGCGACGGAGCGCTACATCCGCGACATCAACGAGCGCATCCGCCTGATCCGGATTCACGACTTCACGACGCCGGACCGGATCGAGGCGACGATCGAGGAGCACCTGGAGATCCTGGAGACCGTCCGCGCGGGACGCGCCGATGCCGCCGCCGCGCTGATGCGCGTGCACATCGAGCGCAGCGCCGAGGTCGTGGAGCGCCGCGTGGGCGAGTTGCTCGCGCGCATGTTCGAGGAGGACAGATCGTGAGCATCGCCACCACCGCGTTCAACTCCGCCCTGGAGCGGTTGAGCGCGCAGGTCACCGACCCGCCCGAGCGGCGGCCCGCGTACGACGTGTTCGGGACGCCGACCGCTCCGCTGCCCTCGCTCGGCGGGCTGCCGAAGACCGGCGCGATCGCCGCCGCGGCGCGCGCGCTGGACGCCGGCACGACGACCTGCGTGGAGCTCACCGAGCTCGCGCTGGCGCGGATCGCCGGCGACGAGTGGACCGCGTTCGTCGAGGTCACCGCCGAGGCCGCGCTGGCCGAGGCCCGCGCCCGCGACGCCGAGCTTGCGGCCGGCCGCCGGCGCGGCCCGCTGCACGGGATCCCGGTCTCCGTCAAGGACGTCATCAACGTCCGCGGCGTCACCACGCGCTGCGGTTCGGACGCCTACGAGGCGGTGCCGGAGGAGGACGCCGACGGTGTCGACCTCTGGCGCGCCGCCGGCGCCGTGATCCTCGGCAAGACCTCCACGCACGAGTTCGCGCTCGGCGTGACCAGCCCGCAGGCGCGCAACCCGCACGACCCGACCCGGATCCCGGGCGGATCGAGCGGCGGCAGCGCGATCGCGGTCGCCACGGGCATGGGGCTCGCGAGCCTCGGAACCGACACGCGCGCCTCGATCCGCGTCCCCGCCGCCCTCTGCGGCGTCGTCGGCCTCAAGCCGACCTACGGGACCATCCCCACGCGCGGCGTCGTGCCGCTGTCGTGGACGATGGACCACGTCGCCGTGATGGCCTCCAGCGCCGAGGACGCGGCGATCGCGATGGACGCGCTGCGGCCCGACGCCACGGCGATCGCGCCCGCCGCCGGCTCGCGCGTCAGCCACCTGCGCGTCGGGCTCGCCACCGCCGCCTGGGAAGGCGCCGAGGCCGCCGTCGAGTCCGCGGTGGCCGCACAGATCGACAAGCTCGGAGGCCTGGTCTCCTCCGTCCGGGAGACCGACCGTCCAACCGCCGCCGATTTCGGCGGGGCGAACGCGATGGGGTTGCTGGTCTCGCGCTGCGAGGCCGCGACCTTCCACCGCGCTCGGGGTCTGGACCGCTCGCTGTACTGGGCGGAGGTCCGCGACCAGCTCGACGCCGCCGACGGCGTGCTGGCCACGGACTACATCGACGCGCAGCGCTACCGCGCCGCGCTGAGGGAGGAGATGCTCGCGGTCTTCCGCGAGCACCACGTGCTCGCGATGCCCACCGCGCCCGTCCTGGCGCCGCCCGTCGAGCGAGCCGACGAGTACCTGACGATCCTGTCGCGCAACGCGATCCTGTGGAGCTTCGTCGGCTTTCCGGCGATCTCCGTGCCGTGCCCCACGGAGGGGCTCCCGGTCGGCCTGCAGCTGGTGGCCGGCCCTGGCGGCGAAGCGCTTCTGATCGCGCTGGCGACCTCCCTCACGAAAGGTGACGCATGAACACGCTCGTGCCCGCGAAGCCGGGCCCCTTCGCGTTCGACCCCGAGACGACCGCGCTCGTGGTCATAGACATGCAGCGCGACTTCCTCGAGCCGGGCGGCTTCGGGTCGGCGCTCGGCAATGACGTCTCGCTGCTCTCCAGCGCGATCGAGCCGCTCCAGAAGGTGCTCGCGACCGCTCGCGAGCTCGGGATGACGATCATCCACACGCGCGAGGGCCACCGGCCCGACATGTCCGACTGCCCGCCGGCCAAGTTCGCCCGCGGCGAGTTCATCGGGACCGACAGCCCGAAGGGCCGGATCCTGATCCGCGGCGAGTACGGCCACGACATCGTCGACGCGCTCGCGCCCGCGGACGGGGAGATCGTCCTGGACAAGCCCGGCAAGGGCTCGTTCTGCGCGACCGACCTCGACCTGATCCTGCGCAACCTGGGCATCAAGTCGCTGATCGTCACCGGCGTCACCACCGAGGTCTGCGTGCACACCACCGTGCGCGAGGCCAACGACCGCGGCTACGAGTGCCTCGTCCTCGAGGACTGCTGCGGCTCCTACTTCCCGGAGTTCCACGAGGTCGCCCTGCGGATGATCGCCGCGCAGGGCGGGATCTTCGGCTGGGTCGGCACCTCCTCGGACCTCCTCGAGAACCTTCCCGTCAACGTCGCAGCAGGAGCCTGATCGTCAAATGGCCGTCCCTCTTTGGACCCGCGGTGATCTCAATGCCTTCTTCGGCCTCGGGATCAACATGCTGGTCAACGTGTTGGTGCTCGCCGGCTTGTGTGTCGGCGTGGTGCACATGGCGCCCGACGACGTCTATCAAGTCGTCCTTCCGGCGCTCGGCATCGAGCTGCTGATCGGCAACCTCTTCTACTTCTACCTCGCCCGCAAGCTGGCGATCAAGGAAGGCCGGCTCAACGTCACGGCCATGCCGTACGGGCCGAGCGTCCCGCACATGTTCATCGTGACGCTGGTGATCATGCTGCCGACGTACCTGGCGACCAAGGACCCGATCGCGGCCTGGACCGCGGGTCTCGCCTGGGCCTTCATCATCGGCATCATCATTCTCATCGGCGCCTTCGTCGGGCCGACGATCCGCCACTGGACGCCGCGCGCGGCGATGCTCGGCACGCTCGCGGGCATCTCGCTCACGTTCATCTCGATGCGGCCCGGCGCGCAGATGTGGGGCGCGCTGTGGATCGCCCTGCCGGTCTTCATGATCATCATCGCCGGCTTCGTCGCGGGCGTGCGGCTGCCCGGGAACTTCCCGGTCGGCCTCGCCGCCCTGCTCGTCGGCAGCGCGCTCGGCTGGATCGGCGGCTTCATGGAGCCCGCCAGCCGTGACCGACGCGGCCAAGTCGATCGCGATCGGCATCCCGTCGCTGAACATCGACCTGCTCTCCGACGGCCTGAGCGGCATCTCGCCGCTGCTCGCCACCGCGATCCCATTGGGCATCTACAACTTCACCGAGGCGATGAGCAACGTCGAGTCCGCCGCCGCGGCGGGCGACCGGTACAACCTGCGCCACGTGCTGCTGGCCGACGGCGCCGGCGCCGTGATCGGCTCCGCGCTCGGCTCGCCGTTCCCGCCCGCCGTCTACATCGGGCAGCCGGGCTGGAAGGCCGCCGGCGGCCGCGTCTCCTATTCATTGGCGACCGGCGTGCTGATCTTCCTGCTCTGCATCTTCGGGCTGTTCCCGCTTGCTCGGAGCGATCCTGCCGATCCCGGCGATCGTCCCGGTCCTGCTGTTCATCGGTATGGCGATCGGCTCGCAGGCGTTCTCGGCGGTGCCGAAGGCGCACTACGCGGCGGTCGTGCTGGCGGCGATCCCGTCGCTCGCGCAATGGGGCTCGGGCATGGTCCATGACGCCCTGCTGGCCGCGGGCACGAGCGTCGACACCGTCGGCGTGGCCGCACTGGCCAACGGCGGCGTGCTCTACGGCGGCCTCGCGACACTCGGCTCGGGCGCGGTCCTCGTCGGCATGATCCTCGGCTCGATCACGGTCTTCATGATCGACCGCAAGTTCATCCACGCGCGCCTCGGCGTGCGTGATCGGCGGGGTCTTGACGCTCGTCGGCCTGATCCACGCCGAGGAGGTCCACGTCTTCTCGAACCCGAAGATCGCGCTCGGCTACGGACTGGCGGCCGTCGTCTGCCTCGCCTACGCCGCCATGCGCCTCCCGCCGCGCGAGATCGACCTCTCGGACCCGATCGACATCGAGGTCGCGGCCGAGACGAGCGTCAAGCGCTTCGAGCGCGAGGAAGAGCGGGTGGCTATCCCCGCCTGATCTTGGGGGGCTAGCCGCAGGTGAGATCCCGGCCGGGCGCGGTACCTTTGATGACATGAGCACCACCGCGCTCGCCGGCCTCACCGACGCAAATCCCAGCCGCAGGCAACGCGCGGCGAAAACGGTCGACACGGCGCTGCGTGGAGGGATCATCTTCGGGGCCGTCGCCGCGATCGCGTGGCTGCTCGCCGCGACGCTGAGCGGGATGATCTTCCTGCTGCTGATCGTCGCCACCGTGCTGGCGCTGATCTACACCGTGATGCGCGGCGACAAGGCCAGCCTCACCATCTGGGGGCTGATCGCGGTCGCCTGGGCGCTCGTGCTCGCCGAGCGCTGGCTCGTCAACGACAACGGCGGCCTGATCGTCGCCGGCGCGTCCTACCTGGGCGTCGTGCTCGGCGCCCGCAAGGCCGGCATCGCCAAGAAGTCGATCCCTCTGCTGCTGTACCCGCTGATCTCCGTCGCGATCATCGTCGCCGCCGATCAGAGCCTGAGCCAGCCGTGGGGCACGAGCTGGCTCTGGCTCCTCGCGATCGTCGGCCCGGTCCTCGGCGCGCGGACGGTGCTGAACCCGAGCCCGCGTAAGGACCCCGCTAGCGCTAGCTAGCCTTGTCGCGGTTTTGACCGCGACGCTTGAAGACGAACCGGCCGAGCCGAAGTGGCGGCGTCGCGGGCCGGCCCTGATCCTCGGGCTGATCCTGCTCGTCGCCGCGGGGCTGCGGTTGTGGAGCCTCGATCACGGGCTCCCGTACTCCTACAACCTCGACGAGCGGGCGCATTTCGTCCCGCACGCCGTGACGATGACCGGCGGGGACCTCAACCCCGGCTACTTCATCAACCCGCCTGCGCTGACGTACCTGCTCGCGGCGTACTTCAGCGTCATCCACCTCGGCGGCGTCGAGCAGTGGTTCGCCGACGATCCCGGCGCCGTGTTCCTGGCGGGACGACTGGTCGCCGTGGCGTTCGGCGTCGGCGCGGTCGCGGCGACGTACGGGGCCGGGCGAGCCTGGTTCGGCCGCCGTGCGGCCTGGTCGCGGCGGCGATCATCGCCGTCGCGTTCCTGCCCGTCTTCTACTCGCGCCTGGCGCTCAACGACGGGCCGGGCGTGCTGCCGTGCGCGCTCGTGCTGTGGTCCTCGGCGATCGTGCTGCGAACGGGAAGCCTGCGCGCGCTGCTCGCCGGCGGTGCGGCGGTCGGCGTGGCGGCCTCGCTGAAGTACTCCGACGGGGCGGTCGTGATCGCGCTCGTCGCCGCCGCGTTCCTCTCACCCGAGCTGAGCTTCAAGCGCGCGCTCGGGGGGCTGGCGATGGCGGGCGCGATCTCGCTCGCGGTCGTGATCGTGACCAACCCGTACCTGTTCGCGGACTGGGGCACGTTCACGCACGACCTCGACCGCCAGCGCAAGTTCGCCGACGGCCCGCCGCTGCTCGGCCAGCCCGAGCGCAACGGCTGGGCCTACTACGTGACGTCCAGTCGCTGGGCGCTCGGGATCATCCCGGGCCTGCTCGCCCTGGCCGGCGGGGTCCTGCTGGTGGTGAAGGGCCGCCGGCGCGAGGCGCTCGTGCTCGGCTCGCTCGTCGTCCTCTACTGGCTCTACATGGGCAGCCAGAGCCGCTTCTACGCGCGCTGGATGCTGCCGCTGTACCCGACGCTCGCGATCCTCGCCGCCTACGCGGCGACCCAGATCAAGCAGCGCGTCGTGTTCGGGATCGTCGTCGCGCTCGCGCTGATCCCGTCGCTGCTACACGACCGTCCGCAACGCGCGTCGTGCTCGGCCGCGAGGACACGCGCTCCAGACCCGCGACTGGCTCGTCGACAACGTCCCGAAGGGCACCAAGGTGGCGTTCGAGCCGATCGCCCCGACCGAGTGGTACGGGGTCACGCCCGGCGGTGGGCCGAAGGCCGACCCCGCCCGCCAGTGGGAGCGCTTCAACCGCAGCCAGGCGATCATCGACGAGCTGGGGCGGGACTTCCGCGGCGCGCGCTATCCCGCGAACTTCCAGAACTACGAGCGCACGCTCAGCCCGGAGCTGATCGACGTCTACCGGCGCGAGGGCGTCTGCTGGGTGGTGACGGGCTCGACGCAGTACGGCCGCGCGCGGGCGGAGTCCTACCGCGTCCCGCGAGGCGCGCCAAGTACTACAGCGCGCTGCGCAAGCAGGCCGACGTCGTGTTCCGGACGAGCCCGGTCGGCAAGGGCGAGAAGCTCCCGCGCTACCAGGTCGACCGCTCGTTCAACTACGTCGGCGGCCCGTACGAGCGGCCCGGGCCGGAAATGATCGTGTACAAACTGCGCGACTGTGCCTGAATCGGCGTGTTAGTCGGTTTCGTGCGCACGCTCCTCGCCGGTCTCACGCTCCTCCTGCTCGCTCCCGGTCGCCGCGCAGGCGCGCGTCGTGATCGTCGCGACCGATACGTCGAACGCCGTCCTGCTCGACACGCGCGACAACAGCGTGGCCGGCGAGCGTCGCGCTGCCCGGCCGCACGCGCGCCGTGGCGGCCGCGCCGGACGGGTCGCGCGCCTACGTCGCCGCGGGCCGGACGGTCTCGGTGATCGACCTCGCCACCCGCGCTCGGCGCGGGCAGCATCCTGACGACCGGCACGCCGCTCGCGCTCGCGGTCTCGCCGGACGGCACGAAGGTCTTCGCGGCGCGCAAGGGCGCGATCGAGTCGATCGACGTCGCGAGCATGCAGCGCACGGGCGAGCGCAAGCTGGCGGGCACGCCGATCGAGCTCGTGGTCACGCCGACGCGCGCGATCGAGGTCCAGGCGGGCGGCGCGGTCGCGGTGCTCGACCTGACCTCGGGCCGGCTGGTCCGGCGGATCAAGCTCGCCGGCGCCGCCGGCGTCAGCCTCGACAACCACGGGCCGCGCCTGGGTCTCCGCGACGACGCCGCGCAAGGGCAAGCGGCGCGCCGCCTCGCGGCTCGTCCGGATCGAGCCGTCCAACGGCCGCATCTCCGGCCTCGGTCGAGCTCGGCACCGACGGTGGCGGCGGCCTCGGCGTCTCGCCCGACGGCACGAAGGCGATCGTGGCGCCCGGCGCCAAGCTGCGTGGCGGCGTCCACCGCAAGGCCGCGCTCGTCGACCTCGCGGGACGGCGCGTGATCGCCCGCCCGCCGACCGGCGGCGGTCCCGGCCGTGCCGCCTGGTCGCCCGACGGCACGCGTCTCTACGTCTCCGACGCGGCGCGCCGGACGCTCTCGATCCTCTCCGCGGCCTCCGCCGTGCGGCTGCGCACGCTGACGATCGCCGGCCGGCCGGGCGCGCTCGTCGTCCAGCCCGGCCTGGCGCTGCTCGTCGGCACCGAGGGCGCCGGACACGCTCGACGGCACGCGCGGCGCCGACCGCTTGGTCGGCCTCGGCGGCGACGACCTGCTGCGCGGCATGCGCGGCGACGACCTGCTCGAGGGCGGCGCCGGCAACGACACGCTCTCGGGCTCCAGCGGCGACGACAAGATCGACGGCGGCGACGGCAACGACATCGCCTACGGCTCCACCGGCAAGGACACGATCAACCTCGGCCCGGGCGACGACACCGCCAACGGCGGACTCAGCAACGACGTCATCGACGGCGGGCCCGGCAACGACAAGCATCGACGGCGGCGACGCCGACGACACGCTGCGCGGCGGCGAGGGCGACGACGTGATCCGCGAGCGCGGCCTCGGCAACGACATCCTGCTCGACGGCGGGCCCGGCAACGACCTGCTCGACGGCGGCCGCGGCAACGACCGGCTGATGCTCGGCGGCGAGGGCAACGACCAGCTCTACGGCCAGAACGGCGCCGACAAGCTCGACGGCGGCGCCGGCGACGACACGCTCGTCGGCGGCCGCGCCGGCGACACCCTGCTCGGACGCGACGGCAACGACTCGATCCTCGGCGACGCCGGACGCGACGCGATCTACGGCCACGACGGCGACGACGTCCTCGACGGCGGCGGCGACGACGACCGCGTCTCGGGCGGCGACGGCGACGACATGATCACCGCCGGCACCGGCGAGGACGAGGTCTTCGGCGGCAACGGCGACGACATCGATCCGCGTCGCCGACACCGCCCGCGACTTCGTGTTCTGCGGCGCGGGCGACGACACCGTCTACGTCGAGGACGACGCGCCCGACCGCGACCAGCTCGACAGCTGCGAGACGGTCATCCAGGTTCCGCCCGAGGTCTCGACCGACGAGCCGCCGCCCGTCGGTCGCGCGCGGCGGCTTCGGCAACGACACGCTGTTCGGCACCGACGGCCCGGACTCCGTGTTCGGCGCCGAAGGCGACGACATTCTCGACGGCCTCGGCGGCGACGACTACGTCGACGGCGAGAACGGCAACGACATCGTCAGCGGCGGCGCGGGCAACGACCAGGTCTACGGCCGCCGCGACAACGACCAGGTCTACGGCAACGACGGCGACGACCGCTCGAGGGCGGCTTCGGCGACGACTACGTCGACGGCGGCGCCGGCAACGACACGATCTCGGGCACCCAGGGCCAGGACCGCGTCGCCGGCGGCACCGGCGACGACCGGATCGACGCCGTCGACGGCGAGATCGACCGGATCGACTGCGGCGAGGGCTACGACATCGTCTACGTCGACCCGATCGACGTGATCGTCGGCGGGTGCGAGTCGATCCGGCGCTAGGCGCTAGGCGCTAGAAGAAGCGGAAGCGCACGAGCGCGCCGACGGCGCCGAAGCCGTCGCGCCACGTGATCTTCTTGCCTTCGGCGTAGGAGCGGCCGTAGTAGGAGATCGGCACCTCGAAGAGGCGGATGTCCGGGCCGAGGCGCAGCACCTTGGCCGTCAGCTCGGGCTCGATGCGGAAGTCGTCGGAGATCAGGTGCAGGTCGCGCACGAGCTCGCCGCGGAAGGCCTTGTAGCCGACCTCCATGTCGGAGATCGTCGTGTTGTAGAGCACGTTGGCCAGCAGCGTCAGGAAGCGGTTGCCGGCGTAGTGCCAGAAGAGGTGCGCGCGCTGGGCGTGCGCGCCGCCGCGCAGGCGCGTGCCGAAGACGGCGTCGGCCTTGCCGGTCAGCAGCGGGTCGATCAGCGCCGGGATGTCCTTCGGCGAGTACTCGAGGTCCGCGTCCTGGATCAGCAGGATGTCGCCGCTGGACTCCGAGATGCCGCGGCGGACGGCGGCGCCCTTGCCGCGGTTCTGCGGCTGCGTGAGGACCTTGACCTCGGTGTGCTGCTCGGCGAGCTGCGCGAGCACGGCCGGGGAGGCGTCGGTCGAGCCGTCGTCGACCAGCAGGATCTCGAGGTGCAGCTCGAGCGCGAGCAACTCCTCGACGATCTGGCCGACGGTCGCGGACTCGTTGAAGACGGGCACCACGACGCTCACCAGCGCCCGGCCCGCGCCGTTGCTGGCGTCAGACATGGCGCGCCATGCTAGCCGGAGGCGCTCCGCACCACTTCCCAGTGGTTGCACGACGGGTCGCGTTCGACCAGATAGCGGTCGTCCTCGGGGTAGAAGACGGCCGTCTCGTAGTCCTCGCCGGCGAAGCCCTTGATCGCCTCGTAGGAGTCCCACAGCGAGAACGTCACGAACTCCGTCAGGTCGCCGATCGTTCTGGTCAGCATCCAGGCGCCGCGGTTGCCGGGCGTGCGCGGCGTACTCCTTCATCCCGGTCTCGTCGATGTAGGCCGCGTAGGCCTCGGCGTCGGCGGTCCGGACCGCCCCGCGCCACGAGCGGGCGATCATGCCGCCGCCCGGACGAGCTCGGCGTTGGCGGACCAGCCGCCCTCGAACGCCTGCACCTCGCCGTCGGCGACGAGCACGATGCGGTCGGCGATGCGGTCGAGGAAGTAGCGGTCGTGGGACACGGCGATGACGGTGCCGTCGTAGCGCTCCAAGGCGTCCTCCAGGGCTTCGATCGAGTCGATGTCGAGGTGGTTGGTGGGCTCGTCGAGCACGAGGCAGTTCGGGGCGTCCTGCATCAGACACAGGAACGCGAGCCGGGTGCGCTCGCCGCCGGAGAGCGAGCCGACGGGCCGGCGGCACTGCTCGTAGTCGAACAGGAAGGCCATCAGCAGCCGCACGGCGCTGTCCTCGGCCATCGAGCGACCGGCGCGCAGGGCGTCGATCACCGTGGCGTCGTCCGAGAGCGACCCGGCGGCCTGGGAGAGGTAGCCGACCGTGATGCCGTCGCCCGCCCAGCGCGTGCCCGCGACCGGCTCCAGCTCTTCCGTGAGCACGCGCAGCAGCGTGGTCTTGCCGCCGCCGTTGGGGCCGACGACGCCGACGCGCTCGCCGCGCGTGACGACGAGCTCGACGTCGAGCAGCACCGGATCGTCGCCGTAGCTGACGTCGACGCCCTCGAGCGCGAGCACGCGCTGGCCGCCGCGCGAGCCGCTGCGCAGCGCGAGCGCCATCCGGCGGCGCTCGAAGACCGGGCGCTCGACCTTCTCCATGCGGTCGATCTGCATCTGCTTGACGCGCGCCTGCTTGGCCGCGCGCTCGTTGACGCGGATGTGCGCCCAGTGGCGGAAGCGGCGGACCGCCTCCTCGAGGCGCTCGATCTCCTTGCTGCTGCGTCACGCACTGCTGCTGCTGGCGCTCGAGCTCCAGCTGGCGGGCGACGACGTAGGCGCTGTAGGCGCCGGGCCAGATCGCGGATCACGCCCTTGTCGAGCTCGGCGATCTCGGAGACCGACGCGTCGAGCAGGTGGCGGTCGTGGGAGATCATCACGACGGCGCCCGTCGAAGTCGTCCAGCAGCTCGCCGAGCCGCTCGCGGCGGGACATGTCGAGGTGGGCCTCGGGCTCGTCGAGCAGCAGCACGTCGGGGCGGCGCGCCAGGCAGGCGGCGAGCGCGACGAGCTTGCGCTGGCCGCCGGAGAGCTCGCTGGTCGGCACGTCGAGGGTGGCGCCGTCGATCCCGAGCGCCCGCAGGTGCCCGAGCGCCTCGCCCTCCGCGCGGTCGCCGCCGGCCTCGGTCCAGCGCGCCAGCAGCCGCTCGTGGTTGGCGAGCGCGCGCGTCATCGCCTTCAGGTCGGACGCGAGCGCCGGGTCGGCCAGACGCGCCTCGGCGCCGTGCAGCTCGGCCTCCAGCTCCACCAGCTCCGGCCGCGCGGCGCGCACGGTCGCGCGGGCGTCGCGCTCGTCGCCGTCGACGATCTGCGGCAGGTAGGCGAGCACGAGCCCGCGCCGCGACGTCACGTTGCCCGCGTCGGCGTGCTCGAGGCCGGCGATGATCCGCAGCAGCGTCGACTTGCCGCCGCCGTTGGGACCGAGCACGCCGATCCGCGAGCTCGCCTCGACGTCGAGGTCGGCGCCGCGCAGGATCGCGCGCCCGCCGAAGGACTTGGTCACGCCGCGAGCGGCGAGCTGGGGGACGTGCGTGGCCATCCATCAGCTAGCGTCGCGGCTCGCCGGGTACGTGACAATCGAGCCAGCCGCACCGGAAGAGGAGAGATGGCACCCGCGATCCACATCGGCCCCGGGGAACCGGAGCACCTGATTCGAGCCGTCGAGGAGGGCGGCGGGCAGCCCGTCGCGCTCGAGGAGGCCGAGGGCGTCGTCTGGGCCGGCACGGAGGACGACTTCCCCGACCTGCCGTCGTCGGTGCGCTGGGTGCAGCTGCCGTCAGCGGGCGTCGAGCCGTGGATCGAGCGCGTCCGCGACACGCCCGGACGTGCAGTTCACCTCGGCGGGCGGCGCCTACGCGACGCAGGTCGCCGAACTGGCGCTCGGACTGCTGCTCGCGGGCGTCCGCGGGATCAACCGCTACGCCCGGGCGTGGTCCTGGGATCCCCGCGACGAGGGCACGCTGCGGGGCTCGACGGTGGCGGTCATCGGCGCAGGCGGAATCGGGCGCGAGCTGATCCGGATGCTCGAACCGCACGACGTGAAGATCCTCGCCGTGACGCGCAGCGGACGCGACGGCACGCTGCCGGTCGAGCGGATCGGCGAGATCTGGAGCAAGGCGGACCACTTCGTGCTCTGCGCGCCCGCCACGGACGGCACGCGCCACCTGATCGGCGCGCCGGAGCTGTGGGTCGATGAAGTCGCACACATGGATCATCAACATCGCGCGCGGCTCGCTGATCGACACCGACGCGCTGGTCCAGGCGCTCGCGAGCGGGCTCATCGGCGGCGCGGCCTCGACGTCACCGACCCCGAGCCGCTGCCGGACGGCCACCCGCTGTGGGCCTCACCGCACGCGCTGATCACGCCGCACGTCGCCAACCCGCCCTCGGCGATGGACCGCGACCTGGCCAAGCGCGTCACGCGAGAACGTCCGCCGCTTCGGTGCGGGCGAGGAGCTGTTGGCGCCGGTCAGCTCAGATCGCGGCTACTGAGCAAGGGCTTCGGCCGCGAAGGACGAACCCCCACAGCATGCTGAAGGAGTTCCGCGAGTTCATCCTGCGCGGCAACGTCGTCGATCTCGCCATCGCGGTCGTGATCGGCGCCGCGTTCGGTGCAGTCGTCGCAGCGTTCGTCGCCGACCTGGTCACGCCGCTGATCGCCGCCATCGGCGGCAAGCCCGACTTCGCCCAGCTGACCTTCACGATCAACGGATCGAGGTTCCAGCTACGGCCACTTCCTCAACGCGGTGATCTCGTTCCTGATCATCTCCGCGGTGATCTTCTTCCTCGTCGTCAAGCCGCTGAACCTGCTGCTGGCGCGCCGCAACGCCCAGGAGGAGACGCCGGAGCCCGAGGCGCCCGCGGAGGACGTGCGGCTGCTGGCGGAGATCCGCGACCTGTTGCGCGATCAGGGCTCTTCGAGCTTGCCGTCGCGGCCCACGTAGCCGCCGGCGCCGCCGACGCACACGTAGGTGGCCTCGGAATCGGCCGAGGTGTTGCGCAGGCTGCGGACGGTCGCGGGGTCGACCCGCGCGAGCCCGCCGGGCCGAGCGTGCGCCGCTCGTCGCCCAGGGAGAGCTCGATCTCGCCCTCGATGACGATGTAGAGCTCCTCCTGGCGCTCGTGGAAGTGGCGGTTGGTCTCGTAGCCCGGCGGCAGCACGATCGCGTTCACGCCGAACGCCGTCACGCCAAGTGCGCCGCGGATCTTGCGGAACCCGGGGCCCTCACCAAGACCGTCGATGCTGCCGACCGCCCAGCCGTCGCCCTGTTCGGTGTCCATCGGACGGCATACTAAGCCCGTGCCTTCAGACGCCGCGACGATCGAGGAACTGCTCCAGCCGCTGCGCGACGATCCGGAGCACTCCGCCGTCCTGCTCGACGTCGACGGCGTGCTCGCGCCGATCGTCGCAGCAGGCCGACGACGCCCACATGCCCGAGACCACGCGCCGGCCGCTGATCGAGGTCGCCACGCGCTACGGCACCGTGGCCTGCGTGTCCGGCCGCCGCGCTTCAGACGCGCGCCGGATCGTCTCGCTCGGCTCGATCGCCTATCTCGGCTCGCACGGCTCCGAGGTGCTGCGGCCGGGAGTCGATCGCGCCGGAGCTCGACCACGAGCTGCAGGCCTGGACGCTGCGGGTCCAGACGTTCGCGCACGACGCGTTCGGCGAGAAGCTGCGGCGGCTGCGCGTGCGCCTGGAGGACAAGGAGGCGATCGCCGCGCTGCACTGGCGCGGGACGCCGGACGAGGACGACGCCCTGGCCGCGATCGAGGAGGTCGCCGAGGCCGCCGAGAAGGCCGGCTTCGTCACCCACTGGGGCCGCAAGGTGCTCGAGATCCGCCCGCCGGTGCGGATCGACAAGGGCGCCGGGATCGTCGGGCTGCTGGGCGAGACCGAACCTCGTGGCGGCCGTCTACGTCGGCGACGACGTGACCGACCTCGACGCGTTCCGCGGTCTGAGCGAGCTGCAGGAGCGCGGCCGCCTCGGCTACGCGCTGCGCGTCGGCGTGCGCTCCGACGAGACGCCGCCGGAGCTCGAGGAGCAGGCCGACACGCTGGTCGACGGCCCCGACGGCGTGCGCGGACTGCTGCGCGCCCTGCTTCTCTGAGACGTGCGCTTCGGCGACTTCCTCAAGGCCACGGTGCTGCTCAGCGCGGCGTCGGCGACGCTGCTCGCGGCGCTGACGGTGATCGGGCTCTCGAACTCCTTCAACGACACGGCGGCCTACGTCTGCTCGCCTGGTGGGCGGTCGCGACGGTCATCGGCACCGTGCTCGGCGCGCGGACGCAGACCACGACGGCGATCGCCGCGGCTGCTGGCCGCCGCCAAGCACCAGCACTCGCTGCCGGAGCTCTCCCCCGCGCCGCACGATCGCGAACCGCCTGTGGCCGCTGCTGGGATCTGACCCTCGGTGCCGGCGCGATGTCGGTCGTTCGCGCCGCAGATCGGCGGGATCGCGGCCGGCTTCGCGATCATCTGGGCGCTCGCCTGGCGCCACCAGGAGGCCGCGGTGGCCGCGGTCGAGGAGCGCGACGGCGTCCGCTTCTACGTCGACAAGACCTCGCCGCTGGCGGCGATCCGGCTCGTCCGCACGCCGGGCTTCGGCGGCGACTTCCTCGCCACCAAGTCGACCGCCTAATCCAGCTGGGCCTCCGCCTCGACCTCGACGGTCCAGCGGGGGTCGAGCAGGGAGTGGATGACGAGCATCGTCGACGCCGGCCGGACGTCGGCGAAGACCTCGCCGTGCGCGGTCATCGCGCCGTCGGCGTCGGCGGCCGGGGTCGAGCAGGGTGCGCGGTGCGGACGACGTCGTTGGCGGAGGCGCCGGCCTCCGCCGAGCGCGGCCAGGACGATCTCCCAGCAGCGCCGGGCCTGTTCCTCCGTGGACTCCGGGCAGCTGCCGTCGGGCATGACGGGACCGGTGCCGGAGACGAGCACGCGATCGCCGATCCGGACCGCGCGCGAGAACCCGATCACGGACTCATACGGCGAGCCGGACGTGATCCGCCGTCGCAGCGGCTTGACGCCGAGGACCTCGAGCGCGAGCTCGAGGTTCTGCGAGCGCACGAGCACGTAGTCGGTGTCGTAGGTCGAGATCGCGAAGATCGGGATGCCGGCGTTCGCCAGCGGCGTCGCGAGCGCCGACAGCACCCCGGTGGACTCGAACGGGATCGGCCCCGGGATCACGAGCGCGCGCCAGTCCTCCTCGACCTGGATGTCCGGCGGCACGGCCTCCTGCGGGCAGACGATCGATAGCTCGTCCGCCGTACGGTGATCGACACGAAGCCCTCGTGGAGCTCCAGCGCCCATGACGGAATGCCGGTCGGTTGCGTGCAGACGGCAGATGGCGAGGGTCCCGGGGACGACGGCGACTTCCATGGGGCGCCAGAATGCCAGGCCGGATGCCGCGCGTCGATGTGCTGCATCGTGTCGCTCGGCGGCACCGCCGGGTTGCGGGAGGCCGATGTCGAGCTGCGCGGCGTCGCTGCGCCGCGCCGGCGCGAGCGTCGAAGTGGCGCGCGTGACGCGGGCTCGCGAGCTGCGGACGTTCGCCGCGATCGAGTTCGCCTGGGCCGTCAACGCGCGCCGCGCGACGATGAGCGCCGTCGCACGAGTTCTCGCCTCGCGCGGTCATCTATTCGACCACGACCGCGGCGCTGCTGGCGCCGGTGCCGGGGGCGATCCGCTTCGACGCGCCCGCCGCCGGCAACCGTCCCGGCCGCCACGGCGTCTGGCAGCGGCCGGTCGAGGCGCGCCGCTTCCGCGACGCGTCGCTGCTCGTGCCGTGGAGCGACGGCGGGCTGGCCGAGGCGCCGTCGCCGCACGCCGAGGCGGTCGTCGTGCCGATGCCGGTCGCGTCGTCGGGCGCGGGAGGCGAGCGCGACATCGCCGCGATCACCTACGGCGCGAACCCGGAGAAGAAGGGCCTGGACCGCGTGCTGGCGGCGTGGCTCGCGGCCGCGCGGCCGGGAGAGGAGCTGGTCGTCGCGGGGCTCGACGAGCGGGCGCGCGTGGTGCGGCGCGCGGCGGCGCGGCGAGCGCGGCGCGGCGGCGCGCGACGGCGCGGCGGACGCCAGCGCGGCGGCGCGCGAACCGGCGCGGCGGACGCCGGCGCGGCGGCGCGCACCGGCGCGGCGACGCTGCCGCGGCGGCGCCGGGCTGCTCCCCCGCGCCGAGTACCGCGCGCTGCTGCGGCGCTCGCGCGTCTTCGTCACGGCGCCGCGGCGCGAGGACTACGGGATCGCGCAGCTCGAGGCGCTCGCCGACGGCTGCGTGCTCGTGACGACGCCGTCGCCCGGGCCCGTACGCGGCGCTGCCGATCGCCCGCGCGCTCGACCCGCGGCTCGTCGCCGGACCGCGCTGGCGATCCGCGCCGCGCTCGACGATCCAGCGCCCGGCTACGCCGAGCGCGCCGCCGCCGCGCTCGAGCCGTTCACGCCGGCATCCGTCGACCGCGTCGTCGCCGAGCAGCTCCTGCGTGCCCGCGCGCTGCGAGTCGGCTCTCGAGCGCGCTGTGACGCCCCGCTTGGCGCGCTTGCGCAGCGGCGCGAACTCCGCCCACGGAGCGGGTGTTCGCGACCTGCTCGCGGCGTCAGCCAGGCGCGCCGGGCGGTCGCGATGCCGTAGCGCAGCAGGTCGAAGTTGCGCGCCGAGTGCGCGTCGGAGTCGATCAGCACCAGCACGCCGGCCTCGGCCGCCGCGCGGGCGTGGAGCTCGTTCATGTCGCGCCGGTCGGGCGCGGCGTTGATCTCGATCATCGTCCCGTTCTTGCGCGGCGGCCGCGATCACGCGCGTCATGTCGATCGCGTACGGCGGGCGGGTCTCGATCTTGCGGCCGGTCGGGTGGCCGATCGCGTCGAGCCAGCGGGTGCTCGATCGCGGCGATCATGCGCTCGGTCATCGCCGCCTCGTCCATCCCGAAGGAGGTGTGGACGGAGGCGATCACCCAGTCCAGGCGCTGCCAGCAGCTCGTCCGGGTAGTCGAGCGAGCCGTCCGGGAGGATGTTGGACTCGGTGCCGGCCAGGATCGTGATGCCGTCCAAGCGCGTCGTTGAGCGCGCGCGATCTCCTCGATCCGCTCCTCGAGCGCCTCGGGCGTGACGTGGTCGCCGAAGCCGTGCGAGGCCGAGTGGTCGGTCACCGCCAGGTACTCCCAGCCCGCGCGCCAGCGCCGCCTCGGCCATCTGCGTCGAGCGTCTGGCGCCCGTCGGACAGCGTCGTGTGGCAGTGCAGGTCGCCGCGCAGGTCGCCCAGCTCGATCAGCGCGGCAGCGTCGCCCTTGGCGCGCCGCCTCGAGCTCGCCGCGCCCCTCGCGCAGCTCGGGCGGGATCCACGCGTAGCCGAGCCGCTCGTAGACCTCCTCCTCGGTCGCGCAGCGCAGCGTCTCGCCGGTCTCGTCGTCGAGGATCCCGTACTCGGAGACGTGCAGCCCGCGCCGCACGGCCGCCTCGCGCAGCTGCGACGTTGTGCGCCTTGGCGCCCGTGAAGTGCTGCAGGACGTTGCCGAACTGGTCGGGCGCGACGACCGCGCAGGTCGACCTTCATGCCCGAGTGCGTGACGCACGCGCGCGCCGGCCTCGCCGGAGGCTGCGACCGACTCGACGAGCGGCAGCTCGGCCAGCGTCGAGATCAGCGCGGCCGGGTCCGACGGCGGTCGCGATGATGTCGATGTCCTTGACCGAGTCGGCCATGCCGGCGCAGCGAGCCGGCGATCTCGACCCGGTCGGCGGCCGGGATGGTCGCGCAGCGCGCCGGCGATCTGCTCGGCCACCGGCAGCGCGCGCGAGAGCAGGATCCGCGGCGCCGGGCCGCCGCCCTCCTCCTGCTCGGCCAGCACGCGCAGCAGGTTCTCCTCGACGCGCGCGCCGAGCCCGCGGATCTTGCGGATCTCGCCCGCCTCGGCCTTCTCGCGCAGCGCCTCGAGCGAGTCGACGCCGAGCTCGTCGTAGAGCAGCTTCGCGCGCTTGGGCGCCGAAGCCCGGCAGGTGCATGACCGAGATCAGCCCGACCGGGAACTTCGCGCGCAGCTTGACCGCGGCGGGGATGTCGCCGGTCTCGTCGAGCGCCTTGCAGCTTCTCCTCGAGCGTCTTGCCGATGCCCGGGACGGTCGGTGACCTTGCCCTCGCGGGTGAGGGCCATGACCGACACGGAGGCGTCGCGCACCGCCTTGGCCGCGGTGCGGTAGGCGATGACGCGGTACGACACCGCGCCGTCGAGCTCGTAGAGGTCGCCGAGCTCCTCGAAGGCGGCGGCGATCTCGGCGTTGGTCTTGGTGGCCATGGACCACGTAACCTACGCGCCCTTCATGGACGGCTCCGTCTGGGTGATCCTGCCGACCTACGACGAGGCCGAGAACATCGAGGCCGTCGTGGGTGGCATCCGCGCGGCCGCTGCCCGACGCGCACGTGCTGGTCGTCGACGACAACTCGCGCGACGGGACGGGCGAGATCGCCGACGCGCTCGCCGGCGCGGACGACCGCGTCGAGGTCCTGCACCGCCCGGGCAAGGCCGGGCTCGGGCGCGCCTACACGGCGGGCTTCGCGTACGTCGCTGCGCGGCGGGCGCCGACCTACGTCGTCGAGATGGACGCCGACCTCTCGCACGACCCGGCGGACCTGCCGCGCCTGATCGCGCCCGCGCTCGAGGGCGCCGACCTCGTGCTCGGCTCGCGCTACGTCGCACGGCGGCGGGATCGAGAACTGGGGCCTGCAGCGGCGCGTCATCTCGCTCGCGGGCTGCCGCTACGCCCGCCGCGTGCTCGGCGTCGACGTGCGCGACCTGACCGGCGGCTTCAAGTGCTTCCGCGCCGCCGCGCTGCGCGCGATCGACGCCCAGACCGCCGGCGCGCAGGGCTACGCCTTCCAGGTCGAGCTGACCTGGCGCGTGCTGTCGCTGGGCCTGCGAGGTCGTCGAGGTCCCGATCCGCTTCCGCGAGCGCCGGCTCGGCGAGTCGAAGATGTCCGCGCAGATCGCCCTCGAGGCGGCCTGGCGCGTTCCGGCGCTGCGCTACGGGCCACGGCGGTGGCGCCCACTGGAGTCGGGCGTCCGACCTGCCGATCCACTTAGTGCATGAAGGCTGAACAACTCGCACTCGTCCAGGGCTGGCCGGACACCCGCGCGACGCTCGTGCGCTGGAACGCGTCACCCGTGGCGCGTCCTGCGCGCCGTGGGCGCTCGGCTCGCTCGCGGTCACCGCGCTGCTGCTGACCGCCACGTGGGTGATCGCGTCCGTCAGCATCCCGGACACCGGCGTCTACGAGTACCCAGGCGTGACGCGGGCCGGCGACGCTGCACGACTTCGGCTTCGTGCTCTGGCCCGCAACGGCACTCGTGCTGACGCTGCACTCGCTCGCCTGCGTGGCGGGCTTCATCGCCGGCTCCTCGATGCCGCAGGTCGCCCGGGGCTACTCCGGCGTCTGGCGGAGAGTCCACGATCTCGCCGGCCCGGCGGCGATCGCCTTCGTCGGCGCCGCGACGCTCTTCTCGCTCGACGACGCAGGCCTATGCGCTCGGGCACCACCGCCGCCGACCTCTCGGCCCAGCTCGGCCTCTCCCCGCTCGAACTGCTGGTCGACGCTGACTCCCGCACGCGCTGCCCGAGCTGTTCGCGCTGTTCCTCCCGCTCGCGGCCTGGACGATCGCCAGCCGGCGCGACGCCTGGAACGAATTGCTGGCGGCCACGTTCGTGACGACCGCGATCGCGATACCCTTGCTCCTGCTCGCCGCGACGATCGAGACCTGGGTGACCCCGAGCCTGCTCAGCGCGGTATCTGGGTAGCTATACTTTTTGAAGCGACCCGACCCTTTGCGAGGACCCAATGGCAGACATCACGGACGTCAGCGACAACAACTTCCAGGCTGAAGTGCTGGAGAACGACACCCCGGTGCTCGTCGACTTCTGGGCTCCCTGGTGCGGTCCGTGCCGCGTCATCGCTCCCGCGCTGCAGGAGATCGCCGAGTCGCGCGACGACGTCCGGATCGTCAAGCTCAACGTCGACGACAACCAGCAGACCGCCGCGCAGTACCAGGTGCTGGCGATTCCGACGATGATCCTCTTCCGCAACGGCCAGGAGGCCAAGCGCATCCAGGGCGCGATGCCCAAGAAGCGCATCGAGGCCGAGCTGGAGCCGGCTCTGGCGTAGTTCGCCTGCCGCCGGGCAGCTTCCCGGCGGTCAGTGAGTCGCTGGATATCAACCTCTGCGGCGAGCTCCGGGTGGAGTTCGCCGGCGAGCGGCGCGAGTCGCAGCTTCGCGGCCGGCAGGGCCGGCTGGCCTTCGCTACCTCGTCCTGCACCGCGGCCGCCCCGTCCGCCGCGACGAGTTGATCGAGGCGCTGTCGCCGAGCGACACCGCGCCGTGGCGGAGCCTCCAAGCGCGCGTCGCTCGTGGGGAGGGCGATCAGGAGACTGCGTCACGCCTCGCGGGCGAAGAGCTGGCGCTCGCTCGCCGCAGCGGGGCGTCGTGGGTCGTAGGACGATCGCTGCGGCTCGTGGGCGCGCTGACCGGCGACGAGGTCGCGCTGCTGGAGCCGACGTCGGCGCGCCTGGAGCGGGCCAAGGCGCACGCCGCGCTGGGTGAGCGGCGGGTCCCACTCGAACTGGACCAGCAGTGCGGCGCGGACGGCCTCGCCGCACGGCTTCGCTCGTTCTGAAGGTCCTGGCCGCCATCGCCTCGGCATGGTGCCCGGCGACCGTTGCCGCGATGTTGCCGTGCTAGCCGACCACTTGGAATTCGGCGGCAACGGGGATCGCTCCCGCGCTACCCGTGAGGCTGTCGAGGACCCGGTAGGTCCCAGGGGCGACGCCTGCCGGGACCCTGGCCTGCTTGGCGAAGGACTCGCCCGCGGGGATGAAGATCGACACCGCCGGGAACGCCAGGCCCGTCGGGATCCGCTCCCAGCTGCCGTCCGGCAGCAGGTGGTCGAACGAGTAGTTCGGGACGCCCGACAGGCAGCCGCGGCTCGTGTTGACGAGCGTGTAGGGCAGCACCCCGCCGGCGGTCGCGGTCGTCGCGCCGAGGCGGAGCTCCGCCCGATCGCCGCGCACGCTGACGCAGCGCGTGGGCTCGATGACGGTGACGACCCGTTTGTAGGTGCGCTTGCCGACGGTCAGCCGCAGCGAATAGCGGCCAGCCTTCGGCACGACGACGTTGAACTTGCCGGAGCGCAGCGTCCGCCGTGCGACGGCGCGCAGCACGCGCCCGCGGGCGCTCTCGCGCACGAGCACCGCCTTCACGGGCCGGTCCGAGGCGATCCGGACCGTCAGCTTCTCACCGGGCTCGTAGGCCCGTCGCTCGGGCCAGGTGATCTCAAGCTCCGACGCCTGCGCCGCCGCCGGCAACAGAAGGACGGCAACGAGGGCGAGGATGAGACACCGCATCCCGGTGGATTATGCCCTCTACGCGACGACCTCGAACGCGGCGAACACCGGGATCGCCCCGGCGGCGCCGGTCAGGCTGTCCGTCACCCGGTAGCTGCCGGGCGCCGCGTCGGCCGGGATCGGCGCCTGCTTGTCGAGCTTCGTCCCGGCCGCAAGGATGAACGCGATCGCGGGGAACGGCATATCGCGGTTCAGCACCAGCCAGCTGCCGTCGGGGAGCAGGCGCTCGAGCGTGTACGCGGCTCCGCCGAAGAGGCAGCCGGCGCTGGTGTTCACGACGGCGAAGTGCAGCGTGTCGCCCGCACGCACCGTCGCGGTCGCGAGCCGGAGCTCGGCGCGGTCGCCGGTCGCGGTCGAACAAGGTGGGCCCGGTGGGGCTGGAAGCTTCGCCGACGGCGGAGACGACGCGACCGTCACGCTCCGGGCGCGGTTGCCGATGCGGAGCGAGTACCGGCCCGTCGCCGGCACGGTGGCGCTGAACGTGCCGCGGCGCAGCGTGCGCCGGGCGACCGTCCGCATCACCTTCCCGCTCGCGCTCTCGCGCACGAGCGCGGCGCGCACCGGCTTCGTCGAGACGACCTTGACGCTCAGCGTCTCGCCCGGCGCGTAGGTGCGCTGCTGCGGCCAGGTGACCTTCAGGGACGCCTGCGCCGCCGTCGGCAGGGCCAGGACGGCGGCGATGGCGATCAGGATGACCCGCATGACGGGTCGATTATGGCGTGCTGAGCGTCCGATCCGACGTGGCTGCCTGCAGCCATCCCGTGGCTGCCGGCAGGTGCGCCGGGTCGATGTGGTGCGCGGCGTCGGACTCGTGGTAGCTGACGTCGCAGGCCGCCCGCCGTCAGAGCGGTCGCGCGCCGTGCGCGCGAACTGGACGTCCATCACCGGATCGCGGCGGCCGTGGGCGATGAACGACCTCGGTGTCGGTGCGGTCGGCGAGCGACGCCGTCCAGCCCTCGACGGTCGGGATGAACCCGCTGAAGGCCATGATCCCGGCGGGCGCCGGGCGGTCCGGGCCGAGGCCGAGCGAGTAGCTCATCACCGAGCCCATCGAGAAGCCGCCGAAGACGGTCTGCGCGGGCGTCGTGCCGGTCCGCTCCCAGGTCTCGTCGTGGAAGCGCGACGAGCGCGTCGTAGGCGGCGCGGAACGTCTCCGGGTCGGGGAAGCCGACCGCGGCACGACGTACCAGTGCTTGCCCGGCCAGCCCGGGAGCTGCAGCGGGCCGCCCGGCGTGACGACGTGCAGGCGCCGCTCCGGGTCCAGGACGTCGGCGAGGCCGAGCAGGTCGTTCTCGTCGGCGCCGCGGCCGTGGTGGAGGACGAGCAGGCCCTCAGGCGTGCCGGCGGCGGGGCGCTCGCGGTAGATCAAGGAACTCATGCCAGGACCCTCGGGTTGTGCACGGGGCGCAGGGTCGCCTCGAGCTGGTCGCGCAGGTGCTCGTGCTGGGCGGGCAGGCGCAGCGCCTCGCCGAGGTGCTCCGGGTCCTCGTCGACGGCGAAGCCGGGCGAGAGCGTCGCGATCTCGAACAGGATGCCCGTCGGGACGCGGAAGTAGATCGCCTTGAAGTAGTCGCGGTCGCGCACGTCGGTGACGTACCCACCGGCGCCGCGGATGCGCTCCTGCCAGCCGAGGTGATCCTCGTCGTCGCGAGGCCCAGGCGATGTGGTGGACGCTGCCCGCGCCCTGATCGTCGTGCCACGCCGGCGGGGCGTCGTAGGCGAAGCGGAACTTCCGGTCGGAGCCCTCGAGCAGGTACTCGCCCTCGCCCTCGTAGGTGAAGCCGAGGAGGTCCGTCAGGACCGTGTCCTCCAGGCCCGCGAAGCTGGCGTAGGCGCGGACGCCGTGCAGGCCGCTGATCGCGTGCTCGGCCGGGATCTCCGGATGGACCGCGCGCAGCGGCGCGTTGCCGAGGTCGGAGACGACGAGCTCGAGCTTCAGGCCGTCGTAGTCGGCGAAGCGCAGGACGCCGGGCGCGCGCTCGGTGTCGTCGAGGCGCCGCTCCCAGAAGTCGAGCGCGGCCTCGTCGGCCACCGCGAGCTGGAGCGTGTGGATCGCACCCGCGCCGGCGCGGCCACGGGCCGCCCGGGGGAACTCGAACCACGTGAGGATCGAGCCGGGCGCGCCGGTCTCGTCCCCGAAGTAGAGGTGGTAGGCCTGCGGCTGGTCGAAGTTGACCGTCTTCTTGACGAGCCGGAGGCCCAGCAGATCGCCGTAGTAGCGCGCATTGAGCTGCGCGTCGCCGGTGATCATCGTGATGTGGTGCAGGCCAGTGAACTTCATGACACGCAGTCTAGCGCGTGTAATTGCACATGCAACTACATTGCTCTGGCCACCGCGATGTGCAGCGGTTCGCCCTCGATCGTCACCGGCTCGACGCCCGAGGCGCCGTCGTAGGTGACGGAGGTGGCGAGCGTCTCGCGGGTCACGTAGGGCTCGTGCTCGCGGGCCGCCGTCGAGCAGCTCGTCGTCGCCGCCGAGCACCAGCGCGATCCGGTCCTCGACCTGCAGGCCGGCGTTCTTGCGGGCGTTCTGGATCGCGTGCACGATCTCGCGCGCAAGGCCCTCGCGGCGCAGCGACTCGTCGAGCTCGAGCTCGAGCGCCACGGCGTGCGAGCCCTCGCGCTCGAGCTGGTAGCCCTCGAGCGGGCGCATGGCGAGCAGCAGGTCGTCGGTGGCGAGCTCGTGGTCGTGGCCGTCGATCGAGATGCCGACGCGGCCGCCGTCGCGCAGGGCGGTCGGCGACGTGCTGCGGGTCGAGCGCCGCGACGGCGGCGGCGACCTGCGGCATCGACTTGCCGAAGCGCGGGCCGAGCGCGCGGTAGTTGGGCTTGACCTCGTAGGAGCCGAGCTCGTCGGCCTGCGAGACGTAGCGCAGCTCCTTGACGTTGAGCTCCTCGAGCGCGACGTCGGCGAGGCGCTCGATCGCGGCGCGCTCCGCGCCCGCGGCGACGACCACGGCGGCGCGCAGCGGCTGGCGGACCTTCAGCTTGGCCTGGCCGCGCGCGGCGAGCCCGAGCCGGACGGTCTCGCGCACGGTCGCCATCGCGAACTCGAGGTCGGTGTCGCGCTCGCCGGCCTTCGGCCAGTCGCTCCAGGTGCACGCTGGGCTCGGCGCCGTCGAGGTTGTCGTAGATCTCGTCGGCGACGAACGGGCGTGAACGGCGCGAGCAGCTTCGTGACCGTCACCAGGCAGGTGCGCAGCGTCGCGAAGGCGGCCGCGTCGCCGTCCCAGAAGCGGCGGCGCGAGCGGCGCACGTACCAGTTGGAGAGATCGTCGACGAAGGCCGCGATCGCCTGGCCGGCGCGCGTGGCGTCGTAGTCGTCCAGGCGCTCGGTGACGATCTCGACGGTCGCGGCGAGCCGCGACAGCGCCCAGCGGTCGAGGTCGTTCGCGGGCGCGACGTCGGCCGGCTCGACGCCGTTGACGTTCGCGTACATCACGTAGAAGCCGTACGTGTTCCACAGCTGCAGCAGGAACTGGCGCAGCGACTCGCCGACCGTGTCGGTGTTGAACTGGTAGCCGTCCCACGGCAGCTTGCTGGTCAGGAAGTACCAGCGGAAGGCGTCCGCGCCGTGGCGGTCGATGACGTCCCAGGGCACGACGATGTTGCCCAGCGACTTCGACATCTTCTTGCCCTCGGGGTCGGCGATGTGGCCGAGGCAGAGGCACGGTCTTGTAGGAGCTCTGGTCGAACAGCAGCGTCGAGATCGCGATCAGGTGTAGAACCAGCCGCGCGTCTGGTCGATCGCCCTCGCAGATGTAGTCGGCGGGGAACTGCGCCTCGAACTTGTCCTGGTTCTCGAACGGCGCGTGCCACTGCGCGAACGGCATCGAGCCCGAGTCGAACCAGACGTCGATCACCTCGGGCACGCGGCGCAGCGGCTCGCCGCCGGTCGGGCGTCGGGATCTCGATGTCGTCGACGTACGGGCGGTGCGGGTCGTCGACCAGCACGCCGGAGTGCTGCTTGAGCTCCTCGAAGGAGCCGACCGCCATCGTCTCGCCCGCCGCGTTGCGCCAGATCGGCAGCGGCGTGCCCCAGTAGCGCTCGCGGCCGAGCGCCCAGTCGACGTTGTTCTCCAGCCAGCGCCCGAAGCGGCCGTGCTTGATGTGCTCGGGGTGCCAGTCGACGGTCTCGTTGGCCGCCAGCAGCCGGTCCTTGACCGCGGACGTGCGGATGTACCAGGTCGGCTTGGCGTAGTAGAGCAGCGGCGTGCCGCAGCGCCAGCAGTGCGGGTAGGCGTGCAGCAGCCGCTCGGAGCGGAACATCCGCCCGCGCGCCTCGAGGTCCTCGATCAGGTCGTCGTCGGCGTGCTTGACGAAGACGTTCTGCGTACGGGCCGATGCGCTCGTCGTAGGTGCCGTCGGCCTTGACCGGGTTGACGACGTTGAGGCCGTGCTCGGCGCCGAGCCGGAAGTCGTCCTCGCCGAAGGCGATCGCGGTGTGCACGATGCCGGTGCCGTCCTCGGCGGAGACGAAGTCCGCGGGCAGGACGGTGTGGCCCTTGTCGCCGTAGGCCGAGGCGGGGATGAAGCCGAACGGCGGCTCGTAGCGCGGCGCCGACCATCTCGCGCGCCGGTGAAGCGATCGGCGACCTCGGCGTCCTCGCCCAGCACGCGCTCGACGAGCGCCTCGGCGAGCACGTAGCCGTCGGTGCGTGCGCACGTAGGTGAGGTCGGGGTCGACGGCGACCGCGGCGTTGGAGACCAGCGTCCAGGGCGTCGTCGTCCAGACGAGCAGCGTTGTCGCCCTCGCGCAGCGCGCCGGCCGGCTTCGTGACCGGGTAGCGGACGTAGACGCTCGGGTCCTCGACGTCCTTGTAGCCCTGCGAGACCTCGTGGCTGGAGAGCGACGGTGCCGTCGCGCGGGCAGTACGGGACGACCTTGAAGCCCTCGTAGAGCAGGTCCTTGTCCCACAGCTGCTTCAGCGCCCACCAGACCGACTCGATGTAGGTCGGTGTCGAGCGTGCGGTAGGGATCGTCGAGGTCGACCCAGTAGCCGATCCGCTCGGTCAGCTTCGTCCAGTCCTCGAGGAACTCGAAGACCGACTCGCGGCACTTCGCGTTGAACTCCGCGATGCCGTATTCCTCGATCTGCTGCTTGTTCTCGATGCCGAGCTGCTTCTGGACGGCGATCTCGACCGGCAGGCCGTGGCAGTCCCAGCCGCCCTTGCGGTACGACGTAGAAGCCCTGCATCGTCTTGTAGCGCGGGAAGATGTCCTTGAACACGCGCGCCAGGACGTGGTGGGAGCCGGGGCGGCCGTTGGCCGTCGGCGGGCCCTCGTAGAAGACGTACGGCGCCGCGCCCTCGCGGCGGCGCATCGACTCGTTGTAGACGTCGCGCTCGCGCCAGCGCTCGAGGATCTGCTCCTCGAGCTGCGGGGAAGTTGGCGTCCTTGGGCAGGGGTCGATGCGGCATCGCGACTGAGTCTAGGTAACGTCGGCGTATGCGGATGGGGAGAGTGCTTGCGCTCGTGGCGGGCGGACTCGTGTTCTTCATCGCGCGCTCGTGCTCGTCGTCTACGTCACGCGCGACGAGGACAACATCCAGGCCGACAACATCCTGTCCGAGAACTTCACCAAGGCGGTGGCGCTCGCGCCCGCCGAGCGGCGGGACCGTCGATCTGGCCGACCTCGCGCGCTTCGACTGGGATCGCGTGGTGCTCGTCCAGCCCGGGACGTCGCGCGATGCGATCTCAAAACGGCTGGGGCAGGAGTGGACCGGGATCGACACCGTCGACGGCGGCGACCTCCTGATCTTCCTCAACGGCGCCGACGTCGTGCGCTTCGCCGACTACCGGGGTTCGAACACGTTCGAGGGCTTCGAGCGGCCGTTCGCGGAGTTGCCGAAGGAGGCCGCGGTGCTCGACGTCCGCGACCGCGTCGTCAGCCCGCACTCCTGAAGAACGTCAGTGTTTGCGGTGGGCCTTGCGCGCGTTGCGCTGCGCACGGCCCCGCTTGCGCGCGGTGGCCTTGGCCTGCTTCTTGTGCTTGTGCGGGCCGTCGTCGCGCAGGGCCGGGCCGGCGAGCTCGGCCTTGGGGATCGACGAGCGGGCGTCGCGCATGATGAACCAGCCCATCACGAGGAAGCCGACGATCAGCACGCCGCCGATCCCGAACAGGACGCTGCGGCCGGTCGTGCCGTTGTCGACGGCGACGGGCGTGGCCGTCGGCGCCGGGGTCGCCTGCGCTTGCGGCAGCGGGCCGAAGGCTCCCGATCCCGACTGCGCGCCCGCCGGAGCGGCGAGGGCGAGAACGAGCAATGTGGTGATGAGGGCGATCCGTCGCGTCATGGGCCGGGACAGGGTAGTCACGCTGGCGCTCCTGTCAACGCCCATTTTGATCCGGCGAACCGCACACCGCATGTGAGCAGCCGAATTCCGATCAGCGCGACCAGGCCCCACCACACCCCGGTGATGCCCCAATCACGCTGCAACGTGAGCAGCGCGATCGGGATGTAGACCGCCGCGGCGGCCAGCATTCCCCACATGAGAAAGCGCGTGTCGCCGGCGCCGATCAGGATCCCGTCGAGCGCGAACACCGCCCCGTTGAACGGCATCATCAGCGCGAACAGCGGCCAGATCTCGTTCGCCTTGGCGATCACGGCGGGGTCGTTGGTGAACAGCTCCGGCACGAAGTCGCCGAGCGCGAGCAGGACGGCGCCGAACCCCGCGCCGATCACGACCGCCCAGCCGATCATCCGCAGCGACGCCGCACGGGCGCCGATGGCCTGACCCGCGCCGAGCATCCGCCCGACCATCACCTGCCCGGCGATCGCGATCGCGTCGAGTACGAGCGCCAGGAAGACCCAGAGCTGGAACGCGATCTGGTGCGCGCCCAGCGAGGCGGCCCCGACCCGGGCGAGCACGGCCGAGCCGAGCAGGAACGATCCGGTGCAGTGCGGTCGTGCGCACCGCGATCTCGGACCCGATCCGCATCAGCGGGCGCATCTTGTCCGGGTGCGGGCGCTCGAGGCCCGCGCGGTACTGGACGGCGAAGAACGCGCCCGCCATGCCGGCCTGCGCGATCACCGTGCCCCAGGCGGAGCCCTTCAGCCCCCAGTCGAAGCCGTAGACGAACAGCAGCTCCAGCAGCACGTTGACGGTGTGCGCGACGAGCAGGATCACGAGCGGCGTGCGCAGGTCGCTCATCCCGCGCAGGAAGCCCTGGGCGGCCGAGGCGAGGATGAACAGCGGCGCGCCGAGCGCCGAGATCCGCAGGTAGATCACGGCGCCCTCGGCCACCTCGCCCTCGCCGCCCATCAGGCTGACGATCGCGGGTGCGCTGATCTCGAGCAGGATGAGCAGGAGCAGGCCGATCCCGATGCCCAGCCACAGCGCCTGCGAGCCGAGCGCCGCCGCGTCGCGCGTCGCGCCCGGCGCCGTGCAGTCGCGAGACCTGGGCCGTCGTGCCGTAGGTCAGGAAGTTGAAGATCGTGAACGCCGTCGAGAGGACCGTCGCCGCGATCGCCAGCGACGCGAGCTGCGACGTGCCGAGGTGACCGACGATCGCGGTGTCGACCAGCACGTACAGGGGCTCCGCGGCCAGCGCGCCGAGCGCGGGCAGCGCGAGCAGCAGGATCTCGCGGTCGTACGGGGAGCGCAGGCGCATCAGCGCTCGAGGACGGCCTTGATGATCGGGCGATAGCCCGTGCAGCGGCAGAGGTTGCCGGCCAGCGCCGTGCGCAGCTCGGGCTCGCTCGGGTGCGGGTGCTCGCGCAGGTAGGCGTCCATCGTCATCAGGATGCCCGCGGTGCAGAACCCGCACTGGAGCGCGTGGTGCTCGTGGAAGGACGGCCTGCAGCGGGCCGGGCTCGAGGCCTTCGATCGTGCGCACGTCGCAGCCGTCGGCCTGGACGGCGAGCGTGAGGCAGGAGCGCACCGGCTCGCCGTCGAGCTGCACCGTGCAGGCGCCGCAGACGCCGTGCTCGCAGCCGACCTTGGTGCCGGTCAGCCCCTGGTCGCGGATGAAGTCCGACAGCAGCGTGCGCGACTCCACCTCGGCCTCGTGCTCGGCGCCGTTGAGGCGCACGGCGACGCGGCGCGGCACGGGCGCGGCGTCGCGGCTCATGCCCGGCCCGCTTCGACGAGCGCGCGGCGCGTGACCTCGGCCACGAGTGCCCTGCGGTAGGCGCCGCCGACCGCTTCGGCGGCAAGGGCCGCGGCCTCGGCGGCCGTCGCGCCGTCGAGCAGCGCCTGTTCCGCGCCTGGCGCGCGGCCGGTTCCGAGCAGGGCGACGCGGGCATGGCCCGGGGCGACGACGACCGCCGCGCCCGCATCGGCGAACACGCCGCGTGTGCGGGCGTGCTCGTCATACGCGGTCCGTGCTGCGTCGGGGAGCGGCGGCAGTTCAATCGCCACCAGCAGCTCGCCCGGCGCGAGCGCTGGCGATCCTTCGACCGTGCGCTCGCCCGCGGTGGAGCGGATCACGTAGCGGGCATCGAGCGCCGCGAACGCCGCGGGCAACTGCGCGGCCGGGTCGGCGTGGGCCACGGAGCCGCCGACGGTGCCGCGTGAGCGGGTCGCGACGTGGCCGACGTGGCGGACGGCCTGGAGGAGCAGCGGCCAGTGCCGCGCGACGAGGCTGGAGCGCTCCAGCGCCGCCTGGCGGACCGTCGCGCCGAGCACGAGCGTCCCGCCGCGGCGGCGGATGACACCGAGGCCGGCGCCGTTGATGTCGACCAGCCGCGCCGGCCGCGCGAGCCGCGCGTTGAGCAGCGGCAGCAGGCTCTGCCCGCCCGCCAGCACCCGTGCGTCCTCGTGATCGAGCGCGGCCAGCGCCTCCTCGACCGACCCCGCCGCGACGTACTCGAAGGCTGCGGGCTTCATCGTCTCCGCCCCGCCGCGACGAACCGTCCGAAGGCCGGCGGGGCCAGCGCCGCCTGCAGCACGGCCGGCACCTCGCCGTCGAAGCTCACCGCGCCATCGGGGGCGACGGTCGCGACGAGCGAGCGGCGCCCGTGGACGCGGAAGGTCGCGGTGCGCGTGTCGTCGTCGGCCTCCTCGAGCACGATCGTGCCGGCGGCGTCGCGAAGCGGCGGCAGCGTCGAGAGCGTCTCCCAGCTCACAGCGCCCGCCAGACCTTCTCGGCGGTGAACGGCAGCTCGACGCGATGCCCGCCGAGCGCGTCGGCCAGCGCGTTGGCGACCGCCGCGGGCGTGCCGATCGTCCCGCCCTCGGCGATGCCCTTGAACCCGAGCGGGTTGAACGGCGACGGCGTCTCGACGAACGCGGTCGCGAACTCGGGGACCTCGGCCGCGGTCAGCAGCGTGTAGTCCAGCAGCGAGCGATGGGTCAGTTGCCCGGCCGCGTCGTAGGCGACCTCCTCGGTCAGGACAGCGCCGAGGCCCTGAACGGAGGCGCCGATCACCTGGCCCTCGGCGAGCAGCGGGTTCACGATCGTCCCCGCGTCGTCGACCGCGACCAGGCGGAGCACGCGTATCTGCCCGGTCGCGCGCTCGACCTCGATCACGGCCACGTAGGCGCCCGAGGCGAAGACCTGTTCGGAGGCGAAGCGGGCCGCTCCGGTCCCGCCGGCCAGCAGGTCGTCGGCCGCCGCGGCGACGGCCGAGCCGCCCATCACCGTCGTGCGGCTGGCGAAGGAGCCGACGCCCTCGGCGATCGCGTCGGTGTCCCCGGTCTGCACCGTCACCCGCTCGGCGTCGATCCCGAGCCGGTCGGCGGCGATCTGCGCGAACAGCGTCTCGTGACCCTGGCCGCTCGGCGTCGAGCCGACCGCGACGAGCACGCCGCCGTCCTCGGAGCGCGTGACGGTCGCGTTCTCGTGCAGGCCGCCGGAGCGCTCGACGCAGAGCGCGACGCCGGTGCCGACGAGGACCCGCTCGTCGGACTCCGGGGTCGCGCCGGTGAGCGAGAGCGCGGTGTCGAGGCAGCGCTCGAAGTCGCCCGAGTCGTAGGTCCAGCCGAGCGCGGTCTTGTACGGGAACGAGCGCACGAGGTTGCGGCGGCGCAGCTCGATCGGGTCGAACCCGAGCTGGCGGGCGGCGGCATCGATCGCCGTCTCGATCAGATACGTGGCCTCGGGGCGCCCGGCGCCGCGGTAGGGCGCGGTCGGCACCTTGTTGGTACGGGCGCCCGTGACCACCACGTCGACGTCCTGGATGTCGTAACAGCCGGTCAGCAGCATCCCGGCCGTGTGCGGCGGCATCGCCGTGCTCGGCAGGAAGTACGCGCCGAGGTCGGCGAGCAGCCGGCCGCGCAGGCCGAGGATGCGGCCGTCGGCGTCCAGCGCGAGCTCGACCGCGGCCCGCAGCCCGCGGCCCTGCGGCGCGGCCGCGAAGTTCTCCAGGCGGTCCTCGGCCCACTTGACCGGGCGCCCGAGCTGCAGGGCGGCGAGGGCGACCAGCGGCGTCTCGATCGCGAGCGTCCCCTTGGAGCCGAAGCTGCCGCCGACGTCGGGGGCGATCACGCGCAGCGCGGACTCCGGGAGACCGAGCATCTGCGCGAGCTGCGCCCGCGGGCGGTGCGCGCTCTGCGAGGAGGACCAGACCGTCAGCCGTTCGGGATCCGGCGCGGCGATCGCCCCGCGCGGCTCCATCGGGGTCGCCGCCAGGCGCGGGATCACGTGCTCGCTGCGGACCACGTGGGTGGCCGAGGCGAACGCGCCGGCGGCATTGCCGGAGCGCAGCTCCCAGCGCGCGAGCTGCTCGCCCGCACGCGGGTCGACGACCGCGTCGAGCGGCTCGTAGCCGACCTCGACGCGCTCGGCGGCGTCCTCGGCCAGCGCGCGGGTCTCGGCGACCACGACCGCCACGGGCTGGCCCACGTAGCGCACCTCGTCGACCGCGAGCGGCGGATGCGGCGCGTGGGCGATCGTCAGGCCGGGCGGCGGCGCGACGCGCGCCGGGACCAGGCGGCCCTCGAGATCGGCCGCAGCGAGCAGCGCCCCGCGCACCCCGAGCACGCGTGCGTGGGCATGCGGGCTGCGCACGACGGCCATGTGCAGCATCCCGTCCAGCCGGATGTCGTCGAGGAACTCAGAGCGCCCGGAGAGGATCCGCGCATCTTCCCGACGGCGGACCGGCCGGCCGATCGAACCGTTGGAACCCACGGCGGGCGAGGTTACCTGGGAAGCTGTCGCGCGCAGTGAAGCTGCGGCTGTACCACCACCCCGACGGAGCGCGGATCGCCTATCGCGAGGCGGGGACCGGACCCCCGCTGGCGCTGCTGCACTCGATGGGCCTCACCCACCGCGAGTGGGAGCCGATCGTCGACGAGCTCTCCCACCGCTACCGGGTGGTCCTCCCCGACCTGCCGCTGCACGGCGCCTCCGAGGATCGCCCCAACCATCCGTACTCGCCGGAGTGGCTGACGGAGCTGCTCGCCGGGTTCCTGCTCGACACCTGCGGGCCGCGGCCGCTGATCGCCGGCCACGGCCTCGGTGCCCAGCTCGCGCTGCTGGCGATCGCGGCGGGCGCGATCCGGCCGCCGAAGCTCGTGCTGATGCCCAACCCGATGCACACGCGGCCGCTGCGCAGCGGGCTCGAGCGCTCCGGCCGGGTCGCCGTCCGCTTCGCCGTGGTGCCCGGGTGCGACCGGCTCCTCGCGCGCACCGCGTCGCTGGTCCTGCGGCCCAGCCG
Organism: uncultured Solirubrobacteraceae bacterium; assembly: GCA_963707595.1. GTDB lineage: Bacteria > Actinomycetota > Thermoleophilia > Solirubrobacterales > Solirubrobacteraceae > Solirubrobacter. The sequence goes on from CAVPQQ010000002.1 coordinate 288,781, forward strand.
CGGCGACCACCTGACGGTCACCAACGCCCCGGGCGCCCGCGACCTCGTCCGCCACGCGGCGATCGACCTCGGCGGCAACGGCAACCGCGTCCGCTCGTGGGCCAAGGCCGCGCGCAAGTGGCCGCGCGGGGCGCAGAAGGACCTGCTGGACGTCTACCCGGCGATGGATTTCCCGGTCCTGCTGCTGTGGGCCGACGAGGACGCGGTGCACCCGCTCGCGATCGCGGAGGAGACGCTCAAGCTCCTGCCGGACGCCCAGTTACGGGTCCTTCCCCGCACCGGTTTCCTGATTGCTTACGACGATCCGGTCGGCGTGGCGAGGGAGCTGTTGGCCTTCTGCGGGTGAGGACATCGCTACCGTTTAAGGCGATGTACGAGCTGGAACGGCCTTCTGAGTGCTCGATCGGCCGCGCGATGGACATTCTCGGTGAGCGCTGGACGTTCATGATCCTGCGCGAGTCGTTCTACGGCGTGCGCCGGTTCTCGGACATCCAGCGCAACCTCGGCATCGCGCGCAACATCCTCTCCACCCGCCTGCAGCGACTCGTCGCCGCCGGGATCCTCGAGCGCGTCCTCTACCAAGAGGAGCCCGAGCGCTACGAGTACCGCCTCAGCGAGAGCGGCAAGGACCTCTATCCCGCGATCGTGACCGTGATGCGCTGGGGCGACCGGCACCTCAAGGAACAGGACGAGTGCTGCCCGCCCGTCGTGCTCCGCCACAACGCCTGCGGCCACGAGGCCGACCCGCTCCTCGTCTGCGCGCACTGCCGCGAGGAGCTGGACCCGCACGAGGTCACGCCCGAGCGCGGCACCGGCCTCGCCGCCTGACGACCGGACCAGCGCCGTGGACCTCACGGCTCGTCCGCGTCTTCGTGCGAGCCGCGCGGGAAAGGGCGGGCAAGTGAGGGAGGGGGAGCGCTCAGGGCTCGAGCCGTGAGCGCAAGCGCGATCGCTCGCCGCGACCCGGGCTCCGCGCACAAACGGTGGCGCACGGCGCGCCGAGGTGGGGGTGTGTCAACTGACCGTCCTCTGAGGACGGTGGATTGACACACCCCCCGTCGCCGACGATCGACTTGACCCGATCGGTGCGCCGCGGCCGCCCCCCTCCCGTCACTTGCCCGCCTTTCCCAGCGCGGCTTGCGGCGCGACGCGGGCGATCCGTGAGGTCCACGGCGCTTGCCCAGCTTTAGGGCTTCGGCTTCTCCGGCCCCGCCCCGTTCTGATCCTTCTTGTCGACCCGGGCGAGCGCGGCCTGGGCCATCTCCAGTGCCGGGCCGGCCTGCCCGATGACCTGGGCGATGATCTCGGAGATGCCCTGGGCGCCGTTGAGGACGGTGAGGTTGTCGACGTACTTGAACGACTCGGCGGCGGCGCGCACGATCTCCGGGAGCTGCTCGGCGATCTGCTGGCCGATGACGGCGTCGGACTGCTTCTCCAGCGCCTCGGCGCGCTTGCCGATCGCCTCGGCCTCCGCGAGGCCCTTGGCGCGGATCGAGGCGCCGTCGGCCTCGCCCTTGGCCCGGGTGGCCTCGCCCTCGGCGATGCCGCGGGCGGACGTGATGCGCGCCTCGGAGTTGCCGATCTGCTCGATCTGCTTGGACTTGGCGGCGGCGGCGAGCTCGACCTCGCGGGCCTGGGCCTCGGCGATCGAGATGCGGGCGACGCGCTCGGCCTCGGCCTGGACCTGCTTCTCGTAGGCGGCCGCGTCGGCGGGCTTGCGGATCGTCGTGTCCAGGCGCTTCTCCTCGCGCTCGGCCTCGAGCTCGGCGACCGCGGTCTCCTGCACGACGACCTGCTTGCGCGCCTCGGCGTCGGCCAGCGGGCCCGCCTGGGCCGACACGGCCGTCTGCTTGTCGATCTCCGCCTGGTAGGCGGCGCGCTTGATCTCCGAGTCGCGGCGGGCGGCGGCCTTCAGCGCCTCGGCCTCCTGCTCGCGCTCGGTCGCCTCGCGATCGGAGGCCGCGGCGGCGATCCGCGCGCGCATCTTGACCTCGGCCGCCCGCGGCTCACCGAGCGCGCGGATGTAGCCGGTGGGGTCGATGATCTCCTGGATCTGCAGCGAGTCGATGATCAGGCCGAGCTTCTGCATCTCGTCCGCGCTGGCGTCGCGCGTGGCCTGCGCGAGCTCGTTGCGGTTGGCGATCAGGTCCTCGACGGAGAGGCCGCCGATGATCGAGCGCAGGTGGCCGTGGAAGACCTCGCGGACGAGGTCGTGCATCTGGCCCTCCTGGGCGTCCAGGAAGCGCGTGCCGGCGTTGGTGATCGAGCGCTCGTCGTCGCCGACCTTGAAGATCGCGACGCCGCGTACGCCGACGGGGATCTTCTGCGAGTCCACGCCCTCGACCTCGAGCAGCGCCTTGTCGGCCGACATGCCGAGGTACTGCGCCTTCTGCATCACCGGGAACACGAACGCGCCGCCGCCGGTGACGATCTTGAAGATGCGGTCGCCCACCGCCCGGCCCTTGACGCCGAAGCCGGTCACGATCAGCGCCTGATCGGCCGCGGGGACCTTCCACAGCGTCTTGAAGATGATCGCCAGCGCCAACGGCACGCCGATGATGACCACGAGGACGAGGATGACCGTCGAATTCACTCAGTTCTCCTTGGGATACGCGGACACCAGCACGACGCGGGGCGGCTCGTAGTCGATGACCACGATCTCCGTGTACGGCTCGATCGCTCCGCCGTCGGCGTCCCGGGCGAGAAAGGCCTCGACACCGCCGCGGATCGCCACCATCACCTCGCCCGTGCGCCCAGGGCGAATGCCGCCGGTGGAGGTCACACGGCCGCGGCAGCCGACAGGCGAAGTTTCGGGCACGCAGCGCTAGCGTAAGGCCTAGAGCGAACTTGATGATCCGGAGGAGCCCATGAGCCTGCAGGAGACCTCGACGGAGTTGTGGGGCGGCGAGACGACGAAGGCCGTCGCGAACTTCCCAGTTTCAGGAGAACGCGTGCCGCTGCCGGTCGTCCGCTGGCTCGGCCGCATCAAGGGCACGGCCGCGCGGGCCAACGCCGACCTCGGCCTGCTGGACGCCGATCTGGCCGAGCGGATCGCCGCCGCCGGTGACGAGATCGCCGCGGGCAAGCACGACGCGCAGTTCCCGATCGACGTCTTCCAGACCGGCTCGGGCACGTCCTCGAACATGAACGCCAACGAGGTCATCGCGAACCTCGCGGGCGAGGGCGCGCACCCGAACGACCACGTGAACATGGGGCAGTCGTCCAACGACGTCTTCCCGAGCGCCGTGCACCTCGCCGCGCTGGACGAGGCGACGAACACGCTGCTGCCCGCGCTCGAGCAGCTCGAGGCGAGCTTCACGGCCAAGGCCGAGGCCTTCAAGGACATCGTCAAGTCCGGCCGCACGCACCTGATGGACGCCGTCCCGGTCACGCTCGGCCAGGAGTTCGGCGGCTACGCCGCGCAGATCCGGCTCGGCCGCAAGCGCGTGCTCAACGCGCTGCCGCAGGTCGCGCAGATCCCGCTCGGCGGCACCGCCACCGGCACCGGCCTGAACACCCACCCGGACTTCGCCGCGAAGGTGCGCGAACGTCTGGAGGCGGACACCGGCCTGACGATCTCGCCGCCCGAGGACCCGTTCGAGGCCCAGGCCAACCGCGACGCGCTCGTCGAGCTCTCCGGCGCCCTGAAGGTGATCGCGGTCTCGCTGATCAAGATCGCCGGCGACCTCGCGCTGATGGGCTCCGGCCCGCGCGTCGGCATCGGCGAGATCTACCTGCCGGAGCTGCAGAAGGGCTCCTCGATCATGCCGGGCAAGGTCAACCCGGTCCTCCCGGAGGTCGTCCTGCAGGTCGGCGCCCAGGTCATCGGCAACGACACGGCGATCACGATCGGCGGCCTCCAGGGCCAGTTCGAGCTCAACGTCCGGATCCCGCTGATCGCGCGCAACCTGCTGCAGTCGATCGCGCTGCTCTCGAGCTCCTCGCGCCTGTTCGCCGAGAAGTGCGTCGACGGCATCGAGCCCAACCTGCCGGGCCTCGAGGCCTCGGCCGAGGGCACGCTGGCCGTCGCCACGGCGCTGAACCCGTTCATCGGCTACGACAAGGCCGCCGAGATCGTCAAGGAGGCCTCGGCCTCCGGCGGCACGCTGCGCGAGGTCGCCCGCAAGCACGGCGTCGACGAGGAGACGCTGGACAAGGCGCTGGACCTGCGCAAGATCGCCGCAGGATCCTCCGCTGGCTGATCTCCAACAGATCGAGTCGTATTACGACGCCGTGCCGCGCTCCGCGGCACGGGCGGAGGAGTGCGGCCCGTTCACGCTGTTCGTCGGAACCGGGCCGTGGCCGTACTACGCGCGGCCCCGGCTCGGCCTCGAGCACGAGTTCACGCTGAGCGACGTCCGCGCGGCGCAGGCCCGCAAGCGCGAGCTCGGCCAGCCCGAGGCGTTCGAGTGGGTGCACGAGACGACGCCGTCGCTGCTCGCCGCGGCCCGCGAGGCGGGTCTGGACGTGCTCGAGGCGCCGCTGATGGTGCTCGAGCGCTCGGCCTGGCGTGCCGCCGACCCGCCGTCCGGGCTGGAACTCCGGATCCTCGACGCCGACGACCCGGGCCTGGCCACCGCCCGCGCCGTGCAGCACGTCGGCTTCGGCGCTCCCGGCACCGCCGCTGGTCCGCAGGGCCGGACGGAGCGCGACGCGGCCGTCGACGACGCCGGCCTGGACTTCCTGCGCGACCGCCTGCGCAGCCGCGTCACCGTGATGGCCGTGGCCGAGGGCCGGATCGGCCCGGTCGCCGCGGGCCAGCACCAGCCGGTCGGCGCCGTCACCGAGGTCGTCGGCGTCGCCACGCTCCCGGCCGTGCGCCGGCAGGGCCTCGGCGCCGCGGTCACCGGCGCGCTGGTCGAGGACGCGCTCGAGCACGGAGCCGAGATCGTCTTCCTCTCGGCCGGCAGCGAAGCGATCTCCAACGTGTACCGCCGGATCGGCTTCCGGCGCATCGCCACCGCCTGCATCGTCGGGTGACCGACCGACCCATCGCGGCGGGCGTGCTCGGCGCGCTCGTGATCGCGTTCTCCGCGATCCTCGTCGACCTTGCCGACGTCTCTCCCGCCGCCGCGGCGGTCTGGCGCTGCGCCTACGCACTGCCGCCGCTGGCCGTGGTCGCGTGGTGGGAGCACCGGCGCTACGGGCCGCGCAGCGTCCGCGAACGCCGGCTGGCGGCCGTCGCCGGCGTGCTCTTCGCACTCGACATCCTCGTCTGGCACTACGCGATCAAGGATGTCGGCGCGGGCCTTGCGACCGTGCTCGGCAACCTGCAGGTCGTGGTCGTCCCGTTCCTCGCGCTGGCCGTGCTCGGGGAGCGCGTGCCGCGCAACATCCTGCTGGCGCTGCCGGCCGTGTGCGTCGGCGTCCTGCTGGTGTCCGGAGCGCTGGAGGACGGCGCGTACGGCGTCAATCCGGCGCGCGGCGCGCTGCTGGGCATCGCCACCGGGCTCGCCTACGCCGCGTTCCTGCTCGTCCAGCGCCAGGGGAGCATGGATCTGCGCCGGCCGGGCGGCGCGCTGTTCGACATGTCGCTGGTGGCCGCGATCGTGTCGCTGGCCTGCGGCCTGATCATCGGCGTCGACGACATGGCGCCGACGTGGCCGAGCGCCGGCTGGCTGATCACGCTCGCGCTGACGTCGCAGGTGCTGGGCTGGATGCTGATCACCGTGTCGCTGCCGCGGCTGCCCGCGGCGCTGACGTCGGTGATCCTGACGATCCAGCCGATCGGCTCGGTGCTGCTGGGCGCGATCCTGCTCGGCCAGGAGCCGTCCGTGCTGCAATTGTGCGGCGTGTTGCTGATCCTGGCCGGAGTGATGTCGGTGGCGGTACGACGGCGTGAGCCTGCGCGAGCGACTGGCTGACGGGCGCTCCGTCGCGCTCGACGGCGGCCTCTCGACGGCGCTGGAGGAGCTCGGCGCCGACCTCAACGACCGCCTGTGGACGGCGCGCGCGCTGCGCGACGACCCGTCGCTGGTCCTGGCCGCGCACCGCGCGTTCGTCGCCGCCGGCGCGGAGATCGTGATCAGCGCCAGCTACCAGGCGCCGGACGACCTGCTCGCGGAGAGCGTGCGCGTCGCGCGCCAGGCGGGCGTGCTGGTCGCGGCCTCGGTGGCGCCGTATGGCGCCTCGCTGGCCGGCGGCGAGGAGTACACGGGCGACTACGAGGTGCCTGACGGCTTTCACGAGCGCCGACTGCGCCTGCTGCTGGCCGCGGAGCCGGACTGCATCGCGGTCGAGACGCAGCCGCGGCTTGACGAGGCGGCGGCGATCGTGCGGCTGCTCGAGGAGCTCGACGCGCCCGACGCGTGGGTCACCTTCACCTGCCCCGACGGTGAGCACACCGCGCACGGCGAGCGGATCGAGGACGCCATCGCGGCCGTCGAGTCACCGAAGGTCGTCGCGGTCGGCGTGAACTGCACCGCGCCGCGGTTCGTCGATGACCTGCTTCGCCGCACGCGGACGGTCACCGACAAGCCATTGATCGCCTACCCGAACGCCGGCCGGACCTATGACGCGGCGTCCAAGAGCTGGAGCGGCGGCGAGCACACGTGGGACGTCATGGGCGCGCAGCTCGTCGGTGGCTGCTGCGGGATCGGCCCGGACGCGCTCCGGTCGCTGATCGCGCGCCATCGGCATTCCGATCGATAGGACCAGGCGCTACGAGACGCCGTCGCGCTCGACGCCGAAGGCGCCGGCGACCACCATCTCGACGCCCTGATCGCGAAGCCCTGGGGCTGCGAGATCCGGACGTACTGCGACCCGTTCTACGACGCGTGGCTGCTGGACATCGATCCGGGCCATGCGACGTCCATGCACTGCCATCCGCGCAAGGAGACGGCCCTGCTGTGCCTCGCCGGGCGCGGCACGCTGCGCTCGCTCGACGGCATGTTCGAGTTCGGCGCGTTCGAGATCGTCCAGATCGGACGCGGCGCCTTCCATCGCACGCACAACACGGGCGACGGGCCGCTGCACTCGTCGAGATCGACATGCCGCGCAACAAGCTGGACCTGCTGCGCTGCGAGGACCGCTACGGGCGCTCGGCGTGCGCCTATGAGCGCGAGTCGATCGGCTCGCCCGACCCGCTCGAGCCGACCGGCGGCGCACGCTGACCAACCGGATCGCCGTGTTCCCGCGCCCCTCGGCGGCGGGTGCCGACGCCGCCTACCTGACCATCTCCCGTTGAAAGGAACCGCCATGCTCCGCGCCGTCATCCTCACGGGTCCCGGCTTCCAGGGCCACGACGTCATCTACTGCTATTACCGCTTCAAGGAGCCGGGCATCGACGTCAAGATCGCGACCAAGGACGCGCTCGCGGTCAAAGGCAAGTACGGCGTGCCGCTGCCGATGGACAAGCGCGCCAAGCCGAACATCGCGTTCACCGAGTTGGCGGTCGAAAACTACGACATCGTGCGGGCACGAGGCGCCCGACCGCGTCCGCCAGGACCGCTCCGCGCTCGCCTTCGTGCACGCGATGGACGCCGCCGGCAAGATCGTCGGCGGGCTCTGCCACGGGCCCTGGATCATGATCTCGGCGCAGGTCATGCGCGGGTCATCGACGGCCCGGTCGTCACCGACCGCAACATGATCACGTGCGACTACTACGGCTCGGCCACTTCCTGGTGCCGCTGACCGTTGAGCGGTCGATCCGCTCCCAGCCCGAGTTCGACGAGCACTTCGCGCGGCTCGACCCGGAGGGCGTGGAGCGCTTCGTACGGGCTGCCGACGCGTACCGGCAGCAGGTGCGCAGCGAGCGGCGCACGGACTGGCTGCAGGCCCACCGGCTGCTGCACGTGGGCGTGCTCGCCGCGCCGCAGCCGGTCTACGTGGTCACCGCGCGCGACGCGGACTCCGTGTTGGCGCTGCTCGGGGCGAGCGCCGACCCGAGCTACGTGTTCGGCGGCCTGCGTTCGAAGCTGGGCGCGCTCGCGGCGATCGCCGCCCACTACGGGGACAAACGCCGCGAGCGCCAGGCGCCGCCGGCGTCCCGGGTGAACGCCTCGCGGTCGTGCAGGCGGTTCGGGCGGCCCTCCCAGAACTCGATCGACCGGGGAACGAGCCGGAAGCCACCCCAGTGCGGCGGGCGCGGGACCACGTCCCCGTACTGGGCGTCGACCTCCTCCAGCCGGTTCTCGAGCCACTCGCGGTCCGGGATCGCCTCGCTCTGGCGCGAGGCCCAGGCACCCAGCTGCGAGCCGCGTGAGCGGGACGCGAAGTAGGCGTCGGACTCCTCGGCCGTCAGCACCTCGACGGGCCCCTCCAGGCGCACCTGGCGCTGGAGGGGCTTCCAGAGGATCGCGAGCGCCGCGCGCGGGTTCGCGATCAGCTCACGGCCCTTGCGGCTCTCGTAGTTCGTGAAGAACTCGACGCCGCGTCCGTCGATGCCCTTGAGCAGCACGTAGCGCACGGACGGCACACCGTCCGGCGTCGAAGTGGCGAGCGCCATGGCCTCGGGCTCGGGGAGCCCGGCGGCCACGGCATGCTCGTACCACGCACTGAACTGGGCGAGCGGGTCGCTCACATCGCCATCGCGATGTACTTCGTCTCGAGGAACTCGTCGATGCCCTCGGGGCCGCCCTCGCGCCCGAGGCCCGAGGCCTTGACGCCGCCGAACGGCGCCGCGGCGTTGGAGACGAGGCCCTGGTTGAGGCCGATCATGCCGGTCTCGAGCGCCTCGCAGACGCGGAAGGCGCGCTTGAGGTTCGACGTGTAGACGTAGGCCACGAGCCCGTACTCGGTGTCGTTGGCGGCGGCGATCGCGGCCTCCTCGGAGTCGAAGCCGATGATCGGCGCCACCGGGCCGAAGATCTCCTCGTTCAGCAGGTCGCGCGTCGGCGGTGACGCCGGTGAGCACCGTCGGGTCGTAGAAGTAGCCCGCGCCGTCGCGGCGGGTGCCGCCGAGCAGCGCCTCGGCGCCCTTGGCCGTCGCGTCCTCGACGAGCTCGGCGACCTTGTCGCGCTGGGCGGCGTCGATCAGCGGACCGACCTTGACGCCGTCCTCGGTGCCGCGCCCGACCTTCATCTCGCCGAGCTTGGCGGCCAGCTTCTCCGCGAACTCGTTCGCGACGGAGTCGGCGACGTGGAAGCGGTTGGCCGCCGTGCAGGCCTCGCCGACGTTGCGCATCTTGGCGATCACGGCGCCCTCGACGGCGGCGTCGATGTCGGCGTCGGCGAAGACCAGGAACGGCGCGTTGCCGCCGAGCTCCATCGAGACCTTCAGCACGCCCTCGGCGGACTGCTCGATCAGCTTGCGGCCGACCTCGGTCGAGCCGGTGAATGTCAGCTTGCGCAGCCGCGGATCGGAGATGATCGGCTTCGAGACGTCGCTCGACGAGCTCGACGTGATGACGTTGAAGACGCCGCCGGGCAGCCCGGCCTCCTCGAGGATCCCCGCCAGCGCGAGCATCGACAGCGGCGTCTGCTGCGCGGGCTTGATGACCATCGTGCAGCCGGCCGCGACGGCGGGACCGATCTTGCGCGTGCCCATCGCCATCGGGAAGTTCCACGGCGTGATCGCGTAACACGGGCCGATCGGCTGCTTCATCGTGATCAGGCGCCCGACGCCGGTGGCCGCGGTCCCGAAGCGGCCCTCGATCCGGACTGCCTCCTCGGAGAACCAGCGGAAGAACTCCGCGGCGTAGGCGATCTCGGCCTTGGACTCCGCGATCGGCTTGCCCATCTCGAGCGTCATCAGCAGCGCCAGCTCGTCGCTGCGCTTGATCAGGATCTCGAAGGCGCGCCGCAGGATCTCCCCGCGCTCGCGCGGCGGGTGCGTCGCCCACTCGCCCTGCACCGCGCAGCAGGCGTCGAGCGCCGCCTTCGCGTCCTCTGGCGTGGCGTCGGCGACGCTGGTCAGCGTCTCGCCCGTCGAGGGGTCCTCGACGTCCAGCGTGGCGCCGCCACGTCGCGTCGCGCCACTCACCACCGATGAACAGCTGCGTCGGGACCTCGTCGACCACGGTCCGCTCTTGTGTTGCGCTCATGCCACCACCGTTTCCGTTCCGAGTTCCTCGGAGATCGAGACGTCGAGGGAATAGTCGATCGGGACAACGATCACGCTGGGGAGGTCGAGCGACAGCGCGTGGCGGAGATGACGGCCGAAATCGTCGACCTTTTCGCAGCGCCAGGCGGGCATGCCGAAGGCCTCGGCCAGCTTGACGAAGTCCGGGTTGGTGAAGTCCGTCCCGAAGTGGCGGCCGAACTTCTTGTCCTGCTTCCACACGATCGAGCCGAACTGGGAGTTCTCCCAGATCACGTTCACGATCGGCGTCTTCAGGCGCACGGCCGTCTCGAGCTCCTGCACGTTCATCAGGAAGCCGCCGTCGCCGTTGACGGTCACCACGTTGCGACCGGGGTGCACGAGCTTGGCCGCGATCGCGGTCGGCAGCGCGATCCCCATCCCCGCCAGCCCGTTGGCGATCAGCACCGTGTTGGGCTCGTGGGCGGGGAACATGCGCGCGATCCAGAGCTTGTGCAGGCCGACGTCGGAGATCAGCATGTCGTGGCGCCCGAGCGCCTTGCGGATCTCCCACAGCACGCGCGGCGGCTGCATCGGGAACGCGTCGTCGTCCTTGGCGGCCTCGAAGCGGCCGAGCACGATGTCGTCCAGCCGCGACGTGCGGGTGGTCCGCGTCGAGTGGCGCAGCTCCTCGGTCAGCCGGCTGATGATGTGGTAGAGGTCGCCGACGAGGTCGATCTCGGTGATGAAGTGCTCGTCGACCTCCGACGGGACGCTGTCGATGCAGACGATCCTCTTGTCGCGCTTCGGGTTCCAGTTCGACGGCGAGTGCTCGACGAGGTCGTAGCCGATCGTGATCACGACGTCGGCGTCCTCGAAGCCCGCGAGCGCGTAGTCGCGCGACTGCAGGCCGACGGTGCCGAGCGCATTGAGGTCGGTCGTAGTCGAGCGCGCCCTTGCCCATGAACGTCTCGGCGACGCCGATCCCGGTCGCGCGAGCGAGCTCGCGCAGCGCCGCCGCGGCGCCCGCGCGGGCGACGCCGTTGCCGGCCAGGATGATCGGGTTGATCGCGTCGCGGATCAGCTCGGCCGCCGCCAGCAGGTCTCCGGCGCTCGGCTCCAGCCGCCGGTTGCGTCCGCCCTCGGGCAGCGGCTCGGCGTCGACCTGGGCGCCCATGACGTCCTCGGGCAGCTCGATGTGCGTCGGGCCCGGCTTGGCCTCCTGGGCGACCTTGAACGCCTTGCGCACGACCTCCGGGATCACCGCCGCCGCGTTCAGCCGCGTGTTCCACTTCGTCACCGGCTTGAACATCGAGACGATGTCGATGTGCTGGTGGGACTCCTTGTGCATGCGCTGGAGGTCCGCCTGGCCGGTCAGGGCGACGAGCGGCGAGCGGTCGAGGAAGGCGTCGGCGACCCCGGTGATCAGGTTCGTCGCGCCCGGACCGAGCGTGCCCGAGGCAGACGCCCGCGCGCCCGGTCAGGCGCCCGTACATGTCGGCCATGTAGGCCCCGCCCTGTTCGTGTCGAACCGGCAGGAAGGAGATCGACGAATCCTGCAGGGACTCGTTCAGGTCCAGGGTCTCTTCACCCGGGATGCCGAAGACGTACTTGACCCCCTCGGCCTCGAGGCATTCCACGAACAGGTCAGATGCTTTGCGAGAGCTCAATGTCCGCAACTCCTCCCCAACCAGTGTGTCCGGCTAACTTAGACGGGCGCTTGCGCCGCTGATCCTATGACTCGGACGTACTCAATCATCGCGGCGATGCTGCTGCTCGCCCTCAGCGCCCCGGCCTCGGCCGCCGCCGCCCGGACGACCTTCACGATCCGCGGCGCGGGCTTCGGCCACGGCGTCGGCATGAGCCAGTACGGGGCGATGGGCTACGCCCAGCAGGGACGCAGCGCCGCCGAGATCCTCGCGCACTACTACTCCGGCACCGCGCTCGGCACGACCGACCCCAACCGCGCGGTCCGGATCGCAGCTGATCGCCCAGACCTCGACGCCCGCATCACCGGCGCGCGCCAGGCGGGGACGCGCAAGCTCGATCCGACGAAGACCTACACCGTCAAGCGCCGCGGTCTCAGCCAGGTCGACCTCAGCACCGGCGGCAAGCGCGTCGCCACCTTCACCGCGCCGCTGCGAGGTGGCCGGCGACGGCGGCATCACCACGCTCGGCTCGCTCGGCGGCTATCGCGGCGTGCTGCAGTTCGCCCCGACCGTCTTCACCGGCATCAGCGTGATCAACAAGGTCGGGCTCGACGACTACCTCCAGGGCGTCGTGCCCGCGGAGTCGCCGTCCTCGTGGCCCGCCGAGGCGCTCAAGGCCCAGGCGATCGCGGCCCGCACCTACGCGATCACGACCGCCCGGGGCGAACGACTTCGACGCGTTCGCCGACACCCGCTCGCAGGTCTACAAGGGCGTCGCGGTCGAGACCGCCGCCACCAACCGCGCGGTGGCCGACACGCGCGGCCAGATCGTCACCTACAACGGCCAGCCCGTCGTCACCTACTTCTTCTCCACCTCCGGCGGCCGCACCGAGTCGGTCGAGAACACCTCGCTCGGGCAACGAGCCGAAGCCCTGGCTGAAGTCCGTCGACGACGAGTACGACAACGTCTCGCCGCGCCACCGCTGGACGATCAAGCTGACGATGTCGCAGGCCTGCACGCAAGCTCGGCTCGCTCGTGCGCGGGTCGTTCAAGGGCATCCGCGTGACCAAGCGCGGCGTCTCGCCGCGGATCATGAGCGCGGAGGTCGTCGGCTCCCGCGGCACGACGACCGTCGACGGCGCGACCCTGCGCGCCCGCCTCGGCCTCTTCGACACGTGGGCGTAGCTTCAACGCCGATCAGCGGCGCCAAGGAGAAGGCGCCGGCCGTCGAGGGCGACCCGTCCGGCGGCGCGACGATCCCGCCGCGCTCCTTCGCGTTCGTCCACAAGCCGGCCGGCGTGCTGCGCGGCACGGTCGTCGGTCCGCGCGGGCGCGCCAAGCTGCGCGTCCAGGCGCTCCGCGGCACGGCGCTGGGAGAACGTCGGCTCCGTGCGGACGAGCCGCAGCGGCGCCTACCGCTGGCGCGCCTCGCGTCGCCGGGACCTACCGCGTGACGCTTCAGGGCGCCGCGGGCCCCGCCGTAACGCTCGGCTAACCCGTCGTAGACCCGCACGACGGTCTCGGCGACGCATACCGGCTTCTCGGTGCCCTCGCGCTCGAAGGAGACCTCGAAGACGACCTGGGCGCCGCCCGGGATGTCGGTCACTTCTTTGACCTTCGGGGAGACGCGGAGGTTGGAGGGGATCGGGACGGGCGCCGGGAAGCGGACCTTGTTGAGGCCGTAGTTGAGGGCGAAGGCGAAGCCCTCGAGCTTGAAGACCTGGTTGTTGAGGGCCGGGCCGAGCGAGAGCGTGAGGTAGCCGTGGGCGATCGTGCCGCCGAACGGCGTCTCCTTGGCGCGCTCGACGTCGACGTGGATCCACTGGTGATCGCCGGTCACGTCGGCGAACGTGTCGACGTCCTTCTGGGTCACCTCGTGCCAGTCGGATGTGCCGAGCGACCTCGCCCTCGGCGGCCTTGAGCTCTTCGATACCGGTGATCGTCCGCATGGCGGGGCACCATACTTCCCGCCGTGCCCGCTCCGCTCCTGTTGTGTGACACCCCCGGACTGCTCTACCGCGGCTTCTTCGCGCTGCCCGACTCGATCAAGGGCGCGGAGGGCCGGCCGGTCAACGCGCTCGTCGGCTCGGTGAACATGACCCTCTGGTGCATCGAGAAGTACAAGCCGCGCGCCGTGGTCATGTGCTTCGGCCAGGAGTCCGCGCACTACCGCGTCGAGGCCTACCCGGACTACCACGCGGCCCGGCCGCCGATGCCCGACGACCTGGCCTGGCAGTGGGAGCGGCGCCGGCGCGCTCTACGAGGCGCTCGGGTGGACCGTGCTCGGCCACGAGGACCTCGAGGCCGACGACCTGATGGGCTCCTACGCCGCGCTGGAGGCCGAGTCCGGCGGCAAGGCGATGATCCTCACCGCCGATCGCGACATGTTCCAGTGCGCGACCGAGGACGTGACGATCCTGCTCCAGCGCGCCCGCCAGCAGGGCCCGGACGAGGTCGGCCCCGACCAGGTGCGCGAGATCTACGGCATCGACCCGGAGCAGGTGCCGGACTTCATCGCGCTGCGCGGCGACCCGTCGGACGGGCTCCCGGGCGCGAAGGGCATCGGCGCCAAGACCGCCGCCGACCTGCTGCGGCGCAAGGGCGACCTCGAGCACGTGATCCTCGGCGCGATCCGCGAGACGCCGAGCGTGCGCAAGGCGCTGATCGAGCAGGCCGCCGAGCTGCGCACGTTCCGCGACATCGCGACGCTGCGCCACGTGTCCCCTCGAGCGCCCGGCGGACGCGCCGACCGACTACGCGGGCGGCGCCAAGGCCGCCGAGGAGATCGGCATGGGCCGGCTGGCGAAGCGCCTCAGCGACGCGGCTCAGCCCGGCTGAGCAGGTCGTGCGCGGTGTCGCCCACCCAGTGGGCGGCACCGACCGAGACCAGCGTGTCGATCGCCTCGCGCAGCCGCTGCGCCGCACGGTCGGCCCCGGCGCGATCGGTGGCGGGCAGCAGCGCGAGCAGCTCGTCGGCCTCCCAGCGCACGACCACGTCCGCGTCGCGCAGGCAGCCGCCGATCCGCGGCGCCACGTCGTCGGCCGTGCCCAGCGGCACGACGATCCGCAGGAGCGCGAAATCACGCCCGTAGCGCACGCCCTCGGCGACCAGGCGGTCGAGCAGCAGGCGACCGACGTCGGGGCCCGGCAGCAGGAAGGGCCGTCTCACGGCCCGACCCTACCGTCTTTTTCCTGACCGATGAAGCAATTCGTTTCTACGGCGTGAACTTGACCGTCAGCACGTCGCCGTCGGTCATCAGGTAGTCGCGGCCCTCGAGCCGCAGCGTGCCGCGATCGCGCGCGCCGGCGTAGCCGCCCGCCTCGACGAGCGCGTCCCAGCCGATGACCTCGGCGCGGACGAAGCCCTTCTGGATGTCGGAGTGGATCTGGCCGGCGGCGTGCCAGGCGGTCAGCCCGTCGCGCAGGTGCCAGCACTGGGCGGGCTTGGCCTCACCGGCGGTGAAGAAGGCGATCAGCTTGAGCAGGCCGAAGGCGCCGTTGACGACGCGGTGCAGGCCGGACTCGCCGATGCCGAGCTCCTCGCGCATCATCGCGGCCTCTTCGTCGTCACCCAGGTCGGAAAGGTCGGCCTCGACGCGAGAGGAGACCGCCACCGCGCCCGCGCCCGTGGCGGCCGCGTGCTCGGCGACGACCGCCGGCACTCCGTCTTCGCCCTCGTTGACGTTGGCCACGAACAGCACCGGCTTGCCGGTGAGCGGGCTCAGGTTGCGCAGCGCGTCGGGCGCGTCCTTGGGGACCGGGACGGTGCGCGCGGGCTTGCCGGATTGCAGCGCTTCGATGATCTGGCGCAGCCAGACCTCCTCGGCGATCGCCGCGCGGTCGCCCGAGCGGGCGTCGCGGACGACCTTCGAATGGCGGCGCTCGGCGGTGTCGAGGTCGGCGAGCAGCAGCTCGGTCTCGATGATCTCGATGTCGCGCGCCGGATCGACCGAGCCCTCGGAGTGGATGACGTTCGGGTCGGTATGCGTGCGGACCACGTGCAGCAGCGCGTCGCACTCGCGGATGTTGGCCAGGAACTTGTTGCCGAGGCCCTCGCCCTTGGACGCGCCGGCGACGAGGCCGGCGATGTCGTGGAACTCGATCGTGTCCCAGACGATGTTCGAGGCCTTGACGGTGGCGGCGACCTGCTCCATCCGCTCGTCCTTGACCGGCACGACGGCGACGTTGGGCTCGATCGTCGTGAACGGGTAGTTGGCGGCTTCGGCGCCCGCCTGGCTCAAGGCGTTGAAGAGCGAGGACTTGCCCGCGTTGGGCATCCCCACGAGGCCGACCTTCATCATCGTCCGAGGCTCCCGATCAGGGCGCCGAGCGCGGCGCCGGCGGCGACGTCGGACGGGTAGTGCACGCCGAGGTAGAGGCGTGAGAGCCCCATCGCGGCGGCCGCGAGGTGCAGCGGCGGCCCGGGCACGAGCGCGCCGAACGCCCGCGCGGCGGCGAACGAGGACGCGGTGTGCGTCGAGGGGAAGGAAAGTCCGGTGGGTGTGGCCATCAGGTGCGGGAGGTCCTCGATCGCCGGGCGCTTGCGGCCGACGGCGAGCTTGATCGATGTGGATGTTGCGTATGCGGCGCCGACGGCCGCGGTGGCACGCAGCCAGCGCCGCCGCCGGGGACGGTCGACGAGCGCGGCCGCGCCGCCGCTGACGAGCCAGACCGCGCCGTGCTCACCGAGGTGCGAGTAGCGGCGGACCCAGGTCACGGCGTCCGGCGAGTGCGCGAGCAGCCGCACGCGCCGGTAGAGCGCGAGATCGACGGCGTTCGCGCGAACGCGCCAGCCGGGTGCTTCAGAAACCGATTCGGTGTTCGTCTGATTCAACGCGCAGATACACGACCTGGCCGACGTCGACGAGGACCGCGCCGTCGGAGGCCTCGACCTCGACCCAGCGCTCCTTGCCCTCTTTGAGCGTCTCGCGCAGGCTGGTGAGCACCTCTTCGGGGAGGCGCAGGGAGAGCACCTGGCCGCCATGGAACCCGACGGCGGTGCGACGTACGGCGTTAGTGCTCAATGTGCCTCCACGGGCTGGACGAGTTCGGTCAGGACGCCGCCGGCCGTGGCGGGGTGCAGGAACGCGACCTGCGTTCCCCGGATGCCGGTGCGCGGCACCTCGTCGATCAGCCGCAGCCCCGCGTCGCGCGCCGCGCTGAGCGCGGCCTGCACGTCGGCGACCTGGTAGGCGACGTGGTGCAGACCCGGGCCCTTCTTCGCCAGGAAGCGCCCGACGGGCGAGTCCTCGCTCAAGGGCGACAGCAGCTCGACATGGCTCTCGCCGACGTCGAGCAGCACGGCCTCGACGCCCTGCTCCGCGATCGTCTCGCGATGCACGAGCGGCATGCCGTAGGCGCGGGTATGGAGTTCGATCGCCGAGTCGAGGTCGGCGACCGCGACCCCGATGTGGTCTATGCGGCCGAACACGCGAGCGAGTGTAGTGGTTGCGTTCGTGCGCCCGGGGGCCTCCGGTGGTCGCTGGCGCCGCCTGGCTAGGACGCAGCCAGGGTGCAGGAGTCCTTGCCCCTGGCGAGGACACCGCCAGGCGGTGATCAGCGATCGCCGGGTGGTCCGCGGGTGTGCGAATGCGGCCACTAATCTTCGAGGGACGTGCGGATCGCCTTAGTGGCCAATCGCGCCTCGGGGGGCGGGCTCGACCCGGCGCCGCTCGCCGCGGCGATGCGCGGCACCGAGGTGCTGGTGACCGGACCGGGGGAGCTCGAGCGCGTCGCGGCGTTCAAGCCGGACCGGATCGCGGTCGCGGGCGGGGACGGGACGATCGCGCCGGTCGCGGAGCTCGCCGGTCGCCTGAACATCCCGCTGGCGGTGATCGCCGCAGGTACCGCGAACGACTTCGCGCGCACCAACCAGCTCCCCCTGGACCGCCTGCAAGCCGCGGCGCTGGCGGCCAGCGGCACCGAGCTGCGCCCGCTCGAGCTCGGCCGGCTCGCGGACGGGCGGCCGTTCGTGAACGTCGCCAGCGCCGGGCTGGCTTCGGTCGCCGCGCGCCGCGCGCAGCCGCTGAAGTCGCGCCTCGGCCCGCTCGCCTATGCGATCGGCGCGACCCGCGCGGCGTTGACCGGCCGCCCGCTCCAGGCCGCGGTGCGGGTGGACGGCAGGCCCGTCTACAACGGCCAGGCGTGGCAGGTGATCGTCGCCTGCACCGGCGCGTTCGGCGGCGGCTCCGGGATCGGCGCCGCCGACGCCAATGACGGCGAGCTCGACGTCGTGGTCGTCCCGGCCGGGTCGCGGATCAAGCTCGTCCGCCGCGCGTGGGGCCTGCGCACGCAGACGATCGAGCGCCAGCGCGCTGTCCCGCACTTCGTCGGCTCGGTCGTCGAGGTCGAGCTGCCGCCTGACTCGGAGTTCAACTGCGACGGCGAGCTGCTCGTCGGCGGCCTGGAGCGCGTGACCGCCCGGGCCGGAGCGTTCGACCTCGTGGTGGCTTAGGCGACGCCGACGCCGTCGCGCGTCGCGGCGCTTGACGCCCTCGAGCGCGACGCCGGCACGCAGCACGACGGCCTCGCCGCTCTCGCCCGGCTCGCCGACGGCGACGCCCACGGACACGGTGCGGCCGAGCCGGGCCGGCGCCTGCGAGCGCAGCTCCCAGCCGATGCTCTCGGCGCTGGCCGCGTGGCGCGGGTCGAGCGTGACGACGAACTCGTCGGCGCCGATCCGGAAGGCCTGGCCGCCCGCGGGCATCAGCTCGCGCAGCAGGCCGGCGGTGGCACGCAGGACGTCGTCGCCGGCGACCTGGCCGCCGTCGCCGTTGACCTCCTCGAGGCCGTCGACGTCGAGCAGCACGACGCCGGTGCGGTCGGGGAGCGGCGGCAGCGACGCGTGCAGGCCGGTCAGCGGGTCACGGGCGGACCGCTCGCGCAGTTCGTTGATGACGCTGGCCATCCGCAGCCCGGTCGCGGCCTGCAGCGCGAGCAGCTCGAGCAGCTCGATGTCCTCCGGCGCTGGGCGCCGGTTGACGCGATCGGCGACGACGATCAGGCCGAGCCGGTCGCCCGCGACGACGAGCGGCAGCACGATCAGGGAGCCGACGCCGGTCCGGCGCAGCACCTCGTGCCCGACGAAGCCGCGCCCGGCGGTGTCGCCGACCGTGTAGGTCGAGGTGCCGTCGTCGACCCAGGAGGCCATCGAGGCGATCTCCTCGGAGGCGAGCTGGCTGAAGGCGACGCCGAACGGGCCCTCGGCGAGATGCGGGTAGAGCGCGCCGTGGCCGTCGGCCAGCGCGACGAAGCCGGACTCGCAGCCCGAGAGCTCGAGCGCGGCGGCGAGCGCCTCGCGCACGACGTCCTCGGGGTCCTCGGTCGAGGCCAGGCGGGCGGCGGTGCGGGCCAGGCGCTGCGCGGGCGAGGCGGCGCCGACGGCGCCGACCTCCTCCAGGCGCGCCGTCAGCAGCGCCGGCGCAGCGCTCGAGCTCGGTCACCGTCGCGGCGTCGATCGCCGTCAGCGGACTCGGCGTTGAGCACGCCGACGACCCGGCCGGCGACGACGAGCGGGAGGCAGACCTCGGCCCGGATCGCCCGGCACGGAGGGCAGGTAGTCGGGCGCCTCGCCGACGTCGTCGAGGACGGCCGCGACGCCGGTGCGGAAGACGCGCCCGACGATCCCGGCGCTCGCGGGCAGCCCGTCGTAGACCTGCCAGAAGCCGCGCGCGGCCTGATGGCGCAGCCGACCGCCCTGGGCGAGGAAGACCGCCGGCAGCAGCCCGCGGCGGGCGAGGTGCTCGACGACGGCCTCGCTGGCGTCGCGCGCCGTGCAGGCGCGTTCGAGGTCGCGCTCGAGCCGGCCGCTGACCGCCGCGCGGACGATCGGCAGGCGCGCGGCGGGCGTGTCCCGCGGCCACGCCTCGCCGGGGCGGCCGAAGAGCCAGCCCTGGCCGTAGTCGATCTCCATCGCGCGCAGCGTCGCGAGCTCCTCGGGACGCTCGACGCCCTCGGCGACGATCCGCGCGCCGACCTCGCGGGCGAACGCCGCGGTGGCGCGCAGGACGTCCTCGCGCGTGCTGTCGCGATCGACGCCGGCGACCATCCCGCGCGAGAGCTTGAGGAAGTCGGGGCGGATGTCGGAGACGTACTCGAGCGAGGTGAAGCCGGCACCGGCGTCGTCGACGGCGACCAGCGCGCCGCGGGCGATCCACGGCCGCAGCCGCTCGCGCAGCAGCGCATGGTTGAGCACCGTGTCCTGCTCGGTCAGTTCGATGACGAGCCGCGACGGCAGCTTGCCCGCCAGCTCGAGCAGACCGGGGTGCCCGAGCGCCTCGGGCGAGAGGTTGACCCACAGCAGGCGCCCGTGCGGCGGGACGCCGGCGGCGGCGATCGCGCGCCAGCAGGCGACCTCGAGCTCGTCGCGCAGGCCCGAGTGGGCCGCGGCGTTGAGCGTCACGTCCGGCGGGAGCGCGACCAGGCCGGGCGGGGTCGGGAAGCGCGACAGGCCCTCGTAGCCGATCGTCCCGAGATCGGAGAGGCGCACGATCGGCTGGAACACGGCGCGGATCGCGCCGGGCTCCAGCAGCGCACGAAAGTCGTCAGCAGCACCCATCCTTCTCGTAGATCGGACGGGAGCGCTGAAGCTTGACCGCTTAGGGTTCCTCTTGGACGATCGGCGCCTCGGCCGCGGCGACCCGCAGATGGCCGGAGGCCGTACGGCTGGGGCGTCACGACGCCCTCCATGATCCGCTCGATGTCGTGGCGCTCGAGCACTTCCTGGCGCAGCAGCGCGCCGGCGAGCTGGTCGAGCTGCGCGCGGTGCTCGCTCAACAGCCGCACGGCACGCCGCATCGCCTCGTCGGCGAGGTGCTGCTGCTCGGCGTCGCGCAGCTCGCGCGTGCGGTCCGAGACGGCGCCGCCCTCGGCGGTGAGCTGGATCGCGCTGACCGACGTGCCCATCGCCCACTCGTGGATCATCGAGCGCGAGATCGCCGCGACCCGCTTGAGGTCGTCGGAGGCGCCGGTCGTGATGCTCCCGAAGACCATCTCCTCCGCGGCACGGCCGCCGAGCAGCGTCGTCATCTGGTCCAGCAGCTCGGCCCGGGTCTTGAGGTAGCGGTCCTCTTCGGGGAAGTGCAGCGTGTAGCCGAGCGCCTTGCCGCGCGGGACGATCGAGACCTTGTGCGTGCGATCGACGCCGGGCAGCAGCTCGGAGCACGAGCGTGTGGCCGGCCTCGTGGAAGGCGATCACGCGGCGCTCGTGCTCGGTCAGCGCACGGCGCGACTGCATGCCGGCCACGACGCGCTCGAGCGCGTTGTCGAAGTCGGACTGCTCGAGCCGCTTGCGCCGGTTGCGCGCGGCGGCGATCGCGGCCTCGTTGGCGATGTTGGCCAGGTCGGCGCCCGTCAGACCCGCGGTCTGGCGCGCGATGACCTCGAAGTCGATGTCCGCCACGGGCTTGTTGCGCGTGTGGACCTTCAGGATCGCCTCGCGGCCGCCGACGTCGGGCGGCGAGACGAGGATCTGGCGATCGAAGCGGCCAGGGCGCAGCAGCGCGGGATCGAGCTTCTCGAGCAGGTTGGACGCGGCGATGACCACGATCTCGCCCGCGGACGAGAAGCCGTCCATCTCGACCAGCAGCTGGTTGAGCGTCTGCTCGCGCTCGGAGTTGTTGTCGGAGCCGCGGCGGGCGCCGACGGCGTCGATCTCGTCGATGAAGAGGATCGCCGGCGAGTGCTTGCGGGCCTCGCCGAACAGCCGCCGGATCCGCGCGGCGCCGAGGCCGGCGAACATCTCGACGAAGCTGGCGGCCGACTGCGCGAAGAACTGGGCGCCGGACTCGTTGGCCACGGCCTTGGCCAGCAGCGTCTTGCCGGTGCCGGGCGGGCCGTGCAGGAGGATGCCCTTGGGCACCTTCGCGCCGAGCTCCCGGAAGCGCGCCGGGTCGCGCAGGAAGTCGACGACCTCCTGCAGCTCGGCCTTGGCCTCGTCGGCGCCGGCGACCTCGTCCCACTTGATCGAGCCGGCGGAGTCGGGCTTGATCTCCTGCGGCTTGGTCTTGGGCATCAGCTTCATCGTCCGCCACAGGAAGAAGACGATCAGGCCCATGAAGACGATCGGCGCCCAGGCCATGATGATCGGCTGGACGTGGTCCCACCACGAAAGATCCGGCGGCGGTGTCATCGCTGTCGCCACTGTCGTCGGCGTCGGCGTCGGAACCGGGGTGTGTGTTGGGAAGCCATCGACGTCACGCATGACGAATGAGTATCGCCAGATCCCGCCGTGTTCCTAGGGGGTCTGGACCCTAATTCGATTCGACGCGGAGGATCTCCGCGAGCGCCGCGCGACCGACTTCGAGCTGGCGCTCGTCAGGCTCGCGCGTGCCGATCACGCGCTGCAGCTCGTAGCCGGGGCGCTTGAGGAGGCGCGTCACCGGCGAGTCGGCGTTGCGCTCGGTCCAGGCGAAGACCTCGACCGCGGCCGCCGTGGAGGCCAGCGCCATCACGCCGCCGGCGACCGCGTTCGGCCGCTCGAGCGCCCGCTTGAGGACGATCGTCCCCGCCAGGTTGGCCACGAGCATCGGCGCCATCAGGTGCGAGCCGCAGCGCTCGTGCTCCTTGAGCGCGTCGCGCGCATCCTCGTCGTCGGCCTCGTAGGCGGCGATCGCCTTGTGCTCGACCCCGTGGTACTGCGCCAGCTCACCGCCGCGCAGCGCGAACAGCGCCGGCGCCATCGCGATCAGCGAGGAGGCCAGCTCGCCACTGATGCCGGGCGCGCGGCGGCGCAGCAGCGACCCGGCGATCGACGCGCCGGCGGCGACGCCGAGCACGGACGGGTTCTCGAAGGCGAGCTTGGCCTCCGGCAGGCCCTTCTTGACCAGCGGGATGACCGCGAAGGCCTCGCCGAGGCGCACGAGCCCGCGCAGGCCGGGGATGTCGTCGGCCACGGTCACGCGCGGCTTGGGACCGGAGGCGACCTTGACGTCGCCCTGCTTGGTCCGCACGGCGGCGGACCAGTGGCTCGGACCGTGGACGAGCAGGCCGTTGCGCAGGGCCATGCCGCCGAGGCGCAGCTTGTCTTCAGGTACGGGCATCAGGCGAGGAGCCTCCCGGGGAGGTCGTGGAAGAAGGCCGCGGCGAAGCCGAGGTCGCGAAGGTCGATGCGCTCGTCGGCGGCGTGCATCAGCGGCCACGTCTCGTAGACGTTCTGGTGGCGCTGGGGGAAGAAGCCGTAGGCGATGCACTCGGGGAAGGCGGCCCGGAACCAGCGCGAGTCCGTGAACGCGGGCAGGACCGTGGGCACGGCCTCGGCGCCGGGGTCGTGCTCTCCCAGCCACTCGCCGATCGCGTCCATCAGCGCCGAGGCGACGGGCGAGCGGTTGCCGACGACGGCCTCGGTGAAGTCGATCCGGAGGCTGTCGTCGTCGCCGATCACCTCGCGGGCGCGGCGCAGCGCGACGTCCTCGCCCATCTCGGGCGGGACGCGGCAGTCGACGCGCACCATCGCGCGGGCCGGGATGACGTTGATCTTCTCGCCCGCGGAGACGATCGTCGGCGCGAACGTGACGCGCATCGCGGCGTCGACCAGCGGCGCGAGCAGCGGGGCGATCGCCCGCACGTTCGCGACGGCGGCCGCCGGATCGTCGGGGTCCTCGCCGAGCGCCACGACGAGCGCGCGGGAGGCCTCCATCAGGTCATAGCCCGGCTGGCCCTCGCCGATCCGGGTGATCACCGGCGCGAGCTTGAGCAGCGCGTTGTCCGCGAGGCCCGGGACGGAGGCGTGCGCCGCGGTGCCGGTGGTGGAGACGTTGAAGCGGAACGTGCCCTTCTCGGCCACGCAGACGCCGTAGAGGCGGCGGCCGTCGTAGGGCATGACCGCGCCCGCGCCCTCGTTGAGCAGGTAGTCGACGCGGCTCAGGTCGGGCCGGTTCTCGGTGATCCACTTGGCGCCGAGCTGGCCGCCGGTCTCCTCGTCGGCGACGGCGATCACCTTCAGCTCGCCCTTGAAGCGCGCGCCGGCGCGGGCCAGCGTCGCGGCCGCGACGGCCTCGGCGGCCGTCTGGTTCTTCATGTCGATCGTGCCGCGGCCGTAGAGGAACCCGTCGCGCACCTCGGCGCCCCACGGGTCGGCGCTCCAGTCCTCCTTGTCGGCCAGCACGGTGTCGACATGGGAGAGGTAGCCGAGCACCGGGCCCGTCCTCGCCCCCCTTGTAGCTCGCCACGAGGTTCGGGCGCTCCGGCTCGGCGCCGTCGAGCTCGACCTCGAGCCCGGCGTCCTCCAGATAGCCCGCGAGCCACTCCAGGCACTCGCGCTCGTTGCCGGGCGGGTTGACCGTGCGGAACTGGATCAGCTTGGTCAGGACCTCGGCGGTCTCGTCCTGCAGTTCCTCGGCGAGCCCCATGGGTTAGAGCGTAGTGGCGAGTCCCACGAGTCCGCCCGCGACGAGCACCGCGATCGGGGCCGCGCGGGCGAGCAGCGCGAGCGCCGCCGCGGCGAGCACGACCCACTGCCAGGTGTGGTCGATGGCGCCCAGGAGCGGGACCGCGGCGCCGAGGATCGCGCCCGCCGCGGCCGGCCCGGCGCCGTCGAGGAAGGCGCGCGCGTTGGTGTTGGAGCGCAGCCGCTCGAAGTGGCGGGCGCCGAGCATCACCAGCACGAAGCTCGGGGCGAACGCGATCGCCGTGGCCGCGAGCGCGCCTGGGATGCCGGTGGCCGCGTAGCCCACGAGCGCGATCGTGTGCGTGACCGGGCCGGGCGTGATCTGGCCGTAGGCGACGGCGTTGGCGAACGCCTGCTCGCTCATCCAGCGCTCCGCGTCGCCGCGCATCAGCGGGATGATCACGTAGCCGCCGCCGTAGGAGAGGGCGCCGACCTTGACCGCCAGCCAGACGAGCGCGGGCCAGACGGTGCTCTGGAGCGTGTGGCGCCCGAGCTGCGCCAGTCCGCAGAGCAGCAGGACGGCGACCACGGCGGGGCCGGCGAAGATCGCGCCGAGCGCGCCGGCGATGACGTAGACGAGGCCGCGGCGCGGATCGATCAGCTTGATCCCGGCCTGGGCGACGACCGCCACGACCGCCGCCGCGGCGCCCGCCCCGAAGCCCTCGACGGCGGGCGGCGGCGCGTCGCCGAGCGCGACGACGGCGATCACAAGGACCGCGATCAGGCCGGGGAGGATGAAGGCGAGCCCGCCGACGAGCGCACCCGCCCGGCCGGCCACCCGCTGCGCCGTGTAGATCGCCAGCTGCGTGCTCGCGGGACCGGGCAGCAGGCTGCAGGCGGCGAACGCGTCCTCGAATTCGCGGGCTTCGATCCAGGCCTTGCGGGCGACCGTCAGATCGCGCAGCAGCGCCACATGCGCGGGCGGGCCGCCGAAGCCGAGCAGGCCGATCCGGCCCCACTCGCGCGCCACGGTGGCAAGGGGGACGGTGCGGCACGCCGCATACTTAGCGCAATGGGACGGCTCTTCGACGTGCCCGACGAGCCACCGGCTCGCCCCGCGGCCCCACCGGACTCCGACCTGCCGCTCGCGGCCCGGATGCGCCCGCGCACGCTGGAGGAGTTCGTCGGCCAGTCGCACCTGCTCGGCCCGTCGTCGGCCCTGCGGACCGCGATCCAGTCCGGCCAGCCGCACTCGATGATCCTCTACGGGCCGCCGGGGACCGGCAAGACGACGCTCGCGCGGATGCTCGCCGAGTACGCCGACGCGGCCTTCGAGGAGCTCTCGGCCGTCGAGGCGGGCCGCGGCGAGGTGCGCGAGGTGATGGCACGCGCCCGTGAGCGCCGCCGCGCCGGCCGCCACACGATCTTCTTCCTGGACGAGATCCACCGCTTCAACAAGGCCCAGCAGGACGCGCTGCTGCCCGCCGTCGAGGAGGGCCTCGTCGTGCTCGTCGGCGCGACCACCGAGAACCCGTACTTCGAGGTCAACTCGGCCCTGATCTCGCGCGCCCAGGTCTACGAGCTGCACGAGCTGACCGCCGAGGACATCGCCGGCCTGCTGCGGCGGGCGCTGGACGAGGTCGGGCGGACGGTCAGCGACGAGGTGATCGACTTCTTCGCGGCGCGCTCGGGCGGCGATGCGCGCTCCTCGCTGAACGCGCTCGAGCTCGCGCTGGACACCGCCTCGCGGACCGGCCAGCCCGTGACGCTGGCCGACGCCGAGGACGCGATGCAGCGCAAGGCGCTGCGCTACGACAAGTCCGGCGACCAGCACTACGACTACATCTCGGCCTGGATCAAGTCCACGCGCGGGTCCGATCCCGACGCGTCGCTGTACTACCTCGCGGCGATGCTCGAAGGCGGCGAGGACGCGCGCTTCATCGTGCGCCGGATGGTGATCTTCGCCTCCGAGGACGTCGGCAACGCCGACCCGCAGGCGCTTGGTGGTGGCCACGGCCGCCGCCGCCGCGGTGGAGCACGTGGGGCTGCCGGAGGCGACGTACGCGCTCGCCCAGGCGGCGATCTATCTCGCGCTGGCGCCGAAGTCCAACTCCGCCGGCAGCGCGCTCGCCGCCGCGCGCGCGCACATCCGCGAGGTCGGGGCGGCCTCGCCGCCCGCCGCCCTGCAGTCCGCCGCATACGCCGCGGCGCGCAAGCTCGGCCGCGGGATCGGCTACGAGTACCCGCACAGCGCGCCGGGCGCGATCAACGACCAGGAGCACCTGCCGAAGGGGCGCGAAGGGCTGCGCTTCTTCGAGCCGGGCGAGAACGAGCCGGAGTTGCGCGAGCGACTCGCCGCGATCCGGCGGGCGCGGGGTCGCGATGTGTGACGGCGGCGCGACAGCGCGACGGCGGGGATCGAGCTCGGCCGGACGGCGCACCGCGGCGGCGCGGCGGCGGGCACCGTGCGCGGCGGGACAGCGCGGCGCGACGCCCGTGGCCGCGTTGCGCGGCGGGCCACGCACCGCCAGGCGCTGCCGTGGCTGACGCGCTCGAGGTCTTCGCCCCCGCCACCGGGGCGCGGCTCGGAGCGGTCGCCCCGATCGACCTCGGGGCGGCGGTCGCGGCCGCGAAGACCGCGCATCCGCTGTGGTCGCTGGTCCCCGTCAGCTCGCGGGCGCGGTACATCCGGCGCACCGCCGTCGCGATGCTCGACGAGCTCGACGCGCTCGCACTGGCGCTCGCCGACGAGACCGGGTGGCCGCGGACGCACATCGTGCTCGCGGAGCTGCTGCCTGCGGTCCGCGGCCTGCACGCGCTCGCGTCCGACGGGCCGCGCGCGCTGGCCGACCAACGACTCTCGCCGCACGTCGCCCGCCTGGCGGGCCGCACGACACGACTGGTCCAGTCGCCGGTGGGCGTGATCGGCCTGCGCGGCCCGTCCGCGTCGCCGTGGGCCGAACCGGCGCTCGAGGCCGCGGCTGCATTGCTGGCCGGCAACGCCGTGGTCCTCGCCGCCGGCGCTCCGCTCGCCGCCCAGCGCCTGCGCGCCGTGTTCCTGCGCGCCGGGGTGCCCGGCGAGCTGCTGACCGTCGTGCCCGAGCCCGGGCCGGCGGACCTGGACGAGGTCTGCCGCCGCGTGGTCGAGCTTCCGCGGCCGGCGCGCCGCGGGACGCTGGTCGTGCTCGAGGGCGCGCCCAAGGCGCAGGTCGTCGAGGCGGCGCTGTGGGCCGCGTTCGCCGGCTCCGGGCGCCACCCCGCCGCCGCCGGGCGGCTCGTGGTCGTCGAGGGCGCCGTCGCAGGGCTGGTCGAAGCGCTGACCGCGGCCGCGGCCGCGTTGCGCGTCGGCGACCCCCGCGACGAGGCCACCGACGTCGGCCCGCTCGCCCGGCCGCAGGACGCCTACGGGGAGCCGCTGACGGTCGCTGGGCTCAACGGGACCTTCGCCGCACCGTCCGTGATCGCGGGCCTCTCCGCCGACGACCCGCGCTTCGTCTCGCCACCGCCCGGACCAGTGCTCGCCGTGGTCGAGGTGCCGGACGCCGACACGGCCGTCGCCGTCGCGGCGCGCGACGGGCGCGACGGGCCGATCTCGGTCTGGGCGCGCGACGCCGCCAAGGGCGAGCGGGTGGCCCGGCGCCTGCCATCCATCAGCACCTGGGTCGGCCGCCACGGCATCGCTCCCACCGGCGTGCCGGTGCGCCTGGCGCGCCACGTCGTCCCGCGTCAGCTCGAATGGCGTGCGGCCTGGGCGCCGGGAACGCCGAGCCTCCCTGCCGACGAGACCCTCGTCGCGGCGCAGACCGCGTTCGCGGAGGCGCTGCACGGGCGCGAGTCGCGCCGCTGGCCGGCGCTGCGCACCGGAGCGGGGGCCTTGCTGCGAGCCCAGCGGCGCAGGCGGTGAGTGACCGGACCCCTCCGGCACCGTTCACTCACCGCCGCGGCACACACCCCTCTTGCACGGACCCAGGGTCCCCCTTGCCGCGCATTTTCCGTCGAGCCCGCAGGCCCTCGCAACGACGATATGTCGAAGTCCGGAGGGGAATCCATGCAGCGAATGTCGGAAGCCCCCATGGACAGGAGCCCCTAGGGTGAGGTGATGGGTCGTAGTCCTGACGTCGTCGTCGTGGGCGCAGGCGTCGTAGGCGCTGCTTGCGCCTACCACCTGGCCGCAGCCGGCGTGCGCGTGCGGCTCTTCGATCGCTCCCACGTCGCCTCGGGAAGCTCCGGCGCCTGCGAGGGCAACGTGCTCGCGTGGGACAAGGAGCTCGATCGCGAGCTGCCGCTCGCACTGCGCTCAGCCGACCTCTGGGCGCGCTTCGCGGGCGAGTTCGAGGACGACTTCGAGTACGACCGCAAGGGCAGCGTCGTCGTCGCCGAGACCGAGGACGAGCTGACGGCGGCCGCCGAGCGCGCGGCCGTGCTCGCCAAGCTGGGCGTCGAGGGCGAGGTGCTCGACGCCGCGGCGCTGCGGCGCGAGGAGCCCTACGCGGCCCACGATCTTCCCGGCGGCGTGCTCTATCCGGGCGACGCCCAGCTCGAGCCGCGGCTGGCCACCGCCGCGCTCGTGCGCGCCGCGGTCGCACGCGGCGCCGAGCTGTCCACCGACGTCTCAGTGGACCGGCTCCTGCGCGGCGCCGACGGCCGCGTCACGGGCGTCGAGACGAGCGCCGGCCGTGTAGGTGCGGACATGGTCGTCGTGGCCGCGGGCGTGTGGACGCCCACGCTGCTCGCCACGGCCGGCCTGACGGTCCCGGTCACGCCGCGCAAGGGCCAGGTCGTCGTGCTCGAGCGCTCACCGGTCGTGTTCCGGCGCAAGCTCAGCGAGGCGGGCTACGTCGCCGCCGTCGAGGCCAACCACGATGCCGCGCTGCAGATCGCGATGGTCGTCGAGTCCACGCCGAGCGGCACCGCGCTGCTGGGCTCGAGCCGCCAGCAGGTCGGCTTCGATCGCACGGTCGAGATCGACGTCGCCGGCGCGATCGCCCGCCGTGCCGCCCGGTTCTTCCCGATCCTGCGCGACGCCCGCGCGCTGCGCGTCTACGCCGGCCTGCGCCCGCTGACCCCCGATCACGTGCCGATCATCGGCCCGTTCGCCGAGGCGCCGAACCTCTGCGTGGCGACCGGCCACGAGGGCGCCGGCATCGGCCTCGCTCCCGCCACCGGCGAGCTCGTCGCCGCCTGGCACACCGGTGCGCCCTCTCCCGTCCCGATCGGCTGGTTCTCCCCGGACCGCTTCGCCGCCGTCGAGCTGGCCGCCTCGTGATCGAGCTGATCGTCGACGGCCGCCCGCTGCAGGCGCCGGCGGGCCAATCGCTCGGCGCCGCCTTGCTCGAGGCCGGCCGCCGCGAGCTGCGCGACAGCCCCGGAGGCTCGCCGCGCGGGCTCTACTGCGGGATCGGCGTCTGCCAGGAATGCCGCGTCGTCGTGGACGGCGTCGTCGTCCGCTCGTGCGTGACGCCGGTCAGCGCCGGCATGCGCGTCACCACCGGTCACACCTAGTGGGTCGTCAGGTGACGCTCGCCGGGTTGGCGAGTGATGCACCGTGGATGCTGCGGCGTGCCGGCGAAGGTCATTCGTACTGGTGGTACGGGTGTCCTTCGGCGGTGCGGCGCAGCGCCGCGGGGCGCGCTCGAACCCCGGTGAGCGTTGCCTGACGGCCCACTCGACAACTGCCGGTCGCCCGGCGTCCGCGGTTCCGGCATCTGCCGGTGTCTTGCGCCCTCGTCCCGGGCGTAGCGTCTCTCATGAGAGGGTCCAACCGGGGAAGTGGAGCATGCGATGCGCGCTGGGCGATGGGCGGTATTGGCCGCGGTGATCGTGTCGATGGTGGTCGCGGCCGCTCCTGCGGGAGCGACGATCGACGCGCCGAGCGCGTGCAAGATCGAGCGCCCGGCCGGGCTCTGGCCTCCGTACTTCTACGACGACTACTGGAACACGTACACGCACGGCGGGTTCAACAGCGACTGGGTCGCGCATCCGCGGCCGGTCGGGACGCTGAAGGCGATCATGCTGTTCGTCGATTTCGAGAACGCCAAGGCGCCCGACGTGACCCAGCGCACGCCGATCGACTACCGGACGACGACGGCGTACTACGACTTCCTCAAGGGCTTCGTGCCGTGGTTCGACATGGCGTCCTACGGGCGCCTGCACGTCGACCTCACGCCGATCCACAAGTGGTACCGGATGCCGAAGAACCCGGCGCAGTACCGGATGGACTACCGCTCCACCGACCCGCTGCGACGCCTGAGCCATGACGGCCAGGGCGAGTACACGGCCGACGCGGTCAAGCTCGCGGACGCCGACGGCGTCGACTTCACCGGCTACGACCTGATCTACGTCGTCCCGGCGCGCAACCAGACCGCGATCGCGAGCTCGCCCGAGCTCAACAACTACGGCCACCAGATCGTCGCCGACGGCAACGACCTCGGCAACGGCGACGACCTCGGCGCCGACATGTTCAGCTGGGGCTACAAGCTGCTCAACCACGAGACGGGCCACGCGTTCAGCCTCGTCGAGGGCTACAACGCCGGCTCGGGCGGCTCGTTCGTCCACATGGGCCAGTGGGACATCATGGGCAACATCACCGGCAACGCGCCGGACTACATCGCCTGGAACAAGTGGAAGCTCGGGTGGCTCAACGACGACGAGGTGGATTGCGTCGCCTCCGACGGGGTCACCGAGCACACGCTGACGCCGGTCGAGACGACCCCTGACGGGTCGAGCAAGAAGCTCGTCTCGATCCGCACCGGCCAGAACACGACGCTCGTCGCCGAGCTGCGCGCCCCGCTCGGCGTGGACTCCGTGGCCGGGGGCAACACCGCGCGCTACTGCGAGTCGGGCGGCATCCTGCTCTACACCGTCGACTCGACGCTGCGCAACGGCCTCGGCGTCTACAAGGTGCTCGACGCGATGCCCGGCTCGACCGGCTGGGGCTGCAGCGACGAGACCTCGATCTCCACGCTCGGCCGCGGTCAGGGACGCGGGCCATCGCACTTCGAGGTCCCGTCGCTCGGCGTCACCTTCGATCTGACGTCGATCAACGCGGACGGCACGAAGGCGACGCTGAAGGTCACGCGCCAGGACACCAGGATCGTCGCCGCGCCCGCCGCCGGCACCGCGCCCTTCACGACGACGCTGACCGGCTCGCAGCGCAACGCGCCCGCGGGCGCCACCTACGCCTGGGACTTCGGTGACGGCCAGACCGGCACCGGCGCGACCACGCCGCACACGTTCACGGCGCCGGGCAAGTACGACGTCAAGCTCACCGTCGGCGGCGCCACGACCACGCAGACGGTCAACGTCACCGCGCCCTTCACCGGGACGCTCACGCTCAGCGGGCCGGCGACGGCCGTCGCCGGCTCGACCGCCGCGTTCACCGCCCCGGCCGACCAGGACGTCACGTTCGAGGTCTTCCGCGGCACGACGCTGATCGAGCGCAAGGTCGGCACGAGCTACAGCTACTCGTCGCCGATCGCGACCACCGACACGGTCAAGGCGTGCGTGAACTCCGGGCTCACGTGCCCCGCGGACGCGGTCTCGCGCACGATCGCCTGGCAGCCGGCCGGCGGCTGGAACGAGCTCTGGGACGCGACGACGCTCGCGGGCTGGACCTACAGCGGCACCGGCTCGATCGCCCGCAACTCGATGACCGCCCTCGGCACCGCCGGTGGCGCGACCGCGACCAACACCGGCGCGCTCACGTACACCGGGCGCACGTTCACCGACTACCACCTGCAGCTGAAGTACCGCGCGGCGGCGACGTCGAACAACGGCGGCGTGTTCGCCCGCGGGCGACAGGTGGCGATCCTCGACAACGGGACGGCCGACACCCGCACGGGCGCGATCGTCGGGCTCGCCCCCGCCGCCAGCGCCCAGGCCAAGCCGGTCCGTGAGTGGAACACGCTCGACGTGATCGCCTACGGCGGCAAGCTCGCCAGCCGCGTCAACGGCGTCGAGGTGGCGTCGGCGACCGTGCCCACCGCGGCCGGCTCGATCGGCCTCGAGAACGCCGGCAACAACCTGATGTACGCCGACGTCCGCATCAAGGAGCTGGCGACCGATACGACCGCGCCGACGATCACCATCCGCAACGTGCCCGACGGCCTCGTGCTCCTGCAGGGCACGCCGTTGGAGGCGGACTACGCGTGCGCGGACGAGCAGGACCTGATCGAGTGCACCGCGACCGCGATCGACACCGGCACGCCCGGGCGCTTCACGTTGAAGGTGACGGCGAAGGATGCCGCCGGCAACGAGCTGGTCGTCACCCGCGCCTACTCGGTCGTCGCCTACACCACCGCGACCGGCTCGGCCGGGGCGACGGTGCCGGCGACGCTGGCGCTCACCCTCGGGACGCCGGCGTCGTTCGGCGTCTTCACCCCGGGCGTCGCGAAGGTCTACACGGCCTCCACGACCGCGACGGTCATCAGCACCGCCGGCGACGCGACGCTGACCGTCACCGACCCCAGCACGGTCAACAGCGGCCGGCTCGTGAACGGCGCGTTCGCGCTGCCGCAGCCGCTGCTGGCCGCGGGATCGACCCTGCCCGCAACGGTCAAGACATGGACCAACCCCACGTCCAACGAGTCCGCCCCCGTCGCGTTCACCCAGGCGATCGGCATGGCCGACCCCCTGCGCACCGGGCCCTACAGCAAGACGCTGACGTTCACGCTGTCGACGACGACTCCGTAGCGTCGATCAGGACGCCGATCTGGATCGGTCGGATCGGAGCCCGGGCGCTGAAGCGCTCGGGCTCCGGCAGGCGCTCGGCGACGAGCCGCTCGCAGGTGCGGCCCTGGCACGGGCCCTGGCCGCAGCGGGTGACGATCTTCAGTGCGGAGAGCGTCTTCGCACCGTCGGCCACGGCCGTGTCGATCGTGCCGGCGGTGATGTCCTCGCAGCGGCAGATGACGGTGTCCGGCTGCGCGAGGGTCTGCAGGCCCGGGCGCGGGTCGAAGAGGTCGGAGAGGATGGTCGCGAAGCCCGCGAGCTTCGCGCGGCGGGCGCGGAGCGGGCCGAGGTCGCGCGACGAGGCGTTCGCGCGGGCGCCGTTCGTGGAAGGGGCCGTCGCGGCGGCCGCCGCGTAGCCCGCGAGCTCGCCCTCGAGGGTTGCGAGCTCGGCGCCGCCGACGCCTGAGGCCTCGCCGGCCACGTACACGCCCGGGACGCTCGTGCGCATGTTCTCGTCGTGCTCGACGCCGTCGTCGCGCAGCTCACAGCCCAGTGCCCGGGCGAGCTCGACGGACGGGAGGAAGCCGTAGGCGGTGCAGACCGCGTCGACCTCGAAGGTGCGCTCACGGCCGCTCGGTGCCCAGTCGGCGTCGGCGGCGGCGATCGTCGCCGAGCGGACACGGTCGTCGCCCTCGGCGCGGACGATCACGTGGCCCCAGGCGACCTTGCGCACCTTCGTCCGGTAGCGCGCGTAGTCGACCAGGCGGCCGGGATGGGAGGCCATCCGCGGGCCGGCGCGAAGCCAGTCGCGCCGTCGCGTCGCCTCGGCCACGGCCACAACTTCCGCACCACCGGCCTCGAGTTGCGCCGCGACCGGCAGCAGGAACGGGCCGGCGCCGGCCAGCAGCACGCGGCGGCCGGGCAGGACGCCCTGGCCCTTGGACAGCGCCTGCGCTCCACCCGCCGTCATCACGCCCGGCAGCGTCCAGCCGGGGAAGGCGAGCGGGCGGTCGTAGGCGCCCGTGGCCAGCACGATGGCGCCGGCCCGCAAACGCGACGGCGAGCCGGTGAGCAGTAGGACGCCGGGCTCCGGGGAGCCCCAGACGGAGGTGCCGGCGAGCAGCGTCGCGCCGGAGGCGGCGAACTCACGGCAGCGTTCCTGCGCGGCGGGCGGGAGCGAAGCCGGGGCGTCGTCTTCGACCTCGTCGTAGCGGCGGCGCCAGATCTGGCCGCCCGGCGCGGCGTACTCGTCGATCAGCACGACCGACGCGCCTGCCCTGCGGGCGGCGACGGCAGCAGCCATCCCCGCGGGACCGCCACCGACGACGGCCACGTCGACCTGCTCCTCCTCCATCACCGCACGAGCGTACGGGCGCCTCCAGGGCCGACATACCGGCAGTTGTCGAAGGTTGACCCGCCGCCGTTGTGAGAGATGCCGGAACTCTGCGCGACGTGATTGACCAGTCCTACCCGTCCGAGTAGGACTCTCATCTAACTCGAGGAAGGGGTCTCCAATGGCAAGCCGGTCAGGACGGCGAGCAACGCTCGCCGCCGCGATGGTCGCCTGCGCGCTGTCGGTCGCAG
This sequence comes from uncultured Solirubrobacteraceae bacterium, assembly GCA_963707595.1. GTDB lineage: Bacteria > Actinomycetota > Thermoleophilia > Solirubrobacterales > Solirubrobacteraceae > Solirubrobacter. The sequence goes on from CAVPQQ010000002.1 coordinate 322,968, forward strand.
CGCCTGCGAATGCACAATCGCCGCCGGTCATCGACACCACGGGCGGCAAGACCCAGCCCGTGTTCGGCTACGCCGACGCGATTCGCGAGCGGGTCTTCATCGACTCGCCGTATGACTCCGACCACAACGGCGTCAACGACATCATCGCGATCGACATCAAGCGCCCGAAGGCCACCGACGAGGGCCTCAAGGCGCCCGTGGTGATGGACCCGAGCCCCTACTACTCGACGCTCGGCCGCGGCAACGAGTCCCAGCTCAAGCGCGACACCGACGGCGACGGCCTGCTCGACCTGTGGCCGCTGTTCTACGACAACTACTTCGTCCCGCGCGGCTACGCCGTGATCCTGATGGACATGATCGGGACCAACAACTCGACGGGCTGCCCGACGGTCCACGACGTCTCGGACAACCTCAGCGCCAAGGTCGTGATCGACTGGCTCAACGGCCGCGCACGCGGCGTCGACAAGAACGGCACCGTCGTCACCGCGCCGTGGCACAACGGCAAGACGGGCCTGATCGGCAAGTCCTACGACGGCACGCTCGCCAACGCGGTCGCCGCCAGCGGCGTCGACGGCCTGACCACGATCGTCCCGATCTCCGCGATCGCCTCCTACTACGACTACACGCGCACCAACGGCGTGGTCCAGCGCGGCAACCACTACCTGCAGAGCCTCGCAAGCGCCGTCACGAACCCGGATCGCGTCGCCTACTGCCTGCCGGTCCGCAACGAGCTGAGCGCCGGCGAGGACGACGTCACCGGCGACTACAACGACTTCTGGGCCGTCCGCGACTACCTCAAGGACCTCGACAAGGTCAAGGCCAGCGTCTTCATCACGCACGGGATCCAGGACGAGAACGTCCGCGCCGACCACTTCTCGAAGTGGTGGTACGGGCTCAAGGCCCGCAACGTCCCGCGCAAGCTGTGGATCCTGCGCCAGGGCCACGTCGACCCGTTCGACGGCCGCCGCGCGGTCTGGGTCGACACGATCCACCGCTGGTTCGACTACTGGCTCCAGGGCGTCCAGAACGGGATCATGAGCGAGCCCGCGGTGGACATCGAGGAGTCCGCCAACACCTGGAAGACGTACGCCGACTGGCCCGTCCCCGGCACGCAGATGACCGACGTCTACCTGCAGGGCACGACCGCCGCCGCCCAGGGCGCCCTCGGCGGCTCCAGCGGCGGCGCGACCGAGTCGCTGACGTTCACGGACGCGAACCTGTCCGAGAACAACTACCTCAGCCTGACCAACACGCAGGCGAACAAGCGCACGTTCCTCTCGGCGCCGCTGAAGGCGCCGCTGCGGATGTCCGGCACCGCGATCGTCGACATCCAGGCCTCGCTGAGCAAGACGCAGTCGAACCTCACGGCGCTGCTGATCGACTACGGCGCGAGCACCCAGACCAACCGCAGCGGCGACGGCATCGCCAACACCAACCCGGTCGTCAAGTCCTGCTGGGGCGAGCAGAACGCGGTCGACATCCCCTGCTTCACCGAGACGACGAAGCCCCAGCAGACCGTCACGCAGTGGCGCGTCACCAAGGGCATGATCGACTCGTCGAACCGCAACTCGTTCCGGACCGCCGAGCCGGTCACGATCGGCAACAAGTACCGCTTCACGTTCCCGGAGCTGCCGGAGGACTTCACGTTCGCCGCCGGCCATCGGATCGGCATCGTGATCGGGGCCAACTTCTCGGCCTACGGCTCGGTCAACGGCATGACCCAGACCGCGATCACGCTCGACACGAAGCTGAGCAAGCTCTCGCTGCCGATCGTCGGCGGCTACGACGCGGCGCAGGCCGCGGGCGCCTTCGCGGCGGAGACGGTCCCGCCGGTGCTCAACGCACCGGACGTCACGGTCGACACGACGAACACGTCAGGCGCGACCGTGACCTACACGACCCCGGTCGCGACCGACAACGAGGACCCGACGCCCGAGGTCACCTGCACGCCGGCCTCCGGCTCGTTCTTCACGATCGGGCAGACGCAGGTCACCTGCACCGCCCGCGACGCCAACGGCAACACGAGCACCGACACGTTCACGCTGACGCTGCGCGGCAATCAGGCCGTCGGCGGCACGGTGGCGGCGACGCTGAGCCTCACGCTCGGCGGCCCGGCGAGCTTCGGCGCGTTCACCGCCGGCCTGGCCAAGGAGTACACCGCCTCGACGACCGCGAACGTGTTGAGTACGGCCGGCGACGCGGCGCTCACCGTCTCCGACCCCGGCCACCTGATGAACGGCACGTTCGCCCTGCCCGAGCCGCTGCGCGTGGAGATCACGCCCGCGACCTGGTCGGCGCCCGTGTCCAACGCCCCGGTGGCGATCGTGTTCAAGCAGCTGGTGAAGGCCACCGACCCGCTCCGCACCGGCGCCTACAGCAAGACGCTGACCTTCACGCTGTCCACCACGACCCCGTAGGACGCTTCAGCCTGGCCTTCAGCGCGTGCTGAAGGCCAGGCGCCAGTCCTCGCGGCTCTCGCCGTCGATCGTGAACCGCCACTCGTAGCGGCTCGCCGGCGCGAGCGGCAGCGGCGCCAGGTTGAGCGCGAGCGGGATGCCCATCGCGGCCCCCTGCGGCGTTCCGGGCGGGCGGCCGACCTCGATCTCGCCGCCCATCATGATCGGGTTCTCGCCGCCCTCGCCGTCGGCGGTCAAGACGGGATAGCCGTCGCTGTCGACGAGCTCGAGGCGCCATTCGAGGCGCCGGTTGGTCAGGTCCCACGGCACTTCGACGTGCAGCACGATCGCCGAGGGCGCGGGCGGGCCGGTCACGCTCCAGCCGCCGCCGAGCATGTACAGCTTGCCCTCGGAGACCTGTGCGGAGTCGGCCAGCATCATCGTCACCTTCATGTGACGGCAAGCATCGCAGAGCCGCCACGGCCATTCGGCCGCGGCGGCTCGAGCGAAGCGACTACGGCGTCGTCGTCGACAACGTGAACGTCAACGTCTTCGCGTACGCGCCGGTACGGAGCGCGTCGACCGCGTTGATGCGCTGGGCGAAGTCCAGCGTCACGGTGTCGTTGGAGACCGGAGCGGCCCAGGTCAGCAGCGTGGAAGGCGCGGCGGAGGAGCCGACGTTCACCAGCGGGCTGCCCGGGTTGGCGGTCGTGTGGGCCTTGGCCTGCAGCGGCTGCGGCAGGGCGAAGGTGCCGTTGACCAGGTGCCCGGTGTTGGACGCGCTCGGGTCGGCCACGCTGAGCGTGGCGTCGCCGGCGGTCGAGACGACGTTGGCCGTCGTCGTGGCGGTGTAGTCCTTGGTCGTGCCGGGCGTGAAGGCGCCGAACGCGGCCGGCGCGCCCAGCGTGAGCCCGAGCGTGGCTCCGACCGAGCCACCGACGGAGCCGGACGTGCCCGTGAGCGAGCAGGCGGCGGTCGCCGTCTTGGTCGGGTCGCTCTCCGACGTCGCGGTCAGGTTGACCACGCCGTTGAACGTCCGCGGATCGGTGCCCTGGATGTAGACCGGCACGTCGGCCGTGGCACCGGGCTTGATCGCCGCGAGGGCGTTGGTCAGGTGGACCTGGACCGCGGAGGTGCTCGACGTCGCCGACAGGCGGTAGACGTCGACGTCGTCGACCGCGTTCGGATCGTCGAGCGGAGCGGCGGGCGCGGTCACGGGCACCGTCGCGCCGGTGTTGTCGACCTTGAACGTGCAGGAGCTCACGCCGGCGGGGTTCAGCGCCAGCGTGGGCTGGGCGACGCTGACGCCGCGGGTGTGCGGGCCGGCGCCGTCGAGCGAGCGGATCGCCACGTCATAGGACTGCACGCCAGCCGCGTCGCGCTGCGTGTTGAGCACGTAGAAGTGCAGCCGGTTGGGCGTGTCCTCGAACTCGTACTGCGAGCCCGAGTTGGTGCCGGCGTGGAACAGCGCGTCGTTGAGCTGGCGGTAGTCGCCGATCGTGCGCATCACGGGCGTCTTCGTCCGCGGGCGCAGGAAGTCGACCTTGTTCATGTCCTCCGGATGGGCGTCGATCGTCCAGGAGAAGCAGCTGTAGCCGCAGCCGTTGCTGGAGTTGTTCTTGTTCTTCTGGATCAGCACGCCGCTGTCGGGCGTCATCGAGTCCTCGCCGATCCGCTGCACGGTCTCGAGCGTGTAGTACTGCCAGTTCGGGCCCGCGCAGAGCGGGTTCGTGTTGGTGTCGCAGGCCGGCGTCTTGTCCTGCGGCGCGGCGCCGTCGAGGTCGAGCTTGATGCCCGTCTGCGTCCCGTCGGTCCCGGGCTCGACGGTGCGCGCCTTGACGCGCATCACCTGAACCCCGGACGCGGTCAGCCCGCTGCGCGTGACGCGGTGGACGTCGGCCTCCTTGAACCAGTTGTTCTTGAGCTTGGTCCACAGCGTCATGCCGGCTTCCATCGCGCCGCCCTGCGTGACGGGCACCAGCCAGCGCTTGTGCGGGCCGCCCGGGCCGTTGAAGGAGCCGCGGTCGAGGATGTCCCACGGACCGGAGCCGACGCGGTGATACGGCGTGGCGTACGGGTTGTTGTTGTTGTCGGGCAGGCCGAAGGTGTGGACGATCTCGTGCGTGATCGTGCCCGAGCTCTCGCCCTGGCGGATCGACGAGAGGCCCCACTGCTGCGCGCCCGCCTTCCACGAGGTCCACGGCACGTAGCGGTTGGTGACCCAGTTGGGCAGGAGCGGGTCCGGCGGGCCCCACTCGTCCGGGACCTCTTCCTTGGTCTCGAACTTCATCTCGCCGAACTCCTGCCAGATCGTCGTCTCGTCGTAGCCCGCGTAGATGCGCAGGACGAGGTCGTACTGGGAGGCGATCGTCGCGCCCTCGGCAGCGCGCCAGAGGGCGTTGACGTCGTTGTCCATGTTGCCGTTGCAGGTGTGCCCGGCCGGGCAGCCGCCCTGCTGGTTGAACTCGTTGAGGCCGTACTCGTACAGCGGCCGAGGCATCCGGTACGGACCGTAGGGCGTGAAGCTCATGCCGATGCGGCCGTGCGTCTGCTCCATCCAGTACTCGTTGACCGTGTGCCCGTTGTTGAGGGCGCTCGGGATGCCGTTGAAGTCGGCGTAGAACTTCGGGACCGCCTCACGCGGGATCCCGTCGATCTGCGGGTTGCCGAACGGATCGCTGTACTTCGGCTGCGTGATCACGAACGGCTGGTCGCTGAAGTCGACCGCGACGACGGCGATCTTCAGCTTGCGGACCGACGGTACGAGCGTCGGGTCGGCCCAGTTGGTCCCCGGTACAGCCTTGTAGTCCGACCACGTCATGTCGTCCTGGTCCTGCACGACCTGCTTGTCGATCGGCGGCGGGAAGTCCGCCGCCCATGCCCCGGCGGGTAGCGCCAGAACGGCGCCCGCCAGCACGACACCCAAAGACCCGAGCTTCATGGAGTCCCTCCCCGTAGCGTTGGAGGAAGCCTGTCCGGACCTCCGCCGCGCTGTCTTGCGGCAGCTGGAAGAAGTCCGGACTGGTGAGTCCGACTAGTGTCGGATGAGCGCTACTCGGGGCGGTAGAGCAGGCAGGCGGCCTGCGAGCCACCGGTGTCATAGAGCTCGGGATCGATGCCCGGCTCGAAGTTCACCCGCACGCCGTGCGTCTCGGCCTCGATGCTCTTGACGCCCTTCCACAACGGCTCGTCGGGCTCTTCGCGGCGGATCTCCTCGAGCATCTTCACGAGCTCGCCAGGGTCGCGGCCCGAGCCGGCCGGGACCAGCGCCTCGTGGCCGACCTCGAGCTTCTCGAGATCGCCGAAGAGCCCGCGCTCGGTCGTGTAGGCCTCCTCGCCCGCGTTCGTCCAGCGCTCGTCGAGGATCGCGCGCAGGTCGCGGCTCTCCCAGCCACACGGCCCGAAGGCCTGCGGGCAGCGCGGATGGAACGAGCAGCCCAGCGGCGGGCTCGCCGCGTCGGGCACCTCGCCGCGGGGAAGGTCGCGGGCGACCGCCTTGTCCGGGTTGGGCTCCGGGATCGCGCGGATCAGCGCCTGCGTGTAGGGTGCTTGGGGTCGTCGAAGATCTGGTCGACGGTGCCGATCTCGACGATCCGGCCGAGGTACATGATCGCCACGCGGTCGCAGAAGAACTTCGCGGACGCCAGGTCGTGGGTCACGTAGACGTAGGTCAGACCGAGCCGCGTCTTGAGGTCGATCATCAGGTCGAGGATCTTCGCCCGGACGCTCATGTCGAGCATCGAGACGGGCTCGTCGGCGACCAGCAGGTCGGGGCCGAGGATGATCGAGCGGGCGATCGCGGCGCGCTGCTTCTGACCGCCCGAGAGGTCGCTCGGGAGGCTCGAGGCGAAGCGCTCGACCGGCGACAGGCCGACGAGCTCGAGCGTCTCACGGACCTTCGCCTTCGTCTCGGCGTCGCCCTTGGTCAGCTTGTGGATCTTCAGCGGGTGCGCGAGCGCCGTCTCCAGCGACATGCCGGGGTTCAGCGACGCGTGCGGGTCCTGGAAGACCATCTGCAGATGCCGGCGCAGCGGGCGCAGGGCACGCTCGGGCAGCCCGACCAGCTCCTCGTCACGGAACTTCACGCTGCCGCCCGTCGGCCGCACGAGGCCGATCAGCGCGCGCCCGAGCGTCGTCTTGCCCGAGCCGGACTCGCCGACGAGGCCGAGCACCTCGCCCTCGCGCAGGTCGAAGGTGACGCCGTCGACGGCCTTCACGGCGCCGCCGCCGCGGCCGGTGATGCGCGAGCGGAACGTCCCGTGCAGGGCGAAGTGGACCTGGAGATCGCGGATCTCCATCAGGTTCTTGGTTGCGACTGCGGTGCTCATGCTTCCTCCGCGACGCCGAGCGCCTCGCGCTCGAGCGGCGTCTCTTGCCCGGCCGGGATCTCGTCCTTCGCGTGCAGCCAGCACTCCGAGCGGCGGGCCGGGCCGACGGCGACGGTCGGCGGCCACAGCTCGGCGCAGACCGTCATCGCGTCCGGGCAGCGCGGATGGAAGCGGCAGGCCGGCGGCGGGTGCACGAGGTCGGGCGGAGCGCCCGGGATCGAGATGCAGCTGCGTCGTCGAGAGCGAGATCGTCGAGCGCAGCAGCTCGCGCGAGTACGGGTGCGCGGGCTTGGTCGTGATGTCGTACGCCGAGCCCTGCTCGACGACCCGTCCGGCGTACATCACGGCGACCCGGTCGCAGGCCTCGGCCACGATCCCCAGGTTGTGCGTGATCAGCAGCAGCGCGGTGTCGAAGTTGCGCCGCAGGTCGGCGATGATGCGCAGGATCTGGGCCTCGACGAGCACGTCGAGCGCCGTCGTCGGCTCGTCGGCCACGACCAACGCCGGCCGCAGCACGAGCGCCAGCGCGATCATGATCCGCTGGCGCATGCCGCCCGAGAACTCGTGCGGGTACTGGTCGTAGCGCGTCGGCGGGATGCCCATGCCGCGCAGCGTCTCGAGCGCGCGCCGGCGCGCCTCCTTCTTGCCGATCTCCGGCTCGTGGATCTTCAGCACCTCTTCGAAGTGCTTGGAGATCTTCATCAGCGGGTTCAGCCGCGTCATCGGCTCCTGGAAGATCATCGCCAGGTCCGGGCCGCGCAGCGCGCTGAGCTCCTTCGGCGGGAGCGCGAGCACGTTGTTGCCCTTGTAGTTGACCGAGCCGTCATGGCCGGCGCTCTCGGGCAGCAGCCCGATCAGCCCGCGGCCGAGCGTCGACTTGCCGCAGCCCGACTCGCCCACCAGCCCGACGGTCTCGCCGGGCATCAGGTCCAGGCTGACGCCGTCGACGGCGCGCACCGCGCCGCGCGTGTGGCCGTACCAGATGTGCAGATCGCGTACCGAGAGGACGGGTTCGGTCATTTCCCTGCCTGCTCCTCGGCCTCAGGTGCGGTCGCCGGGCCGACGGCTGACGAGCCGACGGCGCGGCGCTGGCCGGCGACGATCGGCGTCGTGACGCGGCGACGGCGCAGCGTCGGGTTCAGCACGTCGTTGAGGCCCTCGCCGACGAGCGTCAGCGCGGTCACCGCGAGCACGATGCCGAGGCCCGGATAGAGCGCCGTCCACCAGATGCCGGCACCGGCGTCGGCGACCGCGCGCTGGAGGTCGTAGCCCCACTCCGCCGCCTCGTCGGGCTGGATGCCCAGGCCGAGGAAGCCGAGGCCGGCGAGCGTCAGGATCGCGTCCGCCGCGTTGAGCGTCGCGATCACCGGCACGCTCTGGACGACGTTGCCGAACAGGTACTTGCGGATGATCGTCGACGGCCGGGCGCCCATGGCGCGCGCGGCCTCGATATAGGTGGCTTCTCGTGCCGAGAGCGTCGACGCTCTCACCACGCGGAAGTACTGCGGCACGTAGACGACGGTGATCGCGATCGCCGTGACGACGATGCCGCTGTCGATCGTGTCCGAGAGCAGGAACGCGGCGACGATCGCCAGCAGCAGGTACGGGAACGCGAACAGCGCGTCCATGATCAGCACGAGGATGCGGTCCAGCCAGCCGCCGACGAAGCCCGAGATCAGGCCGAGCGGCACGCCGATGGCGACCGAGAAGACGACCGCGAGCACGACGACCTCGACCGCCGTGCGGGCGCCGTAGATCGCGCGCGACATGACGTCGAAGCCCTGGACCGTCGTGCCCCAGTGGTTGCGCGCCGACGGCGGGCCCTGCTGCGGGAAGCGCCCGGCGGCGTCCTGGTAGGTGTCGAAGCTGTACGGCGCGATCATCGGCGCGAAGATCGCGCAGACGAGCAGCAGGACCGTGCCGATCGTGCCGGCGACGAGCATGAAGCGCTGGACGCCGTGCGACTGCCGGTACGGCATCAGCAGACGCTTGAAGATGCTGCCGCGCTTGCGGCGCCTCGACGATCGGCGCCTTGTCCGGTGAGCCGGTGACCGTCGTAGTGGCTGACATCGCTCAGTACCTGACCCGTGGGTCGATCAGGGCATTGATGATGTCGATGAAGAGGCTGATCACCACGACGATGAGCGCGAAGAACGTGATCAGGCCCTGCACGCCGATGTAGTCGCGGTTGTTGAGGTACTGCAGCAGGCGGCTGCCCAGCCCGGGCCAGCTGAAGGTCTGTTCGGTCAGCACGGCGCCGCCGAGCAGCAGCGCGACCTGCAGACCCATCACGGTGACGACCGGCACGAGCGCGTTGCGGAACGCGTGGCGCGTGACGACACGGTGTTCGGGCACGCCGCGGGCCCGCGCGGCCTCGACGTAGTCGCCGTTGAGGGCCTGCGCGACGTTGACGCGCACAAGTCTGATGAACACGCCCGTGACCAGGAGCCCGAGCGTCACGGCGGGCAAGATCAGGTGTCTCCCGACGTCCCACACCCCGCTCCAGTTGCCCTCGATCGCGAGATCGATGGGGAGGATGTGCGTGTGTGTCACCGACGTCGCCTGCACGATCGGCGAGGCCATCTTGGACGCCGGTAGCCAGTCCAGGTTCTTGGCGAACAGCAGCTGCGCCAGCAGGCCGACGAAGAACGGCGGCGCGGCGTAGCCGAGGATCGCGAAGAGGCGGATGCCGGCGTCCGGCACCGTCTCGCGGTAGCGCCCGGCGATCAGGCCGAGCGGCAGGCCGACGATCAGCGCGAAGATCAGCGCGGCGACCGTCAGCGTCAGGGTCGCGCCGCCGTTCTCGACGATGATCGAACCGATCGTCTGACCGTCGGTGATCGTCGTGCCGAACTGCAAGCCGGACGGCGTCCCACATGTAATCCAGGTACTGCACGATCAGCGGGCGATCGAAGCCGAGCGCCGCCTGACGGGCGGCAAGCTCTTCAGGTGAGAGCTTGCCTCCCAGCGTCGCCGAGATCGGATCGCCCGGGGCGACACGCATCATGAGAAACACCACGGTCAGGAGCACCCAGATCATGGGGATCATCAGCGCGATGCGGATGAGGATGTAGCCCCGGAGCGATCCGGCCCGACTCATGCGACTAGCTTTCCTTCTTCGTGACCAGCCAGAAGCGGAACTGGAACGCCGGGTCGAACGTCTTCTCGACGCCCTCGACACCGTCCCGGACCGCGGCGATCTGCTTGCCTTCCCACAGCGGGATCAGCGGCACGTCCGTGGCCTCGCGCGTCCTGCACGACGCCGAACGCCTCTTCGCGCGTGGCGCTGTCCTGGGAGGCGAGCTCCTTGTCGAGCGCGTCGTTGACTTCCTTGCTCGAGTAGCCGTTACTGGAAGAAACCACCGTCGCGCATGAAGGGCGACAGGTAGTTGTCGGCGTCCGGGTAGTCCGGGAACCAACCCAGGCCGTAGACGTAGTACGTGTGCTTGGCGAACGCCTCGTCCTTGTACTGGTCCCACTCGGTCGAGTCGAGGCTGACCTTGAACAGGCCGCTCGCCTCGAGCTGACGCTTGATCTCGTTCCAGAGATCGACCTCGACCGGCCCGTAGTGGGTCGGCGTGTACCAACCGTCGATGCTCGACCGGGGTCGTGATGCCGGCCTCCTCGAGGATGGCCTTGGCCTTGGCCGGGTCCGGATCGCCGAACGCGTCCTTGAAGGACTGCCTTGGAGCCCGGGAACGCGGCGGGGACCGTCGAGTACAGCGGGGTGACGGTGTCCTTGTAGACGTTCTTCGCGATCGCGTCGACGGTCGATGACCTGGGCGATCGCCTTGCGCACGGCGACATTGTCGACCGGCTTGTTCTTGACGTTGAAGACGATGTAGCGGATCTCGGTGCCGTCACCGTCGACGACCTTCACGCCCTTGTCCGCCTCGGCGCGCAGCGCCTCGAGGTCGGTCGGGCGAGAGGCTGCGGTACGCGACGTCGACGTCGCCCTGCTCGATCGCCAGCTTCAGAGCAGACGCCTGCTCGAAGTACTGGACGATGAAGTTCGCGCGTCTGGCCCTTGTTGGCGCCGGTGTACTCCGGGTTGACCTTGAAGACGGCCTGCTGGTTCGGCGTGTACTTCTCGAGCTGGTAGGGGCCCGAGCCGATCGCCTTGTCGTCGGGCTGCTTCGCGTCAGCCGGGTAGATCTCGTCCGGCACGATCGCCGCGACGTTGTGGGTGAGGATGAAGGGCCACGTGGCGTCGGGCTTCTTGAGCTTCATCGTCACGGTCGTCGGATCGGTCGCCTCGACCGAGTCCAGCGAGCCCAGCAGCGAGGACGGACCGCTCGGGTCCGCGATCTTCAGCTGGCGATCGAGCGAGAACTTGACGTCCTCGGCGGTGAGCGGGTCGCCGCTCGAGAACTTCAGGTTCGGCTTGAGCTTGCAGACGTACGTCTTCTCGTCCGTGTAGTCGCAGCTCTCGGCGGCGTCCGGCTCAGGCTTGTTGCCGCCTGCCGGCACCGCCAGCAGGTTCTGGTACATGTTGCCGATCAGCTGCTGGGAGCCGAGGTCGTACGCCCCGGCCGGGTCCAGCGAGACGACCTTGTCGGTGGTCCCGAGGATCACCGTGTCGGCGAGCTTCCCGCCGCTTGCCTCGGGAGTACTGCTGCTCCCGGTATTGCTGCTGCTGTCGTCATTCGAGCTGCTCCCGCACGCTGCCATGCCAATGGCAAGCAGCGCCGTGCAGCCGAATACGGCCATTCGTTGTGCGCGCATATTTCCGCCCCCCTCCAGTGGGCACGGGTTCGACCTCCACCTCGCCCAAAACCTATTGGACGGATGGCCCACGGTCCGTCGATCATGTGTCGGAACCGCGACGCAGCAGAGTAGACCAGCGTCGCAAGAGGATCTAGTCGGTGTTGGTACGTCTCAGCGCCGGATGCATCCCCACGAGTCGGGCAAGCTTGAGCCCCGAGTGCAGCGCGAGCCGGTCCGCGCCGCTCTTGAGGCTGGTCGACGTGATGGCCTCGATCCGCTGCAGGCGGTAGTAGAGGCTCGCCCGGTGCAGGAACAGCGCCTCGGCCGTGAGCTTGGTGTCGCAGCCGTTGTCGAGGTAGGCCTCGAGCGTCTGCACCAGCGACTCCTTGGAGTGCAGCGCGAACAGTTTCGGCAGTCCCGGATGGATCAGTTCGCTGGCGTGCGGCGTCTCGGCCGCACGGGCGAGCAGACGGTAAGCGCCCAGACCTTCCCAGCCGGCGGGCGTCTCGTGATCGGGCAGCGCTCCCGCCACGCGCAACGCCAGCCGGGCGTGGCTGTGGGCGCGGTGTGCGTCGCGCAGGTGCTCGCACGGCTCGCTGTAGCCGATCACCGCGCTGGCCGTCGCCGGCGAAGGCCGCGTCGAGCGCATCCTGCGCCCGCTGCGCGATGTCCGCGATGCTCCCGCGCTCGCTCAGGGCGACGATCAGGACGCCGTGGTCGGCGCCGACGGTGCTGAGCGCCTGACGGCGCGGAAGCGTGCGGCGGAACTGGTCCAGCGCGAGGCCGAGCCGCGCGCGCTCGGCCGGCCCGAGCTCCGCGTCCTGATCGCCGGAGCGGCGCAGCGCGAGCACGCCGATCGTCGCGCCGGCGACCAGCACGTCCCCGCGAGCCCAGGTCGTGGACCGCCAATTCGCGCGTCGCCGCGTCGTCGCCCAGCAGCGCCTCGAGCAACCGCACCTCCAGCTCCCGCTGCGGCCTCTCGAGTTCGTCACGGCGGTACATCGCCGTTCCGATCTCGGCGGCGCAGCGCTCGGCCGCCTCGCAGTCGGCCTCGGTCAGCGACTGGTCGGCGTCGATCAGCCAGAGGTAGCCGAACAGCGCGCCCTGGCAGCGGATCGGCACGCACACGCGCGACTCGAGGCCGACGTCCGGCCGCGGCGCCGTGCGGACCGGCTGGACCGCGTTGGCGATGCCCTGGGCGAAGTGCAGGTCGCGGACCGCGCGCGGCGTCTCGCGCGTCAGGATCGCGGTCTTGCGGACCTCGTCGTCGCTGCCGAGCGTGGGGCTATAGGCCAGCAGGCGAAGGCTGGCGTCGTCGACGAGCACCGAGCGGTCAAGGTCCGCGCTCAGCTGCTCGACGAGGGCCTGCACCTCGTCGTCGCGCGGCGGCATACCTCCGGGAGCGTACCTGCTCGCTCAGGCGTGCCCGCCCTCGCGCGCCCGCTTGGGCAGCAGGGCGACAAGGCCCGCGGTGACGACGAGGATCCCCGCCTCGATCCACAGCGTCCCGTGAAAGGCGTCAATCAGGCCGTTCGCGGCCGCGATCGAGAAGAAGACGGTGCCGATCACGGCGATCCCGATCGCGCCGCCGAGCTGCTGCATCGCGTTCAGCACGCCGGAGGCCGAGCCGACCTCGTCGTCGTCGACGCCCGCCAGCACGAAGTCGAACAGCGGGGCGAGCATCGCGCCCATGCCGACGCCGGCCAGCAGCTCCGGGATCGACGAAGCGCCCAGGAGCTGGCGCCGTCGTCGGCGACGAGCCGACAGGCCGAGCGATGCCGAGCAGCATCACCAGCGAGCCCGGCGTGCAGCGTCGCGCGGCCGAAGCGCGGGCCGAGCACGGTCGCGCCCAGGCCCGCGCCGATCGCGGTTCCGAGCGACCACGGGACCATCGTCAGGCCGGTGTGGATCGCGCTGAAGCCCTGGCCGAGCTGCAGGTAGAGGCTGAACGTCAGCATCACGCCGATCATCCCGGCGAAGAACACGAGCGCGGTCGCGAGGCCCGCGGAGAACGCGCGCTTGCGGAACAGGCTCATGGTCACGAGCGGGGAGACGCCGCGGCGCTCGCGGCTGCGCTCGAGCGCCACGAACGCGGCGAGCGCGAGCAGGCTGGCGGCGATCGAGACGAACGTCCACGCCGGCCAGTCCGGCCTCGCGGCCCTGGATCAGCGGGTAGATCAGCAGCCCGATCGGCGAGCGAGACGAGCGCGGCGCCGCCGAGGTCGAGCGTCGGGCTCGATGTCGGCGCGCGACTCCGGGAGCAGCTTCGCGCGAGCCGACGAACGCGAGCAGGCCGAGCGGGACGTTGACGAGGAAGATCGCGCGCCAGCCGAGACCGAACAGATCGCCGTCGGTGAGCGCGCCGCCGATCATCGGGCCCGCGCACCGCGCTGAGGCCGATCACCGGGCCGAAGAGCCCGAAGGCCTTGTGGATCTCGTCCGGCGGGAAGACCTGGCGCAGGATCCCGAAGCCCTGCGGGATCATCACCGCGGCGAAGGCGCCCTGCAGCAGCCGGAACGCGATCAGCACCTCCGGCGAGCTCGGCGAGGCCGCACAGCGCGACTGGCGGTCGTGAACCCGGCGACGCCGATCAGGAACAGCCGGCGGCGGCCGAAGATGTCGCCGAGCCGGCCACCGGTCACGAGGCCGATCGCGAACGTCAGCGCGTAGCCGCCGGCGATCCACTGCAGCGCGCTCGAGGCTCGCGCCGAGGTCGGCGCGGATCGTCGGCGCCGCGACGTTGACGATCGTGCCGTCGAGCAGGTCCATGCACTCGACGGCGAGGATCAGGGCGAGGATCCACCAGCGGCGCGGATGGCCCTGCGACTGGGGTTCTGGCGCTGCGGATCGAGGGTGAGTGGCGCAGCGATGGCGGACATGGGACGAACGTGGCTCCGAACATTGTTCGTTTTGACGAACATTGTTCTAGCACTAGAATCGTGTTCGTGTCAAGCGACGACTCTGCCGACGCCTCCGCGGACGCGCCCACGCCGCCCGCCGCGCCGGACGCTGAACCCGGACGCGATCGTCGACGCCGCGATGGCGGTGCTCGACGAGGGCGGCGTCGACGGCCTGAACATGCGCGCGGTCGCCGACCGCCTCGGCACCGGGCCCGTCGTCGCTGTACGCGCACTTCGCCGGCAAGGACGAGCTGCTCGCGGCGATGGTCGACCGGGTCGCGGCCGACCTGCCGACGGTCCGCGGTCGGCAACGGGCCGTGGCAGGAGCAGCTCAAGGACGCGATCCGCGCGCATCCGCAACGGCTTGGCCGCCCATCGCGACCTCGCCCGCGCCTCGCTCGGAACAGTCCCGACCGGCCCGAACGCGCTGCGTCTGGGTCGACGGGCTGCTCGGCGTCCTGCGCGACGCCGGCCTGCCCGGACCAGGTGATCGCCTACGCGGTCGACATCCTGCCGCTCTACGGCACCGCGACCGCCTACGAGGAGTCGCTGTACACGGCGAAGGAGCTGCCCGACCACGGCGCGCAGTACATCGCCGAGCTCCGGGTCGTACTTCCGCTCGCTGCCGGTCGACCGCTTCCCGCACATCGTCGCGCTGGCGGAGCCGCTGACGAGCGAGGTCGAGCCCGACGAGCGCTTCGAGTTCGGGCTGGACGCGCTGGTGCGGGGGATCGAGACGATGAAGGGCTGACGCCGACCGCGAGGGGTGTCAACTGACTCTCCTGGGAGGTTAGTTGGATGACACACCCCTCGCCGCCGACCACCGATTTGACCCGGACGGTCCCGCGAGGCCGCCATCTCCTCCCGCACTTGCCCGCCTTTCCCCGCGCGGCCCGTCTGCACCAGCCGACAATCCGTGAGGTCCACGCCGCTCGTCCAGAGACAGCGCGAACCCCGCCGGGAACGGGTCGTCGCGTCGAGCAGGTACTGGCCCATGCCCGTGATCCACGCCCGGCCGGTGATCTCCGGGACGACCGCCGGCACGCCCGCCGACCGTCGTCTCCTCGACCAGCCGGCCGGTGAAGCGCGTCCCGATCACGGATTCGTTCACGAAGCGGTCGCCGAGGGCGAGCTCGCCGCGCGCGTGCAGCTGCGCCATCCGCGCGCTCGTCCCCGTCCCGCAGGGCGAGCGGTCCAGCCAGCCGGGATGGATCGACGTGGCGGCACGCGCGTCGGCCCCGTCGCGGCCCGGCTCGTGGAAGACGACGTGGTGGCAGCCGCTGATCCGCGGGTCCTCGGGGTGCACCGGGCGCTCCACCGCGTTGATCGCCGCCATCACCGCCAGCCCCGCCTCGATCAGCTCGCCGTTGCGCGCCGGGTCGACGACCAGGCCCGCGTCGGCCGCAGGCGTGATCGCGTAGAAGTTGCCGCCGAAGGCCATGTCGTAGGCGATCTCGCCGTAGCCCGGGCACGTCGACGACGCGGTCGCGCGCGTGCAGGAACGACGGGACGTTGCGGATCGTCACCGACTGCGCGCGGCCGTTCTCGACCCGCACGCGCGCCTCGACGAGACCCGCGGGGACGTCGAGCCGGATCACGGTCTCGGGCTCGGTGACCGCGACCATGCCGGTCTCGACCAGCACGGTGGCGACGCCGATCGTCCCGTGCCCGCACATCGGCAGCAGCCCGGAGACCTCGATGAAGAGCACGCCCCAGTCGGCGTCGGGGCGCGTCGGGGGCTGCAGGATCGCCCCCGACATCGCGCCGTGGCCGCGCGGCTCGCGCATCAGCAGCAGCCGCAGCTCGTCCAGCTCGGCCTCGAAGTGGAGCTTGCGCTCGAGCATCGTCGCGCCGGGGATGGGGCCGACGCCGCCGGTGATGACGCGCGTCGGCATCCCCTCCGTGTGGGAGTCGACCGCCGCGAAGTAGCGGGCGCGCGCTCTCACGCGACGGCCGGCTCGCGCAGGATCGCGAGCGCCTCCTCGAGCGCGGCGACCTCGTCGGCCTTCAGCGGCAGACGCGGCGCGCGGGTCGGGCCGCCGTTGAAGCCGACGGCGTCCTGGGCGGCCTTGAAGTACTGGACGAGCTTGGAGGTCATGTCGAAGCGGGCCACGGGCAGCAGCCGACGGTACACCTCGCGGGCACGCGGCAGGTCGTTGGCCAGCACGGCCTCGTAGAGCTCGACGGTCTCGCGCGGGGCGAGCACGCCGACGCCGGTGATCCAGCCGATCGCGCCGGCGGCGAAGCCCTCGAGCGCCCAGTCGTCGCCGCCGACGAGGACCTCGAGGTCGCCGTCCAGGTGCAGCAGCGCCGGGATGCGGCGCGCGTCGCCCGAGCACTCCTTGATCGCGATGACGCCGTCGACCTCTTCGTAGATGCGCGCGATCAGCGTCGGCGGCCATGTCGACGCCCGAGGCCTCGGGGTTGTTGTAGGCCATCACCGGCAGGCCGCACGTGGCGAGCTCGGCGTAGAAGGCGACGACCTCGTCGTCGTCGGCGCGGTAGGCCAGCGGCGGCAGCGACATCACGTACGGCGGCGCCCGCGGCCTTGGCGTCGGCGGCGTAGATCAGCGACTGGCGCGCGGTGCCGGAGGAGACGCCGACGGTGACCGGCACGCGGCCGGCGGCGGCCTCGACGACCGAGCGGACGACCAGCGCGCGCTCCTCGGTGGAGAGCGAGCCGGCCTCGCCCATCGTGCCGGTGGCGACGAAGCCGTGCACGCCGGCCTCGATCAGCTTCTCGACGTTCTCCTTCAGCGCGGCGACGTCGACCTGGTCGTCGGCGGTGAACGGGGTGGTGACGGCGGGGATGATGCCTTCGAAGGCCATGTCAGGAGAGCTCCATGTAGGCGCGGACGCGGTTGATGTGCTGGACGGAGTAGAACGCGGCGGCCTCGGCGTCGCCGTCGACGATCGCCTCGTAGATCATCCGGTGCTCGGCGACGTGGATCCGGGTGCGGCCGGGGGCGGCGATCGAGTCGTCGCGCAGCCGCTGCCACAGCGGCTCGTCCATCAGCGCGGCGACGTGGTCGGCGAACGCGAGCAGGACCGGGTTGCCGGTCATGGCCGCGAGCTGGCGGTGAAAGAGGCGGTCGGAGGCGTTCCAGGTGGCGATGTCCACCGGCTCGGCCTCCATCGCGGCCAGCAGCTTCTCGGCCGCCTCGTCGCGCTGCGCCGCGGGCGGCGGCGAGCCGCGCGACGGCGGGCTCGAGCTGCGCGCGGCGCCTCGAGCACGGCCGACGGGCTGGCGTCGTGCGGCGGTGCCGTCGCGACGGCGGCGGCGCCGACGACGAACGTCCCCGCGCCGTGGCGCGTCTCGACCACGCCCTGCAGCTGCAGCGACGCCGAGCGCCTCGCGCACCGAGGCGCGGCTGACCTCGAGCGTGCGCGCGAGGTCGCGCTCGGACGGCAGCCGCTCGCCCGGCGCGAGCACGCCGGCCCGGATGTCGTCGGCCAGCCGCTCGGCGATCTGCTCGTAGCGCTGGAGTGGGCGGAAGAGTGGTTCGTTCAGAGGACATCATGGCGACCAATTGGTCCTCTAAGCGTACCACGGCGACACGATTGGTCAAGTACGGCCACGGTCAGGTGCAGTCGGCGCGTCGCGGGCGGGCGCTGGTGCGCGATCCGGCCGCGCTCGACGCGCACGAAGGTGCTTCACACCGCCACGGCGCTCCAGCTCTCGTGTCCGCCGATCTTCCAGGCGCTGCTCGTCCTCTTCTACTTCTCGTCGAACACGAGCGAGTTCATCCGGCTGCCGTTCCTCTCCGGCGCGGGCGACTACGTGCCGTTGCGCACCGCGCGCGCCAAGGGCGTCGCCGAGCGGGGCGTCGTGAATCGCCACGCGCTGCCGCTGACGGTGCCGGCGATCGCGGCGATGGCGAGCGTGAACGTCGCCACGCTGCTGATCAACGTCGCGGTGATCGAGTACGCCTTCGCGCATCCCCGGGATGTTCCGGGTGATCAACGACCGCGGTCCATGCGCCGCGACGTTCCGGTGCTCGAGGGCCTGGTGATCGAGGGGGTGTTCCTGATCGTCGCTCGCGAACTTCCTCGCAGACGCGGTCCAAGCGCGGATCGATCCGCGATTGGCAGCGCGAGGCGCTTGACGTACTCCGCGCCGCCGCGCAGCGCGACGGCGCGCAGCGGGTCCCAGCGAGAAGCCGTACTGGCGGCGCAGGTCGCGCGGGCAGCAGCCCGACCGTGATCTGGTTGACCAGCTCGACCAGTGGCCGGGCGACGAGCGGGACCGGCGGGTGCAGGACGATGTCGATCGCCAGCTCGCGCGCCGCGGGCGGTGACGAACAGGTCGCCGCTCGCGTACATGTCCGCCATGTAGGCGTCGAAGGCGTCGATGTCGCGCGGCATCTCGCGCTCGCGCAGGCCGAAGCGGCGGCCGACGACGCGGTAGTCCTGCCAGAGCGCGTCGCGCTCGTCGCGCGTCAGCGAGCGGACGTACTTCGCCGTAGACGAGCATCGCCGAGTCGGCGAGCGCGGCGAGGATCCACAGCAGCAGCTCGGGATCGTCGGCGCGGTAGGGCGTCCCGGCCGGGAAGCGGCCCGGCGGCCTCCGGCAGCTCGCCGCGCACGCGTGCGGTGCATGGCGCGCACGCGCGCGGTCAGCTGGTCGGCCCGCGCCTTGGTGCCGAACGCGACCGCGTCCATCACCGTCGCGGTGCGCTGCAGCCGCGCGTAGGGGTCGTCGAGCGCGCCGGTGTGGGCGAAGAAGCCCGCGAACGCGACCGGGTGCGCGGCCATCACCAGCAGCGCGCGCGGACCGGAGAGCGCCCGTCAGGCGGTGGCCCACGACCTGGCGCAGCAGCGAGTCGTCGTGAAGTAGTAGCTCGCATCTGCACGTTAGTACGGTGATAGACGAATGCCAGCTCAGGCCTATGCAGGGAAGGAGTGCGTCTGCCAGTTCCGGCGCGGGATCTGCGACCAGACCTGCGTGCGGGACATGCTCGACACGCCGTTCTACATCGCGTGCCTGAAGCTGACCGGCCGGCGCTGCGTCGTCGTCGGCGGCGGCGAGATCGGGCTCGAGAAGGTCGAGGGCCTGCTGGCCTGCGACGGCCGCGTCGTCCTGATCGCGCCCGAGGCCGAGCCCGAGCTCGAGCGCGCTCGCCGCCGAGGGCTCGATCGAGTGGATCCGGCGCGAGTACGAGACCGGCGACCTCGAGGCGACGTTCATCGCGATCGCCGCGACCGACGACACCGACGTCAACATCCGCGTCTACGACGACGCCGAGCGCCGGGCGATGCTCGTCAACGTCGTCGACGTCCCGCCGCTGTGCAACTTCATCCTGCCCGCGATCGTGCGCACCGGCCCGCTGGCGATCGCGATCTCGACCGCCGGCGCCTCGCCCGCGCTGGCCAAGCGCATCAAGCGCCAGATCGCCGACGAGTTCGGCGAGCCCTACGCGCGGCTGGCGGTGCTGCTCAACGACGTCCGCGGCTGGGCCAAGGGCACGCTGCCGACCTACCAGGACCGCAAGGCGTTCTTCGAGGGCATCGTCAACGGCGAGCCCGACCCGATCGAGCTGCTGCGCGCCGGCGACGAGGCCGCCGTGCGTCGAGCTGATCGCCGCGGCGCAGCGCGCGCACGACCCGCTGCCGTGTGCCTCCTGACCGCCCGGGGCGATCCAAGGCGCCATGCGGCCGCGGCGAGCCGACCGCGTTCGGCGCGACCTTCCAACTGCGCTGCCGCGGCTAGAAGAAGACGATCCGCGGCAGCGTGGGCCGGCGCGCCCGCGACCGCACGAAGCTGCGCCGTGGATCGCGCGTTAGGCTCTCGCGCCATCCGCACCGCCGTCCTCACCGTCTCGACGTCCGTCTCACGCCGTGAGAAGGACGACCTCTCCGGTCCCACGCTCGCCGCCGCCGCCGAGGAGGCGGGCTGCGAGGTCGTCGCGATGGAGGTCGTCCCCGACGACTTCGCGCTGATCGAGGATCGCCTGCACCACTACGTCGACGCCGGCGTGCGACCTCGTCTTCACCACCGGCGGGACCGGCCTGACGCCGGACGACATCACGCCCGAGGCGACGCGCGCGGTGATCGAGCGCGAGGCGCCCGGCTTCGCCGAGACGATGCGCGCGGAGGGCCTGAAGTACACGCCGCTACGGCATCCTCACCCGCGGCGTCTCGGGCATCGCCGGACGCACGCTGATCGTCAACTTCCCGGGCTCCCCGAAGTCGATCGACCAGCTCTTCGCGGTGCTCGCGCCGACGCTCAAGCACGTGGTGCGCACGCTCCGCGGGGACTCGTCGCACCATGAGAGCGATCGAGCTGCGCTGACCTCGGCCGCGCGTACGGCGAGCGCGTCGCGCTCGCCGGGGTGACGCTTTCGCTCGAGGCGGGCGAGACGCTCGCCGTCTTCGGCTCCAACGGCGCCGGCAAGACGACGCTGCTGCGGATCCTCGCCACGCTGCTGCGCCCGCACCGCGGGACGCGCGCGCGTGCTCGGCCGCGAGCTGCCGCGCGAAGGCTGGGCGGTGCGCGGGCGGATCGGCTTCCTCGGCCACGAGCCGCTGCTCTACCGCGACCTGACCGCGCGCGAGAACCTGCGCTTCCACGCGCGGCTGCACGACGTCGCGCGCCGAGCGGATCGACGACGCTGCTGGACGCCGTCGGGATGCGCGCCGCGCGCCGACGAGCCGGTGCACACGTTCTCGCGCGGGATGGTCCAGCGCATCGCGGTCTGCCGCGCGGTCCTGCACGAGCCGGAGCTGCTGCTGCTCGACGAGCCGCTCGCGAACCTCGACCCGGGCGCCGCGGCGGCGGTCGACGCCGCTGATCGGCGCGCGGGCACGCGCGTGGTGATCTCCCACGACGTCGAGCACGGGCTCGCCGAGGCCGACCTGGTGCTCGGCCTGCGCGGCGGGCGGCCGGCGCTGCTCGAGCGCGCGGGCGCGGTGACCGCCGCCGACGTGCGGGCGCTGTACGCGATGAGGCGCGCGGTCGCGGCGCTGATCCGCAAGGACCTGCGCCTCGAGCTGCGCACGCGCGAGTCGGTGCCGGCGATGGTGCTGTTCTCGCTCTCGACCTTCGTGCTCTTTCACTTCGCGCTCGACCGAGGCCGAGGTCGAGGGCGCGCTGGCCGCCGGGATCCTCTGGGTGACGCTGCTGTTCGCCGCCGTGCTCGGCATCAACCGGCTGTTCGTGGCCGAGCGCGAGGAGGGCGGCTTCGACGGCTTCCTGCTCGCGCCGGTCGACCGCACCGCGCTGTTCGTGGCCAAGGCGATCGTGCTGTTCGGCTTCCTGGTCGCGGTCGAGGTCGTTCGTCGTCGCGGCGTTCGCGATCCTGCTGCTCGGACCGTCGCCGTGGGGACCGCTGCCGGAGCTGGCGCTCGTCCTGCTGCTCGCCGACGTCGGCCTCGCGGTGGTCGGGACGCTCGTCGCCGCGCTCGCCGTCCAGACCCGCGCGCGCGACCTGCTCGTGCCGCTGCTGGCGCTCCCGCTGCTCGGTTCCGCTGGTGATCGCGGGCGCGCGCGCCTGCGCGCCATTGCTCGCCGAGGGCGGCGCGGGGGCGCTCGAGGGCCGCTGGCTGGCGGTCCTCGGCCTCTATGATCTGGTCTTCGGGCTGCTCGCCTACGCGATCTTCGACTTCCTGCTGGAGGAATGACGCTGTGTTCGGCCGGGGTCTGAAGACCCTCTCGCTCCTCTCCGTCGTGCTCATCATCGGCGCGTTCGCCCTCGTGTTCTTCTACGCGCCCAACGACGCCGACCAGGGCTTCATCCAGAAGATCTTCTACCTGCACGTGCCGCTGGCGATCGTGGCGCTGTGCGGCTTCGTGGCCGGCGGGATCTACGGCATCCAGTACCTGCGCGGCGGGCGACCGGACGCGACGACCTGCGCTCCTACGTCGCGATCCACCTGTCGCTGATCCTCGCGGTCGGCGCGCTGGTCACCGGCTCGATCTGGGCGCGCGCGTCGTGGGGCGCTCTGGTGGATGTGGGACGAGCCGACGCTCGTGAGCTTCCTGATCGTCTTCCTGCTCTACGCCTGCTACCAGCCGCTGCGCTTCTCGATCGAGGACCCGGAGCGCCAGGCGCGCTACGCGGCGGTCTTCGCGATCGTCGCCGGCGCGTTCGTGCCGCTGAACTTCATGGCCGTGCGGATGGCGCGAGTCGCTCGTGCACCCGCGCGTGCTCGGCACCACCGGCGGCTCGATGCCCGGCTCGATGCGCTTGACCTTCCTCGTCTCGCTGATCGGCATGACGCTGCCTGTTCGTGACGCTCTGGAAGTACGAGCTGGCGTCCAAGCACGCCACGTTCCGGCTGCGCGCGCTGAAGCGCAAGCTCGCCGGCGACGAGGAACTGTGGGCCCCCAACCCGCGTCGCTCCGCGGCGCCCCAGCTCTGATGTCGCCCGCGCTCCCGCTCGACGAGGCCGGCAAGTACGTCGCCGCCGCCTACCTGGTCTTCCTGGCGCTGATCCTCATCTACGTCGCGATCATGGCGGGCAGGCTGTCGCGCATCGAACGAGATCTCAACGAGGTCGCCGACCTGATCGACAAGCGCGACGCCGCCAAGGCGGAGGACGAGCGGGAGACGGTCGCGCGGTGAGCGAGCTGCTGGCGCTCGGCGCGTCGCACAAGACGGCGCCGCTGGCCGTCCGCGAGCGCCTGGCGCTGCTGGACGGGCAGGTCGAGCCGTTCCTGCAGGAGCTGGTCGCGCATCCCGGCGTGTCGCGAGGCCGTCGCGGTCTCGACCTGCAACCGCACCGAGCTCTACGTCGTCGCGGCCGACCCGGCCGCCGCCGAGCCGCCGTGCTCGAGCTGCTGGCGCGGCGCGCGCGGCACCCCGCTCGGCGACGCCGTCTACGGCTCGCGCAACTGCGACGCCGCGCGGCACCTGTACCGCGTGGTCAGCGGGCTGGAGTCGATGATCGTCGGCGAGGCCGAGATCCAGGGCCAGGTCAAGCGCGCCTACGAGCGGGCGCTGGCCGCGCGCACGACCGGGCCGATGACCAACAAGCTCTTCCGCGCCGCGCTCGCGACCGGCAAGCGCGTGCGCACCGAGACCGCGATCTCGACCGGCAACGCGTCCGTGGCCTCGGTCGCCGTCGAGTCCGCGCGCGCCGCGCGTCGGCGACCTGGCGGAGCGCCACGTCGTGATCATCGGCGCCGGCGAGACCTCCGAGCAGACCGCGCGCGCCTTCCACGCGCACGGCGTGACGACGATGTTCGTCGCCAACCGCCGGCGCGAGCGCGCGATCGCGCTGGCGCAGCAGTTCGGCGGCGACTCGGGCTCCTTCGACGCGCTGCCGGGCGAGCTGGAGCGCGCCGACGTCGTCGTCTCCTCCACCGCCTCGCCGCACGCGATCATCGAGGCCGAGGAGCTCGCGGCCGTGATGGAGGCCCGCGGCGGGCGGCCGCTGCTGCTCGTCGATCTGGCCGTCCCGCGCGACATCGACCCGCTGTGCGCGACGGTCGAGGGCGTGACGCTGCTCGACATGGACGCGCTGCAGGCGCAGGTCCGCGGGCACCTCGGCGTGCGCCGGGCCGAGGCGGTCCGGGCCGAGGCGATCGTCGAGGACGAGATCCAGGCGTTCGCCTCCTGGCTCGGGCGGCTCGAGGTCCTGCCGACGCTGGCCGCGCTGCGCTCGCACGGCGACGCGGATCGTCGACGGCGTGCTGGCCGAGAACGCGGGCCGCTGGGAGTCGCTGTCGGAGCGCGACGCGAGCGCGTCGAGGCGCTCGCCCGCTCGGTCGTCAAGCGGCTGCTGCACGAGCCGACGGCGCGGGTGAAGGACCTCGACGCCGAGCATCGCCACGCGCGCCTCTCGCTGCTGCGCGAGCTGTTCGGGCTCGACGAGGCGGCGGCGGCCGACGCGGTCGAGGCCGCCGAGGTCCGCCGGCTCCACGGGTGAGCGCGCTTCGGCTGGGCACCCGCGGCAGCGCGCTGGCGCTGGCCCAGGCGAACGAGGTGGCACGGCTGCTCGGCGGCGACGTCGAGCTCGTGAAGATCACGACCGCGGGCGACGTCGACCGTGCGCGCGGCGACAAGTCGCGCTGGGTCGGGGCGCTGGAGTCCGCGCTGCTGGCGGGCGAGATCGACCTCGCGGTGCACTCGGCCAAGGACGTCCCGGGCGAGCTCGCGCCGGGCACGGTGATCGCCGCGACGCCGCGCCGTGCGGAGCCGTTCGACGTGCTCGTCGGCGAGCATGCGCTGGCCTCGGTGCGCGAGGGCGCGCGGGTGGGGACGAGCGCGCTGCGCCGCCGCGCCCAGCTGCTCGCCGCGCGGCCGGACCTCGAGGTCTGCGAGCTGCGCGGCAACGTCGACACGCGGCTGGCCAAGCGCGTCGCGGGCGAGGTCGACGTGCTGGTGCTCGCCGCGGCCGGCCTGCGACCGGCTCGACCGTCGCGACGAGGCCGGGGCCGTCCTGACCGGCGGCGTCTTCGTCCCGGCCGCCGGGCAGGGCGTGATCGCGATCCAGGCCCGCACCGGCAGCCCGTCGGCCGAGGCGGCGCTGGTCGCCGACCACGCGCCGACCCACGCCTCGCTGGACGCCGAGCGCCACGTCGTGCGCGCGCTCGAGGCGACCTGCCACACGCCGGTCGGCGTGCTCGCCACGCGGCGGTCGCGTCCACGGCTTCGTCGGCCTGCCGGACGGGTCCGAGTGGCTCGTCGAGGAGGCCGCGACCGGCGAGGAGCTCGCCGCGGCGCTGCTGCGCGCGGGCGCGGTCGAGCTGCTGCGGGCGCTGACGCCATGACGGTCTTCCTCGTCGGCGCCGGCCCGGGCGACCCGGGGCTGCTGACCGTGCGGGCGCGCGAGCTGATCGACACCGCCGACGTGATCCTCTACGACCGGCTGATCCCGCCGGGGATCCTCGACGGCGTGCGGGCCGAGCTCGTCTACGTCGGCAAGCAGGGCGGCGGGCCGCAGATGCCGCAGGAGGAGATCGACCGGCTGCTCGTGCAGTACGGGACGGGCGACCGGACCGTCGTGCGGCTCAAGGGCGGCGATCCGTTCGTGTTCGGGCGCGGCGGCGAGGAGGCGCTCGTGCTGCGCGCCGCCGGCATCCCGTTCGAGGTCGTGCCGGGGATCACGGCGGGGATCGCCGCTCCCGCCTACGCGGGCATCCCGGTCACGCACCGCGAGCTGGCGTCGGGCGTCGCCTTCGTCACCGGCCACGAGAACCCGGACAAGCCCGAGACGGCGCTGGACTGGCCCGCGCTGGCGGCCTTTCCCGGGCACGCTCGTCTTCTACATGGGCGTGAAGGCGCTGCCGCGGATCGCCTCGCAGCTGATCGCCGGCGGGCCGGCCGCCCGAGGAGCCGGTCGCGGTGGT
The DNA here is from genome assembly GCA_963707595.1 of uncultured Solirubrobacteraceae bacterium. Classification (GTDB taxonomy): domain Bacteria; phylum Actinomycetota; class Thermoleophilia; order Solirubrobacterales; family Solirubrobacteraceae; genus Solirubrobacter. The sequence goes on from CAVPQQ010000002.1 coordinate 348,594, forward strand.
CGAGCGCGGCACGCTGCCGGGCCAGAAGACGGTGCTCTCGACGCTGGCCGAGATCGGCTCGGTGCAGGGGCATCCGCGCGCCGGCGATCACGCTCGTCGGGCCCGTCGCGGGGCTGCGCGAGCAGATCGCGTGGCTGGAGTCGCGGCCGCTGTACGGGCGGACGGTCGCGGTCACCCGCGCGCGGGCGCAGGCCAGCGCGCTGGCGGCGCGGCTGCGCGGGCTCGGCGCCGAGGTCGTCGAGGCGCCCGCGATCCGCACCCGTGCGCTGGAGGTCGAGCTGCCCGCGATCGGCGGCTACGACCTGCGTGTGCGTGACCTCCCCCACGGGCGCCGACCGCCTCTTCGACCATCTGCGCGACGCGCGCGAGCTGGCGGGCGTGACCGTCGCGGCGATCGGCCCGGGCACCGCCCGCGCCCTGCGCGCGCACGGCGTCGAGGCCGACGTCGTGCCCGAGCGCGCGGTGGCCGAGGGGCTCGTCGAGGCGCTCGCGGTCGTCCCATTCGAGCGTGTGCTGGTCGCCCGCGCCGCGGAGGGCCGCGACGTGCTGATCGACGCGCTGCGCTCGCGCGGCGCGGCCGTCGACGTGGTGGCGCTCTACGAGACCGTCGCGGAGCCGCTCGACGACGCGGCGCGTGCCGGCGCCGCCGCGGCCGACTACCTGCTCTTCACCTCCGCCTCGTCGGTGCGCTTCTTCGCCGCCGCCGGAGGCGAGCTGCGCGGCCCGCGCCTGGTCTCGATCGGGCCGGCCACGAGCGCCGAACTGCGCGAGCACGGTGCCGAGCCCGACCTCGAGGCCGACCCGCACACGCCGGACGGGCTCATCGCCGCGCTGCTCGCGGACGCCGTAACGTCTACGGCATGAGCCTGGGAGAGCCTCGCGAACACCTACCGACCGTCGGCTCCACCAACGAGCGCGCGCGCCAGTTGGCCGAGGACGGAGCCGCACACGGCACGCTCGTCACCGCCGATGAGCAGACCGCCGGCCGCGGCCGTCAGGGCCGGCAGTGGTCGACGCCGCCCGGCGTCGCGATCGCCGCGTCGCTGGTCCTGCGCGAGTTCGACGAGCTGCTGCCGCTGCGTGCCGGGCTCGCCGTCGCCGACATCGCCGGCCCCGACGCGCTGGTCAAGTGGCCCAACGACGTCTGGATCGCCGGGCGCAAGATCGCCGGCATCCTCGTCGAGGCGCGCGGGAACGAGTGGGCGATCCTCGGCATCGGCGTCAACGTCGCCGTCGACCCGACCACCCTGCCGCCCGCAGCGGCGGCGGTCGCGGGGACGCTCGGCCTCGACCCGACGATGATCGAGCCCACGCTCGCCGAGCTGCTGCTCGCGCTGGAGCGCCGGCTCGCCGAGGACCGCGCCGCGTCGCTGACGGCGCTGCGCGCTCGCGACGCGCTGCTCGGGCAGCCCGTGCGCTGGCAGGACGGAGAGGGCACCGGCGCCGGTATCGATGACACCGGCGCCCTGCTCGTCCAACTGCCGGACGGGACCTCGACCGCGTTGAGCGCGGGCGAGGTCACCCTCCGGCAGAACTGACTACGGCGTCGTCGTCGACAGCGTGAAGGTCAGCGTCTTGGCGTAGGTACCGGTACGCAGCGCGTCCGTCGCGCCGATGGACTGCTGGAACTCGACCGGAACGACGAAGTTCGACACCGGGGCGGACCAGGTGAAGAGGCTCGTCGGGCTGGCGGAACCGCCGACCGGAGCGTAGGTGCGGGAACCCGCCCGCGTCTGCAGCGTCTGCGGCAGCGAGAACGTGCCGTTGACCAGGTGGCCCGTGGCGGTCGCGCTCGGGTCGGCGACGGTCAGCGTCGCGTCACCCGCGGTCGAGATGACCGTGGCCGTCGTGTTCGCCAGGTAGTCCTTGGCGAGGCCCGGCGTGAACGCGCCGAACGTGCCGGGCGTGCCCAGGACCAGCGAGAGCGTCGCGGCGACCGAGCCGCCGACGCCGCCGGTGGTGCACGGCGTGATGTTGGCGACGTCGCCCTTGTCGACGAGGACCTTCGTCGAACCGAGCAGCGTGCCGTCGGCCGCGGTGCAGGTCAGCGTGTAGCTCTCCTGGTAGAAGCCGCGCGGACCGGCGTGGACGCCGTCGGCCTCATAGGCCGGCACGGGACGCACGGACGGGTTGACGTCCCACTTGAACGTGCCCGAGGCCGGGACCGTGAGCGAGGACTCGATGTGGGTCGGGATCGCCTGCGGCGGCGTCGACGGACCGGGGTTCGGATTGGCACCCCCGCCGACCGTGTTGCCGATCTGCACCGGCGCCGTGTAGAGGTTGAAGTCCTTCGTGATCTTCAGCGTCGCGCCCGGGACGGCCTTGCCGGTGATCTGCGAGTGCGCGCCGGCCAGCGACGCGTAGACGAGGTTGAGCCAGATCGCGTTCCGGACCGGGTGACCCTGGAAGCGGGCGGTCTGCGCGGCCGTCGAACCCGGACCGGCGGTGCCGCTGTAGTCCGCCGCCGTGCAGGTCTGGTACGGCGGGAGCGCCTGCGGGCAGCCCGCGCCGCCGCCGACGAGTTCGAGCGTGTTGCCGATGCCGCGGGTCGCGTAGTAGGACCAGTCATTGGTCTCGCCGCTGGTCTCGTAGTCGTTCCCCGAGTCGCGGACGTTCGTGTAGCCGTCGGCCGTGGCGTGGGCCATCGCGAGCGCGAGGTCGCGGAAGCCGTTGTTGACGTCCGGCGTCTGGCCGGCGTAGATCTCCATGCCCGGGTAGAAGATCGCGCGCGAGTTCGTGTGCTGGGTCACCAGCGTCACGACCTGGTTCTTGAGCACGATGTCCATCGTGTTCTTGACCTCGGGCTCGGAGCCCGGGCCGGTGCCGCGAGCGGCCAGGGAGACGCCGATGTTGGAGCCCCAGCCGAACGGATAGTTGCGGTTGAGGTCGACGCCCGTGGTCGTGCACGTGGCGGGCGGGACGATCGCCCCGAACGGCCCGCAGCTCGCGCGGCGCGGGGCAGCGTTGCCCGCGGCGTTCCTGAAGGCGTGGCCGTCAGGGTTGGTGAGCGGCAGGTCGATCAACCGCACCTTGTCCAGCAGCGCGGCGACCTTCGGGTTGGTCTTGGCCTGCAGCAGCACGTCGTACGCGAACTCGAGGCTGTCCTCGACGCCCGGCGTCTCGTTGCCGTGGATCCCGCCCATGTTGAAGAACACGGGCTTGCCGTCGCCGACCGCGGAAGCGTTGTTGGTGATCTCGACGTACTTGATCGTGCGGCCCTGGATGCTCTTGTAGGGCGCGTCCTTGACGACCACCTGGGTCGGGTAGGTCGTGGCCAGCGCCATGAGCTCGGCGTTGACCTCCTCGGTGGTGCGGTACGTCGTACGACCGCTCGGCATCCCAGTGAGGGTGCCGATTCCAAGATCGTTCAGCTGCGCGACGGCAGCGTCGACGACCGGATCGGCCTTGGCGATCGACGGCGCGACGCATACACCGAGCGCCGCTCCTGCGGCCAGCACACAAGCTGCCCGCTTGACGGGTGACATCCTTGAGACCCCCTCTTGCATATTTGAGCTCCTCCTGCACCGGACCTGGATCCGGCGACGGTGACCCTATGGAGTTCTCATGAGTGGGTCAATCACTCGGCCGTGGAGGTCTGTCCTCGCTCAGGAAGCCTCGACGCGCGCCTGCAGCCGGCGCATTCCGGCCAGCCAGCGGTCGTAGTCCGCGGCCTTGCGCTGGAAGTACTCGAGCACCTCGGGATGGGGCAGGATCAGGAAGCGCTCGTCGCGCAGGCCCTCGACCACGGCGGTGGCGACGTCCTCGGGTTCGAGCACCGGCGCGGCCGCGGCCACGACGCGGAAGCCGAGACCCTCCTCGCCGCCGATGCCGTCCGTCAGCAGCGGCGTGTTGACGCCCATCGGGCACAGGCAGCTGACGCCCACGCCGCGGGCCCCGTAGGTGATCGACAGCCACTCCGCGAACGCGACCGCGGCGTGCTTGGTCACGGCGTAGGGCGCGGAGCCGATCTGCGAGGCGATGCCGGCCGCTGACGCGGTCGTGAGGAAGTAGCCGCTGCCGCGCTCGAGCCAGCCGGGCAGCAGCCGTTCGGCGGCGGCGATGTGCGAGCGGACGTTGACGCCGAACGCGAGGTCCCAGTCGGCCGGGCTAGCCGAGGCCGATGCCGACGGCGACGCCGGCGTTGGCGCAGAAGAGATCGACCGGCCCGAAGGACTGCTCGGCCGCGCCGATCAGGACGTCGGCGTGCGCCGGATCGGCGACGTCGCAGGCGACCGCGATCGCGTTGCCGAGGTCGGTCGCGACGTCGGTCGCGCCCTCCTGGTCGAGGTCGGCGACGACGATGCCCTTCGCCCCGTCGTCGGCGAACCGCTCGGCCAGCGCGCGGCCGATACCGGAGGCACCCCCGGTGACGACCACGACCTTGCCGGCGACATCCATTGTCTAGGCGGCGTCCTCGACGGCGGCGCGGACGCGCTCGCTCGCAGCCTCGAGCGGCGAGGCGGGCGGCTTCTTCGCGCGCGGCGTGCGCTTCGCCGCGGGCTTGGCCTTCGCTTTCGGCGCCTTCGGCTTCGGCTTGCTCACGGCGGCCCGGACAGCGGCCGCCGCGTCGGCGACCGGGCCGTTCGGCGCGGCCGCGGGCTTCGCCGCGCCGCGCTTGGCTGCGGGCTTGGCCTTGGGCTTCGCGGCGGCGGCGGACGGCGCGGCCTTCGCGGCAGGCTTGGCCTTGGCGGCGGGCTTGGCCTTGGCGGCGGGCTTGGCCTTGGCGGCAGGCTTCGCGGCGCCCGCGGCCGACGGCGCGGCCTTCGCGGCGGGCGTGCGGCGCGCGCGGGGCTTGCGCTCGACCACGGCCGTGCCGGGGGCGTCGGCCGCGGAAGCCGCGGCCGGCTTGCGGCCGCGCGAGGTCGCTTCGACCACCGCGATGCCGGGAGCGTCGAGCGGGGGAGCGGCGGCCGTCGTACGACGGGTGCGCGGCTTCGGCGTGGCGGTCTCCACGACCGCGGTGGCAGCGGGCTGCTCGGCAGCCGGCTTGCGGCGGCTGCGGGCCTTCGGGGCGCCGGTCTCCGCCGCGACGGCCTCGGGCGTCACGGGCGTACGGCGAGCGGCGGCCTCGGCCTCGATCGCATCGGCGGTATTCGGCGTCCGCCGCGGGGCGCGCTTCGGCGCGGCCTTGGCGGCCGACGGCGAGGCTTCGGCGGCGGACTCGGCGACCGGCTGGGCGTCGCCGGTGGGCGACACGGCCCGGCGCCGCGAGCGAGCCGGCCGCGGCGCGACTTCGGCGCCCGGCAGAGCGAGCTGACCGTCTGCGCCTTCAGCGGCGGGGTTGCGACGCGACCGGGTCGCCGGCGCGTCGGGGCCATCGGCCGGCGATGTCGCGGCGACCTCGCCGACGGGCTGGCGACGCGAACGGCTCGACCGCGACGGCTGCGCCTCGGCGCCCTCGGCCCCGACTCGGACGCCACGGCCTCGCCCACGGGCTGCGCGGCGGGCTTGCGGCGCGAACGGCTCGACCGCGACGGCTGCGCCTCGGCGCCCTCGGCCGCCCGACTCGGACGCCGCGGCCTCGCCCACGGGCTGCGCAGCGGGCCTGCGACGCGAACGGCTCGACCGCGACGGCTGCGCCTCGGCGCCCTCGGCCACCGACTCGGCCGCGGCGACCTCGCCCACGGGCTGTCCCGCGGGCCTGCGACGCGAGCGGCGCGACCTGGGCGCGGGGGCGTCTCCGCCCTCGCCGACCGGCTGCGGCGTTGCATCGGCGACGGGCTCGCCCTCAGCCGGCGCGGCCTGCGCGCCGGCGGGGCGGCGACGCGAGCGGCCGCGACGCGAGCCGGTGGACTCCGGGTCGCTGTCGACCGGGCGGCGGCGACGGTTGCGGCGCGAGCGCGGGGCGACCGGCTTCTCGTCTTCCTCGTCGTCGGTCTCGACGTCGTCGTTGAGGTCGAGGTCCAGATCCAGATCGTCGTCCTCGAACGCGCCGTCCAACGCGTCGTTGTTCGCGCCGACGGCGGCGGTCACGGCCTCCGGGGCCAGGCCCTCGCCCGCGCCCTTGCGGCGGGTGCGGCGGCGCTTGGTCTTCGCGCCACGGCCCTTCGGGAAGTTGCGCAGCAGCTCCCGCGCCAGCGCGGCGGGCTTGCGGGACATGCGCGTGCGGGCGCCGTTGATGACCTCGCCGGCCTCGGCGGTGTGCGGCAGGGCGGCGGCGAGCAGGGCGGCGGACAGGCGCCGGTCCTGCTGGCGCGAGGCCTGCACGAGCCGGCGGGCGTTGCGCGCGTGCGCCCCGCCTGAAGAGTTGACGAGCAGGCCGAGCAGGCGCTTGGTCTCGGGCCAGCGCTGGACGGCGTACTCCTCGTGGACCTCGCGCGTCATGTTCGCGCAGCGCCAGATCCAGTTGTTGGCCTGGTCGCGGCGGCCGATCTTCTTCTCGGCCAGCGCCTGCAGGACGACCTTGACGCCCTCGCGCTTGTCCTCGCGCGGCCAGGACTCGACGAAGTCCAGCGCGCGGTCGAACGCCTCGGCGTCGCGGCCGGAAGCGATCTCCTGCAGCGCGCGCAGCCGCAGAGCAGGGTTCTTGTTGCGGTCGACCGCGGTGATCAGGAACGTGCGCTTGAGCTCGCCGCCCTGGTCGAAGTGCAGCATCGCGCGCGCCCGGCGCCAACCGGTCGGCGCCACGCGGGCACCGGCCAGCGCCGCCCACTGGACCTGCTCGCCGTAGTCGAGGTGCTCGACGGCGATCCGCCACAGCTCACGCTCGAAGACCTCGATCCGCCGGTTCTCCTCGGAGGTGACCGGCAGCACGCGGCGCTCGACGCGCAGGCGGCGCCCACGGCCGCGGCGGACCGGGCCGACGACGATCGCGCCGCCGCGGTAGACGTCGCGATCGAGCAGCGAGTGCAGCGTCACGACGGGGTCGTCGTGCTTGGTCGCCGGGTGCACGAAGTCGACGACGATGCCGGCCTCCTTGCCCTGGTGGCGACGCGTGACGCGGCCGACGCGCTGCTGGTAGATGCGCTTGGAGGCGGTCGGCGCGAGGTGCATGCAGACCGTCGCGCGCGGCGAGTTCCAGCCCTCGGCCAGCAGCTGCGCGTTGACCAGCACGTCGATGTCGCCGGCCTCGTAGCTGGCGAGGATCTGCGCCAGCTCGCGCTTCGGCGTCTCGCCCGAGACGGCCATGCGCCTTCATCCCGAGGTCGCGGAAGGCCGATGCGACGTTGTAGGCGTGGCGCACGCCGGCGGCGTAGACGACGCCGGGCACGCCGTTGAAGCGCGTCTTGTACAGGTCGGCGATCGCGAGGTTGAACGGCAGCTGATCGAGCAGCTCGGCCAGCATCTCCTGGTCGAACTCGGTGTCGACCTCGCCGCGGCGCAGCGGCACCTTGGCGATCGTCCGCACGCCCGGACCCGGCGGGATGCGCACGCAGCGCAGCGGCGAGATGACGCCGCGGCGCGCGGCCTGCGCGAGGTCGAAGCGCGAGGTCTGGGTCGGGAAGAGGTCGGTGACGTGGCGGGCGATCAGCGCGCCCGTCGCGGTCATGCCGACGAAGACGGGGCCGGTCCAGGCGCGGATCGCGGCGGAGGTCTTCTCGCCCAGCGCGGTGTGCGCCTCGTCGCAGATGACGATCGAGTAGGCGTCGGAGATGTTGCCGGCGTTGCGGACGAACCACTGGTAGGTCTCGACCGTCACCGGGCCGTTGGCCGTGTCGGCGTGGCCGAGCAGCGCGGGCGCCAGGCGCTTCTTGTAGCCACGGTCGGTCAGCTCGCCGTTGAACTGGTCGACGAGGTTGCGGCGGTGGGTGAGGATCAGGACGCCGCCGGTGCGCGAGGCCTCGACGAAGCCGACGGCCGCGACGGTCTTGCCGGCGCCGGTCGCGTGCTCGAACCAGAAGCGCTTGCTGGCGTTGGGGTCCTCGGGGGCCTCGGCGACGTTCTCGGCCTCGGCCTCGTCCGGCGTGTCCTCCCAGTCCTGCGGATCCTCGTCGTCCTCGTCCTCGGACGGGGCGTCGCCGGCGTCGAGCACCGGCGTCGCCGCGGGGGCGGCCGGGGTGTCGCCGTTCTTGAGGCGATCGGCGAGCAGCGCGGTCAGCGTGCCCGACAGCGCGTCGACCTGGTGGGCGGAGAGCACGGTGCCGTCGACCAGCTTCGGCTCGGACTGCGAGAGCAGCCGGTCGAGGCCGAGCAGCAGCGACCACTGGCGGCGCCAGTGCGGCGACGGGACCTTCGCGCCGGCCTCGAGCTCGAGCAGCGCGGAGTCCAGCGCGCGGCGGCGCGGAGTCTCCGGCGCCAGCGCGGTCGCGGCGTCCTCCCCTTCGGTCAGGAAGGGTTCACGAGCGAACGCGGACGCGCGGTCGATCTCTTCGGTTGAGGGAAGCGTGGCCAGTTCGGCCACTGGCGTGGTCTCAGCCATGGACTGCTCGCAAAGTGGCGGTAGCAGCGGACGCCGGTTGACGGGCGGACGCTCCAGGGAAAACTCGCGGGCGGGAGCTCCAGGCGCCTGTGGGCGTTCCCCTCGGACAATGCTCCCGGCGAGTCCGCTCTATTGAAGCAGACTCGTAAGCAGAGGCCCCCGATCTGCCACCCTCTTGTCTCATGCGCCGGTTGCTTGTTCTCGTCGCCGCCGTTGGTCTTGTCGTGGTCGTGGTCATCGGACTGACGCAGACCGGGGGTCAAACAGGGTCCGATGGGACCGACTTCGACCTCCCCGCGGCCAAGCAGACGCTGGCGACCGCGCCTGCTCCGCTCAACGGGATCTACGCCCAGGCCAACGAGCTGCTCGGCGGTGGTCAGGAAGCTTTCGACGCGCGCATCGACGCGCTCAAGGGAACCCCGCTGGTGATCAACAAATGGGCCTCCTGGTGCGGGCCGTGCCAGGCCGAGTTCCCGGTCTTCCAGGCGGCGGCGCTCAAGCACGGCAAGGAGGTCGGGTTCATCGGCCTCAACAGCGAGGACGCGGACACGAAGGCCCGGAAGTTCCTGGCCGAGCGCCCGCTGCCGTTCCCGTCCTACACCGATCCGAAGAACAAGGTCGCCTACGACCGCCAGATCGCCGCGGGCTTCCCGATGACCGATGTTCATCGCCCGCGACGGCAAGACCTACACCCACACGGGCCCGTACAAGAGCGAGGACGAGCTGTCCAAGGACATCGAGCGCTACCTCCGCTGATGCCCCAGGTGCGCGTCGACCCGCTGACGGGTCTGAAGTCGATCATCGCCGGCGAGCGCGCCGACCGTCCGGGCGGCGGCTTCAGCGTCGCCCCGGAACCGCCGATCGACCCCGAGCAGGACCCGTTCCTGCCCGGCCACGAGGACCAGACGCCGCCCGAGGTCTACGCGCTGCGCCCGGACGGCGGCGCCCCGGACACGCCGGGCTGGACCGTGCGCGCGTTCCCGAACAAGTACCCGGCGCTCGACCCGCAGGCGCGCCCGCCCGAGGCCGACGCCTACCCCGACCTGTTCACCGCCCAGCCCGCGCTCGGCGCGCACGAGGTGATCGTCAACGCGCCCGATCCGGTCACAAATCTCGCGGAGCTGTCCACTCCGCAGTTCGCGCTGGCCGTCGACACCTGGCGCGAACGGATGCGCGCCCACGCCGACGCGGCCTGCCGGCACCTGATCGTCAACGAGCACCACGCCGGCCGGCGCCTCGCTGCCGCACACGCACGCGCAGCTCTACGCGCTGGACTTCGTCCCCGCCGCGGTCGCCCGCGAGCGCGAGCGCTTCGGCGCGTACGCCGTGCGCACGATGGGCGGCAACCTGCTCGCCGACCTCGTGCAGGAGGAGGTGCGCCGGCGCGAGCGGATCGTCGCGATCGACGACGAGGCCGTCCTGATGGCGCCCTACGCCTCGCGCGTCCCGTTCCACCTCGTGCTCGCGCCCCGCCGCCCGCGGGCGCGCTTCGAGGACGACGGCCCGTCCGGCGCCGCGCTGCTGCAGGACGCGCTGCGACGGCTGCGCGCGCGGCTCGGCGCCAGCCCGCCGCTGAACCTGTGGATCCGGACCGCCCCGAGCGGCGCCGACCACTTCGGCTGGCGGATCGAGATCCTCCCCCGGCTCACGCACATGGCCGGGCTCGAGCTCGGCACCGGCGTGAACCTCTGCATCCTGCGCGCCGGAGCAGGCCGCGGCCGAGCTGCGCGAGCTGTGAGGGCGCTCGTCCAGCGGGTCAGCCGCGCCAGCGTCACCGTCGACGGCGCGGTCACCGGTGCGATCGGCCCCGGCCTGCTCGTGCTGCTCGGCGTGACGCACACCGACACCGCGGCCGACGCCGACCGGCTCGCCGAGAAGGTCCGCAACCTGCGCGTCTTCGCCGACGCCGACGGGCGCATGAACGAGCCGCTGGGCGAACGCGAGGTCCTCTGCGTCTCGCAGTTCACGCTCTACGGCGACACGCGCAAGGGCAACCGGCCGGCCTACGTCGACGCCGCCCGGCCCGAGATCGCCGAGCCGCTGTACGAGCGCTTCTGCGAGCGGCTGGACGCGCAGCGCGGCGTCTTCGGCGCGCACATGGACGTCGAGCTGGTCAACGACGGACCCGGTCACGATCCTGATCGAGGTCCCAGGCAGCTAGGCTTCCGCGCCATGCCGATCTGCCGCTTCGCCGCCGAGCCGCCCCAGGGCGGACTGCCGCCGGAGGAGACCCTTCAGGCTGAGTTCCTCGCCGCCTGCCTGCGCGTCGAGACCGAGGAGGGGGATCCCGAGCTCGGCACCGCGGGCGAGATCCACTGGTTCCCGGACCGCACCTGGTCCGGCCGCACCTACGTCCCGGCGACCGCGCGCACCGACACCGGCCTCGAGCTCTTCGGCTACGTGTCCTTCGCGCCGGGCGACGAGCCGAGCGAGCTCTACGCCTGGGCCGACTACACGCCCGACGTCGCCGAGGATCACCCGGAGTGGCGCATCGACATCTCCCAGGAGGTCGTCGGCGGCTGGCGCGGCGAGCGCGAGCAGGTGGCGGCGATGACGCTGATCTGGGGCGTCGTGTTCGAGCGCCGCGGCCGCGTCGTCTCCGCCCAGCTCGGCGAGACGACCGTCGACGAGGCCGACGTCGTGTTCGAGCGCTTCACGCTGCTCGCTCCCGACGCCTACGACGACGAGTACCTCGACGTCGTGCTGCTCGACGGCTCCGGGAACGAGCTGGTGCGCGAATCGCTCTACGAGGACGACGACGAGTAGCCGTTGCCGTTGTTGCGATCGACCACCACGCGGTCGATCAGGCCGTAGTCCTGCGCCTCGAGCGGCGTGAAGAAGCGGTCGCGCTCGAGGTCGAGTGGAGATCTGCTCCTTGCGGCTTGCCGGTGTGCTCGGCGTAGATCTCCTCCAGGCGCTCGCGCAGCTCGAGCGCCTCGCGGGCGTGGATCTGGATGTCGGTCGCCTGGCCCTGGAAGCCGCCTGACGGCTGGTGGATCAGGATCCGGCTGTTGGGCAGCGACGAGCGCTTGCCCGGCCGCGCCGCCGGCCAGGATCAGCGAGCCCGCCGACATCGCGATGCCGCAGCAGATCGTCGCCACGTCGGGCTTGATGAACCGCATCGTGTCGTAGATCGCCAGGCCCGCGTAGACGACGCCGCCCGGCGAGTTGACGTACATCTGGATGTCCTTGTCGGGGTCCTCGGCCTCGAGGTGCAGCAGCTGGGCGACGACGAGGTTGGCGACGTCGTCGTCGATCGCCGAGCCGACGAACACGACCCGCTCGCGCAACAGCCGCGAGTAGATGTCGAACGAGCGCTCGCCGCGCGAGTCCTGCTGCACGACCATCGGTACCAGGGGCATATGCAACCTCCGAGTTGCGTTTTCGCCCATGGTAGCCTGTTACGCAACCGATCAGTTGCAGGAGCGCGCCGATGCCCGTCGTGAACCGCGAAGTCGTCCTCCCCGTCCCGCGCGAACGCGCCTGGGAGCTGATCACCGAGCCGTCCGAGCTCGAGGGCTGGCTGGCCGACGAGGTCGAGTTCGAGCCGTACGAGGACAGCCCGCTGCGCGTGACCGAGCGGCGGCGAGACGCGCGAGGGCGTCGTCGAGGAGGTCGCCGATTCGGAGCGGATCGTCTTCCGCTGGGGCGACTCGCGCGTCGAATGGGCGCTCGAGGACCATCCGGCGGCACGCGCTTCGTCGTCACCGAGCACCGCTTCGCCGCCGACACGGTGACGTGGGGCCCGAAGCTGCTGGCGCTCTCCGGCGCGTCGATGCTTTGCCCGGCGTAGACGAAGTCTTCTTCGCGCTCTCCGACCCGACGCGCCGCGAGGTCCTGCGCTCGGTCGCCCAGCGGCCGCAGCTGACCGCGTCGCGGCTGGCGGGCGAGCTCCCGATCACGCGCCAGGCCGTCGCCAAGCACCTCGCGGCCCTGCAGCGGGCGGGCCTGGTCGAGCCGCGGCGTGAGGGTCGCGAGACGCACTACACGCTGACGCCGGCGCCGCTGGTGGACGCGATGGGCTGGATGGCGGAGGTCGGAGCGGACTGGGACAAGCGACTGGCACGTCTGGCCGAGCGCGCTGCCGGGTAGGCGAAGCGGCATGCCCGCCGCTCTTGTCACCGGCGCCGCCGGCGGAATCGGCCGCGCGACCGCCGACCGGCTCCTCAACGACGGCTACGACGTCCTCTCGGTCGACCTGAAGGCGGACGGGCCAGGCGTCCCGTTCGCGGCCGACCTGACGACGCGCGAGGGCAACGCGGACGCCGTGGCCGGCGCCCTGGACGCGTTCGGCCGGCTCGACCTCGTCGTCGCCAACGCCGGCATCCAGCACGTCGCCCCGGTGCGCGACTTCCCCGAGGACCGCTGGGACGCGATCGTCGCGCTGCTGCTGACCAGCCCGTTCCTGCTCGCCAAGCACGCCTGGGACGCGCTGGCGGTGAGCGGCAACGGCCGCTTCGTCGCGGTCGCCTCCGCCCACGCGCTCGTCGCCTCGCCGTACAAGGCCGCCTACGTCGCGGCCAAGCACGGCGTGCTCGGGCTCGTCAAGACGCTCGCGCTCGAGGGCGCCGACATCGGGATCACCGCCACCGCGGTCTGCCCCGGCTACGTCCGCACGCCGCTGGTGGAGCGCCAGCTCGCCGACCAGGCCAAGGCGCACGACACCAGCGAGGAGCGGGTGCTGCGAGGACATCATCCTGGCGCCGCACGCGGTCAAGCGCCTGATCGAGCCCGACGAGGTCGCGAACGTGATCGCCTTCCTCGCCGGCCCCGGCGGCGCGGCCTTCAGCGGCGTTCCCGTGACCATGGACCTGGGCTGGAGCGCGCGATAGAGCTCTCCGAACGACTCGTCGACCTGCTCGAGCACGCCGTCCGCGCCTCGGACCCCGAGGTCGCGCTGCACGCGCTGTCCGCGCTGCGGCGCGAGCTCGACGCCTTCGAACGCGTGCAGGCCTGGCGCGCGCTGGACGCCGGCAACTCCTACGGCTCGGTCGCGCGCGCCCTCGGGATCTCACGCCAGGCCGCGCACCGGCGCTACCGCGCGCTCGCCGCGGCGACCGAGCCGCCGCCGGGCGCCGAGCAGCCGGCGCGCCTGCGCGTCGCTCCCGAGGCCCGCGCCGCCGTCCAGCTCGCGGGCGAGGAGGCGACGGCCCTCGGCGCCGCGCGGATGGGCTCCGAGCACCTGCTGCTGGGCATCCTGCGCGCCGGCGACGGCGTCGCCGCGGCGGCGTTGCGTGCGAACGGCGTCATGCTCGAGCAGGCCCGCGCGGCGGCGCAGCCGACGCTCGCCGGGATCGAGGAGCCGCCGCTCGACGAGCGGGCCTCGGCCGTCACGGTCTACGCGCGCCAGGTCTTCGACGAGGCGCTGCGCGAAGCCGCCGCCGACCGCACGCACGTGATCGGCGTCGTCGACCTGCTGCGCTCCGCGCTGCGCGACTCGAGCGGCGGCGCCTGCCGCACCCTGGAAGCGCTCGGCGTCGACGCCGAGACGCTCCGCGCATCGCTCTAGTCGTGGACGTTGCGCGCCGACGGGACGCGCTCGAGCACTTCGGCGATCGGTCAGCGGGAAGTGGCACGCGGCGAGGTTCCCGCCCTCCTTGGCCTCGAGCGGCGGATCGTCGGTGCGGCAGATCTCCTGCGCCTTCCAGCAGCGGGTGTGGAAGCGGCAGCCGGGCGGCGGGTTCGTCGGCGACGGCACGTCGCCCGTCAGCACCTGGCGCTTCTTGGCCGCGCGCCAGCCGCGGGATCGGCGACCGGCACCGCGGACATCAGCGCGCCGGTGTACGGCATCCGCGGATGCGCGTAGAGCTGGTCCGACGACGCCAGCTCGACGATCCGCCCGAGGTACATGACCGCGACGCGGTCGCACATGTGGCGCACGACCGAGAGGTCGTGGGCGATGAAGATCAGCGTCAGCCCGAGTTCCTTCTGCAGGTCGCGCAGCAGGTTGAGGACCTGGGCCTGGATCGAGACGTCGAGCGCGGAGACCGGCTCGTCGGCGACGATCACCTTCGGCTTGAGCGCGAGCGCGCGGGCGACGCCGATGCGCTGGCGCTGGCCGCCGGAGAACTCGTGCGGATAGCGGTTGTAGTGCTCAGGGTTCAGGCCGACGGTGTCCATCAGGTCCTGTACCGCCTGCTTGCGCTCGGCCTTGGTCTGCTGGATCCCGTGGATCACGAACGGGTCGGAGATGATCGCGCCGACGGTCTTGCGCGGGTTCAGCGACGAGTACGGGTCCTGGAAGATCATCTGCATCTCGCGGCGCAGCGCCTTCAGCTCGGCGCCCTTGATGTCCGCGATCTCGCGGCCGTCGAAGCTGATCGAGCCGGACGTCGGGTCCAGCAGGCGCAGCAGCAGCCGCGCGGTCGTCGACTTGCCGCAGCCCGACTCGCCCACGAGCCCGAGCGTCTCGCCGCGCATCACGTCGAAGGACACGCCGTCGACCGCCTGCACGGCGCCGACCTGGCGACGGAAGAAGCCGGCGTAGATCGGGAAGTGCATGACCAGGTCGCGCACCTGCATCAGCGCGTCTCGCGACGGGGTCTGGCTGGAGCCGGCCTCGCTTGCGGCGACGCTCATACGGCCTTCTCCTCCATGACGTCCTCACGGGCCACATCGGGCTTGACGCCTTCGCGCAGCTCGCTCCACAGCTTGCGTCGCACCTCGGGTGCCAGCAGGCAGGCGACCTGATGGTCCGGGTTGCCGGGGACCGGCTCGAGCTTCGGATCGGTCGTCTTGTGCGCTTCGCGCACGTACGGGCAGCGCGGATGGAACGAGCAGCCGCCGGGCAGCGTGATCAGCGACGGCGGACGGCCCGCGATCGGCACCAGCTCCTCGCCGCGCGGCGAGTCCAGCCGCGGGATCGACGACAGCAGCCCCCAGGTGTACGGGTGCTCGGGGCCTCGAAGATCGTGTCGACGTTGGCCTTCTCGATGATCCGGCCGGCGTACATCACCGCGATGTCGTCGGCCATCTCGGCCACCACGCCGAGATCGTGGGTGATGACGACGACGGCGGTGTCGAACTCGCTCTGCAGCTTCTCGATCAGCTCGAGGATCTGCGCCTGCACGGTCACGTCGAGCGCCGTCGTCGGCTCGTCGGCGATCAGCAGCTTCGGATCGTTGGCCAGCGCCATCGCGATCATCGCGCGCTGGCGCATGCCGCCCGAGAACTCGTGCGGGTAGGCGTCGGCGCGCTTGCGCGGCTCCGGGATGCCGACCAGCGAGAGCATCTCGACCGCGCGATCCCAGGCCTGGGCCTTCGAGACGTCGCGGTGCGAGCAGCACGCCCTCGGCGATCTGCGACCCGACCTTGTAGAAGGGGTGCAGCGAGGACAGCGGGTCCTGGAAGATCATCGCGATGTCGTTGCCGCGGATCGTGCGCAGCTCGTCGTCGGACGCGCGTCAGCAGGTCCTTGCCGTCGAAGCGCACCGAGCCCGAGATCCGCGCGTTGCGAGCGCGGGTCAGGCCCAGCATCGTGAGCGAGGAGACCGACTTGCCCGACCCTGACTCGCCGACGATCCCGAGCGTCTGGCCGCGGTCGACGGTGTAGGAGATCCCGTCGACGGCCTTGACCAGGCCGTCCTCGGTCTCGAAGTGGACGGTGAGGTTCTCGACCTCCAGCAGCGGCGGCATCAGTAGCGCACCCGGGGATCGATGAACGCGTACAGGATGTCCACGACCAGGGACATGATGACGATGAAGAACGCACCGACGAGCACCGTCCCCTGGATCACCGGCAGGTCGGAGACGTTGATCGCGGCATAGGCGTAGCGCCCGATGCCGGGAATGTTGAAGACGGTCTCGGTGAGGATCGCGCCGCCGAGCAGGATGCCGATGTCCAGGCCGAGCAGCGTGACGATCGGCGTGATCGCCGCGCGCACGCCGTGACGGAAGATCACGCGGCGCTCGGACAGGCCCTTGGCGCGGGCCGTGCGGATGTAGTCCTCCTGCAAGGTCTCGATCAGGTTGCCCCGCAGGAAGCGCGCGTACACCGCGGCGAAGGCCGCCGCGAGCACGCACCACGGCATGATCAGCGCCTCGGCCTTCCCGGCGACGGAGTCCGCCGCCTCGTAGGCCCCGACCCCTGGCAGTATCGGCCAGACCCCGATGTCGTCGGCGAAGAGGTAGAGCACGACGAGCCCGAGGAAGTAGACCGGGGCCGAGATGAAGATCAGCGCGATGCTCATCGCGACGCGGTCCATCCAGGAGCCGGTCTTGACGGCGGAGAGGACGCCGATCGGGATGCCGACCGCGAGCCACAGGATCACGGCGCCGCCGGTCAGGGCCAGCGTCGTCGGGAGCCGCTCGAGGATCTCGGGCAGGACCTCGGTGTTGTTCGTGTAGGAGAACCCGAAGTAGACGCCGTTGTGTCCGAAGAACGGCAGCAGGTCACCGATGTAGTTGATGAACTGGACCGGCTTGGACTTGTCGAGCCCGAGCTGCTGGCGGATCGCCGCGATCAGCTCCGGCGACGGCTGCTTGCCGGCGCGCGCGACGGCGGGGTCGCCGGCGGGCAGGACGGTGAAGATGATGAACGTGATCAGCGTGATCGAGAACAGCAGGAAGACGACCCAGATCAGGCGGCGACCGATGTATGCGGCCATGGCTCAGCTCACCTCGACCGGGAGCTCTTGGGGTTCAGGGCGTCCTGCATGCCGTCGCCGACGAGGTTGAAGGCGAGCACGGTGAAGACGAGCGCGAGGCCCGGGAAGAGCATGTACCACCAGGCGGAGTCGAAGATCGTCGACGCGTCGGAGAGCATCTCCCCCCACGAGGCCTGCGGCGCCTGGACACCGACGCCGAGGAACGACAGCGACGCCTCGAGCAGGATGCTGGCCGGGATGAACAGCGTCGTGTAGACGATGATCGGCGCGACGAGGTTCGGCAGGATCTCGCGGAAGATGATCCGCTTGTTGGAGGCGCCGAGCGACCTCGAGGCCTCGACGAACTCCTTCTCGCGCAGCGACAGGACCTGACCGCGGATGATGCGCGCCACGTACGGCCAGCTGGAGAGGATGATGATCACGATCACGACGGTCAGCCCTGGCTCCAAGGCGCCGCCTAGGCAGCCGTCCTTGGTCGAGCACGCCGACGCCAGGCCGAGACCGAGCAGCAGGACCGG
The DNA here is from genome assembly GCA_963707595.1 of uncultured Solirubrobacteraceae bacterium. Lineage (GTDB taxonomy): Bacteria > Actinomycetota > Thermoleophilia > Solirubrobacterales > Solirubrobacteraceae > Solirubrobacter. The sequence continues at coordinate 366,077 of CAVPQQ010000002.1, forward strand.
GAAGGCGAGCAGCACGTCGATCGTGCGCGCGATCGCGGTGTCCACCCAGCCGCGGTAGAAGGCGGCGATCATGCCCATGGTCACGCCGATCGCGACCGCGAGGCCGGTGCCGACGAACGCGACGAGCAGCGAGACCCTCGCGCCCTCGATGACGCGCGAGAAGATGTCGCGGCCGAGCTGGTCGACGCCCATCAGGTGCTCGCTGCTCGGGCCGGAGGGAAGACCGAAGTCGTCGAGCGCGTCGGTGTTGCCGACGTTCGGGTCCGGGATGCCGAAGATGTGACGGATCGGCCCGGCGAACATCGCCACGAAGACCAACAGGACGATGAACGCGAGGGCTACGAGCGCGACCTTGTCCTTGCGAAAACGCCGCCAGAACAGCTGCAGCGGCGAACGCGCCGCCACAGGTGACTTTCCGGCGATGATCTCGTCGACGCCGCTGTGCTCGGCTTGGAGCAGATCACTGGCGCCCGTTCCGGTACTCAAATCAATTGCCCCCTGAGTGGGTTGCTCCCCCTCGTTCCCCGAACCGGGCAAAAGCTACACCTTGCGCACCGGCCTGTCCGTTCCCCTCATACCCTTCACCGCGGCCCTCGTAGCTCAATGGATAGAGCACGCGCCTCCTAAGCGCGGGATGCAGGTTCGATTCCTGCCGGGGGCGTCGCATTTCCAGAGGAAATGCTCGGGAGAGTTCCACGCCCGCCGTCACGACCGGTCGGGACGGTCCGGGTAGACCTCGTCGATCGTCGCCAGCGCCTCGTACGGCGCGTCGCCCGAGGCGAGCGCGATCGCCTCCGCGCCGCCGGCCAGGCGGTCCAGGACCGAGACGACGCCGACGACGTCGTAGCCCTCGGCGCGCACCGCCTCGATGGCCTGGACGGTCGAGCCGCCGGAGGTGACGACGTCCTCGACGATCAGGCAGCGCTCGCCCGGCTCCAGCGGCGGGCCCTCGACCTTGCGCTGCAGGCCGTGCGCCTTGGCCTCCTTGCGCACGAAGAAGGCCTTGACGTCGGCGCCGCCCGCCAGCGCGGCGCAGGCGGGCGCGTCGGCGCCCATCGTCAAGCCGCCCACCGCTGTCGCCTCCCATTGACGCGCGAAGCCGGCGATCAGCTCGGAGAGCGCGGCGAAGCCGGTCGGCTGCAGGATCGCTCGCTTGGCGTCCACGTAGTACTGCGCCGTCGCGCCGGAGGTGAGCGTGACCTCGCCGACGATCAGGGCGTGGCGGCGGAGTTCCTCGATCAAAGTGTCTTTTGCTGACATCGGTGTGGACGATATTGGGCGCCGCACCCATAGACTGACCGCGTGGAGCACCACTTCGGCGAAGCCCCTGACTTCGCACTCGGGATTGAGGAGGAGCTTCTGCTGGTCGACGCCGCGACGCTCCGTCCGGCGAACGTCGCGAGCGAGTTGATCGAGGTCCTGCACCCCGAGCGCGGCGAGCTCATGAACGATCTCTATGAGGCGCTCATCGAAGGCGTGACCCCGGTGGTGCGCTCCGCACCCGAAGGCGTGGAGGTTCTGGCGTCGCCTGCGCGAGCAGCTGCGCGACGCTGGCGGGTCCTTCATCGGCGGCGGCCTGCATCCCGATGCGGCCTTCGGCGACGTCGTGCACGTGCCGACCGAGCGCTACCAGGCGATCCGCGACGAGATGCGCGGGCTCGTCACGCGCACGCCGACCGCGGCGCTGCACGTCCACGTCGGGATGCCCGACCCGGAGACGGCGATCGACGTCTGCAACCGGATGCGCGCGCACCTGCCGCTGCTGCAGGCGCTCGCGGCGAGCTCGCCGTTCTGGCACGGCCTCGATTCCGGCCTGGCCAGCGCGCGCTCGGCGATCTTCCGCGGCTTCCCGCGCTCGACGATCCCGCCCGACGTTCGCGGGCTGGGAGGACTACACCGAGGTCATCCGCTGGTGTGAGGCGACGGGCGACCTCGAGGATTACTCGTTCCTCTGGTGGGACGTGCGCCCGAGCCCGAACCTCGGCACGGTCGAGGTCCGCGCCATGGATGCGCAGACCCGGCTCGAGACGGTCGCCGGGCTCGCCGCGCTCGTCCATGCGCTCGCGGCCGCCTGCGCCGACGGCGCGGAGGAGCTCGCGCCCCCGCCCGAGGCGCTGATGGAGTCCTCGTTCCGCGCCGCTCGCGACGGCATCGACGCGACGATCTGGTGGCGCGGCCAACTGCGGCCGATCCGCCAGGTCGCGCCGGGATGCCCTCCAGCTTGCGCGCCCGTACGCGCGCGACCTCGACGGCGACGATGCGCTCGAGGAGATCGAGCGCATCCTCGAGGAGGGCGGCGGCGCGGACCGCATGCGCGAGGCCCACGCCGCCGGCGGGATGGACGAGCTACTCGCCCATCTGCTGGCCGATACCTACGGCTCGACCCAGACGACGTCGCCGATCCGCAGCCAGTCGTAGATCGCCCGCGCGTTCGGGATCGGCACGCGCAGGCAGCCGTGGCTGGCGTTGTACGGCGGGACGTCGACGTAGCCGTGGATGGCGTAGCCGCGGATGAAGTAGTTCGAGTCGACCATGCCCTTGGCGTTGGTGCCGGGCGTCTTGGAGTACACGGCGAACTTGCCCTGCACGGTCGGCGTCGACGGCTTGCCCGAGGACGTGTGGTAGATCCGCTCGACCTTTGAGCCGTTGATCAGCGCGAGCACCTGGCTGTTCAGCCGCGCCTCGACGTGGTGGCCGTCACCGGGATGGCGGACCTTGAACACGCCGCGGCCCTTGAGCAGGCCCGCGAAGACGTCCTCGGTGGCGATGTAGGTGCGTGAGTAGCCGGCCACCTTGCGCCAGGCCATGATCGCGCGGCCCGTGCCCGCGTCGTAGACGCCGGTGCGCGGCACGACGTAGTGCAGCGCGGCGAGCTTGTTCTGGAGCAGCGTGACCGCGGGGCCGCGCGAGCCGGGGCCCGCGTAGGCGCGCACGACCGTGATCTTCACCGGCTTCGCGACCGCGGTGGCGAGACCGGGGGTGGCCCGGTGTGAGGCCTTCAACGTCACGGTGCCGGCCAGCTTGGAGCTGACCTTCAGCGTCGCGACACCGGCCGTCCCGCCGGCCACCGGCTTGAACGCGAGCGTCTTGACCTTGATCTTCTTGCCGCCGCGGTAGACCCGCAGCACCGCCGTCTCGTTGACGACGAAGGGCTTCATCACGACCCGCGCCGTGAACGTCCGGCCCGTCAGCGCCGCCGGTTGCTTGCCGGCCAGCACGTCCTGGGCGCTGACCGAGAGCGCGGCGGTCGGCACGGGAGGAGCGGGCGGGGGGGTCGGCGTGGGCGCCGGAGGAGTCGGCGTGGGCGCCGGAGGGGGAGTCTGGGCGACAGCCTGGGCGGGCAACGCGGCCAGCGCGATCAGCGCGGCCAGCGCGAACGCCGGCCGCCTCATGCAGCCACCGCGGTACGGGCGGAGAACGCGGTGGCGCCGGCGACGACGGTGCCGACGCTGAACGCGACGACGCCGATGAAGAGCGCGGGGTCAAGCTCTTTCACCAGTCCGAAGGTGATCGAGTTATTGAGGGCGTGGAGGGCCATGCAGGGAATGATGGACCCTGTGCGCCAATAAAGCAGGCACAATCCGACCCCGAACGCGCCGAGCGCGATCAACTGGATCGGTGCCGCGGGCGCGTGACCGAGCCCGAAGACGAGCCCGGTGAGCAGCGCGCCCCAGACCGCGCCGATCCTGCGGGCGAAGACGCCGAACATGAACCCGCGGAAGAACAGCTCCTCCACGATCGGCGCCAGGATGCAGATCAGCAGGCCCCAGGCCATCAGGATCGGGATCGAGTCCTGCCCCTTGATGTCGGTCACCAGCGTCTGATCGTCGGGCGTGCCGAAGATCGCGGTGAGCACGATCGTGACCAGCCAGAAGCCGGCGTAGGCCACGGCCGCCCACTTGAACGCGTTCCACACGTCGCGGACGCGGATCAGCCCGAACGTCTCGCGGCGCGCGCGCCCGAGCGCGAGCTTGATCGCGATCCAGGCGCCGTAGACGAACACGAGGTCCTGGAGGAACGTCAGCCCGATCGTGGCGCCCTGCGGCAGGTCGTCGGTGCTCTTGAACGACTTGTCGGTGGCCGACAGGTAGCCGACGACGGCGAGGCCGATCACGTTGACGATGACCAGGACGCCGAGCAGCGTCGCGAACGGGACCCAGACGGGGACCGTGTACGGCTCCGGCGCCGTCTCGACGGGCGCCTCAGGCGGAAACGGAGGCTCGGGGCTCGCCGTCTCGACGGGCGCCTCGGGCAGGGGCGGGGGCTCGGGGCTCGTCATCGGCGCGTCGCCAAGGGTATGAGCTCGGCCAGCGATCGGACCGTGAGCACGCCGTCGAGCGGCGCCTGAGCGCCGTCGCGGTCGATCAGGATCGGCCGCACGCCGGCGCGCGCGGGCGCCCTCGACGTCGGCCTCCGGCGTGTCGCCGACGTGCCACGCCTGCGCCGGTGCGACGCCGGCGAGCTCGAGCGCCGCGCGGAAGATGGCGCCGTCGGGCTTGGCCGAGCCGATCTCGGCCGACGCCACGGCGCCGTCGACGAGCTCCGCCAGCCCGGTCTCCTCGAGCCGCTCGTGCAGCGACCAGTCCCAGTTGGAGACGACGACGGTGCGGATCCCGGCCTCGCGCAGGGCGCGCAGCGTGGGCGCGCTGTCCGGGTAGGCGTGGAAGCGCAGCGAGGCCAGCAGCGCGGCGAGGACGACGTCGGCGTCGCGAACGGCAGCGCCATCGCCTCCGCGCAGCGCAGCCGCAGGTCGTCGAGCGCCGCCGGTCGCGCCCCTCGTGCAGGTGCGCCCGGTAGTACGCGATCTCGGCCCTGATCGCCGCCCGCGCGGCGTCGGCGCCGACGTCGACGCCCGTCCGCTCGAGCAGCGCGGCGCGCAGATGCGGGGCGGGCGGCTCGAACGTCAGCAGCGTCCCGAGTGCGTCGAGGAGCACAGCGCCCGGTTTACTGTCCGCGATCATGCTGGCTGCCGATAGTGGCATCGACGTCACGGCCTGGATCAACGCGGGCGCCTCGCTGCTGGTCGCGTTCACGCTCGCGACGGTGCTCGACCGGGCGTTCCGGGGCCGGGCCGCGCGCGTCGCCGCCGAGCGCACCGGGCTGTCGCGCGAGGGCGCGACGCGCCTGCGCTTCGTGCGCAGGCTGCTCTACGCGACGATCGTCGCGATCGGGATCTTTGTCGCGCTGTCGGGCTTCACCGGGCTCTCGAACATCGCGACCAGCCTGCTGGCCTCGAGTGCGATCGCCGCGGCCGTCATCGGTTTCGCCGCCCGCCAGACGCTGGCCAACTTCATCGCGGGGATCATGCTCGCGATCACGCAGCCGATCCGCGTCGGCGACTGGGTTACCTTCGAAGGCAACTACGGCGTCGTCGAGGACGTCAGCCTCAACCACACGGTGCTGCGGACGGCTTCCGAGCAGCGGATCGTGATCCCCAACGAGAGGCTCGCCGGCGGAATCCTCAAGAACGACACGCTCAAGACCGACGTCGTCGCGCTCGACGTCGCCGTCTGGCTGCCGCCCGAGGCCGATGCCGAGCTCGCGATCGCGGCGCTGGCGGACGAGACGGGCCAGGACGTCTCGGTCGCCGAGACCGTCCCGTGGGGCGTCCGCCTGGCCGTCGGCAGCGACCCGGTGCATCCGCCCGATCGGGCCGGAGCGGAGGCCGCGCTGCGCCGGCAGTGCCTCAAGCGCCTTCGGGCCGAGGGCCTACTTTCACGGGAGGTTTAAGCACCGCGAACTAGAATCCCTCGTTCGCCCTTGAGTCTTTCTGCGCGTATGAGGCGGCGCCAATCAGGCGCCCATGTCGGTCGATGGATACTCCTCGGCCTGCTTGTCGTAGTCCTTTGCGGCGCCGCAACAGCAGGCGCCGCAGTCACCTGGGTGCTGCGGACGGCCAACTCCGCGCCGGCGCTTTCAACCTACACCCAGCGCAACCCGGGCGCACTCACGGAGGTCTTCGCCTCCGACGGAAAGACGCGCCTCGGCTTCATCCAGGCCGACGATCTCGTCCGGCCGGTGCCGGCCAATCAGATGCCGAAGGTCCTCCAGGACGCGACGATCGCGATCGAGGACGAGCGCTTCTACAAGCACACGGGCGTCGACTACGAGGGCATCATCCGCGCCGCGGTCAAGAACGCGACCTCGCACAAGACCGTGCAGGGCGGCTCGACCCTGACGATGCAGCTCGTCCGGCTGCTCTACACGCAGGACGACACGCGCGGCGGGCTCGACGGCTACAAGCGCAAGATCCGCGAGGCGAAGCTCGCCCGCGACCTCGAGGCCAAGTACTCGAAGAAGTGGGTCGTCGGCAAGTACCTCAACACCGTTCCGTACGGCACCGTACGGCGGCCAGTCGGCGATCGGCGCCAGCGCCGCCGCGCGCCTGTACTTCGACAAGAACGTCAAGGACCTGACGCTGCGCGAGGCCGCGATGCTCGCCGGCATGCCGCAGGCCCCGTCGACGTACTCGCCGGTGGACAACGAACCCGGCACGCGGGCAGCGCCGCAACGAGGTGCTCGGCAAGATGGCCGAGCTCGGGATGATCACGCACGCGCAGGCCAAGAAGGAGATGGCCAAGGGCCTCGGCCTGCACATGGACGGGTACTTCAAGAAGGCCCGCGAGCGCTACGTCCTCGACTACGTCAAGTCAGAGCTGATCAAGGAGTACGGCGCCGAGAAGGTCAAGCGCGGCGGCATGCGCGTCTACACGACGATCGACCTGAACAAGCAGCGCGAGGCGCGCGCCGCGATCGCGAACACGATGGGCAACGTCGGTCCGTCGTCGGCGATCGTCACGATCGACCCCAAGAACGGCGACATCGTCGCGATGGCCTCCTCCTCCACCTACGGGCGCTCGAAGGGCAAGTCGACCTTCAACCTCGCCGCCCAGGGCCACCGCCAGCCCGGCTCCTCCTTCAAGATCATGGCGCTGCTCACCGCGCTGCGCGAGGGCGTGAACCCGAACTCGACGACCTACGTCTCGAAGTCGCCCACGAAGATCGACTCGCCGGCCTGCGGCGCGCCGTTCGAGATCAAGACCTACAGCGCCAAGGGCGGCGGCAGCATGAACCTCGTCCGCGCGACGCTGGCGTCCGACAACTCGGTCTACATCCAGCTCGCCGCCGACCTCGGCCCGGACAAGGTCAAGGAGACGGCCCGGATGATGGGCATCAAGTCCAAGCTCAGCGGCTACTGCGCCGAGACGCTCGGCGGCCTCGAGAACGGCGTCTCACCGCTGGAGATGGCGAGCGCGTACGCGACGATCGCCAACGGCGGCTACCGCAACCGCCCGCGCGCGATCAGCAAGGTCGTCCAGCGCGACGGCTCCGACAAGCTTCCGCGCCGCTGGCGCGTGCATCGTGTCAAGGCGTTCTCGGACGGCGTGACCTACGAGGCGACCAAGATCCTCGAGGCCAACATCGCCGGCGGCACCGGCACCAAGGCGAACATCGGCTGCCCCGCGGGCGGCAAGACGGGCACGACCGACAAGAACATCGACGCCTGGTTCGTCGGCTTCACGCCGCGGCTCGTCGACGGCGGTGTGGGTCGGCTTCCCCGGCTCCGGCCAGGTCTCGATGAACGGCATGTACGCGCCGACCGGCGGCAACATCGACGGCGGCACCTACCCCGCCGCCATCTGGGGCGCCTACATGAAGCAGGCCGTCGGCAAGTACTGCGGCCAGTTCAAGCAGCCGAAGGAGCCGTTCCAGAGCCAGCCGTTCATGGGCCACTACGCGCGTGAGGGCGCCAAGGACGCGGAGAAGGACAAGAACGATCCGAACGCGGACCCGAACGCCGATCCGAACGCCGATCCGAACACGAAGACCGACCCGAACGCCGACAAGAACACGACGCCCGACAACAAGACGACCGGCACCAACAACGGTGCCGCCCCCGATCCCGGCGCCTACGAGTCACCGGCCCAGCCGCCGCCGGACACCCAGTCGCCCAACGGCGGCACGCAGGCGCCTCCGGCCGACGGGTAGCCGCAGGCACCCCTGACTGGTACAACTTGCGCCGTCAGGGCCGCCAGAGGCGGCATGGTGGTACGCGAGGAGTGCTTTAGATGGCTACCGGTGTCGTGAAGTGGTTCAGCGACGAGAAGGGGTTCGGCTTCATCACCCCCGATGACGGAGGCAAGGACGCGTTCGTCCACTTCTCCGCCATCTCCGGCGACGGATTCCGCACGCTGGCCGAGGGTGCCAAGGTCGAGTACGAGCTCGGCGAGGGCGCGAAGGGCCCGCAGGCGACGGACGTCAGGGTCATATAGCTCTTGGCGAAGGAAGAGAAGGTCGAGTTCGAAGGCGAGGTCGTCGAGGCACTCCCGAACGCGATGTTCCGGGTGCAGCTCGACAACGGGCACGAGGTGCTCGGCCACTGCGCCGGCAAGATGCGGCGCTTCCGCATCCGGATCCTCCCCGGCGATCGCGTCCGGGTCGAGGTCTCGCCCGTACGACCTCAACCGCGCGCGGATCGTCTACCGCCATCGGTGAGCTTTCTCTCTTAGCCGCGATCCGGGACGTGCTCGCGCTGCGTCCCGGCTCGCGCGTCGTGCGCTGGATCGGCGACGACTGCGCGGTCGTGACGGCCGGCGGCGCTCGCCGCGGTGTCGACGGACGTGATGGTCGACGGCACGCACTTCCGGCTCGGCCAGGCGTCTCCAGAGGACGTGGGCTGGCGCGCGCTCGCCGGCGCGCTGTCGGATATCGCCGCGATGGGCGCCTCGCCGGGCGAGGCGTACCTCTCGCTGGTGCTGCCGCCGGAGCTGAGCGACGCGGACGTGATCGCGCTGCACCGCGGCGCCGAGGCGCTCGCGGTCGAGTCGGGCGTGACGATCGCCGGCGGCGACCTCACGCGCGGGCCGGCGCTCACGGTGGCGGTCACCGTCGTCGGCTGGGCGGACGCGCCGGAGCGACTCGTCGGGCGCGACGGCGCGCGGCCGGGCGACCGCGTCGGCGTCACCGGGACGCTCGGCGCCGCCGCGGCCGGCCTGGCGATCCTCGACGGCCGGCGCCCGAGCAGCCGGGGCTGGTGGCGCGCTACCTGCGACCGCGACCGCGGCTCGCCGAGGGACGGGCGCTCGCCGCCGCGGGGGCGAGCGCGATGCTCGACCTGTCCGACGGCCTCGCGTCAGACGCGCGGCGGCTGGCCGAGGCGAGCGGCGTGCGGCTCGAGCTCAGACGCGGCGGCGCTCCCACTCGCCCTAGGGGTCGCGGAGGTGGCGGCTGCGCTGGGGATCGGCGCCGCCGAACTGGCCGCGACCGGCGGCGAGGACTACGAGTTGTGCGTCTGCGTGCCGCGGGGCGTCGAGGCCTCCGGGCTCACGTGGATCGGCGAGGTCCTGCGCCGGACCCGCCGAGGTGACGTGGGTTGAGGCCTCGCCAGACGCTGCCGCCTGGCGAGGCTACGAACACGATTAGTTACGCCAGTGGCTCATCGAGTCCCCTCCTCTTTGAGAAGGAGACGCTTCAGGATCGCCTCGGCGACAGCCTGGCTGTCCACCGTGTAGGTCCCGCACTCGATGTGGTCTCGCAACTGCTGCACCTTGGTCACCGCACCATCCTTGGGAGGGGGCGATGGGGACGTGCGCACGAAGCGCCGCCCACCGTCGCGAGCCGGACCCGTCATCCGGTCTCGCGTCACGTATCGGGATTCCTGCACCGTCATATGAGCCTCATCGTCGTCGCGCGGACAATCGATCGATGGGGTCCTCGCCGGATCTCACGCGGCCGCGCCTCTCGGCGTGGCCTTCACCAGCTTTGCGAAGACGACGATGCGTTTGGCCGCCGAATACAGCGGATGGCAGGCGGAGAGGATCAGGCGGTCGTAGCTGACGCGCTGGGTCACCCAGACGGCGGTCGGCGGCACGATCCGCGTGCGCTCGACGCGGTAGGTGAAGCGCCCGTAGGGCATCACGACGACGATCTCGTCGCGCGGGCGGAGCTTGTCGATGTTGCGGAACGGCGCGCCGTAGGTCGTGCGGTGCCCGGCGATCGCCGACCGTCCCGCGCTGGCCGGGCAGCGGCGTACCGGGATAGTGGCCCGGGCCCGCACGCAGATCGCCCGCGTCCGTTCCCTCCACGATCACCGACGAGAGCCCGATGCGGTCGATCTCGCAGCTTGCCGATCGGGTCGCCGTCGTCGGTCCGGCGGTCCAGCGAGCGCGCGGCGAAGGCGAGCCGGCGCGTCGGATCGGGCAGCTTCTTGAGCGCCCGCTGCTCGATCGGGGTCGGCCGCACCCGGTCCAGCGTCGCGAGCTCGCTCTGCAGGTTGCTCTGCTCGCACGTGCGAGTAGACCGCGGACACCGGCTCCTGCCACAGCAGCGTCGCGCCGGCATCGACCAGCAGCAGCGTGCCCGAGACGATGAGCACGGTCGACAGCACGCGCAGCAGCGCGCGCCCGCGGTTACGCGTCGCGGTCGTCACCGGCGCAGCGCCGACTCGGTGCCGCCGAGCGAGCCGGGCCCGGCGTAGCTCAGCGGGCCGCGGGTCTGGAAGGCCGAGCTCGCCGCGCCGGCCTCGCGCGCGAGGCGGCGGCGGGCGAACAGCACGCGCACGACGCCGGCCAGGGCGGCCAGCACACCGGCGAGCAGGAGCGTCGACCACAGGCCGGCACCCGTCGCGGCGGCGAGCGTGGCGCCCCACGCGAGGCCGAGCGGCCCGAGGTCGAGCGCGAAGCCGTAGTGGACGGCGACGAGCACGATCGGCACCAACCCGATCACCACGGCGGCGATCGCCAGCAGTCCGCGCCAGCCGCCCGCGGCGAACAGCCACAGGTGCGCCGCGAGGACGAGCACGCCCGCCGCGTACGGGTTCAGCGCCCAGGTGACCGCCGCGAGGGCGCTCAGCCAGGTCCCGGTCGCGACCGCGAGACCGTCGACGCCCGGAACCGGCCGGCGGCGGCGCGCGAACCCTTCGGCCGGCTCGTCCTCGACCTCGGCGCGTGCGCGCCACATCGCCGCCAGCGTCCGCGCGCCCCAGCACGCGAGCGCGCCCGCGACCAGCGCCGACACCATCGCGACGATCCCGCTCGTCTCGAGCGGGTACAGCGTGCCGCGTACCGGACCGTCGGGCGTCTCGATCACGCCGGTCGCCCCCAGGCGCCCGCAGCCACAGCCACGCGACGGGCAGCGGGACCGCGGCGACAGCGAGCCACGCGATCCAGGGGGCGATCGGGACGCGCCGGCGGCGGGCGCGGAAGAAGGCGTCCAGCGCGGTCACCAGCGCGGGAAGCAGCAGCGAGCCGACGAGCAGCCGCGCGCCCCAGTCCGGAAGCACGTTGCGGAGCGTGACGATGCCCTCAGGGGCGCTGGCGAAGGCCGGAGCGTCGCGCCGGCCGGTCGCGTCGATCGCGCCGACCGTGCTCAGCGCCGTCCGCCCGAAGGCGCCGAGGCGCTTCTCCAGCACAGGCTCGCGCGGGGACGGGCCGAGCTCGCCGGACTCGGAGAGCAGTACGGCGGGCAGACCCTCCGCGCCGATCGGTCCCTGCTCGGAGACGGTGACGGGCAACGCGCGCCGCACCCACTGCGCGAGCGCGCGCGGACCGCCGGAATCGCTGTGGGCCTCGCGCCGCAACGCGGCCTGCACCGTGCGCTCGAGCCCGAGCGGCGTCGGAGCCGAAGACGCCGGCCAGCCCACCACCCACGGCTTGGAGATCCGCGTCCCGGCCATGTCACCGAGCACGAGCACGCCGTCGACCGGGCCGCCGGCCGCTTCGCGCGCCCACGCTCGCGCGCCCGCGAAGCCTGTGGTCGAGCCCGAGGTCGAGACGAGCACGAGCGTCTTTCGCAGCTCGCGGCCCTTGATCACACGGGCGAGCTCGAGCATCGCGGCGGTGCCGGAGAGGTCCGCGAGCCCCGGGCCGTCGCGATGCGAGAGCACGACGATCCGTCGCTCCGACAGCCCAGGTCGCGTGCCGGTCACCGTCACCAGGTCACCCGTCTTGGAGGGAGTCACCGTGCGCTTGACGGTGAACCCCGCGCGCTCACCGGGCTCGTCGGGAGCTTTCAGCACCTCTCCGACGAAGTCCGCGAGCCGCGCGTCGTCGATCGAGCCCGCGGTGCGGTTCTTGTAGGTCGCGGCCATGCCCAGCAACGACTCCTTGGTGGGCGAGGCTCCGGAGCCGAACGCGCGGGGCGCGTCGAAGCTGTCCGTGGGCATGCTGCTGCGAGCCGGGTCTGGGCGGTCCTCGAGCGCGAACGCAGCGACGAACAGCGCGACCAGCGCCGGCAGGAAGGCGATCCGGTACACGCGGGGGTCGAGCACCTCTTCCGAGGGTACCGGCGTACGCGGTACTGCTCTCCGCGTCAACGCCCAACTATCCTTGTGCGTTGCAAAAGGTCATGGCAGACCGCGCCCCCCGAATCCTGCTCGTCGACGACGAGCAACCGATCCAGACACTTCTCTCCTTCCCGCTGCAGCGGGACGGCTACGAGGTCGTTCAAGCCGCCGATGGCGCGGAGGCGCTCGCGCGCTTCGACGAGCAGATCTTCGATCTCGTCGTGCTCGACGTGATGCTGCCGCGGATGGACGGCCTCGAGGTCTGCCGCCGCCTGCGGGCGAAGGGCGAGACCGTGCCGATCATCATGCTCACGGCCAAGTCCGAGGAGATCGACAAGGTCCTTGGGCTCGAGCTCGGCGCCGACGACTACATCACCAAGCCCTTCTCGATGCGCGAGTTCCGCTCGCGCGTCAAGGCCGCGCTGCGTCGCTCCGGGATGGCACGCACCGACACCGACGACGAGCGCCCGATCGACGTGGTCGGCCTGCGCATCGACCCGGGCAAGCGCACGGTCGCGCGCGACGGCGAGGTCGTGCCGACCACGTACGTCGAGTTCGAGATCCTGCTCGCACTCGCCCGCTCCCCGGGGCGTGTCTTCACGCGCGACATGCTGCTCGCGCGTGTGTGGGGCGACTCGGCGTATCGCGACCCGCGCACCATCGACGTCCACATTCGCCACCTGCGGGAGAAGATCGAGGTGGATCCGAAGGAGCCCGAGTACCTGTTCACGGTGCGCGGCGTCGGATACCGCTTCCGCGACGAGGAGGGGTAGGCCGTGCCCGGTATGCGCTCGCTGCGCAACCGGCTGGCCGTCATCTTCGCGCTGATCATCCTCGGCGCGATCGGGACGATCTACCTGTCGGTCACGCCGCGGCTGGAGGACAGCCTGACGACCCAGCGGCTCGACCAGGTCCGGGCCGCGAGCGAGAAGCTCTCGCCTGAACTTGGCAAATACCTGCCGCCGCGGAAGGATCCGCCGCTGGTCGAGGGCACGAGCAAGCCTGACGCCACGGAGACCAAGAAGCAGCTGGAGCGGAACATCCGCCGCTTCGCCGAGCGCTTCAACACCGAGCTGCTGCTGATGGCGGTCAAGCCGGCCGGTCCCTACCTGCTGACCGATTCGACGCCGGACGGCGGCGCCACCGCGCCGGATGTCCAGGACGTGACGCGCGAGGCGCTCAAGCTCCGCTCAGGCGGCCCTGCGACGGCGATCAAGACGACGCGCAACGGGCGTCAGGCGCTGGCGGCCAAGAAGTTCGTCGTCACCAACGAGGAGGGTGAGGACGGGATCGAGTACGTCGCCGTCTTCTCCGACTCGCTCGCTGACGTCACGGACAACGTCGAGCTCATCCGCCGCCAGGTGCTGATCTCGGGCGGCATCGCCCTCGTGATCGCCGTGCTCGCCGGCTACCTCGTCGCGCGTGCGCTCGCCGCGCGCGTGAAGCGGCTCGAGCGGGCGGCGCGCAAGGTCGCCTCGGGCGACTTCTCGCAGCCGATCCGCTCGGACTCCGAGGACGAGCTCGGCCAGCTCGCGGCCGCGTTCGACGACATGCAATCCCAGCTCGCCCAGCTCGACCGCGCGCGCAAGCAGTTCATCGCCAACGCCTCGCACGAGCTGCGCACGCCGATCTTCTCGCTCGGCGGTTTCCTCGAGCTGCTCGCCGACGAGGAGCTCGACGAGGAGACCCGGCGCGCGTTCCTGGAGCAGATCCGCGGCCAGGTGGACCGGATGCGCAACCTGGCGGTCGAGCTGCTCGACCTCTCACGGCTGGAGGCGGGCGCGCTCGTGCTGCGCCCCGAGCAGACCGACCTGGGGCAGCTGGCGCGAGAGGTCGCGGCCGAGTTCACCCCCGCCGCCGCCCAGCACCGATCCGACGTGGAGCTGAAGCTGCGCACGGAGCCGATCGAGCTCGAGTGCGACCCCGAGCGCGTGGCCCAGGTGCTGCGGATCCTGCTCGACAACGCACTGCGCCACACGCCGCCCGGGACCGGAGTTCAAGTTTCGGCCGCCCAGAGCAACGGGCACGTTCGGTTGGAGGTCTCCGACGCCGGACTAGGGATCAAGCGCCAGAACATGCCGCACATCTTCGAGCCGTTCTTCACATCCAACGAGCAGGCGCAGGGCGCCGGGCTCGGGCTCGCCATCGCGCGCGAGCTCGCCGAACGCATGCACGGGCGCCTGACCGTCCGCTCCGGCCCCGGCCGGACGACGTTCGCGCTGGTCCTGCCCTCGTGAGGCGGCTCGCGGTCGCGTGCGCCGTGCTCGGGCTCGCCGGGTGCGGTGGTGGCGGCGACGGTGCCTCACAGGCGCCGGCGCCGGTGGCCACTCCGCCCGCGACGCGCGGTGAGGTCGTCGCGTCGATCGGCTCCGAGGGCGGCTTCGACGCGCAGCGGATCTACAAGGACGAGGCGCCCGGCGTCGTCACCGTCGTCTCCCAGTTCGGCAGCGAGGGCGGCGAGGGCTCGGGCTTCGTGCTCAACGATGACGGCGAGATCGTCACCAACGCGCACGTCGTCACGACCGGCGAGGGCTCGGCGATCCGCCGCGCCTCGGAGGTCTACGTCGAGTTCGCCGACGGCAACCGCGTGGCGGCGAAGGTGCTCGGCCACGATCCGAACGCGGACATCGCGCTGCTGCGCGTCGATCCCAAGGGGCTGACGCTGCGGCCGCTGCCACTCGGCGAGAGCGAGTCGGTGACGGTCGGCTCGCCGGTCGCCGCGATCGGGTCGCCGTTCGGGCAGGCGCAGTCGCTCTCCGTCGGGATCGTCTCCGCGATCGACCGCTCCGTGGCGTCGCTGACCGATTTCGCGATCTCCGGGGCGATCCAGACCGACGCGGCGATCAACCCGGGCAACTCCGGCGGGCCGCTGGTCGGCTCCGACGGCCGCGTGATCGGCATCAACCAGCAGATCCAGAGCCGCTCCGGCGGCGGTGAGGGCGTCGGGTTCGCGGTGCCGATCGACGTCGTCAAGCGATCCGTCGGGCAATTGCGCGAGGAGGGCAGCGCCCACTACGCGTTCCTCGGCGTCTCCTCCGTGCCGCTCTATCCGCAGCTCGTCGAGCACTTCGGCCTGAAGGTGTCGCGCGGTGTCTGGGTCCAGACGGTGAGTCCGGGCGGCCCCGCCGGCCGCGCCGGGCTGCGCGGCGGCAGCGGCCAGGAGGCGTTCCAGGGCGCGCCGTTCGCGCGCGGCGGCGACGTGATCACGAAGCTCGGCGGGAAGCCGATCGCCAACGCCGACGATCTCTCGAACGCGATCGCCCGCTTCAAGCCCGGGGAGACCGTCGAGCTCGAGATCCACCGCGGCGGCGAGACGCGCGTCGTGAAGGTCAAGCTCGGCGACCGGCCGCTGGCCAAAGCCGCCGGCGGCTGAGTTTCCGTCGTTACCTGTTGGTGCCCGCGAGCGCGTGCTCCGGGCGCCTGCCGGATAGGGTCAAGGTCAATGTCCGAGCAACCGGCACTGGTACTGGTCTCCAACCGGGGGCCGGTGACCTATCAGGAAGACGGCTCGGTGAAGCGCGGCACGGGCGGGCTCGTGACGGCGCTGACCGGCCTGGCCTCGCACCGCGACGCGATCTGGATCGCCTCCGCGATGACCCAGGAGGACGTCGAGGTCGCACGTGAGCACGGCGGCAAGCCCTTCGAGGTCGAAGCGCCCGAGGGCGGCTCCTTCCGGATCCGCTTCGTCGAGTCCGACGACGAGGCCTACGACCGCTTCTACAACATCATCGCCAACCCGATGCTCTGGTTCATCCAGCACTACCTCTGGGACCTGAGCAACGCGCCGGACATCCGCCGGCACGAGGTGATCGCCTTCCAAGAGGGCTACCAGCAGGTCAATCGTGACCTCGCCGAAGCCGTCGTCGACGAGATCGAGGGCCAGGACGAGCCCGTCGTGATGGTCCACGACTACCACCTCTACACCCTCCCGGCGATGATCCGCGAGGCCCGGCCCGACGTCTTCCTGCACCACTTCGTGCACATCCCCTGGACCCAGCCCGACGCCTGGCGCGTCCTGCCGACGTTCATGCGCGACGAGATCTACAACGGGCTGCTGGCCAACGACATCATCGGGTTCCACACCCGCTCCTACCGCCGCAACTTCCTCCAGTGCTGCCGCGACCTGATGGACCTCGAGGTCGACTTCGAGAAGGGCATCGTCAAGTGCGGCGACCGCGAGGTCTGGGTTCGCGCTTACCCCTTGCCGATCGACTACGAGGCCACCCGCGCCGTCGCCCGGCGCCCGCGCGTGAGCGAGTTCGAGGAGCAGGTCCTCGCCCGCCGCCGCGAGTACTCGATCCTGCGCGTCGATCGCGCCGACCTCTCCAAGAACGTCCTGCGCGGCTTCACCGCCTTCGACATCTTCCTCGAGCAGCACCCCGAGTTCTCCGAGAAGATCACCTTCACCGCCCAGCTCATGCCCTCCCGGACCGACGTCCCCGAGTACGCCGAGTACCTGGAGAAGATCGAGGCCCTGGTCGCCGTCATCAACCACCGCCACGGCACCACCGACTGGATGCCGATCAACCTCAAGCTGCGCGACGACCTCGACGAGGCCGTCGCCTCCTACAAGCACTACGACGTGATGATGGTCAACGCCATGTTCGACGGCATGAACCTCGTCGCCAAGGAAGGCCCGCTCGTCAACGAGCGCCACGGCGTCTCGATCCTGAGCGAGAACACCGGCGCCCACGAGGAGCTCGGCGAGTTCGCGCTCTCGGTGAACCCCTTCGACGTCCAAGAGCTCGCCGACGCCATCTACTCCGCCCTGATGATGTCCCCCGAGGCCCGCGAGCGCCGCGCCAAGGGCCTGAAGGAGATCGTCACCTCGCGCGACCCCGGCGACTGGATCGACGAGCAGATCGCCGACATCCGCGCCAAGGGCGCCACCGGCGCCCCGTCCCGCTAGCGCGGGTCCTCGAACCCGAACTCCCCGCCCGTCCGATCGCCTTGCGGTGCGGGTCGCCGCGGGGTGACTGGAGGCGGGGTCCCCGCCGGCCCTGCGCCGCGATCGCCGCCTCCGCCGGCGTCGCCGCGCCGCTCTGCCGCGCGATCGCCTCCGCCGTCCACATCGCCGGCCCGGCCTGCGGCGCGATCACCTTCGCCGTCCGCCTTTCCGCCCTGCCCAGCGGCCCGGTCGTCTCCGCCGTGTGCACTCCCGCCCTCTCCTGCGGCGCGATCGCGTCCGCCGCCGCTCCGCCTCGCGACCGTCCGCCGCCTGCCTCCCGCCTCTCCTGCGGCGCGATCGCGTCCGCGGCCCGCAACTCCGCGACACTTCGCGCCCGCGCGTCGGCCGTCCGCCCGTCCGCGACACGTCGCGCCGCCGCGCCCAGCGATCGCGTCCCCGCGCCGCCCAGCAGCTCGTCGCCTCTCCGCGGCGTGCCGCTCCACCGCGGCCGCCCGCTCGCGTTCCGCGGCCCGGCGCTCCGCGTCGGCGACGCGTTCTCCGGCCCCGCCCGCTTTCGCATCGCGACCCGTCTCCGCGCCCGCCACGACCCCATCCGACCGCTCCGCACTCACCAGCGGGCGGGCGGCGTCCGGTGGGAGGATCGGCGGCGGGGCGGCGATCAGCGGCCAGATGACGACCGCGGTGAGCGCGGCGACGACCGCGCCGGCGAGGGCGACGTTGGCCCATCGCACCCGTCGAAAGAGGTCGCGCCGCATGCCTCTTGTAGCTGTTGCGACGGGTGAGTTCGCCCCACGTTGCTACCATCCGCGGCCGCAATGGCGAGTGGAAAGCACATCTACGATCTCACGCTGCTGCTCGACCCGGCTGTTGAAGCCGAGCGTCGTGAGCAGATCGTGGCAGACGTCTCGGACCTCATCGATCGCACGGGCGAGTTCATCGGCCGGCACGACTGGGGTACCCGTCAGACGACCTATGAAGTGCGTAAGAAGGCCGAGGCCGATTACCACCTCATCCAGTTCCGGGGCGAGAACGAGCTGCTCGAGCAGCTTGACCATAATCTGAAGATCACGGACGGCGTCCTGCGCCACCGGATCATCAAGCTCCGCCCGGGGACTCCTGACCCGCCGGATCTGCGCCCGTCGGCGCTGGGCGCCACGCCCGAAGCGCCTCCGGCGCTGCTGCTGCTGTTCCTGCAGTGGCCGCTGAGCCGCAGTCCTAGCTTCTTTGGATCCGGCCAATCCCGTCGTCCGCCTCTGCGCGGACGGGATGGCCGGAGATCCGACCGCTTTCGAGCGCGCCTGGTCCGCACGCGTCGACGACTTCGACGCGTGCATCGCCGCTCACTACCTCGCCCGCGTCCAACCCGACGCGCAGGCGACCTTCGAATGGAACGCGCGGGCACTCGAGCACGCGCGGCTCGTCGAACCTGACCGCGTCCGCGGCTTCATGCCGTCGCTGCACCTGAACCTCGCGCGCTCGTACGAGAACCTCGGGGACGCGATCCGCGCCGCCGCCGAGTACCGGCGCGCGGAGTCCTGCCTCGACGCCCTCGACGACGACGGCTACGGCGCAATGGTGCGCCGGGGCGTCGCCTCGGGCCTCGAGCGCATCGCCGGCGAGCCCGGCGCCGACGCCTGACGCCGCTGGTGGATGTGACGCGACCCGACCGCTCGAACGTGGCGCTTCGGTGGGGGTGACGCACGTTTGTCCGGACTGGCCGGACAAACGTGAAGCACCCCCGTCGGCCGAGCGGCTCGCGCCGTCCCGCGGCTCCGAGCCGCCTCACGCCGCGCCGCCACGCCACGCCACGCACGCCCAGCCGCCGCGCCACGCCACGCCACGCCCAGCCTCAGCCGTGCCGCCTCGGCTCGCCGCCTCGTACCGCGGCGCGCGGGCCCGGAACGACGAAGGGCCGCCAACGGCGGCCCCTCAGAGGTACTTCAGGCTCGCGAGAGCGGCCTAGAACGGGATGTCGTCGTCCGCGGGCGCGCTGTTGCGGGCGCCGACGGGCTGCGGCGCGAAGTCCGACGTGTCGGCCGGGACGTCCGAGTGCGGGGCGAAGCCGTTGCTCTGGCCACCGCCGCCCATCGGGGCGTCGTCGCGGCCGCCGAGGAACTGGACCGCGTCGGCGACGATCTCGACCGACTCGCGCTTGGCGCCGTCCTGGCCCTGCCACTCACGCCACTCGAGCCGGCCGTCGATGCAGACGGGGCGACCCTTGGAGAGGAAGCGGGCGCAGTTCTCGCCCTGCGCGCCCCACACGGTCACGCTGAAGTAGTTGGGCTTGTCGACCCACTCGCCGTTTTCCTTACGACGCGAGTTGGACGCGATGCGCAGGCTGCACACGGACATGCCCGACTGGAGCGACCGCAGCTCCGGGTCGCGCGTCAGGTTTCCCGTGAGGACCACCCGATTGATGTTGGTTGCCGCCATGGTTGGTGGCTCCTTTCGAGGCGTGCTGAACTCTCTGAATCTGCACGCGAGTCTACGTGCGGCCTCGGAGGGATCAGGCCTGTACGCCGGTATCTCCGCAGTTTCGTCACACTGTTGTTGCGAAGCAAGGGTGTTTAGCGCCCAACCCGGACGGAATCGCTCGTCCGCTACCCTTTCCGGTCCGGCGCCAACTTGGCGTCTGGCCTCGCGCGCGCGGGGCGCGCATCCGAAGCGAGTCAGCAGCTAGAGAGGTTTTCGAACAGTGGCGAAGCAGCGCAGCCGGCCGACGCGCCGGCGTGATCGCAAGACCGGAGGGGGCGGCGGACGCCGGAAGTCCTGCCAGTACTGCCGCGACAAGGTGGAGTTCGTCGATTACAAGGACATCACCGCCCTCAAGAAGTTCGTGTCCGACCGCGGCAAGATCCGGTCGCGTCGCATCACCGGCGCCTGCCGCCGGCACCAGAACCAGATCGCAACGGCGGTCAAGCGGGCGCGTGAGCTTGCGCTGCTTCCGTACGTCGGCGAGGGCTCGGGCAGCGACGAGCGCGAAGGCGGCGGCCGTGGTGGCCGTGGCGGCCGCGACCGCTAGTTAGGCGTTAGACGATGCCCCAGGCAATTCTTCTGCAGGACCACGAGCAGCTCGGCGAGCGCGGCACGGTCGTCGACGTCTCCAAGGGCTACCTGCGCAACTACCTGATCCCGCGCAAGCTGGCGGCGCCCGCCACCAAGGGCGCCATCACCGCCGCGACCAAGCGCCGCGAGGCGTCCGACCGCGCCGTGGCCCAGGCCACGCAGCGCGCGCAGGAGTCGGCGGACCAGCTCAACCGCACCGTGCTCACGATCCCGCATCAGGCGGGCGACGACGGCCGCCTCTTCGGCTCCGTCACGTCGCAGGACATCGTGGACGCGATCCAGGAGGCCCGCGGCATCACGATCGACCGCCGCAAGGTCAACCTCGAGGAGCCGATCCGCACCGTCGGGACGCGCATGATCGAGGTCGAGGTCGAGGACGGCGTCATCGCGACCGTCAAGACCATGGTCGTCGAGCAGAAATAGCGCTCACGCGCCATCGCAGCTGACTTCCGAAGCGCCGGCCCGAGCCGGCGCTTCGTCGTTAACCCCGCTCGCACCGCAGAAGAACGTACGTTCGATCCGGAAGGCGACCTAGACTCGATCGCCCGATGACCGCGCCCACCCAGACCAACGGAAACAGCAGCCCCTTCGGCGGGGCGCCGATGGCACCGCCCCAGAATCTGGAGGCCGAGCAGTCGGTGCTCGGCGCGGTGCTGCTCTCCGACACGGCGCTGCCGGCGCTGATCATCGACGAGCGCCTCAACGCCGGACGACTTCTACCGCGAGAGCCACGGGCGCATCTACCAGGCGATGCTCGACCTGCACTCGCAGGGCGAGCCGGTGGACGCGCTGACGCTCGTCGAGCACCTCAAGCAGGCGGGCGATCTGGAGAACGTCGGCGGCGCGGCGACGATCGAGCTGCTCGCGGGCTCGGTGCCCGCCGTCGGCAACCTGCGCCAGTACGCGCGGATCGTCCAGGAAAACGCGATGCTGCGCCGGCTGCTGCAACGCGGCCTACGAGATCCAGGCGCAGGTCCACGGGCACGAGGCGCTCCCGCGCGATCTGGTCGACATGGCCGAGCGCGCGATCCTCGAGGTCGCGCACGAGGACTCGCGCAAGGACTTCCGCTCGATCGAGCAGCTGCTGGACTCCGAGCTCGACAAGCTCCAGAAGCTCTCGCTCGAGGGCAACCCGATGACGGGCACGCCGTCGGGCTTCGAGGACCTGGACAGCATCACCGGCGGCTTCCAGCCCGGCAACCTGATCATCCTCGCCGCGCGCCCGTCGATGGGCAAGTCGCGCGCTGATGGCCAACTTCGCCGAGAACGCCGCGCTGAACTCCAACAAGGCCGTCGCGCTGTTCTCGCTCGAGATGTCCGAGGGCGAGCTCGCACAGCGCTTCATCGCCTCGCAGGCCTCGATCAAGGGCGACGACCTGCGCAAGGGCCGCGTCCCGCAGTCGCGCTGGGGCAAGATCCTCGCCGCGTCGGCCCGGCTCGCGCACTCCAAGCTCTACATCGACGACTCGTCGGACCTCTCGGTGCTCGACGTCCGCGCCAAGTGCCGGCGCCTGGCGCAGCAGAACGCCGACGGGCTCGGCCTGGTGCTGATCGACTACCTGCAGCTGATGCGCGCCGGCGGGACGGTCGAGAACCGCGTCGAGCAGATCGGCATCATCTCGCGCGGGCTGAAGACGCTCGCGCGTGAGCTCGAGGTCCCGGTGATCGCGCTCTCCCAGCTCAACCGCGGCGTCGAGCAGCGCACCGACAAGAAGCCCGTGCTCTCCGATCTGCGCGAGTCGGGCGCGATCGAGCAGGACGCCGACCTCGTGATGTTCGTCTACCGCGACGACTACTACGACCACGAGTCCGAGCGCGAGGGCCTCGCGGACATCATCATCTCCAAGCACCGCAACGGCGCCCTGGGCACGGTCGAGCTGACCTTCCAGAAGGAGTTCCCGCGCTTCATGAACTACACGCCGGACGACCGGTACTGATGTGCGGCGCCGTGCCCCGACGGCCGCTGCGACGGGACCGGGCTTCCTCTACGACGAGGAGACCCGGCGCGCGTTCCCGTGCTCGTGCCGCCCGCAGCGGCTCGCGCGCAAGCGCGCGGCCGCGGTCGCGGGACGTGTCCCGAAGGCGTTCCGGGAGGTCTCGTTCGACCGCGAGCCGGTGCCGTCGCTGCAGCGCACGTACCCGCACGTGCTGCGCGAGGTCCGGCTCTACTGCGACGGGATCTCCGACCAGCTCGCGGCCGGCCGCGGGATGTGGTTCACGGGCGACTTCGGGACCGGCAAGACGACGCTGGCGATGCTGATCTCCAAGACCGCGATGGAGGCCGACCACACCGTCGCGATCTACTCGCTGCCGCGCCTGCTCGGCGATGCTGCGCGAGACCTTCCGCGACGACGCGCAGTTCAGCCTCAACCAGCTGATCGACAAGCTGTGCTCGGTCGACCTGCTGCACATCGACGACGTCGGCGCCGAGCAGACCTCCTCGTGGGTGCTCGAGCAGCTCTACACGGTCGTCAACACGCGCTACGAGGACCGGCGCTCGCTGATCCTGACCACGAACCTGATCGCGGAGCAGCGGCGGCGGCCGGCGAACGTCCCCGAGGACGAGTGGGACGCACGCCCGGACGCGGAGCTGCGCGCGCAGATCGGCGATCGGACGGTCTCGCGGCTGTACGAGATGTGCGGCGACCCGCTGCCGATGTTCGGCTCCGACCGGCGCCTCGAGAGCCAGTTCGACCTGCCCGAGCCGGCGCCGACGCCGGTCGCCGCGGCGCACACTCCGGACCCGTTCGACGACTCCCGCTGGGAGGACGAAGCACCCCGCTACGGCCAGCGGCGGCGCGCGCCGTAGAACTGACCCACGACATGGCCGGAATCGTGATCGTGGGCGCCCAGTGGGGCGACGAAGGCAAGGGCAAGGTCGTCGACCTCCTCGCGGAGAAGGCGGATCTCGTGATCCGCTTCCAGGGTGGCAACAACGCCGGGCACACCATCGTGCGCGACGGCGTCCACTGGAAGTTCCACCTGATCCCGTCCGGGATCCTGTACCCGGGCAAGCTCTGCGCGATCGGCAACGGCGTCGTGATCGACCCGAAGGTGCTGACGGGCGAGCTGGACGACCTGCGCGCCAAGGGCGTCGACCTCTCGGGTCTGCGCATCAGCGCCAACGCGCACCTGATCATGCCGTACCACATGTTCCTCGACCACGCGGGCGAGACGAAGCTCGGCAAGCTGCAGATCGGCACCACCCGCCGCGGCATCGGCCCCTGCTACGCCGACAAGGCCGCGCGCCTGGGCATCCGCGTCCAGGACCTGCTCGACGAGAAGATCCTCAAGAAGAAGATCGTCGCGGCGATGGACCCCAAGCGCCTCTCGCTGCGCCCGTACGCCAAGGCGCCCGAGCTCGACCTGCAGTCGATGACCGAGGACTACCTGACCTACGGCCACCGGATCGCCCAGTACGTCGCCGACACCGCGCGGCTGACCTGGGACGTGCTCGACCGCGGCGCCAACGTGCTCTTCGAGGGCGCCCAGGGCACGCTGCTGGACATCGACCACGGCACCTATCCCTTCGTGACCTCGTCGAACCCGGTCTCGGCCTCCGCGTGCATCGGCACCGGCGTCGGCCCGAAGGACATCGACGAGATCTGGGGCATCGCCAAGGCCTACGCCACGCGCGTCGGCTCCGGCCCGTTCCCGACCGAGCTCGACGACGAGCTCGGCGTCACGCTGCGCGAGGCCGGCGGCGAGTACGGCACGACGACCGGCCGCGCGCGCCGCGTCGGCTGGATCGACCTCGTCGCCCTGCGCTACGCGACCCGCATCAACTCGCTCACGCACCTGGCGATCACCAAGCTCGACGTGCTGACCGGCCTCGGCGACCTCAACGTCTGCACCCGCTACCGCGGCGCCGAGGAGGCGACCTTCGACGCACTATCCGTACCACCAGACGGTGATGCACCAGGCGACCGGCGAGTACGAGCGCCTCCCCGGCTGGGACGAGGACATCACGGAGTGCCGCGACGAGCGCGACCTGCCGCAGAACGCCCGCGACTACCTGCAGTACATCTCGGACTTCGTCGGCGTGCCGATCGCGCTGATCGGCGTCGGCCCGGGCCGCGACCAGGTGATCTGGACCGAGGAAGGCCGCTCGAGCCTCGCGGCGCGCGCAGCCGTCGCGGCCTAAGTACGAATCACCCGGCTCTCCACGATGAAGTCGTGGAGAGCACGGTTCTCCTCGTCCCACAGGGGCCAGAGGATGTCGAGCAGCGGCGCGAGGCCGAACGTCACGGCGCCAAGGATGGCGTTGAACAGCAGCCACCGGACGACGACCTCGCGCAGCACCGCCCAGCCGAAGCTGATCGGCTGGCCCTTGGCGCGCACGACGCGGATCCCGAAGGCCATCTTGCCCAGGGTCTGCCCGTCGGTGCGGTGCATCATCACCGGCGCGTAGAGCAGCGCCGCGACCGTCGCGCACAGCGCCCAGAACATGAGGCCGAGGATCAGGGCGATCACGCCGGTTGTGTCGCCGATCCCGAAGCCGATACCGGCGACGACGCCGCTGAGCGCCAGCAGAGCGAAGGCGATCAGCGCGATCACCAGCCCGTCGATCAGCGCCGCGCCCACCCGTCGCCACCAGCCGGAGAGCCGCCAGTGCCCGGCGGGACTGTCGAAGTACGGCTCGCTGGCCACGCCGCCCGCGCCAGGCGGCGGCGGAGACGTGTAGCCGGTCATGACCGGCGGGTCGCGTCCAGGTTCGCCTGCAGCTCGGCGAGGACGCGCACGACGCGCAGGCCGGCCTCGCCGTCCGAGCGCGGCTGCTTGCCCTCGCGGATGCACTCGACGAAGTGCTCGCACTCGATCCGCAGCGGCTCGCGGTTGGAGATCCGCGGGCTGTGGATGTCGCCCGAGCGGGTGATGTACTCGCCGTAGGAGTGGGTGTCCTCGTCGAAGCCCTTGTCGTAGACGGTGACCTTGCGCTCGAGCTCCATGTCGTCGAACGTCGCCATCTTCTTGGAGCCCACGACCGTGAAGCTGCGCGTCTTGTGCGGGTCCAGCCAGGACATGTGCAGATGCGCGGCCACGCCGGACGGGAAGCGCAGGAACGAGAACACGACGTCCTCGACGCCCGCGGCGCGTGTAGGCCTCTCCCCGCGCCTCGACCGTGTCCGGGTCCTCGCCGGCCAGGTGCAGGACGACCGAGATGTCGTGCGCGCCGAGCGACCAGAGCGCGTTCTCGTCGCTGCGCAGCTTGCCGAGGTTGAGGCGGTGCGAGTAGATGTAGTGGATGTCGCCGAGCTCGCCGGTGTCCGCGATCGACTTGAGCATGTCGACGCCGGGGTGGTAGACGAGCAGGTGGCCGACCATCAGGATCCGGTCGCTCTCGCTTCGCCGCGGCGACGGCGCGTTCGGCGTCCTCGACCGTGTACGCGAGCGGCTTCTCGACCATGCAGTGCTTGCCGGCGCGCAGCACACGCTCGGCCAGCGGGCCGTGGCTCGGCACCGGTGTGGCGAGCACGATCGCGTCGAGGTCGCGGATCGTCGAGCAGGTCGTCCAGGTCGGCGGTGAAGCGGGCGGTCTGAAACGACGGTGCCCAGCGCGCGCGGGCAGCCTCGGACGCGTCGCAGCACCACGCGAGCTCGCAGCCTGCGATGGCGGCGAAGTTGCGCGCCAGGTTGGGACCCCAGTAGCCGAGGCCGACGACGCCGATCCGGATCATGGGTTCCAGGTTAATTGGCCCTGCGTGCACGGGTAATACGTTTTCATGGGGCTCCTACGAGGCATCGTCCAAGCCTCCCGGCACGTCGCCTGGTACGTGGACTACCAGTGCGGCGGCGGGTCGCGCCGAACGCGCTAGACCGGCGCACCGAGCTCCCGCTCGATCGCCTGATCCATGGCCGCGACGACGCGCAGCGTCACGGGCCCCGGAGCCACGGGCAGTTTGAGCTCGTCGATCGCGGCGATCGGCTGCACCACGCGGACCGTGGAGGCGATGAACGCCTCGTCGGCGGCCTGCAGATCCTCGAGCGTGCAGACCTCCTCGACGGCGTCGGTCTCGGCGATCACCCGCGCCCGGGTGATCGAGCCGAGGATCCGGTCCTCGAGCGGCGGGGTCAGCAGCTTCCCGTCGCGAACCCAGAAGAACGACCACG
Source organism: uncultured Solirubrobacteraceae bacterium (assembly GCA_963707595.1). GTDB lineage: Bacteria > Actinomycetota > Thermoleophilia > Solirubrobacterales > Solirubrobacteraceae > Solirubrobacter. The sequence continues at coordinate 392,446 of CAVPQQ010000002.1, forward strand.
TCGAGCCCTCGAGCACGCGGCCGTGCGGCGACACGAGCAGCGCCTCGTCGTACCCGCCCTCCTTGGCCAGCCGCGTGGCGAGCATGTTGCCGGCGTAGGAGAGCGTCTTGAGGCCATCGAGGACGCGGTTGGGCGCGTAGCGGATCGTCGCGACGCGGGCGCATCGGCTTCACGCGCTGGAAGCGGCTCCAGCAGGGCGATCCGGCGGCCGCCGCGGGTGAGCACGATGCGCAGCAGACCCTCGATCGCTCCCGCGCGCTCCAGCAGCGCCGCGACCTCGGCCCGCAGCGCGTCGGCGTCGAACTCCAGCCGTAGACCCGCGCAGGTGCGGCCCAGCCGAGCCAGGTGATCCTCGTAGGCGAACGGGCGCCCGGAGTACAGGCGCATGACCTCGAAGGCCCCGTCGCCGCGCAGGAGGCCTTCGTCCGTGACTGGGATCCGCGCCTCCTCGGCGGGCCCGATGGCGCCGTCGACGCTCGCGAGCATGGGCGCACCAGGTTAGGGCACGTCGCGGCGGGCGGTGAGCGCTGTCGCGATCGCGCCGACCACGGCGGCGTAGGCGAGCAAGGTCAGGCCGCCCGCCCAGGCGGGCGGAAGATCGTCGCCGCCGCTGCCCGTGAGCGAGCCCGCGGCCCCGCCTAGCCCCCAGCGCGCGATCTCGTCGCTGATCCCGGCGAACAGCGGGTCGAGCGCGAGCAGGACGACGAGCGCGGTGATGACCGCGGCGGCGGGCGAACGCAGCGCGAGCCCGAGCGCGGCGCCGAGCGTCCCCATCAGCGCGGCGTAGAGGATCGTGCCGGCCGCCAGGGCGACGAGATCGTCGAGGCCGGGCAAGGGGCCGCCGCCGGCGCTGAGCAGCCCGAAGGCCAGCACCGCGGCGGTCGCGGCGCCCGCCAGTCCGAGCGTGGCACCGGCGGCAGCGTGGGCCGCGAGCCGGTCACGGACCGCGCGGCGCCGGTCGTGGTCGCCTCCGAGCAGCGCCAGCGCGAGGCCGCCGCGGGCGATCTCCCCACCCGCGCTCGCCGCGGCGTAGACGATGACCACGAACCCGGTGACCGCGCCCGAGGAGAGCGCGGAGCGCGCGTCGACCGCGGCAGTCGACGCCAGATCGCGCACGCCGAGGAACGAGATCGCCAGGAAGCCCGAGAACGCGATCGCCAGCGCGAGGGCGCGGCGGTAGGCGGCGACGGTCCGCAGCGCCAGCAGCTCCGTCCTCACGAGGCCTCCGTCAGGCCGACGTAGAGCGCCTCGAGCGCGCCCTGCGTGCTCATCTCGTGCAGGACGACGCCGCAGTCGCGGACCGCGCGGCCGACCGTGTCCGGGTCGGCGCCCGCGACGAGCACCGTCCCCGGGCCGTCAGCGCTCGCGTCCAGGCCGAGTTGCCGCAGCACGGTGAGAAGCCGCGGCGCCTCAGGCGAGCGCAGGCGGATCCGCTGCGCCAGCAGGTCGTCGAGCGGGCCTTCGGCGACGCGTCTTCCACCGGCGACCACGACGACCCGGTCGCACGTCGCGGCGACTTCCTCGAGCACGTGGCTCGACAGCAGCACCGTCCCGCCCTTGGCCGCGTGGTCGCGCAGGCGGGATCGCAGCGCGCGGAGCGCGTGTGGATCGAGGCCCGTGGCGGGCTCGTCGAGCAGCAGGACGTCGGGCTCCGCGAGCAGCGCCGCGGCGAGCGCGAGGCGGCGGCGGGTGCCGTACGAGCACGCGCCGATCCGGCGGCCGGCGATCGCCTCCAGACCGGCGGCCTCCAACGCTTCGTCGGCGCTCCCTCGTCGCGCACGGGCGGCGGCGAGGACGAGCTCGTCGCGGGCCGTGCGGCCGGGGTGGAACCCGTCGCGGTCCAGCACCCCGCTCACACGGCCGGTCGTGTGAGCGCGGCCTTCCGTCGCCTTTGCGAGGCCGAGAAGGATGCGCAGCGTGGTCGTCTTCCCCGCCCCGTTGGGTCCGAGGAATCCGCACACGCTGCCTGCCGGGACCGCGAACGACAACCCGTCGACCGCAGCCGTCCGGCCGTAGCGCTTGGTCAGGTCCTCGACGACGAGCGGCTGCACCCGTCCGAGGATGCCGCAGGCGGCTACCTACATGCCGTGTAGCGGCGCCGCTCTGTCAGGCCCTTGCCCTTGGTCAAGGCGATCGTGATCGTGACGGTGAACGTCCCCTTGGGCAGTTTGCGCAGGTACAGCGGCTTCTTGAGCGCCTTCGCCTTGAGCGTCGCGACCCGCTTGTTGTTGACCTTCACCGTGACCGTCTTGACCGTGTAGCCCTTCGGCGGGCGCTTCATCCGAACGGTGAGCTTGCGGTTGCGGACGCACTTCGAGGCGGCCGGAAGCGTCGTGAAGTCGTTGATCGCGCTCGGTGCGGGGGTCGGCTGTGGGGTGGGAGCCGGTGGTGGGCTCGGAGCCGGTGAGACCGTCGGGACCGCGGTGGCCGAGGCGGTCGCGGTCGGCGTCGGCGTCACGACCGCCCCGCATGCGGCACCGGCGGGCTTGGTCGAGATCATCTCCGTGCGCGAGTTGTTGCCGCCGTGGACGCCCCAGCCGATGTAGAAGGCCGAGCCGCCGCCGGCCGCGAGCGCATCGCGGTACTGGTTGGCCGCGCTCGGCTGCGGCGAGACGCGCGTCATCGCGGGCCACGCCGCGGTCAGCGAGGGCGCGATCGACGCGCGGATCTCGGAGAAGTCATTCGGGCTGCCCGCCCACAGGGTCGCCGCGAGCAGGATCTCGCCCGCGTCGTTCGTGGCCGCGTTCACGTCCCCGAACCGGCTGGTCACGTTGAAGATCTGCTGCGGCGACTCCCAGCCGGCGCCGCTGAGGCGGGCCACGACGATGTCATCGTCGAAGTTGCTCGACGTCGAGCGGCGCGTCCAGGCCGCGACCGCGCCCTGCGGATGACGCACCAGCGTCTGCAGGAGGCGGATGTCGTACGACTGGTTGGGCGGGTTCGGACCGTCGTCGTCGAGGACCTGATCGGTCGGTCCCCACAGCCCGGCGGTCCCGACGTTCACCCGGATCGTGTCGCTGAACTCGCGGAAGCTCGCGATCGCCACCGTCCGGCCGATGCCGTCGAACTCGACCAGCAGCCGCTTCATCGTGTTCTGGTAGTTGTTCTTCAGCACCTCCTGGGCGCTACCCCACGCGCCGCCGGCCGGGCGGTAGCGCGAGTAGGCCCATCCAGGCGTCGCGCCTTGGTAGAGCACGACCGCGTCGCCCGTCGCGCTCATGGCCACCGCAGACTGATTGGTGGTCGTCGCGACCTGCTCCGGGGCGCCCCACGCGCCGCCCGCGGGCCGGATCGACGCCCACGTCCCGGCCGGCGCGCCGTCGGCCCAGGTGGCGATCGCCGTTCCCGTGTCGCTCAGCGCGAACTGGACGGAGTTGACGTCCGGATCGGCCACGATCACCTGCGGCTCGCCCCACGCGCCGCCCGGCGGCCGTGTCGACGAGTAGTGCGTCAAGACGCCCGCGACCGTCGCACGCCAGACGCCCATCGCGGTTCCGTCCTTGGCGACCTTCAGCCCGACGGGGTTGAAGTTGTTGACCGCGGTCCCGAGCAGCGAGCGCGTCCAGGTCGCCGGTCCGCTCCCGCAGCGCTCGTACACGGCCAACTGCTCGTTGCCCTGCGCGTTGCGGGCCAATGTCCCGAGCAGCGCGTTGCCGGCGCCGTCGACGCCCAGGACCGGCGCGGTGTCGACGAAGAGGGGCCGCGGCTGCCACGTGGGGTCGGCGACCTCGGTCGGCCCGAACGGATCGGCCATCAGCGCTCCCGCCACCGGCACCGCCACCAGTACGCCCACAGCCGCCATCAAGAGGATCCGGAGCAGGTGCTGGGCGTTGCGCATGCGGGGGCCCTCCTTGGCGAGCCGGCTCTCAGTGCGGTCTCATCCTCTTCGCCCCGGAAGTGTTGAGTCAAGTCCACACGTTCAGGTGCCCGCGGCGCAACTCCGGGGTCTCGTCTCTTGCACCGATGAGTTCCGCCGGTCGGGCTGGTCTACCGGGACGTACGCCATCGAATCACCGACTGGAGGTCCACCATGACCACTCCCGCACACCCCGGCCGCATGCTGTTCGTGAATCTTCCCGTCGGGGACCTCGAGCGCAGCAAGGCGTTCTTCGCGAAGCTCGGGTTCACCTTCAACCCGACGTTCACCGACGAGACCGCTGCCTGCATGCTGGTCGGCGAGCACGCCTTCTTCATGCTGCTCACGCGTGAGAAGTTCGCGGAGTTCTCGAAGCTGCCGATGGCCGATCCCACCACACACGCGCTGGCGCTGTACTGCTTCTCCGTGTCCTCCCGCGATGAGGTCGATGAGGTCGGCGCCGCTGCCATCGCGGCGGGTGGCGTCGAGGCCGACGAGGCCGAGGACCACGGCTTCATGTACTCCCGCAGCTTCTTCGACCTCGACGGTCACGGCTGGCAGGTCATGTGGATGGACCCGGCGGCAGTGGCGCAGGGCCCCGAGGAGTTCGCCGCCTCCACGCAGGAGGCGTAGCCACCAGCAGGAGAGCCGTCAGCTCGCGTTCTCACCGGGCGCGGGCTGCGGCTCCCGCCCGGAGCCGGCCGGTTGAACGGGTGTGTCCGCGTGGTCAACCGCGGGGCTTGCGGTCGACACGGGCCGCCTGCCGGGTTAGGATCGCTCTCGTCGATGCACACGAACGCTGAGTTGGCTCGGCTGGAACGCGAGGCGCGACGCGCCGACGAGGCGCCGACCGCACTTCGCGACCCACGTCTGCAGTTGCTCGCGCTGCAGCAGACGGCGGGGAACGCGGCCGTCGCGCGGAGGCTCGGGCGACGGCGCGGGCCACTGCCGCCGCCGGTGCAGCGGGCGGAGCCGACGCCCGAGACGCGCACCGAGACGCAGTCGTTCCAGTTCAAGGCCGCGATCCGCCTCGGCGAGCCCGCGGCGCCGCAGGTGGGCCGCCGCGTCGCGCTTGGCGCCGAGCACGACACCGAGGCGGGCCACGTCCCGCACGACGAGGTGCAGGCGATCGAAGCCGCCGCCGGCGAAGCGCTGGCCGCGACCACGCTCGCCGCCCCCGCGACGGCGCCCCCCGAGGTCACGGCGCCCACCGCGCAGCCGGGCTCCTCACCGCCCACCGCTCCCCCGGCCGCGCCGGAGGCCGCCGAGCACGCGACGAAGGCCGAGAGCACGCCCGCGGACACGGGGCCGATCTCCCTGCCCGACATCGAGGTTCGCGACTTCGCGGACGTCGAGCTCTGCGACGCGATCACGCCGTGGCTGTCCTATCAGGGGACGACCGCCCAGGGCGGCAACCCGCCGACCGGCTTCGGCGTCACCCGCCCCGGCCCCATGACCGTCACCGGCATCACCGTGCGCAAGCTCCCCGTGGTCGGCTGGTGGTACGTGAGCGCGACGGTCACGCAGCAGATCCTGTGGCAGGTGCGCGCCGCGACCGGCCCGAGCGGCCAGGTCAACGTCAGCAGTTCGCTCGACCCGGTGATCACCGCCGCCAACTGGCAGACCGTGGTGAGCGACCTGACGCCGAACATGGCCGACCTCAACGGCCGCCCGCCGCGCGCGCAGTTCTGGGCCAAGGACCTGACCGAGCAGCATGAGGGCTTCCACGCCAACGACCGCAAGACGCGCGCGCCCGGCGCCCTGCGCCTGGCGTCGAACTGGCTCGGAACCCAGCAGGCCGCCGACCCCGCCGGCGTCCAGGCGCTGCTCCAGCAGATCCCCGGTCGCATGGTCGCCACCGTCTCCGCCGGCATGACCATGCCCGGCAAGGAAGAGCGCGCCTACGGCGACGGCGCCGGTGCGTACTCCCGCCGTGCGACCGCGATCTGGGCGCTCGGCAACATCGGCTACTACTCGTGAGCGGCCCGCCGGAGCTGTCGTTCGAGGACCTCGTCCTCCCGGACCCCCGGTCCGGGCGTGTCCTTCGCCGACTCCGAGGACGTCCACGCCGAGGACATCCTGACCGCCAACCACTTGGCGCTGACCGCGCAAGGCCTCCAGCCGGCCCTGGACTCCGGCATCGAGCTCCTGCAGGCCGCCGCCGCCCGCGTCGCCGGAGCGCACGGCGAGCGCGCGGTGCTCGACTCCCTGCGCGCGCTCGCCGCGACGCCCGGCGGCGACACCGTCCGCTCCGCCGCGGCCTACGCCCTGGCGCGGCTCGGCGAGCCCGACGGCGTCGAGACGCTGATCGCCTGCCTCGAGCTCCCGATCGAGGCCTACGTCGCGCCGGTCCAGGCCGCCGGCTCGCTCGCCAGGCTCGGCGACGCGCGCGGCCTGCCCGTCGTGGAACGCGCCCTGCGGTCCTCCAACGAGATCGTGCGCGCCGTCGCGGTCAAACAGCTGCCGTTCTTCGGCCCGCAGGGCCACCCGCTCATCGTGGCCGCGCTGAAGGACTCCGACCAGGAGATCGCCCGCCAGGCGCGCATCCTGCTCGACGAATCGCCCGCGGCTTAAACGACGAAACCGCGCTGGTGCGCGGTTTCGGTAGTGCCCCCGGAAGGAATCGAACCTTCAACCTTCGGATTAAGAGTCCGCTGCTCTGCCAATTGAGCTACAAGGGCGCGGCCGCACAGGATAGCGGCGACGGGCGGGCTAGCCGCCTGCGGGGGTGGCCGAGGGCGCGGCCTGCTGGATCTGCTGCAGGGTGGCCTGGGACTTTGCCGAGTCGAGCGAGGTCTTGAGGTCCTTCTGGTCTTCCTTGGGCGCGAGGCTGACGGCCTTGGCGGCGGCGAGGTCGCCCTTGCGGGTCTGGCCGGCCTGGTAGGCGAGAAGGGCGAGGTTCTGGTAGGTCTGCTGGGTCGGGTCGATCTCGGTCAGGACCTCTTGGGCGCCGACGGCCGCGTTGGCGTTGCCGATCGAGACGTAGGCCTGGGCCATCTGGCGGGCGAGGCGCTCGTCCGGGGTGGGCGGCTTGAGCGCGACGTACTTGTCCCACGCGGCGCCGGCGGCCTTGAGCTGGCGCTGGCCCTCCGCGGTGTAGGCGCCCGTGTTGGTGTCGAGGTTGTCACCGACGTTGGCGAGACGCAGGCGCGCCTGCACGAGCGCGGCCCAAGCGGCGGCGTCGGCGGGTGCGGTCTTGGTCTTGGCGTCGGCGGTCTGCACCTGGGTGGTCAGGCGCTCGACCGCGGCGGTGTCGCCGCCTCCGGTGCTGCCGTTGCCGGTGATCGCGTCGACGATGCCCCCGGACAGGCCGCTGGACCCGATGCTGAAGCCGACGAAGCCGACGAACATCAGGATGGCGAGGCCGAGGTAGACAACCTTGACGGTGCGGCGACGAGCGCCGCTTCTCAGATCGAACAGCATGGGAGTTGCGGACTAGTCCTGATCGCGGGTGACGTGCTCTAGCTCTTCGGAGAACGACGAGTCATCGTCGTCGGCGGTGCGCAAGGCGCGCCGATCCAACAGCCAAGACAGGAGGATAGAGCCCTCAAATAAAACGTACATAGGGGCCATCATCATCGACATCGTCACGGGGTCCTGACCGGGCAGCAACATCGCCAGGACCGCGATCACCAGAATCGCGTAACGGCGGTTGTGAGCGAGCTGGCTGGTGGTGACGATTCCGACCCTCGTGACGGCCACGATCCCAATGGGGATCTGGAAAAGCAGCCCCATCGCCCCCAGGAGCATGATCACGAACTTGTAGTACGGCTGCGCCTGGATCAGGACGTCGAACGCGTCCGTGTTGAAGTTCTGGAGGAACTCGATCGCGCGCGGGACCACCGTGAAGTAGCCGAACACGACTCCACCAATGAACAGGAACGGGATCCCCAACATGGCGGGGAGCGCGATCTGTTTCTCGCGTGGGGAGAAGGCCGGCAGCACGAACGCGTAGATCTGGAAGAGGATCAGCGGGAGCGCGAGCAGCAGGCCGGCGTAGACGGAGACCTTCAGCGTCTGCAGGAACGGCTCGCTGACGCCGAGCGTGACCGGTTTGCGCGCCTGGATCTTGGGCGCGAGCTTGGCGACGCGCTCGTTGGACGCGGCGAGCTTGGTCAGCGCGGCCTTGAGCTGCGGCGTCGTTGGTGTCGGCCGCCGCCAGGCGATTGACCTGCGCCGTCTCGTTCATCACGCCGGCCGCGAGCTGGTCCCAGCGCGCGCCCTGCTGGATCGGATCGGCGGAGCCGGCCTTGACGGTCTGCTCGAGCGGGGCGTTGAGGATGTCCAGCACCCGCTGGTTCTGCCACATGCAGAGCACCGTCGTGGCCGACGAAGCGCGACCAGGCAGATCGACGATCCGGACACGGAGCTCCGTGAGGTGCTCGACGAGACTCAGTCGATCCTCGTGCGCGACGGATCGCAGCGCAGACGCCATCGGTGCGACCGCGTCTGCCGGTTAGCGCGGGGACCGCTCGCGGACGGTCTCGCCCTCGAGCGGCGCCTGCTCGCCCTCGGGACGGCCGAGCGCGGCTTCGACGCTGCGACGGTCGCGCCGTCGCGGCGTCGTCGTCATCGTCGTCCTTGTCCTTGCCGGTGATCGAGTCCTTGAACTCGCGCATGCCGGTACCGAGCTGCTTGCCGAGACCCGGCAGCCGCTTCGGCCCGAAGATCAGGAGAACGATCACCAGGACGATGATGATCTCCATTGGTCCGATGTTGGGCATCGGGCTCTTCCAGAGGTGGATGGACGACCGCTACTAACTCCTTCGCACGAGGGTAGCGGTACAGATCAATTTCAATTGGGTCAAGTTCGTCACCGGCGCGCCGATCTAGATGGCTGTCATGAGCCAGCCCACCAACTCCAACGGCCAGTACGTCCGCCGCGTGACCCTGCCCTCGGGCCGCTCGATCGAGGTCGTGTACTTCGAGCCGCTCGCCGCCGACGCCACCGACGCCGACCCTGCCGCCGCGCCGGCCGCGGTCGAGGATCTCCACGTCTGCCCCGAGTGCGACCGCGATCTCGTGTACCCGGTGGACTGGGAAGAGGCCTCCGCCACGCACTGGGAGGTCGAGCTGCGCTGCCCGAACTGCGAGTGGAGCGAGGTCGGCATGTTCGACCAGGCCACCGTCGATCGCTTCGACGAGCAGCTCGACCTCGGCACCGAGGCGCTGGTCAAGGACCTGCGCCGCCTCGTGCAGGCGAACATGGAGGCCGAGGCCGAGCGCTTCGCCGCCGCCCTGGCCGCCAACGCGATCCTGCCCGAAGACTTCTAGGCTAGGTACCGGTCGACGACGCCGTCGGCCACGAGCTCCAGCGCGGCCTGCTGGGACGGTTCCGGCAGGCTCGGCAGGTCGGCCTTCGCCTCGGCGACCATCGCCAGCGCCACCTCGCGGGCCGCTTCCAGCGCGCCCGTGGCCGCGATCGCGTCGCACACGCCCTCGGCCTGCTCCGGCGTGCGCACGGCGCGCAGGTCCAGCTCCGCGAGCTCCGGATCGCGCTCGCGGGCGAGGATCAGCGGCAGCGTGACCGTGCCGTCGAGCAGGTCGGTCCCGCGGTGCTTGCCGGTGCGCTCGGCCGGGCCCGAGACGTCGAGCACGTCGTCGAGCAGCTGGAACGCCAGCCCGATGCGCTCGCCGAACTCGCCCAGCAGCGCGACGTCGCCGCCGCCGGCCAGCGCGCCCAGCTCGCAGGCGGCGCGGAACAGCCGCGCGGTCTTGAGATCGCAGCGGCGCAGGTAGCGCTCGCGCGTCGTCTGCAGCTTCCAGGCGTCCTCGCGCTGCAGCAGCTCGCCCTGGACGAGCGCCGACGACGCGTCCGACAGCACACGCACCGGCTCGACCGCGCCGCCGCCGGCCAGCTCGGCGAACGCGCGCGAGAACAGCAGGTCGCCCGTCGCCGTCGCGATCGAGCGCCCCGCGGAGGCGACGACCGTCGGCCGGCCGCGGCGCAGCACCGCCGCGTCGAGCACGTCGTCGTGGACGAGCGTCGCCGAGTGCACCAGCTCGACCGCGACCGCCGCGCGCAGCGCGGCATCGCGCCCCGCCGGGTCCGGCCCCGCGGCGACGAACACCAGCAGCGGCCGCAGCCGCTTGCCGCCCGCGGCGATCGTCGCGCCCGCGTGCTCGCCGAGCGTCGCGCCGTGCGACTGCGCGACCGTGGCGAGGCGCTCCTCGAGATCGCGCATCAGCCCGGGGACGTGCGCGCCCCCCGCCTCGACGACCGCGGCGACCGCCTCGGCGCTCGCCATCGGCTACGCCACGGTCCCGTGGTGCAGGGCGATGATCCCGCCGGCGGTCAGGATCCAGCCGACGTCGCGGCAGCCCGCCGCCGCCAGCGACGCGGCCAGCGGCTCGGGCCCCGGGAAGCGCTTGACCGAGTTCGGCAGGTACGTGTAGGCCTCGTCGAAGCGGCCGAGCAGCGGCACGACCCGGTCGAACCAGAGCGAGAAGAACGTCGACAGCGGCGGCTTCTGCGGCGTCGTGATCTCGAGGATCACCACGCGCCCGCCGGGCTTGACGACGCGCACCATCTCGCGCAGGCCCTGCGTCGAGGTCGCCGAAGTTGCGCGCGCCGAAGCCGACCGTCGCCGCGTCGAACGCGTCGTCCGGATACGGGAGCGCCAGCGCGTCGGCCTGCTCCCAGGTCAGGCCCGGCGCCTTCGCGCGCGCCCGCTCGAGCATCCCCTCGGAGAAGTCCGAGCCGACGACGTCGCCGCCGCGCGACGCGAGCTCGATCGCGAGATCGCCCGTGCCGGTCGCGACGTCGAGCGCACGCGTGCCCGGCCCGACCCGGCGAGATCGACCGCGCGCGTGCGCCAGCGGTGGTGCAGCCCGGCCGTCATGACCGTGTTCATGACGTCGTAGACGCCGGCGATACGGTCGAACATCGCCCGCACCGAGTCGGCGGGCAGTGTGCCGGTCCGGGCCGCCATCCGGCTCGCGCTACCCGCCGCCCTCGCCCTTGAGCGACGCCAGGAAGTCGACGAGCGCCGTCTTCTTGTCCTCGGGCAGGTTGCGGAAGGAGGGCATCGGGGCGGTCGGGTTCTCGAGCGTGCGCCGGATCGCGGCCGGCTCGAGCTTGTCGCCGATGTCGGTCAGGTGCGGGCCGGGACCGTCGTTGCCGTTCTCGCCGATCTTGTGGCAGGCGAGGCAGCCCGACTGGGCGGCGACGAGCTTGCCCTTCTCGAGGTGCGGCGGGGACGACCATGTCGATCGAGTTCGGCGAGCCGGCGGCCGCACCCATGTAGGTCAGGTAGCCCATCGCGACGATCGTCAGGATGCCGGCGATCGTCGCGATCGGGCGGCGCTCAGGACGGCGCTCCGGGCCCGCGGTCGATGAACGGCAGCAGGAACAGCAGGATCATGCAGATCGTCGGCACGCCGATGGTCGCGAACGGCACGAGCTCCGGCGGCTTGATGACGCGCAGGACCTCGAAGAGGAAGAAGAAGTACCACTCCGGGCGCGGCACGTAGGTCGTCGTCGTCGGGTCCGCCTTCGGCCCCAGCTCGGCGCCGAGGACGATCGACATCGTGATGATCACGGCCATCACGATGGCCATCATCACGCTGTCCTTGGCGACCGCGTAAGGGAAGAACGGCTTTCCCTTGGACTTCAGGATCGCGTACTCGCGGAGGTACTCCTCCTTCTCGCGCTGGTTCATCAGACCTGCTCCTCGCGGAGCTTCTCGTCCTTGTCGGCCCGCAGCCACGGCGGAGCCGTCGTGCCGAGCCGGGCGACGAGGTAGAGGTGCGCGCCGATCAGCGCCGCGATGATCCCGGGCACGAGCATCATGTGGATCGCGTAGAACCTCGACAAGGTCGTCGCCCCGAAGTCGGCGCCTCCTCTCAGGAAGTCCGACAGGAAGGGTCCGACCAGCGGACCGGTGCCGTTGATGTTCGCGGCCACGATCGTCGCCCAGTAGGAGCGCTGATCGAACGGCAGCAGGTAGCCGGTCAGCGACATCACGAACGTGAGGATCATCAGCACCACGCCGATGATCCAGTTCAGCTCGCGCGGGTACTTGTACGCGCCGAAGAAGAACGTTCTCGCCATGTGCAGGAAGATCAGGATCACCATCACCGACGAGCCCCACTTGTGCATGCCGCGCACGAACTCGCCGAGGAAGACGTCGTTGGTGATGTGGCGCGCCGACTCGTAGGCCTGGGTCGGCGACGGCGTGTAGTACATCGCCAGGAACACGCCGGTGATCGCCTGCGAGACGAACGCGAACATCGTCGCCGAGCCGAGCGTGTAGAACCAGTTCGTCCCCTTCGGGACCTTGCGGAAGAACATCCAGCGGACGCCGCCGGAGAGCGAGGTGCGCTCGTCGACCCACGCCGCGGCGCCGATCCCGGCCTCCTTGACCTGCTCGAGCGGCGTCAGCTTGTCAGGCTCGCCCGGACGGAACGGGCGCGTCCTGGAAGCGCTTCGGGACCGGCGGCTTCGGGAGTGGTCGGCAGTTTCATGAGTTCTTCGGCGTCGAGAAGCGGCCGGGGTAGAGGTACTGGCCGATGCCGTCGAGCGGCTGGCCCGGATCGCGGATAGCTCGGGAAGCGCTCGAACTCGGAGTTGACCGAGTAGCGCGGACCGACCTCGACCTGGCCGTTGCGGATCCGCGTGTAGAAGTGGTCGAGCGGGCGCACCGGCGGGCCGCCGTCGACCTCGCCCTCGAAGCCGTAGACGCCGCCGTGGCACGGGCAGATGAAGCGCGACGCGGCCGCACGTCCAGCGGACGGGGCAGCCGAGGTGCATGCAGCGGCTGGAGATCGCGACGATCGGCGCGTCGGTCGGGACGCGCTTGGACGGCGTCGTCGATCTTCGGGTTGTAGCGGCGCACGTAGACCGTGGTCTTGCCGACCTCGCCGATGCCCTGCGTGATCGTGATCACGCGCGGCAGGTAGTCGTCGTCCGGGAAGTCCGAGACGGGCCCGACCGGCGTCCACAGGACCGGCGCGCGCTCGAACAGCGCGGAGCCGGCGGCGAAGCCGAGCGCGGGCAGCACGACGGCTGCCGTGGCGACGGCGCCCGCGGTGTGCGTGGTCAGAACCATCAGGCGTCGACGGGTGACGGTCTCACCCTCGAACGCGCCAGGGATCTGCCGCTCGGCGGTGTAACTTCGACTTGGGCTGCTTGCGGGACTCAGGCAAGGGGCGCGAATCCTACCGCTCGATCGCTGTCGGACGGTGTGCCGGGGCGCCAGAGCATTTCGATCAGGCGCCGCGCCACTGCCGTTTCGCGGCTTGATGGTCAGCTGCCGGACCGCTCGCAACCGCCGCCGCACCGGCGTTCCAGACCGCTTCGGCCCGCTCCGCATCGCCCTCTGCGTGGGCCTGCGCGGACAGCGCGATCACGTCGGCGAGCTCGGCCACGGACTCGAGGTCGCCGATCGCCGCGAGCCGCTCGAGGCCGAACGCGTAGAGGCGATCGCCGGCGAGCAGCGCCAGGTCGGGATCGTCGGGACGCACCACGCGACCCGCGCCGTAGTGCTGCAGGTAGCCCTCGCGGATCGCTTCGACGAGCAGCGGATAGGCCTCGCCGCGGGCGGCGACGACCTCACCGTGCGACTGCGGCGCTCCGTCGCTGTCGCGGACCGTGCCGGCCAGCAGGCCGCCTTCGTCGCGCAGCGCGTCGGCGAGTCGTTCGAGCGCGCTCATGCGACCTCGGCGAACGCCGCGGTGGCGGCCTCGAGGGTGCGGGCGATGTGATCGCTCGTGTGCACCGTGGACGGGAACCAGGCCTCGAACTGCGAGGGCGGCGGATAGACGCCGCGGGCGAGCAGCGCGCGGCACCAGGTGCCGTAGGCCTCGGTGTCGCACGCCGCGGCGCCCGCGTAGTCCACCGGCGCCTCTGCGGCGAAGAAGACGGTCACGAGGCCCGTCGTCGACGTCACGGAGACCGGGCGATCGCCCGCCGCCTCGCGCAGGCCGTCGGCGAGCGCGCGGGTGGTGTCGCTGAGTCCGAGGTAGGCCTGCTCGTCGAGCAGCGCGAGCGTCGCGGACCCGGCCGCGACCGCGAGCGGGTTGCCGCTCAGCGTCCCCGCCTGGTAGACGTCGCCGGCCGGCGCGATCCGCTCCATCAGCGCCGCGGAGCCGCCGAACGCCGCGGCCGGGAGACCGCCGCCGAGGATCTTGCCCATCACCGTCAGGTCCGGAAGGACGCCCGTCAGCTCCTGGGCACCGCCCGGGGCGACGCGGAAGCCGGTGATCACCTCGTCGAAGATCAGCAGCGTGTCGTAGCCGGTGCAGAGGTCGCGCAGCAGCTCGAGGAAGCCCGCGGCGGGCGGGATCAGGCCCATGTTGGCCGGATAGGGCTCGACCAGCACGGCCGCGAACCGTGCTCGGCGAACGCGCGCGCGAACCGCCTCCGGGTCGTTCCACGGCACCACGATCGTGTGCTCGGCCGCGGACGCCAGGACGCCCGGGCGAGGACGGGATGCCCTGCGTGGCGAGGCCTGAGCCCGCCTCGGCGAGCAGCCCGTCGACGTGGCCGTGGTAGGCGCCGGCGAACTTCAGCAGCTTCTCGCGGCCCGTCGCGGCGCGGGCGAGGCGGATCGCGCTCATCGACGCCTCGGTGCCCGACGACGTCATCCGCAGCATGTCGACGGACGGCATCCGCGCCGTGATCGCCTCCGCGAGCTCGACCTCGCCCGCCGTCGGCGCGCCGTAGGTGGTCCCCAGCGCCGCGGCGGCGGTGATCGCCTCGAGGACCGCCGGATGCGCGTGGCCGTGGATCAGCGGGCCCCAGGAGCAGACGTAGTCGACGTAGACGTTGCCGTCGACGTCGGTCAGCTCGGCGCCGGAGGCGCGCTCGACGAAGATCGGGTCGCGCCCGATCGCGCGCATCGCCCGCACGGGCGAGTTGACCCCGCCGGGCAGCACGTGCAGCGCACGCCGGTAGAGCTCGGCCGAGCGCGTGTCGGAGAGCGAGGAGGGCGCGCTCAGACGCGGCGTGCTCCTCTTCCCAGCGCCTGAAGTCGTCGGTGAAGTAGAGCATCCGGACCTTCTTGAACTCGGTGCTCGAGTACAGCGTCGCGCGCTCGTCGATGCCGGTCGACTCGGCGATCGCGTCCAGCACCGCGTCGCACTCCTCCTTCGAGCGCCCGTGGGCCATCGTGAAGACGGAGTACGGCCAGTCCGCGTAGGTCGGGCGCTGGTAGCAGTGCGAGATGCCGCGGAAGGCGGCCATCCGCCGGCCGGTGTCGAGGATCTCGTCCTCCGGCACGGCCCAGACGCCCATGCCGTTGGCCGAGAAGCCGGCGCGGCGGTGGTAGAGGATCGCGGCCACGCGGCGCAGCCCGTCGCGCTCGTGCAGCGACTCGAGCCGGCGCAGGACCTCGTCGACCGGACGCCGAGCCGCTCGGCGGCCGGGACGTAGGCTCGCGAGCGCACCTCCATCGTGCCCTGGGTGGCCTTGATGACGTCGATGTCCTCTTCGCGAGAGCTCGATCGGGTCGAGCTCCATCGGCTCGACGGCCTCGCCGGCCGTCGTGAGCGCGTCGGTGCCGTCCTCCATCTCGAGGTCCATGCGGATCTTGAACAGCTTCAGCGTCGGCAGCTGGCGGATCGACTCGGCGCCGGTCTTGGCCGCGATCACGTCGAGCGTGCCGTCCAGGCCGAGCTTGGAGTCGGGCTCGACCGCGAGCGTGAACCAGAGGTTGAAGTCGTGGTTGCGCAGGTAGTTGTGCGTGACGCCCGGGTGCGAGTTGATGAACTGCGCCGCGCGGTGCGGGTTCGTCGGCGTCGACCTTGGCGGCGACGAGCATCGACGAGTAGCCGAGCGCGCGGGTGTCGAAGATCGGCGTGATCTCGCGGATGATCCGCTTGTCGAGCAGGTACTGGACGCGCTCCATGACCTCGTCCTCGCTGAGCTCCGGCGAGCTCCGCGACGTGCGCGAACGGCCGCTCGGTCAGGGCGAACGAGCCCTGCATCAGGTTCAGGAGCTTCTTGTCGGTCTCGTCGAGCGGGACGGCCGAGCCGTCGCGCGCGGGAGCGGACCTTGGCGCGGGCTAGCTGAGCCATCGTGGCGACGTCCTTCGCGTGGTAGGTGATCACGATGTCGGCGCCGGCGCGGCGGATGCCGGTCAGCGCCTCGAGCACGGCGGCGCGCTCGTCGAGCAGACCCTGTGCCGGCGGCCACCTTGATCATGGCGTACTCGCCGCTGACGTTGTAGGCGGCGACGGGCATGCCCGTCGCGTCCTTGACGCGGCGGATGATGTCGAGGTACGGCAGCGCCGGCTTGACCATCACGATGTCGGCGCCCTCCTCGACGTCGAGCTTGGCCTCGCGCACGCGCCTCGAGCGCGTTGGCCGGATCCATCTGGTAGCCCTTGCGGTCGCCCTGCTGCCGGCGCCGAGTCGGCGGCGTCGCGGAACGGGCCGTAGAAGGCGGACGCGTACTTGGCGCTGTAGGCGATGAGCGGCGTCTCGGACAGGCCGTGCTCGTCGAGCGCGGCGCGCAGCGCGCCGACGCGGCCGTCCATCATGTCGCTCGGCGCGACGGCGTCCGCGCCCGCCTCGGCCTGCGAGACGGCGGTGCGGGCGAGCAGCTCGAGCGTCTCGTCGTTGTCGACGACGCCGTCGTCGCGCAGGACGCCGCAGTGGCCGTGCGAGCGTGTACTCGCACAGGCAGAGGTCGGTGATGACCAGCAGGTCGGGGTGGGCGGCCTTGATCGCGCGCGTGGCGAGCTGGATCGACGCCCTCGTCGTCCCAGGCGCCCGAGCCCTCGTGGTCCTTGCTCGCGGGCAGCCCGAACAGCAGGACGGCGGGGATCCCGAGCGCGTGCGGCGATCCCGGCCTCCTCGACCGCACCGTCGATCGACAGGTGGTCGATCCCCGGCAGCTCGGCGATCGGCGTCGCGCTTCGGGCCTGTCGCCACGACGAACATCGGGTAGACGAGGTGGCGCGACCGACAGCTCGGTCTCGCGCACGAGGTCGCGCAGCACGCCGGTCTGGCGCAGGCGGCGCAGGCGGGTGGCGGGGAAGGCCATCTCAGGCGAAGCTTAGAACCGCCGGAGGGCCAGGCGGGCCAACCCGGCGTACGCGAGCGCGCGAGCGCCGAGCAGGTGCACGAGCGCGAGTGACTCGCCGTCGAGCGCCCGCAGCGTCGGCTTGAACGGGAACGCTCCCGAGACGATGTTGAGCGCGTCGTAGAGCGGCCCGCGAGACGGCACCGGACGGGATCAGGGCGAGGAACGCGAGCGGCAGCGCGAGCAGGATCGCCAGCAGCGAGGCGACGCGGACCTCGCGCGCGAGCGCGCCGAGCGCCGTCCCGAGCGCCGCGAAGGCGAGCGCGCCCGCCGCCAGCGCGGCGACCCACCCGGCGCTCCAGCCGAGGCCGACGAACAGGCTCAGGATCGCCACGCTGCAGCAGCGTGACCACGAACGCCGCGCGACGCGGCGAGCACGATCTTCTCCGTCAGCAGCGCAGTGCGCGAGACGAGGCCGCGCACCAGCCGCGCGAACACGCCCTCCTCGCGCTCGAGCGCCAGCAGTCCGGCCGCCAGCAGCAGCGTGACGAGCATCAGCGAGAGCGTCGCGGCGACCGCCACCGCGAACTGGTCCAGCGGCGCCCGCGAGCCCTTGACCACGGTCTGCTTGATCCGCACGGGCTGGCCGATCGAAGCCAGGATCGGCTTCGACAGGTCGAGGTTCTCGGCCGCCAGCCGCGCGAAACGGCTGACCTGCTCCAGCGGCACGCGCTGGGGAGCGTCGGCGGGCAGGCCCTTCAGCGACGTGTCGATCAGCGTCCGCGCGTTGCGCAGCCCGAGGATCTGGACGTCGCCGACCAGCGGGAACGACAGCTCGCCACCCTTGACGACCAGGTCGAGGTAACGGGCCGACTGGGCGAGCACGGCGTCGCTGAGGGCGGCGTTGGCGTCGGCCAGCCGGGCGCGGATCGTCGACTCCACGTAGCGGCGCTTGACCGGGTCCTCGGCGTTGTAGAAGACCTCGACGGCGGGTGCCTCGCCCGGGTTGAGCGACAGCAGGCCCTGCAGGCGCTCCGCCGCGTCGGCGGGGATCACGAGCGCGGCCAGCGCCTCGCCGTCGCGCACCTTCGCGATCGCCTGCTCGCGGGTGTCGACGCGGATCGGGTCGATCGAGTCCAGCAGCCGGTCCGTGTAGACGCTCGGGTCGAGCTTCTCGCCCCCGAGGTTGATCTCCGCATCACCGGCGAGGTTGGCGAACGCCACCCGCGGCTTCTCCGGCCCGCCGGTGAGCGCCGCACCGATCAGCACCGCGACCACGACCGGGTACAGGACCAGCAGCGCCAC
Organism: uncultured Solirubrobacteraceae bacterium; assembly: GCA_963707595.1. Classification (GTDB taxonomy): domain Bacteria; phylum Actinomycetota; class Thermoleophilia; order Solirubrobacterales; family Solirubrobacteraceae; genus Solirubrobacter. The sequence continues at coordinate 410,576 of CAVPQQ010000002.1, forward strand.
CAGCAGCGGCGAGCGGCGCAGGATCCGGAGATCCTTGATCAGGAGCCAGCGCACAGGGCCAGGAACGCGGTCTCGAGGTCGGTGCCGGCCGCCAGCTCGGCGGGCGTGCCGGCGAACAGCAGCTCGCCGCCGGCGAGGACGAGCACGCGGTCGGCGTGGCGTTCGGCCTCGCCGACGTCGTGGGTCGTGAAGACGACGGTCGCGGTGAGCGCGCCGATGAACGCCCACAACCGCTCGCGCTGGGCCGGGTCCAGCGAGGCGGAGGGCTCGTCGAGCAGCAGCAGCGGCGGGATCGCCGAGCAGGCCGACGGCGATGTTCAGCCGCTGCCGGTTGCCGCCCGAGAGCTTGCCCGTCTCCTCGTCGCCGCCCAGCCCGGTCAGCTCGAGCATCCGCGCCACCGCGTCGCGCGGCGCCTTCTCCAGCCGCGCGAAGAGCTGCAGGTTCTCGCGCACCGTCAGCTTCGAGTAGACCGCCGCGCGCTGCGGGACCCAGCCGGCCGGCGGCAGCTCGAGCTCGCCGCCGTCGGGCGCCAGGCTGCCGGCGAGGATCTGCAGCAGCGTCGTCTTGCCCGCGCCGTTGGGGCCGATCATCGCGAGCCGCTCGCCCGGCGCCGCCCCGAAGGAGACGCCGCGTCAGGGCCGTCGGTGGCGCCGAACCGCTTGCTGACGCCGCGCGCCTCGATCATCCGGGCGCGGCGGCCGCCGCCGAGGCCGCCGCGTCGCCGTCCCCGAGCTCGGTCCCGCAGGCCGGGCACTCCTCGGCGTCGACGGCGACCAGCACGCCGCACTCCGGACAGTGCGTCTGCGTCTTGGGTGGCGGTGCCTCGGCCGGCAGGTCCCAGCGCTGGAAGACGAGGTGGCGGCGCAGGTAGACGATCGTCTCGCGCAGGATCGCCGCGATCGGCAGCGCGATGAACGCGCCGATCAAGCCGGCCAAACTGCCCGCCCATCAGCAGCGCGAAGATCACCAGCAGCGGGTTGATCCGCAGCGCCTGGCCGAAGACGTTGGGCGCGACGATGTGGCCCTCGAGCTGCTGCAGGACGGTGAAGGCGATGATCAGCCAGACCGCGTCGATCGGGGTGTCGCTGAGCGCCGCGAGCACGACCGGCGGGAGGGCGCCGATGATCGGGCCGACGTACGGGATCAGCTCCGCGAAGGCGAACCAGGCGCCGAAGGCGATCGCGTACGTCTTGCCCTCGGGGAAGATCCCGAGCGAGCCGAGGAAGAACAGCATCAGGCCGGCGCTCGTGCCCATGATCAGGCTGAACAGCAACTGACCGCGGACGTAGCCGAACAGCGAGGCCTGCACGCGCGTCGGGAAGTCGTCGTCCGGGGTGCCGTCGCCCGGCGGGACAAGGCCGCGCACCACCGCGCCGATGCGGTCGCCGTAGATCAGCATGTAGACCGAGAGGACGATGATCAGGATCAGCGCGAACGCCGGCCTCGACGAGTCGCTGCACCGCGTCGCGGGTGAAGCTGACGACGTCGCCGGCCCCGCCGGTGATGCGCTCGCCGATCGTCTGCAGCGCGGTCTCGCCCTCCTGCTTGACCTCGATCTGGATCCCGCGGCGGTCGAGCCAGTCCTGCAGGTCGGCGAGCTCGGAGTTGGCGTCGTCGACGTAGCCGGGCACGTCGTTCTGCAGGCCGGAGACCTGGTCGGAGATCGGGTTGGCGAGGATGAACCCGATCCCGGTCAGCGTCGCGACCAGGCCGATCATCACGATCGCCACCGCCGTACCGCGCGGGATCCGGGCCCGCTGCAGCACCACGACGAACGGGTTCAGCAGCAGCGCGATCAGCCCGGCGATGATGAACAGCAGCAGGACGGGGCCGGCCGCCCTGAGCAGGAGAAAGGCCCCGACGATCCCGAGCGGGAGCAGCACCATCTGCACCCACCGCGGGACGAGCAGGGGCGCGACGCGGGCCGGCGGCGCCGGCGTCGGTTGACGCATCGGCGGGGAGTCGGGTCCCTCCTCGCCGACGTCGTCCAGGGGGTTCGCAGCCTGGTCCTCCGTATGCCGCGACATCGATTGCGACGATACCGTCCGGGCCATCACCTCAATCCTCTTCATCGGCGACATCGTCGGCCGCGCCGGCCGCCGCGTGATCCGCGAGCTGCTCCCCGGCCTCCGCGAGGAGCTCGCGCACCGACTTCGTGTCGTCAACGGCGAGAACGCCGCGGGCGGGCTCGGGATCACGCCCAAGGAGGCCGACGAGCTGCTGCGCTCCGGCGTCGACGCGATCACGCTCGGCAACCACACCTACCGCCACCGCGAGATCTGGCCGTACCTCGAGGAGGAGCGGCGGATCGTGCGCCCGTACAACTACCTGCGCACGCAGCCGGGCCGCGGGACCACGATCGTCGAGCGCGACGGCGTCTCGCTCGGGATCGTGAACCTGAGCGGGATGGTGCACCTGCAGGCGGGCGCGCCGCCGCTCGTCGCGGTCGACGAGGCGCTGCGCGAGGTCGCCGCCGCCGACCACGTCCTCGTCGACATGCACGCCGAGGTCACGAGCGAGAAGGTCGCGCTCGGCTGGTACCTCGACGGCAAGGTGACGGCGGTGGTCGGCACCCACACGCACGTCCCGACCGCCGACGCCCGCGTGCTGCCCGGCGGCACCGCCTACATCACCGACGTCGGCATGACCGGCGCGCGCGGCGGCGTGATCGGGATGAAGAAGGAGCAGTCGATCGCGGTCATGCGCACGCACATGCCGATGCGCTACGAGCCGTCCGAGATCGACCCCTGGATCAACGCGGTCCTGATCCGAACGTCGCAGCCACGCCGCGCTGACGCGATCGAGCAGGTGCTACGCCCGCTCAGCGAAGCGAGCCCGCAGGGCGAGCTTCGCCGCTAGTTGAGGCCGTAGTGCTGCATGACCATCGGGACGATGTCACGCAGCGCCCACTGCTCGCGCGCGCTCTTGTCCGGCCCGGTGCCCGCCCAGATCAGGGCCGCATGTGAGTCGTTGGCGTGCAGCGAGCCGTGCGAGCCGCCGCCGACGTGGTGCGCTCCGCCCCAGTCCATGAACTCGTAGCCGGGGCGGGCCGAGGCGAGCACCTCGCCGGCCGAGGGGCAGCGCAGCGCCGACCAGACGCGGCTCATCGCGTCCGGGTAGGTCGACGAGCGAATCTGGCCGTCCTCGATCTTGAGCCCGAGCAGGTCGAGGTCGCCCTCGACGCTCCAGCGCGCCCCGCGCGCGTCCACCAGGTCGCCGCGCGGTGCGAAGCGCACCTCCTTGACGCCGCGCGAGCGCTCGCCGCGCACGACGGCCTCGCCGTCCGGATGGTCGCCCATCCGCATCACGAGGTCGACGCCCTCGAGCGCGAGCATCGTGCGCTCGATCCGCGGGATCAGCGACCGGCGGCGGTCGCGGTCGAGCACGTAGACCTGGGCCGCGCGCGAGTTCGGGCAGACCGCGATCTCGTCGTCGGGCTTGGAGCGCTGCGCGGCGCGCAGGCCGAAGCCGTCGAAGGCCTTGAACAGGTCGATCTCGCCCTCGACCTTGGACTGCGAGTGGTCCGAGCAGACGATCAGCGCGTGGTCCTCGAGGAACTTCTCGGGCCCGCCGGCGGGCTCCATCATGCGCGCGATCTGGCGGTCGGCGGCGGCGATCGAGTCCACCTGCGCGAACGGGCCGTACTTGTGCGAGTGCGTGTCGTTGTCGGGCAGCGACAGCAGCAGGAAGTCGAAGAGGTCGTTCTCGACCAGGTACTCGGCGACGCAGCCGGAGTGCTGGTCGCGCACGCCCGGAAGGCCGAGCTGCGAGCGACAGGACGTCTTGCGCGACGCGAACATGTCCGCGTAGAAGAGCTCCTTCGGGCCCCAGGTCGGCAGGCCGAAGGCCGTGTGCGCCAGGCGCGAGAGCGCGGTGTCGACCGACGGCTCGTGGCGGAAGCGCCCGCGGTACATCAGGTAGGTCGTGCCGGCGGTGCGGATGTCGGCGTCGTCCAGGCGCTCGAACACGGTCTCGACGTCGCGCGAGAGGTGCTCGAGGTTCATGTTGTAGATCGTGTCCGTCAGCGACTGGCGGATGCCGAAGGCGCGCGAGGCGCCGAAGCTCGTCCCGTACTCGACGTAGCGGCCCTCGCCGCGATGCCACCAGTTCATCGACGGGATGTCGTGCTGATCCGGACCGGTGCCGGTGGCGATCGACGCCGCGCAGACCGGCGTCACCGACGGGAAGGCCGCGACGCACTCGTCGACGTAGTGCCCGCGCTCCATCAGCAGCTTGAGCGTCGGCGCGCGTCCCGTCGCGACGGCCCGCTCGAGCATCGCGGGCTTCATCGCGTCGATGACGGCGAGGACGAGCTTCTTACTCATCGGATCTCCCCGACCGGGAACATCGCCCCCTGGGCGATGTTCCTAGCGAAGCGAGCCCGCTGGGCGAGTCTTCGCCCTTCACCGCAGGATCCGCAGCCCGGCGTACTTCTCACCGGCACGGCGGCGTCCGCCCACGAGCAGCCACACGAGGCCTGCGACGATCAAGATCGCCAGGGGCGGGAAGAGCACGGAGAGACCGGCGGCGAGACAGGCGGAGCCCTCGGCGTAGAGCGGAAGGGCCTTGGCGGCCTCAGCGTCCAGGCGGGCGCTGACGCGGCCGAAGAGCGAGCGGGCGGCCATGAAGCCGAGCGCGGCGGCCACCGGCCCCACGATCAGGCCTGGCCACCAGTCCGGACTGTTCTCGGCTATCGAGGCGCACGCCTGCAGCGCGCCGAGGATGAGCGAGGCGGCCAGCAACAGCGCGACGACCGTCCCCTGTCCTCGCGTATCGCCGCCGCGACGGCGGTCGATGATCCCGAACACGGCGACGGCGACGACGATCGCGAGCAGGAACCCGGTCTGCTCCAGGAAGGCGAAATCGGTGCCCTCGAAGTCGATGCCGAGGTCGGCCGCGGCCAGCGCTCCGACGAGAAGGGTCGGCAGAAACGGCCGGATTCCGATCGCCGCGGCGATGCCCAGGCCCTGTAGGAGGTCGAGGAGATAGTCCATGCGCGCTAGCGTTCCTTCGCGGCGCATGACGATAGACGACACTCCCGGCAAGGGCACCCCCCGCGGCAGCGCGCACGAGATCGAACGCTACGGCGAGCTGTTCGCGCGCCGCACGCGCGGCATGACGTCCTCCGCGATGCGGGACATGATGGCCGTCACCGCGCGCCCCGAGGTCATCTCGCTCGCGACCGGCCTGCCGGACACGACGACGTTCCCGGCGGAGGACTTCGCGATGCTGATGTCGCGCGTCGCCGTGGACTCGAGCGCCGCGGCGCTGCAGTACGGGCCGACCGACGGGCTCGACTCCGTCCGCCGCTGCATCGTGCAGGTGATGGCCGCGGAGGGCACCGAGGTCGAGATCGACGATCTGATGGTCACCACCGGCGGCCAGCAGGTGATCGATCTCGTCTGCCGCGCCTTCCTCGATCCCGGCGACGTCGTCGTGGCCGAGGCGCCGACGTATCCCGGCGCGGTGCCGTGCTTCAACTCGTACCAGGCCGACGTCGTGCAGATCGAGATGGACGACGACGGCATGCGGATCGACGTGCTCGAGGCGACGCTCGCGCGGCTGCGCGAGGAGGGCCGGCGCCCGAAGTTCATCTACACGATCCCGAACTTCCAGAACCCCGGCGGCGTGACTATGTCGCTCGAGCGCCGCCACGCGCTCGTGCGGATCGCCAACGAGCAGGAGCTCGTGATCCTCGAGGACAACCCGTACGGGCTCCTGCGCTACGAGGGTGAGCCGCTGCCGACGCTGTATTCGCTCGACGGCGGGCGCTACGTCGTCTACGCCGGGACGTTCTCGAAGATCCTCTCCGCCGGTCTGCGACTCGGCTGGGCCGCGGCGCCCGGCCCGATCCTCGAGCGGCTGAACCTCGGCAAGCAGGCCGCCGACCTCTGCTCCTCGCCGCTGAACCAGTACTTCGTCGCGGCCTACTTCGAGCATCGCGACTGGCGCAAGTACCTGGGCGAGCTGCGCGTGATCTACCGGCGCCGGCGCGACGTGATGATCGCCGCGCTGGAGGAGTACTTCCCGCGCGAGGCGACCTGGACCGTCCCGGGCGGCGGCCTCTTCATCTGGGCGACGCTGCCCGACTACATCGACACGACCGACCTGCTGGCGCGTGCGCTGCGGGAGCACGTCGCGTTCGTGCCGGGCCGCGCCGCATATCTCGACGGCCGCGGCGGGTCCGAGATGCGCCTGAACTTCTCCGGCGTCAGCGACGACGACGTTCGCGAAGGCATCCGCCGGATCGGCAAGGTCGATCTCCGAGCAGGTCGCGCTCTACGGCACGCTGACAGGCGCCAAGCCGGCTCCGCGCCGCGGTTCCGAGGCTCCCGCCGAGCCCGGCCAGGTCGTGCCGCTGCGCCGCCGGGAGGCCTCGTGAAGGTCGCTGTCTTGAAGGGCGGGACCTCGCTCGAGCGCACCGTGTCGCTGCGCTCAGGGGCGCGTGTCGAGGACGCGCTGGCGCGGCTGGGACACGAGGTGCTGCCGATCGACGTCGGCCGCGACCTCGTCGAACGCCTGCAGGCCGAGCGGCCCGACGTCGCCTTTGTCGCGCTGCACGGCCGCGGCGGCGAGGACGGGACCGTCCAGGAGCTGCTCGAGCTGGTCGGCATCCCGTACACGGCCTCGCGCCCGGGCGCGTGCATCCGCTGCATGGACAAGGTGATCGCCAAGCACGCGCTACGCGACGCCGGCATCCCGACGCCCGACTTCTACGCCTTCAACCAGACCGCGTTCGAGGAGCTCGGCGCCGCGAGCGCGCTGCCCGCGATCGAGGAGCGGCTCGAGTTCCCGATCGTCGTCAAGCCGGCCGGCCAGGGCTCGGCGCTGGGCATCAAGTTCGCCCGTACCGCGGCCGACGTGCCCGGAGCGCTCGTGGCCGCCTTCTCCTACGACACGAAGGTGCTGCTGGAGCGCTACGTCGACGGGCGCGACCTCGCGGTCGCGATCCTGGATTCCGCGGACGGGCCCGAAGCCCTCCCCGTGGTCGAGGCGATCCCGGAGACCGAGGACTTCTACGACTTCGAGGCGCGCTACGAGATCGGCCGCACGCGCTTCGTCTGCCCGGCCGACCTGTCGCCTGAGATCACGCTGCGCGCGCAGGAGCTGGCGCTCGCGACGTGGCGGACGCTGGGCTGCTCCGGTTTCGCCCGCGTGGACCTGATGCTCGCCGGCGACGAGCTGACCGTGCTGGAGGCCAACGCGATCCCCGGCCTGACGGATACGTCGCTGCTCCCGCTCGCCGCCGAGGCGGCCGGGATCGGCTTCGACGCCTTCGTGTCACGCGTGCTCGACCTCGCGGTCGAGCGCACAACTGCCTAGTCGTCCCCGCCCGCGAAGTCCTCGGGCGTCACGCGGTCCAAGAACTCCTTGAACTTGTCGACGACCTCTTCGGTGTCCTCGACCTCGTGCTCGAACTCGATCGCGGACTCCGCGATCACGTCCTCAGCGGCGAAGATCGGGGCGCCGGAGCGCACGGCCAGGGCAAGGGCGTCCGAGGGCCGGGAATCGATCTCGACCTCCCGTCCGTTCACTGACAGCGTGATCGACGCGTAGAACGTGTTCTCACGCAGCTCGGTGACCGAGACGCGCGTACACGCGACCTCGAGCTCCCCGAGCATGTCGAACAGCAGGTCGTGCGTCATCGGCCGTGGCGTCGACGCTCCCTGCAGCTTCATCAGGATTGCGGCCGCCTCTGGATGACCGATCCAGATCGGCAGGAACTTGTTCGTGTCGACGGCCTTGAGCAGCACAATGGGCTGCTTGCCGACCATGTCGAAGCTGACGCCGTAGATCACCATCTCCTGCACCTGCGTGAGTATAGGCGCGGTCAGGAGGCGACGAACACGTACTCGGTCGCGACCCGCCGCGTGGCGGCCCGATGCGTACCGAACGCATACGAGTGCGGGATCTCGATGCGGCGCACCGAGCCGCGGTGCCGGGCGAGCAGCGCCTCGAGCTCGACGGCGTCCAGGTCGGCGTTGGACCCGTAGGAGACGACCAGGGTCCGCGGTTCGCTGAAATGGTCGAAGAGCCGGTCGAGCGCGACCCGGACGGTCCGCTTGGAGCCGAACGGCGTCTCGCGCTTGCGCAGCTTGCGCGTCTTGGTCTCCCACATGATCTCCTGGCCGCGCCAGTACGTCGCCAGGCCCTCCAGGAAGTGGTAGCGCTTGACATAACACGTGTCGTCGCGGGGCGGCGCGTACGGCGGGTCGAGGTAGACGAGCGCCGCGCCGGCCGGATCGACGGCGAAGACGTCCCCGCAGCGGCTCGCGCTCGCCGGCCCGGCGATGACCGCGGCGTTGCAGCGGCCGACGGCCTCGCGGAAGAGCAACTCGAGGCTCGTGTGCAGCTGCCGGCGACCGTCGTCGTAGCGCGGCGTCGTGACCGTGAAGACGCCGCGTGGCTGCTTCCAGGCCGCCGCCAGGCACAGCGAGCTGAGCGCGAGCGCCTTCTTCGCGCCCTCGAGCTCGTCGACGTGCGACCAGGCCGCGTCGAGGAACGCGTGATCGGCGTCCGGGAAGTACAGGCCCGCGAATGTCGTGGCGATGAAGTCGCGGCCGTCGCGGTTGGGCGAGCACAGGCGGTCGACGTCGTCGTCGCTCAGCTGCTCGTGCGCGTTGGCGACCAGCGCCTCGGCCAGCGTCGCCGTGAACGTGAGGTGATCGTTGGCCAGGACCTCACGCCCGCCGGCCTTCAGCGTGTAGGCGACGACCCCGCTGCCGGAGAACGCGTCGATCGCCGGGCCCGGCGGCAGCGTCGCGAACAGCTCGCTGAGCCGCGGGGCGAGCCGGTGCTTCGACCCCATGAAGCGGATCCGGGGATAGGCCGCGAGGGCATCCACGTGCGGGATCATGTCCGTATGCACGACAGAATCAACCTCGCCGAGAAACTCGCGCTGCTCCCGGAGTCCTACCAGCCCGCGATCGTCGGCTACATGAACGACTACAAGCTCGTCGTCGTCAAGACGCAGGGCGAGTTCGTCTGGCACAAGCACGACGAGACCGACGAGCTGTTCCTGGTCGTCGCCGGGGAGCTCACGATCCAGTTGCGCGATCGCGACGTCGTCGTCGGCCCGGGCGAGCTATTCGTGGTCCCGCGCGGTGTCGAGCACTGCCCGAAGGCCGACGAGGAGACGCACGTGCTCCTGATCGAGCCGCGCGACACGCTCAACACCGGCGACGCCGGCGGTGAGCGGACGGTCGAGCCGATCGAGATCTAGCTGCACTTCGACGGTTTCGCCGCCCCCACGGCCAGACACAGCGGTTCGCTCTTGATCGCGCCGCGCTTGCCCACCTTCAGCCGCACGACGCGGCCGATCTCGTTCGGGCGCGTGACGCGCACCTCGAGCACCGCGTTGCGCTTCAGGTAGCGCTGCTTCAGCAGCGGCAGCAGGTTGATCTTGGCCTTGGACTTCCCGGTCTGCGCCTTCTTGCTGAACGGGCAGCCCTTGCTCTTGCCGCCGGTACAGCGCAGTTCGATCGTGTCGCCGCGCCTGATCTCGTTGACCGTGAGCTTGATGAACTTCGCCGAGTTCCCGCGGCGTGTGGCGCTGTAGCCGACCGTGGCGCTGACGCGCAGGTACTGCGGGCCGCCGGCGCAGTCCTCGTCGACGTTGTTGCCGACGATCTCCCCCGCCCCCGGGTGGATCGCGGGATTGTCCGGCCCGCAGTCCTGCTCGTTGAGCGTGCCGTCGCCGTCGCGGTCGGGGGCGATCTCGCAGTTCGTGGCGCCGTCGCCCGGATCGGCGTACAGCGTGTCGTTGCCAGGGCCGCAGTCGACGGAGTCGTAGCGGCCGTCGCGCGTGTCGATGACGTCGTCGCCCTCGTTGCCCTCGACGCGGTCCTCGGCGGTGCCACCGACGATCGAGTCGTTGCCGCCGCCGCCATACAGGCGATTGCCGAGTCCGTTGCCGACGATCGAGTCGTTCCCGGACCCGCCGTAGGCGCCTTCCACGTCCGCGCCGATGGTGTCGTTCTCGCCCGCCTCGCCCGAAACCGGCGCACCGTTGAGCCGGATCGTCACGGCTCCCGTGCGATCGGAGTAGTAGACCGTGTCGTCTCCGTCACCGCCGGTGAAGACGTCGGCACCGCGTCCTGGGAACCACCGGTCGTCTCCCGGCCCGCCGCTGAGGGTGTCGTTCGCGGCACCGTCGAGCAACTCGTCGCCGCCGGCACCGCCGTCGGCCTGCAGACTGGTCGTGGCGGGGAGCGCGGAACCGTCGATGCGGTCGCCGGCGCCCAGTCCGTTCACGACCACCGTCGGCGCGTTCGTGCACTGCACCTCGTCGGTCATCGCCGTGCACGGCCCAGTTCCGCCGAACGTGACGCCGGTCACCCCGAACACCGTCTGCCCGCCGATGACGGTGAGCGCGACGCTGTCCTCCGCGTCCGTGCCCTGGTAGGTGTTGGACACGCCGGCCGAACCGGTGACGGTCCCCGCCTGCGCCGCGGCCGGGAGAGCGAGCGCGAACACCCCGGCGCCCACGAGCAGAAGACGGGTGAAGGGCATGAGAGCGACCGTATCCCGCCGCGGAGCGCCCGCGCAAGGCGGGCGCCGGATCAGCCGGTGCGGACCGAGACGCTCTTCGCGCTCTTGGGCAACAGGCCCTGGTTGCCCTGGAAGCTCGCCTGCACAGTGAGCTTCGCCGGGCCGGCGGCACGGGCCGAGAGCTTGACCGTCACCCGGTACGAGCAGTTGGATTTCACGGCCACCGTGCGTGACGACAGGGTGCGCGTTCCTCGCTTGATGCGGATCGCGACGCGGCCCGAGCACGATCCCGCCTGCGCGGGCACCGTCAGCTTGCCCGACAGGGTGAAGCGATACGGGGCGCGGCGAGCGCGTTTCGGCGATGCGACCAGCGACAACGCCGGCGAGACGCGCGTCAGCGGCTTGGCGACGACGGTGGGGGCAGGCGCGGGCGTCGCGCTCACCGTGGGCACGGCGGTCGCGGTCGGCTCGGCCGTTGGCGTGGCGGTCGGCGTGGCGAGCGCGACCGTCGCGTCGGGGCTGGCCTGCTCGCCCTCCGCGTTCTGGGCGACCACGCGATAGTGGACCGTCGCCCCCGCGGCCCCGGGGATCTCCACGCTCGCGGGAACGGCGGCCGCTCCTGAACCTGCGGACTGGGCGGTCGTCGAGAATCCGTAGGCCGCGGTCGGCCCGAACTCGAAGTGGAACGTGGTCGCCAGTCCGAAGGGGTTGACCGTCGCATTGAGCGTGGCGCCGCCGGTCGTGATCGCGCTCGCGGGCGTGGTCGTGACCGCCGGCGGGAGCAGCGGGAGCTCGCTGGGCCCGATGTCGATCGAGGCGCCGCGCCGGCGCGGCTGGCCGTCGATGTCGATCAGCGATCCGACGACCGCGGTGCCCGCGTTCCGGGTCGGCGACGTCAGCTGCTGGTGGTAGTCGCCCCCGGCCGCGTTCACGAAGAGCGCGGGACCGGGCAGATTGCCGCCTCCGTCGATCACGTCCGCGTCCTGCAGCGCGTTGACGGAGTTTCTCGCCGTGGTCACAGCGGTCGAGCCGGGGGTTTCCGGGCCGACATCAAGAGCGCCGGCGAAGATCGTGTTGGTGATGCCCATGAAGATGTTCCCGACAGCATTCGGCCTCGCGCCCGCATCGACGAACACCGCGACGAACTGTGCGACGAACAAGTCGTTGACCAGCGTGTAGGTGCAGGCTCCCGTCGGTGTGGTGAAGACCCCGAGATAGACGTCCGAGCTGATGAACTCGCTGTCGCGGATCGTCACGGAACCCGCCGTGCAGTTCAGGCTCAAGCCGAATGCGGTGGTGTGCAGGGTCACCCGATCGATCGTCAGATTGTTGGTCTCCACGTGGATCTCGCCGTTGATCCGGAGGTCGCGCAGCGTGACGTTGTTCGTTCCCGCGCCGCCGATCCCGTTCCCGTTCAGGACGGGTCGGGCTGCGCCTGGGCCGGCACCCTGGACGGTGACGCCGGACTTGGGCTCGATCGCGACGCCGCTGTAGTCGCCCGAGGCCACGCGCACCGTGTCGCCTGAGACGGCGACGACGTCGGAGGCACGTTCGAGGGTGCACGGCGGATTGGCCGTGCTGGCGGTGCAGTCACCCGTGGTCGCGCCACCGGTCGGCACGGCGAAGCGATCGACGGCATGAGCGGAACCGGGGAGCGCGAGCGTGAAGATCACGACGATCCCGGCCAAGAGGCGCACGGGCATGCGGGTGACCGTATCCGCCTGGCCAGGATTTCGGAAGGCCGCGTCCGGCGCCGCAGGATCGCCGCGTCGCTTCGAGAACACTGCCCCCGGATGAGCGATCGCGAAGCGGACACGCCGGCGCAGGACTTCAAGGGCGGCGAGCTGAAGGGCTTGACGTACGAGCTCTTCATCCTCGCCGTGTCGATCCTGTCGATCGTCAACATGGTGCTGGCGGGGATCTTCACCTTCAAGTCCCCGTACTGGTGGGTCGTCGCCGACATCGACGCCGCGCTGACGCTGATCTTCGTCATCGACTTCGCGTACAGGATGCGGACGGCGCCCTCCAAGCGCCACTACTTCTGGCGCGGGGGCGGGATCTTCGATCTGCTCGGCTGCGTGCCGGGGCTCCGCATCTTCCGGCTCTTCCGGATCCTGCGGGCGGCAAGGATCATCCGGCGGCTGGGCGGTCCGCGCATGCTCCGCGACATGCGCCGCCAGGCCGCTTCCGGGACGCTCTACCTGGTCGTCTTCACCGGCATCCTGACGCTCGAGGTGATCGCGCTCCTGGAGTTGCACTTCGAGCTCGGCGCTCCGGGCGCGAACATCGCCACGGGCGGCGACGCACTCTGGTGGGGCTACGTGACGGCGACGACCGTCGGCTACGGGGACCAGTACCCCGTGACCCACGGCGGCCGGATCGTCGGGACGGTGATGCTGACCGTCGGCGTCGCGCTGTTCGCGACCTTCTCCGGCTTCCTCGCGAACGCGTTCCTGCGTAACAACGCCACGCCGCCGCCGGCGGCCGAGGGCAGCGTCCACGCCGCGCTGCAGGAGGTCGAGCGGCTCCTGGTCGAGCAGCAGAGGGCGACGGACACGCTGCGCGCGCGGATCGCCGAGCTCGAGCACCCCAAGTCCGCCTGACGCGCGCGGGTACGAAAAAGGCCGCTGCGAGGCGGCCTTTTGGGCGAAGTGGGCGATCCAGGATTCGAACCTGGGACCTCTTCCTTATCAGAGAAGCGCTCTAACCGACTGAGCTAATCGCCCGCTGCGGCGCGGAATGATAGCCGCTTCGCGAGCGCTTCGGCCTCGGCCAGCGACTCGACCGCGAGCGTGACCGTGTAGCCCTCCTTGCGAGGGGCGACGCGGACGTCGGCGCCGAGGGCGAGAGCGAACGCGTCCTGCAGGCGTTCGGCGGCGGCGAGCTGGTCCGGATGAAACGCGCGGCTCGGGCGCGGTGCGACCTCAGCCGGGCGCGCGGCGTCACGGGCACGCGCCTCCGTCTCGCGGACCGTCCAGCCCTCGTCGGCCGCGGCGCGGCCGAGCCGGCGGCGGTCGGCGTGGTCGGGCGCCGTCAGCAGCGCGCGGCCGTGGCCCTCGGTGAGGCGGCCCTCGACGAGCAGTTCCAGGATCTCGTCCGGCAGGTCGAGCAGGCGCATCAGGTTCGAGACGGCGACGCGCGAGCGGCCGACGCGGCGGCCGACCTCCTCGCGGGTCAGACCGAGCTCATCCACCAACAGCGAGCAGGCGCGAGCCTCCTCGACCGGGTTCAGGTCCTCCCGCGCCATGTTCTCGATCAGAGCGATTTCCAGGGATTCTGTGTCCTCGTGCGGAGCGACGACCGCCGGCACGACGTCGAGACCGGCGAGCTGCGCGGCGCGCCAGCGGCGCTCGCCGGCGATCAACTCGTATGTGCCGCCGGCGCACGGGCGGACCAGCACCGGCTGCAGGACGCCACGCTCGCGCACCGATTCCGAGAGGGCGACCAGCGCCTCTTCGCCGAAGGTCTGGCGTGGCTGCCGCGGGTTCGGGGAGATCAGCTCGACCGGGAGCCGCCGGAGCTCCGGCGTCGCCTCGCTGCCCTCGGCCGGGATCGTGGGCGAGAGGATGGCGGCGAGTCCGCGGCCCATCCCGCGCTGACGCTCAGCCACGCGCAGCCACCTCCTTCGCGAGCTCGAAGTAGGCCTCAGAGCCCGCGCAGTGCGGATCGTGGTGGATCACGGGGATGCCGTAGCTCGGTGCCTCGCCCAGCCGGACGTTGCGCGGGATCACGGTGTCGAACACCAGCGCCGGGAAGTGCGAGCGGACCTCGCGCTCGACGTCCTGGGCGAGCTTGGTGCGCGCGTCGTGCATCGTCAGCAGCATCCCGGCGACCGTCAGGCGCGGATTGAGCTCGCGCTGGATCAGCGCGAGCGTGTCCAGCAGGCCGGCGAGGCCCTCGAGCGCGAAGTACTCGGTCTGGACCGGCACGATCACGCGCTCGGCCGCGACCAGCGCGTTGACCGTCAGCGGGCCGAGCGAGGGCGGGCAGTCGAGCAGGATGAAGGCGTAGGCGTCGCGCAGCGGGTCCAGCGCGTCGCGCAGTCGCCGCTCGGAGCCCTCCAGACGCGGCAGTTCCATCGTCGCGCCCGCGAGGTCGGGCGTCGAGACCAGGATCGACAGCCGATCGACGCCCGTCGGACGCACGGCGTCGCGCGCGTCGATGTCACCCGCGAGCACGTCGTAGACGCCCGGACCGTGCTCGCGCGACACGCCGAGCCCGACGGTCGCGTTGCCCTGCGGGTCCACGTCGACCAGGAGCGTCTCGTAGCCGGCGGCGGCGATACACGCGGCCACATTGACCGCGGTGGTCGTCTTGCCGACCCCGCCCTTCTGATTTGCGATCGCGTAGATGGTGCCCATTCAGACCCCGACGCTAGCGGCGCCACCGGTCGGACCCGCGCGTTTCACGTGAAACACGGGCCCGCGAACATAAAGGGGTCAGACCCTTTTAGGTTCCGAGCGGGCGCTTTGTGGCCATTCCAGGCCGGCGTGGGAAGCGCTCTGGCGTGGGTGCGATCTTGCGAAAGGCGTGCAGCGTGTGGTCGCGGGCACCCGGGAAAGGGCTGACGGCGACGACCGGGAGGGGCTCGAGACCGAGGATCGCGGCCGCGGCGTGGCCCGCGGCCGTCTCCTCCGGCGACGCGGCGCCCTTCCAGGCGACGAGGTGGCCGCCGTCGGTGAGCAGCGGCGCGGCGTACTCGAGGATCACGGCCAGGGCGCCCAGCGCACGGGCGGTGACGATGTCGTTCGCACCGATGCCCTCGGGCCAGGTCTCCGCGCGGGCGTTGACGACCGTCACGTTGCCGAGGCCCGAAACCTCGACGGCGCGCTCGAGGTAGCGGCAATGGCGGATCGCGCTCTCGACGAGGCTGACGTGGGCGTCGGGGAGCGCGGCGGCCAGCGCGAGCCCAGGCCAGCCGGCGCCGGAGCCGAGATCGGCGATGCGCTGCGCATCGCGGACGTACGGAAGCTCGAGCGCGGAGAGGGAGTCCGCGACGTGACGTCCGACGGCCTCGCCGGGATCGCGGATCGTCGTCGACGCCGTCTCGTCGTGCGCCTGGAGTTCCAGGATCGTGGCGAGGGCGTCGACCGCGTGCGGCGGCGCCACCGCGGAGAGTTTCACGTGAAACGCTCTACGCGTCGTCGAGCGGCGCCACGACGAGGTGCCGGTCGGGCTCCGTGCCCTCGGAGTACGTCTCGACGTCGTCGCGGTCCTTGAGGTACTCGTGCACGACCTTGCGCTCAGTGGCGCTCATCGCGTCGAGGGCCACGGGACGGCCGCTGTCCACGGCCTTCTCGGCGGCCTCGTCGGCCTGGCGCTGCAGCGCCTGTTCGCGGCGCTCGCGATAGCCGGCGGCGTCGACGACGACGCGCAGCCCGGCGGCCGGTGGCTGATCGCGCGTCGCGGCCTTGAAGGCGAGGTGCTGCACGGCGTCGATCGTCTGGCCGTGACGGCCGATGAAGAGCCCCAGGTCGTCGCCCTCGAGCGTCGCCCGGATGTTCCGGCCCTCCTCCTCGATCACCACCGTCGCGTCCAGCGCGAGGGCGTCGCTGAGGTGCTCGAGCAGGTCCTTGACCCGATCGCCGGATGCGCTCATCGCTTTCTCCCCGAACGTTTCTTCTTCTTCTTGGGTGGCGCGGGCGGCGGGCTCGCCGGGCGGCCCTTCGGCTCGTTGCTGCCCGAGTTGACCGGACCCTTGACCTTCGTGGACACGCTGCCCTTGCCGCCACCATCCGTGGCGGTGGCGGTTCGGAAGCTGTCAAACAGGCTGGGAGGCTTCTCCCCCTCGGCCAATGGTGGTCGCAGCGGACCGAGGCGCTTCTTGATGATCGCCTGCTGCACGATCGTCCAGATGTTCGTCGTGATCCAGTAGACGAGCAGGCCGGCCGGGAAGCGGATCACGAACGTCACGAAGACGAACGGGAGCGCCATGAAGATGTACCGCTGCGTCTTGTCCGTCGTCGTCGACATCAGCAGCGTCGAGAACAGCTGCGACGCCGACGTAGAGGACGATCAGGATCACCAGCGTGGTGCCGGTGGCCTTGTCCGTCAGGTCCGGGATGAAGAAGAACGACGAGTCCGGCGTCTCCCCGCAGGGAATCGGATTCGCGAAGTTCGACCGTTCCCTCGCCGTTGATCTGCGGGCAGATGTCGCGCCGGAGATCGGTGCGCAGCATGTAGTACAGGGAGATGAAGACCGGGAACTGGGCCACCATCGGCAGGCACGAGGCGAACGGGTTCACCTTGTTCTCCCGATAGAACTTCATCATCTCCTGGTTCATGCGCTCTTTGTCGCCCTTGAACTTCTCCTGCAGCTTCTTCATCTCGGGCTGCAGATGAGCCATCCGCTGCATCGAGTGGAACTGCTTGAAGGTCAGCGGGAGCAGGCAAGCCCGGACGAGGATCGTCAGCGCGATGATCGAGAAGCCCCAGCCCAGGCCCACGGTGTCGTGGAAGAACTTGAGGATCCCCTCGAAGAAATCGATCAGGGGCTGGATGATTGGGACGTTGGAGAGAAGGCGCACAGTCTTCTAACTAGGTGACGGATGGGAACGGCGGAAGAGCGTCTGAGACGACACGGGGTCATAGCCGCCGTGGCTGAACGGGTTGCAGCGGAGGACTCGCCAGACCGCCAGAACCGTTCCTCTGAGCATGCCATAGGACTGCACCGCCTGCACCGCGTACTCCGAGCAGGTGGGGTGATATTTGCAACGCCGCGGGAACGCCGGCGAGATCCAGCGCTGATAGGCGCGGATCGGCGCGATCAGCAGCACTTTCATGAGCTCTCCGGCGCCGCGGCCGAGCCGCCGAGCCCGTCGACGAGCTCCGCCAGCGCGGCGCGTACGCCGCCCATGCCCTCGCGCTCGGCCAGGTCACGCGCGTCCGGACGGGCGACGACGACGTAGTCCGCCCCGGAAGGCAGGCGCGGGGCCTCCTCCCAGAACGCCTCGCGCAACACGCGCTTGACGCGATTGCGATCGACGGCGCCGCCGACGCGGCGAGAGACGGACAGCCCCAGACGTGGACCGTCGGGACGTTCGTCACCCTCCGCGTGGGCGAACGCATAGAGCACGAGAAAGCGGTTCCCCTTCGAGCGACCCTGCCGATAAACGCGCTCAAACTCCGCGCTGCGCGACAGCCGGCGGCGGCGGGGAGCGCGATCTCGCACTAGTGCTTCGAGTCGCTCACGGTGAGCTTCTTGCGTCCCTTGTCACGGCGCCGCTTCAGGACGAGGCGTCCGGCACGGGTACTCATGCGCTCGCGAAACCCGTGTGTACGGGCGCGCTTGCGCTTCTTCGGCTGATAGGTGCGCTTCACGTTCGTGGACTCCTTGGCCGCGGGCCGGGGGTATGGAGGGCTCGGCGCAGCACCGAACCGCCTCCTGCGCGGCGGCGTACAAGGATACACGGGCGCTCGCGCACAACTCCGCGAACACGTTCTGAACAAGTGTGCACAGGGGTCCGGACGACATTCGTGCGCGATTTGCGAACCCGGGTCCCGCGAGCCCGGCGTCGGCCCCGGACCCCTTTGCTAGGTTTGCGCTCCGGGCCGTTCGCGGCCCTTCTCGCCTAGTCCATCCCGAGCCTCGGCAACTGCCGAGGAGGTCCTTCCGCGCGCGTGTCAGAGCCTGATCCAGCGACCATCTGGCACCGTTTCCGTACGGAAGTCCGCAGCGCGGTGAGCGAGTCGACCTGGCACATCTGGCTCGAGCGCGTCGCCTTTCGCGAGCTCGCCGGCACGACGCTGATCCTCGATGCCCCCGACGACGTCCGGACCTGGGTCCAGACGCGCTTCGGCCGGCTCCTCTCGGCCTGCGCCGAGACCGTGCTCGGGCCGGGCGCGCACGTCGAGATCGCAGCTCCGGAGCCCGAGGAGGCGCCACGGGTCCGGCCCGAGGCCCAGCGGGCGACGATCGCCCAGGAGCTCAACCCGCGGCTGACCTTCGACCAGTTCGTGATCGGCGACGGCAACCGGCTCGCCCACGCGGCGGCGCTCGCCGTCGCCGAGATGCCGGGCCTGACCTACAACCCGCTCTTCATCTGCGGGCCTCCCGGGCTGGGCAAGACGCACCTGCTGCATTCGATCGCGAACTACATCGCCGAGCACGGCGGCGGGATCACCGTCCGCTACACGACGGTCGAGGCCTTCACCGATCACTTCGTCGGCGCCATCCAGGGCGGCGGCATGGAGGCCTTCAAGGCCGCCTACCGCGGAGTCGACGTGCTGCTCGTCGACGACGTCCAGTTCCTGCAGAGCAAGGCGAAGACCGAGCAGGAGTTCTTCCACACCTTCAACGCGCTGCACCAGGCCGGCTGCCAGCTCGTGCTGACCTCCGACCGTCTCCCGCGCGACATGGACGCGCTCGAGGACCGGCTGCGCGAGCGCTTCGAGGCCGGCCTCGTGTGCGACATCAACCCGCCCGAGCGCGCGACGCGGCTGACGGTGCTGCGCAAGCGCGTCGCCCAGGACGACGTCGGCGACGTCGATCCGCTGGCGCTCGAGCTGATCGCCGACCGGGTGGAGACCAACATCCGCGCGCTCGAGGGCGCCCTGATCCGCGTCGTCGCCTTCGGCTCGCTGACCGGCCGCCCCGTCACCGCCGAGCTGGCCGGCGAGGTGCTGGCCGGCCTCTATCCCGAGCTGCGCTCGCGCAAGCGCTCCGTACGCGAGATCCAGGAGGAGACGTGCACGGCCTTCGGGATCTCGATCGAGGACCTGCTGTCGTCCAGCCGCGCCCAGCCCGTCGCCTTCGCCCGCCAGGTCGCCATGTATCTCTCGCGCGAGCTGACCGACGCGACGCTGCCGGCGATCGGGCGCGCCTTCGGCAACCGCAACCACACCACCGTCATGCACGCCTGCAAGCGCACCGCCGAGCGCATGGCGACCGATCGCCAGGCGTACGACACTGTGCACAGACTGACCCGGACGCTCGGCGGCGAGTGATGCGATCCGGTTCGCCTGACAGACTTCGACAGTTCATGCACAGGCCTTCGTCGCTCTCCTGACGCGGTGTCCGCGGCTTGTGCACACAGATGAACAACCCCGATGACCACTAAACAGATTCATCACCCGATCTCGACGCGAGAGGCGGCAGCCGAATGAAGATCACGACCCGGCGCGACGCGCTCTTCGGACAGCTTCAGACGGTGACGCGCGCGGCTTCCACGCGCAGCGCCGTTCAGGCCCTCTCCGGAGTGCAGGTGCTCGCGACCCAGGGCGCGATCGAGCTTCGCGCCACCGACATGGAGATCGGCCTGCGCGTCCCGCTGCAGGGCGAGATCGTCCGCGAGGGCTCGGTCGTGCTGCCGGCACGGCTCGTCGTCGACGTCGATCCGTGCCCTGCCCGGCGACGAGGTGTCGCTCGAGCTGCGCCCGACCGAGCAGGACGTGGAGATCGTCGGCGGCTCCGCGACGTTCCACATCCGCACGCTGCGCTCGGAGGACTTCCCGCCGTTCCCGGAGCCGGAGGGCGACCGCGTCCTGGTTCCCGGCGACGCGTTCGTGCAGACCGTGCTCAAGGTGGCGCGCTCGGCGTCGCGCGACGAGACCCGCCCGGTGCTCACCGGCATCCTCGTCTCAGCGTCCGGCGACGAGCTGCGGATGGTCGCGACCGACTCCTACCGGCTGTCGGTCAAGGAGACCAAGCTCGAGGCGCCGCTGTCCGGCGCGTTCGAGGCCAACGTGCCGGCGCGCGCGCTGCAGGAGCTGACCCGGATCGTCCAGCACGAGAGCGCCGACGAGCTCGGCGTCTCCGTGCGCGCCAACCAGGTCGTGTTCGAGGTCGGCGGCGTCGTGCTGTCCTCGCGGCTGATCGACGGCCAGTTCCCGAACTACCGCCAGCTGCTGCCGGACTCCTACGAGCACGCGCTGCGCCTGGCCGGCGGCGAGATCTCCGAGGTCGTCCGCCGCATCTCGCTGCTGGCGCAGAAGAACGCCCCGCTGCGGCTGGCGTTCACCGAGGGCGAGCTGACGGTGTCGGCGCGGACGCCGGACGTCGGCGAGGCGCGCGAGACGATCCCGGTCCCGTTCGCCGGCGAGCCGCTGGAGATCGGCTTCAACCCCGAGTTCCTGCGCGACGGCCTGGAGGCGATCGAGTCCGGCGACGTCGTCCTGAAGCTGATCTCGCCGCTGCGGCCCGGGATGATCGAGTCCGGCGACGAGTCCGGCTTCCAGTACCTCCTGATGCCGATCCGGCTGAATGTGTGATTGCAACCCGGCTCACGCTGCGCGACTTCCGCTGCTACGAAGCGGCGGACGTGCGGCTGGGCCCGGGTTTGACGGTCGTCGCCGGCCGTAACGGCGCCGGCAAGACGAACCTGCTCGAGGCGATCTACTTCGCCTGCACCGGCCGCTCGTGCCGGACCGCCAACGAGCGCGAGGTGGTGCGCTTCGGGGCGGAGCTGACGCGCCTGGAGCTGCGGTGCGAGGACGCGCTCGGCCGCCACGACATCACCGTCGGCTTCAAGCCGGGCGACCCGAAGCGCCTGACCGCGGACGGCGCCGTGGTCGAACGCCTGACCGGCGTGGAGTCGCGGCCGCTGGTGGCGGTCTTCCTGCCGGACCGGCTCGAGCTCGTCCTGGGCGCGCCGTCGCTGCGGCGCGCGCACCTGGACCAGGTCGTCGCCGCGCTGTGGCCGAGCCGGGCCGGCACGCGGCGCGCGTACTCGGCGGCGCTCGCCCAGCGCAACGCGCTGCTGGCCTCGATCCGCGCCGGCCGCGCCTCGCGCGCCTCGCTCCCCGCGTGGGACGCCGAGCTGGCCCGCCACGGGATCGCGCTGATGGCCGACCGCGACGCCACGGTCGAGCGGCTGCGGCCGCGCTTCGCCGAGCACGCCGAGGGGCTCGGGCTGGAGGGCGAGGTCGAGCTGCGCTACAAGCCGCGCTCGAAGGTCGACCGATCCGGAGGCGCTCGCCGCCGAGCTCGCCGAGCGCATCGACTCCGACCTCGAGCGCGGCTTCACCGGCCACGGCCCGCATCGCGACGACCTGGCCTTCCGCCGCGAGGGCCGTGAGCTGCGCGCGTACGGCTCGCGCGGCCAGCAGCGCCTGGGCCTGCTGGCGCTGCTGCTGGCGGAGCGCGAGGAGCTGGGCGCCGAGCGCGGGAGCGCCCCGCTGCTGCTGCTCGACGACGTGATGAGCGAGCTCGACGCCACGCGCCGCGAGCGTCTGGCGACGTTGCTGCGCCGCGACGGCCAGGCCGTGATCACGACGACGGAGCTGGCCCACGTCCCGGGCGCCGAGGAGGCCGACGTGGAGCGGATCTCGATCGACGGCGGGCGGGCGCTACAGGGCGACGACTCGGCCGGGGCCTCGCGTCGCTGGGAGGACTCGCCCAGGGGGCTCGTCCTCCCGCCGCGCAGCAGGACGAAGCGGCGTGAGGCGGCAGGGGCCACGGCCGGTCGGGTTCGCGCTCGACGCCCTGGCCGACACGCTCGAGCCGCCGACGCTGCTCGCCGCGGTCCAGCGGGTGTGGCCCGACGTCTCGGGCAGCTTCGCCGGCGTCTCCGAGCCGATCTCCGAGCGCGACGGGGTCCTGACCGTGGCCTGCGACAGCGCGGTCCTGTCGTCCGAGCTGGACCTGATGTCCGAGCTCGTCCTGACCCGGCTGAACACCGCGCTGGGGCGCGACGCCGTGCGCCGTCTGAAGACTCGGGCGACGCGCACAAATTAGTTGCGCTTTTGCAGGACTTTCGCTACGCGCGCGCGTCCTTATCTGGAACCCTCTCCTGCTAGAATAATCGCTACTGATTGGCCACGCCCCGGCCTCCGGACCACTGAGTCCCGCCGGGGCGTTGCTTGTGTGGACGAAAGGCACCTTTGAGCACCGGAGACGCGACGAACGGACAGCAGCGAACGGGCTATGACGCCCAGGACATCACGGTTCTCGAGGGTCTCGAGGCCGTGCGCAAGCGTCCGGGTATGTACATCGGCTCGACCGGCGTCCGCGGGTTGCACCACCTCGTCTACGAGATCGTGGATAACTCGGTGGACGAGGCGCTGGCCGGCAACTGCGACGCGGTCTCGGTCACGATCCACCCGGACAACTCCATCACGGTCGCCGATGACGGCCGCGGCATCCCCGTCGCGAAGATGGAGAAGGAGAACAAGTCCGCGCTCGAGGTCGTCTTCACCGTCCTGCACGCCGGCGGCAAGTTCGGCGACGGCGGCGGCTACAAGGTCTCCGGCGGCCTGCACGGCGTCGGCGCCTCGGTCGTCAACGCGCTCTCGGACGAGCTGACGGTCGTCGTCAAGCGCGACGGCTTCCACTGGACGCTGTCCTTCGTCCGCGGCGTCCCGCAGGGCTCGATCGTCCAGGGCGAGCCGACGGACGAGACCGGCACGACGATCACGTTCCGTCCCGACGACGAGATCTTCGAGTCGCTGAACTTCGAGTACTCCACGCTCGAGCAGCGCCTGCGCGAGACGGCGTTCCTGACGCGCGGCCTGCAAGATCGAGATCAAGGACGAGCGCGACGAGGGCGACCGCGGCAACACGTTCGAGTATCAGGGCGGCATCGAGGACTTCGTCCGCTACCTCAACGAGAACAAGGACCCGCTCCAGCAGAAGGTCATCTTCTTCGAGGGCGAGAGCGGCGAGGGCGCCGTCGAGGTCGCGATGCAGTGGAACCGGACCTATCAGGAGTCCGTGTTCTCCTTCGCCAACAACATCAACACGCACGAGGGCGGCTCGCACCTCTCCGGCTTCCGCTCCGCGCTCACGCGCACGCTCAACAAGTACGCGCGTGAGAAGGGCTTCCTCAAGGAGAAGGACAAGAACCTCGAGGGCGAGGACATCCGCGAGGGCCTGACGGCCGTCATCTCGGCCAAGCTGACCGACCCGCAGTTCGAGGGCCAGACGAAGACCAAGCTCGGCAACCCGGGCATGCAGGGCTTCGTCGAGTCGGTCGTCAACGCCAAGCTCGCCGAGTTCCTCGAGGAGAACCCCGCCGGAGGCGAAGCGCGATCCTGCAGAAGGCCGTCTCAGCGGCGCAGGCGCGCGCGGCGGCCCGCAAGGCGCGCGACGCCACGCGCAAGTCGGCGATGGGCGGCATGGGCCTGCCCGGCAAGCTCGCCGACTGCATGGTCAAGGAGCCCGAGATCTCCGAGATCTTCATCGTCGAGGGTGACTCCGCCGGCGGTTCGGCCAAGCAGGGCCGCGACCGTTCGACGCAGGCGGTGCTCCCGCTGCGCGGCAAGATCCTCAACGTCGAGAAGTCACGCATCGACAAGGTGCTGCAGAACGCGGAGATCCAGGCGCTGATCACGGCGCTCGGCACGGGCATCCGCGACGAGTTCGACATCGAGAAGCTGCGCTACCACAAGATCATCCTGATGACGGACGCCGACGTCGACGGCGCGCACATCCGCACGCTGATCCTGACGCTGCTGTTCCGCGAGATGCAGGAGCTGGTCGACGCCGGCCACATCTACATCGCCAAGCCGCCGCTGTACAAGGTCACGCAGGGCAAGCGCGAGCAGTACATCGAGAAGGAGTCCGAGCTGGAGAACATCCTGCTCGGCGACAAGCTCGAGCGCTTCGAGGTCGCCGACCACGGCGGCAAGCCGTTCAAGCTCACCGACGTCCGCTGGCAGCGCTACTGCCGGCTGCTCAAGCAGTACGAGGGCTGGTCCGGCGCGCTGCGCGCCGACCACGGCCACGAGGTCGTGCAGTTCCTCGAGGAGTCGCAGATCCTCGACTACCAGATCAAGACGGCGGACGAGCTGCTGGAGATGCTCAAGCGCGACGCGCCTGACACCGAGCCGCACATCATGCAGCTGGTCTCCGACGACGATGACGCTGATCCGCGTCAAGGCCACGGAGCGCCGCTCCAACCTCGCACGCACGCACCGGCTGAAGCGCTCGATCTTCGAGGCCAAGGAGTACCGGCAGCTCGCCCGCGTACACGCCGATCTGGTCCACACGGCCGGCACGCCGCCGTTCACGATCAAGCTCGGCGACGAGACCGAGGAGGCGGCGTCCTTCGAGGAGCTGCGCCGCGCCGTCCTGGCCGTCGCCGGCAAGGGCGTGAAGATGCAGCGCTTCAAGGGTCTCGGCGAGATGAACGCCACGCAGCTGGCGGAGACCACGATGGACCCGACCACGCGCACCCTGGCGCAGGTCACGATGGACGACGCGGCGGCGGCCGACCGGCTCTTCACCATGCTGATGGGCGAGAAGGTCGAACCGAGGCGCGAGTTCATCGAGGAGAACGCCCGCGTCGCAACCCTGGACATTTAAGGGCATGCATCCCCTCCACCCCACCCCGATCATCCGACCTTAAGTAGCTGAGATGTCGACTTCGATCATGTCCGGCAACGTCGAGCCCCGCGGGCTCGAGGAGGAGATGCGCTCCTCCTACCTCGACTACGCGATGTCCGTCATCGTCGGGCGCGCGCTGCCCGACGTCCGCGACGGCCTGAAGCCCGTCCACCGCCGCGTGCTGTTCTCGATGAACGAGAACGGCCTGCAGCCGAACCGTCCCTACGTCAAGGCCGCGCGCATCGTCGGCGACGTGATGGGCAAGTACCACCCGCACGGCGACTCGGCGATCTACGACACGCTCGTCCGCATGGCGCAGGACTTCTCCCTGCGCTACCCGCTCGTCGACGGCCAGGGCAACTTCGGCTCGATCGACGAGGACCCCGCGGCCGCCATGCGGTACACGGAGGCCCGTCTGGCCCCGATCGCGCGCGAGATGCTGCGCGACCTGGACTCCGACACGGTCGACTTCGTGCCCAACTACGACGGCCAGGAGCGCGAGCCGCTGGTCCTGCCGGCGCGCTTCCCGAACCTGCTGGTCAACGGCTCCAGCGGCATCGCCGTCGGCATGGCGACGAACATCCCGCCGCACAACCTCAAGGAGACGATCGCCGCCACGATCGCCTTCATCGACAACCCGGACATCGACGTCCCGGGCCTGATGCAGCACATGAAGGGCCCGGACTTCCCGACCGGCGGCGTGATCCTCGGCCTCTCCGGCATCCGCGACGCCTACGAGACCGGCCGCGGCCGCGTCCGGGTCCGCGCGCGCTGCCAGTTCGAGCAGATCCGCGGCAACCGCGAGGCGATCGTGGTCACCGAGCTGCCGTTCATGGTCAAGAAGGGCGGCGACGGCGGCGTCATCAAGAAGATGGTCGAGCTTCACAACGAGAAGAAGCTCCCCGAGCTGTCCGACGTCCAGGACCACTCGGACAGAACGGCATGCGGATCGTGATCGAGCTCAAGCGCGACGCGAACCCGAAGGTCGTGCTCAACAAGCTCTACAAGCACACGCGCGATGCAGACCACGTTCGGCGTGAACATGGTCGCGCTGGTCGACAACGTGCCGAAGCTGCTGTCGCTGCGCGAGGTCATCCGCAGCTACGTCCAGCACCAGCGCGAGGTCATCGTCCGCCGCGCCAAGCACGAGCTGCGCGCGCTCGAGCGCTCCGTGCATCGCCTCGAAGGCCTGCTCATCGCCCTCGATCACCTCGACGAGGTGATCGCGCTGATCCGCTCGCTCGACCGATCGCGACACGGCCCGCACCGGCCTGATGGAGCGCTTCGAGCTCACCCACATCCAGGCCCAGGCGATCCTCGACCTGCGCCTGCAGCAGCTGACCGCGCTCGAGGCCGACACGCTGCGCCGCGAGCACGCCGACAAGATCGAGCGGATCCGCGAGCTGCGCGAGCTGCTCGGCAACGAGGACATGGTCCTCGACCTGATCAAGACCGAGCTGCTCGAGATCTCCGAGCGCTACGGCGACGAGCGCCGCACGCAGATCGCGCCGTCCGAGGACGACATCGACATCGAGGACCTGATCGCCGACCAGCAGATGGTCATCTCGATCACGAACTCGGGCTACATCAAGTCGCTGCCGCTTGGCCACCTACCGAGCCCAGCGCCGCGGCGGCGTCGGGATCATCGGGATGGACACCAAGGAAGAGGACTTCATCGAGCACCTCTTCGTGTCCTCGACGCACGACTTCCTGCTGTTCTTCACGAACCGCGGCAAGGTCTACCGCTCGAAGGTCTACGACCTGCCGGAGATGAGCCGGCAGTCCAAGGGGCGCTTCCTCGGCAACGTCCTCCCGCTGCGCGAGGGCGAGCGCGTGCAGTCGGTGCTGGCCACGCGCGACTTCTCGGAGTCGCCGTACCTGGTCTTCGCCACACGCAACGGCACGGTCAAGAAGACGGTCTTCCAGGCCTACAACACGCCGATCAAGGCCGACGGCATCATCGCGATCAACATCCGCGAGGACGACGAGCTCGTCGCCGTCCGCCGGGTCGACGAGGACGACGAGATCCTGATGGTCTCCCACGCCGGCCTCGCCGTCCGCTTCAAGGAGTCCGACGCCCGCGCGATGGGCCGCGACACCAGCGGCGTCCGCGGCATGGACGTCAGCGACCCGGGCAACTACGTGCTCGCGATGGACGTGGCGCGGCCCGGCCAGGATCTGCTGGTCGTGACCGACAGCGGCTACGGCAAGCGGACGCTGATCGACGAGTACCGCCTGACGTCGCGCGGCGCCAAGGGCGTCAAGACGATCACGTTCACCGAGAACAAGGGCCTGCTCTCCGGCGCGCTCGTCGTGCGCGAGCACCAGGACCTCGTCTTCATCTCCCAGAACGGCATGGTCCAGCGCACCGGCGTGCGCGGGATCAACCGCTACGGGCGGACGTCGCAGGGCGTGCGGGTCATGAACCTGCGCGAGGGCGATGTCGTCTCCGCGGTCGCGCTCGTCATCGAGAACGACTCGCCGACGGCCGCGACGGTCAGCGGTGAGGAGCTGCCGCTGGAGCCGCTGGTCGAGGGCGAAGCGCTCGAGATCGAGCCGCCGGCCGAGGACGAGATCGACGACGAGACCTCACCGGAGGTCGAGGACGAGAGCTAGTGCTGGCTCTCCGCCTCCCGGTTCGATACTCTTCAGATCACCAGAGAAAGGGGGTGGTCCGAAGTTGAGTGACAGTTTTGGCGGGACCCTGGAGGTGCCCGGCCGCTAGACCAGCCGGCGCTGGACCCCGCGTTCTAGCGGAATCCACACCGGTGCACCGCCGTTATCGATGCCGGAGTTAGTCCCCCCGGCCGCCTAGAAAAGTCGTTAGCGGCAAAAGTCCAGCATGGTTGTAAGCGAGGCCCCCGATTGTCGATCGGGGGCCTCGTGTCGTTTCAGGACACTTCAATGCCGGCCGGCTCGCCGAGCGGCAGCTCCGAGATGCCGAGCCGTTCGGTCCGTTCGCGCCAGGAGCGCACCGTCGGCGAGCACGGCGGCGACCAGCTCGTACGGATGCTCGATGTCGGGGTGGTCAGGTGCTCGGCGAGCTCCGGCACCGTTTCGAGCGCGTCGGGCAGGCCACCGAGCGTCACGCCGGCGAGGACCGCGGGGAACCGCTCGGTCAGTGACGGGGCCCGTGCGCCGTAGACCTCGGTGCCGACGTCCTCCCAGCGGATCGGCGGGAAGTTCGCGGCCTGGTTGCCGACCGCGAGGCGCTCGGGCAGCGCGGGGTGGGAGTCGTACGGGTCGGTCTCCGCGTCGCGGAGCTCGCGCGCCTCCCGCTCGGACAGGATGTGGACAGCGGGACACCGACGATCAGGACGCGGCGGGTCCGCGAGGCCTGGGTGACGGCCGCGTTGGCCTCGAGCGTCAGGGGAACAAGCCCGCAGGGCGCAGTTACGCCGCGCGCGGGAGGTACTGCCGCCAGGTCGCCGGGATCGTCGGCGACGCGAGCTGGATGAAGATGTGCGCGCCCGGCGTGTGCGGCTTCGTGCGCGGGTGCATGTTGATCTGGTGCGGCAGCCGGTCCGCCTTGCGGCGGTTGCACGGCGCGCAGGAGGCGACGATGTTGTCCCAGCCCGACCCGCCGCCCTTGGAGCGCGGGATCACGTGGTCGACCGTCAGGCTCGTGCGGGCGCCGCAGTACTGGCACATCCAGCCGTCGCGGGCGAAGACGGCGCGGCGGGTGATCTTGCGCTTGTGCGTGTCGCGCGGGATCCGGACGTAGGTGACGAGCCGGATGACGACCGGGCGCGGCAGCGAGCCGGTCGCCCAGTGCAGGTCCTTGGTGCCGACCTCGACCATCTCGGCCTTGTCCTTGAGCAGCAGGACGGTCGCGCGCCGGACCGTGCACACGTTGATCGGCTCGTACGTCGCATTGAGGACGAGCACACGACCACCACTCCAACGGCTGCTTGAGCCGTAGGCTTCAGGTCCGTGCCGCGGGTGGTCTCCGAGCGGCACGGACCCCAGTGGTCCTGGGGGTACAGCGGTTGCCACGTTCGCGGAGTGTAGCGATCGCGCCAGAGGGCAAAACTCAGCTCGGTCCTGTGGCGAACGAGCCGAGGACTCGAACCAGTTCGGCGTGTCGTTGCAGCCCCTGGACCGCGCCGGACACGGCGGGATCGGCCATCGAGCCCTGCAGGTCGAGGAAGAACATGTACTCGCCCATCCCCCGGCGCAGCGGTCGCGACTCGATCCGCGTGAGGTTGACGCCCGCGAAGGCGAACACCGCGAGACAGGACACGAGCCAGCCCGAGGCGCCCGAGCCCATGCCCCAGAACACGAGCGACGTCTTGGCCGGGCCGCTCTCGGGCGGCGGCGGCGCATCGGCGACCGGTGCGATCCAGGCGAAGCGCGTCGTGTTCCCGGGATCGTCCTCGAGCCCCTCGGCCAGCATGACCGCGCCGTAGCGCCGCGCCGCCAGCCGCGGGCCGATCGCCGCCTGCGTCCCCTCGCGGTCCTGCGCCACCTCGCGCACGGCGTCGGCGGTCGAGGCCGCCGGGATCACGGCGGCGCCCGGCATGTGCTCGGCCAGCCACTGCGTGCACTGGCCCAGCGCCTGCGGGTGCGAGCTGACCGTCGTGATCTCGTCGAGCGCGAGTTCGCGGCCGGCGGCCAGGCAGTAGGAGACGGGCTGGACGACCTCGCCGATCAGCGCGACGTCCGGCGCCTCGAGCGCCAGCGCATCGAGCACCGGGTCCACGCCGCCCTCGAGCGCGTTCTCGACCGGCGCCAGCGCGCGATCGACCCGGCCCTGCTGAACCGCGAGGACGACGTCGCGCAGCGTCGAGAGCGGCACGGCCTCGAACTCCGGCCCGGCCGCGGTCAACGCCTCGTCGCTGACGGTCCCCGGAGGTCCGAGGTAGGCGACTCTCAATTGGTCTCCAAGATGACCGACCCTACCTCGCCGGCGAGCGCGAGGCGTATGGCCTGGCCTTCCTCGGGCGAGAGCTGGTGCTCGCCGCGGCCGGCGTGGACCGTGCTTGCAGTACAGCCGCGCGGTGTCGCGATGGGCGATCGAGGAGAGCACGACGCCGTTGTGGTCGGCGTCCAGCAGGGCGATCGTCGTCGACTGGTGGCCCGACATCTCGCCGTAGGCGTCGTAGCGGACGAGCGCGCGGTAGGCGATCGCCCCGTCCAGGCGGTCCTCGGCGGCGGCCATCCGCGCGTCGAGCTGCGTCGAGACCTCCTCGACCCGGGCGTGCAGCGCCTCGAAGGCCGTCTGCAGCTCGCTGGCGTGGAGGACGAGGTCGGCCTGGCCGTGCTCACCGAGCACGACCCGCTGGGCACTGCGCACCCGGCGGAAGCGGAAGCTCAGGACGAGCAGCCAGACCAGCGCGATCAGCGATCCAGCGGCCGCCGAGAGCGCAACGATGCCCGTGGGCTCCGACAACTGCGACACGGCCTGAGAGGCTAACCCTGATCGAAGAGCGTCGGGTAGCTCGCCTTGTTGTTGTCGGTCTTCTTCTCTTCCGGCACGGCGGCGACGGTGACGTTGATCGTCAGCGCCGTCCCGACCGCAGGCTCGCGGTTGAGCGGCAGCTCAACGGTCGCCTTCTCACCCTTGGCGATCTTCTCGACCGTCTTGTTGAGCGTGATCGGGGAGCCACTCCCGCCGGTGATCTTGACCGTGACCTTGACGTTGAACTCGTCGTTCTCGCCCTGGTTGGTGAACGCGACGAGGAACGGCTGGCCCTTGACGTAGGTCAGGCGGTTCGAGGCGGTCGGCGACAGCGTCACGCTCCCGTAGGAGGTGGCGTTGAGGCCGGTGCCGTGCAGGCCAGGCCCGGTCGACTGCTTGCCGTTGGTGGCCGCGTCGCCGCTGTCAGCCCCCGTGCTCGAGAGCTGCTGGCCGAGCTTCGAGGCCACGTACGCGGGCGAGAGCCAGGAGATCTCCGGCAGGAACTGCGAGGTCAGGACGTCCTGACCGCTGATCCCGGAGTCGTCGAGCGAGCCCTTGACGAACGGGATCACGCGCTGGCTGTACAGCACGTCGGAGGCGTTGAAGGACTGCATGTCGGCCGGCGATGTCGTTGATCGCCTTGTCGGCCGTCTCGCCCTCGTCGCCGAGCGCGTCGCGGATCGAGCCGGCGATCTGGTTCAGCCCGTCGCGGCGGAACTCGAGCGCGATCAGCAGCGACTGCTGCGCGGCGCTCATGTCGCCGGGGACGCTCAGATCCTGCGCCTGCTTGAGCGAGGTGTCGGCGGTGCCCTTGTACCCGACGATCGCGCTGTAGAGCTCAGATGGCGACTGCGCGGTCGCGTTGTTCATCTGCTTGAAGAACTCCTCGCCGGTCTGGCGCGACTGCGTGCCGATGTTCGAGACCTGGCGGTTGTAGTCCTTCAGCGCGTTGTCGTGGCGCTTGTCGTTGCAGGCCTTGACGAAGAAGAAGAGCAGGAGCAGCACCACCAAGCCGGCGATGCCGGCGATCATCCGCCGTACGAGCACCGTCTGGGCGTCAGACGACCCGCCGGAAGTGACCCGGCCGCGGCGCGGCGGTGGCGATGATGGACGTGCGCGGGTTCGCGACGTCGTACGTGGGGGCTCGTCGTCCTCGTCGAAGAAGGACAAATCAGGGTCTCCTCGGGCCTTCTCGATCCTCAGGAAGGGTCCGTTTCGATGCCGGTCCGGCCATTCCAGCATGACATGGGGTTCGGAGGGAACGGCTCCGACGCGCCGAAAGCGGGCCTGATGGAGACCACCGACGAGCTGCCCGTCGAGGTCGGCGCCGAGCTCGTCCTCGGTCGCTACCGCCTCGGGCCGAGGCTCGGAGCGGGTGGCTTCGGGACCGTCTACGCGGCCACCGACGAGCGGCTTCAGCGCCCCGTCGCGGTCAAGGTCATCCCGTCGGCGCCGAGCCGCGATCCGGAGCGCGGCCGCCGCGAGGCGCTGGCCGCCGGCCGCCTCGACCACCCGGGCGTCGTGGCGGTCTACGACGCCGGCGAGGACTCGCGGGCGCGCTACCTGGTCTCCGAGCTGGTCTACGGGCGCACGGTCGACGAGCTGAGCGCCGAGGGCGTGCTGTCGGATCGCGACGTGCTGCGGATCGGCCTGGCGCTGTGCGGCGCGCTCGGCCACGCCCACGGCCGCGGCGTCGTGCACCGCGACGTCAAGCCGCAGAACGTGATGGTCCCCGACGCGCCCCGCTCCGCCGCGGGCGTGGCCAAGCTCACCGACTTCGGCATCGCGCACCTGGCCGGGCGACGACCCGCTGACCCGTACCGGCGACGTGGTCGGGACGCTGGCCTACATGGCGCCGGAGCAGGCCGCCGGCCAGCGGGTCGACGAGCGCGCTGACCTCTACAGCCTCGCGCTGGTGCTCTACGAGGCGCTCGCCGGCCTGAACCCGGTCCGCGCCGGCTCCCCCGCCGCGACGGCGCGCCGCGTCGGGACCGTGCTCCCCGCCCTGCGCCGCAGTCGCAAGGACCTGCCCGAGGAGCTGGGCGCCGCGATCGACCGCGCGCTGCGGCCGCGGCCGGACGAGCGCGGGAACGCTCGACGATCTCGCGGCGGAGTTGGCGGAGTCGCTCCCCGAGGTCTCCGACGAGGGCGGGACCGTCGCCCAGCACCCGCTCGAGCGGACAGAGCCCTTCGTGGCGCTCCCGCGCGGCCTCGACCGCGCAGTCGCCGCGCTGCTCGCGGGCGGGCTCGTCGCGAGCGCACTGGCCTGGGAGGACCAGCCGCTGCTCCCGGCGGTCGCGGCCGTCGTCGCGGTCGCGGTGCTGCCACGCCTCGGCTGGATCGCCGCGGCGGTCGCGACGATCGCCATGCTCGCGGCCGAGGATCCGGGCGCCGCCGTGCTCGTCGCCGCGGCGGTGGCGCCTGTGCCATTGCTCCTGAGGCGAAGGGGAACCGCCTGGTCCGTCCCCGGCGCTGGCGCCGCTGCTCGGGCTCGCGAGCCTCGCCGGCGCATACCCGGCGCTCGCCGGCCGGGCGCGCAGACCGCTCGCCCGCGCCGCGCTGGGCGCCCTCGGGGCCTGGTGGGCGCTGCTCGCCGGATCGCTCGCCGCGACCGACCTCCTGATCGCCGGCCCCCGGGTCCCGCTCGACGCCGATCAGGCTCTCGACGACGTCCTGGTGCCGATCGTCTCCGGCGGCGCCCTGCTCTACGCCGTCCTCTGGGCGCTCGCCGCACTCGTGCTCCCGTGGCTCGTGCGCGGCCGCTGGCTGACGCTGGACGTCGTCGCCGCCTCGATCTGGGCCGCCGCGCTCGGCGCCTCAAGCGCCGCGATCGCCGACTCAATGGGGTTCCAGACCCCGCGCGGGCTCATCCTCGGGGCGGTCGTCGGAGGCGTGCTCGCGGTCGCAGTCCCCCACCTCCGTCGAGTACCGGCAGTGGAGCCATGAGGCCGGGCCGGATACTGTGCACCGGCAATCATGGCCACCATGTCCGGGTAGCCGCCAATGAGCGTGCTGCGCAGCCTTGAATCGAAGCTCGCCGGTCTCGTCGAAGGCACGTTCTCGCGTGCCTTCAAGTCCGAGGTGCGCCCGGTCGAGATCGCACGCAAGCTTGCAAAGGAGATGGACGACCACAAGGTGCAGTCGCTGTCGCGTGTCTATGCCCCCAACGAATACGCGGTCTGGCTCTCGCCTGAGGACCGCAAGCAGTTCGAGGGCCACGAGGAGGAACTGGCGCGCGAGCTGTCCGGCTACCTGCTCGAGCACGCCCGCCGCGAGCGGATCACGCTCGGCACCAGCCCGCGGGTGGCGTTCAAGACCGACGAACGGCTGCGGCTGGGCGAGTTCGGTATCCAGGCGCGGCAGGTGCAGGCACCGCAGCGCGAAGAAGACCCGCCGAGCCAGGGCGATGAGGGCCACACGATGGTCTACTCGGCCTCAGAGCGGATCGCAGAGCCGCTGCGCGAGCCCGATCCGCGTCGTGGACGCGCACGGCTCCGGGTCGAGGGCCGTTCAGAGCCGGTCGGCTCCAAGGGCGCGGTGCTCGGCCGTTCGCGCGACGCCGACGTCGTGCTCGACGACCCGAACGTCTCGCGCCACCACGCCGAGGTGCGGCCTTCGGGCGGCTCGTGGATCGTCAACGACCTCGGCTCGACCAACGGCATCAAGGTCAACGGCCGCCGTGTCAACGGACCGCAGTCGCTCAAGCGCGGCGACGTCATCGAACTGGGCACCTCACGGGTGACCTTCGAGCTGGAGTAGGCGGATGGAGCTCGATCCGATCGCCGTCGCCCTCAAGTTCGGCTTCCTGGTCGTCCTGTACCTGTTCCTGTTCTGGGTCGCGCGTTCCGCGCTGAAAGATCTACGCAGAGGGCCTGAAGAGGCATATGTTGGTCCGAGTGCGGACTATGAAGACGCAACCGGCATGTACACGGCGTCGGCTCCGATGGGTCGCGATGGCGGCGCCCCAAAGCTTCGTGTGGAGGCGGGGGCGGGACTTTCGGCCGGCTCCGCCTATGATCTCAGCGACGGCGCGTTGCTCGGCCGTGGCGATCAGGCGGACATCCGCCTAGAGGACGGATTCGCGTCCGCGCGACATGCGCGACTCGTCCCGCAGGGGGATGTGATGGTGTTGGAGGACCTTG
The DNA here is from genome assembly GCA_963707595.1 of uncultured Solirubrobacteraceae bacterium. Taxonomy (GTDB): domain Bacteria; phylum Actinomycetota; class Thermoleophilia; order Solirubrobacterales; family Solirubrobacteraceae; genus Solirubrobacter. The sequence continues at coordinate 444,874 of CAVPQQ010000002.1, forward strand.
GCTCCACGAATGGCACGTACCTGAACGGTGAACCGCTGCGCGGACCTCAGCCCCTGCACGCCGGCGATCGCATCAAAATTGGCGACAGTGAGTTCTCTTTTGAGCGGTGAGCATGCTGCGGATCGCTGACCACTGGCACGGTTCCGACCTGGGCCTGCAACGGCAGGGCAACGAAGACAACTACTTCGTTCGCTCGCCCCTGTTCGTCGTCGCCGACGGCATGGGCGGCGCCCAGTCCGGCGAGGTCGCGTCCGAGATGGCCGTCGAGGTCTTCGACGCTGGCATCGCCGACGGCGAGTCCCCGTCCGTCGGCCTGGTGCGCCTGATCGAACAGGCGAACCTGCGCATCTTCGAACGCTCGCGGGCCGAGAGCCAGCGCGCGGGCATGGGCACGACCGTGACGGCCGCCTACGTCGGCGAGAACCTGGTGACGGTCGCGCACGTCGGCGACTCCCGCTGCTACCTGGTCCGCGACGGCGAGCTCCAGCGCCTGACCGACGACCACTCGCTGGTCGGCGACCTGGTCCGCCTCGGCAAGCTGACCGAGGAACAGGCCGAGTCGCACCCGCAGCGCTCTGTCATCACCCGCGCGCTCGGGCCCGAGCCGACCGTGCAGGTCGACGTCAAGGACTTCCCGGCGCAGGCCGGCGATCTCTTCCTGGTCTGCTCGGACGGGCTGACCTCGATGGTGCGTGAGGACAAGCTCAAGCCGCTGCTGCTCGAGCACGGCGGGCCGCTGGATCAGCTCGGCCGCGATCTGATCGCCGCCGCCAACGCGGCCGGCGGGCGCGACAACATCACCGTGGTGCTCTTCACCCTCGAAGAGGTCGACGCGCCGTCGCAGGCGCAGAACAGCGCGGCCGTCTCGGATCTGCTGGACGCGGAGACGCGCGAGTACGACACCTTCCAGGGCGACGCGGTCGCCGCCCCGCGCCAGGGCGTGAGCCGCCCGCAGGCGCACACGCGCCAGTCCGACGAGGCGCAGCGTTATGCGGACTCCGGCTGGGCGTCCGATCAGTCCGAGGCCGAGTACCGCGCGTCCGGCACGGTCGCGCTCTCCGCGGTGCGCCCGCGTGCGCAGCCGATCGAGGAGGGCCATCCGCACGGCCCGCCGCCCGCCGCGCCTGCGCCGCGCCGTCGCCGCCGGTGGCTCTCACCCGGCTGGCTGCTCGCCTTCACCTGCCTGATCGGCCTCGTGGCTGCCTTCTGGCTCGCGACTCGCCAGGTCTTCTTCGTCGGTGTCGACGAAGACAACGGCAACGTGGTCACCCTCTACAAGGGCCTTCCGTACGACCTCCCGCTCGGGATCCGGCTCTACTCGCCGGTCCGTCACTCGGGTGTCACGCTCCAGAGCGTGCCCGCCGCGCGCCGCAGCAGCTTCACGGATCACCAGTTGCGCTCCAAGGACGACGCCGAGGGGCTGGTACTCGCGCTGGAGCAGGGACGCATCGAACAGTGAGCGCGCGCAACCGCGAGCTGGTGGCGCTGATCCCCGCGTCGCTGCTGCTGACGCTCGGCTTCGCCGCGATCTTCATCCAGCGCAACGACGTCCTCTCGGACGTCTCGCTGACCTACGGCGCGATCTTCCTCGCCCTCTGCTTCGCGGGCCACATGGTGATCCGCTTCACGCTCCCGTACGCCGACCCGTACCTGTTCCCGCTGTGCGCCGTGCTGGCCTGCTTCGGGCTCGTCGTGGTCTACCGGATCGACGAGCAGCTCGCCCGCGACCAGGCCCAGTGGTTCGTGATCGGGCTGATCCTGTTCGCGGTGACGATCGTCGCGCTGCGCGATTTCCGCGTGCTGGAGCGCTATCGCTACACGATCGCGCTCGCCGGCCTGGCCCTGCTGATGCTGCCGCGCGTCCCCGGGATCGGCCAGCAGGTCAACGGCGCCTACCTCGGCGTCAAGATCGGCCCGATCTCGTTCCAGCCGGCCGAGTTCGGCAAGATCGCGATCGTCATCTTCCTCGCGGCGTACCTGCGCGACACGCGCCAGGTGCTCGTCCAGGGCTCGCGGCGCATCCTCGGGGTCACGATCCCGCCGCTGAAGCACTTCGGCCCGCTGCTGGTGGTCTGGGGCGCCGCGATGCTGATGCTCGTCTTCATCCGCGACCTCGGCTCGTCGCTGATGTACTTCGGGGCCTTCCTGGCGTTGGTCTACGTCGCCACCAACCGGCTCTCGTTCGTGATCGCCGGGTTGATCATGTTCGCGGCGGGAGCGTGGTTCTTCGCGACCACGGTCGGCCACGTGCAGGACCGGATCGACATCTGGCTCAACCCGTTCACCGACTACAACGGCGCCGGCTACCAGATCGCCAACGGCCTGTTCTCGATGGCCGACGGCGGGTTGTTCGGGCAGGGATTGGGGGTGGCGCTGCTGAATCTCCCCGAGGGCGGGCCGCTGATCCCGGCGCCGGAGACCGACATGATCTACGCCGTCATCGTCAATGACCTCGGACTGGTCGGCGCCTGCGGGTTGATCGCCGTCTACCTGCTGATCGCCGAGCGTGGGTTCAAGACCGCGATGCTGGCGACCGACTCGTTCTCCAAGCTGCTCGCGACGGGCCTGACGGCGGTGATGGCGCTGCAGGTGTTCGTGATCATCGGCGGCGTCACCCGCGTGATCCCGCTGACCGGCGTGACGCTGCCGTTCGTGTCCTACGGCGGATCTTCGATCGTCGCCAACTTCGTGCTGCTCGCCCTGCTGCTGCTGATCTCCAATCGCGCCAGGCAACCGGTGTCGTGAACGCGCCGATCTTCCGCCTCTTCGCGCTCTTCGTGGTGCTCTTCGCGGTGCTGATCGGGTTCAGCTCGCGCTGGGCCGTGTTCGGCGCCACCGGGCTGCGCGAGAACAAGCACAACAGCCGGGTGGTGCTGGAGGAGCAGCGCATCAAGCGCGGCGTCATCCGCGCCGCCGACGGCGAGGTGCTCGCCGGCAGCGTCCCGCTCTCCGACGGGCGCTACGCGCGCCGCTACCCGACCGGGCGGCTGTTCGCGCAGCCCGTCGGCTTCGACGACGTGATCTTCGGCCGGACCGGGCTCGAGAAGGAGTACAACGACGCGCTCGTCGGGCGCAAGGAGGAGCTGGGCCGGCTCGTGGACTCGCTCGTCGACAAGAAGGTCGTCGGCGACGACCTCAAGACGACGCTGGACCCGAAGGCGCAGCAGGTCGCGCAGGACGCGCTCGAGGGCCGCAAGGGCGCCGTCGTCGCGCTCGACGTCAAGACCGCCGCGGTGCGGGTGCTGTACGGGACCCCGTCCTTTGACCCGAAGAACCCGGGCAAGGAAGGGACCACGATCTTCAACAACGCGACGCAGGGCCTGTATCCGCCCGGCTCGACGTTCAAGACGGTCACGGCCTCGGCCGCGATCGACTCCGGCCGCTATCAGCCGGACTCGAAGGTCAGCGGCAAGAACGGCAAGGTCATCTCAGGCAAGCCGCTGAACAACTTCGGCGGCCAGGACTACGGCGACATCACGCTCACCGAGGCGTTGACGCACTCGGTCAACACGGTGTGGGCGGAGGTCGGCGTCAAGCTCGGCCGCGACCGGATGCAGGAGTACATGGATCGCTTCGGGTTCGGCAAGCTGCCGCCCATGGATTACCCGGACGGGCAGATGGAGCCGAGCGGACCGTACGTCCGCGGCGCGGTCATCCCGATGAGCTCGGGCCGGGTCGATGTCGGCCGGACCGCCATCGGCCAGGCGCTGCTGCTGGTCACCCCGCTGCAGATGGCCACCGTGGCGCAGACGATCGGCAACGGCGGCGTGCGGATGGAGCCGCGGCTGGTCGAGAAGGTCGTCGATCCCGACGGGCGCACCGTCGAGGAGCCGCTGCCCAAGGAGGCCGAGCGCGTGATGTCGGCCTCGAGCGCGGCGAAGGTCGCCACGATGATGAAGTCGGTCGTCCGCGAGGGCTCGGGCACCGCGGCGGCACTGCAGGGCGTCGAGCTGGCCGGCAAGACCGGCACCGCCGAGATCAACATCGCGCAGGGAATCAACGATCTCTGGTTCATCGGCTTCACCGGCGAGGTAGCGGTCGCCGTGATCATCGAACGGGAAAAGGGTCAGGGCGGCACTGTTGCCGCTCCGATCGCCAAACGCGTCCTCCAGGCTTTGGGGCAATAGATGCATTCGATTGCACGCGACACGATCGTCGACGGCCGCTACCGGGCCATAAGGCTCCTAGGGGTCGGCGGCATGGCCGAGGTCTGGTGCGCTGAGGACGAGGTGCTCGGGCGCCGCGTCGCGCTCAAGCTGCTCGGCGGGCGCTTCGCCGAGGACCCCGAGTTCCGCGAGCGCTTCCGGCGCGAGGCCCAGGCCGCGGCCGGGCTGACGCACCCGAACATCGTCGGCATCTTCGACCGCTCGGAGTGGGACGGGACGCCGTACATCGCGATGGAGCTGGTCGAGGGGCGCACGCTCAAGGAGCTCGTGATCGAGCGCGGCCCGCTCGAGCCGGGCGTCGCCGTCAACCTGACCGAGCAGATCCTGCGGGCGCTGGGGTACGCGCACCGGCGCGGCATCGTGCACCGCGACGTCAAGCCGCAGAACGTGATCCTCGACGCTGAGGGCCAGGTCAAGGTCGCGGACTTCGGGATCGCCCGCGCCGGTCACTCGGACATGACCGAGACCGGAGCGATCGTCGGCACCGTCGCGTACCTCTCGCCCGAGCAGGCCCAGGGCATGCCCGTCGATCGCCGCTCCGACCTCTACTCGGCCGGCGTCGTGCTCTACGAGCTGCTGACCGGCCACGTCCCGTTCGAAGGCGAGGCGGCGGTCTCGGTCGCGCTCAAGCACGTCTCCGAGCACCCGGTCCCGCCCGGCCAGCTGCGCCCGGGCGTCCCGGCGGCGCTGGAGGCGGTCGTCATGCGCGCGCTCGAGAAGGACCCGACGATGCGCTACCAGAGCGCCGAGGAGTTCATCGCGGCGCTCGAGACCGCCCGCACCGCCCCGACCCGGCCGATCGCGGTCGAAGCGCCGATCTACGAGGAACCGCGCTCGCGCTGGTGGATCTGGCTGCTCGTGTTCCTCGCCGTGGCCGCGATCGCCATCGGCGGCTACCTGCTGCTCTTCGGCAACAAGGTCGACGTGCCCAACGTGCGCGGCAAGGACGCCGGCGAAGCCGCCGACATCCTGCACGAGCGCGGGCTCGAGGTCGCCTTCGTCAACAAGGAGTCCGACAGCGTCCCGAAGGACGAGGTCATCTCGCAGGATCCCGGCTCCGGCGAGAGCGTGCGCGAGGGCACGACGGTCGAGCTGACGGTCTCCGGCGGCAAGGGCACCGTCCCCGTTCCCGCCGTCGACGGGCAGTCCCAGCAGGATGCCGAGAACGCGATGACCAACGCCGGGTTCAAGACCGCGATCAAGCAGGCGAACTCGGACTCCGTGGACCAGGGCGACGTCATCTCCACGTCGCCGCCTGGCGGCGAGCAGGCGACGAAGGGCCGCACCGTGACGCTGACGATCTCGCAGGGCCCCGCGGGGATCGCGGTGCCGAAGGTCGTCGGCATGCAGCAGAACCAGGCGGAGAGCGAGCTGAAGTCGGCGGGCCTGACCTCCAAGGTGATCGAGGAGGAGACGACGCAACCGCCCGGCACGGTGATGAAGCAGGACCCGGGGTCCGGCGGCAGCGTGCCGAAGGGCGACGACGGTCGAGCTGACGGTCGCCAAGGCGCGGCCTGAGGTGCCTGACGTGACGGACGGCAACCCGACGGTCGAGGACGCCACGAACACGCTCGAGAAGGCCGGCTTCAAGGTGCAGACGCGCGACCGGGCGGGCGACGCGTCGCTGGTCGGCCTGGTCGTCGACCAGTCGCCGGACGCCGGCGAGAGCCGCTCCACCGGCGCGACCGTGACGATCTACGTCGGTACCGCCGCCGCGGCTGCGCCGACTCCGACTCCGACCCCGACGCCCACGCCATGAGGGTCGCCGTCCTCGCCGGCGGGCGCTCGTCGGAGCACGACGTCTCGCTGAACTCGGCCGCGGCGGTGCGCGATGGGGTCGCGGCCGCCGGGCACGAGGTGCTCGCGGTCACGATCGAGCGCTCCGGCGCCTGGCTGCACGACGGCGAGGAGCTGAGCCTGCGCCCCGGTGGCGGACTGCTCGACGCCGACGCCGTCTTCCCGGTCCTGCACGGCCCGTTCGGCGAGGACGGCACGCTGCAGGGCCTGCTCGAGCTGCTGGACGTGCCCTACGTCGGCGCGGGCGTGCTCGCGTCGTCGCTGTGCATGGACAAGATCGTCTTCAAGGAGGTCCTGGCGGCGGCGGACGTCCCGCAGGTCGCCTACGCCGGCGTGCGGCTCGCGCGCTGGCAGGCCGAGCCCGAGGCCGTGCAGCGCGAGCTGGCGGCGCTCGGCACGCCGGTGTTCGTCAAGCCGGCGCGCCTCGGCTCCTCCGTCGGCATCGCGAAGGTGTGGTCGGAGTCCGAGCTGGGACCGGCGCTGGACACGGCGTTCGCCCACGACAGCCTCGTGATCGTCGAGGGCTTCTCGGCCGGCATCGAGGTCGAGTGCGCGGTGCTCGGCAACGGCGAGCCCGACGGCTCGGTACCCGGCGAGATCGTGCTCACGGGGTCCGACTGGTACGACTACGAGGCCAAGTACACGGCCGGCGGCATGGAGCTGGTGGTGCCGGCCCGGCTGCCCGACCATGTCCTCGACGAGGTGCGCCGGCTCGCCTGCGACACGTTCCTGCGCGTCGGCTGCTCCGGCCTCGCACGCGTGGACTTCTTCGTCGAGGACGGCGAGCGCGTGCTGGTCAACGAGCTCAACACGCTGCCCGGGTTCACCGCCACGAGCGTGTTCCCGAAGCTCTGGGAGGCGTCCGGCCTGTCCTTCCCGGACCTCTGCGACCGCCTGCTGGCCCTCGCGCTCGAGCGCTTCGCCACCGAGCGCAGCGTCGCGTTTTAGGAGTCTGTTGACGAATGGTCGGACCGGCCTTCGGCAACCGGCTCCCTAGGCCGCGACTTCCTGGAAGAGGCGGATCTCGGAGATCTCGGCGCTCTCGGCGTCCGGGGCGAGCTTCGTGATCCAGACGAGGTAGTAGCGGTAGGCGGTGCCGCCGGTGTCGAGCGGGAAGCGCTTGCTCTTGCTGCTGACCGTGCCGCCGCCGACCTTGGTCCAGCCCTCGGGGAAGGAGTCGGGCGCCGGGCCGGGCGGGGCGGCGTAGATCGTCGCCTTCCAGCCGGGCTCGGGCGTGTCGATCTGCAGCGCGACGGCGTTGACCTTCGGCTTGGCGTCGATGTAGAGCCCGACGCCGGTCTTGCCTGCGCCCTCGAGGCCGTCCTGGTAGCTCTCGGTCGACCAGGCGGTCGCCTCGTCGCGGTCGACGCTGCGCGAGGCCGCGTCGGAGTGCTCGGTCCCGTCGCCCAGCGGGTCGAAGGCGTGCGCCGAGGCGCGCCGGACCGAGACGACCTTGGTCCCGGTGGGCGTCTGCTCCTCGAGCCGGCCGGTGCCGGTGCCCTTCTCGACGCGCGGCGGCACCTCGCGCGAGGCGATCAGGACGATCGCGACGGCGACGGCGATCAGCGCCGATGATGCCCAGCAGCGGCAGCGAGTGGCGCATCCGGAACGGCAGCCGGTTGCGCGCGCGGGCGGGGAGGGTGCGGATGACCGCGGTGGCCTCGCCGGTCGAGGTGCCCTGGCGCGCGGCTTCGAGCGCCAGCGCGTCCTCGAGGTCGGCGACGAGCGCCGGGACGTCCGGGTAGCGGTGCTCGAGGTCCTTGTCGGTCATCCGGTCCAGGACCGCGGCGGTCGTGGCCGAGACCTCGGGACGGATCGCCTGGATGTCCGGCAGGTCCTCGCGGACGTGCTTCATCGCGACGGAGATCTGGTTCTCGCCGTGGAACGGGACGTCGCCGGTGAGCATCTCGAAGAGCACGACGCCGAGCGAGTAGATGTCGGTCTGGCCGTCGACGTCGTGGCCGAGCGCCTGCTCCGGTGAGACGTAGTCGGTCGTGCCGAGCACGCGCCCGTCGGCGGTCAGGCCGTCGTCGCGCAGGGAGCGGGCGATCCCGAAGTCGGTCACCTTGGCCGAGCCCTCGGGGTCCAGCAGCACGTTCTGCGGCTTGACGTCGCGGTGCACGATCTCGTGCGCGTGGGCGCAGCCGAGGGCGCGGGCGATCTCGATCGAGTAGGCCAGCGACTCGTCGACCGGCAGCCGGCCGAGCCGCCGGATGCGGTCCTTGAGCGTCTCGCCCTCGACGTACTCGAAGACGATGTACGGCCGGTTCTCGTCCTCGCCGGCGTCGATCACGCCGACGATGTGCGGATGCGAGAGCTGGGCGACGGCACGCGCCTCGCGTCTGAAGCGCTCCAGCTGGTCGGAGTCGGCCGACATCTCCCGGTGCAGGAGCTTGATCGCCACCCGGCGCTCGAGGTTGACGTCGAAGGCCCGATAGACCGTCGACATTCCTCCAGCGCCGATCTGGGCGTCGAGCCGATAGCGGCCGCTGAGCTGCATGCCCACGAGCGTGCTCATGAAGAACCCGTCCGTATTGTCGCCGATCCGCAAAGCGCCGAGGTGAGCATCTTCACGGATCCATATACCGCCGCGCGGCAGGGACTCCTTGCGCGGGTTTTCCGTCAGCGATCAGACGCGTGTGTGCTCACGAGTCCACGGTGCGCCCGGACCAGGTGCGCCATTCGCTGTCGGTGGGCGGGCTCGGGTCGCTGCGCTCGCCCGCGAGCGGCTCGCCGGCCTGCTCGATCGCCTCGTCGATCTGGGCCTCCTCGGGCTGTACGCCGTCCTCGTCGTCCTCGGCGGCCTCGCGCAGCTCGAGGTCGGTCTGCTCCTCGCCCTCGGACTCGCCTTCGCCGCTCTCGGCCAGCGGCACCTCTTCGGGCGTCGCGTACTCGCCGTCGGGGCCTGCGTAGTCACTGACCGGAACCGCCGATGTTGGCCGCTTCGGCGGCGGCGGCCGCCTCCTCGGCGGCTTCGTCGATCGCCGGCTCCTCGTAGGCGGGAGGCACCGGCACCGCCGTCGCGGTGTTCGCGACCGGTCCGGAGGCGTCGTAGTTGGAGACCGGCGGTGGCGTGTAGGCCGGCTCCGGCGGGGCGGGCTCGTCGCTGCGGCCGGGGAGCAGGGCGAGGACCTTGTCGCGCTTGAGCAGCAGCGCGGCGGCTGCGGCGGCAGCGACACCGCCGATCAGCAGCGTCTTCTTGCCGGGTCCACGGCGGCGGGGCTTCACACCGGGAAGTTGAGCGGCGAGACGGTCGCGGGCGAAGGCGAGCGCGATGTCGGCGACGGCGAGGTTACGGGCGGTCTTGGCGAGCTTGGACATAGCCAAGACCGTACCCCGTTGCTTCGGCCCGCACCGTGAGGCGGTGCGGGAAGAGACTTATGCGGCGGGCGTGGGCGCGGGAAGCGCGAAGGGCGCTTCGGCCGCGGCACGGTTCTCGTCGCGCACGACGTTCCAGATCTCCTCGCGGTAGATCGGGGTGGAACGCGGCGCTTCGATGCCGATGCGGACGGTGTTACCGACGATCTCCTTCACGTGGAAGACGATGTCGTCTCCCACCATGATCTTCTCGCCGACACGACGGGTGATGAGCAGCATGGTTCCTCCTTGGATTCCGCTGCGGACAGGGAAGAAGTGAGTTACGCGACGGCCGCGACGGCCGGGAACAGCGGAGCGCGGACGGGAGCGTCCGGCGACTCGTTGATCACCTGGTGGCCCTGACCTGAGGCGACGAGGATCGGCGCGCGCAGGTTGGCGTAGAAGTCGGCCAGCTCGGCGCCGGCGCGGACGGTCACCCAGACGGCGACGTCGGCAGGGTCGGCGGTGATCGGCTCCGACGCCTCGTCGGACAGCTCGACGGCGTAGTCGGAGAAGAAGTCCCACGGGTTCGTGACCGGGAGCGCGAGGGCCGGATCGTCGATCGAGTGCAGCCAGCTGAACGAGCCTTCGCCTTCGATGATCGCGAAACGCTGGCCGCCGAGGCCGATCAGGCCATGCGGGAACTCGATCACGTCGTCGGACGCGATCTGCAGCGTCCCGAAGCGTGGTGAGTCGATGGTGACTGTTGACATGCTGGGGTGGTCTCCTGGAGGGGGGAGAAACGGATCTGCGGCCTTTATCGGCTCAGCGCAGGAAATCCATTAGCGACGATTGAACGATGTTCGCGCCGGCTCGCAGAGCGGCCTGGTAGGCGGCACTCTGGGAGTTGAAGTCGATCATCGTCTTGGCGATGTCGGCGTCCTCGGTCTTCGAGAGCTGCTCGGTGAGCGTGCCGTTGATCTGGTCCAGACGCGCCGTGCGCGGACTCGAGGCGGTTCGTCTGGGCGCCGTTGCGGGCGCGGACGCCGAGGATGTCGTCGAGCTGCTTCTGCAGCGCGGTGTCGTCGCCGCGCAGCGCGGCGCCGTCGTCGGCCTTGAGGTGATCGGAGATGTCGCGCAGGACGTTGAGCAGCTTGCCGTCGCCCGCGGCCTGGCCGGAGCCGAGGATCTCGCTCGCGACGGAGTTGATCGACATCGTCACGCCGGGGCCGATCTCACGGACGACGCCCGCGATCGCGGGATCGAGGCCGGCCTCGTTGCCCTGGTAGGTGTCGTCGGCGCCGAGCTTGTACGGCGCGACCGAGGTCGCGGTGCCCGAGCCGACGAACTTGTCGCCGTGGGTCGCGTTGGCCGCTTCCTTCATGCCCTGGATGATCTGGTCGAGCTCGGCGGCGATCGCCTTGCGCGAGGTCGGGTCCGCGGTGTCGGTCGAGCCCTGGATCAGCAGGTTCTGCGCGCCGTGGATGTACTGGGTGATCGAGTCCAGCGAGGACTCGGTCGTGTCCATCCAGCCCTGCGCGTCGTCGATGTTGCGCGCGAACTGCTCGTTGGCGCCGATGCTCGCGCGGATGCCCATCGCGCGCGACGTCCCGAACGGATCGTCGGACGGGCGCGTGATCTCCTTCTGGGAGGCGGCCTTGGCCTGGGTCTTGGCCAGCGAGGACTGCAGCGAATTGAGGTCCGAGAGGACGTTGCGCTGGACCATGGAGGTGGTGATGCGCATGACCTGATTAGCAGCGCCGACGCGCGTCCGGTTCGATTGATGAGGACGTCCAGCATCTCGTCCATCGTTGACATGGCGCGTGCGGAGGCCTGGTAGGCGCGCTGGAAACGCACCAGGTTCGACATCTCCTCGTCCATCGAGACGCCGGCCACGCTCTGGCGGCGGTCCTCGACGGAGTCGGCGAGGATCTGGGCGTTGGCCTGCATGCGGCCGGACTCGTTGAGATCGCCGCCGACCTTCGCGACGAAGGCCTTGTAGGCGCCGTCGATCGAGGCGTTGCCGCGCAGCTGCGAGACGGCCAGCGCGAGCGTCGTTGGAGCCGGAGGCGCCGGTGCCCGAGCGCATGCTCGCCGGTGCCGTCTGGATCGGGGAGCTCACGGCGATCGTGGCGCCCGCGGGCGTGCCGGAGGTGAAGAAGGCGCCGCCGTAGGCGCTGTTGACCGAGGACGTCAGCGCGTTCGTGAACGAGTCGATCGTCGCGAGGTAGCCGTCGATCATGCCGCCCGGGGACTTGCCGGCGGCCAGCAGGCCGCCCATCTCGCCGCCCGGGGACCAGCCGCCGGCCGGCGGGCCGGCCCAGGCCGCGGTCTGATCGGACACGATCGGGTAGCTGGTGCCGGTCGTGCCGTCGACGAACGAGACGTTCGTCGAGCCGCCCGGGAGCTGTTCGACCGAGAGCTGGCCGTAGCCGGAGAGCTTGTCGAGCAGCAGGTCGCGGCGATCCATCAGATCGTTCGGGGAGTCACCGTTGCTGATGAACGAGCTGATCGTCTTGTTGAGCCCGGCGAGCTCGGTGGCGATCTTGGAGACCTCGCCGTCAGGACCGGTGATCGCGTCGTACTGGCCCATCGCACCCTCTTGCGCGGAGACCATCTGCGCGCGCACGGAGTGGATCGAGTCGGTCAGCGCGTTGGCCTGCTGGACGACGGCCTGCTTGGCGGCCTGGTCGTCCGGGTTCTTGGAGAGGTCCGACCAGGACTGCCAGAACTTCGTCAGCTGGGCGTTGATGCCGGTGTCGCCCGGCTCCGCGAGCGAGAGCTCGGCGGAGTCGATGGACTCGGTGCGCGCGTTCCAGTCGGAGAGGTTCGTGTTCTGGCCGCGGTACTGCGCGTCCAGGAACTGGTCGCGGACGCGACGGAAGCCTTCGACATCGACGCCGGAGCCCAGGTGGGCACCGGTCGCGGACGAGGAGCCGGAGACCTGGACCTGCAGCGCCTTCGAGGCCGAGAGCAGGGCCTCCTGGCGCGTGTAGCCCGCGGTCGAGGCGTTCGCGATGTTGTGGCCGGTCGTGTCGAGCATCCGTTGCTGGGCGATCAAGCCGCGCAGCGACGTCTGCATTCCGTAGAAGCTTGAGATAGGCATTTGGAGGGTTACGCCTGGAGGTCGAGAGCCCGGTAGACGGGCGGGGCGGATGGGCCGGAGTTGGCGGGGGCTGCGCCCGGGCGGCCGTAGCCGGCCTCGGGTTCCTGGCCGATGAGGCGGGTGAGGTGCGACAGGAACGTGAGCTCCTGGCGCATGAGCGCGCGGTTGATGCCGTGCTCGCGGGCGATCTCGGACAGGAGACCGCGGAGCTCCGCGGAGCGTTGCATCGCGGCGGTGGCCGCGCCGGGGGTTACGAGCCCGCACAGGCGCTCGAGCGTGACGGTGGTGGCCGGGACGCCGAGGGCGGCGCCGGCACGCTGGAGCAGCGTCGCGCGCTCTTGCTCGAGCGCGCTGCGACGGACCATCTCGGTCTGGATCTCGGCGAGCCGCGCGAGCACCGCTTCGGTGTCGCGTTCGCGGATCGCCGAGCCCTGGGCCAGGACGAGCTTGAGGAGGTGACGTGCCGAGTTGATCTGCGTGTCCAGATGGACCAGCAGCTCGGCCTCGAGGGCCGTACTCACGACGACTGCATCTCCTTATAGAGCTGCCGGGCGAGGCCCAGCCCCTGGCCACCCATGAGGGCGGTCGTCAACGAGTCCTGCATGGTCGAGGCGTAGGGGCCCTCGGCCATCGGTCCCTCCTTCGGGACCATCTCTTTCACGAGCTGGCCGACGAGCACCTGCTCGAAGGCGAGGGCGCTCTTGAAGTCTTTCTGGGCCGCGGGGCCGGCGGCGCGCACGTCGGCGGGCAGCGTCGCGGCGGCGATCGGGCTCAGGGCGCTCATCGCTTGACCCCGTTGGCGATCTCCATCATCGAGTCGGCGGTCTGGATCGCCTTCGAGGTGAGCTGGTAGGTGCGCTGCGCCTCGATCATGTCCGTCATCGCCTGGGCCATGTCGGTGTTGGAGGCCTCGAGCGCGCCCTGCTTGAGCACGGTGGCGGCGGGCGCGGCGGTCGCGTTGCCGGAACGGGCGGTGGTCACGAAGGCGTTCTCGCCGACCGACTGCAGGTTCTGCGGCGAGCGGACGTTGACGAGCGCGATCTTGCCGACGTTGCGGCCCGCGGCGAGCACGGCGCCGTCGGTGCCGATCGAGAGCTGGCTCGAGGTGACGCCTTCGGGGATCGTGATCGTCGGCGTGAGCAGGCCGCCGGTGGCGGTCGTCAGGCGGCGCAGGCCGTCGATGTGCAGGCCGCCGTCGCGTGTCAGCGCCTCGCGGCCGTCGGAGAGCTTGACCTTCATGAAGCCGTCGCCTTCGATCGCGACGTCCGTCGGGATGCCGGTCTCGCGCAGGCTGCCCTGCTGGAAGGTGCGGCCGCCCTGGATCGCACGCGAGCCGGCGCCGAGCTGGGCGTTGCCGGAGGTCGACGGGCGGCCGGCGCGCTCGTAGAGCAGGTCCGAGAAGCCGACGCGAACGCGCTTGTAGCCGTTCGTGTTGGCGTTGGCCAGGTCGTTGGACACGGCGTCCAGCTTCTGCTGCTGGGCGGCCATGCCGGCGGCGGCGGTGCGAAGTCCCTCGAGCATCTGGTTCTACTTGTCGGCCTGTTGGAGGGCAGGCTTTAGTTCAGGGACCCGACGGAGGACGCGGCCTTGCCGAGCGTCTCGTCGATCGTGTGGATGACCTTCTGACCGGCCTCGTAGGCCCGCATCGACTCCATCATGTCGACCATCGACTGGGTCGGATCGGCGCCTGAGCCTTCGAGTGCGCTGGCGCGGACCTGCCCGGCGGTCTGCCCGGCGACGGCGCCCGGCGTACCGGTCACGAGGTTGTCGCCGGTCTTCTGCGGGTTCTGCAGCAGGACGACGTTGAGCAGGCGCGGATCGACCTTGCCGTCGGCGCCGACCGAGACCGGCTGGTTGTTGCGACCGAGGACCGGGTTGCCGGTCAGTGTCGTCAGCCGGCCGTTGGCGTCGGCCGCGAACTCGCCGTTGCGGGTGTAGCGCGTTCCGGCGCTGGTCTGCACGGCGAAGAAGCCGTCACCGTTGATCGCGAAGTCCAGCGGCTCGCCGGTGTCCTTGATCGGCTGCGGCGTGAAGTCGGTCACCGTGGCGGTGACGCCCACGGACGTGCTCTGCGAGCCGATCGTCGCGCCGGTCACGGAGTTCGTGAGCAGCATGGTGCCGAACGACGCCTGCGTCGTTCGGTCGGCCTTGTAGCCCGCGGTCGACGCGTTCGCGAGGTCGTTGGCGATCTGTCCCTGGCGTACCTGCTCGGCGAGCATGCCCGAGGCAGCGATGTATAGGCCGCGATCCATGTGGTTCTCAATCGGCGCCGCAACCGCCATTCTTGAGGTCATGGATCAGATCGCGGTCGCCGCCGCGCTGCTGCGCGCTCAGCTCCCGGACGTGCCGCTGCGTGAAGGGGCGAGCATGATGGCCCGCGTCGCGTCCCGCGGCGACACCCACGCCGTCATCGTCATCGCCGGCATTCCGGTGACGGCGAAGATCCCGCCCGAGGTCGTGGCCGGCATGACGCTCAAGCTCAAGGTCGAGGAGGTCACGCCGGAGCGCGTGACGCTGCGGATCGATCCCCAGCAACCCGCCCAGGCGCAGCAGGCGACGCCGGCGCAGGCCCAGGCGACACCGCCGCCGTTCGGCGCGGCGGCCGCGGCGATGCAGCTGCAGCCGCGCGTCGAGGTCGAGGAGCCGCCCGCCCGGCGCCGTGGCGCCGACGGCGAGCCGGCCGACGTCGTGACGCTCGCGTTCAACTCGCCGACGCTCGGCAGGTTGGACCTCCGTCTCGAGCTGCGCGGCGATCGTCTTCTGGCCGAGGTGACGACCCCCGCTGGACGCCCGCATGCCGTCGCGGCGGGTGGTGCTGAGCGTTTGCGCGCCAAGTTGGAGGAGGTCGGACTGGACGCGACGGTCAACGTTCGTCCACGGCACACGCCACTGGATCTGTATGCCTGATCCGGACGTCACCGCGGCGCTGAAGTACACCGGCGACGGCGCCCCGCAGGTGGTGGCCGCCGGCAAGGGACATCTGGCCGCAACGATTCTCGCTCGCGCACGTGAGGCCGGAGTGCCGGTTCATCGCGATCCCGAGCTGGCCTCGTCGCTCGCGAAGCTGTCGCTCGGGCAGGAGGTTCCGGTCGCGATGTGGACGGCTGTTGCAGAGGTCCTGGCGTGGGCGTATGGGCTCCAGGGCGGCGGGCCTACCCCAAATCGGTGATGGAGGACATCGGGTCTACGCCCGATACAGGCTTCGTCCGTTAGCCCGTCCCTCCCTTCAGGAGCGCTCGTCTCACCATGAAGCCCCCGTCGTCCTCAGGCAGCCGCCGCCGCGTCAGCGCGGAGGATGCTCTCGCGCTCTGGCGTGAATACAAGGACACCGGCAGTCTCCAGGTGCGCAACCGCCTGGTGATGACGTACGCGCCGCTCGTCAAGTACATCGTCTTCAAGAAGGTCCGCGAGCTGCCGGCACGCTGCGAGGTCGAGGACTTCATCTCCTGCGGGCTCGAGGCGCTGATCGCCTCGATCGATCGCTACGACCCGGAGAAGGGCGCGACGCTCGAGCAGTTCGCATGGACCCGGATCCACGGCGCCGTGCTCGACGAGCTCCGCCGCCAGGACTGGGCCCCGCGCTCGCTGCGCCGCTGGGAGCGCGACATCGCCTCGGCCCGCGACCAGTTCTCCACGATCCACGGCCGGCGCCCCACGCGTGAAGAGCTCGCCGCGGCGCTCTCGATCAGCGTCGAGGACCTGCGCCGGCGCGAGGACGACATCGCCGTCTCCGACGTCACGTCGCTCAACACGCTCGTGATCTCCGACGACGAGACCACCGTCGAGCGCATCGACACGCTCGCCGACGGCGACTCCCGTCTGGACCCGGAGCACATGGCCGCGAACGCGCGAGGCCAAGAACAAGTTCCGCCGCGCGTTCGACACGCTGCCCCAGCGTGAGCGCGAGGTCGCCGTCCTGCTCTACGTCAAGAACCTCACGCTGCGTGAGATCGGCGAGGTCATGGGCGTCTCCGAGAGCCGCATCTGCCAGATCCACTCGCAGCTGAAGAAGACGCTCAAGCACCAGCTGAGCGACGACGCCGTCCTTTTCTCAGCCGTCGGCTGAGTCTCCGGATCGACCGCTCAAGCTTCCTAGCGAGCGGCCGATCACCGGGAGTGCAATGCAGATCAGTCGCTTCACTCCCTACGAGACCCTCGCCGCGAGCCAGCTCGCCGGCGCGGTCAACCCGACTCCGCCCGTTCCGCCGCTGAACGCGGCGCAGCGCCCGGTGGACGGGTCGCAGGAGGAAGGGACGATCGTCGGCGAGGTTCCGCCGGCTCCGACCCCCGAGGCACGCGAGATGGTCGATCGGGCCGCCGAGCGCGTCCAGGAACTGGTCAAGCAGAACCGCGAGCTGCACTTCTCGCGTGACGAGCAGTCCAACCGCGTCGTCATCGAGGTCCGCGACCTCGACGGCAACGTGCTCAAGACCATCCCGCCCGCGAAGGCCCTGGACATCATGTCCGGCGCTGACCTGTAAGGAGCCGCCATGCCCATTTCGCTCTCTGGCCTGGCCTCCGGGCTGGACACCGAGTCGATCATCAGCCAGCTGATGGCGATCGAGCAGAACAAGGTCACCGCCGTCCAGCGGCGCCAGATCTCCGTCACGCAGCACAAGAACGACCTGACGGCGATCAAGACCAAGCTCGACGCGGTCAAGACCGCGGCCGCCGACCTCAGCTCCGCCTCCACGTGGAAGTCCAAGCAGACCTCCGTGTCCTCGGACACGAGCAAGGTCGACGTGACGATGCTCGCGGGCGCCGGCATCGGCGGCCACGCGATCCAGGTCGACAAGCTCGCCTCCTCCGCCCAGCACGGTTTCGAGTACAGCCCGAGCACCGACGCCGGCTCGATCACCCTCTTTTACGGCACCGACCCGGACGCGACCGGCAACAGCAAGGTCTCGATCGCCGTCCCGGCCAACGCCACCGCGACCGACCTCGCCACCGCGATCAACGCGAACGAGGCCGCGCCGGTGTACGCCGCGGTCGTCAAGGACGGCTCCACGGAGCGCGTCGTGTTCTCGGCCCGCAAGACCGGCGCCAGCTCGGACTTCACCGTCGACACGTCGGCCTTCAACACCGGCGGCGCCGCGCTCACCGAGGACGCCAACTACACGCGCGTCGGTGCCGCCACGCTCAACGCCTCCTACAAGCTCGACGGCGAGAGCGTCGCCCGCAGCTCGGAGTCCAACGTCATCGAGAGCGCGATCCCGGGCGTGCGCGCTGACGCTCAAGGGCGTCAGCACGAGCCCGGTCAGCGTCAACACGTCGCAGCCCGCGATCGACACCGACGCGATCACCAAGAAGATCACCGCGCTCGTCGACGCCTACAACGCGGTCGTCACCGCGACGCGCAGCGAGCTGACCGAGAAGCGCGTCCCGACCGCGATCGACCACGCTCGACCTCCAGAAGGGCCAGCTGTTCGGCGACTCGGGCATGAACTCGATGCTCAGCGGCCTCAAGAACACGATGACGCAGCTCGTCTCCGGCCTCGGTCTCACCGGCCTGTCGGACATCGGCATCGACGTTCCGAAGTCCACCGGTGGCGCGGTGACCGAGGACGGCAAGGCCGGCAAGCTGATCGGTCGACACCACCAAGCTTTCCGCGGCCCTCGCGGCCGACTACACGAAGGTCCGCGACATGTTCTCGGGCGTGGGCGCCACCAAGGGCCTCGCCACGCTCGTCTCGGACTACGTCGGCACGCAGACCGGCACCAACGGCGTCCTCACCGGCCGCATGGCCAGCGATGACACGACGCTCAAGGGCTTCACGGACCAGATCGACGAAGCTCAACAGCCGCATGGACACCGAGCAGAAGCGGCTCAAGGCGCAGTTCGCGGCGATGGAGATCGGCGCTCAGCGCATCGCAGACGCAGCAGGCCTGGCTCACGAGCCAGATCTCGACGCTGCCGTCGTACTCCTGAGCCTCAAGGCTCGCGGCTCCCGGCCGATCAAGCAAGTGATCCTCCTCCCTCGCTCCGAACCAGGAGCCTTCGTTGGCCACCTACGCCGGTAATCAGAGCGCCGCCTACAAGCAGCAGAGCATCCTCACCGCTCCTCCCGGGCGGCTCGTGGTGATGCTCTACGACGGCTGCCTGCGCTTTCTCTTCCAGTCCGCCTACGCGATGCGCGAGGGCAATCGAGCCCAGTCGCAGGACCGCATGCGGCGCGCCGAGGCGATCATCGACGAGCTCACCGTCACGCTCGACCACGAGCGCGGCGGCCAGGTCGCGAGCCACCTTCAGGGCATCTACGCCTTCTGCCGCCGTCACCTCATGGAGGCCACGGCCGAGCAGGACCCGAGCAAGATCGAGGAGGTCTCCGAGCTGCTCGGCGAGCTCCGCGAGGCATGGGCGGAGATCGCGGCGTCATGACGCCCGAGGCCCCCTGGGCCGAGCTGGTCGCGCTTGCCGAGCGTGAGCGTGACCTGATGCGTGACGGCCGCTGGGAAGAGCTCCCCGCGGCATCGGCACAGCGGCTGGTCGCCTCCGCGGCGCTCGGCGACCCCCCGGCCGCGGCGCGGCCGCATCTCGAACGACTGCTCGAGCTCCAGCGTGAGATCCATGCCGGCCTGTCCGCGGGCCGCGCCTTCACGCTCCACAAGCTCGGCAACATGAACCGCGGCGCGACCGCGATGCGTGGCTACGCGGGCGGCAACCCCCGCCCCGCCGCCGCGTCCGTCGACGGCCGCGCGTAGCGCGCGTGTCAACCTTGAATCGGGTCCAGACCCTAAAGGTCCCCGAACGGGCCGCCGATACGAGGGAGTGCGCTCCAAGGACGGAGCCGCGTGAGGTCCAAGGACGGACCGCCACCTCTTTCCCTCCAGGAGTCCTCCGTCCCGTGCTGATCGATACCACGCAGCTGGCGCTAGAGCGCAGCATCTCAGGCGCTGCACAGCGTCATGAGGCGCTTGCCGCGAACATCGCCAACGCGGCGACGCCCGGCTACCGCCGCGTCGACGTCGACTTCCACGGCGCGCTGAACGCGGCGATGGGCTCCTCGGATGCCCGTGCCGTCGCTCGAGCGAACCGAGCTTCACGACGCAGGTCGACAGCTCGGTCGGCGCCACGCAGGCCGACGGCAACTCGATCGACATCGACGCCGAGTCGGCCAAGCTCGCCTCCAACGCGCTCGAACAGCAGGCCGCCGTCTCGGTCGCCAAGACCCGCAACGCGATCCTGCGCGCTGCCATGGGTGTCGGCTGATGAGCATGTTCGGCGGCATGGAGATCTCCGCGACGGCGCTCACCGCGCAGCGCCTGCGGATGAACGTCACGGCCGAGAACCTCGCCAACGCCGACGACCACCAAGGGCGCCGACGGCAGCCGTACCGGCGCAAGGAAGTCGTGCTGCAGTCGGTCGCCGACGGCGGCTTCGGCGCCGCGCTCAACCGCGCGATCGGATCGGGTTCTGGGACCGTCGCCGCCGGCGGCGTCCAGGTCGCGGCCGTCACCGAGGACCAGACCCCCGGCAAGATGGTCTACGACCCGAGCCACCCCGACGCCAACGCGGACGGGCTACGTGCAGATGCCCAACGTCGACACGGTCACCGAGATGGTCGACCTGATCGATGCGCAGCGCGCCTATGAAGCCAACGTCACCGCGATGTCGGCGTCCAAGCAGATGTTCGCCAAGACCCTGGAGATCCTCCGATAATGCCGATCGATCCGTCCATCGCGGTCTCCGGTGCCGAGTGGCAGATCGCGCCCGTCGAGGCCGCGCAGCGCCACCGCCGGCTCCGACTCGGGCTTCGGCCAGATGCTCGGCGACTCGATCCAGTCGCTGACGAAGACGCAGACCGACGCGGCGAGCGCCTCGCAGGCGCTGGCCTCCGGTCAGGCGACCGATCCGACCGCGGTCGTCATGGCCGTCGAGCGCGCGCAGCTCGCCGATGCAGCTCGCGAGCCAGATCCGCACCAAGGCCGTCGAGGCCGCCCAGGACATCTTCCACACCCAGGTCTGACCTGATCACCATGCCGTCCTTCCTCCAGAACATCCTCGCCCTCCCGGCCAAGACCAAGGCGCTGCTCGGCGTCTCCGCCGTCGCCATCCTGGCGATCGCGTTCATCATGCTCGGATCGCCACGGCGCCGTCGTACACGCTGATCGCGAGCGGTCTCGACCCCGCCCAGACCGGCAAGATCACCGCCGCGCTCGACGAGCAGGGCATCCCGTACGAGCTGCGCAACAACGGCACGGCGCTCGCCGTCGCAGAAGTCCTCCACGGCGACGGCGCGGATCGCGCTCGCCGGCGCAGGGCGTCCAGGCATCGGGCGGCGGCGATCAGCCGGGCTACGAGCTGCTCGACAAGCCAAGCTCGGCGCCTCGCAGTTCCAGCAGCAGGTCGCCTACCAGCGCGCGCTGGAGGGTGAGGTCGCCAAGACGCTTCGCGGCGTCGACGGCGTCTCGAACCCGCAGCGTCCAGATCGTGATGCCGCAGGACGACCTGTTCGCCGACGAGGCCTCGCCGGCCACGGCCGCGATCATGCTCGGCAACCCGTCCGACACGCTCGGCCCGGGCGCCGTGCGCGGCATGGCGCAGCTCACCGCCTCGTCGGTGAAGGGCCTCAAGACCGACAACGTGACGATCACCGACTCGACGGGCTCGGTGCTGTGGCCCTCGACCGACGGCAGCGGCGGCGGCAGCGGCGGCGGCTCCAGCAAGACGAGCGCCGAGGCCCGCTACGCGCGCCAGATCGAGACCTCGATCAACGCGATGCTCGCGTCCACGCTCGGCCCGGGCAAGGCCACGGTCAAGGTCAACGCCGACCTCAACATGAACGAGACGACCGAGAAGGAACTCACGTACGCCGACAAGGGCACGCCGCTGAAGACCACCTCGGAGACCGAGAAGCTCACGGGCTCCGGCGCGGCGGCGGGCGGCACCTCGGGCACGGGTTCCAACGTCCCGACCTATTCCAAGGGGGCCGGTGCCGCGGGCGGGCAAGTCCAACTACTCGTCCAAGAAGGGCACGACCGACTACGGCGTCAACAAGAAGGTGACCGACACCAAGGTCGCCGCCGGCGCGATCAACAAGCTCAACGTCGCGCTGCTGGTCGACAAGTCGGTCCCGGCCGCCGTCTTCACGTCGCTGAAGTCGACCGTCGCGACCGCCGCCGGCGTCGACCCGACGCGCGGTGACACGATCACCGCCACCCAGATGGCGTTCGCCAAGCCGGCGACCCCCAAGGCGGGCCCGGTGCCGACGACGCTGCTCGGCCCGCTCAAGTGGGTCGGTCTCGGCCTCGCGAGCCTGCTGTTCCTGTTCTTCATGACGCGCGGCCTGCGCAAGCGCGAGGGCGAGAACCTCGGCACGCCGGCCTGGCTGACGACGATCGAGGAGCCGATGTCGCTGGCGCAGCTCGAAGCCCGCACCTCCGGCGCCTACCTCGACAACGCCTCCACGCAGATGCTTCCCCCGCGCGTGCCCGACGCCAGCCTGCATCAGCTCGACCAGCTGATGGAGCGCGAGCCCGAGCGCGTCGCCGCTCAGGTCAAGGCCTGGATGGCGGAGGACTGATCCGGTGAGCACCGAACTGGCCACCCGCCCCGAGACCAAGTCGGGCCTGAAGGGCGTCGCGAAGGCCGCCGCGCTGCTGGTCGCGATCGGCGAGCAGCGCGCGAGCGAGATCTTCAAGTTCATGGGCGACTCCGAGGTCGAGGCGCTCTCGCTGGAGCTCGCCAAGGCCCAGAAGATCCCGACCGACGTCTGCCGCGACGTCATCACCGAGGCCGTCGAGTCCGTGCTCGCCGAGGACTACCTCGCCGAGGGCGGCGTCGACTTCGCCCGCAGCGTGCTCATGCGCTCGCTCGGCGAGGACCGCGCGGACGAGATCATCGGCCGCCTCGCGGCCACGATCGAGCGTCGCCCGTTCGAGTTCCTGCGCCGCACGCCGGCCGAGCAGATCGTCGTCTTCCTGCGCAACGAGTCGCCGCAGACCGTCGCGCTGGTCGTCTCCAACCTGCATACGACGCTGGCGGCGCAGGTGCTCTCGAACATCGACGCCGAGATCCAGGCCGACGTGGCCCTGCGGATCGCGATGATGGGCGAGACGCGGCCCGGAGGTCGTGGCCCAGGTCGAGAACGTCATGCGCGGCCGCCTGTCCGCGGTCGGTGCCCAGGAGTACGCGGTCGCCGGCGGCGTCAAGTCGCTCGCCGACATCCTCAACAGCTCCGACCGGACGACCGAGCGCAACGTGCTCGACGAGCTGGCCAAGGCCGACAGCGAGCTGGCCGAGGAGATCCGCCTGCTGCTGTTCACGTTCGAGGACGTCGTCAAGCTCGACGACCGCTCGATCCAGATGGTGCTCAAGGAGGTCGACCAGAAGGACCTCGCGATCGCCCTCCGCGGCGTGCCCGCGGACGTCGCCGGCCGCATCTTCACGAACATGTCCGAGCGTGGCGCGGAGCTGCTGCGCGAGGAGATCGACTTCCAGCCGCCGCAGCGCAAGCGCGTCGTCGAGGAGGCACAGGGCCGCATCGTCGGCGTCGTGCGCCGCCTCGAGGAGGCCGGGGCGATCGTCATCTCCCGCGGTGCGGGTGGAGAGGACGCGCTGGTCTAGATGAGCATGGTCGCCGACTT
Organism: uncultured Solirubrobacteraceae bacterium; assembly: GCA_963707595.1. Classification (GTDB taxonomy): domain Bacteria; phylum Actinomycetota; class Thermoleophilia; order Solirubrobacterales; family Solirubrobacteraceae; genus Solirubrobacter. Next base: position 467,827 of record CAVPQQ010000002.1, read on the forward strand.
CGACTTCATGGCGCTGGAGCCGCTGGCTCCGCCGATCACGCGGGCCAACGAGGCCGACGCGGTGATGGAGATCCTGGCCGAGGCGCGTGCCGAGGCCGACACGTTGCGGGAGGCCGCGCGTGCCGAGGGCTTCGCCGAGGGTCGTGCCGACGCCGTCGCCGCACTGGAGCCGGCGCTCGCCGCGCTCACGCAGGCGCTCGCCGACGTCCGCGATCAGCAGGTCGTCGCCGCGGTGGCGCTCGAACGCCGCGCGGTCGCGCTCGGCCTGGCGCTGGCCCGCAAGGTCCTCGCGGGCGCGCTCGAGGTCGAGCCCGAGCGGGTGCTCGACGTCGGTCACCGGTGCGCTGCGCGGCATCGTCGAGCGCGAGCGCGTCACCGTGCTCGTCAACCCGGACGATCTCGAGATCGTGCGCGAGGCGATGGACAACCTGAAGGCGTCGCTGGGTGGCATCGAGCACTGCGAGGTGCAGGCCGAGCGGCGCGTCGGTCGCGGTGGCTGCATCGTGCGCACGCCGGTCGGCGACATCGACGCGTCCGTCGAGACGAAGCTCGAGCGTGCCGGCGAGGTCGTCGCGGCCGCGCTCGGCCGCTCATGATCCGCGCCGCACTGCCGATACGACCCTAGATGTTCTCGCTGATGGAATCGGCGCTCGACGCGGTCGACGCTTCAGATGACCTGGTCGGAGAGGCCAGGCAGGCGATCCACGACGCCGATCTGCATCGGCGCACGGGCCGGGTCGTCGACCTCATCGGCCTGATCGTGGAGGCCACCGGCCTCGAGGCCGAGGTCGGCGAGGTGTGCACGATCGAGACCGGCCGCGGCCGGCCGAGCGTGCCCGCCGAGGTCGTCGGCTTCCGCGCCGGCCGCACGCTGCTGATGGCGCTCGGCGAGGCCGTGGGCATCGGCCCCGGCGCGAGCGTGATCGCCTCCGGCCAGCCGCTGAAGGTCGACGTCTCCGACGCCCTGCTGGGTCGTGCGCTGGACGGCCTCGGCCGCCCGCTCGACGGCAAGGGCCCGATCCCGCACACGCAGTGGCGCCCGGCCGAGGCCGCGCCGCCCGATCCCCTTTCGCGCCCGCGTATCGAGGACCGTGTGTCGCTCGGCGTGCGCGCGCTCGACGCGATGGTCCCCTGCGGGCGCGGTCAGCGCCTCGGCATCTTCGCCGGCTCCGGCGTCGGCAAGTCGTCGCTGCTGGGCATGATCGCCCGCTCGACCTCTGAAGAGATCAACGTCATCTGCCTGGTCGGCGAGCGTGGCCGAGAGGTGCTGGAGTTCATGCAGCGCGACCTCGGCGAGGAGGGCCTCGCGCGCTCGGTCGTCGTCTGCGCCACGTCCGATCAGCCCGCGCTGGTGCGCCTGAAGGCCGCCTTCACGGCGACCGCGATCGCGGAGTACTTCCGCGACCAGGGCCGCAACGTGATGCTGATGATGGACTCCGTCACCCGCTTCGCCATGGCCCAGCGTGAGGTCGGCCTCGCGATCGGCGAGCCGCCCGCCACGCGCGGCTACACGCCGAGCGTGTTCGCGATGCTCCCGAAGCTGCTCGAGCGCTCCGGCACCTCGCCCTCCGGCTCGATCACCGCGCTCTACACGGTGCTCGTCGACGGCGACGACATGAACGAGCCGATCGCCGACGCCGTCCGAGGCATCCTCGACGGCCACATCGTGCTCTCCCGCCATCTCGCGCACGCGGGTCACTACCCCGCGATCGACGTGCTCGCCTCCGTCTCGCGACTCGTCGGCGAGATCGTCACGCCCGAGGCCCGCGCCGCCGGCAACGAGGTCCGCAAGCTGATGGCGACCTACAAGGAGAAGGCCGATCTCATCTCGATCGGCGCCTACCAGCCCGGCTCGGACCCGGAGATCGACGCCGCCATCGCGGCCCGCCACCCGATCGACGCGTTCCTCAAGCAGGGCACCACCGAACCTTCCACGGCGCTCGGCGCCGATGCCGGCCTGGCCGAGCTCGCCGAGCTCGGCGGCAACTACAGCGCCCCGGTCCTCGACGGCCAGCTCGTCGCCGCCGGCGGCGACCCGGTCATGCCGCCCGAACACGGCGGCATGCCCCTCCACAACGCCATCCCGCCGCTCCACATCCCTTCCTAAACGTTCCCTAAGCTCCGCCTAAAGGGTCTGGCCCTTTATGTTTGTGGGGTGGAGCCGATCCGCTACGTCGAAAGCGTCGGTGGGTACTCGATCGCGTACCAGGTGGTCGGCGACGGGCCGCTGGACATCGTCTTCGTCCACGGGTGGGTCTGTCCCTTCCAGCCCGGGTGGGAGTGGCCGGCGCTGGCGTCGTTCTATCGCCGCCTCGCGGCGATGGGGCGGCTGATCCTGTTCGACAAGCGCGGGACCGGGCTCTCGGACCGGGTGCTCGGGATCGCCTCGCTGGAGGAGCGGATGGACGACGTGCGCGCGGTGATGGACGCCGCGGCGGTCGAGCGGGCCGCGGTGCTCGGCGTCTCCGAGGGCGGCCCGATGTGCGCGCTGTTCGCGGCCACGCACCCGGACCGCACGCAGGCGCTGGTGACGATGGGCTCCTACGCGCGGCGCAACTGGGCGCCGGACTACCCGATCGGGCGCCGCCCCGAGCAGGACACCTGGCTGCGGCCGACGGCGGAGCAGTGGGGCGCGTACGCCGCGCGGCGGTTCTTGGCGGAGCGGGCGCCGTCGATCGCCGAGGACGAGGAGGCGATCGAGTGGTACGCCTCCTACCTCGTGCGCGGGGCGAGCCCCTCGGCCGTGGCGGCGATCACGGATATGAACGAGGAGATCGACGTGCGGCCCGTGCTGCCGACGGTGCGCGTGCCGTCGCTCGTCCTGCACCGCGAGCAGGAGTACCTGCGCGAGGCCAGCCGCTACATGGGCGAGCGGCTGCCCGGTGCGCGGGTCGTCGAGGTGCCGGGCGTCGACCACCTCCCGTGGGAGGGCGATCAGACGGCGGTGCTCGACCAGATCGAGCTGTTCCTCGGCGGCCTCCACCCCCAGGCGCCGTCGAACCCGGGGCCGGTGCTGACGACCGTGCTCGTCGCGGACCTGCCGGAGTCCGAGCTGCGGCTGCAGGAGTCGGTGCTCTCGCGCTTCCGCGGAAGCGTGCTGGACAGCGCGCCCGGCGAGGGCCTGCGCGCCGGCTTCGACGGCCCCGCCCGCGCCCTGCGCTGCGCGACCGCGCTGGCCGACAACGTGCCCGCGCTGAAGGCGGGCATCCACACCGGCGAATTCGAGTTGCGCGACGGGCTGCTGAGCGGATCCGCCTTGGCGGTCGCCAGCTACCTGGCCGGGACGGCACAGCCCGGCGAGGTGCTGACGACCTCGACGGTGCAGGACCTCGTCGCGGGCTCCGGGATCGACTTCGACGAGCGCGGCGCGCTCGGCGAGCTCCGCCTCTTCAGCGTGCTGCGCTGACGACGGCGGTCGAAGGTCAGGCGGCGAGCCTGTCGGTGCTCAACGGCGCGACGTAGCCGCGCCGGGTGTAGGCGAGCGGGGTTGCGGCGCCGCGTTCCGCACGGGTGACGGCGCCGAGGACGAGCGTGTGGGTGCCGGCCACGACGGTGCTCGCGACGTCGCACCGGAAGCGCGCGGCGGCGCCGTGCAACAGCGGTGCGCCGCCGCCGGTCAACGGCCACCAGTCGCGCTCCGCGAAGGCCTGGCCGGACTCGCCTCGGCCGGCGAAGTCCTCGGCCAATGCCGCCTGGCGGTCGGAGAGGACGTTGACCGCGAACGCGCCGCGCGCGGTGATCGCCCGCACGAGCGGCGAGTCGGAGTGGATCGAGACGAGCAGCAGCGGAGGGTCGGCGGAGACGGAGCACATCGCGCTCACCGTCCGCCCGATCGGCCGGCCGTCCGTGATGGTCGTGACCACGGTGACGCCGGTGACGGCGGCTCCCATGGCGTGGATGAAGGTGGAGGGATCAGGCATCAGAGGGCCAGTGCACAGGTGGCGCGCCAACGCGCGGTTCACGCTCGGTAAACGCCCGGCAGCCGCGTTGCGTGAGATCGAGAACGCGGCTCGCGTCAAGGTTGCGCGCAGCACCAGCCGTGCGTGCGCGCGGTCGCGCCGAAACGGTCCTCGACCGAGATCGCGGCCTCGTGCGGGCGGCCGGTGGCGTGCGCGAGCAGCCACTGGCCGGCGCTGGGCCAGCTCGCCAGCAGCCAGCGGCCGTCGGGCGACCATTCGAGGTCGTCGAGGCGGCCGGACACGGAGCGCAGGATCTCGTGCCCGACCCGCAGCTCGGTGCGCTCGTCGCGGAACACGGCGAGCGCGAGGCGATTGCCGGTCGGTGCGTAGACCGCGGCGAGCAGGACGTCGCCGCGGCGCAGCGGGAGCCGCCGCGTCCTGCCGGTCGCCACGTCGTGGATCAGGCCGCGGGTCCCGCCGGCGACCAGCAGTCGCCGGCCGTCCCCGGACCAGGCGAGCCGGCGGACCGGGCCGCCGCGGTAGGTCCGCAGCACCTTGGCGGTGTCGGCGTCCTCGACGGTCACCGTTCCGTCCTTGGCGGCCCAGGCGAGCGTGTGCTTGTCGCCGGGTCGCCAGGCCGGGGCGACCGCGGCCATGTCCTGGCCGGCGGCGACGTCGTGGGAGCCGTTGCCGTAGACGATCCGCAGCGTGTCGCCGGCGCGGTAGGCGATGTGGGTGCCGTCGGGTGCCCAGCGCGGGAGGCTCACCGGCGGGCCTGGCCGCAGGCGCCAGCGGACCGTCCCGTCGTCGGGTTCGATCGCCGCGAGGGTGCGGCCGGCGGTCGCGCCGACGAACAGACCCTGCGGGGACCAGGTCGCGTCGTCCCAGCGGCCGAGCCGGGTGCGGCGGCCGTCGCGCGCGACCACGAACAGCCCGTCGGAGCCGCTGACGAGCAGCCGCCCGGACGCCGGCAGCGTGAGATCGCTCGACGGGCGTCGGCGTCGGCGCGGGCTCGTTGACGATGTCGCGCACGAGCCGCTCGACCGCCTGCGCCGGCCCGCTGTCGCGCTGCGTGACGACGAGCGCGACGAGCAGCGCGGCGAGCGCGGCCCAGGCCAGCGGCAGCACGCGCCGAGTCCGGCGTCTCGACGGCGCCTGAGCGAGCACGGTTCGGCGCGCGCGCTCGCGCGCGGGGCCGGCGTCGGGCGGCTCGGTCTCGCGCAGCGCGCGCTCGAGGGCGGCGAGTTCGTCGCGCGTCATCGCGGGGCTCCGGGAGCCGCGGCGAGGGGTGGCGCGGCGAGGGGTGACGCGGCGAGGGGTGGCGCGGCGAGGAGCGGCGCGGCGTGTCCGCGGCGCGCACTCATCGCGGCTCGTCCTCCCAGCGCCAGGCTCAGCGCGTCGAGGGCGCGGCGCAGGCGCGAGTTCACGGTGCCGCGGGGGAGGTCGAGCATCGCCGCGATCTCGCCCGGCGTGTAGCCGAGCAGGTGGCGCAGGACGACGACGGCGCGGTGCTCGGGGCCGAGGTCGGCGAGCGCCGCGACGACGTCGTCGCCGAGCCCGCCGGCGAGCTCCGTGGACGCGGCGTCTCGGGGAGCGTGTCGGCGCCGGTCTCGTGGACGCAGCGCACGCGCGCGCGACCAGTCGATCGCGCGGTTGACCACGATCCGGTGCAGCCAGGGGCCGAGCGGGCGGCGGCGGTCGAAGCGATCGAGCGCGCGCAGCGCGGACGACGAAGGCCTCCTGCGCGATGTCCTCGGCGGCGGCCGCGTCGTGGACGACGAGCCAGGCGGCGCGGTGCGCGGACGGCCAGTGGCGCCGGAAGAGCTCCTCGACGGCGTCCGCGGAGCCGCCCTGTGCCGAGCGCACGAGCGCGGCGTCGCTGCGGCGGCTCAGCGTCCGCCCCATGCGCAACCTCCCCGCGACCGCGTCCTGCACGGCGAGCTCCTCTCTCGACATGGCAAGCCTAAGGGAGTCCGGGCATTGAACAGCGACACACGTGCACTACGCGCAACGGGGCGCGAGAGGTCCGGATGAGCCACTCCTCATGCCGGGGACTTCAGGTCTGGACCCCATTTGCCGATGGTGAGGACGTGGAGACGCCGTCTTTCAGGTTCCGGCTCGAGCGAGTCCGGACCATCCGCGAGCGTGCTGAAGACCAGGCTCGCGAGGCGCTGAGCAACGAGCTGCGCGTGCGCGCCGAAGGCGAAGTGCTGCTGCGCGAGGCCGCGGACGCGGTCAGCGCGGCCCGCAACGTCGGCCGCGACACCGCGAGCGCCGGCCGCTCCTCCGCCACTCGACTTCCTGTCGGCCCAGGTGTTCCTCGAGCGCACCGAGCGCAACCGCGTCGAAGCGTCGCTGGAGCTGGCCCGCCGCGACGCCGAGGTCGCGGCCCGCCGCGAGCGTGCTCGCCGTCGCCGCGCGCGACCGCCAGGCGATCGACAAGCTCAAGGAGCGCCAGAAGTCCGAGCACGACGCCGAATGGGCGCGCCGCGCGCAGAACACGCTCGACGAGCTCGCGCTCGCCGTGCATCGCCGCGGAGGGGCGCTCGCCGCATGAGCATCGAAGCCGTGATGAGCCGGGTCAGCCAGCTGCAGTCGATGCTGGCCGCGGGCACGACGACCCCCGCGCCGGACACCAGCAAGAGCTTCTCGACCGCGCTCGCGAGCGCGACGAGCAGCACTCCCTCCACCTTCGCCTCGATGGCCTCCCCGCTCGGCACGCAGGCCACGACCCCTGTCTCCCCGACGAGCACGAGCTCGAGCCTTCCGGCCGGCACGCCCTACGCGGCTGAGATCACCTCCGCCGCGCAGGCCAACGGCCTCGACCCGGCACTGCTCGCCGGCCTGATCAAGCAGGAGTCCGGCTTCAACCCCAGCGCCGGTTCCGGCGCTGGCGCGCGCGGTCTGACCCAGCTGATGCCCTCCACGGCAGCCGGTCTCGGCGTGACCAACGTGCTCGATCCGGTGCAGTCGATCAACGGCGGCGCGAAGTACCTCAAGCAGCAGCTCGACACCTTCGGCGGCGACGTCGTCAAGGCGCTCGCCGCCTACAACGCCGGCCCCGGCGCCGTGCAGCGCTTCGGCGGGATCCCGCCCTACGCCGAGACCCAGAACTACGTCCGCATCGTGCAGGCGAACGCCGCGGCCTACCGGGCCGGCACCACCACGTCCGCTCCGTCCCTCTCCGGCACTGCCGCTCCCTCCGAGATCTGAGACCAATGACCACCGATCGCACAGCCGCGCCGACCCGCTCGACCGCGCTCGCCGACCGCCCGTCCTCCGCGGGTCGCACGCAGGCTCCCCCGTCCGACGCCTTCGCCGCGCTGCTGGGCGCGGTCGGGCCGAAGCCGGGCGACGCCCAGACGCGCCGCGACGACGTCGCCGATCGCCGCACCGACGCGACCAACCGCCGTTCGGACACGTCCGAGCGCCGCGACGACGTCTCCGACCGCCGCGACGACGCCACGCGCGCCGATCACGCGCGCCGCGCCGACCGCCACCACCCGCACCAGCGCCCTGACGCGCCGCGTGCCACGGACCAGCCGAAGGACGCCCCTGTCGCCGACACGCCGGAGGCCACCGAGGCCACGGACGCCGCCGCGGCCGAAGCGCCGGCCGTCCCCACGACCCCGTCGCTGTTCGCGATGCAGCTCGCCTCGCCGCTCCCGCCCGCCGCCGCGCAGGCACAGGCGCAGGCGACGACGCCGGCGCAGACGACCGATCCGGCCACGCTGCCGACCTTCGCCGGCCAGATCCCCGCTTCCGTCGCGGCCGCGACCACGGCGCAGCCCGCGGTCGCGCCGACCGAGCCCGCCGCTCCGGCCACCGATGCGCAGGCCACGACCGGCGCCGTCGCCCTCACCGGCCTGCCGGCCGAGGCGACCGCCGACACCACGGTGCCGGCCGGCCTGGACCTCACCAAGGCGACCGCCGCCGCCGCTGCAGCCACGCCGCAGGACGCCGCCGTCCCGGCCGATGCGGGCCAGCAGCAGCCGGGTGGCGACGCCTCCGGTCAGGAGCAGCCGAACACGCCGAACACGCCGAACGCCGCTGCGCAGCCGGCCACGACCGCAGCCGCCGCGCCGGCGACCGCGAAGGTGGACGCCCCGGTGGCGGCCGCTCCGGTCGCCGCTCCGGTCACGACGTCACCGCTCACCGCACAGGCCGCGCCCGCGCAGATCACCACCCCGAGCGTCGAGCGCGCCGTGCCGCTCAGCCGCGCGGTCGCGACGACCGGCGTGCTGATCCACATGGCTGCCGAGCGCGGCATCACCCACGCGCGCCTGAACCTCAAGCCCGTCGAGCTCGGCGGCATCGAGGTGCGGCTGCAGTCCTCGCCGCAGGGCGTTCGCGCCCATCTCGTCGCCGACTCGCCCGAGGCGGCCCGCATGCTCTCCTCCGCCGGCGAGGACCTGCGCCGCAGCCTCGAGGACCGCGACGTGACGCTGCTGTCGCTCGACGTCTCGACCTCCGGCGATCACAACCGCGACCAGCCGGCCCAGTTCACCGACGCCTTCGGCGAGAGCTACCGGCCGGGCGGCCCGATCGGCAGCCGCCGCGAGGTGCCCGGGCTCACGGATTCCCCCGCCCTTGCCGAAACCACCCTTGTGCTTCCCGACGGCGTCCACGTCGACGTCCTTGCTTGACCCACCGATCGGACTCTCCCAATGACAGTCAACGCCACCAGCGGAACCACCGGCACCCAGGCGCCGGTCGCCGCGACCCCGACGAACCCGAAGGCGACGCTGGACAAGGACGGCTTCCTGAAGCTGTTCGTCGCCCAGCTGCAGCATCAGGACCCGACGAGCCCCATGGACACCAACGACTCGATGGCGCAGATGTCGTCGTTCTCGATGGTCGAGCAGATCACGAACATGGCCTCGACGAACACGCAGATCGCCAACTCGCTGAACACCTCGGCCGCGGTCAGCCTGATCGGCAAGACGGTGACCTACACCGACCCTGCCGACAAGACGCTGAAGACCGGCACCGTCGAGCGTGTCGCCACCAGCAAGGACGGCGTCGCGTCCATCACCGTCGCCGGCGTCGCCGGAATCGATCCCAAGACCATCACCGAAGTCGCCTGATCGGGCGGCGCACGAACTAGGAGCTTCTCTCTCATGATGCGAGGCATGTTCGCCGCGATCAGCGGCCTCAAGCAGCACCAGGTCATGCTCGATGTCACGGCCAACGACATCGCCAACGTCAACACGATCGGCTACAAGTCGTCGCGCGTGACCTTCCAGGATTCGCTGACGCAGATGCAGCGCGGCGCCTCCGGCCCGACCACGTCCAAGGGCGGCTCCAACGCCGCGCAGGTCGGCCTCGGCGTGCGGCCTCGGCTCGGTCGACAACCTGATGACGGGCGGCGCGGTCCAGACGACCGGCAACCCGCTCGACGTCGCCATCCAGGGCGACGGCTTCTTCCAGATCGGCACCGGCGCGCCGACGACCGCCACGTCGCCGATCGACCCGACCGCGTACACCCGCGCCGGCAACTTCTCGGTCAACTCCAAGGGCTACCTGACCACGCAGACGGCGAGTACGTGATCGGCTACGAGCAGCCGGCCGCCGACACCGCCGATCGGCGTCGCGATCAAGATCCCGGACGGCGCCACGGGCACCGCGATCGATCAGACGGGCGGCATCTCCTACATCGATCCGGGCACCGGCACGCGCACGACGGCGTACCGACCTCACGCTGGCGACGTTCTCGAACGCCTCCGGCCTCGAGCGCACCGGCGGCAACCGCTGGGTGTCCTCGGCCAACTCCGGCGTCAAGGTCGTCAACACGCCGGGCGAGGGTGGCACGGGCGTCACGACCGCGGGCGCGGTCGAGATGTCCAACGTCGACCTCGCGCAGACGTTCACGAACATGATCACCGCCCAGCGCGGCTTCCAGGCCAACTCGCGCGTCATCTCGACGGCCGACGAGATGCTGCAGGACCTGGTGAACCTGAAGCGCTAGTCGTCTAGCTGACGAAACGGTGAAGGCCCGCCTCTGGCGGGCCTTTTCCGTTTAAGGCCCTAGTACATGTGCCGATGACAGGGGTGTGATCCGTCTCCACCGCCTATCCGCGCGGGCTGAGGTCTTCTACCTCAACCCCGATCTGATCGTCAGCATCGACTCGACGCCGGATACGGTGCTGACGCTCACGACGCAGCAGAAGGTGCTGATCTCCGACACCCCCGAGGTCGTCGTGGCCGCCATCCAGTCATGGCGCGCGTCGATCCTCGCCGCGGGCATCCCCAGCACCCCTCGTCGCCGTAGCGAAGCCGCCCTGACGCTCGTCAGCGCGACCGTCGGCACCTACCCCAACCACGACCACGAGGAGAGCGACCGATGAAGGTCTCTTCCATCATCGGGCTGGTCGTCGCGATCGCCGGCCTGTACCTCGGAGCGACCATGGAGGGCTCGAACCCCCTGGCGATCCTGAACCCCTCGGCCATGCTGATCGTGCTCGGCGGCACCCTCGGCGCCTGCATCATGGGCACGAGCTTCGAGTCGGTCAAGAGCATCCCGAAGCTCTACATGAAGGCGTTCAACTCCGAGGCGCCCGACCTCAACGCCAAGGTCGTCGAGCTCGTCGGCTACGCCGAGGCCGCGCGCCGCGACGGCCTGCTGGCCCTCGACGAGGTCACCAGCACGATCGAGGACCCCTACACCAAGAAGGGCCTGCAGCTCGTCGTCGACGGCACCGACCCGGACCTCGTCGCCGACATCCTCGAAGCCGAGAACGACGCCATGCGCAAGCGCCACGCGGCCGCTGTGCAGCCGTTCGACAAGGCCGGCGGCTACGCCCCGACGATGGGCATCATCGGCACGGTCTTCGGGCTCGTGCACGTGCTCGGCAACCTCGACAAGCCCGAGACGCTCGGCCCGTCGATCTCCGCCGCCTTCATCGCCACGCTGCTCGGCGTCGCCTCGGCGAACGTCATCTACCTGCCGATCTCCGCGCGCGTCAAGCAGCTCTCGGCCGCCGAGCTCCACTCCCGCGCACTGATCGTCGAGGGCATCCTCTCGATCCAGGCCGGCGACAACCCGCGCGTCGTCCAGGAGAAGCTGATCACCTTCGTCCCGCCCGGCGATGCGTCCTTCCGAGGGCGACCAGGCCAAGGGCGCGCGCGGCCGCGAAGGCGGCCGCGTAATCCGTCATGTCGGCATCGCGACGTCACAAGCGTGGGGGTAGTCACCACGAGGAAGAGCATGAGAACGAGGAGCGCTGGCTCGTGTCCTTCGCGGACATGATGACGCTCCTGTTCTGCCTCTTCATGGTGCTCTTCGCGATCTCCTCGGTGAACACGTCCAAGTTCGAGGCGCTGCAGCGCTCGCTGCAGGACGCGTTCTCGGGTGCCGTGCTCAGCGGCGGCAAGTCGATGATGAACTCGGGCTCCACGCCGGAGGCGACCAAGCAGGCCTCGGTCGAGCCCCCGCTGCCTTCGATGCGCCCGCTGACCGCGCTCAACAACACGAGCGCGAAGTCGGCCGGCGAGGAGGCCAAGATGGCCAAGAAGGAGGAGGAGGACTTCAAGGCGCTCAAGCGCCGGATCGACAACCTCTCCAAGGGCGCCGGGCTCAACGGCAAGGTGCAGGTCACCGTCCGCCGTCGCGGCCTCGTCATCCAGCTGCTCACGGACAAGGTCTTCTTCGATTCCGGCGACGCCACGCTGAAGCCGGTCGCGAGCCACCTGGTCGACAAGATCGCCGGCGTCGTGCGCGACGAGCGCACGCACCCGGTCGTCGTCGAGGGGCACACCGATTCGCAGCCGATCTCCGGCTCGCAGTACCCGTCCAACTGGGAGCTCTCCGGCGCACGCGCGGCTGCGGTCGTCCGCGATTTCTCGCAGAACGGGGTGCTCGCACGACGGATGTCACTGGCCGGGTACGCGAGCCAGGAGCCGATCGCCTCGAATTCCACGCCCGACGGCCGATCAAAGAACCGACGGGTCGAGGTCGTCCTCTCCCGCATCCACACCGCCGACACGGAGTCATAACCCCGCGCACGGAGGCGCACAATCACCATGGTCAAGAAAATCGTCCCAGTCGTCGTCCTGCTGCTCGCCCTCGCGGGCGGGTACAAGTTCGTCCTGGCCAAGCCGGCCAAGGCCGAGGAGAAGCCCAAGGTCCGGGTCGAGGGCACCGTCTACATGCTCCAGAAGGAGTTCCTGGTCAACCTCGCCGACGGCCGCTTCGCGAAGATGCAGATCGGCCTGATCCTGGCCCACGACGACACGTCCACGGCGCCCGCCGGCGGCCATGAGGCCGCGTCGCCGCCCGAGGGCTACGGCCCCATGACCCAGGAAGGTGTCGTGCGCGACGTCATCACCGACGTGCTGACCGACGCCAAGGACGACGAGCTGATCTCGAGCAGCGGACGCGAAGAGCTCAAGAAGGAAGTCCTCAAGGAGCTCAACAAGCACACCGATGTAAAAGTCGAGCACGTCCTGTTCTCCGACCTCACCGTTCAGTAAGGCGCCCCAAATGGCCGAGACCGTCGATTACGCACCCTTCGAGACCACCACGGCAGGACCGATCGAGCCCGTTGCGGCTCCGCATCCGGTCACGGCCGAGGAGCTGTCGCGCCTGCACGACGTCTCGGTCGAGCTGGCGGTCGAGGTGGGTCGCACGAAGATGACGATCCGCGAGGCGCTCGCGCTCGGCCCGGGGTCGATCGTGACCCTCAACCGGCTCGCCGGCGAACCCGTCGACCTGCTGGTCAACGGCAAGCCGATCGCCCGCGGCGAGGTCGTCGTGATCGACGAGGAGTTCGGCCTCCGCGTCACCGAGGTGCTCGCGCCCAAGGGCGCGGATGCGCCCGACGCGGCAGGCGACGAGGCATAAGACTGGTATACGGGCGGTGTGCATCGCGCCGCCCGTTACCTCGCCGCCTTCTGGCGGAAGTGCTACGAGGACGGGCTGACCGGCCTCGCGGCCATGGTCGCGTACAACCTGCTGCTGTCGATCTTCCCGCTGGCGCTGATCGCGCTGTTCGTCGCCGGCCGGGTGCTGCGCTCGCCCGAGCTGGCCGCATCGGTCATCAACGACGCGCGCACGATCTTCCCGACGGCGGCCCAGAGCACGCTGGTCGAGGGCGTCCGCCGGTTGCAGCAGTCCTCGACGACGGTCGGCATCGTCGCGATCGTCTCCTCGCTGTGGGTCGGCGCCTCCTTCTGGGGCGCGCTCGACACCGCGTTCTGCCGCATCTACCACCTGCCCTGCCGCACATGGGTGCGCCAGAAGCTGTTCGGCTTCGGGATGCTCGCGGTCGTGCTGGTGTTCATCGCGGCGAGCGTGGCCGTGCCGACGGTGCAGGCCCTGGCGGTCTCGGGGGCGCGCGACCTGCCGTTCGGCCTCGGCGACGCCCGCGACGTCATCTACTACGGCGGCATCGCGGTCGGCCTGGTCGTGCTCTTCCTCGCGCTCTGCATCACCTACACGGCGGTGCCCAAGGGGATCATCCCGTGGTCCTCCGTGTGGCCGGGCGCGCTCGCCGCGACCCTGGCGATGGGCATCGTCGACGCCACCTTCCCGATCTACCTGTCCAACGTCTCGACCCTGCGGATCGGGACGAGCGCGGTCTTCGTGCTGATCGCGCTCGTCTGGTTCTACATCCTGGCGCTGATCGTGCTCGCCGGCGCCGTGGTCAACGAGTTGCGCTTTGAACGGGCTCGGCAGTCCGCGGGAATCGTCGCGTCGACGGAACCATCCGCTGCCACGCCGCCGCCCGCCGCTCCATCACCGATTCCGGTTTCGCAGGGGCGCGAGGGTAGGTCCGATGCTGGGGCGGGCGAGAACGAGTCGTAGGCATCGTCGGAGGACAGCAGGACGCGGGCCTATCGGCATCGGACCGCCGGTCCTTAGTCATCCACCCGAAAGTCGACGTTCAAGCTCCGCGACGCCCTTGCCGATAGGGAAATTGAGCCTGATCCGGGCTCATCTCCTCCTCGGTAAAGATGCGGACCCTCCACGCCATTTTCCCCGCGGCCGTCTTCGGCTGCCTGCTCACCGCGCCCGCTGCGTTCGCGGCAAACGGTGAGCACACCAAGCTGGACCTCGGTTCGGCCGGCGACTCCGCCCAGACCGCGCAGAGCGCGTCCGGCGGCAGCCTCGTCCGAACCATCGTCGGCCTGCTCGTCGTCCTCGGCGTCATCTACGCGCTCTACTGGGTGCTCAAGAAGGTCAAGGCCTCCAAGGACTCCGCCGCCGAGCGGCACGGGTCTGGAGACGCTGGCGACGATGCCGCTCGGCCCCAACCGCGCGCTGCACCTCGTGCGCGCCGGTCGCGAGATCGTCCTGCTCGGCACCGCCGAGCACACGGTGTCGCCGATCCGGCGCTACAGCGAGGCTGAGGCGCAGGCGCTCGGCCTGATCGACGCCGCCGACGGTCACGACCGTCGGCGCCACCCTGGAGAGCCTCGAGCCCGCCCCGCAGCCCAAGGGCTTCCTCGAGATCCTGCGCTCCAAGACGGTGGTCAAGTGAAGACCGACGGTGCCAATGCGGTCCAGCTGCTGCTGTTCGTCGGCGCGATCTCGCTGGTCCCGGCGCTGCTCTTCACGGTCACCGGCTTCACGCGCATCCTGATCGTCCTCAGCTTCATCCGCACCGGCCTCGGCACGCCGACGGCGCCGCCCAACCAGGTCCTCGTCGGCATCGCGTTCTTCCTGACGCTGTTCGTGATGAGCCCGACGTTCAAGCAGATCAAGCACGACGCCTACGACCCGCTCCAGAAGGGCACGATCACCCAGACCGTCGCGCTCAAGAAGGCCGAGGCGCCGCTGCGCGAGTTCATGTTCGATCAGACGCGCACGAAGGACATCGCGCTCTTCGTGAAGCTCTCGGGCACCAAGAACGTCGACGACGCGGGCCGACGTCCCGACCACGGTCCTGATCCCGGCGTTCATCATCTCCGAGCTCAAGACGGCCTTCCAGATCGGGTTCCTGATCTTCCTGCCGTTCCTGATCATCGACCTCGTCGTGTCCTCGACCTTGATGTCGATGGGCATGATGATGCTGCCCCCTGTCTTCATCTCATTGCCGTTCAAGATCCTGCTGTTCGTCCTCGTCGACGGCTGGAACCTCGTCACTTCGTCGCTCGTTCAGAGCTTCCACATGTCATGAGCCAGGACAAGGTCGTATCCCTGATCGTGGACATGATGGGCGTGACCATGAAGGTCGCGCTGCCGATGCTCCTCGTCGGGCTCGTCGTGGGCCTGCTGATCTCGATCTTGCAGGCCGTCACGCAGATCCAGGAGCAGACGCTCTCCTTCATCCCGAAGATCCTCGGGCTCGTCGCGGTCGTCGCGATCGCCGGCCCGTGGATGCTCGGCACGGTCGTCGACTGGACCACCGAACTCTGGTCGCAGATCCCGAATTACGTCGGGACCTGACGTGGACGCCAACGAGCTTCTCGCTCGGTTCTCCGAGCAGGAGGTGGCGGCGTTCTTTCTCGTCCTCGCCCGGGTCTCGCCGCTCTTCCTGCTCGCCCCGCTGTTCTCGAGCAAGATGATCCCGGCCCGCGCCCGCGCGGTGATCGCCGTGGCGCTGACGATCGGGATCCTGCCGGTCGTCAAGCACGGCCCGATCGACCTCGACCCGCTCGGCTTCGGCGCGCTGATCGTCAAGGAGCTCATCGTCGGCCTCGCCTTCTCCTACGCGCTGGCCGCGATGTTCGCCGGCCTGCAGGCCGCGGGCTCGCTGCTGGACACGCTGATCGGCTTCTCCTTCGGCTCGCTCGTCGACCCCGTGACCGGCACGCAGTCGACGGTCCTCGCGCAGATGTACTCGCTCTTCGGCGTCGCGATCCTGATCGCGATCGGCGGCGACACCTGGATCATCCGCGGCCTCGCGCGCACCTACGAGGCGGTGCCGCTGCTCGACACGCCCGCCCTCGGCTCGATGGTCCAGGGCGCGCAGGTCGCGTTCTCGGGCATCTTCGTCTCCGCCTTCATGATCGGCGCGCCGGTCATCGTCGCCCTGATCATCACGGACGCCGCGTTCGGCGTCGTCTCGCGCGTCGTGCCGCAGATGAACGTCTTCGCGGTCGGCTTCCCGGCCAAGATGCTCGTCGGGCTCATGCTCCTCGGCGCCTCGCTGCCGTTCGTCTCCGGCTTCATCGCCGATGAGCTGCGGGACTCGGTCGCGCTGGCCCTGCGCTCGCTGGGTGGCTGACCATGGCCAACGACAAGACCGAGAAGGCAACACCCAAGAAGCGCGAGGACGCGCGCAAGAAGGGCCAGGTCGCGAAGTCCCCGGACATCAACGGCGCCGCGATCCTGCTCGGTGGCCTGCTCGCCCTTTCAGCCGTGGGGCCGAAGGCGATGGAGCAGATGAAGCTGGCGATGGTCCAGGTGATCAGCCTCATGAGCCGTCCCGAGGTCGTCGACAAGGAGGGCGTCGGTGAGCTCTTCCTGCTCGTCGGCCGCCACGTCGGCCTCGCGTTCCTGCCGATCGCGGCCGTCTGCTTCATCGCCGGCCTCGTCGCGGCCGTCGGCCAGGTCGGCCTGAAGCCGACCCCGGCGGCGATCAAGCCGGACTTCAAGAAGCTCAACCCGGCCGCCGGGCTCAAGAACCTCTTCAACCCGCAGCACCTGGCGTTCGAGACCGGCAAGAACGTGACCAAGACCGCGATCGTCGGCGCGATCGCGGCGATGGCGGTGTTCCCCAAGCTCGACGAGATGGCGGCGCTGGTCGGCACGCCTCCGGAGCAGCTGATCCCGCTCGTGGCGGGCATCGTGATGACGATCGCCAAGCGCGCCGCGGTCGCCTATCTGGTCATCGCGGCGGCGGATTACGCCTACCAGAAGTACAAGCACAACAAGGGTCTGAAGATGGACCACGAGGAGATCAAGCAGGAGTTCAAGCAGCAAGGCCTTCCTGCCGAAATCAAGTCTCAGCAGCGCAGGCGGGCAATGGAGCTCTCACGCGCGCGAATGATGGACGCAGTTCCCACCGCAGACGTGATCGTCACGAACCCCACCCACTACTCCGTCGCCCTCAAGTACGAGGCCGGAACCGCGGCGCCCATCGTGGTCGCCAAGGGTGTCGACAGTCTCGCGTTCAAGATCCGTGAAGCCGCCAAGGATGCCGGTGTAGCGATCGTCCCCGACCCGCCGCTGGCACGCACGCTGTACGCCAACGTCGAGATCGGGCGTCAGATCCCAGAAGACATGTTCCACACCGTGGCGCAGCTCCTGGCCTACGTCTACCGCATCGCCGGCGCCCGGAGGGCTGCAGCATGAACAACATCTTCTCCAAGCTCGGCAGGCACGCCGACCTCGCCGCCGCCGGCGGCATCGTCCTGATCGTGGCGATGCTGATCATCCCGCTGCCGCCGATGCTGCTGGACTTCTTCATCACGCTGAACATCTCGGCGGCGCTGATGATCGTCGTCGCCACGATGTACGTCCCGCGCGCGCTGGACTTCTCGTCGTTCCCGACGATGCTGCTGCTGACGACGCTCTTCCGCCTGGCGATCAACGTGTCCGTGACGCGTCTGATCCTGCTCGAGGGCGACGCGGGCCACGTGGTCGAGGCGTTCGGCAACTTCGTCGTCGGCGGCAACATCGTCGTCGGCCTCGTCATCTTCCTGATCCTGATCGTGATCCAGTTCGTGGTCATCACGAACGGCGCCGGGCGCGTGGCCGAGGTCGGCGCCCGCTTCACCCTCGACGCCATGCCCGGCAAGCAGATGGCGATCGACGCCGATCTCAACACGGGCCAGATCACCGACGAGGAGGCGCGCAAGCGCCGCGCGGAGGTCGCCCAGGAGGCCGACTTCTACGGCGCGATGGACGGTGCGTCGAAGTTCGTCAAGGGCGACGCGATGGCCGGCATCCTGATCACCGCGATCAACCTGATCGGCGGCATCATCATCGGCGTCGTCCAGCAGGGCATGACGGCCGCCGAGGCCGGCCACCACTTCTCGCTGCTGTCGATCGGCGACGGCCTCTGCGCCCAGATCCCGGCGCTGCTGATCTCGGTCGCCACCGGCATCCTCGTGACCCGCTCGGCCGGTTCGGAATCGGACCTCGGCTCGACCGTCAGCACGCAGCTGCTCGATCAGCGCAAGGCGCCGCTGGTCGCCGGCGTGATGGTCATCGCCTTCGGCCTCGTCCCCGGCCTCCCGAAGATCCCGTTCTTCGTGATCGGCGCGCTGTTCTTCGCCGTCGGCTGGTCGCTGCGCAACAAGCCCAGCACGCGCCAGCAGGAGGCGATCGACACGGCACAGGCCGCGGCCGCCCCCGACCAGCTGCAGCTGCCCGCGCCGCGCGACGCCGCACTCGACGCGCTTGCCGCTCGACCCGCTCGAGCTCGCCATCGGCTTCGGCCTGGTGCCGCTCGTCGACAAGCAGGCCGGCGGCACGCTGCTCGCCCGCGTCGGCACGATCCGCCGCCAGATCGCGTCCGAGCTCGGCATGGTCATCCCGCCCGTCCGCATCCGCGACGACGTCGGCCTGGACTCGCACGAGTACGTCATGCGCGTCCGTGGCACGGAAGTTGCGCGCGGAGGGGTGATGGCGGGGCACCATATGGCCATGAACCCGGGCGACGCCATGGGCCAGCTGCCCGGCATCCCGACGACGGAGCCTGCCTTCGGCCTGCCCGCGGTCTGGATCCCCGAGTCCGGCCGCGCCGAGGCCGAGGCGCTGGGCTGGACCGTGGTCGACGCCGAATCGGTCGTCGTCACGCACCTGACCGAGATGATCCGCGCCCACGCCTCCGAGCTGCTCACGCGGCAGGAGACGCGCCATCTGCTCGACCAGCTCAAGGAGTTCAACGCCGCCGTCGTCGACGAGGTCGTCCCGGACGTCCTGTCGCTCGGTGAGATCCAGCGCGTGCTGCAGGCGCTGCTGCGCGAGGGCGTCTCGATCCGCGATCTCGGCGCCGTGCTCGAGGCGATCGGCGACAAGGCGCGCCTCACGCGCGATCCGGCGATGCTCGCCGAGTACGCCCGCCAGGCGCTCGGCCGCACGATCACCGCGCCGTTCCTGGACAACGAGGGCCTGCTGCACGTGATCGCGCTCGACCCCTCGCTCGAGCAGGCGATGGCCGAGGCGCTCGTGCAGACCGCCGACGGCGAGTTCCTCGCGATGGACCCCAACCACGCCGCGGCGATCGTCGAATCCGCTTCCGAGCAGGTCGAAACCGCCATGGCGGCAGGCGGCCGACCCGTCATGCTGTGCTCGGCGCGCGTGCGCCGCCACCTGCGGCAGTTGTGCGAACAGCGACTTCCCCAACTGGCTGTCTGCTCGTACAACGAGATCAGCCCGGGCATCGGGGTAGAGACAACTGGAGTGATCGGCGCGGCACTGGCCGCGGCGTAGTCTCGTAAGGGGACTCGAATGGAAGCCTCCATCAGCAACGGTTCTGACGACGTCAAGACCTACCGCGGGCGCAGCCTCGAAGAGGTGCTGCCGCAGATCCGGTCCGAGCTCGGACCGGACGCGATCGTGCTGCGACGGCGCGAGGGTCTGGGCGGCGGCGTGGGCGGCTTCTTCCAGCGGCCGTACGTCGAGGTCGAGGCGCGCGCGCCGCACGGCGCCGAGCGCCCGCTCGAGATCCGCAGCGACCGCGCGACGATCGAGGGCCTCTCCTCGCCGGCCGTCCAGGCGCTCTTCGAGCAGGCCACGCCGTTCGCGGACGCGCTCGCCGCCGCGGCGCGCGACGCCCGCCCGACCGAGGAGGACACCTTCTCGGCGACCGTCTTCCAGCGCGACGCGCCGATCCCACAGCCCGTGCCGGAGCCGACGTTCATGCCGCAAGAGGATCCGTTCGAAGCCCCGACCTCCAGCGGGCTCTACGGGCCGCAGCCCAACGCCGCGGCGATCGCCCGTGCACTCCCGACGCCGCCGCCCGCGCCGGAGCCGGAACCGGAGCTCGAGGTCGAGCCCGAGCCGGAGCCGGAGCCCGAGATCGCTCCCCCGCTCGACATCCCGGCCGCCCCGTCGGCCGCCGCCGTGGCCACGCCGAGCACGGCCCCTGAGCGCCCTGCCGCGGCCGATGCCGCGGAGCAGCGACTGGTGGCCGCCGGCCTGAGCCCGGCGCTCGCCGCCGAGGTCGTCGGCGAGGCCGTCGCGCACGGCCTGCCGTTCTCGTCGCCGCGCAATCTCAAGAAGCTCATCCGCACCGCGCTCGGCCGTCGCATCCCGGTGCTGTCAGCGCTCGGACCCGGCCCGCGCACGATCGCCGTGATCGGCGCCGGCGGTGCGGGCAAGACGACGACGATCGCCCATCTCGCCGCTTCCTACACCGCCGCCGGAGCCGATGTGGCCGTCGTCTCGCTGCGCGGCGACGGCGTGCTCGCCAGTCGCCTGCAGCCGCTCGGTGTCGGCGTCCTCTCCGCCGATGACGCGGCCCAGGCCAAGCAGCGCCTCGGCGCGCGCCAGCCGCTCGTGACCCTGATCGACACGCCCGCCGCCGGGCCCAGCCATAGCGCCGCGCACATCAAGGCGCTCGCCGCCGACCTGCGCGCACTCGCGCCGTCGGAGATCCATCTGGCGCTGCCGGCGACGCTCAGCTCCGCCGCGGCCGCCGAGGTCGCCATCGCGCTCGCCTCGATCGCCCCGACGCATGTCGTGCTGACGCACGCCGACGAGACCGCGCGTCCCGGCGCGCCGCTCGAGCTGGCACTCTCGGCCAACCGTCCGCTCTCCTACGTCTGCTCGCGCGAGGGCGCGACCCCGGCCGACCCGGCCGCGCTGGCGCAGCAACTGCTCCCCTGATGTCGACGATGGCCGTTCCTTCGCTCGTCTCCGGACTGCACGTCGCCGTGCGCAACGTGCACCTCGGCGGGCTTCCGGCGACGGTCGAGCGCGCCGACGCGGCGAGCGTCACGGTCGCGCTGGCGGTCAAGGACGATCGCATCGGGCGGCTCGTCGGACACGAGATGGCCGTCGAGGCCATCTCCGGGCGCGGCATCTATCGCTTCAGCGGAACCCTCAAGGCCCAGAACGCCGGGTCGCTGACGATCTCCCTGAGTGGCGATGTCGAGCGCATCCAGCGCCGCGAGTACGTGCGCATCGACGCCTTTCTCGACGTGACGGTGAAGGGGATCGACGAGCCGATCGGCGGCGAGACGTCCACGCTGGACGTCAGCGGCAGCGGCATCCGGATCACCGACCCGTGGCAGCTCCCGCTCGGCCTTGACGTGCGCGTCGAGCTCAGCCTTCCCGACGGCCCGCCGCTGCGCTCGCTCGGACGCGTCGTCCGCGTCGGCGCGGAGGAGGATCAGAAGGGCATCCGGCTGGACGGCGTCGCCCGCGTCGACGAGGATCGGCTCATGCGCTTCATCCGTGACCGCGAGGTTCAGGCGCTGCGCGCCTCCCGAGACCGATGAGCAAGAAGGCCGACAAGAAGGCGGCGAAGGACGAGCCGGCGGGCCTCACGGTCTCGATCTCGGCCCATCCGCGCGCCAAGGCCGGCATCCGCCGCGCCCGGACGCGCGCCGCGCTGATCGCGTTCGTCCTCGTTCTCGTGCTCAACCTCGCGGGTGGTCAGACGGCGTTCGACGCGACCTGGCGCGCGCTGGTCGCAGGCCTGGTCGTCAACGTCATCGCCTGGGGCTGCGCGATCGTCGTCTGGCGCCACATCGTCATCTCGGAAGTCCGGCAGCTCGAAGAGGAGCGCGCGGAGCAGCTGCGCGAGCAGCGGGCGAAGCTCGAGGCACGCACCGCCGAACAGGCCGACCCGGGCTTCCGCGTCGCGTGAGCCTCCAGCCCGTCCCCCCGATCTCGCGTCGCGAGGTGGAAGTGCGCGGCGTCGAGCCGGTGCAGCGCCGGCTGCTCACGCCCGAGGAGCGCGAGCAGGCTCGCCGTCAGCGAGAGCAGGCGCGCGAGAAGCGCAAGCAGCGCGAGCAATCCCAGGGTCAAGTTGCCCCGGGACATGCCGACTACCTCGGCTAGGCGACAAGGAGTTGCCTGTGTAGTGCCCGCTTAACCGATCGACAAGGAGCGTTTGATCATGGGCCTTCGGATTCAGAACAACGTCGAAGCTTTCAACACGCATCGCCAGCTGACGGCAACGTCCAACATGGCGGGCAAGTCGATGGAGAAGCTCTCCAGCGGCTACCGGATCAACCGCGCCGCGGACGACGCCGCGGGCCTCGCGATCAGCGAGAAGATGCGCGGTCAGATCGGCGGCCTCGCCCAGGCGCAGCGCAACGCCCAGGACGGCATCTCGCTCGTCCAGACGGCGGAAGGTGCCCTCAACGAGGTGCACTCGATGCTGCAGCGCGTGCGTGACCTCAAGGTCCAGTTCCAGAACGGCACGCTGAGCTCGGACGACCAGGACGCGATCGCGGCCGAGGTCTCCCAGATCGGCGGCGAGATCAAGAACATCACCGAGGGCACCCAGTTCAACGGCACGTCCGTCTTCGGCTCGGGCACGTTCACCTTCCAGGTCGGCGCCAACGACGGCGAGACCATCGCCACGTCGGCGGCCAACCTCAGCGCCCCCTCGGCACCGCCGGCACCGGCGGCCTGTCGGAGATCGCCAGCCTTTCGACCTCCGCGCTGGCGAAGGCGGCCCTGACCACGGGCGGCACCATCGGCGGCCTGTCCTCGATCGACAACGCGATCAAGAACGTGTCGACGGCCCGCGCGAACTTCGGTGCGGTGCAGAACCGTCTCGAGCATCGCCTGAACAACCTGGCGACCTACCAGGAGAACCTGACGGCTTCCGAGTCGCGTATCCGCGACGTGGATATGGCGTCGGAGATGACGAAGTTCACGAAGTTGAACATCCTGCAGCAGGCCGGCACGAGCATGCTCGCGCAGGCCAACCAGGCGCCCCAGGGCGTCCTCTCGCTGCTGCGCTAAAGGTCGGGCCACCCATGGCCGATTGATTGCTTGAACACGTACGGACCGCACGGAGCGGCCTGTTCTTCCACAAGGAGTCGATACGGCCATGGGCCTGCGCATCCAGAACAACGTCGAGGCGTTCAACACGCATCGTCAGCTTTCGGCCACGTCGACCGCGGCCGGCAAGGCCATGGAGAAGCTCTCCAGCGGCTACCGCATCAACCGTGCGGCCGACGACGCCGCCGGTCTCGCGATCAGCGAGAAGATGCGCGGCCAGATCGGCGGCCTCGCCCAGGCGCAGCGCAACGCGCAGGACGGCATCTCGCTCGTCCAGACCGCTGAAGGCGCGCTCAACGAGGTGCACTCGATGCTGCAGCGCGTCCGTGACCTCAAGGTCCAGTACGGCAACGGCACGCTCTCGACCGACGATCAGACGGCGATCGCCTCTGAGGTCGCCCAGATCGCAGGCGAGATCAAGAACATCGTCGACCCGACGGCCGGCACCCAGTTCAACGGCAAGGCCCTCTTCGGCTCGACCGGCTTCACGTTCCAGGTCGGCGCCAACGACGGCGAGACCGTCAGCACGTCGGCGGCCAACTTCGCCGGCGGCCTCGCCGGCGGCGGACTGAGCGACATCACGGCGATCAGCGACGCGGCCTCGGCCGGCGTCGCCCTGTCGTCGGGTGGCATCAACCAGCTGTCCGACATCGACGCCGCGATCACCAACGTCTCCAAGGTCCGTTCGGAGTTCGGCGCGGTCCAGAACCGGCTCGAGCATCGCCTGAACAACCTGGCCACCTACCAGGAGAACCTGACCGCTTCCGAGTCGCGTATCCGCGACGTGGACATGGCTCAGGAGATGACCAAGTTCACGAAGCTCAACATCCTGCAGCAGGCCGGCACGAGCATGCTCGCGCAGGCGAACCAGGCGCCCCAGGGCGTGCTGTCGCTGCTGCGTTCGTAGTTCCGTCCAACCACCACCCGCTCGACTAAAGATCGGCCCTCCGGGGCCGATCTTGTCGTTGAGGCGACAGGGAGTCGCCTCTTGTCGCCCACTTCCCCCGATCAACAAGGAGTGTTGAATCATGGGCCTTCGTATCCAGAACAACGTCGAGGCGTTCAACACGCACCGGCAGCTGACCGCCACGTCAAACCAGGCGGGCAAGTCGATGGAGAAGCTCTCCAGCGGCTACCGGATCAACCGTGCGGCGGACGACGCCGCCGGTCTCGCGATCAGCGAGAAGATGCGCGGCCAGATCGGCGGCCTCGCCCAGGCGCAGCGCAACGCCCAGGACGGCATCTCGCTCGTCCAGACGGCGGAAGGTGCCCTCAACGAGGTGCACTCGATGCTGCAGCGCGTCCGTGACCTCAAGGTCCAGTTCGCCAACGGCACGCTGAGCTCCGATGACCAGGACGCGATCGCGTCGGAGGTCTTCCAGATCGCCAAGGAGGTCGGGAGCATCTCGACCGACACGAAGTTCAACGGCACGGCGGTCTTCGGCTCGACCGGCTTCACGTTCCAGGTCGGCGCCAACGACGGCGAGACGATCGCCACCACGGCGGCCGACTTCTCCGGCTCGATCGGCAGCGCCGGCACCGGCGGCCTCTCCGACCTGACGGGGCTCTCGAGCGCCGGCGCGGTCAAGACCGCGCTGTCCACCGGCGCTCTGTCGCTCGTCTCGACGATCGACAGCGCGATCAAGAACGTGTCCTCGGCTCGCGCCAACTTCGGCGCGGTGCAGAACCGTCTCGAGCATCGCCTGAACAACCTGGCCACCTACCAGGAGAACCTGACCGCGTCCGAGTCGCGTATCCGCGACGTGGACATGGCGCAGGAGATGACGAAGTTCACGAAGCTCAACATCCTGCAGCAGGCCGGCACGAGCATGCTCGCGCAGGCCAACCAGGCGCCCCAGGGCGTCCTCTCGCTGCTGCGCTAGACAGCCGGCGGACGACCGTTCGTCCGCCTTCTCTTCGCTCACTAAAGATCGGTCCCTCGGGGCCGATCTTTGTGGTTGAGGCGACATGGAGTTGCCTCGGCACGCCCAACATCCCACCCGATCGACAAGGAGCGTTTGATCATGGGCCTTCGTATTCAGAACAACGTCGAGGCGTTCAACACGCATCGCCAGCTCACCGCCACGTCCACGCAGGCGGGCAAGTCGATGGAGAAGCTCTCCAGCGGCTATCGCATCAACCGTGCGGCCGACGACGCCGCCGGTCTCGCGATCACGCGAGAAGATGCGCGGTCAGATCGGCGGCCTCGCCCAGGCGCAGCGCAACGCCCAGGACGGCATCTCGCTCGTCCAGACGGCGGAAGGTGCCCTCAACGAGGTGCACTCGATGCTGCAGCGCGTCCGTGACCTCAAGGTCCAGTACAACAACGGCACGCTCTCGACCGACGACAAGGACGCGATCGCGGCCGAGGTCGCTCAGATCGCGGGCGAGGTCAAGAACATCGTCGACCCGTCGGCCGGCACGCAGTTCAACGGCAACGCAGCTGTTCGGCGCGAACACGTTCACGTTCCAGGTCGGCGCCAACGACGGTGAGACGATCACCACGACCGCCGGCGAACCTCAGCGGCACGATCGGCACGGCCGGCACTCGGCGACCTGACCGAGCATCACCGTCCTCGGCCGGCGCGGTGCGGCCCTGGACGCCGTCGCGGCGACCTCGGCGCGGTCGCCGACGATCGACGACGCGATCAAGAACGTGTCCAAGATCCGCGCGAACTTCGGCGCGGTGCAGAACCGTCTCGAGCATCGCCTGAACAACCTGGCCACGTACCAGGAGAACCTGACCGCTTCCGAGTCGCGTATCCGCGACGTGGACATGGCGCAGGAGATGACGAAGTTCACGAAGCTGAACATCCTGCAGCAGGCCGGCACGAGCATGCTCGCGCAGGCCAACCAGGCGCCCCAGGGCGTCCTGTCGCTGCTGCGCTAGTACGCCGTTCGTCGAGTCGTCCGCGGGTCGCTCAACCTGAGCGGCCCGCGACCGATCGTTCAACCCGAGGCGACATGGAGTTGCCTCGGATCTCCCGACCATCCCACCCGATCGACAAGGAGCGTTTGATCATGGGTCTTCGTATTCAGAACAACGTCGAGGCGTTCAACACGCACCGTCAGCTGACGGCCACGTCCACGCAGGCTGGCGAAGTCGATGGAGAAGCTCTCCAGCGGCTACCGCATCAACCGCGCCGCCGACGACGCCGCCGGCCTCGCCATCTCGCGAGAAGATGCGCGGTCAGATCGGCGGCCTCGGCGCAGGCGCAGCGCAACGCGCAGGACGGCATCTCGCTCGTCCAGACCGCGGAAGGTGCCCTCAACGAGGTGCACTCGATGCTGCAGCGCGTCCGTGACCTCAAGGTCCAGTACCAGAACGGCACGCTGTCGACCGACGACAAGGACGCGATCGCGGCCGAGGTCTCCCAGATCTCCGGCGAGATCGGGAACATCTCGACCGACACGAAGTTCAACGGCAGCTCGCTGCTCGGCGGCGGCGACGTTCACGTTCCAGGTCGGCGCCAACGACGGCGAGACGATCACCACGACCGCCGTCGACCTCAGCGACGCCGTCGGCACCTCCGGCACCGGCGGCCTCGCCGAGCTCACCGGCCTCAGCACCGCCGACGCTGGCGCAGCCGCGCTCGACGTCCGGCGGCGCTGTCGACCGTCGCGACGATCGACAACGCGATCAAGAACGTGTCCGACCGCCCGCGGCAACTTCGGCGCGGTCCAGAACCGTCTCGAGCATCGCCTGAACAACCTGGCGACCTACCAGGAGAACCTGACCGCGTCCGAGTCGCGCATCCGCGACGTGGACATGGCGTCAGGAGATGACCAAGTTCACGAAGCTGCAACATCCTGCAGCAGGCCGGCACGAGCATGCTCGCGCAGGCCAACCAGGCGCCGCAGGGCGTCCTCTCGCTGCTGCGCTAGGCACTCAGGTCAACGGCCGGACGCCGTTCGTCCGTCGGAGTCGCGTCACTAACGATCGGCCCTTCGGGGCCGATCTTTGTGTTTGAGGCGACATGGAGTTGCCTCGGTCACCCCTACCATCCCAACCGATCGACAAGGAGCGTTTGATCATGGGCCTTCGTATTCAGAACAACGTCGAGGCGTTCAACACGCATCGTCAGCTCGACCGCCACGTCCACGCAGGCGGCGCAAGTCGATGGAGAAGCTCTCCAGCGGCTACCGCATCAACCGCGCCGCCGACGACGCCGCCGGCCTCGCCATCACCGAGAAGATGCGCGGCCAGATCGGCGGCCTCGCCCAGGCGCAGCGCAACGCGCAGGACGGCATCTCGCTCGTCCAGACGGCGGAAGGCGCGCTCAACGAGGTGCACTCGATGCTGCAGCGCGTCCGTGACCTCACGGTCCAGTACAACAACGGCACGCTGTCGCACCGACGACAAGGGCGCGATCGCGGCCGAGGTCACGCAGCTCGCGAGCGAGATCAAGCGACATCGTCGACCGACGACCGCAGTTCAACGGCACCGCAGCTGCTCGCCGGCACGAGCACGTGTCACGTTCCAGGTCGGCGCCAACGACGGCGAGACCGATCACCGCCTCAGCGGCGACCTCAGCCGCCGGCACCGGCGGCCTCAGCGAGCTCACCGGCATCACGACGGCCTCGCCGCTTCGCGGCGCTGGTACCGGCGGCGTGCTGGGCGCGGTCGACGATCGACGCCGCGATCAAGGACGTGTCCGACGATCCGCGCGCACGTTCGGCGCGGTGCAGAACCGTCTCGAGCACCGCCTGAACAACCTGGCGACCTACCAGGAGAACCTGACCGCTTCCGAGATCCGCATCCGCGACGTCGACATGGCGTCGGAGATGACCAAGTTCACGAAGCTGCAAGATCCTGCAGCAGGCCGGCACGAGCATGCTCGCGCAGGCCAACCAGGCGCCCCAGGGCGTCCTGTCGCTGCTGCGCTAAACGATCTGAAACGGGGTGGGACGCGTTGGCGTCCCGCCCTCGATCGTTCGTACCAAGACGTCGCATTCAAGTCGTCCGCGGTCGCAGCCGATGCTGCATACGTGGAACCCGTCCCCACCCTCATCGTCGTACCCGCGCGCGCAGAGCGTGCGGAAGCCATCGAGCCGTTCCTCCAGACGCTCGTTTCGCTGAAGGCCACCGCGCCTGAAGCCATGGTCCTCGTCGTCGACGACCGCTCACCCGCGGAACTCGCCCAGATGCTCGAGATCGCCGCCGGCGAGCTCGATTGCGCCTACGTCCTCCAGCAGGACGGCGAAGGCCACTCCGCCGCCGTCAACGTCGGCCTTTCCGCTGCCGCGCAGCACGGCATGGACGCGTGCCTCGTCAGCCCCGGGCTGGTCTTCGACCGCGCCGGCTGGCTCGAGCGCCTGCGCGCCCGCACCGGCACCGACGGTGCTCCCGCGGCGGTCGTCGGCGGCAGCGTCATCGAACACACCGGGCTGATCCGCCACGCCGGCTACTTCTTCTCGCTCTTCCGCCGTGAGTGGAGCGCCCGCCTCGGCCGCGTCCCGGAGTCGCTGCTCGACGTGCACGCCGCGCTGCTGTGCCCGGTCAGCTCCGAGCTGCAGCTGATCCGCCGCGAGTGGATCGACATCGTCGGCGTCTACGACGAGCTGCTCGAGCGGTCCCCACGCCGCCCTCGACTACTGCCTGCGGGTCTCCGAGGCCGGCGGCCAGAGCGTGCTCGAGCCGAGCGTCCGTGCTCGCGCGATCGAGCTCGTCGACGGCGAGCCCGACAACACCACGGCCGACGCGCGCCGCCTGCGCTTCAAGCACGCCGGTGTCTCGCTTCAAGCGCTGGGCCCCGGAGGTCGTGTGATGCAGTCCATCCCGAAGACCCTCTTCGTCGGCTGGGGCGTCAGCGTCGTCTCCTACTACCGCGCGTTCCTGCCGGCGATCGCGCTCGGCGCGGACTACGTCGCCTGGAGCTCGGTCGACGAGAAGGCCAACGAGCTGGTGCTCGTGACCGGTCTCGGCGCGAGCACGCCGCAGCTCTCGGACCTCTTCGACTACGAGGTCGTCATCATCCAGCAGCCGCGCGGCGCGCGCTGGCTGCGGCTGATCCGCGAGCTGCAGGCCGCGGGCGTCGTCGTCCTCTACGAGATCGACGACTACATCCAGTCCGCGCGCAAGATCAAGTCGCACGAGCTGGTCGACGTCTTCGACGCGGACTTCGTCGCGCGAGCTGGAGCTGCCGATGACGGCGGTCGACGGCATCATCTGCTCGACCGACTACATCGCGCGCCGCTACCGCACGTTCAACGAGCGCACGTGGGCGTGTTACAACGGCATCGACCTCAAGCGCTACGCCTGGGCCAAGCCGGCCCGCGAGGGCGTCACGATCGGCTGGGCCGGGCGGCGTCGGCCACAAGGCCTCGCTCGCACGCTGGGAGCCGGCGCTGCGCAACGTCCTGCGTGCCCGGCCCGAGACGCGCTTCGTGTCCGTCGGCCACGGCGCCGCGGCCGAGTACGTCGAGGAGTTCGGCGCGGAGCGGGCGATCGCCGCTGCCGCCGGGCAAGATCGAGGTCTACCCGGCCGCGATGACGCTGTTCGACATCGCGATCGCGCCGTCGTCGGAGAGCAACCTCTTCAAGGGCAAGAGCGACCTGCGCTGGCTCGAGGCCAGCGCCCTCGGCATCCCGCTCGTCGCGCATCCGGACGTCTACCCCGAGATCGAGGACGGCGTCACCGGCGTGCACGCGCGCACGACCGCCGAGGTCGAGGCGGCGCTGCTGCGGCTGATCGACGACGCCGAGCTGCGCGAGCGGGTCGGCACGCCAGGCGTACGACTACGTCGCCGAGCACCGGCGCATCGACGTCGCCGCCGAGCGCTGGCGCAGCGTGCTGCTCGAAGTCGCTCCGGTACCGGTCTAGAAAGTTGCTACAGGTCCACTGAGGGCTGCCGATTATCCCGGTCAGCCACGGACGGCTAAGCAGGAGCCATAGGCATCCCCGCCACCTCCACTTACGGTTCGCGGTACATAGGGTCGCTGGAGGGCGGCCCGCCTAATCCCCACCGAGGGACGGATCGCACGGGCGGCCTCTTTGAGGCCGCCCGTCTGCGTTAAGACCTCAAGTTGCGGGCATGTCGCGCCGACTCAATGACTGCATGAGTTTCGACGTCGCAATGGCTCGCATCGCCGAGCTCAACACCCTCCTCAGCCCGCCGTCGACGACCACCGCTCCGGCGAGCTCCAAGACCACCGCGTTCGCCACCCAGCTCAACAACGCGACCGCCACAACCGGCACCGCCTCGCTCTTGAACACCGCACCGACCGGAGCGGGCGCCGCGATCGTCAACGCCGTGCGCGGCGAGATCGGCGTCGCCGAGCACCCCCCCGGCTCCAACGACTCCCCCCGCATCGCCCAGTTCCGCCAGGCCACGGCCGGCTCCGGCGTCGGTCCTTGGTGCGCGTACTTCACCTCCTGGGCCGCGCGCGAGGCGGGCGTCCCGCTCGGCGACGCCGGCCAGGGCTTCGGCAGCGTCGACGCCGTCTACGACTGGGCCCAGAAGGCCGGCAAGGCCATCCCCAACACCCCGGGCGTCCAGCCCCAGCCCGGCGACCTCATCGTCTGGGACGAGCACATCGGCGTCGTCGAGTCCGTTGGCACTGACGGCACGATCAACACGATCGAGGGCAACTCCTCGGACCAGGTGTCCACGCGCTCCTACGCGCCGGGCGCGCGCCCCGCGATCGGCTACGTGCGCCTAGGCTGAGCCTAGAATCCTCCGCATGGAGGATTCCGCGACGCACGAGCTTCGGCTCGAGCAGGCGGCTCGTGAGGAGGCCGAACGCCGGCAGGCAGACGGTGCCGAACTGCCGGCCGAGGAGCGCGAGCACGAGCGGCGCGCCGAGAAGCACGCCTACCTGAGTGAGAAGCTCGCCGAACGCGAACGTGCGGAGGAGGACGCGGACGGGTAGCACGGTCCTTGATGAACGAATACGAGCGGGAAGCCGACGACATGGCCCGCCGTTCGGAGGAGCTCGGTGAGCAGATCTCCGACGTGCGTGAGGATTGGGAGCGCAAGCAGCTCGACGACGGCGTCCCGGGCGCGGTCGGGACGCCGAAGGAGGAGCTGCCGCCGCCCGAGCCCGACGAGACCGACTAGCCAACGCCGTCACCCGGGACGCCCTGTTGCCCGGCTCAGTCGCCGTTTGGCGGTTCGTCTAGCCGGTCGAGGTCAGACCGGCACTGTCGCCGGCGACGCCGGACGACGGCACGGAGACGCGGCCCGCCTCGTCGGTCACGGTGCCGATCCGGCGGGTGCCGGGGTGGTGCGCGGCCAGCAGCTCGGTCGCGGCGTCGGCCTGCGCCTCGGGCACGACGGCGACGAAGCCGCAGCCCATGTTGAAGACCTCCCACGCCTCGGCGTCGGAGACCTCCCCGCGCTCGCGGACGAGGTCGATGATCGGCGGCACGGGCAGCGGGTCCTCGATCGCGAAGCCGACGGCCTCGTTGAGGCGCAGCAGGTTCAGCAGGCCGCCGCCGGTGATGTGCGCGAGGCCGTGGACGGCGATGTCCGAGCGGATCAGCTCGAGCGCGGCGCGCACGTAGATCACGGTCGGCTCGAGCAGCGCGTCGGCGAGCGTGCCGCCCTCGAACGGCGCCGTCGAGCGGCAGCCCTTCGACCGCGCGGCGGGCGAGCGAGTAGGAGTTCGAGTGCAGGCCGCTGGACGGAAGGCCGATCAGCGCGTCGCCGGGCACGATCGTCTCGCCGGTGACCATCTGGTCGAGCGCGACGGTGCCGAAGCACGTGGCCGTGAGGTCGAAGCCGTTGGGCGACGGATGGCCGCGGATCAGCTCGGGCAGGATCGCGACCTCGCCGCCGGGGATCTCGACGCCGGCCTGCTCGGCGCCGTTCTTGAGCCCGATCCCGATCTGCTCCATCACGGCCGGGTCGGCCTGCTCGACGGCGAGGTAGTCCAGCAGCGCGATCGGCTCGGCGCCGACGCAGACGACGTCGTTGACGTTCATCGCGACGCAGTCGATGCCGACGGTGTCGTAGCGGCCGGTCTGCTCGGCGAGGATCAGCTTGGAGCCGACGCCGTCGGTGCCGACCGCGATCCCGAGGTTCGGCGCGATCTCCAGCACGGCCGCGTAATGGCCGCTGGACAGCACCGAGCGCGAGGGCTTGCCGGTGTCGATCGTCTTCAGGACGCCGACGAGCGCGGCGACCGCCCGGTCGGCGAGATGCTGGTCCACGCCGGACCGTGCGTAGGCGTCGGTGCTCACTGCGCTCGACGGTAGCGCACGGCCAGGATGGCCGCCGCGAGCACCGCCCGCTCGGCGGCGTACGGCCACAGCGGCCGGCGCTGCTCGAGGCCGACGATGCGCAGCGCGGCGCTCGTCCCGACGAACGCCGCGAGCGCCCCGGTCGCCGCGAGCCGCTTGTCGGCGGCGTGGCGCCCGCGCCAGCCCTTCAGCGCCGTCGCGCCGACGAGCACCGGCCCGGCGACGCCGAACGAGAGCCGCGAGGCCTCCGGCCGCGAGTACCCGAGCGCCCGCGCGGCGGCGAGCGTCGCGCCGGTCCGCGAGACGCCGGGAAGAGCGCCGCGGCCTGCGCGAAGCCGAGCGCGAGCGCGTCGGCGGCCGTCGGCGCCGAGGGCCGGGCGAGCCGCGCGAGGCGCCGCGCGCGGCTCGCCGTCGCGCCGCCCGTCGCGCCGCGGCGCCCGTCGCGCTGCGTCCCGCCGCGCCGCGCGTGACCGCTCCGCGGTCCGCCACGGCGAGCGCCGCCGCCCCGCCAGCAGCCCGACCACCAGGCCCGTGGGCCCGCCGAGCCGCTCCTCGATCGGCCGCTCCAGCACGTAGCCGGCGATCACCGGCGGCGCCAGCGACAGCGCGAGCGTGCGCGCGTCGGGCCGCAGCCGCCACAGCGCGGGCGCCATCGCCGCCAGCGCCCCCGCGTGCAGCGCGACCTCCAGCTCCTTGCGCCGCTCGGCGCCCACTCCGCGACCGACCAGCCCAGCAGCCACGGCACCGCGGCCACGTGCGCGGACGAGGAGACCGGCAGCAGCTCGGCCGCGCCCTGGATCAGGCCCAGGGCGGCGACCTGCGCGAACTCAGGCGGCATCGACGGCGGGATCGGCCCCACGCCGCCGGCGGTAGCGCACGAACAGCCAGATCGCACCGATGAAGATCGCCGCGATCACGACGTAGTCGACGTAGTGCAGGTGCTCCTTCCACTTCTCCCAGTTGTCGCCGGCCTGCTTGCCGATGAACGTGAGCATGAAGACCCAGGGGATGCAGCCGAGCGTGGTGAGGATCGTGAAGCGCCAGAACGGCATCCGCGCGACGCCCGCGGGCAGCGAGATGAAGGTGCGGATGATCGGGAGCATGCGCGAGAAGAAGATCGTCGCGTCGCCGTAGCGCGCGAACCAGTCGTCGGCCCACTTGAGGTGGTGCGGCTTGATGAAGACCTTGCGCCCGTGCTTCTCGATCAGGTCGACGCGGCCGAAGTAGCCGACGCCGTAGGCGATCCAGGAGCCGACGACGTTGCCCGCGACGCCGGCGGCCGTGGCGGCGAAGAGCGAGTACTCGCCGTTGGCGACGTTGAAGCCGGCGAACAGCATCGTCGCCTCGGAGGGGATCGGCAGGCAGGCGCTCTCCGCGACCATCAGCAGGAAGACGCCGATCAGGCCCATCTTGTCGATGACGTCGACGGCGAACTGGACCAGCGGATCGGTTATGGACGCGAGGAGCACGCGCCCAGGGTAGTAGGGGGTCGGGGGGCGACAGCCCCCCGGTGTTGATTAAGTTGGTTCGATCCTCGGCAGCGTCAGCGACGAGATCCGCTGCTTCGCGCGCTGCGCAGGCCGCCGGATGTCGGTCTTCGGGCGCAGCATCTTAAGGATCATTACGGCCTGGTCGACGTTCGCCGCGACGGCCGGGCGGTGGGCGACGTCGTAGGCCGCGAGCCGCTGCGCGACCGAGGGCGGTCGCGCCCGCGACGATCAGCTCGCCCTTGCGCGCCCGCAGCGCGGCGGCGGCCTCGACGAGCCCCTCGAGCACCAGGTCCGAGACGTCGTGGGCCTCGGAGAGGTCGAGGATCAGCCAGCGGACGCCGCCGTCGAGCGCCGCGTCGATGCGACGGCCCAGCTCTCCGCGCTCCGTCAGCGCGCCCTGGACGTCGATCTGATGGACGACGTCGTCGAGCCGGTGCTCGCGGAAGACGAGCGATCCGGGCTGCGGGACGGCGCGCAGGGATTGGGAAGTGAACATGGCTGGACGGGCGGGCGCGGGACGCTCGCGGCAAAGAGCGTATTTCCCGCGCCAAGCGCCCGTCAAGCCTGCAATCGAGGGGTCAGCCGACGAGCGAGCCGGTGAAGGCCTCGGTGCCGGGCGCGAGCGTCACGTCCGGGCCGCCGTGCGCGCGAGCGTAGGCGAGCATCTTGCGCAGGTCGGAGACGCCGTTGGAAAGCACGACCGGGGCGAGCTGGAGCGTGCTCAGGACGCCGAACGCGCGGCCCTGGGCGTCCATGAAGCCGGAGCCCGAATCGCCGGGGATGCCGGGCGAGACGGTGTAGACGAGGTGCGTCCAGCCGCCGCCCGAGGCGCCGAGGCTCTTGCCGATCTTCGGCGAGAGCAGCGTGACGCCCTGGCGCAGCGACGAGTTGCCGTACGTGTAGACGGTGTCGAGCTGGGCGGTCGTCTCACCGAGGGCGGTCGGACCGCCGAGCGTCGGCACCGACGGGTTGACCTTGCCGTAGTCGGCCGGGTCGAGCTTGATCAGGCCGATGTCGTTGAAGGCGCAGGTGTCGGCGTCGGTCTCGCCGGCCTGCTGCATGGCGGTCCACGAGTTGTAGACGAGCGTTCCGGGCTTGGACGCGCCCGTGACCTCGACCGGCGTGCCGTTCGGGAGGCTCTGCGTCGCGCAGCCGTCGGTGTCGGTCTGCCCGCCGGTGCCCGAGCAGTGGGCGGCCTGGCCGACGTAGACGGCGCCGGCGGCGTCCGTGTAGATGAAGTTCGCGGTGCACTGGGCACCGTCGGTGTAGGTCATGACGCCGGGATGGACGGTGGCGGAGGAGGCGGGCGCCCAGTCGGCGGCCGTGGCGGTCGAGACGCCGCACAGCAAGGCGGCGATGGCGAGTCCGGCGATGAAGGTCTTGCGCATATCCGCACGAACGAGACCGCTCGGAGGAAACTTGCGGCGAAGTAGCCTGACCGGCCTTGCGCGTCTGGATCGACCTCACCAACTCGCCGCACGTCCTCGTCATGCGGCCCGTGATCGACGCGCTGCACCGCCGCGGCGACGAGGTCCTCGTCACCGCGCGCGACTTCGCGCAGACGCTCGGCCTGCTCGAGCGCTTCCAGATCGACCACACGGCGATCGGCCACCACCGCGGCGGCCACGTCGCCGCCAAGGCGCTCGGCCTCGCCTCGCGCTCGGGCGCGCTCGTGCGCTGGGCGAGCGGGAAGCGGATCGACCTCGCGCTCGGCCACGGCTCCAACGACATCTCGATCGCCGCCAAGCTGCTGCGGATCCCGTCGGCGACCGCGTTCGACTACGAGTGGGCCCGCCAGCAGCACCAGATCAACTGCCGGCTCGCGACGCGCGTCGTCGTCCCCGACGTGATCCCGCCGGAGCGCCTCGCGCCCTACGGCGCCACGCTCGACAAGCTGCGCCGCTACGAGGGCCTCAAGGAGGAGTACTACCTCGCGGACTTCGAGCCCGACACCGCGGTGCTCGCCGAGCTCGGACTGGACCGCGAGCGTCCGCTGGCCGTCGTCCGCACGCCGCCGGCGGTCTCGCTCTACCACCGCTTCGAGGCGCCCGTCTTCACCGAGGTCCTGCACCGGCTCAAGGGCGAGCAGGTCGTCGTGCTCCCGCGCACCGACGAGCAGCGCGCCGAGCTCGCCCGCGAGGGCGGGTTCATCGTCCCCGAGCAGGCGATCGACGCGCAGTCGCTGATCGCGTTCGCCGACCTCGTGATCTCGGCCGGCGGGACGATGAACCGCGAGGCCGTCGCGCTCGGCACGCCGGTCTGGACGACGTTCGAGGGCCGCCTCGGCGCGGTCGACGAGCGTCTGATCGCGGACGGGCGGATGCGCCGGCTCACGAGCGCCGAGGACGTCGTCTTCGAGCGCCGGACGCCGGGCGCGGACGCCCCCGCGCGGATCCGCCGCGACCCCGCGGTCTTCACGGATCTGCTTCGTGAAGGCGCGTTAGGTCCGCGGGTCTTCACGCCGCAACGCCCAATACACTGCCCGAGATGCGCCGCCGGCTCCGCACAGCGGCCTTTCCGATCCACCGCCACGCGATTCCGCAGCTGGTGCTGGACGCGGGGCTGGTCGCACTCGCTTACTACCTGGCTTACCGCTGCGGTTCGACGGCGGCATCCCGGACCGCTACTTCGACCTCTTCACGGCGCACGCTCGCGTTCGCGGTCGTCGGCTCGCTGGTCTGCTTCACCGCGGTCGGCATGTACCGGCACTGGATGCGGTACTCGTCGCAGCGCGAGTACATCAAGATCGCCGAGGGCGTCGTCCTCGCGCGTGCTCGCGCTCGTCGGCTACGTCGCGGTCGTCCAGCCGCAGCTGATCTCGACCGGCGCGGGCTTCGTCTCGATCACGATCCCGACCGGCGTGCTCGATGCTCTTCGGCCTGCTCACCGGCGCGTTGCTGGCCGGCACGCGCTACCTCGTGCACTTCATCTACGAGCGGCCGCTGAGCGGCTTCCGCGCGTCCGCGCGACGCCCGCTCGGTGCTGATCGTCGGCGCCGGCGACGGCGGCCGGCTGCTGCTGCGCGAGCTGACGAAGAACCCGGAGCTCGACTACCGCCCGGTCGGCTTCGTCGACGACGACCCGCGCAAGAAGAACATGCGCGTGGACCGCGGCCTGCGCGTCCTCGGGACGACGGAGGAGCTCTCGGAGGTGCTCGAGGACGTCGAGCCCGACGAGGTGCTGATCGCCGTCCCCTCCGCCCCCGGCACGATGCGCGCACGGGTCGTCACCGCGTGCCGCGAGCGCGGCGTGCCGGTGCGCACGATGCCGACCGTCTTCGAGCTGCTGCAGACCGGCGGCCGCCTGACGCGCCAGCTGCGCGAGGTGCAGGTCGAGGACGTCCTCGGGCGCGACCCGATCCGGATGGAGATCGAGTCCGTCGGCGGCTACCTGACCGGCCGCCGCGTGCTGGTCACCGGCGCCGGCGGCTCGATCGGCTCCGAGCTGTGCCGTCAGATCGCCCGCGTGAACCCCAGCCGGCTCGTGCTGGTCGACAACGGCGAGGCGAACCTGTTCGCGATCGAGCGCGAGCTGATCGACGAGCGCCACGTCCAGAGCTCGGTCTCCGTCCTGGCCGACTGCAAGGACGAGGAGCGGATGCGCGAGGTCTTCGCCGAGCACCGGCCCGAGGTCGTGTTCCACGCGGCGGCGTACAAGCACGTCGCGCTGATGGAGGACAACCCGATCGAGGCGGTCCGCAACAACGCGCTCGCCACCCGGACGCTGACGGCGATCGCCGGCGAGTACGGGACGCGGACGTTCGTGCTCGTCTCGACCGACAAGGCCGTCGCTCCGGCGACCGTCATGGGCGCCTCCAAGGCGCTCGCCGAGTGGGCCGTCGAGGCCGCCGACGCGCGCTTCGAGGAGACGGCCTTCTCCGCCGTGCGCTTCGGCAACGTGCTCGGCTCCTCCGGCTCGGTCGTGCCGATCTTCCGCCGCCAGATCGCCGCCGGCGGTCCGGTGACGGTCACCGACCCCGAGATGACGCGCTTCTTCATGACGATCCCGGAGGCGGTCCAGCTCGTGATCCGCTCCGGCTCGCTCGCCCAGGGCGGCGAGGTCTTCGCGCTCGAGATGGGCGACCCCGTGCGGATCATGGATCTCGCCGAGGACATGATCCGCTTCTCCGGCCTCGAGCCCGGGCCGCGACATCGCGATCGAGATCATCGGCCCGCGCCACGGCGAGAAGCTGCACGAGGAGCTCTTCAACGCCTACGAGCGCCCCGAGCCGACGCCGCGCAGAAGATCCTGCGCGCCGGCCGGCCGGCGGTCGATCCGGCGTGGGTGGAGTACGTGTTCGACAAGATCGGGCTGCTCGTCGCCGAGGGCGACGCAGCCGCTCTGGCGTCGGCTGTGGCGGAGCTTGCAGGTGGTCGGACGGCTGTCGTCGAAGCAACCGCGGAGTCGCCGGCGCAACCGGCCTCCTAGACTTTCCGCTCGGTTCCATGGTGCTTTTCGCGTTCTCGCTCCAGGACCAGGTCGAGAAGTACGGCGCCTACGTCGGCATCGCCGCCTTCTTCGGCCTGGCCATTCTCACGTTGCTCTACTTCGCCCAGGCGCGCGAAGTCAAGCGCCTGCGCGAATGGGCGGGCCGTGCTCCCGAGCGCGCAGCCGAGCTCGAGCTGGCCGTCGCCGAGCACGCCGAGGAGGCCCGGCGCGTGCCGCCGCGCCGGTTCCCGCGCGCCAGCCGGCCGCGGCGCCGGTGCGCCAGGTCGCCGCCGCCCAGGCGCTCTCGCCCTCCGTGCGAGCACCAACGGCGTCGTCAAGCTCCAGCCGGCCGAGGTCGCCGCGCTCGCCTTCGCGCGCGCCGCCGGGGTGCACGAGCCGCACGAGCCGCACGCACCACGGTGCCCGGCACCGGTCCCGACCGCCGCGGTCGCCACCGCGCCGGCGACCGAGGTCGCCGTGGCCGCCGCCGCGCTCGCGAACGGCGAGCCCGCCGCCGCGCAGGCGCTCAACGGCGGTGGCGGCGGCGGTCCCGGCTCCGGCCACGCCCGCCGCGCGCCGCGCCGATCCGCCGCCGCTGCCCCCGCGCCGCACCAACGTGCCCCCGCGCCGCGCGCCCGCTCCGCCCGCCGCGGCGCGAGTCCAACACGCGCGCGGTCGTGCTGACCGCCGTCATCGGCGTCGTCGTGCTGGTCGGCGTGCGTCTTCCTGCTCACGCGCGTCCTCGGCGGCGATGACCCCACGACGCCGCCGAAGCCCAACGTCGTCGCGACGCCCACGGCGGACGACGGCGACGACCGGCGAGGCCGAGCGCGACCGCCTCCGCGGCGCCGGCGCCGACCAAGGACACCGCGCTCGTCGGCGATCTACAACGGCACGCGCACGCCGAACCTCGCGGCGACGCAGGAGGGCCTGCTGCTCGACGAGGGCTATCCGAAGGACAACCTCGGCGTCGGCACACGCGCCGTCCGAGCAGCAGCGCGCGACCTCGGTCGTGATGTATCGCCGCGGCGCCAAGGCGATCGCCTCCGACGTGGCCGACGTCCTCGGGATCACCGACGTCAAGCAGGTCGACGACGCGACGCAGGCCCTGATCGCCAAGGCGGCCAAGACGCTGGGACGTCGTCGTGATCGTCGGCGCCGACAAGAGTCCGTAGCCGCGCCGGGGCGATGACGCTCGTCGCCCGGGTCACCTTCGCTATTGCTGGTGGCGGCGACCTTCTCGGCCTTCTTCGTCGCGCAGCGCCTCAAGAGCGCGCCGCCGGTCGTCGACGTCCGCAGCATCACTCGCTACTTCTCGCCCAACGGCGACGGCAATCGCGACGTCAACAAGATCTCGATCTCGCTGACGCGTCGCCGACGACCGCCAC
Source organism: uncultured Solirubrobacteraceae bacterium (assembly GCA_963707595.1). GTDB lineage: Bacteria > Actinomycetota > Thermoleophilia > Solirubrobacterales > Solirubrobacteraceae > Solirubrobacter. The sequence continues at coordinate 507,073 of CAVPQQ010000002.1, forward strand.
GATCGACGTCGTCAACCTCGACGGCGACCGCGTCAAGCGCCTGGCCGACGCCGTGGCCGATGAAGCCGTACCGCCCGCTGCGGCTGCAGTGGGACGGGACCGACGACGCCGGCCAGCAGGTGCCCGACGGCCAGTACCGGCTGCGCGTGGCGCTGCGCGACGAGGGGCGCTCGGCCACGGTCCAGAAGACGACGCTGGTCGACACGCGCGCCCCGAAGTCGAGGGTCTGCATCGGCTACAAGTGCAACGACCCGCGCAAGCGCATGGGCAACGTGATCTCGCAGGGCGACCGCGAGGTGAAGGTCTACATCGACCGCGTCTCGCCGTTCTACGCGACGACGTTCCGCGTCCTGCGCACCGACGACGGCAAGCCGCGCGAGGTCAGGAAGTTCGAGCTGGCCGCGCGGCGCGCACCGCGCGAAGTGGAACGGGCTCGACGACGAGGGCAAGCCGCTCGATCCGGGCACCTACATCGTCCAGTCCGAGGTGCGCGACAAGGCCGGCAACGTCGGCATCACGCCGACCGAGTTCGAGCAGGGCGCCGTGCCCGGCCGTCCGGGCGTCACCGTGCGCGGGATCGCCGCCCAGCCGCCGGTGCGCCCGGTGACCGCGGGCCAGCGGGTCGAGTTCGACGTCGACGCACGCGGCGCCGAGTACCGCTGGCGTGTGCGTCGCGTCGGCGATTCCGCGGTCCGCACGCGCGGCTCCTCGAAGGACACCGCCGTGCTGACCTTCCGCGCGCCCGACGGGCGCCTCCGGCGTCTACCTGCTCGAGCTGCGGTCCGGGCGCTGGCACACGACGGTGCCGTTCCTGGTGCAGGCGGACCGACGCGCGCGAGCTGCTCGTGGTCGTGCCGACGATCTCCTGGCTCGGCAGCGACAAGGTCGACGACAGCCCGTTCGACGGGCTCCCGAACACGCTCAACAGCGCCGGGTCCACGGTCCGCTGGCCGCGCGCGCTCGTCGGCACCGACGGGCTGCCCGCGGGGTTCGCCGAGGATGTCGCGCCGCTGCTGGTCTTCCTCGACCGCCACCGGATCCGCTACGACCTCACCAGTGACATCGATCTGGACCTCACGCGCAACCCGCGCGCGACCGATCGCGACGGCGTGCTGTTCGTCGGCTCGGAGCGCTGGATCACGCGCACGCTCGGCAGGCGGCTGCGGCGCTACGTCAACGACGGCGGCAACGTCGCGATGTTCGGCGGCGACTCGATGCGCCGCGGCGTCCGGCTGCGCGTCCGCGAGTCCGAGGACTCCGGGACGCTGCTGCGGGCGACGCAGCCCACGACCACCGACCCGTTCGGCGCGCGCTTCGGCAAGCCACGCACCACGCCGGTCCCGGTCACGCTGAGCCAGATGGACGACAACACCGACTACGGGCTGATGGAGGGCGCGCTGGACCTCAAGGGCTTCACGCAGCTCGAGGAGTCGGCTCCGGTGAAGGGCAAGAACGCGAAGCTGCTGAGCGCCGTCGGACAGCCGCTGAGCCCGGAGGAGGAGGCCGCGGCCACCGCCTCGGGCAAGGAGCCACGGGAGTTGCGTCCGGCCCTGACCGCCGTCCAGCTGGGCAAGGGCACCGTGATCCGCGTCGGGCTGCCGGAATGGCCGCAGCGCCTGAAGGACCCGTCCGTCAGTCAGGTCACGCGCAATATCGTCGACATCCTGCGCGACGTCGAACCCCGGATCCGGTCCACGCGATGAGCGACACGGCGGCCATCAGCGACGGCGTACTGGTCGCGGGCATGGTGCTCGCCGCCGCGCTGGCGGCGGGAGCGGTGCTCGGGCGCACGATGCGCGGGCGCGCGTGGGCGATGCTCGGCGCGCTGGTCCTGACGCCCGTGCTGCTCGTGGCCGAGATCTGGAACTCGCCGCAGATGGAGTCGGCGCGCGATCGCGGGCCGACGGCGCTGGCCGCGGCAGCGGTCGGGCTCGCCGCCATGGGCGCGCTCGCGTACCTGTTCGCGCGCCGCCCTGGCGTGCTCGGCGTCGCCGCGCTCGCGGCGCTGCCGTTCCGCGTGCCGGTGCAGTCGGGCGGGAGCACGGCGAACCTGCTCGTCCCGCTCTACGTCGTGATCGGGGCCGGCGCGGTGGCGTGGATCGTCCCCCGGCTCGCGGCGCGGCACGCCGGCGTCAAGCCCGCGGAGCGCTCGGGCGCGCTGGAGTGGGTGCTGCTCGGCGGCATCGTGCTCTACGCGCTGCAGGCGGTCTACGCGGACGACAGCGCCAAGGCGCTCGAGCAGGTCGTGTTCTTCTACGTGCCGTTCGCGCTGCTCTTCGCGCTCCTGCGCGGCCTGCCCTGGACGCCGCGCCAGTTGGCCTGGGGCGGCGGCGTGCTCGTGGGTCTGGCGCTGGCGTTCACCGCGGTCGGCTTCTGGGAGTTCCAGACGCGCAGCCTGCTGCTGAACCCGAAGGTGATCGCCTCCAACCAGGTCGAGGAGTACTTCCGCGTCAACTCGCTCTTCTTCGACCCGAACATCTACGGGCGCTTCCTGGCGCTGGTGATGATCGGGCTGGCGAGCGTGCTGATCTGGGCCAGGCGGCCGCGCAGCATCGCGCTCACGATCCTCGCCCTCGCGGTGCTCTGGGGCGGGCTGCTTACGACGCTCTCGCAGTCGAGCTTCGCGTCGCTGCTGCTCGGCCTGACGGTCCTCGCCTGGCTGCGCTGGGGCGGCAAGGTCGTGATCGCCCCCGTGCTGCTGGCGCTGCTCGTCGGGGTCGTGATGGTCTTCGCCTTCGGCAGCACGCTGCGGATCGATCTCGGCGACTCCAAGTCGCTCGACAACGCCACGTCCGGCCGCGCCGACCTGATGCGCGGCGGCGTCGAGCTGGCGCGCGACAAGCCGCTGCTGGGCTGGGGGTCAGGCGCCTTCAACGCGGAGTACCGCCGCCATGAGCACAGCTCCAGCCGCGAGGCGACGTCGGCCTCGCACACGATCCCGATCACGGTCGCCGCCGAGCAGGGGATCATCGGCTTCGCCGCCTACGTCGCGCTGCTGGTCCTCGCCTTCATGCGGCTTCTGCGGGGAGCGCGCGGCTCACCCGTGCGGGCCGCGATCGCCGCCGGCTTCGCCGCGCTCGTGCTGCACACGTGGCTCTACGCCGCCTTCCTCGAGGACCCCGTGACCTGGACGCTGCTGGCGCTCGGCACGGCCCTCGCCTTCCCCGCCGCGGTGCGTGCGGCGGACGAGGAGGACGCGGCGGCGGCGCTCAACGGCCATCGCCGCGAGCCGGTGGTCGTGGCGCCTACGACGCCGTGAAAGCCGCCAGCCGCTTCTCGCGGCCCGTCGAGCTCGTCGCCGCGGCGATCCTCGCGGCCGCCGCCGTGCTCGTCTGGGCGGTCACGCGCACCTATCCCAACTACGACTCCTACTACCACCTGGTGTGGGGCCGGCAGCTGCTGGACGGGATCGAGCCGACCTTCACGGCCTACGCGGCGCCGACCCAGCATCCGCTCTACGTCGTGCTCGGCGCGCTGCTGGGGCTGCTCTTCGGCGAGGGTGCCGATCGCGCGCTGGTGCTCGTCTGCCTGCTCTCGCACGCGGCGCTCGTGTTCGGCACCTACCGGCTCGGCGCCGCCGTCTTCGGGCGCTGGAGCGGCGCCCTGGCGGCGCTGTTCGTGGCCGCCAGCGCGTCCTTTCTGCTCTACGCCGCGCGCGGGTACGTCGACGCGCCGTTCCTCGCGCTCGTCGTCTGGGCCGGCGTGCTCGAGGCCGAGGGCCGCGGACCGGGCCGGCCGATGGCGCTGCTGGTGGCCGCTGGCCTGCTGCGCCCCGAGGCGTGGGTGCTCGGCGGCCTCCTGTGGCTGTGGTACCTGGTTCGGGAGCGTCGGTCGGGCGAGCCGGTTCGCTGGGCGCCGCTTGCCGGTCTGACTGTGGGCCTCGTGGCGGCGCCCGTGATCTGGGCGCTCGTGGACCTCGCGGCCACCGGCGACCCGCTGCACTCGCTGCATGCGACGAGCGAACTGGCCGACGACCTCGGTCGCGTGCGCGGCTTGCAGCACGTCCCCGGCTCGTTCGTGTCCTTCGTGGGCGCGACCGTGCGGCCGCCGGTCGCGCTGCTGGCGCCGTTCGGCGTCGTCCTCGCCGTGCGCATGTACGGCTGGAGTGCGCTGCGGGTCCCGCTGGCGCTGTTCGCCGCCGGCGTGATCACGTTCGTCGGGACCGGCGCTCTCGGCCTCTCGATCCTCCCGCGCTACCTGACGGTCCCCGCGATCTCGCTCTGCCTGTTCGCCGGCTACGCGCTGCTGGGCTTCACCGCGCTGCCGCGCGAGCACGCCTGGCGCCGGCGCTGGGCCCAGGGCTCGGCGGCGGCGACGGCGGTGGGCGCCATAGGCCTCGCGATCCTCGCGCCGTCGCTGACCAACGTGCGCGAGGAGCTGCGCTTCATCCGCGCCACCCACGACAGCCTGATCGCGGTGCTCGACGACCCGACGGTGCGTGAGGGCCTGACGTGCGGTCCGCTGACGTTCCCGACCTACCGGCTCGTCCCCGACGCCCGCTGGCATCTCGAGAATGCCACGATCGGCGCCCGCTCCGCCCGCCGCCGGGACCGCGGCGTCGAGGTCTTCGCGCTCGGCCAGAAGGCCCTGCGCCGCTACGGCTTCGCCGCCGGCACCTCACCGACGGTCAACATCCCGAGCGAAGGCTTCCAGCCGATCGCCAGGCATGGCCTTCTCAGCGCGTACCGCCGCTGCCAGGAACTCGAACCCTAGGGTGCACGTCTGGGGTTTGCCCGATTGTCCCCCGCGCCGGTAAGCGCGAGTGTTCAAGGCGTGTTGCCGACCCGAGAGGACATTCGCATGCTCGCCACCTCACCCCGGTGCAGGCGCCGCACGATCGCCGGCGCCGTCGCCGCGGTCGCGGTGGGCTTCCCGGCGACGGCGTTCGGCGCGGACACCGACGGCCCGAACGTCATCCGCATCGATCCGTCGACCGGCGCGCGGACCGTGCTTGCCAGCAGCTCGAGCTGGCTCTCGCTCAACGCCATCGCCGTCGGGCGCTCCGGGACCGTCTACGTCGCCGCTGAGGGCAAGCGCTCCGGCGTCTACTCGCTCACCGGGCGGAAATTCGAGATCACGCCGCTCGCCACGACGAGCCCGACCAGCAGCCCGTACGGCCTGGCGAGCTCCGGTGGAACGCTCTACACGGCCGACACCGCCGGTCTGCTGAGCATCGACACCAAATCGCCGTTCACGCAGAAGCTCGTCGCACCGCAGGCCCTCCGCTACATCGCGGTGTCGGGGTCGACCGTGTACGGAACGCCATTTGGTCGGTGCAACCGTTCCACCGCGACCAACGGGTTCGCGCTGGCCGCCATCGACGCCGCCGGCAGTCGAAGGGACGTGGCCGCCCTCGTCGTCTGCCCCGAGGATCCGCGGGGGATCGCGGCCGCTCCGGACGGGACCCTTGTGGTCGCCACGGCAACCAAGATCATCCGGGTCAACCCGGCCGACGGGTCGAGCACGACGCTGTCCCAGGGCGGCCTGCTGAGCGAGGCCATCGCTGTCGCGGTGACGTCGTCAGGTGACGTGATCGTCGCTGACTTCAACAGCGGCGTCCTGCGGATCTCGCCCACCGGCAAGCAGTCCACGATCGCGTCCGGCGGCAACCTCAAGGGGGTCAACACCGTCGCGCTCGACGCGGCCGGCACGATCTACGTCACCGCTCCGCCGGCGCAGGGTCTGCAGATCTCCGCGCCGAGCCGCCAGCGCTTCTCGGCCGCCCGCGGTATCCGGATCAGCGTCGGCTGCCGGCCGGACTGCGGCGTCAGCTACCGCGTCAAGGCTGCGGGCACGACCTACGACGGCAGGTTGGAGGACAAACACGGCAACATCCTGTTCATCGGCGCGAGGAAGACGAGGTACCTCACGCTCGATGCGAAGACCAACCGCCGCATCGCCACGGCGCTCGGCCGGCAGCGGACCGTCAAGGTCACAGTGAGCGTGACCCCGGAGGACGACCACACCGAACCCCTGGAGAAGCCCACCACGCTGACCGTACGCCTCGCGCGCTGACGTCGCTGGCTCTCTCGCGACGCAGAACGCCCCTTAGAGGCGCTCGGAGCCCAGCCGCCCACTCGCGATACCCAATGCCTCCAGGCGCTCCCAGAGCGGCCGATTCTGCGAGCGGGCGGTCTGGGCCAGCGCCCACTCGCGCAGTTCCGTGTCAGGGCGGGTGCGGGTGCCGGCCTGCTCGCGCAGGGCGGCGATCCACTCCTGGGGGTCGTTCGCGATCGTCACGGCGCGGTCCCACGTGCGCACGCCCTTGAGGTCCGGGGAGATCGTCCGGCGCCCGAGCCGGGCGTACTTGAGGATCCGGTACGGCAGTGCGGTGTCGTTGAACTCGGAGCGCTCGAAGGGCACGATGCCGACGTCGGCGGTCAGGATCAGCCGGGCGGCCTCCTCGTCGTCGCGGCGGCCGAGCCAGACGAGGTTCGGCGCAACGCGGCAGGCCTGGTAGTCGGGGTCGCGGCCGGACTCCTGCTCGTGCCAGGCGCCGATCAGCAGCAGCACCAGCTCCGGCATGCCCTCGGCGATCGCGCGCAGCAGCGCCCAGTCGGTCCGGTGCCCGAGGTGGCCGAGCGACACCGCGACGACGGTCTCGCCCGGGGAGGGCGCGGGGAAGGAGTCGGCGGCGAGCGGCACGAGCACCGGCTCCGAGCCCTCCTCGCGGGCGACGTCCCCGAGCGCGTCGGAGACGACCACGTTGACCGCGGCGCGCATGCTCGCTGCCAGGTGCAGCTCCTCGAGCCGGTCGCGCTGGCGCGGGGAGGCGTCGTAGGCGGCCTCGTAGCGGTCCCAGCGCCAGTACCAGAGCTCGGCGTCCGGATGCTGGGCGATCAGGCCGCGGGCGAGCGGGTACTGCAGCGGGTGGAAGATCACGATCACGCGCGGGATGCCGGGCAGCCGCAGCCGGCGCGCCTGCGTCGCCGCCAGGCCGTCTGCCACCGAAGCGGGCACGCGCAGGTAGGCCCCGTAGGGCACGCGGGCGGGCTCGACGGCCACGACGCCCGGCCCGGTCAGCAGATCCTCGGCCTGGTCGCGCAGGATGAACGACTCGAGCGCCCGCGGGAGCAGAAGCACCGCGATCGGCGGCGGCTCCTCGCCGGTCGCGCGCGACACCCGCTCGGCGATGCCGCCGAGCGAGTAGGGCGTCTTGCCCGCACGCCATCCAAAGCCGCCAGCGGGATCGGTCATGTACGCCGGGACGCTAGAGCACTCGGGGGGCAGGAGCGCGCATCGCCGGTGAATGCACGGGTCGTTGCTGCCCGCCCGGCAGCAGCGCGAGCGAAGCGGTGACGAGCGCTCTGCGCGAGGCAGTGAGCCCGCTGGAATGCGCCGGGCTGCCCGCCGAGTGCTCTACCGTCTTGCGGCGCCATGACGAGCTATCTGCGACGGCTGCTGCGGACCGGGGCCGCGTATCAGCTCGCCGATGCGGTCTCGAAGGTGGTCGCGCTCGCGCTGCTGCCGATCTACACGCGCCACCTGACGCGGGCGGACTACGGCACGGCGGAGCTGCTGCTGACGACGATCATCCTCGTCTCGATCGTTTTGCGGCTCGGGCTCGGCGAGGCCTTCGTGCGCTTCCACTACCTCGACGCCGACCTCGAGCGGCGCCGGCGGCTCGCGCGGACCGCGACCGGGACGCTGCTGATCGTCACGACGCTCTTCGCGCTCGCCGCAGCGGCGGCCGCGGAGCCGATCTCGCGCGCGCTGCTGGGCTCTTCGCAGCCGGACCTGATCCGCGCGGCCGCGCTCGGCCTGTGGGCGTTCACGAACCTCGAGCTGGCCTACGCGCTGCTGCGCGTCGAGGAGCGGGCGCGGACGTTCGCGATCGCCTCGCTCACGAACGTCGCGCTCACGGTCGTGCTGACCGTCTGGCTCGTGGTGGGCCGCGACGAGGGCGCGCTCGGCCTGCTGCTGGGCAACTACGTCGCCTCGACGGTCGTGCTGATCGGCCTCTGGGTCAAGGAGCGCGAGGCGTTCGGCCTGCGCCCGGGCGGGATCGAACGCGCCCAGCTGGGCCGGATGCTGCGCTTCGGGCTGCCGACCGTCCCCGCCGAGGTCTCGGTCTTCGCGCTGTTCTTCATCGACCGCTTCTGGCTCTACCGCTTCGAGAGCCCGGGCGACGCGGGCCTCTACTCGCTCTCGGTCAAGCTCGCCGGCATCGTCGTGTTCACCGTGCGCGCGTTCCAGTACGCGTGGCCGCCGCTGGCGTACTCGATCGTCGAGGACGAGGAGGCCTCGCGCGTCTACGCCCGGATCACGACGTACTACGTGCTGTTCACGGGCATCGTCGTGGCGGGCCTGGTGCTGCTCGGGCGCTGGCTCGTGCGGCTGTTCGCCGCGCCGGAGTTCTTCGCCGCCCACGAGGCGCTGCCGTGGGTCTCGCTCGGCTGGGCGCTGTACGGGCTCTTCCTCGTGCTGGTCGCGATGGCCGGGCGCGCCCAGGTGACGATCCGCAACGCGCCGGCGGCGCTCTGCGGCCTCGTCGTCAACGTGATCCTGCTCGCGGTGCTCGTGCCGCCGCTGGGGATCGCGGGCGCCGGCCTCGCGCTCACCGGCGCCTACATCGTCGTCCTGATCGTGATGTGGGCGCTGATCCGCAACCTGTTCCCGGTCGCGTTCGAGTGGGGCCGGCTGGCGACGTTCACGCTGATCGCGGGTGGGATCGCGGCCGCGGGCGAGCTGCTGCTGCCGACCGCAGGCGCCGTGGGCTTCATCAGCCGGGCGCTGGCCCTGGCGGCGATCGTGCCCGCACTGCTCGCCGCGCGCTTCTTCCGCCCGGGCGAGCTGGTCGCCGCGCGCCGCCTGCTCAGGCGGGCGGCGCCGTCAAGCGCCGGTTGAACTCCTCCGCGGCCTCGGCGAGCCCTTCGCCGTGGTTCGGGCGCAGGGTGGCGGTGACGTGCTTGAGGTAGCGCTTCGGGTCGTGTCCGGGCAGGACCACGGCTGCCGCCGCCCGCATCCCGTAGCTGAACGCGGTCAGGTAGCGCACGAGCGCAGCCGAGACGGCGTTGTGGTGCTTGCGCATGTAGTGGTCGCGGTTGCGGGAGAACTCGACGATCCGCCGCGAGGGGACGCTGCCCGTCTGGAGCTGCTCGTGGTGGACGGCGCGCGCGTCGGGCACGTAGATCGTGTGCCAGCCGGCGTCGGCGAGCCGGCGGCAGAAGTCGACCTCGTCGGAGTAGACGAAGAACGCCGGGTCGAAGTAGTCGATCTCCTCGGCCGCGGCGCGGCGGACCAGCATCGCCGCCGACTGCACCCAGTTGACCGGCCGCTGGACCTCGCCCTTGCTCTGCACGACCAGCGACTTGTGCAGGAACAGGGCGGTGAGCAGCGCGGTCGTCGGCGTGGGAAAGCGCCAGGCCGACGGCTGCTGGACCCCGTCGGGCCGCACCAGCATCGCGCCGGCGGCACCGGCCTTGTCGTCGCGGGCCAGCGCGTCGTGCAGCGCGACGGTCGCGCCGGGCTCGAGCTCTGAGTCCTCGTTGAGCAGCAGGCAGAAGCGCCCGCGGGCGCGGCGCAGCAGCACGGAATCGTTCTCGCTCTTGCCGCGGCGCAGCGGGAGCGCGATCACCTCGGCCCCCACGGGATGGCGCCGGGCGACGTCGACCGAACCGTCCTGGGAGGCGTTGTCGAGTACGAGCACTTCGGTTTCGAAGTCGACGGTGGCGCGCTCGCGGGCGATCGCGTCCAGGCAATAGCGCAGGAGGCCGCGCTGCTCGGTGTTAACGACGCAGAAGGTCAGTTCGACGGGCAAGGGGGATGCATCTTGCCGTACGCGCGGCTCTCCATACTTGGCACGTGCGTGTTCACCTGGTCGATCCGGCGGCCTTCACTCCGCCCTATGACCGGGCGCTGGGTTCGGCACTCGCCCGTGCAGGGGCCGAGGTCGAGTTGTTCACGAGCCCCTTCAGCTACGGCGAGGTGCCTCCGGCGCCGGGCGTGACGGTGCGCGAGCGCTTCTACCGCTGGGCTCCGGAGCGCGGGCGGCGGTACGCGCGGCTGGCCCAGCACGTGCCCGACATGCTGCGCTACCGCCGCAGCGCCCGGGCCGCCGACGTGGTGCATTTCCAGTGGCTCTCGGTGCAGGCGCTGGACGCGTTCCTGCTGCCGCCGAAGCATCCGCGGATCCTGACGGCCCACGACGTGCTGCCGCGCGAGCCCAAGCCGGGTCAGCTGGCCGGCCAGCGCAAGCTCTACGAGCGGATGGACGCGATCGTCGTGCACTCCGAGCACGGCGCCGCACGGCTGCGCGACGAGCTCGGCCTCGACCCCGCGCGCATCCACGTGATCGCCCACGGCGCGCTCGACGGCTTGACCGAGCAGCCCGCGGACGCGGCCCCGCCGCCGGAGTTCGGCTCCCCGCGCGGGCCGGTGGTGCTCTTCTTCGGCCTGCTGCGGCCCTACAAGGGCGTCGACGTCCTGCTGGACGCCTGGCGGCGCGCCGAGCGGCCCGAAGGCGCCGAGCTGTGGATCGCGGGGATGCCGCGGATGGACGTCTCCGCCCTGCACGGGCGAAGGCGTGCGCACCGCGCTGCGCTTCGTCTCCGGCGCGGAGCTGGCCGGGGCGTTCCGCGCCGCCGACCTGGTCGTGCTGCCGTACCGCGAGATCGACCAGTCGGGCGTCCTCTTCACCGCGCTGGCGTTCGGCAGGCCGATGCTCCTGAGCGCGGTCGGCGGCTTCCCGGAGGTCGCCGCCACGGGCGCCGCCGAACTGGTGGCGCCGGGCGATCCCGAAGCGCTCGCGGCGGCGCTCAGCGCCCTGCTCGCCGACCCCGATCGCCTGGCACGGATGGCCGCCGCCTCGCGCGCCGCAGCGGACGGGCCTTACGGGTGGGACGCGATCGCCGAGCGCACGCTGGCGCTCTACGCGGGGCTCCAGACGTAGACCGCGTGGTTGCGCGAGCCGTCGCCCTCGGTCCGGGGCGCCGGCCGGCGCTCGCCGGTGTCGAGGAAGCCGGTGCGCTCCGCCACGCGCTGCGACGGCTGGTTCTCCTCGTGGATCAGCAGCTCGATCACTTCGAGCCCCAGCCCGCTCGCGCACCAGTCGCGCAACAGCGTGACCGCGCGCGAGGCGACGCCGCGGCCGCGCGCCGACGCCGCGACCCAGTAGCCGATCTCGCCGTAGTGCGGTGCCCTGTCGAGCTCCATGACGCTGAAGGAGCCGAGCAGATCGTGGCCGTCGACGGCCACGAACGCGACGATCTTGCCCGCGGCCTCCTCGCGCTCGACGCGAGCGAGGTACTCGATGGCATTGGCGCGGTGATACGGCGAGGGAACCCCGGTCCAGCGCTGGATCTCGGGGTCCTGGCACTCGCGATAGAGGGCGTCGATGTCCCGGTCATCCGGGGGACGCAGGGTGATGACGCCGTCGGACAGGATGGCCACGCCGTGAAGTGTTGCGCAGGGCGGTCTGCCACCATCTCGCCGCCGTGCGTGCGCTCTTCTGGATCTCCTCCGCCCTGATCGTCTGGACGCAGGCGCTGTACGCGCCCGCGCTCGCTCTGCTGCGCCGCCTGAAGGGCTCGCCGCCCACGACACCGACCGGCCGGTTCGACGGTTTCGTCACGCTGGTGGTGGCCGCCTACAACGAGCAGGCGGTGATCGAGGCCAAGGTGCGCAACGCGCTGGCGCTCGATTGGCCGCGCGACCGGCTCGAGGTGATCGTGGCCGTCGACGGCGCCGCCGACGCCACCGCGGCCAAGGCGCGGACCGCCGGCGCGCACCAGGTCCTGGAGCTTCCGCGCGGCGGCAAGATCCGCGCGCAGGACGCCGCCGTCCGCGCGGCCCGCGGCACCGTCATCGCCTTCTCGGACGCCAACGCGCTGTGGGAGCCGGACGCGCTGATCGAGCTCACGCGCCCCTTCGCCGACGAACAGGTCGGCTACGTCTGCGGTCGCGTCGAGTTCACCAACGAGGCCGGCACCAACCAGGAGGGCCTCTACTGGCGCTACGAGATGTGGCTGCGCGCGCAGGAATCGGCGCTGGCGTCGGTCACGGGCGGCAACGGCGCGATCTACGCGGTCCGCCGCGAGGCCTACGTCGAGGTCGATCCGATCATGGGCCACGACCTCTCGTTCCCGTTCCGGATGGTCAAGAACGGCTGGCGCGCCGTCTATCAGCCCGCGGCGCGGGCCGGCGAGAAGATGGTGCCGTCGATCGAGGGCGAGTGGGCCCGCAAGCGCCGGATGATGTCCCACGGCTGGCCGATCGTCTTCAAGGGCGGGCTGGCGGACCCGCGCGGGTACTCCCCGCTGTACGCGCTGATGATCGTCTCGCACCGGCTGCTGCGCTACGGCACGCCGTTTCTGCACGTGCTGACCGGCATCGCCACACTCGCCCTGCTGCGCCGCGGACGCGTGTACCAGGCCGCCGCGGCGGCGCAGGCGGCGCTGCTCGTCGCGGCCTTCTCCGGCACCAAGGCGCGTCCCGCGCTCGTCGCCCGCTACTACGTCCTGACCACGGCCGCGCTCGCCGCCGGGCTCTACGACTGGCTGCGCCACGGCACGCCCGCGGGCTGGGACGCGCCCGAGGGAACGCGATGACCGCGCCGTACCTGCACTCGCGGCGCAAGCGCGGGCTCGATCTCGCGATCGCCGGCACGGTGGCGGTGCTGTCGGCGCCCGTCGTCGCGCTCGCCGCGCTGGCCGTGCGGCTCGAGAGCCCGGGCCACCCGATCTACCGCCAGCGGCGCGTCGGCAAGGACGGGCACGCCTTCGAGGTCATCAAGCTGCGGACGATGGTCAGCGGCGCCGAGCACATGGGCGCCGGCATGGCCGTCGACGAGGGCGACTCGCGGATCACCCGGATCGGCGCCCTGCTGCGGCGCACCTCGATCGACGAGCTGCCCAACGTCGTCAACGTGCTGCGCGGCGAGATGTCGCTGATCGGCCCGCGGCCGACGCTGCAGAGCCAGGTCGACGCCTACACGGACCGTCAGCGGCACCGGCTCGACGTGCGTCCCGGGCTCACGGGCTGGGCGCAGGTCAACGGCCGCGCCTCACTCCCGTGGCCCGAGCGCATCGAGCTGGACCTCTTCTACATCGAGCACGCATCGCTGCGGCTCGACCTGCGCATCCTCGTCCTCACCGCCCGGATGGCGGTCACCGGTCACGGCCTCTATCGAGGCGAGACCGGTGGCTGGCGCTAAGCGGGGGGTCCGGGGGGCGGCAGCCCCCCGGTGCCAATTACCTACGGGACGATTTCCGGGCCCTTGTCGATGTGCTCCAGGCGGAAGGCCCGGATCGCATCGAAGACCTGCGGGTTCATCGTCGGGCAGCCGATGTAGTGGTCCCAGGCGGAGGCGGCGACCGCGAACGGCATCTTCGTCTCGTTCTGGAACAGCAGCATGTGGTAGCCGCCGTCGGACTCGTTGACCAGCGTCTCGAGCTGCGCGACGGGTCTTCGCGTCCGTGCCCGGCTTGTACTGGACGTCGATCCGACCGTGCTCGAGCGTGTGCACGAGGCGGCCGAGCTCCGGCGTGTCGCCAGGGGCGTAGACGCCGTCGTCGTACCAGGTCGGGAAGTGGGTGCCGGAGGTGGGCGGGTTCGACTTGTAGTCGGACGGCTTGAAGGTCTTCTCCTCGTGGCCCGCGCCCTCGTTCGGCGGGTCGACGAGCTTGCAGCCCGCGGCCGCGGCGGCCTTCTTGAGGTCCGATTCCTTCTGCGCCGGAATCGCGGCGTCGCCCTTGGCGACCGCTGCGACCTCGTCGTTCCCACCACCACCGCCGCCGATGACGACGACGACGACCACCACGGCGACGACGGCGACGAGGGCGATCACGCCGCCGAACACCATCTGCACACGCTTACGACGCGCCGACCCGGCCTGGGCGGCCTGCTCGGCTTCTTGACGCTCGCGCTTGCGGCGTTCTTTTTCCTCTTGGCGACTCGACATTCGGGGCGTCAGGGTAGCGGCAGGATGACCGCTTATGACGCGCGCGTTCGCCGCGATCTGACTCTCTGCGGTCGCCAGCACGCTTCGGCGAACGCCGCGATCTCATCCGTCAGTCGTCTCGGCGCCACGCGCAGCTCGATCAGCGAACTGGCTTCGAGCAGACGCCCGTTAGGCAGCTCGGAGACGAGCATGCCCGCGTCCGAGAACGGATGGATGAGATCGAACTGGTGCCCGATCACCAGCGAGGGCGTCTGCATCGCCTGGCGTTCCTCGCGTGGCGGGGCGATGCGACCGAAGAAGAGGCCCTGCAGCACGGCGGCGCTCGGCTCGGGGTCCTGGCGGATCCAGTCGAGCAGGATGTCCGCCTGCCACGGCAGCCGCCGTCGCGGGATCAGCCGGGCGGTGCGGGCCAGCGCGCGCATCGCGGGCTCGCCGGCCGTCAGCGCGACCATCAGCGGCGTGAAGGCGAGCGCGCAGCCGATCAGCGCATGGTCGAGCACGGGCATCTCGACCACCATCCCGCGCAGGCGCCCGGGCGCCTGCGCGGCGGCCTCGAGCGCGGCGTTGGCGCCGAGCGAGGTGCCCATCACGACGGCCTCGGGTTCCTCGAGATGGTCGAGCAGCGCCACGACCTGGGCGCCGTACGCCGGCATCGAGTAGCGCCACTTCTCGAGCGGGCGATCGGACTCGCCGTGGCCGAGCAGGTCCAGTGTCACGACGCGGTGCCCGCGCTCGGCCAGGGCGTCCGCCAGCGCCTCGTGCATGCGCTGGGAGAAGAGCAGGCCGTGCAGCAGGACGGTCAGGCGCGGGCCTTCGCCGTGGACCGTGTACGCCAGTCGCTGCCCGTCGAGCAAGAAGCTGCTCATCGTCCTAGCCTAGGCCGAATGCCGGTGATCCGTCCCATGATCGAGGCTGACGCAGAGGGCGCCCTGCAGGCGACCGTGGCGGCCTTCGACGATCTCGCCCGCCGCTTCGACGAGCCGTCCGAGGCGCCGCCCGGACCCGGCGGTGGCGCTGATCCGCTATCGCCATCTCATCCGCACCGACCCGGCCGGCGCCTGGGTCGTGGAGGACGAGCAAGGGATCGGCGGCTGTGCGCTCGCCCTGCGCCGCGAGGACGTCTGGGGGCTCTCGCTGCTGATCGTCCGGCCTGACCTGCAGTCCTCCGGCGTCGGGCGCGAGCTGCTGGCGCGGGCGCACGACTACGCCGAGGGCGCTCGCGGACGGATCGTCCTGTCCTCGCAGGACCCGCGGGCGATCCGCGCCTACTCGCGGCTCGGCCTGGAGGCGCACCCGTGCTTCTGGGCCACCGGCACCGCGCGCGGCGTCGTCGATCCGGGTGTCACGCGCGCCGGCACGGCCGCGGACATCCCGTTCACCGAGGCCGTCGACCGCCACGTGCGCGGGGCCGCGCACGGCGTGCGACATCGAGGCGCAGCTCCAGATGGGCGCGCACGCTGCTGATCGCCCGAGCGCGGCTACGCCATCCTCGGCCCGGCCGGCGGCCTGCGCCTGCTGGCCGCGCTCGACGAGGCCGGAGCGCGCGAGCTCCTGCGCGCCGCGTTCGTCCGCGCCCCGGAGGGCGAGGCCTCGGCCGAATGGCTCTCGTCCGCCGCAGCAGTGGGCGATCGAGGAGTGCCGCGACGCCGGGCTGGAGCTGCGGACCAATCGCGGCGCGGTGTTCCTCGGCGGCGACGTCGGGCCGTTCAGCCCGTATCTGCCCAACGGCGCCTTCCTGTGAGCCTGAGCACAAGACCAGGGACACGATGAACGCCTCGCCATAATTGACACCATGTCCAAGACTCCCCGCTCGCTGAGCGGCAAGGTCGCCGTCGTCACGGGCGGCGCCCGTGGCATCGGTCAGGCGCTCGCCCGTGCGCTCGCTCGCGAGGGGGTCGTCGTCGCCATCGGCGATCTCGACGCCGGCGCCGCCGAGGCCGCCGCCGCCGAGCTGCGACAACGGCTCGATCGGCCTCGCCCTCGACGTCACCGACCGCCCCGGCTTCACCGCCTTCCTCGACGAGGTCGAGCAGCGCCTCGGCCCGATCGACATCCTCATCAACAACGCCGGGATCATGATGGTCACGGCGCTCGACGAGGAGGACGACGCGAGCATCTCGCGCCAGCTCGAGATCAACGTGCACGCCGTGATCCACGGCACGCAGGAGGCGATGCGGCGGATGAAGCCGCGCGGCACGGGCCACATCGTCAACATCGCGTCGCTCGCCGGCCGCGCCGCCGCGCCCGGCCTGGCCACCTACGTGCGCGACCAAGCACGCCGTGATCGGCCTCTCGGAGTCCGTGCGCGCCGAGCTGCGCGGCACCGGCGTCGAGATCACCGTCGTCATGCCCGGCTTCGCCAAGACCGAGCTCGCCTCCGGCGTGCCGGACCTGCGGATGGTCAAGCGCGTCACGCCCGAGGAGATCGCCGACGCCACCGTCGCCGCGATCAAGGTCCCGCGCTTCGACGTCTGGGCGCCCAAGCGGCTTGCCGGGATCATCACGCTCGGCGCCGTCCTGCCGCGCAACTGGCGCGAGGCGGTGTCGCGGGCGATGAACTCCAACCGCGTCGTCACCACCGACCCGCGGGCCCGCGCGGCCTACGAGGCGCGCGCCAACGCGAGCGC
This sequence comes from uncultured Solirubrobacteraceae bacterium, assembly GCA_963707595.1. Lineage (GTDB taxonomy): Bacteria > Actinomycetota > Thermoleophilia > Solirubrobacterales > Solirubrobacteraceae > Solirubrobacter. The sequence continues at coordinate 523,600 of CAVPQQ010000002.1, forward strand.
CCCGGCCGTCGACGAGATCTCGGAGAGCCAGCCGTCTGAGCCAGCCAGTCCGCGAGGATCGCGCCGATCTCCTCGCCGCGATCCTCCTGGAGGAAGTGACCGGCGCCCTCGATCAGTCGGGGCGCCGGGCGGCCGAGCTCGGCGGCGAAGGTCTCGCCGGCCGACGGCGGCAGCGGCTGGTCCTCGGCGCCCCACAGCATCAGGGTCGGGCGCGAGTCGCCCTGCAGCGCGCGCGAGCACCCGCTTGCCCTCCTTCGCGCCCGGATCGGACGGGCTGAGCGGGACGAGCAGCGGGAACGCGCGCGCGCCGGCCTTGCTCGCCTCGTTCGGGAACGGCGCGTCGTAGGCGGCGGCGACCTCGTCGCCCGGGTCGGTCACGCAGCCGCGGCGCACGAGGAGGCCGACCGGGCAGCTCGTCGACGCGGTCGACGAAGGCCGCGAAGCGGTGCCAGGCGTCGCTCATCCGCTGCTCGCCGGTGAAGAGGCCGGTGTCCATCAGCACCAGCCGCGACACCCGCTCGCGCTGCTCGACCGCGACGCGCAGGCCGATCGGGCCGCCCCAGTCGTGCAGGACGAACGTGACGTCGCGCAGGTCGAGCTCCTCCAGCAGCGTCGGCGATCGCCGCGGTGTGGCGCTCGTAGGAGTACCAGTCCTCGTCGATCGGCTTGTCCGAGCGCCCGAAGCCCGGCAGGTCGGGCAGGATCACGCGGTGGCCGGCCTCGAGCACCGGCGGCAGCGACCTTGCGCCACAGGTAGCTCCACGTCGGCTCGCCGTGCGAGCATCAGGACCGGCGCGCCGTCGCCGACGTCGACGTGCGCGAGCCGCAGCCCGTCCCACTGGCGGAAGCTGGGCGCCCAGCCGAAGCCGGGCAGGCCGTCGAGCAGCACGTCGGGCGTCCGGATGGCGTCGGTCACTTCGCACTCCCTCCCAGTCGGTCGAGCAGCGGCTCCAGCACCTTCGCGTCACGTGAGGCGGTGACGTTGATCGAGCGCGCTGCGCGCGACCAGGCGATCACGTTGAGGACCTGCAGGCGATCCAGAACGTACTGGAACGCGAGCGCCTGCTCGTCGGAGGCGTAGGTGCGGGCGACGCGGAAGGTCCACCCGCCGTCGGACGCCCGGTGACCTTCAGCGACGGCGCGCCGGAGATCTCGCGCACCTTGGCCGCGGCGTAGAGCGCGGCGCCGAGCGCCTCGGGGCGCAGCCTTGAGGTCGGGCGCGACCTCCAGGCGCGGTGTCGGCGACCGTGCCGTCGAGCGTGCGCAGATCGCCCTGCGGCGCGCCGTCGAGCAGCAGCGAGCGGGCGGAGTCGTCGGACGTCTGCAGCGCCGCGATCCGGTCCAGTCGCGGCCGGTCGTGGCGCGCGAGCCGCATGATCTCCATCGCGGCGCCGAGCTTCCAGAAGTAGTTGGAGGAGTCGTCGCCGAAGGACGCGAGCTTGCGCGAAGGCCGCCTCGTGACGCAGCGGCGTCGAGTCGAAGTAGAGCTCCGCGTAGCGACGCGCCGGCCGCCGCCGAACGCCTTGCAGGACGTTCTCGAGGTTGCCCATGCCCATGTGGTAGGAGACGAACGCGAGGTCCTCGCGGCCGAAGCGCTGCTCGGCGAGCTTGAGGTAGCGCGCGGTGCCGGCGAGCGCCTTGGCCGGGTCGAAGCGGTCGTCGACGCGCCGCCGCGCCCGGTTCAGCGCCGCGGCGCGGGGCAGGTTGCCGTCGCCGCAGCGCGCGCTCCAGCCGCCGTGTGTAGCTGCCGCTGCGCTCGACGTCGACCTGCATCCCGAGCAGGCTCGTGGCCGGTCTCGGCGAGGATCTGCGTCAGCCCGGCCGCGCCCTCGATCCCGCCGGGAGCGCGCGCATCGGGGCGCCCGGCGCTCTCGAGGAACACCAGCGCCTCGAGCCGGTTCGGGTCCACGCCGGCCGCCTTGGCGGCGCGCTCGATCTGCGGGCGGAAGCTGCGCGACCCGCTCGGCGGTGGCCGCCGCGCCGTCGGGCGAGCGCGTGTAGAGCAGGTGCGACGGTGCCCGCCGCGGCGCGCGTCCGAGAGCTCCTTCGAGCGCTTCGGGGTCCACGCGAACGGGTCGCCGACGGCCTCGCCGCGGGTCGCGCCCGGCGGCGTCGGGACCACGGGCACCTTCTCGTCGTCCTGCGTCAGCCCTCGCAACAGGAACGCCACGCCGACGCAGGCCGCGAAGACGGCGACGACCAGCGCGACGCGAAGGCGGACCACCCGTTCTAGGCTGGCAGGCGCCCGTGGACCCTTACGCGTTCCTCTTCAAGCACCTGCTGCGCCGGCTCGACGCGGAAGCGGCCCACCACCTGGCGACGACGGCCCTGCGCGCCGGCAACGTCGGCCCGATCCGGCACGCGCTGCGCCGCGCGCTCGCGCCGCGCGACCCCGTACTGCGGACCCAGGCGCTCGGGCTTTCGCTCCCCAGCCCGCTCGGCGTCCCCGCCGGACTGGACAAGGAGCTGACGGCGTTCGAGGGCCTCGGCGCGCTCGGCTTCGGGTTCGTGGAGGTGGGCACGATCACCGCGGTACCCCAGGAGGGCAATCCGAAGCCCCGCGTCTGGCGCCTGCTGGAGGACCACGGCCTGCTCAACGCGATGGGCTTTCCGAACGCCGGCGCGGCCAAGGCGGCCGAGCGGCTCGCCCGGCGCAGCCACGACGGCGTGGTCGCGATCAACATCGGCAAGTCCAAGCGCGCCTCGCTCGAGGAGGCCGGCGCCGACTACCGCACGACGGTCCGCCAGCTCGCCCCGCTCGCGGACTTCATCGTCCTCAACGTCAGCTCGCCGAACACGCCGGGCCTGCGGGACCTGCAGACCGTCGAGCATCTGCGCGAGCTGCTGGCGGCGGTGCAGGCGGAGCTGGGCGAGCTCGGGCTCACGCGTCCGGTGCTGATCAAGCTCGCCCCCGATCTGAGCGACGAGGACCTCGACGCCCTCGCCGACTTCGCGGTCGCGAGCGGCGTCAGCGGCCTGGTGGCGGTCAACACGACGATCTCGCGCGCGGGCCTCGCGACGGATCCGTCCGTGCTGTCCAACCCCGGCGGGGTGTCCGGCGCGCCGCTGAAGGCGCGGTCGCTGGACGTGCTGCGGCGGTTGTACGCGCGGGTCGGCGGCGAGGTGCTGCTGGTCTCCGTCGGCGGGATCGAGACCGGCGAGGACGCCTGGGAGCGGATCCTCGCCGGCGCGACGCTGGTCCAGGGCTACACCGGGTTCGTCTACGGCGGCCCGCTGTGGGCCAAGCGGATCAACGACGAGCTCGCCGCCCGCGTGCATGCGGCCGGAGCCCGGACACTGCAGGAGCTGGTGGGAACGGAAGCCGTGACGGCGGCGCGCTGATGCGCTGGGCGTCGGTGCTCGCGTGGCGCATGGAGCGCCAGCACCTGGCCCGGCGGGCGAAGGATCCGCTCGCGGTCGTCTCCGCCATCTGTGGCCTGCACGCGCAGGTGCTGTCGTCGGCGCAGCTGACGCTGTGGGCGCGGGTCGAGGACCCGCCGACGTCGAGGCGCTGCTCTGGGAGCGCCACGAGCTGGTGAAGACCTGGGCGATGCGCGGGACGCTGCACCTGCTGCGCGCCGACGAGCTGCCGCTCTACGTGGGCGCCCAGGCCGGTCTGAAGCCGCGCTACGAGCAGAAGGCGTGGCTGAAGCACTTCGAGCTGACGGCCGAGGAGGCGCAGTCGCTCATCTCCGAGGTTCCCGCCGCGTTGCGCGACGGGCCGCTGACGCGGGAGGAGCTGGCCACGCGCGTGCATGCTGGCCTGGGCCGCGGCTACGGCGACCTGCTCAAACCGGTGGCGTTCCGCGGCGACCTCGTCTTCGCTCCCTCCGACGGGCAGAACGTGCGCTTCGCGCTCCCCGAGCCGTTCGAGCCGCTGCCCGCGGAGGAGGCCACGCGTGAGCTCGCCCGGCGCTTCCTGACCCGCTACGGCCCGGCGACCCGCGAGGAGTTCGCGAAGTGGTTCGGCAGCCCGACGCCGGCGCCGCCGGGGCGCTGGATCAAGGCGCTCGGCGACGAGGTGGTCGAGACCGAGTTCGGCTGGGCGCTGGGGTCGGACGTGGACGCGATCGAGCGCGCGGAGCCACCGGGATCGTCCGGTTGCTGCCGGCCTTCGACCAGTACGTGGTGGCCGCGCCGCGTGACACCCGCGCTGCCAGCGCGCCCGAGCGCATCTACCGAGCGGGCGGCTGGTTCTCGCCGGTGCTGCTCGTCGACGGCGTGATGGCCGGGCGTCTGGCGCCTCGAGGACGGTGTGCTGACGATCGAGCCGTTCGCGAAGGTGGGTGCCGCGGTCCGGGCGGCCGCGGAGGCCGAAGCCGCCCGGCTGGCTGATGCGCCCCCCGTCAGCTGGCAGAGCTAATCTCCGCTCCACGCCGCCGCTCGTCACCATCTCCGCGTCCTACGGGGCCGGCGGGAGCCAGATCGGTCCCGCCCTGGCCAAGCGCCTCGGCGTCGAGTTCCTCGACCGCGCGATCCCGACGCGCGTCGCCGACCGCCTGCAGGTCCCGATCGACGATGCGCTCTCCCACGACGAGTCGCTCGGGGACGCGATCGGGCGCTTCGTCTCCTCCTTCGCCCTGCTGCCCGAACTGGCCGGCGCGATGGTCCAGGCGGGCGTGCTGGGAGGCGAGGACTACCGGCGCGAGACCGAGCGGCTGATCCGCGAGCACGTGGCCACCGGGGCGGTGATCCTCGGCCGTGCCGCGGCCGTGATCCTTCGCGACGAGCCGGCCGCGCTGCACGTGCGGCTCGACGGTCCGCCCGAGCGACGCGTCGAGAACGCCATGAAGCTCGAGGGCCTGGACCGCGGCGACGCCGAGCGCCTGCGCAAGAGCGGCGACCGCGCCCGCGAGGCCTACGTGCGCCACTTCTACGGCTGCGACGCCCGCGATCCGGCGCTCTACCACCTCGTGATCGACTCGACCGCGCTCCCCGCCTCGACCGTGGTCGAGGTCATCGCCGCCGCGGCACGGTGAGGTTCCTCGGCGCGCTGGAGGGGCTGCGCGGCTACGCGGCGCTGCTGATGGTCGTCTACCACGCGTGGGTCCTGACCGGCGGGCCGTTGCTCGGCGGCGGCCGCGCGGTCATCTCGGGCGGCTTCCTCGCCGTCGACCTGTTCTTCGTGCTGAGCGCCTTCGTGCTCTGCCTGCCGGCGGCGACGACCGGGCAGTTCGGATCGTGGCGCGACTACGCCGTGCGCCGCGCGGCGCGGATCGTCCCGGCCTACTACGCGGCGATCGCCACGGCGCTGATCTTCTTCCACGCGCTCGCCGGCCCGGTCGCCGATCGCCGCCCGCCCACGTTCGAGGCCGTGCTCGCGCACCTGACGTTCCTGCAGGTCGAGGCGCGGCTGCTCCCGGGCTACAACGGCGCGCTCGGCTTCCGCGTCGATCCCGTGCTGTGGACGCATGTCGGTCGAGGTCGCGTTCTATGTCGTGCTGCCGCTGATCGCGATCGGGTTCCTGCGCCGTCCGGTGCTGTGGCTGGTCGTCGCGTTCGCGGGGACCGTGGCGCTGCGCGCGCTGGCGCTCGGCCTCGCGGACTCCGGCACCGCCGACCGGCTGCTCTCGCTGCCGCCGATGTTCGCCGCCGACTTCGCGGCCGGGATGGCGGGCGCCTGGCTCTACGCGCGCGGCGTGCGGATGCGCGGCTGGATGGTGGCGGCCGCGATCGCTGCGGCGATCGGCGTGCTGTGGGCCTCAGGCGGCGCCGATGCGGGCTCGGCGCGGCTCGGCGCACGCCAGCATCTGTGGCTGGCGGTCGCGGTCCCCGTGGCGTTCGGCGCGCTCGTCTTCGCCGCCGCGGCCGGCCCCCGCGCGTGGCAACGGCTGGCCGACAACCCGCCGGCGCGCTGGCTCGGGAAGGTCTCCTTCGGCGTCTTCCTCTTTCACTTCATGGTGATGCTGTTCTGCCTGAACACGCTGGGCTTCCACCGTGGGACGAACCGGGATTTCGTCGTCCTGCTCGCCGCGGGCGTGGCCGGATCGCTGCTGATCGGCTGGGCGTCGTGGCTGCTGATCGAGCAGCCCGCGCGCCGGCGGGCGCGTCAGGCGCAGTTGACGTACGCGGCCAGGTAGCGGCCGGAGGCGACGAGCCGGAAGTCGTCCCCCGGCACCTGGATCAGCGGATCGTCGTCGAGCTGGTCGAACGGCCCGTAGGCGGGGTGCGTGAGGAAGCGGCGCCCGCCGGAGACGAACAGCGCCACGCCGGGCGTGTTGCGCCCGGCCTCGGGCAGGCGGGTGCGCGGGAGCACTTCGTCGACGCGCGCGTCGAGCAGGTAGCGGATGTCCGGCACGAGCTTGTGGTTGGGCACCGTGACGGGGCCGCATCGACGCCCGGCTTTCACCTGCGGATCGTTGAGCAGGTTGACCATGTCGGCGTGCACGAGCTGTCGGCTGCGCAGCTCCCAGCGGATGTGCTCGCCGTTGAAGCGCGACACGGTCCAGCCGGTGCCGAGCAGGACCACGGCCGCGGCGCCGACTGCCCACGCGGTTCGCCCGCGGCCGCGTATGACCGACCAACCGCCGAGCGAGAACGCGGCGAAGACCGTCAGCGCGAGCGCCGAGATCACCAGGTAGCGGTTGATGACCGCGAAGCCGCGGATCGAGAGCCCGAGGAACGTCGCGATGCCGAACAGCAGCAGGAAGCTCGGCAGGATCAGCCGGGCGCGGGGGCGGATGAGCACGAAGGCGAGGACGATCCCGAGCGCGCCCGCGACGAGCACCGGCGGCTTGGTCAGGTCGTTCATGAAGTGCAGCAGCCGCTCGGGGAGCTGCTCGACCGGGACGCGGCGGCCGAGCGAGAGCGCCGAGCGGGTCGTGTAGTTCGACGAGTACATCGGGTCGCCGGTCACGAACCAGTCCGACGCGGTCCAGATCACCGGTGCGACGAGGACCCAGCCGACCTCCTTCGGGCGCGGGAGCCGCTTCTCGGCGTACATCAGCCAGAGCGCGTAGGCGCCGCTGAGCAGCCACGCCTCGGGGCGCAGCAGCCCGGCGGCCGCCAGCAGGACCCAGACGGCGCCGCCGCGGCGCGGCTTCTCGGCCTCCAGCGCCGCCGCCCACACCACGAGCGCGAGGAACGGGACGTCGATGTAGCCGCGCGCCGCCAGGAAGCCGTAGTCGAGCCGCGAGAACAGCAGCAGCGCGCAGATCCAGCCGACCGGCTCGCCGAAGACGGCCTTCGCGAAGCGGAAGCCGCCGCAGACGAGCGCGACGAACGCCGGCGACGCAGACGCCGACGATCGCCCGGCTGGCGACCTCGCCGAACGGCGCGAGCAGCGTCGAGAGCGCGACCCACAGCGGGATGCTGGGTCGGCGCGCGGTAGGCGTCGAAGGTCGGCTTCTCGCCGCGCAGCAGGTCCTGGCCCCAGACCAGCGAGTAGATCGAGTCGAACGCCGAGTACGCCGGGACGGCGACGAACGCGACGAGCGCGGCAAGGCCGAGCGCCGCCGCGGCGATCGGGCCGCGGCGGCGCCAGAGGCTCAAGCGGCGAACAGCGGCCGGATCACACCGCGCGCCAGCGTGTGGAACGCCAGGTTGAAGCCGACGAACGCGGGCGAGACGTCCTCGTTGATCTCCAGCCCGTCGACGTCGAGCGCGTGCACGGCGAAGACGTAGCGGTGCGGCGGGTCGCCCTCCGGCGGCGCGGCGCCGCCCCAGGCCTTCTCGCCGTAGTCGTTGCGGACGTGAAACGCGCCCTCGGGCAGCTCGCCGCCGCTGCCGGCGCCGCTCGCGAGCTCGGTCGTCGAGGCCGGCAGGTTCACCAGCAGCCAGTGCCAGAAGCCGCTGTGCGTCGGCGCGTCAGGGTCAAAGCAGGTGACCACGAACCCCTTGGTCTCCTCCGGGAAGCCCGACCACCGCAGGTGCGGTGAATGGTCGCTCGTGCCTCCGGCCATGGCCGCGACGAAGCTCGCGTCCATCAACTCGCCGTCCTTGACCTCGTCGCTCTCAAGGTGGAACGACGGCTTGGGCGGAAGCAGGTCGTATGGATCCGGGGCGGTAGGACGTTCCAGTGACATGCCCGGGACGTTACCCGGGTTGGGGTGAAGGCTCGCTGGATACATGAGCGCATCGTGGGGCCCGACCCCGACGCCAACAGCAACCGCGACGCCGACCGCGACCACGACCGCCGCCTGGCGCTCCTGCCGCACGACGTGCCGGACGGTCCAACGCACCTTCGCGCTGAGCCCCGGCCGCCACACGCTCACGGCGCGGCGCCTGACCGGTCGCTCCAAGCTCACGCGGGGCCGGCACACGCTGACGCTGCGGATGCGCGACGCCGCGGGCAACGCGGCGCAGGCACGCGTGATCCGCTTCTGCGTGTAACGCTCCAGCGGGTGCGGATCCTCAGTCAGCGCGAGCTCAATCGGGCCCTGCTCGCCCGCCAGGGCCTGCTCGAACGCCGCGAGCTGCCGATCCCGGATGCGCTCGACGCGATGGGTGCGCTGCAGGCGCAGTACGCGCCGTCGATGTACATCGGGCTGTGGTCGCGCGTCGCCCGATTCGAGCGCGCGGCGCTGACGCGGGCGCTGGAAGGCCGCGAGGTGATCCAGGGGACGCTGATGCGGGTCACGATCCATCTCGTCTCGCGCGCCGACTACTGGCCGCTGGCGATCGCGACCCGCGGAGCTCGCCGCACCCTGTGGCTGCGGGCCGTCAAGGGCCCCACCGCCGCGGACATGGAGGCAGCGGCCGAAACACTGCGCGCGGCGCTCAAGGACGGTCCGATGAAGCGCAAGGCGATCGACGAGCTGCTCACCAAGCCGGTCGCGCACGGGATCGGGCTCTGGGTCGACATGGTCCGGGTGCCGCCGCCGGGAACGTGGGAACGCCGCCGCGCGGACCTCTACGGGCTCGCCGAGGACTGGATCGGGCCACCGGACGTCACCGAAGACGACGCGCTCGACCACCTCGTCACCCGCTACCTCACCGGCTTCGGCCCATCTTCCAGGGCCGAGATCGCCAACTGGGGCGGCCTCGGGCTCAAGGACGTCGATCCGGCGCTCGAGCGGCTCCCGTTGCGCCGCTTCGAGGCCGAGGACGGGACCGAGCTCCTGGATCTCGAAGACCTGCCGCTCCCGGACCCGGACACACCCGCCCCGGTGCGCTTTCTCCCGACCTGGGACGCCGTCCTGCTCGCCCACGCACGCCGCGCGCTGATCCTTCCGGAGGAGCACCGCGCGCGGATCTTCAACACGAAGATGCCGCAATCGGTCGGCACGTTCATCGTCGACGGCGCGGTGGCCGGCGCGTGGCGGCCGGACGGGACGATCGAGCCGTTCCGCACCCTGACGACGGAAGAACGCAAGGCGGTCGACGCGGAGGCGGCGCGGCTTGGCGAATTCATCGCCTGACCCTGTACGTTGAGGCCGTGCACATGGGTCCGTTCATCGTCTTCGCCGAAGAGGCCCACGAGGACTCGGCGGACCTGCTGTTCCTGCCCGAGGCGACGGCGATGGACTGGGTGACGATCTTCTCCCACGCCGAGGTGCGCCAGATCGGCGCCGGCCTGGCGCTGGTGCAGGCCGGCGAGGAGGACCGCGCGCTCTACCTGCTGACCGAGGGCACCGTGGGCGTGCGGCTGCCGCGCGACGAGGGCGCGTTCAAGACGATCGACGCGCCGTCGGTGCTCGGCGAGCTGGCGTTCTTCGACGGCCGGCCGCGGTCGGCGACGCTCGACGCGGTCACCGACGTCGAGGTCGTGCGCCTCGACACGGCGGCCTTCGACAGCCTGCTCGAACATGAGCCGGCGCTGGCACACGCGATGCTCCGGGATCTGGCGCGGATCCTCGCGCTGCGCCTGCGCATGGCCTCCGAGGTCATCGCGGACCTCCGCAGCGGCTGACCTTCAGCCCAGTTGTTCATCTGGCTCCGACGTGCTCTGATGCCTGGTCAGGTCACGGAGGAGGAGAGAGTCCAATGCGCAGGATGCTGTCAGCGGCCGCGGTGGTCGCGGCCGGGTTGTTGGTGCCGTCGGCGGCGAACGCCGCGATCCCACAGGTCTTCACGAAGACCTCCACGCCGATCAACTGCACGGTGCAGGCCTCGGGACAGCGCTTCTGCGGCACCGCGACCGCGCAGATCCTGAGCTGGGACGGGATTCCGCTCGACGTCTCGGTCGCGTTCCCGCCCGCGCCGGCCGAAGGGGCCGACGGCCCGTACCCCGTGATCAGCATCTACCACGGCTGGGGCGGCACGAAGCTCGGCCTCACGAGCACCGACGTCCAGCGCGCGCTCACCCGCGGCTACGCCGTGTTCACGATGACCGACCGCGGCTGGGGCGGCTCCTGCGGCGCGGCGATGCGCACCGACACGCGCTGCGTCGGCAAGGGCTACATCCACCTGATGCACAACGCCTTCGAGGTGCGCGACGCGCAGTACGCGCTCGGGCCAGCTCGCCGACGACGGCCTGATCGAGCCGCAGAAGATCGCCGCGACCGGCGGCTCCTACGGCGGCGGCATGTCGATCGCGCTCGGCGCCCTGCGCAACCGCACGCAGCTGCCCGACGGCAGCCTGATCCCGTGGACGAGCCCGCTCGGCAAGCCGATGAGCCATCGCCGCGACCGTGCCCGGAGTACACGTGGAGCGACATCGCCTACGCGCTGACGCCCAACGGCAGCTCGCTCGACTACGTCGCCAACGCCTCCTACCTCAGCGGCGGCCACCGCGTCGGCGTGCAGAAGCAGAGCTGGAACAACTCGCTCTACCTCGCCGGCTCGCTGCTCGGCTTCTACGCGCCCGTCGGGCACCGACCCGAGCGCGGACATCACCGGCTGGAAGAACCTGACCGACACCGGCGGCCCGTTCGACGGCAACCCGGCGGCGACGCAGATGGTCAACGAGCTCACGACCAACCACTCGGCGTACTACATCGACGACAGCATCGCTCCCGCCCCCGCGCTGCTCGCCAACGGCTGGAACGACGACCTGTTCCCGGTCGACGAGTCGCTGCGCTACTACAACAAGACCCGCGCGAAGTACCCGAACACGCCGATCTCGATGTTCCACATGGACTTCGGCCACAGCCCGCGCGCCGGCGCCAGCGCCGCCGACCGCGCCGCGCTGAGCGCCGTCGAGAACGCCTGGCTGGACTACTACGTCAAGGGCGTCGGCGCCGAGCCCGCCGACGCTCGCGGCGGCGTCGACATCCTCACGTCCAAGTGCCCGACCAGCGGCGCCGGGACGCGCTACCACGCGCCGACCTGGGCGCAGCTGGCGCCCGGCGAGATCCGGCTCGACGGCACGGCGGCCCAGACGATCGTCGCGCCCGGCACCGCGCCGAGCAACGCGTTCACCTCCGGCGACGTCTGCACGACCACCTCGAGCGCCGACAACGCCTCGGCCGCGACGTACAAGGTTCCGGCCACGACGTCGGCCTACACGCTCGCGGGCTCGCCGACGATCGTCGCCAAGTTCACCGTCACCGGCGCCAACGACATGATCGCGGCGCGGCTCTACGACGTCGACGGCACGACCGAGCGCCTGATCGCCCGCGGCGACCAGCGCCCGCTCGGCGTCGGCGCCGGCCCGACCCAGCAGGTCTTCCAGCTGCACCCGCAGGCCTGGACGGTCCAGCCCGGACACGTCCTCAAGCTCGAGCTGCTCGCCCAGGACTCGCAGTACCTGCGCACGTCCTCGGCGGCCGCGCCGCAGCAGACGATCACCGTGTCGGACCTGCAGCTGCGGCTGCCGGTCGTCGACGCGCCCGGCCGTGACCTCGGCAACGGCGTCAGCGTCGCCACGCCGGCGGCCAAGATCCTGCCCGCGGGCGCGAAGCTGGCCCGCGAGTACGCGACGGAGGCGACCGGCAGCGCCGGCGGCACGGTCGCGGCGACGCTGTCGTTGACGATGGGCGCGAACGCGAGCTTCGGCGCGTTCACCCCGGGCGTCGACCGTGAGTACACGGCGTCGACGACGGCCAACGTCATCAGCACCGCCGGCGACGCCGCGCTCACGACGTCGGACCCGGGCCACCTGACCAACGGGGCGTTCTCCCTGCCTGAGGCGCTGCGGGTCGAGCTCAACCCGGCGAGCTGGACCGGGCCGGTGTCCAATGCGGCGGTCGCGATCACGTTCCGCCAGCACATCGGGGCCACCGACCCGCTCCGCACGGGGTCCTACGCCAAGACGCTGACCTTCACGCTCTCGACGACGACGCCGTAACGCCTACTGACGGAAGTGGATGAAATGGTCCCAGTCAGCGTTGGGTGCGCGTGAGATCCAGCGCTGACCGTAGCCATGGGACACGTCGTGGTTGTACTCCTCGACCTCGAAGCGCGTCTTGGTCACCTTGGCCACGATCGCGACGTGACCCCAGGTTCCGCTGTCGCGGACCATCACGGAGCCGACGGTCGGCGTGTTGTTGACCTTGAAGCCGAGCGCACGGGCGTTGTCGTCCCAGTTGCCCGCGTCGCCGAAGTGCCCGCCCTGCATCCGGTTCGAGAACGTGAACTTCTTGAGCCGGTTGAGGCGGTAGGCGACGAAGCTCGTGCACTCGCGGTGGTAGAAGCCCCACTTCTCGGCCGTCTTCGGTGACTCGTTGGCGTACGGGTAGTCGTTGCGCAAGACGACGCTGCGCGGCCTGCCGCCACCCGACTCCGTGGGGTGGGTCGTCGGGTGCGGGGTCGACGAGCGCGGGCAGTCCGGCGCGACGCGGCCGTCGCTGCCGGTGCTGACGTAGGCGTCGCTGACGAACCCGCCCTTCTTGAGCTTGTCCCACAGCTTCGAGGTGCCGAAGGTCCCGGAGACCTGGTCGCCAAGCGTCTGGCAGACGATGACGACCTTCGCGCCGTCCTTGAGCTGGCGGATCTGCTTGGCGTTCTGGCGCGGCCTCGGCCGCACGCCGAGCGTCTGGCCCGCGGCGACGTCGACCGTGCCGTTGGCCTCTTTCGCGCCTGTCGGGCATGGGTTGCCCACGACATCGCACGGTGGCGGCATCGCGCCGGCCGGCGCTGCCACCAGCAAGAGGCCGCCGACCAGTGTCGCGCCGAGCAGTCCCCGCGTGCGCGAAGGTGTTCTATGCATCGATCCCCCTTCCGGGGCATCCTGCCCCGAATCGTGTTCGGCGCAGGGGCTACCCGGAACGCACCAAAAAGGTGCATCGCGGTGGATCGCGTGCGGAGCCGCTAGTAGCTGACGGCCGACGCGCTGCGGCGGCCTTCGCCCTTGTTGCAGAGCCCGTGCCGCTTGCCCGACCTATGACCCTGCTTGAGCACGTGCGACGACTGGTCCGCCGCGCGCGTCGGGGCCTGGGCGGTGCTCGTCAGCGCCGATGCGCCTGCCGCCAGCGAACCCGTCAGAGCGAGCGCCGCGGTCACGGCGAGCACGGCGGGACCTGCCCGCACGGTGCGCCGCGGCTTCGGCGGCTCGACGGGTTCCTCCACGATCCGGGTCTCGACATCGTCGAACCGGTCCGGTTCCATGGCGCGGATCGTAGCGCGGTTCGTGCCGATCCGCACGTTCCTATGACTACGCCGTGAGCGCGGCGAAGTCGGGCGGCGTGCTGAAGATTCCGCCCGCGGCCCTCGCCGGCGGTCGCAGCGCGGCCATCAGGTCCGGCGTCGGCGGCTTCCAGGCCGAGGCGGCGATCAGGCGTCCGGGGGCGCGAGGGACGGGCGGCGGTGGGGGAGGAGGCGCCGGCGCGCCGGCCGCGATCGCGGCAGCGACGGCCCGTTCGATCTGCGCGGGGAGCTGCTCGAGTTGCTTCGATACGGCCGCGTTCGCGGCGCGAAGCTGCTCACGCTCTGCCGCATGAACCGCGGCTTCGTCGAGTTCGCGACCGCGCTCGGCACGCAACAGCGCGAGCTCTTCGGTGACCGTCTGCAGGACGGTGTGCATGTCGTCTCGCTCGTCGAGGCCGCGGCGCTGCCCCTCGCGATAGCGATCGAGCAGCGGCATGCCGATCAGCATGATCGCGCCGCCGGCAAGCCACATCAGACCGAGCGTGCTGCCCAGAAAGGCGAACACACGGCCGACGGCCGGAACGGTCGCGACGACCTTGGTGCTCAGCGCCGACGTGGGCACGTCGAACGGGTCGACCTTCTTGAAGGCATCGCCCTTGGTGGTGACGACGCCCTCCTTGTCGATGGCGACGATCCGGTGGATGACGACGGGCGGATAGCCGAATCGGGTGCGGGCGCTGGACGGGACGTTGACGGTGACGATGTCGCCGACCCGCGGCCCGCCGTCGAGCTTCTTGACCAGAACCATGTCTCCGGTGTTGATCGTCGGCGCCATGCTGCCCGACATCACCGTGGCGAGTGGCGGCCACGTGCGGAGGTATCCGAGGCCGGCTGCCGCGATCGCGAGCAAGGCGACCACAGCAAGCGAACTCCGGCTGAGCCGGCGCCGCACGGCGATCCGCTGCCCCCTCGGTCGGCGCACGGCAGAGCGCGCGCCGGCGAGACGGACGGACGGATCGGCGAGGAGGATGGTCGGCGGCACGGTGGGGTCAGGACGGAGAAGCAGAGGCGGGGCGAGCGCGCGAGCCCGCCCCGTCACGACTGTGGGTTACGAAGCGCGGTCGACGGTGGCGACGAACGCGGGGAACACGCTGGGGGAAGCGTTCTCATCGGCGCCGCGCAGCCACGTGCGGGTGAGGCTGCGGCCGTCGCTGGCGTCCACGCCGAGGCAGTACACCGCGTTGCCGGGAACGGCATTCCAGTACACGGCGGCATCCTCGGCGTCGAAGCGCATGACGTTCTTGTCGGCGGCCGGGGTGCCGACGGCGAAGTCGGACGCCACGCACGTGTCCCCAGGACCGCTCGCCGGGACCATCTGGAACTCGATCTGCAGGCTGGACCAGCCAGTCAGCGGCGTGGTGTCGGCGAGGAGGAGCGCAAGGTTGTACGTACCGGAGTGGCCGGTGAGGTCGACCGTGAACAGGTTCGTGTCGACGATCGCGCCCCAGGAACCCTCATAGGTGTAATCGAGCGTCGCGGTGTCCACGGTGACGGTTCCGGCGAGCCGGTCAGCCTGATCGGCGGGAGCGGTCCGGGCGAGCGCCGGAGAGGTGACCCGGCCGCTCGAGGCACCGCCCGCAGAGGCGAAACCGGTGGCCCAGACGGCGCCGGTGGCGAGTCCGACGGCGCCGAAGGCGAGCCACGCGGCGAGCCGGCGGCGTGAGCGCGGGACGGACTTGGAAGGATCGATGCTGGACACGGCGTTCCCTGCCTTTCGTGACCAGATTCCATTCCGGCCGAAGTGGGTGGTTTCCAGGCACATCGGCCGTTCTCAAGAAAACTTCAAGCGGGGGTGAAAGGAATCAGCGACTAGGCGTCGAACGCGACGAGCGCCGATTGCGCCTCCTCGCGAGTGCGCGCCAGGGCCGCGCGACCGGTGACGATCTCGCCGCTGCCGGAAACGCCCACCCAGCGCCCCTCCGCGACCCTTCCGTCCTCGCTCAGCAGCAGCAGCATCGTGCCCCGCGAGCGGACGTCGCCGGTGGCCCCGGAGTACCAGCCGGTAAGCGTGGGGCCGCTCCACAGGCGCAGTTCCCCGCGCCAGGCGGCGCCGCGGCCCGCTTCGAGACCTTCGAGCTCGATCGTCGGCCCGTGTTGCGTGAGCCGGATCGGCAGCGCCACGGTGACGGCGTTGCCGTCGATCTGCACCTGCCGTGCCGCCCACCAGTCGCCGTCCACGGAGATCGACGTGGCCGCGATGCCGGCCAGCTCGTCGAGCGATACGTCGAGCGCCGAAGCGAGCCGGACCGCGACCGCGAGCACCGGCTGTTGCTCGCCGCTCTCGTAGCGGCGGATCTGGCGGACGTGCACACCGGCCCGCTCGGCCAGGGTCGCCTGGGTGATTCCCAAGGCCCGGCAGCGGCGGCGCATCACCTCCCCGAGCGACTCCATGAGCGGCAGTGTACGCCCGCTCACGGACCTGATCCGTCCGGTCTTAGGACGTATAAGGCTCAAATGAGGCCGGAAACGACCTCATTCACCCGTTACGGAGATGACCCGCCGTTCGTGCGTCCCGACGCCGATCGTGCGCTCGCCCTCGCGTACCTCGACATCGAAGCGCAGCTTGCGACCGTCCTTCACCTCGCGCAAGCGCGCGGTCACCGTGCACGTCGCGCCCTCGAGCGCGCCGCCCACGTGCTTGATGCAGACCTCGAAGCCGACCGTCGCCTGCCCGAACTCCAGCGAGTCGCGTACGAGCGCGGTCGCGGCCAGTTCCATCATCGAGATCATCCCGGGCGTCGAGAGCACCGGCAGCGGGAGCGTGCCCTCGACGTCGGTCAGAAGCTCGCCTTCGACGCGAAACTCGTCGGTGCGCTGGATGCCTTCCGTCAGACCCATGGCCGGAGGCTACAGCCGCGCGAGGAGGGACAATGCGCCGATGACGGAGATCGACGACTACCTGGCGACCGTGCCCGCCGACGCCAAGCTCGAGCTCGAGCGGGTGCGCGCGGTGATCGCCGCCGAGGTGCCGGACGCGGTTGAGGGGATCAGCTACGGAATGCCCGCGTTCCGCTACGACGGCAAGCCGCTGATCGGCTTCACGGCCTCCAAGGCCCATCTGAGCCTGCACCCCTTCAGTCCGGCGGTCATCGAGGCCGAGAAGGACCAGCTCCAGGGCTTCAGCCTGTCCAAGGGCACGATCCGCTTCTCACCCGCCCAGCCGCTCCCGGACGCCACGCTGAAGGCGATCGTCGCCCGCCGGCTCGCGGAGATCCGGGGAGGCTGACTCAGCCGTCGCGGCCGTCGGGGCGCGAGGGCAACAGGAAGCGCATCACGCGATCGCGCGATGGCTCGGGCGGTGTCAGAACGCTCACCGGCAAACCGAGCGCCTGCACGCGGGTCGGGAGGTCCTTCTTCAGCCACTCCGAGCTGAGCTTCGGCAGCGTCGAGATGATCACGTCATGGAAGTCGCCGGCCGCGAGCGCCTGCTTGATGGCCTCGAACGGATCGCCGACCCCGCGGATGCCGTCGACCTGCGCCTCCCGCATGCCGGTCGGCCCGCGGGCCGCCTTGCGCAGCGCCTTCACGCCGTCCTCGACGGTCCAATCGGCGGGTCCGCGCGAGATCGCGGGGACCAGCAGCGTGAACGCCGTCGGCCGTGCGCCCGCGCGCCGGTCGATCTCCTGCAGCAGCGTCGGCGTCTGTGCGGTCAGATTGGCGACGACGAGCGTGCGATGGGTCGGTTCCATCGTCCCTCGACGGTCCCACGACTTCCCCCGCGGGTCAAGCGGTCAGCCCGGCGGAGCCCTTGGAGGGCCGTCGTGCGCGGGCGCCCGCCCGCGGCGTGCACGCGCACCCTCGCCGCTGCCGCCTCCCGGGAGGCCCCGCTCAGCAGCCGCCTGGCTCGACGGCTACGGGACCGCCCACCACGAGACACGCTGGGAGCCACGACGCTCGGGATCTACTCGGACATCAACAAGGCGGCCGGCTACAAGCTGCAGACGTGCAACATCGCCGGCTTCGCCGGGCGGACGGTGGCGCTGAAGTTCAACGGCGTCGAGGACTCGTCGCTGCAGACCTCGTTCGTCATCGACGACACGGCGGTCACGCTCGGTTGAAGTAGCGCGGACGCTCGAACAAAAAAGCCCGGACTCCGCGCGGTGGCGCGGAATCCGGGCTGATGGAGCTACGGGGACTCGAACCCCGGACCTCCTGGGTGCGATCCAGGCGCTCTCCCAACTGAGCTATAGCCCCAAGCAGAAGGCAGGAATCCGGGTCCTGCCGTCCAAGGGCGCATTGTAGCCGCACTGGCGTGGGACGCCGTATATGTCGTCCCGGCTAGATTGGCGCACGCAGTGCTGCCGATATGACCCTGCTCCAGCCCTCCTTCCGCGGCCGGTTGCGGCTTTTCTTTGCTGTGATCGTCGTCGTCCCAATGGCCGCGGTCGCGATCGTTCTGTTCCAGTTGCTGGACGCCGGGGACAACTTCAAGCTCGACTCGACGCTGGTGCAGGCGCAGAAGGGCGCGCAGAACCTCTACACCGAGGAACGCGAGCGGGCCACGGCCGCCGCGGCGCCGATCAAGGAGGACGTCGAACTGGCGTCCGCGATCAAGAATGAGGACAAGGCCGCGGTCCAGCAGCGCCTGGACATGCTCGACCGGCAGATCGGGGCGCAGCAGATCGTCCTGGTCGTCGACGGGCTGGGGCGCTTCGAGACGGGCTCGCCGGACGCGATCGCGTCGTCCGCCGGCCAGCTGCAGGCCTCCAACGGGGATCGCATCGGGCGCATCACCGTGTCGGTCACCTCGGCGCGCGCCTACGTCGAGGAGGTCCAGAAGCTGCTCGAGGTCGGCGCGCGCGTGGACCGCGGCGACGAGGTCCTGGCCTCGACCTCGCGACTGGCCGCCACCGTGCAGATGCCGGACGAGTCCGGCACCAACGTCAGGATCGGAGCGCGCGAGTACCGCACCGTGCGGTTCCCCGTGCGCGAGCCCGGCGAAGTGCTGCTGACGGTGCGGCTCTTCACGGCGGTGCCGGGGCAGGGCGACGAGGCGATCCTGGTCGTGCTCGGGCTGACGCTCGGGTTCCTCGCGCTCGCGTTGGTGTTCGCGGTGATCGTCAGCCGGACGCTGTCCGCAGAGGTCCAGCGGCTGCTCAACGCCGCCCAGCGGCTCGGCCGCGGCGACTTCAGCGTCAGCGTCCCCGCGGAGGGCAACGACGAGTTCGCGGCGCTGGGCAAGGAGTTCAACTCGATGGCGCTGCAGCTCGAGGCGCGCCTGGAGGACCTCAAGCGCGAGCGCGGGCGCCTGCAGGAGGCGATCCGCCGCGTCGGCGAGTCCTTCGCGCGCGGGCTCGACCGCGTCGGCGTGCTCGACATCGTCGTGCAGACGGCGGTCGACGGCGTCGGTGCCGAGTGCGGCCGCGCCACGATGCGCCGGGGCGCCGACGCGCCGATGGAGGAGGTCACCCGCAGCGGCGACCCGGAGGCCTTCCACCGCGCCCTGCACGCCGCCGAGGCGGCCGTGATGGACGCCGGCACGGTCGCGGAGATCCAGATCGGCGGGGCGAGCGCGATGGCCGCGCCGCTGTCGGCCACCGAGGCCGGCGACCGCGTGCTGGCGATCGTCTCCGTCGCCCGCGGCGACCGTGCGTTCCTGCCGCCCGAGCGCGAGCTCTTCGCCTACCTCACGAGCCAGGCGGCGGTCTCGGTGGAGAACGTCGATCTGCACGAAACCGTGCAGCGCCAGGCGGTCACGGACGAGCTCACCGGGCTCTTCAATCACCGCCGCTTCCAGGAGGTCATGTCGGCCGAGGTCGAGCGCGCCCGGCGCTATGACGCCGAGATGGGCCTCATCATGCTGGACATCGACAACTTCAAGCGCGTCAACGACACCTACGGGCACATGCAGGGCGACATGGTCCTGCGCGAGGTCGCGCGCGTCCTCAAGCAGTCGGCGCGCCGCGACGTCGACGAGCCCGCACGCTACGGCGGCGAGGAGATGGCGGTCGCGCTGCCGCAGACCGATCTCGACGGTGCGTATCGCTTCGCCGAGCGCGTGCGCAAGCGCATCGAGGAGCTCGAGCTGCCGCTGCTCGACGGCGACGGGATTCTGCGGGTGACGGCCTCGTTTGGCGCCGCGTCGCTGTCGAGCGCGTCACAATCTGACAAGGAGGGCCTGGTGGCGGCGGCGGATGCCGCGCTCTACCGGGCGAAACGGTCGGGTAAGAACCGGACGGTCAAGGCCGAGTAGGCTGAAGGGAGACGGCGGCCATGGGACTCCTCGACGACGCCATCCGAGAGCATCTCGAGCTCAAACGCAAGCACGGAGCTAATCCGGAGGATGTCGCGCGCCAGGAGCAGGAGGCGCTCGGCCCGGGTCAGCGCAACGAATTCGCGCAGCCGGAGGCCCCTGCGGAGGTCGAGCCGGAAGTGCCCGAGCCTGAGCCGGCGGTCGAACCCGAACCCGAGGCCGAAGCTCGAGGCCCCGGTCGACGAGCTGCCCGAGGGCGAGCCCGGCATCCCCGAGGAGCCGCCGGCCGCCGTGGCGCCCGGCTACGACGAGGACCCGTGGCTGGACGAGGATCCGGACGAGGTTCCCGCCGACGAGGCGCTCGAGCCGCGTCGCGCAGCGCCGCGCCCCGAAGGCGACGAGGACGAGGACGTGCTGGAGGAGACGCCCGACTTCCTCCAGGAGACGCCCGAGCACGATCGCCTGTGGTTCGAGCAGAAGCCACCGCGCGACTTCGACTGGGACAAGTAGCTCAAGGTCGGCGGGTACGCGCCGATAACCCCGGCTGCCTCATCCCCGAATTGAGGCTTAGGACGCATTCAGTGGCGAGGCGCGGACCCTTATAGCCCCGGACCGCGTCTCGCCGCGTCCGCCAAGACCAGAACGGTCTTGATCGCCGCCGGCATTGGTGTTGAGCCGGCGCCTCTACCCCGCTTGGCTGTTGGGATGTCACGCAAGCTCCTCGTCGCGTTGATCGCCTCCGTCCTCCTCGCCGGGTGCTCCCACGGGAAGCCCGCGAGCGACACGGCCGCGCGCTACGCGGCCGCCTGGAGCCGCGGCGACGACCGCGGCGCGGCGGGCCTCACCGACCGGCCGCCGGCGGCGCTCGCCCAGCTGGCGGCCTCGCGCAGCGGGCTCGACGGGGCCACCGTGCGCGCGACCGTCGGCCCGGTGCGCGAGGACGACGACGCCGCCTCGGCCACGCTGGCCGTCGCCTGGGAGATCCCCCGGATCGGCCGCTGGAGCTACCGGACGCACCTGCGGCTCAAGCGCGGGAAGGACGGCTGGCGCGTGCTCTGGAGCCCGGCGACCCTGCAACCCAAGCTCACGGCCGCGACGCGTCTCGGCACCGTCAGCAAGGCGCCCGCACGCGGCCGGATCGAGGATCGCGGCGGCCGTGCGCTGATGGCCGAGCGAGCGGTCGTCTCGATCGATATCGATACGAGCAAGGTCCGCGACGCGGACGACACGGCACGACGGGTCGCCGCGCTGGTCGACGTCGACGCCGGCCCGCTCGAGCGGGCCGTCCGGCGGACCAAGGGCTTCGTGCCCGTGATCACGCTGCGCAAGGAGGACTACGACGCCGTCGCCGAGGAGCTGCAGACGGTGCCGGGCGTCTCGACCGCGCCCGGGACCGCGCCGCTGGCGCCGACCAAGACGTTCGCCCGCGCGCTGCTCGGCGCCGTCGGGCCTGCGACCGCCGAGCAGGTGGAGAAGTCCGACGGGGAGCTGGCGACCGGCGACGAGGTCGGCCAATGGGGTCTGCAGGCCGCGTTCGACCGGCAGCTGGCCGGCACCGCGAGCCGCTCCGTCGTCATCCGCGACGCGAAGGACGGTGTGATCGAGAAGACGCTGCGGCGCTGGCGCGGGAAGCGCCCGACGGACCTCGAGACCACGCTGGACCTCGACCTCCAGCGTGCCGCCGAGCGGGCGCTGGGTGCGACCAGGACCAAGTCGGCGCTGGTGGCGCTGCAGCCGTCGACCGGGAACGTCCTGGCCGTCGCCAACCGCCCGTCGGACTCCACCCTCGATCGCGCGCTGACCGGCCTCTATCCGCCCGGCTCGACCTTCAAGGTCGTCAGTACCGCCGCCTTGCTGCGAGGCGGCCTCTCGACCAGCCAGACCGTGCCCTGTCCCGCGACCAAGGTCGTCGACGGCCGCTCGTTTCGCAACTTCGAGGGCGGAGCCGCCGGAGACGTGCCCTTCAGCACCGATTTCGCCCAGTCCTGCAACACGGCGTTCGTGTCGCTCGCACCCCGCCTGCGCGGCTCCGCGCTGACCGAGACGGCGCGGGACTTCGGCGTCGGCGCGCCGCTCAAGCTCGGGCTCCCGGCGGCCGACGGCCAGGTCCCGGAGGGGGAGACCCCCGTCGCCCGCGCCGCGATGATGATCGGCCAGGACAAGATCGTCGCGAGCCCGTTGATCATGGCCGGCGTCGCGGGAACCGTCGCCGAAGGCCGCTGGCGCGCGCCGCGGCTGCTGGCGAGCGACCCGCGCACGGCCGGCGACGCGCTGCCGGACGGCGAGGCGGCGACGCTGCGCGAGCTGATGCGCTCGGTGGTCACGAGCGGGACCGGGACGGCGCTCGCCGGGCTGCCGGGGTTCGTGGCGGGCAAGAGCGGCACCGCCGAGTACGGCGGCGGCGATCCTCCGCCCACGCATGCGTGGTTCATCGCCTTTCGCGGCGATCTCGCCGTCGCGGTGCTCGTCGAGGGCGGCCGTGCGGGAGGCACCGTCGCGGCCCCGATCGCGGCGCGCTTCCTGCAGCAGGTCCCCTGAGGCCCGCCCGCTAGGTTGGACCGGGATGGATCTGTTGCGCCATCTCCGGTATTTCGTGGCGGTGGCGGAGGAGCTGCACTTCGGCCGGGCCGCCGAGCGTCTGCACATGGCGCAGCCGCCGCTCAGCCAGCGGATCCGCAGCCTGGAGCGCGAGCTCGGCGTCGAGCTCTTCACGCGCACCTCGCGCCGCGTCGCGCTCACCCCCGCCGGGCGGACGCTGCTGGCCGAGGCGCGCTGCCTGCTCACCGACGCCGACGACCTCCAGGCGCTGATGCGCCGCGTGCGCGACGGCGCCGTCGGGCGGCTGCGCGCGGCCACGGCGCCGGACGTCGAGGCACCGGTGCTCGCCGCGGTGCTGCGCGCGTTCCGCGCCAGCTGCCCAGGGGTGAGCCTCGAGCTGCGCGAGGCGTCGTCGGCCGCCCAGGCCGAGGCGCTCAAGCACGGCGAGCTGGACGTCGGCGTGATGCTGCACCCGGTCAGCGATCCAGCGCTGGCCACCGGGCCGGTCGTCGAGAAGCCGCTCGGGGCCCTCGTGCCGGCGAGCGGCGAGCTGGCGGCATGCGACGAGCTCGACCTCGGCGATCTGGGCGAGCGCACGCTGGTGCTCTTTCCGCGGACCTCCGCACCGGACGCCTATGACGACGTGCTCGCGAACTGCCGCGCGTACGGCTACGTCCCGGCGGAGGTGCACGAGGCGGCGAGCCGCGAGTTCGGCGTCGGGCTCGTGATGGCGGGCGAGGCGGTGGCGCTGATCAGCGAGCCGCCCGAGGCCGAGCCCGAGGTCGCGTGGCGGCCGCTGTCCGGCGCGCCGCTGTCGCTCTCGCTCTCGACCGCCTGGCGGGCCGACAGCGACTCGCCGGCGATCAGCGCCTTCACCGACGTCGCGGTCGACGCGCTCTGCCGTGAGGCGGCCTGGGAGCCCGTTCCCGGGCCTCCGGGTCGCGGGCCGCATCCGCCGCGGCCGTCCTCGGGGGCGCTGTCGTGACCGCGGTCGAGCGGATCGCGCGGACGTTCGCCAGGGCCGGCGCGACCGGCACGCTGCACGCCGTCGACGTCGACGACCCAGGCCGCTCGCTCGAACTCGCTCCCGACGAGCCGGTCGTGATGGCCTCCGTGTTCAAGCTGGCGGTCCTGGCCCAGCTCTTCCGCGCGAGCGACGCCGGCGAGCTGGACCTGCGCGAGCGCATCGTCGTCGAGGGCGACGAGCTCGGCCTCACCGGCATCTCGCAGCTGCGCGACCCGGTCGAGATGTCGCTGCGCGACCTCGCGCAATCGATGATGACCGTCAGCGACTGCTCGGCTGCCGATGCCGTCTTCGACCGCCTCGGCGAGGCCGCCATCAACGCCAACCTGCGCCGGCTCGGACTCGAGGCGACCGTCGTCGACGGCTGCTGCCGCGACATGTTCGCCGCGGACGGCGCCGGCTCGCTGCCGCGGACCACGGCGCGCGACATGACACGCCTGCTGACCGCGATCTGGCGCGACGCGGCAGCCACGCCGGAGGCCTGCGCGCAGATGCGGCGCGTGCTCGGGCTGCAGGTGTGGCCGCACCGGCTGGCCTCCGGCTTCCCGTCGGACGCGATCCACGTCTCGGGCAAGACCGGCACGTGGCCGGGCATCCGCAACGAGGTCGGCGTCGTCGAGTACGCCGACGGCGGGCGCTACGCGGTGGCGGTGTTCACCGCGACCGAGCGCCAGGCCGCGACGGCGCCCGAGATCGACCACGCGATCGGCACCGCCGGCCGGATCGCCGTCGACGCGCTGCGCCGCGGATGAGTGGAGGCGAGGGGAATCGAACCCCTACCTCGGCCGTGCAAAGGCCGCGTGCTCCCGTTATCACTACGCCCCCGGGACGGCACTCAGCTTAGGGCGCCGTCGCGAGCGGCGACGGCGGCCACCGTCGCGGCGTTGATATCGACGGTGTCGCGGACGTCCGGCGCATAGCCACCGGCGAGCACGACGACGACCGCCGCGCCCGTTGCCAGCAGCCGATCGAGCACCAGTTCGTCGCGGGCCCGCAGGCCGTCCTTGGTCAGCGCGAGGCGGCCCAGGCGGTCGCCCTCCCAGGGGTCGGCGCCGGCGAGGAAGAAGGCGATCTCGGCGTCCACGGCGCCGATCGCCAGGTCCAGGGCGACTCGACAGCGCCGTCCAGGTACGCGTCGTCGCCCGTGCCGGAGGGCAGATCGATATCGAGATCGGACGGGATCCGCTCGAACGGGTAGTTGCGCGCACCGTGCAGCGAGAGCGTGAACGCGTCCGGGTCCGGGCCGAGCAGCTGGGCGGTGCCGTCGCCCTGGTGGACGTCGCAGTCGACGACCAGCGCTCGCTGCACGAGCGCCCTCCGAGCGCAGCTGCGCCAAGGTCACGACGACGTCGTTGAACAGGCAGTAGCCGCGGGCGAAGTCGCGGCCGGCGTGATGGGTCCCGCCGCCGAGGTTCATCCCGACGCGGTGCTGCAGCGCCCGCCGCGCGGCCGCCACGGTGCCGCCGACCGAGCGCCGTCCGCGCTCGACCAGCACCTCCGACCACGGCAGCCCGAGCCCGCGCTGCTCGCGCACGCTCAGCGTCCCCGAGCGGATCCGCTCCAGCAGGTCGGCGTCCTGCACCGCGCCGAGCCATTCCCACGGCACGGCGTCCGCCTCGAGCACGTCGACCGTTCCCGCCACGCGCTCGCGCAGCAGGCGGTACTTGTCGATCGGGAACTTGTGCCCCTCGGGAAGGGGGATTCGCCAGCGATCGTGAGCCCAGACCTCCACCGATCAGAGCATGACGCGTCCCTTAACCGGCAAGATGCCATGCATGGCGATCTACGGCGGCATCGATCTCGGCGGCACCAAGATCCAGGCGGCGGTCGTGGACGACAGCTCCGAGCACACGGTGCTCGGCGCCAAGCGCGACCAGACGCCGCTCAAGGGAGGGCCGAAGGCGATCGCGACGAGCATGGCCGCGGTGCTCAAGGAGTCGCTCGAGGAGGCCGGTCTGGAGGTCTCCGACCTCGCCGGCGTCGGCGTCGGCTCGCCGGGCAGCGTCGATGACGTCAAGGGCACGGTCTCCGGCGCCATGAACCTCTCCGAGTGGAGCGGCTCGTTCAATCTGCGCAGGGCGCTCGAGAAGGAGCTGGGCGGCGTGCCGGTCTCGCTCGGCAACGACGTCGACCTCGCGACCGACGCGGAGTTCGAGATCGGCGCCGCGAGCCAGTTCAGCTCGCTGCTCGGCGTGTTCTGGGGCACGGGCGTCGGCGGCGGGCTGATCCTCGACGGCAAGCCGTGGGTCGGGCCGCAAGACGGCGGGCGAGATCGGCCACATGGTGGTCCGCCTCAACGGCGCGCACTGCCCGTGCGGCCGCCGCGGCTGCATGGAGGCCTACGCGGGTCGTGGCGCGATGGAGGCCCGCGCCCGCAAGCGCGTCAACCAGGGCGAGAAGACCGCGCTGTTCCGGATCATGGAGGAGCGCGGCCGCGACCGGCTCTCCTCGGGCATCTGGGAGCGGGCGCTGGCCCGCGACGACCATATGGCGATCGATCTGCTCGAGGAGGCGGTCGAGGCGCTCGGCGCCGGCGTCGCCTCGGCGGTCAACCTGCTCGACCCCGAGGCGGTCGTAGTCGGCGGCGGGCTCGGCATCCGGCTCGGCGAGCCGTGGGTCGAGCGCATCCGCGCGGCGATGCTGCCGCACCTGTTCGTCGACAACGATCCGCCGCCGGTCCTGCTCGCCGAGCTCGGCGACCTCGGCGGCGCCCAGGGCGGCGCGCTGCTGGCAGCGCGCCGCGCGGAAGCGTCCTAGCGGACCGGCACCGGCTTCTCGGTGCGGTCGAAGCGGCCGGAGCGCGGTCGCGGGCTCCGGGCCGCCCTCGGAACCGATGCCGGTCTCCGAGCGAACCAGCAGCTCGTCGTAGCTGCGCTCCTCCGCGGAGTCCGCGTGGCCGAGCATGGTGCCCAGCCAGCAGCCGAAGAAGCCGATCGGGATCGTCACGATGCCCGGGAACGTCAGCGGTGACGGTGAGCCCTGGGAGTCGGGACCCGGCCAGACCGGCGGGCTGAGGATGATCATGATCACCGAGGCGGTGATGCCGAAGGCGATGCCGGTGAGCGCGCCCGTGGTGTTGAAGCGGCGCCACAGCAGCGCCAGCAGCAGCGGCGGGAAGTTCGCGCTCGCCGCGAACACGAAGGCCATGCTGACGAGCACGGTGACGTTGAAGCCGGAGCCGATGGCCATCGTGCCGAGGATCGCGGCCACGCCGACGCCGACCGAGGCGATCCGCGCGACCTTGCGCTCGTCCTCCTCGGTGCCGCGTCCGAGCACGGTCTTCCACAGGTCGTGGGCGATTGCACCGGCCGAGGCGATCACGAGCCCGGCCACCACGGCCAGGATGGTGGCGAACGCCGCGGCGGAGAACAGCGCGAGTGCGATATCGCCGCCGACGGTGCCCTCACCGCCGCCGAGCGACTGCGCCAGCAGCGGCGCGGCGAGGTTGCCGCCCTTGCCGACGGCCTCCGAAGAGCCCTGGCCGAGGATCGCGCGGGCGCCGAAGCCGATGATCGTGACCATCGCGGTGAACGTCGCGATGATCCCGATCGTGTAGAGCACCGACTTGCGGGCCGCGTTGGAGTCCGGCACGGTGAAGAAGCGCGTGAGGATGTGCGGGAGCCCGGCGGTGCCGATGAAGATCGTCAGGCCGGTCGAGATCACCAGGATCGGCGACGTCAGGTAGGTGCCCGGGCCGAGGATCGCGTTCCCGTCGGGGTGGTTCTCGGCCGCCGTGTCGAGCAGCGTGCCCGGGTTGAAGTTGAACTTGGCCAGCACCGCGACCGCGACGATCGTGCC
This sequence comes from uncultured Solirubrobacteraceae bacterium, assembly GCA_963707595.1. GTDB lineage: Bacteria > Actinomycetota > Thermoleophilia > Solirubrobacterales > Solirubrobacteraceae > Solirubrobacter. The sequence goes on from CAVPQQ010000002.1 coordinate 550,620, forward strand.
CGCGATCATCAGCATCACGGCCTTGATGATCTGCACCCAGGTCGTCGCCAGCATGCCGCCGAAGACGACGTAGACGACCATGAAGACGCCGCAGATGAGCACGGCGACCGAGAAGCTGATGCCGGCCAGGGCCTCGATCACGGCGCCCGCGCCGACGAGCTGGGCGACGAGGTAGATGCCGCTGATCAGCAGCGTGTTGATCGCCGTGGCGATGCGCACGGGGCGCGCCTTCAGCCGGAACGCCAGCACGTCGGCGACGGTGAACTTGCCCGCGTTGCGCATGCGCTCCGCGAGCAGGTAGAGCACCGGCAGGAAGGAGAGGCAGGCGCCGAGGCCGATGATCCAGCCGTCGAAGCCGTACAGGTACATCAGGCCCGCGTAGCCGAGGAAGGTCGAGGCGCTGAGGTAGTCGCCCGCGGTCGCGACGCCGTTGGCGCGGCCGGAGACGTTGCGGCCGGCCGCGTAGAACTCGGTCGCGCTGTGGGTGCGCTTGGCCGCCCAGCGCGTGATGACCAGCGTGGTGGCGAGGACGCAGGCGAAGACGCCGACGGCCAGCGTGTTGAAGTCGCCCGTGGTGGCGAGTACGGCGCTCATCGGCCGGCCTCCGCCACGACGCGCTGCGACATGCGCTCCCACTCAGGGGCACGCCGCGCATACGCCGCCGCGAGGATCACGGTCAGTGCGCAGATCGACAACCCGCCCCAGAGTGCCAGCGAGATGCCGAGCACCTCGTTGGCCATGAAGTCTTTCGCGAAGCCCAGCAGGGCAAGAAACGCGAGAAAATAGAGCGAATAGAAGCCGGTGACCACGGCGACGAATCGCCGCCGGCTGGAGACGAGCTCGCGAAACTGCGGATCGCGCGCCAAAGCCTCCCAATTGGGCTCGGAGATACTGCTCATCAGGACGTACTCCCCCTTACATGGAGCCGTTTCGAGTGTTTTGGGGGATACCCGAGCGCTAATGCACGGAAACGACGGTCACTCGTAGACGATGACGTCCGGCCGCGGCTGCAGGCGCATCACCTGCTGCGGGCTCATGATCCCCTGGTCCTCCTCGTAGAAGAGCTTGAAGCCGCGCCGGAACTGCTTGGCCTGGTTCGCGAAGCTCTTGTACTTGGCGACCTTCAGCGCCTGCGTGCCGAAGCCGTCGACGTTGAGCACGTAGGCCAGGCCCTTGCGCTCCTTGAGCTGGTCCTCGGGGACCATGTCGTCGGTGAACTGGTGGATCAGCAGCAGCTTCTGCGGCAGCTTGTAGCGCGTCACCAGCTGGTCCAGCCAGGCCGTGGTGGCGTTGACCTCGCGTGCGCCGACGCTGCCGATGACCTTGCCCGGGATCTGGCCCTCGGACATCCGCCATTCGGGGTCCAGCGCGAGCCCGACGTCGGGCTCCTTGAGCCACTTGCGCAGCCGCTTGGTCTCGGTGAAGAAGTCCGAGCGGCCCGGCTGGATGTCGAGGATCAGCAGCGCCTTGGCCTTGCGCGCGGCCTTCAGGTAGCGGCGGATCACCGAGTCGGGCTGGCGCAGGTTGTAGCGGTCGCCGTCGCCGGGGTGGGCCGCGGCGACGACCGCGATCAGCTCCATGGCGGGCAGCACCGGGCGCGACTTGCGGCCGTACGGCTTCGCCTGCTTCTCGAGCTTGCGCGTCATCTGCGTCGGCGAGCCGATCCCGAGCGCGCCGAGCTGGCGTCCTGCGGCGCGCCGTAGTAGGCGACGACGCGGAAGTCCGGGAAGATCGTCCGCCCGCCGCGCGGGAGCTGGGCCAGCGGCTTGGGCTTCGGGGTCGCGCTCGGTGCCGCGTCCTGCGCCCGGGTGCTCGAAGGTTCCCTGGCATCGGAACCGGTGAGCTGCGTGACCGCGAAGACCAGTAGCGCGGCGATCACCGCCACGGCGACGATCGCGAGCGCGCGGCGGCGCTGATAGACGGCCGTCGTCTCGGTCATCAGGACGCCTTACCCGCTCACATCGAACCTGAGGCGCGGAAGCCGCGGTCGAGCAGCTGCATCGCCTGTTTCCCGGGATCGGGTGAGTTGAGCAGCACGACGCCGAGCTTGACCGCGCCGCGCCGCGCCGTCGCCACCAGGCAGCGTCCGGCGGCGTCCGTGTAGCCCGTCTTGAGCGCCGGTCGTGCCGGGGTAGCCCTGCTGCAGCAGCGGGTTGTGGTTGTAGAGGTAGAGCTTGCCGCCCTTGATCGGGAACGGGACGACCGCCTCGCGCTTGCGCACGATCCGGGCCAGCCGCGGCTCGCGCAGCACGGCGCGCCCGATCGCCGCGAGGTCGGCGGCGCAGGAGTGGTTGTCCTTGTCCTCGAAGCCGCTCGGGGTCGAGAAGTGCGTGCAGACGCAGGCCCATCGACTTGGCCTTCTCGTTCATGTAGCGCACGAAGCGCCGCTCGCTGCCGCCCGCGGCCCGCTGGGCGAGCGCGATCGCCGCGTCGTTGCCCGACGGCAGCAGCAGGCCGTAGAGCATCGTGTTGACGCCGATCCACTTGCCGCGCGGCAGCAGGCCCGACGCCCGAGCCCTGGTAGCGCAGCGCCTCCTTGGTGATCAGCACCTTCGAGCCCGGCTTGCACGCGGTCGACGACCACGAGCGCGGTCATCATCTTCGTCAGCGAGGCGATCGGCAGCACCCGCGTCGGGTCGTCGCGCCAGAGCACGCGGCCGGTGTCGAGGTCGAACAGCAGCGCCGAGCGCGGCGGCTTCTTGAAGCGGATGCTGCACGGGATCGCCCGCGAGGTCGAGCCGGACCGCCAGCGGCGACGGCGCGGTCCCGCCGCCGGCCAGCGGCGCGGTGCCGGAGTCCTCCAGCGCGGCCGGGCGGCGCCGTGCGTGCGCTGGGCCGGCTCGGGCTTGTCCTGCGCCGAGTCGCGCAGGACCGCGGCGAGCGCCGCCGCCGATCGCGAGCAGCAGCACGACGATCGCCAACGCGATGGGCCAGCGCCGCCGGCGGCGGCGTGTACGTCCGGTCGGCTCCATCAGCGGCTCGGCAGCGACATTCGGCTGAGTTGCTTGTCGACCCGGCTGCGACTCGCGAACGCTCTGATCGCGAGCAGCCCGAAGACGAAGCCGCCGATGTGGGCGAAGTACGCCACGCCGCCGCCGCGCGCCAGCCGATGTCAGGTCGAAGTAGCCGAACAGCACCTGCTGCAGGAACCAGACGCCGAGGACGAGCAGCGCCGGCAGCTCGAGGATCGTGAAGAAGAAGACGATGAAGATCACCGTCACGACGCGGGCGCGCGGGAACAGCACCAGGTAGCCGCCGAGCACCGCCGGCGATCGCCCCGGAGGCGCCGAGCGTCGGCACCGTCCGAGCCCGGGCCGATCGCGCACCTGCAGCGCGATCGCCGCGATCCCGCCCAGCAGGTAGAAGATCAGGAACTTCGACCGGCCCCATGGCGTCCTCGACGTTGTTGCCGAAGATCCACAGGAACAGCATGTTGCCGCCGAGGTGCAGCAGGCCGCCGTGCATGAACATCGCGGTGAACGGCGTCAGGTACGTCGGCGCGTCGTCAGGCCCGCAGCCGGGCTGGCGAGCTGCGGCGTGCGCTGCTCGGATGCGGTGAGCTCGTACGGGATCGCCGCCCAGTCGGACGAGCTGGCAGGTGTAGTGCGGCGTTCTCCGGGTCGCCGAGCGTGATCCCGCCCTTCTGCCAGAAGAAGTAGACGAGCACGTTGGCGACGATCAGCGCGAACGTGACGTACGGGACGCCGCGTCGGTCGGGATGTTGTCGCGCAGCGGCAGCATCGGCGAGGCAACGGTAGCCGACCCCGAGGTCGGCTCTACCGAATTTCAGCTGTGTGCGGCGGCCAGCGGGCCGATGCCCGGCCGGTCCTGCTTGACGTGCTCGTCGGCGTGGTAGCTGGAGCGCACGAGCGGGCCGGCGGCGACGTGCTCGAAGCCCAGCGCGTACGCCGCCTCCTCGAGCGCGGCGAACTCCTCCGGCGCCCAGTAGCGGACGACCGGCAGGTGGCGCTCGGTCGGGCGCAGGTACTGGCCGACGGTGAGGATCTGGACGCCGGGCTCGCGCATCTCGCCGAACGCGTCGACCAGCTCGTCGTGCGTCTCGCCGAAGCCGACCATCAGGCCGGACTTGGTCGCGACCTCGCCCTCGCCCATCTCGAGCGCGTTGCGAGAGCACGCGCAGCGAGCGCTTCCAGCGTCGAGCCGCGGCGCGCGACCGGATACAGCCGCGGCGCGACCTCGAGGTTGTGGTTGAAGACGTCGGGCCGCTCGGCGATGACCCGGGCCAGCGGCATCTCCTCGCCGCGGAAGTCGGGCGTGAGGCACTCGATCTTGGTGTTCGGCGCCTGCATGCGGATCGAGCGGATGACGCCGCACCAGACGGACGAGCCGAGGTCCGGCAGGTCGTCGCGGTCGACGCTCGTGATCACGGCGTGGCGCAGGTTCATGCGGGCGACGGAGCGCGCGACGCGCAGCGGCTCCAGCGGGTCGTTCCAGGTCGGCTTGCCGGTCTTGACGTTGCAGAAGCCGCAGCGGCGCGTGCAGGTGTCGCCGAGGATCATGAACGTGGCCGTGCCGCGGTCCCAGCAGTCGCCGATGTTCGGGCAGGCCGCTTCCTTGCAGACCGTGTGCAGGCCCTCGTCGGCGATCGTCTTCGACAGCTCGCGGTACTTCTCGCTGCCCGGCCGCGGGACCTTGAACCACGCGGGCTTGCGGGAGCGGAAGGGCAGGACGTCCTCGCCCAGCACCTTCTTGACGTCCATCCCGCCCGGGTTGGACCGGGAGCGGGTCTGATGGACACGCAGGATCGGTTCGGCGCTCACTTAGAGTGAGGGTATCGAGGCCAGCACTTCGGCCTCCGAGCCGGACTCGAGCACGATCAGCGCCGCGGTCCACGCCCGCGTTCTCGAGCACGCTCGAGGTTCTCGGGCGTCGCGCCGTAGAACGTGACCGGGACGTACTTGCCCGCGCGCTCGCGCAGCTCGTCGATGCGCGGCTCCAGCGTCTCGAGGTCCTTCATGTTCGGCATCCAGCCGTCGCCGTAGCGCAGCACGCGGTCGAGCACGCGCGGGCCGTTGCCGCCGATGTAGACCGGGACCGGCTTCTGCAGCGGCTTCGGCCACTGCCAGATCGGGTCGAAGTCCACGTGCTTGCCGTGGTACTCGGCCTCGTCGTTGGCCCAGATCGCCTGCATGGCCTCGATGCGCTCGCGCATGTTGCCGTGGCGCGTGTCGGGGTCGGTGCCGTGGTTGCGCATCTCCTCCTTGTTCCAGCCCGCGCCGATGCCGAACACGAAGCGCCCGCCGGAGAGCACGTCGAGCGGACGCGACCTGCTTGGCCAGCGACGATCGGGTCGTGCTCGATCACCAGGCAGACGCTCGTGCCGACGACCAGCCGCTCGGTCGCCGCGGCCGCGAACGACAGCGCCACGAACGGGTCGAAGGTGCGCTTGTACTTCTCCGGCAGCACGTCGCCGCCGGGCCAGGGCGAGACGCGGTTCGTCGGGATGTGCGTGTGCTCGGTGAAGAACAGCGACTCGTAGCCGCGCTCCTCGGCGGCGCGCGCCAGCACGTCGGGGCGGATGCCGTCGCCCGTCGGGAAGATCACCAGGCCGAGGTCCATCAGGCGGCCACCAGCGTCTCGATGCCGAGCCGCGTGGCGCTCACGAGCCGCTGGCGGCGCCCGAACGCCTCGCTGAAGCGGTGGCCCACGCGCTTGCGGAAGCAGGCGATGCCCTCGGTCGAGCCCTCGGCGGCCATCGATGTCATCTGCACCTCGGGGAGTCCGCAGGCCACGACCCAGGTGAACGGGTCGAGGTCGTTGTCGACGTTGACGGCGAAGCCGTGGCTGGAGACGCCGTGGGAGATGTGCACGCCGACCGAGGCGATCTTGCGCTCGCCGACCCAGACGCCGACGTGCTTGTGTCCGAGCCGCGTGCCGGCCTCGACGCCCGCGTCGGCGAGCGCGGCGACGATCGCGCGCTCCATCGTGAGGATGTACTCCGGCACGCTCGCGACGTGCATGATCGGGTAGCCGACCAGCTGCCCGGGGCCGTGGTAGGTGAGCTGGCCGCCGCGCGGGGTGCGCACGACGTCGATCCCGCGCTCGCGGTAGAAGGCCTCGCCGAGCGGCAGGTCGTCGGCGTCGGAGCGCCGGCCGATCGTGTAGACCGGCGGGTGCTCGAGCAGCAGCATCAGATCCGGCAGCTCGCCGGCGATCACGCGCTCGCGCAGGCGCTCCTGCAGCTCCGCCGCCTCGCGGTACTCCACGCGGCCGAGGTGGCAGACCCAGAGCTCGTCGGACATGCCAACGAGGATAGTCGCGAGTCTGTCCCGCCCCGGCGTGAACCGGGGCGGGTGTCCGTCAGACCGTTCTGGCCTAACTAATCGGCCAGGCTTCCAGTTTCTTGCGCAGCGCGGTGAGGAACTGCGCCGCCAGCGCGCCGTCGAGCGCGCGGTGATCCCAGCCCATGCACAGGTACGTCATGTGGCGGATCGCGATCGAGTCGTTGCCGAGCTCGTCGGTGATCACGACCGGCCGCTTGACGATCGCCTCGGTGTCGAGGATCGCCACCTGCGGCAGGTTGATGACCGGCGTGGCCATCAGCGAGCCGTAGCCGCCCGGGTTGGTGATCGTGAACGTGCCGCCGCTGACCTCGTCCGGGGTCAGGGCGTTGGTGCGGGCGCGCTTGGCGATGTCCTTGATGCGCTTGGCCAGACCCTCGACGCTCAGGTCCTGCGCGTCGCGGATGACCGGGACGATCAGGCCGCCCTCGCCGAGCGAGACGGCGATGCCGAGGTGCACGCCCTCGTGGAGCGTGTGGATGTCGCCCTCGAGCGTCGCGTTGAGCGCGGGGAACTCCTGCAGCGTCTCGATCGCCGCCCGCGCCTGGTAGGGCAGGAAGCTGAGCCCGGACTTCTGGCGCGCGGCCACGATCCGGGTCATGTCGGCTTCGACGATCGTCGTGCAGGTCGCCGCGGTCTGCAGCGACTGCACCATCCGCGAGCCGATCGCCTGGCGCATCCGCGAGAGCGGCTTGCCGGCGCCGGTGGCGACCGGGCGGCCGCGGGCGTCGCTGTGCGGCGCCGGGACCTCCTCGACGCGGCTCAGCCGCGGCTTGCGCTGCTTGGGCGCGACCGGCTCGTCGGGCCGGTACGGGCTCTCGATGTGCATCGGGGGCTCTTCCTTGCGGCCCGCTCTCCACATACGCGAGGACGTCCTGCTTGCGCACGCGGCCGTCGCGGCCGGTGCCCTCGATCTGCTCGAGGTCGACGTCGTGCTCGGCGGCGATCCGCATGACCACCGGCGAGTAGCGCCGGCCGCCGCGCGCGGCGCACCGGGCGTGCGACGGTCTCGGTGTCGCCCTGCAGTTCGCCGGCCTCGCCGGGAGCCTCCAGCGCGGCCGTGGCCTCGCCGGTGCCGGTCTCGGGGATGCCGTTCTCGTTCTCGGAGACGTGCGCCTCGCCGGGCCGCGCGTCGGTGGCGATCCGCGCCATCACGGTGCCGACGTCGACCGTCTCGCCGACCTGCACGACGATCTCGGCCACGCGGCCGCTGGCCGGGGACTCGACGTCGGTGTCGATCTTGTCGGTCGAGATCGAGGCGATGATCTCGTCGGCCTCGACCCAGTCGCCGACCTGCTTCTTCCACTCGACGACGGTGCCCTCGGCGACCGACACGCCCATCTGGGGCATGTTGATGTCGACGTATGTCTCAGTACTCGAGGAGCTCACGGCACGCCTCCCTCACGTCGTCGACCTGCGGGAGCACGGCCTGCTCCAGCGGCGGGGAGAACGGGATCGGCACGTCGGGCGTGGCCACGCGGACGACCGGTCCGTCGAGGTCCTCCCACGCGCGCTCCGCGATCAGCGCCGCGACCTGGGCGCCGGCGGCGCAGGTCTGGTTGGCCTCGTCGATGATCACGACCTTCGACGTCTTGCGGACGCTCTTGAGGATCGCGTCCTCGTCGAGCGGCACCAGCGAGCGCAGGTCGAGCACCTCGATCGCTGGCGTCCAGGTCCGCGGTCGCCTCGAGCGCGGTGTGGACCATCGCGCCGTAGGCGATCACGGTCAGGTCGGTGCCCTCGCGGGCGATCCGGGCCGTGAAGGGCGTCTCGTAGGTGCCGCTGGGCACGTCGCCCTTGACGCGGCGGTAGAGGTGCTTGTGCTCCATGAAGAGCACCGGGTTGGGATCGCGCACGGCGGCGATCAGCAGGCCCTTGGCGTCCTCGGCCGTGCTCGGCGCGACGATCTTCAGGCCGGGGGCGTGCATGAACCACGCCTCGGGGTTCTGCGAGTGGTACGGGCCGCCCGAGAAGCCGCCGCCGGAGGGCAGGCGGACGGTGATGTTCACCGACAGGCCCATCCGGTAGTAGGTCTTCCCGGCGACGTTGACGAGCTGGTCGAAGCCGCAGCTGACGAAGTCCGAGAACTGCATCTCGGCGATCGGGCGCAGGCCCTCGACGGCGGCGCCGATCGCGCAGCCGACGATCGCCGACTCCGCCAGCGGCGTGTCCATCACGCGCTTGGGGCCGAACTCGTCGATGAAGCCGTCGGTCACCTTGAAGGCGCCGCCGAAGGTGCCGATGTCCTCGCCCATGAGGAAGACGCGCTCGTCGGCGCGCATCTCCTCGCGCATGGCGTCGGAGATGGCCTGCAGGTAGGTCATGGTGGCCATGTCGCTACGCCCCCTTGAATCCGGACCAGGGTGCGTTGCCGTCTTCGAGCAGCGCGGGCTCGTCGGCGAACAGGCCGTCGAGCACCGTGTTGCCGTCGGGCATCGGCGACTGGAGCGCCTCCGCCACGGCCGCCTCGATCGTCGCCTTGACGTCGTCGCGGATCGCCTGCGTGTCGACCCCGAGCGCCTCGAGGCGCTTGACCTGGCGGTCGATCGGGTCCTTCGCGCGCCACTCCTCGACCTTCTCGTTGGGCACGTACTTCATGTCGTCGTGCGCGGCGTGGCCGTGCATGCGCATCGTGACGGCCTCGATCAGCGTCGGGCCCTCGCCGGCGATCGCGCGCTCGCGCGCGATCCGCGTGACCTCGAACATCGCCTCGGGGTCGTTGCCGTCGGCGCTGACGCCCGGGAAGCCGTAGGCGGCGGCGCGCTCGACGGGGTTGACCGCGAACTGCTGGTCGACCGGCGTCGAGTACGCGTACTGGTTGTTCTCCAGCACGAAGATCACCGGGAGCTTCTGCACGCCGGCCCAGTTCATGGCCTCGTGGAAGTCGCCGCGCGAGGTCGAGCCGTCGCCGAACCAGGTGATCGCGCAGCGCGCTTCATCGCGCAGCTTGAACGCCATCGCCATGCCCGTCGCGATCAGCATCATGTCGGGGAGCATCGAGATCATCCCGACGCAGCCCTTCGTGCGGTCGCCGAAGTGCACGTTGCCGTCGCGGCCGCCGGTGATGCCGGCGGAGCGGCCCATGTACTGGGCGAAGATGCGGTGCGGCTCGACGCCGCGGATGATGTGCGCGGCGAGGTCGCGGTGCAGGATGCACAGGCGGTCCTCGGCGGCCATCGCCCAGGTCGCTCCCGCCGAGACGGCCTCCTGGCCGAACCCGTCGTAGAAGCTGCCGGGCACCTTGCCCTGGCGATAGAGCGTCATCGCTCGCTCTTCGATGCCGCGCATCATCAGCATCGCGCGCAGCAGGCCGGAGCGGTCCTCTGTGGTCAGGTGCTCGGTTACGTCGGCCGGTAATTCGGATCGGGCGGTTTCGGTCGCCATCTGGCGGTTCTCTCCCTTCAGGGTGTCTGAGCGCCGACCCGGGATCGCCAGGCGGCGCGCGTGAGTCCGTGCGCGCGGGATCTCCGCGGATGCTCGGGCTCGACGATCCCCCTGAGCCTATTGGATGGCGGGTTACGCTTGACTTTGACGATGGTCGAGTCCGTACGGTGGCGGCGACTGCGCTGGCGGTTGCGCGGTGCGTGGCAATGGCCCGCGTTCGTCGTCCTGACCGCGATCGACGCGGTCCTGATCGCCCGCCTGCCGTTTCAGGGCGAGGGCACCGACATGCTCGGCGCGCTGCTCGTCGCGACCTTCTTCAACCTGCTCGCGGTGGCGCTGGTCGCGCCGTTCGCCGGCATGCTCGTGCGCCGTCGCCGGCGCGATCTCCCGTCCATGATCGCCCGCGACTACGCGGGCACGGCCCTGCTGGCGGTGATCACCGCGGCGCTGCTCGTGGGCGGCATGACCCACCGTTCCGCGGTCCTCGCCGAGCGCGCCGACCAGCGCGCGGTCTTCGGCGCCGTCCACGACTACGTCACCCGGACCGAGCCCGCCTACGCCGCCGGCCTGGGGACGATGAGCGTCTTCCGGATGGAGCCCGAGCACTATCGCGCCTGCGTCCTCGGCCCCGAGCGGAATCCGATCTGCCTGCTCGTCAACACCGACCAGTCCCCGGCCGGCCTCGTCCGCGACCCCTCGCGGCTCCCGAACGAGCGCCGCTAAAGAGAACCTAACGCGCCCCTAAAGGGTCTGGCCCTTTATCTAAAGGGCGAGGCGGAGCGGGTTCTCGAGGTACTCGCGGATCTTGGCCAGGAACTCGGCGGCGTCGGCGCCGTAGAGGATCCGGTGGTCGCAGGTCAGCGTGAGCTCCATCAGCGGCGCGGACGACGAGCTCGCCGTCGAGCACGGCCGGACGCGGTGAGAGCTCGCCGACGGCGAGGATCGCGGCCTGGGGCGGGTTGATGACGGCGACGAAGCGGCGGATGCCGTACATGCCGAGGTTGGAGATCGTGAAGGTGCCGGAGGAGAGCTCGGGCGGGGTGATCTTGCCCTCGCGGACGCGCTCGGCGAGGCGGCGCGCCTCGGCGGCGATCGTGCCGAGGCTCTTGCGGTCGGCGTCGAAGACGGTCGGGACGACGAGCGCGTCCTGGCCGGCCACGGCGACGCCGATGTTGACCCGCGAGTAGAGCTCGAACTGGCCGTCGCGGTAGGCGCCGTTGGCGCGCGGGAAGTCGCGCAGGGCGAGCGCCGCGGCCTTGATCACGAAGTCGTTGAACGAGGGGGCGGGCGCGTCGCCGGACGGCGGCCTTGAGCTGCGCGCGGAGCTCGACAGCCGCCTCCATGTCGACCTCGAGCGTCATCACGAAGTCCGGCGCGGTCGCCTTGGACTCGGCCATCCGGCGCGCGACGGTGCGCTGCAGGCGGTTGAGCTGCTGCTCGGAGACGTCGCCGCGGCCGGCCTCGCCGTCGCGCGCGGGCTTGCGCTCCTCCTTGTCCTGCTTGGGCTCCTCGGCCTTCTCGGCTCGGCCTCGGGCTCGGTGTCGTCGCCGCCCTTGCTGGCGGCCTCGATGTCGGACTTGACGATCCGGCCGCCCGGCCCGGTGCCCTTGAGCTCGGAGAGATCGATGCCGCGGTCGCTCGCCATCCGGCGCGCGATCGGCGAGGCCTTCACCCGGTCGTCGCCGGCGGGCTCGTCCTTGGGCTCGCTCTCGCTCTCCTCGGGCTCGTCCTCGTCCTCGTCCTCCGCCTCGTCGTCCTCCGGCTCCTCTTCCTCTTCCTCTTCGTCCTCGTCGGACTCGTCGTCCTCCGGCTCCTCGTCTCCTCGGAGTCGTCGTCGGAGGGGGTCTCCTCCTCTTGCGACTCGTCCTCTCTCCGGCTCCTCTTCCTCGTCCTCCGACGATCCGCCGCCGCCCTCGCCGATCTTCGCGATCGTCTCACCGACGGCGAGCGTGTCGCCCTCCTTGGCCACGATCTCGAGCGTCCCCGACTCGTCGGCCTCGTAGGTCATGTTCGCCTTGTCCGTCTCGATCTCGACGAGCTCTTCGCCCTTGGAGACCTCGTCGCCGTCGGACTTCAGCCACTTGAGGATCGTCCCCTCCTCCATGGAGTCGGACAGGCGGGGCATGGCGACATCGGACATGGCTCGTCAGGCTACGGGAAGCGTGAAGCGGAAGACCGCACCACCGCCGTCGCGCTCGTCGATCCAGATCCGCCCGCCGTGGCGTTCGACGATCTTGCGGCAGATCGCGAGACCGATGCCGGTGCCCTCGTATTGCTCGCGGTCGTGGAGGCGGCCGAACATCTCGAAGACCTGCTCGCGCCGGTCGGCCGGGACGCCGATGCCGCCGTCGGCGACGGAGATCTGCGCCATCCCGGGCGGGCCGGTCTCGTTGCGCACCCAGACGCGCGCGTGGCTCGTCGTCGCGGAACTTCAGGGCGTTCGCGATCAGGTTCTGCAGCAGTTGCTCGAGTTGCGCGCGGTCGCCCATCACGTCCGGCAGCTCACCGATGTCGATCTCCGCGCCGGCCTCGACGAGCGCGGTCGCGAGCGAGCGCAGCACGTCCGCGGCGACCGATCCGAGCTCGACACGCTCCGGCTCCTCGCCGCGCCCGGCCCGCGAGTACGCCAGCAGCGCCTCGATCAGCGACCGCATCCGTGCGGCGCCGTCGACGGCGTAGTCGATGAACTCGTCGGCGTCCGGATCCAGACGTCCCTGGTAGCGGCGGCGCAGCAGCCCGAGGTAGCTGGAGACCATCCGCAGCGGCTCGGACAGGTCGTGCGAGGCGACGTAGGCGAACTGCTGCAGCTCTGCGTTGGAGCGCTCGAGCGCGGCGGCCGCCTTGCGCTCCTCGGTCACGTCGGAGAACGAGACGACGACGGTGTACGGGCCTTCGCGCTCAGGCTCGACGGCGCGCGTCGAGACCGACAGCCAGCGCGTGCTTCCGTCCGGCCGCCGCAGGCCCAGCGGGACGCCGATCTGCGGGCGCCCGGTCGCTCCCGTCACGCGCAGCGGGCGGTCGAGATCGGCCACGGGCTGGCCGTCGTCGGCGACGAAGAACCAGTCCGGGTCGCTGCGGTTGTCGGCGAGGATCCGCGCGGGGTCCATGCCGAGGATCCGCGTCGCGCTCGGGTTCGCGGCCACGAGCCGGCCCTCGCCGTCGACCATCAGCACGCCCTCCTCGAGCGACTCGACGAGCGAGCGGAACGCCTCGCGGTTGCGCTCGGACGCGCGCCACGTGACCAGGCAGACGACGCTCAGCGCACCGATGAACGCCGAGTGCACGAGCGCCCACAGCCAGGGCGAGTCGGCGCGGTCGTAGTCGACGATCGCCGCCGTGATGCCCTGCTGGATCAGCACGTAGGCGACGGCCGCGCCGAACGGCACCCAGTCCTCGTAGAGCGACAGCGCCGCGACCATCACGAAGAAGTGGAAGTAGGACTCGGGCAGCCCGTCGGAGACGTGGACGAGCAGCGCCGAGCACGACAGCAGCCCGACGGTGACGATCAGCGACTGGACGCGCCGCCCACCGAGCTTGAGTTGCGCGAGCACCGCCCACACGCCGACCGTCGCGCAGTCCAGCGCCGCCTGCGCCGGCCCCTGGTCGAACAGCAGCGAGATGATCGGCATCGCCGCGACGTGCGCCCACAGCAGCCACAGGAGCACGCGATGGCGCGATTGCCATTCGCCCTCCGGCAGCGTCTGCCCATGCGGCAGCACAGCACCCAGGTGCCGGGCTGCGTCCCGTAGGCCGCGTTCGCTCACCGGCCGGACAGATTAGGGTCCGGTGCAGTCCGGGCAGCGGCCGACGATCGGGAAGTGACGGAACGTGGCCTCGAATCCCGCCGCCTCGCGCACCGCGAGCCGGATCGCCTGAAGCGCGGGGGAGGGCAGCGGGGTCGAGCGCCCACACACCTCGCAGGTCGCCCAGCCGGCGCTGCGGCCGCTCAGCTCGTAGCGCCCGGGCCCGTGCCCGAGATGCACGTGGCGGACGATCCCGATCGTCTCCAGCGTCTCGAGGTTGCGGTAGGTGGAGGCGAGGTCCGCCTCGCCGGCGAGCTCCTCCGCGGTGCGCGGCTCCTCCGCGGCCATCAGCGCCTCGAGCACCGACCGGCGGGCACCCGAGATGCGCATGCCGTGCGCGCGCACGGTGTTCAGGAGGGAGGGCAGGCTCGCGGCGGTCATGGTCGTTTTGACGCGCCGCGAGCCGGTTTGGATCACCCCAGCGCGCGATAGGCCCGCCGCGCCTGCCACGGGGAGCCGTCGAGGCCGTGCGCGAGCGCGATCCGCAGCTGCCGGCGCCCCTCGGCGCGATGGCCGGCGGCGAGCGCCGAGAGCCCCGCGTGGGCGCGCCAGACGGGGTCGAGCGAGCCGAGCTTCAGCGCCCGTCGCGCCCAGGCCAGGCCGGCCTCCGGGTCGCCGCTGCGCGTGAGCGCCCAGCCGAGCGCGTCGGCCGCCCGGACGCTCGGCGCCGCGTCCCACGCCCGCCGCGCGAGCGCGACCGCCCGCTCCGGCGACCCGTGATCGGCCTCGAAGACCGCGACCTCGACGTCGATGTCGACCCCGGCCGCCTGCTGCAGCCGCTGCTCGACCGCGACGAGCGCGAGGTCGCGCCGCGCCGCGGCGGTCCGCCCGGCCGCCAGCTCGGTCTCGCCGAGCGCGACGACGTACTCGGGCAGTGGGAGCCGCTCGACGACCTTGCGGAGCCGGGCGATCGACGCGCCGAGCGCGCGGGCGAACCCGCGGCCGCCGCGCCTCGCGGCGCCGCGTCTCCGCGCTGCGCCGCGTCCTCTCGCGCCCCGCTCGCCGCGCATCTCGGCGCCGCGCCGAGACTCCGCGCCGCGCCGCGCGCTCCGCGTCCAGCCTCGCCAGGCCCGCCTCCGCGGCCGCGAACCGCGGCACCGAGCGCCAGCGCCCGCGGAACGCCCGCCGCGCCGCGGCGTCGTGCCCGCGGCGGCGCTCCAGCTCGCCCAGCAGCGCGCTGACGTACGCGTTGTTCTCCGGCGCCGGCCCGCCGGCGGCGACCGCCAGGCGCATCGCGCTCGCCGCACCCGTCAGGTCGCCGTTCAGCTCGCGCACGTAGGACACCCGTGCGTAGGCGGCGAGGTTCGGCTTGGTGTCGACCATCCGCTGGAGCTCGCGCTCGGCGTCGGCGTAGCGGCCGAGCTCGACGAGCGCGTCGACGCGGACGAACGCGCCTTCCGCTCCCGCCCGCCGGCCCAGCACCAGGGCACCGTCGAAGTCATGTCGCGCCAGCGCGAGCTCGCCCGCGGTCGCCAGCGCGTCCGGCGAGCGCGGCGTCCGAAGCACGCCCTCGGCGCGCGAGTAGAAGGAGGGGTCGCCGGTCTCGCGCACCCGCTGCAGGTACGCGGCGGCCAGCGAGACGCGCAGGTCCTCGCGCTCGGGGGACTTCCGCACGGCGCTCTGGAGCGCCGGGATGTCCGCCGACGTGCCGGTCAGGACGGGCCGCTGCACGGCGGCCGGCGCGGCGGCCCCGCCGCCCTCAGAGAGGACGGCGAGGCCCGCGACGAACGCGAGCGCGGTGAGCACCAACCAGCGCACTAGGCCGGCGGTTGCGGGACCGGGGCGTGGGCCGGCTCGACGCGGCCGAGCTTGGCGTCGAAGCCGCTGTCGGGCAGCGCCACGTACGGGAACGCGGTCCGGAACGGCTTGTCGTTGACGTCGACGCCGTCGCCCAGCGGCAGCTGCTTGCCGCCCTCCTCGGGCTTCAGCAGCGCGCCGCCGATCACGCGCAGCTCGATGTCGGTGACGTCGTCGGCCAGGCGGCGGCCGTTCGGGAAGCCGCCGGTGTCGCCCGCCAGGGCGCCGAAGCGGTTCGGGGTAGCGGTCGCCGGGACGCCGAGGTTGACCTTCAGCGTGTCGGCCGGGACGGCCTTGGCCGAGATCTGCGTCAGGCCGGGCAGGCCGGTCAGCAGCGCCTGGACGATGTCCGTGCGGTTGTTCTCCTTGATGCCCAGCTTGAACAGCGCGTTGAGGATCCCCGCCGGCTCAGGGCTCAGCGCGTTGGCGCCGAAGTTCTTCAGGTCGTCCGACGGGGACGTCGCGTTGAACTTGTCCTTGAGGCCGATCGGGATGATCACCTCGTTGATCAGCGGGTTGCCGAGGCGGCTGACCTGCACCCACTCGACCTGCTGCTTGCCGCGCTTGACCGAGATCGCCTGGCGCTCGGTCGAGGACCAGACGCCGACGACCGCGTTGGCCGCCTTGGCGCCCGAGACCGCCTTGCCGTCGTGCGTCACCTCGGCGGCGGGCACCTGCAGCGCGAACGAGTGGACGTTGTAGCCGGCGAGGTCGTCCTTGCCGCCGCCCTGGTTGCCGAGCCCGATCGCCGGCCGGCCGGGCTTGTCGATGTTGATGCCGTCGAAGACCGAGCCGAGGTCGACGAAGAACGGGTCGTCGACCGGGCCGACGAACGTCTTGCCGCCGCCGGGCAGCCCGTGGACCGCTCCCGCGGCGACCTGCGCGTAGTCGGGCATCGTCTTCGGCCCGACGTTGTCGGGCGCGACCGGCACGCCGTGCGCGATCCGCTTGGAGGACGTCATGTGCCCCTTGCGGTAGCGCTCGTAGTAGAGGTCGTAGGACTGGACGAAGTTGAGGTTCGGGTCGCCGATCGAGTTCACCGGCGGGACCGCGTAGAGGAACGACTTCGGGTTCCGGAAGCGGTTGTGGAACTGCCAGCGATAGGCGACGTCCTCGACGCCGTCACCGGTGTTGTCGATCTTGACGTAGTAGCGCGCCTCGGGATCGAGCTTGCCGAAGTACGGGCCGCCCGCCGGGTTCTGCAGCGGGACCCAGTTCGAGATCACGGTCAGCTTCCCGGGGGCGTCGGGGGCCGTGAACGCGTACAGGTCCGTGTTGTCCGCGCTCGGGTCGAGCATGATGCGCGGGGCCTCGCGGTGCGAGGAGCCGAGAACGCCGGTGGTGGCCAGCGCTCCGGCGGCGAGGACGGCGACCGTCGCCGTCCCCAATAGCCGTGTCCGCATGAGGGAACTCCTGGGGTTAGAGGGACGTTCTCATGTGCGCGACAGCCCCGCCCGCGGTTGTAAAACTCCCTGCATGCGCGCCGCTGTTGCGATCCGTTCGCAGCTGCACGCCCGTAGCTCGAACGGATGCGTACCTGGACCGCGGACTCCGAGGCAGCGCCGAGCACGGCCTGGACGCTGCTCTCCCGTCCAGAGCTCTGGCACGAGTGGGCGCCCCACGTCCGCGGGGCCTGGGGCCTAGGCTCGCCCGAGGTGCGCGAAGGCGCGACGGGGGCCGCGCGGTTGCTCGGCGTGGTCCCGATCCCGGCGCGGATCTCCGATAAGCGCGATGGCGAGTCGTGGACCTGGCGCGTCGGGCCGGTCGAGCTCGTGCACGAGGTCACGCCGCGAGCGGGCGGCTGCACGATCACGATCGACATGCACGCAGGGGCACTCGAACCCGCGCTCGCGGCGACCTACGGCCGTGTGATCCAGTTGATGCTCAATCGGCTGGCGAGGACCGCTGAAACGGCGCGGTAACGCTCGAGTGGTGACATCCCCCGTGTCCATGAAATAGGTCCCACCCACCAGGAGTGAGACATGAAGGCATTGGTATTCGGCGGCCCGGGCGAGCGGTCGTGGGACAACGTCGACGATCCGGGCATCCAGGACCCGACCGACGTGATCGTCAAGGTCGATACGACCACGATCTGCGGCACCGACCTGCACATCCTCAAGGGCGACGTGCCCGCGGTCACCGAGGGTCGCATCCTCGGCCACGAGGCGGTCGGGACGATCGTCGAGACCGGCGCGGCGGTGAGCGGTCTGAAGAAGGGCGACCATGTCCTGGTGCCCGCGATCACCTCGTGCGGGCGCTGCGGGCCGTGCAAGGTCGGGATGGCCGCGCACTGCGAGGCGGTCGGCGGGATCGGCTGGATCTTCGGCCACCTGATCAATGGCGTGCAGGCGGAGTACGCGCGAGTGCCCTACGCCGAGACCTCGGTCCACATCGTGCCCGAGGGCGTGTCCGACGAGCAGGTGCTCTTCCTCGCCGACATCCTGCCGACGGGCTACGAGATCGGCGTCCAGAACGGCGGCGTGAAGCCGGGCGACACGATCGCGGTCGTGGGCGCTGGGCCGGTCGGGCTGGCGGCGATGATGACCGCCCAGATCGCCGGGGCCGGCCGGATCATCGCGGTCGACATGGCGCCGTCACGGCTCAAGCACGCCGAGAACTTCGGTGCGACGCACACGGTCCTCGGCGGTGAGAACGCGGAGCAGGAGATCTTCGAGATCGCTCCGGGCGGCGTCGATGTCGCGATGGAGGCCGTCGGCGTGCCGGGCACGTTCGACCTCTGCACGCGGATCGTCCGCGCCGGCGGCACCGTCGCCAACATCGGCGTCCACGGCGCTTCGACCACGCTGCACCTCGAGGAGCTCTGGATCAAGAACATCACCATCACCACCGGGCTCGTCAGCGGCTCGACGATCCCGACGCTGCTCAAGCTGGCCCGCGACGGGCGGATGGAGGCCGAGAAGCTCGGCACGCACCGCTTCGCGCTGGACGAGATGGAGCAGGCCTATGACGTCTTCGGCGCCGCGGGCGAGCACAACGCGCTGAAGGTCGTCATTCAGGCCTGATAGCGGCGCCACTTGGCAAGGAACTCGTCCGCTTCCAGCTGCGCCAGGTCGGCGCGCAGGGCGCGGGCGAGCTTGCCCGTGTCGCGCGGGCGGGTGTCCCAGAAGAGGACGACCTCGCCGGTGTCGATCTCGATCACCTCGACCTGCTCGATCGCGTCCGACGGGCGAAAGAAGCGGCCCTGACGGTGCACGACGAGGTCGTACGCGCGGTTGGCTCTCATCCGACCGGGATCGCCCGCTCGCCGGACAGCAGCGCGCCGTCGACCCAGATGGCGGGGACCGGTCTCGACGCCGTCGGCCACCGCCCGCGCGTTGGCCTCGTCCAGCGCGCGCCGCGTGCTCGCCAGCTCCGCGCCCTTGACGACCGCGGTCGGGTGCATCTCGCACGCCGCGGCGGCGATCAGCACGTTGTCGCGCACGGACAGGTCACGCCCGGCGGCGAAGGCCTGGCGCAGCGCGGCGAGCGAGAACGCCACGCCGCGGCCGATCCACTTCGAGTACGTCGCCGCGAGCAGCGCCCAGGTCTGATCCTCCCCGGGGAACGGGTCGGGCCAGCGCAGCTTCATCAGCCCGAGCACCTCGGCCCGCCGCTCGACGTCCTCCTTGTAGGAGGCGACCTCCTCGGCGCAGCGGAACGCCGGCGCCGAGCCGACGCTCACCGGAATCCACTCCGGCACCTCGCCGAGCGCGTTCAGCGCGCGCTCGGCAACCAGATAGGACTCGGGTGACGCGAGGTCGTAGTAGAAGCGAGGCTGCTCAGCCGTGGATGAGCCAGCCGTCTGCGGCACGCGCGGCCTCCATCACGCCCTCCGACAGCGTCGGGTGGCCGTGGACGATCCGCGCGACCTCCGCGTAGCCGCCCTCGAGCGCCTTCGCGTTGACGAGCTCCTGGATCAGCTCGGTGGCCTTGGCGCCGACGATGTGGCCGCCGACGAGCTCGCCGTACTTCTTGTCGCCGATGATCTTGATCACGCCGCCGCGGTCGCCGTAGACCGTGCCGGCGCCGACGGCGCCGTACTGGACCTTGCCGACGACGACGTCCATGCCCGGCCTCGCGCGCCTGCTCCTCGGTCAGCCCGAAGGAGGCGACGTTGGGGGTGCAGAACGTCGCGCGCGGGATGTCGATGTACTCGATCGGGTGCGTCTCGAGGCCGGCGGCGTGCTCGACGGCGATGACGCCTTCGTCGGAGGCCTTGTGCGCGAGCGCGGGACCGGGGACGAGGTCGCCGATCGCGTAGATCTTGTCGGCGCTGGTGCGCAGGTTGCCGTCGACCTCGATCAGGCCGCGGTCGTCGAGCTTGACGCCGGCGGCCTCGAGCCCGAGCGCCTCGACGTCCGGCCCGCGGCCGGCGGCGATGATCAGGTACTCGGCCTCGCCGGTCTCGTCGCCGTAGGAGAACGTGACCTTGTCGTCGTGGGACTCGACGTCCTTGACGAGCGTGTTCGTGTGGACCTTGATGTTCTGCTTGGAGAGGCCGCGGCCGGCGACCTTGGAGATGTCGGCGTCCTCGGTCGGGAGCACGCGGTCCAGCGCCTCGAAGAGCAGCACCTCGACGCCGAGGCGGCCGTAGGCGGAGGCGATCTCCGAGCCGGAGGCGCCCGCGCCGAGCACGGCGATCTTCTTCGGCAGCTCGGGCAGCGCCCAGGCCTCCTCGGTGCCGATCACGCGGCCGCCGAACTGGGTGCCGGGGACGGGCTTGGCGACCGAGCCGGTGGCGAGGATGACCGCCTTCGACGCGCGTGTAGGTCTCGTCGCCGACCTTGACATCGCCGCCGCCGGCGAGCGAGCCGACGCCCTCGATGTAGTCGATCTTGTTCTTCTTGAGCAGGCCTGCGACGCCGCCGGTGAGGGTCTTGACGACCTTCTCGCGGCGGGCGGAGACCTTGCTGAAATCGACCTCGCGGCCCGCGACCTCGATGCCGAACTCGTCGGCGTCGTCGATCTCGGCCAGGATGTCGGCGACGCGCAGGACGGCCTTGGCGGGGATGCAGGCGTAGTTGAGGCAGCGGCCCCCAACCTTGTCCTTCTCAACTACGGCTGTCTTCAGTCCGAGCTGGGCGGCACGGATCGCGGCTACGTACCCACCCGGCCCGGAGCCGATCACGATGACGTCATAAGACTCGGGCATAGGCAGACGACACTAGCGCCTTAGATAAAGATCAGGATCACGGCCACCGTCACGCCGCCGAACACGACGATCCAGCGCAGCACCTCCGACGGCACGCGGCGCCCGTAGCGCGCGCCGACCTGCGCGCCCACTATTGAGCCGACCGCGATCAGCGCGGCCGCCTCCCAGGCCACGTCGGCGACGATGATGAAGAGGATCGCCGCGACGGCGTTGGCCACGCCGGTCAGCACGTTCTTGAGCCCGTTCAGGCGCTGCAGGTCGTCCGGGAAGCAGAACCGCAGCAGCGACATCAGGATGATCCCCTGGGCCGCGCCGAAGTAGCCGCCGTAGATGCCGGTCGCGAACGCGGCGGCGGTGCCTCGGACGGTGTGTTCGACGTCGGCGTGCCCGCTCGGCCTGCGCTTGATCGCCATCAGCGCGACCGCGATCAGGATCAGGATCGGGACGACCGCGTCGAACACCGCCGCCGGCAGCGAGAGCAGCAGGATGCCGCCGAGCAGCGCACCGGTGCTCGTCCCGCACGCGAGGATCAGGGCCCGCCGCTTCTGCCCGCGCAGCTCGCGCCGATAGCCGATCGAGCCGCTGACGCCACCCGGCACCAGCCCGACCGTGTTGGACACGTTCGCGACCACCGACGGGTAGCCGACGGCGAGCAGCACCGGGAACGTGATCAGCGACCCCGAGCCGACGATCGCGTTGACGCCGCCCGCGGCGAACCCCGCCGCGATCACGGCGATCGCCTCGTACCAGGTCACCCTCGCGGCACCTGTAGGCGCGCCATCACGCGCACCAGGAGCCAGAACACCGGCGAGCAGGCCGCGATGATGCCGACCGCCAGCGCGACCCCCGCGAGGTTGCCGGCGAAGGCGAGCGAGAGCGTGGAGACGATGATCGTGATCGCCAGCAGCGCCTGGAAGAGCAGGATCACCAGGTAGATCCGCTGCCACAGCCCGACGGCGAGGGCGATCATCACGCAGCGCGAAGACGACGCCGGCGATCGGCGACTCGCCGCCCGCGCCGGCCGCCGCGCCGATCAGGTTGGCGGCGGCGATGAAGAGCGCCAGCGCGACGGCGAGCTTGATCCCCAGCGGCCGCTCGTCCGGGCCGAGCGGGGTGAGGCCGGCCTGGATGGCCTCGGTCTTGGCCCGCGAGCGCGAGTAGCCGCGGGCCATGGCGTCGCCGCCGGGCACCACGGGCGCGTCGTCGCCGCGCGTCTCGCCGCGACGCTCCGCCGTCGCGTCGCCGCCGCGCATCGCGTCGCCTCGCTCCGCCGGCGCGTCGCGTCCGTCCTCGACGCCGCCTCGCGCGGCGGCTCAGCGCTCGACACCGACGCGTCCCTCCAGCGCCGCGCGCAGCGTGCGCGCCGCGACCTCGGGGTCCTCGGCCTCGGTGATCGCGCGCACGACGACGATCCGCGTCGCGCCGCGCTCGACGACCTCGTGCACGTTGCCGGCGTCCAGTCCGCCGATCGCGAACCAGGGCTTCTCCACCGCGCTCGCCGCGTGCGACACGTACTGCAGCCCGACCGGCTCGCGTCCCGGCTTGGTCGGCGTCGCGTGGACCGGGCCGATCGCGAGGTAGTCGACGTTCGTCGTCCGCGTCCGCCGCCGCGGCCTGGTCGGGCGCGTGGGTGGAGCGGCCGACGATCCGGTCCGGGCCCGACCGCCGCGCGGGCCTCGGCGGGCGATGTCGTCGTCCTGGCCGACGTGGACGCCGTCGGCGCCGCACGCCTCGACCAGGTCAGGCCGGTCGTTGAGGATGAAGAGCGCGCCAGTCCCGCGGAACGCGCGCGACGCCGCGACCAGCCCGTCGTCGTCGAGCGTCTTGTCGCGCAGCTGGATCAGGTCGACGCCGCCGCGGATCGCCGCCTCGATCCACTCGCGCGGACGCGCGGGGCAGACGAGGTACAGGCGGGCCGTGGCCAGGCGCTCGCGGGGCGTCATCCATCAGGGGATACCATGCAGCGCAGAACACGGGAGCCCGCTGCCGGGCTGAGAGGGCGCCATCGGGGCGCCGACCGTCGAACCTGATCCGGGTCGTGCCGGCGTAGGGAGGCCGTAACCGCAGTGCCAGTCCAGTCCGAGAGCTTCGACGTCGCCGTCGTCGGTGGTGGCGCGATCGGCCTCGCCTGTGCGTGGCGCGCGGAGCAACGGGGCGCCCGGGTCGTCGTGATCGACTCCGGCGAGCCCGGCGCGTGGCACGTCGCGGCCGGGATGCTGGCGCCGGTCTCCGAGGCCGAGTTCGGCGAGCGCGCGCTGCTCGAGCTGGGCGTGGAGAGCGCCGGCCGCTTCCCGGCCTTCTGCGCCGAGCTCGAGGACCCGGGCTACCGCACGATCGGGCACGCTGGTCGTCGCGCGCGATCGCGACGAGGCCGAGGCGCTCGATCGCCTCGCCGCCTTCCGGCGCGACCTCGGCCTGCCGGTCGAGCGGCTGCGCCCGTCGCAGGCGCCGCGCGCTCGAGCCCGCGCTGGCGCCGACGATCCGGCTCGCGCTGGACATCGAAGGCGACCACGCGATCGATCCGCGCAAGCTCGTCGCCGCGCTGCGCCCGCGCGTTCGCCGGCGTGCAGCGCAGCGGGCGCGTGAGCGCGCTGCGGATCGAGGGCGAGCGGGTGACCGGCGTCGACGCTCGCCGACGGCACGGTGATCTCCGCCGAACGCCGTCGTCGTCGCGGCCGGAGTCGCACGTCGCGAACCTCGACATGCCCGAACGCGCCCGCGTGCCGGTCCGCCCCGTCAAGGGCCAGGTGCTGCGCCTGCGCGATCCGCGCGGGCCCGGCCTGGTCGAGCGCACGATCCGCGGCGAGCAGCGCGTACTTCGTCCCGCGCGGCGACGGCCGCTACGTGCTCGGCGCGACGATGGAGGAGCGCGGCTGGGACACGACGCCGACCGCCGGCGGCGTCTACGAGCTGCTGCGCGACATGAGCGAGATCGTCCCCGGCGTCTTCGAGCTCGAGATCGAGGAGCTGATCGCCGGGCCTGCGCCCGGCGACGCCCGACAACCTGCCGGCGATCGGCCACGGCGCGCTCGACGGCCTGGTCTGGGCGACCGGCCACTACCGCAACGGCATCCTGCTGACGCCGGTCACCGCCGACCTCGTCGCGGGCGCGCTGGCCGGCGAGCCGCGCCGGAGTTCGCCGCCGCGGCCGATCCGCGCGCTTCGCGGAGGTGCGCGCATGAAGGTGCTGCTCAACGGCGAGGCCGCCGAGCTGGACGCCGGCGCGACGGTCCGGACGGCGCTCGACTCGCTCGACCTGCCCGGCGCCGGCCGCGGCGTCGCCGTCGCGGTCGACGCCGAGGTCGTCCCGCGCGGGCAGTGGGATGCGACGGAATTGCACGAGGGGGCGCGGGTGGAGATCCTGCGCGCGATCCAGGGAGGCTGAGATGGCCGTTACGGACACCAACACCGACGTCCTGACCATCGCGGGCGACCGAGCTGCGCTCGCGCCTGCTGCTCGGCACCGGCGGGTTCCGCTCGCTCGATGCGCTGGCCGCCGCGCTCGCGGTGTCCGGCAGCGAGCTCGTCACCGTCGCCCTGCGCCGCATCGAGCCGGGCTCAGCGCGGCTCGATCGTCGACGTGCTCGACCGCGCCGGCGTCAAGCTGCTGCCCAACACCGCCGGCTGCTTCACCGCGCGCGACGCGGTGCTGACCGCGAAGCTCGCCCGCGAGGCGTTCGGGACCGACTGGGTCAAGCTCGAGGTCGTCGGCGACGAGCGCACGCTGCTGCCCGACGCGCCCGCGCTGCTCGAGGCCGCCGAGGAGCTCGTCGACGACGGCTTCGTCGTGCTGCCGTACACCAACGACGACCCGATCCTCGCGCGCCGCCTGGAGGACGTCGGCTGCGCCGCGGTCATGCCGCTCGGCTCCCCGATCGGCTCCGGCATGGGCCTGCTGAACACCTACAACCTGCGGCTGATCCAGGAGCGCGCGGGCGTTCCGGTGATCCTCGACGCCGGCATCGGCACCGCCTCCGACGCCGCGCTGGCGATGGAGCTCGGCTACGACGCGGTGCTGTGCGCGAGCGCGATCTCCCGCGCCGAGGACCCCGAGACGATGGCCCGGGCGATCCGCCTCGGCACCGAGGCGGGCCGCCTCGCCTTCCGCGCCGGCCGCATCCCGCGCCGCCTCTACGCCCAGGCCTCGACGCCGGAAGAAGGCGTCGCAGAGTTCTGACGCTTAAGTCGCAAACGCGTGTAGATCCGTGACAGCCCGAGGCGCGATCCTCCGCGGCATGCGGAGCACCAAGTCACTGAGTACGCCTCAGGCATACCCAGTGACTTGGTCCCCCGACGTTGCGGTCGCTGAGCTGGCCGCGAAGCAGTGGCGCGTGCTCTCGCTCGACGAGCTGCGGACATGCGGCCTGAGCAAGGTCGCGGTAGGCGTGCGCGTGCGCCGCGGCCAGCTGCACCGTCGACACCGCGCCGTCTACATCGTTGGACCAGCGAACCTCTCGATGGAGGGCGAGTTCCTCGCGGCGGTCAAGGCGTGCGGGCCCGGGACCGTGGTGTCGTGTCACGCGGCGGCCGCGCTCGACGAGCTTCTGCCGTGGGACGGCCGGACGATTCGAGGTCACCGCGCCCTCACGGCATCGCCTGCACGGCATCACCGTGCATCAATCCGAGCGGATCGAGCGCACGTTCGTGAAGGGGATCCCGGTCACGCCGCGGCTTCGGACCGTGATCGATCTCGCGCGGGTCGCCGACGAGAAGACGGTCAAGCGCGCGCTGCGCGCCGCGAGGTTCTCCAAGCGCGAGTTGGAACAGCTGCCGCGCCACATCCTTGACCTCGGGCGCGGTCGCCGACGCGGAGCCCGCTCGAGGACCGCGCCTACGACCTCGATCGTCGCGGCCGGACTCGAGCGTCCCTACGTCAACCCGCCGTACCGCCTTCCCGCACGAACGGTCATCCCGGACCTGCGCTGGCCGGCGCTGCGCCTGATCGTCGAGGTCGACAGTCGTGAGTGGCACGACGACCCACTCGCCCGCCTCGACGACGAGCAACGCCAGGCCGAGCTCGAGGCGCACGGGGAGCGGGTGATCCGCGTAACCGACGCGCAGCTCAAGCAGCCACGGCTCTTCCTCGCCCGCCTGCGCGCCGCGGGAGTGAAAGACGCCTAGCTACTTCTTCTTGGGGCGTGCCGTGTAGGTCTTGCCCTTCTTGACCAGCAAAGTCTTCTTCTTGGCGAAATCGTTGACGGCGACGACGCCCTGGGCGACCTTGGTCACCGTCGTGGTGCAGGTGTCCTGGACGAGCCATTTGGTGCCGCGGATGGTGGCGGCGCTGTACTGGCCGCGGGTGCGGAACTTGCCCTTGCCGTCGCCCCAGAGCTTGCGGGTCTTGGGCTTCTTGGCCGCGGCCGCGGCCTTCTTCTTCGAGGTCTTGCAGCCCGTGAGCTTCTCCGTGAGGGTCAGGATCGTGAACCCGCCGGACTGGCTGAGCTTGAAGATGCCGGCGTAGAACTTCGCCACGCCACCGTCGGCGCGGGTGATCTCCACCACGCCATCGCGAGTGTCGACCTCGGCGCCGTTCTTGATCACGGACGGATCGAGCCGGACGAACTTCGTGCTGCCGGGCAGCTTGACGAGGGCCTTGCCGCTGATCGGTCTGATGCCGACGCTCTGGCCCTCGACCGGCGTCGGGACGGGCGTGGGCGTCGCGGTCGGCACGGGCGTCGGCGTGCGCCTGCTGGACCGCCGTCACGGTGAAGGTCCGCGTCGTGGGCTCGCTCGGGCCGAACGGATCGACCGTGCGGACCTTGAAGGTGTGCTCGCCCGGGGTCACGCCGGTGTAGCTCTTGGGCGAGGTGCAGGGTGCGAAGGCCGCGCTGTCGAGCGCGCACTCGAAGGTCGTGCCCGCCTGCGGCGAGGAGAAGCTGAAGGACGGATTGCTGTCGGTGGTCGGTCCGGACGGGCCGCCGCCGAGATCGGGCGCGGGCGGCGTCGACGTGTCGACCACGAAGGGCATTTCCGCCGGCGTCGCGTCGTCGTTGCCGGCGGTGTCCTGGGCCCGGACGCTGAAGGTGTGCTGGCCGTCGCTGAGACCGCTGTAGGTCTTGGGCGAGGTGCACGGGGCGAACGCCGCCGCGTCCAGCTTGCACTCGAAACTCGCGCCCGCGTCGGGGGACACGAACGTGAACTGCGGCGAGGCGCCGATGCCGGGCGGTGAGCTCGTGATCGTCGTGTCGGGTGCCGTGAGGTCGACCACGAACGTCTGACTGGCCGGCGTCGTGTCCAGATTGCCGGCCGGATCGGTCGCGCGCACGTCGAACGTGTGGCTCCCGGCGGCGAGGGCGGCGGTGGTGAACGCCGAGGAGCAGGTCGCGAAGGACGCGCCGTCGACGCGGCACGCGAACGTCGAGCCAGCCTCGGTCGAGCCGAACGAGAACGTCGGGGTGGCGTCGTTGGTCGGCGACGCGATCGGCGTGAGCGTCGTGTCGGGCGGCGTCAGGTCGACGACGAACGTGCGTGTCGCCGGCGACGGGTCGGGTGTCTGCGCGGCGTTGCGCGCGCGGATCTCGACGGTGTGGCTGCCCGCGGTGAGCACTGCCGTGGTGAACGGCGACGTGCAGCCGGCGTACGCGGCGCCGTCGACGCGACACTGGAACGAGGTCGTCCCGCTCGAGCCCGTGAAGGTGAAGGTCGGCGTCGTGTCGTTGGTCGAGGCGCCCGGAGCGCCGGTGATCGTGGTGTCCGGGATGCTCGTGTCGACGACGAACGTCTGGGAGGCGGGCGTGGGGTCGGTGTTGCCGGCGGTGTCGATGGCACGGACCTCGAACGTGTGACTGCCCTCGCCGAGCGCGTCCGTCGTCAGCGGCGACACGCAAGGCCCGAATGCCGCGGCGTCGATGCGGCACCGGAACGTGCCGGCCTCGTTGGAGCTGAACGTGAACGTCGGCGTCGGGTCGTTCGTCGGCGAAGGCGGGCCGGAGTCGATCGTCGTGTTTGGCGTCACCGTGTCGACGGTCCAGGTGCGCGAAGCGGGCGTCGCGTCGACGTTGCCGGCGGCATCGGTGGCGCGGACCTGGAAGGTGTGCGAGCCCTGGCTGAGGCCGGTGTAGTTCGCCGGGCACGCGCTGAACGCGGCGCCGTCGAGCGAGCACTGGAAGGTCTGCGGGGTCTCGGTGGAGGTGTAGGTGAACGTCGCGCTGGTGGAGGCCACGCTGCCGCTCGGTCCGGCGGTGATCGTGGTGTCGGGCGCGATGGTGTCGACGGTCCAGGTACGCGAAGCGGGCGTCGCGTCGACGTTGCCGGCGGCGTCGGTGGCGCGGACCTGGAAGGTGTGCGAGCCCTGGGCGAGGCCGGTGTAGCTGGCCGGGCAGGCGCTGAACGCGGCGCCGTCGAGCGCGCACTGGAAGGTCGACGGGCTCTCGGTCGACGTGTACACGAACGTCGCGCTGGTCGAGCCGATCGTGCCGGACGGGCCGGAGGTGATCGTCGTGTCGGGCGCTGTCGCGTCGACGGTGAACGACCGCGAAGCCGGCGTGGGGTCCGGGCCGCCGGCGGCGGTCAGTGCCCGCACCTCGAACGTGTGCGGGCCGTCGGCGAGCCCGATGGCGGGCGTGAACGGCGAGGTGCAGCCGACGAACCCGGCGGTATCGAAGCGACACTGGAACCCGACGGCGCCACCGGAGCCGGTGAACGTAAACGTCGGCGTGTTGTCGGTGATCGTCCCGGTCGGGCCGCCGGTGATCGTGGTGTCGAAGACGTCGACGACGAACGACTGCGACGTGATCGGCGGGGTGGGGAAGACGCCATCCATCCCGCGTACGGAGAACGTGTAGCTGCCGTTCGCGAGGCCGGCGTAGGACTGCGCGGTCAGGCTCGAGCAGTTCGCGAACGTGCCCGGCTGTCCAGGGCCGGTGAGCCGGCACTGCACCGTCGGCACGCCGGGCTCGGTCGTCGAGAACGTGAACGCGGCGCTGCCGACGCCGATCGTGCCGGACGGGCCGGAGGTGATCGTCATCGTCGGCGCCTGGTCGAGCTCGTAGGCGCCCGCGTCGCAGCCGGGACCCTGCGGGCGCACCATGTCGCGCTGATCGCTGGTGTTGGCGGCCGAGCAGGCCGAGACCGGCGCGCGGTCGACGGCGGGGCTCGCCGCGGTGAGCGCGAGCACGTCGAGCTCGCCGCCGGCGGTCGAGAGCGAGGTCGCCAGACCCGAGACGACGCCGCCGAGATCGAAGCCGCACTCCTTGTCGTCCTCGACGTTGTTGGTGCTGCTGGTGGGCAGCGTCCCGGCGCAGTTGAGCGTCGCGGTGCCGACGAGGTTGCGGGTGAAGAGGCTGGTCAGCACCTGCGCGGTGCCCGAGAAGATGCCGAGTCCCCCGACGCCGCGAACGCCGCCGACGTTGTCGGCCAGCGTCGAGCGGTTCAGGATCACGATGTTGAGCGTGCCGCCGCGCGAGTCGATCCCGCCGGTGCCGCCGAGCGCGGCCGTGTTCTTGAAGATCGTCGAGTCGACGGCGCCGAAGAGGCCGCGATCCGGGGATTCCACGCCGCCGACGTTCGCGACGCCCGCGCCGGTGCTCGCGGTGTTGTTGTCGACCAGGCTGTGCGCCATCGTCAGCGTGCCCTCGACGTTGGCGATGCCGCCGCCGGAGCCGCCGGACGCGGCATGGCTGCCGGTCACGCGCACGTAGGTGAGCTGCACGACGCCGCTGTCGTTGAGGATCCCGCCGCCGTCGGGGAGGCCGCCCTGGCCCCCGGCTGCATTGCGGATCGTGAAGTGGTTGATCTTGGCGCTGCCCGTAGAGGAGACGCGGAAGCCGCGGTACTTGGCCCCACCGTCGATGATGTTCGAGCGGGCGCTCACACCGTTGATCGTGATGTCCGAGAGGATCACCAGGTCGTTGTTGATGTTGATCGTTCCCGCCGGCACGTTGATCGTGTCGGCGATGCCCTTCGTCGCCTCGGCGGCGGCGATGGCTGCCCGGAGACTCACGCACGTCGTTCCGACGCAGGCTGCGGTGGAGTCGCTGCTCCCGTCGGTGACCGTGAAGATGTCCGCCTGAGCGGGGGCCGCGGCGGCCAGAGAGGCGAGCCCGGCGATCAAGAGGGCGCGGACGCGCATCGTCAAGCGACCCTAACCGGAACTCGGAGCGTCAAGCAAGAGTCAAACGGTCAGGTCGTTTGGGCAGGCTTCAGCGCTTCGCGCGAGCCGTGTAGCGCTTGCCCTTCTTGACCAGGACCGTCTTCTTCTTGACGAAGTCGTTGACGGAGACGACGCCTTGTGCGACGCGCGTCAGCGTGGTGGTGCAGGTGTCCTGGACGAGCCATTTGGTGCCGCGGATGGTGGCGGCGCTGTACTGGCCGCGCGTGCGGAACTTGCCCTTTCCGTCGCCCCAGAGCTTGCGCGTCTTGGGCTTCTTGGCGGCGGCTGCGGCCTGCTTCTTGGACGTCCTGCAGCCCGTGAGCTTCTCGCTGAGCCGTAGTTCGGTGATGTCGCCGATCTGGTTGACGATGAACAGGCCGTCGTAGAAGGTCGCCGTCTCGGGGGCACCGCCGGCCTTGGGCACGGACGTCAGCACGACCTTGCCCTTGCGGGCATCGACCTCGGAGCCGAGCGGGATGCCCTTGGTCACGTCGAGCGGCTCGAACTTCGTCGCGCCCTTCACGCGGACCAGGACCGTGCCGCCACCGGGCGCGACGACCACGCTCTGATGGAACTTGGGCGCCGGAGACGGCGCCGGGGTGGGGGTGGCACCGGGCGTCGGCGTGGGCTGCGGGAAGACCTGGAGGGTGGTGAGCGCGAACAGGCGCGTCGACGGTGTGGCGTCGACGTTGCCGAGCGCGTCGATCGCGCGGACGGCGAAGATGTGCGCGCCGTCGGTCAGCCCCGCGTAGGCCTTGGGCGAGGTGCACGCGGCGAAGGCGCCGCCGTCGAGCGAGCACTCGAACGTGGCCGTCGCATCCGGCGAGGAGAACGTGAAGACCGGCGAGTGATCGGTCGACGAGCCGGTCGGTTCCGCGCCGGCGATCGTCGTCTCGGGCGGCGTCGCGTCCATCGTGAAGGTGTGCGTCGCGGGCGTGGCGTCGACGTTGCCCGCGGAATCGATGGCGCGGACGTCGAAGACGTGCTGGCCCTGCGTGAGCGGCGCCGTGGTGTACGGCGAGGCGCAGGTCGCAAAGGCGGCGGCGTCCACACGGCACTCGAACGTCCCGGCCTCCGTGGAGGTGAACGTGAACGTCGGCGTGTTGTCGCTGGTGGCGGCGGGCGGGTTCCCGGTGATGGTCGTGT
The DNA here is from genome assembly GCA_963707595.1 of uncultured Solirubrobacteraceae bacterium. GTDB lineage: Bacteria > Actinomycetota > Thermoleophilia > Solirubrobacterales > Solirubrobacteraceae > Solirubrobacter. Next base: position 581,295 of record CAVPQQ010000002.1, read on the forward strand.
CCGGCGCCGCGGTGTCGACCGTGAAGGCGCGCGTGGCGGGCGTGCCGTCGACGTTGGTGGCGGTGTCGATCGCGCGGACCGCGAACGTGTGGGCGCCGGTCGCGAGCGCGGCGGTCGTGAACGACGACGTACAGGCGGCGAACGGGAGGGCGTCGACGCGGCACTCGAAGCTGGCGCCCGCCTCGGAGTTGAACGAGAACGTGGGCGTGTTGTCGTTGGTGGGCCCGTTCGGCCCGGCGGTGATCGTCGTGTCCGGCGCGGTCGTGTCGACGCTGAAGGACCGCGTGGCCGGCGTCGGGTCGACGTTGAAGGCGAGGTCGATCGCGCGCACGAAGATGGTGTGCGGCCCCTCGCCGAGCGCGGGTGGGGTGTACGAGCCGAAGCAGGAGCCGAACGATCCGGCGTCGACGCGGCATTCGAAGGTCGATCCGGGCTCGCTGGAGTTGATGACGAACGTCGGGGTCGTGTCGTTGGTCGGGCTGCTCGGGCCGCCGCTGATCGTGGTGTCGGGCGGGGTGGTGTCGACGGTGAACGGGCGCGTGGCCGGCGACGCGTCCACATTGCCGGCGAGGTCGATCGCGCGCACCTCGAAGGTATGCGGGCCCTCTCCGAGCGCGGCAGGCGTGAACGGGGAGCTGCAGCCGGAGAACGCTGCCGCGTCGATGCGGCATTCGAACGTCCCGGCCTCGGTGGAGGTGAACGAGAACGTGGGCGTGGTGTCGCTGGTCGGCCCGGCGGGCCCGCCCGTGATCGTCGTGTTGGGCACGACCGCGTCACGCTCGTAGGCCCCGGCGTCGCAGGTGGCCCCCTGCGGGCGTGGAACGCCGCGCTGGTCCTCGACGCGCGCGCCGCAGGCCGCGATGTCGATCGCCGGGCTCGTCGCGCCGAGCGCGAGCGCGGGAGGCTGTGAGGTATCGAGCGAAGCGGCAAGCAGCGGATCGCTGCTCTGATGGCCGGCGAGCCCGCAGTCCGTGGCGCTCTCGAGGTTGCCGCCGTCGTCGATCGCGGCGCTGGCCAGCGCGCAGTTGGTCGTGACCGGGATCGTGCCGCTGCCGGTGACGAAGTTGTACGTGTTCTCGGACAGGATCGAACCCTGGAACCGCGCGGTCGTGTTGACCGAGTAGACGCCGGCGATGCCGGGGTTGCCGCGCGCGGTGTTGCGGGCGATCGTGACGCCGCGCAGGATCGGGTTCTGGCCCGTGTTGTTGACGACGCCGATCGCACCGCCCTGCTGGGCGCGATTGGCGGTGAACGTCGAGTCCTGGATCGTGACCGCCGTGGCGCTCGTCTGACCCTCGACGTAGAGGCCGCCGCCGAGGTCCGAGTTCGTCGTGCCGGAGGCGACGTTGCTGTCGATCAGGCTCTTGGAGATCGTCAGCGCCGATGAGCCCGCGGTGGCGATCCCGCCGCCGCGCGGCGCGCTGCCGCCGGCCACACGCACGCCTGACAGCGTCGCCGTCGTGAAACTGGAGAGGGCCAGGTTGCCGCCGTTGCCCTGGGTGACGTTGCCGTTGCGCAGCGTCAGGTTGCTGATCGTCACGCCGGCGCTCGAGCCGAGCGAGAGCACGCGGATGCCGCTGGCGGCGGGGGCCTGCACGAACGTCGTGTTCGCTCCCGCGCCGCTGATGGTGATCCGGGTCGCCGAGGCGGGAACCGCGAGCGCGCCGAGCCCGGTGGTCAGCGTGTACGTCCCGGCGGGGATGTCGACGATGTCATCCGTCGTGCTGCCGTTGGCCGCGGCGGCGGCGATCGCCGTCCGGATCGTGCACAGCGTCACGGTGCAACCCGAGGCCCCGACGGGGTCCGTCGTCGAGTTCACGGTGAACGTCGCCGCCTGCGCCGGAGCGGTCACCAGCAGGGTGAAAAGCCCGATCAGTACGACAGCGCGGCGGTACATCAGTGCCGACCGTAACCGGATCGAGGACCATCAAGCAAGGGCCGATGGTCCGGTCAATGGGGCAGCTCAGGGTTTGGGTTTGGCCAGATAGCTCTTGCCGGCGCGGACCAGCACCGTCTTCTTCCTGCCGTTGTCCCGGACGGAGACGACGCCGTTGGTGACGCGCGTCAGCGTCCCCTTGCAGGAGTCCTCGACGAGCCAGCGGGTGCCGCGGATGGTCGCCGCGCTGTACTGGCCGCGGGTGCGGAACTTGCCCTTTCCGTCGCCCCAGAGCTTGCGCGACTTCGGCTTCGCCGCGGCTGCACTCGCCTTCTTCTTCGTCTTCTTGGGGCACGCCGCGAGCGCCTCGGTGAGCCTGAGCTCGACGAAGCCGTCGCTGCCCTGGGTGACGGTGAAGATGCCGCCGTAGAAGTCGGCCTTCTGGACCGGCTTGCCCTGGCCCGGCTCGGAGGTCAGGCGGATCTTGCCGTTGCGGGCATCGATCTCGGAGCCGACCGGCACGCCCTTCGTCGCGTCGAGCGCGACGAACACATTGGTGCCCGGCGCACGCACGAGGATCTTGCCGCTGACGGGCTGGATGACGACCGTCTCGCCGGCCTCGGGCGTCGGCGTCGGCGTGGCCGTCGGCCGCGGGGTGGGGGTCGCCGCCACGGTCGCGCTCGGCGTGGGCGTGGGGTTGATCTGCGGCGTCTGCGCGACGGAGAACGGGCGCGGGTCGGCGTCGGCGTAGTTGCCGGCGGGATCGAGCGTGCGCAGCGTGAAGCGGTAGTCGCCGCCCGGAAGGTCGGCGTAGGCCTTCGGGGACTGGCAGGGCACGAAGCCACTGTCCACCGACGCTCCCTCGACCCGGCATTCGAACGTGGCGCCGGGCTCCTCGGCCGCGAACGTGAACGTGCTCCCCTCGGACGTGGGCACGACCGGCGTGGGCACGGCGGAGTCGATCGTCACGTCGCGGCTGACGGTCGGGCCGCGGTTGCCCGCGGCGTCGGTCGCGGTCAGCTCGAACCGGTGCACGCCGTCGGGCAGCTCGCGGAACGACCAGGGCGAGGTGCACTGGGAGACGTCGGGGTCCGGGGTCCCGGGCCAGAAGTGCCGGCACTCGAACGTCACGCCCGGCTCCGAGGCCGAGAACGCGATGTCGAACGTGAACAGGTTCGTCAGCGGGCCCGGGATCGAGTCGATCGTGACGATGGGAGCGACGCGGTCGACCGTGACCGTGCGTGGCGCCGACGGGTCGGACACGTTGCCTGCGGCGTCGACCGTGCGCGCCGTGAAGACGTGCTGGCCCTCGGACAGGTCCTTGATCGAGAACGTCCACTGGCCGCCGTCGTACGGCAGGCTCGTCAGCAGCGTCGCGCCGTCGAAGATCCGCACCGTCCCCGGCGTGGCCGTTCCCTGCAACTGCACGGCGCTGCTGCTCTGCGACACGTCGACCTTCGGAACGGTGATCGCGGGGGCGGCGGGCGCGACGGTGTCGACCGTGAACTTGAACGTCGTGAAGTCCTTCTGAACGTTCCCGGCCGCGTCGGTGGCCTTGACCGAGAAGCTGTGGTCGCCGTCGCTCAGCTGCGCCAGGGTGAGCGGCGAGACGCACGCAGCGTCCTGCCCCGCGTCCACGTGGCACACGAACGTCGAGCCGAGCTCCGCCGAGAACGCGATCGTCGGCGTGTTGTCGTTGGTCGGGCTCTGCCACGTGGAGTCGATCTGGGCGACCGGCGGCAGCTGGTCGTAGGTGAAGGTCACGGAGGCGGGTGTCGGATCGGTGTTGCCGGCGTCGTCGATGGCGGCGACGGTGAACGTGTAAGAGCCGCCCTCCTGCAGGAACGAGTAGGTCCACGGGGTCCCGCACGGCCCGGCCGGAGGCACGTCGCCGGGACCCGTGAGGGCGCACGTGAACTGCTTGCCGCCCTCCGAGGACGAGAACGCGAACGTGACGCCGCTGTTTGGCCCCGGGACCGGACCCGAGACGATCGTCGTCTGCGGCTCGATGCGGTCGACCCTGAAGGCGCGCATGTCGCCGAGGTCGGGCTCGCGGCTGCCCGCGGGCACGACCTGGAACGTGTAGTCGCCGTCGGCCAGATCCCTGCGCGAGGTGGGAGACGTGCACGGCTCGTAGGCGGGCTCGCTGTCGGAGGGCGTGAACCAGCGGCACTCGAACTGTGCGCCCACGACCGAGGAGAACGTGAACTCGGCGGTGCTGCTGTTGGTCGGGCCCTGTGGGCCGGAGTCGATCGTGATCTGCGCCGGCCCGCTCGTGATCGTGAAGTCGCGCGTCGCCTCGCCGAGCGTCGTCGTGCCCTTGATCGCCTTGACGTGGAACGTGTGGCCGGCCTGTGCGAGGTTGTCGTAGCTGATCGGGGACGTGCAGGGCGCGTAGGTCGGCGTGGGCGCGCTGGGACCGCTGAGGCCGCACTGGAACTCGTCCGGGGCCTGCGTGGAGGAGAACTCGAACCGCGCCGTCGTCTCGGTCGTCGTCGCCGGCGGGCCGGCGTCGACCCGGATCGGATACGTCAGCTCGGCCGCCCCCGCGTCGCATGCCGGGCCTTGCGGGCGAACGACGCCGCGCTGGTCGGCGGGCTGGCAGTTGCCGGGAGCCTTGGTGTTTACCGCCGGGCTCGCGAGGGCCGGGAGCACGACGTCGGTATCGCCGCCGGCCGAGGTCAGGCCGGCCGTGAAGCCGGCGTCGCCGCTGTTGCGCAGGTCGGGCTCCTGGCGGAAGCCGCACTGGTCGGCGGACTCGACGTTCCAGCCCTGGCTGGAGGCCGCGACGCCGCCGCAGTCGGAGAACGCGCCGCCGGCGGCGAGCGTGTTGTTGGCGACGACGCTGGAGCCGACCGCGAACAGGCCGGCCTCGTTGTAGATCCCGCCGGTCCCGGCGGTTCCGGCGGTGTTGCGCACCACGGTGACGCTGTCGAGCGTCATCGTGTTCTGGATGCTGCCGGAGTTGATGATCGCCCCGGCCCGGTTGGCCTGGTTGAGCGCGACGGTCGAGTTGCGCAGCGTGAGCGCCGCCGCCGTGGCGAGCGGGCCGCTGAAGTTGACGATCCCCCCGCCCGCGGAGTCGAGCAGGTCACCGGCGCCGGTGGGCTGCGTGACGTTGCTGTCGATCAGGCTGTTCTCGATCGCCATCGTGCCGAAGAGGTTCGCGACGCCGCCCCCGGCGGAGGCGCTGCCGCCCGTGACCCGCACGCGGTCGAGCGTGGTCGTGGTGTTGCTGGCGAAGATGTTGCCGCCGAAGCCGCCGCCCGCGTTGCCGCCGCTGACGGTGAGGCGGGAGATCGTCGACGTGCCGGAGATCTCCAGCACGCGCGCCCCGGGCGCCGCGACGAGCTTCGTGTCGCGCGCACCCTGGCCCTGGAGCAGCACGGGGGTTCTGAGCACGAGCGCGCCGCTCGACAGCGTGTAGGTCACGCCCTGGAGGAAGATCCGGTCGCTCTCCGCGTTCTGCTCGGCCGCGTCGAGTGCGGCGCGGATGCTGGTGCAGTCACCCCCGGTGCAACTGCCGGCGATGTCGGCGGTGCCGGTGACGGTGAAGTCCGCGGCATGCGCGGCGGGCGCCAGCGCAAGCGCGGCGGCGACCGTCCCCACAATCAACCCTCTCCAGCGCATCCCCGCCCCCGCGTCGTCCTTGCCGTCGGCCCCTCGTCCTAGCGGACTGACGAGACTATCGCCTCGGTCGAGCGGTGTAACTCTTGTTCTTGCGCAGCACGATCGTCTTCTTCTTCACCTCGTCGCGGACCTCGACGACGCCCTCCTTGACCTTGGTGATCGTGCTCGTGCACGTGTCCTGGAGGAACCACTTCGTGCCGCGGATCGTCGCCGCGCTGTACTGCCCGCGGGTGCGGAACTTGCCCTTTCCCTCACCCCAGAGCTTGCGGGTCTTGGTTTGCTTGGCCTTCTTGACGGCCGCGCGCGCCTTCTTGCTCGCCGGCGAGCAGTCGAGCTTCTCCGACAGCGTCGCCGTGGTGACCCCGTTCGCCTGGCTGAGCTTGAAGATGCCGTCATAGAACTTCGCGGTCCCGCCGTCGGCGCGGGAGATCTCGACGACGCCGTCGCGCGTGTCGACCTCGGAGCCGTTCGGGATCACGGACGGGTCGAGCTCGACGAAGCCCTTGCTGCCGGGGAGCTTGACCAGGACCTTGCCGCTGACCGTTTCGGCCTCGACGCTCTTTCCCGCGACCGGGGTCGCCACCGGGGTGGCGACCGGTGTCGGCGTGGGGGTGGGCGGAGGCGGCGGTTGGGTGGCGACCGGCCGGTACTCCCAGGCGCCGGCGTCGCAGCCGAGGCCCTGCGGTCGCAGGGCGCCGGTCTGGTCGGTGAGCGAGCAGGTGCCCCCGATGTCGAGGGCTGCGCTGGAAGCGCCGAAGGTCAGCACGTCGGTCTCACCGACGCGGTCGTCGAGCGCGGTGGCGAGGTCCGGCGTGGCGTTGGCGCGGTCGCCCGACCCCGCGAAGCCGCACTCGGAGCCGGACTCGAGGTTGTTGCCCCCGCTGGATGACAGCGGCTGTCCGCAGTTCTCGGTGCTGCCGTCGGCGCGCAGGTTGTGCGCGATCAGGCTGCCGCGCGAAGTGAAGGTGCCGTTGTCGAAGAAGACGCCACCGACGCCCGTGGCGTACTCCTCGTCCGCGGCATTGCGGGCGATCGTCACGCTCTCGAGCGCGACCGAGTTCAGCGGGTTCGCGCTGCTGGTGATCGCCCCGGCATGCCCGGCGTGGTTGAAGGCGACGGTGCTGTCGCGCAGGACCAGCGTCGCTGGAGCGCCGTCGCCGCCGTAGTTGACGATGCCGCCGCCGTCGGAGGCCCGGTTGTTGTCGATCAGGCTGTCCTCGATCGTCATCTGACCGTTGCGGTTGGCGATACCGCCGCCGGCGTCGGCGGAGCCGCCGGTGACGCGGACATGGTCGAGCTCGACCGTGCTGTTCTGGGCGAGGAGGTTGCCGCCTTGAAAGCCGTGGTCGTCGGGCGCCTCGCCGCCGGACACGGTCAGATGGGCGAGCCGCGCGGTGGCTGACGTGAACCCGATCACGCGCGTCCCGGGGGCCGCGATGATCGTCGTCGCGCGCGCGCCCGCGCCGACCAGCGCGACGGAGCTGCGCACATCGAGCGGCCCCTCGACCAACTCGTAGCGTCCGGCCGGAATCTCGACGAGGTCCTGCTCCTGGGTCTCGTACGTCGCGGAGAGTGCCGCGCGGATCGACGGACAGTTGCCGCCGTCAGGGCTGTCGCAGTAGCCGAAGTCGTCACCGGTACCGGTGACCGTGAACGTCGCTGCCGCCGCCGGGGAGGCGGCAGCGAGAACTGCGGCGATCGTGATCACCAGGAGGGCGTGGAGGCGCATGCCCCCTTTATCGGCGGGCGGGCCTCGCGGTGTAGCTCTTTCCCTTGCGCAGCGCGATCGTCTTCTTCTTGACCTCGTCGCGGACGCTGACGACGCCTTCCTGGACCTTGGTGATCGTGCTCGTGCAGGTGTCCTGGACGAGCCATTTGGTGCCTCGGATGGTCGCCGCGCTGTACTGGCCGCGGGTCCGGAACTTGCCCTTCCCGTCGCCCCAGAGCTTGCGGGTCTTGGGCTTCTTGGCGGCGGCGCTGGCGGAGGACTTGGCCTTCGGGCAGCCCGTCAGCTTCTCCGTGAGCGTGAGCGTGGTGATGCCGCCGGACTGGCTGAGCTTGAAGATGCCGTCGTGGAACCTGGCGACGCCGCCATCGGAGCGCGTGATCTCGACGGTGCCCGTGCGCGTGTCGACCTCGGCGCCGTTCTTGATCACGGACGGATCGAGCGCGACGAACCTATTGCTGCCCGGGACCTTGACGAGCACCTTGCCGCCGACTTCCTTGGCCCCGACGCTCTGGCCGGCGACCGGGGTGGCCGTCGGGGTCGCCACCGGGGTGGAAACCGGCGTGACCGTCGGGGTCGGGGTCGGTGTCGGCGGCGGCTGCGTGGCGGCGACCCTGAACTCCCAGGCGCCCGCGTCGCAGCCCAGGCCCTGCGGCCGCGCCGCGTCCGTCTGGTCGGTGAGGGAGCAGGTCCCGCCGATGTCGCGCGCAGGGCTCGCGGCGCCGAACGTCAGGACGTCGGTCTCGCCGCCGGCGTCCTCCAGCGCCGCTTCGGCGCCCACGAACTGCGGATCGGTGGCCTGCAGGTCGTCCGTACCGGCGAGTTGGCAGTCCGTGCCGTCCTGGAGGTTGTATCCCTGGCTCGTGATCGGCTGCGCGATGCAGTTCGACGGGCCTGCGGCGGTCGAGTTGCCCGCGATGATCGAGCCCGCGACGACGACCGACTGACCGGACTCGAACGACAACCCGCCCGCGTTGGGCACGTCGAGACGATCGCCGCCGTAGTTGTACGCGAGCGTGACACGCTCGAGCCGTGTCGTGTTGGCCGCGTTGCCCGACGACGAGATCCCGCCCGCGAGCCGCGCACGGTTGAACGCCACGGTCGAGTCCCGGATCGTGAGCGAGGCAGCCGGTCCGTCGCCGCCGAAGTTCATGATGCCGCCCACATCGCTGCCGCCGCTGTCGGCGAAGTTGTGGTCGATCAGGCTGGACTGGATCGTCATCGTTCCGCCGCGGTTCGCGATCCCGCCGGCACTGTAGGCGTGGCCCTGCGTGACGCGGACGTGGTCGAGCACGACGGTGGCGCCGTAGTTCGCGAGGTTGCCGCCGAAGTAGTTGCCCGATGGGGTGGCGTTTCCGTCGCTCAGCGTCAGGTGCGAGATCGTCGCGTCTGCCGGAGCCGTCACGTCGATCACACGATTCTGCGAGTTGCCGCGCAGGATCGTGGTGCGCGCGCCGGCACCGACGATCGTCACCGCGCTGTCGACGGTCAGCGCGCCCTGAGTCAGCTGGAAGTCCCCGGCAGGGACGAGGATCGTGTCTGCGCCCGTGCGTCCCCTCGGCGGCGGCGAGCGCCTGTCTGATGCTCTCGCAGCTGGTTCCGTTGCACTGGCCGGTGACGTCGTTGGTCCCGGCGACCGTGAACGTATCCGCGGCGGCGGGCGACGCGGTGGCGAGCAGCACGCCGATCGCAGTGAGAAGGAGTCCGTTCCAACGCATGGGGTTCCTATCGCCTCGGTTTCGCGGTGTAGCTCTTGCCCTTGCGCAAGATCTTCGTTGTCTTCTTGACCTCGTCGCGGACCGTCACGACGCCCTGCGCGACACGTATACGGGTATAGCGGCAGCCGTCCTCGATCAACCACTTGGTTCCGCGGATGGTCGCCGCGCTGTACTGCCCGCGGGTGCGGAACTTGCCCTTGCCATCGCCCCACAGCTTGCGGGTCTTCGGCTTCTTGGCGGCTGCGCTCGCGCTCCCCTTCCTGCTGGGGCAGTCGAGCTTCTCGGTCAGCGTCAGGGTCGTGATGCCGTCGGATTGGCTGAGTTTGAAGATGCCGTCGTAGAACCGGGCGACGCCGCCGTCGGAGCGCGTGATCTCGACGACTCCCTTGCGGGTGTCGACCTCGGCGCCGTTCTTGATCACGGACGGGTCGAGCGCCACGAACCGGTTGGAACCGGGGAGCTTCACGAGCACCTTGCCGCCAACGGGCTTCGCGCCGACGCTCTGGCCGGCGACCGGCGTCGGCGAGGGCGTCACGGTGGGCGTGGCCGTGGGCGTCGGCACCGGCGGCTGCACGGCCGGCGCGACGTACTCGAACGCGCCCGCGTCGCAGAGTGCGCCCTGTGGGCGCGCGACGCCGCGCTGGTCGGTCCCGGTGCAGGCGCCCGCGAGCTCGCGGGCGGGGCTGTCCGCGGCGATCGCGAAGACCGGGAGCGTGCCGCCCGCTGAGGTGAGTGTTGTCGCGAGGCCGGTGTTCGGCGTCTGGCGCGAGTCGCCGCGCACGAACCCGCAGTCAGTCCCGGACTCGAGATTGCCGCCGTCGTCCGTCGGCAGCACGTCGCTGCTGCAGTTGGACGCTTCGAGCGGGCCGGTTGGCGTGAGCAGCGCGCTGTTGTCCGCGACGATCGAGCCGGCGATACGCGGCGCCGGGTTGTTCATCGCGACGTAGAGGCCACCGCCCGTGCCCAAGGACGCCGTATTGCCGGCGAGCGTGACGCGCGTAAGGCGCGCGAACGCCTGTGGATCCTCGGTGCCGAGGACGTTGATGCCGCCGCCGCTGCTGCCCGAGTTGTGCGTGATCGTCGAGTCGCTCACCTTGAGCGCGCCATCGCCGAAGGTGAAGATGCCGCCGCCGCCTGCGGACGCGTGGTTACCGTCGATCAGCGAGTGGGAGATGTCGAGCAGGCTGCCTTCACTGTAGATCCCGCCACCGCCACCGCCACTGGAAGCGAGGCCGCCGGTCACGCGCACCTGGTCGAGCGCCAGCGCGCCGAATGACACGGCGATGTTGCCGCCGTCGCTGTCGACGGTGCCCCCCGCGATCGTGAGGCGCTCGATCGCGATCTCCGATTCGCCTCCGACGTAGATCACGCGGCTCGTGCCGTCGCTGCGGATCGTCGTCGCGTCGGCTCCGGCCCCGCGAACCGTGAGCTGCTGATTGGTCGTGCCGAAGCTGAGCTCGCCCGCCGTGAGCTGATACGTGCCCGCCGGCACGTTGATGACATCGGGTGCGTTGATGCCGTTGTCCTTCGCGGCCTGGATCGCGGCGCGCAGCGTGCACTGCGACGTCCCGACGGCCGGACAGGCGCCGCCGCCGTCAAGTGTCGTCGTCACGTCGAACGTCGCCGCCGACGCCGGTGCCGCGGCGACGAGCAACGCGCCGATCGTGATCGGCAGCAATCGCTTCCATGCCATCGTCTATCGCCTCGGTCTCGCGGTGTAGTGCTTGCCCTTGCGCAGGATGATCGTCTTCCTCTTGACCTCGTCACGGACGGTCACGACGCCCTGTGTGACGCGGGTCAAGGTGTAGCGGCAGCCGTCCTGCACGCAGCCATTTGGTGCCGCGGATCGTGGCGGCGCTGTACTGGCCGCGGGTGCGGAACTTGCCCTTGCCGCTGCCCCAGAGCTTGCGGGTCTTGGGCTTGGCGGCCGCCGCGCGCGCCCACTTGGCCCGAGCACGGTGCGAGCTTCTCGGTCAGCGTGAGCGTGGTGATCCCGCCGGACTGGCTGAGCTTGAAGATCCCGTCGTAGAAGGTGGCCACGCCGCCGCCGGCCTGGGTGATCTCGACCTTGCCCTTGCGGACGTCGACCTCGGCGCCGTTCCTGATCAGCGAGAGGTCGAGCGGAGCGAACGTCTTCGCGCCCGGGACCTTGATGAGCACCTTGCCGCTGATCGGCTTGGCCACGACGCTCTTGTTGCGGACGGGCGTCAGGGTCGGGGTGGCGGTCGGCGTCGGTCGGCGTCGCGGTGACGACCGGCGTGGGCGTCGGCGTGGGAGTGACCACGGCGACGGGAACTCGTAGGCGCCGGAGTCGCAGCCGCTCCCTGCGGCCGCGTCACGTCGCGCTGGTCGAGGGTGCCGGTCCCGCAGTCGACCGCGCGGTCGATCGCGGGGCTGCCGGCAACGAGCGGCGAGGACCGGCGTGACGGTCCCCTGCGAGAGCGCGGGTGCGAGCCCGGGGTCGCGGTTCTGGCTGCCGGTGGTGAACGCGCAGTCGGCCTGGGACTCGACGTTCTGCCCGAGATCCGTCGCCTTGTAGAACGCCGCAGTCCGACGGTCCGATCACGACGGCGGCGGAGCCGGTGTTGCCCGTGTTGCCGGCAACGATCGAAGACTTGACGCCGAAGTTCGCCATGGGTTCCGACATGTAGAGACCACCGCCGGGGAAGCCCGTCGAGCGGTTGTAGGCGACGGTCACGCGTTCGAGTTGCGTGGAGCTGGTCGGGTTGCCGGTCGCGGCGATCGCCGGCCCCCGCCGAGGCCGTAGTTGAAGGCGACGGTCGAGTCGGCGATCGCGAGCGTCGTGCCGTTGCCGGTCGACGCGGTGGCGGAGGCGAGGATGCCGTCCGCCCGTGCCGCCGGAGTTGCCGCGTTGTTGTCGATCAGGCTGTAAGAGATCGCGGCGCGGCCGCCGCGGAGGGCGATTCCGCCGCCGTTGGACGCAGCGACCGCCGGTGATGCGGACACTGGTCGGCGACCAGCAGCGCTGCCGGTGCCGACGAGGATGTTGCCGCCGTAGGGCGTCTGCGTGTCCGCGACTGCAGATCCGTCCGCGACGGTCACGCCGCGAGAGCGAACAGCCAGTGCTCCGCGCCGATCGAGAAGACGCGGCTCGTGTTCCGTTGCCGTCGATGGTCGTCGACGACGCGCCGGCGCCTGACGATCGTGATCGTCGCTGCTGATCGTCGAGCAGCGCCGCCGGTGAGCGTGTAGTCGCACCGGCCGGAACGTGGATCGAGCTACTCGCGTCCGGCGAGTCGTTGGCGGCGTTGCACCGCGGCGCGCAGCGTGCATTGCTGTGCCCGGATCGGTGGACAACTCCCGGCGCCGTCCGCCTCGGTCGTGACCGTGAAAGTCGGCCGCGGCGGCCGGCCAGGCGACGACGAGAACCACGACGAGCGCGAGCGGTACGGCTGTCAGTCGGCGAAGCATCCAGGCCTCAATGACACTAAACGGACAGAGTAGTTTCGTGCTACCGACGGAAGTCTGGGTTCAACGCTTGGCGCGGGCCGTGTAGCGACTTGCCCTTGCGGACGATCACGGTCTTGTGCTTGACCTCGTCGCGGACGTTCGACGGCGCCCTGGGTGACGCGCGTCAGGGTGTAGCGGCAGCCGTCCTGCACGCAGCCATTTGGTGCCGCGGATCGTGGCGGCGCTGTACTGGCCCGCGGGTGCGGAACTTGCCCTTGCCGTTGCCCCAGAGCTTGCGGGTCTTGGGCTTCTTGGCGGCGGCGCTCGCGGCCTTGGCCTTCGGGCACGGCGCGAGCTTCTCGGTCAGCGTGAGCGTGGTGATGCCGCCGGACTGGCTGAGCTTGAAGATGCCGTCGTAGAACGTGGCGACTGCCGCCGCCGGCCTGGGTGATCTCGACCTTGCCCTTGCGGGCGTCGACCTCGGCGCCGTTCTTGATCAGCGAGAGGTCGAGCGGGACGAACGTCTTCGCGCCCGGGACCTTGATCAGCACCTTGCCGCTGATCGGCTTGGCCACGACGCTCTTGTTGCGGACCGGCGTCAGGGCGTCGGGGTCGGCGTCGGGTCGGCGTCGCCGTCGACGACCGGCGTGGCGGTCGGGGTCGGCTCGGGACGGACGGCGCCTGGTACCTCGTAGGCGCCGGCGTCGCACGCGCTCCCCTGCGGCCGCGCGACACCGCGCTGGTCGACGGTCCGCGTCCCGCACGCCGCGATGTCGACCGCCGGGCTGTTCGCCGGGATCGCGAGCACGGGCGGCTGCGCGCTGGTGTCGAGCTCCGGCGGCGAGCAGCGGGTCGGCGTTCTGGTGGCCGGCGAGCCCGCAGTCGGTCGGCGATTCGAGGTTGCCGCCGTCGTCGGTCCGGCAGGAGCGAGCTGCCGCGCAGTTCGCCGGAGCTCGCTGCGTGCCGGCGCCGAGGTTGACGGTCGCGCGTTGCCGGCGACGATCGAGCCCTCGAACCGCGCCAGCGGCGACTGCGCCGAGAAGTAGATCCCGCCGCCGCCGGCGCCGGTGGCCGGCGCGCGCGTTGTTGCGGTCAGCGTCACGCCGCGCAGGACCGGATCGGCTGCTGCGTGTTGTTCAGCGACGCCGATGCCGCCGCCGTTGCGCGCGCGTGTTGCGGAAGATCGTCGAGTCCTCGATCGTGACCGTCGTCGCCGAAGGTCTGGCCCTGGATGAAGATGCCGCCGCCGGCGTCGGTCGCGGTCGGGCCGGTGGCGGTGTTGCCGTCGATCAGGCTCTGGCGGATCGTGAGCGCTGGTCGCGCCGGCTGCATCGCGATGCCGCCGCCCTGGGTGGCGCTGCCGCCGGTGATGCGCACGCGCGTTGAAGCGTCGCCGTCGCCGAGTTCTGCACCAGCACGTTGCCGCCCGGTCCGGTGGCTCCGAGCCGCCTGCGCAGCGTCAGGTCGCGCGCCTCGAACAGCGTCGTGTTGACGGTCAGCGGACGGATCGCGATCCGGGCACCGGCTGGATGATGGTCGCGTTCGCTCCGGCGCCGCGCGAGCGTGATCGGCGCGGCGACGTGACCGTCGAGCGGCCGCTGGCGTTGACCGGGTACGTGCCGGCCGGGCACGATGATCGTGTCGTCGACGGTGCTGCCGTTGCTCTGCGCGGCCGTGAGCGCGCCGAGCAGCGTGCAGGTCGTCCCGTCGCAGCTGGCTCGTCGATCACGTCGTCGAGTTGACGTTGAACGTCACTGCCGCCTGGGCGGACGCGCAGCGCGAACAGGCCCGCAGGAGGGCCAGCCGCGAGCGAAGCTTGTCGCAGTCTCGTCACGTTCCGTCTATACCGGCGCGGGAACGGGAGTTGCGCCTCAGCGCTTGGCCTTGGCGACGAACTTTTTGCCCTTGCGGACGATGGCCTGCTTCTTGTTGCCGAAGTTCTCGGCGTTCACGGCGCCTTCGGTGACCGCGATCGTCGTGGCGGTGCAGGTGTCCTGGGTCAGCCATCTGGTGCCTCGGATGGTGGCCGCGCCGTACTGCCCGCGGGTGCGGAACTTGCCCTTGCCGTCGCCCCAGAGCTTGCGCGTCTTGGGCTTCTTGGCGGCGGCGCCGGCGGAGGACTTGGCCTTCGGGCAGCCGGTCAGCTTCTCCGACAGGGTCAGGGTGGTGATCCCGCCGGGCTGGCTGATCTTGAAGATGCCGTCGAAGAACTTCGCCTTGCCGCCGTCCGAGCGGCTGATCTCGACCTCGCCCTTGCGGGCGTCGACCTCGGCGCCGTTCTTGATCACCGAGGGATCGAGGTCGACGAACTTGTTGCTCCCCGGAACCTTGACGAGGACCTTGCCCTTGACCTCCTTGGCGCCGACGCTCTGGCCCGCGACCGGCGTCGCCGTGGGCGCCGGCGTGGCGGTCGGGACTGGGGGCGCGGGCGTGGGTGTCGGCGTCGGGGATGGCCACGATCGGCGTTCCACCGATCTCGTACGAACCCGCGTCACACGCCTCGAACGGGGTCGGGGAGCGCAGGTAGCCGCGCTGGTCGAGACCCGACCCGCAGACGGCCACCAGGTTCGCGGCGGGGCTTGCGGGCGTGATGCTGAAGAGGTCGGTGGGGCCGCCCTGGTTGGTCAGGCCACCGCTCACGAGCGGATCGACGTTCGACACGCTGCCGGTGCCGGTGAACGCGCAGCTCGTGCCGCGGTCGAGGTTGTAGCCGAGGTCGGTCGGCTTGATCGTGCCGCAGAGCGGGGTGCTCCCGACGTTGGTCGTGAAGATCGAGCCGTAGGTGGTGACGGTCTGCCCGCTGTTGGCGATGGTGAGCGTGGTCCCCGGAACGTTGAAGTTGAACGTCACGTGGACGATCGTGACGGTGCTGCCGGTTCCGCCAGTGCCGATCGCGTTGCCCGTGCTGCCGACGTTGCTGGCCAACGTCGAGTCGCTGATGTCGAGCGTCGCGCCCTGGTTGTCGATCCCGCCGCCGGAGAAGCTGGCGTTGTTGTCGTCGATCAGGCTCTCGGTGATCGTCAGGTCGCCGGAGTTCGAGATCCCGCCGCCACTTCCGTTCGAGGCGAAGCCGCCGGTGACGCGCGTCTGGAAGAGGTCCAGGGTGCCCTCGTTGAGGATGTTGCCGCCGTTCTGGCTGAGCACGATCCCGTCGGCGATCGTGACGCCGGCGACCACGACCTCGGCCCCTGCGGGGACATGGAGGATCCGGCCCTCTGTGTTCACGAGCTGGACGCTGCGAGCGCCGATCCCGAACAGGCTCACGCCGTTCTGGAGCGTCAGCTCGCCCTGCGAGTAGGTCCCGGCGACCGTCAGCACGATGTTGTCCTCGACGTCGGGGCTGGCGTTCGCCGTCGCGACCGCCGCTCGCAGGTTGGTGCACGGGCGCGCGCCCGTGGCGTCGACGGGACCGCATGAACCGGATTGGGAGTCGATGGTGCTCGTGACGCTGAAATCGGCGGCGCGGGCGGGTCCGGCCGCCGTGAGGCATGTCGCGAACACGAGCAGCGCGTATATGAGCCGGGCTCTCATGATCCGAACCGACCCTAACCGGTGGAGGAAATCGCGCGCAACCGCCAGACGTCGGGGATCGCGAATGCGAGGGCTGAGACGGCCAGTCCGAGGAGGCCGCCCAGGATGACCACCTCCGCCGGCCCGATCGCCTCACCGATCGGGCCGGCGAGCAGGTAGCCGAGCGGAAGCAGGGCGAGCGAGCCCATCCAGTCGTACGACGACACGCGCGAGAGCGCGTGCGGCGGAATCCGCTGCGCGAGCGCCGTCTGCCACCAGACGTCGAACAGCGACAGTCCGGCGCCGGCGAGCACGAACGCGGCGATCAGCAGCCCGCGCGGGGCTCCCGCCGCGAACAGCGCGATCGACACCGGCCAGCCCAGATTGAGGATGAACGCCGCCAGCAGCGGGCGCTGCGGGCGCCAGCGGAAGCCGACCATCGCCCCGGCGATCGTCCCCGCGCCCAGCGCGGCCGCCAGGACGCCGTAGAAGCCCTTCGAGCCGTAGACGTCCTCGGCCACCGTCGGGCCCAGCACGACGTAGGGCGCGAAGGCGAAGATCAGCATGAAGCAGAAGATCGCGACGGTCGCCCAGACCCAGGTCCGCGAACGGAACTCCTGCCATCCCCCGCGCAGCTCGGCGAGCATCGATCCCTGCTTCATGACCTTCCCGCGCGGGCGCGGCTTGACCTGGATCAGGAACGCGGCGGAGACGACGAACGTCGCGGCGTCGAGCGCGAACGCCCAGCCGGCGCCGATCCCGAGCACCAGGGCGGTCGCCAGTGCCGGGCCGGCGAACTCGGCCACGGTGTTCACCAGCGCGGTCGCCGCGCTCGCGTCCTGGACCAGCTCCTCAGGGACGGTCTGCGGCATCAGGCCCGTGTAGGCGGGGCGGAAGAACGCCTCGGCGGCGCCGAAGACGGCCTCGATCGACGACGATGTGCCAGATCTCGACGCTGCCGGTGAAGATCAGGATCGCCAGCAGCGCGTGCATGGTCGCGCGGACGACGTCGGTGGCGACCATCACCAGATGGCGCGGCAGGCGGTCGGCCCAGACGCCGCCGAGCATCAGGAACGCGACGAACGGGATGGCGTGCGCGGCGAGCACCACGCCGACGTCGGTCGGCGTCCCGATCTGGGTCACGTACAGCGCCAGCGCGACGAACACGAGACGGTCGCCGATCGTGCTCGCGCTCTGCCCCAGCCAGAGCAAGCGGAACTCGCGCTCTCGCAGGACACGGCGCATTTGAGCCATCATGGCGGTCAATGGAGGTCGACGAGCTCTTCGACGCGTGGGAGCGCGCCTGGTCAGGACGCGATCCGCGCGGGTTCGAGTCCGTGTGCGCGCGGGCGGTCCACTACGAGGACCCGCTCACCCCGGAGCCGCTCGTCGGGACGCGCGCGCTGGCCGACCATGCACGGCAGCTGTGGGCGGCGATGCCCGACGCGCGGGTGAACACGACCGGCGCGCGGCTGACCGACGGGACGTTCGTCTGCGCGCCGTGCCGGCTGCTCGGGACCCACACCGGCCCGATCGGGCGCGATCTCCCCGACGGGGCGACCGGTCGACGTCCACGTCGTCGTCTACGCCGAGCTCGAGGACGGCCTGCTGCTGCGGGTGCGCTCGTTCTTCGACGTCTACGCCGCCGCGATGAGCCTCGGCGTGCTGCCGAAGCCCGGCACGGCGGGGGAGCGGGCGATGCTGATGCTGCGCGGCTTCGGGATCAGAGGGTGACCCGCACCGGCGGGTGATCGGAGAGCCGGCCCCGGTCGAGCACCTCGACCGTCTTCGCCGGTATTCCGCGGGTGTAGAGGTGGTCGACGTGGTTGCCGCCGACGTGCAGCAGGCCCGGGAGCTCGGGCTTGCCGCCCAGGTTGAGGTCGCCGCCGAAGAGGAACGGCTCGGGGAACGCGGCGAGCGCGCGCAGCGTGTCGCGGCGCGCCCAGGCCGTCCCGGTGCGTGGACGCGTGCACGTTCACGACCCAGCCCTGCTCGAGCCGGACGCCGTGCGCGTGGCGGCGCTCCGGCCGCCAGGTCAGCCGTTCCGTGCGGTGCTCCGCGATCTCTGCCGCGTACGAGGATCGCGTTGGCCCCGCCGCCGTTGGACTTCAGGAGGTCCGGGTTGCGCGAGGAGATCGCGCGGCGCAGCGAGAGGCCGAAGTTGCGCGACGTGAGCACGTGGCGCTCCTGCGCTTCGCCGGCCGCGGCCAGCAGCGGCGGCCACCACGGCGGCACCTCCTGCAGCAGCGCGACGTCCCATTCCCAGCCGGCGAGGTGCGTCGCGAACTCGTTCGAGCAGCGAACGCCGGGTGGGATCGAGGCTCCGTCCGTGGTAGAGGTTCCAGGTCAATGCCCGCATCGACTCACTTCATCACCGGCGCCGAGCTGGACGCGGCCCGGCTCGATCTCCTGCTCAACCGCGCCGCGGCGCTCAAGGCCGCGCCGCTCTCCTCGCGGGCGCTCGAGGGCCGCACGGTCGCGCTGCTGTTCAACAAGCCGTCGACGCGCACGCGCACGTCCTTCGAGGCCGGCGTCTTCGAGCTCGGCGGGCACCCGATGGTCCTGCGCGCCGGACGAGCTGCAGCTCACGCGCGGCGAGTCGGTCCGCGACACCGCGCTCGTGCTCTCGCGCCACGCCGCGGTGATCGGACTGCGCACCGGCGACGAGGCGGAGCTCACCGGCCTCGCCGAGCATGCCGACTGTTCCGGTAGTGAACATGCTCTCGCCGCTGCACCACCCGTGCCAGGCGCTCGCCGATCTGCAGACGATGCGCGAGGCGCTCGGCTCGCTCGACGGCCGCGTCGCTGACCTACGTCGGCGACGGCAACAACGTCGCCCGCTCGCTGGCGGTCGTCGGTGCGCTGGCGGGTGTCGAGGTGCGTGTCGCGGCGCCGGCCGGCTACCAGCTGCCCGAGGGCGAGACGCCCGCCGTGCTGTTCGAGGATCCGGCCGAGGCGGTCGCGGGCGCCGACGCCGTCTACACCGACGTCTGGGTCTCGATGAGCGACTCCGAGGACTCCGCCGCCGCCCGCCGCGAGGCGCTCGCGCCCTACATCGTCGACGACGCGCTGCTCGACCTCGCCGGCCCGAACGCCTTCGCGCTGCACTGCCTGCCCGCCCATCCGGGCGAGGAGATCACCGAGTCCGTGCTCTACGGCTCGCGCCAGCGGATCTGGGACCAGGCCGAGAACCGCCGCCACGCGCAGAAGGCGCTGCTGGAGCTGCTCGTTTCAACGCCCGGGCAGGCCGGGTAGGTGCCAGCCGCCATGCCGCCGGTCAAGAAGGAGTCCGAGGACAGCGCGTCACGCAGCGTGCTGAATCCGCTCGACGTGATGGTGATCACGCGCGAACGGCTCCAGGACACGCTCGACGACGCCGTCCGTCGCGGTCGCATGACCCGCGACGACGCCACCGACCTGCTGGCCGAGATCCTCCGCCGCGCGATCTCCGCCCCGACCGACCGCGTGATCCGCGAGGTCAGGCGGGTGACCGGCGCGACGGACGAGTTCCCGATCGCCGACTACGACGACCTGACGGCCGCGCTGATCGTTCAGCAGCTCGGCGGGCTCGACATCCCGGACCTGCGCCGCGTGCGCGAGTACGAGCGCCGCAACGCGAACCGCAAGACGGTCCTCGCGGCGGTCGACGCGAAGCTGGCCTAGCCGCCCGCCCGCGAGCGTCGAGTTTCTCGAGTACAGCGCGAGAAACTCGACACTCGATGTGAAGTGGGGTGGGCCGCGCAGAATTGGCACGATCTCGCCGCAGAGTTGTGGCGAACGCGTCTTGTTCCGATGCAGGAGGCGCGGCGATCCTCCGCCGATGCTCCAGCGTCGAGTTACGGCAGCACAGTTCGAGAAAGTCGACGCTCGCGTCGCGCGGCTCGCGGCGCCGCAGTGGACGATCGTCGACCTCGATGAGCTGCATCGATGCGGGTTGTCCGACGGTGCGATCACCTGGCGGGTCCAGAGCGGCCGCCTCTTCCCGTTTCACCGCGGGGTCTACTCGGTGGTGCCGAACCCACCGCTCGAGGGCTGCTTCCTCGCCGCGGTCAAGGCCTGCGGGCCCGACGCGGCTCTCTCGCACCATTCCTGCGCGGTGCTCCGTGACTGGCTGCCGTGGGACGGGCGCGATCCGGAAGTCACCGCGCCGAAACTGAAGGTCCATCCCGGCATCCGGACGCATCGGGCCGACCGGGTGGAGCGGGAGTTCTTCAAGGGCATTCCCGTGACGTCGGCCGCCCGTACGCTCCGGGATCTCGCCGCGACCGAGCCTTACGAGCGGGTCCGGCGCGCCGTCAACGAGGCGCTCAACCAGCGCTGCATCAAGGTCGGCGAGCTCGCGACCAGCCGGCACCGCGGCGCCGCCAAGCTCCGGGAGATCCTCGCCACCGCCGCGCCGACGCGCAACGAGTACGAGGACATCGTCCTCGCGATCCTTCTCCAGGGCGGGCTGCCGATGCCGGAGGTCAATCAGTCTCGTCTGCGCTACTTCCCGGACTTCCGCTGGCCCGGCCAGGGCGTGATCCTCGAGGCCGACAGCAAGAAGTTCCACGACCAGATGCTCGCTCGCGCGGATGACACAACGCGGCAGCGCATCCTCGAAGCCCACGGGGAGACCGTGATCCGGACGACGTGGGCTGAGGCCGTGACGAAGCCGGGCGCGGTCGTTCGACGTGTCCGGCACGCTCTCGATGCCGCGAGCGTCGAGTTTCTCGAGTACAGCGCGAGAAAGTCGACGCTCGGTGCTCAGTAGCGCTCGCCGACCGGTGCCGGGAGCGCGTCCAGCTCGGCGAGATCGGACGCGGAGAGCGTGAGTTCGCCCGCGGCCGCGTTCTCCTCGAGCCGGGTCCGGCGCTTGGTGCCCGGGATCGGGACGACGTGCTCGCCCTGCGCCAGCAGCCAGGCGAGGGCGACCTGCGCCGGCGTCGCGTCGAGCCGCGCGGCGACGGCCTTGACCGCCTCGACGAGCGCGGCGTTGGCGTCCATCGCCTCGGGCTGGAAGCGCGGGTTGTTCTTGCGGAAGTCGCCAGACGGGAACGTCTGCGGCGCGAGCGCGCCGGTGAGGAAGCCGCGGCCCAGCGGGGCGAAGGGCAGGAAGGCGGCGCCGTGCGCGGCGCACCAGGGCACGACCTCGGCGAACGCGTCGCGCGTCCACAGCGAGCCCTCGGACTGCACCGAGGCCACCGGGTGGATCGCCTGCGCGCGTTCGAGCTCCTCGACGCCGACCTCGGACATGCCGAGCGCGCCGACCTTGCCCTCGGCGACGAGCGCGGCCATCGCGCCCCACGTCTCCTCCACCGGCACGTCGGGATCGACGCGGTGCAGCTGGTAGAGGTCGATGAAGTCGGTCTGCAGGCGCCGCAGGGAGCCTTCCACGGCGGAGCGCACGTGCTCCGGGCGGCCGTTGCGGGCCAGGACGTACTCGGCGGCGTCCTCGACGACGAGCCCGCACTTGGTGGCCAGGACGACCTCGTCCCGGCGGCCGGCGATCGCGCGCCCGACGAGCTCCTCGTTCGTGAACGGGCCGTACATGTCGGCGGTGTCGAGCAGGGTCACGCCGATGTCCAGCGCGCGGTGGATCGTCGCGATCGACTCGTCCGTGTCGCGCTCGTCGGCGCCGTAGGCCCACGTCATCCCCATGCAGCCGAGCCCGACCGGGCCGGTCTCGCGCCCGGCTACGCGACGCGTGCTCACGCGGTCACGAGGATCGGGGCGGCGTCGGTGATGACGATCGTGTGCTCGAAGTGCGCGGACGGCGAGCCGTCGTCGGTGCGGATCGTCCAGCCGTCGTCGTCGACGTACACGTCACCGGCGCCGGCGGCGATGATCGGCTCGACGGTGATCACGAGGCCGTTGGTCAGCGTCGGGCCGTCCCAGGCGATGTTGGGCACGTCGGGCTCCTCGTGGATCCGGCGCCCGATGCCGTGGCCGCTGAGCTCGGCGCAGACGTTGAACCCGCGGCGCTCGACCTCGGCCTGGACGGCGGCGCCGATCGCGCCGACGTTGTTGCCCGCGACGGCGGCCTCGAGGCCGAGGCGCAGGGAGGACTGGGCGGCGGCGACGAGCCGCTGCTCACGCGCTCGCACGCGGCCGACGCCGACCGTGCGGCAGGCGTCGGCGTAGAAGCCGTTGAGCTCGGCGGTGACGTCGAGCTTGACGAGCTGCCCTTCGCTCAGCCGGCGCGGGCCGGGGATGCCGTGGACGCACTCGTCGTCGATCGAGATGCACACGGCCCCGGGGAAGTCGTAGTCGAGCTGCGGGCCGGAGCGCGCGCCGTGGCGGGCGAAGATGTCCGCCGCGACCCGGTCGAGGTCGCCGGTCGTCACGCCCGGGCGCACGCGGCGGGCGAGCTCGCGCAGCGTCTCGGCGACGACGCGGCCTGCGGCCTGCATGCCGGCGAGGTCTTCTGGGTCGTCGATGGACACCCTGTCATCCTCACAGATGTATGTCTTCGGCCACTTTTTCCCGACCTTCACGCGGCGACGTGTTGGAGCTGACCATCGATTCACTGGCCCACGGCGGCAACGGCGTGGCCCGACTCGAGGGCTACGTCGTGTTCGTGGCCGGCGCCGTCCCCGGCGACCGCGTACGCGCCGAGGTCGGCAAGGCCAAGAAGGCGTACGCGGAGGCGCGCGCGATCGAGATCCTCGAGCCGTCGCCGGAGCGCATCCCCGAGTTCGCCGATCATCCGGGCGCGCCCTGGCAGGTGCTGCCCTACGAGCGCCAGCTCGAGATCAAGAGCGAGCAGGTCGCCGACGCGCTGAAGCGGATCGGCCGCCTCGAGGACTTCGAGCTCGAGCCGATCGTCCCGGCGCTCGAGCAGTGGCGCTACCGCAACAAGATCGAGTACTCGTTCGGGGTCGGCGCCGAAGGCGAGCTGGTGTGCGGCTTCCACGCGCCCGGCCGCTGGAACGAGATCGTCGCCGATGGTCGACTGCAAGCTCGCCTCCGAGCGCTCGAACGAGCTGCGCGAGCAGGTGCTGGCGTTCTGCCGCGACCAGGGCCTCGGCGCCTGGGACCGGCGCGACCAGCAGCGGCTTCCTGCGCAACCTCGTGATCCGCGAGGGCCGCCGCACCGGCCAGACGCAGGTGCGCCTGGTCACCTCGCCCGGCAAGCTCGACGTCGACGCGCTGGTCGCCGCCGTCGACGCCGACGGCATCTGGTGGACGCAGACCGCCGGCCTCGGCGAGAGCACCTACGGCGGCGAGCACGACGCTGCTGGCGGGCACCCCGCAGCTGACCGAGCGCCTCGGCGACCTCGACTTCCTGATCTCGCCCGAGGCCTTCTTCCAGACCAACACCGAGATGGCCGAGGTCCTCTACGGCGTCGCGATCGAGTTCGCCGCGCTGCACGGCACCGAGAAGGTCTTCGACCTCTACTGCGGCATCGGCACGATCGGCCTCTCGCTCGCCACCCGCGCGCGCAAGGTGATCGGCCTCGAGATCGTCGAGACCGCCGCCGCCGA
Source organism: uncultured Solirubrobacteraceae bacterium (assembly GCA_963707595.1). Taxonomy (GTDB): domain Bacteria; phylum Actinomycetota; class Thermoleophilia; order Solirubrobacterales; family Solirubrobacteraceae; genus Solirubrobacter. The sequence goes on from CAVPQQ010000002.1 coordinate 604,633, forward strand.
CGCGATCGAGAACGCCAAGATCAACGAGATCGAGAACGCCAGCTTCTACGCCGGCGACGCCCGCCTCGCGCTGCAAGGAGCTCGTCGAGAAGGAGGGCAAGCCGGACCTCGCGATCATCGATCCCCCGCGCGCCGGCCTCTCCCAGAAGATCGTCCGCCGGATCGTCGACGCCGCCCCGAGCCGGATCGTCTACGTCTCCTGCAACCCGACGACGCTGGCGCCGAACGCCGCCCAGCTCGTCGAGGCCGGCTACCGCCTGGTCAAGGTGCGCCCGGTCGACATGTTCCCGCAGACCCCGCACATCGAGTGCGTCGCGCTGCTGGAAGCAGGTCCGGACGGGGTCCAGAACCCCGACCGCCAGGATTAGGTCCCGAACCGGTGGCGGCGCGGTAGGTTCGCGTCCGTGCGTCTTCGCGCCCCGCTGCTGACCGCTTCGCTTCTCCTGATCGCTGCCGCTCCCGCGCAGGCCTCGCTCGGCCGCTGGGGCCTCGATCCGCAGACCGGCGACCCGTACCTCTCCGTCCAGTGGGTCCCGGAGACCTTCGCAGCCGATCCCGCATGGCGGGTGTGTCCGCCCGGGGAGGCCTGTCGTGCGATCGGCGCCGGTGAGCGAACCGCCAAACCCGGCGAGACCGCGCCGGGCACCGTCTTCGAGTCTGATCTCACGACCCCGACGGGTCCGACGACCGAGGGCAGCCCGGTCTGGCAGGGACGACTGACGTCGCTCGCGCCGCCGGGGGTGCAGGGGGAGTTGCGCACCGGCGAGAACGTGAGCCCGGTCGCTGCCCGCTGGAGCGGCGGTTGGGGCGACGAGGTCATCACGAACGCCCTGATCGCCTGCCCGGGGCTGTCCGGGCCTGGCTGCGAGTACCTCGTCAACCGAGCCGGGACGTGGAACTTCGGATTGGGCGACCGTCCGTTGGGCGCGCGGCTCGCGGGCTGGTACGTCTACGCCGTCGAGTGGCGCTCCCCGCGCGACCAGAATCCGTTCCTCGAGGCGTTGCCTCCGCCGCCGGGCGCACCGACGGCGCGGCCCGAGCCGTCCGCGCTCAGCGCCGTGTCACCCCCTGCGGGTCCGATCGCGACGCCGGCATCGGTCACGAAGCCGGAGACGCCAGTCAACCTCGCCGAGCCTTCGGTCGTCATCCGCAAGCGCGCCTTGCGCAGCGACAGGCGGGTCACGGTCGCGCGAGTGCGCTGTGCCCAGCGCTGCAAGGTCGGGCTCCGGGTGTCCGACGGACGGCGCGTGCTCACTCGCACGCTCCACGTCACCGGCTCGGCGCCGCTGACGATCGTCCGCGGCGAGCGGCTGCGGGCCGGCCTGCTGCGCGTGAGCGTCGCGGTCGACGGGCGACCGGCCGTCAGCGGCCGAGTGCGGTTGAAGCGTTAGATGCGCGCACTGCTGTTCGCCGTTCTCCTGACCTTCGCCCTCGCGGCGCCGGCATCCGCGGCGCCGCGATTGCTGATCGACGACCGCGGCGAAGCGGTGCTCGACGGCGCTGACGCGTGGCGCATCTGCGCGCCGGGTGAGGACTGCCGGACGGTGAACTTCCGCCGCTTCACGCCCCGGAAGCCCGCGGGAACGCGGGTCGAGGCACTCGTCGGCGGCACCGTCGTGCGTACCGGTACGTGGGGCGGCACACCTGTCGCCCTGACGCTTCCGAGCGTGTCGGGAACTGCCATCACCGGCGCGGAGGTGACCGCTCGGGCGGGCACGTGGAGCGGCGGCTGGGGCGACGAGGTCGACGATCTCGGCGTACTGGCCTGCCCGGTGCCGGACGCGGCCGACGTGCTGTGCCGGGCGCTGAGTACACGCGCGGGGCGCCCGGCGGGGACGTTCACCGTGCACGCCGATCTCGCCGGGTTCTATCTGCGCGCGATCGATTGGCGTCGGGCTCGCGACGCGCCGGCGCCGCGCTCGATGACTACTCGCGCCGCGGGATCTCGAGCCGGTTCACCGCGGTCGCGGCGATCGCTCAGGCGCCGCCGACCGTCGAACTGCGCCGGCGCGTGATGCGCTTCTCGGGCGGCTACGGCGTCGGAACCGTCCGCTGCTGGCCGAGCTGCACGGTCACGCGTCACCGTCACCGGCAAGCGCAACGCGCAGCTGACCATCGCCGCCCGCAATCGGACGTCGCTCGTGCTCCCGCGCTCGGCCAAGCTGCGGCCGGGGCTGCTGAAGGTACGCGTGACCGTCGACGGCGTCGTGCGCGCCGACGGCTTCGTGCGGCTGAAGCGCTAAGCCCCGCCGAAGGGCGGGATCTGCTGGAACGCGGCGGGCCGCGGGTCGTCCGGCGTGGCCGGGCGCTCGGCGGCTTCGATCGTCTCCGTCGTCTCGCGCGGCGGTTCGACGGCCTGCCAGTCGCCCTTGCGGGTCCAGCTGCACCTTCAACTTCATGGGCGGCGGCTCACCGGCGGTCTGGCTGCGGGCGGGCTCCTGTCTGGGCATGCCCTTAACTCTAGGCGGCCTGCGCCCAATACTCGTCCTCGGCGCGGGCGAAGGTGCCGAGCGCGTGGCCGACCTCCGCGTAGACCTCGGCGTTGAGGCCCATCCCGAGGTGCGAGGCGCGGACTTCGATCTGCTCGGCGGCGGGGTCCAGGCAGGCGCGCCAGTCGACGACGCCGTCGGTGCGCGAGTACAGCGCGGTGTAGCCGACGTCGGACGGGAACTCGCCGCACGACGTCGGCGCGGAAGCGCTCGCAGCACTCGCCGCGCAGGCAGCGCAGGCTGAACATCCCGGGTACTCGCCCGGTGCCCGAGCGCGCCGACCACGACGACGTGGGCGAGCACGACCGGGTGCGCGCTGAGCTGGCGGACGGTCGGGGAGCCGAGCGTGACGATCCCGGAGACGAGGTCGGGCCGGCGGGCGGCGAGCACGCGGGCGAAGACGCCGCCGCGGCTCTGGCCGATGATCGCGACGCGCTCGCCGGAGGCGTCCGCGAAGCCCTCCAGGCGCGCCTCGAGCCGCAGCAGGTTCTCCTCGCGAGCAGCCGACGTTGGCGCGGATCCCGGCGCGGCGCGTGTGGTAGCCGTTCTCGCGCAGCCAGCGCGTCATCGTCGCCAGCGACCCGTCGCCGGCCAGGAAGCCGGGGATCAGCAGCACCGGGCGTCCCTCGCCGTCGGGCACGCCGCCGCCCCGCCAGACCGAGCTGCGGAACAGCGCGGCCGCCTCGACACCGGCGCGGCCTTCGCGCCAGAGCGGGGGGAAATGCGGGATGGGGACGCCCACGTCCACTTTGTACCCGATCTGACGGCGCAACACCACAGCCGAACGGGGAGTAGCCTCGCGAGCATGCGTGCAGCCACCATCCGCGACGGCCGGATCGAGGTCGCCGACCACCCGGATCCGGAGCCCCAGGACGGGCAGATCCTCGTCCGCGTCCGCGGCGCCGGCCTCAACGGCGCCGACATGCTGCAGGTCGCCGGGGACTATCCCGCGCCTCCCGGGGTGCCGCCCGACATCCCGGGCCTGGAGATCGCCGGCGAGGTCGTGTCCTGCGGGCGCCGCGTCGGGCGCTTCGAGATCGGCGACCGCGTGATGGCGATCGTCGCCGGCGGCGGTCAGGCCGAGCTCGCCGTCGTGCACGAGCGGACCGCGATGCCGGTCCCGGACGAGCTCGACTGGACGGCGGCGGGCGGCGTGCCCGAGGTCTTCACCACCGCCCACGACGCGCTCTTCACCCAGGCCGGCCTGATGTGCGGCGAGCGGCTGCTCGTCCACGGCGCGGCCGGCGGCGTCGGCATGGCCGCCGTGCAGCTCGGCGTGATGACCGGCGCGCGCGTGACCGCGACGGTCCGCAACGAGCACGCGCGCGAGCCAGATCGCCGCGCTCGGCGTCAACGCGATCGCCCCCGAGGGCTTCGTCGAGGAGGGCGAGTTCGACGTGATCCTCGAGCTCGTCGGCGCGCAAGAACCTCTCCGAGAACCTCGACGCGCTGGCGATCGGCGGGCGGATCTGCGATCATCGGCGTCGGCGCGGGCGCCGAAGACCGAGATCAACCTGCACAAGCTGATGATCAAGCGCGGCCGGATCCACGGCTCGACGCTGCGCGACGCGGCCGATCGAGGAGAAGGCGGTCGCCGCGCGGCTGATGGAGAAGATGGTGCTGCCCGGGCTTCGCCTCCGGCGACCTGATCGTCCCGGTCACCGCAGTCGTTCCCGCTCGAGCGAGGCGCCCGACGCCTACGAGCGCTTCCAGGCCGGCGGCAAGCTCGGGAAGATCGTCCTAGATATCTAGCGAGGCGAGGTCGGAGTCGCCGGCGGCCCACTCGCGGGTCTGCGGGTTGCCGGCGAACGCGATCTCGAGGTGGCGCTGCGCGTCCTCGCGCCGACCCGCCAGCGCGGCGTAGCAGGCGAGGTTGTAGTGCAGCGACGGGTTGTCCGGGTGGACCTCGCAGGCCCTCGGCGGCGATCGCGTACGCGCGCTCGAAGTCGCCCGCGTCGTAGGCCGGGGTCGCGAGGTACCAGTACTCGAACGGCGACGGCGGCCCCGCGGCGCCGGGCTTGCCGCCGATCACGAGGACCGTCGTGCTCGGCCGCGAGCGCCTTCGCGGCGCGGTGCTGCTCCGGGCGGGCGAACACCAGCGCGCCGGCGGGCGCGTCGATCGCCTCGCCGTCGAGCTCGAACTCGGCGTGCCCGGTCAGCACCACGTAGAGCTCCTCGTGATGGCCGGACCCCATCGCCGGTCTCGTCATGGGGCTCGATCACCTCGTCGCCCGGCTGCTCGCCGGTGTAGGCGTTCACCCCGAAGCCGCTGACGCCCAGCAGCGCGCGCGATCGGGCCGGTAGAGCGTGCCCGCGACGGCGACCTTGTCGAGCTCGGTCGACTAGTACGGAGGAAAGTCGCTCCACCAGGTCCCCCAGTTCGCGGAACGCGCTCCAGAAGGCGCGCTTGGCGGACTCCTCGTCGAGCGAGCGGTCGATGTCGGGCACGTAGAGCGCCTCGATCGACGGCGTCAGGCGCTGGATCACGCCGGGCGACTCGTCGACCTCGCGGGCGAGCGGCAGCTGCAGCTCGTTGAGGATGTCGAGCGCGTCGGTGCCCATGACCACGACGATCTTGGGCTGCACGATCGCGATCTCCTCGACCAGCCGCGCGATGCACTCGGGCGCGGCCAGCGATCGGGTCGGCGACCGGGCACTTCACGCACAGCGTGCCGTAGACGACCAGCGGGTCGATGTCGAGCCGCTTGAGCGACTTCATCAGCGCGGTGCCGGCGCGGCCGTAGAACGCGACGCCCTCCTCGACCTCCGCGGGCGTCGGCGCGTGCTTGAGCAGCATCACGTCGGCCTGCGGGTGGCCGGAGCCGAGGACCGGCATCAGGTTGCCGCGCGGGCAGCGGTCGCAGCTCTGCAGTTCGCGAGTGAAGGTGTTGAGCTCGCGGATGGCGCGCTCGAGGTACTTCTCGCGGATCTCGTCGTCGGTGGCGGGCATTCCGCCGACCGGGTTCACCTCGGGGCCGGGTTCTCCTTGCCCCTGCAATCACTGCCCGCCGCGCCCCGCGACGGCCTTGGCCACCTTGCGCCTGCGCGTGGCCGCTCGGGCGGCCGGCGGCGTGGCCTTCGTCTGCAGGAACTTCAGGGCCTGAACCTGCGCGTAGCGCAGGCGAGGAGGGCTTTGCGGCGATGTCCGCGTCGCGCAGCGACTCGAGGAATTCCTCGGGCCCGTCGAAGTCGCGCATGCGGATCCGGACCGCTGCCGAGCCCCTGCGCGACGTGCGAGTCACTGCCCGCGCCGCCGACGATCCGGTACTTGCCGGCGAAGCGCACGGCCTCCTCGTTGAAGGCCGGGATGCGCGATCCGCGGGTTGAAGACCTCGATCGCGTCGATGTCGTCGACGACGGCGAGCATGTGCTCGTAGTCGGGCACCGAGTGCATGCGGTCGAACGGGTGCGGGACGTAGACGATCCCGCCCTGGCGGCGGATCTCGGCGATCGTCTCCTCCAGCGTCATCCCGCGCGGGATCTTCTCCTCGATGAACAGGCCGATGACCTCGCCCTGGTCGGCGGTCATGACCTCCTCGCCGACGATCACCTTGATGCCGTACTCGGCGGCCTTGGCGCGCGCGTCGTAGCGCGCCGGAGATCTCGTTGTGGTCGGTCACCGCGATCGCGCCCAGGCCGACGTCGACGCGCGGTCGCCAGCAGCACGTCGACCGGCGTCGCGCAGTCGCTGGAGTGGTCGGTGTGCATGTGCAGGTCGACTTCGATCAGCTTGCGCTTGGCGAGCCGCGCCCGCACCTCGGGCCGCGGGTCCGGATCGTGGCGCAGCGCGGCCAGCCGGGCGTAGATCGCCTCGACCTCGTCGGCCACGCGCGACCAGGCGAGCTCGCCGCGCGTCGCTGCGCCCGTGCTCGGCGCAGGCTCGCGCGCAGCGCGCTGGTCGCGCGACGAGCCGCTCGAGCTGCTGCGGCGAGCACGTCGACGTCGCCGGGCTCGAAGTGCAGGCCGACGTCGCCGTCGGCGCAGGATCTCCTCGTAGACCGGCACGCGCGAGGCGAGCGGCACGGCACCGGCGCCGAGCGCCCGCACCAGCACGCCCGGGCGCGGTCACCTGCCCGAGCGAGGCGGCGACGACGACGTCGGCGCCGCGCGAGCGCCGCGTCCTCGTCGTCGACGACCGTGACGCGGTTGCGCAGGCTGGAGCGCAGCGTCGGGACGGCGCCCGTCCTGGAGTAGACGACCGCCTCCCACGGCAGCTCCTCCGGGAGCCGGCGCAGCGCGCGCAGGAACAGCCGCAGCGCGCCGCGCTCCTCGCGGTCGGAGAAGACGATCCGCAGCGGGCGCGCCCTCGGCGCGCGCGACGGGCTCATCGCACGTCACGCCCGGGCGCAGCAGCTCGTAGGAGGCGGGGAAGTAGCGCGTCAGCAGCGTCCGCGGTGGCCTCGTAGCAGGCCGTGCGGGCGTCCATGCGCCCGAAGAACAGCTCGACGAACTTGCGCGCCACCTGGGTCGAGAGCACCCGCTCGGCGGGCGCGTGGAAGGAGCCGACGTTGAGCGCGCGCGAGTGGCGCAGCGCGACCGAGCCCGCGCTCGGCGCCCACGGCTCGTGCACGTGGACGAAGTCCAGCGGCGCGTCGGTCAGCACCTCCTCGATCGTGCGCGCGATGTCGACCGGCGGCGCCGGGTTGATGCCCTTGCGGCTGCCGGAGAACAGCAGCTCGCCGACGCCGAGCACGCGCACGCCGCCGTCGGGGTCGACAGATCGACTCCGGCTGCTCGCGCGCGGCCCGGATCAGCCGCCGCGACTCGCGCACCAGCTCCGGCGAGCGCGAAGGCGCGAGCAACAGGACGCGATGCCCGCGGGCCGCGAGCTCCCGCGAGACCTCGGCCGCGAACGTCCCGACCTCGTTCGCATCCTCGAAGGGATGCGGCGCGACCTGGGCGATGGCGAAGCGGTCTGCCACTTCTGAGGAGCTTACCGGTGGGCGGGGCGCGGTCGCGCCCCGCCCACCAAAGCGTTACTCGGAGACCGTCTCGGCCTCGGTGACCTTGGGCTCCGCGGCCTTGTCGCGCGCGGCGCGCGCGACCTTCTCGGCGCGGGCGTGCTGGGCGATGAACGCCTCGGTGTCCGCGCGCGCCTGGTCGTCCGGGCGCTGGTTCATCGGGGACTTCATGAGGTACGAGCTCGGGCCGTCGAGCTGGCCGCCGATGCCGTGGTTCAGCGCGAGCTTGCAGCAGCGCACGGCGTCGATGACGATGCCGGCCGAGTTCGGGGAGTCCCAGACCTCGAGCTTGAGCTCGGCCGTCAGCGGCACGTCGCCGAAGGCCTTGCCCTCGAGGCGGATGTGGGCCCACTTGCGGTCCTCGAGCCACGGCACGTAGTCCGACGGGCCGACGTGGACGTTCTTGGCCGGCATCTCGTGGTCGACGATCGAGGTGACCGCGTTCGTCTTGGAGATCTTCTTGGACTCCAGGCGCTCGCGCTCGAGCATGTTGTAGAAGTCCATGTTGCCGCCCACGTTGAGCTGCGACGTGCGCTCCAGCTCGACGCCGCGGTCGCCGAAGAGGCGGGCGAGCGAGCGGTGGACGATGGTCGCGCCGACCTGGGACTTGATGTCGTCGCCGACGATCGGGAGCCCGGCCTTCTTGAAGCGGTTGCTCCAGTACTCCTCGCGGGCGATGAAGACCGGGATGCAGTTGACCATCGCGCAGCCGGCCTCGAGGATCTGCTCGACGTACCACTTGGTGGCCTGCTCGGAGCCGACCGGCAGGTAGGAGACGACGACGTCGGTGCGGGTCTCCTTGAGGACCTCGACGATGTCGACGGTCGAGCCCGGCGCCTTGGTGATCTTCTCGGAGAGGTACTTGCCGAGGCCGTCGTGGGTCATGCCGCGCTGGACGGGGACGCCCAGGTGCGGAACGTCTTCCTTGACGAACTTGATCGTGTTGTTCTGGCCGGACCAGATCGCCTCGGAGAGGTCCTTGCCGACCTTGTCCGCGTCGATGTCGAAGGCGGCCGAGAACTCGATGTCCCGGATGTGGTAGCCGCCGAGATCGACGTGCATGAGGCCGGGGACGCGCTGCGTCGGGTCGGCGTCCTTGTAGTACTGGACGCCCTGCACGAAGGCGTTCGCGCAGTTGCCGACGCCGATGATGGCGACCCGGACCTTCTCGTTCTGGTAGCGGCTGTTGCCGTTCGCAGACGTCGTGTGCTTCGTCAAGAGAGGTGTTCCTTCGCAAGAGTGAGGTGACCGTCAGGGGTTACAAACCCGCTTAGGCGGCTTCAGTTACAGGCTTGTTGAGCTCCGAGCGCACGTGGAAGATGCGCTGGAAGACCGTGACGACCGCCATGACGGCGAGTACGTACACGGCCGGCTCGATCGCTTTGAGGTCGCCGAACACCAGGCCGACCGACAGGACGACGACGCGGAACGCGCGGTCGGCGATGCCGACCTTGCACTCGACGCCGAGCGCCTCGGCGCGGGCGCGCGTGTACGAGACCATGATCGAGGCGATCACCGCGACGACGACGGCGCGACCGCGACGTCGTTGGTGAAGATGATCGTCAGGTCCGGGTCCGCGGAGAACTGGTAGGCGACCGCGGCGAGCACGATGCCCTCCTCGACGCGGTCGAGCGTCGAGTCCAGGAACGCGCCGAACGGCGACGCCTTGCCCGACATGCGCGAGTAGCGGCCGTCCAGCGTGTCGCAGACCGAGCCGACGATGAAGGCGATGCCGCCCGCGATCCACCAGCCCTGGAGGATCAGGCACCGCCGCGACGACGCACAGCGACGAAGCCGGTGAGCGAGATGGCGTTCGGCGTCAGCCGCGACTGGATCAGGCGGTTGCGGAACTCGCCCTGGAAGTCGCGGGAACCGGGCCCGCGGCCGCGCGGGGAGCGTTCTACGGGAGGGGTGGCCATGGGCGCAGGAGCCTATCCGGCCCGCGCCGGGCGGGAAGGGCCGCTTCGGCGGGTGCCCACGCCCACGCGCCCGGACGTACGCGTGCGAACACGGTCTGCGCGGCGAGCGCCGACACCGCGGCGACCAGCGCGCCGGTGACCGCGTCGAACACCCAGTGGTTGGCGGTGACGATGACGACCATCGTCACGATCGGCGCGTAGGCGGACCAGAGCGAGCTTCACCCAGAGGCGGCGCGCCATCCGGATCATCGGCACCGACAGCATCAGCGCGAAGCCGACGTGCATCGACGGCACCGCCGCGTACGGGTTGAAGAGCGCGTTCGACCGGAGTCCGACGAGACGCCCGTGAAGTCCGACACCGAGTCGAGGAAGCCGAGCTCCGGCAGCATCCGCGGCGGCGCCGTCGGGATAGACGACGTAGCCGACGAGCGCCAGGCCCATCGCGACCATGAACATGTTGCGCACGAAGTAGAAGTGCTCGTTGCGGAACAGGTAGATGAACGCCAGCGTGCAGGTGGTCACCACGAAGTGCGTGTTGATGTACATCCAGGCGCCGACGTCGTCGACCCAGCCGGTCCCGATCGCCCAGCGTCTGCAGCGACGGCTCGACGAAGACGTGCAGCGCGCGCTCGAGGCCGACGATCTGGCGCGCGTGGTCGAACGCCGCCGCCGACTGGGTGAAGACCTCGCCCGCGAACGAGCCGGTAGAGCCAATAGGCGCCGCAGAACAGCAGGATCTGCCACAGCAGGTCCTCGGGCCCGCGGGGGAGCAGACGTGAACGCATCGTTACCGAGGCTAGCTCTCGGAAGCGATTCGCTCCACGGGGGCTAACACCCCTTTGCGCGCCGTGCCCCGCTCGAGTCCGAACTTCGCCTGGACGTGCACGACCCCGCCCTCGAGCGGTTCGATCCGCGTCCAGCCGCCGGGAGCGCGGCTCAGGCACGCGTCGCTGGAGGACCAGTACTTCGTCCAGCGGTAGCGCACGACGGTCGGGCGCTCGGCGTCGACCATGAACCAGTTCGGGCCCCGCGCCGAGCAGCTTCGCGCCCCCGGACGCCGGGGGATCGGTGTCGGTGACCTCCCAGATCCGCCAGCGCGGCGATTCGTAGGTGAGCTTGAGGAACTTCGCGCCGCGCTCGAGCACGAGCGCCTCGTCGCGCGCGGAGTAGTCCAGCGGCGCGTGCGGCAGCGCGACCCAGCGGACCGCGTTCTCGCGCAGCCAGTCGTGGTAGCGCGAAGCGGTCACCGTCTCGCCGTCGTAGAAGATCGGGTTGGCCTTCTGGTCGAGCTGACGCTCCCAGCCGCGCGCGAGCGGGACGACCTTGGCGAGGTCGGCGGCCTCCCAGTGGTTGACGGTCATCGGCACCTCGACGCGCTCGCCGGGCTTGACCACGCGCGTGAGGAAGTCCCGCGCCTCGGCCTGGAAGGCCAGGCGGGTGCTCGGATCGCCGTGCGCCTCGGCGACGGCGCGGACGGCCGGCAGCCACTGCAGATACAGCAGTCCGACGCCGACGATCGCCAGCGCGAGCACCGGCGCGCGCTTGCGGTGCGCGAGGATCAGCACCGACGGCCCGGCGAGCACGCCGAGCCGGAGCGCGTTCTGCCCGAACGGCGACGGCACGACGAACGCCCCGACGAGCACGACCAGGTACAGCAGGCCGCCGGCCCACAGCGTCCGGCGCCCGGGGGCCAGGAAGGCCACGCCCGCGGCGGAGATCACCAACATCGGCCAGAAGGCCGTCGCGCTGAAGCGGTCGGTCCCGCCCTCCGGGAACAGCAGGTAGAGCGCCGACCCCGCCGGCGAGCGCGGGGACGCCGAGCCAGATCGCCGCGGGCAGCGCCGGGCGGCCGTCGGCGAGCAGCTTGGCGAGTGCGCCGAGCATCAGGAACACGCCCGCGACGGGGCTCGCCAGCATCGCCGCGAGCGCGAGCACGCCCGAGAGCACGCGTCGCTCGCTGCGCGCCGCCGACCAGGCGCCGACCGCCAGCGCGATCCCGAGCAGGAACGGCATCCGCCCGATCGCGACGTTGGAGAGCACGCCGGCGGTGAACAGCCAGGCGGCCGCCGCGCCCGCCGTGGGCGACGGTGCGGCCGCGCGCGCGAGCGGGGTGAACAGGATCACGGCGGCGAGCGCGGAGAGCACGCCGACCAGGGCCGGGCCGATCGCGGCGGCCAGCGGAGCGAACAGCAGCGAGTACCCGAGCACGTGATGCCCGCCGTACCACTGCGCGTTCCAGACGGTCAGCCCTTCGTGCTGGAACAGCCACGCGCGATAGGAATGCGCGGCCATGTCGGCGGTCGCCGGTTGGGCCAGCAGATAGACCGCGCAGAACAGGGCGCAACCCAAGGCCGGCGCGAGGGGGTGCTCGAACGCGCGCCGCATGGCCTCAGGGACCCTAGCGTCCCGCCCAGCGGGCGGGATGAGCTAGCTACTTCGCTGTAGCGAAGTCAGCGGTCACGAAGCACTTCGTGGAGCCGCGACGGCCGACGCCGATGCGACGGAAGGACTTCGTGAGCATGACGCGCCGGTGCGGAGCTGAGCGCAGCCACATCTGCACGATCGCGTTGGCGTCGCAGCCCGCCATCCAGGCCACGTTCTCGCCGACCTTCTTCGTGCGCACGTAACGCCGGACGCGCTGGGTGTAGGCGCCGTGGCCGATCGAGTTGGTGCGCTGCATCGTCGCGGAATGGATGTCGGCCGCCTTCGCGAGCCCACGACTGGTGTGCAGGCGCGGCAGCCCATAAGTCGCGCGGACGCCGTTGAGCGCGCGGATGATGCTCGCTTCGGTGGCGTCGTGGCGGGTGGAGGCGAGCGCGCTCGAGGGCGCGCCGGTGCATGCGATCAATAACGCGGCAAGCAGGACTCGCCGAATCGACGTGACGGACATGGGGCACTCTCCTGGGGCCATACGCCCGACCAAGGCGCACGGAGCATCTCGTTTTCGCGGGATTGCGCCCGCGTCTTCCAGTGCAGTCCGTCGCTGGAAATTGACCACCGCGACTCGTTCGCGGCCCGCAACCTAAACGTACTTCCTTCCAAGGCGGCGCACATAAGCTAGCTGGCCGTCAGAAATCGTACGTAACCAGCAGCGTTCGTGCGTAATCCCAGGCGTCTTTCTCATCTTCGGGCCCAGTGGGTACGGTCCAGCGGCAATGGCACCACCCAGCCGCGCCCGCGTCCGGCGCATCCGTGACCGTCTCCGCGAGCTCTACGGCCGGCCCTACGCGCCGCCCCACGGCCAAGGTCTCGACGAGCTGATCCTGACGGTGCTCTCGCAGTCGACCAACGACCGCAACCGCGACGTCGCCTTCCTCGCCCTGCGCAGGGACTTCGGAAGCTGGTCCGAGGTGCGCGACGCGCCGAACGCCGACGTCGAGCTGTCGATCCGGCCCGGTGGCATCTCGAAGGTCAAGTCGGTGCGGATCCAGTCGATCCTGCGCGAGCTCGACGATCCGCCCAGCATCGACCACCTCGCGCACGCGAGCGTCGAACAGGGGCGGGCCGAGCTGATCGCGCTCCCCGGCGTCGGCCGCAAGACCGCGGCCTGCGTCCTGCTGTTCGCCTACGGCAAGCGCGACGTGCCGGTGGACACGCACGTCTCACGCGTCGGGACGCGGCTCGGGCTCTTCCGCGAGGGCGCGCCGTTCGAGGAGCTGCACGACGCGATGCTCGAGCTCACGCCGCGCGGGCAGGAGCTCGAGTTCCACGTGAACCTGCTCCGCCATGGCCGCCGGACCTGCCACGCCAGGCGCCCCGCGTGTGACGAATGTGGACTTTTGAAGCTGTGCCCGACCGGCTACAATCTGCGCCAAGCAGACTGAGATTTTCACCGGGGGGCCGTCGCCCCCCTGAGACCCGAGGAGCCCCTCATATGGCAAAGACCATCGGAATCGACCTGGGAACCACGAACTCGTGCATGGCAGTGCTCGAGGGCGGCGAGCCCACGGTCATCGAGAACAGCGAGGGTGGCCGCACCACCCCGTCGGTGGTCGCCTTCACCGCGAGCGGCGAGCGCCTGGTCGGCACCGTCGCCAAGCGCCAGGCGGTCACGAACCCCACGAACACGCTCTTCTCCATCAAGCGCTTCATGGGCCGTAAGGAGGCCGAGGTGCGCGAGGAGGAGTCGATCGTCCCGTACAAGGTCGTCGCGGGCGCCGGTGGCGACGCGAACGTCGAGGCCAGCGGCAAGCAGTACTCGCCGCCGGAGATCTCGGCGATGATCCTGCAGAAGCTCAAGGCCGACGCTGAGGCGTACCTGGGCGAGACCGTGGACGCCGCGGTCATCACCGTCCCGGCCTACTTCAACGACGATCAGCGCCAGGCGACCAAGGACGCCGGCCGGATCGCCGGCCTGGACGTCAAGCGCATCATCAACGAGCCGACGGCCGCCGCGCTGGCGTACGGGCTCGACAAGGAGACCGACCAGACGATCCTCGTCTTCGACCTCGGCGGCGGCACGTTCGACGTGTCCGTGCTCGAGATCGGCGACGGCGTGTTCGAGGTCAAGTCGACCGCGGGTGACAACCACCTCGGCGGCGACAACTTCGACAAGGCGGTCGTCGACTGGCTCGGCGCGGAGTTCAAGCGCGACCAGGGCATCGACCTGACGCAGGACAAGATGGCCCTGCAGCGCCTGTACGAGGCCGCCGAGAAGGCCAAGATCGAGCTGTCCTCCGCCCAGGAGACGCAGATCAACCTGCCGTTCATCACGGCCGACGCCTCGGGCCCGAAGCACCTCGACGTCCGCCTCACGCGCGCCAAGCTCAACGAGCTGGCCGGCTCGCTGATCGAGCGCGTCGTCGGCCCGGTCCGCCAGGCGATGGACGACGCCAAGGACAAGGGCGTCAAGGAGATCGATCACGTCGTGATGGTCGGCGGCATGACGCGCATGCCCGCCGTCCAGGAGAAGGTCAAGGAGCTCACCGGCAAGGAGCCGCACCGCGGCGTCAACCCGGACGAGGTCGTGGCCGTCGGCGCCGCCATCCAGGCCGGCGTGCTCGGCGGCGAGGTCAAGGACGTCCTGCTGCTCGACGTCACCCCGCTCACCCTCGGCATCGAGACCAAGGGCGGCGTGATGACCAAGCTCATCGAGCGCAACACGACGATCCCGACGCGCAAGTCGGAGGTCTTCTCGACGGCGGAGGACAACCAGCCGTCGGTCGAGATCCACGTCCTCCAGGGCGAGCGCGAGATGGCGACCTACAACAAGTCGCTGGGCAAGTTCCAGCTGACCGGCATCCCGCCGGCCCCGCGCGGCATCCCGCAGGTCGAGGTCGGCTTCGACATCGACGCCAACGGCATCGTGAAGGTCTCGGCCAAGGACCTCGGCACCGGCAAGGAGCAGAAGATCGAGATCCGCTCCGGCTCCGGTCTGTCGGACGACGAGATCAAGCGCATGGTCTCCGACGCCGAGTCGCACGCCGACGACGACAAGCGCCTGCGCGAGCTGGCCGAGGCCCGCAACACGGGCGAGGCCGCCGCGTACAACGCGCAGAAGCAGCTCAAGGACCTCGCCGAGCAGATCGACGACGCGTCCAAGAGCGAGATCGAGGCCGCGATCAAGGAAGTCAACGAGGCCGTCAAGGGCGAGGACGCGGAGGACATCCGCGCCAAGACCGACACGCTGCAGACCGCGTTCCACCGCGTGTCCGAGGCGATGTACGAGCGCGCCCAGGCCGCGCAGCCGCAGGACGACGCGGGCTCCGAGAACGGTGCCTCCGCGAGCAACGGCGACTCCTCATCCGAGGAGGAGGTCGTTGACGCCGAGGTCGTCGACGAGCAGAAGTGATGACGGACGAGATCCGCACCGACGACGTCGCCGTGGAGGAGGAGGACTTCTCCGCGGCGGCTCCGCCGCACCCTGGCGCGGCCGGCACCGGCGAGACGTCGTTCGGCGACGCCGAGGTGCCCGCCGCGTCGGAGCTCAAGGTCGCGCAGGACCAGGCCGAGGACTACCTCGCGCTGGCGCAGCGCACCAAGGCGGACTTCGAGAACTTCCGCAAGCGGATGGCGCGTGAGAACGCCGCCGCGACCGATCGCGGGATGGCGAAGCTGGCCAAGGAGCTGCTCCCGGCGATCGACCACCTCGAGCTCGCGCTCAAGGCGGCGGAGGGCCATGAGGACGTCGTCAAGGGCTTCGCGATGGTCGCGGGCGAGCTGCAGGCCGCGCTCGGGCGCGTGGGGATCCAGACGTTCTCGCCCAAGGGCGAGATCTTCGATCCGAACGAGCACGAGGCGATGACCGCACTCCCGACCGAGGGCGTAGAGCCCGGCACCGTGGTCGAGGTCTACCAGTCCGGTTACCGCATCAACGGGGCCGTGCTGCGGCCTGCGCGTGTGGTGGTGGCGGCATAGAAATGGCGCGCGGTACCGACCATTACAAGACTCTCGGGGTCGACAAGAAGGCTTCCCAAGAGGAGATCAAGAAGGCGTACCGCAAGCTGGCCCGGCAGTACCACCCGGACACCAACAAGGACGCCGGTGCCGAGGAGCGCTTCAAGTCGATCTCCGAGGCCTACGACACCCTTGGCGATCCCGAGAAGCGCAAGAAGTACGACCGCGGCGGCTCCGTGTTCTCCGGGGGGAATCCCTTCGGAGGCGGCAGCGGCGGCGGTGGCGGCCAGACCGCGACCGACTTCGGGTCCTTCTCGGACATCCTCTCGGGCATCTTCAACAGCTCGAGCGGTGGGCGGACGCGTACGAAGCCGATCTCCGAGCGCGGCAAGGACCTCGAGACCTCGGTCACGCTGTCCTTCGAGCAGGCGACCGAGGGCGCGCAGGTGCCCGTGTCGGTCGCCACGCACACGGCGTGCACGACCTGTCGCGGCAGCGGTGCCCGTCCGGGCACCTCGCCGAAGGTCTGCCCGCTCTGCAACGGGCGCGGCGTCGAGGCCCAGGGCCAGGGCGTCTTCTCGATCACCCGCCCGTGCTCGCGCTGCAACGGCTCCGGCACCGTGATCGAGCAGCCGTGCCCGACGTGCGCCGGCGAGGGCCGGTTGCGCGAGGTCAAGCGCTACCGGGTGAACATCCCCGCGGGGGTGCGCGAAGGCTCGCGCATCAAGCTCGCGGGCAAGGGCGAGGCCGGCCTGCGCGGCGGCCCGTCGGGCGATCTGTACGTGGTCACCCACGTCACCGAGTCGCCGGTGTTCAAGCCCAAGGGCGACCACTACGAGGTCGAGGTCCCGATCACGATCGTCGAGGCGCTGAGCGGCGCCGAGGTCGAGGTCCCGACGCTGAACGGCTCCAAGAAGCTGCGCGTCGCGCCGGGCACCAAGCACGGCACGGTCCAGCGCCTGCGTGGCGAGGGGCCCCCGAACCTCTCCGGTTCCGGCCGGGGCGACCTGCACTATCGCTTCGTGATCGACATGCCGTCCGAGCTCACGGACGAACAGCAAGAGGCCGTGGATCAGCTCTCCAAGGTGATGAACGGCAACCCGCGCGAGCGGATCATGCGAGCCGCCGGCGGGTCCTGATGGCCACCCGGCGCACTCGCATCACCGCCCGCGTCGACCACGATCGCGGCGTCTTCATGATCTCGGTCGCCGCAGAGCTGGCCGAGATGCACCCGCAGACGCTGCGCATGTACGAGACGCGCGGGCTGATCGAGCCCAAGCGCTCGCCCAAGGGCACGCGGCTGTACTCCCAGGCCGACGTCGAGCGGCTGCGCCGGATTCAGGAGATGACGACGGAGTGGGGGATGAACCTCGCCGGCGTCGAGCGGGTGTTCGAGCTCGAGATGCAGCTGGACCGCATGCAGCGCAAGGTCTCGGTGCTCGAGCGCCGCGCCGAGCAGCTCCAGGAGGAGATCGCCCGCCTCGAAGAGGTGCGCGCCTCGGTCAAGGCCGAGATCGTGCGCTACGAGGAGGCGCCCGGCACGGCGCTCATTCCGGTCCGCCGCGTCAGGCGCCCGTCGTAGCCAGCACCTCCTGCTCGCGCGTCCGAGCGAGGCCGGCGAGCGCGATCACGAGCCCGAGCACGGCGACTCCGAGCACGATCGCGGTACCGGTCCGGTAGGCGCTGGTCATGTCGCCATTGCCGTTGGCGACGACCGCGCTGACCGCGGCCAGTACGACCGCGCCGCCGATCTGGAACGAGCTCTGGACCAGGCCGGAGGCCAGGCCCTGCTCCTGATCGGCGATTCCCTGCGTCGCCTGCACGTTCAGCGACGAGTAGCCGAGCGCGAACCCGACGCCGACCAGCAGCATCGTGGGCAGGAACGTCAGGACGTAGGGCGACACGTCCACGCGTAGGAACAGCGCGTAGCCAATCGCGAACGCCACGCCGCTGGCGGCCACGAGCTTGCCCGTGCCGTAGCGGTCGATCAGCACGCCGACCCGCGGCGCCCCGAACGCGACCACCAGGCCGCCGGGCAGGAACGCGAGCGCGGTCTCCAGGGCGGACCAGCCGAGCGTCACCTGGAGGTAGAGCGTGCCGATGAACTGGAACCCGACGTAGGCGCCGAACAGGCACATCGCACCGAGGTTCGCGCGCACCAGCGTGCCGGAGCGCAGGATCCCGAGCCGGACCAGCGGCTGCGGCGCACGCCGTTCGACGGCGACGAAGCCCGCCAGCAGCGCGGCCGAGAGGATGAAGGCGGCGAGCGTCTCGGGCGCAGTCCAGCCTGCGTTGGGCGCATCGACGATCGTGCGGACGAGCAGCAGCATGCCTGTGGTCAGGAGCACCGCGCCGGGGATGTCGTATCGCCGCTTCGGCCCGAGGTAGGGCCGGTCGCGGGCGACGTAGCGCGGGATCGCGACCAGCAGCACCAGCGCGACGGGGACGGGGAGCAGGAACGTCCAGCGCCAGCCGGCGGTCGTCAGCAGCCCGCCGAACACGAGGCCGAACGAGAAGCCGCTCGCGCCGCAGGCACTGAACACCGACAGCGCCTTGGTGCGCGCCGGGCCTTCGGTGAACGTGGTGGTGATCAGCGACAGCGCGGCGGGAACGGTGAACGCGGCGCTCGCGCCCTTGAGGAAGCGGGTCGCGATCAGCAGCTCCGGATCGTCGACCAGGCCGCCGATCAGCGAGGCGACGCTGAAGACGCTCAGCGCGACGATCAGGACGCGGCGGCGTCCGAGCAGGTCGGCGGCGCGGCCGCCGAGCAGCAGCAGCCCGCCGAACCCGAGCACGTAGGCCGAGACGACCCACTGGAGCTGCGAGGTGGTGAGGCCGAGGTCCTCCTGGATCGACGGCAGCGCGACGCCGACCATGGAGACGTCGAGGCCATCGAGGAAGACCACGCCGCACAGCAGGATCAACGCGCCCCAGAGGCGCGCGTCCCACCGCGGGGCGGAAGCAGGGGAGGAAGTCATCCTCTAAGACAATACATGCACGTGCATCTAATGCATGTGCAATAGATGCACGCGATAACATCTAGGTGTGCTCGAGGACCTCTCAGACCAGTGGCGCGATCTCCTCGCTCGCCACGCGCGGACGAGCTGCGCGCTCGACGAGGCGCTTGCCGCGCACGGTCTCGGGATGAGCGAGTTCGAGGTCCTCGAGCGACTCGCTTGTGACTGCGGGGAGCGCCCCCGCATGCAGGAACTCGCCGGCGCCGTCCATCTCAGCCAGAGCGCGCTCTCGCGCACGGTCGGGCGGCTGGAGAAGGACGGCCTGGTCGGGCGCACGATGTGCCCGGAGGACCGGCGCGGGATCGCCGTCTGTCTGACGGCGGAGGGCCGCGAGCGCTACGAGGCGGCGCGTCCGACGCACCGCCGAGTGCTCGCGGAGAACCTCGCCGTAGTTC
Organism: uncultured Solirubrobacteraceae bacterium; assembly: GCA_963707595.1. GTDB lineage: Bacteria > Actinomycetota > Thermoleophilia > Solirubrobacterales > Solirubrobacteraceae > Solirubrobacter. The sequence goes on from CAVPQQ010000002.1 coordinate 623,750, forward strand.
AGGGTCGTGGACCAGAGCGCGAGCTGCAGCGCCGGAGCGAGCCGGTGCTGGGTCGCGTCCTTGATGTCGTCCTCGGTCAGGCGGACGACGATCACGCGGTGCGAAGCCGCGTCGAGCGTGAACCCGCGGCCGGCCATTGCACACGCGACCTGCCACGCATCGCGGCCGGTGTCGCGCAGGTCGATGGCTAGGCGGACACTGTCGCTGTCACTTTTGACTTCAGGACCGAGCACGCGGACACCATCGAGCTCGGCGATGCGGTCACGGGCCACGGTGGCGGCGGCGCGAACGCGTTCGAGACTGGCCTCCGCGGCAAAGTCCCGCGTGATGCCGGGGGCCTCGGAGGGCGGGAAGAGAAGGGAGGGGGCGGCCATAAGGGAACCCTCCCGGATCGTCAGCACGCAAACCATGAGCGACGGGGGTGAACTCTTCCCTCACCGGGTGTGAAGGACCTCATCCCCTGGGGGGAGGAACGCGCCGGAGAATAAACTTGCGAGGCCTGACCTCCCGGTCCCTCACGTGCTCGAACTGCGGCCGCTCGCTGCCCTCCGATGGCGGTCCGTGTCCCGCGTGCACGATCGCCTCGCCGGAGGCCGCCACGCCGCCGGCCGTGGCGCCCGGGATGGTCGCCGGGCGCTACCTGCTGCAGCGCCAGCTGGGCCGCGGCGCGAGCAAGGACGTCTGGCTCGCGCACGACCTCACGCTCGACCGCGGCGTCGCGCTCGCGCGCGTCTCCGGGCCCGAGGCCTGGGAGCGCCTGCGCCGTGAGGCGCGGCTGACCGCGCGGCTCGGCGGCCACCGCCACATCGTCACCGTCCACGACGTCTTCGACGACGCGGGCACGCCGTGCCTGGTCGCGCGCTACATGACCGGCGGGTCGCTGACCGACCGGCTCGATCGCGCGCCCGCCGGGCGGATGGAGCCGCAGGAGGTGATCGCGGCCGGCCGCGAGGTCGCCGACGCCCTCGCGCACGCCCACGCCCACGGGGTCGTCCATCGCGACGTCAAGCCCGACAACGTCTGGATCGACGCCGAGGGCGAGGCGGCACTCGGGGATTTCGGCGTCGCCGTCACCGAGGGCGAGAACGCGCCACCCGCCGGGACGCCCCGCTACGCCGCGCCGGAGCAGTCGATCGGCGAGCCGGCGACGCCGCGCTCGGACCTGTTCGCGCTCGGCGTGACGCTCTACGAGCTCTTGTGCGGCGTGCGCCCGTTCGAGACCAAGGACATCTTCCGCATGCACCGGCCGGCGCCGCCGTCGAGCCTGGTCCCGGGGATCCCGGAGGAGCTCGACCGGCTGATCCTCGAACTGGTCGAGCCCGATCCTGAGAACCGCCCGGCGAACGCCGCCGTGGTGTCCGCCGCGCTCGCGCGGCTGGTCACGCGGGCGCCCGAGGAGCCGTTCGCGCCCGCCGGGCTCGTCGGCCGCGCCCCGGAGCTCGAGCAGCTCCGCAAGGCGCTGACGCAGGCCTGGACGGGCGCCGCGCGCACCGTGATCGTGGCCGGCGAGCCGGGGATCGGCAAGACGACGCTGCTCGACGCGCTGGCGACCGAGGCCGGCCGTCGCGGCGGCGTCGCGATCTGGGGCCGCGGCGAGCCCGAGGGCCGCCCCTACGGCGTCTGGCGGCCGGTCGTGCGCGGCCTGACCCAGCTCGTGGCGGGCGACGCGGACCCGGTGCTCGGGCCGCTGCTCGGCGAGGCCGGGAGCCGGCGGTGAGGAGCAGCGGATGCGGCTCTACGACGCCGTCGCCGACCTGATCGCCGCCGCCGCGGCCGACAGCCCGCTGCTGCTCGTGCTCGACGACCTGCACTGGGCCGACGCGTCCTCGCTGCGGCTGCTCGCGCACGTCGCCGGCGCCGAGCCGTCCGCGCGGCTGCTGCTGGCCGGCTCCTACACGGAGAGCGAGCTCGCCGACGCTCCGGGGCTGCCGGAGGTCCTGCACGAGATCGAAGGCGATCCGCGCGCCGAGCGGATGGAGCTCTCCGGCCTCGCGGCGGAGGCGGTCCGCGCCCTGCTGCCCTCCGACTCGGCGGTGCCGGAGTCGATCCTGCGCGCCGTCCACTCGCGCACCGCGCGGCAACCCGTTCTACGTCGCCGAGCTGGTGCGGCTGATGTCGACCGAGGGCCGGCTCGGGACGGACACCGGGCACGCTCGTCCCCGCACGCGTGCGCGATGTGGTGCGCCGGCGCGTCGAGCGGCTCGGCCCGGAGGTCTGCGCCGTGCTCGAGGTCGGGCGCTGTCGCCGGGCGGTTCACGATCGCCGACCTCGTGCGCGCCGCGGGCGTGTCGCGCGCCGCGGTGGCGGCGGCCGTCGATCGCGGGACGTCGGCCGGTCTGGTCACCGCGGCCAGCCATGCGCCGGGACATTTCGCCTTCGCGCACGGGATCGTCCGCGACGCCGTGCGCGACGCTCTGCCCGAGCAACGGCGCGGCGCGCTGCACGAGGCCGTCGCCGCGGCGCTGACGGTGCGCCGCGACGCGGGCGCCGACGTCGCCGCGGCCCAGATCGCCCACCACGCGCTCGCGGCCGCGCGTGCGGGCGCCGATCCGCAGCCCGCCTGGGAGGCGGCGCTGGAGGCGGCGCGTGAGGCCGAGGGCACGCTGGGCCACGCCGAGGCCGCGACGCACTACGCGGAGGCGCTCGAGGCGCTGGCGCTCGGCGCCGAGGCGCCTTCCGGTGAGCGGCGCGCGACCCTTCTGGCTTTGGCTGAGGCGACGTTCGCCGCCGGCGACATCGAGGACGCGCGCCGCCGTTACTCGCAGGCCGCGGCCGCCGCCCGCCGTGACGGCGACGCGGAGGCGCTCGCGCAGGCCGCGCTCGGGTTCTCGCGCGTGCGCCCGTACGGGCTGGTCGACAGCGAGAGTGTGACGCTGCTGAGCCAGGCGCTCGAGCGGCTGCCGGAGGCCGACGGCGCCCTGCGGGCCCGCGTCACCGGTCTGCTCTCGGTCTTCGAGCCCGATCAGGAGCGGCGCGAGGCGCTGATCGACGGCGCGCTCATCACGGCCCGCCGGCTCGGCGACGACGCCACGCTCGCCTGGCTCTATCCGTCGGCCGTGATCGTCAACTGGCGGCCCGAGCGCTCCGAGGAACGGGCGGAGGCCGCCGAGGAGGTCGTCCGTGCCGCGGTCCACCACGCCGACCACGGCGCGCTCGTCTGGGCCTACCTGCACCGGATCCACGACGCGCTGCAGGAGGGCGACATCGCCCGCGCCGACGCCGATCTCGACCGCGCGCGGCCGGTCGCCCACGCGACCCGCCGGAGCTTCTACCGCTGGCACATGATGGTCGCCGAGGCCGCCCGTGCCGCCTTCGCGGGGCGGTTGGACGAGGCCGACTCGATGACCGAGGAGGCGCTGAACCTCAACCGCCAGCACGGCGACGACTGCTTCCAGGAGCACACCGTCCAGCGGCTCGTGCTCGCCCGGTTGCGCTGGCGCCCGCACGACGCCGACGCCGCCCAATTGCGCGGCTTTGCGGCGCGCTACCCGCACCTGCCGGTGTGGGAGGCGATGCTCGCGACGCTGGAGTGGGACCTCGGCAACGTCGAGGCCGCGCGCCGCGGCGTCTCGCTGTGCGCCCGTGACGGGTTCGCGGCGGTCGTGCGGTCACCCGACTTCCTGCCCGCCGCGCTCTGCCTCGCCGACGCGACCGCCGGGGCCGGCGAGCCGCGCCAGGTCGAGCAGCTCTACGCCCTGCTTTCGCCCTACGCGGCGTCGAACCCGGCGCTCGAGCAGCTGTGGGCGGTCTGGGGTCCTGCGGCGCGCGGGCTCGCGCTGCTCGCCGCCGCTGACGATCGGCCGCGCGACGCTTCGGCGCACTTCGCCGACGCGCTACGGCTTGCGGACGAGTGGGGCGCACCCGGCTGGGCGCTGCGCACGATCGGCGACTGGCTGGCGACCGGCGTCCCCGCGCCCGACCGCGGCGAGCTGGTCAACCGCGGGCTGCTGCTGTCGCGTGAGCTCGGGCTGCCGGGCGTTGCGGCTCGGATCGCCGACGAGGCTCAGACCATCACGCCGTAGCTCTCGATCACGGCCTGCGCCGTGTAGTCGAGGCTCATGCGCACGTAGCCCTGCTCGCCCCAGTCCGTGCCCCAGCTCGAGCGCAGCAGGAAGTGGTCCGGGCCGTAGCCGACGAGCGCCGCGGCGTGGCTGCCGTTCACGGACGCGGCGTCGAACTCCGTGAGCTCCCCGGTCGCCGCGCCGAAGTGGCGGTCCTGCACGACCAGCACGAGCACCGGGCCGCTCTGGTGCAGCCACTTGCGCCACTCGGGGATGCGCGAGGCGCGGTCGGCCACGGTGTCGTCGCCGAGGTTGTAGTAGGCCATGATCCGGCGCCGCCGCGCCGACTTGTTGAACACCAGTGGCGGGACGGTCGCGAGGCCGGCGTTCCAGGGCAGCTCGGACTCGAGCGCGACGCCGAACTTGCGCGCGACGTCGAGCCCGGACTTCAGGGCCGTCCCGTCCTGCTCGAGGAACGTCGACGGGTAGTCGTCGCGCTGGTCGGTCTCCTTCGCCGACATCCAGATGTGACGGGCGGAGAGCGGCTCGTCGGGTGCGAGCCGGCCGGCTTCGACCAGGTGCCAGCGCACGACCGAGTCGGCCACCGCCCAGCCGACGCACGAGGCGGTCTCGCCCTGGTCGGCGATCGCGTGCCAGGGCCGGCGCAGGTCGACGGACTCCGGGAGGTCCGCGTCGCCGAGGTCGGCCTCGGCGACGCCATAGTCGTTCCCGGTCTCCTTCGAGCGCCGGGCGTCCGCGATCGCTGCTAGCTCGACTGCCACGAACCGGCGTCGTCGTGGAGGCTGCGGGCGGTCGCGGCGAGCGGCTCGGCACCGGTCTCGTCGGGCTTCAGCTCGAGCACGAGCTCGTAGTTCGCAACGGCCGCGGCGAGTGCGTAGGCGTACGCCTGATCGTTCTGTTCCTTTGCCTGCTCGAACTTCTTGGCGAGCAGGTCGTCCCGCTCGGTTTCGTCGAGATCGGCGTATCCGGGCCAGGGTTCGCGGGGAGAAATGTCGCTCATAGTCCGCCGACTCTACGTCACCGGCTTCCTCTCTTCCGGCGTGGGCCGTAGAGTGACCGTTCGTGCAGGACTGGCCCGACCGTCACTCGTCCACCCCGAGCGAGCTGCAGGAGCGCCTCGCGGCGGAGCGTTCGGACGCGCCGTTCGTCGAGTTGCGCGACGGCGACGGCGTCCAGCATCTGATCCCGCTCGCGGGCGAGCGGCTCACCGTTGGACGTTCCCCCGCCAGTGGGTTGGCCCTGCCGTGGGACGCGCAGGTCTCGCGCACGCACGCGTCGCTGGAATGCATCGACGGTGTCTGGACGCTGCTCGACGACGGCCGTTCCACGAACGGGACGTTCGTCAACGAGGAGCGCGTCCAGGGGCGGCGCACGCTGCGCCATCTGGATGTGATCCGCGTCGGTGCGACGCGGCTGCGCTTCCACGATCCCTCCGAGTCGACCGACACGAAGCTCACGGAGGTCGCCTCGCAGGCCGCGATCCCGGCGGTCACGCCGGCGCAGCTGCGGGTCTTGATCGCGCTCTGCCGGCCGGCCGAGGGGCCGGCCTCCAACGAGGAGATCGCCGAGGAGCTGACGGTGTCGATCGACACCGTCAAGACCCACATGCGTGCGCTCTTCGACGCGTTCAACCTGCAGGCGTCCGCGCCGTATCGCAAGCGTTTCGAGCTCGTCCGGCTCGCGATCGACGCCGGGCTCGTGCCGCCGCAAGAACGCCGTTAGCAATCTCTTTGCCTTAGGCGCCCTACCCTCGGCTCGGTGAAGCCGAGGGTGCTGTTCGTCGAGGATGAGACGTCGATCTCCGGGCCGTTCTCGAGCGCGTTGGCGCGCGAGGGGTTCGATCCGGTCGTGTGCGGGACGCTGGAGGAGGCGCGTTCGGCGTGGGCCGGCGGCTCGTTCGACCTCGTCCTGCTCGACCTGATGCTGCCCGACGGTGACGGGCGCGACCTCGCGCGCGAGTTACGCGGAGCCGGGTCCGAGGTCCCGATCATCATCCTGACCGCGCGCGGGACCGAGCTCGAGCGGGTCGTCGGGCTCGAGCTCGGTGCCGACGACTACGTCGTCAAGCCCTTCAGCGGGGCGGAGGTCGTCGCGCGGATGCGGGCGGTGCTGCGGCGGGTCAGGCCGCGCCTGCCTCCGAAGTCGCCGCGTCGGAGCTCTCCGTCGGGCCGCTGCGGGTGGAGCTCGGGTCGCGGCGGGCGTTCCTGGACGGCTCGGAGCTGGCGTTGAGCCGCAAGGAGTTCGACCTGCTCGCCGAGCTGATGACGCACGCCGGCGAGGTCGTCACGCGCGAGGACCTGATCTCGCGCGTGTGGGACGAGAACTGGTTCGGGTCGACCAAGACGCTCGACGTGCACGTCGGCTGGCTGCGCGGCAAGCTCGGCGACGACGCGTCCGATCCGCGCCTGCTGCACACCGTGCGCGGCGTCGGCTTCCGCTTCACGGGGCCGGACGAGTGGGCGTCCTGACCCTCCGCTCGCGTCTCGTGCTGGCGCTGGCCTACGTGCTGGTGCTGGCGATCGGGTCGATGCTCGTGCCTCTGGTGCGCAGCGTCCGCGACCGGGTGAACGCTGAGGTGGAGACGCAGGCGCTCGGGCAGGCCGAGGTCGTGGCGGCGCTGGTGTCCGGGGGCGCTTCGGCGTCCGAGCTCGCGGCGTCGTCGGCTCGCGAGGTCCGGGGCCGCGTGGTGATCGTGGACGCCGATGGGACCGTGATCGCCGACAGCTCGCCCCGAGGCGTCGGGGAGGACTTCTCGACGCGGGCGGAGATCGCGGCGGCGTTGAACGGCCGCGTCGTCCAGGTCCAGCGCGACTCGGAGACCTTGGACGCGCGGATCCTGGCGACCGCGGTGCCTGTGACGCGCGCAGGCAAGGTCGACGGGGCCGTGCGCATCACGCAGAGCGTCGACGCCGTCGGCCGCGCGCTGCGCTCAGCGACGCTGGGGTTGATGCTCGTGGGCCTGATCGTGCTGCTGCTCGGGTTGGCCGCAGGCGCGTTGCTGGCCGCGTCGGTCGTGCGCCCGCTCCGTCGTCTGGCCGCGGCTGCCCGACGCGCCGGCGAGGGCGACCTCTCGGTGCGCGTGCCCGTGGAGGGCTCGCGCGAGCAGCGCGAGGTCGGCGCCGCCTTCAACGAGATGACCGGGCGCGTGCAGCGGATGGTCGACGCGCAGCGCGACTTCGTGGCCGACGCGTCGCACCAGCTGCGCACGCCACTTACGGGGCTGCGGCTGCGTTTGGAAGAGGCGGCCGCCACGGCTTCGGGGCCTGCCGTCGAGCAGGTCGAGGGCGGCGCTGGACGAGGTCGATCGGCTGTCGGGCGTGGTCACCGAGTTGCTCGTGTTGAGCGAGGCCGGGACCGCCCGGCCGCCGGATGCCGCGACCGACCTGCTGGCGGGCGCGCGGCGCGCGGTCTCGCGCTGGTCGGCGGCCGACGTCGTCGTGACCGGTTCGTCAAGCGTGGTCCGCTGCACGGTCGCGGACCTCGACCGCATCCTCGACGCGCTGATCGAGAACGCCGTCGACTACGGGCCTGCGGGGCAGCGGATCTCGGTGGCCGTCGCGCCCGGGCGGCTCGAGGTCGCCGACGAGGGACCCGGGCTGGCGCCGGGCGAGGAGGAGACGATCTTCGCCCGCTTCCACCGCGGCACGGTCGGGCCGCGCCTCGCGGCGCCGCGGGACCGGCCTCGGGCTGCCGATCGCCCGCGAGCTCGCGGCGCGCTGGCACGGGACGGTCACGCTGGCGAACGGGGAGTCCGGAGGCGCGGTCGCGACGATCACCCTGCCGCTGGCCGACGGCACGACGCCGAACGAGGTCTTCGTGGGAGGCACGGCTTGACCGGCTCGCGCCGCAACGCCGCGCCCGAGACGCCCGTGGGACGGACGGCGTGACCGGCTGGCGCCGCAACCTCGCGCATCGCGGTCCTCGCCGTCGCCGGGCTCGTCCTCGCCGCGGCGCTGACCACGGCGGCCAGTTCGCTCTCGCGCCAGAGCGTCGGGCTCTCGTCCGAGCCACTCACCGCGGGGAGCGGGCTCGCGCCGGCCGAGACCGCGACACCGACGCCGAAGCCGACGCGCACCCCCACGCCGCGGGCCACCCGCACACCGCGCGCCACGCGCACCCCACGTCCCACCGCCACACCCGACCCCACCGCCGCGCCGACGGTCGACGACAACGGCGGCGGCAGCGGCGACGACAGCAGCGGCCGCGGACGCGGACGAGGCCGGGGCCGCGGCGGCGACGACTGACGCAGGTTTTGCCAAAGCTTTCCCCGCGCCTGCCAGGCGCTTGGGTGGCCGGAGTCGATGGTGTGAGCCATGAACCTCCGCACTCCGCTCGTCGCCTCCGTCGCCGTCCTCTCCGCCCTCGGTGGCGTCGCCGCCGCCGCGATCGCCCTGCCGTCCTCACCGCCGCGGGCCGCCGCGCCGCAGGCGCTCGCCACCGCGACCCCTGAGGTCCAGACCGAGACGGTCCGCCGCACCGTTCACGTCGTGCGCGAGGACCGCCCGGCCAGCAGCGCCACGCCGGCCAGCACGCGCACGGCGAGGGCCGTCCCGGTCGCCGCCGCCGCGTCGAGCACCGACGACTCCGGCCACCACAGCGGCACCGACGATTCCGCGCACCGCAGCAGCAGCGGGTCCGCGCACCGCAGCGGCAGCGACGACTCCGGCCACCACAACGGCTCCGACGACTCCGCGCACCGCAGCGGCAGCGACGATTCCGCGCATCGCAGCGGCACGGACGACTCCGGCCATCGCAGCGGCGACGGACGACTCCGGCCATCACAGCGGCGGCGACGACTCCGGCCACGGCCGCGGGCGTGGGCGTGGCGGCGACGATGACTGACCCGGCCACTCCTACCGCGCCGCTTCCGCGCTCGAAGCCGCGGCGGGAGCCGATCCGCAAGCCGGGGCCGCTGATGGTGATCGCGAGCTCGCTCGGGCTCTTCCTGGCGATCACCGCGCTGCTCGCGCTGCAGTTGCGCGCGGGCGCCGATCCCGCACTCGGGGCCGGCGAACCGCTCGCGGCCGCCGCGCCTGCGGCGCCGAAGGTGATCATCCGCCGCCGGGTGATCGTGACCCGGGTCGTCGAGCACCGTCCGTCGCGTCGCGCACGCGCCGTCGCGGCGGCCACTGGCGCTCCGGCCCCGACCAACACCGCTCCAGCCGCACCCGCGCCCGCCCCGCTGACCACCCGCTCTTCGTGACCGACCTCACCTTCGACTGCATGGGCACCGAGGTCCGGATGCTCGTCGACGACCCGGCCCGATGCCGCGCGTTCCTCGAGCACTTCGACGCGACGCTGAGCCGCTTCCGTCCCGACAGTGAGCTGTGCCGCCTCAACGCCGCGCCGCACCGCGAAGTCCCGGCCTCGCCGCTCCTGCGCACCGCGATCGCCGCCGGACTCGCCGCGGCCAGGCACACCGACGGGCTCGTCGATCCCACGCTCGTGCCCGAGCTCGAGGCCGCCGGCTACGACCGCACGCGCCGCACCCCCGAACTCCCGCTCGCCGAGGCCATCAACGCCGCTCCCGCCCGCAAACCCGCGGCGCCCGACAAGAAAGCGCGCTGGCGGCACGTCGGGATCGGCGAACACGCGGTCACCCGCCCACCGGGTACGAGGCTCGACACGGGCGGCACCGGCAAGGGGCTCGCCGCCGACATGCTCGCGTCGCACCTCCAAGGCCGCTGGGCGCTCGACATCGGTGGCGACATCCGCGTCGGCGGGCGCTTCGACGTCGACGTCCGACACCCGCTCACCGGTGAGACGGTCGCACAGGCTCGACCTCGAAGACCAAGCGGTCGCCACGTCCGGCCTCGACACGCGGCTGTGGCGGGCGGCCGACGGCTCTCCTCGCCATCACCTGCTCGACCCGAGCACCGGCCGGCCCGCCTGGACCGGGCTGATCTCCGTCACGGCGCTCGCGCCGACCGCGCTCGAGGCCGAGACGCTCGCCAAGGCCGCGCTGCTCAGCGGGCCGGAGCACGCACACCACTGGCTGACACGCCACGGCGGCATCGCGATCCACGACGACGGCGACGTCGAGCGCTTCGGATGAACCCGGCCGATCACACGTGGTGGCTGATGAGCCGCTCGGCGGGCGTCGTCGCACTTCTGCTGGTCGCGATCTCGACGCTGATCGGCCTGACGCTCGCCGCGGGGTTCGCCGGCCCGCCCGCCCGGCGCGTCGCGCTCGTTACGTTCCACGAGCAGACGGCGAACGCCGCGCTGGCGGCGATCGGCCTGCATGGCGTGACCCTGCTCGGCGACAGCTTCCTGAAGCCGAGCATCATCAACCTGACCGTCCCGCTGACGATCGACTACCGCCCGTTCTCCGTCGCGACGGGCATCCTCGGCGGCTACCTCGCGGCCGTCCTCGGCCTCAGCTTCTACGCCCGCAAGCGGATCGGCGCCAAGCGCTGGCGCAAGGCCCATCGCGCCACGCCGCTGGTGTACGTCCTCGGCCTCGTCCACACGCTCGGCGCCGGCACCGACGCGGGTTCGGCCTGGCTGCGCGCGTTCATGCTCGCCACCGCCGTCCCAGCGGCCGTGCTGCTCGCCGCGAGCGTGCGCAAGACACGGTTGAAGCGAAGCCCGAAGCCGAGTAAGATCTTAGTCTCACCGACTGAGATTTAGGAAGACATGCAAGCCGACCGGTTCACGATCAAGTCCCAGGAGGCACTGCAGGCCGCGATCGCGGTCGCGGCCTCCCGTCAACACACCGAAACCCAGCCTGAGCACCTGCTGATCGCGCTGCTCGAGCAGCCCGAGAGCGTCGTCGGGCCCGTCCTGCGCAAGCTCGGCGCCCGCCCGGAGACGATCCGCTCCGAGCTCAATGCCGCGCTCGACAAGTTCCCGACGATCACCGCGGGAGCCAAGGAGCCGAGCACCAGCCGCGAGCTGATGGACATCCTGCGGCTCGCCGAGCGCGAGGCCGGCAAGCTCAACGACGAGTACATCTCGACCGAGCACATCCTGCTCGCGCTGACGAACGCCCAGGCCGGCGAGGTCGCCAAGATCCTCAACCGCAACGGCGCGTCGCACAAGAACACGCTCGAGGCGATCGAGGCCGTCCGCGGCCCGCACCGGGTCACCGACCAGAGCCCCGAGGAGAAGTACCAGGCGCTGCAGAAGTTCGGCCGCGACCTCACGCAGGCCGCCGAGGACGGCAAGCTCGACCCGGTCATCGGCCGCGACGACGAGATCCGCCGCGTGATCCAGGTCCTCTCCCGCCGGACCAAGAACAACCCGGTCCTGATCGGCGAGCCCGGCGTCGGCAAGACGGCGATCGTCGAGGGCCTCGCGCAGCGGATCGTCAGCGGCGACATCCCCGAGTCCCTGAGAGACCGCAAGGTCATCAGCCTCGACATCGGCGCGCTGCTCGCCGGCTCCAAGTACCGCGGCGAGTTCGAGGAGCGCCTGAAGGCGGTCCTGAAGGAGATCGCCGACGCCGAGGGCCAGGTCATCCTCTTCATGGACGAGCTGCACACGATCGTCGGCGCCGGCGCCGCCGAGGGTGCGGTCGACGCGAGCAACCTGCTCAAGCCGATGCTCGCCCGCGGCGAGCTGCGCGCCGTCGGCGCGACCACGCTCGACGAGTACAAGAAGCACGTCGAGAAGGACGCCGCGCTCGAGCGCCGCTTCCAGCCGATCTACGTCGGCGAGCCGAGCCTCGAGGGCACGATCGCGATCCTGCGCGGCCTCAAGGAGCGCTACGAGGCCCACCACGGCGTCACGATCACCGACGCCGCGCTGATCGCCGCCGCGACGCTGAGCGACCGCTACATCGCCGACCGCTTCCTGCCCGACAAGGCGATCGACCTCGTCGACGAGGCCGCCAGCCGCGTCGCGATCGAGCTCTCCTCCGTCCCGACCGAGATCGACGAGGTCGAGCGCCGGATCAAGCAGCTCGAGATCGAGATGGTCGCCGTCGGCAAGGACGAGACCGCGATCGCCCGCAAGGACGAGATCGAGCGCGAGCTCTCAGACCTGCGCGAGCAGGCGGCCGGCATGCGCGCCCAGTGGGAGCGCGAGAAGGAGCAGGCCGAGGGCCACGGCAAGCTGCGCGAGCGCCTGGACGAGGCCCGCCGCGAGCTCGAGCGCGCCGAGCGCGAGCTCAACTACCAGCGCGCCGCCGAGCTGCGCCACGGTGAGATCCCGGACCTCGAGGCGCGCCTGAAGGCCGCCGAGGACCAGCCCGCGGAGGACTACGAGCCGCCGGTCTATCTCTCCGAGCGCGTCGACGTCGAGGAGATCGCCGAGGTCGTCGGCAAGTGGACCGGCATCCCGGTCTCCCGGCTCGTCGAGGGCGAGGTCGAGAAGCTCATCCACATGGAGGAACGCCTCCACAAGCGCGTGATCGGGCAGGACGAGGCCGTCACCGCGGTCAGCGACGCGCTGCGCCGCTCGCGCGCGGGCCTCAGCGACCCGGATCGCCCGATCGGCACGCTGCTGTTCCTCGGGCCGACGGGCGTCGGCAAGACCGAGCTCGCCCGCGCGCTCGCCGAGTTCATGTTCGACTCCCAGGACGCGATGGTCCGCATCGACATGTCCGAGTACATGGAGAAGCACTCGGTCGCGCGGCTCGTCGGTGCCCCTCCCGGCTACGTCGGCTACGAGGAGGGCGGGCAGCTGACGGAGGCGGTCCGCCGCCGGCCGTACTCGGTGGTCCTGCTCGACGAGATCGAGAAGGCCCACAACGACGTCTTCAACGTGCTGCTGCAGGTGATGGACGACGGCCGCCTCACCGACGGCCAGGGCCGGACCGTGGACTTCAAGAACACGGTCCTGATCATGACCTCGAACATCCCGGGCGGCCGGGCGGGAGTCGACGCGTACTTCAAGCCGGAGTTCATCAACCGGCTCGATGACATCGTCGAGTTCGACCCGCTCTCACGCGAGCAGCTGCGCGAGATCGTGGACGTCCAGGTCGCGCGGCTGATCGTGCGGATCGCCGAGCGCGGGATCGACGTCAGCCTCACCGACGCCGCCCGCGACCTGCTGGGCGAGCTCGGCTACGACCCCGCCTACGGTGCGCGGCCGCTGAAGCGCGTGATCTCCAAGCGGCTCGTGGACCCGCTCGCCCTCGCCCTGCTCAAGGGCGAGTTCGCGGCGGGAGACCGGATCGCGGTCGACGCCGAGGACGGCGGACTGAGCTTCGAGCGGACGCGCGTCAGCGCGCCTGAGCCCGCTCCGGCTTGATCGCCCTCTTGACGCGGACGGTCAGCGGGACGCGGATCGCGGCCTTCGGGTTGTAGACCGCCTCCTGGTCGAACTGGATCGTCCAGACGCCGACCTGCGGGCTCTTCTTGAACGGGAACTGCTTCCGTTTGGACGAGATGAGCCCGCAGTCGCCGGTCGGCACCCCGAGCCTGACCGTCTTGCGCGACTTGCCCGCGAACACGTAGTGCGCGTAGACCGCGGGGTGGACGACCACGCCGGTGGGAAGGGTGATCCCGGTGAATCCGCGGGCCCGGAACGTCACGCGCTTGTTGGTCGAGGCCTTCGCGGGCGACTGCTCGACCGAGAGCCGCGTGACCTTGGAGACCGCCGTGACCGTGTTGTTCGCATTGTCGTGCTCGGTCACCCGCAGCGTGAACTGCCGCTGCCCGCTCTCCACGAACGGGGCGAAGACCGAGCCCTTGAGGTTGCCCTCGAAGTCGGCCTGTGCGTCGGGTGCGTCGGGAGTCACTTTCGGCTGCAGCGTGTCGTCGACGTAGATGTCGACGAACGCGAACGGCGTGAAGCCGCTGCCGGTCACCGGCACCCATTCACGCTGGTCCTCGTTGGCCGCGACGTAGCACGATTTCAGGCCCGTCAGGGGCGGGAGGGCGGCGGAGGCGGGCGCGGCGCCGAGTGCCGAGAACGCGGCGGCCACGAGGAGGGTGCGAAGGAGCATCGTCAGTAAGAACACCGCATCTGCGGCGGAGGTTCGGTAGAAGGAACGAGAGAACTAGCCAGGAGGACGCTGTGCCGACCTACATCATGCTCTCGACGCTCACACCAGAGGGGATTCAGACCGTTAGGAACAACCCGCAGCGCATCCGCGAGGTCAACAAGGAGGTCGAGCAGCTCGGCGCCGAGGTCAAGGCGCAGTGGGCGACGCTCGGGTCCTTCGACTTCGTGAATGTCATCGAAGCGCCCGACGACACGACGATGGCGCGCATCTCGCTCGAGCTCGGCTCGCGCGGCACCGGCCACTACGAGACGCTGATCGCCATTCCCATCGACGACTTCATCGCAGCTCTTTGAGCCGAGTTCTCGTGATCGGGAGCGGTGGGCGTGAGCACGCGATCGTGCGCGCCCTGCTCCGTTCGCCCCAGAGCCCTGAGGTGTTCTGTTCGCCGGGCAACGCCGGGATCGCGCTCGAGGCGCCGCCGTTCGACGGCGCCGACGATCCCGCGGCGATCGCCGCCGCCGGCTTCGATCTCGTCGTGGTCGGGCCGGAGGTCCCGCTCGTCGCGGGCTTCGTCGATCGCTGCCAGGCGGCCGGGGTGGTGGCGTTCGGCCCGGTCGCCGAGGCGGCGAAGCTCGAGGGCTCCAAGGCGTACGCCAAGGAGGTCATGGAGGCGGCGGGCGTGCCGACCGCCGCCTACACCGTCGTCAACGACGTCGAGTCCGGGCTCGCCGCGATCACGAGCTACCCGGTCGCGCTGAAGGCCGACGGCCTCGCGGCGGGCAAGGGCGTCGTGATCGCGACCGACGAGGCCGAGGCGCGCGCGACGCTCGAGGACATGATCGTCGCGCACCGCTTCGGCGATGCTCCGGTCGTCGTCGAGGAGTTCCTCGTCGGCGTCGAGCTGTCGGTGCTCGCGCTCTGCGACGGCGAATCGGCGCTGCCGCTCGCTCCGGCGCGCGACTTCAAGCGCATCGGCGAGGGCGACACGGGCCCGAACACGGGCGGGATGGGCGCGTTCTCGCCGGTCGACGGCGTCGACGCCGCGCTGATGGAGGACGTGCGCGTGCGCATCTGCCAGCCGGTGGTCGACGAGCTCGCGCGCCGCGGCACGCCCTTCCACGGTGTGCTGTACGCGGGCCTGATGCTGACCGCGGACGGCCCGAAGGTGATCGAGTTCAACGTCCGCTTCGGCGATCCGGAGACGCAGGCGGTGCTGCCGCGGTTGCGCAGCGACCTGCTCGAGCTGCTGCAGCGCTCGGTGGAGCCGGGCGGATTGGCGGGTGCGGAGCTGGAGTGGGACGCGCGGGCGGCGGTCACCGTCGTGCTCGCCTCGCGCGGCTATCCCGCGTCGTCGTCCTCGGGCGACGTGATCAGCGGGCTCGGCGGCTCGGGTGAGGTCACGCACGCCGGCACGGCGGAGCGCGACGGCGAGATCGTGACCGCGGGCGGCCGCGTGCTGAACGTGACCGCGCTCGGCGAAGATCGCGAGCAGGCGCGGCAGGCCGCGTATGCTGCCGCGGACGTCATCAGTTTCGACGGCAAGACCTACCGCAGAGATATCGCCGCATGAGCAAACCAGCCATTGAAACCGCAGTTGAAGCCGAGCTCGCCGAGCTCCCGGTGGACGCCCCCCGCGTCGGCATCCTGATGGGCTCCAAGTCCGATATGCCCGCCATGGAGAAGGCGGGCAAGGAGCTGACGGACCGCGGGATCTTCCACGAGATCCGTGTGATGTCCGCGCACCGCGACCCGGATACGGTCGCCGAGTACGCCAAGAACGCGCGGATGCGCGGGATCAAGGTGATCATCTGCGGGGCCGGGCTGGCCGCCGCGCTTCCGGGCGTGGTCGCCGCGCACACCGACCTCCCGGTGATCGGCGTCCCGCTGACGTCCTCGACCTCGATCGCGGGCGGCCTCGACGCGCTGCTCTCGATCGCGCAGATGCCGCCGGGCGTGCCCGTGGCCTGCGTGGGCGTGGACAACGCCCGCAACGCCGCGGTGCTCGCGGCGCGGATCCTCAGCCTCTGAGGAAGCGCTTCACCGTCTTCAGGAACGCGTTGCGCTCCGGGACGTCGAACAGCGGATCGCAGTGCGCATCAGCCGTGCTGCGATCCACGAGCGTCGGCTTCGGACCGCCGCCGCGCTTCGCCAGGGCCTTGGCGGCTTGGAGCACCCGTCCCTTGCCGAGGCTCGTCTCGAGCGCGTAGATCGGCAGCTTCGCCTTCTTCGTGGTGTGGACGTCGAGCTTGGCCTGCGCCGGGTTGGCGACGCCGCCGTTGACCGCTCCGGCGTCGATGCTCAGCCGCCGCGGGTGAAACCAGGCCAGGCCGTCGGAGCCCTTGATGCCGCGCAGCGAGCGTGCGGCGCGCTCGACGGTCGCGTTGCCGTCGTTGACCCACCCGCCCGAGTCCGTCATGTGGCCGATGTGGGCCTGGACGAGGGACAGGCTCTCCGGGCCGGTCCGGACGTCGAGCGCGTAGCCGAAGTTCGCCTCGTTCGTGGCCGGTTTCTGCGGCTTCAGCGAGGCGGGGAGCAGCGGCCAGCTCTGCAGCAGCGAGGGGCCTTTGGGGTCGAGCAGCGTCGCGGTCGAGCCGACGGCGGCGAACGCGCCCGCCGACCACGGGATCCCGGTTCCGGCGAGGTCGAGGAACGGCGAGCCCGCGGCGAGCGACTGCAGCTGGGCGCTCGCCTCGTCGGGCGTGACCGCGGGCGAGCGGCTCCCGCCGTCGATCAGCACGAGGCCGTCGAGGTCACCGGCGCCCGCACGGCCCTTGAAGTCCCAGGTGGCGTAGGCGGTCGCGATCGTCGCGCCCAGCGAGTGGCCGCCGAGGACGACGCTGCGTCCTCCCTTGCGGGCGGCCTTGACGACCACGCGGAGGTCCTCGACCGCGACCCGCATGCCCCACTGGCGGACGAAGCCGGTCTCGGCGTCGGTCGGCGGGCGGTAGTGCTTCGCGGGCTCCGGCGACTTGCCGATCCAGCCCAGGTAGTAGTCGAAGACCGCCTTCGGCGAGGTCGCGCTGTCGAGCACCGAGGCGTCCTCGAGCAGGTTCTCGCGGCGCTCGACGAGCCACACCTGCCAGCCGGGCAGCGCCTTGACGAGGTCGCGTGCGTCGGGCACGAAGTAGCCGGCCCCGGCGGACGTGCCCGGCTCGAGCACGAGGACCTTCGAGGCGGCGCGCGGCCCGACCTCGATCACCTTCACCTTGTCGTACTTCGCGGGCGTCGACGGCTCGTTGTACGCGGCGCGCGTGACGATCCGCTCGGCGGCGTGCGCGGGCGACGTGACGACGAGTGCGGTGGTCACCGCTGCGAGGAACCACCGCATCATGCGCTCTAGACGCCTTCGACGATCCGGATGTCGCGCTCGGCGGCACCGTCGAGCGCGGCCAGCGCCGCCTGGTAGGCCGCGCCGTCGTGCGCGGCCAGGGCCTGCTCGACGCTGTCGAACTCGATCAGGGTCACGCGCTCCTCGATCCCGAGCTCGTAGGTCGCGGCCGGCATGCCGCGGGCGATGAACGTCCCGCCGGCCGCTTCGATCGCCGGTTTGGCGAGCGCCGCGTACGCCGCCATCTTGTCCGCATCGTTGATCGCGCGGTAGCTGCTGATCCAGTACGCCTTGGCCATGCTGCGGATTCTAGGATCGGTGGCAATGATCGCTCGCTACACCCGACCCGAGATCGGGGCCATCTGGACCGACGAGGCGCGCTTTGGCGCCATGCGCGACGTGGAGGTCGCGGCTGCCGAGGCGCTCGACGGCCCGACGGCGGAGGATCTCGACGCGATCCGCGCGGCGACCTTCACGGTCGACGCGATCAATGAGCGCGAGAAGATCCTCGATCACGACACGGCGGCGTTCGTCGACGTGCTGGCCGCCTCCGCGGGCCCCGCGGGGCGCTGGATCCACTACGGGCTCACGTCGTCTGACGTGGTCGACACCGGTCTGGCGCTGCAGCTCAAGCGCGCGGGCGGGGTCCTGGTTCCCGCGGCCCGGACCTTGGCCTGGGAGCTCGCCGAGAAGGCCCGCGAGCACGCGGGAACGCTGTGCGTCGGCCGCACCCACGGGGTCCACGCCGAGCCGACCTCGTTCGGTTTGAAGCTCGCCGGCTACGCGATCGAGGCGCACCGCAACGCGGACCGGCTCGAGCGTGCCTTCGACCAGATCACGGCGGCGATCTCGGGCGCGGTCGGCACGTACGCGACGCTCGGCCCGGACTACGAGGAACGCGTCGTCTCGAAGCTCGGCCTGAAGCATGAGACGGTCTCCACGCAGGTCGTGCCGCGCGATCGCCACGCGGAGCTCCTTGAGTGCGATCGCGTTGACGGGCGCGGGCCTGGAGCGGTTCGCGACTGAGATCCGGCACCTGCAGCGCACCGAGGTGCGCGAGGTCGAGGAGCCGTTCGGCAAGGGCCAGAAGGGCTCGAGCGCGATGCCGCACAAGCGCAACCCGGTGGTCAGCGAACGGATCTGCGGCCTCGCCCGCGTCCTGCGCGGCAACGCCCAGGTCGGGCTGGAGAACGTCGCGCTCTGGCATGAGCGCGACATCACGCACTCCTCGGCCGAGCGGATCATCCTGCCCGACTCGACGATCCTGCTCGACCAGATCCTCGCGCTGTCGCTGCGCGTCGTGCGCGGGATGACGGTCCACGCGGACCGGATGCTCGCGAACCTCGAGATCACGTCGGGCGCGCTGTTCTCCCAGCGCGTCCTGCTCGCCCTGGTGTCGGGCGGGATGCAGCGCGACGACGCCTACCGGATCGTGCAGCGGCTCGGCCAGCAGGCGTGGGACACGCAGACGCCGCTGCGCAAGCTGCTGGAGCAGGAGAATGTGGACATCGACCTCGACGAGGTCTTCGACTACGGCTACTACACGCGCCACGTGCCGACGGTGCTGGCGCGGCTGGAGGTGATCCCATCGCCGTCCTGATCTTCGGGGCGCCCGAGAACTCGGCCACCCTCTTCCATGAGGTGCCGGCCGGCATCGGCGACCCGTTCCTCTACCTCGAGAACGACGGTCGCCGCGCGGCGACCGTGTCCGTGCTCGACGCCGCCAAGGTGTCCGAGCACGGGATCGAGATCATCGACCCGTCCTCGCTCGGCGGCGACGACTTGGTCGCCGCGGGCCTGGACCGGCTCGGGATCGATGCCGAGATCGCGCTCCGCGCGGCCGCTCAGCTGGGGATCACCTCGGCTTTGGTGCCGCCCGAGTTCCCGCTCTTCGTCGCGGACCATCTGCGCGCCAATGGGATTTCGCTGACGGTCGACGACGGCGAGTTCTCGTCGCGCCGCCGCGTCAAGTCCGCGTCGGAGATCGAGGGCATCCGCCGCGCCCAGAAGGCCGCCGACGCGGCGATGGGCGTGGCTCGCTCGCTGATCCACGAGCTGCGCGACGGGCTCACCTCCGAGGAGGTGCGCGGTGCGATGCAGGCCGTGGCCGAGGAGCACGGCTGCGAGCTGCCCGACGACGTGATCGTCTCCCACGGCGCGCAGTCGGCGATCGGGCACGACTCCGGCTCGGGCGCGATCGGCGCCGGCGAGCCCGTCGTGGTCGACATCTGGCCGCGCGACAAGCGCTCGCGCTGCTGGTCGGACATGACGCGCACGTTCGTGGCGGGCGGCGGCGAGCCGCCCTCCGAGCTGGCCGAGTACTGGCGGCTCACGCGCGATTCGCTGGACCGCGTCTACGCCGATCTCGGCCCGGGCGTCAACGGGCGGGCGCTGTTCGAGCGCTCCTGCGAGCCCTACATCGAGGCCGGCCAGCCGACGCAGCTGACCAAGACGCCCGGCGAGCCCCTCGAGGACGGCTACTTCCACGGCCTCGGACACGGCGTCGGGCTCGAGGTCCACGAGCGCCCGAACATGGGCCGATTGGGCGATGACCTCGTCGCCGGTGACGTCGTCACGGTCGAGCCAGGCTGCTACCGGCGCGGGTTCGGCGGCTGCCGCCTGGAGGACATCGTCCTGATCACCGAGGACGGCTACGAGGTCCTGACCGATTTCCCGTACGACCTGTGAAGTAGCCTGAGGCGACGTGACAACCCTCCCGCTCCTGCACTCCGGCAAGGTCCGCGAGCTCTACGAACTCGACGCCGACCTGGTCATGGTCGCCTCCGATCGGATCTCGACCTACGACGCCGTCCACCCGACGCCGATCCCCGACAAGGGCCGCGTCCTCACGGGACTCTCCGTGCTCTGGTTCGGCCTGACGCGCGACATCGTCCCCAACCACTTCCTCAGCGCCACCGATGGCGTCCCGGCGGAGTGGCGCGGCCGCGCGCTGCGCGTCCGCAAGCTCAAGATGCTGCCCGTCGAGTGCATCGTGCGCGGCTACATCACGGGCTCCGGTTGGAAGGACTACAAGGCGTCCGGCACGGTCTCCGGCGTCTCGCTGCCTGAGGGGCTCCAGGAGTCCGAGCAGCTCCCCGAGCCGATCTACACGCCGTCGACCAAGGCCGAAGAGGGCCACGACGAGGCGATCGACTTCGCCGAGACGGTGCGGCTTCTGGGCTCCGAGGAGCTCGCGGCGCAGGTCCGCGACGTCTCGATCGCGGTCTACAAGGCGGTCGCGGCGCACGCGAAGGAGCGCGGCGTGATCCTCGCCGACACGAAGTTCGAGTTCGGGCTCGATTCCGACGGCGTCCTGACGTTGGGCGACGAGGTCTGCACGCCGGACTCCTCGCGCTTCTGGCCGGCCGACACCTACGAGGTCGGGCACGGCCAGCCGTCCTTCGACAAGCAGTACGTGCGCGACTGGGCGACGAACACCGGCTGGGACAAGCTGCCGCCGGCGCCGCCGATCCCGGACGACGTGGTCGCGCAGACCCGCGAGCGCTACGTCACCGCCTACGAGCGGTTGGCGGGCGAGTCCTTCGGCGCCTGGCTGGACCGGGTCGCGTGAGGGTCCGTGTCCTGATCCGGCCCAAGGCCGGGATCCTCGATCCCCAGGGCCAGGTCGTCGAGCGCGCCCTGCCCGCCCTGGGCTTCGAGGGCGTCTCGAATGTGCACGTCGGCCGGCTCGTCGAGCTGGACGTCCCGGATGCCTCCCAGGTCGCGGCGATGTGCGAGCAGCTGCTCGCCAACCCGCTGATCGAGGACTACGAGATCCAGTCTTGAAGTTCGGGATCGTTCGCTTCCCGGGCACGTGCGACGACGTCGACGCGCTGCTCGCCGCCCGCCGTGTCGGCGAGGCTGAATTGTTGTGGCACGGCGACGCGGATCTGCGCGGCGTCGACGCCGTGATCATCCCCGGCGGGTTCTCCTACGGCGACTACCTGCGCGTCGGCGCGATCGCGCGCTTCGCGCCGGTGATGGCCGAGGTCGAGCGCTTCGCGGCGCGCGGCGGGCTCGTGCTCGGCATCTGCAACGGCTTCCAGGTGCTGTGCGAGGCCGGCCTTCTGTCGGGCGCGCTGCTGCCGAACACGTCGCTGCGGTTCACCTGCCGTCAGGTGGGTGTGGACGTCGTGAACGCCTCCACGTCGTGGACGGGCGCGTGTGCGGTGGGCGAGACGCTGTCGATCCCGGCCAAGCACACGACCGGTCGCTACTGGGCGCCCGATCCAGTCTTGGATGAGCTCGAGGCCAACGGGCAGGTCGTGCTGCGCTACCGGGCGGGCGAGAACTTCAACGGCTCCTCGCGGGACATCGCGGGCGTCTCGAACAAGGCCGGCAACGTGGTCGGGCTGATGCCGCATCCCGAGCACGCGGTTGATGTGTTGACGGGCTCCGCGGACGGGCTGAAGCTGTTCGAGTCGGCCGCCCGGGTGCCCGCGTGAGCAAGCATCGCGATCTCGGGCTCACCGACTACGAGTACGACCTGATCGTCGAGAAGCTGGAGCGCGAGCCCAACGAGGTCGAGCTCGCCGTCTTCTCGCTGATGTGGTCCGAGCACTGTGGCTACAAGCACTCGCGGCGGCTCTTGAAGTCGTTGCCGGTCGAAGGTCCGCGGCTCGTGATGGGCCCGGGCGAGAACGCGGGCGCCGTGTCGGTTGGCGAGGGCCTGGCCTGCGCGTTCAAGGTCGAGTCGCACAACCACCCGAGCGCGGTCGAGCCCTTCGAGGGCGCCGCGACCGGCGTCGGCGGCATCCTGCGCGACATCTTCGCCATCGGCGCGCGGCCGATCGCGATCCTGGACTCGCTGCGCTTCGGCGAGGTCTCGACCTCCGCCCGCTCCCGCTATCTGCTGGAGCGCGCGGTGGCCGGCATCGGCCACTACGGCAACTCGATCGGGATCGCCACCGTCGGCGGCGAGATCTACTTCGAGGGCCCGTACGAGCAGAACTGCCTCGTCAACGCGATGGCGCTCGGGCTGATCGAGACCGACAAGCTGATCCGCTCCGCCGCCGCGGGCGTCGGGAACATCGTCGTGCTGTTCGGTGCGCGCACCGGCCGCGACGGGATCGGCGGCGCCTCGGTGCTGGCCTCGGCCGAGTTGGACACGTCCGAGGACAAGCGGCCGACCGTGCAGATCGGCGATCCGTTCACGGAGAAGAAGCTGCTCGAGTGCTCGCTCGATCTCTTGGATCAGGGGCTTTTGGTTGCGCTGCAGGACCTCGGCGCCGCGGGCCTGACGTCCTCGTCGGCCGAGATGGCCGCGAAGGGGGAGGTCGGGCTCGACCTCCACGTCCGGCGCGTGCCGCTGCGCGAGGCGGATATGGAGCCGTTCGAGATCATGGTCAGCGAGTCGCAGGAGCGGATGCTCTGCGTCGTCGAGCCGTCTCGCGCTGGATGAGGTTCTGGCCGTCTGCGAGCGCTGGGAGGTCGGCGGGACCGCGATCGGCGAGGTCACCGACTCCCGCCGCCTGCGGGTCTTCGACGACGGTGTGCTCGTCGGCGACATGCCGGTGGTCGCGCTGGTCGACGAGTGCCCGGCGTACGACCTGTCGCCCGCCGAGCCCGCGACGTCGATCTATCCGGCGCCGCCGGTGACGCTGACGTCCTCTGACCCGGGCGAGATCCTGGTGACGCTGCTCGGCTCGTCCAACGTGGCCTCGCGCAAGTGGGCGTTCGAGCAGTACGACTCGATCGTCGGCTCGCGCACCGTCCGCCGGCCCGAGCAGGCCGACGCGTCGGTCCTGCTGCTGCCGCCGGCGCTTGCCTCGTCCGGCAACGGCTCGTCCCCGGACTCGCTCACCGCGCTCTACCCCGTCGAGGCCGAGGGCCCGCGGCCCGCGATCGCGGTCGCGATCGACGGCAACGGCCGTCGTGTCGCGGCCGATCCGTACCGCGGCACGGTCGAGGCCGTCGTCGAGTGCTCGGCGAACCTCGCCTGCGTCGGTGCCGAGCCGCTGGGGCTGACCAACTGCCTGAACTTCGGCAACCCGGAGAAGCCGCACATCGCCTGGCAGCTGACGCGCTCGATCGCCGGTCTCGGCGACGCCTGCCGCGCGTTCGGCATCCCGGTCGTCGGCGGCAACGTGTCGCTGTACAACGAGGGCGGCGAGGGGCCGATCTACCCGACGCCCGTCGTCGGGCTCGTCGGCGAGCTGCCCGACGCCCGCCGCTCCGGCCGGCTCGGGTTCGTCGCTCCGGGTGACGCGATCGCGCTGGTCACCGCGGGCTGGGCGCCGTCGCTGGCGGCCTCCGAGCTGTCCAAGCTGCGCGGCGAAGTCGTCGCCGGCCCGTTGCCGAGTGCCGATCTCGGCGAGCTCAAGGCGCTCCATGCCGCGATCCGCCAGGCCGTCCGTGGCGGCGTCATCCACTCCGCGCACGATGTCGCCGAGGGTGGCGTCGCGGTCGCTCTGGCCGAGGCGGCTCTGGCCTCAGGCCTCGGCTTCGTCGTTTCGGGCCTGTCCGGCGAGGACGAGCTGTTCGGCGAGGGACCGGGCGCCTTCGTGGTCTCCGGCCCGGCCTCGGCTCTCAGCGCGTTCGGTGCCGCCGCGCGCGTCATCGGGACGGTCGGCGGCGACGCCGCGACGATCGAGGGCGTGTTGAGCGTCCCGCTCGACGAGCTGGACCGCGCCTTCACCTACGGCCTGGCCGACCTCCTCCACTAGGGGTGCGCTTCTCCAGGTTCGCCTAGCGGACCTGGAGAATCACACCCCCTAGGGAATAGCCGCACCACGGCGGCGTCGTCGGGGGCATGAGCCTCCTCGCAGCGCCGCCCCGCTATCAGCCTTCGGTCCGCGGCGACGCCATGCTCCTCACCCATGGCGGCGCGGGCACCGAGCGCCTGATCGCCGTCTCGCTCCTGCTCGACGCGGTGCTCACCGGCCAGCTCGACGTGGACCGCTCACAACTCGTCGCCGGCCCCGAGCTCGAGGACGCGCCGCCGCTGCTCAGCGACCTCCGAGACCGCGTGCTCGACGCCGCGCCCGCCTCACCACGAGCCTGGATCGCCCGCACCACCGAGTTCGCCTCCGCGGCCGTCGAGATCGAACTCATCACCGCCGGCGTCGCCGAGCCGCTGCCCCGGCGCTTCCAGCGCGATTTCACCCTCTCCTTCGACGCCCACGCCGAGGCCGAAGCCCGGGCACGCCTGGCCGACCCATCCTCCCCGGCACTCGCTGCGGCGCTTTGGGCCTGCGGCGGCTTCCGCGCGCTTCGCTTCCCGCCGTGCCAGCACGCCTTGCCGCCCGCGGCCCGCGCGATCCTCGAAGGCTGCGTCTACGGCCGCACGACCACCTTCACCACCGGCGACGTCCCCGCCGCGTAGGGGAAGTCCGGGTCCGCGTGGATCACGGCCCGGAACCGGTACTGCATCGCCGAGAACGTGCGCGTGAACCGGTAGCTCGCCGAGAACCTCCCGTTCCTGAGGTCCGCCGACTTGAACGGAATCCACTTCCCGTTCGCCCACGCCTGAAGCTCCACTCGCGGCCGCGCCGTCCCGGCCCCGGGCACAGAGCCGATGAACTTGACCGCCCGACCGTTCCGCGTGTTCTTCCGGTCCGTCTTGAGCCGAACCGGCGCGGCGACGATCACCTTCACGCTCTGGACCGACTCCCCGTAGCTGAACCGAACCTCCCGCGAAACCCCGCGCGCCAACCGCACGCTGAACCGCCCCTTCGCGTCGGTCGTCACGGTTCCGGGCGCCTCACTCACCGACACCCGCGCACGCCCGATCGCGGCGCCACCGGCCGTCTTGACCGTCCCTCGGACCACGGGAGGCGCGCTGTACCGCGCCCGAATCGTCCGCCGCCCGCTCAGCGCGAGCACCCCGGGACGCGCCGGCGCGACTACTGCCAAAGGTGGCATGAGCGGACTGGTTGCGCCCTCCAGTGTCTTCGGCGCGAACGGAGCGAGAACGCTTCGATTGCCGGCCGCGTCGACGAGCACTACTTCGACCCGTGCGCGGCGGGCGACCTCTTCCGTCCAAACCGGGAGCTCAACCGATCCAGTTGTCGGGCATGGGATGCGCGCGACGAACGGCTCGTGGCACTTCTCGATCTGCATGACCTCACTGCCGTCGACGAGAAGGCCGAGCGACTTCACGCCGCCACCACGATCGGCGAACGTGACTCGCGCCGGCGACGCCTCACCCGTCGGTGGCAGTGAGTCATTGAGCGAAACTCGGGTCTCATACGCAAGGCTCGTCGACGTGGTGTTCTGGCCGCATCGAAAACCCTGTGAGCAACTGAATTCCATCGACAGGGCGCTGGTGTCCAACCCTGCGATCGTCCGCGACGAATCAGCGGCGCCAAAGTGCCACTCGATGTCTTGTGGGCTCTGCTCCAGCACATGCTGCGAATCGTCTTGGAGGGTGTAACGGAAGGGAACGGTCCCTGCGAATCCGGCGGTGCTCCACGCGACATGTCGCAAGGTCACGGAACTGATCGCCGTATCCGGAGGGGCGGCGAACGTCCACCGCACGGCGTTCGGTCCGGCGACCTGCGTCCCTGAGTAGTCCCCGCCGAAGCCATATCCATCGGCGCATCCGTCAACGATCGGATCTGCCCGCACCCCGTCGTCCGCGGCCGTCCACCCACTGAACGACGGTGTCCACGCGCTCGTGGGCGCCGGCTTGCCGTCCACTTGGCACGAGACGACGACATAGCTACCCGCGGCGGCGGCGTCACCGACCGGCGCTGCGAGCAGGACACGCGGCGATCGCGCCCAAGAGCATCGTGACCGTCCGAACCCTCATGGCCGCACCAGCACCTTGACCACGGACGACGTTCCGGCCGCGTAGGGGAAGTCCGGATCGGCGTGGATGACGGCCCGGAACCGGTAGAGCGCGGTGGTGAAGGTCCGGGTGAAGCGGTAACTGGCACTGAACTTCCCACTCTTGAGCTCGGCGGTCTTGAATGGGATCCACTTCCCGTTCGCCCAGGCCTGCAGTTCCACCCGCGTCCGTGCGGCCCCGGCTCCCGGCACGGAGCCCTTGAACTTGATGGCCCGCCCGTTGCGCGTGCTCTTGCGACTCGTCGTCAGGCGCACCGGAGCGGCGACGATCACGTTGACCGTCTGGACCGAATCGCCGTAGCTGAACCGAACCTCCCGCGAAACCCCGCGCGCCAACCGCACGCTGAACCGCCCCTTCGCGTCGGTGACCGTTGCCGTCTCGGGCTTCCAGGCGTCGCCGCGGCGCGTCGCGATCCCGATCTGGGTCTTGGAGATCGGGGACCCGTCCATCCGCCTTGCAAAACCGGTGATCGTGGCCGGGGCGGCGTAGCGGACGCGGCGAACACGAGGGCCGCTGATCGTCAGATTGCCTGGCGTCGTCGCCAGGACGGCGCCGGGCTGTGGGGTGAAGGGAGGCGACTCTGCGGAACCGATCGTGTAAGGCCCGACGACGGTGTGATTCCCGCCAGCGTCGGTGAACGTGGCCAGCACGTCGTGTCGGCCTGGCGGCAGCGATGCCTCCGCGAGATCGATCTCGCCGCTGGTCGAGCAGGGGACGGCCGTCACAAACGGGCGGCGGCAACGCGTTCCGCCGACAAGGACGTCCTGCCGGACACCGTCCACGTCGAGCGCGACGCTTTCTACCCCGCCGCCCTCGTCCGTGAATCGGAACGATCTCTCCCGGGGCAGGTACTCGGCGACCGGCGGCGCAGAGTCGTCCAACAGCACCTCGATCCAAGACGCGAGCAGCGATCCGGGTGCGCTGCAGGTCGCTCGGCAACGCAGCTCGACGGTCACGCTCCGGCTCGGATGCCCGGCGAGGGGAACCGTGCTGAACATGCCGCTGGCCGCAAGAACCTGGGAGAGCGGAACCACGAAGTCATCGTCATCGCCGAGTACCGAGAAGTCGTACTCGGTGCCGCCAGACCCTTTGAGCTCTCCGAAGCGGAGTGCCGAGACTCGTGTCCCTGATGGGGCGGCGAACGTCCATTGACGAGCAGCGCCGTCGTATGACGTGAGGTGTCGAAAATCGAACCCGAATGGCCCGCCGGTTGCGCAATCGTCGACGGCCGATCCGTCAGTCGCCGGCGTCGGGGTCCACCCGTCCAGCGGCGCGGGGTTGCCGCTGGCCTGACACGCGGAGACGGCATACGTTCCCGTTTGCGCGGATGCAGTGGCCGCGGGAAGCAGGCCGGCGGCGACCGTCACAGTTGCGACCCATCCCTTTGGCACCCTCATGCCCTTCATAGTCCAGCCCTCCGGAAACTCTCCCCCCACCAACCGTGGGCGGGAGAGTCTCCTGCAATCAGGGGCTGCTTCGCAAGCTGGACCGAGGTCGAGAACTAGGCCATGAGGTCGTCGGCCATGGCCTCGAAGACCTGGACGTACGCGTCGACGGATTCGTCGTCGTGGGTGACCGAGAGGGTCCACTCCTCCTCGCGGCCGGGCGTCATGAAGATGCCGCGATTCATGTTGTAGAGCCAGGCGAGGTCGGAGAGGTCCTTGTCCTGGTTGGCCTTGAAGGTCTCGTAGTCGATGACCTTCGAGGGGGAGAAGGTGACGCAGCCCTTGGAGCCGACGCCGACCGAGTAGCCGGGCAGGTTGTGCTTGCGGATGACGGTCTCGCAGCCGGAGAGGATCCGCTCATTGAGGCGATCCAGGTGCTCGTAGGCGGCGGGGGTCAGCACTTCCAGGAGGTTCGCCCGCGTGGCGGCCATGCCCAAGGGGTTCCCGTTGTAGGTGCCGACCTGGTAGACGGAGCCGTCCTCGACGGCGGCCATGGCCTCCTCGGTTCCGCCGATCGCGCCGATCGGCGTGCCGCCGCCCAGCGCCTTGGCCAAGGTCACGAGATCGGGTGTGACGCCCCAGCGCTCGGTGGCGCCGCCGGCGGCGATGCACAGACCGGTCTTGACCTCGTCGAAGATCAGGACGATGTCGTGACGGCGGGTGATGTCGCGGACGGCCTCGAGGTAGCCGGGCTCGGGCAGGACGACCCCGAGGTTCATCATCGCCGGCTCCATGATCACGCAGGCGGGCTTGCGCCCCTCCGCGGTGAGCCGCTCGATCCGGCGCTCCATCGCGCCCGCGTCGTTGAACGGCACGGGGATCGTCAGATCCACCACGGCCTGCGGGATGCCGGCGCCGTAGGGCAGCGAGGCGAGGTTCTCGTGATCGCCGATCTGGTCGTACTCGACGCCGATCGAGACCATCACGCCGTCGTGATGCCCGTGATAGGACCCGAAGATCTTCACGATCGTCTCGCGCCCGGTGGTGCCGCGGGCGATGCGGATCGCGTCCATCGTGGACTCGGAGCCGCTGTTGGTGAAGCGCCACTTGGGCAGCCCCCAACGGCGGGCGAGCTCGTCGCCCACGACGACCGCGTCCTCGGTCGGCGCCGCGAAGTGCGTGCCGCTCGAGTACCGGGCCGCGATGGCGGCGCCGATCGCGGGGTGCGCGTGGCCCTGGACCATCGAGCCGAAGCCGTTGTGGAAGTCCCACATCTGGTTGCCGTCGACATCCCAGACGCGCGGGCCGGAGCCGCGCTCCAGGTAGATCGGCCAGGGGTCGCGCAGCTGGTAGGAGGATGCGACGCCGCCGGAGAGGTGGACCTGGGCGCGCGCGTACATCTCCTTCGAACGCTGCGTCCGCTCGTTGAGCTGCTTCTCCTCGCGCTCGATGAGCTCCGAGAGGCGCTGGCGGGGGATCTGGACAGGTGCGTCGGTGGCCATGGTTATCCCGTTCCTGAGGTCGGACTAGGCCGCGCGGCGTGGCCGTGCCAAGCGGCGGAGATGATTGGAGCCTAGACCTCGGAGACGGGCCGCGCGCCACGCGGACCGACAAGTTTCCGCACGCCGACCTGAGCACTCCGTTGCCCTCCTCGCACTTTGGTCGAGTCGACGCGTAGTTTTGGAGGAACCGCCGTCCCGCTTGCTAGCCTGACCAGGCCGGTTGTTCCTCACGGCAAGCCCGCACCGGTCCCCCGTGCACGCCTCCCCAGAACCTTTTCTCGACGACCGTGATGGCCCGCGCGACGAGTGCGGAGTCTTCGGCATCGTCGCACCCGGTCGCGAGGTTGCCACGGCTGACGTACTTCGCGCTCTACGCGCTGCAGCATCGCGGCCAGGAGTCGGCGGGCATCGCCACCTCCCAGAACGGCCACATCATGGCGATGCGCGACCAGGGCCTGGTCAACCAGGTCTTCGACGAGCAGAAGCTGCGCGCGCTGCAGGGCGACATGGCGCTCGGCCACGTCCGCTACTCGACCACGGGCGCCAACTCGTGGGAGAACTCGCAGCCGGTCTACCGCGCCGACAAGCGCGAGGTCGCGCTCGGCCACAACGGCAACCTCGTCAACGTCGTCGAGCTGCACCAGGAGCTGCGCGAGCAAGGGCGTCACCTTCCGCTCTACGTCTGACTCGGAGATCATCGCCGCGCTGGTCTCCACGCACGAGGCGCGACGGTCGAGGAGGCGCTCGTCGACGTGATGACGCGCGTCGAGGGCGCCTACTCGACGGTGGTGATGACCGACGACCGCGTCGTCGCCTTCCGCGATCCGATCGGCCTGCGCCCGCTCTCGCTCGGGCATGATCGGCGACGACTACTGCGTCGCCTCGGAGACCTGCGCGTTCGACATCATCGGCGCGAAGTTCCTGCGCGACGTCGAGCCCGGCGAGATCGTCTCGATCACTGAGACGGGCGCTCGAGACGCGCCAGGCCGTGCCGTCCCCGCGCAGCGCGCTGTGCGTGTTCGAGCACATCTACTTCGCCCGGCCCGACTCGCGCCTCGGCGGCCAGGTGCTCCAGGTGTCGCGCGGTCGGATGGGCGAGATCCTGGCCCGCGAGGCGCCGGTCGAGGCCGACCTCGTGATCCCGGTGCCGGACTCCGGCAACCCGGCGGCCCGCGGCTTCGCCCGCGCTTCAGGCCTCCCGCAGGACGACGGCTTCGTCAAGAACCGCTACGTCGCGCGCACCTTCATCCAGCCCGGCCAGGAGCTGCGCAAGCACGGCCTGCGGCTGAAGTTCAACCCGCTGCCCGAGGTCGTCGCCGGCAAGCGGCATCGTCGTGGTCGACGACTCGATCGTGCGCGGCAACACGACGCGCCAGATCGTGCAGATGCTGCGCGACGCCGGAGCGAGCGAGGTCCACATGCGCATCTCCGCGCCGCCGATCCGCCATCCCTGCCACTACGGCATCGACATGTCGACGCGCGAGGAGATGGTCGCCCACGAGCGCACCGAGGCCGAGATCGCCGCCGAGCTCGGCGCCGACTCGCTCGCCTACCTGTCGCTCGACGGCGTCTACGAGGCGATCCGCGGCTCGCGCGAGAACCACTGCGACGCCTGCTTCTCCGGCGAGTACCCGCTCGCGCGGCACCGGTGCGGCGCAGCGCAAGGACGCGTTCGAGAACGCACTGCCGTTCGCGGCTGACCGCGCAGCTCCGCAACGGACTCTGCGCAGTGCGCCGAGGCGACCGCCGGGCCGGCGGTATGGTCGCCCGCCCGTGTCGACCGCCATGGACACGCCTCGACGCTCCCCGGGCTCGGGCCGCCGCCGCCGCGAGCCGGTCGCGCGCGCGCGGACGCCGACGGGGCGCTGCACGAGCTGTTCGGCTTCCCGGCCTTCCGGCCCGGGCCAGCGGGAGGCGGTCGAGGCCGCGCGCGCCGGTCGCGACGTGCTCGTGGTGATGCCGACCGGCGCCGGCAAGTCGCTCTGCTACCAGCTGCCGGCGCTGATGCGCGACGGACCTGACGCTCGTCGTCTCGCCGCTCGTCTCGCTGATGCAGGACCAGGTCGAGGCGCTCGAGCGCGTCGGCGCCCGGCCGCGTCGGCGCTGATCAACGGCCAGCAGGACGCGCGCGCGCAACCGCGAGGCGCTCGACGCGCGCGGTCGCGCGGCGAGCTGCGGCTGCTCTACGTCGCGCCCGAGCGCTTCGCCTCGCCGGGCTTCCTCGAGCGCTCCGCGCGCGCCGACGTCGGGCTGTTCGTCGTCGACGAGGCGCACTGCGTCTCCCAGTGGGGGCACGACTTCCGGCCCGACTACTTCCGGCTCGCCGACGCCGCGCGCGCGGCTCGGCGCGCGAGGCGATCGTCGCCTCGCACGGCGACGGCGACGCCGCAGGTCGGCGGCGACATCGTCGCGCGGCTCGGCCTGCGCGACCCGGTGCACGTCGCGACCGGCTTCGACCGGCCGAACCTGTCCTTCGCGGTCGTCCGGTGCGCCGCCAAGGACGCCGACGCACCGCCGGATCGCCGCGGCGCTGCGCGAGCCGCGGCGCGCTGCCGGCGATCGTCTACGCCGGGCACGCGCGCGCGACTGCGAGCAGCTCGCGGAGTCGCTCGGCGCGCGAGCTCGGCGTCGAGGCGCTCGCCTACCACGCCGGCCTCGCCGCGCGAGCGCGCGCGCCGAGGCGCAGCGGCGCTTCATGGCCGACGAGGCGCCGGTCGTCGTCGCGACCAACGCGTTCGGCATGGGCGTCGACAAGGCCGACGTGCGGACGGTCTGCCACGAGACCGTGCCCGAGCTCGCTCGAGGCCTACTACCAGGAGGCCGGCCGCGCCGGCCGCGACGGCAAGCCGGCGCGCTGCCTGCTGTTCGCCGCCGGCCGCGACAAGGGCCTGCACGTCCACTTCATCGAGCGCTCGGCGGTCGACCGAGGACGCTGCTGAAGGGCGTCGCGCGGCGGATCGTCGCGCGGCGAGCGTCCGCGGACGGCGAGCCGCCGCGCTACGACCTCGGCGTCGGCGAGCTGTCGCTGCGCGCACGGCGACGAGGAGGCGGTGCGCGCGATCGTCGGCCACCTCGCCCGCGCGGGCGTGATCCAGCCGGCGCCGTCGGCGCCGGACCGCTCACGGGCCGCTCGTCGGCACCTGGGACGCGCGGCGCTCGGCGTCTGCCGGACCGCCGCGCAGGAGGGCACCCGCGTGCGCTGGCGCCAGTACCGCGCGGTGTGGGCCTGGGTCGAGGGCGAGGCCTGCCGCCGCGACGGGCATCCTGCGCCACTTCGGCGACCGCTCGGCGCCCGCGCCCGTCGGCGCCTGCTGCGACGTCTGCGATCCCGGGCTCGCGCTCGAGCCGCCGCGCCTGCCGCCCGCGGCGCTGCGCGCCGGCAGCTCGCCGCTGGCCGCCGGCGACGGCGGCGCTCGACGCGGCGATCCTCGACATCGTCGCCGCGCGCCGAGCCCGGCGGTCGGGCGCACGCGCGCGGTCGAGATCCTCCGCGGCGGCCGCTCGAAGGCGATCGCTCAAGCACTCCTACGACGGGCTGCCGCAACTACGGCGCCTATCGCGACCTGCGCGCGCGACGGCGATGCTGGCCGCGTCGACGCGCTGGTCGCCGCCGGCACGCTGCGCTGACCGACGAGCGGTTCCCGAAACTCGAGCCGGTCATGCTGGAGGCGGCATGACTAACGATCCTCACCGGCTGCGCGTCGGCGTCCTCGCCTCGGGCGCCGGGCACGAACCTGCAGGCGATCCTCGACAACGTCCACGGGCGCGAGGCCGACGTCGTGGCCGTCGGCTCCGACAAGCCCGCCGCGCTCGGCGCTCGAGCGCGCGCGGGCGACGGGGTCGCGACGGGCGTCTTCCCCGCGCCGAGTACGCCGACCGCGAGGCGCGCGACGTCGCGATGGCGACGTGGCTGGTCGACGAAGGCGTCGAGCTCGTCGTGCTCGCGGGCTACATGCAGCTGCTCACGCGCCACGTTCCTCGCCGCCTTCCCGCTGCGCGTCGTCAACGTCCACCCGGCGCTGCTGCCGGCGTTCCCGGGCGTGCGCGCGGTCGAGCAGGCGCTCGAGTACGGGGTCAAGGTCTTCGGCGTCACCGTCCACTTCGTGGACGAGGGGATCGACTCCGGGCCGATCATCCTCCAGCAGGCGGTCGAGCTCCCCGAGGCGACCGACCCGGACGAGGTGCGCGAGGCGCTGCGGCCGATCGAGCACGAACTGTTGACCGGAGCGGTGCGGCTGATCGCCAGCGGAACCGTCCGCCCCGGACCCATCTCACCCGCGGCGCGTTCTAGTTGGAGGAAGTACGTAGATGTCGTCTCCAGGTATCTTCAGCGACTCGATGGAGGCGATGACTCAGCCCGGCGAGGTCCGAGTGCGGCGCGCGCTGCTCTCGGTTTCGGACAAGACGGGCGTCGTGGAGTTCGCCCGCGGACTGGTGGAGCTCGGCATCGAGCTGCTCTCCACCGGCGGCACGGCCACCGCGCTGCGCGAGGGCGGGCTCGAGGTTCGCTCGGTCGAGGACTTCACGGGCTTCCCCGAGATCATGGGCGGGCGGGTCAAGACCCTGCACCCGAAGCTCTACGCCGGGCTGCTCGCGCTGCGCGACGACGAGGAGCACATGGCGGCGGCCGCGGAGCACGAGGTCGAGTTCGTCGATCTCGTGTGCGTGAACCTCTACCCGTTCGAGGCCACGGCGGCGCGGCGCGGCGCGACCGAGCACGAGGTGATCGAGAACATCGACATCGGCGGGCCGACGATGATCCGCGCGGCGGCCAAGAACTTCCCGTTCACGGCGGTCGTGGTCAATCCGGCCAGCTACGACGCGGTGCTCCAGGAGCTCAAGGACGCGAGTGGCAAGCTCTCGCTCGGGACGCGCGAGTCGCTCGCCGCCGAGGCGTTCTCCTACACGGCCCGTTACGACAGCGCGATCTCCCGCTGGTTCGTCGAGAAGCAGGACGACTTCCCGCCGCTGCTGCTCAACGCCTACGAGAAGGTCACCGACCTCGCGTACGGCGAGAACCCGCACCAGCGCGCCGCCTACTACTCGCAGGCCGGCTCGCGCATGCACGTGCTCTCGATGGTGCGCCAGGTCGGCGGCAAGGAGCTGTCGTTCAACAACGTGCTGGACCTCAACTCGGCGCGCCTGCTGACGCAGGAGTTCGAGCTGCCGGCCTGCACGATCATCAAGCACAACAACCCGTGCGGGGTCGCCGTCGGCGGCTCCGTGCTCGAGGCCTACGGGCGCCGCGTTCGCGTGCGATCCGATGTCGGCCTTCGGCGGCGTGATCTGCGTCAACCGCGGCGTCGACGGCGGCCTTCGCCGAAGCGCTCCTGAAGCAGTTCTGCGAGGTCATCATCGCGCCGTCGCTACACCGACGAGGCGCTCGAGCTGCTGGCCAGCAAGCCGAACATGCGGATCCTCGAGGACGGCGAGCGCCGCCGCGTCAACGTCGCCGAGCGCGACGTCAAGCGCGTGATGGGCGGCCTGCTGGTCCAGGACCGCGACATGGGCCTCGAGGACCGCACGGAGATGCAGGTCGTCACCGAGCGCAAGCCGACCGAGGCCGAATGGGGCGAGATGCTGTTCGCCTGGAAGGTCTGCAAGCACGTGCGCTCCAACGCGATCGTGCTGTCCAACGACCTCGCGTCGGTCGGAATCGGCGCCGGCCAGATGAGCCGTGTGGACTCCGTGCGTCTCGCGATCGACAAGGCCCGCCAGGCCGGTTCCTCGCTGCTCGGCGCCGCGCTGGCCTCCGACGCGTTCTTCCCGTTCGCCGACGGGCCGCAGCTCGCGCTGGACGCCGGCGTCACGGCGATCATCCAGCCGGGCGGCTCAGTGCGCGATCCCGACGTGGTCGCGGCCGCCGACGCCGCCGGGATCAGCATGGTCCTGACGCACCGCCGGCACTTCAAGCACTAACCGACCCCGTACAGCACCCGCGTCCAGATCGTTGTCAGCGTCTTGACGACGATCTCCCGCGGCGTGTCGGACGGGACCCGCCCGAGCGTGCGGTTCAAGTAGCGCTCCATCATCCAGACGAGCGCCCGCGCGGTCTCCTGGGCGTCGAGCGGGAGCACGCGCCCGGCCTCCATCTCGGCCTCGATGTGGCGGGCCGTGACGTCGACGAAGGACTGCACGAGGCCGCCGTAGACGCGCTCGACCTCGGGATCGTCGGCGGCCGCGTCGGCGAGCGCGCGCAGCACGGGCCCGTGCTCGGCGTAGACCTCGGCGAAGCCCTCCATCGCCTCGCGGGCCTGCGCGGGGCCGTCGCCGGCGCCGGTGTACCAGCGCTGCGACATCGTCCGCAGCTCGGCACCGATGTGCTCGACGACCCGCAGCATCAGCGCGTGCCGGTCGCGGAAGTAGACGTAGAAGGACGGGCGCGACAGGTCGGTCCGTCTCATCACTTCGTCAACGGTCAGCTCACGGAACGACCGTTCGCGCAGGAGGGCCTCAGCCGCTCCTACGATTTCGGCCTCAGCCACCTCAGGAGTGCGCCGCCGTCGGCGACCTCCTGTCTCGACTCCACCTGCGCTCACCCTCGCGCAAGCCTACTGCGCGCTAGAGTCGAGCGTAGCCGGGCCGCCGTAGCTCAGCGGTAGAGCAACGGACTTTTAATCCGATGTGCGCAGGTTCGATCCCTGCCGGCGGCATCACATCGCCTCGCCACCTCAAGTCGTCGGGCCTCGTGCCGATTCTGCCGGACGAGAAGGCTCCGAATCGACGAGGGCTGGTGAGAGCGATGCACATCCCAGGCGCGCACCTAGTGACGCTGTACAACCCGGTCGGGTACACGCCCGCTCAGATCGACAAGGCCTGCGCGATCGCGCACCTGCTCGGGCGCGGCCAATTCGTGCTCTGCGAATCTCCGCGGCGCCCGCTCGACTGACGGCTCTCATCCGGATGCGTCACGATGTGACGCGATGCTCCAACAGATCTGGGCCGTCGTCGCCTGCGTGCTGGCGTTCGCCATGTGCGTGCTGGTCGTGTACTTCCTCTTCAGCGGTCGCAACGACCGCGACAAGGACGAGGAAGCGCGCGACTACTTCACCGCGCACGGCCACTGGCCCGACGAAGCCTGACCAGCGGCAGTACCCCCAGCGAGAATCGAACTCGCGCTACGGCCGTGAAAGGGCCGCGTGCTAACCGCTACACCATGGGGGCGAGCAGCGAACAGTCTAGGTCAGACGCTGCGAGTGAGCGCGCCGTCCACGAGTAGGGCCGTTCCGTTGATGTAGGCAGCCTGCTGCGAGGACAGGAAGACGGCGGCGGCGGCGAGCTCCTCGACGGTGCCGAGCCGGCCGGTCGGGATGGTGCTCTTCGCCCGCTCCTGCGCCGCTTCGAGCGAGCCGGCGGTGTCGATCATGCGGTCCGTGGCGATCTGTCCCGGGTGCACGTGGTTGAAGGTCACGCCGTCGCCGGCGGCCTGGCGCGCGAGCACCTTGAAGGCGGCGACGAGCCCGGGGCGATGAGCGTTGGAGAGCTGCAGCGCGTCGATCGGCTCGCGGACGGCCATCGAGCCGATCGCGACCACGCGCCCGAAGCCACGCTCCCGCATGCCGGGGAGCACGCGCTCGATGATCGTCATCGGCGAGATCAACAGCGTCCGCTGCGCCGCCTCCCACTGCTCGCGCGTGAACGCGAGCGGGTCGCCGGCGGGCGGGCCGCCGGTGTTGGCGATGTAGATGTCGATCGGGCCGAGATCGGTCTCGACCGCGAGCAGTAGCGCGGCGATCGCGTCGAGGTCGTCGGAGTCGAACGCGTACCCGCGCGCGCCGACCTCCGTCGCGACCTCTTCCGCCCGCTCGCCGGAGCGCGACGTCAGCGCGACCTTCACGCCCTCGGCGGCGAGGCCCTCGGCGATCCCGCGCCCGATCCCCTTCGAGCCGCCGGTGACGAGCGCCACCTTGCCCTGCAGTCCCAGATCCATCAGACGGCCACCTTCCGCGTTCGCACTGCGAGCCATCCGCACCAGGCGGCGAAGAGCGCGACGGCGAACGGCGCGCCGAGCCAATGCACGCCGATCAGCACGCTCACCAGGCTGGGCAGGCCCGCGAGTGCCGCGCCGGCGAGCACCCACAGCGGCGGCAGTCGCAGCACGGTGCCGGTGAACAGCGCGCACGCGGCCCAGGCGCCGGGGCCGGCGAGCCAGCCCCACGAGCGGAAGAACTCCTTGTCCAGGAACGCGCCGAGCAGCAACGCCACGACCGCGAGCGTCAGCGCCTGAAGCAGCGCCGCCCGCCAGAGCACCGACCCGTCCATGCGCCCATCATGCCACGCGCCGGTGAGCGTGGGACGGGGTCGGTTCCACGGTTGGTTGCTCGGTCGGTTCAGGTTCCGGCGTCTCGGTGGGCGTGGGCGTCTCGGTCGCGGTGGCGGTCGGCTC
This sequence comes from uncultured Solirubrobacteraceae bacterium, assembly GCA_963707595.1. Lineage (GTDB taxonomy): Bacteria > Actinomycetota > Thermoleophilia > Solirubrobacterales > Solirubrobacteraceae > Solirubrobacter. Next base: position 661,059 of record CAVPQQ010000002.1, read on the forward strand.
CGGGGTGCTCGTCGGCGTCGGCGTCGGAGTGGGGGTGAGCGTTTCGGTGGGCGTCGGTGTCGGAGTCGGGGTGGGCGTGCGGGTCGGGGTCGCTGTGGGCGTGGGTTGCCGCGGCGTCCGGGTCGGCGTGGGCGTCGGCGTCGGGGTGGCCTTCGTCAACGGGCTCTCGATCGGCGCCGGACCCGGGTCGTGAGCCGGATCGCCCGGCACGACGGACGGTGCCACCGGCGGCGGGGCCGGGGGCGTCGGGTCGCCGGTGACGGCCGGCGGTGCGGGCGGCGCCGTCGGCGGCTTGTCGTCGCGTGCGGCGCGCTTGATCAGCGCACAGCTGCTGCGGTGCTGGGCCGGCGTCGGGTCAAAGCGGTAGATCGCGTAGTCGTCGACCGAGACGATGCGCGAGTAGCGCGCGCACCACGCGTACGCCTCCGCGAACCACTCCGCCAGCGGCGTGTTGCCCTTCCACCACTGCGCATGCGGCCGCTTCATGATCCGCCGAAACTGCCCGCGATCGCTGTTGCTGAGCACGGTCAGGTCGTACACGTGCCCCAGCTCGTGGAGCATCACCCCACGCGGATGCCGCAGCCCCGCCTTGAGGTACACGACCCGTGGCTGGTTGGTGTACACGCACCCCGCCGCCCGCGGCAGCGCGGGACAGCCGCTGATCCGAACCGTCACCTGCCCGCCGACCGTCGGCACCAGCGAGGCGTTCGCCCACGACTGCCACTGACCGCTGAGCCGCTTCCCGCTCGAGGACACCAGCAGGACCGCCCGCCGCCCCGCCACATCGGCCCCACGAGCAGCGCGCAGCAGCGGCAGCCCGAGTCCGACGGCCAGCCCTGCCAGCACGACGATTGCGGCGCAACGACGCAGCACTGAGGGGATTTACCACACAAGATCAGTCGGAAAAGTCGCCCTTTGGCTCAAGAGGCTCACAGAGGCGCGGTCTATCCTGAGGGCGGATTCCACGGCCCGGTGCCGTCGGAGGGCGGTTAGCTCAGTTGGTCAGAGCGCCTGCCTTACAAGCAGGAGGTCGCCGGTTCGAGCCCGGCACTGCCCATCATGAGAGGCCCGGCGACAATCGCCATCGTGCTCGCCGCGGTCCTCGCGGCCGGCTGCGGTGATCAACTCGGCAGTGCGGCGGGCCCGAACGTCCTCAGGGGCGGCGTGCACTACGCCGGCGGGCCGGCCCCCGGCGTCGACGCGGAGGTGAACCAGCCCGGCACGGTCCGGCTCCTGCGCGACGGCGAGCGGGTGGCCGAGCAGAAGGTGGACCAGGGCCAGGAATTCTCGTTCTCGGTTCAGCGCGGCACCTACACGTTGTCGGTCAACCTCGGCGACTTCGACTGTACGCGGGAGGTGCCCGTCGACCGGCCCGAGGTCGACGCGGACATCCTGTGCCAGATCAAGTGACGAGCGTCAGCGGTCGCGGAGCGCCTGGAGGCCCCCGAAGGTTCCGAGGTAGGCGGTGCCGTTCCTGCCGATCGCGAGCCCGGCGTAGTTGTTGTTGAACGCGGCGCCGGTGCCGGCGAGCTTGCGCCAGGCCTCCTTGCCGGTGCGCGCGTCGATCGCGGCCCAGTACCACGCCCGCGGCGTGCCGGCTGCGATGTAGGTGTAGATCAGGCCGGTCGTGGTCGAGAGCTTGGAGACCACGCTCGGGACGTGGGCCGTCTTGTTCGTCCAGCGGACTTTGCAGCCGCTCTCGCGAACGTCGACGCGCGCGAAGCCGGCGGTGGTCGGGGCGTCGGCGTTGGGTCCGAACGGGTCCTGGTAGCCGTAGTTGTTCTCGACGAAGAGCGAGCGGCCGGCGGCGATGATCGAGTTCTCGGTCGCGCTGGCCCCCTTCGCGAAGACCGGTGTCGCGCAGACCACGCGCCGGACGCCGTGTCGCAGCTGCTTCGCGGTGCGGTAGACGACGACGTTCATCGGGTCGGCGTTGTCGGTGATCGTGACGTAGCGGCCGTGGTTGAAGACGGTTGGCGTGGTTCCGGTCCCGGCGTCCGACTTGGCCCGGCTTGTGGATGCCCGAGTTGGAGTAGGTCACCTTCCAGTCGACGACCGGCCGGTTGTCGGCGCCGGCGTTGAACCGGTACATGCGCTTGTCGGACGCGATGTAGAGGCCGGCACGGTCGACGGCGAAGGAGTTCTCGATCTGCTCGTGGAGCGTGGTCGTCCTGATCCTGCGGGTGGCGGTGTCGAGCACGCCGACGAGGCCGTCCTGCTTGGAGACGATCCAGATGCGCCCGCGCCAGTCGGGCAGCGCCGAGGAGATCCGCTGGTTGTCCGCCAACACGCCCGAGAGGTCGTAGTCGGCGACCTGCACCAGCGAGCGGCCCTCGTCGCGCACCGCGACCACCAACAGATGGTTCGTCTTGGTCGCACTCCAGATGCGGTCCTTGGCGTCGAGGAAGAAGTAGCCGCCGCCGGTGAAGTTCTGAAAGAACGTCGTGCCGGGCGGGTTCGGCGCGTCGGGCAGCTCGTAGGTCGCGAGGATCGCGAGCGTCTCCGGATCGAAGACGCGGATCTGCGGCGCGGCTCCGGACGACGGGCAGGTCGAGACGATCCGCCCGCCCTTGTCGAACGCGAGCGAGCCGCATAGCGACGGCGCATAGACGCCGGTCCGCGTCTCGAGGTCGCGGCCGAGCGGCCCGGCGTACCGGTAGGCGTCGGTCATCCAGGTGTCGTTGTGGATGTTGGCGCCGGGGTTGGCCGCCATGAACGGGTTCTGGGGCGCGGTCGTCGCCTCGACCGGCCCGCCGGCGGCCGACGCGGCGGCGGAGGTCGCACCGATCGCGCAGACGGCCAGCGCGGAAGCGCGCAGCAGAATTCGAAGTACTGACATCGTGGCCTTGCAGTGTCGCCGACCGATCATGCGCCAATGGCCCCCTCTTCATGCTCGCCTCGGCCCCAGTTCGTGATGGTGCTCGACTCGAGCGTCATGAACGTGGCGATCTCACAGATCGTCGAGGACCTCGATAGGCGCTTGCCCGTCTCGAACGCGTCCACACGCGGCCTCCCCATACGCGCGCTGGCGGGGACGCCGGAAGCGGTCGGCGGCGGCCGCCTGAACCGCCGACGCGGCCGCTGCGAGAGCGGCCGCGTCGGGAGGAAGGGTCTACGGCGTCGTGGTCGAGAGCGTGAACGTCAGCGTCTTGCTGTAGGCGCCGGTGCGCAGCGCCTGGCTCACGCCGATGTGCTGGCGGAACGCGATCGTGACCGTGTCGTTGCTCGACGGAAGCGCGTAGGCGAGCAGCGAGAGCGGCGTTGTGCCCAGCGCCGTCAACGCACCACCCACGCCGGCGGCGCTCGAGGCGCGCGCCTGCAGCTGCTCGGTCAACGAGAACGTCCCGTTGACCAGGCGACCGGTGGCGTTCGGGCTCGGATCGGCGACGGAGAGCGTCGCGTCGCCGGCGGTGGAGATGACGTTGGCCGTCGTGTTCGCGTCGTAGTTGCGGTCCACGCCGGGCGTGAAGGCGCCGAAGGAGGCGGGCACGCCGAGTCCGAGCGAGAGCGTGGCGGCGACCGAGCCGCCCACTGTGCCGGTCCGCATCGTCGGACCGCAGGCGTCGCCGACCCCGTTCCCGTCCGAGTCGGTCTGGTCGGTGTTCGGGACCGACTTGCAGTTGTCGGAGTCGTCGAGGTAGGTGTCGGCGTCACTGTCGCCGAGGACTGAGCGCCAGATGTTCACGAGGACGTGCGATGGCGTGACGCCGTCGGGCTCCTTTGCGATCCAGCCGTTGCGGCTCGTGCTCTGGTGATACCAATCGCCCGTTCCGGCGAAGGAGCCGGGCTCGAGGTTGAACACGTGCAGCTGCGTCCCGTACGGCAGCTTGCGGTTCTCGACCAGCAGCGACGGATCGGCCGTCGCAGGCGGGAAGCCCGGGAGGGGACACGTCTGCGCCAGCTTGAGCGCGACGTAGGCGTAACACGTCCGCGCGAAGAAGTTGTCGCGCTGGTGGATCAGGGTGAAGTAGTCCGAGGAGGGCGTCGCTCCGAGCTTGACCCAGCCGTGGCGGGCATCCACCCAGCCGTGCAGCAACACCGCGCGCAGCACGTCGTGGCGCTCCGCGATCATCGCGGCCTCGCCGGCGCCGAGCGACGAGCCGGCGATCACCGTCTTCGACCAGTTCGGCTCCAGCCCGGTGGCGTCGAGGAACTGTGCCCACCCCTCGGAGGCGAGTCTTGTGTTCTTCAGGTAGACGAGCAGCTTGTTGAGCCGGTTCTCGATGCTGTTGGCCCGATCCACGTTCACGACGGACGATGTGGGCAGCCCGTCGAGGATCTCCGAGCGGGCGTCCACCGCGCAGGTCGGCGATGCGGTCGACGGCAGCTCATCGGTCCCGCATCCCGGCGGGTTTGCGGTGGGCAGCGCCGCGATCGGCGCCTCGTTGCGATACGCGAGGACGACCGTGTGGTAGCCGAGGCCGGCGGCCACCGTCGCCAGCTCGGTGAACTCGGTCGGGACGTTGGTCGGCCCTCCGGTCGGCAGGAACACGAGCAGCTTCCCGACCCGTTTGGACGCCGGCGGCAGCCAGACGAGGTGGTTCCCGCGGGTCGGAGTCGTATCGAGGATCGCCGCATCGGTATCGCGAGGAGCGATCGTCGCCGTCGGATTGTCGGCAGCGCGGGCGGGAGCGGAGAGACCGAGTCCCACCAGGACAAGGGCGCCGACCGTGAGAGGGGTCCGTCGGAACGACATGCTGTCTCCTTTCTGGAGACATGAGGGCCGTCGGGACGGCGCCCGAGGGACCGGTGCGGGAATGCGCTGCGCTCACGCTATACAGGTGGCGCCCTCATGTATAGAGAGCGGCTCCGTTCACGAAATGGCGCGTCGCCAGTAGGGTGCGCGGACCATGAGATTGCTCCTCGCGCTGCTCGCGCTCGCCATCGTCGTCGCAGGCTGCGGAGACGACGAAGGCAGCGCCGCGACGTCACCGACGTTCGAGGGCGTCCCATGGCTGCTGGTCTCCGGCATCGACGCTCCCGGTTGGGAGAAGGTCGCGCCGAGCGCGAACTTCGAGGGCGGAACCGTCACCGGCTTCAACGGCTGCAATCAGTTCACGGCGCCGTACACGGTCCACGGCGACAAGCTGAAGATCGGCCTCGCGGCCTCGACGATGATGGCCTGCGCGCCTCCCGGCAACGCGATCGAGCAGGCCTACAACGCCGCGCTGGGGAAGGTCGCGAAGTGGAGCGTGGAGAACGACCAGCTGGTGCTCCGCTCCGCGGACGGGAAGGACCTGCTGACCTACCGCACAGCCACCGTGATCGGTGCGTGGGACGCGACGTCGGTCCATCGCGGCGACTCGATCCAGAGCGTGATCATCGGGACCAAGATCACGGCGACGTTCGCCGAGGACGGCAAGCTCTCCGGCTCGGCCGGCTGCAACACGTACAGCGCGGCATTCACGCTGAACCAGGGCTCGATCAAGATCGAGCAGCCGATCTCGACGCGCATGGCGTGCAGCGAGCCCGACGGGGTCGGTGAGCAGGAGCACGACTACCTCGCGGCGCTCCCGACGGCCGCGGGCTACAGGATCGAGGGTTCCCAGATGACGCTGCTGACGGCCGCCGGGACGATCGTCGCCACCTACGATCGCGCGCCCTGAGCATGAGCGTCATCGCCGCGATGGCGGCGGACGACACTGCGGTGGTCGTCGCGATCGTGCTGACGCGGCTGTTCATCCCGCTGCTGATCCCGCGCTTCCCGCTGGTGATCATCGCGGCGCTGCTCATCGATGCCGTCGACGGCTCGATCCTCGACACGTTCACCCAGGTCGATGTCGGCCCCGACGGGCCGTACCAGAGCTTCGACAAGGCGCTCGACATCTACTACCTGGCGATCGCGTATCTGACGATGCTGCGCAACTGGTCCAGCCACCCGGCGTTCCGGATCGGCCAGTTCCTCTTCTACTACCGGCTGGTCGGCGTGCTCCTGTTCGAGCTCACCGGCGCGCGGGCGATGCTGCTGATCTTCCCGAACACGTTCGAGTTCTATTTCATCGTCTACGAGGTGATCCGGCTGCGCTACGAGCCGTCGCGCTGCTCGGGCCGCTTCTGGCTGTACACCGCGGCCGGGCTCTGGATCTTCGTCAAGCTGCCGCAGGAGTACTGGATCCACATCGCCCAGCGCGACTTCACCGACACCGTGGCGGATTACCCGTGGTTCGGCGTGCTCTGCGCGCTGTTCGTGCTCGCGCTCATCGCCGTGCTGCTGTTCGTCGTGCGCCCGCGCCTGCCCGCACCGGATTGGAAGTGGCGGCTCGCGGCCGATCCGCTGCCCGCGTCGCTCGAGGACGCCCACGCGCGTCACGCCCACCGGTTGCGCAAGGGCGGCGTGCTCTGGGCCGAGCTGGTCGAGAAGGCCGCGCTGCTGGGCCTGATCTCGATCATCTTCGCCGCGATCCTGCCGCACGTGCACGCCACCGCGGTCCAGGTCGGCCTCGGCGCGGTCGCGATCGTCTGCGCGAACACGGCGATCAGCATGTGGTACGCCCGCAGCGAGCGGCTGAGCATCGAGTCCGGCGCCGCCACCTTCGCCGCGCTGCTGGCCCTCAACCTGGCGTTCGTCTTTCTCGCGAGTCAGCTGTTCTCGTCCACCGGTGGCTTCCCCTGGTCGACGGCGCTGTTCTTCGCGTTCCTGATCACGCTGCTGATCTCGCTCTACGACGCGTACAAGCCCGTGTACGACGTGCGGTTCGGCGCCTAGCGCGCGATCTCGAGCGGGAACTCCTCCCACTCGCCGTCGCGCAGCGCGAGCTGCGGGCGGCCGTCGCGGACCGCGACGCCGACGGCGTCCTTGCCCAGAGCGAGCCCCGCGATGTAGGCCGCGCCGAGGCGGTGGACGTCGAGCACGTGGCCGATCCGCTCGAGCGAGCGCGTCTCATTGGCCTCCTCGCCGTCTCCGGCGCGGAGGACCACTCGCAGCTCGGCGTCGTTCGCGCGCGCGGCCACGGCGGCCTCGATGTTGCGCAGATCGACCGGGGTGACGAGCGCGATCGAGCGCGCGCGCGACAGCGAGAGCCGCTTCAGGACGTCCGGGTTGGCGCCGCGGCCGATCACGACGGGCAGCTTCACGCGCCGCGCGAAGCCGACGTTCTCGCCGTCGGCCTCGGTGTCGACGGCCACGACCGGTACGCCGCACTCGCGCAAGAGCAGGCACAGGCGAAGCCCGACCTGCCCGAGGCCGACGACGACGACATGGTCGCGCCGTGGCACCGCGCGGCGGCCGATCAGGCCCGTCAGCCGCGAGTCGACGAGCCGGTTGATGAGCCCGCCGGTGAAGCACGCCGCCGACAACAGCGTCAGCAACATCGACGCGACGATCGTGATCTTGAACCACTTCGGCCCGTCGTCGACCGCCGGGTTCGGCCCGACCGTCGCCAGCGACTTGCTCGATCCGTAGAGCGCGTCCGCGGCGGCCTGGTCGAGGACGATCATCGAGCCGACCGTCTCGAAGATCAGCATCGCGAGCAGCCCGAGCGCCCCGTAGAACAGGAGCGCGGCGCTGCGGTCGTAGGGGACGAGCACCGCCTCGACGAGGCTGCGGAGTCTGCGGGCGCGCGTGGGCGGCAGTTCGACCGCGTCGAGTGCGGCGTCGAGGCCGACGAATCCGTCGCCGGAGCGCCGGAGCGCCACGAGGTCAGCCTCGAGACACGGCCCGGCAAGGGTCGGCGCGACGATGTCGGCCACCGAAGTGACGCGGCAATGCGGAATGGTCGCCTCCACCTGGCGCGCCATCGCCGGGTCGAAGATCGTGACCACGAGCGGGAGATCGGCGTCAAGATGGCGCACGAGCAGCGCCATCCGAAGCGGGAAGGCGTCCTCGCGCGCGGCCACACAGACCACGTCGGGCGGGTTCTCGCGCAGTGCGGCGCGGACCGCGACGTCGTCGGCGTCGCGCAGCCAGTCGACCTCGGCCCCGCCCGCGGCGAGCGCCTCCGAGACCTCCTCGGCCAGGTCGCCCACACCCATCAACAGCACCCGCACGCGGCGGACCCTATACAGGTGTGGAGAGATCTCCGCAGGTCACGGAACGCTTGAAGGTTGCCTCGCGGGCGAAGTGTGAACACACTTCTGTCCAAAGTTGGGGTAAATGAGAGGGGTCTCAGGGATGGAATTTGGAAAGCGCTTCGCGCAAGCGAGCGCGCTTACGGCCACGGTCGCCATGGCGGCGCTCGTGGGCACGGCGTCCGCGTCGCCGCTGCCGCCGAAGGCGGCGCAGGCCGCGCAACCGTCGGTTGCTGCGCCCGCGCCGGAGCCGGCGCCCGCGGTCCCGACGTTCGTCAACGGCATGGCGCAGGCCGTCTTCGCGACCGGCGAGGCGAACTGGGTCAACCACGAGCTGTGGGTCGAGTCGAACTTCGACAGCGACAACGACGGCAAGCCGGATCGCATCCACGTCGACGTGTCGCGGCCGATGGAGACGAACACGGACGGCCTGAAGGTCCCCGTGATCTTCGAGGACAGCCCGTACTACGCCGGCGGCGGCGCTTCGCCCAACTGGTCGGTCGACCACGAGCTCGGCGCCATCGCCGGCCGCGCGCATCAACGCGCACCGTACTTCAACGCGAGCAACACGAGCCCGCGCATCAGCACGATCTACGAGTCCACCTGGGTGCCGCGCGGCTTCGCCGTCGTGCACGCCGAGTCGCCGGGCTCGGGCAACTCCGACGGCTGCACCACCTCGGGCGCGCCGAACGAGACGCTCGGCGCCGTGGCCGTCATCGACTGGCTCAACGGCCGCGCGAAGGGCTACACGACCCGCGCCGGCACGACCGAGGTCGCGGCCGACCTGGTCCACGGGCAAGGTCGGCATGATGGGCACGTCCTACAACGGCACGATCCCGGTCGCCGCGGCGACCACCGGCGTCGCCGGCCTCGAGGCGATCGTCCCGATCTCCGCGATCTCCGACTGGTACGACTACTACCGCGCCAACGGCATGGTCCGCGCGCCGCACTCCGACGACGGGCGGCACGGGCACCAACAGCTACCTCGGCGAGGACCTCGACGTGCTCGCGGAGTACACGTACTCGCGCAACGACGAGGCCCCCGGCCCGCGCACGAAGTGCTGGCCCGTGATCAACGACATCACCGCCAACGAGGATCGCGTCACGGGTAACCGCAACGCGGCCTGGGACGCGCGCAACTACATGAAGGACGCCGACAAGATCAAGGCGGCCGTCCTGATCGCCCACGGCGGCAACGACTTCAACGTCATGACGAAGAACGCCGCGCAGCTGTACGCGAAGCTGAAGGCCAACAACGTCCCGCACCAGTTCTACTTCCATCAGGGCGGCCACGGCGGCTCGCCGCCGGACGCGATGCTCAACCGCTGGTTCACGAAGTACCTCTACGGCGTCGACAACGGCGTGCAGAACGAGCCGAAGTCGTGGGTCGTGCGCGAGGCGGCGACCTGCCCGCCGCGCCAGAGCACGGTCACGACGGAGGCCACCAACTCGGCGACGTTGACCGTCGCCGACGCGTCCCCGTTCGCCGTCGGCACGACGCTGACGATCCCGCAGACCAACGCCAACGGCACGATCACGAGCACGACGCGCGTGATCAACAACATCGCCGGCAACACGCTGACGCTCGCGTCGGCGGTTGCGACCACCGCGGGTCAGCGCGTCGTCAGCGGCGCGGTCGTGAACCTCGTCTGCGGCACGGCCAACCCGACGCCGTACGCCGAGTGGCCTGATCCGGCCGCCGGCAACGCGGTCATGAAGCTGCTCCCGGGCGGCAACACGCGTGGCAACCTGACACTCGGCGCCGGCGGCGGTACGCCGGAGACGCTGACCGACGACGCCACGATCGCCGACACCACGCTGATGGGTGCGGCGACCTCGCCGAACCGGCTCGTCTACCAGACGAATGCGCTCACGCAGGACGTCCGCATCAGCGGCTCGCCGCGCGTGACGATCAAGGCGTCGTTCTCCAAGCCGCGGGCGAACCTCTCCGCGGCCCTGATCAGCTACCCGGCCACCGGCACGGGCACGATCCTGACCCGCGGGTGGATGGATCCCGAGAACCGCAACTCGGACTACGTGAGCGACCCGGTCGTCCCCGGGACCTTCTACACGATGTCCTTCGACATGCAGGCCAAGGACGCGATCGTGCAGGCCGGACGCCGGCTCGCGCTGATGGTGTTCTCGAGCGATCGCCAGTACACGATCCGCCCGGCGGCCGGCACGCAGGTGTCGCTGGACCTCGCCGGCAGCTCGATCACGATCCCCGTGGTCGGCGGCCCGAGCGCGTTCGCCGCGGCGACCGGCACCGGCTACGCCGAGGCTCCGGTCGGTGGCGCGGTCCCCGCGACGCTCTCGCTGACGCTGGGCGCCGCGGCCGGGTTCGGTCCGTTCACGCCCGGTCTCGCCAAGGACTACACGGCCACGACGACCGCGACCGTGATCTCCACCGCGGGTGACGCGACGCTGAGCGTCGCCGATCCGGCCACCACCAACACGGGCAAGCTCGTCAACGGCACGTTCGCGCTGCCGCAGACGCTGCAGGCCCGCGCACGGACTGGCGCGTTCGCCCCGGTCGGCGGTTCCGCCGCCCCGACGAGCCTGCTGACCTACTCGGCGCCGGTGTCCAACGACGCCGTGCCGATCGAGTTCAAGCAGTCCATCGGCACCGACCGACGCGCTCCGCACGGGGTCGTACAGCAAGACGCTGACGTTCACCCTGTCGACGACGACGCCCTAGTGACGGATTGGCGGGTCCGCTGGAACCTTCCAGTGGGCCCGCCAAGCACGTCGGATCGTGCGGCCTCGCGCACGAACAGGAACAGGATCACCGCGCCGGCGATCAGCGCCGCGTCCAGGAAGATCGCGGCCGACCATCCGCCGGTCGCGTCGCGCAAGGCGCCGCTGACGGCCGGTGAAAGCACGGCGCCGATCTCGCCGATCAGGTTGTTCATGCCGAACGCGGCGCCATGGTGCTCCGGGGCGGCGATGTCGGCCAGCATCGCCTGCGCGATCGGCTGCATCGCGTTGAAGAACGTGCTCGCTGAGAACAGCAGCGCGGCCATCACCCAGACGTTCGCTCCGCCGCCGGCCACGACGAAGCCGAAGATCAGCGTCAGCACGCACTGCGCGGCGGTGAAGCCGACGACGAGCGGCTTGCGCCCGATCCCGCGCCGGACGGCGACGTCCGAGAGCCAACCGCCGACCGGGAAGCCGAGAATGCCGGCGCCCGCGTTGAACGCCGCGATCATCGCCGAACGCCCGAACGACGACCCGGCGGCGTCGGCGACGATCGAGACCGACCAGAACGAGAAGAACCACAGGTTCCAGAGCACGGCGATGAACGCGATGTTGATCAGCACGAGATCGCGATCGCGGAGCACCACGCCCACGTCGCCCGTTCGGCGCGTGAACACGAAGCCGACGAGTACCAGCGCGAGGGCCACCTCAAGAACCGCGATCCACAGCTCCGACAGCCCGGCTGCGTCGCCGACGAAGTAGACCGCCATCACGGCGGCGAGTCCGACCGCGGAGAACGCCATCAGGTGCAGCGCCGCTCGACCGTACGGAAGTCCAGGCTCCTGGCGGCGGAAGTAGGCGAAGGTCGCGATCCCGACCATCAGGGTCACCGCGCCGAGCAGGAGGAACGGCATCCGCCAGGCCTCATCGGCGGCGAACACCTTGCCGCCGAGCGCGATCATGTTCGGCGCGAAGACGATCGCGATCGTGATGCCGAGCGCGAGACCGGTGATCACCACGCCCAAGCCGAGGCTGCGCTTCTCCTTCGGCGTGTCCTGGACGACCAGTGAGCGGTCATTGGAGTAGAACGCGCCCTCGCCGAGGCCCGTCAGCACGCGCACCGCGATGAACACGACGAGCCCGGCGACGACGCCGCTGAGCATCGTCGCGATGCCCGCCCAGACGAGGCTGACGACGATGATCGTCCGGTGCCCGTAGCGGTCACCGAGGTAGCCGCCGGGGAACTGCGTGAGCATGTAACCCGCGAAGAACAGCCCGCCGATCAGACCACCGAGCGCATACGGGTTCTCGGCCGCCTTCATGAAGGCGACGTCGTTATCGATCATCCAGGTGACGACCGGTCCCGTGAGGGCGCGGTCGGCGGCGCTGACGGTCCATCCGAGCAGGAGGAACACCCACAGCGTCCGGTAAGCGGGCCAGGTACGCATTCCTTCGGGCTACCCGCCGGTTTCGAACGCCAGACGTTCAGCCGAAGTCGTACGCTGGACCACATGTCCGCCGCCGCCTCCACCCTTCCTGCCTTCGACCCGCGCGATCCACTCGCGCTCGACGCTCTGCTCGACGACGAGGAACGGTTGATCCGCGACACGGTGCGCCAGTACGTGCGCGAGAAGTTCCTGCCGCATGTCGCCGGCTATTTCGAGAACGGGTCGCTGCCGGAGACGACCGGCCCGGAGCTCGGCCAGCTCGGTCTGCTCGGGATGCACCTTGAGGGCTACGGCTGCGCGGGCGCCTCCGCCACGGCCTACGGGATCACGTGCCTGGAGCTCGAGGCGGGCGACTCCGGCCTGCGCTCGTTCTGCTCGGTGCAGGGCTCGCTGGCGATGTTCGCGATCTGGAAGTGGGGCAGCGAGGAGCAGAAGGAGCGCTGGCTGCCGGGCATGGCCGCGGGCACCACGATCGGCTGCTTCGGCCTGACCGAGCCCGACGCCGGCTCCAACCCGGCGGGCATGCGCACGCGCGCGAAGAAGGTCGGCGACAAGTGGGTCCTCAACGGCTCGAAGATGTGGATCACGAACGGCTCGCTCGCCGACGTCGCGGTCGTCTGGGCGCGCACCGAGGACGGCAAGGTCAACGGCTTCCTGGTCGAGAAGGGCACGCCCGGCTTCAGCGCGCCGGTCATGCACGGCAAGCTCTCGCTGCGCGCCTCGGTCACCAGCGAGCTGGTGCTCGACGGCGTCGAGCTCCCGGAGGCCAACCGGCTGCCGGAGGCGACATCGCTGCGGGCGCCGCTGTCCTGCCTCAACGAGGCGCGCTACGGGATCGTCTGGGGCGCGGCCGGCGCCGCGCGCGCGTGTTACGAGGCGGCGCTGGAGTACTCCAAGTCACGCGTGCAGTTCGACAAGCCGATCGCGGGCTTCCAGCTCACGCAGGCCAAGCTCGTCGAGATGGCGGTCAAGGTCGGGCAGTCGACGATGCTCGCGATGCATCTCGGCCGCTTGAAGGACGCGGGGACGCTGCGCACCGAGCAGGTCTCCTTCGGCAAGTACCACAACGTCCACGCGGCGCTCGAGGTCGCGCACACGGCGCGCTCGGTGCTCGGCGCCAACGGGATCACGCTCGAGTACCCGGTCCTGCGCCACGCGAACAACCTCGAGTCCGTCTACACCTACGAGGGCACGCACGAGATGCACACGCTGATCCTCGGCCAGGCCATCACGGGCCTCGCGGCGTTCACGTAGTAATCGCGTTCAGGCCCGTGATCTCGCGGGCCACGATCAGCGACTGGATGCTGTCGGTGCCCTCGAAGGTGAAGATGGCCTCCATGTCCGCGTGCTGGCGGGCGACGTGGTTCTCCAGGAGGATCCCGTTGCCCCCCAGGATGTCGCGCGCCATGCCGACGATCTCGCGCGCCTTGGCGGCGTGATTCATCTTCGCCAGTGACGCCATGCCGGCGGTCAGGCGGCCGTCGGCGGCGAGCTCGGAGAGCCGCAGGCAGAGCAGCTGCATCGCCGTGATCTCGGCCAGCATGCGGCTCAGCTTGTCCTGCACGAGCTGATAGCCGGCGATCGGCTTGCCGAACTGCTCGCGCTGCTTCGCGTAGGCGAGCGCCGACTCGTAGGCGCCGAGCGCCATGCCGAGCGCGCGCCAGGCGACCGTGTAGCGGGTCCGGACTGAGCACGCCCGCGACGTCGCGGAAGTTCCTGCAGCCGGGCAGCTTGTTCGCGTCCGGCACACGGACGCCGTCGAGTTCGATGTCGGCCTGCCAGACCGCTCGCAGCGCGGTCTTGCCCGTCATCACCGTGGCGTTGAAGCCCGGTGTGCCCTTCTCGACGAGGTAGCCGCCGACGTGGCCCTCCTCGTCGCGCGCCCAGACGATCACGACGTCGGCGATCGTCGCGTTGCCGATCCAGCGCTTGCGGCCGTCGAGCACCCACTCGTCGCCGTCGCGGCGCGCGCTGGACTCGAGCTTGACGGCGTCGGAGCCGTGGTCGGGCTCGGTCAGCGCGAAGGCGCCGATCGCGTCGAGGTCGGCCATCGCCGGCAGCCAGCGCTGCTTCTGCTCCTCGGAGCCGAGCAGCGCGATCGACTGCATCGCGAGGTTGGAGTGCACGCCGAAGAACGTGCCGACGCTGCCGTCCGCGCGCGCCCACTCCATGCTCACCAGTCCGGCCGCGGTCGCGCTCATCCCTGGGCAGCCGTAGCCCTCGACGGTGCCGCCCGCGAGCTGCAGCGCCGCGATCTTCGGCACCAGCTCGAACGGGAACTCGGCCCGCTCCCAGTAGCCGTTGATGACCGGCGTCACCTCCTGCGCGCAGAACGCCCGCAGCCGGTCGCGGATCTCGCGCTCCTCGTCGGTCAGCTTCTCGTCGAGCAGGTAGAAGTCGGTCACCGGCCGGAGTGTGTCACCGGCATGGGAGCCCACGCGTCACTGCATGGCGACGACGGTGACGCCCTCCTGCGCGAACCGCCCCATCGAGGCGAGCTCGTCCCCGGCCTCCTCGAGGCCGATCGTCTTCGCCACCAGCTCACCCGGCCGCAGGGCGCCCGAGGCGATCGCGCGCAGCATCCCGTCGTAGTGGCGCACCGCCATCCCGTGGACGCCGAACACGCGCAGCTCGTGCGCGATCACCCGCGCCATCGGCAGCGCGACCGAGCGGGCGTCGCCGAGCAGGAGCCCGACCTGGACGTGGCGGCCGCGCCGGCGCAGGCAGCGGATCGAGTTCGTGCACGTCACCGGCAGGCCGAGCGCGTCGATCGACACGTGCGCGCCGCCGCCGGTCAGCTCGCGGATCGCCGCGACGGGCTCCTCCGCGACGGCGTGCTCGGCGCCCAGCGCGCGTGCCCGCTCGAGCTTCGCGGCGTCGATGTCCACCGCGATCACGCGCGCTCCGGCCGCCGTCGCGATCATCACCGCGGCGAGGCCGACGCCGCCGCAGCCATGGACCGCGACCCACTCGCCCGCGCGCACCTGGCCGTGCACGTGCAGCGCGGCCCAGGCCGTCATGAAGCGGCAGCCGAGCGAAGCCGCCTCGACGTCGCTCAGCTCGTCCGGCACCGCGACGAGGTTCAGGTCCGCCCGCGGCAGCGCGACGAGCTCCGCGAACGACCCCCAGGCCGTGAAGCCCGGCTGGAAGTCGCGCTCGCAGATCTGCGTCTCGCCCAGCCGGCACGGCTCGCAGATCCCGCAGCCGCAGCAGAACGGGACCGTCACGCGCGCGCCAGGCTCCCAGCCGCGCACCGCGGACCCGACCTCGGCCACGACGCCGCAGAGCTCATGGCCGGGCACGTGCGGCAGCGCGATCGACGGATCGTGGCCCATCCACCCGTGCCAGTCGCTGCGGCAGACGCCGGTGGCGCGGACCGCCACCACGACGCCGTCGGGCGGGCAGGCCGGGTCCGGGACGGTCTCGATCGTCAGAGGCTGCTCATAGGCAGTCATCACAGCGGCGCGCATCGCCCTATTGTCGCGAGCGTGGACCCGCTTAGCCTCCCGCCCGACGAGCTGCGCCGTCTCGGCCACCATGTCTGGGACCGGCTGGTCGATCGCTGGGAGGCACTCGACGAGCAGCCGCCGATCGCCGCGAGCGACCCGGGCTGGTCGCGGGCGAGCATCGGCCCGTGCCCCGACGGCCCGGGAGACGCGCAGACGGCGATCGACGCGCTGTTCGACGAGATCCTCCCGCGCGGCCAGCGCCCGGACCACCCGCGCTTCTTCGCCCGCGTCAGCGGCCCGAGCAACCCCGTCAGCGTGCTCGCCGAGCTGGTCGGCGTCGGCCACAACGCCTTCGCCGGCAGCTGGACCGGAGGTGCCGGAGCCTCGGCCGTCGAGCTCGCCGTCCTGGACTGGCTGCGCGAGTGGATGGGGATGCCCGACGGCACCGAGGGCGTGCTCGTCAGTGGCGGCTCGGTCGGCACGCTCACCGCGCTCGCGGCCGCCGCCCACGGCCGGATCGACGATCGCGACCAGGCGACGGCGTACGTTCAGGAGCACACGCACGCCGCGATCGCCAAGGCCTGGCGGATGCTCGGCTTCAACTCCGCCAACCTGCGCGTCCTGCGCGCGGATCCGGCGCACCGGCTCCAGCCGGCCGCGGTCGACGCGGCGCTGCGGCTCGACCGCGAGGCCGGGCTCGAGCCGTTCGTCGTGATCGGCACGGCGGGGACGACGAGCACCGGCTCGGTCGACCCGCTGGCCGACCTCGCGGACCTGGCCGAGCGCGAGGACCTGTGGTTCCACATCGACGGCGCCTACGGTGCGCCGGCGCGGCTGACGCCCGCCGGCAAGGACCTGCTGACGGGCATCGAGCGCGCGGACTCGCTCGTGCTCGACCCGCACAAGTGGCTCTTCCAGCCCTACGAGATCGGTGCGGTCCTGGTCCGCCGGCCGGGCCTGCTCGAGCAGACGTTCTCGCTCGACGGCGCCTACCTGCGCGACACCAAGGGCGGCGTGGTCGAGTTCCGCGATCGCGGCCCGCAGCTCTCCCGCGGCGCGCGTGCGCTGAAGCTCTGGCTGTCCTTGAACGTCTTCGGCCTCGACGCCTTCCGGGCCGCGATCGCCACGGGCGTCGCGCTCGCCGAGCACGCCGAGCGCGTCCTGCTGCGAGCGCGGCGGCTGGGAGGTCGTCTCGCCGGCGTCGCTCGGGATCGTCTGCTTCCGCCGCTCGGGGGCCGACGACGAGCAGACGGACGCGATGGTGCGCGCCGCGGTCGCGGACGGCTACGCCGCGCCGAGCACGACGATCCTCGAGGGGCGGTCGGTCGCGCGGCTCTGCACGATCAATCCGCGCACCACCGAGCACGACATCGAGACGACGATCGAGCGGCTCGAACGCTTCTCGCGTTAGTTGGGGTCCGGGAGGGCCGGCGCCCGCCGGCCCTCCCTGCTCCAGTAGCCGCTCTACAGCCGTGAGGCTGGTCTGGTCAGGACCGAGCGGAAGGTCGGCAGGGGTCGCTCTTGGGGGGGTCCGTGAGGGGGTTGCCGACCGCTTGGGCGTGTTCATCGTAACTCTGGCCGGGGTCGATGCGCAAGGTCTCTAGAGCGGCAAGGTGCGCCATGTGAGCGAAGGTTCACGCGAAATCTCATCAACCTGGCTCCAGTTGGCGCGTCAACGCTCGAATGTGAGGTTGTCACAGCGCTGACGGGTACGCTTGGTTGTGACCATGCCCACCACTTCGCCAACCCCATCCGGTTCTCACCGGACCCGACCACCGGGGGAAACCTCGGAGGCCCGGATCGCGAAAGCTTTGGCTCATCCGCTGCGTGCACGCATCCTGCAGCGGCTCGGCGAACGCGTCGCGAGCCCGGGCGATCTCGCCGTGGAGCTCGGCGCTCCACTCGGAGTCGTCTCCTACCACGTTCGGATGCTGCGCGACTACGATTGCGTGGAACTCGTCCGGACGGAGCCGCGCCGCGGCGCGCTCCAGCACTTCTACCGGGCGACTGCCCGGCCCAACCTGGACGAGCATCAGTGGCGCACGTTGCCTTCGGGCCTGCGCCGCGAGCTGACCGGCGAGACGATCCAGGAGCTCGTCAACGACCTCGCGCAGGCCGCTGACGGCGGCACGCTCGAAGATCCCGAGGTCGTGCTCTCCCGCACGCCCTTAGAACTTGACGCGCGTGGCTGGAAGAAGCTCAACAAGCTGCTCGCGAAGACGCTCGATCAGGCGCTCGCGATCGCCGAGGAGAGCTCGGCACGCCAGTCGGACACGGTCTTCCCGACCGAGCTGGCGATCCTGCACTTCAAGCGCGCCACCTAGAACGCCCAGAGGGCCCCGCCGTGCGGCGGGGCCCTCCGCGGCTCGTGGGGCTACTTGGCCTTGGCCGTGATGACCTTGGTCGTCTTGCCGCTGGTGATCTTCAGGACCACCTTCTGGCCCTTCTTGAGCGCCTTGCTCGAGCGCAGCGTCAGCTTGACCTTGCCCGTGCCCTTGCGGCTCACGGACGCGGTCTTGCCGGCCAACCGGACCGTGCCGGAGAACTTGGTCTTGGCGCTGGTCGACACCGTGCAGGCGATCGACTTGCGGTTCGCCGCCAGCTTGCAGGAGGCCGTGAACTTCGGGCCGGTGGCCTTGGTGGTCGCTGCCACCGTGGCGGCCTTCGGCGCGATCGTCACCGGTGCGGCGGCGGGCGTCGAGACGTACAGCGCCTCGGACGTCGCGTCGGCCGTGCCGGCGGAGTTCGTCGCCGACATCTTGCAGGCGATCGTCCGGCCCAGATCCGCCTCGGTGAGCGTGTAGCTCACCGCCGTGGCTCCGGTGATCGGGACGCCGCTGCGCAGCCACGCGTACGCGTACGAGCGCGGGCTGTTGAGGAACCCGCCGTTGAGGCAGGACATCGTCTGGCCGACGACCGGCGTACCGGACAGCGTCGGCTTGTTGACGGGCACCGGCGAGAGCACGAGATCGTCGGTGTCGACGATGTTGACGAGCAGGTCGCGGGTGGACTTGTTGCCGGCCTTGTCGATCGCCTCGGCGGTGAGCTTCACCGTCAGGCCGACCTTCGACTTCGGCGGCGTGTAGCGGAACTGGAACGGGAACACCGGCACGGTCCCGACGAACGCGCCGTCGGCGTACAGGTTCACCTGCTTGAGATCGCCACGATCGTCGTACGCGGTCACGTCGACCTCGATCGGGTCCGCGGGCGTCGCCACGGAGTTGGCGGCCGGGTGCTTGTAGCCGACGATCGTCGGCGCCGTGGTGTCGGCCGTGGTCGGCACCAGGTAGCTGAGGCTGCGCTTGAGCAGCTCGGAGCGGGTGGTCGTGTCGACCTGCTCCAGGCCGAAGCCGAACGTCACGGAGTCACGCGTCGAGATGATCGCGCCGCCGGTGGCGTTCTGCGCCGGGGTGGTGGTGTAGTCGGCCTCGATGCGCTCCTGGCGCACCGGCTCGTTGGTGTTGCCGCCCGCGGCCCAGTTGCGCAGGCGCAGCGGGATCTTGGCCAGCGGCAGCGGGGTGCCGTCGGCGTTCTGGTTGGGGTCGTTGCCCGCCGTCGAGTCGACGGCGATCGGCGCCATGCCGGCGAACAGGCCCGTGGCCGACGGTGCGACCGGCGCGCCGGCGAGCGTCGGCGTCGTGGCGTTGACCGCGGTGCCGATGCCGCCGGAGCGGCCGACGACGCCGAGGTAGTTCTGCCACGTGTCGTTGGACGTCGTGCGCGAGCGCAGGAACGCCGTGCCGGGCAGATCGTCGTCGCCGCCGTTGTTGTCCGGGTAGTAGAAGCCGAACAGCTTGTCCGGCGTCCACGTGTACGGGCCCGTGGCCGAGAGGCCGGTGCTCGTCGAGGTCGGCGCCTGGTGGACGTTGCGGCCGGCGACGATCAGCTTGCCGCCCTCGTTGGAGTAGTCGCGAAGCTCGAGCATCGCGTGGTGGAACCAGCCGGCCATCTCGTTGGAGCCGGTCTGCGCCGTGGCGCTGCGTCATGCGCTTCGGCGCCGTGTTGGTGATGTCCTGCGGCACGAAGTCGTCGCCCGTCTCGTAGACGACCGCGTCGAAGTGCGAGAGCACGCCGAGGTGGGTCGGGTACTTGATCTGCGGGTAGACGACGCCGTTCGGCGTGCCTCCGGTCGGCGGCGGGTTGTCGACGTCGAAGGTGGCCACTTCGTAGCCGAGGCCCTCGAGCGCGGTCTTGTAGGTGTCGAGATAGCGCGGCGCCGTGTCGTAGCCGGCCGGGTTCACGTTGGGCGATACGCCCTTGTAGTCCTCGGCGGCGACGACGAGCACGCGCTTCTTGGTGGCGTCCTGGCGCGTCGAGGCGACGCGGTAGCGGAATTCCTTCTGCAGGCCGCCCGCGAGCACGATCACGTTGACGATGTCACCCGCGACCAGGGTGCGGGTGCCGAGGACGGCGGGGATCGTCGCGCGCCGGCGCTCGAAGTAGTAGCCCGGCACCTCGCCGTAGCGCTCGCCCGCCGGGGCGGTCGTCATCGGGATCACCGCGGTGCTGTTGCCGACACCGACCACGGAGGCGCGGACGTCGGACGGGCCGAGCGTCTTGCGGACGATCGCCTCGACCTGCTGCGAGCCGCCGTAGGAGACGTCGAAGCGGTTGAGCTGGATGTCCTCGGTCGGCTTGATCTGGTAGTGGTTCGGGTCGTTGTCGTAGTTCTTCGGCCGGTCGAGCTCACCGAGCGAGTTGCGCCGCGTTGAGCGCGAACGCGAGGTTCTTGTCGAAGACGGCCTTCATCTTCGCCTCGACGTCCGGGAACGAGAAGCCGGGGCAGCCGACCGCGTCGCCGCCGGTCGTGCAGGTGTCCATCTCCGGCGTCCAGCCGATGATCCCGTAGTTCAGGTAGCCGTTGTCGATCGTGTCGCCGTTGGACTCATAGAGGTCCGACGAGCGCTGCGGCTGGTACGGGAAGACGGCGCTGTCGCCGTCCGTGCCGGTCATGGCCGCGAAGATCGTCGCGTCCGGCGGCGCGTAGTCCGTGGTGTAGCTGACGGGGGTCAGCAGCAGCTGGCCGTCGGTGTGGTAGTTGATGTTGCCGTAGAACTTGACGCGGCGCTGGAGACGGTCGACCGCGAGGTTGCCCGCCTCGGAGAGCGGATACGGGCCGCGGTAGGTGCCGCTGCTGAAGTTGTTGCTCGCGCCCTCTTCGTCGATCGCGCGCTTGGCCGGGTAGTTGCGGTTCGGGTCGACGCCGTCCTGGCTGTCGCCCATGATCCCGTTGGCGTTGTTGTCGCGGATCGTCTTGCGCCAGAAGCGGTTGTCGTCGGCGGTGCGGACGCGGTAGTCGCACGGGACCTGGTCGGCGCCGAGGCCGCAGGTGAACGTGAAGTCGTAGCCGTCGATGTTCTGGATCGGCATGAACCAGAGCTCGGTCTTGGCGATGATCTCTTTGATCTTCGGGTCGTTCTTGTGCTCGGCGAACCAGACCGGGAGCCGGCGGCCCTGCTCGGCCGCGACCCATTCACGCGCGTGGTTGATCGCCGAGAACAGCAGCGCGGGCCGCGCGCCGTCGGGCGTGTTGCGGGCGTCGGCGGTCATCTTGATCACGAGGATCGGCTTGCCGAGCGTCGTGGTGCCGATCTGCTCGAGCTTCATGACGTCCGGGTTGGCCGCGGCCGTCGCGCGCATCTCGTCAGCGATGCCGCCGGGCTCCGAGTAGGAGCGCCAGACGTTGAAGAACGGGTTCGGGCTGTCGCCGAGCGCCTTGTTCTTCGCCGTGGGTGCCTCGATCGCGACGGCGCTGGTCTCCACACCCCGCGCCTCGAGCGTCGCCGCCTCCTTGGGCGACAGGAAGAGCTCAAGCTCCTGCTCGCCGCTGTCAGTCGGGTCGTAGCCCGACTCCGTCATGTCGTAGCCGATCTCGTTCAGCGTCGCCGCTTCACTCGGACTGTCGATGACAGCCGTGTAAGGCGCGATGTTCGCGCCTTCAACCTTGGCGGCAGATGCCGCCGCCGGCGCCAGAGCGCACGCCAAAAGCGGCGCGAGCATCAGCGCGGATGCGCGTGAGCGCATGCAGAAAACCCCCCTGTAGAGATGGTGCCTCCCCCTTCGGACCCTGGAGGTCCATCTCCCATTAACCTCTCATGTGTTGTTTTGGGCAACCCATGGGGTGTGGATGTCCCTAAACGATGGTCTAGGTACTGCGGCAGTTCTCGCAGCTGCCGTGGAGCGTCACGTCGTGATCCGAGACGTCGAACGCGACGCGTGCGGCGAGGCCGCGGATGGCTCGTTCGAGCGCGTCATCCTGGAACGGGGTGAGGCGCCCGCAGCCGTCGCAGACGAGGTGGTGGTGGTGCTCCTGGTCGTGCGGGCGCTGCGGCTCGTAGCGGGCGACGCCGTCGCCGACGTCGACGCGCGAGAGCAGTCCGAGCGTGACGAGCTCGTCGAGCACGCGGTAGATCGAGGCGCGGCCGACGCGGCGGCCGTCGCGGGCGCGCAGCTCGTCCTCGATGTCCAGCGCGGAGAGCGCGCAGGCCTGCTCGTCGAGCAGTTCGATGACGACCTGGCGTGCGCCGCCGCGCCGGTAGCCGGCGTCCGCGAGCTGCTCGAGCGCGTGCTCGGACCAGGCTTGCTCCGTTGATGCCATCGCTTCCATGATAGGGCCGGTCTTCAGGCCCGCAGGCGGGCTGGCGAGACGTCGCGCAGGTCGGCCTCGATGCGTTTCGCCGTCTCCAGCAGGGGCGGCAGCAGCTCGGTCGCGACCGCCTCGCGGGAGGCGCGGCTGGCGTGCGCGGAGACGTTGACCGCGGCGACCGTGCGGCCGTTGGCGTCGCGGACGGGAGCGGCGATCGAGCGCAGTCCCTCCTCGAGCTCCTGGTCCACGAGCGCCCAGCCCTGCTCGCGGATCCGTCGCAGTTCCTTTGTCAGGTCTGTCGCGTTTCCGATGGCTCTCGCCGTGAGCGGGCGGATCTCGGCGCGGGCGAGGTAGGTGTTCAACTGGTCGTCGGGCAATGCCGCCAGCAGGATCCGGCCCATCGAGGTCGCGTAGGCCGGGAAGCGGGTGCCGACGTTGATCGAGACGCGCATGATGCGGCTCGTCGGCACGCGGCCGACGTAGACGATCTCGTCGCCGTCGAGCACCGATACCGAGCTCGATTCGCGCACCTCGGCGGCGAGCCGTTCGAGGTGCGGCTCGGCGATCTCGGGCAGGCTCAGGCTCGACAGGTACGCGAAGCCGAGTTCGAGGATGCGCGGGGTGAGCGCGAACTGCTTGCCGTCGGTGCGGACGTAGCCGAGGTCGGTCAGCGTGAGCAGGAAGCGGCGCGCGGCGGCGCGGGTGAGGCCGGTGCGGCGGGCGACGTCGCTCAGCGTGAGCTCCGGGTCGTCGGGGCCGAAGGCGCGGATGACGGCGAGGCCGCGCTCGAGCGACTGGACGAAGTGGTCGCCCCGTTCGCTCACGGTTCGTCGAGCGTCTTCTGGGCGATCGCGACGGCGCTGTTGGCGGCGGGGACGCCCGCGTAGACCGCGGTGTGGATCAGCACCTCCAGGATCTCTTCCTGGGTCAGGCCGTTGTTGACGGCGGCCCGGACGTGCATCGGGATCTCGTTCTCGGCTCGCAGCGCGGTCAGGATCGCGAGCGTGATGCACGAGCGGGTCTTGCGGTCCAGGCCGGGGCGCGTCCACGCCTCGCCCCAGGCGGAGCGGGTGATGTACTCCTGGAACGGGCGGCTGAAGTCGGTCGCGTTGGCCGTCGCGCGGTCGACGTGCTCGTCGCCCAGCACCTCGCGGCGGACCTTCATTCCGGCGTCGTAGCGGGGGTCGTCGGTCACGCTGCCTCCAGGTGCTCGAGGATCAGGTCGGTGACGGCCGCGGGGCGCTCGATGTTGATCAGGTGCGCGCCCGGGTCGAGCACCTCGAGGCGGGCGCCGGGGATGGCCGCGGCGATCTTCGCGGCGTGGTCTTCCGGCGGCGTTGCGGGGTCCTGCGCGCCGCCGATCACGAGCGTCGGGGCCTGGACGGTCGCGAGACCGGAGGTCTGGTCCATGTGCTGGATCGCCGCGCAGCAGTTCGCGTAGCCCTCGTCGTCGATGCCGTTGAACATCTCGCGGACGTCGGTGAGGTCGTGCTGCGCGCGGAAGTCGTCGGTGAACCAGCGCTCGAGCGTGCCGCCGACGATCGCCTGCGTGCCGTGCTCGCGGACCGTGACGATGCGGTCGGCCCACATCTGCGCGGGGCCCATCAGCGGCGACGTGCACAGCAGGACGAGCTTGTCGACGCGCTCCGGGGCGTTGATCGCGAGCCACATCGCGGTCATCCCGCCGAGCGAGAGACCCGCGACGTGCGCGCGCTCGAGGTCCAGGTGGTCGAGGAGCTCGACGACGTCCTGGCCGAGGTCGTCGATGCTGTACGGCCCGGGGGGCGTCTCGGAGCTGCCGTGGCCGCGGGTGTCGTAGCGGACGAGCCGGAAGCGCTCGGCGAGCCGGGTCGCCTGCGGGTCCCACATCCTCAGCGTGGTCCCGAGCGAGTTGGACAGGATCAGCGCCGGCGCGTCCTCGGGGCCCGAGATGGTGTGGAACGGGATCATCGGTTCTCCAGTGCGCGATCGACAAGGGTGGCGGCGGCGCCGGTGTCTGCGGCGTCGCCGAGGTTGCGGCGCATGCGGTCGCGTGTCGACCTGCAGGTCCTCGAGGCTCGTGCTCAGCCAGGAGGCGGCGGAGCCGGTCGTGGTGAGGAGCTCGCACAGCGGGCGCCATTCGCTGTGCCACGCGCCCGCGGCGCGCTCGTGCTCCTGCACCATCGCGGCGAGCAGCGTGGCGACGAGCCCGGGCGCCTGCTGCGCGCAGCCGAGCGCGCTGATCGCGGCGACGGGGTTGCGCTTGTGCGGCATCGACGTCGAGCCGCCGGGCGCGGCCTCCTGCACCTCGCCGACCTCGGTCTGCGCGAGCAGCGTGATGTCGCGCGCGGCCTTGCCGATCGCGCCAGCGGCGACGCCCAGCGCGCCCGCGAGCTCGCCGATCCGGCCGCGCAGGGTGTGCCAGGGGAGGAGCGGCGCCTCGAGGCCGAGGTCGTGGGCGAGGCGCCGTGCCGACGAGCGTCGCGTCGCGTGCGACCGCAGCGTCCCGACCGGCCCGCCCAGCTGCACTGACAGCCGCACGCGGCCCAGACCCGGCGGCCGCCTCGTCCAGCCCGACCATCCAGCCCGCGGCCTTGAGCCCGAAGGTCGTCGGCTGCGCCTGTTGCAGCAGCGTGCGGCCGATGATCGGCGTGTCGCGGTGCGTCCTCGCCAGCTTCGCCGCGGCGTCGGCGGCGCCCTGCAGATCCGCGAGCAGCGGCTCCAGCGCGCGCTTGGTCACCAGCATCGCGGCGGTGTCGACCGCGTCCTGGCTCGTCGCGCCGTGGTGGACCGGCGCGTCGGTGATGGCCCTGAGCGCCTTGACGACTGCGCCGGCCGGGTTGCCGATCTCGGCCGCGTTGGCGCCGATCTCGGCCACGTCGAAGCGGTCGATGTCGCACGCGATCGCGATCTCCTGCGCCTGCTCCTGGGTGATCACGTGCTCGCGCGCCTGTGCGTGCGCGAGGGCGGCCTCGAAGTCCAGCAGCGCCTGCAGCCAGGCGCGGCCGGAGACCTGCTCGGCGACGCCGCCGCGGGCGAGCACGCCCGCGAAGACGTCAGAGCTTGAAGAAGACGGTCTCACCCTCGCCCTGCAGGATGACGTCGAAGCGGTAGCCGTCGGCCGACGAGTGCACGAGCAGCGTCTCGTGGCGCTCCGGTGGGACGGTCGCGAGGACGGGATCACCGCTGTTGTCCTCGTCTGCGAAGTAGATCCGCGTGACGCAGCGGTTGAGCATCCCGCGGGCGAAGACGTTGACGTCGATGTGCGGCGCCTGGCCGTCGCCGATCGCGCCGGGCCTGACCGTGAAGATCTCCCAGTCGCCATCGTCGTTCGTCGGGGCACGGCCGAAGCCGCGGAAGTCACGGTTGTCGAAGCTGCCCTCGGCGTCGGCCTGCCAGGTCTCGATCAGCGCGTCGGGGACGACGGCGCCTTCGCCGTCGAGGACCTTGCCGTAGAGCCGGATCCGGCCAGGTGTCCCTTCGGGCACGACGGCCGGCCCATCCGGCCAGGGCAGCCCGATCATCAGGTACGGGCCGACGGTCTGGGAGGGCGTGGTCACGCGTGCGGCTCCTCGGTCGGCGTCGCGTCTCCGCCCCGAAGCACGATGTCCCAGCGGAACGCGAGCGCCCACTGCTCCTCGGTCGACTCGTAGTCGAAGGCGCAGATCATCCGCTCGGCGGCCTTCTGGTCGCGGTCGGCGATCGCGTTGTACATCGGGTCCTGGAAGAACAGCGGGTCGTCCGGGAAGTACATCTGCGTCACCAGGCGCTGCGTGAACGCGCGGCCGAAGAGGCTGAAGTGGATGTGCGCGGGGCGCCAGGCGTTGGCGTGGTTGCCCCACGGGTAGGCGCCCGGGCGGATCGTCACGAAACGGAAGTAGCCCTCGCGGTCCGTGATGCAGCGGCCGACGCCGGTGAAGTTCGGGTCGATCGGGCTCGGCCAGGTGTCCCAGCGATGGCGGTAGCGGCCGCCGGCGTTGGCCTGCCAGATCTCGACCAGCGTGTCCGGAACCGGCGCGGCCGTCGTCCTCCTTGACGTGGCCGTGGACGATGATCCGCTGGCCCTGCGGCTCGCCCTCGTGCTGGCGCGTGAGGTCGTAGTCGAGCTCGCCGAGGCGGTCCTCACCGAGCACCGGTCCGGTGAGCTCCGTCAGGCGCTGGGGGAGCAGGATCAGCGGCTGCTTCGGGTGCCGCAGCCGCGTCGACTTGTAGCCGGGATAGTCGAGCGGGGGATGGCTCTCGCTGTCGTCCCGGAACGTCACACCGCCTCCAGCACCACGGCCAGGCCCTGGCCGACGCCGATGCAGATCGCGGCGACGCCGTACTTCCAGCCGTTCGCCTGCAGGGTGTAGGCGAGCGTCGCGAGGATGCGGCCGCCGGAGGCGCCCAGCGGGTGCCCGATCGCGATCGCGCCGCCGTTGACGTTCACGCGCTCCGGGTCGAGCTCCTTCCACTCGCCCACGCACGCGAGCGACTGCGCGGCGAAGGCCTCGTTGAGCTCGACGGCGTCGACGTCGGCCCAGGTGATGCCGGCCCGCTTGAGCGCGCGGTTGGCCGCCTCGACGGGGCCGATGCCGAAGATGTCGGGATCGACGGCGAAGGTGCCGCGGCCGGCGATCCGGGCGATCGGGTCTCGTCCTGCCTTCTGCGCGCCGGCTTCGGAGGCGACCAGTAGGGCTGAAGCGCCGTCGTTGAGCGGCGAGGCGTTGCCCGCGGTCACCGTGCCGTCCTTGAGGAAGGCCGGCTTGAGCTTGGCGAGCTTCTCCAGCGAGCTGTCGGCGCGGATGCCCTCGTCGCGGGTCAGGTCCGTGTCGGGGACCGCGATGACGTGGTCGTCGTAGAAGCCCGCGTCCCAGGCGGCGGCCGCGCGCTGGTGGCTCCTGAGCGCGAACGCGTCCTGCGCCTCGCGGCCGACGCCGTAGATGCCGGCCAGCTTCTCGGTGCTCTCGCCGAGCGAGATCGTCCACTGATCGGGCATCTCGGGGTTGACCATGCGCCAGCCGAGCGTCGTCGAGTGCATGGTCGACGGACCGGCCGGGAAGCCCTTCTCCGGCTTGAGCACGACCCACGGCGCGCGGCTCATCGACTCCACGCCGCCGACGAGGACGACGTCGGCGTCCCCGGTCTCGACGGCGCGGCTGGCCTGCATCGCGGCGTCGAGGCTCGAGCCGCAGAGGCGGTTGACGGTGTTGCCGGGCACGCTCGTCGGCAGGCCCGCGAGCAGCGACGACATGCGCGCGACGTTGCGGTTGTCCTCGCCGGCGCCGTTGGCGTTGCCGAAGGTGACGTCGTCGATCTGGGCGGGATCGAGGTCCGGCGCGCGCTCCAGCAGCGCCTTGATCACGTGCGCGCCGAGGTCGTCCGGGCGCGTCTTGGCGAGTGCGCCGCTGAAGCGGCCGAAGGGGGACCGGACGGCGTCGAGGATGTATCGCGCTCATGTCGCGGCCACCAGTTCTCTCAGCGCGCTGAGCTCGTCTTGCGTGGGGGGTTCGGTCGTCTTGAGCTCGCGCGCGATCTTCAGGTCCCAGCCGGTGTTCTCCTGGGCCTGCTCGGCGGTCACGCCTTCGTGAAGCTGGGTGAGCACGAGCTCGCGCGTTTCGGGGTCGGGCTCGAGCACGCCGAGGTCGGTGATCACGCGCGTCGGTCCCTTCCCCCGGAGCCCGAGCTTCTCGCGGTCGCCCGGGCCGCTGCCGTGCCCGACCGAGGTGACGAAGTCGACCTTCTCGACGAACGCGCGGGTGCTCTGGCGCACGATCACGATCACCTCGCCGCAGGACGCGGCGATCTCCGGCGCGCCGCCGGCGCCGGGCAGGCGGACCTTCGGGTGGTCGTAGTCGCCGCCGATCACGGTCGTGTTGATGTTGGCGAAGCGGTCGATCTGGGCCGCGCCGAGGAAGCCGACGTCGATCCGGCCCGACTGGACCCAGTAGTTGAACATCTCGGGCACGCCGACGATCGCGTCGGCCGTCTCGCCGAGGATCCCGTCGCCGATGCTGAGCGGCAGCCGCGACGGCTTGGCGCCGATCGCGCCCGCCTCGTAGACGAGCACGAGGTCCGGGGCGTAGGTGCGGCGCGCGAGGTTGGCGCCGGTGCTCGGCAGGCCGATCCCGACGAAGCACGCGTTGACGTCCTTGAGGGCGCGGGCCGCGGCGATGCTCATCATCTCGTCGGCCTCGTAATCGCTCATGCGCGCACCTCCTCCAGCCAGGCGTCGAACTTCTCGCTGTCCTTGGAGACCGCGTCCCAGTCCCGGTAGGCCTGGTTGTCGCGGTCGTAGTAGTCCTGCGCGTAGGACGGCTTGGCGCCGCCGGGCACGAGCGCCACGCGCGAGATGACCCAGCGCGGGAGGACGACGCTGTTGGGCCGCGGGATGAGCTCGTCGACGATCTCCTCGACCGTGACCAGGCTGCGCTTGGCGCCGAGCACGGTCTCCTTCTGCACGCCGACCTGGCCCCACAGCTGGACGTTGCCCTGCCGGTCGGCCTGCTGGGCGTGGATGATCCCGACGTCCAGGTCGAGCGCCGGGACCGCGGTCAGCTGCTCGCCGGTGAAGGGGCAGGTGATCGTCTTGATCGTGTCCGTGTGCTCGGGCAGCGACGTGCCGTTGTAGCCGCGCAGGACGGCGAACGGGAGGTGCGACGCGGAGGCGACGTAGCGGTTCGCCATGCCCGCGTGGCTGTGCTCCTCGAGCTCGAGCTCGTCGTTCTTGACCGCTTCCCTGAACCGGTGCAGCGAGCCGACGCCCGGGTTCCCGCCCCACGAGAAGATCAGCTTGCGCGCACAGCCGGCGCCGATCATCTGGTCGTACACGATGTCCGGGGTCATCCGCACCAGGGTCAGATCGCGCTTGCGCTGGCGGATGATCTCCTGCCCCGCGGCGACCGGGATCAGGTGGGTGAAGCCCTCCAGCGCGACCGTGTCCCCGTCGTTGACCAGGTCCTTGACGGCGTCGGCGAGGGAGGTGATCTGGGCGTGTGTGCGCATGACAAACGTTGGTGCGGAAAGCGAACAGTATCAGTATGCTCTTGGGGTATGCGTACCCAGGTGGCGATCGTCGGAGGCGGCCCCGCGGGGTTGATGCTCGGGCGGTTGCTCGAGTTGCGCGGGATCGACTCGGTGATCATCGAGCGCCGCGATCGCGACTACGTCCAGCAGCGCGTGCGCGCGGGCGTGCTCGAGCAGGCGACGATGGACCTTCTCGATGAGGTGGGCCTGGGCGCGCGGATGCACGCCGAGGGGCTCGTGCATCACGGGGTCGAGTTGCGCTTCGACGGCGAGGGGCACCGGATCGCCTTGAGCGACCTGACCGGCGGCCGGGCGATCACGATCTACGGGCAGCAGGAGGTCGTCAAGGACCTGATCGAGGCGCGGCTGGCCTCCGATCTGCCGCTGTACTTCGAGGTCTCCGACGTGTCGCGTCGACCCGGTCACGCCGCGCGTCTCGTTCGTGCACGAGGGCGCCGAGCACACGTTGGAGTGCGACGTGATCGCGGGCTGCGACGGCTTCCACGGCGTCTGCCGGCCGGCGATCGCGGACGTGCTGACGGTCTTCGAGCGCGAGTACCCGTTCGGCTGGCTCGGGATCCTCGCCGAGTGCGCGCCGTCGTCTGAGGAGCTGATCTACGCGCACCACGAGCGCGGGTTCGCTCTGGCGTCCATGCGCTCGCACGAGGTCACGCGCATGTACCTCCAGTGCGAGCCCGACGAGGACATCGACCGCTGGTCCGACGACGCGATCTGGGAGGAGCTGGATCGTCGCTTCGGCATGTCCGTCAACCGCGGCCCGATCTTCGAGAAGGGCGTCACACCGATGCGCTCGTTCGTCGTCGAGCCGATGCAGCACGAGCGATTGTTCCTGACGGGCGATGCCGCGCACATCGTCCCGCCGACGGGCGCCAAGGGCCTGAACACGGCGATGGCCGACGTCTACCTGCTCGCCCATGCGCTGGAGTCGTTCTACGGCGGCGATCCGTCGGGGTTGTCGGCCTACTCCTCTCGCGCGTTGGAGCGCGTCTGGCGCGTCCAGCACTTCTCCTGGTGGATGACGTCGATGCTCCATCGCTTCGAGGGCGACGACGACTTCCAGCTGCGCCTCCAGCACTCCCAGCTGCGCTACACGACAAGTTCTCAAGCCCAAGCCACCGCGCTCGCCGAGAACTACGTCGGGATGCCGTTCATCGCGTCGTAGACCGCAGCGACGACGGCCTGCGGGTCGCCGCTCGATCTCTTTGTCCGTGAAGCGCAGGACGGTGTAGCCGGCGGTCCTGAGCATCCGATCGATGCGCCGGTCCCGGCGCCGCGCCCGCGGCCGCTCGTGACCCGGCCCGTCGACCTCGACGACCAGCTTGAACTCCGGCCAGTACGCATCGACCTCCTCGCCGAGCACCTTCACGTTCGCGATCGGCCTCGGGAGCTGGCCGCGGCACAGCGCATGGAATGCGTCCTCCTTATCGCTCTTACTTCCGGCGCTGCCCTTCAGATGGTCCTCGATGGCCTCCTCGAGGACGGCGTGCTTGTGCCGTCCATTGAGCCGTGCAGCGCAGGCGCGGAGCTCGTCGAGATCGAGCAGGCCCAGGTACGCGGCCTCGTACATCACGTTCGTCAGCCGCTCGACGGTCTCGATCTCGGCGAGGTCGACGATCGTCCGTGCGACCGTCGTCACCGGGATGCCGTCTCGCACGGTGACGTCACGCGGGTCGAGCCGTCTGCAGTACTGCACGCGTACACCGGCGATGCGCACGCGCCGGGGGGCGACGACGGTGATCGGCCGCAGGCCGTCCGCGGCGGATCCGCCAGAGATCCGCCGCCGCCCGGAGGTTCAGCGCCGCGCCGTCGCCGGCGGCGAACACCGCGGCGAGCCAGCGTGCCTCTCGCGACAGCGAGGCGTGGCCGACCGCAGTCGACACCGGATGGACGCGGTGAAGCTGGCCGCGCGCTCGTCGGCGGCTCGCGGCGCT
Organism: uncultured Solirubrobacteraceae bacterium; assembly: GCA_963707595.1. Classification (GTDB taxonomy): domain Bacteria; phylum Actinomycetota; class Thermoleophilia; order Solirubrobacterales; family Solirubrobacteraceae; genus Solirubrobacter. The sequence goes on from CAVPQQ010000002.1 coordinate 692,182, forward strand.
CGCGCTCACACCGGCGGCGCGGAGATCCTTGGTCCGAACCAATCCGTGCTGTCGGAGCGGCGATCTCGGCCAGTCAACGCGTGACGGGTGGAGCCAATGGGCTTGCCGCAGCGCAACTCGAGTGACCTCACCCGTCAAATCTCGCGCCTCCGCCTGAACGGAACAACACGCAAACGTGCCGATCTCTGTGCCTACTTCGTCACAGCTCTCCACGCGGCCGGGAACTCGGCGATCGTGATCACGATCAAAGCGATGATCGGCCACGTCCAGCCGCCGCTCAGATCGCGGATCGCGCCCACGAGCGCAGGGCCCGTGGAAGCGATCAGATAGCCGACGCCCATCGACATCGCGGTCATCCCCGCCACCTGTCCGGCGTCGCGGCCGCGCAGGACCGGGAGGATCAGCCCGAGGCCCAGCGCGCCGCCCTGGCCGATGCCGAGGAAGACCATCCAGAGCAGCGCGGCATCTGCGGCGACCAGGATGCCGAACAGGCCGATCAGCGAGGTCCCGACGATCAGCGCCAGCACCTGCGTCTGCGTGCGCGCACGCGCGGCAAGAACCGGGATCGCGAACGCGGGCGCGATCTGGATCAGCTGCGTGACGCCCGCGAGCGTGCCCGCGTAGCCCTCGCTGAACCCGTCGCTCTCGAGGATCTCGGGCAGCCAGGTGATCGTCGAGAAGAAGGCCATCGACTGCAGGCCCATGAACAGCGCGATCGACCACGCCGTCGGGTCCCGCCACAGCGACTCGCGCGACGGGGCGGGGACGGGATCGTGGGCGCGGGCCGCCAGAGGCAGCCAGACCGCGGTGGCGACGAGCGCCGGGATCGCCCACACCGCCAGCGCCGGCTCCCAACCGCCGAACCACTCCTCGAACGGGATCGCGGTGAAGGTCGCGACCGTCGCGCCCGCGACCAGCGACATCGAGAACGCGCCGGTGAGAAAGCCCACGCGGTGGGGCGCCTTCGCTCGCACCCAGGCAGGGGTGATGACCTGGCTGAGCGCGATCGCCGCGCCCGCCAGCAGCGTCCCGCCGTACAGCGCGGGGATGCCGCCGGCACCGCGCACCGCGGTCCCGATCGCCGTGACCAGACAGGCCGCGGCGAGCACCCGCTCGACGGGGTAGCGCCGAGCGATCCGCGGCCCGAGCTGCGCGAGCAGCCCGAGGCACAACAGCGGACCGGTGGTCAGCAGCCCGGCCGCGGCGGCCGACAGTCCGAGCTCAGCCCGGATGTCGGCCAACAGCGGCGGCAGGCTGCCGAACAGCGGCCGCAGGTTGATGCCCGTCAGGACGACGGCAAGGGTTACCTCAACCGAAGAAGACTTCGGCCGTCTTGTAGATCTCAGGGTCCACCAGCTTGGGCTCGGCGAGCGCCTCGGACAGCGGCACACGCTCGATCGTCGTGCCGCGCAGCGCGACCATCTTGCCGAAGTCGCCCTCGCTCACGGCGTCGATCGCCGCGACGCCGAAGCGCGTGCCGAGCACGCGATCGAACGCCAGCGGCGTGCCGCCGCGCTGGACGTGCCCGAGGATCGTCATGCGCGACTCGAACCCGGTCCGCGCCTCGATCTCCTTCTCGAGCTCGACTGCGATGCCGCCGAGGCGCACGTGCCCGAACGAGTCCGTGGTCTGGTGGTCGGTGATCAGGTCACCGTCCGAGCGCGTGGCGCCCTCGGCGACGACGACGATCGAGAACGTCCGCCCCGACTCATGGCGGCGGCGGATGTGCGCGACCACCTCGTCGACGTCGAACGGCTTCTCCGGGATCAGCACCACGTCGGCGCCGCCCGCGATGCCCGAGTAGAGGGCGATCCAGCCGGCGTGGCGACCCATGACCTCGACGATGATCACGCGGTTGTGCGACTCAGCTGTGGTGTGCAGCCGGTCGATCGCGTCCGTCGCGATCTGCACCGCGGTCTGGAAGCCGAACGTGAAGTCCGTCGCCGCCAGGTCGTTGTCGATGGTCTTGGGCACGCCGACGACGTTGATCCCGTCCTCGTGCAACTTGCCCGCCACGCCGAGGGTGTCCTCGCCGCCGATCGGGATCAGGGCGTCGAGGCCCTGGGCCTCCATCGCGGCCTTGACCTTCTCGACGCCGTCCTCGACCTTGTACACGTTCGTGCGGGACGATCCGAGGATCGTCCCGCCACGGTGCAGGATCCCGCGTGTAGCGGCTAGATCCAGCGGAACTGTCTCGTTCTTCAGTACGCCGGCCCAGCCATAGCGGAAGCCCACGAATTCATGGCCATGGGCATCGGTGCCCTTTCGAACGATGGCCCTGATGACCGCATTGAGTCCGGGGCAGTCTCCGCCGCCGGTGAGCACGCCAATTCGCATAGGCGCGAGAGGTTAGGCGTGCACGGCCTCCGGTGCCTTTTCGTGTTCCCATTTTGGCAACCAATTGAGTCGGCTCGGGAGATACCAATTGCGCTCCCCGAGCAGCTTCATGGTTGCTGGGAGCAACACCGCGCGCACGAGCGTCGCGTCGAGCGCGATCGCCACGGCGAGGCCGACGCCCATCTGCTTGAACTCGATCATCGAGAGCGTGGCGAAGATCGAGAACACCGCCACCATCACGATCGCGGCGCTGGTCACGACGCCCGCCGTGGCCTTGATGCCGTGGGAAACGGCCTTGTCGGTCGACATCCCGCCATCGACCGCCTCGCGGATCCGGCTGATGATGAACACGTGGTAGTCCATGCTCAGGCCGAACAAGATCACGAACAGGAACAGCGGCAGCCACGACGTGATCCCGCCGACCGACTCGAAGCCCAACAGGTCCTCGAGGTGGCCGTACTGGAAGATCCAGACGAGGATCCCGTAGGCGGCGCCGACGCTCAGCAGGTTCAGGACGATCGCCTTGATCGGCACGACGATGCTGCGGAACGTGACGAGCAGCAGGATGAACGCCAGGCCGAGGACGAAGGCGAACACGACCGGCAGGCGCGAGGCCAGCTTGTCGTTGAAGTCCTTCGAGCCGGCGGTGATGCCGGTGACGTTGGTCTGCGTGCCCTGGACCTTGCCGATCGTGGCGGGGATGGTGTGATCGCGCAGCTTGACGAGCGCGGCGTCGGAGCGTGCGTCGGTGCCGTTGCCCGGGAGCGGGATCGAGACGATCGCGACGTGCTTGTTCGGGCTGACGATCGTGCTCGTCGGGCCGCTCGCGGTCGCCTTGAGCTCGTCGATGCCCTTCTGCACGGCGGGTGAGGTGACGTCGTCGGCCTCGACGACCGCGAACGCCGGCAGCGGACCGCCCGGGAACGCGTCCTGGATGCGCTCGTAGGTCTGCACGATCGGCAGGTCGTGCGGGAGGCCCGCGGCGCCCGGGTTGATCGTCTTCATGTTCAAAGCGGGCACGGCGAGGACGACCAGCAGCCCGCCGGCGAGGACGACCGACAGCACCGGCCGCGCGAGCGCGCGATCGATCACCCACGACCAGACGCGCGACTCGCCGTGGTTGCGATGCCGCAGACCGCCGATGTACGGCACCCGGCCCTTCTCGACGTTGTCGCCCAGCTTGGAGAGGACGGCGGGGAGGACGGTGACGCTGCCGATCATCGCGACGGCGACGACGAGCATCGTGCCGACGGCGAAGGAGGTGAAGACGGCGTTGCCGGCCAGGAACATGCCCGACATCGCGATCAGGACGGTGAGGCCGGAGACGAGGACGGCCTTGCCGGACGTCGCGGCGGCGAACTCGAGCGCCGCCTCGCTGCTGCGACCGGCGTCACGCTCCTCCATTTTTCGCCGCAGGTAGAACATCGAATAGTCGACGCCGACCGCGAGGCCGATCAGCAGGATCACCGAGTTCGCCGAGGACTCCATCGGGACGATCTGGCTGATCGGGCCGACCAGGCCGAGCGTGCCGATCACGGCCGTGATGGCGAGCAGCAGCGGCACGCCGGCCGCGACGAGCGCGCCGAAGGCGACGATCAGGATGATCAAGCGTGATCGGGAGCGAGAGGAACTCGGCCCGCTTGAAGTCATCGTCCAGGCTGGCGCCGAGCTCCTTGTCGGCGCTCGCGTCGCCGAACTGCTCGATCCGCAGGTCGGGATGCGCCTTCTGCGCCGCCGCGGTGGCGGCGAGCGAGGCGTCGACGCGCTCGTCGGCCTGATCGCTGTCGCCCGGGATCGAGAACGTGACCAGCGCGGAGCGGCGATCCTCGGAGATCTGGCCCTCGTTGCCCTTGGCCAGCGGGCTCGCGACCTCGGCGGTGTGCGGCGCGTCCTTCAAACTGCGGACGACGGTCTTCACGCCCGCCTGGAACGCCGGGTCGTCGACCGTGGCCGCCTTGCCGCGACCTTGAATGAGCACCTGCTCGTCGGACTTGTCGGGGAAGTCGGCCCGGCTGATCGCCGCGTCGGCGACGCGCGAGGAGCCGTTGCCGGTGTCCTCGTCGGCGAGCGTGTTCGTCCCGATCGCGCCGCCCAGGACGAACGCGATCACGACGAACGCGAGCCAGCCGCCGATCGCGATCTTCCGGTGCCGCGCGCTCCAATAAGCAGCGCGCGCGGCGAGGTTTCTCTTCGGCACTTGAGGCCCCCTCGAGGGATTGAACTCCATGTACCGAGGAGGCTGCCGAGAAACAGGTGACGCGTCATTCGCGCCCCCCGGCCTCTGTGGCTGGGGCGCCCCACCGGCGTACCGGTGGGGCTAGCCATAGCCGGCTTCGTCATGCGGGTCCGGGGGCGGCAGCCCCCGGTCGCTCACAAGACGAAGATCAACAACAGGATGACGATAATTACGAGAGCTCCTACACCGATGTACATGGCGCGAGACCTACCCCGCGGTCTCCTTCGTTACTCCCGCCCGCTCACTTCGGGCTGACGTCCTCCGTCGGATCGGCGCTCTCACGCTGATCCTCGCCCTTCTTCGCCCGTCGTTCGCGGTTGACGACCTCGCACGAGCCGTTCGGGTTCTGCGCGGTCGCGTCCACGATCACGTCCTTGAAGTCCAGCAGCGCGGTGTCGACGCCGGGACCGCAATCGATCAGGTCCACCTCGCCGTCACGCGTCTTGAACGTGTCGTCGCCCGGCCCACCGTGCAGCGAGTCGCCGAGCGTGTCGTTGCGTCCGTGCACGTCCGCGCGAGCGAGCGCCCAGAGCGTGTCGTTGCCGTCCTCGCCCCACGACTCGTCGCGCCCACGGCCGGCGTAGATCGTGTCGTTCCCGGGTCCGCCGTACTGCTTGTCGTCCCCGTGTCCGCCGCCCATCAGGTCGTCGCCGTCCTCGCCCCACGACAGATCCGCGCCGAGCCCGCCCCACACACGGTCGTTGCCGGCCCCGCCGTGCAGCTGGTCGGCACCCCAGCCGCCCCAGATGCGATCCAGCCCCTCACCGCCGTTGACGACGTCCGCTCCCTTACCCGCGCCGATCCGGTCATCCCCGGCCAGCCCGTCGATCACATCCGCGTGCCGCGAACCGTGGATCCGATCATTCCCGGGCGTCCCGGTGATCGGTTTGGCCTGCGCCGTCCCCACCAGGCCGATGGCGAGCGCCACGGCCATCGGCAGAACGAGGCGACTTCCGACTACATTTGACATTGCCCTACCTCCGGGCTCAAATCGGTTGACGCCTCCGTGAAACCGGCTCGAACCGCCAAGTTGCGGTCCGTGCCGGGCCCCGCGGCTCGGGTTTCGGAGGTGGGGCGCTATTCTTCCCGGCGCGCCTGGGGGCGTAGCTCAGTTGGTTAGAGCGCCGGCCTGTCACGCCGGAGGTCGCGGGTTCGAGTCCCGTCGCTCCCGTCGCAACAAGAAGCCTCGCAAACGCGAGGCTTTCTTCGTTAAGCACCGGCGGTTTGAGTGCTAGCACCGTGGTCACGGCGCGGCCGATGAGCGAGGATCGGTCGCGTGTCCCGGGTGATCGCGATGGTCGTGGCGGGCGCGGCGATGGTCGCGGCGATCGGCGCTGTGGTCGGGAGGGCGGTCGCGGCGCCGTCGGAGGATCGCGACTTCGTGCACATCGCGTTCGCGGTGCTGTTCGTGGTCAGCGTGTTCACGCCCGCGCTGGTCGGCCTGTTCGTCGCGCTGCGGCGGCCCGGGAACCGGATCGCGTGGATCCTGCTGCTGGGCTCGGCGTCGGTGGCGATCGTGCTGGGGGCGGACGGCGTTTCAGCGCTGGCGCTCGAGCACGATCGCGACGACACGCTCGGGTTGTGGGCGGCGACGGTCGCATCGCCGTGGCCGGTGCTGTTCCTGTGGCCGCTGGCGCTGGCCTTCGTCTTCCCGGACGGTTCGCTGCCGTCGCCGCGCTGGCGGCCGGTCGCGTGGGCGGCGTTCGTCGTGTGCGCGGGGATCGTCGTGCTGCTGGTGCTGTTCCGCAAGCACGAGAGCGCGTACGGTCAGGTGGCAAGTCCGTTGCCGGTGCGCCTGGGCGAGTGGGCGATCCCGCTGTTCTGGGCCTGCTGGGGTGGGTTGCTGCTGTCGCTGTTCGCGGGCGCGGCGGCGGTGCGGGCCCGCTACAAGGCCGGCGACGAACTGCTGCGCCGGCAGGTCCTCTGGCTCGCGTATGGGGCGCTGCTGATCCCGGTCTGGCTCGGCGGCACGTCGCTGGTGTCGACCTTCGCCGGGTCGTCGGATCTGACGGACGCCGTGACGCTGACGATCCTCCAGGCGTGGCCGGCGGTCGCGGTCGCCGTCGCGATCACGCGCCACGGCCTGTATTCGATCGACCGCCTCGTCAACCGCACGCTCGTCTACGCCGCGCTGACCGTGGCGTTGGTGGCGACGTATGCGCTGGTGTCGCTGCTGGTGGGACTCGTCGTCGGCGGCTCGGCCGTGACGGCTTCGCTGGCGACGGTGGCTGCGGCGCTGGCCTTCCTGCCGTTGCGCGACCGGCTGCAGGCGCTGGTCGACCGCCGCTTCTCCCGCCGGCGCTTCGAGGCCGTGCGCCTGCTGCGCGACTTCCTGGACGACGTGCGCGACGGGCGCGCCGAGCCGGAGGACGTCGGCTCCGTGCTGTGTCTCGCGCTCGGCGATCCGCAGGCGACGCTCGTCTTCCAGCTCCCGGAAAGCGCCGGCTACGCCGATCGCGATGGGCATGAAGTCGACCTTCCCGCGGACGGCCGCGTGCGTTCGGTGATCGGGCGCGACCTCGGCGTGCTGCTGCACGCCCCGACGGCCCCGGACCTGCTGCGCGGCGTGCTCGGCGCGGCCGCGGTGCCGGTCGAGCTCGCGCGCCTGCGGGTGGAGTTGCGGCTGCAGCTGGCCGAGGTCGAGTCCTCGCGCGCGCGGATCGCCCTGGCCGGCTACGAGGAGCGGCGGCGGATCGAGCGCGACCTGCACGACGGTGCGCAGCAGCGCCTGGTCACGCTCGGCATCGTGCTGCGGCGACTGCAGCGCTCGCTCCCGCGCGAGGCGCAGATGCTCGTCCCCGCGCTCGACGCGGCCGTCGACGAGGTGGCGGCCTCGATCGCGGATCTGCGCACGATCGCGGCTGGTGTCCGGCCGCCGCGGCTGGACGAGGGCCTGGCGGCAGCACTGGCCGATCTGGCGCGCGGGTCGGCGATCCCGGTCGACGTCGCCGCGACCCCCGACCGCGCCCCGCCGGAGATCGAGGCCACGGCCTACTTCGTCGCCTGCGAGGCGCTCACCAACGCCGTCAAGCACGGGTCCCCCACGCGCGTGAGCGTGCGCACGGCGCGCGAGCGCGACGTGCTGCGCATGACGATCGCCGACGACGGAGTCGGCGGCGCCGCGCGCACCGGCGGCTCAGGCCTGCCGGGGATGCTCGACCGTGTCGCGGCGCAGGGCGGGACGCTGGCGATCGAGAGCCCGCCCGGGTCCGGGACGCGGATCGCCGTGGAGCTGCCGTGCGGATCGTGATCGCCGAGGACACCGTGCTGCTGCGCGAGGGGATCGCCGGGCTGCTCGAGGACGCCGGCCACGAGGTCGTCGGCAAGGCGGGCGACGCCGACGCGCTGCTCGCGCTCGTCGCCGAGCACGAGCCGGAGCTCGCGGTCGTCGATGTGCGGATGCCGCCGGGGTACGACGACGAGGGCACGCGCGCCGCGGCGACGATCCGCAAGACGCACCCGGAGACGGCGGTGCTCGTGCTCTCCCAGCACATCGAGACGCGGCATATCGTCGAGCTGGTGACCGCCGGCGGCGGCTTCGGCTACCTGCTCAAGGACCGGGTCCTCGACGTCGACGACTTCCTCGACGCCGCCCGCCGCGTCGCCGCCGGCGGCTCGGCGCTGGACCCGCAGATCGTGGCGACGCTGATCGGCGCCCCGCGTCCGACCAGCGCGCTCGACGAGCTCTCCCCGCGCGAGAAGGAGGTCCTCGAGCTGATGGCCGAGGGCCGCACCAACGCAGGGATCGCCAAGCGCCTGTGGCTGACCGAGAAGACCGTCGAGGCGCACGTCCGCACGATCCTGATGAAGCTCGGCCTGCCGATGAACAGCGACGACCACCGCCGCGTGCTCGCGGTCCTGGCCTTCCTGCGTGTCCTTAAGGGCTAGCGCGTAGGTTCGGCCCTCCGAAAACTGGTGCTGGCCCAGATGTGGCGCAGGAGCGCCGAACGTAGCGTCAGCACCATGCTCAATCACACGCTTCGCATCGCCGCTCTCTCCGCCGCCTTCGCCATCGCCGGGACCGCGTCGGCCTCGGCCGCCGGCAAGACCGAGACGCTGCGCTTCTTCTCGAAGGTCGACAAGGTGACGCTCACGCACGCCGACGGCACCGTCGTCAGCGACCCGAGCGCCCAGCCGGTCGCCGGCGACCGGCTCGACGTGTTCGCCTCCGACTTCGCCGGCAATCACAAGCGCCACGCCAAGCGGTCGACGGCCTCCGAGCACGTCGTCTGCATGTTCACCGCGGCTTCGCCGGAGCCCGCCTGCACCGCGCACGTCGCGATCGGCGGCTCGATGCTGGTCTTCCAGGGCTACCCGGGCACCGTGGTCGGCGGCGCCGGCCGCTACCTCGGCGCCACCGGCAAGGTCATCTCCAACAAGACCGTCGGTGACTCCAACGACTCCGACGTGGTCGCGAAGATCAAGCTGCGCTAGAAGGGACCCTCAGCGCTTGCGCCGCGCAGCGGTCGTCGGAGGCCGCGGCCGCACCGCACGATCGGCCAGCGTCAGCAGCGTGCGCTGCGCGTGCTCGTCGGGCAGCGCGTGCAGCGACTCCAGCGCGCCGGAGAGCTCGGCCAGCACCAGGTCCGGCACCTCGAGCGCGAGCCGGCCGGCCCAGCGGACCGCCGCCGCCTCGAAGCGCTCATCGTCCTTGGCCTCGATGACGAGGAGGATGCCGAGCGCGTCACGGAGGGCGACCCAGCCGAGCTCGGCGGCGGTGGCGTGGATGATGGCCAGGTTGCCGACCTGGATGGCGCGCTTGAGGCGCGGGTAGGGCGATCCGTCGCTCGTCATATGCGAACATATGTTCGCATGACCATCGGCGCGACAATCATCCCGACCGGGCGATGTTCGGCGCCCGCCGGAAGCGGAAGCTCTCGGTAAACGACAGAGGAGAGCTGCAGTGGCCAAACCGATGTTCTTTTACTCGGGCGTCTACGACAACGTCGCTGACGCCGATGCCGACTACGAGGCGATCAAGTCCTTGCATGAAGGCGGTGCGATCGGGTCGTATGACTCGGCGGTGATGGTGCACCGCCCGGACGGCAAGATCCAGGTGACGAAGACCGAGAAGCCGACGCAGAAGGGCGCGTGGATCGGTCTTGCCGCCGGCGCCGGTGCCGCGGTCCTGTTCCCGTTCCTGCTTCCCGCGGTGAGCTACGCGGGGATGGCGGGCGCCGGGGCGGGGCTGGGTGCGTGGTTCGGGCACCTCGCGCACGGCACGAGCCGGGCCGAGGCCAAGGACATGGGCGAGCTGCTCGAGCCGGGCAAGGCGGCGTTGATCGTGGTGGGCGTCGACGTCGACGCCGAGCAGATCGAGCGTGCGGCGACGCGCGCGGAGCAGCACACGCTCAAGCGCGGGTTCGGGGATTGGGACGAGGCCGAGCAGGAGGCCCTCTCGGCGATCGGGCGCGCGGAACAGCACGCGTGACACCTGCGACCGCCGGCACTGAGCGCCTGAGCTCCGTGCCGGCGGTCCCCATCCGCTGATGTTCGCCGTCGCGATCTCGGACGTCCTGAGCGACCTGGGCTATCTCGGGCTCGCGCTGCTGATGGTGGCCGAGACGATCTTTCCCCCGATCCCGTCCGAGGTGGTCCTGCCTCTGGCGGGCTACCTCGTCGAGCAGGGGGAGTTCACCTTCGCCGGGGCGCTCGTGGCCAGCACGTTCGGCTCGCTCGTCGGGGCGCTGGCGCTCGAGGAGGCGGCGCGCCATGGCGGCCGGCCGTTCGCGGAGCGGTTCGTGCGCTTCGCGCATCAGGATCCGGCCAAGCTCGACGAGGCCGAACGCTGGTTCCGTCGGCGCGGCTGGCTGATGGTGCTCGGCGGCCGATGCATCCCCGGCGTTCGCAGCCTTGTCGCGCTCCCGGCGGGCGTGCTGCGGATGCCGCGCGGCGAGTACATCGTCCTGACGCTGATCGGGTCGACGATCTGGAACGCGCTGTTGATCGGCGCGGGGTACTTCCTGGGGAGCCAGTGGGAGCACGTCTCGGATGCGATCGGCCGGCTCTCGACGCCGGTGCTGATCGTCGTGGGCCTGGCCATCGCGGCGTGGGTGGCGCGGCGGATCATCCGCGGCCGCCGGGGTTGATCGGCCGACGCGCCGCGGGTTCATCCACACCGGGTGATGTGAGCCGCGGCGGCGAGGCTGACCATGGCGGCCATGAGCGCACCTTCCGAGCAAGTGCCTGGCCCTCCCGACCCCGCGGCTCCCGGCACGTCGTCGGACAAGCGGCCGTGGGTGTGGATCGCGGTCTGCGGCGTGCTCGTGCTGGCGCTCGTCGGCGTGGGGATCTGGGCGTTCAGCCTCAACTCCGACCTGGACCAGCAGCGCGACGCGACCGCCCAGGCCCAGCAGGACGCCGACGCGGCCAACAAGCAGGCCGAGGACCTGTCCTCGCAGCTCGACGACCTTGCTCAGAGCGCCAGCGACGCCGGCGACCAGATCGCGCAAGCCGGAGACGACGCGAAGAACAGCTTCCAGAGCGCGCTCGATGAGCTCAAGAGCAAGCTGAGTGAACTGGCGGACGGGATCAGGCCGCCCTCCGGCGGGTCCGAACAGCCCGACGCGACCGCCACCCCGGAGGCCGCCGCGCCGACGGAGCCGGTGGAGACCGCCACGCCCTGAACGTGCCCGACTCGATGCCCGCGGTAGCATTCCGCGCACCGTGACCGACGATTCCAACGCTCGCGACAGATTCCCCTATCCGGGCGGAAACGTCGTCGGAGTGCTCCTCGACGACGCCGCGCTGAGCGGTGCCCGCGACCGCTTGGACCAGGCGGGGTTCGCAGCCGACCAGTACGACGTGCTGCACGGCGAGAGTGACGCCGGCCGGATCGACGAGGAGGGCGGCAAGCATGGGCTCGTCGGCACCGTCGAACGCTGGCTTCAGCGCGTGTTCAGCGACGACGGCGACCACGTGCACCGGTACGCCGACCATCTTCGCGAGGGCCACTTCGTGATCGGCGTCGCCGTCGGTGATGACGATGCGGCCAAGCAGCGCGCGGCCGATGCTCTGCGCGCATCGAACGCGGAGTTCATCAACTACTACGCCGACAACTACGTCGAAGATCTGAGCGCCTGAGCCGGCGCCTGGCGCTTGCGCGTCGGGCCAGTCCGACTAGGCTCCAGGCTATGGACGAGCAGCCGATCCTCGATCACATCGAGGACATCGTGGCCGAGGAGCACCGGTTGTATTCGGAGGCCGAGGCGGGCCGGCTCGACGACGCCGGTCATGAACGGCTCGCGGCGATCCGGAGCGAACTGGACCGCTGCTGGGATCTGTTGCGCCGGCGTCGGGTCGATCCCAACGCCCCGGTCACGCCGATCGCCGACCGGGATGTGCCGGATCCGGCGAACGACCTCGAAGGGCCAGACCCCGAGCCGCCCCATCTCGAGCACAACGTCCACGGGGACGGCCCGGCGCCGGACCCGGGCATCCCGCGCGACATCCCGTAGCGCCGGCTACTTCTTCTTGGGCTTCGGCACGCAGGTCTTGTACTTGCGCGTCTGAACGAGCGCCTTGCCGCTCACCGTCGTCATGGTCACCTTGACGGTGAACCGGCCCTTCGGCAGGCCGCGGAGGTCGACCGGCGCGGTGACCTTCTTGCCCGTCAGCGACTTGACCTTCTTGTTGTTGACGAGCACGACGACGGTCTTGGCCTTCTCGCCGCGCGGGGCCTTGACCGTGATGCGGAAGCTCCGCCGGCTCGCGCAGCGCTTCGTCGCGGGGAGCCCGAGCACGGCGGTCTGCGGCTTGGGCGACGGCAGGGTGCCGATCGTCGTCGGCGGGGTGATCGTCTGTGCGGGTGGGGTCACCACGACCGGAACCCCGCCGCCACCGCCGGGCGGGGCCGGGGCGCTTTCGTCGTCGCGGATCGTGCCGGTCGCCTCACTCGCACCGAGCGTCGCCGCGTACGGGTCCGACAGCCGGAGGACGACGGTCTCGTCGCCCTCGTAGACGTCGTCGCCCTTGATCGGGATGTCGATCGTCACGTCGCCGAGCGGCATGACGGTCAGCGAGCCGCTGCTCGAAGTGAAGTCCGCACCGGCGACGGCGGTGCCGCCTACGACGGCCCAGCTCAGGCTCGAGATGTCCGGCGCGTCGGCGGGCGCCCGCGACAGCGGGAAGCGCAGGATCGCTCCGTCGGCGTCGCCCTCGACGACCTCGGCGGGCCCGATCGAGATCGCCGGCGGCGCGGGGCGGCCGTCGTCGTCGGTGATCGACGCCGTGGCCTCGGGCTCCGTGAGCACCGCTCCGTCGGCCGCCGTGATCCGCAGGCCGAACGTCTCCGGCTGCTCGGCGACGGCGTCCTTCGTGATCGGCACGCTGACCGTGGCCGTCGTCTGCCCGATCGCGATCGTCGCGGTCCCGCTGCGCGCGGTGTAGTCGGTGCCGGCCTTGGCCGACTCGTCGTAGGTCGTGTACGTGATCGTCGTCGCCCGCACGGCCGGAGCGAGCAGTTCGAGCTTGAACACGGCGTTCGCGTCGCTCTCCTTGACCGCCGCATCGGTGGCGTCGACGCGGACGCCGGGACCGGGCGCCGGCTCGCCCGACGCCACGACGCGGAACAGCGCGAGGCCGGCGCTGCGGTACGGGGAGGAGAACGGCCCGACGCCGAAGTACACGTGCTTGCCGTCCGGCGCGATCTCCACGGCTGACGGGAGGCCGTCGAGCCCACGGGCCGCGGCGCACTCACCGGTCGTGAGCGGTTCGGAGGCGAGCGACCGCCGCGTCCCGCTGTAGCAGCCGGTCATCGTCAGGGAGCCGGACGCATCGCGGCTCAAGGCGGTGACGCCGCCCAGGTCGTAGCGCGGCGGCGGGATCGGGTCGGCGGAGTTGCGCCCGAAGCTGCCGCCGGCCACCAGGAGGCTGCCGTCCGGCGTCACGTCCAGGTCATAGAGCGAGCGCAGCGCGTAGCCGCCGACGCGGCACTGCCCGGCGGTCCCCGCGCTGGCGGCGGTGGAGCGGCCGGTCTCGGTGATGCAGCCGTTCGGCGTGGCGCGCTCGCTCAGCAGGCCGGTCGTCGTGTCACGGTCGATGATCGCGATCCCCTGCTGGTCGCCCGCGACATAGAGCTGCTTGCCGTCCGGGGACATCGTCCACGCCTTGATGAGCCCGATCGCGCGGGCGTTGCGGCACGAGCCCGCGCTGTGGGGGCCGCTGGTCCATGCGATGCAGCCGTCCTTGGCCGTCGGCGTGGAGCGGCGCGTGAGCGTGCCGTCGGCCGCGCGATCGAACAGGGTGATCGCGTCAGTGGTGCCCGCGGTCGCGCTGTAGGCGCCGCCGACGTAGACGTGGTTGGAGTTCGGCGCGAACACCATCCGCTTCATGATGTTCGTGCCGCCGGCCGCGGTGCAGAGGTTGTCGTTCGGCGCGTTCCACACGAGGTCGCCGTCGAGCGAGAGGCATGACGTGGGCCCGGTGCGGGCCGTCACGTTGCCCGTGACCGGGTCGCGATTGAACGTCGTGATCGTCTTCTGCGAGATCACGTAGAGGTTCTTGCCGTCCGGGGCGACGTGGATGGAGTAGACCTGCCGCAGGCTCGTCACGGCGGTGCAGGGCGTCCCGTCGGTGGTCGTGTTCTTGACCCAGCCGCCGTCGTAGCTGAAGCAGCCGGGCCGCTTCGTCAGCGCACCGGTGGCCGGATCGCGGTCATAGCTCGCGAAGCCGTCCATCACGGAGCTCCCCGCGTACAGCGACTTGCCGTCCGGGCTGATCGCCATGTTGATCGGCGCGCGACTCGTCCTCGATCGCGGTGCAGCCGGTGATCAGCGGCCGCGTCCGGCAGCCGCTCGGCTGCGCCAGGCTCGCGAGCACACCCGACGTCGCGTCGCGGGACAGCCCGACCATCGAGTTCCACGGTCCGAAGACGTTGTAGGAGGTCGTGTAGACGTTCTTGCCGTCGGGCGAGATCACCAGGTTGTCGACGCCCGACTGCTCCTCGCTCGTCGTCTGGAACATGCCGACGCCCGGTGCCGTCTTGCAGCGCCCGGCGGTCGACGCGTCCTCGGCGACCTCGCGGCCGTCGATACGTGAGGCAGCCCTCGTCGCCGGACAGCTGCGTCAGGCCCGGGGGCGGCGGCTGGGTGATGATCCCGATCCCGGTCAGCGCGCCCGAGTCCGGGCTCGTCGCGCTGCCCGTGGAGGCGATGTCGAGCGTCGCGTTGAGGTAGGCCTTCTTCGTCGGGGTGAACGTCACGCCGACCGCGCACGTCGCGCCGACGGCGAGCGTCGCGGGGCACGTGTTCGACGCGATCGCGTAGCTGGACGCGTCCGCGCCGCCGAGGCTGACGCCCGAGATCGGCATCGGGTTCGTGCCGTCGTTGCGAACCGTGACCGTCTTCGCCGCGGCGGTCTGGCCGACCTCCTGCACGAAGAAGTCGAGCGGGCCCGGCGTGAAGGTCGTGCGCACGATCCCGAACGCGATGATCTCGCGGTCGTAGAGCGAGCCGGCGTACAGGTGCCGCCCGTCCGGGCTGCCGATCGCGAACCAGGCGCCGGCCAGATGCCGCGTCTTCTCGCAGGCGTGGAAGTAGCGGACGCCGAAGGACTGCATCGCGGTGCAGCCGGCCTCGCGCTTGAGCGGCGTCAGCCCGCCGGTGGTCGTGTTGCGATCCCACGTCATCACGCCCGCGCTCTCGCCGACCGCGGCGTACGCGCGCTTGCCGTCCGGGCGCACCCACACCCGGCGCGCGTACTTGGAGTTCGGCGTGTAGTGGCACGAGTCGTCGTCGGTCTCGTAGTAGGTGCTGCAGCCGTCCTTGCCCGCGACCTGCGTCAGCGCACCCGTCGACGCGTTGCGCACGTAGCTGGCGACGCCGGGGCGGCCGGCGACGTAGGCGTGCGCGCCGTCGGGCGAGAACGAGATGCCGTTGAGGTACTCCGAATGCGGGTTCGCCGTCTTGCACGCGAAGGACTGCTCGTTGAGGATCGGGTTCTGATCGTCCGGCCACGCCCAGCTGCCACCGGGCGCGACGCACTGCGCGTCGCCCGTGGCCGGCGCGAGCGTCCCGGTCACCGCGTCGCGCTTGAGGACCGCGATCGAGTCCTTCTGGTCGGACACGGTGTAGAGGTGGGTGCCGCCGGGACCGACCGTGATGTCGATGATCCCGAGCATCGCCGTCGCCGCGACGCACGTGCCCGCGGTGGCCGGCTCGTCGACGACCAGGCGGCCGCGCTCGCTGACGCATCCCGAGGGGCCGGGCACACGGGTGAGGACGCCCGTCGAGAGGTCGCGCGCGAAGACGACGATCGCGTTGACCTGGCGGATGACCGCGTAGACGAACTTGCCGTCGGGGCTGATGTCGATCCCCATGGCGTGCGTCGCGATCCGCGGATGCTTGAGGCCGCCGGAGGTGAGCCCCGCGTTGGTGATCGCGCCGGTGGCCTGGTCGCGATTGAACGTGACGACACCGTCGCCGTCGGCGGCATAGACGTTCTTGCCGTCGGGCGCGACTGCGACCCCATGGGGGGCGTCGACGGACAAGGGTGCGTTGATCGCGTCGAGCTTGCCCGTCGTCGCGTTGCGCTTCAGCGCCTGCACGCGACCGTCGAAGAAGGACGTCGAATAGGCGTACAGGCCATCCGCGGTGAACGCGATCTCCATGACGCCGCGCGTGGACTGCGACGGGCGGCAGTCGAGCTCGCCACCGGAGCTCAGGCAGCCGTCGGGGCCGCCGAGATCACGGAGCGAGCCGATCCCGGCAAACGCCGATGCGGGCAGCCCGAGGAGCGCGGCGACGACCGCGAGCAGTACCAACCCCTCCCATCGACCCCTCATTAGCGTTCGACACTACGGGCAGGCTCGAGCGCAGCGCAACGTCCATACGTCTAGCCGGACGCGTATACGCTCCACGGCATGCAGAGCCTCGACGCGACCGTCGGCGAGCTGGTCGGCGCCAAGGACCGCTGGGCGCGACTTCCGATCGCGACGAAGATCGATTACCTCGACCGGCTGCGGCCGACCGTCCTCGCCGCCGCCGAGGATTGGGTCGCCGCCGCGGTCAAGGCCAAGGGCATCAGTCCGGACTCGCAGCTGGCGGGCGAGGAGTGGCTGTCCGGGCCCTACGGGGTCCTGGCCTGGATCGTCGCGGTCACCGAGACCCTGCGCGCCGTCGCCGCGGGTGAGGATCCGCTCGACGGATTCCCGGTGCACGAGCGCCCTGACGGGCAGACGGTCGTCGAGGTCTACCCGCACGACGTCAAGGAACGGCTGCTGCTGCACGGCTTCAGCGTCGAGGTGTGGATGGAGCAGGGCGTCAACGCCGCCGGGCTGCGCGACACGGTCGCGACCTTCTACCGCCGCAGCGACCCGGAAGGGCAGCTCGGGCTCGTGCTCGGCGCGGGCAACATCGCGTCGATCGCGCCGCTGGACATGCTCTACATGCTCTACGCCGAGGGCAAGGTCGCGCTCGTCAAGCTCAACCCGATCAACGACTACCTCGGGCCGATCTTCGAGCGGGCGTTCGCGCCGCTGGTCGAGGACGGCTACGTGCGCTTCGTCTCGGGCGGCGGCGACGTCGGCGCGTACCTGTGCCAGCACCGCGACGTGGACACGATCCACATCACCGGCAGCGCGCACACGCATGACCTGATCGTCTACGGCCCGGGCGAGGAGGGCGCGGCGCGCCGGGCGCGCGACGAACGCGTGCTCGCGAAGCCGATCAGCTCCGAGCTCGGCGGCGTCGGCCCGACGATCGTCGTCCCCGGCCCGTGGCGCCGGGCGGACTTCGACTTCCAGGCCCAGCACCTCGTCACCCAGAAGCTGCACAACAGCGGGCACAACTGCATCGCCTCGCAGCTGCTCGTGCTCCCCGAGGGCTGGGCGGGGAGCGACCGGCTGCTCGACGCCGTGCGCCAGACGCTGCGCAACGCCGAGCCGCGCCCCGCGTACTACTCCGGCTCCGACCAGCGGCGTGCGGGCGCGCTCGCGCACTACCCGCAGGCGGAGAAGATCGGCGACACGATCGTCCTGATCGAAGGCGTCGACGGCACGGACCCGGAGGCCTACGCCTTCCACGAGGAGTTCTTCGGCCCGCTGTGGGCGACGACCTCGCTGCCGGCGCCCGACCCCGCCGAGTTCCTGCGCAACGCCGTCCGCTTCGCGAACGAGACGCTGTACGGCACGCTGGGCGCGAACATCGTCATCCACCCGGACACCGCCAAGCAGCTCGGGCCGGTGCTCGACCAGGCGATCGCCGACCTGCGCTACGGCACGATCGCCGTCAACGCGTGGACCGGCGTCGGCTACCTGACGGCGCGCGCCACCTGGGGAGCGTTCCCCGGCCACGAGTACACGGACATCCAGAGCGGCCGCGGCGTGGTCCACAACGCGCTGCTCTTCGACCGCCCGCAGAAGAGCGTCGTGCGCGGCCCGTTCCGCCCGGCGCCGCGCTCGCTCGCCCATGGCGAGCTGGCGCTCTCGCCGCGCCCGCCGTGGTTCGTGACCAACAAGACGGCGGCGGGCACCGCACGGCGCCTGACCGAGTACGCCGCCGACGGCAGCCTCAAGCACTTCCCCGGCATCTTCGCCTCGGCGCTACGAGGCTGACGCGACGATCGCGTCGCGCAGCTGCACGCAGCGCCGTCTCGCGCGCCGCGGCCAGCGCGGGTTCGTCCTCGATCGCGGCGGCCCGCACGGGGACGCTGCGGGGCGCGCGGGCGAACTCGCGTGCCACGGCCTCCAGCACGCGCGGGTCGCGGCCCCACGATCCGCCGATCAGCACGACCGCCGGATCGGCCAGCGCCACCACGGCCGAGAGCACGCCGGCCACGGCACGGCCAAGCGCGTCGAACGGTCGCACTGCTGCCAGTAGCGCCGATACGTCGATCGCGGTGGAGCCTGCGCGACGCAGGCCGAGCGCGGCGAAGACGTCCGTGAGGCGCATGGCCGCCCCGCCGGGTCCGACGGTCACCAGGTGTGCGATCTCGCCCGCCACCCCGGTGTGGCCGCGGCGGACCTCGCCGTCGCTGAGCACGGCGCAGCCGAGGCCCTCGCCGAGGAACAGGTAGACGAAGTCCCGAACCCCCGCGCGGCCGAGCTCGGCACGGGCCGCCCAGTTGACGTCGTTGTCCACGGTGACGGGGCCGTCGACCAGTTCGGCGAGGACGGCGGGCGCATCGAGCGCGCCGAGCAGGAACGGCGCATCCGGCAGCTCGACCAGCCGCCCGCGTCTCGCGGTCCACGGGATCGGCGGCGCTGACGACGGCGAGCCGGAACGGGCCGCCGACCTCGCCGGCGACGCGCGCGCAGCGTCCGGGCGACCTCGCCTGCCCCGGGCGCGCGGCCAACCGGAGCCTGCGAGCGGGCGACGACGTCGCCGTAGACGTCGACCGCCTCGGCGACGATCCCCTCGGGCGCGAGGCTGACCACCAGCGCGCAGCCCGCCGTGGCGGGCAGGGCGTAGTAGCTGCCGACCCGGCCGCGCCCGGTCGTGCGCTCCCCGGTGTCGACGACGGAGCCGTTCGCGCTCAGCCGCCGGACGCTCTCGGACACGGTCGGCTTGGACAGGCCGGTCGCGGTCGCGAGCTCGGCGCGCGTGGCGTGGCGCTGCGACATCAGCGCCCGCAGCACGTGCTCGTCGGACAGCGTGCGCAGCAGCTCGAGGGTCGGCTTGGTCGGGGCCATCGCCGCATTCTAGGAAGGACTCTTGCCTAAATGCGACCAGGGTGGTACCTTGCGATTCTAGTAAAGAGTCCTTCCTAGAGGAGAACCGCCATGTCCGCCCACGCCACGCAAGCGCCGCCGCTCCCGCATTGGGAGACCACTCCAGAGGACCTGAAGGCCGCGACACGCGAGATCAAGGCCGCGATCCGCGCCCGGATCGAGGCGTCCGGCCGCACGGTCGAGGAGATCTGGGACGTCGTTACAGCGCAGCTGACCGAGCAGGTGGAGGAGATCGAGGACGCCAAGCGGCGCGGCGAGCCGGTCTGGCCGGTGATCGACTACGCCGACATCGCGGCCGGCACGGTCTCCGCAGAGGCGGTCGAGCACCTGCAGCGCCGCGGCTGCGTCGTCATCCGCGGCACCTTCGAGCGCGACCAGGCGCTCGCATGGGACCAGGACATCGTCGACTACGTCGAGCGCAACGACTTCTTCGCGAATTACCGCGGCCCGGGCGACGACTTCTTCGGCAGCGTCGGCTCGCGCCCCGAGATCTACCCCGTGTACTGGTCCAAGGCGCAGATGGAGGCCCGCCAGAGCGACCGCATGGCGCGGGTCCAGTCGTTCCTCAACCACCGCTGGACGTACGCGTCCGAAGGCACGCAGTGGTTCGACCCCGATCGCGACTCGCTCTACCCCGACCGGATCCGCCGCCGCCCGCCGGGCGCGAACTCCGGCGGCCTGGGCGCCCACCTCGACCCGGGCACGCTCGACCTGTGGATGACGAGCGCCTACCAGCAGGCCTTCCGCCACCTGTTCGACGGCTCGATCGAGGACTACGACCCGTGGGACGCCTCGCACCGCACCGCCGGGCCGCAGTACCCGGGCTCGACCATGTGCTCCGTGTTTCGCACCTTCCAGGGCTGGACCGCGCTGTCGGACATGGCGAGCGACCAGGGCGTGCTCCACACGGTGCCGATCCCAGGCGCGATGGCGTACCTGATGCTGCGCCCGCTGCTGTCCGACGTCGCGGAGGACGACATGTGCGGGACGACCGTCAACCAGGTCTTCCCCGCGATCGAGAAGTGGCACCCGCTGCTGATGCGCGCCCTCAGCGGTATCCCGGACGTGCAGGCCGGCGACTCCGTGTGGTGGCACTGCGACATGATCCACAGCGTCGCGCCGGTCCGCGACCAGCAGGGCTGGGGCAACGTGATGTACATCCCGGCCGCTCCCTGGTGCCCGCGCAACGAGGCCTACGCCGCGAAGGTGCGCGAGGCGTTCCTCGGCGGCGACAGCCCGAGCGACTTCCCGGAGGAGCACTACGAGCGCAGCTGGCCCGACCGCTTCGGCCCCGAGGAGCTCAACGAGACAGGCCGGCGAGGGCTCGGGATGAGCTGACCGCGGCGGGGTACGGCCAGCCCCCGGACCGCGGGCGGAATGCCCACCCGCAGAGGCCGGGTGGGCCTCCGCGGGACGCCTGCCAGCCACCTGAGAACGCAGGGCCCCGGCCGGGAGAATTCCTATGACCATGACCCTTCTCGCCGCCACCGCTCGCCGCCGCCCCGCCTCGCACGCGTTCACCGTCCCGGTCGTGCGCGAGATCGCCCCGCAGAGCGCGCGGCTCGCGGGCGGCTCCGCCTGGTAGCCCTGCCTCAGGGCAGGAGGTCGCGCTCGATCTCGTGCACCTCGTCGGCGGGCAGGCCCGCCGCGGCCGCGTGGTCGCGGACGTGCTGCTCGCTCGGGGCGGCGTAGACGCAGTACGAGACGCGGCCGGTGTCGGTGCGCACGACGTGCGAGTGCTCCCATTCGATCTCGGGGAACTGCGCGTCGCGGACCTGCCTGGACATCTCGGCCGCGGCGTCGAGCTCTGCGTCGCTGACGTTGCCGAGGGCGCGATGGATCAGATAGCGGGGCACGGTGTGGCTGGCCTCCTGGGCGGGTGCCGCACAGTCTGGCAAGGTGGCGGCGTGGCCACCACCATCCGGCTGCTCGGACCTCCGGCGCTCCTGCGCGACGGCGTCGAGGTGCCCGATCCGCTCGATGCCGAAGGGTGGGCGCTGCTCGCCTACCTGCTGCTCAGCGAGCACCCGGCGACACGCGAGGAGCTCGCGGCGCTGGAGCTGGACTCGAGCCTCCCCGCGCTGCGCCGTGCTCTCGGGGACGCCGTGACGATCGCCGGCGATCCGCTGCGGCTGCAGCTGGCACCCGACGTCACGATCGACGACGCCGCGGGCGGAGCGCTGCTCGAGGGTGTGGGCGGGAGCCCGGCCTTCGAGGAGTGGCTGCGGGTCATGCGCCGCCGGGTCGCGGGCCACGCCGACGCCGTCCTGCACGAGACCGCCCTGGCCGAGCTCGCGGCCGGGCGCCCCGCGCAAGCTGCCGAGTACGCGGCGCGGCTCGTGGCATCGGATCCCTTCGACGAGGCGCACCACGAGCTGCTGGTCCGCAGCCTCGTCGCCGCGGGCGACCGGGCGGGTGCGCTCGCGCAGGTCACCGCGTGCCGCCGGCTGTTCCGCGAGCACCTCGGCACCGAGCCCTCGCCGGCGGTCCGCAACGCCGCCGGGCCGGACACGCCGGTCGAGCCGATGACCCGCGGCGGCGCGGCGGGCCGCGGGCAGTTGGAGGCGGGCGAGGCGGCGATGGCCGCCGGCGCGCTCGAATACGGGTTGAGCTGTCTGCGCCGCGCCTGCACGGAGGCCGCGATCTGCGGCGACGGCGCGCTCGGCGCTCGCTCGCTCACCGCGTTGGGGACCGCGCTCGTCCATGCCGTGCGCGGGCGCGACGAGGAGGGCGCCGCGGTCCTGCATCAGGCGCTTGCGGTGGCCCAGAGCGCGGGCGATCGCGCATCGCTGGTCGCGGCGTTGCGCGAGCTCGCCTACACCGACATCCAGGCCGGCCGCCGCGCGGGGGTCCAGGCGCGGCTCGCGCGCGCCGCGCAGCTGGCCGAGGGCGACGCCGAGCACGCGGCGATCCTGACCGTGCAGGGCATGAACCATTCGGACATGGGCGACTATCCGCGCGCGTTCGCGGCGCTGGAGAGCGCGATCGAACGCGCCGAGCGCGCAGGCGACCGGCGCCGCCTCGCGTTCGCGCTCAGCCTGCTCGCGCGCGCCCAGCTGCTGCGCGAGGAGACCGACGACGCGGGCCGTTCGCTCGATCGCGCGCTCGCGATCGTCGACGCCGAGCACTGGCCGGCGTTCCAGCCGTTCCCGGAGGCGATGCGGGGCGAGGTGGATCTGCGCCACGGGCACGTCGAGCGAGCGTCGGAGCGCTTCGAGCACGCCTATGCGCTGGCGTGCGAGCTCGGCGATCCGTGTTGGGAAGGCCTGGCCGCGCGCAACCTCGGGCTGCTGCACCGCGCGCGTGGTGAGGGGGCGAGCTCACGCGGCTGGATCGACGAGGCGCGCGCCCGCAGCAAGCGCCTGCCCGATCGCTACGTGTGGATGCACGGGCACGTGCTCGACACGGCGATCGAGCTGGGGCTCGAAGCGGGCGAGGAGGAGCAGACGACGCAGCTGATCGACACCCTCGGCGCGCTCGCGGCGCGGACCGAGATGCGCGAACTCGTCGTCCGCAGCCTCGCCCACGCCGCCAGGATCGGTCAGGCGGGAGCACTCGACTCGGCGCGCGTGCTGGCCGTCGAGATCGAGAACCCCACGCTCGAGACGCTGCTCGTCTCGGCGTGACCGCGGATCAGGCCTGAAGCAGGCGCTGGAAGAAGCCGCGGTAGCGCTGGAGCGCGATCCGCAGGTCCTCGGTCGAGACGTCCTCGCCGCGGCCCCACTGCTGCTCGAGGCGCTCGCGCTCGGCGGCGAAGCCCTCGGCCAGGCGCTGCATCACGTTCGCGACGAGCTCGTCGGCCTGCTCGACCGTCCGGCGCGGGTCGTCGACGAAGCCGGTCTGGATCGTCTCCCAGCGGCCCTGGAAGTCGGCGTTCTCCTCGCGCGGGAACAGCTCCGGGGTCTCGTCGGTCCGCGTCGTCCTCGCGTCGCGCGCGTCGACGTTCTCGTCGAGGCGCTCCTCGACGACGGCTTCGGTCTCGGTGTTCCTGTCCCGGTCCGTGTCCGTGTCCGTGCGCGTCTGCGCTTCGGGCTCGTCGAAGCCGGCGAGTTCGCGGGTGCTGAGGGTCTGTCGGGTTTCCATTACCTGACCTCCTCGATCCGGGTGGATCGGGTCGTTTCGTCCTCATCGCGGGACGCGGGTTCGAGCAGTTCGTTGAACAGGGCGCGGTAGTGGACGAGCGCCTGGCGCAGGTCCTCGGTGCTGGCGCGCTTGCGGTCCTTGATCGCGTGTGCCGAGCGGTAGTGCTCGACGACCTCGGGGTGGTCGACGCTGACGTCGTCCGCCTGGCGCTCGAAGTCCTCGACGGGGTAGCCGCGCTCGCGCATCACCTCGTTGAGCAGCTCGTCCGCCTCGGCGAGCGCTGACGCCGGCTGATCGACGAACTGCGCCTGGGTCGCACGCCAGCGTTCGCTGTAGCGGTCGCGGGCGGTCGCGCCCAGCGGGCGGATGTCGTACTTGCTCCGGCGCTGCTGGCGCTCGCGCAACTCGGCCTCGGCCGAGCCCTGATCGCCACGTTCCTCGACGACGCGGTCGTACTCAGGGCCGAAGCCCTCACGCAGCTGCGCGGAGCGCTTCTGCCGCATGGCGAGTACGCCGACGACCGCGAGCAGCACGACGATGACGATGATCAATAGCCAGATCACGTCTCTCCTCCTGAGATCGCTATGGACCCTCAGGCTGGGGCGCCGGAGGGGATGGGGTTGCCTTCAGCACTACCCAGGTGGACGCGCTCGTATGTGGAGCGCGTCACCCCGGGTTGACGCGAATTACCCGCGATCGTCCCGCCAGGCCGCCAGCCGGCGCAGCGCGGACAGGTCGTAGCCCGAGCCGTCGCCACCGATCCCGACGATCAGGTGCTGGACGCCCGCGCCGACCAGCGCGTCGGCGTGCTGCAGGTTGTCGGCCTGGATGCCCCAGGTGCGCTCGATCTCCGACGGGTCGCGACCGACGTCCTGGCAGTGCTGGAGCAGGATCTCGTTCTTGGCCTTGAACGCCTCCGCGTCACCGAACCCGTGCCACATGTCGCCGTACTGGGCGACCAGCTTCAACGTCACCTTCGGGCCGCTGCCGCCGATCAGGATCGGCAGCTTGCCCAGGGGCGGCGGGTTGAGCTTGCCGAGGCGGTCCTTGATCCGCGGCAGCGCGTGTCGCAGCGCCCGGACGCGGTCCGGTGCAGTGCCGAACTCGTAGCCGTACTCGTCGTAGTCGCGCTCGAACCAGCCGGCGCCGATGCCGAGGATCGCGCGGCCGCCGGAGATGTGGTCGATCGTCCGGTGCGCATCGGCCAGCAGCTCCGGGTTGCGGTAGGAGTTGCAGATGACCAGCGCGCCGATCTGCGCGCGCTCGGTGACCTGCGCCATCGCCCCGAGCGTCGCGATCGCCTCGAAGTGCTTGCCGTCCGGCTCCCCGGAGAGCGGGAAGAAGTGGTCCCAGCAGAAGATCGAGTCGACGCCGAGCTCCTCCGCCTCAAGCCAGGCACGGCGCATGCCGTCGAAGTCGGCGTGCTGGGGCTGGACCTGGACACCAATGCGAATCGAAGCCATATCCGCACCCTAGACCGTCCGATCCGGCGGATCGGACGGCCCAGCGCCACGATGCGAACGCCGTCAGGGAATCAGCACGCGGCGGGTGATCTGCCCGTTGTTCTCCCAGTAGCTGACCCGGCTCGCGAGGTACGGATCCTGGGGCGGGGGTTGGACGTTGCCGGCGTGATCGAACGCCCGCGACGCGACGCGGTGCTCGCCCGCGCGCGCCGCGCGGGCGATCGAGGTCCGCCGCCCGCCAGGGACCGTCGTCGATCCTGACCTCGACGTCCGCGATCGGCGCACCCCACGCCGCGCCCATGACCGTGTAGCGGCCGCGCTGGCGCGTGACCTTCGCCGGCGCCGACTTGAGCCGCATGTGGTTGGGCGTGAGCCACGAGTCGAGCTCCTCCCACTTCAGCTGCACGAACTGCGGCGGGCTCATTCGCGCTCGATCGTCCGCACCCCACGTTCGGGCGTCCAGACCTCGATCACCAGGAGCGTCTTGGCCTCGTTGAGCCCCACGGTCGAGGCTTCGGTCACGTCGAGCCGGAAGAGGTGCGACGGGCCGCTCGCGCCGGCCTCGCCGTTGCGCGCGCGGATCACGTCCGGGTCGAGGATCTCCTCGGCCACGCCGGCGATCTTCGCCTCGCCGCGCCATTGCTCGGGGTCCTCGGTGGCGCTGTGCATCGCGTAGCGGGGATCGCGCTGCAGGTCGAGGGCCTTGACGGCCTTCCACATCGAGCCGATCCACAGCTCGCCGTCCTCGAACTGGCACTCGGTGCCGGAGATGCGTGGGCCGCCGTCCTTGCGGATCGTGGCCATCGTCTTGTGCTTGTGCGCCTCGAACCGCTCCTGGATGCGCGCGGCGAGTTCGGGGGCGGCGGCGGCGAATTCGGACCAGGAAGGCATGCGCTGCACCGTGACTCGGTTGGCGGCAAAGATCCAGTGAGACGTCGAAACCGATCAAGCTATGGGGATGGCGGACCGCCTCCGTGACCTGATCGACCTGGTGCTCGATTCACTCGACGAGCCGGCCGACGGCGCCGCGCTGGCGCGGCGCGCGCACTTCTCGCGCGACCACCTGGACCGGCTGCTGGCCGCGGCGACCGGCGAGTCTCCGGTCGCCTTGCGACGCCGGCTGCTGCTCGAGCGCGCCGCGTGGCAGCTCCGCAGCGGCGGCGCGACGCCCTCCGAGGCGGCGGTCGCGGCGGGCTACGGATCGCTCGCCGCGTTCTCGCGCGCGTTCGCCCGCGCCCACGGCGTGCCGCCGAGCGCGTTCGCGGGAGCGCCGGAGCTGGAGGCGCCGAACGGCATCCACTTCCACCCGCCGGCCGGTCTCCTGCTCCCCGGGACGGGCGAACGCGTCGACCGCCGCGACCTCACCGCCCGCGACGTCGCGGAGCACCTCGATGGCGTGCGCGAGCTGCTGGCGAGCGTGGCGACGCTGCCGCCGGAGGCGCTCGCGCGCGAACTGCGGCCCGGGCTCGTGATCGTCAGCTTCGAGGGCGAGGAGGCGAGCGCGGCGCTGATGGCGGAGCGGCTCGTCTCCACGCTGGAGGTCTGGGTCGCCGCGATCGAGGGCGAGCCGATCCCGTCCGGAGGCGGCGAGCTCGGCCCGCGCTTCGAGCGCTCGGCGCTGCGCTTCGAACGGCTCGCGAAGCGGATCCGCGACCGCGGCGCGTTCGACGACGCCTTCGTCGACGCGCTCTGCGAACCGCCGCAGTCCTTCACCTACGGCGGCGTGCTCGAGCACGTGCTCAGCCGCGGCGCGGTCCGGCGCGAGGCGCTCGCCTCCGTCCTCGCCGAGCTCGGCTACGCGTACGCGAGCTCCGGGGCGTAGCGCGCGGCGTGGCCGCGGTGGCGCGCGAAGGCGGCCAGCGGCGACATCAGCACGCGCACCATCCAGGCCGGCGGGAACGGGGCGCGGACCTCGCGCCGGAAGCGCTCGACGAACAGCGCCAGGTGCAGCGGCTTCGGCATGCCCGAGCGCAGCGTGTTGCCTTCGTGAGCGAGCTCCGCGGTCGTCACCAGCAGTTGCTCCATGTCGAGCGCGGGAGCGACCTCGACGCGCACGCGCGCCGGGCCGTCACCGCCGTTGCTGAACTTGTGGCGCGCGCCGGCGGGCACCACGACGGTCTCGCCCGGCCCCGCCACGATCGTGCGCAGGCCGAGCCGGAACTTCATCGTGCCGTCGAGCACGTGGAAGCGCTCCTCCTGCTCGGGGTGCACGTGCGCGCCGGGCACGCGGCCATCCGCAGCGAGCTGCAACTCGAACTCGAGCAGAGCGCCGTCGGTGTCGGCGGCGGTCTGCAGGAACTCGATGCGCTCCCCGCTGACGGGGTTGTGGATGATCTGTCCGGGACGGGCCATTTCGGGTGCTCCTTGAGGTCTTCTTAGGGGACCTCAAGGCTCCCGTTTCCGGCGTGTCACGTCGTCGGTCGCGAAGACGATTCGCCGTCCGCGCCGCGGGCGATCTTTGATGCTCCGTCGGGAGGAGGACGCGTCCTCCTCGCGGACTACGAGCGGTACGCCTCCAGCGCCCGCAACCGCCGTTCGTGGTCGGCGAGTTGCGCCTGATCGCTGAGGCCGAGCTGCGAGTCGGTCTGGATCTCCGCGTCGCCGACCGATCCCTGCCCGCGCAGTCCGAGCCGGACGCGGATGTAGTCGGAGAGGTTGACCTTCTCGCGCTCGGCGCGCGAGACGAGCTCTTCGCGCTCGGCGTCGTCCACGCGAAACGTGATGGTCGCGCTGGCCATGGCTGGCTCCAATTCGATCGGTGTCAGACGACCGTAGCGCTCGTGCTGTCATGTGCGCGGTGCAGATCCGCGAGGCGACCGCCGCCGATTGGCCGCGCATATGGCCCTTCCTGCGCGAGATCGTCGGCGCCGGCGAGACCTACACGCTGCCGCGCGACATCGGCGAGGCGGAGGCGCGCGCGATCTGGA
The DNA here is from genome assembly GCA_963707595.1 of uncultured Solirubrobacteraceae bacterium. Lineage (GTDB taxonomy): Bacteria > Actinomycetota > Thermoleophilia > Solirubrobacterales > Solirubrobacteraceae > Solirubrobacter. Next base: position 719,896 of record CAVPQQ010000002.1, read on the forward strand.
TGCTCGAACCGCCGGATCGGACGGTGGTCGCCGTCGGCGATGACGGGGTCGTGCTCGGCACGGCGAAGATGAACCGCAACCATCGCGGGCCGGCAGCGCACATCGCCAGCGCGAGTTTCATGGTCGATCCTGCGGCCACGAGGCGCGGCGTCGGTCGCGCGCTGGGCGAATACGTGCTCGCGTGGGCGCGCGAAGCGGGCTACCGGGCGATGCAGTTCAACGCCGTCGTGGAGACCAACACGCACGCCGTCGCGCTGTGGCGCTCCCTCGGCTTCGAGGTGATGACGACGCTGCCGGAGGCCTTCGACCATCCGCGCCACGGCTACGTCGGTCTGCACGTCATGTGGCGCGTGCTCTAGGTCGCCCGCTCGGCGATGTAGTGGCGGCGGTGGCTGCCCGGGTCCAACCAGACGCGCATCACCCGATCCGTGCTCGGGTCGATGAAGCGCTCCTTGGTCGGGACCCAGGAGGGATCGACCGCGTCGGGCTCGCCGTGGCGCCGTCCCCAGCGGCGCTTCGGTGCCGTGTCGGCCAGCGGCGGGAGGCCGGCGAGCGCCTCCTCGGTGTCGCCGGCGTAGGCGAGGTCGAGCCGGCGGCCGAGCTCGTCGGCGTCGAAACGGTCGGCGACGTAGTGGCGTCCGAGCAGCGCCGCGATCCGCTCCTCAGGCTCCGGCACGCTCGACCACGACGGCGGTGCCGTAGGCCACGACTTCCGTCAACGAGTTGCCCATCTCCGAGGAGTCGTAGCGCATGGCGACGATGCCGTTGGCGCCGAGCAGCTTCGCGTTGGCGACGAGCCGGTCGAGCGCGTGGCGGCGCGCGTCCTCGAGCAGCTCGGTGTACTCGCTCACCTCGCCCTGACGCAGCGACTTGAAGCCGGCCGTGAAGTTGCGCGTGAAGCCCATGCTGCGGACGACGAGCCCGAACGTGATGCCGAGGTTCTCGCGGATGACCACCCCCGGCAACTCGAACGCGGTGGTGATCGGCATGTCGAAGTCGGTCATGCGGTCGAGGGTACGCCCCGGCGGGTACCTTCGGCGCAATGCGGATCGTGTTAGCGGGTGGGTCGGGACAGATCGGGGCGATCCTGAATCGCACCTTCGCGGGACACGAGATCGTCGTGCTGTCACGCTCCGGCGCCGTGCGCTGGGACGGGCGCACGCTCGGGCCGTGGGCCGAGCAGCTCGAGGGCGCGGACGCGTTGATCAACCTCGCCGGGCGCACCGTCGACTGCCGGTACACCGCGGCCAACCGCCGCGAGATCATGGTCTCGCGGCTGGAGTCGACCCGCGTCCTGCGCGAGGCGATCGAGCGCGCCTCCGTTCCGCCGCGCGTCTGGCTGCAGTCCAGCACGGCGACCATCTACGCCGACAACTACGGCCCGCCGTACGACGAGTCGGGCGAGCTCGGCGGTGACGAGCCTGACCTGCCGAACACGTGGCGTTTCTCGATCGACGTCGCCCGCGCGTGGGAGGACGCGGCGCAGGGCGCGCCGATCCGGACGGTGCTGATGCGCACGGCGATGGTGATGAGCCCGGATCGCGGCGGCGTCTTCGACACGCTGCGGACGCTCGTCCGGCGCGGACTCGGCGGCCGCGCGGGGAGCGGCCGGCAGTACGTCTCGTGGATCCACGACGTGGATTTCGGACGCGCGATCCGGCTGCTGATCGAACGCGAGGATCTCTCGGGGCCGGTCAATCTGGCGGCCCCCGAGCCGCTGCCCTACGCCGAGTTCATGCGTGCGCTGCGCAAGGCGGCCGGTGTCCCGATCGGGCTGCCCGCGAACCGCTGGATGCTGGAGGCCGGCGCGTTCTTCATGCGGACGGAGACCGAGCTGGTGCTCAAGAGCCGGCGCGTTGTCCCGGGGCGCCTGCTCGATGCCGGATTCGAGTTCCGGCATCCGACGTGGCCTGAGGCGGCGCGCGAGCTCAACGCACGCGTGTGAGGGCGGCGACCGTCGTCGCCGACGACACCGCGCGAACCTCGCCCGGCACCTCGGCCAGCGCGACACGCCGCACGAGCTTCAGCTGCCCGGCGAGCGGGGCGAAGAAGTCGTCGTAGTGCGTCGGGACGAGCACGCGCGGGTCCAGCCGCGGCAGGATCCGCTGCCAGTAGTGCGGCGTGACCTGACGGCCGGTGACGCCGGCGAGGAAGACGTCGACCGGCTCGATCGTCTGTGCGTCGTCGAGGTCGGCGCTGCCCTGGTGGTAGAGGCTGATCCCGGCGACCTCGATCCGGATTCCGTAGACGGCGCCGCAGCGGTAGGCGCCGGGGCTGAGGCCGTGCACGTCCTCGCAGGTGAGCGGGCCGTCGAAGGGGACCTTGCGGCCGAAGAGCAGCTTCGAGTGACGGCTCGGGGTGAAGCGCACGACGAACGGGCCGGCCTCGTACGCGCGCCCCGGCTCCACGACGATCCCCTGCTGGCCGTGCAGCGCCATCAGGCGTGCGAGCGAGTCGGACCCGTACACGGGGCAGCCGTCGCGGCGTGCGATCGCGGGCGCGTCGACCGCGTGGTCCCAGTGGGTGTGGCCGACGAAGATCGCCGCGGCGGGCTGCGGGAGGTAGCGCTGCACGAGCACCGGGTCCGGGAGCGCGGGGCGGCGCAGCAGCAGCGAGCGCAGCGGGGCGCGCGAGACGTACGGGTCGACGAGGATCGAGACGCCCTCGTAGGTCAGGCGGTATCCCGCGACGCCGAGCCACTCGAGCTCCAGCCCGGCGGGAAGCCCGAGCGGCTCGCGCTCCAGCTCGCCGAGCGCCTGCAGGTCCTCGCTCATCGCAGCCACAAGGTCTACAGGACGTCGACGTCCGGCGGCCATGGCAACGGGAACAGCTCGCGGTACGGGCGCGCCTCGTCGACGACGCGGGCGACCGACGGTCGCCGCATCAGGTCGCGGTGGTAGCGGTCGAGGTTCGGCCGGCCGGTCCAGCGATGGATCGCGCGGAGGTAGAACAGCGCGGGTGCCGCCGCGCAGTCGGCGAGCGTGAACGTCTCCCCCGCGCTCCAGGCGTTGGTCGCGAGCCGGTCGTCGAGGACCCCGTAGGCGGTGTCGAGCATCGCCCGCGCCTCTTCGACGCCGGTCGGGTCCTTGTGGCCGTCGGGGCGGATGGCGTCGCCGACGATCTTCTGCATCGGCGTCGAGAGGTACTGGTCGTGGAAGCGGTCCCACAGGCGTGCCTGCAGGCCGTCCGCAGGCACGAGCCGCGGACCGCCGGGCGCCAGGGCGTCGAGGTACTCGATGATCGTCGTCGACTCCGGCAGCATCACGCCGGCGGTCTCGTCGACCAGCACCGGGATCTTCGCCGGCGGCCACAGCTCCGCGAGCTCGCTGCGGTCGGTGACGAGGCGGCGCTCGAACGGCAGCCCGAGCTCATAGAGCGCGATCAGCGGCTTCTGGCAGTACGACGCGAACGGGTGCTCATGCAGTACGAGGCGATGTGCGGTCATGGAGTGGATGTCGGAGCCGTCGTCCGCTTCTCGACAGCCGCCACGGCGACTAGGGCCGCGAGCTGGGTGGTGACGAGCACGGTCGCGCCGCCCGCGAGCTGCAGCAGCGCGAGCCAGGCGAGCGCGAGAACCGGGAGGCATAGCGCCGCGAGCATGAGCCGCCGCCGCGCCCGCGTCGTCGGCGTCGCGTCGGCCTCGTGCGGCTCCTCGACGTCGTCGACCAGATCGGGGTCGGCGCAGCGGCGCGAGAGCCGCAGCGTCAACCAGGGGGCATGGCGTTCGTAGAGCACCTGCAGGGCGGCTCGGTCACCGTCGGCGACCGCCTGCAGCAGAGCCTCGTCGGAGCTGTCCACGACCACCCTGTCGCGACCATACCTCCGATCGGTTCACCGAACCGAAGGGCGAGTCTCTAGTACGTGCTGGGGCCCCACCGCATGTGCTGGCGGTGGGGTCGCCGGCGCCGCGCGGTGGCGATGATCAGCAGCGCGACGAGCAGGATCGGGCCGAGCACGACGCTCAGCGCGAAGACGATCGCGACGACCGCGGCGACCAGCGCGAAAGCGACGCCGAGCATCGCGAACGGCAGGCCGGTCAGCAGCAGCGCGACGATGCCGACGCCGATCAGCGCGGGCGGCGGGCCGTGATGCCGATGCTGCCCGCGCGGCGGGCCGTGGTGCCGGCGCGCCGGCTGCGGACGCGGTGCCGGGCGGGTTCCGGCCCGCTGCGAGCGCGGCAGGTCGGCGATCAGCCGCTCGAGATCACCGACGGTGACCGAGGCGTAGGCGAGGCCGATGCGCTCTTCGAGCTCATCGTCCGACAGTCGCCCGAGCAGCGCATGCTCGCGCAGGAAGGTGACCACGCGTTCGCGTTCTGCGTCCGAAGCGCGGAGCTCGGAGTACGTCATAGAGCCAGTGTGGGGGCTCTTTGCCGCGAATGCAAGCGCGCAAGGCCCCGACTGGACAAGTCTCTGGGTAACCCCACCTCGCACCTCGGGTCAGTCCGCGGACTCAGCGTTGACTCATCTCCACACTCGCTGATTTGCGGCGTTCACAACGTGGGGTAGTTTTCTACCCTTCCTACGGGGAGGGAACAATGTTGGGCAGGGGTTTCGTCGCGGCTGCGGTGGCCGCGATGCTGGTCTGGCCGTGCGTTGCGGGCGCACAAGAGCCGAATCAGGTCACCGGGTTGACGGCGACGCAGGAGTACGGGTTCACGACGCTCAAGTGGAATCCGGTCGCGGGGGCGACCGACTACCAGATCGAGCGCACACCGGTCGACGCGAACGACGCTCCGACGGCTGCCGGCGATGATCGTCGGCGTCTGGCAGTCGCAGCGCACGATCACGCCGGCCTCGCCGACGTTCGCGGAGTCGGGCTACCCGCTCGGCGGGCGCTACACCTGGCGCGTGCGGGCGCGCCTGGGCACCGCCAACCCGCAGCCGTACTCGGCTGCCGGTGACCGGCACGACGCTCGGCCACTGGGGCACGGGCCCGGGGGCGTCGCTGCGCACGCCGTACGAGTCGGACACGAACGGTCCCTACACGACCGACGTGCAGGAGGCCGCGTACACCGCGGCGCTCGACGCGGCGAGCGATCGCATGCGGGTCGTCGAGCTCGCGCGCACGATCGAGAACCGGCCGATGAACCTGTACATCATCGGCTACCCGAAGCCGCCGGACACCGCGGCGGCGATCTCGGCCATGCCGACGTACGCGATCAACTGCAACGTCCACGGCAACGAGGCCTCCGGCCGCGAGTCGTGCTTCACGATGGCGCGCCAGCTCGCGTTCACCGAGGATCCGGCGATCCTCGCGATGCTGAGCCGGATGACGGTGCTGATGGTCCCGTCGATCAACGCCGACGGCCGCGCGCACAACACGCGCGGCAACACCACCGGCCAGGATCTCAACCGCGACCACGCGCTGATCACGCAGAACGAGACCAAGGGCTTCGCGGCGATGATCCGCGACTACACGCCGGACGTGATGGTCGACAACCACGAGGGCGACAGCGAAGACCTGCCGATCCTCGGCGCGCGCCACCTCAACGTCGAGCAGAGCCTGTTCGAAGAGGGCAAGCTGATGGTCAACGAGTGGATGTACGGCGCGCGCGGCCCAGTCGGGCTGGTGGATGGGTCCGTACAGCACGGGCGGCGACAGCCACGAGGGCATCCTGCGCAACACCGGCGCGCTCAAGAACGGCTCAGCATGCTCGGCGAGGCGCGCGCCGCGGGTGGCACGACGCGGCCGGCGGAGGGCAGCGAGCGAACTCGCCGCGCGAACCGGCTGCGCAAGGTCTACGCGCACCTGTGGGAGAACTGGGAGGGCATGCGGTACTTCAACAGCCGCATGACCCAGATCCGGGCCGCGATCGCGCAGTCGGTCGCGTACCAGACGTCGGATCTGCCGACCCGGACGATCCTGCGCGGCGCGTACCCGTGGCCGCTGGTGCCGAGCGTCGGGGCGAACCCGAACGACCAGCCCGACGTCGACGCGCTGCAGGCTCGCTACCTGCTCGAGCCGTCGCCCTGCGGGTACTTCATCCCCGAGTCCAGTTACACCGCGGCCGATCCGGACGGCACGGTCGCGCAGCGGCTGGCGATCCACGGGATCAAGGTCGAGCCCGCGGCGGGCGGCGTGTTCGTGCCGCTCAAGCAGCCCTACCGCGGCCTGATCGCGCCGATCCTCGACGCGGCGTCGCCGCTGCCGATGCTCACGACCGCGGAGCGCCGCTACTGCTTCCGGACCGACGCGCCGGTCGGCGGCAGCGTGCCGGCGACGCTCGCCCTGACGCTCGGGACGCCGGCGAACTTCGGCGCGTTCACGCCGGGCGTGGCGAAGGACTACACGGCCTCCACCACGGCCAACGTGATCTCCACGGCGGGTGACGCGACGCTGAGCGCGTCGGACCCGAGCTCGGTCGCGCCGGGCCGGCTCGTCAACGGCACGTTCTCGCTGCCGCAGCCGCTGCAGGTCGCAGGCTCGACGCTGCCGTCGACGATCAAGACCTACGCCGGACCGGTCTCCAACGACGCGGTGACGATCGACTTCAAGCAGTCGGTCGCCGCCGGCGACGCGCTCCGCACGGGCACGTACGCCAAGACGCTCACGTTCACGCTCTCGACGACGACGCCCTAGTCGGAGCGTCACGCTCATGCTCGCGCGCTGGGTCCGGCCCCGGCGCGCGAGCGTCGAATTCAGTGCGTCGTGCTGACGGGCTCGCGCGTGCGGTCGAAGCGGCCGGTGCGCGTCTCGGGCGCGCTGCTCGAGCTCCTTGTCGTGCGCGACGAGCAGGGCGATGACGCTGCCGACGAGCAGGATCGCGGCGAGCACGATCAGGCCGCCGTCGGTCGAGCCGGTCGCGTCCTTGACCAGGCCGACGAGGTACGGGCCGCCGAAGCCGCCGAGGTTGCCGATCGAGTTGATCAGCGCGATGCCCGGCCGCGGCCGCGGCGCCGCTCAGCAGGGCGGCGGGCATCGTCCAGAAGACGCCGTGGACGCCGAGCAGGAAGAACAGGCCGACGGCGAGCGCGGCGATGGCGGCGACCGGGCCGACGAGCGTGCTGACCACGAACGCCACCGCGGCGAGCGGCGAGGCAGGCCGCGACGATCGCGCTTGCGCTCGCCGGTGCGGTCGGAGTAGCGCGGGATCACGACCATGCCGACGATCGCGACGGTGTACGGGATCGCGGTCACGAAGCCCTTGGCCGACGTCGCCGATGCCGTTGATCTGGTCGACGATCTCGCCGACCCAGAACGACAGCCCGTAGACGTTGATGACCATCGTGAAGTACAGGAGCGCGAAGACGAGGACGCGGCGGTCCTTGAGCACCTCGCCGAGCGAGTGGCGCTCGCGCGCGAGGCGCTGCTGCTCCTCGCCCTCGAGGCGCTCGGCCAGCCAGGCCTTCTCCTCGGGCTCGAGCCAGCCCGCGTCCTGCGGCCCGTCGGGCAGCTTCCAGAACACGAGGACGCCGGCGACGACCGCGGGGATCGCCTCGATGATGAACAGCCACTGCCAGTCCTCGAGGCCGGCGACGCCGTCGAACACGGACATGATCCCGCCGGAGATCGGCGCGCCGATCGCGTAGGAGATCGCGATCGCCGACATGAAGACGCCGACGGCGCGAGCCCGCTCGCGGGCCGGGAACCAGTACGACAGGTAGAGGATCATGCCGGGGAAGAAGCCGGCCTCGGCGATGCCGAGCAGGAAGCGGACGGCGTAGAAGCTCAGCGGGCCCTTGGACGAAGCATCGTGCAGGCGGAGATCAGGCCCCACGTGATCATGATCCGGGCCATCCACTTGCGCGCGCCGAAGCGGTGCAGCGCCAGGTTGCTCGGGACCTCGAGCAGGAAGTAGCCGATGAAGAAGATGCCCGCGCCGAAGCCGTAGACGGCGCCGGAGAACCCGAGGTCCTCCTCGAGTCGATCCTGCGCGAACGTCACGTTCACGCGGTCGAGGTACGCGATCACGTAGAGGATCAGCAGGGCCGGCATCAGCCGGGTGACGATCTTGCGCATGGTCTGCTTGTGCACTTCGGTGGTCTCCTCCATGCGGTTCAGGCGTTCCCGGCTCGTGCTGTTTGAAACGATTGCCACGATGAGGATCACCGGAGTGCATACCGCCGTCGTCGAGGCCAACTACGACTGGACCTTCGTGCGCGTGGACGCCGAGGGCGAAGGTCTGTCGGGCATCGGCGAGGCCTTCACCGCGCCCGGGTTGACCGCCATCGTGCGCGACCTCGCACCGCTGCTGATCGGCGAGGACGCGCGGGATGTCGACCGTCTGTGGGCGAAGCTGCGCTGGGGTTCGTCGGGCGCCGGATCGGCCGCCGGGATCGTCTACAACGCGATCTCAGGGATCGAGGCGGCGCTCTGGGATCTCGTCGGCCAGCACTACGGCGTGCCGATCCACCGGCTGCTCGGTGGTCGCTTTCGTGACTCCGTGCGCATGTACGCCGACTGCCACGCCGGCGAGGCGCTGCACTCGATGGACGCCACGATGGTCGAGCGGCCGGCGCGCTGGGGTGCCGAGCCGCCGGAGGCGATCGCCGCCGGCTCGATCCGCAACCCCGAGCACGGGCGCGCCTACGCCAAGGGCGTGCCGGACGAGGTCTTCACGCCCGAGCTCTACGCGGCCCGTGCGCGTCAGGTCGTGGACGAGCTCGGGTTCAGCGCGTTGAAGTTCGATCTCGACGTGCCGACGCCGTTTCAGCAGGACACGGCTTCAGGGACACTGTCGCGGGCCGAGATCCGCTACATGGTCGAGCTGGCCGCGGCGGTGATCGATGCGGTCGGCGACGAGGTCGATGTCGCCTTCGACTGCCACTGGCGCTACCAGGTCGCGGACGCGCAGCGGCTCGCCCACGAGCTCGAGCCGCTCGGGCTGATGTGGCTCGAGGACCCGGTGCCGCCCGAGAACGTGCAGGCGCTGCGGCGCGTCACGACCTCGACCTCGACGCCGATCGCCACCGGCGAGAACGGCTACATGCGTCACGGCTTCCGCGAGGCGTTCGAGTGCGGCGCGATCGACATCGCCGCGCCCGACCCGCAGAAGACGGGCGGTCTGCTGGAGACGCGGCGGATCGCCGATTACGCCGACACGCACTACATCTCGATGGCGCCGCACTGCATCGCGTCGCCGATCGGGACCGTGGCCAACGTCCACGTGGCCGCGGCGATCCCGAACTTCCTCGCATTGGAGTGGCATGGCATGAGCGTCCCGTTCTGGGAGGACCTGGCAGTCGGGTTCGACGGTCCCGTGATCTCCGGCGGGCGCGTCGCGGTGCCCTCGGGGCCGGGGTTGGGGGTGACGTTGAATCTCGACGTCGCGCGACAGTACGCCCGTCCCGGCGAACCGTTCTTCGACGAATGATCGCCGCGTTCTATGAGGAGACCGGCGCTTCGAGCGTCCTGCAGGTCTCGGAGATCGAGACGCCCTCGCCAGGTCAGGGCGAGGTCCGCGTGCGGATCGGCGTGGCGGGCGTGAACCCGACCGACTGGAAGTCCCGCGCCGGCGCCACCGCGGCGCTGGCGTTCCCCTTCCAGGTGCCGGGGCAGGACGGGGCGGGCGTGATCGACGCGGTGGGCGTCCGGTGTCGACGAGGGGCGTGTGGGTGAGCGCGTCTGGGTCTACTTCGCCGCGTATCAGCGTCAGTGGGGAACGGCGGCGCAGTGCTGCGTCGTGCCGTCCGAGCAGGCCGTCCCACTGCCGGGGAGCGCATCGTTCGAGCTGGGCGCGTCGCTCGGGATCCCCGCCTTGACGGCCTACCACTGCGTGCTCGCGGATGGGCCGGTGCGCGGTCGCTCGATGCTGGTGGCCGGCGGGGCGGGTGCGGTCGGGCACGCGGCGATCGAGCTGGCGCACTGGGCGGGCGCGCGGGTGATCGCGACGGTGTCGGGCGAGGAGAAGGCGGAGCTGGCGCGCGCGGCGGGTGCCGACGCGGTCGTCAACTACCGCTCCGAGGACGCGGTCGAGCAGATCCGCGCGGCTGCGCCCGAGGGGATCGACCGGATCGTCGAGCTCGCGTTGGGGCCGAACCTCTCGCTCGATCTGGCGGTGGCCGCGCACCACGCGGTGATCGCGACGTACGCGGCCGATCAGGCCGACGGCCGAGATCCCGATCCGGCCGCTGATGGTCGCGAACGTCGCTGCTGCGCTTCGTGATGGTCTACGGGATCGGGCGCCCCGCTCTGCGTGCGGCCGTGGACGGCGTCAGCCAGGCGGTGGCGGTCGGGGCGCTGACCACGCTGCCGATCCACCGGTTCGTTTTGCAGGACACCGCGGCGGCGCACGACGCGGTTGAGCGGGGCGTCGTCGGCAAGGTCGTGATCGACGTGCCCTGAAGGTTTCCCCAACGGCCGCGCCACGACGGGTACGGTTTCGTCCGTGCTGGATCGCACGCGCGAGCAGGAGGCTGAACCCGGCGCCGAGCGCGCCCGCCGCCCCGAGCCCGCGGCGCCACTGCAGTTCCGAACGCCCGCCTGGGCGTCCGCGATGGGCAACCAGGCGGTCGCCCGCCTCGCCCGCCAAGCCGCGGAGGAAGAGGAACTGCTCGAAACCGAATCCGAGACGGCCGAGGACGGCCTCGCGCTCGACGAGCTGCCCGAGGAACTGCCGGAGTAAGTGCCGCAGCGCCGCGAGCCCGAAGTCGAGCAGGTGCCGGTCGTCGTCGCTCCGGCACCCGTCGAAGCCACGCCCGAACCCGCCGGCCCAGGCCCGCTCACCGCAGCACGCATCGTCGCCCTCCAACGCCACGCCGGCAACGCGGCGGTAGCCCGTCTCCTCAACGCCCGCCGCCCGACCGTGGCGAAGTTCACGACCGCCGAGTCGAAGCCCGCGCCGGACGTGGCGCAGTCGGCGGAGGCGGCGAGTGGAGGGGCCGCGAGCGCCGGCGCGGAGTCGGCGGCGGCGAGCGGTGGGGCGGCGAGCGCGGGCGCGCAGGCGGCTGAGGCGAGCAGCGGGGCGGCGAGCGCGGGTGCGCAGGCGGCCGAGTCGGCCGTCCGCCGGCGGCGCGGCGGCGGCGCGGCGGCGGCGGCGGTGTGGCGGCGGCGGCGCGGCGGCAGCTGCCGGCAGCGCAGGCGGCCGAGCGCGGCCAGCGGTGCGGCGCGGCGCGCGGGCGCAGCGGCGGCGGCGGCCGCGGCGCCGGGTGCGGCGCGCGCGGCCGGGTGCGGCGCCGCGGCGCACGCTGCGGCGTCGGGCGGGGCGGCCGGCGCAGCTGCGGGTCCGGGCGCCGAGCACGCTGCCGCATCGGGCGGGGCGGGCGGCGCGGCCGCAGGCCCGGGCGCGGAACAGGCCGCGGCTTCGGGTGGCGCGGCCGGGGCGGCCGCGGGGCCGGGTGCTGCGCAGGCTGGTGGCGCGGCCGGCGCTGCGGCTGCAGGCCCAGGTGCTGAGCAGGCCGCGGCTTCGGGTGGCGCGGCCGGTGCGGCCGCGGGGCCGGGTGCTGCGCAGGCTGGCGGCGCGGCTGGCGCGGCGGGCGCTGCGGCAGCGGATCCTGGTGCTGCGCAGGCTGGTGGCGCGGCTGGTGCGGCTGGCGCGCCGCTGCGGGTCCTGGCGCTGCGCAGGCTGGTGGCGCGGCTGGCGCGGCGGCGCTGCCGCTGCGGGTCCCGGTGCTGCGCAGGCTGGCGGCGCGGCCGCAGGTGGCGCCGCTTCCGCCGCCGAGCCGGCCGCGGCGCATGGCGCTGCTTCGGGCGGCGCGAGCGCCGCTGCCGCGGGTCCTGCCGCTTCCGCCGCGGTCACCAAGGACCCGCACGCGGACCCGGCGTTCCAGGCCATGAAGGGCAAGGCGGCGGCCGCCGCCGGGGGCGCGAAGGCCCACGCCCCGGCCAAGGCGGGCGCTGCCGGCGCTCAAGGCGCGGCGCTCCCGCCGGGCAACGATCTCTCCAGCCAGGCGCAGGCCGCGCAGGTCGACGAGATGGCCGAGAAGCAGCCGGGGACGTTCGACCGGGCGGCGTTCATCGCGGCGGTCAGGGAGGCGATCGACGCCGCCGCGCCCAAGAACCTCGAGGAGGCGGACGAGTTCAAGGAGGGTGGCGCCGAGAAGGTCAAAGGCCAGGTCGGCGGGCTCGTCAAGGAGGGGAAGCAGTCCTCGGAGAAGGACATCAAGGACGCGACGGTCGAGACGCCGGACGCCTCCAAGGCCAAGCCCAAGCCGGTCCAGCCGATGCCGGACGAGCCCAAGGGCGCGGCGCAGGCGACGGTCGGCGCGGCGGCCGCGATGCCGCCTCCGGTCCCGGCCGCGACGACGGATCTCTCCGCGGGCCCGGCGTCGGTCGAGCAGAAGATGGCCGAGGCGGAGGTCACCGACGAGCAGCTCCAGAAGTCCAACGAACCTGCGTTCACGGGTGCGCTCGATGCTCGCGACGAGGCGAAGGAACACGCGGCCGCGGCGCCCGGCGAATACCGCAAGGACGAAAAGGGCGTGCTCGGCAAGGCGAAGGCCGACGCGGGCGCCGCCGAGCTTCAGGGCCTGCAGGGGATGCAGGGCGCGCGGGGCACCGCGATGGCGCAGGTGCTCGGCTCACAAGCAGGGCGCGAAGACGGCGGACGAGGCCAAGCGGGCCAAGGTCGCGACCGACATCCAGGGCATCTACGACCGCACGAAGGCGGACGTCAGCAAGACGCTTGAAGGGCTCGACCCCAAGGTCGAGGCGGCCTTCAACGCGGGCGAGGGGGCGGCGCGCAAGCGCTTCGAGGACTACGTCGGCGCCCGCATGGACGCCTACAAGGACGATCGCTACGACGGGCTGCTCGGCGCCGGCCGCTGGCTGAAGGACAAGTTGCTGGGCATGCCCAGCGAGGTCAACACGCTTCTACGCGGAGGGCAAGACCCGCTACCTGGCCGACATGGACATGGTCATCGGCCGCGTCGCCGATGTCGTCGGCGGCGGGCTCAACGCGGCCCGCGCGCGGATCGCCCAGGGCAAGGCCGAGATCGCCAAGTACGTCGCCCAGCTGCCGCAGGACCTCAAGCAGGTCGGCAAGGAGGCGGAGGAGAAGCTCTCAGGCCAGTTCGAGCAGCTGACCGCCGACGTGGACGCCAAGCAGGGCGAGATGGTCGACGCGCTGGCGAGCAAGTACGTCGAGGCGCGCGACCAGCTCGACAGCCGGATCGACGCGATGAAGGCGGCCAACCGCGGCCTCGTCGACAAGGCGACTGGACGCGATCGTCGGCGTGGTCAAGACGATCATCCAGCTCAAGAACATGCTGCTGGGCGTCCTGGCCAAGGCGGCGGACGTGATCGGCGACATCATCGCCGACCCGATCGGGTTCCTCGGGAACCTGATCGACGGCGTCAAGTCAGGCCTGACGCGCTTCCTGGGCAACATCGCCACGCATCTCCAGGAAGGGCCTGATGGGTTGGCTGTTCGGCGCGATCGGCCGGGCCGGGATCACGCTGCCGAAGACGTTCGACGCCGCCGGGATCCTCGACCTCGTCATGCAGGTCCTGGGGCTCACCTACCGCAACATCCGGGCGCGCGTGGTCAAGCTCGTCGGCGAGCCGGTGATGGCGCGGCTCGAGCAGACCGTCGACGTCTTCAAGACGCTGATGATCGAGGGCCCGATCGGCCTGTTCCGCTGGATCAAGGACAAGATCGGCGACCTGGAGGACCTGGTCCTCGGCCAGATCAAGACCTTCATCGTCGAGAAGGTCATCAAGGCCGGCATCACCTGGCTGATCGCGTTCATGAACCCGGCCGCCGCCTTCATCAAGGCGTGCAAGGCGATCTACGACATCGTGATGTTCGTGATCGAGCGGGGCAGCGAGATCATGGAGTTCGTCCGCTCGATCCTGGACTCGGTCGGCGCGATCGCGAAGGGCGCGATCGGGGTCGTGGCCGAGAAGGTCGAGAGCAGCCTGGCGAAGGCGCTGCCGCTGGCGATCTCCTTCCTCGCCAGCCTGCTCGGCCTCGGCGGCATCAGCGAGAAGATCCACTCCGTCATCGAGAAGGTCCAGGCGCCGATCAGCAAGGCCGTCGACTTCATCGTGATGGGCGCGGTCAAGGGCGCGAAGAAGCTCTTCGGCGGCGCCAAGAAGTGGATCAAGGGCAAGGTCAAGAGCGTCAAGGACCGCTTCACGGGGGCCGACGAGCCCGAACCCGCTGCGGATCCGCAGGCGGAGCACGAACCCGAGGGCTTCAAGGCGACCGTCACGCTCGCCGGCGCCCAGCACGAGATCGAGGCGACACCCGACGGCGTCGTGACGATGGCCTCGGCCAACAAGGGCGGCCTGCTGGGCAAGGCACAGGCGCGGCTGAACAAGGTCAAGACCCGCGACCCCAAGCCCGAGGACGAGATCATCGCGCTCGAGCGGATCATCGAGATCGTCCGCGACGTCCAGACGCACTCGCGCAAGGGCAAGCCGGACGCGCCGAACCCGAAGTGGGACCAGGCGTGCCGCGACCTGATCGTCGCCGTGGCCCAGTACGGCGACCGCTTCAACCACAAGGACATCGATCCCAGCGGCGAGCCCGAGCGCGACATCAACGAGCTCTACGCGCAATGCACCCACGTGCCGCCCAGCCAGTACTCGCGGGCCAAGCACTGGAAGGGCGCCAGCGAGAAGGAGCGGATCACGGCCAGCGACGAGAACGGCCAGTTCATCTGGGCCTTCGACGAGGCACGCGTCGCGGAGCTCGAGAAGGAGACGCTGCTGACCGGCGACGTCGACTGGCGCGGCGACGACGCCGTGCACGCGTATAAGACGTACGGGTTCCCGATCGGCTACGAGAAGGGCAAGAAGGTCCACGTGCATCGCGCCGAGATCAGCGCCAAGAAGATCCACTCACATCCGCGCTCGACGGCGAAGGCCTGATGGCGCGGCTCGTCCCCCTGCGGATACCGACCGGCTGGACGGTCGCGTTCAACCGCTTCGAGGAGGCGCCCACCCCGGCGGCGATGACCGCCGACGAGCGCGACGCGCACCTCAGCGAGGACCTCCTCTCGATGGAGAACGGCGAGCTCGCGCTCGACCTCGGCTGGAAGCCCGCGGGCGACCCCTCCGGCGCCTATGCGCTCCGTGTCCTGCGCGGCTCGTGGGACGACATCGCGGTCCGCTTCGACCACCCGAGCGCCGACGTGATCCGTGAGGCGATCGACCTCGTCCTCGCGGCGCGCGACCTCGAGTTCGTCCAGACGGTGCTCGACGAGCTCGCCTAGCGCCGCGCGCGGGCGGTGTAGCTCTTGCCCTTGCGCACCACGACCGTCTTCTTCTTGACGAGATCCTGGACGCCGACGACGCCTTCGGTGACCTTGGTCAGCGTGCTCGTGCAGCTGTCCTGAACCAGCCACCTGGTGCCGCGGATCGTGGCCGCCGAGTACTGGCCGCGCGTGCGGAACTTGCCCTTGCCGTCGCCCCACAGCTTGCGCGTCTTCGGCTTCTTGGCCGCCGCGACCGCGCTCGCCTTGCCCTTCGGGCAGCCGGTCAGCTTCTCCGACAGCGTCAGCGTGGTGATCCCGCCGGCCTGGCTGAGCTTGAAGATGCCGTCGGAGAACTTCGCGGCGCCGCCGTCGGCGCGCGTGATCTCGACGACGCCCTTGCGCGCGTCGATCTCGGCCCCGTTCTTGACCACCGACGGCTCGAGTGCGACGAACGTGCTGCTGCCCGGGAGCCTGACGAGGACCTTGCCGCTGAGGACGCCGGCCGCCACGCTCTTGCCGGCGACGGGCGCGCCGCCGAAGGACAGGTTGACGTTGTCGATGTAGCCGTCGTTGTAGTTGCCCGCCAGGCGGGTCGCCGTGATCCGCACGCTGAGCTTGCGGGTCCCGGCCGGCAGCGCGAAGGTCGCCGAACGTCGCAGCAGGTCCGTGGTGGACTTGCGGTCGGCCATCGTGACCGGTCCGATCGTCGTCGCCGGGGCGATGCCGAGGCTCGAGGCGTTCAGCGGCGTGGCCGAGACCGTCGCCGCGTCGTCCTGGCTGGCATAGCCGCCGATCAGCGCCGACAGGGTCATGCTGAGCTTGCCCGCGTCGATCTCGGTCGCCGCGGCGCTGACGTCGATCGTCTGCGACGCCGCGGAGACGTCGCCGCCCGGGCCGCCGGCGAAGAAGTTGGTGCCGCCGTCGAGGCGGGCCCCGTCCTCGGCGGTCAGGAAGTCGGGCGAGCCGTACTTGACCGCGGTGAACGTCGACTCGACCGTCCAGCCCGGAAGCGGTGCCTGCGTCGAGCTGTCGGCGGCGCCCGCGGCGGCCTCGGCGCCCGGGTTCACGACGAGGTTGCCGCCCGGGACCGCACCGAGGGCGGGAGAGGCGAGGAGGAGAGCGGAGGCGAGCGAGCCCAGCAGTACGCGTCCGTGCATGTGCTGACTGTCGCATAGTCACGTAAGGGTTCTCAAGACCGCCACTGCGTCACTCTCTAGGGGTGAATTCGCTCAGAACCTTTCGTATCGTCGCGATCCTGGAGGCGACCAGCTTCCTCCTGCTGCTGGTGGCCTCCGTGCTCAAACGCACCGCCGACGCCGAGATCGGCGTGACCGTGCTGGGGCCGATCCACGGCGCGCTCTTCATCGCCTACGTCCTGCTCGCGCTCAACCTGCGCCCCGACCAAGGCTGGAGCACCAAGACCACCCTGCTGATCCTGCTCGGCGCCGTGATCCCGTTCGGCGGCTACGTCGTCGACCGCTGGCTCACAACGTCTTCCCGATCGCCTGAAGTGCAGTCGGCAGGATCGTGAGCTCCGCGACGTAGGCGCGCGGCGGCAGCGAGACCGCGAAGACGCACGCCGCGGCAACGTCCTCGGCGTGCAGCATCTGGGCGCGGGTCTCGGCGTCCGGCGGCTCGGGGCGGTTGTCGAGGATCTCGGTGTCGACGACGCCGGGCAGGATGACGGTGCAGCGGACCTCGCCGTCGGCTTCGAAGCCGGCACCGTGGCTGAGCGCGATCGCCCCCGCCTTGGAGGCCTGGTAGGCGGGACCGGACCGGTCGGTGTACGCGCCGGAGATGCTCGAGATGATCACGACCGTCCCGCGCGCCGCCTTGAGCGCGTCCAGGAACGCGCGCAGCACGTAGAACGGGCCGTTGAGGTTCGCGTCGATCATGCCGTCCCAGGACTCGGGCGTGAGCTCGTGCAGGCGGCGCTGCGTGATGTTCGTCCCCGCGCTGATGATCAGCGCGTCGACACGCTCGAACGGCGCGGCGAACGCCGCCACCGCCTCGGCGTCGGTGAAGTCGAGCCGGTGCGCGGTGACGCCGGGCTCGTCGATCTCCCGCCGCGCGGCGGCGTGGACGGTGTCGCCCGCCGCGACGAAGGCCCGCGCCGTCGCGAGCCCGATCCCCGACGACGCGCCGACGACGACGATCGTGCGGCTCACGCCTCCCGGCCTTCGCCGGCCAGGAAGACCTTGAACTCCGGCGGCGGCGGGCCGCCGGCCAGCCGCGCGAAGGCCTCCGGCCCGGCGTCGAGCGGCAGCACGGCCGAGAGATCGTCGCCGAGCGAGGCCTCGCCGCTCACCAGCCACGCGTGGGCCTGCTCGAAGTCCGGCATCGTGTACGCGTAGGAGCCCTGGATGCGGTGCTGGCTGCGCACGACGTCGTGGAAGCCGAGCGTCGTGTCGTCGCTCGCGAGGCCGATGCAGACCATCGTCCCGCCGGGCCGCAGCAGTTCGAGCCCGAGCGCGCGTGTGGCCTGCGCGCCGACTGCGTCGAGCACGAGGTCCGGCTCGCCGCCGTCGCGCGCCTCCTCGGGCGAGCCGTAGACGGCATGGGCGCCGAGCGCCGAGGCGCGGGCGCGCCGCTCGTCCTGCGGCTCGACGACGGCGACGTGGAGGATGCCGTCGAGCAGCGCCGCCTGGAGCGTGACGAGCCCGATCGTCCCCGCGCCCATGACGACCGCGCTCTCGACGCCGTCCGGGGCGAGGCGCACCGCGTGGACGCCGTTGGCGAGCGGCTCCATCAGCGCGCCCGACGCGCGAGGAGACGCCGTCGGGCAGAACGCGCGCGTCGACGGCGCGGACGCGCACGAAGTCCGCGAAGGCGCCCGGCACGTGAACGCCGACCAGGACGCGGTCGCGGCAGAGGTTCGCTGTGCCCGGCCAGGCACAGCCGGCACTCGCCGCAACCGCTCAGAGGGTTGATCGCCACGCGCGCACCCTCGAACTCCGAGGCGCCCTCACCGGTCGCCACGACGGTCCCCGCGAACTCGTGGCCCATGACCAGCGGCGGGATCCGGTTGCCCATGTGGCCGAGGTAGCCCTCGATCTCCGAGCCGCAGATCCCGACCGCCTCGGGCCGCAGGATCAGCTCGCCGGGCCCGGGATCGCCGGGCTGCGGCTGTTCCTCGACCGTCATCTCGGACGGGCCTTGCCAGACGATCGCCTTCATACGACCTCCACCGTGTTCACCAGTTCTCCCAACCCGGTGATCGCGATCCGTACCTCATCACCGCCCCGCAGCGTGAACTCGACCGCGGGTATCACTGACGTACCCGTCAGCAGCACCGCGCCGACAGGGAAATCCTGGGCCTTGAAGAGCCACGACACCAGCTCCGGCAGCCCGCGCTTGAGCAGCGCGACCTGTGTGGAGCCCTCGAACACGGCCTCGCCGGAGCGCGAGATCGTCAGCGCGATCTCCAACTCCTCGGCAGGCGGGGCCTCGCCGACCGGCACGATGCACGGGCCGAGCGCGCACGAGCCGCGGTAGACCTTCGCCTGCGGCAGGTAGAGCGGGTTCTCGCCCTCGATCGAGCGCGACGAGACGTCGTTGCCGATCGTGTAGCCGAGGATCTCGCCGGCGGCCGAGATGACGAGCGCCAGTTCGGGCTCGGGCACGTCCCAGCCCGAGTCCTCGCGCACGCCGATCAGCGCGCCCGGGCCGCGCACGCGGCCCGGCGCGGCCTTGAAGAACAGCTCCGGGCGCTCGGCGTCGTAGACGAGGTCGTAGAAGTCGTGCGCGCCCTTGGACTCGTCGTTGCGCGCGCTGCGGCTCGCCGAGTAGGTGACGCCCGCGGCCCACACCTCCTGCCCGCTCACCGGCGCGAGCACGACCGACCCGGCGGGAACCGGGCCGGTGACCGGCGCGTCGAGCGAGCCCGCCGCCAGCAGGGCGTCGAGCGTCCCCTCGAGCAACTCGACGGGCCCAGCCGTCCACCGATCCGCGGGCGAGCCGCTCGCCGTCAGCCGTCTGGACCCGCCACAGCGCCACGGGTCAGCCCGCCGGCCCGATCGTGATGGTGTGCGTGGTCGTGTAGAGCTCGCGCGCGGCCTTGCCCTGCTCGCGCGGGCCGAACGAGGATTGCTTCTCGCCCCCGAAGGGCGCGTGGAAGTCGACGCCGGAGGTCGGCATGTTCACGCGGATCATGCCCGTTTCGAGCCCGTCGACAACCGTCAATGCGGAGTCCAGGTCGCGCGTGAAGACCGACGTCACGAGCCCGAACGGCACGGCGTTGGAGATCTCGACCGCCTGCTCGGCCGAGCTCGCGCGCAGCACGGTGACGATCGGTCCGAAGACCTCCTCCTGCGCCAGGCGCGCCGACGGGTCCTGCCCGTCGATGACCGCCGGGCTGAAGAACAGGCCCGGCCCGTCGAGTGCGACGCCGCCGGTCACGAGGCGGCCGCCGTCGGCCGGTGCGCCGTTGGCGGCGGCGACCAGGTCGTCGCGCGCCGGCACGTTGATGACCGGACCGATGACGGTGCTCGCGTCGGCCGGATCGCCCGTCGGGAGCGCCTCGACCGCGGCGGCCAGCGCGTCCGTGAACGGGCGCCGGATCGCCGAGCACGATCACGCGGCCCGTCGCCGTGCACTTCTGGCCCGCGAAGCCCATCGCAGCGCCCGCGATGATCTTCGCCGCCGACTCCAGGTCGGCGTCGGGGAGCACGATCGACGCGTTCAGCCCGCCCATCTCGGCCTGGCTGGCGATGCCGCGCGCGGTCGCCGCCGCGGCCACGCCGAGCCCGACCGCCGTCGAGCCCGTGAAGGAGACGACGTCGGCGAGCTCCACGATCGCCTGACCGGCCGCGCCAGGCCCGGTGACGACGTTGAACACGCCCTCGGGCAGGTGCTTGTTGAGGATCTCCTCCAGCAGGAGCGCGCAGGCGATCGCGTCCGACGCCGGCTTGAGCACGACGGTGTTGCCGTAGGCCAGCGCGGGCGCCGCCTTCCACAGCGGGATCGCGAACGGGAAGTTCCAGGGCGTGATCAGCCCCGCGACGCCACGCGGGCGGCGGCGGCTCAGCAGCAGCGTGCGCGGATCGGCGGGCGGCGCGGCCGGATAGGTGTCGCCGTCCGGGTCCATGGCCGACTGCGCCTGGTAGCGCAGGATGCGCACGGAACGCCCGTGCTCCATCACCGACTCGGTCAGCGGCTTGCCGACCTCGCGCACCATCAGCGCGACCACGTCGTCCTTCGCCGCGGCGAGCGCCTCGGCGGCGGCGGACAGCGCATCGGCGCGTGCGAGCGCGCTGCGCGACCACTCGCGCTGCGCTTCACGCGCGCGCTTGACCGCGGCTGCGACCACCTCGCGATCCGCGGCCGGGGCGGACACCACCACGTCGGACTGATCCTGCGGGGACCGGCTCTCGATCGTCTCCGTGCTCATGCCCCGGACGCTAGCGCGGTGCTCGGGCGGCCGCGGCGCACGATTGTCGGAAAGGTGGCGGCGAGATTCAGCGCTCTCACACGAGCCGATCCTCCCAGTCCGTTCAGCTGGCGATCAGGGTCGCGCCGCTATTCTCGGGCCGCCGTGGACCCCTTTCAGGCCATCGTCCTCGGCATCGTCCAGGGGCTCACCGAGTTCCTGCCGGTCTCGAGCACCGCCCACCTGCGGATCGTGCCCGCCTTCGCGGGCTGGGACGACCCCGGCTCCGCCTTCACCGCCGTCGTCCAGCTCGGAACGATGGCCGCCGTGCTGATCTACTTCCGCGAGGACCTGTGGCGGATCGCCAAGACGTGGTTCCTCAGCCTGCGCGACCCGTCGCTGCGCGGCGAGCTGGACGCGCGGATGGGCTGGTACATCGGCCTCGGCACGATCCCGATCGCGATCTTCGGCTTCATCTTCAAGGACCAGATCGAGAGCGGCGGGCGCGATCTGTACCTGATCGGCTGCGCGCTGATCGTGATGGGCTTCGTGCTGCTCTACGCCGAGCACGTGTCCAAGCGCAATCGCGACCTGTCGCGACATCAACCGCCGCGACGCAGCGCTGATGGGCTTCGCGCAGGCGCTCGCGCTGATCCCCGGCGTCTCACGCTCGGGCGCGACGATCACCGGCGGTCTGTTCGCCGGCTTCGATCGCGAGTCCGCCGCCCGCTACTCGTTCCTGCTCTCGGTCCCGGCCGTCGTGCTGTCCGGCCTGTTCGAGGCGCGCAAGATCGGCGACCCCGGCGGCGCGGGCATCGCGCCGACGCTTGATCGCCACGCTTTTGGCCTTCGTCGTCGGCTATGCCTCGATCGCCTGGATGCTGCGCTGGCTGACGTCGCACACGACCGCGGTCTTCGTGATCTACCGCGTCGGGCTCGGCACGTTGGTCATTGTTCTCACAGCGGCAGGCGCCATCTCGTAGCCTTCTGCTGGAGATGGCCGTTCGCGAGCGTGTCCGCCTACCCCCGTCGGCGTTCCGCCTGCCGGTCGAGAAGATCCGCGAGGGCTACTACTCCGACGCGTACTTCAACCTGACGAAGTCGCTGCTGGAGGCCGACGGGCACCACCCGCGGGTGCTGATGCAGGTCTTCCAGCGCAAGGACTCGATCCTGGGCGGGATCGACGAGGCGATCGCGGTGCTCAAGCAGGGCGCCGGCCACTACGAGGGCGACCTCTGGGTCAACGGCTTCGAGAGCCTCGACGTGCACGCGCTGCACGAGGGCGACGAGATCTCGGCCGTGGGAGACCGTGATGACGATCGAGGGCGACTACGCGGACTTCGCGCACCTCGAGACCGTCTACCTCGGCGTGATGGCGCGGCGCACGCTGGTCATGCGCAACGTGCGCGAGGTCGTCGACGCGGCCCGCGGCAAGCCGATCCTGTACTTCCCCGCCCGCCACGACCACTGGCTCGTGCAGACCGGCGACGGCTGGTCGGCGCACATCGCGGGCGCGATCGGCGTCTCGACCGACGCGCAGGCCTCGTGGTGGGGCGGCCGCGGCGTCGGCACCGTGCCGCACGGGCTGATCGCGGCCTACGGCGGCGACACGGCGCTCGCGGCGCGCAAGTTCGCCGACCGCTTCGGTCGCGACATGAACGTCACGGTGCTCGTCGACTTCGTCAACGACTCGGTGCGCACGGCGCTCGAGGTCGCCGACGCGCTCGGCGACGACCTCTGGGGCGTCCGCCTGGACACCTCCGACAAGCTCGCCGACGAGTCGCTGCGCCGCCTGCACGGCGACGCCGCGCCGACGGGCGTCGCCGCCGAGCTGGTCGAGCTCACGCGCTCCGAGCTCGACCGGGCGGGCTTCGAGCGACGTCCACATCGTCGTCTCCGGCGGCTTCAACGCCGAGCGCATCACGCGAGTTCGAGGACGCCGGCGTGCCCGTGGACTCCTACGGCGTCGGCTCGTCGCTGATCCGCGGCGCCAACGACTTCACCGCCGACGTCGTGATGAACGACGGCAAGCCGTGCGCGAAGGTCGGGCGCGAGTACCGCCCGAACCCGCGCCTGGAGCCGGTCAGGTAGTCACGAGCGGGACGAAGCGCACGCGCTCGAGCCCCTTGCGCTCGATCCCGCGCGCGGTGCGCTGGACGATGTAGAGCCGCTGGTCGCCGGTCTCCACCGGGACGACGAGCCGCGCGCCCACGCCCAGCTGGTCCTCCAGCGCGGCCGGGATGTCGCGGCCCGCGGCCGCGGCGACGTTGATGGCGTCGAACGGCGCCGTCTCGGGCAGCCCGCGCCCGCCGTCGCCGACGACGAGCGTGACGTTGTGGATCCTCGCGGCCTCGAGGTTGCGCAGCGCCTGCTCCGACAGCGCCACGTGGCGCTCGACGCTCCACACGTGCGAGCCGAGGCGGCCGAGCAGCGCGGCGTGGTAGCCCGAGCCGGTGCCGACGTCGAGGATCCGCTCGTGGCCCGTGCAGCTCGAGCAGCTCGAACATCCGCGCGACGACGAGCGGCTGCGAGATCGTCTGGCCGGCGCCGATCGGCAGCGGCACGTTGTCCCACGCCTCCGCGGCGAGCTCCTCCGGGACGAAGCAGCTCGCGCGGGACCGCGCGCATCGCTTCCAGCACGCGCTCGTCGGTGATGTGCGCGGCGGAGCTGATCGATCAGCCGGTCCGCGGGCGTTCATCACGCCACCACGCCGCCCGCGGCGCGCACTTCGGCGAGTGCGCGCTCGGAGTCGCCCGGCTCGATCTCGACGCCGCGGACCGCGCTGCTGTCGACCGTGACGGCGAAGCCTGCCCGCAGCGCGTCGAGCGCGGTGTTCTTGACGCAGTAGTCGGTGGCGAGGCCGACGACGGTGACCTCGGTCGATCTCGTGCTCGCGCAGCAGCGCCTCGAGGTCGGTGCCCGCGAAGCCGCTGTAGCCGTCGGTGTCGACGGCCTGGCCCTTGTCGACGATCTCGTCGAGCTGGTTGCGATCGAGCGCCGGATGCAGCTCGGCGCCCGCGCGTCCCGGCGACGCAGTGCACCGGCCACGGGCCGCCGTTGACGGCGAACGACGAGTGGTCGGCCGGGTGCCAGTCGCGCGTCGCGACGACGAGGTCGAAGTCACCGGAGGCGGCCAGCGCGTTGAGCCGATCGGCGATCACGTCACCGTCCGCGACGGCCAGCGCGCCACCGGGTGTGAAGTCGTTCTGGAAGTCGACGATTATGAGAGCTCGGGACACAGGGCCATGAACGTAGCTGAGAGATCGTCCTCGCCGTGTCCACGTTCGATCGCCTTGCCCATCTGCTGCCGCACCAGCGCCGGCAGCGGAAGCTCGAGGCCGAGCTCGCGAGCGGCGTCGAGCACCAGCCCGGCGTCCTTGTGCGCGAGCTTGAGCGAGAAGCTCGGCTCGAACGAGCGCTCGATCATCGGCACGCCCTTGACCTTCACGTAGGGCGCGTACATCGCGCCGCCCTCGATCCCCTCGAAGAACTTGGCCGGGTCGACCCCGAGGCCCTCGGCCAGCGCGATCGTCTCGGCCAGGCTCTCGACGAACGAGATCACCCAGTTGTTGAGGACGAGCTTGAGCTTGGTCCCGGCCCCGACCTCGTCGCCGAGATCGACGACCTTCACGGCGACCGGCTCGAAGATGTCCGTCGAGCCGCTCGCGCCCGGCGCCCGCGGCCAGCACGGTCAGCTGCCCCTGCTCGGCGGGCGCCTTGGTGCCCATCACCGGCCCGTCGACGAACTGCGCCGCGGTGCCGCCGGCGAGCCTGGCGATCCACTCGACGCCGACGGTGCTGCACTGCCACCAGACCTGCCCGGCGGTCAGCGTCACGCCGTCCATCGCCGCCGCGACCGCGGGACCGTCGGCGAGCATCGTGATCACGACGTCGGCGCCCTCGACCGCCTCGGCGGGGGAGCCGGCGACCGTCGCGCCGAGCCCCTCCGCCTTGGCCGCGCGTCCGGTTCCAGGCGCGGACCGTCATGGCCCGCGCCCGCGAGGTTGCGCGCCATCGGCGCGCCCATCATCCCCGTGCCGAGAAACGCGACGTGCATCAGAACCGCAGCAGCGCTCCGATGCCGCCCAGCGGGCCGAGGTCGTCGTGGTGGCGCACGACCATCGCGGTCGCCGACTGCTCGATCGCCTTCTCGATCGCCGGCTCGACGATGTCCTCGACCGCCTCGCCGGACTCGGCGCCGTCGGGCAGCAGCAGCCCGGCTTCGAAGTCCACGCGCCCGAGGCGCGGAAGTTCTCGGAGATCAGCAGCGTCTCGACGCGCGCCTGGTTGAGCACGTCGAGCACCTCGGCGATCCCCGCCGCGCCGCGCCCGCCGGTGCCGACGCCCTGCGCCAGCCGGTCCAGCGCCTCGCGCTCGCACTTGCGCACGTGCGCCTCGATCAGCGGCGCCGGCGGCCGAGCAGACCTCGTCGAGCGACGCGTTCTCGATGTCGACGGAGATCCGGCCCGCGATCCGCTCGCGCAGGTACGGGATGCAGCTTGCTCTTGAGCTCGGCCACCAGCTCGTCCGGCGCGCCGATCAGGACGCGATCGAGCCCGCGCTTCTTGTAGACGTCGAAGGCGAGGTCGGCGGCGTTGGCGAGGTGGTCCTTGACCTCCTGCTCCACCGAGCGGTCGAACTTGGACGGCGACCAGCCCTGCTTCTCGTACTCGGAGTGGACGTCGTCGACGAAGCGGTCGGTCTCCTCCAGCGCGTCGCCGGGGCCGACGAACAGGCGCGCCGCGCGCCGGTTGGTGACCAGCACCAGCCAGCGCCTCGTCGGTCCCGTGCAGCACGAGCGGCTCGACGAACGCGGTCCGGTCGAGCACGACCTTGTTCGCGACCGGCCGGCGCAGGCGCACGACCTCGAGCAGGTCGGCCGGACCGCACGCGTACACGGCCACCGCGCGGGTGCCGTTGGCGGCGACGTCGGAGAGCAGCACGTCCCGTACGCGCTCCACGTCGTCATGCAGCGCCATCCGCTCGTCGTGGCTGAGCCCCTCCTTGGACTCGACCTTGCGTGCGGCTGCGGTCAACACCGACGTGATCGCCGACGATCGCGCGCTGGGCGTCGCGAATTCGGTCGGATCCAGGTTCAGGAACACTGACAACACGCGTCCCTCGTCCGGGTGCACAGCGGCGAGCGCCCGGAGGCGTGCCTGCGTGATCGGTTCGGCCATAGTGCGCGCCTACCCCACGTTTCCGGCGGCCGAACCGCGAGGCGTGAGCACACGCTCGCGCGTTTCACTGCCGCCGATCGTCGGCTTCGCCTCGGAGCGACCTCCGAGACCTGGAGGCATGTTGAGCAACGCTCGCGAGAGCCGGGACTGGTCCTGTGGCGCCATGACGCGCAGCTCCATGCCTGCCACGGACACTACCTCAATGCGTCAGGACCGCTGGGCGCCCACGTCCTTGAGGTCAGGCTCGGCACCTTCCGGCGCTTTCTGGCCGCCGTCGGTCACCGCGTCGGCGTTGTCTCCGGCGCTGAGGTCGATGCCGTCGGTGGTCGCCGGCGTGTCGTCGCCCGTCGTCTCGCCGGTCACAGCGCTGCCCAGTTGCGGCTCTTGTTCATCGCGCCGGTCCTCGCCGAGCGCATCGGGAACGACGCCCTCGTCAGCGAGCTCGGCCCATTCGCCCTTGCCTTCATCGCGAGTCATGCCTGTGAGCTACCCGGAGAACCGATCTCGCAGCCGGCGGTCACAATCGCCGGCCGCGAACCGTAAGGAGGTCATGGACGACTGGTCCGACGAGCAGCTGCTGGCGAAGACGCCGACGCTGCCTGCCGCCTTCGCCGTCTTCTATCGCCGCCACGAGGGCGCGGTGCTCGGCTACTTCATGCGCCGCAGCGGCGACGCGGAGCTCGCGGCCGATCTGACCGCGGAGACGTTCGCGGCGGCGTTGCTGGGCGCGCGCCGCTACCGCTCCGATCGCGGTGAGGGGCTCGCGTGGCTGTACGGCATCGCCCGCCATCGCCTCATGCGCTCGATCGAGCAGGGCCGGGTCGAGGACCGCGCGCGCCGCAAGCTCGCGCTGCCGCGGCTGGAGGTCGACGACGACCTCGTCGAGCGGATCGAGGCGCTCGGGGCGGAGGCACGCGCACTCGAGCTGCTGGAGCGGCTGCCGTCCGACCAGGCCGACGCGGTTCGGGCCCGCGTGCTCGACCAGCGTTCGTATAAAGACATCGCCGCTTCGGTGCGGGTCTCGGAGGCGGTCGTGCGCAAGCGCGTCAGCCGCGGGCTCCTGACCCTGCGCACCTTCGCGAAGGGTGGATCATGACGACGTTCCCGGAGCTCGAAGCGGCCCTCGACGCCGCTGCGCACCGGCACTACGGCAAGCACCGGCGACCGTCATGGCGTCCGCTCGTCCCTGCCGCCGCGCTCGCGCTCGCGTGCGCTGCCGCGTTGGCCGTGTTCCCGCGTTCCGGCCCGCCGCCCGAGGCCGGCCCGGCGCAGGCTCCGGGCGTCTCGGCGGTGACCCTGGCGCTCTCGCACGCGCTCACGCTCGCGCCGGCGACGCAACCGCTGCGGCCGGACCTCGACCAGCCCGTCCCACACGCCGAACTGCCCGCGGTCGCCGCCGAGTACGAGCGCCGGACCCCGTACCCGCCGAGCGGGCGCGACACGTTCGACTGGGCGGGGACCCCGGCCGATCCGCACGACATGGCCAGCATCAACTACCGCAACGACATCCAGGGCCTCGTCGAGTTCCGCGCCGCGTGTCTCTGGATGCGCTACTGGCTGGCCGGCGAGAGTGTGCCCGCGCAGCGGCGCGCGGCCGCGACCGTGCTCGCCGACGTCGCCGCGTGGCCCTCGCAACGCCACCAGGCCGGGGCGCGGCGCGAGCTGGCCGAGCAGGCTGCCGCCGGGAACGCCGCCGCGGTCTCGGCGACCGTCGCCAGTGACTGCTCGCAGATGTAGCTCAGCTGCGCCCGGGCCACGTGAGCCGGCGCCCGTGCAGGTCGCCGACGACATAGGGCGGATCGCTGCCGGCCGGCAGGTAGAGCAGCAGGCCGGGACGGCCGTCGCCGCGCGCCGTCGCCTCCAGCAGCACGTACTGGACGTCGCGCAGGCCCTTGGAGCCCGCACGCCGCGAGGCCTTCGCGAGCCGCTCGGGCCCGGCCGGATCGATCTCGTCGAGCGCAACGGTCTCCTCGGTCGCGCCGCTGCTCGGGCTGATGTCGCGCGAGGTGAGCTGGGCGTCGTAGCCGTAGCGCAGGCTGAGGGTGCGCGCTCCGTTCTGGATCGTGAGCGCGACGCTGTCCGGCCGCACGTCCATTCCGGAGACGCGGGCCTTGCCGGACGTCTGTTCCCGGGCCGCGTCGAGCACGCGCTTGAGATTGGCGGTGCGCAGCAGCGAGTCGGGTCCCGCGCCGACCGGCTCGGGGTTCGCCTCGCCGGGCAGTCGCAGACCGCCGCCGTCGAGGTTGGCGACGAACTGGTCCGGCTCACCGCCCGTCATCCGGATGTTCCAGTCGCGCGTGCCGGACAGCACCAGGCTCTCGATCGGCGCGTTCGTCTCGCCGCTGGCCGCGGTGACGATCCGGTCGATCGCCGCCGGGTCGATGCGGTCGACCGGGACCAGCGCGGCGGGCGTCGCGGCATCGCCGTCACGGGCCTGGGAACGGCCCGAGGCGTCGATCTCGACGTAGCGCATCAGCGGTCCAGAGCGCCCGATCGCCATCGCTCGCGTCGGCTCGAGGTTGAGCGACTGCAGCGCGCCGTCGTTGCCGAACTCGCGTTTCAGCGCGGCCACGACGCGGACGAAGTTGCGCGTCTCGAGCAGCGTGCCGCCGCCCGGTGGGATCGTGGCGGCGTCGCCGTAGCCGTAGTCGCCGGACTGGTCCTGCGGGCCGACCGCCTGGATCGCCGCGAAGGCGCCGACCGAGCCGGCGAAGGTGGCGACGATGGCGATCAGGACGGCCAGCGCGCGCATTCAGCGGTCCACCGAAGATGTGCGCGCTCTGCTCGTCAAAGGCGGTCGGCTTGCCGAGCCCGGGCTCGTCGCGCTTGGGGAGGTCGCGCGCGCAGCAGGCCGGGGAGCGAGACCAGCAGCACCGATCCGCAGACCAGCCAGACGATCTCGACGCCCGGCCGCGTGTCGTCGGGGTGCACGTCGACGATGCCCAGCACGACCGCGCCGATCGCCGCGAGCGCGGTCGCGCCGAAGAAGCGCAGCATGCCGCCGATGACGGCCATTCCGGGCAGGCTCCCGCGGCGCGAGGTGAGCGCCGCGCCGCCGAACGCGACGAACGCGCCGAGCACCATCAGGCCGATCATCGGGCCGAATCCGGTCGGGCACGGCGGGCCGACCGAGCGGCCGTACTTGTCGGTCCCGCAGTTGCCGTTCTCGATCGCCTGGGCGATGCCGTAGGCGAGGAACGTCAGCCCGCCCGCGAACAGGGCGAAGCCGATCGCGAGGCGGATCAGGCGGCTCACCGGCCGATCCTATG
Organism: uncultured Solirubrobacteraceae bacterium; assembly: GCA_963707595.1. Lineage (GTDB taxonomy): Bacteria > Actinomycetota > Thermoleophilia > Solirubrobacterales > Solirubrobacteraceae > Solirubrobacter. Next base: position 748,797 of record CAVPQQ010000002.1, read on the forward strand.
CGACACCGGCGGGTGCGCTGGTAACGCGCTCTATCTCGGCCGCGGGAGGAGCTTCGGAGGGCGATGGCACGCACAAGTGGCTGGGCGGGCCGCGGGGGACGGGCGTCGTCGATCGCCTCGCGGAGGACCGGATCCGCGCGTCGGTGACCCCGTATCGGGAGCGCTACGTGCGGCTCGGCTGCTCGCTGCACGTGGACGAGGGGGATGTCGATGCGGCGGTGGGCACAGTGAAAGCGCTTCAGGGGTAGGCTCAGAGGCACTTAATCCTCCGTCACCGGAGCTGAAAATCAGTGTCTGACAATTCCTTCGGCGCCCGTGCCGACCTCGAGGTCGGCGGGCGTTCCTATGAGATCTACCGGCTGGATGCCCTCCAGGAGTCCTACGACGTCGCGCGGCTGCCGTTCTCGCTGAAGATCCTGCTCGAGAACCTGCTGCGCAACGAGGACGGCGTGGCCGTTCGCAAGCAGGACATCGAGGCGCTGGCGAAATGGGACCACAACGCCGAGCCCTCCGAGGAGATCGCCTTCACCCCGGCGCGCGTGGTCATGCAGGACTTCACCGGCGTGCCCGCGATCGTCGACCTCGCCGCGATGCGCGACGCGATGGCCGCGCTCGGCGGCGATCCGGCGAAGATCAACCCGCTGGTCCCGGCCGAGCTGGTCATCGACCACTCGGTCCAGGTCGACTCCTTCGGCGTCGCGCGACTCCTTCCGCATCAACGCCGAGCGCGAGTTCGAGCGCAACGAGGAGCGCTACGGCTTCCTGCGCTGGGGCCAGACCGCGTTCGAGGGCTTCGTCGTCGTCCCGCCCGACGTCGGCATCGTCCACCAGGTCAACCTCGAGTACCTCGCCCGCGTCGTCTTCGAGAACGACGGCGTGCTCTACCCCGACACGCTCGTCGGGACCGACTCGCACACGACGATGATCAACGGCGTCGGCGTGCTCGGCTGGGGCGTCGGCGGCATCGAGGCCGAGGCCGCGATGCTCGGCCAGGCGATGTCGATGCTGATCCCGCGCGTCGTCGGCTTCAAGCTCGGCGGCGACGCTGCCCGAGGGCGCGACGGCCACCGACCTCGTGCTGATGGTGACCCAGAAGCTGCGCGAGCACGGCGTCGTCGGCAAGTTCGTCGAGTTCTACGGCCCCGGCATCCCGAACCTGCCGCTGGCCGACCGCGCGACGATCGGCAACATGAGCCCCGAGTTCGGCTCGACCTGCGCGATCTTCCCGATCGACGCCGAGACGCTGCGCTACATGGAGTTCACGGGCCGCTCGCAGGAGCAGATCGAGATCGTCGAGGCCTACGCCAGGGCCCAGGGCCTCTGGCACGACGACGAACTCCGAGGAGCCGACCTACTCCGAGCGGCTGGAGCTCGACCTCGGCGACGTCGTGCCGTCGCTCGCCGGCCCGAAGCGCCCGCAGGACCGCGTGTCGCTCACGGAGGCCAAGGCGGCCTTCCGCGGCGCGCTCGAGGACATCCTGCCCGACGCGGAGCCCGAGCCCACCGGCAGCGGCACCGACGTCGACGAGGAGGTCGACGAGTCCTTCCCGGCCTCCGACCCGCCCGGGCACAACGGGAACGGTTCCGGTCACGACAGCTCCCGCGCGGGCGAGGACGGCACGCGCGTGCAGGTCGCCGACCGGATCGAGAAGGCCGTCGCGCTGACGATGGAGGACGGCACCGAGACCGAGCTCGACCACGGCCACGTCGTGATCGCCGCGATCACCTCGTGTACGAACACGTCGAACCCGTCGGTGATGATCGCCGCGGGCCTGCTGGCCCGCAACGCCGTCGAGCGCGGCCTCGAGTCCAAGCCGTGGGTGAAGACCTCGCTCGCGCCCGGCTCCAAGGTCGTCATGGAGTACTACGACAAGGCCAACCTCGTCGACTCGCTGGAGTCGCTCGGCTTCCATCTCGTCGGCTACGGCTGCACGACGTGCATCGGGAACTCCGGGCCGCTGCCCGAGGAGATCTCCAACGTCGTCGGAGCCGAGGACCTCGCGGTCGTCTCCGTCTTGAGCGGCAACCGCAACTTCGAGGGCCGCATCAACCCCGACGTGAAGATGAACTACCTCGCGTCGCCGCCGCTGGTCGTGGCCTACGCGCTCGCGGGGACGATGGACATCGACCTGCTCGACGAGCCGCTCGGGCAGGACACCGAGGGCGCCGACGTCTACCTCAAGGACATCTGGCCCAGCGCCGAGGAGGTCGCGCGCGTCGTCGAGGCGTCCGTGCACGAGGAGATGTTCCGCTCCTCCTACGACGGCGTCTTCGACGGCGACGAGCGCTGGCAGGGCCTCGAGATCCCCGAGGGCGACCGCTTCGCGTGGGCCGACGACTCGACCTACGTGCGGCTCCCGAGCTTCCTCGAGAACGTGCCCAAGGAGCCCTCGACGCCGCAGGACATCACCGGCGCGCGGGTGCTGGCCAAGCTCGGCGACTCGGTCACGACCGACCACATCTCGCCCGCCGGCGCGATCAAGAAGGGCACCCCCGCGGCGCTCTACCTCAACGAGCACGGCGTCGAGCAGAAGGACTTCAACTCCTACGGCTCACGGCGCGGCAACCACGAGGTGATGGTCCGCGGCACCTTCGCCAACATCCGCCTGCGCAACCAGCTCGCGCCGGGCACCGAGGGCGGCTTCACGCGCCACATGCCCGACGGCGAAGACATGACGATCTACGACGCCTCGATCAAGTACGCCGAGGAGGGCACGCCGCTGGTCGTCCTCGCCGGCAAGGAGTACGGCTCGGGCTCGTCGCGCGACTGGGCGGCCAAGGGCACGAACCTGCTCGGCGTCCGCGCGGTGATCGCCGAGTCCTTCGAGCGCATCCACCGCTCCAACCTGGTCGGCATGGGCGTGCTGCCGCTGCAGTTCGCCGACGGTGAGAACGCCGAATCGCTCGGCCTCACCGGCGAGGAGGAGTACTCGATCACCGGCATCGAGGCCGGCGAGGCCAAGCAGGTCACGGTCCGCGCCGACGACAAGGAGTTCACGGCGCGCGTCCGCATCGACACGCCCAAGGAAGTCCAGTACTACCAGCACGGCGGCATCCTCCCGTTCGTGCTCCGCTCCCTGCTGTAGGGCGGCGTGTTTGTCCGGCCGGCCCTCCAGGGCCGGCCGGATCACTTCTCGATCGTGACGAGCGTCCCGATCGGCGTATAGGGCCAGACCTTGGCCGCCGACGCGAGCGGGAGCTCGACGCAGCCGACGCTCTGGGGCGTGCCGAAGGAGGCGCGGTCGAAGGCGTGCAGCGCGTCGCCGCCGTTGAAGTAGCTGACCCACTTGATCCCCGGGTCGGTGTAGTGCGAGCCGTCCGGGTTGGTGCCGCTCATCGTCGTCTCGGCGAGGTGCTCGAAGACCGGGAAGGTCCCGAGCTCGGTCGGCGCGGCCGGGACGCCGGTGTTGCCCGGCGAGGTGAAGATCGTCTTGCCGTTGTGCCAGAGCGTGAGCTTCTGGGGGCGGCTCTCGCGGTGGACGTAGACGTAGCTGTAGCCGTCGGCGCGGTGCTTGCCGGCGACGGCGTCGGCGAGCATCGCCTTCCAGACGTCCGGGCCGGGGAGCCCGTCGACGGTGAGCTTGTGCTCGTCCTGGAACATCATCAGCGCGCCGCGGACGATCACGTTGCCGACCTCCGGCTTCCACTGGCGCGTGAGCTCCTTCGGCGTGTTCGCGTAGCGCCACTCGAAGTCGCCCTCGGGCGGGTCGGTGGCCGCCGTCGCCTGCGCGGCGGCGGTGTGCGCGACCTTCGCGCCCTTGAACTCCAGCGGCAGGTAGCCGCTCGTCGGCGAGCAGCTGGATCAGCCGCAGCGGCGAGGCCTGCGGGACCGTCCAGGTCAGCTCGCGCGTGGTCTTCACGCTGCGACCGACCGCGTCGGCGGCGGCGACGGTGTGCGGGAGCATGACCTTGAGCGTGCTGCCGAGCGCCGGGCCGGTGCCCGACGGCGTGAACACGAGCGTGTGGGCATTGGTGCGCTTCCAGCGGCCGGGGACGTCGGCGTCAGCTTGGGATGGGCGTCGCCGAGCACCTTCTTGACCGGCTCAGAGAGCGTCAGACGCAGCTGGTCGCCGGGATCGAGCTTGCCGCCCGGTGTCGGGCTCACGAGCGCGACCGGGCGCTTGGCGGGCGGGAAGTAGTGGACCGTGACGGCGGGGCCGACGCGCTCCCACGGCCGGGCGGCGACCGCCACGCGCACCGTCCCGGCGCGCGCCTTGGCGGGGATCGCGAGCGAGCGTCCGGTCCCGCGCGCCGCGTGGCCCGCGTAGACGACGCGGGCGATCGGCTCGCTGAAGGACACGGGGACCGCCTCGCCCGCGGGCTTGGTCACCCACTCCGAGGTCACCTTGGCGAACGGCGCCGTGACCGTGATCCGCCGCGTCGCGGTCTTGCCGACCAGCCACGCGTTCCAGCCCGGGCGGCGCGTGGTGACGTCGATCGTCACCTTCGCGCCGGGCGCGATCGGCTTCGCCGGCGTCAGGCGCCCGCCGGTGTTGGTGAGCTTGATCGCCCGCCCCTCGGAATCGGCCGCCTTCGCCTGCTGCAGCGTGCCGCCGAACGGGCCGATCTCGACGTGTGCGAGCGCCGACGGGTCGCTCGTGAGCGTGGCGCCGGACCACTGCAGCGCGGCCGTCACGAAGACGGCCCCGAGGACCACAATGCCGCCGAGCACGAGCAGCGGCCAGCGGCGCCGGCGCGCCGGGCTGTGCTTCCGAGCAGGCGGCGCCGGCGCGAATCCGAGTGCCACGCCGACAAACCGTAGGACCCTTAGATGAGAGGACGCCTCAAGCTTCCACGAGCCCGTGGCGAATCGCCCAGCGCGTGAGCTGCACGCGATCGCGCATCCCGAGCTTGGCGAGGATGTTCTCGCGATGGCGCTCGACGGTCCGCGGGCTGATCGTGCAGCAGCTCCGCGATCTGGTCGGTCGTGTGCGCCTCGGCGACCAGCTTGACGACCTCGCGCTCGCGCGGCGTGAGCGGATCCTCGGGCCGCGAGTCCGGATCGTCGAGGTAGGCGCGCATCAGCGTCGCGATCGCCGGCGGCGAGAGGAACGGCTCGCCGCGCATCGCGGCGCGGCAGGCCTCGACGAGCTCCTTGTCGGCGACCGTCTTGAGCACGTAGCCCGAAGCCCCGGCCTTCAGGGCCTGGAAGCAGAACTCCTCGACGTCGTGCATCGAGAGCATCAGGATCCGCATGTCCGGGCGGTGCTTGAGCAGCTCCCGTGCGGCGTCGAGCCCGCTGCGCCGGGGCATCGCGACGTCGATCACCGCGAGGTCGATCGGCTCGCGCAACCCGAGCTCGACGGCCTCGATGCCATCGCCGGCCTCGGCCACGACGGTCAGGTCGGGCGCGGCGTCGAGCACCATGCGCAGGCCGCGGCGGACGACGGTGTGGTCGTCGGCGAGCAGGATCCGGGTGATCAGGGGGACGGCCATAGGTCCAGTCGCACTTCGGTTCCGCGCTCGGGCAGCGCGCGCACGTGAAGGCGGCCGCCGGCGAGCAGCGCCCTCTCACGCATGCCGCCGACGCCGCCCTCCGTCGACGCGGCGTGCAGCTCGTCGATGCCACAGCCGTCGTCGGAGACCCGCAGGACGAGGACGCCGTCCTCCGCGCTCAATGCGAGCTCGGCGGTCTGCGCGCCCGCGTGGCGGGCCACGTTGGTCAGGCTCTCCTGGGCCACGCGGTAGACCGCGAGGTCCTGCTCCGGGCTGAGCGGGGGGAGCTCGGGATCGAGCGTGTGGCGCACGCGCAGGCCGGCGCGGCCGCCGAAGCTCGTCGCGAGCGTGGTCAGCGCGCTGCGCAGGCCCAGCTCGTCGAGCGGTCCGGGCCGCAGCCCGCGCGCGATCTCGCGCACCTGCTCCACACCGGCGCGCGCCGCCTCCTGAACGTCGGCGATGTCGCCGCTCACGCCCTCCGGCGCGCGCCGGTGGATCTCCTCCAAGGCCAGGACGACGCCGGTCAGGGTCTGGCCGACTTCGTCATGAAGCTCGCGGGCGACGCGCAGCCGCTCGCCCTCCTGGGCCGCGAGTGCCCGGCGGGCGCTGCTGCGGCGCTCGTCCTCGACGCGGTCGAGCATGTCGTTGAAGGCTCGTGCGAGCTCGGCCACCTCGGCGACCGGCTTCGTGAGCTCCACGCGGCGGCCCGGATCATGCGGATCGACCCGGCGCATCGTGCCCGTCAGCCGCTCGAGCGGACCGAAGACGCGGCGCAGCAGCACGACGTTGAGCGCGATCACGAGCAGCGTGCCGCCGATCAGCACCTCGATCTCCGCCGACGTCGGCGCCGCGCTCACCCGCGCCGGGCTGAGGATCAGCACCAGCACCGCGGTGATCACCACCGCGGCGTTGATCGCCACCACGCGCCAGAAGAGCGACATGCCCTCCAGTGTGGTGGCATGCGCCGGTTTCGCGATCCGGGCGTGCCCCCATCAGCGGCTGGGGACGACCACCACGGGGACCGTCGACCGGCGCAGCTGCGCGCGATCGAACGCCTTCGCCTCGACCGCCGGCGCCTCCGGATCGGCGGCGGGGCCGACGATCATCACCGGGCAGGTCGCCCGGCGGACGACCTGGCGAGCGACGCTGCGCCAACGTTTGCCGCGCGTCCCGATGACGATCAACTCGGCGTCGTAGCCCTTGGCCACGGCCATCAGCCGTGCACAGGGCGGACCGTGCTCGACCCGGCGGTCGATCGTCTCGTCGATCTTGAAGGCGGGAATGTCCGCGCCCCACAGGCTCGTCACCACGTGGGTCAGGAGCACGGGCGCGCCGGAGCGCTGGGAGGCCGCCTTCGCGGCGGTGAGCACCTTGGTGCCGGCGTCGGTCTCGTCGACGCCTGCGAGGACGATGGTCTGCGTCATGGCTCAGTCCAGGATGTGCGCCGCCGGGCGCCGTCTCCATGGGGAGCACTCCCCAACCTGCCGGACGATGACCCACTAGAGTCCTGCGTCGCCATGGGGATGCCAGAAACGCTTCACAAGCTTTTGACAGCGGCCGGGCCGTCAGGCTACGAACAGGCCCCTGCGGCCGTATTCCGCGAGGCCGCCGCCGCCTTCGCCGAGGTCACCCACGACACGGTGGGCTCCACCGTGGCGCGCGTCCCCGGAACCGGCGACGGCCGCTCGGTCGCGATCGTCGGGCACATCGACGAGATCGGGCTGATCGTCCACCACATCGACGACGACGGCTTCCTCTGGTTCACCGGCGTCGGCGGCTGGGACCCGATCATCCTCGTCGGCCAGCGGCTTGAGATCGCGACGCGCTCCGGGCGCGTCCCGGGCGTCGTCGGCAAGAAGCCGATCCACCTGATGAAGGACGAGGATCGCAAGCGGGTCCCGCAGCTCAAGGACCTGCACATCGACATCGGCGCGGCCGACGGCGACGAGGCGCGCGCCCTGGTCCGCGTCGGCGACGTCGCGGTGATCGACGCCGAGCCGGTCGAGTTCCCGAACAACCGCTTCATCTCGCGCTCGATGGACAACCGCATCGGGTGCTACGTCGCCCTGGAGGCCGCGCGCCTGGTGGCCGAGGCCGGCGGCGCCGCCGGCGACGTCTACGCGCTCGCGGTGGCCCAGGAGGAGATCACCTTCGGCGGCGCCCGCACGACGGCGTTCTCGCTGGCTCCCGACGTGGCGATCGCGGTCGACGTGACGTTCGCGACCGACCAGCCGGGGATCAGCGAGCAGGAGCTCGGACGCCACAAATTCGGCAGCGGCCCCGTGCTGACGCGCGGCTCGACGCTCGACCCCGTCGTCTTCGAGCTGCTGCACGAGACCGCCGAGGCCGAGGAGATCCCGTTCACCGTGACCGCGTCGGCGCGGGCCACGGGCACGGACGCCGACGCCTTCCACATCGCGCGCGGCGGCATCCCGAGCAGCGTCGTCTCCGTCCCGCTGCGCTACATGCATTCGCCCGTCGAGATGGTGCAGCTCGACGACATCGAGAACACCGCGAAGCTGATCGCGGCCTTCGCGCTGCGGCTGGCTCCCGACACCGACTTCAAGCGCTGACGCTCCTCCTGCTCTTCGACATCGACGGCACGCTGCTGCAGCGCGCGTCGCATGAGCACGCGCTCGCGCTGCGCGAGGCGGCGAGCGACGTCCACGGGGTGTCGGTGCACGACATCGAGACCGTCGAGTACGCGGGGCGCACGGACCTCGCGATCGCGCGCGACCTGCTGCTGAGCGCCGGGGTGCTCGACGCGCAGATCGACGAGCGCGCCGACGCGGTGCGCGCGGCGACCGCCGCGGCCTACGAGCGGCTGTGTCCCGACGGACCTGTCGGCCAAGGTGGCGCCGGGGATGGTCGAGCTGCTCGAGGCGCTGGTCGCGCGCCCGGACGCGTTCCGGCTCTCGCTCGTCACCGGCAACCTGGAGCCGGTCGCGCGGCTCAAGCTCGCGCGCGCCGGGGTGGGGCGGTTCTTCGCGGCCGGGCAGGGCGGGTTCGGCTCCGACGACGAGGATCGCGGGCGGCTGCCGGCGATCGCTCGCGGCCGCGCCTCCGACCCGCCGTGGCCGCGCGCGCGCACGGTCGTGATCGGCGACACGCCGCGCGACATCGCCTGCGCGCGGGTCGACGAGGTGCGCGTGGCCGCGGTGGCCACGGGGCCGTACGCGATCGAGGCACTGGCGGACGCGGACGCCGTCGTCGACGACGCCCACGCCCTGTTGCCCGTGCTTACCGACTGGGCCTGACGACCGCGGCGGACCCGCCGCCGCGGCGCTTGGGCTCGGCGACGGCGACGAAGGTCAGGCCTCCGTCCTTGCCGCCGTGCTTGCCCGCGGCGCGCCCGTGCGGCTTGCCGTGGCCGTGGCCGTGGCTGTGGCCGCCATGGCCGCCGTGATCGTTGTGGCCGCCGTGGCCGTGGCCGCCGTGGTCACGGCCGCTGGTGATGAACTCGATGCCCGACGCGGCGCCGATCTCGTCACCCGCCGGCGCGCGGTACTTCTCGTTGTAGGTCGTCGCGAGGGCCTGCCCCTCCGGCGAGTTCACGAAGGCCGACTCGGCCTCGGTCGTCGTCGAGTTGCGCTGGCTCGCGCGCGGGGCGGCGAGCGCCTCCGGCAGCGACATGCCGAGGTCGATCCGGTTGACGAGGATCTGCAGGACCGTCGTGATGATCGACGCGCCGCCGGGCGAGCCGACCGTGAAGAACGGCTGGCCCTTGCGGGTCACGATCGTCGGGGCGATCGAGGAGCGCGGCCGCTTGCCGCCCTCGGCCTTGTTCGGCGCCGTCAGCGAGGCGGTGTCGAAGTCGGTCAGCTCGTTGTTGAGCAGGAAGCCGTAGCCGGGGACGACGATGCCGTTGCCGCCGGTCTGCTCGATCGTGAACGTGTAGGCGACGACGTTGCCGTCCTTGTCCGCGACGCTCAGGTGCGTGGTCGAGCCGACGCGGTCCACGGACGCGCTGCTGCCGGCCTGCGCGCCCATCGCCGGCGTGCCGGCGGGGACGACGGCGTTCGCCGAGACCGGCGGGATCAGCGCGGCGCGCTGGGCCGCGTAGCCCGGATCGAGGCAGGCCCTTGATCGGGTTGTCCACGAACGCCGGGTCGCCGAGGTAGGCGTTGCGGTCGGCGTACGCGAGCCGCGAGGCCTCGAGGTAGCGGTAGAGCGTCTCCGTCTTATCCGCGGGCTGCTTGCCGTACTGGAGGATGTTCAGCGCCTCGAGGTCGGTCGTGCCGCCCGAGGAGGCCGGGGGCATGCCCCAGATGTCGTTGCCGCGGTAGCCGATGTGGACGGGATCGCGGGCGATCACCTTGTAGGCCTTCAGGTCGCTCGGCTCCATCAGCCCGGGCCGCCAGGTGTGGTCGGCGGTCGGCGCGAGCGGCGGGGTGTCGGAGGCCTTCACGACCGCCTCGCCGACCGGGCCGCGGTAGAACGCGCGGTCGACGCCGTAGCGCCCGAGCAGCTCGTAGGTCTTCGCGAGGTCGGGGTTCTTGACCGTCGTGCCGACGTCGCGCGGGGTGCCGTCGGCGTCGAGGTAGATCGCGGCCGTCGACGGGACGTCGTCGAAGTACGGCGCGTTCGGCGTGCGTCTGGTCGAAGAAGGTCTGGTCGACCGTGAAGCCCTTGCGGGCGACGTTGGCGCCGTAGGCGACGGCCTTGCTCAGCGAGTAGGTGCCGTAGCGGCGCAGGACGTACTCCCACAGCGCCGGGGTGCCGGGAACGCCGACGCTCAGGCCGCTGTAGCGGTTGACCGGGAACTGCGCGTCGGTCGGCGGCGCGCCGTTGATGAAGAACGAGTTCGGCTGCATGGCCTTCGGCGCGGTCTCGCGCGAGTCCAGCGCCGTGATCTTGCCGGTGCGGCCGTCGCGGATCGTCATGAAGCCGCCGCCGCCGATGCCGCAGCTGTACGGCTCGACGACGCCGAGCACGCTCGCGGCCGCGATCGCCGCGTCGAAGGCGTTGCCGCCCCGGGCGAGGACGTCGGTCGCGGCCTGCGTCGCGAGCGGATCGACGCTCGCCGCCGCGCCGCCGGTGCCCGTCGCCGTCGGCTGCTTCTCCTGCGCCCCGGCGGTCGGCGCGGACAGCGCCACCACCGCCATGGCCGCCCCTACCGGCAGCCAGCGAATTCCCCGCATGATCCTCGGACCTCCCGTATTGCTTCCTGACCGGCCCCTACCCCGGTCCAGGCGGGCCCAATCAGAGGTCGATGCGCAGGACCACCGCGGTCGGGTTCTGCTTGCGGAGCTGGCGGACGCGGGTCACGTAGACGGCCGTCTCGGCGCTGGCGGTGGTGGTGAGCGTGTCGTGAACGCCTTCCGGCGGCCGTACCCACAGCGGCTTGTTGATGTGGCCCTTGGCGGGGAAGCGGCCCTTCTCGTGGCCCTCGTCGCGTCTCGACGGTGGGTGTCGTGCCGTAGAGCGTGCGGTCGCTGGAGACCTTGCGCGGGACGAGGATGCCCGTCATCACCTGTTGACGCCTGGCGGTCGCCCGCACGTAGCGTCAGCCGGTATCCCTGGACGGACGGGCCCGCGCAGCTCGGCGCCCTTCTCGCGGCGCAGCAGGGTCCTGAGGTTGGTGCGCGAGGTCGAAGGCCTCGATCCTCGAGTCGAGCTCGAACACCAGCAGGTTGCCGGCCAGCGCGGGCTTGCCGACGGCGCCGGTGATGATGGGGCGCGGGACGAAGCCGTTGGCGGGGTCCAGCGACGCCGCATACAGCGTTGCCCCGGAGCGCCATGCCACCCAGTTCGCGGTGACCGCGAGCGCGTCGGCGCCGGGAGCGGGGAAGCTGCCGACGCCCTGCACGACGACGGTCGCGCCCTCGATCCAGGCGACGCGGCCCGCCGCCGACCGCGGGGTGGTTCCCGGGCAGCGGCCTGCGTGCCCGCGGGTGTGCGGAGCTCGCCGAGGCCGCCCGGGCGGTGCAGGGCGAAGACGCCGCCGTCGACGCTCAGGTCCGCGTAGCCGGGGGCGATCACCTTGACCGCGGCCTGGGCCGGGGAGACCGCGAGCGCGGCCGCGGTCACGCCGAGCGCGAGCGCGTCGACGGCCCGGAGCGAGCGAAGGATTCTCGGGCGCTCGGCCATCGCCGCGTGCAGCCGGCCGCCGCCGGACGGCGCGAGGGCGATCACCGGGAGCGCTCGTCCCGCGCCGAACCCGAGCCCGATCAGCGATGCCGATGGCGCGGGTCGCCGAGCGCGACGCTGATGCCCGCCAGCGCCCAGACTGCGAACGAGAGGATGAAGGTCGTGAAGCCGAGGCCGAGCAGGACGCCGTAGAGGCCCGCCGCGAGCGGCACCGGCATGACTCGGCGCCACGACTCCGGGACCTGGCGGCGGACCTGCGGGACGATCCGCGCGCCCCGCGCCTCGCCCAGCGCGGCGATCAGCGCCACGGCGGCGGCGACGATCGGCGCCTGCGCTCCGAGCTGCTGGCCGAGCAGCGCGAGGCCGCCGAAGGTGATCACGCCGCCGGTGAGGGCTCCCGCGGCGAAGGTCGCGCAGGCGATCACGGTCGTCCGGATGCGGCCGGCGTACCCGCTGGGCGCGAGCGTCTCGACCATCGAGAACCCGCACGGCGACCACGCTCCGGTGATCCCGGCGACGACCGCCGCGGCGATCAGGATCGCGCTCAGCACTTGACCTTCGTGTCGTAGTACATGACGCAGAACACCTTGCGGCCGTGGTAGCAGTAGCCCGTCAGCGCCTTGTCGCCGTTGATGCGGTGCTTGACGTAGCCGCAGCAGTCGACGAGCTTGCGCACGTGGCCGCCGCAGCAGCGGTACCAGGCGCCGTCGATGTGCGGCTTGAAGTCGTACTCCGCGGCGGCGATGTCGCAGACCCGGGTGCGCGTGGCCTTCAGCAGCGGCGTCCCGTCGGCGTCGACCAGCACGCTCGCCGTCCTCGTCGACCGGCGTGCCCGCGGCGTCGATGTAGCGGCCGAGGTCGTCGACCGGCCGGCCGTCCCTGGCCTTCAGCGGCAGGCCCTTGGAGTCGATCCGCGGCAGGCCCGTCGGGTGCGGGCACGAGTCGGTCGTGTAGATGTGGCCGCAGAAGTGGTACGCCTCGGCGTCACCGGGGGCGACCAGCGAGCCGACGGTCTTCGCGCCCGCGACGCCCATCACCGCCGCTCCCACCCGCGCCAGGAACCCCCGCCGCGAGCTCGCCTCCGCGACGGCGTCCGCGATCCGGGCGCCTTCGCTCACGCGCGCACCGCACCCCGGCGACGCTCCGCGGCGGCGAGCACGGACTCGAGCTGCGCGCCCGTGTTGAAGGTGCCCTTCGCGAGCACCGTGCCGTCGCTGTCGAGCGCGACCGCGAACGGGCTCCCCGGGACATCCGCGGCGGCCCACGCGTCGGCGTCGGTGTGCTCGTCGAACGTGCGCAGCACGACGGCCGGGTGGTTGCCGAACGCCGTCGATCGCCGGCGCGAGCGCCCGGCACAGCCCGCAGCCTTCGGACGAGAACACCGCGAGGCCGATCCGGCCGCGGCTCGTCCAGGTCCGCGCCGAACTTCGGGGCGAGCGCGCTGCGCGCGCCGATCTCCGGGCCCTCATGGGCGACCTCGAGCGCTCCGCGCGGCGTGACCGAGAGCCGCAGCATCCCGACCTCACGCGCGAGCGCGAGCACCACCACGGCGAGCGCGGCGAGCCCGAGCAGCGCGAACGCCGAGCCCGATCGCCAGCCAGCCCTCGCGTCGTCGGCTCCTCCCGCGGCAGGAGCGGAGCGAGCGCGAGCGCCGCTGCGAGCGCCGCCGCCCGCCCGGCCGAAGCCTTCCCGACGGTGCCCTTCGCACCGAAGCACCCGCACGGCGCACCGGTTCGTCCCGCCGAGATCGCGAGCACCTGAACGCCGCACGCCGCGGCCATCAGCAGCGCACCGGCCGTCGCCGCCGCGGTCGACCCGGCGCCGACCCCGACGCCGATCACGACCTCGACCGCGATCAGCGCGGCCCACACCGCCCACGCCGCGCGGGCGTCAGTGATGCCATACGTCGCTCAGCGCAGCCCGCGCCGAAGCCCCACCGGCCAGCTTCAACCCGGCGGCAGCGACCAGCACGAGCCCCAGGACGAGGCAGACCACAACAGAGACCATTGACCGCCGCGAAGGTACCAGCATCCGAGGCACGACCCGACGCCAGTCCGGCGCCGGGCCGTCCTCAGGAAAGTCCTCAGGTGCAGGTCTTCTTCGGCGTCGACTGCCCCGGGATCACACAGAACGGCAGCGTCGTCGGGATCTTCCCCTTCCGCAACTCGAACCGCGCGACCTTCGTATTGAAGCCCGGCGCACTCACCCACACCTCAACCGTCTGCCCCGCCCGGAACTTCCGCTGCTTCTTGCTCAGCGACGTGATCACCGTCGAAGCACCCTTCTTGACCTTCCCCGCCTTCAACGCCTTGCTCTTGAACGGGCACTTCTTCCCCTTGCAGAAGATCTTCGCCTTCCACCCCTTCGGGAACTGCTGCGTCACCTGCAGCAACGTCAGCGTGAACGCGTTGCCCCTGACCGACCACTTGTTGCCCACACCGGACGGTCAGCGTCGGGAACGGCTCGGAGAGCCCATCGCAGTTCTCGTCGAACTGGTTGCCCTTGATCTCCAACGCCCCGGGCCGAATCGACGCGTTGTTGTCGTTGCAGTCCTGACCGGCGAAGAACCCGTCCTTGTCGTTGTCGATCCCCGAAGGCAAAACGACGATCGGTGTCGCGGTCGGTGTCGGGTCTGGCGGAGGTGGTGGGGGCGGAGGTGTAATCGAGAATCGGGAAACTGCGTTCGCGTTGAAGGACGCGATGTACAACTGGGACCCGTCCGGCCGGATTGCCACGCCGAAGGCCCCGGACAAGGCCCCAGCCGGGGCGATCGGCGAGCACCCGCCCAGAGATCCGCTGCAGTTCACAAAGGTCGGCGCTCCCGTGGCGCTGAGATTCAAATGGCTCGCCGCATTGCTGTTCTGGCTCGCCGCGTACAACTGATTGCCATCCGGCGTTACGGCGACTCGAAACGCGCCGCTAAGCGCACCGGGCGGATTCGTAGGAGTGCAGCCGCCCTGTCCCACGCAGCCCTGGAGCGAAGGATTACCGGCTGCGTCAATCGACATCCAGCCCACCGCACCCACGCCGAATCCAGCGGCATAAAGATTCTTGCCGTTGCTACCCAATGCGAGCCCGGTTGCTCCGTTTAGCGCCCCTGGCGGGGTGGTCGTCGCGCAACCCGGACGATTCCCGATGCATCCGGCAAACGCGAGGTTCCCGGTCGCGCCGATGGTGAAATGCGCCACGTCTCCAGCGGCAGATCCGCCGAACGACGTGGCGTAGAGGTGTCCGCCATCCGGCGACAACGCCAGGCCATAGGGCTGGGCTACAGCGGCAGCCACGGCAAGCGAGGAACAGCCGCTGAGGCTGCCTGCGCAGTTTGCAAACGTGAGGCCTCCGGTCCCGTTGACCGTGAGGTGGCTCACGCTGTCCGAGCCGGTTCCCGACACGTACAGATGTCCGGCCTTAAGGGCGAGCCCAACCGCTCCGTTGAGGGCAGCGGCTGGGGTGGTCGCAGTGCACCCCGAGAGACTGCCGATGCATCCAGCGAATGTGGCGTTGCCTGCTGTATCGAGGGTCACGTGACTCACTGCGCTCGAAGTCGCGACGTAAAGATGGCGACCGTCGGGGGAGATCGACAGCCCAGCCACCGCACCCGATGACAACGCGGTCGGCGGCGTGGTTGAGGCACATCCTGTGAGGTTTCCGAGACAGCCGGCGAACGACGCATTTCCGGTTGCATCGATCAGAAAGTGGCTCAGGCCGTTGGTTCCAACTGCGTAGAGGTGTTTCCCGTCGGGTGTGATTGCCACGGCGCGTGAGCTGTCCAACGCGGTTGGCGGATTAGTCGGACCGCACCCGGCAAGATTCCCGATGCAGCCGACGTAAGACAGATCGCCGGTGTCCGCACTGGCGGGAAGAGGAGTCACCATCCCGATCAGCGCCGCCGTGAGCAGACCGATGAGCGTCGTCGCGAAGGTCCACCGCTGGCTTGTCGACCTCGTCATCGCCCCTCCTGGATCCGTCCGTGCGTCACGACATTCCTCAGGCCGACGCTACCGGGCGGGTTTTCCCTGCGTCAAGGCCAGATGGAGAGTTCACCCCATCCGATCGTGTCGCAGGCGGCTCGGGTCGTCGCGAGGGGCGTGCGAACGCGCCGGTGGTCACGGTCATCGTGAGGACCGTGACCAGCGTGGCGCGCTACCAGATCAGGCGCGCGTGAGCTTCTTGTAGGAGATGCGGTGCGGGCGGTCGGCCTCGGCGCCGAGGCGGGTGCGGCGGTGCTCCTCGTAGGCCTCGAAGTTGCCTTCGAACCAGACGACCTGGGAGTCGCCCTCGAACGCGAGGACGTGCGTGGCGACGCGGTCGAGGAACCAGCGATCGTGGGAGATGATCACCGCGCAGCCCGGGAAGGCGAGCAGCGCGTCTTCCAACGCGCGCAGCGTGTCGACGTCGAGGTCGTTGGTCGGCTCGTCGAGCAGCAGGACGTTGCCGCCGCGCCGCAGCAGCTTCGCCAGATGCACGCGGTTGCGCTCGCCGCCGGAGAGCACGCCGACCTTGCGCTGCTGGTCGGTGCCCTTGAAGTTGAAGCCGGCCACGTAGGCGCGGGAGTTGAGCTCGCGGTCGCCGACCTTGATGTGCTCGTAGCCCTCGGAGATCTCTTCCCAGACGGTCTTGTCGGGGTCGAGGGCGTCGCGGGACTGGTCGACGTAGGCCAGGTCGACGGTCTCGCCCAGCTGCAAGGAGCCGGAGTCCGGCTTCTCCTGGCCGACGATCGTCCGGAACAGCGTCGTCTTGCCGGCGCCGTTGGGCCCGATCACGCCGACGATCCCGGCGGGCGGCAGCGTGAAGGAGAGGTCCTCGATCAGCAGCCTGTCGCCGAAGCCCTTCTTCAGATGATCGGCCTCGATCACGGTGCCGCCGAGACGGGGCCCGGGCGGGATGTGGATCTGGGCCTCGTCGAGGTTCGCGTTGCGCTCCTCGGCCAGCAGCGCCTCGTAGCGGTTCAAGCGGGCGCGGGACTTGGTGCGGCGGCCCTTGGGGTTGGTCCGCACCCACTCGAGCTCCTGCTTGATCGTGCGCTGGCGGGCGGACTCGGACTTCTCCTCCATCGCGAGCCGCTTCTGCTTCTGCTCGAGCCAGCTGGAGTAGTTGCCCTTGAACGGCAGGCCCTGGCCGCGGTCGAGCTCGAGGATCCAGGTCGCGACGTTGTCGAGGAAGTAGCGATCGTGGGTGACGGCCACGATCGTGCCCTCGTAGTCGGCGAGGTGCTGCTCGAGCCAGGCCACGGACTCGGCGTCCAGGTGGTTGGTCGGCTCGTCCAACAGCAGCAGGTCGGGCTTGGAGAGCAGCAGGCGCGCCAGGGCGACGCGGCGGCGCTCGCCACCGCTCAAGTCGGTGACCGGCGAATCGCCGGGCGGGCAGCGCAGGGCGTCCATCGCCTGGTCGAGCATCGAGTCGAGCTCCCAGGCGCCGGCCGCGTCGATCTGGTCCTGCAGCTTCGCGAACTCGTCGGCGGTCTCGTCCGTGTAGTTCATGGACAGCTCGTTGAAGCGGTCCAGGAGGTCACGCATCGGGCGCACGCCGTCCTCGACGTTGCCGCGCACGTCCTTGGTCTCGTCCAGGTTCGGTTCCTGGGAGAGCAGGCCGACGGTGGCGCCGGGCGCGAGCTGCGCCTCACCGCGGTAGTCCTGGTCGATGCCGGCCATGATCCGGAGCAGCGTGGACTTGCCGGAGCCGTTGAGCCCGAGCACACCGATCTTGGCGCCGGGGAAGAAGCTGAGGTTGACGTCCTTGAGGACGGTCTTGTCCGGCGGGTGCGTCCGGCTCAGCTTGTACATCGTGTAGATGTAGGAACTTGACATCGAGGCACGCAGCTTAGAACCCGACCGTGTGGCGAATTCACAAGTCGTCAACTTGGACCAACGGTGGGTGCGGATTGGCGCAAACTCGCCGATGATCAGGGCATGCGCCCCCTCATTGGCGTCACCACTTCGGAAATGCGGCCCAGCCGGCTTGCGACGACGCGCCGTCACGGCGAGCCGGCGCACCCCGAGATGTCGCTCGGGATGACGTATTTGCGCACGCTCGACGCCGCCGGCGCGATCCCCGTCGTCCTGCCCCCGGTGGGCACGGACCACCTCGGCCCGCTGCTCGAACGCCTCGACGGCCTCTGTCTGTCCGGCGGCCCGGACCTCGATCCGGCCGCCTACGGCGCGACCGACCGCCACGCCGAGCTCGGCCCGACCGAACCGAGCCTGGACGCCTTCGAGCTCAGCCTCGTGAAGATGGGCCTGCAGCGCCGCCTTCCGATCCTGGCGATCTGCCGCGGCTCGCAGGCGCTCAACGTCGCCTGCGGCGGAACGCTGCACCAGCACGTCCCGGGCCACCGCCAGACCGAGCTGGCGACCGAGCCGACGCACGAGGTCGAGATCGATCCGCGCTCGCGCCTGCACCGCCTGGTTCGAACCCGCAGGGTCGCCGTGAACTCCTTCCACCACCAGGCGGTCGACGTCGTCGGCGACGGCCTGCGGGTCGTCGGAAGGGCGCCGGACGGCACGATCGAGGCGATCGAGGGCGACGGCTTCGTCATCGGCGTGCAGTGGCACGCGGAGACGCTTGTGGCGCATATGCCGCTGTTCGCGGCCCTCGTTTCGGCGGCTTCCCGTACCGAATTGCGCGCCGCCGCCTGACATCCTGGGCGGGGTGTCCGCCCTCCGCCTGCGCAACGTCGTCAAGCGCTTCGGCGACCTCACGGCAGTCGATCACCTCGACCTCGACGTCCCCGAGGGGACGTGCGTCGGCCTGCTCGGCCCCAACGGGGCGGGCAAGTCGACGACCATGCGCCTGCTCACCGCGCAGGCGATCCCCGACGAGGGCGAGATCGAGGTCCTCGGCCTGCAGGTGCCCAAGCAGTCCAAGCAGGCGCGCGCCCAGTGCGGCGTGATCCCGCAGCTCGACAACCTCGACGTGACGCTGACCGTCGAGCAGAACCTGCTCGTGTTCGCGCACCTCTACCGGATCGCGCGCGGCGAGCGCAAGGCGGCGGTCGAGCGCGCGCTCGAGATCGCCAACCTCACCGACCGGCGCGACACGAAGGTCGACAAGCTCAGCGGCGGCATGCGCCGGCGGCTGCTGATCGCGCGCGGCCTCGTGCACCGGCCGCGGCTCGTGCTGCTGGACGAGCCGACCGTCGGCCTCGACCCGCAGGTCCGCCAGGAGCTGTGGGCGCTGATCGACCTCCTGCGCAGCGAGGGCACGAGCATCCTGATGTCGACGCACTACATCGAGGAGGCCGAGCGCCTCTGCGACAGCGTGACGATCATGTCCCACGGCACCGCGGTCGCCACCGGCGCGCCGCGTGAGCTCGTCGCCGAGCACGCGGGCGCCGAGGCGGTCGAGGTCTACGGGCCGCCGGAGAAGCTGGCCGAGATCGAGCGCGAGGCGCGCGCCGCACGGCCTGAAGACGCGCCGGACCGGCACGAGCGTCTCGGTGCTCGGCGCCAACGGCAACGCCCCCGAGGGCGAGCGCCGCCCGACCAACCTCGAGGACGTGTTCGTGCTGCTGACCGGCGAGGAGATCTCCTAGATGGCCGCCACCCAGCGCCTCGGACGGCTCGAGCGCCCCGCCCTGATGGGCGTGCTCGTGCGCGAGATCATCAACTTCTCGAGCTTCTGGCGCTCGAGCACGTTCAGCGCGACCGTCGAGCCGACGGTCTACCTGCTCGCGTTCGGCTTCGGCTTCGGCTCGCTGGTGAGCACGGTCGGCGGCCTCGACTACGTCGACTTCGTCGGCACCGGCACGGTCGCCACCGCGGTCCTGTTCTCGAGCGCCTTCCCCGGCATGTTCGGGACGTTCGTCAAGTACAAGTTCCAGCGCACCTACGACGCGATCCTCGCCGCCCCGGTCGACACCGAGGAACTGGTCACGGCCGAGGCGCTGTGGATCGCCATCCGCGCGGGCGTCTTCGGCTGCGCGCCGATGCTCGTCGCGATGTTCTTCGGGCTCGACCCCAGCCTCGGGATGCTGCTCGTCCCGTTCATCGGCTTCATCGCCGGCTTCGGCTGGGCGAACTTCGGCATCGCGGTCGCCGCGCGGATGAACTCGATCGACAACTTCAGCTACATCATCAGCGCGGTGCTGACGCCGCTGTTCCTGCTGGCGGGCACGTTCTTCCCGATCGACGGGCTGCCCGAGTGGGCGCAGGTCGCGGCGCAGCTGAACCCGCTCTACCACCTCGTCCAGCTGGTGCGCCACGCGGTCTTCGGCCTGGAAGGCTGGACCGACGTGGCCAACCTCGCGGTGCTGGTCGGCTACGGCCTGCTGACGTGGCGGATCGCCGTCGCCTGGCTGACGCGGCGGCTGGTCGACTAAGCCGGAGGCCCGAGCACGAACGGGCCGTCGAGCACGCCGCGGACGCGGCGCTGCACCTGCAGCTCGGTGTCGAGGTCCGCGGTGTGGCCCAGGTGCTCGTTCTGGGGGTTCTGCAGGACCTGGGTCGCGAACAGCCACACGAGGCGCCCGTCGAGCTGGGTCCCGGCGACGTGGCGCAGCTCGGCCTCGGCCTCGGCCGGCGACATCTGGATCCGGTAGGAGTCCGGGGCGGTCAGCGTGTCGTAGACCTCGGCGACCGCGAGGATGCGCGCCGTCATCGGGATGCCCTCGGCGGCCAGCCCGTCCGGGTAGCCCTGCCCGTCGATGCGCTCGTGGTGGGCGAGCACGGCGGCCGCGACCTCGCCCATGCCCTCGACGCGCAGCAGCAGGCGCGCGCTGTCGGCGGGATGGCGCGTGATCAGGCGGCGCTCGGCGGGATGGAGCTCGCTGCGGCCGATCAGGATGTGGTCGGGCAGCGCCTCCTTGCCGAGGTCGTGCATCAGGCCGGCGGTGTGGACGATCGCCTGCTCGCGCTCGGAGAGCCCGGCGGCCCGCGCCAGCTCGATCGCGTAGTGGGCGACGGCGGCGGCGTGGCGCGCCGCGCTGGGATCGCGCAGCGCCAGGGTCTCGAGCAGCAGCCCGAGCATGCCCTCGTGGCGGATGTCGAGCTGATCGGTTCGGCGCTCGATCTCCTCGGAGTGCATCTGGCCCTCGAGCAGGGCCCGCAGCAGCAGTTGGTAGACGCCAAGCGCCAGCGCGAAGAGCCCGATGATGCCCGCGCCCCAGACCTCGAAGCCGTAGACGGCCATCGCGCACATCACGCCCGACGCGACCTCCCACGGCAGCACGGGGATGAACACCGTGCGCAGCATCTCGATCAGCGAGCCGCCGCGCAGCAGGCGCGTGTGGCCCGCGATCATCAGGAAGTTCAGCGCGTTGGCGAGGATGAAGACCGCGAAGACCGCGAGCGCGTAGGCGCCCGTCGTCGGGTCGCTCTGGTCGAACGTGTACAGCGCGAGCCCGCCGAGCAGCGGGAACGTCGTGTACGTGAGCAGGTTGTTGAGCAGGTAGGTGCCGCGCACGCGCCGGCGCAGGGAGTCCACGAGCGCCGAGGCGAGCCCGAGCACCGCGGCCGGGGCGGGGCCGAGCAGCGCCATCGCGAGCACCAGGCCGGTGAACGAGCCGCCGATCCTGAAGCGCTTGGCGTCCAGCACCAGGATGTCCGAGCCGAGCACCAGCAGCGCGAGCAGGCCGACGAGCGACACCGGCATCCACTGGCTCTGGTCGGAGAGGTAGACGGTGGCGGCGAGCACGAAGACGAGCGCGACGGCTTGCCCGACCGCGATCACGCGCCTGCGCGCGTCGTACGGAATCCCGCTGTTGGAGGTGCGGGAACGGGTCGGCGCGGGGGCATCCGCGCCGGCGGCGGCCCTCACAACGGAGAGCGACCAGGCGACCAGCCCAAGCCAGACGACAAGTGCGATCCAGACGATCACGACAAGCAACTTAGTGCGTACCCCGGTATGAGCGCAATCAGGCCGAGGCCTTAGTCCAGGATTGTCGTGAACTGGAGATTCGATGCACCGGCATTTAGAGTCGGTCTAACGTCTGACGGATCGGGTATACCGGCGGGCGGCGAGGGTCAGCTCGCCGTTCCGTCCCAACGACCACAGGGGGGTCACCATGGGTTGGCGGAACTAGTGCGGAGCCGGCCCGGCGAGCTTGTAGGGGTCGCCGGGCCGGCAGCACAGTAGGCGGTGCGCTCGGCACGCGGGTGTTACCTGGCTCTCGGTACCGTAAGAGGGTCATGCCGCAGGTGCTGGATATTGAGCAGGCCGTCTTCCTTCTGGAGATCGAGCCACCTTTCGACAAGCGCGACGTCCAGCTTGCACGCCGGCGTCTCGCGAAGCAGTGGCACCCGGATATCGCTCCGCCCGGCAAGCAGCACGAGCACGAGCGGCACCTGAAGGCGATCAACGAGGCCGCCGACCAGCTCGCCTCGATCGCCGAGGACTCGCGCGGCGGCCGCGTCTCCAAGAACGCGGTCAAGGTCGCGGCGGCAGCGGCCCGCAAGCGCCGCGCCGAGGAGGGCGCCAAGGCCTACGCCGAGGAGCAGCGACAGCGCGCGCAGAACGCCGACAAGGCCAAGCACGACCCGTTCGCCTCGCGCGTGCCCGATCACTCGGTCGTGCACCGCTACGCGCGCTGCCTGTCCTATCCGGAGTGGGGCGTGGGCAGCGTCAACGGCATCTACTTCACGGGCGGCGGCGACGACATCCAGCAGTGGGCGCGCGTCTCCTTCCAGCCCGGGATCCGGACCGTACCGGCCGGTTCGCTGCAGTTCGTCGACTTCAGCAAGCCCGACCCGGGCGCCGAACGCGTCGAGCGCTTCATGACCGCGGCCAAGCACGCGCTGGCCGAGGGCAACTTCAAGCTCGCCGCCCGGCGGCTCGTGTTCGCGCGCGACGCCGACCCGGGCAATCAGGCGGTGCTGCGGCTGCTGACGCTGGCGTTCTGGCAGGCGGGCGACTACAGCGCGGCGGCCCGCTCCGCTCGCGACTGGATCCGTTCCGAGCCGGAACGCCCCGCGCCCTACCGCTACGCCGCGCGGATCTACGAGGACATGGGCGCGCTCTCGCAGGCGGTCGACGCCGCGGAGCGCGAGACCGACGCGGCCCCGAACGACGCGTCGGCCTGGGAGCGCCTTGGAAGGCTGCGCCTGCGGCGCTTCGACCGCGAGGGCGCGCGCTCGGCGCTCGAGCGTGCGCGCACGCAGGGACCGTCGGTCGAGGGCTTGCTCGACCTCGCGCTCGTCGCCAACCTGCTGGGCGACGTCGGCGGCGAGGTGACCGCGTGCGAGCAGGCGACGGTGCTCGCTCCTGAGTCCGAGGTCGCGTGGGCGCGCCTCGCGCACGCGCTCGCACGGACCGACCGCGTCAGCGACTGCCTGGAGGCCTGCGAGCGCGCGCTCTCACTGGCCGACGATCCCGAGGTCCGCGACCTCCGCGACCAGGTTCTCCGGCTCGTCCCGCGCGAGCTGCACGCCGCCTAACTTCCTGGTGCGGTGGTCCGGAGCTCGTGCTCCGGCAACAGGACCGCGAAGACGACGATCAGCGCGGCGAGCGGGACGATCGCGACGAACACGGCGTGGGTGGCTGAGGCCAGCCCGCCGTCGAGCTTCGCGATCAGCAGGGCGCCGAGGCCGGCGACGGCGAGGCTGCCGCCCATCGAGCGGAAGAACTGGATCGCGGCGGTGGCCACGCCGAGATCCGCGAAGTCGACGCGGTTCTGGGTGGCGATCACGAACGTCTGGAACATCGTGCCCATCCCGATCCCGACGATCGTCAGCGCGAACGTGACCGCGAGTCGCGACGAGTGCTCGTCCAGCAGCGCCAGCAGGATGCACCCGGTGAGCACGAGCACGCTGCCGATCAGCGGGTAGGCGCGGTAGCGGCCGGTGCGCGAGATCAGCTGCCCCGAGGTCATGCTCGCGAGCACCCAGCCGAACGAGAGCGGGATCAGCACCACGCCCGAGGCGGTCGCGGAAGAGCCCAGGACGCGCTGGACGTAGACCGGCACGTAGATCGTGATCCCGAACAGGACGCCGCCGATCAGCAGCGCGGCGGCGGTCGAGACCGAGAAGGTGCGCGAGCGGAAGAGGGTCAGCGGCAGCAGCGGTTCGGGCGCGCGGCGCTCGATGACGATGAAGGCCGCCAGCGCCACGAACCCGATCACGCCGGCGCCGATCACCTCGGCCGAGTTCCAGGCGAAGGTCGTCCCGCCCCACGCGCTGGCCAGCAGCACCGCGGTCACGCCGACCACGAGCGCCAGCGCTCCCGCGTAGTCGATCGTGTGCTCGCGCGGCACGTACGGCATCCGCATCGTCTTCAGGACGACGACGAGCGCGACCGCCCCGAGCGGCAGGTTGATCAGGAAGATCCAGCGCCACGACCCCGCGTCGGTCAGCGTCCCGCCCAGCAGCGGCCCGGCGATCGCGGCGGTCGCCCACATCGAGCCGATGTAGCCCTGATAGCGCCCGCGCTCGCGCGGCGAGAAGAGGTCGGCGATCGCCGCCTGCGAGAGCGGGATCAGCCCGCCCGCACCGACGCCCTGCAGTGCCCGGAACGCGATCAGCTGCCCCATGCTCTGCGCGAAGGCGCACAGCGCGCTGCCGGCGAGGAAGATCGAGATCGCGACGACGAACAGGCGCCGGCGCCCGTAGAGGTCGCTCAGCTTGCCGTACAGCGGGACCGTGACGGTCGTCGCGAGCAGATACGCCGTCACGACCCACGACAGGTTGTTGAAGCCGTTCAGGTCGTCGGCGATCTCCGGCAGCGCCGTCGCGACGATCGTCTGATCCAGCGCCGACAGCAGCGTGGCGAGCATGATCGCGCTGAACGCGACGAGGACCTGCCGTTGCGAGCGAGTCTCAAGCACCTACTGCTGGGTCACGCGAGGCACTCGATCAGCCTGACAGGTCGAACACGTGTCGAATTCAGTGCATCATTCCCGCCGGCCGCCGACGTAATGGTTGCGACCTGCGAACCAGCGGGTCATGACACGGAGGTCATCCGACTTGTTCCACCCAACCCGCCTCAAGCATCCGATCGCCACGCTCGCCGCGACGATCGGCACCGTCATTCTCACGCTCTTCGCCGTCCCGGCCGCGCAGGCCGCCTGCACGGCCGCTCCTACGACGAAGGTCTTCGCCGCCTTCGGCGACTCCTCGGACTACAGCCTCGCCCCGGGCGGATCGTTCGAGTCCGGCGCGACCGACTGGACGCTCAACGGCGCCTCGGTGGTCGCGGACAACGACCCGTGGAAGCTCCACGGCGCCGGCGACTCCAAGTCGCTGCTGGTCTCCGCGGGCGGCCAGGCCGTCTCGCCGGCGTTCTGCGTCGGCGTCGAGCACCCGACGTTCCGCTTCGTCGCGCGCCGCAGCAGCGGCACCTGGGGCACGCTGAACGTCAAGCTCCGCTGGAAGCTCGCCGGCGGCGCGACCAACGAGACCGTCGTCACCGCCGTCGACGGCAAGGACGCGTCGTGGCACGTCACGGGCCGCAGCGCGCTCAGCACCGTGCTGCCGCTGTGGAACTCCGGTCAGACCGCGTCGGTGCAGTTCGTCTTCGACCCCGAGGACTTCGGTGGCGCGTGGACGATCGACAACGTCTACATCGACCCGTACACGAGGGGCTGATCGTGACCTCCGGCGGTCCGGCCCGGGTTCGGGCCGCCGGCGCTGTCACCCGGCCTGCGCGCGGCCGATAACCACAGCAGTGCACACGGTCGACGACATGCGCAGCGAGGGGGCGACGGATCGCCTCCTCGAGGAGTCCTGGCAGGCGCGCTCGCGCCGCCTGCCGCGCCGCGAGCTCGTGAGCGAGTTCATCGCCGCGGTGGCCTTCCTGGCCGCCGCCGGCGGGCTGCTCCTGCTGCCGGACGCGACGAGCGGCTTCGACCCGCTCGTGGCCGTGGTGCTGGTCTGCATCTACGCGATCCTGGGCCGGGTCGAGTTCCCGGTCGGCGCCGGCAACGTGGTGCCGACCCAGCTGATCCTGATCCCGATGCTGGTGCTGCTGCCGCCGGCCACGGTGCCGTTGGTCGTCGCCTGCGGCCTGTTGCTGGCGAAGCTCTCGCGCCGCCGCGGCTCGCTCGACCATCTGCTCTTCTCGATCCCGGACGGCTGGCACGCCGTCGGCCCCGCCGTGGTCCTGCTCGCGGCGGGTGCGCCGCAACTGGACCTGGGCGACCTGCCGCTGCTCGGCGCGGCCTTCGTCTGCTGCTGCATCTTCGACGCCGGCTCGGCGACGCTGCGCGAGGCGGCGGCGCGCGGGGTCGCGCCCTCGCTGCAATTGCGCGTCATCGCGCTCGTCTGGGTCGTCGACGCGTGCCTCGCCCCGATCGGGTTCCTGGCGGCCGAGATCGCCCAGCACAACGTCTTCGCCGTGCTCCTCGTGCTGCCGCTCGCCGCCCTCTTGCTGCTGCTCGCGCGCGACCGCCGCAAGCGGATCGAGCAGGCGCAGCATCGGCTCGAGGTCGCGATGCGCGAGCGCGGACGGCTGCAGGCCGCAGTCCGCCGCATGGGGGACGCGTTCGCCGCCAAGCTCGACCTCGACGCGCTGCTCGACATCGTCCTGCGCGGCTCGGTCGAGGCGCTCGACGCCGACGCGGGCTACCTCGCGCTGGACGGCCGCGAGCCGCGGCGGGCCGGCACCTTCGACGAGACGCTGCACGCGGCCGCCGATGCTGCCACGCGGGCGGGCGGCGCGCACCAGCAGGAGGGCGAGTCCGGCTGGGCGCTCGCCGTGCCGTTCACCGTCGATCCGGCGACCGGCCTGGTCGGCGCGCTCTCGATCGTTCGCCGCGCGCGGCCGTTCCAGCCCGACGAGCTCGCCCTGCTCGACGAGCTCGTGGCCAAGGCGCAGAGCGCCGCGGCGGACATCCTCCACCACCACCAGCTGCGTGACCAGGCGACGCGCGACGCGCTCACAGGCCTCGGCAACCGGCGCAAGCTGGCGACCGACCTGAGCGCGTGGTTCACCAGCGCGGTCACCGAGCCGCGCCTGCTGATGCTCTTCGATCTCAACGGCTTCAAGGGCTACAACGACACCTTCGGTCACCTCGCGGGCGACGCGCTGCTCGCGCGCCTGGGCGCGAAGCTGAGCGCGAGCGTGGCGCCCTACGGCGAGGCCTACCGGCTCGGAGGCGACGAGTTCTGCGCGGTGCTGCGCTTCGACGCCGACGGCGTCGAGGACGTGCTCGCGGTCGCCGCCGCCGGCTTGAGCGAGACCGGCGAGGAGTTCTCGGTCACCGCCTCCTATGGCACCGTCCTGCTGCCCCACGAGGCCGAGACGATCGAGCAGGCGCTCCAGCTCGCCGACGAGCGCATGTACTCGCACAAGCACGGACGCTCGTCCGGCGCGCGCGAGCAGGCGCGCGACGTCCTCATGCGCACGCTGCAGGCCAGGCAGCCGGGGCTCGGCCAGCACTCGTCCGAGGTCGCCGAGCTCTCACGCGCGGTTGCCCGGCGGCTGGGCATGAGCGCGGAGGAGGTCGACGAGATCGTCCGCGCCGCCGAGCTGCACGACGTCGGCAAGGTCGGCATCCCGGACGTGATCCTCGACAAGCCCGGACCGCTCAACCGCGAGGAGTGGGAGTTCATGCACCAGCACACGATCCTCGGCGAGCGGATCCTCAACGCCGCTTCCGCGCTGCGGCCCGTGGCGCGGATCGTGCGTTCGACGCATGAGCGCTGGGACGGCGCGGGCTACCCCGACCGCCTCAAGGGGACCGACATCCCCCGTGGGGCGCGCGTCGTGGCCGTCTGCGACGCCTACGAGGCGATGACCTCCGACCGCGCCTACCGCCGGGCGCTCACACCTGAAGCCGCCCGCGCCGAGCTCCTGCGGACGGCGGGAACCCAGTTCGACCCCGAGGTCGTCGACGCCTTCCTCGCGGAGCTCGACCAGCGCGGCGGGCCGGAACCGGCCGGTCAGGCCGTCGACGCGCCGTTGCAGGTCGTCGCGGCCCGTGTGCGCGCGCTGCTCAGTGGCGCGGCTTCCTGACCTACGGGTGGATCGGCGCGCCGACGCGCTTGAAGATCAGCCCGTCCGTCCACACCACCGTGCAGCGGAGGTCAGGATCGGAGCAGCCCACGCTGTCCTGTGAGCGGAACTGATACGCCGAGCCGTTCGCGCCCCAGGCCCAATCGACGAGCGGGTGATTGTCGCCGGCGATCTCGTAGTGGCCCTTGCGGTAGCGGTAGGCGCCGTAGCGCGACACGCCGCAGTTCGTGTTGCAGGCGCGGGCGAAGTAGAGCCAGCCGCCGTCGAAGCTCGGGCCGTTGAGCGTCTGGCCATCGAGGCCGCAGCTCTGCCTGGCGATCACGTGGGCCTCCTTCGCACCGACCTTGAGCAGGCTGATCTCGCGCTTGCCGCACAGGCCGTCGTCAGGGTCGACGTTGACGTTCAGCGCCAGGTAATCGCCGTTGAGATCGAGCGTGAGCACGTGCGAGCCCTTGGCCACTGAGGCGAGCGTCCGCGTCTTGGTCCGCACCACCCCATGCTCGTACCACGCGATCGTCTTGCCCCAGAGCGTCGGGCGGGCGTTCGTGTTCGGCACCTTTATGCCGGTCGGCTTCGGCGCCGACCCGTCCATCGCCAGCAGGCTCAGCCCGCAGCGCTTGCCGTGGCAGACGCGCAGCACGACCGTGGGCTCCCCGTTCGCGCCCCGGCCGATGTCAGCGTCGAAGGGCGCTGACTGGGTCGCGACGTTGAGCGGCTGCGGCGCACCGCCGGCGGTCGAGGCGACGAGCTTGTACGCCGATCCGTCCTTGACGGAGAAGACCGCGATCCCGCGATAGGCGTGGATGTTCACGTTCCCCTGCTTGGGCGCGAGCACGCGCTCTTCGGCCCGCGCCGCCGTCGGGGTCGCGAGCGCGACCAGGGCCATTGCGAAGAAGATGCGCACGTAGCGCTATTGCCCGCCCTTGGCGTGCCGTAGACCTTCGCCGTGTCCGGGATCGCGCCTAGCATGTCGGACTCGATGCGCCTGATCGTCGCCCGCTGCTCCGTCGCCTACACCGGCCGGCTCACCGCCCACCTGCCGGAGGCGCTCCGGCTGATCATGCTCAAGGCCGACGGCTCCGTGCTCGTGCACGCCGACGCCGGCGGCTACAAGCCCCTGAACTGGATGACCCCGCCGACGGCGATCATCGAGGAGGGCGACACGATCGTCGTCCGCAAGATCAAGGGCGACGACCAGCTCGAGATCACGCTGCACGAGGTCATCTCCGACATCGACCACCTGATGGACTTCGACGCCGACCGCCTGAGCAAGGACGGCGTCGAGGCGGACCTCCAGATCGCCCTGGCCGAGGCACCGCAGTTCTGCGGCGAGGGCTTCCGGCTCGTACGCCGCGAGTGGCCGACCGACATCGGCCCCGTGGACCTCATGTGCCGCGACGAGGCCGACGGCTGGATCGCGGTCGAGATCAAGCGCGTCGGCACGATCGACGCCGTCGAACAGCTTTCCCGCTACCTCGAGCGGATCCGGCTCGACCCGGGCAAGGCGACCTGCCGCGGCGTCCTCGCCGCCCAGACGGTCAAGCCCCAGGCCCGTGTCCTGGCCGAATCCCGCGGGTCTCTCCTGGGTCGAGGTCGACCTTGCAGTGCTGCGCGGCGAGCGCGAGCCCGCGCTCACGCTCTTCGGCTGACCGAGCGGCAACGCGCCAACCGCGCGAAGAGGGCTAAAGGTCTCGGCCGCACCTGCCGATAACTAGGACTAGACCGCCCGCGAGGCGGTTTTCTCGTTCTCGGGGCGCTATTCGCCGTTGAGCGTGAGGATCAGGGAGCGGGGGCCGCCGTGGTCGCGGTGCTCGCAGAGGTAGATGCCCTGCCAGGTGCCGACCGCGAGTCGTCCGCCGGAGACCGGCAGCGACAGCGAGGGGCCGAGGAGGGACGCCTTGATGTGGGCGGGCATGTCGTCCGGGCCCTCGATCGTGTGCGTCCAGTAGCGGGCGTCCTCCGGCACCGCCTCGTTGAACCAGGCCTCGAAGTCGTCGCGCACGTCGGGCGAGGCGTTCTCGTTCAGCGTCAAGCGAGGCCGAGGTGTGGCGGATGAAGACGTGCAGCAGGCCGACCTGCAGGCCCGCGCAGCTCCGGCACCGACTCGAGCACGTCGCGGGTGATCAGGTGAAAGCCGCGCGGGCGCGGGCGGAGGGTGATCTCGCGCTGGACCCACATGCCGACCTACGGTATCCGCGCGGCGTGCATGTCCACCCGCTCGCCCCGGAACGGGACGCCCTCCTCCTCCAGCAGCGCCCGCTGCCGTGCGCCCTTGGCCAGGGAACCGTCGGCGCGGACGATCCGCCACCACGGGACGGCAGGGTCGTCGCTGTGAAAGAGCACGGTGCCGGCGAAGCGCGGGGCTCCGGGCGAGACGTCGCCGTAGGAGCGCACGAAGCCCTCGGGGGTCGAGCGGACACGCTCGAGCACTGACTCGGTCCTATCTTCTGCAGCGATGCGCCACGGCACGTATTCAATCGTCGCGCTCGATCCGGAGACGCGGCGAGGTCGGCGTCGCGGTCCAGTCGCACTGGTTCTCCGTCGGCCCGCTGTGCGCGTGGGCGCGCGCCGGGGTCGGCGCGGTGGCCACGCAGTCGGTGGTCGAGCCGGCCTACGGGCCGAACGCGCTCGACCGGCTCGCGGAGGGCGTCGGCGCGCAGCAGGCGCTCGGCGAGCTGCTCGCGGCCGACCCGCTCGCGACGGTGCGCCAGGTCGCGGTGATCGACGACCGCGGTCAGATCGGCGTCCATACGGGCAAGGACTGCATCGAGCACGCGTCGGCACGTCACTGGCGAGCACCACAGCTGCCAGGCGAACATGATGGCCCGCGACACGGTTCCCGCCGCGATGTCGGACGCCTTCACCACGACCGAAGGCCCACTCAGCCGACGTCTGCTCGCTGCGCTCGACGCCGCGGAAGCGCGAGGGGGCGACGTGCGCGGGCGCCAGTCGGCGGCGATGGTCGTCGTGCCCGCCGAGGGCGAGCCCTGGCGGCGGACCGTCGACCTGCGCGTCGAGGACCACGACGTGCCGCTCGCACGAGCTCCGCCGCCTGCTCACGCTGCAGAGCGCCTACGACCTCGCGGGCGCCGCCGACGAGCTGCTGGCCGCGGGACGGACGGACGAGGCGGGCGCGCTCTACCGGCGAGCGGCCGAGCTCGCCCCGGACTCCGACGAGCTGCTGTTCTGGTCCGGCCTGGCGCGAGCGCAGACCGGGGACCTCGAGGGCGGCGTGGCCGCCGTCCGGCGGGCGGTCGAGGAGAACCCGAACTGGCTGGTTCTCCTCGACCGGCTCTCACCGGAGTTCGCTCCGGCCGGGAAGGCCGTGCGTCAGCAGATCACCTGAAGGTGGAAGGAGCCGGGCGGTGGCCCCGGTGTCGACGGTCACGCTGTCGGCCGCACCGGTCGCGGCCTGGACGCCGATCGCCTGAGCGGCGGCCGAGCCGACGGGCGACGCGGTGTACGAGCACTTGCTGACGTCCTTGTTGAACTTGACCGTGTAGGCGTTGCTCGGATCGGCGGCCTTGGTCGCCGAGACGGCGCCCCGGCTGTTCGCGCTCACCACAGCGGTCGCCGAGACCTGGGCGTCGAGCAGGCTCGCGGCCAGCGTGGTGACGTCGGCGGCCGGCGCGAAGTCGGCTGCTTCCTTGCCGTCGACGCGGTCGGCGTTCAGGCCGGTCGCGACGCCGGTCGCGTTGGTCGTGAACGGCGCGCCGGTCGGGTTGCCGGTCGAGATGTAGCCGCCCTGGAGGCCGACGGTCGCGAACTCGAAGGCGCGGCCGCCCTTGAGGTTGGCGGCGCGGACGCACGGCTCATTGCCGAGGCTGGAGCGGCAACCGTAGATCGCGCCACCACCGTCGCCGTCCTTCTTGTTGGACTGCCGGGTGCCGTAGGTCGCGCTGTCGGCGATGATCTCCGTCTCGCTCGTCAGCGCGAGCGAGGGGTTGCTCGACGGGTTGCGCTTACCGAGCAGCAGGTTCCGGCCTTCGCCGAAGCCCATCGCGACCGAAGGGATGCCGATCGCGAGGATGAGGGAGCAGACGACCGCGGCGCGGCCGGAGAATCGAAAGCTTACTCATGTCTCAAGCGACACCAGCCCCGCAACGAAGTTGCGGGGCTGCAACGGACCTGTCAGACCATCGCGGTTGCACGGCGAAACCGCGCAACTCGCGACGTGGCTAGCGCTCGCCCGGCTGCTTGACCGGGTTCACCGACACGGGCACGCTGAGATCCAGCGCGGTGCGGATGATCCGGGTCTGCTCGACGGTGTGCGCGGCCGGGTAGCCCTCGCCCGGCGAGGCGCGCTCGGGCCGGCCGACGTAGCCGAACTCGAGGTCGGTCGGGAGGATCTGCAGCAGGCGCGGCGACATGTGGGCGCGGGCGCCCATGTTGCGCGGCTCCTCCTGGACCCAGACGACCTCGCGCAGGTTCGGGTAGCGCGTGACCTCTTCGAGGATCTGCGCCTGCGGGAACGGGTAGAGCAGCTCGACGCGGGTGATCGCGACGCCCTCGTTGTTCTCGCGCGTCGCGTGGCCCTTGAGGTCGTAGAAGATCTTGCCGGTGCAGAGCACCAGGCGGGTGACCTTCTCGTCGTCGATCGCGCGGCTCCGCCAGCACGGGGAAGAAGCGCGAGTCCGCCAGGTGCTCGATCCGCGAGGTCGCCTGCGGCAGCCGCAGCAGCGACTTCGGGGTCATGATCACCAGCGGGCGCTGCTTGGCGACGCGCGCCTGGCGGCGCAGCAGGTGGAAGTACTGCGCCGGCGTCGTGAGGTTCGCCACGCGGATGTTGCCCTCGGCGGCGAGCGTGCAGGAAGCGCTCCAGGCGCGCGGAGGAGTGCTCCGGGCCCGAGCCCTCGTAGCCGTGCGGCAGCAGCAGCGTCAGGCGCGTCGTCTGGCCCCACTTGGACAGCGCGGAGACGATGAACTGGTCGATGATGACCTGCGCCGAGTTGACGAAGTCGCCGAACTGGGCCTCCCACAGCACCAGCGTCTCGGGCGCCTCCATCGAGTAGCCGTACTCGAAGCCGAGGCAGGCGATCTCGCTCAGCGGCGAGTTGTGCAGCTCCATCGGCGCCAGCGCGCCCGGCAGCGTACTGGATCGGCGAGATCCGCTGGCCGGTCTTCGGCGTCGTGCAGCACCAGGTGGCGCTGCGAGAACGTGCCGCGCTCGACGTCCTGGCCGGTGAGGCGCACCGGGGTGCCCTCGGTCAGCAGCGACGCGTAGGCCAGCGACTCGGCCTGCGCCCAGTCGATGCCGCCGTCGGCGCCGATCGCCTCGCGGCGGCGCTCGAGCTGCTTGACCAGCTTCGGGTGCACGGTGAAGCCCTCGGGCACGCGCAGCAGCTCTTCGTTGAGCGACTGCAGGCGCTCCGTCGGAGACCGCGGTCTTGACCTCGGGCGAGGCCGAGCGGTCGAGCTCGTAGCCGCCGGTGGGCTGCTCGTCGCCCGCGCTCTGCGAGCTGCTCCTTGAGCTCGCGATGGCGGCGCGGCGAGGTCGTCCCAGATCTCGGACGCGATCGCGTCCGCCTCCTCCTGGGTCAGCGTCCCGTCGCCGACCAGCTGCGGCGGCGTAGAGCTCGCGGACCGGCTTCTTGGCCTTGATCTTGGCCGTCATCTCCGGCTGCGTGTACGCCGGCTCGTCGGCCTCGTTGTGGCCGTAGCGGCGGTAGCCGATCAGGTCGATCAGGACGTCGTGGCCGAACTCCTGGCGGAACGCGAACGCGAGCCGGACCGCGGAGATGCAGGCGGCGACGTCGTCGGCGTTGACGTGGATGATCGGGACGTCGAAGCCCTTGGCGAGGTCCGAGGCCCAGCGCGTGGAGCGCGAGTCGTCCGGGTCGGTGGTGAAGCCGACCTGGTTGTTCTGGATCAGGTGCAGCGCGCCGCCGACGGTGTAGCCGTCGAGCGCCTGCAGGTTGAACGTCTCCGCGACGACGCCCTGGCCGGGGAAGGCCGCGTCGCCGTGCAGGATGATCGGCACCGCGGCGTTGGTGTCCAGCGTCGCGTGCGTGCCCTGGCGCGAGGTCTGGACGGCGCGCGTGGCGCCCTCGACGACCGGGCCCGACGTACTCGAGGTGCGACGGGTTGGACTCCAGCCGCACGAGCACGCTCTGCTGGTCACCGCACTGGTAGGTGCCCTGGGCGCCGTGGTGGTACTTGACGTCGCCGGTGCCGCCCTGCGGGATCGTCGTCACGGCCTCGATCGAGGACGCGCCTTCGAACTCGCGGAAGATCGTCTCGTACGCGCGGCCGAGGTTGTGCGCGAGCACGTTCAGCCGGCCGCGGTGGGCCATGCCGATGACGACTTCGCGCGCGCCCTCGGCGGCGGAGAGCTGGATCATCTCGTCGAGCATCGGGACGGTCATGTCCAGGCCCTCGACCGAGAACTGCTTCTGGCCCAGGTAGGCCTTGTGCATGAAGCGCTCGAGCGAGTCGACCTGCGTCAGGCGGCGCAGCAGCGCGACGTTCTCCTCGGCGCTGAGCGGCTTGCGGAACGCGCCGGTCTCGATCTTCTCGCGCAGCCAGACGCGCTGGCGGTGCGAGGCGATGTGCTCGATCTCGTAGGCGATCGTGCCGCAGTAGGTCTCGCGCAGGTGCGGGACGACGTCGGCCAGCGTCTCGCCGGGGACGCCGACGCGCAGGATCGAGGCCGGGATCCGGGCCATCAGCTCGGGCGTCAGCTTCAGCGGCTCGGGATCGAGCGCGGGATCGCCCTCGGGCTCGGAGCCGAGCGGGTCCAGGCGCGCGGCGAGGTGGCCGTGCGTGCGGTGCGCCTTGATCAGCGACATCGCGGCCTGGACCGCCTGCAGCAGCTCGAGGTCGGGCTCGCCGGCGACGGCCGGAGCCGCCTCGGTCTTGCGTCGCCAGCGGCGCGCCGGCGGTCGGCGTGGGCGCCGTGGGCGCGGCGCCGATCTCGACGCCGAGGTCGGCGAAGACCTGCTCGTAGAAGCCGTGCTCGCCCTGCAGGTACGCCTCGACGACCTGGAGGAACTGGCCGGACTCGGCGCCCTGGATGATGCGATGGTCGTACGTCGACGTCATCGTCATCACCTTCTCGGCGCCGATCGTGGCGCCGATCCCGGAGAGACCGGGCGGGTAGCCGATCGAGCCGGTGGCGACGATCGTGCCCTGCCCGTTCATCAGCCGCGGGACGGAGGCGATCGTGCCGATGCCGCCCGGGTTGGTGAGCGAGACGTTCGCGCCCTGCAGGTCGTCGGCGGTGAGCTTGTTCTCGCGCGCCTTGCCGATCAGGACGTTGAAGGCGTCCAGGAACTGCGGGAACGTGAGCCGGCCCGCGTCGCGGATCACGGGCACCATCAGGGTGCGCCCGCCGCCCTTCTTCTCGACGTCGACGGCGATGCCGAGGTTGACGGCGCCGTCGTCGATGACGTGCGGCTTGCCGTCGAGCTCGGCGAAGTGGTTCGCCATCACCGGCATCTGCTCGGTCGCCGCGCGGGCGATCGCGTGCGCGATCAGGTGCGTGAACGAGACCTTCTGACCCGCGGCCTTGAGCTGCTTGCGGCGCGCGTCGAGGTTGGTGACGGTGAAGGTGCGGAACGAGGTCGCGGTCGGGATCGCGCGCGACTCGTCCATGTAGCGCGCGAGCATCGCGCTCGCGCCCTTGAGCAGGGTCTGCTTGCCACCGGTCGGAGCGGCGGCCTTCTTCGCCGGAGCGGCCGAGGCGCCGTTCTCCTGGAAGGCGAGCACGTCGGCCTTGCCGATGCGCCCGTCCGGGCCGCTGCCGGTGACCTTGCCGAGGTCGACCCCGTGGGCCGCCGCGACGCGCGAGGCGACGGGGGTGACCTTCAGGCCGTCGGGCGTCTGGATCGTCTCGACGTCGCCCGCCGGGCGAGTCTCGGTCGCTTCAGGCTTGGGGGCGACGGCGGCCTTCGCGCCGTTGCTGCTGGCGCCGGAGGTCATACGCGCGATGACCTGGCCGACGGTGACCGTGTCGCCGGCCTCGGCGAGCGTCTCGGTCAGCGTGCCGGCGGCGGGAGCGGGGACCTCGGCGTCGACCTTGTCGGTCGAGATCTCGACGATCGTCTCGTCCGTCCTCGATCGAGTCGCCGGGCGACTTGGCCCACTCGAGGATCGTGCCCTCGGAGACCGACTCGCCCATCGCGGGCATCTCGATCTCGATCACGGTCGCCTCGCCGACGGGCTCGTCGGGAGCCTCGGCCTCGGCCTCAGGCTCGTCGGCCTCGAGCGCGGGGCCGGAGCCGTTCTCGCCCTGCGCGATCTCGACCAGGACGCTGCCGACCCCGACGGTGTCGCCCTCGGCGGCGTGGATCTTGACCACGGTGCCGCTCACAGGGGACGGGACTTCCGCATCGACCTTGTCGGTCGATATCTCGACCAGGATCTCGTCCTCGGAGACCGAGTCGCCTTCCTGCTTATGCCATTCGAGGATGGAGCCCTCGGAAACCGAGTCTCCCATCGGCGGCATGACCACTTCTACGGTGGTGTTCACTGCCATATCAGGGTCCTAGACCATATCGCTTTGAGGGAGTGCTGCAGGCGAACCTGCATGCCGCTCGGCATACAGGAATCCGATCGTGCCGGCAAAGGGACCGACACCGCCGACGACGGCGACCATAACGCCGAGCCAGAGCGGAATCACGCGGCGCCGGACGGCGTCGACGCACAGCTAAAGACATTAGGATCCAACCGACCCCGTGCGCCCATCCGAGGCCGTACTTAACGTTCCCCAACACGCCGAGGATCGCGATGACGAGCAGGGCGGTGTAGATCGCCGAGTGCGCGAACGAGAGGTACTTCAGCGTGCGGAAGTTCACGTGTCTTGTACTAACAACGCTGCCATGCGCCGGAGTTGCGGATGTGACTCTTCTGGCCAGTCGGCCGGATCGGGCGGCCACCAGGCGTGGGCGTCGTGCTCGGCGTCGCGCGTGACCTCGGCGCCGGGCGCGAGCCAGGCCTGGCCGATCAGCAGCACCAGACCGCCGGGCGTCGCCAGCAGCGCCTCGACGCTGAGCCGGTCGGGCTCGACGCCCCATTCCTCGCGCAGCTCGCGCGCGAGCGCCTCGGCCGGCTGCTCGCCGGCGTCGACCGCCCCGCCCGCTCCGAGCGCCCAGACACCGGCCCAGCTCGCGACCCACTCGGCGCGCCGGCCCGCGAGCCAGCGTCCTTCGTGATCGCGCACGGCACACAGCACGGAAAGCGCATCGGCGGCGTCGTCGAGCAGCCTTAGCGCCCAGCGCGCCTCCTCGACCTCCATCCGAAGCTCGCCGCCTTCGACCTCGAAGCTCGGCAAGCCTGGCGCCGACGCCGTCGTGCGAGGGCGATCCGCGGCCGCGCAGCGCGGCGATCGCGAGGTCGGCCGCCTCGGACTGTTCGGACGGCGGCTCGTAGGCGAGTTCGCGCCAGCGGGCGCTCACCCGGTCGGGCGGCCAGGGACCGCGCGCGAGGATTCCGGGCGGGTAGGACAAGACACGATTCAGCCTACCCGGCACCGGTACCCTCAAGAGCATGAGCGTCGAAGCCTCAGGCAAGAACATGCAGGCCGTCTGCAAGGCCAAGGACCACCACAATCGGACGTGCCCGTGGGGTGGCACGGCCACCCAGGTCCATCTCTCCTACTTCGACATCGATCGCCTCGGCTGGGAGGAAGGCGACCTCATCTGCGGTCTGGTCGTGGTCGGCGACAGCAAGGTCGGCACGCACGAGATGCGCGTCACCTGCGATGCCGAGCCCGACGGCGGCAAGCACGAGGAGGAAGAGGTCGAGGAGGTCGTCGACGCGGTCTCCGAGCGCGAGCTCGTCCCGGTCGGCCCCAGCGAAGCACCGACGCACACGCCGAACTGGAATTAGGCCCTACGGTCCAGCCGGACCGGGGCAAGTCTGGACGGCGGGCTCTTTAAGCCCGCCGTTTGACGCTGTCTCCTGCGTGACGATCGTTCGTCAGCAGGAGGTCGCATGTCCCAGGTCGTTGCCGAACCCCCCGTCGCCGCCGCTCCCAAGCCCCCTGGCGCCCTGGCCAAGGACGCGCTCGGATTGCCCGCGGTGCTCTTCTGCATCGTCACCGGCGCCGCGCCGCTCGCGGCGATGATGTTCAACGTGCCGGTCGCGGTGTCCGGCGGCGGTTACGCCGTTCCGGCCGCGTTCCTCGTCGCCACGCTCGCGCTGACGATCTTCTCGACGGGCTACATCGAGATGTCCCAGCGCGTCACCTCGACCGGCGGCTTCTACACGTTCATCTCGCGTGGCCTGGGCAACGTCATGGGTCTCGGCGCGGGCATCCTGATCGCGCTCTGTTACGTGATCTTCGCCGCCGCGGTGACCGGCGTGCTCGGGTACTTCGCCTCGACGACGATCGACGAGTGGTTCGGCATCTCGCTGCCCGGCCTACGTCTACATGTTCGGCGCGCTCGCGCTGATGACGGCGTTCGCGTTCTTCCACATCGAGCTGACCGCGACGGATCCTCGGCGTCGCCCTCGTCGCCGAGGTGCTCGCGCTGCTGGTCATGTGCGTCGGCATCATCGTCAACGGCGGCGGCCCGGACGGCTACAGCGCCGCGCCGCTGAACCCGGCCAACATCTTCGACAACGACGCCGCGATCAAGGTCTTCGGCGCCGCCGCGGCCGGCGTCGCGATCTTCGGCGCGTTCTGGTCCTGGGTCGGCTTCGAGATGGCGCCCAACTACGCCGAGGAGTCGCGCGAGCCGCGCAAGATCGCCAAGGCGGCGACCTACGGCTCGGTCATCGGCCTCGGCGTCTTCTACATCTTCGTCTCCTACATGTTCGTCACCGGCTGGGGCCTGAACGGCTCCGCGCAGGCCGTCGCCGACCAGTTCGAGGGCAAGTTCGCGTCGGCGTTCTATCCGCTGACCGACAAGTACGTGGGCGGCGGGCTGACGACGATCCTGCAGCTGCTGATCGTCACCAGCTCCTTCGCGTGCGCGATGGCGTTCTACAACACGGGCGCGCGCTACCTGTTCGCGCTCGCCCGCGAAGGCGTGCTGCCGAAGGCGCTGGGGCGCACGCACGCCAAGCGCCACGCGCCGGTCGTCGCGGCGATGGTCGTCTCCGTGATCGTCGGCGTCTACATGCTCGGCTTCACGATCATGGACCCGAGCACCGAGGCCGCGCTGCTCAAGCTCGGCACCTGGACGCCGCTGCTCGGCGTGCTCGGCATCCTCGCCGTCCAGGGGATCTGCTCGGTCGCGATCATCCGCTTCTTCCTGACCGAGGCGCGCGACGGCTTCCACTGGTTCAAGACGCTCGTCGCGCCGATCGTCGGCGCGCTCGCGATGGCCGGCGCCTGCTACCTGCTGATCTCCAACCGCGCCGTGCTCTCCGGCGCCGGCGACGCGCTGTTCATCAAGGCCGTGCCGTACGTCGTGATCGCCATGTTCGCCGCGGGCATGGTGCTCGCGCTCGTACTTCGCTCGCGATCGCGGGAGGATTACGTGCGCATCGGCCGCTTCGATCGCGAAGCCATGGAGGAGATCGCATGAGCACACTCGACGCACCGCCCGTCCTGCATCCGCTGGAGCCGCTCGCGGCCGAGGAGATCGCCGCCGCCTCCGCGATCCTCAAGGCGGACAAGGGACTGGGCGCGACGCGCGCGCTTCGTGTTCATCAGCCTGCACGAGCCGCCGAAGGCCGCCGTGCAGGCCGGCGAGCCCGTCGCCGCGCGAGGCGTTCGTCGTGCTCTACGAGAAGGCCGAGCGCAAGACGTACGAGGCCGTCGTCTCGCTCGACCGACCAGCGCGTCGTCTCCTTCGAGCACA
Organism: uncultured Solirubrobacteraceae bacterium; assembly: GCA_963707595.1. Classification (GTDB taxonomy): domain Bacteria; phylum Actinomycetota; class Thermoleophilia; order Solirubrobacterales; family Solirubrobacteraceae; genus Solirubrobacter. The sequence goes on from CAVPQQ010000002.1 coordinate 787,955, forward strand.
TCGAGGGCGTCCAGCCGCCGGTGATGGCCGAGGAGTTCATGGCCTGCGAGGAGCTCGTGCAGGCCGACCCCGGCTGGCAGGCGGCGATGCGCCTGCGCGGGGTCGAGGACTTCTCGCTGGCGATGATCGATCCGTGGGCCGCCGGCTACAGCGGGCCGGAGGACCACCCGTCCGAGCGCCGGATCATCCGGCCGCTGACGTGGGTGCGCTCCGAGGCCGGCGAGCACGGCTACGCGCGGCCGGTCGAGGGGCTGGTCGTCGTCGTCGACCTCGACGCGATGGAGGTCGTCGAGGTCGCCGACCACGGCGTCGTCGAGATGCCGGCGCAGGCCGGGCAACTACGACCCGGAGCGGGTCGCCGACCCCGAGAACGTCCCGCACTTCGAGTCGCCGCGGGCCGACCTCAAGCCGATCGAGATCACCCAGCCCGAGGGCGCGAGCTTCACCGTCTCCGGCCACGGCGTGGCGTGGCAGAAGTGGCACGTGCGCGTCGGCTTCACGCCGCGCGAGGGGCTCGTCCTGCACGAGCTCTCCTACGCACGGGCGGCCGATCATCTACCGCGCGTCGCTGGCGGAGATGTACGTCCCCTACGGCGATCCGGCGCCGACGCATCGCTTCAAGAACGTGTTCGACCAGGGCGAGTACGGCGTCGGCTGGCTGGCCAATCCGCTGACGCTCGGCTGCGACTGCGTCGGCGAGATCACGTACTTCGACGGCGTCGTCAACGACCAGGACGGCGAGCCGATGGTCATCCCGAACGCGATCTGCATGCACGAGGAGGACTACGGGATCGGCTGGAAGCACACGGACTTCCGCACCGAGGAGGTCGAGGTCCGGCGGCTGCGGCGGCTGGTCATCTCGAGCATCGCCACCGTGGGCAACTACGAGTACGGGTACTTCTGGTACCTCTACACCGACGGCACGATCGAGTACGAGGTCAAGCTCACGGGCGTGATCTCGACCGGCGCGCTGGCGCCGGGCGAGCGGCCCGCAGCACGGCACGCTGGTCGCGCCGGGTCTGTACGGCCCGCACCACCAGCACTTCTTCTGCGTGCGGCTGGACATGGCCGTCGACGGCAACGCGAACTCCGTCGTGCAGGTCGACTCCGAGCCGGTGCCCTACGGGCCGGACAACCCGACCGGGACGGCGTGGGTGACCAAGCGCACGGTGCTCTCGAGCGAGGCGCAGGCGCGCGGCAAGATCGACCCGTTGCGCGGGCGCTTCTGGAAGATCGAGAACCCGGAGAAGGTCTCCGCGCTCGGCGATCCGGTCGCCTACAAGCTCGTCCCCGGCGAGAACGTGGCGCCGATGTACGCGCCGGAGTCGCGCTTCGCCCAGCGCGCCGGGTTCACGCAGGAGCACGTCTGGGTGACGGCCTACGACCCGAGCGAGCGCTACGCCGCGGGCGACTATCCCAACCAGCACCCGGGCGGCGACGGCGTGCCGCGCTACGCCGAGGCGGACCGGCCGACCGAGGCCACCGACGTGGTGCTCTGGTACACGTTCGGCGCCCACCACATCGTGCGGCCGGAGGACTGGCCGGTGATGCCGGTCACCCACATCGGCTTCAAGCTCAAGCCGGCGGGGTTCTTCGACGGCAACCCGGCGCTGGACATGCCGCGCTCACACCCCGCGCACTGCGCGCATCACGGCGAGTAGAACGCCGCCTCTTCCTTCCCCAGCTCGGTCACCGGATCGTCCCCGTACATCCATTCGCGGGCGATCCGGTGCCAGTTGTTGGTCGCCCGCAGCTGCCCGAGCACGGCCAGCGTGAGCATCTCGACGCGGCGGCCGAAGATGTGATCGGGCGGCAGCGTCTCGTGGCGCATCTGGCCGAAGTGCTCCGACCGCGGGATCGGACATGTCGATCATCACCTGCGTCGCGACCTCCGGCCCGAGCGCGATCTCCTCGTCGGTCAGGTACCACCAGGTCGCGTCCAGGAACTGCGAGAGCAGCTTGTCGGGGCGGAACTTGTCCGGCTCGCGCAGCAGGCCGCCCTCGGCCCAGATCTCCCACAGGCGCTGCGCGTCGCCCTCGTGACCGGCGCGCTGGGTCTCGAGCTCGAGCTCGATCAGGTTGCGCGGCATGACCTTGAACAGCCCGAAGTCGAGGAAGGCCATGCGCCCGTCGGGCAGCAGCAGGAAGTTGCCCGGGTGCGGATCGCCCGAGAACTGCCGGTGGCGGTACATGCAGCCGAAGTAGAAGCGGAACACGATCTCGCCGACGCGGTCGCGCGTGGCCTGGTCGGCGTCCTTGAAGGTGTCGAAGCCGGCGCCCTGGACGAACTCGGAGACCATCACCTTCTCGCGCGAGAGGCTCGAGACGACGTCGGGGACGACGATGAACGGGTGGCCCTTGAAGATCCGCGCGAGCGCGCGCTGGTTCTGCGCCTCGAGCTCGTAGTCGAGCTCGTCGCCGATCCGTGAGCGGATCTCCTCGGCCGTCGCCTTGACGTCGAGGCCGGGCGCGATCCGCTTCATCAGCCGCAGGATGATCCCGAGGTTCTGCATGTCCGCCCGAACCGCGGCGGCGACGCCCGGGTACTGGACCTTGACCGCCACGGTGCGGCCGTCGGGGAGCCGTGCACGGTAGACCTGACCGATCGAGGCGGCCGCGATCGGCTCCTGGTCGAACTCGGCGAAGACCTCGCCCAGCGGCGCCTCGAGCTCGGACTCGATCACCTTGCGCATGTCGCTGAAGCGAACCTTCGGCGCGGCGTCGCGCAGCGCGCCGAGCTTGCGCTGGAACTCCTCGCGGTGCTCCTCGGGGACGAGCCCGACGTCGAGGAAGCTCATCATCTGCCCGAGCTTCATCGCGGCGCCCTTCATCGTCCCGAGCGCCGAGACGATCTGCTCGGCGGCCTCGAGGTGGCGGCGCTCGAGCGCCGCGCTCTTGCCGTCCTCCGAGCGCGCCAGGTTGGTCGCGCGCGTGCCGAGGTGACGGGCGGCCTGGCCCGCGGCGAGGCTCGAGACGCGCGCCGTGCGGGAGATGCGTGAGGTCGGGATCCGGTCCTTGGCCATCAGGGCGTCGCCGTTGGGACCGGGGTCGCCTCGGTGGGCGGAGCGGGTGCCGGCGGCGTCGTGGCCGTCGCCTGTGGAGTGGGCGTCGCGGTGTTTGGCGTGGCAGTGGCCTCAGGGGTTGCGGTTTCGGTCGCGCTCGGCGTCGCGGTCTCGTCGGGCGTGGCCGTCGCGCTCTCGGAGGGGGTCGCGGTCGCCGTTGGCGTCGCCTCCGTCTTGTTCGACTTGCCGCCGAGCAGACCTGTCTCGCGCTTGGTGTTGCCGATCTGGTGGCCGAAGACGGCGAGCTCGGACGCGGTGACGACACCGGCGCCGATCACCGCGGCCAACAGGCCGGTGAGGATCGCCAGTCGCAGCGGCGAGCGGCCCTTCCTCGGCGGCTTCTCGGGCTCGTAGAGCCCGAACGGGTCATCGCGGCGCGGCGGCAGCTGCTCGGGCCCGTCGCCGCGCGCGCCGACGCCGCTCGGCTGTCGCGTGCGCACCGCGGCGCCGGTCGCCGTGCGGCGCGTCACGCGCGGGGCGGCCGCCGTGATCACCTTGGCGGGACGGTTCAGGAGCTCCGAGACGACCGCGACGATGATCGGGGTGATCGCTGTCGCGAGCAGCGAGCCTCGCGCCCAGAACATGGGAACGACGATGGCGGCGGCGACCGCGGCGAGGCTCGAGATCAGGAGGGTCTGGAGCGACAACCCGCCGCTCCGCGGTTCCGGTTGGAGACTCACCCCATCGACGTTAGCGCTCGACCTTTGAGCCGGGGACGATGTCGTCGGCGCCGTTCTCCCAGCGCACCCAGGCCTTGTGGCCGCCGTCGTAGTCCGGACCCCAGAGGACGAGCGTCGCGGGGTCGCCAAGCGCCGTGCAGCGCTCGGTTCCCTCCTCGTCGAGGCCGCGCCAGATGCGCACGAAGGGGTTGTGCTCGAGCTCGTCGGCGACCGTGGTCGGGTCGGTGTGGCCGGGGCGGATGACGGTCTCGCCCGGGAGGGTGAGGATCACGTCCATGATCGAGTGCTTGAGATCGCTGTAGGACGTCGATCCGGGGGCGCTGACGCCGCCGACGGAGTGCTTGAAAAGCGTGTCGCCGGTGAACAGCTCCTTGTCGTCGACCAACAGGTTCAGCATTCCCCCCGTATGGCCGGGGGTATGGAGGGCCTTGATGGTCAGCCCGCCGATCTCGAGCTCGTCGCCGGGGTTGAGGTCGCCCGTCGTGCCGGGCACGCGCTCGAGCGGGTGCGCGAGCACGGTCGCGTCCGGCCAGCGCTCGAGCGCCTTGCCGAGGTCGACGATGTGATCCCCGTGGTGATGGGTCAGCAGGATGTGGGTGACGTTCAGCTTGTGCTCGTCGACCTTCGCGAACAGCGGTTCCAGCGGACCGCCCGCATCGACGAGGAAGGCGTCGGAGCCTGTCCCGGCCGCGACGAGGTACGTGTTGGTCAGCCAGCCATCACTCATGGAGCGCTCGACGATCATGCCCATGACGGTACTCTCGCGCCGCGTTATGGAGCTCATTCACACTGTTACCGGATCGGTGAGATCGACCGCTCCGTCGCCTTCTACGAGGCGCTCGGCTTCGAAGAGCGCCGGCGGATGAACATCCGCGAGGAGGCGATCAACGTCTTCATGGGCCTGCCCGGCGACGGCGACCGGCTCGAGCTGACCTACAACCACGGCGTCGACTCCTACGAGCTCGGCACGGGCTACAACCACATCGCGCTGACGGTGGACGACATCGCCGGCACGCTGGAGCGGCTCGCCGAGCAGGGCATCGAGGCCGAGAAGCCGCCGTACCGGGTGCGCGAGGGCGGGTCGCTGATCGCGTTCGTGCGCGATCCGGACGGCTACCGCATCGAGCTCATCGAGAAGCACGCCTAATCCGATGTCCGAGTCTCGACTCGCTGTCATCGACTGCGGGTCGAACTCGTTCCGGCTGGTCGTCTTCACCTACACCGACACGTGGTGGAAGCGCACGGACGAGATCCACGAGTCCGTGCGCGTCGGCGAGGGCCTCGACGCCACCGGCGAGCTGCAGCCGGAGCCGATGGAGCGCGCGCTCGAGACGCTCGAGCTCTACGCGCACTTCTGCTCGCGCCACCGGCATCGACGACGATCCGGCCGGTGGCGACCTCGGCGATCCGCGACGCGGGCAACCAGACGGAGTTCCTGAAGGCGGCGCGCAAGCGCACCGGGCTGGAGGTCGAGGTGCTCGCCGGCGAGGAGGAGGCGCGCTACGGCTACCTCGCGGCCGTCAACTCGACGACGCTCTCGCAGGGCGTCGTGCTCGACCTCGGCGGCGGCTCGATGCAGCTCACGCGCGTCGAGGCGCGCGAGGCGATCGACGCGCGCTCGTGGCCGCTCGGCGCGGTGCGCATGACCGAGCGCTTCCTGCCCGACGGCGACAAGGCCAAGCGCAAGCAGATCAAGGCGCTGCGCGAGCACGTCGCGGCGGAGATCGAGGGCGCCGTCGTGGCTCGACGAGGGCGGCCGGCTGACCGGGGTCGGCGGCACCGTCCGCAACCTCGCCGCGGCGGCGCAGCTCGCCGCCGGGCTGCCGTCCTACGGCATCCAGGGCTTCCGGATCACCCGCGACGCGCTCGGCGCGCTGATCGAGACGCTTCGCGGAGCATGACCGCGGACGAGCGCGGCGACGTGCCGGGCATCAAGTTCGCGCGCGGCGACCTGATCCTCGCCGGCGCGCGTCGTGATCGACACGGTGATGGAGGCCGGCGGCTTCGGGATGCTCGAGGCGACCGACGCCGGCCTGCGCGAGGGCGTGTTCTTCGAGACGCTGCTCGGCGACCCGCCGCTGTGCGACGACGTGCGCGCGCGCGACCGTGCGCAACCTCGCCGCCCAGTACGACGCCGACTTCGCGCACACCGAGCACGTCGCCCAGCTCTCGCTCGAGCTCTGGGACGGGCTCGCCGCCGCCGACGTCCACCGCGGCGACCCGAAGGAGCGCGAGCTGCTGTGGGCGACCGCGATGCTGCACGACATCGGCACCGCGGTCGACTACGACGACCACCACAAGCACTCGCGCTACCTGATCCTCAGCGCCGGCCTGCCGGGCTTCAGCCCGCGCGAGGTCGCGCTGATCGGCCAGGCCGCCCGCTATCACCGCAAGGGCAACGCCCGGCCTCGGCGAGTTCTCCGCGCTCGCCCGCGACGGCGACGAGGACCTGCTCAACCGGCTCGCGGCCGCCGTGCGGATCGCCGAGCAGCTCGAGCGCTCACGCGACCAGGCCGTCCACGCCTGCGACGTCCACGTCCTCAACGGCACCGTCGAGCTGCGACCTGCACGCCGACGAGGACATCACGATCGCCCGCTGGGCGACCGAGCGTCAGGGCGACGTCTTCCGCAAGGCGTTCGGCCGCGCGCTCAGCGTCAGCTGACCGCGCTTTGAGAGCTCGTAGCCGACCTCGAGGCTGATCGTCAGCCCGAGCTCCTTGAGCTTGCGCACGTCGCGCTTGAAGGGCAGCGTCTCGCGGCCGAACGACGCGGCGAGGTCCGGCGCCCGCAGCCCCGGGTTGTCCGCGATCGCCTGCAGCACCTCGTAGGTCCACGGGCCCATGCGCTCGCAGCGCGGCGAACACGGCATCGTCGGGCGGCAGCTCGCGCAGCGCGACCCGCGGGTCAGGACCGGCGACGTGCAGGGCGATCCGGTAGAAGTCGCCCTTGCGCTTCGGGAAGGCGGCGAGCACCGCCGCGCCGTTCTCGTAGCCGGCGGCGCGCGCGTCCTCGTCGGTCGGCTGCTCGACGCGCTCGACGCTGTCGATCTCGAGCACGCCGATCGGCGTCCGCAGGCGCGTCCCGTTCAGCACCCGCGGGCGTTCCCAGCGCCGGAAGGCCAGCGTGATCCGGCCCGCGGCGATGCCCTCGAGGTCAGCCGGCCGGAAGAGCACCGAACCGTGCGGTGAAGCCGGGGCCCTTCGGTGCGGCGCACATCGGGCCGGAGAGCAACTCGCCCTCGGGGAGCGGGGCGAGGCGGACGGGCTGGTCGCCGCAGAGGATCTGGACGGCGTCGCCCTCGCGGACGGCGCGGATCGTCCACCAGCCGTCGGCGTCAGGCTCCGGCGCGGGCTGCTGGGACCAGTCGGAGACGCCGTTGGTGACGACGACGCTCAGCCACAGGCGATCGTCGAGCTCGAGGCCGGCCTTGATCCAGTGCTCGGCGTCGAGCCGGAGCATCAGGCCGGCCTGGTCGTACTGGGCGGCGAAGTCGCCGCGGAAGCGCAGCGCCATCGCTCCCGTGTGGGCGAAGTGCCCGTTGTCGCGGACGAAGCCGTAGTGCGTCGTGCGCCAGAAGTCGGTCTCGGGCTCGACGGCCACGGTGAGGTCGGACGCATCGCCCGACCACACCGCAGGCTCGTTGAGCCACTTCACCTAGACCTCTTGGATCTGCAGCAGGCTCGTCGTTCCGGGCTTGCCCGAGGGCAGGCCGGCGGTGATGCCGACACGGTCGCCGGGCTTGAGCCAGCCGAGCTCCACGACGCGCTTGGCGGCCGCGGCGATCAGCTCCTCGGTGACCTCGTAGCGGCGCATCGACGCCGCCTGCACGCCCCACATCAGCCCGCAGCGGCGCACGGTCTCGCGGCCCGGCGAGAGCGCCAGGATCGGCACCGTCGGCCGGTGGGCGGAGATCAACCGGGCGGAGCGGCCGCTCAGCGTGGGGCAGACGAGCGCGTCGAGGTTGAGCTCGTACGCCGCCCGCGTGGCGGTGTAGGCCAGCGTGTACGCCGGGTCGCGACGGTCGCGCCGCACGCGGCGCTCGTTCCACTCCCGGTAGGGCGCGGTCTGCTCCGTGCGCCGGGCGATCTTGGCCAGCATCGCGACCGACTCCACCGGCCACTGGCCGACGGCGCTCTCCTGCGAGAGCATGACCGCGTCGGTGCCGTCGAGGATCGCGTTGGCGACGTCGGTGACCTCGGCGCGCGTCGGCCGCGAGGACGCGACCATCGAGTCGAGCATCTGGGTCGCGGTGATCACGGGGCGGGCGAGGGCGCCCGCGAGCGAGATGATCTGCTTCTGGACGATCGGCACCTCCTCGATCTCCATCTCGATGCCGAGGTCGCCGCGGGCGACCATCACGCAGTCGGCGGCGCGCACGATCTCCTCGGCGCGCGTGACGGCCTGCGGCTTCTCGATCTTGGCCACGAGCGGGAGCCGCGTGTGCTTGCGCAGCTCCTCGACCTCTTCCGCGCGGCGGACGAACGACAGCGCGACGATGTCGACGCCGATCCGCTCGCCGGTGCGCACGTGCTCGAGGTCCTCCTCGGGCACGGCGGGCAGGGCCGCGGTCTCGCCGGGGATGTTCAGCCCCTGGCGTGAGGCGACGGCGCCGCCGATCTCGACGACCGCGTCGATCTCGCCCGCATCCGGCCGCACCGCGCTGATGCGCAGGCGCACGGCGCCGTCGGCGAGGTACATCACCTCGTTGGTCTCGACGGTCGACGCGAGCCCCGCGTAGGTGATGAAGAGCCGCGACGCGTCGCCCTCACCGCCGTCGGGACCGCAGACGAACGTGGTGGCGTCGCCGGGTTTGAACTCGACGACACCGTCACGGAGCTTGCCGATCCGGAGCTTGGGCCCCGGGAGGTCCTGCAGGATCGCGACCTGGCGGCCGGCGCGACCGGCGGCATCACGGACTCTGCGCGCGGTTTCCGCGTGCTCGTCGGCGCTGCCGTGGGAGAAGTTCAGGCGGGCCACGTCCATCCCGGCCTCGACCATGCGGACGAGGACTTCGGGGTCGCGCGAGGCGGGCCCGATCGTGGCGACGATTTTCGTGCGGCGCTGCATCTGGCGCCGCACGATAGAGCGCTACCGACCCACGACGTATTGCGGAAGTGTGTACGTCCGGAACAGCCGCGGGTACGCGCTGCTGTAACGGACCTTGGTGCGGAAGCGGAACGTGTAGACGCGATCGGTCCGCGGCGCCTTCACCGTGACCTTGAAGCGGCCGTTCGCGTCGGGCTTCAAGCGCGCCACGACGCGCACGGCGCCGCACGAGATCCGGCGCGTCACGCTGATCTCCTGGACGGGCGTGCCGAGCGGGCGCGAGACCCGTCCCGACAGCGTCACCTTGCGTGTGCCGGCGGTGCGCACCGCGGTGACGACCATCCGCCGGTCGAGCTTCAGCGACAGCGAGCGCTCCTTGCCGATGAACGCCTGATAGCGCGCGCGGTTGGAGTGCCGCACCGCGCTCGGAGGCAGCGCGAGCGCGGCACCGAACAGACCCGACCTCGCGACCTTCAGGCGCGCGACGGTGCGGCCGTCCCAGCGCGAGACGATCCGCACGGTCCTGCCCGCGAAGCGGCGCGGATCGGCGGCGCCCTGGAGCGCGACTCCTTGGCGGCACACGCCTCGGCACCGCGGTTGGCGGTGACGGGCTCTACGGCGGTGGTCGTCGCGACGGTCACGCGCAGCGCGCTCGCGTCGCACTTCAAGGAGGCGGCGTGCGCCGGCGTGGCGGCGAGCGTGAGGAGCGCGGACGTGCCGATGGCGAGTGGCAGAGAGCGATGCATCGGGGCCTAGTACCGCGGATGCGGGAACAGTGCGCCGGTTTCTAGGTGAAGCGCCCGTCGCGCAGGATGACCTCGCCGTCGGCGCTCAGCGTGCCGCCCTCGCGCAGGTCGCAGATCAGGTCCCAGTGCAGCGCCGACTCGTTGGTGCCGCCGGTCTCGGGATAGGAGCGGCCGAGCGCGAGGTGGACGGTGCCGCCGATCTTCTCGTCGAAGAGGATCGCGCCGATCGCGCGGTCGATGCCGAAGTTGGTGCCGATCCCGATCTCGCCGAGGTAGCGAGCGCCCGGGTCGGTCTCGATCGCGGCCTGGAGGTAGCCGTCGCCGCGCTCGGCGTGCGCCGAGACGAGGTGGCCCTCGCGGAACTCGAGCGTCGACGTCCTCGACGACGACGCCGCGCGGCGAGGTCGGGATCGTGAAGCGGATCACGCCCTCGGCGGAGTGCTCGTGCGGGCCGGTGAAGACCTCGCCGCTGGGCATGTTGCGCTTGCCGTCGGAGTTGACGCCAGAGTGCGCCCGCCGACGCTGCAGCGTCAGGTCGGTGTCCGTCGGCCTGGATGTGGATCTCGCTGGCGCGGCGCGAGCCGGTCGATCAGCTTCGCCTGGAAGTCGCGCAGCTCACCCCAGGCGGCGACCGGATCGTCGCGGTCGAGGAACAGCGCCCGCTCGACGAAGGCCTCGAAGTCGCCGTTGCTCATCCCGGCCAGCTGGGCGGCGGCGGCCGTCGGCCACAGCGTGATCGCCCAGCGCCGCTGCAGCGCGCGCTCGCGCACCGGCAGCCGCGCGCGTGCCGCACGGGCCATCAGCGCCGGGTCGACGCCGGCGAGCGCGTTCGCGTTCTCGGTCGCCTGGATCCGCAGCGAGGCGTCGATCACCTCGGCCTCGGCCAGCTCGGCCGACGGGAAGCCGTCGAGGTGCACGTCGCGCGCCGCGTTCCAGAAGCCCTCGCTGCTGGCCGGGGAGGTCGACGCGCAGCAGCGGCCACGCCTCGCGCTCGAGGATCTCGCGCTGCAGCGCCAGCAGCAGCGGCGCGGCGAGCGTCGAGGAGGAGACCTGGACCTGCTGGCCGGGCACGACGCTCGAGGCAGTAGTCGGTCAGCAGCCGTGCGAAGCCGTCGACGTTCATCACGGTGCCTCCATGTCGGGGAAGTGCTCGGCGAGGTGCGTGCGCAGCGTCTCGCGGATCCAGCGCCGCTCGTCGGCGGACGCGAAGCGAAAGCGCGCGAGCAGCTCCTTCTGGCGCGTGATCGGCTCGGTCCCCGCGATCTCCCAGCGGACGGCGAGTCGCTCGAAGAGGAACTCGACCGAACGCTGCCAGGCGTCCTCGCGCGAGAGGATGTTGCCGCCCGCGACCTCGGCGTATTGCGCCCGCGTCGCGGGGGTCAGCGCGCCGCGCAGCGTCAGCGACGAGCCGTGCTCGTCGCGGTACTCGCTGTCAGGCGCGCGGGGGCGCTCGTGGCGCCGGGCCTTCTTCGCCATCGCCGGGACGGTAGCGTGCCGCGAAGTGCGGGAACGCAAGCCCACGAGAACGCGTGAAGTCGGACGCGGCGAGCGAGTGCTGCCGGGGATCTGGCGGTTGCGGCTGCCGCTCGATCTGCCCGGCGGTGCCGCACTGCAACGCGTGGGCACTGCGCGCGGGCGACGGGATCGTGCTCGTCGACACCGGGCATGCACGACGCGCGACTCGATGGGCAACCTCGAGCGCGCGCTCAGCGCGGCCGGCCTGCGGTTCAGCGACATCAAGCTGATCGTGATCACGCACGCGCACATCGACCACTGCGGACAGGCGCCGCCGATCGCCGAGCGCGCGGGCTGCGAGGTCTGGATGCACCCGAACTGGAAGCTGCACGCGGGCGTCTCGAACATGGACCGCACGATCGAGGTCGGCGCTGCAGAGCGGCGTCCCCGAAGGCGCCGCTGCGGCGCTGGGCGGACGGGCAGCGCGACATGGGGCAGCGGCCAGGCCGGGACGCTGTACTCCGATCGCGACCTGCTGCCGGGCGTCGTGATCGAGACCGACGCCGGCCCGTGGCAGGTGGTCGAGACGCCCGGCCACGCGCCCTCGCACGTCTGTCTGCACCAGCCCGAGCAGCGGCTGCTGATCTCCGGCGATCACCTGCTCGGCCGCGTCTCGCAGTACTTCGACGTCGGCTACACGCCCGACCCGGTGGGCGAGTTCCTGCACTCGCTCGACGTCGTCGAAGCGGCTCGACACGCGGCTCGCGCTCGCCGGCCACGCCCGCGCCGTTCACCGACATCCCCGGCCACATCGATGCCAACCGCGAGCTGGTCGACCCGCAACCTCGAAGGCGTCCGCACCGCGCTCGCGGCCGGCGGCTGCACCGTCTACGAGGTCGCGCGCGCCATCTACGGCGAGCATTTCTCGGCCGAGATGGCGGGCTGGCAGATGGGGATGACGCGCGCCTGGCTGATCCATCTCGAGGCGATCGGCGACGTGGTCCGGACCCCATCGGAAGGCGAGGATCCCGCCGAGCACTGGGTCGCTCGCCTCATAGACTTTCCGCGATGCGCATCGACGACCGGATCGCGAGCGGGTCAGAGCCGGCCTTCTCCTTCGAGTTCTTCCCGCCCAAGACCGAGGACGGCGAGGCCAACCTCGCCACCGCCCTCACCGAGCTCGCGCGCCTGGAGCCGACGTTCGTCTCGGTCACCTACGGCGCCGGCGGCACGCCCGCCGAGCGCGGCAAGACGATCGACATCGTCTCGCGCATCAAGGCCGACCACGGCCTGGAGGCGATGGCGCACTTCACCTGCGTCGGCGCCACCATCGACGAGCTGCGCGCGACGCTGGACCGGATGCGCGACGCCGGCATCGAGAACGTGCTCGCGCTGCGCGGCGACCCGCCGGCGGGCGTGGACGCCGCCGAGTGGCACGCGGCCGACGGCGGCCTGCGCTACTCCCGCGAGCTGATCGAGCTGATCCGCGCGGACTACGACTTCGCGGTCGGCGCCGCGTGCTTCCCGGAGGTCCATCTCGCCGCCGAGTCGGCCGAGAGCGACCTGCAAGCTACACCCGCGAGAAGGTCGACGCGGGCGCGCGCTTCCTGATCACGCAGCTGTTCTTCGACAACCAGCTCTACTACGACTTCGTCGCCCGTGCGCGCGACGCCGGCATCGACGTCCCGATCATCCCGGGCATCATGCCGATCACCAACGCGGCGCAGATCCGGCGCTTCACGCAGATGTGCGGCGCGTCGATCCCGCCCGGCCTGCTGCGCGAGCTCGAGCTGCGCGCCGACCAGCCCGAGGCGGTGGCGGACTTCGGCGTCGCCTACGCGACGATGCAGTGCGCGGACCTGCTCGCCAACGGCGCGCCCGGCATCCACTTCTACACGCTCAACCGCTCGCCCTCGACGCGCGCGATCCTCAGCGCGCTGCGCTGCATGACGCCCTGGCGTCGCGCGGTTATCGCGTAGGCCGGCGGCCGCCGGGGCGAACTCGGAGAGGTCGCGGTCCGCGGCCTCGATCAGGTCGATCACCTCGGCGCCGCCGGGCGGGGCGACGGCGACGCCGACCGAGAGGCCCAGCGGGCGTCTCGCCGGTCACGAGCTCGACCGGCAGGGACGCGGTGACGTCCTCGACGATCGCGGCGGCGGCGCGCGGCCGCCTCCTCGTCCTCGCGCACCCAGACGCCGAACTCGTCGCCGCCGAGGCGCCCGGCGACACCGTGGCGGGCGAGCACGCGCGCGACCTCGGTGAGGACGAGGTCGCCGGCGCGGTGGCCGTGCGTGTCGTTGAGGTGCTTGAAGCCGTCGACGTCGCAGATGATCACGGCGCCCTCGGTGCCGGCGGCGAGCTCGCGGCGGACGGCCTCGGTCCAGCCGCGGCGGTTGAGCAGGCCGGTCAGGTCGTCGGTGCTGCGCGACGGCCTCGAGCCGGCCGACGGCCTCGGAGAGATCGGAGGTGGCGCCGGCGGGCGCGACGCCGGCCTTCTCGGCGACCTCGTCGAGCAGTTCCGGCCCGGCATCGAGGCGCTCGAGCGCGATCGCGAGCAGCGTCGCGGTCGATCTCGTTGCCCGCGAGCAGGTGCGCGATCGAGTCGGCGATCTGGACGCAGGCGACCTCGGGCGTCGGCGCAGGCGAGGCCGGTCGGGCCGCCGTGGTGGTAGGCGATCGCGCGCGTCACCGCGTCGTCGGGCTCGGACAGCCCGACCAGCAGCGCGCCGGCGGCGGCGTGGTCGAGGCCGAGGCGCCGGCGCTCGAGCGCGGCGCGGTCGGCGCCCGCGGGCGCCTCGCTCGCGATCTCCTCCAGCACGACGACGCCGAACGCGGCCGGCATCAGCAGCTTGCCGACGTCGTGCAGCAGGCCGGCCAGGTGGGCGGTGTCCGTCTGCGCGCCGCGCAGCTCGGCGGTCGTGTAGGCGTAGGCCGCGACGGTCACGGCATGGACGTGCAGCTGGCCGCGCGAGAGGTGGGCGCCGCCGGGAAAGCGCTCCAGGAAGCGGTAGGTCGCGGCCTCGAGCGCGATCCGGACGAGCGCGCGACGGCCGAGCAGCGTGACGGCCTGGCGGATCGTCCGCGCGCGGATCGGGCGCGCGTTGGCCGCCGAGTTCGCGTAGCGCAGGAGGTTGGCGGCGAACGCCTCGTCGGACTCGATCACCGCGACGAGGTCGCTGGTCGTGCCGTTCGGGTCCTCGGCCAGCGTGCGGATCCGCGCGACCGTCCCGCTCAGGACCGGCAGCGGGCCGATGCGACGAAGAGCGTCGTGAACGCGGGTATCAGGCTGGGCGGATCGGGGCATCCACATGCTTCATCGGCGCTCAAGGCCGCGGCATTGAGCGTCCTTCTCGGGGTTAGTTTTCGGAGCGTTCCGTCTCGATGTCGAGGGCGTGGGCGACTCGGGGTTGGCCGTCCACATCCCAGGCGACGTCGACCTGGTCATTGCGTCCGTAGGTCCCGATACCCCATGCGCCGAGGAACCATTTCCAAAACCCCAATCGTCCCTCTTTGACGAGCTCGCGCGTGAACACGAGGCGTCCTTCGGTCACCCGATAGTCGCGGCCCAGCTCCTGGCGGACACCGTTCACGTAGACCGTGAACGGCTCGCTGCACGCCGGGCGGGAGGGGAACGTACGTCTCCGCCATTCGGCGCGGGATCATCGCAGGCGCGTTATCCGGGCAGCCGTCTAGCCTGGCGAGCGTGTCTGTGCCGTACCGCATCCGCCGCTCTGACCGCGCCCGGCGCGTCAGGGTCAGCGTCGACGGCAACGGCCAGGTCGAGGTCGTGCTGCCGCGGCGCTCGCCGGAGCGCCACGCCGAGGACGCGGTCCGCGAGCTGCGGCCGTGGATCGAGCGGCGGCGCGCCGCGGTCGCCCGGGCCGCGGAGGAGGTCGGGCGCGAGGCCGGGACCGTCCCGTACCTGGGTGAGGTCCTGCAGCTCGTGCCCGAGCCGGGCCGCGAGCGCGTCCATCGCCGCGGCGACCTGCTGCTCGTCCCGGACGGCGACCCGCGCGAGGCGCTCGAGCGCTGGTACCGGCGCCAGGCGCGCGCGGAGATCGCGCCGCGGCTGGACGCCGCCTGCGCCCGCGCCGGCACGACCTACACGGGCCTGACGATCCGCGCCCAGCGCACCCGCTGGGCCTCCTGCTCGTCGTCGGGCGGGATGTCGTTCAACTGGCGCCTGCTGCTCGCGCCGCCGGAGATCCTCGACTACGTCGTCGAGCACGAGGTCGCCCACATCGAGGTCATGGACCACTCGCCACGCTTCTGGCGCCTGCTCGCCTCCCGCTCGCCCGGCTGGCGCGAGCACTCCGCGTGGCTGCGCCGCTACGGCTCCACGCTCACGCTCTGAGCGTGCGGCGCAGCGCGGCCGAGGCGCTCTCGCCGGAGAGCGGCTCGATCTCCGCGCGCCGCAGCCGGCCGGTCCAGGCGACCATCGACCCGTCTCCGCGGACGTCGACGCCCGCGCGGACGCCGGAGCCCTTGAGCTCGACCCGGACGGAGATGAGCTGGCTCGGCTCGAAGCGGCGGTTGACGAACTCCTCGCCGCCGCGGCGGGGCGCATTGGCGGCGTGGTGCTCGAGCGCCGCGATCGCCTCGTCCAGCGTCTGGATGCGCTGGTGCTTGACCTTCGAGCCGCGGCGGACCGTGACGCGGTAGCTCAAGGCACTTCCGCGAGCAGGGCGGCGACGCTCTCCCAGCGGGAGATCTCGCAGCCGTCGGTGCGGGAGAAGGTCGCGTCGACGGGGTTGCCGCGAATGGTGCCCTTGATCGTGGCCTCTTCGGGGCCGCCGTAGATCTGGGTGCAGGCCATGTCGCCGGCGGGCGGCTTCAGGTCCGCGGTCGAGACGCCGGCGGCGGCGCCACAGGCCGCGCTGTCGGTCGGCTCTGCGCAGTCGAGGGTCAGCGAGCGCGGTTTGGCGCTGCCCCTCGCGCCGTCGTCGTCGACGGTGATCACGAGCTGGGCGAGCTGTCCGCTGCCGCTCGCGGAGGGGGTCGACTCGTCCGAGCCGCACCCGGCGAGCAGTGCGGCGGCGAGGACCGGCAGCACGAGGCGGCGCATGGTGCTCAGGGTAGTGCGCTTGCCGCCACCAGCCGGTTGGTGCGGGGCTCGCCCCAGCCGAGCACGCCGATCGGGCGCCCGTCGGCGTCGCGCGACGGCGACCAGCGCCAGCTGACGCCGGGGGTGTGCGGCAGGCCGACGGTGCCGTCGCCGGCGAGCAGGCGCGAGAAGGCCTCGCGAGCGGCCTCGCGCTCGTGCTCGGCGACGGCGGTCGCGAACCAGTCGCGGCCGAGCAGCTCGTCCTGGGCGTAGCCGAACGCGGAGCAGGCGGTGCCGTTGGCGATCTCGACGCGACCGTCGGCGTCCAGCGCGACCACGAGCGCGCCGGCGGCGTCGAAGCTGCGGCGGGCGCGGGCCCGGACGCGACGGCGGGCGAGATAGGCGGCGAGCTGGCCGCCGACGGTCGAGAACAGGGCCGAGACCTCGGCGTTGGGCTCGCGGACGTCGCTCGCGTAGAGCTCGATCACGCCGACGCACTCGTCACCGTGGGCGATCGGGAACGCCGCGGCCGTGACGAGCCCGGCGCGCACGGCCTCGCCGGGAAGGTCGTTCATCCAGACCGCGCGGCGGAAGGCCCAGACGCGGCCGGGCAGGCCCTGGCCGGCGGCGAAGGTGCGCTCGTGCGTCGAACTGGCGAACTCGGAGACCGGGGTGCGGGCGCCCGGCGCCTGCCACAGCGAGACGCAGCGCAGGACGGGGCCGTCGGGTCGCCAGACGGCGCCGAAGCTCCAGCCGAGCGCGTCGCCGAGCGTCGCGAGCACGCGATCGCAGAGCACGCCCGGCTCCAGCCCGGTGGCGAGCTGGTCGGCGATCGCCTGCTGGGCGCCGAGCAACCGGTGCGCGCCGCCGACGCGGCGGCGCATCCGGGCCTGCTCGAGCTCGCGGGTCAGGACGCCGGAGAGCTGCCCGAGCACGGGCACGCTCGGCACGCCGCTCGGCAGGCCGCGCAGGACGGCGGACAGCTCGCCCGGCCGGATGTTCGGCGAGACGGCGATGAAGGGAAGGTGCGGGTCGGCCAGGCGGACGAGCGCGAGCGCCTTGCGCGAGGGCACGGCCTCGAGCCCGTCGCCGGCGTAGAGGACGACGTCCCACCCGCGGTGCTGCAGCGCCGCCGAGAGCGCCTCGGGGCCGTTCACCGGCACGCTGCGAACCGTCCAGCCCGACGCGTCCAGGGCGCGGGCGATCTGCGCGGCGTGGCCGGCGTCGACGTCGACGAGCAACGCGCTGACAGTGCGATGACGACTCACTCCATGGTCCATCGGCGGCCGCCACGGGCCGCTTGAGAAAGTGGCTAGGCGGCCAGACGAGTGACGATCTCGCGCACGCCGTGAGAGATCGAATCGACGTCGAACTCGCTCCCGACGCCCTTCAGGAGCCGCAACGCGGGGCGGTTGTCGGCCAGCATCGTGCCCGCGATCCGGGTCACGCCCTCGGCGGCCGCCGCGTCCACGAGCAACCGGGCCAGCCGGCGCCCGAGGCCGAGACCCTGCCAGGCGTCGCCGACGACGATCGCCATGTCCGCCGTGTCCGGCGCGCTGCGGACGACGCGGCCGACGGCGACCAGCGTGGAGCCGGTGACCGCGACGTAGGCGATGTGGTCGTGGCCGTCGACCTCGGTCAGGTAGCGCAGCTCGTCCGCGCTGAAGCGGACCTTGGGGCTGAGGAAGCGGCGGTACGCGGTCTCGGGGCTGAGGTTGCGCAGCCCGGCCGACAGCAGCGCCTTGTCCTCAGGGGCGATCGGCCGGATGAAGACCGTCGTGCCGTCGAGCAGGGAGAGGAGCATGCGTTGCATGATGCAACGCACACCCCTCGCCCCGCAAGTCGGCTGGCTAGCTCTACCGCTTGTCGATCGGCACGTAGGTCAGCTCGCGCTGGCCCGTGTAGATCTGGCGCGGGCGGGCGATCTTCTGCTCCTTGTCGTCGATCATCTCGAGCCACTGGGAGATCCAGCCGCTCGTGCGCGGGATCGCGAAGAGCACCGTGAACATGCCGACCGGCATGTGCAGCGCCTCGTAGATCAGCCCGGAGTAGAAGTCGACGTTGGGGTAGAGCTTGCGCTTGACGAAGTACTCGTCCTCGAGCGCGATCTTCTCGAGCTCGAGCGCGATCTCGAGCAGCGGGTTGACGCCGGTGACCTCGAAGACGTCGTCGCAGGCCTTCTTGATGATCTTCGCGCGCGGGTCGTAGTTCTTGTAGACCCGGTGCCCGAAGCCCATCAGGCGCTCCTTGCCGTCCTTCACGCCCTGCATGAAGTCCGGGATGTTCTCCTTGGTGCCGATCCGGCGCAGCATGCGCAGGACCTGCTCGTTGGCGCCGCCGTGCAGCGGGCCGTAGAGCGCGGCGATGCCGGCGGCGACCGCCGAGTACGGATCGACCTGCGAGGAGCCGACCGCGCGCACGGCGCTCGTCGAGCAGTTCTGCTCGTGGTCGGCGTGCAGGATGAAGAGGATGTCCAGCGCCCGCTCGAGCCGCGGATCGGGCTCGTACTTGAGCTCGGTCATCTTGAACAGCATCGAGAGGAAGTTGCCGGGATAGCGCAGGTCGTTGTCCGGATAGACGTACGGCTGCCCCATGTTGTGGCGGTAGGCGAAGGCCGCCAGCGTCGGCATCTTCGCGATCAGCCGGATGATCTGGAGGTAGCGGGTCTCCGGATCGTGGATCTTGTTGGCGTCCGGGTAGAACGTCGAGAGCGCGCCGACCGAGGCCAGCAGCATCCCCATCGGGTGCGCGTCGTAGCGGAAGCCCTGCATGAAGCTGCGGACGTTCTCGTGCACGAACGTGTGGATCGTGATCTGGTGCGTCCACTCGTCGAGCTGCTTCTGATTGGGCAGCTCGCCGTGGACCAGCAGATACGCGACCTCGAGGTAGGTCGAGTGCTCGGCGAGCTGCTCGATCGGATACCCGCGGTACTCCAGGACGCCGTTCTCGCCGTCGAGGTAGGTGATCGCGGAACGACACGACGCGGTGTTCATGAACGCCGGGTCGTAGGTCATGAGCCCGAAGTCGTCCTCGTTGACCTTGATGTCGCGCAACGCGGTCGCGCGTACGGTCCCGTCCTCGATCGGCACCTCGTAGGTCTTGCCGGTTCGATTGTCGGTGATCGTCAGTGAATCGGATGCGGTGGCCACGCCGCCGCCGGTCTCGCTCTGCTCCTCGGTGCCCATTTGCGCTCCTCTGAAGGGGGAGGTCAAGTCTCTTGCCCCCCATTGTGGCGGGGCGAGGCGTGAGTTGCGCTTTACGCCGGTCAGGACGGCGGTCGCCATCGTGCCCGCGACCAGCACCACGGCGAGCCCGATGATGCCGCGCATCGGCGCCCTTGCGAGGGCGGGAACGTCTCGTGCCGAGCCGATCCGACGAAGCCGAGGATCAGCGCGAACACGACCAGCGCGCTGGCGAAGATGTAGAACGGCGTCTTGGAGGGCTCGGCCGCCTCTTCGGCGGCCAGCAGGAGCGCAGCGAGCATGACGGGCGCGAAAGCTACCGCATGTAGCGGCTCTCGGTGGCCGCCACCTGACCCTGGTAGTGCGAGCCGAGTTCCGCCGACCCGTAGGGACGCTCCGCGGGCTGGTCGAGCCCCATGAACGACAGCTGCGCGATCAGCAGCCCGGGGTAGAGCTTGATCGGCACGCGCGTGAGGTTGTTGAGCTCGAGCGTCAGCGTCCCCTTCCAGCCCGGGTCGATGAAACCGGCCGTGGCGTGGACGATCAGCCCGAGGCGTCCCAGCGATGACTTGCCCTCGATCCGCGCGACGACGTCGTCGGGCAGCTCGACCCACTCGGCGGTCCGCCCGAGGCAGAACTCGCCGGGGTGGATGACGAAGCCGTCGGCCTCGTTGGCGACGACCTCCTCGGTCAGACCGGGCGGCGGGCCGTCGCGCAGGTCGATCGCGCTGACACGGTGGTTGTGGAAGACCCGGAAGGTGTCGCCCAGGCGCAGGTCGATCGACGCCGGCTGGACGAGGTCGGGTTCCCAGGGCTTGATGACGATCCGGCCGTCCTCGACGAGGCGGCGGATCGTGCCGTCGGACAGCACGGATACGGGCACGGCGGGAAGGCTACTGATGCAGCTCGCGGGCACGGCCCGCGGCCGTCACGGAACGGGTCCGCGGCGGCGCCTGCAGGCGCGCTCCGCAGGCCGGCCCGCCGCGGCGCGGCGGGCGTGGACGGCGCGGACGCGGGTGCGGCCGGCGCGGCAGCTTCGGCCCGCCGTCGTTGCGGGCCTCGTCGGTGTCCGTCTCCTGATGGATGGCCCACCAGATGATCCAGCAGGCCGCCACGATCGGCAGCTTCAGGAACACGAACAGATACAGCATCGTCCAGCCCACGATCTAACGGAGAGTACGCCTCGTCAGCGCGGCTGTGCGCCAACGGCGCGCGCTAGGCGCGCAGCGGCACCGGCGAGGCGTCGAAGCGCGTCACCCGTTCCAGCTCCGCGACGCGGCCGTTGACCTCGTCGGGCGTCAGCGTCTGCATGCGCTCGGTGCCGAAGGCCTCGACGTTGAAGGACGCCAGCGCCGTGCCGTAGGCCATCGCGCGGCGCAGCAGCTCGTCGGTGATCTCCTCGTCGGCGTGGGCGGCGATGTAGCCCATGAAGCCGCCCGCGAACGTGTCGCCGGCGCCGGTCGGGTCGACGACGTCGGCCGTCGGGTAGGCCGGCAGGCCGAAGACGCCCTCGGCGGTGTACATCGCCGAGCCGTACTCGCCCTGCTTGACGACGACGACGCGCGGGCCCATCTCCATCACGGCGCGCGCGGCGCGGACGAGGTTCGGCTCGTCGGTGAGCTGCTTGACCTCGCCGTCGTTGACGATCAGGCAGTCGACCGTCTTGATCGTCTTGATCAGCGACTCGCGGGCGATGTCGATCCAGAGGTTCATCGTGTCCAGCGCGACGAAGCGGGCGTCGGGGCACTGCTCGCGCACCGCGCGCTGCAGGTCGGGCTGGATGTTGGCCAGGAACAGGACGTCGGCGTTGCGCGAGGCGTCGGAGAGCTTCGGCTCGAAGTGCTCGAAGACGTTGAGGTCGGTCTGCAGCGTGTGGCGGATGTTGACGTCGCGCTCGTAGCGGCCGGCCCAGAAGAACGTCTTGCCGCCCGGGACGTGCTCGACGTCGTCGGTGATCGACGCCGCGGTTGTGCAGCACGGCGTACTCGGCCTCGCCGAAGTCGTCCCCGACGGGGCCGACCACGCGGGTCTCGGCGAGGAAGGAGGAGGCGAGCGAGAAGTGCACGGCCGCGCCGCCCAGCAGGCGGTCGCGCTTGCCCGACTCGGTCTCGACGGCGTCAAAGGCGATGGAACCGACCACGGTGAGCGACATAAGGCGGAGGAGCGTAGCGACGGCGGCGTTCGTCCCGCGCTCGCGCGCGTAGAGGGCGTCGGAGCTCACCTGTACTAGCCTCCAGGGTCGCAAATGACGACCTTCGCCGACCTCGGCCTCTCCGAGCCGCTCCTGCAGGCCCTCAACGACGTCGGCTATCAGACGCCGAGCCCGATCCAGGAGCAGGCGATCCCGCCGCTGCTCCAAGGCCGTGACGTGATCGGCCAGGCCCAGACCGGCACCGGCAAGACGGCCGCCTTCGGCCTGCCGCTGCTGGAGTCCGTCGACCCCAGCGAGCAGGAGGTGCAGGCGCTCGTGCTGACCCCGACGCGCGAGCTGTGCATCCAGGTCACGCAGGCGCTGCGCGCGTACGGCGCGCCCAAGGGCATCGACCCCGTCGCCGTCTTCGGCGGCGCGCCGATCCGCACCCAGCAGGCGCAGCTGCGCCTGGGCGGGCAGGTCGTGGTCGGCACCGTCGGCCGCGTGCTCGACCTGATCAGCCGCCACTCGCTGGTGCTGCACTCCTGCCGCTACATCGTGCTCGACGAGGCCGACGAGATGCTCGACCTCGGCTTCCTCGAGGACGTCGAGAAGATCCTCTCGCTCGCGCCCGGGCAGCCGCCAGACCGCGCTCTTCAGCGCGACGATGCCGCAACGAGATCCGCAAGCTCGCCGAGCGCCACCTCTACGACCCGGTGACCGTGCAGGTCAAGGCCGCGACGCTGACGATCGACACCGTCGAGCAGTTCTACGTCGAGGTCAAGGCGCAGGAGAAGAACGAGATGCTCGCGCGCGTGCTCGCGTCCGAGCGCCCGCGATCAGGCGATCGTCTTCGTCCGCACGAAGATCCGCACCGAGCAGCTCTACCGCACGCTGCGCGACAAGGGCATGAACGTCAAGGCGCTGCACGGCGACATGAGCCAGGGCTCGCGCGACGGCGTGATGATCTCCTTCAAGGGCGGCCGCGTGCACGATCCTCGTCGCCACCGACGTCGCCGCCCGCGGCCTGGACATCTCGACGGTCACGCACGTCGTCAACTTCGACGTCCCGACCTCGCCCGACGTCTACGTGCACCGCATCGGCCGCACCGGCCGCGTCGGGCGCTCGGGCCGCGCGATCACGTTCGTCGAGCCGCGCCAGCGGCGCGACCTCGAGGCGATCGAGCGCCACGCGTCGACCACGATCGCCCCGTGGGTCGAGGGCGCGCACGTCGCGCCGACCGAGGTCTCCGAGCCGCGCCCGCGCCGCCACCGCAAGCCGCGCGACGAGGTCGCCAGCAACGCGATCGTGACCAACGGCGGCGGCTTCACGAAGCTGATCGCCAACGCGGGCCGCCACGAGGGCCTGGAGGCCGCCGACCTGATCGCCGCGATGACGGCGAGCGGGCTCGACGGCGAGGCGATCCGCAACGTCCGCGTGCTCGAGCGCTTCGCGCTCCTCGAGATCCCGGCCGACGCTGTCGCCCAGATCATCGAGCGCGTGACCGAGGTCCAGCGGCAAGCCCGTCGCCCTCGAGCCCATTCGAACCTGAGGAGGCAAATATGTCCGAAGCCACGATGAGCACCAACCACGGTGACATCACCTTCGAGCTCTTCGACGCGGACGCGCCGAAGACCGTCGAGAACTTCCGCACGCTCGCTCGTAAGGGCTTCTACGACGGCCTGATCTTCCACCGGATCATCAAGGACTTCATGATCCAGGGCGGCTGCCCCAAGGGCACCGGCACCGGCGGCCCGGGCTACACGTTCGAGGACGAGTTCAACGACCACAAGGTCGTCCGCGGCGCGCTGGCGATGGCCAACGCCGGCCCGAACACCAACGGCTCGCAGTTCTTCATCGTCACCATCGCCGTCGGCGGCCTGGCTCGACGGCAAGCACACCGTCTTCGGCGAGGTCACGAGCGGCATGGACGTCGTCGACAAGCTCGAAGGCCTCCCGACCGACGGCCGCGACAAGCCGCGCGAGGACGCCACGATCGAGACCCTCACCGTCGGAGACTGAGCGATCGCGCCGAGCGCGGCCACGACGAAGCCGGCCGCGCTCACCGCACCCCAGCCGCCTCGCTCCCACGCGAGCGAGGCGCCCGCTGAGCCGGACACGGCACCGGCGAAGTAGCACGTCATGTAGGCCGTGTTGAGCCGGCTGCGAGCCTCGGGCCGCAGCCGGAAGATCACGCTCTGGTTGAGGATCTGCGTCGCCTGGACGCCGAGGTCGAGCACCACGATCCCGGCCACCAGGGCGGCGATCGACGTCTTGCCGAGCGCGAGCAGCCCCCAGCTGGCGAGCGTCGCGGCCGCGGCGATCCGGGTGCCGGAGAGCACGTGCCCGCGGTCGGCCGCGCGGCCCGCGACCGACGCGATCGCCGCGCCCGCCAGGCCGAACAGCGAGAACAGGCCGATGACGGCCTCGCTGTAGTCGTACGGCGGCCCGGAGAGCAGGAAGGCGATCGAGGTCCAGAACCCGCTGAAGCTCGCCATCGACAGGAAGCCGAGCGCCATCCGGTAGCGCAGCAGCGGCTCCTCGCGCACGAGCTCGCCGACCGAGCTCAGCAGCCGCGGGTACGGGATCCGCTCCGGCGGGTCGACGGCCGGCAGCGCGCGCCGCAGGACGACCGCGAGGATCAGCATCGCCCCCGCGGCAAGCCCGTAGATCAGCCGCCAGCCGCCGATCGCCGCGACGAGCCCGCTGACCGTGCGCGCGAGCAGGATGCCCAGCAGCAGGCCGCTCATCACCCGGCCGACGACGCGCCCGCGCTCGTCCTCGGCGGCCAGCGTGCTCGCGAACGGCACGAGCACCTGCGCGGCGACGCTCGTCACGCCGACGAGCGCCAGCGCGCCCGCCAGGACCCCCATCGACGGCGCGGCGCACGCGAAGGCGAGTGCGACGGCGTCGAGCGCCAGCAGGCGCGAGACGAGCTTGCGGCGCTGCAGCAGGTCGCCCAGCGGCACGATGAACAGCAGGCCGGCGACGTAGCCGGCCTGGGTCGCGGTGACCAGCAGGCCGGCGGTCCCCGAGGAGGTGCCGAGCGACCGTGCGATCGAGTCCAGCAGCGGCTGGGCGTAGTAGAGGTTCGCCACCGTCGCGCCGCAGGCGACCGCGAGCAGGAGCACCAAGCGGGAAGACAAGGCCACCAGGCTAGGCTCCGATGCATGGCCACCGCAGAAGCCGCAGCCACGATCGAGGTCGAGAACCCGGCCACCGGCGAGGTGATCCGCAGCGTTGCGGTCACCGCCGCCCGCGGAGATCCCGGCGCTCGTCGCCCGCGCCCGCGCTGCGCAGCCCGCCTGGGACGCGCTCGGCTACGAGGGCCGCGGCCGGATCCTAAGGCGAATGCAGAAGTGGCTGCTCGAGCACGCGGACGAGGTCGCGGACACGATCGTGGCCGAGACGGGCAAGGCGCGCGAGGACGCCATGCTGGTCGAGGTGGCCTACGGCGCCAACGCGCTCGGCTTCTGGCCGCGCAAGGCGCCGAAATGGCTCGCCGACGAGAAGGTGCGCACGCTGAACCCATTCGTGCTCGGTCGCAAGCTGGTCGTGCGCCACCGGCCGCTCGGCGTCGTGGGCGTGATCGGGCCCTGGAACTACCCGCTCGTCAACTCGGTCGGGGACGCCATCCCAGCGCTCGCCGCGGGCAACGCCGTCGTCGTCAAGCCATCCGAGGTGACGCCGCTGACCTCGCTGCTCTTCGAACGCGGCCTGCGCGAGAGCGGGATGCCCGAGGGCGTCTTCCAGACCGCCGTGGGCCTGGGCGACACCGGCGCGGCGCTGATCGACGAAGTCGACATGGTCATGTTCACCGGCTCCACGCGCACGGGCCGCAAGGTGATGGAGCGCGCGGCGAAGACGCTGACCCCGGTCTCGCTCGAGCTCGGCGGCAAGGACCCGATGATCGTGCTCGCCGACGCCGACCTCGAACGCGCCGCCAACGCGGCCGTGTACTACTCGATGCAGAACGGCGGCCAGACCTGCATCTCGATCGAGCGCGTCTACGTCGAGGCGCCGGTCTACGACGAGTTCGTGGCCAAGGTCACCGAGAAGGCGAAGGTGCTGCGCCAGGGCCCGCCCGAGGGCCCGGGCTCGATCGACGTGGGCGCGATGACGTTCCCGCCGCAGCTGGAGATCGTCGAGCGCCACGTCCAGCAGGCGCGCGACGCGGGCGCCCGCGTGACGACCGGCGGCCACCGGCGTCCAGGCGCGGGACGCTTCTTCGAGCCGACCGTGATCGCCGACGTCGACCACTCGATGACGGCGATGACCGAGGAGACCTTCGGCCCGACGCTGCCGGTCATGAAGGTGGCCGACGAGGACGAGGCGATCCGCCAGGCCAACGACTCGCCCTACGGGCTCGGCGCCGCGGTCTTCACCAAGGACCTCGCGCGCGGCCAGCGGGTCGCGCGCCGGATCGACGCCGGCGCCGTCTGCGTCAACGACGCGGCGCTGAACTACCTGGCGCTCGAACTGCCGATGGGCGGCTGGAAGGACTCGGGCCTCGGCGTACGCCACGGCCCGGCGGGCCTGCGCAAGTACACGCGCCAGCAGGCGCTGCTGGTCACGCGCTTCGCCCCAAAGCGGGAAGTGCACTACTTCCCCTACGACGCGCGGATCACGAACGTCATCACGCGCGCCATCAAGCTGCTCTGGGGACGCTAGCCTGCGGCGCCCAGCCGGCCTGGGTGAGCTCGGTGCGCAGCCGCCGCCGCGCGCGGTGCTGGAGCGCGTGGACGGCGTCGACCGACCGGTCCAGGCGCTCGGCGACCTCACCCGGCGTGAGCCCGGCGACGAGCCGCAGCAGCATCACCTGGCGCTGATCGTCCGGGAGTGACGCGAGCGCGGCCCGCAGGTCGTCGAAGCGCTCGTGGGCGTGCAGCTCGACGACGTTGCCGTGCGCGTGGACGTCGGCCTGGGGGACCGAGCGCTGCGCCCGCAGATGGTCGAGCGACGCGTTGCGGGCGACCCGCAGAAGCCAGGCCGCGAAGGGGGTGGCGCTCACCCGGTAGTGGCTGAGCGCCCGCGGCAGGCGGGCGAAGACCTCGCTCGTGATGTCCTCGGCGTCGTGCTCGTCGGAGACGATCGCCAGCACGTAGCCGAAGACGTTGTCGGCGTAGAGCAGGTAGAGCAGGCGCAGGGCATCCTCGTCGCCCTCGCGGGCGCGCTCCGTCGCGGCGGCGACGAGCGCCTCCGCGGCCGGCGGATGATCGAGGTGACGGCGGCGCCGGTATCCCGAACGCGCCGCCGTCGCCTCGAGACGGTCCGCTGCACGGCGGACCGCCACCTGTCCCATTCCCTGAGAGATGAGCACCCTTGCCCTTGTCCGAAAGTTCCCCCGACATCCATGCCGGGGGTAGGCAGAGACTCCCACCGAACGCAGGAGAACTGAAGTCCGACATGCGTCCACTGGACGCGTGTTTTAGTCAGCCTTCAAGTGCGGTTCGGCGCGCGCGCCCGGCGATCTCCGGAACACCGTGTTTCAGGCGATCGAAGAACGGATCGTCGGTCGTGCCCGCGAGGCGGCGCTTGTAGGAGCCCTCGAGGAAGATCGCCGACTTCCACAGCGCGAGCGTCGTGTACCAGCGCAGGTCCGACATCGAGCGCCCGGAGCGCTGCCTCGTAGCGCTCGATCAGCTCGTCGCGGGTCGGGAAGCCGGGCTGGCGGGTGACCGTGCTCAGCGAAGCGACCATGCTCGGCGGGTCGCCGGGCTGCGCCCAGGTGGCGATCAGGTAGCCGACGTCGGCCAGCGGATCGCCGATCGTGGCCAGCTCCCAGTCGAAGATCGCGCGTCAGGCGATCGCCGCGTGAACATCACGTTGCCGAGCCGGTAGTCGCCGTGCACGATCGTCGCCGGGCCGGACTCGGGCCGGTGCTCGCCGAGCCAGGCGGTGACCTCGTCCAGCGCCGGCAGCTCGCGCGTCTTGTTGTGCTCCCACAGGCCGCCGAAGCGCCGCAGCTGGCGCTCGAGGTAGCCGGTCGGCTTGCCGTAGCCCTCCAGGCCGTTGGCCTGCCAGTCGACGGCGTGGACCTCGACCAGCGCGTCGACGAGCTCGGCGCCGGTCCGCTGCCCGTCGAGGCCCGGCGGCAGCTCGGCGGCGAGCACGACGCCCTCGATGCGCTCCATCACGTAGAAGGGCGCGCCGATGACGGTCTCGTCGTCGCAGGTCGCGAGCACGCGCGGGAGGCGGACGTCCGTGCCCTCGAGCGCGCGCAGCAGGAACGCCTCGCGCAGCACGTCGTGCGCCGAGGGCGGCAGCGGCGGGCGCGGCGGGCGGCGCAGCACCCATTCGCCGCCGTCGCGCCGGATCAGGTAGGTCACGTTGGAGTGCCCGTCGCCGACCGGCTCGGCCTCGAGCTCGCCGCTGCCGAGCCCGTGCGCGTCGAGGAAGGCCTCGAGCGGGCGGCGGATCAGCAGCGGCGGGCGCTCGAGCGCGGCCGCCTCCTCCGGGGTGTCGACGATCGAGGGCAAGCGGCTTCGATCGTAAACTGTCAATAAGCACCGCGACCTCTGGGTAGGCGGCGCGTTGGAGTATTCAGTCGGCACTCCCCCAATTCGGCCGGCTCCCTCTCTCCCCATGAAACGACTGCTTGCAATCCTGCCGTTGATCGCCGCCCTGATGTGGCCGGCGCTGGCCCCTGCCTCGCCGCGCCAGACGGTGACGTTCGAGGCGCCGCGCGAGCTGCTGTCCGCGTCCACGCGCGACGCGACGCTCGACCAGATCACCGGCTTCGGCGTGACCCGGGTCCGTCAGCTCGTCTACTGGCGCAACTACGCGCCCGATCCCGACAGCAAGACGCGCCCGAACTTCGACGCGACCGACCCGAACGCCTATCCCGCCGGACAAGTGGGACAACCTCGACGGCCTGATCGCGGCGGCCAAGGCCCACGGCGTCGCGGTCACGCTGACGCTCACCGGGCCGGTCCCGCGCTGGGCGACGCGCGACAAGAAGGACAACCTCTCCGTATCCGGACGCCAAGGAGTTCGGTGCCTTCGCGACCGCGATCGGGCGCCGCTACGGCGATTCGGTGAGCACGTGGTCGATCTGGAACGAGCCCAACCAGCCGCAGTTCCTCAAGCCGCAGTACAAGAGCGGCAAGCCCCAGTCGCCGAAGCTCTATCGCAAGCTCTACCAGGCGGCCTACGCCGGGATCCGCTCGACGCCGGCCAACGCCGACGACGCGATCCTGATCGGCGAGACCTCGCCGCGCGGCAACTCGAACGTCGTCCACCCGCTGGCGTTCCTGCGCGGGATGCTCTGCCTGGACTCCAAGTACCGCAAGGCGAAGTCCTGCGGCGAGCTCGAGGCCGACGGCTACGCCCACCACGCGTACACGACGAGCGCCGGACCGCGCTTCAAGCCCGAGAACACCGACGACGTGACGATCGGCGTGCTGTCGCGGCTGATCAGCGCGCTCGACAAGGCGGCCAAGGCGGGCGCGCTGCCCAAGGACCTGCCGGTGCACCTGACCGAGTTCGGCATCCAGTCCACGCCCGACAAGGTCGCCGGCGTGTCGCTCGCCCGCCAGGTCGCGTACCTCGCCGATCGCCGAGCACATGGCCTACGTCAACCCGCGCGTCGTCGCGTTCTCGCAGTACCTGATGAGCGACGACCCGCCGCGCACCGACGGCTACCGCTACGGCGGGTTCGAGAGCGGCCTGCGCAGCGCCGACGGCAAGCCCAAGCCGGCCTACGAGGGCTTCCGGCTGCCGCTGGCGGTCGAGGTCTACGGCGGCAACGACGTGCTGTGGGGGCTCGTGCGTCCGCAGCGGGCCGTCACATCGGTGACGATCGAGCGCCAGCCCAAGGGCAAGGCCTGGCGCGTGCTCAAGGCGCTCGACACGACGAGCACGGGCGTCTACGCGCTCAAGACCACGCACCGCAGCGGCCAGCGCTACCGCGTCAAGTGGACGGCGCCGGACGGGCACACCTACACCGGCCCGTCGGTTCAGGGCTATTAGGGTCCTGACCGGGTAATCCCGCGGCTCCAGCGCTCCGATGTTCTGACCATGCGGAAGCGATGGACAAGATGGAGTGTGCTGGGGCACGAGGTCAGCGACGGAGGCGGCGCCGCCGTCGGCACGGTCGTGGACACGTACCCGTTCGACGGCGGCGAGGTCGAGCTGCGTGGTCGTTCGGCTGCACGGCGCGTTCGGCGGCCTGCGGATGCTGGCGGTCGAGGACCTCTGGTTCGACACCTGGGGGCTGCGAACGCCCTTCTCCGCGTGGCAGGTCGACGACTCGCCGCCGCTGAGCTCCGGGCGCCACGCGAGCGATGACCCGTACCGGGCGCGCAGCTACTGGCGCTTCGAGGAGCCCGCTGTCTCCTTCGTAGCCGCGTAAGCTGGGCGCCGATGGCGCAGCAACTCTGGATGCTGCGGCACGGCGAGGCCGTGCCGCATGGAATCAAAGCCCGATCCCGAGCGGGAGCTGACCGCGCGGGGCCAGCGGCAGGCGGACGCCGCGGGCGCGGCGCTCGCCGCGCTCGGCGAGCAGTTCGCCGCGTGTTACACGAGCCCGAAGGTGCGCGCGCGCGAGACGGCGGAGCTCGCCTGCGCGCACCTCGGACATCGAGCCGGTGCTCGAGTCCTCGCTCGCCGACGGCTTCAGCCGCGTCGACGCGCTCGCGCTGCTCGACGCGCACGACGCCGACGCCAAGGTGCTCGTCGTCGGCCACGAGCCCGTCGTTCTCGCAGGTCGTCTACGACTTCACCGGCGGCCGCGTCGACTTCAAGAAGGGCGGCGTCGCCGCGCTGCGCGCCTCGCGCACGTCCGGTCAGCTGCTCGTGCTCGCTGCGCCCACGCGAGCTCGAGTCGCTCGCCCGCCGAGCCTGACGCGGCCTTAGGTCGTAGCAGCCGCGAGGATCACCGCCAGCGCGACCTCGGCGCGCGGCTGCAGCGACGCCTCGAGGACGAACTCCTCGGGGTTGTGCGCCTTGCCGCCGCGCGGGCCGAGGCCGTCGACCGTGAGCGGGATCGTGGCCGCGAAGTGGCTGGCGTCGCTGGCGCCGCCGCGCTGGCGCGGAGCGATCCGGCGGCCGAGCGCCGCGCTCGCGCGCGCCAGCAGCGGCGCCGTCGCCTGCTCGGAGTGCATGCCGGGCCAGCGGCGGATCAGCTCGGGGTGCAGCGTCGCGCCGCCGACCTCCGCCGGGACCTGCGTCGAGCACCGCGCTCGATCGCGTCGAGGTCGTCGGCGCGCAGGTCGCAGAACAGCTCGCCCGCGCCGGGGACGACGTTGAACGCGTCGCCGGAGCGCAGCACGGTCGGCACGGCGGTCAGGTGCGACGGGCCGTGCGGGTCGTGCTGGGCGGCGACGACCTGGGCGGCGCGCGGCGAGCGCGAGCAGCGCGTTGCGCCCGCGGTCGGGCGCCGAGCCGGAGTGGGCGCTGCGCCCGCGCGCCGTCGACGTGCACCGTGCCCGCGGCCTTGCGCTGGACGACGACGCCCTCGTCGGCGCCCGCGAGCTCGCCGGCCTCGAAGCACAGGCACGCGTCGAAGCCGGCGAAGCGCTCGACGTGGCCGAAGTCGGCGGTGCGCCACTCCTCGTCGCAGACCAGCAGCAGCGCGAGCTCGCGCGTAGAGCTCGGGGCGCGGGGCGAAGCGCGCGCAGCGCGCCGATGGCGAGGACGTCGCCGCCCTTCATGTCGACCGAGCCGGAGCCGAGCAGCTGCTCGCCGACGCGCTGCAGCGGGCGGTGCTCGGCGTGCGCGACGACGGTGTCGACGTGGCCGAGCAGCAGCACGCGCCGCTCCCCGGTCCCGTGCAGCGCGCGCGACGAGGTCCTCGGCGTGGCCGGGCGAGGAGCACGGGACGCGCTCGATCGTCGCCTCGTCGGGCACCAGCGCGGCGCAGACCGACGCGCACTCGTTCGCGCCGTGCACGTCGCCCGAGGGCGAGGACACCGCGACGAGCGCCTCCAGCTCGCGCGGCGCGCCGCTGCCGATCTCTGCCGCCGCCTGCTCGATCCACGGATCCATGGCGGCGCAGGCTAACGTGAACGATCGTGCCCGAGCTGCCCGAGATGGAGATCACCGCCCGCCGGCTCGCCGCGGCGCTGCCCGGGCCAGGCGATCGAGTCCGTGCTCACGCCCGGGATCAACGCGCTCAAGACGTTCGACCCGCCGCTGAGCGCGCTCGACGGCGCGACGTTCGCGGACGTGCGCCGTCGCGGCAAGCTGCTGCTGCTCGAGGCCGACACGGCCTCGCACGGCCCGCTGACGCTGCTCATGCACCTGATGACGGCCGGCCGGCTGATGCTCTACGACAAGCGCGGCTCGCTGCGCGACAAGACCTCGCGCGTGCTGATCCGCCTGCCGGACGACCGCGAGCTGCGGCTGCGCGAGTTCGGCACCAAGCAGGCGCGCGTGGGTCAAGCTGCTGACGCTCGACGGGCTCGAGGCCGAGCCGTCGCTGAAGACGCTCGGCCCGGAGGCGTGGCCGGACCCGCCGGAGCTGGGCGCGCTGCTGAAGTCGGCCCGCCCGCTGCACTCGCTGCTGCGCGACCAGCAGGTGATCGCCGGCATCGGCCGCACGTGGGTCGACGAGATCCTGCACGCGGCCAAGCTCTCGCCCTTCAAGCGCGGCGACGACCTCTCCGACCGCGAGGCCAAGGCGCTGCGCAAGGCGATGGTCTCCGAGCTGCAGCGCGTGCTCGACGTCTACGAGGACAAGGTCGCAGCTCCCGCTGCCCGAGAAGTTCCCCAAGCCCACGCGCGTGCACGCCCACCAGGGCGAGCCGTGCCCGCGCTGCGAGACCGTCCTCGAGGCCGTCTTCTTCGAGGACTACGTGATGACGTACTGCCCGCACTGCCAGACGGAGGGCCGGATCCTCAAGGATCGCCGCCTCTCCCGGCTCCTCAAATAGGCGAATGTCCGTCTGATTACGGGTCATTCTCATCAAATCGCCACATAACGGCCTGCGAGGGTGGCGCGCGATTTGGTCCAGGGCTTTGATGCCTGTGAGGGGTCTACGGAGGGTCTATGAATGGTTCGAAGGTGCGCGCCGCGGGCGTCGCACTCGTTTCAGTGGCGATGGCGGGGCTGGCGGCAAGCCCGGCGCTCGCGTCGTCGGGGGTCACCGTGGGGTCGGTGAGCTCGCTCAAGGCCGGCGCCAAGGCCGGGACGCTGCACGGTGAGGTCGTCAACCGCACCGCCAAGGCGGTCGATGCGAAGGTCACGGTGCGCATCCAGCGCTCCGGCGGTGCTGCGAAGTTCGTGGGGAACACCGCGGTGCGAGTACCGGCGAACGCGTCGGCGGCGTACTCGGTCGCGGTCAAGCTGCCCGGCGGCCTCAGCCGCGGCAACTACTACCTGGCCGCGTGCACGCCGGCCGGCACCGGCGACGGCGACCTCGGTTGCGCGACGTCCCAGAAGGACATCCGCGTCAAGGGCGGCATGCCCGTCCGCGGCAGCGCCGTCCGGCTGCCCGCGCTGGCCACGGGCGCCAAGGCCGCGCAGGCCGAGACCTGCACCCCGGGCGGTCACACCCTCGCCAAGCCGGGCGAGCGCGTGTACCCGGAGATCGGCAACACCGGCTACTCCAGCGTTCACAGCGACGTCTTCATCAACTACGACGCGCTCACGAACCTGTTCCTGCCGGGTACCCACGTCGACCTGCAGCAGCGCTCGACGCAGTGCCTGAGCGACTTCAGCCTCGACTTCGATCTGCACAACTCGATCACCAGCACGACCGTCCCGGGCCCCGACTTCACGGTCGGCTCGATCACGGTCAACGGGCAGCCGGCGACGTTCAAGTTCGTCCAGCCGACCTACCCCGGCGATCCCAACGGCCAGGACGATCCCGATCCGCTGGCGCACCGCACCGGTCTGGTGACGCCGATCAACGCCGCCAACCCGAACCCGCCGGCGTGCGCGCCGACGTCCAACGCCGTCGCACAGCAGAACCTGCCGTGCCTCGCGACCAAGCTCGTGATCACGCCGTCGGCGCCGATCCCGAGCGGCACCGACTTCAACGTGACGGTCAACTACACCGGCCGCCCCGGCGTCCGTCCCGTCGCCGACCGGCACCGAGGGCTGGTTCCGCAACAACACGGCCGGCGGCCAGGGCGCGATGGTCACCTCCGAGCCGACCGGCACCGAGGGCTGGATGCCGCTCAACAACCACCCGTCGGTCAAGCCGACGTACGACATCTACGACACGGTCACCAAGGGCAAGCTGGCGATCGGCCCCGGCCGCCTGATCAGCTCCGGCGACAACGCGCCCGACACGAACTTCGCCGACGGCTCCACCAGCTACCACTGGAAGTCGTCTGAGCCGATCGCGAACTACCTGGTCGAGAACAGCGTCGGCACCTTCGACTCCTCGTTCCGCACCGGCGCCAACGACGTCGTCTACTTCGAGGCGCAGGACTCGGCGATCGCCGCCGCGCGCAAGACGCTCAACCGCGTCGCGATGGACCAGCAGGAGGCGATCACGCACTTCCAGGAGTCGATCACCGGGCCGTTCCCGTTCAACTCCAACGGCATCGTCGTCGCGCTCCCGTCCGCGAGCTTCGAGGAGGAGATGCAGACGAAGATCGTCTTCGTCGGCGGCACGATCGGCGGCGCCCAGGGCACGAGCATCAACACGTTCGCGCACGAGAACATGCACCAGTGGTGGGGCGACAACGTCGCCGAGGGCGCGCCCAAGCTGATGTGGTTCAAGGAGGGCCAGGCGACGACGGCCGAGTACTACCAGACGGCTCTCGCGGCGGCGACCACGGCCGGCGGCCAGGGCACCCCGGCCGGCGACGCGGCCTTCGAGGCGAGCCTCGTCGCCCGCTTCGCCACCAACTACAACTCGACCTCGACGACGTTCTGGAACACGGCGCCGTCGAACCCGACGTCGGTGACGATGAACGGCACCTCCAACGCGTACACGCGTCCGGGCACGTCGTACCTCGCCCTGCGCGCGATCCTCGGCAAGGACGTCTACAACGCCCTGCTGCAGCGCATCCAGCGCGACTACCGCGGCGGCTCGATGACCGAGGAGAACCTCAAGAAGGAGTTCCAGAAGGCGCTCCCGAACCAGTCGCCCGCCTGCCACAACAAGCTCGACGCGTTCTTCACGCAGTGGTGGGACACGCCGTACACGGGCTCGCCCGCGGCCGGCAACAAGCCGTCGATCACCGGGCCGGGCCTGGCCGGCGGCGGCTTCTATGACGCCGACGGCGGCTGCGCGCCCTACGGCGTCGACGTCCCCGGCGGCGCGGGCGCCTCGGTGCCGGCGACGCTGGCGCTGACGCTGGGCACCACGGCCTCGTTCGGGCCGTTCACGCCGGGCCAGGCGAAGGACTACACGACGTCGACGACCGCCAACGTCATCTCGACGGCGGGCGACGCGGCGCTGTCGATCGCCGACCCGAGCGCCACCGCTCCCGGCCATCTGGTCAACGGGGCGTTCTCGCTCCCGTCGGCGCTGAAGGCCTCGGCCACGAGCCCCGGCGGCACGAGCACTCCCAGCGCGGCGGTCAGCGGCTCGCCGCTGACGCTCGAGACCTACAGCGCTCCGGTCTCCAACGACCCTGTCGCGGTGAGCTTCGTCCAGCCGATCGGCGCCACCGACGCGCTGCGCACCGGCAGCTACACCAAGACGCTGACGTTCACGTTGTCGACCACGACGCCGTAGACGTTTCACTCCCGGGGGCCCGCCGTGCTCGGCGGGCCCCCGGGGCTTTTCTGGAACGATTCCAGAATCTGTGACACACTGCTGGGCATGCCGGCGATCGCGGAACTCGAGCGCATGCTGCGCGGGGCCTCCCTGCGCGTCACGCGTCCTCGGGTCGCGGTGCTCGCCGCGGTGTACGACCATCCGCACGCCGACACGCACTCGATCATCGGCGTCGTGCGCGAGCGAGCTCGGCGAGGTGTCCCAGCAGGCCGTCTACGACGTGCTGCGGGCGCTGACCGACGCGCGGCCTGGTGCGGCGCATCCAGCCGCCGGGCTCGGTGGCGCGCTACGAGTCGCGGGTCGGCGACAACCATCACCACGTCGTCTGCCGGTCGTGCGGCGCGATCGCCGACGTCGACTGCGCCGTCGGCGCCGCGCCCTGCCTGACCGCGTCCGACGACCACGGCTTCGTCGATCGACGAGGCCGAGGTCGTCTACTGGGGCCTGTGCCCCGCCTGCTCGACCGCACGCAGTTCCTGAATCACCCTGATCCGGAAGGGGTCCCCTTGTCTGACGATAGCATCCCGACGCCGTTGTTGGCGAGATGAACGAGCCGATCGAGGCGGCCGGCGGCTGCCCGGTCGCGCACGAGCCGCGCCCCGCACCCGACCCAGGGCGGCGGCGAACCGCGGCTGGTGGCCGGACCGGCTGAACCTGAAGATCCTGGCCAAGAACCCGGCCGTGGCCAACCCGCTCGGCGAGGACTTCGACTACGCCGCGGCGTTCAAGACCCTCGACCTCGCCGCGGTCAAGCAGGACATCGCGGACGTCCTGACGACCTCGCAGGACTGGTGGCCGGCCGACTTCGGCCACTACGGCCCGTTCATGATCCGGATGGCCTGGCACAGCGCCGGCACGTACCGCATCAGCGACGGCCGCGGCGGCGCCGGCGCCGGGCAGCAGCGCTTCGCGCCGCTCAACAGCTGGCCCGACAACGGCAACCTCGACAAGGCGCGCCGCCTGCTGTGGCCGGTCAAGCAGAAGTACGGCCAGAGCCTCTCGTGGGCGGACCTGATGGTCCTCACCGGCAACGTCGCGCTGGAGTCGATGGGCTTCGAGACGTTCGGCTTCGCCGGCGGCCGCGAGGACGTCTGGGAGCCCGACGAGGACGTCTACTGGGGCCCCGAGACCGACGTGGCTCGGCGACGAGCGCTACACCGGCGACCGCGAGCTCGAGGAGCCGCTCGGCGCCGTCCAGATGGGCCTGATCTACGTCAACCCGGAGGGCCCGAACGGCAACCCGGACCCGCTCGCCGCGG
This sequence comes from uncultured Solirubrobacteraceae bacterium, assembly GCA_963707595.1. Classification (GTDB taxonomy): domain Bacteria; phylum Actinomycetota; class Thermoleophilia; order Solirubrobacterales; family Solirubrobacteraceae; genus Solirubrobacter. Next base: position 824,240 of record CAVPQQ010000002.1, read on the forward strand.
CCGCGACATCCGCGAGACGTTCCGCCGCATGGCGATGAACGACGAGGAGACCGTCGCGCTGATCGCCGGCGGCCACACGTTCGGCAAGACCCACGGCGCGGCCGACCCGGACGAGTACGTCGGCCCCGAGCCCGAGGGCGCCCCGCTCGAGGAGCAGGGCCTCGGCTGGAGCAACAGCTACGGCACCGGCAAGGGCGCGGACGCGATCACCAGCGGCCTCGAGGTCACCTGGACGACGACGCCGACGCAAGTGGGACAACAGCTTCTTCGAGAACCTGTTCGGCTACGAGTGGGAGCTGACCAAGAGCCCGGCCGGCGCGCACCAGTGGCAGCCGAAGGACGGCGCCGGCGCGGGCACCGTGCCCGGGCCCGACGACGGCTCGCGCGACGCGTCCCCCGACGATGCTGACGACCGACCTCTCGCTGCGCTTCGACCCGATCTACGAGCCGATCTCGCGGCGCTTCCACGAGCACCCGGACGAGCTCGCCGACGCGTTCGCCCGCGCCTGGTTCAAGCTGACGCACCGCGACATGGGCCCGATCGCGCGCTACCTCGGCCCGGAGGTCCCGGCCGAGACGCTGCTCTGGCAGGACCCGGTCCCCGCGGTCACGCACGAGCTGATCGGCGCCGAGGACATCGCCGCGCTGAAGGCGCAGATCCTCGCCTCCGGGCTGTCGGTCTCCGCAGCTCGTCTCGGCCGCGTGGGCGTCGGCGTCGACGTTCCGCGGCAGCGACAAGCGCGGCGGCGCCAACGGCGCGCGCATCCGCCTCGAGCCGCAGAACGACTGGGAGGTCAACGACCCCGAGCAGCTCGCGACGGTGCTGCGCACGCTCGAGGGCATCCAGGCGGCGCTTCGGCAAGCCGGTCTCGCTCGCCGACCTGATCGTGCTCGGCGGCTCCGCCGCCGTCGAGCAGGCGGCCAAGGACGCCGGCGTCACGACGTCGAGGTCCCGTTCACGCCCGGGCCGCACGGACGCGTCGCAGGAGCAGACCGACGTCGAGTCCTTCGCCGCGCTCGAGCCGACCGCGGACGGGTTCCGCAACTACCTGCGCGACGGGCCACCGGCTGCCGGCCGAGTACCTGCTGCTCGACCGCGCGAACCTGCTGACCCTGAGCGCCCCGGAGATGACCGTCCTCGTCGGCGGCCTGCGCGTCCTGGGCGCGAACTACGAGCAGTCCTCGCTCGGCGTCCTCACCGCCGACGCCCGGGTCGCTGACGAACGACTTCTTCGTGAACCTGCTCGACCTCGGCACGACGTGGAGCGCGTCCGGCGACGAGTTCGAGGGCCGCGACGCCGCCACGGGCGACCTGCGCTGGACCGGCAGCCGCGTCGACCTCGTCTTCGGCTCGAACTCCGAGCTGCGCGCGCTCGCGGAGGTCTACGCGAGCGATGACGCGCGCGAGAAGTTCGTGCACGACTTCGTCGCCGCGTGGGTCAAGGTCATGAACCTCGACCGCTTCGACCTGAACTGATCGCCGGCGGTCCGGGCGTGGAGGCATCTCCACGCCCGGTCCGCTGGATGACGTGCCCGGCGTGTAATCAGCTCGCGCTGGCGGACACTTCTGATCGTGGGGGCCGAGCGGGACTTCGAAGAGCTCTATGCGGATCATGCCGGGGCGGTGCGCGGCTACGCGATGCGCCGCTGCGATCCCGAGACGGCCGACGACGTCGTCGCCGACGTGTTCCTGACCGCCTGGCGACGCCGGACGGAGTTGCCGGAGGAACCGCTGCCGTGGCTGCTGGGCACAGCCCGGCGCGTGCTGGCCAACCACGCTCGCGGTCACAGCCGCCGTGTGCGGCTGCGCGATCGACTCGCGGCCGAGCCGGCTGCGGCGAGTCCTGCGAGCGGGAAGCCAGATGGGCGCCTGGGCGCCGCGCTCTCCAGCTTGAGCGAACGAGACCGGGAGCTGCTGTTGCTGATGGCCTGGGAAGGCCTCGAGCTGCAGCAGGCCGCCGAGGTGCTCGGCGTTCGCCCCAACACCTTGGCGGTCCGCTTCCACCGCGCCCGCCGTCGCCTGTCCGCCGCACTTGAAGCGCACGAAGCCGATGACGGCTCGGAGCGTGCACCGATCGTTCACGTGGAGGTCTCCCGATGAAGCAGGACGCGTTCGAGCAGCTGCAAGCCGCCAACCCACTGCCGGAAGACCCGCCGCCGCCGCCGATCGCTCCCCTGCTCGAGCGCGTTGAAGAGCTCCCGCCGACAACCCGCCGTCACGAGTCCGGAGGGCTCGGCAGAACGCCCCGAAAAAGGCCCGGACTGCGGTTCGCGCTGGTCGCGCTCGGCGTGGTCGCGATCGCGCTGGTCGCACTCACGCGCTCGACGACGCCGCTGACGCCGAAGGCGACCGTGAGCGATGTCGCGCTCGCGCCCGAGCACGAGCTCGCACTGCCCAACCAGATGACGCCGGACGAGTTCCAGGACCTCAAGGAGAGCTCGAACGCGATCGTCACGCCGGCCCAGATCGATCGCCAGCAGGCGCAGGCCGCGGCGGTCGACCCGGCGGCCGGCGTCAACGGGCTCGCTGGAAGCAGCTCGGGCCCGTACAACGTCGGCGGCCGCGTGACGGACGTCGTCGCGGACCGGAACACCCCCAACGCGGCCTTCGCGGCGGTCTCCGGCGGCGGCATCTGGAAGACCACGGACGGCGGCGCGAACTGGACCAACCTCTGGCCCGACTCGAACACGCAGACGATGGGCGCGCTCGCGCAGGCGCCCAACGGCGACCTGTGGGCCGGCACGGGTGAGGCCAACCCGCCCGGCGGCGGCCTGACCTACTTCGGCGACGGCATCTACAAGTCGACCGACAACGGCGGCCACTGGACGAACATGGGGCTGGCCGACAGCGCGGCGATCGGTCGCATCGCGGTCGATCCGACGAACTCGCAGCGGCTGTTCGTCGCGGCCTCCGGGCACATCGCCCGCACGGTCAGCGACCGCGGCCTCTACCGCACGCTCGACGGCGGCAAGACCTGGAAGCTCGTGCTCGCCCCGCCGAACGCGACGACGGGCGCGATCGACGTCGCGATCAACCCGACGAACCCGCAGATCGTCTACGCGTCGCTGTGGGATCACACCCGCAACAACGGCCGCCGCTTCTACGGCGGCGTCGGCTCCGGCCTGTTCCGCTCCAAGGACGGCGGCGACACGTGGGAGCGCCTGCAGAACATCGTCGACCCGCTGCCGTCCTACGACACGCCGCAAGACCGGCCTGACGTCGGCCCCGACCCTGGGCCGCATCGGCTTCGCGCTCGCGCCGTCGAACCCGAACCGGCTGTACGTCGTCTTCGGCGACAACACCGGACCCGGACAAGGGCTCCTACCGCTCCGACGACGGCGGCGACACCTTCCACCTGATGGGCCGCGCGTACGCGGCGTCCGGCGGCTACCAGTGGTGGTTCGGGCGCGTCTGGGTCGACCCGGACGATCAGAACCACCTCTTCAACGCCGACGTGAGCCTGCGCACGTCGACCGACGGCGGCACGACCTGGACCGCGATCAGCGCGCCGCACTCCGACCAGCACGGCATGTACTGGGATCCGTCGACGCTCGACGGCAACCCGGCCACGCCCGAACCGCGTCTTCCTCGGCAACGACGGCGGCATGTACCGCTCCGACGACCAGCGGCGTCAACGGCTCCTGGGTGAAGGCCACCAACCAGCCGTGGAACCAGAGCTACCACCTCGCGATCTCGATGCAGGACCCGCAGCGCAGACGATCGGCCTGCAGGACAACGGCCGCGTCAAGTCGTGGACGCCGGCCGCGCGCCGCACCCGAGCCGACCCGGAGCTGGGCCAACGACCAACTGGAACACCTCGGGCGGCGGTGACGGTCACTGGAACGTGATCGACCCGACCGACGACACCTACTACTACACGTGCTCGCAGGCCTCCGGCGGCGGCACGCACAGCTGCTCGGGCCGCCACGACACGGCGACCGCGACGACGAACATCACGGTCGCCCAGGTCGGCGCCACCGGCCAGAACCGCTACACGACGGACGCGCCGATCGTCATCGACCCGAACGTCCCGCCGAAGGCCGCCGACGGCACGCAGCCGCCGAACGCGCTCTACATGGGCGGCGCGATGATCGGCCGCTCGCTCAACCGCGGGCCGACGATGACCCGATCTCGCCGCGGCCGCTGCCGCAGACGCAACTGACACCGAACGCCCCGATCCGAGCCTGCCCGGGCACGTGCCCGTGCGACGAGCGTCGACACCGGCCTCTACGGCAACCTCTACGGCGCGACCACGGCGATCGCACCGGCCAAGTCGGCGACGCCGGTCCCGTACGCGCAGGTCATCTACGCGGGCACGGACACCGGCAAGGTCTGGAAGACCAGCGACGCCGGCGCGCACTGGACGCAGATGCAGGGCCTGCCCGACGCGCTGGGTCAACACGATCATCGCCGACCCGGACAACGCCGATCACGCCTACGTCGCCTTCTCCGGCTTCCGCGAGGGTGACGACGCGGCGAACGTGTGGGAGACCAGCGACGGCGGCACGACGTGGCAGAACATCTCGCAGAACCTGCCCAACGGGCCGGTCGAGATGATCGAGTACGACGACGTCAAGGGCAACGTGCTCTTCGCCGCCACCGACGTCGGCGTCTTCGATCACAAGGACGGCGACAGCGCCTGGTACAAGATCAGCGTCGGCCTGCCGCAGGTGCCGGTGCTCGACGTCAAGCTCTCGGGCGACGACAAGTACCTGTTCGCCGGCGACGTTCGGGCGCAGCGATCTGGAAGCTGAACCTGTCCACCGACGCCACCGACGGCGGCGGCGCGGGCGTCGCGGGCGACTCGGTGCCGGCGACGCTCGGCGCTGACGCTCGGCACGCCGGGCGCATTCGGCGCCTTCCGCCGGGCGTGGAGAAGGACTACGCGGCCACCACGACCGCCAACGTCGATGAGCACGGCGGGTGACGCGACGCTGAGCGTCGCCGACCCGTCGGCCAACGCCCCCGGTCACCTCGTCAACGGCACGTTCTCGTTGCCGTCCGCGGTGCAGGCCAAGGCGACCAGCCCGGCCGGCACCGGCTCGACCGCGTTCGCGGCCGTGAGCGCGACGCCGCTCACGTTGCTGACCTACAGCGCCCCGGTCAGCAACGACCCGGTCGCGATCACGTTCAACCAGCACATCGGCCAGTCCGACGCGCTGCGCACCGGCAGCTACAGCAAGACGCTGACGTTCACGCTGTCGACGACGAACCCGTAAGCCAGCCCGCCCGAGGACTACGGGCGTCTTCCCGCCGGCACTAGACCCGCCGAGCGGGAACGGATGGAGCTCCGGTACGCCGGAGCTCCATCTCGCTGGGTCAGCCGAGCTGGTTGACCGCCGGGAGCGTGCCCGAGAGCGGGTCGTCCTCGACGGGCTCGAAGACGAAGCCGCGGAAGCGGGCGAAGTACATGTCCGAGGGCGAGACGCCCTCGTGGTACTCGGCGTTGTAGGCGCGCTGGTCGCCGTTGGCGCCGGTGATGCGGGCGCCGTCGTTGATGGTCTGCAGCAGCGGCGCGCCGAGCGCCCCGGACTCCGCGATGCCCTCGCGCGACGAGCATGACCGCGTCGTACGGGTACATCGCCCAGTCCGGCGGCTGGATCACGTCCGCCCGTCCTGCTTGACGCCGACCTTGTCCTTGCCCGAGCGCGGACTCGTAGCGGGCGCGGAAGGCGTTGAACGGCTTCGGGCCCATCTCGGCGGTGATGCGCGAGCAGACGAAGCGCAGCGACGCGAGCCAGTCCGGATGGGCGACGAGCCGCTGGCGGATCAGCGGGTCCTCGCCGGTCTGGCCGGAGATGACCGGGACGTTCCAGCCGGCGCGGTGCACGGCTTCGAGCGTCGGCGGCGACGTCGCCCGCGCTCGCCCACACGATCAGGTGGTCGGCGCCCGAGCGGCGCGCGTGCGAGGATCTGCGGCGCGAGGTCCTGCGCGCGGCGCGGGATCGACCTGGTCGGAGACGACCTGCACCTCGTCGACGCCGAAGGCGTCGCGCAGGGCCGCGCGGCCCTGCTCGCCGTAGCCCGAGTCGTCGGTCAGCATCGCCACCTTCGGCCGGCGGTTGGCGATGTAGTCGGCGAGGCGGCGGGTCATGATCGCGTCGGCGGGCGCGAGCCGGAACACGCGACGGGTGGCGGCGGGTCGATCAGCTGCGTCGCCGCCCTCGAAGAGGACGAAGACGCGGCAGCTTCGCGCGGGTCGGTGACCGCGGCGACCGAGACCGCACCGGTGCCGTCGGTGAGCAGCGCGGCGGCGTTGCGCTCGACCGCCTCGCGCGCGTTCGCCAGCGCGGTGGCGGGCGAGGAGGCGTTGTCGATCACGACGAGCTTGAGCTTGCGTCGGACCGCCCTTGAGCCGGACCCCGCCGTCGGCGTTGATCTCGTCGACGGCGAGCCGCGCGCCGCGCTCGATCGACCGCGCGATCCACGGCTCCGTGGACACCGGGGCGCTGACGACGACGGGCACGGTGTCGCCGTCTCCGCCGCAGCCCTGACAGGCCGATGACGACCATGAGAACGACGAGTCCAGCGCGCATCTGGTCCGTCATGATGACGGGAAACCTGGGTCTCTGGAGGGGGTTCCACATGACTGCACGTCCGGCCTCACTGGCCGTTTTGCTGTTCGCCGTGCTCGCGCTGATGGTCGCGGGCTGCGGGAGTGACGACGAGACGCCGAGCTCGGGCTCGGGCGCGCGACGGCGACGGCCACGCAGGACGCCGACGCCGGCGGAGGCCGACGCGCGAGCAGGGCGAGGACGGCGACTCCGAGGAGGAGCGCGAACGCGAGGAGGAGGAGGCCGCGGCCGTCCGGCGGCAAGGACTGCGCCGAGGTCGGCGATCTCGACGGGAGCCGAAGAGCGAGCCGCCCGCGAGCCTGAAGGTCCCCGCCTCGCGCGCACATCTACGACTCCGAGGGCCCGTTCGGCAAGACCGAGCGCTTCTTCGCCGTCGTCGACGGCGACGCCGAGGACCTGCGCGTCGGTGCGCGACGAGGCGCAGCAGGAACTCGTCAGGGCGCCGGCTTCACGTCGCTGAGCACCGACCAGGAGGAGGGCACCGAGGCCGAGGCGCACCTCAAGGGCCCCGAGCAACACCGTCGACATCCAGGTCGCTCCGCTCTGCGACGGGAAGCTCCGGATCCGGTACACGGTCTCGTGACGTGAGCGGGCCGGTCGCCGTCCAGGCGCTCGTCACCGGTCTGGCCACGGGCGCCGCGTACGGGCTGATCGCGCTCGGCTTCACGCTGGTGTACCGCCTCACGCGGCGTGCTCGCGTTCGCCCACGGCGACATCGTGATCGGCGCGGTGTTCGTCGCGGTGCTGGCGGTGATCGGGACGATGCCGATCGCCGCCCCGCTCGGCGCCGGGTCGAGCGTCGCGCTGGCGGTCGTCGCGCTGGCGGCGGGCGCGGCGCTGTCGGCCGCCGTCTACGCGCGTCGCGATCCGGCCGTTCCGCGGCGACGTGCGTCGGCTGGGTCGCCGGCGGTCGCTGCGGCGCCGGGCTGCTCGTGCGCGAGCTGCTCGGCTGCCGTTCGCCCAGCAGGCCTACGCGCTGCCGGATCCGCTCGGCGTCGCCGGGATCGCTCGGGCTCGGCGGCGGCGTGACCGGTGCCCGGTGCGGGCGCTCGAGGTGCTGGCGATCGGCCTCGCCGCCGGCGTGCTGGTCGAGCGCGCTGCTGGCGGTGACCGGCGCGGGAGCCGTGATGCGCGCGGTCAGCGACGACGCGCGGCGCCGCGGCGCTGCTCGGCGTGCCGACCGAGCGTGTGGTGCTGGTCGGCGTTCGCGCTCGCCGGCGCGCTGGCGGGCCTGGCCGGGCTGCTGATCGCGCCGCAGGCGCCGATCGGCCTGCAGGACGGCGTCCTGCTCGGCCTGAAGGGGATGACCGCGGCGCTGCTCGGCCGGCTCGGCTCGCTGCGCCTCGCGCTCGCCGGCGGCCTCGTCCTCGGCGCGCGTCGAAGGGCTGGTCCTGGCGTCGCGCTCGCTCGGCGCGCGCTGGGCCGACGTGCTCGTCTTGACCTGTCTCGCCGTCCTGGCCGCGACGCGGCCGCGCGGCCTCCTGGCTGATCGCATGACCGAGCTGGCGCGCGATCTCTACCTGCTCGTCGCCGTGCTCGGGCTGCTGCCGGCCGTCGCGCTGGCGCGGGCTGCCCGGTCCTCGCCGCGAGCGCGTTCGTGGCGATCGGGAGCGTGGCGGCGCTCCAGCTCGAGCGGGCGGGGCTGCCGATCGGCGGCGCCGTCCTGCTCGCCGATCGTCTCCGGGGCGGTCGCGGGCGCGCTCGATCGGCGCGCTGGTCGAGCGCGCCGAGCCCGCCGTTCGTCGCGCTGTCGACGTGGGCGCTCGCGTGGCTCGCCTACAGCGTCGCTGCTCGGGCTTCCCGACGCTCTCGGGCGGCACGCAGGGACTCACGCGGCCGGCGCTCGACACGGTCCAGACGCCGTTCGGCGTCTCGATCACCTTGACGCCGGGCCTGCACGTGATCGTCGCCGGCGTGGCTGTGCGTGGTCGCCTACGCCGCGGTCGTCTGCGCGCGGGACGCGGCGCCTGGGCAGGCCGCGGTCGCCGCTCGCGACGATCACGAGCTTGCGCCGCTCGCTGCGGCGTCCCGAGCCGGCGCGTGGAGTCTGCTCGCCGTCGCCGGCGGCGACCGCCGCGGCCGCGGGCGGCGGGATCGCGGTGCTGCTCGGCGTCGCCGCGCCCGCGGACGTCTCGCCGCTGCTCGCCCTGCAGCTGTTCGCCGCCGCGCTGGCCGCGACGCGCAGCCCGCTGCTCGGCGTGGTCGGTGATCGTCGCCCTGCCCGCACGTCGCCGATCTGGCTGACCGCGCTCGCTGCTGCTCGCGGCGGTCGCGGTGCCGGCGCCAGGCCGACGCGGCGCACGCGCGTGCGGCGAGCTCGGGCCGCCGGGCGAGCTGCCGGTCACGACCGCGGGCCTGCACGCCCACGATCTCGCACGTCACGCTCGGTGGCCGCCAGATCCTCCGCGGGCTCGACCTCGACGCTCGAGCCGGGCGAGATCCACGCCCTGATCGGGCCCAACGGCAGCGGCAAGACGACCGCGCTCAACGCGCTCGGCGTCGCCCGCACGTTCCAGCGCGACGCGCGACTTCCCCGGCGCTGAGCCCGCTGCAGCAGGCTCGCGCTGATCGATCCACGACCGCGCGCCTGGACCTATCTCGACCTGGTCGGCCTCGACCGAGCACGGCCGAGCCTGACGCTGCGGGCGAGCGGCGGCTGCTCGCGGTCGCGCCGGCGGCCGCGACCGGCGCCCCGTGCTCGCGTTCGACGAGCCCGCGGCCGGCATGACCGCGGCCGAGCGGGAGACGCTGGTCGACGCGCTGCAGGAGCTTCGGCGGCCGGGCGGGCGATCCTGATCGTCGAGCACGACCTGCGGCTCGTCGCCGCGATCGCCGACGTCGTCACCGTCCTCGACGACGGCCGCGCCGTCGCGCACGGGACGCCGGACGAGGTGCTCGACGCGCTCCAGCGCGTCTACCTCGGGGTGCCGGCGTGATCGCGGTCGCGCCCGGCGACGATCGTCGCCGTCGTCGGCCACGACGGTGGTCCGGTCGGCGTCGCGCGCCGGCTCGCCGCGGGCTACACGGGCCGGCTCGGCCACGTCCCGGCCGGGCGGCCGGTCTTCCGGTCGCTCACCGTCGCCGAGAACCTCGCCGTCGGCGCCTACCGCGACCGCGGCGCCAAGGCCGTCGTCGCGGCTCGACTCAGGCGGTGCTCGAGCGGTTCCCCGCCTGGCGGAGCGCACCGGACCAGCGCGCCGGCACGCTCTCCGGCGGCGAGGCAGCAGCTGCTGGTGATCGCGCGCGCGCTGATGGGCGCGCCGGACCTGCTGATCCTCGAGGACCCGTCGGCCGGGCCTCGCTCCGCCGCGCGATCGAGGCGGTCGCGGACGCGCTGCGACGGGCTCACCGTCCTGATCGCCGACGAGCAACTCGCGCTCGCCCGCGCACGCCGACCGCATCGTGCTGATCGAACACGGCGAGATCGTGCTCGACTGCCGCTCGCGCCGAGGCGCTCGCGGACGAGCGCCTCGGCGCGGGCTACTACCTGAAGTCGTCAGCCTGAGGTCGGTTCGAGCGCGCCGGGGAGCGGGCCGGCGCTCAGCAGGGCGGCCGTCAGCTGGGCCTGACGCGGCGAGGAGAGTCCGGACATGGAGGCGCCCTCGGCTCCGTCGATCCCGTCCGGCGCCTGCTGCCAGTTGATGAACGGCACCGAGATGAGCCGGTCGTCGAGCACGAACGCCAGGTGCTGGGAGGTCTGCAGCGGGTCTCCGCCCAGGGAGTACCGGGCGCCGCGCCGTGCGAGCTCGCGCGTGAGCGTCGTGAACGCCCGCTGGCCCGGCGGGGTGAGCTCGAACGAGACGGTGGGGGCGCCTGCGGGGTCCTTGTCGGCCCGCGCGCTCGCGACGTCCGCGTTGGTGAGCGCGGGCGCGCCGCCGAGGGCGAACCACCAGCGCTCGGCCTGCACGGCGTGCCCGTCAGGGTTCTTGGCGGCGCGCGTGCGCGCTTCGGCCTCCCTGAGCGATGCGTCCTGTCCCGCGCCCGGGTTGCCGGTGACCGCCGGGTCGGTCGGTGACGGCCGGCCGTCGGGACCGAGCACCGAGTCCTCCCAGTCGTAGATCGCGAGGTGCCCGGGCGCGGTCAGCGCGGCCACGTCGGCGCGCGCGGCGTCCTGCGCGTTGATCGTCAGCGTGCCGTCGCCGGCGGTCACCGTCGCGGCGATGCCCGCGGCGCTCAGGCGCGCGCGCCGTGTGCGCCGTCTGGGGCGCTTCGCCGAGTGCGACGCGAGCTCGGCCGGTAGCGCGAGCGGGCCACCAATGCGGCTGCGAACGTCTCGGCCGTCAGGTCGGCGGCGACCTCAGGGTCGCCGGTGCGGCGCTGGAAGAAGCCCAGCAGCGTGCGCGCGTAGTGGTCGTAGAAGCGGCCGAAGTCCTCCAGGTCGCCTGAGGTGAGGAGGGCATCGTCCGTCTCGTCCATGCAGTCACTTCAATCGGACGAGCTCCTGGGTTGGTGACCGCGCCGCGTCCTCCTGCCGTGCGAGCAGGGCGCACAGCGCCTCGCCGTCCTGCGTGTTGTGCGACCCGCCGAGCCGCTCGGCGCGCTGTGCGTCGCCGGCGCGGATCGCGTCGGCCAGCTCGGCGTGGATCGCCGCGATCTCGTCGAGCTGATAGCCGACCGTCGCCGTGAGGTTCAGATAGAGCCGGGTCTGCGCGTGCAGCGACCGGAAGTGGTCGCGCAGCCGCGAGTGGCCGGCGAGTTCGACGACCGCGACGTGGAAGTCGAAGTCCGCGGCCTTCATCGCCGCGACGTCGCCGGCGGCCGCAGCCTGTCGCATGCGCGCGACCGCCGCGTCCACGGCCAGGGTGCCCGCGGCGGGCGCGCGTTGCGCCGCGAGCCGGCACGCCATCGCCTCCAGCGCGTTGCGCAGCGTGTAGATCTCGTAGACGTCGCTCGCCGTCGGCTGGGCGACGTGCGTGCTCTTGAACTGGTTCTGCTCGAGCAGGCCCTCGAACGTCAGCGTCTGCAGCGCGCTGCGCAGCGTGTGACGGCTGACGCCCAGCTCCGTGGCCACGTCGGCCTCGATGACCCGCTCGCCCGGTGCGAGGACGCCGGACAGGATCTGCTCGCGGATGTGGTCGGCGACCTGGGTGGGGAGCGTGCGGCTCAGCATCCGGCGTGCGCTTTGATGAGCTCGCCGTGGCGGTCGAGGATCGTCGCGAAGGCGGTGACGAAGCCGGCGCACTCCTCGTCCGTGACCGGCAGGCTCAGCGCGATCATCCCGCGGGCGGCGGTCCAGTGGCCTGAGTCGAGCAGCTCGAAGAACAGCAGCTGCTTGAGGAGCTCGCGGCTCGGGCTGACGGGCTCGCTCGAGTTGATCGCTCGCGGTGCCGGGTGGATGGTCAGCAGCGAACCGCGCCCGGAGACGTGCACCGGGACCTCCTGGTCCGCGGCCGCGCGGTTGAGGTCCTCGCGGAGCCGGTCGCCTCGCCGGTTGAGCTCGGTGAGGGCCTCGTCGGTGAGCACGCGGCTCAGGCCCGCGATCCCCGCGCTCATCGAGAGCACGTTGTTGTTGAACGTGCCGGCGTGGAAGAGCGAGCCGGCGCGCGTGGGGTCGTAGGCCGACATCAGCTCGCGGCGTCCGCCGAACGCGCCGAACGACATCCCGCCGGCGAGGTACTTGCCGACGGTCATCAGGTCGGGCGTGATCCGCTCGAGGCCGCCGACGCCCTGGGGGGAGAGCCGCGAGGTCATGATCTCGTCGAAGATGAGCAGCGCGCCCGCTGTGGTCGCCTCTTCGCGGAGCATCCGCAGGAAGGCCGACGAGCCCGCGATGCACCCGCCGGAGCCGAGCATCGGCTCGACCAGGATCGCCCCGAGCGTGGCCGCGTGCTCCCGGATCAGCGCCCGCGTCGGGTCCGTGTCGTTGTAGTCGCCGAGGACGAAGGCATGCGGGACGGTGACCGGGCTCGGCTGCCCGCCGCCGAACGCCAGCACGCCGCCGTGGTAGCCGCCCTTGAACACGAGGATTTCCTTGCGGCCCGTGTGGTGCAGCGCGAGCGCGAGCGCCATCAGGTTCGCCTCGGTGCCGGAGTTCGTGAAGCGCACGAGCTCCATCGCCTCAAAGCGCCGGCACAGCAGCTCCGCCAGCTGGTGCTCGAGCTCGTTCGTGCCGCCGAAGCTGATCCCGCCGTCGAGCGCGTGGCGGACCGCGTCGAGGATCACCGGGTTCGAGTGGCCGTACAGCCCCGCCGTGTACTCCCCGAGCAGGTCGACGTAGCGATCGCCGTCCAGCGACCACAGGTGCGCGCCCTCGCCGCGTGCGAACGCCAGCGGGAACGGTTCGAAGTGCAGGACGCTGCGCGTGTTGCCGCCCGGCAGCACCGCCGCCGCCCGCGCGGCGCGCCGCTCGCTCTCGGGATTGCGTGCCCTGTAGCGGGCGACCGAGTCGGCCAGGGCCGAGTGGAGACTCACCGCGGTTTCCGTCATGGCGTGTCGTACAGCTTCGCAGCGATCCGGGCCAGCGAGGCCATGTCCGGCACACGCGCGGTGACGATCGAGGCGTCGTGACCCGAGTCCTCGCGGTCGACCCACACCCGGCGCAGGCCGAGCTCGCGCGCCGGGACCATGTCGTGCCACCAGCTGACCGCGGCGTGGACCCAGTGGCGCCGGTCGGCGCCGGTGACGGTCTCGAAGCGCTCGAAGTGGCCGAGCGCCGGCTTGTAGCTGCGCACCGCCTCGGCGGTCACGACCGCGTCGATCTCGACGCCCAGCGCGGTCCTGGTCGACTCGAACAGGTCCTCGTCGCAGTTGGTCAGGATCCCGAGCTTCCAGCCCTGGCGTTGCAGTTCCTCGAGCGCCGCCACCGTGTCGGGAAACGCGCTCGATCGTGTGCCAGCCCGCCACCAGTGCCTCGCGGTCCTCGGGCGAGAGCGCGATGCCCGCCCGCTCCGCCGCCCGCGCCGTCCCCTCGCGCAGGATCGCCTTGTACGACGCGGTCGACAGCTCGCGCTCGACCTCAGGCTCGACCGCGTGGAACGCCTCCACGAGCGCGTCGATGCGTCCCTGCGCGACCGGCTCGAGGATCCGCCGGAACGCCGTCTGCCAGTCCAGCAGCGTGCCGTAGCAATCGAACGTCATCCATCGCTGTGCGTTGGTGCCCACGTGCGAGCCTCAATGAGTCGACAGTGCAATTGTCGACAATTCATCAAAGATGGCTCGTGGCGTCAAGGCGACGCTCGCCGCTCTAGGGTTCGTCGCGTGGAGCATGAGGTCGCGCTGACGAACCTGGACGGGCCGCTGTTCGACGGGGCCGAGGCGACGAAGGGCGACCTCGTCGCCTACCTCGACACGGTCGCCGACCGCCTGCTCGAAGGGGTGCGCGACCGGCCGCTGTCGGTGATGCGAGTGCGCCCCGGGCAGCGCCCGTTCATGCAGAAGAACCTGCCCAAGTCCGCGCCGGACTGGATCGAGACGGTCGCGATCTGGGCCGAGACCTCCAAGCGCGACGTGCACTACGCGCTGTGCAACGATCGCGCGACGTTGCGCTGGTTCGCCAACCAGCGCGCGGTCGAGTACCACCCGACGCTCGGCCATCCCCAGACGCACCTCGTGCTCGACATCGACCCGCCGGCGGGCGCGGCGTTCTCCGTGGCCGCCCAGACGGCGCTGCTCGTGCGCGAGGCGCTCGCGAGCGCGGGACTCGCCGGCGCGCTGAAGACGAGCGGTGCCAAGGGCGTGCACGTCTTCGTCCCGCTCGTCCCGGGCACCGGCGGCGAGGCGATCGCCGCCGCCACGCGCGCGCTCGCCGCCCGCGCGGCGGCGCTCGATCCGGCGCTGGCCACCACGGCCTACGTCGTCGAGGAGCGCGAGGGCAAGGTCTTCGTCGATGCCACGCGTGCGGGCGGAGCCACGGTCGTCGCCGCCTACAGCCCACGCATCCGGCCCGGTACGCCGGTCTCGTTCCCGGTCGGCTGGGATGAGCTCGAGCGCGTCGATCCCACGGCCTTCACGATCAAGACGGCGCCCGCCCTGCTCGGCGCCCGCGACCCGTGGGCGGAGGCCATGCCGGGGCCGCAGTCGTTGCCCGATGAGCTGGTCGAGGAAGGACGGGCGATCCCGATCGCCCGTGTGGCCGCGATGCACGAGGGCAAGCGCCGCAAGGCCAGAGGGACGGAGTCCCGCTAGCGACCAGAACGTCGCTTTCGTCCTGGCGCAGGTCAGTCGGGTCGCGCCAGGAGGTCGGCGTGGTGGCGTTCGGCGACGTCGGGGTGCGCGCGCAGGCGGACCTTCAGGTAGTTGAAGCCGTAGTTGGAGAAGATCGGGTTGTCGGGGTCGGCGCTCTCGCCCCCGGGCGCTTCCGCGGCGAGCGCGGCCGGGAGCGTGACCGGCTCGATCCTGGCCTCGAAGCGGGGGTTGAAGAAGTACGCGATCGAGATGCGCTGGACGCCCTTGGGCGGGCTGACCACGCGGTGCAGGGTCGCGCGGAAGTAGCCGTTGCTCACCAGCTGCAGCAGCTCGCCGATGTTGACCACGAACGCGCCGGGCAGCGCGGGCACGCCGACCCACGTGCCGTAGACCTCGGCCTCGAGGCCGCCGACCTCGTCCTGGTGCAGGAGGGTGAGGAAGCCGCCGTCGGTGTGGTGGCCGACGCCCTGGTCGCTCGGGAAGTCCTCGCTGGGCGCCGGGTAGCGAATGATCTTGGTCAGGACCTCGGGCGGTGTGACAAGCGCATCGAAGTGGTCGGCCGGCTGGCCGAGCGCGAGCGCCACCGCGCGCGTCAGCACGTGCCCGGCCTGCTCGAGCGCCGCGTTGTACTCGCTGACGGCGGTGCGGAACTCCGGCAGTCCTTGCGGCCAGAGGTTCGGCCCGCGCAGACGTAGCCAGACCGGGTCGTCGGGCCCGATCTCGGGCGTGGGCTGCTCGCGGCCGACGTCGACCTGATCGCGGAGGTCGCGCAGCCCGTTGGTGTGCTCGTTGCCGAGGCGCGTGTAGCCGCGGAACTGCGGCGAGTGCACGTTCTCGATCGCGAGGCGCTCGGCCTCGGGCAGGGCGAAGAACGCCTCGGCGGCCTGCCGCACGCGGGCCACGAGGTCGTCGGGGACGCCGTGGCCGACGAGGTAGGCGGCGCCGATGCCGTGGAAGGCGTCGCGCAGCGCTTCGACGAAGGCCGCGCCGGCGGGACCCTCCGGGTCCGCGCGGAAGCCGGAGATGTCAAGGACGGGGAGAGGGGACGGTGCGCTCACCCACATCAGCTTATGGAGCGCTGAGAAATCTCCACACCGACTGCGCTGGCACTCCCACTCCGTTCCTGAGAGTTTTGCGTGCTCATGGATGTGAGGGTCGAAGGGAGAGGGTCCCAACGTGAAGAGCTGGAGAGCATGCACCGCCTCGCTGGCGGTGCTCGGGGTCGTTGGCGTCGCGCCTGCGGCGCAGGCCGCCCAATGGACGGTCGACGACGACCGCGGTGACTGCCCGGCCGCGCAGTTCGCCAGCGTGCAGGCCGCGATCGACGCCGCAGCAGCCGGCGACACGATCGCGATCTGTCCCGGGACGTATCGCGAAGGCACCGGCGACGTCGCGAGCAACGCGCTGACGATCACCAAGAGCGTGACGCTCAAGGGCGCCGGCGCCAACCTCGTGTCGATCCGACCGAAGCTGACCGGCGCGGGCCAGATCGCCGAGGCCACCCAGGACATCCGCAACGGCGTCGGGGACGTCGTCTCCGTGCGCGGCGGCGCAGCGCTGCCGATCACGGTCGACATCTCCGGCGTGACCGTCGACGGCGCGGGCGTGTTCGCCGAGGCCGGCGTCGTGTACCTCGACGCGCAGGGCACGATCTATCGCAGCCGGGTCACCAACGTCACGACCTCGGAGCTCGCCGCGGACTCCGGCAAGCCCGGTGGCTACCGCGGGCCGCAGTTCGGCTACGGCATCGCGCAGGTCACGGCGAACACGAGCAGCCCCCAGGGCGCCACGACGCGGACGCTGACGATCAGCCAGACCCGCGTGGAGCGCTACAACCGGGCCGGCGTCCTGATCGACGGCGCGACCAACGACCTGGCGCCCTACAGCGCGTCGGGCGTCGTCAACCGCGGCGTGCTGGCGAACAACGCGATCGTCGGCCGCCTGGTCTGCACGAACTTCACGATCGACGGCAACTGCTCGTCCAGCGGCGCGCCGGGCAACAACCTGACGACGACCGGCCCGCTCTTCGGCCAGGACGGCGTGCGTGTGACCGCGGGCGCGAGTGTCGCGCTGACGGGTAACACCATCAGCCAGAACCTGGTTCATGGCACCGGCGCACCGACGCGCGGCGCGGCCACCAACAACGCCAATCTCTCGCGCGGCGCGGGCGTCCGACTCGTCGGCGCGGCCGCGTCGACCGCGTCACGCAACAACATCCTCGACAACGCCTACGGCGCGATCAACGTCCAGCTCGACGGCACGACGCCGAACACGGCGGTTCCGTTCCTGGCGGAGAACAACTGGTGGGGCCTGCGCTCGACCGCTGTCACGCCGCCGAACGCCGGCCCGGCGATCTCGCCGACGTCGAACCCGGCGTTCCCGGAGAACCCGGTCAACGGCGCGGGCATCGCCGACGGCACGGGCACGACGTCGAACACCGTCGACTTCTTCCCGTACCGCAACGGGTCGCAGCCCGACCCCGACTCGGGCCAGTTCGCCATCCTCGACGCGCCGCGGCCCGTCGACGACGCCGCCCCGACCGTCTCGCTGGCCTCCGACCGCGCCTCCGCGTACCGCGGTGAGACGATCACGCTGACCGCCACACCCGGCGACGACTTCGGCGTCAAGCGCGTCTCGTTCTACTCGGGCGACGCGCTGATCGGCACGGCCCAGGTGGCGCCGTTCAAGTCGGCGTTCACGATTCCCGCGGACGCCATCTGCGACGCCCCGCGGACGTTCACGGCGGTCGTCGAAGACTCGGCGGGGCAGACCGCTTCGGCGTCCGTCACCGTCGGCATCAAGTGCTACTACGGCACGGTCGCCGGCTCGGTCAACGCCACGCTGGCGTTGACGCTCGGCGCGCCCGCCTCGTTCGGGGCGCTCACCCCGGGCGTTGCCGCCACGTACACCGCGAGCACGACCGCCAACGTGATCTCGACCGCGGGCGACGCGACGCTGAGCGTCGTCGATGCCAGCACGGTGGCCACCGGCCGCCTCGTCAACGGCAGCTTCGCGCTCCCGCAGGCGCTGCGCGCGCGGGCGACCAACGCGACCAACCCGAGCACGCAGTTCGCCGCGATCTCGGGCACCCCGCTGACGCTGCTGACCTACGGCGGGCCGATCTCCAATGACGGTCTGTCGGTGCAGTTCCAGCAGGCGGTCGGGTCGACCGACGCGCTGCGCACGGGCCAGTACAGCAAGACGCTCACGTTCACCCTCTCCACGACGACGCCGTAATGGGAACCTCGTTGCATCACCTGAGCAAGAACACCAAGGGGATCTCCCTTCGCCGCAAGCTGGGCGTCGGCCTCGGGCTGGCGCTCTCTGTCGCCTCGCTGTCTCTGACAGCGACCGCCAGCGCCCAGGTCGATCCCGCGGGCTGCCCGCAGGACGTCACCTTCGACCCGGCGATCCGGACGTGGAGCCAGGTGTTCCCGAACAGTCCGCTCGCCGGTAACAACGCGACCGGTTCCGGCCAGCGTCACCTGACCGCCGACCTGTACACGTACGCGCAGGCGGTCATGGCCGACGCCGCGCAGAGCACCCGGGTCCGCATCGTCGAGAAGGACATCGGCGCGACCGTCCTCGGCCGGCGCCTGAAGTACTACGCGATCGGCACGCCGGACAACATCGCCAACCTCGACGCGGGTCGCAACGACGGCGCGTTCTGGAGCGGCGTGGTCAGCGGCGAGATCCCGGCGAGCGCGGGCCTCGCGGCCGTGCGCAGCCGTCCGGCGTTCGCCTGGATCACGGCCACCCCGCACGGCTCCGAGCCGGCCGCGGGCGAGGCCATCAGCAAGGAGCTCTATGAGCTGGCCGCGCGCACGGACTGCGCCAACCTCCAGCGCCTGAGCAACCTGACGCTGTTCCTCGACCCGGCACGCAACCCGGACGGGCGTGACGCGAACAGCCGCTACACGGCGTGGGGCTTTGACCCCAACCGTGACTTCGGCACGCGCAACCAGCCCGAGAACCGGAACTTCATGCCGGAGATCAACAAGTACCCCGGGCTGTTCTTCATCGACGCCCACCAGAACACGGGCAGCTACTTCTTCCCGCCCAACGAGGATCCCGTCCACCACGAGATCTCGCAGTTCGCGCTGGACTTCATCCAGTACCGGATCGGGCCGGCGATCCAGTCGGCGATGAACGACCAGTCCATCTCCTACCGCAACTACAACACGTACGACCTCTTCACGCCGGAGTACGGCGACACGGTCCCGGCGCTGCTGATGGGCTCGGCCGGCATGACGTTCGAGCAGCCCACGGGCGACGCGTACGGCAAGCAGATCTACAACCACTACCTCGCGATCGACACGACGATCAACGTCACGTCGCGCGACAAGGTCAACCTGCTCACGGCCTGGGTCAACCAGTGGAAGGAAGCGGTCGACCAGGGCGCCCGCTGCGAGTTGCAGCCGAACAAGCTCGTGAGCCCGCTGCACACCGAGATCACGCAGCAGCCCTCGGGCAGCGTCTGCGGCTACTACTACAAGCCGGGCCTGCACTCGGGCGATACCGCGAAGCTGATGCGCGACCTGATCAGCTCCGAGGTCAACGTGTACAAGCTCGATCAGCCCGTCACGGTGACCGATGGCGTGCACGAGTTCGGGCCTGCCGGCTCGAAGACCGACACGCTGCCGGCCGGGACGCTGTTCATCCCGATGGCACAGCCGCAGAAGCACTGGATCCAGGCGATCCTCGGTGAGGACCCGTTCATCCCGTTCCCGTACTTCTACGACGTGGTGACCTGGTCGTACTCGCTGATGCGTGGCATGGCGGGCAACGGCTTCGTGACCAAGAACCTGCCGTCGGGCACGGCGATGACCAAGATCAGCGATCCGGTGCAGCCCGACGTGCCCGCCACGGCGAGCCCCGTGTACGCGTTCAACGCGGACTCGATGCAGGGCATCGGCCTGGCGATCGACCTGGCGAACGCGGGGGCGACGGTCTACCGCGCCACCGAGGCGTTCGACTTCGGCGGCCGCCACTACGACACGGGCGCCGGCCTCGTCGACGGCGCGACGATCACGCTCGCCGACCTCGCGCCCAAGGCGCTCGCCCGCGACACGCCGGTCTACGGCCTGCCGCGGTTCGTCGCCCCGCGCAAGGCGATCGCGAAGCCGAAGATCGCGATGTGGACAGGGAGCGCGAACACCGTTCCCAACCCCGAGTACGGCACCCACTGCACGTCGGCTTCGGACTACTGCTGGGCGCGCTTCACGCTCGAGCAGAAGGACCGCATCCCGCGCTCGCAGCTCGTCGGCCTGACGACGACGCAGATCACCAGCGGGGAGCTCACGAAGCCCGAGAACGGCTTCAACGCGATCGTCATCCCGCAGCAGTACTCGGTGGCGGCGAACAACGCGATCGCGCCGATCGTCCAGCAGTTCGTCAACAACGGCGGGCGCTTCCTCAGCTACTACACGGGCGGCACGACGAGCGCCCGCAACATCGGGCTGACGGCGCTCAACACCCAGACGCTGAGCCCGTCGATCACGACCCCCGGCTCGACGTACGACGGCACGTTCGACACGACCAACCCGGTCGCGTGGGGCTTCGACAAGGGCGGGTTCCTGTACCGCGACGCGTCGGGCAACGCGGTCTACAACCCGACGACGCTGACCGGCAACGGCGGCTCGATCCCGGCGGCCTCGGCGCCTGTCCGCTACAAGGATGGCGGCAAGTCCTACGGCTACGAGGTGAACTCGATCGGCCCGGGCAGGCTCGACGGCCGTCCCGCCGTCGTCGACCAGCCGTTCGGCGCGGGTCGCGCGTTCCTGTTCGCGTCGGACCCGTTCTTCCGGGCCTGGCACGAATCGGTCGAGCGTCAGGCGCTCAACGCGCTGATCTACCCGCTCGGCGCGACGATCCCGGCGGACCTGCCAAGCGAGGCGCGCGCCGCGCAGCCGACAGCCGCGGCTCAGGCCGAGGCCCGGGCCGAGTACAAGGAGGCACTGGCCGTGGTCGCCGCACCGCTCGCCAAGAAGGCGCTGCCCGCGATCAAGAGCCGGCCGAACGCGTCCTCCCGCAGCACTGACAGCGACATCCGGATCACGGTCTACCGCCACGACGCCCGCGCGCTGCGCGCTGCCGTCAACAAGGCGCGGCTGCCGAAGACGCTGCGCAAGCGGGTCGTGTACACCGCGTCGAAGGACCGCTACACGCTGGTCATCCGAGGCGCTCGCCGTCTCGGCGACGAGCATGACCAGAACGAGTGGATGTCTCCGCTCATGCGACAGCTGAAGGTGACCTACAAGGTCAAGCCGCTGTTCGCGCAGCTCTAGTACCCGCAGGGGTGGGAGGGCCGGCGCCGCCGGCCCTCCCGTTGCGGGACCGTGTCTCGGCGCTACTCGACGTGCTTGGGCGGCGGAGGCGGTGGGGGCAGTTTCGACAGCGATTCCTCGAGATGCCCGCCGCCGCTGTAGCCGGGGACGCCCGCGGTCTTCGAGGCGCCTGTCAGCCCGGCGGGGGCGGTGTCGCGCTTCTTGGGGTCGGTCTCCAGCGAGCCCGTGCCGACCGTGGCCTCGTGGCCGCCGGAGACCGCCTGGTCAGGGACGTCGTACTGCGCGCGCAGCTGGGCCGCGAGCGGCCCGAGCTCGGTCTTGTGTTTGCTGAACCAGCCGTCGATGCGGCCCTTCAGGGAACGTCCCGGGGCGATCTGGACGCTGACCGTCTTGGTCTTCGGCTTGTTGTTCTCGTCGACGCCGTCGGACACCTGGGTGTCGTACTTGCCGCCCAGGTTGGTCGCCGTGTAAAGGTCTGAGCTCGTGTGCGTGCTGCGCAGTCTGATCGCGCGCCGGGTGAGCAGCGCGACGGGGTCGCTCGAGGCCTTCAGGCGCACGAGGTCGGCGTCGAGCCACTTGTCCATCAGATCCCCGATCGCGTTGGCCTCGTACGGGCCGTTGATGCCGTCGAAGAGAAACAGCGGCGGTTGGTTGAACCATTCGTCGTCGGTCGTAGGCGCCGTGGCGGTCAGCTTCGTGGCGGCGGCGACTGCCGGCCGCCCGCCGCCGCTGTGACCCGAGACGATGATCCGGCCGGAGGTGATCGCGGGCACCGAGAGCTTGGCCGCGGCCTTGGCGAGGACCTCGGTCACGTACGCCTGCGGGTCGGCGATGCCGAACGTCGCCGCGCTCGTGCCTTGCGGGAGCACGCCGACGATGTTGCGGCCGCTGTGCGCGAGTTGCTGCTCCATCCGGTCGGCCTCGACGTCGTGCACGCTGCCCGCGGGGCCGCGAGAGGCGTCGTCGGTCAGGCGCTCCCGGTAGCCGAGATTTCCCATCCCATGGAAGAACAGGAGCACGTCCGGGTGCGCTTTGACGTCGACGCTGTTGGGGACGACGACGATCGCCTTGCCGGCGGCCCCCTCGCTGCTCTGCTTCTTCACGTCGGGGTCCTGGTTGCCGGCCGTGATGCCGTCGACAGGAACGCGCTTGGTGCCGGCGACGTCGCGCTCGGCCTCATTCCAGCCGCCCGCGCGCGGCGGATCGCCCTGCGGCGGCGTCTTGTCCTTGCGCAGCAACTGCGCGACGGCGGCGTTGCCGGCGCCGCGCTGCAGTGCGAGCACGCGCGCCACGGGGTTCTCCGGGGTCCGCGGCGCGCGGGGCGTGTCGTCTTCGCGCCTCGGGGTCATTCGCACCCGAGCCATCACGAACGCCAGCCTCCCACATCCGCGCACGCGCGTCAGCCCCGAACATGGCGACCGCCGGCGAGGTAGCCTGCGAAACATGCTCGAAACCGGAACGAAGGCACCTGACTTCACGCTCCCCGACGAGAACGGCGAGGACGTCTCGCTCTCCGGCCTCGCCGGCACGACCGTCGTCCTCTACTTCTACCCCAAGGCGGACACCTCGCGGTAGACACTCTGTCGCATTGCTAGCATTGCTAGCAACATGGCCGCGGTGAGCATCCGGGATCTGGACGATGACGTGAAGGACCGTCTGCGGGTCCGCGCGGCTCGTAACGGCCGGTCGATGGAAGCGGAAATCCGGGCGATCCTGACCGCTGCCGTGGGCGAGTCGGACTCCTCGCGCGGTCTGTTCACGGAGCTGCTGGATCGGTTCGGAGAGATCGGTGGGGTCGAGCTTGATCTGCCAGCGCGTGCGAACGTCGCTCGCGCGCCCGATCTCGCTCGATGATCGTCGTTGACACCGACGTGGCGTCGGAACTTATGCGTCCCGCGCCGGACGAGCGCGTCGTCGCTTGGGTACGGGCGCAGGCCGGCGACGAGCTGTACACGACTTCGATCACCGTCGCCGAGATCGGGTACGGGGTGGAACGGCTGCCCGACGGTGCTCGCAAGGCGTTGCTTCGGGCGACTGCGGCTCAGGTGTTCTCGGCCTTCGCCGCGCACGTGCTGGCGTTCGATGCAGATGCGGCGGGCCTGTATGGCGACATCGTTGCTGCCCGTGAACGCGGCGGAGCCCCGATCGACGGCTTCGATGCGCAGATCGCTGCGATCTGCCGCCGCAATGCCGCCACTCTGGCGACCCGGAACGTCAAGGACTTCGAGCAGACCGGCGTCGACATCGTCGACCCCTGGAACGAACGCCGAGCGGGGTAGACGCTCGAGCCGACCCGGCGCCGCTCAACGCCGGTTGCCGCGGCGGGCGGTGCGCTGTGCCTTGCGGCGCGCCCGGCGGTCGCCGCGGGCACGCTCGCGAGGGTGGGGCCCGTGCGGCTGTCCGAACGTCTCCGAGAGCTCTTCGACGAATCGCTGCGCCAACGCGTGTTGCGCCTCGTGCGGGTCGACGCCGTGGTCCAGCAGCGCCTGGAACGCAATCCAGTCTTCGGGCGGGTCGTCGTAGAGCAGCCGCACTGCGACAACTTGGTGGCTGAGCAGGTGCAGACGGGCATGTACGGGCTCGCCGTCGACGACGGCGACGTCCTCGCCGGCGTCGAGCGCGGCGGCGAGCTCGGGGTGCGCGAGGCGGATGAGCTCTGCGAGGTCGTCCTCGTTGTTCGGGTCCAGGTGTGGCGGAGCGCCTCCGGGCACGGGCGGTACAGCGACACGGACGCGCTCGAGGCGGACGGCCGGCGCCGGGGCGGGGCCGCCGGCGTTACCGGTGGTGGCGATGAGCGCAGCGCCTGCGCGCGCAGCGCGCGGCGCACGATGGCCCGCCCACGCTCGGTGAGGCGGACGCGGTCACGGCTCAGCGCACCACCCTCGGCGGCGCCGATCGCGAGCAGGACGCGGAGGACGTCGGTCACCGTGCTCGGCACGGCATACACGGGCAGCGGATCGCCGTCGCTGCGCCAGCCGGCACTCATCGATGACCTCGGCGACCCGCGCCCGCACATCGGGCTCGTCCTGCAAGAGGGCCGCGAACGTCAGCTCGGCGACCGCCGCCTGGAAGGAGTCGCCGTCCAGGAGGTGTTCGAGCAGGCGCAGGCGGCGGGCACCTGGGCTCAGCCCTCCCGCGCGCTTGGTGGCGAACAGCTCGCGGCCTCGCCGCCGGACCAACCCTGTGCCGCGCAGCGCGGCGTGCAGGCTTGCGAGATTCTCTACGTCGGCCTCGCTTCGCGGCGGCTTGCCCCAAGCCCAATCCGGATGCCGTCGCGCGACCTCGACGCAGATCGCCCGGCTGAGCGCACCGCGCTCGGTGAGCGCCAGCCCGGCCCGCGCCTCGTCGAGCAACCAGTCCAGCACGTCGTCGGGCGGCCAGGCGGGCACCTCGACAACGAGCAACTCGCTGACAACCGGTTCCAGCAACGCCCGGCGCGACGTGGACCGCCAGCCCGCCCAGCGATCGATGCGCTCGGCCTGCACGGCGAGTAGGCGGGTGGCCTGTCCGCCGTCCGGGTCAGGCTCGGCCAGCACTTCACGCACGATCGTTCTCGCGGGCCGCCGGTCACCGGACTCGAGGGCACGCTCAAGCGAGAGCGTCGCCGCCTGCCGGGCCATCGCTTCGACCGGGCCCATGACGCCCTGCCAGTGGAGCTCCTCGACGTCTGGGGGCTCGAGGCCGGACGCGTCCGTGAACGCGACGAACTGCGCGAAGGCCGCGTCGGCGTCGATCGCCCACATTCGCAGCAGGTCGATCGTCTCCGGCGAGCGGCACAACTCCGCGTACACCGCGGGCGCCCCGAGGTGCTCGAGCGCGTCGCCGAGCGCCCGGGCCACCGCGACGTGCTCCTCAGCGCCCGTCAGGAACTTGCGCGGGAGCGTGTAGTGGACGAACTGCTGGAGGTCGTGCCGCGAGATCTCCACGGTCGCACCGGGCTCATCGGCGCCGAACCACCCGAGCACACCGCGCAGATCCGCGGCGACTTCGCGCCGTAGTCCGGCGGCATAGCGGTCGAGGGCCCCCTTGTCGAGGGTGAAGGGCATGGGTCCAGGATGCCAAGGGGCCCGGCGGGTGGGCTGCGGCACGGTCGGCGAGTAGCCTGAGGTGGATGCTCGAGATCGGCGAGAACGCACCTGACTTCACGCTTCCGGACCAGGACGGCGACGACGTCGCGCTGTCTGGCCTGAAGGGCCAGACGGTCGTACTGTATTTCTACCCCAAGGCGGACACGCCCGGCTGCACCACGCAGGCGTGCGGGATCCGCGACCACCTGCCGGATTACACCGAGGCCGGGGTGCGCGTCCTCGGCGTCTCGCCCGACCCGGTGAAGGCGGTCAAGAAGTTCCACGACAAGCAGGCGCTGAACTTCACGCTGCTCGCCGACGAGGACCATGCGGTCTGCGAGGCGTACGGGGTGTGGGCCGAGAAGGCGATGTACGGCAAGACGTACTGGGGCGCCCAGCGCGCCACGTTCATCATCGACGCCAACGGCACGATCGCGCACGTGATCCCGAAGGCGTCGCCGAAGACGCATGACGACGAGGTGCTCAAGGCGCTCGCCGAGCTGGGTGCGGCCGCGTGACGTAGTCTTGGTCGTGACGTGTTCGCTCACCTCCGCCTGACGCCGCCGTAGTGGCGGGTTGTGCAGCGCCGCCTTGGCGCTGCACGGACCTTCCATTTCGTTGCGTCAATCCAGAGGTGAGACATGTTGTCGTCGTACCGCGCGGTCTTCGCGCGCAAAAGGGCGCGGTCGCTTGCGCTGTCATGCGGGCTCGGGTGGCTGTCGTTCGCCAGCTACGGGCTCGCGCTGGTTCTTGCGGTCGAGGCCGCGACCGGGTCGTTCGCCGTGGCGGGGGCGGTGGTGGCCGGGTTCTCGGCGGGCTCGGCGCTGTTCGCGCCCGTCCGCGGCCGGATCGTGGACCGGCGTGGGCCGAGCGTGCTGCCGTACTTCGCCGCCATCCATGCCGCGGCGATGACGTGCGTTGTCGTGGGCTGTCTGGCATCTGGTGATGTCGCACTGCTGGTCGTCTGCGCGGGCGTCGCCGGCCTCTTCACCCCGCCGCTGATCGCGACCGCGCGATCGATCTGGCCGCAGGTCACCGGCCCGGAGCTCGCTCGCACCGGCCACGCGCTGAACGCCGCGCTCGGCGATGGGGCGCAGGTCGCCGGGCCGGCGTTGACGGCCACGCTGGCCGCGCTGGCGTCGCCCGTCTTCGCGCTGGGCGTGCTGGTCCCCGGGGTCGTCGCCGGTTCGGTGCTGCTCGCCGCCATCGCGCCGTCGAGCGTGCGGCGGCCGGTCACGTCGCGTCCGGCCACGCGCCGCGTGTGGGGCGTGCTCGGCGAGAGCGCCGGGCTGCGGGTCGTCGTCGCCTGTGAGCTGCTGCTCGGCCTCTCGTTCGGGGCGCTCGACGTCGCGGCACCGGTGGTCGCCTCGGAGGCCGGTGCGGTCGAGTTGGCCGCAGTCCCGCTCGCGGCATTCGCCGCCAGCAGCATCGCCGTCTCGCTCTGGTCCGGCAGCGGGAGTCTTCGAAAGCCGCCGGCCTGGCGCTACCTCGCCGGGTGCCTCGTGGTCGCCGCGGTCCTGCTGCTCTGCCTGCTCGCCACGAGCCTCGCGGGCGTCACGCTCGTGCTCATCGGCGCGGGCGCGGGCTACGGCCTGCTCAACGTCGCGCTGTTCGAGTTGCTCGAGGACCTGGTGGCGGTGGACCGCACCGTCGAGGCGTTCACGTGGCTCACGACCTGGGCCGGAGCCGGGATCGCGGCGGGCGCTGTCCTCGCCGGTCAGCTCTCCACGAGCGGAGCGGCCTGGACGCTCGCGGCCGTCGCGCTCCCGTCGCTGTTCGCCGCGGCCGTCGCCGTGGTCGGACGCGCGGACTTGACAACAGCTCCCGTATCCGCATAATCAACCACTGTGTTGATCAACCAATCGGATGAATAATGGTCGCCGATCAGCTCACGCTGACGTTCTCGGCCCTGGCCGACCCGACGCGACGGGCGATCCTCGCCCGGCTCGCGGATGGCGAGGCGACCGTCAATGAGATCGCGGCGCCGTTCGAGATCTCGCTGCAGGCGGTCTCCAAGCACCTGAAGGTGCTGGAGAAGGCCGGGTTGATCGCGCGCGGGAAGGACCGGCAGCTGCGCCCGTCGCGCATCCAGGGCGAGGCGTTCAAGGACGCGGCCGTGTTCCTGGAGGACTACCGCCGCTTCTGGGACGAGAGCTTCGACCGGCTCGGCGAGTTCCTGCAGGAGGGCGAGTGACGATCGCGACCCGCGTGATCGAGATCAAGCGCGTCTACCCGGCTCCGCGCGAGCGGGTGTGGCGCGCGTGGACCGAGCCGGCGCAGCTTGCGCGCTGGTGGGGCAAGCGCGGCTGGACCGCGCAGCTGGACACGATCGAGATGGACGTCCGGCCGGGAGGAACGTTTCGCGTGACCACGATCAACGACGAAGACGGCAGCGAGATGGTCAACGAGGGGATCTACTCGGAGATCGTCGCGCCCGAGCGCCTGGCGTTCGGCGAGGCCGTCGTCACCTTCACCGATCTCGGCGACGGGCGGACCGAGATGAGCTTCCGCACCACGATCGAAGCCGATGTCGCGCTCACCGAGCGCGCCCGCGGCGGCCTCAACAGCGCGTTCGAGCGCCTCGAAGAGCACCTCAAGGAGACACCATGAGCACCAAGACCCGCATCGTCACCGGCGTCGACTTCGTCGGGATCCCGAGCAACGACATCGAGACCGCGCGCGAGTTCTACGAGAACGTGCTGGGCCTGGAGGCCTCGAGCGTCTGGCAGCGCCCCGGTGAGGCCGCGGTCGGCGCCGAGTTCGAGACCGGCACGGTCACGATCGCGCTGATCAACTGCCCCGCGCTCGGCATCCCGTTCACCACGAACCCGGCGCCGCTGGCGCTGCAGGTCGACGATGTCGCGGCCGCGCGCGCCGAGCTCGAGTCACGGGGCGTGACCTTCATCGCCGACGACATCGACAGCGGCGTCTGCCACATGGCGAACTTCAAGGACCCCGACGGCAACGCGCTGATGCTGCACCACAACTACGCGCGCGACGCCGCCGGGGTCTGAAACCCCTACATCGTGTCGGGATCGGGGCCGGTGCGATGGCCCCGATCCAGCGCCTCGATCCGCTCCATCTCCTCCGCGGAGAGCTCGAAGTCGAAGACGTCGATGTTCTCCTCGATCCGCGCCGGCGTCAGCGACTTCGGGAAGACGACGTTGCCGAGCTGGATGTGCCAGCGCAGCACGATCTGGCCCGGCGTGCGGTCATGCGCCGCCGCGATCTCCTCGACGGCCGGCTCGGTCAGCGCGGCACCCTGCGCCAGCGGGCTCCACGCCTCGGTCACGATGCCGCGGTCGGCGTGCTCGCGGCGCAGGCCGTGCTGGGTCAGCAGCGGGTGCAGCTCGATCTGGTTGACGGCGGGCGTCACGCCGGTCTCCTCGATGATCCGGCGCAGGTGCGGGGCCTGGAAGTTCGACACGCCGATGGCGCGCGTGAGCCCGGCCTGCTGCGCCTCGATCAGCGCCTTCCAGGCCTCGACGTAGCGGTCCTTGGACGGCACGGGCCAGTGGATCAGGTAGAGGTCGACGTGGCTCATCTCGAGCCGGCCGAGGCTCTCCTTCAAGGCTCCGACGCCGTCGCCCTGGTCGCTGTTCCACAGCTTGGTGGTGACGAAGAAGTCCTCGCGCGGGAGCCCGGAGGCGTGGATCGCCTGCCCGACCTGGGCCTCGTTGCCGTAGATCTTGGCCGTGTCGATGTGGCGGTAGCCGAGCTCGATCGCGGTCAGCACGTTCTCGACCGTGACCTCGGGCGGCACTTGGAAGACGCCGAGCCCGAACTGGGGGATCGCGACATCGCCGGCGAGGTCAACAGTGGGAATCTCGAGGGTCTTGGTCATACAACAGGCCTATCCGCAGTGCCCCGGGCTAAACCGGGCCGGGCGCGTCGAACACCCCCGATCAGGGGGTACAACGCAGGTATGTCTGAAGTCAGCGTTCGCTACATCGTCGACGATGTCGACGCAGCGGTCGCGTTCTACCGCGACCTCCTCGGGTTCGAAGTGCAGATGCGGCCCGCGCCCGGTTTCGCGATGCTCCGCCGCGGCGATCTGCGGCTGCTGCTCAACTCGCCCGGGGGCGGCGGCGGCGCGGGGCAGTCGATGCCGGACGGCCGGAGCCCCGCGCCAGGCGGCTGGAACCGCTTCCAGCTCGAAGTCGAAGACCTTGACGCGACCTTCGCCGCGCTGGGCGACAGCGGGGCATCGTTCCGCAGCCCGGTCATCGAGGGCCGAGGCGGCCGGCAGGTCCTCGTCGACGACCCCTCCGGCAACCCGGTGGAGCTGTTCGAGCCGGGCGTCAGGTAGGCGTCGGGACGCACTCCAGCGTCTCGACGTCCAGGGCCATCACCTCCGCGCGCGCCGCGGGCCCCGAGGCGTCGAACGGGTCGAACACGTCGGGGCGCGTCCCCGTCGCCCCGTCGATCACCTCGCGCGCGCCGAGCGGCGCGCCCAGGGGCACCTCGACGCAGCGCGTGTAGCCGATCGCGAGCGTGAAGACGGGTGCGCCGCCCTCGCGGAAGGCCGGTGGGTGACGCTCCCAGAGCGTGATCGTGACCCGCTCCCCCGTCTCGGAGAGATCGACGCGCTCGAGCGGCCGGGCACCGGTCAACCAGACGATCTTGGCGCCCGCGCCCGACGCTTCGCAGCGCTGCCAGCGCGTCGCGACGACCCGGCTCTCGTAGTCGGCGGGGCTGCGCGGGACGTTCTCGGGGGCGAGCGCATCGCCGCGCGCAGGGCTGACGGTGATCCGGCGCCGCCCGCGGACGGTGACGAGCTCGTCGCCGATGGTCCTCGCCTCGTCCGAACTGACCGCCCAGATCAGCAGCAGCACGACGTTGCCGCCGTACCCCGGAACGCCCTCGAGACGGGGATGCGAGAGGCGCGGGACCAGGCCGATGAGGTCGTCGGAGGTCAGCACCTCGACCTTGACCGACCACAGCGGCAGCCCGTCGCGCACCGGCGTCGGCGGCAGCGGGAAGTAGGCGCCGGGCTCCAATGGCGCGGCGAGACCCTCCAAGGACACCAGGACCTTCAGCCCCATCTCGCTCGGCTCGGCGCTTGCGAGGATCTTGCGCATGAAGCGCCCGCGCTCCGTGCGCGGCTGGAACGGGTCCGGGTGGCCGATCTCGGCCTGCGAGCGCGCGAAGGCCTGCGCCTCCTCGCCGTCGGGCGGCAGCGCCTCGATGTAGTCGCCCCAGGCGCCGCCTCCGTGCGCGCGTAGGTAGGCCGCCAGCCGCTGGAGGGTCAGTCGGCTCAAGCGGGCCAGAAGTCCGGCAGCTGCTCGGCGTCGCCGAAGCCCACATTGGGCGCCCCGACCGCGAGCAGTTCCGCGCCGTCCGGGCCGGCCTCGACGCCGCGGCGCACCTCGGGCGGGATCCGCACCGCGTCCCAGGTGGCCAGCTCGACGATCTCGTCCTCGAGCTTGACGCGCGCGCTGCCCGCGACGATCACATAGACCTCCTCCTGTTCGCCGTGCCGGTGTCCGAACGGGATCCGGTAGCCGGGAGCGAGCGTGAAGAGCGTCATGCCCTGGTTCTTGAGACCGAGCGCGTCGCGGGCGAAGCGCGACTCCAGACCCGGGGGCATCCCGAACTTCTTCGCCGCATCCTCGACCTCGCGCAGGTTGAGCTTCGTGTAGTCGGCCATGCCGACTAGGTTGCCACGTTCTTGAGCGCCTCCCGCCGGCTCAACGGGCTCAGCTCGTACTCCGGCTTCGTGGCCTGGATCGTGCACGTCTCGGGCGGACCGCCGGGCGCGGTCGAGAAGCACGAGCGGTAGCCGCCGTCGTCGTGCAGCAGGTACGTGACGCCCTCGCCGCGCGCCTGCCAGAGGTCGTAGCGGCCGATGTTCGCGCGCGCCCGCTCGCCGTTGGAGTAGCGCACCCGGATCAGCCCGGAGCGGCGCGGGCAGCCGCTCTCGTCACCCTGGCAGAGCTTCGCGTAGTAGAGCTTGCCGCCCTCGAAGGCGGGAGCGGTCAGCGAGATCGTCGTCAGCCCGCCGCCGCCGAAGCGCTCGATCAGCGACGCGCGCGCGGTCTCCACATCGTCCATGCGCAGGTCGGAGGCGGGGCCGTCGTACTTGCCGGGGTACTCCCAGCCGAACGCGAGCCGGCGGCCGTAGAGGTCCACACCGTTCGGGCGGCCGTTGGCGGGACCGCCAGGCATCAGCTTCGAACCGGCATTGCCCTTGCGGAAGTACATCCGGATGTTGGTCTTGGAATAGACACGTGCGAACGCGAGCCCGTCCTTCCACACCGCCGGCAAGACCTCGTCGGCGGTGGTCGAGGAGGCCGGCAACTTGCGCTCACGGCTCGTCGTCAGATCCAGCTCGTAGAGATCGCACCCGCGCCCGAGCGTGTAGTTCGGCGGCGTGTCCGCGTCGACCGGATCCCAGCGCGGCTCGTGCGTGCAGCGCGAATAGACGGCCAGGAAATGGCCGTGCGCGCCGGGTCCGAGGTCGGCGTCAAAGGGCACCGCGCGGTCGGCGACCGGCAGCGGAGCCGGCGGCCGGAAGGTCTCCGTGTACCAGAGCTTGAAGCGGCCGGTGGCCGGATCGCGCTTGGAGAACAGCACGCCGGAGCCGTAGGCGCTCAGTTGCGTGGGGCGGTCGACGGTGACGATCGGGACGGGAGGAGCGGGTGCGATGAACATGGCAGACGTACCAACGCGCGAGGAACCCTGACGATACGGTCCGAAGGGTGACTTTCACCTCCACCCTGGCCGAGACCCTCGCCCCGGACGTCCTGGAGCGCTTCCTTCGCTACGTCCGCATCGACACCCAATCGGAGCGCGATCGCAAGCAGAGCCCGAGTACGGCGGGACAGCTGGAGCTCGGACGGGTGCTGGTGGAGGAGCTGCTGGCGATCGGCCTCACCGACGCAGCGCTGGACGACAACGGCTACGTCACCGCGACGCTCCCGGGCGAGGGAGCGGTCATCGGCCTGATCGCTCATGTCGACACGAGTCCGGACGCGTCAGGTGCGGGCGTCGAGCCGATCGTGCACCGGGCGTATGACGGCTCGCGGATCGTGCTGCCGCGCGGCGGCACGGTGCTCGACCCGGCGGAGATCCCGAAGCTCGCCAAGGCCGTCGGGCACGACATCGTCAGCTCCAGCGGCGACACGCTGCTCGGCGCCGACGACAAGGCTGGGGTGGCCGAGATCATGGCCGCCGTCGCCCATCTGGCGGCGAACCCGGAGCTGCCGAGGCCGACGCTGCGGATCTGCTTCACGCCCGACGAGGAGATCGGCGAGGGCGCGACGCTCTTCGACGTCGAAGCCTTCGGCGCGGTCTGCGCCTATACCCTCGACGGCTCCGATCTCGGCGAGTTGCAGGACGAGACGTTCGCCGCCGAGGAGGTCATGCTCGCGATCACCGGCGTCGACGCGCATCCGGGCTGGGCCAAGGACACGCTCGTCAACGCGACGCGGCTGGCCGCGGAGATCGTCGCCGCGCTGCCGCGCGAGCTGACCCCTGAGCGCACCGAGGGGCGCGAGGGCTTCATCCACGTCTACGAGGTCGCCGCGAACGGCGGCAAGGCCTACGTCCGCGCGATCGTGCGCGACTTCGACGACGAGAAGCTGGCGGCGCACACCGCGCTGCTGCTGCGCACCGCCCAGGAGATCGTGGCGCGCGAGCCGACGGCGCGCCTCGAGACCGCCGTGACGCCGCAGTACCCGAACATGCACCGCTTCATCGAGGCGTTCCCGCAGGCGACGGCCAACGCCGAGCAGGCGATCTCCGACGAGGGGATCACGCCGATCCGCACGCCGATCCGCGGCGGCACCGACGGCTCACGGCTGAGCGCGATGGGGCTGCCGACGCCGAACCTGTTCACGGGTGGCCACGACTACCACTCGCCGCGAGAGTGGGCGTCGCTGCAGGAGATGGCCGCGGCGTCGGCGACGGTGGTGCGGCTGGCCGCGGTGTGGGCTCGCGATGGAGCGCCACCCCCACGATGACCAGCGCGATGCCGAGCGCGTCGGTGAGCGTCGGGACCTGGGTCAGCACGAGCAGTCCGACGACGGTCGCCGTCGCCGGCAGCAGCGAGACCATCAGCGCGTAGGAGGCACGGCTCAGGCGCGCCATCGCCACCTGGTCCGCGACGTACGGGATCACCGAGGAGGAGATGCCGACGCCGATCCCGGCGGCGATCGCGACCGGGTCGCTGAAGGCCGGCAGCGCCGCCCAGCCCGCCATCGGCGTGACGAAGACGAGCGCCACGAGCATCGCACCCGCCAGCCCGTCGATCCCGGCGATCTCAGGGTCCGACGCGACGCGGTGCGCGAGCACGATGTAGGCCGCGAACAGGCCCGCGTTGGCGAGCGCGAGCGCGACGCCGAGCGGCTCGCCCGAGAGGTGCACGCCGGTGAGCAGGTAGACGCCCGGGACGGCGAGCAGGATCGCGGCCGCGTTGCGGCGGGTGCGGGCGCCGAGCGCGGCGAGCACGATCACGGGCAGGAACTCGATCGCCGCCACGGTCGCCAGCGGGAGCCGGTCGATCGCGGTGTAGAAGCAGCAGTTCATCAGCGCCAGCACGAGGCCCCAGGCGAGCACGGTGGGGTTGCGCAGCACGTGCCAGGGCCGGCGCCAGAGCGCGAAGACGAGCGCCGCGGCCGCGATTCGCAGCCAGGCGACACCGAGCACGTCGACGCGGACGAACAGCAGCACGGCGAAGGCCGGGCCCAGGTAGTGGAAGACGGCGCTGACGAGGAACGGAAGACGGGCTTGCATCGCTCCGTACAGGATCGTCGGAGGATGCGCTCTTCGGAATGGTCAATCGCAGCTATTCTCAAACGTATGCCTTCGGAGAATGGCCTGCTCGACGCGACGAACCTTCGATTGCTCGCGGAGCTGCAGGCCGATGCGCGCGTCAGCCAGGCTGAGCTCGGCCGTCGCGTCGGGCTCTCGGCGCCCGCGGTCGCGGAGCGCCTCGGCCGGCTCGAGCGCGACGGCGTGATCGTCGGCTACAGCACCGAGGTCGACCCCCGCGCGCTCGGCTACACGCTCGCCGCCGTCCTGCGCATGCGCCCCGCGCCGCGTCAGATCCCGAAGGTGGCCGACGTCGCGCGCGCCACGCCCGAGGTCGTCGAATGCCACCGCGTGACGGGCGAGGACTGCTTCTACATGAAGCTCCACGTGCGCTCGGTCGAGCACCTCGAGGAGGTCATCGACCGCTTCACGCCCTACGGCCAGACGACGACGTCGATCATCCAGTCATCGCCGGTCGCGCGGCGCGGGCTCGAGCTGGGTGCCTAGGGCGAGCTGGCCCGCGATCTCTTGGATCCGCCGACGGCTGTTGAAGTAGCCGACGACCGGCCACTCCAGTCGCTCCTCGCCCGCGCGCGCGAAGACGATCCACGGGCGCCGGAAGACGACGCGCCCGATCACGCCGGCCAGCGCCACGAGGATCACGAGCAGCAGCTCGATGGCGATCGCGAACACGTTGAACAGCAGCAGCACGAGGAAGAGCGCGAGGAAGACGCCGACGATGACGGCGATGATCACGCCGAAGATGCCGAGGTCGTCGCCGCCGATGTCCAGGAACCCGCCGTCGGGGCCGACGTCGGTCAGGTCCGCCTTCTTGAACCGCTTGCGTCGCGGCAGCCAGTGGCGGCCGAGCGTCCATTTGCGCCCGTCGGGTGCGGTGACCTTGCGCCGGAACATGGCGTGCCAGGGTAGGCGCTGACGTGTCACGCCGCGCCACCCTCCCGTTCTACATCGGCGGCTTCCTCGGGCCGTTCGGCGGCGGCGTGGTCGCGGTGCTCGTGCCGCAGCTGCGAGAGGCGTTCGACGCCACGACCGCCGGCGTCGCGCTCTCGATCCCCGCCTATCTCGTGCCGTTCGCCGTCCTGCAACTCGTGTCGGGCACGCTCGGCGAGCGCTGGGGGCGCCGGCGCGTCGTGCGCACGGGCTACATCGCCTACGCGATCCTGTCGGTGGCGGCGGCGTTCGTGCCCAACCTGGGCGGGTTCCTCGTGATCCGAGCGCTCCAGGGCTCGGCCAACGCCTTCCTGACCCCGCTGCTGCTCGCCGGCCTGGCCGAGGAGGTCCCGCCGCGCCAGATCGGGCGCGCCGTGGGGACCTTCGCCGCGGTCCAGACCGCGGCGGTGGCGCTGGCGCCGCTGGGCGGCGGTCTGCTCGGCGCCGTCGACTGGCGGCTGGCGTTCGTCAGCCAGGCGTTCGTGGCCGCGGGCTTGGCGCTGCTGCCGCCGGCGGATGCGAAGGTGCGTGAAGGCGCGCCGCCCAAGTGGCGGACGGTGCTGACCCAGCGCGTCGGGCCTGCTGAGCGCGGCGTCGTTCACCGGCTACGCGGGTGTGACGGGCGTCGGGTTCCTCGTCGCCGTGCTGGCCGCCGACGACTTCGGCCTCAGCTCGATCACGCGCGGCGTGCTGCTCGCCGGCTTCGGGGTCGCGGGCATCGTCATCGGCCGGGCGGCGGGCAACGCCGTCGACCGCTACGGGCGCGTCCCGGTCGCCCTGGTCGGCATCGCGCTCTGCGCAGGTCTCGTCGCCACGCTGGGTGTCGCGCCGACGCCGGTCGCGCTCGGGGCCCTGTGGTTTCTCACCGGTCTCGGCTCGACGCTCGTGTGGGCCGGGATCAACACGCTCGCGGTGGAGGCCGTCCCGGACAACCGCGCGGGTGGGACGTCGGTGATCTCGGCCTTCCGTTTCGCCGGCAATGCCGCCGCGCCGCTGATGTGGCTGCCGCTCTACCACGTCGATCCGAGGCTCGGGTTCATCGCCGCCGGCATGATGGCCGCGCTGACCGCCGCGTTCATCCTCCCGCTGCGCGTGCCAAGGTAACTAGCGTGCCGTTCGCGTCCATCGGAGACTCCTTCTCCTCGTTCTTCGACGCGGTCGGGTCGTTCTTCTCGAACCTCGCGGCGGTGTCGTGGCTCGCGCTGTTCCTCGCGCTGGCGCTCTTCGTCGTCTACCTCACGCTGCGGGCGCGGGCGTCGTTCCACATCCTGCGTGCGGCCTATCCCGACTCCGAGATCGAGTTCCGGCGCATCTGGGGCGCGTACTTCGCGGGCTACGGCTTCAACGCGGTCATCCCCGCGCGCGGCGGCGACGTGGTGCGGCTGTTCCTGACCAAGAGCTCGGTGCCCGGCTCCAGCTACCCGGCGGTCGCCGCGGCGTTCTCGATCGAGTTCATCTTCGACCTGACGATCGCCGTGCCGGTGCTCGGCTACGCCTTCAGCCAGGGCGTCTTCCCGAAGCCGCCGGACTTCTCGAAGCTGCCGGCGTTCGATCTCGCCTTCTTCGCCTCGCACCCGCGCTTCATGCTGTTCCTGCTGACGGTGCTGGGGATCGCGGTGCTCGCGGGCTTCGCGCTGCTGTCGGCGCGCGTGCAGGCGTTCTGGGCGCGCGTGCGCCAGGGCCTGACGATCCTCTCGGACCGCCGCCGCTACTTCCGCGAGGTCTGGATGGTGCAGTTCGTCGGCTGGCTGTTCCGCTTCGCCGCGTTCTGGTTCCTGCTCGAGGCCTTCCACGTCGGCGGGTCGGTCAGCAACGTGCTGCTCGTGCTCGGCTGCAATGCGGTCGCGGCGCTGGTGCCGTTCACGCCCGGCGGCGCGGGCGTGCAGCAGGCGCTGCTGGTCAAGGTCTTCGGCAGCGGCGCGACCGTCGCCGCGTACTCGGTCGGCCAGCAGATCGCGATCGCCGCGCTGACGTTCGGCCTCGGGCTGGCGGCGGTCATCTGGATCTTCCGCTTCCGCTCCTTCAAGGAGGTCATCGCGGCCGGGCGCGCGCAGCGCGAGGCGGAGAAATCCGCGCCGGAACCGGCGTGAGCGCGACGGCGGGCGCCGTCGTCCTGCCGGCCCGCACGCCGTTTGACGGGCCGGCCCTGCTCGCGTTCCTCGCCCATCGAGCCGTACCGGGCGTCGAGGACACCGCGCCGTACCGGCGCTCGCTGCGGCTGACGCACGGCGCCGCGGTGGCCACCTTGAAGCCGGCGCACGAGGGTGTGGAGGTCGAGCTCGACCTCGACGACACACGCGACGAGGCCGAGGCGCTCGCGCAGCTCTCCGCGCTGCTCGATCTCGACGCGCCAGCGGACGAGATCGCCGAGGTCCTCGGCCGCGATCCGGTGCTCGGCTTCACGCCCGGCGTTCGCGTCGCGGGCGGGGACGGCTACGAGATCGCCGTCCGCGCGGTGCTGACGCAGCAGATCTCGGTGCGCGCGGCCTGCACCCACGCGGGCCGGCTGGTCCAGGCCGCCGGCGAGCCGCTGGCCCGGCCTCGCGGCTCGATCACCCACCTCTTCCCGACGGCGGAGGCGATCGCCGCGGCGCCCGACAGCGCGTTCGCGATGCCGACCCGCCGCCGCGACACGCTGCGCTCGCTGGCCGGCGCGCCACTTGACGATCTGATCTCGCTGCCGGGGATCGGCCCGTGGACCCAGGCCTACGTCGCCATGCGCGCGCTGCGC
Organism: uncultured Solirubrobacteraceae bacterium; assembly: GCA_963707595.1. Classification (GTDB taxonomy): domain Bacteria; phylum Actinomycetota; class Thermoleophilia; order Solirubrobacterales; family Solirubrobacteraceae; genus Solirubrobacter. Next base: position 861,730 of record CAVPQQ010000002.1, read on the forward strand.
GATCGCGACGCGTGGCTGCCGACCGACCTCGGCGTCCGCCATGCGCTCGCGCGGCTCGGCCACGACGGCGACGCTGAGGCCTGGCGCCCGTACCGCGCCTACGCCGTCGTGCATCTCTGGAACACGCTCTCAGGCTGAGAGCTCGCGCACGACGGCCGCGAAGGCGGCGACAAGTGGTGATGTATCGCGCTCGCGCCAGGCGAGCGCGATCCGCAGTGGGTCGATGTCCGTGATCGGCACCCAGCGCAGATCGGGGCGCGCGTAGAACTCGGTCATCGACGCCGGGACGATGCAGTAGGCGGAGCCGTCGGCGACCTGCTCGAGCATCTCCTCGACGTTCTCGTTCTCGGGTCCCCAGCGCGGCTCGCGCCCGTCGGGCCGCGGGTTCACGGCCCACCAGTCGACCCAATAACGTGGTGCCCGTCGAGTCCACATGATCGGATCGTCGGTCAGCTCGTTGACGGAGAGCGCGTCGCGCTGGGCGAGCGCGTGGCCGGCCGCGAGCCCGGCGAAGCGAGGCTCACTCGAGACCGGTTCCGAGCGCAGGCCGGTCAGGTCGGCGGGCAGCCAGACGAAGGCGACATCGCACTCGCCCTCGCGAAGCGCGGCGACCTCGCCGCCCCACTCGAACCGCCGCGGCTCGACGCGGACGTGCGGGAAGCGCGCGAGGAAGCGGGCGCGCGAGCGCGTCGAGAGCTGCCCGGCGCCCGCCGCCTCGAAGCCGACGCGCAGGCGCCCGGTCTGCCCGTTCGCGGCAGCCCGGGTCATCTCGATCGCGGTGTCGAAGCGCGCGATCGCCTCGCGCGCCTCGGTCACGAGCACCTCACCGGCGGTCGTGGTCGCGACGCCACGGCTCGAGCGCTCGAGCAGTTCGACGCCGAGCTCGATCTCGAGCTTGCGCAGCGCCTCGCTCAGCGCCGACTGCGAGAGGTGCAGGTCGAGCGCGGCCTGCGACACGCTGCCGCGCTCGGCGACGGCGACGAAGTAGCGCAGCTGGCGGATCTCGGCCATCGGCGAAACCGATGGTAGGTGCGCGGCAAGACCTGTGGTCCGGTGGTCGCACGCGGGGGAGCATCTACGGCATGAAGACCCGGAACCTGAACGGACTGACCACGTCGGCCATCGGCTTCGGCGCGATGGTGCTCGTCGACGGCGTCTACGGACACGCCGACGACGATCGCTCGCTCCGGGCGCTCGCACACGCCGTCGATGCCGGCGCCACGCTGATCGACACCTCCGACGCCTACGGCGCAGGCAGCAACGAGCAGCTCGTCGGCCGCGCGATCGCGGGCCGTCGCGACGAGGTTCAGCTCGCGACCAAGTGGGGCATCGTCTACGACGGCAGCGGCCGCCCGGTGCGCCACGCCCACGACCAGCAGATCATGATCGACGCCCGCCCGGAGCGGGCCCGTGCGGCGGCCGAGGCGAGCCTCCGCCGCCTCGGCGTCGAGGTCATCGACCTCTGGTACCTGCACTTCCCGGACCCGGGCGTGCCGATCGAGGAGACCGTCGCCGCGATGGCGGAGCTGGTGGCGGAGGGCAAGGTCCGGCACCTCGGACTCTCCAACGCCACCGCCGAGCAGGTCATGGCCGCTCACCAGGTGCATCCGCTCGCCGCCGTCCAGGGCGAGTACTCGCTGTGGACGCGCGACCCGGAGCGCGAGCTGCTGCCTGTCCTGCGCGAGCTCGGGATCGGCTTCGTCCCGTGGTCGCCGCTCGGCGCCGGCTTCCTCACCGGCGCGGTCGACCAGATCGGCGCGCCGGGCGAGGACTTCCGGACCAACCACCCGCGCTTCAAGCCCGAGAACCTCGCGGTCAACCGCGACCGCTTCGCTCCCCTGCGCTCGCTCGCCGACGAGCTCGGGATCACGCCCGCCCAGCTCGCACTGGCGTGGCTGCTGCACCAGGCCGACGACATCGTCCCGATCCCCGGCACCCGCACGCCGGAGCATCTGGACGAGAACCTCGCGGCGGCCGGCGTCCGGCTCGACGCCGACGCGCTCGCCCGGATCGAGGAGCTCGCCCCGGCCGGCACGGCGGCTGGCGCGGCGCTGTTGTAGCTGAAAGACCCCGCCGAAGGCGGCGCCGGGGTTCAAGGTCGCGCCGACGGAGGCGACGGGATCCGACCTGTGGCAGCACGTCGTCGATCCGATGCTCGGTTCGTTCCCCCCGCTCGAGGACCCGCCGGAGCTGAGCATTCGTCTGGCGGCGATCCAGGACGCCTGGTACGAGCTCGAACCGCTCGAGGACATCGTCGCGCGCTTCATCCGGGCGCACCCGCAGGACTTCTTCGCCTGAACGGCTGCCAACCTCTCGGGTGATGCCGAGTAGTCCCGAGCCGGAGCGGCAGGAACCCGGCGTCGACATCCGCGCGGTTGCGAAGCGCGCGGCGTTCTTCGGCGTGGTCGCGGTGATCGCGATCGGGCTGATCGCGGCGCTGCCGGGCGTCGGCGAGATCCGCGACCGGCTGTCGGCCGCCGATCCGGTCTGGATCGCCGCGTGCGCCGCCTGCGCGCTGCTGTCGATGTTCGGGTTCGTGCGCGCGCTGTGGTCGGTGTTCGACCGCGTGATGCCGTGGCGCCGCGCGGTCGTGCTCGGGTTCGCCGAGCAGGGAGCGAACGTGCTGATCCCGGCAGGCGGAGCCGGCGGGCCGGCGCTCGGCGCGCTCGTGATGACCCGGATCGGTGTGCCCTCCGAGCTCGCGACCAGCCGCCACGCGGCGCTGTTCCTGATCACGAGCGCGGTCACGTTCGTCGCCCTGGTGCTCGCGGGGACGCTGGTGACGATCGGCGTCCTCCCCGGCGACGTGTCGCTGTGGGCGACGATCCTGCCGGCCCTCGGGGCCGCGATCGCGATCGTGCTCGCCGTGAGCTTCGCGCGCAGCGACGTGCCGCCCGAGCCCGATAGCGGACGGTTCCGGGTCGCGTTCTGGAAGGCACGCCGCTTCGTTCGCGACGGCGCGCGCACGAGCGTCGTCCTGCTGCGCCACGGCGACCCGCTGCTGATCTTCGGGGCGGTCAGCTACTTCGCCTTCGACGTCGCGAGCCTCGCCTGCGCCTTCCAGGCCTTCGGCGGCGGCGCCCCGACCGTCGGGCTCTTCATCCTCGCCTACGCGCTCGGCCACGCCGGCGCGTTCCTCCCGACCCCGGGAGGCATCGGCGGAACCGAGGGCGGGCTGATCGGCATGTTCGTCGCCTACGGCACGCCGATCGGCGTGGCGGCCACGTCGGTGCTCGCCTACCGCGTGTTCCAACTCGGCCTGCCGGCACTGCTCGGCGCGATCAGCCTGCTGCGGATCCGGCACACGCTCGCGCACCCACCGCCGCGTGAAGAGGTCGAGGCGCGCTGGGCGGGCCACGTCTGAAAGCAGGTCACGGATCGGACAGGGCGAATGCCGCCGGGGAATGACCTGGCGGCAGCAGCCGAACGGCCGTGTCACGCACTCGCTGGAGTGGGGGATCGTCGTGCTCGCGCTGCTGGTCGTCCCGGTCATCCTGATCGAGGAGTCCCACCCCTCGGCCGCGTGGCGTCAGGTGGCCGCGATCGGCAACTGGATCATCTGGCTCGGCTTCCTCGCCGAGGTCGTCTTCGTCGTCTCGGTCGCCCCGCGCAAGAAGGCAGCGCTGCGCGCGCACTGGCTCGACGTGGCGATCGTGTTCCTGAGCGGGCCGCTGCTGCCGGCGCTTCTGAGCTCGCTCCGGCTCACCCGGCTGCTGCGGCTGATGCGCCTGCTGCGGTTGGCGGCGCTGGCCGGCCGGGCGCTCACGGCGCAGCGGACGCTCACGTCTCGTCAGGGCTTCCGCTATGTGGCGATGGCGACCGTGCTGCTCGTGATCCTCGCCGGCTTCTCGGTCTCGATCGCCGACCGCGAGGAGTTCACATCACCGTGGCTGGGCATGTGGTGGGCGGTGACGACGGTCACGACCGTCGGCTACGGAGACGTGTACCCGCACACCGTCGCGGGCCGGATCATCGCCTCGGTGCTGATGATCATCGGCATCGGCTTCCTCTCGCTGCTGACCGCGTCGATCGCCTCGTCGTTCGTGTCGCAGGACGCGGCCGTGGAGGATCAGGTGCTCGAGTCCGACCATGCCGAGCTGCTCGCCGTGCTGACGCGGATCGAGGAACGCCTCGACCGCGTCGAGGCGAAGCTCGACGCCTAGGTCAACGCGCGCTCCCAGAAGTCCTCGTCGATCACGGCGTGCTCGTCCTTCGGCGGACGGTCGTAGTGCTCGCTGCGGCGGACGCGGCGGCAGCTCGATCGGACCGGGCAGCGCGTCCTGGTAGGGGATCTGGTCGAGCAGGTGCGAGATGCAGTTCAGGCGCGCGGTGCGCTTGTCATCTGACTCGACCGTGTACCAGCGCGCCTCGGGGATGTCGGTGACGGCGAACATCTCGTCCTTGGCCTTGGAGAACTCGACCCACTTCTCGCGCGACTTGAGGTCCATCGGGCTCAGCTTCCAGCGCTTGAGCGGGTCCTGCGCGCGCTCCTGGAAGCGGCGCTCCTGCTCGGCGTCGCTGACCGAGAACCAGTACTTGAGCAGGATGATCCCGGAGCGGACGAGCATGCGCTCGAACTCCGGGCACGACCGCATCCACTCGTCGTGCTCCTCGTCGGTGCAGAAGCCGAGGACGCGCTCGACGCCGCCGCGGTTGTACCAGGAGCGGTCGAAGATGACGATCTCCCCCGCCGCCGGGAGGTGCGCCACGTAGCGCTGGAAGTACCACTCGGTCTTCTCGCGATCGGAGGGCGCGGGCAGCGCGACGACGGTCGCGCCGCGGGGGTTCAGCGGCTCCGTGAGGCGCTTGATCGTGCCGCCCTTGCCTGCGGCATCGCGGCCCTCGAAGATCACGACGACCTTCAGCCCCTGCTGCTTGACCCAGTACTGGAGCCGGACGAGCTCGAGCTGGAGCTCGGCCATACGCTCGTCGTAGACCTTGCGCTTGACACGCTTCTTCGGTTCGGCGGCCATCGTTCCCCTCGGGCTTCGCGGTGCGGCCAGCGTTGCACACCACGGGCCGGTCTGGGTGCCACAGTTAGGGCCATGACCGGTCGCAGGCGACCGCGGCGCAAGGGCGGGACGCTCAAGGACGGTGAGCGCCGCCAGCTCGCCCGCGCCTCACGGCATCCCGGTGAGCCGGCCGCGCCTGGACCCGGCGATCGGGCGCTGCTGCTGTGCGACGGCGGCTCGCGTGGCAACCCAGGTCCGGCGGCGATCGCGGCGGTCCTGTTCGCGCCCGACGGTGCGACGGTCGAGCAGCGCGCGGAGCTGATCGGCCACGCCTCCGCGGCCGAGGCCGAGTACCGCGCGATCGCGCTTGCGCTCGAGCTCGCCGCCGCGCACGGTGCCGATCCGATCGAGGTCCGCAGCGACTCGCAGCTCGCGATCGCGGCGCTCGGGAGCGAGACGCCCGCCGCCGTCGAGCATGCGCAGCTCGTACGCGACGTGCGCGAGGCGGCGGCACGGTTCACCGCGGTGCGCTGGCGCTGGCATCCGCGTGACGCCAACGAGGTCGCCGACGCCCTGGTGCGCGAGCTGCTCTGGCCCTAGGACAGGCCCTGGCGCGCTTCGCGCACCAGCGTGACCGCTTCTGGGAAGACGGTCGCCATCACGGAACGGATCTGCTGGGCCTGCTGCTCCGTCGTGCCCTGGATGTTGACGCGGTTGATCGCCGCGACGGTCATGTCGACCGCGAGCTTGATCGCGTTGTCGGCCCAGGCCAGCGACTGAGAGGCCTGCATCTGCTCGGCCATCTCCTGCATGCGTCGCTGGAAGTCTGGGTCGTTGAAGAAGCCGCCGAAACCTTCCATGGGCTCAACTGTACTGGTGGCAGAACGCGACGCGGTCCGGGCTGACCCGCGCCGGGCGGGTGCAGGGGCGGCGTGACGCGGGTTCGGCGCTCGCCCGCGTCCTCGGCCTCCCAGCGCGAGACGGTGCGCCGCAGCGAGCCGAAGGCCAGCGCGCCCGGGAGCGATCGGCAGCCAGAAGGCGAAGAAGCGGTAGGCGAGGACGGCGACGATCGCGGCCGCCGGGTCGACGCCGAAGGCGACGAAGGCGCCGATCATGCCGCCGTCGACGCTGCCGACGCCGCCCGGGAGCGGGAGCGTGTTGGCGAGCATGCCGACGAAGTAGCCGACGACGAGGATGCCGACCGCCGGTGCGGCGCCGAAGGCCCTGAAGCACGCCCACAGGCAGGCGATGTCGAACGCCCACCACATCGCGGCGCCGAGCAGGCCCGGGTTGCCGTTGCGGATCAGGCGGCGCGCGTCGCGGACGCCGTCGCCGACGGGGGAGAGCCAGCGGCGCACGCGGTGCTCGCCCGGCCGACGAGCTGGGCGGCGGCGACGATCGCGATCACGACGCCGCCGAAGATCGCCGGCACGATCGTCATCGCGAACGAGCCGCCGCCGGCGATCACGCCCGTGTAGAGCCCGAGCCCGCCGAGCAGCAGCGCGCCCATGTAGACGCTGTAGAGCAGGACCATGAACGTCGTCATCCGCGCCGCGACGTCGCGCGACTCCATGCCGGAGCGCTTCAGCGCCCACGCCGTCAGCGCGATGCCGCCCGCTCCGGCGCTGGCGAGCAGACGCGTCGCGGCGTGGCCGGCGAGCGTGATCTCGGTGCTCGCGCGCAGCCCGATACGGGTGCCCCCGCCCTCGACCGAGACGGCCCGGAACAGGATCGCGTGGCCGACGAAGGACAGCGCTTCGAGCACGAGGGCGAAGGCGAGCCATCCGAGCTGACCGTCGGCGAGCTTGCTCCAGACGTCGGGGAGATCGGCCAGGGCGGGGGCGATGACGACAAGGCCGGCGACCATCACCACGCTCGCGACGACGAGCACGATCACCTGCCGCGGGGAGACGCGGCCGAGGGGCAGCGAGCGGTCGGCTTGGTCGACTACGGCCATACCGGCATCCTTTCGCGCGCGGGTACGTGGTTCGATTGGGGGACCACTACCGCGGGGGTGTGGCTATCCCCCGATGCGCAGGAGTTCCGTGCGATGAACCAGTGGCGGCGCGGCGAGCGGGAGGCCCGCGAGGTCGCCGAGCGCTCGGCGCGGGAGCAGCGCGAGACCGTGGCCGGCGGCGATCAACGCGAGCAGCCCGCCGACGTCGGCGCCGTCGTAGTGCAGCGCGGCGCGGAAGCCGTCGGCGCGGGCGATCGCCGCGAGCTCGTCGAGCGGCGCGCAGATCGACGGCGCGTCGATCCAGCGGGCGTCGACGAGGTCCTCGAGCCGCACCGCGCGGCCGAGGCGCGGCGCCGCGTCGGGCGCGGACGCCGTCCCCTGCGCGGACGCCGCGCGCGCCAGCGGGTGATCGCTCGCGACCGCGACCGCCAGCGGCTCCTCGTGGAACTCGGCGACGCGCAGCCCGGCCTCCGGGAGCCGCAGCGGGTCGTTGACCGCCGCGACGCCGTCGACGAAGCCGGCGTCGAGCTCTCCCGCGCCACGCCGCGCGCGATCGCGTCGCGGGAGGCGACGCGCACGGTCACCGTCAGCGCGGGCGCCACGAGCGCGGCGGCGAAGCCGGCCGCGAGCGGCGTCGTGCCGATCCGCAGCGCCTCGGGCGGGCCCGCGGCGACCCGCGCCACGTCGGCGCGGGCGGCGTCGAGGCGCAGCAGGATCGGCTCGGCGTGCTCGAGCAGGCGCGCGCCCGCCTCGGTCGGCTCCACCGGCCGGCGCGTCAGCAAGGTCGCGCCGAGGTCGGCCTCCAGGACCGCGATGTGCTGCGAGACCGCGGATTGCGTGTAGCCCAGCTCGCGCGCGGCACCCGAGAACGACCCGAGCCGCACGACCGTCACGAAGGTCTGAAGGAACTTGGGGTCCATCAGGATCGCTTATCAGCTTGCCACAGAAGATCGTTGGACGTGATCGCGGCAGCCCGCGAGCATGCCGGTCATGCCCACCGCCAAGCTCGCCCTCGTCGGCGACCGCTCCCCGAGCGTGCGCGCCCACGGGCGCATCCCGCTGCTGATCGACGCGCTGCGCCGGCGCGACGGCCTCGTGCTCGACCCGTACTGGATCCCGAGCAACGAGGCCGAGGACCTGACCGGCTTCGACGGCATCTGGGTCGTGCCCGGCAGCCCGTACTCCGATCCCGAGAAGGTCATCGACGCCGTCAAGACCGCCCGCGAACACGGGATTCCGTTCCTCGGGACCTGCGGCGGCTTCCAGCACGCGATCCTCGAACTGGCCCGCGACCTCGCCGGGATCGAGCACGCCCACCATGCCGAGTACGGCCTCACCGACGAGGACGTCATCGTGGAGCTCGAGTGCTCGCTGGTCGGCCACGAGGGCCCGATCCGCTACACGCCCGGGACGCTGATCGCGCGGATCGCCGGCGTCGAGCGCAGCCTCGAGCGCTACCACTGCGCCTACGGGATCGCGACGCCGTACATCGAGACGCTCGAGCGCGTCGGCGTCGTCTTCGGCGCGCACGACGCGGACGGAGCCCCGCGAGCGCTCGAGCTCGCCGACCATCCGTTCTTCCTCGGCACGCTGTTCCAGCCCGAGCTGGCGGGCGACGGCAACCGCGCGCACCCGGTGATCCGCGCCTTTGCGGAGGCCTGCACCGCGGGCGAGTCTAGAATCGCGGCTCAGTGGCCTACAGGAGCCCCGATCAGCAGCTCCGCCGGCGCCGCATAGAGACGCTGATCCGGCTCGCGGCGCCTGCGCTGGACCTCGTGCTCTACACCGGCGACCGCGTCTCGCGCGTCGTCGGTCGCAACGAGTTGGCGCCGGACCGCGTGCGGCGGACAGGTCTTCCGCCCGCGAAGCGCGACTAGAGTGTCCGCGGTGACGGCTGAACCGCAACCGACGAGCACCGACCCCGAGAAGCAGCTCGCCTGGGAGAAGCGCCACCGCTTCCGCGCGGGCATCGCCGCACTGGCGGGCGCCGCGGGCCTGATCGTCTTCTACATCTTCCAGCAGATCCTGCAGCGCGACATGCCGGTGACCAGCGGGCTCGAGGCACTGGAGCGCGCGGGCCGGCCCGGGCCGGTCGCGAACCTGCCCTCGCTGCAGATCGCGGTCTTCGAGTACCTGGACACCAAGGTCCCGCTCGTCATCCTGGTCGCGATCGGCGGCTTCGTCGGCTGGATCGGCGTCGCATGGGCGGTCGGCTTCCTGGGCGTGACCGCCCGGGCGCGCCAGCCCACGCTGCGCCGCTTCGTCCCGTACCTGCCGATCGTCGGCGGCGTCGTGCTCGGCGTCAGCGTCCTGATGTCGCAGCTCGCGAGCCTGCAGGTCGTCAACGACTTCCTGGCCGGCCCGCGCACGGTGCAGGAGGCGACGACGGCCGACAACGGCGTGATCGTGTTCTCGACGCTGCTGTACCGGCTCGGGACGCTCGTGCTCGCCGTCGGCGTCCTGCTCGTCGCGCTGAACTCGATGCGCGTCGGCCTGCTCACGCGCATGCTCGGCTACATCGGGATCGCCTCTGGCGCGATGATGGTGCTGTTCCCACTGCCGATCGTGCAGATCTTCTGGCTCGGAAGCCTCGGTTTCGTGTTCCTGGGCCGCTGGCCCGGGGGAGACACGAAGGCGTGGGAGACGGGCGAGGCCGTGCCGTGGCCCGTTCCCGAGCGGCCACCGCCCCGGCAGCGGCGGGGCACTCCGGCCGCGACCCCGGCAGCGGGTCAAGCGGCAGCGACGCCCTCGAGCGCGCGCCGCAAGCGAAAGAAGCGCCACTAAGCAACAAGCAGGAGGAGCTCCGTATGGCGACCGAGGGCGAGACGCTCGAACAGCAGCTCGACGTACTGCTCGACCAGGAGCGGTTCGCGCCCCCGGATGGCTTCCAGGAGCAGGCGGTCGTCTCCGACGCGGCGATCTACGAGGAGGCCGAGTCCTACGAGGCGTTCTGGGCCGAGCGCGCCGAGGCGTTGCACTGGGACACCAAGTGGGACACGGTGCTGGACTGGTCGAACCCGCCGTTCGCGAAGTGGTTCGTCGGCGGCAAGCTCAACGTCTCCTACAACTGCCTCGACCGGCATGTCGAGGCGGGCAACGGCGATCGCGTCGCCTACCACTGGCGTGGTGAGGAGGGCGAGGAGCTCGACGTCACGTACGCCGACCTGCACCGCGACGTCCAGCAGTTCGCCAACGCGCTGAAGGACCTCGGCGTCAGCAAGGGCGACGTCGTCGCGATCTATCTGCCGATGATCCCCGAGGTCGCGGTGGCGATGCTCGCGTGCGCCCGCATCGGCGCGCCGCACAACGTCGTCTTCGGCGGCTTCAGCGCGGAGTCGGTCCGCGAGCGCATCGAGTTCTCCGAGGCGAAGGTCCTGATCACGGTCGACGGCGCGCGGCGCAAGGGCAAGACCGCGCCGATCAAGGCGACCGTCGACGAGGTCATCGGCGATCTCGTGGACACGGTCGTCGTCGTCAAGCGCGCCGACAACGACGCGCCGATGAAGGACGGGCGCGACCACTACTACCACGACCTGCTCGAGGCCGCCGACGACGAGTGCCCGGCCGAGCCGATGGACTCAGAGGACCCGCTCTACATCCTCTACACCAGTGGCTCGACGGCCAAGCCCAAGGGCATCCTGCACACCACCGGCGGCTACCTGACCGGGGTCTCCTACACGCACAAGGCCGTCTTCGACCTCAAGCCGGAAGAGGACATCTACTGGTGCGCGGCCGACGTCGGCTGGGTCACCGGGCACTCCTACATCATCTATGGGCCGCTGGCCAACGGCGCCACGTCGGTCATGTACGAGGGCGCGCCGGACTATCCCGCCAAGGACATCTGGTGGGAGCTGATCGAGCGCTACAAGGTCACGATCCTCTACTGCGCACCGACCGCGATCCGCGCGTGCATGAAGTGGGGCGTCGAGCACCCAGAGGGCCACGACCTCTCGTCGCTGCGGCTGCTCGGGACGGTCGGCGAGCCGATCAACCCGAAGGCGTGGCTGTGGTACTGGAAGGTGATCGGCGGCTCGCGCTGCCCGATCGTCGACACGTGGTGGCAGACCGAGACCGGCGCGATCATGATCACGACGCTCCCCGGTCTGCTCGATGCCAAGCCCGGCTCCGCGGGCCGTCCGCTGCCGGGGATCGAGGCCGCGGTCGTCGACGAGGAAGGCAACGACGCGGGCACCGAGCAGGGCTACCTGATCCTCAAGCGCCCGTGGCCGGCGATGCTGCGGACGCTCTACAAGGAGGGCGACCGCTTCGTCGAGACCTACTGGGACAAGTTCGGCAAGGACATCTACCTCGTCGGCGACGCCGCCCGCCGCGACGAGGACGGCTACTTCTGGATCATCGGGCGCATCGACGACGTCGTGAACGTGTCGGGCCACCGGCTCTCCACCGCCGAGGTGGAGTCCGCGATCGTCTCGCACGGCAAGGTCGCCGAGGCCGCCGTCATCGGTCAGGCCGACGAGGACACCGGCCAGGCGATCACCGCCTTCGTCACGCTCGAGGGCGACCTCGACGGCGACGACGAGCTCGTCAACGAGATCCGCGAGCGCGTCGCGTCCCGGATCGGCAAGTTCGCTCGCCCCAAGCGGATCATCTGGGCCGACGACCTGCCCAAGACCCGGTCGGGCAAGATCATGCGCCGGCTGCTGCGCGACATCGCCGAGGGCCGCGAGCTCGGCGACGTCACGACGCTGCGCGATCCGGACGTGATGGCGCAGCTCGAAGGCAAGATCAAAGAGCGCGACGCGGAGGGCAACGGCTAACCGCGCTCTCACATTTGGTGGTTTAGCGGCGCCTTGAGGCGTGCACCGTCATGTCTGTACCTGTCGGGAAGGGAGAGACACGATGGTGGACTGGAAAGGCATCGAGCGCTCGGACGAGTTCCGCGAGCTGATCAAGCGCCGGAGGAGCTTCGTCGTCCCGGCGACGATCTTCTTCCTCGCCTGGTACATGGGGTTCATCATCGTCGCCGGCTACGCGCCGGACTTCATGGCGAGGTCGGTCTATGAAGGGCTGACCGTCGGCTATTGCTACGCGCTCACGCAGTTCCTGATGGTGTTCGTGCTCGGCCTCTGGTACCTCCGCAAGGCCGAGCACGAGTACGACCCGCTCTCGGACGCGGTCGCCGAGGCGGCGCTCGCCGACGAGGAGACCGGGCGCTTCGAACGCGGCGAGCCGCGCTCGGAGGTCAAGCGATGACGCTGATCGCGAAGGTCAACGTCGAAGCGCTGGTGATGGCGGCGATCATCCTCTCGATCACGCTCGGCATCACCTACTGGGCCTCCAAGCGCGCCAGCAGCGCGGTCGGCTTCTACGCCGCGGGCCGCAACATCACGGCGCGCCAGAACGGCCTCGCCATCTCCGGCGACTATCTCTCCGCGGCGTCGTTCCTCGGCATCGCGGGCCTGATCTTCCTCTACGGCTTCGACGGGTTCCTGTACTCGATCGGGTTCCTCGTCGCGTTCCTCACGGTGATGTTCCTGCTGGCCGAGCGGATGCGCAACGCGGGCAAGTACACGATCGCCGACGTGCTCTCGTTCCGCCTCAACGAGACGCCCGCGCGCGCCGCGGCCGCGCTCGGCACGTTCGCCGTCGTGACCTTCTACCTGATCGCGCAGATGGTCGGCGCCGGCGTGCTGATCTCGAAGCTGGTCGGCATCGACTTCTCGATCGCCGTGGTCCTGACCGGCATCTTCATGCTCTGTTACGTGATCTTCGGCGGCATGGTCGCCACCACGTGGGTGCAGATCGTCAAGGCCGTGCTGCTGATGGCCGGCATCCTCGTGATGTCGGTCTTCGTGCTCGGCAAGTCGGGCTTCAACCCGATCGAGATCTTCAACAAGGCTGAGGCGAACACGACCGCCGAATCGACGTTCTCGCTCGGCCCGGGCACCTATCTGCCCAAGCCGCTGGACACCGTCTCGCTCGGGCTCGCGCTCGTGCTCGGCACGGCCGGGCTGCCGCACATCCTGATGCGCTTCTTCACCGTCCCCGACGGCCAAGGCGGCGCGTACGTCGGTCGTCTGGGCGATGTTCATCATCGGCTTCTTCTACCTGCTGACGACGTTCATCGGCTTCGGCGCGCGGGCGTACCTGGGCGAGGGTGGCGTCGAGGCCGCGGGTACCGGCGGCAACCTCGCGGCGCCGAACCTGGCGGCGTTCCTCGGCGGCGGCGAGGGCACCTTCGGCGGCGACCTCTTCCTGGCGGCGATCGCCGGCGTGGCGTTCGCGACGATCCTGGCCGTGGTCGCGGGCCTCGTGCTCTCCGCCTCGGCCGCGTTCTCGCACGACATCTGGTCCTCGATCGTGCGCAAGGGCCAGGAGTCCGAGCACGAGGAGGTCCTCGTCGCGCGGATCGCCGCGTTCGCGATCGGCGTGATCGCGATCATCATCGCCGTGATCGGCGGCTCCGGCCTGAACGTCTCGTTCATGGTCGGCCTCGCGTTCGCGGTCGCGGCGAGCGCGAACTTCCCGGCGCTGCTGCTCGCGCTGACCTGGCGGCGCTTCAACACCGCGGGCGCGATCACCGGCGTCGTGGTCGGCGTGGTCAGCTCGATCTTCCTCGTGATCGTGAGCCCGAAGGTCTGGCCCGGCGCCGACACCGAGACCGGCTCGCCGATCGGCTGGGAGCTCTCGAACCCGGGCATCGTCTCGATCCCGCTCGGCTTCCTCGGCTGCTGGTTGGGAACGATGCTCGAGCCGCGAGAGCAAGTCCGAGCACACCTTCGACGAGCTGTTCGTGCGCTCGGAGACCGGCCTCGGCTCCGAACGTGCGGTGGAAGTGGTGGGCCGCTAGACGGCGCGGCCCGGACGCATCCCGAGGATGGCCACGAGCAGGCACACCACCATCACGCCGGCCATGCAGCGGTACACCGTCGCGGTCGCCTCGGCGATCGCGGTGCCGCCGCCGTAGCGGTTGACGAAGATCGTGCCGAGGATGGCGAGACCCAGGCTGGAGCTGAAGTAGCGCACGGTCTGGGTCACGCCGGTCACCTCGCCGTAGCTGCCGCGCGGCGCGCGGTTGAGCGCGTCGGTGGAGACCGGCGAGAGCACGAGGCCGACGCCCGCCCCGGTCATCGCGACCCAGTACCACTGTGTCGCCAGGTGGGCATCGGTCAGCGCGTTGGCCCACAGCAGGTAGCCGGCGACGGCGATCGCGGAGCCGGCGATCGCCGCGGGCCGGGCGCCGCGCGCGTCGAGGATGCGACCGCCGAACTGGCTCGCTATCGCGAAGCCGAGGAAGAAGATCCCGAGGTAGAGGCCCGTGCTGGCCGCGTCCTCGTGCAGCACCGCCTGCCCGTAGACCGAGGCGAAGAAGAACAGCGGCACGAAGCAGACGCAGAGCAGGAAGAGCACCAGGTTGTCGGCGGCGAAGCCGCGGTCGCTGAAGATCCGCAGCTCGATCAGCGGCGCCTCGGTGCGGAGCTCGAAGCGCACGAAGAGCGCGAGCAGTGCGACGCCCGCGACGATGCAGGCCCACGTGGCGGGCGAGCTCCAGCTCCACTCGCTCGACTGCTGGAAGCCGAGCACGGCCAGGCCCATACCGGCACAGACGAGCAGCGCGCCCGGGCGGTCGATCGTCGTCGCGCGGCGCTCGTCGGCCGGCTTCGCGCGCAGCGTCAGGATCAGCGCGATGATCGCGACCGGCACGTTGATCCAGAAGATCGCGCGCCAGCGTCCACTCGATCAGGAACCCGCCGGCGAGCGGGCCGACCGACGTAAGCGCGCCGGTGATCCCGAAGAAGATGGCCAGCGCCTTGCCGCGCTCGGCGGGGTCGAACGTGCCGGCGACGATCGCCAACGCGGCCGGGAACATCAGCGCGCCGAACGCGCCCTGGACGATCCGGAAGGCGATCAGCCACGCCTCGCCCGCGCCGCCCGAGGGCGCGAGCCCGCACAGCGCCGACGCGATCGCGAACCCGCCGATCCCCGCGAGCACCGGTTCGGCGATGGCCGAGCACGTCGCTGAGCTTCCCGCCGAGCGCGAACAGCGCCGCGAGCGCCAGCAGGTAGCCGTTGATGATCCATTGCGCGCCCGTGGCCGACAGAGCCGAGATCGCGATCGATCGCCGGCACCGCGATCGCCACGATCGTCTGGTCGATGAACATCATCGCGACCGCGAAGATCATCGCGGTCAGCACGAGGTACTTGCGCTGTTGAACCACTGCCGTCGCCATGCGGCGATTCAAGCAATCGCTCCATTGGAGCTTCGTGAACGGCTCGCGAATGGGATGATCCGGCGTCGATGAGGCCGCCGCGCTATCTCGCCGTCCTGTGCGCGCTCGTGCCGGCGCTGCTCCTGCCCGCGAGCGCGGAGGCGGCCTGTGGCGTTCCGGCCGCGCGAGCCGAGTACGAGACACCCGACGTCCAGGTCTACGTCCGCAAGGGCGAGCTCGTCGGCTGCCATCGCGCGACGGGCAAGGCGCGCGTGATCGGCTTCCGCAGCAACGACGGGATGGGGACCGACGAGTTCACCGCGGTGATGGCTGTCGTCGGCGGCCGCTGGGTCTGGACGAGCCTGCTCGCGATGTTCGCCGAGTCCGCGGACGTGCGCGAGGACACGCTCACCGATCTGCGCACGGGCAAGAAGGTCAAGGCGACGGTCTGGGACGAGGACACGAACGTGCAGGCGTTCGCGCTGCCAGGCGCACTGGTCGTCGGCGGCGACGGTGGGCTCACCGCACTGTTCACCGACGGGCGCAAGCAGGTGCTCGAGTCCGCTCCCGCCGACGCGCCGGCCGTCAGCGGCGCACGCGTCTATTGGCGCGTGAACGGTGCGGTGCGCAGCGCTGTGCTGGACCTGCCGGCCGCCGACCCTCCGGCGACCGCGCCGCGGGCGCGCACGCTCGGCCGCTGCCGGCCCAAGGCAGGCGCGCGGCTGCTGATCCGCGACAGCTGGGTCGTCGTCACCCGCGCCGGCGGCTCCACCTGGACCTGTCTGCCACGTCGCGGGACGACCCGCCTCCTCACGGGCGGCGCGGTCTCCGAGCTCTCGCTCCAGTCCGGCCGCGAAGTGGTCTACGCACGGCCCGGCTTCGCCGGCATCTTCGACGCCGCCGACGGCACGCGGCGCGAGCTCGAGAGCGGCGGAGGCCCGGTCGCCGCGACCGGGGTCGCGTTCATCGCCGGTGGTCCCGGCGGAGTGGCCTCCTGGGGCTATAAGCGCAAGGCGCCGACGCCCGTGAGCGCGGAGCCGGCCACCGCGGTCGCGATCGGCGACGCCGAACTCGAGCGCGTCGCCTACTGGCTCGACGCGGCCGGAGCGCCGCGCGCGACCGTCATCGTCCGCTAGTCCGCCCGCGCGGCCTATCCTTGCCCCGTCGGCCGAAGACGAGGGAGGAGCCCGTGAGCACCACGTCCAGCGCGTCCTACGAGGAGGCGGTCGCCACCCACGAGTGGCACGTCCCCGAGCACTACAACATCGCCGAGGACGTCTGCGACAAGCACCCGGCGGACAAGCTCGCGATGATCCACGAGCACTTCGACGGGACGGTCCGCGACGGTGCAGTGGGGCGAGCTGCAGGAGCTCTCCAACCGCTTCGCGAACGTGCTGCGCGCGCACGGCGTCGAGAAGGGCGATCGCGTGGCGATGCTGCTGCCGCCGACGCCGGAGACCGCGGCCGCGTTCTTCGGCACCTGGAAGACCGGGGCGATCCTGCTGTCGATGTCGGTGCTCTACGGCGACGACGGGATCCGCCATCGCGTGAGCGACTCGCAGGCCAAGGTCCTCGTCACCAACGCGGCCAACAAGGACCGCGTCGATCCGTCGCTGGTGGAGCACGTCCTGATCCTCGACGACGAGCTGCTGCAGTCGGGCGACGCGGCCTTCGAGCGCGAGGACACGCTCGCCGAGGACCCGGCGCAGCTCTACTACACGTCGGGCACGACCGGGCTCGCGAAGGGCATCGTGCACGCGCACCGCTACCTGCTCGCGCACGAGGAGTTCGTCTACTGCCACGACGTCCAGGACGGCGAGCGCTTCCACGGCATGGGCGAGTGGGCGTGGGCCGCGGGCATCGCGCCGCTGCTCGGGCCGTGGCGCTACGGCGCGGTCCAGCTCGTGCTGCAGCGCCAGGGCGGATTCGACCCGAAGCAGCAGCTCGACTTCCTCTCGCGCCACGAGGCGACGAACGTCTTCACGACGCCGACCGCGATGCGCTCGATGATGACGATCAAGGACGCGGGCACCACGCTACCCGCAGAAGTTCCGCGTCGTCTGCTCCGCGGGCGAGCCGCTGAACCCGGAGGCGATCCGCTGGTTCCGCGAGCAGTACGGGCTGACCGTGCTCGACTACTACGGGCTCACCGAGTCCTATCCGCTCGTCGCCAACTACCCGTTCATGGAGGTCCGCGAGGGCTCGATGGGCCGGCCGATGCCCGGCTGGGACGTGCAGATCCTCGACCAGGACGAGCACCCGGTGCCGCAGGGCGAGCGCGGCGAGATCTGCCTGCGCGCGCGCTCGAACCCGCACTATCCGCTCGACGTACTGGAACAACGAGGAGGCCGCGAAGGAGACGTTCGGCGGCGACTGGTTCCACACCAAGGACGCCGCCAAGTTCGACGAGGACGGCTACGTCTGGTACGAGGGCCGCGCCGACGACGTGATCATCGCCGCGGGCTACCGGATCGGGCCGTTCGAGGTCGAGTCCGCCTGCCTCGAGCACCCGGCGGTCAAGGAGGCGGCGGCGGTCGCCTCACCCGACGAGCGCCGCGGCAGCGTCGTCAAGGCGTTCATCGTGCTGGCCGAGGGCCACGAGGGCTCCGAGGAGCTGATCAAGGAGATTCAGGCCCACGTGCGTTCCAGGCTGTCCGCTTACGCCTACCCTCGCAGGATCGAGTTCGTCGACGACCTCCCGAAGACGCTCACGGGCAAGATCCGGCGGATCGAGCTGCGCCAACGCGAAGCAGAGGGTGCGTAGGGCTTGAAGCGGCCGCGCACACGCGCGCTCCTGCCGCAGTGGGTGGCCCGGCTCGTCGGGCTCGCCGCGCTGGCCGCTCTGGGGGCGCTCGAATGGCAGCGGCTCGTCGCTGGGCTGAGCTCCGGCCGGGCGCTGCTGTGGGTCGTGGTCGCGATCGCGGCCGCGGTGGGCGTGCTGGCCGCCGAGCGGGCACCCGCCGGGCGCCTGCACGTGCTCGCGCTGCCGGCCGTCGCCGGCGCTGTCGCTGTTCATGGGCTACTGGCTGTCGGGGGCGGGCCTCGACCTGCTCAAGCCGCGCCACTGGGACGAGCTGCTGTCGGGGCTCGGCGGCGGGCTGCAGGCGCTGGGCACGGTGCGGCTGCCCTACGTGAGCGCCGACCCGTGGCCGCGGATCGTGCTCGAGCTGCTCGGCGCAGAACTGCTGATCCTCGCCGGCCTGTTGACGTTCTGGCCGCGCGCGGCGACGTCGATCAAGCCGCGGGTGCCGCTGGCGCCGCCCGACCGCGGCTATCCGTTCGTCGCGCTCGCCGTGCTGCTGGTCGTCGATCGCGTCCCCGGTGGTCTCGCTCGGCGGGACCCGTTCGCTGCTGCTCGGGCTCGCGCTCGCGACGCTGACGGTCTGCTTCCTGTGGCTCGAGCGGCTGCCGCTGAAGCCAGGGCTCGGGGTCGCCGGGCTGCTCGCGCTGGCGCTGTTCGGCGCGCTGCCGCTCGCCGCCGCCGCCGATCGCGGCCAGCCGTGGTTCGACTACCGCTCCTTCGCCGAGAGCCTCGGGCCCGACGATCCGATCCGCTTCTCGTGGACGCAGAGCTACGGGCCGATCACCTGGCCGCGCGACGGCAACGAGGTCATGCGGGTCGTCTCCAAGGAGCCGCTGTACTGGAAGGCGCGCAACCTCGACGTCTTCAACCGCTTCGCGTGGACGACGCGCTCGGAGCCCGTGGACGCGGAGGGCAAGGAGCCGTTCGCGGCCGACCTGCCGCCCGACTGGGGCGACCGGCCGGCGTGGACGAGCACGATCGAGGTCAGCATCCGCCGCATGCGGATCCGCGACGTGATCGGCGCCGGCACGACGGTCGACGTCAGCGACGCGTCGCGCAACGTCGAGCCCGCGATCTCGCCCGGGACCTACTCGGCGCCGAGCATCCTGCGCCGCGGCGACTCCTACACGGCCAAGGTGCACGTTCCCGACGCCGACGCTCTCAGCGCTCGACGAGGCGACCTCGGGCAACTACGAAGGGCTGTCGGGCGAGCGCGTGATCACCGTGCCGTTCAAGCCCGGCGAGGTCGCCCCGGTCCGTCGCGGCGCGGCGAGCATCCTCGCCAACGCCAAGCTCGGGCCCGTGACCGAGGCCGCAGGTCCACTTCAAGGCCTGGGACGGCCCCGGCGAGGACTACGCCGCCTACCCGACCGCGCATCGCTCGGAGTTCGACATCAACAAGGTGATGGCGCGCTCGCTGTACGAGCGCACGTGGGAGCTGTCGAAGCGCCTCAAGCAGGGCGCCGAGCACCCGATGGACTACGTCCGCGCCGTCGACGACTACCTGTCGCAGCCCGAGTTCCGCTACGTCGAGCGCCCGGCACAGCCGCCCGCCGACGTCGCGCCGCTGGACTTCTTCCTCAACGACAGCCATCGAGGGCTACTGCCAGCACTACGCGGGCGCGATGGCGCTGCTGCTGCGGATGGGCGGCATCTCGGCGCGCGTGGCGACCGGGTTCAGCCCCGGCGGCTACTCGTCGCGCAAGGGCGCCTGGATCGTGCGCGACACCGACGCCCACGCGTGGGTCGAGGTCTGGTTCGACAAGTTCGGCTGGGTCACGTTCGATCCCGACGCCGGACGCGACCCCGGCGCGCAGCCAGGTCGCCGCGCTCGCGCCCGTCGCGGGTGCGACGCCCGTCCCGGCGGCCGACACCGGCGCCGGCGACGCCGCGGCCAACACCGAGCGGCCGAACCTCAGCCTGCGGCCGGAGCTGCAGCTCGGGCGCGGCGACGCGACCAGCGCGGGCTCCGCCGACAGTGGCTTCCCGTTCTGGGGCTGGGTGCTCTGCGTGCTCGGCGGTCTCGCGCTGATCCTCGCCGTGCTGCTGTTCCGGCGCCGCCCGCGCGGCAAGACGCCGATGGATCGTGCGATCGCCGAGGTCGAGGACGCGCTGCGGCGCGTCGGGCGCCCGGTCACGACCGGCACGACGATGACCCAGCTCGAACGCCGGCTCGGCTCGCACTCGCCGGAGGTCGCCGCCTACCTCCGGGCGCTCGCCGCCGGCCGCTACGGCGGCTTCCCCGGAACCGCCGCCGCGGACGGGACGCCGCGCGCTGCGCCGCGCTCTCGCGCAGGGCCTGGGCTTCGGTGCGCGGACCCGCGCGCTGTGGGCGCTGCCGCCGCGGATCGAGCGCGCCCCGCGCTCACGCACGCTGGACGTCGAGACCCGCGTGCGGGCGTGACCCCTAGCGAGCGGGCCCGGCGTGCGCCGCGAGGACGCGCCACGCGCCGTCGCTGCGCACCCAGACGAGCGTGAGCTGCATCGTGTGCGCGCCCGGCACACCCGCGCGCTCGAACTCGTCCTCGACGGCGCCGGTCACGATCGCGGTGTCGCCGGCGATCGACGACGTCGGGATCGACAAGGCGCTGCGCGCGCCAGACGAGCTCGCCCTCGGTATTGCCGGCGATGTAGGCGTCACGGTCGCGGACGTCGCCGCGGTGCGTCGTGAAGCGCAGGTCGGGGTGGTGCAGCTCGCGCAGCGCTGCGGCGTCACGGGCGACGAGCGCCGCGGAGCGACGAGCCGCCGCTTCGAGGACCTCGTCGCGCGCGCTCAAGCGATGCTCTGGGCGCGCCGAGACTCGCCGCGGATCTCGGCCAGGATGCGCTCCAGGCGCGGCTCGGAGGAGTGGTCGACGTACTTCATCGTCGCGGCCACGGCCGGGTGGCGTTCGGCGATCGCGGTGTGCATCGCCTGCGCGACCGCGCGGTAGCTCGCGTGGCCCTCACGGGCGGAGCGCAGCTCGGTCAGGTGCATCGCCTCGCGGGCGTTGAGGTCGAGGATGTAGCGGATGCGGTAGCCGAGGCAGAGGGCGTACGGGGCGGCCTCGGCCTGGCCCGCGTCGCGCAGGCGCTCGAACTCGGAGCGCGAGCGATCGAGCGCGCGCTCGTAGAGCTCGCCGCAGCCGGCCTCGACGACCTCCTCCGGCACCTCGGCACCGAGGTCGGGCGTCAGCGGCTGCCACTGGACGGTCAGCATCCGGTGGCGCTGGAGGTCGCGGAACGCACCGTAGTCGGAGACGATCTCGAAGCGGTAGCGCAGCGCCTCGAACCCGCGGCCCGGGCGGTGGCGGCGGTTCGAGCGCTCGCCGACGAGGTCGGCGAGCATCCGCGCCCGCTCGTCGCTCGAAAGCGCGCGCGACGGCGGACAGCGTCCGCTCCTCCGGC
This sequence comes from uncultured Solirubrobacteraceae bacterium, assembly GCA_963707595.1. Lineage (GTDB taxonomy): Bacteria > Actinomycetota > Thermoleophilia > Solirubrobacterales > Solirubrobacteraceae > Solirubrobacter. Next base: position 883,001 of record CAVPQQ010000002.1, read on the forward strand.
GTACCGGCGGCCTCGAACAGCAGCGCGGCGAGCAGCCGATCCTCGTCGCCGTCGACGTGCACGAGGTCCACCGACGAGCGCTGCTGCGCCTCGTCGTCGCGGTCCAGCCCCAGGCGCTCGGTCCAGCGGCGCTCGGCCGCGCGGCGCTCGCTCAGGAAGTCCACCCAGACGTCGCCGCGGCCCGGGCGCTCGACGCGCGCCACGAAGCTCGGGATCACGGCCTTGACCGCTTCCAGCAGCTGCTTGCCGCAGGCGCGCGCCTCGGGCAGCGGGTGCGCGAGCAGGTGCAGGATCAGCTGCTCGTATGCCTGCCCGGTCGCGTAGATGCCCATGTGCGAGAGCGACGCGGCGGGCAGCAGGCCGCGCAGCAGGTCCAGCGCCTTGGCCTTGACCGCGCGGCGGCGGATCGCCTCCGACTCGCCGGGCGTGGTCGGGAACGTCGAGTCCACCCACGCGGCGACGCGCGGCAGCGCCTCGGAGTAGGCGCCGAACAGCGCGTCCATCGACCGCGCGTACTGCGGGCCCGAGCTCCGCGTCGCGGTAGTAGCGGTAGCCGCCGCCCGGCATCGGCGCGTCATAGGCGATGTAGCGCGTCGACTGCTCGAGGTACGCCGCCAGCCGCGGGCGCTGGAGGATCTTCGTGAGCACGTTCGAGACCCACTCGACCGGCGATGTGCGCGCCGCCGAGCTGCGCCACCGAGTCGTCCCCGTAGCCGACGAAGATGCGCTCGAAGAGCTCCGCCGCACGCGCGCCCTCGACATCGTCGTCCGCGCGCGGCCGTCCGCTGCGGGAAGCGAGTCCGCGAACTCGTCCAGGAACATCCGCCGCAGCGTGCCCTGATAGCGCGAGTAGCGCGCGAACATGGCGCCCTTGACCGTCTCCGGCAGGTCCAGCAGCGCGAACACCGGCCCGTCGACGTTGGAGAAATGCGGGGCCAGGCGGGCGCGTTCAGCGACGGTGAAATCTTCCACCCGTCGACCATAGCGACGGGCTCGGCAGAATTCTCAGCGGACCTCGGCGCCCAAGGCGATGTCGAAGCCGGCGCCGTTGCGTGCCAGGCCCACCAGGAGGATGCCGGCCCATTCAAGGGCGTGGGCCATCTCGAGCCCTCCTGCGTCGAGGGGCCGCATGTCCAAGCTCTCCAGAAACGCCGCGACACGTGCCTTCGCCTCGGCGCTGTCGCCGGCGAAGAACACGTCCAGGGGCTTGTCTTCAGCAAGGACGCCGCCGAAGATCGTATTGAACGCCTTCACGACGTGTGCGCCCTCGGGGGCGGCGGCGGCGATCTGCTGGGACACCGAGTTGCCCGCGGTGGTCACGAGTCCACTTCCGTCGGCGTTGAACGGGTTGGTGATGTCGACGAGGATCTTGCCGGCCAGCGCATCGCCGTAGTGCGCGACCACTTCGACCGCGCCGGCGTACAGGACGGCCACGATGACGATGTCACCCGCCGGCCTTGCGCCGAACGTGCCGACGGTGGCTCCGTTGCCGATCTGGTCGGCGAGCGCCTGAGCCTTGGCGGTGTTGCGGCTCATGAGCTCGATGGTGTGGCCGTGCTTCGCCGCCCGGGTGCCGATGGCGGTGGCCATGTTGCCCGAGCCGATGATGCTGATGGTGGTCATGACGTGTGTTCCTTTGTCGTGTCTGGATCAGTTGGTCGTGGGTCGTGCTGGCGGCAGCGCTCAGATCACCGTGGTGCCGCCGTCGACGACCAGCTCCATGCCGTTGACGTAGCTCGAGTCGTCCGAGGCGAGGAACAACGCGACCGACGCGATCTCCTCGGGGCGGCCCATCTCTCGCCGCGGGATCACGGACTCGAACTGCGCCTTCATCTCCTCGTCCATCACCTCCTCCATCATCGGCGTGGCGACCTGGCCGGGGGTCAGCACGTTCACCCGGATCTTCCTGTCCCTCAGCTCGGACACCCACACCCGTGCGTAGGCGGGCAGCACGGCCTTGCTCGCTGCGTACACACTCCAATCGGGGTAGCCCCGGAGCGACGCGTTCGACCCGGTCATGAAGATCGAGCCTCCGTCGTTGAACAGCGGCAGCGCCTTCTGGACCGTGAACAGCGTGCCGCGCGCGTTCAGCGAGAAGGCGGCATCGAACTGCTCCTCGGTGATCTCGCCGAGCCTGCCCTGCTCGCCCGTCCCGGCACTTGCCCACAACACGTCGATCGCGCCCTTTTCCTGCTTGACCGTCTCGAACAGACGGTCCAGATCGTCGAGGTCGGCCGAATCGGCCTGCACGCCGGTCACGTTCCGGCCGATCAGCTCGACGGCTTCGTCCAGCGCGTCCTTCCGCCGGCCCGAGATGAAGACGTGAGCTCCTTCGTCGACGAACAACTTCGCACCGGCCAGCGCCATCCCGCTTGTCGCGCCGGTGATCACCGCGACCTTGCCATCGAGCTTTCCCACGACGACTCCATTCGATCGCCGTGCCGATGTTATGTACACCGATCTGAGTGCTTAACGTAGCGGACGGTCGACGCGGGACGCAAGCTATGCACACCGATCGGTACCCAACTGGGCTACGCTGGGCGTATGACGGAGTTGGAGAAGGGGCCGCGAGGCCTGCGCCGCGGCAGGGGCGCACGAGAGCGCATCCTCAGCGCGTCACAACAACTGTTCCGCGATCAGGGCATCAACTGCACCGGCATGGACCAGCTCTGCGCGGTGGCCGAGGTGTCCAAGCGCACGCTCTACCAGCACTTCACCGGCAAGGACGAGCTGATCGCCGAATACCTACGCCGATTCGATCCCGACATCCTGCCCGAGGTGTTCGACCGCACCGACCTCACACCCCGCGAACGACTCCTCGCCGCCTTCGACATCCACGCGCCGCTGTGCCCGTTCATCGCGGCGGCCGTCGAAATCCCCGACCCGGGCCACCCGGCACGCGTCTACGCCCGCGACTACAAGAAGGCCTTTGCCGCGCGGCTCACCGATACCGCCCGCGAGGCCGGCGCCACCAACCCCGAACAGCTCGGCGAGCAACTGGCGCTGCTGCTGGATGGCGCCTCGGCCCGCAGCCGAGTCCTCAACACCGAGACCTTCGCCACCGCCGCCGCCATCGCAGCCGTCCTCGTCGACAACGCCATCCCCCGGCAGAAGCGGTCTTCGGCGCCATCCATTCGAAGCCGGCGACCGACGTCTAGGGCACTCCCGCTCTGTCACCCGGACGCGGGGACGCAGTCCAGCCGCGCGCCGGTGAGCGCGCCGCGCTGGACCGTCGCCTGGACGAGCCGGCGGTGGACCGCGACCTTCCTGCCGCCGAGGCCGAATTTCCAGCCTCCGCTGACCGCGAGCGCCGCGCCCCGCGAATCGTCCTGGACGGAGGTGACGGTGCGGTCGACGACGCCGTGTGTGGCGATGCGGTCCAGGACGGCCTGCTTGCCCGCCCCGCCGACGGCCGACCAGCGCTCGTGCGACTCGAAGAGGGGAAGGGCGATCGCGAGGTTCGCCGGGTCGCGGAGGTCGAGCCGGGCGACGGTCTCGGTGACCTTTGTCCCCGTGGAACTCGGGACGACGCGGCGGAAGGCGATCTCGCGCGGGCCGTTCGGATCGCGCGTGTACTCGGCGATCCACTCGTCGCGGCCGCGGCCGATCGAGGGAAGGAACGGGATCGTCAGCTCGGGGCCGTCGAGCGCGATCCGGGTGTAGGTGGTGTGGAGGCCGTCGCGGGTCTCGCGCGAGCCGATCGCGCTCTGCAGCGAGACCGCCACGCTGACGGCGTCCAGGTGGTCGCGGTACCCGTTGGCCGAGCCCATCGCGCCGGCGGCTCCCGAGAGCTCCTCGGCCTTCTCGGTCGACTGCCAGGTCCATGGGAACCGGTCGCCTTCGAACCCGTTGCGAACGGCGTGCTCGAGGAAGCGCTTCGCGGCCGCCGCGTCCGGGAACGTCCAGCCGCGCGCCGCCTGGACCCGGACCCGGGCGGCCGCGATCGCGCCCGCGTTCCCGCGCACGGGTCCGAGCGAGAACTCCGGCCCGACACCGCCGGTCACACCTGCACTGCCGCCCGCGGTGCGGACCACCGCGACCGTGCCGTCGGACTGGGGCGTCACGGTCAGCAGCCACTTGCCGCCGAGCTCGACGCTGAACGCCGTCACGGAGCCTTCGCCGCCGGTGGTGTCGGATCGCACCGGACACGGCGCCAGGCCCGCCCGAGCAGCGTCCCCGGAACTGCAGATGTCACCGCCCGCGAGACAGATGCCGTGCTTGACGGCGGCGAAGACCGAGCGCCCGATGTCGGGGGCTCCCACCGCCGGCGCGGCGACGAGCAGCACCGCCGCCAGGAGGGCGACGGCGGCGATGTACTCGAGGGATGCCTGGCCGGCGGTGGGGCGCGATCGCACACCCCTCGTAGGAGGGGCGCGCGGAAGTTCGCCCCCCTAGATCAGCGTGCGAATCGCCTCGCCGGCGTCCTTGGCGAGGTCGAGCAGCGGTTCGGGGTAGACGCCGATCGCGAGCGTGGCCAGCGCGCAGATGACCGCGACGAACACGACCTCCGGCTGGCGCAGCCCGACGCGGGCGGGTGCGGGTCCGTCGATGTCCACGATCGTGGCCGAATCGGCACCGGGCGTGCGACCTGCCGCCAGGGCCTCGTCGTCGGCCTCGGCGGAGCCACCGGCGATCACCGGACGTGCGGAGGCCCGCACGAGCGAGGCGGGCGCCTCCGACGGCGCGCGCATCCACACGGCGGCTACCACGCGCAGGTAGTACGCGAGCGAGACGGCCGAGCCGAGCACGATCACGACGCCGAGCCAGGCGTAGCCGTTGTCGACGGCGGCCTGGATCAGGTAGACCTTGCCGAAGAACCCGGCGGTGACGGGGAAGCCGGCCAGCGCGAGCATCGAGATCGTCATCGGCCACGCGAGCCACGGGCGGTTCGCGCCAAGGCCGTAGAGCGAGCTGATGTCGTCACCGAGGCCGGTCTCACGCTCGCGCGCCACGATCACGGCGAACGCGCCGAGGTTCATGACGACGTAGATCGCGAGGTAGAAGACCGTCGCCGAGATGCCGAGCTGGGTCGTCACGACCACGCCGGCGAGCATGTAGCCCGCCTGTGCGACGGAGGAGTAGGCGAGCATGCGCTTCAGCGAGCCCTGCCCGATCGCGCCGACGTTGCCGACGACGATCGTGATCACGGCCAGCGTCGCGAAGGCGGGCGCCCAGGTCGTGGACGCGTCGATCAGGGCGACGTCGAAGAGCCGCAGGATCACGCCGAAGGCGGCCGCCTTGGTCGCCACCGCCATGAAGCCGGTGATCGGCGTCGGCGCGCCCTCGTAGACGTCCGGCGTCCACTGATGGAACGGCGCCACGGAGGCCTTGAACGCGAGCCCGACCATGACGAGCGCGATGCCCGACAGGAACAGCACGTCGTCGGCGATGTCGGGACCCGCGAGCGCGAGCTTGTCGAAGTTGGTGCCGCCGGCGGCGCCGTAGAGCATCGCGAGCCCGTAGAGCAGCGTCGCCGAACCGACCGAACCGACGATCAGGTACTTCAGGCCCGATTCCAGCGACTGCTCGCGCTTCATGTGGGTCGCGCAGAGCACGTAGAGCGGGATCGAGAGCAGCTCGAAGCCGATGAACAGCACGACCAGGTCATTGGCCGCGACCAGCACGAACATGCCGAGGATCGAGGTCAGCAGCAGCGCGAAGTACTCGCCTTCGCCGGCTTCGGCACTCGCCGAGGAATGCCACGAGAGCAGGACCGACAACACGCCGCCGGTGACGAAGATCAACGTCAGGAACAGCGTCAGGTCGTCGACGACCATGGCGCGGGCGATGATCGCCTCGTGCGTGTCCCACTGCCAGATGCAGAGCCCGGCGGTGACGAGCAGCGCCACGATCGTCAAGGAGGGGACGACGGTCCGGCGGATGAACTGGGAGCGGCCGAGGCCGACGAGCAGCACGACGCAGGCGCCGACGACGAGCGCGATCGCGGGCGACAGCGCCTCCCAGTTGATCTCCGGACCCTTGAGGGTCGCCTGGGCGATCAGGGGACTCATCGCTGCACCGCCGTTACCGTCGCCTTGATGGCCTCTTCGCCCGACTCAAGCGCGAGCTGGGGATAGATCGCGAACGCGATGATCGCGAGGATCAGCGGCACCAGCACGATGCTGTCGCGGAAGCTCAGCTCAAAGGACTCCACGCGCGGCCCGACGCGGTTGTGCATCGAGCGGATGTACATCCGCAGCGCGTAGACCGAGGCCAGCACGACCCCGAGCGACGCGACGATCGCGATCGCCTGGACCGAGTTGAAGACACCGAGCAGGATCAGGAACTCGCCGGCGAAGTTCGCCGAGCCGGGCATGGCGAGCGTCGCCAGCGCCGCGACCAGGAACAGGACCGCGAGGAACGGGGCGCGGAACGCGATCCCGCCGTAGTCGCGGATGTCCTCCGAGCCTTCCGCGCGCTCGGCGAGCAGCGCGATCACGAAGAACAGCGGCGCGACGACGAGGCCGTGGTTGACCGCCTGCAGCAACGCGCCCTGTGCGCCCTGGCCGGCGGCGTCCAGCGCGAAGATCCCGAGCGTGATGAAGCCGAGCTGCGCGACCGACGAGTAACCGAGGATCAGGCGCGCGTTGGTCTGTGTGAAGGCCTGTACCGAGCCGTAGAGGATCGAGACCACCGCGAGGATCAGCAGGATCTCGTGGAAGCTCTCGGTCGCGGCGGGGAAGAGCGGCAGCACGAGCCGCAGGAAGCCGTAGGCGGCGACCTTCGAGACCACGCCGGAGAAGAACGCGAGCGCCGGCAGCGGCATCGTCCGGTACGCGTCGGGCATCCAGCCGTGGAACGGGAAGGACGGCATCTTGATCAGGAACGCGAGCGCGAACGTGATGAAGATCCACTTCTGCGTCGACTCCGGCAGCGGGTTGCGCACGAGATCGGAGAGCACGAAGCTGATCGAGCCGCCCGGCCCGGCCTGCGCCAGCACCGCCGTGGCGACCGCGCCCGCGAGCATCAGCAGCGAGCCCACCAGCGTGTAGATGACCATCTTCAGCGCGGCCGGGACGCGGTCTGGACCGCCCCACTGGCCGACGATGAAGTAGAAGGGCACCAGCATCAGGTCGAAGAAGAGGACGAAGAGCGCCAGGTCCTGGGCGACGAAGGCGCCGAGGACGGCGGTCTCGCCGAGCGCCATGTGGAACGTGAAGAGTCCGCCGCGCTCCTGCACCGGCCGCACCGCGAGCCAGACGGCGCACGCGAAGGCGACGACCGTGGTCAGCAGGATCAGCCACAGGTTCAGGCCGTCGATGCCGAGCTTGTAGCGGATGCCCAGTTCGGGGATCCACGCGTCGTCGGTGACGTGCTGCAGGCCGCCGGCGGGATCGAAGTCCGCGACCAGCATCACCGCATACACGAGCGGGATGAGCGTGGCGACGATGCCGATGACCCGCGGGTTGAACGCGCCGAGAAGCGAGCAGACAACCGGGAAGAAGACAAGGATGGAGAGATGGATCATGCGGAGATCAGGAAGTAGGCGCTCAGCCCGGTAAGCCCGACGAGCAACAGCGCGGCGTAGTAGCGCAGGTAGCCCGACTGGATGCCGCGGACCGCGGCGGACAGGATGCGCACAGCGCCGGCGGTGCCACCGATCAGCGCGCCGTTGACGAACACGCGCTCGAAGGTGCTGTTGGCGAAGCGGCCGAACCACGCGAACGGCCGCACGAACATGAAGTCGTAGAGCTCGTCGAAGTACCACTTGTGGACGAAGAACGAGTGCAGCGGAGCGAGCTTCTGACGCAGCGCCACCGGCTGCTTGTCATGGCCCCACAGCGTCCAGGCCAGCACGATGCCGGCGATGCCGAGCACGCCGCCGATCGTCAGGTCGAACCATTCCTGCGACGTCGCGGGCTCGAGCTCCGCGTAGAGCTTGGAGTCGGCGAAGGTCGGCTCCAGGAACGTGTGCAGGAGATGCGTGATACCCGGGATCTGGAGGAGGCCGCCGATGATCGCGAGGATCGCCAGCGAGCCCATCGCGATCTTCATCGGCACCTCGCGCTCGGCGATGTGGTGATCCGGGCCGGGGAAGCCGATCTCGGTGTCCTCGACCTCGCCGGTCGCCGGGTTGATCGGCTCCGGGGCGTGGTAGAGGTGCCCGTGCGAGAGCTCCTCGGCCTCCGGGACCATCTTGCCGAAGAAGGCGCGGAAGATCATCCGGAACGTGTAGACGGCGGTCATGAACGCGCCGATGTAGCCCGCCACGCCGAGGATCGTGTGCCAGCCACCGCGCTCGAACTCGATCGAGAGGATCTCGTCCTTGGAGAAGAAGCCCGAGAACGGCGGGATGCCCGAGAGCGCGAGGCCGCCGATCAGCATGCAGGCGAACGTGAACGGCATCGCCTTGCGGAAGCCGCCCATCTTGTCCAGGTTCTGCACGCCGCCCATGGCCGAGATGACCGAGCCGGCGGCCATGAAGAGCAGCGCCTTGAAGAAGGCGTGCGTCATCAGGTGGAACATGCCCGCGGCGTAGGCGGCCGAGCAGACGGCCATGATCATGTAGCCGATCTGGGACATCGTCGAGTAGGCGATGACGCGCTTGAGATCGGTCACCACCAGGGCGATCGTGGCCGCGATCAGCAGCGTGGCGCAGCCGAGGATCGCGCCGACGGCGGCGGCGTCCGGCGCCTGCTCGAAGAGCGGATGCAGGCGGGCGATCAGGTACACGCCGGCGGTCACCATCGTCGCGGCGTGGATCAGGGCGCTGACCGGGGTCGGGCCCTCCATCGCGTCCGGGAGCCATGTGTGCAGCGGGACCTGGGCCGACTTGGCGAACGCGCCGACGAGCAGCAGCAGGCAGCCCGCGACGAGCTGGGCCTGGTTGACCGTGAACGCCTGGTCGATCTCGGCGAAGGTCTTCAGGAAGTCCAGCGTGCCGGTGCCCTGGAAGATGAAGTACGTGCCGAGCACGAGGCCGACGTCGCCGAGCACGTTGATGACGAAGGCCTTGATGCCGGCCGACGTCGCCGTCTCACGCCGATACCAGAAGCTGATCAGGAAGTAGGAGGCCGCGCCGACGAAGGCCCAGCCGATGATCAGCAGGAAGAAGTTGGCCGCGAGGACCAGCAGCAGCATGCTGAAGACGAAGAAGTTCAGGTAGCCGAAGAAGCGCGTGTAGCCGCGGTCGCCGCCCATGTAGGCGACCGAGTAGAGGTGGATGAGCGTCGAGACGCCCGCCACCACCAGGCACATCAGCACCGAGAGCGGGTCGATCAGGATCGAGATCTGCGCGTCCACGCCGAGCGTGTTCACGTAGTCCCAGCCGACGGAGACGACCTGGCGCTCTTCCTCGCCGCGGTTGGTCAGCTCGATCAGCATGCCGACCGCGCTCAGGAAGGCGAGCAGGATCGCGAGCGTCCCGATCACGCCGTGCACGCGCGTCGGCAGCACCTTGAAGGTCAGGCCGATCAGGATCGCCCCGGCCAGCGGGAACGCGAGGACCAGCCAGCCGTAGGTGGTCAAGCTCATCCACCGCTCCGCATGCGCTCGTCACGACGAGCGGTAGAAGTCGAACCGAGTTGGCTAGTCATCCCTGAAGTTCCCGAAGTTCGTCAACGTCAATCGGCAGGCGCCGGCGGTAGATCGCGACGACGAGGCCGAGGCCGACAGCGACCTCGCAGGCCGCGACGACCATCACCATCAGCGCGAAGATCTGCCCGCCCATATCGCCGTGCGCCCGCGCGAAGGCGACCAGCGCGAGGTTGGAGGCGTTGAGCATCAGCTCGAGGCTGAGCAGGATCACGAGCGGGTTGCGGCGTGTGAGCACGCCGCCGGTGCCGATGCAGAAGATCAGCGCGGAGACGACGAGGTACCAGGTGATCGGCATCAGTTGTGCGCCGGTCCGCCGGCTTCGATCATCGTGCCCTCGGGCTCGTCGCCCTTGGTCAGCGGCGTGCGCATCAGGTCGGCGACCGAGATCTCACGCGCGTCGGCCACACCCGTGCGGCGACGGGCGAGGATGACCGCGCCGACGGCCGCGACGAGCAGCAGCAGCGAGGCGACCTCGAAGGCGACCAGGTAGTTCGTCAGGAACTCCTTGCCGATCGTCGCCGGCTCGCCGAAGCCCGGCTTGTACGGCGCGCCCTCACCGTCGAGGGCCTTGACGCCGGAGCCGATCAGCGCGATCGAAAGCTCGACGAACAGCGCGAGCGCGAACACGACCGAGACGATCCGCAGCCCACGACCGGCGGGACCTGCCAGGCCGGCCTCCATGCCGCCGACGTAGCCGACGACGAAGACGTAGAGCACCATCACGGCGCCCGCGTAGACGATGACCTGAGCCGCGGCGACGAACTCCGCCCGCAGCAGCAGGAAGAGCATCGCCAGGAAAATGAGGTGGCACACGAGCGCGAGCACGCTGTAGAACGCGTCGCGCAACATGACCGTGCCCGCGGCGCCGGCAATGGCACCGATCGCGGCAAAGAAGAAGAAGACCTCCGCCATCCGGCGCGCCAGGCTACTCGTCCGCGGAGCGCAACGGCGTGCGCTCCAGCGGTTCGGCGAGCAACATCTCTTTGGTGAAGATCAGGTCGGACCGGTTGTAGTCCGCCATCTCGTAGTCGTGGCCCATCGTGATCGCGTCGAACGGACACGCGATCTCGCAGTAGCCACAGAAGATGCAGCGCGACAGGTTGATCTCGTACACCGCGGCGTAGCGCTCTCCGGCGCTGACACGGTTCTCCGGCGTGTTCTCGTCCGCCACCACACGAATGCAGTCCGACGGGCAGGCCGCTGCGCACAGCGAGCAGCCCACGCACTTCTCCAGCCCCGTGTCCTCGAAGCGGTGGAGCTTGTGCCGTCCCCGGAAGCGCGGGTAGACCGGCGTCTTCTCCTCGGGATAGTTGATCGTGGTCGTGCCCTCAGCGAGCCGACCCATCGTCATCTTCAGGCCCTTCAGCGTCGCGGCGAAGGCGCGGTACGTGCCGGCCGCGGCCCCTTCGCGCGGACCGCGCAGGACCTCGACGACATCTCCGGGGTCATAGGGCATTAGTTGAGCACCACCACGAGGATCGCGGTCACAAGGGCATTGAGCGTCGCCAGCGGCAGGAGGATCTTCCAGCCGAACGACATGAGCTGGTCGTAGCGCAGACGCGGAAGCGTCGCGCGGACCCAGATGAAGAAGAAGATGAAGACGAGCATCTTCGCGATCACGACGATCGGCTCGATCCAGTTCGGCTGATCCCAGAATGGGACGTCCCAGCCGCCCCAGAACAGCGTCACCATGATCCCGGAGATCACTACGACGTTGAGGTACTCCGCCGCGAAGAACGCGGCGAAGCGGCCGCCGCCGTACTCGGTGTTGAAGCCGCCGACCAGCTCGGCGTCGGCCTCGGCGAGGTCGAACGGCGCGCGGTTGGTCTCCGCGAAGGCGGCGACCAGGAAGATCAGGAAGCCGACGAGCTGCGGCCCGACCATCCAGAAGTTCTGCTCCTGCCACTGGACGATGTCGGTCATCGACAGCGAGCCGACCATCATGATCACGCCGATGATCGAGAGCCCCTGGGCGACTTCGTAGGAGATCAGCTGCGCGGCGGCGCGCATCGAACCCAGGAACGAGTACTTCGAACCAGACGCCCAGCCCCCGAGCATCATGCCGTAGAAGGCGAGGCCGCCGAAGGCGAAGGCGTAGAGGATCCCGATCGAGGGATCGATGCCGTAGAGCCCGATCGGCGTGCCGAAGATGTCGACGACGTCCGAGAACGGGATGATCGCGATCGTCGCCGCGGCGGTCATCACGGAGATGACCGGGGCGAGGGCGAACAGCCAGCCGTTCGCCGTGCGCGGCCGGAACTGCTCCTTGAAGAGCAGCTTGCCGATGTCGGCGATCGGCTGCATCGCGCCGAACGGGCCGACGCGGTTCGGGCCGTAGCGATGCTGGAAGCGGCCGAGCACCTTGCGGTCGGCGACCAGCGCGATCGGCACCAGGTTGAAGACGACGAAGAAGATCACCAGCGCCTTGATGATCTGCATCCACCACGGCTCGTAGTAGCCGACCTCGGAGAAATACGGCGTCATGTGACCTCCCGCGGCGGGATCGGCAGCGGGGCGGAGGCGGGCATCTCGGACAGGCCTTCGATCGGCCAGGCGCGACCTGCGCGGCGATCGCGCTGGGCTCGAGCGAGCCCGGCGCCGACGCGGTGCAGTTCGACGAGCCCGCCCGTGAGCAGGTTGGCGCCGTTCTCGCGCGTGCCCTCGGCGAGGAACACGCTGCCGGCCGGGACCGCGGCGCGCAGCTTGGCCGTGGCCGGGACGCGCTTGCCGTTGCCGACCTCGATCCGGTCGCCGTCGCCGATGCCGAGCGCGTCGGCGTCGGCGGGCGAGAGCTCGGCCACCTGGCGGGCGCGGATGAAGTGCAGCGCCGGCGAGAGGTCGACCTCCTTGGCCGCCCACAGCGGGCGGTAGGTGCCGAGGCGCAGCTTGCCGTCGCGCGGCGGCGGGCGCCGCGTCCGGGACCTCGAGCTTCGCGGCCTCCCAGTCGGGCGAGACGAACTCCTCGCGCTCGACCCAGCGCACGCCGCGGCCGCCGATCTCCTCGAGCGTGATGCCCGCGTAGAACGGCACGGCGTCGAACAGGCGCCGCGAGACCTGCGCGCCGGTGCGGGCGTCGCCGGTCGCGTAGCCGAGCGTGCGGGCGATCTCGGTGATGACCTGCCACAGCGGGCGCACGCCGCTGGCCGGGCTGGCCGCTCTTGCCGCGCGCGCGGCCGATCGCCGGGCGCAGCCGCTGCAGGCGCCCGTCGGGATGCACGAGCGTGCCTTCCTTCTCGGGGTAGGCCTCGGCGGGGAAGACGACGTCGGCGTGCTCGCGCAGCGTGTCGCTCAGCTGCGAGTCGACGGCGATCACGGTCTGCGCGGTGCCCAGCGCCTGATCCCACAGCGGAGCGGTTCGGGTAGCTGCGCAGCGGGTCCACGTGGTGCAGCCAGACCGTGTGCAGCTCGCCGCTGGCGAGGCCCTCGGCGATGCCGTCCGCGTCGCGGCCGGGGGCGGCGAGCGAGGTGTAGCCCGGGCCGTGGCCGGGCGCGAAGCCGGCCTCGCGGATGCCGCGGCCGTTCGGCGTTCCCGGCAGCGCGAGCAGGCCCGCGTTCGGGATCGCCGCGAGGTTCAGGCGCGAGGCGAGGTTCAGCAGCGCGCGGCCGGCCTGGCCGTTGAGCGCGCGCTCGCCGTAGACGATCACGACCTCCTCGCCCGCGTCGCGCAGGGCGTCGGCGAAGGCGCGGATCGCGGAACCGTTGGAGCCCGCGGCGCTGGCCGCGCCGCCGAGGTTGCCCTCGTCGCCGGAGAGCGCGGCGTCGAGCGCGACCAGGAAGGCCTCGCCGCCGCCGGGCGCGAAGCGCAGCGTCGTCGGCCGCGATCGGGTCAAGCGCCGTCGGCCGCGCGCTGGCGACGACGACCTTGGTCTGGTGGCGGCGCGCACCCTTGCGGATCCGCAGGTCCCAGACGGGCGCCTCGTCGATCGGGTCGCAGTCGACGAGCAGGACGGTGTGCGCGAACTCGAGGTCCGGCACGCTCGCCTGCAGCTTCGGGTCGGCCAGCGCGCGCAGCACGTCGAGCGGCTGCTCGCCGCCGGTGCGCGCGCTCAGGTGGCTCGAGCCGAGGTCGTCGCGCAGCAGCTGCTGGAGGAGGAAGGCCTCCTCGTTGGTCGTCGTCCCGCCGGCCAGCGCGGAAGCGCGGTTGCCCGCCTTCTTGAGCGCGCGACACGGCGGCGGCGATCGCCTTGTCCCAGCTCGCCGGGCAGCAGCTCGGCGCCCTCGCGGACCATCGGCTCGACGATCCGCTCGTCGGAGTGCACGGCCTGGTAGGAGAAGCGGCCCTTGTCGCACAGCCAGCCGTCGTCGACGCCCTCGTGGTCGCGGGCGAGCACGCGCAGGACGCGGTCGTCGCGGACGGTCAGCTCGACGTTGCACTGGGCGGAGCAGCCGGCGCAGACCGTGCCCGCGCCCTCGATGTCCCACGGACGGGCGCGGAAGCGGTAGGCCTTCGACGTCAGCGCGCCGACCGGGCAGAGCTCGATGATGTTGCCGCTGAACGGGGCGACGTACGGGTGGCCGTCGAAGGTGCCGACGAAGCTCGCCGCGCCGCGATCGTGGAGGACCAGCTGGTAGTCCTCGGAGATCTCCTGCGAGTAGCGCACGCAGCGGTAACAGAGGATGCAGCGCTCGCGGTCGATCGCGATCAGCGGCGAGAGCTCGAGCGGCTTCTTGAAGTGGCGCTTGGGCTCGATGAAGCGCGACGTGCCGGGGCCCCAGCCGTACGTGACGTCCTGCAGCGGGCACTCGCCGCCCTTGTCGCAGACCGGGCAGTCGAGCGGGTGGTTGATGAGCAGGAACTCGACCACCGCGCGCTGCGCGTCGTGGACGCGCTTGGTCTGCGTGTTGACGACCATGCCGTCGCGGATCGGCGTCGAGCACGCCGTCTGCAGCTTCGGGATGCCCTCGATCTCGACCAGGCACATGCGGCAGGCGCCGACGGGCTGGCCGAGCTTGGGCTCGTAACAGAAGATCGGGATCTCGACGTCGCCGTACTTGGCGCCGTCGACCAGCATCACGCCTTCGGGCGCCTGGACCTCACGCCCGTCGAGCGTGAACGTGATCGTCTTGACTTCGGGGCGTGGCATCAGGCGGCGACTGACCGGGTCGAGGAGCGGGCTTCGGGACCGGCGTGGGCGCCACGGTTGACCTGCGGGATGGCGGCGCCGAAGCCGGCCTTCTCGCGCGCGGCCTCGATGTAGGTCTCGAACTCCTCGCGGAAGTGCTTGATCATCGAGCCGACCGGCATCGCCATCGCGTCGCCGAGCACGCACAGGCAGTTGCCCATGATCTGCTCGCAGACCGAGGCCATGATGTCGAGGTCCATCGGGGTCGCGTCGCCGTTCTTGATGCGCACGCAGCATCTTCTCCGTCCAGTTCGTGCCCTCGCGGCAGGGCGAGCACTTGCCGCAGGACTCGTGGCGGTAGAAGTGGGCGGTCTTGTAGGCGACGTCGACGATCGAGGTCGACTCGTCGAAGACGATGATCGCGCCGGAGCCGAGCATCGAGCCGGCCTTCGCGAGCGTGTCGAAGTCGTAGTCGAGGTCGAGCACCTCGTCGGTCAGCGGCAGCACCGGCGAGCTCGAGCCGCCGGGGAAGAAGGCCTTGAACGTCTGCCCGTCGAGCGGGCCGCCGGCGAGGTCGAAGAGGATGTCGCGGACCTTGGTGCCGAGCACGATCTCGTAGTTGCCCGGGTACTTGATCTGGCCCGGAGATCGAGATCAGCTTGGTGCCGGTCGAGGTCTCCTTGCCGATCTTGGCGTACTCGGCGCCGCCCATCCCGAGGATCACCGGGACGTTCATCAGCGTCTCGACGTTGTTGATCAGCGTCGGGCCCTGGTAGAGGCCCTGGACGGCCGGGAACGGCGGCTTCAGGCGCGGGTTGCCGCGCTTGCCCTCGAGCGAGTCCAGCAGCGCGGTCTCCTCGCCGCAGATGTAGGCGCCGGCGCCGCGATGCACGACCAGGTCGATCGTGTGATCGGAGCCGAGCACGTTCTCGCCGATGAAGCCCGCCGCGCGCGCCTCGGCGACGGCCGCGTCGAGGATGTCGGCGACGTAGTCGTACTCGCCGCGGATGAAGATGAACGAGCGGCTCGCGCCGATGCAGTACGCCCCGATGATGATCCCCTCGATCAGCAGGTGGGGGTTCTTCTGCATCAGCTCGCGGTCCTTGAAGGTCCCGGGCTCGGACTCGTCGGCGTTGCAGACGAGGTACTTGTCCATCGTCCCCTTGGGGATGAAGGACATCTTGCGGCCCATCGCGAAGCCGGCGCCGCCGCGCCCGCGCACGCCGGAGGCGAGCATCTCGTCGAGGACGGCGCCCGGTTCCATCTTCAGCGCCTTCTTGAGCATCTCGTAGCCGCCGCGGCGCTGCGTAGACGTCGAGCGTGTTCAGGCCCGGCTCGTCGATGTCCTTGAAGAGGATCGTGTCGATGTTCGCGATCAACGGTTCTCCTGCCAGTGCTTGCTGGCGGCCTTGCGGCGCGCGAGTTGCTTGTCCTCGAGGACCTCGCCGCCGGCCTTGACGTCGTCGCGGATGCGCTCCGCGTCGTCCTCGGTCAGCGGGCCGACGTAGACGCCGTCGACGGAGGCCATCGGCGCGATCTCGCAGGCGCCGAGGCACTCGAAGGCGCGCACGTTGAAGTCCGGGTCGCCGCCGAGCACGTCCTTGATCCGGGCGTAGACGGCGTCGGCGCCGAGCAGCGAGCACGAGATGTTCGTGCACACGTAGACGTCCGTCTTGCCCTTGGGGCGCAGCTCGAACATGTCGTAGAAGCTCGCGACGGACACGAGGTAGGCGGGCGTCAGGCGCAGCACGCACGCGGCCTGCTCCATCGCCGTCGGCGAGAGCCAGCCGTGCTCGTTCTGGACGATCTTCATCGCCGGGATCGACGGCGGAGCGGATGTCCGGGTACTTCGTCATCAGGTCCTCGATCGCCGTGCGCACGTGCGCGGGCACGTGCGTCGTGGCGGGGTCGGGGACGACCGCCGGGTCCTTCGTCAGGTCGACGGAGTCGTCCCAGCCCGGGACGCGCGAGCCGTGCGCGTAGCGCTTGACCTGTGACGGATCGATCGCCATCAGCGGTCGATCCCCCCGAGGATCGGGTCGAGCATCGCCAGCGCGGCGATCAGGTCGGCGATGTAGAGGTCCTGCACCATCGGCTTGAAGGCCTGCAGGTTCACGAACGAGGGGTCGCGCATGTGCACGCGGGCCGGCTTGGAGGAGCCGTCGGCGCGCACGAAGCAGCCGAGCTCGCCGCGCGGGGACTCGATCGGGTAGTACGCCTCGCCCGGCGGGACGCGGAAGCCCTCGGTGACGAGCTTGAAGTGGTGGATCAGCGCTTCCATCGACGTCGCCAGCTCGTGCCGCGGCGGCAGCGCGTACTTGCGGTCGGACGTGATGTAGTCGCCCTCGGGCAGCCCGTCGAGCGCCTGGTCGATGATCTTGATCGACTCGCGCATCTCGGCCATGCGGACGCGGTAGCGGTCGTAGTTGTCGCCGACCGTGCCGACCGGGATCTTGAAGTCGAAGTGCTCGTAGCTCGAGTACGGCTGCGCCTTGCGCAGGTCCCACGGGTTGCCGGCGGCGCGCAGCAGCGGGCCGGTGACGCCGTAGGCTGAGCAGCGTGTCGGCGTCGACGGCGGCGACGCCGCGCAGGCGCTCGAGCACGATCTGGTTCTTGTCGATCAGCTCCTCGAACTGATCGATGCGCGCGGGGAACTGCTTGGTGAAGGCGCGCGCCTTCTTCTCCCAGCCGGCCGGGATGTCCTCGGCGACGCCGCCGACCTGGAAGTAGCGCGGGTGCATGCGCTGGCCGGAGGACATCTCGAACAGGTCGAGGATCAGGTCGCGGTCGCGCCAGCCGTACCAGAAGACCGACATCGCGCCGAGGTCGAGGCCGCCGGTCGCGAGCCACAGCAGGTGCGAGGCGATCCGGTTGAGCTCCATGTGCGCGACGCGCAGGTACTGCGCGCGCGGCGGGACGTCGATCTCGAGCAGCGTCTCGACGGACCCGACGTAGGCCATCGCGTTGAAGTAGTACGAGAGGTAGTCCATCCGCTCGACGAGCGGGATGACCTTCCAGTAGGACTTGTCTTCGCAGTTCTTCTCGATGCCGGTGTGCACGTAGCCGATGACCGGCTTGATGTCGCGCACGACCTCGCCCTCGAGCGTCGTGATCAGCCGCAGCACGCCGTGCGTGGCCGGGTGGTGCGGGCCGAGGTTGAGCGTCAGCAGCTCGTCGTGCTCGGGGTGCTCGATGTGGGCGAGCTCGACGCTCGACTCCATCTCCCGGTACGTCATGCCCGGGGATCGCGGTCGGGACGGGCTTGTGCGTCACGTCGCTCACTTCCACCACCCCGGGTTCTTCGGCTCGTTGTGCGTGAAGAGGATCTCCTCGCCGCCCATCGGGAAGTCGCGCCGCTGCGGGAAGCCCGTCGTAGTCCTCGGGCATCAGGATCCGGCGCAGGTCCGGGTGACCGTCGAAGATCACGCCGAACATGTCGTAGACCTCGCGCTCCTGGTGGTCGGCGGTCGGCCAGTCGGCGACGACGCTCGGCACGTTGCGGCGCGTCGAGCGGCACGCGGAGCTTGACCGTCATCCGGTCGACCTCGTGCATGTCGAGCAGCTCGTAGTGCACGCCGAGGCGCGGCTCCTCGGGGAAGTAGTCGACCCCGTGGACGCTCGCCAGGAAGTTGAAGCCCTTGCCGCGCAGGTGCTCGAGCGTCTCGCGGATGCTGGAGGCGCTGACCGTGAGCACGGCCTTGTCGCGGAAGTAGAGGGTGTCGAGCACCGACTCCGCGTCGCGCTCGCGCAGCTCCTGGGCGATCAGCTCGAGCCCGGTGGCGTCAGGCACCCGGCGACCTCGATCGCCGAGCTCGGACTCGACGAACTCCTCCGTGCCGCGACCGCCGTAGCGCGAGCGCCAGCCCTCGTCGGGCTTGGACATGACCATCGCGCGCAGCTTCAGGATCGCCGTAGACCAGCGCCTCGGGCCGCGGCGGGCAGCCGGGGACGTGGATGTCGACCGGCAGGAACTTGTCGGCCGGGACGATCGCGTAGTTGTTGAAGACGCCCATCGACGAGCTGCAGGCGCCCATCGCGATCGCCCACTTGGGCTCGAGCATCTGGTCGTAGATGCGGCGGACGACCGGCGCCATCTTGATCGAGACGCGGCCCGAGATGATCATCAGGTCGGCCTGGCGCGGGCTCGCGCGGAAGGCCTCGAAGCCGAAGCGCGCGATGTCCATGCGGGCGTTGACCGCGGCCATCATCTCGATCGCGCAGCAGGCGAGGCCGAAGGTGGCGGGCATGAACGCGTTGCCGCGCGCCCAGTTCGCCGCCTTGTCCATCGTCGTGGTCATCACGCGCTCCTCGACGTAGGCGTCGAGGTCGGAGCCGTCGAGCTCGCCGGTGAGCATCTGACGGGCGCGGAGCTGGCGGGCGCGGAACTCGCCGTCGTCGCCGTTGCCGAGCTGCTGACGAACTATTTCCATTCCAGTGCCCCTCTGCGCCAGACGTAGATGAAGGCCACGAACAGCAGCACGATGAACACGGAGATCTCCGACCAGCGCGAACGTCCCGAACGCCTTCAGCTGAACCGCGACCGGGAACAGGAAGATCGTCTCGATGTCGAACAGGATGAACAGCATCGCCACGAGGTAGAAGGAGATGCCGAAGCGCATCGACTTCTTGACCTCCGACGGGAGGCCGCTCTCGTACGGCTCGGCCGTCGCGGTACGGCGATACTTCGGCTTGGGGCCGAGGACGCTGTTGAGCGTCGCGAAGATGGCCCCCAGCCCGATCCCGAGGACCACGAAGACGATCGCCGGCAGGTAGGCACGGATCACGTCTCGGATTTGTAGCACCTTGTGCGCCGCTGTTACTTAGTGCCAAAGCGCACCTAAAGGCGCCTGCGTGCTCGGGACGCGGCTAGATCCAGCCCTGGGCCCGCGCGGCCAGCACGGCGACGATCGCCGCGGAGGTCGCCATCACTCCCAGTTCGCGTCGCAGCGACGGCGGTGACGAAGCGCCCGTTGCTCCGCTTCGGGGAGCTTCGCGACGTCGGCGCCGCCCTCGAAGCCGCGCTTGTCCAGCAGCGTCTGCGTGGCGAGCAGCTTGAGCTGCTCGGCGAGGAAGGCGACGGCGATCGGCGTCAGGCCGTAGACCAGGTGCAGGCGCGGCAGGTCGCGGCCGTCGAGCAGCAGCGCGGCGCCGATCACGGCCTCGACCATGATCAGCGATCTGCCCGGCGCGCAGCACCAGCCAGAACGGCTTCGGGTTGCGCGCGCACCAGCCAGGCGACGGCGCCGATCAGCGCCGGCGAGCGACGTTGAGTCCGATCGCCAGCGCGCCGAGTTGGGTGTGGAGGTCGCTCACCGGTACTCGCCGCGGTACCAGACCAGCGGCTCGCCCTCGTGGCGCGGTCTCGGCGGCCGTGACGGCGCCGATGCCGATCGTGTGATCGCCGCCGGGGATCAGTTCCTGCAGCGTGCAGCCGACCCAGGCGAGCGTTCCCTCGATGACCGGGATGCCGTCGTGCACGGTGTGTTGCACGCCGGCGAACTTCGTCGCCTCGGGCTGCTTGGAGGCGAACAGGCGGGCGAGGTCCTCCTGGCCGGCGGCGAGCACGTTGACGCCGAAGCGCCGCGTCTCGCGGACGACGTTGAGCGTGCGCGCGCCGTTGTCGAAGCAGACGAGCGCCAGCAGCGGGTCGAGCGAGAGCGAGCAGACGGCGTTGGCCGTCATGCCCACCGGGCCCGACGGCGCCGTTGGCGGTCACCACGGTGACGCCGGTCGCGAAATGCGCCCATCACGTCGCGGAAGCGCTGGGGGGCGACGGGTCCATCAACCGACCACCAGCGTGCCGTACATGCCGAGCTCCTCGTGGTTGGCCAGCGCGCAGTACATCGTGTACTTGCCCTTGGCCAGCGCGGAACGTGCGTGACTTCGTCTCGCCCGGCTGGAGCGTCGTGAAGGCCAGCACGTTCTTGGTTGCGGCCGCGGATCCGGAACGTGTGGCCGAGCCGGCCGCGGTTGGTGACCGTCGACGGTCAGCTCCTGCCCCTTCGGGACGCTGATGTTCTGCGGGCGGATCAGGTAGTCGTCGAGCGTGACGGCGAAGTTCGCCGGTGCGCTCGCGCACCGTCGGCTCCGTGCCGCCGCAGGCGGCGAGGAGCGAGCGTGCTCAGGGCGAGCGCGATCAAGGTGCGGGTGCTGGCGGGCATCGGTCCCCTATGCTGTCGCACCCGATGCCGAGGCCTCGCCGTCTGCTGCTGATCGCCGCCGCGCTCGCCGCGACCGCTGGCGGCATCGCCGCCTGCGGCGAGGACGGCATCTCGTCCAGCCTGACCCCGGAGCAGCAAGGCCGCGGCCGAGATCTTCGACCGAGCACTGCTCGGGCTGCCACACGCTCAGTGTGGCCGGCACGCAGGGCTCCGCGACCAACGTGCGGACCCGGGAGTACAAGGACGGGCCGAACTTCGACCAGCGCAAGGTGACGTACAACTGCGCGCTGTACGCGATCCGCAACGGCGGCTTCTCGTCGGGCCCGATGCCGCAGGACATCGTCGTCGGCGCCGAGGCGCGAGGCGATCGCCAAGTTCCTCGCGGAGGAGTCCGGCTCGCAAGTGCAGCTGGCGCCGGGCGCGACTCAGCCGCCCGACTGCCCGCCCCCGGGCTAGCCGCATGCTCGACCTGAGGGCGATCGCCCGAGATCCGGAGCCGGTGCGGGCCGCCTGGCGCGCCGCCGCGACGGCTCCGAGGAGCGCCTGGACGCCGCGCTGGCGCTGCGAGCGCGCCTGAACGCGCTGCGGCCCGAGCTCGAGGAGGCGCAGGCGCGCGCGCAACGCCGGCGCCAAGGCGATCGGCGACGCCAAGCGCACCGGCGCCGACGCGTCCGAGGCGATCGCCGCGATGCAGGCGGTCAGCGCCCGGGTCAAGGAGCTCGAGCCCGAGGTCGCGGCGCGTCGAGGCGGAGCTCGCCGAGGCTCAACGCCTCGCTGCCGAACCCGCCCGATCCGACCGCCGCCGACGCGGACACGCCGCTGCGCGAGTGGGGCGACGGCGCGCCGTCGGGCCGCGATCACCTCGAGCTCGCGGGCGCCATGATCGACATGGAGGCCGGCGCCAAGGTCGCCGGCTCGCGCTTCGCGTATCTTGAAGGGCGACCTCGTGTTCCTCGAGCTCGCGCTGGTGCGCTGGGTGCTCGAGGTGCTGCGCGGGCACGGCTTCGAGCCGGTCATCCCGCCGGTGCTGGTGCGCGAGGAGGCGCTGTTCGGCACCGGCTTCCTGCCCGACACCGAGCAGCAGATCTACCGCCTGGCCGACGATCCGCTCTACCTGACCGGGACGTCCGAGGTGCCGCTGGCCTCGCTGCACGCCGGCGAGATCATGGACGAGCGTGCCGCGCCGCTACGCGGGCTTCTCGCCCTGCTTCCGGCGCGAGGCGGGCGCCGCCGGGCGCGACACGCGCGGCATCTTCCGCGTCCACCAGTTCGACAAGGTCGAGATGTTCTCGTTCGTCGAGCCGGGCGACTCGCGTCGCCGAGCACGAGCGGCTGCTGGCGATCGAGGAGGAGATCCTCCAGGGGCTCGAGATCCCCTACCGCGTCGTCAACATCGCGGTCGACGACCTCGGCTCCTCGGCGGCCAAGAAGTACGACCTCGAGGCCTGGCTGCCGTCCCAGCAGCGCCATCGCGAGCTCACCTCGACCTCCAACACGACCGACTTCCAGTCGCGCCGGCTCGACATCCGGTACCGGCCGGACGGCGGCAAGCCCGAGCACGTGCACACGCTGAACGGCACCGCGGTGGCCGTCGGCCGCACGCTGATCGCGCTGATGGAGAACCACCAGACCGCCGACGGCGAACCGTCGAAGTGCCCGCAGGTGCTGCAGCAAGTGGGGCGCGCCTGAGCGGCTGGGTTGAGCTCGAGGGCGCGGTCAACGTCCGCGACCTCGGAGGGCTGCCGCTCGCCGACGGCGGCGTGACGGCGCCGGGCGTGCTGATGCGCTCGGACAACCTGCAGGGCCTGACCGCGGCGGACGTCGCACGGCTGGTCGACGAGCTGGGCGTGCGCCGCGTCGTCGACCTGCGCACGACCGACGAGTCCGCTCAGGAAGGCCCGGGTCCGCTGGTCGCGCGACGGGCGCGTCGAGATCCGCCACCGCTCGCTCTATCCGGAGGACGGCCAGCCGCACCGACGTCCTGCTCGCCAGGTCCGACGGCGAGCACCCCGCGGTCAGCTACTACCTCGGCTACCTGCGCGACCGCCCGGACTCGATCGTCGGCGCGCTCGAGGACATCGCGACGGGCCGGGGCCGGTGCTCGTGCACTGCGCGGCGGGCAAGGACCGCACCGGCGTGGTCGTCGCCCTCGCGCTGGCGGCCGTGGGCGTCGCGCGCGAGGCGATCGTCGCCGACTACGTCGTGACCGCGGAGCGGATCACCGCGATCATGCGCCGCCTGCGCGCCTCACCGACCTACGCGACCGACTGCTCGAGGGCGTCACCGACGAGTCCCGCAAGCCGCAGGCCGATGTTCCTCGAGCGCGTGCTCGAGGTGCTCGACGAGCGCTACGGCGGCCCGCTGGGATGGCTTGCGTCGCACGGCTTCGACCCGTCGGCGCTTCGCGCCCGCCTCATCGCCTGAACACGCTGGCCGGCGGCGTGGACCTCACGGATCGCCGGTGATGAGAGGCGGGGCCGCGCGGGGAAAGCTGGCAGGTGGGGAGGGGGAGCGCGCGCCGAGCCAGCCGCCGCGCATGGATCGTCGGCTGTCGCCCACGTGCGATCACGAAATCGCGCTGCCGGGTGGGGGTGTGGTCAATTTACCCCGCTATATGACCACAAATCGACACCACCCCCGCGTCCGAAGTGCGCGGACCGCGCGACCCATGACCGGCGTCCGCTGCGGCGGGTCCACCGCGCGCTCCCCCTCCCCACCTTGCCCGCCCTTCCCCGCGCGGCGACGCCTCTCACCCGCCGCCGATCCGTGAGGTCCAGGCGGCTAGACCAGCGCGAAGACCCGCGACGGGGAGCCCGTTCCGTCGACCAGCTTCAGCGGCGCGACGACGACGACCGCGCCCGTCGGCGGCAGCTCGGCGAGGTTCGCGAGCTGGGTGAGGCCGTACTTGCCCGCTCCGAGCAGGAAGTGGTGGACCGGGAACGGCGGGTCGAAGGAGTGGGCGGCGCCGGCGTCGGTGCCGACGGTCTCGACGCCGAAGCCGACGATCGCGGAGGTCTCGGCCAGCCAGCGGGCGGCCTCGACGTCCGGGCCGGGCGTCTGCGGCGCCGTTGAGGAACGCCTCCTGGTCGTGGGCGCGGGCGTCCCAGCCGGTGCGCAGGAAGCAGCCAGCCGCCGGCGGGCAGCGGGCCGTGCTCGTTCGACCACGCCTCGATGTCGGCCAGCGTGAGCAGGTAGTTCGGGTCCGCGGCGGCCTCGGCGGACTTGTCGATCACGGCGCAGCGGGGCGACGAGCTTGGACGGGGGCGACCGACGCGACGTCCTCGCCGTCGCGGCCGGTGATCCAGTGGATCGGCGCGTCGAAGTGGGTGCCGACGTGCTCGCCGACGGTCAGCGTCGTCCAGGCCCAGGCCGGGCCGAGGTCGTCGTAGCGGCTGATGTCCTCGCGGCGACAGCCCGGGCGTGTTGGCGAACGGCGGCGGGAGCTGCAGGACCGGCGTGGATCTCGCTCAGCGGCTGGGTCAGGTCGACGACGCGGACGGAGCCGTCGGCGAGCGCGCTCGCGAGCGCGCCCAGGGTCTGATCAGTGGCCACGAAATGCCTCCTCTAGCCATTCGGCACAGATGTCGGGGTCGACTTTGGCGTCCAGCACCAGCGGGCGGTCGCGGTCGGCGAGCCACTCGCGGACGCCTTCCAGATCCTCGACCGAACGCGCCGTGAGGCCGCGGCAGCCGGCGGCCTCGGCGAGCGCGGCGAAGTCCGTCGGCGGGAACTGGGCGAGCTCGACGGGGATGCCCATCGGGCGGAAATGATGGACCTCGGCGCCGTAGGCCGCGTCGTTGTAGACGACCACGAGCATGTCGGGCTTCACGCGTCCCAGCGTCTCGAGGTCGGGCAGCGCCATCAGCAGCCCGCCGTCGCCGAGCGCGGCGACGGTGAGCCGGTCGGGCCGCGCGACGGCCGCGCCCGATCGCGTTGCCCAGCCCGAGCCCGACGCACTGGAAGGCCTGCGGGAAGACGAAGCCCTGGGCGTCCGGGACGCGCAGGTACATCGACGGGTAGCCCATGAACGCGCCGGAGTCCACGACCACGATCCGCTCCTCCGGCAGCATCTCGTCGAGCGCGATCGAGAGCGCCCGCGGGTCGAGCCAGTCGCGTGAGGCCTCGTACGGCTCGTCGCGCCAGGTCCCGGCCGCGATCTCCGCCGCGAGCGTGAGGCTCCGGCGCGCGCCGCCGCCGAGCGCATCGCCGCGGTCGTTCCCGGCGAGCGCCTCGACGAGCGCCTCGGCGGTCTCGCGGGCGTCGCCGACGACGCCCAGATCGACCGGCCGGTGGGCGCCGATCGCCTCCTCGTCGCGGTCGACCTGGATGACCGTCGCTTCGCGCAGGAGGGCGCCGTGACGGGTCGTCCAGACGTTCAGCGCCGCGCCGAAGCCGATCACGACGTCGGCCTCGCCGATCAGCCGCTGCGCCGTGGGGGAGGCGAACCCGCCGGAGATGCCGACCGCGAACGGGTCGCCCTCGAAGAGCCCGTTGGCGACCGCCGAGGTCGCCAGGACGGCGCCCGTCGCCTCGCCCAGGCGCCGCAGCGACCGGTCCGGCACCGGACAGCACGGCGCCGCGGCCGGCGATGATCGCGGGCCGCTCCGCGCGGCCGAGGACGGCGGCGACCTCGGCCACCGCGGCGGCACTCGGCCGCACCGGCGAGAGCTCCGCCCACGACACCGGATCGGAGGACTCGACGGTCGCCGCCTGCACGTCGAGCGGCAGCATCAGCACGACCGCGCGGCGCTCGACGACCGCTCGCCGGACGGCCCGCGTCACGTCCGCGACGGCGGTCTCAGGCCCGTAGACGTGCTCCGCCACAGCGCCGACGGACTCCACGAGCGCCGCCTGGTCGATCCGGAAGTTCGAGCGCAGCTGCGCCGCCGGCGTGTCGGCCGCGAGCAGGATCAGCGGCGTGCGCGACTTCGCGGCCTCGGTGAGGCCCGTGATCGCGTTGGTCAGCCCCGGACCCTGGTGCACGCTCGCCACGCCGAGCCGCCCGCTGACCCGCGCGTAGCCGTCCGCCATGCACAGCGCGCCGGTCTCGTGACGGGCCGAGACGAAGCGCCCGCCGGCCGCGACGATCGCGTTGGTCACGGCCAGATTGCCGCTCCCCATCAGGCCGAAGACGACGTCGCCGCCGAGGCGATGCAAAGTCTGGCCGATCGCCTGTGACACAAACACGCCGCGCAACGGTACCCTTGCCCGCTCAATGAGGCGGTCAGCCCCACTTCTGCTCCTCGCCGCGGTGTTGCTCGTCGCGGCCATGGGCCCGTGGGCGGTCCCGCTCCTCGTTGTCGCATCACTGCTGCTGACGGGTCGCTACGTCGGCGAGGAACGCATCCTCGCCGCTCACCGCGCGCGTGCTCCACGCGTCCGTGCAGCCAAGGTCATCTGGTCGCGCCGCCATGCCGCGGCGCTCGTCTCGCTGCTGGAGCGCGCTCCGCGCTCGCCGCGCGGTCCGCCCGCGCTCGCCGCCTGACCTCAGCTACCAGAACCCTTATCTAGAACCAGGAGCACCACCCAATGTCGCGTATTCGCGTCTCCATTTTCGCCGCCACGCTGGCCGCTGTCGCCATCGCTGCCCCTGCTGCCCAGGCGCACGTCACGCTGAACCCGCGGTCGGTCACCGCGAGCTCGTACGGCCGCCTCGACCTGCGCGTCCCCAACGAGCGCGACGACGCGAGCACCAAGACGCTCGTCGTCTACTTCCCGAGCGGCTTCTACTCCGCGTCCTACAAGCGCGTCTGGGGCTGGACGGCGAAGGTCTCGATGCGCAAGCTCGCGACGCCGATCCCGAGCCCCGACGGCGACATCACCGAAGAGGTCGTCGAAGATCACGTGGCGCGCGAACTCGAAGTCGGACTGGATCATGCCCGGCTCCTTCGAGGAGTTCGGTCTGTCGATGCGGATCCCGAACCGCCCGAACGCGACCCTGTACTTCTCGGCCCGCCAGACCTACAGCAACGGCGAGGTCGTCAACTGGAACGGCGCCGCCGGCACGGCCGCGCCCGCGCCGTCGGTCAAGGTGGTGGCGCCGGCATGAGGCTGCGCGCCCTGGCCGCGACCGCGGCGGTCCTGCTCGTCCCGACCTCGGTCGCGTACGCGCACACCCCACTGAAGAGCGTCACGCCGAAGAAGAACTCGACTCAGCACAAGGCCGTGACGGACGTCCGCGCGACGTTCAAGGCCAAGATGCAGACCGGGATCATCACGATCACGACCTCGAGCGGAGCCACGGTCCCGCTCAAGTCCAGCGGTCTGCTGAGTTCCAACAAGGCGGTCGTCCGGGCTGTCCCGAAGGTCGCGCTGCGCTCGGGGACCTACAAGGTCAGCTGGCGCGCCCGCGCCGGTGACGGCCACTCCGAGAAGGGCTCCTGGAGCTTCAAGGTGAAGCTCTAGATTCAACTCGCATGCGAGCGGCGGCGCCATGGATCCTCCTCGGCGCCGCCACCGCAGCGGCAGCGCTGACGCTGGGCGCCGTCGGCTTCCCCTCGCCGACGCTCTTCTCAGCGCTGATCATCGGCCTCGCGGCGGCCCTCATCCGTCCGCAGGCCGGCCTGCACCTGCCGCGCGGCGCCTTCATCGCCGCGCAGGCAGTCGTGCGGCGTCACGCTCGGCGCCTACCTGCAGTCCGACGCGCTGAGCGCGCTGGCGGACGACTGGCTGCCGGTCACCTCGGTGAGCGCGGCCACGCTCGGGCTGAGCATGGGCGCGGGGCGCCTGCTGGCCCGCACCACGCCGCTCGACGTGCCGACGGCGACGCTCGGGATGATCGCCGGCGGCGCCTCGGGGATCGTCACGATGGCCGACGACCTCGGCGCCGACGACCGGCTCGTCGCCTTCATGCAGTACCTGCGGGTGCTCGTCGTCGTGCTGCTGACGCCGCTCCTGATCGCCGCCTTCGGAGGTGACGGCGGGATCGGCGCGGGACCGTCGCCCGAGCGCGTTCGGCGACCCGCGCGATTGGCTGCTGACCGCGCTGATCGCCCCCACCGCGGCGATCGTCGCCCGCCGTGCCCACGTCCCCGCGGGCGCGCTGCTCGGCCCGATGATCGTGGCCGGGATCGTGGCGCTCGTCGGGCGCCGGGTTCGCCGTCCCGCCCGTGGTGCGCGAGCTGTCCTTCGCGCTGATCGGCCTCCAGGTCGGGCTGCGCTTCACGCTCGAGACGGTCCGCCTGCTCGGGCGCCTGGTGATCCCGGTGATGCTCGCGCTCGTCGGCCTGCTGGTGGGCTGCGCCGGGCTCGCCGTCGCGCTCGCATCTGCACCGTCGACGTCTCGTTCCAGGACGCCTACCTCGCGACCACGCCGGGCGGCCTCTACGCGGTGCTCGCGGTCGCCGTCGGCGCGAACGCGAACACCACCTTCATCCTCGCCGTCCAGTTGCTGCGGCTGCTCGTCGCGGTGCTGCTCGCCCCGCTCGCGGTGCGCCGGCTGGCCAGGCCGGGTAGGCAGACCGAATGAGCGAGACCCCGATCACGCCCGAGGACCCGGACATCCCGGAGGAGCCGCCGCCCGCCGAGGACGGCGAGCCGGAGCTCGAGGACCAGCCGCTCGGCGTTCCGGCCGACCTCGATCCCGAGGACGCGCCGCTGCCCGGAATCCCCGAGAAGGAGCCGCCTCAGGCGGACTGACGCTGGGTCCGCACGAACCAGACCAGCCCGACCGCGGTCAGCGACGACGGCCACGAAGAGGTTCAGCCGCAGCCCGAGGACATGGTGGGCCGGATCGACGCGGATCAGCTCCGCGAAGATCCGGAACGCCGAGTAGCCCGCGACATAGAGCGCGAACAGGCCCGGCGGTCTGATCCGCCGGTGGTGACCGAGCCAGACGAGCAGCGCGGCGAGCGAGAGGTTCCAGATGATCTCGTAGAGGAAGACCGGGTGGAACGTCGCCGCGTCGAGGTAGCGCTCGGGACGATGCTCCGGGTCGATCTCCAGGCCCCAGGGCAGGTTGGTCGGCTTGCCGAACAGCTCCTGGTTGAACCAATTGCCGATCCGCCCGATCGACTGCGCGACCAGCAGCGCGGGCGCGCCGGCGTCCATGAACTCGGGCACGCTCGCCCCCGAGCGCTTGACGCGCCAGAGGCCGACGGCGACGCCGAGCGCGATCCCGCCCCAGATCCCGAGCCCGCCCTTCCAGACCGCGAACGGGCCCCACCAGGTGTGCGGGACCTCGTCCCAGCTCGTCAGCAGGTGGTAGAGCCGCCCGCCGATCAGGCCCGCGGGGAAGCCCCACAGCGCGACCTCGTCGACCAGTTCCGGCTCGCCGCTCCAGCGCCGCTTGGTGATCACGACCGCCGCGATCACCGCGATCGGCGTACATCAGCCCGTAGGCATGGATCTCCAGCGGCCCGATCGAGATCGAGCCGCGGGACGGGCTGGGGATGCTCAGGAGGGGTAGATACAGAACGCTTCGTGGCTCGCGTTGAAGCAGACCAGCCCCTGCAGCCGGTCGCTCGCGTCCACGACCGGGATGCGGGTCATCCCGGTGGTCTCGACGATCTCCAGCGCACGGGCCACCGGATCCTCGGGCGTCACGCGCGGCGTGTCGGCGCGCACGTGCGGCTCGATCGGGCCGTCGCCGCTCGTCGGGCACGTCGGCCGGGGTGAGCGTGCCGAGGAAGCGCTCGCCGTCGGTCACCAGCAGCAGCTTCTTGCGCGGGCTGACGAAGGTCTCGCGGGCCTCGGCGAGCGGCGTCGCGGGGCCGACGGTCTCGGCGCCCCGCATCATCACGTCATTGACGGTGGGGCCGGCTTCGTCGATCGGGATGTGGACCGTTGAACTCATGGCTCTCCG
Source organism: uncultured Solirubrobacteraceae bacterium (assembly GCA_963707595.1). Lineage (GTDB taxonomy): Bacteria > Actinomycetota > Thermoleophilia > Solirubrobacterales > Solirubrobacteraceae > Solirubrobacter. Next base: position 912,565 of record CAVPQQ010000002.1, read on the forward strand.
AAGTGTGGCGCACGCTTGTCCAGAAACGCCAGAACGCCCTCGCGGCCGTCCGGCGCCGCGGCGAGCCCGGCGATCGTGTGGGCCTCGACGCGCGAGCTGGCTGCTGAAGGTCGAGGTCGAGGAAGCGCGGATCAGCCGCTTGACCGCCGCGTGCGCGCCCACGGGGCCGTCGGCGAGCCGGCGCGCGAGCGTCTCGGCCTCGGCCTCGAGCGCGTCGTCGGCGACGACGCGGGTGACGATCCCGAGTTCGCAGCGCCTGCGCCGCGGAGAGCCGCTCGTTGAGCAGCGCCAGCTCCATCGCGCGGCGGAGGCCGACGAGCCGCGGCAGCGTCCAGCTCGCACCGCCGTCGGTCGAGAAGCCGATCGCGGTGTAGGCGACGGTGAAGTGCGCCGTCTCGGAGGCGAGCACGAGGTCGGCGGAGATCGCGATGCTCATCCCGCCGCCCGCGGCCGCGCCGCGGACCGCGCAGATCACCGGGGCGTCGAGCGACGCGAGCGCCTCGATCCCCGCGTGCATCGTGGACGCGAGGCCGAAGACCGCGTCCGCGACGTCGTCGCCGGCGTCGTGCATGAAGCGCAGATCGCCGCCGACGCAGAAGTTCTTGCCCGCGCCGGTCAGGACCACCGCGCCGATGTCGTCGCGGCCCTCCAGGCTCTCGGCCGCGTCGCGGAAGGCGTGCGTGAGGCCGGGATCGAGCGCGTTGCCGGTCTTCGGGCTGTTGAGCGTCAGGTAGGCGACCCGGTCGCGCACCCGCAGCGTGACGGCGCTCATGGCTCCAGCACCACCTTGCCGGTCGCGCGCGCGACCGTCGATCAGCGCGAGCGCCTCCGCGGCCCGCTCGAGCGGGAGCCGGGCGCCCACGAGCGGCGTGCACGTGGCCGCGCCTCGATCAGCTCGTCGAGCGCTTCGCGCGATCTGCCGCGATCGACCTCCGGCCGTGTGCCGATGTACGCGCCCCAGCCCGCGCCGACGACCTCGAGGTTGTTCAGCAGCAGCCGGTTGACCTTGACCTCGGGGATCGAGCCGCCGGTGAAGCCGACGACCACCAGGCGCCCGTCCGTGTTCAGCGAGCGCAGGCTGTCGGTGAAGCGATCGCCGCCGACGGGGTCGATCACGATGTCGGCGCCGCCGAGCGCCTTGACCTCGTCCTTCCAGGGGCCGTCGGAGCGGACCACCTCGTCGGCGCCCGGCGTCGCGCGCCACCTGCTCCTTCTCGTCGGTGGAGACGACCGCGATCGTGCGCGCGCCGAGGCCCTTGGCGACCTGCAGCGACGCGGTGCCGACGCCGCCCGCGGCGCCGTGGACGAGCACCGTCTCGCCCTCGGCCAGCCGCCCGCGGGTGACCAGCGAGAAGTAGGCCGTGTGGTAGTTGAGGATCAGCCCGGCGCCCTGCGCGAAGTCGAGCCGGTCGGGCAGCTTGAAGGTGAAGTGCGCGCGGGGCGAGCGTCGACCTCGGCGAAGCCGCCGAGCATGCAGAACGCCGGCGACGCGGTCGCCCGCCTTGACGCTCGCGCCCTCGGGCGCGCTTCGCACGATGCCCGCCGACCTCGCTGCCCGGGACGAACGGCAGCTCGGGCTTGAGCTGGTAGGCGCCGCGGGTCTGCAGCACCTCGGGGAAGGAGACGCCGGCGGCGCGGACGTCGATCACGACACCGTCGCCGACCGGCTCCGGGAATGTCGGACGAGCTTCAGCGCCGACTCCGGTCCGCTGAGCTCCACGATCTGGATCGCTCGCATGAGTCAACACCCTACGCGCGCGACGTGCCATCGTTAGCCGTATGAGTGCAACCGCGGTGAACGAACGCCTGGCCGCGCTGACCGCGGCGGGCACGAGCGTGTGGCTGGATCAGCTCTCTCGAGGAGTCCTGGAGTCCGGCGAGCTGGCGCGTATGGTCGAGGAGGAGTCGCTGCGCGGCGTCACCTCCAACCCGGCGATCTTCGAGAAGTCGATCCTCGGCTCAGCCGACTACGACGCCGATCTGAAGCGCCTGGCCGACGAGGGCAAGAGCGCGCGCGAGATCTATCGCGCGATGGCGCTGCACGACGTCCAGGCCGCCTGCGACGTCCTGCGCCCCGTCTACGACGCGACCGGCGGCGTCGACGGCTACGTCTCCTGGGAGGTCGCGCCGCGTCTCGCGCACGACACCGCGGGCACGCTCGAGCAGGGCCGGATGTACTGGGACCTGGTCGACCGGCCGAACCTGATGATCAAGATCCCGGCCACCGACGAGGGCCTGCCGGCGATCGAGGAGGCCCTCTTCGACGGCCTCAACATCAACGTCACGCTGCTCTTCAGCGTCGCGGCCTACGAGAAGGTGATGGAGGCCTACATCCGCGCGATGGAGCGCCGCCTGGAGGCCGGCAAGCCGCTGGACCGCCACTCCGTCGCGTCGTTCTTCGTCTCGCGCGTCGACACCGAGGTCGACAAGCGGCTCGAGGCCCTGGGGAACACCGAGCTGCAGGGCACGGCCGGCCTGGCCAACGCCCGCGCCGCCTACCAGGCGTTCGAGCGCGTCTTCGGCGGCGAGCGCTTCGCCGCGCTGCGCGAGGCCGGCTGCCCGGTCCAGCGCCCGCTGTGGGCCTCGACGGGCGTCAAGAACCCGGCCTACTCGCCGACGCTCTACGTCTACGGGCTCGTCGCGCCGGACACCGTGAACACGATGCCGCTGCCGGTGCTGCAGGCCTCCGGCACCTCCGGCGAGGTCACCGGGGCGACGGGCGCCGAGGATCCGACCGCCGACCTGAAGGCGCTGGCCGACGCGGGCATCGACCTCGACGACGTGACCGATCAGCTGCTGCGCGAGGGGATCGACGCGTTCATGGTCCCGATGAAGAAGCTGCTCGACGGGATCGAGACCAAGCGGGCCGAGATCACCGCGTAGCGAGCGGTCGAGATCGAAGCCTTCGGGCAGCTCCAGGTCGTGCGCGGCCAGGAGCTGCTCGTCTCGGAGGAGCTCGTGGGTGGGCCGGTCGGCGACGATCCGGCCCGCTGACAGCAGGACGGCGCGCTCGCACAGTCTCGCGGCGAGCGGCAGGTCGTGGGTGACGATCAGCAGCGTGCGCTCGATCTCGTCGAGCGTCTCGATCAGCTCGCGCCGGGTGCGCGGATCGAGGTTCGCGGACGGCTCGTCGAGCACGAGCAGGCTCGGGTCGCATCGCCAGCACGGTGGCGATCGCGACGCGCCGTCGCTGGCCGAGCGAGAGCTGGTGCGGGCGCGCGCTGTCCGTGCTCGCCCATGCGGACGCTTGTCGAGCGCCTGGCGTGACGCGGTCCTCGACCTCGGGCTTGGAGAGGCCGAGGTTGAGCGGGCCGAAGGCGACGTCCTCGCGCACCGTCGGCATGAAGAGCTGGTCGTCGGGGTCCTGGAAGATCAGGCCGACGCGGGCGCGCAGGTCGCGCACGTCGTCGTGGCCGACGCGCAGGCCCGCGACCTCGAGCTCGCCCTGGCCGTTCAGCAGCGCGTTGAGGTGCAGCATCAGCGTCGTCTTGCCGGCGCCGTTGGGGCCGAGCACGGCGACGCGCTCGCCGTGGGTGACGTGCAGGTCGAGCCCGTCGAGGCCGATGACGCCGTTCGGGTACGTGAAGCGCAGGTCGCGGGCGTGGATGGCGCAGCTCATGCCAGCACCCGGGTCGCCAGCAGCGGCGTCGCGAGTGCGACCAGGAAGAGCGTGTCGGCGCGGCGGAAGCTGAGAACGTCCAGACGCGGCATCGCCTGGTTCCAGCCGCTGGCGAGCATCGCCAGGTGCACGCGCTCCGCGCGCTCGTAGGTCCTGCAGGAAGAGCGCGGTGGCGACGCGGCCGATCGCTTGCACCTGCAGCGCGTGTCTTGGCGCGTAGCCGCGCGCGGCGAGGGCCGCGCGCATCCGCCGGACCTCCTCGACGATCACGAACAGGTAGCGGTACATGAAGGCCGCGATCAGCACGAGCAGCTTCGGCGCCTTGAGGCGCTCGAGCGCGTGCAGGACGTCGGGGAAGCTCGTCGTCGCGCCGAGCAGGACGGCGCTGAGCGTGCCGAGGATCGCCTTCGCGCTGACGGCCGCGAGCACGGCCAGGCCGGCCTCGGAGACCTCGAACGGGCCGAGCTCGATCGTCGCCCCGCCCTTGCGCACGAACGGGACGAAGATGGCGACGAAGAGCACCAGCGGGAGCACGACCCGCGCGCGGGTCCAGAGCGTTCCCGGGCCGACTCGCGCCGTGATCGCGACCGCGGTCAGCGCGAGCGCGCAGGCGACCCAGACCGGCCACGCGTGCAGCGGCGTCGTGACCGCGACGAGCGTGACCCCGGTCAGCCCGAGCAGCTTCGCCCGTGGGTCCAGGCGGTGGATCGGGCTCTCGGGATTCCCCGCGACGCCGGCGTTGGAGCTGCTGGGCGCTCATGCGGTGACCGGGCGCCTCCGCGCGGTCTTGACGAGGGCGAAGCCGAGCGCGAAGACGATCAGCGTGCCGGTGAAGCCGGCGAGGCCCTTGGCGAGCTTCTCGTTGTGCACGCCCGGGAAGGCGTAGCCGGAGACCGGCGCTTCGTGCGTGGTGCCGCGCTGCTCGAACGCGTGATCGGCGGCGACGCGGTTCAGCCCGTCGGGCGCGGTGGAGGCGAACGGCGACACGGCGGTGGCGAGGCCGATCGCGAGCGCGAGGGCGAGGATCGTGAAGACGCGCATGGCTCAGGCGGTCGCCGCGAGCCGGCCGCGGACGAGGTCCGGGCGCGTGGACAGGACGGCGCTGACCGCGGCGACGGTGATGATCGCCTCGCCGGCGCCGATCAGCGCGTGCGTGCCGAGCATCGCCGGCAGCACGGTGTGCAGCGGGACCGTGCCGGAGATCGCAAGCTCCAACGCGGTCGCGGTGGCCCCGGCCATCACCGCGAGCCAGGCGCCGGCGGCGGCGATCGGGAGGATCGCCTTCGGCGCGAGGGTGCGGGCGAAGTGCATCAGCCCGCCGACCAGCAGCGCGCCGATCACGCCCATGTTGAGGATGTTCGCCCCGAGCGCGGTGATGCCGCCGTCGGCGAAGACGAAGGCCTGCACCCCGAGCACGACCGCCATCGTCAGACAGGCGAGCCATGGCCCGAGCAGGATCGCCGCGAGCGCGGCGCCGAGGAAGTGGCCGCTGGTGCCTCCGGCGACCGGGAAGTTGAGCATCTGGGCGGCGAACACGAACGCGGCGGTCACGCCGAGCAGCGGCACGCGGCGCTCGTCGAGGTCGACGCTCGCGCGCCGCAGGCCGATGCCGACGCAGACTGCCGCCGGCACCGCGCACGCGAGCGCGACCTCGGGGGTGAGGAAGCCGTCAGGGATGTGCATGGCCTTCGTCCTCCTGGCAGGTGGCGCAGACGCCGACGATCGGGAAGTGGGTGAAGCGGGGGCGGTAGCCGAGCTCGTCTTGGATCGCGTCCTTGGCGGCTTCGAGGCGGTGCGGCTCGACGGCCTCGTAGGCGCCGCAGCGCTCGCACGTGACGAACTCGGTGTCCGCGCCCGCGAGCGAGTACAGGCCTGGGCCGTGGCCGAGGTGCACGTGGCGGACGAGGCCGACCTCCTCGAGCGTGTCGAGGTTGCGGTAGACCGAGGCGAGGTCGCCGTCCTTGGCGAGCTCCTCGGCCTTGCGCGGGCGGGAGTCCGCGTAGAGGGTCTCGAGGACCTGCCGGCGGGAGGCCGAGATCCGGAGGCCGCGGGCGCGCAGCGCGTCGAGCGCGGAAGCGAGATCGGGCGCATGCAGCGCCGGGGCATGGTGCGCCAGCGTCATGGGCTCGAGTTTCCTGGGGGTGGGTTGCAATTGCAAGTGATTCGCAGTTAGGAGAGGGTGGGGATCGCGTGGGCCGTCAGAACACAGCCCACGAGGACGATCGCGACGGCTGAGGCGGCGGGCAGCGCGGTCATGACGTTGCCGGGGAGCGGGAGCCTGCGGGCATAGACGACGGCGAGGCCGAGGGCGGTGAGCGTGGCGGCGAGGCCGGCGCTGAAGGCGACGATCAGGAGCATGCCGAGCGCGACCTGGTCCTGGCTGATCGCGCCGAGGAGCACGACGAGCGCGGACGGGCACGGGATCAGGCCGGCGGCGGCGCCCATCGCGAGCAGGCTCCGCTTGTCCTCGTGGTGGTGATGATGCGAGTGGCCGTGGTGATGGTGGTCGTGGTGCTTGCGCTTCTTGAGCTGCCGGCGCAGGACGCTGGCGCCGACGCCGACGACGAGCAGGCCCGAGAGGAGGTTCAGGTAGGGGAAGAGGTCCTCGGGCAGGATGTACTGGCTCAGGCCGAGCGTGATCAGGCCGAGCGCGAAGACGCCCGCGGTGTGGGTGGCGGTGACGATCCCGCCCAGCGCCACGGCGTCGCGCGGCTTGCCGCTCGTGCCGACGAGGTACGCAGCGACCATCGCCTTGCCGTGGCCGGGGGAGAGCGCGTGGATCGCGCCCCAGCCGAACGCGGCGACGAGCAGCAGGAGCAGCACGCCGTCGCCGTCGTCGTCGAGGATGTTCGCGAAGCCGTCCGTGGCGGTCTTGCCGGTGGACTTCCTTGCCCCGGGCGCGTCGAGCGTCCCGGCGCCGGGGCGGACTTCGAAGCTTGCTCGGCGCAGGTCTTCGGGGGACTTGAGGAGGTCCTTGGGGTAGGTGCGCAGGCCGTTGGTCGGGTCGGTCGCGGGCGCGCTCGAACGGGTCGCCGTGTCCTCGCCGGGGCGGGCGACGATCGCCTTCCAGCCGACGCGGCCGGGATACGTCCCGTCTTCGAGCTTCACGCTGCGCGGGCTCTCGGCTTCCGCCGTCAGCGGCAGCACGACGCGCGTCGTCTTCAGGCCGCTCTGCCCGAGCGGGTGCGTGAAGCTGGGCTCGCCGCTCGGGCGCAGCGCGACGGTCCGCCCGTCGACGCGCAGCGACAGCCGCTTGGCGACCTCGGCCCGGACCTTGCCGAGCTCGACGCTCTTCTGGAACGTCGGGATCTCCGCGCCGTCGAGGACGTACGTGACGTCGACGCGGTCGCTGGAGACGCTGACCTGCGCCAGGTGGTTGATCGAGAAGTTCCCGAGCGGATGCGCAGCGGCCGTCGCGGGGAGGAGTGCGAGAGCGACGAGGGCGGCCACGATGATGCGCATGTCACCGTTGCGCGCCAGAGGCCCGCATGGTTCTAAGACTTGTTGCGAGCCGAATGCAGTTCACACAATTGGCGACCGTGATCGTCCCGGTCAGCGATCAGGACCAAGCGGTCGAGTTCTACGTCTCCGCGCTCGGCTTCGAGAACCGTTGACGACATCGACGCGCACCACGCCGACCTGCGTTCGCGCGGCGTCGACGTGGACGAGACGATCCTGCGCCCCGGCCATCCCGTCGTGTACTGGGCCGGCGCACCGCTGGCGGGCAACCCGCCGATGTTCTTCCTGCGCGATCCGGACGGAAACTCCCTCCTGATCGTCCAGGGCGGCTAGTAGGCCTCGAGCTGTTCCTCGTCGGCCTTGCGGTTGGAGAGGCCGGCGCACAGCACCGCCAGACCGGTGATCAGCCAGAGGTACTCGTGCGGCGAGAGCGTGGCGTGGAAGCGGCCGAGTTGGAAGATCAACACGAGCAGGACGACGCGCGCGATCCTGCCGAGCCGCGTCGTCGAGACCATGAACACGCGCGTTCCCAGCAGGTAGATGCCCAGCCCGATGCACGGCAGCCAATAGGCGATCGCGGGCGGGTCCTCCTCGAGCAGCAGGCCGACGCCCGCGGCGATCATCAACAGCGCGAAGGACGGGAGCATGTGGCCGACGGCGAAGATCGCCCGCGCGATCGTCGGCGAGCCGCCTGAGAGCTCGAGCACCTTGAGATTGACCTCGGCCGCGGCGTCGAAGTAGAGCCACCACAGCGCGGCGGTGAGGATCATCGCCGCCACCAGCGCCGCCCAGCCACCGGCCGTCGCGACGTGCCCGTCGACCGACGCCTGGCCGGCCTCGACGACCACCTCGCCGAGCAGGATGATCAGGAACAGCCCGAAGCGCTCGGCGAAGTGATGCGAGTCCAGCGCCTCCGCCGGGTCGGTCGGGGCGAAGGCGTTGAGGTCGCGATCGCGACGGCCGCGCCTGGCCGTCCGCCGGTCCTCGTTGAGCACGGCGCCCGACTCGATGCCGATGCCGACGAACCACAGCACGTAGCGCAATGGCTCGGGCACGACGATCGAGATGGCGAACAGCGCCGCGGAGGCCAGATAGGCGAGCGCGATCCGGTGCTGCAGCGCTTCGCGCCAGCCGCCGTGGGCCGCGTGCGCGCCCGCAAGGACAAGCCGCACCAGACAGAGGCTGAGCGCGAAGGCAGTGGCGTTGCCGGCGGCCGCCGGCTCGATCGCGACCGCCGCGACGCCCGTGGGCACGCTTCCGATCAGGAACAGCAACCGCTGGCTGCGATCGTCCGCCCCTTGGCGGTTGTAGAGGACCGCGAAGCCGACCCAGGTCCACCACAGCACGAAGAACAGCCCGAGCGCGATCCACACGCTGCGCCCCACCGGCTCCGCGACGATCAGGTGCGAGAGCTGGCCGACGGCCAGCACGAAGATCACGTCGAGGTAGAGCTCGACGAACGAGACGCGCTTGCCCGGGGCCTCCACGCGCCCCATCCTGCCGGATCTCAGCTTGGGAGCTAGCCCACGGGCCTGCCGAACCAGCGGGCGAGCTGGCCGTCCAGGTCCTGTTGCTCGTCGCCGATCCAGGCGACGTGGCCGTCGGGACGGAGCAGGACGCACGGAACATCGAGTTCCGCAGCGGGATCCGCGAGGTAGTCGACCCGGTCCGACCAGCCGCCGGCGGTCAGGCGCTCGGTGCGGTCCAGCACCAGGCCGCGGCCGCGATGCAGCAGACCGTAGAGGTGGCCTTGTTCCACGCCGATGTCGCGCAGGCGGCGGCCGAGCAGGTCGGGGCCTCCGCCGAAGTCGTAGCGGATGTCGATCGCGGTGATCTTCTCGACCAGATGGCGGTTGACCTCGTTGAAATCCATCAGCTCGGTGAGCAGCCTCCGCACCGCCTGCGGGCCAGGTTCGGTGGACGTCAGCTCCATCTGGGCGCGGGTGTTGTCCAGCACGTCCTCGGCGACCGGGTGACGTTCGGCCTGGTAGGTGTCCAGCAGTGGTTCCGGCGCCCAGCCGCGGATCTGCGCGGCGAGTTTCCAGCCGAGGTTGAAGGCGTCCTGAACGCCCAGGTTGAGGCCTTGACCGCCGGCGGGCGGGTGGATGTGCGCCGCATCGCCGGCCAGGAGCACCCGCCCTACCCGATAGCGCTCGACCAGCCGGGTCGCATCCCCGAAGCGGGACATCCAGCGCGGGGAGTGCACGCCGAAATCGGTTCCGGCGACGGTGCGCAGCTGCTGCTTGAAATCCTCGAGCGTGGGCGGCTCCGCGCGATCGCTGACCCCCGCGGCGGGGACCACGACGCTGTAGATCCCGCCGCCGACGGGCCTGAGCCAGAATCGCGCGGTGGTCTCGCGGAGCTCGGCCATGCTGGCGGCGATCTCCTCCTGTGACACGCCCACTTCCAGCTCGCCCATCAGCGTGTCGTTCCGCGAGGGCTCACCGGGAAAGCCGACGCCGAGCAGTTTGCGCACCGTGCTGCGCGCGCCGTCACAGCCGACGAGATAGCGCGAACGCAACTGTTCCCCGTCGGGCAGCACGACGGTCACGCCCGCGTCGTCCTGCTCGAGACCGGCGACCGGACATCCGCGCCGGACCTGCGCCCCCAGCTCGATCGCGTGCGCTTCGAGCAGTTGCTCGATGACCGGCTGCGGGATCCCCAGCAGGTAGGCGTAAGCGGAATCCAGGCCCTCGGGAGCGGGTTTGGGGATGGCGGCGAAGATCCCGCCGAGCGGACGCTGTCGTGCGCGTTCGCGGATGCGATCCAGCAGCCCGCGCATCGCCATCAGCTCGAGGCTGCGGATATGCAGCCCGACGATGCGGACGAACGATGGGGGCTCGGTCTCCTTCTCGAGCACGAGGACCCGCACATCGTGCAGCCGCAGCTCGGCGGCCAGCATCGCGCCAGTCGGCCCGCACCCGGCGATGATCACATCGAACACGAACGCATCGATACCACCGGGCGCTCGAACATGCGGACTGCAGATGCAAGCTCAAGCCGCTCGGCCGGGCCGCCGATGGGTCCTTGACCTTCATCCGTACCGGAGCGTTCCCCGCATGATCCGATCCGCCCGCCTCCTGCCGTTGCTCGTCGGCGCCGCTGTGCTCGTGCCCGCGGCCCCGGCGCTCGCCGACGTCGACTGCTCCGACTTCCCCTCTCAGCAGGCGGCGCAGGACTACTACATCGGGCAGCAGGGCGACCCGGACCGGCTTGATGGCGACAGCGATGGGTGGGCGTGCGAGTCGAACCCTGCGCCGAGGGCGTCCGCTCCGAAGGGCGTGACCGCCGCGCCGCCCGCGCCGACGCCGACCCCCACCCCGACGCCCACGACCACGGTCGCGCCGACGAAGACTTCAGCGCTTGTCCTGAGCGTGACCGACGGCGACACGCTCAAGGTCCGCACAGCGAGCGGGCAGCGCGTCACGGTCCGCCTGATCGGCATCGACACGCCCGAGACGCACAAGCCCGGGCGCGGCGTCGAATGCGGCGGAAGGCAAGCGACAGCGGCCATGCGGAAGCTCGTACTCAGAACGCAGCGCGGGCGCACACTGGGCCGCTCGGTGACGCTCACGAGCGACCCGACGCAGGACGCGACGGATCGGTACGGGCGCACCCTCGCCTACGTGAACGTGGTCGGCGGCTCCGACGTCGGCCGCTCGATGGTGACGACCGGGTGGGCGACCGTCTACGTCTTCGAGGCGCCGTTCGCGCGCCTCGCGACGTTCACCTCCGCGCAGAACGCCGCGAGAACCGCCCCGCGCGGGGTCTGGAGCGCCTGCGGCGGCAGCTTCCACCGCCTCGGCGCTTAGAGGTCGCAGGCGGCGTCCTCACCCGGCGACACCAGCACGAGAGCCAAATCGCCAGGAAGGGACGGAGGGGGTGGGATTCGAACCCACGGTCCGCTTGCACGGACTCCGGTTTTCAAGCAAGCGGTTTTGTCCGCTGGATTCGGCCTGGGTGGCTGAGCCCACGCGGCCGGGAAGGGCCCGGGGAAAGAGCCCTTTCGCGGTCATCCCGCCGCCAGCCCGATCGCCGAGCGATCAACGAGGAATCGGTCGAGCAGATCGCGTAGGACGTGTCGCGCGAGAACCACGTCGAACGCTCGGTGCGCGAGACCGGGAGCAGCAGCATCGGCGACGAAGAAGCGCGCGTCGACCGCGGCCGCTGTCGCCTTGCCTCGGGCCGCGTCGATCATCCGCGGGGCGATATCTACACCGACGACGGAGTAACCAGCAGAGGCGATCAGGACGGACAGCGACCCCGTTCCGCAGCCGAGGTCCACCACCGACGCGGGAGCCGCGGGCATCTCCGCCAGCAACAACCGCTTCCACGCGGCATACACAGTTGCGTCACGGAGCCCGTGATCGGGTTCGTCGTCGAAGTCCGCGGCCTGCGCATCCCAGAAACCGGCGACGTCCTCGGTCATCCGTCGCATGGTCGCAGCCGAGACGGATCGCAGCATGGCGGCTTCTCCAGGGCCCTTTTGCGGGTCGCGGCGGCGCCGGCGTCATCACAGCTCGCCGGCGGCGAAGCGCAGCAGCTGCGGCGGACCGGTCAGGAGGTCGTCGGCGTGGTCGAGCAGGCGCCTGAGGTGCGGCGTCTGCCCGTGCGCGGCGAAGGCCTCGTCGTCGGCCCACCGCTCGAGCACGGCGAAGCGGGCCGGCGTGCCCTCCAGGCGGCGCACGCTGTAGGCGACGTTTCCGGGTTCGGCGCGCGAGGGCGCCACCGCCGCCTTCAGGAGGTCCTCGACGCTGTGGACGTGGTCCTCGGCCGGGGTGAACAAGGCGATGATTTCGAGTTCGGACATGGCTGCGAGCGTATGGACGCGAGTTCCCCAGGGGAAACAGGTGCGGGTTGTGACGTCACAATGGCGCGGTGCCCGAGCTCCGTCGCCTGCGCTATGCCGTGGCCGTCGCCGACGAGCTGAACTTCACGCGTGCGGCGGAGCGGCTCGGGGTGTCCCAGCAGGTGCTCAGCGAGCAGATCCGCCGGCTCGAGGACGAGCTCGGGCTGCAGGTCTTCGACCGCACGACCCGCCAGGTGCGGGTGACGTCGCACGGGCGTCAGATCCTCGACGAGGCCCGCGCCGTCGTCGGGGCGGCCGACGCGCTGCGCGATCGCGCGCGCCGGCTGGCCTCCGCGCAGGCCGGTGTGGTGCGCCTCGGCTATTCGCGATCGACGGCGTTCGACACCGCGCCGCGACTCGTCTCGGCGGTCACGGAGGCCCGGCCCGAGCTGCGCGTGGAGGTGCGCGAGGTGCCGGGCCGCCAGCTGCCGCAGGCGGTGCGCGACGGCGTCGTCGACGTGGCGCTGTCGCGCTGGGCGGACGACACCGATCAGCTCTTCGCCCACACCCTGCGCCGCCTGCGCTCCGGGGTGATCCTCCGCGCCGGCGACGCGCTGGCCGGCCGCGCGGAGGTCGCGCTCGGCGACCTCGCGGGACGCTCGCTAGTGATGCACCGCCGGGAGGACTCGCCCGCGCGCCACGACGCCACCCTGGCCGCCTGCGCCGAGGCCGGCGTGGAGCCCGAGATCGTCACGCCCCGCCTGCCGTTCGACCCGCTGTTCACCGACGTCGCGGAGGGGCGGGGCGTCCAGATCGCGTCGGAGTCGATCCGCGGCGCGCTGCCGGCCGGGCTGACGTGGGTCCCGCTGGCCTCGGGCGTCCTCGAGCAGCGGGTGGACCTGCTCTGGGACCCTGCACGGGCGCATCCGGCGCGCGACGCGTTCCTCGACGAGGCCCGGGCCTGGGCCGGCGCGCAGCGGTGAGCGCGCAGGGATTGCAGCGGGCGCAGTGCGCGGGATCGATGGCGCGCAGCCCGTCCTCGCGCGGGCGCGGGCGCCGGCGGGCGCAGCGCGCGCAGTCAGGCAATGTGCCCTTTCTGTGGACGAAGGCCTATCCCGACGACGGTCCGAAAGTAGCGCTCCTCTGGACGAGCAGCAGCGGCTTCGCGGAGCGGGAAGCCGCCGCTATGTCGATTTGGGTCAGCGAGCGAACGGGAGCGCGAGGCCGGCGCTGGCGGGGATCATGGGTGGCCGGCGGGCGTGGACGGTTTCGATGATCTCGCCGGGGTCGATGCCTTGCAGGTAGATCGAGGTCACGCCGAGGTTGCGCACCCCGATCCCGCGCTCGGACAGCTCGTGGATCATGTTCAGCGTGTCGCGCACGGTCCGCCCGAGGCGATCGAGCGTGTGCACGACGATCACATCGCCCTCGCGCGCGTACTCCAGCACGGCCCGCAGGCCCGGCCGGTCGACCGTCGCCCCGGACTTCTTGTCGACGTAGATCCGCTCGCGCGCGATCCCGACCTCCAGCAGCGCCTCGATCTGGCGCTCGAAGTCCTGCTTTGCCATCGACACGCGCGCATACCCGAGCCCCACGAGCGCGACCGGACCGGAGGTCGCGGACGTACCACCAAAGCGGCACGGCTTTCCGGGACCAACCTTCGGGACGCGCCGCTGCGCGTGCTTGTGTTGGTCGCGCTGGCGCGCCGCAGAGCGTTCCAGTTTCAAGGAAACGGAACACACCGTTGCTCCCGGCGCCCCACGGATTGGCGACTCGAACCCGACGAACAATCACCTTCAGAGCGAGAGGCGAGCGGTCACGTATATCGCGCGGCGGCACGTGCCGATCGTTCGTGAGAACCGTCCAGCGACGACCGCGCGCATGTTCGCCGTTACGCCCGCCCGCCCGCGGCGGAATACGTTGTGATGCCACTCGCCATGCTGACGGACTCAGAACTCGTGGCGCGCATGCCGGCCCCCGAGGCCGTGCAGGCGCTGTATGAGCGCCACGTGGACGCGGTTCTGCGCTTTGCGATTCGCCGATGTCGCAGTCCCGACGATGTAGCCGATCTCGTTTCGCATGTGTTCGTCGAGTTGTTCTCTGCCGCTCCCAGCTATGACTCGCGCTACAAGGACGCACGGCCCTGGCTGCTGGGGATCGCGGCTCGATGTCTCGCCGACGCCCAACGCGCTCAGTTCCGTCGCGACGACCTCACGCAGCGGCTAGGGGCGCAACCGGCGTTTGAGGACCCGGAGTACGAGCGCGTCGAACAGATGATCGATGCCGCGCGACTCAGCCCACGCTTAGCGCATGCACTCGACCGACGGCTTACTGCGGCCGAGCGTGAGCTGTTCTTGCTCGTCGCGGCCGACGGCTTAACGCCAGCGCAGGCGGCGCGCGCGCTCGGCGTGAGCGCCGTCGCCGCGCGCATGCGCCTCTCTCGCGCGCGCCGCAAGCTACGCGCGTCGATCTCAGCCGAACGCGTGCCCGATCCGGCCGCAGTCCCGGATCTTGACCTTGACCGACAGCCGCGAGGTGTCCAATGAACGACGTCATCGAGCAGACGCCCAACCCCGCCGGACTCGACCGCTTCACCGCCGAGCTAGGGGACGCACTCCAAGCGCACGCTCAGGCATTGCCGCAGCGCACGCCGGCGCGGCGCGGTCGGCGCTCGAGCCGCTGGCCTCGCCGCCTCGCGATCGCGGCGACCGCGGGAGCTGCCGCAGCCGGCGTACTGGCGGTCGGTCTTGGCTCCGAGCGCACGGGTTCGCCCGCGGTCGCCTCCGCCGCCGCGGTGATGCGAGCGTCCGCGGATGCGCTCCCCAGCGATTCGAGCGGGCTGCTTCCGGTCGGCGCCTACTGGCACACGATCGTCGACGTCACGATGCGCCACAACGATCCGAGCCCAGAGGACTTTCAGTACACGACCACCGAGCGATGGGAGACGTGGCAGTCACGTGACGGCTCCGGTCGCGAGCGCATGACGCCAAGCGCCCCGGTCGAGTTCCCGACCTCCGCCGACCGCAGCGCCTGGGGTGCTGCCGGCTCGCCCAGCCTCGCCGACTCGCCCGCTGACGCGCGCCTTCACCGCACCGACCGTCCGTTCACGTTCGGCTCGGACACGCTCACCTACACCGAACTCGAGCGCCTTCCCACCGAACCGCACGCCTTGGCAAGCGCCCTCACGCGCATGGTCGAGCGCCAGCGCAGCGAAATCCCCGCCGCCTTCGACACCGACCAGGCCCGCGCCTACGTGCTCTTCACGCTGATCCGTGACAGCTTCGAAACGCCGACTTCCCCCGCGCTGCGCGGCGCGCTCTACGACCTCATGGCCACCGCGCCCGGGCTACAACTTGCCGGCAAGATGACCGACAACGCCGGCCGCACCGGCACAGCCGTCGCAGTCGTGCTCGGCGACGCACGATTCGTGCTCATCCTCGACCCCGCTACCGGCACCCTGCTAGAGACGCAACGCGTCCTGTTGCGCACCAGCACCCAGTTCCCGGGAATGACGCCGGGACTGATAAGCCGCGCCACCTTCCTCAGGAGCGACGTGGTGAGCAACCTCTCTACGTAGTCAAGGGCGGCTCGCTTCGCTCGCCGCCGCGCCGGCTGCGGGCGGCCGCAAGCGGCCGTCCTCGCCGGCACCACATCGCGGCGCGGCTGCATCAGAGGAACGGTCCAACTCAGCCCGAGATCGCGAGCGTTCCACGCCGCGACACGAACCTGCTTCAGCACCCGGTGCCGATCACCAGCCTCAGCACCGGCCACGCCGATTTGCCGCTCGCGCACGCCGCCCGTGTCGCTCGTCACGATCGGCACTCCAGACCTCGCGACCGCCGCAAGCAAGGACGAACTGCTGGCTGGTGAGGGAGGCAGGCGGTGGCCGTTGCGCGGTCGGGGGAGGTGTCTGATCGGCGCGGCCATCTCAGCGGTTGAGAACGACGGTTACGGGCGTGGTTCGATCCTCGTCTGCCAGGACGGATTCGCGGTTGACTCCGACAACGGCGCACACGGGGGTACTCTGCGAGATGCCATGACCGCCAAGGACAAGTTGCGCCAGGCCGTCGAAGAGCTGAGCGAGCTCGAGGCCGAGCAGGCGCTCGCGTTCATCACGCGCCGCCAGGAACAGGACCCCGTGCTCGAGTTCTTCGACACCGTGCCCGAGAAAGATGAGCCGCTGACGTCCGCGGAGCGGGCGAGCGTCGACGAAGCCTGGACCCAGCGCGGTGACTCGGTGTCGCTCGCCGAGCTCCGGCGCGAGTTCGATTGACCGCCGGCTGGCGCGTCGAGGTCGAAGCACACGCCCGGCGCGACCTGCGCCGACTCGATCCACCCGTTCGCAACCGTGTGCTCGATGCGCTCGAACGCCTCATCGCCGACCCGCCGACGGGCGACGTAATCAAGCTCCAGGGACGGCCGGAGTACCGACTGCGCGTCGGTGACTGGCGCGTGATCCTCCGACTCGACGACGCACAGCACACGCATTCACGTCCTTCGCGTACTGCCCCGCGGCCGGGCGTACGAGCGCTGAGCGACGCCCGCCGCGTGCACGCCGCACGCACACGAACTCGCGCAACGGAGGGGTGCCCGCCTGATGTCCCGCGGGGAAAGTCCGGGAAAGAAGACCCCGGAGACGGCCGGATCGCGTGGCTCGCGTTGACCTCGCCGGAACTGCGCACCGCTGGGGCCGAAGCCGCGTAAGCCCGCCAGCAGAGCCGAGGTCCGGTGGGGTGGAACGGAGGGGGTGGGATTCGAACCCACGGTCCGCTTGCACGGACTCCGGTTTTCAAGACCGGTGCGATAGACCACTCTGCCACCCCTCCAGAAGTGGTCTAGGGTACGCCCCTCTTCCGGGCGGGTTGTGTCCGGCTGCGCCGGGCCGTGTGCTTAGGTGATCGCCAGATGGCCCTGAATCTGTTCGCCGGTGGTGCCGGCCGGCGCCGGAACGTCGGTCGCCTGCGGTCGGGCGGCGACGTTGCCGTCGACCTGGGCACCGCGAACACGGTCGTATACGTGCGTGGGCGCGGGATCGTGCTCTCTGAGCCGTCTGTGGTCGCGATCGACCAGCGCACCGGTGAGGTGCACGCCGTCGGTTCCGACGCGCAGCGGATGATCGGCCGCACGCCGGCCACGATCTCCGCCGACCGGCCGCTGCGCCACGGCGTGATCGCCGACTTCGAGGTCACCGAGGCGATGCTGCGCCAGTTCGTCGGCAAGGTGATGAACAACCGCTTCTCGCGCCCGCGGATGGTGATCTGCGCTCCTTCGGGGATCACCGAGGTCGAGCGCCGCGCGGTCGAGGAGGCGACGCTTTCAGCGGGCGCCCGTGAGGTCCACCTGATCGAGGAGTCGCTCGCGGCCGCGATCGGCGCGGGCGTCGACATCGGCGAGCCGGTCGGCCGCATGGTCGTCGACATCGGCGGCGGTACGTCGGAGGTCGCGATCATCTCGCTCGGCGGGCTGGTCGTCGCCAAGTCGCTGCGGGTCGGCGGCTACGACCTCGACGACGCGATCACGAACCACATCCGGCTCGAGCACCGGATGGCGATCGGCTCCCAGAGCGCCGAGGCGATCAAGCTCGCCGCGGGCTCCGCGACGCCCCTGGCCGAGGAGATCGAGACCTCGATCCGCGGCCGCGACCTCGCCTCCGGCCTGCCGCGCGAGATCCTGCTGACCTCCGAGGAGGTCCGCCAGGCGATCGCACAGCCGCTGGCCGAGATCATGACCGCGATCCACGCCACGCTCGAGGAGACGCCGCCCGAGCTGGCCGCGGACATCACCACCGAGGGCGTCCTGCTGGCCGGTGGCGGCTCGCTCCTGCGCGGCCTCGCGGAGCGCGTCGGTGCGGAGACCGGGATGCCGGTCCGGCTCGCCGACGACCCGCTGACGTGCGTCGCCGTGGGCGCCGGCATGTCGCTCGAGGAGCTCGACACGCTCCCGCGCGGCCGTCGTCATCACGCACGCTGAGCCTCGATCTCTACACTCCCCGCGAACCGGGACAGGTGGCCGAGAGGCTGAAGGCACTCGCCTGCTAAGCGAGTATGGGGTTTATAGCTCCATCGCGGGTTCGAATCCCGCCCTGTCCGCTGTTGACGCCGCGGCCTGAGCGCTGCCGCGGCGTCGGGCGCGGTCGGTTCAGCAGCCGAGCACCGCTCTGATGCGGTTCGCGTCGGCGGTCCAGCCGGCGGCCTGCGTCGGGGCGAGCAGGCGCACGATGGTGGTGAACGTCTTCAGCGTCAGGCAGGCGGCCTTGCGCTGCAGCGGCTTTGCCGCGTCGAGCCCGGCGGCCAGCGGCTTCAGCGCCGCGGTCAGTTGGGTCTTGATCGCAGCCGGCAGGCGACTGGCGCCGATGACGTCGTCGATCAGCTGCGAGAGCTGGGCGCCGGCGCCGAGCACCGTGATGGTGAAGGTCGCCTCCGCCGCGTTGCCGCCGCTGTCGGTCGCGACGCACTTGACCTGGTTCGCACCGATCGCGAACAGGCTCCCCGAGGCGGGCGTGCAGACGACGCTGGGGTCGGGATCGAGGTCGTCGGTCGCCGTTGCCGTGAACGGGACGATCGCGCCGGCGGGGCCGGTCGCGTCGACGGCGAAGGACGCGGGGACGACGAGCGTCGGCTTGATCGTGCCGACCGGCGTCTGGTCACACGCGTCGCCCGTCCCATCGTCGTCGGTGTCGGCCTGGTCGGAATTGGCGGTCCCGGGGCAGTTGTCGGCCGCATCAGGGCGGCCGTCGCCGTCGCGCTCGAGCCGGTGCCCGAAGAAGTCCACGGCCTTCTCGGTCATCGACCGCTTGACCTGGTCGGTGTCGACGGTGGTGCACGGCGCCGTCGTGACGCCAGGCTCGCAGACGCCAGGCTGATTGTTCGGCGGGGTGATGGTGTGCGCGATCCAGCCACAGCTGGCGTCCGAGGCAGGCCCGGTGTCGGGCTCCGAGCAGCCGTACTCGGCGTTCGGCCAGGAGGCGAGAGCGCGCCGGATGTTCACCGGGGTGGTGAGGGTCTCCGCGAACGAGAACCGTGCGCGTCTCAGCGGTCTGCGACTTCCCCACCCAGCCGGGCACGTCGATCGTCTTGACCGTGTGGCCCACGGCACCCGCGGCGTGAGCGTCCGCCGGACTGAAGCTGGCGGCCGCGGCGAGCGCGGCCAAGAGGGCGAGGCGGCGTCTCATGACGGCCTCCTCAGATTCGGGAGCTGAACCGCACCGACGACCGGCGACATGGCAACCCTCCTTGTCCGTCGCCCGCGCAGGATCAGCACGAATCCGCGTGCTGCCGGTATCACTTACCGTCGCGCGGGCTTCGTGGGGACTCCGTGAGCGAGCGAAGCCTAAGCGCTCAGGGTTTCGCTTGTCAACGCGCTGACCGCAAAGCCGGCCACAGCGTCGCGATCGCCCGCTCCGGCCACTCGGGACCGGGGCGCCCGCGCTCGTAAGAGTGCGTGAAGAAGCTGCCGAGGATCGCGTCGGCCGCCGCCTCGACGTCCACGTCGGCGCGCAGCTCCCCGCGCGCGACGCCGGCGCGCAGGACGTGCCGGAACCGCTCCACGGCAGGCCCGATCACCTGCCTGCGGGCGACCTCGAGCACCTCGGGATGCGTCTGCGCCTCGACCAGCACCGAGGCGGTGACGGTCGGATCGATCCGCTGCCGCGCCTGGTCGAGCACCGTCACGAGATCCGCGCGGGCGGAGCCGGTGTCGACATGGGGTGCGTCGGCGTTCAACCGCCCGATCGCCGCCAGCGTCAACTCCAGCGGCGTCGCGTAGCGGCGATAGACCGTCGTCTTCGCCACTCCCGCGGCCGCCGCGACGCCCGGGACGGTCATCCGCTGGATGCCGTGCTCGAGCAGCATCGCGGTCGCCGCGCGCACGATCGCGTCGTCGATCTGGGGGTCCAGCGGCCGTCCTCCACTCACGAGTTGCACCCTACTTCCAATTACGCTACCGTCCGTTTCGATACTCATCGTAGCGAAAGGGCTTGACCGTGAACTACCCCCGAACGATCGACGACGGAGCCGGAGGCCGCATGACCTTCCTCGGCGTCACGCACGACGAGCACGGCGAGCGACTCGACATCACGAGCCACGTCGATCCCGGCGCCGGTCCGCCGATGCACGTTCACCACCTCCAGTCCGAGACCGTCCGCGTCCGCCGCGGCCGCATCGGCATCGACATCGCCGGCGAGGACCACGTCTTCGCCGGTCCGGGCGAGGAGGTCCACTTCGCCGCCGGCGTCGCCCACCGCTTCTGGAACGCCGGCGACGACGAGCTCGTCCTCGACGGCGAGGTCCGCCCTCCCCACAACATGGAGTACTTCCTGACCCAGATCTACGCCTCCACCGCCGCCCACGGCGGCCGCCCCGGCGCCTTCGACGCCGCCTTCCTGCTCACCCGCTACCGCAGCGAGTTCGCGATGACCGCGATCCCCGCGCCCATCCGCCGCATCGTCTTTCCGATCCAGGCCCGCCTCGGCCGCCTCCTCGGCCGCTACCCCCAGTACGCCGACGCCCCGGCGCCGGTCAAGCCCGCCACGAGCGCTACACTCCCCGGCCGCACGACCAGCGCCCGTAGCTCAGCTGGATAGAGCGTCGGTCTACGGAACCGAAGGTCAGAGGTTCGAATCCTCTCGGGCGCGTGCCTCTCTGAAAGCCTCGCATTTCGCGGGGCTTTCGTCGTTCTGGAACGTCGAGCCGGTTAGGCCGGTCGCGCGGCGAGCTCGAGCAGGACGTCGGGATCGATGTGGCGCGCGGCGAGGATGCAGGTGTGGCCGGCCCGCAGCCAGGTGACGATCGTCGCGTCGCCGGTGTGCAGGACGCGCATCCGCACCCCGTTGCGCGTGACGGTCCGGCCGCCGTCGACGGACAGCGGACTGTCGGCGGCGATCGCGTAGCCGATCCGCTGGCCTGCACGGGCGTAGAAGACGGTGCGGATGGTGCGGCCGTCGAGCACGTCGCGGCGCTCGCCGACGGCGCGCCAGCCCGTGCTGTCGGCCCAGTACGGGTAGGCGATTCCGTCGACGGTCGCGGTGCGGGTCGCATCCCCGGATTCCATGGCGGGCGCGAGCGCGACCCGCGCCGCCTCCGCGACGCTCGGGCCGGCGGGCTCGCCTCCGACCACGACGACCGCCGCGATGGCGAGGACGGCCGCGAACGTGCCGGCGAGCGCGAGCGGCCGGCGCACCCGCCGCCGACGAGCAGCGGCGGCGTGCGCTGCCATGCCCGGACACGCTCGCGCGCAGTGCGTCGGACGCGGGTTCGCGCGCCGTGCCGGCGATCGCCGCGAGGGCGGCGCGCTGGCGGGCCACTGCCGCCGCCAGCTCCGGGTCGGCCCCGACCCGGCGCACCACGTCGTCGCGCCGCTCGGGCGCGAGCGTGCCGTCGGCGAGCGCGGCGAGTTTCTCGTCCATCGTCATCGGAGACTCCGCTCGCGGGCCGGAACTTCCCGCAGTGTGCGCGCGAGGCGGTCGCGGGCGCGAAACAGCCGCGACGCGATCGTTGCCTCGCGCGTTCCGAGCACGCGTGCCGCCTCGACGTAGGAGAGCCCGGCGATGTCGACGGCGACCAGCGCGAGCCGGAAGTCGGTTGGGAGCGCGGCGATCGCGCCGAACAGCTCATGCGTCTCGGCCGCCCGGTCGGGCTGGTGGTCGGTCCGCGGGTCGGGCGCGCTGACGAGGTCGATGTCGACGTCGGCCAGCGGACGCCGCGAGGCCGCGCGGTTGGTGGTGAGAAACGTGTTCCGCAGCGCGCGCATCAGATAGGCCAGTTCGTCATCGCCATGCAGCCGGCGCGGCTTCGCGAGCACGCGTGCGCACAGCTCCTGGACGAGGTCCTCTGCATCCTCGCGCGATCCGCACAGCGCCCACGCCGCGCGATGCAGCGTGTCCACGTGACGCACGAGCGCCTGCGGGTCGAGATGCGCCATCACTTCGGACGTACGCACGGAGCATGCGAACGGCTCGGGGGAAGGATCGCGCCCGGCGCGGAGTCCTTGTTACCGACAGACCAATCAAGGAGGTCCCGATGAAGCGCCTCATCGTTCCAACACTGCTCGCCGCCGCACTCGTCGCCGGCTGCGGCGGTTCGTCGTCGTCCACGAACGCGAGCACCGGCAGCTCGTCAGGCGGCGGCACGTACGGCTCGCGCGCCGCCACCCCCGCGCCCACCAGCGCCTCCGGCTCCGCCACGACGGTCAAGACCGCCAACGGCTCGCTCGGAACGCACCTCGTCGATGCCAAGGGCCGCTCGCTCTACCTGTGGGTCGCCGACAAGGGCTCGACCAGCACCTGCTCGGGCGGCTGCGCGGCAGCCTGGCCGCCGCTGACGACGACCGGCAAGGCGCAGGCGGGCCCCGGGGCCAAGGCCGCTCTGCTCGGCACCACCAAGCGCTCCGACGGCACGCTCGAGGTGACCTACGCCGGCCATCCGCTCTACTACTTCGCCGGCGACACCACGCCCGGCCAGACGACCGGGCAGGGCAGCGAAGGCTTTGGTGCGTACTGGTGGGTCGTCGCGCCCAGTGGCAAAGCCATCGAGAGCGGCGCCAGCTGAGCGGCGCGTCGCCCCCGGCCGCTGACGGTAGTGTCGACGTTCGTCCACGATCACTGGGAGCGTGCAGCGATGACATCCTTTGACACGGTTCGGGTGGCCGCGATCCAAGCGACTCCGGTGATCCTGGATGTGGAGGCGACGATCGAGAAGGCCGAGCGCCTGCTGCACGAGGCGGCCGATGCGGGCGCGCGACTCGCGGTCCTTCCGGAGTGCTTTGTCTCGCTGTATCCGTCGGGATCGTGGGCTGGGTCGACGAACCCGTGGAGCGGCGTGTTCGACGAGTTGTGGGAGCGTCTGTGGGCGAGCAGCGTCGATGTGCCGGGTCCGATGCTCGATCGGCTCGCCGGCGTCTGCCGCCGGCGCGACCTGCACTTGGCCATCGGCGTCAACGAGCGTGACTCACAACGGCCGGGCAGCATCTGGAACACGCTCGCCTACTTCGGGCCTGGAGGATTCCTGGGCAAGCATCGCAAGCTCATGCCCACGGTCCACGAGCGCCTCTTTCATGCGGTCGGCGCAGGCGACGACCTCCAGGTCCACGACACGCCGATCGCCCGGGTCGGCGGCCTGATCTGCTGGGAGAACATGATGCCCATGGCGCGCTACGCGGTCTATCGCGGCGGCCCGCAGATCTACCTCGCCCCGACGGCCGACGACTCGGCGAAATGGCTCGGGTCGATGCGCCACATCGCGTACGAGGCAGGCGCGTTCGTCGTCTCGGTGCCGCAGTTCATCCCCGCCGCGGCGTTCCCCGCCGACTTCCCGGTCGCGCTCCCCGAGGGCAAGGAGATCTTCGGCAACGGCGGCGCCGCGATCATCGATCCCGTCAACGGCGACATCGTCGCCGGCCCGCTCTACGGTCAAGAGGGGATGGTCGTGTACGACTGCGATCTATCCGTCGCGCTGAGGGCCAAGCGCACCTTCGACGTCACGGGGCACTACGGCCGCGAGGACGTCCTCTTGCCGCTGCTGTCGCGGCCGAGTGCCCGCGCCTAGGCCTCTCGTCGTTGACGGGCTAGCGTCGCGCCAGGTAGCTCTTGTGTGAGTTCAGGTGCTTGGTCTTATGCCGCACGAGGTCACGCACCATGACGGTCCCGCGCGCGGACCTGAAGTACGTGCCGCCGCACTGCTCGCGCGTCAGCCAGCGTCCGCCCCGACCCACCGCCGAGCCGGTTCGCCCGCGGGTTCCGAACGATGCCGACCCCGCGGTCCACAGCGCGTTCGGCTTGCGGCAGGTGCGATCGCGCGCCAACCGCAGCACCGTCACGCCGCCGGACTGCGTGATCGTGAAGCGCCCACCGGAGACCGTCGCGGTCCGGTTGCCCGCCCGCGTCGCGACGGTCAACGCCAGTCGCCCGCGCGTGACGTCCACGTACGTGCCCATGGGCAGCACCTCGACGGCGCGCAACGTTCGCCGCTTCTTCGCGCCCGGCGTCCGCACGACCACGCGGCCGCTCAGCGGCTTGAGCGCCACGCTGCGGCCGGCCACAGGTCCCGGCGGCGGCGACCGCACGGGAGGCGGCGCCACCGCGGGTTCCTCGACGTCGCCCATCAGGCGGGCAACAACGAGGCTGTAGGGCGAGACGGAGCCCACCACCACGATCCGGCCATCAGGCTGAAGCCCGCCGTCGCCGAAGCGCCCGTCGCGATTCGGCAGCCGCGAGAAGCCATCCCGGCCGAACTGTGCGATCGAGCACCCCGTTGACGTCGATCCGCGCGACAACGTGCCGCCGCCGCCGAGGAGGGATCCGTCGCCTGAGAAGGTCGGATCGAGGTCGCCATCCGGTTCCAGGCGGGCCGCCGCGGCATGCTCGCCGGTGGAGCCCGCGACGACGATCCGCCCGTCCGGCTGGATCGCGAGCGCGCGAGCCGACCGCAAGTCCCCGAGCGCCGCCCGGCCGAATCCCATCACCGGATCGAGCCGGCCGTCGGGGCCGTACTGCGCCATCACCGCTTGTCTCCGACGTTCGCGACGACCAGGATCCGGCCGCCGGACAGCAGTGCGAGGTCCACCGGAAGCGCGAACCCGCCGAGGTCGGTGGTCAGCCGCCCGTCGTCCGAGAACGTCCGGTCAAGGGTGCCGTCCGCGCCGTAGCGGGCGACCAGCAACTGCTTGGCCGCGTGCCCCGCGACGACGATCTTCCCGTCTGGCTGGATCGCGAGTGCGTTGCCGCTGGTCTCTGCCGGGAGCACGTCGTAGCCGTCACCGGAAAAGCTCGGATCGAGCGCGCCGGGCGCGGCGTTCGCCGCGGACGCACCAACGAGCAGCAGCGCGAGAACGATCCAGATCGTCCAAACGCCGCGGCGATCCTTACCACCCAGTTCCCGCTCATCCATGTCCGTATAACCGGCCGCCTCGCGCGTTGCTGCGGCGTTTCCAACGTCTGCCGAACCCCGTGCGACGCTGTGGCCATGAGCCTCGAGATCACGACGACGTTGGAGCCCCGCGGCCCGGCCGGGGCGATCGTCCTCGACGATGAACAGGTCGCTCGCCTCGGCGCCGGGGCGAAGACGTTCCCGGTGAAGGTGACCATCGATGGGAAACCCGCCCGGCTGCGGCTCGCCCGAATGGGCGGCGAGAACCTGATCGGGTTCCGGAAGGAGATCCGCGCCGAGCTCGGCGTCGAGATCGGCGACGAGCTCCATGCGGTCATCGAGCGCGACGACGCGCCGCGCGAGATCGAGATCCCGGACGAGCTGCAGCGGGCGCTCGACGCCGATCCCGCGGCCAAGGCGGCGTTCGAGCAGCTCGCGCCGTCGCACCGCAAGGAACACGCTCGTTCGGTGGCCGACGCAAAGCGGCCGGAGACCCGCGCCAAGCGCGTCGCCGCGGTGCTGGACGCGTTGCGTTAGAGGAGCGCGGGGTCGCTGGAGAGCCCGCGGTCGAGCACGGCGATCAGCCGCTTGAAGCTCTCGTCGAGATCGAGCGCGATCCCGAAGCCGTCGTCGGTCTCGAGCGAGACGAACCCGTGCAACGCGGCGCGTACGGCGCGGGTCGCGTGGATGCCGTCCTCGTCGGTGAGCCCGTAGCCGCGCAGGACGGCCAGCACCGTGTCCAACAGGACGGTGGCGGCGGCCTGGGCGTCGGCGCTCTCGAGGTTCGACGTGCGCTGCGTGGTCGCGTACGTGCCCGGGTGCTCGTGCGCGTAGGCGCGGTAGGCGTTCGCCACGGCGGCCAGCGCGTCGCCGCGGGAGCGTCCGGCGGCGGCGGTCTGGAGCCGCCCGGCGAGATCACGCGCGCCCCGCGCCGCGAGCCGTTGGTGGAGATCGGCGAGCCCGCCGACATGCACGTAGAGCGAGGGCGGGCGTACGCCGAGGTGGGCGGCGAGGCGCGCGAGCGTGACCGCGTCGAGCCCGTCGGCGTCGGCCAGCGCGGCGGCGGCGGCCACCACGGTCTCGGTGTCCAGGCCGGCCCGCGGCATCAGCGCGCCGCCGCGGCGGACGGGGTGACTCCGGCGCGGGCGAGGGCGCGCTCGATCGCGGCGCGCGGGTCGCGGATCACGGGGCCGTGACCGACGACCATCACCGACGGGTCCAGCGCCTGCACGATCCGCGCCGACTCCAGCGTCTTCTCGCCGTTCCAGGTGGCGGTCGCGGCCAGCGGGAACGGGAGCCGGAAGCGGTCGGAGACGTTGAGCCGGCCGTACGCCGTGAACGTGTCGCCGGCGATGACCGCGCCGTCGCGCGTGTCGAGGAACGCGACGTGCCCGGGTGTGTGACCGGGGGTGGCGATCACCTTGAGGCTGCCGACACGGTCGCCCGCGGCGAGCCGGGTGTCGGGCGTCGTGCGCACCTTCGGCCAGCTGCCCGGGAGCTTCCCCTCGACGACCTGCTCGCCGGCCAGGATCCGCGCGTCGAGCTCGGGCATCAGCACCTCGACGTCGTCGCCGAGGCGTTCGCGCAGCGCGTCGAGCGATCCGGCGTGGTCGCCGTGGCCGTGCGTCAGCGCGATCCGCCGGATCGTGCCGCCGGCGTCTCGCGCCGCGGCGATCAGCGCGTCGGCCCCGCCGCCGATGGTCGTGTCGACGAGCGTGAAGCCGTCTTCCTCGCGGACGAGGAACGCGTTGACGAAATGCATGCGGGTGAGCTGGGTGATGTTCTCGGTGACGCTGCTGGTCTTCATCGGAGCCTCCGTCGGAGCCGTGCCTAATGTGATTAGGAATATACCTAATGGCATTAGGAAGTCAAGCCGCGGCTTCAGTCCCGGGGCACCTTGACCGTGAAGCGGTTGGACGTCGCGCCGAGCCAGCGGTTGCCGCGGAAGCGCACGACGACCGTCAGCGTCGTCCGTTTGCCGATCCGGCTGCGGGCCACCGTGAAGGTCGTGCGATAGCGGCACGTTGCGCTCAGACGCGCCCGGCGACGGCTCAGCTCGCGGCCGCTGAGCTGCAGGCTGACGGTGACGGACTCGCCCCGGCATGCCTTGGCGCGTGGGACGCCGGGCGTGCGGTAGCCGCTGGAGAACGGGATCGAGACCCGCGCCGACGGCTTCGCGGACGCGGATACAGGCACGTCGGGCTTTGGAGTCGGCGAGGGTGTCACCTCGGGGATCGGGGTCTCCGTCGCGGTCGGTGTCGCGGTGACCGTCGGAGTCTCCGTCACGGTCGGCGTCGGCGTGGCCGTCGGGATCGCCGTGGTGACGAACGTCTTGTCGGCGCCGACGCTCGTGCCGTTGGCGCTCGTCGCGACGAGCCGATAGTGGTAGGCGGTCTCCGGATCGAGGCCGGACAGGGTCGCGCTCACCGGCAGGGTCGCGTCCCCACTGCCGGCATCCGTGACCGCGGTGCTCTGGCCGTAGCCGGCGGTCCGGCCGTAGTCGAAGCGGTAGCTCGTCGCAGCGCCGCGGGCGCGGACGGTGCCGCCGAGGACCGCGGTCGCCGACGTGAGCGCGCCGGCGCCGGTGGTGAGGGCGACCGGCGGGACGTCCGGGACGATCCGCCCGATCCGATCGGCGTTGCCCTCGGTGAACCACAGGTTCCCGTCAGAGCCCGGCCGTGATCCCGTACGGCCGGGCGGTGCGCACGATGCCGGTCGAGAATTCGGTGACCACGCCCGCGGGCGTGATGCGGCCGACGCGATCGGCGCCGCGACTCGGTGAACCACAGGTTGCCGTCGGAGCCCGTGACGATGCTCAGCGCGCCCGCCTCCGCCTTGATCCCGGCGGAGAACTCGGTGACGACACCGGCCGGTGTGATCCGGCCGACGCGGTCCCCGAAGGTCTCGGTGAACCAGAGGTTCCCGTCCGGCGCCGGTCGCGATCTCGTACGAGCCCGCTGAACGGCGTGATCCCGGCCGAGAACTCGGTCAGCACGCCCGCGGGCGTCAGGCGACCGATCAGCCCGTGGTACTCCGGGAACCAGAGATTGCCGTCCGGGCCGGCCACGATCGAGGTGAGCCCTGACGTGGTCGTGACCGGGAGTTCGGTGATGACCCCCGCGGTCGTGACGCGCGCGATGACCTTGCGGTACGTCCCGACGAAATAGAGGTTGCCGTCGGCGCCCGCTGTGATGCCGCCGGGGCCGGTGCCCGGCGCGATCCCGGCGGAGAACTCGGTGATGACCCCGGCCGGCGTGATCCGCCCGATCCGATCCGGCGGCGTCGGTGAACCACAGGTTCCCGTCGGGCCCGGGCGTGATCTGCGTCGGGATCGAGTCAGGCGAGAGCCCCGTCGAGAACTCGGTGACCACGCCGGCCGGCGTGATCCGGCCGATCCGCCGGGCCCGGTTCTCGGTGAACCAGAGGTTGCCGTCCGGCCCAGCGGTGATGTCGGTCGGCCCCGCTCCGTCGCTGATCGGGAACTCGGTGATCGTCACCGCCGACGCACTCGGCGCGCTCGCGAGTTGCACGGCCAGCGCGACGGCGGCCACGGCCCACCAGGCGCGGCGCATCACGCGGAGGGGACCAGGGCCGTGAACTTGCTGCGGTTCGCGCCGAGGTAGCGGTTGCCGTGGAACTGCACGACGACCGTGAGCGACTTGTGCGTGCCGATCTTCTTGCGCGCGACCTTGAACGTCGTGCCGTAGCGGCACTTGCGATCCAGCCGCGCCCGGCGCCGCCCGAGCTCCTTGCCCTTGAGCGAGAGCACGATCGTCACGGTGCCGCGGCAGGCCTTGGACTGCGCCACGCCGGGCGTGCTGTAGCGGCCGCTGAACGGCACGGAGATAGTGGCCGGCGGACGCGGCTTGGGCGTGGCGGTGGGCGTGGGCGTCGCCGTCGGACTCGCCGCCGCGAGCGGGGCGGCAGTGGGCGTCGGTGAGACGGTGGCCGTCGGCGACGCGGTGGCGGTCGGAATCGGCGACACAGGCGCGTCCCCGGACGTGAACGTCCGGTCGGGACCCGTGCTCGTGCCGGAAGCGTTGGTCGCGAGCAACCGGTAGTGGTAGCCCGTGTTCGGGGCCAGCCCCGCGATGGTCGCGCCGACGCCGAGCGTTGCATCGCCGGCCCCCGCATCCTGCGTCGCCGAGCTCTGCCCGTACGCGACGGTCGTGCCGTACACGAAGCGGTAGGTCGTGCTGGCGCCGCGAGGGCGCACGGTGCCGTTCAACACGGCGGTCGAGCCGGTCAGCGTGCCGACCTCGCCGGTCGCCACCACCGGCGCGACGTCCGGGATGACCCGCCCGACGCGGCCGCCGACGCCCGGCCCGAACGCGGCCCCGGCGCGGCAGATCGAGCACGAGCCCTGCGTCGCCTCGGTGAACCACAGGTTGCCGTCCGCCGAGGGGGCGATCCCCCACGGATAGCCGCCGGAGGCGATGCCCGTGAACTCGCTGACGACGCCCGCGGTCGTGATCCGCCCGATGCGCCCGGTGACGTTCTCGGTGAACCACAGGTTGCCGTCCGGCCCCGCGGCGATGCCCTTCAGGTACGGGTCGGTGATACCCGTCTCGAACTCCGTGAACGTGCCGGACGGGGTGAGGCGGCCGATCTTCCCGACGGGCTTGGTGGTCGACCCCTCGAGGATGAACCAGATGTTGCCGTCGGGCCCGGCCGTGATCCCGCCGGCGGTCCGGCTGGTGTTGGTGAAGACGGAGAACTCCGTGCGCTGCCCGCTCGTGGTCATCCGCCCGATCGCCGCGACGCCCAGCGTGTACCAGAGGTTGCCGTCCGGACCGGCCGTGATGGAGGCCGGACGCGGGGTCGGGAAGGTTCCGCCGGGGGCGGTCCCTGCGGAGAACTCGGTCACGACACCGGACGGCGTGATGCGGCCGATCCGGATCGCGTACTCGGTGAACCACAGGTTGCCGTCCGGGCCGAGCGTGATCCCGAGCGGACCGGAGCCGGGCGTGATGCCCGCGGAGAACTCGGTCACCACGCCCGCGGGCGTGATGCGGCCGATCCGGCTCAGGCTCGGCTCCGTGAACCACATGTTCCCGTCCGGTCCGGCGGCGATGCCCGTCGGGTGCGCGCCCGCGGTGATCCCGGCGTAGAACTCGGTGATCGTCCCGTCGCGAGCGATCCGCCCGATGCCGTCGTAATCCGGCTCCGTGAACCACATCGTGCCGTCCGGGCCGGCCGCCATCCCGGACGAGCCGGTGCCCGGCGTGATGCCCGCCGAGAACTCCGTGATCGTGACCGCCGAGGCGGAGCCCGCCCCGAGCAGGAGCAGCGTCATCGCCGCCACGACAGAGGCGAGCGGAGACCGGTATGAGCGCAGCACCGGGGCAGCCTTCCGTACCGGACTGCCGCGGTCAACCCGGTCAGCGCGGGAGCTTGCTATCCATCCGCTCGTGGTTCAGGCGCTGGGCCTGCGCCGCCTTGCGCTTGAGCGCCTTGTCCCCTGATTCGGACTTGCGTTCGGCACGTCGTTTCCCGAAGCGGCCGAACAGCCCCCGGACGCGTGTCGTGATCTCAGCCATCTGCGCCTCCGCTCCATGTGCGTGGTGTGAAAGACCCTACAGGTCATCTATGGTCGGAACCGTGAGCGCCGTGCACCACATCTCCGCCGACGGGCCGCTGCTGAGCAGCGGAGCCGACGCGCTCGGCGTGATCTACGGCGAGGAGGTGGACGGCGCGGAATGGGTCGCCGTCCCCGTCGCGCGGCTGGACCCCGCGTTCTTCACGCTCAGCTCCGGCCTCGCCGGGGAGATCGTCCAGAAGTTCGTCAACTACCAGCAGCGGCTTGCGGTCGTGGGGGACATCTCGGACCAGCTCGAGCAGAGCAGCGCGCTGCGCGACTTCGTGCGCGAGAGCAACCGCGGGCGCCACGTCTGGTTCGTCGCGGACGAAGCAGACCTCGCGCGCCGCTTGTCGGCGTAGGCTCCGGAGCATGTTCGCGACCTCTGGACGCGCGCGGCTGGCGTTCGACAGCACGGGTGCCGAGGGAGGCGCCGGCGTCCTGTTGATCCACGCGGGCGTCAACGACCGGCGCAGCTGGGCGCACGTCGTCGACCGGCTCAGCCCGCGGCATCGCTGCGTCGCGTACGACATGCGCGGCTACGGCGAGACGACGTACGAGCGCGAGGACGGCTGGTCGCCGGCCGCCGACGCGAAGGCCGTACTCGACGCCGCCGGCCTCGAACGCCCCGTCGTCGTGGCGTGTTCGATGGGCGGGCAGACGGCGATCGATCTCACGCTCGCGCACCCCGAGCGTGTGGCCGCGCTCGCGTTGATCGGGACCGCCATCCGTGGCGCGCCGTACCCGGACCTTCAGGAGGGTCCGACGGCCGAGCTCGACGCGCTGATCGAGGCGGCCGATGCCGCCGGCGACATCGACGAGGTCGGGCGGCTCGAGGCCTGGATGTGGCTGGACGGGCCGAGCGCCAGGGAAGGGCGCGTCGGCGGCAGCGCGCGAGCGCTCTTCCTTGAGATGAACGAGCGAGCGCTGCGTGCGGAGGACCCGGGCGATCAGGCCGAGACTCCCGCCGCGTGGCCGCGTCTGGGGGAGATCGCGGTGCCCACGCTGCTGCTGCTCGGCAAGCTGGACGCCGAGGAGATCCAGGTCATCGACGAACTGGCCGCGCCGCTGATCCCGGGCGCGCGGCTCGAGTTCCTCGACGGCGTCGCGCACGTTCCGCACCTCGAGAACGACCCGGCGACGCTCGACAGGATCGCCGCGTTCGTGGACGCTTGCACAAGAGATCCAGATCGCGCATAGTTCCGCGCCAACCATGCGTCACGGACGACGTCTCATCGGTCTGGCCGCCGCCGGCCTCACGCTCGCCTGCGCCTCGCCGGCCTTCGCCGGTACCGCGTACGTCTCAGGCCGGACGCTGCACTACACGACGGCGTCGACAGGCCCTGACAGCCTGCTGATCACGATCGCGGGCGGGATCGCGAACATCGGCGACGGCACGCTCGGCATCGTCGCGGGGGCCGGGTGCGCGCAGGAGAGCCGCTACGCGCGCTGCCTGAACGTCGACGACGCGGTGATCGAGCTCGGCTCCGGCGGCAGCTCGGTCAACGTTCAGCCCGGGTCGACCTCGCCGATCAAGATCATCGGCGGCGCGGGCAACGACAGCGTCCTCGACGGCGGCGGGCCGGTCGACTTCGAGGGCGGGCCGGGCTGGGACACGATGGAGGTCCCCGCCTACGGCGGCACGTCCGCGGACTCGTTCTCGGGCGGGCCTGGCCGCGACTTCGTCTACTACAGCTCGCGCACGGCGCCGCAGAACGTCAGCCTCGACGACGTCGCCAACGACGGTGCGCCCGGCGAGCACGACAACATCCACTCCGACGTCGAAGGCGTGCAAGGCGGCGAGGGGAACGACACGCTCACCGGCGGGACGGGCGACGACTTCCTCAACGGGCGCGGAGGGAGCGACACGCTCGTCGGCCTCGGGGGCGACGATGTCCTCGATGGCGCCGGCAACGGCGGCTGCGGTCACGACGATCTCGACGGCGGCGCCGACGACGACACGCTGATCCTCGAAGGCAACACGCACGCCGCGGGCGGCCCGGGCGACGATCGCTTCGCGCCCGGTGGCGCGGCGTGCACAGGCGCCGACACCGCGATCGGCGGCTCCGGCACGGACACGGCGGACTTCTCCTCCGCCACCGGCTACGACATCTGGTTGAGCCTGGACGGCGTGGCCGACGACGGCGCGGACGGCCTGGACAACTTCGGCACGGACATCGAGAACGCGACCGCCAACGGCAACGGCATGGCGCTGATCGGCAACGACGGGCCGAACGTCCTGCGCGGTGGCTCCGGCGACGACCTGCTCGACGGTGACGGCGGCGCCGACACGCTCACCGGCGGCGGCGGCTTCGACGTGGCCGACTACTCGCTGCGCACGGCGTCCGTGAGCCTGACGCTCGACGGCGCGGCGAACGACGGTGAGGTCGGCGAGCAGGATTCGATCGCCTCTGACGTCGAGGCGCTCGTCGGCGGCGACGGGGCCGACACGCTGCGCGGCGACGGCGGCGACAACGTCTTCGACGGAGGTCCGGGCGCCGACGTCATGGTCGGCGGCGGAGGCACCGACGCCGTCGACTACTCCGCGCGCAGCGCTCCGGTGGTGGCCGACCTCGACGGCGCATCCGGCGACGACGGCGAAGCGGGTGAGGGCGACACGATCGGTGCCGACGTCGCCGGGCTGTTCGGCGGCTCCGGCAACGACACGCTGACCGGCAACGCGCTCGATGGGTTCCTCGACGGTGCCGGGGGCGCGGACCGCCTGACCGACGCGGGCGGCGAGGACTACCTCGACGGCGGCGCGGGCGACGATGCGATC
Source organism: uncultured Solirubrobacteraceae bacterium (assembly GCA_963707595.1). Taxonomy (GTDB): domain Bacteria; phylum Actinomycetota; class Thermoleophilia; order Solirubrobacterales; family Solirubrobacteraceae; genus Solirubrobacter. Next base: position 945,649 of record CAVPQQ010000002.1, read on the forward strand.
GGCAGTGACGACGGCGACGACGACTTCGTGACCTGCGGGGTCGGCAACGACCAGGTCCATCGCGACGTGCTCGACGAGATCGATTCGGACTGCGAGATCGTCACGCCGGTCTTCACGCCGACGCCGGCCCCGACCCCGGTTCGCCCCGGCCCGATACCCACGCCGACGGGCACGCCCCGGCCCCGTCCTTCGGCCCCGGTCATTCCGTCGCTCGCTGACCGGCGCGCGCCGAACGCGGAGCTGCGTGTCGATGCCCGTCCGCGATCGCTGCGCGTGCGCTCGCTCGGGCTGGCCGTCCCGTTCACGTGCGACGAGCCGTGCCTGGCCACCGCCGAGCTGCGTGCGACGACGGCCACCGCGCGGACGCTCAAGCGCCGCGGCGTGCGCGCGAGCGGCGTCCTCGCCCGCGGAGCGGTGAACGAGTTCGGCTCCGGGCAGCGGACCATGCGGGTCTTCCTCAACGCGACCGGCCGGCGCGCGCTGCGCAAGCTGCTCGTGGGGACCTACGTGCTCACGGTCGAGGTCTCCGATCGCGTCGGCAACACGCGCAAACTCGCGCGGACGCTGCGGTTCCGCTAGCCGCGCCGCGCACCGCCGCGTGGCAGACTCCGCGCCCATGGCGCCTGGGGACACGGCCCGCCTGTACCACCGCCTGAGCTCGTACGAGCCGGCGCGGGAGTTCCTCGTCCCGATCGATGACCCGCGCGTGCTGCAGGACTTCGTCGGCAACGACTTCGCGACCTGGCCCGCGGCGTGCAAGGCCTATCCACCCGGGCTGCCCGCGGTCGAGCTGCCCCGCGACTGGCCGCCCGTCCCGGTCTCGGCGACCGCGTCGCTCGTGGGCGCTCTCGCTTCGCAGCCGCTGAACCTCGCCTCGCTCGCGCGGCTGCTCTATCTGTCCTCCGGCGTCGTGCGTGTCGTCGAACGCGAGGACCGGCCGACGCTGCTGCTGCGCGCCGCCGGCTCGGCGGGCGGGCGCTTCCCGCTCGAGCTCTACGTCTCGGCCCGCGGCGTGGACGGTCTCGTGGACGGCGTCCACTGGTACGACCCGGTCGGGCACGCGCTCCTCCAGGTCGGGCCGCCCGCGGACGGGGAGGCCACCACGCTGATCGTGACCGGCGTGCCGTGGCGGACGGCGTGGCGCTACGCGGAGCGCGCCTTCCGCCATATCTACTGGGACGCGGGGACGATGCTCGCTCAGGCGCTCGCGCTGGCGGGCTCGGCCGGGTTGGGCCCGCGGCTGTGGACGCGCTTCCCGGACGCGGAGGTGACGCGGCTGGTCGGCGCCGACGGCGTGCAGGAGTTCCCGGTCGCGCTCGTCGGCCTCGGTGACGGGGTTCCGGCGATCGGGCCCCGTGGCGACGGCGCGGCGGGTGCGATCGACGCCGCGCCGCTGGAGTTCCCGCTCGTCACGCGCGCGCAGCGAGCGGGCGACGGCGACGAGCTGGGTGCTCCCTGGCCGCCGGGCGCGCCGCTCGAGCTTCAGCCGCCCGCCTCGCGCGACCTCGACGCCGTGATCCTGCAGCGCGGCTCGACGCGCCGGTTCGATGCGGCCGCGACGGTCGCGCGGGAGGTCTTCGACTTCTCGCTGGCCGCTGCGCTGACCGACGCCCATGTCCCGCACTTCGTCGCCGTCCATGGCGTCGAGGGCGTTGCGCCCGGGCTCTACCGCTGGCCCGACCTCGATCGCCCGGTCCGCGGTGGACTGCTGCGCGAGCTGCTGCTGCGCGTCTGCTGGGACCAGGATCTGGGTCGCGACGCCGCCTTCGTCGTGATCGGCGCCGTCGACCTCGACGCGCTCGACGATCGCGGCTACCGCGATGCCCAGCTCGGCGCCGGCCTGGTCGAGGGCCGGCTGCACCTGGCCGCCTACGCGCTCGGGATCGGCGCGACGGGCATGACGTTCCTGGACTCCGAGATCGCCGGGCTGCTCGGCGAGCCGCTGGCCGGGCTCCTCTTCAGCTGCGTCGGCGTGCCCGCGTATCGCAACACCAGCGGCGGCCGTCCGGGGCGGCCGGTGTCGGTCGTGACGCCCGCCTCCGGGCTGACGCTGCCGCCCGAAACGGCGTAGCTGGACGGATGTTGGCGGCCTGACCTGACCGGATGGGCGGGTGGGTTCGCGCGCGCCGCGCAAAGGTGGCCCGATGCTCATTCCACGCCGCGTTGTTGCGGTTGCTCTCGCGGTCGCCGGCGCGGCCGTCATGGCCTCACCGGCGCTCGCCGCTCCCGTCACGGTCACGCTGCCCGGCACGACCGCCGGGTTCCTCGCCACCGGCGTCACGGTCGCTCCGGCCCACCCGGTCCAGCTCGACGCCACCGGCAACATCGACTACGGCTGCAACAACTTCAACGGCTGCGCGGGCAACCCCGACGGCGTCGCCCCGAGCGGCGAGGTCTTCCCGTCCCCGGCCGGCCCGGGCTTCCTCGCCCCTGACCTGCGGATGTTCAGCCTCGTCGGCAAGATCGGCGACGGCGCCCCGTTCCAGCTCGGCAAGGGCCCGATCGTCCTGACCGGCAACGGCCCGCTCTCGATCGCCTACAACGACAGCTCCTGGGGCGACAACATCGGCAGCTACACCGTCACGCTCAACACGCTGGCGGCCGACGCGCAGGGCAACGTCGGCGGCAGCGTCTCCGCGACGCTCTCGCTGACGCTCGGCTCGGCGCCGAGCCTCGGCACGTTCGTCCCCGGCGCCGCGCGCGACTACCTGGGTTCGACCACGGCCAACGTGATCTCCACCGCCGGTGACGCGACGCTGAGCGTCGCCGACCCGAGCTCGTTCCAGACCGGCCACCTGGTCAACGGCACGTTCTTCCTCCCGCAGGCGCTGCAGGCGCGGGCGAACGCGGGCAGCTTCGCCGCGGTCGGCTCCTCGGCGGCCCCGACGAGCCTCCTGACCTTCGACCAGCCGGTCGCCAACGCGTCCGTCGCGCTCGAGTTCAAGCAGTCGATCGGCGCCACCGACGCGCTGCGCACCGGCAGCTACGCGAAGCCGCTGACCTTCACGCTCTCGACGACCACGCCGTAATCGCGTTTGCCCGCTCGCGCGGCCGGGGGCGGTCGCGCGAGTAGGGTGGACGGTATGGAGTCGATAACCGCAGGGGACCTCGTCAAGGTCGCGACGGCCGGTCCGCAGCTGGACGGGATCGTCTTTGACGTGCCGAGCCACAACAAGGCCGTCGTGGCGATGATGGACAGCAAGCGCGGGGCGGTGCTGCGCACCGTCAACCTGACGACGCTCAGCGAGCGCACCGAAGAGGGCGCGGGCGACGCTGCGCTGCGCCTGCTGATCCGCCGGACGCCCCAGCCCGTGCACTCCGGCGCGCGTGGCGGCGGCGGGACCGGGCATGGACGCGCCGCGCACACGCGCGCGGCGACGCATCGCACCACCGGTCGTTAGCCGGGGCTGATCCGGGGGCTGCCATCATCGCGTGGTGCTCGATCGTCGCCTGGGTCTGAAGTCCGTCCTCGCGGTGGTCGTCGTCACCGTGCTGGTGATGGCGGGCCTGTCGCAGGTGCTCTTCAAGGGCTCGGACAAGCCGGACGAGACGGCTGCGATCGCGACCGCGACGGCGCCGACGAGCTGCGAGGAAGGGAGCGAGCCCTACGGCGCCGCTCCCGACGGCTTCAAGTACGAGAAGGTCGACGAGGCAACGCGCCTGAAGACCGTGCAGGCGCTGAACCTCAATGAGTCCGGCGGTCCCGTGGACATGCGCAAGGCGACCCGGGAAGGGCTGACGCTGGGCACGCTGGTCGGGGTCCCGAGCCGAGATCCGGCCGCCTACGTGTCGGGCCTCGTGAAGTCGGCGAAGTCGGGCGGGGTGCCGGTGAAGGAGCAGAAGACCTACGCGGTGATCCCGCTCAGCGACGGCAAGCTCGTGGCGGCCGGAGTTCGCGGCTGCAAGGCGGTGCTGATCAGCGCGACGGACCCGACGGCCGTGCCGTTCCTCGCCGATGCGGTGTTTGCCACAGCCTCGGGGTAGGTTGGGCGAATGGCCGACGACGCGATCCGGCGCGAGCTCGAGGAGCGGCGCGATCGAGCGCGCGAGACGATCGCCGGCCTCGCCAAGCGCCCCGAGCGCGGCACCGCGCAGGGCTTCGGCAAGCGGATCGGCGACGGCACCGTCGAGGCGATCAGCCGGCTGACCGAGATCGGCGTCGGCACTTCCCTGGAGGCCGGGCTGGAGCGAACCGAACGCGCGCTGGCGAAGCTCGACGAGGGAAGCTACGGGATCTGCGACGTCTGCGGTGAGCCGATCGGCGAGAAGCGCCTCGCGGCGATGCCCGACGTCGTGACGTGCGTGACCTGCGCGGCCGCACAGCCCCGCCCGCGCGCCACCCGTCGCTAGAGATCTCTTCAAGGTTGGGGTCTGACCCCTTGAGGTTCGAGGGTGTGGAGGGCGTCGGCGAGGGCGAGGATCTCGTCGGCCCGGTGGACGCGCTCGCGCCAGTGCGATGGGATGCCTTGCAGGCCGTAGAGCGCGCCGGCGAGCTGGCCGTAGATCGCGGCGGTGGTGTCGGCGTCGTCGCCGAGGTTGACGGCCGCGAGCACGCCGTCCTCGAAGGTGGTGGTCGATGCGCAGCGCCCACAGCGCGGCCTCGAGCGCGTCGATCACGTAGCCGCCGCCGCGGACCTCGGGCGGCTCGCGCAGCGACGAGGCGGCGGCGATCACCTCCGGATGCAGCGACTCGTCGACCGGGAGGGCGAGCGGATCGCGGCCCGCGAGTGCCTCGAGGAGCAGCCGCGCGAACCAGCGCGACGCGTCGGCGGCCTCGAGGAGCGCCGTGGGTCGTACGGGCGCTCGCAGCAGCGAACCGCAGCGCGTCCTCGGGCCGTGAGGCGTAGGCGAGCACGACCGGCGCCAGCTTCATCAGCGGCCCGTTGCCGGCGGCGTCCGGCGCGGCGTCGCCGGGGTAGGGCTCGCCGGTGCGTTCGAAGCGCTCGAGCGCGGCGCGGGTCGCGTTGCCGATGTCGAAGCAGCGCCCGGTGCTCGACCAGTGTCCCTCGCGGTACCAGCGGACGTAGCGCTCGAGCTGGTCGACCGCATCGAAGCCGCGCCGCTCGATCAGGCTCTCGGCGAGGCAGAGCGCCATCGACGTGTCGTCCGTCCACGCGCCCGCGGGCAGGGCGAACGGGCCGCCGCCGACCATGTCGCGCATCGGCGCGAAGGTCCCGGGCGCCATGAACTCGACCGTCGTGCCGACCGCGTCCCCGACGGCCAGCCCGAGCAGCGCCCCTCGGAAACGATCATCCACGCTCGGTTACGTTACGCCGCGTGGAAACCCTGATCGACGTGCTGGACGAGACGCGCTGGCTGCTCGCGAGGTCCGACAACGACTTCACGTGGTCGTCCTTCGTCGATCAGTACGCGGCGCTGCGTGAGCTCGACGGCCATATCGACAAGCTTCGCCGGGGCAGCACGGAGACCGGTTGGATCAGCGTCCTATTCGCGCCGACCGGGCCGATCCAGGAGGTCGCCGTCAGCAGTGGCTGGGGCGACGAGTTCCTCGACCTCGCGTCCCGTTACGACGTCGCGTGCGCGGTCCTGCACGGCGAAGCCGTGCACCTCTGCTCGGTCTGCGGCGCCGAGGCGGGCCGGCTGCAGATCGAGGGCGACGAGCTCCGCCGCACCTCGTTCACGAGCACGCTGACACAGGCGGCGACCGACGACGTCCGCGCGGCGATCGCGGACGCCGCCGCCCTCTACGTACTCGACCTCGAGCTCGCGCCCTTCTACTGCCCCGGATGCGACGCCTCGTACTGCGGCGAGCACTGGCGCCGCGAGGACGTCTTCGCAGAGGACGGGGCGCACGACTCGATCCGCGGCACCTGCCCGCAGAGCCACGAGCGAATGCTCGAGGACTAACGCCTCAACCCCTGGTACCGCGCGACGATGTCGCTGTACACGTGCGTCCCGGGCAGGCCGAGCTGGTGGACCTGATGCTCGACGGCGTCGTCGAGTCACCCGACGAATCGCCTGAAGGCTCGTGGCGCAAACGCTCGGAGCGATTGCCCGCGGACGAGCACGGCGCGGCCTACGCACCAGAGCATCCGTGTGCGAGTTCGGGCTTTCGCGAATCCCGGATGGGATCGAAGCGCTCGTGAGCAGGCGTTCCTCGGCCGGGCGACGGCAAATCTTGTTGACGGTCTGTCCGTTCTCACTGGACTTTAATTCGCTCATTTGCAATAAGTCCGGTGGTCGGAGGAATCAACGGAGGAGAGCCGTTACTCATGCGCCTGCTGCGGTCTGCGCTGCTCGTTGTCGTTGCCGCCATCGTGTCGTGTGCCCTAGGAGTTGCACCAGCCTTGGCGAAAACCGTGGTGGTCGACTCGGTGGATGCACCGACGACCGCCTTCCAACCCGCGACAACGACGATTGACGTCGGCGACACGGTCCGCTTCGAGTTCGACGCCGCTACAACGACGCACACCGTCACCTCATCCAGCGGCAATTGGACGATCGACGAGACGCGCGACCCCAACGGCGCGTCGATCTCAAAGACCTTCGACACCGCCGGCGTCTACACGTTCCTGTGCAAGATCCACACGAACATGACCGGTTCGGTCACGGTCCAGGCGCCGGTTCCGAACACGCTCGACAAGGTCCTCGTCTTCTCCAAGACCGCGGCCTTCCGGCATGACTCGATCCCGCAGGGCATCGCGGCGATCCAGGCGCTCGGCACGGCCAACGGCTTCACGGTCGACGCCTCCGAGGACAGCACGGTCTTCACCGACGCCAACCTCGCCCAGTACGACGTCGTCGTCTTCCTCTCGACCACGGGCGACATCCTCAACGCCGCGCAGCAGACCGCGTTCGAGCACTTCATCCAGTCCGGCAAGGGCTACGTCGGCATCCACGCCGCCTCCGACACCGAGTACACGTGGCCGTGGTACGGCGAGATGCTCGGCGGCTACTTCCGCAACCATCCGGCCGGAACGCCGCAGGCGACCGTCCACATCGAGGACGGCAACGAGCCCTCGACCACAGGTCTACCGGACCCGTGGGTGCGTTCTGACGAGTGGTACAACTTCCAGCCGCCGGCGAACCCCGTCGTCAACGGCAACCAGCCGGGCATCGTCGACTGGAGCCCGCGCGCCGCCGGCGTGCACGTGCTCGCGACGGTCGACGAGTCGACCTACGACGAGACCGACGACAGCGCTGCGGCCGACGATCACCCGATCGCCTGGTGCACGAACTACGACGGTGGCCGCGCCTGGTACACGGCGATGGGCCACACGCAGAGCTCGTTCTCCGAGCCGGAGTTCCGCGCTCACCTGCTCGGCGGCATCCGCACCGCGGCCGGCACCGTCAACGCCGACTGCGGCGCGCAGCGCCAGGCGCCGCCCGCCGCGGCCGACTTCGAGATCACCACGCTCGACGACGACACCGAGAGCCCGATGGAACTCGCCGTCGCCAAGGACGGGCGGACGTTCTACGTCGAGCGCATCACCGGCGAGCTGAACGTCGTCAGGGCGGACGGCTCCGTCGTCACCGCCGGTCGCGTCCCGGTCTCGAGCGTGCAGGAGAACGGCCTCCTCGGCATCGCCCTGGACCCGAACTTCGCCACCAACCACAACCTCTACATGTCCTACACGCCGCTCCCGGACTCCTCGACGGAGATGCGGGTGTCGCGCTTCACGCTCAACGGCGACGTGCTCGACCTCGCGTCGGAGCGCATCCTCTTCACCTTCAGCATGCAGCGCGCCGAGTGCTGCCACTCCTCCGGCTCGCTCGCCATGAGCCCCGACGGCAACCTCTACCTCGGCCTCGGCGACAACACCAATCCGTTCGCCTCCGACGGCTTCGACCCGATCGACGAGCGGCCCGGCCGCGGCTTCTGGGATGCCCAGCGCACGGCGGCCAACACCAACAGCTACAGCGGGAAGATCCTGCGCTTCACGCCGCTCGCGAACCCGACCGGGCCGGGCGTCGGCACCGGGTACACGATCCCCAACGGGAACCTCTTCCCCGAGGCCCAGGACACGACCAACAAGACGCTCCCCGAGATCTACGCGATGGGTTTCCGCAACCCGTTCCGTCTCACGATCGACCCGAAGTCGGGCAAGGTCCTGATGGGCGACTACGGCCCTGACGCCGGGACGACGAACCCGAACCGCGGCCCGCAGGGCAGCGTCGAGTACAACGTCGTGACACCGGGCAACTACGGCTGGCCGTACTGCATTCGCGACAACGTCCCGTACAACGACTACAACTTCGCGACCAACACGTCCGGTCCGAAGTTCGACTGCGCCGCGCCGGTCAACAACTCGCCCAACAACACGGGTCTGACCAACCTCCCGCCGGCCAGGCCCGCGATCGGTTGGATGGGCTACACCGAGACCGACCCGCGCAGCCCGGGGCTCGGCACCGGTGGCGCCCCGACCGGCGGCCCGCGCTACGACTACAAGCCGGACCTCGTGTCCGACACGAAGTTCCCGGCCTTCTACGACGGTGACTGGTTCATCGGCGAGTGGAATTCGGGCTGGATCAAGACCGCGACGCTCGACGCCGGCGAGACGCGGCTCACGAGCGTCAGCCCGACGCCGTGGACGACCACGTTCAAGCGCGTCCACGAGATGGAGTTCGGCCCCGACGGGTCGCTCTACATCATCGACTGGGGCGGCGGCTTCAACGGCAACAACCTCGACTCGGGCATCTTCCGGATCGACTACATCAAGGGTGCGAGGCGGCCGATCGCCCATGCGGCGGCCGACAAGGACTCCGGCCCGACGCCGCTGACGGTGAACTTCTCCGCCGCCGGCTCGGTCGATCCCGAAGGCACGTCGATCACGTACGCGTGGGACTTCGACGGCAACGGCACGACGGACTCGACGCTCGCCAACCCGAGCCACACCTACACGACGGCCGGCAACTACAACGTCCGCCTCACGGTCACCGACCAGGACGGCATGACCGGCGTCGACACGCTCGTGGTGGTGGCCGGAAACGTTCGGCCCACGGTCACGATCACGATCCCCGAGGACGGCCAGTTCGCCGACTTCGGCGACACGGTCCCCTACAAGATCACGGTCACCGATCCCGAGGACGGGACGATCGACTGCACGAAGGTCACGCTGAGCATCCAGCTCGGCCATGACGAGCACGCCCACGGCCTCGGCGCCAAGCAGGGCTGCGAGGGCACGTTCGAGACGCTCTCGGACGCCGGCCACGACGCGAACGCGAACATCTTCACGTCGATCGTCGCCACCTACACCGACAAGGGCAACGGCAACGCGCAGGCCCTGACCGGCTCCGACGACGTGGTGCTGCACACGCGCCGCAAGCGGGCCGAGCACAACTCCTCGACCGGCCGTATCGCCGGCTCCACCGCGGGCGGCGATCCGGGGACCCTCGAAGAGGCGACCCAGGATGCCGGCGGCGGCAACAACGTCGGGTTCATCGAGAACGGCGACTACATCTCGTTCAAGCGCGTGAGCCTCAAGGACATCAACCGGATCGACTTCCGGGTCGCCTCCGGCGGCGCCGGTGGCAAGATCGAGCTGCGGCTGGACTCGCCGACCGGGGCGACGTTCGCCTCGGCCGACGTGGTCCCGACGGGCGGCTGGCAGAACTGGACGACGGTCTCGACCCCGTTGACCAACCCGCCGACCGGTACGCACGAGCTGTTCCTCGTGTTCACCCACCCGACCGACGGCGGCGGTCTGTTCAACCTCAACTGGTTCCAGGTCCACGGCAAGGGCGCCTCGACCTCGGCACCGCCTGACGTCAGCGCCACGGCCACGCCGGAGACCGGCCAGGCCCCGCTGAACGTCGCCTTCAACGCGACGGCGACCGACCCCGAGGGCGCGGCGCTGACCTACCTGTGGGACTTCGGCGTGACCGGCACGAGCGCCGACACCTCGACGCAGGAGGATCCGCACTACACCTACGTCAACGCCGGCACCTACACGGCCAAGGTCACGGTGACCGACGCCTCCGGCATCAAGAGCAGCGCGACGGTCACGGTGCGCGTCACAGGCGCGCCCAACCAGTGCCCGAGCAACGCCAAGTCCGACGAGTTCAACGGCACCTCGCTCGACACGACGCGCTGGACGGTCCAGCGCAGCGCGGACAACTTCCAGGTCCGCGACGGGCAGCTCGAGCTGCCGATCATGAACGGCTCGATGTACCTGGGCGGCACGTCGGCCAAGAACATCATCACCCAGCCGACGCCGAGCGGCACGTGGACGGTGACCGCCAAGGTCGACGCCACGCTGACCGAGAACTACCACCAGGCCGGCCTGCGCGTGTGGTCCGACGACGACAACTGGGCGTCGGTGCACATGATCTCCGCCGGCGGCAACCGCCAGTTCGAGTTCATCTACGAGGCCGCCGGCCAGCCGCGCAACGGAGCCGCCGACAACAGCGGCGCCCTGCCTACGACCTCGCCGACGACCTACTACGTCCGCATCCACTCGGACGGCACGAACCTGACGGCGTCCTACTCGTTCGACAACGAGACGTTCACCTCCGTCGGGCAGCCGGCGCCGCTGAGCACGTTCGCCAACCCGCAGATCGGGCCGACCGCACTCAGCGACGCGGCCCCGAGCGTTCCGGTCTCCAAGTTCGACTGGATTCGCTTCGACCCGGACTCCGGGACGGGCACCGGCGGCGGTGGCGGCACCGGCGGCGGCACGATCCTCGACGAGTTCAACGGGACCGACGTCGCGACCCCGCCGTGGGAGGTCGTGCGCCGCGATCAGACGATGACGGTCGGCTCCGGTGCGCTGCACATCCCGGCGCAGCAGGGCGACATCTACGGCAACGTGAACACGGCCAAGAACCTCGTCCTGCGTGAGCTCCCGACGGGCGCTTGGACGGCGACGGCGAAGGTCGCCTTCGAGGGCAGCGCCACCTACCAGCAGGCGGGCATCCTGGCCTACACCGACGACGGCAACTTCGTCAAGTTCGGCCGGATCGCCACCGACGAGACGGGCAACGAGAAGTTCGAGTTCATCCAGGAGGTCAACGGGACGCCGCGCAACGAGGCGGCGGACTCGACGGCCAACGTGGCGGCGAACTTCCCGAAGGACTACTACCTGCGGATCGTCTCCGACGGCACCAACATCACGGGTGCGTACTCGACCGACGCCACGACCTGGACACCGGTCGGCCGCCCGGCGCCGCTGCCCGGCGGGCGCGAAGATCGGCATGTTCGCGTTCAACAACGCCGCGGTGGCCTCACCGGTCGCCGACTTCGACTGGTTCCGCCTCGAGGGCGCGAACGTCCCCGGCGGCGGCACGCCGTCCGGCCCCAGCCGTGACGACGACTTCTCGGGCACCTCGCTCGACAAGACGCGCTGGAACGGCATCGTCCGCGAGAACGCGGCCAAGTACGCGGTCGGTGGCGGCAACCTGACCATCACGACCGAGCTCGGCGACATCTACACGGGTGACACCAACCCGCCGCCGCCGAACTTCATCCTGCAGTCCGCCGATCACGCGGGCGAGGACTGGACGATCGAGACCAAGCTGTCGGCGACGATCACCGACGGCTACAGCCAGGGCGGCCTGATCGCCTACGTCAACGGCGACAACTACGTCAAGTTCGACGCGATCTCCGATACCGGCCAGACGCGGATCAACCGCCTGGAGCTGCGCTCGGAGGTCGGCGGGGCGATCGTCAGCCCGACGCCTGCCGACCCGCTCGTGCCCGCGGGCACGACCAACATCTGGCTGCGCCTGAAGAAGGCCGGCCAGACCTATTCGGGCGAGTACTCGTTCGACGGCACGACGTGGACACCGGTGGCGACACCGACCACGAGCACGATCGAGGATCCGGCCTTCGGTCTGTACGCCTTCGGGCCGCAGGCGCGGGAGTCGGCGACACGGTGTCGTTCGACTACTTCACGCTCGACGGGCAGGACCCGCCCGAGCGAGGGCTGCAACTGCAACGGCCCCGGCGACGAGTTCGACGGCACGTCGCTGGACACGTACGAAGTACAACGCGATCGTCCGCCCGGACGACACGAAGGTGAAGGTCGAGGACGGCAAGCTGAAGATGACCACCGTCCTCGGTGACATCTACACCAACAGCGACCCGGCCGCGACGCGCAACTTCATCCTGCAGCAGCCGACCAAGGAGGACTACGTCCTCGAGACCAAGGTCGACGTCACGCAGCTCAACGGCGGCTACGCCCAGGGCGGCATCCTGGTCCGCGCCGACGACGACAACTACGTGAAGTTCGACGCGATCTCCGACGTCGACAACCCGAAGTTCAACCGGATCGAGCTGCGCTCCGAGCAGGCCGGCACGATCCAGAACCCGCAGCCCGAGGTGAACTCGGGCTTCCCGACCACCGTCAATGACGTCTGGCTGCGGCTGACCAAGACGGGGACGACCTACAAGGGCGAGTGGTCGCTGGACGGGTCGACCTGGACGGCGATGGCGGCCACGGTCACCAACACGCATGACCAACGCGCCGTTCGGCCTCTTCACGCTCGGCGTGCAGATCGCCGATCGCGTCGTCGGCTTCGAGTACTTCAAGGTCGACGGCTCGACGGGCTGCCCGCCCACGGAGCCGGAGAACAACGCGCCGGTCGATCGGCGAGCTGACGGCGACGCCGAGCTCCGGCTTCGCGCCGCTGGCCGTGTCGTTCGCGGTCACCGCGTCCGACGAGGACGACGACGACCTGACCTACAGCTGGGACTTCGGTGACGGCAGCGCCGCCTCCACCACCGAGGATCCGTCGCACACCTACACCACGGCCGGCACCTTCAACGCGAAGGTGACCGTGTCCGACGGCGAGGACGACGGTGACCCGGACGGTTCCGATCACCGTGTTCGGCGCCGACGACACGTCGAAGCGGTTCCGCGTGCTCGTCTTCTCCAAGACGACGGGCTTCCGGCACGACGCGATCCCGGCGGGCATCGCCGCGGTCAAGACGCTCGGGACGCAGAACAACTTCCAGGTCGACGCGTCCGAGGACGCGACGCTGTTCCGCGACGACGTGCTCTCGCACTACGACGCGGTGATCTGGATGTCGACCACGGGCGATCCGCTCGACGACACCCAGCAGGCGGCGTTCGAGCGCTACATCAGGGGCGGCGGCGGCTACGTCGGCGTCCATGCGGCGGCCGACACCGAGTACACGTGGACCTGGTACGGCAAGCTGGTGGGCGCGTACTTCCGCAACCATCCGGCCGGAACGCCGTCCGCGACGGTCAAGATCGACGACACCGGATCACCACTCCACGCTGGGCCTGCCGAACCCCTGGCCGCGCGTGGACGAGTGGTACAACTACCAAGCGCCTGAGGGCGCGGTCGTCGGCGGCGGTGGCACGGACTACAGCCCGCGCACCGGCGGCGTCCACGTGCTCGCGACGGTCGACGAGTCGACCTACGACGAGGACGACGGCAACACGACGGATGACGACCATCCGATCTCGTGGTGCCAGCGCTACGACGGCGGCCGCTCGTGGTACACGGGCATGGGCCACACGCAGGCGAGCTACGCCGAGGCCGACTTCCTCAAGCACCTCCTCGGCGGCATCGAGGTCGCGGCGGGTGCGGTCGACGACGCCGACTGCGGCGACGCGGTCGGCGAACCACGCGCCGACGGTGACCGCGCTGCGCAACCCGTCGGGTGACGTGAGCCCGGGCGATCCGGTGGCCTTCACGGCGACCGGTGCCGACGCCGACGGCGACACGCTCACGTACGCGTGGGACTTCGGCGACGGCGGCACCGCGACCACCAAGGACGCGATGCACACCTACGACGAGGTCGGCGTGTTCTACGCCAAGGTGACCGTCTCCGACGGCAAGGGCGGCACGGCCAGCGCCCTGCTGAAGGTGACCGTCCAGCCGGTGAGCGACAACGAGGTCGAGGTCGGCGTCGGTGGCGTCGTGCCCGGCGTCCTGTCGCTGAGCATCACCGGCTCGGCGAACTTCGGCACGTTCCTGCCGGGGGTCACGCGGGACTACACGACGAGCCTGGCCGCCACCGCGACCTCGTCCGCGACCGCGGCCGAGCTGACGGTGCGCGATCCGAGCACGCAGGCCCGCGGCCACCTGGTCAACGGCTCGAGCGCGCTCGCGCAGCCGCTGCAGGTCCGGGCGACCGATGCGGCCAACCCGGACACGGCGTTCGCGCCCGATGCCCGAGACCGCGGGGACGCAGGCTGCGGCTGCTGGCGTTCCCGACGCCGGTGAGCATCGCATCCGCTGACGATCGGCTTCAAGCAGTCGATCGCGGCGACCGAGTCGCTGATCACCGGCGGCTACGGCAAGACCCTGGTGTTCACGCTCTCGGCGACGACGCCGTAGAGCACGACTGCCTCGCCGGCCGGCCGCTTGCGCGGTCGCCCGGCGCGGCGGGTAGGTTGCGCGGTATGGGCCCGCGCGTCGCAATCGTCGGTGGTGGATTGGGCGGCCTCTCGGCCGCCCTTTTCCTGTTGCGGGCCGGCGTGCGCGACGTGCGCGTGTTCGAGCAGCAGGTCCGAGCTGACGGAGATCGGCGCGGGCATCCAGATCGCGCCCAACGCGCTGCGGCTGCTGCAGCGACTGGGGCTCGGCGAGGCGCTGATGGCGGTCGCCGTCGCCGTTCGAGGTCCCGTGGGAGTTCCGGCGCTGGCAGGACGGCGCGGTGCTGTTCAGCCAGGCCTACGGCGCGAGGGCGAGGCGCGCTTCGGCGCGCCGTACATCGCGATCCACCGGGCGCAGCTGCTCGACGTGCTGGCCGCGGCGCTGCCCAGCGGTGTCGTCTCGCTCGGCCGTCGCGTCGCCGCGGTCTCCGACGAGGGCGACGCGGTCTCGGTCGCCTTCGAGGACGGCTCGACCGAGACCGTCGACGCGCTGATCGGCGCGGACGGGATCCACTCCGTCGTGCGCGAGGCGCTGTTCGGGCGCGGAGTCGCCGGTCTTCACCGGGCTCGCCGCGTACCGCGCGCTGGTGCCGGCCGTCGGCGGCGCCGGAGTTCGCGCGCCGGCCGGTCTGCTCGATCTGGCTCGGCCCGAAGCGCCACTTCGTCCACTACCCGGTCTCCGGCGGCCGCCAGGTCAACCTCGTCACCGCGAACCCGGCCGGCGACTGGCGCGAGGAGTCCTGGACCGCCGACGGCACCGTCGAGGACTTCCTGGAGGAGTTCTCCGGCTGGGCCGAGCCGGTGGTGCAGCTGATCGCGGCGGCCACCCAGACCAAGCGCTACGCGTTCTACGAGCGCCCGCCGGTGGCGCGCTGGGCCGCGGGTCGCGTGGCGATCCTCGGCGACGCCGCCCACCCGATGCTCCCGTTCTTCGCCCAGGGCGCGGGCCAGGCGATCGAGGACGGCGCCGTCCTCGCGGGCTGCCTGGGCGGCGTCTCCGCGGGCGGCGTCGCGGGCGCCCTACGGCGCTACGAGGAACTGCGCCGCGAGCGCGCGACCCGCGTCCAGCGGCTGTCGAGCGAGCGGCGCGAGCACCACCACATGCCCGACGGCCCTGCCCAGCGCGAGCGAGACGCCGCGCTGGCCGGCACCGATCCGATGGGCTACAACGCCTGGCTCTACGGCCACGACGTCGAGGCGGATTTGTAGCGGTTTCGGCACACATTCGGCACGAGTTCGTGTAGAGCCGCAGCAGGGTGTGGCGCGAGAGTGCGGGGGTGACCAGCGATACGCCCCCTAGAGGGGACCTGAGCAAGGGCACCCTCTCGCCGGATGCCGTCATCGCGAAGCTCGCGGCACGGCAACACGGTGTCGTGACGCTGCTGCAACTGATCGCGGCGGGCCTCAGCCGCAAGGCGCTCGCGCTGCGGGTGAAGCAGGGTCGGCTGCATCGTGTCTATCGCGGCGTCTACGCGGTTGGCCACGGTGGGCTCTCGCGCGAGGGACGGTGGATGGCCGGCACGCTCGCTGCCGGCGACGGGGCCGCGTTGAGCCATTTGTGTGCCGCCGCGCTCTGGGAGCTCCGCAAGCTCCGGACCGACTTCGTGACCGTCGTCGCGCCCGGATACCGCAACCCGAAAGGACCCGTGCGGGTGCACGAGTGCCGCAACCTCGACCCGCGCGACGTCACCGTCCGTCGCGGCATCCCGGTCACGACCGTGGCGCGGCTGCAGGTCGATCTCACCGACGTCCTGACTCCACATCAGCTCGCGAACGTGATCCACGAAGCCGCCTTTCGCGGGTACTTCAATCCGACGCGTGACGCGTGAGGCGATGGCGCGGGCGAACGGTCGCCACAACCTCCACGTTCTCGAGCGGGCCCTCGCGCTGAACGCCACCGGCAGCGCAGGCACCAGGAGCGCGAACGAGGACGCCTTCCTCGCCCTGCTGCAGCTCGCGGGCATCCCGGAGCCGCTGGTGAACACGCACCTGCTCGGTGAAGAGGTCGACTGCCACTGGCTCGACCGTCGGCTCGTCGTGGAGGTCGACGGTCCCAACCACGGTCGGGCGCGGAGCAGGCGCGATGACGAGCGCCGCGACACGCTGCTGCGCGCCGCCGGCTTCACCGTCGTTCGCTTCACGGATCTCGAGATCAAGCAGCGCCCCGACGCGTCCTCGACCGCGTGCGGCGCGAGCTCTAACGCGGCCTGGCCCCGGCTGTCGTCCAGCCGGGGCCAGGGGTCGCGCTAGGGCGCTGTCGTCGACAGCGTGAACGTCAGCGTCTTGCTGTAGTTGCCGGAGCGCAGGACGTCGGTGGCGGCGATCGCCTGGCGGAAGCCGAGCGTGACCTGGTCGGTGTTGACCGGCCCGGTGTAGCGTGAGCAGGTTCGTCGGCGTGCCGGTGGTCTCGGCCAGCGGCGCGTAGGCCTGCGTCGGGTTGGTGGCGTTGATCGCCCGCACGTTGAGCGCGGCCGGCAGCGAGAACGCGCCGTTGACGAGGTGACCCGGGCGATGGTGCTCGCGTCGGTGACCGAGAGGACGGCGTCGCCGGCGGTGCTGGTGACGGTGGCCGCGATCGCGGTCTCGTAGGTGCGGGCGACCGTCGGCGGGAAGGTGCCGAAGCTGCCCGGCTGGGTCGGCAGGCTCAGCGCGAGCATGCTCGGGACGTTGCCGCCGACGGTGCGATGGCGTCGCCGGTGCTCTTGGCGGCGAGCAGCACGCGCTCGACGCCGTCGTCGGAGTTCGACGTGAACTGCAGGCGCGCGACCGACGTGTAGTTGGTGCGCGTCGGCTTGAACGCGACGTTGACCGTGCAGGTGCCCGACGGGACGGCCGCGGCGGTCTCGTCGACGGTCGTCGTGGTCGGGTCGTCGAGCGACGGCGAGCTTGCGCGGGGCCAGCGGGCCGACGTTGCCGGTGCCGGAGCAGTTCTGGCTGACGATCGCGAAGTCGTCGCGGTGGCGTTGCCGCCGTCGAGGGCCTCGCGGCCAGCGACGATGGCTGGTGATCGTCAGCGGCGCGTCACCGTCGTTGGTCACGACGACCGGGACGGCGTTGGCGGCCGAGGCCATCGTGCCGGCCGGCTGCGACGGAACACCGGCGCGTCGGCGAAGAGCGTCGGCGACGGGTCGGCGCGCATCGCCTTCAGCGCGTTGTCGGTGTTGGTGAACGGGTTGAAGTTCGTCGGGCCGCCGACGGCGACCGGGTCGCGCTCCATGAAGTAGTACTTGGAGCGGTTCTTGGCCGCGGCGAGCATCGGGGCGAAGTCGATGCCGCCCTTGCCGATCTCGCGCTGCTCGGCGTTGCCGCAGGTCAGCCGGATGCTGGCCGCGTCGACGTCCTTGAAGTGGTAGCTGACGATCCGGTTCGTGAACTTGTTGATCATCGCCGTCACGTACGCCATGCCGGCGGCCGCGTTGGGCGGCGTGCCGAAGGCGGAGCCGCAGACGGCCCAGCCGATGTCGATCTGCGCCACGACCCAGCGCGGGTCGGTGCGATCCATGATCAGCTCCCACGAGCTCTTGCAGTTCGGGTCCGTCGACGTCGTCGGGCAGCTCGCGCCCGACTCGGTGTAGCGGCGGCTGAACTCGTCGTTGTGGTTGTGGAAGTAGGCCGGCCCGAGGCCGGCCTCCACCGAGCGCTTGCCCAGGCGGTTCAGCAGCTGCACGGTGTTCAGCAGCGCGGCCCACGTGTTGTAGCCGGCGGTGTTACCGGGCAGCCCGGACTCGCCGAGGTGGGTCTGGCCGACGATCCGCGACGCCGCGATCTCGTTGTCCCAGTTGGTCTCGAGGAGGTTGCCGTGGCGGCCGGGGAAGCGGATGCCGTACTTGTCGCCGAGCGCGCGCAGGGCCACAAGGCCCGCGGTGTTGTTCGGCGTCGCCGGGTTGGTGCCCGGGAACGGATGGCCCGGGTAGCCGTAGAGCTCGACGTTGCGGATGTCCTTCGACTGCAGCCACGAGAACACGCGCTCGAGCCGTGCGGCGCTGGTCGTCGGTGCGGGCGGGGCGACGCAGTTCGCCGTCGGCGGCGCCGGCGCCGCCGGGCAGGTGATCTCGCCCGCTCCGTTGCTCAGGTAACTGCTGAAGTCGTAGAGCTGGATGCCCGCCTGACCCCACGGCGTCCCTGGTCCGACACTCGGCGCTCGCTGTGCCTGGGCGGCGGACGCACTTGCCAGCAGCGCCCCCGTCGCCAGTATCGACACAGCGCAGCAACGCACCTTCCGAAGTCCGTCCATGCTGACCCTCTCCTCGCTCACCAGCGGCGGACCCGTTCGCTCGACTCATCGGATCCTCAGACAGACGAATGTCTATCAAATTTGCGGGCGGCACGACGAACTTTTGTGTCCGAAGCGACAAAAAGGTCAGGCGAGCCAGGTGCGCAGCCGCTCGTAGACCTCCGGATGGTTGAGCAGCGCGAGGTGGTGGGTGCCACCGAGGGTCATCCCGTACTCGTCGTCGAAGCCGATCCGGCGGCTGCGGCTGCGGCCGGAGGCGCTCGGGGAGAGCACGAGCGCGTCGCCGAGCAGGCGGCCGACCGGGTGGGAATCGCTGCGTCGTGATCGGTCGCGGCGACGAAGCAGTGCGTGACGCCCTCGCAGCAGCGGGACCTCGGCGAGCGCCTTGGCGCGCAGCGCGTCGGGGTCCTGGTCGCGCCAGTCCTCGTCGACCAGCGAGCCGCGCCGCAGGTCGCGGATGCCCGCGCTGCGGCGGCGCAGGAAGCGGGCGAACGGGCGCGTCTCGGGCGCGAGGTGCAGGCGCGGCGCTCAGCGCGTGCACGGCCTGCTCGAGCGGCGCGCCCAGGTGCGGCGTGCCGAGCGAGATCGACGTGGCGCGACGCGGTCGGTCCACGCGCCGCCGCGGTGGCACGCGCTGCGGGCGACGAGGCCGCCCATCGAGTGCCCGACGATCGTGATCCGCTCGACCTCGACGGGCCAGTCGGCGACGAGCTCGTCGAGCAGGCCCGCCAGCGATGCGCCGTTCTCGGAGATGTGGCGGCCGGTGTTGTAGCGGACGATGACCGGCGTGATGCCGAGGTCCTCGTGCAGGCGATCGCCGTAGGTCGGGGTGCCCCACGCGTACTCGGTCTCGCCCAGCCCGTGGACGAAGACGAGCGAGGTGCGGGGTCGCGGGCGCGCCGACCCGGCGGGCGCTCATCGGGAACGCCAGCGCGCTGCCCTCGGCCTCGAGCCGGTCGCCGTAGAGGCCGTTGAGCGCGGCGAGCGCCGGCGCCGCGCGGCGTCTCCGACAGCGGCGTCTCGCCCGTGCGGGACGCGCGGCGGCCCCCGCGGCGTGCCCGGCCAGCCACAGGCCGCCGCGGACGCTCTCGTAGACGCCGTGCGAGATCGCGTCGTGGAGCAGGTGGACCGGCGCGGCCGACGGGCCGAGCGCGCGGAACACGCGCCCGGCGATCGCGCCGTGGATGTCGCCGATCCCGCGCGGGCAGCGCGGAGAACTCGTCGGTCGCGAGCCGGCTGAGCTCGCGCGCCTCGGCCTGGGCCTGCGTGCCGTCATCTCGACGAGCTACTACCCCGTCCGTGACAAGGCGGTACGTGTGCGAAGGCTCACGCGCCGCTGGACTCGGCCCAGATGTTGATGCCGGCGTCGACCGCGTGCTGGTCGATCTCGGCCAGCTCGTCGTCGGTGAAGTCGAGGTTCGTCGAGCGCGGCGACGTTCGTCTCGAGCTGCTCGACGCTGCGACGCGCCGATCAGCGCCGAGGTCACGCGCGGGTCGCGCAGCACCCAGGCGATCGCCATCTGCGCGAGCGTCTGGCCGCGCCGCGTGCGCGATCTCGTTGAGCGCCCGGACGCGCGCCAGGTTCTCCTCGCTGAGGAAGTCCGTCTTGAGGAGCGAGTCCTTGCGCCGCGCGCGAGTCCTCGGGGATGCCGTCGAGGTAGCGGTCGGTGAGCATGCCCTGCGCGAGCGGCGAGAAGGCGATGCAGCCGACGCCCTCGCTCGCCGAGCACGTCGAGCAGGTCCGTCCTCGATCCAGCGGTTGAGCATGCGAGTAGGACGGCTGGTGGATCAGCAGCGGCGTGCCGAGCTCGCGCAGGATCGCGGCCGCCTCCGCGCGTGCGCTCGGCGCGAGTAGGAGGAGATGCCGACGTAGAGCGCCTTGCCCTGGCGCACCGCGCGTGTCGAGCGCGCCCATCGTCTCCTCGAGCGGCGTCTCGGGGTCGAAGCGGTGCGAGTAGAAGATGTCGACGTAGTCGAGGCCCATCCGCTCCAGGCTCTGGTCGAGGCTCGGCGAGCAGGTACTTGCGCGAGCCCCACTCGCCGTACGGGCCCGGGCCACATGTCGTAGCCGGCCTTGGTCGAGATGATCAGCTCGTCGCGGTAGGGCGCGAAGGTCCTCGCGCAGGATGCGGCCGAAGTTCTTCTCGGCCGAGCCGTACGGCGGGCCGTAGTTGTTGGCGAGGTCGAAGTGGGTGATGCCGAGGTCGAAGGCGCGGCGGAGGATCGCGCGCTGGGTCTCGAGCGGCGTGTCGTCGCCGAAGTTGTGCCAGAGGCCGAGCGAGATCGCGGGCAGCTTGAGGCCGCTGCGGCCGCAGCGGCGGTAGGGCATCGAGTCGTAGCGGTCTTCAGCGGCGACGTAGGTCATGCGGGGATTGTGACCATCGGCCACCAGAGCGCCATCCCGCGGCGACCAGGTACATCGCCGCGAGGCCCTGCCACGGCGCGTAGCGCTCGAGCACCGCGTCGAACTCCTCCTCGGTGACGCTCCCCGTGCGCACGCCCGCGACCCGCGCGTAGCCGTTGCGCATGCCGACGTCCTTGGCCAGCGGCACGTCGTAGCGGCCGCGGCCGAAGAGGTTCCAGGTGCGCGAGCGTCCACTCGCCGACGCCGGGGATCGCGTCGAGCCGTGCGCTGGTCGTCGGCGTCGGGGTCGAGTCGCCCGCGCCACCGCGCGCGCGACGCGCGCGAGCGTGCGCGACTGCGTGGGAGCGAGGCCGGCGGCCTCGAGCGCGGCGGCGTTGGCGAAGCTCGCGGCGGCGGGGCGCGCCCACGGCCCCTGCGGGTGCTGGCGCCCGTGCCGGCGCGTGAACGCCCAGGCGATGTCGCCCGGCCCGCTGGGTGTCGATCAGCTGCTCGATGATCGCCCACGCGAGCGCCTCGAACGGCTCGGGCTTGCGCAGCACGCCGCAGCTTCGGGCGCGCCTTGATGACGCGGCCGAGCAGCGGGTCGCGAGCGGAACGCGCGGTGAAACGGCTCGAGGTCGTCGTCGAGCGCGAGCACGAACCGCATCCGGGCGAGCGCCTCGCGCGCGGCCGCCTCGGTCGGCGTCCGCGCGCAGCAGCACCTCGTCGCCGCGCCAGGCCGCCTCGGCGAGCGCGAGCTGCGCCGTCGATCCGCATCGCGCGCGCCGCGCGACGCCGCCGTCGATCTCGACCAGCCCGCCGGGCCCGGCGGAGCGCGGCGGCTCGCTCGGCCACGGCGGCCGGACCGTCAGGTCGACGACCTGCATAACGTTCGGATCCTATGGCGAGTGAATCGATGGAGGCAGTGACGGAGCCGCTCGACCCAGCGCGCGTTCTCGATGGAGCTCAGCCAGGACCAGCGCGACGTCCGCGACTGGGTCCACGGCTTCGCCGCGAACGTCGTCCGCCCCGCGGCGGCCGAGTGGGACGAGCGCGAGGAGACGCCGTGGCCGCTGATCCAGGAGGCCGCGAAGATCGGGCTCTACAGCTTCGAGGCGCTCGCGCAGTTCTACGCCGACGAGACCGGCCTGATGCTGCCGATCGTCAACGAGGAGCTGTTCTGGGGCGACGCCGGCATCGGCATGTCGATCATGGGCACGACGCTCGCCGTCGCCGCGATCTTCTCCTCCGGCACGCGGCGAGCAGTTCGGCGAGTGGGTCCCGCAGTGCTACGGCACGCCGGACGACCCGAAGGTCGCCGCGTTCTGCGTCTCCGAGCCCGACGCCGGCTCCGACGTCTCGTCGCCTGCGCACCCGCGCGACGTACGACGAGGCCAGAGGACGAGTGGGTCCTCAACGGCCAGAAGGCGTGGGCCACCAACGGCGGCATCGCCGAACGTCCACGTCGTCGTCGCGTCGGTCGACCCCGAGCTCGGCTCGCGCGGCCAGGCCGGCTTCGTCATCCCGCCCGGACACCCCCGGCCTCGACGATGGGCACGAAGGTCAAGAAGCACGGCCTGCGCGCCTCGCACACCGCCGACGTCTTCCTCGACGACGTGCCGCGTCCCCGGCCGCTGCCTGCTCGGCGGCAAGGAGAAGCTCGACGAGCGCCTCGCCCGCGCCCGCGAGGGCACGCGCGCGCAAGCGGCAGGCGGCGATGCAGACCTTCGAGGCCACGCGCCCGACCGTCGGCGCGCAGGCCATCGGCATCGCCCGCGCGGCCTACGAGTACGCGCTCGACTACGCCAAGGAGCGCGAGCAGTTCGGCCGGCCGATCATCGAGAACCAGGCGATCGCGTTCGCGCTCGCCGACATGAAGATGGAGATCGACGCCGCCCGCCTGCTCGTCTGGCGCGCGTCGTGGATGGGCCGCACCGGCCGCAAGTTCGAGGCCGCCGAGGGCTCGATGAGCAAGCTCAAGGCCGGCGAGGTCGCCGTGTGGGCGACCGAGCGCGCGATCCAGATCCTCGGCGGCAACGGCTACACGCGCGAGTACCCCGTCGAGCGCATGCACCGCGACGCGAAGATCTACACGATCTTCGAGGGCACCTCGGAGATCCAGCGGCTCGTCATCAGCCGCGCGATCTCCGGCGTGCAGATCCGCTGAGGCGTTAACGACCAAGGGCCCCGGCAGCGCGCCGGGGCCCTCGTGCTTCGTTACCCCGTTGAACCTCTACGGCGGCGTGGTGGACAGCGTGAAGGTCAGCGTCTTGCCGTAGCTGCCGGAGCGGAGCACGTCGGTCGCGCCGATCGCCTGGCGGAAGCCGATCGTGACGAGGTCGCCGTTGACCGGGCCGGTGTAGGTGAGCAGGTTCAGCGGCGCGCCGGTGGCCTCGGCCAGCGGCGCGTAGGCCTGCGTCGGGTTGGTCGAGTTGATCGCCCGCACGTTGAGCGGGGACGGCAGCGAGAACGCGCCGTTGACCAGGTGGCCCGGGAGCGACGGTGCTCGGGTCGGTGACCGACAGCGTCGCGTCGCCGGCGGTGCTGACGACGGTGCGCCGCGACGGCGGTCTCGTAGGTCTTGGCGACGGTCGGCGCGAACGTGCCGAAGCTGCCCGGCTGGGTCGGGAGGCTCAGCGCGAGCATGCTCGGGACGTTGCCGCCGACGGTGCCGAGTCGCGTCGCCGGTGCTCGTGCCGGCGAGCGGCACGACGCTCGATCGCGTCGTCGCGCGTTCGAGGCGAACGTGCAGGCGGGCGATCGAGGTGTAGTTGGTGCGCGTCGGCTTGAAGCCGACGTTGATGGTGCAGGTGCCGGCCGGGACGGCGGGAGCGGTCTCGTGACGCCGGCGTGGCGGATCGTCGGCCACGGCGGCCTTGGCCGGCGCGAGCGTCTTGCTCTGAGCAGTCCTGGCTGACGATCGAGAAGTCGTCACGCGTGGTGTTGCCGCCGTCGTCGGCGTCGGCGGCGAGCGTCGGCGCGCTGTTGGTGAAGACCAGCGGCGCGTCGCCGATGTTGGTCACCGTGATCGGCGTGACGTTGTTGGCGGCCGCGCGTGCCGGCGGGCACCGAGGCGAACTGCGGCGTGCTGCGTGCCCGCGACCGGGCCGGGTCGCCGGACAGGGCGGCGAAGCTCTTGTCGGCCGTCGTGAACGGGTTGAAGCCGCCGTTGTTGCCCGGGGTGACCGGGTCGTACTCGTAGAGGTAGTAGCGGACCTTGTTCTTGGCCGCGGCGAAGATCGGCGCGAAGTTCGACGTCGCCGTCGCCGAGCGCGCGGAGGTTGCCCGTGCCGGCGGACGGGCGTCGGGTTGACGCCGTCCTTGACGTGGAAGCTGATGATCGCGCGCGATCTTGTAGCGTCGAGGATGCTCGACCATGATCGCCGATGTCGTTGCGACGACGCCGGACGCGATCCAGCACGAGGTCGATCTGCGCGCGTGACGTAGCGCGGGTCGGTGTGGTCCATCAGGACCTCCCACTGCGTACTTCATCACGCCGGCGTCGTTGATCTTCGCGGTGAACGACGACGCGTGGTTGTGGAAGTACGCCGGGCCGACGCCGCGCCTCGACCGAACGCTTGCCGAGGCGGTTCATCAGCTGGGCGATGATCGAGCGTGCTGCTGGAGGCTCGTGCTGCCGACGTTGGGCGGGTCGGCCGCGCCGATGACCTCCTGGCCGAGGATGCTTGGCCGCCGCGATCTCCTGGTCCCAGTTGGCCTCGGCGAGGTTGCCGTGGCGGGAGACGAAGCGCAGGCCGTACGAGTCGCCCAGCGCGCGCAGCGTCCTGCAGGCCCGCGGTGTTGAGCGGCGTGGCCGGGTTGGTGCCCGGGAACGGGTTGCCCGGGTAGCCGTAGAGCTCGACGTTCCGGACGTTCTTCGGACTTCAGGTACGCGAACGTGCGCGTCGAGGCGCGACGCGTACGTCGACGGCGCCGGCGGGTGCGACGCAGTTCGCCGTGGGCGGCGCCGGGGCGCGGGGCAGGTGATCTCACCGGCGCCGCTGGAGATGTAGCTGGCTCCAGTCGTAGAGCTGGACGCCCATCTGGCCGGTCGGCGCGCCGGCGCCGAGCGACCGCCGGACGCTGTGCCTGCGCCGTGCCGGCGCATGACAGAATCGCGCCGGCGGCCATCGCGGCCGCGCCGAAGCGCACCATCCGAATCCCTTCAAATCGCTTTCTCCTCCCGCGGGGCGCGGTTGCGACAGCGCCCCGGACTAGACCCTGAACAGTCCCTCGATACAACAGCGCAAAGCTATACCAAAATGACGGACCACGAGCAATCTTTGGTATCGCTGAAACAGCAAAACAAGGTCGACTGATGGACCTCGACGCGATCGAAGTCCGCGTGCTCGGCTGCCTGATCGAGAAGCAGCGCACGACGCCGGACGCGTATCCGCTCAGCCTCAACGCGCTCCGCCTCGCCTGCAACCAGAGCACCAACCGCGACCCGGTCGTGGCCTACGACGAGGAGATCATCCGCGGCGCGCTGCATCGGCTCGGCCGCCGCCGCTACACGCGGCTGACGAGCGGGCACACGAGCCGCGACGGCCAAGTACCGGCACCTGCTGGACGAGGAGTTGCGAGCATCGACGCCGCCGACCAGGCCGTGCTGGCGGTGCTGATGCTGCGCGGCGACCAGACGCCCGGCGAGCTCAAGCAGCGCACCGAGCGCATGCAGCCGTTCGCCAGCATCGATGAGCTCAACGAGGTGCTCACCCGCCTGATCGACCGCGGGCTCGTCGCCCAGCTCGCCCGCCGCCCGGGCCAGAAGGAGGAGCGCTTCCGCCACCGCCTCTCCGAGGATCTCGACGACGACGAGGCAGCCCCGGGGCGTCGTCGCGCGGCGCCCGCGGCGGTGGTCGTCCCGCCGCCGCCGCGCCGCGACGATCGCCTCGACAAGCTCGAGCGCGAGGTCGCCGAGCTGCGCGCGGAGCTCGCGGCGCTGCGCGCCGAGCTCGGCGCATGAGCGCCTTCGAGGTGCCGCCCGAGCGGCTCGCCGCGTGGCTGGAGCGGTGGGCGTAGGAGCACGGTGGCGGGTGCGGACCGAGACCTTGCCGGGCCGCGTGACGTTCACCGGCGCGGACGGCGCGAGCGTCGTCGGCGAGCCGCCGTTCCCGCCGTTGAACGGGCCGCACGGCGTGGTCGAGCGGTTCGCGCCGCAGTCGCTGGTCGACCACGCGGTGCGGGACCGCGTCGTCGGCGTGCTGCTGGTGCGGCTCGGCGGGTACGCGGTCGGCGTCTTCTCGGGGCGCCGGCTCGTGAGCTCGAAGGTCGGCACGCGTCACGTGCAGGGCCGCACGAGCGCGGGCGGGCAGAGCCAGGGCCGCTATGGACGCCGGCGCGACGGCCAGGCGCGGGTCGCGCACGACGCCGCGGCCGAGGTCGCCGCCGACGATCCTGCTCGCGAACGCCGACGATCTCGACGCGGTCGTGCTCGGCGGCGACAAGTTCGCGCTCGCCGCCGTGCTCGAGGACGCGCGCCTGCGCAGGCTCGCGCGGATCACGACCGACCGCGTGCTCGACGTCCCCGATCCGCGACTCGCGGTCCTGCGCTCCACGCCCGACCGCTTCCGCGCGGCGCTCCTGCACACCCTGGACCCTCGGCCAGCACCGCCGCAAGCGCCCGCGACGGTAGGGTCGCGCAGTGCTCATCATCGCCGTGGCCACCTGGGTCTGGGTCGGCGTCATCTTCGGGCTCGTCGTGCTCCTCGTCGCGGCGCTCGCGCGCCGCGCGTGACCCAGCGGGAGCCCGCGCGCGTAGAACGGGTGATGAGTCACTCCCCGGCCGCGGATCCGGCGCCGCGCCTCGCCGCCGTCGCGCGGGTACCTCGGCCGCGGCTGTGCTCGCCGCGGCCGCGCTGCTGCTCGCGGGCTGCGGCGGCGCTGAGCCGCCTGCGCCCACGCCGGCGCCACGTCTCCCGTTCCCGCCGCGGGCGCAGGAACCGGCCACCTCGCCTCGGGTGAGCGAGCGGCCCGCCGGCCGCGTCGTGCGTGTCGGCGCGCGCCCTGAGGGCGTCGCCGTCGATCCGGCGTCGGGGCTCGCGGCCGTGGCGACCGCGGACGGGCTGACGCTGGTCGACGCGGCCACGGGCGCGCGTGCGCCGCCGCGTGCGCCTCCCGGCACCGGCGCGCCACCTGAGCCTCGCGCGGCCGGGCGGACCGTTCCTCGTCCCGCTCGAGAACGCGGACGCGCTGGCCGAGGTCTCGCCCGCGGGACGTGTGCGCCTCACGCCCGCGGGCGGCCATCCACACGACGCCGCGGCGGCGGGCGAGGACATCTACGTCGGCGACGAGTTCGGCGGCACGCTCTCGGTCCTGCGCGGCGGCAGCTCGAGCGCCAGGTCGCGGTCGACGTCCAGCCCGGCGGCGTGGCGGTGACCGGTGCCTACGTCGCGGTCGTCTCGGTGCGCGCGTACACGCTCGAGTTGCTGCGACGCTCCGATCTCGCCCGGCTCGGCGCGCAGAACGCGGGCTACGGGCCGTCGCACGTGGTCGCCGACGCCGCCGGGCGCCTCTACGTCGCCGACACCCGCGGGGATGCGGGTGAGCGTCTTCGAGACCCGCCCGCGCCTGCGCTTCGTCGCGCGCCTGTCGCTGCCCGGCTCGCCCTACGGCCTCGCCGTGGACGACGCGCGCGAGCGCCTGTGGGTGACGCTCACCGGCCCGCAACCGGCTCGCCGAGGTCACGCTCGGCGCCAAGCCGAGCGATCGCCCGGACGCTCCCCACGGTGCGTCAGCCGAACAGCGTCGCGGTCGACCCGAGCAACGGCCGGGTCCTGGTCGCCTCGCGCAGCGACGGGACGCTGCAGCTGATCGATCCCTAACGGCTGAGCTCGGTGCCGTCCTCGATCTCGCGCGGGCCGCGACGACCTTCACGTCGCCGCGCGCGACCACGCCCGGCGCCGAAGCGCACGTCGCCCTCGACCTCGAAGCGCTCGCACTCGCACCAGCGACGGCGGGCCCGGCGGGGAAGCGCTCCTCGAAGTCGTCGCAGCAGCTTGTAGTGCGTCGGGTCGAGCGCGACGAACGGGCGCGCCGTCGCGCCCGCCGGCGAGCACGACGCGGGCGTCGTCGGTCAGCTCGTAGGCGTCCGAGCGCAGCGCGAGCAGGTCGTCGGTCGTCTTGACCGGCGCGAAGCGCGTGCGCGGGACGCGCAGCGCGCGCGCGCCCTCGAAGACCTCGATCGCCGCGCCCATCGCGGTCTCGAGCTGGTAGACGGCGGGCGAGGACTTGTCGCGTCGGGTCGACGGTCTTCTCGTTGCGGATCATCGGCAGCCCGAGCACGCCGTCGCGCTCGCGCATCGCCGCGTCGAGCGCGCGCAGGTCGACCCACAGGTTGTTGGTGTTGACGTAGCGGTGGCGCGCGATGTCCTGCAGCGCCTCGAGGTCCTCCTCGGGCGTCTGCGCCGTCTCGCGCAGCACGAGCCGGCCGTCCGCGCGCCGGCGCGCGAGGTGGCCGCCCTTGCGGTCGGCCTCGGTGCGGTCGGTGACCTCCATCAGGAACGGGATCTGCTCGGCGCGCAGCCAGGCGAGGATGCGCGGGTCGAGCACCGCGCCGAGGTTGTCGGAGTTGGCGACGAAGGCGTACTCGAAGCCGTGCTCGAGCAGCGCGTCGAGCATGCCCGAGGTCACGAGCGCGGTGTAGAGGTCGCCGTGGCCGGGCGGGCACCACTCCAGCGCCGGGTCGTCGGGCCACTCGACCGGCGTCAGGTCGTCGACGAGGAGCTTCGGCTCCTTGTTCTGGAGGAAGTCGAGCGGCAGGCCGACGTCGAGGTCGGGGTGCGCGGCCAGCGCGCGCGAGCGAGTCCTCGCGCGTGGAGAAGGAGTCCATCAGCACGAGCGGCAGCGCGCGCGTCGTGCTCGGCGCGCAGCGCGAGCACCTGGCGGGCGATGATGTCGAGGAAGCTGAGCCCGTCCTTGGCCTCCAGCAGCGACTTCGCGCCGGTCAGGCCCATGCTCGTGCCGAGGCCGCCGTTGAGGCGCAGGACGATCGCCTTCTGCAGCGCCTCGCGCTCGGCCTGGGCGTCGGACGGCAGGTCGTCGAGGTCCGGCAGGTCGTCGACCGGCTCGATCGAGTCCTCGGGCATCAGCCCGGTCTCGCCCGCCTCCAAGCTGGCGGTAGTAGTGCTCGAAGGCGCGGATCGCGGCGTCCGCGACGCCGTCGGAGCGCATCTTCTCGACGCTGGCGCGCAGCCCTTCATCGCTCACCGCGGTGATCCTATCGTCGCGGGCGCGGCTCACCGTTCCGACCGTGTCGGGACCGTTCCGAACGCGCCGCAAATGAGAACGCCTCTTGTCGAGTTCGGAAATCCCGGCGCATCATGGCGACAAGACGGTCCAAACGGGCAGGGGTGCCTGGCGGGCCGAGTGACGCATTAGGGAGGTTCATGACCACTTCGCGCGGCGCCCGTTCCGGGCGCCTCGTCCGCTCCGCGATCGCCGTCACGGCGATCGGTCTCGTGCTGCCCGCTGTCGCGGCCGCCGGGACGGACACCTACATCGTCCAGCTCAAGGACGAGCCGCTCGCTTCGTACACGGGCGGCACGAAGGGCATCCCGGCCACCAGCCCGCAAGGTGACCGGCAACAAGCTCAAGGCCGACTCGGCGCCCGGGCTGGACTACCGCTCGTATCTCGCCGCGCCGCCAGAAGGCGCGTGCTCGACCGCGTGCCCGGGGCCAAGCCGGACGTGGTGCGAGTCCTACCGCAACGCGCTCGCCGGCTTCGCGGTGAAGCTGACCGCCGAGCAGGCCAAGCGGATCGAGAAGGACGCCGGTCGTCGCCCGCGTCTGGAAGGACGACGCTGCTGCAGCCGCAGCAGGCCGCGGGCGATCCGGACACGCGCCTCGGCGGCTTCAACGGCGACGGCGCCGTCCTACCTGCGCCTGACCGACCAGACCGCGGGCCTGTGGAAGACAGCTCGGCGGTCCCGTCAACCGCAACGGCGCGGGCGCCGGCGTGATCGTCGGCGTCATCGACACCGGCATCCAGCCCGGGCACCCGAGCTTCGCCGACCGCGGCAACGAGTTACATCGGCCAGAGCTACGACCCGCCGGCCGTCTGGGACGGCGCCTGCCAGGCGGGCGACGGGCTTCGCGATCTCCGACTGCAACAACAAGCTGATCGGCGCGCGCTACTACGTCGACGGCTTCGGTCGCAACAACCTCGACCCGACGTCGCACCTCTCGCCGCGCGACGACGAGGGCCACGGCACGCACACCGCGTCGACGGCCGCCGGCAACTACGGCGTCGATCCGGTGATCGAGGGCAACGACCTCGGCGTCGACGTCATCTCCGGCATCTCGCCGCGCTCCTACGTCGCCGCCTACAAGGTCTGCTGGGAGGGCAACGGCGTGACCGCGCCCGCGGGCTGCTCGACGGCCGACTCGGTCAAGGCGATCGACGACGCGGTCGCCGACGGCGTCGACGTCATCAACTACTCGGTCGGCAGCACGACCTCGCAGATCCTCGGCGCCGACGGCTACGCCTACCTCGGCGCGTCCGACGCCGGCGTGTTCGTCGCCAACTCGGCCGGCAACAGCGGCCCGGGCGCCGGCACGGTCGGCTCGCCCGCGTCGGTGCCGTGGCTGACCACGGTCGGCGCCAGCACGCTGGCGCGCGCGTTCATCTCGACCGTCACGGTCAAGGGCGCGAGCGAGACGTTCACGATCAAGGGCGCCTCGGTCACCAACGCGCTGCCGGACACGCCGCTCGTCGACTCCGCGAGCGCCGGGCTGCGCCGGTGCTCCGGCGGCCGACGCCGCGCTCTGCAAGGCCGGCACGCTCGACCCGGCGAAGGTCACCGGCAAGGTCGTGCTCTGCCTGCGCGGCGACAACGCGCGCATCGACAAGAGCCTGCAGGTCAAGAACGCCGGCGGCGTGGGGATGATCCTCTACAACGCCGACCGACGCGCAGGACCTGGACACCGACACGCACTGGGTGCCGACCGCGCACGTGAACTTCACGGACGGCAAGCGCGTCAAGGACGCGATCGCCCGCGGCCCGGTCACCGCCTCGCTGACGCAGGGCAAGGCCGCGCCCGACAAGGAGCGCGTGATGGCCGCGTTCTCCTCGCGCGGACCGCAGACGGCGATGCCCGACCTGGCGAAGCCGGACGTCACCGCGCCCGGCGTGCAGATCCTCGCCGGCGCCGCCGATCAGCCGGCGCCGACGACGCTGCTGCGCCCGGGCTTCCTGTTCCAGGCGATCCAGGGCACGTCGATGGCCTCACCGCACGTCGCGGGCGCGGGCGCCCTGCTCACGCAGGCGCATCCGACGCTCTCGCCGGCCGAGCTGAAGTCCGAGCTGATGCTCACGGCGAACACCGAACGTGCTCAAGGAGGACGGGAAGACGCCGGCCGATCCGTTCGATCGCGGCTCGGGCGAGATCGACCCGAACAAGGCGGCCGACTCGGGCCTCGTGCTCGACACGACGACCGCGGACTACGCGTCCTACATCGAGTGGGTGGACCCGACGTTCTTCGACGGCGACCTCCCGCAGACGCGTCCGAGCGATCTCAACCTGCCCTCGATCTCGTTCAGCAAGTTCGCGGGCAAGGACTCGACGACGCGCGTGTTCAAGAGCATCGACTCGACCGCGACGCGCTGGACGGTGTCCTTCGAAGGGCTCGCGGGCGTCAACAAGACCGCGTCGACCGGGCAGTTCTTCACGATCAAGCCCGGTCAGACGCAGCCCATCACGGTGACGCTGCAGAACACGACGGCGGCGCTGAACAAGTACGCGTTCGGCTCGCTCGTGCTGACCAGCGGGAGCCGTGTGCTGCGGGTCCCGATCTCGGTCAAGCCGATCCCGATCGCGGCACCGACCAAGGTCTCGGTCAACACGGCGGCGGCCGCCGGCTCGCAGCCGATCTCCGTCCAGACCGGCTACACCGGGTTCCTCTCCGGCGTGGGCTGGGGCCTCGCGGCTCCGACGGTCAGCGCCGGCAAGCGGATCACGGCCACGACGGGCAATCCCGACCCGAGCGGCGCCGATCCGGGCACCCAGCTGTACCCGCTGACCGTCCCGGCCGGATCGCAACTGGTGTCGGCGAAGCTGTCCAACGTCGACGGCGGCAACCCGAACACCGACCTCGACCTGTACCTCTACCGTGGCTCCACGCTGGTCGCGGTCTCGGGCAGTTCGGGCTCGGACGAGGACATCGTGCTCCCGCTCCCGCAGGGCGGCGCCTACACCGTGGCGGTGGTCGGGTTCACGACCCTGCCCGGCGGCTCGGTCTACGACCTCTCGACCTGGGTCACCAACGATCCGTCGCCCGACGACGCCTCCAACCCGCCCGCGATCACGGTCACGGGCGACAAGGCGGTGACCGCCGGCGTTCCCACGACGCTGACGCTCAACTGGTCGGGCGTGGCGAACGCGGGGCTCTACCGCGGGCTCGCGACCTACCACGCGAGCAACGCGCCGACGACGGCGAACATCGCGGGCTACTCGGTCGTCGAGGTCAACAAGACGGGTGCCGCGGCGGCCGTGCAGGCGCCGCTCGAGGTGAGCGGTGAGGTCACGCCCGAGGGCGCGCCGGCACCGGGTGCACTGACGGCACCG
Source organism: uncultured Solirubrobacteraceae bacterium (assembly GCA_963707595.1). GTDB lineage: Bacteria > Actinomycetota > Thermoleophilia > Solirubrobacterales > Solirubrobacteraceae > Solirubrobacter. The sequence continues at coordinate 978,101 of CAVPQQ010000002.1, forward strand.
GCGACGCCGGGCGTGGCGACGATGCCGGCGACGGCTCCGTCCGCGGCGCCGGTGGCGGCGCTGAAGATCCGCTCGGCATCGGTGAGCGGGCGCACGCTCACGCTCAACCTGGCCGGGTCGCGTACCGGGACGGTGCGCGCGTCGGTCAAGCGCGGCTCGAAGTTCGTGGCCAAGGCCGCGGCGCGCAACGTGGGCGCCGCGACCAGGACGCTGCGGCTGACGCTCGACCGCAGGTTGAGCCGCGGCAGCTACACCGTGAAGGTGATCGCCGCCCGTGGCGGCGAGCAGACGGTCGGCAACGTGAAGCTCAAGCTCACGCGCTGACACGCGTTTCGGGGCGGCACGCTGCGTGCCGCCCCGAAAGTTCTTCAATCGGACTCAAGTTCTCCGGACGGATGGCCGATGGGAGGGACAAGCCAATGCGTGTCGATACCTCTCTCCTCCAGGGCATCTCCGCGGCGAACCAGACGACTCAGTCGTCGGCGTCGCTGAAGTCCACCGGTACCACCACGTCCTTCTCGAGCGCGCTGAAGTCCGCCGCGGAGAAGGAGACGACGAAGGCCGTCCCCGGCCAGAACTACTCCGAGATCCTCACGGGCTCGCGCGCCGGCATGTACCTCAACACGGGCGGCGGCGCTCGCGACGGCGAAGCGTTCGTGCTGGTCAAGCACGACGGCCGCGAGGACCACATCTACGGCACCGGCTCCAATCGCAAGATCGTCACCGTGGGTTCGGGTTCCAAGTCCGAGAGCAGCGACAGCACCTCGGCCTCCGGCTCCGAGAGCAAGACCTCCACTTCGACGGGGTCGGACAAGGCCTCGACGGCCGAGCGGACCAAGCAGGTCAGCGGCCGCGGCTACGCCGACATCCTCAACGGGTCGCGTTCGGGCATGTACCTGAACACCAGCGGCAACCGCCGCGACGGCGACGCCTTCGTGCTCGTCAAGCGCGACGAGCGCGAGTACCACATCTACGGCACCGGCAAGCACCGCGAGATCTTCAGCGTGAAGGACCCGTCGAGCAAGACGGCGTCGACGGACACCACGACCGACACGACGAAGACCGCGACGACCGACACGCCGGCCACCGGCACGACGCCCAGCGGGCCGCTCGTGACCGACAACGCCGGCTAGAAGCGTCCCGGCGAGAACGCCGGCGGGATCTCCGCCGGCCGTCCGAGCAGCTGATCGGCCACGAGCCGCGCCGACGCCGGCCCGAGCGTGATCCCCCACGCGCCGTGACCGCTGGCGACCGCCAGTCCCTCGATCCCGGGTATCGCCCCGAGCACCGGCCAGCCGTCCGCCGACAGCGGCCGCGCACACGCTCGCAGCCCTCGCGGCTTGACGCCCTGCAGCCCAGGAAGGAACCGGGTCGCGTTGGCGAGCAACGCCGGAGCCAGCTTCTCCGCGTCCGGCTTCGCCGTCGTGAACGTCGATCCGACGGCCGAGATGCCGCGGGCGGTGACCGCCGAGAACAGCGCCTCGGGCGCATCCTTCGCCTGAGCGAGCTCTTTGATCCCGAGCTCCTCGAGTACGTGCGTCGGCGCTCCCTCCAGCTCCAGTTCGACCACGACACCCCAGAGCGCCGAGATGAACGGAGGCAGCCCCAGGGCCTCCGGGGTCCATGGGCCCGCGGCGACGGCGACGGCTCCGGCCGGGCGGTGGATGCCGCCGACGATGACACCGGTGGCGCGGCCGTCGTGGACCGCCACGTGGGCGCTCTCGCCGATCCAGAGCTCTGCGCCCGCTTCGTGGGCGCGCAGCGCGAAGGCCTTCGCGGCGGCGGCAGGCGGGACCGGGCGGCCGGTCTCCAACCGCCACGCCGCAAGGCCGTCGGCGAGTGCGGGCTCGAGCGCGCGCAGTTCGGCACCGTGCAGCAGCGTCGGCTGCAGCTCCGGGAACGCGGCCGGCGGTCCGAGTGTCTCCGGCCGGTCGCTGACGAGCAGCAGCCCGACCGGCTCGGATGGAAGCGTGAAGCCGCGCCCGAGCGTCGTGTAGTGCTCGAGCGACTCCTCGTAGAGCCCCACGAGCGCCGGATCGAGCGGGTGCTGGACGACGCCCGAGTTGCGCCCCGACGCGCCGGCGGCGATCGCCTCGCGCTCGTAGAGGACGACGCTCGCGCCGGCCTCGGCGAGGAACGCGGCGAGCGAGCAGCCGACGATCCCGCCGCCGACGACCGCGAAGTCCGGGGCGGCGCTCACGGTTGCGGCACACCGAGGTCGCGCGCGGCGGCGGCGAGCTGCTCAGGCGTGTTGACGCTCGCGACCAGGTGGGCCGGATCGCCGAACGCGGCCAGGTCGAACCTCGGCGGCGCGAGCCGGGCGAGCGTGCCGCGCAGCGACGCCTCGTCGGCGAGCGCCTCGCGCAGCACGGGCAGCTGCGACGGCACGTAGTGCGCCGGGAACGGCTCGTAGCGGCCATCGATCCAGCCGGCGGCCGGACCGGCGGCGGCGAGCGCGGCCAGCAGCGCACCCGTGACCCACGGCTGGTCGCAGGCCACGGCCACCACGGGGCCGCGTTCGAGCGCGGCGACCAGGCCGCAGAGCGGGTGAAAGGGCGTGTCCGGCTCGATCCATACGGGCACGTCGAGCTCCGGCAGGAGCGTCGCGCGCTTGGCGACGACGACGGCCTCGAACCCGGCCTCGCGTGCGGCCGCGAGCGGGCGAGCGATCAGCGGCGCGGCCGCCAGCTCGGCCGCCGCCTTGGCGCCGCCCATGCGACGCCCGCGCCCGCCGGCGAGGACCGCGACGATCATGCGCTGCAGTATGGCCGACACCGCCTGACTGCAGGTCCGAGGCATCGTGCCGATAACCGGGGCGTGAAGCCTCGGATTCGCATACTTCTCGCACCGCTCGCCCTCGCCCTTCTGATCGCGCCCGCGCAGGCCTCGGCCGCGTCCAGCTTCTGCGGCGCAGGGATCGGTCCCTTTGCCGCGACCGGGGTCGACACGACCGCGCCCTCGTCCGCCTGGCAGAAGGGTTCGCCCGCCGGCACCGTCGACATCCCGCTCACGGGCACCGGTGTCGACGGCTTCGAGTGGAAGGTCAACTGCGGCACCGTGACGGCGGTCGCCGGCAACGGCACGGCCTCGATCGTCGGCGACGGCACATACCGCTTCACGCACCGCGCGCAGGAGACCGGCACCGGCATCTGGACCGACTGGGTCGACAGCTTCGTGCTGATCGACTCGACCACGCCGGCCAACACGACGGTCCCGCTCAGCACCTCCTGGCGCAAGGGCCCGGCCACCGTTCCCGTGCTCGCCTCCAACGACACCGGCTCGCCGGTGCACCCGGAGTGGCGAGACGGCGTCTCCGGCCCGTGGACGCTCAGCGGCTCCGCGAGCGTCAACGGCACCGGCACCCACCAGCTGATGACCGCCGCCGTGGACGCCGCGGGAAACCGCGACGAGCGCACCGACGTCGTCAAGATCGACAACGACGTTCCCGTCGACACCACGGTCACGCCGGCCGCCGGCTGGCATGACGGCGCTGTCGATGTCGATGTCGAGGGCACCGACGCCCACTCGGGCATGGTCGGCGGCCACGTCGAGTGGCAGATCGACTCGCAGGCTCCGGGCTCGGGCCCGGAAGGCACGACCGTCACGCTCAACACCCACGGCCAGCACGTCTTCAAGACCCGTGTGGTCGATGCCGTCGGCAACTCGACCTCCTGGGTCTCGCGTGACGTCTGGGTCAACCTTCAGGGGCCGGGGGACACGACCGTCTATCCGACAACCTGGTTCACCACGCCCTCGACCGTCGTCAACCTCACGGCCAGCCCCAACGGTGCTCCGGGCATCAAGAAGATCGAGTGGCGACTCGACACCAACACGACCGGCCAGACGGCCGCGGGCGTGACCACGGTTGGAGTCACCGTCAGTGGCGATGGCGTGCACAGACTCGAAGTCCGCATCACGGACGACTGGGACCGCGTCCTCGATTGGCAGTCGCACGACATCAAGATCGACACCGTCAACCCGACCGACACGACGGACGTGGCGACCGGCTGGTTGCCCTACTCCTCGCTGAACGTCACCGTCCGCGGTACGGATGCGCATTCCAAGATCGAGCGCGTCGAGTGGCGGATCGACGGCGGCAACGTCGACAGCGCCACCGGTTCGTCCTACGACGTCGTCGTCGGCGGCCAGGGCGTGCACACGATCGAGACCCGCGTGGTCGACAACGCCGGCCTGGCCAGCGGCTGGACCTCGCACACGATCAAGCTCGACTCGACCCTGCCGACGAACACCACGCCGGCCGTCCCGGCCGGCTGGCGCAACACGCCGTACTCGGTCGTGCTCAACGGCACCGACGCGCTCTCCGGCGTCGCCTCGGTGGGCTGGAAGCTCCAGCTCGAAGGCGAGCTCGAAGGCGCCGAGCAGCTCGGCACGCGCGGCGTCGAGACCGTCACGATCACCGCCGACGGCACCCACACCCTCAACACGCGCGTCCACGACGTCGCCGGCAACCCGTCCGGCTGGCGCACCGAGACGATCAAGATCGACACGGTCCTCCCGACCGACACGACGGTCTATCCCTCGGCGCCGGTCGGCAACCGCCACCTGATCACGTTCGTCCCGCACGACGACCGCTCGGGCGTCGCCGGGATCGAGTGGAAGCTCGACAACGGCACCGTCAAGACCGCCGCCTCGGTGAACGTCACCGGCGAGGGCGACCACACGATCTCCGTGCGCGTGAAGGACAACGCCGGCAACTGGAGCGCGTGGGCCGACCACAGCGTCACCGTGAGCCTCGCGCTCGACACCACCGCCCCGACCGACACGACGGTCGTCCCGACCAACTGGCGGACCACCGACTACCCGGTCGTCGTCAGCGCCACCGATGACATCGACGGCAAGGGCGTCGACTACGTCGAGTGGCGCGTCGACGGCAACCCCGTCGCCAGCGGTCCCTCGCCGAGCACGTTCACCGTCAGCACCGACGGCGTCCACGAGATCGAGACCCGCGCCTGGGACAAGGCCGAGAACGTCTCCGTCTGGCGGACGCAGACCCTCAAGGTCGACAAGACCCTGCCGGTCGACGCGACCACGCTCAGCACCGACTGGAGCAAGACGCGCACGATCACGCTCAGCGCGACCGACGCGACCTCCGGCGTGCAGAAGATCGAGTACAAGATCAACGGCGGCTCGCTGACGACCATCTCGGCGGCCTCCGGCGACGTGGTCCTCCCGGCGGACGGCACGTTCACGATCGAGACCCGCGTCTACGACGTCGCGGGCCAGAAGACCGGCTGGAAGAGCCAGGTCTACAAGGTCGACACGGTCGTCCCGGTCAATACGACCGCCGCGGCGCCGACGGCCTGGCAGACCTCCGCACTCTCGCTCGCGCTGACCGGCGCCGATGTCGGCGGCTCGGGCGTCGACCACGGCGAGTGGCGCGTGGACGGCGGCGCCACGCAGTCGGGCTCGCCCGCGCTCGTCGAGACCGAGGGCACGCAGCAGCTCGAGACACGCGTCGTCGACAAGGCCGGCAACGTCTCGGCATGGCGTCCCGAGACCGTCAAGGTCGATCACACCAAGCCGGTCAACACGACCCCGCTCCCGGACGCCGCGTGGCGAAAGACCAACTACGCCGTCACCGTCACGGGCACCGACGCCACCCCCGGTTCAGGTGTCGGGCATGTCGAGTACAAGCTCGACGGCGGCAGCGCCGTGAGCTCCTCCTCGGTGTCGATCACGACCGAGGGTGCGCACACGCTCGAGTCGCGCATCGTCGACAACGCCGGCAACCTCTCGGAGTGGCGGCCGGACGCGATCGGCATCGACAAGACCGTCCCGACGCTGGCCGTCGACTGTGGCAGCGCCGCCTGGCGCAACGCCGCGCCGACGTGTGGCGTCAGCGCCGCCGGCGGCCTCTCCGGCCTGCCGACGCTGACCGCCGCGATCGGTTCCGGGGCTGCCGTCCCGGTCGTCGACGGCAAGTTCACCGTCGCCGCCGAGGGCACGTCGACCATCAACTTCCGCGCCGTCGACGGCGCCGGCAACCAGACGCTCGCGAGCGCCACCGTCAAGGTCGACACCGCCGCGCCGAGCGCGGCCGTCACCTGCGTCGTCGGCGCGGGGACCAGCTGGGTCTGCACCCCGACCGGCGGCGACGCGCTCTCCGGTCTCGGGTCGCTGGCCTACTCGGTCAACGGGTCCGCCCCGGCGCCGGTCTCGCCCGGCTCGGCGTTCGCGGTCCAGAAGGGCACCGTGCTCGTCTACGCCACGGACGTCGCCGGCAACATGGCCGCGTCGGCGCCGGTCACGCTCGCCGATCGCACCCCGCCGCCGCCGGTGGCCGAGGCGCCGACCCCGCGCAGCACGAGCGAGGCCGTGCTGATGCGCAAGAGCAGCGCGAACTCCTCGCGCCTGCTCGGCCAGCTGGCGATCTCCTCGCTCCCCACCGGCACGACCGTCGATCTGCGCCCGCTGGCGCTGGGCAAGGGCAAGTTCCAGATCGTGATCAAGGTCACGACCGGCAAGAAGACCAAGACCGTCACCAAGACCCAGACCGCGAAGGCCGGCTACTCGCAGCGCATCAGCGTCCGCGTCCCGGCGGCCGCCGACACGTCGGTCGCGCTGACGGTGCGCAAGCGTTCCGGCAGCCGCTGGGTCAGCTACGCCGCAGCGACGGCGAAGCTCTGACCAATCGGGCTTGACGTTCCCCGCTCGCTTGCAACAATCGTGGCAAGCGAGTTAGGGAGCGTGTCCATGTCCGAAGCGGCCCGGGTCCTCGTCGTCGCCAACAAGACCGCCGCAACCCCAGCCCTGATCGAGGCGGTGCGCGAACGCGCGGCCCGGGGACCGGCGACGTTCACCCTGCTCGTGCCCAACGCCGCCCACGGCCTGCACAAGCTCGTCGACCCCGAGGATCAGGCCCAGGCCGAGTCCGAGCAGACGCTCGAGCTCGCGCTGCCGCTGCTCGAGGCCGCGGCCGGCGGGCCGGTCGAGGGCATGATCGGCGTGCCCGAGCCGCTCGCGGCGATCCAGGACGCGATCAACATCCACGGCTTCGACGAGCTGATCATCTCCACGCTGCCGCAGCGCGTCTCCAAGTGGATCAAGCTCGACCTGCCCTCCAAGGCCGCCGGGCTCGGGTTGCCGGTCACCACCGTGATCGCCTCCAGTCGCACGGAGCGTGCGATGGCCTAGCCTGGGGGCCTTGTCCCCCTTCTGGATCTGGATGCAGATCATCATCGTGATCTGCGTGGTCGCCAGCTTGGTGATCGCAATCATCAAGCTTTGAACCGGCGTTCGCGGGCCCTCGCCGGGGTTATGATCGCGCCCGCTTTGGGCGTCAACGAGCTACAGGGAGCCGCGTAATGTTCCGCTCGATCGTCGTGGGCACGGACGGGTCCGATACCGCCCGCAAGGCCGTCGACGAGGCGATCGACCTCGCCAAGGCGGTCGGAGCCGCCCTCTGCCTCGTCTCGGCCTACGAGCCGGTCCCGAAGGCGCGCCTGCGCGAGGAGGCACGGCAGACCCCTTCGGACCTGCAGTGGATGGTCAACCCCCGCGAAGAGGTCGACCAGACGCTCAGCGAGGCCGCCGACGTCGTCCGCGAAGCCGGTGTCGAGGTGGAGATCTTCGCCCGCGAAGGCGATCCCGCCGATGCGATCCTCGACGTCGCGGAGGAGCGCGGCGCGGACCTGATCATCGTCGGCAACAAGGGCATGACCGGGGCCCGGCGCTTCCTGCTCGGCTCCGTGCCGAACCGGGTATCGCACCACGCGCCCTGCTCGGTCCTGATCATCAGGACCACCTGACCTAGTGCGGGTGCTTCTTGGCCCCGCGCAGGTGTAGGAGCGCCACCACGATCGCGCCGACGAGCAGGCCGAGGATCGCCGAGGCGGTGGTGTTGGTCAGCCAGGAGCCGACGCCGCCGACCGCGCCGAGCGCGTCGTCGACGTCCTCCTCGAGGTGGTGGACCGTGTCGTAGGGCCACGAGGCGCCGAGCTCGTCGAGGCCCACGAGCAGGATGTGCCCGCCGACCCAGAGCATCGCGGCGATCCCGACCGTCGAGAGCACCGACAGGACGACCGGCATCCCTCGCACCAGCCCGCGGCCCGACTGACGCGGTCGCCCCGTCGCCGGTCTGCGCCAGCCGCAGGCCCACGTCGTCCATCTTCACGATCACGCCGACGACGCCGTAGACGAGCGCCGTGATCGCGAGCGCGACGAACGCGAGGATCACCGCGCGCGACAGCAGCGGCTCGTCGGCGACCTCGTTGAGCGAGATCACCATGATCTCGGCCGAGAGGATGAAGTCCGTGCGGATCGCGCCCTTGACCAGTGCGTCCTCGTCGGCGGGCGCCTGCTCGGTCACCGGCGTCTCGTCGCTCTCGTGATGGTGGCCCGGGCCGACCGCCTCCCACAGCTTCTCCGCGCCTTCGAAGCACAGATAGACGCCGCCGACCATCAGGATCGGCGTGAGCAGCCACGGCAGCAGCTCGCTCAGCAGCAGCGCGACGGGCAGGATCAGGAGGATCTTGTTGCGCAGCGAGCCGATCGCGATCCGCTTGATCATCGGCAGCTCGCGCTCGGGCCGGAACCCCTGGACGTAGCGCGGCGTGACCGCGGCGTCGTCGACGATCACGCCGGCGGCCTTCACGCTGGCCCGGCCCGCACCGGCGGCGACATCGTCGACCGAGGCCGCGGCGGCGCGGGCGATCACCGCGACGTCGTCGAGCAGCGCGGCGAGCCCGGCGCTCATCGCTTTGCTCCGCGATCGGTCGCCATCGGATCCTCAGAATTCACGGGCGCACCGTAACCGCTCGGCGCGCGGGATGCGCTTAGGTGACGGGGATCGCCGGGTCGGTCGCGGCGGCGGCGTTCAGCAGCCCCGCGCCGTAGTGCTGGTCCTTGCCGGGCGGGCCGAGGTCACGCGCGGTCATTTCCAGGCGACGCTCGATCGCGCCCGGGGACGGATCTGGCCCGAGGATGCCGGAGGCGACCACCAGCGCCGCCGTGGCCGAGACGTGCGGCGCCGCCATCGAGGTGCCGATGAAGCCGCTCGGCAGCCCGAAGCGGCCGACGCCGTTGGTGCGGCTGAAGGTCATCTGGAAGATGTCGAGCCCTGGCGCCTCGGCCGGGCGGCAGTTCGGGTCGCCGTCGAGCGCGTTGTCGGCGCCGCCGCCGGGGGCGACGAGGTCCAGGTCCTGGCCCTCGTTGGAGTAGTCGGCCTGGCAGGCGTGCTGCGTCGTGGCGCCGACCGAGAGGACGTTGCTCGAACGGGCCGGGTAGGCGACCGCGGCGGCCGCGGCGTTGCCCGAGGCGCCGACCACGAGCGAGCCCTTGGCCTTGGCGTGGCGGATCGCGTCGAGGATGTTCGGGATCTGCGAGCGCGTGATATCCGACGGGAACTCGAAGGACAGGTTGATGATCTTCGCGCCGTGATCAGCGGCCCAGCGGATGCCCTGCGCGATCCGCACCGAGTCGCCCTCGCCGTCGCGATCGAGCACCTTGACCGGCATCAGCTTGACGCCGTAGGCCAGCCCGGTCAGCCCGACCGTGTTGCCCGTGCCCTCGGCGATCGTGCCGGCGACGTGCGTGCCGTGGCCGTTGTCGTCGTTGGGGTAGGCGTCGCCGCCCACGAAGTCGTAGCCCCGCACGAAGCGGAACTTCGAGAAGTCCGGCGAGCGCTTGAAGCGGCCGCGGTTGGCGTACGCGATCCCGGTGTCGACCACCGCGACGACCACGCCCGCGCCGCCAGGACGCCCGGCGTTGATCAGGTGCTGCCACGCGTCGGGCGCGTTGACGCCGGTCTCGGCCCCGAAGTTCCACTGCAGCGCCTGCCAGCCCGCGGGCGCGCCGGTGTTCCCGGGATCGGGCGGGACCCAGCCCGAGACGTGCGCGACGTAGTTCGCGGTCGCGCTCAGGACGCCGGGCCGAGCGCGCAGGCGGCGCGCGGTGGCGGCGACGCTGTCGCCGGGGGCGACCTTGACCACGCTGGTGCGCGGCACGGCGCCTGCGCTGGACGCGTGGGCGCCGGTCTCCGCGTAGCGCACGACGACCTCGTCGGCCTTGTACGGCGCCGTCGCGGCCTGCGCGGCACCCGGCAGCGCGAAGCCGACCGCGGTCGCGCAGAGGAGGGTGGAGAGCAGGGGAGAGCGCAAGGGGAGGGAGGGCGGCGGGTCGGCGATGGGGGCGTCTGGCCCGCGGCTCCTACAACATGATCGGCATATGGAAGTTGCTGAACAACCCCAGTTGGTCGATCTTTAGTGACAATTTCGCCACCAGATGAGCACGAGCCGTGGATGCGGCTCGCGATCGTCGAGGCGCAGCGGGCGCTGACCCATGATGACGTGCCCGTCGGCGCGGTGATCGTGGGTCCTACCGGCGTGGTAGTCGGCGCCGGCCACAACGAGCGCGAGCGCCTCCAGGACCCCTGCGCGCACGCGGAATTGCAGGCGATCCGCGCCGCGGCCTCCGCGCTCGGCTCCTGGCGCCTGCTCGACACCACGCTCTACGTCACGCTCGAGCCCTGCGCGATGTGCGCCGGCGCGATCGTGCTCGCCCGCATCCCGTACGTCGTCTACGGCACCGCCGACCCCAAGGCGGGTGCCGCCGGCTCGGTCCTCGACATCCTCGCCGAGCCCCGCCTGAACCACCGCCCGCACGTCATCGGCGGGGTCCTGCAGCCCGAATGCGCAGCGCTGCTTCTCGACTTCTTCGCCGCTCGGCGTCGCTGAGTCGCTACCCTGCCGGTCGCACGCCCGGAGGGGTGCGAGAGTGGTTGAATCGGGCGGTCTCGAAAACCGTTGAGCGGGTAACCCCTGTTCCGAGGGTTCGAATCCCTCCCCCTCCGCTACAGCAGGGCACTGACCAGGCAGTCCGTCAGCGCCTGTGCCTGTGAGCCGTCGGGATCGAGGTCAGGGTCGAAGACCGTGACCTGCATCCCGATCGCGTCGCCCGCCAGCAGTTCGCGCAGGAGCGCGGCGAGTTCGGCGAACGTCGAGGCCGTCCGGCGCGGGCGAGTCGACCGCCGGGATGCAGCGCGCTGTCGAGCACGTCGGCGTCCACGTGGACCCAGTACGGAACCGGTGGCGTCGTCATGGCTCCGCGTGCGCAGGGCGCGCAGGTCGAGCACGGTGATCTGCGTCTGCGCGAGCGCCGCCCGCTCGCCGGGGTCGTTCTCGCGGTCGCCGTAGTGGACCGCGTCGACGTCGGCGACGTACGGGCCGAGTCCGTCGATGTCCGAGAGCTCCGGCTCCAGGCGCCCGGTGACGCCCGCCAGGTCCTCGCCCGCGACGGCGCCGATCCCGCCCGACCAGCCCGCGTGGCGGAAGTCGAGATGCCCGTCGACGTGTGCCAGCCCGAAGCGGCCGCGCCGGCGCAGCGCGAGCATCGCGCCGAGCAGGATGCTGCAGTCGCCGCCGAGGACGAGCGGCCGCTCGCCCGCGTCGAGCAGCTCGCCGATCCGCGCGGCCAGCCGCGCGTGTAGTCGGGGATCGCCGCGCGGTTGACCGCGACCGACGGCGCGTAGGGCGGGGCGGGGACCGCCCCGCCGTCGCGCGCCCCGAGCCGCTCGACGATCCCGCAGGCGCGCAGCGCGTCAGCCAGTCGTCGCACGCCGGGCTCGACCCCCGGCGCCGGTGGGCGCAGCCCGAGGTTCGAGGGCGCGTCGAGGACCGTGAAGGTCATGCGACGAGGTCGGGGCTCCCGCCGGGCCGGTGGACGACGATCACCGGAACGCCCGCCTCGTGCATCACGTGGTTGGAGACGGAGCCGAGCACCGCGGTCGTGACGCGGCCGCGTCCGCGCGAGCCCATCACGATCAGGTCGTGCTCGCCTTCGCGCGCGGCGCGGACGAGCTCACGCGCCGGGTCGCCGTCGAGCAGCGCGGTCGTGACCGGCAGGTTCTCCGGGATCTCGATCGGCGGCCTCGCGCAGTCGCTCCTCGCAGCTCGGCCTGCTCGGTCTCATGGACGCCGCGCATCCCGCCCGGCGCCTGCCAGGAGAGCAGCGGCGGCGGCGCCACGACGGCGACGAGCGCCAGCCGCGCCCGGTAGGCCTGCGCCATCGCGACGGCGTGCGCGAGGGCCAGTTCGGACTCGGGTGACCCGTCGAAGGCGACGAGCACATTGCGGTAGCGGGGCGGCACGGCTGCATCCTCGCACCAGCTAGGCTCGCCGTGCCATGGACGATGTAACTCTCGCACGCTTTGCCGAGCTCGCCGTCGACTTCGGGGCCAACCTGCAGCCGGGACAGATCGTCTCGCTGAGCGGGGCGCCGGGCAAGGAGCGGCTCGTCCGGGCGATCGCCGAGCGCGCCTACCAGAAGGGCGCGAAGTTCGTCGATCTGTCCTGGTTCGACCCGTGGATCAAGCGCGCGCGGATCGAGTACGCGTCCGACGACACGCTCGAGTACGTCCCGCCGTGGTACGGCGAGCGGATCCTCGCGATCGGCGCGCGAGCGCGGCGCCGCGATCACGCTCTCGCGGCCCGGTCGCGCCCGGCCTGCTCGACGATCTGGACCCCGTCCGCTCCGGCCGCGACCGCCTGCCCGCGATCCGCGAGACGGGCGAGGTCGTCAGCCGCCGCGAGCTCAACTGGACGATCCTGCCCGGCCCGACCGCGGCCTGGGCCGAGCTCGTCCATCCCGACCTCGAGCCCGACGCCGCGCTGGCCAAGCTCGAGGAGCAGCTGCTGCACGTCCTGCGCCTCGACGAGGCGGACCCCGTGGCGGCCTGGAAGGCTCGCGCCGACACGCTCGTCGCCGTCGCCGGCAAGCTCACCGAGCGCCGCTTCGACGCGCTGCACTACGACAGGTCCGGATACCGACCTGACCGTCGGGCTGTTCCAGGCGCCTCCTGGCAGGCCGCCCGCTTCTCGACCGCCGACGGCATCCCGCACATGCCCAACCTGCCGACGGAGGAGGTCTTCACCTCGCCCGACCCGTCGCGGGTCGACGGCTACGTGGCCTCCAGCAAGCCGCTCGTGCTGATCGACGGCACCGTCGTGCGCGACATGCGCGTGCGCTTCGAGCGCGGCCGCGTCGTGCAGCTCGACGCCTCGACGGCGCAGGAGACGATGCGGACGATCATCACCCGCGACGACGGCGCCGCGCGCCTCGGCGAGGTCGCCCTGGTCGACCGCGAGGGCCGCATCGGCGCGCTCGACACCGTCTTCTACGACACGCTGATCGACGAGAACGCCGCCTCGCACATCGCGCTCGGCCGCGCCTTCCCGTTCCTCGCCGACGACGAGGAGACCGCCTCGCGGATGAACGAGTCCGACATCCACATCGACTTCATGATCGGGCGCCCCGAGCTCACGGTCACCGGCATCACCACCGACGGCGATCGCGTACCGGTGCTCGTCGACGGCAGCTGGCAGATCTGACTTCGCGCTAGCCTGTCGCCGTCGATTGGAGAGGTGCCGGAGCGGCTGAACGGGCACGACTGGAAATCGTGTGACGGGGAAACTCGTCCGGGGGTTCGAATCCCCCTCTCTCCGTAGGTCAGCGGTCGATCCGCAGGTTGACCGACCCGCCGGGCACCGCTGACACGGTCACCGTGGCGTCGCCGACCTCGAAGCGGTGCGCCGGACCCTGACCGCCGGCCGCGCCGCGAGCGACCGCGAGGTCGATGCCCTCGCGCAGTTCGCGCAGCGCTTCCTGGTCGAGCGTCAATCGCGACGGAGCGGCGCCGTGCACGGGAACCGTGAGGATCGCGCTGCCGTCAGTTCCGGGTTCCAGCGTGAAGGGCGCGTCCATGCGACGTTGATGCTGGCAGCAAGCTCGAGGAAGCGCGTCGTCATGACCGTCGCCACGCGCGTCTATGGTCTGCACCGTGGAGCAACCGCGAGTCAGCCTCACGCAGGCCGCGATCGATCAGATCAAGGGGATGATCGTCCGCGGGGAGCTGCGTCCGGGAGAGCGGCTCCCGAAGGAGAGTGAGCTCGCCCTGCGGCTGAACCTCTCGCGTGGTTCCCTGCGCGAGGCGGTCCGGGGCCTCGCGCTCGTGCGCGTCCTCGAGGTCCGTCAGGGGGACGGGACCTACGTGAGCAGCCTCAAGCCCGAACTGCTGCTGGAGACGATCGGCTTCTTCACCGAACTGCAGGGCGAGGAGGCAAGCCTCCATCAGATCCTCGAGGCCCGCCGGATGCTCGAGGCGGGGACGGCCGCCCTCGCGGCTCAGCTGGCCACGCCGGAGGAGCTCGCCGCCGTGGAACTGCTCGTCGAAGAGATGGCCGGCCTGGACGACATCGACGCCTTCGTGGAGAACGACCTCAGGTTCCATCGCGCGGTCGCGCTCGCCTCGCGCAACGACGTCGTAGTGGCGCTGCTCGACAACCTCTCCAGCCGCGCGACCCGCGCCCGTGTGTGGCGCGGTCTTACGCAGCCGCGCGCGCGCGAGCGTTCGGGCGAGGAGCATCGCGCGATCTACGACGCGCTGGCCGCCAGGCGGGGCGACATCGCCTCGGCGGCGATGACGACCCACATCGCCCGGGTCGACGCATGGCTTGAGCACGCGGCCGAAGCTCGCACCGTGGCGAATGGCCTGACGGAATCTCCCCGGTTTGGAGCGTCTCCAGCTACATCGTTGGGGTCCCCCCCGAAACCGGACCGGACGGAACACGAACTGGTGCCGCCACCGTCGCGCTGGACCCGCGATTGATTTGATGTTTGTTTGCTCATGAGCGAGGGATGAAGACGTTAAGGCGATTCGAGCGATCGAATCGCCAAAACGATTGGATGACTGCCACGGTTCGCGCTTGACAGTCGCGCGGTGCACCGGAATAGTTGTGCGACTGTCCCAATCAGGAGGAGAAGTTGATGGGTCGTATTCGAGCGGTGGGCGCCGTGCTCACCGCAACCCTGGTGTGCCTCGGCACGGCCGCGACAGCGCGAGCACAGACTCCCGTCGCGGCCGACTTCCAGAAGGTCACGCTGGATGACAACACGCAGAATCCGATGGAGCTCGACGTCGCCAACGACGGCCGCGTCTTCTACATCGAGCGTGATGGACGGCTCCAGATCTGGAAGCCGAACACGCAGCAGACGGTGACGGCGGGAACGATCCCGGTCACTCGCAGCCAGGAGAACGGCCTGCTCGGCCTGCAGCTGGCGCCGGACTTCGACACCAGCCACTGGGTCTACCTCTTCTACTCGCAGCTGCCCGACAACACGCTCACGCAGGTCGTCTCGCGCTTCAAGCTCAACGGCGACACGCTCGACCTGACCTCGGAACAGCGGATCCTGACCTTCACGCACCAGACGCAGGAGTGCTGCCATTCGTCCGGCAGCCTGTACTTCGGGCCTGACGGCAGCCTCTACATCTCGACGGGCGACAACACCAACCCGTTCGACTCCGACGGCTTCGCCCCGCTCGACGAGCGCCCCGGCCGCACCTACTGGGACTCGCAGCGCACCGCCGGCAACACGAACGACCTCAACGGCAAGATCCTGCACATCATGCCGCTGGCCAATCCGACCGGCCTGCCCGGCGTCGGGACGACGTACACGATCCCGGCCAACAACCTCTTCGACGAGGCCGCCGACACCACCAACAAGACCCGGCCGGAGATCTTCGCCATGGGCCTGCGCAACCCGTTCCGCTTCACGGTCGATCCTGAGACGGGCTGGGTGCTGATGGGCGACTACGGCCCCGACGCCTCGCACGACGAACCCGAACCGCGGCCCGCAGGGCTCGGTCGAGTACAACGTCATGACCAAGGCCGGCAACTACGGCTGGCCGTACTGCATCCGCGACAACGTGCCCTACAACGACTACGACTTCGACACCAAGGTCTCGGGCGCCAAGTTCAACTGCGCGGCCCCGGTCAACAACTCGCCCAACAACACGGGCCTGACCAACCTGCCGCCGGCCATCGGCGCCTCGGCCTGGATGGGCTACACCGAGCAGGATCCGCGCTTCACGCCGGACCTCGGCACGGGCGGCGCCCCGATGGGCGGCCCGCGCTACCACTACGACGCCGAACCTCGTCTCGGCGCGCAAGTTCCCGGCGTTCTACGACAACAAGTGGTTCATCGGCGAGTGGAACAACGGCACGATCAAGACCGCCAACCTCGGCGCCACCGGCGGCATGACCAAGGTCGACGCGTTCGCGCTCGGCACGGGCTACAAGCGCCCGATGGACATGGACTTCGGTCCCGACGGCGCCCTCTACGTCATCGAGTGGGGCTCCGGCTTCAACGGCGACAACGCCGACTCGGGCGTCTACCGCATCGACTACATCTCGGGTGAGAAGGCTCCGATCGCCAAGGCCACGGGCACGCCGACCAACGGCCTCGCGCCGCTGGCCGTGCAGTTCTCCAGCGCCGGCTCCAACGACCCGGAGAACACGACCCTCACGTACGCGTGGGACTTCGGCGACGGCGGCACGAGCACGCAGGCCAACCCCTCGCACACCTACACCACCAACGGGGCCTTCACGGCCAAGCTGACGGTGAAGGACGGCGCCGGCCTGACCGCCGTGGCCAACGTGCCGATCACGGTCGGCAACCGCGCGCCCGTGGTCACCATCGAGTTCCCGAAGGACGGCCAGGTCGCGTCGTTCACCGACAAGGTGAACTACAAGATCTCCGTCACGGACCCCGAGGACGGCACCACCGGCGCCGGCATCAACTGCGCCGACGTCCGCGTCGACGTCTCGCTCGGCCATGACGAGCACGCGCACACGCTGTCGTCGACCACGGGTTGCACCGGCACGTTCAACACCGGCCTGACCTCCGGCCACGGCGCCGAGGCGAACACCTTCACGGTGCTCGGCGTGTCCTACGTCGACAAGGGCGCCACCGGCGCTCCGGCCCTCACCGGCCGCGCGCAGGCGATCCTGCAGCCCAAGACCAAGCAGGCGGAGTTCTTCGCCTCCACGGGTCGCGTGGCCTGACGGCGGCACCAACGGTGACGCCGGCGTGACCAAGGAAACCACCACCGACACCGCCGGCGGTGGCCAGAACATCGGCTTCATCGAGGACGGGGACTACGTCTCCTACAAGCCGTACAACCTCGAGAACACCACGGGCATGCGCTTCCGCGTGGCGTCCGCAGGTGCGGGCGGCACGATCGAGGTGCGCCTGGATTCGCCGACCGGCACGCTCGTGGGCACCACGCCGACGATCACCCCGACGGGCGACTGGCAGACGTTCAAGGACGTCTCGCTCAACTACACCACCCCGCCGACCGGGACGCACGAGCTGTTCCTGGTCTTCCGCAACAAGGGCAGCACGCAGAACCTGTTCAATGTGAACTGGTTCGAGGTCGTCGGCAAGGGCGCCGCCACCACGGCCGCGCCGGAAGTCACCGCGACCGCGACGCCGCTCACCGGCACCGCGCCGCTGAACGTCAAGTTCGACGCGACGGCGACCGACCCCGAGGGCACGGCGCTCACGTACGCGTGGGACTTCGGCGTGCCCGGCATCACCACCGACACCTCGACGCAGGAGGATCCGAGCTACACGTACACGGCGGCCGGCACCTACTCGGCCACCCTGACGGTCACGGACGCCGACGGCGGCGTCACCACCAAGTCGCTGAGCATCCGGGTCGACTCGGCGTCCACCTGCGGATTCCGTGACGACTTCAACGGCTCCGACCTGGACGCCAGCTGGTCCGTCGTCCGGCGCGATCAGACGCTCACCGTCTCCGACGGCGCGCTGAACATCGTCAGCCAGGCGGGCGACGTCTACCAGACGGCCAACAACGCCAAGAACCTCGTCCTGCGCGCGGCGCCTTCGGGCCCGTGGGTCATGACCACGAAGCTGAACTTCAAGGGCCTCGTGCAGTACCAGCAGGCGGGTCTGATCGTCTACGGCGACGACGACAACTACACGAAGTTCGACCGGGCGGCCACCAACACGACCACCGGCACGAACACGGAGAAGTTCGAGTTCATCAACGAGGTCGCGGGCACGCCGCGCAACGGCAGCGCCGATGCGTCGGCCAACCTCGCCTCGACGTTCCCGAACGACTTCTACATGCGGGTGACGTCGGACGGCACCAACATCACGGGCGAGTACTCGGCCGACGGCACGACGTGGACGAAGGTCGGCCAGACGGCCGCGCTTCCGGCCAACGCCAAGATCGGTCTGTTCAGCCTGTCCAACGCCGCCGCCACCACGGTGCCGGCGAAGTTCGACTACGTGACGGTCACCGGCCCCAACGCCGGCGGCAGCGGCGGCCCGGGTGACGACTTCACCGGCTCGTCGCTCGACAAGACCAAGTGGAACGGCATCGTCCGCGAGGACGCGACCAAGTACAACGTGAGCAACGGTGCGCTGAACATCACCACCGTCGAGGGCGACCTCTACACCAACAGCGACTCCACCGGGACTCGTAACCTGATGCTGCAGACCGCGGACCACGCGGCCGCGGACTACGTGCTCGAGACCAAGGTCACGACCAACCTGGCCGGCGGCTATGGCCAGGGCGGCATCATCGTCTACACCGACGACGACAACTACGTGAAGCTTGACGCCATCTCCGACGTCAACAACGCGCGGATCAACCGCATCGAGCTCCGTTCGGAGACCGCCGCGGCGATCGGGAACCCGCAGCCCGAGTTCACGTCGGTCCCGACCGGGACGACGACGATCTGGCTGCGCCTCACCAAGGCCGGGACCTCCTACTCGGGCGAGTACTCGTTCGACGGGACGACCTGGACCGCGATGAGCGCCGCCGTGACGCATGCCCAGACCGGGGCCAAGTTCGGCCTCTACACGCTCGGCGTGCAGACGGCGGGCGCCGGTGCCAACGTGTCGTTCGACTACTTCAAGGTCAACGGCACGACGGGCTGCGGCGGCGGCTGGCCCGACCAACGCCACGCCGGTCATCTCGTCCGCGACGGCGACGCCCAGCGCGGGCTTCGCTCCGCTGGCGACGGCGTTCACCGCCGCGGCGACCGACGCCGACAACGATGCGCTCACGTACTCGTGGGACTTCGACGGCAACGGCACGACGGACGCGACGGGCGCCTCGGTGTCCAACACGTTCACCACCGCCGGCACCAAGACGGTGAAGCTCACCGTCACCGACGGCAAGGGCGGCACGGCGACGCAGAACGTCTCGGTGCAGGTCCTGGCCGCGGACAACGACCAGCGCCAAGCTGCGCGCGCTGGTCTTCTCGAAGACCGCGGCGTTCCGCCACGACGCGATCCCGACCGCCGTCGCCGCCATCCAGGCGCTCGGCACGCAGAAGAACTGGCAGGTCGACAGCACCGAGGACGCGCGTTCTTCACGGACGCGATCCTGAGCCACTACGACGTCGTGATCTTCAACTCGACGACGGGTGACGTCCTCACCGACACCCAGCAGGCCGCGTTCGAGCGCTTCATCCGCTCGGGCAAGGGCTACGTGGGCATCCACTCGGCGGCCGACACCGAGTACGACTGGGCCTGGTACGGCCAGCTGGTGGGCGCGTACTTCCGCAACCACCCGGCCGGTACGCCGACCGCGACGGTCCTCCGCGAGGACAAGACCGACCCCTCGACCGCCGGCATCCCGGACTCCTGGACCCGGACGGACGAGTGGTACAACTACCAATCGCCGGTCAACCCGGTGGTCAACGGCGGCGGCGACGGACTACAGCCCGCGCAACACCGCGGGTGTGCACGTCCTGCTGAAGATGGACGAGTCCACCTACGACGAGGACGACGGCTCCGACGGCACCGACGACGATCACCCGATCTCGTGGTGCAAGAAGTTCGACGGCGGCCGCTCGTTCTACACCGGCCTGGGCCACACGCAGGCGTCCTACGCGGAGGCGGGCATTCGCTCGCACATCGCGGCGGGCATCGAGATCGCGGCCGGCATGCTCGCGTCCGCGGCCTGTGGCGTCGCTCCGGCGACGCCCGGAACCGACGTCCCGGTCACCGTCGGCGGCACCGTGCCGACCGTGCTCGTCGCTGACGCTCGGCCCGGCGCCGACACTCGGCACGTTCGTGCCGGGCGTCGACCGCGACTACACGGCGTCGCTGACGGCGACGGTCATCTCGACCGCGTCGTCCGCAGCGCTGACCGTCCGCGACCCGAGCACGCGTCGCCCGGGCCGTCTGGTCAACGGCACGCGCGCGCTCGCGTCACCGCTGCAGATGAAGGTCGGCAGCGCGGCGTTCGCGCCGCTCAGCACCAGCGGCACGCCGCTGTCGCTGACGACGTTCCCCGACCCGGTGAGCGCGATCCGGTGACGATCGACCTCAAGCAGACGATCGCGGCCACTGAGGGGCTGCAGTCCGGGAACTACGGCAAGACGCTGACGTTCACGCTGTCGGCGACGACGCCGTAGAGCAGGGGCCTCCGGGGGGCGCGTAGCCCCCCGGAGGCGTCCTCATCCGTCGTACTCGCGCGTCAGGCGGTCGAGCAGTTCGAGGCCCAGTTGCTCCTCGGCCGGCTCTGACCGCCGGCGGGCGGTGTCGACCGCGCTGCGCGCCGCCGCGATCGCGCCTTCGCGGTCGCCTGCGACCTCGAGGTGGTTCGCGAGCGAGAAGTAGGTGAGCACGCGCAGGTTGCAGCCTCCCTCGGGCTGGAGGTCCAGCAGCGCGAGCGTCTTGGTCTCGTTCTCCACCGCGGTATCCAGGTCGCCGGCGAGCGCCGCGAGCAGCGCGCCGGTGTGGCGCAGGTGCGCCTCGTCGTGGCTGCGGACCTCCTCCGGGAGGCCTTCGATCACCGTGGCGGCGCTGCGGTGCAGGCCGATCGCGTGCGTCGCGATCGTTCCGCCGCCTTCGTCGAGCCACGTGGCCGGGAGCTCCAGGTGTGACTCGCCAGGCGAGTCCTGCGCGACCAGTTCGAGCAGGCGCTCGGCGAGGGTGAGGGCCCGCCTGGATGCGACGACGGGGTCGGCCTCGAGCCCCAGGGAGAGTGCGTCGCAGCGGGCGCCGTCGGCGTACCAGCCGTGCGCTCGCGCAGCGGCGGCCAGACCGTCGTAGACGTCGATCCAGGCCCGCGCGCGCCGATCCTCCGGGAGGGCGTTCTCTCCCGTCTGCAGCCGCGAGCGGGCCAGCGACGCGTAGCGCAGCCGCGCGTCGCCGTCGAGCGCCGGGCCGGCCGCGTCCATGTGCCGGACGAGCCGCCGGACGCTCGCGATCGCCACGCGGGGGTCGCCGTCCTCGGGCGTCGCGGCCTCGGCCTCGAGGACCCGCAGATGGTCCTGCACCGACGCGAACACGTTCGCGACGCTGGAGAAATAGAGCTCCTGCTCGGCTCCGGCGAGCTCCGCCAGGTCCCAGATCCGGGCGATCGCCTCGGTCGAGTAGGGGCCGTAGACGGTGGCGAGGGCTTCGGCGTAGCGGCGCGCCACGCGGCGGCTCGTCGTCGCGGGACGGAGCGCGCCCCAGAGCAGCCTGTCCCGGAACGCGTAGCGATACAGCGCGCCGGCGCCGGGAACCTCGACGAACCCGACGCCGTCGAGCGGGGCGTGCGGATGGTCGTCGTCGAAGACGAGGTGGTCGTCGAGCCAGTCGCTGAGCTCCTCCTCGTCCGCGTCCAGAACGCGGGCGAGCGCCGCGACCGTGAAGACCATGCCCTCCAGCGCCGCGACGCCGAGGGTCGCGACGGCGCGCTCGTAGCCCGCGACCGAGGCGGGATCGTCGGCCGGGGTGAAGCTCAACAGCAGCGAGCGGCGGCCGTCGATCCCCGAGCGCCCGCGGGCGGCCTCACGCTCGGTGGCGTAGGCCCAGCGGCTCCCCTCGCGGGTCACGACGCGCGCGTCCTCCCAGCGGTCGAACAACGCGGCGATCCGGTCGGGATCGCCGTCGCCGAGCGTCACGAGATCATCCGCGACCGCGTCGTCGGCGCCGTCGAGCGCGTCCACGACCTCCTCACGCCCGTAGCGGTCGAGCTCGATGACCTCGGCGAGCCCGAGCCGCTCGAGTTCGGCGATCGCGGCCGCACCATCGGAATCGGCGCCCAGGCTGCCGGAGTGCGCGACGGTCGCCAGCACCACCAGCCGCTGCGCGCGCAACAGCGGCGGCAGCGAGCGCAGCACGAAGAGATCGATCCAGCGGACAGGCGGAAGCGCCAGGTCGAGGTCGGCGAGCCCCAGCACCAGCGTGCGCCCGCCCAACAGGCGGTCCTCGAGTGCCGCGACGAGCGTGTCCGGGTCCGTGACGCGCGCGCCGTCCGGCTGCGCGAAGGCGCCACGTGCGCCCGGGACGTCGAATCCACCCAGCAGCAGTTCCGTCGACGGTCGCCGCTGCGAGAGCCGCGCGACGGCGTCCTGCAGCAGCCGCACGCTCCCGAGCGCCGGGTCCGCGCGGATCAGCAGGAGCGTCCCCCGCCCGGCGTGAGCGGCATCCTCGACGGCGCGCTCGATCGTGTCGAGAACGGGCGGCCAGACGCCCTTGGCGAACGCAGTCACGTCCGCCCGACTCTACTCCTGGGCTCAGCCCGCGAGCAGCGAGCGGTTGCGGCCGGCGGCCTTGGCCTCGTAGAGCGCCTGGTCGGCGCGCCCCAGCAGCTCCGCGGGCGTCTCGCCGGGCTCGCGCTGGGCGACACCCGCCGAGCAGGACTGCCCGCGCGGCGTGGCGGCGCGCAGGCGGTCGACGACGACGTGCGCCGCCGTCAGGTCGAGCCCGCGAAGCAACACGACGAACTCGTCGCCGCCGTAGCGGGCCAGCGTGTCGGTCGGACGCAGCTGCGCGGTCCACGCCGCGGCCGCCTCCTTGAGCATCTGGTCGCCGGCCTGGTGGCCGCCGCCGTCGTTGAAGGCCTTGAAGGCGTCGAGGTCGAGGATCGCGACGCTCATCGGCTCGGCGTCGCGCACCGCTTGCTCGACGTGCGCGTCCCAGGCGCGGCGGTTGGGCAGACCGGTGAGCTCGTCGCTCAACGCCATCGCGGTGAGCCGGCCGAGCAGGTCGGCGCGCTCGATCACGAACGCCGCCTCGGAGGCGAGCAGCCGGATGAGCCCGGTCGCGTGGCGCGAATCGGCGGGTTGCCGCCGCCAGCCGGCGACGAGGATGCCGACCGTCTGGTCGCCGCGGTGCACCGGCTCGAACAGGATCACCGCGGGATGCTCCGCGTCCGGGAGGGCCGGGGCGTTGACGAGCACCGGGCAGCGGGTCTCGAAGGCCGTCTGGGCCCAGGGCGCGCCGGGTGCCGTGAAGGTCGAAGCGTCAAGCTCCAGCCCGGCACCGGCGGTCCAGGCGAGCGTTCCGTCGCACTGCACCTGCAGCAGCACCGCGAAGTGGGCGCCGCTGAGATCGCAGGCTGCGGCGCAGATCCGCTCGCGGGCGTCGGTCGCTTCTGAGAGCGAGCGCACGAGGTCGGCCATCGCCTCGAGGTCGTGCTCGCGGACCGCGAGCGCCTCGGCGTGGGTGCGGACGCGGGCGACGAGGTTCTGCACGGCGAGCCCGACGAGCGCGGAGGCCGCGGCGAACAGGATCGCGACGCGCCAGCTTCCGCTCGGGTAGGTGTGCCCGCCGCTGAGCAGCACCGGGCCGAGGAAGAGCGGGAAGAGGCTGGCGATGACGGTCAGCAGCTGCGCGCGGCTGCCGTGCAGCGCGAGCCAGAACACCGGCAGCGCCGCGAGCGTTCCCACGCCGGCCGCGCCACCGTCGCAGGACGAGCGCAGCAGCGCCACCGCGAGCACGGACAGCAGCGCCGGGACGATCGGGACGAAGCGAGGCAACCTGCGCCAGGGCACGAGGACCGCGGCGACGGCGATGGCGATCGTGAGGAGCGCGGCCAGCACATAGAGCGGCCAGTCGACGCTGCTGCCGATCGGCACCAGCGCGAAGCCCAGCACGGCCGTCGCGACGAACGGCGCGACCTCGCGTGCGAGTTGACGATCGAGATGCATTCTCCACGTCTATCGACGGCCCGGGCGAAAGCTGGACTCTGCATACTGAAATCGCGATGGCCGCCAAGAGCGAGTACACGATGCTCGAGGTCGCCGGGCGCGAGGTCCGGCTCTCGAATCCAGGGAAGATCTACTTCCCCAAGCCGGGTTGGACGAAGCTCGACCTGGTCGAGTACTACCTCGCCGCCGCCGACGCGGTCCTCATCCATCTGCGTGAGCGCCCGACGGTGATGAAGCGCTTCGTCAACGGCATCACCGAGGATCCGATCTGGCAGAAGCGGGTGCCGAAGAACCTGCCGGAGTGGCTGCAGACCGCGACGGTCGCCTTTCCCTCCGGCCGCACGGCCGAGGAGCTCGTCGCCAACGACGAGGCGCATCTGGCGTGGGCGGTCAACCTCGGCGTGATCGACTTCAACCCGCACCCGGTGCGCCGCGACGACCTCGACCACCCGGACGAGCTGCGCGTGGACCTCGACCCGACGCCCGACGTCGGCTGGGCGGAGGTCCGCAAGACGGCGATGGTCGTCAACGAGGTCCTGACCGAGCACGGGCTGCGCGGCTATCCCAAGACGAGCGGCTCCAAGGGCATCCACGTCAACGTGCGGATCGAGCCGGTCCACGACTACATCGAGGTCCGCCGCGCGGCGCTCGCGCTGGCGCGCGAGGTCGAACGGCGCGCCCCGGACCTGGCGACCAGCAAGTGGTGGAAGGAGGAGCGCCACGGCGTCTTCGTCGACTACAACCAGAACGCTCGCGATCGCACCGTCGCCTCCGGCTACAGCGTGCGCCCCACGCCGGACGCCCGCGTCTCCTGCGCGCTCGCCTGGGACGAGGTGCCCGACGCCGAGCCGGGCGATCTGCGGATCGACACCGTGCCGGAGCGGCTCAAGACCAAAGGCGACCCGGCGGCGGACATCGACCTCGTGCCCGGGTCGCTCGACGCGCTGCTCGACCTCGCGCGCCGCGACGAGGAGGGCGGGCTCGGCGACGCGCCGTGGCCGCCGCATTTCCCGAAGCAGCGCGGCGAGCCCAAGCGCGTCCAGCCCTCACGCGACACGGACCGCCCGACCCAGCGCGGCCGCGCCGGCGATCCCCAGCCCGGCGGCCCGCCGCCCGGCTTCAACCTGCAGCAGCAGCGGGGGACGTTCGGCTCAAAGCCGCGGACGGGCCAGGGCTACGACGACGACTGGGAGAAGACGTGAGCACCCCACGGCCGCAGGCCGACCTGCAGCTCGCTGCCTGAGCGCTCGTAGATCGCGCCGGTCAGCAGGTCGGTGAGCTCGCCGTCGACCGCGACCTGGACGCGGCCCCAGGCGTCGGTGGCGCCGAAGTTGACCACGACGAGATGGTCCTTGAACGCCCAGGCGATCAGATCGTCATGGTCGAGCACCTCGAGCAGCCGCCAGCCGGAGATCTCGAGTCCTACGAGCCGCGAGTAGAACAGCCGCAGGCTCGGGTCGGGCTCCTCGACCGGCCCGCGGGCGAGGAAGACGGGGATGTGCGTGCGGTAGCCGTCGAGCTGGCCGTCGTGGTAGAGCCGCGCACCCGGGATCGTCGACATCACGACCGCGGCGGCGCGGGCGCGCGTCGCCGAACGTCGGCGCCGCACGCGGCTCGTCGTGGTTCTCGATGAAGCGCAGCAGCCGCTCCTGATAGGCGAGGTCGGCCTGGAGGTGCCCGCGCACGGCGGCGGCGTCCTCGTGCGCGAGCCGGTCGTAGAGCCGCTTGTCGTAGCAGTAGTCGAAGCCCTGCTGCTGGAGCGCGTACTCCATGTCCCAGTAGGCCTCGGCGATGAACACGAGCCGGGCCGCTCGTGTCGATGACGGTCGGCCAGAACTCCTCGGCGGGCGCCTCGCAGCCCCCAGGTGCGCGCGAAGACCTCGTTGGTCATCAGCATCGCCATGTCGCAGCGGACGCCGTCGCACTGTCCGCCAACCGCTCGCAGCAGCGCACGCACCGCCTCGCGCAGCGCCGGCGAGAACGCGTTGAGCTGGACGACGTCCGGCCACGCGGGGAAGTACGGATCGCGGCCGCGCGCGACGATCTGGGTGCCCACCCGCAGCCACGAGGCGGGATCGCGCGCCAGGTCGTCCTCGCTGCCGCGGATGAAGTACTCGGGGTGCGAGGTCAGCCACGGATGGTCGGGCGCGACGTGGTTGGGGACGTAGTCGAGGATCAGCTTCAGCCCGCGCTCGGCCAAGCGCGCGCCCGCGCCGCCGCCGAGATCGCCGAAGCGCGCGTCGACGACGTAGTCGCGCACGCAGTACGGCGAGCCGATCACGTCCTCGTCGCGCAGGTCCGGCAGCGCCGACCGCATCCCGGCCATCAGGCCGGGCTCGTCGCAACGCGATCTCCAACCCGGCCGGGCTGCGCTCCCACACGCCCATCAGCCACACCGCGTCGACGTCCGGAACGAAGCCCCAGTCGATGTCCTCGAGCCGCCGGCCCGCGAGGAAGACGGCCGTGTTGATCTCGTAGATCCTCATCCGGCGATCCGCAGCACGGTGGCGATCGCGCCCGTCCAACCGGTCTGATGGCTCGCGCCGAGGCCGGCGCCGTTGTCGCCGTGGAAGTACTCGTGGAACAGGATCAGGTCGCGCCAGTGCGGATCGTCCTGGAACGTCTCGAGCGCCGCCGTAGACCGGCCGGCGCCCGTCCTCGCCGCGCAGGAACGTCGCGCGACAGCCGATGCGCCGATCTCCGAGCGCGACCTCGCGCAGGTTCAGCTCGCGCCCGGAGCCGGTCGGGCACTCGACCTTGAAGTCGTCGCCGTAGTAGCGGTGCAGGTGGAACAGCGCCCGCAGGATCACGAGGTTCATCGGTAACCAGACCGGCCCGCGCCAGTTCGAGTTGCCGCCGAACATGCCGCTGTCGGACTCCGCCGGCAGGTAGCCGACCTCGTAGTGCTGGCCGTCCCAGTCGAACGTGTACGGGTGCTCGAGGTGGTAGCGCGAGATCGCCCGGATCCCGTGCGGGCCGAGGAACTCCTCCTCGTCGAGCATGACCTCGAGGATCCGCCGCAGCTGCGCTCTCGTCGACGAGCGCGAGCAGCCGCCGGCCGGTCGGATTCGGGCCGGGCAGGTGGGCGAGCGCGGGCACCGAGTCGCCGAAGTGCTCGGCGAACTCCAGCGCGCGCTCGACCAGCCCCGGCTGGCCGTCGACGACCTCGGGCTCGAACACCGTCGCGGCGCACATGCGGCAGCAGCCCGACGAGCGAGCGCACGCGCAGCGGGATCGTCGTCCCGTCGGGCATCCGCATGACGTCGTAGAAGAACCCGTCCTGCTCGTCCCACAGCGGCGTGTCGGCGCCCGGGCGGATTGAGCGCGACCGCGATCCAGGCGAAGTGGGTGACGAACTTCAGCGCGATGTCGGCGTAGATCTGCGTCGTCGCGCGCCGAGCTCGATCGCGATCTGCAGCATCCACTGGCAATAGAGCGCCATCCAGGCCGTGCCGTCGGCCTGGCGCAGCGTCCCGCCGCCCGGCAGCGGCGCCGAGCGGTCGAAGATGCCGATGTTGTCGAGGCCGAGGAAGCCGCCCTGGAAGAGGTTGCGGCCGTCCGGGTCCTTGCGGTTGACCCACCAGCGTGAAGTTCGTCAGCAGGCGCTGGAAGACGCGCTGCCAGGAACTCGCGATCGCCCTCGCCGCGGATCTCGGCCTCGCGCTGGAAGACCCACAGCGCCGCCCACGCCGTGCACCGGCGGGTTGACGTCGCTGAAGTTCCACTCGTACGCCGGGATCTGCCCGTTGGGGTGCAGGTAGCGCGTGTGCAGCAGCAGCTCGACCTGCTCCTTGGCGAAGTCGACGTCGACCAGCGACAGCGGCGCGCAGTGGAACGCCAGGTCCCACGCCGCGAACCACGGGTACTCCCACTTGTCCGGCATCGAGATGATGTCGCCGGCGATCATGTGGAACCACGGGACGTTGCGCACGTCAGGCGCGTTCGGGTCCCACGGGTTGACGCCGTGCTCGCGCAGCCAGCGGTGCACGTCGTACTCGTAGTACTGCTTGCCCCACAGCAGCCCGGCGAGCGCCTGGCGCATCACCAGCGCGCGGTCGGCGTCGAGCGTCGGCCGGGATGACCTCGGCGTAGAACGCGTCGGCCTCCGCGCGGCGCGTCGCGAAGACCGCGTCGAAGTCGACCGGGCGCCGTGCCCGCCGGCCAGGCGCACCTGGATCGTCGCCGACCCGCCGGCCTCGATCTCCAGCACGTGGTGGCGCGGCCTTCGTGCCCTGCGCGGTGTCCAGCGGCGCGCCGTCGACCACGTGCTCGCCGATCGCGTCCTTCGGATGCGCGACGTGTTCGGCACGCCGAACAGCCGCCGGTTCGTCTCGTTCTCGCAGAACAGGAACTCGGCGTCGGCCTCGACGGCAGCCGCCACTCGCCGAGCTCGTCGTGGTGGGCGATCACGCCGATCGCCCGTCGGCCGCGCAGCGACGGCTTCGCGACGCTCCGTCGCCCCACGACCAGGTGTTGCGGAACCACAGCGTCGGCAGCAGGTGCAGCGTCGCGGCGTCGGGGCCGCGGTTGTGCGCGGTGACGCGCATCAGCAGGTCGTCGTGGCCGGCCTTGGCGTACTCGACGATCACGTCGAAGTAGCGGTCCTCGTCGAAGATGCCGGTGTCGAGCAGCTCGTACTCGAAGTCCTGCTTGCCGCGGCGCGCGTTGGTCTCGACGAGGTCCGCGTACGGGAACGCGCGCTGCGGGTACTTGTACTGGCACTTCAGGTAGGAGTGCGTGGGCGTGCTGTCGAGGTAGAACCAGTACTCCTTGACGTCCTCGCCGTGGTTGCCCTCGCTGTTGGTGAGCCCGAACATCCGCTCCTTGAGGATCGGGTCCTCGCCGTTCCACAGCGCGAGCGCCAGGCACAGGCGCTGGCGCTCGTCGCAGATCCCGGCGATCCCGTCCTCGCCCCAGCGGTAGGCGCGCGAGCGCGCCTGGTCGTGCGTGAAGTGGTTCCACGCGTCGCCGTCGGCGCTGTAGTCCTCACGGACCGTGCCCCACTGGCGCTCGGAGAGGTACGGCCCCCACGCCTTCCACGGCACCTCGCCGGTCCGAGCCTGCTCCAAACGGACGTGTTCCGGCGTCTTCGCGGGGCCCATGGCGCGAACCCTACGCGAGCACCCGCTCCCGCCTCGGCCACGGCTCCGGCCGCTCGGTCTCGGGGTCGACGAGGATCGCGCCCTCGCCCGTCGCGTACGCCTCCTCGCCATGGGCGACGAGGTCCATGCCGAGCGCCTCCTCGCGCTCCGTCGCCCGCAGCGGCGAGAACAGCCCGATCAGCTTCAGCAGCGCGAACGTGGCGGCGAAGGCGTAGGCCGGAGCGACCAGCACGGCGAGGAGCTGATGCCCGAGCTGGGCCGCGTTGCCGTAGAGCAGGCCGTCGGCGACGCCGTTCCAGGAGGCCTGGGCGACGAAGCCGATGAAGACGATCCCGGTCAGACCGGCGACGCCGTGTGCGGCCAGCACGTCGAGCGTCTCGTCCACGCGCCAGCGCGGGCGCCACATGATCACCGTGTAGCTCGGAAGCGCGGCGAGGACGCCGAGGACCATCGCCCACAGCGGGCTGATGAAGCCCGCCGCCGGGGTGATCCCGACGCAGCCGACGACGATCGCGGTCGCGGCCCCGATCGCGGTCACCTGGCGCGAGCGCAGCAGGTCCAGGACGAACCAGGTCGCGAGCGCGAAGGCGGGGGTGAGCAGCGTGTTGACGAACGCGAGCACGCCCGCATTGCCGGCGCCGAACCCGCTGCCGCCGTTGAAGCCGAACCAGCCGAACCACAGCAGGCCCGCGCCGAGCAGCACGAACATCGAGTTGTGCGGCAGGAAGGCCTGGCGCCCGTAGTCGCGCCGGGCGCCGACGACCAGCGCGGCCGCCAGCGCCGAGAAGCCCGAGCCCATCTCGACCGGGACGCCGCCGGCGAAGTCCAGCGTCCCGCCGGCCTGCAGCCAGCCGCCGCCGAAGGCCCAGTGCGCCAGTACGCCGTAGACGAGCACCGACCACAGCGCGGCGAAGAGCAGGAACGGCCCGAAGCGCATCCGCTCGACCACCGCGCCGGACACGAGCGCCGTCGTGACGATGCAGAACGTGGCCTGGAAGGCGAAGAACAGCAGGTGCGGGATCGCGGTCCCCTCGCGCGGCGTGAAGGCGACGTCGTGCATCAGCGCGTGATCGAAGCCGCCGATCAGGCCGTTGCCGGGCGCGAAGGCGAACGAGTAGCCGATCACGGCCCAGGTGATCGTCGCCACCGCCAGCGCGGCGACGCACATCATGAAGGTGTTGAGCGTGTTCTTGGAGCGCACCAGGCCCGCGTAGAAGAGCCCGAGCGCCGGTGTCATCAGCAGCACCAGCGCCGTGGCGGCGAGCATCCAGGC
This sequence comes from uncultured Solirubrobacteraceae bacterium, assembly GCA_963707595.1. Lineage (GTDB taxonomy): Bacteria > Actinomycetota > Thermoleophilia > Solirubrobacterales > Solirubrobacteraceae > Solirubrobacter. The sequence continues at coordinate 1,008,238 of CAVPQQ010000002.1, forward strand.
GGTGTCGCCCGCGTCGACCCCCGGCGCCGTCACGCGCCGACCGGCGTGACGGCGAGGTTGTCGGTCTCGCCCGTACGGATGCGGACGACCTGTTCGAGCGGGACGACGAAGATCTTGCCGTCGCCCACCTCGCCGGTCCGGCCGCCGTCGCACAACGCGTCGATCGTCGGCTGCACGAAGTCGTCGGAGACGGCGATCTCGAAGCGCACCTTCTCCGACAGGCCGATCCGCACCGTCGTGCCGCGATACGTCTCGACGCGGTCGAGCTCGCCGCCGTGACCCTGCACGCGGGTGATCGAGAATCCGCGCACCTCGGTGCGGTACAGCGCCTCCAGGACCGCGTTGGTCCTCTCGGGACGGACGATCCCGATCACCAGCTTCATCGCATTGCTCCCAGCTCGACGGACTCTCCGCCCGGCAGCCTTTCCGCACGAGCGGGGAGCGTCTTTATCCACGTGTACGAAACCAGGGGGTATCGCTTGTCCCCGCGTCAGACTCCGGCGCTGCCAAACTCGGCTGATGCTCCGCGCCGCCCTCCTCGCCGCCGTCGTCCTTCTGCTCGCCCCGGCGGCCGCCCAGGCGGCCAAGGCCCGGGTCTACTTCACCAAGGGCGAACAGCTCGCCTATGTCCAGCGCGACATCGCCGCCGGCCCTGCTGCCGCGCTGCAGGCGCTGCTGGCCGGCCCGACGCCCGCCGAGCGGATGAAGGGCTACGGCACGGTGATCCCGATGGGCATGACGCTGACGAGCGCGAAGGTCAACGACGACCGCGTCGAGATCGTCCTCAGCGGGAACCTGACGACCACCGAGCCCGAGTACCACGCGCGCCTCGCGCAGGTCGTCTACACGGCGACCGCCGCCGCCTCGCTCGATGAGGTGCGCATGGCCGGGAAGACCTACACGCGGGCGGACTTCGGGCCTGTGCCCTACACCGAGCCCAAGCCGCCGACGCGCAAGCTGCCCTCGCCCGCCGACCCCAAGGCCGTGCAGACGCAAGCTCGTCGCGCTCGGCTACCTGCCGGCGAGCGGGGTCACCGGCAAGTACGACTACCTGACCCAGCAGGCCGTGCTGGCCTTCCAGGGCTGGTCGAACCTGCAGCGCGACGGGGTCGTCGGCCCGATGACGCTGTCGAAGCTGAAGGCTGCCGGGCGTCCGCTGGGGATCGATCGCGGTCCCGGCAAGCGCGTCGAGATCTACCGCGCGCGGGGCGTCGTGCTGCTCATCAACGGCGCGAAGGTCGTGCGCGCGATCCACACCTCGACCGGCCTCGGCGGCGACAGCCCGGACATCGGGACCCCGCCCGGGAAGTGGAAGATCTACCGCAAGGAGCTGCGCTCCTGGTCGGTCCCGTACAAGACCTGGCTGCCCTACGCGGCGTACTGGGTCGGCGGCTGGGCGCTGCACGGCTACGCCGACGTCCCGAACCACCCCGCCTCCCACGGCTGCGCCCGGCTCCCGCTCCCGGAGGCCAAGCTCGTCTACGACTTCGTGTCCATCGGGACGCCGGTACGGGTCATCTAAGGTCCCGTTGATGGAGGCATCGGAGCCACGCAAGCGCAGGCCCGCGATCGTCGCCGTGGACGACGAGCCCGCCGTGCTGGCGGCCGTCGCCCGCGATCTGCGCCGCAAGTTCGGCGAGCGCTTCCGGATCGTGCGGGCGACCAGCGGCGCCGAGGCGCTGACCGCGTTGAAGGAGCTCGTGACCCGCGGCGAGCAGGTCGCCCTGCTGGTCGCCGATCAGCGGATGCCGGGCATGTCCGGCACCGAGTACCTGGTCGAGGCGCGCAAGCTCGTCCCGGACGCCAAGCGCGTCCTGCTGACGGCCTACGCCGACACCGAGGCGGCGATCCAGGCGATCAACGAGGTCGACCTCGACTACTACCTGCTCAAGCCCTGGGACCCGCCGGAGGAGCTGCTGTACCCGGTCGTCGAGGACCTGCTGACGACGTGGGAGGCGGGCGCCGCGCTCGATTCCGGCGGCGTGCGCGTGATCGGGCACCGCTTCTCGCGCGACTCGCACGACCTGCGCGACTTCCTTGCCCGCAACCGCGTGCCGATGCGCTGGCTGGACGTCGAGCGCGACGGCGAGGCGCGTGAGCTCTTGACCGTGACCGGCGTCGGCACCGACGGGCTGCCGGTGGCGCTGCTGGAGGACGGGACGGTGCTCGAGCGCCCGACGGTGCTCGAGCTCGCCGAGCGCCTCGGCGTCTCGGTCGCGCCGGCGGCCGAGCACTACGACCTCGTGATCGTCGGCGGCGGCCCCGCCGGGCTGGCGGCGGCGGTCTACGGCGCGTCTGAGGGCCTGAAGACCGTGCTGGTCGAGCGCGAGGCGCCCGGCGGGCAGGCCGGCCAGTCGAGCCGGATCGAGAACTACCTCGGCTTCCCCGCGGGGTTGAGCGGCTCGGACCTCGCGCGCCGCGCGACCGACCAGGCGCGCCGGCTCGGCGCCGAGCTGCTGACGATCCAGGACGCCGTCGGCCTGCGCGCCGAGGGCGCCGGGCGGATCGTCGAGCTCTCCGGCGGCACCAGCCTCAGCGCCAACTGCGTGCTCGTCGCCTCCGGCGTCTCCTACAAGCAGATGACCGTGCCGGGCTTCGAGCGCCTGACGGGCAAGGGCATCTACTACGGCGCCGCGCTGACCGAGGCCAAGTCCTGCCAGGACCAGCACGTCGTCGTGATCGGCGCCGCCAACTCGGCCGGCCAGGCCGCGGTGCACTTCAGCCGCTTCGCCGGCCGCGTGACGATGCTCGTGCGCGGCCCGTCGCTCGAGAAGTCGATGTCGCACTACCTGATCGAGCAGATCGCCTCGCTGCCCAACGTCGAGGTGCGCACCGGCGCGCAGGCCGTGGGGGCCGAGGGCGACGAGCACCTGCGCACGCTGCTGATCCGCGACGCCGACGGCGAGCGCGAGGAGCCGGTCGACGCCGCGTTCGTGTTCATCGGCGCCGCGCCGCGCACGGAGTGGCTGGCGGGCGTCGTCGCCCGTGACGAGCACGGCTTCATCCTCGCGGGCCTCGACGCCCGGCCCGAGGGCTGGCCGCTCAAGCGCGACCCGTTCCTGCTCGAGACGTCGGTGCCGGGCGTGTTCGTCGCCGGCGACGTCCGCTCGCGCTCGATGAAGCGCGTCGCCAGCGCGGTGGGCGAGGGGTCGATGTCCGTCTCGCTGGTCCACGAGTACCTGGCGGCAGCGTGAGCCTGCTCGAGGATCTGCGCAGCGTCGATCTCTTCGAGGATCTGACCGACGCGGAGCTCGAGCAGTGGGCGGCGGTCGCGCAGCCGCGCGACGTCGAGGACGGCGAGCTGCTGCTCGAGCAGGGCGTACGCTCGCCCGGGCTGCTGCTGCTGTTCGAAGGGGACGTCAACACGCAGGTCAGCGTCGACGGGCACTTCGAGCCCGGGACGCAGAACACCGGGCCGACCTGGATCGGCGCGATCGCCGCGCTCACCGAGACCGCGCTGCCGATCAACGCGCTGGCCGCCGGGCCGTGCCGGATCGCGATCGTCCCGCGCGCCGTCGTTCATCGACCTGGCGCTGACGCACCGCTCGGTCCACCGGCACGTGATGCGCGTGATCGGGCCGGTGATGCGCGGCATCAACTCGCGCGAGGCCAACCGCGAACGGCTCACGTCGCTCGGCACGATGGCCGCGGGGCTCGCGCACGAGCTCAACAACCCGGCCGCCGCGGCGCGCCGCGCGGCGGGTGATCTGATCGAGGCCGTCGACGACGATCTCGCACGCGCTCGACGCCTTCGTCGAGAGCGGGATCGAGCGCGAGGACGCGGGCAAGCTGCTGCGTGCTCCAGCGCGAGGCGCTCGAGCGCGCGGCGGCGCGCGGCCCGCTCGACGCGATGGACGCCTCCGACGCCGAGGACGCGATGCTCGACGCGCTCGAGGACTGCGGCGATCCCGGAGGCCTGGAAGCTGTCGCGAGCCGCTCGGCGCCGCCGGGCTCGACGGCGACTGGCTGCGACCGCGTGCAACGCGATCGCCGGCGACGCGACTCCGAAGGCGCTGAAGTGGGTCGCGGCCTCGCTCACCGCGCGCGGGCTCGCGCAGGAGCTGCTGGAGTCCGCCGACCGCATGAGCCATCTGGTCAAGGCGGTCAAGTCCTACGCGTACATGGATCGCGGCGACATCGTGCATCGCCGACGTGCACGAGGGCCTCGAGAGCACGCTGATCATGCTCGGCCACAAGCTCAAGCAGACGCACATCAAGGTCAAGCGCGACTACGACAAGTCGCTGCCGAAGCTGACGATGCGCGGCTCCGAGCTCAACCAGGTCTGGACGAACCTGCTCGACAACGCGATCGGCGCGCTCGGCGAGGACGGCACGATCAAGATCACGACGCTCGCCGACAACGGCTGCGTGCGCGGTCGACATCGCCGACGACGGCCCGGGCATCCCGGACGAGGTCGCCAAGCACGTCTTCGACCCCTTCTTCACCACCAAGGCCCCGGGCAGCGGCACGGGCATGGGCCTGGACACCGCGCGGCGCATCGTGGAGCAGCGCCACCGCGGCTCTTTGACGTTCGACACCGGCGACGGCGGCACGACGTTCCACGTCTGGCTGCCCGTGGAGGACACGACCCGATGAAGCAGTGCACGCACCTGGACACGATCGAGATCACCGAGCTGCCCGCGGAGGTCGCCGGCTGCGAGGACTGCCTGGCCAGCGGCGGCGTCTGGCTGCACCTGCGGATCTGCCTCGGCTGCGGCCACGTCGGCTGCTGCGACGACTCGCCCAACAAGCACGCGACCGCTCACGCGGGCGCGTCAGCCCACCCGATCATCCGCTCGCTCGAGCCGGGTGAGGACTGGTGCTGGTGCTTCGAGGATCGAGGTCGGGATGCGGATCTCGGAGATCACCGGGACAACGCGAATCCCGCCCTCGCCGATGCTGTCGCGCTGAACAGCGCAACGGCGGCGGCGAGCACGCGGCCCTCGCTCCACGGCGGGCCGGTGAGCTGGACGCCGACCGGCAGGCCGAGCTCGTCGAAGCCGACCGGGACGGCGCACGACGGCAGGCCGGCGACGTCCTGCGGGACCGTGAGCGGCAGCACGCCGTCGCGGAACGCCTGCGAGGCGATGCCGCGCGGCTCCGGCGGGAGGCTGGCGATCGGCGTCAGCAGCAGGTCGGCCGTCGCGAACAGGCGGGCGAAGCCGGCCCGGATCCGCTCGCGCGTCGCGGTCGCCTCGACGTAGTCGGCGAGCGTGACGGTCCGCGCTCGCTCGACGCGTGCCGCGACGTCGGCGCTGTACTCGTCCCGGCGCTCGGGGAACAGACCGGCGTGGGCGAGCGCGGCCTCGGCGCCCTGGATCGCCGCGAACGCGGGATAGATCCGCTCGGCCTCCTCGAACTCGACCTCGACGACGTCGCCTTCGAGCGCTCCGACGGCGTTGTCGAACGCGCGCTGGATGCCCGGCTCGAGCGGGCACAGGTGCAGGTCGGGGCAGACCGCGATCCTGTGCGCGGCGTCCGCTGTGCGTGTGCCCGGTCAGCGCCTCGTAGAACAGGCGGACGTCCGCGGGCGTGCGCGCCATCGGCCCGGCGTGGTCGAGCGAGCGGGCGAGCGGGAAGACGCCGGTCGTCGGGATCTGGTTGTACGTCGGCTTCAGGCCCGAGACGCCGCAGAACGAGGCTGGGATGCGGATCGAGCCGCCCGTGTCGCTGCCGAGCGCGAGCGCCGCCTGGCCGGTGGCGAGCGCGACCGCGGACCCGCCGCTCGAGCCGCCCGGGATCCGCTCCGGGTCCCACGGGTTGCGGCACGGCGGGAAGTGCGGGTTGTCGCTCGTGATGCCCCAGGCGAACTCGTGCGTGACGCGTCTTGCCGACGACGATCGCGCCGGCGTCCTTGGCGAGCTTGACCGCCGCCGCGTCGGCCCGCGGCACGTGGTCGGTGAAGACGCGCGAGCCGTAGGTCGTGCGCACGCCCTCGGTGTCGAAGAGGTCCTTGACCGCGAGCGTCAGGCCCTCGAGCGGACGGGCCGTGCCGTCCTTGTAGGCGCGCTCCGCGAGCTTGGCCTCCTCGCGGGCCCGCTCCAGCGTCAACGTGATGAAGGCGCCGAGCTCGGCGTGCTCCTGCACTGCATCGATCAGCTCGACGGGGGACAGCTCACGGGCGGCGAACGCCGCTCTCAATTCGACCGCGGTCTTCACGCGAGGAAGTCAAGCAGCAGCGCGTTGATGCGCTCCGGCTGGTCGAGCATCATCCAGTGGCCCGCGTCCTCGATGCGCTCGTAGCGCCAGCTGCCGGTGACGTGGGCGGACGATTCCGTCATCCCGCGCTCGAGCGAGGTAGTTGTCGCCGGTGCTCCACAGGCCGAGCGTGTCGGCCTGGGCCGGCGGGAGCGTGCGCGCGGGACCGAGCTCGTTGCGCGGATGCAGGTTCGCCCGGTACCAGTTCAGCCCGGCGGTGAGGTCGAAGCTCTCGGGGTCGAGGTCGGGATGGCTGGAGATCCATTCGCGCAGCAGCGCCCAGTCGTTCTGGCGCAGGAGCTCCTCGGCCTCCGGGAACTGGAAGAGCAGCATGTACCAGGACTTCTCGCGCTGTTCGAGGCTGCGCCTGACGCCGGGATGACCGACCGACATCACGACCAGCCGGTTCACGCGCTGCGGTGCCAGCAGCGCCATCGCCCAGGCGACCGCGGCGCCCCAGTCATGGCCGACGACGTGCGCCCGTTCGATGCCGAGCGCGTCGAGCACCGCGACCATGTCCTTGACGGCGTGGTGCATCCGGTAGGCGGCCACGTCGGCCGGTTTGTCGGAAGCTCCAAAGCCGCGCAGGTCGGGTGCAACGACCCGGAAACCCGCGTCGGTTAGCGTCGGGAGCTGATGACGCCACAAGCGGGCCGAATCCGGGAAGCCATGGATGAGGAGAACGGCTTCGCCCTCGCCCTCGTCGAGAACCGCGAGCTCGACGTCGTCACCGTTGATACGAATCATCGTCCGTCCAGCCTATGCGGCGTGTAGGGTCCCGCGTGTGAAGGCCTTCCGAGACGCGCGAACGGGTCGTCGTGCGCATGGCTGGTGATTCTGGCGACGGCATGCAACTCGCCGGGAGCCGGTTCACCGACGCCACGGCGGTGTTCGGCAACGACCTCGCGACGCTGCCCGACTTCCCGGCCGAGATCCGCGCGCCGGCCGGCACGGTCGCCGGCGTCTCGGCCTTCCAGATCCACTTCGCGTCGCGCGACATCCTGACGCCCGGCGACACGCCGGACGTGCTGGTGGCGATGAACCCGGCCGCGCTGAAGGCGAACCTCGGCCTGATGCGGCGCGGCGCGACGATCCTCGTCAACGAGGACGCGTTCAGCAAGCGCGCGGTGCAGAAGGCCGGCTACGAGCATCAACCCGCTCGAGGACGGGACGCTCGAGGCCTTCACCGTCAAGCGGATCCCGATGAGCTCGCTGACCACGCGCGGCGGTCGAGGACGATCGAGGGCGTCTCCTCGCGGGACGCGCAGAAGGCCAAGAACCTGTTCGCGCTGGGCGTGCTCTCGTGGCTCTACGACCGCCCGACCGAGGTCACCGAGAAGTGGATCCGCGCCAAGTTCAGCGGGCCGGTGATGGAGGCCAACCTGGCCGCCTTCCGGGCCGGCTGGAGCTTCGGCGAGACGTCGGAGATGATCGACGTGCAGGTCAAGGTCGCGCGCAACACCGAGGTCAGGCCCGGGACGTACCGCAACGTCAACGGCACCGAGGCGACCGCGCTCGGCCTGGTCGCGGCGTCGATCAAGAGCGGGCTGCCGCTGGTCTTCGGCGCGTACCCGATCACGCCCGCCTCGGACCTGCTGCACGCGCTCTCGCGCCGGCAGGACCTGGGCGTGCGCACGATCCAGGCCGAGGACGAGATCGCCGCCGCGTCGATGGCCGCTCGGCGCGGCGTTCGGCGGCGCGCTGGGCGTGACGTGCACCAGCGGCCCGGGGCTCGATCTCAAGACCGAGACGATCGGCCTGGCCGTGATGCTCGAGCTGCCGATGGTGATCATCGACGTCCAGCGCGCCGGCCCGTCGACCGGCATGCCGACCAAGACCGAGCAGTCGGACCTGCTGCAGGCGCTGTACGGGCGCCACGGCGAGTCGCCGCTGCCGGTGCTGCGCCGCGTCAAGCCCGGGACAGTCGCTTCGAGGCCGTCTACGAGGCGGTGCGGATCGCGGTCACCTACCGCACGCCGGTGATCCTGCTGTCCGATCTCTTCGTCGCGAACTCGAGCGAGCCGTGGGCGATCCCTTCGGCCGCCGACCTGCCCGCGATCGACCCGCGCTTCCGCACGACGCCCGCCGACGACGACGCCGTTCCTCCCGTACGCACGCGACGACCGTCTGGCGCGGCCGTGGGCGATCCCCGGCACGCCCGGGCTCGCGCACCGGATCGGCGGCCTGGAGAAGCAGGACGGGACGGGCGCGATCTCCTACGACGGCGCCCAACCACGCGCGCATGACCGAGCTGCGGGCGGCCAAGATCGCGGGGATCGAGGTGCCCGACCTGACGATCCACGGCGACGAGGACGCGGACCTGCTCGTCCTCGGCTGGGGCTCGAGCTACGGCACCATCCGCGCCGGCGCGCGGCGGGTGCGCGAGCGCGGCGGGCGGGTCGCCACGGCGCACCTGCATCACCTCAACCCGATGCCCGCCAACCTGGGCGAGGTGCTGCGCTCGTACGAGCGCGTACTTGTGCCGGAGATGAACAGCGGCCAGCTCGCCCACGAGCTGCGCGCGAAGTACCTGGTCGACGTCGAGTCCTACGCCAAGGTGCAGGGCCAGCCGCTGCTGCCTTCGGAGATGGAGAACGAGATATGGCAGCGACTGAGCTGACGAAGGCGGACTTCCAGTCCGACCAGGAGACGCGCTGGTGCCCGGGCTGCGGCGACTACGCGGTCCTCGCGGCCGTCCAGGGGTTCTTCCCCGAGCTCGGCATCCCGCCCGAGCGCGTCGTGTTCGTCTCCGGGATCGGCTGCGCCGGGCGCTTCGCGTACTACATGGACACGTACGGGATGCACGGCATCCACGGCCGTGGTCCCGCTCTGGCGACCGGCCTGGCGGCGGCGCGCGAGGACCTCTCGATCTGGGTCGTGACCGGCGACGGCGACGCGCTGTCGATCGGCGGCAACCACCTGATCCACGCGCTGCGCCGCAACGTGCCGGTGAAGATCCTGCTCTTCAACAACCAGATCTACGGGCTCACCAAGGGGCAGGCGTCGCCGACGTCCGAGCTCGGCAAGGTGACGAAGTCGACGCCGTTCGGCTCGATCGACGCGCCGTTCAACCCGGTCTCGCTGGCGCTCGGCGCCGAGGCGACGTTCGTGGCGCGCACGATCGACACCGACAAGCACCACCTGCCGATGGTGCTGCGCGCCGCCGCCGCGCACCAGGGCGCGGCGCTGGTCGAGATCTACCAGAACTGCCCGGTCTTCAACGACGGCGCGTTCGACGCGCTGCGCGACAAGAAGCAGGGCGCGGTCAACCGCATCCCGCTGGACCACGGCGAGCCGATCCGCTTCGGCGTCGAGGGCGAGAACGGCGTCGTGCGCGGGCGCCGACGGCGTGCTGCGCGATCGCCGCGGTCGCCGACGTGGGCGCGGACGCCCTGGTCGTGCACGACGCCCATCGCGACGACCCGTCGCTGGCCTTCGAGCTCTCGCGCCTGTCCTCGAGCCCGGACGGGCCGACGCCGATCGGCATCTTCCGCGACGTCACGCGCCCGGTCTCCGGGCAGGAGCTGACGCACCAGCTGGCGCAGGCCCGGGCGGGTGCCGACGACGCCTCGCTCGACGCCCTGCTGCACGCCGGGGACACGTGGACGGTCGCCTAGGAGTCTGTTGACGAGTGGTCGGTCCGACCGATGTGGTGCAGCCCGGCGCCGCGGATGCGCCGCAGCGGGCGCACCGGTACTCGTCAACCGGCTCCTAGCTCGCGGCAGCGAGAAGTGGACGCAGGTACCCGCCGGACGTCCTCCCGGCGTTCGTGGCCGAGATGGACTTCGCCGCTGGCCGACGCCGGTCAAGGCCGCGCTGCACGCGGCGATCGACCGTGACGACCTGGGCTACATCGGCCCGATCGACGGGCTGCTCTCCGCGTTCTGCGGGTTCATGGAACGGCGGCTCGGCTGGACCGTGGACCCGGATGACGTCACGCTCATCACCGACGTCATGGTCGGCGTCGAGGAGTTGTTGCTCGAGCTGACCGCGCCGGGCGACGGCGTGATCATCAACCCGCCCGTCTATCCGCCCTACTTCGTGGACATCCCGCACGCGCGGCGGCGGATCGTCTCGGTGCCGCTGCAGGCGGACGGCGCGCTGGATGTGGATGGGATCGCCGACGCGTTCGCCGCCGGCGCCCGGGCGCTGCTGCTCTGCAACCCGCACAACCCGACGGGGCGGGTGCCGACGCGCGACGAGCTGACGGCGATCGCCGCGGCCGCCGACGCGCATGGGGCGTGGGTGATCTCCGACGAGATCCACGGGCCGCTGGTGCTGCCCGGTCAGGAGTTCGTGCCGTGGCTGACGGTGTCCTCGCGCGGCGGCGCGGTGACGTCGGCGTCGAAGGCCTTCAACCTCGCGGGGCTGAAGCTCGCGATGATCGTCTCCTCGTCGGCGCGGCTGGCGCCGGGGCTGCGCGACCGGGCGGGCTACCTCGGGACGATCGCCGCCGAGGCCGCGTTCCGCGACGGCGACGAGTGGCTGGACGCCACGATCGCCACGATCGCCGGCAACCACGCGCGGCTGCCGTCGCTGCTGCCCTCCGGCGTCTCGGTCGCCGTTTCGCCGCAGGCCGGGTTCCTCACGTGGCTGGACTGCCGGGAGGCCGGCCTGGGTGACGATCCCGCCGCCGTGTTCCTGGAGCGCGGGCGCGTCGCGCTCGTGCCCGGGCCGACTTTCGGCCCGCAGGGCGCGGGCTTCGCGCGCCTGAACGTCGGGACGACCCCGGAGCTGGTCGAAGAGGCCGTCAGGCGCCTGGCGGCGGCGCTGACGCAGCCATGACCATCGGCTCGGTCTCGCCGACGATCTCGCCCGAGCCGATCTCGACGACCAGCACCACGTGACGCGCGGCGAGCGCGAGGTAGTCGTGGTTCTCGGGCGGGCGCGAGCCGTCGAGCCACGTGACCTCGGCATCGGTCAGCGGCAGGAAGTCGTCGCCCTGGGCGTTGAGGAAGTCGGTCATCCGCGAGCGGAAGCCCTCGTAGGGGAGCTGGAGCGAGCCCTCGATCTCATGACGTCCCGTCTCGATGCGGACGCGTGCGCGGCGGAATGGCATGGGTCCAGTATCGCGCGGCGTCGGTAGGGTCTGCGCCCCATATGGTCGACCCCGATGTGCTCCTCCGCCCGTTCTGGGACTCCATCCGGTCCTCGCACGGTCCACTCTCGCTGTTCGACGCGCATACGCACATCGGGCAGAACGACCCCGACGGGTTCAAGCAGACACCGGCTGAACTGATCCAGGTCATGACGACCGCCGATGCGCGGGCGATCACGTTCCCCAGCCACGAGCCGGACGGCTACCCGGGCCCGAACGACGCCGCGATCGCGGCGGCCGCCGCATCGGACGGGCGTCTGGTGTCCTTCTGCCGGCTCGATCCGCGCGTGTCGCCGGCCGAGGAGGCGCGGCGCTGCCTGGACGCCGGCGCCGTCGGCATCAAGCTGCACCCGCGCGCCGAGCAGTTCACGATGGCCGAGCCGGGCGTGCGCGAGATCGTCGCCGTCGCCCACGAGCGTCGCGTCCCGGTGCTGATCCACGCCGGCCGCGGGATTCCCGCCCTGGGCCGCGACACCGTGTCGCTCTCGAGTGAGTTCCCGGACGCGCGGCTGATCCTCGCCCACGCCGCGATCAGCGACCTCGCGTGGCTGTGGCAGGAGCTGCCCGACCATCCGAACGTCTTCATCGACACCGCGTGGTGGAACCCCGCCGATCACATCGCGCTGTTCTCGCTCGTCGATCCGTCGCACATCGTCTGGGCCTCCGACTCGCCCTACGGCCTACCGATCCTCGCCGCCTGGACGCACGCGCGCACCGCCTTGCAGGCGGGCGTCGGCGACGAGGCGCTGCGCTCGATCATGGGCGGCCAGACCGAGCGACTCGTCAACGGCGAGGACCCGCTCTGGGTCGGCCCCGCGCCCGGTCCCTCAGAGGCGGCGCTGCATCCGCTGCTGGACCGCGTCGTCACGCACCTGGTCTCGGCGATCGGCCGCGCCTTCGGCGGCGGCGACCCCGACGAGCCGCTCGCCCTCGCCCGCCTTGCGTGCGCCGTCGGCGAGGACGCCCCGCACGCCGACACCTGCGCCGCGGTGCTCGAGTTGCTCGACCTCTACCGCGAGCACCTCGCTCCGCCGCCCCCGGGCCGCCCGTTCCCGATGGCGGGCCGGTTCATCATCGCCGCGCTCGTGGTCGCCCGTACCCCGGCGGTCCCGCTCCCGTCAGGGCTGCACACCCCACCGCCGACCCGCGAAGAGGCCGACGCGTAGACCCGCCGGCGGCGCGCCGCGCGTCCCGCGCTTGGCCGCCGCTCTACCCCTCGCCGCCGCCGGTCACCGGCGGTGACGGCTGCGTCTCCCGCTGCGGCTTCGGCGGCGTCGGGACGCAGGCGCGGTAGTCGCGCTCGGTCGAGAAGCGCTCGCCGCCCGTCGTCTCGCCGCTCACGCTGACGCGGCCGTGGTGCGGCAGACGCACCGTGACGCTCGCCTCCTGGGTCACGCCGGTCAGATGTACGACCTCGCGGCCGCCGGCGCGCACGTGCACCGGGCTCAACATCCCGCCCGACGGCGGCACGATCCGGACCGTCACGCGCGTTCCGCTGAGACAGCCGCGATCCATGTCGATCACGAGCTTGTCGCTGCCGCCGCCTTGGGCCATCGCCGTGGCGCCGAGACCGAGTCCGGTGCCCAGAACCAGCAGGAGTGCTGCGCGGCGCCTCATGAGCCGACCGTACCCCACGCGGGAGCGGTCGTCTAGCCTGCCGTCCGGGGTGTCGGACTCGTTCGCTGTCTACGTCGCGCGGCGGGCGCTCTCAGTGGTGATCGTCACGGTCGCGCTGAGTTCGCTGACATTCCTCATGCTGCACGTCCTCACGCCGGAAAGCTTCGACGACTCGCGGCCCGTCTACGTCGAGCTGGCCGACTACCTCAACCGGTTCTTCCTGCACCTCGATTGGGGCAATTCGGTCACGCCCCCGTTCCTGCCGGTGCGGCACATGCTCGCCGACGCGGTCCCGGCCGACATCGCGCTGCTGGTCGGGGCGATGGTGTTCGGAACGCTGCTGGGGATCGCCGGCGGGCTGCTCTGCGTGCGCGTGCGCGGGACGATCTTCGCGCGGCTGATCGAGCTGCTCGCCACGCTCGCGCTGTGCGCGCCGGTCTACTTCATCGGTTTTCTGACGATCCTGCTGTTCGCGCCGAGCATCGACGCCCCGATCCCGATCCCGCTCGTGATCGTCAACAGCTACAAGGGCCTCACCGACGACCCGGTCCAGTGGCTGCACGCGCTGATCGTCCCGTGGATCGTGGCCGGATTGCCGCTGGCGGCCATGTGCCTGCGCATGGTCCGCGCGACGCTGCCGGAGGTGGTCAGCGAGGACTACGTCCGCACGGCGGCGGCGAAGGGCCTCTCCCCGCGGCGCATCACGCTCCTCCACACGCTTCCCGTCGCCTTGCCGCCCACGATCTCGATGATCGGCGGCTACGTCCCGATCATGCTCGCCAACGTGATCCTCGTCGAGGCCGTCTTCGGCATCCCCGGCATCTACCGGCTGATCCCGACCGCGGTCGACAATCGGAACTTCCCGCTGCTGATGGCGATCGTCATCGTCGCCGCGATCCTCGTCGTCGTCTTCAACGCGATCGTCGACGTCGTGCTCGCCGCGCTCGACCCGCGCGTGCGCGCCTGAGCCGCGTTACCAGGCGAGCGGGCGGCCGTCGCGGAAGAACCCGCCGCTCGGGCCGTCGTCGGGCAGCTCGGCGGCCCAGACGATGCCCGCCGCACCCTCGGCCACCGGGCGACCGCCCTGGCCCATGTCGGTGTCCGTCCAGCCGGGACAGATCGCGTTGACGAGGATCCGGTCGCGGCGCACCTCGGCGGCGAGGATGCGCGTGAGCGCGTTCAGTCCCGCCTTGCTGACCGAGTACGCGGGCGTACCCGCGCTCATCTCGCTGATCGAGCCGCTTCCGCTGGAGACGTTGACGATCCGGCCGTGCCCGCTGCGGCGCAGGTGGGGGAGGATGGCCTGCGTCGTGCGCCAGGCGCCGAACAGGTTCGTCTCGAGCGCCGCGTGGACCTCCTCGAGGTCGGCGTCGACGGCGTGCGCCCAGGTGTCGTACAGGATCGCGGCGTTGTTGACGAGCACGTCGACCCGCTCAAGCTCCTGCGCGGCCCGCTCCACGCTCTCGCCGTCGGCGACGTCGAGCGCGATCGCGCGGACCCCGTCGATCTGCGCCGCGGCCCGCTCGCCCTTGGCCAGGTCGCGCGAGCCGAGGATCACCTCGTGGCCGTGACTCGCGAGCTGCCGGCAGACCTCCAGCCCAAGGCCGCGGTTGCCGCCGGTGACCAGCGCGACGCTCATTCGGCCAGCGTGAGGACGTCCGCCTTCGTGGCGTCCGCGAGCACCGCGGGCGCGATCGGGAAGACCGCGTGCGGATGCCCCGCTGCCGCCCAGACCGTCTCGAAGCGCAGCAGGTCCTCGTCGAGCAGCGTCGGCAGGATCCGTGGGTGGCCGACGGGCGGGATGCCGCCGATCGAGTAGCCGGTGATGTCGCGCACGTAGTCGGCGTCGGGCCGTTCGACCGGCTCGCCGAACGCGGCCTCGATCAGCGCCACGTCGGCGCGGTTGGTGCCGGACACGAGCACCAGCACGGGCTCGCCGCTGTGCACCCCGCGCATCACGAGCGACTTCACGATCGCGCCCTGCTCGCAACCGACCGCCGCGGCCGCCTCGGGCGCCGTGCGCGTCGAGTCGGCGAGCCGCACGATGTCGGCGGGCAGGTCGAGTTCGATCAGCGCCGCCTGCACGCGGCGCGCACTGCGCGGGAGGAGATCGGCTTCGGACATCAGGTCACCCTAGAGGGGCTTTTCGAACCAGTGGTCCTTGAAGGGGCCCGGGGCGTTGAGCGGGGGGACTTCGGCGAAGCCGCAGCCGGCGTAGAAGGCGCGGGCTTCGACGAGGTCGTGGCGCGTGTCGAGGAAGAGGTGGGTCAGGCCCTGGGTGCGGGCGGTGGATTCGGCGGCGGTGAGGAGGGCGCGGCCACCTCCACCGCGGCGGAACTGCGGGAGGACGAAGAAGCGGGTCAGCTCGCCCGTGGGGTAGAGGCCGAGGTGGCCCGCGGGGACGCCGTCGGCGCGCAGGACGAGGAAGGCAGCGAGGCCGATGGCGGGGAATTCCGTCGAGCGTGAGGTCGATCTCCTCCTCCGTGGTCGCGCGGTGGAAGTAGCGCACGGTCAACTCGGCGAAGTATGCGCGGATCAGGGCGACGGCGTCGGGACTGTCGGGGTCCTCGTCGCGGACGGTCCACATGCCGGCCAGGGTAAGGGGTGGAGTCAGTTGACCCTCACAGAGCGAGGCAAATTGACGCCACCCTCGGCGGTCGACGGATGATCTAAACCAGAAATCTGCCGCGCGGTCGATTACCCGCGGTGTGACGCCTTCGCGCTACGTGATCTTCGATCTCGACGACACGCTCGTGCATTCCGATGCCGTGCGTGAGGCGTTCGCGATCGCGGCGGACGCGTACGGGGTCCGCCCAAGACGCCTGCTGCGGACGCTCGATGCGCTCCCCGGGCGGCCGGCGCTGGAGATCTTCGAGGCGCTCGGGCTGACCCGCGCGCAGGCGATCGAGGCCACGACCCGCTTTCTGTCCGAGCTCGACGCGCTCAACGCCCAGGCGCCACCGGTGCCCTATCCAGACGCGGACAGGACGTTGCGCGAGCTCGCCGCGCACGGGGCGCAGCTGATCCTGTCGACGGGCTCGTCGCCGCGAAGGGCGCGGCAGGTGCTCGACCAGGAGGGCTGGGACGGCTTCACGGTCGTGCTCGGATCGGACGCGACGTGCAGCAAGGGCCGCGCGCACTACGACCGGATGGCCGAGGAGGCGCCCGATCCGTCGTGGACCAGCCGGGCGATCACGGTGGGCGACAGCCCGCAGGACATGCGGCTCGGCGCCGAGCACGGTGTGCCGATCAGGATCGGGGTCGATCGCAGCGGCGATCCGCGGGCGCTCTTCGCGGCTGGAGCAACGCACGTCGTCAACGCGCTGGCCGAGATCATGCCGATCGTGGCGACGGCGCGGGTGTGGAATTGACCAACATCTGAGCGGGCGGACCGCGACCCGGGACCTCGAACGAGCGTCGAATCGGGTAGCGTGGCCATTGCCTTCTCACGTTGTTGGTGCTACGAAATAACTAATGGCGGGAGCACGGATGCACAAAGTGGTAGTTACAGGTGGACTGGGGTTCATCGGTTCGCATGTCGTCGACGGCCTGCTGGCCGCCGGCCGACAGGTCACGGTCATCGACTCGATGGTCTCCGCGGTCACCGACGGCCGCGAATACGAAGTCTTCCCGGACTGCGTCGTGCATCGCGTCTCGATCGCCGACTACCTCGCCCAGGGCGGCAGCTTCGAGGGCGCCGATCTCGTGGTCCACACCGCGAGCCACGTCGGCCCCGCGGGCATCCTGGTCCACCAGGGCAATCTCGGCGCGGAGATCGTCGCCACCACGCAGGACGTCATCGAGGAGTGCGTCGAACACGACGTCGCGCTCGTGACGTTCAGCTCCGCCGAGGTCTACGGCCGCAGCGGCATGCTGGCCGAGTCCGACGACATCATCGTCCCGACGCACTACAACGCCCGGCTCGAGTACGCGATCGCCAAGACGCTGACCGAGGCCGCGACGATCAACAGCCGCCACCGCGGCCTGCGTGGGCTCGTGATCCGGCCGTTCAACATCGCCGGACCGCGCCAGTCGCGCGCCGGCGGGTTCGTGATGCCGACCTTCGTGCAGCAGGCGATCGCCGGTCGCCCGCTGACGGTCTTCGCCGGCGGCGGACAGGAGCGCGCCTTCCTGAGCGCGACCGACCTCGCCCGCTTCATCACCGACCACGTCGACGACGCGTTCGAGACCCAGCGCCCGATCTTCAACCTCGGCAACCCGGACAACTCGACCACGGTGTGGAACCTGGCCGAGCGGATCGTCGCGCGCCTGCAGAGCAGCTCGCCGATCGAGCACGCCGACGCGCGCCTGATCCACGGCCCGCTCTACGAAGAGGCCGAGTCGATCCAGAAGCTGCCGGTGCTGGACGCCGCTGCCGCCGTCGGCTGGGCGCCGAGCATCACGCTCGACGAGCTGATCGACGAGACCGCGCTCTACTACCGGGTTCGCGACGACGCGCGCGAAGCCAGCGCGGTACCGCTCGACTCGGGTGCTCGGGTCTAGCCTGCCGAAATCCGCCGTCGTCCTCGCGCCACACGCGGACGACGAGGCCATGGGCTGCTCGGGCCTGATGGCCAAGCTGGCGGCCGCCGGCTCGCGGATCCACGTCGTCTATCTGGCCGTCGACGGCTTCCACCACTACGGCGTCGACGGTGAGACGACCTACGCGCAACGGGTGGAGGAGATCGAGGACGTGCTCGCGCTGTTCGGCGAGAACACGACCTACGAGATCGCCTACGGCGAGCAGGACCTGATCGAGCAGCTCGACACGCTCCCCCGCCGCGAGCTGGTCGACCGCTTCGAGAAGGTCATGATCGAGCACCGCCCGGAGCTGCTGCTGCTGCCCGCGCTGCCCGACTACGACCAGGACCACCAGGCCGTCTTCTACGCCGCCCACGCCGCCGCGCGCCCGATCGCGCAGCAGTTCGGCAACTGGCTGACGCCGAACGTCCTCGGCTACGAGATGACGAAGCTGCAGTGGGCCGCGGAGCCGCTCCCGCGCTTCGGCGCCTTCACCGACATCACCGAGCACATGGAGACCAAGCTCGAGTCGGTCCGCCGCTACCGGACGATGCTGCGCCCGAGCCCGCACATCCGCTCGCTGGAGTCCGTCAAGGCGCTGGCGACGATCCGCGGGGCGGAGATCGGCGTCACCTACGCCGAGGCCTTCTCCGTCCTACGCGCGACGCTTTAGCCGGTCGACGGCGCGGGAGCCGACGACGCTGCCTGCCAGCAGCGCCCAGGCCGTCGGCTCGCGCAGCAGCGACGGCTCGCGCCGGGCGGCTCGCCCGAGCCTGCGCGCGGTCTCGCACGAACTTCCGCTCCGGCAACGTCTGCTCGCGCACGCGCCCCACGAGGTCGCGGCGGTAGGCCCGATCGGCGAGGTGCTCGAGCCGCGTCCGACGCTCGCCCGGCGCCAGCGCCGCCGCGTGCCGGCGCTTGACGCCGTGCACGTCGCGCAGCGTCTGCTCGACCTGCAGGTAGCCGTTGCCTGTCAGGTCGCTCAAGGCGCTCGTGTGGCTGCGGTCGTGCACGCGATAGAGGCACAGCAGCTCCGGCACGAACGCGACGTCCCAGTGCTCGGCCATCCGCATCCAGAAGGCGAGGTCGAACTGCGGGAAGTCCGCATTGCAGGAAACCGCCCTCCGGCACCGCGGAGCGGCGGATCATCGCCGTCGAGCTGCAGACGCGGAGCCGTGGAGCGTCGGTCTGCTCGACGAACTCGTGCCCCGGCTCCAGCAGCGGCGACGGCGCCCCGACGCCACTCCTCGACGAGCGTCCGCGCCCTCCGCATCGATCAGCGCGATCCGGCCGTACGCGAACCCCGCGCGTCGGGGCGGCGTCCAGCGCGGCGACCGTCTTCTCCACCAGCTCCGGCATCGCCACGTCGTCGTCGCCGAGCTGGATCACGTACTCGGTCTCGGCGCCCAGCAGCGAGCGCGTGAAGTTGCCGACGATGCCCGCATTGCGCTCATGGCGGATCAGGCGCAGCCGTGGATCGTCGAAGCCCGCGACCACGTCGACCACGGCATCGCTCGGCGTCGCGTCGTCGTGGATCTCGACCACGAGGTCGTCGAACGTCTGTCCGAGCGCGCTCGAGATCGTCTCCGCCAACCACTGCGTGCGGTTGTAGGTCGGTATGCAGACGGTCACGCGGGGCACCCGCGACAGTATGGTGGCCGCCCATGACCGGGGCCGTCGAGCGCGAGCGCAGTTTCTGGAATTCCCGCGGGAGCGCGTACGAGGCCGTGCGCAACCTGATCGGCCGCAGCATCGGCGGCTTCTCCAGCTACGGCGAGCTCGAGACCACCTACGACCCGGCCGGCCGGACGGTGCTCGACTACGGCTGCGGTCGCGGCGACGACGCACTGCGGCTGATCGAGCGCGGCGCGGCGCACGTCACGGGCTTCGACATCTCCGATGCCGAGATCGCCCACGCGCAGGCCGCCGCGGAGGCGGCCGGAGTCGCCGACCGCACGCGCTTCGTGGTCGCCGACGCCCACCACACCGGGTTCGAAGACGGCGCCTTCGACCTGATCCGCGGCAACAGCATCCTGCACCACCTCGACGTCGAGCCGGCGCTCACAGAGCTGCGCCGGATCCTCGCCCCCGGTGGCCGCGCGGTGTTCGTCGAGCCGCTGGCGCACAACCCGCTGCTCCGGCTCGGTCGCGCGCTGACGCCGATGGCCCGGACCGAGGACGAGCATCCGTTCACCGCCGACGACTGGGCGACCTGCGCGGCCGTCTTCCCGGGCTTCCGCCACTTCGAGCGCGAACTGCTGACGATCCCGCTGATGCCGCTGAACCTCGTGCTCCCGGCCCGTGGACGGGAAGCGCTCGCGCGGCACGTGAAAGCCGCCGACGTGCGCCTCCTGCAGCGCGCACCGCGCCTGCGCCGCTACGCGCGGCTCACGTTCCTGATCCTGCAGTGATCTCGACCTCGCCGGCGACGCACGTGACGGTGCCGCCGGCGACCCAGATCCTTCCGTCCTCGTCGCGGCTGACGTGCACGCGCCCGGCGCGCCCGAGCGCGGTGCCCTGGCGCGCGACGTAGGGCGCCTGCACCCGGCCGGTCTCGAGCAGCCACTGCGCGAGCGACGCGTTCAGGCTCCCGGTCACCGGATCCTCGGCCGTCGAGCCGTCCTTCGGGAAGAACGCGCGCACCTCGAACGCCTCGGGCGAGCCGGCCGGATACGGCCCGGCGGCGCCGACGTCGAGATCGACGAACCCCGGCTCCAGCGCCAGCACCGCCTCGGCGTCGGCGAGCAGCACCGCGACCCAGCCCGGGCCGTTGTCGGCCCACGACGCGTCGAGGATCGCCGAGCGCTCGATCCGCAGGACCGACGCGACATGCTCGACCAGCGACTCCTCGACCGGGCCGCCACGCAGCAGCGGCGGGGCGGCGAACGCGAGCCCGTGCGGCGTGCGCCGCACCTCCACCAGCCCGGCGCCGCACTCCTGGACGATCACGTCGTCGCGCTCGCGGCACCCCGCCGCGCTCGAGCCAGGCGTGACAGGTCCCGAGCGTCGGGTGCCCGGCGAACGGGAACTCCGTGGACGGGCGTGAAGATGCGCACCCGGTAGTCCGCGTCGCTGCTCGACGGCGGGAGGACGAACGTCGTCTCCGACAGGTTCGTCCAGTGCGCGAAGCGCTGCATCGCGCTCGGTGTCCAGGCCCTCGGCGTCGAGCACGACGGCGACCGGGTTGCCGAAGTACGGGGTGGACGTGAAGACGTCGACCTGGGCGAAGGCGCGCGGCATGTCTACGGCGCGTCGCCGGCGACCCAGTCCTTGGCGCTCCCCAGTTCGGCCATGCTGAAGACCCGCGCCTCGCCCGGGATCATCCAGGCGAACAGGCGCACCGCGCGGACCATCCACTCCGTGTCGGTCACGATCGCCGACCGCACCCACGCGTGGTGATGGCGGACGCCGAGGTCGAACCCCAGCTTCGCGTCGGCCCACAACGCGCCCGCCTCCATCTCCTCCACGTCATCGATGACGTACAGCGTCCGCAGGCTGCCGTTGGCGTCCAGTGCCTGCTGCAGCGCCGGCACCAGGACGTCGTCGTAGTCCTCGCGCTCGATCTCGCCGGTGACCCGGAAGCCGATCGTGCCCGCGGGCATGTGCTTCAGCAGCTCGATCATTCCTGAACCGTAGTAACGCCGCGCGCGCGGGGTCGTCAGCCGGTGACGCCACCTCCGGACGGGGGCTCGACCGTGATCGTCGCGCGACCTCCGACGGCGCGGGTGTTCGCGCCCTTGGCCGTCGCACGGTTGGTGATCCGGCGGGTGCTGCCGCTCGCGGCGGCGCGAGCGTTGAGCGTGAACGTCCGGCTCGTGTGGCCCGCCAGCGACGCGATCGTCCAGCAGGCCGTGCGGCCCCGGACCCTCGCTCCGGGTGCCGAGACGAGCGTCAACCCGGAGGGCAGCGTGTCGCACACGCGCACGGCCAGCGCCCGGCGCGTCCCGCGGTTGCGGACGGTGAGCGCGTAGCGCACGGTGCCGCCCGCGGTCACGCGCGAGTGGTTCGCGCGCTTGCGCAACGACAGCGACGTGCGCGCCGCCGTCACGTCGACGCCCGCCGCGTTGGTGGAACCGCTGGGTGCGTTGGCCGCCGTCACGGTCACGCCGTTGCTGAGCGTCCCGGGGTTCGTCGCGCGGGCGACGATCGTGATCGTGGCCGTCGCTCCCGCTGCCAGCGAGTCGATCCGGCAGACGAGCGGGACCCGCGTGCACGTCCCCGCCGTCGTCTTGACCGAGAGCACCGTGACCGGACCGCCGAAGGTGTCCGTGACGACCACCGAGGTCGCGGCCGCCGTCCCGGTGTTGGCGACGGTGATCCGATACGTCAGCGGGTCCGCGGTCGTGGCCGTCGTGCGGTCGGCGACCTTGGTGACGGTCAGTTTCGGAGCGGCGGACGGCGCAGGCGTGGGCTCCGGTGGGAGCGGTGGCGTGATGAGCGCCACGACGACGGTCGTCACGGCCGAGCTGTTGTTCTGCAGCCGCGGGTCGAAGATCCCGCCCTCGACCACGGCCTCGTTGACGAGCGACGTGTCGGCGGGAGCGGTCACGGTGACATTGATGGTGGCCTGCGCGGACGCGCCCGAGGCGAGCGCGCCGAACCGGCACGTCACGCGGGTGCCCACGACACTGCACGTGCCCTGGCTCGCGGTCGTGTCGATCACGCTCACGCCCACGGGCAGCTGATCGTCGACCACCACGGCCGGTGCCGTGCTCGGTCCATCGTTGGTCACCAGCAGCGTGTAGGCGACGCTGCCGTTGACCGGCACGACGCTCGGGGCCGACTTCACGATCGACAGATCGGCCTCCGGCTCGACGTCGACATCGGCGCCATCCGTGTTGTTGCCCGGGCTCGGGTCGGGTTGGTCGCCCGTCACGGTCGCGGTGTTGCGCACCGTCGTCCCGGCGTTCGGCGCCTGCGGCCGCAGCGTGATCGTCACGTCGGTGCTCGCGGCGTTCGCGAGGTCGCCGATCGCGCACGTCACCGAGGCGGTGCCCGCGTCGAACGTGCAGCGCGGGTCCGCGCTGACGAACACGAACCCGGCCGGTACCGCGTCGGAGACGCTGACGCCGGTCGCGTCGTTGGGGCCGGCGTTGGCCACCGTGAGCGTGTAGGTGATGTCCTGGAAGACCCGCACGCTCGGAGCGGCGGCGCGCTTGACGATGCTGAGGTTCGACTCCTGCGCGATCACCATGGCGGCCGCGTCGGTGTTGTTCGTCAGTTCGGGATCCGGGGTCGTGCTCGAGACCGTCGCGCTGTTGGTCACCGTCGTCCCCGCCGCGGCCCGTTCGATGCGCGCCACGATCGTCAACGTCCGCGTCGAGCCCGAGGTCAGCGCGCCGCTGACGCACGTGACCACCTGGCCCGCCGCGGTGCAGTCGGGCGACGAGACGAACGTCAGCCCCGCCGGCAGGGTGTCGACCACCCGGACATCGGCGGCCGTATTCGGCCCGTTGTTCGTGATGGTGAGCGTGTAGTTGACGTTGTCGCCCACCGCGCGGGGCGCGAGGGCGGCGGCCTTCTGCATCGCGAGGTCCGCGGCCGTTCCCACCGTGAGCCGATCGGTCGCGCTGTTGTTGGAGTCGACCGGATCGGGCTGCGTCGCGGTTCCGGTCGCGGTGTTGGCGAGCGTCGTACCGCCCGCACCGAGCGCGACGTGGACGGTCACGAGCACGGTGAACGTCGCCCCGGAGGCCAGCGCGCCGACGTTGCAGGTGACGACATTGGCGGCGGCGGTGCACGCCGCCTGATCGTCGGAGGTGTAGGTCGATCCGGCCGGCAGCGCGTCGCGCAGCACGACGCCGGTCGCCGGGCTCGGTCCGAAGTTGGTGATCGACAGCAGGACGCGCACGTCGGTGTTCGCGGCCGTCACCGAGAGCGGCGTGAACGGGTCGGCGAGGGTTCCCCACACCTTGGTGACGCCGATGTCGGCCTGCGGCCGCGCCTGCACGGTCGCGGTGTCGGAGTTGTTGGACACGTCCGGGTCGGCGGTGTCGGATCGGACCTCGGACGTGTTGACGAGCGTCAGCGACACCGGCGACGCGGCGACGGTTCCCGTGACCGTGAGCGTCGCCGACGACCCTGCCGCGATCGTCCCGCCGGAGCAGACGATCGTCGCGGCCACGGTCGAGCACGTGAAGCCCGCCGGCGCGCGTGATCAGCGTCGGCGTGAAGTCGGCCGGGACGCCGTCGCTGATGACCACGCCGGTGGCGGCGCTCGGGCCGGCGTTGGTGGCCACGATCGTGTAGGTGAGGCCGTTCGCCAGGCCCGGGGTCGGCGTGGTCGTCGACGGCGTCTTGCTCAGCCGCACGTCGGCCGTCGGCACGACGACGACGCTGGCGGACGCGTCGTTGTTGGTGGGCGTCGGATCGGTCGTGGGCGAGCCGACGTGGGCCGTGTTGATCAGCGTCGTGGCGTTGGCCGCGATCGTGGCGACGATCGTGATCGTCGCGGACTCGCCGCGCGCGAGATCGCCCAGCGTGCACAGCACCGCGGCCGTGCAGGTCCCGACGCTCGCCGTCGCGGTGATGTCGCGATAGTTCGCGCCGAGCGGGTCGTTGACGGTCACGGCCTGTGCCGTCGACGGCCCGTCGTTGAAGACCGTGAGCGTGAAGGTGACCGTCTGGCCGCTCAGCACCGTCGCGGGCGCCGCGGTCTTCGTGATCCGCAGATCGGCTGCCTGGGCGGAGCCGCCGACGTCGGTCGCGGTGTTGTTGGCCGGGTTGACGTCGCCGCCGCCGGCGACCGTCGCCGTGTTGATGATCGAGGCCGGCGCCGGGTCGGCGAGCGTGACGTCCACGAAGATCGGCGGGAAGCTCTCGCCGTCCGCGAGCGCGCCCGAACGTGTGCAGACCAGCACGCGGGCGTTGATCGAACAGGCCCAGCCCTCGCCGCCCGCGTTGGCGAACGACGTGAACGCCGCCGGCAGCGGGTCGGTCACGGTGATCGTGCTCCCGTCGCTGGGCAGGTTGCCGACGTTGGACACGACGATCCGGATCGTCGAGACGGCGCCGGCCACGAAGTCGGGCGAGTGGCGCTTGGTCAGCGTGATGTCCGGCGCGGCGACCACGTTGGTCACGATGTTCGAGTCGGCGGTGAGCGGGATCCGCAGGCTCTGCGTCACGTAGGTCGCGGCGGCGGCGTTGACGATCTCGAAGCGGGGCTGCACGCTGCCGATGCGCACGTCGAAGGTGATGGGCACCGTGGCGGCCGGCGCGAGCCGCCCGCCCAGCGTCGCGTTCGCGCCGGTGCCGAGCCTGAACACGACGCGGTTCGCGCCCGCCGCGAACTCGCCGCGGTCGTCGCCGTCGGCGTCGGTCACGGCGGCCCCGTCGATCCGCAGCGAGTTCGCCACGTACGTCGCGCCCGCCGGAATCGGGTCGGTGAGGATGAAGTTGTCGGCGCCGTCCTGGCCCGTGTTGCGGGCGGTGACCGTGTAGCGCAGCACGTCGCCCCGCTGGTCCGGGCCGGCCGGGTGCGTGATGTTGGTGACGCCCTTGGTGAGCGAGACGTTCGGCGCGTAGAGCTCGGTCGCGAAGGTGATGACGCCCGGGAGGTACTGGTCGGAGTTCGTCGTCAGCCCGATCGTCGCGTTGGTGGCGCCGTTGGCCAGCACGCCGTCGGCGTTGAAGAGGTCGCTGTCGTAGCCCATCGTGTTCCTGAACGACGGGTTGCGCGTCGTGACGGCGACGCCGTTGGCGCTGATCGAGCTGTTGAAGAAGTTGGTCGCCTGATTGGCCGCGTTGGCGAGCGTCGTGGTGTTCAACGACGCGGTGTCGCCGCCGAGGCCGAGGTCGCCCTCGTAGCTGACGAACCCGAGCGTGGTGCGCACCGGGCCGGCCGGTGGCGTTGTGAAGCCGCTGACCGGGATCGTCGTCGGGGGCGCGTTGGACACGATCGTGGTCAGGCCGTCGAACACCGTCAGGTTGCGCGCCGGCTGCGCCGTGTCGCGGTAGGCGACCACCAGCGACCAGCCCGCGTAGCGGTCGCCGCCGGTGCCGGCGCGTACGTTGCCGACGGCATACGTCCCGCTCCCGGCCGCGGCGACGCTCGTCGGTGACGTTGATGAAGGCCTGGTAGCGGGTGCTGTTGCCGCCGGTGCCGGAGTCCAGCGTCGTCGCGGTCACGGACCGGTATGCCGAACCGGGTGCCTTGAACAGGGCCACGCGAGCGTCCGGTGTCGAAGCCGGCGGCGCGGCCCCGCCGTTGCCGCCGGCCGATTGATCGGCACCCCAGTACAGGCCGGCGAAGAGCACCGTGGAGCCGGCCGGGAGCGCGAGCGTCGCGGTCGAGGAGTTGACCGTCGTCAGCGGGTCACCGTCGGTGTCGACGCCGACCATCGTGTAGTTGTTGTTGTTCTGGGCGTCGATGTTGTTCGCGCCCGCAGGCCCGTTGGACGCGTCCAGCCAGCGCGACGCCGCACACGTGGCGCCGTTGGTCCCTGCGGTCGAGCACGCCATCAACGGCGCCGCCGCGACCGCGATGTTGCCGGTGTCGTTGGTCGAGAACCGTGGCGTGAACGCCCGGTCGGCGTGTGCCGTGGAGGGTATGAGCGCCACGAGGGCGAGCGTCGCGATCGCGGAGGCACTCCGACCCAGCCAGCCCATCCCTACCTCCAACGCCGACAACGAACTTGTTGCGGACGCTACTTGAAAACGGGGCGCCGCATGTGCCAGTTAATAGCGCCGAGCACGACGCGCCCAGCGTCGTGTCCAGACGGTTTCCGGCGCGCTCAGCAGCGCGGCGAGCGCCTCGTCCAGATCCTTCCCGGCGTCCTGCTCCATCGGCGTAGCGGAATACCCGAAGCGCCAGCCGCCGCCCCAGACGTGCTCCGGCTGGCGCGAAGTCGCGTGCCAGAAGGATGAGTCACGAATCGAATCGCAGAGCGTCGGGCGGTCCATACCCCGAAGTTCGGCGCGGACCACAGGGCACAGCATGTCGTTTGACAGGTTCGAGGCGCTGTAGGCTCGCTAAGCGACGATTGCGATGGATATCCGTCTTCTGGGTCTGGTGGAGGCCTCCCACGATGGTCGAGACGTCCCGTTGGGCGGCCCGAAGCCGCGCGCGTTGCTCGCGATGCTGGCGCTGCAGGCCAACACTCCGGTCTCGGTCGATCGGCTGATCGACGGGCTGTGGGGCGAGCAGCCGCCGGCGACGGCGCCCAAGCTCGTGCAGGTGATGGTGTCGCAGCTGCGCAAGCAGCTGGCGGACTCCGACGCCGAGATCCTCACGCGCGGGCGCGGCTACGAGCTGCGCGTCGATCCCGACGCCGTCGACGCGCTGCGCTTCGAACGCCTGCTGCGACCGGGCGAGAACGGGAGCCACGCGCGCGAGGCGCTCGCGCTGTGGCGCGGGCCGCCGCTCGACGATCTCGCGAACGAGCCGTTCGCGGCGCCCGAGATCCGCCGGCTCGAGGACCTCTGGCTGCGGGCGCGAGAGGCCGCGATCGACACGGAGTTGGCCGAGGGCCGCACCACGCGGAGGCGCTCGCTGAGGTCGACGAGCTGCTCCGCGAGCATCCGTTGCGCGAGCCGCTGCACGCGCGCGGCGCATGCTCGCGCTGTACCGGAGCGGCCGGCAGGCGGACGCGCTGGAGGCGTTCCGGGACGTCCGCCGAGTCCTGCTCGACGAGGTCGGGCTCGAGCCCGGCCCCGAGCTGCGCCGCCTCAACGACGCCATCCTGCGCCAGGATCCGGAGCTCGACGGTCGCACGCGCAGCGCCGGCGACCGGACCGCGCGCGGCGGCGACCGCGCTGGCTGCTCGCCGCCGCTGCCGTCGCGGCGGTCGTCGCGGTCGTCGCGCTTGCCGTGACCCTGCTGCGGGACCCGGGCGGGCTCGATCGGATCGCGGAGGACTCGGCGGGCGTGATCGACCCCGGCGAGCGGGCGGATCGTGACGCCGTACCCGTCGGCCACGCGCCCGGCGCGCTCGCGGCGGGCGGCCGGCTCGGTGTGGAGCGCCAACGGCCGCGACGGCACCGTCTCGCGCGTCGACCGCGGCCAGGCCGTGACGACGATCCCCGTCGGCGGCGAGCCGACCGCGCTCGCGTTCGGCGACGGCTCGCTGTGGGTGGCCGACGGCGAGGCCCGGCGCGTCGATCAGATCAACTCCCGCACGAACCGCGTCGTCGGCCATCTGCCCGCCGGCAACGCCCCGAGCGGCGTGGCGGTCACGCCCGGCGCCGTCTGGGTCGCGTCGGCGGTCGATGGCCAGGTGCAGCGGCTCGACCTGACACACCCGGGCCGGCACCACGCGCATCGACGTCCCCGGCGGCCCGGCGGCGATCACCGCGGGCGCCGGCGCGGTGTGGGTGGCGAGTGAGGCCGCCGGCGTCGTCACGAAGCTCGATCCGCACTCCGGCGCACCCGTGAAGACGATCGGGGTCGGCAACGCCCCCGCGGCGCTCGCCGTCGGCTTCGGCAGCGTGTGGGTGGCCAATCGCGACGACGGGACGGTCACGCGCATCGACGCGGCTACGGACGCCGTCAGTGCCATCGTGCCGGTCCGCGGCACGCCGGTCGCGGTCGTCGCCGGGCTCGGGGCGGTCTGGGTGGCCGATCGAGAAGGGCGCCGTGATCCGCATCGATCCGGACACCGACGAGGTGAGCCGCCGCATCCCCGTCGGGAGTGCGCCCTCCGCGCTGGCGACCAGCGGCGGCTCCGTGTGGGCGGCGACGACGGCGTCGCGCGCCAGCCACCGTGGCGGGACTCTGCGCTACGAGCTCGCGCCCGAGGCCGGGGTCTTCCAGTGCACGTGCATCGACCCGGCGGAACCCGCGGGGGACGGCACGCCGTTGCTGTCGCTCGCCTATGACGGCCTGATCGCCTTCCGTCGCGTTGGCGGCATCGGTGGCAGCGCGCTGGTTGCCGACCTCGCCACGAGCGTTCCGCAGCCGGACGACGGCGGGCGGACGTACACCTTCCAGCTGCGCGCGGGCCTGCGGTTCTCCGACGGCACCGCGGTGCGGCCTACCGACTTCCGCGCGTCGATGCAACGCTTCGTGCGGCTTGCGGGCGCGTGGCCCTACGGCGAGCTTGCCGGCATCGACGACGTGCACGCCGCGCCGGTGCGATCTATCACAGGGCATCGAGACCGACGACGCCGCCCGGACGATCACGATCCGCCTCCGGCGACCCGATGCCGAGTTCCTGTACAAGCTCGCGCTGCCGTTGGCCTACGTGCTGCCCGCGCGCACACCGGTGAAGCAGCTGCGGAGCACTCCTGCCCCGGGAACCGGCCCGTACATGATCACGTCCTCCGTGCCGGGGCGCGAGGTCCGCCTGCAGCGCAACCCGAGCTTTCACTCGTGGTCGAGCGAGGCGCGCCCCGACGGCTTTCCCGACGCGATCACGGTCGGGATCTCCCTGGACGAGGTCGGGCAGGTCGTCGCGGTGCAGCGCGGCCGCTCGGACGCCGTCGTGTTCGCCGGCGCGTACAGCGGCCTGGTGCATCTCGCGCAGGCCCGCGCGATCGCCCTCGCCGACGCCAGCCGCGTGCACTCGGCGCTCTCGCCGCAGATCAGCTACCTCTTCCTCAACGTGCACGAGCGGCCGTTCGACGACCCGCGGGTCCGGCAGGCGCTCAACTTCGCCATCGATCGCCGGCACATGGTCGCGCTCGCGGGAGGCCGCAGCCTCGCGGCCGTGTCCTGCCAGACGATTCCGCCGGGCCTGCCCGGCTACACGCCCACCTGCCCGTACACCCTCGACCCGACGCCGGGCCGCGGCTGGTCGGCGCCGGATCTCGCTCGCGCCCGCCAGTTGATCGCCGCATCGGGCACCCGCGGAGAACGCGTGACGGTCCGGGGCCCGCCGCGGTTCGCGCCGGTCGTGCGCTACGCCGGTGCGGTCCTGCGTCGCTTGGGCTACCGCGTCCAGGTGCGGGTGATGCCCCTCGGTCCCTACTACGCGTACGTCAACGACTCGCGCCACCACGCTCAGGTCGGGTTCTTCAACTGGATCGTCGATTTCCCCACGTCGTCGGAACTTCTTCGAACCGTTCAGCTGCGCGCAGCTGATTCGCGGCTCCACCGACAACGCCAACCCGTCCCTGTTCTGCGACCGCGCGATCGACGCCGGCGCGACCGCCGCCCTCGCCGCACGCGGCACCGACGCGAACGCGCGCTGGGCCGCGCTCGACCGCAAGCTGATCGAGTCGGCTCCGCTGGTCCCGCTCTTCAGCCGTCCCGAACTGGTGCTGGTCTCCGACCGCGTCGGCAACGCGCAGGTGCACCAGATCCTCGGGCCGCTGCTCGATCAGTTCTGGGTTCGTTAGCAGGGCTTTTACCGGTCTTAAACCAGTTCACGCCGGCGGCGAACCGGTGGGGTGGATGGTCAGTGGCGTTCCCGCCCCACTCACCACAAGGAGCATCGCCCCGATGCGCTCCACCCTCATCACCGCAGTGCTTGCCCTCGCACTGCTCGCCCTCAGCGCCGGCCCAGCGGCCGCCCGCCCGGATGTCTCGTCCAATCGCATCGACGCCGCCAACCACGCGACCGCGATGCGCAGTCTCGCCAGCTTCAAGCAGCAGATTGCGGCCGACCTCGAGCGGGTCACGTCGCCCGCCCCCACCGCGGCCGCCCGGACCGTTCGCATCGTGCGGGTGCCGGTCACCGACAACGGCTTCAACTGGCTCGACGGCGCCATCGGCGCCGGTCTGACCGCCGCGCTGCTGCTGACGGGCGCGGGTCTGGCGTCCGCTCGGCGCCACCCGTCCGCGACGACACGCCAAGCGTCATGACGCGCTCCTTCGCAGTGGCCGGCGCGCTCGTCGGCGTGGCAGCGGCCGGGGTGTTGGCGCCCGCGCTCGCGCACGCCGACACCGTGACGGACTGGAACGGCTACGCGTCAACCGCGATCGTCTCCACGGCGGGGCAGCCGCCGCCCGTCTCGGTGCTCAGCTTCGCGATGGTCCAGGGCGCCGTCTACGACGCCGTGAACGCGATCGACCGGACCCATCAGCCGTACCTCGTCAAGCCCGCCGCCATGCCGACGGACTCCAAGGACGCAGCGGCGGCGACGGCGGCGTTCCGCGTCCTCGTGACGCTGTTCCCGACCCAGCAGCCGACGCTCGCGCCGCTCTACGACACGTCGCTGGCCGCGGCCGCCGACACGCCGCCCGGCGCGCGAGCCGGCGGGGTGGCCGTCGGTGAGGCGGCAGCGGCGGCGATGCTCAAGGCGCGAACGAACGACGGGCGGTTCGCCCCGTTCACGCCCGTGATCGGCACGACGCCAGGGACTTGGCGGCCGACGCCGCCGGCGTTCGCGCAAGATCCCGCGCCCTGGGTCGGCAACGTCCGGCCCTTCATCGTCGGAGACATCGAGCTGCTCCGCAGCGCCCCACCCAACCCGCTGACGAGCCGCGCCTACGCGGCCGATCTCAACGAGATCAAGAGCGTCGGCGCGCTGCACAGCACGACGCGGACCGCCGACCAGACCGATGCCGCGATCTTCTGGCAGGACGCGGTGTTCGCGCTCTGGAACCGCGTGTTCCGCACGCTCGCGGCCGATCGGCACCTCGGCATCGCCGACTCCGCGAGGCTCTTCGCGGTCGAGAACCTGGCCGCGGCCGACGCGGCCATCGGCTGCTGGAACAACAAGTACCACTGGAACTTCTGGCGCCCGGTCACGGCGATTCGCGAAGCCGCGAGCGACGGCAATCCCAGGACCGAGGCCGACCCCACCTGGACACCGTTGTTCGACCCGTCCACGCCGGTCTTCAGTGGGCCTGCGCTCTCGACGCCCCCCTTCCCCGACCACCCGTCCGGTCACAACTGCGCCGCCGGCGCGATCGTGCGGACGCTTCAGTCCTTCTTCGGCTCCGACCGGGTCGCGTTCAGCGCCTTCAGCAACAAGTCAGGGACGACCCGGACCTTCCACCGCCTCTCCGACGTGCTCAGGGAGAACATCGACGCTCGCGTCTGGGCCGGAATCCACTTCCGGACCGCGGACATCCAGGGCGCGATCCTCGGTGCGAAGGTCGCGCGCTACCTGCAACGGCACGACTTCCGGCCGTACCCTAGGGCGGATGGTTCCTGGCGACGGTGAGCGCAACTGGGCGGGCAACCACCGCTACAGCGCGGCCGGGATTCACCGGCCGCGCTCGCTCGGCGAGGTCCGGGAGATCGTGGCCGCCGCGGCGAAGATCCACGTCCTCGGCTCACGGCACGCGTTCAACGCGATCGCCGACTCGGACGAGCTCGTGTCGCTCGAAGCCCTTCCGGCCGACGTCGTCATCGACCGCGACGCGGCGACGGTGTCATTCGGCGCAGCGCTCACCTACGGGGCGCTCGCGGTCGCGCTCGACGCCGAGGGATTGGCGCTCGCGAACCTGGCCTCGCTCCCGCACATCTCCGTCGCGGGCGCCATCGCGACCGCCACCCACGGCTCAGGCGACGGCAATGGGAACCTCGCCACCTCCGTCGCGGGCCTCGAGTTCGTGACCTCGGACGGGAGCGTGGTCACGACCGCGCGCGGGGAAGCGGACTTCGAGGGGCTCGTCGTGAGCCTCGGGGCGGTCGGCGCGATCACGCGCTTGACGCTCGACGTCGAGCCCGGCTATGCCGTGGAGCAGCGCACGTTCGAGGCGCTCCCGTGGAACGAGCTCTTCGAGCACTTCGACGAGATCACCGCGAGCGGCTACAGCGTCAGCCTGTTCACGCGCTGGGGGCCGGCCGTCGATCAGGTGTGGATCAAGACCCGGGCGACCGACAATGCCCGTGAGACCCTCTTCGGCGCGCGCGCCGCGACGGTCGATCGCCACCCGATCCTCGGCCTCGGCGCCGCCAACGCCACGCCGCAACTCGGCAAGACCGGTCTGTGGTCGGATCGCCTGCCGCATTTCCGGATGGGCTTCACGCCCAGCAGCGGCGAGGAGCTCCAGAGCGAGTACTTCGTCGCGCGCGAGCACGCGGTCGAGGCGATCGAGGCCATCCGTGGCATCGCCGACCACGTCCGCCCGCTGCTGCAGGTGTCCGAGATCCGGACGATCGCCGCCGACCGGTTGTGGCTGAGCCCGCAGTACGAGCAGGACACGATCGCGCTGCACTTCACCTGGCGGCGCGAACCCGAGGCCGTGATGGCCGCGCTGGGACACGTCGAGACCGCACTGGCGCCGTTCGCGCCGCGCCCGCACTGGGCGAAGCTGTTTCGCGCCGACGTGGAGGCGATCGCGGACCGCTACGAGCGGCTGCCCGACTTCCTCGCGCTCCGCGAACGCCTTGACCCGCGGGGCGCCTTCCGCAATCGCTGGCTCGAGACCCACGTCCTCTAGCTAGAAGACCCAGGTGAGCGTGACCGTGCCGCTGTAGCCGCCGGTCTTGTCGCCCTTGACGGTCGCGCCGACCGACCATCCGGGCTTGCCCTGCGCCGCACTCTTGCGCGCCTTGTCGGCGACGTCGGTCACGGCCTTCTTGAGCAGCGGGCCGTGCTTGTTGACGCTCTCGGCGCCGAGGTTGTCGAGGATCGCCGCGCCGCTGCCCGCGAACGTGTCCTGCGCGGCGCTCATGACCTTGGCGATGTCCTCGGCCGCGATGACGTTGCCCCCGAGCGTGCCGATCGTGATCTGCGCGGACCAGCTCATCTTGCCGTCGCCCTCGGGGACGACGCTGCCCTTGACGGTGACGAGGTCGCCGGCCTTGACCTCGGCCTTGAGCCCCTTGCCCAGATCGACGCCGACCTTGGTCTTCCCGCGCTTGAACGAGGCGCCGGCGCCGTCGGGGCTGCCGTGGATCTCGACCTCGCCGGCGTTGCCCTTGATCTTCGCGCCGCCCTTCGCCCCGCCCTCCGGCAGTGTTTCGCCCTCGAGCTTGAGCGCTCCGACGTTCGCGGTGACCTTGCCGCCGAGCGAGATCGTGATGTTCTCGTTCGAGCCGCCGAAGGTCAGCTCGGTCGGAATCCGGCCGAGATTGCCGAGGATCGCGGTCGCCTCCGCGCCCACGCCGCGGGCGTCGGCGAGGGCGCGGTGCTCGAGCAGCTCAACGCCCTGCTCGCGGGCGCTGCGGCGGATCAGCTCCTCGACCACCGACGGCTTCATCCGGTCGCGGACCTTGCCCTGCTCGATGTCGAGCTCAGAGGCCATGTAGACGAGCTCCGGCACCGACTGCAGCGGCGTCCCCGGCTCGGTCTGACGAATCTCACGCGCGAGCGCGACGAACCAGGTCAGGACCCGTTCGGACGCCTCGCCCTGGCGGTCGGTGACGGTGAGGTTCGGCTGGCGCTGGAGGAACCGCGCGACGGCCTGGTTGCCGGCGGCGCGTTGCATGGCGAGGATCGCCGGCTCGGCGAACGGGATCTCTGGCTCCGGCTCACGAGCCTGGCGTTCGAACTGCTCCAGCTGCTCCCGATCCGCGGAGCCCATCATCGGCCGACACTACCGGCGTCCGTGCGCGTCATGTACGCCAGGACGCTCGGCGCGACGGAATATTCCGTCAACGATGGATCACGCCGACATCGATCGCGATCGTGTGGAGCACGGTGTCGATACGGGTGAAGAGCTGTCCCATCGTGGCGGTGTGAAACGTGCTCCAGCCTTCAGAACCGGCGTCCGACGACATCGAGCGAGCTTTCATCGTCAGTGCCGGGTCGAGCTCGCCGAAGATCCAGGTATGCAGATCGGACAGCTGCTCGGACCCGCTGTCCGAGACCATTCGCTGCGCTTGGCTCACGTGGGCGCGGAGCCCGAACAGCTCGTCGAAGGACGCCTCGTCGTAGCGCCGCCACGCCTCCGAGAACTGTTCGGAGGATTGCGTCGCGTAGTACGAGACCGCGAGCAGTCGTCCGGCGAGGCGCCACAGGTCCGTACTGAGACGATCGAGGAAGTCGGCCTGCGCGGCGATGAACTTGGAGTCGCGGGCGAGCGCCTCCTCGGCTTGCCGGCGTTGGACCGCTCGACGCTCGTTCATCCGCGAGGACACGAACGGAACGAGGAGCCCGGTGACCAGGGCGGCCGCGAACAGCAGGATCAGGTTGTCGCGCAGCGTCATGAGCCGGCTCCTCGTCTCGGGAAGTTAGTTCTCCACTCGTGGGCGGGCTCCTCTTGCGAGGGAATTTGTCGCTCCTGGACCGCAAATCACGCCAATGGCGAAAATCGACCCCTCTACCAAGGGCGAGGATATTTCGCCATGCATGCAACAAACCTAAGTTCGCTCTTGACAGGCAGAACTCGCCAAAGTTAGGCTCGCTAACGGCGTCGGTGCCTTGAGAGGGTGCGGACGGGGTCCATACGCAGGGTCGCGAGGAGAGCACATGTCAGTGAGGGATTCGGTCCGTCGGCCTAGGCCACGGACGCTGCTTGCCATCGGCACAGCGGCTGTGTCGGTATTGGCGCTGGCATCGCCTGCAATGGCGGCTGACACGGTGGCGCCGGTCGCGACGGGCGCGTTCGCGGCGCCGCCGAACGGCAACAACAACTGGCGGATCACGGCGCCGCAGACGCTGAACCTTTCGGCCACCGACGATATCGCCGTCGCGAAGTTCCAGTATTCGCTGGATGGTGGCGTGACGTACGTCGATGTCGCAGCCACGGCTGGTCCGTCGGCGACGGCGAGTGTGGCGCTCTCGCAGGAGGGCAACACGTCCGTGCGCTATCGGGCGGTGGACAGTTCGGGGAACTTCTCGCGTGGCGCTACCGCGAACACGACCTTGAGCACAGGCGTCGGCGGTCGGGGCGACGGGTGTGCGTCTGGCCAGCACGGCCAACCGCAGTCCCGGTGACACGCTGCTGATCGACACCGGCGCCGGGCAGGAGACGGCGACGATCGCGACGATCGTCACCCCGGCTCCCGCTGCGCCGGCCGACAACGTGACGCTGACGGCGCCGTTGGCCAACGCGCATGCCGCGAACGCGACCGTGGTCGGTACGGCGACCTACAACACGATCACGCTGCAGATCGACACCAAGGGTGCGGTGGCGACGTGGGGCACGTCGGCGACGACGACCCAGGCCGCGGCCGTGGCCGGTGCGACCGAGGTCCGGCTCGCCAGCCTGACCAACCGCGCGGCGGGTGACGTGCTGCAGCTCGATCAGGGTCCCAACGCCGAGTTCGTGAAGATCGCGACCGTCGTCTCTCCGGCGCCGGCGGCCCCGGCGGCCAACGTGACGCTGACGAGCGCGCTGACGAAGAACCACCTCAATGGCGTGCAGGTGTACGTGCCGCAGGTCGTCGACGGCAAGATCCTGCAGTCGCAGTCGCTGACGCCGCTGCGGACCGATCCGCGCCTGCGTGACGCGACGGACACCGTCAGCAACGGCGCGGGCGGCGCTGCGCCGCGCAAGATGACGCTCGACGGCGTGACGGTGATCCCGAAGACGCTGCCGCTGAACCGCCTCACGGTCGGCAAGCACGTCACGACGGTGGCCGTCCAGGACACCGCGGGCAGCGCGCTGAAGTACACGAACACGTTCGTCGTCACGACGTCGTTCGCCGACCTCGCGACGGTGATCGACATGGACGCCGACAACGCGCTGCGGACGACGCTCAACGGCGCGACCGTGGTCGGCGCGACCGGCCTGCGCCTCGCGACCCCGTTCGGGTTCCGCGCCGGTCAGGAGATCGTCGTCGACACCGGTGCGCAACGCCGAGACGGTGACGCTGTCCAAGGTCCCGAGCCCGCCCCCGACCGTGAACACCACGCTGACCGCCGCGGCGGCCGCTGGTGCGACCGAGGTCCGGATCGCGAGCTACACGCAGAACGGCGCGACCGGCACGCAGGCGCCGACGAGCAACGGCCCGGTCATCGGCCAGCCGATCGTGCTCGACACCGGCGCCAACCAGGAGGTCGTGACCGTCCTGCGGCACATCTCCCCGATCCCCGCGGCGCCGGCGCCGAACGTGGTGCTGAGCGCTCCGCTGGCGAAGAGCCACGCGCAGCGGCACCGCGACGACGCTCGCGAACGTGATTCTCAGCGCGCCGCTGACCAAGGCCGCACGCGACCGGCGTGACGGTCGCCAACCCGCAGCCGGTCATCTCGGCCGCCAAGGCGACCGAGCTGAAGACGATTGCTCGCGGACGCGAAGGCCAAGGCCGACGCCAGCAACACCGCAGGCGCCATCGCGGCACTCGAGCAGTTCAAGACGGCGGCCGCGGGCGAGCCCGCGCTCGTCAGCTCCGGCTCGGCGCTGATCGCCCAGCTGCAGGGCACGCCGGTCGACACGGCAGGCACCGGCGTGACCGTCGGCGCGGCTGACCCGGGCGACTCGGCGATCCGCCAGTACTGGAACCCGACGGTGCCCGCTCCGGTCCCCGGCGCGACCTACAAGGTGCTCGTCAACGGCCGCGCCGGTGGCTTCCGCCATCAGACGATCGTCGACTTCGAGTACCTGGTCCAGAAGCTCGGTGCCGAGAACGGCTTCGACGTCGACATCTGGGACCCGAACATCAACGGCAGCCCGGGTCGCCAGGCCCCGGCCGGCGTCTCGCTGACGACCAGCCCGTTCCTGGATCTGAACACGCTCAAGCAGTACAAGACCCTCGTCTTCGACTCGACGGTGGGCCTGAACGGCACGGCGACGCTCAACGGGGTCGAGTTCGCGAACCTGCAGGCGTACATCCGCGGCGGCGGCGGCATCGTCGCGCTCCACGGCGCGGTCGACTCGATGCAGAACGTGCCGTGGTTCCAGGACCTCATCGGCGCCGGCTTCACCAACCACGGCAGCAACCAGGGCGGCATCCTGATCGAGACCGAATCCGGCGGCCACGTCGAGTTCGTCACGGCGGATCGCGCCCACACGACCACGGCGGCCATGCCCCCGCGCTGGTTCAGCGTGGAGGAGCTCTACAACACCAACCGCAACCCCACCGAGATCGGCATCGCGCACCCGCTGGTGTACGAGAACGAGGACTCGCTCGTCAACCAGCTCGGCTACGGGCCCGGACCGCTGATGAACAGCGACACCCACCCGATGGTCTGGTGCCGCAATTTCGATGGCGGACGCTCGTTCACCAGCACCCTCGGCCACAACTGGCAGTACACGACCGACACCTGGCACGTGCAGATGGTGCTGCACGCGATCAAGTGGACCAGCGGTAAGGAGTACGCCAACTGCGTCACGTTCAATGAGGTCCAGGACCTGTTGACGGCAGCGGTCGCTGACGGCACCGTCAACGCGGCGGGTGCCGCGGCGCTGAGCGCTCCGCTGGCCAGTGCCGACGCCGCCCATCGTGCCGGCAACGACGCCGCCGCCGCGGTGTTCGCGCGCCAGTTCGTGACCCAGGCCAAGCGCCCGGTCAACTGCGGCTGCAGCGACGGTGGGGCCGCGCTGATGAAGATCCAGTCCAAGGGCGTCGAGCTCGTGAACTGGATGGCCGGCAACGAGACCGAGCCCCCGGCCCCGGCGCTGTCGTCGGACCCGGTCACGGGTACCGTCGGTGGCAGTGTGCCGGCGACGCTCGCGCTGACGATGGGTGCGCCGGCGACGTTCGGGGCGTTCACGCCGGGTGTGGCCGGGACCTACAACGGTTCGACGACGGCGACCGTGATCTCGACGGCGGGTGACGCGACGCTGAGCGTCGCCGATCTGAGCGCGACGAATACGGGCAAGCTCGTCAACGGCACGTTCGCGTTGCCGCAGACGCTGCAGGCCAGTGGCGGCGGCGCGTTCGCGCCCGTCGGCGGGTCCGCGGCCCCGACGACGCTGAAGACGTGGTCGGCGCCGACCTCGAATGAGGCGGTGACGGTCGCGTTCAGGCAGTCGATCGCAGCCAACGACGCGCTGCGCACCGGTACCTACAGCAAGACGCTCACGTTCACGCTGTCGACCACGACACCGTGATCTGACGATCGAACCTCGCGGCGGCCACGACCGGTGGCCGTCGCGAGGGGAGATCCCCTAACTGGTCTCGGGCGAGATGCCGGTGAGCCGCAGGAGCGCCGCGAACGGCGCGACCATGTCGACGGACTCCGGGTCGAGCAGGAACTGCAGCTGCAGCCCGTCCATGACGGCGATCAGCAGCGTGGCGAGCGTCGCGTCATCGATGCCCGGGGTGAGCTCGCCGGTCTCGTTGCGCGCCTCCTTGATGCCTTCGGCCATCATCTCGCGGACGAGGCGGTAGCGCTCCCGGAAGCGCTCATTACCCGGATGCTCAGGAGCGGCGCTCTCGCCGGCGAGCACCGTATACAAACGCGTCAGGTCTGGCTCACTCTGATTGTGCGCGACCAGGGCGAGGAGGTTCTCGGCGAACGTGTCGCCCTGACGCGCGCGTGCCGCTCCCTGTGCGGTCGTCTCCTCGTCGCGCAGTTCGAGCACGCCGAGCAGCAGGTGCGCCTTGGACGGGAAGTAGTGCAGCACGCCCTGGCGGCTGATCCCGACGGCGGCCGCGACGCGGTCCAGTGACGCGCCGCGGAACCCGTGGGCGGTGAAGAGCTCGATCGCGGCGCGCAGGATCCGCTCGCGCTGCTCCCGGCCTTCGGGCGTGATCGCGCGCGGGCGGATGGCTGCCATCGCGTCAAGCGTACGAGGCTCGCCGGCCACCGCTCCCGCAGTGACCGGCGCGCTCGTTAGTTCACGGCGTCGTCGTCGACAGCGTGAAGGTCAGCGTCTTGCTGTAGCTGCCCGTGCGCAGGGCGTCGTTGCTGCCGATCGACTGCTTGAAGTTGACCGTCACCGCCTCGTTGGAGGTCGGTGCCGACCACGTCTTCAACGCGGCCGGGGTGCCGGACACCGGCGCGAACGCGGTGCCGACACCCGCCTGCAGCGCCTGCGGCAGCGAGAACGTGCCGTTGACCAGGTGCCCCGGGGCTGCCGTGCTCGGATCGGCGACGCTGAGCGTCGCGTCACCGGCCGTCGAGATCACCGTGGCGGTGGTCGACGCCGTGTAGTCCTTCGCGGCGCCCGGCGTGAAGGCGCCGAAGCCGGCGGGTGTGCCGAGGGTCAGCGCGAGCGTCGCCGGCACCGTCCCGCCGACGCTGCCCGTCTCGTCGCGGACCTTGCCGAACGTCACGCAGTCCATCAGCTTGAACGCGATCTTCGACGAGGCGAACGGGTCCGGCGCGAGGTCGTACTCCCAGTGGTAGTAGTCGACGTCGGCAGCGGCGGTGAAGATCGACTTCCAGTCGGTGTAGTCGTCCGGGCCGCCGGCATCCGTGATCGCGCCGGTGGTCGGGTTGGAGCCCTTGACATGGAGCATCCCGATCCGCTTGCTGTACTTGCGCAGCCACGAGACGAACTCCGACTGCTTGTCGTAGCCGAGGCCGTGCAGCGCCCAGTGGACGTCGATCTCGAAGGTCACCAGCGACGGGTCGGTGTTGAGCATGACGACCTCGATCGCCGGCACCGACTCCTTCACGCCGTCGCCGTTGGTGTCGTAGAGCAGCTTCGTGCGGAACTCGGCGTCGTGGTTGTGGCCGTAGACCCAGAGGCCCTTCGCCCGCGCCTTGGTCCCGAGCTGGTTGAGGACCTGGCCCATGTTCACCGCGCCCTCGACGGTGTCCATGTTGGTGCCCGTCGGCCAGCCGCCGGAGCCGACGTACTTCAGCCCGAGGTTCTGGGCCTGCTGGAGGCGCGCGTCCCACGTGGCCGTGTCGACGGTCCCGTGGTCGGCGACCGCGTGCATGCCGTAGCTCTCGAAGATCTGGCGGTACTCGGCATCGCTCCAGCCGAACGTGCCGGCGAAGTTCTCGAAGGATTGGAAGCCCTCGGCCGACATGCGCGCCAGGGTGTCCTTCAACGCCACCTGCATCTGCTCAGGGGTGTTCGGCGTGCCGCCCGGCGGGAAGTACTGACCGCCACCGACCGGGAACGCGCCGAACACGGGGACGAGGAAGTTGAACAGCTGGAAGCTGATCTTGTCCTTGGGGATCGTGCCGACGACGCCGGGGCAGGACGACGGCGCGGTCTGCGCCGACGCCGGCGGTGCCGCGATGACCGCGGCGGCCATCCCGGCGACCGCGGTCGCCACGAGGGTCTTGCGAACGTTCACTGCGGCACTCCTTGCTGTGGTGAGAGACATCAGGGCTTGACCCCGATTCCGGTCCCGGAGAACGAGACCCAGTTGAGGTTCCCGTAGCCGATGAAGGGGATCACGGGCCCGTCGGGGATCTGCTTGATCACGAGGTACAGCCGCTTCGAGCCCGTGAAGTTCAGCGGGGCGCTGAAGTTCTGGTAGGTGGCCGTGTTGCCCGTGGCCTTCAGCCGGACGGTGGTCAGTACCGGGCCGGTCGGGCTGCCGTCGCGCACTTCGACGTCGGCCAGGTCCGTGCCGGTCGGGGTGACCGGGATGAACGGCGGGAAGCTGTCCGGGCCGGAGAACCGCAGGGTGATCTGCTTGTCCATGTTGGTGAGGTTCACGAGCCGGTTGAGCGCGATCCAGTCGCCCGGATCGAGGCTGTTGCGGACCTGGCCGCCGCCCGGATCGGCCTCGCCGGCGGCGCCGGTCGTCGTGCCCTCCTGGTCCTGGGCGTACTCGACCTGCTGGCGGCGGATCTGCACCACGTGCTGGTCGGTCGCCGACAGCGCGGGCTGCCCGTTGGCGCCCTTGTCGGTGTAGGTCGCGCTGATGCCGCCGGCGATGTAGCCGCCGTGCGACGCGTCCTCGGCGTTCGTCTGCAGCGTGCCGCTGCAGCCGGTCTTGGCCTCCTCGGCGTGGCCGTGCGTGTCGTGCACGAGCACGAACGTCACGGTGATGCGCGAGCAGTCGATCGGGCCGTCCTCGGGGTCCGAGGCTTCGACGGTGAACGGGATCTTGTCGCCCCAGTCGAAGAAGTCGCCGTCGAGCGGGGTCGTTGATCGTGATCGTCGGCGCCGTGTTGCCGACCGTGATCGTGAGCGTCTTGGTGTCCGTCTTGCCGGCCGAGTCGGTGACCGTCAGCTTGGGCACGTAGATGCCGTTGGTCGTGTACACGTGCGACGGGTTGGGATCGGTCGAGTCGACCGTGCCGTTGCCGTCGAAGTCCCACGCGAAGCGGATCGAGTCGCCCGGGTCCGGGTCGCGCGAGCCGTCGCTGGAGAACTGCACGCTCAGCGGCGCGATGCCGTTGGTCGGCGTCGCGTTCATCGTGGCCTGCGGCGCGCGCTGGCCCTTGACGTACTCCCAGCGGTACATGCCGGCGTCGGCGTTGGCCTGGAAGAA
The DNA here is from genome assembly GCA_963707595.1 of uncultured Solirubrobacteraceae bacterium. Taxonomy (GTDB): domain Bacteria; phylum Actinomycetota; class Thermoleophilia; order Solirubrobacterales; family Solirubrobacteraceae; genus Solirubrobacter. The sequence continues at coordinate 1,049,742 of CAVPQQ010000002.1, forward strand.
CCCGTCGCCGTAGGTCAGCAGGTAGAAGCTGCCGTCCGTGCCGAACTGCATGTCCATCGGGTTGTCGCACTCGAACGGGAACGCCGACGTCGAGCTCAGCGCCGCGCCGCAGTCGAGGAACCGGTTGATCTTGAAGATCTTGTTGTCGGCGTCGACGCGGACCTCGCGCAGCGTGTCGACGTTGAACTCGCCGAGCACGAAGGCGCCGTCGTAGTACGGCGGGAACTTCGTCGTGCTCGGGCTGTTGGCGTTGTAGCGGTACGGCGCTGCGCCGTGCGGTGCGACGCCGGTCGTGTAGAGCTCGGGGAACAGCTGCGGGCAGCTGCCGCCGGAGCCGTCGTAGTACGCCAGGCACGGCGTGCCGAGCGGCGGGCTGGCGTTGTCGCGGTAGGAGTACCAGAGGTCCGGCTGGGCGACCGGCGGCACGTTGATCCGGCCGGGCTCGGAGGCCGGGTCGACGTCCTTGCCGGTGTTCCAGCGCGAGCGGTTCTGCGGGCCGCGGTCGGGGTTGCCGCACTCGTACGCCTCAGGCGTCGGGTCGAGCGGCGTGGACGTGTTGAAGTTCCAGCGGTAGTACGGCAGCTTCGGGCCGTAACACAGCGGCCAGCCGTAGTTGGACGCCTTGCGCACGACCTCGACGCGGCCGGTGCCGGCCGGCCCGCGGAAGTTCTCCGGCACGTTGGAGTCCGGCGAGTAGTCGGTGACGTAGGCGACGTCGTTGTCGTCGACCTGGATCCGGAACGGGTTGCGGAAGCCCATCGCGTAGATCTCCGGACGCGACGTGTCGCTGGTGTCCCCGGACTCGGGGAAGAGGTTGCCCGCCGGGGTCGTGTAGGAGCCGTCGGCGTTGACGTGGATGCGCAGCACCTTGCCGCGCAGGTCGTTCGTGTTGCCGGCGCTGCGGCGGGCGTCCACGAACGGCGCCTGGAACCAGTCGCCCTCCTGCGTCGTCGCGATCGCGACGACGGGGGAGGTGCCGGTCAGCCCGGCGGTGTTGGACGTCAGCGGCGCGACGTTCTTCTGCGCGAGCCGGCCGTCGAACTGCACGGTCGCGCTCGCGGTGTTGACCGGGCCCCCGGTGACGAGCACGTCGCCCGGCTCGAGGTTGCGAGAGCGCCTCGAGCGCCGACTGGACCGCGGCCGCGGTCGCGTTGTAGGCGATCGGCGCGGAGGTCTGACCGTCGATAGGTGAGCGTGAACGAGCCGGCCGTCGCGTTGGTGACGCGCACGGTCTGCGTCTCGTCGGTCTTCATGTCGTTGTGCGGCGAGAAGCCGCCGGAGTTGCCGCCGCCCGACGGCGTGTCGTCACCCGTGACCAACCACAGGTTGTTGTGCTTGTCGAAGTCGATGTCGCCGGCGACGTGGCAGCACGCGCCGCGGTTGTTGTTGACGCGCATGATCTTCTGCTCGCTCGCGAGGTCGAGCGTCGGGTTCGCGCCGTCGACGAACTTGAAGCGCGAGAGCTGGAAGTAGCCGACGTAGCGGATCCCAGGCGCTCAGCGACGGAGCGACGGTCGGCGCCGCGGCGTTCGGCGGCGTCGTGATCGTCTTGGTCGTGCCGTCGGACTGCTTGACGTTGACCACCGTCTGCGGGGCGTAATAGAGGTAGACCCACTTGTTGGTGGCGAAGTCGTTGTCGATCGCCGGCCCGTAGAGGCCGTCCTCGGAGTTGGTGTAGACCGGCAGGTTCGCGATGACCTTCGAGCTGCCGTCCTTGGGGTCGTGCAGGCGCAGCTGGCCGGCGCGGGCGGTCTGCAGCACGCGCCCGTCGGGAAGCACGTCGAAGCCGATCGGCTCGTTGAGGTTCGGGTTGACCGAGATCTTCGTCTGCTGGTAGTTGGCCAGCACGGTCGCGCCGCAGTCGCTGTAGACCGGGTCGGCCTCGCCGGCCGTCCACTGCAGCGCGCCCGCCACGTGCCTGCGCACGTCGGCGCCGCTGAAGTCGCCGCTGGCGCCGACGTTGGAGTAGAACGAGCGGCCGCCCTGGTAGTCCTTGCACCAGGCCACCGGGTGGTCCGCGAGGGCCTTCATCGTCCCGCCGGTGTACGTGGTCTCGTCGACCGTCGCGAGCACGTGCGAGAGGCCGCGGACGTTGGCCTTGAAGTTGTAGTAGCGGTCGCCGTGGGTCCAGTACTCGGGCAGCGACTTGCTCGCCTCGTGGACGCGGTCGGCGACCTTGATCGTCGCGTTGAACGCCGCCACGGCCGGTCCGTCCGCGCGCGTGCCGAGCACGTCGGTCAGGTAGCTCCACTGCGGCTCGGACTCGATCGCCGAGCCGAGCGCGAGCAGGCCGCCGCCGTCCTTGAAGTACGCCTGGAACGCGGCCTCCTGGGCGGCGTCCAGGGGCGACCCGATGTCGCCGAGCAGGACGACGACGCGGAAGTCCTTCAGGCGCTCGGCGGTGAACAGTGACGCGTCGGAGCTCTGCGTGACCGTGAAGCCGCCGGCGGCGGCGATGTCCTTGAGCGCCGTGAGGCCCGAGGCGTAGGACGCGGGCGCGGCGGTGCCCGTGAAGGCGAGCACGTCGAACGTCGGCCCGCTCCCCGCGTCGGGCTGGGGCAGCGGGGACGGCTTCGTCTCCGGCTGCGGGGCGGCTTGCGGTTTCGGCTGCGGCGTCGCCGGCTTGGCCACCGTGAGCTTGCGCGTCGCGTACCGGCAATCGGCGGCGGCCTTCGAGATCTGCGCGCAGGCGCGCAGGTAGTACGAGCCGCCGGCCGGCGCAGCCGGCAGCTTGACCGCGAGCTTGTAGCTCGCGGTGCGGCCGGGTTTGATCCGGCCCGAGCTCTTGGTGCCGAGCGTGATCGCGCGGCCGCCGCTCTTGCTCGCGCGCAGCGTGACCGTCACGCGCGCCTTCGCGCTCTTGCGCGTGCGGTTCGTGACCCTCCCGGACACGGTCAGCGTCGCGCCGGGCGCCACCGACGTTCTCGGCGACGAGGTGACGGACTGAAGCTTCGCCGACGGCGAGACCGCCGCGTGTGATGTGCCGGCGGACAGCGCGACGAACGCGCCGCACGACAACACGCAGGCCAAGGGCCTGACAAGTCGCAACTGCATGCTCTTCCTCCCCTTCGGACGAGTGACGCCCGCGATTCCCTGTTCGCGAGATCAACCTACTGACTGTAGGTCGTTCCGTCAAGCAACAAGCGAAAGGTGCGCACAGCGGACGGCAGAATGCGGACCGGGGCGTCCGGGCAACGCACATGTACCCTCGATGAGAACCGCTACGGAGGTGTTGCCGAAACATGTCGGACCTGGGTTCCCCGCTGGATCGCTTCTCAGAGGTAGAGACCGGAGAGCCGTTCACGCTCCAGAACCCGCGGCTGCTGAAGGTCGAGCTCTCCGAGACCACGGTGATGGCGCGCAACGGCGCGATGGTCGCCTACCAGGGCGACGTGCACTTCGAGCACAAGGGCGGCGGGCTCAGCCGCATGCTCAAGAAGGCCGCCACCGGCGAGTCGCTGCGGCTGATGCAGGCCACCGGCTCGGGCGAGCTGTTCCTCGCCCACAACGCGATGCTCGTCCACGTCCTCTCGCTGCACGACGACTCGCTGACCGTCAGCGGCCGCAACATCCTCGCCTTCGAGGCGGGCATCGACTGGGACGTGACGCGCATCAAGGGCGGCACGACGGGCGCACTCGCCGGCGGGCTCTTCAACGTCGAGCTGCGCGGCACGGGTCTGGTCGCGCTGATGTCCGACGGCGAGCCGCTGCGGCTCGATGTCGCGGAGGCACCCACGTTCGTGGACCCGCAGGCGGCGATCGCCTGGTCGGGCGGCGTCTCGACGAACCTCAAGACCGACATGCAGGCCAAGTCGCTGATCGGCATGGGCTCGGGCGAGAGCGTCCAGCTCGGCCTGTCCGGCGTCGGTTGGGTGCTGATCCAGCCGTCCGAGGGACGCCAGGTCCTCCGGTAGTCCTCAGACGGTCAAGCCCTTCAGACGCGCCCGGGCGTTCGATGACTCGGTCGCGGGCACGAGCCGGCCGGCCTTGCCCAGCCCGTGTGGGGGCATGTTGCCGTACACCGCCTCGTAGTGGCCTGCCTGCACCAGGTAGGTCTCGTGCCAGATGCCCGTCCGGCCGTCTCGACCAACCCGCCGCCAGTACTGGCGCCACACATCCAGGTGCGGATCGTCCTTGTCGGTCGCGAACGCCTCGAGCTGCTCGAACGACCGCCAGTACTGCACGATCGTGGGGAGGCCCATCTCGTAGGCCAGGAGACCCTTCTCCGGGTGGGCGACGAGGTGGTCGAGCATGTGCTTCATCCCGCGACGACCGCCGAGGTCCACCAGGCTTCGAGCGATCTGAAGCTTGTTGTTGAACCGGGCGCCGATCAGGAACACGACGAAGTCGCCGTCCATCTCGACCGTCATTCGCCGGCCGGCCAAATCAGTCATTTCCATCTCCCTTCGGAGACCTGCTTCGTCGCCGTGATCCTATGCCGCGAGGTCGGACTCCGCCACCGCGCGCAGCGCCTGGGCGGCGATCGTCAGCGCCGGGTTCATCGCCGCCGAGGAGGGGAAGAACCCGCCGTCGACGACCCACAGGTTGTCGAGGTCGTGCGCCTTGCACCAGGGGTCCAGCACGCTGGCGGCGGGGTCGTCTCCCGCGACGACCGTGCCGCACTGATGGCTGTTCATGCTGATGTCGAACGGCTGCGTGAGGATCGCGTCGTAGCCGGCGGCGCGCAGCAGCGCCTTGGCCCGCTTGAGCAGCCGGTCGTGCGTGCGCGCGCCGCGGGCGCTGCGCGTGGTGACGATGCGGCCGGCGCCGTCGAGCGTCACGCGGTTGCCGGCGTGCGGGAGGTCCTCACCCATGATCAGCCACTCGACACTGCGGCGGGCCACCTGGTCGAGGACCGCGCGCGGCACGAGCGCTCGGCGCGGCGCTCTTCATCATCGATCCCTGGACCTTGCCGATCAGCTGCATCGCGCCGAGTGGGAAGCCGTCGCCGCCGTCGCTGTACCAGTCGTTGACCGACAGGGTCTTCTGGAAGGTGACGTCGTTGCGGCGGTTGACGTCGACCGCGACGATGTGCGCGTTGTTGTGCATCATGAAGTTGCGTCCGAGGAGGCCCGAGCTGTTCGCCAGCCCGTCGGAGGCGAGCAGCAGCGCCGCCGAGTTCACGGCGCCGGCGGAGAGCACGAAGCGCCCGCCCGTGATCTTCAGCGGTCCATCTGGCCCGTCGGCGATCAGGTGGTCGACGCGGCGGCCGCTGCGGTCGGCGACGATCCGCCGCACCCGCACGCCGGTCTCGAGGCGCGCGTGCCCGGTCGCGAGCGCGGGGTCGACCGCGCAGGTCTCGGCGTCGCTCTTCGCCCCGAGCAGGCACGGGAAGCCGTCGCACGTCGCGCAGCGGATGCAGGCGCCGCCCGGCCGCAGGTCGAGGCCCATCGCGTTCGCGCTCGGGCGTACGCCCTGTGCTCGCAGGCGCGCCGCGAGCTCGGCCACGTAGGGCTCGTGCTCGAGCGCCGGATAGGGGAACGGCGTGCTGCGCCACGGCTCGGTCGGGTCCTCGCCGGTGGTGCCGTGGACGCGGTAGATCCGCTCGGCCTCGGCGTAGTAGGGCTCGAGGTCGGCGTAGGTGAACGGCCACGCGGGCGACGTCCCCTCCTCGTGCTCGACCGCGTCGAAGTCGGCCTCGCGGAACCGGGGCAGGCTCGCGCCGTAGACCTTCGTGTTGCCGCCGACCACGTAGTGCACACCGGGCGCGAAGTCGCTGCCCGGCGCCGTCGAGCCAGCGCTCGGCCGGCTTGTAGCGGCGCTCGGCGAACACCGCCTGCGCGGACCAGTTGTCCGGCTCGCGCGGCAGCCGCTGCCCGCGCTCCAGCACGAGGACGTCAGCGCCCCGGCGGGCGAGGGCGAGGGCGACCGTTCCACCACCCATGCCGGAGCCGATGACGACGGTATCGCCGTGTAGCTCAGACATCGTTTTCTGACGCTAGTGTGCGCATTCGGATCGATGCACTTTCTCAGCTTGCTCACCGGATCCTTCGCCACGCCGGCGGACGAGAACCCGACGGTCGCGATGATCGAGGCCGCCTACCGCCATCACGGCCTCAGCGCGCGCTACGTCAACTGCGAGGTCGCGCCGGACGGCCTCGGCGACGCCGTGCGCGGCGCGCGGGCGATGGGCTGGGTGGGCTTCAACTGCTCGATCCCGCACAAGGTCGCGATCATCGAGCATCTCGACGGGCTGGCGGAGTCCGCGGCGCTGATCGGCGCCGTCAACTGCGTGGTGGATCGCGACGGGCGCCTGATCGGCGAGAACACCGACGGCAAGGGCTTCGTGACGTCGCTGCGCACGGCGATCGATCCTGCCGGCACGTCGATCGTCCTGTTCGGCGCGGGCGGTGCCGCTCGTGCGATCGCGGTGGAGTCCGCGCTCGCGGGGGCGGCGCGGATCACGGTCGTCAACCGCAACCCGGCGCGCGGGACCGAACTCGTCGACCTGCTCAACGAGCGCACGAGCGCCCGCGCCGAGCTCGTCGTGTGGGACGGCACCTATCGCGTGCCAGAGGGCACCGACATCGTCGTCAACGCCACCTCGATCGGGCTGTTTCCCGACGTCGACGCGCGGCTGGACGTGGATCGTGGACAGCCTGCAGCCCGGGATGGTCGTCGCCGACGTCATCCCCAACCCGCCGCGCACGCGGCTCATCCGCGACGCCGAGGCACGCGGAGCGACCGTGCTCGACGGCCTCGGGATGCTGGTCAATCAAGGCGTGATCAGCATCCGTCACTGGACCGGCGTCGACGCCGACCCGACGGTCATGCGCCACACGCTCGAAGCGCTATTCGCGTCCTAACGCCGTCGTTCGGCGCCAGATCGCAGACCTGAGCAGCAGCAGCGCGCACGCGCTCAGGGCGAAGAGCACGCACACGCCGGCCGGAACCCGCAGCGCCGAAAGGCTCTGTGAGGTCGAGACCTCGACCGGCTGCAGCATCGTCACGTAGGCGATCAGCACCAGCGTCGTCAGCCCGACGCCCTTGACCGGGTTCGCGGTCAGCGCGAGACACACGAGGCCGCCGAGGACGACGACCGGGAGCGTCTCGATGAACAGCTGCTCGTAGGCGTTCGGGATGTCGCGCCCGAAGCGCAGCAGGTACGCGGCGAAGTACACGAGGCCGAGCGTCAGCCCGTCGAGCGCGAGCAGCGGGAGCGGCGACCGCCGCTTCACGCCGGCCTGCTTTCGCAATTCCGCCGAGGCGCGCTGCAGACCGAGGGCCCAGCGCAGCGCGACCAGCCCTGTGAGCGCAGCACGGTCAGCCTGCCATTCCGCCGCATAGCGGTCTCGCAGGGACTCCGGGAGCCGCGCCAACGCTCGCGCGACGAGCCAGTCGGTCATGCGAACCTCACCTTCGGCGTGGGTTTCGGCGCTGTGCGGAACGGCGTCAGCGCCGCCTCGGCCGCAGCGAGTCCCGTCGGCGTGATCGCGTACAGCCGCCGTGTCGGGCGCCCGACCTCCGAGCTGTCGACGTCCTCGCTCCAGCTCCGCAGCCAGCCCTCGGATTCCAGCCGGTGCAGCGCCGGATAGATCGTCCCGCTCTTCAGGCCGGTCCGCTGCATCAGCAGCAGCCCGTACCGCGGCTCAGCCGGGTCCTCGACGAAGACCTGCAGCAACTTCAGGGTCTGCAGCGACACGCGCATGATGGCGATGACTGTAGCTGATCTACATAGGGTCAGGCGGCCTCGTCGAGATCCACGGGGAGCTCGCTCCACGAGCGCCGCTCAGGCGCGCTCCAACGGCGATAGACGAGCTCGGCCGCGCGCACCTCGGGAGCGAGAAAGTCCGCTCCGTCGCTGACCCAGATCGCCGACAGCAACGGATCCTCGTCGGCTTCGAGGTCCCAGCCCCGGTCGGTGAGCGCCATCACGCTCGCGGCCAGCTGCAGGCAGTCGCCCTGCGCGTTGAGCCACACGCTGATCGTCACCGGCCAGTCACCGTCGGCCTCGACCTGCGTCTGTACACGCGCGACGTCGTGCAGATCGGACAGGCGTTCCTCGACGGTCTCGGCGATCCGCTCGGCTTCCGCCTCGCGCTGCGTATCCGTGTGCAGCGAGAGCAGCAGGTCGTCGCGCCACGCCAGCTCCGGCACGTGTTCTCGCGGAACCCGGTCGCTGTCCACGAGGACCATGCCGGTCGACCGCAACGCGTCCTCGGGGAAGCCCAATACCAGCCGGTCGGCGACCGACACGGCGATCACCCATGCGCCGGCCACGGGCATCGCGCCTTCGACCGTCGCCTCGAGGCCGGTCAACGCCTCGATGTCGCACGGACCGGCGGGAAAGGCCTCGAGACCGCGAACGATCGTCTCGATCTGAACGAGTTCCCCGACTACGAACCGTGGGGGCCGCGCACCTTCTCCTCCTGCCGCTCTCGCAGCCGAAATGACAACGTTGTCATCCAAAGCCGTTCGGATTAACGCAGGGTTGCTCCACCGTGTCAAGTCGATCTTCATTTGTTCTGTCAATCACCGAATCAGCGACGAAAGCGTCAGACATATTCAACTTCGGCGTTTGCGGGTACCGAACTTGCGCGCATTTGTCATCCATGCATAGACTTTCGCCCTGCGGATTGACAGAAGTCATTCCGTCGAGAGGAGAGGGAAGATGCTGAGACACCGGAGGGTGCGGGCAGCGATCGCCGCTGCGCTAACGACGGGCGCACTGCTCGCGACCGCGGGGGCGGCGCAGGCACAGCGGCCCGCGTCCATGGGCGAGGGTGCTCCCGTGGGCCAGAGCGGCATCCAGCTGTACAACTTCAGGGACTACCTGAGCGGTGGTACAGGGGAGATCCTCTGCCCGGCGTCGCCGACGCCGCCGACGCCCTACTGCGTGCCGGCAGTGCCCGCCAACACTGTGATGGCGCGCATGGAGCGCCTGTTCGCGTTCCTCCAGGTGCAGGGCATCAAGAACGTCGAGCTCTACGGCTACCCGGGCAATCCGTTCCCGAGCAGCGGCAATCCGCAGGGCAACCGTCAGGGCCTGCTGGACCTGCGCGCGCTCGGCGACAAGTACGGCCTGCGTTTCCCGGCTCGTCACGGCAGCCTCAGCGAGAGCACGTGGGACGGCGAGATCGCGGCCGCGAAGATCCTCGGCCAGGAGATGGTCGGTGAAGGCGGCGCGGACGGCGCCGGTGGTCTCGGCAGCTATGCGCAGACCCTGAACACCGCGCTGCAGCTCAACAAGCTCGGCAAGCGCTCCGTCGAGGCCGGCGTCGGCCCCGCGTACTTCCACAATCACAACAGCGAGTTCAGCACCCGCTACACGGACAACGGCGTGCTCAAGAGCGCCTGGGAGATCGTGATGGAGCGCACCGACCCGCGCTACGTGGTCGGTCAGATCGACATCGGCTGGGCCGTCTGCGGCGCGTCGGGTCACGCGACCCCCTCCGATCCGGCCGTGGGCGCCGCCTACGTCAACAGCATGATCCAGAAGTTCGGCAGCCGGGTCATCTCCTTCCACGTCAAGGACATGGCCGCGGGCGGCATCAAGCCGGACTGCGGCGACGGAGACCAGCGCACCGCCGGACAGGGCGTCATCAACTTCGCGCCGATGTTCGCGTCGGCCAAGAACAAGACCAAGTACTACTTCATCGAGCGCGACCCGGTCGGGCTCGGCGGGGCGACGAACTTCAACCCGTTCCGCAACACCGCCGAGAGCGCGGCAGCGGTGCGTGCCGATGCCGCCCCGTCGCTGAAGGCCGGCCCGAAGTCCTTCCCCTCGGTGCCCAAGGGCACCCCCGCGGCCGACAACCAGGCGCCGATCAAGGTCACCAACGACGGTGACGCGCCGCTCGTGATCCCCAATGGCGACAACGCCATCCGGATCCTGGCCAACGACGAGGACGGCGGCGCCGCCACGGCGGCCGACTTCTCGATCGTCAGCGAGGACTGCCGCGGCAAGACGCTGGCGCCGAACGCGAGCTGCACGCTCAACGTCGGCTACAAGCCGACGCGCGCGAACTACACCTCGGTCGCCCGCATCGTGATCGAATCCAACAGCGACGACGCCGTCGAGCGGATCCTGATCACCGGCACGCAGACACCGCCGAAGGTGCTCGTGTTCCACGGGCCGTCGGACGCGACCGTGGACGCCGGCATCACCGCGATCAAGGATCTGGGGACGGCGAATGATTTCGCGGTCGACGCGTCACCGGACGCGGCCGTCTTCACCGCGGCCAACCTCGCGAACTACCGCGCCGTGGTGTTCCTCAACAACGCCGGCGACCGCCTGAACGCCGCGCAGGAGACCGCGCTGCAGAGCTACATCCAGGGCGGCGGCGGGTTCGTCGGCATCGGCTCCGCGGCCGAGGCCGAGCCCAGCAACACCTTCATCACCGGCCTGATCGGCGCCCGCCCCGACGCGGCGAGCCCGACCACGGCCTCCGATCAGGTCGTCGTGTTCGGCGACCGCGTGCATCCGTCCACCAAGGGCCTGCCGCTCGAGTGGACGCGCAACGACATCTACTACCGGTGGGCCACGCGGCCCACGGGTACGGTCCACACCGTCGCGCGCTACCGCGCCGTCGGCGCGGCCGCCGGCGACGGCACCACCACGGGCGGCACCGACTGGCCGATCTCCTGGTGCCGCGACTACCAGGGTGGCCGCTCCTTCTACACCGGCATGGGCCGGACGGCCGCCGGCTACAGCCAGGCTGACCTCAAGAAGCACCTGCTCGGCGCGATCCAGTGGTCCGCGGGCCTCGTCCGCGGTGGCTGCAAGGCGACGATCATGTCCAACTACTCGACCGAGCGCGTGGTCAGCGCCGCCAGCGGCGACCTGACCAACAGCGGCGAGTCACACGGCGTCTCGCTGGCCAACAACGGCTGGGCGATCTACATCGGCCGCGGCGACTGCCGCACCAACGCCGAGCGCGGCAAGATGATCGGCCAGGCCTCCACCCCGATCATCAGCGACTTCGCCAACCGCAACGTCGGCGTCGGCTGCGGCACCGTTCACGTCTACGACCCGAAGGCCGACAACGGCACCGTCAACTCCGGCGTGACGCAGGCAGCTGTGCTGCCCGTCTACGGCGACCGTGGCGGAGGAAACGAGGTCAACGGCAAGATCGAGACGGGCCTGCTCGGCGTTGCCGCCTCGCCCGACTTCGCCACGACCGGCCACGTCTACCTGCAGTACGTCCCGACGTTCAACCCGGACAACCCGGTCCACGCGGGCATGGCCGACGGCGACCAGCGCCGGATCACCAAGATGGCCCAGGCGCGCATCTCGCGCTTCACCATCAACCGGACGACCAAGAAGCTCGATCTCGACTCCGAGGTCGTGCTCTTCAACTACGACCTGCAGATCTGGAGCTGCTGCCACCAGGGCGGCGGCATGGCGTTCGACTCCGAGGGCAACCTCTACGTCACCGTCGGCGACGACAACTCGTCGCAGAGCACGAACGGCTACTCGGGCAACTACCAGCCCCAGCGCTGCCCGACGGGTGACCCGACGCAGGCGACGAACACGCACTGCGGCGCGAACAACATCGGGTTCAACGACGCGCGCAGGACGGCCGGCAGCACCAACAACTACAACGGCAAGATGCTGCGCTTCAACCCGATCGACAGCCTGGCGGACGGGTCGAAGCCGGCCGTCGGCGTGGGCACCACGTACACGCTGCCGACCGCGAGCTCGCCCAACGGCCCGAACCTGTTCGACGGCACCGAGGGCAACGGCAACCAGGCCAAGCCCGAGATCTACGCCATGGGCCTGCGCAACCCGTCGCGCATGACCATCGATCCCGAGACCGACATCCCGTTCGCCGCGTGGGTCGGCCCGGACGCCGGCTCCCCGTCGGCGACCCAGGGTCCGTCGACGTACGAGACCGCCACCCAGCTGCCCTCGGCGGGCAACTACGGCTGGCCGTACTGCATGGGTAACAAGCAGGCCTACCGCGACCGCGTCGCCGACGGCTCGCTGCGTACCACCAACGTCGCCGGCTACGTCAACGGCGGCCCGGCTTCGGCGCCGACGCCGGGCTGGTACGACTGCAACAACCTCGTCAACGACTCCGTGCACAACACGGGTCTCGTGACGCTGCCGCACACCACCGGCACCGGCAAGGACGCGGGCACCGCTCGCTCCAACAACGTCTGGTACTCGCGCGGCAACCCGAACAACGGCAACGGCTGCCCCCAGTTCCCGCGGGAGCTGGGCGCCGGCAACGCCCCCAACTACGGCGGCACGCCGACCCAGCTGTGCCCGTACCTGACCGCCTCCGGCGCGACGGTGTTCACGGGCCCGGTCTACCGGTACAAGGAGGGCGCGGACAACTCCGCGCGCTGGCCGAAGTACTGGGACGGCCGCTGGTTCCTCAACGACCACGGCAACACGAGCGCCAAGCACGCGCTGCTGCTGGACCCGGCGACCGATCAGGACGGCTCGCAGCCGGTCTACGCGGACAGCTTCCGTGGCTATCTCCCGTGGGCCGCGAGCTACATGGACTCGAAGTTCGGGCCGGACGGCGCGCTCTACGTGCAGGTCTACGACGGCTTCTTCTCCACCGGCTCGAACGCCGGCCTGTACCGCTTCAAGTACACCGGTGGTGCCGACACCCCGGGCCCTGACCCGCAGTGGCAGAAGACCGCCACGGCACGTCAGTTCCAGTTCTCGATCGGCGCTTCCGGCGGCGTCTCCTACCAGTGGGACTTCGGAGACGGCCAGACCGCGTCGGGCACCGACCCGGCGCACACCTACGCCGAGGCCGGCACCTACAGCGCCAAGCTGACGGTGACCTACGCCGACGGCGAGAAGGCGACCAAGACGACGACCGTGCCGGTCAGCGACGACACCGCCGCGCCGACGACGACCGTCCAGCTCAACGACCAGACGCCGACCAGCACCTACGCCGCGGCGGTCAAGGTCACCTTGCGTTCCAACGACGGCACCGGCGGCGCCGGTGTCGAGTGGACCGAGTACCGGATCGACGGCGGGGCCTTCACGCGTCGCGAGAACGCCGCCAACGCCAGCCCGTTCGTGACCGAGTTCACGATCGGCGACGAGGGCTACCACACGGTCGAGTTCCGCTCGCGTGACCGCGCGGGCAACGTCGAGACACCGAACGGGTCGGTCACCTTCGCGATCGACTTCCCGGGCGGCGGAGACGGCTCCTGCTCGCCGCAGTCGGATCAGTTCAACGGCTCGTCGCTCGACCCGAAGTGGCAGATCGTCAACCCGGTCGCCGGCAACCCGCCGACCGTGGGCAGCGGGCGTCTGACGATGCCGATGCTGCAGGGCGACCTGTACACGAACGTCGGCAACGCGCAGGCGCTGATGCAGAGCGTGCCGACCGGCTCGTGGGTCGCGACCGCCAAGGTCGTGCACGCCACCATCAACGCCGACGGCGAAGCGGCCGGTCTGGCGCTGATCAACCAGCTCAACCCGAACTACCTGCTCAAGACGACGGTGCAGTACAAGGCCGACACCGACCCGAACACGGCCGGCAACCAGCCGGGCAAGTGGGCGGAGCGCGTGCTGACCGCCAACAACGCGTCGGTGGTCCTGCCGCCGGCGACGGTGCCGTGGCCCAACTCCGGTGGGCTCAGCACCGCCGGTGACTTCATCTGGGTGCGCTTCGTCTACGACGACACGACCAAGATGATCACGACCTGGTCCTCGACCAACGGGACGACGTTCACGTCGTTCGGCGCGCCGATCTCGGTCACGCAGTACCTGTCCCAGGCGGGCGGGCTCCGCGTCGGTGTGTTCACCAAGCACGACTCCGGTGGGACCGACGACATCGCCCAGTTCGACGCGTTCAACGTCGTCGCGACCGCCGACCCGCAGACCTCGGGTGAGGACTGCGGCGGCACCGGGCAGTGCCCGGAGACCGACGAGTTCAACGGTTCCACGATCGACCCGAAGTGGACGCTCGTGAACCCGATCGCGGGTGCGAACCCGACGGTGGCCAACGGCCGCCTGGTGGTCCCGCTGCGCCAGACCGACCTGTACGCGGCGACGGGCAACGCCCAGCTGCTGATGCAGCCGGCTCCGGCTGGCTCGTGGACCGCGACCGCGAAGGTCGTGCATGCGGGTCTGACCGCGGACGGCGAGGCGCTCGGGCTGGGGCTGGTGAACAGCGTTCAACCCGAACTACTTCGTCAAGGCGGGGGTGCAGTACAAGAACGACACCGACCCGAACACCTCCGGCAACCAGCCGGGCAAGTGGGCGGAGCGGGTGCTGACCTCCAACGGGGCGGCGATCACGCTGCCGCCGGCGACCGTGCCGTACCCGAACTCGGGTGCGCTCACGACCAGCGGCGACTACATCTGGGTCCGGCTCGCCTACGACGACGTGGCCAAGACGCTGACCACGGCGACGTCGACGGACGGGACCACGTTCACGACGTTCGGCGCGCCGATCTCGACGACGCAGTACCTCAACCAGCCGGGCGGCTATCGCATCGGCGTGTTCGGCAAGCGCGACAGCGCCACGGCGAACAAGAACGTCGAGCTCGAGTCGTTCACGCTCGAGTCGGGCAGCTGCGGCAGCGGCGGCGACACGGCGGCGCCGAGCACGACCCACGTGCTCGCCCCGGCGACGCCGAACGGTGACGGCGGCTGGTACAAGGCCGACGTCAAGGTCACGCTGACGGCGAAGGACAACGACGGCGGCTCGGGCCTCGACAAGACCGAGTACCGCGAGCAGGGCGCCGCGAACTGGACCGCGTACAGCGCCCCGTTCGACGTCACCACCGCCGGTTCGCACACGATCGAGTACCGCTCGACCGACAAGAAGGGCAACGTCGAGTCCACACGGACCGCGACGTTCAAGATCGACAAGGTCGCTCCGGCGACCACCGCCAAGCTCAACGGCGACGATCCGAAGGCCAGCTACACCGGTGACGTCGCGGTCGACCTCGACGCGACGGACGCGACGTCGGGTGTGAAGACGACCGAGATCCGCGTCGACGGCGGCGAGTGGAAGCCCTACGTGGAGGAGGAGACGATCCTCAACACGGAGGCCGATTTGGCCAAGTGGGCGCAGGCCGGGCCGGGCAAGCTGACCTGGAACGCGGCGGACGGCGGGTTCTTCCGCCCGAGCGGCGGGCTGGGGATGCCGTGGTACCCGGTCAAGGACTACGGCGACTTCTCGCTGAAGTTCCAGTGGCGCGACTCGGCCACGGGCACGAACGGCAACGGCGGCGCGTTCGTGCGCTTCCCGGACCCGGCAGAGGCCGTGACCCGCACGGCCGCCACCCGGTACCCGTGTCAGGTGGGCTCGGGCCAGACCGATCAGGCCTGGGTCGCGATCTACTGCGGTCACGAGATCCAGATCAACGACTACCAGTCCGACACGCAGAAGACGGGCTCGATCTACAATTTCTCGCCGCTCGACGCCACGCAGGCCAAGGTTCAGCCGCGCGGTACCTGGGTGGATTACGAGATCAAGGTCGTCGGCCAGACCTACACGATCATCCGCAACGGCGAGGTCCTGCAGACCTTCCAGAACACGCCGGGCAAGACGTCCTCGCGCTCGGGTGACCCGTCGACGACGGATCGCCAGTTCACGCGCGGCTACGTCGGGCTGCAGAACCACTCCGACGCCGACGTCATCGACTACCGCAACGTCCGCGTGCTCTCGCTCGACGCGGGCACGGTGCGCGGTCCGGTGACGGTCACCGGCAACGGTGCCCACACGGTCGAGTACCGCTCGACCGACGTCGCGGGCAACGTGGAGGCGACCAAGAAGGCCGACTTCACGATCGGCCCGCCGGCGCCTGTCGACAACAAGGCGCCGGTCACGACGCACACGCTCAACCCGGCCTCGCCGGGCGCGGGCGGGACCTACAACGGTCCGGTCGGTGTGACGTTCTCGGCCACGGACCCCGCCTCCACGGGCGGCGGTACCAGCACGCCGAAGACGGTCGACGTCAATGCGGCCCCGGATCACTGGGAGCCGAACGCCGTGCCCGCCGTGGTGGGTGACACGGTCCGCTGGAACTTCCCGGCGGCCACCGCGGGGTCGGTCCACGATCTGTGGATCATCAAGCCCGGCGAGTCCCCGACCAGCGACGCCACCAAGCTCAGCCCAGGCGCGATCGTCCTTCCGGGCGACCCGCCGGTCACGAGCGTGGTCGACACCGCCGGCACCTACACGTTCCTGTGCAAGGTCCACGCGCACAAGGGCGAGGACGGCTGGCAGGGCATGGTCGGAACCATCACCGTCACCCCGGCCGGCGGCGGCGAGACCCCGGGCTCCGGCGTTGACTACACGGAGTACCGCGTCAACACCGGTGCCGCGACGGGCGAGTGGGTCCGCAAGGACAACACGAGCGCGGCGAGCCCGTTCGTGACGACGCTCCAGGTCACGGCGGCCGGTTCGCACGTGGTCGAGTACCGCTCCAAGGACAAGGCCGGCAACACGGAGGCCACCAAGTCCGTGGCGTTCTCGATCGCGGCTCCGCCGACGACCGGGGACTCCGAGGACGTGGACGTCAACGCGGACGTCCCGCTGATCATGTCGCTCGAGCTCAGCGGGACGGCCTCCATCGGCTCGCTGGTCCCGGGCGTGGCCAAGGACTACACCGCGTCGCTCGCGGCGAAGGTGACGTCCAGCGCCCAGACCACGTCGCTGACCGCGGTGGACTCGAGCAGCAACGCTCCGGGCCACCTGGTCAACGGCGCCGCGGTGCTCCCGCAGGCGCTGCAGGTCGCCGCCGGCGGCCCGTTCGCGCCGATCAGCGGCACGCCCACGCCCCTCAAGGCGTGGACCGAACCGCTGGCCAACGATGCCGTGACCCTGCAGTTCAAGCAGTCTGTCGGCGCGAACGACAAGCTGCTCGCGGGTCGCTACGGCAAGCGCATCACGTTCACCCTGTCGACGACGACACCCTAGTCGGCAATCCGCACGTCCCGGTCCCCTGCCTCGGCGGGGGACCGGGCAGCGGCGGTGAACCCCGAGGCTCACCATTCTCCCCCGCGTGAGCCTCGTCGGCCCGAGTTGCCGGACCCGTCTCCTCGCGGGTCCGGCAACCGGGAGATCGCACCGGACGACGGGCCGCCCCTAGATCGAGGGGTCGCGTCCCCCGTTCGATGTGGCGATTCGGGCGAGTAGCTCCGCGTCCCGGCTGCCCGGAGCGGCGGTGGTGGCGAAGAGGGTCTGTCGGTCGGTGCCGCCTACGGGAAAGGTCTGGAAGCGCAGGCGCATGACGCCCACTGCCGGGTGGGTGTACAGGTCCTCGCCCGACGCCGCTGACAGCACGTCGTGCCTGGCCCAGAGGCGAGCGAAGTCGTCGCTCTTGCGCGACAGCTCCTCGACCAGGCCCTCGACATAGGGGTCGTCGAGATCGCTGCCGACGGCCGCGCGAAAGTAGGCCACCACCCTGGCGAGCGTGAACTCGAGATCCTCGTAGCGCTCGTATTCCTCCGTGAGCAGGAACATCGAGCGCAGCATGTTGGTTCCCGGCTCGGACACGCGCGTCAGCGCGAGTGCGGACGCGTTTGCGGCCAGGACATCCAGGTGGCGTCCGTGGATGAACGCGGGCGTGCTCCAACCGTCGAGCAGCGCGTGCACCTCCGGTCCGACGCGTTCACCCGCGTCGTCACGAGGTCGCGCGGCAGGCGAAGCCAGGCGGCCAAGGGCAAACAGGTGATCGGTGGCGTCGTCGTCGAGCTGGAGCGCTCGCGCCAGGGCTTCGAGCACCTTCTCCGACGGCCGGTAGTCGCGGCCCTGCTCCAAGCGCGTGTAGTAGTCGGCGCTGAGGCCCGCCAGCATGGCGAGCTCCTCGCGGCGCAACCCGGGCACACGACGCCGATTGACGTCGACGATGCCGGCGTCGTGAGGCTTGATCCGTCCGCGCCGCGCACGGAGGAACTCGGCGAGTGAATGCGCTGTGTTCACCGCGCGAACATTACCCAGGGGCGAGCCGGCCGCACCTACGGCCGAGGGACCTATTCCCGCGGGCACACGCAGCTCCACATGAGCCGCGGGTTGCCGCCCGGCAGGTACCGGCTGATCCTCAGGCAACCGACACGGCGGGTCGGCGCCGGGGCGTTGCACGCGTCGCAGACGACCGTGCCCGTCACCGTCAACTGACCGGGAGCGGCTCGAGCTCCGGCGCCGTCGCAGCGACGGCGCCGGGGCGTGTACTGTCGAGAAGCTCTGGCCGGCTCCGCTCACCAGGTGAAGGGCCACGACGGGCGCGGCCCACGACACCGGGAGAGATCACGAAAATGACGCTGCTGCGGATGGACAACGTCCTCATCGTTGTCGAGGACCTCGAGGCTGCCAAGGCGTTCTTCGTCGAACTCGGGATGGAGTTGGAAGGCGAGACGCAGGTCGAGGGGCCTGCGGTGGACAGCACCGTCGGACTCGACGGCGTCCGTGCCGACATCACCATGTTGCGGGCCCCCGACGGCCACGGCCGGGTCGAGCTGACGAGGTTCCATACGCCGCCGGCGGTCAGGGCCGAGCCGGAGATCGCGCCGGCCAACACACTGGGCATCCGCCGCATCATGTTCGCCGTCGAGGACATCGACGACGTCGTCGCCCGCCTGCGCGGCCATGGTGCCGAACTCGTCGGCGACATGGCGCAGTACGAGGACAGCTACCGGCTCTGCTTCGTGCGTGGCCCCGAGGGCATCATCGTCGGATTGGCCGAGCAGCTCAGCTGAAACTTCCCTGGTTCATCCCGTCGGGACGATGCCGGCGGACGTATACGGGTTAGTGTCGCCCCATGGATCGAGCGGACGTGCCTGGCGACTCCGGTGGCGGCGAGATGGGAGGGGTCGCGGCGATAGAACGTGAGCTGCGCACGCCGGCCGCCGCCGGCGTCGCAGGCCTCATCTTCGTAGTCCTGTTCGTCGTCTCACTCGCCCTGCTCTACCGGGAGCCCGCCAAGGGGAGCAGCGCGGCAGAGATCGCGGCCTGGTTCGTGAAGAACCAGACGGGAACGATCGGCCTCGTCGGCCTCTATCTGGTGCCGTTCGCCGGGATCACGTTCCTCTGGTTCATCGCCGCCGTTCGCACCCGCATCGGCGCGCACGAGGACCAGCTCTTCGCGACCGTCTTCCTCGGGAGCGGCCTCTTGTTCGTCGCGATGCTCTTCGCCGCCGCGGCGGCGGCCGGAGCTCCCCTCGCCGCCGTCAAGTTCCAAGGCGCGCCGCCGCCGAGCCCCGACGTCTTGGTGTTCTCACGCGGCCTCGCGTACACCTTCCTGTACGTCTACGGCGTCCGCGCCGCCGCCGTGTTCATGATCGTCACCTCGACGATCGGCCTGCGCACCAGGGTGCTGCCGCGCTGGCTCGTCGTGCTCGGCTATGCGATCGCCGTGGTCCTGCTCTTCAGCGTCTCCTACTTCAAGGGGTTCGTGTTCATCTTCCCCGCGTGGGTGATGGCGGTGAGCATCGAGGTCATACGCCGGGCTCGCTCGCAACGTCTCGGGCACTCGATGCCGGCAGCCTGAGCTCGTTGCGCAGGAAGTGGTGCTTTTCGACGACGATCTCAATGACGTCGGGCAGTCAACGCCTGGTCTCGTACCTGGTCAGTAGAACACCGTCGGGAAACGCCCTGGTCTCCACCAGGCTCAGGTTCACCCAGTTGTCCAGGGCCGTGAAACACGGTGTACCGCCGCCCAGCAGCACCGGGTGGGTGACGATCGCGTACTCGTCGATCAGCCCGGCCCGCATGGCCGCCGCGGCGAGTGTGGCACCGGCGATGTCCATGGGGCCGCCGTCGTCGGCCTTGAGCCTGGTGATCTCGGTGACCGCGTCGCCGGTGACGAGACGGGTGTTCCAGTCGACCGTGCGGGTCGTCGAAGAGAACACCACCTTCGGCATGTCCCGCCAGCGGCCGGCGAACTCGATCGCCGCCGGTGTGGCGCCCGGCTGCTTGTCGGCGGTCGGCCAGTGGGAGCTCATCGCCTCCCAGAGCTTGCGCCCGTACAGCGCCAGGCCTGTCGCCCCCACCCGGTCGGACCACCACTGGAACAGTTCGTCGCTCGGCACGCCCCAGCTGAGGTCGTCGCCGGGCGCGGCGACGTAGCCGTCCAGGCTCAGGTTCATGCCGAAGGTCAGTTTCCGCATGGCGTCAGTCTCCCGCGAGTCGGTATTCGGTGTACAGACCGGCATGGCGCGCAAAAATCATCGCCAGGCCCACCGAGGGCGAGTTGCTCCCCGCACATCAACCGGTGCCGGCACACCGTCGCGTGGCCTCAGCGCACGACGCGGATTCTGGTCAGGTCTGCGTCGAGCCACCGGCGCTGGAGGTTGACGATCGTGCCGTCGTCGATCATCGCTTTCAGCGCGGCGTTGACGCGTGCGGTGAGCGTGCTGCCCTTGGGGAAGACGATGACTGCAAACGCCAAGGTCAGCAAGCGCGCATTCCAGTTCGGGCCTACCGGCGCCTCCGTATTGGTGGTAGAGCTCGCGTGTCTTGTCCGCGAGTTCGACGACAACCGTGGTCGAGTCTCGCAGCGGACCCGCGTTCCGTCCAGTCCGGCCGACTCGTCATCCTGCACCATGAAGGTGCAGGGCTTAGATCGTGCGCTTGCCCGCCGGCGTCGGCCGGGCTGCTCGCGGAGTCGTTGCGGCGGCGCGGAGCGCTCGCGTGACGGCCTCGGTCTCGGGCCGTGTCGCTCCGGGCATGCGAACGAGCAGCAGTCGTCGTCGTCGTCGCACGTCATCGCCAACGACGGCCACGTCTCGAACATCAGCCGGCAGCGCGGGTATGAGGACGTCGGGGATGGTGGTGATCGCGGCGCCGGTCGCGACGAGCTGCAGTTTGGTCAGCCAGTCCCTCGCGACGTATGGGGCGTTCACTCGGCCGGAGGAGCTTGGCCACACCCCGAGGAGTTGTTCCTGGCCTTCTGAACGTGCCGCCACCCAGCGCTCGCCGGCAAGTTCGGCGGCGTGCACGTGCGATCGTCCAGCCAGCCGGTGGTTCGCGCCGACGACGATGCGCAGGGGGCCCTCCGCGAGGATCTGGACGTCGAAGGCGGGCTCGCGGTCGTCGGGCGGCGAATGAGGAAGGACGCCGGCGAGCAGCGCGAGATCGAGGCTCCCGGCGCGCAGCGCGCGCGTCAGAACTGCGCTTGTGCCCTCGCGCAACGCCACCTCGATGTCGGGCCGATCGCGTCTGAGGCGCTCCAGAGCGCCGGGCACTACACCCGCCGCGGCGCTCGCGAACGCCCCAAGCCGAACAGGCCGAATGCGGATCGCGTCCGCGCCATCGAGCTCGCGGTCGGCCTCCTCCATCGCCTCGAGGGCCGTGGCGGCGTGGCCGAGCAGGACTTCGCCCGCGGGGGTGAGCCGAACTCCCTTGCGCTCGCGGGTCACGAGCGTATGCCCCGTCCTTCGTTCCAAGGCCGCGACCCGCTTCGAGATCGCCGACTGCGTGTAACCAAGCTCGAACGCAGCCGCCGTAAACGAACCGCGCGCCGCCACCGCGCGCAGTACGTGCAGATCTCCGAACGAGTAATTCGCCATGAACACCAGGCATCCTAATCATTCCGAACAGTCGTCTTCGGCATGCCTGCCGGCAACTACGATCCACTCGTGCCCAGTACCGAGATCAGCGTCGCCACCCTCGACGGGGCCGCCATGCCGGCCTTTCTGGCGTGGCCGGAAAACGACCAGCGCCGGCCAACCGCCGTGGTCCTCGGCGAGCTCTTCGGGCTCAACGACGTGCAACGCGACGCTGCCGAGCGCGTGGCCGCCATGGGCTACGTCGCCATCGCGCCGGACCTCCTTCACCGTCGCGCGCCCGGCGGCGCGCTCCCGGAGGATGAGGAAGGGCGCCGCCACGGTCTCGCCCTCGTTGACGCACTTACCCGCCTCGAGCTCGTCAGCGACGTGCGCGATGCGCTCCGCGCGGCCCGCGATCGACCCCACGCCGACCCGGGGGCTCCACCGGTCGCCGTCGGGATGTCCTTTGGGGGGCACGTCGCGATGCTCGCGGCGGCGCTGCTCGAACTTCGCGCCTGCGTCGTGATGTACGCCGGTTGGCTCGCCGGTACCGCCATCGCCGCGTCCCGCCCCGAGCCGACCGGTAGCCTGCCGCTCGCCGGACGACTGCTTGTCCTCGTCGGCGCCGAAGACCCGATGGTCCCGCCGTCTGACATCGCTGCTCTGCGAGCCTGGCAACCCGACGCCCAAGTCGTCATCTACCCGGGCGTCGGCCATCGCTTCTGCTCGGTCGGCCGCCCGGGCTTTGACGCGCAGGCTGCGGCGGATGCGTGGGCGCAGACAACGCAGTTTCTGACCTGACGACAGCGCTCGCAGATCCTTCTCCTCGCCCGCGGTAGGTGCTGAACCGAACCCGCTTCGCCAGGGTCCCTGAAACGACGAGAGGCGCCGCAAGCGGCGCCTCTCGCACTACACCCCCGTGGGGATCGCTCTCAGGTGCCGATCCCTTGGCCGTTGAACTGCAGCCAGTTCAGGTTGAACATGCTGCCGGTCGCACCGCCGGTGACGTTGCGGAACACGACGAACAGCTCGTGTGTCCCGGTCAGTGAGATCGGGAACGTCTGCGTCGTCCAGGTGTCCACGCCGCCCGTGGAGACGAGGTTGTCCGTCTGCACGATCGGACCCGTGAGCGAGTCCTGATGGACCTCGATCGCGCCGAGCGGGGAGCCCGCGGTCCGGCCGGCAGCCGCGTCCGCGACGCGGTAGCTGATCGTGCCGATGTTCACCAGGTTGAACGGGCCGTTGAGCTGGATCCAGTCGCCGGCCGCCAGGCTGCCGCGATGGACGCTGGCGTTGGTCCCCCCATCGTTGCCGGTCGCGGTATTCGTGCCGGACTGGCTGACGACGAACTCCACCTCCTGGTGCTTCTGGCGGATGTTGTGCTGACCCGTCGTGCTCAGCGCCGGGCTGCCGCCCACGCCACCCTTGTCCGTGTATGAGGCGCTGATGACGCCGAACACGTTGCCGCCGTGGCTGACGTCGCCCGCGTCGGTGTTCAGCACACCGGAGCAGCCCTGCTTGCTCTGCTCGGCGTGACCGTGCGTCTCGTGACCGAGGACGAACGTCACCGTCACGTCGTTGCAGTTGATCGTCCCGTCCTCGGGATCGGTGACCGTCACCGTGTAGGGGATGTTGTCACCGAAGCTGAACGTCCCGCCCTCGACCGGGGTGTTGACGACCACCGTCGGCGAGGTGTTGCCGGCCGTGATCCTCAGGCTCGCGGAGGCGCTCCTGCCCGACGAGTCCGTCACGGTCAGCACCGCCGTATACGCACCCGCCGCGGTGTAGGTGTGCGACGGGTTGGGATCGATCGACGCGGGGCTGCCGTCGCCGAAGTTCCAGCTGTAGGTGATGGACTGGCTCGGCTCCGGCGTCTTTGAACCGACGCTGGAGAAGTTGACGGTGAGCGGGAGCTTGCCGTCCGTCTTGTCCGCTCCGATCACCGCGACCGGAGGCCGCTGGCCCTTGACGTAGGACCACTTGAAGATCGCGGCGCCGGGGTTGATGTTGAAGAACCCGGTGCCGTAGGTCATCAGATAGAAGCTGCCGTCCGCCCCGAACTGCATGTCCATCGGGTTGGTGCACTCGAACGGCGTCGCCGGCGTCGGGCCGCTCGCGAGGACGGCCTGGCTGGTGCAGTTCAGGAACGAGTTGATCTGCTGCACGTGGTTCTGCTGATCGAGCACGACCTCGCGCAGCGTGTGCAGGTTGAACTCACCGATGACGACCTTGTTGTCGTAGTACGGCGGGAACTTGGTGGTGCTGGGATTGCTCGCGTCATAGTGGTACTTGACGGCACCGTGGGGCGCCACGCCGCCCGAGAACAGGTTCGGGAACAGGCGCGGGCACTCCGTGCTCGAGCCCGGCGCGATCGGGCCCGGGGTCGGGGCGTAGTAGGCGGCGCACGGCGTACCGAGCGCGTTGATCGTGCCGTCGGCCGACGGCACCGTGTTGTCGCGGTAGGAGTACCAGATGTCCGGATCGCTGACCGGAGGCGTGAGGGCGAGGCCGGGCTCGAAGCCCGGGCCGCCGTCGCGCACCCAGCGCGACTCGTTGGGCAGCCCGTCGGTCCTTCCGCAGTCGTTCGACGGCGGAGTGGTGGCCGGGATGCCGACGGTCGTGGTACCGGGAGCGAACTCCTGGAAGTTCCACTTGTTGTAACCGAGCTTGCTCGAATAGCAGAGCGGATAGCCGTAATTGGACGGCTTGCGCACGATCTCCACCCGGCCGACGCCCGACGGACCACGGCCGCGCTGCGGCACGTTGGAGTCCGGCGAGTAGTCCGTGATGTAGGCGACGTCGTTCTCGTCGACCTGGATCCGGAACGGGTTGCGGAAGCCCATCGCGTAGATCTCGGGACGGAACTTCGCGGCGAAGCCCGTCTGCGATGCGACGGCCGGGTAGCTGGCCTGCGCGTAGTCGCGCAGGTTGCCCGCCGGGATCGTGTACGCACCGGTACCGGAGCCCGTGTCGGCCTTGTTGAAGTCGGCTGAGGTGATGGTGCCCTTGACGTTGATCCGCAGGATCTTGCCGCGGAGGTCGTTGGTGTTGGTCGTCGAGCGCCGGTCATCGCCGGTGGGACGCTGGAACCAGCCGCCCTCCTGTGCTGTCGTCGCCGCCGCGGTTGGAGCCGTACCGGTGAGGGCGGCGCCGTTGACCGTGATCTGGGTCTGGTTGGTGCCCTTCTTGGCACGGCGGAAGAACACGTTCAGGTTCGCCGTGTCCGCGGGGCCGCCGCTGGTCTGGACCTCGTCGGTGTCGATGTTCGAGAGATTCTCGAGCGCGGTGTCGACCTGCGCCGCGGTCGCGTTGAACGCGAGTGGCGCGGTGGTCTGACCGTTGAAGGTCAGCGTGTAGGTGCCGCCCGTCGCGTTCGTGAGGCGGATGACCTGCTGCTCGTCGGTCAGCTCGTCCTCGAACGGACCGAAGCCGTTGGCGCGGATGCCGCCGGCGGGCGTGTCGTCACCTGTGACCATCCACAGGTTGCCGTGCTTGTCGAAGTCGATGTCGCCGGCGACGTGGCAGCACTCCTGGCGGTTGTTGGAGACGCGCAGGATCTGCTGCTCGGACGAGAGGTCCAGCGTCGGCGTCGCGCCATCGACGAACTTGAAGCGGGAGAGCTGGAAGTAGCCGACGTAGGGGTCCCACGCCGTCGGGCTCGCCGCCGAGTTCGGCACCGTCGTGTTCGGCGTGGTCTGCGTCACGACCGAGCCGTCGGAGAGCTTGACGTTCTGGACGGTCTGCGGCGCGTAGTACAGGTACACCCAGTGGTTCTGGGCGAAGTCCGGATCGATGGCGGGACCGTAAAGGCCGTCCTCCGAGTTGGTGTAGACGCGCAGTGTGGTCGGGAGGCTCGTGCTGCCGAGATCCGCGATCGTCGTGGTCGTGCCGGTCGTCGGGTTGTGCAGGCGCACGGTGCCGCGGCGCGACGTCTGGAGGATGCGGCCGTCCGGCAGCTGATCGAACCCGATCGGCTCCTCGAGGTTGGGGTTGCGGGTGACCGGCGTCTGCTGGTAGTTGGCCAGCACGGTCGCGCCGCAGTCGCTAGTGGTCTTGTTGGCCACGCCGGCGGTCCAGTCGATTGCACCCTTCAGCAGCGAGGCGAAGTCGTCGTCACGCAGGCTCGTCGACGTGTTGCCGAGCGCGCTGTAGAACGAGCGGCCGTTCTTGTAGTCCTTGCACCACAGGACGGGGTGATCGGCGCCCATCTTCCCGCCGGTCATCCCCTTCAGCGACCCGCCCTGGGGCTGGGGCCCGAACGGGTCCTCGACCACGGTCGCGAGCACGTGCGAGAAGCCGCGGACGTTGCTCGTGAAGTTGTAGTAGATGTCCGGGTGGTCCCAGTACTCGGGGAGGTCTGCCGAGGCCTCATGGACCTTGTCCGCGACGTTGACGGTCGCGACCTGCGCGACGCCGCCCGTTCCCGCGGAGCGCGTTCCCAGCACGTCGGTCAGGAACGCCCAGCCCGGATCGGTCTCGATCGCGGAGCCGATGCCGAGGAAGCCGCCGCCGCGGCTGTAATAGCGCTCGAAGGCGGCCTTCTGGTCGGCGGTGAGTCCGCTGTCGGTACCCGTGTCGAGGAAGACCACCGCGCGGTAGTCGTCGAGCTTCTTGTCGGTGAAGTAGCTCGGGGCGGCCGCCGGATCGGGCGCCTCGACCTTGAAATGGCCTCGGCCGCGGGTGGAGTCGGCAACCTGGTCGATCGCCTCGATGCCCGCGCGCGTCACGGCGTCGTTGCGCGTCGTGAAGACGAGGATGTCGAACGGTCCGGCCGGCTTCGCGGGCTGCGGCGCCGGCGTGCTCGCCGGCGGCTTCGGCGCCGCGACGGGAGTCGCCGACTTCTTGATCGTGATCCGCCGCAGTGCGAAGCGGCAGGCCGCGGTCGGGTTCTCAAGCGGCGTCTTGCGACCGTAGTCGGCGCATCCGCGCACGTAATACCGGCCTTCAGCGAGCGTGGCCGGAATCTTGACGCGAACCGTGTACTTCGCTGTGCGATGCCCCTTGATGCGGCGCAAGGAGACTCTCCCGACCGCCTTCGGAAACGCACCCTTGGTGCGCCGCAGCGTAATCCGAACCGATGCGGTGCGCGCGGTGCGCGACCGATTCGTCACCTTGCCGGTGATCTTGAACGTCGTGCCCGGCGCAGCGGTGCGCGGCGGCGAACTGACGGTGTTCAGCTTGATCCGGGTCTGAGCGGCGGCAGCGTGCGCCGTCGCGTCGGCCGGCCGCGCCTGCGCGACTACTGGCGCAGCCAACAGCAGACCGATGGGGACCATGGAGACCAGCTTGCGAGCCGGTGAAGACAACGAGGACCTCCTCTACGACAGAGCGAGCGACCCTTACCCCGCTCGCCCAACAACAACAAACCCCTGGGGGCGAAAAAGTAGTTAGGCGAAACGGCCAAAGCAACGATCTTCGTACCGAGAGACGGCTTAAGGTGCCATTTCGGACCGTCACAAGGGAGGCGTCGCTCGTCCTGGCGTTTTGACCGTCACGCGCAACGTGCCGGTGCGCCCGCTCGACGCCCGAGATCGGCAAGCCGCACTTGGCGACGTGGCTGGTTAGCCCGCCGCGGTTGCGGCGGGCCTGTCGACCGGTTAGCGCCGGGCTTGGTGCTCGCCCTGGACCCTGTGCATCGCGAGCAGGTTGCGTGCGCTGACCCTCGCCCAGCGCAGGCTCCGGCCGGGGTCGGCGGTCGCGTTGCCCGGGCCGCTGTCGCTCTCCGCGTTGAACCAGCCCGGGTCGGTCAGCCGGAAGCGCGTGAACCAGCGCTCAAAGCCGAGCACCTCAGGGTCGATGTCGCACGGGTAGCCCTTGCCGATCGAGCCCTCGCCGACGTAGACGACGTCGACGCCGCCGTTGAGCGGGAACCGCGGGCGTGCGTGCTCTTGGGTGAACGGATTGGTGCCCGCGGTGGGCAGCGGGTTGCGATCGGCGTCCTTGATGTGCCACGCGACCAGGCGGCGCTGCGCGGCGAGCCGTCCGTACCAGCGGTTGACGTCGAAGAGGCTTCCGTCGACCGGGTCGACGAAGCGCGCGCGGCCCGCGAGCGTGTGCATCGTGTCGGGCTCGAAGAACACGTAGCGCGGGTCGGTGTTATCGGTGAACCAGTCGATCCGGTGTACGCGCGCGAGCTCCGGATGGGTCGGGTCCTCGAAGAAGCGAAACCAGTCCTGCTCCGGGTGAAAGAAGTACTTCAGCCCGGCCGCACGCAGCGCCGCCCCGACCGTGTTCGCCTGCTGGGCGTAGCCCTGCCAGGCCGCGAGCGTGCCGAGCGTCGGGTTGGCCGGGTTGCCGGCGGTGCCGATGATGCGATGCCCGAGCGTGTCCGCGATCTGGATCTGGTTGTTGCGGTACGTCGCGTCGACCATCTGCTGCAGGCCGCCCTGATGGCTACCGGCCGAGACCAGGCCCGCGGCGTCGAGCGCCCGACGGATCTGCGGGGTGGTGATGGCGCCGTTGGCGCCCTGGTCGAGGGTGTAGAACTCAAAGCCTCGGTAGCCGACGCTCGCCAGGTACTCAAAGACCGCCGCAAAGCCGCCCGGGAGCGGCGTCAGGGACCCGAGGTCGGTCGGGTCTTCGGGAAAGTTGCCTCCACCGAGGTAGCCGCTGACCGATCGGTTCAAGCGCGGTGTCGCATCGCGCAGCGACCACTGCTGAACACCCAGCCGGTCGCGCGGGACCAAACTGTCGCCGCGGCCGTGGTCATGGTCGTCATGCCCGTGCCCGTGGCCGGGACCGCCGCTGCGCGCGGCCGCTGGCGACACCCCCAGCGCCGCCGCTCCAACCATCCCCGCGCTCGCGCCGAGCAAACGCCGACGGCTCAATCCCTGCGACATGACGGCCCCCTTTGTCGTGATCGGCCGCGTCAAACGTTACGGCCACAACCCACGCGCAACCGCCTCGAACGTCGCAGTTATGACGTCAGTCACCCGAAGTTGCACCGGCCCGCAGTCGATACACCTTCACGGCGTCGGCATGAGTGCTCGCCGCGTCGCTACCTCGCGCTCCCGTTCGCTCGCTGACCCAAATCGACATAGCGGCGGCTTCGCACTCCGCGAAGCCGCCGCTCTTGGACAATATGGATTCCTCTAGCGCCGGCCGCGGACCGCTCCGTTCAGGCGAAGGCGGAAGCGACGCCAAGCATTCCTCACCAGCGACTGATGACCAGATACCGCTCGTCGGTGATCGGTCCTCCCCAGAGATCCGCGGCGTCGAGCACGCTGACGTTGGCCTCGCCGCGGTGGCGACGAACGACTCCCGCCGTATCGGACGCCGTCAGGCCCGCGCCCGTGTGCCATCGCCCTTCGACCAGGACCAGGCGGCCGCCAGGCCGGAGCAGCGCCACCCACTCGGCTATTGCAGCGTCGATGTCGGGCATCGCCCATAGGACGTGTCGCGCGAGAACCACGTCGAACGCTCGGTGCGCGAGACCGGGAGCAGCAGCATCGGCGACGAAGAAGCGCGCGTCGACCGCGGCCGCTGTCGCCTTGCCTCGGGCCGCGTCGATCATCCGCGGGGCGATATCTACACCGACGACGGAGTAACCAGCAGAGGCGATCAGGACGGACAGCGACCCCGTTCCGCAGCCGAGGTCCACCACCGACGCGGGAGCCGCGGGCATCTCCGCCAGCAACAACCGCTTCCACGCGGCATACACAGTTGCGTCACGGAGCCCGTGATCGGGTTCGTCGTCGAAGTCCGCGGCCTGCGCATCCCAGAAACCGGCGACGTCCTCGGTCATCCGTCGCATGGTCGCAGCCGAGAAGGATCGCAGCATGGCGGCTTCTCCCGGCAAAGACAGCGGCGCGCGGCACGCGCGCGCCGTACCCGATGGCGAACGTGCCCTGGCTCGGAACGTGACGCTTGTCGAAGAAGGGACTACGCCGGAGGCAATCGCGACGTGGCGGGCACCGTCAAGCGGGCTAGCGAGCTGTCCAGGTCATCGCTTGGGTTTGCCGC
Source organism: uncultured Solirubrobacteraceae bacterium (assembly GCA_963707595.1). Lineage (GTDB taxonomy): Bacteria > Actinomycetota > Thermoleophilia > Solirubrobacterales > Solirubrobacteraceae > Solirubrobacter. The sequence continues at coordinate 1,079,119 of CAVPQQ010000002.1, forward strand.
TCGGGGGTTCAGGCGGACGTCAGCGCGCCACCGCGTCAACGATGGCCGCTGGGCCGGCGACCGCGATCTCGTTCGTGTAGATCGGTGCGCTGATCAACCAGGACCGGTCGTGCGGCCAGATCAGCTACGACAAGCAGTGTGGCGTCTGCCTTTGCGCGGCGGCGTAGGGCCGAGATCACAGCAAGGATCGCCGCGTACTGGACCTCATCCCGATTGCTCCGGCCGCCGGTCGGGCAGGAGGGGACGGTGCGCTTTGCCGCTCCCGTGCTGTTCGTTGCCGGCCTCGTGGCGGCGATCGTCGTGCCGTTCTTCTGGTCGAGTCGGGTGCCGGTGCTGGTCGGCGCGGCGCTCGTGGCTGTGGCGGGGGTGCTCGCGGCGCGGGCGGGGCAGCGGTACGTGTGGGCGATCGGCGGGTTTTGCGTCGCGGCGGTGTTGCTGTTCGCCCCCGGTTGGGTCAACGACTGGCGCAACGGGCGCGGCGTGGCCTGGAAGGTCCCGAAGGGCGAGTACGTCGTGCTCGCCGAGGCGGGCATTGCCGTCACCGGTGACGACGATGTTTCCTCGACCCTGACCGGCCGCGACCTCGCCACCGGCAAGCGGCGGTGGGTGCGCACGCTGCCGAAGCCCACCCGGTTGACGGGGCAGTTGCGCGTGCAGCGGGTGGGCAAGACGCTGATCGTCACCGACCGCAACAGCGCGCTGCACGCGCTCGACCTCGACACCGGGAAGGTGCGCTGGGAGGTGCTCGACGGCGACGGGACCTGGCCGATGATCGCGTCAACGGAGTACCTCGCGGTGACCCGCTGCGACACCGACCCGTGCCATGTCGAGGCACGCTCGCTCGCGGACGGCGCAGTGCGCTGGCAGGCCCCGATCTCCTCGGACAGCGAGTTGCTCGGCACGCCGGAGCAGGACCAGCAGGAGCTGCCCTACGACGCCCTGTGGCCGGCGAGCGTCGTCGTCATTCGCGCGCCGGGCAAGAACCCGCCGTTCGAGGCCCGGGAGCTCTCCTCGGGGCGCGTGCTGGAGCGCTGGACCGGCGACGACGCCGTCTCGGTCATGGGCAACCTCGTCGTCCGCGCGGACGATGACGGCAACATACGCGCCCGGGACGAGATCGCCGGCCGCGACGTCTGGACCCGCAAGGCGTCCGACGGCCTCAACCCCGTCCGCGGCCCGTCGAGACACCGCAAGTCGATCGCCATGCCCGACGGCGGCATGGTCCTCGTCTCCCGCTACGAGACGCTCCCGTACGTCGCCATCGGCGACACCTTGCACTCCCTCGACCCACGCACCGGCAAGGTCTCCGACCATCCGCTCGGCCTCTCCGCAGACGCGATCAACATCTCCTCGACCAATGGCCCCGCGGTGACCGCGCAGAGCGCGACGACGGGCGCCGCACCGCTGCTCCCCGGCCTGCGCGCATTCAACAACGCCAACGAGGACGAGCTGTGGATCGACGGTCACGTCTACAAGCCGGAGGACCACCGCGGGTCGACGATCCCCCTGACCGCGGCCCAGACGGCCTGGACCAGTGACCTCCACGCGTGGGGCCTCGGCACCCGCCGTGGCGTGCAGGTCTATGACCGCCGCACGGGAAAGCGGGTGGTTCGCTTCATCGCCGACCAAGCGCGTGTGCGTGCGATCGGCGAGGCGATCGTCCTGTCCCAGGACGACCCCGAGAATCCGCACCAGTACGTCGTCAGCGCGGGGTGAGCAGCGAACGACGATCGTCAGGGACGTCCGGCGCAACGAGCGTTCAGACGAGCTCGGCGTTCAGCGCTCGAGGGCTCAACGGCACACGAGAAAGGGATCCGTTCGTCGAGGAACATCACTGCGCCGCATCGACGCGTTCAACTTTGGGCGCTGACGGTCGCTCGCGGCGAGTTGCCGGCCGGTCCGGGCGGTCTCGCAGATCCGGAAACGGATCCGCTCCTGCTCGCGCGGGGACAGTTGCTTCCAGTGCGCGCCGGCGTCGGGGCTACGCCACAGGCCGAAGCCGCCGAGCGCGAGGTAGCGGGTCCCGCCATCGACGCTGATGATCGCGGCGCCGCCGTCCGGCTGGCGCGGCAAGTGCCGGAGCAGCCGCCAGTTGCGGCCGACGTCGGCGGTCGTGGTAACGCCGTAGCCGAAGTCCATGAACGCGCGCCGGCCGGTGAGCGCGGTGAATCCTTGGTAGTGCCCGGGCCCCCCGGTATGACCGACCGTGGGAATTTCGCCTTGGAGGGGCGCACTCGACCGCAGCGTGAAGGTGCGGCCGGCGTCCGTGCTGGTGAGGACCTCGATCGCCTCCGCGCCCGCGCCGCCGGCACTGACGCAGATCAGCCACAGCGTCCCGGACGCGAGCCACTGCACGTCCGACGGGTACTTGAAGGCGTAGACCCTGCAGGGCTGATGACGCTCGGTCCAGGTCCGGCCGCCGTCCTGCGTGACCAGCAGAAACGGCTTGCCGCCGGTCCCGCCCGGGCTCGGGCGCAGGCCGGAGATGACCCCGTCGGCGGCGTCGGCGAACGCGACCCGGACCGCCGGCCCCTCGAAGCCCCCGACGCGCAGCCGCCGCTGATGCCAAGTGCGCCCGCCATCGTCGCTGCGCACGATCCACGTGCGTTTGCCGCGGTTGCGCAGCGCCCAGGCGCTGGTCGACGTCGCCGTGACCTGGAAGGCGTCCTTGACCGGCGTGCGTGTCCACGTCCGGCCGCCGTCCGTCGAGCGCCAGAGCCGATCGTCATGCGCCAACGCGTACCCGAGCCCGTTCGGGAGCACGGTCGCCGTCAGGGCCGAGTGGCTGTCGACGATCACGCGGTCAAAGCTTTGCCCACCGTCCCGGGTGAGCCAGAGGGTGTCGTCGGTGCGCACCGTGCCCAGCCCGCCGACGATGCTGACGTCGCCGACGAACTCCGCCCGCGCCGGCGCAGCGCACACGAGGAGCAGCGCGACGACCGCACCGAGGATTCTGCGCATGCTCAACGGGTTTCCGCGATGGCCTCGGCCAAACCTTACGTCTCGTCCTCGAACGCCCGCCCCGAGGTCGGCGGTCGGCCCTTCGAGCCCGCGCCGGCGCGAGTACCGCTGGCGCAACTTGTTGCACGGCGCAGTGCTTCAGAACCGCCTCGACGGCGCGCAAAGAGCTCGTTGACGGTGCGGTGGTAGACGATCGCGCTGGGCCGCCGTAGTCGTGCAGATGCGCGCGGCTCGCTGTTGTGGTCAGCCGACGGCGCCGATCAGCGCGCCGATGCCTGCCGTCGCCGCCATCGCGATCGCGCCCCAGATGAGGACCCGGATCGTCGCCCGTAGGCGGGGTGCACCGCCGAGGCGCGCGCCGAGGTCGCCGAGCGCGGCGAGGGCGACCAGCGTCACCGCGACGATGACTGCTCCCCGTGCCGATGCCGGTGGGATCGCGGCCGCGAGCAGCGGCAGCGCCGCACCGACGGAGAACGACGCCGCCGAAGCCCAGGCGGCTTGCAGCGGCCGGGCCTGACGCTGTTCGTCGAGCCCGAGCTCGTCGCGAAGATGCGCGGCGAGCGCACCGCGTTCCGACAGGGTCCGCGCCACCTCGGCGGCCAGCTCAGGCGGGAGTCCACGCCGTTCATAGATCTCGGTCAGCTCTTGCAGCTCTCCGCGCGGATCGAGCGCGAGCTCTCGCTGCTCGAGGCGGATGTCCGCCCGCTCGGAATCGCGCTGGGAGCTGACGGAGACGTACTCGCCCGCGGCCATCGAGAGCGCGCCGGCCACCAGCCCGGCGATGCCGGCGGTGACGATCGCCCCGCTCGACGCTCCGGACGCAGCAACGCCGAGGACGAGGCTCGCGGTCGAGACGATGCCGTCGTTGGCGCCCAGGACCGCAGCGCGGAGCCAGTTCGACCGGTAGCTGAGGTGGGTCTCCGCGCGGCGCATGCGGTGACCTTAATTGCGCACGCGCGGGATGACGATCTCAAAGCGCGCGGGTCGGAGCTGGGCGAGGATGAGGCGCCCGCCGTCGGCCTCGACCAGGGCGCGGGCGAGTGGTAGTCCGAGCCCGGTCGAGCCGGCCGTGGAGACGGCGCGATCGAAGATCGGCAGACCCTCGGGTACGCCGGGGCCGCTGTCTTCGACGGCGAGGACGCTGCGTCCTTCGACGCTCGTCGCCGTCAGGCGCGTGCGTCCTTCGCCGTGGGTCAACGCGTTCTCCAGGAGGACGTCGAGGGCCTGGGCGACGCCACCGGGGCTTACGCGCGCGGGAAGCGACGGGTCGGTCTCGACCGTGAATGCGCGGCCGGCTTTGCGGTACACGGGACGCCAGTCGTCGGCGTGGCGGCGGGCGAGGTCGGCAAGGTCGACGTCTCGGGGCTCGCCGATGTCGCCCGCGCGCGCGAGGGCCAGCAGGTCATTGACGGTGCGGTTGAGGCGATCGGCGACGCGCAGGGTGGCCTGGATCTCCTCGTGCGCCGCGGCCGGGTCCTCGAGCGAGGCGAGCTCGTCGAGGCGCAGGATCATGGCGGTCAGCGGCGTGCGCAGCTGATGTGACACGTTGGCCGCGAACTCGCGCTGGCGGCCGACAAGTTGCGCGATCTGCGCCGCGGCCGCATCGAGGGCGACCGCCACGCGGTCAAGCTCGGGTAGGTCGAGTCGGCCGGCTCGTGCCGAGAAGTCGCCGGAGCCCAGCCGGGCTGAGGTGGTCACGAGCCGCTGCAGTGGGCGGACGAACCGGCGGGCCTGCAGCACGGCGAGCCCGCTCGCGGCCGCGGTGCCGACCACGGCCAGGCCGAGGACGAGCAGCCACACATTCCGGCGCCGGCGGGTCACTTCGCCCGCCGAGGCGTAGACGATGACGCGGACGCCCTGCGTCGCACCTGAGCGCGTGGACAGCACGGTTCCCTTCGGCATGCGGCCGACGCGGGTCGTCGCGGCGGCGGTGCGGACGTCGGCGGCATGGCCGGGGCGCAGCCAGCGCGACAGGGTGGCGGCGTCGGCGCGCTGCGACGTTCCGGCGGCGGCGGCGATGCCGTCGGCCTCGCGCTCGAGGCGTCCGAGCGCGTCGGCGCGGGCACGGGCGCTCTCGACGAGGCCGAGCGGGATGCCGAGGACGAGGACCGCCGCGAGCGCGATCAGCGCCGTCGTGGCGATCAGTTGCCGACGCATTCAGCGCTCGAAGCGGAAGCCGACGCGGCGGACGGTCGCGATCAGTGGCGGATCGCCGAGCTTGCGGCGCAGCCAGGACATGTGCATGTCCAGCGTCTTGGTCGAGCCGAACCAGTTGACGTCCCAGACCTCGTCCATGATCCGCTCGCGTGTGACGACCGTGCCCGCCTCGCGCACCAGCAGCGCGAGCAGGTCGAACTCCTTGGGCGAGAGATCGAGCAGCCGCTCGTCACGCCAGGCCTGCCGGGACGATTCGTCGACGCGCACGTCTCCCGCCGAGAGTTCCGGCGGGGCGCTGCGCCGAAGCATCGCCCGTACGCGGGCGAGCAGCTCCGAGAGCCGGAACGGTTTCGTGACGTAATCGTCGGCGCCGGCGTCGAGGCCGGCGACGGTCTCGAGTTCTCCGTCGCGGGCGGTGAGCATCAGGATCGGTACCTGTGGGCGGACCTCGCGGACATGACGGCACACGTCGAGCCCGTCCATCCCGGGAAGCCCGATGTCGAGGATGATCAGGTCCGGTGGCGCGTCGAGCACGGCCTGCAGGGCGATGCGTCCGTCGTCGGCGCCGCTGACGTCGTAGCCCTCGCGCGCGAGTGCCCGCGTCAACGGCTCGGCGATGTCGCGATCGTCCTCGACGAGTAGTACGCGGGCCACGCAGCGATCGTATGCCCCCGCAGAGACCCTTGACCAAAGCTTTGCCATTCCAGTGGGATTTCGTTGCTCGCCGCCGCCGACACTCGCTGCATGCACTCCTCAATCGACTCCACCGCGGACCTCGGCCGCACTGCGCGCGAGATCGTGTCGCGCTCCGTCGCCGCCGTCGGCCTGGCCGGCATCGCCCTGATCCACTTGCTCGACGCACTCGGGAAGTTTCACGAGACCCCGTACATGGGCTGGATGTATGTCGGCCTGATCATCTCCTGCTTGGTACTGGCCGCGACCCTGCTGCACACCAGCGCCCGCGAGGCGTGGCTGGCGACGATCGTGCTGGCGGGCTCGGCGATCGCCGGGTTCACCTTGACCCGGACCGTCGGGCTGCCGCAGGCCCGCGGTGACATCGGCAACTGGAGCGAGCCGCTCGGCCTCGCCTCGCTGTTCGTCGAGGGGACCGTCATCGCCATCTCCGGCTACGTGCTCGCTCTGCTGAGCCCGGCCCGCGCCTTCGCCCGCGGCGGCCGCGTCGCGTTCGCCGGCGCCCGCTGAACCATCCTTTGGGGTGCAGACTGACGGAGACCGACGGCACCGCACGGCAACTAAAACGGCTCTAAACCGCCGATTCGCATCGTGCCCGCCTGGTTCGCTCCGGCTGGAGCCGGGCGGTCCGAACTAGGGTGCATGGGCCGGCGATTCTGAACACGGATCAGTGTCCTGTGGCGCGAAGCGCACGCGCATCAGCGCTCCGCCGCCAGCGGCATTGCGCGCCTCCACGCAGCCGCCGTGTGCTTCGGCGGCCTGCCGGACGATCGCGAGGCCGAGCCCCGAGCCGGGCTTTCCGCGCGCGTCGTCGGCTCGATAGAAGCGCTCGAAGACGTGCGCGAGGTCGGCCGCGGCGAACCCGGGGCCGTGATCACGGACGGTGAGCACGCCGCCGTGGAGGCCGAGCTCGACGATCCCGCCCGGGGGGCTCCATTTGACGGCATTGTCGAGCAGATTCGTAACCGCACGGTTGACGCGTTCGGGCTCACCGCGCACGAGCGTCGGTTCGAGGTCGCATCGGAAGTCGACGTCGACGCCACGGCGGCGGTCGGCGCGCTCGACCAGAGCGGTCACGATCTGGTCGAGCCGGACGTCGTCCAGCACCCGCCCAGGCTTGCTGCCGCGGGCAAGCTCGACGACGTCGGCGACAAGCGCGGTGAGCTCGTCGAGCTCACCCAGGATGTCGGCTCGCAGGGCCACGCGATCGGCCTCTGGGAGCCGCTCTGCGTCCTCCAATGTCTGGATGTTCGCGCGCAAGCTGGCGATCGGCGTGCGGAGCTCGTGGCTGGCGTCGGCGACGAGGTGACGCTGGGCTTCGACGGAGCGCTGCAGCGAGTCGAGCGTCGCGTTGAAGCTCCGGGCGAGGCGGGCGAGCTCGTCCTTGCCCGGGGCCGAGATCCGCTCGGCGGGGTCGGCGCTCCCGGCGATTTCCTCTGTGCGCCGGGTGAAGCGCTGAATCGGTGCCAGCGCGGCTCGCGCGACGAGCGCGCCGAGGCCGGCGGCGAGCGCGATTCCGACGGCGGCGACCACTCCAAGGACGACGAGGATGTCGCGGAGCGAGCGATCGACCTCGGTCAGCGGGCGCGTGACCTGCAGCGCCCCGTTGCCGGACGGTAGGGCGACTGTGAGGACGCGCAGGTGCGTGCCCGCCACGGTGGTGTCGGAGAGCGTCTGGCCGGCACCGGCGCGGGCGATCGCCCGCGCCGGCCGGGAGACCGGCAGTCCCCCGGCATCGTCGCCTGGCCTCAGCACCTCGCCGTCGGCGCAGACGATCTGCGCGTAGGCCTCCGCCCCGCCGAAACGTGCGTCGTCGTGGTCGGTCGGCCCTGGGAACGTGCGATCACCGGAGCCTGAGCTCGTGCCGCAGGACGCGTCGCTGTCGTGCTCCAGCAGTTCGTGGGCGCGCGAGCGCAGCGCGTCGTCGATCTCCGCGCGCAGTTGCGCGCCGACTGCGAAGTAGATCGTCACCGCCGCGATCAGCACGGTGATCGCGACTGCGAGCCCGGCTACGGCGGCGATCCGATGGCGGAGGGTCACGGTTCGCGCAGCACGTAGCCGACGCCGTGCACCGTGGCGATCAACGGCCGGGCGCCGAGTTGGTCGAGCTTTCGGCGCAGGTAGCCGATGTAGACGCGCAGTGCGTTGGACGCCGGACCGAAGTCGTAGCCCCAGACGCGGTCGTAGATGACTTCACGCGACAGGACTCGGCGGGGATTGCGCATGAGCAGCTCGAGCAATTGATACTCGGTGCGGGTGAGCTCGCTGAAGCGGTCGCCGACGATCACGCCGTGACGGGTGGGGTCCAGGCGTAGCTCCTGGAAGACGGGCGTGACGGCGTCGTCCGGACCTGCCCGGCGCAGCAGCGCGCGCAGCCGGGCCTTGAGCTCGCCGATGTCGAACGGCTTGACGAGGTAGTCGTCGGCGCCGGCGTCCAGGCCGTCGATGCGGTCTTCGATGGCGTCGCGGGCGGTGAGCATGAGCACCGGGACGCGCTCTCCCGCCGCGCGCAGTCGTCGACAAAGCTCGAGGCCGTCGATGCCGGGCATCCCGATGTCGAGTACGAGTGCGTCCGGTGACTGCTGGGCGATCTTGGCCAGCGCCTGCTCGCCGCCGCCGGCGGTGTCGACGTCGTAGCCGGCGAGCGTCAGCGCGCGGCGGAGCGCGTCGCGCAGGGCGCGGTCGTCGTCGACGATCAGCAGGTGCATCGGCCCAACAGTGTCTAGGACGCGTCCTCGTCGCGCAGCCGCAGCGCGAGCGTGGGACAGGCGGCGACGGCACGGCGGGCATGGACGAGCAACTCCTCGGTGACCGGGTCGTCGTCGAGCATCGGGTAGCCCCAGTCGTCGAGCCGGATTCGCTCCGGGAAGAGCTCCGCGCAGGCGCCGTGCCCGCTGCAGGCGATCGGGTTGACCGTCAGGCGCCGGCTCATGTCGCGAGGCTCCGGCGGGCATGGGGAACGGCGAGGACTCCGGGACGGTCACAGGCGTCGCAGGGACCGTGGCGGCGATGGTCCTCGAACTCCTCGGCGAACACACCGAGCGCGCTGCGCACGAAGCGCACGACGCCGTCCGGGTGGCCGCAGGCGCCGCGGCCATCCACCTGTCCGGCCCAGCGCGCGAGTCGTGCGAGCACGTCGGCGTCGGCGGTTCCGGCGCCGATCGAGCTCAGCGCGCCGGCGATCGCGGCCAAGCCGTGCACGCACGGTCCACACTGCCCTGCGCTTTCTCCCGCCATCCACGCCACGACGCGCGCGACCTCGGCGACGGGACATGCGCCGGCGGGCAGTGCGACGACGACGCCGGCACCCAGCGCGGCGCCCCAACGGCCCAGCGAGGCATTGTCCAGACGAACGCGCGCGATCGCGTCCGCGGGCAGCCAACTGCCGTAGTAGCCGCCGACGAGCAGAGCGCGCAGCGCTGCGGTCTGTCCGATCACTCCGCTCGCCGGCGCGCCGAGGGCGATCTCGTAGACGCCAGGGCGCGCGACGGCGCCGCCGAGGGTCACCAGCGCGGTTCCGGGGTGCTCCTCGGTCCCGAGCTCGCGAAACCACGACGCGCCGTGGCGGGCGATGAGCGCGACGTGCGCCAGGGTCTCGGTGTTCGAGACGAGCGTCGGCTTGCCGGAGAGGCCGCGCTCGTGCGGCCGTGGCGGAACAAGCGTCGGTTTGGCCGGGCCGCCGCCAAGGCTGCGCAGTAGGGCTGTCTCCTCGCCGGCGAGGTACCGGTCGCCGACCGTCTCGACGTGCAGGCGCGTCCGATCGCGTCGCTGTGCGAGCGCCCGTTGCAGCGACGCCTGAGCCGGCCCCGCTGACCGCTTGAGCGCGATGACGGCGTCGCGCGCGCCGACGGCCTCGGCGGCGAGTACAGCCCCGTCGAGCACGAGGTGCGGGGCCATCTCGAGCAGCGCGCGGTCCTTCGCGCTCATCGGCTCGCCTTCGGCCGCGTTGACAACGAGCGCGCAGCGTCCGCGTGCGTCCGCGACCGCTCGCAGCTTCGCGGCGGTCGGGAACGCGGCGCCGCCGCGCCCGCGCAGGCCGGACGCCGCGACTGCGGCGATCAGTTCCTCACCGCGGAGGTCGCCGGCGCCGGGACGTGCGCGGTCGGCCTCTGCGAGCAGGCGCGACGTCATCCGCCGTCCTGCGCGATCGGCTGCCCCGACACGGTCCCGGAGACGCCCGTGTCCTGCAGGTCCAGGTCGAGGCGCAACCGCACGACCGCTCCGCTGGCGGAGCCCACTCGCACGTCGAGTGTCGAGCCGTCGAGGGCGTCGACGCGCCCCTCGAACTCCTGGGGGTTCGAGCGGGTGCCGAGGCTGACGGCGCTGCGATCCATGATCACGCCGCCGCCGGAGGCCGGCGCACCCGCGACGCGCACCCGCAGCACGCCCTCGGTCCCGCCCGTCAACCGCATGTGAAGGTCCACGACCTCCAGTCCGCCGGCGCTCGTGCCCTCCCGCACGCTGCCGCGCAACCGGGCGGAGAAGGCATGCGCGAAGGCGGACCGGGCGACGACCGGTGCACGCGCCGGCGCCTTGGCCGCGAGCAGCTTCGGGGGTGTGCCCGAGCGCCGGGCCCAGCCGTCGGCGAGCGGCCCGAGTGGCAGCCAGACCGCCGCGAACGCCATCGCCGCGATGACCCCACCGACCGCGACACCACGCGCCCGCCCCCGTTCGGGCCATCCACTCGCTAGCCGCCAGGCGACCGCGCCGAGCACGGCCGCAGCGCAGCCGAGCGTGAGCGCCAACATCCACGCCGTCCGTGTGTCGGAGCCGGTGCCCCAGCCGTGGACCAGCGCGATCGGCCAGCACGCGTAGGCCAGCCAGTGCACGCGCCGCCACGCTTTCAGTCCGAGTCGCCGCCGGAGCAGGCTGGTCACGGTCAGCGCGAGCACCAGGTCGAAGGCGACCGCTCCGAGGCCGAGCCACAGCGGGCGGTAGACGCCGGTGAAGGGCAGGACCGCGTCGAGCAGGCGTATCGGCGCGAACGGGTCGAGCACCGACGTCAAGATGTGGACGGCCAGCACTGCCACGACCAGCAGCGAGATCGCCCGATGCAGCGTGACCACGACGAACCGCGGCGAGCCCGCCGGCGCCCACCGCATCACCTGGAGCACGCCGAGCACGACGCTTGCCGTCAACAGCAGCAGCGAGACCAGACCGGTCCCGCGCGAGAGGTACCACAGGGGTGACGGGCCGGCGGCGACGATCACGCGAACGCTTCCTCCTGTACCGGCCAATCCAGGGTCGTGACTACGGCGCCGCCGAGGGTGACCAGACGCGCGGGCAGCCCAACATCGGCGAGCCACGCCGGCGCCTCGCGGCCCAGCACGATCGCCGCCGTGCTGGCGATGTTGGCGTCCAGGCACGACGACGCGGCCACCGCCACCGTCCGCCAGTGCTCGGCGGCGGGTGCGCCGGTCCGCGGATCGATGATGTGGTGGGCCGCCGCGCTTCGGCGACGCCAGCGACGGACGGTCGTGCTCGACGACGCCAGGCCCCCGGAAGCGACTCTGAGATCCTGGCCGGGAGCCTCCGCGCCCGACCGGTGATCGTCAGTGACGCGCACGGCCCAGCCGCCGGCCGGCGCGGTGCCCGCGGTCGCGATGTCGCCGCCGAGATTGACGAGGACGCCGGCCGCATCGCTCGCCGTCAAGGCGCGTGCCGCGGCCCGGTCAGCGGCTTGCGCCTTCGCGGTGGCGCCGAGATCGAGCCGCACCCCGGCCGGCACTCGCACGATGCCGGCGTCGCGGTCGAGCTCGACGACACGCCAGCCCGTAACCCGCGCGGCGCGGACGCGGCGCACACGCGAACCGCGCACCGCATCAAAGTCGCGGTCGTAGCCCGCCAGCACGAGCGCGTCTCCGACGGTCGGATCGACGAGGCCCGCGGTGAGCTCAGCGGCGCGCAGCGCCTCCGCCAGGGCGTCGACAAAGACTGCGGAGACGCGAACTGGCCTTCCCCGCGCGGCGTTGACCGCAGCCAGCTCCGAGTCGGAGCGGAAGCGACTGCACGCCGCGTCGATCTCGGCCAACTCGGCCTCCACGGCGCCGCGCGCACGTCCACGGCTCCCGCCGTGGACCTCAAGGCCGACGGTCGTTCCCAGCGCGGCCCAGCGCTCGGCGACCCGAACGCTCACGAGCCTCCTGAGACCTGCGGCTCGGGCGCGGGCGCCGTGGACTGCGAGGCGGCGGCCGGCGGTTGCTCGGGCGGCTGGAGCGGGACGGGATCGCCGCCGATCGCCGGGACGGCGTCGGGGCCGGGCACGCGCATCCCGGATACGGGCTTAGGGCTCGTCGCCGGACGCTGCGAGTGGCCCTTGAAGGCCTGCGCCGCCACGACCGAGAACACCCCGGAGAGTGCCACGGCGCCGGCGGCGATGCCGATGACGATGGCCCGCGTGCGCCGCACAGCCACATCGCGCGCCTGGACCCGTGCGGATCGCGAGCCGGAGTGATCGGGTTCCATGACTCCGAGCGTGCCCACGGGCCCTAAGGATTTCGTAGGAACGGGAGCGTTTTTGCCAAAGCTTGACCCGAGCCTGACCGAGGGATTGGGGCCGGCCGAGGATCGTTCAGTCCATGCTCTCCGAAAGCTTCATCTTCCTCACCACGGTCCTCGCGACCGCCGTCGCCGGCACCGCTCACCGCCAGTCGAAGAACTCGCGGTGAATGTTCCGGGCCGGCACGCCGGCACGCTGGAGGTCTCGCTGCAGGCCGCGGAGCATCGGTTGTGGGCCACACATGAAGACCGAGAGGCCGCGGGCGTCCCCGGCGGCCGCCAGTGCCCCCGCGGCCGTAACGCGCCCCTGCACGCTGGTGTCGATCAGATGGACCCGAAACGTCGGGAAGCGGCCGGCCACCTCGACGATCTCGTCCCCGAAGGGCGCAGGGCCGTCGTTGGAATAGAGGAAGTCGACCTGCTGCGGGAGCTCGTCCTCGAGCCCGCGAACCCACGACAGAAAGGGCGCGACGCCCACCCCGCCGGCGATCCACAGCTGGCGGTCGGTGCCGCGCGTGTGACGGAAGCGTCCGTGCGGGCCCTCGATCACCGCCGGCATGCCGGGCTCGACGAGGCGCTGCAGGTGGGAGGTGTAGTCGCCCAGCGCCTTCACCGTGACGCGGACGACGCCGTCGCGCGGCGCGTTGGAGATCGTGAAGGGATGGCGATGCCAACCGTCCTTGGCCTCGAGGTGCACCATCGCGAACTGGCCGGGAGTCCACGATACGGGCCGTCCCAACGGCTTCATCGTGATCTCGGTGAGCCCCGCGCCGACGGGGGTGACCGCGTCGACCTGATAGTCGTGCAGTGAGCCGAAGAACCGGGCCAGCAGCTCCCGGTAGACATAGAACGCCAGCCCGATGCCACCGATCGCCACATAGGTCCAGCGCAGGATCGCGGCGCCATCGAACGCGCTGGCGTCCAGCAGGCCGTGTACGAAGGCGGCCGCGACGAACAGCCCTGTGGTCCGGTGCACCGCGCGCCAGCGCTCGTAGCCGCCGAAGATCGCGCGCATTTGGGCGACGCCAGGAGCGTCGCGCGCGGCGACCACGAGCCCGCGTAGCGGAGCCGGCACGACTGATTGCCAGCGCGGGAGGATCGCCCAGACTACGAGCGCGATCATGCCGACCGTGGCGATGACCGCGAGCGGGCCGCCACCGCCACCGCGCCCGGACGAGAGCGTGATGTGCGGGATCAGGAGCAGCAGTCCGCTGATGGCGACGCGGCGATGCCAGATCGCGGCGCGGTCGATGCCGTCGAACCATGCCTCGACCCACGGCAGGGTACTGATGAGGACGAGGCCCACCGAGAGTAAGAGGATCGCCTCAGCTCCGGCGAGCTGACCGGCATAGCTCGACCCGGTGAGGCCGTCGGGGCGAGCCGCGGCCCAGAGCAATGCCAGGGATGCGACGAGCGCGGCGATCGTCGCCGGCCCGACGTGGCGCCTCATGCTTCGCGGACGTCGAGCGCGACGATCACCGAGCGAGTCTCCCAGACGGCACTATCGGGATCGGCGGCGCGTATCGGGAAGCGTCTTCAGCCAGGCGTTGATCGCAGCGAAGTCGGCGGCCGTGACGACCGACGCCGGGAACAGCCCGTGGCCGTGGACGCCGCGGAACTCCTCGAGTTCGACACCACCGGCGAGCGCCGGTCCGCGCAGGCCCTGGGCCTGGTCGCCATGGCAGGACGCGCAGCCGAGGCCGTCGGTGGAGAACGCCTCGCGGCCGGCCTTGGCGGGCGGCATCCGCTTGGCCAGCGCGACCTCGAGCTGCGCCGTCCCGGAGGCGGACTGCGCGAATTGGCCGCCAGAGTCGATGCCGACGCCGTGCTCGTAGGTCATCCGCCCGCCGATGTAGCCCTGCGCGAGCACCGCCACCACCGCGAGCAGACCACCGGCGACGAGTTCGAGCCCGTGGGTATGGCGGTCGGTGTCGGCGCGTCGATAGCGCCATGCGGCGACGGCCACGACGATGACGGCGAGTGCGATGCCGAGCCAGAAGTGCACCGTGCCGAGCCGGCCGCTGTTCCCCCGCAACTCCGTCTTGGACTGACCCCAGACGAGCAGCCCGGTGAGGCCCGCGAGGGCGACGCCGGCGACGGCGGCGCCGACGACCCATGGCTCGGCCGCGGCGAGCGGCGTCCCGCCACGACCGCTGCGGCGGACGAGCAGCACCAGCAGGTAGACCGGGACGGCGACGACCGCGAGGTGCGTCGCCGCCCCATGAAGCTCCGAGAGATGCGGCATCGCCGCAGGTTCCCGACCAGCAGGTAATGGTTCGGCAAAGGTCACCGCGCTCCGGCGAGGGAGACGCGGTCGCGACGTCTCAGCTCACTGCATGACCCAAGAGAATCGTGGCGGTTGTCCCGGTCGCAGGGTGGTCGCAGGGCACCGTGGACAACCGAGGGTGGGGGCTGAATTGGTGCAGGCCATGGGAGCAGAGGCGCAGCTGACCCCCATGGGCGGTCACGATGCCCTCGACGAGGGCGAGGCCGAGGCCGGCCCCTGAACCGCTGCGCGCGGCCTCGTCCTGGCGAAACCGCTCGGCGGCGTGAGCGAGGAACTCCGGTGCGATCCCCGGGCCTTCGTCGTGTACGCGCAGCAGGATCGCGCCGTCCCGGCCCTCGGCGGTGAGGGTGACGGTGCCGTCGCCGTAGCGGATCGCGTTGTCGACAAGGTTCCCGAGCGCGCGTTCCAGCAGCAGGGCGTCGGCGCGGAATGTGAGCGCGTCGGGCGCGTCGACTTCGACCGCGCGTGAGGCATCGAGTTGGGCACGCGCCCGCCGCGCGGCGGTCTCGAGTGCTGCCCGCCCGTCGATGTCGTGCGCGTCGGGTGTCGTGCTGCCGAGCGCGCCGAGGGCGAGCAGCGTCTCGGCGAGTCCGACAAGCTGCCGTGTGCTGTCGCGCAGCCGCTGCAGCGTCTGCTCGTACTCGTCGGCGCGCTACGCGGCTTGCGTAGCGCGACGTCGATCTCGGCCAGCAGCGTGGTGAGCGGCGTGCGCAGCTCATGGCTGGCGTCGTCGATGAACTGCCGCTGACGCTCGGCCGAGCGTTCCTGGGCGTCGAGCATCGCGTTGAGGGTCGTGCCGAGGCGGCTGATCTCGTCGCGCGAGTCGGTCGGAACGTCGAGTCGCACGCCGGTGGCGCCCTGCGCGATCGTCTCGGCCTGGGCGCGGTAGCGCTCGACGGGATCGAGCGCGGCGCGGGCGAGGCGATAGCCCACGAACGACGCGACGGCGAGGGCGAGCAGGTTCGCGATCGCAAGCTGGGCGAGCAGCTCGCGCAGGGCCTCGTCGCGCTGGTCGAGGCGCACCGCGCTGACGGCGACCGCGCCCGCGGGATCGCCATGCACCGGGAGCGCGAGGATGCGCAGGTGCTTGCCCCGGGAAGAGAAGAGGTGACCGCGCTCGGTCGCCAGCTCGCCGCGCGCCGCCTGTCGCGTCTGCGACGCCGTCAGGAGCGGACGCCCGCCGGCGAGCCCAGCGCCGGTGGCCAGCACGCTGCCGTCGCGCGTCAGCAGTTGGGCATCGCGGCCCTGATCGCGCAGCGACGCCAACGCGGCCGCCGGAGCTTGATCGGTGGCGGCCTGGCGGAGATCGCTGGTCTGCGACTGCAGGTCCTGGTCGAGGCGGTGATCGAGGGCGTACTCCACGCGCCAGTACACGAACGCGCCCGCGCCGATCAGCACGACGATCATCGCGACGACGAAGCCGGCGACCAGCCGGACGCGCAGCGGCAGTCGACGGAGCCCCATCGCGGTCAGCTCGCGAGCCGAAAGCCGATGCCGCGCACGGTCTCGATGCTGCGGCGGCCGAACGGCCGGTCGACCTTGGCCCGCAGCTTGCCGACGTGGACGTCGATCGCGTTGCTGCGCAGATCGGTCTCGCCGTCCCAGACCTCGTCGAAGATCTGAAAGCGCGTGACGACACGGCCGGCACGCTCGGCCAGCAGCGCGAGCAGGTCGAACTCGCGAGCCGTGAGATTCGACCGCCACGCCGGCCCGCGTCACGGTCCGCCGCTCGCGATCGACGGCCAGGTCGTCGACGACGAGCAACTCGTGCCGGCCGTGCCGGCGGGAGAAGACGCGCAGGCGCGCCAGCAACTCGTCGAAGTCGAACGGCTTGGGCAGGTAGTCGTCGGCGCCCGCGTCGAGTCCGCCGATGCGATCGGGCACCGCGCTGCGGGCGGTGAGCATCAGCACGGGCGCGTGGTTGCCGCGCGAGCGCAGCTCACGCAGGACGGACGGTCCGTCCTGACCGGGCAGCATCCAGTCGAGCACGATCGCGTCGTAGGTCGAGGCCATCGCCTCGATCACGCCGTCGGGTCCAGTGCGACACACGGTCGACCTCGTGCCCGGCGTCGGCAAGCCCTCGGGCGAGGACGTCGGCCAGGCCCGCGTCGTCCTCGATCACCAGCACGCACGCATCGCGGTCGCACGTCTTGTGCTTCACGATTGCTTCAAAGGGCAGACCTACGGTCCCGCGACATGAGTGAAGTCCTTGCCGTCGACGCCGTCGACGTGACCAAGCGCTACGGCGATCTGACTGCCGTCGACGCGATTACGCTCCAGGTCGCCCAGGGAGAGGTGTACGGGGTCCTGGGACCCAACGGCGCCGGCAAGACGACGTTCCTGCGGATGCTGTTCGGCCTCATCCGTCCCGACGCCGGGTCGATCGAGCTCTTCGGCCGTAGCTGGCAGCGCGACGGAACGCACGTGCTCGACGGCGTGTCCGGGTTCATCGAGAGCCCGAAGTTCTATCCCTACCTGAGCGGCCGCCGCAATCTCGCGGGGCTGGCCCGGCTCGACGGCGGCCTGGTGCCGGGACGGATCGAGGAGGTGCTCGAGATCGTCGATCTCGTCGACCGCGCCGACGACAAGGTGGCGGCTACTCGTTCGGCATGCGCCAGCGGCTCGGCGTCGCCGCCAGCCTGCTGCGCGACCCGCGGCTGCTCGTCCTCGACGAGCCCGCCAACGGGCTCGACCCGGCGGGCATGCGCGACATGCGCTCGCTGATCAAGCGCCTGGCCGTCGACCGGCCTGACCGTGCTGCTGAGCTCGCACGACATGTCCGAGGTCGAGGAGATCTGCGACAACGTGACGATCATGCGCACCGGGGTCCGTCGTCTACCACGGCGAGATCTCCGAGCTGCGCCGAGCGAGCACCAGAACAGGGCCACCGCCTCAGCACCGACGACGACGAGCGCGCGCTCGCGCTCGCGGCCCTTCACCCCGCGCTCAGCCGCCACGAGCCGGCGAACGCGGCCTGGTCGTCGAAGGTCCCCAGGCCGACGTCGACGCCTACGTTCGCCGGCTGGTCGCTGTCGGGCTGACGCTGCGCGGGCTGGAACAGACCGAGGCGCCGCTCGAGGCGTTGTTCTTCATGCTCACCGAGACCGCCCCGGGCGGCGTCCCGCGTGACCTCGGCCTGGCTGGAGCGGCGCGATGAGCGTCGCCGCCGAGTTCTCGCCGCCCGTCGCGACGCGCGGCGCCGATCCGCGCCACCCGAACCTGCTCGACGCGATCCGCTGGGAGGCGAGCAAGCTCGCCGCCCAGGCTCGCGCGCGCTTCACGCTGCTGGCGTGCCTGCTGGCACCCGCGTTGATCGTGGTCGTGATCAACGGCCAGCAGCGGCCCGCCGAAGGACAGCCTGTTCGGTCGCTACATCCACGCCAGCGGCTTCGCCGTGCCCGCTGCTGATGCTCGGCTTCGCCGCGCAGTGGGTCCTGCCGCTGCTGACCGCGCTCGTCGCCGGTGACATCTTCGCCAGCGAAGACCAGCACGGCACCTGGAAGACCGTGCTCACCCGCTCGGCAAGCCGCGCCCAGCTGTTCTGGGCCAAGACGATCACCGCGCTCGCCTTCGCCGTCTGCCGTCCTCGTCGTTCTCGCGGCCAGCACGATCGCCTCCAGCGTGCTGATCGTCGGCCACCACGACCTGATCGGCCTGACCGGTCAGATCATCCCGTCCGGAACCGCCGCGCGGCTCGTGATCGCCAGCTGGGCAACGCGCTCTGGCCGCCGCTGCTCGGCTTCACCTGCCTGGCGCTCCTGCTCTCGGTCTGGACACGCAACCCCGCCTTCGGGATCGCCGCTCCCGTGGTGATCGGCATGGTCATGCAACTCGTCGGCAGCCTCGGCGGCGTCGAGAGCGATCCGGCCGTTGCTGCTCACCACGCCCTTCGAGGCCTGGCACGGCCTGCTCGCCCAGCACCCCTTCTACACGCCGCTGATCTGGGGCCTCGCCGCCTCGGCGGTCTGGTGCGTGGCGTGTCTGGCCGCGGCCTTCACCATCCTGCGACGCCGCGACATCACCGGAGGCTGAGACGCCATGAAGATCAAACTCCTCGCCGCGCTCATGGCCCTCGCCGTCCTCGGCGGCTGCGGCGGCAGCGACGTCACCAAGGCTCGCCTCGAGCGAAACCTTCCGCAGACGTTCTCCAACCTCTACGTCCAGCAGGCCAAGCTCCTCGGCCATCAGGGCATCACCATCGAGTCGCTGCACGCACAGGCGCAATGCGACAAGGGCGGCAAGAAGGTCGCCGACCGACGGCCCCGGCGCGGACTGGATCTGCCTGATGCGCTGGACCGACCCGAACGTCCCGCTCCCCGACGGCTCGGGCAAGTTCGAGCTCAACGCGCACAGCAACGATTGCTACACCGCCGGCGGACCGTCCAAGCTCGTCGGCCTGCAAACGATCACCGACACCCACGGCAACGACGTCCCCAATCCGGTCTTCGAATTCGACAGCTGCTTCGACCCGCAATCCAGCAACGCGCCGACCGGCGTCGCCATACCGACACCGACACCAACACCGACGCACTAGCGGCAGTGCGCGCCCTGCTTGAGACATCACCGGCCGGGTGAAGATGCCGATCGACCAACTGGACGGCTCAACCCACGCGCTGGGCATCAAAGGCCAGCCCAGCCCGCGAGCACCATCGCCGATGCGAGCGTGGCTGTGATGAGCAGTCACCCCGCGCGGACGTACCGGCAAAGCGGTCCACACGTCTGTGCCCGCCGTTGAACTAGAGTCGCGAGCGTGCCCAGCCTCGTCCTTGGACCGATCGTGCGGTATGTCGATGACCGTGTGGCCACGATCTGGCTCCAGACCGACGCCCCGTGCGCGGTCGAGGTTCTCGAGGTCCGTGAGCGCACGTGGTGCGTCGAGGGACTGCACTTCGCGCTGCTCGCGGTGGAGGGGCTTGCCGCGGGCGAGGATCACCCATACGAGGTGCGCCTGGACGGGGAGCTCGTGTGGCCGCAGCCGGGCTCGGGGTTTCCTGTCAGCACGATCCGTCTTCTGGACAGGCGCGGGCGCCGTGACCTTGTGTTCGGCTCGTGCAGGACGACGCGGCCGCACGAGCCGCCGTACGTGCTGCGCGCGGGTGAGCACGAGGCGGGGCAGGGCATCGACGCGCTACGCGCGTACGCGCTGCGCGTCGCTGGCGCCGGCGGCGGCCGCGCCTGCCCGGACATGTTGCTGATGCTCGGCGACCAGATCTATGCCGATCAGCCTTCACCGGCGTTGCAGGAGGTCCTGGCGGCGCGGGAGCGTCCGGCCGACGTCCCGGGCGACGAGCTGGCCGACTTCCGCGAGTACGCGCTGGCCTACGGCGAGGCGTGGTCGGAGCCGGCGATCCGCTGGTTGTTTTCGACGGTGCCGGTGACGATGGTCTTCGACGACCACGAGATCCATGCGGAGTGGCGCATCTCGCAGGGGTGGCTGGACGAGATGAACGCCAAGCCGTGGTTCGACGATCACATCCGCGCCGGGCTGATGGCCTACTGGGTGTTCCAACACCTGGGCAACCTGTCACCCGCCGACCTCGCAGCGGGCGGGCTCTACGACGAGGTACGCGGGGCCGTCGACGCCGCCGAGTCGCTCGCGTCACGGATGGACACCGAGGGCCGACAGGTCGGCCACAGCCGCTGGAGCTTCGCGCGCGAGTTCGGCGACGCGCGACTTGTGGTGATCGACTCTCGTGCAGGACGCCAGGTCGCGCCCGGCCGGCGCGAGCTCGTCCAGGATGAGGAATGGGACTGGATCCGCGAGCAGGCCAGCAAACCCACTCGTCACCTGCTGCTCGCCAGCTCGGTGCCGTTCCTGCTCGCGCCCGGCCTGCATCACGTCGAGGCCTTCGACGAGGCGCTGACCGACGGAGCATGGGGCCGACTCGGCGCGGTGCTCGGTGAGAAGCTGCGACGGACCGCCGTCCTGGACCACTGGGCATCCTTCCAACGAACCTTCCATAAGCTGGCCGAGCTCCTCGAGGATGTCGCTCTCGGGCGCGCCGGTGAGCCGCCGTCGTCAATCGTGATGCTGTCAGGCGACGTGCACCACTGCTACCTGGCAGAGGTCGGGTTCCGCCCCGGCACGCATGCCCGCAGCCGCGTGTGGCAGGCCGTCTGCTCGGCCTTTCGCAAGGAACTCGCGCCGCACGAACAGCGCGTCATCGCATTCGGCCATTCGGTCCTCGCCGAACGCCTCGCACGCCGTCTCGCACGAGCCGCCGGCGTGACAGCGCTGCCGGTCGACTGGCGGATCGTCGAGCGACCGGCATACGCCAACCAAATCGCGACGCTGTCCCTCGACGGTGACCGCGCCACACTCGCGATCGAAGCGATCGCCAGCGACGACTGGCGCCACCCACAGCTGAAGCTCGCGTTCACGCGCGACCTGAGCTGACGCTCAACCCCGCCGACGAACCGAGAAACCGATAGCCCACGCTCTGATCAGCCACACCCCATGCCCTTCACCGGCTCAGCTGCCGCGGTCGCCGCGCCCCCGGCGCCAAAAGCTCCCACGGTCAACGAGAATGCGGATTCGTCGAGAAGCGTCTCTTTCCAGGTTCCGGACTGACGCGGCGAGGGTTGCGAACGTCGCAGCACGTACTCGCAGTAGATCGTTGTTTCCGCGCTGACGTTCAGGCGGTCGGCTTCTGCTCGGGCGGCTCTTTGAGAATGAGCGCGCTGTGGCGCTCGGCGAAGAAGGCGTGGCGGTGCTTGGCCATCGATTTGAGCTTGTCGCGGTAGAGCACATACATCGTGAAGGAGTCCGCGAAGTCCTCCTCGGGCACTCCGCGGTCGCGGGCGTACTTGGTCGGCGCTGGTTCGTTACCCCAGGTCGTCGACGACGCCTGCCATTCCGGGCGGAATCGCAGGAACATCGTGTGACCAATCTCGTGTACCCACACGGCACGAGCGCTGCGGACGAGGCGTTCGCGTCGGGCTCCGGGCGCTTCGGCAACGTTGCCCTCGGCCTCGGCCTCGAGCTCGTTGTTCTTGACGTCGCAGTCGCCCGTCATCGCGATCGTCGTTTCCTTGGTCTCAGGCCACGTCTCGCCTTCCACGCGGTTGGTACCGAGTGCGGCGTTGGTCTTGCCGACCGTCCACCCTCGGTCGCCGTCGACGACGGCCATCTTGCCCTGCCGGAACTGAAAGACGCTCTTGCGGAGGTCGCCGAACTGCTCGAGCGCGAGCCGCAGCCCACGGAGCTCGTCGTAGAGCCAGCGCTCAGGCGCGAGCTTCTCGAGCTGCTCCGGCGCCACGCCGCGAACGCGCTGCTTCGCCTTCTCGACGGTCGCAGCGGAGTCGATGATCCAGCCTGCCCGATGGATTGCGTCCCAGTCGCTCCGCATCTCGGTGGCCAGTTGCTCGGTGTCTGCGTAGCCTTCCTCACGCTTGGGGCCCAGTGCGACATCGACTCGTTGCAGCCGCCCGCCGGTCTTCTTGCGCTGATCGAGAAGTCGAGCCAGAGTTTGGTTGCCGAGCAGGCCCACGAGCTGCTGCGGACTCGCGAGGTCGATCGGTGAAGGCTGCACACGCTCAGCAGCCACCGCGTCCGCGACGTCACACCTACTGCCATCCCTCAAGCGGGCTTTGCGGAGGCCGGCCATCGCACCTACCTTCCCATCCAGGAAATGGGGTGTCAAAAACACGAGTACACGCGCAACGGCCCAGTGCCTGTACGCGGCGTTGCAGGTTCAGCGCGGCACACGTTGCCCGGGATCGCTCGGCTGTCCTGACGGCGAGTGGCTAGTGCGAGACGTATCCATATCGCCGAAAAGGACCACTTCCGATTGCCGCTCACGGCTATCCGTCATCCCTGCGGTCCAGGTGGTCATGGCCGTGAGGGTGGGGTTCAGCCGCGCTGGCCGCTCCTCGAGCGCGAGCAGCAGTTCGCCCTGCTCCGTCGTGTGCCGGCGTTGACACCGGGCGCGAGCGCGGGTCACCCCGGCCGAAGCCCATGGCCTCGAAGAAGCGCTGCCTGGGCGGTCTGCGGCGCCGCGGGGCCCAGCAGCGATTCGACCGTCCGCTTGAGCCAGCCCTCGTCGGCGACCATGTGCGGGTGGCGCTGAAGGTTTGCCTTCGTGTGCATCGTCCACCAGGCGATGCCGATGGCCTCAAGCGTCTCCCGCGTGGGTTCGATCCCGAGCTCCCGCCAGTAGCCGGCCGTTGCGGCCGTGAATGACGGTCGTTCCCACGGCCGCTCGCGCATCACCTCGCCGAAGCTCTGACGCGTCGCGAAGGCGCGTGCGGACGCGACGAGATGCAGCAGGTCCGTACCTGGAACGCCTGAGGGGTGCCAGGCGTCCCAGTCGACGACACCGGTCAGCGTGCTGTCCTGGACGAGCAGATTCCCGCGCCAGAGGTCGCCGTGGCGGAGCACCGACGGCAGCCCGGCGATGACGGGCGCCGCTCGCGCCTCGAACTCCAACAGCGGCCCACGGAAGCGCGGCAACCACTCGATCAGGCTGGCGATGTCCGATGCGAACGCCGTCGGGGAGCTCCCGCCATGCGGCAGGCGGGCGCAGAACTCCGCGACGGCGACGACGAGTCCTGGGCTGAGCGAATCGGCGCGGCGACCCGGGAGCAGCGTTTCCGTCGTCCATGCCGCAGACCCGGCGTGGCCTTGGGCCGCGAGCCGGGGAATCAGCGGAAGTGACAGCGCCTCCAGCTCGACAAGCGCTTCCGCGGCACGCGACGGCTCGACTGGCGATCCGCCCGCGGCGACGCGGAGCACGACCTGCCCGCCGGCGCGCATGCTCCCACGCGCGCAGATCTGGCCGCCTGCGCCGAAGTGCATGACGTTCACGCGTTGCGTCAGACCCGCGGCCGTGGCGGCGTCGTCGATCAGTCGCGGGACGCGCGCGTCGGCGGTCAGCTCGACGAGCAGGCCGCCCCGCAGCCAGGACAGCGTCCGCGGGAGGTGGCGCGCCTCGACGAAGTCGTGCGACCAGCGATGTACGCCGGCGACCGCCAGCCGGCCGGGCGGTCGGGAGCGCAACTGCGCCAGGGCCTTTTCGCGCCGGGCAGCGGAACGCGTCAAGCCGTGCCCAAGTCCCGTCCATGTGGGCTCGCGGCCCCACACAGCGGACGGGACACCGGCCAGCGCGACCGGGTCGACGGCCCACGCATCGCCGACCTCGCAGACCGCCCCCTCCACGCCGGCCGGCAGCAGCAACGCGGCTAGGTCCTGGAAGCTCACCAGCCGCGCCGCCGTGCCAGGGCGCGCCAGACGATCGCCGAGACCAACGCCACGCTCGCCGCCGGGTCATCCGTTGTCGGCACGACCGACGCGTCGGGGAACGTGCTCCGGTACGCGCGTCGCCACTGCTCGAGCCGCTCCGGGGTGTGCTCGCCCTTGCGGGCGAAGAGCAGTGCTCCGGGTGCGTCGAGGAGCACGATCTCGTCGGGCCAGGGGACGAGTCGCCCGAGCCGCCCGGCGAGACCCGTCGCGTCGGGCTCGAGCGCGAGCGCCTCCAGCGGATGGCGGTCGCACAGCACGATGTCGCCGCGCCACGCGTGCGCGTGCGCGAGCCACGCGCGCCGGGCCGCGTCGAGCGTGCGCCGATGCCGCCATTGGGCAAGCCGCAGACGCGGCGGGAGCAAGCCCACGGCCGCACGGAGATGCCGCCGCTCGCCCCCAGCGGGAGCCACGGCGGGTGGGTTGCCCATGTAGATCACTGTCACCTCAACGGGGATCCCGGCTTTGAGTTGGGTGACAACGGTCCCCTTGCCGGCGCCGTCGGGCCCGAGGAGCGCGATCACCGCACCGCGCCGCGTCGCGGCGAGCGGCAACCTGCGCAGAAGCGCGATCCGGACGCGCTCGCCGGAGCCGAGCCCGGCCTTGGCGCCGACGCGGTAGGCGGCGAATCGCCGGAGGCTCTCGGGGTCGCGTGCGTTCAGGTCCCAGCGCAGGCGCGCCGGCACGAGATTGACGTCGAGCTTGAGCCATCGCGCGCCTTGGGCGTCGAACGCGAGATAGAAGCGATGGCCGCGATGGCCGGCAACGCCGAACCGGCGTAGACCCGACGCCTCGAGCACGCGCCCGGCTGCGCGAGCGTCGCGGTCGCCCACGAGGATGTCGATGTCCCCGCCGGGCAGGGGATCGTCGATCGGTTGGTCGCCGCGTGGGGCGAACGGGATTCCCGCCGCCGCGAGCCGCTCCAGCGCCGCCCCGATCATGTCGTCGCTGCGGGCCTGCCGCGACCGGCCGCCAGAAGCGCTCGCGAGTCCTGGAGGAAGCCGATGTCAACACGCCACAGCACCGCGAGCCCGCAGCCGGCCCCAGCCACGACCGACACCACGAGCCGCATACCATCAGGGCCGCTGAAGCCCCAGCGGACGAGGCCGGCACCCACGACGATACCTCCACCGAGAGCGAGCGCGGGGCGCAGCGCGCGAGCTAGGTCAGCGAGCGCAAGCCCGACGACCCGCGCCGCCACCGACTGCATCCCGACCGCGAACGCCAGCGCGAGCCCCGCCTGCGTCCAGGCCACGGCTTCGATCCCGCCATGATGCGCGGCAAGCACCAGCGCGGGCACGAGCAACGCGAGCCGCAACAGCGCCACCGAGACGCCGATTCCGGGGCGCCCTATGCCCTTGTAGACGTCGACCGCGCCCGCGCCGAGCGACCGGGCGGCGGCGTAGAGGGAGAGCGCCTCCAGCGGGACGACGGCAGCGGACCACTGCGGGCCGAACACCACGGGCACCAGCATCGGCGCGACCATGAACAGGCCGACGCCCGCGGCGACGCCGTAGCCGCTCATCAGACGCACACTGGTCAGGTACCCGCGCTTCAGCCGCGCCGGGTTGGCGCGCGCTCGGCTGAACATCGGGAACGCCACCGACGAGAGAACGGCGAAGACGCCGATGATCACGACCTGCGGGAGCCGGAACGCGAGCGTGTACAAGCCCAGCGCCTCGGCGCCCAGCACGCTGCCCACGATCAAGTAATCGACGTCGAAGATCAACGCGGCGAGCAGTGCCTGGGCCGCGGCCGGGGCGCCGTAGCCCAGCAGCCGGCGAACGACGGGCGCCGTCAGCGCGCGCGCGGAGTGAAAGCCCGGGCGGTAGTCGACGAGCGCCCACGCAACCACGCAGCACGCCGCGGCGCCCGCCACGTAGCCCCAGGCGATCGCCCACGCACCGGCGCCTGTGGCCGCGAGCACGATCGAGACGGCGCCCTGCACGAAGGTGCGCGCGAGCTCGGAGGCGAACAGGCGACGGAACGCGAGCTCGCGACGAAGCAGGGCGACGGGCACCTGGCGTAACGCGCTCAAAAACAGCGCGAGCGAGAGCAGCCGGACCATCGGCTCGACCTCGGCGGCGTCGAAGAAGCCCGCGATCGCAGGGGCGGCCAGGAGCCCGGCGCCCGCGAGCACGGCGCCGGTGGCGGCGCAGACCGTGAGCGCGGCGTCGTGCAGGCGCTCGTCACGCTCGAAGTACACGAGCGCCTGGGCGACGCCCAGGTCCGTCAGATACTCGGCGAACGTCACGAAGACGAGCGCCAGGGCGACCAGCCCGAACTCCGTAGGCGTCAGCAGCCGGGCGAGGACGATCGTGGCCACGAGCGTCAGGGCACGGCCAAGACCGAACGAGATGGCCTGCCACAGCACCCCGCGCACCGCCAGCCGCGAGAGGCCGGCCGGCGTGCTGGGCCCGGTGCGCTGCATCACCGGCTCAGCGCAGTATCCGAACGGCGGCCCGACGGGCGGGCGAGGTGTTGCCGGCGGCGTCCGTCGCGACCAGGACCAGCCGGTAGCGGCCGGCCGCCAGCCGCTTGCCGCCGAGACGCCCGTCGAAGCGCACGCGCGCGGCGCCGGCGGCGAGGCGCCGCATGACCACGCCGCGAAGCACGACATAGCGCGTGCAGGCACGCCGGGACCGGTTGCCGCGCGTCTGGCGGACGCAGCCGCCGCCGACCCTGCGCCCCGTGGTCGCCCGCTCGAGCCCGAGACGCACGCTCGCGGCCTCCGAGAGCGTGAAGCGCACGCTCGTGCCTGCGGGACGGCCCGCGCGGCGGCGGGTCCGGAAACTCCGCGGCTGCGCCGAGAGCGCCGTCAACACCGGCGTCGTGCGGTCGCGGACCGGGGCGACGGGGGGCGGCGTGACGGGGATGGGCGTCGGCGTGGGGACGGCCGTGGGACGCGCCAGCGGGAACGTGTTGTGCCAGTAGTTCGTCAGGTCGCTGGCGAGCACGACCAACTGCGGCGCCACCGACAGATCCTGCTTGGTCGACGTCGCGTCGTTGATGTCAGCGCCGACGTCGCTCTGCATGAACGCGGTGCCCGGCCCCGGCGCGAACTCGGGAGCGTCGAGGCTGGTCTCCTTGTAGTAGATCGCCTGGGTCCCGGGGTCCGGGTTCGTCGGCGAAGTCGCGAACACGTAGAGCCGGCGCGTGAGCTGGTCAGTTAGCACGATCGGCCGCGTCTGATCGTCCCGCACCGTCCCGAACAGGTAGCTCCTCCACGCGCCGGCGTTGAGCTCGAGAAGGTCGATCTGGTCGTCGGACGGGCTGACGGACGGCGAGTCGGACTTCGAGGTCTTCACCGCGGCGAACACGCGCCCACCACCGCCCTGCACCGACTTGAGGTTGATGTGATCGTCGGCCGCATATGTCCCGGTACCGCCCAGCGCGGTCGTTTGCGTCCAAGCCGAGTCCGGCGCACCGTCCGCATGCGAGGCGAAGTACATCGCCTGCGCGTTCTGGTTGCTCCACATCACGCCGATCCGTCCGCCGTAGGCGACGATCGCGGAGATGTCGTCGGGCGAAAGGGTCGCCGCATCGGTCACTGGCAGCACGTAAGGAGCGCCCCACACGTCGCCCGGCGCGCCGTTCGTATGGGCGACGAACACGGTGTTGTCGCGGGTATAGGTGAGCCAGAGCCGCCCGGTTGAGTCCTTGTCGAGCACGACGGCCTCGACCGCACCGCCGGCAAGGACCGGCTGATAGCTCAGATCGCGGACATAGCGCCGCGCCGCCGTGTCGTAGCTCAGCCGAAGGATCGTGATCCGCGTCGCGTCCGGCGAGCCCGGATCGTCCGACCCGCTCGCGACGTAGAGGTGAGTCCCGTCCCACAGCACGTCGCCCTCAGAGCTGTTGCGCGCGTCGAGTGGGGTGCCAGTGTCGACCCAAGTCTGCGTGAGAGCGTCGAGCCGGTGGACGCGGTACTCCTCGACGCCGGGGACGAACAGGCTGCCCCACCAGGTCCCATCGTTGAACCAGAGCTTGCTCTGCGGCTTCTGCCCGCTCGGCTTGATGACCGACGAGGCCGTGAAGACCGGGCCGCGATATCCGACGTCTGCCGAGGCACCTGCGGGCGCGCCAAAAAGAGCCGCCGATATCACCAGACCCGCCGTGGCCTTCACAAATCGCACCATTTCTCAGACTACCGGTGCAGTGGCAAAACACACCTCGTACGTCGGTTTATTGACGTCGCAACGGCCAGAGCAGCTCGGCCTGTCGACCGAAGGCTTACCCAGCAACACGCAAGCTGGAC
>CAVPQQ010000003.1:0-1031982 GCA_963707595.1 uncultured Solirubrobacteraceae bacterium
AAGGACTGTATGCAGGCCGAAGTGTACGGTATGTAACAGACGTACGCCCCCGGATCGAACGTCGAGGGCGGCGGCGCGGTCGTGTTGTAGTACGTAGCGACGATGCCCGACGTACCGTTGAGACCACTGCAGGTGCACTGCGACCAGGTGACGGTCACGTACTCCGCCGGACCTCCGACGACGTCGACACGGTAGGTGAAGTAGGCACCGTAATAGTTGAAGGTGCTCGAACCGACTTCCCGCGATCTCGGGCCCAGTTTGTATACCGCGCCGGCGCCGGGCGCGATCGTGGCCGGAGGCGCCGCATACCAGCAGGTCGGGCCAGGCGGGACGCCGCAATTGCCGTACGAGCCCGGGATGATCGGGTCGGTTGGCGCCACCGCGGCCACCAACGTCCATGTGTACGGCGTGAGGTTGTAGATGCCCGCGCTCATGTTGCCTGCGCTGTCGACCGACGCGGCCGCCGGCGAGCCAAATAAAGCCGACCCTGCACCCGCCATCGCCATAACAAGCACCAGTTGTCTGATCATCCCCATCACCTCTCGCTCCTCACCGTAAGCCGACACACCGCGCTGATGTCATCAGCGAACGCCGCTCGGCGACTCCAATCGCAACGGCGCCCAGACTGCGATCGGGGTCGCTGGCTCCCACACTGCGTCACACGACTCGCCATCGGCTCGACAGCCCCTAAGTTGGGAGCGACCGGCGACCAACTGGGGGTGCGCAGGCGCTTGGATACCTGAATTGGCGTGCCGATCCTGCGACGAGGGGGTAACGTGTCAATGGCTCGCTCCAGAGTCACCGCGGGGTGACCGTGAGCTGCCAGAGAATCATCCCGGGGTGATTCTCGTCTCGCTCGCATGCAGCCCGACCGTGCGCCCAGTGCGTCGCCTCGCACAATTGGGCCCGGTTGGGCACCGCGGACGTCGACTCGCGATTTCCGTTGTAGCTCGTGTCCGCACTCGAACACGCCGCGCCCATCGCGACCGACGGCATGACCGCAAAGGCCACGATCAGTCCGATCAGGCCCATCCGCGGCCGAGAGCATGTCGGGACCGGCCTGATACGGAGGTCGGCACGGTTTGCCGACGTCCGTTGGCGCAGATCTCATCGTCCCTCGTCCCAGGCGCCGTCGCGCAGCGCGTCGCCAACGCCGAGCCGTACACCGTGACCGCTGCGCACCGAACGAATCTCCCCTCGTGCCGACAACCGGGTTCCCTCTGTCTTGACTCGGCTCTATCCTCCACTGCCGGGACGCGGTTAGCCAGAGCCCCAAGGTTCCTAGGTATGCGAGGGCTAGCTTGAATGTACGATCGCGCCGATGAAATCGACCAATCAGCTCGCCGAGTTCTTGCGCGCGCGACGGGCACGGATCAAGCCCGAAGACGTCGGGATTTCGAACGGTGATCGGCGTCGCGTGCCCGGGCTGCGTCGCGAGGAGCTCGCCATGCTGGCGGGACTCAGCGCCGACTACTACATGCGTCTGGAGCAGGGCCGCGACCACCGGCCGTCGGAGAACGTGCTCGACGCGCTCGCACGAGCGCTCCAGCTCGACGACGACGCCACCGAGCACCTGTTCTCTCTGAGTCGCCCTCCCTCGCCTCGTGCGCAACGTCAGCGCGTGGGTGAACGCGTCCGGCCTCAGGTGCAGGCGCTGCTTGACGCCTGGAACACGCCGGCCTTCATTCACGGACGCCACCTCGATGTCCTGGCCGCAAACGCTCCCGCGCGCGCGCTGACGCGCGGCGCCAAGCCGGGCACCAACTTGCTGCGTTCGTGGTTCCTGCTCACGGAGGAACACGAGCGCTACGAGGATCTCGAGTTCACGCTCTCCCGGGCCGTGGCCTACTTTCGCGCCACCGTCGGCGGCGATCTCGACGATCCCTACGTCACGGACCTCGTCGCGGAGCTGTCGCACAAGAGCGACGACTTCCGCCGACTGTGGGCCAACCAGGACGTGCTGTCAGCGGTGGCGGGATCGGACCTCTACTTCCACCCAGCAGTTGGCTGGATGCGCGTGAACTTTCAGACATTCGCCGTCGGCGGCGCCGACCGACAAACCCTGTGGGCGGTCACCGCCGATCCAGGCAGCCGGGACGCGGAAGCGCTCGCTCGACTCTCCACGCTGGCGCGGTCTCGCCCCGCCGACTGACAGCCGTCAAACGCCTACACAGAAGAAACGGACGGCCTCCGCGCGGATCACGAGCACGCCGCGACCCCGCCTCCCGCGTGGCTGCACGCGCTTGCACGCCGCGGAAGACCTGTGACCCCCAGGAGGGCGTGTCGCGCCGGAGCCTGATCGCCGCCGCGATCACGCGGCGGCGTTTCGCCAACTGGGCGCAGGCGATCGAGGTCGACGACTTGATTGGACGTGCAGGCCCAAGCAGGTGGTGTCTGCCTCGGCGCAATTCTTTGATCCCGGGACGTCGTCAGCCAGAGCCCCAAGCTTCCTAGGTACGTCAGGGCCAGCTCGGATGTGGATCGGCACCGTATGATCGGCGCTGGTGGACTCAGCCCATCCATTCGCCGAGTTCCTGCGGGCGCGGCGAGCCCGGATCAAGCCCGAAGACGTCGGCCTCTCGGGAGGTGACCGGCGTCGAGTGCCCGGGCTGCGTCGCGAGGAGCTCGCCATGCTGGCGGGGATCAGCGCCGACTACTACACGCGTCTGGAGCAGGGCCGCAACCACCGACCGTCAGAGAACGTGCTCCAAGCGCTGGCGCGAGCGCTCCACCTCGACGACGACGCCACCGAGCACCTGTTTTCATTGAGCCGCCCTGCCTCACCGAGAGCGCAACATCGTCCACCCGCGGGTCAGCGCGTCCGGCCCGAGGTGCAGGCGCTGCTCGACGGCTTGAGCACCCCCGCCTTCATTCACGGACGCCACCTGGATGTCCTGGCCGCAAACGCGCCCGCGCGCGCGCTGACCAGCGTCGCCGAGCCGGGCACCAACATGCTGCGCTCGTTTTTCCTGGGTAAGGAGCAACATGCGCGCTCCGAGGTTCCCGAGCTCACGCTCACCTGGGCCATCGCCTACTTTCGCGCCGCCGTCGGCAGCGATCTCGACGATCCCTACGTCAAGGGCCTGGTCGAGGAGCTGTCGCTCAAGAGCGACGACTTCCGCCGACTGTGGGCCAAGCGCGACGCGCAAACAGCGTTGACGGGAGAGGACTTCTACTTCCACCCCGCTGTCGGTGTCATGCGCCTGAGCTTTCAGACATTCGCCGTGGGCGGCACCGACCGGCAGACCCTCTTCGCGGTCAGCGCGACTCCAGGCAGCCGCGACGCGGAAGTGCTTGTTGGGAGGATCGGCGGGTCGGTCCGGCAGCGTTTCCCCCGAGCCGGGCGGGAAGGGGCAGTGCGGTGACGTTCTCGCAGGCGAGATGGCGGTTCAGGACGCTTGAGCGGGGCGGCGACCGTGCACGCGGTCGGGCGAGCAGCGCGCGTCGTGCGTTGGTGTTGGTGGCAGCGGTGGTGTGCGTCGCGGCGTGGTCTGCCTCGACGGCGTCGGCGGCAGCGCCGGTGGTCGTGCAGACGTTCTCGCCGACCTGGGTCGACCAGAGCGACCAGATCTTCGTGGTGCCGGAGGTCGTGTCGCTGCAGTTGACGGTGCAAGGTGGAGATGGTGGGCCGGGGTACCGGGGGGCGTCGGCGCCTGGTGGCGGGGGGGTCGGCGCGCAGATCACGGGCACGATCTCCGTCATGCAGTGGCCCCCGAACTTCCAGTCGCTGAACCCGGGTGACAAGCTGGACTTCGGCGTCGGGACCGCCGGCGCGGCTGGGACCAGACCCAACCCGAACGGCCGTTGTGTCGTCAACATCGATGTATCGCAGGGCGGATTCCCCGGCAGCAACTATTTTGCCCAGGTCGGACAATACGGCGGCCAGGGCGGCAACGGCGATCTCTGTACCGGCGGTGGCGGCGGCGGCGGCGGCTCTGACACCGTCGTGACGCTGGGGTATGCGGAAGGGCCGTTGCTGTTGGACGTCGGCGGCGGCGGCGGCGGCGGTGGTGGCGGCGGCGACCCCGGCGGCCTCGGTGGCCAGGGCGGCTCTCTCGCTTCCGGATCAGCCGGCTACGGGCCCGGGCACGGCTCGGGCGGCGGCTACGCCGCCGCCCCTAACGACGCGCACCGCATCCAGTCATGGGGAGGCGGCGGAGGGATTGCCTATAACAGCAGCAGCGGTGGCGGTGGTGGCGGCGGTGGCGGTGGATGGGTCCGCGGCGGAGCCGGTGGTGGCGGCGCCTCACTGGCCGGCGGCGGCGGCGGCGGCGGATCCGGATCCCTCTGGTTCGACTCCCACTGGCTCAGTAACCCGCGCGGCGGCCTCAAGCCGGCGGGCAGCCCGGCCGACGGGGTCGTCATCGTCAGCTACACGCCGTCGAGTCCCGGCCCGCTGACGAATCTGCAGTGCGCCGGCCGGCCGGCGACGATGGTGGTCAAGGGCCCCGCGCTGGTCAAGGGAACCCCCGGGCCTGACGTGATCGTCGGCGATCTCGGCCCCAACCAGATCGACGGCGCCGGCGGCAACGACACGATCTGCGGCGGCGCCGGCGCCGACGTGGTCAAGGGCGGCAGCGGCGACGATGTCCTACGCGGCCAGTCCGGCCGCGACCGGGTCTCCGGCGGCATCGGCAACGACGACCTCGCCGACAAGCTCGGACACGACTGGCTCGCGGGCGGCATGGGCAACGACCGGATCGACACCACCAACGGCAACCACAACACCATCGACTGCGGCCCCGGTCGCGACCGCCTCAAGCGAGACCGCGGCGACCAGTTCGAACGCTGCGAGCACGTCTCCCGGAAAAACTGAACGGCGGCCAGCCACACCGAGCTTCACGATCGCATCGAGGCGTTCTGCCCCATTCCCCCGGCTTCCGCAGTTGGTAGGCACCTAACTGCGGACCGCGGGATTCCTCAAGTCGGTGACGACTACTCGTCGGCCTACGTCATCGTGCCGTGGGCGGTGACGGTCCACCCTGGCCAGCTCGGGACCGCAATGATCAAGTCGGCTGAGGTGCCGACCAGGGTGTCGGATTCCGAGACACCCGGTGCGCGGCGATCGTCGTGGCGACGATGATGGCCAGCCCGAGCGACAGCGCCGCCGCCGTTCCCACATGGAGTACGAGCAGGGCTCCGGACAGGGCGCCGACGGCGAAGGCAACCACGGCCAGAGTCCGACGCAGGACCGCCGGGTCATGCCAACCGCCGCCGCGCTCGGTCAACACACCGGTGATCGTCATGGTCAGCACCACGGTCAACAGGTCGGGAACCTTCAGATAGCGGATCGCGGCCAGCTGCGCGCCCATTGACGCCGCCAGCATCACGACCATGGCGTCGCGCGCGCCGACCGGGATGCCGGGGCGTGCCGCGTCGATCGCCGTCGTCGGCCCGTGAGGCGACGCGACGGTTGCTCGCCGACGCGGTCTGGAGACGTGTCAGGTCAGTGGTCTACGCTGCGAGCGGGAGCTCCTCCGGCTGACTCGGCCCGAGCACCGCTTCGCGAATCCGCTCGGCGAGGCTGGGCTGACGCTCAACCGCCGCGAGCGCGTGGGCCCGCGGCCGTAGCATCGCGGTGAGATGGGCAGCGGCGAGCGCGTGGTCGGTGATGGTCCGCTTCTCGTCCCGCGACAGCGCTGCGGCAACGACGCCGTCGACCTCAGCGACGAGGATGCGCCCGACGAGCGCCGAAGCCCCTGAGGAGACGGCGAGCTGACGCAGCGCCTTGGCGTCCTCGGCGGTCGCGGGGCGGATCACGTGGGAGTTGGCGGGAAACACGGTGGCGAGGCTCCGGTGTAGTGGTCGTTACGCGACCAGACGCCTGCAAGCGCTTCCGCATTCCGCTGGCGCGAGCTGTGCACTCGCCGCTACCCGGGAGCTGCCAAAGCCGCGAGGGTCCGACGTTGCTTGTGGTGCGCCACGGTGCAACCTTCGCGTGACCGAGAGCCGGGCGGCTCGAGGGGTCGTGGGGCTCGGCGCGCCGGAGCCCCAGCGAGGGCGGTGGCGGCGCCGCGGCGGCCGTGGCGACGGGCAACGCAGCGCTCAGCATGGCCGCGTCCACGGCCTACTGAGGGTAAGGAAACGTCGAAAAGCAATACCTCTGTCAGACCACCCTTGCGCTTGTTGACCGTCGGTCGGCAAGCGCCTAAACTGCCTCTCGTGTTCGCGACGTTTTCGCAGGCATGGCCGGCGCTCCTGATTGCGGGGACCGCTCTGGCCCTCGTCGTGTTCGCCAACTGCGCCGTCTACCGAACCGTCCGCCGACACGAGCGGCTCGTCCGGGTGCTGGCTGCGATGGCCATGACAGTCGTCTCCACCATCGGCCTGTTATTCGTGCTCGTGATCGGCGGGCTCGGTGTGCTGACCGCGCTCTGCCCGCCGGACGCCTTTGAGTGTCCTGCCTAACCGGGCCGACACCCGAAGCGGAGATCGCTGCCGTATCTCGCTCGCTCGTTTCGTGCGGCGGATCGCGGCCAGGAGCAGCCGCGGCGGAATTCGTCGAGAAGCATCATTTCGTCGACAAGCAGAACGCTTCCGACGCGCCGGCGGCACGGAGCGCTGCCAGCGCTCGATGTCCGACGTCGATCTGTCGAGGGACAGACCTGACACCGTGGAACGCCTGCAGGGCACGTTGGCTGTTGGCGGACGTGTTCGGTTCGCGAAGCGATGCCTGAGACCCGATCTCGTCGGGTCGCCTTCTTCGCGATCGATCGCGGCGAGCTTGCCGCGACGGCGCGGGCGGCCTTCAACGGGTTGCTGCGGACCGGGTGCTCGCCTCGCGAACGCGGATCGAGCGGCGGTCGAGTTGCCGCCGACACCGGAAACCGGCAACGCCGCGCCGCTTCGCTGAGGAACTTCGCAGATCAGGTTGCGTCGACGTTGACCGAGTTCTCCGGCGAGTTGACACCGCGGCAGTGCCCCGGGTCAGCACCCGCCGAGCACGAGGCGCATTGGAAAGCGAAGTATCTACGTCCGATCACGATGGTTTTGCCTTGCGGCCAGCTCGCCTACGCAATCCTCCATCGGCCGACGGTCGCCTCAGGCGGCGACGGGTTCGGGTTCGGGTTCGGGTGAACGCCCGTCGACAAGCGCGCGATAGCGCGAGAGGGAAACGACGCTGCGGGTGAGGGGTAACGGCGCGCCGCAGCAAACGCACAGCTCAGGGTCGCGGCTCGGGCGCGTGAACGTCACGTTCTCGCAGGCCGGGCAAGACACATAGGGCATGGGTGTTACCTCCGGTCGGCGGGACTCTCTCACGGGGGATATAGGTCGAGGGTCAAGGATTGACAAGGGGTCGCCGGTCGACCCGCCGATGGCCCACCGGGATCGCCGCACCATCACGCCATCAGTGCCGAGAGCGCGCGGGATGCGCAGGGCAGCCGTGGTCTGCTGACGCCCGTGACTGGGGGTGCCGACGGGATGGCAGGTACAGCTACGCCGAGGCCGAGGGAACCTGTTCGGGTTCTGCGCCCATCGCCGCGCCGAGCTTGGCGAGCGCACGGCGCTCGAGTTGGCGTACGCGTTCGCCACTGAGCCCGAGCCGTTCGCCGACCTGGCGCAGCGAGAGCTCGTCGCTGTCGAGTCCGTAGCGCAGCGCAAGCACGTTGCGTTCGCGTTCCGAGAGGCCGGAGAGCACGCTGTGGAGCGCTTCGATCTCGATCGCGGCGAGGGCGTGCTCGTAGTCCTGCTCGGCCATGGGGTCGACCACAAGGTCACCGAAGCTGCCGAGTTCGCCGTCGACGCCCTGAACTGCTTCGTCGAGCGAGTGACCGGCCTCGGCCGCGACCAGATCGTCGATCTGACCGGGCTCGAGCCCGCTGCGTTCGGCCAGCTCAGAACGGGTCGGCGGTCGGCCGCTGCGCTGGAGCTCCTCGTGGTGGAGTTGCTTGAGCCGGGAGAGGTTGCGCAGCGCCCGGTCAGAGAGCACGACCGGCCGGGTGAGCTCGGCGACGAGGTGTTGCATCGCCTGGCGCACCCAGAAGCTGGCGTAGCTCCAGAACGCGACGCCACGAGCGGGATCGAAGCGCTCTAGCGCCCGGAGCAGGCCGACAACGCCTTCCTGCAGGAGTTCCTGGCGCCCGATTTGGCTCGTCCGGTACGTCCGGGCCACGGCAGAAAGCGCCGGCATATATGTCTGGATCAATGTCGCGCGAGCGGCCATGTCGCCGGACTGCGCGCGCTCGACGAGCTGCCGCAGGGCATCAGCGGACGGCGCGGGCGCGGCCGCCAGCGCCTGCAACGACACCGTGGCATCCGGGCGCTCGTCGGGTTCACGGCGTCCCAAGCGGCGCGCGAGCCGCGCGTCCAGTCGACGGCCGGCATCGACCTCAGAGCCGAGCTCGACGGCCTCATCGCGAGCTTCAAAGTCGGTCACGACCACGAGGATAGGAAGGAGGCTTGACACCTGGCCGGGTCGGCATATCTGCATGGTTGAAGCCCTAAACCAAGTTCAACGGAGGTGACCAGAATGCTCTTTACCCACGATCCCTTCGCTGCCGTCGTGAATCAGTTGGCAGAAGCGGCCTACACGCCGAAGGTCGACGTGACCGCCGGCGAGAACGACATGCTGCTGACGTTCGATGTCCCTGGCCTCACGACCGAGGACATCACGATCGAGTTGGTCGACGGCTACCTCGTCATTCGCGGCGAACGCAGGCGCCCGGCGCTGCCCGAGGGTTCCGGGCTCGTGCACGGCGAGCGGCCCTACGGCACCTTCGCACGGCGGATCAGGATGCCCGACGGCGTCGACGTTGACGGCATCGCGGCGAGCATGGACAACGGCGTGCTGTCCCTGATCGTCCCGAAGTCCGAACGTGCCAAGCGCAGGACGATCACGATCGCGGCGGGCGGCGAGAACCAGGCGCTTGAAACGACCGCGACCTAGACCGTAAAGGGATCGGCGGCCGTGGAGGCACGAGCTCCACGGCCGCCGACAAACACCCGGGCGAACCGTGGCCCGTAACCGGGCTGCGACCGAGGCCGCATCGCGGGTGCCGTTGGTCGGGCATGTGGGTGACTCGCTAGGACGCGGCGGAGATCACCTCGACGACCTCGACGAACTCGCCCACCTCTTCCTCGTCGACGCTCCTGGCCACGTCGGCCTGGCTGATGATCCCGATCAGCTCATGCCCGTCGATCACCGACAGTCGCGGAACCTTGTGCTCTTTCATCGTGCGCGGAGCTTCTGCGACCGAGTCATCGGCACCGGTCGTGACCGGCTTGCCCTCGCCGTGCCGTCGCGAATGGCGCGTCTTGGCCCGTAGAACCAAGCGATTCGGCGATTGATTCTCAAGGACCTCGGTGTGGTCATTGAGGACCAGCGGCGCAACGCCCACCTGGTGATGGAAGCGGGTGCCGACCGCGGGGAACCCGGCGTCCGCTCCGCGTATCCGACGCGACCCGACCACCCAATCGCCATACGCCTCGGGGTCGCTCAGCACCGAGAACACGTCCGCCGGCGGTACCGCTATGTGGATCTCGTTCTGGCCATGACCATGTCCTACCCGTTGCGCGAACTGGTTGCGGTCACAAGCCATACAACTCGCCCGTCGGGTGCGAACCGAGACCCGTAGGCGTTGCAACCGGGGCGCCTGATCCCGGCTCGACGACAGTGAGGCATCACATGATCAAGGGCGTTGCGGCCGTATGGCTGCCGGTGACCGACATGGATCGCGCGGTGGCGTTCTACGGCGAGACACTCGGGCTCCCCGTGACCGAGCACGACGACGACTGGAGCGAGATCGACGCCAACGGGCTGCGCATCGGGCTCAACGGCAGCGAGCCGGAGTCACCGCGCGGCGACGGCGGCGCGCTGGTGGCGTTCCAGCCCGACGGCGAACTCGAGCAGGAAGTCGAACGCCTCAAGGACGAGGGCGTCGACTTCTCGGGCGAGATCTCCGAACATCCCTGGGGCCGCATCGTCCCCTTCAAGGATCCCGACGGCAACGATCTCCAGCTCTACGCACCGCCGCGCTGACCGGAGCCGCAGTCAGACGAACGGTCGGTCCTTGCGCTTGCGCTGCTCGACGCCCGCGCTGAGCACCAACACGATGCCGACGACGACCGGGATCGCGCCGAGCACCGCGATCGCAACGCCGATCCCGAGTGCGGTTCCGTCGAGCAGCAGGGCGAGGACGACGCCGATCACGACCAGCGGAGCACCGATGTCGAATCCTGCAGGAGCGAGTTGGCGCTGCGAAGCGTCCGCGCACGCCGCCGCGTTGGGTAGTGCCGAGCCATGAATGTCTTGATCACAGGAGCATCTAGCGGGATCGGCGCGGCGACGGCACTCGAGCTCGAACGGCGGGGGATGACCGAAGGCGAGCGCGTGACGACGGAGTGCTGGGCGTGAGTGTTGGGAACTGAGCGGGTTCATCGTGGTCGGGCCCCTGTGGACGTGGCTCAGCGGGCGGTGTAGCCGCCGTCGACGGGAAGCGCGACGCCGACGACGAGGCTCGCGCCGGGGCTGCACAGCCACAGCACCGCGGCGGCGATCTCGTCACCGCGGCCGAGGCGGCCGATCGGCTGACCCGCGACGGCGTCGGCGACCGTGAGCTCGCCACTGGCCATCATGTCGGCGACCATCGGGCGTCTCGATCGTGCCGGGGCAGACGGCGTTGATGCGGATCCCGCGCGGCGCGTATTCGAGCGCGGCGCTCTTGGTTAGGCCGAGCACGCCGTGCTTGGTGGCGTGGTAGGAGGCGCGTCCGGGGTTGCCGACCAGGCCGCCGAGCGACGAGCAGTTCACGATCGCGCCGCTGCCCTGCGCGCGCATCTGGCGCAGCTCGTGCTTCATGCACGCCCACACGCCGCGCAGGTTGATGGCCGTGACGCGGTCGAAGCTCTCGGCCGGTTCGTCGGCCGCGTCGGCGAGCGGCAGCATGATGCCGGCGTTGTTGAACGCCATGTCGAGCCGGCCGAACTCGGCGACGGTGCGATCGACGAGCGCGGCGACCTGGTCTTCGTCGGCGACGTCACAGGCGACGCCGAGCACCCGGTGGCCGGCGGCGGTCAGCTCGTCGGTCGCGGCGCGCAGCGCCTGCTCGTTGACGTCGGCGAGCACGACGGCAGCACCGGCCGCGGCGAACGCGCGGGCGGTGTCGAGCCCCATGCCGGCACCGGCGCCGGTGACGAGCGCAACCTGGCCGCTGAAGTCGTAGGTCGGGTTCATGCGGACCGACCGCCTGCGTACTGCTCGTCGGTGACGTGCTCGCCCCAGGTGACGGGGCTGCCGGACTCGTCGTTCTGCTGCATGGCGATGTGGACCATGAAGCGGTCCGGCGCGGCGCCGTGCCAGTGGTTCTCGCCGGGCTCGAAGAACACGCGGTCGCCGGGGCGGATGGCCTCGATCGGGCCGCCCTCGCGCTGGCAGCGGCCGACGCCCTCGGTGACGAAGATCGTCTGGCCGTGCGGGTGGGTGTGCCACGCGGTGCGCGCGCCGGGCGTGAAGTGCACGAGCGCTGCGGCGAAGGTCGAGCGTCGCCGCCGGGCGCGGCGACGGCGTCGATGTAGACGTCGCCGGTGAACCAGTCGGCGGGGCCCTTCTGTGTCTGGACGCTGCTGCGGGTGATCTGCATGTCGGTGCTCCTCTGAGTCGGGCGATCAAGCGGCCGTGCGCACGAGCGTGCCGGTCGTCGCGCCGCGGTGAGATTTGGTGCAGGCGGAAGGTCGTCAACGCTTGGCGTGGCCGCGGCACGCGCGCGAGCGGGCCGTCAGCGTCACCAGCAGCGCTAGGACGAGGAACGGCGGTGGCGACGGTCAACGCGGCCGAGACGCGATGGGCCAGCAGCTCATGCGGTCCGTCGCCGGCGGCGTCCGGCGGCGTCGAAGACGGTGACGAGGATGCCCAGGCCGAGCGCGCCGCCGAGGTGGTGAGCGACGTTGACCAGGCCGCCGGCCACGCCGGCGTCCTCGGCGGCAACGCCGGCCATGCCGCCGGTGGTGAGCGCGCTGAGCCCGAGGCCTTGACCGACGCCGAAGACGACCATCGGCAGCGCGATGCCGGCCAGGTAGGCCGGTGTCCGGACCGACGCGGCTCGTCCACGCGGTGCCGATCAGCATCGCGGCGCACACCGGCGACGGCGAGCGAGTTCGTTGCCCAGCCGGCGGCTCAGCCGCGAGGTGACGGTCGCGGCGGCGAAGGCGGCCGCCGTGACCGGGAGGAAGGCCAGGCCGGCCTGCAGCGGCGTGTAGTCCGCTGACGCCCTGGAGGTACTGAGTCATGAAGAAGTAGAAGCTGACCAGCACGCCGTTGAAGAGAAAGCGGGCGGCGTAGGCGCCGGCGCGGCCGCGATCGGCGAACAGGCGCAGCGGCATCAGCGGTTGCGTGGCGCGCGCCTGACCGGTGACGAAGACCGCGATGAGCGCGCGCCGATCGCCAGAGCGACGATGGTCGGTCTGGTCGCCCCAGCCGGCGTCGGCGGAGTGGACGATGCCGAACACCAGCGCCGCGGCTCCGAGGGTCGAGCATAAGGCTCCGGGAACGTCGAGCCGGCCGGTGTGCCGAACGGTCTCGTCGAGGTAACGGGGGGCGGCGACGATCGCTGCCAGGCCGATCGGCACGTTGAGCAGGAAGCCGTAGCGCCACGACAGCGTCTCGGTCAGCGCGCCGCCGATGATCAGACCCGCGGCGGTGCCGATGCCGGCCAGCGCACCGTAGGCGGCCATCGCGCGCGAGCGCTGCTCGCCCTCGGGGAAGCTCGTCGACAGCAGCGCCAGCGTCGACGGCGCCAGGGTGGCGGCGCCGATGCCCTGCACGGCGCGGGCGGCGATCATCCCAGCCGGCGACTGCGCCAGGCCGACGGCTAGCGAGGCGGCGCGTGAACACGCCGATGCCGAGCACGAAGGCGCGCCGGCGGCCAAGCAGGTCACCGACGCGAGCGCCGAGCAGCAGCAGGCCGCCGAACGTCAGGGTGTAGGCGTTCTGCGCCCACGACAGGCTCGTGTCGCTGAAGCCTAGGTCGGCGCGGATGCTGGGCAGCGCCGCCATCAGGATCGAGACGTCGATC
The DNA here is from genome assembly GCA_963707595.1 of uncultured Solirubrobacteraceae bacterium. Classification (GTDB taxonomy): domain Bacteria; phylum Actinomycetota; class Thermoleophilia; order Solirubrobacterales; family Solirubrobacteraceae; genus Solirubrobacter. The sequence continues at coordinate 13,011 of CAVPQQ010000003.1, forward strand.
AGGACCAGCAGGTAGCCGGTGAGGATGATCGCGAGCACCACGCGCCGCTGTTGGTGGCGTTTGCTCATGCGCCGATGCGGTCGAGTTCGGTGGTCGTCCAGCACTTTTCGGTCATCGCGTTCGGTCCTCGCTCAGGCGGTCTGGCCGCCGTCGACGACCATGGCGTGGCCGATCGTGAACGCGGCCTCGTCGGAGCACAGCCACAGCACGGCGGCGGCGATCTCCTGCGGGCGGCCCATGCGGCCGATCGGCTCCTGGGCGATGACCGCGGCGCGGCCCTCGTCGGTGTCGCCGGTGAAGCGGCGCATCATCTCGGTGTCGACGATGCCCGGGGCAGATCGCGTTGATGCGGATGCCCTGGGCGGCGTAGTCGAGCGCGGCGGACTTCGTGAGCCCGATCAGGCCGTGCTTGGTCGCGGCGTAGGCGGCCTGGCCCTTGAAGCCCTTGACGCCCGCACCTGACGAGGTGTTGACGATCGCGCCCGCCGCCATGTCGCGAGCATGAGCTCGATCTCGTGCTTCATGGCCACGAAGGCGCCGCGGAGGTTGACGGCGACCAGGCGGTCCCACTCGTCGTCGGTGATCTCGTGCGCGGGCTTGACCGGCTGCTCGATCCCGGCGTTGTTGAAGGCGACGTCCAGGCCGCCGAAGCGCTCGACCGTCGCGGCCAGCGCCGGCTCGATCTGCTCGCTGCGCGTCACGTCGCACGCGACGGCGAGCGCCGGGCCGCCCGCCTGCTCGATCAGGCGGGCGGTCTCGCGGGCACCGTCGGCGGCGACGTCGGCGACCACGACGCTCGCGCCCTCGCGGGCGAAGGCCAGCGCGGTGGCGCGGCCGATGCCGCTGGTCGCGCCGGTGACGAACGCGACCTTGTCCGCGAAGCGGGTCATGGGCGCAGCAGCGTCTTGATCGCCTCGCGCTGGTCCATGGCGCGGTAGCCCTCGGCGGCGTCCGTCGAGCGGCAGGTGGAGGTCGAAGACCCTGCCGGGATCGATCTGGCGGTTCCAGATGAGGTCGATCAGCTCGGGCAGGAAGCGGCGCACCGGGGCCGGGCCGCCGTGAACGTGCGCGAGGCTCCAGAACAGGTCCATCGCCGTCCAGCGCGACGCCGTGCGCGACGCCGACGAACCCGACATGCGCCGCCGGGACGCGTGGCGTGCAGCGCCTGGTTCATCGACTCCTGCGTCCCGACCGCCTCCACCACCGAGTGCGCGCCGAGCCCGCCGGTGAGCTCCTTGATCGCGGCGACCCCGGCGTCGCCGCGCTCGGCCACGATGTCGGTGGCGCCGAACTCGCGCGCCAGGCGCTGCCGCGACTCGTGGCGGCTCATGGCGATGATCCGCTCGGCGCCGAGCTGCTTGGCCGCCAAGACGGCGAGCAGCCCGACTGCGCCGTCGCCGACCACGGCGACCGTCTTGCCCGGGGCCGGCCTCGGCGGCGACGGCGCCGAACCAGCCGGTGCCCAGGACGTCGGAGGCCGCCAGCAGGCTCGGAATGAGGTCGTCAGACGGGACCTCGGGAGTGGCGATCAGCGTGCCGTCGGCCAAGGGGACGCGCAGCAGGTCGGCCTGGGCGCCGAGCGCGCCCATCGGTACGCGGTTCACGCAGGCGCTCTGGTAGCCGGCGCGGCAGATCGGGCAGGTGTTGTCGGAGGCCCAGAACGAGCCGATGACGAACTGGCCCGGCTTGACCGTCGTGACGGCGTCGCCGACGTCTTCGACGATGCCGGCGTACTCGTGACCCATCGGCATCGGCCACATCGAGTCCTCGACGCCGATGCCGCGGTAGGGCCACAGGTCCGAGCCGCACACGCAGGCGGCCGAGACGCGGATGATCGCGTCGGTCGGCTCGACGATCTGCGGCGCCTCGCGCTCCTCGACCCGGACCTCGCCCGGGCCGTACATCACGGCGCCGCGCATCACGCGGCCGCCTTCGCGTCGTCGTGGGCCAGGCTGGTCGACAGTTCGCGGTGCGCGTCGAGCTGCGCGAGCAGCAGCCGCGCCTTGTCCTCGACGCCCTCGACGACGTCCTCGCCGGCCGCCCAGCGCAGCGGCGGCTCGTCGGAGTCGGCGAGCTGGACGAGCGCCCGGGCGAGCTTGGCCGGGTCGCCGGCCTGCGTGCCGTTCATCGACGCCCAGAAGGCGTTGACTCTGCGCTCGGGCCTCGTCGTAGTCGTCGATCGACAGCTCGCCGAACGTGGTCGACTCGGGCGTCAGCAGCTCGGTGCGGAAGAAGCCGGGCTCCACGATCATCGTGCGAATCCCGAACGGCTGCACCTCGCCGGTCAGCGACTCCATCCAGCCCTCCAGCGCGAACTTCGACGCCGCGTAGGCCGAGCCGGAGGGGCTGCCGATCACGCCGGCGCCCGAGGAGATCGAGATCATCAGGCCGGAGTGCTGCCGGCGCATCACCGGCAGCACCGCCCGGGTCACCGTCATCGGGCCGAACAGGTTGGTCTCGATCTGCGCGCGCACCTGCTCGGTCGTGAGCTCCTCGAAGAAGCCGGCCAGGAAGCTGCCGGCGTTGTTGACCAGCACGTCGATACGGCCGAAGCGCTCGACGGCAGCGGCCGTCGGCGTCCTCGGCGCTGTGGGGGTCGGTCACGTCGAGGGCGGTGACGAGCAGGTTCTCGTGCGCGCCGACGGCCGAGCGCACGGTGTCGGGGTTGCGGCCGGTGGCCACGACGTTGTGCCCGGCGGCCAAGGCCGCGCGGGCGAACTCGACGCCCATGCCGCGACCGGCGCCGGTGATAAGCCAAGTCTTTGTCATGGCCTTGACCGTAGATCCGCGCATGCGCTCGCAAGGGGGTGCTGTGAGCCCCCCTCAGCGCCTGCGCGGCGCCGGCTCTGGCGACGCCCTCGAGCTAGGCTCGGCGCCCGTGGATCGCCGGCGCGAGATCCGTGAGTTCCTGATGTCGCGCCGGGCGCGGGTGACGCCCGAGCAGGCCGGGCTGTACGTGCTCGACGGCGATGTTCGACGGGTGCCGGGGCTGCGTCGCGAGGAGGTCGCAGATCTCGCCGGCGTGAGCGCGGACTACTACACCCAGCTTGAACGCGGCGACGTCGACGGAGCGTCCGACAGCGTGCTCAACGCCGTCGCGCGCGCACTGCGCCTCGACGACGCCGAACGTCTGCACCTGTTCGACCTCGCCCGGCCGGAGGCGGCGACACGCCTGGCGTCGTCCGCGCGGCATCGATCCGCCCGAGCGTGCAGCGGACCCTCGACGCGTTCACCGGCGGCATGGCGCTCGTGCGCAACCGACGCTGGGACTACCTCGCGGCCAACGCGCTGGGCCGCGCGGTGTACGCGGAGATCTTCGACGGCCGGACCGACCCGCCGAACCACGCCCGATACGTGTTCCTCGACGACCGCGCCCGGGACTTCTTCGACGACTGGCCGGCCGTGGCGCACGACACGGCCCGCATCCTGCGCTCCGAAGCTGGCCGAGATCCGCACGACCCCGGACCCGCAGAGCTCATCGAGGAGCTGTCGCAGACCAGCGCCGAGTTCCGAGCCGTCTGGTCACAACACGACGTGCGCCTCCCCGCCGCAGGCCTGCACCGCTTCCACCACCCGCTCGTGGGCGAGCTCGATCTCGTCTTCGAGGCCGCCGCGCTGCGGGCCGACCCCGGCCTGACGCTTCTGCTGGCCACCGCGGATCAGGGGTCGCCGACCGATGCGGCGCTGCAGAGGCTGAGCGCGATGACTGCACGCGTCGAGTGACGACGCTGACGATCCCCGCCATCCCGCACATTGGCTTTCTTCGCGCGGGAGCTCGACCCGCAAGCGCCGGAGCGCGTTCATCGACGAGCACCGCGCGGTGTTCGGGGTCGAGCCGATCTGCGAGGCGTCGCGGGTCGCCCGTCAACGTCGGACTCGCCGTCCTGGAACGCCGCGGGCCGGCCGGCACGCGGACACTGCGCGACCGCGAGGTGTTGGCGAGATCCGTCGCGTCCATGACGCGTCCGGCGAGCTCTATGACGCGCGGAAGGTGTGGTGGCAACTCACCCCCGACGGCATTCGGGTGGCGCGCTGCACCGTCGAGCGCTTGATGCGACACGGCGGGCGGGAAGGCGTCGCGCGTGGAGGCGCGACGCATCGCCGAACCGCACGAGCCCGCGGCAGCGTGGACGCTTCGAGGTCGACGCGACGCAATCGCCGACAATGCCTGCCGACGGACCATCGCGCCGCCTGGCCGTGCTCGGCCTCGCGCTGCCCTGCCTGCCGCGAGGCGCGAGCGGCACCGTAACGTCCACGTACCACGCTGGTGACGTGCTCCTTGCCTCGCATCGCCAGCCATCAGATAGGAGTCTCGTCGTATGAAAGCGATCGGCCTGAACACGTACGGCGGGCCCGGGGTTCTGCGCTTCGTCGAGCTACCCAACCCGGAACCTGGCATCGGAGAGGTGCGTGTACGAGTGCGCGCCACGGGCCTGAACCCGGTCGACGAGATGCTGCGTGAAGGCAAGCTGACGTCGCTGAACGCGAACACCGAACCGCCGTTCGTCCCAGGAATGGACGTCGCCGGCGTCATCGACCGGGTCGGTCCTGACATCGACCCGCTCTTCCGAACCGAGCTGGGGCAAGAAGTCGTGGGCATTGTCGACAACCGCGGCAGCCGAGGCGGCTGCAGCGAATACGTCGTCCTGCCCGCCGCGTCGGTCACGACGGCCCCTCGTGGCGCGACGTTCCCGGAGGCGGCGTCGTTTCTCATGAACGCGCTGACGGCGCGCAGCGCCCTCGACGCGCTCGCCCTGCCACCGCATGCCACCGTGCTGGTCACGGGAGCGGCCGGCGCGGTCGGCAGCTACGCCGTGGCCCTAGCCCACGCCGACGGGCTCCGAGTCATCGGCAACGCCTCAGAGAGCGACGAGGGGTACGTCCGCGAGCTCGGCGCGGACGAATTCGTGCCCCGCGGCGAAGGCCTCATCGAGCGCACGCGTCAGCACGCCCAAGCCGGCGTGGACGCCGTCATCGATGCGGCAGCGCTCCGCAGCCAGATCGTGCCTGCCATCCGTGACGGCGGACTGCTCCTCAACGCCCGGTCCTGGGACGGCCGTCCCGGTCGGGGCATTCGCCCAGTCCACATCAACGTTCGAGATCGAGTGACGGACCACGGCTCGATCGTCGGCCTAAGCAAGCAGGTTGAGGCCGGCGTCCTATCGCCGCGCGTGGCCGACACATACCCATCGGACTGCTTCGTCGACGCGTTTCGACGCTTGAACCAAGGTGGCCTGCGCGGACGAATCATCCTCACTTGGCCGGACCTCGAGCGGTAGCGCGTAGAGCTCCGTCTTCGCCGGAGCGCTGATTCGCGCCACGCAACGGCGAGAGCGCAAGGAGTCTCGAGCACCGAGAGCTCTGGTGCTCGCCGCCTCGGCGGCGTCATCCGCTCGACAAGTTCCACCGGCGCACGGACGGTCTCAGCGACGCCGATCTGAGCCTGACCGCGGTCGCGTGCCTGGCTGCCGTCGTAGCCGCGCTGATCGCGTTTGAGCTGCTCGCACTCGTACGCTAGTTGGGCGGCCATCGGTTGGATCGGCCATGCCAGCGACTCAAGCCGCTGAGGATTCGATCCAGGCATGTGGCTAGCTCCGCGTCACGAGGCCTGCTTATTCGGCCCCGCCCAGTTGAACACTCGCCGAAAACGTCCGTCCGGGCCGACTTCGAAGAAGTTGGAATTGTGCCTGTCGACGCTGCTGCCATCCGTCAAGGCTCCGACGTAGTTCTGGACGGTGGCGATGCGTTGACTCGCCTCGTCCACAACGAGAATCAAGAGTTCGTGCGCCGCGGAGGTCTCGGCTTCGTGAGCCACCTCAACATCCGCCGGATCTCGCCCGCCCCGGAATACGTGATCTGCGTGGGTCTGTTGGCAGTAGCTGGCGTCGGCAGCGAAATGCGACACGATCCGGTCAGTGTTCATTGCGTCGAGAGCCCGAAAGTGGCTGACCGCGAGCGCCTCAAGCTCGTGATGTCGTAGCCCCTCAGAGTTCGGAGCCACCGGGATCCCTTCCGCTGATTGAAGACACACAGACCGAGAGACGTGACTTGGTCTCAGTGACGGCCAATCCCGCTCATCGCAATCCAGCCCTGCTCGCCAAACAGACCACGACCCTCGACGTTCTCAGTGGTGGGCGGGCGATCCTTGGTAGGTCACACCGCCAACGAGCAGCCCTAAGGGAACAAGGCCGGTTGCCCTGATGGCGCTGGCGGCGCGCACCCGACATATCGGCCCGAACGCGGAGATCTGGAACAGGTGATCCATCATCCACAATGACTCGAAGCCTGAAGACTCCGCGGTCGTCGCGATACCGGCCAGTGTGTCGTAGAGCACGCGTGCGCACACGCGTCCTCGACGTTCTAGCGGCTGATCGGCCGCACGTCGCGCTGGATCTTCTTGATCAGCTCGAAGTGATGCTCTGCGTAGAGATCGAGCTCATCCCGCCCTGCCGGCGCATGCGTACGGCGCTCTGCCGCGCGCCAGAAACCGAGGCGCACGAGACCCACAAATCAGCCACGTCAGGCTTCTGCCGCCACGGTATCCGTACTGCTTAACCAGCGCAGAACGCTTCGATCTCGATGCGATCCGAGTTCGCCACCGGCGGCGATTTCTACCCCGAACTACCCCGAGAACGCGTATTTCTCGGCTTTATCGCGTCGTCTGAAAGCGTCTATTTCCAGGTATTTCTAGTTTCCCGTCGTCTTGGGTGACTAAATCCGAATCCGCGTGTCGGGGGCTCGGGTCCCTCCTCCGTCAGTGCCCTCGCGCGGCTCGGGCCGCCGCCGAGCGACCGGCGCGCGACGAGCTCAAAGCCGCATCAAGGCTCTTGCCGCGAAGCGGCCAGGTCTGGGATGTAATCGCTCGAGGGTCGATCGGGTTCGCGGCGACGGTCGACGGATCGTTAACGAGGCCGCAGCCTCACCTCGATGCCCTGCGGCGCCATATCTCCGAACGCGTTGCTGCTGCTCGATGAGATCGAGCGTCGCGCCGGTGAGCGCCCGACCGAGTTCGTGCTGCTGATGCCCGACGTGAGTTCCAGGAAGGCGGCCGACTGGACGCTCCATGAGACGCTGGCCGCGATTCGCCGGGCCGTGCGCGGACCGACGGGTCACCGCGCGGCCGAGGTTCGAGGCCTGTTCGGCGGACCCGAGCCATTCGACTCGATCAAGCAGACGGTGACCGATGCGAACTTCGACGACGTCATCATCTCGACGTTGCCCAAGCGGCGATCGGAGTTTCTGCGGCGTGACCTACCGCGCCGTGTCGAGGGACTCGGGCTCCCCGTCACCGTCATCACGCAGCCGGCACCGAAACGGATTGGTCTCGAGGAGATCGGCTTCGGCGGAGGCGGCCCAGGCTAGGAGCTTGACCTGCGCCCCGGAGAAGCCGCGTTGCGGTCGCTTCGACTCGCCGCGAGCTCACGCTGGACTTTTGGCCAGGGCCGACTGTTGCCTTCGCGGACATTGAGGCAGACCATCGCACTATGGACGGGCGTTCGATTGACGCGCCCGGCGTGTGGTGGGCCGCGTGCATCGTCGTGGTGTTGGGGCTGCTGCTCATGCCGGCTGGGGCTCAAGCCGCGACCGCACCCGTGATCACTCATGGACCGGTGATCAGCGGAACACCGCAGGTGGGCGCCCAGTTGGCCGCGAGCGCCCAGTGGACCGGGGACCCGCAGCCCGTCGTGGCGTGGGCGTGGCTTCGATGCCCGAAACCGACCGGGTCTTGCGCGGTGATCGACGGGGCGACGACGGCCCGGTATCGCGTCGTGACGCTCGACGTCGGCTCGGTGCTGCGCGCCCGGCTCACGCTCAAGAACGACGCAGGTTCAGTCGAGGCGCGCTCGCAACCGACCGCGGTGGTCACCGTCGCGCCCGTGCCGACCGCGACGCCCACACCTACCCCAACCCCAACCCCAACCCCCACCCCCACGTCCACGCCCACACCGGTGGCAACGCCGGCCCCGACGCCGACGGCCACCCCGGCGCCGCCAAGCCCCACTCCCGTGCCGGCACCGGCTGCTGCGCCGATCGTGCCCGCGAGTACCGCGCCAGCAGCCGTCGCTCGCCCGCTGCGGCCGTTCCCGGTCGTGCGGATCAAAGGCCTGTTCACCGCGACCGGGGCGCGCGTCACGCTGCTGAGCGTCCGAGCTCCGCGGGCTGCGCTCATCACCGTGCTGTGCCGGGGCCGTAGCTGTCCGACGCGGCGACTCGATGCACCCCCGGGAACGCGCCGGCTGCGGATGTTCGAGCGCGAGTTGCGGGCCGGTACCCGACTCGAGGTGCGCGTGACGAGGGAGGGCTACATCGGCAAGGACACGGTGATCGTGATCCGCCGGCAGGCTGTGCCGTGGCGCTCGGATCGATGTCTCGATCCGAATTCGACCCGACCGGTGCGATGCGCCTGAGCCCAACGCAGTGGCGAGGTGTCGCTTCCCGCGGGCTGCTTCTCGCGGCCTTCGTCGCCGCCTACGCGATCGCCTCTCGACCTGACGCTGCGTCGCCGTCGGCTGCCGCGGCCGTGCGATCGAGCTGGCCTGTGGAGACGGCACCCGCTGCAGTTCGGCCGTTGCGAGCCGTCGCGGAACTCCCGGTGCGGCGGTCCCGGCCTCGCTCACGCCCGGCGGTGGTGCACCGGTCTCACCGCACGCGCCGGAAGGTCGTGCGCGCATCCACCACGGCAGCGATCCCGCCCGCACGGAGCACCCCGGTCGCGACGCCGACCGCGTCGCCGACGGGTCGCGTCCCAGCGAGCCGACCCGCGCCTGCGACGCGACCAGCCGCCGCCGCTCCTGCTCCCGCTCCGGTGACGCGGCCGCAGCGTGCGGCTCCTCCGCCCGGTTTTGACTCCTCCAGCGGCTTCGACTCCTCGGGATGACGGCGCCGTGATGCAAGCGCGGCCGAGGTTCAATCGCTCGTGTCGGAACGTCGGCGCGATCGGCGCGATGCTCGCCGCGGGCGCGCTCGCGGGCAGCGTGGCCGCGGCCGGCCCCGAACTGCCGAAGACCCGGTCGATCTCGGCCGGAGCGGCCACCCTCGTAGTGCCCGACGGATGGCGCGTGGCTGAAGCACCGGCCTCGCCGGAGACTGCCGCGGCTCTGACGACGGGGCGCGGCGAGCCCGCTCAGGCGCTGATCGCGTTCGGACGGCCCGTCGACGCCTCGCTCGTGCCGCCGGCGTTGCGCCGGTCCGTCCGTGACCTGCGTCGCGACTCGAGCCCGGCGCGGATCGCCGGCTATCGCGCCTGGTCCTACTCCGGGCGCACTTCGTCGCGAGCGGTCCGCGTGACGGTGCTCCCGACCACCCGCGGTGTGCTGGGCGTCGCGTGCGTCGTCGCCTCGCCGCGCTCGCGCACCGATCGATGCGCGGCAGCCGTCCGGTCGGTGTCGATCGCTCAGGGAAGGGTTCTCGAGCCCACACCGGAGACCGCATCGCAGCTTCGGGCCCCAGCAGTCCTTGCCGCCCTCGACAGCGTTCGCGTGCCTGCACACCTGGCGTTGCGCGACACGCGAACCGCCGCGACGCAAAGCGCGTGGGCCCGCGAGATCGCGCGCGCCCACCAGACGGCGCTCGATTCCCTTCGCCCGCTCGGCGGCTCGAGCGCCATGCCGCTGACCGCCGCGCTGGCCGAGGCCGCACGCGCCTACGAAGGCCTCGCCCACGCCGCCGGTGAATCCTCACCGACGCGTTTCAACGCGATTGCTGTCGCGGCCACCAAGGCCGACGGCGCCGTGGCGAGCGCCGTCTCACGACTCGCCGCGGCCGGACCGCCCGCAGCGCAGCGCCCCGTCATCGCCGCCGAGCCGCAGGAGAGGGGCGTCCCGTTTCAGACGATCTTGCTCGTGCTGAGCATCGCGCTGCTGGTCGTGCTGCTTCCGGCCGGCATCCGCCGCGCGCGTGGGCGTCGTGATCGCGCCCGGCCCAACCTGGACGGCGGCTACGAGCCCTGCATCCTCGCGCCGATCCGCCGGCGCCCGATCGCCCCGCCGCCCACGTTCGGACGCTGGTACGAAACCCCCAGAGCGCGCCCTGACGACACGTAACCAGCGCCGGCGGCCAGCGGAGGCGTGATCGATCACGCGCGGCCAAGCAGCAGTTGCAGCGCGCCGAACACGAACAGGGCGACGCTCGCGCCAAGGAGCGAGCCCGCGAGCACGTCGATGAGCCAGTGGACCTGGAGGTACGTGCGGCTCCAGGCCATCCCGAGCGTTCCGATCGCGGCGAGCCACCACCAGCGCCGCCGCCGGTCCACGTTCGTGAACAGCAGCACAGCGGCGACCAGGGTCGCGCCGGCGAAGGCGGCGTGGCCGGAGGGGAACGACGAGTGCGTCGGGTCCAGGAGTCCGTCGGGAGGCCGGGGCCGGTCGACGAGCGCCTTGACCGTGGAGCCGATCATCGGCGTCAGGCTTTCGGTGACCGCGAAGGCGAGCAGGGCCCACCAGCGCCGGGTCAGGAGCAGGACGCCGCCGATCGCGATCAGCACGAGCGCGCGCCCGAGTCCGCGACCCAGGTAGTTGAAGACGAGCGCGATGTGCTCGAGCAGCGGCGTCTGGATCTGCCGCATCCAGTCCGCCCAGTGCTGCTCGATCGCGAGCGGTTGGGCGGGGATGAGCAGCGCCAGCAGTACGAACAGCGACAGGCCGCCACCCGCGAGCGACAGCGCCCGGCGCGGGTGCAGGAAGAAGCGCTCGCTCAGAACGGCGTCGGGATGCGGCGCAGCGGCCGGTCCGGCTCGCGGTAGCCGGCGGCCTGTTGACGCTTCGGCAGCTCGACGTCCGCGGGCGCGAGCGGCTCGTACGGGATCTGGCTCGAGCAGGTGGCTGATGATGTTGAGCCGGCCGCGCTTCTTGTCGTTGGTGTCCGCGACGAACCACGGCGCCCAGGCGCGTGTCGCGTCGCCGCGAACATCTCGTCGCGGGCGCGCGAGTAGTCGTACCAGCGGCTGTAGGACTTCAGGTCCATGTCGGAGAGCTTCCAGACCTTGCGCGGGTCGTCGATCCGGCTCTCGAGGCGCCGGGTCTGCTCCTCCGGGCTGACCTCGAGCCAGTACTTGAGCAGGATGATCCCGGAGTCGACCATCGCCTGCTCGACGTCGGGCACCTGCTCGAGGAACCGCTCGGTCTGCTCCTCGGTGCAGAAGCCCATGACGCGCTCGACGCCGGCGCGGTTGTACCAGCTGCGGTCGAAGATCACGACCTCGCCGGCGGCGGGGAAGTGCGGGATGTAGCGCTGGATGTACATCTGCGACTTCTCGCGCTCGGTCGGCGCCGGCAGCGCGACGACCCGGAAGACGCGCGGGCTGACGCGCTCGGTGATCCGCTTGATCGTGCCGCCCTTGCCCGCCGTGTCGCGGCCCTCGAAGACGATGCAGATCTTCGCGCCCGATCGCCTTGACCCACTCCTGCAGCGCGACGAGCTCGCCGTGCAGCCGCCGCAGCTCCCGCTCGTACTCCTTGCGCTTCATCCGCTCCGGCTCGACTGCTCATCGCTGGTCGCCTTCGTCCGATCGGTCGCTGTCCGGGCTCGCGCGCGGCGCTGACGGCGTCGCCGCGGTGTACGGCGCCGGGCGGCGCTGCGGCGGCGCCGCGAGCCACTTGCTCGTCTCGACGACGACCGGCAGCAGCGCGGCGAGCCCGAGGCAGGCGCAGCCACTCGTGGCCGGTGAGCGACGTGGTGAGCAGGCCCTTCTGCAGGCCGGGCAGCTCGGTCGCGAGGACGATCATCGCCAGCGGGAACAGCGAGATCGCCGAGCGCCTTGAGCAGCGGCGACGAGAGCCCGCTCGTCGGGTCGCGGCGGTTGGTCAGCGCGTTGAAGACGGTGCCGAGCCCCATGACGACGAACGTCATCGTCAGCGACGCGGTCGGCACGTCGGTCTGCGGGTCGTCCGGGCCCAGCGACGAGCGGGATCAGCGCGGCGACGAAGAGCGTGAACGGCGTAGAGGACCCAGAGCAGGATCGCCGCGCGGTTGGTGATCGGGAGCTTCGGGTCGCGCGGCGGCCGGTGCATGACGTCCGGGCTCGCCCGGGTCGACGGCGATCACGACGACGCCGGACGCGGTCATGAAGAAGAGCAGGTACAGGACCATCGTCGGCGTCAGCGCGACGCCCTCGTTGATGTCGAACGCGGTCGCGGCGAGGAACAGGAACACGAGCGCCAGCAGCTGGGTCATCTGGTAGCGGACGTACGAGACGACCTTGTCGTAGACGCGGCGGCCGATCTCGACGGCGTGGACGAGCGTGCCGAAGTTGTCGTCGGTGAGGATCATCCGGCCGGCCTGCTTGGTCACCTCGCTGCCGCTGCCCATCGCGACGCCGATGTCGGCCTGCTTGAGCGCGGCGGCGTCGTTGACGGCGTCGCCGGTCATCGCGACGATCAGCCCCTGCTCCTGCATCAGCCGGGCGAGCCGCAGCTTGTCCTCCGGCGAGACGCGGCCGAAGACGTGCAGCTCGGGAAGCCGGCGGACGAGCTCCTCGTCGGTCAGCGCCTGCAGCTCGCTGCCGCTGATCGCGCCCGGGCCCGAGGCCCGAGCGTCTCGCCGATCGCCTGCGCGGTGACCGCGTGGTCGCCGGTGATCATGCGCACGTCGATGCCGGCGCCGAGCGCGGTCTGCGACGGCGGCCTTCGACGACGGCCGCAGCGGGTCGATGATCCCGACCATGCCGACGAACGCGAGGTCGCGGACGAGCGACATCGGATCGCGCGCGCATCGCTTCCGAGCTCGTCGTCGTCGACGAACCGCGCGGCGAACGCGAGCACGCGCAGGCCCTTCGCGCCCATCCGCTCGTTCGCGGCGTCGATGCCCGCACGCGCATCCGCGATCGGCACCTGCGAGCCGCTCACCGGGCCGCCGGAGAGCGTGCAGCGGGCGAGCACGACGTCGGGGCCGCCCTTGACCAGCTCGATCACGCGCTCGGTGCCGTCGAGCGTCACGCGGTGGAAGGTCGCCATGAACTTGTAGTCGGAGTCGAACGGCACCTCGGCGAGGCGCGGATAGGCGCGCCGGGTCTCCTCCGCGTCGACGCCGAGCTTGGCCGCGAGCACGACGAGCGCGGCCTCGGTCGGGTCGCCGACCACGCGCGCCGTCGTCGCCGACGGTCGCGTCGCTGTCGAGCACGAGGCCGAGCGCCAGCCGCGTGAAGTCCGGCACCGGCGCGCCGGCGACCGACCTGATCGCGCCGGTCTTGCGATAGCCCTCGCCCTCGACGGTGAACCACGCGCCGCCCGCGTAGAGCGTCGAGACCATCATCTGGTTCAGCGTCAGCGTGCCGGTCTTGTCGGTGTTGATCGCGCTCGTCGCGCCCAGCGTCTCGACGTCCGTGAGGTTCTTGACCACGGCCTTCGCGTCGGCGAGCTGCTTGGCGCCCATCGACAGCAGGCCGGACACGAACGCCGGCATGCCGGTCGGGATCGCCGAGATCGCCATCGCGGTCCCGAGCAGCAGCACGTCGCTGAACTGCTCGCCGCGAGCGACGCCGACGATGACGATGAACGCGACCGCGCCCCAGGCGATGATCCCGAGCACCTTGGTCAGCGAGTCGAGCTCCTTCTGGAGCGGCGACCGCGTGCGCGTCACCGACGGTCAGCATCGTCGCGATCTGGCCCATCTCGGTCTGCATGCCGGTCGCCGGTCACGACCATCGCCGCCGTGCCCCTGGTCACCGACGTGTTCTGGAACAGCATGTTCGAGCGGTCGCCGAGCGCGACCTCCTGCCCGGCGAGCGCCGCGGCGTCCTTGGCGACCGGCGCGCTCTCCCCGGTCAGGGCCGCCTCCTGCGTCTCGAGCGTCGCCGAGCGGACGATGCGGCCGTCGGCCGGGACGATGTCGCCGGCCTCGACCGCGACGATGTCGCCGGGCACGACGTCGACCGCCGGCACGAGCGCGACCGAGCCGTCGCGCACGACCTTCGCCTGCGGCACCTGCAGGTTGGCGAGCGCGTCGACGCTCGCCCGCGCCTTCAGCTCCTGGCGCGAGCCGAGGACGACGTTGAGCAGGATCAGCAGCGCGACGATCGCGCCGGTCGAGACCTCGCCGATCACGAAGCTCACGGCGACGACCGCGATCAGCATGATGTTCATCGGGTCGCGCAGCTGCTGCGCCGCGACCGCCCACACCGACGGCGGCTGCTCCTTGCTGATCTCGTTCGGCCCGTAGCGCGACAGCCGCGATGCCGCCTCCGCACCGGTCAGGCCGGAGTCCGCGTCCGAGCCGAGCGCGACCACGACCGCACCGGCGTCACGGGCATACGGCGGCAGGTCCTCGTGAGCCGCAGCAACTGCCGTCGTCGGCACCGTCCCCATCGCGCTTACCTCCTCGGTTGTGTGCACCTCAGCCTAAACCTCGGTGACGAGGTTCGCGGTCACGCAGCCGCCTGATCACCCCAGGCGTTGTCGATGACATACAGCCACGTGCCGTCGGGCTGTCGGCGGGCCAACTCGGCAGTGGTTGCGCCGAGATCCGCCGGGCTGCCGTCCGGCATCGTCCCGCCGCTCAGCGACCAGCGGTTCGCGAGATACGCGAGGTCGCCGACGCGAACGACGAGTTTCGTTTCGAGCGTGATGCGACCCCGGCGGTCGAGGAACCAGCCAAGCGCATCGCGGATCGCGGCACTCCCTTCCACGGTCACGCCCGGCTGCGGGATGAGTGCCGCGTCCGGTTCGTACAGTCCCAGCAGCGCCTCGATGTCGCCGGCGTTGAACGCTTGCTCGAACAAGGCGTGCATCTGCTCAGGTTCGGTGGCGGGCATGGTCTCTCTCCTGATAGCCGTGTGGGCCGCGGACGCGGGCGCGCCCGGGGCCTTCGGAGTGTGTCGCGCGAACCAGTGGATGCTATGCGGCAGCGGCGACGGCGAGGCAGACGGCGCACACCAAGCACCGGACGAGCACCGCGCGAAGTATGCCCAGCGCTCACCGTGACGGCTTTCCGTAGTTCACCGCACGCGAACGGGTTTGCTGCCGAGCCGGTCGTCGAACGCCATCCACTCCTCGCGGCGCCGGGCCCAATCGGCCGGCAGCACGCCGCCGGTGAGCGCCGTCGCAGCGTCGAGCGCATGGATCGCTTGCGCATAGTCACCCGTCGCCGCCTCCTCGTCGGCCAGGAGCAGTGCGAGCTCGCGCGCGTCGTCGACCCGGTCGTCGGCCCCGCCGACCGGCTGGAGATCCTGGAGCTGTGCGGTCGCCAGCAGCGGTGGGCGCGCGGTGGCCAGCAGTGGCGCGAGATAGCGCCCGGCGATCTTGCCGGGCGGCCACCACAGAGCATGGTGCGAGGCGGTTGATGTCGGGCTCCGGGTGAAGCGTCTCGCGCTGCTCGCGTCAGGTTGACCCTTGAGCGTCAGAGCCGATCGCAGGTAGATCGGCGCGCCGCCCGTCAGGAGCAGGCCGCGCATGACGGGGCGAAACGGCGTTGGCGTCACGGCGGCGCCGAGCTCCGCGGCGATCGCCTCGGCCGCGGCGTCGGCCTGCTGCGTCGCCAGACCGCCCTGTTTGAGCGGGAAGGACGTCGCGTCCCCGGCGGCAAAGACATCCGGGACACCCGCGACGCGTCCGTGGGCGTCCGTCGCGATGAACCCGTACGCGGCGTGCGGGAGGCCAGGGATGGCCGGCCCGAACAGACGCGGCAGGGCGATCACGCTGTCGGCGGCGACGACGGAGCCATCAGCCAGTTCGAGCTCGCCTGGCCGGACGGCGGCCGCCTTCACACCCACGCGGATGGCGATCCCCCGCTCGCTCAGCAGCTCCGCGATCGCCTCGCTGGCCTGCTCGCCGAACACCCATAGCGGCGCCGGCTCCGGCGTGACGATCGTGACCTCGGTCTCGGCGCTGCGGCCGCGCAACTCCGTTGCGGCCATGATCGCGAGCTCATAGGCGGGCAGGGTCCAGGCGGAGGCGGACGGGATCACGAACGCGATCCGCGCGCTGGTCTCGACTGCCCGTTCGACGGCCGCGACGTCCGCCGGCCCACCGAAGGAGATCGCACCCTCGAGTGCGGGGCGGGCGATCGCGCCGACGGCGATCAGGAGCTTGTCGTAGCGAAGCGACTCGCCGAGGCGGTCGACCACCGTGTGGTCGTCGGCCTCCACGTGCGCGAGCGTCCCCGGGTGCAGATCAAACCGCGCATGCCGGCGGATCGCGTCGTACGGCAGAGCGTTGGGCAGGCCGAAACCGAACGGGGCGGCGACGGATGCGGGTCGCGGCGTCAGCGCCGCTTCGGGCGCCACCACGGTGATCCGGGGCAGCGCTCCCATGAGCGCGCGCAGCGCGGCGACCGCCTCGACGGCGGCGACCCCGCCACCCGCGATGACGATGTGTGGCGACGGCGTACGAGTCATCGTTCGACCGTACGACCGCCGCGACGATCGGCCATCCGTAGTCTGCCGCGACGGATTACGGACCAGGACGGATCCGCCGGCGCCCGGTCGAGCTGGTCACGGTGGCTACGGCAAAGTACGGATCGACTCGGCGGTCGCGCCCGGATCTCGTGCGGAGCACCTGCCCGTAGCTTCATGAGCATGTCCTCCGATGCGTCCGAGATTGCCGCCGAGCGTGGTGCTTCTGCGGCGCGCGCCCTGCCTGCCGATCGCTCCAAGACCACGGTCGTCATCGCCGACGACCACACGGTGGTACGCCAGGGCCTTCGGCTGTTGATCGACAACGAGAGCGGCCTCCAGGTCGTCGCCGAGGCCGGAACGGTGCCGGACGCCGAGCGGCTCGCCCGGGCGCACAGGCCGTCCGTCCTGGTGCTCGACCTCAACATGCCGGGAGGGTCGAGCCTCGACGCGATCCCGCGGCTGCAGCAGGACGCGCCGGACACGGCGATCGTCGTGCTCACGATGCAGGACGACCCCGCGTTCGCGCGCAGAGCGCTCCAGGCCGGCGCCCGTGGGTTCGTGCTCAAGGAGGCCGCCGACGAGGAGCTGCTCGAGGCCATCCGCCTGGCCGCCGCCGGTGACACCTATCTCAACCCGCGTCTCGGCGCCCGCATGGCGGCGACGCCAGATCAGCCCACCGGACCGCCCGATGACCTCAGCCGGCGCGAGCTCGAGGTGCTGCGCCTGATCGCGCTCGGGCACACCAACTCCGAGATCGCCGACCAGCTCTTCCTGTCGCCGCGTACCGTCGAGACCCACCGCGCGCACATCCAGCAGAAGATCCGCCGGACGTCGCGCGCCGAGCTGGTGCGCTACGCGCTCGACCACGGTCTCCTCGAGTCGGTTGACCCGAGTGCACCGCGCGGCAGTTGCTGGCCGGTAGCGCGCCGGTAAACCGGCTACGTCAGGGCGCGCGGTGGCGCGGCGGGTAGTTGCACCGTGACGCGGAGCCCGCCAGCGGGCCGGGGGGTGAGGGTGAGGGTTCCGTCGTGCGCTCGGGTGATGCTCTTGACGATCGCCAGGCCGAGGCCGACGCCGGCGTGGTCGGTGCGGATGCGCTTCGGTGCCGCGCTGGAACGGCTCGACCGAGCGTGGCGACCAGCTGTGGGGTGAGCTTCTCGCCGGTGTTCTCGACGGTGAGCACCACGCTGTCGGGGTGAACGCTGGTCGTGACCCACACGGTGCCCTGTTCGGGCAGGTTGTGGACGATCGCGTTGTGCACGAGGTTCGTCGTCATCTGCAGCAGGAGCGCGTGCGAGCCGATGGTGGGGGTCACGTCGCCGGAGGTCTCGATGGTGACGCCGCGCTCCTCTGCGAGAGGGGAGGAGCGTCTCGGTGGCTTCCTCCGCGATGAGGGACAGGTCGACGTGCTCGCGGGCGAAGGACCGCTGGTCGGCGCGGCTGAGCAGGAGCAGCGCTTCGGTGAGGTCGATCGCTCGGGTGTTGACGACGTGGAGGCGGTCGACGAGCTCGCCGGTGTCGCGGTTCGGATCGTTGCGGGCGACGTCGAGCAGCGTCTGCGTGATCGCCAGCGGGGTGCGCAGCTCGTGGGAGGCGTTGGCGGCGAACCGCTGCTGTTCGGCGACGTGTGCTTCGAGCCGCGCGAGCATGGCGTCGAAGGCGTCGGCGAGCTCGCGGAACTCGTCGTTGCGGCCCTCCAGCCGGATCCGGTGGGAGAGCGATCCGGTCGCGGCCATGCGGGTGGCGTCGGTGATGCGGGTCAGCGGGGCGAGCATCCGGCCGGCGAGGAGCCACCCTCCCAGGAGGCCGAACACCAGCAGGAACGCCAACACGAGCGCCGCCCTCGGGGCGAAGGCGCGCAGGAGGTCGGAGCGGCTCGGGACGAACGGGCCAGGCCCGACGAGGATCCCGCCCAGCGACCGACGTCCCGGACATGGACCGGGCACGTAGCGCAGGAGGAACACCCACACGACGGCGAGCAGCAGGGCACCGGCGACCATGAGGAAGCCGGCGTAGCTGAGGGTGAGCTTGAGGCGAACGCTCAGCCCGGGCGCTCTATCCACGGTCTCCTCCCTCACGCCCGCGTCTGGTTGGTGTCGATGCGGTAGCCGACGCCGGCCACGGTGGCGATGATCCAGGGTTCGCCGAGGCGCTTGCGCAGTGCCGAGACCGTGATGCGCACGGCGTTGGTGAACGGGTCGGCGTTCTCGTCCCACGCCCGCTCCAGGAGCTCTTCGGCGCTGACGACACCGCCTTCGGCGGCGACGAGGACTTCGAGCACGGCGAACTGCTTGCGGGTCAGCGCGACGTAGCGGCCGTCGCGGTAGACCTCGCGGCGGAACGGATCCAGCGCGCAGACCGGCGATCTCCCGCACGGGCGGCCGGTTGTGGGCGCGCCTGCGGTCGAGCGCCCTGGAGGCGGAGCACGAGCTCCCGGAGCTCGAACGGCTTGGTGAGGTAGTCGTCGGCGCCGAGCTCGAACCCGGTGGCCTTGTCGTCGAGCCGGTCGGCGGCGGTGAGCATGAGGATCGGCATGCCGCTGCCGGAGGCGACGATGCGTCTGGCGATCTCGTCGCCGGAGGGTCCGGGGATGTCGCGGTCGAGGACGGCGATGTCGTAGGCGTTGACGCTCAGCAGCTCCAGCGCGGTGTCGCCGTCACCGGCGATGTCGGCCGCGATCGCTTCCAGGCGCAGGCCATCGCGGATGGCCTCCGCCATGTAGGGCTCGTCCTCGACGATCAACACGCGCATGCTCCGATGCTACGAGCCGGCGCATATCGCCGGCATATCGAAAACCGCATACGCGCTGGCAACACCGCGCTGCCTTGACTGGCGGCATGACCTACAGCGAACCAGCACGAACAACGACCCGCCGGATCCGGATTCGCAGGCTCCGCGTCGCCGGCCTGCTCGGTCGTCATCGCGGCGCTCGCCGCAGTCCTCGGCTGACCGGTTGCCGGCGTCCTCGTCATCGACGGCGGCACCGCCCATCGACGTGCCGCTGATCGGCACCTCGCGCCCGTGCGGCGGCGAGCACCGCGGTGCGCTCGGCGAGGCCGACGGCGCCGTCCCCGACGGCACGACGGTCTTCGACGACGAGGTTCCGGGCGTGGCCAACCTCGATCCGGCGCTCCTCGGCGCCCTGCGCCGGGCGGCGACCGATGCCGCGGACGACGGCGTCGAGTTCGTCGTCGACAGCGGCTGGCGTTCCCCGGCGTACCAGGAGCAGCTGCTCCGCGAGGCGGTCTCGAAGTACGGCTCAGAAGCGGAGGCTGCCCGCTGGGTGGCCACCCCCAACACGTCTGCCCACGTGTCGGGGGACGCGGTCGACATCGGGCCCGTCCGCCGCCACGGCGTGGCTGTCCGCAGCACGGCGCCGCGTACGGGCTGTGCCAGATCTACGGCAACGAACCCTGGCACTACGAGCTGCGCCCCGAAGCCGTCGATCACGGCTGCCCGCCCATGTACGCCGACCCGACGCACGATCCACGGATGCAGCAGTGACGTAGAGAGATCTCCGGCCGCTGGCCGCCCTCGCCGTGGTCGCCCTGATCGCCGCGGGCTGCTCGAACGCACCGGCCGAGAACGCCGGCAGCCGCAGCACCGCGACCAGCACGGCCACCAGCGAAGCAAGACGCACCGCCACCCGCGACCAGGCGGTGAAGTTCGCCGCAGTGCATGCGCGACAACGGCGTCAGCGAGTTCCCGGACCCGGACGCGTCGGGCGAGCTGACCATCGACGGGGTCGCGAACGGCTCGTCGCTGGACCCGAACAGCGCGGCGTTCAAGCAGGCCATCAGCGCGTGCAAGGACCTGGAGCCGCCGGGGTTCACGGGCCACAAGCGGAGCGCCCGAGCAGCAGGAGGCGGCCCTCAAGTTCGCCCAGTGCATCCGCGACAACGGCGTGAAGGACTTCCCGGACCCCGACCCCGGATGAGCCCCTCGTCGACACGAACCGGATCCCATCCGCCGAACCGGACCGGTGGCATGAGCCATCCTCAACGCCGCGATGCAGAAGTGCCGCGACTGCGCGCGGCAGGCGCGCTGGGACGGCCGGTGAGGCGGAAGACGTGGGTGCTGGCCGGAGCGGCCGTCCTGGTCGCCGTGACCGTCACCGGCGGCGTGGTCGCCGCGTCCGGTCGCCGAGCAGGCGACCCCGGCCGCGCAGGAGCCGCCGGCGAACACCGCGACGGTGGAGCAGGGGGACGCTCTCGGCCATGGTCTCCCTGGACGGGACCCTGACCTATCGGGCGCGATCGGACGGCTCGCCGTACGCCGTGATCAACCAGGCCCGCGGGATCTACACCAAGCTGCCCGACGACGGCGACAAGGTCGACTGCGGCGACGTGCTCTATCGGGTGGACGACAACCCGGTGCTGCTGCTGTGCGGCACGGTCCCGGCCTACCGCGACCTGCACAGCGGCGACGAGGGCAACGACGTCCGTCAGCTCAACCGGAACCTGCACGCGCTCGGCTACGACGCCGATCGATCGACCGCCGACACGCTTCACCGGGCAAGACGGCGAAGGCGCTCGAGAAGCTCCAGCGCGACAAGGGCGCTCACCGCGACCGGAGCGCTCGACACTCGGCGACGCGGTCTTCCTGCCCGAGGCCGGTGCGGATCGCCAAGGTGACCGGCGAGCTCGGCGGATCCGCCCAGCCGGGCGCGCCGGTCGCTGCACGCCACCTCCGACACGCTCGAGGTGCAGGTGAGCCTCGACGCCGTCGCAGCAGGGCGAGGTGAAGACGGGCGACCGCGCGCAGATCACGCTGCCCGGCAACACGTCGGTGACGGGCAAGGTGGACCGGCTCGGGACGCGTCGCCCAGGCCCCGGCCGGGCAGGACGCCGACGCCGGGGCCGCGACCATCCCGGCCTACATCAGCCTCGACGACCCGGGCAAGGCGCGCGGGCTCGACCAGGCCCCGGTCCAGGTGGACATCACGACCAAGGGCGTGGAGAACGCCCTGAGCGTCCCGGTCACCGCGCTCGTCGGGAAGTCCGGCGGCGGGTTCGCGGTCGAGGTCGTGCGCGCCGGCGGGCGACGCGAGCTGGTCGCCGTGAAGCTGGGCCTGTTCGACACCGCCGGCGGACGAGTCCAGGTCGAGGGCGATCTTCGCGAAGGCGATCACGTGGTGGTGCCGTCGCCATGAGTGGCGAACCGGTTCTGGAACTGGACGGGGTGACCAAGGTCTACGGCGAGCAGCCGCCGGTGCCCGCCCTGCGCGGGGTGTCCTTCTCCGTCCGGCGGGGCGAGCTGGTGGCGATCGTCGGGCCCTCCGGGTCGGGCAAGTCCACGCTCCTGCACGTCATGGGGACGCTGGAGCGGCCCAGCAGCGGCGTGGTCCGGATCGGCGGGGTCGACGCGGCGCGGCTGAGCGACCGCGAGCTGTCGCTGCTGCGGGCTCGGGAGATCGGGTTCGTCTTCCAGCAGTTCTTCCTGGCCGAACACGCCACGGTGCGGGAGAACGTCGCCGACGGGTTGCTCTACG
This sequence comes from uncultured Solirubrobacteraceae bacterium, assembly GCA_963707595.1. Taxonomy (GTDB): domain Bacteria; phylum Actinomycetota; class Thermoleophilia; order Solirubrobacterales; family Solirubrobacteraceae; genus Solirubrobacter. The sequence continues at coordinate 34,829 of CAVPQQ010000003.1, forward strand.
CCGGCGTCCCCGCCGCCGAGCGGTACCGGCGCGCGGATGAGGCGCTCGAACGGGTCGGCCTCTCCGACCGCGCGAACGTTCAAGCCCACCAAGCTCTCCGGAGGGGAGCGGCAGCGGGTCGCGATCGCCCGGGCCCTCGTCGGGCGTCCGGCGATCGTGCTCGCCGACGAACCGACCGGGAACCTCGACAGCACCACCGGCGCATCGATCATGGAGCTCATCCGCGAGCTCAACGCCGCCGGCGCCACCATCATCATGATCACGCACGACGCGGGCCTCGCCGATCAGCTGCCTCGCCAGATTCGGATGCTGGACGGCCAGGTGGTCTCCGATACCGCGAAGCGGAGCGGCGCCATGAGCGCCAAGGGCGGACGACTTGCGGCCTGAAGGACGGGCTGCGGGTGGCGAGCGTCGGGCTGCGCGCCCGGCCGCTGCGCGCCGCGCTGTCCGCGCTCGGGATCGCGATCGGAACGGCGGCGATCGTGGCGGTCCTCGGGTTGTCCGCCTCCTCGCAGGCCGGGCTGCTCGCGGAGATCGACCGGCTCGGCACGAACATGCTGACCGTCGAGGCCGGACAGAGCTTCACCGGGGGCGCGGCGAAGCTGCCCCTCGAAGCGCCGGCGCGGATCACCCACCTGGACAACGTCCAACAGGTGGCGCACACCGCCCTGATGAAGGACGAGAAGGTCTACCGGAACTCGATGATCCCGGTGGGCAACACCGGTGGCCTCCAGGTGCGGGCCACCAGCCTGAACCTGCTGTCCGTGCTCAGCACCGGCGTCGCACGCGGCAACTGGCTCAACGAGGGCACCGCCCGCGAGCCGGTCGCGGTGCTCGGTTCGGCCGCCGCGCGAACGGCTGGGCATCGACCGGGTCTACCCCGATCAGCGGATCTGGCTGGGCGACCAGTGGTTCAACGTCGCGGGCATCCTGAAGCCCTCGCCGCTGGCGCCCGACATCGACAACAGCGCCTTGATCGGCTACCCGGCCGCCCAGACAGTACCTCGGCTATGTCAGCATGGTCCGCGGCGAGGAGAAGGCCGGCCCGCCGAGCTCGATCTACGTGCGCGCCGCCACCGGTCACGAGGCGGCGGTGCAGTCGCTGCTCGCGCGGACCGCCAACCCCGAGGCACCGAACGAGGTGAACGTCAGCCAGCCGTCCGACGTGCTCACCGCCCGGGCCGCCGCGGCGGGGGCGTTCGACAGCCTCTTTCTCGGGCTCGGGGTGGTGGCACTGATCGTGGGTGCCGTCGGCGTCGCCAACATCATGATCATCTCGGTGCTGGAACGCCGCTCGGAGATCGGCCTCCGTCGCGCCCTCGGTGCGACGAAGGGCCAGATCCGGACGCAGTTCCTCGCGCGAGTCGATCCTGCTCGCCGTCATCGGCGGCGTCGTCGGCGTGCTGGCCGGGGCCGCGGCAACGGCCGTGTACGCCAGCTCGAAGGGCTGGGCCGTCGTGATCCCCGTCGAGGCGTGGTCGGGCGGCATCGCCTCGGCCATCCTGATCGGCGCGTTCGCCGGCCTGATGCCGGCCGTTCGAGCGTCTCGGATGCCGCCGACCGTGGCATTGCGAACGGTATGAAGCAGCGTCAACGCCGCCGTGGCCGGGAATTGCGATCACTCATGCAGCTCATTCCGTTACTTCGCTTCTGGCGCGACACCCGCACCGGTGCGGCGGTTGGTGCGGTCGTCGCCCTATCGCGGGCGGGCCGTGTGCGCTGGGTGGCCATGTGTCCGGCGCCGTTCCTTCATCTCGGCCTCGTGCAGGTGGCGCCGACCGTTGACGAGCTCGTGTCGTAGGCGCTGCTCGTAGGCCCGGAACGTCGTCCAGTAGTCGTCGTCGAATTCCTCGACGACCTGGAAAGTCCAGCGACCGGCGATCACGTTGCGCCCGATCAGCTCGCGCTCGAGGTCGTCGGCGAGCGAGCTCGAGCCGTTGGCCCGAAGCTGTTCGAGGACCGCGTCGAGCTTGAGGTCGGACTCGCCGACGAGTTGGTGGAAGGCGTAGAGGTGGCCGCGGGCGCGCTCGAGTGTCTCTAGCGCCTCGGTCATCAGGCCCGTGGCGGCAACCGCTGCATCGGAGGCGGAGTCCGGACGGACATGCCCGGCGTGGGGACGGTTCTCCATGACCGTTGTACGTCGTTGCGATCCGCCCACGATCACCGGGGATGGCGTGCCGTCCGCGCCCGCTTGTAAGTTGCGTTATGGCCGACGCTCGCGACGTCGATGTTCTGCTTCAGCGTCCCGCGGTGTTGGCCGCGGTCCTCGAACTCGGCGTCACCGCGCTGATGCTGGAGGACGTCCTCGGGGCGTTGCGACGCTTCGGTCCGGTGCGGATCGACGTGACCACGGACCGGCGGCGACCGTACTCGTGCGTGCTGCAGGTCGCCGGCGAGGACCCGGAGATCGGCCGCGGAACGAGCGTGCTGCACGCGGCCCTCGCCTGCTGGGCGACGACGCTGGAGAGCTTCGGCGTCTACGCGACGAGGGGTCTGGGCGATCTCGAGAACTTCCTCGCCGATGCTGAAGACTCCCGCGGCGACCCACCGTAGGCATGCGCCCGAAGCCCCCGCGCGGCCTACGATCAGCCGGGATCGGCGGCGGTCAGCGCGCCGAAGGCGGACAGGACGCGGAGGCGTCGCGATTCGCCGCGCTCATGACTCAGCCGCCGGATCGGCCGTGGCCTGGCCCGCGAACTCGAGCAGTTGCGCGCGCAGCGGCGCGTTGGTGGCGACGAACGCGCCCGCGCCGAGGGCGGCGAGCACGACCAGCCACTTGCCTCGGCGGCCTCGCTTCTGCTTCTCAGGCCCCCGCTTGATCGCGATACCGACGGCCACGCCGGCGCGCGCGGCGTCGAGCAGTCGGCTTCGCAGCTTGGGGTCCTGCAGCGCCTTGCGTTTGCTCTTGCGCCTTGCCGGCGCGCGCTCTCGCGCCGCGGACGTTGGCCGCGGCGCGAGAGAGTTGCTTCTGGACGTCGGAGTCGTCGAAGATCTGCTCGACGTAGGGCTGGAAGGCCTGAAGCGTCGCCATCGGGGCTAGCGGCGGTCGTCGTCGCCGTCGATGTCGATCTGCTCCTTGCGGACTGTCTCGGAGACCGTCTCCTCCTCCGTGGCGACGTCCTTCTCGAGCCGGACGCGCTCCTTCGGGACGGCGTTCTTCTCAACCACGGCCTCCTCGGCGTGGAGGACGACCTCGTGCTCGTCTTCGGAGATGGCCGGACCGTCGACGGCGTCGCCGCGGTTGGCGTCGGTGATCGGCTCGCGCTCGACGCGCACCTCCTCGCGCCGCACCGGGACGGTCTTGGTGACCTCTTCCTCGACCACGTACTTCTGCAGCCGTACGCGACCGGACTCGCGCTCGGTGGTGCCGACCCGCAGTTCCTCCTCGGAGCGCGTCATCGCGCCGTCGCCGTCCGGCCCGCTCGTGTCGCGGCCGGGGGGGTGGTGGTCTCGTCCGGTCAGCGCGAACGTCGCTGCCGTTCCAGTCGCCGTAGTCGCCGCGGCCGTAGTGCTCGTAGAGGTGCTGCTCCTCCTCGCGCGAGAGCGCGCCGTCGGCGTCGACGTTGGGCGCGTCCTTGATCTGATCCTTGGTGTAGGCCAGTCGCACCTCGCCGTCGCGGAGCTCCGCGTCGCCGATCGGGACGAACGTCGTCCGCGTACCGAACAGACCGGTGCTGACCGTGACCCATTCGGGCCGCTCGCTGCCACGGTCGAGATAGACCTCGTCGACCGTGCCGACTTTGTCGCCATTGGCGTCGACGGCCTTCGCGCCGCGCCACTCCTGAATGTTCACATCGGTCGCCATGGGGCTCCTTCGGGTAGCGGGAAACCTGCCCACCGCTGACGCGAAAACGAGACACGTCATTGGTTCGCGACTGGCACTACCAAGTCGTCAGGCGCTCGAAACGGGACGTGTCCGCGACTTGACACACCATAAGTCGGACACGGCGTCCCGCTTTACACTGTCGGTGCTCATGAACTCAAACCCCGCCGGGCGACAGCGCCAGCAGCGCAGTGACCGGGCCCTGAACCGCGCGAAGTTGATCGAGGCCGCTCGCGCGCTGCTCACGGAGAAGCCCGAGGCCGAGATGGCGGAGATCGCCGCCGCTGCGGGGGTCGCGCGCTCGACGGCGTATCGCCACTTCGGCACGCGGGACGAGATCGTGGCGGCGGTGCGCACGCAGGTCCGTGACGACACCGAGTCAAACGACGATCAACACCTTCGCCCGGCTGGTCAGCTCGCACACCTCGTCCCGGCGCCGCTGTCGGTCACGGAGGTGCTCAGCAAGGTGCCGCCGTTCCAGGTGGGCGAGCAGATCACCGCCGAAGCGCAGCGCCTGGACGGCGTGACCTCCGCCGCGGTCTATCTCGTGGACCTCGAAGGCACGACCATGGTCCGCATGGCCGGGCCCGGGACCTTCCCGGGGCAGATCGCGGTCCCGCTCGCGGTCGGCCCGGAGATCCCGCGCGAGGGCATCGAACCGCTGCGGGCCGCGATCGACGGGCTCCTCCCTGGAACCGTTGTCGCACCGATGTACCTGCGTGGACGGGCGATCGGTGTGCTGATGGCCATCGGCGCGACCGACGACGCGCTGCGTGATCTCGCCACCGAGGGCGCCGCCGCCATCGCGCTTGCCGCCACCTATACCGACCACATCGATGCCTTGCGGCGCCTCAAGCCCACGAGCCCCGCCGCCGAGATCCAGCAGCACCTACTCCCGCCCCGGATTCTGCGCATCGGCGGTGCCCTGATCGCCGGCAATGTAGTGCCCGGCTACGACATCGGCGGCGATTGGTTCGACTACGCCGAGAACCCGGACTGCGCGTGGATCGGGCTCGCCGATACGCGCGGCCGAGGGGTGACCGCCGCAGGGCTGGGAACCGTCACGCTCGGCGCCTTCCGTGCGGCCAGGCAGCGCTCGACGGACCCCGCCGTGGCGGTCGCGGCCATGCACACCGTGCTCAGCGAGGTGGCGCGCGACGAGGTCAACGCGACCGCGACCGTCCTCACCTGGAACGGCCCGTCCTCGACCGTGCGATGGCTGACCTGCGGCGAGCACGCTCCGATCCTGATCACCGCCGACGGCGGCCTCGAGGTCCTGGGCGAGGGCGTGCTCCCGGCTCTCGGCGATCCGGCGATGCCGGAAGCCAAACCGGTGCAGAGCCGCCGCATCCACGCCGGCGAACGGCTGCTCCTGCTCTCCGATGGAGTGCTCAACCGGCCCACCGTAGCCGGTGGACATCTGGGGCTCGACGGCATCCGCGAAGCCATGCTCAAGGCACCACGCGAGTCAGCCGCCGGCACACTGCGGGCGATCGAAGACGCCGTCCGCGAAGCCGTCGATCAGCCGCTGTCCGACGACGCGACCGTCGTCGTACTCGTACCGAGCAGCACCGCCCCGGAGCGAAACACCTGACCTAGGGGCCGAGTTGGCGCGAACGCGCGCGCTCGATCTCCTTCGCCGCCGCGGTCGTCGGGTCGTCGTGGCGCACCGGCTCACCGGAGTTCGGGTCCTCGTGGAGACCGGAGGGATCGTCCTCGCGGACCTCGACCCGGCCTCCGTCGGCCATGTTGCGCGCGGTGAGCTCGGCCGCCTCGCGCGTCTCGAACTCCTTGGTCGGAGACTCCGCGCCGGCTTCCATAACCGCCCAGCGTTCACCGTGTCGGTGCACTATGAGATCAGGCATGCCTACGGACTACCCACATCAGCGCCGGATCGGTGGCCTGCATCGATCTCATCGGCGCTGAGCGGCCGCGCGCGAGTCGAAGACCCTGAGGCGTCCACGGAGCCCGGACAGCGTGAGAAGCACGGCGGCCGACGTGCCGCGTGGCGCGACGACCGCTACGCGGCGCTGCTGGCGCCGTAGTTGCTCATCGGCTTCGAGGATCACCGCGAGCCCGCTCGAGTCGATGAACTCGACGTCACTCAGGTCGACGATCAGCTCGTCGGTCGTGTCGAGCGAAGTAGCCCGGAGTGTTTCGCGGAACGCGGACGCCCCCGCGAGATCCAGTTCGCCCGTAGGCGCGATGACGGTCGGCTTGGGCACGAGCGCGATGCTCTACCCGAGCTCGATCAGAACGAATCCGAGGTTCGAAGAACGGACCGAGGCGTCGTCTCCTCGACGTGACGGGTAGCGCTGAGTAATGAGGCCCTCCCACGCTGCCCCGCGGGGGCCGACGCCCCTTCAGACGCGATAGCCAACTCGACCGCGCTGGTCCTGTACGGCGCTTCCATGGCGACCGGACGACGTCGCGCGGTGGCACTCCGGCTCTGCGGAGCGATGGCCCTCGGGACCGCCGCCTATCTCGGCGGTCATCTCTCGTTCGTCAAGGGCGCGGCCGTCGAGATCTCGTCGAGGGCGTGATCGACCACGACGGCGATGCGTCCTGAACGCCGGTGTCACTCAGGGCGACCGGGACTTGTCTGCTGCAGCTTCGCGATGGCGGTTCGGATGAGTCGCGAGACGTGCATCTGTGAGGTGCCCAAGCGCTCGCCGATCTCGCGCTGCGTCAGATCGTCTGCGAAACGCAGCCGCAGGATGATCCGTTCACGTTCGGTCAACAGCGCGAGCAGCCGGTCGAGATCCGCGGCCGTCTCGGCCTGGTCGTAGCCCTGCTCGTACTGCGCGATGGAGGCTGAACGTGGATGCTCGCCGTCGTCGCCAACCGGCTCGTCGAGTGAGAGCGCGCGGTGGGCCGTTGTCGTGGCGCGTGCCTCCAGCACACGCTCGACCGTCGTGCCGGAGTGCTCGGCGATCTCAGCCGGCGTCGGCGCGCGGCCGAGATCGGCGGTCAGCTGATCGACGACACGGTCGACACGGGTCGCGAGTTCCTGAAGCTCCCGGGGGACGCGGACGATCCAGCCGCGATCGCGGAAGTCGCGCTTGAGCTCGCCCAGGATGGTCGGGGTCGCGAACGAGGAGAAGGCGAGACCGCGGGCCGGGTCGAACCGCTCGATCGCCTTCATCAGACCGATCATGGCGACCTGTTCGAGATCGTCGCGGTCGCTGGGCGTGGCGTAGCGACGCGCGAGACTCAGCGCGAGCGGCCGGTAGCGATCGACGAGCGCGTCGCGATCGGAACGCCGCCGCTCGCGGCGATAGCGCTCGAGGAGCCCTGCGGCGTTCGGCGGGCGCGACGGCCGGGCGATCTGCGGTGAACCTGCGCCCACGCCGCCACTCCAGCCGATCGGAGCGCGACTGTCTCGGCAACTGTCGGCGCTCTTACGGCGACGCGGTGATCACTCGCCAACGTGGCGTGACGACCTCCTCGGACGCCCTCACCGGTTCTCCGCGCGGTCAGTGCTCAGTCGAGCGGAAGATCGCCGCGGTCGAGAAGTTCCGCCGCCACGTCGGCCACGCGGCGGCGACTGCTGCGCGCGGCGGAGCGGATCACGTTGAACGCGTCGACGGCTTCGAGGTTGCGGCGCGCCATCACCATCCCCACCGCGCGCTCGATCGAGACGCGGTGTTCGAGCGCGTGCTGAAGCTGGGTCGCGAGGCGCTCATGGCGTTCGGCACGAAGCGCGGTGACCAGGAGGCTCTCGACGAGGCCCGCGTAGGCGGCGAGACCGCGGACCTCGTCGTCGCTCCAGTCGTGCGGGCGCTCGTGATACGCGTCGAGTGAACCGACCGCGGCGCCGGCGAGATGGACGGGGATGCCGACGACCGCGCGTACCGGGGTCTCGGCGAGCTCCTCGTGCAGGACACGCCAGCGACCGTCGGTCGTCACGTCACTCGTCCGGATCACGGTGTCGAGCATCAGGGCGTCGACGCACGGTCCGCGGCCGGCGTGCGACTGCAGCTTCTCGAGGTGGCGCCCGTGTGCGTCAGTGGCGGCGACGTAGTGCAACTCGTGCTCGTCGTCGGCGAACATGATTCCGCTCCCCGTGACGTTGAAGAGCGAAGTGGCGGACTCGATCACCTGCTCGAGCGCGCTCGGCAGCTGCGAATCCGATCCCTTTTCGCGGAGGGCGTCGATCGCACGACGGACGTCGGCCGGGTCATCGGAGAAGCCTGCGCCTTTCATCCCAGCCTGTTTGTCCCCCGCCACGTGGGCTTTCAAGCCGACCGTCGCCGAGGCACTACTCTGTGTCCCGGCTCGCCTTGACCCCGCGGCCGTCGTTCAGGAGTCCTCGAGGAAGGTGCGGGGTTGAAGGCCATTGGACAAGCATGTTCGCGACCCATCTGGTGTTCGCTGCTCGACGTCGATGCAGAGCTCGGGCGGCTCCTCGACGATGTTTCCCAGCGCCGAGCACAGCATGAGCTGCGCGTCGTCCTGCGGACACTGTCGCGGGGCATCTGGGATGTCCGGGGATTCGCGGGAGCCGAGGACGACAACCTCGGCCTGCTGATGCTCGACGGTGTGATCGCGCGGGAGGTGGTGCTCGGTCCCGCCGTCTCCACCGAGTTGCTCGGCGCGGGTGACCTGCTCCGGCCGTGGAGCTCCGACGCCGCGCCGATCGCCGACATGACCGTGCGGTGGAACGCGCTGACGGACATCCGGATCGCGCTGCTCGACCGCGGGTTCGCTGCGCGGGCGGCGAGCTATCCCGGCGTCAGCGCGTCGCTGCTCGCGCGCGTCGAAGCGCGGGCCCAGCGGTTGGCGACGGCACGGGCGATCTCGCGGCTCAAACGCGTCGACGAACGGCTTGAGGCAACGCTGAGACACCTGTGCGATCGCTGGGGACGCGTGACAGTCGACGGGACGGTCCTCCCGCTGCGCCTATCGCATCGGATGCTCGCCGAGCTCGTCGGTGCGCGCCGGCCGACCGTGTCGAGCGCCCTGGCCGATCTGGCCCGCCGCGGCGCCGTCACCCGCCGGTCCGACGGGTCATGGTTGCTGCGGCGGGATTTCGCGGGCTTCGTGCCGGAGGAGATCCCCGAGAGCGTCTCCCAACGCCGGCACCTGTTCGTGGCGGATCGCCGGCGCGTGCCCGGGCGTGTCCGCGAGTTGGCGCCCGAGGTCACCGGGCTCGCGTAAGACCGGGCTGACGTCGCGTCGCGAAACGGACACCGCTGCAACCGTGCCGATCCTGGTGGGTAGCGCCGACTTCAACGATGGTGCGCTTCGAGATCCAAGCCCCCTCACCGACGTTGACCGCGAGCGTCGAGCGTCGAGCCGGAGTCGCGGTGGTCGTCGTCGAAGGCGGTCTCGATCTCGACGGTGCCCCTCGACTGTGCGCCGCTATCGAAGAGGGCCAACGGCGTTCTGGCCCCGGCAGGGTCATCGTCGTGCTGTCGCGCGTGGCGTTCTGCGACTCGGCCGGCATGCGGGCGTTGGTCGGCGCGGCGCAGGAAGTACAGGCTCGCGGCGGCCGTCTCGACGTCGTCGCACCCGAGGACGCGCCGGTGCGACACGCGATCGCCGCGACCGGCGCGGCTGAATTCCTCGGAGTCGGCACGAGCCTGGACTTCCCCGAGCTGAACGCAACCGACGCGTAGTCCTTACTCGGTGACGCGCTCGGCAGCCCAGCGATCGTTCTGGGGATCGTGACGAGCCAGGCCTTGCGCCGCGAATGCCTCGAGCCAGCCGCCCATTGGCCACCAGCCCCAGCGGCGATGGAAGATCGCTGCGTTGCGCAGGATGTCGTCGAGGTGGCGAACCGGCGGACTCTCGACCCCGTGATGCTGGTGATACGCCCAGGCGCCCCCGACCCAGCAGAGCTCGACGCCGGCGCGACGGGCGAGCTGCCCGTAGTCGGTGTCCTCGCCGCCGTAGCCGACGTAGTCCTCGCAGAACCCGCCGACCCGCCGCCACGTGCAGGCGTCGATGGCAAACGACAGGGTCCAGAAGAGCGTGTGGTCGCCGCCGCGCATCAGTTCGTGCTCCGGCGGGACAGGCCGAGCCGGATGCGCTGACGCGAGCGCGTCGAGTGCATGCAGGGGATAGCCGCCGTCCGGAGCGGGCGGCAGATACGCCACCGGTCCGCAGAGGAGGGCGTCGTCGCCCACCGATGCGGCTGCCTCGCCGTATCGATCGAGCAGCCCGGGGCCGGGCAGACAGTCGACGTCGAGGAACACGAGCAACTCCGCGTCCGCCTGGAGGGCTCGCCGCGCGCCGGCGTTGCGCGCCCGGGCCAGCGGAAGGCCATCGGGATGATCCGGGACCTCGATCACCTCGGCCGACTTGCCGCAGATCGCCCGGCAGCGATCCGCCTCCCCGTCCCCCATGCCCACCACGACGTGGTGGACCATGTCCCCCAACATCGCTCGCTGGCGTGCGAGGTGCTCGTGGCGGCCCGCGACGGTGGTGATCACCGTGGTGCGCACAGGAGCTCCTCGAGCACGGCGGCGGCGCGTGCGGCACCTGAACCGGAGCTCCAGCGCACCCATGGATCGCCACCCCGGCGGGCGGCCTCCGAGAGCAGGGCCGGCCACGCGCGCGGCTCCGGCCAGCGCGAGCAGACGACGGCGAGCCCGGCATCGCGCAGGGCGTCGGCCGTCGCCCGCTGCTCCCGGTGCGGCCGCTCCTGCGGGATCACGATGGCCGGGCGCCGTGCCGTCGCCACGTCGGCGATCGCGTTCTGGCCGGCGTGGGAGACGACGACGTCCGCGCCGCACAGCAGCGACCACGGATCGGCCACCCAGCGCGTACCGGGCGGGCCGAGCACGGTCCACTCCCACTGCGGTGTCGCTCGCTGAGCGGCGGCGAGCGCGTCCGAGGTCAGCTCCGTACCGCCGCGCCCCGACAGGACCAGCACCTTCCGCGCGCCGCGAGCCCGGTCGGTGGGCAGGTCGCGGTCCTCGAACCGCGAGATCGCGCCGACCGGGTGCAGCTTGTCCTTCCACGCGGCTCCGCCGATCAGCACGTCGGCCCATTCGGGCCACGGCGCGAGGATCGCGTCCGCGAGGCGGTAGGCAAGCTGGTGCGCGTCGTCCTCGCGCGTGCCGGGCATCCCCATCACGACGACCGGGACGCCCATCGACCGTGCGAGGACCGTGACTTCGACGGAGACGTCGACCACGATCAGGCGCGGGTCGTGGGTAGCCACCCAGGCGGCGATCTGCGCCATCCGCTCGCGCAGTCCCGGGTGCCGGGCGGGCGACCAGTGCAGCGCCCCGCCGGCGGTCGGGTCCGCCGCTTCTGAAGCGGGCGGGTCGTCGTCTCGGGCCAATTGCAGCCACGGTCCAGCCCACTCGTCAGGACGGCAACGCGAGCTGAGCCCGGTGACCAGCTCGTCACCGAACCGGCGCGCGATCGCCGCCGCGCGCGTGAGGTGCCCGTCGCCCTGGTGATGGACGTAGTAGCCGATCACGCGACGGGGGCGGCGGCGAGTTCGCTGTAAAGCGCGCTGTAGCGCTCGACCATCCGCTCCAGCGAGCAGGACCGAACCGCATGACGGCGCGCCGCGTCGCGCGAGAGCTTCGCCGCCGGCCCGATCGCGGCAGCCAGCGCCTCGACGTCTCCCGGTGCGACGAGCCGGCCGCAATCTTCGCGCGAGGATCTCTCCAAGCGCCCCGCGCGCGAACCCGCACACCGGCGTTCCGCACGCCAGCGCCTCGGCCACCACCAAGCCGTAGGGCTCATCCCAGCACGGGGTCACAAGTGCCGCGGAAGCCTCGCCGAGCAGATCGACGAGCGCCGCATGTCTGAGGTGACCGACGTACTCGATGCCCGGGCGCCCCAACCGCGGCCGGATCTCAGCGTCGTAGTACGCGTGATCCGCGACCGGTCCGGCGAGGCGCAGCGGGCGCCCGGCCAGCGTTGCCGCGTCGATCGCGAGATGTGGTCCCTTCTCGGGAGCGATCCGCCCGGACCACACCAGCGGACCGCCTCCGCCCCCGGGGCGCCACCGCCTGACATCGACACCGTTGTGGATCACACGGGCCGCCGGCACGATGTGCGCCCAGGCGCGCGCCGTGTGGGCGCTTACGGCGACGAACGTCACCGGGCACTCTTCAGCTGCCTGGATCGCGGATTCCAACCACGGTGTCGGTGGCGTGTGCAGCGTGCAGACGATCGGGACCGGGACCGTCGCGGCCATCGCCACCGGGAGGTAGTGGAGGCTGTGGTTGTGGATGACGTCGAAATCGGCGTCGGCGGTGCGACCGAGACGCACCATCAGCTGCAGGTAGGCGTGGTGCTCGTCCACCCAATCCGCAGCGGTCATGCTGACGTCGGCGCGGGCGGCATCGCTGAGCCGCGGTCGCCGGAGGTCCAAGAGCTCGACGCCCAGACGCGGGTCCGATCCAGGCCCGGCGAACAGCGTCACCTCATGCCCCTGCGCGCGCAGCCGGTCGGCCAGCCCCCAGACGTGGGCCTCGAGGCCGCCTGCGAACGGCTCTGCGACCGGAAACCGCGCGGCCGCGATGATCCCGACGCGCAGCGAACTCATCGCAGGAGCGATGCGTACAGGGCCTGGTGGGCCGCGGCCACCCGCCGGCGTTCGTCACGTCGGGTGCAGGCGTCCGCTCGCGGTGCCGGCGACTGCTCGTAGGCCGCGCGGATCGCAGCCGTCAGCGAGCCGACGTCCAGGTGCGTCTCGTCGTGGCCGTAGACATGACACGGGCGCTGCTCGGCGTAGAACCCGCAGCTCGGCGCCACGACCGCCGTGCCGAGGTCGAAACAGGCCTCCAGCCAGCCCGAGTGCGTGCCGAAGCGGTACGGCAGCACCGAGACGTCGAGACCGATCAGATAGTCCCAGAGCTCGTCGTCGGTGAAGTAGTCGTGCTCCCGCAGCTCAACGGCGTCGTGGTTCGCCGCCAGGTGGCGCAACCCCGCGCCGACCTCAGGCGCGTAGCAGTGAGCGTCCGGCCGGAAGACCTCATGATGGATGTCGATCTGTAGGCGCGCACCCGGAAGCGCACCTACTGCCTCTGCGAGCGCCGCGGCCACCCTCGGGACGTCCATGTTGGGTCGCAGGCTCTTGGCGTGGAGCCCGACGACGAAACCGTCGTGCGCGGGCCTCGGTCGCCGTAGCTGGTCCCATTCGACGATATGGGGATGCGGAAGCACGTCGGCATCTCGCCCCCAGCGCGCCGCGATCGCGCGCGCGGCGCCGTGCGTGAGCGTCAGCAGCGCGGACGCGTGCTCGACGAGGACGCCGAGCTGCTCGTCGTGCAGTCCCGCCTCGGGATGATGCGGGTTGCGCAGGTCATGAACCGTGGCGACGAGCGGGATGCCGGCCGCGCGCAGCGCGCCGGCGATCGCCCGCAGCTCCCGCGGCGCCTTCGCGTCGAACCCGAAGTGCACGTGGAACACGTCGAAGGTCTCGCGATTGGCCTCGATCCACGCGGCGTCGAGCATCGCCGGAGGCCACCATCCGCCCGGCACCTTGTGCCCGTCGGCCGGGGCGATGTCGGCAAGCCGGATCACACCGGTATCGCCGTCAGGGCTGCTGAGGTGACGCACGTAGACGTGGCCGGCAGGAATGGACGCGACCCGGATCAGGTCGGTGCCGGTCATGGTCGTCGAGGCGTGCATTCAGGCCGGAGTGCTCTCCCATCGCGGTGCTTGGTCAAACCCCCTGCGGTCAAACCGCGGACCGACCCCGGCGCATCCGCCGCCTCGCGGTCAGCAAACAGCCGTTCACGGATTAGTGCCGGGCGGATCCGGCTAGCTGCGCTTGGGGGGATGCGCGACATGGGACCGATGACGACCCACAACGCGTGAGGGGCGCTGCCCGGGTACCCGGAGCAGGCCTGTCAGCGTGTCGGCTCCGCCCGTTCGCGGCACCACCGGCCTGGGTAGGGCGATCGCCGACCAACCATCGGAGGGGACATGATCGGCAACCTGATCGCAGCAATCTTCATCGGTTTGATCGCGGGCTTCATCGGCCGCGCACTCCTGCCCGGCCCAGACCCGATGGGCGTCGTCGCGACGATCGCCGTCGGCATCGTGGGCGCGCTCGTGGGCTGGGTGCTCTTCACCTACGTGCTGGGCATCGGCGATGACGACAAGTTCGACCTCGGCGGCATCCTCGGCGCGATCGTCGGGACGATGCTCGTGCTGCTGGCGCTCCGAGCAGTGAGGGGCCGCAACACGAGCGCCGTGTCACGCCGGTAGGCGTCGCGCTCCACGGCCAGGATCGTCGCCTCGGGACTCACTCCGCGCCGGCGAACGCGGACGTCGCCTCGACGGCAGCGATCACCGCTTCGGAGGGCAACGCGCCGGCAGCGAGACGTCCCGCGGCGGTAGCGGCGAAGCATGCACGCGCCCCGCAACGGTCGTCCACCACGCGCGGGCTGACCACGCGAAGCGCCCGGTCGTCGCCGCTTACCAGCAGTGCGCCGCGCGCAGGGCTCGTCACACACACCGCGACCGCGTACCACTGACGCTTGAGCAGGCGGGCCGCCGCTTCGGGATCGTGACATCCCGTCGCGGCGACCGCCTCCTCCAAGCTGAGCGTCATCAGCGTCGTCCCGACGATCGGCGCGGACCCGCTCGCGTACGGGTCCCAGACCACGGGGACGCGCACCTGCTTGAGCGCCCTGCGCACGCGCGGCCGGGCCGCGACCCCGCGCCCGTGGTCGGAAACCAGTACGGCGTCGGCGTCCGCCAGCGCGTCGGCGACCCTCGGACCGCAGCCATCGGCCGCTCCGCCGTCGTCGGTGAGGCCGAGGTCGACCACGGTCACGCCGGACTCGACCAGCAGCGACATCAGATCCTCGCCGGCGCTGTCGCAGATCAGGGTCACGTCGAGGCCGGCGCGAGCTGCGAGGGTGGCTGCCAGGGCCGCTCCGTCAGGCCGTGGTGGCGATCCGCACGATTCGACGACGGTCAGTCGCATTGCCCGCGTGCTCCTTCGGACGCCGCGTTCACACCAGCACGTGCCATGCCGGCGGCTCTCTCCAAGACACGCTCTCCCCGAAACGGCCCCCGTCAGATCGGTGGCGACCACGACTCGCCTCGCGTGACGCGAGCGGTCGCAGAGCGCCCGATCGCTAGTCCAGCCGGAAGCCGAGGTTGAGCGTCACCTGTACGTGCTCGACCTGTCCGTCGCCGACGTGCCCCCGGATCTCGGTCACCTCGAACCAGTCGATGTTGCGGACGGTCTCGGCCGCCTTTCCGACAGCTCGCCCGATGGCCGCGTCGATCCCATCAGTCGATGAGCCGGTGATCGAAATGGTCTTGTAGACGTGATCGGACAAGGTCATCCTCCCCGTGGATTCGCGGAACGCACAGTTAATCCCGTTGCCGTGACGCACGATAGCCCGGCGCGCGACCGCGACGAACGCGCGGACTCTCCCCCGGGCGAGAGAGCCGCCTCGGTCGAGTGGGGGCAGCGCCCAGGACAACGACGCTGCGCTGACGGCTCGGCCGGTCGATCGGGCGCTAGGACGCGACTTCGAGGACGATGTCGACATCGCCCTGCACACGCGCGTCGGTGACCGCCACGCGCGCGCCCGCGCGCTCGAAGATCAGGTCGACGCTTGCGCCGCCGATGCGCAGGTCGTGGACCTCGACGCGATTGACCCAGCGCGGGAGCGACGGGCGGCGGATGCGAAGCGTCCGCTCGAGACCGGACGGGTGCAGCCCGAGGCCGCTGGTCAGCAGGTACGGGATCGCTCCTGCCGCCCACGCTTGCGGTTGGCATGCGACCGGATAGGGGACCGGCGCCTCGAACTCTGTGCGCGAGAAACCGGCGAACAGTTCGGGTAGGCGGTAGTCGTCGGCGTAGGAGGCTGCTTCGATCAGGGCCTCGAAGAGCGTCACGAAGTCGCTGTCGTACCCGTAGTGGCGCAGTCCCGCGGCGCACAGCGCGGTGTCGTGTGGCCAAACGGTTCCGAGGTGATAGCCGACGGGATTGAACCCGGGCTCCTGGCGCCCCAGCGTCCGGATCCCCCACCCTGAGAACAGCGACTCACCCATGAGCGCGTCGCGCACGAAACCCGCGCGCTCGCGGTCGACGGCAGCGGCCCACAGCGCGTGGCCCTGGTTGGATGCGAGGACGCGGCTGGGGCGACCGTCGCCGTCGATCGCGAGCGAATAGAAGCGACGGTCGGGCAGCCAGAAGCGTGCGATGCGCCGCTCGAGTGCCCCGGCCTCGTCGGCCAGCGTCGCGGCACGGGCGTGCTGGCCCGCGTGCGCGAACAGGCGCGCGATGTCGCGCTTGGCTCGGGCCGCGTACGCCTGCGGCTCGATCAGTGCGATCGGCGGCTCGAGGGGAACGCCGTATTCGTCGGGCACACCGTCGTGCGAGTCGCGCCAGCCCTGGTTGCGTAGCCCGTCGACATGGCTCGCCCGGTAGTCGAGGAGTCCGTCGCCGTCGTGGTCGCCGTAGGCGTCGATCCACCCGAGCGTGGCCTCGACCGCGTCGCCGAGCTCGTCGAACAGATCGAGCGTGCCACTCCATTGCGCGTGCTCCGCCATCAGGCAGAGGAAGAGCGGCGTCGCGTCGACGGTGCCGTAGTAGCGCGTGAGCGGCGTCGCATCCAGCGCCGCCGTCTCGCCGGCGCGCAGCTCGTGGATCACCTTGCCCGGCTCTTCCTCGTGCAGCGGATCGACTCGGCGCCCGAGCCGGCCCGCGAGGACCCGCAACGTCTGCTCCGCCATCGCGGGGTTCCATGCCGTCATCTGCATCGCCGTGATCAGGCTGTCGCGGCCGAACAGCGTCGCAAACCACGGGATACCGGCGGCGTAGTACGTCTCGCCGTCCAGCGACGATTGCAGCATCTGCAGGTCGATCAGCGAGCGCTCCAGCACGCGGTTGAACAGTTCGTCATCCGTGTGGACACGTGTCGGGCCGGCAAGCTCGCGCGACCGCCGTGGCCCCGGTCGCCGGCGCCCATCATGCTCCGCCAGCGCGAAGGTCAAAACGACGTCGCGGGCCGTGCCCGGTTCGAGGGCGAGAGTGAAGCGCAGCCGTCCCCCCCGGACCTCGTCGGGCGCTGGATCCGCTGTCACCGTCGTGGTCCGCAGCACTCCATCACCGCCGCGTGCGGCGAACCGCAGACCCTCGTCGGCCGCTGCCACGGTCACCTCGCGGTCACCGAGCGAGGCGATCCCTCGGAGCGCGAGCATCGGCTGAAAGTCGGCAGCGAGGGCGATCTCGAGGTCGACCTCGCTGGGCTCACGGCCGTAGAGGTGCACGTGGATGCGCTCCCGCAACGACGAGTCGTCGACCAGCAGCCGTTCCAGCCTGATCTGGAGCGTCTGCAGCGGGAGCCGGCGGCCATCCGGCAGCTCCAGGTCGGGATTCGTGAGCTCATGGACCGAACGCTCGCCCGTCGGCGCGGAGGCCACGAGCAGGCGCGGCCGCGCGCCGCCGACGCGCAACTCGTGCCCGGAGAGGAAACGCCCGTCCTCGCGATAGACGCCGAGTGCGTGCTCGGAATCGATCGGGAGCTCCCCGTCGGGCAGGCTGACGACGAAGGCGTTGCCGGCCTTCAGGACGACGGTGTGGGTGAGATCGACGCTGTCCGCGCTCATAGGCCGCTTCGGCGTGAACGCCGTGGCGGGGCCGACGCCGGCGAGCCGCGACGGAAGCGCCCGGTCCGGAGGCACGCGCGCTCGAAGACCTGCCCGTAACGCTCGACGATCAAGGGTGCGTCGAACCGCTCCTTCACGGAGGCGCGGCAGCGATCGCGGTCGATCTCATCCAGCCGTCCGACGGCTGCCGCCATCGCGTCTTCGTCCTCGACGATGTATCCCGTCTCGCCGTCGATGACCACCTCGGGAACCGACCCCTCACGGAAGGCGATCACCGGCGTGCCACAGGCCATCGCCTCGATCATCACCATGCCGAACGGCTCGGCCCAGCGAATCGGCATCAGCAACGCCCGAGCGTTCTTGTAGAGATCGCGCTTCGTCGCCTCATCGGCCTCGCCGACGTAGCGCACGGCATCGTCGTCGAGGTGCGGCTCCACCTCGCGAGCGAAGAACTCCTCCTGCCCCGGCGGGATCGGCCCGGCGAGCACGAGCGGCATCGAGGCCGCGCGCGCCGCGGCGATCGCACGCTGCGGTCCCTTGTCGTCATTGATCCGTGCGATCCACAGCAGATACCCCTCTGGCTGATCGTTGAACGGCCACTCGTCGACCGCCAGCGGATTGGGGATGACCGCGATGTCGTCGCGTAGGCGCTCCGGGGCCGCGGCGCGCTGGGCCTCGCTGATCGCGACGAGCTGCCCCTTGTCGCCGTGGGCGGCATAGAAGCGGAAGAGGTCGGGCTCGAACGGGCCGTGCAACGTGTGCACGAGCGGTGTCTGGAGGCGGTTGGCCATCGCGAGCCCGCTGAATCCGGTGTGGTCGTGGACCAGGTCGAACCGGTCGCCGTCGCGGGCGGCGGCGTCGATCGCGTCGAAGCTGCGAGCGACGTGATCAACCTCCCACATAGAGAACTGAATCTCGTCGGGATGGGGCGACGACAGCGGCGAGCGCACTTCGACCGGCGCCTCGGAGCCGGGGGGCGCGAACAGCGTCACGCGATGCCCGGCCTCGGCAAGGCCGCTGGCGAGCAGCGCGACGACCTGCTCGATCCCACCGTAGGCCGGCGGAGGGATCGGAATCCAAGGAGGGGCCAAAAGAGCGATGTGCTGCATGGGGCAGTTGGCCCTACCCAACGGTGATCGCGCGTGACACGCCGCACGTCAATCGTCGTTGACACGCGTCCGGCAACAGCTCCGCGAGGGACAACAATGGCCGATCTACGCTGTCGAGCGGCCGGGATGAGGGGTCGAGGGTGGTGGGTTCGTGGTGGCGCGGAGTTCGGTGATGGCTTGCCGGACGAGCCGGGATATGTGCATCTGGGATAGGCCGAGGTATTCGCCGATCTCGGCCTGGGTGAGGTCGTGTTCGAAGCGCAGGCGCAGGATGATGCGTTGGCGGTGGTCGAGTCCGGCGAGCAGGCTGTCGACGGTGGCGGCGGCTTCGACATGGTCAAACCCGTCGTCCTCGCTGCCGAATTCGTCGGCAAGGGCGCGATCGTCGCCGTCGGGGTCTGGATGGTCGAGTGAGACGCCGAAGTGCGCGCCGGCGGCCAGGCGAGCTTCGAGAACCTCTTCGACGGTGGCGTCGAGCCGGCCGGCGAGCTCCGCCGTCGTGGGTGCACGGCCGAGTTCGCCCTCGAGTGCATCGATCGCGCGCTGGAGGTGCAGCGTGCGTTCCTGCAGCGAGCGCGAGACGTGCAGCAGCCAGCCGCGGTCGCGGAAGTAGCGTTTGATCTCGCCGAGGATGGTCGGGACGGCGAAGGACGAGAAGGCGCTGCCGCGGTCGGGGTCGAATCGTTCGATGGCGTTCAGGAGTCCGATGCAGGCGACCTGGACGACATCGTCGTGATGTCGGGCCCCGCCGTCGTGCACACGCGCGAGGTGCTTCGCCAGTGGAAGGAACCGTTCGACGAGTTGGTCGCGGACGGCGAGGTCCCGACTGGCGCGATAGCGCTCAAACAGCAGCCGCTCCTCGCGCGAGCGGCGTGAACGTGCGTATGACCCGGCCTGATCGGGCCGAGCCGGCGGATGGGACCGGGTGCTTTCGGGCACGGGTGCGCTCCTGGCGTCAAGACTGCGTGACGTTCAGACCAGAAGGCCATGCCGCGAGCCTTTCGCGACCCGCGCGTCGCCTTCGGTGCGCTGCGACCCCGGAATTCGCGCGGTCCACGACCGTCGCCCTCCGCTGCCACGGAAAATCCTAGTGCTGTCGTCTTGGCACTTCAACATCAGCTCCCGGCCGCCTGACCCGTGAACTCCCCGAGCGTCCGCGGATGTCGTTGCGTGCATCCCCGCGCGCGTGCGTTCGATCTCGGCGCGGATCACGTCCGGGTAGGTCCTAAAGGTCTCGCAGCAGGGCGAGCGGGCCGGGGCGCCCGCGCTGAAAGATGGCGGAGTGTCGCGGACGCGAGTCCGCCGAACGCCCTTGTGAGAGCGCGCGACGTCCTCGCGTCTCTGGTTGCCGGGCCGGGCGAACTGAATGCCCTAGAGGCCGAGCAGCCTGAGACTGCTCGTAGACATCGCGCCGGCAAACAAAAGCCGTCAGGCCCGTGCCCCCGGATCGAGCGGGACTCGACAGCCCGCGGCTAGTCCTGCTGCGTGCGGGACGGACCTTCCTGCCCCTCGCGGTAGAAGACGAAGGTCTCCACCGACATCCCGTCGGCCTTCGTGTCGATGCTGCTGTGAAAGGAGCGGACGGTGCGCCCGGTGATCTGCTCGACGGGCTCGCAGAATTCGCGAACCGTCGCGTACTGAAAGAAGGTGCGGATGTCGCGCAGCCGCTGATGCTCGCCCAGCCTGACCAGGTTGCGCTCGGCCGGGGTGAGCGTGTCCTCGAGGATGCACACGACGGCGTCGGGGCCGGCCCAGTGCGTCCGCGCGGAGGTGGGGCCGCGCCCGAACAGCTGCTTGTAGACCTGCACCATGGCGTTGGAGATCTCCATCAAGGCGCTTGTGCGGTTCTCGCTGGCGGTCGGCTGCTGCTCTTCTGCAGACATGGGTCGTCCTCTGCTCGGCGTCGGGCGCGAGTTTGAGGTGCTGAGGACGGCCTTCAGCCAACGGGACTCGGCGCTGGATTCATCCGCTCGGCTGTGCTGCTGCACGTATGGCTCCCGCGTCCCCCCCGCCCCTAGTCGGCGCGGACGTCGAGAGAAGAAAGAAGTTACGTCGAAGCCCGTGTCGCAGCGGCCCGGACTGACTCCCGTAAAACGGTACTCCAATCGGGCGGGCGCAACAGTGGCTCGTGCATTCGAGTGCTCTAGCTGACCCGATCGAGATGCCCCAGGAACGCTCGCCGCGTCAATCGCCTCGTCGCAGGCTCGGACTCGCGTTGACCTGAGGCAGGAGCGTGCGGGTCGTGCCGATGACCACGTCGGCGTGACCGACGCCGCACCCGGGAACCATCTGCTCGTGTGGCGTAACGCCAGGATCCAACACATCCACGTCCGGCTGGGCGTCGAGCCGAGAAGCGCGCACCGTCTCGAGCGGGAGTCCCGTCACGCGATCGCGACCGGGTGCCGGCGACTCGTGATCAAACTCTCCGGGCACCACGGCCTTGATTCCGACATCGCCAACGCGCTGAGCGGTATTGCCGAATCAATGGAGGCCGGCGGCGGCGAGTTGATCGTCCTTCGGCCGCGTCGCACGCTTGAGCACCACACGTCGACCGTAGGCGCGCCAGCAGGTCGTGAGCCGGGTCACCCCCGTCTGCCCATCAAATGGACGGACTAGAGCAGCGTCCGCGCACGTCGACCGCGAGCCGCCGGTGCTTCCGAACCGGCTGAGCCACTGCGGTTCCAGCGCGAACTGAGCTGCTGCTGACCGGCGCCGGCCATGTGGTCGTCGGCGAGGCCGGCAACGGACGCGCAGGCGTCGCGATCGCGCGCGTCGCATCGCTGCCACCGGCACGTGCGTGACCGCAGGCTCGCGTCAGGGCACGCTCAAGCACCGCTACCGGCCGGCACGCGATCGGCGGGCAGCCCGGCGTCGAAGCCGAGGGCGCGCAGCCAGATCTTGTTGATCGTGCCGGTCATCGTGTCGTCGTCGTAGTCGACTCGACCCGCCGCCCAGGCCATCGCCACCCGCTCGACCATGAAGGTCAGCGCATGCGCGGTATAGACCGGGTCGAGGTCGGCAAAGGCGAGGCCGGCCGCCTGCCAGCCGGCGATCGCGGCCGAGACGCGGTCCTGGAAGTGCCGGCGGATCTCGTCGCCCAGCGCCCGGATCTCCTCGTCGGTCTCGCCGGCCTCGTAGAGCAGGGTCATGAGCCGCGCGTTGCGGCGGAACGCCTGGACGTAGACCAGGTTGACCTCTTCCAGCCGGCGCACGGGATCGTTTTGACCGCTGACGTGCTCCGGCGTGATCGCGGTCAGCTCGTCGGCTACTTCCCGGAAGACGTCGCGGAAGATCTCGTGCTTGGACCGGTAGTAGTTGTAGAGCGTGCCCGCCGCCACGTTGGCCTCCGCGGTGATGTCGGACAGTCGAGCGTTGTAGAACCCGTCGCGCTCGAACACGATCCGGGCCGCCGCCACGAGGCGCTTCGGCGTCTGCTCGCGGCGCGGGTCGTTGCGCGTGCGCCGTTCAGAGCCCAAAGGTCTTGCCGATGATGTCGCGCTGGATCTCACTCGAGCCTCCGAACACCGTCGCCGGCAGCGTCGCGCGGAGCAGCCGCTCCATGCCGTATTCCGTGGCGTAGCCGTAGCCGCCGAGCATCTGCATGCCCTCCAACGCCGCGTGCTTGGCCACCTCGGAGGTCTTGAGCTTGGCCATCGAGGCCTCCCTCGGCAACGGCGTGCCCGGATCGGCGTCGATCTTGGCCGCGACGTCGTAGACGAGCAGCCTGCAGCATTCGATCTCCGTCGCGAGGTCGGCGAGGCGATGGCGCAGGACCTGGAACCTGCCGATCGGCTGGCCGAACTGCTCGCGCTGCTTGACGTAGGCGAGGGTGTCGTCGAACGCGCGGCGAGCGGTGCCCAGCATCATCGCGGCGATGATCATCCGCTCCAGGTTCAGCCCGGTCATCAGTTGGCCCCACGCTTGGCCCGGAGTGCCGACGACCGCGTCGGCGGGCACGAAGCAGTCGGTGAAGAACAGGTCGCTGACCTCGCGGCCGCCCATCGTGTCGATGTCGCGGATCTCCAGCCCCGGGGCGTCGGCCGGGACCATGAACTGCGTGAGCCCCTCGTGCTTGGTCCCGTCCCGCGACGTGCGTGCGATCAAGAGGATGTGATCGGCGGCGTGCGCCTCTGAGCACCAGGTCTTCTGGCCGTTGATGACGTAGCCGCCGTCGTGCTGGTCGGCTCGGCAGACCAGTGCCGCGACGTCGGAGCCGGCGCCGGGCTCGGACATCGAGATCGCCTCGACGCGTCCCTGGACCACGCCGCTGAGGACGGTGCGCTTCTGTTGCTCCGTGCCGAAGCGCTCGTACGCCGAGGCGCTGATCATCGACACGCCGAACCCGCCGATCGGGGCTTGGCCGTAGCTCGTCTCCTCCAGGAACAGGCAGAGGTCGACCATCCCCAGGCCGCCGCCACCGTACTGCTCCGGGATCGAGATGCCCAGCCAGCCGAGCTCGGCCAGCTTCGCGTAGAGCTCCGGGCTGTGGACCTCCCTACCGCCGTCGGTCAGTCGATCCCGCTGCTCACGCGTAGCGCACTCGCGAGCGACGAAGTCCCGGACCGCGGCCACAAACGCACGTCGCTCATCCGTCAAGTCCAGTGGCACCGATGCTCCTCCCTCGGATTGAGTCGCCGACTGTAGTTGAGGATGACCTCAGTTTCAACGATGCGTCAGGCGTGCACGCGCAGCCACTCGAGCATGGCCGGGATCATCTCCTTGTGGGCCTTGCGCCCGACGATGAGGCCGGCGTGCCCGGCGTTGAGCTCGAGCCGCTCGAGGTCGGCGTTCGGCAGCGCGAGTGGGGCGCTGGACCCCGCGGGAACGAGCTTGTCCCTGGCGCCGGTCACCGACAGCACCGGCACGCGGATGTCGGCGAGGTCGACGACCCGCCGGCCGATCGGCACCCTGCCCGCGACGAGCGCCTCCTGGTGGATGAACAGCTCGGTCATCTCCCGGAACGCCGCCCCGGGAAAGGGGATGTGGCGGCCCGACCACCGGACGAGCGCGTCGTGGGCCTGGAGGCGCTCCGGATCGCCGAGGCTGTTCCAGAGACTGAGGTACGTCGTGATCTCGCCCGCCGGCTCGACGAGGTAGAACGACTGCTTGATGCGCTCCGGCGGCACGTTGCCAGACCAGTCGAGGAGGTCGTCGACGGTGAGCCGGCGGTCGCGCAGCATGCTCGTCAGCGGCCCGAGCTCGCTCATGTCGAGAGGCGTGGCGAGGAGGATCATCGCGCGCACCGGCATCCGCGGGTGACCGGCGAGGCTGAGCAGGGCGAGGACCGCGCCGAGGCAGTAGCCGAAGAGCACGACCTCCTCGGCCCCCGATTCGCGCAGCGTCGCCTGAACGGCTCGGGGGAGATACTCGTCGCAGTAGGTCTGCAGGGTGTTTCCCGAATCGACGGCGTCGGGGACGCCCCAGTCGAGCAGGAAGACGTCGTAGCCCTCGTCGAGGAAGCGGCGGACGACGCTGTTGTGCTCCTGGAGGTCGAAGACCAGCGGCGTGGTCACCAGGCTCATCACGAGCAGCAGCGGCGGGGCCTCGTCGCGGCGCGTGACCCCCTCCGGCGTCTCATAGCGAAACAGCCGCGCCTTGTCGCGCGACCAGACCTGCAGCCGCGGCGTCGGGCTCTCCGGCGGGGCGAGGTCGAAGGCCACGCGCCTTGCACCCCGCGCGAGCCGCTCGGCGGTGCGCAGCGCGCGATGCGAGGTCCCCTGAGTGGCACGGAGCACCGGGCCGATCACGTGTAGGGCTCCTGGACCTCGTCATGGGTGTCCTCGACCCGTTTGCGCAGCTCGCGGACCTCGCGCTCGAGCGCCGCGATCTGCACCAGCAGCCGGTTGACGTCGCTCCCGGCCGGGAGGTTGAGCAGGTGCCACAGCCGGCGGCTCGGCGCCTCGGCGGCCCGCAGCACGTCGTGGCGCAGCGACTGCCCCAGCGCGATGCCCGCCGCGACGTCGGGGTGGTCCACGGCCCGGCGCAGCAGCGGGTTGGCGCGCACCTGGACCGCCAGGACCGCCCGCTGCCAGGGAGGCGGCGCGCTCACGCCGCGGCCCCGACCTGCTCGGCGAGCGCGACGTGCTCGCGCACCAGGCCCGTGAGCAGGGCCTGCGCGTCCCACATCGGCACGTGGCCCGCTCCCGGGAGGGAGACCTGCGTCACACCCGGGAGCCGAGCGATCAGCGGCCGGCCGTGCCGCGCGTAGGGGATGACCCGGTCACGGCGGCCCCACACGACACGCACGGGGCAGGGCAGTTGCTCACCGGCTTCGAAGCCGTCGCGGCGCCCGGCGCGCAGCAGTGCGGGCACCACCCGGCAGGCGTGGGCGTCACGGAGGATGTCGCGGGCGTCGCGCAGCGCGACGCGGTCGCCTCGCTCCATGAGCCCGCGCAGGACAGCGCGACGGACGAGCGGACTGGCCATCGCCGCGGAGACCGGTGAGGCGTCGGGCGGGAAGCGGTTGACCGCGTCCGCGGTGCGCAGCAGCGTGTGCACCCGGCGCTGGTCGAGCCCGTTGCGCCACGCGCCGGCGGGTGACACGGCGGTGACGCTGCGGGCTCGCCCGCGGCGCGCCAGCTCGAGTGCAAGCCAGCCGCCGAGCGAGTTGCCCACGACGTGGACACGGTCGTGGCCCTCCTCGTCCAGCATGGTCTCGAGATAGTCGGCCAGCCAGCCCACGCGCACGTCGGCGGGGGCGACCGGGCCGCCGCGGTGGCCGGGCAGGGTCGGCGCGATGACGTTGTGGTCGGTGCTCAGTGAGTCGAGCAACGGCCGCCAGGCGCGCCACGACATGGCGAGGCCGTGCAGCAACAGCAGCGGCGGGCCCTCGCCGGCGCGGAAGCTCGCCGCCTCCTCGACCGGCGTCACAGGGCGCTCATCCCGCCGTCGACGAGCAGGCTCGTGCCCGTGACATACGAGGAGGCGGGCGAGGCGAGGAAGATCAGCGCCGCGTCGAGCTCGTGCTGCTCGCCGAAGCGGCCGAGCATGGTCTCAGCGGCGACGACGTCGCGCAGCGGTTCCTGATCCCGCGTCATCTCGCTGTCGAAGTACCCGGGGCACAGGGCGTTCACGCGGATCCCCTTGCGACCGGACCACTCCTGGGCGAGGTTGCGCGTCAGACCGAGCAGCCCCGCCTTGCTCGCGGTGTACGCGGCCTGCGGGAACCGAGGAGCGACGTGCGCGAGGACGCTGGCGACGTTGACGATCGAGGAGCCCTCGGGCATCAGGGGCTGGCAGGCCTGGCTCATCCAGAAGGCGCCGTCGAGGTTGACCTCGATGACCTGCCGGAAGCCCTCGGGCGTCTCCTTCGAGGCCGGGACCACGGTGCCGATCCCGGCGTTGTTGACCAGCACGTCCACGCGGCCGAAGCGCGTCGCCGCGACCTCGGCGACGCCCTTGCAGTCCTCGGGTGAGGAGACGTCGGCGCGGACGACCTCGACTCGGGTGCCGGGTCCTTCGGCCAGCTCCGCGGCGAGCTCCTCGAGCTGCTCGAGGCGACGGGCGGCGAGGACGAGGTCCGCACCCGCGGCCGCCAGCGCCCGGGCGAAACCCCGACCCAGGCCCGAGCTGGCGCCGGTGAGCACGACGACACGATCGTCGAGCCGAAACGGGTCGGCTGGCGGCGCGTCAGGGCTCACCGGTGCTCCACACTGCCCACGGCGACGACGATGTCCACAGACGAGACGGGAGGCCGGGGCGCATGCCGCAGGCCGAGAAGCATTCCGGGACGACCACAGCGAGCCATCCGCACGCGAGCCGGCGCTCGCATTGGGTCAACCACCTGGAGCGGCATGCACACGGTCGTCCCGACGATGTGGCGCTGCGCTTCCGCGGTGAGACGACGACCTGGAACGAGCTCCATGTCCGCGTCGAGCGGCTCGCGGCGGCGCTCGCGGCCCGCGGCGTCGCGGCCGGCGATCGCGTGGCAATGCTCATGGGCAACCGGCCGGAGTACGTGGAGGCGCTGCTTGCGGCGAACCGGCTCGGCGCCATCGGCGTGCCGATGAACTTCCGGCTCGCGGCCGGCGAGATCGCGTACATCCTCGAGAACTCCGGGGCCACGGTGCTCTTCGTCGACGGTCTCGGCGCCGAGACCGGCGAGCAGGCGGTCGGCAGGGTCGACCACGACGTCGAGCTCATCGGCGTGGGCGACGCCGAATCGGCGGCACCTTCGCGGTTCTCCGCGGTGCTGGAGGAGGGGCACGACGCGGTACCCACCGTCGACGTGCCGGAGGACTCCCCCGCCCTCATCATGTACACCTCGGGAACGACCGGACGCCCGAAGGGCGCCGTGCTCACCCACATGAACCTGCTCTCGGAGTCGGTGGTGCTGATCCGCGCCTACGAGCTTACGGGGTCCGACGAGGTCAACCTCGTCGCTTCGCCGATGTTCCACATCGGCGCCATCGGGTCGATCGCACCGCTGCTCCTCATCGGCGGCACCATCGTGATCCTGCCCAGCGGCGCCTTCGACGCCGCGTGCGGTGCTGCAACTCCTGGAGGAGGAGCGGGTCACCAGCGCCTTCCTCGTGCCCAGCGCGTGGCAGCTGATGGTCGACCACGACAGCCTGGCCGACCGCGACCTCTCGCGGCTGCGGACGACGTCGTGGGGCGCGGCGCCGGCGACGCAGAAGCTGCTCAAGCGGATGGCGGAGGTCTTCCCCGACGCGCTCAACGTGGCGGTCTTCGGCCAGACGGAGATGTCGCCCATCACCTGCGTGCTGGAAGGCAAGGACGCCGTGCGCAAGATCGGGTCGGTCGGCAAGCCGGTGCCGACCGTCGCGGTGCGGATCGTGGACTCGGAGATGAACGACGTCGCGCAGGGCGAGATCGGCGAGATCGTCTACCGCGGCACGGGCCTGATGTCCGGCTACTGGCGCAACGACGAGGCGACGGACGAGGCGTTCGAGGGCGGCTGGTTCCACAGCGGCGACATGGTGCGCCAGGACGAGGAGGGCTTCCTCTACGTCGTGGACCGCGCGAAGGACATGATCATCTCGGGCGGCGAGAACATCTACTCCGCGGAGGTGGAGAACGTCCTCGCCGACCATCCCGGCATCGCCGAGGTGAGTCTCATCGCGCGTGAGTCCGAGAAGTGGGGAGAGACGCCGGTCGCGGTCGTCGTGCCCGCCGACGGCAGCGAGGAGCTGACCATCGAGGGAGTGCGCGAGTGGGCCGGCGAGCACCTGGCGCGCTACAAGCTGCCGACCGCGCTCGAGGTGGTCGGCGAGCTGCCGCGTAACGCCGCCGGGAAGGTGCTCAAACCGGAGCTCCGCGAGCGCTTCGGCTCAGCGTCCTGAGGCGATCTCCCTGTTCGCGCGCTGTGCGCGTGACGTCTTCCCCGGGGCCTTGTCGGCGCCGCATGGGCCGTCGTCCTCGGCGGGATGCTTCTCCTCGACCCCCGCGAAGCCGCACTCCTTCAGCGCGGCGCTGCCGGCGGCCGTCTGGGACTGCTGAAGCACCCAGGGCTTGAGCGTGTCGAGGCCGGCGGGCGGGTTGAGCCCCTTGCCGGTCATGCAGGCGCGCAGTTCGTCAGGCCCCGGTCCGTCGTCCTTTCGACCCTGCCGCGGATTGGGGTCACATGCTTTGAACGCGCTGTCGAGGCCCGCGGCGTCGGGATGGGCGCCGATCCACTGCTTGATCGCCACGCCCTCGAGGTCCGCTGGGATCGCCACGCCGTGCGCGCGCAGGCAAGTCGCGAACGTGGCCAATTCGTCCGGCGGCGACCCGCTGTCGGCGAGTGCGGGGATGGTGATCGCCGCGGCGACCGCGGTGGCGGCAATGATGGTGAGCATTCGCTTCATGGAGCAGACTCCATCGCGCGGCGTTGACGCGCCCGTGGTACCGAAGATGAACATCCGTGGAAAACGCGTCCGCTGATGGCCTCCGGGCGCGAGACTGACGCCGTGCCCACCGTGCTGTTGGTCGAGGACGACCCGGAGATCGTCGCGCTGTTGAGCGACTTCCTCGCCGTCGAGCACTTCGACGTCGTCTCCGCACCCGATGCGGGCGGCGCGATCGACGCGCTCGACGCCTACGCGATCACCTGCGTGCGTGCTGGACGTGATGCTCCCCGGCGGCTCCGGCTTCGACGTCTGCCGTCGCATCCGCGAGCACTCCGACGTGCCGGTGCTGTTCCTCAGCGCGCGCGGCGAGGACGAGGACAAGCTGCGCGGGCTCGCGCTCGGCGCCGACGACTACATCGTCAAGTCCGCCACGCCGGCCGAGGTGGTCGCGCGGGTGAAGGCGGTCCTGCGCCGCACGACACCGGGCAGCGCGCGACGGCGGGTGTACGGGCGCTTCGTCGTCGACCGCGACGCCCACGAGGTGACCGCCGACGGGCGCCCGGTGGCACTGACCGCGCGCGAGTTCGAGCTGCTGGTGCTGTTCATGGACCATCCGCGTCAGGTGCTGTCGCGCGAGCAGATCTACGAGCGGGTCTGGGGCTCATGGGGCGATCGCAGCGCCGTCCCGGTCTACGTGCGGCGCGCTCCGCGAGAAGCTCGCGCCCGAGCTGATCACCACGGTCTGGGGCGTCGGCTACCGGTTCGATCCGCCATGAGATCGCTGCGGACGTGGCTCGCGCTCGGGCTGGTGGCCGCGATCGTCGCGCCCGCCGCCGCCGGGCTCGGCGCGTGGGTCCTTGCCGGCGACTGGCAGACGGCGCGCGAGAACGACCGCCTGGCGCAGGCGACCGACGTCCTGTTCGCCGCGGACGTCACCGACTGGACGACCGTGAGCTGAACAGCTGAGCGCGCATCGGCGTCGAGGCCGAGGTCACCGCGATCAACCCGATCGACGCGACGGCGGTCACGCTGGATCGGCTCAAGCAGCTGAAGGTCTCGCGGGCAGGACCTCGTCACCCCCGGCCTGAAGGCGATGTCGCAGACTCGGGATTTCAAGCAGAGCGTGCTCGACGACTACCGGACGCAGGCCGTCTCGGCCCGGGCGATCGAGGGGACCCTGTTCGTCGCGCACGGCAGCGTTGCCGTCCGCTGGGCGATCGCGCTCAGCGCCGGCGGTGATCGCCCTCGCGATCGTGCTCGTGCTCGCGGTCGGCCTCCTGCAGCGCTGGGTGCTGCGCCCGCTCGCGCGCCTGGCCGGCGGCGCCGAGCGGATCGCGGGCGGCGAGCTGGCGATCGAGCCGGTCTCCACGCGCGCTCGCGAGGTCGCCCAGGTCGGGGACGCGCTGAGCGGCATGGCCGCCGCGCTCGGGCAGGCACTCGGCAGCGCGACCGCCGTCGAGCGCGAGCGGCGCTTCCTGTTGACCGCGATCGCCCACGACCTGCGCACGCCGCTGTTCACGCTGCGCGGGTCGCTCGAGGCGATCGAGCGCGGAATCGGCGACGAGCACTCCCTCACCCGCGCGCAGGACAAGGCCGCGCACCTGGACCGCCTCGTCGGGGATCTGTTCGCCTTCTCGCGCGTGGAGTACGCGCGCGAGACGCAGGCGGGCGAGCCGGTCGACCTGTCGGCGATCGCCCGCCGCGCCGCGGAGACGGTCGACCCCGGCACGCTGCAGCTCGACGTCGTCACCAACGGGCCGGTGCCGCTCGAGGGCGACCCGATCGCGCTGCAGCGGGTCCTGACCAACCTGCTCGACAACGCGCTGCGCCACGCCCGTTCGCGCGTCGAACTGCGGGTGACCGGACCACGCGTCGAGGTCTCCGACGACGGACCGGGCTTCGCCGCCGAGGACCTCCCGCACGTGTTCGAGCCCCTCTATCGCGGCGACAAGGCCCGCGGAGCGGGCGGCGCGGGGCTCGGCCTGGCGATCGCCCGGCGGCTCGTCGCACGCCCACGGCGGCGCGGTCGAGGCGACCAACCGACCCGGGGGCGGCGCGCGCGTGACCGTGACGCTCGGCTAGACCTGGGCGTGGACCGGCGCGGTCGTGCCCGCGCCGACCGTATCCGCGACGGCCACCGCGACGAGCACGGCGGTCGCGGCGGCGATGCCCGACGATCAGCGTGAGCGACGCGGTGCCGACCGCGAGGATCGCGAGCGCCGCGAGCGCCAGCGGCCGCGAGCGCGGGACGCGGCCGACCGCCTCGTACAGGAAGAAGACCTGGGCGAGCAGGAACAGCGCCGGTCCGCCGAACGTGAGGATCGTGAAGCCGAGCGTCGCGTCGTCGCCCGGATGCGCGATGGCGAGTTCGTCGCCGACGGCGATGGCGATCAGCGCGAGCACGATCAGCGTCAACGTCATCGTGCCCAGCCAGCCCGACGCTGCCGGCGTCATCGGCGCTCTCGACCATCTCGACGCCGATCGGCTCGGCACGCTGGAAGTAGCAGCCACCAGAGCGCGACGGTCCCGGTGAAACCGATCGCGAGCGCGAGCAGCCGCTCGAACTCGAACGGCTCCTCCGGTGAACGCGGTGCCCATGCTGAGCACCGTCTCGCCGAGCGCGATGATGAAGAAGAGCCGGAAGCGCTCGAGGAGATGCGCGCCCGCGATCTCGCTGTGCGCGAGGTCGATGCGCCGGCCGCGGCCCGGGAGCCAGTGCAGGGTCGCCACGCCGACGTACGCGGCCGTCACCGCCAGCGCCCAGAGCAGCGAGGCGCGCGTCGCCGTCGGCGATCGCGCCGGCCACCCAGAGGACGCCGATCATGACCTCCCAGATGAGGTCGTTGACGAAGTGCTCGCTGAGCGCGCGGCCGCGCAGCGCGACGATCAGGAAGGCCGAGCGCCCGATCTGGATCAGCAGGTAGCCGTAGACGAACAGCCACGCGCGATCGCCGAACGCGTCGCCGATCGCGACCGACATCAGCAGGCTGGCGAACATCAGCCCGACGAGCAGCAGCCGCACCGGCAGCCGGTCCGGCTCGAGCCAGTTCGCGCCCCACGCGGTCATGTACCAGGCGTAGACGACCGCGAGCGCGAGGACGACGGTCTCGGCACCCGTCCGCAGATCGATGTGCTCGAGCAGATGGTGCGCGAGCTGCCCGATCGCGAAGACGTAGACGAGGTCGAAGAACAGCTCGAGCGGAGTGACGACGCGCTCAGCGCCCGGCGCCCGCGAGACCGCGATCCTCATCGAGCGCGATCGTACTGACTCACATCGGCTCGGCGAGCGCTGCGCGGGGGCACGCCGTCATAGGTGATCATGCACTCGCTGACGCACAGGTCGCCCGAGCCGACGATCCGGCGCACGGTGAAGTGCCGTTCGGCCGGGTGTCCCCCGCGCTGCGCCTGGATCTTCGCGCGGCCCCGGAAGCGCTCGCCGGACTGCGGATAGTCGAGGATCGCGTCGTCGGCGTACACCTCGTGCTCAACCTCGACGTCCCCGCGCTCGGAGGCGTCCCAGTGCTGCTGGATCCGGGCACGGATCTCACTGTCGCTCATACGAGCTGCTGCCCGCCGTCGATGTCGAACGTCGCACCGGTGACCGCGCGTGTTCGCCATCAGGTGCACCGCCAGCGCCGCGATGTCGGCCGGGCCCACGACGCGCCGGATCGGCAGCGTGTCGCGCAGCTCCTCGCGGCGCGCATCGAGCTGGTCCCCCAGGATCGAGGCCGACAGCGGCGTGTCGACGAACCCGGCCGCGATCAGGTTCACGCGGACCGGCGCGAGCCTCGAGCGCGAGGTTCCTCGTCAGCGCCGGCATCGCGGCGGTGAGCGCCCCGATCAGGGACATTCCCGGCGCCGTCCGGCGCCCGCCGGTCCCACCCATGAACAGCAGCGAGCCGCGGACGCAGCCGCGCGGCGAGCTTCGCGATCAGGATCGGCAGCAGCAGGTGCGACTCGACGTCGCGACGGGCCTCGTCGAACGCGAAGTCCTCGAGCAGCGCGTAGTACGGACCGGGGCCGGTGACGAGCACGTGGTCGACCGGCGCCTCGAGCTCGTCGAAGAACCGCGCGAGCTGGTCGAAGTCGGTGACGTCGAAGGCGGCGGTCCTCGCGCCGAGCTCGCGCGCCGACCTCGCCCAGGCGGTCGGCATTGCGCGCGGTGAGGATCGAGCGAGGCGCCCTCGGCGCGTGCGAGCCGCGCCGTCTCGAGCCCGATGCCGGCGGTGCCGCCGAGCACGACGACGGTCTGTCCCTCGAGGCTCATGTCCGTACCTCCGTGGTGCCGGGGATGGGCAGCGCGCAGCCGCGATCGGGAGCGGCGATCCGGGGCGCGGTGCTCGGCTTGTCGGAGACGAACACGAGCGAGATCGAGCGCGCCCGCGAGCGCACATCCCGCCGATCGCGATCATCGCCGGCTCGTAGCCGGTCGCCAGCGCGTCTGGCGAGGCTCGCGCCGGCGGTGACGCCGATCAGCAGCGGCACGAGCGCGACCGCGATCACGCCGCCGACGCGCGAGGCGGCGTCGTTGATGGCGGACGCCTCGCCGAGGTCGGCGTCGCCCACCGCGTCCAGCACGGCGGCGGTCAGCGGCGTCACCGACAGGCCGAGGCCCGACGCCGCGCACGAGCGCGGCGGGCAGGATCGGCCGTGAGGTACGCCGGAGTCGGGCTGCAGCTCGGCGAGCCACAGCTGCGAGACGCCGACGAGCAGGATGCCGGCGACCATCGGCCAGCGCGGCCCGATCCGCGACACGAGCGACGCCGCTGAGCGGTGCGAGGACGAGGAAGACGACCGTCACCGGGATCAGTGCCGCGCCCGCCTGCGTCGCCGAGTAGTTCAGGCGCAGCTGGAGCTCGACCACGATCAGGTAGCCGGCGGCCGAGAGCGCGCCGTAGAAGAGGACGGTGACGACGTTGATCGCGTCGAACTGGCGCGACGAGAACAGCGACAGCCGCAGCATCGGCGCGCGCCGCCGGCGCTCGGCCGGGACCAGCGCCACCAGGCAGACGACGCCCGCGAGGAGCGCGATCACGACGCGCACGCTGCGTCCACCCGGCCTCGGCGCCGTCCGTCAGCCCGTAGACCACGCCGCCGAGCCCGATCACGGCCAGCAGCGCCCCGACGGCGTCGAGCGAGAGCGACCGCCGCTCGCCACCGGTCTCGGGGACGCGCTGCAGCGCGATCAGCGCGAGCGCGATCAGCGGCAGGTTGAGCAGGAACACCCAGCGCCACGAGGCGTGATCGACGAGCCAGCCGCCGGCGTACGGGCCGACGGTCGTGGCGAGCGTCGACAGACCGGCCCAGATGCCGATCGCCGCGCGCCCGGTCCGCCGGTCGCAGCGTTCCGTTGAGCAGCGCGAGCGCGGTCGGGACGACGAACGCCGCGCCGACGCCCTGCACCGCACGCGCCGCGATCAGCGTCCCGGTCGAGGTCGCGGCCGCGCACAGGATCGACGCGACGGCCATCACGATCAGGCCGATCGTGAGTATGCGCCGGCGCCCGAAGCGGTCGGCGAGCGCTCCTGCGATCAGCAGCAGCGCGGCCACCGCGAGCAGGTAGCTCGTCAGCGTCCACTGGATCGCCGAGACCGAGGCGTCGAAGCGCCGGCTGATCGCCGGCACCGCGACGTTGACGACGTACGCGTCGTACGAGGCGACACCGGACGCGAACACCGTCGCCGCGATCAAGCGCCGTCCCGGTCGGGCTGCGAAGCCGTGCCAGCGAGCCCTCGGCCGGCGGCGGGGCGACGGCGAGCGTCATTGAGGCAGCTCGGCCCCGGCCTGCTCGGCCGCGATGTACGCGGCGTACCAGTCCGGCCAGTTCGCGTCCGCTTCGCCGGTCCTGGCCTCGTGCTCGCCGTGAGCCGCGGCCGCGCGGCGCAGCGCGTCGGCGAGCTCCGCGACGGAGACGAAGCCGGTGACGCCGACGTCGATCCGCCCCGGCAGCCGCGTCGTGATCTCCTGCAGCAGCCACGTGTTGCCGTCCGGATCGCTGAAGGACGCGAACGAGCCGTACGTGCCGCGCTCCGGGGCGGCTCCGGGCGCACGCGCCTCCGGGTGGAAGCGATCGCCGAGCGCGCTCCTCGTGGAACACCTCCGACGACCGCGACACCGCGGGCCGCGAGCGCGTCGCGCGCGGCCTGGATGTCCTCGACGACCAGGTACACGTTCGTCGCCGACCCGGGTGCCGCGGTCGTGACCCGGTCGCCGAACTGGATCGAGCACGCCGAGCCGGGCGGCGTGAACTGGACGATGCGGAAGCCGTCGTCGCCGGGGAAGTCGGCGTCGAGCCGCCAGCCGAGGCCCTCGTAGAAGCGCCTTCGCGCGATCGACGTCGGTGACCGCGATCACGACGACCTCGAGCTTCAGGTCCCCGGTGGCCGTCGCGGGGCCGTCTGTGCCGGATCCGGCCTGGGTCGTGCTCATCAAGTGCCTCCTCGGTGTGTAGAGAGCGAGCATTGCGCCGCGGGCCCCTGGTTCGCACCAGGGGACCCGCGGGTCCGCACCCGGGTGCTAGACGCGAGCCGGCTCGCGGTCGCTGCCGGGAAGGGCGTCGTGCAGTCGCCCACGTGACGTGATCTCGAGCTTGGCGAACACCTTCCTCAGGTGCCACTCGACGGTCCGTGGGCTGAGGTACAGACGCGCGCCGATCTCCGGGTTCGACAGCCCATCGCGGGCAAGCCGCGCGATCTGCCACTCCTGGGGCGTCAGCTCGTCGCGGGTCTCGGCGCGGCGCTTGCGCGGCGTCTCCCCCGTCGCCGCCAGCTCGCGGCGCGCGCGGTCGGCGAACGCCTCCATGCCCATCTCGCCGAAGAGCCGATGTGCGGTCCGCAAGTGCTCGCGGGCATCCTTCTGCCGGCGCTCGCGGCGCAGCCACTCGCCGAACAGCAGGTGCGCACGTGCGTGCTCGCCGCGGACGCGGGTCCTCCCCAGGCGCTCGGTCGCCTCCCGGTACAGCGGCTCAGCCGCGCCCGGTTCGCTCAGCAGCGCCCGGCAGCGAGCCTCGGTTCCGAGGGCCCAGTCGGTCGCACCGGCGCTCGTGCTCACCGTGAGCTGTCGCAGCGCTTCCTCGGCGACGGTCCGCTCCCCGAGCCGCACCGCGGCCTCGATCAGGAGCGGGAGCGACGCATTCGAGGTTCCGAGCTCCGCCGGATGGGCGGCGCCCCGCTGCGCGGCGGCGAAGGCCTCGCGGTACTGGCCGAGCCCGGTGTAGAGGATCGCCTCCGCGTGGTCGACGAGCGTGAGGATCATGCCGTCGCCGCGCGGACCGGCCTCGGCCCGGACCGCGTCGATCAGCCGCGCCGCTTCGGCCTCGCGGCCGCGGAAGGCAGCGAGTGCCAGCTCCCCGTACGGCGGAAGCCCGACGCCGGTGGCGCCGGAGACGGCGGTCGCCTCCTCGACCAGCGCGGCCGCGGCCGCGAGCTCTCCAGCGAACAGGTGCAGCCCGATGCGCGCGTTGAGGGCATGGGGAAGCGCGCCGAGCGCGCCCGCGTGCCGCGCCAGCACGACCTGGCGCTCGCACAGCACCTCCCAGCTCTCGTCGTCCCAGAGATCGTGGGCCGCGTGCGCGGCGAGCCATAGCCGGCGGATCTCCTCGGGCGCCGAGGCGTCGGCGCCGCGCGCCGCGCGCACGGCCTGCTTGAGCTGCGGCGCGCCGGTGGCGTAGCCCTCCGTGATGACGATCGCCAAGCCCTCGACGAGCACGTCCTGCGAGCGAGCGGCGCGCGCGGCCTGAGCGACGTCGGCGATGCCGGCCGCTCCGCCCAGCCGCCCCACGAACAGCGCCGCGGTGAGCGCGGCCATGTACGCGTCGCGTGCCGCCACCGGATCGAGCGGCTCGAGCTCGTGCGCGGCGGCGAGCAGCAGCGAAGGGGCATCCCGGCCGTGGCCGGACCCGAAGGCGGCGCGGCCGCGGACCAGGTGCACCCGCGCACGCTCGAGGTCGGGCAGGGAGCCGGCATCGGCCTGGCTGATCAGCCTGAGCGTCCTCACGACCGAGCCGGACAGCTGCCTGACCTCCGCAGCGGCGAGGGCGCGCCGGGCGCGGCGCCCGGGGTCGGCCGTCAGCTCCGTCGCCCGCTCGAGAAACGCCCCGGAGGCGGCGATCCCGCCGCGCAGCTGTGCCCGGTCGGCGGACCGCTCGAGCTCCACCGCCAGCTCCTCGTCGGGACCGGGCGCCGCCAGCGCGCGATGCCAGGCGCGCCGATCCGCGTCGAGGGTCGGATCGCTCACCTCGGCCAGAGCGGCGTGCACGCGCTGCCGATCGGACGCCGACGCCGCCCGGTAGACCGCCGAGCGCACCAGCGGATGCCGGAACCGGACCTCGTCCCCCAGCTCCAGCACGTCGGCATCGACTGCGGGCGCAAGGGCGCTGGTCGCGATCCCGAGCTTGTCCGCCGCCCGCCAGACGAGCGTCGCCTCGCCCGCGGGGTCGGCGGCGGCGAGCAGGATCAGCTCCCGCGTCGGTTCGGGCAGGGCCTCGACGCGCCGCAGATAGTGATCCTGGCCCGAGAGATCCGCGGCGGACGACAGCTCGAACCCTCCCGCCAGTTCCGCCGCGCTGATCTCCCGGGGGAGCTCCAGCAGCGCGCGCGGGTTGCCCTGGGTCTCGGCGATGAGCCGGTCACGGATGCGGTCGTCCAGCGGCCCCGCGACGGCTCTCGCGAGCAACGCACGGGCATCGACGTCGGGGAGCCCGCCGAGTGGCAAATCGGGCAGGCCGTCGAGCTGGTGGCCGGTCCGCGGCTCGCGCACGGCGAACACAAGCCCGACGGGCGCAGCCGGCAACCGCCGCCCGGCGAACCCGAGGACCTGGGCCGAGGCGTCGTCCAGCCACTGGGCATCGTCGACGAGGCACAGCAGCGGGCGCTCCTCGGCGACCGCTGACAGCAGGCCGAGCACGCCGAGACCGACGAGCAACCGCGCCGGAGCGTCGCCGGACGCCACGCCCAACGCGACGCCCAGCGCGTCGCGCTGCGGCTCGGGAAGCGTGTCCAGCCTCGCGAGCATGGGTGCGCAGAGCTGATGCAGCGCGGCGAATGGCAGTTCCCGCTCGGCCTCGACGCCCGCGAGCTGGGTGACGCGGAAGCCGGACGCCTGACGCGCGCAGTGGTGCATGATCGCCGTCTTGCCGACGCCCGCCTCGCCGCGGATGACGAGCACGGCGCTCTCCCCTCCGCGGACGACCTTCAGGAGCTGATCGAGCGCGTGGCGCTCGACCGCGCGGCCCAGGAACACCGATGTCTGGCGTCCGGCCATCGCGTCACGCGGTCCAGGGACGGCGCACGTGGATGCACTGGTGCGAAGCGCTGCCGGCGCGGCCACAGTGGTTCGGGTGGCGCGCGAGATCGAACCGGTCGCGGTGATCACCGGCGGCTCCCATGGAGTCGGCCGCGCGATGGCGCGTGAGCTCGCAAGCCGCGGCTATGCCGTCGTCGTGGTCTACATGGAGGACCAGGCGGCGGCCGAGACCACCGTCGAAGAGATCCTCGCCGATCACGGGACGGCGCTCGCGATCCGTGCCCAGCTCAGCGACGAGCTCGACGTCGAGCGAGTGTTTCGTGAGACGAACGTGGCCTTCGGCGAGGCCGACATCGTCGTCCACGTCTCGCTCGGCGAAGGGGCCCTGTTCGCCGAGCACGCGGCGCGCCAGCTCGCCCGCGACGGCGCGTTCTTCGCCGTCCGCCGCTCGCAGCCGATCACGCCGGCGCTCTCCGAGCTGCTCACGGCCTTGGATCTTCTGGTCGGGCATCCTGAGGAGACCTCATAAGCCGCTAGGGGCCCGATTGCAAGTTTGCGACAATCGGGCCAAGCGTGAAGCGGCTCACCACGGGGCAGGAACGCGAGCTGGTCATTGCTGCCGACGGCGGTGATCCCGATGCATGCCGAGACCTCATCGAGGCCTTCCTCCCGGCGGTCGTGGCGGTCGCCCGCCGCTTTCCCACGGGTGCGGGCATCGAGCGGGAGGAGCTCATCCAGGACGGCGTGGCCGGCCTGCTGTTCGCCACGCACCGCTACGACCCACGTCTCGGCACGCCGTTCTGGGCCTACGCCTCGTTCTGGGTGCGCAAGGCGATGCAGGAGCTGGTGGCCGAGCTGACCCGGCCGATCGCCTCTCCGATCGCGCCGCCCGCGCCCTCGCGGAGATCCACAGGGCGCGCCGCGAGTACGTCCAGACGCACCATCGCGAGCCGACCGACGAGCAGCTGAGCCGGGCGACCGGCTTCAGCCGCGCGCAGATCGAGAGCCTGCTCGCAGCCGAGCGCGCCGCCGCGCGGGTTCGACGAGCCGCTCGAGCGGTCGACGGCTCCGCGACGGTCGGCGAGATGCTTCCCGACCCGACCGCCGAGCACGCCTTCGAGCAGGTGCTCGACCGTCTCTTCGACCGTGCGGTGGCGACCACGATCGACCAGCTCGACGAGCGCGAGCGCGCCGTGATCCGATCGCACTACGGCCTCGGCCAGCCGGCGCAGACGCTCACCGCGATCGGCGGTGCGCTCGGCCTGACCGCCGAGCGAGCGCGCCAGATCGAGGCCGGCGCGCTGGCCAAGCTGCGTGCCGTCGCTCGCCCAGCCGGCACCGATCGCCGAGCGCCCGGCTTGAAATCCCGCCGCGACGGCTTATGCCTAGGTCGACTGATGCGCCCTCCCCCTCCGGCACAACGCGTTCGTGTACTCGTCGACGGACGACTACGTCTCACGTGCCGTCGACTTCCTGCACGAGGGGCTGGCGGCGGGCGAGGGCGCGATCGTCGCCCACACCCGCCCCGGGATCGCGGTCATGCGCGAGGCGCTCGACGGTGACGCGCCGCACGTCACCTTCGTCGACGTGAGCGCGTCCTACACACGACCCGCGCACACGCTGGCGGCCTATCACGCCGTCTACTGCCCAGCAGCTCGCACGCACGCCCTCGCTGCGGGCGGTCGCCGACGTCCAGGTCGGCCCGGACCCGAGCGAGTGGGACGCGTGGACGCGCGTACGAGGCGGTCTTCAACCGTTCGTTCGCGCACCTCCCCGCGTGGGTGTTGTGCTCCTACGACGCCAACGGGCTGCCGGACCCCGTGCTCGAGGGTGTCTGGCAGACCCATCCCGAGGTGGTCGGCGACGCGGGCTGGTGCACCGAGCGACCACTTCGCCGAGCCGGACGGCCTGCTGCGCGCGATCCGACCGGAACCCGCGACGCCGCTGGCAGGCTTGCGGACCGTCGGCTTCGGGGCTGACATCGAGGCGTTCCGCGAGCGCCTCGCGCAGGAGCTCGCCGGCGCCGGCGTGTCGCCGGCGCGGACGCTGGACATGCTGCTCGCGGCCTCGGAGGTCTTCGCCAACGCGGTCGACGTACGGCGGCGGCGTACGGGACGTGCGCGTCGGCCGGGTCGAAGGACGGTTCGTCTGCGAGATCGTCGACCAGGGCCCGGCTTCGACGATCCCGCGGCCGGCTATCTCGCGCCGCGAGAGGGTGTCGGCGCCGGCCTCTGGGTGGCACGCCAGCTGACCTGGGACATCGAGTTCCTGCACGCTCCGGCGGGGTTCACCGCGCGCATCCGCCTTTGAGCCGGGCGCCCGCCCTCGCCCCGCGCCGTCGCGGGGCAAGGGCGGCAGGAGCCGCGGCTACGGCGCCGTGGTCGAGAGCGTGAACGTCACCGTCTTGCTGTAGGCGCCGGTCCGCAGCGGGTCGTTGGCCGCGATCGACTGGCGGAACTTGACCGTGACGGCCTCACTGGCCGTCGGCGCGTCCCACGTCTTCAGCGGCGTCGGGCTCGCCGAGCCGCCGAGCGGCGCGAACGCCCCGGTGCCCGCGACCTGCAGCGCCTGGGGCAGCGAGTGAACCCCGTTGACCAGATGCCCGGTGGCCGTCGCGCTCGGGTCGGCGATCGTCAGCGTCGCGTTGCCGCCGCTCGAGGTCGTCGTCACCGTCGACGTCGCGTCGTAGTCCCGTGCCACGCCGGGGGTGAAGACGCCGAGCGCCACCGGCGCGCCGAGCGAGATCGAGAGCGTCGCGGGCACGGTCCCGCCGACGCCACCGCTCACGGTCGTGGACGTCGGAGCGTCGATCGCCTTCCACAGCAGCGCGGACGCGGCCTTGGCCGGCCGCAGCACGGCGTCACGCGCGGCGGCGTTCGGGATGCTGTGCGACGCGAGGTCGGCGATCAGGTCGGTGTCGAGCATGGCGAGGTACTTGTCACCCACCGCGGCGCTGCCCTCGGCGCGCAGCGCGCTCGCACGCAACTGGCCGGCGACGCCGCTGTCGATCCGCGCGGCGTTGTCGTTGACGGCGTCGCGGATGTCCGTGTACCACGCGGGATCCCGCGTGAAGTCCTTGGGGATGTAGCCCGCCGCGACGCTTGCGAGCGTCTTGGCGACGATCTTGTCGACGTAGGACTGCACGGTCGGATACAGGGTCGCGACCTGCTCGTCGGTCATCGGCGCCGAGGCGCCGTCGAGGAAGCAGAAGCCGGGACCGGTGTTGGAGCCGCTGTTGATCCGCAGCGGCACCTCCTGCTGCGCGAGCCGGATGCCGCCCTGCCCGATGCCGGCGCTGTCGCGCACCACGGTGGTGCCCGTGGGCGTCGTGGTCGTGATGTACGGCGCCGTCGGCGGTGCGTCGCCGTAGGCGACCCAGCTCGACCGTCTGGTCGTAGAGCGCGCCCTGGACCATGTGCTGCGGGATCCGCGAGAGCGACGGGACCGTGCAGGTCTGCGGCTCGCCCGGATAGCCGCCCGGGTAGGTGCCGATGTCGCGCTTGCGCAGCGGGCCGTAGTCGGTGATCAGCTTCCAGTCGCCGTGCGAGGCTCCCGAGACCTCCCACAGCCGGAAGGTCGGGGAATCCGCCTGGCGGGCGCCGTTGCCGATGCCGCCGGCGACGTCACCCTCCGAGTTGATCCGGAACAGGGGCCGCGGGATGTCCGAGCGCATCGCCCCGCCGCCGCCGTGCAGCACCACCGCGTCGAGGATGTTCGACAGCGGCAGGACCGAGTTGTAGTAGGTGCGCAGCCGCGTCGCCGACTGCGAGTGGCCCGTCGCGACGACGTACTCCGGTGCGGGAAGTGCGCCGAGTGGATCGAGGCCCGCAGGGGCGCGAACGGCCTTGACGGCCTGGGAGAAGACGTCATACGAGAGCGAGTCGTCGTTGATCGTGTTGCCCACGGTGAGGTCGAGCGCGCCGTAGCGCGCGGGGCTCCAGAGCTTCAGGCCGGTGGCGGCGTGCAGGCCGACGCGCTGCGCGTCGACCCCCACCCAGGCGTACCCCTGCTGGATCAGGTGCTCGTGGGTCTGGAACCAGTCGACCTCCTGGTCCCAGTTGTTGGTCACGTTCGTCCATTCGGCGAGCACGACGCCGTTGAACTTCGCGGCCGAGGTCGGCCGCCGGACCACGATCCGCGTGCTGTACGGGTGCCCGGAGCTGAGCACCGTGGCCGTGTTGGTCCCGGTGATCGTGTAGCGGGACGCCTGGCCCGAGATGAAGAACTCCTCCTCGACGTAGCCCGCCTTGGCGAGGTCCACGTCGGTCGCCAGGAACGGGTAGCCGTGCGCGGCGGCGCCGACGGGCGAGGTGCTCGCGACCGGGCCGGTCACCGCGGGCGCCGCGACGCTCGCCCCGGTGGCGGTCGATACGCGCGGCGACCTCGCCGTTCGGTCCCGGCGGGACCGCGACGGCCGGGCTGGCGACAGCGGCGGTTCCGGCCACCGCCGCGAGTAGCGCGACGGCGCGCCTGAATACAGCAACGCGTTCGGACAAGACCAACTCCTCCTCAGGACGGCACAGCACCAGCACCGGCGGCGTTTCAGAGTTACGACAAGGTCCTTGTCGAAACCCGCACGATTATTAGCGCCAGGTGAGCACGTGTCAACTCCGGCCGGGTTTGTCGGACCGCCGGCGAAATGGCCCTGCCCG
Organism: uncultured Solirubrobacteraceae bacterium; assembly: GCA_963707595.1. Classification (GTDB taxonomy): domain Bacteria; phylum Actinomycetota; class Thermoleophilia; order Solirubrobacterales; family Solirubrobacteraceae; genus Solirubrobacter. The sequence continues at coordinate 76,995 of CAVPQQ010000003.1, forward strand.
TCTAACATCGGCGCATGGTCGACGGGTCTTCGAAGCCGACGCAGGGGACGCTTCATTCCACGTCGTACGTGCGGACGACGAACGTGACGAAGATCATTCGCCTCCTGCGCGACCACGGGGCGATGAGCCGCGCGGACCTCGTACGAGCGACGGGGCTGACACGACCGACGGTGGTCGCGATCGTCAAGTCACTGCTGCAGGACGGCCTCGCGATCGAATCGGGCACCGTCGCGCCCACGGCGAACGGCCGCTCCGACCGCGGCGGGCGCCCCGGGTCGCTGGTGTGGTTCAACAGCGAGGCGCGGACGGCCGTCGCGGCCCGTTTCGGCCTGGACGTCGAATTGACGCACGTGACGGCGAGCGGCGAGGTCCTCGCCCAGGAGACCTTCCCGATGCCCCGCGACCCTGACGCGCTGCTGGCGCTGACCGCGCGAGAGATCCGGCGGATGACGGGCACGTCGGGCGCGCTCAGCTCGGTGGGTCTGGCGGTGCCGGGGTTCATCGAGCACCCCGCCGGCGTGGTGACGTTCGCGCCGCTCGGCTGGGACCGCGTCGCGATGCAGGCCCCGCTCGAAGCCGCCCTCGGGGTGCCCGTGGGCCTGATCGGCCTTCCCGCCGCCGCGCTCGTCGGCGAGACCATCTCCGGCGTCGCCGCCGATCACGACGATGCCGTGCTGGTCTTCCTCGCGCTCGGCATCGGCGCCGGCATCCTCTCGCGCGGCCGGCTCGTCGTCGGCACGGGCGGCGCGGTGGGCGAGTTGGGGCACTGCCCCGTGTCAAGTGGCTTGCCGTGCACCTGCGGGCGCGACGGCTGTCTTGAGACCGTCGCCGCCGGGTGGGCGATCCGCGCCGAGGCGTCCGCTCTGCTCGGTCGCCCGGTGCCCGATCAGGCGAGCCTCGCGGAGCTCGAGGCGCTGCAGGATCCGCGCATCGACGACATGCTGAAGCGGGCTTCCGCGGAACTCGGCGCGGCCACCGCATGGCTCGTCAATCTGCTCGATCCGTCGATCGTCGTCTTCGCGACCACGCCCTTCACGGCCGGGGCGGAGTCCTTCTTCGAGGCCTTCGGCGCGTCGGCGCGTGAGCACGCGGTCAGCACGGACTTCACGATCGTCCGGGGCAGTTCCGACGCACGGCTGCGCGGCACGATTCAGCGTGCGTTGGAACTCCTGCCCGAGCAGCTTCGTCCGCGACGCGTCGTCTGCGCATGACCGGGGAGGCACGAGCCGTGCGCGGCGCGATCTACGCGACGTTCGCCCGCGAGGGGCACGCGCCTTCGGTGGGCGAGCTGGCCCGGACGCTCGCGCTCGAGCCGCGCGAAGTCGACGCCGCCCTTCCACGACGTGTCCGTCGTGCGGCGCCGAGCTCCGCTACGCGGCGTCGCCGGCCGACCGTCCCTCCGGTGCACCGGGCGATGCGGTGATCAGGCTTCCTCGGACGTGCACCGACATCCGCGCCTTCTGCTCAGGCGAGCACGTGTCCGAATGGCGTGAGCGCACCGGCGCGGCAGCGGGCTACGTGACCGGCCTCGAGACGCACTGGCGCCTCGCGATCCCGTGGTACGGCGACCGACTCGACCCGGAATGGCAGCCGCACACACGCGAGCACAACCAGGCGCTGCTGGAGGAGTGCGGCCTCACCGGGCCGTTCTGGGCGCTGCCCTGACGAATCGCCGCCAGAGATCTGGCGGCTGCCCGCCACGCGTTGGGCGGTCAAGTACCTGGGAGGCGCATGAGGCGGCTGGAAGAGTCCGGCTTCGCCCATGAACCTTGAGTCCCGGAGCCTTTCGATGAAGCTGACCGCCGTTGCCTCGAGGAGGTCGGCGCGGGCGGCAGCGGCGGCAACGGGGGCCACGGCGGCACGGGCGGGGCGGGCGGCAACGGGGCGGGTGGCCCGAGCTTCGCGCTCTACGGCAAGGGCGGCGCGCTCAGCGTCACGACGACGATCCTCGCGTTCGGCACTCCGGGCCTCGGCGGGTCGCCGGGCACCGCGGCACCGCGCGGCGGGGTCTGATCGACCGTCGCCGCTGGTGTAAGCCACACGCCGGGTTGACCTTGTTGCGACCGGCGGCAGACGGTAGAAACGCGCATGGCCTCGTTTGCGGTGGGTGGATCGGGCGCAACGGTGGAACTCCCGCCCGTGCGAGTGGCGATCGTGCGCGACCAGGGTGAGTCGACGCTCGCACCGTCGAACGACATCGTGCCGTTCCTCGAAGCGCGCGGCCGAGAGCGGTGGGACATTCAGACGTTCGACGAACGCGACTTCGGCGGGGCGCTCGGCGCGGCCGGGGAGTTCGACGTCATCGTGTTGGGATACAACGCGACCGCGTTCGCACCGGCCCTTCGCGAGGCGCTGCGCGAAGCGCCGCCGACAGCGCCCGTGCTGATGCTCCACCAGCGCGAGCAGGACTGCTTCGAATTCCTCGGCGAAGAGCTCGCGATCGACCTCGTCAAGCTCGGCGACGGAGTAGCCGAGGCGGTGATCCCGCGCGAGCGCCAGCCGGCGTATGAGCCCGTGTTGAATTGGCCTCATGCCGACCTGACCGTGGACGGACGGCTTCGGGCGAAGGCGATCCGGGGCTTGTCGTTCTCGCGCGACGGCGCGTGGCGCGTCGTGCTCGAGGCCCAGCGCGGCGCGCAGCGGCTTCCCGTCCTGATCCGCACCCGCACGGACCATCGCCAGCGGATCGTCGCCTGCTCCCTGCTGCTGCGCCCCGCGGCCGAGGCCGCGCACGGCGACCTGCTCGAGAACCTGCTCGTGTACTGCGCGTTCGGCTGGCCCGACGTCGCGCTCGTGGAACTGGAGGGCGACGCGACCGCGGTTCAGCGAATCCGGGGCTTCGAGCAGGGGATGGCGATGTGGGCCGGGGGCAGTGTCCGCGTGGTGATCCCGGCGACAGAGCCTCTGCCGATCGACCGCTGGCCGCTTCGCGGGGTCAAGCGCATCGTGGCCCCTGCGGAGCTTTCATGGGATGCCCAGGCATCGGGCTGGATGCGGAGAGGTGGCGAGCTCATCCGCGTCGCGGCTGACGGCGGCGTCGTGGTGACGGCGCAACTCACCGATCGTTTCGTGCTGCTGCGCCAGTGGGCCGTCTGGTTCGCCGCGCTGCCCGAGCCGCAGTGGCTCGCGCGACTGTCGACCGCGCGCTCGGTGCTGCGGGTGCTCGCGGCCGTCGAAGAGGATCCGGCGCTCCTGGAGGACGTCCGCTTCGAGGTCGAGCCCGCCGCCTACGCACGCGAGGTCGCCGCGCTGGTCGCCGATCGTCTGCGCGGCGACAATGTGGACGAGACGATCAGCACGACGGCGGCTGCGCTGGACCTCGACGCGCTCACGGGGAAACGGGCACTTTCGGGGCTTCGCCGCCGGCGCGTCGAGGCCTGGCTGCAGGAGCAGCTCGACGGCGCGACGCGCAGCGACCAGCTCGACATCCTGCGCGCGCTCGGCGATCAGGAGCTGCTGCGTGGGCGCCTGGAGCAGTGGCGCGACGACTGGCCGGCCGAGCACGCTGACCGCCGGATCGACGCGCTGGTCGCCACGCGCCTGCGCGAAGCCGTGCACGCGTGCTGGCCTGCGGGCGGGGAGCCGGAGGGCCTGCTCAGCGACGCCACGCTCGCCGCGCTCGACGATGACCTTGTGGTCGGGGAGCTGCGCCACAGCCCGCTGCTGTGCGCGGAGTTCCTCGCCGCCTTCTACGCCCGCAACGACGCGTCGCCGCTGTTCGACGTCGGACATTTCCCCCGCTCGCTCGCCGTGGCCGTGGACCACGTCAGCGCGAGGGGGTTGTTCACCGAGACGCCGGACGTGCGGGCGGTCTGCTCGCACTCGCTCGCGATGTTCCGCCACCTCGAGCGCCATCCGGCAGGTCTGCGCTTTCTCGCGGAACGCGGTGAGCTGCCACAGAGCGCCGCCGAGTCGGTCCTGCAGGAGGCAACCAGGGCGCGGGGGAGCGAGCGAGAGGCGCGCCGCGATCTGCCGGCGCTCGGCATCGCGGTGCTCGTTCTGGCGTCGATCGCACTCGGCCTCGAGGCGATCGCGCTTCTCGGCCTGTGGCGACTCACCGGGATCGAGGTCAGCGTGCGGCCCTGGTGGTTGCCACTCGCGCTGCTCGCGATCACGGTCGGCGTCCTCGCGACGCTGCGCTGGTTCGTGCTGGTCCGCACGGAACGCGTGGAGCGACGCGATCTCCGGCTCGCTCAGAACGTGGTCGCCAGCCTGGCGCTGGGGATCGCCCTGGTCGTCGCGACGCTCGCCTGGCGCGTGGGCGCGCCAAACGGCGGAGTCACGGCGCTCGCGCTCGTGCTCGGGCCGCTGGTCGGCTCGACGGCGTTCGCGGCGCTGCTCGTACTCCTGCGCCGCCTTGGACTGGCGCCGCAGTGGTCGATGCGCGTGCTCGGGCTCAGCGGCGACATCAAGTCGCCGCTGGCGGCGCTCACGAAACTGCTCGGCGATCCGCCGCGTCAGTGAGCCGATCCGCGAAGGACGGCCCCGCCATCCACCAGCCGACCGGCCGCTCGCGCGGAACCGGCGCCAAGGGGTCGGCGGCGTCGGGCTCGCGCGGCGCGCCCGCCCACCACTCGTCGTCCGCGAACGCGACCTCCGTCAGGAGTTCCGCGTAGGGCGTCGGGCGGCCGGGCTCCCCGAACCCGAAGACGCGCTCGGCACCGAGCACCCGCGCGGAGACCCCGCGGGCGCGAAGCAGTTCGACGTAGTCGTTGCGGGACACCTCTCCGGCGTGTGCGGACAGTGCGAGCGAGGCCCGTTCCAAGAGCGCTTCGTCGAACGGGCAGAACAGCGTGGGCAGGGGCAGGTCGGCCCAGATCGCCCACATCCACAGGCGGACCTGGCCTCGCGCGGCGACCGCGTCGCGCGCCGCGCGGCCGACGACCTCATGGCCATAGTGGCCGTCGTGCGGCGTCGGGGCCACCACCAGCGCCACGTCGTACTCGGCGATGAGCCGCCGGACCTCCTCCGCGAGCCGGCGCTGCGCGAGCTCGAAGTCGTCGCCGCGCGAGATCGCGAGCGGCGGATCGAGCACGAGCAGCTCGAAGCCGGCGAGCCGGCACGCCTCCGTCACCTCGCGCCGACGCCGTTCGTGCTGGTCGGGTTGACCGAGCGAGCACGCGAGGTTGACCACGCGATGCCCGGCGTCGCGGAGCCGCAGCAGCGTGGCCGGAGCGCCGATGACCTCGTCATCGGGATGCGGTGCGAGGTGCAACACGGTCAGCGGTCCGGGCACTCTCGCATCGTATCCGTGGAGGCGCGGTCGGCCGCGCGCGGAGCCGCTCGCGATGCGCTCCAGCAGCACGGAGCGCTCGCGCGTGTTCTGCGGGAGCGTGAGCGCGCGCTCGAACTCGGTGCCGACCACGACGGCACGGTTGAGCTCGACGACCGCCTCCTCACCCTCGTCGGGCGCCGGCATGCGCTTGACCCACTCGACGGCCTCCTCGAGCGACTTGACCTGGGTCGATTTCGGCCGTTCTACCTCTACGTCGAACGAGCACGACGGGAATCGACACGCTGCCAGAAGAATTCGCTCGAGCCACCCGGCGAGGGGCGGCCGGACATTCGGCCAGAGGCTCCCAGCGGGCGAGACGTTGGAGTACGGTGAGCGTCGTTCAAGGGCCCACTACGCAGGGATGTTCGCTGGTTCGCGTCGCGCCGGAAAGGTGTGTGGGTGCGCGGGCGGCGGGTCAAGGATCGTGACCATGAGACGCCTCCGAATCTTCTTGTCGTTCGCTGGTCTGTTCGCTGCCTCTCCTGCTGCAGCCGCGGCTCAGGGCCGCGTCGAGCCGGTCGCCGGCCTCGTCGACGAGGCCGAAGCGATCGTCGCCGGCTCCGACGGGGCGATGTGGGCCTCGATCGAGGCGAATCCTGGGCGGATCGTGCGGATCACGACGGCGGGTGCGGTCGTCTACGCCGGGGTCGGTGGGTTCGGCGGCTTTCCGGTCAACCGCCATCCGGCTTCGGTGGCGAGCCACCGGGGCGCGGTGTGGTTCCGGTTGTCCGGCGGGCCGGAGACGTTCGCGCGGTTGCGACTCGGCAACCCGGTGACCCCGCTCTCGCTGGCGTACGGACGGCCGACGTCACTCGCAAGCGGCCCTGACGGGGCACTGTGGATGACGGTCGACGGCACCCCGGACGCGATCACGCGCCTCTCGTCGGACCCACCGGATGAGCTGGCCTACCCGCTCGGCGGCCAGACCGACCCGCGCTCGATCGTCGCCGGCCCGGATCGCGCACTGTGGTTTCTCGAAGGCAGCCGGCTCGGACGGATCACCACGTCCGGCGAGCTGACGTACCGATCGCTGGGCGCCGCGCCCTCGGCGCTCGCGGCCGGCCCGGCGGACTCGCTGTGGTACGCGCAGGGCAGCGTCGTCCGCCGTCTGGACGATCCCGCCGAGTACGCGACAGGGTCGCCGGTCGCGGCGCTCGCTGCAGGCCCCGATGGGGCGCTGTGGGCGGCGGTGCAAGGCGGCGCGGTACGGATTGTCCCGGGAGGCGAGCCGACGACGATCGACATCGATCCCGCCGCACGCGGGCTCGCGATCACGGCAGGCCCCGACGGCCGTATGTGGATGACGCTCGATCGCGCCCCCTATCTGGTCAAGATCACCGTCCCGCCGGTCGTGGAGGACGCAGCGGAGCTCGATGGGTGGCTGTCCGCGCGCGTGAACTCCAACGGGCTCGAGGGCGAGGCCAGAGCTGAGCTGCGCCAGCCCGACGGGATGTGGCGCGAGATCGCCGACACCGAGCTCTACGGCTCGACGTCCTCGACCACGGTCCGGCTGCGGCTCGCCGGCCTCACGCCAGGCGACAACATCGTGCGGGTGACCGTGGCGACCTCTGCCGGCAGCGCGTCGTCGCGGCCGATCACGATCCGGCTCCCGATCGATCCGGTGCCCACCGCGACCCCGGTCGCGGGCGCGAGCCCCACCCCGAGCCCGGTTCCCGTCTCAGGCCCCGTCGAGGGCAAGACGCGTCGAGGTGGCGGTGGTGAGCGGCTCGGTCAGCTACCGCACCCCGCCCTCGACGACCTACACCGAGCTCACCGGCAAGGCGACGCTCCCGCTCGGCGTGCTGCTCGACACCAGTGCCGGCAAGGTCCGCGTGGCCGCGCAGGTCGACGGCCAGCCGCAGCCGGGAACGTTCAACGGCGGCAAGTTCAGCGTCACCCAGACGTCGCTCCGGCATGATCGAGCTCGCGCTCGCCGGCCCGCTCGACTGCAGCGCTCCAGAGCGCGCGCGGCGTCCGCGCCAAGGCCAAGAAGAAGAAGAAGCGCGTCGCTCTGGGGCAAGGACAGCGGCGGCACGTTCCGCACGCGCGGCAACGGCAGCGTCGCCACCGTGCGCGGCACCGAATGGCGCACCGATGGACACGTGCGCGGGCACGGCGATCTACGTGCGTGCAGGCTCGGTCTCGGTGTGGCCGCGACGCGGCGGCCGCTCGAAGCTCGTTCGCGCCGGTCAACGACTGTTCACGCCACGACCGCGATGATCCGGCTGGCCAAGGCCGCGGTCGCGCTGATCGCGCTGATCGTCCTGGTCGCGGCGCTCACGCCGGTGCTCGAGCGCGCGGAGAACGCGACGATCGACGCGCGCTTCGAGGTCCGCGGCACGCAGCCGGTGTCCGGCGTCGCGGTCGTCGGGATCGACGAGCGACTCGTTCAGCGAGCTCGACACGCAGTGGCCGTTCCGCGCGCACGCTGCACGCGCAGATGGTCGACAAGCTGCGCGAGGCCGGCGTGCGCCAGATCGTCTACGACGTCCAGTTCACCGAGCCGTCCGAGGACCCGGACGAGGACCTCGCGCTCTACGACGCGATCGACCGCGCCGAAGCACGTGATCCTGGCGACCGGCGAGGTCGACGACCACGGCGGCACCCGCGTGCTCGGCGGCGACGAGGGGCTCGCCGAGGCCGGCGCGCCGCGCGGCCGCGAGCACGTTCCCGACCGACCCGGCGGCGCGATCCGCCGCTACGCGCGCGAGGACACGCACCTCGAGACGATCCCCGCGCTGGTCGGCGAGCGCTTCGGCAAGCCGATGGACGGCGAGCAGCGCGCTGATCGACTTCCGCGGGCCGACCGGCACGATCCCGACGTACTCGTTCGCGGACGTCCTGCGAGCGAGCTCGACGCCGAGCAGCTGCGCGGACAAGATCGTGGTCGTCGGCGCGACCGCGCCGGCGCTGCAGGACGTCCACACGACCTCCGCGCCCGGCGATCGGCAGATGCCCGGCGCCGAGATCCAGGCCAACGCGATCTGGACCGCCCTGCACGACCATCCGCTGCGGCCGATCCCCGACTGGCTGGCGTTCGTCGATCGCCGTGGCGCTCGGCCGCGCTCGCCGCCGCTGGGCGTGCGGCGCGCTCGGGCCGGTCCGGGGCAGCCTGCTCGCCGTCGGTCGCGGGCGCGCTGTACGCGGTCGGCGCGCAGCTCGCGTTCAACCGCGGCACGGTGCTGCCGGTCGCGGTGCCGCTGGTCGCGCTCGCGATCGCGCTCGGCGATCTCGCTGCTCGCGCGGGCCGTGACCGAGCGGTCCGCCCGCGCACGCGTCGACGCGCTACAACGCCGAGCTCGAGGCCGCCGTGCTCGCGCGCACGAAGGACCTCGCCGAGACCCAGCTCGAGGTCGTGCTGCGGCTCGCCCGCGCCGCCGAGCTGCACGACGACGACACCGGCGAGCACATCGAGCGCATGAGCCGCCTGTGCGGCGAGGTCGCGCTCGAGCTCGGGCTGCCCGTCGACGCGCGCCGAGACCATCCGCTACGCCGCGGTCCTGCACGACGTCGGCAAGATCGGCGTGCCGGACAGCATCCTGCGCAAGCCCGGCCGGCTCACCACCGGAGGAGATGACGACGATGCGCAAGCACGTCGTCGAGGGCGCGCTGCTGCTCGAAGGCTCACCCGTCGCCGCGTGCTGCAGGTCGCCGAGATCATCGTCGACACCCACCACGAGCGCTGGGACGGCACCGGCTACCCGAACGGGCTGCGCGGCGAGGAGATCCCGCTCGAGGGCCGGATCGCGGCCGTCTGCGACGTCTTCGACGCGCTCACCCACGAGCGCCCGTACAAGGAGGCGTGGAGCGTCGAGCGTGCGTGCGACGGAGATCGCCCGGCTGCGCGGGACGCACTTCGATCCCGAGGTCGCCGACGCGCTGCTGGTGGTGATCCGCCGGGAGACCGGGGCCGAGGCCGACGCGATCCCGGTCTCGTAGCGCGCCCATTCCATCTCACTATCCGCGTGGTCTCGCGGCCGGTACGGTCGGCTCATGAGTATCACGCCCGAACCCGCGCCGGCACCCGAGCTCCCTCCATCGGAGGCGCCGCCCAAGCGGCGGCGCGGGAAGATCATCCTGATCGTGATCGCCGGGGTCATCGGGCTGATCGCGCTCCTCGGTGTCGCGGCGTTCGTCCTGGTGAACCAGTCGACCGAGGACGCCCAGAAGGTCTCGGACCAGTTGGTCACGGCGGTCCAGCAGGGTGACGGTGCCGCGGCCTACGCACTCACCGGGCCCGCCTTCCGCGAGGCGACGGCGGAGCCGGAGCTCACCGAGCTGGTGAAGGGTCTGTCCACGCTCGTGACCAAGAAGGAGACCTCGCCCAAGTCCAAGAGCATCAACGTCAGCACCGACACCGGCAAGATCGCGGTGTTCGTCTACACGATGGACGGGACCGGCGGCAAGCCTGTGTACTTCAAGACCCAGATCCGCGAGGAGGACGGCCAGTGGAAGGTGATGAGCTTCCGCAGCTCGGAGTCCCAACTGACAACGGAGGTGGAATGACCATGTCCGACGCGATCGTTGTCACGAACCCCGCCGGTCCACCCTCGCCGGTCTATCCGGCCAGCATGGAGATCACCTACCTGTGGAGCTGATGGTTCCCGGGATGCGCTGGAACCTCCGCGGCAACGCGTACGCGTACTTCATGAGCGAGCGCTATCCGCCCTTCACCTGGGGGTAACCGGCTCGCGCATCGTCGCGGCGAGCATCGCGATCGCCTGCTCGCTGCGGCTCCCCGGTTCGGCGTACAGGAGTCCGAGGACTTGCCCGCCGGTGTCCGGGATCTCGAGCTTCTGGTGGTGGAGCTCGATGCGGCCGATCTGCGGGTGATGAACGGTGACCGGGGCGAGGGCGCCGTGGATCGGCTTGACGTCGTGCCGGGACCAGAGCCGGCGGAACTCGGGGCTCTTGACCGACAACTCGCCGACGAGCTCGGTGAGCTGGGGGTCGTCGACGTCCGGGCCTGCGAAGGCGCGCAGGCTGGCCACCGCGCCGGCCTGGCGCGCCTCGAGCTCGTCGTAGACGTCGCGGGCGATCGGGTCCAGGAAGAGCGTGCGGATGAAGTTCGTGCCGGGAGCGAAGAGCGGGACGACCGCGCGCGCGAGCTGATTGGCGGCCAGGATGTTCATCAGCCGCCCGGAGACGTAGGCGGGCGTGGTCCCCTCGAAGGAGCGCAGCAGCGTCTCGATCTGGGGCGAGACCTTCTCGCTGCGGCGGCGGGGCGCGCGGCGCGGTGCCGGCGTCGCGAGCTGGTGCAGGTGCGCGGTGGCGTGCTCGTCGAGCTGCAACGCACGGGCGAGCGAGTCCAGGACCAGCGCCGAGGGATGCCGGTCGCGCCCCTGCTCGAGGCGGATGTAGTACTCGTTGCTGATCCCGGCCAGCATCGCGAGCTCCGAGCGGCGCAGCCCCGGCACGCGGCGGCGGTCGGCGTCGGGCAGGCCGACGTCCTCGGGCCGGACCAGCTCGCGGCGTGCCCGGAGGTACTCGCCGATCGCGTTGCCCTCTGACATGCGTTCAAGCGTAGGCCCCGGCGCCCGCCGAACGTGTCCCTGCCAGGACCACCCTCGGCAGGGATCTGGCTAACGCGCGGCGATCGGGACAGACTCGGTCGGCATGCGTGTATTCCTCACCGGGGCAACCGGATTCATCGGATCGGCCATCGTCAGCGACCTGCTCGAGGCGGGCCATGACGTGCTCGGGCTCGCCCGTTCCGACGGCGCCGCCGCGGCGCTCGCGAGCACCGGAGCCGCCGTCCACCGCGGCGCGCTCGACGATCTCGACAGCCTGCGCGACGGCGCGGCCAAGGCCGACGGCGTCATCCACACCGCGTTCATCCACGACTTCAGCGACATGGCGGGCAGCGGCCGCACCGACCTGCGCGCGATCGAGGCCATCGGCGAGGCGCTCGCCGGTTCGGACAAGCCGCTCGTCGTCACGTCGGGGATCGCGCTGCTCGAGCCCGGCCAGGTCAGGACCGAGGAGGACTCGCCGCATCCCGGCTCGGGCGGCTCGCACCGCATCGCGTCCGACCAGGCCACGCTCGCGCTGGCGGAACGCGGCGTGCGCGCGTCCTTGATCCGGCTCCCGCCGTCGGTCCACGGCGAGGGCGACAAGGGCTTCGTCCCGCAGCTGATCAACGTCGCACGCGAGAACGGCGTCGCCGCCTACGTCGGCGACGGTTCCAACCGCTGGCCCTCCGTCCACCGCCTCGACGCGGCCCGGCTCTTCCGGCTCGCCGTCGAGTCGGCGCCGGCCGCAACGACGCTGCACGGCGTCGCCGAAGAGGGCGTCCCGATGCGCGAGATCGAGCAGACGATCGCACGGCACCTCGGCATCCCGGCCGTCTCGATCGAGCCCGCGCAGGCGGCCGAGCAGCTCGGCTGGATCGGCCACTTCGCGGCGATCGACACCCCGGCGTCGAGCGCGCTCACCCGCGAGTGGATGGGCTGGAACCCCACGCAGCCGACGCTGCTCGAGGACCTCGAGGCGGGCCACTACTTCGAGTCCTAGCGATGCACCTCCGCGGGGCTCGTCGCTCGAGCCCCGCGGAGGTGGCGATCAGGAAGCGGCGATGCCGGTCACGCCCGCGGCCGCGGGCGCCGTCGTGATTTGCTGTAGCGCACCGTTGCGGGCGACGCGGAAGCCGATGACCTGGCCACCGGGGCTGACGGCGTACAGGAAGCGGCCGCTGCCATCGAAGGCGAGATCGCGAGGTGTGAACGGGGCGGGCAGGAGCGCGGTCGCGCCGTCGACGTTGAGCGGGGTCAGCGCGCCGGCGCGGTCGATGGCGAAGCCGCTGATGCTGCCCGCGGCGTTGCCGGTGTATGCGAAGCGGCCGTCGGGAGACACTGCGACCCAGCACGCGGCGCCCTGATTGACGGCCAAGGACGGCGTGATCGCCGAGAGGCGACCGGCGGAGCCGATGCGGTAGCTGGAGACGGTGCTCGCCCCGGCCTCGGAGACGATCAACTCGCCGGCGGGGGCAAACGCGAACCCGAACGGGGTCGAACCGTTGGAGGCGGTGACGACCGGCGCCTCGGGCCGGCCGAACCGGTCGAGGGCGAGGCTCTCGATGCGGTTCGAGACGCGCTCGGTGACGATCAGCCGCCGCCCGTCAGGGGCGACGGAGACCTGCGCGGTCCCATCCGCCCCCGCAGCGAGCGCACGCACACCGATCGGGATCGGGAACAGCCGGCCGGCCGGGCCGGCGACGAACGTGGCGACGCTGGGTGTGCCACGCGACGGCGTGTCGCCGGAGTTGAGCACGTACACACGGCCGTCACGCTCGGCGACGCTGACGGGCGCGACGCCCGCGGAGCGCACGGTTGCGAGCAGCGCGAGCCCGCCACGCGTGCGGCGGAAGGCGGAGACGGAGTCCGACCCGGTGTTGACGGCGTAGACGGTGTCGCCGTCCTCACTCAGCACCACCGCGCCCTGGCGGCCACCGGGGCTGCTCAGCCCGAGCCCACCACTCGGGAAGGTCCCTGCTGCGGTCAGACGGCCGTCATCGGCGCGATCGAACTGCTGCACGGCGTTGCCGGTCGCCGCGTTGGTCTCGGTGAATACGGCACCCGGTGACGCCATCGCTGTGCCTGCCGCCGCACCTGCGAAGAGGAAGGTTGCCGCGAACGCCGTCAGGCGAAGGCGGGAGTTGCCGGTGATGGACATGCAAGAGCTCCTTGAGATCGTTGGACGACCCGTTGGCGGCGTGCGGAGCCCGCGTCTTGCCCGGCCGCGTCCACGTGTCATCGATCGGTAAGGAGTGCGGGACTAGGATCGAGGGCGATGGCGGTCGCCGGCCCAGTGCTCGATCCCGATTCCGCCGAGTGGGTGCGGACGCTCGGCTCGACCGGCGCGCTGCGCGAGGACGCCGCGACGAGACTGCACGCGCTGCTGCTCCCGATCGCTCGCTCGGCTGCTCGCCGCCGGAGCGAGACGCTTCGGATCCATGGAGCGGAGTTCGACGACCTTGTCCACCAGGCCGCCGCTGACGCCCAGGTGGCGATCATGGCCAAGCTCGGGCAGTTCCGGGGCGAGAGCCGTTTCACGACCTGGGCCTACAAGTTCGTGATCTTCGAGGTCTCGGCGACGTTCGGCCGCCATTTCTGGAGCCAGCCGGGGGTGTCACTGGACGCCGAGGCGTGGGATCGCCTCCCTGATCGCTTCGGGCTCGACCCAGTGCGGGAGTCCGAGTGGCGCGCGCTCGTGACGTCGCTGCGCGTTGCCGTCGACGAGGAGCTCAGCCCACGCCAACGGGCGATCTTCGTCGCGATCGTGCTCAATGGCGTCCCGCTCGACGCGCTCGTCGCCAAGCTGGGGAGCAACCGCAACGCGATCTACAAATCGCTGTTCGACGCGCGCGTCAAGTTGCGTGAGCGGCTCGTCGACGACGGACAGGTCGAGCCCGAGCGCGAAAGGCCGGCATGAACCGACTCGACGCCTTCCTGAGGACCGATCCGCGCGATGCCGGCTGCGAGCGCACGATGGACATGCTCGACGTCTACGTCGAGCTCGCCCTGGCCGACGCCGAGCCTGAACGGCGTCTGGCCGACGTCGCCGCGCACCTGCGCGTGTGTGGCCCCTGTGCCGCGGACCTCGAGGCGCTGCTCGCCGCGATGACCGCGAAGCGCGACGAGTAGCTACGCGCCAGCTCACATGGCGCGGGTAAGAACCGCCCGTCGCGGCACCGCCAATTCGGCATGACGAACCTTCTCAGCCCGGGCGACGCGTTCCCGCCCCTCGCGGTCGCGCTCGGCAGAGCCGGCGACATGCTCGAACTCCCCGACGCGCTCGACGACCACTACGCCGTGATCCTGTTCTTCCGCGGCGCGTGGTGTCCGTACTGCAACGCGCAGCTGCGCGCCTTCCAACGCGCGATGGAAAGGTTGGACGCGCTCGATATCCGCGTGGTCGCGCTCTCCACCGAGAGCGAGGCCGACACCGCCGGCCTGGTGGAGAAGCACGGTCTGAGCTTCCCGGTCGGTCACAGCGCCGACGCAGAAGCCGTCGCGGCGGCAACCGGCGCGTTCGTCAATGCCGGGCCGGCCTTCCTGCAGTCGACCGGATTCGTGCTCGATCCGGCCGGCCGCGTCGTCGTGAGTGTCTACTCCAGCGGGGCGATCGGGCGCCTGCTGCCGGACGACGTCATCGGCCTCGTCCGCTACCTGCGCGACGCGGCGACGGCGGCTTCGGCTCCGTAGCCTACGATCCACCAGCGGGAGATCCATGACCACGCTCGAGAACCGGCCGAACACCGCGCTGCTCGTCGTCGACGTCCAGGTCGGCGTCGTCGCCGCGGCCCACGAACGCGACGCTGTCGTCGCGAACCTCGCCCGCCTCGTGGAGAAGGCGCGCGACGAACAGGTCCCGGTCGTCTGGGTCCAGCACTCCGACGACGAGGGCCTGGTGAGCGGCAGCGACGACTGGCAGATCGTCCCGGAGCTGAGCCCGCGCGGGGACGACCCGCTGATCGCCAAGCGTTACGGCGACGCGTTCGAGGCCACGCCGCTGGAGTCCGTGCTCGCCGACCTGGGCGTCGGGCGCCTCCTCGTCGCCGGTGCGGAGACCGACGCCTGCATCCGCTCCACGCTCCACGGCGCGTTCACCCGCGGCTACGACACGACCCTCGTCAGCGACGCCCACACCGCGAACGACCTGACCGAGTGGGGCGCACCGCCGCCGGACCAGGTGATCGCGCACACGAACCTGTACTGGAACTTCCAGTCCGCTCCGGGCCGGACCGCCGGGACGGTCAAGACGGACGAGGTCGACTTCAGGACCGAATAGCACCGGTTTCTTGCACGTCGGCAACCGCTGTGGTTCGCTTGCGCGATGCGGATTCGACTGACGTGCCTGGTGCTCGCTGTATTGGCGTCCAGCGCGTCGGTGGCCGCCGCGGCCCCGCGCGCCGAGTACGCCTCCGTGAACTCCTACATCCCGGCACGCATCGACGCCAGGATCGGCTTCATCCCGAGCAACGGGATGCCCCAGAGGCCGGTCAGCGTGCGCTCCGGCGGGAAGACCTACCGGTTCCTGTACCAGAACAGCGCCGTGGTCTGGCCGCACAACGAGCTGATCCTGTCCACGCTCGGCAAGCGCTACGCCTCCTCGGTGGCGGGTGGGTTCATCGATCGCCGCCTCACCGCGCGCCAGCGCAAGCGCCTGGTCGTGCGCCTGGACCTGGGCCGTGACGCTGACGTGCTCGTCGTCGCCAAGGGGCATCCGGCCTGCGCCGCCGGGCTCACCGCGGCGCAGGCGAGCGACATCGCGCGCGGGAAGATCGAGCGCTGGTCACAGGTCGTGAGCCTGCCGGCCGGGGCGCCGGACAAGATCGCGGTCCGCGCCGAAAGCGACTCCACCGGGTTCAAGGTGCCGCGCTGGGGGCTCCGCGCCGGCAGTGACTACGCGAAGGGTTCCGTGGGTGCCGCGGACGGCGGCCTCGCACAAGCGGCGGGCGGCGACCAGGCCGTGGCCGCCCTGACGAGTTGGACGCGCGCCCGGGCGTACGCAGGCACGGCCTGCAGCGTGCCGATCGGCGGCGTCGCGCCGACGAACGCAAGCGTGTTCGGGCTGAGCTACCCCGCGGCCTACCCGATCTCCTACGTCGTCCCGCGCTCGCCGTTTCGCCCCTCGAAGCTCAGCCGGGCGATCATGAAGGGCTTCATCGACTGGCTCGGCGGCGCGGACGCCGCCGCAATGTTCCGCACGCGCGGGATGATGCTCGTGGCCGACGGGCCGCCCGCCTAACCCGCTTCCGTGTAGGTCGCGTAGTAGTAGTCCTCGCCGTCGGCGCAATAGACCGTCGGCGCCTCGTCCTCGTCGGTGTCGAGGCGCTTGCACTCGTAGCCGGTATCGAAATCGAACTCGTCGTCGGGCTTCGCGTCGCGCAACTCGTCGCCGTATTGATCGAGTGCCTCCTCGACCACGCCGCAGTCGACGCCCTTGGCCGTGATCGCGTCCCAGCCGTCGGTCTTCGCGCAGTGCTCGATCGGCTCGTCCTCGACCGCGTCCGGATCTTCGGGCCGGCCCACGTAGGTGGCGTGATAGTTCCGGTTGCCGTTGACGCAGCGGACCGTCGGGTCCGTCGCGTCGCTCGTGTCGACGCGCTCGCAGCGGAAGCCGCTGTCGAGCCTGACGGTCGCCCCCCTGCGTGCGCCGGTGAGTCGGTCGGTGTTGTTCCTCAGCTCACGTTTGACCGCGGGGCACGCGATGTTCGTGACCGTGATCGCGTCCCACCCGTTCGCCTTCTCGCAGACGCCCACGGTGTTCTCGGGCTCCCGGTCGCGATCTCTGTTCTGGGACCCGGGCGGTGCGGGCGCGGGACGCGTGTCGAGGCTGAAGCGCACCGTCGCGTCGCCCTTGGTGCAGCGGATCGTGTCGTTGCGGGCGGTCCGCTCGGTCCGGGCGCACGAGTAGCGGTCGACGTCGGTCGGGCTGGTCCCGATGCGCGCCCAGCGGTTGCCGCCGCTCGTGAGCAGTTCGTTGGCCTCCGAACAGGTCGCGACGCGCGCCGTGATGTCGAAGAACCGCTCGACCGGCGCGCAGTAGCGGACCGCGCGCGACACCGAGGGCGTGGGAGTGGGCGTCTCGGTCGGCGTGGGCGTCGCGGTCTCGGTCTCGGTCGGCGTCGGTGTGCGCGTCGGAAGCGAAGGCCCCTTGAGCTGGCGCCCGCCATCGGCATCCTCGTCGTCGCCGCCGCGGCAGCCGGCGAACGCGAGGGTCATGGCTGCGGCCAGCACCAATGCGCGGGTTAGGGGCGAGGTCACGTTGGGATGATTCCGTTCGATCCGGGTGGGTCCACGAACCGGCGCGCAGGCCGAGTTCGCGCGCGCCACATTGGTCGCGGCCAGCCGTAGCCCTGATCCGAGTCGGGAAGTACTGCGAAGAGCATGACGGGTGCACCGGGCGACCGGTCCGCCGTTTGACGAGGAAAGGCCCCGATCGTGAAGAAGGTGCTGCCGTGGAGTCGCGCAAAGCGCGCAGCTCGGCAGGTTGACGTGAGCAGGACCCGGACCGTGGAGCACCCGCGGCCCGCCGGCGGTGCGCGGCGCCCGATGGCCTCGCGGATCGTCGGATACGTCTGCATCCCGGCCGACGGCCGCCTGGAGCTCGAGACCGCGAGCGGCGCGATGGCGCAGTGGTGCGAGCGCCGCGGGCTGACGCTCTCGAAGATCGTCCACGACCTCGAGCCGCTCACCGGCCGCATGAACGACCGGCCCGGCCTCGCGCACGGGCTCGGCGAGATCGCCGAAGGCGCGGCCGGCGGCATCGTCGTCTCACGCATGCGCGACATCGCGGGCGCGGTCTCCGACCTCGGGCCGATCCTGCGCTGGCTCGACGACGCGAGCGCCCGCGTGATCGTCATCGACTTCGACATCGACAACTCGACCGTCGCCGGCGGCCTGGCGTTGGAGGCGCTGATCGAGGTCAGCGCCTGGGAGCGCGACCGGCTCGCGGCGCGCACGAAGGCCGGGCTGGCCGCGCTTGACGGCGAGCGAGGCGCGAAGCGCAACCGCGCGGTCCGCGACGATCCACAGCTGAGCGCCCGGATCAGGACCCTGCGCGAGAGCGGGATGTCGCTGCAGGCGATCGCGGACGTGCTCAACGAGGACGGCGTTCCCACGCTGCGCGGCGGCAAGCAGTGGCGCCCGTCGAGCGTGCAGGCCGCCGCGGGATACAAACGTCCCGCCAGCCCGTCGAGCGGGCTCGTGCTCCCCCAGCTCCCGTGGCGCCCTCAGGACTCGCGGACCTAGCCGAGCGTCCGAAGAGCGACCATGACAGGCGCCGAGTGGCCGCGGCGGCATCGGTCAGGCCATACTCCTGCAGTGAGCGCCCCCGCGGAGATACGGCTCTCCGAAGTCATCCATGCCCTGTCGTACGCGCTCGATCTGACCGAGGGCGAGCCCGCCGGCCACGCCGCGCGTTCGTGCCTGATCGGCCTGCGCCTGGCCGACGAGCTCGGGATCGACGGCGCGAACGACCGCTCGGACCTGTTCTACGCGCTGCTGCTCAAGGACGCCGGTTGCTCGGCGAACTCGGCACGCTTCACGGCGATCTTCGGGGCCGACGACCACGACGCCAAGCGCACGTCCAAGCGTGTCGACTGGGCGCGGCCGTGGCCGGCGTTCGTGTGGGCGCTGCGGACGACGGGTGGCTCGCTTCGTGTCCCGCGCACGGCGCCTGAACGCCGTGCGCGAGGAGGGCGAGGTGACGCGCTCGCTGATGCAGGCGCGCTGCGAGCGCGGCGCCGAGATCGCGCGCATGCTCGGCCTCTCCCCCGCGACCGCGGCGGCGATCTACGCGCTCGACGAGCACTGGGACGGCGGCGGCCATCCGCAGGCGCTGCACGGCGACGCGATCCCGCTCTTCGCGCGGATCGGCTGCCTTGCGCAGACGGTGGAGATCTTCTGGGGCTCGGAGGATCTCGAGGCCGCCGTCTCGGTAGCCGACTCGCGGCGCGGTGAATGGTTCGATCCCGCGCTCGTCGACGCGCTGCACGCCATTCGCGACGACGCGAGCTTCTGGGCGTCGCTGCGCGTCCCGGACCTCAGCGACGTCGAGCCCGCGGACGAGCTGATCAGCGTCGACGGCAACCGCCTGGACGGGATCGCCGACGCCTTCGCCGCCGTGATCGACGCGAAGTCCCCGTGGACGTACCGGCATTCCGATCGCACCAGCCTGATCGCGACCAGCATCGCCGCCGAGCTCGATGCCGACACGCGCACGCTGCGCGACCTGCGCCGCGCCGCCCGCCTGCACGACATCGGCAAGCTCGCGATCTCCAACCTGATCCTCGACAAGCCCGCGCAACTGACGCCCGCCGAGTTCGCGACGATCAAGGACCACCCGCGGATCACCCAGCTGATCCTCGAACGCGTCCCCGGCCTGCGCGAGGTCGCGCCGCTCGCGAGCGCGCATCACGAACGGCTCGACGGCAGCGGCTACCCCCAGGCGCTCGACGCGAGCGAGCTGACGATGCCGATGCGCGCGCTCGCGGTCGCCGACGTCTACGACGCGCTGACGTCCGAGCGCCCCTACCGCCCGGCGCGGAGCTCCGAGCTCGCGCTCGAGATCATCCGCTCCGACGCGCCCCACCGCCTGGACCTGGACGCGGTCCAGGCGCTGGAGTCGCTGCTCAGCCAGGCGAGCCCGGTGCCACGCTCGCGCTCGTCAGCCTCGTAAGGGCGCCGACTACTTGCGCAGCCGCAGAGTGCTGACGACTCCGCCGTGGTCGGAAGGCCAGAGCCCCGATGCCGTGCGCTGGCTGCGGTCGTTGCCGGTGACCTTGGCGCGGACCGTGGTCAGCGCGGGCTTGCTGAGGACGTGGTCGACGGTGTGATCGAGCTTGGCGTTCGCGTCGAAGATGTCCTCGAAGCAGCAGCTCTGACGGGCGCCGTTGTCCTTCATCCCGAAGCCGGCCAAGGCCTTGAAGGCGAGGTCGTCGCCGGGCTTCTCGGGCTCGTTGTGACGCTTGACGCCCGAGTTGAGGTCGCCGACGAGGATCACCTGCTTCTTCGTGTCGAGCGGACCGGCGACGAGCTCCTTGGCCTGCGCCTCACGGATCTTCGGGTCGCCGAACGCCTCGAGGTGCGTGTTGAGGAAGCGGAACTTGCTGGCGCCGAGGGTCGCCTCGACCGAGGTCCAGCCACGGTCGACGGGGATCACCAGGCCGCCGACGCTCGGCTCGTAGCGGGTCTTGTAGTGACCGGTGCGCGTCTTGCCGAGCCGGACCTTGCTGCCCTTCTTGACCAGGATCACGTCGCGCATCGTCAGCCGCACGTCGAAGTCGGCGCCGAGCGCGGCGAGCGGGCCTGTGCCGGTCGCGTTGTTGGCGTCGACGTCGACCGGCAGCTCGGCGTCGAACTCCTCGTTGACCAGTGCGACGCGGTACTTGGCGCCGGCCTTCTTGAGCTCACGCTCCAGGATCACCAGGAAGTCCTGGTCGACCGCGGTCGCCGGCGTCGCGCCAGCGAGCGGGCTGATCGGCGGCGCCCCGCCGTCGGACGGCGTCTGCTTGCGCCACTTCGCGACCTCCTGCAGCCCGACCAGATCGGCACCCGAGCGCTTGATCTCGCGCGCGAGCGGCACGGCGCGGTCGGCGAACTTCGTGCTCAGCAGCTGGTTGTAGACGACACCGGCGCCGTCGATCGCCTCGGCGATCCCGGGCGCGTTGATCGCGGGCGCCAGATCGGCGCCGAGGAACAGGTTGCGCGTCATCACCGTGAGCTCCGGGCCGCTCGCCTTCGGCGCCTTCGCCTGCGCGGCCGCAGGGCCTACCAGCGCGGCGAGGATGGGCAGAGCAAGAGCGAACTTCCGGCGGGTGCGGTGCGACGGCACGGGATTCCCTTCCACAGTGGACTTCCAACCCACTGTAATGCGGGCTAGCGCGTCGCCCTATCCCACAGACGTGCGAGCTCGTTGCGATCGGTGCCGCCCGGCGCGCTGGCGTGCGCGCGCCGGACGGCGGCACCGACGGACCCATCTGCGACATGAACCGGGCTCATGAGAGGTCCACACTAATCAGCGTGGCCGCGTCTGGATACTGGCCGACTTACCAGTCCGGCGCTCAGCGCGCGACGGTCGCGTTGAACTGCTCCTCGATGCCCGGGTAGATGAGGTTCTGGTCGTCGTGCAGGCCGACTTGATCGTCGCGGCTGAAGTCGTCGACGACGCCTCGGAGTCGCCGCGCTCGAGCGCGTCGAGCGCGGAGTTCGCGACCACCCGCGGCGCGATCTTGTCGATGTCGAGGCCGGCCGTGAGGTCGGTGTCGACGAAGCCGACGTGGACGCCGACGACCTGGGTGCCCTGGCGCTTGAGCTCGACGCGGGCGGCGTTCGTGTACGCCCACGCGGCCGCCTTCGACGCCGAGTAGGTCGACAGGCTCGGCAGCCGACCCAGGACACGACCGAGAGGACGTTGACGAACGCGCCGCCGCCGTTGGCGGCGAGCACCGGGGCGAAGGCCTGCGTCGTCGAGACGAGGCCGAGGTAGTTGACCTCGAGCTGCGGCGCGGGCGTCGTCGAGCGTCGCCGTGAGCGGCGTCGACGCGGACCCGATGCCGGCGTTGTTGACGACGAGCTCGACGTCGCCGAGCTCGGCGGCGACGGCGGCGACCTGGTCGGCGTCGGTGACGTCGAGCTGCGACCGCGACGAGCCGCGGGTCGGTGACGGTCGCGACGTCGCGCACGGCGGCGTAGACCTTCGCCGCACCGCGCTCGAGCAGTTCCTCGGCGATCGCCCTGCCGATCCCGCGGTTGGCGCCGGTCACGAGCGCTACTGAGCCTTCGATCTTCATTGCTGCCTCCGACGACCGAATCTGGATGATGCGCATCATCCTAGCTCAAGATGATGACGATCATCCAGATATACTTCTGCGCAGGTGGGACATTCACAGGAGGACAAGGCCAAGAACCACGACCGGATCGTCGAGATCGCCGCCGCGCGGATCCGCGAGTCGGGGACGGCGACGCCCGGCGTCGCCGAGATCATGAAGGCCGCCGGGCTGACCCACGGCGGCTTCTACAAGCACTTCGGCTCGCGCGACGAGCTCGTCGCCGAGGCCGTCGACCGCGCGCTCGCCGACGGCGAGGCCGCGATGCGCACGCTCACCGAGGGCGCCGACGATCCGCTGGCGGCGTTCGTCGACTGGTACACGTCCGCCGCACATCGCGACGATCCCGCCGCGGGCTGCGCGGTCGTCGCGCTCGGGTCCGACGTTCCCCGCGGGCGACGAGCGCGTCCGGACCGCCTACCGCGAGCAGGTCGAGCGCTACCTCGGCCACCTCGAGGCGCTGCTCGGCGGCGGCGAGGACGCTCGTCGCCGGGCGGTCGTGGCGCTCAGCACGCTCGTCGGCGGCGTGCTCGTCGCGCGCGCCGTCGACGACGTCGCGCTCTCGGACGAGATCCTGCGCGAGGTGCGCGAGACCGTCGTCGCGCTGCCGCGCTAGGAGGACTTGGGCGGGCGCTTGGGACCGAACGGTCCGCGAGGGACCTCGGTCACCTTGGGGAATGTGAACTGCCGCGTCATCGTGGGACCGACATTCCTCTTCGACGACCGCCGCGGATATCCCCCACGGGGTGGAAACTTTCCACCCCTGAGGCTTAGGCCGGCAGGCCGTGCAGGACGAAGGCGGCGACCGGCTGCGACTTGCCCTTCACGTGCAGCTCCGGCAGCGCCTCGACGACGACGCCCTCGGGGAGCCCCGCGAGCGTCGCGGAACCGATCACGACACCGCCCGGAGGCGCCTGACCTTCCAGGCGCGCGCCGAGGTTGACGGTGTCGCCGAAGACGCCGTGGATCCGGTGCCCCTTGTCCCCGACGACGCCGGCGAGCACGGGCCCGGTGTTGATGCCGACGCGGAAGCGCGGCCACTCCGGATGGTCGACGCGGACCTTCTCCGCGCGGCGCTGCAGCTCGAGCGCCGCGCGGGCGGCCCGCAGCGCGTGGTCGGGCTGGTCGCCGCGCTTGTTGAAGATCGCGAAGATCTGGTCGCCGACGAAGTCCTGCACCTCGCCGGCGAACTCCTTGGTGATCATCGGCGCGAGCTCGCCGAAGTAGGCGACGAGCATCGCGTGGACCTGCTCCGGGCCGCGCGCCTCCGAGAACGGCGTGAAGCCCTTGAGGTCGGCGAAGAGCACGGTCACCTCGCGCCGGCCGGCGAGCGTCTCGTCGAGGTAGAGGCCGCTGAAGCGCTCCTCGTACCACTCCGACGACGCGGCGGCGGCGATCGCGAAGAAGCTGATCGCCATCAGCACGTGCCACTCCCACCAGCTCAGCCGCCAGCTCGTCGGCAGCGAGAGGATCGAGATGATCAGCGCCTCGGCCAGCAGCGCGAACGCGAACGCCACGGCGAAGGCCAGCGGCGTGCGCCGCCGCAGCCAGACGCGGAAGTACGAGACCGCCGCGTAGCCGTAGAGCACGACGCCCAGCGCCGCGACGACCGCGAGCGGCACCTGGACCTGCGCGGGCGTGACCGGGTCGTGCAGCGGCGGCAGCCCGGCCACCGAGATCGACCGCCCACAGGCCCATGATCGCGAGCACGAGCGCGAGCAAGGCCCGCGCGTGGCGGACGATCCGCAGCGACGCCTCGAGCGTGTACTCGACCGCCGAGGCGGCCGCGAACGCGCCCGCCAGCACGAGACCGATCGGCGTCGCCAGCACGAACCCGGCGCTGCCACCGTCGACGACGACGTTGGGCGTCGCCAGCGCGTGCAGCCCGAGGAACCCGGCGCTGACGAGGAAGGCGAGCCCGATCAGCAGCAGCCGCGCGTCGCGCCGCCGCCGGCCGGCCTCGCTGATCGCGATCGCCAGCGCCCCGTTGGCGACGCCGGCGGTCAGCACGATCCAGAAATGCACGGGATCGACCTCCCAGCGCACATCGAGCGCCGGCGCGGCGCGCAGGATGAGTACCAGCACGAGCGGGAGCGCCAGCGCGGTGCCCCACAGCGTGAGCCGGGCGGTCATGTGAGCGGGAGGCTAACTCAGGTGCGCATGCCGGTCGGCACGAGCGGCGGTTCCGGGACGGTGACCGGCGGCCGCAGCGGCGTGCAGCCCGCGATCGAGCGCGTCGTCCGGAACACGCACAGCGTCCGTCCCTCGGGCCGGGCGGCGGACGCGCTGACGAGCGCGGGCCAGCCTTCGGCGTGCAGGCGCTCCCCCACCGCCTGAAACGCGGGCCACTGCCGCCGCGACGGCGTCAGCGACGGGAGGCCGGTGCCGGCAAGGTCGGTGAGATCGGCCACCCGCGGGAGCTTGATCCGCCAGCGCCAGAGATCGCGCGGCAGGCCCTGTCCCGGCGGCAGCGCAGCCTCGGCCAGCGCGCGGTACCACTCGGCCCACGCGGTCGGCTCGCTCTCGGCGAAATAGACCGCCTCGACGACGCTGCCGCGCTGCCAGCGCGAATCGCCAGGATCGGGCGGGCGGTAGAGCGGGTCGCCGCCTGCGGGGATCTGCCGGTACCAGACCCCGGCGAGCGCGATCGCCTCGACGGCCAACTACGAGACGCCGGGGCTCTCGAGACCGGCGAGCAGGCGCGACACGCGCCGGTACTCCCCGGCGGCGATGACGTCGAGCGGCTTGTCGTCGTCGAGCAGCGGCACGGGCTTGCGCAGCCACACCGGGACGTACTCCGGCCGCATCACCCGCGCGAGGCGCTCGACGATCGAGGACAGCTCGGCGAGCCGCTCGGCCCGCGTCCCCGACGGCGAGCGCGCACCGCGCAGCCAGGCCCGGACCGTCGTCTCGTTGGCGCCGGTCGCACGCGCGATGTCCGCGGCCGAGAGGTGCCCGGTCGCCTGCACGTGGGTGGCTTCACTTGCGAAGGCGGTGGCCATGGCACTCATTGTAACGGCAAACGCCCGTCAAACACCAGGCTAACGACCGACACAATCGTGGACGGACGGGCCAATCACAGCGGCCCCCGCGTCGCGCAAGATGCACGACATCGACACGACCGTCAAAGGCTTGGGCGACTGCCGGCACGACTCGCCGCTCGCCGACCTGCTCTACATCCGGCGCAGCTCGCAGCACTGGGTCGACGCCAGCGACCGCGTGCTGCTCGACGACACCGCGGCGATGGTCGCCGCGCGCGGCGTCGCCGGTCGACCGAGCTGCCCGGCTTCGAGGCCGGCGGCCCGCGGCGCAAGATCTTCTTCGACCCGTCCAAGACGCGCGTCGGGATCGTCACCTGCGGCGGCCTCTGCCCCGGGCTGAACGACGTCATCCGCGGGCTCGTGATGGAGCTCACACGCGCACTACGGCGTGACGCCGGATCATCGGCTTCCGCAACGGCTACCAGGGGTTCATCGCCCGCTACGGCACCCCGTGATCGACCTCGACGCCGGAGCGTCGTGCAGCAACATCAACGAGGACGGCGGCACGATCCTCGGCACCTCGCGCGGGCAGCAGGACCCGGACGAGATCGTCGACTGCCTCGAGCAGCTGGGCATCAACATCCTGTTCGTGATCGGCGGCGACGGCTCGCTGCACGGCGCGCAGCGGATCGCCGACGTGATCGCCGAGCGCGGGCTGCGAGATCGCGGTCGTCGGCATCCCGAAGACGATCGACAACGACATCCCGTTCATCGACCAGAGCTTCGGCTTCCAGACCGCGTTCTCGCGCGCGACGGAGTCGATCCGCGCCGCGCACGTCGAGGCGCGCTCGGCGCCCAGCGGCGTCGGGCTGGTGAAGCTGATGGGCCGCCACTCGGGCTTCATCGCCTGCTACGCGGCGCTGGCCAAGAACGACGCCGACTACGTGCTGATCCCCGAGGTGCCGTTCGCGCTCGACGGCGACGACGGCCTGCTCGCGCACGTGCGCCGCACCGGTCGCGCGAGCGCGGCTACGCCGTGGTCGTCGTCGCCGAGGGCGCCGGGCAGGAGCACCTGCGCGGCCGAGACGCAGACCGACGCCTCCGGCAACGCGCGCCTCGGCGACATCCAGCGCGTTCCTGCAGCAGCGCATCACCGACGACTTCGCCGCGCACGGCCAGGAGCTGAACCTCAAGCTGCTCGACCCGAGCTACGCGATCCGCAGCGTCCCGGCCAACCCGTACGACAGCGTCTACTGCGTCCGGCTCGCGCACGCCGCGGTCCACGCGGCGATGGCCGGGCGGACCGAGATGGTCGTCGGCCGCTGGCACGGGCGCTTCGTGCACATCCCGATCGGCGCTCGCGATCAGCACGCGCAACACCGTCGACCCCGACGGCGACCTGTGGCTGTCGGTGCTCGAGTCGACCGGCCAGCCGTCGCGCTGGGGCGTGCGGCGCGAGGGTGCGCACCTACACGTGGCCTAGGACCTCGGCGATCGCGCTGATCGGGGGCGCGAAGAAGTAGCCGCCGCCGGTCGGCGTGACCCACTCGCGGTCGGCGCCGATGATCGGGTCGCGACCGCCGAAGCGCGGGTGCAGCGCCGAGTTGACCCAGCGCCGCGTGATGAACTCGAACTGGTCCTCGATCGTGGCCGCGAAGGCGACGAACATGAGCCCGCGCTCCTGCTCCAGCGGCGGGTTCTCGACGCCGACGACCGGCGGCCCGAAGGGAATCCCGCGGCGCAGCACCAGCCGCAGCAGCGAGTCGGCGGGCGTGCCCATGTCGGTGCCGGCGTCACGCGGGTTGACCTTGCGGATGTGGGCGGAGTGCGGGCAGACCTTGCCGAGGACGTCCGCTCGGGCGGCGGCGTAGCGGTCTCCCCCGTAGCCGCCGATCGGTTGCAGGACCGACGGGCGTGTGTCGTCCTCGAAGAGGAAGTGGTTGTTGGCGAACTCGTCGCCGCCGAGTGCGCGGTCGTCCGCGTCCGGCGAGCGCAGCACCGGCGCCCCGCTGGGCCAGCGGCCCACGAGCTGCGAGGCGAAGCGGACCGGCTCGAGCCCCGCGACGGTCGCGGCGTCGATCACGAAGGTCCAGAACGCCTCGACGTCCTGGCGCAGGCGCCGGATGACGACGTAGGAGCCGCGCCGCGCCCACGCTGGGAAGTTCGCGGCCGCGGCGGCGGGAGCGAAGAGGTCCTGCGTGTGCTGGCGCGGCTCGCCGAGCAGGAACTGCCCGGGCCAGATCAGCGGCTGGCCGGGCTTGGCGAACAGCCGTGCGTGCGGGTCGCCGGCGGCGAGATAGCGCGGGGTGATGAAGTCGCCCGGCGCGCTGGAGACCTTCCCGCGTACGCCCGGCTGCGAGATCCCGTCCTTGAAGCCGAAATGCTCGTGACCGCGCAGCGGGCCGGGCAGCGTGTCGCCGCGCTGCTCGAACACGACCCGCAGGCCCGCCAGCGAGGCGCGCAACTCGGCGACGGCGTCCTCGAGATCGCGCGCCTCGTCGGCGGCGATCGTCACCAGCACGTCGGGGTCGCGCACCTTCCAGCGGCTGCGGTGGCCCTCATGCTCGGGCGACGCCGGATCGCCGAGGAAGGTCGAGCGGGCGGCGAGTCCCTGCCGGAAGCTCTGGTCGCCGAATTTGTCGGCCTCGCCCTTGCCGGCCAGCGCCGCGATCGCGCCATAGGAGAAGGCGACGTTGACCCAGGTGGCCGAGAGGCGCGGCTCGCGGAGACCGGTCCGCAGCCGCTGCGAGCGGTGCGCGCGCACGAAGGCCAGCACGTCGTCCATCGTCGCCAGCTGCGGCACGACGCCGCGCAGCCAGCTCCGCGCGCGCCTGGCGTCGGTGATCGCCATGAACAGGAAGTGCTGGTGGTCCTTGTTGAACCCCGGGACCACGTTGCCCTGGACGTCGTCGCGGAAGGCGCGCTCGTAGATCGGCTCCGCGGGCTCGCCCGGCGCGCCGACCGCCTCGCCCGCCATCGACGGCACGAGCACGCCGCGCGGCAGCACCGGTTCGGCCGCGCCGAGCTCCAGCAGCAGCGCGGCGACGTCCGGCCTCACGCCCGCCGTCCCGCGACGCCGCCGGCCATCACCGTGACGTGCTCGGCCAGCTGCCCGCCGTAGCGGATCGGCCGCCCGCCGATGCGGATGTCGCCGACCACGAAGCCCGCGGCCGTCGGCACCTCGTACTCGAGCCGCAGCGCCGCCTCCGGGCGTCCGCGGACCACACGCCAGTAGTCGCCGACCGGTGTTCCGTCGGGCTTCTCCCAGCCGGTGTCGTCCCAGTCGATCATGTAGAGGCCGACCGGCTCGCGGACCGTCACCGACAACCCCTGGCGTGAGAGCACGCCGATGTCGAGGCTGAAGCGCGCGTCGGCGGATGTGTAGAGCGGCGTGCCGTTGGCGAACGCGAGCGGCATCGCGTCGTAGTTGTCGGCGACGCGACCGCGGATCGGCGTGTCCTGCTCGGCCTTGATCAGCGGCGACATGCCGTTGATGCGCATGATGAAGTGCACGATCCCGCGGGCGTGATTCCACTGGTTGTCGCGCACGTAGCGTCCCGCCGCGTCGAACAGGTCACGCCGCTGCACGGCCGGATCGACGAGCTCGCGGTAGCGCTTGAGCAGGAGCTCCGGCTCGGTCTCGGCCAGCGCCTCCCAGTACTCGGGCGTCTCGGT
Source organism: uncultured Solirubrobacteraceae bacterium (assembly GCA_963707595.1). GTDB lineage: Bacteria > Actinomycetota > Thermoleophilia > Solirubrobacterales > Solirubrobacteraceae > Solirubrobacter. Next base: position 105,259 of record CAVPQQ010000003.1, read on the forward strand.
CGTGAACGTCACCTTCGTGATCCGCCCGCGCGCGTCGCGCTTGACATGCCACTCGAGGTACTCGTGCTGGGCGAGCCGGTCCTCCCCGGCCTTGAACGCGGCCTCGCGGTCGTCGCGGTGGTTGACCACGAGATGTGGGCGCGGGAAGCCCGTCCAGGCGTAGGTCGGCTCGCACACCGGCTTGATCGCGACGCGGCTCGGATCGACGAACTCGCCCTTGCCGGCGCCCTGCGTGCGGTCGTTGAGCAGCGCGGCGATCCGCCGGTGCCAGTTGTCGTAGAACGCGGAGCCCGGCGGCGCGTCGCGCAAGGAGCCCGGCGTGTCGAAGCGTGCCACCAGCGGCATGGACCGCGACCCTACATCGCTACGTTCTGAGGCGTGATCGATCCTGTCGTCGATGTCTCTCAACTGGATGGCGCCGTCCTCGCCGACGTGCGCTCCTACCTCGACGGGCGCTCCGGCCGCGACGCCTACGACGCAGGGCCATCTGCCCGGCGCGGTGTTCGTCGACCTCGACGAGCAGCTCGCCGCGCACGCCGACCCGCGCGCCTTCGGCCGCCACCCGCTGCCGGACCCCGAGGCCTTCGCCGCGCGACATGGCGCAGCTCGGGATCGGCGACGACGACGTGGTCGTCGCCTACGACGACGCCGGCGGCGTGATGGCCGCGCGGCTGGTGTGGATGCTGCGCGCCACCGGCCACCAGGCCGCGCTGCTCGACGGCGGCATCCAGGCCTACGACGGGCCGCTCGAGACCGGCACGGCGCCCCGCGCCGCCCGCCGACTTCACCGTCACGCCGTGGCCGGCCGAGCGCCTCGCGTCGATCGAGGATGCCGCCGACCCGGCCAACGTCGTGATCGACGCCCGCCAGCGCGAGCGCTACCTCGGCGGCCCCGACACGCTGGACCCGCGCTTCGGCCACATCCCGGGCGCGCACAGCCTCCCCTGCCGCGAGAACCTCACCGCCGACGGCCGCTTCCTGCCGGTCGAGGAGCTGCGCGAGAAGCTCGCCGAGGTCGGCATCACCGGCGAGGAGCCCGTCGTCTCCTACTGCGGCTCGGGCGTCACCGCCTGCCACAACCTGCTGGCCATCGAGCATGCGGGGCTCGGCACCGGCCGCCTGTTCCCGGGCTCGTGGTCGCAGTGGAGCCGCGACCCGGACCGTCCGCTCGAGACGACGTAAGGCCTCAGCCGGCGAGCGTGTCGGCGTGCGCCTTCAGCGCGTGCAGCGTGCGCGCGTTCTCGCGCTTGAACCCGAGCACGACCAACGGCTGGAAGAGCTTCAGCGCTCCGGGGATGACGAACGTCACGACCCGTTCGACGTGCGTCGACTCGCCCCGGGGCGTCAGCGTGAGGCGAAGGACGACGTCGATCGTCCCGAGGCCGAACTTCAACGTCATCGGCTGGTGGAACGTGACCCGCGTCGGTCGCTCGAGCTCCGACACCGTGCCGTTGCGCACCCCGAGCGGCCCCGGCTCGCGATAGGTCGTGCCCAGCACCACCGGGTTCGACGAGACCGCGTGCGTCCCCCGGAAGGCTGAGGACTTGCCCAGCCAGTGCTCCTGGCCCTCGAAGTCGAGGATCGTGTCGAAGACCCGCTCCGACGGGCAGTGGATGTCGGCCTCAGACGTCAGGGAGTGGCTCATGAGTGCGGGCACGGCTCGCCGCCTTGACGCCGGTCGGACGGGTCCATAGCGTCCCACAAACGTGGCCGCGGGCGCGACCCACACCGACGAGACGTTCCCGCTGCCCACGGCGGACGGGGTCCCCTGCTTTCTCACCCACGTCCATGGGCCGCGCAAGCCGACCAAAGGCCCCGTGATGCTGGTCCACGGCGTCGGCGTGCGCAACGAGATCTGGCGCCCGCCGAACCCGTACACGCTCGTCGACGCGCTGCACGACGCCGGCTACGACGTCTGGATGGAGAACTGGCGCGCGAGCATGGACGTGCCGAACAACACGTGGACGCTCGACCAGGCCGCCGTCCTGGACCACCCGCTCGCCGTCAAGACCGTTCTCGAGCAGACCGGCGCGGATTCGCTCCAGGCGATCACGCACTGCCAGGGCTCGACCAGCTTCATGATGTCCGCCTGCGCCGGCCTCATCCCCGAGGTGCGCACGGTCGTCGCGAGCGCGGTGTCGCTGCACCCCGTCGTGCCTACGATCGCCGCAGCTGAAGCTCAAGTACGTCGTGCCCCAGGTGTCGCGCCTGCTCGGCTACCTGGACCCGCAATGGGGTCACACGGGGGCGCCGTGGGTGCTGCCGAAGCTGCTCACGGCCTACTGCAATCTCTCGCGGCGCCATTGCCACAACGGCGTCTGCAAGGTCTCGAGCTTCATGTTCGGCTCCGGCGACCCGACGCTGTGGACGCACGAGCAGCTCACGACCGAGACGCACGAGTGGACCAAGGACGAGTTCGGCCCGGCGCCGCTGACGTTCTTCCGCCAGATCTCCGAATGCGTGCAGCACGGGCATCTCATCAGCGTCGACGGGCGGCCGGAGCTGCCGTCGAACTTCGTCGCCCAGCGGCCGCAGACCGACGCGCGCTTCTCGTTCATCACCGGCGGCCTGAACAACTGCTTCCTGCCGGCCAGCCAGCAGCGCACGTTCGAGTGGTTCGAGGGCTTCGAGCCGGGGCGGCACTCGCTGCACATCGTCCCCGGCTACGGCCACCTCGACGTCTTCCTCGGCAAGCGCGCCGACAAGGACTGGTTCCCGCTCATCGTCGGCGAGCTGGACAAGGCGGCGTGACGCTCAGCCCGGGGTGATCTCCGGCCGCGTCTCGCTGCTCCGGCGGCGATGGGACTCGGTGTACGCGTGCGAACGGAAGTGCAGCAGCGGGTCGGCCGACGGCTCGATGCCGGGCGGCACGTTGAGCGGGTCGAAGACGTAGCCCTCGACGAGCGCCTGGTCTTCATGCGGACGATCCACGGTCAGCCGGCCGGCGACCACGAGCGGCCGGTCCTCCGGCCACAGCTTCGTGACGTCGTCGGTCGGATCGCCGGGAGCGCCGAGCTGGAAGACGAGGTCCCAGGCGACCGGCCCGCGCTCGACGCGCCGTCGCAGCTCCGACACCAGATACTGCGGGGGCAGCATCGCGTCGTGCTCGGGCGCCATCGTCGCGATCCCGGCAACCGGCAGCCAGCGAAACCGGAAGGCCTGCCGAGCCCCGCGTGCGTCGATCGCGAAGAAGGCGTGCAGGCCGTTGAAGCGCGTCGTGGCGAAGCTCAGCGTCGGCTTCAGCGTCGCCGCGGTCACCACGCCCTGGAAGGCGTTGGGGTGGCCGGCGATGAGCGCCGCCAGGCGCAGCGGGTTCGGCAGCCCGCCGGGCAGCGGCCGTTGCGCCTCGATCAGGGCCTTGAAGCCGTCCGGCGTGCTCGCGGCGAACTTCTCCAGGCTCAGCGCGCCGGACGTGGTGTAGCCCCCGGAGGGCAGCTCGAAGCGCACGGCCATCCCGAGCCCGTTGCCGATCTTCGCGCTCTTGCGGTCGGCCATGTACGGGCTCACGCCACCGTTGGAGAGCCGGACCACGGTCTCGATCGGATCGCCCTGCAGGTGCTCGGCCGTCGTCAGCGCAGCGGCCTCGGGCGTCGCCTCGAAGCGGCCGCGGAAGGCCACGCCACGCGCATGCGCGCGACGGAACCCGGGGACGCCTCCGCCCACGTCCTCCATCACGTCGATCACGCTCTTGACCCGCTGCGGGCCGCCGAGCTCGTCCGGGTTCTGGGTCACGGCGTAGATCCTCCTCCGCCGGTCAGCGGCGCGTCAAGCGCCCTAGCGGCCGCCCGCGACGCGCAGGATCGCGCCGGTCACGTACGACGCGTCGTCGCCCAGCAGCCAGGCGACGGCGCCGGCGATCTCGTCGGGCTCGCCCGCGCGGCCGAGCGGCGTCTGTGCCCCGATCCGCGCCGGGCGCTCCGGGTCGAGATGGATCTCGGTCCAGACGGCGCCGGGGGCGACGGCGTTGACGCGGATGCCGTCCGGGCCGAGCTCCTTGGAGAGGCCGATCGTGATCGCGTCGACCGCCGCCTTCGAGCCCGCGTAGTGCACGTACTCGCCGGGGCCGCCGAGCGTCGCCGCGCCCGAGGAGAGGTTGACGATCGCACCGCCGCCCGCCGCCGTCATGACCTGCGCGGCGCGGCGGGCGCACAGCAGGACGCCGACGACGTTGACGGCGAAGACGCGCGGCAACTCGTCGACGTCGATGTCCACGAGCTTGCCCACCGGCCCCGTGATGCCCGCGTTGTTGACCAGCCCGGTGACGGTCCCGAGCTCGGCGGCGGCCGCGAACAGCGCGTCGACGTCGCCCGCGTCGGCGACATCGGCCTCGACGGCCACGCAGCGCGCGCCGGTCTCGAGCACCGCCGCCTCCGTCTGACGCGCACGCGCGGAGTCCGAGCGGTAGGCGAGCACGATGTCGTGACCGCCCGCGGCGAGCCGGCGGCAGATCGCGGCGCCGATGCCGCGACCGCCGCCGGTCACCACCGTCAGCGGGCGAGCCACTACAGCGCCGCGGCCAGCAGCTCCCGGACCGTGCCCGGAACCCGGCCTGTCAGCCGCTCGACGACGTCGGTCTGGGCGCTCAGCGCGCCGGTGCGCGTCGCGGCCCCGAAGGTCGCGTAGATCTCGGCCACCGCCTGTGGCATCCCGGCGTGCTCGACGAGACCCGCGGCGTAGGCGGCGTCGTCGACGTGGACGACCTCCACGGGCTTGCCACCGACCTCGGAGTAGATGGCGGCGAGGTCGTCGGCCGACAGCGCCTCCGGACCCGTGACGTCATAGGCCTGGCCTTCGTGACCGTCGCCCACCAGCACCGCCGCGGCGACCCGCGCGCAGTCCTCGCGCGTCACGAGCGCGGTCCGCCCGTCGCCGGCGTTGGTCACGAGCTGACCGGTGGCCAGCGCAGCCGCCGCGGTGCGCGGCTGCAGGTCGGCGTAGATGCTGTTGCGCAGGAACGTCCACGCGAGCCCGCTCGCCCGGATCGCCTCCTCGGTCGCCAGATGCTCGACCGCGACCGCCGAGGGGTTCTCCGGCCCGGGGTTGACGATCGAGGTGTAGGCGATGAATCCCACGCCCGCGCGTGTGGCGGCGTCGATCGCCGCGATGTGCTGCGGGACGCGCGCCCCGATCGTCGGCAGGCTGATCAGCAGCAGGCGCGAACCGCCCGCGAAGGCGGCGTCGAGCGAGGCGGGGTCGTCGAAGTCGGCACGACGCACCTCGCCGCCCAGGCCCGAGAGCGTCTCGGGCGTGCGGGTGACGAGGATGACGTCGGAGGTCTGCTCGAGGACGAGTTCCGCGACGCGCCGGCCGAGCTGGCCGGACGCTCCGGTAATGACGATGCTCATACCTGCATGCTCGCACCGCGGGGCGCCCGGCTCGGGCGCCCCGCTCAGCGGGGGGTCCGGGGGGCGGCAGCCCCCCGGTCGCTTTCCGCGATGACCTAGCGCGTGAGCGTGATCGTCTTCTTGACCGTGGTCGCCGGCTTGCCCCAGTCGCGCATCTGCACGGAGAGCGTCAGCTTCACGCGCTTCGGGCCGCCCTTGCGGGCGAGCGACTTGGCGAGCGCGGACGACGGCTTGAGCGTGACCTTCACCGTGTGCGGCCCGTAGCAGCGCGCGTCACTGCTGTCGAGCGTCGCGCTCGACAGCCGCAGCTTGCGCTTGGTCGCACTGGTGACCGTCAGCTTCAGCGAGCCGTCCATCGCACCGGTGCAGGCCACGGGGACGGTCAGGCCACGGCGGGCGAACGTCGCCCGCGTGATCTTCGAGCTGATCGTCCCGAGCCGGAACGTCGCCGGGAAGTCGATCATGGCGGGCATGATCGTGCTGACCGGCGTCAGCGGGACGGTGACCGGCGTGTCCGTCGAACCGACCGGCGTCACACGCCCGACCTCGATGTCGAACGAGCGGCTCCCGGCGTTGCCGGCAGCGTCGCTGGTCCGCACCTCGATCGTGTGCGGGCCGGTGCCCGTGATCGTGAACGGCCCGGTGCCGTCCGCGGCCTTGGGCACGCCCGGAGCCAGGTTCTCGACGCGGACGTTGCGGTACTGCATGATGTCCGCCGTGCTGTGGTTCTGGAGCCCGATGTAGCCGCGCGCGAACTGGCGCAGGCTGGTGTTGGGGTCCCCGGCACGATCCGAGCTGAGGCCCGGGCTGTTCTGGAACGTGTTGATGACGTCACCGTTGCGGCTGATCGTGTAGGTCTGGCCGACGACCTGGATCTCGTAGTCCTCCCACTCGCCGCGGGGCTTCGCGTTGCCGATCTGTCCGATCGTGTTGTTGTCGAACGTGTAGATCGAGCCCGTCTTGCGCGTCTCGCCGGACTCGCCGTCGTAGAGCTGGATCTCGTGGCCGCAGTTGATCGCGACCCAGGCCGGCTCGGTCGCAGCGGACCCGACCTTGGAGCACTCGTCGACACGCGGCGTCTGCTCCGGGTTCGGGAAGCGCACGAAGGCGCCACCGTTGGAGAAGTCGCCGTCGGTGCGACCCTCGCGGAACTGGAACTTCAGCTTGAAGTCCCCGTAGGTCTTCACCGGGTACCACAGCATCCCGAGGCCGCCGACCGGCGTGATGCCGCCGGAGCCGTCCGTCATCAGGTCGAAGCGACCGTCCCGGGCCTGCTTCCACTGGCCGAGCGAGGCTTCCGAGCCATCGAAGATGACCTCGTCGTCCTTGGCCGAGTAGGTCGTCCACGGGCCGCCGTCGACGCGGTACTCCGTCAGGACGTTGCCGGAGCCGGCATCGCCGTCGGGCGGTGTTGAGGGTGACGCGCAGCGGACCGGTGTCCGCGTTGCCGGTCATCGTGGCCTCGGCCGCGGGCGCCGCGCCGTCGACGCGGAACGCGAGCCGCTTGCCGGCCTCGACGTTCTCCGCCACATCGGTGGCGTAGTACTGGACGACGTGCTGGCCGGGCTCGGCGATCGTGAACGGCCCCTCGTAGGTGCGCTCCGCGCCGCCGTCGATCTTGTAGGCGATCTTCGCCACCTGGCCGAGCGCGCCGTCATCGGCGGTCAGCGTGACCTTCGGCGCGGTCTTGTACCAGCCGAGCTTGCCGTCGATCGGCGGGAGCGTCGCGGTGGTGCGCGGCGGCACGCGGTCCGAGCAGTCCACGCGGAACCAGTCGAACGCCGCGTAGTTCTCGCTGTCGGCGGTGTCGGAGACCTTGATGCCGAACTTCAGCGTCTCCGGATCGCCGAGATCGGTGATCTCACCCGCGATCTGCTGCCAGTCCTCGCCGTTGGTCGAACCCTCGGCGATGTAGGTCCCTGACCCGTTGGCGCTGACCCGTAGCCAGACGTCGCCGTCCGGCGTGGAGATCTGCGGACCGGCCGAGATCTGGGCCGTGCCGTTGCGCGTCGCCACCCACTCGTACTGCGAGAAGGTGCCCTTCGAGATGTAGGTGATCTTGGCGAACGTGTTCGGGTTCTCGCGCTGCCAGAGGATGAACCCGGCCTGCTCGCCCTCGTTGGTGAGGGTCGAGACGTCGAGCTTGGTCTGGATCTGCCAGCTGCCCGAAGGCGCGTCCTGCAGCAGGACGTTCCTCGCGGTGTTCTGGGTGGAGATCATGTCGCCGTTGCGGACCTTCATCTGCAGCGCCCCGTCGACGAACGAGCGAGCCGCGGCATCCCCGCGCAGGATCGTCCACTTCGGGTCCAGCTCGGTCCCGTTGAACTCATCGTTGAAGTTCGTCGGGCAGTTCGCCGCCACCGCGATCGTGAACGCGACGGACTTGATCTCCTCGACGTTGCCGGTGCGGTCCGTCGAGCGGAACTCGATCAGGTACATGCCGGGCTGCTCACGGCGCAGCGGACGCTCGTAGTCCGCCCACTCGCCGCCGTTGACGCGGTACTCGGTCGTGTCCACGCCACTGCCGCCGGTCGGGTCGGTCGCGCTCAGCGTGACGGTGACCGGACGCGTGTAGGTGCCACCGGCGCCCGGAGTGGGCGGGGTGAGCGTGTACGTGGTGACCGGGGCCGTCTCGTCCGTGGATGCGAGCAGGTCGACGTCGATCGTCTTGGTGTCCGTCTTGCCGTCGGCGTAGGTGACGGTCAGGGTCGCCGTGTAGCGGTTGGTGTTGGCGTAGGTGTGCGTCGGGTTGGCCTCGGTCGACGTCTGACCGTCGCCGAAGTCCCAGGCCCACGAGACGCCACCGGAACCGGCGCTCGAGAAGCGCACCTTCAGGGCGCCGATCGGGAACGCCCGCGGGTTCGAGCCCGGAGTCGGGGCGCCGCCGACGTAGTCGTAGCGGTAGATGCCGATGGCCGCACCGGCGCGGAAGAAGCCGTCGTACGTCTGCACGTACAGCGCGCCGTCGGGCCCGAACTTCGAGTCCATGTAGGCGCCGCCCCACGCCAGCGTGTCGCGCAGGCTGTCGGCGTAGACCGGCAGGCCGGCGTCCTGGTCGGTGTCCGGGTTCAGCAGCAGGCCGTGCTTGATCGAGGCCCCGCCGTTGTTGTGCAGGAACCAGCGGCCGTCCCAGTACGCGGGCCAGCGCTTGGAGTTGTCGGCACCGGACTCGTAGCGGTAGACCGGGCCGTTCATGATCGTCATGCCGTCGTTGCGGGCGTACGGGCAGCCCTGCGTCGGGTGGTGGCACCGTAGTCCGGCGCGGCGGTGGCGCCGCGCGGACGCGGGAACTCCGGGCAGCCGTTGGCGTTGTTCGGGTTGCCGCGGCTGTACCAGACGTTGTTGCCGCGCACCTTGCCGGCGTCGGCGCCCGTTCCCGTGGTGTGCGGGAGGACCGACAGGCCCGTGTTGTTGGGCGAGTCGTTGCGCAGGTTGTCGCAGTCGTACCAGCCCTCGGTGCCACCGGTGGCGGGACCGCCCGGCACGTAGCCGGTCGGGCTGTCGGTGCGCAGGTTGCCGTCGGCCGTGCGGTCGCGGTAGGCCTGCTTGGAGCCCATGCAGTACGGCCAGCCGTAGTTGCCGGCGCGCGAGATCTGCGCGGCGTTCTCGTACGTCGACGGACCGTCCGCGCGGCTCGGGGCGCCGGCGTCCGGACCGACCCAGGCCGTGTACGGCACGTCCGTCTTCGGGTCGATCGACAGGCGGCTCGGGTTACGCAGGCCCATCGCGTAGATCTCGGGCTTGGCCTGGTTGCCGTTGCCCTCGTCGCCCTTGAACAGGTTCGGGCCGTTGGGCGCGTCCGCGCCCGGGATCTCGTAGGTGGTGCCGATGCCGACCTGCGGCTTCGAGCCGTCCGCCAGTGATCGTCGATCGGCTTGATGCGCAGCATCTTGCCGTTGTAATCGTTGGTGTTGCCCGCGGTGCGGCGCGCGTCCTGGTAGCAGTAGCCGGCCGTGCCGCAGTTCAGCCGCGACGGGACCGTGTTGTCACCGGTCGGGCACTTGGCCATCGGGTTGTTGCCCGAGTAGCCGTTGGTGCCCTGCGACGAGTTCGTGTCGCCGGTCGTCACGTAGAGGTTGCCCTTGGAGTCGAAGCCCATGCCGCCGCCGACGTGGCAGCAGCTGTAGATCTGGGCGTCGTACTCGAAGATCACGACCTCGGAGCTCGAGGTCGAGCTTCTTCGTCTGACGGTCGATCGTGAAGCGCGAGATGCGCGGGCGCGACATCTTCGAGATCCGCCGGTCGATCGCCCAGGCCGGGCGGCGTGCTCGGCGGGGTTGAAGGTCGGGAAGTACTGCAGGTAGATGTGGCCGGTGGTGCCGAAGTCCGGCGAGGCCGCGATGCCGAGCAGGCCGTACTCCATCTTGTGGTCGGCGTCGCTGGTCTTCTCGCCGCCCGTGCCGCCGTCGCCGTAGACCGCGAGCGTGCCGGCGCGCGTGACGCCGCTGTTCTCGACGCCCGTGTACTGCGACGGGTCGAAGATGTGCACGCTGCCGCAGCCCATGCCGACGTTCGTGTCCGCGTGGTCGAGGATGCGGCCGAACGGCGGCAGGTTGAGCAGGTTGCCGCGCTCGAGTCGGTGCGGCAGTCGCCGCGGCCGATGTACATGACCCAGCCGTTGGAGGCGATCGTCAGGCCGTGCGACTCGCCGCTGGTGGCGAGGCCGGTGGCCGTCGGGCCCGACGCTGATGAGCTTGGTGGCCTTGTAGTTGGCGTTGATGGTCGCCTTGCAGTCGCCGCGCACGAGGCCGGCGGTCCACTCGAGCGCTCCGAGCAGGTGCTTCTGGAAGTCCGGCTCGGCGTACGCCGCCTCGACACGGCCCATGCCGGTGTAGAAGGAGCGGCCGTTGCGGTAGTCGCGACACCAGGAGATCGGCCAGTCGGTGCCGCCGACGGTCGTGCCGTCGCCGGCCGCCGCGGTCGGCGCGTGGTAGCGCGCGACGGTGTGGACCGTGCCGGTCGGGCGCGTCGTCCACGTGTACCAGAGGTCGCTGCGGTTCCACAGCAGCGGCAGGTCGCGGGTGGACGGGTGCACGCGGTCGCCGGGGACGACCGTCTGCTGCGACGCCGTCGTCGGGTTGTTGTTCGGGCGCGCGCCGATCAGGCCGTTGACGAAGCTCGAGCCCGGCTCGACCGTCGCGGTCGAGCCGATGCCGAGGAAGCCGTTGCCGTTCTCGACGAAGTCCTGCAGCGCCGTCTCACCCGCGGAGTCGAGCACGTCGCCCGGCGACGTTGAGGAAGACCAGCGACTGGTAGCCGCTGAGCTTGGTGGCGGTGATGTCCGCGACACCGGCGGCCTCGTCGACGCGTGAAGCCGTTGCCCTGGCCGAGCGCCTTGATGGCGGTCACGCCCGCGGTATTCGTGGCGTCCGTGGCGCCCTTGAGCACCAGCACCTTCACTGAACCCTGCGCGTGCGCGGTCCCGGCGCCCAACAGCCCCAGCGCGAGCGTGAGCACCAGTGCCCACAGCCAGCGTCCCTGGATCATGACCTGCCCTCTCCTCGGTCGAAACATCACGACTTCCCCCTGAACGTCACGGTCTGCGTGTCCGTGGCCGCGCCTGTCATGCGCAGCGTCAACTTCGCCCTGAACGGATGTCTTCGTACGCGCCAGGGCCTTGCGCACCGCGGCGGAGGGCTTGAGCGACACGGTCGCGCGGCCCTCGTCACCGCAGCGGAGCACCTTCGTGGCGAGCGGTGCTCGACTTGAGCTTCAGCTTGCGCGGCAACCGCACGGTCGACGGTCAGCGTCAGCCGTCCCGCGTCGACACACCGGCGCAGCTCACGTTGAAGTCGAACTTCCCGGCACGCAGCGCGCTGAGCGTGGCGACCTTCGAGGCCACCGGCTCGAGCGCCGCGAACGGCGTCGGCGCCGGGCGCCGGACGGCGATCTGCGGCAGCGGCGCCGGCAGCGATCGACCGGCGGCCGGATCGTGAACCGCACGCGTCTTGAAGTTCTCGACGTTGCCCGACCACGTCGGTCGAGCGGAAGTCGATCTGGTAGCCCTGGTCGGCCGAGAGGTCGAACGCGTTCTCGTAGTCCGTCCACGCGCCGTCGTCGACGCGGTACTCGGTCGCCGACCGCGCCCGAGCCGTCGTCGCCGTCGCTGCGCGTGAACGCCACGCGCACCGGCGCCGGTGTAGTCCGCCGCCGCGGCGCGGCGCCGTTGATCCGCACGGTCGTGGTCGGTGCCGGTCACGTCGACGCGGACGCTCAGCGTCTTGTCGGTCTCGACGTTGCCCGCCGTGTCGCTCGAGCGGTACTGCACGACCTGCGTGCCCGAGCCGCCGACATCGAAGCGGCGCCGTGTACGTGGTCCACGCGGCGTCGGCGTCAGCCGGGTTGACGCGGTACTCGGTCTTGGCGGTGCCGGAGCCGGTGCCGTCGTTGGCGCGTCAGGCCGACCGTGACCTCGCTGTCGCTGCCAGCCGCTGCCGGTCAGCATCGCTCGGGGAACGTCGCCGCGCTCGTCGTCGGCGCGGTCGCGTCGACCTTGAGCTCGATCGCCTTGAAGGTCTCGGGTTGCCCGCGCGGTCGATCGCGCGGTACTCGAGCTTCAGCTCACCCTCGGTCGGTGAGATCGAACGGGCCCGTGTAGAGCCGGGTCGCGCCGCCGTTGATCCGGTACTGGATCTGCTCGACGCCGGAGCCGCCCGCTTCGTCGGTGCCCGTGAGCGTGATCCGCGGCGCGGTCCGGTACCAGCCGCCGTCGCGACGGCGCGGCCGGAGCGACCGTGGCGCTGGACGTGGGCGCGGCGTTGTCGTTCGGGAACAGGTTGACGCCGGTGAGGTCCGGCATCTCGAAGCCCTGCCGGTCTCCTCGAGCGTCAGCGCCATCAGGTAGGCGCGGGTCGCGGTGCCGCCACCGGTCGTGGCGGGCGGCAGCTGGACCGCGACGAGCGTTGCGCGTCGGCGCGGGTTGTCGATCGGCAAGGTGGATAGATCGAGCAGCGCGCGCCGTCCGATTGCCGGTTGCGCGGTAGCGCTGCGGTGAACGGGCCGATCGCGACGTGCGACGGGGCCGTCGGGCTCCCGCACCAGTCCGGCGAACGTCGACCGTGACCGTCGCGTCGGCACCGGTGTCGTACTTGAGCGTGAAGGTGCCGCCGCCCGTGCCGTCGGCGGTGGTGCCGAAGAAGTGCAGCTTGGTGTAGGTCTTCTGGTCCGCCGGGTCGAGCGTCAGCGTCTGGCCGCGGAAGTCGGCGAGGTTCGGCTTGGTGCCCGACGTGTCGGGCATCCGCATCGGGACGTCGTCGGACGGCGTCGGTCGGGCGGCGTGCCGACCGTGCCCGACGCCGGCATCTCCTCCGCCGGCAGCGAGTACGGCGGGTTGCCGTTGATCTGGCTGAACTGGCGCTGGGCATTGGTCGAGATGCCGACCGTCGTGAAGAGCCCGGCGGGCCGAACACGCACGTAGTCGAACTTCGCCGTGACGCCGGTGGCGGCGTGCTGCGCAGCGCGAACGGGCCGAGCTGGCCCGTGCCCAGATCGGAGATGTCGCGCGCCTTGCCGACCTCCGTCCAGGTGGTCCCGTTGGTCGAGTACTGCGCGGTCGCCGTGGCGCCGTTGGCGCGCATGCGCAGGTAGACGGACGTGCACCGTCGTCGGCGACGTCGACCTTGAACGGCGCGTCGAGCTGGGTAGCGCGCCGTCCTTGACGCGGACGAACTCGATCTGGCCGCGGTCGCGCTCGTGCGGACGAGCGCGATCCTTGAGCGAGTTCGCCGGCTCCTGTAGAGCAGCAGGCCGGCCTGCTGACCCGTCGAGGGTCGTCGTCAGGTCGAGTCTTGGTCTCGGCCTCCCAGGTGCGTCGCCGGGACGGGCTGGCCGATCAGGTTCGGGGCCGTGTCGTCGATCTCGCCGGCGCCCGTGTCGAGCTCGAGCACGCCGTTGGCGACCCGGTAGCCCGTCGGCGCCTCGCGCACGATCTGGCTCCAGCGGCACGTCTCGAGCGTCGGTGCCGGCGAACTCGTCGCTCTGGGCGTTCAGCGAGAACGAAGTCGATAGGGCACGACCGGGCCGTCTGCGGCGTTGTCGGCGGCGTAGACGCCGACCTGGACACCGCTGCCGATGCTCGCCGGGCGACCGATCGGGAGCCAGCGTGCTGCCGCTGGCGTACTCGCCCCGGATCGTCGTGCCGTCGGAGATGACGCGGACTTGACCAGCGGCCGGGAATCCGGTCGTGCAGCGGCGGCGTGTGTCAGTCCCGATCTCGAGCCGCGCCTGCTGGTTACGGGTGAAGATGTGCTCGAACCAGGGTGCCACTTGCGTGCCCTTTGTTGATGACGACGAACTTGCTGAAAGTCGTGGCGTCCTTGCGGACGATGATTCCGGCCTGCTGGCCCTCGACGGTCGAACGCCTCGAGTCGAACTGCGTAGTCGCGGTCCACGCACCAGTGGGTGCGGTCTTGGAGGACGACGTTCTGCGCCGTGTCCCGGTCGCCGTAATAGTCGCCCGTCAGCGCCTGCAGCCGCAACTGGCCGCCGGCCACGCTGTAGGCCCGCTGCGTTGGGACGCAGACACATTCCAGCGCGTCGTGTCGAGCGTCGTACCGGCGAACTCGTCGACGCCACATGAATTGACGTCCAGCGCGCTCTGGGCGACTGGGGCGCCATTCGCGGAACCCGCGAAAACGCCCAGCGCAACTACTCCAACAATCAGCGATGTCCTCAAGGACCGCATGCCCCTCCCGTTCTCCCCCTGCGGCACATTCTGCAGCGACTTGGCGTAAGCTATCACTCATCTGTAATTCAGGTCGCGCCTTTGGCAGCTGTGGCGACCGAAGTACCTTGGTCAGACGTTCAGGGGTTGGGGGAGAACATGGGGAGAACTAGATGAGGCGGAGCAGAGGGATTCCGCGGGCTTCCGTGGCCCTCGCAGCCGTGGGCTGCGTCGTTGCGGGCGTCAGCGTCGCCGGCGCCGCCGAGCTGCGTGCCGACCAACTCGTCAAGGCCACCAGCGCCAACACCTGGGACAAGACGGCGCTGGCGATCGAGACCGGCGACACGGTCACCTGGGACTTCGCCGGCGGCGCCGGCGTGAGCCACAACGTCCAGAAGGACCCGGCCGAGCCGGCGACGGCCGACCCGGACTGGGAGACCTTCACGACCGACTACGCGTCGAGCGGTCGCGCGCCGTTCACGTTCAACAAGCCGGGCACCTACAAATTCGTGTGCGGTGCCCACTCCGCCACGATGTTCGGCACGGTCGTCGTCACCGGCGACCCGGTGGAGCCGACGGCGACCGCGACGGCCACTCCGAGCCAGACCGCCGACGCCGACGATCACGCCGCGACCGACGGCCGACGGCCACGCCGGTGCCGACCGCGCGTCCCGGCGAGACCGATCACGACGCCCGCGCCGATCGGCGCCGCCCTGCTGGACACGACCGCCGCCGACGCTCACGAAGGTCTCAGCTGAAGGCGGTGCGCCTCGGCGCGACGGTCCGCTTCTCGCTCTCCGAGCCCGCCGTCGGTCACGATCCGCGTCAAGCGCGGCAAGACGACGCTTCGCACCGTGCGGCTCGCCGCCCGCGCCGGCGCCCGGTCGGTCACCGTCCGCGGCTCCAAGCTCGTCCGCGGCCGCTACAGCGTCGAGATCGAGGCGCGTGACGCCCGAGGCAACAAAGCCGCCGTCCAGCGCAAGAACGTGAAGGTGACCCGCTGATGGGCGCATTCCGCCCCCCTGCACGACGCGTGGTCGCGCCGCGACTTCATGCGCAACGGCTCCTTCTCGATCGCGCTGCTGTGCACGTTCGGCACGACGGAGTCGCTGAAGGGCCCGAGGGTCACGACCTCGGCCGCCCGGCGGTCGCAGGCCGGCGATCGCCGTTCACGCCGTTCGCGCGCGATCTGCCGATCGCCCCGGAGCTGTCGCCGGTCTCGACCCGGCAGGGCGTCGACGTCTACGACGTCGACATCAAGGAAGGCCTCGCCGAGATCCTGCCCGGCTACGAGACGCCGATCTACGGCTACGAGGGCGTCTACCCCGGGCCGACGATCCGTGCCCGCAAGGGGCGCCCGGCGATCGTGCGCCAGCACAACAACCTGTCCTTCGACAGCAACGTGCACCTCCACGGCGGCTACGTCCCGGCGGCGCACGACGGCCATCCGATGGACGTCATCAAGCCCGGCGCCGGGTTCGACTACACGTACCCGAACGAGCAGGACGCGGCGTTCCTCTGGTACCACGACCACGCCCACGGCCGGACCGCCCACACGCTCTACTACGGCCTCGTCGGCACGTACCTGCTGCACGACGAGCGCGAAGAGGAGCTCGAGCTGCCGCAGGGCGAGTACGACGTCCCGCTGGTGCTCGCCGATCACGCGTTCAACAGGGACGGCTCGTTCCGCTACGTCGAGAACGTCGACGTCGGGTTCCGCGGCGACACGATGCTCGTCAACGGCGCGGTCTCGCCGCGGATGGCGGTCCAGCGCCGGCTCTACCGGCTGCGGTTCCTCAACGCCTCCAACGCGCGCTCCTACGATCTCAAGCTCGGCAACGGGCGCCAGATGCTGCAGATCGCCAGCGACGGCGGCCTGCTCGAGAAGCCGGTCGCGCGGACCAGCTTCCCGCTGCACCCGGCCGAGCGGATCGAGGTGCTGATCGACTTCCGCAGCTTCCGGCCCGGGTCGGAGATCGTGCTGCAGAACACGGCGGCCGACGCGGGCACGACGAGGTCGGTGATGCGCTTCGACGTCGTCAACGGCGGCGGCAGCGAAGAGGCGCGGATGCCGACCGGCAGGATGCGGACGCTGGAGAAGCTGCCGCCGCCCGAACGCGAGCCATCGCTGGGATCTCTCGCTGCTGACGCAGAGCGGCGTGCAGTGGCAGATCGCCAACCGCGGCTTCGACCCCAGCCGCATCGACGTCACGTCGCGGCTGGGCAGCTCGGAGCTGTGGCAGTGGCACAACCCGTCCAACCGCGTGCACCCGATGCACCTGCACGGCATGCTGTTCCGCGTCGTCGAGCGCAGCTCGGGGGTCATCCATCCGGGTGAGCGTTCGTGGAAGGACACCGTCGGCGTGCTGCCGGGCGAGACGGTCACGGTCCAGCCGTGGTTCGCGCCCTACGCGGGCCGCTACGTGTTCCACTGCCACTCGCTCGAGCACGGCGACAAGGCGATGATGCTGCAGCTGGAGGTGGTCAAGTGAGGCGGCTGTTCGGTATCGCCGTGGGGCTCGCCCTGCTCGGCGCGGTGCCTGCGCAGGCGCAGGCCGCTCAGGAAGTGGTCGTCACCGGGCTCGACACGCTGACCTGGGACAAGCCGGTCGTCGACATCAACCCGGGCGACTCCGTGCGCTGGACCTTCGGCGGCACCACGCAGGTGCACAACGTCAAGTCGACGAGCCCGAACTGGGAGATCGACTCGCCGCTGGGTGCGATCCCGTCGGTCGACAGCGCCCCGTACACGTTCACCGCGGTCGGCGAGTACACGTTCGTCTGCGAGGTGCACTCGAGCATGACCGGCAGCGTGCGCGTCGCCGAGGGCCCGTCCCCCGCCGCCGCCCGTGGTGCCGCTGAGCCAGCAGGCCGTTCGCCAACGACGTCACGGCGCCGGTCGCCCCGGAGACCGCGGTCAAGATCGACAAGACCAAGCCAGGGCTCTCGAAGCTGTCGGTCAAGCGCCGCTCGTCTGGCGCGCGGGTGACGTTCAAGGTCTCCGAGGAGTCCGCGGTCGCGGTCGTCTTCTCGCGCGGCAAGAAGGCCATCAAGGCCTACGCGGTCGGCCTCGGCACCGGGCACTCGCGCGCTGAACGCCAAGGGCCTGCAAGCCCGGGCGCTACACGGTCACGCTCGTCGCCGTCGACATCGCGGGCAACAAGTCCAAGGCGCGGACGCTGCGGGTCACGGTTCGCTGAAGGGGGGTGCGACCTTCGAGGACGGCGGCCGACGCCGGCCGCCGCCTCGGAGGTCTAAGTCAGCTCCGGAGCGGGCTCGCGGTCACCAGCACGGAGTCGCGCCGCTTGTGCTCGCGCTCGTAGGCGAGCACGGTCTCCAGGCGCTCGGGCTCGCGCCGCTGAGCGCGCTGCCCAGGTCGTTCGCGCTCAGGGCGTCGTAGCCGGGCCACGGCTCGTCGCCCTGAAGCGCGGTGATGCGCTCCAGGACCTCGGCGCGATTCTGGTGCTCACGCTCGTGGACGGCGAGCCGCTCAGGTCGCTCTGGGAGACGTCGCCCATGCGGGCCATCACCTGCTCGGTGCTCAGCGCGTCGTACCCCTTCGCCGGGCGCGTGGTGCGAGTCGCGGCGGGCGCAGGCGCGGACGCGATCGGCCGCTTGCGCGTCAGCCGTTCGAAGAAGCCACTCACGCGGCGGCCTTGAGGAGCACCGGCTCGGGCGGCACGGCGCCGGACAGATAGCGGACCTCGCCGTGGACGCGGCTCTGGAGGCGCCGGTCACGCTCCGCCTCGGTCGCGCCGATCATGTGGCGCGTGAACAACGGCGTCGGCAGTGCGACAACCGGTCGGAGCTGGATGGCGGCGCTCATGGCGCGCCTCCTCTGAGTTAGGGCGAGCGACCCAGCGGGCCGCATCGCCTGTACCACAGTACTCCGGGAGCGTGCGGCCCCGCGGTGGGCTTCCCGGGCCGATGTTGCCCTAGGGTGGCGGCGCATGCGCCCTGACCCCTTCTCGAGCGCGGGACCGAGCTCGACGGCCTCCGCGCCCAGCTGGCGGCGGCGCGCGCCGCGCGCCGGCTCGGTCGCGCTGCTGGAGGCGCCGGCGGGTCAGGGCAAGACGGCGCTGCTGCGCGTGCTGCGCGCGCGAGGCGGCCGACGCGGGCATGCGCGTGCTCGGCGCCACCGGCGCTCCGCTGGAGCGCGACTTCGCCTTCGGGGTCGTCCGCCAGCTGTTCGAGGGCGAGCTGCACCGGGCCGAGCCCGAGCGCCGCGCGACGCTGCTGGCGGGCGCGGCCGCGCTGGCCGAGCCGGTCTTCGGCGCCGCCGCCGGCGACGGCGGCGACGCGAGCCACTCGACGCTCTACGGGCTCTACTGGCTGTGCGCGAACCTGGCCGCCGAGCAGCCGCTGCTGGTGGTCGTCGACGACGCGCACTGGGCCGACGCGCCGAGCCTGCGCTTCCTCGACGCGCTGGCCCGCCGGGTCGAGGATCTGCCGGTGCTGCTGGCGATCGCTGCCCGGCCGGCCGAGCCGGGGGCCGAGCAGGCGCTGCTCGACGGGCTCGCGACCGCGCCCGCCACGCACCTGCTGCGCCCGCAGGCGCTGTCGCCGGCCGGCGTCGGCGAGCTCGTCCGCGCGCGCATCGACGCGCGACCCGGAGTTCGTCGCGGCCTGCTTCGAGACCACCCGCGGCAACCCGCTGCTGCTCACCGAGCTGCTGCGCGCCGCGTCGTTCGAGGGCCGCGCCGACGAGGCCGACGCGGTCCGCACGACCGTGCCCGGGCACCGTCGCCCGCACGGTCACCGCGCGGATCCGGCGGCTGTCGGCGGGCGCGCTCGCCGTCGCCCGGGCGACCGCCGTGCTGGGCGACGCGACGAGCGTGCGGCGCGTCGCCGCGCTGGCCGGGCTCTCGCCGGCCGCTGCCGCCGCGGAGCTCGAGGTGCTCGCGCGCGCCGACCTGATCGACGCCGACCGAGGGGCGCTTCGTGCACCCGATGGTGCGCGAGATCGTCGACGCCGACCTGCTCGGCGGCGAGCGCTCGCCGCTGCACCGCCGCGCCGCCCGGCTGCTCGCCGAGGACGGCGCGCACGACGGCGTCGTCGCCATGCACCTGCTCGCCGCCGAGCCGGAGGCGGACCCTTGGGCGGCGGGCGATCCTCGCCGCCGCGGGACGCCGCGCGCTGACCGAAGGCGCGCCGGACGTCGCGCTGCGGCTGCTGCGGCGCGCGGTCCCGGCCGACGCCGGCGATCCTGCTCTCGCTCGGCCTCGCCGCAGTTGCGCACCGGCGCTCGACCCGCTCGGCGACGCTGGACGAGGCCGCCGCGACCGGCGACGCCCGAGATCGCCGCCGAGGCGACCCGCCTCGCCGCGACCGCGCTGCTGCTGCGCAGCGAGCCGCGCGGCGGCCGCCGACCGCCTGCGCGCCGCCCTCGAGCACGGCGCCCCGCGGCGCTCGCCGGGCGAGCTCGAGGAGCAGCTCGTCGAGGCGCTCGCCTACAGCGACGACGACGCGACCGAGTACCTGCGCGTCGTCGAGCGTCGCCGAGGGCAGCGATCGCCCCGCGCTGCTGTGCCACCTCGCCCACGCCCGCGCGCTCGCGCGGCGCCCCGCGCGAGAAGGTGCTCCCGCCCGCGCGCCGCGCGCTCGCCGACATGCGCGTCTTCGCGCGGCTCGGCGTCGATCGCTTCGCGGCGCTGTGGGCGATCGAGGCGCTGATGGCGGTCGAGGCGGCGCCCGAGGCGCTCGAGGCCACGCGCGCGATGTCGGATCTCGCGAACCGCTCGGGCTCGCGCGCCTCGGCCGGTGCAGCCGCGTGGATGGAGGCGCGCTGGGAGCGCCGCTTCGGGCATCTGCGCCGCGCCGAGGATCTCGCGCGGCTCGCGCTCGAGCTCTCCGACGGCCAGCCGATCGCGGCGATGGCCGTCGGGTCCACGCTGATCGGCGTCCTGCTCGATCGCGGCGACGACGACGGCGCCCGCGCGGCCGCCGCGGCGCTGCCCGAGGGCGGCCCGACCGGCGCGATCGTCGGGCTGTGGGCGACCCAGGCGCGGCTGCTGCTGGCCGAGGGCACGCCCGCAGGAGGCGCTCGACGCGCTCGATCGCCAGCGAGGCCGCGGACGTCGCCCGCCGCTGGCTGGTCGGCATCCGCGAGGACTACGCACATCCTGCGGGTCCGGGCACTCGCGGCGCTCGGGCGCGACGACGAGGCCCGCGCGCTCGCCGACAAGCAGATCGCGCCGCGACCGCCCGTGGAACGCGCCGGCGCGGAGGCGATCGCCCGGACTCGCGCGCGGCGACGCTCGACCTCGACCCGCTGCCGCGAGCTCGAGCTCGCCGTCGCGGCGGCGCGCCGCGCGCCGCTGCCGCTCGTCCTCGCCACCGCGCTCGCCGACTACGGCTCCGCACTGCGCCGCTCCGGCCGCCGCGCGGAGGCTCGCGTCCCCGCTGCGCGAGGCCCGCGACGCGCGCCCACCGCTGCGGAGCCACCGCGCCTCGAGGCGCGCGTGCACGAGGAGCTCGTCGTCGCCGGCGCGCGCCCCCAGCGCCTCGCGTTCAGCGGCGTCGACGCGCTCACCGCCTCCGAGCGCCGCGTCGCCGAGCTCGCCGTCCGCGGCCTGCGCAACCGCGAGATCGCCGAAGCCCTCTTCGTGAGCCTCAAGACCGTCGAGGTCCACCTCGGCCGCGCCTACACCAAGCTCGGCATCAAGGGCCGCTCGCAGCTCCCCGAGGCCCTCGCTCCGTATGGGGCAGATGTTGGGGTCGGGGCCTGATGAGGTCCGGCGCGCGTGCGGGAGAGCATCGGCGCCATGAACTTCGAACCGATCAAGCTCGCGGTGGCGGTGGCCGGATGGGCGACCGCGGGGCAGTACGCGCTGGTGGAGGCGTGCGTGGAGGCCGGGATGGAGATCCCGGCGCATGTGGCGCGGCGCGAGGACGTGGTGCTGCACGTCCTGCGGGGTGAGCTGGACGTCGTCGTCGACCGCGAGCGCAGGCGGCGTCGCGGCCGGGCAGACCGGTCACGCTGGACCGCGGGGTCCCGCGCCGGCTGGCGGCGACGGAGCGCTCGCGGGTGCTGGCGCTGATCGCCCCGGCGGGGCTCGAGGAGCTGCTGTCGGTCGCCGCCGACCCGACCGTCGACCCGGACGACCGCGCCGCGCTGCTCGCGGTCGGCGGCGTCCAAGCCGCTGCCCGCGGCATGACCGAGCGCAGCACACGGATCGTGCTCGTCGACGACCACGTGCTGGTCCGCAGCGGCATGAAGGCGCTGCTCGACGCCGCAGCCCGACCTCGAGGTGACGGGCGAGGCCGGCGACGGCGCGGAGGGCGTCGAACTGGCGCTCGCAACGCCGTCCCGACGTCGTCCTGATGGACCTGCAGATGCCGGTGCTCGACGGGATCGAGGCCACGCGGCGGATCGTCGCCGCCGGCTCGCGGGCGCGGATCCTCGTCGTCACCAGCCACGACGACGACACGCTCGTCCTGCACGCGCTGCGGGCCGGCGCGAGCGGCTTCTTCCTCAAGGACGCGGCCGCCGACCGGCTCGTCCGAGGCGGTCCGCGCCGTCGCAGCGGGCGACACGCTGCTGGCGCCGCCGATCGCGCGCCGGCTGGTCGAGTCCCAGCTCGGCGGCAACGCGCCCGCGCTCGCGCTGCACGCCGCGCTTCGACCCACCTGACCGAGCGCGAGCGCGACATCGTCCGCCGGCTCGCCCGCGGGCTCTCGAACGCCGCGCTCGCCGCACGAGCTCGCGCTCAGCGAGGCCACGGTCAAGACGCACGTCACCCGGCTGCTGTCCAAGCTCGGCGTGCGCAGCCGCGTGCAGGCCGTCGTGCTCGCCTACGAGAGCGGCTTCGTCCGCCCCGGCCACACGGGGGAGCTGGACCTGTGACGGCGGGGCGCTGGGGCGGCACGCGCGTGCCGCCCCAACCACCGGACTACACGAGCTGCCGGGCCGCCCGCTTCTCGTCGACGTTCTCGACGAGGTGGCCCTCGAGCGAGACGTTCGGCAGGATCTTGTCGAGCCAGCCGCGGCAGCCACCAGGCCTTGTCGCCGAGCAGCGTCACGACGGCCGGCGCGATCACCAGGCGGACGATCAGCACGTCGATCAGGATCGCCGAGCCCGAGGCCGAGGCCGATCATCTTGCCGATCACGTCGGGCTGGCGTGACGAAGGCGAGGAAGACCGACGCCATGATCAGGCCGGCGAACAGGATCACCTTGCCGATCCGCGACATGCCGTGGATCACGCTCTCGCGCGGCGCGTCGCCCTCGTTGTAGGCCTCGTGGATCCGCGAGAGCAGGAAGACGTTGTAGTCCATGCTCAGCCCGAACAGGATCGCGAACATCATCACCGGGATGAACGAGACGATCGGGACGCCGCGTGTCGACGCCGAGCAGGCTCGCGCCGAAGCCCTCCTGGAAGACCGCCGACGACGACGCCGTAGGCGGCGCCGATCGACAGCAGGTTGAAGACCGCCGAGACGAGCGGGATCCAGATCGAGCGGAACGCCGTGATCAGCAGCAGCACCGACAGGCCGATCACGACGCGCGATGAACAGCGGCAGGCGCGCGGCGACCTTGTCCGAGAAGTCCTCGAAGCCGGCGGTGTTGCCGCCGACGTAGACCTTCAGCGGCGTCCCGGCGATCGCGCGCCGGGATCACGTCGCTCGCGCAGGCGCGTCGAGCAGGTCGCTGGTGGCCGCGTCCTGCGGCGCGGTCGTCGGGATCGCGAAGATCGTCGCCATCTCGCCGTCCTCGCTGAGCTGCGGCGGGCGCGACCGTGGCGACGCCCGGGCGTGCCGCGCACCGCCTTCGGCCAGCTCGTCGAGCTGCGCCTGCGTCGCCGCCGTCGCCCTTCGGGATGTCGACCGCGAGCAGGAACGGGCCGTTCGAGCCCGGGCCGAACGCCTCGTCTGAGCGGTCGTAGGCGACGCGCTGGGTCTTGGACTCGCGGCTGGTTGCCGTCGTCGGGCTGGCCGAGGCGCAGCTGGGTGACCGGGAACGCGAAGCACCAGCAGGATGAGCGACGCCGAGGCCGATCGAGAGCCACGGCCGCGCGGTGACGATCTCGCCCCAGCGGCGCGAAGCCGCGCGACGGCAGGACGTGCTCGGGCTTCTTCGGCTTCAGCCAGCGCGCCGAAGGCGCCCGATCATGATCGGCAGGATCGTCAGCGCCGAGACGACGACGGCGCGCGACGCGCGATCGCCGCCGCGATGCCCATCTTGCCGATGAACGGGATGCCGATCGACGAGCAGGCCGGCGATCGCGACCATCACGATCAGGCCGGCGGCGACGACCGAGGCGCCGGAGGTCGCGGCCGCCTTCGCCGACGCGTCGCGGCGGCTGTCGCCGGCGGCGATCTGCTCGCGGTAGCGGCCGATGATCAGCAGCGCGTAGTCGATGCCGGCGCCGAGGCCGAGCATCACCGCGATCACCGTCGCGAACGCCGGCAGGCCGAGCGGCTCCGCGAGCGCGACGAGCAGCATCTGGCCGACCATCACGCCGATCAGCGCGCCGATCAGCGTCGCGAACATCGCCGCGAGCGAGCGGAACAGGAGCGTCAGCAGGATGATCGCGATCAGCGACGCCGACCAGCTCGCCGACCGGCGCGTCCTGCTCGGACGCCGACGTCGATCGAGCGATGCCGCGCGCGGCGACGTCGACCCCGCCCGCCTCGCGCCGTCTCGCGCGGCCTCGATCAGCGCCTCGCCGTCCGGCTTCTCGATGTCGTCGGGGTCGACGTCGTAGCGGACGTCGACGGACGGCGAGCCGGCCGTCCGTGCGACATCGCGCCGCCCTCGGCGAACGGGTCGCCGAACCCTGCGACGCCCGGTCGAGCGTCGTGACCTTCGCCAGCGCCCCTCGATCGCCGCGCTCGCGGCTCCGGGTCGGTCGAGCTTGCCGTCCTCGACGCTGAAGACGAGCGTCGAGTCGGCGCCCGCGAAGCGCCGGGCTGTGCGCCTTGAAGAGGTCGAGCGCCTGCTGGGACTCGGTGCCGGGGACGTAGAAGTCGTCGGCCGCCTCACCGCCCGCGCCGGCGGCGACGCCGAGCAGGACGAGGACCACGAAGGCAGCGACGGCGCTGCGCTTCCAGTGGTGCGTCAGGTTGCGCGCAAGGCGCGCGAGACAGCAGTGACATCTGATCTCCGGGGGAGCGAACGGCGATTGGGGAGGCGCCACGAGCGTACTCATGAGCTGTGAGAATTCCGTGATAGCGGCGTGATAGCCGTCGGGCTCGGTCAGGCCCTCGGTGGCGATCAGCAGGACGCGGTCGAGTGCGACGGCGTCGCGCAGCGCGGCGCACTCGGGGTCGGAGCGAAGCGCGTGCAGCGCGGCCAGCGGGGCGGCGCCGCAGTCGCCGATCGCGAGGCCCGGCGGCGGCCAGCTCGCGCATCGCGGCGCGCGCCTCGTCGTCGCTGACGGTGACCGTGCCGCGGATGCCCGGCGAGCAGCGTCGGCCAGGCCGCCTCGCAGACCTCGGCGCAGTCCAGGCCCGCCATCGCCGTGCCGGGCGTCGGGACCGGCGTCGGCGCGCCCGGCGGCCAGCGACGCGGTCAGGCACGCCGCGACGTCGGGCTCGACCGCGATCACCGCGACCCCGGCGTGCGCGCCCCAGCGCGCCGCCGCGGCGCCCAGCGAGCCGACGCCGACCGGGACCAGCGCGACGTCGAAGCGCGCCGTCGAGCTCGGAGAACAGCGTCGCGTAGCCGTCGATGACCCAGCTCGCCGGGCCGGAGGCGCCGACGTCGGCGAGCTCGAAGCAGCCCGGCCGGGCGCCCTCCGCCGCCGCCTGGCGACCGCCTCCTCGTAGGTCGCCGTCGACCATCGACCACCTCGGCGCCCTCGGCCGCGATCGCCTCGCGGCGGCCGGCAGCCGCGCGCGCGGGCAGGTAGATGCGGGCACGTCAGCCCGCGCCGCGCGGCGACGTGCGCGACGGCGCGCCCGTGATTGCCCGCGCTGGCGGCGACCAGCGTGTGGATCGCCGGGTCCTCGCGCAGCGCCCGCTCGGTCGCCCACGACGCGCCGAGCACCTTGAAGGCCGGCAGCCCGAGGCGATCGGACTCGTCCTTGAGCCAGACGCCCGCCGCCGAGGTCGCGCAGCGGCGTCGGCCGGTAGCCGTCGAGCCCGCGGTGGAAGGCCAGCGGCCTCGCCCGACGGCGCCGGCACCGCGGCCGGGTCGTACGCGGCGTTCAGCAGGCCGCTCA
The DNA here is from genome assembly GCA_963707595.1 of uncultured Solirubrobacteraceae bacterium. Classification (GTDB taxonomy): domain Bacteria; phylum Actinomycetota; class Thermoleophilia; order Solirubrobacterales; family Solirubrobacteraceae; genus Solirubrobacter. The sequence goes on from CAVPQQ010000003.1 coordinate 130,432, forward strand.
CGCGCAGAACTCCGCGGCGACGGCGACGAGCGTGCGCGCGACGGTCTCGGTGTCGGCGACGCTGACCCACTCCTCGCGGCGTGCGCGCCCTCCCCGCCCGGCCCGTACATCACGGTCGGGATGCCGGCCGCCGCGATGAACGCCGCGTCGGCCCAGTACGACGCGCCCGTCGACCGGCAGCGCCGCCCGCGGCCGAGCGCACCAGCGAGACGATCTCCGCGCCCGGGTCGATCGCGAACGGCTCGCGCACGAGCAGCGTGCGCTGCGAGCCGTCCGCGCCCGCCGATCAGCGCCGCGACCTCGGCCTCGACGTCGGCGGCGGTCTCGCCCGGCAGCGTCCGCCGCTCGAGCGACGAGCACGCAGCGGGCCGGGTAGCTGGAGAGCTCCTCGCCGCCGGCGATCAGCGACGCGTGGACCGACCCGCGACCGAGCAGCGGGTGGGCGTGCTCGCGCCAGCGCGATGTCGAGCTCGCCCAGGCGCGTCAGGACCGGCCCGGCGGCGGCGATCGCGTCGACGCCCAGGTGCGGCCGCGAGCCGTGCGCGGCGACGCCGTGGAGCGTGATCTCCGACCACACGAAGCCCTTGTGCGCGACGACGACGCGACAGCTCGGTCGGCTCGGTGACGATCGCCGCGTCGGCGCGGACGACCGAGCAGCACCTCCTGCACGCCGAGGCTCGCGTGCTCCTCGTCGGCGACCGCGGCGACGACCACGTCGCCCGCGCAGCCCCAGCCGCGCCGCCTCACGGCAGGCGAGCAGGCGGCGGCCAGCCCCGCCTTCATGTCGTAGGCGCCGCGCCCGTACAGGCGGTCGCCGTCGACCCGCGGCGCGAACGGCTCGTCCATCCCGTCGACGCCGACCGTGTCGAGGTGTCCGCACAGCAGCAGCGTCCGGCCGCCGCCCGAGCCCGCGGCGCGCACGACCACGCTCGGGCGCCCGGGAGTCGACTCGAGGACGTCCGCCGAGAGCCCTGCGGCCGCCGCCCAGCCCGCGACGAAGCGCGCGATCTCGGCCTCCCCCGCCCCGCCCGGGACCAGCGACGGGTTGACCGAGTCGATCGCCACCAGCTGCGGACGTGAGCTCGAGTGCCTCCATCGGGTCGCCCATGCTGGCATGATGGACGCGCGATGAGCGTCGAGCCCGAACCGGGAGCCTTCCGGCCGCCGCGTTTCAACGTCGAGGTCTCGCGATGATGCCGACCGCGACGGCGTGGTGCTGCACGTCAGCGGCGAGCTGGACCTCGTGACCGAGCCGGAGCTCGACGCCGCGCTGAAGGCGGCCGGCGAACGGCCGGCGCGGATCGACCTCACCGAGCTCGCGTTCATGGATTCGACCGGGCTGCGCGCGCTGCTGAGCGCCGCGCGCGAGTACCCGGGCCTGCAGATCAGCGGCCCGCTGCAGCCGCCGGTCCAGCGCCTGCTCGAGCTGACGCAGACGCTGGCGATCCTGCCGTACGTGGGCGCTTAGTCGGCCTCGCCGAGGTCGGCGACCATCGTCACGCGGTCCGCGATGACGAGGTTGCACGCCCGCGTCGCGGTACTCCTCGATCGTCGCCGCGTCGAGCCCGTCGTCGGTGATGATCATGTCCAGCGACTGCGCGGCGCGCACGGTCAGCAGCGACGAGCGGGTGAACTTCGTCGAGTCCAGCAGCCCGACCTTGGTCGCCGCGGCGTCCGCCGCCGCGTTGAGCGTGTCGGCCAGCGCGCTGCGCGAGGTCGTCAGCCCGTGCTCGAGCGTGATCCCCGCCGCCGAGATGAACGCCATCGCGATGTTCAGCTCGACCAGGAAATCGACGGTCCAGCGCCCCGTCAGCACGCGCATGTGCTGATTGAGCTCGCCCGGCGGGACGATCACGTGGATCGTGTCCGCGGTCAGCCCGAGGGCGATCGCGGGCGAGTTCGTGACGAGCGTGAGCTCGGTCGGCGGCCGAAGCTCGAGCGCCCGCGCGAGCGCGAGACCGGTCGACGAGGCGTCGACGAAGATCGTCGACCCGTCCTCGACCATCTCGCGCGCGCACAGGGCGATCGAGTCCTTCTCATGCGCGGCCTCGCGGACGCGCGCGCTCCACGCCGTCTCGATCCGCGGCCGCATGTCCGGCAGCGAGCGCGCCCCGCCGCGGACGCGCTCGAGCAACCCCTCTCCGGAGAGGAGCTCGAGATCGCGATGGACGGTCACCGGCGAGACGGCGTGCTCGGACGCCAGCTCCGCAAGCGAAGCGCCGCCGTCACGCTGGACACGCTCGAGGATCCGCGCACGCCTGAGGACCGGCGGCAGCGGGGCGTCGATCATGCTCGTGCGATTGCCGACTCCGTGTCGGCGTCGAACAGGTGGACGCGGTCGAGATCGACGGACGCGCGGACCTGTCTCGCCGACCTTGAAGGATGCGGTCGGCGGCGCCTTGATCACGACCCGGTGCTCGCCGATCTCGATGTCGACGAGCGTCCGGTCGCCCAGCGGCTCGACTGCGTAGACCTTGCCCTCGAGCGTCGCCGACTCCTCGCGGATGTCGAGCGAGAGGTCCTCGCAGCGCACGCCGAACAGCGCCGAACGATCGCCCTGGACCCCGAACCCGGGGTTCGGGCAGCGACCAGCCGTCGCCCTCGAGGCGGCCGTTGGCGGTGCACTTGAGCAGGTTCATGCGCGGGCTTGCCGACGAACGACGCCACCCAGCGGTTGACCGGGCGGTCGTAGATCTCTGTCGGCGTGCCGACCTGCTGGACCGTGCCCTCGCGCAACACCGCGACCTGGTCGGCCATCGACATCGCCTCGACCTGGTCGTTGGTGACGTACAGGAACGTCCGCCCCAGCGAGCGGTGGATGCGGGTGAGCTCCGTGCGCATCTCGACGCGCAGCTTGAGGTCGAGGTTCGTCAGCGGCTCGTCCATCAGGAACGCGCGCGGGTCGCGCACGAGGGCGCGCCCGAGCGCGACGCGCTGCATCTCGCCGCCCGACATCTGCGCCGGCTTGCGCTCGAGCAGCGCGCTCGATGTGCAGCAGCTCCGCGACGCGCTTGACCGACGCGTCGATGTCGGCCTTGGACAGCTTGCGCGCCCGCAGCGGCGACGCGATGTTCTGCGCCGCCGTCTGCTTCGGGTACAGGGCGTAGCTCTGGAACACCATCGCCAGGTCGCGTTCGGCCGGCGTCGCGTTCGTGGCGTCGATCCCCGTGCAGGTGGACCGAGCCGGTGTCCGGCTTCTCGCAGCCCGGCGATGACGCGCAGGGTCGTCGTCTTGCCGGCGCCCGACGGACCGAGCAGCACGAAGAACGCGCCGTCCGGGACGTCGAGCTCGAGGTCTTTGAGCGGCCTGGACGTCGCCGAAGGACTTCGAGACATCCCGCGACGACGATCGCGGACCCGGTCATCGGCTCACCACCTGCTCGGTCTGTGGGTCATACGCCGGCGGGGCGGCGCCCTGATGGCGCACGGCCACGATCTGCTCCTCCTCCATAGCGGATCGGTCGGGGGCATCCGGATGTGGAGCAGCCCGGCCTCGGTATCGACGACGTAGATCGTCTCGTCGCCCAGCGCCTCGCGCGACACGATGCGCCCGCGCACGGAGTCGCTCGTCGAGCTCTGCCGTGACCGTGAAGCGCTCGGGACGGACGCCGGCGATCACGCGGTCACCGCGCTTGAGGCCTTCCGGCGCGGCGATCTTGAGCCCGCCGGCCGCGGTCAGGTGACCGTTGGTGACCTCGGCCTCGATCAGGTTCATCGGCGGTGAGCCGATGAAGCGCGCGGCGAACAGCGTCGCCGGCCGGTCGTAGACCTCCATCGGGGCGCCGACCTGCTCGAGGTTGCCCTTGTTGAGGATCGCGATCCGGTGGCCGAGCGCCATCGCCTCGGTCTGATCGTGGGTGACGTAGATCATCGTCGTGTTCAGGCGCTGCTGGACGTGCTTGACCTCGGCGCGCATGTCGGCGCGCAGCTCGGCGTCGAGGTTGGTCAGCGGCTCGTCCATCAGGAACGCCTTCGGGTGGCGCACCATCGCGCGCCCGAGGGCGACGCGCTGCTGCTCGCCGCCCGAGAGCTTGCTCGGCTTGCGGGTCAGGTACGGCTCGAGCTGCAGCATCCGGGCGGCCTCGTTGACGCGCTCGATGATCTCGGACTCCGGGCCGCTTGGCCGCGCGCAGCGGGAACGCCATGTTGTCGCGCACGCGTCAGATGCGGATACAGCGCGTAGAACTGGAACACCATCGCGATGTCGCGCTGCGACGGGCGCAGGCCGCTGACGACCTCGTCGCCGATGATGATCTGGCCGGAGGTCTCTTGCTCCAGGCCCGCGATGCAGCGCAGCGTCGTCGTCTTGCCGCAGCCCGACGGGCCGAGCATGACGAACAGCTCGCCGTCGCCGATCTCGAGGTCGAGCTCCTCGACCGCGACGGTGCCGTCGGGGAACGCCTTGTGCAGGCGCTTGACGAGTACTTCGGCCATTAGCGCCGCACCGCCCCGAGCGTGACGCCGGCGACGAGGTACTTGCGCACCAGGAACGCGAACACCAGCACCGGGATGGCGAAGACCATCGCCGAGGCCGCGACCAGCCCCCAGTCGATCGTCGTCCCGCCGATCAGGCCCGCGATCGCCGCCGGCGCCGTGCGCGTGTCCGGCGATCGTGATCAGGAAGATCGAGAACACGAACTCGTTCCAGGAGAAGATCAGGGCGAACACCGCGGTGGCGGCGATCCCGGGAATCAGCAGCGGCAACGTGACGCGCCAGAAGGCCTCAAAGCGCGAGAAGCCGTCGAGCATCGCGGCGTCCTCGTACTCCTCCGGGACGTCGTCGACGAAGCCCTTCATCATCCAGATCGTGAACGGCAGGTTGAAGGCCGCGTAGACCAGGATCAGGCCGAGCTGCGTGTCGAGCAGGTTCAGGTCGCGGAACATCAGGAAGATCGGGATCACGACCACGACGGGCGGCATGAAGCGCGTCGAGAGGATGAAGAACAGCTGGTCCTTCTTGGCCGGGATGTTGAAGCGCGAGTAGGCCCAGGCGGCGGGAACGCCGAAGAGCGTCGCGATGATCGTCGACGAGCTCGCCACGATTACCGAGTTCTTGAAGCCCGGACAGCACCGGCGAATCGGAGCTGAAGACGTCCTTGAAGTGATCGAGCGTCGGCCCGAAGCTGAACACCTTGGCCGGGACGGCGTAGATGTCCTTGGTGTCCTTGAGCGCCGTCTCGAGCATCCAGACGACGGGGAACAGCATCACGATCGCGAACAGCGTCAGCGCGACGATCTCGACCGCTGCGCCGAACTTGGGCCGGCGGCGGATCGGCGGGGCGACGGTCTCGCCGGCGATCCCCTGCGTCGGCAAGACCGGCCGGCTGGATGTGTGCGGCGGCCATCTAGCGCTCCTGAAGACGGTTGAGGTAGCGCAGGTAGAACTGCGCGACGAATCGTGACAACGATCACCATCAGGATGCCGAACGCGGACGCGCGCCCGGTGTCGAACCCGAAGAAGGCGACCTTGTAGACCTGGTACGACAGGGTCTCGGTCGTGCCGCCTGGCCCACCTCCGGTGAGGATGTAGACAAGGTCGAAGAGCCTGAAGGCCTCGATCGCACGGAACATGACCGCGATCAGCAGCAGCGGCCAGACGAGCGGGAAGGTGATCCGCCGGAACTTGAACCACTCCGAGGCGCGATCGATCTCAGCGGCCTCGTAGAGGTATTTGGGCACCGCCGTCAGGCCCGCGAGCGCGATCAGCATGATGAACGGCGTCCATTGCCAGGTGTCGACGATGATCAGCGAGAGCAGGGCCAGTCGCTGGTTGGTCAGCCACTCGAAGCGGCCGAGTCCGAGACTGTCCGAGAACGAGTTCAGGACGCCGAACTGCACGTCGAGCATGAACTTCCAGAACAGGCCCACGACGACCGGCGACAGCATCATCGGGATCAGGAAGAGGGTGGTGAGCGCGCCGCGCCCCTTGATGCGGCGGGAGATCAGGAAGGCGATCGTGAAGCCGATCAGCGTCTGCAGGAACACCGCACCGAGGACGAAGATCAGCGTCGTCAACGCGCGCTTGTGCGTCACCGGGGACGTGAGCACGTCGATGTAGTTGTCGAACCCGACGAAGCTCGAGGGGACGTCGCGCGTCACCGAGTAGTCGGTGAAGGACAGCCACAGGAGCCGAATCAGCGGCCAGATCGAGAGGAACAGGAGCAGGAGCAGCGCCGGCGCGATGAACAGCGCGGCGAGCCACCGGTCGGTCAGGAATGCGAACCGCTTGGCTGCGGGCGGCGCTTCCAGCTTCTCGACGGTCGGGGAAGCGGTGGGCGGGGTTTGGAGCGTGTCGGCCATGTGGATGCGAGGGCGAGAGAGATCAGGGGGCCGGGCTCGGGCTGAGCCCGGCCCCCTGAAGAATCGCTGCTAGTGGCCGCTCTCGTCGAGAATGGCCTGCTCTTCGCTGGCCAGCTTGTCGAGGGCCGCGTCGGGCTTCTCGGTGCCGCTGATGGCCGCGTTGACCTCGGTCGAATGGACGTTCAGGAGCTTCGCGTACTCGGGAAGGTTCCAGAAGTCCTTCAGACGCGGCACGGACTCCGTGAACACGTGGTTGTACGGCTGCGCCTCGAGGAACTCCGGCGACGACAGCACGTCGTTACGGGCCGGCACGCCGCCGAGCTGCGCCCACTTCTTCTGCGCCTCGGGCGTCTGGAACCACTTGATGAAGTTCAGCGCCTCGGCCTGCTTCTCCTCCGGGATGTACTTGGAGACGTGGAGGCCCATGCCGCCGAGCGGCACCTTGTCGGTGACCTGCTTGGGCAGCGGCGCGAAGCCGAGCTTGGCTTCAGGATGTCTTCCTTGGTCTTGCCGAGCTTGGAGCTCTTCGGGTCCAGCAGGCCGCCCATGGCGGCGATCCACTGGAAGCCGACGCAGACCTTGCCCTGGCTGATCGCGGCGTTGACCTCGTCGATGAACCAGTTGCTCGAGCCCTTGGGCGTGAGCGGGACCATCTGGTTGACGAGGACGTCCATCGCCTTCTTGCCGGCGGCGTCGTTGACGACGCCTTCGATCTTGCGCTCGTCGGCGTTCCACAGCTGGCCGCCGTAGAGCGCGTTGAGGGTGTTGTAGGTCACGGCCGCGGCGTCGCCGGTGCCGGCCTGGTGGAACGCGAGGCCGCTCATGCCGGGGTTGTCTTCCTGGCACTTCTTGGCCGCGGCGATCATGTCCTCCCACGTGGCGGGAGGCGTGTCGCCCATGAGGTCCTTGCGCCAGATCATCGACCACGTGTCGCCGAGCAGCGGCAGACCGTAGGTCTTGGCGTCCGGGTTGGCCTCGCCGGTCTGGTTCTGCGGGTACTGGCCGTACGCCGCGAGGAAGTACGGGTCGTACACCGAGGTGTCGATGTTCTTCTTCACGAAGTCCGTGAGGTCGAGGATGCTGCCGTTGGTGACCGCCTCGCCGATGTTCTGGGAGTCCAGGATCGGGATGTCGAAGTTCGTCTTCTGCGCGGCGAACTGGGTGAAGATCGCGTCGTGCCACTGCGGGTTCGGCACGGTGTTGACCTTGACCGTCACGTTCGGACGGGTCTTCGTGTACTCCTTGCCCAGTTCCTCGAGCGCCTTCGCGGGCGGCCACTCGAACCAAAGGAACGTGAGCGTCATCGGCTTGTCGCTGAGCTTGGCCGTCGTGGTGGCCGGTGCCTTCGTGGCACCATCACCCGAGTCAGCCTTGTTGTCACTACCACCGCAAGCGGCAACGGTGAACGCTGCCGCAGCCGCGGCAATCGCTGCCGAGACCTGAAGTCTCCCCTTCATTGCTCCTCCTCCAAGAGGTTTGGTCCTGCTCCGATTGACCAGCCGCACTGCGAACCTTGCACGAGGCTTGCAAAAACCTACGCCCTCTTTGCATCTCTTGTCAACACCTTTGGCAATTTCTTGCATTGGCTATCACCGTCGCGCTACGCTCGAGTCATGGTCACCGCCACCGAGCGACGGAGCTTTTCGGTGCTCGATCCCGCGGACGGATCCGTGATCGACTCGGTCGCGGCCGCCGAGCCGGAGGACGCGCTCGCCGCCGTCGACGCCGCCGCAGGCCGCCGCCGAGGACTGGGCATCGCGCGCCCCGCGCGAGCGCGCAGAGATCCTCGGCGGGCCTTCGAAGCGATGACGTCGCAGCGGCGACGAGATCGCGCACCTGATCGTGCGTGAGATGGGCAAGCCGCTCGCCGAGGCGCGCGGGGAGACCGCCTACGCCGCCGAGTTCCTGCGCTGGTTCTCCGAGGAGGCGGTGCGCGCGGGCGGCGACTACGCGCGTCGCGCCCGCGGCACGAGCCGGATGCTCGTCTCGCACGCGCCGATCGGCATCTCGCTGCTGATCACGCCCTGGAACTTCCCGGCGGCGATGACCACGCGCAAGCTCGGGCCGGCGCTCGCCGCGGGTTGCACGGTCGTGCTCAAGCCAGCGGAGGAGACGCCGCTGACCGCGCTCGCGATCGTCGCGCCTGCTCGAGCGCGTCGGCGTTCCGGCGGGCGTGGTCAACGTCGTCAACAGCGACGATCCGGCGCCCATCTCCGAAGTCGTCCTGGCCGACCCGCGCGTGCGCAAGCTCTCCTTCACCGGCTCGACCGCGGTCGGGCGCCGGCTGCTGGAGCTCGCCGCCCCGAACGTGATCTCGACCTCGATGGAGCTCGGCGGCAATGCACCCTTCCTCGTGCTCGACGACGCCGACATCGACCTCGCGGTCGCCGGCGCGATGGACGCGAAGTTGCGCAACGGCGGCGAGGCCTGCACGGCCGCGAACCGCTTCCTCGTGCACGAGTCGGTCGCCGAAGCCTTCACGGACGCCCTGACCGCGGCGCTGGCCGCCGTCCGCGTCGGCCCCGGGCTCGACCCCGCCACGCAGCTCGGCCCGCTGATCAACGCCGCGGCGCGCGCGAAGGTCGAGCGGCTCGTGGACGACGCGCTCGAGCGCGGCGCGCGCATCCGCACCGGCGGTGCTCCGCTCCCCGGGCCCGGGTTCTTCTACCCGCCCACGGTGCTCGACCGCGTCGCGCACGGCAGCGCGATCCTCTCCGAGGAGGTCTTCGGCCCGGTCGCCCCCGTGATGACCTTCGAGGACGAGGACGAGGCGATCGCCCTGGCCAACGACACCGAGTACGGCCTCGTCGCGTTCGTCTTCAGCCGCGACCTGCGCCGCGCGATGGCGGTCGGCGAGGAGATCGAGACCGGCATGGTCGGCCTCAACCGCGGCGTCGTCTCGGACCCCGCGGCCCCGTTCGGCGGCGCCAAGCAGAGCGGCCTCGGGCGCGAGGGCGGCCACCACGGCCTGTTCGAGTTCCTCGAACCGAAGTACTTCGCGTTCGACTGATCCCACGACTTATCACGATCTTGCAAGAACAACTGGAGGGAGGTTCCGTGTCTCAGAAAGTGCTCGTGCTCGTCGGCGACGCCGCCGAAGAGCTCGACGCGATGTACCCGATCTACCGTCTGCGGGAGGCCGGCTACATCGCCGACGTGGCCGCACTCACGACGGCGTGAGGTGCAGCTCGTCATCCACGACTTCGATCCCAACTCGGACGCGTACACCGAGAAGAACGGCCGCAAGCTGCCGGTCGACGTCGCGTTCGCGGACGTCGACCCGTCCGACTACGTGGCGCTCGTCATCCCCGGTGGCCGCGCCCCCGAGTACATCCGCCTCGACGCCGACGTGCGCCGCATCACGGAGTACTTCTTCGAGCACGACCTCCCGGTCGGCACGATCTGCCACGGCCCGCAGGTCCCGGCGGTCTACGGACTGCTGCAAGGGCCGCAAGACCGCGGCCTTCCCGCCGCTGTGGGGCGACATGGAGAACGCCGGCGCGATCCTCGTCGACGCGCCCGACGTCGTCGACGGGAACATGGTCTCGTGCCGGGGCTGGCCGGACATGCCGGAGTGGTCGCGCGCGTTCATGAACGTGCTCGAGCGCGCCGCCGTCCCCGCCTGAGCTGATGTACGACGGAGGCTCCGGGCCGGCCGTGCTGCTGTTGCACGGGTCCGGCCCGGGGACGACGTCGGCGGCCTGGACACCGCTGATCGCAGCGCTCGAGCCGCACCACCGCGTGATCGCCCCGGACCTGCTCGGGTTCGGCGAGAGCGAGCTGCCGGTGGGGTCGCTGCGCGCGGCGTGGACGGCGCAGGCGATGGCGGTGCTCGACGCGCTGGGGATCGGCGCATGCGCCGTCGTCGGCAACTCCGCCGGCGGGGCGATCGCGTTCTCGCTCGCGTGCGCGCGCCCGAGAACCGTTACGCCGCGTGGTCGCCGTCGGCTCGATGGGCCATCCGATGGCGCTGCCCGCGGGGCTCGACGAGCTGTGGGGCTACGAGCCGAGCCGCGAGGCGGCGAAGGCCCTGATCGAGCTGCTCAATCACGACCCGGCGGCGGCGACGCCGGAAGCGATCGAGGCGCGCCTGACGGCGACCCTCGCCCAACCGCACTTCCCCACGCTGTTCCCGGCCCCGCGCCAGCGCTGGGTCGACGATCTCTCGCTCTCGCCCGCGGAGCTGGCTTCGATCGCCGTGCCGGTGCTGCTGGTGCACGGCGCGCAGGACCGCGTCGTGCCCCTCGAGGACGGCGCGCTGGCACTGCTTCGACATCCTTCCTGACGTCCGTGCGCACGTGTTCGGGCGCTGCGGCCACGCGCGCCCGCTCGAACGCACCGACGAATTCAACCCCCTCGTGACCACCTTCCTGGAGACCGACCGATGACCGACTTCGCCATCCTGCGCGCCCCTTCCCAGGTGCTGTTCGGCGCCGGGATGGCCGCGGCCGCCGGCCGCGTCGCCGCGGACTACGGCCGCCGCGTGCTCGTCATGCACCGACGCGACGATCGCCGGCACCCCGGGCTTCGCGACCGTCCGCGAATCGCTCGAGGAGGCCGGCCTGGAGATCGCGGTCTTCAGCGACGCCGTCGTCGACGTTCCGCGCGGCGCGATCGACGCCGCTGTCGCGCTCGGCCGTCGAGCACGCGCCCGACGTGATCGTCGCCGTCGGCGGCGGCAGCGTGATCGACCTGGCCAAGGTCACCGCCCTGCTGCTCGCGCACGGCGGCGACGCTCGAGGACTACTACGCCGTGCAGTCCGTGCCCGGCCCGGTCCTGCCGCTGATCGCGCTGCCGACCACGGCCGGAACCGGCTCGGAGGCCACGCCGGTCTCCGTCATCACCGATCCGGCGACCGAGATGAAGATCGGCGTCGCAAGCCCGCACCTGATCCCGCGCCACGCGATCTGCGACCCGCTGCTGACGCTCGGCGCGCCGGCCACCGTGACCGCGCACTCCGGCATCGACGCGCTCTCGCACGCGATCGAGGCCTTCATGTCCGCCCGCGAGGAACCGACCGTCGACCTCGTCCTCGGCCGCCCGCAGGTCGGCAAGAACCTGCTCTCCGACACGCTCGCGCTGACCGCGGCCGGGCACATCGCCCGCAACCTCGAGCGCGTCGTCGAGGACGGCGACGACCTCGAGGCACGCACCGGGATGCTCTACGGCAGCCTGCTCGCCGGCATCGCCTTCGGCAACTCCGGCGTCGCCGCCGCGCACGCGCTGCAGTTCGCCGTCGGCGCTGCCACGCACACCTCGCACGGCCTCGGCACCGGACTGCTGCTGCCGTACGTCATGGAGTTCAACCGGCCCGCCCGCACGGCCGAGCTCGCCGCGCTGGCGAGCGAGATGGGCAGCCCGGGCGATCCCGTCGACCACGTCCACAGCCTTGGCCTGCAGATCGGCCTGCCCGCCTCGCTGGCCGAGATCGGCGTCGCCCAGAGCGACCTGCGCGGCATGGCCGAGGCGTCGGTGAAGATCAAGCGGCTGATCGACAACAACCCGCGCCCGCTGGACGCGGACGCGCTCGAGGCGATCCTGGACGCCGCGTGGCACGGCGAGCCCGCGCGACTCCGCGCCGGTCTCGCGACCGCCTAGGAGCAGCGAGAGACCTCGGCCCGCGCGTTGGGAAGCGTGCCGGGCTCGGCGAGGGTCGAGTTTCTCGCGCTCTACTCGAGAAACTCGACGCTCGTGGGAATCCGACGGATCGGGGCCACCGGCCGGGGGGTCGCCGGCGCCCGTCCGGCGCCTAGGCGGCGGGGGGCGCTTCCGTGAGGTCCCGCACGGCGCGCTCAAGGTGCTGCGTCATGCGGGCCTCGGAGGCGGCGACGTTGCCCGTCTCGAGGACCTCCAGCACCTCGTGGTGCTCGAGACCGATCTCCTTGGGCGAGGCCCAGCTCGGGCGCAGCTGCGCCACGCAGAGGCGGATCTCGCCGCTCAGCGCGCCGTAGAGCCGCTCCAGGCGGGGTGAGCCGACCGCGGTCACGAGCGCTTCGTGGAACGCGCCGTCGCCGGCGACCACCTCGCTCCAGCCGGCGTCGTCGGGGAGCGCCTCCATCCGGGCGATCGCCTCGCGGGCGCCGTCGAGCGAGACGTCGCGCTCGACCACCGCGCGGACGACCAGGCACTCGAGCGGGATGCGCACGGAGAACAGGTCGAGGATCTCGTCGCGGGTCAGGACGGGGATGTGGGCGCTGCGGTTGGGCTCGCGCACCAGCAGGCCCTCGTGGCAGAGGGTCTGGATCGCCGCGCGCACGGTCGGGCGGGCGACGCCGAACTCGGCGGCCAGGTCGAGCTCGGGCAGGCGCACGCCGGGCTCGATCTTGCCGTCGAGGATCCGGGCACGCAGCGAGACGACCACCGCCTCGGTCGTCGAGATCGGCCTGATGGCGAGTCCGCTCATCAGGCCGCCACCGCCGCCTGCAGCTCGATCGGCACGAGGTTCGCGACGCCCAGCGCACGCACCTCGGGTCGCCACGCGTCGAGCGCGTTGGCGACCTCGACGAGCGCGACCGCGCGGATTCCCAGCGCGCGCGCTTCGTCGCGGCGGCGCTCGGAGGCGGTGACGTAGAGCACGCGCTCCAGCGGCACGCCGACGTGGCGCGGGTTCAGATCCGGCACGACAGCCTCGAACGCAGCGCCGAACAAGTACAGCGCACCGGGGCTCTCGCCACGGGAGACGGCGACCACGCGCCGCCCGGAACGGACCGCCAGCGCTACGGCTTCGCGGGCGCCGCGCGTCGGGCGCGCCATCGCGATCACGCGCGCGAGCGACTCCTCTCCGCTCTCCTCACCACGGTATCCGCGTTCGCGGGCCAGCCGCTCGAATCCGCGGGCCAGGCCGTGACCGTCCGCCAACAGCTCCACGCGCCGGCGCAGCTCAGCTCCGCGATCGAGCGGGCTCTCTCCGTTGCGGCGGGCCAGCTCGTAGGCCACCGCCTCGATCGCGCCTGCCCAATCCAAAAGGGTGCCGCGGCAGGCGAACGCGACGACTTCGATCTCCTCCATGCGAGAAAACCTATCTTGTAAGACAGTCATACACAACTCGACTGATTCGTGTACGCTCGCGCGGAATCCGCTCACTGCACGGAACCTTGCACGGGCTTTCGTAGTCATTGAGCGAGGAGAGATTCGATGGGTCGAAGGGGCAAGGAAGCGCTGGCCACCGTCGTGGCCGCGCTGTTGGTCGTACTCGGATGGGCCGGGACGGCAGCGGCGCAGGACCCTGTCGCAGCTGACTTTCAGAAGGTCACGCTGGACGAGAACACGCAGAACCCGATGGAACTCGACGTCGCCCCGGATGGGCGCGTCTTCTACATCGAGCGCGATGGACGGCTGCAGATCTGGAAGCCGAACACGCAGCAGACCGTGACCGCGGGCACCGTACCGGTCACGACGAGCCAGGAGAACGGCCTGCTCGGCCTCCAGCTCGCCCCGGACTTCGCGTTCAGCAACTGGGTCTACCTCTTCTACTCCCAGCTGCCGGACAGCACCAACACCCAGATCATCGCGCGCTTCAAGGTCAACGGCGACACGCTCGACCTCAGCTCCGAGCAGCGCATCCTCACCTTCCAGCACCAGCGCGCGCAGTGCTGCCACTCGTCCGGCTCGCTCTACTTCGGCCCCGACGGCAGCCTCTACATCTCGACGGGCGACAACACGAACCCGTACGACTCCAGCGGCTTCAACCCGATCGACGAGCGCAGCGGCCGCGAGGCCTGGGACGCACAGCGGACCGCCGGCAACACCAACGACCTCAGCGGCAAGATCCTCCGGATCAAGCCGATGGAGATCCCGCTGGGGACGCCCGGCGTCGGCACGACGTACACGATCCCGGCCGGCAACCTCTTCGACGAAGCGCTCGACACCACCAACAAGACCCGGCCGGAGATCTTCGGCATGGGCTTCCGCAACCCGTTCCGTTTCACCGTCGATCCTGAAACGGGCTGGGTCCTGATGGGTGACTACGGGCCTGACGCCAGCACCGCCAACGCCAACCGCGGCCCGCAGGGCAGCGTCGAATACAACGTGCTCTCGAGCTCGGGCAACTACGGCTGGCCCTACTGCATCCGCGACAACACCCCCTACAACGACTACAACTTCGCGACCTCGACGTCCGGTGCCAAGTTCAACTGCGCCGCGCCGGTCAACGACTCGCCCAATAACACCGGCCTGACCAACCTGCCGGCCGCCAAGGGCGCGAGCGCCTGGATGGGCTTCTCCGAGCAGGACCCGCGCTTCACGGGCCTCGGCACGGGCGGCGCCCCGATGGGCGGCCCGCGCTACCACTACGACCCGACGCTGCAGTCGGCGCGCAAGTTCCCGCAGTTCTACGACGACAAGTGGTTCATCGGCGAGTGGAACAACGGCTGGATCAAGACCGCCAACCTCAACGCCAGCGGCGCGATGACCAGCGTCGACGCGTTCGCGCGCGGCACCGGCTACAAGCGGCCGATGGACCTCGACTTCGGTCCTGACGGCGCGCTCTACGTCATCGAGTGGGGCTCCGGCTTCAACGGCAACAACGCCGACTCCGGCGTCTACCGCATCGACTACCTCAAGGGCGACCAGAACCCCGACGCCCACGCCGCGGCCACGCCCACCGAGGGCCTCGCGCCGCTGACGGTCAACTTCTCCAGCGCCGGCTCGGCCGACCCCGAGGGCACGGCCATCACGTACGCCTGGGACTTCGGCGACGGCGGCACCTCGACCGCCGCCAACCCGAGCCACGTCTTCAACACCAACGGCTCCTTCCAGGTCAAGCTCACCGTCACCGATGCCGGTGGCCTGACGGGCGTCTCGAACACGGTCGTCACCGTCGGCAACCGCTCGCCGGTCGTGACGATCGAGCTTCCGGAGGACGGCCAGATCGCGTCGTTCACCGACCGGGTCCCCTACCGGATCAAGGTCACCGACCCCGAGGACGGCGCGACCGGTGCGGGCATCGACTGCGCCAACGTGCAGGTCACCGTCTCGCTCGGCCATGACGAGCACGCCCACGGCCTCTCGCAGACCACGGGCTGCACGGGCACGTTCTCGACCGGCCTCACCGCCGGCCACGGCTCCGAGGCCAACACGTTCACCGTGCTCGGCGTCGCCTACACCGACAAGGGCGGCCCGGGCGGCATCGCGCCGCTGACCGGCCGCGCGCAGGCCATCCTGCAGCCCAAGACCAAGCAGGCGGAGTTCTTCGCCTCCACGGGCCGGCTGCCCAACACGGCGACGACCGGCGCGGCCGGCGCGTCGACCGAGAACACGACCGACACCCTCGGCGGCGGCCTGAACCTGACCGCGCTCGAGGACGGCGACTACGTCTCCTACAAGCCGGTCAACCTCAAGAGCATCTCGGCGCTGCGCTTCCGCGTGGCGAGTGCGACGAACACCGGGTCGATCCAGGTCCGCCTGGACTCGCCCACCGGCACGCTGGTGGCCGAGACCGGCCAGATCAGCGCGACAGGCGCCGCCCAGACCTACAAGACCGTCGAGCTGCCGATCACGGCTCCGACCGGCACGCACGAGCTGTTCCTCGTGTTCCGCAACCCGGGCGCGAGCGGCTCGCTCCTGAACCTCAACCAGTTCGAGTTCGTCGGCCAGGGGGCCGCCGCCACGGCGCCCCCCACGGTCTCCGTGAACGCGACCCCGCCCTCCGGCGCGGCGCCGCTGAACGTCGTCTTCGACTCGACCGCGACGGACCCCGACGGTTCCGGCGCGCTCACGTATTCGTGGGACTTCGGTGACGGCACCGCCGCTTCCACACAGGCCGATCCGACCCACATCTACGCGGCCTCAGGCCCGTACGTCGCCACCCTCTCGGTGACCGACGCCGACGGCGGCAAGACCGTCGTCCAGACGCCGATCAGCGTCTCGGCGAGTGTCGGGCAGTGCCCGACCGGGCTTCCGTGACGACTTCAACGGCAACGACCTGGCCGCCGGCTGGAGCGTCGTCCGGCGCGACCAGTCGCTGCAGGTGGCCAACGGCGTGGTGTCGATCCCGACACAGGCCGGCGACCTCTACCAGACGGCCAACACGGCCAAGAACGTCGTGTTGCGCCCGGCCCCGACCGGTGCCTTCACGATCGTGTCGAAGATCAACCACAAGGGCCTGGTGCAGTACCAGCAGGCCGGAATCATCGTCTACGGCGACGACGACAACTACATCAAGCTCGACCGCACCGCGACCAACACCGCGGCCAACGCGAACACCGAGTTCTTCGAGTACATCCAGGAGGTCGCCGGTACGCCGCGCAACGCCACGGCGGACCACACCTCCAACCTCGCCGCGGGCTTCGCGCAGGACTTCTACCTGCGGATCACCTACAACGGCACCACGCTCGTGGGCGCCTACTCGACCGACAACCAGAACTGGACCAACGTCGGCCAGTCCTCCACCGCGCTGCCCGCGAACCCCCAGATCGGGTTCTTCGCGCTCTCGAACGCGGCCACCACCACGGTGACCCCCACGTTCGACTGGTTCACCCTCGATGGCCCGAACGTGCCGCCGGATCCGACCTGCGTGCCCGGCACGGGCGCGAACGCCGACCCGGTCATCTCGACCGCTTCGGCCGACCCGGTGTTCGGCGTCGCCCCGCTGCCCGTGAACTTCACGGCGGCTGCGACCGACTCCGACGGCGACCCGCTGACGTACCGGTGGGACTTCGACGGCGACGGGTCCTATGACGCGACGGGCGCCACCGCGAGCACGACGTACGCGACCGGCGGCGCCAAGAACGCCCGCGTCACCATCACGGACGGCAAGGGCGGCGTGACCACCCGCGTCGTCTCGGTCACGGTCCTGGCCAAGGACTCCGACACCGCACGCTTCCGCGCGCTGGTGTTCTCCAAGACCGCCGCGTTCCGCCACGACTCGATCCCGCAGGGCATCGCGGCGATCCAGGCGCTCGGGACCAGCAAGAACTTCCAGGTCGACGCGACCGAGGACGCGACGTGGTTCCGCGACGACATCCTCAGCCACTACGACACGGTGATCTTCCTGTCGACCACCGGTGACGTGCTGACCGACACCCAGCAGGCGGCCTTCGAGCGCTTCATCCGCGCCGGCGGCGGCTACGTGGGCATCCACTCGGCGGCGGACACCGAGTACGGCTGGCCGTGGTACGGCCAGCTGGTGGGCGCGTACTTCCGCAACCACCCCGACGGGACACCCACGGCGACGACCGTCGTCGAGGACACGACCGACCCGTCGACGGCCGGGATCCCGGCCCGCTGGACGCGTTCGGACGAGTGGTACAACTTCCAGTCGCCGGTCAACCCGGTGGTCAACGGAGGCGGTACCGACTACAGCCCGCGCCTCACGGCGGGCGTCCACGTCCTCTTGACGATGGACGAGTCCACCTACGCCGAGAACGACGGCTCCGACGGCACCGACGACGATCACCCGATCGCCTGGTGCCATCGCTACGACGGCGGCCGCGCGTGGTACTCGGGCCTCGCCCACACGCAGGCGTCCTTCTCGGACGCCACGATGCTCAACCACCTCAACGCGGGCATCGAGATCACCGCGGGCGTCACGGCCTCCGCGGCCTGCGGCAAGGCGTCGACGGCGAACCAGAACCCGACCGTCAGCGTCGCCCGCACTCCGTCCGGCGGCGTCACCGTCGGCACCGCTGTCGCCTTCACCGCGACCGGCACCGACCCCGACGGCGACACGCTCACGTACGCGTGGGACTTCGGCGACGGCGGCACCTCCAGCGCCCAGAACCCCTCGCACACCTACGCCGCGGCCGGCACCTTCGCGGCCACGGTCACGGTGTCGGACGGCAAGGGCGGAACCGGGACGGCCACCTCGACGGTGATCGTCACCACCTCCAACCGCGATCCGTCGGTGACGGCGGCGCGCACTCCGGCCGGCAACACGACGACCGGCACCGCGATCGCGTTCACCGCGACCGGCACCGACCCCGATGGCGACACGCTCACGTACGCGTGGGACTTCGGGGACACGACGACCTCGGCGGCGCAGAATCCGTCGAAGACCTACACCGCCGCGGGCACGTACACCGCCAAGGTGACCGTCACCGACGGCAAGGGCGGCAGCGGCAGCGCGTCGCTGACCGTGGTCGTCGCACAGGCCAACCGCAACCCGACGGTGGTCGCCTCGCGCACCCCGGCGGGCAGCGTCACAACCGGCACGCCGATCGCCTTCACGGCCACCGGCACCGACGCCGACGGCGACGCGCTGACGTACGCGTGGACCTTCGGGGACACCACGTCCTCGACGGCGCAGAACCCGTCGAAGACCTACACCCAGGCGGGGAGCTTCACCGCCACGGTGACCGTCTCCGACGGCAAGGGCGGAACCGGGAACGCGACGGTGGCGGTCACGGTCACCGCCGCCAGCTGCGGGACCGGGTCGGGCTACCGCGACGACTTCGACGGCACCGCTCTGGGCGCCGGCTGGAGCGTGATTCGCGGTGACGCGACCCTGACGGTCGGCGGCGGCAAGCTGTCGATCCCGACGCAGGCCGGCGATCTCTACCAGACCGCCAACACGGCCAAGAACATCGTGCTGCGCACGGCTCCCACCGGCGCCTTCACGATGACGGCGAAGATCAACCACAAGGGCCTGGTGCAGTACCAGCAGGCCGGGATCATCGTCTACAACGACGACAACAACTACGTCAAGCTCGACCGCACGGCGACCAACACGGCGACCGCGGCGAACACCGAGTTCTTCGAGTTCATCGAGGAGATCAACGCCACCGCCCGCAACGCGACCGCGGACCACACGTCCAACCTCGCGGCGACGTTCCCGCAGGACTTCTACGTGCGGATCGTCAGCAACGGGACGACCCTGACGGGTCAGTACTCGACCGACGGCACGACGTGGACGCAGGCCGGGCGGGTCTCGACCGGCATCCCGGCGAACGCCAAGGTCGGCGTCTACGCACTGTCCAACGCGGCGGCCACCCAGGTGACGCCGACGTTCGACTGGTTCACGCTGACCGGCGCGAACGTGGCCGACACGCCGTGCCCGAACGCCGCCCCGACGGTGACGGCGGCGCGCACCCCCACCGGCAACGTCCGCGTGGGTAACCCGGTCGCCTTCACGGCCGCCGGGACCGACGCCGACGGCGACAGCCTCACGTACGCGTGGGACTTCGGCGACGGCGACACCTCGACCGAGCAGAACCCGACCCACACGTTCCTCGCCGCCGCGACCCGCACCGTCAAGGTCACGGTCTCCGACGGCAAGGGCGGGACGGGCGAGGCCACGCTCAGCGTGGTCGTCCAGGCCAACCGCAACCCGACCATCGGCGCGACCACCGCGGCCGCTCCGCAGGCCGGCATCGCGCCGCTCGCCGTGCAGCTCACGGGCGCCGCGACCGACGCCGACGGGCACACCG
This sequence comes from uncultured Solirubrobacteraceae bacterium, assembly GCA_963707595.1. GTDB lineage: Bacteria > Actinomycetota > Thermoleophilia > Solirubrobacterales > Solirubrobacteraceae > Solirubrobacter. The sequence continues at coordinate 150,097 of CAVPQQ010000003.1, forward strand.
TCAGCTACAGCTGGGACCTCGACGGAGACGGCACCTTCGAGACCACGGCGCAGAACCCGACGATCACCTACACGCAGCCCGGGACCTACACCCCGACGCTGAAGGTGACCGACCCGTTCGGCGGCTCGTCCACCCGGGCGGTCGTCGTCAACGTCCTCCCGGCCCAGATCGACCCGGCCGCGAAGTTCAAGGTCCTCGTCTTCTCGAAGACCGCCGCGTTCCGGCACTCGAACATCGACGAGGGCATCACCGCGCTGAAGAAGCTCGGCGTCGACAACGGCTTCGCGGTCGACGCGATCGAGGAGTCGGCGCTGTTCACGGACGACTTCCTCAACCGTTACGACGCGGTCGTCTGGCTCTCGACCACGGGTGACGTGCTCAACGACGCACAGCAGGCGGCGTTCGAGCGCTTCATCCGCGCCGGTCACGGCTACGTGGGCATCCACGCCGCCGCGGACACCGAGTACACCTGGCCGTGGTACGGCAAGCTGGTGGGCGCGTACTTCCGCAACCACCCGAACGGCACGCCGACCGCGACCGTCGTCACCGAGGACACGTCACACCTGTCCACGGCCCACCTGCCGGCCCGCTGGACGCGGACGGACGAGTGGTACAACTACCAAGGCCTCGCCAACCCCGTCATCAACGGCGGCGGCGTGGACTTCAGCCCGCGCGCCAACCCGGTGCACGTGCTGCTCACGATGGACGAGTCGACGTACGCGGAGGCCGACGGCTCCGACGACGTCGACGACGATCACCCGATCTCCTGGTGCCACCGCTATGACGGCGGTCGCGCCTGGTACACCGGGATGGGCCACACCGAGGCATCGTTCCTCGACGCCGACTTCCTCAAGCACATCCTCGGTGGGCTCGAGGTCGCGACCGGGCACACGCCCGACGCGGCGTGCGGCGTCGTCCAGACCGAGACCCCGGGCGACCTCAGCGGCGACGTGCCTGGCACGCTGGCGCTGACGATCGGGGCACCGGCACGGTTCGGGACCTTCCTCCCGGGCGTCGGGAAGTCCTACGACGCCAGCATGACCGCCAACGTCATCTCGACGGCGACGGCGGCCTCGCTGACGGTGAGGGACCCGAGCTTCGCGGCTACGGGCCACCTCGTGAACGGGTCCTACTCGCTCGTGCAGCCGCTGCACGCGCGGGCATCGAACATCGACGTGACGGGCGTCCCGTTCGCGCCGTTGCACAGCGACCGGTCACCGCTGGCGCTGCTGTCGTACATCGCACCGGTCAGCAATGACGCGGTCACGCTCGACTTCCGTCAGTCGATCGGGGCCTCCGAGGCGCTGTACACCGGCTCCTACGGGAAGACGCTGGTCTTCACGTTGTCCACCAGCACGCCGTAAAGCGGGGGGTCCGGGGGGCGGCAGCCCCCCGGTGGCCTTCCGGGTGTAGCGAATAACCGGGGCGCTGACCGCAAGGTCGGCGCCCCGGCCGTTTAAGGTGAGGGGTATGTCCTCCTCGCAACCGCGCAACGTGAAGATCGGCGACAACGAGCGGGGCGGATGGTCTTCGGACCGGCCGCGCCGGCCCGGAGAGCCCGAGCGCCCGCCGCGCAAGCAGGACGTCAGCGTCCGCGGCCGCGTGCTCGGCCCGACCGACCGGATGCGTTACTCCCCCGGCAGCCTGCTCCTGATCGCGTGCGCGGACCGGACCCTGCGCGATCGCTTCACCGCCCGCGTGATCGACGAGCAGAGCGCGGTCCTGTCCCTGGACAAGGTGCGCACGCTGCTGGAGGGCCGGGTCGCCGCGGAGGACCTCGAGGCCAAGGCGCAGGCGCTGCTCGACGCCGCCGCGCTCAAGCGCGTCACAGCCGGCCAGACCGTCGTGATCCCGCTCGAGACGCTCGGCCCGGAGGAGCGCGAGCGCTACGTGCGGATCGCCGCCACGTCCCGCCGCGCGCGGCATCTCGTGCTGGTCGAGGCCGGCAAGGGCCTCGTGGCGGAGTCCGACCGCGAGCAACTCGACGAGCTGCGCCGGGCGCTCGACGGCGGCGAGATGGGCGCCGAGGGCTTCATGACCTCGATGCGCCTCGGCGGCCGGATGGTCGAGGAGCTCAAGAAGATCATCTTCGCGCCGCCGCCCGCGGACGACTAGGCCGAGGGTCCGGGGGGCGCGAGCCCCCCGCTGGTCGACAGGGGCGTTTAACCATCTGCACGGCCAATGCGTCGAAAGGCCAGGTAAATCTCATGTAAAAGCCCTTACCGTCTCATGAGAGAAGCCGTCACTGGAAGGGCGGCCCGGGTCGGGCAACGGAGGGTTGCATGAGGATTGGGTTGAAGGGGCTCGCCGCTGGCGCGCTGACACTGACGGCGCTCGCGCTGGGCGGCGGCGTCGCTCAGGCACAGGGCGGGCCGGTGCTCGAGGACGGGAAGACCAAGGCGGTCTACGACTACAAGACGGCGATCAAGGAGCGGGTGTTCATCCCGCAGCCCGGGATCGACGCTGATCGCAACGGCGCTGAAGACTGGATCACGATCGACATCCTGCGGCCGAGCGAAGGCAGCTCGACCAACAAGATGCCGGCGATCATCGATCCCAGCCCGTACTACACGACGCTGTGCCGCGGCAACGAGGGCCAGTGCATGCAGGACTTCAACGGCGACGGCGTCAACGACCGCTGGCCGCTGTTCTACGACAACTACTTCCTCCCGCGCGGCTACGCCTACATCCTCGCGCAGATGAACGGCACCGGCGTCACGACCAACGGCTGCCCGCATCACGGCGGCCCGACGGACATCGCCGGCCAGAAGTCGGTCGTCGACTGGCTCAACGGCCGCGTCCCCGGCTTCACCGCTGCTGACCGCACCAGCGCGCCCAAGGTCGCCGACTGGCACAACGGCAGCTCGGCCATGATCGGCAAGTCCTACGACGGCACGCTGTCCAACGGCACCGCCGCGACGGGCGTCGAAGGCCTCAAGACGATCGTCCCGGTTTCCGGCATTTCGGCTTGGTACAACTACTCGCGCACCGGCGGCGTTCGTCACAACACGAACTACCCGGGCTCGAGCCTGAACCCGCAGATCACCTGGAACGGCACGAGCCCCACGCTCGGCTTCGGCCTGACCGACCGGCGCACGATCTGCGCGCCGATCAACAACGACATGAACAACGACGCCAACGTCGACACCGGTGACGGTGACGCACACGGCGACATCAACACGTTCTGGCGCGACCGCGACTACAACAAGGACGCCGCAAAGGTCAAGGCGTCGGTCTTCATCACGCACGGCCTGCAGGACGACAACGTCCGCATGGACCACGCCGGCCTCTGGTAGCAACGCGCTGAAGGCCAACGGCGTCCAGACGAAGATCTGGCTCCTGCGCGCCGGCCATGAGGATCCGTTCGAGTCGCGCCGTGCGGAGTGGGTCAACACCCTGCACCGCTGGTTCGACCACTACCTGTGGGGCGTCAACAACGGCATCGAGACCGAGAAGTCCGTGACGGTCGAGGAAGCCGCCGACGTGTGGGGCGACTACACCTCGTGGCCGATCGACGGCACGCAGAACGTGGACGTGTTCCTCCGCGGGACCAGCACCGCGACCGCCCCCGGCACGCTCGGCGGCGCCGCGAACGGCGGCGACGTCGACACGCTCGGCTTCACCGCCTCGACCGGCACCAGCGAGGCGACCCTGATGGGCACCCCGACCGGCGCCCAGACCAACCGCCGCGTGTTCCTCTCGCGGCCGCTGACCACCGACCTGCGCCTGTCGGGCACGGCAGCCGCGGACATCGCGGCGTCGCTCGGCGCCACGCAGAGCAACCTCAGCGTCGTGGTCGCCGAGTACGGCGTCACCACGCAGGTCTCGCGCACCGACGAGGGCATCGTCACCGGCACGACGCGTTCCTGCTGGGGCGCTTCCAGCGCGGATGAGACGGACCCGGCCGCGCCGGCCGCGCCGCGCTGTCGGGCCGACAGCCCCCTCGGCAGCGCTTGCTCGGCATCGGGCGCCCAGGTCGAAAATGCTTGCTACCTCAACGTCAGCAAGCCGGCGCAGACGACCAGCGCCACAACCGGCTGGCGCGTCACGCGCGGCATCGTCGACTCGTCCAACCGCGACTCGCTGTGGTACCTGGACGCCACGCCGGTCACGATCGGCCAGTCGTACCGCTTCAAGATCCCGACCATGCCCCAGGAGCACATCTTCAAGGCGGGCAGCCGGATCGGCATCATCATCGGCGGCTCGAACACGAGCATGGCCAGCGGCACGGGCACCAACAACGTCGCCGTCACGCTCGACACGCGCACCTCGAAGATCACGCTCCCGATCAAGGGCGGCTACGCCGCGGCGGTCGCCGCGAGCCTGACCGACGCCGAGACGGTCGCGCCGGTCCTCGGCGCCGTCCCGGCCGACATCGCGACCGAGACCACCGATCCCACGGGCACGGCGGTCACCTTCACCAACCCGACCGCGACCGACAACGAGGATCCGAACCCGGCCGTGACCTGCACGCCGGCCTCCGGCTCCAAGTTCGCGATCGGCACCACCACGGTGTCCTGCACCGCCAAGGACGCCAACGGCAACGAGTCCGCCGCGAAGACGTTCAACGTCGTCGTCAAGCGCCTCGTCCCGGTCAACGGCACCGTCGGCGGTAGCGTCGGCGCCACGCTGTCGCTGACGCTCGGCGCGCCCGTGCAGTTCGGGGTCTTCACCCCGGGCATCACGAAGCCGTACCTCGCGTCGACCACGGCCACCGTCATCTCGACCGCCGGTGACGCGACGCTCAGCGTCGCCGACCCGAGCGCGTTCGGCACCGGTCACCTGGTCAACGGGACGTTCGTCCTGCCCCAGCCGCTGCAGGCCCGCGGCCGCAACGCCGCCAACACCGGTACCGCGTACAACAACGTCGGCTCGTCGGCTTCGCCGCTGAACCTGCTGACGTACTCGGGCCCGGTTTCCAACGACGCGGTGTCGCTGGAGTTCAGCCAGCTGGTCAACTCGACCGACCCGCTGCGCACGGGCACCTACAGCAAGGCGCTCACGTTCACGCTGTCGACGACCACGCCGTAATCATCCTGTAATCACAGGGTTTTCATAGGACGCTCATCGGCCGCGAGCTCAGGCTCGCGGCCGTTGAGCAACCTGCACGGGCAGTGGACGAATAGCCGTGTGCAGTTCCGGTGTGAACGACCCATATCGTTGCCGCAGCAAGGAGCCGTCGAGCCAGTCGACGGCTGGGTCTGTGTCGCAACGGAGGTCAAATGAAATACGTGGCAAGGGGGCTTGCCGCCAGCGCTTTGGCGTTGGCCGCGCTGTCCCTCGGTGCCGGCGCCGCTCGGGCTGCCGATCCAGTCATCACGGTTGGAGCCGACGGTAAAACCGCCCCGGTCTTCAGCTACGCCGACGCCAAGCGCGAGCGGGTCTGGATTCCTGTCGCCGGCGTCGACCAGGACGCCGACGGCGTCACCGATCGCGTCGCGATCGACATCATCCGCCCCAAGGAGTCCGGTCCGGACCTGAAGGTCCCGGCGATCATCGACGACAGCCCGTACTACACGTCGGTCGGTCGCGGCAACGAGACGCAGTTCATCCACACGACCGCCGGACGGCGTGCTGGACAAGTTCCCGCTCTTCTACGACAACTACTTCGTCCCGCGCGGCTACGCGGTGATCCTCGCCGCACGCCGATCGGCACCGCGTTCTCGACCGGCTGCCCGCTGCACGGCGGCCCCGGTGACGTCGCGGGCTTCAAGGCCGTCATCGACTGGACTCGAGGGCCGCGTCCCCGGCTACACGTCGTCGACCGGCGAGACCCCCGTCCTGGCGGACTGGTACAACGGCAAGAACGCCATGATCGGCAAGTCCTACGACGGCACGTTCGCCAACGGCGTCGCGTCCACGGGCGTCGACGGCCTGACGACGATCGTCCCGATCTCGGCGATCTCCGACTGGTACGACTACTCGCGCATGGGCGGCATCCGGGAGAACACCCACTACCCGCGCAGCCTCGACAACAGCATCACCGCGACCCAGTCGCTGGCGCACGCTCGGCGTGCTGCCGCCCGACCATCGCACCCCGTGCGCGAACGTGTTCGCGAACCTGCGACCTCATCGACGGTGACGCCGACGGCGACATCAACCACGTTCTGGAACGACCGCGACTACAACCAAGGACGTCAGCAAGGTCAAGGCCGCCGTCTTCGAGTCGCACGGCATCAACGACGACAACGTCCGCCCGGATCAGATGAGCCGCTGGTGGGCCGGCCTCACCGCCAACAACGTGCCGCGCAAGCTGTGGCTGTCGCAGGAGGGTCACGTCGACCCGTTCGACTACCGCCGCACCGAGTGGGTCGACACGCTGCACCGCTGGTTCGACTACTGGCTCCAGGGCGTGCAGAACGGCATCATGAGCGAGCCGCGGGTGGACATCGAGACGTCCGCCGAACACGTTCGCAGACGTACGCCGACTGGCCGATCCCGAACACGACGCCGACGGACGTCTTCCTCAGCGGCCGCGGCGCCGGCAGTCCGGCTCGCTGCTGCCTGAGCCTCGGGCGGCGACACCGACACGCCTCGCGTTCACCGACAACAGCCTGTCCGAGACCAACGCCATCAACACGCCGAACGGCTCGCAGGCCAACCGGCTCGTCGTTCCTGACGCCGAAGCTCAAGACCGACCTGCACCTCTCGGGCACGCCGATCATCGACCTGCAGGCGTCGCTCAGCACGCACGCAGAGCAACCTCGCGCGCGCTCCTCGTCGACTACGGCGCGGGCGTCGCCACGACCGGCCGCGGCGGCAGCGACGGCGTCTCCAACACCAGCCCGGCCGTCAAGAGCTGCTTCGGCGACTCGACCGCCGGCCGACAGCGCGCTGCTACACTCGAGGTCACCAAGCCCACGCAGGCCGTCACGCCGTGGCGCGTCTCCAAGGGCATCCTGGACTCGTCCAACCGCGACTCGCTCTTCACGGCCAGGCCGCCCGTCGACGCCGGGCCAGAAGTACGAGTTCAAGTTCCCGATCCTGCCGACGGAGTACACGTTCCCGGCCGGCCACCAGATCGGCGTGATCCTGCTCGCCAACTTCTCGATGGGCGTCGCCGGCACCCGCGGCGCGGTCGTCACGGTCGACACCAAGGCCAGCAAGGTCATCCTCCCGATCACGGGCGGCACGACCGCCGCGACCGCGTCCGCGGCGCTTCGTGGCGGACACGACGGCTCCGACGCTCATCACCGCGCCGGACGTCACGGCGAACACGACGGACCTGACCGGCACGAACGTCACGTTCGCGCTGCCGACGGCCACCGACACGCAGGACGCGGCTCCGACCGTCACCTGCGACAAGACGAGCGGGAGCGAAGTTCGCCGATCGGCACCACGCACGGTCACCTGCACGGCGACCGACGCCAACGGCAACGTGTCGACGAAGACGTTCAACGATCACGGTCTTCGACGTCACGACCGGCCAACGGCGACGCGAGCGGCACCGTGCCGGCCACGCTGTCGCTGACGCTGGGCAGCCGGCGCGACGTTCGGCGGCGTTCACGCCCGGCATCACGAAGCCCTACGAGTCCTCGATGACGGCCAACGTGATCACGACCGCGGGTGACGCGACGCTGAGCGTCGCCGACCCGAGCTCGTTCGCCACCGGCCACCTGGTCAACGGCACGTTCTCGCTGCCGCAGCCGCTGCAGGCCCGCGGCCGCAACGCCGCCAACACCGGCGACGACGTACGCCGACGTCGGCTCCTCGGCCTCGCCGCTGAACCTGCTCACGTACACCGGTCCGGCCTCCAACGACACCGTCACGGTCGGCTTCAGCCAGCTGGTCAACTCGACCGACGCGCTGCGCACCGGCGCGTACTCGAAGACGCTGACGTTCACGCTGTCCACCACCACCCCGTAACGCGACGGTCCTTCGGCGGGGCCCGCTCACGCGGGCCCCGCCGGAGGTGGGGGTACCCGCACCCTCGCGAGGCTCTGATCCCCACCGTCGCTCTGGTGGCTGCACCGCTGTAACCGCTTAGGCCTGGCTTTAGATTCAGGTCCATGCTCGCCGCCACGCCTCTCCCCCGTTCGACGAGCGCACTCCGGCTCCCCTTCTCCCCTCGGGCCCGTGCGCAGATCGGGCTCTTCCTGCTCGCGTACGCCGTCTACACGCGTCGCGCGCTTCTTCACGATCGGCGACCTCCCGTCGGCCAAGGACCACGCCGACTGGATCGTCAGCCTCGAGCGCTCGACCGGCACCGGCGTCGAGGCCTCGGTGCAGCACGCGCTGACCGGCACGTGGGTGATCTGGGTGCTCAACCACCTCTACCTGATCGCCCAGCTCGGTGTCCTCCCCGGCGCGCTGATCTTCCTCTACCACCGCTCCGCGACGCTCTACGCGAGCCTGCGCAACACGATCCTGGCGACCTGGCTGATCTCGGTCCCGGTCTACGGGCTGTTCCCCGTCGCCCCGCCGCGGCTGGCCGACATCGGGCTGGTCGACACGATCACGACGCAGACCAGCTTCGCGATGGACTCGAACTTCTCGACGAGCTTCTACAACGAGCTCGCGGCCGTCCCGAGCCTGCACGTCGGCTTCGCCGTCGCCATCGGCTTCGCGATCGCCGCCGCGCGTCAAGCACCCGGTCGTGAAGGTGCTCGCGCTGCTCTGGGGCCCGGTGATCGCCCTCGCCGTGGTCGCCACCGGCAACCACTACGTCTTCGACATCGTCGCCGGCGTCGTCGCCAGCGCGGCGGGCTACGGCCTCGGCACCATCGCGGCGCGGATTCGCGTCAGGCGGCCGGCTCGCGACGCCGCTGGGCCGGACCTTCGCCGAGGCCTGAGCGGCGCTGCGCAGGCAGATCGCCAGCGCCAGTGCGGTGCCGACCACGGTCAGCACCGCGCTCGTGCCCATGAAGAAGGCGGCGACCTGCGCCGGCGGGCACGGCGGTGCCGGTCACGGGCTCGAAGGTGGCGGCGAGGATCGCGGCGCCCGCGCCGACCGAGGCCGGCGAGAAGGGAACGAGGCGCCCGCTCGTCTGCGCGAAGACGACGAGCAGGACCGCGGCGGGCGTCGCGGGCAGGCCGAAGGCGGCGAGGAAGCTCGCCGAGCGCGGCGATCCGCAGGACGCGGCTCGCCAGCTGCCAGGGCAGCACCTCGCGCGCATAGGCGCGCGGCTCGCGCAGCGCCGCGCAGCCCTCACCCGCGCGGGTCAGGAAGCGGCGCACGCGGGCCGATCCTGCGGCCGACCAGGAACAGGCCGGTGACGGCGGACAGGCCGCCCAGGACGTAGAGGACGACTCGTGGTCGACGGGCCGAGCTCCGGCCCGACGCCGGCGGCGAGCGCGATCAGGAGCACGGCGACGCCGAGCGCACATCTCGCCGGCCGCCTCCGCGACCAGCGTGCCGGTCAGCAGCGCGCCCGTGCAGCTCTCGCCGGGCATCCGGCGGGCCAGCAGCGAGCACGCGGACCGCGTCGCCGCCGCGAGCGGAGACGACGCCACCGGCGCCGGCGCCCGCGACCCAGGCGGCCACGACGTCGCGACGCCGCGGCGCCTCGTCCTCGGGGCTCGCCTTGCAGACGACCGCGTACCAGCCGCGCCCGCGCGCGACCTGGTTGGCCAGGTGCAGCGCCACGCCCAGGATCAGCCAGCCCGGCGCCACACCGGCGACGGCATCGACCAGACCCTCGATGGCGCGCTCGATGGCGGCTGCCAACTCGGACATTCGCTGCATAGCCTACCCGCGCTTCCTAAGAGCGAGACGCGGTGACCAGGTACCGTTCAGATTCCGGCGTGTAGGTGTTCTGCCGTGGCTCGAGGCCGGCGCTGCGAAGGTCATCGAGAAGGTCATCGGCCGTGAACGGCCAGACCCTGAGGCGCTCAGCCGCCGTCGCCACCGTGCCGTCGGCGGCGATGATCGAGACCGCGACGTCGAGCGTGACGACGTCCTCGGCGATCGTCCATGCCCGCGTGATCAGGCCGCGGCGGCCGTCGCGCACGGTGAGCCGGTCGTCGACCTCGAGCCGGGAGCCCGCCGCGAGCTCGCGCTCCCAGTTGCGCGAGGTGAGGACGAGCGTGCCGCCGGGTCGCAGCACGCCCGCCATCGCGGTCAGCGCCGCGCGGCGATCGGCGGCGTGCGCGAGCGAGTTGCCGACGCACAAGACGGCGTCGAAGTCCGGGCCTGGCGGGAGTGCCTCCCACGCGCACACGCGTGCGCGCACGTCCACGCCGTGGTGGACGGCGAGCGCGCGTGTGCGCTGGATCATCGCCGGGCTGGCATCGCTCGCGAAGGTGTCGAATCCGCGCAGCGCCAGGCCCACGGCCAGCGTGCCGGTCCCGCACGCGCAGTCGAGCACGCGCGCGCCGGCGGCGAGCGGCTCGATCCACGGCGCGAACGCGGCGACGTTGCCCTCAGGCGTCAGCAGCGGCTCGGGCGTGAGCCACTCGTAGACGCCCGCCAGGGACGTGTACTCCATGACGCCGCACGCTAGCGCGAACTGCGGTTCACCCCGCCGTGGCCGATAACCGGAGTGATGTGGACCGCCGCGCAAGGGGCCCGGGCTTCCTGGATCTGCCGTACCGCCTCTGAGCGGGCGCGGTTCCTGGATCTCCAGGCGCGCCTGCTCGGACCGAACACGCGCGTGCTCGCGCTGCTCTCGGTCGTCATGGTGATCGGGTTCCCGACCGTCGACGGTGGCCGGCTGGCCCTGCTCCCGGCGCTCGCGGGCGTGGTCGCGTTCGGCATCGTGCAGCGGCGCGCGGCGCGCTTCGCCCGGCCGGAGGTGTGGGTGTTCTGGGCGCTGCTCGGCGCGATGGCGATGATGGCGCTGGCGATCTACCAGGCCGGACTCGCCTCGACCGGCGCGATCGCGCTGCTGACCTGGCCGCTCGCCGGCCTGTCCGGACGCTTCGACAACCGCGTCGCGGTGGTCGGAACGGTCTATGCGATGGCCCTGGCCGCGGTGACGATCGTCATCGCCGATCTGTCCGCGGTGCTCGTCAATCCGCTCACGCTGACGCTGCCGTTGGTCGCCCTGTTCGCGGTCAGCACGCTCGCGACGGTCCACCGCGACTCCGACATCGAGAACCGCGGCGCGGCGACCATCGACGCGCTCACGGGGATGCTCAACCGCACTGCGCTCGTACGCCGGCGGACCGAGATCGAGGCGCAGTCGCGCGCCACCGGCGAACCGGTCGGCCTGATCGTCATCGACCTCGACCGCTTCAAGACCGTCAACGACACGCTGGGACACGGGATCGGCGACGCCGTGCTGCGCGACGCGGCCTACGTGATGCGCCGCGAGCTTCGCGCGTACGATCTCGCGTACCGTCTCGGCGGCGAGGAGTTCGCCGTCCTGCTGCCCGGCGCCGACCTGCGGGCCACGACCGAGCTCGCCGACCGCCTCCGCGCCGCGGTCGCGGCCGAGCCCATCGCCGGCGTGGACATCACGATCTCACTCGGCGTCGCCGCCTCCGTCGGGGGCGCGCCGTTCGCCTGGGAGCCGGTGTTCGGCCGCGCCGACGCCGCGCTATATCGGGCCAAGCAGGACGGCCGCAACCGGGTCGTCAGCGACGCGACCCTCGCGGTCGCTTAGTCGCGCACCCAGCCCTCGCGGGTCATCGTCACGAAGTGCCGCCCGGGGCTCTCCGGGACGTTGCGGTGCAGGATGTCCGAGAGCCGGCCGCGTCGCGCCGATGATCTCCATGCCCAGCGGCGAGAACGTCTGCTCGTTGAACACGCGCGGCGCGAGCAGCGGGTTGGTCAGCGCCTGCGAGAAGGCGTCGACGCCGACCATCCGGCCGATCAGCGACGGCAGGACGGAGTTCGGCCGCGCGTCCTCGGCGAACAGGCCGGCGAAGAACTCGATCCGGTCGACGTCGCCGTAGAGGTCGCGCAGGCCGTCCTGGACGACCGGGTCGCCCGTGATCTGGTCGAAGTCGGTCACGCGCGGGAACTTGGCCAGCTCGCGGTAGTCGTTGTAGGGCGCGAGCTGCGACGGCGCGCGCCTCGCGGATCGACTGGCGAGCTCGACCTCGCGCAGCGCCGGCTCGGTGTTGCAGCAGCGCCGACCCGGCCGGCGCGCTGGCGCGACGCGTCCTCGCACAGCGGCGCGACCCCGTGCTCGACGACCAGCGCCGGGTTGAAGATCGTGCTGCCAGATCGGCTCGTCGGCGCCGCCCACGCGCAGCTTGGTCGGGATCAGGCCGTGCCAGCGGTAGAGCAGGTTGAACTCGATCGCCATCCAGTTCGTGCCGATACCAGCGCTCGTTCTTGAACGGCGTCGGGTCGGCCTGCAGCCGGAAGTGGTACGGCGTGATGTGGTTGATGTACTCCTCGATCACGATCTTGATCAGGAGCACGATCAGGATGTTGCGGGCCGTCTGGAACAGCCGCTCGTCGTCCCAGGCCGGGTACTCGCGCGCGAGCAGCGCCGGCGATCCGGTTGTGCTCGCGCAGGAAGAGCATGTTGAGCAGCACGAAGCCGACCTGCGAGTTCGTCGTGTCGCTGCCCGCGGCGAACAGCGTGTCCAGCCGCTCGGGCGGGATCTGCTCGCGGCCGGACGACCTCGATCTCGCTGAACTCCGGCTTCTTGACGCCGTCCTCGTAGAGGTACGGCGGGAACTCGGCGCCGCCGATCGTGCTGGCACTTCAGCCGCCCGCCCTCGTGCGCGCGCAGCTGCGTCGGTCCAGGCCGGCGTGCACGCCGTAGAGCGGCAGCAGGTCGATCTCGTGCGTGCGAGTCGTTGCGGCGCGGGTCGCGCTCGACGTGCCGGTCGCGTGCGCAGGAAGCCGTCCGTGAACCACTGCGCGAAGTAGGCGAACATCACCGTCGACTTCGGGCACAGCGTGCCGTCGCCCGCGCGCATGAACAGGTCGGCGACCGCGCTCCTCCGGCGGCAGGCCTCCGTAGCCGCCACCGGCGGGAGGTGACGGCGTCGAGTAGCGTCCGGTCGGTCAGCGACGACCACGACGTGTACGGCGCGAGCGTGCTGAGCGGGTTCGGCCGCGTCGGCACCGTCTAGCACGGCCGAGTTGATCAGCGCGTGGTTGGTCGAGGCGGCGCAGCCGCGGGCGCGCGTGCAGGAACTTCCAGGCCGGCTCGAAGTTCGTCAACACATGGAACTGGACCCGGTTGACCCAGCCGTCGCGCTCGCGGCTGCGCGTCACTTCTTCTTCACCTTGAACGCGACGGTCCTCGCCGCGCCACGGTTGCCCGCCGCGTCGATCGGCGTGACGACCGCGCGGTAGTCACCGGCGGCGAGCTTGCTCTTGGGAAGGGCCACGGTTCCCGAGCCTCCCACACGCGACGCTCACGGTGGCGATCTTCGTCACGACGGTGCACTTCTTGCCCTTCTTGACGCCGGGCTTGCAGGCCTTCTTGCCCAGCTTGCGACCGGCGCGGACGCGCTGGATCGTGACCGACAGCGTGCCGCCCTCGGTGCGCTTCGTGCGCAGCATCAGCGCGGCGCCCGGCTTGAGCGTGGTCGAGACGGCGCCCAGCGACTGCAGCACGGGCGCGGTCTTGTCCGGCGCCGGCGCCGGCGTCGCCGCCGCCCGGGGTCGGCGTTCGGCGCCGCCGCCACCGCCGCCGCCCTGCGGGGTCGGGATCGGCCGGCGGCGGGGGCGGGTCGGTCACGACGTCGCTGAGCGGCGTGAAGACCTCGATCGCGGCCGGGAACGTGTTCGGCCGTTGGAGTCGACGCCGATGCGCACGCGCAGCGCTGGCCGAGGTCGGCGGCCTTGACGTGTACGTCGCGGACTTCGCGCCCGAGATCGTGGCGCAGCTCGAGCCGTCGGCGCTCGCAGCTCTCCCACTGGCGCGTGTAGCTCGTGCCCGCGCACTCCCACGTCGCCGACGTCGGAGACAGCGTGTCGCCGACGTAGGCCGTGCCGTCGATCGTCGTCGGCGGTCGCTGCGGCGCCTGCTCGGGGAAGATCTGTTGGTCAGGCCGCTGCAGCCGAGCGTGCGCCGTCACCGGCGGCGTTGGTGCCGGTGACCTTCGACGCAGAGGCGCGCGTGACGTCGTCGTCGGTGAGCAGGTAGTTCTGACCGGTGGCGCCCGCGACGGTGGCGCAGTCGGCGCCGGCGGAGTCGCAGCGGTACCACTGGAAGCTGACGGTGGCGGCCGCGGGGTTGAACAGCCAGCTCTGCGCGTGCAGCGTGTCGCCGGACTGCGGCAGCGAGGAGTCGTCCGGGTCGCCGGGACGATGATCGAGGCGGTCGAGGACTGGTTGCGCCCGGGCAGCGTGCCGGGGTTGCGCCGTGCGGCGCTCGTGATCGCGCTCTTGGCCGTCGAGAGGCCGAAGGTCGGGAAGTCGTTGAGCCGTGACGATCGACGCGGAAGCGGTACTTGTCGCCGTGCTCCGGGACACGACGTAGGTCGGCTCGTCGCGTCGTCGATGTCGGTGCAGGTCGAGCCGGTGCAGCCTGCCACTGGTACTCGAACTCGATCGTCTGCGTGCCCGTCCAGCTCGCCGTTGTGGTTGGCCGAGAGCGTCTCGCCCGCCTGCGGCGTCGGTGTCGTGAGCGTCGGCGGCTTCGCCGTGTTCGGACGGCGGCGATGAAGGTCAGCGCGTAGCCGCCGTTGGACTGCGTGCCGGCGAGCAGCGTGCCGGGCGTGTTGATGAAGCTCGTCAGCGCCCAGAGGATCGTGTTGTGGCCTGCCGCAGGCCGTTGTTGGTCACCTTGCGCCAGTTGACCGCGCCGGGGATCGGGCCGTGGCCGGTCGTGCCGGCGTAGATGCCGTTCGTCGGTGCCGACGTAGAGCCGCGTCTCGTTGACGCCGCGAGAACTGCGTGCAGCGCGCGCACGGTGCCGTTGCCGAGCTGGTGCGACCCGGTGCCGTTGATCGCCGACCACGTGATGCCGGCGTTGATCGAGCGGAAGACGCCGTGCCGGGCCGGCCGCGTAGTAGATGTTCGGGTTCTTGCCGTCGGCGAAGACGCGCAGCGTCGTGCCCGAGATGCCGTCGCTGGCGAGCGTCCAGGTCGAGCCGAAGTCGATCGAGCGGTAGATGCCGCTGCCGGTGGCGGCGAAGATGACGCCGTCCGGGATAGCGAGCCGATGCTCCAGACGGTCTCCGAGCGCGCCATCCCGTTGTCCGGGGCCGGCGGCGTCCAGGTCGCGCCGTCGTCGGTGCTGCGGTAGACGCCGCCGCTGGCGACGCCGGCGAGCATCGCGCCGCCGGGCGGGCCGTGAAGACGGTCTGCACGGCGTCGTTGAGCTTCGTCGGGCTGCTTCGGGTCGTCCTCCGGACCCTGCGCCACCGGCTGCCAGCGCGCGCCGCCGACGGACTTGAACAGGCCGGCGCTGGTGCCCGCGTAGACCGTCGAGAGCCCGCTGGTGAACACCGTGCGCACGTTCATCGCGCCCGGATACGCCTCCAGGCCGCTGTTGAACGACGCCCACGTGAGGCCGTCGTTGACCGAGCGGAAGACGCCGTCGCCCTCCGTTGCGGCGTAGATCGTCGTCGGGGGGATGCGCGGTCGCGTATTCGCGCACCCAGCTGGAGCCGGGAGCGGTGAGACCGGGCATTGAAGTCCAGCTGCCCAGGCCGGCCTGGGCAGGCGCGACACTGAGGGTCAGAAGGAGCGGCACAGCCAGGAAGAGCAGGCGGAGTCGGCGCATGGCCGGAAACCTAATTCCACGGGCGCCTGCGTTTTTGTGTGCCAGCAGGTGGATCGATGGCGGTTAACCGTCGTAGCGGGCGCAAGGCTTCTTCAAGGTTCCTCCAAGGAGTCCGTGCCAGCTTGTCGATCCATGAGCACGACTGCGAAGACGGCTGGCCGCGGGCTGGCCTCCAATTGGGACCTTGCCCTGACCTCGACCGCCCTCGCGTTGATCGTGGGCTGCATCGCCGCTCCCCACGTCCGGCGGATGATCGCCGGGGCGGCGAGCGACGAAGCCGCCTCAGCGGGCGATCATCACGCTCGCGGTGCCCGCGAGAATCTCGCCGCCGTCATTTGACGCGCTGACGAAGCAGACGATCCGGTGCCCCGCGTCGGCCTTGGCCGGCGTGTAGCGGCGCCCCGTGCCGACCGTCTCGAGCTTGGTGTGATGGGTTCGGCGCTTCCATTCGTAGCTGAGCTTGGTCCCGCGTTCACGCGAGCTCGCCGCGCACGTGCGCGTCCTCGCGCCGGTGATCCTGACCGTCGAGTGCTGCGTCGGCGCCCACGTCGGCGTGGCATCGGTGATGAACACGCGGTAGCGATCCACGTCGGCGAACACCGACGGCGAGTGATCCGCGCCACAGCGGTCGCCGCCCCAGCTGACGACGCCGACGAGCACCGGGCTGGCGTTGGTGCCGACGACCAGCGGTCCACCGCTGTCGCCGAAGCAGCCTGAGCTGAGCGGTTCGCGGCCGTCGACGTCGACGGCGCAGCGCATGCGGGCGCCGTCGAAGCGCTCGCCGGTGCCCGGGCGGTTGTCGCGGAAGGCCTTCGCGCACTCCGCGTCCGTGAGCTGGCGCAGCGTGGCCTGACGCAGGCCGCCGTTGTTGTAGGTCTCCGCCTCGCTGTGGCCCGTGCCCGGCGCGAACGGCCGGCCGGCGCCGATGATGCGCGCGGGCTCCGTGCCGGCGCCGAGGGCGACCGGGGCGACGCTGGTCACCGGGGCGCTGAGCTCGACGAGCGCGACGTCGTCGGCCGGGGTGCTCGGACCGTTCGTGTGGCGCCAATCGGGATGCATCGCCACGTGGGTGATGTCGCGCAGCTCGCCATTGATGAGGGTCTGACCGAGCTCGGCCGCCGTCCGCCCCTTGACGCAATGGCCCGCGGTGAGGACGCGGTCGGGCGCGACGAGCGTGCCGCCGCAAGGGCCGACGAACACGAACCACGGCACGTCCTGCGGCGCGATCTTCTCGCCGCCGACGACGGCTCCGGCGGGCGCGGCGGATACGCACGCCGCGAGCACGGCGAGACCGGCACACAGTCGAATTCTCATGCCCGGCATGGTCGCGTGCGGAGCCCGCTCGCTCAGGGGAGACAACCAGTGTCCATTGGGGCTCGATCACGGACGTGATGGGTGCGGTTATCCCCCGTGGCCGCCGAAGCGGGACACTGCCTGCATGACCGCATCGCAGATTGAGCCCGCGGCGCTGCTGGCCGCTCGCGAGCGCTGGGTCGCGCGCGGCGTCAGCGCTCCCGCGATCGTCGCCGTCTCGCGCCGACGGCGCCCACGTCGAGGGCGCCGACGGCGTCCGCTACCTCGACTTCGCCGGCGGCATCGGCTGCCAGAACCTCGGCCACAACCCCGAGGCGGTCGTCGCGGCGATCCACGCGCAGGTCGACCAGTACCTGCACCAGTGCTTCATGGTCGCCGCCTACGAGCCCTACGTCGACGTCTGCCGCCGGCTCGGCGAGCTCTCCCCCTGCCGCGGCGCCGACCAGAAGTCGATGCTGCTGAACTCCGGCGCCGAGGCGGTCGAGAACGCGGTCAAGATCGCGCGCGCCGCGACCGGGCGCCCGGCGATCGTCGCCTTCGACCGCGGCTTCCACGGCCGCACGCTGATGACGATGACGCTGACCATCAAGGTCAAGCCCTACAAGAAGGGCTTCGGGCCGTTCGCGCCCGAGGTCTACCGCACGCCCGCGCCGTACCCGTACCGCGGCATCTCCAGCGACGACGCGATCGCGGCGCTCGAGCAGCTGTTCCTCGCCCACGTCGATCCGGCGACCGTCGCCGCGGTGATCCTCGAGCCCGTCCAGGGCGAGGGCGGCTTCATCCCGATGCCGGCGGACTTCCCGGCGCGGCTGCGCGAGCTCTGCGATCGCCACGGGATCCTCTGGATCGACGACGAGGTCCAGGCCGGCGTCGGGCGCACCGGGCCGGTGTGGGCGATCGAGCACTACGACGCGCAGCCGGACCTGCTCGTGTCCGGCAAGTCGCTCGGCGGCGGGCTGCCGCTGGCCGCGGTCACCGGGCCGGCGTCGGAGTGATGGACGCGGTCGACCCGGGCGGGCTCGGCGGCACGTTCGGCGGCAACCCGGTGTCGTGCGCGGCGGCCAACGTCGTGCTCGAGACGGTCGCGGCACCGCAGTGCCAGGCGGCCGCGGCGGCGCTCGGCGACGCGACTGCGCGTCCGCGCTGGACGACATGGCGACGCGCGTCGAGGCGATCGGCGAGGTGCGCGGCCTCGGGCCGATGCTCGCGCTGGAGATCGTGCGCGACCGCGACGACCAAGACGCCGGCGCCCGAGCTCGTCGCGGGGGCGATCGCCACGGCCCGCGCACAGGGCCTGCTGCTGCTCGGCTGCGGTCTGCACGGCAACGTGATCCGGCTGCTGCCGCCGCTGACGATCACCGACGAGGATCTCGCCGCGGGCTGGAGATCCTCGAGGCCGCGCTGGCGTGATGCACCCGCTCGATCCCCTCTCCGCCGACGAGTTCCGCCAGGCGGCCGCGATCCTGCGGCGCGAGCACGGCGTCGGCGAGCGCTGGCGGTTCGCGTCGATCGAGCTGCGGGAGCCCGAGAAGGGCGCCGGCCGCGCCGGGCGCGAGGCGATCGTCGTGTGCTGGAACCGCGACGGCGGCGCGGCCTACCGGGCGGTCGTGTCTCTGGCGACCGATGCCGTCGTCAGCTGGGACGACGCTGGAGGGCATCCAGCCCAACCTGACGCCCGACGAGTGGCACGAGTGCGACGAGGCGCTGCGCGCGCGAGCCGCGGCTGATCGAGGCGCTGGCCGCGCGCGGGATCACCGACATGGACGCGGTGCTGATCGACGTCTGGGGCTATCGCGGGTTCCTGGTGCCCGAGCGTTACGCGGGGCGGCGGCGTCGGCTGGACGGACACGTGGTTTCGGTCCGCAGCCCGGCTCCAACCCGTACGCGAACCCGGTCAACGGGCTGCACTGCGTCGTCGACCTCAACTCGATGGAGCTGCTCGAGATCGAGGACACGTTCGCGGTCGAGAAGCCGCCCGGCGTGATGGGCGAGTACGTGCCGCGCTACGTGCCCGACCTGCGCCTGCGCGACGATCTCGAGCCGATCGAGATCACGCAGCCCGCGGGCGTCTCGTTCGCGTTGGACGGCCACTCGCTGACGTGGCAGAACTGGACGCTGCGGCTCGGCTTCAACCACCGCGAGGGGCTCGTCCTGCACACGCTCGGCTTCGCGGGCGCTCGATCGCGCACCGCCTGTCGGTGGCCGAGATGGTCGTCCCGTACCGCGATCCCTCGCCCGACCACTACCGCCGCACCGCCTACGACATCGGCGAGTGGGGCCTGGGCTTCATGACCCAGTCGCTCGAGCTCGGCTGCGACTGCCTGGGCGAGATCCGCTACCTCGACGCGGTCCTGCACGACACGGCGGGCGAGCCGTACGTGATCAAGAACGCGATCTGCATCCACGAGGAGGACGACGGCGTCCTCTGGAAGCACGTCGACCACGTCGAGGGCGCCGAGGTCCGCCGCTCGCGCCGGCTCGTGATCTCCGTCCACGTGACCGTCGCCAACTACGAGTACCTCGTCTACTGGCGGCTGCTACCAGGACGGCTCGATCGAGTGCCACGTGCGCGCGACCGGGATCATGGTCGTCGGGCACCTGCCCGAGGGCGCGCCCGCGCGTGCACGGCACGATGGTCGACCAGCGCACCTACGCGCCGTTCCACCAGCACTTCCTGATCGCGCGGCTGGACATGGACGTCGACGGCCCCGACAACACCGTCCACATGGTCGAGACCTCGGCCGGCGGGCTACTCGGACGACCGATCCGTACGGGCTCGGGCTGGTCCAGCGCTCGATGCCGCTGACCCCGAGTCCGAGGGCTTCCAGGACTACTGCTGGGAGACCCAGCGCGGCGTGGAAGGTCGTCAACCCGTCGTCGCTGAACCACGTCGGCGACGCCGGTCGCCTACAAGCTCGTCCCGGGCGCGGCGCTCCCGCACATGCTGCCGGACGACTCACCCGTCCTGCGGACCGCCGAGGCGCTGCGCCACACGCTCTGGGTCACGCCCTACGACGCCGGAGGAGCGCTGGCCGTGCGGGCCGTTCCCGAACCAGTCCGTCGGTCGACGAGGGCCTACCGGCGTGGACGGCCGCGAACCGCTCGATCGAGGACACCGACGTCGTCCTCTGGTACGTCTTCGGCATCCACCACATCACGCGCATGGAGGACTGGCCGATCATGCCCGTCGACACGGTGTCGTTCTGGCTGAAGCCGTTCGGCTTCTTCGATCGCAACCCGACGCTCGACGTGCCGCCGACGCCGCGCGCACTGCGGCTAGGGGCTGGTGACCGACAGCGTGAAGGTCAGCGCCTTGGCGTAGGCGCCGGGCTTGAGCGCCTCGGCGGCGCCGATCGACTGCTTGAACTCGATCGTCGTGGGGACCGTCACCGCGCTGGTGAGCGGTGCGAACGCGCCGCCGGGGGCGCGGACCTGGAGCGGCTGCGGGAGCGCGCCCAGCGGGCCGACGAGGTGGCCGGTGGCGTTCCCGCTCGTGTCGGAGACGCGCAGGCGGGCGGTGGGGTCGCTGACGGTCGCGGTGATCGAGCCCGCGTAGTCGCGCGCCACGCCCGGGATGAACGTGCCGAGGGCGATCGCCGGGTGCGCTGAGGCTGAGCGAGAGCGCGCGCCGGCGGCGGCGGGGCGGGGAACACCTGCGGGACGTCGACGGTGATCGTGCGCTCGACGAAGCCCGAGTCGCGCCCGTCGCCGACCGTCAGACGGACGGTGTAGGTGCCGGCCGTCTCGTAGCGGTGGGCGATCGCGGCCGCGGGCAGCGTGCCGGTCGCGTTCTGGCCGTCGCCGAAGTCGAGCTCGTAGGTCAGGCGGTCGTTCTCGGCGTCGGTGCCGGTGATCGTGGCGTGCAGCGTGTGCGGGGCGGGACCGGTGTCCGCGTCGAGGTCGAGCTTCGCGACCGGCGCCTCGTTGACGACCGTGAAGATCCACTCGGCGGGCTGCCCGACGTTGCCCACCCTGTCGGTCGCGCGAGCGCGGAAGACATGGTCACCCACGGCCAGGTCGTCAGCGCGCAGGACGATCCCGCACGATCCGTAGTCGCCGTCGTCGAGCGCGCACTCGAGCTTGCCGTCCGTCGCGCGGACGCCGAAGGCCAGCGGACCGGTGTGCACCGGCGCGGTCGGGCCGGAGTCGACCGTGGAGTCGGGCGGCGTCGTGTCGATCGTGAAGGTCCGCGTGGCGGGGGTCTCGTCGACGTTGCCGAGACCGTCGGACGCGCGGGCCGAGAACGTGTGCTCGCCGTCGGCGAGCTGTCCGGTCAGGAACGTCGACGAGCACGGCGCCCACGGACGCGCGTCGACCTTGCACTCGAACGTCGCGCCCGGAAGCGACGAGGTCAGCTCGAACACGGGTGACGGGTCGTTGCTGAGCGGATCAGGACCGTTCGCGATCCCGGTCTGCGGCCCCCGCGTCGCGATCGTGAAGGACGCGCTCACCGGCTGTCCGACGTTGCCGGCGGCATCGGTCGCGCGGACGCTGAAGGTGTAGCTGTCGTCGGTGAGCGGGCCGTAGCTGCGCGGCGACGTGCACGGGGTGAACGTGCCCGGGTTCGCGAGCCCGGCAAGCCGGCACTCGAAGGTCGCACCGGGCTCGGAGCCGAACTCGATCACAGGCATCGTGTCGTTGCTGTTGGCCGCCGGAGCGCGCGTGATCGTGGTGACGGGCGGGGTCTTGTCGACCGTGAACGTGCGCGTCGCCGGAGTGTCGTCGGTGTTGCCCGCGAGGTCCGTGGCGCGGACCGAGAACGTGTGCTCGCCGTCCGCGAGGTCGCCGATCGGCTGCGGTGACGTGCAGGGCGCGAACGCCGCGCCGTCCAGCTTGCACTCGAACTTCGCGCCCGTCTCGCTGGCGGAGAAGGTGAAGACGGCGGGCCGCTGTCGATCGTCGTCTGCGGCGCGGCGGTGTCGACCGTGAACTCGCGCGCGGCCGGCGAGCTGTCGACGTTGCCGACGGCTGTCGGTGGCGCGGACCGCGAGCGTGTGCGGACCGTCGGCGAGCGCCTGGAGCGTGAGCGGCGACGTGCAGGCGGCGAACTGACCGTCGTCGAGCTTGCACTCGAAGGTCGAGCCCGTCTTCGTGGACGTGAACGCGAACGTCGGCGTGTTGTCGTTGGTGGGGCTCGCCGGGCCGTCGGTGAACGTGGTGTCGGGCATGCCCGTGTCGACCGTGAAGGTCCGGGTCGCGGGCGAGGCATCGACGTTGCCCGCGGTGTCACGCGCGCGGACCGAGAGCGTGTACGCCGCCGTCGGCGAGCGGGCCGAACGTGCGCGGCGACGTGCAGTCCGCGAAGCTCCCGGTCGTCGTGCCCGGGCCGTCGAGCTTGCACTCGAACGCGGCGCCGGCCTCGCTGGCCGAGAACGTGAACGCGGGCGACGCGTTGCCGGTCGTCCCGCTCGGGCCGGTGTTGATCGTCGTCTCCGGGGCGGTCGTGTCGACTGTGAACGTGCGCGCTGCGGGCGTCGGGTCGACGTTGCCGACCGCGTCGATGGCGCGCACGTAGAACGTGTGCTCGCCGTCGGCGAGCGTGCCGACGTCGCGCGGCGAGGTGCACGTCGCGAACTGGTCGCTATCGACCCGGCACTCGAAGGTCGAGCCCAGCTCGCTCGACGAGAACGCGAACGGGCTCACGGTCGAGCTGATCGTCGTCTCGGGCGGCGTCGCGTCGACCGTGAAGGTGCGCGTCGCCGGCGTCTGATCCGTGTTGCCCGCCGCATCGATCGCCCGGACCGAGAAGGTGTGCTCGCCGTCGGCCAGCGCCGCGAGCATGCGCGGCGTCGTGCACGTCTCGAACGCGCCCGCATCGACGCGGCACTCGAACGTCGAGCCCGGCTCGTTGGAGAAGAACGTGAACTGCGGCGTGGTCTGGGGCGTCGTTCCGTTCGGGCCTTCGTCGATCGCCGTGTTCGGCGCCGCGGTGTCGACCGTGAACGACCGCGTCGCGGGCGTCGGATCGGTCAGGCCGGCGGCGTCGGTCGCACGGACCGTGAACGTGTGCGGGCCGTCGGCCAGCGTCGCGAGCGTCTGCGGTGACGTGCAGGTCGCGAACGGTCGCCGCCGTCGAGCTTGCACTCGAACGTCGTGCTCGACTCGCTCGAGGAGAACGTGAACGTCGGCGCCGCGACGCTGGTCGCGCCACTCGGGCCGCTGTCGATCACGGTGTCGGGCGCCGCGGTGTCGACCGTGAAGGTGCGCGTGGCGGGCGTCGGGTCGATGTTGCCCGCCGCATCGATCGCCCGCACCGAGAACGTGTGCTCCCCATCGGGCAGCGTGCCGAGCGCGTGCGGCGACGTGCACGGCGCGAACGCGGCGCCGTCGAGCTTGCACTCGAAGGTCGAGTTCGGCTCGCTCGAGGAGAACGTGTACGGGCTCGACGTCGACGTGATCGACGTCTCCGGCGCCGTCGTGTCGACCGTGAAAGTCCGCGTCGCCGGCGTCTGATCCGTGTTCCCGGCCGCGTCGGTCGCGCGGACCGAGAACGTGTGCTCACCGTCGGCGCAAGGTGCCGAGCGAGTAGCGGCGACGTGCACGAGGCGAACTCAGCCGCGTCGAGCTTGCACTCGAACGTCGAACCGGCCTCGCTCGACGAGAACGTGTACGGGCTCGCGTCGACGTGATCGTCGTCTCCGGCGCCGTCGTGTCGACCGTGAACGTTCGCGTCGCCGGCGTCGGATCCGTGTTGCCCGCCGCATCCGTCGCGCGCACCGCGAACGTGTGCGTCGCCGTCGGCCAGGGTCGCCGACCGTGTACGGCGACGTGCACGACGCGAACGGCCGTGCGTCGATGCGGCACTCGAACGTCGAGCCCGACTCGCTCGACGTGAACGTGATACGGCGCTCGCCGTCGACGTGATCGTCGTGTCTCGGGCGCCGTCGTGTCGACCGTGAACGTCCGCGTCGCCGGCGTCGGATCCACGTTGCCCGCCGCGTCGGTCGCCCGGACCGAGAACGTGTGCGTCGCCGTCGGCCAGGGTGCCCGAGCGACGTACGGCGAGGTGCAGGCCGCGAACGCAGCCGTGTCGAGCTTGCACTCGAACGTCGAGTTCGGCTCACTCGACGAGAACACGAACGGCGCCGGACCCGGAATCGATCGTCGTCTCCGGCGCCGTCGTGTCGACCGTGAACGTCCGCGTCGCCGGCGTCGGATCCGTGTTGCCGGCCGCGTCCGTCGCACGGACCGAGAACGTGTGCGTGACCGTCGGCGAGCGGTCCCGACGACGTAGCGGCGACGTGCACGCACGCGAACTCAGCCGCGTCGAGCTTGCACTCGAACGTCGAACCAGCTTCGCTCGACGAGAACGTGTACGGGCTCGCGATCGACGTGATCGACGTCTCCGGCGCCGTCGTGTCGACCGTGAACGTTCGCGTCGCCGGCGTCAGATCCGTGTTGCCCGCCGCATCCGTCGCGCGCACCGCGAACGTGTGGTCGCCGTCGGCCAGGGCGCCGACCGTGTACGGCGAGGTGCACGACGCGAAGGCCGTGGCGTCGATGCGGCACTCGAACGTCGACCCCGCCTCGCTGGACGTGAACGTGTACGGGCTCGCCGTCGACGTGATCGTCGTGTCCGGGGCCGTCTTGTCGATCGTGAAGGTCCGTGTCGCCGGTGTCAGGTCGACGTTGCCCGCCGGGTCGGTCGCCCGGACCGAGAAGGTGTGCGTCGCCGTCGGCCAGCGTGCCGAGCACGTACGGCGACGTGCACGCTGCGAACGACCCCGTGTCGAGCTTGCACTCGAACGTCGAGCCGGGCTCGTTGGACGAGAACGCGAAGGAGGGCGGGCCGGAGTCGATCGTCGTCTCCGGAGCGGTGAGGTCCGTCGTGCCGCCGGCGGCGCCGTAGACGCCGAACTCGGTCAGGTCGCGGTACGGGGCGCTGTCACCGCCCTGCGAGCTCAACAGCGTCAGCCGCACGAAACGGACACCAGCCGTGCCCGCGGTCGGCGTCACGAAGTTCAGGGTGTGACGCTGCGGGTTCGTGAGCGTGCCGGTGCTCGCGACCGTCCAGACGCTGCCGGTGGGCGAGGTCTCGACGCGATAGCCGGCGGTCGCGGAGGCGCTTGTGTCGCCGCAGGTCTCGGCGGGATCGAGGGCGAACTGGGTGACGTCGATCGCGGCCGGGAGCTGGACGATCAGGTACTTCTGGGTGCTCGGGTCGGTCGACCAGCCGCTGGCGAGCGACTGATCGACGGCGGCGTTGGGCCCGCAGCCGTACTGGGTGTACTCGCGCCCGTTGCTGTCGGTGATCGCGGCGCCGCCGGGCGTCGAGGCCCAGTTGCGGCGCAGCACCGGGCTGAAGGTGATCGTCGAGCCGCCGGTGACCGACATCGACGTGACCTCGCTGTCGAAGCCGCTGCCGCCCGCGACGACCTTCAGGTAGGTGCCCTCCGGCACGGCGGCGATCGTGTAGCGGCCGTCGGTGTCGGTCGTCGCCGTGTAGGTGCTGAGGCCGGCGAGGCCGACCTTGACGCCGACGATCGGCGCGCCGCCGAGCGCGTTCGTCAGCCGGCCCGTGATCGTGCCCTTCGGCCCGTCCGCGGCGGGCGGGGGCGCGAAGCTCTCCGCGGGCGCGGTGTCCTCGCCGCCGAGCGCGGCCGCGAAGAAGCCCATGCCGCGAGCGGCGAACAGGCTCCACAGCGTGGCGTTGTCGGTCGCCGGCGAACAGCGTCTGGTCGGCGAGCAGGATGCCGTTGCGAGCGTCGAGGAACGACGGCTCAGCCGGCAGCAGCGCCATCCCGGTCGTGATCAGCGCACGCGGCCTTCTCTGACCCGAGCGCGGTGCGCAGATCCCACAGCGTCTGCGCCCAGATCTCGCCGTCGGCGTGCACCTCGGCGGACCCGGAGATCCGCCCGAAGTCGCCGTACGTGTAGCCGCCCGAGCCGAGCGACGGGGCGCCCCGGGCAGCGGGACCGGGTCGCGCAGCGACGACCGGGCAGTCGATCGGCTCGGTCCGCAGCTTGGAGCCGTGAAGTCCGTGTACTCGCCCATGTTGACCTCGCCCGAGGCGCCGGTGTCGAGCGCCGGGTACTGGCCGACGATGAAGTCCAGGGCGTACCAGTCGCTCCAGGCCTCCCCCATCGCCCCCGCCTGGGCCGAGTTCAGCGCGCCGACGCCGTCGGCGTCGGTCACGAGCCGGTTCGAGAGCCCGTGCGTGTACTCGTGGTAGAGGATCGCCGCGTCGCTGCCGCTGGACATGTTGCGGTACGGCGCGCGCCACAGGTACATCTGCATCAGCGGCGGCGAGCCGTCCGGCGGCGTGTACATGTTCGCGTTGTTGACGTGATCGCTGTCCGGGCCGGTCGAGGCGCCGTCCATCGTGTTGAGCTGCACCGCGTCGTTGCCCTGGAACGCGCCGGCGCCGTTGTTGAAGCCGATCGGCGCCGAGGCCAGGTGGTCGTGGAAGCGGTTGGCGAAGTAGAAGGCCTGCGTCGTGTCCTGCGCGCGGTTGACGATCCGGTCGCGTCGTCCCACTCCACGAACACAGGTCGCGCGGCATCGCAGCTGCCGCCGGCGACGGAGACGAACGGGAACGAGAACGCGCCCGCCGACCCGCGTCACTTCCTCGCTCGGCGCCGCCGTGTTGTTGTCGTCGAGGTCGCTGTAGGCGTGCACGTTCGGCCCGTTGAGCGTCGTCGCGGCGGCCGGGAGCCAGCCGCGCGCCTCGAGGTCGACGTTGGCGGCGGTGCCGCCCGGCCACATTGCCCGGGAAGCGCTCCCAGACGAGCGCGGAGGCCTCGGACTTGACCATGTTGGCCACGCGCAGGACGTCGCCGGTGGAGGCATCGACGGTCGCGTCATAGACCGCGTCCGCGCCGGCCCGGTAGCGGACCCGCCAGGCCAGCCGGCCGCTGAAGGTGACGAGCGAGGCCTGCGTGTCCTGCCCGTACGTCGTGGTCTGCTCCGCGCCCGAAGGGCCGCTGCGGCGCACGACGGTGCGGTGCTCGCCGACGTCGTCCTGCACCGCCCGCACCGCCTCGCCCGGTTTCAGCGCAGGCGTCGTCGTGGGGACATCGAGCGCGTGCTCGGGCGCGCCGAGGACGCTGAGCACGCTGCCCGTCCTCGCCGACGTTCACGCGCAGCGAGTGGTCCGCCGAGGGGATGCCGTCGACCGCCTGGCGCCACTCGACCGACGTCACGCCGCCGGGCAGCGACTGCTGCGTCGGCGCCTCCAGCGCATCGAAGTCCGCCGCGGTCAGCCCGAAGACCGAGAGGTTGGCGCGCACGTAGGAGGTGGCGATCGCCTCCGGGTCGCGGCCGGAGGGCGCCGTCAGCGTCCCGTCGAGCTGCGCGAGCACGCGCGGCGTCCCGGTCTGGCGGTCCAGATCCACGACGCCCTGGTCTCCCAGGCGCTGTTGAAGAGTGTCGCGATCCGCCCGCTCTCCGGCCTGCGCTGTCCGGCCAGCGAAAAGGCGAAGAGGGCGAGCACGACCCCTAGCGCGCTCCGTCCTCCCATCGAACCCGAACTCTCGACCGTTTAACGCGCGATGACGATCAGATATCCGTCCACGGGATCGGCGCGAGGTCGTTCACGAACCCCGGCGTCGCCTCCACCCGCTTCAGCCAATCGCGGATCCGCGGGTGCTCGCGCAGGTCCGCCCCCGCATCCTCCGCGCAGTGCACGTAGCCGTAGAGCGCGATGTCGGCGACCGTGTACGACGGTCCCGCCACGAACTCCCGGACCAGTCCGCGCTCGAGCGACTGCAACGCCCGCCGCCCCTGCCGCAGCCGGTCGCCGAACGTCTCCGGGTGCCTTCGCGACGCGCCCGACCAGCGCCATGAAGCGCGCGACCGCGAGCCCCGGCTCGACCTGGTTCTGCTCGAAGAACAGCCACTGATAGACGCGGGCGCGCTCCAGCTTGCCCTCGGGCAGGAACGGCGTCCCCTCGGCCAGGTAGAGCAGGATCGCCCCCGACTCGGGGAGCGTCTCGCCCGTGTCGAGCTCGAGCACCGGCAGCCGTCCGTCGGGGTTGCGGGCGAGATGCTCGGGCTGCCGCGTCTCGCCGCTGAAGAGGTCCACGGTGACCGACTCGTACGGCACGCCGAGCTGCCGCAGGAGGATTCGCACCTTCAGGCAGTTGGCCGACGCCGGGTGGTCGTAGAGGATCACAGGCCGCTCCGGAAGAACGCGACCGTCTCGGCGAAGGCCTGATCGGTCACCTCGGGGTCGAAGCGCGGGCCGATGTCGCGCCCGAACGCGTGCTCGGCCTCGTACTCGCTCCAGGTGAAGCGCGCGCCCGGAGGCCTCCATCCCGGCGCGCACGACCTCGCGCCCCTCGGCCGGCGTGTGCGGATCGAGCGTGCCGAAGATCAGCAGGATCTCGCCGCCGATCTCGCCGGCGCGCGCCAGCGAGTCCGTCGGCTCCTTGCCGAGCTTGCCGTTGTGCAGGCCGGTCGGGTACCAGCAGACGGTCGCGCGAACCGCGTCGGAGAACGCCGCGCGGAAGGCGATGTGCCCGCCCGTGCAGTGCCCGGCCGCGCCGACCGACGGGCAGCGCTCGCCGAGCCACGCCAGCGCCGCTTCGACGTCGGCGTCGAAGTCCGGCACCGGCGTCGCGTCGGCGTCGGCCTGCCCGCGCACCTTGCCCGGCGTCGTCGAAGCCGAGCACGGTTCCCGCGGGCTCGATCCGGTGGTAGATCTCGGGCACGGCGACGACGAACCCGTAGCCCGCGAGGCGCACGGCCCAGCGCAGGCTCGGCTCGGTCAGCTGGAAGATGTCGGTGTAGAAGACGATGCCGGGATAGGCGCCCGGGGCGGCCGGAGCGGCCACGAAGGTCCGCATCGCCCGCTCCCCCACCGGCACGTCGACGTATTCACGCGTGAGGACCACGGCGCGCATCCTTGCACGCGAGGCGTGGCAAGCTTGAGCTGACATGGCTTCCCCTGACCAGCCGACCGCGCCGTACCTGGACGCGGTCATCGCGTACGGGTTCCGCGGCTCGACCCGCTTCCACGTGCCAGGCCACAAGGCCGGCAACGGCGCCGATCTCGGCGTGCGTACCGCGATCGGCTGGCAGACGCTCAAGCTCGACATCCCGCAGGACATCCACGGGGTCGACCTCGGCGAGTCGCCGACGCCGTACGAGCGCGCCGAGGAACTCGCGGCCGAGGCCTACGGCGCGGCGCGCTCCTGGTTCCTGACCAACGGCGCGACGCAGGGCAACCACGCGCTGTGCCTGGCGCTGGCGCCGCTCGGCGCGCCGGTCGTGGTCCAGCGCAACGCGCACGCGTCGGTGATCGACGGCCTGGTGCTCTCGGGCGGCCTGCCGACCTGGGTGCCGCCGGAGTACGAGCCGGAGCTCGGCATGGCGCACGGCGTCACGCCGCAGTCGCTCGAAGCGGCGCTGAAGGCCACGCCGGGCGCTCGCGCCGCGTTCATCGTCTCCCCCACCTACTACGGGATGGCCGCCGACGTCTCGGGCTGCGCGGAGGTCGCGCACACCGCCGGCGTGCCGCTCGTGGTCGACCAGTCGTGGGGCCCGCACTTCGGCTTCCATCGCGACCTGCCGCCGAACGCGCTGCACGTCGGCGCCGACGCGATGCTGACCTCGGTGCACAAGATCGCCGGCTCGCTGACGCAGTGCGCGCTGCTGCACGTCTCCGGGTCCGGCCGCATCGACCCCGAGGCGGTCGCACGGACGCTGCGGCTGATGCGCTCGACCTCGCCCTCCTCGCTGCTGATGCTCTCGCTCGACGGCGCGCGCCGCCAGCTCGTGCTGCACGGCGAGGCGCTGCTTGAGCAACACGATCGCGGCCTCCCGGCGCACCGCCGCGGCGATCGACCAGATCCCCGGCTGCCGCGTCGTCGGCGACGAGGAGATCGGCCGGCCCGGGCGTCGCGGCGCGCGACCCGCTGCGGATCGTCATCGACGTGCGCGCGACCGGCGCGACCGGCTACGAGATGGCCGCCGCGCTGCGCTCGAACTTCGACACCCAGGTCGAGCTCGCCACGCAGGCGACGATCGTGCTCGTGCTCGGCATCGACGAGGTGCCGCGCGAGCTCGAGCGCTTCATCCACGACCTGACGTCGATCGTGCGAGCGGATGGAGCGCCCGGGCGAGATCGAGGAGGTCACGCTCGCCTCCGGCACCTTCGAGAACGAGGTCGTGGTCGCGCCGCGCGAGGCGTTCCTCGGCCCGTCGGAGGTCGTCGCGGTCGACGACTCGATCGGCCGCGTCAGCGCCGAGGCGATCGCCGGCTACCCGCCCGGCATCCCCGTGCTGCTGCCGGGCGAGCGGATCACCGAGGACGTGATCGAGTACCTGCGCTCGCTGAAGGCGGTCGGCGCGCGCCTGCACGGGGCGAGCGACCCGGACTTCCAGACGATCTGCGTGATGCCGTAGTCAGTGCGCGTGATGCTGGTGGACGACCGCGTGGCCCTTGCCGCGTGAGATCAGCCAGCGGTTGACCGGGTAGGCGGCGGCGCCCGCGATCAGCAGCGAGGTGGCCAGGGCGGCCCAGAAGCCGATGTCGGTGAGCCCGGCCTCCATCGCGCCCGGGATCGCGACCATGATCGTGTTGTCGACGATCTCCATGATCGTGATCGAGATCGTGTCGCTCGCCAGCGCCAGCGGGATCACGGCGCCCAGGGCCATGCCCGAGCGCAGCAGCGGCAGCGACGTGAAGGCGTAGCCGAACAGGAACGCGAGCGCGATCGACAGCGCGACGGTCACGCCGGTCGACAGGTCGAGCGCGTTGCCGATGACCATGCCGAGGACCTCGCCGATCGCACAGCCGGTCAGGCAGTGCACGGTCGCGCTGAACGCGACCCGGTTCAACGACTGGTCGTGCTGCATACCCCCCTAGGGTATCACGAAGTGTCGTTCCGAACCCCCACGGTGAAGCTGCTGACGCACTCGGTGGCGGCGCTGAGCGGACATCAGGGCCCCGCGCGCAACGACGCCCGCGCGCGCCGGCTCGCCGAGCGGCTCGTCACCGGTGCCCCGTACGTGACCACGAAGTCCGGCACGGGCCAGGTCCACGCGCCCGGTTTCGTGAACTCGATGACCTCGGCCCAGGGCGGCCAGCACCTCGTGTTCGACGCCGAGGTGATCGACGGTCTCGTGTACGCCTACAAGGCCCGCAAGGACCTGCCGCACGAGAGTCTCAACCACCCGATGAACGTCGACTCGGCCGAGTACGCGAACATCGTCCTCGAGCTTCACGCGCTTCTACAACCAGGCCCGGCGCGCCGCGATGGCGCCGCTGCCGGCCGAGCACAAGCAGCTGATCGGGCAGTGGATCGAGCGCGCGCTGGCCGGCTACTGGACGCACGGCGGCTACATGAACTGGGACTCCGGCCTCGGCTTCAACCGCTGGCACCAGGCCAAGAAGCTCGGGCTGACGCAGCAGGCGCTGATCGGCATCGCCTCGACCCCGGCGCTGCTCCCCGACGCCCGCTGGGGCCGCTGGTCGAAGTACATGCTCGACCGCGGCTTCGAGCTCTACGACCGCACCGCGGTGCGCGACGGCGGCATCGCCGACCCGCTGTTCTTCAACGTCAACGCCGTTCCGCAGGACGTCTCCAGCGCACGGCTGGCCGCCGCCCGCATGCAGGCCAACGCCGCCCGCGCGATCGAGGCCGGGCTGGGCCGCACCGCCGCCTCGCGCCCGCCGGCGCTCTACGCCTATGACCCCGACATCGGCCGCCTGGCCGTCACCACCCCGGCCTACAACACGGCGATCGTCGCGGTCAACCAGCGCGCTTTCCCCTACGGCGGCATCGACCTCGCTCGCCTGTTCGACGGTCACGGACCTGCGCGCGACCGGCACGGTCAGCGGCTCGACCGCGTCGATCCGCCTCACGCACCAGTTCACGCCGACCTCGATCCAGACGCGCTGGGAGGTCTCGCGCCGCTCGACCAACGCGGCCTACAGCGTCGACGTGCTGTTCCCGAGCACCGGGCGCGGCACGACGAAGGTCGTCGCGGTGCTGCGCAACGGCAGGCGCGTCACGGTCGGCGACACGCGGCTCCCGCTCGCCGGCGTGCGCGAGCTCGAGGTCTCCAGCCGCTACAGCGCCTACACGGTCGTTCCGCTGACAAAGCCCGCCGGCGCGGCGGTCCACGTCATGCGCACGGCGCCGCAGTCCTCCGCGCCCGACCCGGGCCCGACGCTCGCGATCCAGCTCGAGCGCGGCGCGCGTTTCACGCACACCGCGCTCACGGTCCGGATCACGCCGAAGAACGGCTAGCGGTCGGTGACCAGCCCCACCTCACCGTCCTCCTTCCAGAGCCGTTCGAGGACCGTCGCGGGCATCCGGGTGATGTGGGGGTAGCTGCGGCCCCAGGAGTTGAGGACGTCGACGTAGTCCAGGCCGCTATAGCCGAGGGTGGTCAGGACGTCGTCGACGCTCCTCGCCCAGCGGTTGGCCTTGATGCCCTCGCCGATGTTCTCCGGACTCACCCGGCCTTCCTTGCTCTCGCAGTGGCCGCGCTTGCGCAGGATGTCCAGGCCGGCGCGCACCGAGGTGCCGTCGTAGTCCTCGCCCGGCCACTCGTCGATCTTCTGCGCCTCGTGGTAGAGCCAGAACCCGTCGTAGGTCTTGCGGTTGAGCTGGGAGGCGAGGCGGCTGATGCCGAAGCCGACGCAGGCGCCCTCCGAGCCCTGGTTGTAGAAGTCCCACCAGGCGTCCGGGTCGCTGTGGCCCTTCGGCTTCAGGCACACGCAGTGACCGCCGCGGACCTTCGTGAGCTTGGCGTCGCGGGCGATCCAGTAGTGGCCCTCGGCGTCCTTCACCGGCTCGTCGAACTCGACGTACCAGTTGACGCCGATCACGACGGGGGTCGGCTTGGCGGGCACCATGCTCGCCGTCAACGGGTACTTGTCGACGTGCGTCCAGTCGCTCGGGGGGCGACGTCCAAGTGGTCCAGGCATGGAGCGACACTACGCCTGTCCGCACCGGCCCGGCAAGGGCCGGGCGGGCAGGCGAAGGGTCAGTCCTTGTAGGGATCGACGGTGTCGGCGGCGGCCATCGCCACGCCGAGCGGCGTGAGCCGGTGGACGATCTCGATCGTGTCGCCGTGCGCCGCCAGCACCTGCGTCCAGCCGCTTGTAGGCGCCCGGGCGCCTCGTCGGCCGCGCCGCCGCGCAGCTCGATGCCCTTGCGCGCTGCAGCTCCCCCTGCACGGCCGCGAAGTCGATCCGCCCCTCCTTGATCCGCCCGCGGCGCTTGTGCAGCTTCGCGTCCGGGTGCATCGGGCAGCTCGTGTCCTCGGCCTTGTACTGCTTCCAGGACACCCAGAAGTCGCAGTCGCGCTGGCCGCACTCCGCCCGCTGCGCCGATCCGCCCCGCCGCCTGGGTGCGCGACATCACGCGCCCGGCGCCGTGGACGGTCGAGTACAGCAGGTCGCGCGCCGCGTCGGAGTCGGTCCCGCGCAGGATCACCGACGGCTCGCCCATCGTCGCGCCGACGAACCCGTCCTGCCCCGGGAAGGCCGGCGTGCAGCCCTTGCGGATCACCCACACGTCGGTGTCGAAGTGCCGCTCGCGCCACGCGAAGTTGTGGTGGTTGTGGACCTCTTCGGTCGCCTCCGCGCCGAGGATCTCGAGCACCTTCTCGACGACGGTGTCGCGCCCCGCGTACGCGTACTCGCCCGCGAGCTCCATCGCGGCGATGTAGCTCTGCCCGAGCTCGGAGTCGACGTCGAAGCAGCACCGGCGGGCTGTCCATCTCGCCCTCCGGCGCGCGGTCGTCGAACGCCAGCCCCTGCGCGAGCGCGAGGAACCCGCTCGCCGTCTTGTGCCCGAACCCGCGCGAGCCGAAGTGCACGCCGATCCACACCCAGCCGTCCTCGTCCTCGAACAGGTCGACGTAGTGGTTGCCCGCGCCGACCGTCCCGAGCTGCTTGCGCCGCCATGTCGTGCAGCTTGCGCTGGGGAGCGAAGTCCGCGTCGCGGATCGCGTCGAGCACCGGGTGCTCGACCGGCTCGTCGTTCTTGCGCCCCATGCCGAAGCTGATGCGCGAGAAGATCGAGTCCATGATCGGCCCGAGATCCGAACGGATGTCATCCGCCCGCAGATCCGTGCGAACCGCCTTGTTCCCGCACGCCGATGTCGTAGCCGACGCCGGACGGACTGATGTGATCGGGGTACGCGACGGCGCCGCCGATCGGCTGGGAGTAGCCGACGTGGCCGTCGGCGCAGAGCGCGCCGCGGAGGGCGTCGCCCTCGTCGGCGCAGCGGCGTAACTGATCGACGGCACGCTCGTCGACGTCGCCATAAACGGTGATGGGAGTGGACATGCGGCGGACCTTACGCGCGCCGGAGCGGTTGCGGGACGAACTCGCTGCGCGGTCAGCGGGGTTCGAACATCAAAGCCAGTCGGCGCGCTTGAAGCCGCGCCACAGCATGAACGCGGCGATCGCCATGATCGCCACCACCGCCGGGTACGCGCCGTGCCAGTGCAGCTCGGGCATGTGATCGAAGTTCATGCCGTAGAACGAGGCGATGAAGGTCGGGACGGTGATGATCGCCGCCCAGGCCGAGATCTTGCGCACGACCTCGTTCTGTTCGGCGGAGACGACGGCCATGTTCGCCTGCAGGATCGTGCTCAGCAGGTCGCGCTGGGCGATGATCTCCTCGTTGACGAGCTTGAGGTGGTCGTCGACGTCGCGGAAGTACTGGCGCAGGCCAGGGCTGATCGCCAGCACGCCGCCCTGGGTGATCGCGGCCGCGGGGCCGAGCAGCGGGTGCACCGCGCGGTAGAAGTCGGTGACCTCGCGACGCAGCTTGTAGATGCGCTGCGTCGGCGCGCGCGAGCCGGAGAAGACGGTGTGCTCGACCTCCTCGATGTCGCTCTCGAGGCCCTCGACGACCGGCGCGTAGTCGTCGACGATCTTGTCGAGGATCGCCCACAGCACCGCGGCGGGCCCTTCCTCGAGCAGCTTCGGATGCGTGCTCGAGCCGCAGCCGCGCGCCGTGCAGGTCGCTCGCGACGCCCTGGCGCACGGTGATGATGAAGCCCGGGCCGACGAAGATCGAGACCTCGCCGAACTCGACCTCCTCGGCCTCGTCGACGTAGCGCGCCGTGCGCAGCACGACGAACGTGACGCCGCCCTCGTAGGCCTCGACCTTGGGGCGCAGGTGGAAGCTCTGCGCGTCCTCGACGGCGAGATCGTGCAGCCCGAAGGTGTCCTGCACGCCGTCGAGCTCCTCCGGCGTCGGCTCGACCATGCCGAGCCAGACGAACCCGGGGTCGTTGCGGCAGATCGCGGCCGCCTCGGAGGTATCCATCATGCCCTCGTGCTGGCGGCGTCCGTCGCGGTAGTGCGCGCAGTCGACGATCATGCCTAGCGCAAGTGTTCCAGCGCGTCCTGGACGCTGTCGGCGAGGTAGGCGACGCGTGCGAGCTCGGCGAGTTCCAGCACACGGCGGAACGGCGCGTCGACCTGGAGCGACGACCGCCAGCCACTCGCACTGGCGCGCGAGCGCGAACAGCTCGCGCACGCCTGCGCTGCCGAGGAACCCGACGTCGGACAGGTCGACGATCGCGGGCCCGGGCACGAGCGCATGCAACTCGGCGCCGACGCTGGCCGCATTGAAGCTGTCGATCTCGCCGCTCACGCGTGCGATGCGGACCTCGCCCGCGCGTTCCAGCTCGACCGCCGCAGGGCCGGGCACGACGGTCGCCACGGGCGCCGCGCCGCCGGGCCGGTAGCGCGCGCTCACGGTCGTGCCGTCGGCGCCCTCGTCGACGTCGACGGCGTGCATCAGCGCGCGCACGATGCTCAGCCCGCGCCCGCGATCGCCCGGATCGACGGGCGGCGGGCGCCAGCGGCCGTGGTCGCGGATCACCACCGTGAGCACACCGCCGGGCTCGCGCGCGAGCGCGACCTCGACGGCGGCGTCGCTGCCGGCCGGGTAGGCGTGCTCGACCGCGTTCGCGCACAGCTCGCCCGCCGCCAGTACGACCAGCTCCGCGTCCCCCGCGTCCACGCCGACGCCGGAGAGCCAGGTCCGCATCGCCTCGCGCACGACCGAGAGCTGGTCGGTCCGGGCGGCGAACCACAGATGCAGCGGCGCGACCACGAACGGCAGCGCCCGGGCGGCGAGCAGCGCGACGTCGTCGCGCCGCGTCCGGCCGTCCGTGAAGAGCGCGTCCAGCACGGCCGTGCAGAGCGCGTCGGGATCAAGCGCGCACGCCGCAGAAGCCGCCTTCGCGAGCCGCCGCAGGCCGATGTCCAGAGCCTCGCCGCGCCGCTCGATCGCCCCGTCGGAGTAGAGCACCAGCGTCGCCCGCTCGCGCATGGTCGCCGTGGCGTCCTCGTAGACGTGTCCGAGCGCGCGGTCCAGCGGGACGCCGCGCGCGCCTTCCAGGAAGCGCGCGCTGCCGTCGCCCTCGATCAGCAAAGGCGGCGGGTGACCGGCGCAGCTGTAGCGCAGCTCGCGAGCACCCCGGTCGAGGATCGCGTAGACGAGCGTCGCGCCGCGCGCCCCGGGCACGCCGTCGGCGTAGCGGCTGAGCAACTGCAGCACGCGCGCGGGCGAGCGGCCCTCGAGCGCGTAAGCGCGCAACGCGCTGCGCAGCTGGCCCATCGCCGCCGCCGCGTGCGGGCCGTGTCCGACGATGTCGCCGATCGCGATCCCCAGCCGCCCGCCGGGCAGCTCGACCGCGTCATAGAAGTCGCCGCCCGCCGCGGTCCCGTCCGCGGCCGGCAGGTAGCGGACGGCGAGCTCGAGCCCGTCGGTCTGCGGCAGCGTCTCGGGCAGCAGCGCGTGCTGCAGCGTCGCGGCCACGTCGTGCTCGAGCTGGTAGTGCCGCGCGCGGCCCAGCGCCTGCCCGCAGAGCCGCGTCAGCGCGAGCAGGTAGTCGCGATCGGCGGCGGCGAAGACATGCGGGTAGTCGAACACGAGCCCGATCGCGCCGAGCGGCACGCCCGCGTCCGAGAGCGGGAGCAGCGCCGCAGCGTGCGCCTGCGGCCGGACGTCGACGAACCGCGGGTAGCTGCCGAAGAGGGTCTCGCGGCCCTCGAGCCAGAGCGGTTCGCCGGTCCGCGCGGCCACCGCGAGCGGCAGCTCGGCATCCAGCGGCAGCGACGCGAAGCGCTCCTGCGTGGCCGGTTCGTGCCCGGCGGCATGCGCGAGCTCGAGCGAGCGCCCGTCCGCCGCGAGCAGCGCGACCCAGGCGCTGCTCGCGCCGAGCGCCTCCGCTCCCTGCTCGGCCGCGGTCTCCGCGACCTCCTCGGGCGTCAGCGCGCGTGCCAAGGCCGCCGTTGTGGCCTGCAGCCGATGCAGGCGGTCGTACAGCCGGGCCCGTTCGAGCGCGAGCCCGCCTTGGCGGCCGAACGCCTCGAGCAGCTCGAGCTCGGAGGCGTCGAACGCGCGCTGTTCCGCGCGGCTGACGCCGACGGCGCCCAGCACCGCGGGTCCGGCGAGCAGCGGCACGGCGCACAGCGAGGCGTGCGCGCCGATCGCGTCGGCGACGTCCGGATAGCGCAGCGCGAGATCCTCGCTCGGGTCGACGGCGATCGTGCAGCGCTTGCGGGTCGCCTCCGCCACCGGCAACCGCGCGCCGATCGGCACCGCGTTGAAGGCCGCGACGAGCTCGGGCGCATAGCCCCAGCTCCCGATCACGCACAGCGTCGAGCGGTCGGGCTCGAGCGTGTAGACGACGCCGCCGGTCCCGCCGAGCGCCCGCACGCCGTGCTCCGCGATGGCGAGGCCCACCTGCTCCGGCGTCGCGGCGACCGCGAGCGCCGAGGTGACGCTCTGCAGGGCTTCGATCCAGCGGCGCGCCCGCTGCTCGGCCTCCAACGCGGGCTCGACGTCACCGGCGAGCTCGAGCGCTTGCAGATGATCAGAAGGATCAGCAGGCACGGCGCGAACCGTGCGGGACTTTACCTGCGCGTCACGGTCGTGCTCGTCGCTTCGGCGGCCAGATAGCGGTATGAGGCGCCGGTGAGGAGACGGGTCGACCAGCTCCAGTACCCGTTGGCATCCGTCGTGCGGGTCGTGAGCGTGCGCCACGTCGAGCTCCCGCGCAGCCGCCGCTGCACCGTCACCGTGCGCGTCCCGCGATTGCGGACCTGGCCCCACAGGCGCCCGCGCGGCGCGTCGAGCACGAACGGCGTCGCGAAGGTCTTCAGGCTCGGCTTGGCCCGCCCGTCCTCGTAGAACAAGCCGGACTGCCAGCCCGAGTAGCCGCCGGACAGGCCGCGCGGCTCGTCGCGCCACAGGTATTGCGTGAGGAGCTTCACGCGCGGGTCGCGCCAGGCCTGGTAGCCCGCGCGCTGCAGCCATTGGCTCTGGGCCGTCGCGGAGATCCCCGCGAGCTTGTCGGGCGGGTTGGTCTGGTAGCCGTACTCGTCGAGGTAGAGGTCGAAGCGCTTCGCGGTCGTCTTCAGCGCGCCGAGCGCGCTGGAGCCTGTCGAGCGCGCTCTCGAGCCGTGGTAGCGAGGCCAGGTTGACGTCGTCCGGGTTCGGGAATGCGCGGTCGGGCGCCGTCAGGACGCCGTGCGGGTGGAAGGCGAAGCCGTCGCCCTGCGCCGGCTTGAAGCCCTTGCAGCGACCGGTGCGGATCGGCTTGTAGCTCGCGTTCACGCAGGCGAGCGCGCGCAGGAAGGCGAGCGGGCGATGGGTCGAGTTCTCGCCGTTGAGCGTGGTTCCGCGCGAGGACATCGTGCCGATCAGGACCTGCGCGCCGGGGTCGCCGGCCCGCACCTCGGGGTACGCCGCGCGGACGAGCGCGCGGTAGAGATGCGGCGCGACCGACGTGCAGCCGGAGCGCGTGCAGCTCGTCTGCGGGCGCAGCCAGGTGCCGAGGTTCGGCTCGTTCCAGATGATGTAGCGGTTCACGCGGTCGCCGTAGCGCTCGGCGACCTGACGGGCGAACGCGGCGAACTCCGCCGGATCGGGGTCATAGCTCGGGACGCCGCGCTCGGCGCGGCGGCTCGTCCACAGCGGCCCGGGACCGGTGATCGTCAGCAGCGGCTGCATCCCGGCGCCGACGACGCGGTCGACCGCCCGGTCGAGCTGCGACCAGTCCTTGTCGGCTCCTGGGCTCGGCCCGGCGATCCGCGACCACAGCGCGAGGATGCGCACCTGCTGGATCCCGAGCGCGGACCAGTCCGCGACCGCCTTGTCGGCCTCCGGGCCGCCGGCGAGCAGGATCCGGTCGTCAGAGATGCCGATCTGCGGTCCCGCGGCACGTGCCGGGGCTGCGAGAACGAGCAACAGCAGCAGGGCCAAAGCGAGACGCATCGCACAGACAAACGCGGTTCCGACCATCGGAGTTGCGCTGTAATTGGAACCATGGCTACGACGGACGTCAGCGAACGCGAGGCACGGCAGGTCGCCGAGGCCGCCCGCGAGCCGGAGTGGAAGCTGCCGAGCTTCGGCAAGGAGCTGTTCCTCGGCAACTTCCGGCTCGACCTGATCCACCCGCAGCCGCGGCTCGACGCCGAGGCGGTCGAGAAGGGCGAGCGCTTCCTCGCCGACGCTGCGCGACGTTCCTCGAGAGCGAGGTCGACCCGCTGCAGATCGAGCGCGACGCGAAGATCCCCGAGCGACGTGATCGACGGCCTCAAGGAGCATCGGCGCGCTCGGCATGAAGGTGCCCGAGGAGTACGGCGGCCTCGGCCTCTCGCAGGTCTACTACAACCGCGCGCTGGCGCTGGCCGGCACGTGGCACGCCTCGCTCGTCGACGCTGCTGTCGCGCGCACCAGTCGATCGGCGTCGCCGAGCCGCTGCGCATGTTCGGCACCGAGGAGCAGAAGCGCGAGTGGCTGCCGCAGGTCGCGCGCGACCACATCTCGCGCCTTCCTGCTGACCGAGCCCGACGTCGGCTCCGACCCCGCCCGCCTGGCCACGACCGCGACGCCGACCGAGGACGGCACGGGCTACGTGCTCAACGGCACGCAAGCTGTGGGCGACCAACGGCGCGATCGCCGACATCGTCGTCGTCATGGCCGCGGTGCCCGAAGTCCGACGGCCACCGCGGCGGCATCACGCGCCTTCGTCCTGCGCCTACGACACCGAGGGCGTCACGGTCGAGCACCGCAACGCAGTTCATGGGCCTGCGCGGGCATCGAGAACTCGGTCACGCTGCTCGAGGACGTCTTCGTGCCCGACGGAGAACCTGATCGGCAAGGAGGGCCAGGGCCTGAAGATCGCCCTGACGACGCTGAACACCGGCCGCCTGGCGCTGCCGGCGATCTGCGTCGGCGCCGGCCAAGTGGGCGACCGAAGATCGCGCGCGAGTGGTCGGCCGAGCGCGTCCAGTGGGGCCAGCCGGTCGGCAAGCACGACGCCGTCGCGCAGAAGATCGCGTTCATCGCCGCGCACGCGCGTTCGGCCTCGAGGCGATGCTCGACGTCGCCAGCCGCGCTGGCCGACGACAAGCAGCAACGACATCCGCATCGAGGCCGCGATCGCCAAGCTCTACGGCTCCGAGCTGGGCTGGAAGGTCGTCGACGAGCTGATCCAGATCCGCGGCGGCCGCGGCTACGAGACCGCCGAGTCGCTGAAGGCGCGCGGCGAGAAGCCGGTGCCCGGTCGAGCAGGCGCTGCGCGACATGCGGATCAACCGCATCTTCGAGGGCTCGACCGAGATCATGCACCTGCTGATCGCGCGCGAGGCCGTCGACCAGCACCTGCGAGGTCGCCGGCGACATGCTCGAGGCCGACGGCGCGCTCGGCGACAAGGCCAAGGTCGGCCGTCGAGGCGCGGCGAAGTTCTACGCCAAGTGGCTGCCGCAGCTGGCCGTCGGCGAGGGCCAGAAGCCCGCGCTCGTACGACGAGTTCGGCGCCGCTGGCCGCGCACCTGCGCTACGCCGAGCGCGCCTCGCGCAAGCTCGCCCGCTCGACCTTCTACGCGATGAGCCGCTGGCAGGCCAAGCTCGAGCAGCAGGCAGGCGTTCCTCGGGCCGGATCGTCGACATCGGCGCCGAGCTGTTCGCGATCTCCGCGGCCGTCGTCTACGCCGACACGATCGCAGCGCGAGCAGCCCG
The DNA here is from genome assembly GCA_963707595.1 of uncultured Solirubrobacteraceae bacterium. Lineage (GTDB taxonomy): Bacteria > Actinomycetota > Thermoleophilia > Solirubrobacterales > Solirubrobacteraceae > Solirubrobacter. The sequence goes on from CAVPQQ010000003.1 coordinate 190,950, forward strand.
AGCGCGCGCGACGAGGCGCTGCGAGCTGGCCGACCTGTTCTGCCCGCAGGCGCGCCGCCGCGTCGACGCGCTGTTCCACGAGCTGTGGGCCAACGACGACGACGCCAACTACGCGGCCGCGCAGAAGCGTGCTCGACGGCCGCTACACGTGGCTCGAGGAGGGCATCAGCGACCCAGGAGATCGCTGAGGATCAACGCGAGGCCCTTGGTGCCGAGGATCAGGTCCTCGACGCTGATCCGCTCGTCGCTGACGTGCGAGAGACCGGTGGTGCCGGGGCCGTAGATCACCGAGTTGGTGATCCCGGCGTTGTGGACGACGAAGCGCTGGTCGTCGCTGCCGGCGGAGATGAGGATGCGCGGTTCGAGGCCCAGTGCCCGGACCGCGCGGCACGCCGCCTGGACCACGGACTCGTCCTCGGACACGAGCGTCGGCGGCGTCGAGTACGTCTCGTGGTAGTCGAAGTGCTGGCCCTGCAACGGCGCGAGCAGCTCCTCGCGCGCCGTCGTCGAGGTCTTCGCCCGGCAGCAGCCGGCGGTTGAAGGTGACCGTGCAGCGGTCGGGGACGATGTTGGTCGCCGCGCCGCCGTGGATCGTGTCGAAGGAGAGCGTCGAGCGCGGCTCGGGCGGGGTGACGCCGAGCTCCGTGATGCGGTGCTCGAGCAACGGGCGCAGGTCGCGGTCGATCTGCGTCAGGTAGCGCGCCATCGCCTCCACGGCGTTGACGCCGAGCCGCGGGCTCGATCCGTGGGCCTGCTTGCCGTGCAGCGTGATCTCGCCCCAGATCGCGCCCTTGTGGCCGATACCCGACGCCGTCGGGGCCGAACGGCTCGGTGATGATCAGCGCGTCGGCGCGCGATCAGGCCCTGCTCGACGAGCCAGCCCATGCCGGCGTTGCGGACGCCGACGGTCTCCTCGTCGGGGACGGCGCTCTGGACGATCCGCCCGTTCCAGCTCGTGCGTCGGAGCGCCTCGACGGCGATCACCTGCGCGGCCAGGCCGCTCTTCATGTCGGCGGCGCCGCGACCGTAGATCCAGCCGTCGCGCAGCTCCCCGCCGAAGGGGTCCGTGGTCCAGTCGTTGCCGACCGGGACGACGTCGTAGTGGCCGTTGAGGTGGACGGTCGGGCCGTCGCCGTTCTCGAGCGTCGCGAGCAGGTTCGGGCGCGGCCGGCCACCGGCGTGCGGCGCGAGCGTGTCCAGGTCCTCCTCGGGGACGCGGTGGACCTCGGTCGCGTAGCCGAGCGCACCGAGCCGGCCCGCGAAGTCGCGGACGAAGGCCTCGTAGCCCTCACCGGGCGGATTGATCGTCGGCAGGCGGACGAGCGCCTGCAGCAGCTCGACGAGCTCGCCTGCGAGCTCGTCCACGGCCGCGAGGACGGTCTCCTCGCGCGTCACCGGCGCTCGACCGCGGCCGCGAGCAGCTCGACGCAGACCTCGAGCGGGATCGACGTCGAATCGACCATCAGGTGGTACAGGTGCGGCGCGCGCGGATCGACGCAGTAGAGCGTCTGGTGGTACGCGAGCCGCGCGCGGTCGGTGCGCTCGAGCCTGCGCGCCGCCGTGGCCCGGTCGATGCCCTGGATCGCCATGCCCTGCTCGATCCGCCGCTCCGGCGGGCCGGTCAGCAGGACGCGCAGCACGCGCGGGTCGTCGCGCAGCAGCACGGCGGCCGCGCGGCCGAGGACCACGCCTCCCCCGGTTTCCTGCAGCGCGCGCAGCTCCTCCTCGATCTCGCGCCGGCGCGTGTCGCCCGGGACGAGGTCCTCGAGCTCCATCCCGGCGGGCGTACCCCAGGCGAGGCCGATCGAGCCGAGCTTGGACAGCAGGCCGCCGCCGCCCTGCTCCTCCTGCTCAGGCTCCGTGCCCGCGGGGCGGTCCAGGAACGGGACGTTCAGCCGCTTGGCCAGCGCCGGGGCGACGCGGCTGCCGCCGGCCCCGTAGGGCGAGGAGATCGCGACTAGAGCCATCGGTTCACCACCACGGCGCCGGTTGCGAGCGAGAGCATGACGACGGCCATCGGTACCGCACTACCCGTTCCGCCGATTCCCACGAGCGGCGCGGCCAGCCCGCCGACCAGGAACTGGATGACGCCGAGCAGCGCCGACGCCGTGCCGGCGACCTTGGCGTGATCGGCGAGCGCGAGCGCCGTGCTGTTGGGCATCACGAACGAGAGGCTGGACATGACCAGGAACGTCGTGATGATCACAGGCCACACGCCGAGCCCGCCGACCGCCACGACCGCGACCAGCGCCCCGGCCGCCGCGACGATCACCAGCAGTGCCCGCCGCAGCAGGTACGCGGGGCCGAAGCGGCCGACCAGGCGCGCGTTGACCTGGCTTCCCGCGACGAGGCCAAGGCCGTTGACGCCGAACGCGACGCTGAAGGCCTGGGGCGAGAGGCCGTAGATGTCCTGGAGCACGAACGGCGAGCCGGAGATGTAGGCGAACAGCGCGCCGAACGCGAGCGCGGCGGTCAGCGCGTAGCGCAGGAACGAGCGTTGCGTCAGCAGGCTGCGCATCGTCTTCAGCGCGCCTTCGAGGCCGCCCCGATCGCGCTTCTCCGGCGGCAGCGTCTCCGGCAGCGCGACCGCGGCGAGCGTCAGGATCGCCAGCGAGAGGCACGCGAGGACGATGAAGATCCCCTGCCACTCGGTGACCTTGAGCAGTTGGCCGCCGATCACCGGCGCGAGGATCGGGGCCAGGCCGGTCACCAGCATCAGCGACGAGAACAGCCGTGCCGCGGCCGCTCCTGAGTAGAGGTCGCGGACGACGGCGCGGCCGATCACGATCGCGGCGCCGCCCGCCAGGCCCTGCAGCAGCCGCAGCGCGGTCAGCGCGTGCACGGTCGGCGCGAGCGCGCACAGCAGCGAGGCCGCCGAGTAGCCGAGCAGGCCGACGAACAGCGGCCGCCGGCGACCGACGACGTCGCTCAGCGGGCCGGCGACCAACTGACCGAGCGCGAGGCCGACGACCACCGCGGTGAGCGTCAACTGGACCGCCGTGGCATCCGCCTTCAGCGAGCGCGTGATCTCCGGCAGCCCGGGCAGGTACATGTCGATCGACAGCGGCCCGATGGCGACCATCGAGCCGAGGATCAGGATCAGCAGCGGCTTGGCCGGCATCCGCCGATCGATCGTGGATGACTCGGCGTCGTGGGTTCCGTCCATGGTCGATTGGCCGGGCACCCTCAGGGCCGGTCCTTCGGGTCCCGGCCAATCGGCCAGGGGCGCTGCCGAGCGAAGCGGTGGCGAGGCCCCCGGCCGAGACAGTGGCGGCGAGGCGCCGCGAGAATCGCGGATTCCGGTCTAGAGGGCAATGCAGACGTTCTTGACCTGCGAGTAGGCCAGCAGCGCGTCGATGCCCTTGCCGCGCCCGTGGCCGGAGCGCTTCATGCCGCCGAACGGCAGCTCGACGCCGCCGCCCACGCCGTAGGTGTTGACGAACACCTGGCCCGCCCTGATGCCCGCGGCGACGCGGTGCGCGCGGCTCAGGTCGCTCGTCCAGACACCGGCGACGAGGCCGTACGGGGTGGCGTTGGCGAGTGCGACGGCCTCACGGTCGTCCTCGAAGGGCATCGCGGCGAGGACCGGGCCGAAGACCTCCTCCTGGAAGATCTCCATGTCCGGCCTCACGTCGGTGACGAGGGTGGGCTGCAGGAACAGGCCGTGCGTGTGCTCGCCCCCGGTGGCGATCGTGGCGCCCTGCTCGCGGGCGGTGGCGAGCATGGTGGTGGCACGGGTGAGCTGGCGCTCGGAGATCAGCGGCCCGAGGTCCGGATCCTCCGCGCCGGGGCCGATCGTCACGGCTTCGAGGGCCGCGGCGACGCGGGCGATCGTCTCGTCGTAGATCGCGCGCTCGACCAGCAACCGCGAGCCGGCCGAGCAGCTCTGGCCGGCGTTCTGGATCAGCGCGTTGACGATCGCGGGCACGGCCCTGTCGAGATCGGCGTCGGCGAAGACGACGTTGGGCGACTTGCCGCCGAGCTCCAGCTCGAGCGGTGCGAGGCGCCTGGCGCAGGCCTCGGCGACGCGCGTGCCGGTGGCGGCGGAGCCGACGAAGGTCACGTGGTCGACCTGCGCGTGCTCGGCGAGCGCCGCGCCGGTCGCCCCGGCGCCGGTGGCGACCAGGAGCATCCCGCGCGGCACGCCCGCCTCCTCGGCCAGGTGCGCGAAGCGCAGCGGCGTGATCGAGGCCAGCTCGGACGGCTTGATGATCACCGCGTTACCGGCCGCGAGCGCCGGGGCGGCGCAACGGGCGGTGATCTGGAGCGGGTAGTTCCAGGGGATGATCTGCCCGCACACGCCCCACGGCTCGCGCACCGTGTAGTCAAGGACGTCGGGGCCGAGCGGGATCTGGCGGCCTTCGAGGCGCTCGAGCGAGCCCGCGTAGTAGTCGAGATAGCGGACGGTCGCGACGACGTCGGCCGTGGCCTGGCTGAGCGGCTTGCCGGTGTCGCGGGTCTCGAGCTCGGCGAGCTTGTCGTGTTCGGCTTCCACGGCGCGGGCGAGGCGTGTGAGCGTCTGCGCGCGGACGTGCGGCGTGCGCCACTCGTGCTCGGCGGCGAGCGCGCGGTGCGCGTCCTCGACCAGCTCGGCGACCTGCTCGGCCGTCGTCTCCGGCAGCTCGCCGAACTCGTGCCCGGTGGACGGGTCGACGGCGAGGAAGCTCACAGGTCGCGGCCCGCGTCGACGTTGAAGACGGCGCCGGTGATCGCTCGCGCCTCGTCGGAGGCGAGGTACGTCGCGGCGCCGGCGATGTCCTCGGGCTCGACCAGTCGTTTCAGCGGCAGCGCCTGCGACGGGTCGTTGTCGAACCCGAAGCCGCCGAGCATCGGCGTGTTGGCGGGGCCGGGGTTGATCACGTTGACGCGGATGTCGGGCGCCAGCTCGACCGCCAGCGCGCGGGCGAGGCCGATCACGCCGTTCTTGGACGCGACGTAGGCGGCGAGGCCGGGGCGTGGGCGGTTGGCGATGATCGAGCCGGTCACGAGCAGCACGCCGCCCTTGAGTTTCGGCGCGGCGACCTGGGCGGCGATGAACAGCGAGGTGAGGTTGACATCGATCACCGCGTCCCACTCCTCGCGCGTGATCTCGGCCAGCGGCTTGACGCGTTCGGGGATGCCGGCGTTGTTGAAGTAGACGTCGAGGTGGTCGACGCCGGCCAAGAGCGCCTCGATCGCGTCGCGATCCGTCACGTCGGTCTGTGCCGGTTGCGCGTCGATCCCCGTCGCAGGTCTCGCGCGCCTTCTCCAGGTCGATGTCTGCCGCGATGACGTGGGCACCCTCGGCCGCGAATCTGCGCGCGGTCGCGCGCCCGATCCCCGATCCGGCCCCGGTGACGACCGCGATCTTCTGATCCAAGCGCCCGGACATGCCCGGTAGCGTGCCACGGATGCGCACCGCCAGGGTCATCCACTGCGTCGACGCCCACGCCGAAGGGGAGCCGAGCCGGATCATCGTCGGCGGCGTGCTCGACGTTCCCGGCACGACGATGCTCGAGAAGGCGCGCTGGCTGGAGCGCGAAGGCGACTGGCTGCGGCGGCTGTGCCTGTTCGAGCCGCGCGGCTCGGCGCCGCTGTCCGCCGACCTGGTGCTGCCGTCCTCGCACCCCGAGGCCGACGCCGGCTTCATCATCATGGAGTCCTCGTCCTACGAGGGCATGTCGGGGACGAACGCGATCAACACCGCGGCCGTGCTGCTCGAGACCGGCATGGTCGAGATGGTCGAGCCGGTGACGACGCTCGTGCTGGAGGCGCCGGCGGGTCTCGTGCGGGTGTCGGCGGACTGCGCGGACGGGCGCGTGGAGCGGATCACGTTCGAGAACGTGCCGTCGTTCTGCACGGCCCTGGACGCGGTCGTCGAGGTGCCCGGACTGGGGTCGCTCAAGGTCGACCTTGCCTACGGGGGCGCCTGGTGCGCGTTCGTCGACGCTGCCGCGCTTGGCTTCTCGATCGTCCCGGACGAGGCGCGCGAGCTCGGGGAGCTGGGCGAGCGGATCCGCCCCCACGCGGCCGAGCAGCTCTCGATCGTCCATCCGCTGGAGGAGGCGCTCTCCTACCTCTCGTTCGTGGTCCTCGTCGCGCCGCCGCGGGTCGGCGGCGACGCGCGGCACGCGACGATCGTCTCCCCCGGGCGGCTCGACCGCGCCCCGACCGGCACCGCCACCTCGGCCCGGATCGCGGTGCTCGAGGCGCGCGGGGAGATGGGCGAGACGTACGTCGCGGAGAGCGTCATCGACACCAAGTTCAGCGGGCGCGTGGTCCGCCGCACGACGGTCGGCGAGGTCGACGCCGTCGTCCCCGCGATCACCGGCCGCGCGTGGATCACGGGCTTCCACCAACTCGTCGTCGACCCCACCGACCCACTCGCCGCGGGCTTCAAGCTGCCCGACACCTGGGGCCCGGGAGCCCGCGAAGGCACCTTGAACCCCTAGTTCGGGGGTCCGAACGCGGCGAGCGCCTGAGCGATCGCGCCCTCGAGTTGCGCGAGCGTCGCACCGTCGCGCGCTCGTGCTGACATCCCCGCGAGCAGCAGGTCGGTCATGTCGGCCAGCGCTTCGACGTCCGCGCTCGCCGGGACGTCTCCCTCAGCGCGGCCGCGCCGGATCCGGTCCGCGATCTCGTCGCGGATGCGGGCCCGCTCGGCCGCCAGTCGCGGCTCGCTCATGACCAGGCACCCGCGCCGGCAGTCATCGGCCGTGTGGTGCACGGCCGTCTCGTGCAGCAGGCGCTCGACCGCCGCGCGGGCGGTCGGTTCCGCCAGCGCGGCGTGCAGGGCCGCCTCGAGCCGCTCGATGTAGCGGCCGGACGCCTCTTCGAACAGCCGGCCCTTGTCGCCGAACGCGGCGTACAGGCTCGGGGCGGCGATGCCGATGGCCGCCGTCAGGTCGCTGATCGACGCGCCGTCGTAGCCGCGTTCCCAGAAGGCCTCGACGGCCTTCTCCAGGGCGTCGTCGCGATCGAAGCTTCTTGGGCGGCCAACCATTCGACTCATTCTATAGCGACTCCCTACAGAACGTGGTACGGTCTCCATTCTGTATCGGTCGCTACATAATTGCTGAGGTTCTCCCATGCGTATCTCCGGGTCCGTCGCACTCGTCACCGGCTCCAATCGCGGCATCGGCCGCCACTTCGCGGAGCAGTTGCTCGAGCGCGGCGCCAAGGTCTACGCCACGGCACGAGATCCCGAGTCGATCGACGTGCCGGGCGTCGAGCGCCTGCGGCTCGACATCACCGACCCCGCCTCGGTCGCAGCGGCCGCAGCCGCCGCCGGCGACGTCTCGCTGCTGATCAACAACGCGGGCATCTCGACGGCCACCAACCTCGTCACCGGCGACCTCGACAAGATCACGGCCGAGATCGACACCAACTTCTACGGCACGCTGCACACGGTGCGGGCGTTCGCGCCGATCCTCGCCGCCAACGGCGGCGGGGCGATCCTCAATGTCCTCTCGGCGCTGTCGTGGGTCGCCTTTGACGGTGCGAACGCCTACAGCGTGGCCAAGGCCGCCGAGTGGAGCCTCACCAACGGCATCCGCCTGGAGCTCGCCGGGCAGGGCACTGTCGTCACCGGCATCCACCTCGGCCCGGCCGACACCGACATGATGGCCGGCTGGGACATCGACAAGGTCGACCCCGCCGACGTCGTCGAAGCGGCGCTCGACGCGATCGAGCGCGGCCAGCTCGAGGTCCTCGTGGACGAGCATGCGACGAGCGCCAAGGCGCGTGTCGGCCTCGACCCGCGGCTCGCCTATCCGGAGCTCGCCGCCTAGGGCCGCGGGCGGATCCGCGTCGTCACCGACGCAGCTCCGGGGGCGCTCACGCGCAGCGTCAGGCGCTTGACCTTGACGGCCACGGCCTCGCGCAGCCTGAGGCGGATCGTGGTCGTGCCCGCGTTCGTGAGTTTGCGCGTGACGGCGAGCTTCGCGCCGCCGCCGCGCAGCGTGAGCTCGACGGTGGCGGGGGCGCTGACCGTGACCCGCGCGCGCACGCCGCGCTTGCGCAGCGTCAGGCGATGCGGTCGCTTGCGGGTCCGGACCGCAAGCGTCAGGGACGGGGTCGCGGGCGTGTTCCCCACCGGTGCCGGAGCGGTCGCCGGGGTCCAGTACGGCTCCCAGGCGCCGGGGAGCGTGACGACCTGCTCGCGGATCGCGGCGCAGTCGTCGAGCGCGCCGAGGGTGGCGACGTGGATGCCGTCGCTCTCGGCCCAGGCGATCCGCGTGCCGTCGGGCGAGAAGGTCGGGCTCGCCGACGCGAAGGTGTCGGCCGCCTCGAGGGCGATCTCGCACCGGTACACCGGCGTGGCGCCGGGGGCGGCGGCGGTGAACAGGCGCAGCGCCACGCGCTTGGGGGCGGCATCGTTCTCCGCCGCGTCGTCCTCCATGGCCGCGATCCGCGTGCCGCCGCGCGAGGCCGCCGCGTCGTAGCCCGACGCCCAGCGTCGCGGCGGTGTCGCTGAACCACGGGTCGGCGCTCTCGTCCCCCTCGCCGACGTCGTAGAGCGAGAAGGTCGCGCCCTCGTCGTCGGCGCCGACGTCACGGCTCAGCAGCAGGCGCGCGTTGCCGATCCACGACGGTGCGACGAGCCCGAGTTGGCCGATGTCCTGGCCCGGGAGCTCCAATCCGCTCGCGGTCGCGGGCGTCCACAGCGTCGTCGCTTCGCCGTCGATCACCTCGTCGTAGGCGATCCGGGTGCCGTCGGGCGAGACCCGGATGTGGGTCGGCGGCTCGGCGTCGTCGTCCGCGGTCGCCAGCGTCGCGGCGGTCGGAATCGGCTCGCCCAGCGGCTTTCCGTCGCGGGTCATCCGGCGCAACTGGCCGGTCTCGTCGGCCGCGACGATCGTGCCGTCATCGGCCGCCGACGGCCATTCGAAGCTCATGCTCCCGCTTGTCAGCTGGCGCTGGCCGCGTACCGTCGGGCGCCATCCGCCACACGTCGCCGCCACGCCGGAAGACGATCGTGTCGGCGCGCGCCGACGGCGCAGCGGCGAGCATGCAGAGGACGACGGCGACAGCGATCCGCATCGCCGCCGACGCTACTCGATCCCCGCCACCAGCTCACATCGAGGGCGAGTTAGGGTGACCTAATAAATCCTGATAGCGTTGGTCGGAAATGGAAGGCTTCACGCGCCTGGCGACCGGCGGATGCCCGCCCATCGCCGACCTCCTGCTCGCCCTCGCCGGCGAGTTCCACGACGTCGACACCGACGCCGCCGACGTTCGCCTCGACGAGCTCGCGCTCCCGCTCTTCGGCCTCGCCGGCGGTGATCTGCGCATCGCCGCGGCGCAGCTGGCCAACCTGCTCGACACCGAGCCGGGCTTCGACGCCGACCGCACCAGCGTCGCCGGGCTCTGGCTCGACTCCGCGCTCGAGGCCCACGCCGGCCACCCGCTGGTCCTCGCCTCGCTCGTCGCCGAGGTCGGCCGCCGCGCCGGCCTGCAGGTCCACGTCCTCTCCGCCCCCACGGGCTGGTACGCGGGCCTCGCGGACGGCGAGCGCCTCTGGCTCGTCGACGCCACCATGGACGGCCGCCGCGCCGACCCCTGGAGCCTGCGCCGCCACTGCACCCACGAACTCGCCTTCGCCGCCCTGCTCGGCCTCTCCGAACGCTTCGAGCGCCGGGGCGAGACCCACCGGGCGGCCCACGCCACCCTCCTGCGCTCCCGCCTCCCCCTCCGCACTTCCTAAAGCTTCCTTAAGGGGCCAGGCCCCTTAGGAGATCTTTACCTCTCGCTCGGCGGCGGCGGACTCGTAACAGGCGTCGACGATGCGAGCGAGTTGGGCGGCGGCCGAGCCGTCGTGGCCGGTCCAGTCGCCGGAGCGGATCGTCTCGACGAACTCGCCGACGACGGCCGGGTGGGCTCCGCCGATGCCGGCGCGCAGGCGCTGGGCGGTCGCCGTGCCGGCGTCGTCGCCGAAGAGCTTGAGCGAGCCGACCGGGGCGTAGTCGTCGACGATCAGCTCCGCGCCGCCTTCGGTGCCGTAGAGCGTGACGCCGAACTGGTCGCCGTCGGCGCGATGGGCGGCCCAGCTGGCCTCGACGAGGAGCGTGCCGCCGCCTTCGAGGCGCATGAAGACCGTCGCGAGGTCCTCGACGTCGAACTTCGCGTCGGCGTCGCCGCCGCCGGACTTGTTGTTGTTCTCGGGGCTCGAGCCGAAGCCGTTGCGCCCGAGCAGGTCGTAGGTCGACGCGCTGACCGAGCGCACGGCGGGGTTGCCGAGCAGGAAGAGCGCGTAGTCGAGGACGTGGACGCCGATGTCCACCAGCGGGCCGCCGCCGGCCAGGTTGGACTGGGTGAACCAGCTGCCGATGGTCGGGATGCCGGTCCGCCGCAGCCACCACGCCTTGGCGTAGTAGGTCTCCCCCAGCCGGCCCTCGTCGATCGCGGCCTTGCAGCCGCTGGATGTCGCCGCGGCGGCGGTGGTTGAAGGCGACGTCGAGGACGCGCCCGGCCGTGCGCGCCGCGTCCACCATCGCGCCCGCCTCGACCCCGTTCAACGCGATCGGCTTCTCGGAGAGCACGTGCAGCCCGCGCTCGAGCGCCGCGATCGCGATCGGCGCGTGCAGGAACGTCGGGACGGCGACGCTGACGGCATCGAGGCCGTCGAGCGCGAGCAGGTCCTCCCAGCGCGCGACGTCGTGCTCGACCCCGTGCTCGGCGGCGAGCTCTGTGCGCTCGGCCTCCTCGAGCCCGGCGATGCCGATCAAATCGACGCCGTCGAGCGCCGCGTAGGCCTTGATGTGCTGCTGGCCGGCCCAGCCGACGCCCACGACGCCGACACGCAGCGGGGCGCTCACTCGAACCACCCCGTCGGCGACTGCGGGCTGCCCTCGGGCGCCCGGCGCAGCCGCGGCGCCGCCCACTGCACGCCGTTGGCGAGCACGCGCTTGATGTCCGGGTGGTGGTAGACGGGGTAGTCCTGGTCGCCTGGGCTGAAGTAGAAGATCCGGCCGTTGCCGCGCGTCCAGGTGCAGCCGCCGCGGAAGACCTCGCCGCCGGCGAACGAGCTGATGAAGACGAGCTCCTCGGGCACCGGGATGGCGAACGGCTCGCTGTACATCTCCTGCGCGTCGATCACGATCGGGCTCGGCACGCCCGCGGCGATCGGATGCAGCGGGTCGACGGTCCAGACCAGCTCGCGCTCGCCCTCGTTGCGCCAGCGCAGGTCGCAGGTGGTGCCGAGCAGCCGTCGCAGGATCTTCGAGTAGTGCCCCGAGTGCAGGACGAGCAGTCCCATGCCGCCGAGCACCGCGTCGTGGACGCGCGCGACGACGGCGTCGTCGACCTCCTCGTGCGCGATGTGGCCCCACCACGTCAGCACGTCGGTGTCGTCGAGGACCTCCTGGGTGAGCCCGTGCTCGGGCTCCTCCTGGCGTCGCCGTGCGCACATGCACACGGTCCCCGAGCAACTCCTCCAGACCCGCCGCGATCGCGCCGTGCAGCCCTTCCGGGTACAGCGCGCGCACCTCGGGCTCGTTGCGCTCGTGGACGTTCTCCCCCCACACGGTGACCCGCACGATCTCGCTCACATGCGAACCACTATCAGGCGGGCAACCGAACATGAGGCAGCTGGGAGCCCGTATCGAACCGAGACGTCCGTGATGGGACCGTAAACCCATGCTTTCCGCCCACCACGTCGCCTGGAGCCTGATGGAGGGCGAGCGGGCCTTCGGCCAGGCGACGCGCTCGCGCCGGCGTGCCTCGCTGACGCGGCGGCTCTTCCGGCGCTGCGCGGAATGCGCCCAGTTGATCGTGCACGACCAGCGCGCGCTGACCCGGCGGACCGCCGGAGCGACAGGCGTGCAGGAGATCCCGGTGGCGGCGATCACCGGCACGGTCGAACCTGGGCGCGCCCGCGAGTTCGACAGCGAGTTCCGGCCTTCGCCGCGAACGCGCAAGCGCTGGCTGCGCGTCTGGACCGCCGAGCAGACCGGCCCCGGCCTGCCGCCGATCTCGGTGATTCGCGTGGGCGACGCCTACGCGATCCGCGACGGCCATCACCGCGTCTCGGTCGCCCGTGCACGCGGCGCGCTGACGATCGACGCGATCGTCGCCTAGCCGCTGCTGCCCTGCAGCAGGACCTCGGCGACGCGCTCGGGGTCGTCCCAGGTGGGCATGTGCCCGCAGTCGCGCAGGACGAACTCGCGCGCGGTCGCGGGCACGGAGCGCGGCCGCCCGACGAGCCGGTCGTGCTCGGGCCAGACGAGCGTGAGCGGTGCGGAGATGTGCTCGAGGCCCGCGAAGCGATTCGCGCGCATGCCGGCGTTGGCGGCGGCGAACCCGGGCGCCTCGGCGTACGCGCGGACGAGCTGGAGGGCCGCGTCGTACGGGATCCGCTCCGGGTGCGCGGTCGTGCCGCCGAGCGCGGCGCGGCGCCCGCGCTCGGAGCGCAGCAGCGACGGAAGCGCCGGTCGGAGCACACGCGCGAACCGGCGCGCGGTCGCACGGCTCGGCCGCAGCGGCTGCGCCCAGAGCCCCGCAGGAGCGATCGCGGTCACCGACCGGACATGCCCGGCCAGTGCGAGCTCGAGCGCCACCCAGCCGCCGAGCGAGTTGCCGGCGACATGCGGGCGCTCGACGCCGAGCGCGACGAGGTGCGCGTGGATGGCCTCGGCGAGTTCCGCGGGGGTGACGGGCACGTCGTCGGCGCGCGCGAAGGGTGCCGTGGCGTCGTCCGACGAGCGCGGCGGGGCGGCGAGGGCCGCGGCGGCGTTGTCGGCGGGCGAGGCGTCGGCGCGCGCGGTCCGGCGCGCGGCGGCGTTGTCGGCGGGCGAGGCGTCGGCGCGCACGGTCCGGCGCGCCACGGTGGCGCTGCCGTGCGCGCAGCGCGGGGGCCCGCGGCCGCCGCGGCGCTCCGTGCCAGGGCCGCGATCGTCGGGGACTCGCCGAAGCCGGGCATGTCGAGCGCGATCACGTCGCGCTCGGCCGCGAGGCGTTCGATCACCGGGTCCCACATGTGGCGGTCGGTGCCGAGGGCGTGCAGGAGCACGAGCGGCGGGCCACTTCCGATTCGCGTCTGCGCGAGCGGCGGTGCGGTGGACTGTGTGACCGTCACCCGGCGAGGCTTGCCGCTAGCACCGCAGCGGTGAGCGCGGCCGAGCCGCCGGCGACGGCGGCGGTCTTCTTCGGCGCGTCGTCGGGGATGCCGGCACTGCCCGCGAAGGTCGCGGCGATGTCGGTCATGTCCCCGGCCATGCTGATCAGCAGCCACGGCAGCAGCGGCTTGCCGCGCACCGCCGCGGCGATGCCGAAGCCGTGCAGCAACACCTCGCGTCCGCCGAGGCCGCGCAACGCGACCTGGGTGGCGTCGCCGTCGACCGACGGGCCGAGCCACGTGCGCGTGATCCGCGCCGGCGCGACGATCAGCGCCGCCCCGTAAGCGACGCGCAGGCTAAAGACGGCGACGGCCGCGGTCCGTACGCGACTCATGCGCCGGCCGCCGCGACGATCGAGGGCGGAGCGGCCGCGTCGGCGGTCGCCAGATGGCCGCGCCAGCGCGGCTTGCCGAGCACGATCTGCACGCTGCCGATCCGGCGCTCGGTGAAGCCGGCCTCGCAGAAGCTCAGGTACAGCCGCCACAGACGCTGGAAGCGCTCGTCGTAGCCCATCTCGCCCAGCCGCGCGGCGTGCGCTCTCGACGTTCGCGCGCCAGCGCCGCAGCGTCTCGGCGTAGTGCGGCGTGATGTCCTCGAGATCGACCATCGCGAGGTCGCTACGGCGCGCGACATTGCGGGCGATCACCTCGACCGACGGCAGGCAGCCGTTCGGGAAGATCAGCGAGTTCATGAACGAGCGCTGGGCCTTCTCGACGTCGTAGAGGCGATCGTCGATCGTGATCGCCTGCAGGGCCATCACGCCGTCCGGGCGCAGCAGCGACGAGCAGCGCTCGAAGAAGGTGCCGAAGTCCTTCCAGCCGACGGCCTCGATCATCTCGATCGAGACGAGCTTGTCGTAGCGTGCCGGTCAGCTCGCGGTAGTCGTCGAGCAGGATCGTGACCCGATCCTCCAGCCCGGCCTCGCGAACGCGCTCCAGCGCCAGGTCGCGCTGCTCGCGCGACAGCGTCGTCGTCGTCACGCGACAGCCGCGCGTCGAAGCGGCGTGCAGCGCGAACCCGCCCCAGCCCGGTCCCGATCTCGAGCACGTGGTCGGACGGCTGCAGGTCGAGCTTGTCGCAGATGCGGTCCAGCTTGGCCCGCGAGGCCTCGGCGAGCGTCATGTCGCGGCGCTCGAAGATCGCGCTCGAGTACATCATCGTCTCGTCGAGCATCAGCTCGAAGAGGTCGTTGCCGAGGTCGTAGTGGGCGGCGATGTCCTCGCGCGAGCGCAGCGGCGTGTTGCGCTCCAGGAGCGCCCGCGCCGCGCTGCCACGGCTCGCGCACGGGCGTGATCCGGCGGCGGAACTCGTCGATGCCGTGCGAGGTTGCGGGCGGCGACCTCGATCACCGCGGTGACGTCGGGCGAGTCCCACCAGCCGTCGACGTAGGACTCGGCGAGCCCCTTGCCGCCGCGCGCGCAGCGCGGTCCAGACGCGCGGGTCGCGGATGACGACCGTCGCCTGCGGGGAGCCCGAGCCGAAGACGCGGCGCGAGCCGTCCTCGACGAGGGTCAGTTGTCCGGACTCGATGCGCTCCAGCAGGGCGCAGACGAGGCCGCGGGCGAGACGTGGGAGAAGCATCACGAGGCCTCCGTTCGCGGATGGGGGTGGATCGGCGCGCCCTTGAGCTTCAGGGCGACCGCGTGGGCGTAGATGAGGGCGAGCGTGCGGATCGAGGCGCCGGCGAGCCGAGCGCGGCTGTACGGCCGGCGCTTGAGGTTCAGCGTCGCGTCGAACGCGAGCTGCCCGGCGCGGCGGCTCTCGATGTGCACCGACAGCGTCTCGCCGGGCGCCGAGGCGCGGACCTCGTAAGCGTGGTCCATGCCCATGAACGGAGAGACGTGGAGCGCCTTCTCCGGCGACCCGTGACCCTGCGGCAGCACGTAGGAGTGGCGCTCGCCCCAGGGCGTGTTGGTCACCTCGGCGACGACGTGCGTGAGCTTGCCCGTCGCGCCGAAGCAGTAGTAGAAGGAGACGGGGTTGAAGCCGACGCCGAGCGAGCGCGGCATCGTCAGCAGCTGGATGCGGTCCACGGAGCGCCCCGACGAGACCCTCGACCGCGGCGCGCTCGAGGAACTTCCCGGGCGGCGGGGCGTCCAGGTCGGCGTAGGCGAGCGCGATCCGGTGGCGGAACTCGTGCTCGCCCTTCGCGAAGCGCCGGTGGCGGATCGTCCCCGCGTACATCGTCGGCCTCACAGGCGCGCTCCGAAGCGCTCGCCGACGCGCAGCGCGCTCACGACGCCGTCCTCGTGGAAGCCCCAGCGCCAGTACGCGCCCGCGTAGTGGGTGCGGTTGCGCCCGCTGATCTCCTCGTGACGGGCCTGGGCGCGCGCGCCCTCAGGGGTGAAGACCGGGTGCGCGTAGGGATCGTGCGCAGGACCTTCGCCGGATCGATCGCTTCTGAACGGTTGAGCGTCACGCAGAACTCGCGGTCGGCGTCGAGCGCCTGCAGGCGGTTCATGTGGTAGGTCACCGTGGTCAGCCCGGTCGGCTCCGGGAGCAGGTGGTAGTTCCAGCTCGCCCACGCGCGGCGGCGGCGCGGCAGCAGTCGCGCGATCCGTGTGCAGGACCGCCTCGTTGGGCTGGTACGGGATCGCGCCGAGGATCTCGTGCTCGCGATCGGTGGCGTCGGCGAGCATCCGCAGCGCCTGATCGGAGTGCGTGGCGAGCACGACCTCGTCGAAGCGCTCGGCCTCGCCACCGCGCGGGGTGATCGAGCACGCCATCCGTCGTCGCGCGCGATCGCCGTCACCGGCGTATCCAGGCGCAGCCGGTCGGCCCACGGGCGGATGATCGCGTCGACGTAGGCGCGCGAGCCGCCGACGACCGTCCGCCACTGCGGGCGCTTGGCGAAGCCGAGCATCCCGTGGTTGGCGAAGAAGTCGACCAGGAAGCGCGCCGGGAACGTCCACATCTGGCGCGGGTCGGCCGACCACACGGCCGAGGCCTGCGGCACGATCAGCCGCTCGACGAACGCGCGGCGAGTACCCGCCCTCGTCGAGCCAGTGGCCGAGCGAGGGCCCCTCGCCGCCGGCGCGCCAGCAGTGCCCGCGCGTTGCGGTTGAAGCGCACGAGGTCCGCGATCATGCGGTGAAACCACGGCGTCACGAGATGCGCGCGCTTGGCGAACAGGCCGTTGGGCGACGAGCCGTTGTACTCGAAGTCGCCGCCGTCGGAGACCCCGAAGCTCATGTCCGACGGCTGCGACCGCGACGCCCAGCGAACTCAGCAGGCGCTCGAAGTTGGGATAGTTGCGGTCGTTGAAGACGATGAAGCCGGTGTCCACGTGATGCGTGGCGTCCTCGGTGTCCACGCGGACGGTGTTCGCGTGCCCGCCCGGCAGCGCTCCGGCCTCGAACACGGTGATCTCGTGCTCGCGGTACAGCAGGTGGGCGGTGGCGAGCCCCGAGATGCCGGCTCCGACGATCGCGATCTTCATCGATCTCTTGTTCGCGCAACGACCCCGATTTGGATCATTTGATGCGCCAACTGCAGCTCCCTCGACGCCCAGTTCCTCAACGTGGAATCGGCCCGGATCTACGGCCACGTGGCGTTTCTGGGCATCTATGACCCGTCGACGGCACCGGACGGAAAGCTCGGGGCCGACGAGGTCAAGCAGCTGCTCGACGACCGGCTGCACCTGCTGCCGCCGCTGCGCTGGCGGCTGGTGGAGGTGCCGCTGGGGATCGATCTGCCCTACTGGGCCGACGATCCCGACTTCGACCTCGACTTCCACGTCCGCGAGACCGCGATCCCGGCGCCCGGCGACGACCGGCAACTCGCCGAGACCGTCGCAGCGCGTGTTCGGCCGCCCGCTCGACCGCGGACGGCCGCTGTGGGAGCTCTACGTCATCCACGGCCTCGCCGGACGGGCAGCGTCGCGCTGCTGACGAAGATCCACCACTCGGTCGTCGACGGCATCTCCGGCAACGAGATCATGGGCGTGCTGCTGGACCCGGAGCCGGAGGGCCGCGTCGTCGACGCCCGACCGCCCCGCCAGCGGCGCCGACACCGCCGATCCCGCGCGACCGCGCGATGTTCGTGCGCGGCCTGCGCGGCATCCCGCGCCAGCCGCTGCGGGCGATCCGCTCGCTGCCGACGACCGTCGCCGGCTTCACCGACCTGCCCGGCGCCAACGCGCTGCCCGGCGTGCCGACGCTCTCGCACGTCTACTCGCGCGTGCGCCGGACGTTCGGCGCCGACGAGAGCGCCGGCGTGCTCGAGGTGACCAAGGCGCGCCCGCCGAAGACGCCGTTCAACGGCCCGGTCTCCGCCCATCGCCGCTTCGCGTTCGGCTCGCTCTCGCTCGACGCGGTGCGCGCAGGTGCGGCGCGAGTTCGGCACGACGGTCAACGACGTCGTCGTCACGATCTGCGCCGGTGCCGTGCGCGACTGGCTGATGGAGCGCGACGCGCTGCCGGAGGACCCGCTGGTGGCGATGATCCCGATGTCCGTGCGCAAGCGCGACGAGCGCGGCGCCTGGGGCAACCGGATCTCGATGATGGTCGTCCCGATCCCGACCAACGAGCCCGACCCGGCGATCCGGCTGCGAACGCACCCACGAGCTGCTGCGCAGCGCCAAGGAGCGCCACAGCGCCCTCCCCGCCTCGCTGCTGACCGACGCGACCGCGTTCATCCCGCCCGCCGTCGCCTCGCTCGCCGCCCGCAACACGATGGACATCCTCGGCCGCACGCGCCCGCCGCTGAACCTCGTGATCTCCAACGTCCCCGGCCCGCGCACCTCGCTCTACTGCGCGGGCGCGGAGCTGCTCTCGAACTTCCCCGTCTCGGTGCTCGTCGACGGCGTCGGCCTGAACATCACCGTCGTCAGCTACAAGGACCGCGTCGACTTCGGGATCGTCGGCGACCGCGAGCAGATCGACGACGCGTGGGCGTTCCTGGAAGGCGCCGCCCACGCACTCAACGAGCTGGAGAACCTAAAGCCCACCTAAGGGGCCTGGCCCCTTAGGTGGCGTTTAAGGTTGTCCAGACGCGCAGTGGGGACATCGGGAGCTCGGTCATCCGTGCGCCCGAGGCGGCGGCGATGGCGTTGGCGATCGCTCCCGGGACGCCGCAGACCGGCGGCTCGCCGATGCCCTTGGCGCCGAACGGGCCGTCCGGGGCCGGGACCTCGACGATCAGGGTCTCGATCGGCCGGGATCTGGTCGGTCGAGGGCAGCGCGTACTCGGCGAACGAGCCCCCGCGCAGCTGGCCGTTCTCGTCGTGATTGAGCTCCTCCAGCAGCGCCCAGCCGATGCCCTGGGCGGTGCCGCCGTGCATCTGGCCCTCGACCAGGGCGGGGTTGAGCGCCTTGCCGACGTCCTGGGCGATCACGTGGGCGAGCACGGTGACGCCGCCGGTCTCGCGGTCGACGCGGACGTGCGAGAGGTGCGCGGCGGCGCCCGGCGCGCGGCTGACCTGCGCGACGCCGCCGTAGCCCTCGATCGGTTCGTGCGGGCTGCCGAACGTGTAGACCTTGGCCGCGAGGTCGGCGACCTTGATCGCCCGGCCGGGCGCGCCCAGCGGCCGCACCTCGCCGTCGACCAGCTCGAGGTCCTCCGGCGCGATCTCGAGCTCGGAGGAGGCGACGCGCAGCAGCCGCTCCTTCGCCTCGGCCGCGGCGCGCTCGATCGCCCGCCCATAGGTGTAGGTGATCTTCGAGCCGCCCGACAATCCGCCGAACGGCGCGCTCGACGTGTCGCCGGTGACGACGCGGATGCTGTCCTCGTCGAGCCCGAACGTCTCGGCGGCGATCGCGATGAACGCGTTCTCGACGCCGCTCATGTCGGCCGCGGCGGTCACCACCGTCAGCTTGCCGTCGCCGTCGAGCTTGCAGATCGCGGCCGCGGGCTCCAGGCCGCCCGGCCAGAAGCCGAGCGCGACGCCGATGCCCTCGCCCTCAGGAAGTGCGCCGCGGCGTTTCCACAGGGGATGCGCCTGGATGCGCTCGAGACACTCGCGCGCGCCGAAGGACTTGATCGGCTGCCCGTCCAGGCCCGCGTCGCCGGCCACCAGCACGTTGCGCAGCCGCAGCTCGATCGGGTCGAGTTCCAGCTCGGCCGCGAGGCGGTCGATCAGCGATTCGACGGCGAAGGCCGCCGGCGGCGCTCCCGGAGCGCGGTAGGCGCCCGCGCTCACGCGGTTCGTGGTCACGCCGACCGCGGTCAGATCGTGCGCCGCCCAGTGGTACGGCCCGGCGGACAGCATCGTCGAGATCGTCTCGACGCCCATCTCCCCCAGCCCGCCGCGGTCGCCCACGATCCGGCCGCGGACCGCCGTCAGCTTCCCGTCGCGCGTGGCGCCGAGCTCGAGGTCGATCAGCTGGCCCGGAGCGGGATTGGCGGCCGCGAAGTCCTCGCTGCGGCCGAACACGAGCCGCACCGGGCGCTTCAACTTCAGTGCCGCGGCCGCCGCCAGCGGCTCGGAGATCATCAGCTTGCCGCCGAACGCGCCGCCCAGCGGCGCGGCCTGCACGCGCACGCGGTCGAACGGCAGGCCGAGCATCGCCGCGAGGCCCTCGCGGACCATGAACGCGCCCTGGGTGCTGGAGCTGACGACGAGCGTGCCGTCGGGCTCCGTCCACGCCATCGCCGACTGCGGCTCCAGGTAGGCCTGGTGGACCCAGTTCGTGCGGAAGCGAGCGGAGACGACGGCGTCAGAGCGTGCGAACGCCGCGTCCACGTCGCCGCCCTGCAGCCGCTGGCGAACCGCGACGTTGGGCGGGAGCTCCGTCTCCGCGGCCTCCTCGCCGCCGCCGGCGCCGTGGGCCCCCGCGCCGCCGTCGCCGCCTCCGGCGACCGCTGTGAGCCGCGAGCGGTCGGCATCGGGCGCCATCGCCGCCTCGAGATCGAGCACCGCCGGGAGCGGCTCCGCGTCGACGAAGACGAGCGAAGCGCCGTCCTCGGCCGCGGCCGCGGTCTCGGCGATCACCAGAGCGACCGGCTGGCCGGACCAGACGATCTCCTCGCGCGCCAGCGGCTCCGCGACCCGTCCTGAGCCGCCCTTCAGCCCCAGATCCGCCGCCGTCAGGACCGCGACGACCCCCGGCAGGGCGAGCGCGTCGCTGCCGTCGATCGAGAGCAGCCGCGCATGCGCCTCCGCGGCCAGGACAGGCCGCGCGTGCAGCAGCCCGTACACGTCCATGTCGCCGACGTAGCGGGTCTGGCCGAGGACCTTGGCCTCGCCGTCGCGCCGGCGGCGCGCGGTGCCGATCACGCCAGGCTCCGGGCGAAGTGGTACGACGTGATCCGCAGCCGGTGGCGGAAGTAGAAGCGGTGCGCGTCCTCGCGGTCGGCCCCGACGCCCGAGTCCAGGTGCACCTCGCCACACCCGGCGCGTTCGGCCTCCTCGGTGACCCACTGCATCACGGCGTCCGCGTGCCCGCGGCCACGAGAAGACGCCCGCGTCACGAGGTCGTCGACGTAGAGGAAGTGCCCCCACGCCAGGTTGTCGGCGATCCGGAACCCGGCCACGGCGGCCGCGTCCTGCGCGCCGGGGTCGAACGCCGCCACGACCCGATAGCCGGCGCTGCGCTGCGCGTCTATGCGCTCCGCCATCGCCTCCGGCGAGCCGACATGCGGCCGCAGTTCCAGCAGTGCCGCGGCAGCGCGCAGCGATTCACCCTCACGAAGCTCCCGTACCTCGGCCATGCAGCCGATGCTACGCGAGCGCCAGCTCCGGTTCGATGTGAGCGGGCATCAACAACAGCTCCTCGGTCGGCAGCTCGTCCGGCGCTCCGGCGACCAGCTCCGCGGCACGCATCAGGTCGACGGCCGTGGAGCGGATCTGCGCGCTGACCTCGGCGAAGGCGAGCCCGGCACCGGCGCCGAGCAAGGTGGCGCGAGCGGCGGCACCGGAGGCGAGCTCACGCGCTTCCGCAGCGCGCTCGGGCTCGTCGTAGGAGGCGGCCAGCGCCCAGACGGCACGGGCGAGGTCGGAGACGGCGCCGCTGAGCTCCACCGGCGTCTCGCCGGCGCGGATCGCGCGCAGCGAGTGCCGGGCCAGCACGCGGGTATTGCGCACAGCGAGGTCGATCTGGCCGAGGCTGCGGTCGTAGCGGTCGACCGGCTCGCGGTCGCCGAAGCGCGTCGGCGCCGTGCGGACGGTCTCGCGACTGGTGGCCAGCGCGGCGTCGAACTCGCGCAGCAGCTGCTCGATCCCGCGCGCCTGGGCGAGCGCCTGCTCGGCGCGGCCGGCGTCGGCGCCCGCGAGCGCGCCCGCGGTCCGCTCCAGCGCGCGGCCGAGCTGGCCGAACACGGCCTGAGCGGCGCGGCTGACGGGCAGCAGCGGATCGGGCGAGAAGAGCAGAGCGATCACCAGCGCGACGGCACCGCCGATCACGGCCTCGAGGATCCGGTTCGGCGAGAAGGCGCCGCCGCCGGACGGCCCGGTCATCACGAGCAGCATCGCGGAGACCGCGGCCTCGGAGATCACCAGCTCGGAGCCGTTGAGCAGCACGGCGACCGACATCGCGAGCATGACCATGATCGCCAGCTGCGGCGCGCCGGTGCCGATGAAGTGGATGATCACATCGGCGACCGCGAGACCGACGACGACGCCCGCGACGAGCTGCAGCGCGCGCTGGCGGTGCGCCCCGTGCGTGGCGCCGATCGAGATGACCGTCGCGATGCAGGCGAAGACCGGCTGCGGGTCAGGCAGGACGAGGATGCAGATGTACCAGGCGGCCAGCGCGGCGGCGGCCGTCTGCAGGATCGCCAAAGCACGCGCGCTCAGGCGGCGTCGGGCGGTCGTGATGTGCATCAACAAGGTCATACGTGTGACTAAAGGTCTAGCAGTGTGCATCGGCGACATGCCACGCTTCCTAAAGTGCCGATCTTCGACGCGCATTTCCACGTGATCGACCCGCGCTTCCCGCTGGTCGCGAACCAGGGTTTCCTGCCCGACCCGTTCACCGTCTCGGACTACCGCGAGCGGACGGCGGAGCTCGAGATCGCCGGTGGCGCCGTCGTCTCCGGTTCCTTCCAGGCCTACGACCAGACCTACCTCGTCGACGCACTCGAGCAGCTGGGTCCAGGCTTCTACGGCGTCGCCAACGTCCCGCCGGACATCACTGACGGCGAGGTCCTCGCGCTGGCCGCCGCGGGCGTGCGCGCGTTCCGGATCAACCTCTACCGCGGCGGCGACCTCGAGCACGTCGCGCTCGCGCCGCGTCTCGCCGAACTCGCGGGCTGGCATCTGGAGGTCTACCTCGATGGCCGCGACCTGCCCGAGCTGGCCCCGAGGCTGCGCACCGCGCCGCGCCTGGTGCTCGATCACCTGGGGCTGACGCGAGCCGGCCTGCCGGCCCTCCTGGACCTTGTAAAGGACGGCGTGTACGTCAAGGCCAGCGGTTTCGGGCGGATCGACCACGATGTACCCAAGGCCCTCCGCGCCATCAACGAGGTGAATCCGGCAGCACTGCTGTTCGGTTCCGACCTCCCGGGAACCCGCGCGAAGCGGCCGTTCGAGCGCGCCGACATCGAGCTGGTGCGCGAGGCCGCCGGGCCTCGCGCGCTCTATGACAATGCGCTCGCGCTCTACGCGAGCGTGAACTGACCGACGAGCACTTCCAGCCGCTTGGCCTCGCTGGCGAGCGCCTGCGCGGACGCCGCGATCTGCTGCGTGGACGCGCTGGTCTGCTGGGCGCTGGCCGAGACCTGCTCGGTCGACGCCGACGAGGACTGGGCCACGTCGGCCACCTCCTGCAGGTCGGCGCTCATCGCGGTCGCGGACCGCTCGACGAGCGCGATCGCCGAGGCGATCTGCCCGACCTGACGGTCGACCTCGTCCATGCCGGTGCGGATCGCGGCGAAGGCCTCGGTGGCCTCGCGAACCGTCGTCACGCCGTCATCGGTGCGCCGCGCGCCCTCCTCGACGAGGTCGACGGTGCGCATCGTGTCGGCCTGGATCTCGCGGATCAGCGCGCCGACGTCCGCAGCCGCGGACTGCGACTGCTCGGCCAGCTTGCGGACCTCGTCGGCCACGACGGCGAAGCCCTGCCCGTGCTCGCCGGCACGTGCGGCTTCGATCGCGGCGTTCAGCGCCAGCAGGTTGGTCTGCTCGGCGAGGCTGGTGATGGTGTCGGCGATCCCGCCGACACGCTCGGAACGCGCGCCGAGCGAGCGGATCGCGTCGGTCGCCTCGTCGACGGCGGAGCGGACGGCGTCCATCGCCGCGCTGGCGCCCGCGGCGGCCTCGGTGCCCGTCTCGACGACCTCGCGGGCGTGCGCGGCGGCGCGGATCGTGCCGTCGGCGTGCCCGGCGCCGGTCCTGGCGGCCTCGGCGACGCCGTCGCCGGAGACGCGGATCGCCTCGACGGCGCGGACCTGGCGCTCGGCGCCGATCGCGACGTCACCCACGGCGCCGGCGATCTCGCCGACGGCGCGGCCGGCCTCGTCGGAGGTGGCGGCGAGCTCGCCCGAGGCCGTGCTGAGCGTCCCGGCGGTCCCGGACACCTCGCCGACCATCGTGCGCAGCCTGTCGCCCATGTCGCGCAGCGCCACGCCGAGCGTGTCGCGATCGGAGCGGGGCTCGGCACGGCGCGTGAGGTCGCCACGGGCGATCGCCGCCGCCACGTCGGCCTGGCTGCGCAGCGAGCCGACCATGCTCGTGAACGCGGCGCTCATGCGGCCGACCTCGTCGTTACCGCCCGCGGCGAGCTCGACGGCCAGGTCGCCCTCGGCGATCCGCTCGGCGGCCTCGGCCACCTCGCGCACCGGGCGGGCGATCCGGGCCGCGACCCACACGAGCGCGCCGGCGATCAGCAGCAGTGCGACGAGGCCGATCAGGATCAGCGTCGTGCGCAGCTGGTGCACCGAGGCGAGGATCTCGTCCTTGGGCGCGACGGCGGCGAACGTCCAGCCGCCGGTCTTGACGGGAGCGGTGAAGATCACGACGTCGCGGTCGCTGACCGGGTCCTTGCGCTCCACGAAGCCGTTCTTCGGCAGGCCCTTGAGCGACTTCTTGCCCGCCCAGCCCTTCTTGGCGCCGAAGGAGACGAGCAGTCCGGAGGGCGCGGCGACGAAGGTGTAGCCCGAGTCGAGCACCTTGACCGCCTTCGCGCGCTTGTCGAGCGCGGCGAGCGTGACGTCCACGCCGGCCACGCCGATCGCCTTGCCGGCGCGGTGGATCGGCGTCGCGTAGCTGGTCATCATCACGCCGGTGTCGACGTAGGGCTCCATGACGAAGTCGCGGTCGTTGTCCATCGGCTCCCGGAAGTAGGGCTCCCCGGTCCACGGCCCGTCGTCGTCGGTGAACGCGCTGGCCTCGACCTTGCCCTTCGGGCGGTTGGCCCAGATCGCGAACTGGCCGCGGACGTCGCTGTGCGGCTCCTGGCCGACGAACTGCGCGTCCTTGCCGTCGAAGGCATTGGGGTCGAACGCGACCCAGACGCCGTAGAGCTCGGGATGGCGCTCCGCGTTGCGAGAGACGATCGCGGCGCTGGCGGCACGATCGCGGCGCGGATCGCCCTCGAGCGCGGCGGCCAGGTCGCGGGCGGTCGTCATCGCGGAGGCGGCGTCGGTGTCGGCGCGCTGGGCCTGACGGCCGACGAGCTCCTCCATCTGCGCATAGACCGCGGCCTTCTGATGGTCGGAGGCGACCTTGATGGCGACGGCGGTCAGCGCGACGATGGCGAGCGTGACAAGGGGAAGTATCTGGAGGAGGAGTCGGGTACGCACGACCACCTCAATCGGCAGCTAGTCATACGTATTTAGCGCTCGGCGACGATCCGGACGTCAAGGTCCGGTAAAGCGCGTAAGATCCGCATTACCAGCGGCTCGTTGAACCGGCCGAGCCCGCGTGACGGCTTCGGCGGCCCGATCAGGATGTAGGTCGTCCCGCGCTCGCGGGCGACGCGCCGGAGGGTCTCGATCTCGTCCGCGCCCTCCTCCACGAGCAGGTGCGCGCCGAGCATCGCCGTCAGGCGGCGCAGCGCCTCCAGTCGTTCGCGCTCGGCGGCCGACGGCTGCGCGGCGGCGATCACGAGCACGTCGAGCTCCCCCGCGAGCCGCTGGGCGGAGCGCCACGCGCGCCGCACCACCCGCTCGTCGCGCTCGTCGAGGCCGACGAAGGCCAGCAGGCGCTCGGCGATCGGCTGCGGATCGAGCGCGATCAGCCGCCGGTCCTCGACCGTCTCGGCCACCTGGCGCAGCGCGACCTCGCGTAGCGCGCGCAGGTTCTCGACGCGGAAGAAGCCGTTGAGCGCGGGCGCGACCCGCGGCGCCGGATACACCTTGCCGGCGCTCAGGCGCGCGATCAGGTCCTCCGGCGGCAGGTCGACGAGCACGACCTCGTCGGCGCGGGCGAGCTCGGCGTCCGGCACCGTCTCGCGCACGCGCACGCCGGTCAGCTCCGCCACCTGGTCGTTGAGCGACTCGAGGTGCTGGACGTTGACGGTGGAGAAGACGTCGATGCCGGCGGCGAGCACGTCGGCGATGTCCTCGTAGCGCTTGGGGTGCTCGAGCCCGGGCGCGTTGGTGTGCGCGAGCTCGTCGATCAGGCACAACTCGGGCGCGCGGGCGAGGATCCCCGGCAGGTCGAGCTCCTCGAGTGCGACCCCGCGATACGCGACCCGACGGCGCGGCACCGTCTCCAGCCCGACCGCGGCCTCGGCCGTGGCGGCGCGACCGTGCGTCTCGAGCAGCCCGACGACGACGTCGCGCCCCGCCTCGGCCTCCGCCTGGGCCTCGCCGAGCATCCGGTAGGTCTTGCCGACGCCCGCGGCCATCCCGAGGAAGATGCGGTAGCGGCCGGGCATCGTAGGCTCAGCCTGCCATGAACGACCGCCCCCGCGTCCTCGTCGTCGACGACGAGCCCCAGATCCTGCGCGGTCTGCGGATCATCCTGCGCGACGCGGGCTTCGACGTGGTCCAGGCCGCGACGGCCGAGGAGGCGCTCGATCAGGCCGCGCTGCGCCCTCCGGCGGCCGCGATCATCGACCTCGTGCTGCCCGACGGCGACGGCATCGAGGTCACCCGCAGCCTGCGCGAGTGGACGCAGATGCCGATCCTGGTGCTCTCGGCGGTCGGCGAGGAGGACGCGAAGGTCCGCGCGCTGGAGGCCGGCGCCGACGACTACGTGACCAAGCCGTTCGGCGCCCGCGAGCTCGTCGCGCGCCTGCAGGCCGCGCTCCGTCGCGCCGCCCCGGACGAAGCGGAGCCGGTGCTGCGCGCCGACGGGCTGGAGCTCGACCTCGCCGCGCACACGGTCCGGATCGACGGCGCCGAGGTCCACCTGACCCCGATCGAGTTCAACCTGCTGCGCGTGCTGGCCCGCAACCGCGGGCGGCTGATGACCCACCGCTCGCTGCTGATCGAGGTCTGGGGCCCGGAGTACGCCAACGACGTCCAGGTCCTGCGCGTCCACATCGCCAACCTGCGGCGCAAGATCGAGCGCGGCGACGGCGCGCCGCCGCGCTACATCAAGACCGACCCGGGCGTCGGCTACCGCTTCTCGGCCTGAGCCGGGTCCAGGGCGGCGCGCACCGCGGGCGCGACCTCGGTGCCGAGCAGCTCGATCGCGCGCATCACGTCGGCGTGCGGGAGCGTGCCGACGCTCATCTGCAGCAGGAAGCGGTCGTGGCCGAAGATCTCGTGCTGGAAGAGGATCTTCTCGACGACCTCGCTGCGGGCTGCCGACGAAGTTCGCGCCGCGGAGCGTCGCGCGCGGCGTCGAAGTGCGGCGCGGGTCATCGGCGGCCAGCCGCGCTCGCGGCCGATCCGGTTCATCATCGCGCTTGAACGGCGGGGAACGACGTCGTCGACGGCGTCCTGCGAGCGTCTCGGCGATGAAGCCGTGCGAGTTGATGCTGAGAGCGGCGGCGGGTCGTGGCCGGCCTCGGCGCGCCGCGCGGCGGTGCAGCTCGGCGAACGGCGCGAAGCGCTCCGGGTAGCCGCCGATGATCGCCAGCGCCATCGGCAGGCCGAGCAGCGCCGGCGCGGACCGCCGACTCGCGGGTTGCCGCCGACCGCGACCCAGACCGGCAGCGGATCCTGCACGCGGCCGCGGGTAGACGCCGAGGCCGTCGATCGGCGCGCGGTGGCGCGCCCGACCAGGTGACGTGCTCGGACGTCGCGCAGCGCGAGCAGCAGCTCGAGCTTCTCGGCGAACAGCTCGTCGTAGTCGTCGAGGTCGTAGCCGAAGAGCGGGAAGCGACTCGATGAACGAGCCGCGGCCGGCCATGATCTCGGCGCGCCCGCCGGAGAGCAGGTCGAGCGTCGCGAAGTCCTGGAAGACGCGGACCGGGTCGTCGGAGCTGAGCACGCTGACGGCGCTCGTCAGCCGGATGCGCTTCGTGCGCTCGGCGCGCGGCGGCGAGCACGACGGCGGGCGCGGAGACGACGAAGTCGGGGCGGTGGTGCTCGCCGACGCCGAAGACGTCGAGCCCGACCTGGTCGGCGAGCTCGATCTCCTCGATCAGGTCGCGCATCCGCTCCCCCGGCGTGCCCGGACGGTCAGCTCGCCGAAGGTGTAGATCCCGAGCTCCATCACAGCGCCCGCAGCGGGCGCAGCGCGGCCTCCATCCGGGCGATCTCGGCCAGCATCGCGTCGGCGGCCCGCTCGAGCGAGTCGCTGGGCACGAAGACCTCGTCGTCGTTGATGAACTGGCGGACGAACGGGATGTTCACGGCCTCGGTCACCGGCGACATCTTGAGCACGGAGACCACCGGCTTGAAGGCCTGCAGCGCCCGTGTCCCGGCCGCGATCCCGCCGTAGGAGACGAACCCGGCGGGCTTGTACGCCCACTCGCCGTGCAGGAAGTCGACCGCGTTCTTCAGCGGCGCGTTGTAGCTGTGGTTGTACTCGGGTATCACGAACACGAACGCGTCGGCAGCCGAGACGCGGTCGCTCCAGTCCTTCGTGTGCTGGTGTTCGTATTGGCGCAGACGCGGGTGGTTGGGCTCGTCCAACAGCGGCAGGCCCAACTCGGCGAGATCGACGACGTCAACCTCGAACGCGCCGTGGGCCTTGGCGTGGGCGGTGATCCAATCGGCCACGGGGAGCCCGACGCGGCCGGGCCGCGTGCTGGCGACGATGATCTGCAGGGTCGGCATCGCCGAAAGGAAAGCAGCCGGCCTTTACGGGATCTGTATACCGGCGCCGGGCACCTGTACGCGGCCTTGATGGCCCGCGATCCAGCCTCCGTGGCATGGATTTCGTCGCCGTCGCACTGGCCCTCGTGGCCTTCATCGCGCTCTACGGCCTGATCGCGCTGGTCGACCGCGTATGACCGTCGCCGACCCTCTCGGGCCTCATCGTCTCCGCCCTGCTGGCCGGCTACCTCCTCTACGCGCTGCTGCGCGGGGAGCGGTTCTGCGATGCAGGGCTGGATTCAGATCATCATCTTCTTCGCCGTCCTGCTGGCGCATCGTGCCGCTGCTCGGCGGCTACATGGCGCGCGTCTTCACGGCGAGCGCGACGCGCCGGTCCGGGCGTCGTGCTCACCTCCTCCGCGTCGACCCGACCGCAGAGCTGGAAGGCCTACGCCGGGTCGCTGATCGTGTTCTCGGCCGCTTCGTGGCTGCTGCTCTACCTGATCCTGCGCACCCAGACGCTGCACCCGTTCAACCCGGACGGCTTCCACTCCGGCACCTGGGACCTGCTGCTTCAACACCGCCTCGTCGTTCGTGACCAACACGAACTGGCAGTACTACGGCGGCGAGACGACGCTGTCGTACTTCAGCCAGATGGCCGGGCTCGCGGTGCAGAACTTCGTCTCCGCCGCCGTCGGGATCGTCGTCGCGATCGCGCTGATCCGCGGCGATCGCCGCGGCACGTGCACGGCTCGGCAACTTCTGGCAGGACCTGACGCGCGCGCTGCTCTACGTCCTGCTGCCGATCTCGTTCGTCGGCGCGCTCGTGCTCGTCTCCCAGGGCGTCGTGCAGTCGCTCGGCGCCGCCGGGCCGGTCGCCTCGCAGGAGGTCATCAAGGTGCTCGGCACCAACGGCGGCGGCTTCTTCAACGTCAACTCCGCGTTCCCGTTCGAGAACCCGAACGGCGCTCACGAACTTCGTCGAGATGCTGGCGATGCTCGCCATCCCGGCCTCGCTGACGTACACGTACGGGCGCATGGTCGGCAGCCGCCGGCAGGGCTGGACGATCTTCGCGGCGATGTTCGCGCTGTTCGCGGTCTCGGTGATCGTCGTCTACGTCGCCGAGAGCCACGGCACGCCCGCCCAGCACGCGGCCGGCGTGGTCGGCGCCAACCTCGAGGGCAAGGAGCAGCGCTTCGGCACCGCCAGCTCGTCGCTGTGGACGGCGGTCACGACCGTCACCTCGACTGGCGCGGTCAACGCGGCGCTCGAGTCGCTGACCGGCATCGGCGGGCTCGTCCCGATGGCCAACCTGGCCTACGGCGAGAGCGTCTTCGGCGGCGTCGGCACCGGCCTCTACACGATGCTGCTCTACGTCCTGCTCGCCGTCTTCATCGGCGGCCTGATGGTCGGCCGCACGCCGGAGTACCTGGGCAAGAAGATCGAGGCGCGCGAGATCAAGCTCGTCGTCGCTCGGCGCTGCTGGTCACGCCGCTGGCGGTGCTGCTGGCGACGAGCCTCGCGATCGCGACCAACTACGGCGCGCCGTCGATCTACGCGACGCGGCCCGCAGGGCTTCTCCGAGTCGCTCTACGCCTACCTGTCGCAGGCCAACAACAACGGCTCGGCGTTCGCCGGCTACACGGGCTACTTCCAGCCCGAGGCCGGCAACCTCGGCGCCCACGGCATCACGTTCGCCGACCTGCTCGGCGGCGTGACGATGCTCTTCGCGCGCTTCATCCCGATCGTCTTCGCGCTCGCCATCGCCGGCGCGCTGATCCGCAAGCGGGTCGCCCCCGCCGGCCTCGGCACGATGCGCACCGACACGCCGACGTTCGTCGGCCTGCTGGTCGGCGCCGTCGTCCTCATCGGCGCGCTCACCTTCTTCCCCGCCCTGCTCCTCGGCCCCGTCGTCCAGGGCCTCACCGACGCAGCTCTTCTGACCCATGAAAACGAACCTGATCTCCTCCGCGCTCGCCGTCCTGGCCTTCACGCTGCTGCTCGGCATCGCCTACCCGCTCGTCGTGACCGGGATCTCCCAGGTCGCGTTCGGCAAGCAAGGCCGACGGCGACCCGAACCTGATCGCCCATGACGTCAAGGGCAGCCCGCGCTACTTCCAGCCGCGGCCGTCGCCGACCGGACTACAGCGCCAGCGCGACGTTCTTCTCCAACCGCGGGCCCGAACCAGTCCAGCGCCGCGCTACTTCTACCGCGACCAGCTCGCCGCCTACCTCACGCTCGAAGGGCCCTACAACCCCGGCCTGACCGACGCGAAGGTCCCGGTCGACGCCGTGACGACCTCCGCCTCCGGCGTCGACCCGCACATCTCCGAGGCCAACGCCGCGCATCCAGGCGCGACCGCGTCGCCGCGCGTGCGCAAGCTCCCGCTCGCCGCGCGTCGAGCAGCTGATCGCCGACAACACCGACGGCCGCTTCCTCGGCGTGCTCGGCGAGCCGGGCGTGAACGCCACCAAGCTCAACCTCGCCCTCGACGCGGAGGCCTCACGATGACCGCCCTTGCCACTCCGCCCCGGTCTGAGACGCCGAAGCGCCCCTCGAAGTCGCTGTTCTCGGCCGAGCTCCTGCGGCCGCGCTGATCGGCTCGCTGGCCAAGCTCGACCCGCGCGTGCAGGTCCGCAACCCGGTCATGTTCGTCGTCGAGGTCGGCGCCGCTCATCACCACGATCGC
Organism: uncultured Solirubrobacteraceae bacterium; assembly: GCA_963707595.1. Taxonomy (GTDB): domain Bacteria; phylum Actinomycetota; class Thermoleophilia; order Solirubrobacterales; family Solirubrobacteraceae; genus Solirubrobacter. The sequence continues at coordinate 221,768 of CAVPQQ010000003.1, forward strand.
CGCCGTCCTCGGCGGCGGCACGACGATCCGCGCTGGTTCACGTTCACGGTCGCGGTCTGGCTGTGGCTGACGGTGTCTTCGCCAACCTCGCCGAGGCGCTCGCCGAGGGCCGCGGCAAGGCGCAGGCCGCCACGCTGCGCGCGATGCGCACCGAGACCACGGCGCGCCTGGCCGACGGCACCGAGCGCGCCGCCTCCGAGCTGCAGCGCGGCGACGTCGTGCGTCGTCGAGGCCGGCGAGGTGATCCCCGGCGACGGCACCGTGATCGAGGGCATCGCGTCGGTCGACGAGTCGGCGATCACCGGCGAGTCGGCGCCCGTCATCCGCGAGTCCGGCGGCGACCGCAGCGCGGTCACCGGCGGCACGCGCGTGCTCTCCGACCGCATCGTCGTCGAGATCACGCAGGAGCCCGGCCAGTCGTTCCTGGACCGGATGATCGCGCTGGTCGAGGGCGCCGAGCGGCGCAAGACGCCGAACGAGATCGCGCTGAACATCCTGCTCGCCGGGCTGACGCTGGTCTTCCTGTTCGTCGTCGTGGCGCTGAAGCCGTTCGCGCGACTTCGCCGGCACCGACGATCTCGATCACGACGCTGATCGCGCTGCTCGTCGCGCTGATCCCGACGACGATCGGCGCGCTGCTGAGCGCGATCGGCATCGCCGGCATGGACCGGCTCGTGCGCCGCAACGTGCTCGCGCTGTCCGGCCGCGCGGTCGAGGCCTCCGGCGACGTCGACGTGCTGCTGCTCGACAAGACCGGCACGATCACGCTCGGCAACCGCCAGGCGGCGGAGTTCGTGCCCGATGCCCGGCGTCGACGAGGCCGAGCTGGCCGAGGCGGCGCAGCTCGCCTCGCTGGCCGACGAGACGCCCGAGGGCCGCTCGATCGTCGTGCTGGCCAAGCAGTACGGCATCCGCGAGCGCGAGCTCGGGACGCACGAGTTCGTGCCCGTTCACCGCGCAGACGCGGATGAGCGGCGTCGACAACGACGGCACCCGGCTGCGCAAGGGCGCGGGCGACGCGATCATCGCGCTGGGTCGAGGACGAGGGCGGCCAGGCGCCGGCCGAGCTGCGCCGGCGCGCTCGACCGGATCGCCCGCGAGGGCGGCACGCCGCTGGCCGTCGCCCGCGACAGCCAGGTGCTCGGCGTCGTCTACCTCAAGGACACCGTCAAGGAGGGCATGGCGGCGCCGCTTCGAGCAGCTGCGCGCGATGGGCATCCGCACGTCATGGTCACCGGCGACAACCGCCTGACCGCGGCGAAGATCGCCGAGGAGGCCGGCGTCGACGACTTCCTCGCCGAGGCGACGCCCGGAGCGCAAGCTCGAGCTGATCCGCGAGCGAGCAGGCCGACGGGCGGCTGGTCGCGATGACCGGCGACGGCACCAACGACGCGCCCGCGCTCGCGCAGGCCGACGTCGGCGTGGCGATGAACACCGGCACCCAGGCCGCGCGCGAGGCGGGCAACATGGTCGACCTCGACTCCAACCCGACGAAGCTGATCGAGATCGTCGAGGTCGGCAAGCAGCTGCTGATCACCCGCGGCGCGCTGACGACGTTCTCGATCGCCAACGACGTCGCCAAGTACTTCGCGATCCTGCCGGCGATCTTCGTCGCCACCTACGCGGCCGCCGGCCAGTCCGACGGACCGCTGGCGACGCTGAACGTCATGGACCTCGGGCACGCCGCAGTCGGCGATCATCTCGGCGATCGTCTTCAACGCGCTCGTGATCCCGATGCTCGTGCCGCTCGCCCTGCGCGGCGTGCGCTACCGCGCCGTCGGCGCGACCGCGCTGCTGCGCCGCAACCTGCTGATCTACGGCCTCGGCGGCCTGATCGCGCCGTTCATCGGGATCAAGCTGATCGACCTGGTCGTCCACAACCTGCTCGGGGCGTGACGCAGCGGGCCGCGCACAAGGTCTTCCTCGGCATGGCCGCCGGCGTCGGCAAGACCTACCGGATGCTCCAGGAGGGCCACGGCCGAGCGAGCCGCGACACGCGTCGATCGGCCTGCTCGAGACCCACGGCCGCGCCGAGACCGCGCGCGCTCGCCGAGGGCCTGGAGGTCCTGCCGCGCCGGCGCGGTCAGCCTACCGCGGGACCGACGCTCGAGGAGATGGACCTGCCGGCCGTCCTGCGCCGCGCGCCCGAGCTGTGCCTGATCGACGAGCTCGCGCACACCAACGCGCCGGGCGTCGAGCACGCGCAAGCGCTACGAGGACGTCGAGGACGTGCTCGCCGCCGGCATCGACGTCCTCTCGACGCTCAACGTGCAGCACCTCGAGTCGCTCAACGACCAGCGTCGCCGAGCTGAGCGGCGTGCGCGTGCGCGAGACGGTCCCCGACCCCGTGCTCCAGCGCGCCGACGAGGTCGTGCTCGATCGACCTCACGCCCGAGGCGCTGCTCGCGCGCCTGCGCGCCGGCAAGATCTATCCCGCCGAGCGCATCGACGCGGCGCTGAACGGCTTCTTCCGGATCGAGAACCTGACCGCGCTGCGCGAGATCGCGCTGCGCCAGGTCGCCGAGGAGGTCGTGGCCAAGCGCGATCGTCGCGCGCGCGAGGTGGCTCGAGCGCCGCAGGCCGTCGGCGAGCGGCTGCTCGCGCTCGTCGAGCCGCACCCGAGCGCGCAGCGGCTCGTCCGGCGCGCCTGGCGCTCGGCGCAGCGCCTCGGCGCCGAGCTCGACCTGCTGTGGGTCGCGCCGCCCGGGCGCGACGCCGACGCCGAGCCGAGCGCTCGCTGCCGCGCTGCGCCAGCTCGCCTCGGTGCTCGGCGCGCACCTGCTCGTCGCGCGAGTCCGACGACGTCGTCGGCCGCCGTCGCGCGGAGTCCGCGAGCGCGGCACGACCTACGTCCTGCTCGGCGACTCGCCGCCGCGCCGCGGCCTCGCGCGCCTGCGCGAGCCGCTGCCGCAGCGGCTCATGCGCGCGGCGCCGCGCGGCGTCGACGTGCGGATCGTCGCCGACCGCGGCGCGAGCGCACGGAGGAAGCGCGATGACGGCCGTGCACGTCGTCGCGGCCGCTGCGATCGTCGTGATCGCGCGTTCTGCGGCCTCGCGCTCGGCGCCGCCGGCGGCTGGGCGCTCGCGCGCCGGTCGCGCTCGCCGCGGCGCGACCGGCGCCGGCCGCGTGCGGCGATCCTGCTGCCGTTCACCGGCAGCGCGATCTCGCGCCGCGCGCTCGACGCCGCGCTGCGGCTCGCGCGCGCCGAGGACGCGACGCTCGATGCCCGCCTTCCTCGCCACCGTCCCGCGCCACGCTGCCGCTCGACGCCGCCGCTGCCGCGGCCAGTGCGAGCTGCGGCATGCCGCTGCTGGAGGCGATCGAGCAGGCCGCCGCGTCGCGCCGACGTGCCCGTCGACGCGCGCGTCGGCCGCGGGCGCACCTACCGCCACGCGCTCGCGCGGCTGCTCGAGCAGGAGCACGTCGACCGCGTGATCGTGCCCGCCACCGGCAGACCCGCGCGGCGGCCTCACCGGCGACGACCTCGTCTGGCTGCTGCGAGCGCGCGCCGGCCGAGGTCCTGATCCTGCGCCCCGACTTCGACGACCAGCTCCGCGTGACCGGCGACGTCGTCCACGGCCACTTCTAGTGATCGTGGGCTCACACGTCGACGTCTAGGGGCAACTCGACGACGAACGACGTCGCCTGGCTGGGCAGCGACTCGACCCAGACCTTGCCGCCGTTGGCCTCGACGAAGCCGCGCACGATCGCCAGGCCCAGGCCGGAGCCGCGGTGGCCGGTGGCGGCGGTGCCGGAGCGGTAGAAGGGCTCGAAGATCCGCTCCCTCTGCGCCTCCGGCACGCCCGGGCCGCGGTCGACGAAGCGCAGCAGGATGCGGCCGCCGACGTCCCGCGCGCGCACGGAGACGGGGTGGCCGCCGGAGTGGCGGTAGGCGTTCTCGAGCAGGTTCGCGAAGGCGCGCTCGAGCTGGGCGGCATCGGCGCGGACCGGCGGCAGGTCGGCGTCGATCGCGACCTTGAACGTCGTCCGGCGGGAGCGCGAGGTCCTCGATCGCGGCGCGCACGACCTCGTCGACCGAGCACCACTCGGGGTGCGGCTCGGCGGCGTCGGCCTCCAGGCGCGAGAGGTCGAGCAGGTCGTCGATCAGGCGCGAGAGGCGGCCGCGCCTCCTCGATCACCGCCTCCGCCAGCTCCTCGCGCTCCTCGCTCGGTGATCGCCGGTGACTGCAGCGCCTCGGCGGTCGTGAGGATCGCGGTCAGCGGCGAGCGCAGATCGTGCGAGACCGACCGCAGCAGCGCGGTCTTGATCACGTCGCTGCGTCGCAGCGCGGCGGTCTCGACGACCTCGGCCTGCAGCGCGTCGCGCTCCAGCGCCGCGGCCAGCAGCGGCTCCAGCGCCGGCGCGATCCGGATCTGCACGCGCCGCAGCACCGCCTCCGGCGCGCCGGCGGGAAGCACGAGCGTGCCGATCTGGCGGGTGCCCTCGCGCAGCGCGAAGACGACGTTGCGCTCCCGCGCGTCGACCGCGTCGCAGCTCGATCGCGGCGCTCGGGAGCGCGAGCGCCTGCGCCAGCCGCGCGCCGACCGACGGCAGCGTCTCCTCCAGCCGCCCGCCGCGCAGCAGCAGCCGCGCCATCTCGGCCGACAGGTCGGCCTCCTGGCGGCGCTCGTCGGCCTCCTGCGCGCGCTTGCGGGCGAGCTCGGCCAGCGACGACGCGCCGACCGCCGCGACGAAGAAGACGATCAGCGCGACCCAGTTCTCGCCGTTGGCGATCGTGAAGCGCCCGGTCGGCGGGATGTGGAAGAAGTTGAACGCGAGCGCGCTCGCCAGCGCCGTCGCCAGGCGCGAGCCACGGCGCCCCAGACCGTCGCCACGCACCAGCACGACGAGCAGGTAGACGACGCCCAGCGAGAGCACCGGGGCGACGTCCTTGAGCGCGTAGACCAGCAGCGTGGTCAGCGCCACGCCGAGCGCCGCCGCCACGATTCCGACCAGCAGTGGCGGGCGGCGCTGCAGCATCGGTGCTAGCCCCAGACCTCGCGCGGCGGTCTCGACGACCAGCCGCAGCTTCTCGGCCTGCTGGTCGACGGTCAGCGCGTTGCCCTCGACGGTCGAGGAGAAGCCGCACTGCGGCGAGAGGCAGAGCTGGTCGAGGTCGACGTACTGCGTCGCCTCCTCGATCCGGCGCTTGAGGACGTCCTTGGTCTCGAGCTCGCCGCTTCTTGGTCGTGACCAGGCCGAGCACGACGACCTTGCCCTTGGGCACGAAGCGCAGCGGCTCGAAGCCGCCGGAGCGCGCGTCGTCCCACTCCATGAAGAAGCCGTCGACGGCGAGCTCGTTGAACAGCGCCTCGGCGACGAAGTCGTAGCCGCCCTCGGCGACCCAGCTCGAGCGGAAGTTGCCGCGGCACATGTGGGTGGTGATCGCCATGCCCTCGGGGCGCCTGGCGAGCGCCTCGTTGATGTGGCGGATGTAGGCTCTCGTGCAGGTGCTCGGCGTCGTCGCCCTTGGCCGCCATCTCGGCGCGCTGGTTGGGGTCGTTGAGGTAGGCGAGGCTCGTGTCGTCGAACTGCAGGTAGGTGCAGCCGAGCTCGCGCGATCGCCTCGACCTGGTCGGCGTAGGCGGTCGTCAGGTCGTCCCAGAACTGCGTCCATGTCCGGGTAGACGTCGACTGCTCGATCGCCGCCCGCCCGCCGCGGTAGTGGACCATGCTCGGCGACGGGATCGTCAGCTTCGGCGTCGCCGTGGTCACGCACGTCCTGCAGGAACTGGAAGTCGTCGGCGAAGATCGGCTTCTCGAGCGTGACCTTGCCGTCGACGTGCATCGCGGCCGGCGTGAACTCGATGTCGCCCTCGGCGTTGTGGAACTTGACGCTCAGGTTGCCCGGCGACTTCGAGATGCCGCCGAGCTGGTAGATGAAGTCCATGTGCCACGACGCGCGGCGGAACTCGCCGTCGGTGGCCGACCGCAGGCCGACGTCCTCCTGCAGCTTGACGACGTCGCGGATCGCCTCGTCCTCGATCCGCGCGCAGCTCGTCGGCGTCGATCGCGGTCGTTGGCGAAGTCCTCGCGCGCCTGCAGCAGCTCCGGCGGGCGCAGCAGGCTGCCGACGTGGTCGGCACGGAACGGCGGAGTCGTACGATCGGACATGCCCGGCACGCTACCCAGCTGAGTCCGAAGTTTGACTGACGTCGCCCACGTGACCTTCGAGTTCGCGCCGCTGCAGCTCGCTCCCGCGCTGGTGGTCGGCGTCATGTACTGGCTGCGCGCCCGCACGCTGCGCGACGCGGGCGCGCCGGTCCGGCGTGGCGGCAGTGGTGCTGGTACGGCGGGCTCGCGCTGATGGTGGCGACGCTCGTCTCGCCGCTCGCGCACCTCTCCGACGAGCTCTTCCTCGCGCACATGGTCGAGCACCTGCTGCTCGCCGACCTCGGCGCGCTGCTGCTCGTGCTCGGCCTGACCGGGCCGCTGCTGCAGCCGCGTGCTGTCGCGCTCCCGGGCTGCGCTGGCTGCGCGTCTTCGCGCACCCGGTCGTCGCGCTCGCCGCCTGGACGGCGAACTTCTACCTCTGGCACCTGCCCGCGCTCTACCAGGGCGCCGTCGAGCACGACGCCGTCCACGCGCTCCAGCACATGCATGTTCGTGTCCTTCGGGATCGGCGATGTGGATGGCGCTGCTCGGCCCGCTGCCCAAGCCCGCCTGGTTCGGCAACGGCGCGAAGATCGGCTACATCGTCGCCGTGCGGCTGATCCAGAGCGTGCTGGCGAACGCGCTGCTGTGGTCGAGCGGCGTGCTCTATCCGCGCTACGCCGCGGGCGAGCGCTACTGGGGCATCACCCCCACCAACGACCAGAGCGCGGCGGGCGCGATCATGATGATCGAGGGCTCGATCGTCACGATCCTGCTGTTCTGCTGGCTGTTCCTGCGCGCCGCGCGCGAGAGCGAGGAGAAGCAGGCGCTGGTCGAGCTCGCGGCCTCGCGCGGCGTCGAGCTGAGCGAGGAGCGCGCCGCCCGCGCGGTCGCCGCCGGCCGCGGCGACGCGCTGCGCGAGCGGATCCTCGCGGTTCAGTTCCAGGCGCAGCGACGGAGCGGCGCGCCCAGTAGGCCTCGCTGTCCTCGACCAGCTCGGGGAGGTCGCCCGGGCGGGTCGAGCGTCGGCGCGCGCGCAGGTTCGAGCGCAGCACGTCGACCGACGCCGCGCCGCTGAGCACCACCGTCGCCCACGGCTGCGCCAGCGCGGCGGCGAGCGCGACGTCGTCGCGTGTGCGCGAGGCGGCCGTTGGCCAGCGCCTCCTTGACGATCACCTTCAGGCCGCGCCGCGGCGCGCGCGCGAGCGCGTCGTGCGGCCGCCCGCTCGTGCAGGTTCCAGGTCGCCTGCACCGCGTCGAAGAGGCCGAGCGTCGAGCGCGCGGTCGATCGTCTCGGCCTGGCGCGACGCCGCTGACGCGACACGCCGAGCGGCAGGTCGGTCTCCTGCATCGCCGCCAGCAGCTCGTCGTCGGTCAGCACGCCGCTCTCGGGCGTGGCGGAGTGGATCTGGTAGAGCGTCAGCCACTCGCCGAGGTTCTCCCGCGTCTCGTCGAGCTGGCGCCGGAACGTCGGCAGGTCGTGGTGCTTGACCTCGGGCGGGTCGTGCGTCGACCTCCCAGCCGGCGGTGTAGACGTAGCCCCACTTGGAGCTGACGCGTCACGCCGGCCGGGTTGTGCGCGCGCAGCCACTCGCCGAGGAACTCCTCGCCGCGCCCGTAGGAGCGCGCGACGTCGAAGTCGCGGATGCCCGTCCGTCGTAGGCGAAGTCGAGCACCTCGAAGGTGCGCGCCCGCAGCGCGTCGACGGAGCGGTCGTCGCCGAGCTCGGCGCCGTGGCCGACGTTCAGGTAGCCGGGGCGCCCGAGCGCCGCGAGTCCGAGTCCGAGTCGCGCCATGTACCGCAAGCTACAGACCCGGCGCCATACTGGATCTGTGCCTTCCCCCGACGACCTCCTGGCCGACGCCCCTTTGGCGGCTGCGGTCACCGCGCTCGCCGAGCGCAACCGCCACCACCTGGAGCAGATGACCGACGCGGAGCGCAACGACGCGCTCTCGCACTGGCATGACCTGGCGGTGACGGTGCTCACCGCGGCCGGCGCCGCGCTCGGAGGCGTCGAGGAGGACGCCGACGGCAACAGCCCCGGACGCGCCGTGATCGTGCTCGAGGACGCGGGCGGGGACGAGGTCACGGTGCACGCGAGCTTCTTCCCGCAGCTCGAGGATCTCGGCGGCGAGGTGCTCGTCACCCCCGCGCAGGCGGCCGCGCTCGAGCTGCTCGACGCGATCGCCGAGACCGGCGACGACGAGGACGTAACAGGCGTGTAACAAACGGGGCCGTCAACGGACCGTAAGGCATGCTCCTGTTTGGCTACGAAGACCCGCATGATCGCGCCGGAGGACGCACTCCCCGGCCGCACTGACCCGATCCCCGTCCCCGACCGGCACTTCGTGCTCGGGCACCCCGCTGAAGCCCCCGTTCCCGGAGCGGCCTCGAGACCGCCGTCGTCGGCATGGGCTGCTTCTGGGGCGCCGAGCGCGTGTTCTGGCAGGCCGCCGGGCGTCTACACGCACCGCCGTCGGCTACGCCGGCGGCTACACGCCGAACCCGACGTACGAGGAGACCTGCTCCGGCAAGACCGGGCACACCGAGGCCGTCCTGGTCGTCTTCGACCCGGCGCAAGATCACCTACGAGGAGATCCTGAAGCTGCTTCTGGGAGGGTCACGACCCGACCCAGGCCAACCGCCAGGGCAACGACGTCGGCACGCAGTACCGCTCGGCCGTCTACACGACGACGCCCCGAGCAGGCGACGACCGTCGAGGCCACCAAGGCCGCGTTCGGCGAGCGCCTGAGCGAGGCCGGGCTACGGCGCGATCACGACCGAGATCGCCCCGCTCGGCGACGTTCTACTACGCCGAGGACTACCACCAGCAGTACCTGGCGAAGGTGCCGAACGGCTACTGCGGCCTCGGCGGCACCGGCGTCAGCTGCCCGATCGGCGCTCGCCTAGCGGCTCGCGTCGCACGGAGTATCGCCGCGGGGCGATACCCCGGCTGCGCGTTCGCCGGCCCACTACGCTTTCGAGATGGCCGAGTCCTTCTGCCGCGTCGGCGACATCGACATCTGTTACGAGACCTTCGGGGACCCGGCCGACCCGGCGATGCTGCTGATCATGGGCCTCGGCACGCAGATGGTCGCCTGGCACGACGACTTCTGCGCGCAGCTGGCGGACGCGCGGCTTCTTCGTCATCCGCCACGACAACCGCGACATCGGCCGCTCGACGCACCTCGACGGCGCGCCCGACGCCCTCGCTGCTGCAGCTGCTGACCGCGCGACCGCGACGCGGCCGTACACGCTGGCGGACATGGCCGGCGACAGCGTCGGCGTGCTCGACCACCTCGGGATCGAGCAAGGCCCACATCGTCGGCGCCTCGATGGGCGGCATGATCGCCCAGACGATCGCGATCCGCTACCCGCAGCGCACGCTCTCGCTGGTCTCGATCATGTCCAACACCGGCGGCCGCTGGCACGGGCCAGCCGGCGCTGACGCATGTACGCCGTGCTGCTCAAGCCCGCCCCGCGCGACCGCGAGGCGTTCATCCAGCACGCGGTCGACATGTTCACGAAGATCGGCGGCTCCGGCTACGAGCCCGACGTCGAGGACCTGCGCGACGATCGCCACCCGCAGCTACGACCGCGGGCACGACCCGCGCGGCTCGCAGCGCCAGCTGGCGGCGATCGTCGCCGACCGCGACCGCACGCCCGCGCTGCGCCGCCTGACGGTCCCCGCGACCGTCATCCACGGCGCCGACGACAAGCTCGTGCGCCCGTCCGGCGGCCGCACGACGGCGAAGGCGATCCCGGGCGCGAAGCTGGTCGAGATCGCCGGCATGGGCCACGGCCTGCCGCGCGGCGCCTGGCCGCAGATCATCGACGCGATCGCCGAGACCGCGCAGCGGGCGAAGCCGCCGCGGCGGCGCTCACACCAGCACGAGGATGAGCACGATCACGATCAGCAGCAGCACCACGCCGCCGCTGATCGCACTGCCCTGCCACTGATAGGCCCAGAAGCCCGGGTTCGCGCCGGTCGCGCGAGTGGCGGCCCTCGGGCGGCTCGCCGACCCAGTATCGTCGTCGTCGGGCATCAGGCGACCGCCGGAACGAGCTCGCTCCCGATCAGCTCGACCATCGTCGATGTCGCGGTGCACGAGGTGCTGGAGGTAGATGCCGCGAGACGCCCGCCGCCTCGTACTCGCGCAGCCGCGCCGCCGACCTGCTCGACCGTGCCGGCGATCCAGGTCTGCGGGTCGGCGTGCCGGCCTCGTCGCCCGCCCAGGCCTTCAGCTCCGCGACGCGCGGCCTCGTACTCGGCCGCGTCGGCACCGATCACGCACGGTGGTCATGACCGTGAACGGGATCGGCTCGCGGCCGGCCTTCTCGCAGGCGGCGTCGATGTTCGCGCTTGCGCTCGACGATCTCCTCGAGCGTCGGCATGACCGTGTTGTACTCGTCGGCGTAGCGGGCGGCGAGCCGCGCCGCGCGCGGCCCGGCGGCGCCGCCCATGATCAGCGGCGGGTGCGGGCGCTGGACCGGCAGCGGGCGCGCCTCGCAGGTCCTCGAGCTCGTAGTAGCGTCGCCCTTGAAGCTGAACGGACCGCCGTCGCTCCAGTGGCCGTCGTGGATGATCTCGAGCTGCTCCTCGAGCACGTCCATCCGCTCCTTCATCGACAGGAACGGGAAGCCGTACGCGCGTGTGCTCGACCTCCGACCAGCCGGTGCCGAGGCCGAGCTCGATCCGCCCGCCGGAGACGTGGTCGGCGGTCGTCGCGAGCTTCGCCAGCACCGACGGGTGGCGGAAGCTCGACGGCGAGACCATCGTCCCGAGCCGCAGCGTGGTGGTGCGCGCGGCGAGCGCGTTGATCGTCCCCCAGGCGTCGAGCGCGCCGCGCTCGCCCTCCCCGCACGACGGACACGTAGTGGTCGGAGCGGAAGAGCGCCTCGACCCCCGAGCGCTCGCAGGCATCGGCCAGCGCGACCCAGTCCGTCCCAGGTCACGTCTTCTTGGCCTTCGATCATCAGCGCGATCCTCACGAGCGAGAGTCATACCCTCTCGCGCCGTGCCACGCTCGCTCGTCTGGACTCTCTACGCCTGCCTGCGTGCTCGTCTGGTCGAGCACGTGGGTCGTCATCGCCGTCGGCCTGGACGACGTCGCGCCGTTCTTCGGCGCCGGGATGCGCTTCACGCTCGCCGGGCGTCGGCGTGCTCGCGCGGCGCGCGCTGCTGCCGCCGCTCGCTGCGGACCGACTGGCGTGCTGTCGGCGATCGTCGGCGTGCTCCCGTTCGCCACCACCTACGGGCTCATCTACTGGGCCGAGCAGTACGTGACGTCCGGCCTGACCGCGGTGCTGTTCGGCGTGCTCCCGCTCTACGTCGCGCTGCTCGCCGGCGCTCTTCCTGCCCGCGGAGCCGCTGCGCCCGCGGCTGCTGCTGGGCGTCGGCGATCGCGCTCGGCGGGCTCGTGCGTCGCGTTCAGCCAGAGCCTGCACCTCGGCGAGGGCGAGTACACGGCGCTGGCCGCGCTCGCGGTCGTGCTCTCGCCGCATCGGCAGCGCGATCGGCAACATCGCGATCAAGCAGCGCGGCGCGAAGCTCGACCCGCTGGTGATGAACGGCTGGGCGATGCTCACCGGCGGCGCTGCTGCTGCTCGCCGTGTCGCGTCCCGACCGAGGACTGGGGCGACGACGACCTGGTCGGCGACCGCGATCGGCTCGATCCTCTACCTCGCCGCGTTCGGCACCGGCTTCACGTTCGTCACGCTGACGGTGCTGATCCGCGAGCTGCCGACGGTCACCGTGTCGTTCATCTCGATGATCATCCCGTTCGGCGCGCTCGCGCTGGGCGCGGTGTTCCGCGACGAGCAGGTGACCGCGCTCGCGGTCGGCGGCGCGCTGCTGGTGGTCGTCGGGATCGCGCGTCGCGCAGTTCCCGATCAGACGCAAGGCCGCCGCCTGACAGGATGCGGCTGATGCCCTCGATCGTCGTCCTCGGCGCCCGCAATCTCGGCGGCGCGATTCTCGGCCACCACCTCAACAACGGCTGGCGCGGCGCCGCGGTCGCCCGCTCGCCGGAGACGCTCGAGACCGTGCGCGCCGCCGGCGGGCTGCCGCTGCAGGCCGACGCCGTCCGACCCGGAGTCGCTGCGCGAGGCGCTGGAGCGCGCCGCGACCGAGTTCGGGCGCATCGACGTGATCGTCAACGCGGTGTCGCGCCGCGCGGCCGACCAAGCTCGGGCCCGTTCGGCGGCGGCTCGCTGTCCGAGGCCACCGTCGAGGACTTCCGCGGCTGGACCGGCGCGGTCGCCGAGCAGGCCTTCGTCTTCCTCAGCGAGGGCATCCGCGCCGGCGCGGGCACGCTGATCCAGGTCACCGGCGGCTCGGCGCGGCGGGCGATGCCCGAGCGCGGCCTGTGGGCGGCGGGCGCGGCCGCGACGCGCGCACTCGTGCACGCCGCGGCGCAGGAGCTGCGCGCCGACGGGCATCCACGTCGCGCTGCTGATCGTCGACGCCACGATCGACTCGCCCAAGACCGCCGCGATGATCGCGGGGCGGCCGGCGAACGAGACCGCCGACCAGGCGGAGATCGCGCGCGCCGTCGAGTACCTGGCCGGGCAGAGTCCGCGCGCCTACACGCACGAGCTCGTCGTCACACCCGCGGGAGACCGCTGGGTGCCGTGAACGGTCAGCCGGCGCGCGTGAGCGCGCCCGGAACTTCGCTGACCATCTCGAACGCCTCGTCGACCGCCGACAGCGCGAACAGCCGCTGGATCGCCGCCGAGCCGCGCACCAGGATGAGCCGGTGCCCGGCGCGGCGTGCGCGCCGGCGGGCGGCGAGCAGGCGCGCGAGCCCGCACGAATCCAGGAACGAGAGCTCCTTGAGGTTGATCACCACGCACGTGGGCCGCGACTCCTCGATCCGGCGCAGCTCCTCGTCGAAGGTGTACGCGTGAGCGAGGTCGAGCTCCCCCCGGAGCGCGATCATCACCACGCCGGGTTCCAGCTCTTCGATCGTCAGGCCGAAGCCGTGCACTTGTCTCACTCCTCTGCTTGGAGGATGTCTCGAAAGTGACATTCCCTCGAGCGTCAGGACCGAAACACGCGACGTACTACCGTTCGCGCCATGGCTAAGCGCTACGTCCACACCTGCGTCCGCGTCCTCGATCCCGACAAGTCGGTGGCCTTCTACGAGGCGCTGGGCTACGAGCGGCGCGGCAAGCTGCAGTTCGAGACCGCGTACAACATCTACATGGGGCTCCCCGGCGACGGGGACACGCTCGAGTTGACGGTCAACATCGGGCGCGAGGAGCCGTACGACATCGGCGACGGCTACAACCACATCGCGTTCACGGTCGACGACCTCGACGCGCTGCTCGCCGAGCTCTCGAAGATCGGCGTGGAGCCCGAGAAGCCTCCGTTCGCCCCCGGCGGGCGCGAGGAGATCGGGCGCATCTGCTTCGTCGCCGATCCCGATGGCTACCGGATCGAATTGATCGACGGCGGCGAGTTCAAGACGCCTCAGGACGCCTAGCTAACGTGACCGACGTGCAACCGATCGCGCGAGGTTTCACCGGGCGCCGCCCGGCCGACCCCTCCCGGCTTCCCCCGGGTCAGTACGAGACGCGCGATTTCCCGGTGCTCGCCGTCGGCCCGACGCCGCCGCACGCCGCGGTGGACTGGAGCTTCTCGCTGCGCGGCGCGGTCGCGCGCAACGTGGCGTGGGACTGGGACGAGCTGCTCGCGCTCCCGCGCGAGACGGTGACCGTCGACATCCACTGCGTGACGCAGTGGTCGAAGTTCGACACCACGTGGACCGGCGTCTCGCTCGACGTGCTGCTCGAGGCCGCCGGCCCGCTCGACGCGCACTACGCGGTCGCCCACGCGGCCGACGGGTATGAGACGAACCTCCCGCTCGCGGACCTGACCGGCGGGCGCGCCTGGCTGGTCTGGGAGTACGAGGGCTCACCGCTGCAACCTCCGCACGGCGGCCCGGCACGGCTGCTGGTGCCGCATCTGTACTTCTGGAAGAGCGCGAAGTGGGTGCGCTCGATCGAGCTGCTCGCCGAGGACCGCCCCGGGTACTGGGAGGTCAACGGCTACCACGACCGTGGGGATCCGTGGCGGGAACAGCGGTATCAGGGGGACTGAACGGCGTTCAATGGCGCACCGTGACCGTACGGTCGGTGCGCCACGAGACCCCGAGCGTGCGACGGATCGTGCTCGACGTGCCCGGCTGGGAGGGACACCGCGCGGGCCAGAGCGTCGATGTCCGCGTCACCGCCGCTGACGGCTACAGCACGCAGCGCCCGTACTCGATCGCCTCGGCGCCCGAGGACGGCCAGTTCGAGCTCTGCGTCGAGCAGCTCGAGGACGGCGAGGTCTCGCCGTGGCTGGCCGGCGAGCTGCGCCCCGGCGACCAGTTCGAGCTGCGCGGCCCGGGCGGGCGCTCCTTCTCCTGGCACGCCGAGGACGGCGGGCCGCTGCTGCTCGTCGGCGGCGGCGCGGGCCTCGTGCCGCTGCGGGCGATGGTCCGGCACCGGCTCGCGCTCGGCGCCGACGTCGAGACCTCCGTGGTGATCTCCGCGCGCACGCGTGCGTCCTTGCTTTACGCGGACGAGATCGCGACGTGGCCGGAGCAGGGCGTGCGGACGCACGTCACCTACACGCGCGAGGGCGGCCGCCGGCTCGACGCCGAGCAGCTGCGCGCCTTCGGCCCGGCACAGCACGTCTTCGTCTGCGGGCCGACGGCCTTCGTCGAGCACACCACGCGGGTCCTGCTGGAGATCGGCCACGAGGCCTCGCGCGTGCGCGCTGAGCGCTTCGGCGGCGCCGCGTGAAGACGTACACGCTGCTCGGCGCCGACGGGGTCCCGTACACGAGCGCGGAGCCCGGGCTGCTCGGCGGGCACTCGCGCACGCGCGTCTACGGGCGGCTCGACTGCCCGGTCGCGCTGAGCCTGCTGCGCCGCGGGTTCACCCCGCGCCACCGCGTCTTCTTCGCCGACGAGGCCACCGCGATCGCGGCCGGCTACCGCCCGTGCGGAGCGTGCCAGCGCGAGAAGTACCGGGAGTGGAAGGCCGGGGCGGCGTAGCCGTGCCCGCCAAGGCCGTCATCCGCCGCCGCCAGGCGGCCGTGCTCGCCGCCGCCGTCGCGGCGTTCGGGCTCGGCGCGACGATCGGCTCCGGCCACGAGAAGCCGACGTCCGCGCCGCGCGCCGCCGCGCCGACGACGACGCCCGAGCCGGACGCGACGCCGTCCGCCACCGCCACCGTGGCCCCGGACGCGGTCGAGGAGCTGAGCCTCCAGCAGCAGGTCGGCAAGCTCGTCGTCCTGCGCTTCGACGGCACCGAGGTCCCCGCCTACGTCGCGCGACGTCCTGCGCAAGGGCTGGGCGTCGGGCGCGATCCTTTTCCGCGCAACATCGTCGACCCGCAGCAGCTGCGCGCGATGACCGCGGTCCTGCGACAAGGCGGGCAAGGCCGCCGGCGCCACGCCGATCGTCTGCACCGACCAGGAGGGCGGCGTGATCCGCAACGTCGTCTGGGCGCCGCCCGCCGCGCGCGCAGTCCGCGCAGGTCGCCGGGCCGCGACGCCAAGGCGGCGGCGCAGGCGCTCAAGCGCGCGGGCATCAACGTCACGCTCGCGCCGGTCGCCGACGTGCCCACGCGTCGGACGACGCCGCGCTGGCGTCACGCGCGTTCTCGTCGCGACCCGAAGCGCGCCGCGGCGGCGACCAAGGCCGCGGTCGACCGGCTGGATGGCCGGCGGCGTCGCCCCGACCGCGAAGCACTTCCCCGGGCTCGGCGGCGCGACCGTCAACACCGACCGACGGCTCGGCGACCGATCGGCGGCGGAGCGCCCACGGCGGGCGATCTGGCGCCGTTCAAGGCGGCGATCGCGGCCAAGGTCCCGCTGATCATGAGCTCGCACGCCGTCTATCCGCGCCTCGACTCGCGCCACATCGCCTCGCAGTCCCCGGCCGATCCTGCAGGACGCTCCTGCGCGAGCAGCTGCACTTCGGCGGCGTCGTGATGACGGACTCGATCGAGGCCGCCGCGGTCCGCGCGACCGGGTCCACCGAGCAGGTCGCGGTGCGCTCGATCCGCGCGGGCAACGACATCGTCCTGACCACCGGCCAGGGGTCATGGATCCACGCCTACCGCGCGCTGCTCGCCGAGGCCCAGCGCATCGCGGTCGTTCCGGGCGCTCGTCAAGGCCGCCGCAGCCCGTGTACTGGCGCTGCAGCGTCGCATTCGCGTAGGACATTCGTCCGTGCCTAAGAGGCGGCTAAACAAGGACTGTCGGGCCAAAAGCTCACGCGTAAACTCCCCCGGATGAGGGAAGAGCCCCCGCGCCTGCAAGGGCGCGTCAACGATCAGGCGATCTCGCTCGCGCGCGAGTGGCGCATGCTCGGCCGGGCCGCGACGGTCGTCGCCCTGCTCACGTCGCCGGCGCTCTTCGCTGCTGCTGTACGGCAGCTACGACTGGACGCTGATCTGGGCGCTGCTCGGCACGTTCGTCGGCGTGATCATCTTCCGCGGCGGCGTCGACGTCATCGCCCACAAGCTGATCCCGTCGCCCGCGCTCTACGGCGCCGAGGAGGAGCTCAAGGAGCAGGACGTCATGTCCCGGCGGCGGCTCTGGTACTGGCGCCACAAGTTCAAGGTCTGGTTCTGGCTCGGCCTGATCATCCTGGTGGTGCTCGGCGGCATCGCCTGCGGTCAACGACGAGAGCATGCTCGACGCCGTCAGCTCGCTCGGGGACAACATCCCCGCGATGCTGCCGCGCGGCGCTGACGCTGTTCGTTCACGTTCTTCATGCTCTTCGTCGTCAACTTCGTGATCCTGTTCGGCCCGCTGGTGTTCATGGGCGATCCAGCAGATCAAGACCTACGAGCCGGGCGACGCGGACTGGGGCGTCAAGCTCGACGACGTCCGCGGCCAGGCCGAGGCCAAGCAGGAGATCACCCGCGTCGTCTCGCTCTGGCAGTCCGGCGAGGAGTTCGAGAAGGCGGGCGGCAAGCGCGAGCGCGGCGTGCTCTTCCTCGGCGCGCCCGGCACCGGCAAGACGATGCTCTCCAAGGCGATCGCGACGTCGTTCAACTGCCCGTTCGTGACGATCCCGGGCTCCGGCTTCGCCCAGACCTTCATCGGCATGGACGCGGTGATCGTGCGCTTCCTGGCCCGCAAGGCCAAGAAGATGGCCAACAAGTGGGGCGGCCAGTGCATCGTCTTCATCGACGAGATCGACGCCGTCGGCCTGCGCCGCAACGTCGCTCGGCAGCGGCTTCGAGCCGCTGCGAGACGGGCACGATCCACGACTCGCACTTCTTCGGCCCCGAGGGCGCGCTGACCGCCATCGGCGACCTGGTGCTGGAGACCGCGGCGTGGCGCGACAAGCTGTTCGCGATGCGCGCCGAGCCGTCGCGCCGTGCACTACCCGGCGATCTACACCAAGCTCGCCGAACGCCATCCGCAACGATCGTGATCCCCGGCGGGATGATGGGCGGCGGATGGGCGGCGGGCTCGCGCTCAACCAGCTGCTCGTCGTGATGGACGGCATCGACGAGCCGCCGGTCGATGAAGCGCTTCCGCACGCGCAAGTTCAACACCTTCCTCGACGCGACTGTACATCGTCCCCACGCGCCTGTTCGGCAAGCAAGCTGCGCCTGAAGCCGCCGAAGCCGCGCAAGGAGGAGGTCTACTTCATCGGCGCCTGCAACGTGCCGCTGGAGCATGCTCGACCCGGCGCTCACGCGCCCGGGCCGGATGGGCCGCCACATCTACTTCCGCACGCCCACGTGGGAGGACCGGCGCGACATCTTCGACCTCTACCTCGGCAAGGTCTCGCACGAGGAGGACCTCGACACGCCGAAGGCGCGCGACGAGCTCGCCCGCATCACCAACGGCTACTCGCCGGCGATGATCGACCAGGCCTGCTCGCTGGCGCTGACCTACGCGCACTCCGACGGCCGCGCACGAGTTCAGCCGCAAGGACCTGCTCGAGGCGATGACGACGGTCGAGTCCGGCGTCGCGATCGGCCAGCCCTACCCGAAGCACGAGGAGCGCGCGACCGCGATCCACGAGGCCGGCCACGCGGTCTGCAGCCACGTCTACATGGAGAACCTGCTCTCGACGCGGCTCTCGATCCGCAAGCGCGGCTCCAGCGGCGGCCACCACCAGGCGATGGCGATCGAGGACCGCTTCGGCTCGCTGGCGCTCCGAGGAGGTCGGCGAGCCTGATCTGGGTGCTCGGCGCGATGGCCGCCGAGCATCGTCTTCTACGGCCAGAACACCACCGGCGTCGGCGGCGACCTCGGCATGGCCACCGCGCAGGCGGCGCTGATGGTCGGCGCCGCGGGCATGGGCCCGGCGCCGATCGACCTGTCCGACCGGATCGCCGATCCCGAGGAGCGCGAGGAGGCCGAGGAGAAGGTCATGGAGCGCTTCGAGAAGCTCGGCACGAAGCTCATGCACCGCTCCGCGGGCATGGACGCGAGCACGTTCGGCGCCGCGCTCAGCGACGGCGGCAAGCGCAAGCTCGTCACCGGCCTGCTCGGCCAGGCCTTCGTGATCGCCTACGCGACGATCCGGCTCAACAAGGACGCCACCGAGCGAATCGCCGACCGCCTGATCGCCGAGGGCGAGATGTACGGCGACGATGTGACCGACATGCTCGACGAGGCGCGCCTGCGTCAAGCCCGAGATCGACGTTCTGGACGAGTCCACATGGCCCGTGATCTGATCCCCCCGCCCTCGCCCGCCGGGCGTCCGATCGCCGGACGGGACGGCGGCACGCCGAACCTGATCGAGCTGCCGCCCGAGCCGCCGCGTTCGCCGGCGGAGCCGCGCGATGAAGCCGGCGCCCGGGCCGTCGCAGTTCCGCAACCGCTTCGGCTTCCTGCTCGGCGCGCTCGCCGGCGTGTTCATCGCCGCGGCGCTGGTCGTCGTGGTCGTGGTCAGCTCCGAACCGGCGACGCGCGTCAAGGACGCGGGGCTGGCACCGAACTGGTCGCGCTGGCAGCCCGCGGACACGAGCGCCGCCGACGGCGCGGCGCGAGATCGCCAAGCACGTCGGCGCCGAGTACAAGCACCCGAACGGCCAGCAGCTCGTCGACGTCACGGCGCCGCCGAGCTCGACGCTCGCCGTCGCGCTGCGGCCGGCGACCGGCGACATCAGCGTGATCGACGGCACGGGCGTGCGTCTACACGCTCAACGGGCTCGGCCCCAACGGCTCGATCAAGGGCGGCACGCCGTCCGCGTCGCGGCTGAAGCTCCTCCACCGCGAGGCGCTCGAGCTCTCGCTCTACACGTTCCGCTACCTGCCGGACGTGGAGCATGGTCGTGGTCGCTGCTCCCGCCGCCGCCGCCCACGGCGGCGCAGCTGAAGGCGGCCGCGGCCGCCGCGACGGGCGCGAGCACGGCGAACGCGGACCCGATCCCCAAGACCGCCGTCTTCTACCGCCCGGGCGACCTCAAGCCGCAGCTGCAGATCCCGCTCGGCGCGACGCTCCCGGCCAAGGCGCCGTCCCCGGACACGTTCGGCGGCGGTCGAGGCGGAGACCGTCGAGCACGCTGACGTCCTCGAACCTGTTCAAGTGGTACGCTGCAGGCGGCGCAGGACAACACGCCCTACCTGGTGCTCGATCGCTAGCCCTCGCCCCGGGTCTGTGCTCGGGCTGCGCGCACCAGCGCGTGATCTCGAACACCCGCGGCTCGTCGTTCTCGATGTGCGAGCGCGGCCTGGCCGGCGAGCCCGGATACGCCAAGTATCCGCGGCTCCCGGTGCTGCGCTGCGCGGGGTTCGAGCCGCGGGCTAGCGGAGCCGATGACCCAGCTTCGCCAGCTCCTCGTGATGGCGGGTCACGCGCAGCTTGACGGGGTCATCCTCGGGGCGCGCGTGCACGATGCCCCACATGGCGTCGGCGACCTGCTCGGCGGTCTCGGGCGTGGCGCGGCGGCGCATCTCGTCGACCAGCGCGAGCTCGAGGCGCTCGATCTTCTGCTCGGCCGTGCCCTCCCCGAGCGAGGGGAACGGGACGCCGCGCAGGTGCTCTTCCCAGGCGCCCTTGACCATGGCGAAGCGGTTGCGGAGGACGATCGGGTCGGTCATGCGACGCGCGAGTCTACCCCGGTCCTAGGTCTAAAAGCGGAGCCAGTCCGGGAGCGGCCGGTCCTATCGTGTTAGTTGCGTGCACACCTTTGGTCGTCTCCTCGGTTTCCTGCGCCCGTACAAGCGGGGTGTCGTCTGGTCCTGTGCTGGCCGCGCTCGCGATGGTCTGCACCGTCGCGATCCCGTGGCTGACCGGCCGCGCCGTCGACCAGATCTCGGCCGGCGACCGCGACGGGCTGCGCAACCTCGCGCTCGCCGTCGTCGGCGTCGCGCTCGTGCGGCTCGTGCTCTCGGTCGCTGCGCCGGCTCGTCGCCGGGCAGGTCTCGCTGGCGATCGAGTACGACCTGCGCAACCTGCTCTACGCCCACCTGCAGAAGCTCGAGATGGGGTTCTTCGCCGGCCAGCAGACCGGGCAGCTGATGTCGCGCGCCACCGTCGATCTCGGCTCGGTGCGCTTCTTCCTCGGCTACGGGCTCGTCTTCATCCTCCAGAGCGCGCTGACGATCGTGCTCGGCGCGGCCGCGATGTTCTGGCTGCAGCCCGGGCTCGCCGCGCTGGCGCTGATCCCGGTGCCGTTCGTGGTCGTCGTCGCCGACGCGCTACGGCCACCGCTCGCGGCCCGCGCTGCAGGAGGTCCAGCAGCGGATCGGCGAGGTCACCGCGGACGTCGAGGAGAACATCTCCGGCGTGCGCGTGGTCAAGGCCTTCGCGGCCGAGCCGCGCCAGCTCGAGCGCTTCCGCGGCGCGGTCGCGCGCGTCTTCGACCAGTCGATGATCGCGACCCGGCTGCGGGCGTTCTACAACCCGTTCCTCGCGTTCCTGCCCAACCTCGGGCTCGCCGTCGATCCTGCTCGTCGGCGGGCGCCAGGTGATCAACGGCACGCTGACGCTGGGCGACTTCACGGCGTTCTACACGTACCTGCTGATGCTGATCGGGCCGATGCGGATGCTCGGCGTCGCGCTCGGCATGGCGCAGCGGGCGACCGCCTCGGGCGCGCGGCTGCTGGAGATCCTCGATCGCGAGCCGGGGATCGTCGGCGGGCCTGACGCCGCTGCCCGACGGGCCGCGGGCGGGTCGAGCTGCGCGACGTCACGTTCGGCTACGGCGACGGGCCCGACGCGCTGCACGACATCGATCTCGTCGTCGAGGCGGGCATCGACGGTCGCGCTGGTCGGCGCCACCGGCTCGGGCAAGACGACGCTGGTCCAGCTGCTGCCGCGGCTGTACGACCCGCGCTCGGGCAGCGTCGCTGATCGACGGCGCCGACGTGCGCACGGTCGACATCGTCGTCGCTGCGGCAGCGCGATCGCGATCGTCGACGACGACCCGTTCCTGTTCTCGCGACACGGTCGCCGGGCAACATCGCCTACGCGCGGCCGGACGCCACCCAGGACGAGATCGAGCTGGCCGCGGAGCGCGCCCAGGCCGCCGGCTTCATCGCCGAGCTGCCGGACGGCTACGACACGCGTGTCGGTGAGCGCGGGCCTGACGCTCGAGCGGCGGCCAGCGCCAGCGGATCGCGATCGCGCGCGCCTTCCTCGCCGACCCGCGCATCCTCGTGCTCGACGACGCGACCTCCTCGGTCGACGCGACCACCGAGCGCGAGATCAAGGCCGCGCTGCGCGAGGTCGATGCACGGGCGCACGACGTTCGTGATCGCCCACCGGCTCTCGACGATCGCGCTGGCCGACGACATCGTCGTGCTCGAGCACGGGCGCGTCGCTGGCCCGCGGCACGCACGAGGAGCTGCTGACGCGAGTCGCCGCTGTACGCCGAGATCGCGACCAAGGGGCTGCCGGACCAGGTGTTCCTCAACCGCGATCCCGTCGAGAAGGTGGCGGGCCTGTGAGCGCGCGTCGCGACGATCTGATCCGGCGCTGGCGCGCGACCTCCGGGCGCGGGCGCAAGCTGCGCGGGCTCGTCGCGCTGCTGGCGCCCTACCGCGGCCGCGTCGTCGCTGATGTTCATCTCGCTGCGTGCTGGCCACGGGCGCGGCGCTGGCGCCGCCGCCGCTGGCCGCGCTGGCGATCGACAAGGGCATCCTCCCCGGCGACTGACCAGGCGCTGACGCTGGATCGTCGTCGCCTTCCTGGGCACCGCGCTCCTCTACTGGGGCGCGACGTACGTGCAGACCTACCTCGTCGGCTGGATCGGCCAGCGGGCGCTGCAGGACCTGCGGATCCAGCTCTTCGCGCACCTGCAGACGATGTCGGTCGGCTTCTACTCGCGCAAGCGCGCGGGCGTGCTGATCTCGCGGCTCTCCAACGACGTCGAGGCGCTCGACACGCTCGTCTCCGACGGCATCGTGACCCTGTTCGGCTCGTCGCTGACGCTGATCGGCACCGCGGTGATCCTGTTCACGCTCGACGCCCAGCTCGCGCTGCTCACCTACATCGTCTTCCCGATCCTCGGGATCGCGTCGTTCGGCTTCCGGATCGTCAGCGCCGACGCCTACCGGGCCACGCGCGAGAAGGTCGCCTCGATCACCGCGCTACCTGCAGGAGACGCTCTCGGGCATCCGCGTCGTGCGCTCGTTCGCGCAGGAGCCGCGCCACGTGGCGCGCTTCGCCGAGCTCAACGAGGAGAACCGCGGCGCGAACATGAAGACGGTCCACCTCAACGCCGCCTACTTCCCCGGCGTCGAGCTGCTGTCCGCGATCGCGACCGCCGGGATCCTCTTCTACGGCGGCATCCAGGCCGTCGAGGGCGACATCTCGATCGGCGTGCTCGTCGCCTTCCTGGCCGCGCTGAACAACTTCTTCGACCCGATCCAGCAGCTCTCCCAGCTCTACACGACCTACCAGTCGGGCATGGCGGCGCTGGACAAGATCTTCGAGCTGCTCGACGAGGAGCCGGACCTCGTCGACGCGCCCGACGCGATCGAGCTGCCGCGGATCCGCGGCGAGATCGTGCTCGACGACGTGACCTTCGCCTACGGCAGCGGCGCGCTCGCGCTGGACGACGTCACGCTGCGCGTCCCGCCCGGGCAGACCGTGGCGCTGGTCGGCACCACCGGCGCCGGCAAGTCGACGCTGGCGAAGCTCGTCGCGCGCTTCTACGACCCGACCGCGCGGCAGCGTCCTGGTCGACGGCCACGACCTGCGCTACGATCACCGCCCACTCGCTGCGCTCGCAGATGGGCATCGTGCCGCAGGAGGCGTTCCTCTTCAGCGGCACGATCGGCGAGAACATCGCCTTCGGCCGCCCGGACGCGACCGTCGACGAGGTCCGCGCCGCCGCCCGCGCCGTCGGCGCCGACGACCTTCATCGCCGCGCCTCGAGCAGGGCTACGACACCGAGGTCGGCGAGCGCGGCGTCCAGCTCTCCGCCGGCCAGCGCCAGCTCGTCGCCTTCGCCCGCGCGCTGGTCGCCGACCCGCGCATCCTCGTCCTGGACGAGGCCACCTCCAACGTCGACGTCCACACCGAGTCGCGGATCGAGACCGGCCTGCGGCGGCTGCTCGGCCGGCCGCACCGCGATCGTCATCGCCCACCGCCTCTCCACGATCGAGCGCGCCGGCCAGATCGTCGTGCTCGAACACGGCCGGATCGTCGAGCAGGGCTCCCACGACGAGCTCCTCGCGCTCCGCGGCCACTACTGGCGCCTGCACGAGGACTGGCGCGAGCAGGCCACCGCGTAGCTACGCGGCACGCTCGCGGAGGGACGCCAGCGCCGCCAGCGTTCGTGCCTTGACCGCGGCCGGGCGCTCGTAGACGTCTTTGTCCGTGAAGCGCAGGACCGTGTAGCCGGCGGCGTTGAGGCGGCGGTCGCGGCTGGCGTCGTCGCGTCTGGCGCGTGGTCTGCCGTGGCCAGGGCCGTCGATCTCGACGACGAGGCGTTCCTGGGGCCAGTGACAGTCGACCTCCTCGCCGAGGAGCCTGGTGTTCACGAGCGGGTTCTCGGGGTGGATCAGGGCGTGGTAGGCACGTTCGGCCTTGCTTTTGAGACCCGCCCCGCCGGCGGCGTGGATCGCGAGCGCCTCTTCGAGCCGGTGGAGGTTGTGGCGGCCGTTCGCGCGGGCCATCGCGTCACGTGTCGCGAGTTCACTGAACAGACCGCGGAAGGCGGCCTCGTGGATCACGTTCGCGAGCTCCTGGGGTGTCAGGACGTCGGTGAGGTCCACGAGCATCCGCGCGACGGTGGTGACCGTGATGCCGTGGAAGGTCGTCAGGTCTCGCGGGTCGATCGAGCGGTAGCGATGGATCTGAACGCCGTCGAGGGTGCGGAGCCGCGGTGAAACGACAGCAATGAGAGGAGCCCGGTAGCGGATGCAATCCGTGAAGCTCCGCGAGCGACAGACGACAGAGCGCGGAGCCTTCGCCGGCGCCGAGAACGGCGGCGTGGAATTGCGCCTCGCGGGAGAGCAGCGCGGGCCCGAGGGAATAGACGCCGCGATGGCGCCGGTGCAGCGCGCCGCGCTCGATCCTCTTCGCTATCCCCCGGGCGGACAGTCCGGAGGCGAGCAGTTGCTCTTGCGTGACGAGGTCGTGTTGGACGGCCGCGTGCCCCAGGACCGAGGGGGTGTGTCGATTGGCGGAACTCTGTGTACCGGTTCTCGACACACCCCCATGATCGGGGCGGTCGCTCACACGGAACAAGACCGAAATGCCACACGTCTGCGACAAATCAGCCACCCAAGACGAAGCTGCCGGGCAGGGACTCGAACCCCAACTCCCAGATCCAGAGACTGGTGTGCTGCCAATTACACCACCCGGCAAGGGGTGCGGCGAGCAGTATAGGACCCGCCGGATCGAGTGCCTCGACTGCGGTCCCGGACCGGTCCGTCCGTTGTCCTTCCCGGACTGTATTCTCGGCGCTACATTGCAGGTCGGCCCAGCGGGAGCGCCCGCTCCTCCACGACGAGGGATCCGCTCGTAATGCCAGACGCCGCCAACGGCTCAGTACAGCTTCTTGAAGCGGATCCCGATCTCGCTCGGGGGCTAGACCCACGGCGTGTGCGCGAGGTCAGTCAGCGGCTGTTCGCGCGCTCGATCGATGTCCCTCGCGGTCCGTGGTCCCCTGCGCGTGCGCTCGCAGGCGGCACGAACCCGATCGGGTTGCTCGTGCTCGACGGCCTGCTCGTCCGCGAGGCGATCGTGGGCGACCACCCGTGCGCCGAGCTGCTCGGCCCGGGCGACCTGCTGCGCGCGTGGGAGGATCGCGACGCCGAGGTCCTGCTGCCGCGCACCGTCGAGTGGAGCGCGCTGAGCACGGTCCGCCTCGCGGTGATCGACCAGGCGCTGGCCGTGCGCGCCGCGCAGTGGCCGGAGATCTTCGCCGCGCTCGTCGAGCGCGCGGCCCGGCGGGCCGAGCGGCTCGTCGTGATGCAAGCGATCGCCCACCTCACCCGCGTGGACGACCGTCTGCTGGCACTGCTGTGGTGCCTGGCGGAGCGCTGGGGCCGCGTCGCGCCCAACGGCGTCGTCGTCTCACTGCGCCTGCCCGCACCGCACGCTGGCCGGGATGGTCGGCGCGCGCCGGCCGTCGGTCACCACCGCGCTCGGGCAGCTGATCACCCGCGGCGAGGTCGAGCGCCGGCCTGACGGCGGCTGGCTGCTGCTCGGCGACCCGCCTGAGGCCCGCCAGCGCCCGGTGCCGGAACCGCCTGCCATCGCCCTCGAGCGCCACAGCGCCTAAATAATCGGCGGTGGCGGTCCGTCCCGGGGAAGGGACGGACCGCCTGCCGCTCGCGCCACCATATGCCCACTGGGCCCAGGGCGGAGGGGTGCCCTTGTTTCGCAGGCGGAGCGCGGGGTGGCACTCCGGCGGCGGCGAGTTCGTAGCGATTGCGAATGGTACGGGAATCCGGCCTTAGCCGTCGCCGTTTGCTCCCGACGAAGATTGCGGTGATGTCTTCTTCGATGCCCGGGTCGAGCACGACGAGCACCTCGTCGCCCGCCTCGACGACGGTGTCGGCCTTGGGCACGAAGCCCGCCCCGCCGCGCAGGACGGAGATCACGAGCGCGCCGTCGGGCAGCCCGATCTGGGCGATCTCCAGGCCCGCGGCGGGCGACGTCGTCGGACGACGACGAGCTCGATGATCTCGAGCCGCTCCTCGGGCAGGTCGAGCAGGTGGACGAGGCCGTAGCGCGGCACCTCGTGCTCGATCAGGCGCAGGATCAGGTCGGTGGCCGAGACCGCCGGCTGGATGCCGAGCAGCTTGAAGTGGTCCAGGTTGCGCGGGTTGTTGACGCGGGCGATGATCCGCTCGCAGAGGTACTTCTCCTTGGCGACCTGGCAGATCAGGAGGTTGTCCTCGTCGTCGCCGGTGACCGCGACCACGAGGTCGGCGCGCTGGATGCCGGCGCGCTCGAGCACCCACAGCTCGGTGGCGTCGCCGTACTGGACGGCGTGCTCGAGCTCCTGCTCGACGGTCAGGTAGCGGCGGCGGTCCTGCTCGACGCAGGTCACCTCGTGCCCCTTCTCGAGCAGCTCGCGCGCGAGGTTCCAGCCGACCTTGCCGGCGCCGGCGATGATGACGTAGAGCCCGTTCTCCATCATTTGGCGCTCGCCCAACGCGGCTTCCTGCAGCTGCTCGATGGCGATCTGCGTCGGGCAGATCGTCTGCAAGCCCTGCTCGGAGTACCAGGCCGCGCGGCGCGGATCGAGCACGCGGGCGATCACGCGCTCGACGTTGAACCGTCGCTGGGCGATCTGCGCCACGACGAGGTTCGTGTTGTCGCCGTTGGTGGAGGCGATGAAGACGTCGGCGTCCTCGACGCCGGCCTCGATCAGGGCGTCGACCTCGAGCGCCGTCCCGATCGTGAAGCGGCCGCCTGCCTCCTCCCAGGAGCGCCCGAGCTCGACGTCCAACCGCTCATGCGAAAGCGGGTCCTCGTCGAGGACCGACACGATATGGCCACCGCCAAGCGCTGACGTGGCAAGGGCGGCTCCCACGCGCCCCGCTCCAACCACGAGTACGAACACGGGCAGAACCCTAGCGAGCGGCGCCCGGATCGGACACGCCGTCGGTGATCGCGACCGAATGCCCGAGCGGAAGCGGCGGGTCGGAGGGCACCGGACCCATCGGATCGAGCGCCCGCGTGTCGGGCGGCGCGGTCAGGATCACGCGGCAAGGGGCCTTGTTGACGACGTAGCGGGTCGTCTCCCCCACGCTCGTGTCGTGCAGCCCCGGCTTGCCGCCCAGTCGCAGGCCGCCGCCGCACGCGCGTCGGCTCCTCGGCGGCGAGCACGATCGCCTCGACCCCGCGCCGCTTGGCCTCGCTGCACGATCGCCTCGCCCGCCCTGCGGGCGCGCACGACGGCCGTGGCGACCTCGACCCCCTCGTACTCCTCCCCGACGGCCTTGGCGCGCTTCAGCGCGGCCCGGGCGCGCTTGAGCTCGGCGTCCGGGACCCGCGTGTCGAGCGGCAGCGACATCGGCACCTCGAAGATCCACAGCGCCTCGATCACGGCGCCGCCCTCGCCGCGTCCGCGTTCTCCTCGGCGGCGAGCCGGCCGGCGGTCTGCATGATGTCGTCGTCGAGCGGCGTGCCGAGGACCGGGACGAGCATCGAGCCGAACTCGGCCTCCGCGTCGCGCCGCGTCAGCGCCGCCTCGGGCACCGTCACGCGCTTGAGGACCGGCTTGCCCTGCCGAGATCCGGTAGCCGACGTAGAGCGAGATGCCCGAAGACCATCCAGACCACGCCGACCCAGCGCGCGTTGCCGTGCTCGACCAGCAGCGCGACGAACGCGATCGTCGGACATCAGCACGCAGAGCACGCCGAAGACCGGCAGCTCGCCGCCGCGGAAGCGGACGTTGAGCGGCATCTTGTACGGCCGGTCGCGGTCGGGCTCCTTGTAGCGCAGCCGGCACGACCGAGAGGCCGACGATCGTGAACGCGATCGTCGCCCCGAAGGCGCAGATCGCGGCCAGGAACTCGAGGTCGGCCGGGATCAGCAGGCAGATCGCGGTCACCGCGCCGAAGGCGATGATCCCGACGGGCGTGGCCCGCGTGCGGTGCAGCGACCCGACGCGCGACGGGATCTGGCGGTTGACGGCCAGCGCGTAGCCGAGCCGCGAGAGGCCGAGCATCGCGGCCTGGGCGGCGCTGACGAGGATCACGACCGCCGAGATCGCGACCAGGTACTTCAGCGGCTCGCGCAGCCACGCCTGCTCGAAGGAGTCGGCGACCGCCCACCAGCGGCGCCTCGACCCACTTGCGAGCCCGTCTGCGGCAGCACCGAGGAGGCGACGAGCGCGATCCCGAGGTACGGGACCATCGCGGCCACGAGCCGCACGCCGATCAGCCGCCGCAGGCCCTCGCGGCCGATCTTGACCTGGCCGGCCAGCCCCGAGGACGCGTCGATGCCGCTGAAGGCCACCAGCACGAGCGGGAACGCGAAGACCATGTCCTCCAGCGACGGGCGCGCCGCGCGATCGACGCCGGATCGGTGAGCACCTCGGGCTCGAAGAGCAGCGCCATGCCCGAGCGCGACGATCAGCAGCTGCAGCACGAGGTCGCCGAGCACGAGGACCGCCGCGCGCTCGAAGCGCCGCGGCCCGCCGCCGCGGATCGCGACCAGCGCGACGTAGAGGACGATCGCCGCGGCGATCAGGAACTCGCTCAGGCCCTCGCTGAAGCCGCTCCAGAAGACGCCGAGGTAGTCGGTCGCGGCGAACGCGCAGAGCGCGACGAGGATCAGGTAGTCCAGGCAGATCGCCCAGCCCGCGATGAAGCTGACGAGCTCGTTGAAGGCGTAGCGGGCGATCACGGTCGCGCCGCCGCGCTCCTGGTGCAGCGACGCGCCCTCGACGTAACAGGGCACGATCACCGCGAAGAGCACGCCGCCGGCCAGGAAGACGGCCCACGTGAGCCCGAGCGCGCGCTCGGCGACCAGCCCGGTCGAGAAGTAGATCGAGGCGGCGATGAAGCCCTGGACGATCCCGAACAGCGCCGGGCAGCCGAGCTGGCGCTTGAGCGGGCCGGGACGCTGCATCTAGAGCTTGCGCTCCACGTAGATCCGCCCGGCGCCCGGCGGCGATGAACAGCACGCCGAGCAGCAGCCCGATCGCGAGCCCGCCGCCGCCCGCGGCGAGCGTGCGCACGATCAGCGCGATCGCCGATCAGGACCATCAGCGCCCGGCAGGACGACGCCCGCTCATACGATCGCCGCCCGCTCCAAAGCCCGCTGCCGGCGCGCGCTCCGGCGCCGGCGCGGACTCGATGATCGACCCGGCACGGGCCGCTCGGCCAGCACGGTCTCGAGCGTCTTGCCGAACAGCGAGGCGCCGTTGACGCGCCGCGGCAGCGGCATCACGATCGCCGCCGCGCGCATGTCGACCGCCTCCTCGACGATCCGCCGCCCGGCCTGGCCGGAGCGCACGCGCTCGACGTGGCCGGAGACGCGCGCGCCGGCCTGCACGCGGGCCTGCTCGATCATCGACTCCGCCGCGGCCTCCGCCTCCGGCATCGGCGCGTCGATCGCGCAGCGCGCTCGGCACCGTGACCATCGCGAGCACGTGGATCCCGCGGCGCCGGCGCGGCCGGCGAGCTTGGCCGCGGTGGCGATCACGGACTCGTCGTAGCGCGTCGGCGGCCATCGGCACGAGCACCGAGTCGTACTCGGCCTCGTGATCGACGACCGGCTGCGCGATCGCGACCTTGTGCGTCGAGGTCAGGTCGAGCCCCTGGGGGCGGCGGTAGAGGATGTAGACGACGACGCCGAGCGACAGCCAGCCGACGCCGATGATCGCGACCGCCGGGTGCAGGCACGACGATGACGACGAACGCCGACCGCCGTGCCCGAGCCCGCCGATGACCGCGAACAGCGGGACGTCGCACGCCGCGGATCGTCACGTTCCCGGGCGGCCGGTAGGGCCGTGCGAACTCGGGCTTGGCTATTCGCAGCCGGATCACCGCCAGAGTGCGCGATCGTGAACGACAGCATCGCGCCGAACGCGTAGAGGTTGCCGAGGAACGTCGGCCTGGCCCGGGCAGCGTGACGAGGATCGCGACGACGCCGAAGACGATGATCCCGATCCACGGCGTGCGGTACTTCGGGTGCAGCCGCCGCAGGCGGTCGGGCAGCTGGCGGTGGATGCCCATCGAGTAGACGAGCCGCGAGACGCCGATCAGCCCGGCGTTGGTGGCCAGGAAGAGGATCGTCGCGGCCAGGAGGCCGACGTAGATCTCCGCCGGTCGCTGGAAGGCGCCCGAGGTTGAGGTGCGAGACCACGCCGAGCGATCGGGTCGCCCGCGAAGCCGCCCTGGTCCTCGGGCAGGCCCAGCAGCGTCGTGTACTCGCCGTCGGGCCGCTTGGTCACCGGCAGCGCGACGAGCGCGACGGCCGGCAGCGTGAAGTAGATCGCGAAGACGGCGATCGCGCACGCGCTTGATCGCCGCCGGGATCGTCGTGATCTCGTCCTTGGCCTCCTCGGCCATGTTCGAGATCGTCTCGATGCCCGTGTAGGCGATCATGCCGATCGGGATCGCGAGGACGAAGTCCTTCCACGTCGGCGCGACGCCGAGCACGACGTTCTCGGCCAGCTGGCCCGGGTTGGCGCCGAGCACGAGCACGGCGCCGACGATCACCAGCAGCACCTGGGTGAGGAAGTCGACGACCGCGAGCGCCGATGTTCAGGCCCGCCGACTCCTTGGCGCCGACGATGTTGATCGCCGCCGAGGACGGCGATGATGATCGCGCCGGCGATGATGTCGCCCGGGCGAGTGGCGCAGCGCGTCCCAGAAGAGGCCGCCGATGTAGTGCGGCACGAAGAACGCCGAGATCGCGATCGTCACGACGTAGTTGAGCATCTGGCGCCCAGGCGGCGAAGAACGACCAGAACTCGTTGAACGCGCGGCGCGCGAAGCTCGAGGAGCCGCCCGCCTCCGGGTACATCGCCGTGGCCTCGGCGTAGGTCGCCGCCGTGCAGAGGAAGAAGATGCCCGGTGATGACGAAGACGACCGGCGTCAGACCGAGCGCGTAGGAGGCGACGAGGCCGAGCGCGTAATAGATCGAGGACCCGACGTTCCCGTAGGCCGTCGAGAAGAGGGCGTTCACCCCCAGGACCCGCTCCAGTCCTTCCAGCCGGCGTCTTGCCATTCCTCAGCGCGATTCTAGGATCACGGCATGGACCCGGCACTGCTGGTCGTCGATGTGCAACGAGGCTTCGACGACTCCGACTACTGGGGCGACGCGCAACAACCCCGGCCTGCGAGGGCAACATCGTCGCCCTGATCGCCCACGCGCGCGAGCGCGGCTGGCCGCTCGTCTACATCCGCCACGACTCCGACGAGGCCGCCTCGCCGCTGCGACCGGGCCAGCCCGGCAACGCGTTCAAGGCGATCATCACCGGCGAGCCCGACGTGCTGGTGTCCAAGCAGACCAACTCGTGCTTCTACGGCGAGCCCGATCTGCACGGCTGGCTGCAGGAGCGCGGGATCGAGCACGCTGGTGCTGTGCGGGATCACGACCAACCACTGCTGCGAGACGACCGCCCGGATGGGCGGCAACCTCGGCTACGACGTCCGCTTCGTCCTCGACGCCACGCACACGTTCAACCGCGGCGACCTTACCGCGGACCAGCTCGCCCACGCGACCGCAACCAACCTGAACGGGGAGTTCGCGACGATCGTCTCGACCGCGGACGTCCTGCAGGGCGGAAAAGCGGGCAAGTGAGGGGGAGGAGCTGGCCGTCCACCCGTGACTGCCTCGCAATCCTGCGAAGGGGTTACAGGCTACGGAGAACGAGGTAGGCGGTCGCACCGGTCGATCGATCACGCGATCCGAGGGGGTGCTTCACGTTTGTCCGGTCTGACCGGACAAACGTGCGTCACCCCCCACCAACGCGGCAGCGCGAACAGTCGACGCGGACCACGGCAGTCCGGGTCGGTCGGCACCCGGGTCATCTCCCCTCCTCACTTGCCCCGCCGTTCGGACGGCGCCGGCTCAACCGGGCCTCCCACGGAAGGAGGCCCGGGTGAACGGAACGTCTTAGGCGATCAGCGGGATGATCAGGAGGGCGACGATGTTCGCCACCTTGATCATCGGGTTGATGGCCGGGCCGGCGGTGTCCTTGAACGGGTCGCCGACGGTGTCGCCGGTGACCGACGCGGCGTGGGCCTCAGAGCCCTTGCCGCCGTGGGCGCCGTCCTCGATCAGCTTCTTGGCGTTGTCCCAGGCGCCGCCGCCCGAGGTCATCAGCACGGCGAAGAACAGGCCGACGACGATGACGCCGATCAGCAGGCCGCCGAGCATCGTGTACGGAGAGGATGCCGACGATCAGCGGTGATCACGATCGGGATCAGCGACGGGATGATCATCTCGCGCTGGGCGGCCTTGGTGACGATGTCGACGCACTGGCCGTACTCGGGCTGCTCGGTGCCGTCCATGATGCCCGGGTGCTCGCGGAACTGGCGACGCACCTCCTCGACGACGGCCTGGCCGGCGCGGCCGACGGCCTCCATCGACAGGGCGGCGAAGAGGCAGACCATCATGCCGCCGATCAGCAGGCCCATGAGGACGTGCGGGTCGTCGAGCAGGAACTGGACCGGCTTGCCGAGCTCGGCCTGCAGCTCGATCTTGAACGCGGCGAAGAGCACGAGCGCGGCGAGCGCGGCCGAGCCGATCGCGTAGCCCTTGGTGACGGCCTTGGTGGTGTTGCCGACGGCGTCCAGCGGGTCGGTGACGTTGCGGACCTCCTCGGGCATGTTCGCCATCTCGGCGATGCCGCCGGCGTTGTCGGTGATCGGGCCGAACGCGTCGAGCGCGACGATCAGGCCGCAGAGCGAGAGCTGCGACATCACGGCGACGCCGATGCCGTAGATGCCGGCGAGCTCCGAGGCGCCCCAGATGGCGAGCGACGATCACGATCGCCGGAGCGGCCGTGGCCTGCAGGCCCATCGCGAGGCCCTGGATGATGTTCGTCGCGTGGCCGGTCTCGGACGCCTGCGCCGTCGACTTGACCGGCTTGAAGCGCGTCGACGTGTAGTAGTCGGTGATCACGAACAGCGCGCCGGTGACGCCGAGGCCGATCAGCGCGCAGAGGTAGATGTCGGTCCACGGCGAGCGTCGGCGCCGCGGCAGGTCGTCCATCATCCAGTACGGTGACCGGGAGGAAGAGCAGCGCGGAGATGACGCCGGCGAGGATCACGCCCTGGTAGAGCGCGCGCTCGACGTTGGTCGCCCCTGACGGCGAAGGTGCCGATGATCGACGCGATGATCGAGACGGCGCCGAGCACGAGCGGGAAGAGCACGACCGCGATGTCGTTCGGGGAAGGTCAGGACGCCGAGCAGCATCACGGCGACCGCGGTGACCGCGTAGGTCTCGAAGAGGTCGGCCGCCATGCCGGCGCAGTCGCCGACGTTGTCGCCCACGTTGTCGGCGATCACGGCCGGGTTGCGCGGGTCGTCCTCGGGGATGCCGGCCTCGATCTTGCCGACGATGTCGGCGCCGACGTCGGCGCCCTTGGTGAAGATGCCGCCGCCGAGGCGGGCGAAGACGGAGATCAGCGAGCCGCCGAAGCCGAGGCCGATGAGCGCGTCGACGGCCTCCTTGGTGCTCGACGTCGAAGCTCCACGTGAGGATGCCGTAGTAGCCGGCGACGCCGAGCAGCGCGAGGCCGACGACGAGCATGCCGGTGACGGCGCCGCCGCGGAAGGCGACGTTGAGCGCCGGGCCGATGCCGCCGCGGGCCGCCTCGGCCACGCGGGTGTTGGCGCGCACCGACACGTTCATGCCGATGAAGCCGGCCGCCGCCGAGGCGAGGCCGCCGATCGCGAAGCCGATCGCGACCTCGATGTTCTGGAGCGGGATCAGCGCGATGAACAGGACGACACCGACGGCGCCGATCACCGTGTACTGGCGCTTCAGGTACGCCTGCGCGCCCTCCTGGATCGCCAGCGGACAGACTCTGCATCGTCTCGTTGCCCGGCGACAGCGCGAGCAGCGAGCGCGTCGTCACCACGCCGTAGACCACGGCGAGCAAGGCGCAGACGACGGCGAGCAACGCGCCGTGGTCGGACAGGAAACTTGACACGAGGACCTCTCTGGACTCAGACAAAGCGAAACGACGGCCCGAGGCGGGCCGCCGTATGAGCGCGGGGAGTCTACCGCGGAGCTATTGCCCGGGGACCCACAGGCGTCCGGAAGCTGGCGGCTTGGGTGCTTCGGGCGCTTCCGGCTTCGCCGCTTCGACCGGCTGGCTGCGTCCCACCGGAAAGCTGCACGTAGGCCATCTGCAGGCGCGAGAGCGCGTCCTTGATCGGCGCCAGCTCCTGGCCGTGACGCGGCTCGAGGACGGGCAGCAGCGCCCGTGCGCCGTCGATCGCCTGACGCGTCTGCTCGAGATCGCGGTCCGGCGGCTCGTCGCCGGGCTCGCTCGCCAGGCCCGCCTTGCGGGCGCCGAGGTTGATCAGCGTGACGAGGGTCTGCAAAAGCACGTCGTCGACCTTCAGGCGGTCCATCTCGGCCTCGATCGCGGCGAGCTCCTCCTCGGTGAATTCAGGACGGCTCATGACTTCAGACCTTCTCCTGTGCGGGGTACGTCGCGCGGGTCTCTTCCACGCACTGCTTGAACACCTCGTACGGTGTCGCGCCGGCGTCGATCATGCGCCGCTGGCGCTGGGCGCCGTTGAGCGCGGGCAGAGCGACGTCGACGCCGGTCCAGGCGCGCAGGCGGTCGATCGCCTCCGCGGCCGGGTACTCCTCGATCCGCGGCGCCTGCAGGTCGAGCAGCTTCCCGTCCTGCCCGTAGCGCAGCGCGCGCCACATGTTCTCCTCGATCAGGCGGCCCGGGAGATCGGGCGGGGTCTCCCCCGCGTCGACCTCGCGCAGCGCCTGGGCGACGCAGGCCACGATCAGCTCGATCAGCCCGTCCGCCTCGGCGCCCGTGGTCTGCGCGTCGCAGATCCGGACCTCGATCGTGCCGAAGTTGTGATGCGGGCGCACCGACCACCACAGCTGGGTGAACTCGACGATCGAGTTGGTGCGCAGCAGCAGGTCGACGTAGTCGTGCCACGTGGCCCAGCTGCCGAAGACGTCCGGGATGCCGCAGCGCGGGAAGGACTTCGTGAAGGTCTGGGTGCGGGCGGAGTGCAGGCCGGAGTCGCGCCCGTCGATGAACGGCGAGTTCGCGCTGATGGCCAGCAGCGTCGGCAGCACGGGCCGCAGGCGGTCGCAGACCTTGACGGCGCGGTCGCCGCCCTGGATGCCGATGTGGACCTGCAGCGCGAACGTGTTGTTGCGCCGCGCCACGTACTGCAGCCCGTCCTGGACGCGGCGGTAGTGCTCGGTGTCGATGATGTGCTGCTCGCGGTAGTCCGACAGCGGGTGCGTGCCGGTCGAGGCGAGCGCGACGCCGTGGGCGTCGGCGAGCTTGAACAGCCGGCGGCGCGCCTCGCGCTGCAGCTGCAGCGCGTGCTGGACGTCCTCACCGCGGCCCGAGCGGATCTCGATCTCGGAGGAGATCAGCTCGCCGGAGATCGCGTCGGCGAGGACCGGGTCCTTGACGCCGTCGTCGCGCATCGCCTCGAAGCGCGGGACGAGCTCGAGCGTGGTCGGATCGACGAGGCCCCACTCCTCCTCGATTCCGACCGTCAGGTCCTGGGAGGTCTCGAAGACCTCGCGCGCCAAGTCCAGATCCATCAAGCCCTCAGGTCAGGTAGAAGTAGAGCGCGTACAGCAGGTCGACCGCCGGGCTCGAGGTGTGCACGGTCACCTCGGGCGGCACCTGCAGCAGCGCTTCGGAGTAGTTGAAGATGATCTTCACGCCGGCGTCGACCAGCTTGTCGGCCAGCGCCTGAGCGGCGGCGGTGGGCACGGCGAGCACGCCGACGACGATGTCCTCCTCGTCGACGACCGCCTTCAGTTCGTCCGGGTGCCGGACCAGTGCCGAGGGGCCGACCTTCTCGCCGATCTTCGCCGGATCAGGGTCGAAGATCGCGACGACGCGGAAGCCGTGGTCGGCGAAGATGTCGCTGGAGGCGATCGCCCGGCCCAGGTGGCCGGCGCCGAACAGCGCGATGTTGTGCTGGCCGCTGGTGCGCAGGATCTTGCGGATCTGCGAGACCAGCGAGTCGACGTTGTAGCCCACGCCGCGCTTGCCGAACTTGCCGAAACCGGAGAGGTCGCGCCGGATCTGGGTCGAGTTCACGTGGGTGTACTCGGACAGCTCCTGCGAGGAGATCGTCTCCTTGCCCATCTTGCGGGCCTGGGTGAGGACCTGGAGGTAGCGCGACAGGCGGGCGGCCACGCCGAGCGAGAGGCGGTCGGACAGAGGTCCGAGCCCGCCATCGCCCTGCTGTGCGCCGCCGCCGCCGGTCGTGGTGGCGACGTCGCCGAAACTCATCCGCACTCACGATAGAGAATGCGCCCGACCAGAGCCGTCTCGTCAACGAAGTAGTCGAACAGCTCCTCGCCGTCGAGGGCGATCACGGGGATCCGCTCGAGATAGCGCGCGTGCAGGGCGTCGTCGGCCTCGATGTCGACCTCTTCCAGCACGAACGGCGCCAGCGCGTGGACCCGCTCGAGCGCCTCGCGCGCCTCGTCGCAGAGGTGACAGCCCGCCCGCGAGTACAGCGTGACTTTCCTCACCGGTGCAGTGTGGCGGAGCGGCGGACGGTCGGCTCGTCCTGCCCGGGCGCCCAGGCGCGGACGCGGAAGGCGTAGCCGCCGTCGGGAAGCGAGGCGCGCGGGATCGTGTAGGCGTACTCGGCCGGCATCAGCTCGCGAGCGCCGCCACGGACGGTGAGGCTGCGGCGGATCGCGCCCTTGGCGTCGACGAGGTCGAGGATCAGCCGCTCCGCGACCTGGACCTCGGTCTCCGGCGCCGCGCTTGAAGGCGCCGAGCGTGAAGCGCACGCGGCGCCCGCCGGTCACCTTCAGCTCGCCGACCGCGACCGGCTCGACGGTGTCGGGCCGGATCAGCCACGGGACCGACGCGGCGACCGCGCCGCCTTCGAGGACCTCGAGCCGGCCGAAGGTCGTGCCGGCGCGCGCGAGCCGGACGCGGATCGTCTTCGAGGTCCCCGGGACGAGCGAGACGGCGGGCGGCGTCGCGGTCGCCCCGTCGCTGGCGCGCAGGGTGACCTGGGTGCTGCTCGTGGCGTTGAGGTCGACGCTGATCGGGTCCAGCGCGCCCGAGACCGGCGCGGACGGGTCGGCGGTGATCGCCTGGCGGCCGCCCTCGGCGACGCCGCCGCCCGTGCGATCGGGCGCCAGCTCGCCCGGCGCGCCGTTGGCGATCATCGCGGCGCGCAGCTGCTTGGGCGTCAGATCCGGCTGCTCGCGGGCGAGCTGGGCGGCGAGCACGGCCACGCGCGCGGCGGCGATCGCGCTGCCGCCCGCGACGACGGGCTGCCGCCGACGCCGACCGTGAGCGCGCTGCCGGCTGCGGCGAGGTCGGGCTTGGCCAGCCGGCCGGCGCTCGGCCCCTGCGAGGTGTTCGGCGAGATCTGCGGCTTGGCCGCGGCGGCGTCGGACTGCGGCGCGCGCTCGGTCGTCGCCGAAGGCGATCGCCGTGCCGGGCTTCGCTTTGAGCAGCTCCTTCGCCGCGTCGCCGGTGACGCCGACGACGGGAACCGCGGAGCGCCCGGCGGGAATGGCGGGGAGCGCGCGCCTCGCGCGGCTCGGCGATCACGACCGCCCGCGCCCCGACCGCCGCTGCCGCCGTCGCCTGGGCGGCGGGGTTGGCGCCCGCCTCGACGATCACGACCTTGTCGCGGATCCGCGTCTGGGCGTCGCCGAGCTTCGCGATGTCGGTCGCGCTCGACGGGGCCGGCGGTGACGCCGTCCTTCGGCGGGTCGCCGGCCAGCACCACGGCATGGGCGAGCGTGGCGTCGTCGAGCGTGAGGTCGACGCGCGGCTGCGGCTCGTTCCCCGTCGAGCGCGCCGACGGCCAAGCGCGTCGGGCGCGGACGCGGGCGAGCCGATCGTCCCGCTGCCCGGCGCCGCGGCGCCCTCGTTGCCCGCGGGCGCGACGACGAGCGTCCCGAGCCCCTCGGCCCCGTGGACGGCCTGCGCCTCGGGCGAGTTGCTGAAGCCCGCGTACGGCGCGTTGACGCCGACCAGCGCGACTGGCACGTGGTCGGAGCTGTCGCCGTCGCCGTTGGGATCGACGGCGTGCTCGAGCCCGGCCATCAGCTCGTCGGTGGTCGACTGGGCCTCGACGGCGCCGCCGACGGCGCGGAACGAGGCGATCCGGATCGGCAGCACCCGCTCGCCGAGGCCCGCCGACGACGCCCGCGAGCGCCGTCCCGCTCGTCTCCCGGCGTCCGTTGACGCGACCCGGCTTGGGGTCGCGGTCGCGGTCGACGGCGTCGTAGCCGGGGTCCGCGTGGCCGCCGCAGCGCGTCGGCGTCGATCCCGGTGTCGAGGACGGCGACCGGCGCCTGCGCGTTGAGGTCGGGCTTCTCGATCGGCGCCGTGCCGGGCACGGGGACCGGCTCGCTGGTGGCCGGGATAGACGCGGCGCACGGTGCGCA
Source organism: uncultured Solirubrobacteraceae bacterium (assembly GCA_963707595.1). GTDB lineage: Bacteria > Actinomycetota > Thermoleophilia > Solirubrobacterales > Solirubrobacteraceae > Solirubrobacter. Next base: position 260,367 of record CAVPQQ010000003.1, read on the forward strand.
CCGTCGAGCCGGGGTACGTGATCCGCGGGATGTCGCTCGTCTTGACCGTGGCCGCGAAGCCGTTCCAGACGCGGTAGAGCGAGACGACGTCGCGGAACACGATCCCGCGCGCCGCCAGCGCCGAGCGCAGCGTGATCTGCTCGCGCTTGAGCGACTTGATGCGGGTCTGCTGGTCCTCGGCGCCCATCGCGCGGGCGTTGGACAGCTCGCCCAGCGCGGGGCGCTCGAGCTCGACCAGCACGCGCTGCTCGGTCTCCGCGACCAGCAGCGGCGAGCGCCCGTCGTAGGGCACCGGGTCAGCGAGCGAGACGGGCGTCTCCTGACGACACCGGGAACGGTGATCGGCCCGCGCCGCCACCGGAGAACAGGACGACGGCGAGGATCACGGCGGCGGCGAGCACGGCGCGCGCCGATCGCGGCGCCGGCTTGCGCGTCACCACGTCAGCGGTGCGGCGGGTCGCGTAGACGTCGAGCGCGAGGTAGTCCGGGTAGGGCCGCGGCTCGACCCAGCGCGCGGCGGAGCCGATCATCGCCGCGTTGTCGGTGCACAGCTCGCGCGCCGGCACGTGGACCGGGACGCCGAGGGCCAGCGCGCGCTCGCGCAGCAGGCGGTTGGCCGCGACGCCGCCGCCGATCGCCAGCCGCGGCTCGCTCTCGGCCGCCAGGGCGCGCTCGGAGCGGGTGATCAGCGCTTCGACGATCGCGTGCTCGTAGCTGGCGGCGAGGTCGGCGGCGCGGCGCGGTGGTCTCCTCCGGGCCGAGGTCGCGGACCTTGTAGAGCAGCGCCGTCTTCAGGCCCGCGAAGGAGAAGTCCAGGCCGGCCAGCCGCGAGGCGACCGGGAACTTGAACGCGCTCGGATCGCCCTCCGTGGCGAGCTTGGAGAGCGCCGGGCCGCCCGGGTAGCCGAGGCCGAGCAGGCGCGCGCCCTTGTCGAACGCCTCGCCGGCGGCGTCGTCGAGCGTCTGGCCGAGCTGCTCGTAGCCCGCGTGGTCGGTCACGCGCGCCAGCAGCGTGTGGCCGCCGCTGGCCAGCAGGCAGATGAACGGCGGCTCGAACGGCTCGTCGCCGAGATAGTTGGCGGCCACGTGGCCCTGGAGGTGGTCGACGGCCGCGAGCGGCAGCCGGCGCGCGGCCGCGAGCCCCTTGGCCGTGGCGACGCCGATCAGCAGCGCACCCACGAGCCCCGGGCCCTGCGTGACGGCGATCAGCTCGATCTCGTCGAGGCTCGTGCCCGCCGTGTCGAGCGCCTCGTCGACGATCGCGTTGACCTGCTCGAGGTGATGGCGCGACGCCCACTCGGGCACGACCCCGCCGAAGCGGCTGTGCACGCCCTGCGAGGAGATGATGTTCGAGCGGATCTCGCCGGCGCGCGTGACGACGGCGGCGCACGTGTCGTCGCAGGAGGTCTCGAGGGCGAGGATCATGTGCCGGGAACGTCGTCGAGCGTGCCACGCAGCGTGGCAGGCGTCCGCCACATCACGATCGCGTCCTCGCCATTGTCCTGGTAGTAGCGCCGTCTCACGCCCGCCGAACGGAAGCCGAAGCTCTCGTAGAGCGTGATCGCGCCGGCGTTGGAGCGCCGCACCTCGAGCGTCAGCTGCGCGTCGGGCTCGACGCGGTCGAGCACGCGCGAGATCAGCGCGGTGGCGATCCCGCGGCGGCGCCGCGTCGGGTCCACGGCGACGTTCATGACGTGCCAGACCGTGTCGTAGCGCGAGCAGATCAGGTAGCCGCCGAGCTCGCGATCGACGACCGCGGCGAGGCAGATCCCGGACGGCTTGGACAGCTCGAGCACGAACATCGCGAGCGACCACGGGCTGGTGAAGGCGCGGCGCTCGATCGCGACGACCTCGGGGAGGTCGGCGTACGTCAAGCGGCGGACCTCGATGGCTGCGGCTGGAGGGGCGGTCAACTCTGCGGTGGTGGCGGTACGGCGTCCGGCTCGCGACGGTAGTCCGGCAGCAGGGCGTCGCGGTCGACGGGTTCCCTCGCCCGTCCCAGCCGGCACACCATCAGGGCGCTGACGCGGTGGGCGCTGGAACTGTCGGCCGGCACCGCCACTCCGGCCCGCTCGAGCTCCGCCCGAAAGCGTACCGCCCCGTCGCCGACGGCCAGCATCGGGCTGCGGCCCCACTCGCGCCGCGAGGACAGCCGCGCGGCCAGGTCCGCGGGCGTGATCGCGATCGGCTCCATCGTCGTGCGGTGATGGCGATAGGAGGCGGCGTAGACCTCGCCGCGGCGGGCGTCGATGACGGCGAGCACCGGGCCGTGGACGTCGGGGTGGCCGGGCAGGTCGAGCTCCATCCCGCTGACCAGCTCGACGCCCCAGGCCAGCGCCTCGAGGCTCGAGATCCCGACGATCGGCAGGTCGTGGCCCTGCGCGAGCGCTCGGGCGGTGGAGACGCCGAGCCGCAGGCCCGTGAAGCCGCCCGGGCCGGTGCCGACGCAGATGCGCCCGACGTCGTCCCAGCCGACCTCGGCCTGGGCCAGCGCCTGCTCGAGCAGCGTCTGCAGCGTCTCGGCGTGGCGCGGGCGCTCGCCGGGGCCGGGATCGTCGCGCCGCTCGACTTCACGCACACCATCCCGCCCACCCCCAGCACCGCCACCGAGGTGGCCGAGGTGGCGGTGTCGATGCCGACGATCGCCTTCACGGCTCGATCTCGATCCGGCGCCGGTCCTCGCCCGCGTGCGCGAGCTGAACTCGGTAGGCGACACGGCCGGGCGGCCAGGCATCCTGGGCGTGCTCGGGCCACTCGACGAAGGCGATCGTGTCGTCAGCGAAAAAGGGGTCCAATAGCCCGGGATCCTCACCAGCCATCCCGGCGAGCCTATAGAGGTCGAGGTGCGCGAGCGGGCCGCGGCGCCCATCGTGCATGTGACCGACCACGAACGTGGGCGACGTCACGGGACCTTCGACGCCGAGGCTGCGCAGCGCGCCGCGAACGAACGTCGTCTTGCCGGCGCCGAGCTCACCGGAGACCAGGACGACGTCGCCTGGCTTCAGTCGCGCCGCGAGCTCCGCCCCGGCGGCTTCGGTGCCCTCGGGTCCGGCGGTCTCCTCAGTCCTGGTCACGGAGCCGCGCGCGAAGCGTGAGGCCGGCACCGAGCAGCAGCGCCCCACCGGCGGCGGTCAGCCAGTCGTCGAAGCCGGTGTACGGCAGGCTCGGCCCCGCGGGCGTCGGCGCCGCGGTGGCGGCCGGCGCGGGCTGGCCAGGCGCGGGCGTCGACTGAGCGGGCGCCACCGTCGCCGTCGGGGCCGGAACCGGAGCGCGCGGCGTCGGCGTCGGCGTCGCCTGCCCCTCCGTCTCGAACGGGTCGGAATACTGGTCGTCGCCGGCGCCCTGGGCGAGCGCCGTGGCGGGGGTCATGGCGAGAACCGCCGCACCGACGGCGAGCCCGTGCCGGAGTCGCGCACCGAACGGCATAAGCGGGCCAGTGTAGAGGCCGCCATCGGCTACGGTCGTGGCGGCGATGCGGCACATCCTGCTCCTGACCGACCGCGATTGGACGCACCCGCAGGGCGGCGGGACGGGCGCGAACCTGTTCGGCCAGGTCGCCCATTGGCTCGAGTGGGGCCATCGCGTCACGGTCGTCTCGGGCACCTACCCCGGCGCCGAAGCGGTCTCGCGACCGGCGCCCGGCCTGGAACTGCACCACATGGGCAGCCGCACGACGGTCTTCCCGCGCGCGGCGTGGGCGGTCCGCCGCGGCCTGGCCGACGACGCCGACGTCGTGCTCGAGGTCGTCAACGGGATCACGTTTCTGACACCGCTGTGGCTGAAGAAGCCGCGCGTGACGCTCGTGCACCACATCCACCGCGACCACTACGTCACGGAGCTCGGGCGCAAGGGCGCGGTCGCGGCGATGGTGGCCGAGACGCTGCCGCTGAAGCTGCTCTACACGGGCTCGCCCTTTCTGACGATCTCGGACTCGGCGCGCCGCGACATGGTCGAGCTCGGGATCCCCGAGGAGGACATCCACGTCGGCTACCTGGGCGTCGTCCCGTTCCCGGAGCCGCTGGCGGAGCGCGAGGCGACCCCGCGGCTGCTCTATCTCGGGCGACTGAAGCGCTACAAGCGCATCGAGCTGCTGCTGGACGTGCTCGAGGCGATCCCGGACGCCGTGCTCGACATCGCCGGCGACGGCGACCATCGACCGGAGCTGGAGGCCGAGATCGCCGCGCGCGGGCTCGGCGACCGCGTCGTCCTGCACGGCCACGTCTCCGAGGAGTTCAAGGCCGAGCTGTACGCGCGCTCGTGGCTGAACCTGACGGCCTCGTCCGCCGAGGGCTGGTGCCTGACGGTGATGGAGGCCGCGACCTGCGGGACGCCGAGCGTGGCGCTTCGCGTCGGCGGGCTCCCGGAGTCGATCGTCGACGGCGAGACGGGCCTGCTGGCCGACGACGGCCCCGGACTGACCGCCGCGGTGCAGCGACTCGTGGCCGACGACGACCTGCGCTCGCGGATGGGCGCGGCCGCGCGGTCGCGCGCGCATGGCTTCACGTGGGAGCGCACGGCGCGCGAGAGCCTGACGCTGCTGGAGGAGACCGCCGAGCGCGCGCCGATCCGCCTGCGCGAGGTCGCCGGCCGCTCGGAGACGCTGAAGGCCGTCGGCATGGCCGCGGCGACGATGGCCAACAACTTCATCGCGCTGATCTTCACGGTCCTGTTCGCGCGCCTGCTGGGCGCCGAGGACTACGGCTCGCTCGCGGCGCTGGTCTCGACCTTCGTGATCCTGGCGGTGCCGGGGTCGGCGATCCAGGTCGCGATCGCGCGCGAGATCGCGCTCGGCCGCCTCGGCGAAGGGCCGGAACTGGCCGCCAACCTGTCGATCTACCGAAGACGGCTGATCCTGATCGGCGTCGTCGTCACGATCGGCGCGGTCCTGATGCGCAAGCCGATCGCCGACCTGATCTCGGTCCCGGAGTCGTGGGCCGCGGCGGCCGCGCTGCCGACCGGCGTGCTGTGGCTGCTGCTGTCGCTCGAACGCGGCGCGCTGCAGGGCGCGCACCTCTACAAGCCGGTCGCGTGGTCGATCGTGCTCGAGGCCACAGGGCGGCTCGTCTTCGGCCTCGTGCTGGTGGCCGCGGGGATGGGCGTCGCGGGCGCCTACTTCGGCACGCCGCTGTCGCTGGCCGCGACGGCGTTCGGGCTCTGGTGGATCAGCCGCAAGCGGCTCGGCAAGCCGGCCCCGGTCGCCGAGGCGCAGCGACTGCGCGACCTGGTCGGCGGCGCCTGGCCGGCCGTCGATCGCCCTGTTCCTGGTCGCCCTGCTGCAGAACGTCGACGTGATCCTGGTCAAGCGCCAGATCGGCGGCGAGGCGGCCGGCGCCTACGCCGCCGCCGCGGTCGCGGCGAAGGCCGTCGTCTGGGTGGCGATCGGCATCGGCCTGTACCTGCTGCCCGAGGCCACGCGCGCCGCGCGCCACGGCGAGGACCCGCGGCCGGTGCTCGTCCGCGCGCTGGCCGTCGTCGGCGTCGTCGCGGTGCCGATGCTGATCATCTACGGGCTGTTCCCGGAGACCGTGCTGCGGCTGGCCTTCGGGCCGGAGACGGTCGTGGCGTCGAGCGCGCTGTTCGTGCTCGCGTGCGCGATGACGCTGCTGGCGATCGGCTACCTCGGCGTCCAGTACATGCTCGCGCTGGGCCGCGTGGCCTTCCTGCCCGCGCTCGGCGTGGTGGCGATCGCGGAGATCGCGCTGCTCGGCGTGATCGGGACGAAGTCGCTGCTGACGTTCGCGGCGATCGTGCTGGTCCTGCAGGCCACGGCGGCGCTCTCGGTGCTGGCCATCGGGCTCGCGACGCCGGGCCGCCGTGCGCCGGTGGCGGCGCGTTGAGCGCGGACGCCGCGCTGGCGGCTGCTCCGGCCGAAGGCTGGCTCACCGAGCCGCAGGCGCGGCGGCTGTGGGCCGCGGCGCTCGCGCGCCCGCCCGGCGGGTGCGGTGGTCGAGATCGGCTCCTTCCGCGGCCGCTCGACGGTCGTGCTCGCGCTGGCCACGGGCTCCGTGGTGGCGATCGACCCGCACGCGGGCAGCGACCGCGGGCCGCAGGAGATCGCGCCCGAGGCGTCGCGCGGCGAACGCCGATCACGACGCGTTCGCGGCCAACCTCGCCGCGGCGGGCGTGAGCGACCGCGTCCGCCACGTGCGCAAGTTCTCCGACGCCGCGCACGCGGACGTCGACGGTCCGCTCTCGCTGCTGTACGTCGACGGCGCGCACCGCTTCGGGCCGGCGCGGGCGGACGTCGTCGGCTGGGGCGCGCGCGTCGAGCCCGGCGGGACGATGCTCGTGCACGACGCCTTCTCCTCGATCGGCGTCACCTTCGCGCTTCTCGCCTCATGCGCGGGCTCGCGCGAGTGGCGCTACGTCGGGCGGACGGGGAGCCTGGCCGAGTACTCGCGCCGGGCGGTGCCCGCGACGGCCGCCGCGCGGGTCCTGGATCTCGGCCGCCATCTGGTCGAGCTGCCGTGGTTCGCGCGCAACGTCGCGATCAAGGCGCTGGTGCTGGCGGGGCGGCGGAGCTGGGCGGAGCGGATCGGGCTCGAGCCGTCCGCCCCCTGGCCGTACTGAGCGCGCGGCCGAGCGCCAGGATCAGCAGCGCGACCCCGGCCACCGCGGCCCAGTGGACGACGATGCGGTTGATCGAGTACTCCGGGTTGTAGCCGCCGCGGTTCTCGGGCCGGATCAGGACGGTGAGGATCGGCACCGCGATCGTCAGCACCGCTCCGCCCGCGAGCGCCAGCTCGCGCGCGCCGATGCCGCGCCAGAGGACGAAGAAGATCGCCGAGCGCGAACAGCGGTGTGCCGCGCGCGGCGAACACGAACCCGAAGGCGAGCGCGAGCGGGATCGTGAGCAGCGCGGCGCGGCCGGCGGTCAGCGCCCGTGGGCGCCGCTTCGCGCTGCGGCTCGCGGTTCGGGCGCCGCGGTTGCCGGGCGGCGCAGCAGGAGCAGCGCGAGAGGACCAGCGCGGCGAGGAGCGAGAGCGCGTAGCCGGCGTAGACGATCCGGTTCGGGCCGAAGCTGATCTCGACGTCCTTGCAGTCCTTCGGGACGCGCCAGGCGGTGCCGTAGACGCCGCCGACCTCGGGGACACCGAGGTCGCGGCCGTCGCAGGTCGCTCGGCGGCCGCGGTTGTAGGCCTCGGCGAGGACGAGGCGGGCGGACCGTCGAGTGCGAGCTGGACGCCCTGGCGCCCGCCGCGGGTCGCGGTCCCGGCCGACACGACGCGGCCGGGAGCGACGGCCGGGTCGCTCGCGGCGCCCGAGCGCATCCGCAGGACGTACGGCGTGAAGACGCCCGGCCGCGCCGAGATCCGCGTCTCGCCGGCGGGGAGCCCGACCCGGTCGCAGCTCGTGATCGGGAGCGGGCGCCCGGCGTCGAGGTCCTCGACCGAGGTGGCTGGCGTCGAGCGAGAGGCCGAAGCGTTGGCCGCCGGCGCTCACGGTGAGCGCCGAGCAGCCGGTGGCGAGCGTGCCGTCGCGGCGGACGTCGACGCTCGGCACGCCCGTCCCGCGCACCTCGGCGATGCCGACCGCGCGCCGCTGGCGCTCCGTCCCGGGCGTGCCCTGCGGCCACGCGGAGCGCAGGATCTCGAGCCGGAAGCGGCGTCCCTCGATCGGCTCCGGGAGCGCGACCTCGCCGGTCGGACCGACGGCGACGGGCTCCGAGGTCGCGCTTTCGGAACGCAGCCGGACCTGCGTCGGCCGCCGCACGCCCGGCACGGGGTCGAGCGTGAGGCGCTGCAGCGTGGCGGGCCGCGCGCTCTCCCACTCCAGCCACGAGCGGCGCCCGTCCTGCCACGAGCCGACCCAGGGCCGTTGGCGTGCCGTCGAAGGCGCTCGACGCCCGGAAGCCGGGCCGCCCCTCGAAGCGCGCCGAGGAGTTGAAGGTGCCGTCGACGCCGACGAGGGCGTCGAGCGCGCTGTCGGGGGCGTCGGGCGTGGTCGTGGCCCAGCCGCTCATGGCCCACTCGCGCGCCGCCGGCGGCGCGATCACGCGCTCGATGCCCTGCTCGGCGTCGCCGCGGTCGCGCACGAGCGGCGACCGAGGTCGGGCCGTGCCACGGGTCGCGGCGGAACGGGTCGTCGCCCGTCGTGCGCTGGAAGACGTACGTCAGGCCGGTGTGTCGCGAGATCCTGGCCCGTTGAGCGCCTGTTCGGCGATCACCGGCGGCCGCAGCGCCTCGGTCGCCTTCACGCCCGGGATCGTCAGCTCGCGGATGCCGGCGGTCTCAGGCGGCTCGGACTGGCGATGCAGCGACGAGGCCGACGGTGAGGTCCCGCACGTCTTTGAGGTGCAAGTCGAGGCGGTTGCGGCCCGCGTGGATCGGGTGGCGGCGGCCCGCGATCTCGACCGCGACGACCTGCGCCCGGCGGTCGTCGTACGGCAGCAGGTCGACGTACGGGACGTCGCGGGGCGCGTCGAAGATGACCTGCAGCGTGTGCCGGTCGGCCGTCAGCGCGCGGTCGGCCTGCCAGTAGGTCGCCGGGTCGCCGTCGATCGCCGCGAACGGCCGGTGCTCGGGGAACTGCGGGAAGCCGGGCGAGGACGGCGCGCGCACGCCGGCGATGCCCTCGTAGACGGCGACGGTCTGCGCGTCGCTGCCCCGCTCGGGGAACGGGTTCAGGACGGCGGCGTCGATCGACGGCGTCGTCGTCCGCCGCCAGCACCGGGCCCGCGTTCTGCGCCATCCGCGAGGTCACGAGCACGCGCCGGCGGTTGGAGTCGGTGATCACGACCTCCTTCGCGCGGCGCAGCTGCGTCGGACGTCATGTCGGCGGCGTAGTCGAAGCCCGCGAGCGGCTCCTTGACCGGCGAGAGCGACGCGAACCCCTCGGCGGAGCCGTCGAGGGCGAACTGCGGCTCGGGCGGCTCGATCCGGACCAGGCCCGGCGCCTCGGGACGATCCCACGCCCGGACCTCCGGCAGCACGATCGGCTCGCCCAGCGTTCCCGCGGCGCGCGGGCGCGGCTGCTGCGCGCCCCACTGGGCGCTGGGACGGCCGAGCTGCGCGAGCGCCTCGGCCGCCTCGGCGGCGGGGGCGGCGCCGCTGCGGGTGCGGTCGTCGTCGGCGCCGGAGATCACCGTGCGGGCGCCGAGCAGGTCGAGCAGCGGGTCCAGCTGGTCCGGGAGCGTGCGGCGCTGCTGGACCAGCGCGTCGACGGTCCACAGCAGATCGGTCGCGCGCAGGTCGGAGTAGCCGACGGCGTTGCGGGTCGCCACCGGCTTGTCGGCCAGCACCGGCAGGATCGGGTCGATCGTCCCGCCCCAGTCGTAGTAGGCGTAGAGCTGGCCGGGCAGGACGACCGCGCGGCCGTCCCCCACGGTCTCGTCGACGTGGTCGGCCGCCTGCTCCCAGGCGAGCGGGATCCGCTCCCACAGCAGCTGGTCGTCGACGCCGCGGCCGCGGATCAGCGGCCAGCTCGCGACCAGCGGCAGGATCAGCACGGCGACGAGCAGCGCTCTGCCGTGGGAGCTTGGCGGCGCCGAAGCCCGCGAGCACCGCGATGCCGATCGACGACCAGCGGGCCCGCCTTGTACGTCGTCCGCAGGAACTGCACCGGCAAGAAATGGTTGTACGTAAAGTTCGACGCCTTGCGGAGCGGCGTGCCCTCCGGGAAGCCGGCCGTCATGACCAGCAGGCCGACGAGGACGAGCAGCAGCGCGAACGGCGCGTAGGGGTGGCGGCGGGTCCAGGCGAAGCTCGTCAGGCTCGAGCGCGGGACCAGCAGGCCGGCGAGCACGACCGGGAGCGAGAACAGCAGCACGCCGCCGTCGCCGAAGTACGGGCGCAGCTCGCCGCCGTAGCCGACGCCGAGATAGGAGATCCAGTAGCCCATCAGCCGCAGCGACTCCGGCCAGGCTCGTCGTGCTCCAGATCGTCCCCGGCTGCTCGGTGAAGCGCAGGAAGTCGACGCCGAAGCGCGACTGCACGAGCAGCGGCATCACCCACCAGGCCGAGACCAGGCCGGTGGTGAGCGCGGTCCGCCAGCCGAAGGCCCACAGCCGGCGCCAGGTCGTGGCGCCGACCCAGCGCTCGTAGAGCGCGAGCAGCAGCGGCCCGACGAGCATCCAGGCCGTGACGGCGGCGTTCACCCCTCCCCCGGACGCCGTCACGATCAGCGCGAACGCCGCCGCCCACCACCACGGGCTCGCGCGAATGCCGCGGCGCACGCAGATCAGCAGCCACGGCAGCGCCGCGTACCCGAGCAGCGTCACCGTCGTGCGGGCGCTGAAGACGACGACGTACGGGTTGAGCAGGAACAGCAGGCCGGTGACGGCGTGCGCGACGCCGCGCGGGCGGCCCGCGAACTCGTCCATCAGCTTCACCGCGCCCCAGGCCGCGAGCGCGAGGATCAGGCCGAGCCAGAGCCGCTGTACGAGCCACGGGGCCAGTCCCAGGGCGTGGCCGAGCGCGAAGAACGGCCCCATCGGGAACAGGTAGCCGCCGTACTGGCCGCCCTGGACGTGCCCGAGGTCGCCGGTCGAGGACCACGCGCTCGCGACGTCGCGCAGGAACCCGATCGGGTCGACGTGCAGGTCGATCTTCGTGTCCGAGGACGCCAGGCCCGGCCGCTGGACGAGGGCGAGCAGGAACGCGAGGCCGACGAGCCCCCACACGACGGCTCGGTCCCGATGGCGCGTCCGCACAGCCGCGCGGAGGATACGGTCCCCGCGCACATGCGTCGCCGACTCTCGCTCTTCGCGGCCATCGCGCTCCTTGCGCTGCCCACCTTCGTCGCCTTCGCGCGGGGCGGTTACTTCGACGCCGCGCGGCTGCGGGCGGGCATCGCCGCCTGCCTGCTGGCGGCGGTCGCGGCCGCCGTGGCGGCGCGCCCCTTTCCGACGACCGTCGCCGGACGGGTCGCCATCGGCGGCCTCGCGGCGCTGCTCGGCTGGTCCGCGCTCTCGCTGACCTGGGCACCGCTGGCCGGGCCGGCGGTCGACGACGTCGAGCGGCTCGCGCTCTACCTGGCCGCGCTGATCGCCGCGGCGGCGCTCCTGACCGGGAGAGCGGGACGCTGGACCGAACCCGCCCTGTTGGCCGGAATCGCCCTCACGGCCGCCTACGGGCTCTCAGAGCGACTGTTGCCGAGCGTGTTCGAGCTCACCCGGTCGCTGGCGGCCGGGAGACCGGCTCGCCGAGCCGCTGACGTACTGGAACGGCCAGGGCGCCCTCGCCGCGCTCGGCCTGACGCTCGCGGCGGGGATCATCGCCGCGAGCCGGCGCGGAGTGGAGGGGGACGCGTCGTCGCCCGCCGCCGCGTCGCCGCCCGCCGCCGCGTCGCCGTCGTCCGCGGTCCGTCGCCGCCGCGCCGCCGCGTCGTCGCCCGCCGCCGCCTCGTCGCCCGCCGCCGCGTCGCCGCCGTCCGCGGGTCCGTCGCCCCGCGCCGCCGCGTCGCCGCCGGCGGCCGCGTCGTCGCCCGCCGCCACCTCGCGGGTCGCGGCCGCCGCGGCGGCCGCGGTCGTCCCTCTCCTCGGGCTCGACCTCTATCTCACGCTCTCGCGCGGCGCCCTCGGCGCGATGGCCGTCGGCCTGCTCGTGCTCCTGGCGCTCACCGGCACCCGCGCGGCCCTCTTCTCCGCGCTACTCGTCGCCGCCGGCGCCGCCCTGCCCGCGGTGCTCGCCGAGCTCGTCCTCACCGATGTCATGCGGGTCGACTCTTCGACCGGCGCGGGCGCCGCGATGCTCGTCGTGCTCATCGTCGCCGGCGCGGCGTGCGCGTTCGGCGCGCTGCGGTTGCCGCGCGGCGACTCCCTGCCGCTGCTCCGCCCGCTCGCGGTCGCGGCGCTCGTCGCCACGCTCGTCGTGACCGTCGCCGCGGTCTCGACCGGCCGTTCGAGCACGCCGACCACGGGTTCGGGGCGGCTCGTCTCGGTCGAGAGCAACCGCTACAGCTACTGGAAGGTCGCGGCCGAAGCCTTCGCCGATCACCCCGTACGCGGGATCGGGACCGGCGGCTATCGCGTCGAGTGGCTGCTGCGGCGCGACCATGACGAGTCGGTCCGCGACGCGCACTCGCTCTATCTCGAGACCGCCGCGGAGCTGGGGCTGGTCGGGATCGCGGCGCTGCTGGCGCTGTTCGGCGGCGTGGGCTTTGCCGCGCGCCGCGCGAGAACGCCGGCCGCGGTCGCTGCGCTGGCCGCCTGGGCGGTCCATGCGGGCGTGGATTGGGACTGGGAGCTGCCGGCGCTCACACTCGTGGCTGTTCTGCTGGCCGGTCGGGTGATCGCGGCGGCGGAGCCGGCTCTGGCGGCAGCGGAGCCCGTCGCCACGGACGCGAGCCCGCCCGCAGCAGCGGACGCTCCAGCCAGTACCAGCTCGCAGCCGCCAGCGCCGAGCTGATCACGAGCGTCACCGCTGCGGCGAGCAGGAACGGGTGCCAGGTCAGCTCGCCGAGCACGCCGGTGCGCTTGAGGGCCTCGAGCACGCTGACGTGCCACAGGTAGATGCCGAAGGAGATCGCCCCGAGGAAGCGCACCGGGCGGTTGGACAGCGCGCGGCCGACCACGCCTTCGCCGGGGTTCGCGCTGACCGCCGCGGCGACGAGGCCGATCCCGACCGCCGCGTACAGCAGGTGGCGACCGAGGTACTGCCAGCGCGTGTAGGGCTCGAAGAGCTTGAAGCCGATCCCGATCCGCACGCTGACCGCCCAGAACGCGATCACCGCGACCGCGATGCCGACCGCTGGGACGAACCGTGCGGAAGGCACCCGCCACGCCGTCAGGACCGCCAGCCCCATCCCGAGCGCGAACTGGTCGAGGTAGGCCGGCAGCGAATGCAGCCAAGGCGAGTCGACCACGTTCTCGGGCGACCCGGCCCAGGCGAAGGCCGCCTTCCAGGCCAGTGAGGCCGCGGCCAGTCCCACGAGCGCCAGCGCCTCGCGGCGCAGGATCGCGGTGCGGTCGCTCGTCTCGCGGCGGCGCAAGAGCCACGCCCACACGGGCAGGAAGGCGTAGAACGTCACCTCCACGCACAGCGTCCAGGCCTGCACCAGGCCGCCCGTCAGCGTGTCCTGCGAGTAGATCTGCCCGAACCCGTAGTACGTGAAGAAGCCGCGCACGGTCAAGACGCCGGTCAGGCCGAGCGCCACCGCCGAGACGGTCAGCGCGAGCCAGTACGCGGGGACGATCCGCAGGGCGCGCCGGCCCGCGAAGCGCCCCAGCAGCGGCAGCGGGCGGCCGTCGAGGTGGGCCGTGACGAACGGGCGGTAGAGCACGAAGCCCGAGATGACGAAGAAGATCGCCACGCCGACCTCGAGCCGCTGCGCGTAGCGCGCGGTGTCGCCGCCGGCCGTGGCGAGGCCGGAGAAGATCGCCGCGTGCGTGAGCAGCACCGCGATCGCGGCGACCGCGCGGAGGCCGTCGAGGGGGGCGTGGCGTCGCATCGCTGCGTGATACTGCCAGCCGATGTCGCGCGCATTCCGGTTCCGGCTCGGCGGCATCGTGCTTTTCGGCGTCCTGCTGCGGGCGATCTACCTGCTCACGGTGGGTCGCGACGTCACCGGGGTCGGCGACTGGTTCTTCTACCACTGGACCGCGAACGACCTGGCGGACGGGAAGTTCTTCGTCGAGCCTTACCGGCTGCGCTTCGACCATCTCACGCTGCCGTCGGCCGGGCATCCGCCGCTCTACCCGGCGTTGCTGTCGATCGTCTCCGCTGTGGGCGGGACGAGCGTGATGGCGCACCGCGCGGCCGGCCTGCTCTTCGGCGCGCTGTCGATCACGCTGATGGGCGTACTCGGGCGGCGTGCGGGCGGTCCGCGCCTCGGCCTCGCCGCGGCGGGCGTGTGCGCGCTCTACCCGCTGATGATCGTCGTCGACGGCGCGCTGATGAGCGAGACCGCCTCGACGCCGCTGGTGATCCTGACGCTGCTCGCGGCCTGGTCGGCGCTCGAGCGCCCGAGCAGGCGCTCGGCGGCGCTGCTGGGCGTCGCGATCGGCGTGACCGCGCTGGTCCGCTCCGAGGCGCTGCTGCTGCTGCCGGTGCTGGCGTGGCCGGTCGCCTTCCGCGGCGGGAGCGGCTGGCCGGGGCGCGCCGCGATCGTCACGCTGGCCTGCGTCGCCGCGATCGCCCCGTGGACCATCCGCAACGCGATCGAGTTCGGCCGCCTGGTGCCGATCTCCAACAACGACTCGACGGTCCTGCGCGGCGCGAACTGCCCCGAGGCCTATTCGGGCATCGACATCGGCTTCTGGCAGTTCAACTGCATCCCACCGCGGCAGTCGAACAACGAGGCCGTCCAGGCCGCGACCTGGCGCTCCCAGGGTCTTCGCTACGCCCGCGAGCACGCCGGCCGGCTCGTCGTGGTCGTGCCGGTGCGGATCCTGCGGACGTTCTCGCTCTACCAACCGCGGCGCCAGGTCCTCTTCGCCGAGGGGCGCTGGATCCGCGGGGAGCAGTTGGCGGTCGCCTCGTTCTTCCTGCTGGCGCTGCTCGCGGTGCCCGGGACGATCGCGCTGCGCCGCTCAGGCGTCCCGCTGCTCGTGGTGTTCGCGCCACTCGTCGTCGTCCTGATCGCTGTGACCGTCGGGTACGGGCATCCGCGCCTGCGCCACGTCTTCGAGCCCTCGCTGATGCTGCTCGGCGCCGCGGGCGCGCTCTACGTGATCGACCGGCTTCAGGGCCGCACAGGCGGCGAGAGCTCGCGGGCACGGGCGGTCGCGGCCGCGGACAGCGGCTCGTCGTAGCCCTTCGCGACGCGGGCGAGCAACGCCCACAGCTCGGCGTTGCGCGGCTCGCGCTCCGTCAGGCGGCGGAACGTGGCCACCGCGGCGGCAGGATCGCCGATCCGGTACTCGAGCACGCCGATCCCCTGCTCGATCCGTGCGTCGGGGTTGAGTCGCTGCGCTCGCGGCACCAGCCGCTGCGCCTCCACGAGGTCGGCGCGCGAGGGCGCCTTCGTCGCGAGCGCAAGCTTGGCGATCTGGTCCTGCGCCGAGAAGCTGCCGGCGGCCACGGCGAACCAGGCCGCACCGGCGAGGGCAAGGACGATCAGCGCGATCCGGACAGCCACGCGCTCAGTATCGCGGTACGAGGATCTCGTAGTCCCCGTAGGTGGCGCGCGGCTCGTAGGCGCGATCGAGGTACTCGTCGAGCGCGTGGGAGCCGCTGGGGCGGCCGCGCCGGTTCGGCTCGGGCTTGGCCGACTCCGGTGCCGTCCAGCGGATGATCGCCTTCGGCCGGGTGCGCTCGAGCGCGGCGACGATCCGCGCCTGCTCCTGGGGCTTGGCCTGCAGCAGCACGTCGCGGCGCAGGACGTTCGGGCGATCCGTCAGATAGTGCAGGAGCGGGTCCGAGAAGGTGACCAGGTCCGACCGGCGCGGCGCGACGTAGATCGGCTCCCCGGGCGGCACGAGCTGCTGGACGAGCTTGACCACGCGCGGCAGCGCCGCCGCCTCCTCCTCCGGCACGCGGACGCTGCCGAACGGCTTCAGGTCGGGCGGCCGCAGCAGCGCGCTCGCCCGATTGCCCGTGCCCACCAGGAGCAGGAGCGCGAGCACCGCCGCGCCGAACAGCTTCGGCCGGATCAGCGCCGCGAGCGCCGCGGTGACGATCAGCAGCCCCTGCGCGTGCTCGAGATCGGCGCGCGAGGCGTAGTAGATCGCCGCGCCGGCGCCGAGGATCAGCAACCCGACCGTGCGGCGGATGCGGAAGGCCGCGAGGACGAGCACGACCAGCGCCGCGTACGGCGCGAGCCACGTCAGGAAGTCCTTCGCGTCGCCACCCCCGAACCCGGCCGGAAACGGCAGCCGCCACCACTCCCCGTCGCGGGTCGCCTGGACCACGAGCGCGTCCCAGACCCGCGCCGGCCCCGCGGCGATCACGAACGGCGCGTAGAGCACGACGACGCCGATCGCGGCGACGAGCAGGCACTTCAGCGCCGCGTGCGGACCGGCCCGCCGCTGGGCCTGGCGCGCCGCCTCGGGGCTGGCCGGAATCGGGTCGCGCAACGGCGGGGCGTCGATCCGGCGCGCCCGGTCGGCCAGCAGCAGCGTCGCCGCGGCGGCGATGGCGGCGATCGCGCCCATGTCAGGACGCCAGAACGCGGTGGCGGCCGCCGCCGCACCGGCCCAGCCCGCCCGGCCTCGGGTCGCCAGGAGCACCGCCGCGAGCGCGAAGGCGAGCGCGGGGGCGGTCGGGTTGGCGCTCGTCGGCTGGGCGGCGGTGACAGCGGCGGCGGCCCAGGCGGCGTACGCCCAGCGCTCCGGCCGGTGCTCGCGGACCAGCGCATAGACGAGCACCGCGGCGGTCGCGTCGGCGGCGACGCGCAGCAGGCGCCACCACAGCAGCGACGGGTCGAAGAGCTTGCCGAGCGCCATCACGACGAGCGGCTCCCCCGGCCCGTAGGACCAGCTGAAGTCGCGCCACGGCCACTGCCCGTCGGCCATGCGGGTCGCGGCCTGCATCAGGATCCCCTCGTCCAGCGGCCCGAGATAGCGGCGCAGCGTGAAGCCGGAGATGACCGCGGCGGCGAGCCAGAGGAGGACGACCCTCACGCCGGCGCGCCCGTCCGCCGTAGGTAGCCGCGCAACTCGGCGAGAAGCTCGCTCTCGAACCGCACCGTCGCCAACGCGAGCCCGCCGAGCCACAACGCGAGCTCGACCAGCGCCTGCGCCAGCGTCCGCTCTCCGCCCCACAGGACGCCACGCAGCAGGAGCACGGGTGCCGAGGCGAGCGCGACCGGCAGCGCGGACCGCAGCGCGAGCGCGCCCATCCGCACGCCGGGCAGCAACCGGTGCACGTAGACCTGGCGGACCGCGAGCACGCAGACGGTGCAGCCCATGCGCCCGATGACGAAGCCCCAGGACCCGCCGAGCAGCGCCCCCGGGATCGCGAAGGCGGCGAACGCGAGCCCGAAGACGGCCGATTCGATCGCCTGCGGCCACGACTCGCCGCGCGCCCGGTAGAACGAGAACCAGCTGTAGCCGATCTGCTGCAGCGCGACCGCGATCGCCATCCCGCCGAGCAGGACGATCGCCCCGCGCCACTGGTCGCCCAACACGAAGACGATCAGGTCGGGGCCGAACAGCGCCAGGCCGGCGCCGAACGGGAAGGCCCACATCAGCGTCAGCCGGGTCCCCTTGGCGAACAGCTCCTCGAGCACGTCGACGCGCTCGCGGACGCGGACGATCGCCGGGTAGATCGTCGTCGCGACGATCTGGTCGGCACGGTCGGCGTAGCGGGTCAGTGTCGCGGCGAGCGTGATCCAGCCCGCGGCGACGAGCCCGTCGCTGATGCCGAAGACCGCGATCTGGCCCTGGAGCACGAACAGCGAGACCGCCGCAGTCACGAAGACGGGCCAGGAGAAGCGCAGGTAGCGGCGTGCTGCATCGCGATCGGGCCGCAGCCGGAACGCGTAGGGCGAGGCACGCCAGGCGGCGAGGATCGCCGCCATGTTGGCCACGAAGGGGCCGATCACCAGCGCCCACACCTCCACGCCCAGCAGCAGCAGCGGCACGACGACGGCGACCGTTCCGAGCGGCACGATCGCCTGCAGCGAGCGCAGCCGCACGTACTCCATGCGCTTGAAGAAGACCCATTGCGGCGCCTGCAGCGCGAACGCCACCGGCAGGTAGGACACCGCGAGCGTCAACGCCAGGAGACGGTCGTCGTCGTAGGCCGCGGCCAGCACCGGCGCCAGTGCGATGACGGCGAGAGCCCCGAGCACCCCGAGCGCCAGCTCGACCGTGAGCGCTCGCTGGAACTCGGCCTCCTCGTCCAGCGCCGTCGTCTGCACGAACGCCTCGTCGATCCCGACCCGGCGCAGCGCCACGATCGTCATCGCGGTCGTCGTCACGACGCCGTAGAGGCCGATCAGGCTGGGTCCGAGCAGCGCGATCGCCAGCAGGCCCTGCAGCAGCACCAGCGCCTCGGCGCCCGAGAGGAACGCGGCGTTGACCGCCCCACCGCGAGCGGTGCGGACGCGCAGGCCGCCGGGAGGCGGCGTCCCCTGGGTGCCGCTCGGCGCCATGAGCCGCGATGCTAGTCGCGCCCTCGGCGACGAGCGTCGAGTTTCTCGCGCCGTACTCGAGAAAGTCGACGCTCGATCGCGCGAGACGCCATGCTCATGCGCGCGTGTCCGGCCCGCCCGTCCTCATCGCGTCCTACTCCGGCGTCCTCGGCGGCGCCGAGCGCGTGTTGCTCGACTGCGCGACCCGGCTCAGCCGGCCGGTCACGGTCGCGTGCCCGGAGGGTCCACTGGCCGCGGCGCTGCGAGCGGCGTCGATCGAGCACACGCCGATCCCGGCGCGTCCGCTGAAGCTCAGCGCCGCGCACGTCGGCCACGTACTCGGCCTGACCCAGGACCTCCGGCGGCTCGCCCCCGGGTTCGTCGTCGCCTGGGGGGCACGCGCCGTGCTCGCCACCGCGCTCGCCGGGCGCCCGTGGCTGGCCGTCCATCACGACCTGCTCGGCGGCCCCGTGCTCGCCGCGACGCGGGCCGCGACCACCCGTGCAGATCGCGTCGCGGCGGCTTCGCACGCGATCGCCGCCCAGTTCGGAGGAGACCCGGTGGTGCTGCATCCCGGCGTCGACCTCGCCCGCTTCGCCCCGCGGCCGCTGCCCCAGGGTCCTCCCCACGCGCTTGTGGCCGGCGCGCTCGTCGGCTGGAAGCGGCCCGAGCTGGCGCTCGAGATCGCCGGGCTGATGCCGGAGCTGCACCTGACCCTCGCCGGCGCGACGCTGCCGGGCGATGCCGGCGCGCTCGAAACCAGGCTGCGCGCGCAGGCGGCACGGCTCGGGGACCGGGTCACGATCGGCCCGGTGACCGACATGCCGGGCGCGTTCGCAAACGCCCACGTCGTGCTCCACTGCGCCGACGCCGAGCCCTACGGCATGGCCCTCGTCGAAGGCC
The DNA here is from genome assembly GCA_963707595.1 of uncultured Solirubrobacteraceae bacterium. GTDB lineage: Bacteria > Actinomycetota > Thermoleophilia > Solirubrobacterales > Solirubrobacteraceae > Solirubrobacter. The sequence continues at coordinate 279,225 of CAVPQQ010000003.1, forward strand.
TTGCTGCCGGCCGCCCAGTCGTCGCCCCGGCCGCGGCGGGCCCGCTCGAGATCGTCGCCCCCGGCACCGGCCGCCTCTACCCGCCCGGCGACGCGCACGCGGCGGTCGAGGCGCTCCGGGCCGTGCTGGCGGACGCGGATGCGCCTGACAAAGCACGCCGCCACGCCGAAGCGAACTTCGACGTGAACGCCTCGGTCGCGCGCCTGGAGGCGCTGCTCCCATGACCTTCGCCGCCGTGATCGTGCTGCACGAGTCGCGAGCCGAGCTCGCGCTGCTGCTCGAGTCCCTGCCGGCACCCGCGCCGCGCCTCGTGGTGGTCGACACCGGCCGCGACGACGGTGGGGCGCAGCTCGCGCGAGACCACGGCGCGGAGGTGATCGAGCGCCGCGACAACCCGGGTTTCGGTGCCGCCAGCAACGTCGGACTCGAGCGCGTCACCGAGCCGGTGACGATCCTGCTGAACCCCGACATCATCGTCCACGACGGCGCGCTGGGCGAGCTCGCGCGCCGCGCCCACGAGACCCCGGACGCGCTGCACGCGCCGCGGCTGCTCAACGCGGACGGCAGCGTCCAGCGCAGCGCCCATCCGCTGCCCGGGACGCTCGGCGCCTTCCTCCCCGCGCTCGTCCATCCGCCGCTGCTGCCGAAGCCGGTCCGGGAGCGCGTCGAGCCCTTCAGGGCGAGCTCGCCGCGCACCGTCGGCTGGGCGATCGCCGCCTGTCTGGCCGCCGAGACCGGCACCTTCAAGCGATTGGGCCCGTTCGACTCGCGGATCCACCTGTTCGCGGAGGACATGGACCTGTGCCTGCGGGCGCGGGCGGCCCGCATCCCGACGATCCTGCACCCGGACCTCCGGCTCACCCACACCGGCGGCCACAGCATCCTCCGCGAGGGTGAGCCGTTCGAGCTGCTCGCCCGCCGCCGCCAGGCGGTGATCGAGGCCACGCTCGGCCGCCGCGCCCGCGATCGCGACGACGCCGCCCAGGCGCTCACGTTCGCCACCCGCGCGCTCCTCAAGCGCCCCAACACACGCGAACGCGCCCAGCTCGCCGCGCTGAACCGATGGGGGTGGGCCGCACCGCGCGATCGCCCGTAGGCTCGCGCGATGCGCACAACCGCCGCCCTGGTCACGGGCGTCTTGGCGAGCCTGCTGACGACCGCGCCGGCGCTCGCCAAGGTCAACCCCGAGGCCAACGCCAAGCTCGGCCCCACGCAGAACGCGGGCCACTACCTCTCCTACCCGACGCCCACCTACCAGTGGCACGGCTGCAAGCTCACCTCACGCGCCCAGGCGCTGAACCTCGAGGAGATCCCGGGCGCGCCGGCGTTCGGCAAGGGGACGAAGCAGAGCGCGGTGACGTTCACGGTCACCCCGACCCAGCCGTACATCAGCTGGAAGGTCAAGGCCGGCTACAAGATCTGTGGCGTGCAGGCCTCGGTGCTGCTCGGCCGTCCCGACGACGGCACCCTGCACCTGGCCGAGATCGGCTACACCTCGAGCACCACCAAGGGCAGCACGGTGGCCTCCGGCTTCGAGACGATCAAGGTCAAGATCCCGAAGGACGAGCCCGACGAAGAGGTCCGCAGGACGATGGGCGGCAAGACGTACTCGATCGCCAGCCCGCGCGACATCACGGTCTTCGTCAAGAAGAAGTAGCCCTTAACGACCGAGGCCCGGGTTTCCCCGGGCCTCGAAAGCGTTACTAGGCAGCTTCGCGGAGCGCGATCAGCTCCGGTCGCTGCGAGAGGCGCTTCAGGGCGCGCTCCTCGATCTGACGCGCGCGCTCGGTGCTCACACCGAGCTTGCGGCCAGCCTGCGACAGGGTCTGCGGCTCGCGGTCACCCGCGCCGAAGCGCATCTCGATCACGTCACGCTCGGGCTCAGGGAGCTCGGCGATGGCGGTCAGGAGCGTCTCGGACTTCAGTGCCTCGTGAACCTCTTCGTCCACTGCGGGCGTCTCGATCGCCAGCAGGTCGCCGAAGGCGGTGTCGCCGTCGTCGCCCACAGGCTTGTCCAGGCTGACCACAGCGCGGTCGGCCTTGCGGATCTCGATGACGTCCTCCAGCGGCAGGTCCGCAGCCGAGGCGATCTCCTCGTCCGAAGGCTCGTGACCGAGCTTCGTCGTGAGCTCGCGCTCGATGCGCCCGACCTTGCGGGAGCGCTGCGCCACGTGCACGGGCAGGCGGATCGTCCGGCTCGTGTTCTCCAGCCCGCGCTGGATCGCCTGACGGATCCAGAGGGTCGCGTACGTGGAGAACCGGAAGCCCTTGCGCCAGTCGAACTTCTCGACTGCGCGGATCAGTCCGAGCATCCCCTCCTGGATCAGGTCACCGAGGGCGAGGCCCTGGCCCTGATAGCGGCGCGCGTTAGCGACCACCAGGCGGAGGTTGGAGTTGATCATGCGTTCTTTGGCTGCCAGGTCCCCGCGTTCGATGCGCTTGGCGAGTTCGATTTCCTCGCTCGGCTTCAGGAGCGGGTACCGGCCAGCCTCACGCAGGAGCAGCTGGAGCGAGTCAAGGGTCGGGTCGACCTCATGCTCGTTCTCGGTGCGGCGTCGTGGGGTGTCGGTGATGGTGCTCGTTTTGGGGTCCTTCGCTCGAAGTCTCAAGTCCTACTCAACCAGTAGGAATTATACGTCAATTTTGTTGTTTCCGCAACCACAGTGCCGACGCCCGCGACTTTTCGCCGAGGGCCGGCGGCGTTCCTTCTTGGTGGGACTCCCGTGTCAGAGCACGATCGTCCCCCCGTGAGGGTTCCAAGCCCGTCGCTAAGCTTGTGACGCTTAGGACGAACTAGGGGCGCGCGAACAAGGCCCGCGCACAACAGACAACCCGGATCATGTCACGGGGTTACGTTGAATGTGCCCAGGTTGGGGAGAGATTTAACGAATCCTCATGGATTCGGCGCCTCTTCGCGACATTCGTCGAGGTAATAGGCCCCCGACTTGACGTTCGGTGGAACGCACAGGGCTTCCGAGCCGCGCCGTCTCGTCGACGATCTCCCTGAGACGCTCCTGGAAGGGCTCGACCCCGAAGCGCCGCGCCGACGCGACGCAGTCCAACGGGTCCACGGCATCCGGATCGAAGGCCGAAACGACCGCTGCAAGCGCCCGCGGGTCGTCACCGTCGTCGTAGAAGGTGCCGGTCCGCCCCTCGGTGACCGTCTCGAGGACGCCACCCGAGCGCAGGGCGATCACGGGGCGCCCGGAGGCCAGCGACTCGACCGCGGCGATCCCGAATTCCTCCTCGGCCGTCACGACGAGCGCCTGTGCGCCACGTAGTAGATCCGCGACCTCGGCGTCCGAGAGCCGGCCGGTCAGACGCACCGTCGGACCGGCGAGTCGGCGCAGCCGCCGCCACTCGGGTCCGTCGCCGACGACCACCAATGGGAGCCCGAGCTCGTTGAAGGCGCGGATCGCCACGTCGATGCGCTTGTGGGCCATCAGCTCCGCCAGCACCAGGTAGTGCGCGCCCACCGGGCCGGGTGAGAAGCGCGAGAGCTCCACCGGCGGATGCAGGACCGTCGACTCGCGCCCGAAGTAGCGCTGCACGCGGGCGGCGGTGATCGCCGAGTTCGCCACGTAGGCATCGACGCGCTGCGCCGCGATCCAGTCCCACTGGCGCCAGCGCGAGAGCAGGACCCGCAGCGCAGGCCGCGTCAGCGGGTTGCGGGCCGCGAGCGTCGCCTCGCGCTCGGACCACGCGTAGCGGAAGGGGTTGTGGCAGTAACAGATGTGCACGGCGCCGGGATCGACGAGCACGCCGTGCGCCCAGGCGCTCGAAGACGAGATGACGATGTCGTAGCCGCGGAGGTCGAGCGACTCGATCGCCGCCGGGTAGAAGGGCAGCAGCGGGCGGAAGGTGCGCGACGTCGGACGCAGCCGCTGCAGGTAGCTCGCCTGCGGTGAGCGCGCGGCGAATCGCCCTTCGGTGCCCGCCTCGTCGTAGACGGCGGTGAAGACGTCGGCCGTCGGATATGCGTCGCAGATCGCCGCAAATACGCGCTCGGCACCACGCAGGTCGAGCAGAAAATCGTGAATGAGTGCAACTTGCGGCATCGGCGCGCCATCCTACGTACCAATGGTTCGCGCCGTGCTGATCGCGATGGTCCTCGCCTTGGCTCTCCCCTCCGGGGCGGATGCCGCGCGCCGCCAGATCCCGCACGGCTGGCTCGGCGTCGTCGTCGACGGCCCGCTCAACGAGCCGGGCTATGCGGGCGCGGCCACCGAATGGGACCGGCTGGCGGGCAGCGGCGCGGAGAGCGTGCGCGCGGCCGTCTACTGGTCCGCGGTCCAGCCCAACGGCCCGGCGGACGCGAACTTCGCCGCCTACGACACGCTGATGCTGACCGCGGCCGCGCGTGGACTTGGCGTGTTGCCGGTACTCCAGGGCACGCCGACGTGGGCCGCACTCAATCCCGGCGACCCCGGGTCGCCCCCACGCGACCCCGAGGACTTCGCCCGTTTCCTGGCCGCGCTCGTCGGGCGCTATGGACCGAACGGGTCGTTATGGGCAGAGCACCCGGAGATCTCCCGGCAACCTATTCGCTCGTGGCAGATCTGGAACGAGCCCAACATCACGCGCTACTGGAACGTGACCCCATGGGCACCGAGCTACGTGGCACTGCTCAAACGCGCCAACAAAGCCCTGAAGGCCGCCGACCCGGGCTCGAAGACGGTCCTCGCCGGGCTGCCCAACGAAAGCTGGAAAGCGGTGGCGGCGCTCTACAAGGCGGGGGCGCGGGGCTCGTTCGACATCGCCGCGCTGCATCCGTACACGGGGATCCCGAAGAACGTGGTCCGGATCGTCAAGATCGTCCGGCGCGAAATGGCCCGCCATGGCGATGGCAAGGTCCCGATCTGGATCACGGAGCTGTCGTGGCCCGCGGCGCAGGGAAAGACGCTGCAGCACGGTGGCTTCGAGACGACCGAGAAGGGCCAGTCCGACCGTCTCAAGGAGGGGCTGCCGTTGTTGGTCGACGAACGGACCAAGCTCCGGATCGGGCGCGTCTACTGGTACACGTGGCTGTCGATCGAAGGGATCACGGACAGCGCGTTCGACTACTCGGGGTTGCGTCGCATGCGCGCCGGCCAAGTCTTCGATGCGCCCTCGCTGGCGATTTTCACGCGTCTGGCACGTCGCCTGCAGGGCTGCGCGAAGCAGCCCGGCGATGCCCGGCGCTGCCGCTGACGCGCGTACGCTGGGAGCCTCGTGCGGGGGCAGGATGGCTACAGGGCTGTCGTTGCGGACCCGTCGGTCCGGCGTCTTCTCGTAGCTTCGCTGGCCGGGCGCGTCGGGTTTCTGATGCTCCCGCTGGGCCTGATCCTGCTGGCCGGCTCCGCGGTGAGGGCGGGTGCGCTCGTGGCCGCGTTCTCGGTGACGAGTGCGCTCGCACCCGTACGCGGGCGAATCGTCGACCGTCTCGGGGCGAGAGCCCTCGCGGCGTTCGCGCTGGCCTGCGCGGTCGCGACCTGGGCGCTGGTGCTCGCCGTCGCGGTGGCGGATGCGCCCTCGTTCGTGATCGTCGTCCTCGGCGGACTGGTGGGACTCGTGGTGCCGCCGCTCGGGCCGTTCGCGCGGGCGGCGCTCGGACGGGCCCTCCGCGAGCAGGGCGAGCGGCTCCAGCGCGCCTACGGGCTCGACTCCGCCGGCGAGGAGTCGGCGCTGATCGTCGCGCCGCTGCTGGTGGCGGTGATCGGCGGGATCTTCTCCCCCGCCTTCGCGCTGGCGCTCGCGGCCGCGGTGATGCTCGTGGGCACGACGGCCGCCGCGCGGACCTCGCTGGCAGCGCCGGCGCGGTCAGGTCGCTTCGATACGCGCGCACCGCTGCCCGGGGCGCTCTGGCTGCTCTACGGGGCGCTGGCGCTGACGGCCGCGGCGCTCGGGGCGATCGAGATCGCCGTGCCGGCGGCGGCGCGGGCGCAGGAGCATCCGAGCGCGTCCGGCGTGCTGCTCGCGGCGATGGCGGCCGGGACCGTGGCCGGCAGCCTGTTCGCCGGCCGCCGGCAATGGCGCGTGCCGCCGCAGTGGCGGATCGTCGGGCTCGCGGCCGCGATGTCGGCGGCGCTCGCGCTCACCGCCACCGCGGCGAGCCGCCTCGGACTGCTCGGCGTGGCGCTGGTCGTTCCCGGTGCGGTGCTCGGAGCGCTGTTCGCGAGCACCTACGTGCTCGCGGACCGGTTGGCGCCCGCGGGAGCGGGCACTCGCACCTTTGCGTGGCTGGTCACCGCCAACAACGGAGGGCTCGCGATCGGGGCCGCTGCGGCAGGAGCCCTCGTCGAAGGCTCGAACGCAGCAACAGGTCTGTGGTTCGGCGCGGCGTGCGCGCTCGCGGCGGTCGTCCCGGCAATTGCCGCGGCGCTTATGTCCGCACGCGTACTCGAACGGGTGCCTGCACCCGGGGTCCGTTGAGTACCGTGCGAATTGCGTTTAACAAAGTGTCAGGGGATCGCGTTTCGGGGGGTGCGGCCATGAGCCACTGGAAGAACTAGCCGCTGTCCCGTTGCGGACATCCTCCGCACAAAACTCGTCCATCATCATGGCCTAGTCGCCTGAGGTGTGTATACGCTTGGTCCCGAACGTGACGAGGCTGTCTCCGCTCAACCGAACTTCGGTCTGGATCCACGGCGCACTGGCCGTGGCGCTGGTCCCTGCCCTGCTGTTCTTGGCACCGGAGTCGCACTGGGATCGCCCCGGTCTCCTGCTCCTGCTGATCGCCCTCGCGGTGATCGCGGACTTCAACGAGATCCCGCTCGCACGCGGCGTCCGCTTCGACGCCGGCCTGCCGCTCGCGCTGATCACGCTGGCCCTGCTCGGCCCGATTCCGGCCCTCCTGGTCGACCTGGTGCCGATCGCCATCGCCGGCCTCTTCCGCGGCCAGCGCATCGTGCGTCCCGGCAACCTGTCCAACCTCGCCGCCTACGGCTGGGAGGCCGTGCTGGCCTCGACGCTGCTCGCCGCCGTCGGCGTCACGTCGCTCGGCATCGACGCGCTGCCGTACCTGCTGCTGGCCGGCGTCGTGATGTGTTTCGTGAACTTCTGGGTCGGGTCCGGCGTCTACCTGCCGCTGTATCTCGGCCTGCGGCCCTCCGACCTGCCGGGCATGTTCTTCTCGAGCCTGCCGACGGCGCTCGTGATGGTCGTGCTCGCGACCGGCGTCACGGTCCTCTACGGCCCGCTCGGCATCCTCGCGCTGGCGATCTTCGCGCTGATCGCGGTGCTGCCGCAGAGTGCGCTGACGCTCGCCGCCCGCACGCGCCCCGTCGCCCGCCTCGATCCGCTGACGGCCACCCGGCGCTACTCGAACGCGCTGGCGCTACATCTTGGCCTGGACCGCACCGAGCGGCGTCACCTCGCCCGCGTCACGGTTCTGGCGCACGCCCGCCGTGCGGACGCCGGTGACCCGATCGCCTACGCCCGCCACACGCTGCGCGACCCGAGCCGCGTCAGCTGGGAGGCCGGCCACGTCGGCGAGTGGTGGAACGGCGGCGGCGGCCCGGCCGGCCTGCGCGGCCCGCTCACCCCGGTGACGTCGCGGATCGTCGCGGTGGCCGACACCTGGAGCGCCCTGACCGCCGCCGGCGGTCCCCAGCTCAGCCACGCGGACGCGCTGATGGAGCTCGAGAACGCCGCAGGAACGCGGTTCGACCCGCGCGTAGTACAGGCGGCGCACGCCGTCGTGGCCGAGGAGCGCGTCTCGGCGGCCGAACCGGCCCCGGAGCCCCGCCTGCACGCGCTGCACCTCCCCGCGCCGCTGCGCCGCGTCATCGCAACGTCCTGACGATCGCGTCGACCTCGCTCGCGGTCCGCTCCCATGTGAAGCGGCGGGCGTGCTCGAGGCCGAGTCCACGCAACCGTGCCCGTTCGGCGCCATCCGCGAGCAACTGCGTGAGGGCCTCGCGCAGCGCCTCGGGCTCGGGCTCGCTCAGCCGAGCGGCGCCGCCGCAGGTGTCGGGCAGCGCGGTCGTGGCGGCGGCGACGACCGGCGTCCCGCAGGCCATCGCCTCGAGCACCGGCAGGCCGAAGCCCTCGTAGAGGCTCGGCAGCACGAACGCCTCGGCGCCGGCGTACAGGCCGGGGAGCTCCTCGTCCGGCACATGGCCGAGCAGCTGCAGGCCGGTCAGGCCGCTCTCGGCCGCGAACTGCGGGCGGTGACCGCCCGCGACGAGCAGATCGATGCCGTCCTTGGCGAGTGCGGCGGCGGCGGGGACGAGCGCCTTCAGGTTCTTGCGGGCGGTCATCGACGCCACGCAGAGCACGTACGGTCGCGGGCGCCACGCAGGCTCGACGTCGGGCTTGAAGCGCCCGTCGACGCCGCCGTAGACGACCTCGGCGTCGACGTCCAGCAGCTCCTTCAGCTCCGCCCGTGAGAACGGCGAGACCGTGATCACCTTGCGCGCCCGGCGCGCGATCAGCGGCAGCAGCCGGCGCTGCCAGGCGGCGTAGAGGCCCGAGTACCAGCCGGGATGGCGCAGCGGCGCCGCGTCGTGGAGGATCACGACGACGTTGCGGGCGGCGACCGGCGCGAGGTTCGCGGGGCACAGCAGGACGCTCGCGCGTGCGCTCTGGACCGGGAGCACGAACTGCTCCCACGCGTGGCCCGCGCGGTGCGCGAGCGCGGGCGGCGGCGCCAGCACGTCGTAGGGCAGGCGCGTGCACAGCTCGCGCGCCCAGCGCTCGACGCCGCCGAGCTCCGGGCGAACCGCCGCCCGCCCGTCGATCGCGACGTCCATGGCGCCGGACCTTAGCGATGCACTCTCATCGCGCTTGCGCTTTGATTCTCCGTGCATGAAACGGCCTGTCCTCCGCCGCCGCCCGGACGATTCCGCCCGGCCCTCCGACCTGGTCACGCCCGATCCGCCGCCCGGTGCCCGGGTCCGCCTGCGCGTGCTCGCCCGGGAGGACCGCGTCGAGTTCCTCGCGCTGGCCCGCGACAGCCGGAACCTGCACCGGCCCTGGACCTATCCGCCCGAGCGCTCAGACCAGTTCGACGAGCTCTACAGCCGCTCGCGGCGCGAGGATTTCCTGTGCCTGCTGGCCTGTGACATCGAGACCGGCGCGATCACGGGCATCTTCACGATCTCCCAGATCGTCCGCGGCGCGTTCCAGTCCGCCTACCTCGGCTACTACGCCCACGAGAAGTACGCCGGGCAGGGCCTGATGAGCGAGGCGCTCGAGCAGGTCCTCGACCACGCCTTCAAGTTGCTCGGCCTGCACCGGATCGAGGCCAACATCCAGCCCGGCAACGCGCCGTCGATCGCGCTCGCCCGCGGCGCGGGGTTCCGCCTCGAGGGCTTCTCCCCGCGCTATCTGCTGATCGGCGGCCAGTGGCGCGACCACGAGCGCTACGCGATCACGGTCGACGAGCACGCCGCGGCGAAGGCCGCCGCGTCCTCCTCGTCAGAGGCTGCCGCGTAGCGCCTGCTCGAGGTCGGCCCAGAGGTCGTCGACGTCCTCGCAGCCGACGCTCATGCGGATCAGCCCGCCCGGGATGTGCTCCTGGCCGGGATGGGCGCTGCGGCGCTCCATCGTCGTCTCCACACCGCCGAGGCTGGTCGCGTGCCAGATGATCTTCGTCGCGGCGCAGGCGCGGTCGACGGTCGGCCTCGTCGGCGAGCTCGAAGCTCACGACGGCGCCGAAGCCCGGGTAGCGGACGCGGTGCACCGCCGGGTGGGCCTCGAGCTTGCGCCGCCAGCACCCCTGCGCTCGCCACAGCGGTCTTCAGGCGCACCGGCAGCGTCCGCAGGCCGCGCAGGGCGAGGAAGCACTCCAGCGCGCCCGGCGTCGCCCCGTAGAGGCCGCGTGCGGTGCGCAGGAGGTCGCGCTGCAGCGTGTCGGCGGCGACCGCGACGCCCATCAGCAGGTCGGAGTGGCCGCCGATGAACTTCGTCGCGGAGTGGATCGCGACGTCGGCGCCGAGCTCGAGCGGCTGCTGGAGCAGCGGCGTCGCGAACGTGTTGTCGACGACGATGCGCGTGCCGGCGCGGCGCGGGGCGGCGCAGATCGCGGCGACGTCGGCGACGTCGAGCAGCGGGTTGGTCGGCGACTCCAGCCACAGCAGGTCGGCTTCGAGCGCCTTGTCGATCCAGCCCGGATCGGCCACCGGCAGGCGCTCGACGCGCCAGCCGTGATCGCGCGCGCCGGCCTCGGCGATCCCGGCCACGCCCTGGTAGCAGTCGTCCGGGATCACGAGGTGCGCGCCGCTCGGCAGCTGGCCCAGCACCGCGGCGCAGGCCGCCATGCCCGACGAGAACGCGACCGCCTGGCCGCCCTCGAGGCCGCCCATGACCGCCTCGAACGCCTCCCAGCGTCTCCGTCGCCTCGGTGCGGGTGTAGATGCGCTCGGTGCCGAGCACGAAGTTCGACGCGGGGACGAGCGGTGTGTTCAGCGGCGCGCCGGGCACGTCACCGGGCCGGCCACCGACGATGGCCCACGTCTCAGGTTTCATGAAGCTCCTAGAAGAGTCCCAGCTGCTCGTCGCCCGGATCGTCGGGCACGAGGGTCAGCTCAGGTTCGACCAACTCGGGCTCAGGTTCTAGCGCAGGCGGCGGTGCGGGCTCGGGCTGTTCCGGCGCGGGCCTGGCCAGCAGTTCGGGAATGCGGGCGAAGTCGGCCCGCAGCGTGGCGCTCATCGCGGGCGTGTAGAGCGCCGCCGCCGGGTGGAAGAGCGGGTACAGCCGCACGACCCGCGGGCCGATCTGGCGCAGCTCGTCGCGCCCGTGCAGCCGCGTGATGCCGGTCATGTCGCCGCGCAGCAGCTTGGTCGCGAAGTTCCCGAGCGTGCACACCACCTTCGGCTCGATCAGCTCGAGCTGGCGGAACAGGTAGTCCTGGCAGGAGTCGATCTCCTGCGGCAGCGGGTCGCGGTTGCCGGGAGGCCGGCATTTGAGGACGTTCGCCACGAACACGTCGCCGCGGGTGAGGCCGATCTCCTCGAGCAGGGTGTCGAGCAGCCGGCCGGCCTGGCCGACGAACGGCACGCCCTTCTGGTCCTCGTTCGCGCCGGGCGCCTCGCCGACGAACATCAGATCCGCGTCGGCGTTGCCCGACCCGAAGACCACCGTGTGGCGCGCCGCGGCCAGTTGCGGGCAGCGCGTGCACGTCGAGGCCTCTTGCCAGACGGCCTTCAGCTCCTCGCGCCGTTCCGCTGCGCTGGACATGTCCACAAAATATCGGCGGCCCGGGCGGATCTCGCCGTCCTGGCCGCATCGTGCGGCACTAACATTGCTATTAGCCGGTATCTCGATGCGAGAACTGGACCTCAAGAGCCCCCCAGAAGTGCCAACCTGCGCCATCGTCGGAGCGGGTCGTCTCGGCACGGTGCTGGCGGAGGCGCTTTCTGCCTTCTCCCCGCTGCGCCGCGGAGAGCCGGTTCCGCCGGCCGTCGAGGTCGTCCTGCTGTGCGTGCCGGACGGCAAGATCGCCGAGGCCGCGGCGGCCGTCCCGCCCGGGCCGCTGGTCGGGCACTGCTCCGGCGCCACCGGGCTCGACGTCTTCGGCGACCGTGAGGGCTTCTCCATGCATCCGCTGATGTCCGTCCCGACCGGGAGCGAGCCGAGCGTCCTGCGCGGTGCCGGCGCCGCGGTCGACGGGACGAGCGAGCGCGCCCTGGCCGTCGCGCACACGCTCGCCGCCGCGCTCGGAATGCTCGCGACGCGGGTCGCGCCTGAGGATCGCGCCGCCTACCACGCCGCCGGCGCGATCGCGGCCAACTTCCTCGTCGCGCTCGAGGCCTGCGCGGAGCGCCTGGCGGCCACGACCGGGATCACCCGCGCGCAGCTCGCGCCGCTGGTGCTCGCGACTGCTGAGCAGTGGGCCCGGCTGGGGCCTGAGGCGGCGCTGACCGGGGCGATCGCCCGCGGCGACGAGGAGACGGTGGCGCGCCACCGGGCCGCGATCGCCGAGCGGACCCCGGAGCTGCTGCCCGTCTGGACCGAGCTGGCCGAGGTCACCCGCGCCGTTGCGGGTAGGAGAAGCTGGACATGAGGACGATCCGAACGATCGCGGAGATGCGGGCCTGGCTCGGCAACGCGCGCGCCGAGGGCCGCACGGTCGGGCTGGTGCCGACGATGGGCGCGTTCCACGCCGGCCATCACTCGCTGATGCGGGTCGCCCGCGCCGAGCAGGACTCCGTCGTCGTCTCGCTGTTCGTCAACCCGGCCCAGTTCAACGACACGCGCGACCTCGTCGCCTACCCCCGGACGGAGGCCAACGACGCCGCCGAGGCCGCCGAGCTGGGCGTCGACGTCCTCTTCGCCCCGCCGGAGAGCGAGATCTACCCCGACGGCTTCGCCACGACGGTGCAGGTGGCGGGGCTCTCCGAGGTGCTCGAGGGCGCCGAGCGCGGCCCAGGGCACTTCGCCGGCGTCTGCACGGTCGTCAACAAGCTGCTGAACATCGTCGGACCTGACGTCGCGTACTTCGGCGCAGAAGGACGCGCAGCAGGTCGCGGTCGTCAAGCGGATGGTGCGCGACCTCGACATGCCGATGCGGATCGAGGTCCTGCCGACCGTCCGCGAGGCCGACGGGCTCGCGCTGTCCTCGCGCAACGTGCGCCTCTCGCCCGCCGACCGCGACGCGTGCGCTCGGCCTCTCGCGTGCCCTGCGAGCGGCCGGCGACGCGATCGCGGGTGGCGAGCGCGATGCGGACCGCATCCGCGACGCCGCACTCGCCGAACTCGGCGACGTCGACGCCGGAGTACCTCGCGATCGTCGACCCGCTCACCTTCACCCCGCTGCACACCGTCAACGGCCGCACGCTCGTCGCGGTCGCGGCCCAGGTCGGACCCGTCCGCCTGATCGACAACATCGTCCTCGAACCCGTCCCGGTGGCGACCGGCTGAGCCGGCGTCAACCTTCAAAGGAGCCGAGTCGAAATGTCCACACCCCCCAAGGACCAGCGCAAGCGCGTAACGCTCACCAAGCTCGCCGAGATGCGGGCGCTGGGCGAGCCGATCGTGATGATCACCGCCTACGACCACCCGAGCGCGCTCGTGGTCGAGCAGGCCGGCGTCGACGTCGTCCTCGTCGGCGACTCGGCGGCCAACAACGTGCTCGGCTACTCCGACACGGTCCCGGTGACCGTCGACGAGCTGCTGATGCTCACGCGCGCCGTGCGCCGCGGGCTGAAGACGCCGCTGCTGGTCGGCGACCTGCCGTTCGGCTCCTACGAGGCCTCCGACGAGCAGGCGATCGCGACCGCGCACCGCTTCGTCAAGGAGGCGGGCTGCCGACGCGGTCAAGCTCGAGGGCGGCGGCGCCATCGGCCGACCGTGCCCGCGCCATCGTCGACGCCGGCGTGCCCGTGATGGGCCACGTCGGCCTGACGCCGCAGACGGCCACGATGCTCGGCGGCTACCGCGCCCAGGGCCGCACGGCAGCGCGGGCGCGCCAGGTGCTCGACGACGCCGTCGCGCTGCAGGAGGCGGGCTGCTTCTCGATCGTCTTCGAGGCCATCCCCGCCGAGGTGACCGACGCGATCATGCCGCACCTGGAGATCCCGGTGATCGGCATCGGCGCGGGCCCGAGCACCGACGGGCAGGTGCTCGTCCTGCACGACCTGCTCGGCGATCCACGACGACTTCCAGCCCAAGTTCGTCAAGCGCTTCGCGGCGGTCAAGGCCGAGATGCTGCGCGGCGTCGAGGCCTACGCCGACGAGGTGCGCACGCGGCGCTTCCCGGGCCCGGAGCACACGTACGGGATCGCCCCCGAGGAGCTGGACCGCTTCCGCGCGGAGATGAGTCGACGTGCGGCCACACGCCAGGCGTTAACAACTTGTTCACATAGACTGGCGCGCGATGAGCCGGCTGTCCCAGATCTTCGCGCCCAAGGAACGCGAGTTCTTCGACCTCTTCGAGGAGGCCGGCGAACAACTGCGTCCGCGCGGCCGAGCTGCTCGAGCACGATGCTCGAGCAGTGGCCCGACCACGGCGGGATCCTGCCGGACGTCGTCGTCTGCGAGCACGAGGGCGACCGGATCACCCACGACATCATCCAGCGGCTGAACCAGACGTTCGTGACGCCGTTCGACCGCGAGGACATCATCGCCCTCGCCTCGGGCCTCGACGACATCGTCGACTACATCGAGGAGGTCGCGGACTTCCTCGGCCTCTACCGCATCGAGGCGCCGATGGAGCAGGCCCAGCGGATGGCGCGCGTCCTGCACGAGGCGACGCGCCAGATCAACGGCGCGATCCCGCGCCTGCGCTCGCTGAAGGACATCCACGCACTTCACGGTCGAGGTCAACCAGCTCGAGAACGAGGGCGACCGGATCCTGCGCGAGGCGCATCGCGTCGCTGTTCGAGCGCGGGATCGACCCGATGATGGTCATCCGCTGGAAGGACATCTTCGAGCGCCTCGAAGACGCCATCGACTCCACGGAAACCGCCGTGAACATCATGGCGGGCATCATCATCAAGAACCGGTAGTGCACTCCGACGTCATCCTCTGGATCGTCGTCGGCACGGCGATCGCGTTCGACTTCACCAACGGCTTCCACGACACCGCGAACTCGATCGCGACGTCGGTGTCGACCCGCGCCATGCCGCCGCGGCTCGCGGTCGCTGATGGCCGCCGACGCTGAACTTCGTCGGCGCCTTCCTGTCGCTCGCCGTCGCCGCGACGATCGCCACCGGCATCGTCAACGCGGCCACCGTGACGCTGATGACCGTCTTCGCCGGCCTGATCGGCGCGATCGTCTGGAACCTCGTCACCTGGTGGTTCGGGCTGCCCTCGTCGTCCTCGCACGCGCTGATCGGCGGCATGGTCGGCGCCACGCTGGCCGTCGGAGGGGCCGAGCGCGGTGCTCTGGAGCGGGCTGGTGGAGAAGGTGCTCGTGCCCGGCCTCGTCGCCCCGGTCCTGGCGCTCGTGGCGGCCGGGGTGGCGATCCTCGATCGCCTACCGGATCGTCGGGCGCCAGTCGCCCGGCGTGGTCACGCGCGGCTTCCGGCTCGGCCAGCTCGGCGACGAGCGCGCTGTTCTCGCTCTCGCACGGCACCAACGACGCGCAGAAGACGATGGGGATCATCTTCCTCGCGCTCGTGGCCAACGGGAACCTCAGCGCCGACGCCGACATCCCGATCTGGGTCGTCATCTCCTCGGCGACCGCGATCGCGCTCGGCACCTACTTCGGCGGCTGGCGGATCATCCGCACGATGGGCAGCAAGATCATCAAGATGGACCCGCCGCAGGGCTTCGCCGCCCAGGGCGCGGGCGCCGCGGTGATCCTCTCCGCCTCGCACGTCGGCTTCCCGCTGTCGACGACGCACGTGATGTCGGGCGCGATCATGGGCGCCGGCGCGGCCAAGCGGCTGTCCGCGGTGCGCTGGGGCGTCGCCGGGAACATCGTCCTGGCCTGGATCCTGACGCTGCCGTGCGCCGCCGCGGTCGGCGCCGCTGACCTACGGCGTCATCAGCATCTTCGGCGACGGCGCGACCGGGCCCCTGGTGGTCGTCGGTCGTGCTGGCGATCGCCTTGCTCGCGTTCGCGATCCGCGTTCGCCGCCCGGCCGTGGCGGAGGGCGTCACGTGACGATGCCTCTGGCGGTCGTCGAGATCAGCCAGCTCTTCGAGGTCGTCTGGGTCTCGCTCGCGGCCGGGATCGGGCTCACGATCACGTACTCGTTCGTGATCCTCGGCACGGCGCGGTCCTCGGAGGCGCGGCGTGAGAAGCGCGCGGGCGCCGCGTTCGCCTACGGCGCGTTCGCCACGTTGTTCTTTGTCTTGTTCGCGGGCGGCATGGTCCTCGCCGTCCACATCATGCTCACCAAGAGCAGCTAGTACTCGATCGTCCGGAGCACGCGGGCGGGTGAGCCGGCCGCGATCGAGAACGGCGGCAGGTCGGTCGTGACGACCGAGTTGGCGCCGATCACGCAGCGCTCGCCGATCGTCACGCCGCTGGTGACGACGACGTTGGCGCCGCACCAGACGTTGTCGCCGATCCGGGTCGGGCCCTTGGACGTGAAGCCCTGCCAGGTCACGGGCTTGTCGGGGTCGTCGAAGCGGTGGTTGCCGTCGGTGACGAAGCAGCCGTTGGCGAACATGCAGTGCTCGCCGATCTCGACCAGCTCGACCGCCGCGACCTGGACGCCGAGGTTGAGGAACGTGCCGCCGCCGATCGTGATCCGGCCGGGCGCGGGCGCCGTGAGCCAGACGCCGGGCTCCAGCAGCACGTGCTCGCCGAGCTCGAGGCGGCCGTCGAGCAGCATCTCGAGCACGTTGCCGTGGACCGGCCAGCGGCAGAACGCACGGCGGCGGGCGAACTCGTAGTGGATGCGTGCGCGGTTCCAGGGCAGCGAGTTGCGCTCGTACCAGCGCCACTTCTGAGCCCATAATTTGAGGTCGTCCACTGTACGGCAGGATCTCATGCAGGGTCACGTAACCCCGCGCGCGGGCATTGGAATCTGCGGCGGTAAGAGGGCAAGCCTGAGGGTGTCAGACCCCTGTTTTGGAGGCAACGCCTTGCGTCTCACTCCGCTGTTCGCCGTGCTTTTCGCGGTTTTCCTCGCCGCTCCTGCTAGCGCCGCCGTGCCGCACACCGTGCAGCCTGGCGAGACGCTGTGGTCGATCGCGGCCGCCAACAACCTCACGACGCGCACCGTCGCCGCGTTCAACGGCCTGTCCGAGAACTCGCAGGTCGTGCTCGGGAGCACCGTGATGGTGCCGAGCACTGTCGAGGGCTATGCCTCGCTGCAGAAGGCCGGGCTCGTGGCCGCTCCTGCCGCGGCCGCACCTGCTGCCGCCGCTGCTCCGGCCGCTGCGGCTCCCGCTCCCGCCGCTGCCGCCGCTCCCGCGCCGCTCGGCGGGTACACCGTCCGCCTCGGCGACACGCTCTCCGGCCTCGCCGCCGGCGCTCGTGTGTCCGTCAACGCGATCGCGTCGATGAACGGACTCGACCCGGCCGGCCTGCTGATCGCCGGGACCGTGATCAAGCTGCCGACCGGCGCCCCCGCGCCCGCCCGCGTCCTCGCAGCCCGCGCCGACCGCCACCGTCGTGCCGGCCGCCGCCCCGGAGCCGACGAGCACCCGCCTCGGCGCCGCCGACGTCCAGTCCGTCGCCGCCGCCCACGGCGTCTCCCCCTCGCTGGCCACCGCCATCGCCTGGCAGGAGAGCGGCTTCAACAACAACATGGTCTCCGAGCGCCAACGCGCGCGGCGTCATGCAGGTCATGCCGGGCACGTGGGACTACGTGCAGCAGAACCTCGCCAACCGCAAGCTCAACCCGCACTCGGCCTCCGACAACGTGACCGCCGGCGTCCTCTACCTCCGCAGCCTGCTCAACCAGACCGGCGGCGACGAGTCCGCGGCGATCGCCGCCTACTACCAGGGTCTCGGCGCGCTGCGCTCGCGCGGCGTGTTCGACGACACCGCGCAAGTACGTCGCCAACGTGCAGGCGCTCGAGATCCCGCTTCGGCGGCTGACGCTCGCCCGCAGTTATTGGTCCGCGGCAAGATCATCTTGTCGCGGACCATCTTGTTAGAATCGTTGTCGTGGCTACGACCGAGCGCACCGCCGATCTGATCTTCCTGCTGGCGCAGGCGGCGCACGCTCTGACGACCGAGCTCACCGCCGAGCTCGCCGGCCTCGGCATCTCCCCGCGCTCGCATTGCGTGCTCTCGCATGCGCTGGAGAGCGAGCAGACGCAGATCCGGCTCGCCGAGCGCTGCGCCTTGGACAAGACGACGATGGTCGTCACCGTCGACGAGCTCGAGCGCTCCGGCCTGGCCGAGCGCCGCCCCTCCCCCACCGACCGCCGCGCGCGGATCATCGTCGTGACAGAGGCGGGCGCGGAGACGGTCGCCAAGGGCAATGCGGTCGTCGAACGGCTCTACGCATCGGTTCTCGATTCGCTGCCCGAGGACGAGCGCGGGCCGTTCGTGGACGCACTGACGCGACTCGTCAACGTGCGCCTGGCCCACCCGCCGGCGTGCGAGCGACCAGTCCGCCGCCCACGCAGCGGATAGATCCGAACCGGATCGTCTACTAACAGATCATCTGCTACGGTCCCTCCTGTGTTCAAGAACCAGGAGGCGACTTCGATGACGACCCCCACCCGCGACTCCCGCTGGCTGGCCCTCGTGGTCCTCTGCGCGGGCATGCTGATGGTGATCCTCGATCAGACGATCGTGAACGTGGCCCTGCCGGCCATCCAGGAGGACCTCGGATTCTCCGCCGCCGGCCTCGCCTGGGTCGTCAACGCCTACCTGATCGCGTTCGGCGGCCTGCTCCTCCTCGCCGGCCGCCTCGGCGACCTGATCGGCCGCCGCACGATCTTCCTCGCCGGCCTCGCCGTGTTCACGTTCGCGTCGCTGCTCTGCGGGCTCGCCGGCAGTCCCGAGATGCTGATCGCCGCGCGCTTCGTGCAGGGCGTCGGCGGCGCCCTGAGCTCCGCCGTGATCCTCGGCATGATCGTGACCATGTTCCCCAAGCCGGGCGAGCAGGCCAAGGCGATCGGGATCTTCAGCTTCGTCGCCTCCGCGGGCGCCTCGATCGGCCTGCTCGCCGGCGGCGTGCTCACCCAGGCGCTGGACTGGCACTGGATCTTCTTCGTCAACGTGCCGATCGGGCTGGCCGCGATGGGATTCGCCTGGCGGCTGCTCGAGCCCGAGTCCGGACTCGGTTGGCGCGCCGGCGCCGACCTTCCCGGCGCCGTCCTCGTGACCTCGTCCCTGATGCTCGGCGTCTACACGATCGTCGACGCGCACTCGGTGCTGCTCGGCGTCGTGGCCGCGGCGCTGCTCGCCGGATTCATCTGGCGCCAGGCCACAGCCGAACGCCCGCTGTTGCGGCTCGACATCCTGCGCTCCCGCAACGTCGCGGGCGCGAATCTCACGCAGCTGCTGATGATCGCCGGCATGCTCGGCGTCTTCTTCCTCGCCGTCCTCTACCTCCAGCGCGTGCTCGGCTACGACGCGGTCCAGACCGGCGCGGCCTTCCTCCCGATCTCTCTCACCATCGGCGTCTTGTCGGTCGGCTTCTCGGCGCGCCTGAACGGCCGCTTCGGCCCGCGCGCGGTGCTCCTGCCCGCCCTGGCGTCGATCGTCGCGGGCCTGCTGCTCCTGGCCCGTGTCCCGGAGGAGGGTCGCTACATCGTCGACCTCCTGCCGGCGATGCTCCTCCTCGGCATCGGCGGCGGCCTGACCTTCCCGGCCCTGATGACGCTCGCGATGTCCGGCGTGGCGCCCGAGGACTCCGGCCTGGCCTCAGGCCTCGTCAACACCACCCAGCAGGTCGGAGGCGCCCTCGGCCTCGCCGTCCTCGCGACCGTGGCCTCCGAGCGCACCGGCGCCGCAACGAGCGGGGATGCCCTGCTGAGCGGCTACCACCTGGCCTTCGCGGTCGCCGCGGCCTTCGTCCTGGCAGCCCTCGCCGTCGCCGCCACCGTTCTCCAGCCGGCGCGCGCGCAAGCCGAGGCCGCCGCGGGCGCCGAAGTCGCGGTGACCGCCGGCTGACGCCGCACGAGTGTCGAGTTTGTCAACCGCTGGTTGACAAACTCGACGCTCGCGAGGCCTGCGGGCCCGAGCCGCGAGGGGTGGCGTCAGTTTCCCTCGCCCGGCGACGGTTATTTGACGCCACCCCCGTGACCAGGCGGCGCGAGCGGGGGCGTGACGGCACGGCTGGGGTGTGACGGCGCGAGCGGAACGGGCGGCGCGTGCGGCGCGAGCGAGGTAGGCGGCGCGAGCGAAGAGGCGCGACTTGGGGTGGCGCGGCGCGAGCCGAGCGGGCGGCGCGAGCCGAGCGGGCGGCGCGAGCCGAGCGGGCGGCGCGAGCCGAGCGCGGCGCGAGCCGAGCGCGGCGCGAGCCGGCGCGGCGCGAGCCGAGGCGCGGCGCGAGCCAGGCGCGGCGCGAGCCAGCGGCGGCGCGCGCGAGCGCAGGCGCGGCGCGGCGCGAGCCAGGCGCGGCGCGAGCCAGGCGCGGCGCGAGCAGTCGGCGCGGCCGAGGCTCGTAGCCGCGACCCACGGGCCGGTCCGCGTCAGCGCCGCGCTTCAAGCACCACGCGCTCCCCCCTCCCCACCTTGCCCGCCGTTCCCACCCAACGTCAGCGCCCCACGAACCGACGATCCGTGAGGTCCACGGCGCCCGTCAACTCAGACAGCGCTAGCGACCTTCTTGCGCGGCGCGCGCTTGCGCGCCGGCGGCTTCGGAACCACGGGCCGGGCCAGCGAGCGGAGGAAGTGGCCGGTGTAGGAGTGCTCGACCGCGGCGATCTCCTCGGGCGTGCCGGTGGCCATGAGCTGGCCGCCCTCCTCGCCGCCCTCGGGGCCCATGTCGATGATCCGGTCGGCGGTCTTGATGACGTCGAGGTTGTGCTCGATGACCACGACCGAGTTGCCGGCGTCGACCAGGCGCTGCAGGACCTCGAGGAGCTTCTGGATGTCCGCGAAGTGCAGGCCCGTGGTCGGCTCGTCGAGGATGTAGAGGGTGCGGCCGGTCGCGACCTTGGCCAGCTCGCTGGCGAGCTTGATGCGCTGGGCCTCGCCGCCGGACAGGGTCGTGGCGGGCTGGCCGAGGCGCATGTAGCCCAGGCCGACGTCGAACAGGGTCTGGAGGCGGCGGTTGATCTTCGGGATGTGGGCGAAGAAGCCGAGCGCCTCTTCGACGGGCATGTCGAGGACGTCGGCGATCGTCTTGCCCTTGAAGCGGATGTCGAGGGTTTCCTTGTTGTACCGCTTGCCGTGGCACTGCTCGCAGGGGACGTAGATGTCCGGCAGGAAGTGCATCTCGATCTTGATCTGCCCGTCGCCGCGGCAGACCTCGCAGCGGCCGCCCTTGACGTTGAAGGAGAAGCGGCCGGGCTTGTAGCCGCGCGCGCGGGCCTCCTGGGTCTTCGAGTAGAGATCGCGGATCTGGTCGAAGAGGCCGATGTAGGTCGCCGGGTTCGAGCGCGGGGTGCGGCCGATCGGCGACTGGTCGACGCTGATGATCTTGTCGAGGTGCTCGAGGCCCTTCAGGCGCTTGTGCGCGCCCGGCCGCATCCGCGAGCGGTTGAGCTTGTTCGCGACGGCCTTGTAGAGGATCTCGTTGACCAGCGTGGACTTGCCGGAGCCCGACACGCCGGTCACCGCGCAGAAGACGCCCAGCGGCACCTTCACGTCGACGTCCTTGAGGTTGTGCTGGGAGGCGCCCAGGATCTCGACGTAGCCGGTCGGCTTGCGGCGCTTCTCCGGCGGCTCGATCGTCCGCGTCCCGGCCAGGTACTGCCCGGTCAGCGAGTCCTCGACCAGCATGACCTCCTCCGCCGTGCCCTCGGCGACGATCCGGCCGCCGTGCTCGCCGGCGCCCGGGCCCATGTCGACCAGGTAGTCGGCGGCGCGCATCGTGCCCTCGTCGTGCTCGACGACCAGCACGGTGTTGCCGAGGTCGCGCAGGCGCTCCAGCGTCTTGATCAGCCGCTCGTTGTCGCGCTGGTGCAGCCCGATCGACGGCTCGTCGAGGATGTAGAGCACGCCGACCAGCGAGGACCCGATCTGGGTCGCCAGCCGGATCCGCTGCGCCTCGCCGCCCGACAGGGTCGAGGACGCCCGCGACATCGACAGGTAGCCGACGCCGACGTTGTCGAGGAAGCGCAGCCGCTCGTCGATCTCGCGCAGGATCAGCTTCGCGATCGCCCGGTCCTGCTTGGAGAGCTCCAGCGCCTCGACCCATTCGATCGCGCGCTTCGCCGACAGACGCGTGAACTCGTGGATCGGCATGCCGCCGACCTTGACCGCGCGCGACTCGGGCCGCAGGCGCGCGCCCTCGCACTCCGGGCACGGCCGCATCGACATGTACTCCTCGATCTTCTCGCGCGACCAGTCGGAGTCCGTCTCCTTGTAGCGGCGCTCGAGGTTCGGGAGGATCCCCTCGAAGGTCGTCATGTACGACCGCTTGCGGCCCATCCGGTTGCGGTAGGTCACGTACAGCTTGTCGCCGTTGGTGCCGTTCAGGAACAGCTCGCGCTGATCGTCCGGCAGGTCCTCCCACGGCGCGTCGACATCGACCTCGTAGCGGTCGGCGATCGCCTGCGTGATCTGCTCGTAGTAGCCGGTCGCGCCCGAGGACCACGGCAGAATCGCGCCCTCGTTGATCGACAGCGACGGGTCCGGGACCACCAGCTCCGGGTCGATCTCCATCATCGAGCCCAGCCCGGTGCAGCGCGGGCATGCGCCGTGCGGCGCGTTGAACGAGAACGAGCGCGGCTCCAGCTCGGGCATCGAGATGCCGCAGTGCAGGCACGCGAAGCGCTCGCTGTAGGTGTGGACCTCGGCCTCGCCGCCGTCGCGCGGCACGGTCTCGACCTCGATGATCCCGTCGGCCAGGGCCACGGCGGTCTCCACCGAGTCCGCCAGCCGCTTGCGCAGGTCGGGGCGCATCACCAGCCGGTCCACCACGACCGAGATGTTGTGCTTGTAGCGCTTGTCGAGGACGATCTCCTCCTCGAGCTGGCGCAGCTCGCCGTTGACCTTCACGCGCGTGAAGCCCTCGTTGCGCAGCTCGGCCAGCTGCTTGCCGTACTCGCCCTTGCGCCCGCGGACGATCGGCGCCATGACCATGAAGCGCGTGCCCTCGTCCATGCCCATGATCTGGTCGATGATCTGCTCGGCCGACTGCGCCGCGATCGGCCGCCCGCAGTTGAAGCAGTGCGGCTTGCCGATCCGCGCCCACAGCAGGCGCAGGTAGTCGTAGATCTCCGTGACCGTGCCGACCGTCGAGCGCGGATTCCGCGACGTCGTCTTCTGGTCGATCGAGATCGCCGGCGACAGGCCCTCGATCGAGTCCACATCCGGCTTGTCCATCTGCCCCAGGAACTGGCGCGCGTACGCGCTCAGGGACTCGACGTAGCGGCGCTGACCCTCGGCGTAGATCGTGTCGAAGGCGAGCGACGACTTGCCTGAACCCGAGAGCCCGGTGATGACGACCAGCGAGTCCCGCGGCAGCGTGACCGTGACGTCCTTGAGGTTGTGCTCACGGGCGCCCGTGACCACGATGGAGTTCTGGCGAGAGGACATAAGAGCGCCTCTCAGTCTACGAACGATGCGGACGGAAAATGCGAACGCCTGTTCGAGTCGCCCGCTAGGAGCGGGGAACTCGGACCGGGGCGGTCAGCAACCCGGCATCCAGCAACTTGCCTTCCAGGTAGTCGAGCCACGGTTCGACCCGCAACTCCTCACCCGTCGCGCGCCGCAGGAGCTCGCGCGAGGTGTACTTGCGGCCCTGGCGGTGGATGTTGTCGCGCAGCCACTCGCGCAGCGGCGCGAAGTCGCCCTCGGCGATGCTCGACTCGATCGACGGCAGCTCAGCCGACAGCGCGCTCCACAGCTGCGCGGCCATCAGGTTCCCGATCGTGTAGGTCGGGAAATAGCCGATCATCCCGGTGCCCCAGTGGATGTCCTGGAGGACGCCCTCCTTCAGCGACGGCGTCTCCAACCCCAGCAGCCGGTACGTGGCCTCGTTCCACGCGTCGGGGAGATCGGCGACGGCCAGCCGGCCCTCGACCAGCGCGAGCTCGAGCTCGAAGCGCAGCGCGATGTGCAGGTTGTAGGTCGTCTCGTCGGCCTCGATCCGCACCAGAGACAGCCGGACCTGGTTGACGTTGCGATAGAGCCCCGGGACATCGAGCGTCTCGAACGAGCCGCCGAGCCGGCGCCGCAGCACGGGCAGCACCCACTCGCAGAACGGGCGCGAGCGGCCCACGAGGTTCTCCCACAGCCGCGACTGGGACTCGTGGACGCCGAGCCCGGTGGCCTCCGCCAGCGTCGTGCGGTAGTGCCGCGGGTCCATCTGGGCCTCGTAGAGGCCGTGCCCGAACTCGTGCAGGCAGGAGTAGAACGACATCGCCAGGTCGTCCTCGTCCCAGATCGTCGTCAGCCGCACGTCCGTGGGGGCCATGCTGCGGGCGAAGGGATGGACCGAGGGATCCAGGCGCCAGTGTTCTGGGTCGTAGCCGACAGTGCGCAGCAGCTCGTCGGCGAACCCCTTCTGAGCGTCCACCGGGAAATGGCCGACGAACACGCGTCCGTCCTCGCCCGCCGCCGCGGCGGCCGAGACGAGCGGGACCAGCTCGTCCTGGATACGCGTGAAGAGGGTCCGCAGCTCCTCGGTGGTGAGGCCCGGCTCGTAGTCGTCGAGCAGGACGTCGTACGGGTGCGCGAACTCGCCGGTGCCGTCGAAGCACGCGATGTAGCGGCTCTGCAGCTCCAGCACGCGCTCCAGCGCGGGCTGGAAGCAGCTTGAAGTCGCTTCCCTCGCGAGCCGCCATCCACGCCTGCTGCGCGTGCGCGGCGGCGCTGGAGATCTCCGCCGCGAGATCGGTCGGCACGTTGACGGCCTTGTGGTGATCGCGGCGCAGCGCGTTGAACATCGCCACTTCGTCGGAGTCCGGGTCGGCCGACGCCGCCCACGGCTCCAGCCGTCGAGCAGCGTGCGAGAGCTTCGGGTCGGTGATCCGGTCGTGCAGGATCCGCTCCAGCGCCTCGAACTGGTCGGCGCGAGCGTCCGCGCCGCCCGGCGGCATCATCGTGTTCTGGTCCCAGAGCAACAGGCCGCCGATGCCGCCGAGATCGGCGATCTCGCCCGCGCGGCGGCGCAGCTCCGCGAACTCGGCGGGCTCGCCGCTCACTGACCGGCCCGCGCGTACACGTCGTCGAGCAGCGCCTCGGGCTCGGCGAGCCCGAAGTGGTCGGCCAGGTAGCGCGCCGTGTCCTCGCGGGGACTGCCGCTCAGCGCCATGTTCAGAGCGATCAGACGTGCGCCCGCCTCGTCGGACTCCACGACAGGAGCCGGAAGCGGGAGGTCCTCGATCTCGACCGGCGGCGGCAGCACGACCGCATCGCCCGCCACCTCGGCCTGCAGCTCCGCGAGCCCCTGCACCAGGCGCTCGCCGCCGGTGCGCAGTGCGGTCAGCAGCCGCGAAAGCTCACCTTCGAGCGCGTCGAGCTTGGCGAGCATGCCGCCGGCGGCCTCCTGGACGCGCGCGACGTGGTCGGATGCCTCCTCCCCGGCCTTGGCGCGCAGCTCGGCGGCGCCGCGCTCGGCCGCCTCGAGGATCAGGCGGACCTGGTCGGACGCCTCGCCCGACAGTGAGAGCGGAGGCGGGTGCTCCTGGGCCTCGAACTCGTCCGCCACGCGCCGGAGATGCTCGTCGACGGCGGCCGGGTCATAGCCGCGGCGGCCGGTCGGAAAGTCGCGCCGTTGAATCCTCTCCCGATCCACGATTGCCTGAGCATAGGGCGCGCGCCCGGACGTGTCGCAGGTCAGGGAAGAAACGCGGAGCCGTCGGGGCCGCGAACGACCAGCCCGTCGCGCTCGAGCCCGGCCAGCGCGCGCTCGCGCCGCTCGCCGTGGACCGGCGGCTCTTCGCCCGCCAGCAGCGCCGCGACGATCCGCCCGCGCGCCCAGCGATCGGTGTCCTCGAAGCGCACGGCCCCGCGCCTGCGCGGCGCGGCGGGCAGCGGCCCGTGACAGCCGGCGGCCACCGGGCACTCGCCACAGACCGGCACGCGCGGGCGGCAGACGGTCGCGCCGAGCTCCATCATCGCCTGGTTGAACGTCGCCGCGCGGCCGGACGGGAGCAGCTCATCGGCCCGTCGGGCGAGCTCGCGCGGCGTGCGGAGCACCCCGTCGCGCCGCGAGAGCACCCGCCGCACATTGGTGTCGACGGCGGCCACCTGGCGGTCGAACGCGAAGGACCCGACGGCGGCGGCCGTGTACGGGCCGACCCCGGGCAGCCGCGTCAGATCCTCCGGCCAGCCGTTCGCGGCCACCTCCCGGGCGGCGTTCTGCAGCGCCAGCGCGCGGCGGTTGTAGCCGAGCCCGCTCCAGTGCAGGAGCACCTCACGTGTCGGCGCGTCCGCGAGCGAACGCGCATCCGGGAACGCCTCGAGCCAGCGCTCGTAGTACGGGACGACCCGCAGCGCCTGGGTCTGCTGGAGCATCACCTCCGACACGAGCAGCGCGTACGGATCGCGCGTCGACCGCCACGGCAGCGGCCGCCGGACGCGCTCGTACCAGTCGAGCAGCGCCGGGACGTTCACGACACCAGGCGGATCTCGGCCTTGGCCACGAAGTGCGAGGCCAGCGCATCGCGCTCGGTGAACGAGAGCACGTGGATCCACACGCTCAAGGGACCTCCCGGCACGTCGACGAGGCCGGCGAACTCGATCGGCCCCGGGCCTTTCGGATCGCGATAGCCGTCCCAGGTGTCCTCCTTCGCGCGCCACTCGATCTCCCAGGGACCGAGCGGCCGCGGGTACAGGCCCAGGGTCTCCTCCTGCGGCGTGAAATCGAGCCGGAACAGTCCCGGGGCGAGCAGGATCGTCGCCCGCGCGCCGAACTCGACCAGCCGCGAGGTGGTGATCAGCAGCCCGCCGTCCGGCAGCTCGCAGGCCAGCTGCCCGAGCGCGGCGCCCTCGGCGGCGGCGCGGTCCGGGTTCAGCAGCTCAAGCGCAGTGCGATCCACTCGTCCTCCGTGCCCAGGGCCCCCGCGACCTCGAAGCCGACCGAGCGATAGCCGGCCAGGACCGTCTCGACCTCTTCGGCCACGATCCCCGAGACGATCACGTGCCGGACCTCGGGCGTGATCGCCTCCACCACCCGCGCGTGGACGGGCGGCGGCGCGTTGACCAGCAGCAGCAGCGCGCAGCCGGCACGTCGTCGACCGCCAGATCGGCGACCGCACACGCGACATCGACCCCGTTGCGCGCGACATTCTCGTGCGCCACCTCGATCGCCACCGCGACGCGATCGACGGCCACCACCGGCGCCCAGCCGAGCTTCGCGGCCACGATCGCCAGCGTCCCGACGCCGCAGCCGAGATCGGCCGCGCCGCCCGACGGCTCGAGGTCGAGCATCAGCGACGACGCACATCTGCGTCGTCGGATGCGAGCCCGACCCGAACGCGCTGCCGCGCCGCTCGACGACGACGTCGATCAGTTCCGCGGGCGGGACCGCGTCCCACGGCGAGCGGATCGACACGCGCTCGCCGACGATCACCCCTCCCCCGCCGAGCAGCGCGCGTCGCGAGCGCCAGTCGGCGGGCACCTCCTCGACCGCCCACCCGTCGAGCGGACGCCCCGCCGCCGCCTCCAGCGCCGGACGCGAGAACGGCGCGGCGGAGAACACCGCCAGCGTCTCGCCGTTCTCGTGCACGCCGCGCGGCAGCAGCGGGAGCAGCACGTCCAGCAGCGCCTCCTTCTCGTCCTCCTCGACGCTGGAAGGAGGTCAGGAACAAGCTATTCGCCCGCGGGCGCGGTGGCGGTGTCGAGCTCGCGGCGCAGGTCGCGGATCTCGTCGCGCAGCTTGGCCGCGTACTCGAAGCGCAGCTCCTCGGCCGCGGCGAGCATCTCCTCCTCGAGCTCGCGCATCGTCTGCTCGATCTCGGCGGGCGCCATGTCGGTCTTCGTCTGCGCGCCGCCGGCGGCCCTTGGTCGGGACCTTGGAGTCCGACATCAGGAACTCCGTGATGTCCGAGATGCCCTTGACGATCGTCTCCGGCGTGATCCCGTGCTTCTCGTTGTAGGCGACCTGGATCGCGCGGCGGCGGTCGGTCTCGCCGATCGCCGTGCGCATCGCGTCGGTCTCCTTGTCGGCGTACATGACGACCTTGCCGTCGATGTTGCGCGCCGCGCGGCCGATCGTCTGGATCAGCGACGTCGCGCCGCGGAGGAAGCCCTCCTTGTCGGCGTCGAGGATCGCGACCAGCGAGACCTCGGGCAGGTCGAGGCCCTCGCGCAGCAGGTTGACGCCGACGAGCACGTCGTACTCGCCGAGCCGCAGCTGGCGGATGATCTGGATCCGCTCCAGCGTGTCGATCTCCGAGTGCAGGTAGCGCACGCGGAAGCCCATCTCGAGCAGGTAGTCCGTCAGGTCCTCGGACATCTTCTTGGTCAACGTCGTGACGAGCACGCGCTCGTTGCGGTCCACGACCTTGCGGATCTCGGCCATCAGGTCGTCGATCTGGTTCTTGGTCTCGCGGACGTCGATCTGCGGGTCCACGATCCCGGTCGGGCGCACGATCTGCTCGACGAGCGTGCCGGAGTGCGCGCGCTCGTAGACGCCCGGCGTGGCCGAGACGAAGACCATCTGGGGCGTGATCGAGAGGAACTCGTCGAACGTCTGCGGGCGGTTGTCCATCGCGCTCGGCAGCCGGAAGCCGTAGTCCACCAGCGTCGACTTGCGCGAGCGGTCGCCCTCGTACATGCCGCCGATCTGCGGCACGGTCTGGTGCGACTCGTCGATGAAGCAGACGAAGTCCTTCGGGAAGTAGTCGATCAGGCAGTACGGCCGGGAACCGGGCTCACGGCCGTCCAGGATGCGCGAGTAGTTCTCGATGCCCGAGCAGAAGCCGACCTCCTTGAGCATCTCCATGTCGTACTGGGTGCGCTGGCGCAGGCGATGGGACTCGAGCAGCTTGCCCTCGGCCTCGAGCTCGGAGGTGCGCTCGTTGAGCTCGAAGCCGATCTCCTCCACGGCCCGCTCCATCGTGCCTTCCTTGACGTTGTAGTGCGTCGCCGGCCAGATCGCGACGTGCTCGAGATCGTCCTTGATGATCTCGCCCGTCAGCGGGTCGAAGTGCTGCAGGCGCTCGACCTCGTCGCCGAACAGCAGCACCCGGAACGCGGTCTCCTCGTAGGCCGGGAAGACCTCCAGCGTCTCCCCGCGCACGCGGAACGTGCCGCGGCCGAGCGCCGTGTCGTTGCGGTTGTACTGCAGCGAGACCAGCTTGCGCAGCAGCTCGTCGCGGTCCACGTCGTGGCCCTTGACGATCACCTGGCAGTTGGCGTTGTAGGTCTCGGGCGAGCCGAGGCCGAAGATGCACGAGACCGACGCGACGATGATGACGTCGCGGCGGGCGAACAGCGAGGCCGTGGCGGCGTGGCGCAGCCGGTCGATCTCCTGGTTGATCGCCGAGTCCTTCTCGATGTAGAGGTCCCGCGACGGGACGTAGGCCTCGGGCTGGTAGTAGTCGTAGTAGGAGACGAAGTACTCGACCGAGTTCGTCGGGAAGTAGGTCCGGAACTCGTTGCACAGCTGCGCGGCGAGCGTCTTGTTGTGGGCCATGATCAGCGCCGGGCCGCTGGACGGCCTCGATCGTGGCCGCCATCGTCATCGTCTTGCCGGTGCCGGTGGCGCCGAGCAGCGTCAGCCCGCGATCACCGCGCTCGATGCCCGCTGCCAGGGCGGCGATCGCCTTGGGCTGATCGGCGGCCGGTGAGTAGACGGCATCGAGCTTGAAAGGCGGCATCGCTCGTCAACGATAGAGGCCGTCGAGGACACCTTCAGGCCGCAATTCGCCCATCCCAGCGGCCTTCGAGAGCAGCCCGCGCGCCGATGGTCCAGGCCTGGACACGGTTCGAGAGCGCGATCGGCGCGAGCGTCCCATCGCGCTCCACGGCGTACAGCTCGGGCGCGCGGCCCAGCGTGTCGAGCGCCGTCAGCACGCCGGTCCGAACCTGCTCGGCCTCGTCCCGGCGCCCCGCGGCGCGCAGCCCGCCCCAGCCGAGCCAGGAGTCGAACGGCCAGACCGCGCCGCATCGGCGTCCCCGGCGGCGTCGATCGTGTCGCGCCAGCCCTGCTGGGCGAGCCCGCCAGCGAACGTACCGGGTGCGTGGCGCACCAGCCCGTCTCCCGCGTCGAGCGCGTCCGCCAGCCAGCCCGCCGCCGCTCGCGCCGCGTCCTCGAGCCCGCTCTCGCGGCTGGCCGCGAGCACGACGAGAAACCAGGCGGTCGCGTCGGCGGTGCCGTAGTAGCGGAACGCGCCCGCGTCCGGCCAGCCCGCCGCCACGAACGACTCGGGCGGCGCGTCGCGGAACTCGTGGCCGATCTTCCCGGGCGCCTCGAGGGTGCCGGAATCCTCGCGGCGACCCTGGCGGGCCGCCAGCGCGTGCAGCGTGGCCCGCGCGATCTCAGGACGCGAAGGAAGCAGCTGCAGCGAGGTGATCAGCGCATCGCGGCCGAACAGGGCGTGGAAGCGGCCGGGGTCGCCCGGCTCGACCGGCGGCGCCGACGCGTGCGGCCAGCCCTCCTCGGAGAGCACCGCCTCGATCACGTGGTGCGCCGCTCGACGACGCTGAGCGCCTGCAGTTCCTCCACCGGCCGGCCGTTGCGGCCCTCGATCGCCGCCAGGAGCAGATCGGCGGCGCGCGCACCGCCCTCGCGCAGCGGCTGGCGGATCGTCGTGAGCCCGACGATCTCGGCCATGTCGATGTCGTCGAAGCCGACGACCGCGACGTCCTCCGGGACGCGCGCCCCGAGCCGCTCGGCGGCCTTGAGCACGCCGATGGCCTGCAGGTCGGAGGCGGCGAAGATCGCGCTCGGCGGGTCCGCGAGCGTCAGCAGCGACTCGGCCAGCAGGCCCGCCTCGTCGCGCCCGTGCGGGCCGAAGCGCTCAAGGCCCGGGTCGTGCGCCACCCCGGCGCGCTCCAGGGTGGCCACGAACCCGTCGCGGCGATCCGCGCTGGACGTGAAGCCGTACGGGTTGGTGGGATGGTCGCCGACGAACCCGATCCTGCGATGGCCCTTGGCGAGCAGGTGCTCCGCCGCCAGCTCGCCGCCGCGGACGTTGTCGATCACCACGCGCGGCAGGCGCTCGTGGACGGTGTCGACCAGCACGGCCGGGATCCCGTCGCGCTCGAGCGCGGCGACCTCGTCGTCGGAGATCGGCAGCGAGATGATCAGCAGGCCGGCGACGCGGTCGCGGCGCGCGAGGTCGCGCAGCGCGCCCTCGCGCTGCTCCGGCGCCTCGACGTCGAACAGCATCAGATCGTACTCGCGCCGGTCGCCGCGCCCCAGGCGCTCGACCACGCCGCGCAGGCGTTCGATCACCGACGGCGTCGTGAAGAACGGAACGACGACGCCGACCGCCATCGCGCGGCCGATCGAGAGATTGCGCGCCGTGGCGTTGAGGCGATAGCCGAGCTCGTCGACCGCCGCCTGCACCCGGGCGCGCGTCGGTTCCAGCACGAGTGGGCTGTCGTTGATCACGCGCGACACCGTCGCCACGCTCACGCCGGCGTGGCGCGCCACATCCCGGATCGTCGGACCTCGACCACGCGATGACGAGGGGACGGACGACATTGCGGCGACAGCCTAACGCCGAACCGGCGCGTTCGGGACCCCTGCTTGACAACCTCGGCGTGCCGTGATGGGATCGAATGTAACCGGTTACACGCTTGATCGGTGTCGACCGGCGTGAGGAGGGTCGGACGAGTGGGCATACGGCGCGCCAAGTTGGGTAGGAGTGACATGCTTGTTGCAGAAGTCACACAATCGCAGGACATACTCGGCTCACTGAGGGAGCTGGGCGCCGCGAGGTTTGTGGTCGAAGGCGCTCGGGGACCTCGTCGTATCAAGACGTCAGCGGGAGAACTGACGTCGTGAGGAGAGGAGAGAGATGAGGCGTAGGGGCATCGGCGTAGGGGCCGCTTCTCTAGCGGCCGCATGCGCCCTAGTCGCGGCTGGGTGCGGCGGGTCCGAAGGGGGCCCGGTGACACTCAACCTGCTCGGCCCGCTGGACCCGGGCGGGACCAATACCAAGGCCGCCAAGGAATGCAGCGACCAGTCCGGCGGCAGGTACGTGATCAAGCAGACGCCGGTGGCCAACAGCGCCGACGCGTCGCGCGAACTCGTCGTCCGGCGGCTCGCCGCGGGCGACAAGAACATCGACATCATCAACATGGACACGATCTGGACTCCCGAGTTCGCGGAGGCCGGATGGCTGCGGGAGCTCACGGGCTCCGAGAAGGAGGACGCGCTCGACGACGTGCTCGACGGGCCGAAGTCCTCGGTGCAGTGGAAGGACAAGACGTACGCGATCCCGCTGAACACCAACGTTCAGCTGCTCTGGTACCGCAAGGACCTCGTTCCCAAGCCGCCTGAGACCTGGGACGAGATGATCGCGATGGCGAAGAAGCTGCCGCCCGTCGAGGGCAATATCCTCGAGCAGGGCCAGAAGTACGAGGGCTACACGGTCTGGTTCAACAACCTCGTCGCCTCCGCCGGCGGAACGATCGTCAACGCCGAAGGCCGTCCGACGCTCAACGACAAGGCCGTCGAGGCCGCGAAGATCATCAAGGACGTCGCCACCTCCGGCCGCTCCGACCCATCGCTGTCGACCGCGCAGGAGGATCCCGCCCGGCTCGCGTTCGAGGCCGGCAAGGGCGCCTTCCTGCTCAATTGGCCCTACGTGTACGCCGCGGCACGCACGGATGCGAAGACCAACCCCACGACGAAGAAGGTCTTCGACAATATGGGCTACGCCCGCTGGCCGGGCGTCAACAAGGGTGAGCCGAGCAAGGTCTCGATCGGCGGCGCCAACCTCGGCATCCCGAAGACGGGTAAGAACCCGAAGCTCGCGACTGAGGCCGCGCTCTGCATGACGAGCCAGAAGTGGCAGGAGCAGGAGGCCATCAACGAGGGCCTGCCACCCGTGACGAACGCTACCTACGACAACGCCAAGGTCCGCGAGGTCTACCCGTTCGCCGACCTCCTGCGCGAGCAGCTCAAGGACTCCGTGGTCCGTCCCGCGACGCCGGCCTACTCGGACGTGACGCTGGCGATCCAGTCCTCGTTGCACCCGCCCGCAGGCATCGACCCGCAGAAGTCCATCAACACGTTGAAGGACCGACTGAACACACTCGCTGACGGAGGGATGTACTGATGGCTGTCGCAGCTCAGTCAGCCACGAGGACAGCGCCGGCCAAGGCGGCGCCCTCGGGCCTGACCGACCGGGCCAAGGCCGAGCGCAAGCTCGCCTTCTGGCTTTGTGCCCCCGCGGTACTCACGATGGTGCTCGTCGCGGGCTTCCCGATCATCTACGCGTTCTGGCTCTCGCTGCGGCGCGCCGACCTGCGCTTCCCGAACGCCGGGGAGTTCGTCGGGCTCAACAATTACATCGCGGTCCTGACGTCCGGTACGTGGTGGAAGGCTGTCGAGAACACGGTGATCATCACGATCATCTCGGTCACGCTCGAGCTCGTCCTCGGGATGCTGATCGCGCAGGCGATGTACCGGGCGATCTTCGCCCGCACGGCGATCCGCGCGTCGGTGCTGGTGCCCTACGGCGCCGTCACCGTCGTCGCCGCCTTCGCATGGAAGCTCGCGTTCGACCCGGCGACCGGCTTCGCCGTCGGCCTGGCTCGGGCTCGACACGCCGCCGCTCACCACGCACTGGGGCTCGATGGCGGTGATCATCTTCGCCGAGGTCTGGAAGACGACGCCGTTCATCTCGCTGCTGCTGCTCGGTGGCTTGGCGCTCGTCCCGGTGGACCTCTACAAGGCAGCGGAGATGGACGGGGCCAGCGCATGGCAGCGCTTCGTCAAGATCACGCTGCCACTGATCAAACCCGCGCTGATGGTCGCCGTCCTGTTCCGAACGCTCGACGCGTTCCGGATCTATGACGCGGCGTTCATCATCACGCGCGGCGCCAACGACACCGACACGGTGTCGATCCTGGGCTACAACCAGCTCGTCAACCGGCTCAACCTCGGGCTCGGATCGGCGGTCGCGATCCTCATCTTCTTCTGTGTGATGTTGATCGCGTTCATCTTCTTCCGCTTCCTAGGCGCCAACCCGCAGCAGTCGTCGGGGAGGTAGGAGAACCATGACTGAGTCAACTCCTCGCGAGAAGATCCTCTGGAGCATCGGAACGGTCGTCGTCCTGCTCTACGCGCTGACCCCCGTCGCCTGGATCATCTCGCTCTCGCTGAAGGCCCCTGAGACGATCGGCGACGGCAAGTTCCTGCCGTCCGAGGTCACGACCAAGAACTACAGCGCGGTGTTCGCCGAGGGTCTGGGCTTCAACCATGCCCTGTTCAACTCGATCGGCATCGCGCTGATCACCACACTGGTCGCCCTCGTGTTCGCGTCGATGGCGGCCTACGCCATCACCCGCCTGGACTTCCCGGGCAAGACGCTGATCCTCGCGGGCGCGCTCGCGGTCTCGATGTTCCCGGCGATCTCGATCGTCGGCGGCCTGTTCAACGTCTGGCGCGTGGTCGGCCTGTACGACACGTGGCTGGGCCTGATCCTGCCGTACCTGTCGTTCTCGCTGCCGCTGTCGATCTACATCCTCTCCGCGTTCTTCCGCGAGATCCCCTGGGATCTCGAGAAAGCCGCGCAGATGGACGGAGCGACAGGCGCTCAGGCGTTCCGGCGGGTCATCCTGCCGCTGGCGATGCCCGGCGTGTTCACCGCCGGAATCCTCGTCTTCATCTCGGCCTGGAACGACTTCCTGTTCGCCAACGTGCTGACGTCGACCGACGCTTCTCGTACCGCACCCGTCGCGCTGTCGTTCTTCCGCGGCGCATCCCAGTTCACCGATCCGAGCGGGGCCATCGCGGCCGGCGCGGTCGTGGTGACCATCCCCATTCTCATCATGGTCTTGATCTTCCAGCGACGCATCGTCTCCGGCCTGACCGCCGGCGCGGTCAAGGGATAAAGGAGCCGACATGGCTGACATCGTTCTCGACCGGGTCACGAAGCAGTACTCCGACGGCTACACGGCGGTCAAGGAGCTCAGCCTCGAGATCAAGGACGGCGAGTTCATGATCCTCGTCGGACCGTCCGGCTGCGGCAAATCGACCGCGCTGAACATGATCGCGGGGCTCGAGGACATCACGTCCGGCGAGCTGCGCATCGGCGGCGAGGTCGTCAACAAGAAGGCACCGCGCGATCGCGACATCGCGATGGTGTTCCAGAGCTACGCGCTGTATCCGCACATGACCGTGCGCGACAACATCGCGTTCGCGCTGAAGCTCGCGAAGCGCCCGAAGGAGGAGATCGACGCCAAGGTCAAGGAGGCGGCGGACATCCTCGACCTCGGCCAGCACCTCGAGCGCAAGCCGGCCAACCTCTCCGGTGGCCAGCGCCAGCGCGTCGCCATGGGCCGGGCGATCGTCCGCAACCCCAAGGCGTTCCTGATGGACGAGCCGCTTTCGAACCTCGATGCGAAGCTGCGGGTGCAGATGCGCGCCGAGGTGGCGCGGATCCAGACCCGCATGAATACCACCACGGTCTACGTCACCCACGACCAGACCGAGGCCATGACGCTGGGCGACCGCGTGGCGATCATGCTGCACGGCGAGCTCCAGCAGGTCGCGTCGCCGATGGAGCTCTACAACACGCCGAACAACCTGTTCGT
Organism: uncultured Solirubrobacteraceae bacterium; assembly: GCA_963707595.1. GTDB lineage: Bacteria > Actinomycetota > Thermoleophilia > Solirubrobacterales > Solirubrobacteraceae > Solirubrobacter. The sequence continues at coordinate 314,346 of CAVPQQ010000003.1, forward strand.
CGCCGGCTTCATCGGCTCGCCCGGTATGAACTTCCTGCCCGCGACGATCGTCGACGGCGTGGCGAAGCTGCCGATGGTGTCGGTGAAGCTCCCGAAGGAGGTGCTCGACCGCGTCGGCCGCGTCGACCCCAAGCGCAAGCTGATCGCCGGCATCCGCCCCGAGGACTTCGAGGACGTCGCGCTGGTGGCCGCGGACGCGAGGGACCGGGGCACGACGTTCAAGACGAAGTTCGACCTCGTCGAGGCGATGGGCGCCGAGTACTACGTGCACTTCGGCGTCAAGGCCGATGCGCTGCAGTCCTCGTCGCAGATGGACGCGCTCCTGGAGGAGCAGGGCGGCGTCACCGAGGTCACGGAGGAGGGCGAAAGCGTCGTCGTCGCGCGCCTCGATGCCGAGAGCAACGTCAAGGTCGGCGCGGAGACCGAGCTCTGGCTCGACGCGACGAAGATGCACTTCTTCGACGCCGACTCCGGCAAGGCCCTCAGCTAGACGCATCGCATGCGGCGCCTCGCCCGGAACCCGGGCGGGGCGCCGTCGTCTTACGTGCCCTGAACCGCGGAGCGTCGACTTCGCGACAGGGCCGACGTGCGTGAGCCGCCGGGTCACCCCGGCGGGCAGCGCGTACGCCTTCTGGGACGCGCCGGCACGCACACCGTGATGGCGACCACCGCCGGCGGGGAGCGCGCGACCGCGACCGCCGGCTCCGGTTCAGCCGCTGAGCCGCAGCAGCAGCGCCTCACTCGGGCCGAGCTCGAGCGGGGCGCTCGCCTGCGTGCGGTCCGGATCGCTCGAGAGCACCAGCTCCCCTTCGGCTGCGAGCGCGAGCGACTGTCGGTGAAGTTCACGGCGACCAGGAACCGCTCGTCGCCGTCGCGGGTCCACGCCATGATCCCCGGGCCGGCCTCGAAGGGCTTCTGCTCGCCGGTCAGCAGCGTGGCGCTGCTCGCGCGCAGCCGCGCGATCGCGCGGGTGAGTGAGAGCGTGGAGCGCGGGTCCTGGTCCTGCGTCTGCGCGTTGAGGGTCGCCGCGTCGGTGACGAACGGCAGCCACGGCTCCCCGGTCGTGAAACCGTGGCCGGGCGTGTCCGGCGTCCACGGGATCGGCGCGCGCTCGGGGTCGCGGCCGTCGACGTCGACGACCCGCTCGGGCGGGATCGGCGCGTCGGGCAGGCCCAGCTCCTCGCCCTGGTAGACGAACGGGGTGCCGCGCAGCGTGTAGATCATCAGCAGGATCGCGCGGGCGCGCTGCGCGCCGAGCCCGTCGTGGTCGAAGCGCGACGCGGGGCGCGGCTTGTCGTGGTTGGCCAGGAACCAGGCCGGCCAGGCCGTCTCGTCGGCAAGCGCCTCGAAGTCGGCGACCGACGTGGCGTAGGCCTCGGCGTCCCAGTCCTGGTCGATGAAGACGAAGTTGTGCGCGAGGTGCAGCTGGTCGCCGGACTCGAGGTAGCCGACGATGCGGTGCAGGTCCTGCAGCGCCACCTCCCCCACGATCATCCGGTCGTCGTATTCGTCGATCACCCTGCGGATGCCGCGCAGGTAGCCGTGGATCGACTCCCAGTCCTCGTCGTGGCGGCGGGTCGAGAGCTTGTGGTCGCGCAGGAGCGGGTCCTTGGCGATCTTGGCGATCGCGTCCAGGCGCAGGCCGTCGACGCCGCGGTCCATCCAGAAGCGCAGCACGTCGTGCATGGCGGCGACGACCTCGGGGTTCTCCCAGTTGAGGTCGGGCTGCTCGCGCATGAACGAGTGCAGGTACCACTGCCCGGTGCGCTCGTCGTAGCGTCCACGCCGGGCCGACGGCCGTGAAGACCGAGTCCCAGTCGTTCGGCGGGCCGCCGTCCTTGCCGTCGCGCCAGATGTACCAGTCGCGCTTGGGGTCCTCGCGGCTGGACCTGCGACTCGACGAACCACGGGTGCTGATCGGAGCTGTGGTTGGGCACCCAGTCCAGCACCAGCTTGATGCTCGCGCGCGTGGCAGGCGGCGATCAGCTCGTCGAGGTCCGCGAGCGTGCCGAAGACCGGGTCGACGTCGCAGTAGTCGGCGACGTCGTAGCCGAAGTCGGCCATCGGCGAGGGGAAGATCGGCGACAGCCAGATCGCCTCGACCTCGAGCTCCGCGAGGTGGTCGAGGTGCGCGGTGATCCCGGCCAGATCGCCGACCCCGTCGCCGTTGGAATCCGCGAACGAGCGCGGATAGATCTGGTAGATGGCACCGCGTTGCCACCACTTCGGCGAGCTCATGCGGTCGATTGTGCCCGGTATCCTTGGACCCATGCTTCGTCAGGCCGCCGCGCCGGTTGGCCTCATCATCATCGGCGCCGTTGTCCTCGTCCTCACGCACGCGTCGACGGCCGGAGCCGCGGCCGCCACGATGCTGATGGGCACCGCCTGCGTGATCGCGATCTCGCTCGTCTTCCTCGCCGTCGGGCGCTCCGAGGACGCGGAGCGCGCCGCGGCCGCGGCCCCGCCGCCTGCGGATCCGCACGAGGGCGAGGCGGCACGGCGCTCGCGCCCCGGGCCGCCGCGCCGCCCGCTCTAGCCGATCACGTCGCGCGCCTCGACGCGCTTGATGTCGTAGGTCACGGTCACCGACGGCGGACCCCCGGTGTTCTGGCCCACCATCTTCTCGATCACGCCGGTCTTCGCATCCACGGTCAGGATCTCCTCGTAGCCCGCGATCACCGCGGTGTTGCGCAGGTCCAGCGTCGCGCCGTGGTCCTCGACCTTGACCGTCGGGATCGTGGCGAGCAGCCGCATCGCCCCGGCGCGCACCTTCGTGTTCCCGGCGCCGGCGATCAGCGCGTCCATGGTCGCGCCCCAGATGTGGTTGTCGTCGAGGGCCCGCGTCGACTTGACGCCCGGCTGCATCTTGGTGTCGCCCATGATCGCCGCGACCATCCCCTTACGCGCCGCCTCCGGTGCCGAGTCGACGGCGGCCTCGGCCGCGTCGGTCTGACGCTTCATGAAGTCGGTATCGGTGAGGGCGGAAGCCCCTGCCGTCCGCAGCCCCGCAAGCGTCGGCGCGTAGTAGTAGCGGCCGCCGTCGAGATAGAGATCAGCGCCCGGGATGGACTTGTCATCCGGGTAGGCCTGGTGGCGGATGACGAGCGTCGCGTCGCCGGTCGGCGTCGGCTCGGCCGCGATCCGATGGGAGAGCTTGACGAGCGCCGCCTCGGCCGTGGCGGGCGCGACGAGCTTGCGCGCAGGCCCGTCGCCGGAGGGCAGCGCACTCGCGCCGACGACGATGGCGATCGCGAAGACCGCCACGGCGAGGGCATAGAGCGGCGCCCGCGAGCCGCGACGGGGTGGGCGCGGGGCCGCGGCGGCACGCGGCGTCGAAACGGCGCGGCGTGGCGGCGCAAGCGTCGTCGCCGGCGGTCACGCGGTCGCGGGACGGCTCCGTGTCGCCGCCGCGGACGGCGTACGCCAACAGCGCCGTCCGGGCGTAGGCGCTCGTGCCCTCGTCAGGCTCCGCGACGTCAGGGCGCCGGTCGGTCAGCCACTCAAGCTCGTTCATTCGTGGTTCCTGTCCAGGTGGGCGCGCAGCTGGGTGCGCGCGCGGTGGATGCGGGAGCGGACCGTGCCGACCGGGATGCCGGTGGCGAGCGCGATCTCGGTGTAGGTCAGATCGGCCCAGGCGTGCAGCAGCAGCGCGTCGCGGTCGATGCTCGCCACCGACCGCAGGGCCGCGGCGAGCTCTGGCCCGAGCGCGCGGGCCTCGACGCGGCCGAGCGCGTCCTCGGTGAAGTCGTGTTCGGCCGTGGCCGGCGGCTCACCGCGACGCGCGGCGCGGCGGAAGTGGTGGCGCAGCAGGTTGGTGGCGATGCCGTACAGCCACGGGCCGGCGTCCGCGTAGCGCGGGTCGAAGCGCGCGCGCTCGTCGAAGGCGACGCGGAAGGTCTCGGCGGCGAGGTCCTCCCCCGCCGGGCCGGCCCGGCTCACGCACCAGCGGTGGATCGCCTGCCAGTGGCGGTCGAAGACCGCGGCGAACGCCGACCCGTCGGCCAGCGAGGCCGAGATCAGGGCAGCGTCCGAGCTGAGTTGTTGGTCGAGCACTGGCACTCATTGCCCGCGCGGCGGAGAACGGTTCGCGGTAGCTACAGGATGAGGCAGCTCGTGGTCGCGTGCGCGAACAGCTTGCCATCGTCCTCGGCGTACAGCCGCCCCTCCGCGGTCGCGAGCTTGCGCCCGACGTGGACGACGTGGCTGTCGGCCAGCACGCGGCCGCTGTCCGCGCTCATCGCCCGCACGTAGCGGACCTGCAGATCCGACGTGGTGTAGCGCTGCCCCGCGGCGAGCGTGGTGTGGATCGCGCACCCCAGCGAGGAGTCCAGGAGCGTCGCGGCGACGCCGCCGTGGACCGAGCCGATCGGGTTGTACATCCACTCCTGGGGCGTGACGGCGAAGATCACGCGGCCCGGCTCGACGAGCGTGATCTCGAAGTCGAGCAGCTCGGCGATCGGCGGCGGCGGCAGCTCGCCCGCGGCGATCTTGCGGATGGCGTCGATGCCGGGGAGCGAGGCCGCGGCCATGGCGGTCGCGAGCGGGTCCGACCAGCTGAAGGTCCGGACCCGCTCGCTGTCCACAGAACTAGGTTGCTTCACGCAACCCAGAGTACCAGTCCTACGGGCTGGTGCCGGCGGCCGCGAACGCGTGCTCGGTGCTTGATCCGCTGGTCCTGGGCGCTCAGCGGCAGCAGCAGCGCGAGGCCCAGACCGAGGAACGGGAGCAGCACGACCGTCCACATCACCGCTGAGAGGCTGACGGCGTCCGCGAGGAGGCCCAGCAGCGCGGCGGCGACGCCGCCGACGCCGATGGCGAAGCCCAGCGTCACCCCCGAGGCGACGCCGAGGCGGCTCGGCAGATACTCCTGCCCCATCACGACCGAGACGCTGAAGGACATCACCGTCACGAAGCCGATCGCGGCCAGCAGGATCGCGGCGGCGATGTACGTCGGGGCGAGGATGAACGTCAGCAGCAGCGGGATCTGGGCGATGATCGAGCCGAGCAGCACCTTGCGCCGGCCGATGCGGTCGACGAGCCGGCCGCCGACCAGGGTGCCGAGCGCGCCCGCGACGAGCATCGCGGCGAGCGCGGTGTTCGCGGTCGCCTCGCTCGCGCCGTATTCGTGGATGAACCAGATCGGCGCGAAGGACTGCAGGCCGAAGTAGATCCCGGACCGCACCGACACGACCGCGGTCAGCGTGCCGAACGCGCTCCAGTCGTCCTCGGAGCGATCGGCGTTGCGCACGCGGGCGGCGCTCTCCGCGGCCGCGGTGGCGGTGCGCCGCTTGAGGTTCGGCAGCTCGATCGCCAGGCCGATCGCCACCAGCAGCGGCACGATCGCCACGATCAGCGTTCCGGACAGGCCGAAGAGCAGCACGGCGGGCGTGATCAGGATCGGGCCGAGCGCGAAGCCCGCGTTGCCGCCGACCGAGAAGAGGCTCATCCCGGTGCCGCGGCGCGAGCCGGACGCGTAGTTGGCGTAGCGCGCGCCCTCCGGGTGGAAGGCGGCGACGCCGAGGCCGCCGATCCCGACGGCGAGGGCGGTCAGGCCGAAGCTCGGCGCCACCCCGGCGAGCCCGATCCCGATCGCCGCGAGCGCGACGCCCACGGGCATCAGCCACGACAGCGAGAGGCGGTCCGAGACCGCGCCGAACGCGGGCTGGATGATCGAGGACCCGACCGTGACGAACAACAGCAGAGCGCCGACCGCGGCATAGGAGTAGCCGCGCTCGGCGATCAGGAACGGGATCAGGGCGGGAACGGCGCCCTGACAGAGATCGGCGACCGCGTGGCCGGACGCGAGTGTGGCCAGGCCACGGCGGTCGAGATCCCGGAAATCGCTTTCCACCCGGGCTACGTTAGAACGACAGGCTCACCTTCGCGGTGCGCTCGTCAAGGCCCTGACTGAACACGCGCGCGCTGACGGCGAGCTTCTTGCGCTTGGCCAGGTTCGCGGTGCCGGAGGCGAGCTTGACCTTGATCGCCTTGGTCTCGCCGGCCTTCAGCGCGTAGGACTGGCGGCCGAGGAGCAGCGCGGCCTTGAGCTTGCCGGCCTTCAGCGTCTTGGTCGTGAACAGCGCGACGGAGCCGTTGCAGCCGCTGACACCGGCGGGGCAACTGACGCTGAGCGTCGCGACGCCCCGCTTGACCTTGGCCGTCGGGGCCAGGATGCCGGCGCCGGGGCCCGGTGCCGGAGCGGGCGTGACGACCGGCGGCCGGTCGATGCTCTCGACGTCGGCCGCGACCGCGTCGACGCCCTGCGCGTCGGCGATCACCTTGTCGGTGCCCGAGCCGCCGAAGGCGAAGCTCGCCACGTTGTCGCGGACGTTGAGCGTGTCGTTGCCGGCACCGCCGTCGGCGACCACGGTGATCGGGAGCCACGGCTCGCTGATCAGCGTGTCGTCGCCGCCGAGCGCGTTGAGCTCGAAGTACTCGGCTGAGCCGATGCTGAGGTTGAACGGGCCCGGGTTGGTGCGGTCGTAGCGGACGCGGCCGTTCTCGACCTTGAGCGTCGAGGTGTCGGCGGCGGCCGAGAGGTTGGTCTCGATCCGGTCGACGCCGTCGTCGCCGTTCATCACGTCCGAGCCGTCGCCGTTGTTCCAGACCAGCGTGTCGTCGGCGGCGCCGCCGTTGACGGTGTCGGCGCCACGGTCGCCGATGATGCGGTCGCCGCCCCCGCCGCCGCTGAGCGAGTCGTTGCCGTCGTTGCCGGCGATCAGGTCGGCGCCGTCGCCGGTCGCGATCGTGTCGTCACCGGTGCCGGCGTCGATGGTCATCGGCACGCTGACACCCGCCGCGGTCGTGAGCTTGTCGTTGCCCGAGAAGGACGTCAGCGACAGCTTCTCGACGTTGTTGGAGGTGACGTTGATCGGCGCCGGGGTGACGCGATCGAAGCGGAAGCCCGCACCGCTCGGCGTGACGGTGTTCTCGTCGTCGGCGGTTCCCTCGGTGATCACCGTCTCGTCGACGCCGGCGTCGCCCTCGTTGGTGTCATTGCCGTCGCCGTTGTTCCAGATGATCACGTCGTTGCCATCATCGCCGTGGATCGTCTCGCTGCCGCCGAAGCCGGTGATGCGGTCGTTGCCGGGACCGGCGGAGATCGCGTCGACGGCGCTCGAACCGACGATCACGTCGTCGCCATCCTCGGCGTTGATCGTGGACGCCGCGAGTTTTGGAGCGGAGAAGTTGATGTTGTCGTTGCCGCCGCCCGCGTTCACTACGACGGTGATCGTGCCGTCGGCGGGGAGCGTCTTCACGCCCGCGGTGGGATCGAAGTCGGTGGCGCTCGCGAGGCCGCCGGCCGTGCCGAAGCTGTGCGTGATCAGGCCGGCGGCGTCGACGCCGAGGGTGATGTTCTCGGGCGTGGCGTCACCCGTCAGCGTCAGCGTCGTGCCGGTGACGGAGGGCGTGACCGCGGCGTTCGCGGCCGCGGGGAGGGCGAAGGCCGCGACCCCGGCGGCGATCGCCAGCGCCGCGACACGAGGAGGAGCGGTACGGATTCTCGGCTTCATGCCAGCGATGACGCCGGCACTCCGCCGCGTATTCCTCAGCCGAGGCTCTCGAGCACGCCCCAGTTGCCGTCGCGCAGCGCGTCCAGGTGCGGGGTGACGTCGGCGCCCTTCGTGATCGCGGTGCGGACCGGCGTGACCTCGCGCCCGTAGCCGAGCAGGATCGCGCCGACGATCTGCCCGCCCGAGATCACGAGCTTGCGGTACTTGGTGCCGCCGTCGCCCTCGAGCGCGATCACCTCGTCGTCGGGCGCGGTGCGCTCGAAGTGGCCGATCGAGGTCAGCTCGATGCCCACGACCTTGAGGATCGTGACCGGCACGACGCCCTTGTAGGCCTTGTCGCCGCCTGCGGCGGTGTCGGCCGCGACCTCCGCCTGGGCGACCGCCGTCGGCCACAGGCCGGGCAGCTGGCCCTCGAACTCGGCGACGTCACCGGCGGCGAGCACCGACGGGTCGTCGGTGCGCATCCGCTCGTCGACGAGCACGCCGCGCTTGATCCGCAGCCCCGCCTCGCGGGCGAGTTCGACGTTCGGCTGGATGCCCGCCGCGACGAGCAGGATGTGCGCCTCGATGCTGCGGCCCTCGCTGAGGTTCACGGCCCGCAGGCGCCCGTTGGCGTCGACCGACTCGGCCTTGGCCTCCATCACGAACTCCAGCCCGAGGCCCTCGAGGTAGCTGGCGCAGGATCTCGGCCGCGCGAGCGTCGAGCTGGCGGCGCAGCAGGCGATCGCGAGCGCTCCAGCACGACGGTCTTGCAGCCCGAGCTTGTGCAGCGCGTACGCGGCCTCGAGGCCGAGCAGGCCGCCGCCGGCGACGGCGGCACGGCGGGTCGCGGGACGCTGGGCGAACGCGCGCAGGCGGATCGCGTCGTCGGCCGAGCGCAGGACCGCGGTCCCGGCGACCCCGAAGCCCTCGATCGGCGGCACGAAGCTGCTGCGAGCCGGTGGCGAGGATCAGCCGGTCGTAGTGCAGCCGCTCGCCGGTGCCGAGCACGCACCTCGCGCTGCGGCGCGGTCGATGGCGCAGCGCGCGCGTGTTCAGCCACGCGGTGATCCGGCGCTCCTCGTACCAGGCGTCGGGGTTCAGGTAGAGCCCCTGCATCGCCGAGCGGCCGTAGACGAGGCGCGAGATGCCCATGCGGTTGTAGAGGTGGTGCGGCTCCTCGGCGATCAGGTCGATCTCGACGTCCGGGTGGCGGCGGCGCAGGTGGTCGGCGGCGGTCACGCCCGCGATCCCGTTGCCGATCACGACGACCTTCGCGACCGACTTGTCGTACTTGAAGCCGCTGACCTGGCTCAGGCTCGGCGTCTCGGCCTTGTCCGGCGTCAGCGACACCTCGACCGGGCCGGTGATCGGCACGCAGCACGCCATCCGGGTGTTCGCGGCGTAGCCGAGACGGTCGAGCGTCGCGAGCTCGTCGTCGCTGACGGCGCGACGTGCAGTCCAGCCCGGACTTGATCGCGACCGGATCGGCGCCGCAGACGCCCATCCGGCAGCCGGCCTCGATCGCCATCCCGGCGGCCTCGGCGACCTCGAGCAGCGTCTGGCCCGGGCTTGGGCGCGACGCGCTTGTTGTCCGGCGACGAACGTGATCTCCGGCGCGTTGGACGGCGCGGCGCGCGACGCGAGCGGGCGCCGGCGCCGACGATCGTCGCCGCGGCGGCGGGCGCGCCGGCCGATGCGCGGTCGTGGAACGCCTTCTCCTTGCGCACGGTGCGGACGAACCAGGTGACGGCGAGCGCGATCGCGGCCGCGCGGACCGCCCAGGTCAGCGGCTCCGGCAGGATCCGGCTCGCGAACCAGTAGAAGAGCGAGAACGCGACGGCGCCGTAGAGCGACGTGATCGTGTGCGCGGAGGTCTTCCAGAACGCGATCAGCGTCGCGAAGCTCGCCACGCCGGCCGCGACGCAGATCGCCATCCAGCCGAGGACGTAGGCCGCCGAGCCGTCCGGGACCACGAAGAAACCGACGATCAGGCCCGGGAACGCGCCGACGAAGTAGCGCCGGTAGCCGCTCCAGTAGGTGTCGGCGTCGTTGAGGTCGGCCAGGTAGGCGCGCTCGCGGGTTGAAGTCGTAGCAGTTCTTGACGCAGCCGACGCACGGCTGGCAGTGCGCGTTGGCGACCATCAGCAACGGCGTCTGGCCGTAGATCCGCTGCACCGGCAGCAGCGGGCAGATCGTCGAGCACCAGCCGCTCTTGCCCTTGAGGAACATGCCGCCGGTGAAGGCCGCGGTCATCGCGCCGAGCAGCAGCAGCGCGCTCAGCGGGCCGCTGTCGTCGAGGCCGAGCCGGCGCAGGAAGACGAAGCCGACGAACAGGCTGAACGCGATCACGTAGCCGTATTCCTTCAACCAGGCGGGCGCGGTCAGGGCCTTGGTGATGTCGAGCGCCCGCGGCGTCTGGTTCGAGGCGGCCAGCGGGCAGATGTTGCGCCAGATGCCCGGCGCGACCAGGAACAGCACCGGCAGCAGGCGGGATCACGACCTTCCACATCACGAACAGGCCTGTGTCGGGGGTGACGATCAGAAGGGCCGCGATGATCAGCGCGGCGACGATGCTGCCGGAGCGGATCGCCTGCCACCAGCGCAGCGGGAGGCGCGAGGGGATCTGCGTGTAGTTCGGGAAGCTCAGCCCGACCACCCGGGCGTGTGCTCATCGCCGGCACGCAACCGGGCCGACAGGATCCGGCCGAGGTCGAGCAGGATGTGACGCGCCAGCGCCGGGTTGCGGGCGGCGAGCGCCTCGAAGCTCTCGAAGCTGAGCCGCATCACCTCGCCGTCGCTCATCGCCTCGACGTCGACGGCGCGCGGGGCGCCGTCGAGGAACGCGGCCTCGCCGACCGTCGTGATCGGGTGGATCACGCCGCTGGGGGCGCGCAGCCAGCCGTCGACGAGCAGGTACAGGGCGCGATCCTGCTGCCCGGCCTTGAGGACGATGTCGCCGGGGCGGAAGATCAGCGTCTCCGCGTGGTCGAGCAGCATGCCCCAGTCGTCCTCGCCGCGATCGTTGAGAAAACCGGGGAGACCGATCCCTGAGTCGGAGTCCGATTCGGTCGGGTAGTTGAAGAAACCCGCCATGGCGTTCTCGCGATCCTATGCCGGTTGCGGGCGGCTCGTCATGGGTCGATCCGGGTGATCGTGTGGTCGCCATGGTTGGCCACCCAGACGGCGCCGGCGCCGGAGGCGATGCCGAGTGGCCGCCGGCCGACCGGGATCGGCGCGCCGACGACGCGGCCCGTCTGCGGATCCAGCCGCGTGACGCTGTTGTCGTCGTTGTTGGTGACCCACACGAAGCCGTTGCCGAAGGCCAGCTGGCGCGGGTCGCGGCCGACCTTGGTCGTGCTGATGACCTCGCCGGTCTTGCGGTCCAGGCGCGTGACGGTGCCGTCGCCGGCGTTCGCGATCCAGGCCGCGCTCTCGGTCTCGATCACGCCGCGCGGCCGGTGCCCGACCGAGATCGGCGTGCCGACCACCTCCGCCGTGGACGGGTCGATCCGCACGACTGTGTCGTCGCCCGAGTTCGTCACCCAGACGAAGCGGCGCCCGACGAAGATCCCGGCCGGCTTGGAGCCGACGCCGATCGGGCCGCCGACGATCGCGGGCGCCGCACGGTCGATGCGGTTGACCGTGTTGTCGTTGACGTTGGCCACCCACACCAGCTGCTTGCCGAGCGAGATCGCCTCCGGCCGGTCGCCGACGGGGACCTTCGCGGTGGGCAGTACCTCACCCGCGGCCTGGAAGCGCTGCACGGCGTCGGAGCCCGCGCTCGCGAGCCACACCACGCCCTTGCCGGCGACGATCCCATCCGGCCGCGTGCCCGCGGGCAGTGGCTTCCCACTGACCGCGTTGCTCTCGGGATCGATCACCGACAGCGTCCCGGCCTGCTGGTTGGCCACGAACACCCTGCCGCCGCTCACCGCGACGCCGTCGGGCCCCTTCCCCACCTTGATCGTCGCCACCGCCCGCGGCTGCTGCGCGGCGGTCGCCGTCGGCGTGGCCTCAGGCGGTGCGACCGTGGCCGTGGCCGTGGCCGTCGGCGCGTCACCTTCGCCGGCTCGTCGCCCTTGAACACCCCAGCCGCCGCGAGCCCGGCGGCGACCATCCCGGCCACCAACACCACCGGCAGCCCGACCCCCACCACCAACCGCCCCACCCGGGGGTCAGACCCCTTAACCATCGGATCTTGCGCTGAGCGGGGGTTTTCGTGCGAACGCAGCGTTGAGGGGTCAGACCCCTTGATAGCCGCGGCGGTGGCGGCTGCGGCGAGTGCGCCGGCGGTGGCGTAGCGGTCGTCGGGGTCCTTGGCCATCGCCTTGGCGATGACGGCGTCGAGCGCGGCGGGGAGGTCGGGGCGGGCTTCGGTGACGACCGGGGGCGGCTCGGTGATGTGGGCGTACATCTTCGCCACGTCGCCGTCGCGGTCGTAGGGCAGGCGCTTGGTGAGCGTCTGGTAGAGGACGCAGCCGAGCGCGTAGACGTCGGTGCGCGCGTCCATCGCCTCGCCGCGGATCTGCTCGGGCGCGGCGTAGTCGACGCTGCCGACGAACAGGCCGGTCTGGGTCAGGGTGTCCTGGGTCGCGTGCTTGGTCAGGCCGAAGTCGGTCAGGTAGACGTGCTCGGAGGCGCCGATCAGCACGTTCGCGGGCTTGACGTCGCGGTGGATGAGCCCGCGAGCGTGCGCGGCGTCGAGCGCGGACGCGACCTGGGCGACGATCCGCACGGCGCGCTCGGGCTCGAACTCGGTCTCGCGCGCGATCAGGTTCGCCAGGTCGACGCCCTCGACGAAGCGCATCGCGATGAACAGCTGCCCCTCCGCCTCGCCGGCCTCGTAGACCGGGATCACGTTGGGGTGATCGATCGAGGCGGCGGTCTCCCACTCGCGCTTGAAGCGCTCCCGGAAGCTGCGGTCGTCGGCGAAGCCGGCGGCGATCAGCTTCAGCGCGACGGGGCGGTCGAGCGCGAGCTGGGTCGCGCGGTAGACGATGCCCATGCCGCCACGCCCCGCCTCCGCCTCGATGCGGTAGCCGGAGAAGGTGGAGCCGGGCGCGAAGGTGGGGGCCGAGGTCCTGATACCCGCCTCGACGCCGGCGCCCCGGCGTTTATTCCGTCACGGCCCTCCACCGGACGAGGTGATGACCTGGCCGGTGATCCAGCGCCCGCCTTCGGAGCACAGGAACGCGATCAGCCGGGCCGCGTCGTCAGGCTCGCCCCAGCGGCCGAACGGCTCCTGCGCCAGCACCGCCGCATAGGTCTCGGGCGGGGCGTAGCCGGTGTCGGTCGCGCCTGGATCGACCGTGTTCAGCGTGATCCGCTTGTCCGCGACCGCCACCGAGAGGCTGAGCGTGAGCTGGTGCAGCGCGCCCTTGCCGGCGATGTACGGCAGCGTGCCGGGCATCGGGCCGCGGTGCTGGCCTGACGTCATCAGGATCACGCGACCGCCCTCGCGTCCGTCGTGGCGGGCGTGGAAGGCCTGCACCAGCAGCAGCGGTGCGCGCACGTTGACCGCCAGCGCGCGGTCGATCTCCTCCGCGTCGAGCTCGCCCAGGCTCTGGTCGCTGGAGTGCGCATGGTTGACGACCAGCACGTCAAGGTGGCCCGGAATCGAGTCGACGAGCGCTTCGGGCGCGCCGGGATCCGTGAGGTCGAGCTCCGTGTGGCCGGCTCCCGGCGGCACCGCGTCGGGATCGGCGCCCCAGGGCTGCGCGGCGTCATGCGGCGTCCACGACTGCGTATAGACCATCGCCCCCAGCTCCTCGAGCCGCTCCACGATCGCGTAACCGATGCCGACCCTACGGCCGACTCCGGTCACGAGCGCGATCACAAGCCGAGTTCGGTCGCGTAGCTGCGCCGGTAGTTGGCGCGGGCGTTGAGGACGCGGCGGACGTAGTCGCGCGTCTCCTTGAACGGGATGTGGCTGGCGACCTTGAAGCGCTCGCCCTTGGCCGCGGCGGCGGCACGCCACTCGTCGACCTTGCCCTCCCCCGCGTTGTAGGCGGCGAGCGTCAGGATCGTGTTGCCGTCGTACTTGTCGAGCAGGTAGCGCAGATACCAGGTGCCGTAGGCGATGTTGATCTGCGGCGTCGCCAGATCGGCGCGCTCGAAGGCCGTGCCGCCGGACTTGCGCGCGATGTAGTCCGCGGTCTCGGGCATCAGCTGCATCAGGCCCTTGGCGCCGGCGTGCGAGGTCACGTCGCGGAAGCGCGACTCGGTGTAGATGACGCCGGCGATCAGCGACGGATCGACCTTCTTGTCCGCCGCCTGCTGGCGGATCACGTCCTCGTGACGCAGCGGGAGCTTGAGCTCCTTGACCGCATGATCCGCCGGGCTGGACGAGGCTGACCACCGCCACGATCACGAGCGCGAGGCCTCCGGCGAGCAGCAGCCGGCGCCGCAGCACCTGCGTTACGGCGTGCGCGGGAACGACCCGTTCGGGCCGCGGGCCGACTCTGTCGGCGGGCGGTCGCAGGAGGTGCACTCATCGGCTCAGACCATCAGCTTCGCAAGAACCCCCGACAGCTCCTGCTCGAAGATCGCGCAAACTGCCGGAGTTCTCTACAGCGTACGTCGCCCTCGCGGCCTTCTCGGCCTGTGTCAGCTGTCGTGCAGTGCGTTCGTCGAGCGCCTCGTGCCCGCGGGCCCCTGCGCGCTCGGCGCGAACCGCCTCGTCGGCGACGACCGCGATCGTCGCGTCGTAGTTGCCCTCGAGGCCCGCCTCGAACAGCAGCGGCGTCTCGACGACGAGCGCCCGTGGTGCGGGCGAACGCTGCGACTGCGCCTCGCGCCACGCGGCGATCCGCTGGCCGACCAGGGGCCACAGCAGACCCTCGAGCCAGCGGCGGTCCTCGTCGGTCGCGAACGCGTGACGCGCGACCGCGGGACGATCCACCCGCCCCCCTGGGGCGACCTCGTCGCCCCAGCGCGCCACCACGGCGGCGCTCACCTCAGGGTCGTCGTAGAGCTCGTGGACGACCCTGTCCGCGGAGATCGTCGCCGCGCCCAGACGTTCGAGCGCGGCGAGCGCCTCCGACTTCCCAGCGCCGATGCCGCCCGTCAGGCCGACGAACGGCGGCGCGGTCACTCCTTCTCGGACTCCGCCTCCGCGGCCGGCTCCTCAGCGGGAACCTCAGCCTCAGCGGCCGGAGCCTCTTCGGCGGCGGGAGCCTCCTCGACGGGGGCCTCCTCGACGGCGGGAGCCTCGTCGACCGGGGCCTCCTCGACGGCGGGAGCCTCGTCGACCGGGGCCTCCTCGACGGCGGGAGCCTCGTCGACCGGGGCCTCCTCGACGGCGGCGGCCTCCGCAGCGGGGGCCTCCTCGTCGACCGGAGCGTCCACGACGGCGGCCTCCGCGGCCTCCGCCTCGGGCGTGTCGTCCTCGACGACGCCACCGGTCTGCTCGGCGAAGACGTCCTCGGACAGGCCCAGCTCAGGCATGTCCTCGAGGTCGCCGACATCGCCCAGACCGTCGGTCTTACGCGGCAGGACCTGGCCCTCGACCCGCTTGATCGAGAGCGAGAGCCGGCGGCGCTCGGAGTCGATCTCGAGGATCTTGACCTTGACCTCGTCGCCCGGGGCGACGATCTCGCGCGGGTTCTCGACGTGCTGCTGGGCGAGCTCGGAGATGTGCACGAGCCCTTCGACGCCCTCGAGAATCTCGACGAACGCACCGAACGCGACGACCTTGGTCACGGCGCCCTCGAGCTCGTCACCCACGTGGTAGGTGTCGACGACACGCTGCCACGGATCCTCCTGGGTCTGCTTGAGGCCCAGGGAGATGCGCTGGCGATCACGGTCGATGTCGAGAACCTTGACCTCGACGGTCTGGCCGATCGACAGGATCTCGCTCGGGTGGTTGACGTGCGACCACGAGAGCTCGGAGATGTGGATCAGGCCGTCGATGCCGTCCAGGTCCACGAACGCGCCGAAGTCGACGATGTTCGAGATCTGGCCCTCGATGATGAGGCCGGGCTGCAGACGCTCCAGGATGGCCTGGCGCTGCTCCTTGCGCTCCTCCTCGAGCACCGCGCGACGCGACAACACGACGTTGTTGCGCGAGCGATTGAGTTCTATGACCTTCGTCTGGATCGTCTGACCCATGTACTCGTCCAGATTCGGCACGCGGCGGATGTCGACCAGCGAGGCGGGCAGGAAGCCGCGCACGCCGAGGTCGACGATGAGGCCGCCCTTGACGACCTCGATGACCGCGCCGTTGACCGGCTCGCCAGACTCGGCGGCAGCTTCGATCTTGCGCCAGGCGCGCTCGAAACGAGCACGCTTCTTGGACAGGATCAGGCGGCCGTCCTGATCCTCCTTCGTGAGGACGAGAGCGTCGACCTCTTCGCCGAGCTCCACCTCCTCATGGGGATCGACCGACTTGCGGATCGAGAGCTCGTTATTGGGGATGACCCCTTCGCTCTTGTAACCGATGTCGACCAGGACTTCGTCCTTGTCGATCCGCACGACTTTGCCGGTAACGACGTCGCCCTCTTCAAAGGGGACGATCGTTGCGTCGTAGTTGGGGACGATCTGGCCGTCGATCTCGAGGAGCATCCCGTCGGAGCCCTCGACGACGCGAGCATCCGGGATGGCAGGGGGAGTGAGCGTGGCTTCCATTAGCAGCCGGATACTGTAGCGAGAATGCCCGTACGAGCCACGAAGCGCGGGGCCGCCCGCGTGCCCTTTCCCCATGGTGCCGATGCCGACGTCCTGATCTGCGGCGCATCGTTCGCCGGGCTGACCGTTGCACGCGAGCTGCGATCGACCGGAGCACGGGTGCTCGTGCTCGACCGTTACGAGGTCGGAGAGCGCCAGACCTCGGCCTGCGCCGCACCCACGGAATGGCTGCGAAACCTGGGTCTTGAGGCCTCGATCCGGCAGACCTTCGACTCGCTGCTCGTGCACACACCGGGCATCGAGCGCGCCCGCTGGGCGCTGCCGTTCGGCTTCTCGACCTTCGACTACCGGCAGCTGTGCGCGCTGCTCTTCGATCAGCGCGGCGAGGCCGAGTTCGAGACCGCCAAGGTCGAGGGGCGCACCGGGAACACCGTACGGACCGACCGTGGCGACGTGACGGCGCCGCTGATCGTCGATGCTCTCGGCTGGCGCCGGGTGCTCGGTCCGGGGGACAACGTCCAGCCTCCCGACGCGCCGCTCTCGCGCGGCCTGGAGGTGCATCCGGCCGGGATCGGCGAGGACCTGGAGCTGTGGATCGACCCGCGTTACGTCGACGCCGGCTACGGCTGGTCGTTCCCCGCGCGCGACGAGCTGCGCATCGGCGTCGGCTCCTTCGACCCGCACGACCCGGTCAAGCAGCCCACGCTGCGGCTGGTCGAGGACGTCGCCGCGGAGCCGCACGGCTACCAGGGCAACTGGATCCCCCACCGGATCCGGCCGGCGACCGAGGACGGCGTCTTCTTCGCCGGCGACAGCGCCGGGCACTGCCTGCCGCTGACCGCGGAGGGCATCCGGACGGCGTTCTACTTCGGGATCGCGGTCGGGCGCGAGCTGCGCGCCGTGCTCGAGGGCCGCCAGGACCGTGCGCAGGCGCTGAAGCGCTACCACGCGTTCTCGGCCGCGCACCGCTGGAAGTACGAGGCGATCTACCGCTCCCAGCAGTCGATCCGGCACCTGCACGGGCGCCCGCTGGACACGCTGACGCGGATCTTCACGCGCCCGCGCGTGTCGAACTGGACGTTCCGGCACTACCTCGACATCGCGCCGCCGCAGTTCGCGGTGCCGGCGCCGCCCGCTGCCGTGCGGACGGCGCGTGAGGTCGCCGCGTGACTACTCGAATTCCTTGAGGTAGCGCTCGAACGTGCGCAGGTGGTTCTCCTCGTCGCGGAGGATCTCGATCACCATGTCCTGCGTCGCCCAGTCGACGCCGTCGCAGGCCTCGATGATGCGCGTGTAGTGCTCGATCGCGCCCGCTTCGGCCTCGATCACGCCCTTGATCACGGTCGCGACGTCGGTGGAGTCCTCCAGCGGCTGCAGGTAGGACTGCTCGGCCGTGAACTCCATCGAACCCGGCACGGTGCCGTAGAGGTCCTTGATGCGACCCGCGAAGGACTTGGCGTGACCCAGCTCCTCGGTCACGTCGGCGGCGAGGGCCTCGGCGATCTCCTCGGCACGGATCCCGTCGAGATGAGCGGAGTTGGCGAGATAGCTCATCACCGTCTCCATCTCCATCCAGTACGCCCGTGTCAGGAGGGCGACGATCTCGTCACGCTTGGCTGCGTTCTGGTCCGCGAGAATGCCCGCGGACGCGTGGCGTGTGGTCGGCATGACCGCCACGCTACTCCCTCTCGGTGACGACCTCCGCCGCGCACCACTGCGCAAATCGGCCATCAGGCGTCCCTAACCAGGCCTGCAGATCGCGCTCGAAGCGCAGCCAGCGCCGGGCGCGGAAGCCGGCCTTGGGGAACTCCTCGAGCTCCTCCACGGGTGTTTCGGGCCACCTCATTAGGTGGACCTAACTTATCACGACTGCCGTGATCGGGATTACCCAGCCGTTACATCGTCGAGACCGGCCGTGATCGCCTGGGCGAGGAGGTCGATGTGCTCCTGCTCGCAGATCAGCGGCGGCGAGACCGCGACGCCGCCCAGCAGCGGCCGCACGAGCACCCCGGCCTCGCGCGCGCCCGCGGCGAGCCGCGCGACGGCGCCCGCGTCCGCGTCGGGCGCGACCGCGACGGCTGCGAGGAAGCCGAGTCCGCCGCGCACCTCGCCGGCGCCCGGATGGTCGGCGAGCGGCGTCAGCGCGTCATACAGCGGCTGCTCGAGGTCGCGGCCGCGGCGGATGATGTCCTCGCGCTCGTAGATCTCGAGCGTGGCGAGCCCGGCCGCGCAGACGGTCGGGTGGCCCGCGTAGGTGGCGCCGTGACGGAACATCGGCCCGCCGGGTGCCTCGAAGAAGGGCGCGGCGACCGTTTCGGAGACGACGACCCCGCCGAGCGGCAGGTAGCCCGAGGTCACGCCCTTGGCGAACGTGATCATCGCGGGCTTGACGTCCTCCCAGCGTTCGACGCCGAACCACGTGCCGAGCCGGCCGAAGCGCGCAGATCACGGAGTCGATGACGAGCAGGATCCCGTGCTCGGCGCAGAGGTCGGCCGACGCCCTGGATGTAGCCGTCGGGCGGCACGTGGACGCCGCCGGCGCCGATCACGGGCTCGCAGAAGAACGCCGCGACCTTGTCGGGCCCGACGCGCCGGATCTCCTCCTCCAGCGCGGGCAGCGAGTCGAACGGGACGCTGGAGATCTGCGGGACGAGCGGGCCCCAGTTGGTCACGTTGGCCTCGATCCCGCCGAGCGAGGTGCCGAAGCCGTGCGTGCCGTGGTAGCCCTGGGTGCGCGAGATCAGGTGCACGCGCTCGGGCTGGCCCTGGTTGATGAAGTGGCGCCGGGCGAGCTTGGCCGCGACGTCGATCGAGTCGCCGCCGCCGCTGGTCAGGAAGACCTTGGCGTTCGCCATCGGGGCGCGCGCCGCGAGCGCGTCGCACAGCTCGTCCGCCGGGCGGTTGGAGAGGTCGGCGAACGTGTGGTAGGCCTCGATGCGCTTCATCTGCGCGGCGACGGCGTCGGCGATCTCGCTGCGGCCGTGCCCGAGGTTCGCGTACCAGAGCGACGCGGTGCCGTCGAGATAGCGGCGGCCGCCTGCGTCGAAGACCCAGGGTCCCTCGCCGCGCTCGATGACCAACGCTTCGCGCGAGACCGCGCCCATGTCCGCAAAGGGGTGCCAGAACGCCATGCGCCTCAACCTATCGAGGAGCGAATCGCCGCCGCCGCCTCGCGCACGGCGTCGCGGGCGATCGCGGTCGTCTGCCAGCGCCAGAAGCCGTGGATCGCGCCCTCGCGGCGGCGCAGCGTGACCGGGACGCCGGCCGCTTCGAGCGCGGCGGCGTAGGCCTCGCCCTCGTCGCGCAGGACATCGTGGCTCGCCGTGAGGATGTACGCGGGCGGGGCGCCCTCCAGGTCGGTCGCCCGCAGCGGCGAGGCGTCCGGGTGCAGCCCCTCGGCACCGTCCAGGTAGAGCCGCCAGAAGCGCTGCATCGCGGCCGCGGTGAGCCCGAAGCGCTCGTCGAACTCCGTGTAGGACGGCGTGTTGACCCCCGCGTCGGTGACGGGATAGACGAGCAGTTGGAGCTTGATCTGGTCGCGCAGATGGCGGGCGACGACCGCGGCGAGGTTCGCGCCCGCCGAGTCGCCGGCGATCGACCTCGGGCGCGAGCGCGCGCGTCACCGCGAACGCGTCCTCGAGCCCCGCCGGGAAGGGATGCTCGGGCGCGAGCCGGTAGTCGACGCTGGCCACGCGCGCGCCCGACTCGTTCGCCAGCGCGCGGCAGACGGCGTCGACGGAATCCAGCGTGCCCACGACCCAGCCGCCGCCGTGCAGGTAGACGACGGTGCCGTGCGCGTCCTCGGGCTCGTAGATGCGGACCGGGACGCCGCCCGCGGTGTCATCGCTGACATGGGCGACGGGCGGCCCCTCCCCCGCGAGATGCGCGGTCTCGGCCAGGTGCGCGGCGCGCGCCTGGTCCACCGGCACCTCGTGCGCCGGTGGGCCGTCGCCGTCCATCGCCTCCAGCAGGCGCTGGAGCTCTGGGTCCAGGCTCAACGCCGGATCAGGCGGATCAGGATCAGCAGCGCGACGACGCCGCCGACGAGCGGGATGGCGCGCTTGATCACGGCGTCGCGGCTCGCCTCGCCCAGGTCCAGCACGTCGTCCGTCGGGCGCGTCGTGGTCTTGGTCGAGGTGCCCGAGGAGGCGCTCGGGATCGTCGGCTCCGCGTCGGCGCTGGAGACACCGGAGGAGGCGCCGGGGACACCGGTGTCCTCGACCGTGGTGCTCGGCTGCGCCGGGCGTCTCGCCGGCCACGGGCTCAGCCTCCGCCTCGGCTTCCGGCTCCGCGGTCGCGGCGCCGTCGCTGCGCATCTCCTCCGCGAGGCAGTCGGCGAAGCGGCCCATCAGCTTGGCCGAGACGTCCTGCATCACGCCGCGGCCGAACGAGGCGGCCGGACCGGTGATGCGCATGTCGGTGACGACGGAGACCTTGGTCCCGTCCTCGACCTCGGTCATCGTCGAGGTGATCGTCGCGGCGGCGGTGCCCTGGCCGCGGGCGTCCTTGGCCTGCGCCTTCATCGCGACGACGCGGGCGACCTCGTCGGCCTCCTCGATCTTGACCGTGCCCTTGTAGCTGGCGGTGATCGGGCCGATCTTGATCTTCATCGCGCCCTTGTAGACGCCGTCCTCGCCGCCGCCGGGCTCGACCGTCGCGCCCGGCAGGCACGGAGCGACGCGCGGGACGTCCAGCAGAACCGCCCACGCCTGTTCGATCGATGCTGGAACCGTGAACTCGTTCTCAAGCTTCATCTCGCGCCTCCTCGAAAGTCTTGCGGGTGAGATTAGTCCGCGACGATCAGGTACGTACCCGCGGCCAGCAGTGCCACTCCTGCCAGCTTCGCCGCGGTGATCGGCGCGCGCTCGACGCCGAGCCAGCCGAAGTGGTCGATCGTCAGCGCCGCCGCGAACTGTCCCGCGAGGGTCGCGGCGCTCAGGCCGCCGACGCCGAGCACGCGGACGGTCCAGACGATCGAGCCGACGTAGAGCGCTCCCGCCAGGCCTCCGCCGATGATCGCGTACAGCGGCGCCTTGCCGATGTCCCCGAACCCGCTCAGCTGCCCGGCGAAGATCGTGAGCAGCAACAGCGAGAGGAACGACACGCCGAGGGCGATCGTCGTCGCCGGCAGCCCGCCCGTCGAGCGCGCGAGCTGGGAGTTCAGCGGGCCCTGCACGGCCACGATCGCGCCGATCACGAGCGCCACGACGAGCGCGACGTTCTTGTCCATCAGGTCACTTGGCGCTCAGCCAGTTGTCGCCGACGCCCGCGTTGACCGTCAGCGGCGGGTCAAGGACCGCGGCGCCGACCATCTCGCGCGTGACGATCTCGGTGGCCCGCTCCATCTCCTCCGGCGGGCCCTCGAAGAGCAGCTCGTCGTGGATCTGGAGGATCGTCCTGGTGGCGAGGCCGGCCTCGGCGAGCGCGTTGTGGGAGTTGACCATCGCGATCTTGATGATGTCGGCCGCGGTGCCCTGGATCACGGTGTTGACCGCGAGCCGCTCGCCGAGGCTGCGCACCTGCCAGTTGCGGGCCCGGATCTCCGGGATCTGACGACGGCGACCGAGCAGCGTGGAGACGTAGCCGTGCTCCTGCGCCTGCGTCACCGCGTCCTTCATGAACTGCGCGACGGCGGGGAAGCGCTCGAGGTAGCGGTCGATGAACGCCTTGGCCTCCTCCTGCGGGATCTGCAGCCGGTCGGCGAGGCCGAAGGCGCTGAGGCCGTACACGATCCCGTAGTTGACCATCTTGGCCTTGCTGCGCATGCCCACGTCGAGCTGGTCGGGCGGGAGGTCGAAGACGGCGCTCGCGGTCTCGGTGTGCACGTCCTCGCCGCGCAGGAAGATGTCGCGCAGGACCTGCTCGTTGGCGATGTGGGCCAGGACGCGCAGCTCGACCTGGTTGTAGTCCACGCTCAGCAGCACGTTCCCGGGCTCGGGGATGAAGCAGGCGCGGATCTCGCGGCCGGTCTCGGTGCGGATCGGGATGTTCTGGAGGTTCGGGTTGATGCTGCTCAGGCGACCGGTGGCGGCCGTCGTCTGCTCGAACGTGGTGTGCAGCCGGCCGTCCGTCGCCGATCCAGTTCGGCAGCGCGTCGAGGTAGGTCTGGGCGAGCTTGGACAGCTCGCGGAAGCGCTCGATCTTGGGGATGATCGGGTGCTCGTCACGGATCGCCTGCAGCACCTTGGCGTCCGTGCTGAAGCCGGTCTTGCCGCGGCGCTTGCGGCTCAGCTCGAGCTTCTCGAACAGCACCGCGCCGAGCTGTTGCGGCGAGCCGATGACGAACTCCTCGCCCGCGAGGTCCCAGATCTCGCGTTCGAGCAGCACGACATCGGCACGGATGCGGGTCGCGACCGTCTCCAGCTGTTTCGTGTCGAGCTTGATGCCGGCCTTCTCGGTCTCGCGCAGGACGTGCACGAGCGGCAGCTCGACCTGCGTCATCAGGTCCGTCAGGCCGCGTTCCTCGATCTGCGGGCGCTGCGCCTTCGCCAGTTCGTAGATCAGGACGGCGTAGGTCGCCAGCTCGTCGCCGGCCTCGGCGGCGATCGCACGCTCCTCGGCCAGCTCGTCGAGCGGGTAGCCGCGACGGGCCGGGTCGAGCAGGTAGCCGGCAACGGCCGTGTCGAAGACGAGGTTGTTCGGAACATCGCCCAGTGCCTTGGCGTCGTGGGCGATCACCGGGCGGTCGCCCGCGGCCTGGATCACGAGCGATGGGTCGTCGGTCTCACCCGCGAGCGCGATGTTGCCGCCCGCGTAGGCCGCGAAGCGCCACATCGGCTCGCGCGGGATCAGCTCGCCCTCGGGCGCCTCCGGCGGCGCGAGCGTGATCACCAGCTCGTCGCCCTTCATCCTCGCGATGTCTCCCGGGTGGCGGGCGAGGCCCGTCTTGACCTGGATCGTCGTGACGTCCTCGGGCCGCGGGATCGATTCCAGCTCGGCGGCCTCGAGCGCCTCCTCCAGCCGGCGCAGGGGATCGCGGAGCTCCCAGTCGCGGAAGACCGTGCGCAGGTTGGTGCGGTCCGGCGTGCGGGTGAACTCGGCCTCGAGGTCGATGTCGATCGGCACGTCGCGGACCATCGTCGCCAGCTGCTTCGACATGCGCGCGTTGTCGGCGTGCTCGGTCAGGTTCTGCTTGCGCTTGGCGCCGGTGATCACGTCGATGCTCGCGAGCACGCCTTCGAGGTCGCCGAACTTCTGCAGCAGGTCGGCGGCGGTCTTGTCGCCGATGCCCGGGACGCCGGGGATGTTGTCGCTGGTGTCGCCCTTGAGGCCGATGAAGTCCGGGACGAGCTCGGGCGGGATGCCGTAGCGCTCGATCACGGCCTCGCGGTCGTAGACCTTCACGTCCGTGACGCCTCTTGACGTGGACATGATCCGCACGCCGTCGTCGACGAGCTGGTAGGCGTCGCGGTCGCCGGTGACGACCATCACGGGGATCCCGCGCCCCTTCGCCTGCTCGGCGAGCGCGGCGATCACGTCGTCGGCCTCGAAGCCCTCGACCGAGATGTTCCGGTAGCCGAACGCCTCGACCAGCGGGCGCAGGTGCGGCCACTGCAGCTTCAGGAGGTCAGGACGCGACGAGCGCTGCGCCTTGTAGTCGGCGCTGATCTCCTTGCGGCCCGACATCCCCGCGTCCCAGACCACGACGGTCGGGACCTGGCCGTAGTCGGTGAGGATCTTCACCAGCATCGACGCGAACCCGAAGATGGCATTGGTCGGCCGTCCGTCGGAGGTCGAGATCGACTCTGGGAGCGCGAAGAACGCGCGGTACGCAAGTGAGTTCCCGTCGATCAGGAACAGCTCGCGAGGGGTATCTCCGTTACCTCCGGCCATGGTCAGAAGGCTAGTGGTCGTCAAGCTGTCGACGAGTGCCGGTTCGGCCCGTTGGGACCGCTATGCTGGCCACGCGGCTTCCCGGTGCTTTGCCGCGCCCGGACGCCTCGCCCTCGCGCGCCCTTTCACTCACGACACGCGGCGCGCCGACCAGCCAGCAGCCAGAGGTCCAACACCATGACCGAGACGCCCTCCCCTGAGGACAAGAACGAGACCGCCACGACGCCCGAGCCCGAAGCGGCGGCGGCCTCCGAAGGGAGCAGCGATCCGGCCCCGCCGGTGACGGCCGAGGAAGCGACCGCCGAAGCGGCGATCGCCCCGGACGCCCCGGCTCTGGACGAGGCACCGGCCCCGGAGGCCGAGACGGTCGAGACCCCTGCGGTCGACGCCCCCGTCGCGGCGGACACGCCGGCGACGACGGCGCCCGCCGTCGAGGCCGCGCCTGAGGCTCCGGCCGCCGAGGCGCCCGTCGCCGAGGCCGCGCCTGAGGCTCCGGCCGCCGAGGCGCCCGCCGTCGAGGCCGCGCCTGAGGCTCCGGCCGCTGAGGCGCCCGTCGCCGAAGCCGCGCCCGAGACTCCGGCCGCCGAGGCGCCCGTCGCCGAAGCCGCGCCCGAGACTCCGGCCGCCGAGGCGCCCGTCGCCGAAGCCGCGCCCGAGACTCCGGCCGCCGAAGCGCCCGTCGCGGAAACCGCCAGTGAGGAGAAGCCCGCGGCCGAGACGGCTGCGGAGACTCCCGTCGCTGACGCGCCCGCCGTCGAGGCTCCGGTCGCAGAGACCCCCGCCGAGGCACCGGCCGCCGAGGCTGCCGCCCCGGCCGCTGAGGCGCCCGCCGTCGAGGCTCCGGCCGCCGAGGCCGCCGCTCCGGCCGCCGACGCTCCCGCCGCTGACGCCCCGGCCGCCGCGGCTCCCGCCGGCGACGCTCCGGCCGCCGACGCCGCGGCCCAGCCCGCCGGTGACGGTTCCGCCGCCCCGCAGGGGCAGCGTCCGCCGCGGCAGGACCGGCCCGGCAAGCCCGAGCGGCCGCGTCGCCGCCGGCTGACCGCCGCCGAGCGGCATCGCCGGACGTTCTTCGCGAAGCTCACCGAGCTGCGCAAGCAGGAGCAGGCGGCGCTCGAGGGGCCGGAGGACGCGGCCACCGAGGGTATGCCCGGCGAGGACGCTCCGATCGTCGTCGAAGGTGCCGAGGGCGAGGCCCAGCCGGTCGCCGAGGGTGAGGCGCAGCCGCAGGCCGCCGCTCCCGCGGCTCCGCAGGCTCCGGCCACGTCGCCCACGCGTTCGGCGCGTGCGCAGGCGCGGCTTGCCGCGGCGATCGAGCGGGTCGGCGGTCCCGAGGCCGTGCTCGAGGCGCTGCAGCCGAAGCGTCGCGATGACGGCGAGACGATGAAGTGGTCTTCGGTCTGCGCCGAGCAGGCTCAGGGCGTCAAGCCCGGCGATCCGACGTTCACCGCGTGGGTGCGCCTTGCGGCGACGCCGGTGCGTGACGTCAAGGCGATCGTGAACCCGCGTCCGGCCTACGACCAGCGCGGCGGCCGTGGCGGCCGTGGGCGCGGCGGCGGCCAGGGTGGCGGCGGCGGCCGGCCCGGTGGCGGCGGCGGATACGGCGGCGGCGGTGGCCGTGGCGGCGGAGGCGGTCGCTACGACCGTGGCGGTCGCGGCGGCGGCGGTGCCGGACGTGGCGACGTCGAGCAGCACGGTCGCGACGGCAGCTTCCGCTCCAGCGTCCGGATCATCGGCCTCGAGGCCCTCGAGGACGCGGTCCGCGGCAACGAGAAGTCCCAGGAGAACGAGGGCGGCAACGGCGCCAACGGCTCCGAGGACCTCGCCCGCCAGTCCTAAGCATCATCGAGTGTCGACTTTGTCAACCGGTGGTTGACAAAGTCGACGCTCGTTTGCGTTTTCAGCCCGGAGGCCCGATCACCGACGCCTCCGGGCCGAAGCGCGACACGTAGCCCGGGTGCACCGCGCCCCAGCGCGCGCCCGCGTCGACCGACGCGCCCGACAGCAACGCGCCCAGCACGTCGAGGCATGCGTGCCAGCCCGCGGCGTCGCGCGCGGCCTTGCCGATCTCGTCGAAGCGGTTGATGAGGGTCAGCGAGCACCCGGAATCCGCCGGGCGCAGCTCGAGCCGCAGCGTCTCGTCGCCCTCCCAGCGCAGCTCCATCGCGGAGCGCGGCGAGAACTCGACCATCGAGCCGGCGAACGGCTCCCCCTCCCCTTCGCGGAACACGAACGAGAGCGATGCCCCCGTGGCCCGCTCCCCCACGACGTCGAACGGAAACCACGCCGACAGGCCCTCCGGAGACGTCACGGCGTGCCACACCGCCTCGACCGGATGCGCCAGTTCGCGGACGAACCGCAACTCGTAGCGCCCGTCCACTGAGAACAACTCTCCGTCTTTCATAACTACTAGGTTATATGAAAGAACGTGAGATGCTGAGCCACATGCCCTCAGTCTCGGCGCAGTATTCGATCGTCCTCCGCATGGAAATCGACCACCAGCCCGGCATGCTTGGCCTCGTAGCGACCGCGATCGGCGAGGCCGGCGGGAGCATCGGTTCGGTCGACCTGGTGGCGATCGAGGACGGCCACACGCTGCGCGACATCACGGTCGAGACGGCGGGCGAGGAGCATGCGGCGCGGATCGGCGAGGCCGCGGGGGCGGTCGACGGCGCGCGCCTGGTCGAGATCACCGACCGCACGTTCCAGATGCACGTCGGCGGCAAGATCGAGCAGCGCAACAAGCTCCCGGTCCGCACCCGCGACGACCTGAGCATGGCCTACACGCCGGGCGTCGCCCGCGTCTGCACCGCGATCGCCCGCGACCGCGACAAGGCCTTCCAGTACACGATCAAGCGCAACACCGTCGCGGTCGTCTCCGACGGCAGCGCAGTGCTCGGCCTCGGCGACATCGGCCCCGAGGCGGCGATGCCCGTGATGGAGGGCAAGGCCGTCCTGTTCAAGGAGTTCGGCGGCGTCGACGCCTTCCCGATCTGCCTCGTCGACCAAGGATCCCGAGCAGATCATCCAGACGGTGATCAACATCGCGCCCGGCTTCGGCGGGATCAACCTCGAGGACATCAGCGCGCCGCGCTGCTTCGAGATCGAGGAGCGCCTGAAGGCCGTCCTCGACATCCCGGTCTTCCACGACGACCAGCACGGCACGGCCGTCGTCACGCTCGCCGCGCTGATGAACGCGGCCAAGCTCACCGGCAAGGAGCTCAAGGACCTGCACGTGCTGATCGTCGGGCTCGGCGCGGCGGGAATCGCCGTGGCCAAGATCCTGCTCCGTGCGGGCGTGACCAACATCGTCGGCTGCGACAGCCGCGGCGCGGTCAACACCGACCGCGCCGACTACGAGGACGGCTCGATGCCGCCCGTCAAGCGCTGGTTCGCCGAGGCGACCAACCCGGAGAAGCGCGCCGGCGGCCCAGCAGACGTGATCGAGGGCGCCGACCTCTTCGTCGGCCTCTCGGGCGCGCGCGTGATGCCGCCGGAGGCGCTGAAGCAGATGAACCGCGACGCGATGGTCTTCGCGATGGCCAACCCGAACCCGGAGATCACGCCGGAGGAGGCGCGGCCGTACGCACGGATCATCGCCACCGGCCGCAGCGACTACCCGAACCAGATCAACAACGTCCTCTGCTTTCCCGGGCATCTTCCGCGGCGCTCTCGACGTCAGGGCGAGGGACATCACCGAGGAGATGAAGATGGCCGCCGCGCGCGGGATCGCCTCGATCGTCGCCGACAACGAGCTGCGCGAGGACTACGTCATCCCGAGCGTGTTCAACCGCGACGTGGCCGATGCGGTCGCGCAGGCGGTCGCCGATCAGGCCAAGGCGCAGGGCGCCGCCGTGGCCCACGGCTCCGAGATCGGCTACGCGCCCGGCGAGACCCAGGAGTTCAAAGCCGTCCGCCCCTGAGCCCCGTACCCCTGGCATGCGCATCACGATCACCGGAGCGAGTGGGCTGATCGGCAGCCGCTTGGTCAAGCAACTCGAGCAACGCGGCGACGAGGTCACGAAGCTCTCCCGCAAGACCAACTGGAACCCGATCGAAGGCCCCGCGCCCGCGGAGCTGCTCGCGGGCCGCGACGCGATCGTCCACCTGGCGGGCGAGAACGTCGCCCAGCGCTGGAACGACGAGAGCCGCAAGGCGATCAACGACTCGCGCGAGCTCGGGACGCGCCATCTCGTCGAAGGCATCGCGCAGGCCGACCCCAAGCCGACCGCCCTGATCAGCTCCAGCGCCGTCGGCTACTACGGCCCGCATGGCGACGAGCGCCTCGACGAGGACACGCCGCCCGGCACGGACTTCCTCGCGAAGGTCTGCGTCGCCTGGGAACGCGAGGCGCAAGCGGCCGAACAACTCGGCCTGCGCGTCGTGCGCGTGCGAACCGGCGTCGTGCTCGACGCCGACGGCGGCGCACTCTCGAAGATGCTTCTCCCGTTCAAGCTCGGCGGTGGCGGGCCCGTCGCCGGCGGCGCCCAGTACATGCCGTGGATCCACGTCGACGACGTCGTCGGCATCTACCTGGCGGCCATCGACGACGCCCGCTGGGAAGGCGCGGTCAACGCGAGCGCGCCCGAGCCGGTGACCAACAAGGCGTTCAGCAAGGCGCTCGGCCGCGCCCTGCACCGCCCCGCCGTCGCGCCGATCCCCGGCGCCGCGATCCGGCTGTTGTACGGCGATATGGCCGAGATCGTGACCAAGGGTCAGCGCGTGATCCCGCGCCGAACGCTCGCTCTCGGCTACACCTTTCAGCACCCCGATCTCCACGAAGCGCTGCGCGCCGCAGTCGGTTAGGAGACCAACGCACCAAGTCGTTCGACGGAAAGCGACATTCCCGGAGCGCAGCAGCCATCATGGAGTGAGAAGCATGGGCGATCTCCCTCCGGACCTCGACCGCCTGGGCCACGCTCTGACACACGCCACCGAGCGTGACGTCAAGCGTCGCAACCAGCGCGCTGAACGCCGCAGGCGGCTGTGCGGCTGCGTGCTCGCGGGCCTGCTCGTGTTCGCCGCGATGACGCCGAGCCATCTCGGCCGAGCCGATCAGCCGAACTTCCTGCCGTTCGCGATCGAACCGGCGGGGGCCGCGGTCATCTGCGACCAGCTGCGCGGGCAGGACTTCAAGTACAACGACGCCTGCATCGAGCGCCATCCGGCGCCGCAGGCCGCCCGCTAGTACGCGGGCGACCCAGGCGCGAAATACCCTAGGAGCGCACCTTGGCGGCGTTCTCGCCGCGACCGAAGGCCCCGATCTGCTTCCACTTGGACTCGGGCTTCGCCGGCCACACGAGCCAGACGAGGACCGCGATGACCGAGAGGCAGAGCCCGGTGGCGATGCCGGGCTTGTCGCCGTAGCCCTTACGGTTGGACAGGTAGCTGGCGAAGATGCAGGAAGCGAGCCAGAGGTAGCAGAACCAGAGGGCCCAGGCCCCCATGAGCGCGATAACGGTCATGTTCCGAGATACGCCTTCTGGACTTCGGGGTTGGTCCGCAGCGCGTCCGAGCTGTCGGACATGGCGACCTTGCCGGTCTCGAGCACGTAGGCCCGTTTGGAAACGTCGAGCGCGAAGTTCGCGTTCTGCTCCACCAGCAGGATCGTCATACCTTCCTGGTTGATCTTCTCGATCGTCTCGTAGATGCGCTCGGTGAGCACCGGGGAGATGCCCATCGACGGCTCGTCGAGGAGCAGCAGCTTCGGCTGGCCCATCAACGCCCGCCCGATCGCGAGCATCTGCTGCTCGCCGCCGGACATCGTGCCCGCCTTCTGGCTCTGGCGCTCGTCGAGCCGCGGGAAGAGCTCGAAGATCCGCTTGAGGTCGCTGTCGATCACGGCGGAATCGCGACGCAGGTACGCGCCGAGCTCGAGGTTCTCGCGGACGGTCATGCGCTGGAAGCACTTGCGACCCTCGGGCGACTGGCAGATGCCGAGCCCGACGATCTCCTGCGGGGGAAGCATCGAGATCTCCTCGCCCGCGAGCCTGATCGACCCGGTCCGGGGCGGTGTGAGCCCCGAGATCGAGCGCAGCGTGGTCGACTTCCCGGCCCCGTTGGAGCCGATCAGCGTGACGCACTCGCCCTCTTCCACGGTCAGCGAGACGCCCTTCAGCGCCTGGATGTTGCCGTAGTAGGTCTTGATGTCGTCGACTTCGAGGAACGCCATTACTTCCTCTCCCCGGTCTCAGCGGCAGCCTTGCCGAGGTAGGCCTCGACGACGCGCGGATCGGCCCGCACCTCCGCGGGCAACCCTTCGGCGATCTTCTCGCCGTGGTCGAGCACGGTGACGCGCTCGGAGACGCGCATGATGACCTTCATGTCGTGCTCGATGAGCAGGATCGTCATCCCCCGCTCGTCGCGCAGACGGTGCATGAAGTCCGTCAGTGCGGCGGACTCCTGCGGGTTCATGCCGGCCGTCGGCTCGTCGAGCAGCAGGACCTTCGGGTCCGAGGCCAGCGCACGGGCGATCTCCACCCGGCGCTGGTCGCCGTAGGAGAGGTTGATCGCGAGGTGGTCGTGCCAGCGCTTGTCGATGCCGACGTAGGCCAGTTCCTCGTGGGCCTTCTCGCGCACCTCACGCTCTTCCTTGCGCGCCTTCGGCGTGCGGATGATGCTGCCGGCGAGGCCGGCCCGCATCCGCGAGTGCTCGCCGATCATGACGTTCTCCATCGCCGTCATGGTCGAGAAGAGGCGGATGTTCTGGAACGTCCGCGCCATCCCGGCCTTCATGACGTTGTCCGGCCGGGCGCCGGTGATGTCGCGCCCGTCGAAGTCGATGGTCCCGAAGGTCGGCTTGTAGAAGCCGGTCAGGATGTTGAAGAACGTCGTCTTGCCGGCGCCGTTGGGGCCGATGATCGAGACGATCGACTTCTCCGGCAGCGTGAACGACACGTCGTTGACCGCCGTGAGGCCGCCGAACTGCTTGGTGATGTTCGCCGCGTCGAGCACCGCGGCCCCCTTGGGGAGCTCGGTGCGCAGACGCTCGTCAGGTGTCGCGCTCATACGTGGGCCACGTGGAGTTGGTCTTCGGTGTTCTCGGCGTCCTCGGTCATTTCCATCTTGTGCCGTCGCTCCGGGATCAGGCCCTGCGGGCGGAGGATCATCATCATCACGAGCAGGAAGCCGTAGATCGCGAACGTGATCTGCGTGGCGTCGAAGTCCAAGCCGAGCTTGCCGGGCCACGAGTTGATCACGTCCGGGATCAACCAGGTGTTGATGAACGACAGCGCGATCGCGCCGACCACGACGCCCCAGATGCTGCCGAGGCCGCCGAGGATGACCATGGCCAGCACGAGGATCGAGAACGAGAACTCGAACTGGTCGGCGTTCACCGTGTTCAGGAAGGAGCCGAGGAAGGCACCGGCGATGCCGCCCATGGCGGCGCCGGTGGCGTAGGCCTGCAGCTTGGTCTTGACGGCCGGGACGCCCATCGCCACCGCGGCGATCTCGTCCTCGCGCAGGGCGACCCACGCGCGTCCGAGCCGCGAGTCACGCAGCCGGAAGTTGATGAACAGCACGAACACGACCATGGCCAGCGCGAACCAGTACCACGGTCTGAGGTTCAACAGGCCGAACGGATCGATGAACGGAAGGTCGATCTTGTCCACCGGCGAGATGCCCTGGCGCCCTGCCGTGAGCGGCTGGCCGTGGATCTTGATCTCGTCGCCCTGGACCGCGACGCGGCCGATGATCTCGCCGAACGCGAGCGTGACGATCGCGATGTAGTCGCCGCGCAGTCGCAGCGTCGGCAAGCCGATGATGATGCCCGCGACGGCCGTCGCGATCACCGCCAGGACCAGGATCAGCAGGAAGTTGACGTGGATGCCGGGCAGCTTGGCCGCCTGCCCGGAGACCAGGATGTGCCAGCCCTCGCCACCGCCGACCAGGGAGAAGAAGCCCGAGCCGAAGTAGCCCGCGGTGTACGCGCCGATGGCGAAGAACGCCACGTAGCCGAGGTCCAGCAGGCCGGCGAAGCCGACCACGATGTTGAGCCCGAGGGCCATCACGATGTACGCCAGCGCCTGCGTGCAGGTCTGGATGAACGTGTCGCCGTTCTCGAAGAAGAACGGCAGGAAGATCGCCGGCACGAGAAGGATCGGGACGAGCGCCTTCTCGAACCACGGCGGGAGCTTCGGCTTGGGCAGCTTGCCGCCCTTGACGGTGCCGCCGGGCGTGGGTGTCGTGGTGGCGCTCATCCGGCATCCCTCGTCTGCTCGCCGAGCAGACCCGACGGCTTGAAGACCATGATCAGAATCAGGTAGCCGAACACGATCGCCGGCGTCCAGGCGGAGCCGATCCGGTTGTCGGAGATCTGCTGGATGCAGCCGATGATCAGGCCGCCCAACACGGCGCCACGGAGGTTGCCGATACCGCCCATGACCGCGGCGGTGAAGGCGATCAGACCGCCGGTGAAGCCCTGGAAGTACCAGATCGTCGTCTGGTAGAGCGCGTAGATCAGGCCGGCGGCGCCGGCCAGCATGCCGCCGATCAGGAAGGTCAGCGAGATCGTCGTGTCGACGTTGATGCCCATCAGCCGGGCGGCCTCAGGGTCCTGCGCCGTCGCGCGCATGGCCTTGCCGAGACGCGACTTGCCGATGAACGTCGTCATCACGATCAGCAGCGGAATCGTCACGCCGACCGAGAGCACATCCGCGTTCTCGATCGTGATGCCGAAGATGGTCGACGACGGTGTGCTGCGCGTTGATGAGGTCGGGGATGCCGACCTGCGAGCCGCCCTTCCAGAGCAGGCCGACGTTCTGAAGAATGAAGGAGAAGCCGACCGCGGTGATCAGCGGCGCCAGCTTGGGCGCCGAGCGCAGTGGTCGGTAGCCGACCCGCTCGATCATCGCGTTGAGCATTCCCGAGCCGATCATCGCCACGATCAGCGTCAGCAGCAGCCCGAAGAACAGGGCCGCCGTGTTCATGCCCTGGGTCAGGCCGATCGTCGTGAAGAAGGACGCCGAGATGAAGGAGCCGATCATGAAGACCTCGCCGTGGGCGAAGTTGATCAGCTCGACGATGCCGTAGACGAGCGTGTAGCCGATCGCCACGAGCGCCCAGATGGCGCCGTTGGAGATGCCGGCGATCACGTTCTCGCCCAGCCGGACCAGGTTCCCGTCGTCGACGAGATCCGTGATCGCGTAGTAGAGCGGCAGCGCGAGCAGTACGAGTGACTAGCCCGTACGTGCCGAGCAGTGCCCTGATCCGCTGTGACGCGGACGGGCCGGCGGGGATGCTGGCGGCTTCCATGGGTCTAGATGCGTCTCCGAATAGGCGAGCGGCCGGGAGGGGGAAAGCCCCCCTCCCGGCCGAGCATACGCCTAAATCGAACTGCTTAGCCGGCCTGAGCCTTGACGGTCTTGTCGAACTTGAGCTCGCCGTCGCTCGACGGAGTAGATGCCGTAGTCGGTCAGCGTCGTGTCGCCGTTCTCGTCGATCGAGTACGTGCCGAGCACGCTGGCGCGGTCCTTGGTGGCGAACAGGGCCTTGATGATGTCGGCCTTGTCGCCGGTCTCGGAACGCTTGATCGCGTCGAGGGCGAGGTTCATGGCCTCGTAGCCGTAGATGGCGTACGGGTCCGGGTTGTCCTCGCCGTACTTCTGGCTGTACGCGGCGAAGAACTCCTTGCCCTCCGGCGGGTACTGGTCGGCCGGACAGGGTCGCGACAGACACCTTGGTGCGCGCCTGCACGTCGGCGGGGATGCCGCCGTCCTTCGGGTCGACGAAGCCGGACTCGGCGACGCCGTCCGGGCCGTAGAGCTTCGCGTCCGGCAGGGCCGCCGCGAAGTCCTTGTAGAGCTGGACCGCGTTGTTGGCGGTGACGCCCGCGTACACGAAGCAGTCAGCGCCGGCAGCCTTGGCCTTCTGGGCCAGGGAGCGGTAGTTCGCGGCGTTCTTGTCGATCGCCTCGTTGGAGATGATCGTCGAGGCCCTGAGCCTTGGCGGCGAGCTCGATGTTGGCGGCCAGGCCTGCGCCGTAGACCTCCTTATCGTTGGTCAGCTGGACCTTGGTGCAGCCGTCCTCCTTCATGACCGTGGCCAGAGCGGCGCCCTGGATCGTGTCCTTCGGGACGATACGGGTGTAGTTGCGCGTGCCGTTCGGGTAGTACTTGTCCGGCTCGCCGGGGTTGGAGCCCGGCTGATCCGTGGTGAGACCCACGGCCGTGTTGGCCGGGGAGATCATCGGGACGCCGGCCTCGTTCAGGATCGGGATGGCGACCGCAGCCGCGCCCGAGTTGAACGTGCCGAGGTAGACGGCGGTGCTGTCGTCCTGTGCGGCCTTACGAGCGTTGGCGGACTCCTGCTCCGGCGTCCAGTTGCCGGCCTGAGCCGTGGAGTCGTCGAGCGACTCGTACTTGATGTTGTGGTTGCCGGCCTTGTTGCCGGCCTGCTCGAGCGCGAGCTTGGCGCCGTTGACGACCGCGGTCGTCTGGACGCGCGAGGCGCCCTGCAGCGGGACCGACGAGTAGATCGTCAGGTCCTTGCCGGCAGCCGCGGTACCCGCGCTGTCGGTGCCGCTCGTGGCCGGGGCCGGATTATCGTCGCCGCCGCAGGCAGTTACGCCCAGGGCAAGCGCCGCCAGAAGGCAGCTAGAAGCTGCCAGGAACTTAGAGTGCAAAAAGAACCCCTCCTCATGAGGCTCGTATTCGAGCGGCGATTCTACGCACGCCCAGTTCACGCATGCAACAGCCTAGACCGGTTACCAGCGGATAACCGAACTCAATCGGACCGTAAAGTACGGCCAACGAACGGCGTCAGCGACGGCCGCCGGGCAGGAACGGGAGGATGATCCTCGCCGTCGCCGCCAGCAGCACGAGAAGCATCGCGATCAGGAACGCGTCGAAGGACTTCATCAAGTCCGTTCCCCACAGAACGATCCAGAGGGCGAGTCCCGCGATCAGCGTCAGCAAAAGTCCCATGCGGCGCGAAGGCTAGCGGACTAGGGCGTCCGCGAGGTCCGTGACCACGGATGCCGCCGCAGCAGCGGGATCCGAGCCCTGCTCGACGGCCTCGGCGACCGCTCGCACGAGCCGCGATCCGACGATCACGCCATCCGCTCCGGCGTCCGCGGCGGCCGCCGCCTGCGCACCGGTGGAGATGCCGAAACCGAGCGCCACGGGGACCGGACTGTGCGCCTTGACGCGGGCGAGCAGAGCACCCGCATCGGTCTGCACCGCGGCCCGCTCCCCCGTCGTCCCGGTCACAGAAACCGTGTAGACAAATCCACGCGCTTTACTCCCGATTGCGGCGAGCCGGGCGTCGGCTGTGGTGGGTGCGACGAGCGGCACGAGCGCGATGCCCTGCGCATCGCACGCCTCGAGCACGCCGGCGGACTCCTCCAGCGGCAGGTCGGGGACGATCAGACCGCTGATCCCGCGGCTCGCGAGCTCGGCGGCGAAGCGCTCCGGCCCGCGCGCGAACAGCGGGTTCGCGTAACACATGAGCACGACCGGGAGCAGCTCGGCGATCCGCTCGCCGGCCTCGAGCACGGCGTGCAGGGTCGAGCCCGCGGCGAGCGCCTTCGTCGCCGCCTCGTGGATCACCGGGCCGTCCGCGAGCGGGTCCGAGAAGGGCACGCCGAGCTCCACGAGATCGGCGCCCGACTCGGCGTAGGCGGTCGCGATCGCGACCGAGGTCTCGATGTCCGGGTAGCCGCCCATCAGGTACGGCATCAGCGCCGCCCGCCCGCGCGTGGCGGCGAAGGCGGCGGCGATCCGGTCGATGCCGGTCTCGCTCACGCCAGGCCCAGCTTGTCGAGCGCCTCGGCGAGGTCCTTGTCGCCGCGTCCCGACAGGCAGACGAGGTCGATCGTCTCGGGGCCGGCCTCGGCGCGCCCCGGCCCGAGGACCCAGGCGACGGCATGGGCGGACTCCAGCGCCGGGATGATGCCCTCGAGCTCGGCGAGGCGCTGGAACGCGCTCAGCGCCTCGTCGTCGGTGATCCCCGTGTAGTGCGCGCGCCCGCTGTCGCGCAGCCAGGCGTGCTCCGGGCCGGTGCCGGGATAGTCGAGCCCGGCGGAGATCGAGTGCGCCTCGAGGATCTGGCCGTCCTCGTCCTGCATGATCGCCGAGTAGGCGCCGTGCAGCACGCCGCCGCGGCCGCCGACGGTGAGCGGCGCGCCGTGGCGCCCGCTCTGCGAGCCCCTCGCCGGCCGCCTCGACGCCGACGAGCTCGACGCCCGCGTCGTCGACGAAGGGCACGAAGGTGCCGATCGCGTTCGAGCCGCCGCCGACGCACGCGATCACGCGGTCGGGCAGGCGCCCGGTCTTCTCGAGGATCTGCGCGCGGGCCTCGTCGCCGATGATCCGCTGCAGGTCGCGCACGAGCGCCGGGAACGGCGCCGGGCCGACGCACGAGCCGATCGCGTAGTGCGTGTTGCCGACGTTGGAGACCCAGTCGCGGATCGCGGCGCTGACGGCCTCCTTGAGCGTGCGCGCGCCCGCGTCGACGGGCACCACGGTCGTGCCGAGCAGGCCCATCCGCTGGACGTTGGGCGCCTGGCGGCGCATGTCCTCGGTGCCCATGTAGACGAAGCAGTCCAGGCCGAGCAGCGCGCAGGCGGTCGCGATCGCGACGCCGTGCGAGCCCGCGCCGGTCTCGGCGATGATCCGCGTCTTGCCCATGCGCTTGGCCAGCAGCGCCTGGCCGAGCGCGTTGTTGATCTTGTGCGCGCCCGTGTGGTTGAGGTCCTCGCGCTTGAGATAGACCGGGTGGCCGACCTCATCCGACAGCCGCTGCGCGAGGTACAGCGGCGACGGGCGCCCGACGTAGTCGTTGAGCAGCGTGGTCAGCTCGGCCTGGTAGGACGGATCGTCGCGGGCGACGATCCAGGCCGCCTCGAGCTCCACGAGCGCCGGGATCAGGGTCTCGGGGACGTACTGGCCGCCGTAGGGGCCGAAGCGGTGTTCGATCGCGGTCATGTCACCTGTACGGGCGTGACGGCCGCGAAGAACGCTTCGAGCTTCGCGGGATCCTTGACCCCCGCGGACGCCTCGACGCCGCCGGCCACGTCGACTCCCCAAGGCCGCGTCGCGGTGATCCCCTCGCCCACGTTCTCCGGCGTCAGCCCGCCCGCCAGCAGGTAGGGCACCTTCGAACGCCAGTGCTTGACGAGTCCCCAGTCCCACGTCTTCCCGGTACCGCCGTAGAGGCCGGCCTGCGAGGTGTCGAGCAGGTGCAGGTCGGTACGGAACCGCGCTGCGTCCTGCAGGTCGGCGGCGTGCCCGATCCGGACGGCCTTGATCACCTTGGCGCCGGTCCGCTGCTTGACGGCGGTGCAGAACGTCGGCCCCTCGTCGCCGTGCAGTTGCACGTACGTGAGCCCGAGCACGTCGACGGAGCTGGCGATCTCGTCGATCGACTGGTTGACGAACACGCCGACCAGCTCGACCTTGCGCCGCATCACGCGGGTGATGCCGGCGGCGACGCCGGGATCGACGGCACGCTTGGACTCCGGCCAGAAGTTGAACCCGAGCGCCCAGGCACCGAGCTCGACCGCGTACTCCGCGTCCTCGAGCCGCGTGATCCCGCAGACCTTGACCTTGGTCACGCGTGACCGCCTGTGAGCTCGCGGCAGACCGCCTCGATGTCGGGCGCCCGCATCAGCGTCTCGCCGATCAGGACGGCGTCGACGCCCACGCGCTCGAGCTCGTCGAGCTGCTCGCGGGTCGAGAAGCCCGACTCCGACACCACGGTCTTGCCGGCCGGAACGTCGGCCAGCAGCTCGTAGGTGCGCTCGATGTCGAGGCTGAAGTCCGCCAGGTCGCGGTTGTTGATCCCGAGCACGTCGGCCTCGAACTCCAGCGCCCGCGCGAGCTCGCGCTCGTCGTGGACCTCGACCAGCGCGTCGAGGTCGAGCCCGGCCGCCTCGTGCAGCAGCTTGCCGAGTTCCTTGTCCTCGAGCGCGGCGACGATCAGCAGGATCGCGTCGGCGCCTGCGGCCGCGGCTTCGTAGAGCTGGTACTTGTCGACGATGAAGTCCTTGCGCAGCACCGGCAGCGTCGCATTGGCGCGCGCCTCGCGCAGGTCGTCGAGCGAGCCGCCGAAGTAGAACGGCTCCGTGAGGATCGAGAGCGCGGCCGCGCCGCCGCGCTCATAGGCCTGCACGACCTCGGCGACCTTGGAGCCCTTGCGGATCTTGCCCGCCGACGGCGATCGGCGCTTGTGCTCGGCGATCAGCGACACACCAGGGCGCGTAAGCGCCTCGGAGAACGGCCGGAAGCCCTCCGCGCGACGCTCGAAGGCCTTCTCGAGCTCCTTGAGCGGCACCTCCTTGCGGCGGCGTTTCACCTCGGCGCGCGTGTCGTCGACAATGTCGTCAAGCACGCTCATACCGGTGCCAGCTCCCTCGTTAGTGATGCCAATGCGTCCAACGCGGCCGCGGCACGACCGTCGTCGATCGCCGCCTCGGCGCTGCGAACGCCCTCCTGAAGTGAAGCGACGTTCCCGGACACATAGATCGCCGCGCCCGCGTTGAGCACCGCGACATCGCGCGCGGGGCCGGCCTCGCCGGCGAAGATCCGCCGCGTGGTCTCGGCGTTGACGTCGGGCGTGCCGCCCGTCAGCGCGCCCGGTTCGGCGCGCGCCAGACCCACGTCCTCAGGAGCGACGTCGTAGGCGCGCAGCTGCTCGCCGTCGACCTCGACTACGCGCGTGATCCCCGACGTGCTCATCTCGTCCAGACCGTCTGCGCTGGACACTACCAGCGCTTTCCGGGCGCCAAGCCGGGCCAGCGCACCGGCGATCGTCTCGAGGAAATTCGGGTCCGAGACGCCGATCACCTGGCGCGTCGCACCCGCCGGATTCGTCAGCGGGCCGAGGAAGTTGAAGATCGTGCGGACCGCCAGCTCCTTGCGCACCGGGACCACGAAGCGCGTGGCGCCGTGGTGGGCGGGCGCGAACATGAACCCGAAGCCGACGTCGGCGATGCAGCGCGCGACGGCGTCGGGCTTGAGGTCGATCCGGACGCCGAGCGCCTCGAGCACGTCGGCGGAGCCTGAGAGGCCCGTGGCGGAGCGGTTGCCGTGCTTGGCGACGGCGCAGCCCGCGCCTGCCGCGATCAGCGCGGCGGTGGTCGAGACGTTGAACGTCGGGCGCCCGCCGCCGGTGCCCGCGGTGTCGATCAGGTCGGCCTCGCGACCGGTCGTGACCGGGGTCGCGAAGGCGCGCATCGTCGTGGCCAGGCCGACGATCTCCTCGACCGTCTCGCCCTTGGTGCGCAGCGCGACGAGTACGCCCGCCGTCTCCACCTCGGAGGCGTTGCCGGCCATGATCTCGGCCAGCACCGCGGCGGTCTGTTCGGCGGTCAGGTCGTGGCGCGACGCCAGCGCGTCGAGCGCCTTGGTCAGAACAGGATTGGGCATCAGTCGCTCAGGAAGTTCTTCAACAGCTGCTTCCCGTCCGGCGTGAGCACGGACTCGGGATGGAACTGGACGCCGACGGCGGGCAGTTCGCGGTGGCGCATGGCCATCAGGACGCCGCCGCCGTGGGCGGTCGCCTCGAGCTCGTCCGGCAGGTGGTCGTCCACGACCAGCGAGTGATAGCGCGCGACGGGCAGTGGAGTCGGCAGTCCCGCGAAGATCCCCTTGCCGTCGTGGGTGATCTCGGTCGTCTTGCCGTGCACCGGGCGGTGGCGGATGACCTTGCCGCCGAAGGCCTGCCCCATCGACTGGTGGCCGAGGCAGACGCCGAGGGTCTTGACGCCGGCCTCGGGGAAGCGGCGCATGACCTCGATCGAGATCCCGGCCTCGTTGGGCGTGCACGGGCCCGGCGAGACGACGACGCGGTCGTAGTCGCGGCTGAGCAGCTCGTCGACCGACACGACGTCGTTGCGCACGACCTCGAGCTCCGCGCCCAGCTCGCCCAGGTACTGGACGAGGTTGTAGGTGAAGGAGTCGTAGTTGTCGACCATCAGGACTCTCATGGCCACGCCGCCTGTTTGACCGCGAGCTCGATCGCCTTCACGACGCCTGCCGCCTTCGCGCGCGACTCCTCGTACTCGTAGTCGGGCTTGGCGTCGGCCACGGTCCCGCCTCCGGCCTGGATGTGCGCCATCCCGTCCTTGACGACGACGGTGCGGATGCAGATGCAGGTGTCCAGCTCGCCCGCGTAGGAGAGCCAGCCGACGGCACCGCCGTAGGCACCGCGCTTGACCGGCTCGAGCTCGTCGATGATCTCCATCGCACGGATCTTCGGCGCGCCGCTCAGGGTGCCGGCGGGCAGGACGCTGCGCAGGGCGTCGATCGCGGTGACCTCCTCGCGCAGGGTGCCGGCGACCTGGGAGACGATGTGGATCACGTGCGAGTAGGTCTCGACCTCCATCATCCGCTCGACGTGCACGGAGCCGTTCTCGCACACGCGCCCGAGGTCGTTGCGGCCGAGGTCGACGAGCATCACGTGCTCGGAGCGCTCCTTCTCGTCGGCGAGCAGCTCGGCGGCGATCGCGGCGTCGTCCTCGCCGCGCGGGCGGGTGCCGGCGATCGGCCGGGTCGAGACGTGGCGGCCGTTGACCGTCAGCAGCGGCTCGGGTGAGGCGCCGACGATCTGGAAGTCCTCGAAGTCGAGGAAGTACATGTACGGCGACGGGTTCACGGCGCGGAGCCCGCGATAGATGCTGAACGGCTCGACCGGCGTCGGAGCGCTCCAGCGCTGGGACGGGACCACCTGGTAGGCGTCGCCGGCGTGGATGTACTCGATGATCCGCGAGACGTTGGCCTCGAACTGCTCGCGCGGCATGTTGGACTCGAAGACCGGCTCCTCGCGCGGGCCGTGCGTCTCCAGCGGCGGCAGCGGGCCGGCGAGCCGGGTTCGAACCTGGCGGATGGCCTCGACGGCGCGCGCGTGGGCGGCGTCGATCGAGCCCTCGTCGTCGAGGTACGCGTTGGCCAGGATCGTGACCGTGTGGCGCAGATGGTCGAAGGCGACGATCACGTCGGAGAGCATCAGCGCCATGTCCGGCAGGCCGAGCACGTCCGGGTTGGGCTCCGGCAGGCGCTCGACCGCGCGGACGCAGTCGAAGCCGAAGAAGCCGACGGCGCCGCCCGCGAACGGCGGCAGGCCGGCGATCTCGGCCTGGCGGACCTCGGTCACGGCCTCGTGCGCGAGCGTGTACGGGTCTCCCCCGTCGGCCAGGCTCCAGCGGATGACGCGCTTCGGCCGCCAGCCGATGAACGAGTAGCGCCCGACCTGCTGGCCCTGCTCGGCGGACTCCAGCAGGAACGCCGGGCCGTCGCCGCGCAGCTTCAGGAACGCGGAGACGGGCGTCTCGCAGTCCTCGATGAAGGAATGGGTGACGGGGACGAGGTTGTGGTCGCCCTCGATCGCGCGCGCCTCCTCCAGCGTCGGCGTGACCTCGAGATGCTCAGCGACGGCGGGCAACGAGCACCTCCCCGGCGTCGGTGAGGCTCATGCCGCGGCTGCGCAGCAGCACGGCGAGGTGGTACAGGACGTCGGCGGCCTCGTTGGCCACGCGCTCGTCGGACTCCTCGCGCGCGGCGCGCACGACCTCCTCCGCCTCCTCCTGGACCTTCTCGCCGATCAGCGGCGGGTCGGCCAGCAGCTTGGCCGTGTAGGAGCCCTCGGACGGGTTCGCCGACCGTTCGAGCAGCGTGCGCTCGAGGCCGGGCAGCGCCTCGTAGGGAACGGGCGGCTCGAGGTCGCCGGTGAAGAAGCACGTGCGCTCGCCGGTGTGGCAGGCAGGACCGGCGGGTTCGACGAGCGCGAGCACCGCGTCGTTGTCGCAGTCGAAGCGCAACGCCTTGACCGCCTGCGTGTTGCCGGAGGTCGCGCCCTTGTGCCACAGCTCGTTGCGGGAGCGGCTGAACAGGTGCAGCTCACCGGTCTCGCGGCTCAGCCGGAGCGCTTCTTCATTCATGTAGGCGAGGGTCAAGACCTCGCCGGATCGCCAATCCTGGATGACGCACGGCACAAGGCCGCGATCATCGAATTTCAGCGAATCTGGACTAGGAGGCTCCATTAGGAGCGGGGGAGTTTAGGCGCCCTGCTCTGCCCAGGGAGAACGGCGGCCCAGCGGCGCGGCGCGTCCGACCAGCGGGCGGCGGTTCCAGTCACGCGCGGAATCGCGGTGCAGGCGGTAGACCGCCCACAAGAAGTAGATCGACGCGGGCACGCCGAGGTTGTCGAAGACGACGCCGCGCGGGTCGCTCGCGGTCAGCATTCCGGCCACCAGATGCGAGAGCGCGCAGGTCGCGAAGACCCCGCTCATGGCGACGCCGGAGAGCGACCAGCCGTCGAGCAGCGGATAGCGGGCCAGCTGCGTCCGCGCCGTGAAGTAGCCGACGAGCGCGTAGTTGACGAACAGGATCAGGTTCGGGATCAGCGCGCGCAGGTCGACATCCGTCGCGAACGCGTGGCGGAACGCCTCCCAC
Organism: uncultured Solirubrobacteraceae bacterium; assembly: GCA_963707595.1. Classification (GTDB taxonomy): domain Bacteria; phylum Actinomycetota; class Thermoleophilia; order Solirubrobacterales; family Solirubrobacteraceae; genus Solirubrobacter. Next base: position 356,689 of record CAVPQQ010000003.1, read on the forward strand.
AGCGTCGCGCCGGCGGCGCCGACCATCAGCCACGGCAGCATGGGAAACACCCGGCTGTTGCGGACCAGGCGGTCGCCGCGACCGCCGAACGCGGCCTCCAGGCGCAGGCCGATGAAAGCCACCGCCGGGATGGCACCGATCGCCAACGCGGCCAGCATCGGCCCGTGCGCCGGCTCGTGCTCGACCAGGTGGCGCCACGCGTGCACCATGTGATGCGGGCCGCAGGTGAAGGCCATGATCGCGAAGGCGAAGCCGAAGTGCGAGAAGCCGCGGTCGCGCCGGTGGCGCAGCAGCTCGTAGACCGTGATGATCCCAAGCCCGGTGTAGGCGAGCCCGGTCAGCAGCGCCAGCACGCCGGTCATTTCAGGCCCTGCTTCGCGATCCCGATCTGATGCATCATCTCGTCGACGAGGCTGCGCTCGCCGCGATGGCCGGCGATGCTCGGGTGCGCACCGATCCCGAGCCGCGCGTGCTCGGGGATCTGGGCCGCGGGCACCGCGGGCGACCAGAGGAAACCCTGGGCGACGGAGCAGCCGAGCGCCGCGAGCTGGTGGGCCTGCAGCGGCGTCTCGACGCCCTCCGCGATCACGTGCAGGCCGAGCGCGTGGGCGAGCGACAGGATCGCCGCGACGACGGCCGAGTCCTCCGGCTCGGTGCCGAGGCCGTCGACGAACGAGCGGTCGACCTTGAGCACCTCCACCGGCAGCGAGCGCAGGCGGGCGAGCGACGAGTGGCCGGTGCCGAAGTCGTCGATGCCGACGTAGACGCCGAGGTCCTTGATCGCGCGCAGGCAGTCCAGCGGCCTCGTTCCGGCGTCCATCAGCGCGGACTCCGTCAGCTCGAGGCAGATGCTCTCCGGCGCGAGCCCCGCATCGGCCAGGGCCGTGGCGACCGCGATCGGGAAGTCCGGGTCGTCGAGCTGGCGGGTGGAGATGTTGACCGTGGCCGTCAGCGCGGTCAGGCCCTGCGCGTGCCAGCGGGCGAGGTCGCGGGCCGCGGTGCGCAGGACCCAGGCGCCGAGCGGGCCGATCAACCCGGTCTCCTCGGCCACCGGGATGAACTCGGCCGGCGACGCCTCGCTCCAGCGCGCCAGCGCCTCGACGCCGACGAGCCGGCCCGTCGCGAGGTCGACCTGCGGCTGATAGTGCACGTCCAGCGTGTCCTGCTCGAGCGCCGTGCGCAACAGCTGTTCGAGCTCGATCCGGCGCAGCAGGCGGGCTCGCGTGGCGTCGCTGAAGAGCTCGACGCGGTCCTTGCCCGCCTCCTTGGCCTGGTACATCGCGGAGTCGGCGTCGCGCAGCAATGACTCGGGATCGGACTCGCCGGGCGTGGCGATGCGGCAGCCGATGCTGACGCGGACATGGCGGCGCTGGCCGCCGATGTCGAACGGCTCGCTGAGCGCCGCGCGCAGCCGGCCCGCCGTCATCGTCGCCCGCGCCTGGTCGCCGACGCCCGAGCAGAGGACCGTGAACTCGTCGCCGCCGAGCCGCGCGACCATGTCGCCGTCGCGCACGGCGACGCCGAGGCGGTGCGCGACCTGGATCAGCAGCCGGTCGCCGGCCTCGTGGCCGAAGCCGTCGTTGACGATCTTGAAGTCGTCGAGGTCCAGGAACAGGACCGCGACGGCCTCACCGGACGCGGAGGCCGAGCGCAGCGCCGCGAGGAACGCGGCGCGATCGGGGAGCCCGGTGAGAGCGTCGAACCCGGGAACGGCATGGAACACAAGGGCGGACAAGACTCCCTGACTGATCGGCACTTCGCCGGCCCGGGGAGAGCGCGCCTGTCAGGCACCCGACGCATGTCCGGGCGGCGCCACCGCCAAGTACCAATCAAAGGCGCGCCGGCAGAGACGGTCGCGACCCATCACGCCCAGGAACGCCGTCAGGGCGCGCGGCGGGATCCGCGGGAGCGCACGCTGCAGGGCTAGCGCCCAGGCGTAGGCCGGGGCGTGACCGCGTGAGAAGTCCGCGTAGCGCTCGAGCGCCTGCTCACGGGTCTGGCGGTGCTCGAGCACGGCGCGCAGCTCGCGTCCGGCGCTGATCCCGAAGTAGAAGGCGGTCCGGATGCCCTCGCCCGAGAGCGGCAGGCAGTGGCCGGCGCTGTCGCCCACGAAGAACACGCCGTCGGCGGTCGCCGGGCGCAGGCGGTGCGGGAACCAGTTGCCCTGGTAGCGGACCGCGTCGCGCTGCAGGCGGCTCGCGATCTCCTTCGTCGGCTCCTTGACGTGGTCGCGCGGCTCGTAGGAGCCGACGCCGACGCGCTGCTCGCCGTCCGCGGGGACCGACCAGGCGTAGCCGCTGCGGATCAGGCTGCGGTCGATCCAGACGTCGAGGTCGGTGCCTTCGCCGTGCGGGTGGACCTCGAGGCCTCGCGAGATCGCCGCCTCGGGCGGCTGGACGTTGGCTCCGGGGCCGAGGACCCGTCTCCAGCCGAGCGCGTCGACGATCAGGGGCGCTGTGAGGTCGCCGCGGTCGGTGTGGACAGTGGTGCCGTCGCGATCTTCAACCTTGGCGATCTCGAATCGCGCGTCGGTCTGTTCCCAGAGCGCCTGGCAGAGCTCGCGGTAGTCGAAGCTCGACCAGCTCCACGGCAGCCGGAAGCGGGCCGAGCCGTGCGGCGTGTGGAACGCCATGCACGGGATCTCCTGGCGGATCGCGCGCTCGACGCCCATCGCGTGCAGCCACGGCGTCGGCGCCGCGCAGGCCGAGGTGGCGCGCTCGCCGATCTCGTAGCGGTCGACGATCAGCACGTCCGCGCCGCTGCCGGCCAGTTCGCGCGCGACCGCGAGGCCCGCGAAGCTGGCGCCGCAGATCAGCACGTCGGCGCGCGGGCGCTCGATCGGCGTCCGCTCCGCACCGCGCAGCGTCCTGCGGGTGGTCATCGCAGCGCCTCCAGCGCGGCACCGGGCAGATGCCAGATGCGGACGCCGGCGCGGCGGCCGAGGACGTCGAAGCCGCCCGCCTCGACGCGGTCGAGCATGCGGCCGTAGAGCGCGATCGCGAAGCGGATGCCGGGGCGCACCGACGCGGGCGCGGAGGCGATCGCCGGCCGGGCGCCCGCGAACAGGGCGCGTGCGCGCTCGACCTCGTGCGCGAGCAGGGCGCGGACCTCCGGCGACGCGTGCGTGGCCGCGAGGTCGCGCTCGCTCACGCCGAAGCGGTCGCGGTCGTCCTCGGGCAGGTAGATCGCGGTCCAGGCTGGTGTCCTCGGGGACGTCGCGGATGAAGTTCGCGAGCTGGAAGGCGATCCCGAGCCGGCCGAGGTCGGCGTGATGGCGCGCCGGAACGCCCAGCAGCGCGGCCATGATGCGCCCGACCGAGCCCGCCGAGCCGTCCATGTAGGCGACCAGCTCGTCCCAGCTCGACGATCCGCACCGGCGAGCAGTCGATCCGCATCGAGCGCATGTAGGGCCGCAGCTCGCCGAGCGGCAGCCGGTGGCGCGCGCCGGCGTCGGCGAGCGCGCGGACGATCGGCTGCGTCGAATCGCTCGCCCGCCTCGAGCTCCGCCTCCCAGGCGTCGAGCGCCGCCCGGCGGTCATCCGGCGAGGCGAGACGGCGCGGGCCGTCGACGATCTGATCGGCCGTGCGGACGTAGCCGTAGAGCGCGTGTGTGGCAGGACGAATCTCGGCCGGAAGCCGGCGCGTGGCGAAGTAGTACGTGGGATCGTGGCGCAGCTGCATGCGCCGCGACGTCTCGTATCCCTCGTGCAACGCCGCGTCCATGACGCCCATTGTGTCCTAGGGTGAGTCGGATGGAGGCATTGCTCCGCGATCGCGCGGTGCTCTACGTGACCGGCAAGGGCGGTGTGGGCAAGACGACGGTCGCCGCCGCGCTCGGGCTCGCAGCGGCGAAGACCGGCCGGCGCACGATCGTCTGCGAGGTCGCCGAGCAGGACCGGATGTCCCGCGCCTTCGCCCGCCACGGCGTCCGGCCGGAGCAGGAGGTCGAGCTCGCCGAAGGGTTGTGGGCGATCACGATCGACCCGGAGCGGGCGCTCGAGGAGTGGATCGGCAAGCAGCTCGGCGGCGGCCCGGCCGGTCGCATCCTCGGCCACTCGCACGCCTTCCAGTACTTCGTCGCCGCCGCGCCGGGAGCGAAGGAGCTGATCACGATCGCCAAGGTCTGGGAGCTCGCGCAGCCGCACCGCTGGGACAAGCACAACCGCGCCTACGACCTCGTCGTCGTCGACGCGCCCGCCTCCGGCCACGGCATCGGCATGCTCACCACGCCGCGGACGTTCGGCGAGATCGCCCGCGTCGGGCCGATCCGCCGCCAGGCGACCAAGGTCTCCGACATGCTCGCCGACCCGGCGCGGACCGGCTACGTCGCGGTCGCGCTGCCGGAGGAGATGCCGGTCAACGAGACGATCGAGCTCGAGCGGCGCCTGCGCGACGCGGTCGGTCTCGGGCTCGACGCGATCGTGATGAACGCCATGTGGCCCGAGCGCTTCTCCTCGTCCGACGTGACCAAGCTGCGCGCCGCCTCGCGCGACGGCTTCTCGGTGGATGAGCTCGGTGCCGTGCGCGCGGCACTCGCGGCGCACGAGCGGGTCAAGGCCCAGCGCGTGCACCTGCGGCGGCTGGAGGCGGCCACGGACGCGCCGATCAGCACCCTGCCGTTCGTCTTCGAGTCCGAGCTCGGGCTCGAGCACTACGAGCACCTCGCCGACCAGCTGGCGGCCGACTGATGGGCGACCCCGAGCGCCAGCTCTCCCCCATCGCCCGCCGTGTCTGGCGGTTGCAGCAACTTGGCGCCTGGGCGGTCCTCTGCGTCGCCGGCGTGATCCTCACGCTCAACGTCGACGTGCTCGGACCGCTGTTCTGGATCGTGCCGGCGATCGGGCTCGTCCTCTGCACCACGCTCGTGCCGCCGCTGCTCTACTCGCGCTGGCGCTGGGACGTGCGCGACGAGGGCATCGACATCCGCCACGGCGCGCTCACGATCCGCCGCACGCTCGTCCCGTGGGTGCGCGTGCAGCACGTCGACACGCGCCGCGGGCTGTTCGAGCAGGGCTTCGGCCTCGCGACCGTCGTCGTCCACACCGCCGCCGGCAGCCACACGATCCCGCTGCTGCCGCAGACCGAGGCCGAGACGCTGCGCGAGCGGATCGCCGGGCTGGCGCGGACGGAGGACGCCGAGCGGGAGGGCGCGGCCGTGCCCGCGGCCGGCGCGCCCGCCCTGGCCGCACCCGAGGACCTCACCCCGCGCGAGCCCGCGCCGCCCCTTCCCGCCGGCCCCAGCCCACGCGACCCCGCGCCGCCCCTCCCCGCCGACCCCAGCCCGCGCGACCCCGCGCCGCCCCTCCCCGCCGACCCCAGCCCGCGCGACTCCGCACCGCCCCTCGCCACCGACCCCGCCCCGCGCGACTCCGCACCGCCCCTCCCGGCCGACTCCAGCCCGCGCGACCCCTCGCCCCCACCGGCCGCTCCCCCGCGCGACGATGCCTGAGACTCGCCGGCTGCACCGGTCGGCGGTCGTCATCTACTCCGCCGCCGCGCTGCGCAACGCCGCGTTCCCGCTCATCGTGATCGTCGCGATCTCGGCGTTCGGCGGCGCCACCGACGACCGCGGGTTCCTCCGTGCCCTGCTCTACGGCGGGATCGGCCTGACGATCTCCGTGATCGCCGGAGCGATGCGCTACCAGTCGACGACGTATCGCATCGGCGCCGACGCGATCCACCACCACACCGGCATCTTCAGCACCAAGGACACGGACATCCGGCTCGACCGGATCGAGGCGATGGACGTCCACCAGGGCCCGCTGCAGCGGCTGTTCGGGGTCTTCGCGGTCGACGTCCAGACGGGTGCCGCGAGCAAGGGCGGCGAGATCTCCCTGCCGGCGCTGACGCCGGAGGCCGTCGCCGAGCTGAGAGCGGCCCGCCCGCAGGCGGCGGCCGCCGCGGCCGAGGAGGAGGAGCGCGAGCGCCCGAGCCGGCGGATCGCGGGACGCGAGCTCGCGATCGCCGCGCTGACGGCGGGCCAGCTCGGGATCCTGCTGCCGGTGCTGGCCGCCGGCGGCCAGGTGATCCAGCAGCTCTTCGACGAGAAGCAGGGCGAGGAGGCGATCCGCTGGCTGCCGCACACGGCGACCGCGGTCGTCGTCGGCGCGGTCGCGCTGCTCGTGCTCGCCTGGCTGCTCTCCACCGTCGGCGCGATCGTGACCTTCGGCGGCTTCACCGTGACCCGCGACGGTGACCGGCTGCGGATCTCCCGCGGGCTCGTCCAGCGCAGCGAGGCCACGGTGCCGGTGTCGCGCGTCCGCGCCGTGCGCGTCGTCGAGGGCATCTTCCGCCGCCCGTTCGGGCTCGCCGCACTGACCGTCGAGGTGACCGGCTACGCCGAGGAGGCCTCCGCCGCCCGCACGCTGTTCCCGCTGCTGCGCGTCCGCGACGTCGAGGCGTTCCTCGACGAGTTCCTGCCCGAGCTGGCCGACGATCCGCGCGGCCTCGACCGCCCGCCGAACCGCGCCGCACGCCGCTACTTCACGGTCCCGGTGCTCGCGGGCGCCCTTGTCAGCGTCGCCGCCTGGTTCCTCGTCGGCCCGCCCGCCCTGATCGCGCTGATCGCCGGCGCGCTCTACGGCCAGGCCCGCTGGCGCGCCGCCGCGTGGCGCCTCCAGGACGGCCGCCTGGCGATCAGCTCGATGCTGCTCGCCCAGACCACGGTCCTCGCCCCGGCGCACTTCCGCGAGTCCCACACGCTCGCCCAGAACGTGCTCCAGCGCCGCGCCTCCCTCGCGGACCTCGAGGTCACCTTCGGCAAGGAGACCACGGCGCGCATCCGCCACCTGGACCTCGGAGACGCCCGCACGGCCTGGTCGACGCTCTAGCGCTCAGAGGCGCGCGATCGACTCGAGCACACACGATCGCCCCCGCGCTCCATTCCGCGCCGCAACGATCGGGCAAGCCGTTCCGCAAGTCACTGGGTATGCCTGAGCCCGACTCAGTGACTTGGTGACCGCCGGCGATCGCCGTCCGGCCCAAGCTCCCTCGCGCACCGCGCACGCCGGATGGTGGGGTGGTGTCAATTAGCGGTCGCATAGCGGGGTAAATTGACTCCACCCCCGAAGTTGGACGAGCCTAGGTGATGCCGAGGCGGTCCAGCAGGGCGTCGTCGGCGCGCCAGGAGCGGCGGACGCGGACGGACAGGTCCAGGTGGACCGGGTTCGCGAGCTCGCGCTCGATCTCCTTGCGGGCGGCGGTGCCGATGGCCTTGATCATCTTGCCGTGGGCGCCGATCAGGATGCCCTTCTGCGACTCGGTCTCGACCCACATGGTCGCGCGGACGACGACCGTCTCCGCCGACTGCTCGACCTCCTCGATCTGGACCTCGACCGCGTGCGGGACCTCCTGGCGGGTGCGGCTGAGGACCTGCTCGCGCACGAGCTCGGCCAGCATCACGTCCTCGGGCTGGTCGGAGAAGTCCTCAGGCGGGAAGTAGAACGGGCCCTCGGGCAGCAGGCCGGCGACGTACTCGAGCAGCTCCGGGACGCCCTTGCCGGTGCGCGCGGAGATCGGGTAGACCTCGGCCTCGGGCAGCCCGAGCTCGCTCGCGATCTGCAGCGACTGGACGGTGCGGGTGTGGTTGAGCCGGTCGACCTTGTTGACCGCGATCACGATCGGGACCCTGGCCTTGGAGAGCGCCTCGGCGATGAAGCGATCGCCCGGACCGCCGACGCCCTGGTCGCCGTTGACGACGAACAGCGCGGCATCGGCCTCCGAGAGCTCCGTCTCCACGCGCTTCTGCATCCGCGACGTCAGCGCGTCGCGCGGGCGCTGGACGCCCGGCAGGTCGGTCAGGACCAGCTGATAGCGGTCCGCCGCCGTGACGACCCCGCGGATCGCCCGCCGCGTCGTCTGCGGCTTGTCGGAGACGATCGCCACCTTGTGGCCGACCATCGCGTTCACCAGCGTCGACTTGCCGACATTCGGCCGTCCCGCCAGCGCCACGAAGCCTGATCGTGTGCCCGTCATCGCAGCCATCCCATAATCTCTGCCTGGACGGCGAGCATCTCGCCGTTGTCGGTCTCGTGGTCCATCCCGGTCAGGTGCAGGACGCCGTGGACGACCGCCTCGACCAGGTCCTCGGTGTGCTCGGGACAGATGAAGACGTCCCCGAGCTCTCGCTGCGAGGCCGGGAGCCCCGTCAGGTCCTCGTCGTCCTCGTCGACCGGGAAGGAGAGGACGTCGGTCGGCCCGGGCTTCTCGCGCCAGGTCTCGTTGAGCTCGGCGATCCGCTCCGCGTCGACGAACTCGATCGCGACGTGGCCGTCCTCGATCCCCGCGGAGGCGGCCGCGTAGGCAACCGCCTCCTCCACGCGGCCCGGAGGCAGCGCGCTCCCGATCACATCGATCTCCAACACTTAGGCGGTTCGCCGGCGATGATCGCCCGCAGGGCGCAATTCGCTGGTCTGCTCCGTCGAGTGCGCGTCGTAGGCCTCGACGATTCGCTGCACGAGCTTGTGGCGCACGACGTCGGCTCCGCCGAAGCGCACGAACTCGACGCCCTCGATGTCCTTGAGGATGTCGCCGACCACGATCAGGCCGGACTTCTGCTCACGCGGCAGGTCGACCTGCGTGATGTCGCCGGTGACGACCATGCGCGAGCCGAACCCGAGCCGGGTCAGGAACATCTTCATCTGCTCGGGCGTCGTGTTCTGCGCCTCGTCGAGGATCACGAACGAGTCGTTGAGCGTGCGCCCGCGCATGAAGGCCAGCGGCGCGACCTCGATCACGCCCTTCTCCAGGTGCGCGGCGACGCGCTCCGGATCCATCATGTCGTTCAGGGCGTCGAACAGCGGCCGCAGGTAGGGATCGACCTTCGCCATCAGGTCGCCCGGGAGGAAGCCCAGCCGCTCGCCCGCCTCGACGGCAGGCCGCGTCAGGATGATCCGGTTGACCTCGCGCCGCGACAGGGCCGCGGTGGCCATCGCCATCGCCAGGAACGTCTTGCCGGTACCGGCAGGGCCGACGCCGAACGTCACGGTCGAGCGCCGGATCGCGTCCACGTAGCGCTTCTGGTTGACCGACTTCGGCGCGACACGCAGGTTGCGATGGCGCCACACGACGTCCTCGAGCACCTTCGACGGCGACTCGGCGGCGTCGAGCACGCGCGCGACGGACTCGATCGTCGCCGGCCCGATGTCGTGCCCGCGCTCGACCAGCGAGCCGAGCTCGCGGATCACCGTCGCCCCGGCCTGCACCGCTTCGGCCTCGCCGTCCAAGGTCACGATGTTGCCTCTCAAGAAGACCTCGCAGTCCAGATGCTCCTCGAGCGTGCGCAACGCTGCGTCGCGCGACCCGGCGAGCTCCGCCGCCACCTCGTTGGATACCTCGAGCTGCCTTCTTGCCATCTAGTTGAGCGCTTCCTTCACCTTGGTCGAGACCCGTTTACCGTCGACTCGGCCGCCGGCGGCTCCCATCACGTGCTTGATCACCTGGCCCATGTCGCGCGGGGACGAGGCCCCGGTGGCGGAGATCGCGTCCGTCACCAGCCCCGAGAGCTCCTCGTCGGAGAGCTCCGCGGGCAGATACGCCTCGATCGTCTCCGCCTCGAACGCCTCACCGTCCGCGAGCTCGGTGCGGCCCGCATCGCGGAAGGCCACCTCGGACTCGCGACGCCGCTTGCGTTCGCGCCGCAACACTGCCAATTCGTCGCCGTCGCCGTCCTTCGCCGACTTCTGGAGCTCGGAGAGCACCAGACGCAACGCATTGACGCGACTACGCTCCCCCGCCTTCATGGCGGTGGTGACGTCCGCTTTGATGCGGTCGGCGATCAGCACCTGTACCCAGTGTACGGCGGGCCGCGGCGGCTCCCGCTGGTCTTTGGACGCGTTCGAACCCTCAGTCAGCACGCCGACGGCGCCTGATCCCGGCGATCACGCCGATCAGGATCCCGATCACTCCGCCGACGGCGGCGACCGCGGCGGACGGACCGGCGCTCCCCTCCGAGGACACCGGCGCGGCGGTGGGCGTGGCGGTCGGCGACGCCGTGGGTGTCGGCGTCGCCGTCGGTGATGCGTTGGGCTGCGCGACGCCCTGCACCTGCGCATCGAACGTGAACGGGATCTCCGCGCGCGGCGGCTCGCCCTGGCCGCGGTAGACGGCGTGCAGCGCGAGGTAGTAGACGCCGGCGCCGGCCCACGCGCCGCTGTCGCTGTCGTCCTCCTCGGCCGAGACCGTGTCGCTGGAGACCACGAGCGGCCCGCTCTCGCCGGTGCCGAAGCCGAGCAGCCCGTTGTCGGCGCCCGCCGCCAAGGTCCGCGTCGGCGTGTGGATGTTGCCCGCCAGATAGGGGACGTCCATCCGCTGCACGGCCACGCTGTCGATGTCCGGATGGGTGAGCGTGACCTGCAGCGTCTGCCCGGCGGCGAGCTCGAAGCCGTAGTAGAGGTACTCGCCCGGGAGGATCGTGTCGCGGTAGCGGCCCGGCTCGAGCACGGGCGCGCTGTTGAAGGAGCCGCCGCCGACCACCGGCTCGCCGCGGTCCTGTGCCCGCGCCGGAGCCGCTGCGAGCAGCAGGACGAGGAGCGTGAGCGCGAGCAGTCTCATGTCGCCGCCCTGCGGCCGAGCACGCTCGCGGCGATCAGCCCGACGACGATCCCGCCGACGACGCAGCCCAGCACGATCAGCCAGCCCACCAGCGAGCTCGAATCGTCGCCGTCGGGAGCGGAGACGGTGGCGCGCGGACTGGCTGTGGCACTCGGCGTGGGCGTCGGCGTGGCCAGCTCACCGGCGGCGCTGACCGGCTCGACGTTCGCCCCCGGCTCCAGGAACTGGACGGCGATCTCCACCGGCGTCGCCGCGTCGAGCCCCTCGCCGCCCAGATGCTCGATCTGGACGCTGAAGGCATAGGTCCCCGGCGGGTCGCCCGGGACGCTGCGGACGCTCAGGCTGGTGGTCGCGCCGTAGACGTCGTCGAACGTCGCGCCCCGGATCGTCTGGGACTCCGTCACCGGTGTCGCGTCGCCGCCGGGCTTGTAGAGATCGAGCTGGAACGCACCGGTCCCGTCGGAGCCGCGTGCCGGGATCGCGGTCGCCGAGACGATCGCCCGCCGCCCCTCGGGGACGTCGATCGAGAACCAGCGCGCGCCGGCCTCGGTCGGGAGCTCGTCGAGGAAGAGGCCCTGCCCGATCGCCGTCGCCTGCTCGCGCGATGCGCCTCCCGCGGCCGACGTCCCAGTCGGCTCGTAGGAGCGGTAGGCGCGCGAGAGCAAGGCCGCCAGCTCGTCCCCGAGCGAGTCCGCGTCGGAGACGTCGACGTAGGACCCACCGCCGGCCTCCGCGATGCAGCGCAACTGCTTGCGCACGCGGTCGTTGACCTGGAAGCCGACGACCGAGATCGACATCTCGACGCCGCGCTTGGCCACCGTCTCCGCGGCCTTGCACGGATCCGGCGGCGCGCAGTTGTCACCGCCGTCGGTGACGAGGACCACGCTGCGCCGGCCTTCCGCGGTGCCGAGATCGTCCGGCACCGCCAGGAGCGAGCGCCCGATCGGCGTCCGCCCCTTGCCCTCGAGCGCGTTGACGGTGCTCCGCAGCGCGTCCTTGTCCAAAGGCCCGACGGGGACCGTCAGCTCGGTGTCGCGGCAGCCCTCGGCGCGCGAGACCTCGCTGACCTTCGAGCCGTAGACCCGGAGCCCCAGCGGTGCTCCCTCCGGCAGCCGGTCGACCAGCGTGTCGACGGCCTGCTTGGCCGCGTCCAGGCGCGTCCCGCCGTTGCCCGCGTCCTCGTTCATCGACTTCGACGCGTCGAGCACGATCAGCGCCCGGTTGCGGGTGTCCGACGTCTGGGCGAACGCCGACGGCGCGAACGCCAGCGCGAGCGCGATGGCCAGGGCTAAGCGTCCTACCACGCCCCGCAGGCTAGCTAGCCACTCCCGGCGATGTCGCGCACGATCTGCGAGAGCTTGTCGCCGATCGCCTGTCCCGGGTCGGTCAGCAGCAGCGCGCTGATGATCGCCGCGACGACGAGCAGGACGCCGATGTACTCGGCGCTCGTCTGCCCCGACGCGTCGCGCGTCCGAAGGCGAATCGCCACCCAGAGTGCGACGTGACGCGCGGGCACGCGATCAACGTACGGCTGCGCGCCTGCCGCCGCCAGGGTCCTGGGACCCATCCCGGCCTGGGCCAAAGGTCCCACGCACACATAGGACCCGCCGGGTGGCCGGCGGGTCCTGAGGGCCCTGCGTGTGCTTCGGAGGGGACTACTTGATGTCGGCGATCGCCTTGACCTTGTCCTTCAGGAAGCCGGCGAGGTCGCTGCCGACCCCGGAGCCGACGACTGCGGTGATGATCACGGCGACGAGGAGGAGGACGCCCATGTACTCAGCGGCGGTCTGCCCGCGGTTCTCCTTGGCGCGCTCGATGGCCGAGGCGAGGAAGGAGTACGCGGTGATGCAGGCGTTGCGGTAGGTGTCCTGCGTGGTGGTGGTGATGTCGGACATGTGAGCCCCCTGGCGAATCGGTTGACGACGACTGCCATCAATCTACGTTCGCCCCTCGGACCCGGCCAGAGGCCTCAGGACTCAACTTGGCGGGGGGTCGAAGGTCCCAATTTCACGTGGGACCTTTGGGCCCTTCAGCGGTCGCGGACCCCGAGCCAGAGCGCGATCGCCTCGGCGCGCGAGTGGACGCCGATCTTCTCGTAGATCCGCGACAGGTGGTTCTTCACCGTCTTGTTGGTGATGAACAGCTCCTCGGCGATCGCGGCGTTGGACATGCCGCGCGCCAGCAGGTTCAGGACCTCACGCTCGCGCGAGGTGAGCGAGCCCATCCCGAGCTCGTCGCTCTCGTTCTCGGTCCCGGGCGCGCGGCGCAGGGCCTCGAAGACCGCGGGCGTGATCGCCGGCGAGAGCACCATCTCGCCCGCGGCGATGGCCTTGATGCGGCCTTCGAGGTCCTCGGGCTCGAAGCGCCCGTGCACGAGGTAGCCGGCGGCGCCGTTGCGGATCGCGCCCGTGACGAGCTGCTCGTCCTCGGAGTAGGAGAGCATCAGGACCTTCGCCTTCTCCGACAGCGGCCCGGCGGCCGCCACGCCGTCCATCACCGGCATGCGGACGTCCAGGCACACCACGTCCGGGGACACGGCTCGCGCGACCTCGATCGCCTCGCGACCGTCGCCGGCCTCGCCGACGACCTCGATCCCCTGGGCGTCGGCCAGCAACGAGGCAATGCCTCGCCGCACGATCGCGTTGTCGTCCACGAGCAATACGCGGATCACTGCCAAGTGAAGCCCTCCACTGCGTCGCCGCGCACGGTATCGGACGCGACGGCGGGCGGCGGCGGCTCCGGCCCTTCGCGCTGGCGCGCCGGCGCGACGCGCCGGGACCCAGACCGAGATCACGCAGCCCTCGCCCGGCTCGGACTCGACGCTCAGATCGCCGCCCGCCAGCCGCGCGCGCTCGCGCATGCCGCGCAGGCCGAAGGACCCCACCGCCTCGAGCGTCTCGAGGTCGTCGGGCGCCTCGAAGCCGTCGCCGTCGTCGGCGCACGGTCAGCACGACGCGCTCGCCGAGCCGGCGCAGGTGGACGTCGACGCGGGTCGCGTGGGCGTAGCGCTCGACGTTGGCCAGCGCCTCCTTGAGGATCCAGCGCAGCTCGCGCAGCGCGAGCGAGGGCAGCGGCCCGACGTCGTCGAGCGAGCCGCCGACGCGCGTGCCGGTCCGCTCGCCCCAGCGCGCCGCCTCGGAGCGGATCGCGGTCGGCAGCGGCAGCTCGGCGTCGTCGCGGCCGCGCAGGCCGCTCAGCAGCTCGCGCGCCTCCTGGGCCGCCGTGCGCGCGTCCTCGGCCAGCTTGCGCGCGTCCTCGACCGCGCCCGACCGGGTCGACGCTGGATCCGGCGCGAGAGCGCCAGCGCGGAGAAGCCGATCCCGTGCACGGTCTTGGCCAGCGAGTCGTGCATGTCGCGGGCGAGCCGCTCGCGCTCGGCCTGCGCGGCCAGCGTGCGCTCCTGCTCGGCGAGCGTCGTCCTCGGCCTCGGCCTGGCGGTCGAGCAGGCGCCGCGCGCCCGCCCCCGCGACGGCCACGATCGGGTACAGCGACGGCAGCACGACCAGCGTGCGGAAGTCCACGCAGCGTCTCGTCGATCGGCGCGCGGATGTGGATCGCGTACGCGTAGACGACGATCAGCATCACCGAGAACAGCGCCGCGCCCGGGTAGCCGTAGACCAGGCCGCCGAGCAGCGCGGTGCCGAGCGTGAAGAAGAAGAACGGGCTGTCGACGCCGGTGAGCACGAGGATCAGCGCCGCGAGCACGAGCTCGCCCGCCAGATAGGACGGGTGGCGGACGAGGATCGGGCCGACCTTCTCCCAGCGCAGCACCGGCACCAGCGAGGCGACGCTCGGCGACCAGGATCGCGGCGATCACGCAGCCCGCGGTGCTCCGCCTCGCCCAGCGAGAAGAGCGAGAGCGTGATCAGCAGGATGACGCGCGCGGACGTTGAGGATCAGGCGACAGGCGCTGCCGAGCCAGCCGCCGGCTCCATCGGCGCCGCGTCCTTCGAGTCGAAGCGGCGGCTTATCCGCCAAAGAGGCTAGCCCTTCGCTCCCCTGCAGCCGAAGTAGATCGAGAGCAGGATAAGGATCATCGACCCCGGGACGATCAGCGTCGTGACCAGCAGGCTGACGCGCGGGCTGGCGCGCTGCGCGTGGCGGCGGGCTTCTGGTTGGCCATCCGGCGCATGTCGATCGCGATGTCGTTGAGCGCCTCCGACAGCGGGACGCCGAGCTCCTCGGCCTGCAGCTGCGCGGCGACGAAGGACTTCAGGCTGTCGGACTCGTTGCGCTCGCGCAGGGCGAGGAACGCGTCGCGGCGGTCCTGGCCGAGGTCGATCTGGCGCAGCACGGTCAGCATCTCCTCGCCCACCGGGCCGCCGAGCGACTCCGCGACGCGGCGCAGCGCGTAGCGGTAGCCGAGGCCGGCGCGCACGCTGACGGCGAGGATGTCGAGGAAGTCCGGCAGCGTGCGCTCGATCGCCTCCTGGCGCAGGCGGCCGGCGCGCGAGAGGCAGATGTCGGGCGCGAACCAGCCGGCGACGCGCGAGCATCGGGATCAGGATCGGCGCGCGCGCCGAGCAGCAGCAGGACAGCCGCCGAGGCCGAGGCCGAGCAGCAGCGCCAGCGCGGCCTTGCGCCCGATGAAGCGCTGGACGGTCATCCCGGCCGGGCGGCCCGCGTAGTCGAGCTTGCGCTCGAGCGCCGTCGCGCCGCGCTGGCGCGCAGGCTCGGCGCCAGCCGCGGCCCGAGCCGCGCGGCCATCGCCTCGACGAGCTTGCGCGGTGACCGAGGTGCGCTCGGTGTGCTCGCGCGTCGCCGCCGACGCGCCCGCCGAGCCGCTCGACCGGGCCCGCGTCGCGCAGCATCGGGATCGCGGCCAGCCCGACCAGCGAGGCAGAGCACGGTCAGCAGGCCGAAGAGCAGCGGCATCGGCATCAGACGTCGATCTTCGTCGTCTTGCGGATCAGCACGAACGCGAGCGACCACAGCCCGCCGGCGACGATGACGCCGGCGATCCCGATCGGCGAGCTCGTCATCTCCTTGCGTGACGCCCGGGCGACATGAAGTTCAGCAGCAGGATCGTGCCCGCGCCGATGCCCGCGACGACGTAGGAGGTGAAGACCACGCCGGAGAGCAGCGTCGTGACCTCGCGCCGCAGGTCCTTGCGCGCGTCGAGCGTCGCGGCCAGCTCGCTGCAGGGCGCGCACGGTGTCGCCGCCGGCGCGCTGCTGGATCACGATCGTCGTCATCAGCACCGACGACCTCGCGCGACGGCAGCCGGGCGCTGAGGTTGTCGAGCGCGCCCTCGATCGACTGCCCGAGCCGCAGCTCCTCGACCACGCGGCGCAGCTCGTCGCCGCCGGGATCGGCGAGCTCGCGCGCGGCCATCGCCGATCGCCTGCGGCATCGAGAGGCCGGCGGCCGCGCCGTTGGCGAGCATCCGCGCCGATGTCGGGCAGCTGCTCGATGAAGGCCTCGCTGCGCTGGCCGCGGCGGCGCTCGATCAGCGCCGCGCGCGACGAGGATCGAGCCGCCGACGGCCGATCACCAGCGCCAGCCCGCGCGCGAACAGCAGGCTCAGGACGACCCAGCTCAGCAGCGACGACGCGATCACGAGGCCGACGAGCTCGATCGGGCGCAGCTCGACGCCGGCGCCCGCCAGCGAGGAGGCGAGCTTGCGCCCGCTGCCGGTGCGGCGGAAGCGGACGTCGAGCGCCCGCACCAGGCTGCGCCCCGTCGTCTCGTCGCCTCCGGCCTGGCCGCGCGCGGCGAGCTCCGCGCTGCGGCTCGTGCCCGCCAGCAGCTGCCACAGCCCGAGCACCCCGACCGCGCCGGAGACCAGCAGCAGCACCAGCGCGTAGGACGCGTTGCTCATTCGCCGGCGGACCGCACGACCGCGGCCTCGTCGGCGGCGTCGCCGGTGAACTGCACGCGGGACCGTGACGCCGTTGAGCATCAGGCGCCGCATCGCCGCCTCGGGCAGCTGGCGGTGGACGTGACGCGCCGCGGACGCGGCGGTCCGGGCCGACGGGCTCGGACTCGAACTGCATCACCGAGGCGAGCCGGAACGTCTCGCGGCGGTGCGAGGCGACGACCGCGACCTCGCTCACGCGGCGGCCGCCGTCGGCGAAGCGGTCGACCTGCACGATCACGTCGATCGCCGAGTTGATCTGGTCGCGCAGCGCCTCGAACGGGATCTGCAGCTCGCTCATCGACGCGAGCGTGGCGAGCCGGTGGATCGCGTCGTCGCACGAGTTCGAGTGCAGCGTGACCAGCGAGCCCTCGTGGCCGGTGTTGAGCGCCTGCAGCATGTCGATGCGTCTCGGCGCCGCGGACCTCGCCGACGATGATCCGGTCCGGGCGCATGCGCAGCGAGTTGCGCACGAGGTCGCGGATCGTGACCTCGCCCTTGCCCTCGACGTTGGCCGGGCGCGCCTCGAGCGTGACCACGTGCGGCTGCTGCAGCCGCAGCTCGGCGTTGTCCTCGACGGTGATGATCCGCTCGCCGTCGGGCACGGCGGCCGACAGCGCGTTGAGCAGCGTCGTCTTGCCCGCGCCGGTGCCGCCGGAGATGACGATGTTCAGCTTCGCCCGCACGAAGCGCGCGCAGCAGGTCGGCGGTGGCGACGTCGAGCGAGCCGATGCTGACCAGCTCGTCGAGCGTGAACAGCCGCGGGAAGCGGCGGATCGTCATCGTCGGGCCGCGCAGGGCCAGCGGCGGGATGATCACGTTGACGCGCTCGCCGGTGGGCAGGCGGGCGTCGACCATCGGGCTGGACTCGTCGACGCGCCGGTTGACGGTCGAGACGATGCGGTCGATCGTCTGGTAGAGCTGGGCCTCGTCGGTGAAGGCGATGTCGGCGCGCTCGATCCGGCCGGCGCGCTCGACGTAGATCTCGTCGGTGCCGTTGACCATGATCTCGGTCACCGTGTCGTCGGCCAGCAGCGGCTCCAGCACGCCGAGGCCGACCGCCTCGTCGACCACGCGGCGGATCAGCCGTGAGCGCTCGGCGGTCGAGAGCACCGGGCCCTCGCGCGAGACCATGCGGCCGACGACGCGCTCCAGGCGCGCGCGGCGCTGCTCCTCGGACAGGACGGCGATCTCGGAGAGGTCGACCTCCTCGAGCAGCCGTCGCCGGTAGTAGCTGACGCCGTCCCCGGAGCCGTCATCGCCCCGGACACGTTCAGCGACGATGCGATCGCGCAGCCCCACGTCAGCTCGGGAAGTGTCGCACTGCGCGCGACGCGCAGGTGGTCGTCGCCGAGGCCGGGGAACACGATCGGGATCCGCACGCTCACGGTCGCCTTCTCGCCCGCGATGTTCGACCTTCATCCCTTCGCGCAGCCCCGAGGAGACCGCCCAGTGGGCCGCCTTCTCGGCGTTGCCGTTCTTGCGCCTGGACGCGGCTCGCGGTGCGCGCGGCGTTGGCGGCCTGGTCGACCGACCACGTCACGAGCAGATCTGCCACACGAACAGCGCGCTCAGCACCAGCCACCAGAGCATGCCCATCAGCTCGGTCGACGCCTGCCCGCGCTCTTCGGTGAGCAGCCGCCGCAGCATCAGTTCCAGTTCCCATTCTCGCCAAACTCGCCCTTGTGCGGGGTCGTGTCCTGGCGGTCGGTGAGGCCGCCGTCCTCGAGCACGGTGTCGGCCGTCGAGCCGATCGGTCAGCGGCGAGTGGAAGCCGGGGATCAGCACCGGCACGTGCAGGCGCACGGAGACCGTGACGTCGCCGCGGACCTCGATCTGCGGCGCCCTTGCGCCAGGCGCTCGGGAGGTCCTCGATCGCGGCCTTGTGGTACGGCTCTGCCGGAGCCCGAGTCCGGACGGGTCGACCGCCAGCTCACGGGCGCCCTCGCGCGCGGCGTGCCCGGCGGCGACGTACGTGTAGCCGGTCAGCGCGATCTGCCAGAGCGAACAGGATCACGAGCATCAGGACCGGGAACAGGCCCATGAACTCGGCGGTGCTCTGGCCGCGCTCGCCGCCGAGGCGGGCCAGCAGGCCGCGCGGCTCGTCGTCGCGCGGACACGATCTCCTCCGCCTGCGGGACGATCTCGAGCTCGTTCGCGAGCGCCTCGAACGCGGCGAGCATCTTGCCGTCCTCGAGCCGGCTCGGCGAGCCGGTGTTGACCGCGGCCTCGAACGCGTTGAAGTCGGCCGGGATCGTGCGTCGAGGCCATCGTGTCGCCGACCACCTTGCGCGCCAGGTCGGGCTGGATCTCGCGCCGGCGCGAGGCCCGGTTGAGCACGACCTTGACGTCCTCGTCCTCGCGCACGCCGAGCCGCTTCCAGAGCTCGCGCATGCGCCGCACGCCGCGCAGCGCCAGCACGTCGGGCGTGGTCACGACGATCACCTGGGTCGCCATCTCGGCCGCGATCGCGGTCGCCTCGGTCGCGACGGCGCCGATGTCGACGACGGTCAGCGCGTGGCGCGCCTTGACGGCGCTGAGCACGTTGCGGGCGACGGCGGAGTCCACGTCCTCGGCCTTCTCGCCCTCCTCCGGCGCCAGCAGCAGCCGGAAGCCGTCCTTGTGCGTGTAGAGCGTCTCCTGCAGGTGGCGCACGGAGATCTCGTTGGAGACGACGACCAGGTCGACGACGCTGCGCCGGTGCGGCGTGTCCAGCAGCGAGCGGAAGTCGCCCTTCTGCAGGTCGAAGTCGACGAGGCAGACCGGGCGGCCGGGCGCCATCCGCGCCGCGGCGAGGCCGAGATGCAGCGCGACCGTGGTCGTGCCGACGCCGCCCTTGGAGCCCGCGACGGCGATCAGCTGGCCGCCGAGCGTCGCGCCGGCCGACTCCTCGCCGGTCACGCGGTCGCGCATCGTCCGCGACCACTGCGACGGCGGCGCGGACGCTGGCCTCGAAGGACTCGAGCGCGAGCGGGAGCGCGACGACGTCGCGCAGGCCCGCCTGCATCGCCGAGCGCAGCAGGCCGGGCGAGTCCTCGTCGGCGAGCAGGATCAGCGCCGACCTCGGGGAACGCGGCGGCGAGCTCACGCGCGAGGTCGAGGACCGGCGTGCCGCCGAGCGCGTCGTGGAGCAGGACGACGTCGACGTCGAGCCGGCGCAGCGCGCGGTGCAGCTCGTCGGAGTCGATCACCATGTCGACGACCTCGAGCTCGGCCTCGCGGGCCTGGGCGGCGGCGCGGCGGGCGGTCTCGTCGTCGGCGACGGCGATCACCAGGCGCGCGCTCATCCGCCGACGACCCCTTCGTCGGTCTTGCGGCGGGTCGCGGCCGCGGAAGATCGTCTCGCCGAGCGTGCGCTCGGCCGGGTCGCCCTGGCGCAGCAGCGCGAGCCGGACGTCGGCGGCGAAGACCTGGGCGTGCGCGACCTTGAGCTCCTGGCGCTTGGTCAGCGCGAACGTGACCGGGATCACCGTCGCCGGGTCCTGCTGGGCGTCTGCGGCGGTGGAGGCCGGCTTCTCGCGTGGCTGGCCGACGGCGATCACCTTGGCGCCGGGGACGATCACGATCGAGCGGGCGGGCTTCGGCTTGATCTTGTTGTCCGGATCGCCGGCCTCGGCGGCGTAGGAGGCGATCACGTCGACCTCGCGGCCGGGCTCGATCTTGCCGGCGACGCCGGTGGCGGCGTCGACGAGGATCGCGACCTCGCGCTCGCCCTGGTTGATCTCGGGCGGCGTCGTGAGCATGCCCTCCTGCAGGATCGAGTTCGGCTGCGAGGTCGGCGCGCGGCGACGACGCCGATGAGCTGCGTGCGGTCGCGCAGCGCGGCGCTTCGGCGCCCAGCGCTTGGGGACGATGACCTCGACGGACGCTGTCGTCCGGGATCGCCTCGTTGGCGCCTTGACCGCTTTGGTGAGCTCGAGCACGGCCATCTTGTCGCCGACCTGGGTCTCGATGTCCGACGACATAGCTGGCCACGAGCGCGAAGACGCCGATGAGGCCCGCCCCGGCGAGGACGAGCAACAGCACCGCACGTCGCTGTCGAGGGTTCATCCGCTTCCTTGCTGATCAGTCGTTCTCACGGTTCGGGTTCCGTCCCGCACGATAGGCGCTGGTCGTTGTGCCTGACAGGTCCCACCCCCAAGATGAGCCTCGGTCCCAAGCTCAATTTGGGTCCTCGGACCCACGAGTACCCCGGACTTCGGAGTTACATTCTCCCGGGTGAACCTCCGGCGCCAGGACGGCCAGATCATTCCGGGGCTGATGGTCGTGATGCTCTCGGTGCTCGCCTTCGGCGTGCTGTTCTTCCAGGTCGGGCGCGCGGCGATCTTCTCCACCGAGGCCCAGACCGCAGCGGACGCCGCGGCGCTGGGTGCCGCCGAGGAGGTCAAGCGGCAGCTGCTCGAGCAGGTGGCGACGAGCGGCACCTCCAACCTCGATCTGATCGACAGCCTGCGGGTCCGCGCCGCCGCCGAGCTCTACGCCCAGCGCAACAAGGGCCACGTCACCGGCTTCTCGCGCCGCGGCGTGGACATCAAGGTCACCGGCCTCGACCAACGAGGACCTCGGCAAGGGCGCCGAGAAGATCGACCAGCGAGGACATGAAGGGCTCGGCCCATGCCCGCGCCCGCATCGACGTGATCGCGATCCCCGGCGGCGGCGGCAGCATCGGCTCCAGCGGCGGCGGAGGGGTGTCGACGATCAAGGAGTCCGACTGGGACGACCTCAAGGAGGAGATCAGCGACCCGCCGACCTGCGGCAACTCGGCGAAGTCCAACGACCTCGTCAAGCTCGCGGAGCTGCTGCGTGCGCACGGCTTCGCGGTCGCCGAGAACGCCGAGGCCGGGTCCCCGCCCGGCGCCGGCGTGCACTCCGAAACGGGCTACCACTACAAGTGCCGCAACTCCGGCGCGCTCGACGTCAACGCCGACTCCGGTCCCGGTTCGGAGAAGTCGCTGATCGACGGGATCGTCGCCGACGTCCAGGCGGCCGGCTTCCGGACGATCTGGCAGGCCGCGGGGCACTTCGACCACATCCACATCGACGTCGCCAACTCGGGCGCGATCGGCGTCGGCGGCGGGACGGGCGGTGCCGTCGGCGCGCTCGAGGAGGCCGCGCTCGAGGTCAAGCTGATCGACTGGGACGCTTCATACCTGCCCTTCGGCGGGCTCGGCGGGCTCGCGTCAGGCGGCTTCTACGGCGGGCCGCCGGACCCGGACGTGGCGAAGGCGATCTGCGGCGCGCTCGACCGCGCGAACGCCTCGCCCAAGGTCCGCCTCGCGACCTTCGAGACCGCGATCGTCGAATCCGGCGTGCACAACCTCAACTACGGCGATCGCGACTCGATCGGCGTCTACCAGCAGCGTCCCTCGCAGGGCTGGGGCATCGGCTACTCGATCATGGACCCCGCGGGCGCCGCGGGCGAGTTCATCCGCCGGGCGTCGCGGATCAACAGCAGCGGGATGAGCGCCGGCCAGCTGTCGCAGGCCGTCCAGATCTCGGGCTACCCGCTGCGCTACGACCAGGTCGCCCTGCAGGCCACCGCGATGCTGGAGAAGTACTGCACGTGAGGGCCCTGCTCGTGCTCGCGTGCGCGGTCTCGCTCGCCGGGTGCGGGGTTCTGGACGACGAGGGCCCCGCGGTCTCGCGCGCGCCCGATCCGGCGGTCTACGGGCCTACGACGGCCGCTGCGGGCGTGACGCCGCCGGTCCCGGTCCCGAAGCTCGTCCCGCCGGCGGCCGAGGTGGCGGGCGCTCTTGGACGGCGGCGCCATCGGGGTCGTCGATCCGGGCGGCGTCGTCAGCGTCAAGCCCTCTGCGCTCGAGACCGCGTCCGACGCCGGGCTCAGCGGGGTGCGCTGGAGCAGCTGGGGCGAAGACGGCGCCGTCGGTTCTGGCTCGTTCCGTGTCTTGACGTGCCAGCCGACGTGTGCGGGCGGCGGCAGCGACATCGTGCCCGCGCAGATCACGCTCTCGGGCGTCAAGACCTGCGGCGGGCGACGCTATTTCGAGCGCGGCAAGGTCGAGATCTCCGCCGCGGACACCCCCCCGGGCGGCCAGCCCGCGACCTACCTGCGCGCGCCTTGTTGAGGCTGGGGCCCTCTTCTCCGCGGACGGGCGCGATGGCCGCAGAGCGGGCACGGCGAGCGGGCGATCAGCTCGCCGCACCAGCGGCAGCCCCAGGAGTCGACGGACTGCATCAGCTCGCGCGCCAGGCCGTCCGGGTCGGCCGGGCAGATCGACGGCCTCGACGAGCTTGCTCGTGCCCCAGTAGTCCGAGCCGCCCGGCGTCGCGTCCGACGCGCACCAGCGCGAGGTTGCCCAGCTCGGCGTTGATCGGTCCCGTGACCCAGTTCTCGTCGCCGTTGCGAGCCGCGACGATCAGCCGCGAAGGACGCACGAGCTTCGGGAGCGGGACGGAGGTCTGGCCCTGCTGGATCTTGTGGACCGCGGGCTCCGGGTAGGAGGAGACGCCGAACGCGCTGCCCGGGGTCAGGCTCGAGACGTGCTGGCCGAGGCTGGGCGTCGGATGCTTGAGGCCGGTCACGCTGCCCAGCCAGGTGACGAAGTGCAGCTGCTCGGAGAGCCCGGGCAGGGCCGAGGCGAGCAGCCCGGCGGAGGGCAGCCGCGGGCCGAGGCTCGAGGCGAGCGAGGCGAGCGCGGTCGCGGCGAGCGGCGGCAGCGAGGTGACGTGGATGGCGACGCGCGCCGTGTCGAGCATCGTGCGCGCCATCTCCAGGCGCTGCAGGCCCTCGGGCGCGAACCAGTCCGGGACGATCGCGATCACGCTGCCGCCGGCCTTGATCCCCGAAGCGAGCGCGTCCACCAGCAGCCCCGCCTGCTCGGCCGTGGGCGGGTCGGGGACGGCGTCGATCCGGCCTTCCGCGCCGACCAGCCGCTCGGGCTTGAGCCCGAAGGTGACGATCACCGGCGCCGGGCGCGGTGGTTCCGCGGCCGGCGCTGCGAAGTTGGTGGAATGGTCTTCCTCCGGAGCGGGCACATGGCCACAATAGAGGCCACGGAAGGAACAAGAAGCACGTCAATGCCGCTCCAGCTGGCAGTATGTGGAGAGACGAAATGGAAGTCGTAGTCCTGCTAGTCGCCCTCGTCGGTATCGCCCTTGTGGTGATCCCGCGCCTGCAGCGCCGCCGTGCCGGAGGACGTCGTCCGTCCGCGGCCAGGACCCGCGCTTCCAAGCGCGGCCGTACGCGCGTGCCCGCCGCCGCGGCGGCGGATGACGGCGACGACGCGGCTCGCTCCCGTCCTCGTCGTCCTCGGACGTGGATGGCTGGGACGACGACCTGGGCTGGGAGGGCGTCGACAGCGGCGCCCCGCAGACGCGTGAGGCCTGGGAGACCTGGCGCGCGACCGATTCGCCGCTCGCCGTCCGTCCGGAACCTGACCCCGCTGCCGCCGTGCCCGAGCCCGAGCTGCCCAGCGTCGAACGCTGGCGCTCCAAGGCCGAGGACGCCGAGTGGGAAGAGGACGACGACGGGCTCGGCTGGGAAGGCGAGCGCGCTCCCTCCACCCCCACGCCGGAGCCGACCGCCTGGTCCCACGGCGGCGATGCTCCCGCCTCCTTCGGCGGTGCCGCGCTCGGCCGCGACTGGTCGCTCGGTCCCGATGCGCCGGCCCGCGAGGCCGATTCCGCACCCGCGTTCGCCGCGGCCGCCTCGGCGGCGACGGATGTCGCGCCAACGCCTTCGTCCTCCGCTTCGCCCGAGGTCGCGCGGACGATCGCGCTCGAGGACGACGACTGGGACCCGCCGGTCACGCAGACCTGGGGCGCGCGCGAGGATGCGCCGGCCAAGCGGTCCGCTGCCGCGGGCGCGCGCAAGCCGCGCAAGAACAAGCTGCATCCGGTCGTGCTCGTGGCGATCTACGCCGCCGCCGGCATCGGGCTCGTCGTCTTGGCCAGCACGGCGCTGCTGGGCGGTTCGACCGACCCGGCGCCCGCCGCGATCGAGGCGACTCCCACGGCCGTGAAGACGCCGGTCTCGACCCCGGTCGCCACGCCGACGGTGGACGCCGCCGCGGTTGAGGCCGCGGCCGCCGAGAAGGCCGCTGCCGCGAAGAAGGCCGCCGCGGCGGCCGTCGCCGCCGAGCGCAAGGCCCGGACGGCGTTCGGCCGCGAGCGCACGAGCGCGCAGCGCGCCCACCGCAACAAGGTCGCCGCCGCCAAGGCCGCGGCGCGCAAGAAGGCCAAGCAGGCGCGCGACAGCAAGCCACCTGCCGCGTCGCCACCGGCCGCGACCCCCGTTCCGACGTACGTCGCGCCCACGCAGCCCACGCCGAACTACCAGGCGCCCGCTCCGAAGCGGCGCAGCGTCTGTGAGTTCTGCATCGGCTGAGCCGGCGAGCGCCGCCTGCCCCCGTCTCGACGGCCTGCCCGGCCGCGAGCTCGGCGGCGGGCTGCGGATCGTCGAGGCGCACACGCGTGCCTCGCGGATGAAGGGCCTGGCGAAGCTCGACGAGCTGCCGGAGACGCTGGCGCTGCACATCCCGCGCTGTCGCTCCGTGCACACCTTCACGATGCGGTTCCCGCTCGACCTGATCTGGCTGGACAAGGCGGGTCAGGTCGTCCGGATCGACCCGAGCGTCCCGCCGCGGCGGCTGAAGACCTGCCTGCGTGCGCGCTCGGTGATCGAGGCCAACGGCGGGACGGCCGATCGCTTCGTCGCCGCCGGGCTCGTTCCCAGTACGTAGGCCCACGCCATGATTGGGTCCTGGGACTCATGCCGAGGCCCGCGCGCAGGGCTAACTTCCCGGCATGGTGCGGATCGCGCTCGTGGTCGCCGTGGTCGTCGTCGGCGTAATGCTGTTCAAGCAGCGCTCGGATGACGCGGGCGCCGGCGCCGCCACCGCGCCCCAGGTCAGCACCGCCGGGGTGCCGGCGGAGTTCCGCAAGCTGCTCGCCGACAGTCCCGACCCGGCCCAGATCCTGCGCGACCGCGGCGCGCTCCCCGGGCTCGGGGCGATCCGCAACTTCACGGCGAAGCTCGGGGCGCACGAGGAGACGACCGCGATCCGGCCGTTCGCCGACGTCGGCAGCCGCCGCGAGCTGCGCAAGGTCCGCGCGGACATCAAGCGCAACTTCGCGGCGCTGAACAAGCTCTCAAGCCACGGCGGCGCCTCACCCTCTGAGGTCCAGGCCACGCTCGGACGCGTCTACTCCGCTCCCGTCCTCGCCTCCCTCGGAGCCGACGGCCGCCGCGACTTCGCCGAGCGCTACGCGGGCCGCACCGAGGTCGCCCAGAAGATCAAGGTGCTCGACTTCGAGGGCGTCTTCGTCTCCGGCCGGCGCGCCCTCGCCCAGGTCGTCTACCGCCTCTCGACCCGCGCCCCCTCCGGCCGCTTCGTCGCCCGCGCCCCGGAGATCTGGAGCGTCAAGCTCGCCCGCGAAGGCGGGCACTGGCGCTTCGTCCAGGGCATCGAGACCTGAGCCTCCGCTGCTCCAGGGGCCTGACCCCTTGAGCGTGACGACATCACGGGGTCAGCAGGCTGTCGCGAAATGTTTCGCGCGCGTTGGGGGCTGCGTGGTGATCGTCCGCGAAGGCTTCGCCCCAACCCGGCCTGGCGGCAGTGCATGACCGCTCCGCAAGGGTCTCGCGTCGGGCTCGGCGAGGGTCGAGTTTCTCGCGCTCTGCTGGAGAAACTCGACGCTCGCGGGCGCTCGTGCTCGCCCGGCCGAGTGCGCCTCTCAGACGCCCTAGGGTGCGTACTGCCTGGTGCCCCGTAGTGGCCGCTTTCAGCCGAGTGCGATCGCGGCGACGCCGGCGACCACGAGGACCGCGCCGGCCAAGCGGCGGGCGGGGACCTTCTCGCGGCCGATGATCGCCGCGCCGGCGGCGGCCATGACGACGCTCGTCTCGCGCAGGGCGGCGACCGGTGCCGCTTCGGCGCGTTCGAGCGCGGCGAGGACGAGCAGGTAGGCGGTGACCATCCCGACGCCCGCCGCGGCGGCTCGGCGGTCGGCGGCGGCGCGCAGGGCCGCTGTGCCGCGCGTCGCGGCGATCACGGCGGCGTACGGCAGCGCGCAGGCGATCAGCACGACCTCGAAGTACGGGATCGCACCCGCGTGGCGGATGCCGCGGTCGTCGATCAGCGTGTACCCGGCGATGCAGGCGCCCACAGCGAGCGCCAGCGCGAGCGAGGCAGCGTCGGCCGCCGCGCCGCCGATCCCGCGCACGAGCAGCACGCCCGCGGTGACGGCGAGCACGCCGGCCGCCGCGGCGAGCCCGACCGGCGCGCCGAGCACGAGCACCGAGATCAGGAGCACGAGCACGGGCGCCGAACCGCGGGCGATCGGGTATGCGAACGAGAGGTCGGCTCGCGTGTAGACCGCGGCCAGCAGCGCGAAGTACAGGAGCTCGAGCGCCGCCGAGGCGGCGAGGTACGGCCAGGCGCTCGGCTCGACGCGCCAGGTCAGCGCCGCCGGGATGGCGAAGACCACCGCGCCGACGAGCAGCGCGACCGCGGTCGTGGCGTGCGTGTCCTTCGCGTTGGCGACGAGCCCGTTCCAGCCCGCGTGGAGTACCGCGGAGGAGAGAACGAGGACGAGCGCCGCGAGGGTCAGCGCAGGCCGCCCGCGCCGCCGCGCGAGGCCGCGCCGGCACGCGAGACCGCGCCGCCACGCGACACCGCGCCGCCACGCGAGTCCGCGCCGCGCCGTGGAAGCCGCCGCCGCGCCGCCGCTTCGCCGCGCGCGGCCACCGCGCTGTCGCGCGAGGCCGCGCCGCGTCTCATCCCACCAACTCCGCGAACCGCGCCGCGGTGACGTTGCCGCCCGACAGGGTCACGCCGACGCGCAGGCCTGCCGCTTCGACCTTGCCGGCGAGCAGCGCCGCGAACGCGCTCGCGCCGCTCGGCTCCGTGACGGTCTTCGCGCGCTCGAACAGCAGGCGCATGGCGTCGACGATCTCCGCGTCGGAGACCGTGACGAC
Organism: uncultured Solirubrobacteraceae bacterium; assembly: GCA_963707595.1. GTDB lineage: Bacteria > Actinomycetota > Thermoleophilia > Solirubrobacterales > Solirubrobacteraceae > Solirubrobacter. The sequence goes on from CAVPQQ010000003.1 coordinate 384,036, forward strand.
CTCGTCGACGTACTTCTGGATCACCGGGAACGTCAGCTCGCCCGGGATCGGCAGCTGCTGGCCGTCGGCGATCGTGCGCGGGACCTCGATCCGCACGCGTTCGCCCGCGGCGAGCGAGCGCTGGAAGTCGTCGCCGGCCTCCGGCTCCACGCCGATCACCCGCGTGTCGGGCGAGAGCGCGGCGACCGCGGTCGCGCAGCCGGCGAGCAGGCCGCCGCCGCCGAGGCAGACCAGCAGGATGTCGAGCGGGCCGCCGTCCTCGAGCAGTTCGAGCGCGGCCGTGCCCTGGCCCGCCATCACCAGCGGATCGTCGTACGGGTGCACCGGCACGAGCCCGCGCTCCTCCACCAGCGCCGCGAGCAGCGCCTCGCGATCGCCGCCGTAGCGGTCGAAGCGCACGATCTCGGCGCCGTACCCGGCGGTCGCGGCGACCTTGCCGGGAGGGGCGTCATCTGGCATCAGGATCACTGCGGGGATCTCGTGCAGCCGCGCGGCGAGCGATAGGGCCTGCGCGTGGTTGCCCGAGGACACCGTCGCGACGCCGCGCGCACGCTCGGCGGCCGGCAGCGCGGCCACGGCGTTGTAGGCGCCGCGGAACTTGAACGCTCCGACGCGCTGCAGGTTCTCGGCCTTCAGGAGCACTCGGCCGGCCCCGGTCGCCTCGTCGAGCGAGCGACCTGTGATGACCGGGGTGCGGTGGGCGACCCCTTTGAGGCGGCCGGCCGCCGTCTGCACGTCGTCGAGCGTGATCACGGCGGCGAGTCTAAGCGCGCTTGAGCTCGATTGCGGACCAGTTGTTGCCCTGGCGCCGCGCGACCTCGAGCAGGCCGTGGCGGGCGAAGGCGGGGACGACCTCGTCCGGCTCGTCGCCTTCGAGGCCGGAGATGATCAGGCGCTCGGGGACCTCGCGCAGGTTCGCGGCGACCTCGAGCAGCAGCGGGCGGACGAGGTTCGCGAGCACGGTCGGCGCGTACGGCCCACCCTGACGGACGTCGCAGCGGGTGACCTCGATGTCCACGCCGTTGGCCGCCGCCCCTTCACGCGCGGCCTCGACGGACTCGACCTCGACATCGCAGGCGAGCACCGGCGACCAGCCGAGCTTCGCCGCGGCGATCGCGAGCACGCCGCTGCCGCAGCCCCAGTCGGCCAGGGCGCCCTCTGGCTCGAGCGCGGCCAGCAACTCGAGCGTGAGCTGCGTCGTCGCGTGCGAACCGGTGCCGAACGCCTGCCCGGGCTCGATCACGACGTCCAGCGCGCCTTCGAGCGCCGGCTCCCAGGGCGGCCGGACACGCAGGCCCGGCACATCGACCGGCTTGTGGAAGCTGCGCCAGTCCTCGCCCCAGCCGTCGGGGAGCTCGGTCGTCGTGACGTCGACCAGCGCGCCGCCGACGGCGGCGCGCACCTCGCCCAGCGCGGGAAGCTCCCCAGCGGCGCCGTAGAGCACGTACTCGATCGTCTGGGCGTCGATGTCGCGCTCCTCGAGGCCGCCGGGGGCGAACGCCATCAGCTCGGAGAGGACGAGTTCGGCGTGCTCACGCTGCACGCGCACCGCGAGGCGGATCACGCGCGACGCTCCAGCACGAGCGCGGCCCAGCCGTCGAGCTCGCGCCGCTCGCGCTCGACGAAGCCGAGAGGAGCCCAGGCGGCGACGGCCTCGTCGGCGTGCGAAGCGAGGACGCCGGAGGCGATGAGGCGCGTGGGCGCGGCGGCGAGCGGCGCCGCAGAGGCGGCGACAGACGGCGCGGCGGAGGCGGGCGGCGCCGTCGCGGCGCTGACAGACGGCGCGGCGCCCGCGGCGGCCGCCACGAGCAGCGGGAGCGTGAGGTTCGCGACGATCGTCGGCGCCCACGGCGCGTCCGCCGTCACGTCGCCGACCACGACCTCGACGACCTCGCCGTTGCGCCCCGCGTTGCGCTTCGCCACGTGCGCGGCGGCCATGTCGAGCTCGACCGCGACGACCGGCGCGAAGCCCAGCCGTGCCGCGGCGATCGCGAGCACGCCGCTGCCCGCGCCCCAATCCACCAACGCGCCAGAACCATCCAGCTCCTGCAGCAGCTCCAGGCATAGCCGCGTCGTCGGGTGCGACGCGGCCCCGAAGGACGGGCCTGGGTCGATGACCAGATCCGACGGCGAGCCCTCGAGCCAGGGCGGCCGGATCGTGAACGCGCCCACCGTCACCGGCGCCAGGTGGTCCTGCCAGGCACGCGCCCAGCCGGCGTCCACGGGCGAGCGCACCAACGAGACGATCGTGTCGCCCGCCAGCGCCTTCAACGCCTCATCAGAGGGCAGCGAGTCCCCGTAGACCGCGAACTCGACCGCGTCGTCCTCGAAGAGGTCGATCTCCTCCGCGCCTGCGGCCAGCACCGGCTCCAGGCGGGCGAACGCGATCTCGGCGTCCTCGGCCCGAACCCGGATGCCGAGCCGGATCACCCGGCCAGCGCCCGCTTGAGCTTGGCGAGCATGCCCTCGGGCTCGCGCAGGTTGTCCTCGGACAAGGACGAGGCGAGCTCCTCCAGCAGATCTCGCTGCTTGCGGTTCAGCCGGCGCGGGATGACGACGTTGATGACGACGCGCAGATCGCCGGTGCGGCCGCGGCCCAGAGGCGGCAGCCCGCGGCCGGACATCACGATCGTCTCCCCCGGCTGCGTGCCGGCCGGGACGTCGAGCGGGACGTCGCCGTCGAGCGTCGGGACCTGGATCGTGGTCCCGAGCGCCGCCAGCGGCGCGGCGACGTCGATCACGGTGACGAGGTCCTCGCGGTCGCGGATGAAGCGCTCGTCCTCCTTGACGCGCACGACGACGTAGAGGTCGCCCGCAGGACCGCCGCGCTCCCCGGCGTGGCCGCGGCCGGTGATCCGCAGCCGCTGGCCGTCGTCGATCCCGGCGGGGATGTCGACCTTCACGCGCCGCGCCCCGGCGACCATGCCGCGCGCCGTCGCAGGTGTGGCAGGGCTGCTCGGCGATCCGGCCGTCGCCGCCGCACTTGTCGCACAGGGCGGTGCGGACCATCTGGCCGAAGCGGGTGCGCTGGACGGCCTGGATCTGCCCGGCGCCGTTGCAGCGGTCGCAGGTGACGATCGGCGTGCCCGGCTCCGCGCCGTTGCCGTGGCAGGTCTCGCAGGAGGCCGTCGCGTCGTACGAGACCTCGACCGAGGTGCCGCGTCGCGGCCTCGCCCAGCTCGATCGCGACCGCCAGCCCGACGTCGCCGCCCTGGACCGCCCCGCCGCGCATCCGCGTGCCGCCGAAGGCGGAGTCGAAGCCGCCGCCCTGCCCGAAGAACGCGCTGAAGAGGTCCGAGATCGACCCGAAGCCCTCGAAGTTGGGCGAGAAGCCGCCGGACTTCAGGCCCTCGTGGCCGTAGGCGTCGTAGGTGCGGCGCCGTTCGGCGTCCGAGAGCACCTCGTAGGCCTCGGCGGCCTCCTTGAACTTCTCCTCGGCTTCGGGATCGTGGGCGTTGACGTCCGGGTGCAGCTCGCGCGCGAGCCGCCGGAAGGACTTCTTGATCGTCGTCTCGTCCGCTTCGCGGTCGACGCCCAGGACCTCGTAATAATCGCGCGGCACTTAGTACAGCTCCTCGATGAAGCGCGACAGCTCATACGCCGCCTCGCGCACGGAACGAATCGCCCGCGCATAGTCCATTCGCGTCGGCCCGATCACCGACACAGTGCCCAGATTGCGCTGCGGCAACCCGTAGTTGGCGGCTACCAATGAAAGCGAGTGCAGCGCCGGCTGCGGGTTCTCGCCGCCGATGCGCACGTAGGAACTGCGCGTGTCGAGCGCGGCGGACAGCACGCCGAGCATCGAGACGCGCCGTTCGAGCATCTCCATCAGCGCGTTCAGCTGCGAGAGGTCCTGGAAGCGGTACTCGGTCACCAGGCGGTGCGCGCCGTCGACGTAGAGCGTGTCCTCGGCCGTCTCGGCGAGCTCGGTGAAGGCCGGAGACAGCTCGACCACGAACGCCCGCTCGCCCACCGTCAAGGACGGATCGGACAGCTTGGAGTGCAGCATCCGCGCGCCCAGGCCCATCCCGACGAGCCGCTCGTTGAGATAGGAGCCCGCCCAGCTGGTGAGGCCTGAATCGACCGGCCGGTCGAAGGTGAAGACCTTCTTGGAGACGCCGCCGGTCGAGGTGATCACGACCACCATCAGCACCTGCGGCTGCAGCAGCAGGACCTCGATGTGGCGGATCGTCGTCGTGCCGATCGGCGGCGCGCTGACGATCGCCAGCAGGTTCGTCACCTGCGAGAGCGTCTCGGTCGTCATCCGCATCGCCTCGTCGACCTCGCGCCGCACGAGCGAGAGCCGCAGCTCGGCCGCGGGCGCCTCGGGCAGCAGGCAGTCGACGTAGTAGCGGTAGCCGGCGTCGGTCGGAATCCGTCCCGCCGAGGTGTGCGGATGCGCGAGCAGCCCGTTCTCCTCGAGCACGGCGAGCTCGTTGCGGATCGTCGACGGCCCGGCGGGTACGTCAGGGTCGGCGGCGAGCGTCTTGGAGCCGACCGGCTGGCCGGTCTGCGCGAAGCCGTCAACCACCTTGCCGAGCAACAGGGCTTGGCGGGGAGTCAGCACCCTTCAGAGTTTAAGAACCGCGCGTCCGCGGCGGACGAGCTTGTTGCCGTCCTGGACGGCTTCGCAGTCGTAGACCGCCTCGCCGTCGCCCTCGGAGCGCAGCTTCGAAGTGACCGTGATCTCCTTCTCCGGCACGCCCATTCCGCGGAACTGCACGGAAAGCGACTTCAGCGCGAGCGGGTCCCCGGCGGCCTCGCCGGCGGCGCGCGCGACCTGCGCCATCGACCACAGACCGTGCAGGATCCGGCTCGGAAGGTCGACCGAACGAGCGAAATCGTCGTCGAGGTGGATCGGGTTGAAGTCCCCCGAGGCGCCCGCGTACCGGTAGGTCAGGTAGCGGTCGGGCGTGACCGTCATCTCACGAAGTTCGTCCATGTCCCCTCGCAGACCAGTTCGCCGCGCTGGTTGACCGAGCGCGAGCTGAAGGTGAACACGTTGATCTCGCCGCGCTTGACCTTCTCGACGAAGGACGCCTCGGTCGTGATCTCGTCGCCGGCGACGACCGGCGCGTGCCAGGTGAAGTCCTGGCCGCCGTGGACCAGGCGCGTGAAGTCGATCCCGACCTCAGGGTCGAGCACGGCGGGCCCCATCGCGCGCCACGAGTAGACCGCGGCGAACATCGGCGGTGCGACGACGTCCGCGTAGCCCGCGGCCTTGGCGGCCTCGACGTCGTGGCAGATCGCCGCCGTCTCGCCGACCGCGGACGCGTACTCGCGGATCTTCTCGCGCCCGACGAGGTAGGAGTCCGTGTTGCTCACTTGTCGTCGCTCAGCTCGAGGACGGCGAGGAAGGCCTCCTGCGGCACCTCGATGCGGCCGACCTGCTTCATCCGCTTCTTGCCTTCCTTCTGGCGCTCGAGCAGCTTGCGCTTGCGCGAGATGTCGCCGCCGTAGCACTTGGCGGTGACGTCCTTGCGGTAGGCCTTGACGGTCTCGCGGGCGATGATCTTGGCGCCGACGGCGGCCTGGATCGGCACGTCGTACTGCTGGCGCGGGATCCGCTTGCGCAGCCGCTCGGTCATCTGCTTGCCCTGCTCGAAGGCCTTGTCGCGGTGCACGACCATCGAGAGCGCGTCGACGGCGTCGCCGCCGAGCAGCACGTCGAGCTTGACCAGGTTCGAGGGGCGCAGGCCGATCGGCTCGTAGTCCAGCGACGCGTAGCCGCGCGTGCGGGTCTTGAGCTGGTCGAAGAAGTCGAGCACGATCTCGGCGAGCGGCAGGTCGTAGTTGAGCTGCACGCGCTCGGACGAGAGGTAGTGCATCCCCGAGTGGTTGCCGCGACGGTCCTGGCAGAGCTCCATGATCTGCCCGATGTACTCCTTCGGGGTCAGGATCGAGGCGCGGATGTAGGGCTCGCGGACCTCGGCGATGCGCGCCGGGTCGGGCATGTCGGTCGGGTTGTGGACCGGGATCACCGAGCCGTCGGTGAGCGTGATCTCGAACTCCACCGACGGCATCGTCGCCATCAGCTCGAGGTCGTACTCGCGCTCCAGCCGCTCGCGGACGATGTCCATGTGCAGCAGGCCGAGGAAGCCGCAGCGGAAGCCGAAGCCGAGCGCGTCCGAGGTCTCCGGCTCCCAGGAGAGCGCCGCGTCGTTGAGCGTCAGCTTCTCCAGGGCGTCGCGCAGCTCCGGATAGTCGTCGTTGTTCATCGGGAACAGGCCGCAGAAGACCATCGGCTTGACGTCGCGATAGCCGGGCAGGGCCTCGGTCGCCTGATGGTTCTTGGTCGTCAGCGTGTCGCCGACGGCCAGCTGCGAGACGTCCTTGATCCCGGTGATCAGGTAGCCCACCTCGCCCGCCGACAGCGTCTCCGCCGGCAGCTGCTGCGGGGTGAAGAAGCCGATGTCGTCGATGTCGGCCTGCGTGCCCGTCTGCATGCCGATGATCGTCTCGCCCTTGCGGAACGTCCCGTCGACGACGCGGATGTAGGCGATCACGCCGCGGTACTGGTCGTACTCGGAGTCGAAGATCAGCGCGCGCGGCGACGCGACCGGGTCGCCCGACGGCGGCGGCACGCGCTGCACGATCTGCTCCAGCAGCTCGTTGACGCCCTCGCCGGTCTTGGCCGAGATGCTGCGGATCGACTCGGGCGGCTCGCCGATCAGCTCGGCGATCTCGCCCGCGACCCGCTCGGGCTCGGCGCCCGGGAGGTCGACCTTGTTCATGGTCGGGATCAGCTCGAGCCCGGCGTCGATCGCCAGGTAGGTGTTGGCGACGGTCTGCGCCTCGACGCCCTGGGAGGCGTCGACGACCAGCAGCGCGCCCTCGCACGCTTCCAGGGAACGGGAGACCTCGTAGGTGAAGTCCACGTGCCCGGGCGTGTCGATCAGGTGCAGCTGGTAGATCTCGCCGTCGGCCGCGGTGTAGAAGACGCGCACCGCCTGGGCCTTGATCGTGATCCCGCGCTCGCGCTCGAGGTCCATCGAGTCGAGCAGCTGGGCCCGCATGGAGCGCGGGTCCACGGTGTGGGTGAGCTCGAGGATCCGATCGGCCAGCGTCGACTTCCCATGGTCGATGTGGGCGATGATCGAGAAGTTCCGGATGTGCTTCTGGTCGGCCAAAGCACTCTTAGGTTACGAGCGACGTCGCAGGCGTCGAGGCGAACAGGTCGACAATCTGCCGGCTTCAGGGATCGCGAGCCCCAGAACGACCGCCGCGTAGGCCAGCGCGCCGAGGAAGAGCGCGGCGCCGACGGACACCACCTGGGCGAGCAGCGAGATGCCGAAGACGTCGTGCAGACCCCACCAGACGGCGTAGGTGATCGCGCCCAGGATCACCGCTCCGACGAGCATCTGGACCAGGGCGAGGAGGGTCCGCCTGGTCTCGAAGCCGCCGAGCACGCGGCGCAGGATGATCGCCTCGGCGACGACGAGCGCGACGTTGGAGAGCGTCGTGCCGATCACGATGCCGGCGATCCCGAACGGCTTGGACAGCAGATAGGAGCCGATCGCGTTGATCGCCAGCGAGCCGACCGCCAGCGCCGTCGGCACCCAGGGCCGCTGCAGCGCGAAGAACGCCCGCGTCAGCATCAGCACGAAGCCGCTGAACGGCAGGCTGAAGGCGAACCAGAAGAGCGCGTCGCCCGTCAGGTTCGGTCGAGGCCGCGGTCCACTCGCCGCGCTGGAAGACCAGCTGGATGATCGGGTCCGAGAGCACCAGCATCGCCGCGCCGGCGGGGATCAGCAGCAGCGCGATCTGCCGCAGGCCCGTGCCGATGGTCACCTGCATGCCCTTGTAGTCCTCCCGCGCCGCGAGCCGGGCGAGCTGCGGGAACAGGACGGTCGCCACCGCGACGCTGAACATCCCCTGCGGGAGCATGTAGATGCGGAAGGCGGCGTCGATCGCTCGCGGGACCGAGGTGGAGACCAGCGAGCCGATGACGGAGTTCAGCAGCAGGTTGATGTTGATCAGCCCGAGGCCGAGCGAGACCGGCAGCATCAGCAGCAGCACGCGCTTGACGCGCACGTCGTCGCGCCTGGGCATCCGGATCTTCGCGACCGGGAAGCCGATCCGGCGCAGCGCCGGGATCATCATCAGCAGCTGGACGAGCGTGCCCGCGACGACGCCGATCGCGTAGGCGTAGAGCTTGTCGTCGCCCTCGAACAGCGGCGCGAGCCCGACCATCCCCGCGATGATCACCACGTTCCAGACCAGCGGCGCGAGCGCCGGGATCGTGAAGTGGTCGTGCGCATTGAGGATCCCGACCGCGAGCCCGGTCAGCCCGAGCAGCACCACGATCGGGAACAGCACCTGGCTGAGGCCGACGCAGAGCGCGTCGAGCGCCGGCGTGAACTCCGGGCCGGTGAACAGCGGGATGATCACCGGCGCCAGGAAGATGAAGGCGATCGTGATCAGCGTCAGGCCGACGAGCAGCAGCCCGGCCAGCGCACTCGCGAGCGCGTAGGCCTCCCTGCGCTTCTTCTCGACCAGCAGCTCGCTGAAGACGGGCACGAAGGCGCTCGAGAGCGCGGAATCGGCGACCAGCGCCCGGATCAGGTTCGGGATCTGGAACGCGAGCGTGAAGGCCGACGCGGCGCCGGTCGTGCCGAAGTAGCCTGCCGCGACGACCTCGCGGATCAGGCCGGCGATGCGCGAGAGACCCGTCAGCGCCGAGAAGATCAGCGTGTTGACCGCTGTGCGGCGTGCCGGGGGTGAGTCTTGAGAAGCCAAGCGGCGCGCTATAGTACGCGGCCGCTGCGGCCTTCCCGCGGCCTCTTCACTATGGCCAATATCAAGTCACAAATTAAGCGGAACAGTCGCTCACAGCGTGAGCGCTTCGAGAACCGCCACTACACGTCGCAGATCAAGACGTATTTCCGGCGCCTCGAGACCGCCGTGACCGCAGGCAATGAAGACGAGATCACGACCGAGCACCGCAAGCTCGTGTCGCTGATCGACAAGGCTGTGAAGCGCGGCGCGCTGCACGCCAACACCGGTGGACGCAAGAAGGCACGGGCCGAACGCCTGCGCCGCAGCGTCCCCGTCGCGTAGCACTTCTCTTCGCTGGTTGATCCCCCGATCGCTCGTCGATCGGGGGCTTCCTTCGGGTCTTCTAGGTCGCCGGCTCCGCCTGATCCTGCGCCGAGAGCGGCTGGATTCCCTTCGCGAGCTTCTCGTCGGCCCGGATCACGTGCATGACGGCGTTGATCAGCGCCAGGTGCGTGAACGCCTGCGGGAAGTTGCCCAGGTGCCGGCCGCTGCGCGGGTCGATCTCCTCCGCGTACAGATGCAGCGGTGACGCGTAGCCGAGCAGCTTCTGGCACAGGTCGCGGGCGAGCGAGTGCTCGCCGATCTCGCTCAGCGCGCTGACGAGCCAGAACGAGCAGATCGTGAACGTGCCCTCCTCGCCGATCAGGCCGTCGTCGGTCTCCTCGACGCGGTAGCGCAGCACGAGGCCGTCGATCGTCAGGTTGTCGGCGATCGCGAGCACCGTCTTGCGGACGCGGTCGTCGTCGGGCGGCAGGAAGCGCACGAGCGGGATCAGCAGCGCGCTGGCGTCCAGCGCGTCCGTGTCGTAGTGCTGCGTGAAGACGCCGTCCTTGCAGCCGTGCTCGATGATGTCGGCCTTGATCTCGTCGGCGTGCGTCTGCCAGCGCGCGGCGTGCTCGTGGGCGTCGCGGATGCGGGCGAGCCGCGCGCCGCGGTCGCAGGCGACCCAGCACATGACCTTGGAGGAGACGAAGTGCTTGTCCTCCCCGCGCACCTCCCAGATGCCGCGGTCGGGCTTGCGCCAGTTCTCGATCGCGGCCTCGACGAGCCGCTCGATCAGCGGCCAGCGGCGCTCGGGCAGGTGATCGCGCGACTTGGCGTGCAGGAAGATCGAGTCCAGCATCGTGCCCCACACGTCGTGCTGGCGCTGGTTGTAGGCGCCGTTGCCGATCCGCACGGGCCGGGCGTTGTCGTAGCCCGAGAGATGGTCGAGCGTGTCCTCGATCAGCTCGCGCTCGCCCTGGATGCCGTACATCACCTGCAGGTCGTCGGACTGCGCGACCTCCTGCATGAAGTAGAAGTAGTCGTTGGCCTCCCACTCGAAGCCGAGCGAGTGCAGGCCCCAGAGCATGAAGGTCGAGTCGCGCACCCAGGAGTAGCGGTAGTCCCAGTTGCGCTCGCCGCCTGGCGTCTCGGGCAGCGAGGTCGTCGCGGCCGCGATCATCGCGCCGGTCGGCGAGTAGGTCAGGCCCTTGAGCGTCAGCGCCGAGCGCTGCAGGTACTGGCGCCACGGGTGGTCCGGGAACGTCCCGTGCCCGAGCCACTGATGCCAGTAGTCGGCGGTCTTGACCAGCCGGTCGTAGCCCTCGGCGTACGTCTTCGGGCCCGGGTGGGAGCTGAAGGCGAGCGCGACGAAGGCCGTGTCACCGTCGCGCAGGGTCGTCAGGGCGCGGACGCGCGAGCCCTCGAAGCCGACGCGCAGGTCGGTCGTGAGCGTCAGCTGCGTCGGCCAGCCCTCGGCCGTCGCGCGCGCTTCGCCGTAGCCGTCACCGACGTACTCCCAGGTCGCGTAGCGGCGGCCGTAGTCGAAGATCGGGTCGCACTCCAGCTGGACCTCGACCGAGCCGTTGACGCAGCGCACGGTGCGCAGCAGGACGTGGTCGGCGTCGTAGTCGGTGGGGGCGCGGCGGTGTGTCGTCGAGCGTTCGTCGGTGTCGTGCCACGGGCCGACGAGCAGCACGTCGCGCACGATCACCCAGCCGCGACTGGTGCCCCACGAGGTCTCGAGGATCATCGTCCCCGGCAGGTAGCGCCGCGCCGCGGGGACCATCGTGTCGGCGGGGCCGAGCCGGAACGTGCCGGCGTCACGGTCCAGCAGCGCACCGAACACGCTGGGGCCGTCATAGCGCGGCAGGCACATCCACTCGATGGCGCCACTCGGGGCGACGAGCGCGCAGGTCTCGCAGTCCGACAGAAAGCCGTAATCGGCGATCGGCGGGAACGGCGAGACGAGCGGGGGATCCGGGTTCTCAAGCGACATGAGGCCCGGATCCTCCCAGAACGCGCGGCCGACCCGCTCAGCGGGTGGCGATGAGGACCGCGCGGACCGCTTCGGTGTCCTCGCTCAGCTCGCCGCCGCGGCTCTCGACCTCGAGGTCGGCCATCGCGGACAGCGCCCGCCGAAGCGCCTCGACGTCGCGGCTCGCGACGTCCTTGACGAACTTGTCCGCCGCGCGTGGCGGCATCCGCAGGCCCTTCTTGACCTGGGCGGCCGACTGGCCGGCCTGCAGCGCCTCGGCGACCGCGACGCCGTCGCGGAGCCGGCGGACCATGTTGTAGATCAGGCCGGTGACGCGCTCGCCCTGCTGGCGCAACTCCAGCAGCAGCGCGATCGAGGTCTTGCGGTCGCCGGCGACGAGCGCGTCGGCCAGGCTCCAGACCTTGCGCTCGGCCGAGGTCGCGCAGGACTCCTCGACCTCCTCGACGCCGATGCTCGCGCCTGGGCCGTGCTCCATCGCGAGCTTCTCGAGCTCGCGCAGCAGCCGCTGCTGGCGATCGCCGACCTGGGCGATCAGCGCCTTCGCGCCGTCGCGGTCGAGGTCGAGGTCGAGCGTCTTGGCCTGCTCGGCCAGCCACTTCGGGAGGTCCCAGGCCTTGACGTTCATCTCGGCCGCGATCTGGCCGCCGGCCTTCTCCACCGCCTCGACGAGCTTCGCGGGGACCTTGTAGCGGCCCTCCTCGCGGGCGAAGAAGGCGACGGTCAGGGTCTCGGGGTCCGCGGACGCCAGCGCCGTCGCGACCGGATCGACCTCGGACTCCTTCCAGCGCTCCACCCCGTCGGCGATCACGAAGCGGCGGCCCATCGCGAAGGTCATCGCGCTCAGCGCGCCGGCGACGTTGGCGGCGGTGCACTGATCGGCCTCGTAGACCTCGACGCCCGCGGTGCCGGCCGCGGTCTCGGCCATGGTGCGCAGTTTCGAGCGGCGCTCGGCGATGCGACCGTGGTCGTCACCGTGGATCAGATAGGCGGCGCGGAAGCTCGGTGGCACGGCTCTGACGATAGAGGGGGCGCCGGTCGGCGCCCCCTCGTTCTGCTGGTTACGGCGTCGTCGTCGAGAGCGTGAACGTCAGCGTCTTGGCGTAGCTGCCGGTCCGCAGGCCCTCGGCGGCGCCGATCGTCTGCTTGAAGCCGATCGTGACCGCCGCGTTGCTGAACGGGCTGGTCCAGCTCAGCAGGGTGAGCGGGCCGTTGTCGGTGCGCAGCGGCGCGTACGCGGCGCCGTTGGCGCTGGCCTGCAGCGGCTGGGCCAGGGCGTAGGTGCCGTTGACCAGGCGCCCGGTGGCGTTCGAGCTCGGGTCGATCACGCTCAGCTGGGCGTCGGCGCCCGTCGAGGTGGCCGTGGCGGTCGTCGACGCCGTGTAGTCGCGCGCCTCGCCCGGGATGAACGGGCCGAAGCTCGCCGGCGTGCCGAGCGTCAGCGCGAGCGTCGCCGGCACGTTGCCGGAGACCGTGCCGGGCGTGCTGGTGCTGGCTCCGGCGTTGGCCTCGAACGTGGCCAGCGGCGGGTCATGGTCGGAGATGCCCGTGCCGTCCGTGGGCGTGCGCTCGTAGACGTCGTTGTCGAGGTGGATGTAGCGCATGTCCTTCAGGCGCGACTTCAGGCCCGCGGTGACGGCGACGTGGTCGAGCGTCTGCAGGTGCCCGTTGAACTTGTACGAGTACGCCTCGCCGGCGGGCGCGTCGGACCAGAGGTTCGTGAGGACGCCGCCCTGGGTCAGGGTGGCGAGCGGCGTGGAGAACTCGAAGTCGTTGAGGTCCCCGGCCACGAGCACGTTGCGGCCCGCCTGCTGCAGCGTCTCGGCCTCCTGGCGTACGCGCGCCGCCTCGTCAATCCGGCACTTGGTCTGATGCGACTGCGACGCGAAGTGATTGCTCATGGCCGTCAGCGACAGATCACCCTTCTTGAGGTCCAGCGCGTAGGGCGCGCGATCGAACAGCTTGCCCGGGTAGAGATCGCACTCCGTGGCGCTCGCCCAGGCGCCGTTGACGTCGGCCGCGATCAGCCGGCCGTTGGTGGCGGTCGTGCCGTCCTTGACCAGGAAGCCGGTCGCGATCCCGCGCCCGTCGTTGTTGGTCGTGATGTAGCCCTTGTAGTTGCCGAGCGCGGTCGCCAGGCCCGTGAGGGCGTTGGCGCCGTCGGCGAACACGGCCACCTCCTGCACGGCGACGACGTCCGGCGCCGCCAGGCGGTCCTTGATCGCGTGCACGATCGCGTCCGTGCGCTCGTTGTACTCGGCCGCCGTGACCACGTGGCCGTCGTTCTCCTTGCCGGCCGGGAAGTAGTTCTCGACGTTGAAGCTCGCGAAGCGCAGCGTGTTCGCGGGCTGTGCCGGCGCGGTCGGCGGCGCCGTCGCGTGGATCGGGCCGCGGGTGATCAGCGGCACCGGGTCGGTGCTCTGCGGCATCACCTTGTAGAAGCTGAAGCCGAAGCTCAGCGGGCCGACGACGTCGCGGACGACGTCGAAGAGGTCGAGATCGACCTGGGTCGTGCTGCGCCACGGCAGGCGCGGGTCGGCCGGGTTGCCGGCGCCCGCGTCGGGCGCGATGCCGAGCTCGGCGGGCTTGTCCGACCACGGCGTGGTCTCCGCCGCGGCCTCGTTCTTGCGGAACAGCCGCTGGGCCGTGGTGCCCGGCTCGAGGAAGACGTCGCGGAACTTGGTCGTGCCGCCGCCGGTGGCGATCGCCTCGGGCAGGCGGACGCGCATGCCCTGCAGGGAGCGGTAGTACAGGCGGTCGACGGTCTGTGCCTCGGAGGCCGCGCGGTCGAGCACGACGGGCGCCGGAAGCGCGTTGCCGGTCGAGTTGATCGTGGCGACGGTCCCGAGGTCCACCTCCTGCGCGGCGGGGCTCTGCGTGTTGCCGACGCCGTTGGGCACGAGCTCGACCTGGCCGAACTTGACGTTCACGCGGCCGCTGATCGTGATGTCGCTGCCGATCACGCCTGAGGGGTTGAGCGCGTCGCGGCGGATGCCGGCGACGAACAGCGCGCTCGACGTGGTGGCGCCTGCGTCGCGGGTCGCCTCCTGCAGCCAGATCCCCGAGTCGCCCTTGTAGATGGCGTCGTACGTGGAGCCGTAGAGGTTGTCGATGCCCGTGACGATGCCGCGCAGCTTCACCGTCTGCCCGAAGCAGTTCGCGCTGGTGCCGAGCGTCTGGATCGCGGTGATCTTGGTGAAGCCGTTCGCGTCGGCCGCACAGCCGGTCGGCGGCGTCGTGCTCGGCGGGTCGAAGTCGGCGAGGTTGTCGTCGGTGTCCTGGGTACCGTCGGCCTTGCGGGTGAAGACGTTGTTCCCGTTGGCCGTGGGGAACGCCAGCCCGGTGCCCTCCTTGTACGCCGCCACGTTGGCGGCCGTCAGGTTGACGGCGCCGACCGCGTCGACGACCGAGGTCGCCGCGGCGCTCGAGCGCAGCTGGATGCCGCCGTCGTCGGACACGCCGGTGCCGTACGTCTGGTCACCGGTCTGGGCGCCCGCGCTGTTGACGAGCCGGTAGACCGCGCCGGGAGCGAGCTGGGTCCCCGCCGTGATCGTCACGCGCGAGGTCTGCGACGAGCCCGCCGCGTTGGTCCCCCACACCTGCCAGCCGCCGATCGCGACCGGCGACGCGGACTTGTTCTTGAGCTCGATCAGCTCGTCGTTGCCACCCGCCGGTCCGCGGAACATGGCTTTCGAGATGACGACGGTGGTGGACGGCGCGGCGTGTGCCGCGGGCACCGCCGCCACTCCGGCCAGGACGACCGCCGCAGTGACCAGAGGAGTGCGCAAATTCACGGTTCAGGAGACCTTTCCGCGAGGAAATCCGAGGGCTGACGGCCATGAACGTATCGTCGCTCCGGACGCCGGGGTGACAGTTCTGTGACCTCCTACCCGGTTTGCCGCGCCCCACCCCAGCAGGCGCCCTCCGGGATGGTTCGTCGTGCGGTCTGGACCCTGACTCACGGCTCCACCCACAGGCGGTCGCCGATGGAATGCAGCCTTGCGGTGCCGTCGCGGTCGGTCCGCAACACGGTCGGCACAGTCTTCTTGAGGGCCGCGAGCGTCGAGGCGGTCGGGTGACCGTAGCGGTTGCCGCGGCCGACCTCGATCGCCGCCACCTTTGGTCTCAGACGGGCGAGGAGCGCGGGCAGGCCCGGATCGGCGCTGCCGTGGTGGGCGACTTTCAGGACGTCGACCGGCTCCAGCGCGAGTGTGCCGGTGATGTTGCTCTCCGCGTCGGCGCTCAGCAGCATCGAGATGCCGCCGGCCGTCGCGAGCCTCATGACCACCGCGCGATCGTTCGGATTGCCGTTCAGGCGCTCGTCAGGTCGTCGCGCCGGCGGCCACAGCACCTCGAAGCGCAGGCCGCCGACGGCGATCACCTGGCCCGCGGTGGGCGTCAGCTGCCGTCCGCGGGCGGCGGCGAGCGCGCTCGGTAGTGCGCGCTGCACCGTGGAGCTCCAGCCCGCGCCGCCGTCGACGACGAGCCGCGGGGCGTAGTGCCGGATCACAGCCGGTGCCGCGCCCTCGTGGTCGGCCTCCGCATGCGTCAGGACGAGCGCGTCCAGCCGCTCGATCCCCGCCTCCCCCAGGCGCTTGAGGATCGGACCGTCGGGAGGCCCGGTGTCGACGAGGACCGAGGTCGCGCCGAGCTGGATCAGCGTCGCGTCGCCCTGGCCGATGTCCAGGAACGAGACGACGAGCTCGTTCGCCGCGGGCGTCGCCGCCTTCGCGCCGCGCAGTGGGCCGGTAGCGATCAGCAGCGTCGCGGCGATCGCGACGGCCGCGGCCGCGGCGAGCTTCAAGCCGCGCGCTGGAGTTCGGCCCTGGAGAGCTCGGTCGCCGTCGGCCGCTCCGGCCACGGGCGCCACCGCCGCGCCACCGCCGCCGGCGCCACCGCCGCCGGCGCCACCGCCGCCGAGGCCACCGCCGCGGGAGCCACCGAGCGTCACCGTCGCCAGCTGCGATCGCGGAGCCCGAGCGCGTGCGACGCGCAGCCCGAGCAGCGTCGCGGCCACGAGCGCCGCCCAGACCAGCGCGATCACGGCCGGTGACGCGTGGATCTCGACGACGGAGTGCGGCGCGCTTGCGGTCACGTGGGCGACCGTCTGGAGATAGACGAGCGGCGGCGCCGTCAGCGCCGAGAACGGGGTCGCCAGCGGCAGCGCGACCTGCGCCGCCGCCGCGGCGAGCACGCCGAGCCACATCACCGGCGCGATCGCGGGTGCCGCGAGCAGGTTCGCGGGCAATGCCGCTAGCGAGACCTGCTCGAAGTGCAGCGCCATCAGCGGCGCCGTCCCGATCGTCGCGGCGATCGTGATCGCGGCCGCATCCGCCGCCGCGCCCGGCATGTGGCGGGCGAGCACCCCTCGCAATGGTCCGGCGCCGACGAGCAGCGCCGCGACGGCGGCGAACGACAGCTGCCAACCAGGCTCGCCCGCCGCACGCGGGTTCAGCGCGAGCGTCACCGCGGCCGCGAGCAGCAGCGCGTACCAGCGGCGCGCCGGGCGGCCTGCGAGCGCGGCGACCAGGCCCGCGACGCCCATCACGCCGGCGCGCTGGATCGACGGCCCGCCCCCGGCCAGCGGCACGTAGACGAGGATCACTGCGGCCGCGAGCACGAGGCGCGCCCGGAGCGGAACGCCGGTCAGCGCGCAGGCGCCCAGCACGAGCACCACCAGCAGCATCACGTTCTGCCCGCTCACCGCGAGGATGTGCGCGAGCCCGGATCGCTGGAAGTCGTCGCGAACCTGGTCGGTGAGCTGCTCGTCCTCGCCGAGGACCATGCCCTGCAGCAGCGCCGCCTCGGGCGCGGCCAGCCCACTCGCGAGGCCCGCCTCCGCCCGCCGCCGGACGCCATCGAGGACACCGGCCACTCCCCCGCGCCGCGTCCCGGTGGCGACGACGCGGGTCGCGTCGATCGCCGCGTGGGCATTGCGCCGTCGCTGGTAGGCGTCGAACTCGCCCAGCGGAACGATCCGGCCGGAGACGGCGACGATGTCCCCGACCTCGGGCCACCCGCCCGGAGGAGCCTGCGACGAAGTCGGGGCGGCGCCGGGCAAGGACGCGCCGGGCGACAAGGTGGCGGTGACGCGGCCTGACGAGGCCGGGCCAGGGCCGACGCCGGGCGTGTATTCCGAGGGCTGGACTCGGAGCACGGCCTGCTCGCCGGCGCCGAGGCCGTCGAGGAGGCGGATGCGGGCGACGGCCGGGCCGATCGGGCGCTCGCGGACCGGTTCGAGGACGATCGCGCGGGTCTCGACCGTCTGGCCGATCGCCGCGCCGAGCTCGCCCGCGTCGAGGGCGCGCAGGCGGGCGTCCGCCAGCAGCGCTCCGCCGAGCACGGCCGCAACGGCCAGGATCGCGGTGCCTGGGCGGCCCGCGATGATGGCCACCGCGACCGCGGCGGCCGGCACCGCGAGCTCGCCCACCGTCGCAAGGAGCAGGCCGAGGACCAGCGCTCCGAGCACGAGATGCCGTGGGTGGTCTCGGACGGCGGCCATGGCTCAGACCCGTAGGTGCTCGCGGAGAGCGGCGAGGCGCTTCTCGCCGATGCCGGGGATCTGGTCCAGCTCTTCGACCGAGCCGAAGCCGTTGTGCTCGGTCCGGTAGTCGATGATCTTCTTCGCCGTGGCCGGGCCGACGCCGTCCAGCGTGTCGAGCTGCTCGAGGGTCGCGGTGTTGAGGTTGAGCGGCTGCGTGGGTGCCGCGGTGCCGGTCGGCGCGGCCGTCGCCGGCTCGGACGAAGCCACGGTGGATCGCGACGGCCGGACCGGGACGAGGATCTGGCGGCCGTCCTCGAGCTTCGCGGCGCGGTTGATCTGGCTCAGGTCGGCGCGTGACGTCGCGCCGCCCGCACGCTTGAGCGCGTCCTCGACGCGCTGGCTCGACGAGAGGCGGTAGACGCCGGGGTGCTTGACCGCGCCCGCGACATCGACGACCACACGCCCGCCGCCCGCGCCATCTCCCCTCCACCGCGATCGTCGCGACGGGTGGTGGTGCTGCGTCGGCAGCGGGTCGTGAACGAGCCAGGTACCACGCCGAGAGCAGCAGCAGAAGCAGTGCGGCCGCGGCCCAGGCGGCGAGCTGGCGAGGGTCGCGGTTGGGCATGGTGCCGACCCTAGGTGGGCCGGCGTTACGGGTCTGTGGCGCTCTGTGCCAAAAGTGCGACGAAAGCGCAACAAATCACGCCGTCCCGGGGAGACCGCGCAGGGGGTGCTTCACGTTTGTTCGACCTGTGCGAACACACGTGGTGCACCCCCTCAGGAGCGCGTCAGCGCACGACGAAGTTCACGAGCTTCGACGGCACGACGATGACCTTCACGACCTGCTTGCCGTCCATGTGCGCGATCGCGTTCGGCTGCGCACGCGCCAGCGCCTCGAGCTCCTCGCGTGTGGCGGCGGCCGGGGCCTCCATGCGGTCGCGGAGCTTGCCGTTGACCTGGACGACGATCTCGACGACGTCGCGCTCCAGCAGCGAGAGGTCGGCGTCCGGCCAGGGCGTCTCCCAGACGCGGTCGCCGGTCAGCAGCTCGTAGACCTCGGCGCCGGTGTGCGGGGCGAACGGGAAGATCAGCGAGGCCGCGGTCGCGGCGGCGAAGTGCAGCGTCCCGGGCTGGACCGTCTCGCGATGGCGGTAGGCCTCGTTGACGAGCTCCATCACGGCGGAGATCGCCGTGTTGAAGGCGAAGCGGCCGGCCATGTCGTTGGTGACCTTGTCGATCGCCCAGTGCGCCTTGCGCATCAGCGCCAGGTCGTCGCCCTCCGGCGGCTCCAGCGGGCCGATCAGCGGCTGCGGGCCGCCGGTCTGCTCGGCGACGTCGGTGCCCAGGCGCCACAGGCGCGCGAGGAAGCGGTGGACGCCCTCGACGCCCTCGTCGCTCCAGTCGGCGTCCTGGTCGGGCGGGCCGATGAAGAGGATGTAGGAGCGCGCGGTGTCCGCGCCGTAGCGCTCGACGTACGGCACCGGGCTGATCATGTTGCCCTTGGACTTGGACATCTTCGCCCCGTCGCGGGTGATCATGCCCTGGGTGAAGAGCGCCTTGAAGGGCTCCTGGGCCGACAGCAGGTCGAGGTCGGCCAGCGCCTTCACGAAGAAGCGCGCGTACATCAGGTGCAGGATCGCGTGCTCGACGCCGCCGATGTACTGGTCGACGGGCGTCCAGCTGTCGAGGATCTTGCGGTCCCAGGCGGCTTCGTCGTTGTTGGCGTCCGTGTAGCGCAGGTAGTACCAGGAGGAGTCGACGAAGGTGTCCATCGTGTCCGTCTCGCGGCGCGCGGGGCCGCCGCAGATCGGGCAGGTGGTGTTGACCCAGTCCTCGGCCGCGGCCAGCGGCGAGCGGCCCTTGGGGGCGAAGTCCTCGATGTCGGGCAGCTCGACCGGCAGCTGGTCCTCGGGCACGGGCACGATGCCGTGCTCGTCGCAGTAGACGATCGGGATCGGCGCGCCCCAGTAGCGCTGGCGCGACAGCAGCCAGTCGCGCAGGCGGTAGTTGATCGAGCGGTGGCCCTTGCCCTCGCGGTCGAGCCAGTCGACGATCTGCTCGAGCGCCTCGCGGTTGTTCATGCCGTCGAACTCGGGCGAGGAGTTCACCAGCGGGCCGTCGCCCTTGTAGGGCAGCTCCTCCCCATGGCGGGCGGCGACCGATCACGCGGCGGATCGGCAGGTCGAACTCGGTCGCGAAGTCGAAGTCGCGCTCGTCGTGCGCCGGAACGGCCATGATCGCGCCGGTGCCGTACTCCATCAGCACGTAGTCGGCGACGTACATCGGGATCTTCTCGCCGTTGACGGGGTTGACCACGGAGCGGCCGAGGTAGACGCCGGTCTTGGTGCGCTCGGTGTCGGCGCGGTCCTCGCGGTTCTCGGTCAGGACGCCGTTGACGTAGTCGCGGACGGCCTGCTCGTGCTCGGTGCCGGCGGCCAGGCGCAGCACGTCGGGGTGCTCGGGCGCCATCACGAAGAAGGTCGCGCCGAACAGCGTGTCCGGACGGGTCGTGAAGACGGAGTAGTCGACGCCCATCTCCGGGTTGGAGAACGTGACCTCGGCGCCCTCGGAGCGGCCGATCCAGTTGCGCTGCATCGTGACCACGTTCTGCGGCCAGTCGATCGTCGCGAGATCGTCGAGCAGGCGGTCGGCGTAGTCGGTGATGCGGAAGAACCACTGCTCGAGCTGGCGCAGCTCGACGGCGGTGCCGCAGCGCTCGCAGGCGCCGTCGATGACCTGCTCGTTGGCCAGCACGGTGGCGTCCTTGGGACACCAGTTGACCGCGGCCTCCTTGCGGTAGGCCAGCCCGCGCTCGAAGAGCTTCAGGAAGATCCACTGGGTCCAGCGGTAGTAGCGCGGCTCGTGGGTGCCGAACTCACGCGACCAGTCGATCGAGATGCCCCAGGAGCGGAACTGGCGCTGGAAGGACTCGATCGAGGTCTCGGTGGCGATGCGCGGGTGCACGCCGGTCTTGATCGCGTTGTTCTCGGCCGGCAGGCCGAAGGCGTCGTAGCCCATCGGGTGCAGGACGCGCATGCCGTTGCGACGGCGGAAATGCGCGACCGCGTCTCCGACCGAGTAGTTCTTCAGATGCCCCATGTGGGGCTCGCCCGACGGGTACGGGAGCATCTCGAGCACATAGGAGCGCGGCGCGCCGTCGTCCTCGTTGGAGACTTCCCAGGTGCGCTCGCCTTCCCAGATCGCCTGCCACTTGCGTTCGATCTCGTGCGGCTCGTAACGATGCTCGGACATTGGGCGCGGAGGTTAGCGTCAAGTGCCCGCAACCCCCGGTGCAGGACCAACTCGCCAAGAAATTCAGTGACCGACGGGCTAAACTGCGGCGAGTACCGGCTTGGGGCCATAGCTCAGCTGGGAGAGCGCGTGGCTGGCAGCCACGAGGTCGGGGGTTCGAGCCCCCCTGGCTCCACTAACAGAAAGGGCCGCCCGAATCGGGCGGCCCTTTCTCGTTCTGGTGCGCTTTCGCGGCTATTCGACGATGCGCTTGGGGGCTTCGCCCCAGAGCTGCTCGAGCCGGTAGAACTCGCGCGCGTCGGACGTGAAGATGTGGACGATCGACGTCCCAGTAGTCCATGAGGATCCAGCGCGCTTCGCTGACGCCCTCGACGCGCCGCGGCAGCTGGCCGTGCTCGCGCTTCATGCCCTCGTGGATGCGGTCGTGGATCGCCTTGACCTGGCGGTCGGTGCCGCCCGTGGCGACGATGAAGTAGTCCGTGTAGCCGAGCACGCCGCGCAGATCGATCTCGACGATGTCGTCCGCCTTGACGTCCGAGGCGTAGCCGGCGATCAGCTCGGCGAGCTTGGACGGCTCCACCTGGGGGGCCTGGCCGGTCAGATTGGGGGCAGTCATCGGTAAAGCCTCGCGGTGTCGATGTAAGAGGCGACGGCGTCCGGCACCAGGTAACGAATGGGTTGAGCCTGCCGCCACGCGGCGGCGGATCAGAGAAGAGGAGATGTCGATTCGGGGCATGTCGAAGAAGCGGATGCGATCGGCGCCGGCCAGTCCGGCGAGCGCGTCGGTGATGTCGGCGCGGCCGACTCCCTCGCGCTCGGCGACGGCGAGCGTCGCAAGGGAGAGAACGGCCTCCGGTTCATGCCATGTCGGCAGGGCGTGGGCCATGTCGCCTCCCACGATGAACGTCAGCTCGTCCTCTGGACTGGACTCATGCAGCCTTCTCAGGGTATCGACAGTGAAGGATCGACCCGGAACGTCGGCCTCGAGGCGCGAGACGAGAAAGCGCTCGTCACCGGCCACGGCGCGCCGGCAGAGCTCGACGCGGTGGTCCACCCCGGGGTCGCGCTCGGCCTCCTTGTGCGGCGGCGCGTACACCGGCATGAAGACGACGCGCTCCAGCCCGAGCTGGGTCAGCGCCTCCTGCGCGCAGACGAGATGGCCGATGTGCGGCGGGTTGAACGTCCCACCGAGGAGGCCGACGCGCGTCAAGCGCGGGTCTGGCCGTCGCCGTCGACCAGGTACCGCGTCGAGCAGAGCTCGCGCAGGCCGATCGGGCCGCGCGCGTGCAGCTTCTGGGTGGAGTTGCCGATCTCCGCGCCCATCCCGAACTCGCCGCCGTCGGTGAAGCGCGTCGAGGCGTTGACGTAGATGCAGGCCGAGTCGATGCCGAGCTGGAACGCCCGGGCGGCCGCGCGGTCGTTGGTCACGATCGCCTCGGAGTGCCCGGAGCCGTAGCTCGTTGACGTGGTCGATCGCGTCCGTCGTAGGAGTCGACGACACGGACCGCGAGGATCAGCGCGAGGAACTCCTCGGCCCAGTCGGACTCGCTCGCGACACCGACCGAAGCATCGATCGCGCGCACCCGCTCGTCGCCGCGCAGCTCGACGCCGCGCTCGCGCAGCGCCTCCAGCGCGCGCGGGCAGGAACTCCGCCGCGACGGCGGAGTGCACGAGCAGCGTCTCGGCCGAGTTGCACGACGCCCGGCCGCTGGACCTTCGCGTTGACGATGATCCGCTCCGCCATCGCGAGATCGGCGCTCGCGTCCACGTAGACGTGGCAGTTGCCCGCGGCCGCGTAGATCACCGGGACGCGCGCGACGGCGCTGATCGCCTTCTTCAGGCCCTCGCCGCCACGCGGGATGATCAGGTCGACGATGCCCCTCGAGCTGCGCGAGCTCGGTCAGCTCCTCGCGACCGCCGCCCGCGACCAGCGCCAGCGCGCCCAACGGGCAGGCCGGCGCCCTCGGCGGCCTCGCGCGCGATCCGCGCCAGCACCGCGTTGGAGTGCGCCGCACGACGACGAGCCGCGCAGCAGCACCGCGTTGCCGGACTTCAGGCACAGCGCAGCGGCGTCGATCGTCACGTTCGGCCGCGCCTCGTAGACCACGGCGATCACGCCGAGCGGGACTCGAACCTTGCGGAACGTCGAGCCCGTTGGCCAGGCGGCCGCCGTCGACGACCTCGCCCACCGGGTCGGGCAGCGCCGCGATCGCCCGCGCGCCGTCGGCGATCGCCCGCACGCGCGCCACGTCGAGCGCCAGGCGATCCATCAGCGCGGCGGAGAGCCCGGACGCACGCCCCGCGTCGAGATCGCAGCGCGTTGGCCTCGAGGATCTCCGGCGATCCGGGCCTCCAGCGCGTCCGCGATCGCCAGCAGCGCCGCGTCCTTCGTCGCCGACGGCGACCGCCGCGAGCCGCCGCGCGGCGGCCTTGGCGGCGCGCGCGAGTTCGGTGACGGAGACGGTCGAGGAAGCGACGGTTGCGGCCATAGGGAAAGTCTAGGCTCTCATCCGAGCATGACCACGATCCTCCGCGCACGCGTCGCCCACACCCCGCGCGACCCTTTCAAGAGCGACGGCGCGCTCGAGGCCTTCGACGACGGAGCGGTCGCGTTCGACGCCGGCGGGACGATCCTCGCCACCGGCGACTACAAGACCGTCCACGCGCAACACCCCGACGCCGAGGTCCTCGACCGCCGCGGCTGCGTCCTGCTGCCCGGCCTGGTCGACACCCACGTCCACTTCCCGCAGATCGCCGTGATCGGCGCGATGGGCCTGCAGCTGCTGGACTGGCTGGCGCTGAGGACGCTGCCGGAGGAGGCGCGGATGGCCGACGCCGCCCACGCGCGCCGCACCGCGAAGCGCTTCGTCGACCTGCTGGCACGCAACGGGACGACGACCGCGCTCGTCTTCGGCGCCCACTTCCCGGCCGCGCAACACATGCTGTTCGAGGAGGCCGAGCGCGCCGGGCTGCGGATCACGAGCGGCCTGGTGGTCTCCGACCGCAACCTGCGCGACGACCTCGAGGTCACGCCGGAGGTCGCGTACGAGACGAGCCGAGACCTACGCGAGCGCTGGCACGGCCGCGGAAGGCTGCGCTACGCGGTGACACCGCGCTTCAGCGTGTCCTGCACCGAGGCGATGCTCGACGCCTGCCGCGCGCTGCTCGACGAGGCGCCGACCGCGCTCTTCACGAGCCACGTCAACGAGAGCCCGAGCGAGATCGAGTTCGTCGGCGAGCTGTTCCCGCAAGCGCGCGACTACATCGACACCTACGAGCGCGCCGGCCTGCTGCGCGAGTGCTCGGTGCTCGCCCACAACGTCCATGTCTCCGACGACGAGCTGCAACGGCTCGCGGCGTCACACGCGGCCGTCGCGCACTGCCCCTCATCCAACGCCTTCCTGGCCTCCGGGATCTTCCCGATGGCCCGCCACGTCGAGCACGGCGTGCGCTTCGGGATGGGGACCGACGTCGGCGCGGGCACGGGCCTGTCGATGTTCAAGGAGGGCCTCGTCGCCTACCACGTGCAGATGATCCGCGAACAGGGTCAGATGCTGCTGCCCGCGCACCTGCTGTACCTCGCGACCAAGGCGGGCGCCGAGGCGCTGGGACTGGAGGCCACGTGCGGCGACCTGCAGCCCGGCAAGGCCGCCGACCTCATCCTGATCAAGGCGCCCGAGGACTCCACGCTCGAAGCCGTGCTGGAGGAGGCACCGGACTGGAACTCGATCCTCGGCGCGCTCTTCACGCTCGCCCGCGAGGAGTGCGTCGCCGAGGTCCGCGTCGCCGGCGACGTCGTGTTCAGTCGCTAGATCAGCACGAAGTAGTCGCGGTGGACCGCTTCCTCGGTCGCGCGCGGAAGCACCTCGCGCACCGCCGAGGACTTGAGCCCCATCACCCGCGTGCAGCTCGGCCGCCGAGTAGTTCGAGATGCCCTTGCCCACGACGTCGCCGTCGACGCAGACGTCGACCGCGTCGCCGGCCTCGAAGGCACCGTCGATACCGACGATCCCGACCGGCAGCAGCGACGTCCCGCCGTCACGCAGCGCCCGCGCGGCGCCGGCGTCGACGACGACGCGCCCCTGCGACGGCTTCGCGTAGCGCAGCCAGAGCTTGAACGAGGGCTGGCGCACCGGATGCGGCGCGAACCGCGTGCCCGCGGTCTCCCCCGCCCACGCCCGGGCCAGCAGCCCGGGCTCGAAGCCGGACCCGATCACCGTGGGGATCCCCGCCGCGGACGCCATCTCGGCCGCCGCCACCTTCGAGCGCATCCCTCCGGAGCCCAGCGGCGACGTCGCGGAGCCGATCGACAGCGCCTCGAGCTCGGCGGGATCGCCGACCGAGGAGACCAGCTGCGCGGACGGATCGACCCGCGGGTCGGCCGTCATCAGCCCTGACGTGCTCGTCAGCAGCAGCAGCAGCGACGCGTCGACCAGGACCGCGACCTGGGCGGCGAGGAAGTCGTTGTCGCCGAAGGAGATCTCGTCGGTCGTCGTCGTGTCGTTCTCGTTGATGACCGGCACGATCCGCCACTCGACGAGCTTGCGCAGCGTCCGGCGCGCGTTGAGGTAGTGGGTGCGCGCGCTCATGTCGAAGAACGTCAGCAGCACCTGGGCGGACTGGATGCCGCGCTCGCGCAGGTTCTCGTCGTAGGTCCGGTACAGCCGCCCCTGGCCGACGGCGCTGGCCGCCTGGAGCTCCTCGACCGCCCGCGGGCGCCCGTCGAGCCCGAGCAGGTGGATGCCGCGGGCGATCGCGCCCGAGGTCACCACGACCACGTCGACGCCCGCGGCGTGCAGCGCCGCGACCTCCTCGCAGATCCGCGCGACGACGGACAGGCGCAGCGCGCCGGTGTCCTCGGCGACGATCGACGAGCCGAGCTTCACGACGGCAACCGGCATGGAGTGGACCCTAGGACGGATCCAGCTCGAAGACGATGCCGCCGATCTCGACGTCGTCGCCCGGTTCGAATCCGGCCCGCTCCAGCGCGCCGATCACGCCCATGCGCCGCAGCCGCTGCTCGACGAGCGCCTGCGCCTCCTCGTTCTCGAGGTCCCAGCGCAGGATCAGCCGGTCGACGGCGTCGCCGGAGACGATCCAGCCGCCGTCCGGGCCGCGCGTGATGTCGAACGTCTGCGTCTTGGCGGGGCGGAAGACCGCGAACTCCGCCACGTCGTCCTCGCCCGAGCCCTCCGGCTCCGGCGGGGCGACCGGCACGCGCCCCAGCAGCTCGTCGCGCAGCTCGCCGAGCCCGAAGGCCGTCGCGCTGGACGTCACGATCACCGGGAAGGCGACGCGCTCGCGCCACTCGGCGGCGGCCGCCTCGGCCACCTCCGGCGCCACGAGGTCGGCCTTGGAGAGCGCGAGCAGCCGCGGCAGGCCGGCGAGCCGCGGGTCGTGCTCGGCCAGCTCGCGCTCGATCACCTCGAAGTTGCGCTCCGGGTCGGAGCCGTCCAGCGGCGCGAGGTCGAGCACGTGCACGAGCAGCCGCGTGCGCTCCACGTGGGCGAGGAAGTCGTGGCCGAGGCCGGCGCCGTCGCTGGCGCCCTCGATCAGCCCCGGGATGTCGGCCAGCACGAGCTGGCGGTCGTCGGCGTCGATCGTGCCCAGCACCGGCACCAGGGTCGTGAACGGGTAGGCCGCGACCTTCGGCTGCGCGCGGGTGATCCGCGCCAGCAGCGAGGACTTGCCCGCGTTGGGGAGCCCGACGAGCCCGACGTCGGCCAGCAGCTTGAGGTGCAGCTCGACGAGGCCCTCCTCCCCCGGCAGCCCGCGCTCGGCCAGCCGCGGCGCCTGGCGCGTCGCGGTCGCGAAGGTCTTGTTGCCGCGCCCGCCCGGGCCGCCCTTGGCCAGCGTGACCTCCTGGCCGGGGCGCACGAGGTCGTAGCGTGCGCCCGTCCCAGCGCTCGACGGTCGTGCCAGGCGGGACGAGCACGATCAGCCGATCGCCGTCGGCGCCGTGCATCAGCTTGCCCATCCCGTGGCCGCCGCGCTCGGCCTTGTAGCGCCCGCGGCGCCGGAAGGACTGCAGGTCGCGCAGCGAGTCGTCGCAGCGCAGCGTGACGTCACCGCCGCGGCCGCCGTCGCCGCCGTCGGGCCCGCCCTTGGGCACGCGGGACTCCCGGCGGAAGGACATGCGAGCCGTCGCCGCCCCTTCCGGCCTCAACCTCGATACGTGCGCGATCAGCGAGCATGGTCCGGGGTAACGATAGGAACCATGGATCGAGTCTTCCTTATCGCGGGTGCCTCCAGCGGCATCGGCGCCGCCACCGCCCGCCTCGCCGCCGAGGCCGGATACCGCCTCGTGCTCGCCGCCCGCTCGGAGGACAAGCTGCAATCGCTGGCCGACGAGCTCGGCGGGATCGCCGTCCGCTGCGACGTCGCGGAGTGGGCCGACCAGGAGGCGATGGTCGAGCGTGCACGAGCGGAATACGGCCGCATCGACGTCGTCTTCGCCAACGCCGGAATCGGCCACCCGCGCGGGTTTGAGGCCGGTGACCCCGAGGATGCCAAGCAGATGGTGCTGACCAACGTGTACGGCATCTACGCGACGATCCGCGCCACCGCGGCAGCGCTGCGGGCGACGAAGGGGCACCTCGTGATCACCTCCAGCGTCGCCGGCCGGCGCGCGCTGAAGGGCTCGCTCTACTCCGCGACCAAGTTCGCCGTGACCGGGATGGCGGAGGCCGCGCGACAGGATTTCAACGGCACCGGCGTGCGGACGACGCTTGATCGCACCCGGGCATGGTCGAGACGCCGGGCTTCAGCCACGACCTCGAGGGGACGCTGACGGCGGAGGACATCGCCCGCGCCGTCATGTTCGCGGTCGCCCAGCCGCCGCACGTGGACGTCAACGAGATCCTGATCCGCCCGACCGCTCAGGACTCGTAGAGATCATCCGTTCGGCTGGAGCCGTCAGTCCTGCTCGGGGCAGTGCGGATACGTCTCGTTCTCGGGCGGCAGGAAGCCTGGGAAGGCCTTGCTATCGGCAACCGCGAGCAGGGTCCCGAGCTCGCCCTCCGGCGCGTGCGTGCGTAGTTCGAACCGGGCGTAGTACTTGCGCCGCGGCTGCGGCGGCACCTCGAGGAACACCGCCTGCACGAACGAGTCCGTCGGTGACGTGAGCCTCTGCGGCGGTGCCGGGGACTCGCCCTCGTACATGCTCAGCCGCCGCCGGGTGGCGCCGTCGTAGACGGCGGTGACGAGGTCGACCTGCCGGTGCTTGAGGCCCTCCACGGTCAGGTTCGCGTAGACGACGTAGCCGCGCACCGACAGCTTGCGCTCCCTGGCGCACAGGAACGCCTCGCGGTCGGAGCGGTCCGCGACCTGCACCTCGGCGTCGAGCGCCTGCTCGATCTCCCGCGCCGCCGTGATGCGACGCAGATAGGTGCCGAGCGTGACCTTCGCCTCGGCCGACTCCGGCTCGATCGCGGCGTGCAGCCGCTCGTTCGGATCGGGCTTGCGGCTCGGGTCGAGCGTCCAGGTCAGCTGGACCGCGTTGCCGATCAGCAGGATGAGCGCGGCAAGAACCGCGTACCCCGCCTTGCCCAGGCGGACGCCGCGCGAGCCACCCTCGCCCTCATCGGCCACTGCACCGTCCCTTACGGACGACCAGGGTGCCACGGGCGATGACGGTGCGGCCGTCGCCGACGCGCCGGACAGAGAATGCGAGGTGGTAGCGGCCCGCCTTGAGCCGGACGACACCTGCGGAGAACTTGCCGTGCGGGGCACGGACAGGCCCGGTCCTCGAGCCACGCATGGAGCTGATCGCGAGCGCTCCGCTGCCGTCGTCACTGGCCGTGTACGGCACGTTGAGCCGGCAGCCGTTGCGAGAGCGGACGCCTCCGTTGAGGAAGACCCGGTAGCCGCCGGTCTGCACGGAGGGCGCCTTCTTGGCCTGAATCGGCTTGCCCGCCACGACGCTCGTAGTGCCGTCGAGATGACGCGCGAGCACGACGTTCGCCGCCGTGTTGGCGATCACCAGTCCGCCGTCGGGTGAGGTCGCGACGCCGCCAGGCCACGAGAGATCGGTCTCGTCAGGCGGCGTGCCCGACCGCGCGACGCCCGCGTCCCCGGTTCCGACCGCGGTCGTCAGCATGCCCTGGGCGCTGACCCGCCGGACCTGCTGGTTGTCCTGATCGGCGACGAAGAACCCGCCGCCGGCGGTCGCGGCGACGTCCACCGGCGTCCCCAGCGCGGTCGTCGTCGCGCGGCCGCCGTCGACGGTGAATCCGGCGTCGCCGGTGCCCGCGACAGTGGTCAGGACGCCGTAGGCGACCTGCGCGATGCGGTGGTTGCCCGTGTCGGCGATCAGGAAGCCGCCCGTCGGCAACGCACTCACGCCCGAGGGGTGATCGAGTTTCGCGAAGACCGCGACGGAGCGCGTCGGGTCGGTCCCGCCGCCCGCGACGGTCGTGATCGTCGCGTCGGCGGCCACGCGGCGGATCCGGTCGTTCTCCTGGTCGGCGATCAGCACCTCGCCGCCGGGCATGACGGCGACGCCCGTCGGCTTGGCGAGCCGCGCCGCCACCGCAGGCCCGCCGTCGCCGCTGAACCCGCGCTCGCCGGTCCCGGCGACGACCGAGGCACTGCCCGCAGCATCGACGCGCCAGACCCGGTTCGCCCCGGCATCGGCGATCAAGAACCCGCCTGCGGGATCAACGGCGAGCCCCGTGGGCCGTACCAACTCGATCATCCCGGCCGCCGCTGGTCCCGTCACCGCGGAACCGCCACCGGCGACGCTCGTGATGACTCCGGCGAGATCGACGAGCCGGATGCGGCCATGCCCCGTGTCGGCGATCAGAACGCGGCCGTCGGCCAGCGTCGCGACGTCGCTGGGGAGCGAGAGCTCGGCTGCGGTCGCCGGACCGCCGTCACCGGTGATCCAGGATGCGGACGCCGGGGCGGGCACCGCGAGCAACGCGGCCGCGAGTGCCGCGAGCGCCGCGTTGCTCCAAGACTTAGATCGCACCAGGGGCCAAGCGTCGTCTCACCGCTGCCGGCCGTCAATCCGCCGGCAGCGATGCACCTCCCCGCGGCGATCTACTGCATTTGTGCTGTAAGCACGGTGACTTGAACGATCAGGCCTTCTTGCGCTTGCGCTTCGGCATCAGGTCGGTGATCGTCCCCTGCGCCTGCTCGGCGGAGAACCCGATCGTCTCCGAGAGCGTCGGGTGCGGGTGGATCGTCAGCGCGATGTCCTCGGCGTCGAGGCCGGCCTCGATCGCCAGCACCGCCTCGGCCAGCAGCTCGCCGGCGTTGGTGCCGACGATGCCCGCGCCGAGGATCCGGTTCGTGCCCGGCTCGAGCAGGAGCTTCGTCGAGCCCGTCGGAGCGGCCCATGGCCAGCGCGCGGCCGGACGCGGCCCACGGGAAGCCCGGCGGTCTCGACCTCGATGCCCTCGGCCTTGGCCTGGGTCTCGGTCAGCCCGGTCCAGGCGACCTCGGGGTCGGTGTAGGCGACGCTCGGGATCGAGCGCACGTCCCAGGACTCGTTGTGGCCCGCGATCACCTCGGCCGCCAGCGAGCCCTCGTGCGTGGCCTTGTGGGCCAGCATCGGCTCGCCGCGCACGTCGCCGATCGAGTAGATGTGGCCGACGTTGGTCTTCATCTGCAGGTCGGACTCGATGAAGCCGCGATCGGTCGACGGAGACGCCCGCGGCCTCGGCGCCGATCACCTTGCCGTTCGGCCTGCGGCCGACGGCGACGAGGATCCGGTCGAACGTCCTCGGTGTGGTCGCCGAACTTGACCGTCAGGCCCTTCTCGTTCGCTTCCACCGACTCGACGCCGGTCTTGAGGTGGATGGCTTCGTAGCGTCCCTTGACGCGCTTCTCGAGCACGCGGATCAGGTCCTTGTCGGCGCCCGGGATCAGCTGATCGAGCAGCTCGACGACGGTGACCTTGGAGCCGAGCGCGTCGTAGACCGTCGCCATCTCGAGGCCGATGATCCCGCCGCCGATGACGAGCAGCCGCTCCGGGATGCCGTTGACCTCGAGCGCGCCGGTGGAGTCGACGATCCGGTCGTCCTCGGGCAGGAACGGCAGCGAGGACGCCTCCGAGCCGGCCGCGATGATGCAGTGCTCGAAGCCGACGACGGTGTCGCCGACCTTGATCGGTGTTGGGGCTCGTGAACTCGCCGGTGCCGCGCACGACCTGGACCTTGCGCTGCTTGGCCAGCGACTCCAGGCCGCCGGTGAGGCGCCCGACGACGCTGTCCTTCCAGGCGCGGACCTTGTCGATGTCGATCGCGGGCGGCTCGAAGCTGATGCCCGCCTCGCCGAGCTCCGTCGGCCTCGGTCAGGACCTTCGCGACGTGCAGCAGCGCCTTCGACGGGATGCAGCCGACGTTCAGGCAGACGCCGCCGAGCTGCTCGTCGCGGTCGATCAGCGCGACGCTCAGCCCGAGGTCGGCGGCGCGGAACGCCGCCGTGTAGCCGCCCGGGCCGCCGCCGAGCACGGCCACCTGGACCTGCACGTCGGCGTCGGGGACGGGCGCCGCGGGCTTCGCGGCCTCCGCCTCGGGCGCCTTCGGCTCCGCGACCTGCTCGGCCGGCGCATCGGTGGCCGGCTTGGACTCCTCCTCGGCCTCCGCGCCCTCGAGCGTCAGCAGCACCGAGCCCTCGGCGACCTTGTCGCCGACCGCGACCGTGATGTCGGTGATCTTGCCCGCCGCGGGCGACGGGACCTCCATCGTCGCCTTGTCGGACTCGAGCACGACCAGCGGATCCTCGACCGCGACCGTGTCGCCGACCGCGACCAGCATCTCGATGACGGGGACCTCGTCGAAGTCGCCGATGTCCGGGACCTTGACCTCAACGCTCACAGCAGCACCCTTCGCAGGTCGGAGAGCTGGTTGACCAGGTGCGCGACGAAGCGCGCGGCGAGCGCGCCGTCGATCACGCGGTGGTCGTAGGACAGCGACAGCGGGACCATCAGCCGCGGCACGAACTCGCTGCCGTTCCAGACCGGCTTCATCGCGCGAGCGCGTGACGCCGAGGATCGCGACCTCGGGGGCGTTGACGATCGGCGTGAAGCCGGTGCCGCCGATGCCGCCGAGGCTCGAGATCGTGAACGTCGCGCCCTGCATGTCGCCGCCGGCGAGCTTGCCGTCGCGCGCCTTCTCCGACAGCGTCGTCAGGTCCTGCGCGATCTCGAGGATGCCCTTCTTGTCGACGTCCTTGATGACCGGGACGACGAGCCCGTTCGGCGTGTCGGCCGCGAAGCCGATGTTGTAGTAGCGCTTGAGCACCAGGTCGTCGCCGTCGAGCGACGAGTTGACGACCGGGAAGGCCTTCAGCGACGCCACGACGGCCTTCGCGCAGCAGCGCGACCATCGTCACCTTGACCTCGGTCTGCTCGGCGTTGGTGCGCTTGCGGAACGCCTCCAGCTCGGTGATGTCCGCCTCGTCGTGGTGCGTGACGTGCGGGATCATCACCCAGTTGCGGGCCAGGTTCGGGCCGCTGATCTTCTGGATCCGCGTCAGCGGCTGGCGCTCGATCTCGCCGAAGCGCTCGAAGTTGACCTTCGGCCACGGGGCGAGGTTGAGCCCGGCGACCTCGGTCGAGCCGGCCGGCGGCGGCGGCGCTCGGCGCGGCAGCCTCCTTGGGCTGCGGCTTCTGCACGTCCTCCTTGGTGATCCGGCCCTTGCGGCCGGTGCCGCGGACGCTCGAGAGGTCGACGCCCAGCTCGCGCGCCAGGCGGCGCACGCCGGGGCTGGCGTAGGCGGGCGCCTGCTCCGGTGCCGGCCTGGGGCGAGGCGACCGCGGGCGATGCCGGAGGCCCGGGCGCGTCCGCCTCGGGCGGCGCGGCCTGCTCCTCCTCCTCGATGGCGGCCTCGACGTCCTTGGCCGCCGCCGCGGTCTCCTCGACGGTGCCCGCGGGCGCCGTCTCGGCGCTGTCGCCGTTCTTCGAGACCTCGAGCGTCAGGAGCGCCGAGCCCTCCTTGACCTTGTCGCCGACGGCGACCTCGATCGCCGCGACCTTGCCGGCGATCGGCGACGGCACCTCCATCGTCGCCTTGTCGGACTCGAGGACGACGAGCGGGTCCTCGGCGGCGACCGTGTCGCCCACCGCGACGAGCACCTCGATCACGGGTACGTCGTCGAAGTCCCCGATGTCGGGGACCAGGACCTGTTCGGTGCCAGCCACCGTCACCTCCCTCAGACCCGCCACGGCGCGGGCCGCTCGGGGTCGATGTCGTAGGACTCGATCGCCTTCTGCGGGGCGGAGGCGTCGACCTCGCCCGTCTTCGCCAGCTCCGTCAGCGCCGCGAGCGCGACGTGGTGGCGGTCGACCTCGAAGAACGAGCGCAGCGTCTTGCGGTAGTCGCTGCGGCCGAAGCCGTCGGTGCCGAGCACGCGGAACGGCGCGTCGACCCACGGGCGGATCTGCTCCGCGAACGAGCGCATGTAGTCGGTCGCCGCGATCACCGGGCCGTCGTGGCCCTCCAGCGACGTCTCGATCCACGTCTTCTTCGGCGTCTCGCCCGGGTGCAGCGTGTTCCAGCGCTCGAGCTCCATGCCCTCGCGGCGCAGCTCGGTGAAGCTCGGGACGCTCCAGACGTCGGCGCTGACGCCGAAGTCCTTCTCGAGCAGCTCCGCACCGGCCAGCACCTCGCGCAGGATCGTGCCCGAGCCCAGCATCTGCACCTGCGGCCGTCGCCGGTCGGCGGGCTTGAGCAGGTACATCCCGCGCAGGATGCCCTCCTCCGACGCCCTCCGGCATCGCCGGGTGCTGGTAGTTCTCGTTCATCAGCGTGAGGTAGTAGAAGACGTCCTCCTGCTCGCCGATCATCCGGCGCAGGCCCTCGTGGATGATCACCGCGAGCTCGAAGCCGTAGGTCGGGTCGTAGGAGATGCAGTTCGGGATCGTCGCGCTCTGCAGGTGCGAGTGACCGTCCTCGTGCTGCAGGCCCTCGCCGTTGAGCGTCGTCCGGCCCGCGGTGCCGCCGAGCAGGAAGCCGCGCGTGCGGCTGTCGCCCGCGGCCCAGGCGAGGTCGCCGATCCGCTGGAAGCCGAACATCGAGTAGTAGATGTAGAACGGGATCATCGGCACGCCGTGGTTGGAGTACGACGTCGCCGCGGCGATCCACGACGACATCGCGCCGGCCTCGTTGATGCCCTCCTGGAGGATCTGGCCGTGCTTGTCCTCGCGGTAGAACATCAGCTGGTCGCGGTCCTCGGGCGTGTACAGCTGGCCGACCTGGCTGAAGATGCCGAGCTGGCGGAACATGCCCTCCATGCCGAAGGTGCGCGACTCGTCGGGCACGATCGGGACGACGTGCTTGCCGAGCTGCTTGTCGCGCAGGATCGTCGAGAGGATCCGGACGAAGCTCATCGTCGTGGAGATCTCGCGGTCGCCGGTGCCGTCGAGCTGGGACTGGAAGGCTTTGAGCTCCGGCGTCGGCAGCGACTCGGCCTTGCGCCGGCGGGCCGGGCAGCGAGCCGCCCAAGCGCCGCGCGGCGCTCGCGGATGAAGTCCGCCTCGTCCGAGCCTTCCGGCGGCTTGTAGAACGAGATGTCCTTGACCTGCTCGTCGGTCAGCTCGAGCTCGAAGCGGTCGCGGAAGGCGAGCAGCGCCTCCTCGTTCATCTTCTTCTGCTGGTGGGTGATGTTCTGGCCCTCGCCGGCCTCGCCCATCCCGTAGCCCTTGATCGTCTTGGCGAGGATCACCGTCGGCTGGCCGTGGTGCTCGGACGCCGCCTTGTAGGCGGCGTAGACCTTGCGCTGGTCGAGGCCGCCGCGGTTGAGCGCCCAGATCTGCTCGTCGCTCATGTCGGCGACCATGGCCTTCAGCTCCGGCTTGACGCCGAAGAAGTGCTCGCGGACGTAGGCGCCGTTGCGCGACTTGTAGGTCTGGTAGTCGCCGTCGAGCGCCTCGTTCATCCGCGCGAGCAGGTGACCCTCGTGGTCCTCGGCGAGCAGCGGATCCCAGCGCGAGCCCCAGATGATCTTGATGACGTTCCAGCCCGCGCCGCGGAAGTTGGTCTCGAGCTCCTGGATGATCTTGCCGTTGCCGCGCACCGGGCCGTCGAGGCGCTGCAGGTTGCAGTTGATGACGAAGATCAGGTTGTCGAGCTTCTCGCGGCCGGCCATGCTGATCGCGCCCAGCGACTCGGGCTCGTCGGTCTCGCCGTCGCCGAGGAAGCCCCAGACCTTGCGGCCGGCGGTCTCGGCCAGGCCGCGGCCCTGCAGGTACTTCATGAAGCGCGCCTGGTAGATCGCCATCAGCGGACCGAGGCCCATCGAGACCGTGGGGAACTGCCAGAAGTCCGGCATCAGCCACGGGTGCGGGTAGGACGGGAGCCCGCCGCCGCCGACCTCCTTGCGGAAGCGGCGCATCTGCTCCTCGGTGATCCGGCCCTCGAGGAAGGCGCGGGCGTAGACGCCCGGGCAGGAGTGGCCCTGCATGAAGACCAGGTCGCCGCCGTGCTTGTCGCTCGGGGCGTTCCAGAAGTGGTTGAAGCCGATCTCGTAGAGCATCGCCGCCGACTGGTAGCTGGCGATGTGGCCGCCGAGCTCGCTCGAGGTCTTGTTGGCCTTGAGGATCGTCGCGATCGCGTTCCAGCGGACGATGCTGCGTACTCGCCGCTCGAGCGCCTCGTCCACCGGATGAGGAGGCTCGTTCTGCGGCGGGATCGTGTTCAGGTAGGGCGTGTTGCCCGCGGGCGCCGGCGTGGCGCCGCTGAGCTGCGCGTGCCCGACGACACGTTCGAGCAGGAACTGCGCGCGCTGTGGACCGTCACTCGCGACGACGGCGTCGAGCGCTTCCAGCCATTCGCGTGTCTCCTGGGGATCTACCTCGACCTGCGATGCCATCGCTGCTCCTGATCTCCTCGGTGCGCGGCCATTGTGGCTCATCAACCCCGCATAGCGTTCTGGAAAACGCGTTCCATGATACGGGATGGACGCTTTTCGGCATCATCCGGGTGCATGACCGTGCGCTTGGGGGCCAACCAGTACGGAAAGGCGGAGACACACCTTGTCCGCGTGCACCGCGACGGTGACGTCCACGAGGTGCGCGACCTGACCGTCTCCGTCGCGTTGTCAGGCGACCTGGACGCGGTCCATCTCGAGGGCGACAACAGCGCCGTGCTCGCCACCGACACGCAGAAGAACACCGTCTACGCGTTCGCCAAGGAGACGCCGATCGGCGAGCCGGAGGCGTTCGCTGCGCGGCTTGCGAGGCATTTCGTGGGCGGCGCGATCACGCAGGCGCGGGTCGAGGTGACCGAGGCGCCCTGGGCGCGGATCGGCCCGCACGCGTTCACGCAGGCCGCGCGCGAGGTGCGCTTCGCCGCTGCGATCTGCTCGGTCGGGGCGTCGTGGGTGGTGTCCGGCCTGTCGGACCTCGTGGTCCTGAAGACCACCGACTCCGAGTTCCACGGCTTCCCGCGCGATCGCTACACGACCTTGCACGAGACCTCCGACCGCGTGCTCGCGACGGCGGTGTCCGCCCGCTGGCGGCACTCCGGTGATGCGTCGTTCGCCGACGCCCGCGCGGCCTTGGTCTCACACGTTCGCGGCCCATCACTCCTTGTCGCTGCAGCAGACGCTGTACGCGATGGGCTCGGCGGTGCTCGAAGCATGCCCGGCGGTGCACGAGATCCGGCTCTCGATGCCCAACCGGCACCACTTCGTCGTCGATCTCGCGCCGTTCGGGCTCGAGAACCCGAACGAGGTCTTCCACGCCGACGACCGGCCCTACGGGCTGATCGAGGGCGCCGTGATCCGCGACGGCGCCCCCGACCCGGGTCCCGTCTGGGACCCCTATCCGCTGATCGGTTAGACGAGCCCCGCGGCGATCAGTTGTTCCCAGATGACGGCCTGATCGACGATCTCGACCTCGAACTTCTCGGCCTTCGTCAGTTTGCTCGCGCCGACGTCGGCGCCGCAGATGAGCATGTCGGTGCTCGCCGAGACGGAGGAGGCGGTGGTCGCGCCGGCGCGCTCGCACAGCCGCTGGAAGGCCGGCCGCGGGACCTTCTCGCCGCTGCGGGGGTCGGAGATCGAGCCGGTGATGACGACGGTCTTGTCGGCCAGCGGGGCGTCGGAGGAGACCTCGGGCGGGAGGTCCTCGTCGAGCACGTCGAGGTTCACGCTCCAGCGCGCGCAGCCGCGTCGATCTCCGGCCGCAGTCGCTCGCAGGTGCCGCGCGAGGCTGGCGGCGACCTTCGGGCCGATGTCCTCGACCTGCTGCAGCGCCTCCTCGCCGGCGTCGGCGACCTCCTCGAGCGATTTGAAGCCCGAGCGGCAGAGCTTCGCGGCGGTGCCCTCGGAGGCCATCGGGATCGCGAAGCCGATCAGCGCACGACGCAGCCCGACGCCGCGACCGGCGTCGATCGACTCGATCATGCGGTCGGCGGAGATCTCGCCGATGCGATCGAACTCCAGGAGCTTCTCGCGGGTCAGCGCGTAGAAGTCGGAGGGGTTCTCGAGCAGGCCCGCCTCGGCGAGGCGCTCGATCCAGACGGGCCCGACGGCCTCGATGTCCGCCGCGGCGCGCGAGGCCCAGTGGATCAGCCGCCGGACGGTCTGGGCGGGGCAGGCGACGTTGGTGCAGAAGAGCTCGCGGCTGTTGCCCTGCTCGGTCAGCGGCTGCCCGCAGGAGGGGCACTCGGTCGGCGGGATGATCTCCCGCTCCTCCCCGGTGCGCTTGCTCGCGTCCAGGACGCCGGCCACGAACGGGATCACGTCGCCGGCGCGGCGCACCAGGACGGTGTCGCCGATGCGGACGTCGCGGGCGCGGATGACCTCCTGGTTGGCCAGCGTCGCGCGCGTCACCGTCGTCCCGCCGACGAACACGGGCTCGAGGTGCGCGACCGGCACGACCTTGCCGGTCTTGCCGACGTCCCAGACGACGTCGGCGAGCAGCGTCGTCTTCTCCTCGGCGGCGAACTTGAACGCCAGCGCGCCGCGCGGCGAGTTCGAGCGCACCCCGGCGGCGGCGAACGCGTCGCGGTTGGCGAGCCGCAGGACGGCGCCGTCGAGGTCGTAGTCGAGCTCGTTGCGCTCGGCCTCGATCGTCGAGATGACCGCCTGCGCGGCCGCCGCGTCGTCGCAGTGGCGCATGTCGGCGGCGTCGAAGCCGAGCGTCTTCAGCGCCGCCTCGAGGTCGGTGTGCGCGTCCGAGGTGCTGTCCAGATCGAACGCGAAGAACTGCAGGCGGCGCTCGGACACCGTCGCGGGGTCCTTGGCGCGGATCGTTCCCGCGGCGGCGTTGCGCGGGTTGATCAGCGGCTTGTCGGCGTGCGCGGCGTTGTAGGCGGCGAACGTCGAGCGCAGCATCACGGCCTCGCCGCGGACCTCGACCCGTCCTTCAGCATCCAACCGCGCAGGAACGCCGTCGACGAGCGCCCGGACGAGCACGGTGACGTCGTCGCCGGTCGTCCCGTCGCCGCGCGTGACGGCCCGCGCGAGCCGGCCGTCCTCGTAGACGAGCGCCAGCGACAGCCCGTCGAGCTTCGGCATGACCACGACCGGCTGGCCGGGGAAGCGATCGAAGAACGCCTCGACCTGCTCGGGCTTGGTCGCCTTCTCGAGCGACAGCATCGGCCGCGAGTGCCGCGTCGGCGCGTGCAGCACGACGGGCGCACCGACCTGCTCGAGCGGATTCGGGTCCGGCGCGAGGTCGGGATGCTCCGCGATCAGCGCCCGCAGCTCGTCCTCGAGCGCGTCGTAGTCGGCGTCGGACGTCGAGCGGCTCGCCGCGGTAGTACGCGTCGCGCAGCTCGGTGATCCGGACGGCGAGTTCGTCGATCCGCTCGCGGGTGCTCATCCCCCGCACCTTAGGCGGCGCGGGGACGATGCACGCGCGTTCAACGCCTTACTTACGCCGGATCTCGTACACGTTGCCCTGCGTCGAGGAGACGACGTAGAGCGTGCCGTCCGGGCTCTCCTTGAGGTCCGGCGTGACGCCGAAGTTCTCGCCGAAGAGCAGCGACTCGCTCTCGGTGATCTCGTACTTGCCGAGGTTGTCGGCGACGCGGTCCTTGCAGGCGCTTGTCGTCGGAGACGTCGACCTTCTTGCGGTTCTCGGTGATCTTCAGCCGGAACAGGTTGCCGCCGCGCAGCGCGCCGCGGGCCGAGCCGACGAAGAGGTCGCCCTTGTACTCCTTGCCGAGCTCCTTGGTGGAGAGGAAGTCGATGCCGCCCGGGGCGACCTCGTACTTCCACGCCAGCTCCGGGTCCGAGAACTCCGAGCCCGGGAGCTTGAACAGGCGGTCGTAGGCGTCCCACGGCGTTGTCGGCGATGTTGATCGGGTCCCAGCGCACCTGCTGGAGCCCGTAGTAGCCGCCGGGGGCGTTCGGATCGGGCGGGTTCGGGACGCGGGTCGTCTCGATCGCCTTGAACTGGGCGACGCGCTCCAGCGGGCCCATCACCTGCGTCCAGCCCGAGTTGAAGCCGGGCTCGACGCGGTTGATCTCCGAGAAGGAGTCGTCGCCGTTCTCCTGCTCCCAGAGGTCGCCGCTGAACGGGATCGAAGGCCATGCCGAACGAGTTGCGCACGCCGTAGGCGTAGAGCTTCTTGAGGTTCGCCCCGACCTGGCCGCCGCGCTCGGCGCCGACCTTGTAGAAGGGGTTGTCGCGCGGCGCGGTCCCGTCCGGGATTGAGCCGGATGATCGAGCCGGTCAGGTGGTCGTTGACCGGGTCCGGCCCGCCGAACTGGTCGTCCGCGATGCCCTCGCCGAACGGCCCGTCGAACAGGTTCTGCAACTGGCCGCGGCGCCCCGTGTCACCGACGATCAGATAGACCTTGCCGTCCGGCCCGACGCGCAGCACGCCGCCGTTGTGGTTGCCGCGGTAGAGCGGGACCGCCGGGTTCGTCCGGTTGGTCACGTCCTCCTGGAAGGCGCGATTGCGGTGCAGCGTCTTCTCGTAGGTCAGCGTGCTGCCGTTCCAGTGGAAGCGGTCGAGCCGGTTGCCGAGCAGCGGGACTTCCGCCCCCTGCGTGCTGTCGGCGCCGGTCGTGCTCTCGCTCCAGTAGAGGAAGACGGTGCCGTTGCTGCTTGAAGTTCTTGTCCAGCGCGATGCCGAGCAGCCCGCGCTCGGAGTTCGAGTTGACCGGCAGGTCGAGCACGACCTCGGCCGCGCGCGCCGTTCTTGAACCGCTTGACCAGGCCGCTCGCCTTCTCCAGGACGAGGAAGTCGTGGTCCTTGAGGAACTGCATCTGGACGGGCTGCACGAGCCCCGTCGTGACCGTCCGCACCTCCAGCTTCGGATCGACCACCGACGGCGCCGGGTCTGCGCCTCCGCCTGCCCGGTCAACGCCAGCGCCCCCGCTACGGCCGTGAGCCCGAATGCCCGTCGCATTCTTCTCATTCCAACCTCCCGAATTGTTCATCGACCCCCCATCTGTCGACTACGCAAGGCATCGCGGAGTGGTTCGATGCAAGACTGCGCCGCATGCTGGAGCGCCGCACGAAGATCGTTGCCACCCTCGGTCCCGCCACCGATCCGCCAGGCGTGCTGGACGCGCTGGTGGCGGCCGGCGTGGACTGCGCGCGGCTGAACTGCTCGCACGGGACGCACGACGACCTGCGCCGGCGCGCCGCCGACGTGCGCGCCGCGGCGGAGCGCGCCGGCCGCCCGATCGGCCTGCTGTTCGACCTCCAGGGCCCGAAGCTGCGGCTCTCGGGCGACGACCGAGCCGCGCGTGGTCGCGGTCGGCGACGTCGTCACCTTCGTCACCACCGGCGAGCCGTCGGCCGACCGCGTGGTCGTCGAGTTCGACAAGTTCGCCGCGCTCGTCACCGAGCGCTCGCAGATCGTGATCGGCGACGGCGTGCCGCGCTTCGCGGTCGAGCGCGTCGAAGGCGGCGAGGTCGTCGCGCGCGCCGTCTCCCCCGGGCCGCTGGCGCCCGCGCAAGGGCATCAACGTGACCTACGCGCGGCCGGAGCTGCCCGCGATCACCGAGAAGGACGTCGCCGACCTCGGCGCTCGCCGTCCGAGCTCGGCGCCGACTTCGTCGCGCTCTCGTTCGTGCGCTCCGCCGCCGACATCGAGCAGCTGCGCACGCTCGCCCGCGAGCTCGGCTCCGCCGCCAAGCTGATCGCCAAGATCGAGAAGATCGAGGCCTACGAGGCGCTCGACGAGATCATCGAGGTCAGCGACGGCCTGATGGTCGCGCGCGGCGACTACGGCGTCGAGGCCGGCGTCGCCCGCGTGCCGCTGATGCAGAAGGACACGATCCGCCGCGCGACCCAGGCCGGCAAGTTCGTGATCACCGCGACGCAGATGCTCGAGTCGATGATCCAGGCGCCCGAGCCGACCCGCGCCGAGGCCACCGACGTCGCCAACGCGGTGATCGACGGCACCTCCGCGGTGATGCTCTCGGCCGAGACGAGCGTCGGCGCCTACCCGGTCGAGGCCGTCCGCGCGATGGCCGAGATCGCCGCCGCCGCCGAGGAGTACCCGGTCATCCACGGCCGCGCGCGTGCCGGTCGTCACCGGCGTCACCGGCGAGGCGGTCATGCACGCCGCGGTCGAGCTGGCCGACGAGCTCGACGCCGCCGCCCTGATCGTCCCGAGCTCGACCGGCGGCGCCGCGCGCGCCTGCGCGAAGTACCGCCGCCGCCGTCCGATCATCGCGCTCGCCCACCAGCCGGGCGTCGCCGACCAGCTCACGCTGGAGTGGGGCGTCTACCCGACGAGCATGGCCGACCGCGGACTCCGTCGACGAGATGATCGACCTCGCGCTCGTCACCGCGCGCGACTTCGCGGGCCTGGAGCCGGGCG
Source organism: uncultured Solirubrobacteraceae bacterium (assembly GCA_963707595.1). GTDB lineage: Bacteria > Actinomycetota > Thermoleophilia > Solirubrobacterales > Solirubrobacteraceae > Solirubrobacter. The sequence goes on from CAVPQQ010000003.1 coordinate 425,548, forward strand.
CACGCGTCGTCCTGACCGCGGGCCGCCGGACCGGCACGCCCGGCGCGACGAACCTCGTGATGGTGCGCGAGATCCCCTAACGCAGCGTGATCGTCTTGGTGGTCGTGCGGCCGCCCTGGACGATCTTCAGCGTCAGCTTCGGACGCCCTTGAGCTTCTTGAGCTTCTTGCGGCCCGTGGCGTTGAGCTTCAGCTTGACCGCGACGTGCCGGCCTTCTTGGCGACCCCGGAGCCCGTGGCCACCACGACCGGCTTGCCCTTGCGCCCGAGCGCCTTGGCGGGAACGGTGGCCGAGATCGTCACCTTGCCGGCGGCGGCGACCTTGACCTTGACCGGCGAGCCCGGCGCCGAGCGCCTTGGTCGTCACCTTCGACGGGACGGTCGACGACCGGCGCGGCGCGGGCCGGCGGTCGTCGGCGGCGGATTCGTCGTGACCGGCGGGGGTCCGGTCGTCACGGGCGGCAGGAACGCGGCGATGTTCGCCCCGCCGATCGACGGCGCTCGTGCCGGTCGGCGAGATCACGACCGGCGGCGACGACAGCACGCACGGATCGGCCGCGGTCGTCGGCGTGCCGGCGACCTTCAGGCCCTCAGCGTCGATCCAGGCGATCAGGCGGCCGTCCTGGGAGAACGAGACGCTCGGTCGCGACGCCGCTCACCGGCAGGAAGCAGTCGACGGGCGGGGATCGGACAGCGCCGCGTCGACGCCGTTGATCGACATCACACCGATCTTGCCGACCGTCTTGGTCCCGCTGTTCCACTGCTCGAGCCTCGAACGCGATCAGGTCTGCCGGTGGCCGCGACATCGGTCCGATGCAGCTCCAGCCCGGTGCGCGACGTCGTCCAGCGCCCCGAAGAAGTCAGGGCCGTAGGGCGTGCCGGGGCCTGGACGTTGATGATCGAGCCGGAGTGCGCGATCACGCGCGACCCGAACAGCGTCGGGTTCTGCTGGCCGGAGATGGCGATCGGCGGCAGCGGGCTGTTGCTGACCGGGCGCACGTAGGTGCCGGTGCGAGGCTGGACGGGCAGCAGCTGCTGTTGGAGTAGCCGTAGACCATGTGCACGCCGTCGGGCGTCACGTCGAGGCTGAGCGGATACACGTACAGCGAGAAGCCGGAGATCGAGTTCAGCGGGCCCTCGACGGACGGGGTCCCGTTGGGCTTCCACGACCTGAACCACGAGAACGACGACTGCTTCCCGGGGACGTTGCGCGCGGCGACGATCGTCCCGCCGATCGGCGGCGGCGACCGCGTTGTACTTCTCGGTGACGCCCTCGCCGTTGGGCACCGGCGAGGCGATCCGGACCTTCTGCGCGCCGTCGAGCGACGAGACCCAGACCTCGCCGTTGTCGATGTAGGCGACCGAGCCCGCCCAGGCGGCAGGCGGCGCCAGGGCAACGCCGAGCGTCAAGGAGAGCAGGATGAGCGCGGTCCGCATGCGTGGATTGAACTGGCACCCGAGCACGAACGCAATACGCCTTCGCCTAGTCTGTCGCCGGTGCCGACCTACGAGCAGGCCGCGCGGCGGGTCCTTCAGCGCGCCGACGAGCTCGCGGTCTTCACCGACGAGCCCGGCCGGATCACCCGCCCGCTGCTGACCGCCGGCGATGGCGGGCGCGAGAGCGCGCGTGCGGTCGTGGATGCAGGAGGCGGGCCTCGAGACGCGCGAGGACGCGATCGGCAACCTCGCCGGCCGCCGCGGCGCACCGGGCCTCGTGATCGGCTCGCATCTGGACTCCGTCGCCGACGCCGGCCGCTACGACGGCATCCTCGGCATCCTGGTCGGCCTCGCGATCGCGGAGGCGCTGCCGGACACGCCGCTGGAGGTCGTGGCCTTCGCCGACGAGGACGGCCTGCGCTTCCAGAGCATCTACCTCGGCAGCCGCGCGTTCGTCGGCGAGCTCACGCCGCAGGAGCTCGACCTCCGCGATCTGCGCGGCGACTCGCTGCGCGAGGCGATCGGCGATCGACCTCGGTCCACCGCTGTACTCGCCGCGACACGCGCGCCTACCTCGAGGTCCACATCGAGCAGGGCCCGGTGCTCGAGTCCGAGCAGCTCGCGCTCGGCGTCGTCACCGGGATCGCCGGCCAGAGCCGCTTCAACCTCGCGTTCCACGGCCATGCCGGGCACGCCGGGACGACGCCGATGGCGCTGCGGCGCGACGCGGCCACCGCGGCCGCCGAGTTCGTGCTCGCCGCCGAGCGGATCGCGCTGCGCGGAGCCGGGGCTCGTCGCGACGGTCGGCGAGCTCAACGTCCCCCGCGGCGCCGTCAACGTGATCCCGGGCCGCGCCGACGTGACGCTCGACGTCCGCCACCAGGACGACGCGCAAGCGCGAGGCCGCGCTGGCGCGCCTGCGGGCCGAGACGGAGGCGATCGCCGAGCGCCGCGGCGTCCCCGTGACCTGGTCGACGATCTCCGAGCAGCGCGCCACGCGCTGCACCCCGGCGCTCGTCGCCCGCGTCGCCGACGCGGTGCAGGCGACCGGCGTGGCCGTCCGCGAGCTGCCCAGCGGCGCCGGCCACGACACGGTCACGATGGCCCGCGTGACCGAGGTCGCGATGCTGTTCGTCCGCTGCGCCGGCGGCATCAGCCACCACCCCGACGAATCGGTCGCCGAGGAGGACGTCGCCCTCGCCATCGAGGCCGCGATCCGGTTCGTGAAAAGCTTCACGGGGTGAGCTACGACCTGGTGGTGCGCGGGGGCACCGTCGTGACGCCCTCCGGCACGCTGGCCGCGGACGTCGGGGTGCTCGACGGGGCGATCGCGGCGATCGCGACCGAGCTGGAAGGCGGGTCGCGGGAACTCGACGCGAACGGGCTGCACGTGTTCCCGGCCGGGCTGGACCCGCACGTGCACTTCAACGAGCCGGGCCGGACGCACTGGGAGGGCCTGGAGACCGGCACCGCCGCGCTGGCCGCGGGCGGGTTCACCGCGTTCTTCGACATGCCGCTGAACTCGTCGCCGCCGACGATCGACGGCGCCGCGTTCGACGCCAAGCTGCTCGCCGCGCGCGCCTCGGCGCGCGTCGATTACGGCTTCTGGGGCGGGCTCGTGCCGGGCAACCTCGATCGGCTCGAGGACCTCGCCGAGCGCGGCGTCGTCGGCTTCAAGGCCTTCATGTCCAACAGCGGCATCGACGAGTTCGCTCCACGCCGACGACGTGACGCTCTACGAGGGGATGGCGGCCTGTGCCCGCCTCGGCAAGCTCGTCGCCGTCCACGCCGAGAACGACGCCCTGACGGCCCGTCCGGCCGGCTCGAGCGCACGCGCCTTCATGGCCTCGCGCCCGATCGTGGCCGAGGTCGAGGCGATCGGCCGCGCGATCGCCTTCGCCGAGGACACCGGCTGCGCGCTCCACATCGTCCACGTGTCGTCCCCGCGCGGCGTCGAGCTCGTCGCCGAGGCCCGCACCCGCGGCGTCGACGTGACCTGCGAGACCTGCCCGCACTACCTGTGGCTGAGCCAGAGCGACGTGGAGGCGATCGGCGCCGTCGCCAAGTGCGCACCGCCGGTGCGCCCCGACGCTGAGCGCGAGCGGCTGTGGCAACTGGTCGAGAAACGGGGCGGTGGACATGCTCACGTCCGACCACTCCCCCTCCCCACCCGACCTGAAGGCCGGCCGCTTCGCCAACGCCTGGGGCGGGATCGCGGGCTGCCAGACCACGCTGACGCTGCTCCTGAGCGAGGGCGACCTGCCGTTGGAGGCCGCAGCCCGGCTCACCTCGGCCGGGGCCGCCAGGCGCTTCGGATTGAACTCCAAGGGCCGGCTGGAGGTCGGGGCCGACGCGGACCTCGCGCTCGTCGACCTGGCCGGCGAGCACATACTCACCGCCGAGGACCTCCAGTACCGTCACGCGATCTCCCCCTGGATCGGCCGCCGGCTGCGCGCCCGCGTCAGCCGGACCCTGCTGCGCGGCGTCGAGGCCTGGCCGCAACCGCTGGCCGCGCCGCGGCTGCTGACCCCATCGCTCTGAGAGGATCTCGCGCATGCTGAGCATCACCGCCGGCCCCTTCTCCTTCAAGGGCGAGCTGGAGACCGAACGCGCCCCCAGGACCGTCGCGGCCTTCGAGCGCCTGCTCCCGTTCCACTCCAAGATCATCCACGTGCGCTGGAGCGGCGAATCGGCCTGGATCCCGCTCGGGGACCTCGACATCGGCCTCGACCGCCAGCCCGAGAACGCCACCAGCCACCCGGCCCCGGGCCAGGTCCTCTGGTATCCCGGCGGCATCAGCGAGACCGAGCTGCTGTTCCCCTACGGCGGCACGATGTTCGCCAGCATCGTCGGCCAGCTCGCCGGTAACCACTTCCTGACGATCGTCGAGGGTGTCGAGCAGTTGCGGCCGCTCGGCGAGCACGTGCTGTGGAAGGGCGCGCTCGACATCGTCTTCGATCGATCCACATAGCGGAACTGCCGTTCTGACACGCGATAGGCTGCGGGGCGTGCCGCAGCCTCGCGTCCAGTCGCTCGAGCGCGCACTCGACCTGCTCGAGGCGCTCGCGACCGCCGACGAGCTCGGCGTCTCGGACCTCGCGGCCAAGACCGGTCTCGTCCCCAGCACGGCGCACCGCCTGCTGGGCACGCTCGTCTCCCGCGGCTACGCGGCGCAGAGCCCGTCCAGCGGGCGCTACCTGATGGGCTACAAGCTGCTGGAGCTGACGAGCGGCCTCCAGGATCGCCTCGATCGGCTCAGGACCGCCGCCCGACCCCATCTGGAGGCGATCGGCGCCGAGACCGGCGAGACGACGAACCTGGTCGTGCTCGAAGGCCGCAACGCGGTCTACATCGAGTCCGTGTCGGGCACGCGCAGCGTGCGGCTGTTCACGGAGATCGGGCACGCGATCGCCGTGCACACGTCGGGCTCGGGCAAGGCGCTGCTCGCGTGGCGCACGCCGGCGGACGTCGACGCGCTGCTCGCCGGCGCGCCGCTGACGGCCTCGACGCCGAAGACGCTGACCACGCTCGACGCGCTGCACGCGGATCTCGCGGAGATCCGCCGTCGCGGGTACGCGACGGACAACGAGGAGCACGAGCTCGGCGTCGCGTGTGTGGCGACGCCGATCTTCGACCACGCGGGCCTGCCGGTGGCGGCCATCAGCGTGTCAGGGCCGACGCCGCGCATTCTCAGCGCCGACGCGGACCTCGCCGGCCTGCTCCGCACCCATGCGGAGCAGGTCTCAGAGGGTTTGGGCTACTCCGCAGCCGCGGGCTGAACGGAGATGTAGCGGCCGCGAGCGTTCTCGCGGAAGTGGACGATGCCCGCAGCGCGAGCGTAGATCGTGTCGTCCTTGCCGATGCCGGCGCCGACGCCCGGCTTGAACTTGGTCCCGCGCTGGCGGACGATGATCTCGCCGCCGGTCACGACCTGGCCGGCGAAGACCTTCACGCCGAGGTGCTGCGGGTTCGAGTCGCGGCCGTTGCGGCTGGAGCCGAGGCCTTTCTTATGTGCCATGAGGTCTCTAGCCCTTCTACTTGCTCGAGCCCGGAATGGAGGTCACGCGAATCCGCGTCAGCTCCTGGCGATGGCCCGTGCGCCGCTTGTAGCCGCGCTTCGGCTTGAACTTGAAGACGCGGAGCTTCGGCCCGCGCAGGTGTTCGACGATCTCGACGTCGACGAGTGCGGACGTAAGAGCGTCCCCCTCGAAGATCGGATCGCCGTCACCGGCGAGCAGCAGCGGCGTGAGTTGGACGGTGGCGCCGACTTCGTCGGGCAGACGCTCGATCAGGAGGGTCTGGCCCTCGATGACGGAGTACTGCTTACCGCCGGTCTTGATGACTGCGTAGGACATTTCTAAGTGGGCTCAGTCGGGGAGATCGGCGTCGGCTTGTGCCTTCGCGCGCGAACGGCGCCGTCCACCCCTGCGGCCACGGCGCCGAGGCCGAGAGGATAGCGCGTCGCCGTCCTCGCCCTCGTCCTCGCCGTCGTCGTCGCCTTCGTCGGTGTCGGGCTCGAGCTCGTCCTCGGGCTCCGGCGGCGCGGCGGCCTCGGGCTCCTCGACGGGCTTGCGGCGCCGTGCGCGGCGCTTCGGGGCGGGTGCCTCCTCGGCCTCCGGCTCCTCGGCGACGGCCTCGACGACCTCCTCGGCCGGCGCTGCGGCGGGGCGCTTGCGGGCGCGTCCGCGCGCCGCGGGCTTCGGCGTCTCCTCGGCCACCTCGACGGCCGCGGCAGCTTCGGCGGCCTCGTCGGCGGCGATCGCGGCGGCCGAACGACGGCGCGTGCGACCGCGGGCGGCGGGAGCCGCGACCGGCTCGGCCTCGGGCTCCTCCTCCGCGACGGCCTCGACGGCCTCGACGGCCTCCGGCTCCGGCGCCGGCTTGGCGGCGCCGCGGCCACGGCCGCGTCCGCCGCGCGACCGCGGCTTCGGCTTCTCCTCCGCGACCTCGGCTTCGACGTCAGCCTCGGCCTCCGGCTCCTCGGCGACCGCGTCGGTCGTCTCGGCAGTGGCGTCCGGATCCTCGGAACGGCGGCGCCGGCGGCTGCGCTTGCGCGGCGCGGCGGCGGCGGCCTCGTCCTCGTCGACCGCGCTGCCGGGCGCGGTACCGGCCTCGGGCGGCGTCTCGTCGCTGAGCGCCGCGGTCGCGTCCTCGCGCTGGCGGCGACTCGCCGCGCCCTTCTTGGCGGCGGCCGAACGGCGCGCCGCGAGCAGCGACTTCTCGCGCGCGGTGGCGCGTTCCTTGGCGGCCTCCTCGGCGACCTCGGCGTCGGCGCCCACGAGGACCGCCGTGGCGATCGTGCGCCCGGCCTCCTCGATGCGGACGAGCTTCTTCTCGCCGACGAAGGCGACGCCGTTGACGACGTCGATCAGGTAGCCGTCGACCTTCGCGACCGCGTCGTCCTCGTTGTACATGTGCGGCTCGACGAGGTCCACGTGGACCTCCTCGCCCGCGCGGAACGGCACCGAACGCTCCTCGATCTCCGCCCGCGAGCCCTCCATGGTCACCGCGAAGTGGTCCAGCGGCAGGCCCTCGGAGCCCTCGAAGTGGAAGTAGCGGCCGGTCTCCTGCTCGAGCGCGTGCAGCTCGCGCGCGCCGTCGGCGATGAACCAGGCCGTGACGCGCGGGTTGATCCGCAGCAGGTAGGCCTCCGGGACCGTCCTCGCCGGCCTCCTGGGCCATGTGGCGCAGGTGGCGGGCCGTCTCGATCGCGATCGTCTCCTCGGAGCGCACGACGCCCTCGCCGTGACAGATCGGGCACGGCTTGGTCATGATCTCGCGCACGCCGTCGGTGACGTTCTGGCGCGTCATCTCGACCAGCCCGAGCGGCGAGATCTCGACCACGAAGGTCTTCGTCCGGTCCTCGTCGAGCGCCTTGCGCAGCACCTTCAGGACCGCTTCGCGGTTGCGCGAGCGGGCCATGTCGATGAAGTCGATGACGATGATGCCGCCGATGTCGCGCAGCCGCAGCTGGCGCACGACCTCGTCGGCGGCCTCGAGGTTCGTCTTGGTGATCGTGTCCTCGAGCCGCGCCGACTTGCCCTTGCCGGTGAAGGAGCCCGTGTTGACGTCGATCACGGTCAGCGCTTCGGCGTAGTCGATGATCAGGTAGCCGCCGCTGGGCAGGTCCACCCGGCGCTCGAGCATGCCGTTGATCACCGGGTCGACGCCGTAGGCCTCGAACAGCGGGTCCTCGCCGTCGTAGAGCTCGACGCGGTCGACCAGCTCGGGCGCGGTGCGCGCGAAGAAGGACACGAGCCGGTGATGCGCGAGCTCGTCGTCGACGATCGCACGCTCGAAGTGCTCGGAGAAGATGTCGCGCACGACGCGCACCGAGAGGTCCGCCTCCTGGAAGACCAGCTCAGGCCCGGAGCCCGACTTCACGCGCTTGTCGAGGACGTCGTTGAGCTTGAACAGGTACTGCAGCTCGCGCTCGAAATCGGCCCGCGTCGCGCCATGCGCCGCGGTCCGGATGATCGCGCCGCCGCCGCCCAGATCGAGCTGCTTGGCCTCCTTGCGCAGACGGTCGCGCTCCTTGTCCTCCAGGCGCCGCGAGACGCCGACGCCCTCGCCCGTCGGGGCGAAGACCATGTAGCGCCCGGCGATCGTCAGCTCCATCGAGAGCCGCGCGCCCTTGGTCTTGAGCGGGTCCTTGACGACCTGGACGACGATCTCCTGCCCGGGCTTGAGCAGATCGGTGATGCGGGGGCCGTTGCCGCCGCGGCCGCGCTTGGCCTGCTCGACGCCGGGGAGCACGATCTCGTCGACGTGCAGGAACCCGTTCTTGTCGAGTCCGATGTCGACGAAGGCGGCCTCGAGGCCGGCGAGGACGTTGTCGACGCGGCCGCGGTAGATGTTGCCGACGATCGAGCGGCCGCCGCGGCGCTCGAAGTAGATCTCCGCGACCCGATAGCCCTCGGGGACGCCGGACTTACGGCGCCCGCGGGACCGCGAGCGGGACCGGGTAGGCGCGGCCGGGTCGCCGGACGCTTCCAGCATGGCGACGCGGGTTTCGCCGCGATCGACCGTGACCAGCACTTGCTTTCTCAAAGGACAACCTCATTGGAAGATCGTGGCTCGGCCCTTGCGATCCGCCGTGTCGCGCGCCTGCGCGTTGATGGAGTGCAATAGGCCAAGGGCCAGGAAAGTGGAGAGCATCGACGAGCCGCCGAAACTCAGGAGCGGGGCTGTCACGCCTGTAATGGGCATGATCCCCACATTCATCCCGATGTTCACGAAAAGCTGGAACAGCAGCATCACTGCGATGCCGCCGGCGATCAGCGCCCCGAAGAGGTTCTTCGAGATCGTCAGGATGTGAAGGGCGCGCCATATCAACAGCGCGTACAGCGAGAGGATGAGCGCAGAGCCGGCGAAACCGTAGGTCTCGCCGATCACGGCGTAGATGAAGTCGGTGTGGTGCTCGGGCAGGAAGTCGAGCTTGGTCTGGAAGGCGTTCTCGACGCCCCGCCCGGTCTTCTCGCCTGATCCGATCGCGATCAAGGACTGCTTCTGCTGATAGGCCGCCGCGCTGGTGTCGGCCGAAGGGTGCAGGAACGAGGTGAGGCGGTCCACCTGGTAGGGCTTGAGCACCTCGACGCCGAGTCTCGGGGCCGCCACGAGCACGAAGCTGACGCTGATCGCGAACAGCGCGAGCAGCGCGGCGAAATGGCGCAACGGCGCCCCGGCCACGAACAGGATGGCCATCGTCGCGGCGACGTAGACGGTGGCCGACCCGAGGTCGGGCTCGGCCATCACGAGCATCGCCGGCAGCAGCCCGAGCAGCATCACCCGGGCGGTCGTGTGCCGGCCCATCTCGCGCATCCGCTCGACCACGAAGCCCGACAAGGCGACGACCAGCAGGACCTTGCCCAGCTCCGACGGCTGCAGATTGAAACCTGGGAGCGGGATCCACGACTTCGCGCCGCGGGTCGCCGTCGCCAGCACGAGCACGCCGATGATCGAGACCATCAGCACGCCGTAGATCGGATAGCGCAACTCGCGCAATCGTGAGTAGTCCAGCCGCGAGACGCCGTACATCAGGATCAGGCCGACCACGATGTAGATGGCCTGGCGCTTGACGTAGTAGAGCGGGTCGTCGAAGTCGTCGGCGGTCGCGCCCTTGAGCGCCACGAGCGAGCACGTGACGAGCCCGAGCGTGGCCAGCAGAAGCAGTGGGTCCAGGCGCAGGCGCCAGACCCGCGGCACCAGCGGGGGCGGCGGCTCGGAAGCGGGTTGGATCGGTTGCGCGCTCAATTGCTCTGGTCCGAGCCGGCCTTGAACTCGAGATCCTTCTTCACACCTAACCACTGCGAGAGGATCAGGCGCGCTGCGGGTGCCGCAGTTTCCGCGCCAAAGCCGCCGCGCTCGATCGTCACGACGACCACGATCGGCTTGCCGCCGTCCTTGACGAAGCACGCGTACCACGACTGATCCGGGTTCGGCTGACGCTCGACCGTGCCCGTCTTACCGTAGACCTTGTACGGGAAGTTCTTGAAGATGTCGGCCGAGGTGCCGCCCTCCTCGCTGGCGGCACGGCGCAGGCCGTCGAGCACGACCTGGCGGTCGTGGGCGTCGATCTTGATCTTCTTCTTCGGCTTGGCCGGGAGCTCCTGGATCGGGACGCCGTTGCCGTCCTCGATCGCCTTGCCGAGGTGCGGCGTGACGATCGTGCCGCCGTTGGCCAGCGCGGCGTAGGCGACCGCGACCTGCAGCGGCGTGGCCTGCAGATCGCCCTGGCCGACGGCGAGGTTGACGCTGTCGCCCGTCGTCCACGGCTTGTCGTAGCCGCCGCACTCGTACAGCGCGGCCTGCGTCTGGTAGCCGAGGCCTGCCTTCTCGCGGCACTTCTCGTAGGCGGCGAAGCGCTTCGTCCGCCAGTCGCGGTCGGGGACCAGGCCCGGCAGCTCACCCGGAAGGTCGATCCCCGTCAGACGTCCGAAGCCGAGGCGCCGCGCCCATTTCTGGATCGGCGTGCTCGAGCGATCGGCCTGCTCGCCCAGGTGGTAGAAGAACACGTCCGAGGAGACCTTCAGGGCGTCGGACATGTTGATCGTCCCGAAGGCCTCGCCCTTGGCGTTCTGGTACTTCTGCGGCCCGAGTTCGTACTTGCCGTCGTCGTTGATCGTGTCGCTCGACTTGATCAGCCCCGACTCCAGCGCGGCGAGTGCCGTGATCGGCTTGAACGTCGAGCCGATCGGATAGGCCGAGTCGGTGGCGCGGTTGAGCAGCGGCGCGCCGGTCGCCTGCGACGTCAGCGCCTTCCAGAGCTTCTCGCTGAACGGGCGTGCGACGTCGTTGGCGTCGAAGCTCGGCTGCGAGCCCATGGCCAGGATCGAGCCGTCGGTCGGGTCCATCGCGACGTACGCGCCGGCGCGGGCACCCCACTGGGAGGCCGCGATCCCCGCGGCCAGAGCCTCGTCGCCCTTGCGCTGCAGGTTCATGTCCAGCGTCAATTTGACCCGCTGCCCCTGCTGCGGCTCCTTGACCGAGACGGGTCGCTGGTCGTCGCGGCTGCCGAAGGCGTCGACGACGAGCTTCTGGTAGCCGTCGGTCCCGCGCAGGAACTTGTCGTACTTCTTCTCGAGCCCGCTCTGGCCGATCCGCGTGCCCTGCGCGACGCCCGCGTACTCCTTCCCCTTGCGCTGCTCCGGGCCGATCTCGAACACGCGCCCGAACAGCTGCGCCGCGAGCTGCTTGTGCGGGTAGCTGCGCTGGTAGCGCTCGTCGACGACGACGCCGGGGAACTCGTCGGCGTACTCCTTCATGTTGTTGAACTGCGCGCGCGGCACGTCCGTGCGGATCGTCACGTTGGAGTACGGCGCGTCGGCGATCCCGCGGATGATGCGCTTCTGGATCGTCTTCGGTGAGATCTGCAGCACGTGGCCCATGCGCTTGTAGAGCGCGATCAGCTCGGTCTCCTGCGGGCGCACCGTGGGTACCGCGACCGGGGGCGCCGTCGCGGCCGCCTTCTTGAGCGCCGAGCGCTCCTTCGTCTCGCGCTTGGTGATCTTGTGACCGTCGTCGCGCAGTTGGCGGCGGTAGGCGTCGTACTTGCTCTGGGCCTGCAGACGCTCGTCCTCCGCCGCCTTGAGGTTCACGCGGTAGGTCTCGGCGTCCTCGCGGACGCTGTCGGGCAGCTTGCTCGGGACCATCTGGACGACGGCGGCGACCTTGGTCCGCACGAGCGGCTCGTTGTTGCGGTCCACGATGTTGCCGCGCGGCGCCTCGATGCGCACCTTGCGCACGCGGTTGTCGCTGGCGGAGCGGACCGCCTCCTGGCCCGTCAGCACCTGCAGGTACCAGAGGCGGAAGAAGACGATGCCGAAGAGCACGAAGGCGATGCCGCCGAGCACGGCGACGCGCCACGCCAGCTGGGGCGTGATCGGCCGGAGGCGTTCTTCTACGCGTTGCGGCATTACAGGCGGGAGATCGGGCTGAGCCCGCCGGTCGTGTAGGCACGGCGCCGGCGGCGGCGCGGATCCTCGGGCAGGAAGGGCAGCAGGGCGCGGCGCATCAGCGCGTAGACAGGAAGCGCGATCAGCGTGTTGAGGATGATCGTCAGCAGCAGCTCCCGCAGCAGCAGCAGCGAGACGGGCGGCTGCACGCCGAGCAGGAACTGCAGCAGCCCGAAGGAGATCGCGCTGATCGCGGTGGCGGCGGCGCCGAGCGCGACCGGCGCGAGGCCGTGGGCCGGGTCACGTAGCTCGCGGATCCGGCCGGAGCCGTAGCCGACCGCGGTGAACACGAGCGAGCTGACGCCGAGCGTCTGCAGGAGCGAGATGTCGATGAACAGGCCGAAGCAGAACCCGAAGACCGCGCCGGGGACCGAGCCGGCGATGAAGCCGGCGAAGCACACGAGCAGCGGCGAGATGTCCGCCGGGACGCCGAACACGGTCACCTGCGAGATGGCGCTGAGCTCGAAGATCCCGCCCAGCAGGCCGATCAGCGTGAGGCGGATGACGGAGGCGGACGTGATCGTCACGGCGTGGCGCCCTGGTCGGCGTGCGGATCGGTCAGGACCTGCACCATGTCGACGCGCTTGAGGTCGGCCGCCGGGGTGATCTTCACGCGGCGGTCGAGCTCGCCGTCGCCGAGGTCGATCTTCGAGACGCGGCCGATCGGGATCGCCCGCGGGTAGGGCGACTCGAGCCGGCTGACGGTCGTTCCCGCGGTGTAGACGAGGTCGTCGACGCGGACCTTGTTGGCCGGATCGACGAACTTGAACTCCAGCTGGCCGGGCGTGTTGACGGAGGGGACGACGGTCCCCGGCTCCTGTGCGGCGCCGGCGATGCCACCGGCCGCGAACTCCGGGTCGGTGATCAGCGTCACGACCGAGGTGCCGCCGGTGGTCTCCTCGACCTTGCCGACGAGGCCCGCGCCGTTGATCACGGGATCGCCGCGCTCGACGCCGTCGTCGGAGCCCTTGTTGATCTCGAAGCGCTGGTACCAGCTGTTGGAGGAGCGGATCGTGACGCGCGCGTCGACCGGGCCGTACTTCTCCATCCCGCCGGTCGTGTCGATCTCCTTGATCTTGCCTTCCTGCTGCGGCCTCGCGCAGCTGGTTCATGGCGAGCCCGAGCTGGCTGCGGTACTGGTCGCGCTCTTTGATCGCGTCGTCGCGCTCGCCCTTGGCGTCGACCGTGTCGCCGAACCACCCGAACAGGTCGCGGAACGGCTTCAGGACGCGGCTGGCGCCCTCCTGGATCGGCGAGAGGGTCGCCAAGGCCCCGCGCTGCACGGAATGCAGGCGGCCGTCACGCGACTCTCCGAAGTAGGCGGTGAGCAGGATCAGCGAGGCAGCGACGAGCGCGACCAGCACTGCGCGCCGGCGTCTAACCGCTCTGTCGTGCATACATGGATGAAGGCTTGGAAGGGAAGATCGGTAAAGCTCAAGCTAGCGCCGAGTCCGCCGGTTGCGATTGTTGGAGCGGTTGGATTTGTGGATGGCCTCGAACTCTTCGAGGCTGCGTCCACTTCCGACCGCGACGCAGGTGAGCGGGGATTCAGCGCGGTGGGCGGGCATCTGCGTCTCCTCGCGCAGGCGCTCGTCGAGCCCCTGCAGGAGACTGCCGCCGCCGGCGAGCATGATGCCGCGGTCCATGATGTCGGACGCGAGCTCGGGCGGCGTGCGGTCCAGCGTCTCCTTGATCGCGTCGATGATCTGCACGAGCGGCTCTTCGAGCGCTGCGCGGACCTCTTCGGACGTGAGCACGACGGTCTTGGGGAGGCCTGAGACGAGGTCGCGGCCGCGGATCTCGGCCTGGACCTCCTCTTCGAGCGGGTACGCGGACCCGATCTCGAGCTTGACCTCCTCGGCCGTCTGCTGACCGATCAGGAGCTTGTATTCCTTCTTGACGTAATTGATGATCGACTCGTCGAGCTCGTCGCCGCCGACGCGGATCGACTGGGCGACGACGATGCCGCCGAGGCTGATCACCGCGACCTCGGACGTGCCGCCGCCGATGTCGACGACCATGTTGCCCGTCGGCTCGCCGACCGGCAGCCCGGCCCCGATCGCGGCCGCCATCGGCTCCTCGATCAGGTACGCCTGGCGCGCACCGGCGGAGAGGCAGGCCTCTTCCACCGCGCGCTTCTCGACGCCGGTGACGCCTGACGGCACGCAGACGACGACGCGCGGATGCGCCCAGCGGTTCTGGTGAACCTTCTGGATGAAGTGGCGCAGCATCTGCTCCGTGACGTCGAAGTCGGCGATCACGCCGTCCTTCAGCGGCCGGATGGCGCTGATCGTCCCCGGGGTCCGGCCGAGCATTCGCTTGGCCTCGATCCCCACGGCGTGGACCTCACCCGTGCGCGAGTCGATCGCGACAACGGACGGTTCGGACAACACGATGCCGCGACCGCGCACATAGACGAGCGTGTTGGCTGTGCCGAGATCGACCGCCATATCACGCCCGCCGAAGCCGGTGAGGTATGAGAAGAAGCCCATGGGTTAACGGACCGGCTCCCCGTAGACAAAGGGAGACCGCGCCGATGGGGGAGTCTACCGAAGCCCTCTGCAGCCGAAATAGCTGCAAAGAAGCCGTCAGAGCTCGGCTTCGACCTCCTTGAGCCATTCCCGGTGAGCGTCGACGATCCGTTGCGCCAGGCGGCGGTTGAGACGCAACACCCTCTCGCGATGGGGGAAGTCCGGTTCGCGTTTCTCGGCCTGTTTGAGGCTCTCGTCGAGCTCGTCGAGCTCCGTTTCCAACGCGGCAAGGCTTTCGAGCAAGACCCCCCGGTCGGCGTACTCGGAGCCGAGCAGCCGCACGACCGGCTCGTTCTGGATCCGCGAGAAGCGCGCGGAGGTCGCCAGCCACGCGGCGAGCGCCGCGCGACCGGCGTCCGTGAGCGTGTAGTGCGGCGCTCATGCGTGCGCCCTGGCTGTTCGCCGGCCTCGAGAAGGCCGGCCGCCGCGAGCTGTTTCGGCTCCGCGTAGTACTGGCTCTCCGGCGCGCTCCAGAAGATCCGGGCGTTGCGCATCATCCGCACCAGGTCGTGCGGGCCTGCGCCGCTGTCGCCGACCGACCTGGTCGCGGCCGCAGCGCGAGATCGGTCACGCCACTCGCCCGCAGCGCGATCCCACCCCGGCTTACGCGGGGATGAGGTCCGGCAGCAGGTCGAGCAGGGTCGCGCAGCGGCGAGGCCGACGACGTTGAGGTAGTCGCCTTCGATGCCCGCCACGAGCGTCGCGCCGAGACCCTGGATGGCGTAGCCGCCGGCGCGGCCCTGCCACTCGTCGGTGGCGACGTACCAGTCGAGCATCGCGTCGGACGCCGGGCGGAAGTGGACCTGGGTGATCGCGACCGCGTTGTCGGTGACCACACCGTCGCGGGCGAGCGCGATCGCGCCGACGACCTGGTGCGTGCGGCCGGCCAGGCGCGCGACGTACTCGCGCGCCTGGACCGCGTCGCGCGGCTTGCCGAGGATGTCGCCGTCGACGGCGACGAGCGTGTCGGCGCCGAGCGTCAGCGCGCTCGGCACCGCGAACGCCTTGCGGCGCGCGTTCTCCTCGGCGACGGCGACCGGGTCGCCGTGCGTCTCCTCCTCGACGTCCGACGGGCGGACGGTGAAGGAGACGCCGATCTGCTCGAGGATCGCGCGCCGCTGCGGCGACGCCGAGGCGAGGACGAGCGTGCTCATCCTGGCCCCGGCCGCGGGCTGCTTAGAGCTCGGGGAAGAACAGCGCCGGCTTCGCGCAGACCGGACTCAGGCGAGTCCGAGCCGTGGACCATGTTCTGACCGACCGCGATCGCGAAGTCGCCGCGGATCGAGCCCGTGGTCGCCTCGAGCGGGTTGGTGGCGCCGATCACCTGGCGGGCGGCCTTGATCGCGTCGTCGCCCTCGAGGACGAGCGCGACGATCGGGCCCGAGGTGATGAACTCGACGAGCTCGCCGAAGAACGGCCGCTCGGTGTGCTCGGCGTAGTGCTGCTTGGCCAGGTCCTCGGTCACGGTCATGTGCTTCGCCGCGACGATCGTGAGGCCCTTGCGCTCGAAGCGCGCGATGATCTCGCCGGTCAGGCCGCGCGCGAAAGCGTCCGGCTTGACCAGAATCAGTGTTCTTTCCATGGCGAGCAGTGTGTCAGCGTCGTCTGCGACGCGACGTCTCGCCCGTCGCGGCGGCCTCTGCCTCGGCGACCGGCTCCGGCTTCGCCGCCTCGGCGGCGACCGTCGACTGGTCCGACGTCTCGCGCCTGCGACGGCGCGTGGAGGACGGCGTGGGCGCGCTCGTCTCGGCCTCGCAGAACGGGCAGATGCGCCACGCGGGGTCGATCGGCTTCGAGCACGAGTAGCAGCGCTCCTTGAGCTTGCGCATGCAGCTCGGGCAGCGCAGGTAGTCGGCCTGCACCTCGTAGTCGCAGTGCGGGCACAGCGAGTAGTCGAGGCTCGCCAGGCGCGCCTCGGCCGCGGTCATCTCCAACTCGCGCAGGCGCACGTCGTCGAGGAACTCCGGCGGGCGCACGATCAGGTAGACGATCGTCCCGATGAACGGGAAGAACGAGCAGAGCGTCGCGCAGACGACCAGCAGCGGGTCGTCGATACGCCGCCGAGCGTCCGCGAACGTCCAGAAGATCAGCGACAGATAGAGCACGCCAAGAACGAGCAGGGCGACACTGGCCGCCAGTGTTCAGCGCGTTGTTCTTGATCCCGAAGAGGGCGAGCGTTTCCATGTGTGATCCGAAAGCCTAGTGGGCCGAGCGGCGGCGACTCACAGGAAGGCACGGCCGAACGCGTAGCCGATCCCGAAGAACACAAGGATGACGACCGCGACGACGAACGCGACCAGGCCGATCATCGCGAAGACACTGGGGCCGCGTTCGTTCACAGCGCGCTCACCCTCCGCTCACCTGGAGCGCTGAGCAACTCGGCCACGAGATAGATCGATCCGGTCGCCAGCACCGTCCCCTTCGGCCCTGCCAGCGCCCGCGCGCGCTCGACGGCCCGGCGCGGGTCGGGCTCGATCTCCGACCGCACGCCGCCGACCTTGCTCGCCAGGTCGGCGAGCGTCGCGGGCGGAAGCGCACGCGGATTCGGCGCGCGGGTGAAGACGGCGGCCGAGAGTCGCGGCAGCAGCGCGCGCAGCATCCCGGCGGCGTCCTTGTCATCGAGGATTGACAGCACCGCGACCGTACCTTCTGGGACGGAGGCCGCGAGCGCCGCGATGCCGGGCGCGTTGTGCGCGCCGTCGTAGATCGTCAGCGGCTCGTGGGCGACGACCTGCAGGCGCCCGGGAACGCTCGCACTCGCGGCGACGGCGGCGACGCGCGCGGGCTCGAGCGGGTGGCCGAGCAGCGCCTCGGCGGCAGCCGAGGCCGCCGCGAAGTTGCGCCGCTGGTAGCCGGGAAGCGACGCCGCGAACGCCGAGCGGAGGCGGCGGCGGAGCCGGCCGCGAAGCCGGCGAAGCCGGCGCCGCCACGGCGGCGCTGCCGGCACTGCCGGGCGCACGATGTTCGCGCCCGTCTCGCGGGCGAGCGCCTCGACCTCGGGCGAGTCGTCGCCCAGCACCAGGGTCGCGCCAGGCCGCACGACCGCGAGCTTCTCCCCCGCGATGTCGGCGATCGTCGGCCCGAGCCAGCGCGTGTGCTCGAGGCCCACGTTGGTGAGCACCACGACCGGCGCGCCGAGCACGTTCGTGGCGTCCCAGCGCCCGCCGAGCCCGGCCTCGATGACCGCGACCTCGACCTCCTGCCGCGCGAGCTCGGACAACGCCGCGGCGGTCAGCAGCTCGAACTGGGTCACGCGCTCGCCGCCCGTCAGCGTGCGGTCGACCATCGCGGCGGCCATCGCGGCGCGCTGGATCGCCGCGCCGAAGTCGCGCGGCGAGAGGTCGGCGTCGCCGATCCGGATCCGCTCGGCGTAGGACGTCAGGTGCGGCGACAGGTACGAGCCCGTGCGCACGCCGTGCGCCTCCAGCAGCGCGGCCGTGAAGCGCACCGTGGAGGACTTGCCGTTGGTGCCGACGACGTGGACGGCGCGGAACTGCTCCTGCGGCGAGCCGAGCGCCGTCAGCAGCCGGCGCATCCGCTCCAGCCCGAAGCGCATCCCGAAGAGCTCGAGCGAGAGCAGGTGCTCCTCGGCGCGGCCGAGATCCCACGTGCTCATGAAAGCTCTTCGAGCTCCTTCTTCAACTGCTCGAGCTTGGCGCGCTCGGCCGCGACGACCGCCTCCGGCGCCTTGGCCACGAAGCCCTGGTTGGCGAGCTTGCCCTCGGCGCGCGTGATCTCCTTGCGCAGGACGTCGGCGCGCTCGGCGGCGCGGCGCTTCTCGGCCTCGAGATCGACGGTCTCCGACGCGAGCACCGCGACGTTGCCGCCGGGGACGCCGACGGTCGCCACCGGCGCATCGCCGTTGACGGAGAACTCGAAGCGCGAGAGCCGGCCGATGTGATCGGCCAGGCGCTCGTAGCCTGTCGCCTCCAGCCGTGCCGGGACGCGCGCGCCGGGAGGCGCGCCGACACCGTCGCGCCACTTGCGCAGCGCCTGCGTGGCCTCGATCGCCCGCGCGACCTCGGCCTCGACGGTCTCGTCGCGCAGCGCCGGATCGGCATCCGCCCAGCGCTCGATCATCAGCAGGTCGTCCGTGCCCGGGATGTGGGTCCAGAGCTCCTCGGTGACGAACGGGATCACCGGATGCGCGAGCTTGAGCGTCTCACCGAGCACGTACAGCGCGAACTCCGCGGCCTGCACGTTGTCCTCCGCGTACAGGCGCGGCTTGAGCATCTCCAGGTACCAGTCGCACAGCTCGCCGTAGATGAAGCGGTAGAGCGTCCGCGTCGCGCGGTGGAACTCGAAGGCGCCGATCGCGTCGGCGACCTCGGCCCGCGCGGCCTGCAGGCGCGACAGGATCCAGGTGTCCTCGACCGCGCCCGGAGCAGGCGCCGCAGCGGGCACCGTGACGCCATCCGGAACCCGCAGCAGGATCAGCCGCGAGGCGTTGAAGAGCTTGTTGGCGAGCTGCCGGCCCTCGGCGATCGTGCCCTCGTTGAAGCGCACGTCCTGCGTCGAGGACATCGCCAGCAGGCCGTAGCGGACCGCGTCGGCGCCGTAGGCGGGGAACTCGCCGCCCTCGGTGAAGACGGGCGGCCGCGGGCCGCCGTCGATCAGCGCGAGCGGGTCGATGCCGGTGCCCAGCGACTTCGACATCCGGCGCCCGTCCGGCGCCTGGACGACCGAGTGCACGTAGACGTCGTCGAACGGGATGTCGCCGGCGAACTCGAGGCCCATGAAGACCATGCGGGCCACCCACAGGAACAGGATGTCGCGCGCCGTCGAGAGCACGTCGGTCGGGTAGTACGCCTTCAGATCGGCGGTCTCGTCGGGCCAGCCGAGCGTCGCGAACGGCCACAGCGCGCTGGAGAACCAGGTGTCGAGGACGTCGGGGTCGCGCTCCCAGCCCGGCCCCTCCGGCGCGTCCATGCCGACGTGGGTCTCGGACCCGCGGTACCAGACGGGGATCTGGTGGCCCCACCACAGCTGGCGCGAGATGCACCACGGCCGGATGTTGTTGAGCCAGTCCAGGTAGCGCTTGCGCTGCCCCTCGGGATGGATCCGGACGCGCCCTTCCTCGACCGCCTTGATCGCGGGGCCGGCCAGGGCGTCCATCTTCATGAACCACTGCAGCGAGATCAGCGGCTCGATCCGCTCGCCCGAGCGCTGCGAGTGCGGCACCTGGTGCGTGTACGGCTGCGTGCGGTTGATGCGGCCTTCCTCGCGCAGCGCGGCGACGACCGCCTCGCGCGCCTCCAGCGCCGTCATGCCGGCGAAGCCGCCCGGCGGCCTCGGTCATCCGGCCGTCCTCGCCGATCACCGTCAGCTCGTCGAGGCCGTGGTTGCGGCCGATCTCGAAGTCGTTGGGGTCGTGCCCGGGCGTGATCTTCAGCGCGCCGGTGCCGAACTCGGGCTTGACGTACTCGTCCGCGATGATCCGCAGCCGCCGGCCGACGATCGGCAGGATCGCCGTCTCCCCCACGAGCCGCGTGTAGCGGTCGTCGTCGGGATGGACCGCGATCGCGGTGTCGCCGAGCATCGTCTCCGGGCGCACCGTGGCGACCGTGATCGAGCCGTTGCCGGACGCCAGCGGGTAGTCGACGTAGTACAGGGTGTCGGTCGCCTCGCGGTCCTCGACCTCGAGGTCGGAGATCGCCGAGCCGGAGCCCGGATCCCAGTTGACCATGTAGTTGTCGCGGTAGATCAGGCCCTTGTCGTAGAGCGTGACGAAGACCCGCAGCACGGCCCGCACGTAGGACTCGTCGAGTGTGAAGCGCTCGTCGGAGTAGTCGCACGACGCGCCGAGGCGCTTGAACTGGTCGATGATCGTGTCGCCGTACTGCTCGCGCCAGCGCCAGACGCGCTCGACGAACGCCTCGCGGCCGATCTCCTCGCGGCTGCTTCCCTCGCTGGCCAGCAGCTTCTCGACCTGCGTCTGCGTCGCGATGCCGGCGTGGTCGGTGCCGAGGATCCACTTCGTCCGCTTGCCGCGCATGCGGGCGTAGCGGATCAGCGTGTCCTGGACCGAACCATTCAGCGCGTGCCCCATGTGCAGGGCGCCGGTGACGTTCGGCGGCGGAATCGCGATCGAGTAGTTCTCCGCCGCCGTGCCCTCGGGCTCGGCGTGGAAGCGACCGGATTCGAACCAGCGCGCGAAGACGCGCGTCTCGCTCTCAGCCGGGGTCGTAGCGTGTTTGGTCCTCGAGGCCCATCGGGCGGGGAGTCTAGGACGCCGGTCGGTTTGGAAGGGCTAGGGCCGCGAGCGCCGGGAGGAGGAGAGCGACGCCCGCGGGCACCTAACCGGTCACCCCGCCACCCGCGATGCGGGCCGGGAGGACGTGTCCACCCGCCGGAGTGTCAATGCCACGAACATTCCCGCATGTGACTCAGAGTCCTCCCACATCGGATGAGCTGGGCTCACCCCGCGAGGACGATCTGGCGCGCAGCTATCCGGTTACCCCGCCGCCGGAGACGGGGATGACGACGACGGTCGCCGGATTCTTGCGTGTGCCGCCGTCGCGGCTCGTGACCGCGGCGACGTTCGTGATCGACCCATGTGCGGTGCGCGCGACGCGCATCCACACGAACGCCTCGCGCTGGCCGCTCAGCATCGGGACCGTCACGCACGGATGGCCGTTGCGGAAGGACACTTTGACCGTTGCGCGGACGAAGGTCAGACCTTCCGGGACGATGTCGCAGACGCGGACGTTGCGGGCGAGATCGGTGCCGAGGTTGGTCACGCGAATCCGGAACTTGACGACCTGACCGGCGTGCACGCGCCGCTTCTCCACGGCGCGGCCCTTCGGCGTGATCACCTTCTTGCAGATGTCGACCTCGGTCGAACCGCCGGAGACGACCACCTCGCCGGGGTCCTCTTCGGGATCGAGCGGCTCACTGGGGACGCTGGTGTCGGGCGTCGGCGTCGGCGTGACGATCGGCTCTGGGCTTACGGTCGGTAGCGGCGTCGGTGTCGGGCTCGGAACCGGCGTCGGAGTCGGAGTCGGCGTGGGGGTCGGAACCGGCGTCGGGCTCGGCGAGACCGTCGGGATCGCCGTCGGGGTGCCGGTCGGCGTCGCCGTCGGCGTCTGAGTCGGTGTCGCGGTCGGTATCGGCGACGGCTCTGGGCATGGCGTCGGGTCCGGAAGGCAAGGGTTCGGCGGGTTGTAGCCGATCTCTCCGGTGCCCGTCACCGACGCGGCGGCGATCGAGCCGAAGATGTGCTGGTAGGTGAGCGCGACCGATGCCCGCGGCGCGAGCACGCTGCCCTCCCAGGCCGCGTACGGCGGCCCCAGCGTCACCGACGCGGCGTTCGGGAAGTTCCAGAGCAGCGCACGCCGGCGCGCCTCGAGATCCGCATTCATCGCAGGTTCGCCCGGCTGCACGAACCCGGTGGCTTCGTCCCAGATGAAGATCCCGCCGGCGAAGGGGTTCTGGAAGTAGCCGCCGATGACATTGATCAGCGTCGTCGCGCCGTCGGGCACCTTCAGGCGCAGCGCGCCCGCCCGGGCGAGGTCCTCAGCGTCGAAGGTGAACACGTTGCGGACCTTGCTCGGGCCGGTGAGCGTCAGGTTGTATCCGTCGAAGGACACGTAGGCCGGGTCGTCGACCGGGAGCGAATCGAGCTCTGCCCACGATGCCGAGCGGAGCACGAGCCCGTCGAACAGCGCGTCGACGTTGAACGGCGGCGCCGCCTTCGTGACGGTGCCGTTGGGGACCGTGAAGCCGGCCGGTGTGAGCCTCCCGCCGTAGGTGACGCTGCCGTTGTTGATGCCAACGGAGTTCAGCGTCAGATTCCCACCCGTCGCCAGGTCGATCCGGCTCGGATCGCGGACCAGCTTCGTCGCCACGCCGAAACTGCTCAGCAGCGCATTGCCGCCGACGACGATGCGCCCGTCGGACTCCGTGTTCGACTGTTTGAAATCGCCGTGGGTGATCGCCGAGTAGCCCGGCAGCGGGCCGAGCGGATCGTCCATGCAGTCCGTCTTGGAGGCGACCACGGCCGCCCGCGGCGCATCCATTCCGACGGCCACGAGCGTGCTGAGCACGACCACCGCGAGCAGAAACCAGCGCATTGCACTATCTTTTCGAGTGCCAGGGTGACCCCGGCTCACCCGATCAGGCTGACTTGGCGGCCGGAGACTCTTCTTCGGGGGCTTCGGTGACGAGCGTCGGCTTGACGCCGCGCTCGACCGTCTCCTTGGTCACGACGCACTTCTTGACGTCGCGACGCGAGGGCAGCTCGAACTGCACCTCGAGGAGGATCTCCTCGATGATCGAGCGCAGCCCGCGGGCGCCGGTCTCCCGCTCCAGCGCGCGGTCGGCGACCGCCTTCAGCGCGTCGGCGGAGAACACGAGCTCGATCGAGTCGAAGGCGAAGAAGCGCTGGAACTGCTTGACGATCGCGTTGCGCGGCTCGGTCAGGATCGTGATCAGGTCGGCGCGCGAGAGCTGGTGCACGGCGGAGGAGACCGGCAGCCGGCCGATGAACTCCGGGATCAGCCCGTACTGCATCAGGTCCTCGGGCAGGCAGCGCTCGAACAGCTCGCCGAGGTCGCGATCGGCCTTGGACTCGATCATCGCGCCGAAGCCGACGCCCTTGTGGCCGATCCGGCGCTCGATCACCTTGTCGAGGTTCGCGAACGCCCCGCCACAGATGAACAGGATGTTCGTCGTGTCGATCGTCAGGAATTCCTGGTGCGGGTGCTTGCGGCCGCCCTGCGGCGGCACCGAGGCGGTGGTGCCCTCGAGGATCTTCAGCAGCGCCTGCTGGACGCCCTCGCCCGACACGTCGCGCGTGATCGACGGGTTGTCCGCCTTGCGGGCGATCTTGTCGACCTCGTCGATGTAGATGATCCCGGTCTCGGCCTTCTTGACGTCGTAGTCCGCGGCCTGGATCAGCTTCAGCAGGATGTTCTCGACGTCCTCGCCGACGTAGCCGGCCTCGGTCAGCGCCGTGGCGTCGGCGATCGCGAACGGGACGTTGAGGATGCGGGCCAGCGTCTGCGCGAGCAGCGTCTTGCCGCAGCCGGTCGGACCGAGCAGCAGGATGTTGGACTTCTGCAGCTCGATGTCCGAGTCCTCGGACGTGCATCATCTGCACGCGCTTGTAGTGGTTGTAGACCGCCACCGACAGCGTGCGTTTGGCCTGCTCCTGCCCTACGACGTACTCGTTCAGTACGCCGTAGATCTCCTTCGGCTTCGGCAGATTGTCGATGTCGAAGGTCGGAGGAGCGGTGAGCTCCTCGTCGATGATCTCGTTACAGAGATCGATGCACTCGTCACAGATGTAGACGCCGGGCCCGGCGATCAGCTTCTTGACCTGTCGCTGCGATTTCCCGCAGAAGGAGCACAGAAGCTGTTCGTTTGAATCCGTCGGGCGCGCCATGACAACTAGTGCTTGTGGATGACCCGATCGATGATGCCGTACTCCTTGGCCTCATCGGACGACATGAAATAGTCGCGTTCGGTATCTGACCGGACTTTCTCGACGTCTTTGCCCGCATGGTGGGCGATGATCTCGTCCAGCTTGCGGCGCAACTCGATGACCTCGCGAGCGTGGATCTCGATGTCCGTGGCCTGACCCGAGAAACCGGAGCTGACCTGGTGGATCAGGATCTTCGCGTTGGGCAGCGCCATGCGCTTGCCCTGCGCCCCGCCGGCGAGCAGCAGCGCGCCCATCGACATCGCGATGCCGACGCAGATCGTCGACACGTCCGGCTTGATGAAGTTCATCGTGTCGTAGATCGCGAGACCTGCGTACACGGACCCGCCTGGCGAGTTGATGTAGAGCGAGATGTCCTTGTCGGGATCCTCGGACTCCAGGTGCAGCAACTGCGCCACGATCAGGTTGGCGATCTGATCGTCGACCGGGGTCCCAAGAAAGACGATCCGCTCGCTCAGAAGGCGGCTGTAGATGTCAAACGCACGCTCCCCACGGGAGGTTTGTTCGACAACCATCGGTACGAGTGGGCTCACGGTCCTCGCTTCGTTTCGCTTCGAACGCCTGAATCCTGCAGATGGCTGGCGGCCCGCGCCCCACCACTCGGCCGAAGACTAGCAACGGGCCGGACTGGGCCGACCCGTGTCTTTGACCAGGTTGTGGGAAGCGCGTCCGTCAGGCTTCCGGCTGCTCGGTGGCCGGAACCGGCTTGGCCGACTCCGCGAGCAGGTCCAGCGCCTTGCGCTGGGAGAGGTCGTCCTTGAGGCTGTCCAGGCGACCGTTGGAGCGCAGCCGCTCGAGCAGCTTCTCCGGCTTGACCTTCTCGCCGGGAGGCGCGGCCTCGCCGACGGCCTCGAGCATCTCTTCCTCGGTCGGCTCGAGCGACTCGGCCTCGGCCACCGCCGCCAGCACCGCCTCGCGGCGCAGCGCCTGCTCGGCGTCCGGCTTGGCCTGCTCGATCGTGTCCTCTTCGGTGCGACCCGAGATCCGCAGATAGGTCTCGCGGTCGATGCCCTGGTGCGAGAGCTGGTGGAGCATCGACTCCCACAGCTCGCGGGCACGGGCCTCGACGAGCGCGTCGGGGACCTCGATCGTCGCGGCCGCCACGACGGCGTCCAGCGCCGCCTCGCGGAACTCGGCCTCAAGGCGCGACGTCTCCGCCTCCGCCATCCGGCCGCGGATGTCCTCGCGCAGCTCGTCGAGCGTGTCGAACCCGGCCTCTTCGGCGAGCTCGTCGTTGAGCGCCGGGAGCTGCTTGGCCTTGACCTCGCGGACGGTGACGGCGAACACGGCGTCCTGGCCGGCGAGATCGGGCGAGCCGTAGTCGTCGGGGAACGTCACCGTGACGTCCAGCGACTGGCCGCCGACGCTGCCCTCGAGCTGCTCCTCGAAGCCGGGCACCAGGCGCCCTGAGCCGAGCTCGATCATCTGGTCGCGACCCTCGCCGCCGGCGAACGGCACGCCGTCGAGCGTGCCCGCGAAGTCCATCACGACGAAGTCGCCGCGCTGGGCCTGACGGTCGACGGGCTCGAGCTTGGCCGCGCGTTCGCGCAGCCGGTCGAGCTCCTCGCCGATCGCATCGTCGGAGATGTCGGGCTCGCGCTTGCCGACCTCGAGGCCCTTGTACTCGCCGAGCACGGCCTTCGGGCGAACGCCGATCTCGATCGAGAACTTCAGCGCCTCGCCCTCCTTGGGCAGCTCCGCGATGTCGACGTCGGGCTCGCCGACCGGGATCACCCGGGCGTCGTCGATCGCCGCGCGGTACCAGCCGCCCAGCGATTCGCGCACCGCCTCGTCGAGAACCGCCTCGCGGCCGACGCGCTTGATCACGACCGGCGGCGGCGCCTTCCCGGCGCGAAAACCGGGCACGCGGATGTTGCGCGCCAGCAGTTTCGCTGCCTGGGTCATCCGGCGCTCGACTTCGCCGGGGCCGACCTCGGCCTCGACGCGCACGCGCGACTCGGGGAGCTCGGTAGTGGTGGTGCTGATATCAGTAGCCATGGAGCGGCGGTCAACGATACAAAGGCGCGCGTATGCGTGAGCGTTTCGCCGGTTGGTTCGTCACCGGCCCCCTCGGACACCTCGCTTCGGGACTCGCCGATTGGGCCGTCCTGCTGTGGCGTGCGCGGCGCCGCGGCTGACGTCCGTTTAAGAAGCGCGGGGCGACAGCCGATGACCCAGGTGCCCAAGCCCCCTGGAGATCTCTCAACTAATGTCGCGCTTCGCCAACCTTCCACTCGCCGTTCGCCTGGCCATCGCCTTCGGCGTACAGGCCGTCGCGCTCGTCGTCGTGACCGTTCTTGCCCTCAGCACTTTCAGCCACGCGAGCGAGCAGGTCGACGGCCTGTCGACGCGTAACATCAGAGCGGTCTCGCTCGCCGGCGAGGTCGGCCAGCACGTGCAGTCGATCGGTCACCTGGCTGCCGAGCACCTCTACGTCTTCGACGGTGATCTGCAGACCCAGGACGAGATCGCGAAGAAGATCAAGGACATGCGGATCGATTCCGAGGGCGACGCCGCGCAGCTCGCGGCGCTCGTCAAGGGCAACCCGCACATGACGGAGTTCCTCAGGCAGCGCAACGTGTGGAACAAGGCGATGGATTCCGCGCTCGCCAAGTCCCGCGCCGAGACCGTCGGCAACGTCGATGACCGCGACGGTTCGCGCGGGGTCTACGAGGCGAGCATCTCGCCCGCGATGGACATGCTCTTCACGACGATGGAACAGCTCCAGGACTCGGTCGAGGGCGAGGCGCACGCGACCGCCGCGAAGGTCGAGGCCGGCCAGAGCTCGCGCTCGCGCCTGCTGCTGATCGTCGTCGTCATCTCACTGCTGCTCGCGATCGCGAGCGCGATCCTGATCACGCGCAGCGTCGTCGGCCCCGTCCGCGCCCTGCGCTCACGCCTGCGCAGCCTCGACGAGCATTGCCTGGAGGAGCTGACCAACGGCCTCGAGGCGACCGCGTCGGGTGACTTCACGCGGCCCGCAACGGCCGTCACCACGCCGATCGACGTCCGCACCACCGACGAGCTCGGGCAGCTCGCCACGTCCTTCAACTCGATGCTCGCCAAGGCACAGCGCAGCGTCGGCGCCTACACCACGATGTGCAACGAGCTCGGCGTGCTGATCGGGCAGGTCTCGCTGAGCGCCAGCAGCGTCTCCGCGGGCTCCCAGCAGGTCGCCAGCTCCTCCGAGGAGGCCGGACGCGCGGTCGGCGAGATCGCCGGCGCCGTGACCGATGTCGCCCAGGGTGCCGAGCGCCAGGTGCGCATGGTCGAGTCCACGCGTGACGCCGTGCAGGAGTCCAGCCGCGCCGCCGGCGCCAGCGCGCAGGCCGCGCTCGCCACCGCCGAGGCCGCCGAGGAGGCACGCGAGGTCGCCCGTGAGGGCGTCAACGCCGCCGCCGAGGCCACCAGCGCGATCCGCGCGGTCGCCGCCGCGTCGGCCGAGGTCGGTGTCGCGATCGAGGATCTCTCCGCGCGCTCCGAGCGCATCGGCGGGATCGTCACGACGATCACCGGGCTGGCCGAGCAGACCAACCTGTTGGCCCTGAACGCCGCCATCGAGGCCGCCCGCGCGGGCGAGCAGGGCCGCGGCTTCGCGGTCGTCGCCGAGGAGGTGCGCAAGCTGGCCGAGGAGTCCGGCCGCGCCGCGTCGGAGATCGCCGCGCTGATCGGTGAGATGCAGGGCCAGACCCGCCGTGTCGTCGGCGTGGTCGCCGAGGGTTCGGCGCGCACCGAAGAGGGCGTCGCCACGGTCGAGCAGACCCGCGATGCCTTCGTTCGCATCGACTCCGCGGTCGCGGGCGTCGGTGAGCGGATCGCCGAGATCGCCGCCGCCGTCGAGCAGATCAGCGTCAGCTCCGCGCGCGCCGAGAGCGACGTGTCCGAGGTCGCCGCGGTCGCCGAGCAGTCCTCCGCGTCCGCCGAGCAGGTCTCGGCCTCGACGCAACAGACCTCCGCCTCCACGCAGGAGATCGCCGCCAGCGCTCAGGATCTGGCGCGCACCGCCGAGGAGCTCGACGCGCTCGTGCGTCGCTTCACCGTCGTCAGCGTCTAGCTGAGACGCCAGGGCTCGGCCGGGAGGGGCGTCGCCGCTCCCGGTCGCAGCGCGTCCAGCATCAGGCCGAGGTAGCGCGGCCAGCGCTCATCCATCGAGGTCCCGTCCGGGGCCGGGCGCGTGGTGGTGCCGATCATCCGCAGGATCAGCCACATGTCCTCGGGCTTGAGGTCGTCGCGGATCGCCCCTGCCGCCTGCGCGCGCTGCAATGGCCCGGTGGCGGCGGCCACGATCCGCCGGCGCTGCTCGTCGGTCAGCGCGCCGGCACCGAGCCCGTGCGCGACCACGTCGAAGAAGCCCTGGTTGGAGGCCTGCATCCGGGCGGCGCTGTTGACGTAGTGCTCGAACGCCTCGCCGGCGTCCGCGATCGCGGCCGAGGCCGCGACGTTGCGCTCCATCTCGTCGAGGATGTCCTCGAAGATGGCGCGCACCAGCGCCTCTTTCGTGGGGAAGCGCCGGTACAACGTGCCCTTGCCGACCCCGGCGCGCCGGGCGATCTCCTCGACGCCCACGTCGAGCCCCGCCTCGGCGAAGGCGGTGCGCGCTGCATCGAGGACGCGCGCGCGGTTTCGGGCGGCGTCGGCCCGCAAGGGGCGGACGGAAGCTTCCATCGCGACGATCCTATATCCGGTCAGGCAATCGTGCGAGGTCTGAACGATGTCGTCCGAGGCCCGCCGTAGCGTCCGTCGGCCATGGCGGTGGTGGCGCAGATCGAGGAACGGCCCTGGCTCGAGCAGCTCAATGACGAGCAGCGGGCGGCGGCGACGCATTCCGGAGGGCCGCTGCTGATCCTCGCCGGCGCCGGGACCGGCAAGACCACGACGCTCTGCGCGCGCGTCGCGTGGCTCGTCACCGAGGGCGTCCCGGCGGAGCGAATCCTGCTGCTCACGTTCACGCGCCGCGCCTCCCGCGAGATGCTGCAGCGGGCGCGCGGCCTGGTTCCCGCGTCATCGCGCGTGCTCGGCGGGACGTTTCACTCGGTCGCCCATCGGCTCGTGCGCCGGCACGCCGCGGCGCTCGGACTCCCGAGCGGTTTCGGCGTGCTCGACGCGGGTGACGCGGCGGACGTGCTGGATCTGCTGCGCGAGGAACACGGGCACGCCGCCTCGCGCACACGTTTCCCGCGCAAGGGGACGCTGCTGGACATCTACTCGCGCACGGTCAACGCGCAGCAGCCGCTCTCCGGTGTCATCTCGACGCACTTCCCGTGGTGCGAGGAGCACCGCGAGGCGATCTCGGCGCTGTTCAAGGCCTACACGGCCCGCAAGCGCGAGCTCGGGGTGGCCGACCTCGACGACCTGCTGCTGTTCTGGAGGGCCCTGGCGGCCGACGAGGTGATCGGCCCGCTGCTCGCCGCATCGTTCGACCACGTGCTGATCGACGAGTACCAGGACGTCAACGGCCTCCAGGTCGACCTCGCGCGCTCGTTGAGCTCGCACGGGCCGGTGGTAACCGCGGTCGGCGACGACTTCCAGGCCATCTACGGCTTCCGCTCGGCTTCGGCGGCGCACATCCTCGACTTCCCCGAGCACTTCCCGGGCACGCGGGTGGTGACGCTGGAGCGCAACTACCGCTCGACGCAGCCGGTGCTCGACGCGGCCAACGCGCTGGCCGCACAGGCCGACGCGCGCGTTCCCGAAGCGCCTGCACGCGGACCGCGAGGGCGGCGTGCGGCCGAAGGTCGTCCACGTGCGCGACGAGGCGGCGCAGGCCGAGCAGGTCTGCGACCGCATCCTCGAGGCGCGCGAGCAGGGCATGGAGCTGCGCGCGCAGGCCGTGCTGGCGCGCACGTCGCACGACTCGGACCTGCTGGAGCTCGAGCTCACGCGGCGCCGGATCCCGTTCCACAAGTACGGCGGGCTCCGGTATCTGGAGGCCGCGCACGTCAAGGACTTCGTGGCGACGCTGCGGCTGGTCGACAACGGCGCCGACGACGTGGCCTGGTTCCGCGTGCTGCAGCTCGTGGAGGGTGTCGGCCCGGTGAGCGCGCGCCGCGCGATCGAGGCGATGGCGGGGCGCGCGGCCGCGGCGCACGACGGCGCGGAGCATGGCGGCGCGGCGCACGACGGCGCGGCGCACGACGGCGCGGCGCACGACGGCGCGAAGCATGGCGGCGCGGAGCATGGCGGCGCGGCGCACGACGGCGCGGCGCACGACAGCGCGGATCTCGGCGGCGAGCCCGCCGCCGCCAGTGCCTTCGCGGACCGGTTCGCGGCCTGGGCCGTCGCCCGCGAGCTGATCCCCTCAGCGGCCCGTGCGAGCGCCGACGGCCTGATCGCGGCACTCTTCGAGGCGCGCTCGGAGCCGCGGCCCGGCCCGCGCGCCGAGGGCCTGCGCGACGTCCTCGCCCCGCTGATCCGGCTGCGCTATCCCGACGGCGCACTGCGCGTCCAGGACCTCGATCAGCTGGTCGACGCCGCGCATCAGGCCAGCGATCCACGCCACTTCGTCGCCGAGCTGGTGCTGGACCCGCCGAGCTCGAGCGCCGACATCGCCCAGCCGCCGCACCTGGACGAGGACTATCTGACGATCTCGACGATCCACTCGGCCAAGGGCCTGGAGTGGGACAGCGTGCACGTGCTCGCGGTCTACGACGGCAACTTCCCTGCCTGCATGGCCGCCGGGACGAGCGAGGAGATCGACGAGGAGCGGCGGCTGCTGTACGTCGGGATGACCCGCGCGCGTCGGACGCTCACGCTGTACGTCCCGGTCCGCTACCACCACCGCCCGCACGGCCGCGACGACGCCCACGGGTACGGCAAGCCGTCGCGTTTCCTCACGCCGGAGGTGCTCGCGGTCTGCGATGTGACGCGCCTTCCCGATGATCCGCTGAACCCCTACGGCGCGCCGCTGACGACCCGCCGGCGCCTCGACGTGACACCGGACGCGCTTTTCGACTAAACTCGATGAAACCGATCGGGATAGATACATGTAAATCCCGATCAGGTTCCTTGTGAATTCCGCTTCTTGCGGGGTACCTTCAACGGACCCCATGAGCAAGATCGAACGCATCAAGGCGGAAACGGACGGCCTCGACGTCCTCCCCGAGCTCCTCCGTGCCGCGCGCGAGGGGTGGGAGACGATGAGCCCCGAACACGTCGGCCTCCTCAAGTGGTACGGCCTCTACGCACACAACACCGGCGACGGGCATTTCATGATGCGCGTCAAGGTCATCCAGGGCAAGCTGAGCGCCGCGCAGGTCGAGGTGATGGCCTCGATCGCCGAGGACTTCGGTCGCGGGATCATCGACTGCACCACGCGCCAGTGCTTCCAGATCCACTGGATCCGGCTGGAGAACATCCCGGAGATCTTCGAACGTCTCGAGCGCGTCGGCATGACGACGTCCGGCGCCTGCGGCGACATCACGCGCAACGTGGTCGGCTGCACCGTCTCGGGCCTCGCCCACGACGAGATCGTCGACGGCTACGCCACCTCCGAGGCGATCCACGACTTCTTCCTGGACAACAAGCTCTACTCGAACCTCCCGCGCAAGTACAAGGTCTCGGTCACCGGCTGCACCGAGGACTGCGCGCGCGGCCTGATCAACGACATCGCGCTCTCCGCCGCGATCCACCCCGACGGCACGCGCGGCTTCAACCTGCGCGTCGGCGGCGGGCTCTCCACCCAGCCGCGCTTCGCGCG
This sequence comes from uncultured Solirubrobacteraceae bacterium, assembly GCA_963707595.1. Lineage (GTDB taxonomy): Bacteria > Actinomycetota > Thermoleophilia > Solirubrobacterales > Solirubrobacteraceae > Solirubrobacter. Next base: position 457,107 of record CAVPQQ010000003.1, read on the forward strand.
CTGGGTCGACATCTTCGTCTCCCCCGAGGAGGCGCCGGAAGTCGTCGCCGCCGTCACCGGCATCTTCCGCGACTCCGACGAGAACCGGAAGGCCCGCGGCAAGGCGCGCCTGAAGTTCCTCGTCGACCGCATCGGCGCCGAGGCGCTGCGCGAGGAGATCGTCGCCCGCGTCGGCCGCGAGCTGCGCCACGGCGTGCCGAAGGCGCCGGGCCAGAGCGGCGAGGACCACGTCGGCGTGCTCGAGCAGGCCGACGGCACGCACCGCACCGTCGGGCTGATCGTCCCGGTCGGCCGCCTGAAGGCCTCGCAGCTGTTCGAGCTCGCCCGCCTCGCCCGTGAGTACGGCGATCACGAGGACGACGCGCTGCGGCTCACGCACCAGCAGAACGTGCTGCTGCCGTGGATCCCGCAGGAGAACGTCGACGGGCTGCTGGCCGAGCCGCTGATCGGCGAGCTCACCCCCACCCCCACGCTCTTTCAGCGCGGCCTGCAGACCTGCACCGGCAAGGAGTACTGCGGCCTGGCCAAGGTCTTCACCAAGAGCCGCGCGGTCGAGATCTCCAAGTTCCTGGACGAGCACGTGCGCCCCAACGGCCACGGCGCGGACTTCCGGCTGCACTTCGCCGGCTGCTCGTCGAGCTGCGCGCAGCACCAGATCGCCGACGTCGGCATCGAGGGCGTGCTCAAGAAGGTCGACGGCGAGTTCGTCGAGGCCATGGACATCCGGATCGGCGGCCGCCTCGGCCCCGAACCGAAGTTCGGCGACGTCGTACTCAAGAAGGTCCCGCACTGGGACCTCAACGACACGCTGCTGCAGATCTTCAACCTCTACGAGCAGAACCACGACGACGGCGAGACGTTCCGCACCTTCGCGGGCCGCACCGAGCCGGAGTGGTGGACGCAGGCGCTGACGCCCGTCGAAGAAGCCGTCACCGCATGAACGTGACCGAGGTGCTGGCGGCTGCCGTCGAGCGCCACCACCCACGGCTGGTCATGTTGTGCTCCTTCCAGAAGGAGGAGTCGGTGCTCGTCGACGAGCTCGTCCGGATCGCCCCGGACGCGCGCATCGTCACGATCGACACCGGCGTGCTGTTCCCGGAGACGCTCGCCACCTGGCGGGCGTTCGAGCAGCGCTTCGGCGTCGACATCGAGATCGAGGACGCCACCGGCGACTGGACCGGCCCGTCGCAGTGCTGCGGCGGGCGCAAGGTCGAGGCGCTGGAGCGCGCGCTCGACGGCGTCGACGCCTGGATCACCGGCATCCGCCGCGAGCAGTCGCCCACGCGCGCCGACTCCCAGCCGATCGAGTTCGACGACAAGCGCGGCATCTGGAAGTTCAACCCGCTCGTCGAGTGGACCGAGAAGGACCTCTGGAAGCGCATCCACGAGCGCGACCTGCCGTACAACCCGCTGCACGACCAGGGCTACGAGTCGATCGGCTGCGCCCCTTGCACGAACCCCGGCTCCGGCCGCGAGGGCCGCTGGGCGGGGCTCTCCAAGACGGAGTGCGGGCTGCACGTCTGATGGATCCCTGGCTGATCCTCTTCGGGTTCGGCGTCGGCATCCTCGTCGGCACGACCGGCATGGGCGGCGGCAGCCTGATGACGCCGCTGCTGATCCTCGTGTTCGGGATCAAGCCCGTGGTCGCGGTCGGCACCGACCTCGCCTACGCGGCGATCACGAAGACCGCCGGCGGGTTCCTGCACTTCCGCAAGGGCACGGTGCAGACGAACCTCGCGTTCTGGCTGGCGGCGGGCTCCTGCCCGGGCGCGATCATCGGCGTGATCCTGCTCGAACGGCTCGGGTTGGACGACATCCTGCTGCCCCTGATCGCCGGCGCGCTGCTGCTCACCGGCGCGCTCGTGCTCTTCCGCGCGGTGATGACCGACGGCGCCAACGAGCGCGAGACGGTCATCCTCGACACCCGCCACAAGGTCGCCGCCGTCGCGCTCGGCGCGAGCGTCGGCTTCGTGCTCGGCCTGACCTCCGCCGGCTCGGGCACGCTGATCGCCGTCGGCCTGATCATCGGGTTCCGGCTCGCGCCGCGCCGGGTCGTCGGCACCGACGTCTTCCACGCCGCCCTGCTGCTCTGGGTCGCGGCGCTCGCGCACCTCTTCTCCGGCAACGTCGACCTGCTGCTGACGGCGACGATCCTGATCGGCTCGCTGCCCGGCGTCTGGCTCGGCACCCGCCTCTCCACGACCCTGCCCGAGCGCGGTCTGCGCCCGGCGCTCGGGATCGTGCTGCTGGCCGCCGGGCTCGCCCTTCTGACCAAGGCCGGGGCGGACATCCCTGCCGCGGTCATCGTCGCCGTGCCGCTCTCGCTCGGCGTCGTCGCCTACCTCCTGCTCCGCAACAACACCGACCCCGCAAAAATTCCCCTTATCGCGAGGACTGACCCGTGACCGCCATTACGACTCCCGCGCTTTCGCACCTCCGCGCGCTCGAGGCCGAGGCCATCCACGTGCTGCGCGAGGTCGCCGCCGAGCGTGAGAAGCCCGCGCTGCTGTTCAGCGGCGGCAAGGACTCGATCGTGCTCGTGCGCCTGGCTCAGAAGGCCTTCGCGCCCTCGAGCGTGCCCTTCCCGCTGCTGCACATCGACACCGGGCACAACTTCCCGGAGGTCATCGCCTTCCGCGATCGGCTCGTCGCGGAGAACGATCTGCAGTTGCTCGTCGGCTCCGTGCAGGAGTCGATCGACACCGGCCGCGTGCGCGAGGAGACCGGTCCGCGCGCGTCTCGCAACCGGCTGCAGACGGTGACACTGCTGGACGCGATCGAGCGCTACGAGCTCGACGCCTGCTTCGGCGGCGCCCGCCGTGACGAGGAGCGCGCCCGCGCCAAGGAGCGCGTGCTCAGCTTCCGCGACGACTTCGGCCAGTGGGATCCGCGGCGCCAGCGCCCGGAACTGTGGGACCTCTACAACGCGCGCGTGCGCCGCGGCGAGAACATCCGCGCGTTCCCGATCTCCAATTGGACCGAGCTCGACGTCTGGCAGTACATCGCCCAGGAGGAGCTCGAGCTGCCGTCGATCTACATGGCGCACGACCGTGAGGTCTTCGCGCGCGACGGGATGCTCTACGCCGTCTCGGAGCACATCGAGCTGATCGAGGGAGAGGAGCCGTTCACCGCGTCCGTGCGCTACCGCACGGTCGGCGACATGAGCTGCACGGGCGCGGTGCGCTCCTCCGCCACGACGCTCCCGGCAGTGGTCGCCGAGATCGCCGCCACCAACATCACCGAGCGCGGCGAGACGCGCGCCGACGACCGCGCGTCCGAGGCCGCCATGGAAGACCGCAAGCGCGAGGGCTACTTCTAGCCATGGACCTTCTCCGCCTCGCCACCGCCGGCAGCGTCGACGACGGGAAGTCGACCCTGATCGGGCGGCTGCTCTATGACGCCAAGGCCGTACTCGCCGACCAGCTCGCGCACGTCGAGGAGCGCAGCGTCGACGGCCTCGACCTCGCCCTGCTCACCGACGGCCTGCGCGCCGAGCGCGAGCAGGGCATCACGATCGATGTCGCGTACCGCTCGTTCGCCACCCCGCGGCGGCGCTTCATCCTGGCCGACTGCCCCGGCCACGCCCAGTACACGCGCAACATGGTCACCGGCGCCTCGACCGCGGACCTCGCGCTGCTGCTCGTCGACGCCCGCGCGGGCCTGACCGAGCAGTCGCGCCGGCACGCGACGATCGCCGCGCTGCTGCGGATCCGCAGCGTGATCGTCGTCGTCAACAAGATGGACCTGGTCGACTTCGCCGAGGAACGCTTCGACGACGTCGTGCGCCAGGTGCTGGACCTCGGCGCGAAGGTCGGGCTGCACGACATCGAGTTCATCCCGATCAGCGCGCTGCAGGGCGACAACGTCGTCGAGCGCTCCGAGCGGATGCCCTGGTACGCGGGCGAGCCGCTGCTCGAGCGCCTGGAGACCATCCCCGTCGAGCCGCCCGCCGTGCACGGCGCACGGCTGCCGATCCAGCTCGTGCTGCGCGGAGAGGGCGGCGCGCGCTGGGCCGCCGGTCGGCTCGCGGCGGGCTCGCTGAAGGCCGGCGACGAGGTCGTCGTGCTGCCGAGCGGGACGCGCACTCGGGTCGCCGAGGTCCGCAACGCCGACGGCGCCGCCGAAGTCGTCGAGGCGCCGCTCTCGGTCTCCGTGCGCCTCGAGGACGAGGTCGACCTCGCGCGCGGCGAGCTGATCGCTGCGGTCGAGGACGCGCCCGCGAGCGTGCGCGAGATCAGTGCCACGGTCTGCTGGCTGGGTGACCGGCCCGCGGTCGAGCGCGGCCGCTACCTGCTCAAGCACGGCACCCGGACCGTCCCCGCGCGGCTGGACTCGATCGAAGGCCGGATCGAGTTCGAGACGCTCGAATGGCCGGCCGCCGACGAGCTCCGGCTGAACGACATCGGGCGGGTGCGGCTGCGCCTCGGCGGCGACATCGCCGCCGATGTCTACGCCGCCAGCCACTCCACCGGCGCCTTCATCCTGATCGACGAGACGACGAACGACACCGTGGCTGCGGGGATGGTCGCGTAGCCTTCGCGCCCTCCCCATGACTCGACTCGACGTTCCCACCCCCTCGCCGGAAATCGCGACCGACGGCCTCGCGACCGACACCGAGCTGCTCTCGGCGTCGCTGATCAGCGTTCTCGAAGAGCAGGAGGGCCGCGTCTTCGCGTCCCGCCTGCAGTGGCTGTTCAAGACCGCGGCCTCGGTGCGCGCGGGCGACGACGCCGCCGACGAGCGGCTCGTGGCGTTCCTGCGCGGCGTCCCCGACGAGTCGGTCGAGCCGATCATCCGCGCCTGTTCGCTCGAGCTCCAGCTCGCCAACATCGCCGAGGAGCGCGAGCGGGTCCGCCGGCGGCGCCAGTACGACAAGACCGGGGCGATCCAGCGCGAATCGCTGGCCGAGACGGCCGAGATCCTGCGCCGCAACAACATCGACATCGCGCCGCTGGCCGCCCAGCTGCAGATCGAGCACGTGCTGACCGCGCACCCGACCGAGGCCACGCGGCGCTCGGTGCTCGACCACCAGTGGGACGTCGCGGCGCTGCTCGACCGCCTCGACGACCCGCGGCTCGGCCCTTCGCGCCGCCGCGGGCTGCTCGACAAGCTGCGCGAGGTCCTGACCGTCTGGTGGCAGACCGACGAGCTGCGCCGGATCCGGCCGCGCGTCGAGGACGAGGTGCGGCGCAACCTGTTCTTCTTCGAGGCCGTGCTGTTCGACGCCGTGCCGGAGGTGCTCGGCGAGATCGAGCATTCGCTCAACGTCCGGCTCGTGCAGCCCGTGCTGACCTACGGCAGCTGGACCGGCGGCGACATGGACGGCCACCCGGAGGTCGGCGCCGACACGCTCGCGCGGGCGCTGGCGCTGCACCGCCGGCAGGCGCTGCAGCTCTTCCGTGTCCGCGTCGACCGCCTGGCGCAGATGTTCTCGCACTCCTCGCTGCGGATCCCGGTCTCCGCGGAGCTCGACGAGTCGCTCGAGGCCGACGCGCTGGAGCTGCCGTCGGCGGACGTGCTGCGCCGCCCGCACCGCGAGTGGGAGCCGCTGCGGACCAAGCTCGGCTTCGTCCACCACCGGCTCGGCAACACGCTGCGCCCGCGCGGACGCGAGCCGGGATACGCGGACGCGCAGGCGCTGCGCCGCGATCTCGAGCTCGTGCTCGCCCATCTGGGCTCGCGGCACGTCGCGCTCGGGTCGATCCGGCGGCTGCTGTGGCAGGTCGACGTCTTCGGCTTCCACCTCGCCGGGATCGACATCCGCCAGGGCGCGAGCGTCCTGCGCGAGGCGACCGCCTCGATCCTGCCGGGCTACGGCGACGCCGACGAGACCCGCCGCCAGGCGCTGCTGACGGAGGCGCTGGGCTCCTCGCGGCGCGGGATCGAGCACGATCCCGGCGGCGAGGCGGGCGAGCTGCTGCGCGTGCTGGACACCGTCGCGCTCTCCGCCGACGCCTACGGTCCGCAGTCCGTCCCGGCGTTCGTGATCTCGATGACCGAGCATCCGTCCGACGTGCTCGCGGCGACCTGGCTCTCCCAACGCGCCGGGGCGACCTCCTTGCGGATGGTGCCGCTGTTCGAGACGCGCTCGGCGCTCGAGCAGGCGCCGGCCACGATGGCCGAGCTGTACGCCTGTGAGCCCTACGTCGCGCACCTGCGCGCGCAGGGCAACCGCCAGACCGTGATGGTCGGCTACTCGGACTCGGGCAAGGACACCGGCTACGTCGGCTCGACCTGGGCGCTCTACAACGCCCAGGAGCAGCTCGCGGAGCAGGCGCGCGAGGCGGGCGTCACGCTCGAGCTCTTCCACGGCCGCGGCGGCTCGCCCTCACGCGGCGGCGGGCGCACCTACCGCGCCATCCTGGCCCAGCCGGAAGGCACCGTGCAGGGCCGGATCCGCATCACCGAGCAGGGCGAGACCGTCTCCGCCCGCTACGCCGACGCGGAGCTGGCCGAGCGCTCGCTGGAGCAGACGATCTCGGCCGTCATGCTCGCCACCGCGCTCCCGAACCCGCCCGTGCGCGATGCCTGGCGCGCGGAGATGGAGCGGCTCTCGGAGCGCTCGCGCGAGCGCTACCGCGGACTGGTGTACGACGACCCCGAGTTCCTGCGCTTCTTCGGCCAGGCGGCGCCGATCGCCGAGCTCAACCAGCTCAACCTCGGTTCCCGCCCGCCGTCGCGCAAGGGCAACGCCGGCGTCGAGTCGCTGCGCGCGATCCCGTGGGTCTTCGCCTGGACGCAGAACCGGCTGCTGCTCCCGTCGTGGTACGGCGCGGGGACGGCGCTGGCTGCGGGCGACCTCGAGCTCCAACGCGAGATGTGGCGCGACTGGCCGTTCTTCCGGGGCCTGATCGGGACGCTGGAGATGGCGCTCTTCAAGTCCGACCTCGGCGTCGCCGAGCGCTACCTGTCGCTGGTCGACGAGGACATCGCGCAGCGCTTCTGGACCGACCTCGTCTCCGAGTACGACCAGGTCGTCGAGCGCGTCCTGACCGTGACCGGCCAGGGACGGCTGCTGGACGAGACGCCCGCGCTGCAGCGCCGGCTCGAGCACCGCAACCCGTGGATCGACCCGCTGTCGCACCTGCAGGTCGAGCTGCTGCGGCGCGTGCGTGCCGGCCGCGAGGAGGCGCGCTCGCCGCTGCTGGCCACGATCACCGGGATCGCGGCCGGGATGCGCAACACGGGTTAGGCGTTCAGGACCGCTTCGATCGCCGCGTCCTCGCTCGTGTGGATCCAGCCCGCGACCCGCTGGCCGCTGAGCTCGAGGACACGGCGCGGCGGGCTCGACTCGGGCAGCACGAGCGCGAAGGCGATCCCGCGGGCGCCCGTCGTGTCGCTGAGCGAATAGAGCAGGTGCACACCGGAGCCGTCCAGGAAGGCGAGGCCGGCGAGGTCGACGACGAGGCCGGTGACCTCGCCGTCGAGCTCGTGGGCGATCGAACGCTCGAGGCTCTTCGCGTTGGAGATGTCGATCTCGCCCGTGATCGCGGCGACGACGACCCGGTCCTTGCGCCAGGTGAACAGCTTCGCAAGGTCGTTCATGTGGCTTTGACGCCTTCGGAGGCCGCTCCGTCCGGGCCGACGACGCTCGTCCACACGTCGTAGTCGCGGTCGCCGGACGGCAGCGCGACCTCGCCGCTGGTGCGTGCGCCGTCGAGCGGGAAGGCCTTGGTGACCGCGGGTTCGTCGGTGCCCTTGCGGCGCAGCGCGACGACGAGCGACTTCGCCTCCGGCGGGGCCGTGTAGGCCAGCACGACGTTCTCATCGGTGCGCTGCACCGTCGTCCGGGGCGGCGCGAGCGCGGGCGGCGCCTGCTTCGGGGTCGAGGTCGCCAGCTTCGACGGGTCCAGCCAGTGCGGGCGGCAGCCCGGGCTGGTCGGGCTCGCGGAGTCCAGCGGCGAGCCGGTCGGCTTGGTGTCGCCCCAGACGCCCGGCCAGAGCACCCAGGCGGGCTCGCTGTCGCCGAGCACGTCGAGGGTTCCGACGATCTGCGGGCCGTTGCCGTCGGCCTGGTCGAACCAGCACCCCGGTCCAGTGCGAGCCGGGCGTGAAGTAGTTGGCGTGCGAGCCGCGTGCGACATAGACGAGCGGAGTCGACGGCGAGTTGGGCGCCTTGCGGACGTTGGCCCACGCCTTGCTCTCCGCCGTCTTGTGCTGCGAGAAGACCGCCTGCACGGGCTTCTCGTCGTCACCGAGGCGAAATTGCACCAGCTCCCAGTCGCCCTCGTGCTTGCCGCCACTGAACAGCGGACCGACGCAGCTGGAAGTCGTTGTAGTAGTAGAAGAGCCAGTACTGGAGCCAGAGCCGGCCCTGCGCGTCGCGCCGGGCGTGGCCGTGGACGCGGTCCCGGTAGGCCGGTTTGCGGTGCATGGCGGCGGCATGGCCCGCGTAGTCGCGCGAGGTCTCGCCGATCGCGTCGCTGGCCAGCGCCTTCGCGCCGTCGCCATAGACGTGCGGGCCGAGGTAGCCGAGCTTGAGCTTCGGCGGCTTCGCGAGCACCGCGCCGCCGGCCCGCCGCAGCACGTTCGTCGGGGAGTCCGTCCAAGCCGCGGCGGAGTCGGCGAAGTACGCCTCGTGAGAGTCGTACACAAGGCGCGGGCGATGGCGCTCCAGCAGCACGCGGACGTCTGTCATGCTCCGGCCGCACGCTATCTGACCTGACGGTTTTATCGACCCCCCAACGGGCAAGTTCTCTCTTATGGCTCAGCTTCCCTCTCAGTCCCAGTTCGGGGACTACGGCGAATGGCCCGGTCGCGATGTCCTCGACTCCGACGGGGAGCGGCTGGGCGGCGTTCGCGAGATCTACCTCGATCGCGAGACCGGGCGCCCCGAATGGGTGCTCGTCGCCGTCGAAGGCCACGACGACCGGTTCGTGCCGCTCGCGGACGCCGCGGTCGAGGCCTCGACGATCCGCGTCGCGCACTCCGCGGACGAGATCCGCAGGGCGCCGGGCATCGGCTCCGAGCCGCGGATCGATCAGTCCGAGGAGCGCCGGCTCTACGAGCACTACGGGCTCGGCTACGCCGATGCCGGAAGCGGCCTGCCGGAGGCGGTCGAGCCGGAGCGCGAGGATGACGCGCCGCCCGTGGTGATCCCGCCGTGGCGCGAGAGCGAGGAACCGGCGACGTGGAGCGAGGTCGCCGCCGAGGAGGAGCCCGTCGTGGAACTCGCTCCGCTGCCCGCGGAGCCGCCGTCGGCCGCCGAGATCGAGGCCGCGGACATCCCCGAGCCGCCGATCGCGCGTGAGGCGGAGCCCGAGCCGGAGGGAGAGGCCGAGCCCGAAGCCGAAGCCGCGGTCGAGCCCGAGCCGGAACCCGAACCGGACGTCGTCGCCCCCTCCGCCGCCGGGGAGATCCTCGCGGCCGGCGCCGCCGCGCCCGAGGCGCTGGCACCCGAACCCGACCCGCCCGTGCTCGTCCCGGACCCCGGCGCGCCTGCGCCGGGCACCCCCCCGCGCCCCGATTTCGCGCCGCCGTTCGCCCCGCCGCCCGCCCCCGAGCCGGGTGGCGCGGTGGAGACCGTCAAGTCGCGGCGCGGTGGCATCGCCGCCGGCGTCGCGCTCGCCGCGGTCCTGTTCCTGATCATTCGCAGGCTCCGCTGAACCAGCCTTAACCCACGGCTCCCAACATGGGAGCCGTGGATCTCATCTTTCCCTCAGATGCGGTGATCGTCGCTAGCCGGCGTGCCCGGCGCGGGGAAGACGACGTTGCTGCGCAGGGCGGTCGATCGCACGGTCGCGCGGGTCGTCGACACCGACGATCGCGTCCGTCGCGGGCCGCTGCTCTACCCGGGCCACTACGCGCGGATCGCGCTCGCGATCGCGGGCCGCCGCCCCGTCGTCGTCCACTCGCGCGGCACGCTGCCCCTGACCCGGCGGACGATCGCGCTGCTCGCGAGGCTGCACGGGCGCCCCGCGCACCTGCTGCTCCTGCACGCCGACCGCGCCACCGCCGAGGCGGGCCAGCGGCGCCGCGGCCGGATCGTCACCCAGGAGGAGATGGATCGCCAGGTCGCCCGCTGGCATGCGCTGCTCACCGCGGGCGGGCCGAAGGGCGAGGGCTGGTCCTCGGTGGAGATCCTGGACCGCGAGAGCGCCTCGCGCGTCGACGCGCTGCGCTTCCTCCCGGCGCCGCAGACGCTGCGTCAGTCCGCCGCCGCCGCGTAGGCGCCGAGCGCCTCGCGCACCCAGCCCGGGATCTCGACCTTCTTGAAGGTCTTCGCGTCGACGAAGACCTGCCGCAGCCAGCCTTCGATCAGCAACTCGTCGTCGCGACGGATCTCGAGCTCGAGCGTCGCGCTCGTCGTCCCGAGCTTCGCCACCCGCGCGTGGATCGCGATCACGTCGTCGAAGCGCGCCGCCGCGCGGAAGCGGATGTTCGCCTCGCCGACGACGACGTCGAGCCCACGCTCGACCATCGCGTCCCAGCTGCCGATGTCGCTCGCGCGCCACAGCTCCGTGACGGTGTGGTCGAAGTAGGCCAGGTAGTTGGCGTTGAACACGATCCCCTGCGGATCGCACTCGCCGTAGCGGACGCGGAGCTCGTGGACGAAGTCGGGCATTCAGACGGACGCTAGTAGAGTCCGGCGCCGTGTGGGGCCGCACCGCGACCGAGCTCGCCGCGGGCCTCCGCGCCCGTGAGTTCTCCGCGCGCGAGCTGATGGAGGCGCAGCTGGAGCGGATCGCCGCCGTCAATCCGCGCGTCAACGCGATCGTCACGCAACTGGAGCCCGAGCTGGCGCTGCAGGCCGCTGACGCGGCGGACGCCGCCTCCGAACCGCGCGGTGTCCTCCACGGGCTCCCGCTCGCGGTCAAGGACCTCGAGGACACGGCCGGGATGCGGACGACGTACGGCTCGCCGCTGTTCGCCGAGAACATCCCGGAGCACGACTCGCTGATCGTCGAGCGCCTGCGCGCGGCGGGCGCGATCGTGATCGGCAAGACGAACACGCCCGAGTTCGGCGCGGGCTCGCAGACCTTCAACGCCGTCTTCGGCGCGACGCGCAACCCGTACGACCTCACGCGCACGCCCGGCGGCTCCAGCGGCGGGGCGGCGGCCGCCGTCGCGGCGGGGATGGTGCCGTTCGCCGACGGGTCCGACCTCGGCGCCAGCGTCCGCAACCCCGCCTCGTTCTGCAACCTCGTCGGCCTGCGCCCCTCCCCCGGCCGGATCCCGGACGCCGGGCCGGGCGATCCGTGGAACCCGCTGCCGGTGCTCGGGACGATCGCGCGCACACCGCTCGACGTCGCGCTGCTGTTCTCGGTGCTCGCCGGGCCGGACCCGCGCGACCCGCTCTCGATCCCCGAGCCGTTCGCCGTCCCGGACATGAACTGCGACCCGAAGGGGCTCCGAATCGCCTGGAGCCGTCACGTTGGAGGCCTCCCTGTCGATCCCGAGGTGACGACCGTGCTCGAGACGGCGCGCGCGAGGCTGGAGGCGCTCGGCTGCATCGTCGAGGACGCCGAGCCGGACTTCGAGGGCGCCGACGAGTGCTTCGAGGTGCTGCGCGGTGTGACCTTCGCCGGCGCCTTCCGGGAGCTCGTCCACAAGGTCAAGCCGGCGCTGGCCGAGAACATCCGCTTCGGGCTCTCGCTGACGCCCGAGCGCATCGCGCGGGGCCTACTCCCTGCGCGGAGAGATGTTCACCCGGATGCGCGAGTTCCTCGAGCGCTACGACGCGTTCGCGGCGCCCGTCACCCAGGCGGCGCCCTTCTCGGTCGAGGAGGAGTTCCCGAGCTCGATCGCCGGGGTCAGGATGGGCAGCTACCTCGAGTGGTTCCGGTCCTGCTCGCGGATCACGGTCACCTCGCATCCTTCGATCGCCGTCCCGGCCGGCTTCACCGGCGACGGGCTGCCGATCGGACTGCAGCTCGTCGGCCGCTACCGCGACGAGGCCGGGCTGCTGCGGCTCGCGCACGCGTTCACCGAGTCGAGCGGGCTCGCGGCGCGCCTTCCGGAGCTGTAGTCCGTGCCCTGGCCGACGACAGCACCGAGTCCCGCCCATCGCGCGGCCTACGCGGACGCCGAGCCCGGCTCGTTCTGGCTCGCCCGCCCGCGCGAGGCCGCGGCCGCGCTGACGGGGGTCATCGACGCCGATCTCTGCATCGTCGGCGGCGGCTTCACCGGGCTGTGGGCGGCGCTGCACGCTAAGGCCGACGACCCGTCGCGCGACGTCGTCGTGCTCGAGGCCGAGACCGCGGGCTTCGGCGCGAGCGGCCGCAACGGCGGCTTCGCCGTCGCCTCGCTGACGCACGGCATCGAGAACGGGCTGGCGCGCTTCGCCGACGAGATGGAGGAGCTCGAGCGGCTCGGCCTGGAGAACTTCGCCGGGCTGCGCGCCGACCTCGAGCGCCACGGCATCGACTGCGACTTCGAGCCCACCGGCGAGCTGCTCGCGCTGACCGATGCCTATCAGGAGCCGTGGCTCGAGGAGGAGCGCGAGTCGCTGGAGCGCTTCGGCCACGAGGTGACCGTGCTCGACGGCGCGGCGATGCGCGCAGAGGTCGCCTCCCCCACCTACCTCGGCGGCGTCTGGGATCACACCGGCGCGGGCATCCTCGACCCCGGCAAGCTGGCCGCCGGACTGCGCGACGCCGCGATCCGCGCCGGGGTGCGCGTGTTCGAGCACTCCGCGGTACACGACCTGCGGGACGGCGGAGCGGTGGTCGAGGCACTCACCGCCGCCGGCCGCGTGCGCGCCCGAGGCGTCCTGCTCGCGACCAGCGCGTACCCGCCGCTGCTGCGCTCGGTCTGCGCACTACGTCGTGCCGGTCTACGACTACGTGCTGGTCTCCGAGCCGCTCAGCTCGGCCCAGCTCGACTCGATCGGCTGGAAGCACCGGCAGGGCATCGGCGACGGCGGCAACCAGTTCCACTACTACCGCCTGACGGCCGACGACCGCATCCTCTACGGCGGCTGGGACGCGGTCTACCGCTACGGTGGCCCTGTCGGCCCGCGCCATGACGAGCACGACCCGACGTTCGCCACGCTCTCGCAGCACTTCTTCCACACCTTCCCGCAACTGGAGGGCGTGCGCTTCACCCACCGCTGGGGCGGAGCGATCGACACGTCGTCGCGCTTCTCGGTCTTCTTCGGCACAGCCTTCGGCGGCCGCGTGTCCTACGCCACCGGCTACACCGGCCTCGGCGTCGGCGCCGCCCGCTTCGGCGGCCGCGTCGCCCTCGACCTGCTCGACGGCCGCGATACCGAGGCCACGCGCCTGCGCTACGTGCGCTCCAAGCCCGTCCCCTTCCCCCCGGAACCGCTGCGCTGGGCGGTCATCCAGTACACCCGCGATCGCCTCGCGGCCGCCGACCGCAACGACGGCCGCCGCGGTCCCTGGCTCCGTCTCCTCGACCGCCTCGGCCTCGGTTTCGACTCCTAGAGCAGTCAGACCCCGTTGCGCGTTACCTAGGTTGACGGCGGTCCGTTTCCTGTCCGTGTAACCGGTCACATCTCGCACCAGCCGACGCTTGAACGGAATGGGCCGAGGAGAGCCTCGGCGCCATGAACAGCTTCGGCGGAACCACCACGGCCAATGGCCCAAGCTCCACGAGCGAGCAAGCGAAAGAGAAAGCCCAGGAGGGTGCTGAGCAGGCGAAGCGCAGCGTGCGCGATCAGGTCGACCAGCGCTCGACCGAGGCCGGCGAACGGGTCGGCTCCACGGCGTCTGACATCCGCAGCGTCGGCGAGGAGCTCCGCCGCCAGGGCAAGGACCAGCCGGCGAAGCTCGCCGAGCAGGCCGCGGAGCGCGCGGAGTCGCTCGGGGACTACCTCAAGCGCACCGACGGGGACACGATCCTGCGTGACCTCGAGGACTTCGGACGCCGGCAGCCGTGGGCGGTCATCGCCGGTGGCCTCGCGATCGGCTTCGCGGCGTCGCGCTTCCTGAAGGCCTCGAGCTCGCGCCGGTACGAGCAGACGCCGTCGAGCAACGGCACACGCCGGCTCACGACCGCGCCGACCACGACCCCGCGTGGCGGGGAGACCGCCGAGTACAACAGCGGGCCCGGCTTCGCCCGCCCCGCGACCGGCCTTCCCACCACCCCGACGCCTGACCTGCCGCCGCAGGCCCCGGGGACCGGCCTCTACACCGACGGCGAAGCGCGAGGCGCCTAGTCATGGCCACCCACGACCCCGTCGACGCCCGCGACCGCGGCATCGGCGAGCTCGTCAAGGACCTCGCGAGCCAGACCTCGACGCTCGTGCGCCAGGAGATCCAGCTGGCGCAGGCCGAGGTCACCGAGAAGGGCAAGTTGGCCGGAAGGGGCGCCGGGATGCTGGCCGGAGCGGGCGTCACCGCCCTGCTCGGGCTCGGTGCGCTGACCGCGGTGCTGATCATCGCGCTCGACAGCTTCCTTGCCCTGTGGCTCGCCGCACTGATCGTGACGCTCCTGTGGTTCGCCGTCGCTGCCGCACTCGCCGTCTCGGGCAAGGCGGCGCTGCAGTCGGCCACACCCCCGATACCCCAGACCGTTGAAACCGTGAAGGAGGACATCCAATGGGCGAAGACCCGGACGTGATCCGCGCCGAGATCGAGCAGACCCGCGCCGAGATGGGCGAGACCGTCGACGCGCTCGGCTACAAGACCGACGTCAAGGCGCGGACCAAGGACCGCGTGGTTGGAGTCAAGGACCGCGTCGTGGGCGCGGCGCCCGACACCGGCGACGTCAAGCACCAGGCGCGCCGGGCCAAGAGCGTGGCCGAGGAGAACCCCCTCGGGCTCGCCGTCGGAGCGATCGCGGTCGGCTTCCTCGCCGGCATGCTGATCCCCTCCACCCGTGTCGAGGACCAGAAGCTGGGCTCGCTCTCCGACGAGGTCGTCGAGCGCGCGAAGGACACCGGCCAGGAGGCGCTCGAGCGCGGCAAGCAGGTCGCACAGGACGCCGCCGCGACCGTGCAGGAGAGCGGCCGCGAACAGGCCGAGGAGCTCAAGTCGACGGCGCAGGATCACGCCCACGAGGCCGCCGCGCGAACCTAGAGGGCAGACCCTTTAGAGCGTTCGGCGGAGTGGTTCGAGCCGGTGCGCGAGGGCGAGGGTTTCCTCGTCCAGCGTCGCCGGCTCGAGCTCGTCGAAGGAGGCGACGACCGCGCCTTCGACATCGTCGACCGTGAGGCCCGGGACCTCCTCGTCGACGGCGCCGGCGGTGGCGGCGGTCCAGGGGAACTCGAGCGCGGCGTAGACGTCGGTGAGGACGGCGCGGATGCCCGGACCGTCGCCGACGACGATCGAGGCGCCGAGCAGGGCGCCGCCGCGGACGAGGCGCTGGGCGGTGCCGATCAGCTTGACCTGGCCGCGGGCGTTGACGCTGTAGGCGCCCGGGCAGTACTCGCCCTGGACCTCGCCGACGCGGGCGTCGACGCCGAGCGTCGCGAGCGCGCCGGCGAGCCGCGCGCCCTCGTCGCGGAAGCGGTCGTGGGTGCCGACGACCGGGTCGTCGAGCGCGTAGACGACGTCGAGCGCGAGCGACTGCGTGTGGTAGGCGGCGGCGTGCCCGCCGGGCAGCCGCAGCACGGGCTCGTAGGCGTGGGAGCGAGCGGCGGCGACCGCGGCTTCGTAGCCGGGGCGCAGCGTGTCGAGCTTGCCGAACGCGACCGCCGGTGCGGGCCGGTAGACGCGCAGGGTCGACGGCAGCTCGCCCGCGGCCACGCGCGTCAGCAGCGCATGCGAGACCGCGAGCTCGAGGGCGGCCGAACCAACGGGCCCGGATCGCACCAGTTGCACGGGAGAAATTTTACGAAGCGATGGCGCGCGCGACGTTGAAGCGCATGAAGACCTCGGTGCCGCCGGTCTCCGGCGTGCGGACGTCGGCGGAGTCGGCGACCTGGGCGATCAGCCCGAGGCCGAGGCCGAGCCCGGGGCTGTCGACACGCGGCGCGAGGCCGGTGCCCTCGTCGCGGACGAAGAGGCAGACGTGATCGTCGTGACGTTCGGCCTCGACGATGACCTTGCCCGGCTCCTCGCGGTCGCGATAGGCGTGCAGGACGACGTTGGTCGTGGCCTCGGTGACCGCCAGCGCGATATCGCTCAGCACCGCGCGATCGTCCACGTGCGACTCGGCCCAGTCGAGGACTGCGCGGCGGGCTTGCATAGGAGTTTCGCGCGCAGCACTGAAGGACCACGCGGCTTGGGGCACGAAGGCGCCGCTACCCGTCCGTCGCAATCTCAAACCACCTTTTTCGCGCGAGCGGCGCGGACGGCGATCGCGACGGTCGCGAGCGCGGTCGCGGCGCCGCCCGGCGGCCCGATCGCGACGTCCCAGATCCACTCCAGCGAACCGCGTGACCGGCAGCGCGCGACCGCCTCGAGCACACCGTCGCGAGCGTCGCCGACGACATAGGTGGCGTTGCTCAGCCCGGACGGGACGAGCCCGCCGGGGACCACCTCGACGGCGGTCCCGGTCGACGCCAGCGACTCGGCGATGGCCGCGTACACGCCGCTCTGGACGGTTCCGCTCGCGCCGAGATGGGCAGCGGTCAGCGCGACCCGCCCACGCGCTTCGCCCTCCCCCACGCTGAGGTACTCGAGGCCGTAGTGCGCGTCGAAGCTGCGCTCGAACGGGACGACGAAGGAGTCCTCGAGCCGGATCCTCATGCCAACCCTCCGATGAACGCGGCGGCCGCCGCCAGCGTGTCCTCAGGCGCCTCGAGGTGCGGCGCGTGACGGCAGTCCAGCACCGCACGAGACACCGGACCGGCGACGCCGTGCGCGATCGCGTCGATCTGCGCCAGCGTGCCGTACTGATCGTGCTCACCCTGGATCAGCAGCACGGGCGAAGTCACATCGCTGAGCACGTCCTCGATGTTCCACGAGCGGAACTCCGGCGCCAGCCAGATGTCGTTCCAGAGCCGGAAGGTCGCGTCGGCATCGCGGTGATAGCGGCCCATGCGCTCCCCCAGGTCTGTGGTCTCGTAGGTCTCGCGCGCCTCGGCGATGCTCGCGACCGACAACTCCTCGACGAACACGTGCGGCGCGAGCAGCACCAGCCCGCTGACCGGATGCGCGCTCGCATGGATCAACGCGATCGAACCCCCATCGCTGTGGCCGACGAGCACCGGGCTCTCGATCCCGGCCACCCGCAGCAGCTCCGGCAGCACGGCGAGCGCCTCCTCGTGCATGAACCGCGGCGTCCGCGGCACGGACGGCACGTCGGAGCCCCCGTGACCCGCCCGCGAGTAGATCAGCGCCCGCCGCCCGGTGACAGCAGCCAGCCGGGCCGGGAAGTCGCGCCAGAGCGCGACCGAGCCGAGCCCCTCATGCAGGAAGACGAGCGCGGGCTCCGCGCCGGCGATCTCCTCGCACTCGAGCTCGACGCCGAAGACCCTCACAGAGCCAGTGCCGCCTGCTGGCGCCGGACCGCGCGCAGACGGCTGCGCAGCCCGTCGACGACGCGCTCGGCGTACTCCGGCGCCCACAGCGCGGCGGCGCGCTCGCCCTCGTCGAGGATCGCGGCCTCGTCGTACTCGAGGTCGGCGAGGCAGCGGGCGCCGAAGCCGACGTGCCAGCGCTCGTCGCGCAGCACCAGCTCGGCGCCCTCGCGCAGCCCGGGCAGCCGGTCGTCGACGAGGTCGAGCAGCGCCAGCTGGCCCGCGGTGAAGACCACGCCCTCCAGCACCATGTGGTAGAGCCCGACGGCCTCGCCGGGCGCTGCCGCGGCGGCCTCGGGCAGCCGGACCTCGAACAGCTCCAGGAAGGCGTCGGAGCAGTGCGCGCGGGGATCGGTCAACCCGACGGTCGCCGCGTAACGGGCGAAGAACCGCGCGTGGCGCTCCTCGTCGCGCTGCTGCGCCGCGAAGCAGTCCGCCGCGGGACCGAAGAAGCCGCGCGAGGTGCTCGGCGACGCCCTCCTCGCCCACGCAGAAGCCCGCCACGAGCTCGGTCAAGCGCTCGCCGGCGACCGCCGGCCACGCGCGCGCGTCGACGCTCAGGTCGATCGACGCCTCGTCCCACTGCGAGCGGGCCGCGATCTGCAGGAAGTGCTCGTAGCTCGCGAACACGCCGTTCGACCGTAGCATCGGGGGAATGCTGCGCACCGACACCACGGACGGCGTCCTGACCGTCACCCTGGCAAGGCCCGAGCGCCGCAACGCGATCGACGGCGAGCTCGCCGCGGCGTTGCGGGACACGTTCGAGGCCGCCGCCGACGACGCCGCCGTGCGCGCGGTGATCCTCACCGGCGAGGGCCGCGCCTTCTCGGCCGGCGGCGACCTCTCGCGCTTCGAGCGCGACTGGGACCCGCGCGAGTTCCGCCACGACTCGCACCGGCTGACCTCGCTGATCACCCTGCTCGAGCGGCTGGAGAAGCCGACCGTCGCCGCGATCAACGGCGCCGTCACGGGTGCGGGAACGCAGCTGGCGCTCGTCTGCGACGTGCGCCTGGCGGCGAGCAGCGCCCGCTTCATCTACCGCGAGGGCCGGCTCGGGATCATCCCCAGCCACGGCGGCGTCACGCGGCTGGTGAAGCTGATCGGCCTGGCACGAGCACGGGACGTCCTGCTCGGCGGCGAGGAGCTCTCGGCGCAACAGGCCTACGACGTGGGCCTCGTGACCGAGGTCGTCGCGGACGACGCGCTGCTGGACGCGGCCCGCGCTCGCGTCGCGCTGATGCTGGAGCGCTCGCCGCAGGCCTACGCCGCGGCGAAGCGGCTGCTGTGGCTGGCGGCCAACGTGGATCTTGAGAGCGGGATGGTCGCCGAGGGGCTGGCCCAGAGCCTGCTGATCGGGACGGACGAGCACAAGCAGGCGGTCAAGGAGATGCGGCAGCGATGATCATCGAGCTCGACGGGAAGACCCCGCAGGTCGCGGAGGACGCGTTCATCGCGCCGACCGCGGTCCTGATCGGCGACGTCACGATCGAGGCGGGCGCGTCGATCTGGTTCGGCGCGGTCCTGCGCGGCGACAACAGCGCGATCGTGATCGGCGCCGGCTCCAACGTGCAGGACAACTGCGTGATCCACTGCGCGGACGAGCTGCCCACGATCGTCGGCGAGAACGTCACCGTCGGCCACATGGCGATGCTCGAGGGCTGCACGATCGGCGACGGCTCGCTGATCGGGATGGGCGCGATCGTGCTCCAGCGCGCCAAGGTCGGCGCCAACGCGCTGGTCGCCGCCGGCGCGGTCGTCGGCGAGGGCGTGGAGATCCCCGCCGGCGTGCTCGCCGCCGGCGTCCCGGCCAAGGTCAAGAAGGAGCTGGCGGGCAACTCGCAGCGCTGGGTCGAGACGGCGGCGCGCGAATACCAGGCCAAGCGCCTGCGCTACATGGGCTGAACCAGCTCGGTGCGGAAGCGCTCGTGCGAGGTGCCGTACCCGACCTCGTAGCGCTCGTAGATGCGGATGGTGATGCGCAGCCGCCCGCGCGCGGCGAGCAGCCGGCGGCCGACCGCGTTCAAGCGCAGCGCCAAGTGCCAGTGCCGGTACCCCACGCTCTTGTGCCGCATGGTCGCGCGCGCGACGACGACTCCTCCCGCGACGGCGACCCAATGGGCGTAGCGGCAGTAGCACTCCGGGTTCGTCAAAAACGCCGTTGCCGGCGGAACATGACGCTTGATGTGCGACACGTTCCCGACCGAGATGTCCTCGCAGTCGGAGCGCACGAACGCGCCGCTGTTGAGCCACGCCTCGTCGTTCCCCGCGCCGCACTCCAGGCGCTTGGTGCTGGAGACCGTGTCGTCACCTGGGCCACCGACCGCGAGCTCACCACTGACGGAGTCGTCGCCCTGGCCGCCGAACACCCGGTCGTGCTGAATCGGCGGGACGCGCAGCGTCGACGTGATGCCATCGCCGTCGAGATGGTCGTCTCCGCCGAGGCCGACCAGCCGGTCGTTCCCCGGTCCGCCGGCGAGCCGGTTCGGTCCCTCGGTGCCGATCAGCCGGTCGTCGCCGTCGCCGCCCGTCGCCGACTCGATGCTCGTGAACACGTCGCCCGCGTTCTCCGAGCGGTGCAGGTCGATGTCGACGGCCGTCTTGCGTCCCTCGTACGAGACGCTGTCAACGCCGTCGTGGCTACCGACGTAGAGGTCCCGCGCGGCACGTGCGCCATCGTCGTCGCGGAAGGCGGTCGGCGCGGTCGCGATCAACTCGTCGGTGCCGGGGCCGCCGCTGAGGAACCCACTGCCGGTGATCCGGTCGTTCCCTGCGCCGCCGTAGACGCCGGCCGACACGTCGAGCGTGGCCACGTCGTCGCCATCGGCGAGCTTGACGTTCAGCCCGTTCAGCGGTGCCGACGGAGCAAGCACACAGCGCGCGCCGCCCGCGATCGCCGCGCAGCCCTTCCCAGGCTTGATCGGTGCCGCGTCGACGAAGCTGATGGACGCGTCGTCATGCGTGACCGTCAGCGCGTTGGCCTCCCCCGGCGCGGCGATGAACTCGGCGTGGGTCCAGCAGAGGCTCCTGTCGCACGACGTATCCGTCTTGACCGTGGCCGCACCCGCCGGCGTGACGGCGACGACCCACAGGACCGCCGCGAGCACGACGGCCCTCATCGCCGCAGCCGCAGTTCCATCCGGTACCCGTCGATGTCCAACCCGAGCCCGGTGCGCTCGCGGTACTGGATCGTGACGAGCAGGCGCCCGTGCTGGACGAGCAACCGCCGGCCTTCGGCGTTCAGGCGGAGCGCGAGCCGGCGACCCGTTCCTAGGGCGCTGCCGATCGGGTGCGTTCCGGCGAGCACGGCGTAGCGGCCGCGCGAGCATTCGCAGCGGTTGACGGTCAGCAGCGCGGAGCGCGGGCTCGCGAGCGTCGCGTGCGGGAGCACGTCGATCTGCAGCGATCCGCCGAGGGCGAGCCGCTCGCAATCGCCCGCGATCCGGTCGAAGCGCGCGGTCTCGTCGACCATGTCACGCCCGCTGCCGCAGCGGATCACGTTCCCCGCGCGGCCGGCATCGCTGGTGACGTGGATGTTGTCCTTCCCGGGTCCTCCGTCGACCTCGTCGCCGCGGCCGCGCTGGACGATCCGCGTGCGGCTCGGGTCGCCGGTCTCGATCCGGTCGTCGCCGCCGAGCCCGAGCAACCGGTCCGCTCCCGGTCCGCCGATCAGCTCGTTCGCGCGCCCGTCGCCGATCAGGACATCGTCGCCCGACCCGCCCGTGGCGTCCTGGATGCCCTCGATGTAGTCGCGCTCTCCGACCGCCCCGCCGGGGCCGGCGTGGCGCAGGTCCACGCGCACGTCGTCCGAGCGGCCGACGTAGGAGAGCGTGTTCCTCCCCGGCCCGCCGAGGTAGCGATCGCGCGCGGGCGTGCGGCCGTCGCCGTCGGAGAAGTACGCGCCGCGCTGGTCGGAGCGCAGCACGTCCTCACCCGGCCCACCGGTGAGCGCGCCGCCGCTGGTCGTGAGGTCGTCGTTGCCGGTGCCACCGTCGACGGTGCCGCCGTCGGCGCTGGCCCGGTCGTCGCCGTCGCCGAGGGTCGCGTCGGAGCTGATGCGGTCGGAGTTGGCGGCGACGCAACGAGCGGCGTTCGCGTCCAGCGCGGTGCAGCCCGCCCCGGCGATGAGCGGCGCGCCGGTGTCACGGAGGATCACGACCCGCGTCGTCTCGTGCTCGACGGTCAGGGCGTTGCGCTCCCCGGGCGCCGCGGTGAACACCGCGCGCGTGTCGCACCCGTACTTCTGGCAGTTGTCGACGACGTGGACCTCGGCGGCGGCCGCGGGTGACGCGACGACGGCCGAGAGGAAGGCAGCGAGCAGGAGGCGCCTCATCGCAGCAGCTCCGTCCGGAAGTGCGCGCCGAGCACGCCGACGGTCAGCTCCAGCCTGCCGCGCTCGGCGAGCAGGCGACGCCCCAGTGCGTTCAGCCGCAGGTCACGACTGCCGCGCGCGACGACCTGCCGGCCGGCACGGGCCACGTAGACGCCGCGACGGTTGCCGGACAGGAACCGGTTCGAGCTCGGATGCAGGCGGACATGGCGCGCCTCGCGGAGCACGAGCTGCTCGCAGTCGACGCTCGCGTAGTCGCGCAGTTGGACCTGTGCGACGACGTCCTTGCCGGCGCCACAGCGGTAGATGCTTCCGCGGCCGTGGCGCGAGGTGACCTCGATCCGGTCGTCGCCGGCACCCCCCTCGACGATCTCGCGTCCCTTGCTCTCGTGGAACACGTCGTCGGTGTAGATGCCGGTCGTCAGCACGTCGTCGCCGCCGAGCCCGAGGATGCGGTCGCTGCCATAGCCGCCGAAGATCGCGTTCGGCCCGTCGGTGCCGATCAGCACGTCATCGCCGAACCCTCCGGTGACCGAGTCGATGTTCTCGATGTGATCTCCTTCCGGTGCCACGGTGCCGGTGCGCAGGTCGATCCGCAGGTCATCGGAGCGGTCGCTGTAGTCGAGCGTGGCCGGGTCGGACGCCAGGCCGATATAGCGATCCCGCGCCGGCTCGGCGCCGTCTCCGTCCCCGAGGACCACGGGACCCGTCGCGGTCAGCACGTCTGAGCCGGGACCACCCGTCAGCCATCCGCTCTCCCCCGTCAGCCGGTCATTGCCCGAGCCGCCGTCGACGAAAGCCGAGCCGTGGAAGGCGTCGTCACCGTCACCCAGCTCCGCGTACGCGTGCACGCTGTCGCCCTCGCCCATGGACATCGTGCACCGCACCGTGTTCGCGTCGACCGCGACGCAGCCCGTCACCGGCACCGCGGCGTCGTGGAACTCGAAGACGCCGCGTTCCGGCGACGTGATCGTGAGGTCGTTGCGCTCGCCGCGGCGCGGCCACGAAGCGGAACTCGATCGAGCAGAAGTGGCCGCAGGAGCCGTCAACACGGACGGTCGCGGCGGACGCGGCCGACGGCGCCATCAGGGTGAGCAGCAATGCGATGAAGACCACAGAACATTCAACGGTCCTCACCTCGTCCCGTACCGCTCTTCTGTTCCTGGCGGTCGCCACCATGACCGCCGCCGTCGTCCTCGGCGTTCGGGCCGAGGTTGGCGGTGACGAGCGCGATCGTGATCGCGACGATGGCAAGCGCGACGGCGATCGACCCGAACAGCTGCATGATCCAGGCGGCGCCGTGGAGCATGTAGTCGTCCTCGACGCCGAAGACTGCGAGGCAGGCGAGCGCGACCAGCGCGAGCAGGACGGCGATCACGTCACCCGAGGCGCGACGGGTCAGGAACGCGGGCTGCGCCTCGATCACCGGCAGCTTGCGGTACCCGATCGCCGCCAGGATCAGCTGGTAGCCGGCGAGCGCGAGGGTCACCGAGGCCAGCACGGACTTCACCGACCCCGGGTTCCCGCGGGCCAGGTTCTCGACGAATCCTCCATTTGGCGCGGTGCTACCCGGAAAGCGCCCGCGGTTCCTAAGGCTCGTACGATGAGCACGTGGCCACCCGACGCACGCCCGCCGCGGCAGAGGAACAGCTGCGGCTCATGGTGAAGGTCGCGCGGCTCTACCACGAGCACGATGTGCGCCAGCCGGAGATCGCCCGGCGGCTGCACATCTCGCAGGCGCGCGTGTCGCGCCTGCTCAAGCAGGCCGAGGTCGACGGGATCGTGCGAACGACGGTGATCGTCCCGGCCGGCGTGCAGACGGCGCTGGAGGAAGGGCTCGAGGAGCGTTATGGCCTGCGCGAGGCGATTGTGGTCGAGCTGCTCGACGACAGCGAGGCGTCGATCACGCGCGATCTCGGGACCGCCACCGCGCGCTATCTCGAGGCGTCTCTGACCGGGGGTGACGTCGTCGGCATCTCCTCCTGGAGCTCGACGCTGCTGGCCGCCGTCGACGCGATGCGCCCGCTGCCGCCGAAGGCAGGAGCGCAGCGTGCGCTGCAGCTGTTCGGCGGCGTCGGCAACCCGGCCGCCGAGGCCCACGCGGCGCGCCTCACGCAGCGCTTCGCGGATCTCACGGGCGCGCGGCCCACGTTCCTGCTCGCCCCCGGCATCGCCTCCTCGGTCGACGCGCGCGACGCGCTCGCCAACGACCGCTTCGTCAAGGAGGCGCTCGACGGCCTCGCCGACGTCACGCTCGCGCTCGTCGGCATCGGCTCGCTCGAGCCGTCGAGCCTGCTCCAGAGCAGCGGCAACATCTTCTCCGAGCCCGAGCTCGCCGCCCTGGGCGAGCGCGGCGCGGTGGGCGACATCTGCCTGCGCTTCTTCGACGAGCACGGCGCGCGCGTCGAGTCCGACGTCGACCGCCGCGTGATCGGCGTGACGCTCGAGCAGCTGCGCGAGGCGGACCGCTCCGTCGGCATCGCCGGCGGCGCCCGCAAGTACGACGCGATCCACGGCGCGCTCAAGGGCGGCTGGATCAACGTGTTGATCACGGATAGCGCCACGGCCGAGCGCCTGCTCGCCGAATCCTCCTGACCTAACCCGTCAGTCAGCAACAAGACCAGCGCGCGATGTCGCTTGACATCGCGTCGCTCTCGTGTACCTTGATGACACAGCGACTATCAATTCAAGCGTGAATGGATATTCAAGTGTTGACAGCAGATACCGAAGCGGCCTCGGAATTCGCCGCCCGCCGAACGCGGATCGATGAAGAAGGACTCACTGACATGGCCGCGGACGTGCGCCGCACCGTCATCGGGATGGTCGACCGCGCCGGCCTCGGCCACATCGGCGGCGACCTCTCGGTCACCGACATCCTCGTGACGCTCTTCGGCGCGGTGCTCGACGTCGACCCGGCCGATCCCGACCCGCGAGGACCGCGACCGCTTCATCCTCAGCAAGGGCCACTGCGCCGGCGCGCTCTACGCCACGCTCGCGCACTGCGGCTTCTTCCCGCCGCGCCGAGCTCGAGACCTTCATGGCGCCGCTGTCGCGCGCTGAACGGCCACCCGAACCGCACCAAGGTCCCCGGCGTGGAGACCAACACCGGCCCGCTCGGCCACGGCTTCCCGGTCGGCGTCGGCTGCGCGCTCGCCGCGAAGCTGCGCGACCTCGACTACCGCACGTTCGTCGTGCTCGGCGACGGCGAGCTGCAGGAAGGCTCCAACTGGGAGGCGGCGATGACCGCCGCGCACTACGACCTCGACAACCTGACCGCGATCGTCGACCGCAACCGCCTGCAGCAGGGCGCGAGCACCGCGGACACCAAGGAGCTCGAGCCGCTGGCCGACAAGTGGGCGGCGTTCGGCTTCGAGGTCCGCGAGATCGACGGCCACGACTTCGCCCAGCTGCTCGAGGCGTTCCAGCGCCGTCGACCACCGGCAAGCCGGTCGCGGTCATCGCCAACACGATCAAGGGCAAGGGCGTCTCGTTCATGGAGAACCGCGTCGAGTGGCACCACAAGGTGCCGCAGCGCCGACGCAGGTCGAACTCGCCATCCAGGAGCTCACCGCGATGACCATCCAGCTCGCCCCCGACGCACAGACCTACGACTGCCGCAAGGCCTTCGCCGACGACGCTGATCGAGCTCGCCCGCGCCGACGAGCGGATCGTCGCCGTGTGCAACGACTCCGTCGGCTCGTCCAACCTCGTCGGCTTCAGCGAGGAGTTCCCGGACCGGCTGATCAACGTCGGCATCGCCGAGCAGGACCTCGTCGGCGTCGGCGCCGGCCTGGCGAACGGCGGCATGATCCCGTTCGTCAGCGCCGCGGCCCCGTTCCTCACCGGCCGCGCGCTCGAGCAGATCAAGGCCGACGTCGCCTACTGCCAACACGCACGTGCATCCTCTGCGGGCAGAGCCCGGGCATGGCGTACGGCGAGCTCGGCCCGACGCACCACTCGATCGAGGACCTCGTCCTGGACGCGCGCGATCGACGAACCTGCAACGGTGCTCGTGCCCGGCCGACCCGGTCGCAGACCCGCGCCGGCGTGCGCTGGGCGGTCGAGCAACCCGGGCCCGCTGCTACCTGCGCGTCGCCGCGCTTCAAGGTCCCGGAGGTCACGCCTGACGGACGCGGCGTTCGAGCTCGGGCAAGTCCGTGCTCAGCTGCGCCGACGGCGACGACGTCACGCGTGATCGCCGTCGGGACGATGGTCTCGCGCGCGGTCGACGCCGCCGAGCGCCTGCGAGCCGACGGCATCTCGCGTGCGCGTGATCAACATGCCGTTCGTCGACCCGCTCGACGACGACGACGGTGCTGGAAGCCGCGCGCGAGACCGCGCGGCGATCGTCACCGTGGAGGAGGCGCATCGTCTCCGGCGGCCTCGGCGCCGCCGTCGCGAGCCTCGTCGCGCAGCACCGGCCCGTCCCGATGCGGATCCTCGGCATCGACGACGTTCGCGCCCGACCGGCAGCGCGAGGTTCCTGCTCGACCACTTCGGCCTGACCGCCGACGGCATCGCCGCAGCAGCGCACGAGCTCGCTGGGCAGTGCCGCTGACCATCATACTCGCGATCGACCAGGGCACCAGCGCGACCAAGGCGGTGCTCGTCGACGCCGACCGGCGCGATCGTCGCCCGCGGCTCGCGCGCCGCGTCGGCTCAGCACGCCGCCGCCCGGGCTGGGTCGAGCAGGACGCCGAACGAGATCTGGGCCTCGGTCCAGACCGCGGTCGCGGCCTGCCTCGCCGGCGCTCGATCCGCGCCGCGTCGCGGCGGTCGGCCTGAGCACGCAGCGCGAGTCGCTGCTGCTCTGGGACCGCGCGACCGGGCGAGCCGCTCGGCCCGATGCTCAGCTGGCAGGACCAGCGGACCGTCGCCGACTGCGCCCGCCTGCGCGAGCACGGACGACCAGGTGCGCGCCCTCAGCGGGCTGCCGCTGGACCCGATGTTCTCGGCGACCAAGGCGCCGTTGGCTGCTGGATGCACGACCCGACGCGGCGCGACGAGACGAGCTCTGCCTCGGCACGGTCGACTCGTTGCCTGGCTCTACAAGCTCGGCGGCGGGCACATCATCGAGGCCGGCAACGCCGCCCGCACGCAGCTGCTCGACGTCCGCGACGCGCGACTGGTCCCCCGCGCTGCTGGAGCTCTTCGGCGTGCCGCGCTCCGTGCTCCCCGAGGTCGTGCCGTCCACGGGCCCGTTCCCGCGGCGTGCGGCGAACCTGCGCGCCGCTGATCGACGGAACGCCCGGTCCTCGCGGTCATGGGCGACTCGCACTCCGCGCTCTTCGCCCACGCCGGCTGGCGTCCCGGGCAGGTCAAGGCCACGTACGGCACCGGTTCCTCGATCATGAGCGCTCGGCGACGCCGCGGCGCTGGACCGGCGGCGGCCTGTGCCTGACGATCGCGTGGGAGGACGAGCACGGTCCGGCGCACGCGTTCGAGGGCAACATCCGCTCGACCGGCGCGACGCTGACCTGGCTCGCGAACCTGCTCGGCTCGACGCCCGCCGCGATCGCCGAGCAGGCGGCCGCGAGCAGCGATGGCGTCCATCTCGTCCCGGCCTTCGGCGGCCTCGCCGCACCGTGGTGGGACGAGCGGGCCGTCGGCCTGATCAGCGGGCTGACCTTCGCCACCCGCCTGCCGCAGATCGCGCGCGCCGCGCTGGAGTCGATCGCCTTCCAGGTCGAGGACACCGTCGCCGCGATCGAAGCCCACACCGGCCCGATCGAGACGCTGCTCGCGGACGGCGGCCCGACCGCCAACCGCACGCTGATGCAGCTGCAGGCCGACACGGGAGGGCGCGCCGTCGCCCGCTCGCTCGCACCCGAACTGTCGGCCCTCGGCGTCGCGCACCTCGCCGGGCGTGGCGCCGGCCTCTGGACCCAGGAGCAGCTCGAGGCGCTCGACCGCCCGCGCGAGCTCTACGAGCCCGTCGAGACACCCGCTTCCCGCCACGCCCGCGTCGCCGCTTGGCACGCCGCCGTGGCGCGCGCACGCCACCAGGAGGAGACCGCGCATGCCGCGCTTTGAGAACCGGACGGTCGTCGTGACCGGCGCCGGAGGAGGGATCGGCAAGGGCATCGCCGCCCGCTTCGCCGCCGAAGGCGCGACGCTCGTCCTCGCCGACCGTGACCCGGCCGTGCTGGAGACCGCCGCCGAACTCGGCGCCACCGGCGTCCAGGCCGACATCACCGATCCCGACGACGTGGCGCGCGTGTTCGCCGCCGCCGACCGGGTCGACGTGCTGGTCAACAACGCCGGGATCATCACCATCAGCCGGCTCGAGGAGCTGACGCTGGCCGAGTGGGATCGCGTCCTGCGCGTCAACACCACCGGCACCTTCCTGTGCTGCCAGGCCGCCGCCGCGCGCATGCGCGAGCAGGGCGAAGGAGGACGGCTGCTCAACGCCGCCTCCGGCCAGGCGCGCCAGGGCTTCATCTACACGCCCCACTACGCCGCCAGCAAGTTCGCGGTCGTGGGGCTCACACAGAGCTTGGCCAAGGAACTGGCCTCCGATCAGATCACCGTCAACGCGTACTGCCCGGGGATCGTGGGCAGCGACATGTGGTCCTACAACGACCGCGAATGGGGCCGGCTGCTGGGCGATTACAAGCCCGGCGAGCTCATGGAGGAGTGGGTCGCCGGCATTCCGCTGGGGCGCGCCGGCACGAATGATGACGTCGCCTCATTGCTGCTCTTCCTGGCCTCCGACGATGCCGCCTACATCACCGGCCAGACGATCAATGTCGACGGCGGCATGTTCATGAACTAGCGAAGTCGAGGAGAGAACCCCATGTCGACCCTGCACTCCGCAGGTACGGTTGCCCCTGCCGCCGCGCCCGCTCAACCGAAGAAAGCGCGCTGGGAGGAGCAGTTGCTCACCGGCTCGCGCGGACCGGCGCTCGGCCTACTCGTCCTGGCCGTCGCGCTGACGATCTACTCGCCGTTCTTCCTGACCAAGGACAACCTGCTCAACGTCATCGACCAGGTGACGGTGCTGGGCGTCCTCGCGCTCGGGATGACCGCGGTGATCGTGATCGGCGGCATCGACCTCTCGGTGGGCGCAGTGCTGGCGCTCTCGATGATGGTGCTCGGCTGGCTGTCGCATGACGGCGGCCTGCCGATGTCGATCGCGGTCGTCGGCGCGCTAGCCGTCGGCGCCGCGGCCGGCTACGTCAACGGCGCGATGACGACCTACGCCCGCCTGCCCGCGTTCATCGCGACGCTCGCGATGTTCTCAGTCGCGCGCGGATTGGCGAACGTGATCACCGACGGCCAGCAGATCGTCGGTTTCCCGGCCTCCTTCGACAACCTCGCCTCGAGCCGCCTGTTCGGGTTCCTCTCGGCGACCGTCGCCCTGCTGATCCTCCTCTACTTCGCCGGCCACGCCTTCCTGCGCTACCGCGCCAACGGCCGTGCCCTGTACGCCCTCGGCGGCAGCCCCGAGGTCGCCCGGCTCGCCGGCCTGCCCACGCGCAGGCTGACGATCGCCGTCTACACCGCGACCGGCCTGCTCGCGGGCGTCGCCGCCGTCATCCTCGCGATGCGGCTCGACTCCGCGCAGCCCAGCGCCGCGACCGGCTACGAGCTCGACACGATCGCGGCCGTCGTGATCGGCGGGGCCAGCCTCAAGGGCGGCGTCGGCACCGTCGCCGGTACCGCGCTCGGCGTCCTGATCATCGGCGTGCTGCGCAACGGGCTGAGCCTGATGAGCGTGTCCCCGTTCGTCCAGCAGGTCGTCATCGGCGTCGTCATCGCCCTCGCCGTCATGCTCGACGTGCTGCGCCGGAAGGAGGCGTGAGCCATGTCGCGTTCTTCGTTCTTCGTGATCGGCCCGATCGTCGTGATCCTGGGCCTCGCAACCATCTTCTCCCAGCGCTGGGATGAGGACAAGCCGAAGATCGGCCTGTCCGTGGCCAATCTCCAGGCCGACTTCTTCAACCAGATCAAGCAGTCCGTGACCGCCGAGGCGGCCAAGCAGGGCGTCAGGTCGTCGTCGCCGACGCCCGCGGCGACGCCGCCACGCAGGTCAACCAGATCGAGGACTTCGTCACCAAGAAGGTCGACGCCATCGTCTACATCCCCGCGGGCGCCACCGCGGCCGGCGTGCCGGTCAAGGACGCCAAGAAGGCCGGCATCCCGATCATCGCGGTGGACCGCAACCCGCCGGACGAGCCGGCCGACAGCTTCATCGCGTCCGACAGCGTCGCTGCCGCCCGCACCCTCGGCGAGCACGTGGCCGAGCTGACAGACGGCGAGGGTCAGGTCGCGATCCTCCAGGGCCAGATCGGCACCACGCCGGAGATCGACCGCAACAAGGGCTTCGCCGAGGCGCTGGCCAAGGACCCGGGCCTGCAGGTCGTGGCCAAGCAGCCCGCCGACTGGGACCAGGACAAGGGCTTCACGATCGCCCAGAACATGCTCCAGGTGCACCCGGACATCTCGGTCTTCTTCGGCCGGGCGGACGCGATGGCGCTCGGCGCGGCCCAGGCCGTGCGCGTGGCCAACGTGCCGCACAAGGTCACGATCGTCGGCTTCGACGGCGACTACGCCGGGCTGAAGGCCGTCCGTGACGGCACGGTCGACGCGACGATGACCCAGCAGACCCAGAAGATGGGCCGGATGGCGGTCCAGAGCGCCCAGACGCTGATGGACGGCGGCAAGGTCCCGGCGCAGCAGCTCGTGCCGGCCTTCCTAACCACAAAGGCCAACGCCGCCCAGTACATCGCGAGGCACCCCTGATGTCGTCGCCCAGGTTTTCCCGCGAGGGCCTCACGGTCCGCGGCGTCTCCAAGCGCTTCGACGCCACCCAGGCGCTGGACTCGATCGACCTCGACGTCGGTCCCGGCGAGGTCGTCGCGCTGCTCGGCGAGAACGGCGCCGGCAAGTCGACGCTGTCGAACATCGTCGCCGGCACGTTCGCGCCCGACACCGGCTCGATGACCTGGCAGGGGCAGCCGTACGCCCCGGCCGAGCCCGGCGACGCGATCGCCGCGGGCGTCGGCATGATCCACCAGGAGCTGCGGCTGCTGCCGGATCTGTCGGTGGCCGAGAACGTCTTCGTCGGCCGCTGGCCGATGAAGGGCGGGCGCATCGATCGCGACCAGATGAACGAGCGCGCGGCGGAGCAGCTGCAGCGGCTCGGGCTCGACATCGCGCCGACGCGGCTCGGTGCGGACGCTGCGGGTCGCCGCGCAGCAGCAGGTGGAGATCGCGAAGGCGCTGACGCTGAACGCGAAGCTGCTCCTGCTCGACGAGCCGACGGCCGCGCTCGGCGCCGAGGAGACCGAGAACCTGTTCGCGGTGATCGACGCGCTGCGCGCCGAGGGCGTGTCCTTCATCTACGTCTCGCACCGCCTCGAGGAGATCGCCCGCATCGCCGATCGCATCGTCGTGCTGCGCGACGGGCGCTGGGTCGCCTCGCACGACAACGCGCAGGTCCCCGTCGCCCAGCTGATCGAGGACATGGTCGGCCGCAACCTCGAGCGGCTGTTCCCGGACACGCGGAACGCCCGGGAGCGACGAGGTGCTCCGGGTCGACGGGCTGACGTCCGCCGCCGGCTCGTTCCGCGACGTCTCGTTCTCCGTGCGGCTCCGGCGAGATCTTCGGCATCGCCGGGATCGTCGGCGCCGGCCGGACAGAGCTCGTGCGCGCCATCGCGGGCGCCGACCCGGTCGCGTCGGGAAGCGTGCGGGTCGACGGGAACCAGCTGCGGCTGGGCGACCCGCTGGCCGCGATCCGCGCCGGCGTCGCGCTGGTGCCCGAGGATCGCAAGTCCGAGGGGATCGTGCTCGACATGGCGATCGGCGACAACATCGCCGTCTGCAACCTCGACCGCCTCGGCGAAGGCGGCTGGATCAAGCCGGGCCGCGTCCGCGCGGTCGCCGACCACGCGATCGAGCGGCTGCAGGTCAAGGGCACGGCCGACCAGCACGTGCGCGCGCTGTCGGGCGGCAACCAGCAGAAGGTGGTGATCGCCAAGTGGCTGGAGCGCAAGCCGCGAGTGATCATCCTCGACGAGCCGACGCGCGGGATCGACATGGGCGCCCGGGCGGCGATCTACGAGGTCATCGCGGATCTCGCCCGCGAGGGCATGGCGGTGATCGTCGTCAGCTCCGAGCTCGAGGAGGTTCTCGGGCTCTCGCACCGCGTGATGGTGCTCAGCCGTGGCGAGCAGCGCGGCGTGCTGGCCGGCGCCGAGGCGACCGACCACGCGATCATGGAGCTCGCCACTACGTGAGCGGCGAGCTCCGCATGCTGACGCGGGTCGCGCGGATGTACCACGAGGAGGGACTGCCGCAGCGTGAGATCGCGGTGCGGCTGTCGCTCTCCCAGTCGCGTGTCTCGCGGCTCCTGCGGCGGGCCGTCGCGGTCGGGATCGTGCGGACGGTCGTGGTGCCGCCGCCCGAGGTCCACGTCGAGCTCGAGGACGCGTTGCGAGGCGCCTACGGCCTGCTCGACGCGGTCGTGGTCGACGACGAGACGCTCCCGGCGCTCGGCGGGGCGGCGGCGGCCTACCTCGACTCCACCGTCGCCGCCGGCGAGCGGATCGGGATCGCGTCCTGGAGCGCGACGTTGATGGCGACCGCCGAGGCGATGTCCTCGCCGGTCGCCGCGCGGGCCGCGGAGGTCACGCAGCTCGTCGGCGGTGTCGGCGACCCTGCCGTGCAGTTCCGCGCCACCGGGCTGACGGCGCGGCTGGCGGAGCTGACCGGCGCTGAGGCCGTGCCACTGCCGGCCCCGGGGCTGCTGCGCGAGGCCGCCCTGCGGGAGGCCTTGGTGCGCGATCCCTCCGTCGCCGGCGTGATGGCGGGCTGGGACCGCCTGACGCTGGCGCTCGTCGGCATCGGCGGAATGGCACCGTCCGCACTGCTGGAACAGAGCGGCAACGCGATCTGCGCCTCCGAGCTCGAGGACCTGCGCGCCCGCGGCGCCGTCGGCGACATCTGCTTCCGCTTCTTCGACGCCGACGGCGACGCGTTGGCCTCGCCGCTGGACGCGCGCGTGCTCGGCATCGCCGCCGAGCGGCTGCACGCGATCCCGCGCCGGATCGGCGTCGCGGGCGGCGCCCAGAAGTACCCGGCCGTGCGCGCGGCGCTGCGCGGTGGCTGGATCAACGTCCTGATCACCGATGCCGCGAGCGCGCATCGCCTTACCGAGGAGACCGTCTGATGCCCCTGCCTTCGTTTCGCCTGGATGACCGCGTCGCCCTGGTGACGGGTGCCGCCTCCGGCATCGGGCGCGAGATCGCGCTCGGGCTGGCCGAGTCGGGCGCCGACGTCGGCTGCGTCGACCTCAGCGACCCTTCGGGCACCGTCGCCGACATCGAAGCGCTCGGCCGCCGCGCCGTCGCGATCTCCGCCGACGTCACCGATCCCGGCTCCGTGACCGCCGCGGTGGACGCCGTCGAGAGCGCGCTCGGGCCGCTGCGGCTGGCCGTCAACAGCGCCGGCATCGCCAACGCCGCGCCGGCCGAGGACATGCCGCTGGAACAGTTCAAGAAGGTCCTCGACGTCAACCTCAACGGGGTCTTCCTCTGCTGCCAGGCCGAGGGCCGCGCGCTGCTGCGCAACGGCGGCGGTGCGGTGGTCAACATCGCGTCGATGTCGGGCGTGATCGTCAACCGCGATCTGCTGCAGGTGCACTACAACGCGTCCAAGGCCGCGGTCATCCACCTCAGCAAGTCGCTGGCGATGGAGTGGGCCTCGCGCGGCATCCGCGTGAACTCGATCAGCCCCGGCTACACCGCGACGCCAATGAACACCCGGCCCGAGGTCGCCGAGCAGGTCAAGCGCTTCGAGGCCGACACGCCGCTCGGCCGCATGGCGCTCCCCACCGAGCTCGTCGGCCCCGCCGTCTTCCTGCTCAGCGAGGCCGCGAGCTTCTGCACCGGCGTCGACCTGATCGTCGACGGCGGCTTCGTCTGTTGGTAGTTACTTCGCCTTCAGCGCTTCCCGGTCGACGGGTTCGCGCGAGGCGATCAGCTCGCGCGCCTGCTCGAGGTCGTCGGAGCGCCCGACCGTGAGCGCGGCGGCGAGGCGGTCGCCGTCGAGGTAGTAGACGGTGAACTCGCCGTCGTCGATCGAGCCGCGCACGATCTCCTCGCTCCAGCCGAAGGCCGGGCCGACGTACTCCATCGACGCCCAGTCCGACAGGTCGGAGAAGAAGTACGGGATCGTGTCGTGCGGCTGGTCGCGGCCGAGCATGTTCAGCGCGGCGGTGCGGCCCTGCGTCTCCGCGACGTCCCAGTGCTCGATCCTGATGTGGGCGCCGTCGTGGACGACGCTCTCGTACTCGGCGATGTCGCCCGCGGCGTACACGTCGGGGGCGGAGGTGGCGAGGCGGGAGTCGGTGACGACGCCGCCGCGGTCGCCGATCGTCAGGCCGGCGCGGCTCGCCAGCATCACGTCGGGGGTGACGCCGGCGCCGACGATCACCGCGTCGGCGGGGATCCGCGTGCCCTTCTTGGTCACGACGGCTGTGATCCGGCCGTCGGAGCCCTCGAAGCGCTCGACGTCCTCGCCCGCGTGGATCTCGACGCCGTGGTCGGTCAGCACCTTCTGGAAGAAGCCGCCGACGACCGGGCCGAAGCCGCGCTCGAGCGTCACGTCCTCCTGCATCACGATCGCGACCTTGCGGCCGAGCGCGGTCAGCGTGGCCGCGACCTCGGTGGCGATGTAGGAGCCGCCGACGAGCACGACGTGCTCGGCGTTCTCGGTGTCGGCGCGGATCGCGTCCGCGTTGGCGAGCGCGCGCAGGTAGTGGATGCCCTCGAGGTCGGAGCCGTCGATCCGCAGGCGCCGGACGTTGGCGCCCGTGGCCAGCAGGAGCTTGCCGTACTTGAGCACCTCCTTGTTGGCGAGCGTGACCGTGTGCGCCTCGGTGTCGAGCTTCATCGCGCTGGTGCGCGTGAGCAGCTCGACGTCGTGCTCGGCGTACCAGGCGGCATCGCCGAGCAGCGTGTCCTTGCGCTCCGTGCCGCCGCCGAGGTAGCCCTTGGAGACGGCGGTGCGGTCGTACGGCGGGTCGGGATCGCGCGAGACGATCACGACCTCGCCCTCGGCGCCTTCGTCGCGCAGCGCGCGGGCGGCGGAGAAGCCCGCCGGACCGCCGCCCACGATCAGGTACGCGACGTCGCGCTCAGGCACCGGTGAACTCCGCCTTGCGCTTCTCGGCGAACGCGCCCAGGCCCTCCTGGGCGTCGGCGGTGCCGAACAGCCGCTCGATGCCCGCCCGCTCACGCGCGAGCGCGTCGTCGAGGCCGAGCTCGATCCCCTCATGCGTGGTCAGCTTGATCTCGCCGATCGCGGCGGTCGCGCCGGCGGCGAGCTTGTCGGCGTACTCGCGCGTCTTCTCGGCCGTCTCCGCCGCCGGGAAGAGGCGGTTGAGGATGCCGAGCGAATGCGCCTCGCCGGGGCTGATCGCGCGGCCGGTGATCATCAGGTCCAGCGCCTTGGAGACGCCGATCATCCGCGGAAGGCGCTGCGTGCCGCCGTTGCCGGGCAGCAGGCCCAACGTCACCTCCGGCACACCGAGCTTGTACGAGCCGCGCGCGCCGAAGCGCAGGTCGCAGGCGAGCGAGATCTCGAGGCCGCCGCCGAGCGCGTGGCCCTCGAGCTGGGCGATGAAGATCTTCGGGATCCGCGCGATCGACGCCAGCGCCTCGTGGCCCTGGTTGATCATCGCCATGTTGCCGGCGGTGTCGTTGGCGAGGAAGGCCTTGATGTCCGCGCCCGCGCAGAAGAACTTCTTCGACGCGCTGCGGACGATCACGACCTTGACGGCGTCGTCGGCCGCGGCCGCGTCGATCGACGCGCCCATCTCGTCCATGAACGCCTTGTCGTAGGAGTTCGCGGGCGGCTTGTCGAGCGTGATGTAGCCGACGGCGCCGTCGGCTGCGAAGGAGACCGCCATGGCTACTCCAGCCCCCCGATCACGACGCTGACGTCCTCGAGGTAGTAGTCGAGGCCCTCCATCCCGTGCTCCTTGCCGTAGCCGGACTGCTTGACGCCGCCGAAGGGCAGCTCGTCGTAGCCGTAGTGGAACTGGTTGACCCACTTCATGCCGGCGTCGACCTCGTTGGCCACGCGGTGGATCGTGCGGATGTCGTTGGTCCACACCGACGCGCCCAGGCCGTACTCGGTGTCGTTGGAGAGGCGGATCGCCTCGTCCAGGTCGCTGACCTTCCAGACCGGCAGCAGCGGGCCGAAGGTCTCCTCGCGGGCGACGCGCGCGTCCTGGGCGGGGTTGGCGACGATCGTCGGGTTGATGAAGTGGCCCTTGCCCTCAGGGACGTCGCCGCCGAGCAGCAGCTCGCCGCCGCCGTCGAGCGCGTCCTGGAGCTGCTCCATGATCTCGTTGCGCCCGTCGGCGGTGTGCAGCGGGCCGACGCGGATCGCCGGCTTCTCGGACTTCTCCCAGCCGAGGCCCGGCTCGTACTTGGCGACGGTGCGCGTCAGCTGCTCCATCAGCTCGTCGTAGACCTCGTCGAAGACGAAGATCCGCTTGCCGCCGAGGCACATCTGGCCGCAGTTCCAGAAGCGGCCGATGGCGATGCCGCGGGCGGCGGCCTTGATGTTGGCGTCGGGGCAGACGATCACGGGATCGGAGCCGCCGAGCTCCATCGTCATCCGCTTCAGCTTCGGCGCGGCCAGGCCCATGATGTGGCGCCCGACGGCGGTCGAGCCGGTGAACGCGACGCGGCTGACCTTGTCGTGGGTGACGAGCGCGTCGCCGACCTCGGAGCCGCGGCCGGTGATGACGTTGACGACGCCGTCCGGGAACCCGGCCTCCTGCAGCAGCGCGGCGATCTTCAGCGTGGTCAGCGGCGTCGTGGCGGCCGGCTTGACGACGATCGTGTTGCCCGCCATCAGCGCCGGCGCGAGCTTCGTGCCCAGCAGCGTGAGCGGGAAGTTGTTCGGGACGATCGCGGCGACGACGCCGATGGGCCGGCGGATGACCATGCCGTAGGCCTTGCTCAGCGCGGACGGCAGCGCCTGGTGCGTGCCGCGCACCTTGGTCGCCAGGTCGGCGTAGTAGTTCAGGCCGTGGATCAGGTGGTGGATCTCGCCACCGGCCTCGGTCACGGGCTTGCCCTGCTCGTGCACGAGCGACATCGTCAGCTCTTTGCGGTCGCGCTCGATCAGCGCGATCGCCTTGCGCAGCAGGATCGAACGGTCCTCGGCGTCGGTCTTCGACCACGCGCCGAAGGCGGCGTACGCGGCGTTGACGGCCGCATCGACGTCCGCGGCGGTCCCGCGCGGAACGCTCTCCAGCGTCTCCTCGGTGGCGGGGTCGACGACGTCGATGCCCTCCCCCGCGGCCCCGTCCGTTACCTCTCCCGCGATCAACATTCCAGCCATTTTCAGGTCCTCTCGTTTCCTAAAGACAACATAAGGGGCCTGGCCCCTTATGTGCGCTTTATGTTCAGGGGGCGAGGGAGCGGCCGCCGCAGGCGACCACCACCTGGCCCGTCACGTACGCCATCGCCGGCGAGGCCAGCGTGGCGATCGTCTCCGCGATCTCCGAAGGCTCGGCCATGCGGCCGAGCGGGATGCTCGCGATCATCTTGTCCAGCACCTTCTCCGGCATCGCGTTCGTCATCTCGCTCGCGGTGAGCGAGGGGGCGATCGCGTTGACGCGCACGCGCGGCGCGAGCTGGAGGGCCAGTGCGCGGGTCATGCCGACCAGGCCGCCCTTGGAGGCGGAGTAGTTGAACTGGCCGAAGTTGCCGAGGTAGGCGCGCGAGGCCAGGCTGACGACGCTCGCGCCGTCGGCGAAGCGGGGCACGGCGGCCATGGTCAGCTCGTAGGCGGCGCCGAGGTTGACGTTGATGACGGCGAGGAAGTTCTCCTCGGTCATCTTCACGATCCGTGCGTCGCGCGTGATGCCGGCGTTGTTGACCAGCACCGTGATCTCGCCGTCGACGGCCTCGAGGATCCGCGCGCGGTCGCCGGGGTCGGTGACGTCGGCGACGATCCCGCCGAGCTCGGTCACCGACGGGTCGAGATCCACATATAGGACCTTGCCGTCGAGGCTCAGGCGGTCGGCGACGGCGCGGCCGATCCCGCGCGCGGCGCCGGTGACGATGGCGGTCATACCTGGATCTTGCCCACGTGTGTCGCGTGCACACGGACGAGTTCGCCGGCGACCCCGCGTCCCGCCTCGAGCTGCGCGATCCAGTGCTGCAGGTCCTCAGGATCGGCGTCGGCGCCGACCGCGACCGCGTTCGCCCGATGGCCCTCGGCGGCGAGCGTGCGCATGCCGCTCAGCAGCGCGTTGGCGAGGATCGCGCCGGGCACGCCACGCTGGCCGAGCAGATCCTCCTGGGAGAGCACGAAGACCATCGGCTCACCCGCCAAAGCCGCTTCTTGGGAACGCCGGAAGGCGTCCGCGAGCGCAAGCTCCACCCCCGCGAAGTCCTCGGGCGGCTGGGCCGTGAAGATCATGCGTCCTCCCGCAGCTTGTAGCGCTGGATCTTGCCCGTCGGCGTCTTCGGGAGCTCGTCCACGAACGTGATGAAGTGTGGGAACTCGTAGCGGCGCAGGCGTGACTTGCACCACTCCTGCAGCTCGGCCACGAGCGTGTCGTCGCCCGCGTCGCCGCGACAGATCACGAACGCCTTCACGCGCGTCGTGTAGTCGGCGTCGACGCCGACCGCCGCCGCCTCGAGCACGCGCGGGTGCTCGACGAGCGCGTTCTCGATCTCGATCGGCGAGGCCCACAGGCCGCCGATCTTGATCATGTCGTCGGCGCGGCCCTCGTAGACGTAGTCGCCGTCGGCATCGGTGCGATAGCGGTCGCCGGTGAAGAACAGGTCGCCCTTGATCGCGGCCTTGGTCTTCTCGTGCTGGTGCCAGTAGTACGCGAGCGCGCTGTCGCCGCGCACGTAGAGGTTGCCGACCTCACCCTCGGGCACCGGCTGCCCGAGCTCGTCGAGCAGCACCAGCTCATAGCCCGGCACCGGCTTGCCGCTCGTCCCGGGCTTGACCGCTCCGGGGCGATTGCAGCAGTAGATGTGCAGCATCTCGGTCGAGCCGATGCCGTCGATGATGTCCAGGCCGAACGCGGCCTGCCAGCGGCGCAGGACCTCGGGCGCGAGCGGCTCGGCGGCGGACACGCACATGCGCACCGAGGACAGATCGTGCGACGCCGCGTCGGGCAGGTTGACCATCGCGCCGTACAGCGTGGGCACGCTGAAGAACAGGCTCGGCTGCTGCGCGTGCGCGGTCTCGAGCAGCCCGCGCGGGTCCGGCTTGCCGGGGCGCAGCACCGTCGTGGCGCCGACCGAGTACGGGAACGTCAGGTTGTTGCCCAGGCCGTACGCGTGGTAGAGCTTGGTCGAGGAGAACGTGACGTCGGCCTCGGTGATCGCGAGGATCTCGCGGGCGAAGGTGTCGCACGTGTACGGGATGTCGTGGTGCAGGTGCACGACGCCCTTAGGGAAGCCGGTCGAGCCGCCGCTGAAGAGCCAGAAGGCCATGTCGTCCGGGTGCGTGTCGGCCGGGCTGGTCTCCCCCGCCGCGTCCGCCATCAGCGCCTCGAACTGGGTGCGCCCGATCGCGCCCGGCGGCAGCCGCTCGACGAGCGCGTCCTCGGCGACGACGACCTTGGCGTAGGAGTCGGTCGCGTAGTGGCGGAAGTTCTCCGTCGTGTCGAGAAACGAGACCGGCGCCGGGACGGCGCCGCTGCGCATCGCGCCGAGGAACACGGCCGGGAACGTCGGCGTGTCGTCGAGCACCATCAGCACGCGGTCCTCGCGCCCGACGCCCAGCTCGCGCAGCGCGCTGCCCGCCGCGCAGATGCGCCCGTGCAGCTCGGCGTAGGTGACCTCGTCACCCGCGCAGCGGATGGCGACCTTGTCGCCGCGACCAGCCTCGAGCTGCCGGTCGACGAGCGTCCCGGAGTTCATCATCGGCCGGTGACCGTATCAATTCGTGACGGACCCTTTAGGACAGTCCGGGTCTTCACTTCGAGCACTCCTCTCGGGGTGAGCCGCACCTCCGGCAGGAAGTCGCCGGAGGCGAACAACAAGGAGTACAGCGGATCGTGGAACGGATAGCCCGCCCGCTGCATCTGCACCGTCAGCTCGCGCTCGATCTCCAGCGCGCGCGAGAAGCCACCGGCGGTGATCAGGCCGTCGACCTCCAGCGGCGCGGACCAGCCGCCGTCGAACGCGAAGCCACCGCCCAGCTCGGCGACGGTGCGCGCAGCGCGAGCCATCGCCGCGGGGTCCTTGCCGAGCACCAGCAGCTCGAGTGACGTCGTCGCGGTGGTCGCGAACCCGGCGACGTCGCCGAGGAAGTTCTCGATCACGCCCTGCGTCACCCACGTGCCGTCGCGCGCGACCAGGGCGGCCTGGAGATCGCCGGCCGTGACCTCGCGGTCGACGCGGCGGTTGATGACGGCGCTCTCGTAGCGCGCCACGGGCTGCACGCCGGTCAGCGGGGCGAAGACCTCCGGCGGCGGGGCGAGCAGCGGCGGCCCGGCGGGCCAGTCGATCGCAGGCGTCGCCGCGACGAGCGCGCCGTCGCGCGCCACGATCTCACCGTCGACCAGGACGAGCTCCGGCCGCCACTCCCCCACCTCGGGCAGCACGAGCAGCGTCGCGCGCCGGCCGGGCGCGATGCCGCCGAGCTCCTCGTCGAGGCCGAGGAAGGTCGCCGGGTCGATCGTCGCCATCTGCAGCGCGCGCATCGGGTCGACGCCGACGTCGGAGGCGATCCGCAGCGCACCGCCGATCATGCCGCGCTCCGCGTAGAACGAGGGCACCGCGCCGTCGGTCGTGAACATCAGCCGGCGGGCGGCCCCCAGCACCGGCAGCAGATCGCGCAGCATCGACTCCAGATCCGGGCGCAGCGACGACTGGCGCAGCATCGTCCACATGCCCAGCCGCAGCCGCGACAGGGCCTCCTCGCCGGTGATGCACTCGTGGTCGGCGGAGATGCCGGCGGCGGAGAGCTCGTTGAGGCGGTTGTAGGACGCGCCCGCGTTGTGGCCCTCGACGCGCCGCCCCGCAGCCTTGGCGGCGGCGATCCCAGCCGCCACCCGCGGCTCGCCGCGCGCGACCGACATCCAGTTCGTGATCTCACCGCTCGCGACGACCTCGGGCCAGTCGAACAACGGCGCGATCCGCTCGATCGCGAAGCGCTCGGCCTCGTCCTCATACGCCGACTGCGGCGAGATCCGCGCGACCCACTTCACGTGCGCCGGCGCCGCGTTCATCGCGTCGACGATCGAGCGCAGCCCCGGGACGCCGTGGGCGAGGTAGAAGAAGAGGTTGTCGTAGACGAGCGTCGTCGTCCCGTCCGGCACCGCGACCTCGAGCAGCGACGACGGCGAGTACAGGCACCACGGATGGGTGTGCGGCTCGATGTAGCCCGGCACCACGACCTTCCCGGACACGTCGAGGACGTTCTCGGAAGCCGGCTCGCGCGGGCCGACGTAGACGATCCGCCCGTCCTCGAGCTCGACGTTGGCCTTGATCCAGGTGCCGGTGTAGACGTCGGCGACCGTGCCGCCGGCGAGGGCACGGGGGCGAATCTGCGAAGCGATTCGCCCAGCGACCGAGGCAGCGGACGAAGTCCGCTCGTGAGGATCGCCTACCAAGCTCCTGGCGCGTATTCGGCGCGCAGGTCGCCGTAGGAGACCGGCTCAGCGCAGTGGCCGCATACGAGCTGCGGCTCGGCCTCCTCGCCGCAGGCCTTGTGGAACAGCCGCACCGGCGGCTCCTCGACCTTGTAGCGGTCGCCCCACTCCATCAGCGCCAGCAGCACCGGGTACAGATCCAGCCCCTTGCGCGTGAGCTTGTACTCGAAGCGCTCCGGGCGCTCGGAGTAGCGCACGCGCTCGAAGATCTCCTCCTCGACCAGGCGCGAGAGCCGGTCGGCGAGCAGCGTGCGCCCGATCTCCAGGCGCGACTGGAACGCGTCGAAGCGCGCCGTGCCGCGGAACGCCTCGCGCAGGATCAGCATCGTCCAGCGGTCCCCGAGGACCGACCACGTCCGCGCGACCGAGCAGTAGACCTCGTCGAGGGCCCGGTGCTTCATGAGCCCGAGGATATTGGAGTCGACTAGCGTCTGGGCCGTGGAAGACGTCCTACGACGCCGTTCTGTTGGCGCGCCCGCCGCCCGCTCGACGCTCCTGACCGTGCTCGGCGAGTACCTGCTGCAGCGGCCCGAGGGCGCGTGGCAGGAAGGGCTGATCGCCGCGCTCAACGTGCTCGGCTTCTCGCCCTCGGCGGCCCGCCAGGCGGTCGTGCGCAGCACGCGCGAGGGGTGGCTGGAGGCCGAGCGCGTCGGCCGGCGCTCGCGGATGCGCCTGACCCCCTCGTCAGCTGCGCTGCTCCGGGACGGCGCGAGACGGATCTACGGCTTCGGCGGGCCTGTGAGCTGGGACGGCCGCTGGCTGCTGGTCGTCCTGCGCGTGCCCGAGCCGCGCAGGGAGCTGCGCCACCAGCTCACGACGCAGCTCGCGTGGGCGGGCTTCGGCTCGCTCGGCAACGGCCTCTGGATCACGCCGCATGTGGATCGCGAGGCGCTGATCAAGGCCGAGGAGCCGGCGCAGCTGCTGTCCTTCCGCGCCGAGCTGGGCGCGCTGGGCGGGACGGAGCGGGTGCTCGACGAGGCCTGGGACCTGCCCGGCCTGCGCGAGCACTACGAGCAGTTCATCGACGACTTCGCGCAGGCGCGCCCGAGCACCGGCGCCGAGACGTTCGCGGTGCAGACGGCGATCGTGCACGCCTGGAGGC
Source organism: uncultured Solirubrobacteraceae bacterium (assembly GCA_963707595.1). Taxonomy (GTDB): domain Bacteria; phylum Actinomycetota; class Thermoleophilia; order Solirubrobacterales; family Solirubrobacteraceae; genus Solirubrobacter. The sequence continues at coordinate 499,558 of CAVPQQ010000003.1, forward strand.
GCTTTCCGTTCATCGACCCGGACCTGCCGGACGACCTGCTGCCGCGCGACTGGCCGCGCCGGCGCGCCTACGACATGTTCCGCCAGCACCACAGCCGCTGGGCCGCGGCGGCCCAGGCGCACTTCGACGAGCTGACGCCATGAACGGCCGCAAACGGATCTACGTCGCCTACGTCGGCGGGACGATCGGCATGCAGGCGACCGACTCCGGCTACGCGCCCGTCAAGGGCCACCTGAGCGCGCTGATCCGCGGGCGCCCGGAGCTCAACGACCACGAGGTCCCGGACCTCGTGATCGCCGAGTACGCGCCGCTGCTGGATTCGGCGAACGCCCAGCCCGCCGACTGGCTGCGCGATCGCGCGTGACATCGCCGAGCGCAAGAACGCCTTCGACGGCTTCGTCGTCCTGCACGGGACGGACACGATGGCCTACACGGCCTCGGCGCTCGCGTTCCTGCTGCGCGGGCTCGACCGCCCGGTCGTCGTGACCGGCTCGCAGATCCCGTTCGGCGTGCTGCGCAGCGACGGGCGCCAGAACCTGCTGACCGCCGTGCTGGTGGCGGCGCGCGACGACGTGCGCGAGGTCTGCCTCGTGTTCGGCTCCAAGATCCTGCGCGGCTGCCGTTCGATCAAGGCCAGCGCGAGCGGCTTCGAGGCCTTCGAGTCGCCGAACCTGCCGCCGCTCGGCGCGGCCGGGGTCGAGATCGAGGTCGACGCGGCGCGGCTGCGCCCGCCGATGCCCGGGCCGATCGGGCTGCCGCCGAACCTCAACGCGCCCGTGAACATGCTGCGGCTGTACCCGGGGATGCCCGCCGCGCTGCTGCGCGCGGCGCTGGCCGAGCCGGCGCGCGGCCTCGTGCTCGAGGCCTACGGCGCCGGCAACCTCCCCGACACCGACGATGAGCTGCTGACGACGCTGGCCGAGGGCGCGCAGCGCGGCGTCGCGGTGCTGGTCGTCAGCCAGTGCGTCGACGGCCGCGTCGATCTCGGGGCCTACGCGACCAGCGGCCCGCTGGTCGCCGCGGGCGCCGTCGGCGGCCTCGACATGACCACCGAGGCCGCCTACACCAAGCTCGTCGTGCTGCTCTCCGAGGGCCACGCGCCGGAGGCGGTGCGCGAGCTGCTCGCCCGCGATCTCGCCGGCGAACTCACGGTCTGAGGCGTTCCTCGCAAGCGGACCACGTCCGCTGCTTCGGTCGCTTGGGAGATCGCTTCGCAGATCTCCCTGCAGTTCCCGCATACTGCGCGGATGCGCAGCAACGAGCTCCTGGACCGAGCGCTCTCCAATCACCTGCTGCCGGACCCGCTGCTCGCGCTCGGCTCGCGCGCCGCCGCCGCGCGCCGGCTCAAGAGCGAGCGCGAGGGTGGCGTCGAGGCCCAGGAGGACCGCCTGCGCTCGCTCGTCGTGGCACATGTCGCACGGGCCGATCGCTCGAGGTGCCGGAGCGCGACCAACCAGCAGCACTACGAGCTGCCCGGCCGAGTTCTTCAGCTCTTCCTCGGCCCGCGGCACAAGTACTCGTGCGCGTTCTGGCCTGCCGGCGTCGAGGACCTCGCCGGCGCCGAGGACGCGATGCTGCGGCTCACCTGCGAGCGCGCGCAGATCGCCGACGGGATGGACATCCTCGATCTCGGCTGCGGCTGGGGCTCGCTCTCGCTGTGGCTCGGCGAGCACTACCCGAACGCGCGCGTCACCGGCATCACCGCCGTCGGAGGCCCAGCGCGAGTACATCGAGGCCGAGTGCGAGCGCCGCGGGATCGACCAACGTCGAGATCGTCACCGTCGGACGCCAACCGCTACGACCCGGGTCGCGACGTCGACCGCGTGCTCTCGATCGAGATGTTCGAGCACATGCGCAACTGGAAGGAGCTGCTGCGGCGCATCTCGGGCCGGCTCGAAGCCGGACGGCAAGGCGTTCGTGCACGTCTTCTCGCACCGCAGCCTCGCCTACCGCTTCGAGGCCACCTGGGCGGCCGAGCGCTTCTTCACCGGCGGGACGATGCCCTCACACGACCTGCTGCTGCGCTTCCAGGAGCACCTCGTGGTCCAGGACCGCTGGGCCGTCTCCGGCACGCACTACGAGCGCACGCTGCACGCGTGGCTCGATCGCCTGGACGCGAACTCGGCGCAGGCGCTCGAGCGTGCTCGAGCGCGGCGTCGGCCGCCGCGAGGCGCGCCGCCAGCTCGCGGCGTGGCGGCTGTTCATGGTCTCCGCGGCCGAGATCTGGGGCTACCACGACGGCAGCGAATGGCTCGTCTCGCAGTACCTGCTGGCGCCCCGCAGCGGATGAGCGCGGAAAAGGTCAGCGTGAGAACGCGCCTCGTGGAGGCCTTCGAGCAAGGGCAGTTAGCGCTTGTCCGCACCATGCGGACATTCATCGTTCTGACAATCATCGGCGCGCTGGGGTTCGCTTCGACCGCGCTCGCGGACGACATCCTCGGGTCCAACGCGGCCCAGAACCTGACCGGGACCGGGGGCCCGGACACGATCAACGGGATGGGCGGGCGCGACAACATCCGCGGCCTCGGCGGCAACGACATCCTCTTCGGCGACACAGGCCCCGACACGATCGACGGCGGCGCGGGCGACGACACGCTGAACGGCGGCTCGGGCGACGACAACCTCGACGGCGGCGACGGCAACGACAAGGCCACCGGCGGCTTCGGCCACGACACGCTCAGCGGCGGCGCCGGCGACGACCAGCTCAACGGCGACGAGGCCCCGGACCGCCTGATCGGCGGCGACGGCAACGACATCCTCTTCGGCGGCAGCGGCGGCGACGTGATCTTCGGCGGCAACGGCAACGACCTGATCCACTCCGACACCGGCCCCGACACGATCGACGCCGGCCCCGGCGACGACGTGATCTACCTCAACAGCGATCCACCGAGCGCGATCCGGAGCATCGACTGCGGCGAGGGCAACGACACCGTCTACAACTCGCCCGCAGCCGAAGGGCCGGACCAACCGCAAGCTGCTGCGCGGCCCAGTCCAACTGCGAGAACGTGATCGACGAGGCCGCCGAGCGCGACCCCACGCGCGGCATCTCGTGGGGTGGCAACGGCACCAAGAACGGCGGCGAGCGCAACGACGTCCTGCTCGGCCAGCACGGCTCCAACAAGCTCTACGGCAACGGCGGCGACGACGTGCTCTGGGGCGACGCCCGCCATGACAGCGGCGGCGCGGCCGCCCTGCGCCAGAAGGACTTCATGAGCGGCGGCGCCGGCGACGACACGTCTACGCCGGCCGCGGCAAGAACGTCGTGATGGGCGGCGACGGCAACGACTACCTGCAGGGCAACGGCGTCTCGACGCAGATCTTCGGCGGCAACGGCAACGACCAGATCCGGCTCGCGGGCAAGCGCACGACCGTCGACGCCGGCCCGGGCGACGACCTGATCACGGCGATCACGTCCAGCGGCAGCGGCACCGTGAAGTGCGGCCCCGGCAACGACACCGTGATGGTCTCGCGCTTCAAGGGCAACGCGAAGCGCGTCAAGATCGCCAAGGACTGCGAGAAGAAGAAGGGAGAGGCTAGGTCGAGGAAGGCCCCGGCCCGGCGCCAGCCGAGCCAGGCCGGGCCCATCGCCGCCAGCCGCGCGGTGACCGCGCACAGCCACCAGATCGGGGCCGACGCGAGCGGCAGGCAGACGCGCGGGTGACCGGGCATGAAGAGGCCGGCGAGGAGCAGCACGACCAGGCCGGCGATCACGGCGGCCGCTCCGGCCACGAGCGCGCGCGGCACCTCGTCCCCGGGCGCTGCGCCCGTGAGCCGGTCCACGCGCTCCGGGCGCGATCTGCGCCGCGTCGCCGTGGAAGGCCAGCAGCGCCGAGGCGAGCGGGGCGGCGCCGCGGCTGCGCACGGCGGCGTCGTCGGCCGCGAGCTCGGACAGCGCCTGTTCGCGCCGCGGCAGCGCACCGAAGGAGTACGCGTCCCCGATCGCGCGTGCGATCAGGATCCGCAGCGGGTCGCGCCGCGCGGCGTGATGTGCCTCGTGCGCGACGACGGCGGCCAGCTCGTCCTCGCTCAGGCGGTCCAGCGCGCCCTCCGAGACGAACACCCGCGGCCGCAGCAGGCCGGCGCAGAACGCCAGCGGCGGCGTACCGGCGACGACCGAGACCTGCCGGCCCGCGACCTCGCGCTGGGCGAGCACCGGCATCCGGCCGATGACGCGGCGATGCGCGGACGACGCCGCGTGAGATCGAGGCGAGCACGCGCGTGAGCGCGAACAGGTCGAACAGCGCGAGCGTGATCAGCAGGACGCCGCGCATGTGGACCTCGGCGCCGCGGCAGCCCCTGGAGCGCGGCGACGAGCACGTCCCCGTGGAAGCGCACCGCGTCGAGGACGAAGATCAGTGAGAGCAGGAACGCGGTGACGCCGAAGGCGGCGACCGCGAACTCCGCTCGCCGCAGGTCAGCCACCGTTCGCCAGCCGGCGGAGCTTCTCCAGCCGCTCCGGGTCGAGCGTGCCGATGTGACGCGCGAAGTGCGCGAGCGCGAGATCGCCGAAGTCCGCGACCAGCGCGGCCACCTCGGCCTCGGCGCGCGCCTGCAGGTAGGCGTCGCGGGCGATCGCCGGGGCGTAGACGTCCAGCCGACCGGCGCGGCGCCGCACGAGCAGGCCCTTGGCGTCGAGCCGCGTCATCACCGTGAGCAGCGTCGTGTAGGCCCGGACCTTGTCCCCGCGGGCGTTGAGCGCCTCCTGGACCTCGCGCACGGTGGCTTCCGAGCGCGCCCAGAGCTCCTCCATGATCTCGGATTCGAGCGCGTGCAGAACGGGAGGGCCGGGAGCGGTCACGCGACGACCTTACGGTTGGGCGGGCGAAGAAGCAATCACGCCGGCCGCACTGCGCGGCCGGCGTGAGAACTGCATGTCGTCTAGAGCTTGAAGGTGCGCTTCGCGGTGTAGCGCTTGGTGCCCTGCGTGATCGACCACGTGGCGGTGTAGTTGCCGCCCTTCATGCCGCTCAGCGCGCCGCCCTTGAGGTAGACGACCTGGCCGGGGACGATGCTGACGGCCGGGATCGTCGCGGTGCGGCCGGTCGGGCCCGTGATCTTGACCGTGCCGGCGACCGGATCAAGCGTGTTGCCGGTGTTGCGGACGGCGAGGATCAGCGAGCGGCCGTTGCCGCGACCGACGACGTCGGTCGCGCCGACGCGCAGGTTCGGGCGCTTGACCTTCGGGTTCAGGCGCAGGGCGCCGATGACCTCGTACTGCGGGATGATGCCGTTGGTCGCCTTCTTCTTCTTTTGCTTGGCGAACACCTGGATGCCGCCGTAGAGCGACCCGGAAGCGGTCAGTGCGCTTCATGTTCAGCTTCAGCGACCGCGTAGCCCGGCTTGAGGTCGAAGACCTGCGGGCTCGCGACGACGTACGGCGACAGGTTCGCGCGCTTGTTGATCGCGACCTGACCGGTGGCGCGGTTCTGGCTCCACGGACGGATCGTGACCGTGACCCGGAGCGTGTCCTTGGTGGAGTTCTTGACGGTGAACGAGGCCACCGTGCCCTTCTTGGCCGTGGCCTCGACGCGGGCGGGGGTGATCTGAGACGCCGCCCTGCTGAGCAGCCTGTGCCCGCGGCGCTGAGTCGTCCGCCTGAGCAGCGATCACACCGCCGGTCGCAGACCCTACGACGGCAAGGCTGAGAGCGCCGGCGACAAGCCGACTCGTAGCGCGCTTCACTTCAGGTATCTCCTCTTGTTATCTGCAGTGCGTGCAGAGGCGCCGGTTACGGCGTCTCCGTCGAGAGCGTGACCAGCAGCACCTTGCGGTAGTTGCCAGTGGCCTTGCCGGTCACCTTCTGGCGCAGCTTGACCGTCGACTTCAGACGCGTCGCCGACTCGGTCCACTTCGTCAGCAGCGGGTCGACGGCGCCGTCGAGCGGCTGGAACGGCGACCTGCCGACCGCGGCCTCCAGCGGCGCCGCGAGACGCTTGGAGCCGACCGAGATGTGCCCGAGCTTGGAACCGCTCGTGGCGTCGCCGTCGGCGAGCGTCAGCAGCGTCGGCGCGTCGGTCGCGGTGACCTGCGCGTCGAAGGACATCTCGTAGGACTTGGTCTTCGAGAAGGCCGCGAAGCCCTTGCTCGGCTGCGTGAGGATCAGTTCGAGGAAGCTCGGCACGCTGCCGCCGACGTTCGGTGCCACCGCTGACCGGATCCGGCGTCTGCGCCATGGCGGCCGCCGGGGCGGCGAGGGCGGCGATCACCGCTCCAGCAAGCATCGTTCGCAGCTTCATTACTTCCCTTCCAGGATTCTCGTCTTGACCACCGATGACACCAACACGGGCGCATCGGAATCGGAGCGCTGCACCCAGACCGTGGTCAGGGCTCCGACCGAACCGAATCGAGCGTAGCCGCCCGAACGCCGGATCGGACGCGAGTCGGAACCTTTCATTTGACCTTGAACTTCTTGGTCGCCGAGAGGGCCTTCTTGCCGCGCTGGTTGAGCGTCACGGTGGCCGTGTACGAGCCGGCGGCGAGCTTCGTGCCCGCCGGGATGTTGACCGACTTGCCGGGCAGAATCCGGACCGCGGCGATCGCGAGGTTCTTGGTGCCGCGGGCGCCCTTGACGTTGACCGTCCCGCTCACCGGGTCCAGCGTGTTGCCGGTGTTCTTGACCGGGATGACGGCGGTGCCCTTGACGGCCTTCGGGTTGCCGGCGGTGATGCCGTACTTCGGCGCCGACGGCAGGATCCGGACCGAGCCGACCAGCCGGTAGCCGAGCACGACGCCCTTGCGGGTCGCCGCGTCGGTCGGCAGGCCGACGACTTCGATCGCGCCGTAGAGGTAGCCGGCGCCGGGCGAGGAGTTCAGGGTCGCGGTGACCTGCTGCTCAGCGCCCGGGGCCAGCGTGAACGTCGATTGGCTGACGCTGACGCCGGGGAGCGTCGCGCGCCGGTTCGGGGAGACCTTGCCCGTTGCCGCCTGGGTCCACGGGCGTGGTGTCACGGTGACCGCCATCGGCGCCGCCGACCGGTTGGCCACGGTCAGCGTCGTGAGCGCGCCCGGCTGCGGGCCGTGCTCGATGACCGCGGGCATCATCGAGAGCCCGCCGTCTGCCTGGGCGGCGGCCCCGCCGGCCGCCGCCGTCTGCCCGAGGGCCGCACCGCCGGCGCCAAGCGCCGTCAGTGCGGCGCCGAGCGCCATCAACCGCTTCATCTGACTTCCCCCTGCCGTGTCCGGCTCAGCGCCGGGTCGACTTCTTCTTCGCGACCTTGACCTTGATGCTGACCGTCGAGCGCTGCCCGCCGGCGCTCGTGAAGCGGAAGGTGATCGTCCGCGAGGTCTTGTAGGCCAGGATGACCGTCAGGCGGCCCTTGTCGCGGACCGTCGTGCCGGCCTTCTCGTAGGTCTTCTTGCCGATCTTGTTCGTGATGTCGACGCGGGCGCGCTTCGGGGCCGACTTGCGCTTGCCGTTGATGACGCACGTCAGGCGGCCGTTGAAGCGGTAGCGCTTGCCGTACTGCAGGACCGGCTGGCCGTTGGAGATCCGCATCGGCTTCTGCGCGAGCGAGATCGACAGGCGCGGGGAGCGGCAGATCTGCGCCGCGTTTCCGGCGGCGCTGTTGCTGCCGCCCGAGTTGTTGGAGTTGGCGTTCGGCGTCGTCGTGCCGCTCGTGCCGATGCTCAGCGTCCTGGCTGGACTTGCCGAGGTCGACATGGTTGAGGATCTCGGTCGCGACGTTGTCCATCAGCTTCGTCGTGTTGCCGGCCCAGTCGGTGGCCGTGACGCTGATGGTGTGGTTGGGACCGTCGGGGACCGCCTTGGTGATGACCAGGAGCGTGACCTCGCCGCGGTTGGAGCAACCCACGGGATCACCCGTGATGACGTTGTCGTTCTGGCCGACGGCGCCGAAGGGCAGGTCGATCTGGTCGGACCCGGGCGAGAGCTCGACGCACGAGGCGTCGCCGAACGAGCCGCTGGCGACAGGAACGCCGTCGAGGTACGCCGTGGCGCTCTTGAGGCCGACGCCGACGTCGCTCGCCTGCACGTTGAGGCGCAGCGCGGCGGGGTCGGACGAGTGGTCCTTGTCGGTGAGATCGGACGCGGGCGAACGCCAGCCGCCGACCGCGCCGGTCGGCGCCTTGTCGTCGGTGACCTTCATCGCGATGTGGGACACGTCGACGCCACCGGCGCCGGCGCCGTTGACGCGGAGGTCCAGCTGGCTGCCGGACGCAGCCGCCACCTTGGAGCCCGTCAGCGCGGCGTCGCCGCCGTTGAGGGTCTCGAAGATCGTCGTCGGGCTGGTCGTCGAAGCCGTGTACGTCTGACCCGCGGTGAGCGCGGTCGTGCGACCGAGGTCGATCGCGCCGAGGGTGACCTGCGACGGCACCTGGAAGGAGCGCGTCAGGCCGCTCGCGGCGTTCAGGTGCAGCGCGTCGGACTCGGTGCCGTGGTCAGCCTGACAGCTGCCGCCGGCGCCGACGTCGGAGCGTGTACCGAGGTTCGGAAGCGCTTGCCCTCCGGGACCATGGCAGGCCCACAGCCAGACATCGTCGGCTGACGCGGTGGCCACAGGAACGGTGAACGCAGCGAAGGCGACACCGATAACCGAAATTCTCTTTATGCGAACGAATGAGGGCATCGCTGCCACTCTCCCTCCTGCTTGCAACCTGCGTGGACCCGTATTGACCGAGCGGAGCATCGTAGGACGCGCCTCTCCCCGTGAGGCAACATCACACCCCGAGTCCGGCGACCGTATCTAGACATGAGAGGGTCCGTCAAGCAGTCATTCGTCCAGATGACTGCACACGTCCTTTAGGACAGAAGCGCCACTAGACTGGATTGAAGCTCTCTGAAGCCGGTCGCCGGGAGGTATCTCCCGCCGGCTCGTGCCGCCAGCGCGCGGCCGGCCGCAACCGCGTCCGGCTCGTCCGTGGTCCCGAGGACGTCGACCCGGTCGAGCCCCGAGAGCGCCTGCAGCGGGTCCCCCCCGGCGGTGACGCGGCAGTCGGAGAGCACGATCGCCAGCCGTTCGGCGGCCGGCTCGCGGGCCAGCTCGCGCGCCCCCGTGCGCAGCGCGAGAGCGAGATCGGTCCGGCCCTTGCCCCGCAGTGAGAGCAGGTCGTCGACCAGGGCGGCCGGGGCCCGGGCATCGCCCTGGCCCTGGAGGACGAGGGCGTCGGCGGCGAAGGCGATCACGCTGGTGCTCGCGCGCTCGGTCCGGGTCAGGACCACGGCCGCGGCCGCCATCGCGGCCATCCCGACGGCGTGCCCGCGCATCGAGCCGCTGTGATCGACGAGCAGGCACAGGGCGCGACGCGGCGCGGTCCAGCGGCGCGCGATCAGCTGGTCGGCGTGCTTCGGCCGCCCGCCCGCGACCTCCAGGGTGAGGTCGAGGTCGAGATCGCCCTCTCCCCCGGCACGGCCCGGGCTCAGCCGCCGGTAGCCGCGCTGGGTCTCCGCGCCGAGCCGGCCCGCGCGCACGAACAGCCGCGCGGCGAGCCGCCGCGCCTGCAGGCGCAGCTGCGGGTCGGTCGCCGCACCGAGGTCGGCCAGCAGCGCCACGGCGGCGTCCGGGTCGGTGCGCAGGAGATCGTGGAAGGCCCGCTCGTCGAGCCGGCCGACCGCGGGCGAGACCTGCTCGAGCTGCCCGTGGCGCTGGGCGAGCTGGTCGCGCGGCATCGTGCGCCGGCCGCGCTCGCGGACGACGTCCTGCGCCGCGGCGCCGCTCAGCGACCGGCCCGCCCCACCCGCAGGGGCGGGGCGATCCCTTTTCCCGGAGGCTCGGGCTCCGTCTGCTCGACCGGCTTGAGGCGCTCGATCAGCTCGAGCACGATCGCCTCGGGCGTCTGCTCGCTGCCCTCGTCGAGGCGCAGCCGGCCGGAGAGCGCGGCGATCGCGGCGTCGGCGAACGTGGCGTCGCCCGGAACCGGCTCGTCCTCGCCGCGGATCGCGCTGAGCTCGCGCCCGAGCCGGACGAGGTCGATCGCGCCGCGCACCGACGCCCCCATCCGGACCTGCGCGTGCTCGCGCGTGAGCCGCGTGAGCTCGACCGCGGGCGCCACGAGCGGGCTGGACGCGCCGGTGACGCGCTCGACGATGACCTGCTCGCCCGGGCCGTCCTGGTAGCCGATCGAGATCCGGCACATGCGGTCCGCGATCGCCTGGCTGACGCGCGCGGTGCCGACGGCGTCGAACGGGTTCATGGCCGCGATCAGCCTGAAGCTGGCCCGGGCCGGGATGCGCCCGAGCCGCGGCACGTGGATCTCGCCCTCCGCGAGCGCGCCGACGAGCACGTTGAGCGTCTCCTCGGGGACGCGGTTGAGCTCCTCGATGTAGAGCAGCCGGCCCTCCCGCAGCGCCGTCAGCAGCGGGCCGTCGACGAACGTGTCGGGCCGGTAGCCGGTCTCGAGCACGAGCGCGGGGTCGTGATGGCCGACCAGCCGCGACGGCGTCAGCTCGGCGTTGCCCTCGACGAACTCGACCCCGAACCCCGCCCCGTCCGCGACCGCTCGCAGCAGCGTCGACTTCCCGGTCCCGGGCGGCCCTTCCAGCACGACATGGCAGCCGCTGGCGAGGCTGGCGGCGAGCACCTCCGCCTCGCGGCGCAGGCCGACGATCCGCTCGTCGACCCGCGCCAGCAGGGTCGAAGTACTAGTGCTCGTGGATCATCACGCCCCGGATGTTCTTGCCGGCCAGCAGGTCGTCGTAGCCCTGGTTGATCTGGTCGAGGGTGTACGTCGTGGTGATCAGCTCGTCGAGCTTGAGCTTGCCCGCCTGGTACATGCGGATCAGGTTCGGGATGTCGTGCATCGGGTTGCCCGAGCCGAACAGCGTGCCCTTGACGGTCTTCTCGTAGAGCGTCAGGCCGGCGCCCGAGAGCTGGACCGTGAGCTTGTTCGGGTCCGCGAGGCCCGTGATCACGGCGGTGCCGCCCTTGCGAATCGCGGTGACGGCCGCACCGACGACGTCCTCGTTGACGACGTCGACGGTGATGATGGCCTTGTCGGCGCCGACGCCGCGCGTCAGCTCCTGCGAGAGCTCGTAAGCCTCCTCGGCGGTCGCGACGCTGTGCGTCGCGCCGAGATCCTCGGCCGCCTCGCGCTTGTTGGCCAGCGGGTCGACCGCGATCAGGTTCATCGCGCCGGCGTGAGCCGCGCCCTGGATCGCGTTGGCGCCGATGCCGCCGATGCCGTAGACGATCACGGTCTCACCGGGCGTCACGTCGGCGGCGTAGACGGCCGAGCCCCAGCCGGTGGGGACGCCGCAGCCGACGAGCACGACGACGTCCAGCGGCAGGTCCTTGTCCACGACCACGCACGAGGTCTCGGAGATCGTCGAGTACTGCGAGAACGTGCCGAGCATGCACATCCCGCCGAGATCCTGGCCTTCACCGTGGAAGCGGAAGGTGCCGTCTGGCAGGCAGCCCTCGAGGATCGTCGCGCCGAGGTCGCAGATGTTCGAGTGGCCCGTAGCGCACCAGCGGCAGTGCCCGCAGACGGGCAGGAACGAGGTGACGACGTGATCGCCCTCGGCGACGCGCGAGACGCCTGGGCCGATCTTCTCGATCACGCCGGCGCCCTCATGGCCGCCGACGATCGGGAAGCGCGGGACGATGTCGCCGTGGCGCAAGTGCTCGTCGGAGTGGCAGAAGCCCGCCGCCTCCCAGCGAATCAGGACCTCGCCCTGTTTCGGCTCGTCGAGATCGAGGTCTACGACCTCCCAGTTGCGACCCGACTCCCACAGCACCGCTGCCCTGGTCTTCACGAGGTTCTCTCCTCCTGTGATGCCGACCTGCGCGATGCTACTCGCCGAGTCGTTTCTCGTGCGTTGCAACCGCGCACCCGGGCGCGGCAGGACTCAGCGGTTCGCGGCGGAGGCCTTCGCGAGGCCGGTGTAGGCGGCCTGCGGCGAGCCGTCACGATGCAGGATCGCCGAGTGCCAGGCCTCTTCGTCCGGCGGATCGACGAGCTGGTACTGGAGCAGCTGGCGGACGCGCGGGTTGCGCCGCGCGACCGAGAAGGCCGACCGCAGCCAGGCGGCCCGTACCTTCGGCGACTGCGCGCGCTTGCCCTTGGTCAGGTAGCCGAACTCGGTCAGGTAGAGGTCGAGCGGTCGCTTGGTGGGCGTCGCGAGGGCGTTGCGGTGCGCGAGCTTGTCGAGGGCTTTCGTCAGGCGCCCGAGCGCGCCGATCGGCACATCGTCGGCACGGCCGGTGGCGATGTGCGGCGCGGCCAGGAACTGGTACGGGTGGATCGCGAAGCCGTCGGACTTCAGCGGCGTGCAGCGCCTTGCGGCCTTGTAGTCGGCCTTCGAGCAGGTCACGTCGCGCACGAACTTCAGCGGCGCGATCGCGCGACCGCCGCCGTTCGGGGCCAGCTCGCCGAACAGCACCTTGGCGCGCGGGTCGGCGGCCTTGGCGTTGTTGTAGCCGGCGATGTAGAGGCCGCGATAGAGGCTCGCCGCGTGCTTGGCGGGATAGAGCCACGTGTTCCAGTTCGGCTCGTTCCAGATCGCGTAGCGGTCGACGCGGCCGGCGAAGTGCGAGACGACGGTGCGCACGAACGCGCCGTACTTGACGGGGTCCGGCGCGTTGTTGCCGACATGGTGATCCTTCGTGGCCCACGCCGGCGCGGGGCCGGCGATCGTCAGCTGCAGCTTGATGCCGCGCTTGGCGGCCGCAGCCTGCAGCGCGTCGATGCGCGAGAAGTCATAGACCGGGCCGCCGGCGGGGACGTTGCGGTCGTAGGCGTCGGTGACCAGCGTGCGCGCCCACAGCACGTTGACGCGGATCCGCTTCGTCCGCAGGTCGACGGCGTGATCGAGCCCCGTGTCGCGCTCCATCCAGCGCTGGTCGACGAACACGTTGTCGTCCTGGAGCGCCAGCTCCATCCCGCGTGCGGCGTGCGCGCTCGCAGGAATGGCGAACAGGGCGAGCATGAGCGTGAGCAGGCTCATGCCTGCGGCGAAGAATCGGGGCATCTAGTACTTGGTTCGGCAGCGGTCTGAAGATCTCAACCCGCTCGGGTGATAAATGTTTCGCCGCGTGTTCGCCGTCTACGCCGCCCGGATCGACCCCGACGACCCGCTTTCCGCGCTGGAGCTCGGCGAACGGCCCGAGCCTGACGCGCCTGACGGCTGGACGACCATATCGGTGCGAGCGGCGTCGCTCAATCATCACGATCTGTGGTCGTTGCGCGGTGTCGGGCTGCCCGAGGAGCGGCTGCCGATGATCCTCGGCTGCGACGCCGCCGGCGTCGACGACGACGGCCGCGAGGTGATCGTGCACTCCGTGATCTCCGACCCGAGCTGGCGCGGCGACGAGACCCTCGATCCGCGCCGCACGCTGCTGTCGGAACGCTTCCCGGGCACGTTCGCCGAGCGGGTCGCCGTGCCGCGGCGCAACCTCGTGGCCAAGCCGCCGGAGCTGTCGTTCGCCGAGGCCGCGTGCCTGCCGACCGCGTGGCTGACGGCCTACCGGATGCTGTTCACGCGCGCCTCCGTCTCCCCCGGGGCGACGGTGCTGGTGCAGGGCGCGGGCGGCGGCGTCGCCACGGCGCTGATCGTGCTCGGACGCGCGGCCGGGCTGCGCGTGTGGGCGACGAGCCGCTCCGAGGCCAAGCGCGAGCGCGCGCTGTCGCTCGGCGCCGACGCGGTCTTCGAGCCCGGGCACAAGACTCCCTGAGCGTGTCGACGCGGTGCTGGAGACCGTCGGCGCCGCGACCTGGGACCACTCGCTGAAGGCGCTGAAGCCCGGCGGGACGCTGGTCATCTCGGGCGCGACCAGCGGCGCCGACCCGCCCGCCTCGCTGAACCGCATCTTCTTCCTGCAGCTCTCGGTCGTCGGCTCGACGATGGGCACGCGCGACGAGCTCGACCGGCTGCGTCCGGCTGTGCGTCGAACGCGACGTCCGGCCGGTGGTCGAGGCCGAGCTGCCGCTGACCGAGGCACGCGACGCGTTCGCGGCGCTGGCCGGCGGCGACGTCTTCGGCAAGCTCGTGCTGACCACCGATTGAATGGTCGCGGGCCGGCGGCGCGACCTTTCCCAGGTTTGCTCGCGCCGCCGGCCCTACGGGTGCGGATCGCTCCGCGAACGACGCCGATGGTCAGGCGGCGCCCTCACCCCTCACGGGGTCTGTTCATAGTGTCAACACTGAGGCCCTCAACGCAAGTCTCAATGTGGGTTTCTTGACCACGTCGATCCGATTACGGCGCCGTCGTCGACAGCGAGAACGTCAGCGTCTTGGCGTAGCTGCCGGTGCGGAGCGGGTCACTGACCGCGATCGGCTGCTTGAGGCCGATCGTGACCTGCGCCGCCGACACCGGGCCGGCCCACGTCAGCAGGGTCGCCGGAATTCCGGAGACCGGTGAGTAGCTGCCGCCGTTCGCGCCGGCCTGCAGCCCCTGCGGGAGCACGTAGGTCCCGTTGACCATGTGCCCGGGAGCGACGGCGCTCGTGTCCGCCACGCTCAGCGCCGCGTCGGCGCCGGTCGAGGTCACGGTCGCGGTCGTCTCGGCCAGGTAGTCCTGCGCGACGCCCGCGGTGAACGGCGCGAAGGTCGCCGGGGCGCCGAGGACGAGCGAGAGCTGCGCCGGGACCGGGCGGTGACCGACCCGCCGGCCTGCACGCTGGCGTTCCCCGTCACGGCGCCCGGGGAGCCGGTCGCCTGCCGGCGCGGAAGGCGCCGTTGACGCCCGCCACGCTGAGCGTCGAGACGGCGGTGAGCCCGGCGGCGTTGTCGAACGTGAAGAAGTTCGTCGACGCGCCGAAGGTCACGCCCGTGATCCGCTTCTCGGCGGCGTCGAACAGGTTCACGGCGTCGCCGTCGGTGCTGAGGCCGATGCCGCCGCCGCTGTAGGTGCCGATCGCGAAGCCCGCCGGGACGTTGGCGCCGAACCAGGCGGTCTTGAACGCCTCGGCGGTCGCGGCGGTCCCCTCGATGAAGATCACCGACTGACCCGGGGCGATGCTGCTGACGCCGTTGAGCGCGACGGCGGTGGCGAACGCGTTGGAGCTGTCGTCGACCTTCCAGCCGGTCAGATCGACGGCCTGCGTGCCCTTGTTGGTGACCTCGAACCAGTCGGCGCCGTACGGGCTGTTGCCGCTGCTCCACGGCGAGACCTCGGAGACGATCAGGTCGGCGGGGCGGGCGTCGTGGACGGCGCGTAGACCCAGAGCTGCGGGTGTTCGACGTCGCCGCCGCCGTTCTCGCTGACGACGTAGAGGTTGCCGCTCGGGTCCATCGTGACGCCCTCGTGCGTCTGTCGGGCACCGGCAGCGGGTTGTCGGCGTCACCGACCGATCGTCAGCGAGCTCGAGACGTTGCCGGCGCGGTCGACGTTGACGATCTTGCCCGACTCCTGGCTGAGGATCAGCAGGTGGCTCGCGTCCGGCCCCGTGAGCGTCGGCAGGTTCGACAGCGCGAAGACGTCGGAGAAGTCGCCGAGGCCGGCGAGCGCCGGGTCGAAGAGGTTGGTCGACTTGACCGTCGTCGGCGAGCCGTTGGTCGCGGTGCCCGCGGCGAAGTCGATGCCGGTCTGGAAGATGCCCTCGGGCTGGCTTCCTTGACGACGACGAAGCCGCCGGTCTGCGGGTCGTACGATGACGCCCTCGATGCCGATGTTGCCGATCGTCGTGCCGAGCTTGACGGTCTGGACGTCGGCGCGGTCAGCGTCGCGCCCGGGACGTAGGTGAAGAGGTTCGACCTGGCGGTCGCGCTCCTCGACGAGCACGAACTTGCCGCCGCCGACGTAGGCGATGCCCTCGGTGTCGTAGAACGTCGGTGCCCTGCGGGCTGCCGCCCGGCGCGAGCGTCATCGAGTCGATCAGCGCGCCGGTCTTGCTCGACCTGGACGACCGACGTGCCGCCGTCGCCGACGACGAACAGCGTGTCGGTGTCCCAGTCGTAGGTCACCGCCGAGGCCTCCTGGGCGAGCAGGCTGTTGGCCGGCGGCGGCGGTGCGCGTCGGCTCGGGCAGGTCGTAGCGCCCGACCCGGACGTAGGTGGAGAGGTCGACCCCCGCCGCGTGCGCGGGTGCGGGGACGGCGACGGCCGCCGCCACCACGAGCCATTTCACTGTTCTTCTTACCGTGATCATCGGGCGACCCTAAGAGCCCTGTCACGGCGACTTGTTACCGCCTTGTTCTCACTCGAAGAGCAGGCGGTCCAGGCCGCGCACGACGCCGGTGATCTCCGTCACGCGGCGGATCGCGAGCAGCGTGCCCGCGATGTAGGGCGCCGCCGACGTCCCGGCCTCATGGCGGACCACGAGCCGTTCGTCGGGCGTCGCGAGCACCACGTCGGTGGAGAGCGAGTAGCCGGGCAGCCGCAGCGAGTGGATTCGCGTGCCGGCCACGGACGCGCCACGCGCCTCGGGCGGGCCGATCAGGTCCGCGTCGTGGTCGGCCGGCAGCGGCGGCTTGACCTCGGCGAGGCGCTCCGCGAGCTCGCGCGAGGTGCCGCTCGGCGCGTCCGGCTTGCCGGCCGAGCCGTAGTCGATCACCTCCCAGTGCGAGATGTGGGCGGCGGCGACGGTCGCGGCGTGCAGGAGCGTCGCCGCGAGCACCGAGAAGTTCCCGGCGGCGATCACGCCACGGCCGGCGGCGCGCGCGGCCGCGTCGAGCTCGGCGTAGTCCTGCTCGGACAGCCCGGAGGAGCCGACGACGACGTGGCAGCCGGCCGCCAGCGCCGCGTCGACGTTGCCGCGCACGACGGCCGCGCTGGTGTAGTCGACGACCACGTCGGCACGCACCGCGGCGAGCGCCTCCGTGACGGAGCTGAAGTCGGCGCCGCTGCGGGCGATGCCGCCGGCCAACTCGAGGTCTTCCGCGGCCTCGACGGCACGCGCGAGCGGGGCGCCGGTCCAGCCGGTCACCCCTGCGATCAGGACTCGGAGCACGCCTCGATTATGCGGAAGTGCGCGTCGGTGGGCGTGAGGCCCGGCCCGTTGGTCGCGACCATGTCCTGCGGACAGGCCGAGAAGACCAGCAGCGCGTCGAGCTCGACGCGGAACGTGACCGAGCTGCCGGGCGTCGAGACCGGCGGCGCGATCGCGATCGTCCCGTCGGCGGTGGGACGCGCGTTCTCGAACAGGTTCAGCGGGCTCGGCGTCGCCGGGACCACGAGATCGGCCGTGGCGAGCGCCGCGTGCAGGTTGTCGGTGCAGTTGTCGTGCGGCTCGGTCGCGCCCAGGAGCTCGTAGCGCTCGCGGTCGCAGGCGGCGAGCAGCGTGTCGTGGACGCCGCCGGAGGTGTCGGCTTCGAGCGTCAGGATCGGCCGGCGGCGGTTGGTCACGAGCGTGTCGCCGACGACCGGGTTGAGCTTGCCCATGTGCAGGCGGCTGTGCTCCATCGACATCCATTCCGAGCCATCGACGAAGGCCCAGGTGTCGACGACCTGGTCGCCGTGGGTGTTGACGACCTCGATCCGCTGCCCACCGCCGACGCGGACTGCGACGGCACTGCGAGCGGGGATGAGCAGCAGCGACATGCGAATCGGGATGATTTCACTGTGCCCTCGCCTCCGGCCCCGCGAAGCGTGCGCGTCTCCTCGCTCGAGCTGTTCTTCGACCTCGTGTTCGTGTTCGTGATCACGCAGCTCACGGAGGTGCTCGCCGAGGGCCACGACCTCGCAGGCGCTCGGCCGCGTCGTCGTGATGCTCGCGCTGATCTGGTGGATCTACGACGGCTACGCGTGGCTGACGAACGCGATCACCACGGATCGCCTGCGGCTGCGTCTGCTCCTGCTCGGCGGGATGGGCGGCTTCCTCGTCATCGCCCTCGCCGCGCCGCACGCCTACGAGCGCGACGGCCTGCTCTTCGGCCTCGGCTATCTCGCCGTGACGGCGCTCCACGCCGGGATGTTCGTCCGTGGCGTCTCGGCCGAGGAACTGCGCGCGATCCTCCGGATCGCACCGTTCAACCTGCTCGGCGCGGCACTCGTCGTCGTCGGCGGCGCCCTGGGCGGCGACGCGCAGACGATCATCTGGGCGCTGGTCGCCGTCATGCTGTGGCTGACGCCGCAGTTCACGAGCGTCGAGGGGCTCGTCATCGGCGTGTCGCACTTCGTCGAACGCCACGGACTGGTCGTGATCGTCGCGCTCGGGGAGTCGGTCGTCGTGCTCGGGGTCGGGACCGAGGTGCACGCGCTCGATGCCGCGATCGTGTGCTTCGGGCTGCTCGCGCTCGCCCTCAGCGCCGCGCTGTGGTGGGTCTATTTCAGCGACGAGAACGCGGTTGAGGATGCATTCCACGATGCCCCGGCCCAGCGGCGCCCGCGACTGGCACTGATCGCCTTCGGCTACTGGCACTACGGCCTGCTGCTGGCGGTGATCGCGGTCGCGGCGGGACTCAAGGAGGCGATCGGCCATCCGTTCGATCCGCTCGAGGACTGGACCGCGGTCGCGCTGGCGCTGGGCACGGCCCTCTACGTCGCCTGCGACACGGGCTTCCGGGCGACCTTAGGGCTCCGCGGCAGTCGCGCCCGCGCCGTGGCGGCGGTGCTCGCGGCGGCCACGGCCCCGCTCGGGACGGCGATCGGCGGCGCCGCGCAGGTCGCGGTGATCGTGGTGATCCTTGCCGCCGCGCTGGTGCTGGCCCGTCAGCCGCCGGCGGCGACGACGTCGTAGCCGTCGGCCTTCAGGACGCTCCATGACCACGTTGCGGTGGTCGCCCTGCAGCTCGATCACGCCGTCCTTGACCGAGCCGCCGACGCCGCAGCGCTTCTTCAGCCGCCCGGCGAGCTCGCGCAGGCCGTCGTCGTCGAGCGGCACGCCGGAGACGGTCGTGACCGCCTTGCCGCGGCGACCGGACGTCTCGCGCCGCACCTTCACGCGCCCGCCGGCCGCGAGCCGCTCCTTCAGCAGCGGGTCGCGCGCCTTGCGCAGGTCCCCGTCGGTGGTCGAGTAGACCGGCCGGGAGTCTCGGTTCGCCATCGCTTCGAGGTTACCCGGCGCCATTGAGCGGAAGCACCGCGCGCACGCAGGTGCCGCTGCCGTGTGAGCTGTCGACGGTCAGCGTGCCGTCGCTCGCGCCGACGCGGTCCGCGAGCCCGCTCAGGCCCGAGCCCTTGCCGATCGCCGCGCCGCCGATGCCGTCGTCGCGGATCTCGACGATCAGCTCGTCGCCTTCGCACCTGACGAGCACGATCGCGTGCGTCGCCTCCGCGTACTTGGCGACGTTGGTCAGCGCCTCGGCGACCGTGAAGTACGCGGTCGCCTCGATCGCCGGCGGGAAGCGATCCGGCGGGCGGGTCGATGACCTCGACCGGGAACGGCGAGCGGGTCGCGAGCGCGCCGATGCGCGGCGACCAGCCCGCGCTCGGTCAGCACCGCGGGGTGGATGCCGCGGGCCAGCTCGCGCAGTTCCTTCGACGCCTCCTGGAGCTCGATCCCGAGCCGCTCGAGGAACGGCCCGATGCCGGCGGGGTCCTTGGCCAGGCGCCGCCGGGCGACCTGGACGTCGAGCACCAGGCTGACGAGCCGCTGCTGCGCGCCGTCGTGGAGGTCGCGCTCGATCTTGCGCCGCGCGGCGTCGGCGGCCTCGAGGATGCGCTGGCGCGAGGCGCGCAGCTCGGCGGTGCGCGCCGCCTCGACCTTGTGGGCGAGCAGCGCGGCCTCCGCGGCCCGGCGCTCGGTGATGTCGAACAGCGCGCCGTCGAGCCACAGCCGCCCGCCCGGACCGTGGACCGGCTGCCCGCGGTCGAGGACCCAGCGCACCTCGCCGTCGGCGCGCACGATCCGGTACTCGAGCACGAACGGCTCGTGGTGCTCGGTCGAGTGGGCCACGGTCTCGAGCACGACCTCGTGGTCGTCGGGGTGGACGATCGAGAGGATCGTGCGCTTGTTCGACGAGAGAAAGCTCTGCGGCGGGTAGCCGGAGATCCGCTCGATCTCGTCGCTGATCGCCTCGAGCAGGAAGTCGGCGTGCCAGGCGGAGCGGTAGATCGCGCCCGGGACGTTCTCCATCAGCGTCCGCAGCAGGCGGTCGTTGGCGCGCTGCTCGGCCGCGCGCAGGCCGGCGCGGGCGCGAGCGATCAGCTCGGCGCGGGTGAACGGGCGGTGCAGGTAGTCGTCGGCGCCCGCGTCGAGCGCCGAGTCGGCCATCCGGCCCTTGGCGGCGACGGTGATCGCCAGCAGCCAGGCGTCGCCGAGGCGCGGGTCGTCGCGCAGCCGGCGGCAGACCTCGGGGGCGTCGAGCCCGGACGAGTCGCGATCGACGATGACGAGGTCGACGGGCTCCGTCTCGAGCGCCGCTCCCGCCGCGACCGCGCGCCGGACCGCCCGCGGAGCGTGCCCCGCGGCGCGTAGCCAGGACTGGATCTCGGGCTCTGCGGCACCCACCACGAGAACTCCGGCCTGGCGCCTGCGGACAGCATCTGCACGTGCCACGCAGGCCATTATGGAGCGGGCCGCGGCCCGCGGGAGGACTTACCCTCCGAAGTCGGTGGTGTAGGTCGCGCCGCGATCGCCCGTCGGGGCCGCGTTGGCGACGCCGATGCCGATCATCCGGAACTCGCGGGCGAGGATGTTCGCGCGGTGGCCGCTGCTGCGCATCCAGCCCTCGACCATGGCCAGCGGCGTCGCGTAGGAGCCCGAGCCGTAGCCGATGTTCTCGCCGACGGTCCAGTTGCGGCGCGAGCGCGTCCAGCCGGTGCGCTTGATGCGGGTGATGAAGCTCGTGCCCGACTTGGAGTCGTGGTCGAAGTAGTGGCGCGCGACCATGTCGTCGGCGTGCCCGTCGGCGGCACGGTGCAGCTTGGAGTCGGCGCGCAGCCTGCGCAGGCCGCGGGAGGCGCGCTCCTTGTTGAGCAGGCAGAGCGTCGTCCTGATCGTGGCCTGCTGTCCGAGCTTCTCCGGGGAGCGATCCGCGCCGTCACAGGCGGCGGCTTCGGCCGCGGCGGGGGCGCCGACGGCGGCAATGAGGGCGAGCAGGGACGAGACAGCGAGATGCTGCGCGGTACGGCGCATGGAGAGACCTCCGGCTTTGTGGCGAAGGTGACTCCGAGACGACCCTTCGACGAATGTGCGTGTTGCGACCTGCAACATTCGTCGGCAATTGCTTAGGGAGGCTTTACCCCCAATTTTGTCAGCGTTCGGCCAATGCCTCGGGAAGCTGCGCCCGGGACCGAATCCCGAGCTTTCCGTAGCTGCGCCCGAGGTGCAGCTCGACGGTCTTGAGCGTCACGAACAGCGTCTCGGCGATCTGCGCCGCGAGCTCGGCGCCGCGGAGCTCTGAGGCCGTCAGCGCCTCGCGGCCGGAGAGCGCGACGCGCGCTGCGGGCGCGCGCCGACGATGTGCAGCTCGTCGAGCGCCCGGCGCTCGAGTCCCGCGGCGCCGCACGCGTGGGCGCGCTCGCGCGCCCGTTTGAGGACATCGCGGGCGGCGCCGTCGCTTGCCCGCGCGGCGCAGCGCGGAGCCGTACTCGGTCACGGCACGCGCGTGCACGAGCCGCAGCGGCGAGGCAAAGTGATCGGCCACGAAGGCTTCGCCCAACCCGGCGCGCGGGGGAGCGTTGACGCTCGCGTGGTGCGCGGGCCTCCCGCGCGGTGGACCTCGTGGCTCGTCGTTGGTTCGGGGCGTCGCCGCGTGGGTGAACTGCGAGCAGGTGAGGGAGGAGGAGTGCTCAGGGCGCGATCGGCTCGAGCAGACACGATCGCGCCCGGGCTGTAGCCCGCGCCGCGACGGTCGTGCACGACCGTCGCGCAAGGGGGTGTGCTTGCTGAGGTCCGCTACCCGGCTGTTCGCTGGTGCAGCTTCACGTCGACGGGGCGGCCTGATTCGAGCGATTCGACGCCCGCCGCGCAGACCGCCGCCGCGGCGTAGCCGTCCCAGGCGCTCGGGCCGTCCGGCTCCTCGCCGAGCACGATCGAGGCGATCCAGGCCTGCAGCTCGTTGAGGTAGGCGGTCCCGAAGCGCGACTGGAAGCTCGGCGGGATCGCGAGCGACTCGGTGTGCGCCGCGCGCAAGGACACGGTGGCGGGCGGCAGCAGCTCCAGCGTGCCGTCCTCCCCCACGATCTCGCAGCGGATGTCGTAGGCGTAGCCCGCGGACACGAACGCCTCGACGTCGACGATCTGGCCGCCCGCGGTCTCGAGCAGGATCAGCAGCGGATCGCGCAGGCCCTCGCGAGCGCGGGAGGTGGCGCGCGGCGAGAGCACGGTCACGCGGGTGATCTCCTCGCCGAGCAGCCAGCGCGTGATGTCGATCTCGTGCACCGCGGTGTCGGTGATGATCATCGCCGAGTCGAAGAACGAGTGGACGCTCGGGTTGCGATGCGCGCTGTGCACGAGCAGCGGGGCGCCGATCCGGCCGGCGTCCAGCTGGGCCTTCATGTCCGCGTAGCCGGGGTCGTAGCGGCGCATGAAGCCGACCGTCACCAGGCGCCGGCCGGTGGCGGCCTCGGCCTGGACGATCCGCAGCGCGGCCGCGGCGGAGACCGCGAGCGGCTTCTCGCACAGCACCGGCTTGCCGGCCCTCAGGCAGGCGAGCGTGAACGGCTCGTGCGTCGCGGCGGGCGAGGCGACGACGACGGCGTCGACGGCCGGGTCGGCGATCAGCTCGAGCCCGTCGGCATGGGTCATCGGCACGCCGAGCTCCTCGGCCACGCGCGCGGCGCTCTCGGGCAGCGCGTCGGAGATCGCCACGACGTCCGCGCCCGAGACGGCGGTCGCCAGCAGCCGCGCGTGCGTGGAGCCCATCAGCCCGGCGCCGATCACGCCCACGTTCACCATCCCGCGTGCTCCCGCAGCCACTCGCGGTTGCGCGCCTGATCGGCGGCCGCGTTGGCGAAGTCGGCGTGGTCGGCGAGCACGCGGTCCTGCTCGACGACGACCCAGCCGTCGTAGCCGGTCGCGTCCACGGCCGCGCAGAACGCGGCGAGATCGACGTCGCCTTCGCCGAGTGCGCAGAACAGGCCGCGGCGCCAGGCGGTCAGCGTGTCGGCGCGCTCGGCCTTGACGCCCGCGAGGACGTCCAGCCGCACGTCCTTGACGTGGATCGCGTCGATCCGGTCGCCCCAGTCGCTCAAGGCCTGCAGCGGATCGCCGCCGGCGACGAGCAGGTGCCCGCTGTCGAGCAGCAGCGGCACGTCGGTCTCCTCGAGGAAGCGGTCGATCTCCTCGACGCTCTCGACGTAGGTCGACGTGTGGTGGTGGAATACCGGCTCGAAACCGCGCGAGCGCGCGGCGTCGGCGGCGCGCGCGACGCCGTCGACCAGCACGCGCCAGCGGGACTCGTCCAGCCGCAGCGAAGGGTCGTCGCCGCCGCGGCCCGGGTTGGCGACCCGCTCCGGCCCGCCGGCGTCGCACAGCACCGGCCGGGCGCTCGTCACGCTCCCGAAGCGATCGAGCGTCGCGTGCAGCTCGTCGTACGACGCGTCCGGGTCGCTGAACGCGATCTGCACGAAGCCGCCGACCAGTTCGAGCTCCCCGAGCTCGGCCCCGAGATAGCCGAGCGGCCCGAGCTCGGTGCCCGCGTACCCCGCGGTCGCCATCTCCGCCAGTACGCGCGCGGGATCGGGGACCGGGAAGTCGGTGCCGACGGTCATCTCGAACGCGCCGTAGCTGAGCGGCGCGTTCGCCACCTTCATACGGACTCCCAGGCGCCGCCGGCCGCGGAGCGCTCGACCGCCGCGAGCACGCGTGCCGTCGCCACCATCTCGTCCAGCCCCGGTTCGCGCTGCTCGCCGTCGCGCACGGCGCCGAGGAAGTTCGCCGCCTCGAGCACGCGCAGGTCGTCGTAGCCCATCGACATGCCGGTACCCGGCTGGAACCGCCCGAATCCCGGCATCGACGGTCCGGACGCGACGCGCGTGTAGCCCGCGTCCTCGCCCGTCCGGAAGCGCTCCAGCTCGTTCATGCGCTCGAAGTCCCAGCCCAATGCGCCCTCGGTTCCGTGCACGTCGAAGCGCATCCTGACGTGCGGGCCGACGATCACGCGGCTTGCCTCGAGCGAGCCGACGACGCCGCTGCCGAACTCGATCAGCGCGCTCGCCCAATCCTCGTTCTCGACATCCACCAGCTCACCGGTCGCACCACGCGTGAAGTGCGTGCCCTCCGCCGCGGGCGCCGGACGCTGCGCGATCAGCGTCGCCGTGCGCCCGCTGCAGCGTTCGATCGGGCCGACGAGGAAGTGGGTCATGTCGACGCTGTGCGACATCAGG
Source organism: uncultured Solirubrobacteraceae bacterium (assembly GCA_963707595.1). GTDB lineage: Bacteria > Actinomycetota > Thermoleophilia > Solirubrobacterales > Solirubrobacteraceae > Solirubrobacter. The sequence continues at coordinate 523,664 of CAVPQQ010000003.1, forward strand.
TCCCCGAGCGCGCCCGAACCCGCGTCCGCGCGCAGGAAGCGCCAGGAGGCGGCCGTCAGCGGGTCGCTGGCGTAGTCGGCGAGGAACGTGGCGCGGTAGTGCGTGACGGCCCCGATCTCCCCGTCCTCGATCAGCGCGCGGGCGTGCGCGACGGCGGGCGCGAAGCGGTAACAGAAGCCGACCGCGCTCACCACACCGGCCTCGCGCACGGCGGCGGCCACGGCCAGCGTGTCCTGCGAGCCCGCGCCCGACCGGCTTCTCGACCCACACGTGCTTGCCGGCCTGCGCGGCGGCGACCGCGACCTCGCGGTGCAGCGCGTTGGGCAGCGTGATGCTGACGGCGTCGACGAGCGGGTCGTCGAGCACCGCCCGCCAGTCGGCCACGGTGCGCTCGAAGCCCACCCGTTCCGCGTGGGCCCGCCGCTGCGGGCTCACGTCCGCCGCCACGACCAGCCGCGGCGTCACGCCGAGGTCGGGGAAGTGCTCGGGCACACGGCGATAGGAGGCCGTGTGCACCCGGCCCATCCAGCCGAGACCGATCACCCCGATCCCGACCGTGCGCATCAGCCGGGCGTGATCGCGATCTCGCCGCTGAGCGTGAAGGGCTCGACGAACTCGATGGCGTCGCCCGACCAGAACTTGCCCGGGTCGTACCAGCTCATCGGGCGCTTGTCGGGCAGCAGGCCCATGTTCTGGAACGTGACCGCGACCAGCTCGGCGCAGTAGATCGTCTCGCGCGAGACCTCGCGGCGGCGCACGCGCCCGGTCGCCCACGAGCGCACCAGGCCCGGCGTGGTCGGGAACGGCTTGCCGTCGTACTTGTCGATCGTCTCGATCAGCCGGTCCTCGTGCTCGCGTTCGAGCTGGCCCTCGAGCCGCCGCATCCAGGCGCGCTGGCCGTACTTCTCGTCCCACGTGCGCACCGCGTCAGGCAGGTGATGGAGCTGCACACCCCGTTGCCGCTCGCCCGTCCACGCGTCCGGCAGCGACTTGCCGAGCTCGGCATGCCACAGCAGCGGCGGCATGTCGTCGAGCGCGACGACCATGCCGACGTGGTTGATCGGGCTATTGGTCAGCGTCTGGATCGCGCGGTCGGCGAGCGAGCGCCCGCGGAACAGCCAGATGTCGCCGGTCGCCGCGGTGGCGATGGCCTCGTCGAAGGGCAGGACCGAATCGTTCACGGCGAGTAACCTACGCGAACCATGCGCGCACGTTGGAAACTCCTCGGTCTGGCCGGTGCCGCCGGCGTCGCAGCGACAGGCGGCGCGATCGCCGCCCGCAACCGTCGTGAGCAGTCCGACTACACGCCGGACGAGCTGCGTGATCGCCTGCGCAACCGGCTCTCCGACGTCGAGGCCGGCCGCGAGGCCGAGCCGGTCGTCCCACCCAAGGACTGACCTTCAAAGACGCTCCGCCGCCGAGGCGGCTGTTGCATTCCCCTATTGTGCTAGTACAATAGGGGAATGATTGAGTTCTACCTGGATGCGGGCTCGGGCCTCTCGCCGTACCAGCAGCTGGTGCGGCAGGTACGGCACGCGCTGCGCCTCGGTCTGCTGCGCGAAGGCGACCAGCTGCCGACGGTCAAGGACGTGGTCGCGGTCCTCGCGATCAACCCCAACACGGTGCTGAAGGCCTACCGCGAGCTCGAGCATGACGGGCTCGTCTCTGCGCGCCCCGGGCTCGGGACGTTCGTCACGCAGTCGCTCACGGACGCGACCTTCGCCGCGCACGGGCCGCTGCGCCAGGACCTGCAGCGCTGGATGAACAAGGCTCGGCTGTCCGGGCTCGACGACGAGAGCATCGAGGCACTGTTCATGGCCACCTTTCGTTCTTCCGCCAACCGGCACGTAGCGTGACCTCCGCGATCCTGACCCAGGGACTGGGCAAGCGCTACGGCAGCCGCGACGCGCTGTCGGACTGCACGCTGGACATCCCGGCCGGCCGTGTCGTCGGGCTCGTCGGCCCCAACGGCGCCGGCAAGAGCACGCTGCTGAACCTCGCCGTCGGCATGCTGCAACCGACCGCGGGCACGATCGAGGTGCTCGGCGGCCGCCCCGCCGAGAGCCCGGCGCAGCTGGCCAAGGTCGGCTTCGTCGCACAGGACACGCCCACCTACGGAGGGCTGTCCATCGCGGACCACCTGCAGCTCGGAAGCCATCTGAACCCGGGCTGGGACGACTCCCTGGCCCGCCGTCGGATCGAGCTGCTCGGGCTCGACCCCAAGCAGAAGGCGCGCAAGCTGTCCGGCGGACAGCGCGCCCAGCTCGCGCTCACGCTCGGCATCGCCAAGCGTCCCGAGCTGCTGATCCTCGACGAGCCGGTCGCCAGCCTCGACCCGCTCGCGCGGCGCGAGTTCCTGCAGGACCTGATGGAGGCCGTCGCCGAGCATGAGCTCAGCGTCGTGCTCTCCTCGCACCTGGTCTCGGACCTCGAGCGGACGTGCGACTACCTGGTCGTGCTGGTCGACTCGCGCGTGCAGCTCACCGGCGATCTCGACACGATCATGGCGACACACCACCGGCTGGTCGGCCCGCTGCGCGACACGGCGACCCTGCCGGACAACCAGCAGGTGATCTCCGAGAGCCACACCGATCGCCAGAGCACCCTGGTGATCCGCACCGCCGCTCCGATCCACGATCCCGACTGGACCGTGAGCAAGCTCGACCTGGAGGACATCGTGCTCGCCTACATGGGCAAGCGCGCGGTTCAGCGCAGTACGCGACCGGCGATGGAGGTGGTCCGATGATCTGGCTGACGTGGCGCCAGTTCCGTGCCCAGGGCGCGATCGTCTACGGCGCGCTGGTCGTGGTGGCCGTGCTGCTCGTGCTCACCGCCGCGAAGCTCGCCGGCCTCTGGCACCCCGGCCAGACCACGTTCTTCGAACTGCTGCAGACCGAGCGGCTGACGGTCGCCGTCTTCAACATCGCCTTCACGGCGGTGCTGATCGCGCCGGCGGTCGTCGGCATCTTCTGGGGCGCGCCGCTGATCGCCCGCGAGTTGGAGACCGGCACCCACCGCCTCGTGTGGAACCAGTCCGTCACCCGCACCGGGTGGCTGGCGACCAAGCTCACCTTCATCGGCGTGGCCGCCATGGCCGGGGTCGGGCTGCTCAGCCTGATCGTGACGTGGTGGTCCGGACCGATCGACGACGCCATCGCCGCCGGCAACCGCGACAGCACCCTGCTGGGCATCGCGCGGATCGCGCCGCCGATCTTCGGCGCGCACGGCATCGTGCCGATCGGCTACACCGCCTTCGCCTTCGTCCTGGGCGTCACGCTCGGGGCCGTCATCCGCCGCACCGTGCCCGCGATGGCGCTCACGCTCGTGGTCTTCGTCGCCGTGCAGATCGCCATGCCCCCGCTGGTGCGCGCGCACCTCGGCCCCACGCAGATCACCAGCACGATCACGGCGGACAACCTCGACGGGCTCCTGGCCGAAGGTCCCGAGGGACCCGTCAAGGAGATGCGCATCGCCGTCGACTCGCCCGGCGCCTGGGACATCTCCAACCGCACGATCGACGCCAAAGGCCAAGTGGTCGACACCCTCCCCGCCTGGGTCATGGGCTGCGTCCCGGGCCACGTTCCCCAGCCCGGCCCGCGCGCCGACCCGACCTGCTTCAAGCGCCTCGAGGCGGCCGGATACCGGCAGCGTGTGACCTTCCAGCCCGCGAGTCGTTACTGGACGCTGCAGGCGATCGAGACCGCGATCTTCCTCGCCCTCGCCGCGGCGCTGACCGGCTTCTGCTTCTGGTGGATCCGCCGGCTCGCATGAACTTCGGCGCCGGCCGGCCCGCGGGCCGGCCGGCGCTGCCTTCGCTCAGCCGTTGGTGGCGATCAGGTCCTGCGCGAACGCGATCAGGCGGTTCGCGGTGGCGACGTCGATCGACTTGCCACGCTGGGCCTCGACCTGGTTGACGAACGCCCCGAGCTGGTTGTGCTCGACGTCATGGCGGCCGTCGTCGTGCTTGCCGAGCGCGTGCTCGAGCTTGGTCGAGAGCGCGTTGCACGTGCCCTTCTTGTCGATCAGCCCCTCGGCGCAGGAGCGGCCGAGGTTGCTCAGCAGGCTCGCCGAGGTCGCGTGCAGCTGGAACGTGCGGGTCGTGTCGGTCGCGTTGCCGAGGTTGTCGGCGGCCGCGACCTTGACGGCGTGCGTCCCGGGCGCGAGCAGGAACATGTCCAGCACCTGGCCCTGGGTCGCGTTCGCGCCGTCGAACGTCGCCTTGACCGTCGAGGCGTTCACGCCCGAGCCGGCGTCGGTGACCGTGAACGCGATCGAGCTGAAGTCGTCGGAGTCGAAGAGCACGCCCTCCGGCGACGGCTTCGTGACGGTGATCGCCGGCGGCGTCGTATCCAGGAACACGGTGCGCGTCACGGCCGCGCCGGCGGGCAGCGCATCGGACTCGTCGAACGTGTGGCACGGATCGGCGGTGCGCATCTGCACCGTGTAGGTGCCGTCGCCCGACCCGGCCGGGATCGAGAACGTCCCGTTCGCGGCGATGTCGTGCCAGGCGCCCGGGAGCTGCTGGCCCGCCTTGTAGAAGCGGTACTGCGCGGCGATCCGGCTGTCGGCGAACACGGCATCGGTGGCCTTGGCCGTGAACTGGTGATCGGCGCCGACGTACGTGACGCCGCCGGAGCTGTACGTGGTGCCCGCGAGCAGCAGGCTGCCGACAGGCGCATCGGGATCGCTGGGGTCAGCGCTGGGCGTGTCGCCGAGCGCCGGGAACTGCGCGGTGCCGTTCTCCCAGTCGCGGTAGAGCGTCGCGAACGTCGGCCGCAGCAGGCAGGACTCCCACAGCGGGAACGTGTCGTTGCCGCCGTCGAACTTCTCCTGACGCCCGACGAAGCGCGGGAGGCCGTCGGAGCGCCACGCGTGGTCGGAGTCGATCGAGCGCAGCCACGGCACCGAGCCCGAGAGCTGATCGATCATCACGTTGGCCGGCACGGAGGCACCGTCGCCATAGGTCGACACCGAGCCCTTGAGGTCGCCGCGGGCGGTGAGGATGTCGCCGAGCGCCGCGTTGAGGCCGTCGGCGTCGAGCAGCAGCAGCTTGGCGGTCTGGACCGCGTTGCGGTAGGCCGCGAACGTCTCGGGGTCGAAGACCGCGTCGTCCTTGAGGCCCGTGCTCGGGATCGTGCCGACGCCGGGGAGCGTCACCTGCTGATCGGTGTGATGGTCGGCCGGCAGGTGCATCAGCGCGTCGAGCTTCGGGTGCGTCTCGGGCGCGAAGAGGTCGACCTGCTGGGTGCCGATGCCGGGCAGCTCGAGCGCGACGGACTGCACGCCGAGCCAGTGCGTCGGCGAGGTCACGAAGCTCTTGAGCTGATCGATGTCGATGTGCAGCTCCTCCTCGATCGCCTCCTGGATCTTGTCCTTGGCGAACTCCTTGATCTCGGCGATCGGGGCCTGCAGCGGGTTCAGCGCCGGGCCGAGGATGTCGTCGAGCGTTTCCGAGACGGCACCGAAGAGCTCGTTGAGGTCACCGACGACGTCCGGCGCGCCGAGCATCGAGATCAGATGGTCGTTGATGAAGTCCTCGGACTCGTAGCCGATCACGTCGAGCGCGCCGACGCCGTCCTCGCAGGTGCGGCGCAGCAGCGAGTTCTCGTCGTCGGGCTCGTTGCGGCAGATGTGGTCCTGCGCCATGCGCGTGCTGCGCGGGTCGAACAGCGCCCTGGTGCTGGCGAGCCCGAGGTCGCTCCAGTTCTTCAGCCCGTCCTCGATGTCCTCGATCCAGTGCTCGAGGTAGGTCTCGACGAGGTTGTCGATCGTCAGGTCGGCGGCCAGGTCGCCCGGGTCGAGCGCGCAGAAGAACTCGGCCTCGCAGTTGTTGTATTGGATGTGCGTGACCTTCGGCCCGCGCACGGTCTGGACCGTGAGGGTCTTGGTGCGCTCGAAGCAGTCCGGGTCGATGATCAGGCAGTCCTCGAACTCGGAGTCCCAGGCATAGCGCGCCTCGGAGACCTGCAGCTCGGCCTGCATGTCGAGGAAGAAGTCGATCAGCGGCCCGCGGCTGGTGCCGACCGGCAGCGGGTTGCTCGGGTCGATGAACGTCTCGTAGATGAAGCGCTTGGGCGCCGCGAACGGGATGTGCGGGGTGGCGTCGTCGGAGACCTCCGGGTTGCCGTCCTCGTTGACCTCACCGGGGACCGGGCCGCGCTCGTCGTTGCCGTCGAAGCCGGGCGTCGCGTCGCCCACGTAGCCCTCGATGATGATGTGGCGGATCGCGATCTCCGCGTCGTCGACGTCGGTCAGGATCTCGCCGACCGACGGGAACACGCCGCCCGCGACGTCGTTGATCAGCGTGTGCGCCCACATGTCGCCCGCTGCGTGCGTCAGGTACCCGTAGCCGAAGGCGAGGATCTGGCTCTTCTCGGCGGCGCTGTAGGAGGGGTCGCTCTGCGCCTGCCACGCCTTCGTGAGGACGTGCTTGAGCCACTTGCCGGTCTGCTCGGGATGGATCACCGACTGGCCGTAGGTGAGGTCCGGGAAGCCGTCGGGGCCGACCACGCCGGCGTTGAAGTACGGGCGGTTGGCCGCCAGCGCGGCGACGACCTCGGGACGAACGGTGTACTCGCGGCCGTCGATCGTGATCTGGCCGTCGTCGGTGACGTCCTCCCACGCGCGGTTGCCGGTCTGGATATGCGTGTACGGCTTGAAGGCGTGCGCGGCGGAAGCGCCGAACGCGAGCGTGAGCACAGCAAGGACGCAGGCAGCGACCAACGGTCGCAAGCGACCGGTAGAGCGAGCTTTCAAAGGAACTCCTTGGGGAGGAAGGCGCCCGGTGATAGAGGCGCGGCGTGTTGAGCCGGGCGAGTATCTGAAAGATGAGAGAAACAGGAGCTACGGCTAGCCACACCTCGACCGGGTGTTCCCCGGCCAATCGGTGGGAGCTAGCTCAACCCAGCAATCCGTCCAGCGACCCGACGAGCGCGCCTTCGCGGATCGGGACGCAGGCGGGCGGGAAGTCCTGGTGAAAGGTCGCCTCGTCGGCGCGGTCGAGGAACTCCTCGAGCCGGTCGGCGCAGGCACCGATGACGTCGTGCAGGACGAGCAGGGTCCAGTCGTGCGCCTCGATCTGCCGCAGCGCACGCTCGACCCAGCCGTCCGGGTCCTCCCAGTCGCGCGGTACGGCGTTCCAGAGCACGCAGGTGTAGCCGCCTTCGACCAGCGTGCCCACGGCGGCGTGGTTGAGCAGCCCCGGCTCGAGGTCGCCTCCGGCGCCCGAGGGGCGGAACAGCCGGTCCGGGCCGGCGAGCGGGCCGAGCAGCGTCTGCATGCCCTCGATCTCCGCACGCGCGCCATCGCCGAGGATGCCCAGCGGGCGCGGGTGCGTGAGCGTGTGGTTGCCGATCCAGTGGCCGTCCTGCTGGGCGCGCGCCGTGAGCGTCCGGTAGGACTCCAGCTGCGCGGCCGACCACGAAGAACGTCGCCTTCAAACCCCGCTCGCGCAGGACGTCCAGGACCCGGGGCGTCGCCTCCGGGTCCGGTCCGTTGTCGAAGGTCAGCGTGACGTCAGGCGACGGTCGCAGGCTCCGGCTTGGGCGCCTTGGCCTTGGTGCGCGGCCGCGGGTTGACGATCGGCGTCAGCTCGGCTTCGAGCTTGGCGCGAAGCGGCTCCACTCGAGGCGAGAGACAGAGTCGGTCTCCGAGGTCCTCGAGCTTCTCGTCGAGCTGAAACCCGGGCCCGCTGGTGCAGATCTCCATCCTTCCACCCGGCGACATCGTGTAGCACGAGTCGAAGAAGTAGTGGTCGAAGATCTTCGTCCACGGACGCAGGCCCTCGTTGGCCTCGTCGCGAGCGCCGCTGGGTCTCCTCGCCGTCGCCGGCGTCGTAGGCGATGTGGTGCCAGACGCCGACGCATGCCGTCGTTGGACGGGCGCCCGGTGGGCGTCGCAGAAGTACCAGCGGCCGGAGCGCTCGCCGTCGAGCACGAGCCGGTTGCCGTCGACGCGGAAGCCGAGGTGCGCGGCGAACGGGGCCTGCTCCTCGATCGTCGTGTAGGAGCGCGCGCCCTCGAGGCCGCGGATGCGGTGCTCGGCCGGGATGTCGTCGGCGTCGGCCAGCAACGGCGTGTCCGGCGTGTCGGACACCATCAGCTCGACCTCGTGGCCCTCGGGGTCGTGGAAGACCAGCGACTGCGGCGAGGTCGGATCGAGGCGCAGCAGCTCGCTGTGGCGCTGGTTGGCGATCAGGCGGTCCATCCAGTACTCGAGCGAGTCGTAGGACGCGACGCGCAGCACCATCCGGTGGATGTCGCCGTCGCCGGCGACGCCGACCGGGCGCCTCGTTGAACTCGAGGAAGGTGACGACGCTGCCGGGGTTGCCCTCCTCGTCGCCGAAGTACGTGTGGTAGCGGAACGTCGTCTCGAAGTTCAGCGTGTTCTTGACGAACCGGAGCCCCATCACCCGGCACCAGAAGTCGACGTTGGTCTTCACGTCGCGCGTGACGCCGGTGAAGTGATGCGGTCCCTTGAGCGGTTGCTTCATGCGATCTCCTCCTCGTTCGTCACCGGGAAAATTTGCACAATCGAAATTCGCCGTCAATACTGACGCACGAATGACGCTGACCGCCCCGCGGACGATCGCCGGCCAGGTGGCCGAGCGCCTGAAGAGCCGAGATTCTCGCCGGTGAGCGCGCCGCGGGGACCCGGCTGCGCCAGGTGGAGATCGCCCAGCGCTTCGGCGTCAGCACGACGCCGGTGCGCGAGGCGCTGGCGACGCTCCAGCGCGAAGGCCTCGTCCGCCTGCATCCGCAGCGCGGCGCCGTCGTCTTCCTGCCGAGCCTCGACGACCTGCGCCACCACTACGAGATCCGCGCCGCGCTCGAGGCGCTGGCCGCCGCCAAGGCCGCGGAGCACTTCCAGCCCGCGTGGGCGCCGCCGCTTGAGACGATGCTCGACGAGATGCGCGCCGACGTCCCCGCCGCGCGGTACATCGCGCTCAACCAGCGCTTCCATACGACGCTCTACGAGCACTCCGGTCGTGCGCAACTGGTCGCGATGATCGCCGCCCTGCGCGACGCCTCGAGCGCCTACCTGCACATCTACCGTGCGGCCGACGACTTCCCGGCGACACGGCTCGACCACGAGCACCGCGCGATCCTCGCCGCGTGCGTGGCGCGCGATCCGCGCCGCGCCGCCGCGGCCACGCGCGAGCACCTCGAGAACACGGTCGAGCACGTCGCCTCCAAGCTATGAAACGCAGCACGGAACGCATCCTCACCACCCACGTCGGAAGCCTCCCGCGGCCAGACGACCTGATCCGGACGATGTTCGCCAAGCAGGAGGGCGTACCCGTCGACCCCATCGCGCTCGAGGTCCGTACGCGGGCTGCCGTCGCCGAGACCGTCGCCAAGCAAGTCGACGCCGGCGTCGACGTCGTCTCCGACGGCGAGATGAGCAAGCCGAGCTACGTCACCTACGTGATCGACCGGCTCGACGGCTTCGGCGGCGAGAGCCATCCGGTGGAGACCTACGCCGACCTCGACGACTTCCCGGTCCTGCACCGCAAGGTGTTCGGGGACCCGGGCCGCTCGCGGCGCCGGCTGCCCGCCTGCGACGGGCCGATCTCCGTCCGCGATCCCGAGGCCGCGAACGTGGACGTCGAGCACCTCCAGGCCGCGCTGCCCGAGGGCCAGGAGGGGTTCCTGAACGCCGCGTCCCCCGGGGTCATCGCGCTCTTCTTCCGCAACGACCACTACGCCACCCGCGAGGAGTACGTCTACGCCATCGCCGAGGCGATGCGCGTCGAGTACGAGGCCGTCACGAACGCCGGCGTGCTGCTGCAGATCGACTGCCCGGACATGGGGATGGGCCGCCACATCCAGTTCGCCGACCGCAGCCTCGAGGACTTCCGCAAGGAGGCCCAGCTGAACATCGAGGCGCTCAACCACGCGACCGCGAACATCGACCCCGACCTGATGCGGATGCACGTCTGCTGGGGCAACTACGAGGGCCCGCACCACTGCGACGTCCCGTTCGCGGACATCATCGACCTCGTCTTCAAGGCGCGCCCGAACGCGATCGCCTTCGAGGCCGCCAACCCGCGCCACGCGCATGAGTGGCAGCTCTTCGAGGACGTCAAGCTGCCCGACGGCAAGGTCCTGATCCCGGGCGTGCTCGAGTCCAAGTCGAACTTCATCGAGCACCCCGAGCTGATCGCGCAGCGGATCCGCCGCTACGCCGACCTCGTGGGCGCCGAGAACGTGCTCGCCGGCAGCGACTGCGGCTACGGGACCTGGGTCGGACAGGCCGCGGTCGACCCGGACGTCGTCTGGGCCAAGTTCGCGGCGATGTCCGAAGGTGCCGCGCTCGCCTCAGCCAAGCTCTTCTGAGACGGTCTTCGCGCCCGTGACGAGCGACTGGAGCTTGCCGAACGCCGCCTCCCGGCTGAGGTACTTCATGCCGCAGTCGGGCGCGGCGACGAGGTTCTGCGTGTAGGGAAGCGCCCGGCGCAGCCGGGCGGCGACCGTCTCGGCGCTCTCGACCTCATCCGAGTCGAGCGCGATCACGCCGAGGATGATCGTCTTGCCGTCGAGCTTCGCGAGCACCTCGAGGTCGAGCTCGGCCTGCGCGCTCTCGATCGAGATCTGATCGACCGGCGCGTCGGCGAGCTCGGCCAGGAAGCGGTACTCGCGCTTGTGGCCGGGCACGAACAGCGGGTAGCCGAAGCAGATGTGCAGGGCGGTCGTGCCGGTGACGCCGTCGAGCGCCCGCTGCAGCGTCTCGATGCCGTACTCGCGCGCCTGGTCGGCGCGCGACTCCATCCACGGCTCGTCGAGCTGCACGACGTCGATGCCGGCGGCGAACAGGTCCTCGATCTCGGCGCGCACGACGTCGGCGAACGCGAACGCGACGTCGCGCTCGCCCGCGTAGAAGTCGTTCTGCGCCTGCTGGGCCATCGTGAACGGCCCGGGGATCGTCACCTTGGTCAGCCGCTGCGTGTTGGCCCGCAGGAACTCGGCGTCGCGCAACAGGATCGGCTCGGCGCGCGTGATCGGGCCGACGATGCGCGGCACCGGGAACGGGTTGCCGTTGCGGTCCAGCGTCTCCCCCGGGTTGTCGACGTCCACGCCGCCGAGCGCGGTGGCGACCCGGTTGGAGTAGCTCTCGCGGCGGATCTCGCCGTCGGTGACGATGTCCAGCCCGGCGCGCTCCTGATCGCGGATCGCGGCGAGCGTCGCGGCGTCCTGTGCCTCCTCGAGGAAGCGTTCCTCGACGCGCCAGAAGTCGGCCGCGCGAATCCGCGGCGGCTGACGCCCGCGCAGCTTCTCGCGATCGAGCAGCCACTGAGGCTGCGGGTAGGACCCCACGAGGCTCGTAAGCATCGCTCGGACCTTAGCTAGGGCGATTAGTATGTCGTGCTGACTATCACTGGCCCGCAAATTCGATATTGGACCAATCACTCGGGTCGCCCTAGAGTCCTCCTCGACGACTTGGTGGCTCCCCACCTCGCAGCGGCTCCGGAACATATCTCTCCTCCCCGGGGTCGCAGCGACGTCAATTGCGTGCAGGCCCTCGCCGACCTCTCTCTCCTTCGGCGGGGGCCGCCGCGCGTGCCTTCTCCAGGAACGCCGCGAGCACCGGCGAGCCGTCGGTCGCGCGATACGCCATCTCCAGCTTGAGCGCCGGCGCGCCGCCCTCCAGCGGCCGGTAGGTCACGCCCGGCCGTTCCAGCGCGCGCACCGACTCGGGGACCAGCGAGATGCCGACGCCCGCGGCCACCAGGCCGATCACCGTCTGCATCTCCGCCACCTCCTGCGCGATCCGGTCCTCGCCGCCGAGCTCGGTGATCGCACCCGAGAGCGCCGCGCGCAGGCCCGGTGACCCGGCCGGCGTGAGCAGCACGAGATCCTCGCCCTCGATGTCCGTCAGCCGCAGCAACGAGCGCTTGGCGAGCGGATGGACGTCCGGCAGCGCCACCACCACCGGCTCCTCGAGCACGGTCTCGAACGCGATCCCTGGCCAGCGGCCGGGGGTGCGCAGGAAGCCGACGTCGAGGCGGCCGTCGTCGAGCTGGCGCAGCTGCTCGGTCGTCCCCATCTCGTGCAGCCGCAGCGCGATGTCCGGCGCCTGCACGCGAAACGCGCGCAGCAGCTCGGGCACGAACGAGTACATGGCCGAGCCGACGAAGCCGACGGCGAGGCGCCCGACCTCGCCGCGCTGCACGCGCCGCGCCTGGCGCGCGGCGTCCTCGACCGCGGCGAGGATCTCGCGCGCGCTCACGAGGAACGCCGCCCCGGCCGCGGTCAGCTCGACCTTGCGCTGGTTGCGCAGCAGCAGCGTCGCGCCGATCTCCTCCTCGAGCTGGCGGATCTGCTGGCTCAGCGGCGGCTGGGACATGTGCAGGCGCTCCGCCGCGCGGCGGAAGTGCAGCTCTTCGGCGACGGCGACGAAATAGCGCAGGTGTCTCAGTTCCATGATTTCACCCGTCATCATGGTGGCCATCGACGAGTTCCACGCACGCGACGGCATGATCCGGCTGGGGCAGCTGCTGAAGGCGGCCGGCCTCGTGGAGACCGGCGGCGAGGCCAAGCTCGTCCTCGCCGAGGGCCTGGTGAGCGTCAACGGCGAGGTCGAGACGCGCCGCGGGCGCCAGCTGGTCCCGGGCGACGTGGTCGCGGCCGGCGAAGCGTCCGTGCGCCTGACCTGAGACCCTCCCGGCCATGACGCCCGGCATCTACGTGGCCGGCTGCGAGCCGGCGACCGGCAAGTCCGCGATCGCGCTCGGCGTCCAGCAGTTGCTGACGCGCCGTGTCGAGCAGCTCGGGATCTTCCGGCCCGTCGTCGCCGACCCCGAGCACGACCCGCTGCTCGACCTGCTGCGCCCGCTCGGCAGCGCGCTGCTGCCCTACGAGGCCTCGTGCGGCGTCGGCTACGAGGACGTCCGCGCCGACGAGCCGCGCGCGCTGGAGGAGATCGTCGCGCGCTACCGGGCGCTGGCCGCCCAGTGCGACGGCGTGCTGGTGGTCGGCACCGACTTCGCCGGCGCCGGCACCGCGAGCGAACTGGCCTTCAACGCGCGCGTGGCCCTGAACCTCGGGCTGCCGGCGCTGCTCGTCGTATCCGGGCACGACCGCACTCCCGAGGAGGTTCGCGAGGCGATATCGGTCGCGCTGACGACGTGGCACCGGTGGGGTCCCGACGTCGTCGGCGTGGTGGCCAACCGCGTCCAGGCGTTCAACCTCGAGGCGGTCGTCGAAGGGCGGCGAAGTCCCGGTCTACGCGCTGCCGGAGGTCGACCTGCTGATGGCGCCGACGGTCGGCCAGGTCGCGACCGCCTGCCACGGCGAGATGATCGCGGGCAACCCGGAGCTGCTGGGACGCGAGGCGCTGAGCCTCACGGTCGCGGCGATGACGCTGCCGAACCTGATGGAGCGGATCACCGAGGGCACCGTGCTGATCACGCCCGGCGACCGCGCCGACGTGCTGCTCGCCGCGATGTTCGCGCACGCCTCGACGGACCTCCCCTCCCCTGCGGGTGTCGTCCTGACCGGCGGGATGCGCCCGCCGCAGTTGATCCTCGGGGCGCTCGGCGGCTTCGGCGGGATGCCACCGATCATGTTGACCGAGCACGACACCTACGAGACGGTGTCGCTGGCGAGCGCGCGCGAGGGCGCGATCACCGCGGCCGCGCCGCGCAAGATCACGAAGGCGCTGGCGCTGTTCGAGACCCATGTGGACGGCGACGACCTGCTCGACCGGATCGACGTCACCCGCTCGATCGCGGTGACCCCGCTGATGTTCGAGTACACGCTGCTGGACCGCGCGCGGGCCCAGCCGCGGCACATCGTCCTGCCCGAGGGCACCGACGAGCGCGTGCTGCGCGCCGCCGACATCCTGCTGCGCCGGCGCGTCGTGGAGCTGACGCTGCTCGGCCCCGAGGCCGAGGTGCGCGGGACCGCGGGCCGGCTCGGCCTCGACCTGTACGGCGCGCACGTGCTCGATCCGAGCGATCCGGAGCTGGTGGAGCGCTTCGCGCAGGAGTACGCGACGCGCCGGGCGCACCGGGGCGTGACCGTCGACGCCGCGCGCGACGTGGTCAGCGACGTCTCCTACTTCGGCACGCTGATGGTCGCGCTGGGGATGGTCGACGGGATGGTCTCGGGCGCGACGCACACGACGGCCGACACGATCCGGCCCGCGTTCGAGCTCGTCAAGACCCGCCCGGGCGTCTCGATCGTCTCCAGCGTCTTCCTGATGTGCCTCGCCGACCGCGTGCTCGTCTACGGCGACTGCGCGGTCAACCCGCACCCGACGGCCGAGGAGCTGGCCGACATCGCGATCTCCTCGGCCGCGACCGCGGCGCAGTTCGGGATCGAGCCGCGGATCGCGATGCTCTCCTACTCGACGGGCGCGTCGGGCCATGGCACGGAGGTCGAGACGGTGCGCGACGGCGACCGAGCTGGTGCGCTCGCGGGCGCCGTCGCTCTCGGTCGAGGGCCCGATCCAGTACGACGCCGCCGTCGACGCGTCGGTGGCGGAGACGAAGCTGCCCGGCAGCGCCGTCGCGGGGCGCGCGACGGTCTTCATCTTCCCTGACCTCAACACGGGCAACAACACGTACAAGGCCGTCCAGCGCAGCGCGGGCGCGATCGCCATCGGCCCGGTGCTGCAGGGGCTCAACAAGCCGGTCAACGACCTCTCGCGCGGCGCGACGGTGCACGACATCGTCAACACCGTCGCGATCACGGCGATCCAGGCCTCGTGAAGGTCTTCGTCGTCAACTGCGGCTCCTCGTCGCTGAAGTGGTCGGTCGTCGACACCGACGTCGGGCGAGCACGCTCGGCTCCGGGACGGTCCAGAAGGTCCGCGACCACGCCGAGGCGCTCGCGGGCGTTCTGCAGGAGGCGCCCGTCGACCGATCTGGGAGCCGTCGCGCACCGCGTCGTCCACGGCGGCGAGCGCTTCTCCGCGCCGGTGCTGATCAACGACTCGGTGCTGGCCGCGATCCGCGACCTCGCGGTCCTCGCGCCGCTGCACAACCCGGCCAACGCGGACGGGATCGAGGTCGCCCAGCGCAGCTTCCCGGACCTCCCGCACGTCGCCGTCTTCGACACCGCGTTCCACGCCACGCTGCCGCCGCGCGCCTACACCTACGCCGTCCCGCGCGCCTGGGGCGTGCGCCGCTACGGCTTCCACGGCACGTCGCACGCCTACGTCTCGCGCGAGGCCGGCGCGCATCCTGGGCCGCGACGACGCCGACGTGATCGTCCTGCACCTCGGCAACGGCGCCAGCGCGGCGGCGGTCTCCGCCGGGCGCAGCATCGACACGTCGATGGGCCTGACACCGCTGGAAGGGCTCGTGATGGGCACGCGCTCGGGCGACGTCGATCCCGCTCTGGTCCTGCACCTGCGCCGCACGCGGAACCTGAGCACGGACGAGATCGACGCGGTCCTGAACTCCCGCAGCGGCCTGCTCGCGCTGGCCGGCGACAACGACATGCGCGAGGTCCAGCGCCGCGCCGCGGCGGGCGACGCGGCCGCCGAACTGGCGCTCGACGTCTACTGCTACCGGATCCGCAAGTACGTCGGCGCGTATCTGGCCGCGCTGGGCGGCGCCGACGCGATCGTCTTCACCGCCGGCGTCGGCGAGAACGACGCGCGCGTGCGCGCCCGCTCGCTCGCGGGCCTCGAGCGGCTCGGGATCGCCGTCGACCCGGTCCGCAACGAGGCGGGCGAGACGGTCATCTCGCCCGACGGCGGCGCGGTCGCGGTGCTCGTGATCCCGACCGAACGAGGAGCTCGAGATGGCGACCCAGGCCGCCGCGCTCGTCGGCCTAGGATGAGCGCCGTGACCGCCCTGACGCTCCTGCACAACCCGCACTGCCCGACCTCCGTCCACGCGCTCGACGCGCTCGAGGCCGCGGGCCGCGACGTGACGGTGCGCAAGTACCTGCTGGTCGCCGAACGGCTCTCCGAGGACGAGCTGCGCTCACTGGCGCAGCGCCTGCAGGGCGATCCGCCGGACGCCCTGATCCGGCGCGACAAGAAGTACAAGGACCTCGGCCTCGACGCCGACGGGCTTGGGATCGACGAGGTCGTCGCGATCCTCGTGGCGCATCCGTCGCTGCTGCAGCGCCCGATCCTCGACGACGGCACCGCCGCGATGATCGGGCGCCCCCGCTCCCGCGCCGCCGACTGGGCGGCGACGGGCCGTGTGAGCTAGGGCTTCGTCAGCGTCTCCGGCGGCTCGGCGCGGGCGTTGAGGACGAAGCCTCCGGTGCCGGCGGGGAGCTTGTCGCTGAAGCGGTTTCTCGCGGGGCTGATGTAGCGGAGCGTCCGGGCCTCGCCGCCGTCGGTGAACGCCAGCACGCCCGCGTTGTCGGTCTTGCCGGCGACGCCCGCGGTCGGCGAGAGCGCGAAGTTCTTCGCCCCGTTCGGGAAGGCCGCGACGACGACGCGCCCACCTCCGGGACCGGGCAGCGCGACGATCAGCGGGCGGCGGACATCCGCGACCTTGTGCCGGCAGCCGCTGCCACGGCTCGGATCGCCCTGGACCTGGACGACGAGGCACACGGCACCGAGACGCGGCACGAGCCAGGCCTTCGCGGCGTCCGAGCGCAGCACGAGCCGTGAGCCGGGGAGGCCGCCGAGCTTGTCGCCGGCGGCCGGGGGACGCTGGAGGGCGGAGTAGAAGTCCTTGGCCGCGAACGCCGGTGCGGCGGTGAAGCTGATGCTGTCGGGCTTGCCGTCGGGTGCCACCCACTCGAGGCGGGCCGGGCGTTCGGGGACGTCGCGGGCGAAGCCGTTGTTCGCGACCGGGTACGTGTCACGGTCGCCGTTTTCGAGCGTGACCGTGACCTCGCTGACGCCGTCGGGGAAGGCGAAGGCGATCGTGCTCTTGCCCTTGTCGTCGGAGTAGGAGCCGGTCGGGTGGTGCCCGTCCAGGTAGACGCTCGTCCGCCCGCAGCCCGTGGACCCGCCGCGATGCCCGATCGCCTGGGTGACCAGGCACATCTGCTTGCCGCCCCACGCGAGGAAGACCTCGATCGTCGGCGTCGACGCGATCCGGCGGACCTCGCCCCCCTTCACCTCCGGCAGCCGCATCGTCGTGTGGTCCTGCTTGCCCGCCGGGCGGCGGAAGACCGCGAAGGCCTCCTCGACGGTCTTCGGCTTCGAGGTCACGGTGGGCGCCGCGGTCGCGGTCGCGGTGGCCGTCGTGCCCGGCACCTCGACCTCGCGGTCCTGGGCGGCGATCCGCGGGACGAGCAGCACCGCCAGCACGAGTGCCGCGGCGAGGGCCAGGCCGCGCGCCGCGACGGCGACGCGCCGGCGACCGCGGCGGCGGTCGGCGGCCTCGATCAGCAGGTGCTGCAGCTCCGGGATGTCGGTCATGCCTGTTCCTCCACGTGGCGCCGTAGTGAGCCCAGGCCGCGCGAGACGCGCTTGCGCACCACGGCCTCGGACGTGCGCAGCTCGCGCGCGATGTCGTCGTATTCGCGCTCGTCGACGATCCGTGCCTGTACCGCCTCCGCCTGATCGGCGGGTAGGTAGGCGAGCGCGTTCTCGAGCAACTGGCCCGCATGGATGCGCTCCAGCGCGGCGATCGTGTCGTCCTCCAGCACCAGCGCGGGCATCCGCAACTTGGCCCGTGCGCGTGACTCGACGCGCCGGCGCTCGGCGCTGCGTCCGAGGACGTTGCGGGCGATCCCGAACAGCCAGGCGACCGCGGGCGGCCCGCCGGGACGGAAGCGAGGCGAGACGATCAGCGCGGCCGCGAAGCACTCCGCGGACAGGTCGGCCGACAGTTCGATGTCGCTGGTGCGCCGGTAGAAGTACCGGAACACCGCGCGTTCGTGGCGGGCGTAGAACTCGCCGAAGGCACGTGCGTCGCGCCGCGTGGCGGCCAGGAGTTCCTCGTCAGAGCGCATCCATGTCTTCCTACGCCGAAGCGGTCGCGCTGTGACCGTATTCGGCGAGAGATGAGAACCGTCACGCCGCGTAAGTAGCCTCCGGGGCGTGGCCGTCGACATCACGCTCTTCACCGATCCCGCCTGTCCGTTCGCCTTCTCGGCCGAGCCGGTGCGTCAGCGCCTGCGCTGGTACTACGGCGACCAGCTGCGCTGGCGGCTGACGATGATCGTGCTCACGCTCGAGCCGGGTGAGGACGCCAAGCTGGCCGAGGGCGCGCCCGGCCTGCAGCGGCGCTACGGCATGCCGATCGATCCGTCGCCCTACGCGCGCACGTTCTCGTCGGAGCCGGCCTGCCGCGCGGTCGTGGCCGCGCGACTGAACGCGCCTGGAGCCGAGGCGCCGCTGCTGCGCGCGCTGCGCGTGCGGGCGATGGTCGGCGGCCTGCTCGATGACCCGGAGCTGCTGGCCGCGGCCGCGCGCGACGTCGGGCTCGACCCGGACGAGTTGGAGCGCTGGAGCGCGATGCCCGCGGTGGAGGACGTGTTGTCGGCCGACATCGCGAGCGCGCGCTCGCCGTCGCTCGCCTCCCGTGCGCTCGATCACAAGCTCAGCGGGCCGCCCGAGGAGCGCCGCTACAGCGCCCCGAGCTATGAGCTCACCGTCGGCGAGCGCTCGTTCTCGATCCCGGGCTACAACCCGGTCGAGGTCTACGAGACCGCGATCGCCAACCTCGCGCCGGAGCTGACGCGCCGCCCGAAGCCCGAATCGGTCGAGGAGCTGCTCGCCTGGTCCACGGAGCCGCTCGCCACGGTCGAGGTGATCGCGATCACCCAGCTCAACCCCGCGGTCGCGCGCGCCGCGCTGAGCCGTGCGGCGAGGCCGATCCCCGCCGGGGCCGATTTCTACTGGACGCTCTAGGCTCGGATCCCGTGCCCACGATCGAGATCATCCCGTTCGCGCCGGGCCGCCGGCCGACGGACGAGGCGCGCCATCCCGGGATGGGCTCCAGCGACGCGGTCGCCTTCCTGCAGGGCGAGTACTACGTGCTCTTCTCGGTCGGCGGCATCGACGGAGACGACTACGCGCTCGACGCGACGCTGACCGGCCCCGACGGCCCGCTCGAAGGCTGGGACCGCCGGCCGGTCGAACCCGCGGTGTTCGGGCTGGGAGCCGGCGGCAAGCCGCAGCTGGGTGCGGTGGAGCTCGGCGCCGACCAGCCGTACGTCCTCGCGCTGCGCGATCTCCCCGGCGAGTACTCGTTCGCGACGCTCTTCATCGCAGACGCTCGCCGTCAACGTGCGGCTGACACGCGCGGGCGAGCCGGTCGCGGAGACCGAGGGCCGCCTCGAGGTCTACGACGTCGAGCAGTTCGGCTCGCTCTACGAGCGCATCGTCCAGCGCCTCGTGAAGCCCGATACCGAGCGCCAGGCGCCGGGGCTCTCGCACGCCTACCACCCGTGGTTCCCGGTGCTGCTGATCGGCGCGCACAAGGCCGAGCTCTACACGCGCGCGCTGATCGGCGACATCGTCCACAAGCGCCGCGACCTCGCCGACCCCGGCTGGCTCGTGCGCGTCGGCCTCTACCTCGAGCTGCTCACCGGGCTCGGCGTGGTCGAGGCGGTCAAGGCCGACGCCGGCGACCTGCTGACGCGCCGAGGAGCGCGACGTCTTCGAGCACAGCGACGCGTTCGCGGAGATCCGGCGCCGGCTCAACGTCGAGGGCTGGCGCGGCGTCTGGGCGCTGCGCAAGATCGCGCTCCGCGGCCAGCCGCGCACCGGTCCCGTCGCCGCCACGAACCTGCTCAACAAGCGCAAGGCGACGCTCGAGTTCCTGCACGTCCACCACGAGGACCTGCAGCACGCGATCGAGCTCGCCGGGCCGAACGCGCACAACGCGCAGGAGACCTGGCACCGCGTGTTCCGCGACGCCGAGCGCGCCGTGCTGCGCCAGACGCCCGACGCCTTCCCGGAGCTCGGCTTCCTCCCGGCCGAGGTCCAGCGGCTCATCCTCTGGCATCGCCAGGGCCACGTCGGGCTGCGCCGCGTGCTGCGCGTCCCGGGCCCGCTGCCGCGGCTGCTCGGCGACCAGGACGGGCTCTTCGCCTCGGCCTGCAACCAGTACCGGGCGTCGATGAACCACGTCGCCGACTGGGCCCAGGAGCGCGGGCTTGATGGACCACACGGGCGAGGAGTCCGTGCCGCGCCAGGTGAGCCTGCTCGAGGCGCACATGAACCAGCCCACGCGCGTGGCGCTGCTGCAGCGCCGCGACGGCTACGACTCCGATCACCTCGAGGTCGGCGTCGAGCTGCCGGCCGACTACGAGCCGCCGCTGCGGCAGCTGACCGAGCTGCTGGCCGGGACGACGCTGTTCTCGCTGTTGAGCGACGAGGAGCTCGCCACGCTCACCCACACGGCGCGCCCGCTGACGTTCGGCCCGATGGAGCGGATCATCGTCCAGGGCCAGGACAGGCGACTCGCTGTTCGTGATCGCCGAGGGCGCGGTCGAGGTGCTGATCCGCCGCGCCGACGGCTCCGAGGTCAACCTCGGCACGCGCCCCAACGGCGCGGTCATCGGCGAGATCTCGGTGCTGACCGGCGAGCCGCGCAGCGCGACCGTGCGCTCGATCGACGGCGCGATCGTCTACGAGGTCGGCCGGCGCCAGTACGGGCCGATCCTCGCCGGGCGGCCGGAGCTCGTCGACGCGCTCACCCGCTCGATGGTCCAGCGCCTGAAGTTCCAGGACGAGACGCTCGGGCGCTACGACGCGGAGCGCAAGCGGCTCGAGATCACGCGCCGGCTGCGGCGGCTCGTCTCGTAGCGAACAGCGAGAGCGCGTAGGCGCCCGCGGGGTGCGCGCGGAACGCGTCGATGTCGCGCCGTACCGGCTCCGGCAGCACGTCCGGCTGCGGGAGCGCGACGCCGTAGTTCGGGCGGCACGACGACGGCCGCGGCGAGGCAGGCGAAGGTGAGGTCGGCGGCCGTGAAGCGGTCGCCGCAGAGGTGCCGGCGGCCGTCGGAGAGGCGCTCGGCGATCGCGTCGAAGGCGGCGAGGACACGCGGGCGATCGTCGTCGAGCGAGGTGATCTGCAGCTCGCGCCGCGCCCAGCGCTGCGCGGCCGGGTACAGCGCGCTCAGCGCCTGCGCCTCCCAGGCCGGGACGCCCTGGTTGTTGTACGGGAGCATCAGCGCCTTGCGCGGGAGCATGTGCGCGTAGATCAGGCGGCGAGCGTCGGGGCCGAGGCCGCGGTCGAGCCAGCGGCTCAGCGACTCGACCTCCGGGTCGCCGGTGAAGAGCCGCTGCTCAGGCTCGCAGGTGGGCGTCGGCGTAGCGGACGATCCACTCGGACTCAGCGAAGGTGCCCTCGTCGGTGACGAGCACCGGCAAGGTGCCGTGGCCGCCGGCGCGGCGCGAGGCGAACTGGTGAACGCCCTGGACGTGGCGTTCCTCGGAGTAGTCGAGGCCGGCGCGTTCGAGCGCCCAGCGCGCCTTCTCGCAGTAGTGGCTGATCGGGATCGTGACGAGGCGCCTCAGCGCGTCGTCACCGACACGTAGGCGATCGGCTCTTCGGGGCCGAGGATCAGATCGACGATGAAGTTGAGGATGCAGGACATGGGAGTGATGATCGCGACCGCGGCCGGCCGCGGCCATCACTCGCCAGGGTGAACTCGTTCAGACGTGCGTGCGGAGCAGGCGCTCGGAGAGCTCCCACAGCCGGTCGGCGTTGTCGGGGTCGAGCGCGTAGGGCGCGACGCCGCCGCTGCCCATCTCGCCGCGGTGGTCGACGATCTGCGCCTCGGCGCAGTCCTCGTAGTAGCGGCCGCCGACGCCCTCCAGCTCGGGAGCGGTCGCGAGCAGGACCGACGTCGCCGCGCCCTGCTCGGGCGTCTTGAGCCGGAACCCGCTCTTGAGCGCGTTCTCCATGTAGCTCGGGTCCTGGTAGCGCTGGAGGTTCGTCGCGATCCCGCCCGGCATCAGCGCGTTGGACGGTGATCCCGTCCGTCGCCCAGCGCGCGCGTCGCGCCGACCGCGAACAGCACGTTCGCCGTCTTGGACTGCCCGTAGGCGAGGAAGCCCTCGTAGTCGCGGAACGCGAAGTTGAGGTCGTCGAAGATCACCGGCGAGCGCAGGTGCCCGCTCGAGCTGACCGACACGATCCGCGCGCCCTCGGCCGCCAGCGCCCCGTGCAGGCCGACGGCGAGCGCGAAGTGGCCCACGTGGTTGGTCGCGAACTGCAGCTCCAGGCCGTCGGCGTTGAGCTGCAGCTCCGGGATCGCCATCACGCCCGCGTTGTTGACGAGGATGTGCAGCGGCCCGTCCCAGTCGCGGGCGAACGCCTCGACGGATTCGAGCTTGGCCAGCTCGAGGTACTTGACGCTCGTCGCGCCGACCTCGGTCGCGACCCGCTCGCCGGCGTCGACGTCGCGGACCGCGAGCGTGACCTCCGCGCCCGCGCGAGGCCAGCGCCCGGGCGGTCTCGATGCCGATCCCGGACGCGCCGCCGGTGACGATCGCGCGCTTGCCGGTGAGGTCGATGCCTTCGACGACCTCCAGCGCGGTGGACTCGAAGCCGAAGGCGGTCATCGCGCCACTCCGCCCTGTGCGGCGTTGGCGAGCCCGTCCCAGCGCTCCCAGTTCTCCAGCCGGCGCTCGTACTCGGCGCGGATCATGTCCAGCGTGCCGGAGCCGAGGAAGACGCGCAGCGGCGGCTCGTCGGCGTCGACGAGCTCGAGGATGACCGAGCCGGTCGCCTCCGGGTCGCCCGGCTCGGCGAGCGGGCCGGAGAACAGCTTCGCGCGGTAGTCGCGGACGCCGTCGTAGATCGGCAGCTGCTCCGCCTGGACCGACGACGGGCCGCGCCAGTCGGTCGAGTAGCCGGCCGGCTCGACGATCGTGACCTTGATCCCGAACTCCGCCACCTCGGCGGCGAGCGACTGGCTGAAGGCCTCCAGGCCCCACTTCGAGGCGTGGTAGAGGCCGAGGACCGGGAACGCGTTGACGCCGCCGATCGAGGACACCTGCAGGATGTGGCCCGAGCCCTGCTCGCGCATGATCGGGATGACGGCCTGCGTGACCCACAGCGGGCCGAACAGGTTCGTCTCGATCTGCGCGCGCGCCTGCTCCTCGGTGATCTCCTCGATCGTCCCGAACAGGCCGTAGCCGGCGTTGTTGATGACGACGTCGAGGCGGCCGAAGTGCTCGTGGGCCTGCTTGACGGCCGCGTCGATCGCGGTCTTGTCGTTGACGTCGAGCGCGAGCGGCAGGATCGAGGTCGCCGTAGGCCTCGACGAGCCCGTCGAGCGTGGCGACGTCGCGGGCGGTCGCGGCGACGCGGTCGCCGCGCTCCAGCGCGGCCTCGGCCCAGACGCGGCCGAAGCCCTTCGAAGTGCCGGTGATGAACCAGACTTTCGACATGTTGCTTGCCTCCTAGAATGAAGCGGAGGGTTGCTCCGTTTGAATGCAATGTAGCATCAAGCGGAGGAAGCCTCCGTTTACACCATGACAACACCTGAGACTCAAACGCGCCGACGCGCGCCGCAACCGCGAGAAGCTGCTGCTGGCGGCGACCGAGCTGTTCGCCGCCTCGGGCAACGACGTCTCGCTCGACGCCGTCGCCAAGCGCGCGGGCGTCGGGATCGGCACGCTCTACCGCCACTTCCCCACGCGCGACGCGCTGGTCGAGGCCGCCTACCGCAACGAGGTCGCGCAGCTCTGCGAGACCGCGGGCGACCGGCTCGCCGAGCACCAGGCCGACGTCGCGCTGGCCGAGTGGATGGATCGCTTCGTCACCTACTCGACGGCCAAGAAGGGCATGCGCGACGCGCTGCAGTCCGTCGTCGCGGGCGGGTCGGACCTGTTCGCCGACGCGCGCGGGCAGATCGTCGGCGCGATCGCGCTGCTGCTGGCGGCGGGCGTCGCGGACGGCACGCTGCGCCCCGACGTCGACGCCGAGGACGTGATGCGCGCGATGGGCGCCGTCTGGCTGATCGACGACGAGGAGCAGGCGCGCCGCCTGCTGCGGCTGCTGATGGACGGCCTCCGGCACGGCACACAGCGGTGAGCGCCGCACCGACCACGGCGTCGGCGATGCGCGCGGTCCTGACACAGGAGCGCTTCAGCGACCCGGACTGGATCTACGAGCGCAAGCTCGACGGCATCCGCTGCGTCGCGATCCGCGACGGCGGGGCGGTCAAGCTGCTCTCGCGCAACGACCTATCGCTCAACGGGCGCTTCCCGGGGGTCGCCGCGGCACTCGACGCCGACCCCTGCACGCGCTTCGCGGTCGACGGCGAGGTCGTCGCCTTCGAGGGCGCGCAGACGAGCTTCCAGGCGCTCGGCCACCCCGGCGCGTCCACGTTCTACTACGTCTTCGACGTCCTCTGGCTCGACGGCGAGGACGTCCGCTCGCTGCCGCTGCGCGAGCGCAAGGCGCTGCTGCGCGACGCGCTGGCCTTCGAGGACCCGATCCGCCTCAACGCGCACCGCAACGAGGCCGGCGAGGCGATGTTCGAGGAGGCCTGCCGCAAGGGCTGGGAGGGCGTGATCGCCAAGCGCGCCGACAGCGTCTACACCGACGCGCCGCTCGCGCGACTGGCTGAAGTTCAAGTGCCAGCAGGGGCAGGAGCTCGTGATCGGCGGCTTCACCGCGCCGCGCGGCTCGCGGATCGAGCTCGGTGCGCTGCTCGTCGGCCATTTCGACGCCGACGGCGCGCTGCGCTACGCGGGCAAGGTCGGCACCGGCTTCGACCACGCGACGCTGCTCGACCTCGGCGAGCGCCTGCGCGCGCTGCACCGCGAGGACTCGCCGTTCGCCGACGCGCCGCGCTTCCGCGACGCCACGTGGGTCGAGCCGGAGCTCGTCGCCCAGCTCGGCTTCGCCGAGTGGACGACCGCCGGCCGCCTGCGCCACCCGCGCTTCCTCGGCCTGCGCTTCGACAAGCCTGCCCGCTCGGTCGTCCGCGAGAGCCCTTAAACGCGGAAGCCCGCTTTCGCGGGCTTCGGCCATCAGAAGATCAGGCAAGTGTGGGAGGGGGACGTTTGATGCGGTCTCTGCCCTCGGGGCGCCTTCGCTGTCTGACAGCCCGAGTATCGGCACGGGAATCCGAAGCCTTAGCTGATTACGTCAAGTGTCCAAACGCGGTCGGAACCGTTGAGTTCAACGCTCAATCCGGCATCGCGGGCAAGCGCCGCGACGTCGTGCGGCGTCTCCGGCGCCGCGCCGGACGAGAGCAGGATGCGCGCGACGTCGCCGCGGGTGGCCTTGACCATGTGGCTGACGATCTTGCCGTCCGTGAACGCGCGGACGCCGACGACGGTGGCCTTCTTCGGCTTCCAGGCCGCCGCGTAGGAGCCCGAGCGCATGTCGACGATCAGCCCCTCGTCGGGCACCGCCTTGCGCAGCGGGTCGCGCCAGAGCGCCGGCAGCGACGGGATCCGCGGCAGCGTCGAGCCCATCGAGAGCCGGTAGGCGGGGATCCGGTCCGCCGGGCGCACGAAGCCCCACAGCGCGCTCGCGATCAGCACGTTCTCGCCGGGCAGCGACCCGAGCCCGAGGTGCTCGTAGAGCACGCCGGTGTAGACCTCGTGTGCCGGCGCTGCGGGCGCGGTCAGCAGCGTCAGGTTGCGCTCGGCCTCCTCGGCCAGGCCGGCCGAGATGTCGAGGTACTTCAGGGCGCGCGGCAGCGTGAGCTTCGAGAGCACGGCGAGCAGGCGCTCGCGGGTCTTCGTCAGCCCGGGGAAGGTGAGCGCGCCCAGGTCCACGGGCGCGCCCTCCGAAGGTGCGGTCTTCCCCTCGGAGGGCGGCAGCAGGATCAGCAAATCAGTCGGTGCGGACTTCCGTGCCGTCCTGGGACCAGCGCGTGTGGAAGGAGCCTTCCTTGTCGACGCGCCGGTAGGTGTGCGCGCCGAAGAAGTCGCGCTGGCCCTGGATCAGGTTCGCCGGCCCGCGCTCGCGCCGGTAGCCGTCGTAGTAGGCGAGCGAGGACGAGAACGCGGGCACCGCGACCCCCTGCTCGACGGCGGCGACGATCACCTTGCGCCAGGCGTCCTGGGCGGTGGCGACGGCCTCGTGGAAGTACGGCGCCATCAGCAGGTTGACGAGGTCCGGGTGCTCGTCGTAGGCCTCCGTGATCCGGTTCAGGAAGCGGGCGCGGATGATGCAGCCGCCGCGCCAGATCGTCGCCAGCTCGCCCAGTCGAGGTCCCAGTCGTACGTCTTCGCCGCGGCCGCCATCTGCTCGAAGCCCTGCGCGTAGGCGACGACCTTGGAGGCGTAGAGCGCCTTGCGGATGTCGTCGACCAGCGACTCCGGTCAGCCCGCCCGGCTTCGGGCCCGCGAGCACGCCGGCCGCGTCGCGGCGCTGGTCGCGCAGCGCGGACAGCGAGCGGGCGAAGACCGCCTCGGTGATGGCCGTCAGCGGCACGCCCAGCTCGAGCGCGTCCTGCGCGGTCCAGCGGCCGGTGCCCTTCTGCTCGGCCTGGTCGACGATCACGTCGACCAGCGGCTCGCCGGTCTCGGCGTCGTCCTTGCCGAGGACCGTCGCGGTGATCTCGATCAGGAAGGACTCGAGGTCGCCCTTGTTCCAGTCGTCGAAGATCGCCTCGATCGCCGGCACGTCGAGCCCGATGCCGATGCGCAGCAGGTCGTAGGCCTCGGCGATCAGCTGCATGTCGGCGTACTCGATGCCGTTGTGGACCATCTTCACGTAGTGGCCGGCGCCGTCGGGGCCGATGTAGGCGCAGCACGGCGTGCCGTCGACCTGGGCGGCGATCGTGGTGAAGATCTCCTCGACCTCGGCGTAGGCCTCGCGCGGGCCGCCGGGCATGATCGACGGGCCGAGCAGCGCGCCCTCCTCGCCGCCGGAGACGCCGGTGCCGATGAAGCGCAGGCCCTTGGCGGTCAGCTCCTCCTCGCGCCGGCGCGTGTCGGCGAAGTGCGAGTTGCCGGCGTCGATGATGATGTCGCCCTCGTCGAGCAGCGGCACGAGGTCGGCGATCACGCCGTCGACCGGCGCGCCGGCCTTGACCATGACGATGATCCGGCGCGGGCGCTCGAGCGCCTCGACGAACTCCTCGAGCGACTCGGCGCCGGTGAAGTCCCCCTCGGCGCCGTACTCGGCCATGAAGTCCTGCGTCTTGCTCGCCGTGCGGTTGTGGACGGCGATCGGCACGCCGTGACGTGCGATGTTGCGTGCCAGGTTCGCCCCCATCACGGCGAGCCCGGTGACTCCGATCTGGCTCATTGGAGATGACCCTACAAAGACGGATCGAACCGCGCGTCTTCGCAACGCACGACGCGCTCGGCTGGTGACGCCGCCGTCGCGCCGCCGCCTCTGTCACGCTCTAGCCGAGTGTCGCGCCCCGACTACTACGGCAACCCGGCTGGTCTGACCGACGAGGCGGATGTCGTGCGCGCGTTCTACGACGCCTTCGCGCGGCGTGACGTCGAGGCCGCGATCCGCTGCACGAGCGCCGATTGCGAGCTCGACTTCGCCGGCACCGCCCGCCTCGCGGGCCGCGTCGAGCCCTATCACGGGCACGACGGGCTGCGCGACTACTTCGCCGACGTCGATCGCATCTGGCAGGAGCTGGTCCTGCACGCCGAGGACTTCCGCATCATCCCCGGCTCCGTGATCGTCATCGGGCACATCACCGGCCGCCGCGAGGGACTCGACGTCCGTCGCTCGTCGGTGTGGACGTGGCGCGTCAAAGACGGACGCGCCACGTCCGTGAAGGTCGCCGATCTCGGCGACCTCGCGCAGGACTAGCGGGTCCGGGCGCTCCAGAACACCTTCGGGCTGCCGGACACCGAGTAGCCCTTCAGCCGCAGCTTCCACGTGCCCGGGTACAGGCCGGTGCGGACGCTCGCGCGCTCGAAGACGCTGACGCCGGACCAGCTGGAGGCGCGCACCGTGCCGTCGGGCGCGATCAGCTCGAGGTCGATGTCGTTGTGGCCGCTGGTCGCCTCAGGCCACCACAGCGAGCCCTCGAACAGGGTCTTGCCGGCCGTGACGGCGATCGGGATGTCGACGCGCGCGCCGCCCGAGACGTTCGTCTTGCCCCACCACGCGTTGCCGCTGACGCCGAGCTGGAACGGGCCGGCGCCGGTGTTGTTGTTGAACGGGAACGTCGTCTGGCCGCCGAGGATCAGGTGGCTGTAGACGTGGCCGGCGTCGATCGAGCCGAGGCCGCCGCGCATCCAGTTGCGCAGCAGGCCCGCGGCGCCGCCGGCGATCGGCGTCGCCGCGCTCGTGCCGCCGAAGGAGCCCAGCGCGGTGTTGGAGGTCGAGCGCGAGGTCTCGATGTTGGTCGGGAACACGAGGTCCGGCTTGTAACGGCCGTCGTTGGACGGGCCGCGGCCTGAGTAGCTCTCCAGCACGTCGGTCTGGAGGTCCGCGGCGCCGATCCCGATCGCCTTGTGGGCGTTGCCGGGCGAGGCGACGCTGCCGCTGCCCGGGCCGTAGTTGCCGTTGGCGGCGATCACGACCGAGCCGGAGTCGAAGGCCGCGTCGGCCGCGACCGAGGACGCGCTGCTCTCGGAGGCGACGAGCTGGATCTCGGCCACGATCACCTTGTCCAGCCAGCTCACGGCCTCCTGGAAGCCGTCGACGGTGTCGCCGCTGCCGACGAGGCAGTCGTTGCCGTAGACGTCCCACGAGTCGAGCGAGATCGCCGACACGCCGCGCCACGCGGCGCCGAGGTTGGCGTTGCCGGTGATCTCACCGGCCGAGGCGGTGCCGTGGTTGCACTGGTCGCCGGGGTCGCCGCCGCCGGTCAGGTCGTCGGCGATCGCGATGTGGTCCGGGCCGTTGAAGACCGTGTGCGTCTGGCGCACGCCGGTGTCGAGCAGGCCGATCCAGCCGTGGGTCTGGCCGAGGTTGAAGTACGGGTCCGAGAAGATCTGGGCGCGCGCGTCCTCGAGATCGTTGTTCGGGTTGGCGTCGGCGGGCGGCTTGGCGACGCCGTCGGCCAGCTCGAGGTACTGCACGTCGTCGGAGTCGGCGAGCTTCTTGACGGCGTCGAGCGGGAGCACGGCGCGGGCGCCCTGGATCAGCCAGTAGGTGTCCAGGACCTTGCCGCCGGCGCGCTCAAGTTCGGCGGTCTGCGCCTTGTAGCCCTCGGCGCGCTGGGCGCGGATGCCGTCGATCAGGCCGCGGGTCTGCTTGAGCAGCTCCTGGTTGCGCGGGCTCTCGCGGTCCTCGTCGAACACCGGCATCGGGAACTCGGGGATCTGCAGCGCGTCGCGGTAGGTGACCACGAGCTCGACCGGGCTGTGCGGGTCGCCGACCGCGAGCAGGTCCTCGAGCGCGGGCTGGATCTTGCCCACCGGTGGCAGCGTGTCCTCCTTGAGGCTCTTCTTCGTCAGCTCCGCCTTACCGAACGCCTCGCGGCCCAGCTTGTCCTGGGAGGTGCTGACGATCCTGCCCTTCTCGAACTCGGCGCCGTAGATCACGTTCTCAGGGTCGGCCGCCATGGCCGCCGGTGTCACGAGGGCGCTCGCGGCGAGTCCGATCGCCGCCGCCCACTTGAGCGTTGTGCGTTGCACGGGTGAATCCCTTCGGTTGAGCCTCACAATCCGCTCACCTAGAGCGTGCTTTACGCCGCCTGATACATCTTGGTCGCGATGCTGATTGCCGGAGCGATCCTTCTCGCCATCGCCGCGGGCATCCTGCTCGTCGCCCGCTCGCACCGCGCGAAGGCGCGCGCGGCACGCCTCACCGAGACGCTGAGCTGCGGCGACATCGCCCAGCTGGCCGGCGGCGTCGGTGCGGAGGTGGGCGGCGGGCTCTTCAGCCAGCGCTGCGAGGTGGTCGGACAGGCGGCGGCCGGCGAGAGCGGCCTGATCTCCGCCCCGCACTCGGGCGCCGACGCCGTCTGGCACCACAGCACCGTCAAGCACCGCTACTGGGAGATGGAGTCCAAGCGCGACAGCGAAGGGCGCACCACCCGCTCGCGCGTCGAGAAGGAGACGACGGTCTCCGACATCACCTCCGAGGCGCCGTTCCTGGTGTCCGATGGCACCGGCTCGGTCGTCGTCGCGCCCGAGGGGGCCAAGGT
This sequence comes from uncultured Solirubrobacteraceae bacterium, assembly GCA_963707595.1. Classification (GTDB taxonomy): domain Bacteria; phylum Actinomycetota; class Thermoleophilia; order Solirubrobacterales; family Solirubrobacteraceae; genus Solirubrobacter. The sequence goes on from CAVPQQ010000003.1 coordinate 553,579, forward strand.
CGACAAGCCCGAGCGCGTGGTCGATCGCTTCGATCCACAGGTCTCGGAGCCGACGAGCTCGAGCTTCCTCGCCTCGCTGTTCCACAGCGGCGCGGACGGCGGCACGCTCGGCTTCGCCTACGAGGAGTGGATCATCCGCCCCGGTGCGCAGTTGTACGTGCACGGCACCGTCTCCGACAAGACCGGCCGGCCGGGCTTCGCCAAGGACGGCCGCTACATCATCTCCAGCCGTTCCGAGGAGGAGATCGTCGGCCAGGCCGAGAGCATCGCGCTCTGGACCGCGATCGGTGCGGGCGTGGCGGGCGCGGCCGGCATCGTGCTCTTGATCATGGGGCTGCTGGCGTAGTGGCCGACATCGCGACCCGCGACGACTGCGAACGGCTGGTGCGCGCGTTCTACGAGCGCGCCCTCGTGGACCCGATCATCGGCTGGATCTTCACCGACGTCGCTCATCTGGACGTCGAGGCCCACGTGCCCGAGATCGCCTCGTTCTGGGAGACGATCCTGCTCGGCGCACAGTCCTACCGCGGCGGCGCCTTCCGTCCCCACGCGGAACTGAACATGAAGGTGCGCCTGCGGGCCGGGCACTTCGAGCGCTGGCTCGTGCTCTGGCGCGAGACCGTGGATTCCTTGTTCGCCGGCGAGCGGGCCGAGCTGGCCAAGTCGCACGCCACGCGCGTCGCGCGAGCGTTCTACGGGCGCCTGGAGGCGATCTCGGCGGCGCCGCCGGCGTCCGGCGGGCTCACCGTGACGCAGCACGGGCCGGCATGAAGCGCCTCTGCGTCCTCCTCGCCGCACTGCTGCTCGTGGGCTGCGGCGAGAAGGTCGACATGTCCCCGGCGCCCACCGACGCCGCCTCCAAGAAGCAGGCCGCCGAGGTCGCCATCCGCTACGTCCGCGCGCTCGTCGCCAAGGACTGGGCGACGGCCTGCGCAACCCGCACCTCCGGTGAGCAGAAACGCCTCGCCGACGCCGGCGACGGCTCCTGCGCCAAGGCCTTCGAACAGCTCTTCAAGGAGCGCCCGACGACGGACCGCTACGTCGGCGCCCGCACCGGCGAGGTCCGGATCAAGGGCCCCTTCGCCGGCATCGACCTGATCGCCCGCGACGAATCAGGCCCTCGGGTCACGCTCGGCGCCGTTCGCGAGAACGGCGAGTGGCGGCTCAAGAACCTCAACAAGTTCCAAACCCCCTAAGCCGCGCGAGCACCTCCCCCGGCCGCCGCTCGACGTCCTCGTCGCTGAAGCGCACGACGGTGCAGCCCGCATCCCGGTGCGCACGGTCGCGGCGCGCATCGTCGGCCTTGGTGCGCGCGCGCCCGTGGCCGTTGCCATCCACCTCGACGACCAGCAACAGATCGGGCCAGTGGAAGTCGACCTCGAAGCCATTGAACTCGGTGTTCACCAGCGGCTCGGGACGCCCCGCATCCGCCAGCAGGGCGAGAAACGCGTCCTCGTACGCACTCTTCGTGCCGGCGCTTCCGGCGGCGTTGAGCGCCAGCGCGCGCTTGAGCACGTGAAGGTTGCGGCGGCCGTTCGCTCGCTCGATCGCGTCCCAGGTCGCGAGCTCGCTGAAATGGCCGCGGAAGGCCGCTTCGTGGATCACGTTCGCGAGCTGGTGCGGCGTCTGGACGTCCGTGAGATCGACGAGCGTGCGCGGCATCGAGGTCACCGGGATGCCGTTGCGGCTCGTGGCGTCGCGCGGGTGGATCCGGTTGGCGCGGTGGACCTTGATCCCTTCGATCCGGACGCGCCGCGGTGACAGGACCGTGATCGGCGTCGTCGCCCGGGGACGCCGAGCCTGCCAGAGCTCCGCCGCCGCCAACTGGTCGAGCAGCGCGCCCCGGCCGGCGGCGAGCACCGGGGCGAGCCACTTGGCCTCACGCGAGAGCGCGGCGTGTCCGACCGAGTAGACGCTCCGGTGCACGCGGTGCAGCGCGCCGCGGGCGACGCGCTTCGCGATCGCGCTCTGCGTCAGCCCCGCCGAGAGCAACTGGACGAGCGTCACGAGCCCGTGCTGGACCCGGGCGAAGGCCGCGATCACCGCGTCCACCGAGGGGGGTGAGGTCAACGACTGGCCTGACAGGACGGTGGTTGACCTCACCCCCCAAAGCCTGAGCCAGCGTGGTGAACGCAACAACACCGATCCGTGCCGAAACTGCCACGGAACTGTGCCGAATCAGTCCGTTCCGGGAAGCGGCTCGAGGCTCATGCGCCGGGCGCCCGGGCGCGGGACGAGCCTGGAGGCGGCGAGGGCGAGCACTCCGGCGACGCTCGCGAAGAGGAAGGCGGCGGTGTAGCCGCCCTCGGTCGGGAGGGTCGTGCCCTCCAGTTCGGTGGCGGCGAGGATCGCGGTGGCCGCGGCGGCGCCGAAAGAGCCGCCGACGGTGCGCATGACGGTGTTGATGCCGGTGGCGATCCCGACCTCGGACTGCGGGACGGCGGCGACGATCAGGTTCGCCATCGACGCGAACGCGAAGGTGATCCCGACACCGAGCAGGATGCCGCCGAACACCAGCTCCCAGGCGTGGTCGTGGGCGAAGGTGTTGATCAGGAACGAGATGCTGATCAGCACCGCGCCGATCGAGAGGACCGCGCGGAAGCCGATCACCACGGCCGCCCGGGTCGCCAGCGGGCCCGCGGCAAGTTGGGCGAGCGCGATCGGCATCAGCAGCAGCCCGGCCTGCGTCACCGAGAAGCCGAAGCCGTAGCCGGAGGACTCGGGCGCCTGGGCGAACTGGGGCATGATCAGGAAGCTCGAGAACATCGCGACGCCGACCAGGAAGCCGGTCAGGTTGGTGGCGGCGACGGAGCGCTGGCGGAGGACTCGCAGGTCGATCAGCGGCTGGTCGACGCGGCCCTCGACGAGCACGAAGACGCCGAGCAGGACCAGTCCGCCGCCGATCGCGAAGACGTTGGCCGGCGACCCCCAGCCCCAGTGGCTCGCCTGTGAGACGCCGAGCAGGATCCCGGCCAGCGCGCCGGAGAGCAGGACGGCGCCGATCCAGTCCACACGCGCGTCCTTGACCGGTGGCGAGGGCGGGATCAGCCGATGGGCGGCGAACGCGGCGGGCAGGGCGATCAGGCTGACCCAGAACAGCCACTGCAGGCTGACGTTGTCGACGATCACGCCCGAGAGCGGCAGCCCGATCCCGCCGCCGATGCCGAAGATCGCGCTGACGATGCTCAGCCCGCCGGGGACCTGCTCGCGCGGGAAGGTGTCGCGCACGATCCCGAACGCGAGCGGGAAGACGCCGCCGGCGACGCCCTGCAGCACGCGGCCGGCGATCAGGACCTCGATCGAGTTCGCCAGCGCGTTGCTGACGGCGCCCAGCGAGAAGATCACGAGCACCGCGGTGAGCATCCGGCCCTTGCCGTAGAGGTCGCCGAGCTTGCCGACGATCGGCGTCGCGATCGAGGCGGAGAGCAGGAACCCGGTCAGGACCCAGGAGACCGTCGCGGGCGAGGCGTCGAACTCGGTCGCCAGCGCCGGCAGCGCGGGGACGACGAGCGTCTGCGAGAGCGAGAACGCGATGCAGGCCGCGGACAGCGTGAGCAGAACCGCGGTCGGCCGCGTCGGGGCGTCGGACACGAGCGGGAGCTTACGTCGCGTCAGCGACGCCCGCCGGCCAGGCGGCGGGTCAGCTCCGCGAAGGTCGCCTCGACCTCCTCGTCCATCGTGCGCCGGAAGACCGCGAGCAGCGCCTGGCCGGCGAGCGGGCGGACGTGCTCGATCGAATCGGCCAGCTCGCCCCAGCGCTCCTCGGGCATGCCCGAGTCGGCGAACGGCTTCCAGACGTCGTCCATGAAGAGCTTGATGAACTCGCGCGAGACGGCCCGCGAGTGACGGGTCACGCTCGCGATCATGTCGAGCGCGTGGCCGAGCCCGACGCCGTGGCGCGCCACCTCCTCGGCGGCGGCCAGCAGGGCGGGGCTCGGCACCTCGAACATGCCGTCGCCGAGCGGCACGAGGATGCCGAGCTTCTGCGCCTTGGCCAGGAGCTTGCGCGGGTCGTCGCCGGAGCCGAGCGGCAGCCGCTCCCCCAGCTCGGCCGCGCTGACCACCTCTGGCGTCTCGGGTGCCTCACCCGCCGCCCGCTTCAACGCGATCAACCGCTCGCCGGAGTCCCCCAGCAGCCGCTTGATCCCCTCGAGCTTCATGCCCTCGGACTGCAGCTCCTGGATCAGCCGCAGCCGCTCGACGTGCTCGGGCCCGTAGAAGCCGGTCCGGCCGCGGACCGCGGGCGGCGGCAACATGCTCGCCGCCAAACCCGCGGGTGGCGCCGCGCTCGACCAGGTCGCGATCGCGTCGGTTGCCGCGCTGACCGTCACCGTCGTGCTGCTGTGGCTCGGGCTCGGCCACCGCACCGGCAAGGTGGCGCTGCTCGGACGACTCGGCCGCTTCAGCCAGCGCGTCTCCGGCCTTCCGGCCTGGGCGGCGATCCCCGCCGGGATCATCGTCGTCTCGCTGATCACCGCGCTCTTCGGGATGCTCTGGGACATCTCGCTACACATCGCGCAGGGGCGCGACGAAGGCCCGCTCGCCAACGCGGCGCACTACTTCATCCTCGCCGGCCTCTTCGCGTCGGGTTTCCTCTCGATGTGTCTGCCGCTCGAGAAGCCGAGCCCGGTCGCGGTACGGATCAGCGACGACTGGTACGCGCCGCTCGGCGGCGTGCTGATCGGGGCGGCGGGCGCCTTCTCGCTCGTCGGCTTCCCGCTCGACGACGTCTGGCACCGCCTGTTCGGCCAGGACGTGACGCTCTGGGGGCCGACGCACCTGATGCTGCGCCGCGGGCGTCGCGCTGGTGGCCGCGATCATCTGGCTCGGCCGCGGCGCCGCCCTCGGCGCCGCGCTGTTCTTCCTCGCGATGCGCGGGCTGATGACGCTGCTCGTCGGCCCTGTGCTGGGCCCGCGGCGATCGCCGCCGCCACCGCGATCTGTCGCCATGACCGCGTTCGGCCTGTACTCGATCGGGAGCCAGGGCGTCCGCGCGACCGTCACCCTGAGCGCCGCGGGCGACGCGACCGTCCGCCTCGACCCGCCCGACGCCGCCGACGACGTCAACTGGTTCACCGCCACCGCCTGGCAGGGCGGCGGCCTGGTCGTCGACCGCCTCGAGCGGACGGCGCCCGGCGTGTACCGCAGCACCCAGCCGCTCCCGCTCGACGGCGACTGGAAGACGATGCTGCGCCTGCACGAGGGCAACGCGCTCACCGCGCTCCCGCTCTACCTGCCCGCCGACCCGGCGATCCCGGTCGAGGGCATACAAACCCACACAGAGCTCGAGCGGGCGTTCGGTCCGGAGCAGAAGCTCCTGCAGCGCGAGCGCAAGAGCGCCGCCGGTTGGCTGTGGGGCGCGGCGTACGGCACCGTGCTGCTGATCGCGCTCGGCTTCCTCGTCGCGCTCGCCTGGGGTGTCCACCGCGTCTCGGCGATCGAGCGCGACGCACCGACGACGGGGCGCTTCAGCTCAGCCCGGCGGACCACCGAGCGCGAGCACGTCCACTAGCAGCGCGATCGCGACCGCGGTGACGATCACCGCGAACCCGCGCCGCAGCACGAGCTGTGGCAGCCGCTCCCCCACCTGCGTGCCGATCAGGGCGCCGATGCCGGTCGAGACGGCCAGCAGCGCCGTGGTCTCGAGGTCCGGACGCGACCCCGTGAGCAGGTGGCTGGTGAGCGCGGCGAGCCCGGTCAGGCAGATGATCACGAGCGAGGTCGCGACGGCGAGCCGGAAGCCCGCGCCGAGCCACAAGGTGAGGACGGGCACGATCACGAAGCCGCCGCCGACGCCGAAGAACCCCGTCATCACCCCGACGAGCAGGCCCGCGACGGCCACGCGGGCCAGCGGCGGATGCGGGCATTCCGTGTCGTCGCTGCCCTCGCCGGGGCGACGCCACGTCGCCGCCGCGGCGATCAGCATCACCGGCACGAAGGCGAGGATCAGCGCGCTCCCCCCGACCGCCCGGCTCGCGAGCGTGCCGAGCAGCGAGCCGATCGCCGCGGGCGCCGCGAACGTGAAGGCGAGGTGCCAGCAGACACGGCCGTGGCGCGCCAGCGACCCCGCGCCGATCGCCGCCGCCAGCGAGACGACGACCAGCGACGCGGTCGACGCCGGCCCGACCGGCTCGTCGAGCACGTAGATCAGCACCGGCAGCGCGAGGATCGCCCCTCCCCCGCCGACGGCGCCGACGATCATCCCGATCGCGAGACCGAGGAGGATCGCGAGGGCGGTCACACGGCGATGCTACGGCGTGAGCCCGACCGAGGACGCATCGATCGCGAACACGACGCGGTCATACCGCCCCTCGGTCAGCGAGTACACGCGGTGGCTCGTTCCCGGCGTAGTGGACGTCCTCGGCGGCGTCGGGCCAGCGGTAGTGCGCGGCCTCCAGGCCGGGGAAGCCGGAGACGAGTTCGCCGTCGCCGTTGGAGCCCTCCATGTCGTAGCTCGAGGACGCGAGCAGGCGCCCGTTGTGCATCAGCGCGCCCTGGACGTTGCTCGCCGGCATCCGCCACGCGCCGGTCGCCTGCTTGCCGAGGCGGAACGTCTTCGCGTTCAGCGGCCAGCGCACGACGCGGCGGCCGAGCTTCTGGTCGGCGTAGGCGCCGGTGATCAGCGACGGGCCGGAGCGATCGGTCTCGACGAAGGAGAAGTTCAGCCCCGCGCCCTTGACCTGACGGTAGAGCCCGACCTGCGGCAGCACGTACGGCAGGCCGAGATCGGCGCTGCGCGGGAGCTTCTTCGCGCCGAGGATGTAGCGGGTGTCGAACACGCGCAGGCCGACGTCGGTCTCGGCGACGTAGAGGTAGTGGCCGTACCAGGCGATGCCGCCCGCGTGGGAGGAGATCGGCTTGACGCCGCCGCCGCTCGGGATCACGAGCGCGACGTGCGTGTAGGTCGTGTTGTCGAGGCTGTCGGCCTTGACGAAGCTGACGCGGGCGGGGCTGGCGGCGGTGTCGCGGTACCAGCTGACCAGCAGCTCGCGGTGGCCGCCGACGATGCCGTCGTCGACCGCGGCGGCGCTCCCGGTGATCCCCTGCGGCTTCCACAGCTCGGAGTTGTTGTCGCCGTCGGCCCACTTGAACGAGGACACGGCACCCGGGCCGACCTCGCTGATCGACGTCGAGCCGCTCGCTGACTGCGTACGGCGCTTGGCGTGCTCGATCACGTACTTGACGCTGCGCCGCGGATAGGTGCGCGCGAGCCGCTTCACCCGCGCGTAGGAGGCCGGGTTCAGGCCGCTCAGCCGGAACTTCAGCTTCGCGACGTTGGCCGGCTTGACGGGCTTGAACTGGTCGGCGCGCGCACTGGCGGGCGCGAGCAGCGCGGCCACGAGGATCAGGACGAGGGAAAGGCGAGTCTTCACCCGGCAGGCGTACCCATGCGGGAAACTACGGACACGTTGCCGTAGTTGTGCAGGTTTAACCCAGCTTCGGATCCGGCGACGATGATTGGTGAGTGCACGTGCGCGCCCTGATCACCCGACTGCCGCTGATGCTTCGCGCGTTGGTGCTGGTCCCGCTGCTCGCGGCGGGCATCGACCAGGCGCGCGTGTCGTTCGTCTGCGGGCCGGACGTGCGCAGCTGCATCGAGACCGCCGGTGAGGGCCGCTTCGGCCTCGCGGCGATGCTCATCCTCGCGCTCTACACGTCCGCGATCGCCGCCGCTCGTGGCGCGTGTCGCCCAGCGCCGCAGCGCGTCGCCGCTGCTGTGGATCGTCGCCACCGCCGGCCTCTGGGCCGTCTGCGGCGGCCAGGCCGTGCTCGCCTCCGTCCTCGGCGGCAGCGCACTCCTCGGCGGCGGCTGGCTGCAGCTGCTGCTCTTCGGCGCGGCCGCCGGCGCCGTCCTCACCTTCGCGCTGAAGGCGCTCCCGGCCGCTCGCGAGCTGATCCGCTCGCTGCGCCCGGCCGCTCCCCGGCCGCCCACGCTCACCGAACTGGTCCGCCACGGCTTCGCGCCGCCCGCGGCCCCCTCGCTCCTCCGCATCACCCGGCTCGCGCGGGATCGCGCACCGCCTGCAGTGGCGTAGTTCCACGCCCTGCAGCGCCCCGATCCCGAACGAATCCGAAGGAGCACCCAAATGTCGAAGTCCAAGCGCGAGCTGCGTGAGCAGCGCCGGGCGGCCGAGCGCGCCGCCGCCATCACCGAGTCCCGCCGCCGCCGCATCCGCCGTCTGCTCGGCGCCACCGGCATCGCCGCCGTCCTCGTCGCGGTCGCCGTCGCCGTCTCGGCCTCCGGCGGTTCCGCGAAGCCCGTCGCCTCCAGCGGCGCGGCGAAGGTCGTCGCCGGCATCCAGGAGAAGGACGGCGTGCTCGGCGATCCCAACGCGCCGATCACCCTCACCGAGTACCTCGATCCGCAGTGCCCGATCTGCGCGGAGGCGTCGAAGGAGACGATGCCGACCGTGATCGAGAAGTACGTGCGCAGCGGCAAGGTGAAGCTCCAGGCGCGCACGCTGAGCTTCATCGGCCCGGACTCCGTCCGCGCCGCCAAGGTCGCTGCAGGCGCCAGGCAGCAGGGCAAGGAGTGGGCGTTCCTCGAGACGTTCTACGCCTCCCAGGGCACCGAGAACTCGGGCTACGTGACCGATGACTTCCTGACCGGCGTGGCGAAGGCCGCGGGCGTCGACGCCAAGCAGGCGCTCAAGTACGCCGACAGCGACGCTGCCCAGGAGCCGCTCGATCAGGCCGACGCGGAGGCTGCCGCGCTGAAGGTCGACTCGACGCCGAGCTTCACCGTCACGCGCGGCAACGGCGCCGAGACCGTCGTCGCCGTCGGCCTCGAGGACCTCCAGGCCAAGCTCGACAAGGCGCTCTCCTGATGCTCCGCGCGGCTTCGATCGTCGTCGGCGTCGTCGGGCTGGCGATCGCGACCTACCTGACCGTCGTGCACTACGCGGGCGGCTCGCCGGTCTGCGCGATCGCCCACGGCTGCGAGACGGTGCAGAAGTCCGACTACGCCTCGCTGGCCGGGATCCCGGTCGCGGTACTCGGCGTGATCGGCTACCTCGGCATCCTCGCCTCGCTGGTCCGTGACGACGAGACCGCCCGCACCGTGACGGCCTTTCTCTCGATCGTCGGCCTCGGCTTCAGCGCCTGGCTGACCTACGTCGAGGTCGGCGAGCTCAACGCGATCTGCATCTGGTGCGTCGGCTCCGCGATCTGCATGACGCTTCTGACCGGTCTCTCCGTCGCGCGGCTGCTCACGTCGCCTCCGCCGGAGCTCGCTGCCGCGCGCTGATCACCAACGCGGTCCCGGCGAGCAGCAATGCGAGCGCCGGGACCGCGGCCGCCGGCGGCGTCTGCCCGAGCGCGATCGCGGCGATCACCGCCGCGAGCGGCACCGTGAAGAGCGTCGCGAGCGAGACGATCGTCGGGCTGATCGAGCGCAGCACGAGGTTGAAGAGCGAGTGCCCGAGCAGCTGGCCGAACACCGTCAGCGCGCCGATCCGCGCCCAGTCGGCGGCGGCGTACCCGCCGAGCGGCTGCCCGCCGATCAGGCACACGCCGAGCAGCAGCAGCCCGCAGGCCCCGTAACACAGCAGCGTGTAGGCGAGCGTGGAGAGGTCGCGGCGCACGAACCCGCCCGTGACGATGTAGACGCCGCCGAACAGGCCGCCCAGCAACGCCAGCAGGTCGCCGAACAGCGCGCGGGTCGAGAGCGCCACGTCGACGCCGGTGACCAGCAGCACGCCGACGAAGCAGACCGCGGTGCCGAGCCAGGCCCGCCGCGGCATCCGCTCCCCGAGCATGTGCCCGAACAGCGCCGCCCACACCGCCTGCGAGCACACGAGCGCCGTCGAGGACGCCACCGTCGTGTAGCTCAGGCTCGGGATGAACGTGCCGAAGTGCGCCGCGAGCGCCACGCCCGCGAACAGGGCGAGCCAGACCGCCCGCCCGTGGAAGCGCTCGCGCCGGAACAGCACCGCGGGCAGCAGCACCAGCGCCGCGGCACCGGTCCGCCAGAACGCGATCGCCAGCGCCGGCGCGGCCGTCGCGGCGATCAGCGGCGGCGACGCGGACGCGCACAGCACCCCGATCCCCAGCAGCGCAAGGTCGTTGGTCGGCGGGCGCCCCTCCACGGGCGCCACGCTACCCGGCGGCGTGAGACCGCAATGCCTCGAGCGCGCCGTCGAGCGCGGCGCGGAGCGGTTCGATGGACTCCATCGTCTGGGTCAGCAGCAGGCCGCCGTGGAGCGAGGCGAAGACCGCGAGCGAGAGGCGCTCCGGGTCGGAGTCGGCGCGCAGGGCGCCTGAGGCGACCATCCGCTCGATGCCGGCGCGCAGGTAGAAGCGCCAGCGGTCCATGTGGGCGCGCGGCGGCGTCGCGGCCGACGTACTCGGCCGAGAGCGCGCCGATCGGGCAGCCCCAATGGGGTTGCGAGCCGTAGTGGGCGAGCACGGCGTCGCGCCAGTGCTCCCACGCCTCCCAGCTGTCGAGCGTGTCGAGCCACGGGCGCTGGGCGTCGAGCACGCGCTCGGCCTGGAGGTCGGCGAGCGCGCCGACCAGCTCGCCCTTGCCGGCCGGGAAGTAGTGGAAGAGCTGGCTGCGGCTGGTGCGGGTCCCGGCGCAGATGTCGTCGAGGCTGGTGCCGCCGACGCCGCGCGCCAGCACGAGATCGGCCGCCGATTCGACGATCCGTGCCCGCGTCTTCTGGCCCTTCGAAGTCAGCATCCTCAGGAATGGACTGTACAGTCCAAAAGATGCGTTTGCAAAACAAGACCGCGCTCGTGACGGGCGCCACCAGCAACATCGGCCGCGCGATCGCGGTCGCGTTCGCCGCCGAGGGCGCGCACGTCGCCGTCAGCGGCCGCAGCGCCGAGCGCGGCGCCGAGGTCGTCGAGGAGATCCGCGCCGCCGGCGGCCGCGCGGACTTCGTCGCGGCCGAGCTCGACGGCACCCGAGCGGCGTCGGAGGCGCTCGCGGCCGAGGCCACCCGCGTGCTCGGCGGCCGCATCGACGTGCTCGTCAACAACGCCGGCATCTTCCCCGGCGCGACGACGCTCACCGTCGACGAGGAGATGTTCGACCGCGTCTACGCCGTCAACGTCAAGGCGCCGTTCTTCCTCACCGCGGCGATCGCGCCACGGATGGCCGAGCGCGGCGACGGGCGCGATCGTCAACCTCGGATCGTGGGTCGCCCGGCTCGGCATCCCGGTCGGCGCGCTCTACGCCTCGACCAAGGGCGCGATGGAGACGCTGACGCGCGCCTGGTCGGCCGAGTTCGGACCTGCCGGCGTGCGCGTGAACGCCATCTCCCCCGGCGTCACGCGCGAGGTCGTGCCCGAGGGCGCCGATCTCGCCGGGACGATGATGCTCGGGACCCCGGCGGGCGGCTCCGGCACACCCGACGCGATCGCTCACGCGGCGGTCTATCTCGCCAGCGACGAGGCGGCGTTCGTGCACGGCACGGTCATCGACGTCGACGGCGGCCGCGTGGGAGTTGCGGTGATCTCCGGCTAGCCTGGATGAGAATGACCTTCGCGGCGGCGCCCGGTGACTGGGTGCGAAACACAGTCTCCACGGGCGGCTACCCCGCGCTCGCGGGCCTGATCCTCGGCGAGAACCTGTTCCCGCCGCTCCCCTCGGAGCTGATCCTGCCGCTGGCCGGCTTCTACGTCGGCCAGGGCGAGATGACGTTCATCCTGGCGGTGCTGGCGGCGACGATCGGCAGCGTGGTCGGCGCGCTGATCCTGTACGCGATCGCGCGCTTCGGCGGCCGCGCGGTCGTCCTGCGCTTCGGCAAGGTGCTGCGCGTGAAGGAGCGCGACCTCGACCGCGGCGACGAGTGGTTCGACCGCCACGGCAGCTGGGTCGTGCTCTTCGGCCGTCTGGTGCCTGGGGCGCGCAGCCTCGTCTCGATCCCCGCGGGCCTGTCAGAGATGCCGATCGTGCGCTTCACCGCGCTGACCGCGCTCGGTTCCACGGTCTGGAACTGCGCGTTGATCGGCGCGGGCTGGGGACTGGGCGAGCACTACGAGAAGGTCGGCGCGATCGTCGGGCCGATCGGCACCGCGGTCGTCGGCATCTGCGGCCTGGCCATCATCGCCCTGATCGTCGGCGCCTACCGACGCCGCCGTGCGGCCTAGCCGAAGAGCTCGTCGAGGAAGCCCTTCTTGGGGTGCTTCTGTTGGCGTCGTCCTCCTGCACGCCGGCGACCACGCCGCGCTCGCGTTCGAGGATCTGATCGAGCTCGCCGCGGTCCAGCCAGACCCCTCGGCACTGCCGGCAGGCGTCGATGCGCACACCGCTGCGTTCGATCGCCATCCTGTGACGAGCGAATGCCGTTGACCGACCCACAGGACTGCGTCGTGATCGTCATCGACGCCCAGCCCGGCTTCTATCCCGCCGAGCTTCCCGCGATCGATCGCGAGCGGGCCGAGCAGGCGCTCGAGCGGGCCGCGTGGCTGACCGCCGTCGCCGGCGCGCTCGACGTCCCGACGGTCATCACCGAGGAGGAGCCCGAGCTCAACGGCGTGACCGATCCGCGGTTCGACGCCGCCGGGGGACCTCGGCTGCGCAAGCCGACCTTCGGGCTCGCCGGTACGCCGGAGATCCTGGCCGCGGTCAAGGCCACGCGCCGCCCGACCGCCGTGCTCGTGGGCTTCGAGACCGACATCTGCGTCTATCAGTCCGCGGTCGGGCTGCTCGACGAGGGCCTGCGCGTGATCACCGTCGAGGACGCCACGTTCTCGCCCGGTGAGATGCACGACCGCGGCCTCACCCGCCTGCGCGACGCGGGCGTCCAGCTGACCCATTGCAAGGCGATCGCCTACGAATGGGTACGTACCGTGGAGCGCTCCACCGCGCTCCTGAGCTCCGGCATCCTCGGCCCGGCGCCGTTCCGCCTCTGAAGATGGGATTCACCGCAATGCGACTCGCCCGCCTCACCGCCACCGCCACCGTCCTCGTGGCGGCGTGCATCGCCCCCGCCGCCGCCTCCGCGCAGGCGCCCGCCGGGGACTGGACGTTCGTCCGCAAGGACGCCTTCAGGCACTACGCGTGCAAGGACAAGGCCGAGAAGGGGCGTTGGAACGTCAAGACCGCGACGTACTTCAACGGCAAGGACGACGCGGTCGAGATGGGCATCGGCGCCTACGCCGCGATCGCCCGCGGCTCCAACAAGAACCTCGTCGCCTCCAGGGACAGCTCGGCGTGGAAGGGCGGCTACATCCGCTTCACGCTGCGCGGCGTGGCGGAGTCAGACCGCCTGTGGATGCAGGGCTCCTATTACGGCCCGTCCGAACCATGGTCGGACGGCTTCACGGTCCGCCGCCTGGATCGCTGCGACTGAGCGCCGGGCGCGCGGGTCATCGGCTAGCTTGACGTCCGTGCGCCGTGACCCCCACCGCGTGCTCGGCGTCCCGCCGGGCGCGACCCCCGAGCAGCTCCACGACGCGTACCGGCGGATGGTCAAGCAGCATCACCCCGACCACAACGGCGGCACGCCCGAGGCCACCCAGCGCTTCCAGGAGATCCAGGAGGCCTACGACGAGCTGCGCAACCGGCCCGCCGCGAAGCGCCCGGCCGCGTGGGACTCGGTGGCGGATCGGATGGAGACGCTCGAGCGCGAGCTGCGCGAGGCCCACGCGGCGCGCGAGCGGGCGCGCGCGGCGGCCCGTGAGGCGGCGCGCAGCGCCGAGCCGGACCCCGCGCCGGTCCAGGCCACCAACGAGGACAGCTTCGGGAAGATCCTCCACGACGTGCGCGACGAGCTCGGCGAACGGCTGTCCGACGCCCGCAAGCATCCCGCCGTGCGCCGCGTCAGCGATCTGATCGACGGGCTCGACGACCTCGCTTCCAAGCTCGACAAGTGAGCTGAGCGGGTAGGTTCCCGGCGGTGAACGAACTGCTGGACCTCGCCGCGCGCCAGGTCGCGGCCGATCTCCGCGCCGCACCCGCCACCGTTCGCGCGCGCTTCACCGCCGAGGGCCGGGCAGCGCGCTGCCACACGATCGAGGACCTGCGCGCGCTGGCGAAGCGGACGGTGCCGCGGACCGTGTTCGACTACGTCGACGGAGCCGCCAACGACGAGGTCACCTACCGTCGCAACCGCTCGGGCTTCGAGGACGTCAAGCTGCGGCCGCGGGCCCTCGTCGACGTGTCCTCGATCGACATGGCGACGACGGTGCTCGGGCGTGAGATCGCGCTGCCGATCATCGCCCCGCCGACCGGGGCCACGGGCCTCACCCACCCCGATGGCGAGGCCGCGATCGCGCGTGCCGCGCACGCCAACGGCACGATCTATACGCAGTCCACGCTCTCGACGCTCTCGATCGAGGAGGTCCACGCCCGCGCGCCCGGGCCGAAGTGGTTCCAGCTCTACGTGATGACCGACCGCGAGCTCGTCTACGACATGCTCGCGCGCGCCACGGCCGCGGGCCACGAGGCGCTGGTGCTCACGGTCGACGTCGCCGTCGCCGGCGTGCGCGAGCGTGACGTGCGCAACGGGTTCAACGTGCCGCCTCGGCTCACGCTGCGCGCGCTGGGCCAGGGCATCATGCACCCGCGCTGGTCGGCGGCCTTCATGTCGCAGCCGCTGATGTCGCCCGGCAACATCCCCTACGAGGGTGGCGCCGCGAGCCACGCGGCCTACGTCAACCGCCAGTTCGACCCGACCGTGACCTGGGAAGACCTCGCGATGCTGCGCGAGCACTGGCAGGGCCCGATCGTGATCAAGGGCATCATGCGCGCCGACGACGCGAGGCTGGCCGTCGAGCACGGGGTCGACGCGATCATCGTCTCCAACCACGGCGGCCGTCAACTCGACCATGCGCAGGCGACGATCGAGGCCCTGCCGGCGATCGCGGAGGCCGTCGACGGCCGCGCGGAGATCTACCTGGACAGCGGTGTGCGGCGCGGGACCGACATCATCAAGGCGCTCGCGCTCGGCGCGCGCGCCGTCCTGGTCGGGCGCCCGCTGGTCTACGGGCTCGGCGCCGCGGGCGAGCCGGGGGTCCGCAGGGCGTTCGAACTGCTGCGCGGCGAACTCGCGACCGCGCTCGCGCTCGCGGGTTATCCGCGCGTGTCGGAGCTCGGCCCCGACGCCGTTACGTGAAGTCGCCGTCCTCGGGCTCCCAGTTCGGCACGCCACTGGGGCGCTCGGCGTACTGTCGCTCGGCCGCTTCGAGCGGACTCTGGGGTGCAGCGGCGTGGTGCGGGAACGGTGGAGCGTCGGTTTCCGACGCGTTCTCATGGGGCGTGTTGGGCGTCATCACAGGACAAACCTTGAACGCCACACCGGCGGATCCGCTCTCGCGGTCGACATGACCCCCCGGGCGGGGGGTGACGAAGGAGCAGTCCTTCGCCGCCGCAATCCGTTCATCCGGGGCGGGTGAGCTTCTGTCACCCGCGCCGCGGGAAGCATTCGCCGCATGAGTGAGCCTCGCCGCGAAGTCCTGCCTCCGGCGGGGGCGCCGAACGTGCTGGTGATCCTCCTCGACGACGTGGGCTTCGGCGCGTCGCGCGCGCGATCACCGAGATGGCGACCTCGGCGCCCGGCTACAAATCGCTGCGGCCGAACACGTGCGCACCGCTCGCTGAGATCCTGCGGCTGAACGGCTTCTCGGCGGCGGCTTCGAGTACTTCTACGGCTTACCCGGCGGCGAGAACAACCAGTGGTACCCGGCGCTGTACGAGCAGACCTCCCCGGTTGAGCCGTGGGGAACGCCGGAGGAGGGCTGTCACCGATGGCCGACCTGGCGGACCGCACGATCCTGTGGATGCGCCAGCAGAAGTCGATGGCGCCCGACAAGCCGTTCTTCACGTACTTCGCGCCGGGCGCGACGCACGCGCCGCAGGAGTCAGCCGAACGCGTCCGGCGCGACCGCGCCGGACGCGGGGCCGTAGGGCGGCGGCGCGATCACGAAGGCGACGCCGAAGCCGGTGAGCGTGCCCATGATCAGGGCGCCCACCATCAGCGAGCCGCCCCAGCCGATACCCCTGTGCAGGTCGAGCACGCCGTAGAAGGAGATCCAGAGCGCGGCGGCGGCGAGCGGGCCGATCAGGCGGATCCCGCCGAGCGTGACGCGCTCGCGCGGCCCCGGGGCCAGCTTTCGCTGCGCGATGTCGACGGTCGCCCCGGCGAGCAGCAGCGGGAAGATCAGGACCCAGTCGCGGTACTCGGTCAGGATGTTCACGAGCAGGCCGAAGCCGAGGAAGATCACGGTCACGGCCCCGAACGGGACCCGCCAGCGCCGCAGCATCAGCAGCGTCGGACCGAGCAGCACGAGCGTGGTCACGATCTCCGATGCCATGCCGTGGCTGGCGCTGTAGAAGTAGTACGGCCAGAGGCTGTCGCCGTAGCCGGTGAGCCCCGGGTTGAGCCCGATCCTCTGGTTCGAGCGCACGTCGTTGAACTGCTTGAGGTCGTTCATGAACGCGCTCGTCGGCGAGACGTCCGTCATGAACGCCGACAGGTACATCGTGATGAAGCCCGCGACGCCGATGAACAGGATCGCCGAGAGCAGCGCGGGCGCGAAGGCACGCCAGTCGGGCGCGTCGCCCCAGCGTGCCCAGGTCGAGCGGATGCCGGTCGAGGAGACCAGCAGGCCACCGAAGAAGAGCATCAGGTGCGGCGGGCTGTAGATCGCGTCGACGTTGATCTCGAAGCCGTAGCGCGTATGCCACGCGAGGTCGGCAGGCCCGCCGACGGCCAGCACGCAGAGCCCGATGATCGCGACGCCGTAGCCGAGCGGGATCGCCTCGGTCCGGTAGTGGTAGCGGGAGACGAGCAGCCCGATCCACGTCCCCAGCGCCGTCAGCCCGGCATACAGGACGCAGTGCGTGAGCGTGAAGAACGACTCCTGGCCGGTGTGGTTGTTGTGGTTGCGGCCGTCGAAGAACATCGCGGTGATCGGCCAGAAGGCGATCCCCATCGTGATCATGTCCTCTCGCCAGGTGGCGACGGGCCGCGCGAGCTTTGGACGTACCACCTGCTGCATCGCGGAGGCCATGAGGGCGAACGTACTCGCGCTCTCGTGCAAACTGGATGAGATGCGCATCGATCACGGAGGTCTGCTCGTATCCGACGTCGCCCGCGCGCTGCGCTTCTACACGGAGGCGCTCGGGCTCGAGGAGGTTCCGCGGCCGCCGACGTTCGACGCTCCGGGCGCGTGGCTGCAGGTCGGCGAGCACCATCAGCTGCACCTGATCGGCGAGGGCGAGCAGGGCCGGGCGCAGACGATGCACCCGGGCTACGCGCCGGAGGAGATCGCGATCGGCTACGGCAACCACATCGCGCTCGTCGTCGACGACCTCGACGCGACGATCGAGCGCGCCCGCGCGCACGGCGTCGAGCCGGGCGGCGAGACGATCGCGCGCGGCGACGGCGTCAAGCGCACGTTCGTGACCGACCCCGACCACAACATCATCGAGCTGATGCAGACCGGGTTCGAGGTGACCGGCGCGGAGCCGCGGCTCGCAGCTCCGCGCCGCAACGACTAAGTCCGCGGGATCGCGTCCCCCGACGGGGAGGTGCCGCGCGCGTACGGGCGGCCGAGCAGCATGTAGACCAGCCCCGTGACGACGATGATCGCGCAGCCGATCACGACGATCCACTCGTCGGTCCAGCTGGCGCCCTCGACCTGGCGCGGCCAGGCGAGGTTGAGCGCGCCGCCGACGCCGTAGATCAGCGCGGCGATGTTGACCGCGTAGCCCCAGCGCCCGAGCGTGAAGCGCCCGCGCGGCACCCAGCCGCGGCTGCGCGCGATCAGGGCGGCGAGCACGACGAGCTGGAACGCGATGTAGATGCCCGCCGCGGCGAACGAGATGACCTTCAGCAGCGCGCTGTCGGAGATCAGCTCGGCGATCGCGACGATCACGGCCGGGACGACGGCGGCGACGGTCAGGGCGATCGGCGGGACGTGGCGCGTGGGCGAGAAGCGCGAAAGCGCGTCGGAGGCGAAGACCATCTTGTCGCGTGCGTAGGAGTAGATCAGCCGGCTGGCCGCGGCCTGCAGCGAGAGCACGCAGGACACGAAGCTGATCAGCACGATCACCGTGATGACCTTCGAGCCGACGGTGCCGAAGACGTCCTGCAGGAGTGCGCCGACCGGGTCGGTGATCTCGCCCGAGAGGATCGCGTCGAAGTCCGGCTGCGCGAGGATCAGCGCGGCCGTGATCAGCATGCTCGCGGCGCCGCCGACGTAGATCGTGCGGCGCATCGCCTTCGGGATCGTGCGCCCCGGGTCCGGGACCTCCTCGGCCACGTCACCGCAGGCCTCGAAGCCGTAGAACAGGTACAGGCCGAGCAGCGCCGCGGCCAGGAACGCGCCGAGGTAGCCGCCGTCGCCACCCGTGCCGAGCGTGTCGAAGAGCGTGCCGAAGTCGTGATGGCGCTCGAAGATCAGCAGCCAGCAGGCCGACGAACAGCGCGCCGATCAGCTCGGCCACGAAGCCGGCCATCGCGACGCGCCCGAGCGTCCGCGTGCCGCTCAGGTTCACCAGCAGCGCGAACAGCATCAGCCCGGCGGCGATGAACACCGTCGTCGTGCGGGTCGGCGTGAAGTCGAACAGGGAGCCGATGAACGGTGCGGCGCCGGTCGAGACGCTGGCGACGGTGGCGATCAGCGCCCAGCCGTAGATCCACCCCGTGATCCATGCCCAGCGGCGGCCGATCAGCCGCCGCGCCCATGGATAGACGCCGCCGGCGACGGGGAACTGCGCCACGACCTCGGCGAAGACGAGCGCCACCAGCAGCTGCCCGACGCCGGCGATCACGATCGACCAGATCATCGGCGGCCCGCCCGCCAGGAAGGCGATCGCGAACGTGGAGTACACGCCGACGACCGGTGACAGGTAGGTGAAGCCGAGCGCGAAGTTCTCCCACAACCCCATTCGTCGCTCGAAGTGGCTCTCATAGCCCAGCTCCGCGAGCTGGGCCGCGTCGTCCTGCACGGTGGTGGACATAAAGGGAACCTATGTGATGGGTCGGACCGGAATGCGAGATGAGCCCAGCGGGTAGCCCCGTGTTCCCGGTACACCGAACAGGAGGTTCGCAGTGCGACGGTCGTTCTTCATTGGACTCATGATTGCCACGTCGTTGGTTGCCGCGCCGGTTGCGCGCGCCAGTGACGACTCCGTGCGCGCGGTCGTCAAGGCCCAGGCGGAGCGCCAGATCAAGGAGGACAAGAAGTTCGAGAAGGCGGTCAAGAAGCTCAACACGAAGGCCCAGCTCAAGAAGGCCAGAACGGCTACGAAGAAGCAGCGGGTCTCGATCGAGACGTTCAAGCAGGCGCTCGCCGTCGAGCGCGCTGACAGCGCGAAGGTCAAGAAGGGGCGGCGCGAGATGCTCGACGCGCTCAACCTCTACGACAAGGGCCTGAACAAGTTCCACACCGCGCTCACCCAGGCCATCAACGACGGTGGATCCGACGGCGAGGCCAAGGCCAGGTCGGCGATCAAGAACATGGCCACGGCGGTCCGGCGCGTCTACAACGCCGCCAAGAAGATCGGATGACCCTGGTGACGGGCCGGGGCCCGCAGTCCCGGCCCGTCATCATGGAGGGCGATGGACCTCACGAGCCATGAGCTGACGCTGCATGGTCACTCGGTGACGTACCGGACCGCCGGCAGCGGCCCGGTGCTGCTCCTGCTGCACGGGATCGCCAACTCGTCGGAGACGTGGGAGCCGGTCGCGGCCGGCCTCAGCGAGCACTTCACGCTGATCGCGCCCGACCTGCTCGGCCACGGCGCCTCGGCCACGCCGCGCGGCGACTACTCGCTCGGCGCCCACGCCAGCGGCGCCCGCGACCTGCTGACGGCGCTCGGCCACGACCACGTGACGGTCGTCGGACACTCGCTCGGCGGCGGGATCGCGATGCAGTTCGCCTACCAGTTCCCCGAGCGCTGCGAGCGCCTGGTCCTCGTCTCCAGCGGCGGTCTCGGCCGCGAGGTGCACCTGCTCCTGCGCGCCGCGGCGCTGCCGGGCGCCGACTGGGTCCTCCCCGTGCTCACCTCGCGCGGCCTGCGCGGCGTCGGGCGCGGCGTGAAGTCGGTGCTGGGACGCACGCCGCTGGCCCCGGGCGGCGACGTCGAGATCCTCACACGCGGGTTCGGCTCACTCGCCACCACCGGCTCGCGCCAGGCGTTCCTGCACACCGTGCGCTCGGTCATCGAGCCGAGCGGCCAGCGCGTGAGCGCCAATGACCGGCTGCACCTCGCGGCCGTGCTGCCGTCGCTGATCGTGTGGGGCGAGAAGGACTCGATCATCCCGGTCAGCCACGCCTACGCGGCCCATGAGGCGATGCCTGGCAGCCGCCTCGAGATCTTCGAGGGCGCCGGCCACATGCCCCATCACGACGACCCGGCGCGCTTCGCCGAGATCCTCACCGACTTCTGTGCGAGCACCGAGCCGGCCCGTCTGACGACGGACCACTGGCAGCCGCTCCTCGGCGAGTAGCTAGACCGCGGCCTCGCGCTGCGCGCGGTCGACGGCGTTGGCGACCTCCGCCGGGTTGTTGATGCCGACGAAGCGAAACTCCGAGTCGTCGGTGCCCGCGGTGTCGAAGTCGACCGTGCCGACCCGCAGCAGCCGCTCCCGGAACGACTGGTCCGTGTTGACGTTCTGCACGCGGTCGATGCGCGTCTGCTGGACCTTCTTGGAGAGGATGCCGCGGCGGATGTACAGGCGCTGGTTGGAGACCATGTAGTCGGTCGCCGTGCGTTTGACGAGCCCGAACACGATCACCGCGGCCCCCAGGACCGCCCCGACCAGCACCGCGAGCGCGATCCCGGAGATCAGCCAGACGATCACCGCGATGGCGATCGCTCCCGCGAGACCGCCGATGTAGAAGCTCAGCAGCGCGCGCCATGACGGATGGCCTTCGAAGACGATCGTCTCACCGGGATGCAGGTCCATACCGCGGACGGTACCGCGCCGGCGGCTCCGAGCTTCACCCGCCGGGGATGATGTTCCGCCAATCGCGTCCAGCCTGCGCGAGGTGATCGTCGAGCACGGCCTGATCAGCGAGCGCTTCAGCGAATGTGCGTCCGTCGAAGCGGCGTTCGCGGCGGACGGCGTCGCCTGGATCGGGAGCGTGAATCCCTCGGCGAGCGCCAGCCGCACGGCACGCCGGAACGCCGGGTCCCCGGGGTCCAGGCTCGCCGGCACCCGGTGCCACGGCGAGGACAGCCGCCCGACCGCTGAGACCGCAAGCACCGCACCGGGCACGCCCGCCAGCACACGGCTGTCCGCGGCGGCGTCGGTGAGCGCATCGGCGAGCAG
This sequence comes from uncultured Solirubrobacteraceae bacterium, assembly GCA_963707595.1. Taxonomy (GTDB): domain Bacteria; phylum Actinomycetota; class Thermoleophilia; order Solirubrobacterales; family Solirubrobacteraceae; genus Solirubrobacter. The sequence continues at coordinate 574,812 of CAVPQQ010000003.1, forward strand.
CCAGACCGCGTGATCGCCGGCAGCGCGGGCCTCGGCAGAGACTGCCGCGAGCGGGGCGCCGGACGGAGCCGGTCCGCGGCCCGCGAGCGGGGCCGCCGTCTCCCCCGCCGTCTTCGCCGGCACCCGTCAGCCATCCGCGCCGTTGCGGGCCGGCCAGCTCCGGCGTGTCCTCGAGCGCGGCCGACGCCACGACGCCTCCTGGACCGCGCCGACGAGCGCGACGCCGGCGTGATCGTCGCGTACCCGGAGACCTCGGAGAGCCCGACCGCGCTGAGTAGCGCGGCCGAGCAGACGATGGTGATGACCGCGCGGCCCCAGGCCCGCCCCATGACGGGGAGCAGGACCTTCAACTAGGCGCGGCGGTCACTCAGGACTTGGACCAGTGCACCGTCAGCTGGTAGACGATCACGATGTCGAGCAGGATCATCAGTGCGGCCGCGATCGGGAACGACGTGATCGAGACGAACTGGATCAGCGCGTTGACGAAGACCAGCGCGATCGCCGTCCAGCGTGCCCATCCGGCCTCGGAGATCAGCCCGAAGCTGGCGGCGAACATCAGTACTCCGGTGACGAGGTGAAACCAGCCCCAGACGCTGAGGTTGAGGATCAGCACGCCCGGACCGCCGACGCGCAGCACCTCGTCGTTGAGGAGCGCGGCGAGCCCGTAGAAGATGTTGAAGCCGCCGGCGATGGCCAGCAACAGCGCGGTGAAGATGATCCAGCCCGTGTGCTGGTTGGATTTCTGCGGTGCCGATCGAGCGGCCATGTGATCCCCTTGTCGATGAAGTGCGTCAGTGTGCGGGGCCCGCGGGTGAGCTGGCCTCCCCTGGCGCGGATGATTGCGCGAGTGCGGCATCGAGCGTCGGCGCGGTGGGCACGTCGAACCCGACACGCTTGAACATCCGCGCGGCGCCGCTGCGCACGTCGGCCGTCCGCAGCTCGATCCCGCGCGCGTCGAGTCGGGCATCAGCTTCATCGCCGCGGCTCCACGGCGAGCTTCTGTGCCGCCTCGACCGCCGCCTGGACGCTCGGATACACGCGCTGGAGCGCCGGATCGGACGCGGCCTCGCCGAGGATGTCGCGGACCTCGCCGATGTCGCGCGCGACCAGCAGCGTCACGCCGCGGCGGCGCAGGTCGCCGGCGAGCTCGTCGAGCATCTTCGCCGCCGTGACGTCGACGAACGGGATCGTCTCGGCGTCCAGGACGACCGGGTGGACGCCGTCGGGCCTCCGGTTCTCGGGATGGCGCCTGATGTCGCCGTACTGATCGCTCCCGGGCACGCGGCCCAGTGTCGCGGTGTAGGGCCGCGATGCGCGGTAGAGCAACAGCAGCAGCGACATCGCGATCCCGATGAACAGGCCGGGCAGCGTGTCGAAGATCAGTACGCCGAGCATCGCGGCGATCGGCGGCGATGAAATCCGGGCGGGCGGCGATCTGGTTCAGCCCGCGCGTCGTGTCGCGGTAGAGCGAGATCAGCGCGCGGTAATCGACGAGCTCGATCACGGCCGCGATGACGACGGCGGCCAGCGTCGCCTCGGGCAGCTGCTCGAAGAGGCCGGTGAGGATCAGCAGCGTGACGACCGTGAGCCCCGCGACGATCAGCCCCGAGAGCTGCGTGTGAGCACCGGCGCCACCGTTGACGGCGGTCTTGGAGAGGCTGCCGTTGACCACCATGCCCGACGAGAGGCCGCTGGCGAGGTTCGCGGTGCCGAGACCGATCAGCTCGCGGTTGGGGTCGATCTCGTAGTGCTCGCGCGCCGCGTAGGTCTTGGCCGCGCCCAGACCCTCCGCGAAGCCGACCAGCATCACGGCGACGCCGCCGGAGACGAGCAGGCCGAAGTCGTGCAGCTTGATGTCGGGGAGGCCGAAGGGCGGCAGGCCGCCGTCGATGTGGCCGACGATCTCGACGCCGTGCTTGTCGAGGTTGAAGACGGCGACCGCGAGGATGCCGAGCAGCACGGCGGCGAGCGAGCCCGGGACGACCGGCGCGACCCTTCGCAGCCCGAGCACGACCGCGAGCGACAGCGCGCCGACGAGCAGCGTCAGCCCCTGCGTCTCGCCCAGATTCGTCAGGAAGTCCCAGGCCTGCTCGAAGAAGTCGCCGCTGCCCTTGTCGATCCCGAACAGCTTCGGGAGCTGGCCGACGATGATCGTCAGCGCGAGACCGACGATGAAGCCCTTGATCACCGGCTCGGAGATGAAGCTCGCAAGGAAACCGAGCCGGAGCAATCCCGCGAGCAGCGCGGCGAGGCCGGCGGAGATCGCGAGCGCCGCGGTCATCGCCGCGAACTTGCCGTCGTCGAGCGGGATCAGCGCCGTCACGGTCGCCGCCGAGAGCGCCGCGGTCGGCCGACATCGGTCCCGCCACCGAGCACCACCTGGAGCCAGCTGACCCAGGTCGCCGGTCCGCTGGCGTCGGAGGAGTCGACATCGTCGGAGGCGACGATCACGATCACGCCGACGATGGTGAGGCCGAGCAGCCAGCCCTGTGCTGCTGCTGGCACTCGCGGTCAAGCAGTGGCGCGGGCGTCCGACGGAGGGCGAGGAGGCGCCGCTGCCGAAGTGGATGGCGACGATCGACAGCTTCACGCCGCCGAAGGCGCTCGCGATCGGCGTGCTGCTCTCCGGCATCAACCCCAAGAACCTGCTGCTGACCGTCGCCGCGGCGGCGGCGATCTCGGCCACCGGCATCAGCGCCGGCCAGGAGGCGATCGCACTCGCCGTGTTCATCCTCGTCGGGACGCTCGGCGTCGGCGCCCCGCTCGTCATCTACTTCGCGCTCGGCGAGCGGTCACGCAAGCCGCTCGAGTCGCTCAAGTCATGGATGGGTGCCCACAACGGCGCGATCATGGCCGTGATCCTCGTGGTGATCGGCGTCAAGCTCCTCGGCGACGGGATCGCCGGCCTTTGAGCTCAGCGCGGCGATCAGCCCGACGGCCGCCGCCACCAGCGCCAGCACCGTGATGACGTAGACCGCGCTCGGCCCGTCGCGGACCAGCAGCGCAAGACCGCCGAGCCCGCCCGCGGCGACCATCAGCGGGTTGCGGCGGCGCGCGATCCAGCGCCGGCGCGAGCTCGTCGTCAGCCGCGTCCGGCCCGTGCGCGCGACGCGGACGAGCGGCATCCCGGCGATGAACGCCGGCAGCGTGCAGCAGCCCGCGCCGCCGTGAGCGCGAGAGCCAGACGGAGCCGAGCAGCGACAGCACGGCCGGCAGCGGCAGCAGGATCGCCGTCGCCTTCAGCAGCCGCACTCCGCGCTGAGCGTGGACGAGGCCCTCGGACTGCACGAGCTCGATCCGGCCGTCGACGCTGGCGGGGATCGCGCTCGCGATCACCCCGAGTCCGCGTTCCTGCAGGCCGGACTTGACCCGCGCGACCGCCGGCGAGAGGTCGAGATACACCGTGTCCTGGTCGAGCACCAGCCGTTTCGAGCGCCCGCCGACGAGGAGGTCGACGACCCGCGTGTGTGCTCGGCGGTTGGCCTCGACCCAGAGGTCCTGGAAGCGCTGGGAGCGCGTGAACTCGTCGATCCGCGAGCGGATGAACGACTGCAGGCCGCGGTCTCTCCTCGCGCAACCGCTCGACCTCGGCCCGCAGGGCGGCGACGCTGGCTGCTTCCGCAGGCATCGACCCCGGTCTGTGAGCGCGCCGGGTGACGTGTGCTCATCCATGCGGAATGATCCGCCGTCACCCTATGACGCGCGACCTTGGCCCAATGAGCGCCTCCCCACCCCCGGAGACGCCCTCCGCTCCGCCTGCCGAAACGCTGGGCGACCGCCTCGAGCATGCGATCGAGGCACGCACCGACGTCAAGCCGGAGGCCAAACCGCGCGCGAACCTGCGGCGGTCGATCTTCTGGCTCGCCGTCACCGGCGTGTCGCTGTACCTCGTGTTCCCGTCGATCGTCGACGTCTTCAGCTCCTACCGGGACATCACGCGCTTCTCGATCGGCTCGCTGGCGGCGATGGCGGCGCTGCAGGTCGGGTCGCTCGCGTGCCTGTGGGCGCTGCAGCACGTCGCGCTGCGCGCGAAGCGCTGGCGGCCCGTGATCACCTCCCAGCTGGCCGGCAACGCGCTCGCGAAGGTGGCGCCGGGCGGCGGCGCGCTCGGGGCGGCGCTGCAGTACCGGATGCTGGTCTCGGCCGGCCTGCCGACGGCCTCGACCGCGTCGGCGCTGACCGCGGTCAACCTGCTCGTGTTCGCCGTCGTGCTGGCGCTGCCGGTGCTGGCGATCCCGGCGCTGCTGCGCGGCGCCGTCGATCGCGGGCTGCTGGAGACCGCGCTGCTCGGGCTGGCGGTGTTCGCCGTCGCCTCGACCGTCGGCGCGATCTTCCTCTCGACCGACCGGCCGCTGGCCTGGGTCGGGCGCCTGATCCAGCGCATCCGCAACCGGCTGCGCCGCGGCTCGGAGCCGCTGCTGCACCTGCCCGACCGGCTCCTGCGCGAGCGCGACCGGATCCTCGACACGCTCGGCACGCGCTGGAAGCGCGCGCTGGCGGCGACCGTCGGTCGCTGGACGTTCGACTACCTGACGTTGATGGCGGCGCTGGCGGCGATCGGCTCGCACCCGCGGCCCGGGCTCGTGCTGCTCGCCTTCTGCGGCGCCTCGCTGCTGGCGCAGATCCCGATCACCCCGGGCGGGCTGGGCTTCGTCGAGGCCGGGCTGACCGCGATGCTCGCGCTCGCGGGCGTGTCGGCGGGCGACGCGGTGCTGGCGACGTTCGCCTACCGGCTGTTCTCGTACTGGATGCCGCTGCCGCTCGGGCCTGATCGGCCTAGCCCTGCATCCGCGGGAACTAGCGGCGGCTAGCGGAGAGGAGCCGTAGGTCGCGTGCGCGCTCGACCGCCTCGCGACGGCGGGCGACGTCGAGCTTGCGGTAGATGCTGCGCAGGTGGGTCTTGACCGTGTTGGTCGTGACGAACAGCTCGGCCGCGATCTCGCGGTTGGACAGCGTCGTCGGCAGGTAGCGCAGGATCGCGCACTCACGCTCGCTCAGCGGCTCCAACAGGGGCGCGACCGAGCGGCGCTCGTGATCGCGGTCCTCGAAGGCCGCCAGCAGCTCGCCGACCATCGCGCGGTGCGCGGTGCCCATCCGGATCTGGCCGCGCAGCAGGGTCTCGACGCGCCTCCCGGCCTCCAGGAACGTCCAGCGGTGACCCGTCGCCTCGGCGAGGGCCAGCGCCCGCTCGAGCGCCTCGCCCGCTCGGCCGGGCTCGCCGGCGGCGTCGCGGGCGATCGCCTCGAGTACGGCGTGCTCGATCGTGGCGACGCTGTGCACCCCGGATTCGCGCACCGCGGCGGCCAGGATCGCGACGGCGGCGTCCGGGTTGCCCCCGGCGAGCTCGAGCCGCGCGGCGCTGACCTCGACGTCGAGCCAGCCTTCGCCACGCACGCCTTCGAGGACCGCGCGCGCCGCGGCGAGGTCGCCCGTCGCCGCGTACAGCCGAGAGCGCATGCTGGCGGTCGCCGGCCGCTCGACCGGCGAAGGCGTGCCCCAGCGGTGCGTCACCTCGAAGGTCTCGAGCACGCGCAGGCCATCGGCGGGCCGGCCGTCCGCGCCGGCCATCCGGGCGCTGAGGTGGGCGATGACGTACGCGACGTGGCGCGCACCGCCGTGGCTGACCGAGACGTGCGCGCGGGCCAGATGCTCCTCCGCCACCTCCGGCTGCAGGTCGTAGAACGCCGCGAGCGCGAGCGCCACGTGCACGCTGGACGCGTGCTTGATCATCGACCAGCCGCGCCGCTCGGCCAGCTCGGCCGCCTCGTAGGCGTGCATCGACGCACCCGCGGGCCCGTGCTCCATCACCTCGAGCAACGAGAGCGCGCTGAGCGCGGAGACCGTCACGTAGTCGAGCTCGATCGCCTGTGCCTGGCTCGCGCCCTGCTCGAGCTCCTCGCGCGCACGATCCATACGGTGTCCCCAGAGCGCCGTGCGCCCGAGGTTGGTGTGGACGAGCGCCTGGCGGGCATCGTCGGACCAGCCGCCGTGGACCGCGGCTTCGGCCAGCAGCTCGTCGGCAACGACCAGCGCCGCCTCGAAGTCGCCTTCCAGGCTCGCGCGCTGCAGGCGGGCGAGCGCCATCGTCTCCAGGTAGCGGCGGCGCCGTTCGGCGGGCAGGTGCTCGAAGGCCTCGCGCGCGTGGGCGAGATGCCGCTCGGCGGCCTCGGCGTCGCCGGCCTCGAAGGCGGCGCACGCGAGCGCGGCGGCCACCTCCGCGTCGCCGCGCAGCCGCTCCTCGGGCAGCGCATCGACGAGCGTGCGGATCGTGTCGCCCTGACCGCGCACGAAGAGCGCGAACCAGTGCTCGGCGACCAGCTCCACGGCCAGGTCCCAATCCTCGGCCGCGACGGCATGCTTGAGCGCCTGCGAGCCCATGCCGCGTTCCGCGTACCAGCGGGCGGCACGGTTGTGCAACCGCGGCAGCTCGGAGCCGAGCTCGCGCTCCGCCCGCATCTGCAGCAGCCGCGCGAACAGGCGGTGGTAGCGGAACCACTCACCGCGAGAGTCGACGGCCAGCACGAAACCGTTGGTGCGATCGAGCTCGGCCAGCGTGTCGCTGCTCGAGCCCTGGCCGGTCAGGGCGTCCGCGAGGTCGCCGCAGATCCGCTCGACGATCGACGTCCGCAGCAGGAACGTGCGCAGCTTGGGCGACTGCCGGTCCAGGACCTCCGCGAGCAGGTAGTCGCCCACGACGCGGTCGTCGCCGGCGAACTCCGTGACGAAGCGCTCCGGGTCATCGCGGCCCTGCAGGCTCAGCGCGGCGAGTCGCAGGCCCGCGCCCCAGCCCTCGGTCCGCGCGCACAGCGCCCCCACCAACTCCGGCGCCAGCTCGAGATCGTGCGCGGCCAGCAACTCCGCCGCCTCGGGCTCCGTGAACGCGAGGTCGGCCGCGCGGATCTCGACCAGCCGACCGCGCACGCGCACGACGTGCAGCGGGACCGCCGGGTCCGAACGCGTGCCGAGGACGAGACGCAGCGTGTCCGGCGCGTGCAGCACGAGGAAGCCGAGGTCGTTGAGACAGTCCCGGGAGCGCAGCAGGTGCACGTCGTCGAGAACGAGGATCACCGGCTCGGGCAACTCGGCCAGCGCGTTCACGAACAGCGGCATGAAGGTGGAGCGCGAATCGCGCACCGGTGGGGCCAGCGCGGCCAGCGATGAACCCTCGGGTGCGACCCCGGCCAGCGCCAGGGAGGTCAGCACCGCCTCCCACAGGCGGGAGCGCTCGTCGTCGCCCGGCTCGAGCGACACCCAGGCGATCCGGCGCGGATCGTCGTGCCCCAGCACTGAGGACAGCAGGGAGGTCTTGCCGCTGCCGGCGGGCGCGCACACGAGCGTGACGGACTGTTCCAGACCGCCTTCAAGCGCCTCGCGCAGCCGCGGGCGGTCTACCAGGCCGAAGCGCGATGCGGGGGGCTTGAACTGCGTGACGAGAACGGGCGATCTGACGTCACTGGCGTGACCTGCTGACTTGCCCCCCACCATTTCAAAGTGAGACTACTGCCTGCCCCACGTGTACGGAGTGTTCAGATTGGGAAAGGTACGCCGGTTAGTCCATCCACTTTCCGGCAATCCGCGGATCGGTGGGGATTGCCGCCGAGCGGCCGCTCAGCCGCTGTCAGGCGGAAGCTGACGGATCTCGACCAGCTCGAGGCCCATGTCCTGCAACCGGTTGAGGATCCCGTGCAGGCCCTCCTGGTCGGCGACCGGCCCGCGCAGCACTGTGTCCGCCGGCTCGACCTCGGCGGACAGGCCGAGGGCATCGGCGAGATGATCGCCGACGCGGCCTCTGATCCGGATCTCGTATCTGAGTGCCATCCGTCCCACCATCCTCAACCCGGCGGGGGTGATGCGTCGTCGCCCCGGCGGGATGACCTCCGCTGTGCCTCGGCCGCCACCGCGGCCCCGTCGATGCCCATCACCGTGGCCTCGAGCGGGCCCGCGAGGGAACCCGCGGCGCGACCGATCAGCCCCAGGTCCAGCGTTCGCAGGTCCGCGCGCTCCTGCGTCTCGAGGTCGTCATGCTCGACGCTGAGCACGGCCGGTGCGCCCTCGTGCTCGGCGACCGCGGTCAGCACCGTCCGCGTCGGCGTGGTCCCTCCGAGATAGACGACCCGGCAGTGCCGCCGGGCCAGACCGAGCCCGAGCGCGATCAGCCCGAGCGTGCGCTCCTCGCGCGGCGCGCACGCCAGCACGACCGGCGGGCCGTCGATGCGCTCCCAGCCGCCCGCCTGCGAGAGCAGCCGGATCTCGAACAGCGAGGCCGCGAAGCGGACGACTGCAGGATCGCCCGCCTGCTCGAGCTGCTCGAACAGCGGCAGGACCAGGTCGCGCGCGACGACGTCCGGCGCCGCCGCGCCGAAGGCCTCGTCGAGCAGGTTGTGCGCGGACTGCACGCGGAAGCGCACGATCGCGCGTTCCAGCCGTGCTCGCACGGTCTCCGAGAGTTGAATGACCTCCATGGTCCGCCGGACCGGGTGAGGGTTCATCGCCCACGCGGGGTGATCGCCCCCGCTGCCGCCTCATCCGTCCAGGGTGATGAGGCTGGCGTCCGGCGGCCTGTACGTTGTCGCGATGCCAGAGGAGGGTCTGCCGCGCAGCTACGGTGACGCGGCCCCGTTTCGCCCCGCCAAGCCTGACCCGCTGCTGCACCGCGCGCTGCCGGTGGCGAAGGAAGTGGCGCACTACGGCGGCGGGAGCTCGGCCCAGCGCGACCTGATCGCCGGGGTCACCGTCGCGGCGCTCGCGATCCCCTCGGCCATGGCCTACGCCGAGGTGGCCGGCGTGCAGCCGATCAACGGGCTCTACGCGCTGCTGCTCCCACCCGTGGCCTACGCGCTGTTCGGCTCCTGCCGGCAGCTGATCGTCGGCCCCGAGGGGTCGCTCTCCGCCCTGGTCGCCGCCTCTGTGCTGGCGATGGCGACCGCGGGCAGCCCGCACGCCGCCGAGCTCGCGGCGATCCTCGCGCTGATGGTCGCCGGTTGCTACTTCCTCGGCCGCCTGGCGCGGATCGGCTGGGTCGCGGACTACCTCTCGCGGCCGGTCCTGGTGGGCTACATCCACGGCGTCGCCGTCGTGCTGGTGATCAGCCAGTTGGGGAAGCTGCTCGGGATACCGATCGAGGCCACGGAGCCGCTCGGGCAGCTCAAGGAGGTCTTCAGCGAGCTCGGCGACGTGAGCGGGACGACCGTCCTGGTCGAGCCTGGTCGCGCTCGTGATCCTGTTCGGGCTGAAGTTCGTCATGCCGAAGCTTCCCGCGGCGCTGATCGTCGTCGTCGGCGCGATCGTCGCCTCCACAGCGCTCGACCTCGCCGCCCACGGCGTGGCCGTCGTCGGCCCGCTGCCGTCCGGCCTGCCGCGCCCGCAGTTCCCGTCGCCGCCGCTGAGCGACGTCGTCTCGCTGCTGCCGGCCGCGGTCGGGCTCTTCCTGCTGAGCTTCGCCGACGAGGTGCTGACCGCTCGCTCGTTCGCCGGCCGCCACGACCAGCACATCACCGTCGGTTCCGAGCTGGTGGCGATGGGCACCGCCAACGCCGTCGCCGGGCTCACGCAGGGCCTGCCGGTCGGCGCCAGCGGCTCGCGCACCGCGGTCAACGACGCGATGAACGCGCGCAGCCAGATCTCGGGCATCGTCTCGGCCGTCGCCGTGATGCTCGTGCTGCTGTTCCTGACGGGGCCGATCGCCGACCTCCCCAAGGCGGTGCTCGGGGCCGTGATCATCGTTGCCTGCCTGGGGCTCGTCGACGTGGCGGCGTGGCGCGACCTGTGGGCGTCGGACCGCGTCGAGGTCACGATCGCCGCCGTCACCGCCGGCGGCGTGATCGTCACCGGCGTGCTCAACGCGATCGCGTTCGCGGTCGGGCTCTCGATCCTCGACGTCGTCCGCCGCAGCGCGCGGCCGCACGACGCGGTGCTCGGCTGGGACGAGGAGCTCGGCCGCTGGGCCGACGTGTCCGTCCACCGCGGCGCACAGGTCACACCGGGCGTCGTCGTCTACCGCCTCGACGACCGGCTGTTCTTCGCCAACGCCGGCTACGTCAAGGGTCGCGTGCGCGAGGCGCTCGGCGCCGCGCCCTCCGAGCCCCACACGCTCGTCTTCGACGCCGAGGGCGTCTCCCACGTCGACATCGCGGGGATGACGGCGCTGAGCGACCTCGACCGCCAGCTGCCCGTCGATCTGCACATCGCCCGCATGAAGACCCCCGTGCTCACCCGCCTCCAGGAGGCCGGCACGATCGCGCCCGAGCGCTTCCACCCGACCGTGCGCGCGGCGGTCGAGGCGGCGCTCGTCAGGCAGGCGTGATGTCGCCGAGCTTCCAGCTGCGCTCGAAGTAGGGCTCGAGAGGCCCGTAGAAGCGGAAGTAGGAGAACCAGTGCCGGCCGGGGATGGTCTGCACCCAGTTGTTCTCCCCCTGCGCGGGCGGGCTCGGGCCGAAGCAGAGGTCGACGGAGCCGTCGGCGTTGTACTCCAGCTCGGCGTCGCGCGAGCCGCGGTCGCCGCGCTGCTGTTCGTTGTCGATCAGGCAGCGGGTGTCGGCGTCGTAGACCGTCGCCGACCAGAACAGCTTCGCGGGCGGGTCAGCCGGGACGTGCAGCGTGTAGTCGCGCGCCCCATCGAGCCACTCGCCGTCGGCGCCGCTGTAGGCGCTCAGGTAGGCCTGGCCGACGCCCGGCGTCTGGCTCTTCATCGCCGCCGAGAAGCTGACGGCCTCGTAGAACCACGCCGCCCGTTCCAGCAGCTCGTCGTAGTACGGCCCGCGCTGCGAGGAGTTGTCGAGCTGGAGCACGAGGTCCCATACGCGATCGGGCCAGTACTTGGCCCCCTCGAAGCGCTTGGCGAAGCTGTTGGCCTGCGCCATCAGCTCACCGGCCGCGGACGCGTCCTCGAGGATGCCCTCCAGCCGCTCGCCGGGCGCGAACGGCTTGCCCTGCTCGATGCCGAGCTGGCGCAGCATCGCGAGGTAGAAGCGGTCGCGCTCGTCGACGACCTCGCGCTGGTAGATCTCGTGGAGCCGCTCCCAGTACGCGAGCCCGCGCGGCTGATCCCCTGACCACGGGCGGCCGTCGGGGGAGACGATGCGCGTCGGCGGCGGCGCGTCGCGTTGCGCGTACGGATAGATCCGCACGGCGTCGACCAGCGCCTGGGCACGCGCGTGATCGGGGTCGAGCGTCCGGAAGCCGAACATGATGTTCATGCCGGTCGAGTGCAGGACGTTGTAGCCGTCGGCGTCGGGAGTCTCCTGACCGGGCGCGACGACCAGGTGCTTGCCACCTTCGCCCTTGTCCGGGCCCATCTCCCCCAGCACGCCGCATTCGCGCTGCCAGAAGTCCGAGACCCCGCCCGCCGTCGGTCCGGGCGGCAACTCGATCACGAGCGGCCCGCTGCCGCTGAGGTCGAAGAAGCCCAGGATGTACGGCGTCGTCGCGTTGGCGGTGATCAGGCCCAGGCGATCGCGATAGCTGACGTAGTGCACGAGGTCGGTCGGGCCCGCTCCGAAGACCTCGCTGTGCTGGAGCTGCCACTGGGCGTAGGACACGAGCGGCAGTGCCCACAGGTACGCCTGGCACGCAAGCTGATAGTCGAGCTCGTCGAAGACCAGCGGGAGATCGGCGCGCCGTGGCAGCTCGCCCTCGTACTGGACGGCGCCGAGGCGGCCTGGCAGCGGGCGTGGGCTCAAAACTGCGGAGGCGGCGGACCGGCGGGGTCGCGATGCGAGAGGTAGAACCAGAGCGAGATCGCGAAGCCGATGACGCCGATGACGATCAGGATCGTCCCGACGGTCTGGATGTCGATCCCGGCGAAGTCGGCCGTGACGGCGAAGCGGAGGATCGCCCCGACGGCGACGAGGAAGAGGCTTCCGCCGAGGCTCATCGCCGCACGTCCTCGAGATCGGGCAGGCGGCGGACCTCGATCAGCTCGTGCCCGCTGGTGCGCAGGCGGTCGAGCACGCCGTGCAGCGCCGGCCGGTCGACGATCGCTCCGCGCAGGACGGTCTCCACGGGCTCGACCGTCGCCTTGAGGCCAAGCCGCTCCGCGACTCCCGGCGGCACGGTCCCTCGGATCCGGATCTCGACGCGTCTTGGCATGGGTGAAAGCCTCCGGGGTCGCGGTGTGAGCGGGCATCGCCCCGCGAGGATGAAGCGGCGTCCGCGGACACGTTTACAGTGCCCCCACACGCCTCGAAAGGAACTCCTGTGGTCAGTGAAGTACCGGAAGTCGGGCACAACTGGTGGATGTTCGTCGTGCTCGGCGTGGTCTGCGTCGTCACGGGCATCCTGGCGCTCGTCTGGCCCGGGATCACGCTGGTGACGCTCGGCATCATCGCCGGTATCTACCTGATGATCGCGGCGATCATGGAGATCATCGACGCGATCGCCGGCGACCCGGGTGGCCGCGCGCTCAGCGCGATCCTCGGCATCCTCGCGCTGATCGCCGGCCTGATCTTCATCCGCCACCCGGAGGACAGCCTGCTCGCGATCGTGCTCGTGGCCGGCATCTTCCTCGTCGCCGAGGGCGTGATCCGGATCGTCCGCGCGTTCGCGTCCGGCGAGGCGCGCGGCCTCGGTGTCGGAGTCGGCCTCGTGGACGCGATCGTCGGCATCGTCATCCTCGCCTGGCCGGACATCGGGCTGGCGACCCTGGCGATCTTCTTCGCCGTGACGATGCTCTTCCGCGGCTCGTTCGCGATCTATCTCGGCTTCAGGCTGCGCAGCATCCGCGACATGCCGCCCGCGACGGCCTGAGCGCCGTCAGCCGCGGAAGCTGAGCAGGCCGAGGCGTCCTTCGCCGCGCCGCGAGAGCACGGCGTAGACGGCGATGCCGAAGTAGCCGAACGCCGCGAGCTTCGGGAACACGACGATGCCGAGGAGCAGCAGCACCGCGTAGAGCGCCGCGCGGATCCCGCCTCGGGCGCGGTCCGAGACGGCCGGAGGCGGCGCGTCCGCCGCGAGCAGCTCCGGCCGCGAGGCGGCGTAGCGCGACGCGGCGGCCATCAGCAGCTCGATGACGGCCGCGGTCGCGCCGTAGACGATGACCGCGGCACGCTCCGACGCGCGGGACTCCGTCAGCGCCTCCGCCATCAAGCCTGTCGGGAAGGGCAGGAACGAGACGGCCATCAGGATCAGGATGTTGAGCCGCATCAGGACGGGGTCGACCGCCTTCAGGCTCGTGAAGAGCCCGTGGTGGGCGAGCCAGACCCCGCCGATCGTCAGGAAGCTCGTCACGAACGCCAGGTAGGACGGCCACTCGTCGGCCAGTGCCTGCCAGGGATCGACGAAGTCGGCGGGGTCGATCTTCAGCTCGAGGACGAGCAGCGTGATCGCGATCGCGAGCACGCCGTCGCTGAAGGCCTCGACCCGCCCCGTCTCCCAGCGTTCGTGCATCCGCGAACTGGGTCTAGATGAACTCGTCGGAGTGGACGGTGACCGCCCACAGCACGAGCGCGCTGCACACGATGGCGATGACCGACCACACCGGGTAGGCCCCGATCGTGAAGAAGTTGAGGAAGATCCCGCACATCCCCAGCACGATCGCCATCAGCATGCCGCCGGTCCTGCGCCCGGCGACCAGCGCCGCGGCCAGGATCTGGATGGCGGCGATGAAGATCGCGACCCAGGCCCACGTGCTCAGCGACGAGGCCACGAGGCCGCCCTCGTGGAAGTACTCCTTCTTCGACAGCGCCGTGATGCCCCAGATGAGGTTCAGCCCGCCACCGATGAAGAGGTAGATCGCGGCGAACGTGACCCAGCCGTGGCTGCCGGTGGAGACGACGACCTCACGATTGGCGTAGCGGTCGGGGGCCTTCTTGGCCTTCGGGTTCTTCTGCGGCGCGCCGGACATCTCAGTACCTCTGTGACTCGGTGTTTGGAAAGGATCGTTGCCGGGCGGGAGTATCACCATCGGAGCCCGCCAAAGCCAGTCCGCCAAGAACGGCTATTCGAGCGCCGGTGCCGCCGCGCACCACGCGACGGCCTCGCTGACCGTGTCGAACCGCGCCGGAGCGGCCGGCACCGCGGTCGTGCCATCCCCGCCCACGAGGGCGACGCGCGCATCCTGCGCGACGACCTCGCTCGCGATCGCCGACAGCAGCCGGGCCGCCACGGGGTGCAGCCGCGTGACGTCGTGGACGTCGACGACGAACCCGCGCCCGCCCAGGGTCTTGGTCGTGCGCAGCACGTGCTCGGCGGCGGAGAAGTCGATGTCACCGCGCAGCGTCAGTATCGCCACGCCGTCGCGTTCGCTCTGCAGCAGCTTCGCCGCCCGCGCGCCCGACGTCGCGTCGTGCAGCAGGTGCAGTCCGAGGCGATCGGACAGCCGCTCGCACGCGGCGACACCGCGGACGCTGTTGCCCGCCGGATCCAGCGGCGGGCTGAACAGGCCGATCCCGAACTGCCCCGGGCTGACGGCCAGCAGCCCGCCGGAGACGCCGCTCTTGGCCGGCAGGCCGACGCGCAGCATCCACTCGCCGGCATGGTCGTACATCCCGCACATCGCCATCATCGAGAGCACGTGCTGGGCGGTGTCCTCGTGCACCACCGGGCGCCCCGTCAAGGGGTCGCGGCCCGCGTTGGCCAGCGTCGCCGCCATCACCGCCAGGTCGGTCGCGGTCACGAGCAGCGAGCACTGCCGGAAGTACGCGTCGATGGCGTCGTCGACCGGCCCGTGCAGCGAGCCGGCGGCCTTCATCAGGTGGGCGATCGCGCGGTTGCGGTCGCCGGTGCGGTGCTCGGACTCGTAGACGGCCTCGTCGAGCTCGAGCTCGCGGCCCGCGAACGCCGAAAGGCACTCCGCGATGCGCTCGAAACCGCCCTCGACGAGCGACGTCGTGAGGATCGCGCCCGCGTTGACCAGCGGGTTGTCCGGGCGTCCGGTGCCCGGCTCGAGGCTGATCGCGTTGAACGGCTCGCCGCTCGGCTCGGCGCCGACCCTGGCCCTGACCGCGTCGAGCCCGAGCGACTCGACCGCGAGCGCGAAGACGAACGGCTTGGAGATCGACTGGATCGTGAAGGGCACGTCCGCGTCGCCCGCCGCGTAGGCGTCACCGTCGTGGCTCTCGAGCACGAGGCCGAACAGGTCGGGGTCGGCGTGCGAGAGCTCCGGGATGTAGTCGGCGACCACGCCGGGATCGGCCTCGGCGACGGATTCGTCGTGGATCGCCTGCAGCGCGGCGGTGATCGGGTCGCTCATCGGGACTCCTCGAACGCGAGTGCACTGACGATCCGGCGCGATCGCGGCGCCGGCTGATCCTGCGAAGAATACGGGCGGTTGAGCAGATGCCCGCGGTGCACGAGCGTGGTGGACCCGCCGCCGTCGAGGTTGATCGCGTGCTCCGCGCCGAGGCCGATCATGACCTCGGCCAGCTCGAGCATCGAGAGGCCGGCGTCGACGCCGGAGCGCCGACCGTCGCAGGCGACGGCGATCAGGTCGCCTGCGCCGATCCCGAACGCGGCCCGCGGATGGCGGCCGTCGGTGATATCGGAGTCGAATTGCCCGGCTCCGCCGGAGAAGCCCTCGCGATCGTCGTCCGGACCGAAGACGATCGCGCCGCCGGCCACCAGCAGCGGACCGGCCTGGACGAGGTCGTGGTGCGGCGGCTCACCGGCGGCGCCGAGGCGCACACTGTCGCCGTCGGCGACCACGCACGCGCGCTGTGCCGCGTAGGGCTCGGCGACCGGCTCGTGGGCGGCAGGACGACCTGCCACCCAGAGCTCGCCAAGTGCGCGGTAGGGATCGCGCACGAAGAATCCGCCGACGATCGCCTCGCCGACGCCGTTACGGGCGCACCAGACGTCGAGCCGCCGCGCACGCGGGAAGTGCACGACTCGCACACGCGTGGCGGCCACCGGATGGCGCACGGCGTAGATCGTGGTCTCCTCGCCATCCGCGAGCCGGTGGCGCCAGAGCGCATAGCGGCTCACGCGACCACTACGTCATCCTGGCGGGATGAGGCACCCACGCCCTAGGGGCGCGACGATGCACCCGATGCCGAACGCGTTCACTGCCATGACCCGAGTCTCCGGAGGCACGGGGTGAGCAAGCCTCGTTCGAGCGGGATGAAGATCACGTGGGTCGGGCACGCGACCGTCCTGCTCGAGACCGGGGGCACCCGGCTGATCACCGACCCCGTGCTGCGCGGGCGCGTCGCGCATCTGCGCCGCCAGGTCCCTCCCGCGGCCGACCCCGGCATCGTCGATGGCGTGCTGCTCTCGCACCTGCACCACGATCACTTCGACAAGCCGTCGCTGCGGCGGCTGGTCTCGCCGAAGACGACGGCGCTGCTTCCGGCCGGCGCCACGAAGTTCCTCGCCGGCATCCCGTTCGGCACGGTGCGCGAGGTCCGCGTGGGCGAGACGCTGGAGATCGCGGGCACGCCGGTCCACGTGGTCGAGGCCTGGCACGACGGCCGGCGGCGCCCCGGGCCCGCCTCGCCGCAGCACGACACGCTCGGCTACGTGGTCAACGGGGTCTGGTTCGCGGGCGACACGGACCTCAACGACGGCATGCTCGACCTGCGCGGCGAGGTCGAGGTCGCGTTGATCCCGATCTGGGGCTGGGGTCCGTCGCTCGGCCCCGGGCACCTCGACCCGGAGGGTGCCGCCAAGGCGATCGCGCTCGTGCAGCCGAAGATCGCGATCCCGATCCACTGGGGGACCTTCCTCCCGTACGGCGTCCGCCGCGGCGAGCTGCTGATCAAGCCGCCGCGCGAGTTCCTGCGTCACATGGGCGAGCTGGCGCCGTCGACGCGCGTCGAGATGCTCGCCCCGGGCGACTCGCTGACGCTGTAGGCGACCTGGCCCAGCTCGGCCAGCCAGCCGCGCAGGATGTGGTGCACGGCCGCGGCGCCGATCACGTCGCCGTCGGGCCATGACAACTCGGGCGGGTGCATCACGAACGGGTGCGCCTGCCCACCGCCCATGCCGCCGTGGGAGCCGACGAGCTCCTCGAAGGCCGCGACCTCCTCCAGCTCGTCCCAATAGTGGCCGTTGATCACGATGTCCGGGCAGTGCGCGAAGCCGTCCGTCATCCGCACGTGGTCGGCGGCGTACGGCCCGAACGGCGTCAGCGGGTCACTGCCCTCGACCGCGTCGTCGCGCAGCGAGCGCTGTCCTGCGGGACCGAGCACGACCGCGCCCAGCGTCTCGGAGCGCACCAGCACGAACGCGATGCCGGGATGGGTCCGCAGCGCGTCCAGCAGGCCGGGTCGGCGCTGCTCGAGCTGCTCGAGCGTCACGCGGCCGGGCTCGCGCGGGAACGAGATCAGCCCGAGGTTGCCGGAGGCCATCACCGAGACCTCCGGGATGCTCTCGTCGGCCTCCTCCTCGAGCCGCTTGCCGGCGGCCGTGCGGACCGCGTGCCCGAGCGCGTCGTCGCGTGCGGCGACCTGGCTGACGCCCGCGTTGAAGGACGCGAGCCCCTCGTCGCTGTGCGCGTCCTCGGCGCGGACCTCGCCGCCGGCGTAGCGGCGGACGACGTCCTCGAGGCCCTCGCCGTAGCGCTGGCGGAACGTGGCGCCCTGGCTCTGGCCGTGATCGGAGAGCACGACGAGCTTGTACGGCCGCGGCGCGTGCACGACCGCGGCGGCGATCCGGTCGATCGCCTGGTCGACCTTGCGCAGCACCGCGAGCGTGTCCGGGCGCTCGATGCCGGAGTGGTGCGCCACCTCGTCGTAGGCCAGGAACGTGGTGTAGATCACCGGGCGGCCGGCCAGCACGTCGGCCGTGACCGCCGCGACCTGGAGGTCGAGCTGGATCACCGTCGCGTAGGAGCGCACGAGCGCGTACTTCCAGTCGCGCTTGATCCGCGGCCGCACGTCGCGCCGCGACTGCTGCAGCGCAGCCCAGCGCTCGATGAAGACCTCGCCGACGGCCCGCAGCGCCGTGCGGGCGACGCCATAGGGGCTGGCGAAGTAGGCGAAGTAGTCCTGGCCGAGCCGCCCCGGCCGGTTGCGGTCGAGCACGGTGCTCATCGTCAGCATCGTGTGCGGCGCGTCGCCGGAGAGGATGTTCGCGCGGCTGGCGCCGTCGGCGTAGAGGAGCCCGCGACCGTCGGAGCGGCGGCGCTCGATCTCGGCCGCGTCACGCGGGTGGTTGGTGACGATCGCGCGGCCGGTGTCCTTCTCCCACCAGCGGAAGGCCGGCATGTCGTCGTTGGAGCCGTGCAGCAGGCCGGCCTGACAGGCGCCGGTCTGTGAGGACCAGTCGGTCTCCCACATCTCGAGCCTGTACCCGTCGTCGTGGATCCAGCGCGCGAGCACCGGGGCGTTGCCGTCGCGCAGGGCACGGCGCAGCACGTCGCGCGAGAGGCCGTCGATCTCGAGGAAGACGACGCCGGGGACGTCGGTACGCTCGGCCAGCTTCGAGCGGCTCAGCTGGCGGCGGACGATGTGGCGGTACCAGAGGTCGCCCCGATCGAGCGCGAGCACGCCGCCGACGAGCGTCGTCAGCAGCGTCAGGCCGAGGACGACGATCAGCGCCTCGAGCAGCCCGTCGAGCTGCACCTGGCTGATCAGCGCGGCGGCGCCGACGAGGATCGCGGCGTTGAGCGCGAGCGCGCCGAGGCCGAGCGTCGCGACCGTGAACGGCAGCGCGATCCGGATCAGCACGGGCCAGACGATCGCGTTGGCGACCCCGAGCGCCAGCGCCAGCCCGAGCGCGGCCCACGGCCCGTCGAGCGTGAAGCCGCTCAGCAGCGCGCTCAGGACGAGCAGCGCCACCGCGTCGAGGGCGAGGACCAGCGCGAGGCGGCCGAGCAGGCGTACGGGCATGCTCGGCCGCGTGATATCAGCTCGGCGCGAGCGGCCGTTCGGCCGACTCGCCACGCTGCGGGGTCTGCGCCGGGAACTCCGGCTCGGTCTCCTTCATCACGGCCAGGTACGTGAAGACGGCGACCAGGGATCCGACGATCGGGGCGAGGATGTACAGCCAGGCGTCGGTCCAGTGCCCGGAGGCCAGCGAGGGACCGAACCAGCGGGCCGGGTTGAAGCTCGCGCCGGTCGAGGTTCCGAACAGCAGCACACCGACGGCCAGTGCGCCGCCGATGGCGGCGCCGGCGACGCCCTTGGGGGCGTTCGGGTTCACGGCGGTGCCCATCACGGCCCAGACGAGGATGAAGGTGCCGATCGCCTCCGCGAGGAAGGCGAGCCAGACGTTGCCGCCCTGCAGGTAGAGGTCGTTGATGCCCGGGGCGCCGTAGTTGACGAGCGAGCCGCGGCCGAGGAAGAAGGCCTTGGCGAGGTAGGCACCCGCGATGGCGCCGAGCAGCTGCATGACGATGTAGATGCCGGCGTCACGGCCCGTGATCTTCTTTATCGCCAGCAGCCCGACCGTCACGGCCGGGTTTACATGCGCGCCCGAGATCGAGCCGATCGTGTAGACGATGGCCATCAGCACCAGGCCGTGGACGACGGCGAGACCGAGGAGGTCGAGGCTGGTGAAGGGCGTGGCGGAGACGAAGGCCGTGATCGCGAGCACGAGCAGCAGCGTTCCGACGAATTCGGCGAGGTAGGCGCCAGGGCCTTTGGCCTCAATGGGTTCAGGAGAGCTCATAGGTGTGTCAGGTTTGCGGCATATCGGGTGAGGCGCCATCACCCGCCGAGGGCGACGCAGCGTCAGAGCAAGCGGTTGCGCTGCAGCCAGTGCAGGGCGAAGAAGCCCCACAACGGCGGCAGATAGAACGTCGCGATCCGGAACGCCAGCGCGGTCGCGAGGGCGGCCTCGGGCGTCAGGCCGGCCGCGGCGAGACCGACGCTGATGCCGAGCTCGGCCACGCCGATGCCGCCGGGCACCGGGATGATGCCCGCGAGCAGCGAGACGCTGACCTGGATCACCAGCAGGTCCGCGAGCGAGACGTGGTAGCCGAGCGCCCGCGCGACCATGCCGAGCGCGATCGCCAGGACGAACTCGGCGGCGACGTTGCCGAGCACCAGCATCGCGAGCTTGTGCTTGGCGCGCAGCACCGACAGCGCGGCCTGCACGTCGGGCCACCACGCGCGCACGCGCGCGGCGATCGCTCTGCGGACCGGCCCGACGAAACCGATCGCGATCGTGGCCGCGAGCACCCCGAGCAGGATCCACAGCAGGCTCTGCATGCCGCCCGTCGGCAACTCGAGGTCGAGCTCGAGCGTCGCCTCCGAGAAGAGCAGCAACAGCAGCAGCATCGCGCCCTGCACGACCGCCGTCGTGACGGCGTCGACGACCCCGGAGGCGACGGACACGGTGACGCTCAGGCCCTGGAGCTGGAAGAAGCGGACGCTGACCGCCATCCGGCCGACGCTCGAGGGCAGCGCGATGTTCATGTAGCCCATCGCGAGCTGCAGCGTGTAGACCGGTCCGAACGGCAGCCGGATCGGCACGGTTCCGAGCGTCGCGGCCGCCTGCCCGATGCGAGCGAACTGGCCGATGACGAGCGCCGCCGCCAGCCAGCCCCACGAGGCGTGAACGAGCGTCGAGCCCACCTGCTCCCAGTCGATCGACGTGGCGATCGTGATGATCGACGTGGTCGCGAACACGAGCAGCCCGATCTGCACGACCGA
The DNA here is from genome assembly GCA_963707595.1 of uncultured Solirubrobacteraceae bacterium. Lineage (GTDB taxonomy): Bacteria > Actinomycetota > Thermoleophilia > Solirubrobacterales > Solirubrobacteraceae > Solirubrobacter. The sequence goes on from CAVPQQ010000003.1 coordinate 595,343, forward strand.
CCAGATCGAGACCCGGCGCAGCTTCACGAGCTCGGGCGGTTCGACACCGGCCTGCGCCGCCGCGAGCTTGCGCAGGTCGTCGATGTCGACGCCGGCCGCCTTCAGCGCGCGCCGCAGCGACGGCGAGAAGGCCGCCGTCTGCAGGTACGGGAGCAGGCTCACGAGGCCGTCCGTCCCCAGCGCGCCGATCGCGGCGGCCAGCGCCGGCTCGGTTCCCGCGAGCGCGGCGGTCGTCACCAGCAGCTGCGCGCGGTCGGTGCCGAGCTGGTGCTCGTCCGGGCCGACCGCGGCGACGCCGAAGTCCACGAAGCCCGCGCGGCCGGCGACGCTGACCACGGTCGAGGGCTCGATCTGCTGGTGCGCGATCCGCAGCTCGCCGAGGCGCGCCAGTGCGGCCCAGGCGCCGTCCAGGTCGGCGGTGTCGAGCGGTGCGACCGCGCCACGGAGGACGAGCAGCGCGTCGTGCGCGACCGTCTCCCCCGCCGTCTCGACCTCGCGGGTCGGCACGCCCCCGCGCGCCGCGAGAAGCGTGACCAGCGCCTCATGCTCGGCCGCCTCGAGCTGGCCGAGCGTCGCGGTCGGGCCCGGCCGCCGGTACCAGACGGTCCGCCACAGCCGCGCGAGCAGCTGGTTGTCGTAGGCGTCGCGGCCGTAGACCTTGATCAGCAGCGGCCGCCCTTCGCGATCGCGCCCGTCGACGTGGAAGACGCCGGCGACGTGGCGCTCGGCGTCCTCGAGGTCGGTCGCCTCGATCCCGAGCTCTGCCAGCCCGAGGGCGACGTCGTCGACCCCCGGCCGCCCGGCCGAGGTCCCCCAGGCCAGCCGCAGCGCCGCCGCGACCGCGACGGCGATCGACAGCGCCGCGACGGTGCCGCCCGGCGAACCGCCCGTCGTGACGGCCGCGCCGAGCACGCCGAGCACGAGCACGCGGCGCCCGAACGCCTGCAGCGGCTGGACCAGATGCGGCGAGACGGTCACGAGCACCGCCGTCGCCTCCGCCACCCACAGCGTCGGGAAGCGCTCGTCGCCGAGCAGCCCGGGCCAGCTGCCGACGGCCAGCCGTGTGGCGCAGGCCGCCGCGAGCACGGCGAGCACGAGCGCTGCCAGCGCCTGGCCGACGACGACGTAGCGCCGGCGCACGAGCGCGGCGATGACGAGCACGGCGGCCCACAGCCAGAGCGCGTTGGCGAGCAGCTCCCAGACCGGGTCCAGCCAGCCCGGGAGCGCGTCGAAGAAGGTCTCCAGCGCCCGCTCCAGGCGCGCCGGCGGGTAGGAGGCGATGGCGATCGCCAGCACGACGAGGGCCGGGACGAGCAGCACGACGTCGGTCGCGCGCCGCACCCTCGGCTGATCGATCGGCGCGGCGAACACGCGCCGCCCGCGACGGAGCTGCGGCTCGCTCAAAACGACCAGAAGACGGGGACGAGCAGCACGGCGACGACGCCGAAGAACGCGAGCATCGGCAGGCCGAGCTTCCAGTAATCCGCGAAGCGGTACCCGCCCGGCCCCATCACCATCAGGTTCGCCGGAGTGGCCACCGGCGTCAAGAACGAGGCCGCCGCGGACACCGTCACGGCCATCAGCACCGGCTTGGCGGAGATGTCCATCTCGGCCGCGGCGCTGATGGCGATCGGGATCACGATCAGCGCGGTCGCCATGTTGGAGATCAGCTGCCCGAGCACCGCCGTCAGCAGGAACAGCCCGAGCAGCAGGGCGTGCGGCCCGGCGTCGCCGACGATCGAGACGAGCCGGTCGGCGAGCTGCTCGGCAGCGCCGCTGGCGACCATCGCCGTCGACAGCGAGATCATCCCGCCGACCAGGATCACGGTCGTCCAGGAGATCCCGCGCTGCGCCTGCTCGACGCTCAGCACGCCGAGCAGGATCATCGCGCAGGCCGCGCCCAGGCCGGCGATCGCCGGGGGCACGACGCCGGTCGCGAGCGCGACGACCATCAAGACCAGGATCGCCAGCGCCCGCTTGGCGCCGGCGCCGAGCGGCACGGCCTGGCGGCGCACGAGCTCCGGCCGGTCGACGACGAGCACCGCCGGGTCCTCGAGGTTCTCGTCGAGCGCCGCCCACGTGCCCTGCAGCAGCAGCGTGTCGCCCTCGACCAGGACGGTGTCGCCCGGGGCGACGTCGTCACCGGCGCGCCGGACGGCGAGGATCGCGAGATCGCCGCTCTCGGTGATCATGCCCGGGAAGACGGTGTCGCCGATCAGCTCCGAGCGTGGCGGGATCACCACCTCCGCGACGCCCGAACGGCGCGTCATCAGCGTGGCCTCCGGATGGTCGAGCTCGTACTGCTCGATCAGCGTGCGCGCGTGGTCGCTGAAGTCCGGGGCGATCGAGCGCGGGTGGCGCTGCGGCAGCAGCCGCTCGCCGAAGATCACGGCGATCGCGATCACGCCGAGCGTCAGCGGGACGCCCACCAGCGCGAACTCCAGGTATCCGAAGGCGCCGACTCCGGCGTCCTCCGCCGCCTCGGAGACGATCACGTTGACGGGCGTCCCCGTGAGCGCGAGCAGCGACCCGGCGTGCGCGCCGAACGCGAGCGGCAGCAGCAACTGCGAAGGCGAGCGTCCGGTCTGCACCGCCATCACGACCGCGACCGGCACCAGCGCCGCGACCGCGCCGTTGACGTTGATCAGCGCCGTCAGCAGCGCCACCAGCGCCATCGTGTAGACGATCAGCCGCGTCCGGCTCTCCCCCACGTGGCGCGACCAGTTCCTGGCCGACCCAGGCCGTCACCCCCGAGGCATCCAGCGCCTCGCTGACGACGAACAGCGAGGCGATGAAGATCACGGTCGGGTCGCCGAAGCCGGCCAGCGCGTCCTCGAGGTCCAGGACGCCGGTCGCCCACAGCGAGACCGCGACCCCGATGGCGACGATCGCCACCGGGAAGCGGTCCCACACGAAGAGGGCCACCACGGCGCCGAGGACGACGAACGTGATCGTGCTGTCGTCCATCAGGCGCGAGCGATGGGAGGCGTGACTATCCGGGGTGGACCGGCGATCCCGGCCCGAGCGGGATCCCGATCAGGTACCAGGCGATGAACAGCGCGATCCAGCTGATCGACAGGATCACCACGTAGGGCAGCATCAACGCCACCACCGTGCCTATCCCCGCACTCTTCTGGTAGCGCTGCACGAAGACCACGATCAGCGGGAAGTAGGCCATCAGCGGCGTCACCACGTTCAGCGGCGAATCGCCGACGCGGTAGGCCGCGAGCACGGTCTGCGGCGTCACGTCGAGACGGATCAGCAGGGGGATGAAGATCGGCGCCAGGATCGCCCACTTCGCGATCGCCGCGGGCATGATCAGGTCGACGACCATCGTCACGAGGATGAAGCCGATCAGCAGCCAGACCGCGCCGATGTTGGCCTGCTCGAGCTGATCGCCGAGCTTCACCGCCGCGACCTGCGCCATGTTCGAGTAGCTGAAGTACGCGATGAACTGCGCGATCAGCAGGAACAGGAACAGCAGGCTCGCGAGCCCGGCCCAGGACTTGGTGATCGCCCCCAGCACGGCGGGGCTGCCCTTCAGCGTCCCCGCGCCGTGGCCGTAGGCGAGGCCCGCGACGAAGAAGATGATCGCGATGAGCACGATCAGGCTGTCCATGAACGGCGAGTCCCCGATCACCCTGCCGGTCTCCGGGTCCTGCAACGGCGCGCCCGGGATGAACGTCAGCAGCCCGATCACCACGATCGTCGCGAGCGTCGCCCACAGCGTCCAGCGCAGGCCGCGGGCCTCGTCGCCGGGGTCCTCGTCGATGGCCTCCTCGAGTTCCTCGCCGGCCTCAGCCGGGTCGTATGTACCGATCCGGCCCTCGACGAGCCGCGCGGTGATGATCGTCAGCACGATCGTGACGAACAGCGCCGAGACGATGCCGAAGTACAGGTTCGCGGCGAGGTCGATCTCGGCGTTGGGATCGACCAGCGCGGACGCGTCGTTGGTGATCTCCGTCAGCACGCCGTCGAGCGGCGTGATCAGGAAGTTGACGCCGAAGCCCGCCGCGACGCCCGCGAACGCGGCCGCGATGCCGGCGAGCGGATTTCGCCCCACGCTCTTGAACGCGACCGCCCCGAGCGGTATCAACACCAGGTAGCCGGCGTCGGAGGCGATGCTCGAGATGACGCCGAGCAGGACGATGATGAACGTGAGCGAGCCGGGCGAGGACACGCCGACGAGCTTGCGGATCAGCGCCCCGATCAACCCGGCGGCCTCGGCCACGCCGACGCCGATCATCACGACGAGGATGATCACGACCGCCGCGAAGTTGCGGAAGTTGTCGACGAACGACGTGAAGAGGAAGCGGACGCCGTCGACGGTCAGCAGCCCGCGGATCTCGGTCGTCGCGGTCCGGACCTCGTAGACGTCGGCGGGCTCCTGCTCGTTCGGCGTGATGTAGACCGGGACGGTCGAGCCGCCGTAGTAGGTCTCCTCGGCCGCCACCGGCGGCGGGGACACGACCTGGTAGGTGGCCTTGATGTCCATCCAGGAGAGGAGCTGCGAGAGGACGATCACGCCGACGCAGAGCCAGACGAACAGGATCGCCGGGTCCGGCATCTTGTTGCCGAGCCGCTCGATGCCGTCGAGCATCCGCTGCATGAAGGTGTGATCGGCGGCGGGCGCCGGAGCGGCGGCGTCAGCCATTCTTGGCTGCCCACTGCGCGGCGAACTCGCCGAAGAAGGCCGCCTCGAACGCGACGGCGTGCTCGAGCTCGTCGAGCAGCACGCGTTCGTCGGGCGCGTGGATGTTCGCGTAGCCGTCGGTGGCCCCGACGAGGAAGATCTCGGCGCCCGGGACGGCCCCGGACAGGGCGCTGACCAGCGGGATCGAGCCACCGCCCGCGGCGAGGACCGAGTCGCGTCCCCACGCGGCGGTCATCGCCGCGCGGGCCGCGTCGTAGCCCGGCCCTGACGTGTCGGCGGCGAAGCCGTTGCCGATCTCCTCCGCATGGACGGTGAGCGCGATCCCGAACGGCCGCAGCGCCTCGAGGTGCGCGACGAGCGCGGCCTGCGCCTCGGCCGCGTCCTGACCGGGATGCACGCGCAGGTTGATCTTCGCCCGCGCATGCGGGGAGACGGCGTTGAGCGCGTTCTCGACCGATGGCACGTCGATCCCGGTGACCGTGATCGCCGGGCCCGACCAGACGCGCGAGCCGAGCCCGCCCGTGCCGAACAACGGCAGCCCGGGCAGCACCTCGGCCAGCTCGCGGAACTCGTCGTCGCTGTAGGACTCGCCGGCCCACTCCTCGCGGCGCAGCCCTTCGACCGCGACGTCGCCGTTCTCGTCATGCAGCGTCGAGAGCGCGTGCAGCAGCGTGATCAGCGCGTCCGGGGCCGCGCCGCCGAACTGGCCGCTGTGCTTGGCCCCGGCGAGCGTCGTGACCTCGATCGTCACCATCGCCATGCCGCGCAGCGCCACCGTCAGCGTCGGCACGCCCGGCCGGACGCTGCCCATGTCGCCGATCACCATCGCGTCGCACTGGAACGCTTCCGGATGCTCGAGCGGGTAGGTCGTCAGCGCGCCGCCGCCGACCTCCTCCTGGCCCTCGATCACGATCTTGATGCCGACGGGCGGCTTGCCGTCCCATGCGCGCAGCGCGCCGATGTGGCTGATGATGTTCGCCTTGGAGTCCGCGCTGCCGCGGCCGAACAGCGCACCGTCGCGCTCGGTCGGCTCGAACGGCGGCGACGTCCACAGCGACTCGTCGCCCGCCGGGACGACGTCGTAGTGGCTGTAGAGCAGGACGGTCGGCGCCCCCTCGGGGGCGGGGATCTCGCCCGTGATGACCGGCGCGGTGCCCGGCAGCTCGAGCGCCTCGAGGTTCTGCACGCCCGCGTCGCGCAGCAACTCGGCGACGAGTTCGTAGGCCTCGACGAGCGGCGGGCTCGGCTCGGGATAGCCGGCGGAGGAGATCGAGGGAATCGCCGTCAGCTGCGCGAGGTCGCGCTGAAGCTGCGGCATCAGCGCGGAGACACTCTCGACGGGTGAGTGATCGTTGGGCATTCTGCGTGTCAGATTTCCTGCCGCCGGGGTGAGCGGGCATCACCCCGCAGGGGCGATGCACCGTCGCCCCTGACTGCGGCACGATGCGCGCTATGCCACCGAACATCCTGGTCATCTGGGGCGACGACATCGGGATCACGAACCTGAGCGCTACAGCGACGGGCTCATGGGCTACCGGACGCCGAACATCGACCGGATCGCCGAACGAGGGCATGCGGTTCACCGACTCCTACGGCGAGCAGAGCTGCACGGCGGGGCGCTCGTCGTTCATCACCGGCCAGAGCGTGTATCCGGACCGGGCTGAGCAAGGTCGGCATGCCGGGCGCCGACGTCGGCCTGCAGGCCGAGGACCCGACGATCGCCGAGTTGCTCAAGCCGCTCGGCTACGCGACCGGGCAGTTCGGCAAGAACCACCTCGGCGACCTCAACAAGTTCCTGCCGACGGTCCACGGCTTCGACGAGTTCTACGGCAACCTCTACCACCTCAACGCCGAGGAGGAGCCGGAGACGGCCGAACTGGCCGCCGCTGGAGGAGTTCCCCGAGTTCAACGCGCGCTTCCGCCCGCGCGGCGTGCTGCACTGCATGGGCGACGGACGACGACGACGACACGGTCGACCCGCGCTACGGGCGCGTCGGCAAGCAGCGGATCGAGGACACCGGGCCGCTGACCAAGAAGCGGATGGAGACGATCGACGACGAGATGATCGACGCCGCGGCGGACTTCATCCGCCGCCAGCACGAGGCCGAGACGCCGTTCTTCGTCTGGATGAACACCACGCACATGCACTTGCGCACGCATCCGAAGCCCGAGAGCGTCGGCCAGGCCGGGCGCTGGCAGTCGCCGTACCACGACACGATGATCGACCACGACAAGCATCGTCGGGCGCGCTGCTCGACCAGCTCGACGAGCTCGGCATCGCCGACGACACGATCGTCGATCTACTCGCACCGACAACGGGCCGCACATGAACACCTGGCCCGACGGCGGCATGACGCCGTTCCGCAGCGAGAAGAACACCAACTGGGAAGGCGCGTTCCGGGTCCCGCAGATGATCCGCTGGCCGGGCAAGATCGCGGCCGGCACGGTCTCGAACGAGATCGTCCAGCACCACGACTGGCTGCCGACGTTCCTCGCCGCCGCCGGCGAGCCCGACGATCGTCGACAAGCTGAAGGCCGGCACACGATCGGCGACACGACCTTCAAGGTCCACATCGACGGCTACAACCTGCTGCCGTACCTGACCGGCGAGGTCGAGAAGAGCCCGCGCCAGGGCCTCGTCTACTTCTCCGACGACGGCGACGTGCTCGCGCTCCGCTTCGACAACTGGAAGGTCGTGTTCATGGAGCAGCGCGTCCAGGGCACGCTGCAGATCTGGGCCGAGCCGTTCGTCGCGCTGCGCGTGCCGAAGCTGTTCAACCTGCGCACCGATCCGTTCGAGCGCGCCGACATCACGTCGAACACCTACTACGACTGGCTGATCGAGAACGACTACATGATCCTCGCCGCGCACGACGCTCGTCGCGCAGTTCCTGGCGACGTTCGAGGAGTTCCCGCCGCGGCAGAAGGCGGCGAGCTTCACGATCGACCAGGTCGTCGAGAAGCTCGAGGCCGCGCTGACCTCCGGGCACTGATGACGTGACGAGCCGCACGGTGGCGGACGGCGCGACCTGGATCCCGGCGGCGACGTTCCGGATGGGCTCGGACGCGCACTATCGCCGAGGAGGCGCCCGGCCCGCCGCGTCGCGCGTCGACGGCTTCTGGATCGACACCTACGCGGTCACCAACGCGCGCAGTACGCGGCGTTCGTACGCGACACGGGCTACGTCACGGTCGCCGAGCGGCCGCTCGACCCGGCGCGACTTCCCGGGCGCGCCCGCCGAGAACCTCGTCCCGGGCTCGATGGTCTTCACGGCGCACGCCCGGTCCGGTCGACCTGCGCCACCTCGGCGCAGTGGTGGACGTGGACGCCCGGCGCCAGCTGGAAGCACCCCGAGGGCCCGGGCTCGTCGATCGACGGACGCGGCCGATCACCCGGTCGTGCACGTCGCCTACGAGGACGCCGAGGCGTACGCGGCCTGGGCCGGGCGCGCGCTGCCGACGCGAGGCCGAGTGGGAGTTCGCCGCGCGCGGCGGCCTCGACGGCGCCGACGTACACCTGGGGCGACGAGCCCGAGGCCGCCGGCGAGCGGCTGCGCCAACTACTGGCACGGCGACTTCCCGTGGCGCGCCGGCGCGCGGCTACGGCGACGACCGCGCCGGTCGGCTCCTTCCCCGCCCAACGGCTACGGCCTGTACGACATGGCCGGCAACGTCTGGGAGTGGACGAGCGACTGGTACGACCGGCACGACGCCGGACGAGCCCTGCTGCGCCCCGCAACCCGCGCGGCGGCAGCCGCGAGCAGCTCGACCCGCCAGCCGCAGTTCGCGTCCCGCGCAAGGTGGTCAAGGGCGGCTCGTTCCTGTGCGCCGACAGCTACTGCCGCGCGCTACCGGCCCGCCGCGCGCCGGCCGCAGATGATCGACACCGGCATGAGCCACATCGGATTCCGCTGCGTGAGTCGCTCGAAGTAACCCATGCGCATCCGCGCACCTGGCTGCTCGTCTTCGCGGCGGGGCTCTACGGGTTCGTGCAGTGGACGATCATGATCGCCGTCGCGATCGCCGGGTCGCTGCTGATCCGCCGGCGCTGGCGCGCGTAGCGCCGTCCCATCCTCCTGTTCGTGTAGGTTCGCGCGAATGCCGCCCAAGCCCGTCGAGATCCGGATCCCCGCGCGAACGCTGCTGTCGGTCGTCGCGGTCGCGGGGTTGATCGCGCTTGCGCTGGTCTCGCTCGGCACCCTGATCTCGATCCTGCTCGCGGCGGTGCTCGCCTTCGGCCTGGATCCGGTGGTCGCCGCGCTCGTCCGCCGCGGCTGGAACCGTGGGCGGGCGTCGCTGTTCACCTTCGCGGCGCTGTTCCTCTCCGTGTTCCTGCTGATCCTGCTGACCGCAGGCCCGGTGTGGGAGCAGATCACCGAGTTCGTGCAGTCGCTTCCCGCGATGTGGGCCGAGCTCACGTCGAAGCCGGGCTTCCAGGACATCCTCTCCACCTTCGGCGCCGACGACCACGTCGCCAGCGTGCTCAAGGAGCTCGCGGCCGGCCTGCCGGACGCGGCCAGCGCGCTGCTGGGGCTCGCGGGCAACGTCTTCGGCTCCGTGCTCGAACTGGTGACGCTCACGTTCCTCGCGCTCTTCCTGCTGATGGAGCGCCCGATGATCACCGACTGGCTGTTCGGCTACACGCCGCCCGAGGCCGACGACGCGCTGGCGTCCCGTCGTCGAGGACTCGATCCGGGCGATCTCCACCTCGCTGATCGGCAACGTCGCGATCTCGTGCATCGCCGCCACGGTCGCCGGTCTCTCGGCGTGGGCTGTTCGACCTGCCGTTCCCGGTCGTGCTGGCCGTCATCACCGGCCTGCTCGACCTGATCCCGCAGGTCGGCGCGACGATCGCCGCGGTGATCCTGGTCGCGGTCGGGCTCACCGTCAGCACCGAGGCGGCGATCGCGATGCTGATCATCCAGCTGATCTACCAGCAGCTCGAGAACTACGTCGTGTACCCGATCGTGTACCGCAAGGCGGTCTCGCTGACCGGCTTCACGACGATCGTCTCGGTGCTGATCGCGGGCTCGCTGCTGGGCGTGGTCGGCGCGATCCTCGCCGTCCCGTTCGCCGCGGTGGTCAAGACCATCGTGCACGAGGCGGGCCGTCCCGCGCCGCGAGCGGATGGAAGCGCTGCGGCAGTCCGACGTCGTGACCTAGCTAGGGCAGCTCGGCCTTCGCCGCGTCGCGCTGCTCGCGCAGCCAGTCGGCCATCACCGCGTCCATCCGCTCGGCGAGGTCGAGGACCGGGCGGAAGGCGCCGCCGCGGCCGCTCGCGTCGATCTCGGCCGTGAACTGCCGGCGGCCCTCGCGCCTCGTGCGTGACGTACTCCCACTCGCGCTCGAACACCGCCTGGCGCTCGGCCGGTTCGAGCAGGAAGACGAGGAACCAGCGCAGCGCGGTCTCGTTGCGCTGCGGGCGCACCGGCTCGCCGTCGACCATCCAGCGCCGTAGCTCCTCCCGGCCCGGCGTCGGTGGCCGCCCACGTCTTGCTGCGGCGCGCGCCCTTCGGAGATCACCTCGACGAAGCCCTCCGCCTCCAGCTTCGCCAGCTCGGGATAGATCTGGCTGTGGCTGGCGTGCCACGCGTTGCTGAGCGAGCGGTCGAAGCGCTGCGTCAGCTCGTAGCCGGTGGACGGCGAGAGCGAGAGCAGGCCGAGCACGGCGTGGCGCAGGGACATGGCGCAAGTGTAATGAAAGACTTGACATGTCGTTCTCGACATGTACATTTCGACATATGAGCGCCGCAGCCGAGCTTTCCCCCACCAAACGCCGCTGGCTCCTCGCCGCGGTCATGTCCGGCCTGCTGCTGGCGATGCTCGACCAGTCGATCGTCGGCACGGCGCTGCCGCGGATCGTCGAATCGCTCGGCGGCTCCTCCCTGTACGTGTGGGTCGCGACCGCCTACCTCGTCACCGCGACCGTCTCGCTGCCGATCTACGCGCGGCTGTCGGATCGCCACGGTCGCCGCGCGCTGCTGCTGATCGGCATCACGATCTTCCTCGCCGGCTCGGCGCTCGCCGCGACGTCGCAGAACATGGAGCAGCTGATCGCCTGGCGCGCGCTGCAGGGGCTCGGCGCCGGAGCGCTCGAAGGCCTGTCGTTCATCCTCGTCGCCGACCTCTACTCAGGCCGCCGCAACGCCGCGCTGCAGGGCGCGCTGGCGGGCCTGATGGGCATCGCCTTCATCGCCGGACCGCTCGTCGGCGGCTTCCTCACCGACCACGTCGGCTGGCGCTCGGTCTTCACCGTCAACCTCCCCATCGGCATCGCCGCGCTGGCCATCGTCGCCACCGTGCTGCCGGCCTCGATCGGGCGCAGCGAGCGCCGCGGCACGCCGCTCGACCTCGCCGGCATCGCGCTGCTGACGCTCGGCGTCGGGCTGCTGCTGATCGGCCTCACCCAGCGCGACATCGGCCTGATCGCGGCCGGGATGGTCGTGATCGCCGGGTTCCTCTGGGTCGAGCGGCGCGCCGTCGCGCCGATCATCCCGCTGCGCCTGTTCGCCGACCGCAAGGTCGCCGCGATCCTGCTGGCCGGGGCGACGTCGACCTTCGGCCTCTACGCCGGCGCGCTGCTGCTGCCGCGCTACTTCCAGCAGGTGCGCGACGTCAGCGCGACCCACTCGGGGCTCCTGATCTACCCGCTGCTGCTCGGCTTGCTGCTGTCGCGTCAACGTCGCCGGCATGGTGATCGCGCGGCGCCTGGAGTTCCGCGGCGACCGTGCTCGCCGGGGCGGGCCTCGCGGCGCGTCGGCGCGCTCGGCTTCGCGACCTTCGACGCCAGCACGCCGGACTGGCAGAGCCTGATCTTCATGGGCCTGATCGGGCTCGGGATCGGGCCGGCGCTCTCGGGCCTGCAGATCGCGCTGCAGCGGTCGGTGTCGCCCGCCCAGATCGGCGGCGCGATGGGCACGCTGCTGCTCCTGCGCCAGGTCGGCGGCGCCGTCGCGCTGGCGAGCGCCGAGACCGTGTTCCGCTCGACCGTCCACGCCATTCGCCGGCGGTCGCCACCGGCATCGGCGTGCTCACGATCAGCCTCGCCGGCTCGTTGATCGCCGCCGCCGCGATGATCTCGCTCCCCCGCGGGGCGGGCCGGTCTGCCCGGCTCCGCAGTTCGCGATGTCGTGATGCCCTAGGTCGTGACGCCGCGCACGACCGACGGCGTGCCGAAGATCGGCGTGCGGTCCTCAGCGCCCTCGATCAGCGCGTGCAGCCGCTCGCCGACGAGCTCCCAGCGCAGCGGGTCCCCGAGCGCGATCGTGGTCAGCTTCGTGCGGCGCGCGGCCGCGCTGTCGTCGCAGCCGATGACCGCGACGTCGCCCGGGACCTCGTGGCCGGAGGCCTCGAGCGCCTCGATCGCGAAGAACGCGTACTCGTCGTTGAACGCGTACAGCGCCGTCGGGTTGGCGTTCAGGACGGGCGCGAGCGCCCGTCCGATGTCCTCCGCCGAGCACACGGCTTCGACGGCGTGCAAGGTGGCCCCGTGCGCCGCCGCCCGGGCCTGCGCCCCGTGCAGCCGGTCGGCGCCGAGCTCGGCGAACACCGGCTCGCTCGGTACGACCGCGACGAGGTTGCGATGCCCGCGCTCGATCAGATGCCCGATCGCCGTCGCGCCGACCAGCGCCTGGTCGAAGACGAGCGAAGCGATGTAGTCGAGCGGCTTCTGCGAGATCGCGACCATCGCTCGCGTGCCGTTCGCCGTCAGCGAGATCACGCGCGAAGGCGTCAGGTCCTCGGCGGCCGCGATCAACCCGACCGGGCGGACACGATCACAGGCGCGCGCGAAGCTGTCCATGTCGTTCCCCTGGCGGAGATGGACCAGCGGCGTGTAGCCGCGCCGCTCGAGCTCCGCGACCCCGGTGCTCACCCACTCCGCCACCGCGGGACCCAAGGGCCATGAGGGCAGAGCGAGCAGCACGACCTCGGTCCGCCCCGCCCGCAGCGCCGAGGCCATCGCATTCGGCACATAGCCGAGCCGCTGCGCCGCCTCGTAGACGCGCTCGCGCGTCTGCTCGGAGATCCGGTCGTGGACCCCGTTGAGCACGTAGCTGACCGTCGCGCGCGAGACCCCGGCGGCCTCCGCGACGTCGGCGCTCGTCACCCGCTGGGCGCTCCGCGCTCTGGAATTCTCAGGGTTCACCCAGGGAATCCTATGCGGGTCGGCCGGTTCGCTTAACGAGATGAGCCGCCTCAAGCGGGCGGCTCAGACCAAGTCATCGGCATTCGCCCCTGCGAACTTGAGCTTTCTCGCCGAACGTGGCGCGCTCCCGCTCACCGATCACGAACGTCTTCACGCAGACGCGGGCAGGAAGGCCACCTTGCTGCCCCCTACCGCTGCAGATAGTCTGACCCGGTGAGCAAGCCCGGTTCCAGGTTCGAGCGGTCCGGCGACGAGCCGTTCACCCTCACCGACGTGGCGCCCGAGGACACCGGCGATGGCTCGCGCGAATGGTGCTTCAAGGTCCAGGGGCTGGACAGCACCGTGCAGGCCGCCCGCTTCGCGACCCGCCGCGAGGCCGACAAGGCGCATGACCGGCTCAAACGCGCGATCGAACTGCTCGGGAGCCAGGTCTCCCGCTGAGCCGCGCTCTTCGCCCGCTTTAAGAAAGCGGCTCTAGCTTCGGCGTGATGCACCTTCCCCGCCGCTGCGCGGTGCTGTGCCTGCCGGCGCTGCTCGCGTTCCCCGCCGCCGCACAGGCCGAGCCGTTCAAGGATCGCGTGATCACCGGCTTGACCGCGCACGCGTCGCAGATCCAGGGGACGACCCAGAGCTACCCGACCGCGGACGGCACGATGATCGGAGTCAAGCTCGCCTCCTCCTACAAGGGCGATCCCGCCGTGGCCCAGACCTACGCGACCTTCCTCGGGACCCTCCCCCACGGTTCCGAGCTGGCCTCGCTGAAGGTCACCGTCGTCCCCTCCTCGGAGATCGCGAGCGCCTGCGGCGGCGACCCGAGCGACGGCATCCTCGCCTGTTACGGCGCCAGTGACCAGACGATGATCGTGCCCGGCGACCAGGCGGCCGGCAGCTCGATCTCGGTCAACTACGTGATCACGCACGAGTACGGCCACCACATCGCCGCCCACCGCTCGAACGCGCCGCTGGCCGCGCTCGACTTCGGCCCCAAGCGCTGGTCGTCCTACGAGCTCGTCTGCACGAACACGATCGACGGCAAGCTCGTGCCCGGCGATCAGGGCGACAACTACCTCTCCAACCCGGGCGAGGCCTGGGCCGAGGCCTATGCGCGCCTGGTCTTCCCGCTCGAGGCGTGGCGCTTCACGCCGGTGCTGAAGCCCTCGCAGGGCTCTTCGCTCGCGGCCGCCGCCGACGTCGCGCAGCCCTGGACCAAGCGCGTCAGCACGACCTTCACCGGCACCAACACGTACACCTTCAAGCTGCCGATCACGCTCGACGGCGCCTTCACCCTCCAGCTCGACGGCCCGGCCAAGGCCAATTACGACCTCGTCGTGCGCTCGGGCGGCAAGACCGTCGAGCGCACGACCCGCAAGGACTCGCGCGACCGCATCCACTACCGGATCGCGTGCCGGGACCGGCGGACCGAGACGCTGCGCATCACGGTCATCCGGCGGTCCGGCAGCGGCCCGTACACGCTCAGCGCGAAGTACGCGGGCTAGGTCCGTATGGTCCGCGGTGAGCGCGATGGGGATGCCGATCGATCTGGTGCTGGTCCGCCACGGCCAATCCGAGGGCAACGTCGCCGCGCTCGCCTCCCGGGCCGGTGACGACAGCCTGATCACCGACCCGGCGTTCCGGGCGCGTCACTCCAGCCACTGGCGGCTGACCGATCTCGGCATCCGCCAGGCCCAGCAGGCGGGCGTGTGGGTGCGCGAGAACATCGGCGGTCAGTTCGACCGCTACTACGTGTCCGCGTACACGCGCGCCCTCGAGACGGCCGGGCATCTCGACCTGCCCGCCCCGGACTGGTACATCGATTCGCGGCTCAGAGAACGCGAGCGTGGACGCGAGGATCTGCTCTCCGCAGCCGAGCGTGAGCTGGCGGAGGAGTCCGCCCGGGAACGGGTCGACGCGCCGTTCTTCTGGCGGCCGCTGAACGGCGAGAACATGGCCGAGGTCTGCCAGCGGGTCCGTGACTTCATCGAGACGCTGCACCGCGAGACCAGCGAGGGACGCGTGATCGTGGTCTGCCACGGCGAGCTGATGGAGTCCTTCCGGGTCACCCTCGAGCATCTGGCGCCCGACGAGTACGCGGCCTGGGTGAGCTCCGCCAACTCATTGGAGCGCATCGGCAACGGGCACGTCTTCCACTTCACGCGCCGCAATCCGGTCAGCGGGACCATCGGCCCCTACCTCAGCCATTGGCGGTCGGTGTCCACGATCGACCTGTCCTTGTGCGACCCCTCGTGGCGGGAGCTGCGGCGCTCCGCGCTGTCAAACGCGGAGCTGCTGAAGCTCGCCGCCCGTCAGCCCCGGCTGATCGCCTAGTTCCCGCCCGTCTGCGGCAGGATCGTCACGCTCGTCGCGGCGCCCTGGGCGTTGGGGCCGGCGCCGGCGACGAGCACGGTGTCACCGGTCTTGATGTCGGTGGCAGCGCCCTCGGACGTCGTGTTGACCGTGGTCTTGCTGTCGAGCTTGACGGTGCTCTCACCGCGCGGGGTCGTGAGCGTCAGCGAGTCGGCGCTGACCGCGCTGACCTGCCCGGTCTGGCCGAAGCCGCCGCCGCCGAAGCGCCCGCCGCCCTGACCCGGGCCTTGGCCCGCACCCTGCTGGCTGTTGGGCTGGCAGATCGCGCGCAGGAAGAACGCGCCGCCGCCGGCGCCGGGACCGCCGCCGGCGGGTGGGGTGCCCTCCGGCGCGGCCGCTCCCGCACCCGGGGTGCCGGCCGGGGCCGCGGCGCCGGTGTCACCGCAGGGGAGATCGCCGGCCTGCGCCTGCGTCACGGCCTCGGCGAGCGTCGCCGGGCCGCTGCTGCCGGCCATCGCCTTGCCGGCGAAGAACGCGCCGGCGATCAGGGCGAGCGCGACGACGCAGGCGATCACGATCCGCCCCGTCCAGCTCTCCTCGTATTCCTCGTACTCGACGTCGTGCGTGTCCTCTGACATGTCAGTTCCTTTCTGAGACCTAGCCGCCGCCCGGGGCGCCGGTGGCCCCCGGTGCCGCGCCGCCGAATCCGCCACCGAAGCCCGCGTCCGCGTTGCTCGCGGTCGCGCGGATCGAGCTCGCCACGACCGTGCCGCTGGAGGCGGCCTCGCCCTGCACGATCACCGTGTCGCCCGGGTGGATCGAGCTCGCGCCCGTCACGGCGGTGCGCGTGACCTTGCCGCCCTTGGCGAGCTTGACCTTGACCGTGTTGCCGGTCGCGTCGTCGACGTAGATCGTCTTGCCGTCGACGCTCGAGACCTGGCCGACGGTCGCGTCGGTCTGCGCCGCGGCGCCGCCGCCGGCACCCGCGCCGCCTTGAGCGCCGGTACGGCCGCCCGCGCCGGGGAAGCCGCCGGCCGCGAAGCGACCGGTCGGCGTGGCCGTGTCGCCGCGCGACTTCTGGACCTGCACGCCGCCGAGGAACCCGAGCGCGGCGATCACGACGACCGCGGCCGCGATGCCCACGGGCGTCACCAGCCGCCGGCGCTCGCGGCGCGGCAGTTCCTCTTCGAGATCGATCGTGTCAGTGGTCATGCCGGGGGTGCTCCAGGTCGGGGGGTCACTCGAAGCGCAGCGCGTCGATCGGGCGCATGCGCGCGGCGCGGCCCGCGGGGTAGGTGCCGAAGAACAGGCCCGCGAGCACCGAGGCGCCGAACGCGAGGAAGACGGAGTAGAGGGCGATCACGGGCTCGACGCCGGCGATCGTGAACTGGCTGCCGACGATCCCGACGATCACGCCGGTGACGCCGCCGAGGGCCGAGACGAGCACCGCCTCGGTCAGGAACTGCGCGAGGATGTCGGCGCGGCGGGCGCCGATCGCCTTGCGGATGCCGATCTCGCGCGTGCGCTCGGTGACCGAGACGAGCATGATGTTCATCACGCCGATCCCGCCCACGAGCAGCGAGATCGCGGCCACCGCGCCGAGCAGCGTGGTGAAGACGTCGGTGCTGGCGTCCGAGGCCTCGCGCACCGCGCCCTGGTTGATCACCTGGAAGCCCGGGTTGGTCGGGTCGGCGACGTTCTTGCGCTCCGTCAGGATCGAGGTCACCTCGGCCTGGGCCGCGTCGAGCGCGCCGGCGTCGGCGGCCTCGACGGTGATCGAGCTCAGCCCGCTCCCGTAGCCGGTGAGCGTGTCCTGGACGGCGGTCAGCGGCGCGAGCGCGACGTCGTCCTGGTCCTGGATGCCGTTGGAGCCCTTGGAATCGGTCACGCCGACGACCTGGAACGAGGTCCCGTTCACGCGCACGCTCTGGCCGACCGGGTCGGCGCCGCTGAAGAGGTTCTGGACGACCGTCGGCCCGAGGACGACGACCCGGCGGTGCGTCTTGACGTCCTCGTCGGTGAACATCTCGCCGCTGGCGATGTCGTAGTCGCGCGTCTTCGCGTACGCGGGGACGGTGCCGGTGAACGTGCTCGGCTGGTAGCTGGTCGAGCCGCTGACGAGCGTCGTCCCGGTCGCGTTGACGACCGGCGAGACGCGCGCGACGTCGGGCGCGTTGAAGCTGTCGCCGAGCGCCTCGGCGTCCTTGGTGGTGAAGCTCACGCCGCCGCCTCCTCCGCCCCCGGGGCCGAAGCGGCCGCCCTGCGGCTGCACCAGCAGGACGTTGGAGCCGAGCGCGTTGATCCGCTCCTGGACCGCGAGCTTGGAGCCGTTGCCGACCGCCACGAGGATGATCACCGCGGCGACGCCGATCGTCATGCCGAGGATCGTCAGCCCGGAGCGCAGCTTGTTCGCGGCGACGCCGGCCAGGGCGATCCGCAGGATCTCGGGACCGCTCATGTCGCTTCGTCCGAGATGATCTCGCCGTCGCCGAGCCGGATCACGCGACGCGCCCGCGCCGCGACGTCCTCCTCGTGGGTGATCATCACGACCGTCCGGCCCGCGTCGTTGAGGCGCGCGAAGACCTCGAGCACCTCGTCGGTCGAGTGCGAGTCGAGGTTGCCGGTCGGCTCGTCGGCGAGGATCAGCGCCGGGTTGGTGACGATCGCGCGGGCGACCGCGACACGCTGCTGCTGGCCGCCGGAGAGCTTCGACGGCTGGTGGTTGACGCGATCCTCCATGCCGACCGCGGCCAGCGCCGCGAGCGCGCGGCGGCGGCGATCCGCGCGCGGCAGCCCGGCGTAGGTCAGCGGCAGCTCGACGTTGGCCAGCGCACTGGTGCGCGGAACGAGGTTGAAGGCCTGGAAGACGAAGCCGATCTTGCGATTGCGCAGGTCCGCGAGGTCGTCCTCGTCGATGTCGCGCACGTCGGCGCCGTCGAGCAGGTAGCTGCCGGCGGTCGGCGAGTCGAGGCAGCCGACGATGTGCATCAGCGTGCTCTTGCCGCTGCCGGAGCTGCCCATCACGGCGACGTACTCGCCGCGCTCGATCCGCAGCGACACGCCGCGCAGCGCTCGCACGACGATGTCCTCGGTCACGCGGTACTCACGCGTGACGTCGCGCAACTCGATCACCGGTCGCGGTGCCGTCGTGACCGCCGCCGGCTCTCCAGCCGGGCCGACCCGGCTCAACCGCCGGGCCCTCCAGGCGGGCCACCGAAGCCGCCGCCACCGGCGCCACGGAAGCCACCGCCGCCGGCACCCCCGAAGCCTCCGGCGCCGCCGAAGCCGGTCCGCGTCTGTTGCTGGCCGCCGCCTGCCGCGCTTTGGCCGGACAGCGCGCTCGTGGAGGTGACGATCACCTTGTCGCCGGCGTTGAGCCCGCTGACCACCTGGGTCGCGCTGTCGCCGACGACGCCGGTCTGGACGCGCTGCGTCGTGCGCTCGCCGTCGCGCTCGACCGTCACCGACGAGCCGCGCAGCGCCTGGCTCGGGATCGCGAGCCCGGAGACGCGCGAGACGACGATGTCCGCCGTGGCGCTCATCCCCGCCTTCAGCCCTTCCGTCGTCTGGTCCAGCGTCATCACGACCGGATAGCTGACCGCGCTGCTGCCGGTGGTCCCGGTCGACTCCGTCGGGAGCACGCCGACCGATGTCACGTGGGCGGCGACCTCCTCGCCCGACGCGGCGTTGACGGTGACCGTCGCGCTCTGGCCGACCTCGACCTTGCCGATGTCGGACTCGCTCAGGCCGACTTCCAGCTTGAGGCGGCTCAGCTGCGCCAGCACGATGAACGCGCTGCTCGACGTGTCCGACCCCGTGGCACCGCCGCCCGAGCTCGCGCCGGCGGTGTCGCCGACGGAGAGCGAGACCGAGGCGACGGTGCCGGCGAGGGGCGCGCGCAGGACGGTGTCGTCGAGCGCCTCCTCAGCCTGCTCGAGCGAGAGCTGCGCCTTGTCGACCGCGGCCTGCGCGGACTCGACGCTCTGGGCCGAACCGCCGCCGCCGGAGGAGGAACCGCCGCCGGAGGTGGAACCGCCGCCACCGCCTGAAGACGAGCCGCCACCCGAGGACGAGCCGCCACCGCCGCCGGAACGTGAACCGCCGCCACCGCCGCCTGACGGTGCACCGCTGCCGCCACCGGGCGTGGCGGACGGGCTCGGAGTCGACGTCGCCTTCGGCGTCGCGGACGGCTTCGGCCCTTGCGGCGTCGCGGTGGACGTGGGCGTCGGCGTCGGTGTCGCGGTCGGCGTCGGGGTGGGCGTGGGAGTCGGGGTCGGCGTCGGCGTGACCTGCGCGGCGACCGCGATCGTCCGCACCGACGACGCGCTGGCGAGCGACGCGTACGTCGTCGAGGCGACGGCCGTCGAGTCGCTCGTTCGCTCGTCGACGTGTCCGCGCTGGCCGTCGTGGTGGTGCTCCCGCTCGCCTCGGCGGCCGTGAGCGCGTCCTCGGCGTCGACGAGGTCGGCCTGGGCCTGCGCGAGCGCGACCTTCGCGCTGCGGTTGTCGATCCGGGCCAGCATCTCGCCCTGGCTCACATGCGCACCGGCCTCGGTGTAGATCTTCGTGATCTTCCCGCTGCTGGCGAAGTTGAGGTCCACCTGGTTCGCGGGCTCGAGGTTCCCGCTGCCCGACACGACGCTCTGGATCACGCCGCGCTTGACGGTCACCGTGCGCTCGGAGACGAGCGCGCTCGGCGCGCTGCGGAGGCTCAGCACCGCGATCAGCACGGCGCCCGCGGCCAGGACCACGAGCAGCGCGGTGAGCGCACCGGGCCGGCGCCGCGCACGCTTCGCAGCGGGACGCCGGCGAGGGCTCGGCGTCGGTTTGACGGCTCGTCTTCTCGTCCGTGAGGGCATTGGCGCGCCAGAAAGGTGGCGCACGCGCCGAAGAGCGAGCGAAGAACGCCGCTGAGAAAGTCACTGGGTAGGCCTGAGGCCTACTCAGTGACTTGCCGCTGCGAACGCGCGGTCAGCGGCGGCTGGTGAAGAAGAGCACGAGCGCGACGATCGCGAGGGCGAAGATCAGCGGGTGGATGATCACGCCGCCGGCGATGGCGATGATCAGCAGGATGATGGCGAGGATCAGAAGCATGATCCCGCCCTACCCCGCGGATCGGCTCGTCAGACGACGCGGGATCGATTCATCTTCCACCGCTCATTTTCGAGCGAGCCGTTCGGTCACGAGGCGGGGTCAGTTGTCGTCGCCGGCCAGGACCGCGCGCTCGTGTCCGCCGGCGTCGAGCAGGTCGACGACGCGCCGCGCATGCGCCTCCGCCGTGGCGTCCTCCAAAGCCAGGGGACCGTCGAAGGCATCGCCGAACCCGCGTAGGTCCGGGTGCGTGCACCACGACGCCGTCGGGCAGCAGGTCACGCACCAAGCGGAAGTCGCGGTGCGATCCGGGCCAGCCGTGCAGGAGGACGACGCAGGCGCTCATGTGACGAGCAGCAGCACGGCGATGAGCACGCCGACGGCGCCGCCGGCGACCAGGAAGTTCCCGAGCGCCGGGCTGTGCCGCTCGAGGTAGGCCTCCTTCGGCGACGCGGGGTCGTAGTAGACGTCGACCTCGTCGGGGAGCGCCGCGAGCTGCTGCTCGACGGCGCTCTTCTTGTAGCCGCGGGCCGCGTAGCTCGAGCGGTCCGAGGTGTAGGAGACGCCGCCGACCTCGTACGTGTAGAGCACGAGCGGCCGGTAGTTGCCGCCCTTGCCCCAGCGGCCCTCGCGATGGCCGCCGGTCAGGGTCGTCACGTCGCGCCCGATCACCGTCCCGCGAGTGGTCTCGAAGGCCCGCATCCGCCGCGCCGTCTTCACGTAGCCCCAGCCCGCGGCGATCATTCCGATCGACAGGACGAGGAGGAAGATCGCCGACGCCATCGCAGCTACGGCCGGGCCGGCAGCGCGGTGGTGACGAGCGCGACCAGGAGGTCGACGGTCGCCGTGAGGTCGTCCGGGTGGACCGTCTCGTAGGCGGTGTGCGTATAGCGCGTCGGCACGGTCAGCAGCGCGGTCGGCGAGCCTGATTCGGCCAGCGCGAGCCCGTCCGAGCCGTAACCGGCGAACAGGCCGTCCTGCGCGGGGATGCCCGCTCCCGCGGCCAGTGCCAGCAGGTGCTGGGTGAGCAGGCGGTCGTAGACGATGCCGGTGTCGCGATGCACGGCGATCGGGCCGGCGCCGAGGCTGGTCGAGTACTCGCGCGCGTCGACCGCGGGGATGTCCCCGGCGAGACCGACGTCGAGCGCGATCGCCGCGTCGAACTGCTCCGCGGCGCCGAGCACGCGCGCCCCGTGCAGGCCGTTCTCCTCCTGGACCGTCGCGCCGAGCCACAGTTCGCAGGCGAGCGTCTCGGACGCCACCGCGTCGAGCACGGCGTCCATGACCGCGAGCCCGACCCGGTTGTCCATCGCCGGCCCGATCAGCAGTTCGCCGATCGTGCGGACCGGCGCCGAGAAGACGACCGGCGATCCGACATGGACGCCCGCGGCCTGCACGGCATCGCGTGAGTCGAGCCCGACCTCGACCCAGAAGTCGTCGTAGCCGAGGCGGTGCTCGTCGCGCTGCGCGGCGGTCAGCACGTGCCCGCTGGACGCGGCGATCAGCCCGTCGAGCCACGCGCCGTCGCGCAGCAGTACGCGGACCGGCTGCCCGATCGGATGCCGGCGCTCCGGCCCGTTGCGGCGGTCGCCCTGGGAACCGTCGAGCAGCAGGTAGCCGTCGTCGGTGACGTGGCGGACGATGTAGCCGACCTGATCCATGTGCGCCTGCAGGAGCACGCGCGGCCCGCTGCCGCCGACGCGGGCGACGAGGTTGCCGACCGGGTCCCGGCGCAGCGACTCGCAGCGCGGCTCCCAGCGGGCGCTCAGCAGATCGGCGAGCTCGCCCTCAGCCCCCGAAGGCGCGGAGACGGCACACAGCTCGGCCAGCAGGCTCGCGAGTTCCATCCCCCAACCCTAGGCGCTGAGCAGCGCCTGGTAGTCCTCCCAGGTGTCGATGTCGAGCGGGACATCGCCCTCGACGCGCACCTCGGCGACCTCGTCCGCGCGCCGGTCAAGCAGCTTCCAGACGCCCTTGTCGCCGTGCAGATCGGCCAAATCGCCGAAGGTCGAGCGGGCGAACGCGAACGGATGCCCGCGGCCGTCGTCGTAGCGGCAGACCGCGAGCGGCGCGTCACCGCGGCCGTCGAGCAGGGCATGCACGGACGCGGGAACGACGCCCGGCTGGTCGCCGAGCATCAGGACCAGCACGTCGCCGTCGATGACCGGAAGCGAAGCGGCGATCGAGGAGGAGCAGCCCGTACCGAAACCCTCGTTGACTACGACCTCGACGCCGTCCACGTCGACCTTCGAGCGCACCTCGTCGGCACCGCCGCCGAGCACGCACACGAGCTGATCGAAGGCGCATACCCGGGCGACGCGCAGCACGAAGTCGAGCAGCGTCGCGTCGCCGAACGGCAGCAGCTGCTTCGGCTGCCCGAGCCGCTTCGACCCACCGGCGGCGAGAACGAGCCCGCTAACTCGCGGTGACATGCTCCGCGGCGTACGTCGAGCGGCAGCCCTCGCAGCAGAAGTAGATCCGCTCGCCGCCGATGCAGAGGTTCGGCGTCGACTCGCTCGCGATCACCTGCATGCCGCAGACCGGGTCGACCGCGGTCTCCGGCGCGGTGCTCTCCGGCACGTGCGTGGTGCGCTCCGCGACCATCTGCGCCAGGATCGAGATCGCGATGTCGGCGGGCGCGCGGGCGCCGATGTCGAGCCCCGCGGGCGTGTGGACCTGAGCCCGGAGCACCTCGTCGACATCGAGCGATCCCAAGACGGCGTTGCCGCGCTTGGTACTCGCCACCAGCCCGACGTACCCGACGCCGGCCTGCAGCGCGGCGGTCAGGGCGGGCACCTCCTCGTCGTCCCCGTGCGAGGCGACGATCAGCGCCGCGTCGGACGGCTGCGGGTCGATCTCGCCCCCGCGCCCGACGGCATAGCCCGCCGCCCGCGCGACCTCCTCCAGCGCACGCGCGATCGGCGTCTCGCCCACGATCAGCACGCGCGGCGCGGCCAGGTGCGGGTCGAGGAAGATCTCCAGAGAACCCCCGCTCAGGCACGGGTTGTGCGCGACGACGACGCCGTCGACCTCGGCGTCCTCGCCCGCGCCCGGCAGCAGCCGCAACAGCACGGCCTCGCCGGTCTCCAGCACGCGCGCCGAGTGCAGGCGCACCGAGGCCTGCGCGCAGACGCCGCCGACGAACCCGTCGATCGTCCCGTCCGACAGCACGATCGCGGCGTCGCCCGGGCGCACGCTCGTCGGCTTCGCCGCTCGCACCACCGTCGCGGTCACGAACGGCACGCGATCGGCGAGCAGCTGCTCCATCTCCTGTACGAGATCACCCTTGATCATTGCGGCGGTGTTCCCTTTCCTCGCATCGCGTCCCAGACCCGGGACGGTGTGCACGGCATGTCGACGTGGCGGACGCCCAGGGCGTCGCAGATGGCGTTGACGATCGCGGGCGGCGAGCCGACGGTCGCGGACTCGCCGACCCCCTTCGCCCCGATCGGGTGGTGCGGAGACGGCGTGACGGTCATGCCGGTCTCCCAGTCGGGGACCTCGACGGCGGTCGGGATCAGGTAGTCCATCAGCGACCCGCCGAGGCAGTTGCCCTCCTCGTCGAAGGCGATCATCTCCATCAGCGCCATCCCGACCCCGTCGGTCAGGCCGCCGTGGATCTGACCCTCGACGATCATCGGGTTGATCCGCACGCCGCAGTCGTCGACCGCGATGAACCGCCGCACCTTCACGTGCGCGGTCCCCGGGTCGATGTCGACGACGCAGATGTAGGCGCCGAACGGGAAGGTCAGGTTCGGCGGGTCGTAGACGGCCTCGGAGTCCAGGCCCGCCTCGATGCCCTCGGGCAGCTCGATCGGCCCGCGCGCGGCCATCGCGATCTCGGCGATCGACGCACCCTGCGAGGGGTCGCCGACGACCGCCCAGCGGCCGCGATCCCCACTCGAGATCGTCGGGCGAGACCTCGAGCATCGCGCCGGCGACGATCCGCGCCCGGTCGCGCACCTTGCGCGCCGCCAGCGACGCCGCGGCGCCGCTCGACGGGCGTCGAGCGCGACCCGTAGGTCCCGAGCCCGTAGGGCGTCGAGTCGGTGTCGCCGTGGATGACGTCGACGTCGTCGGTCGGGATGCCGAGCTCGTGCGAGACGATCTGCGCGAACGTCGTCTCGTGGCCCTGGCCCTGGGACTGCACGCTGATCGAGAGCTGCGCGGTGCCGGTGGGCGAGATCCGCAGCGAGGCGCCGTCGTTCATCGCCAGCCCGAACATGTCCATGTGCTTGCGCGGGCCGGCGCCGACGGCCTCGGTGAAGAACGAGACGCCGATCCCCATCAGCTCGCCGCGCGAACGCTTCTCCGCCTGCTCGGCACGCAGCTCGTCGTAGCCGGCGATCTCCATCGCCATCCGCATCGCGCGCTCGTAGTCGCCGGAGTCGTAGACCCAGCCGGTCTTGGACGCGTACGGGAACTGGTCGGGCCGCAGCAGGTTCTGCAGCCGCAGCTCGACCGGGTCGACACCCAGCTCGCGCGGCGAGGCAGTCCATGCAGCGCTCGACCAGGTAGACCGCCTCGGCGATCCGGAACGAGCACGCGTACGCGACGCCGCCGGGCGCCTTGTTCGTGTAGACGCCGGTGACCGCGCAGTGCGCCGCGGAGACGTCATAGGACCCGGTGAAGACGCTGAAGAACCCGGCCGGGTAGCGCGACGGCTGCGCGGTCGCGTTGAACGCGCCGTGGTCGGCGATCACGTCGACGCTGACCGCGAGCAGCTTGCCCTCGCGCGTCGAGGCGATCCGCCCCTTCATCACGAAGTCGCGCGCGAACCCGGTCGACATCAGGTTCTCCGAGCGGTCCTCCATCCACTTGATCGGGCGGCCCAGCAGCCGCGCCGCGGCGATCGCGCAGACGTAGCCGGGATAGACCGGCACCTTGTTGCCGAAGCCGCCGCCGACGTCGGGCGAGATGACCCGGATCCTGTGCTCCGCCAGACCGGTGACGAGCGAATAGAGCGTCCGGTGCGCGTGCGGCGCCTGCGTCGTGCACCAGACCGTCAGCTTGCCGCAGACGCGGTCGAAGTCCGCGACCGCGCCGCAGGTCTCCATCGGCGCCGGGTGCGAGCGCGGGAACTGCATCTCCTGCTCGACCACGACGTCGGCGCGCGCGAACGCCGCCTCGGTCGCGGCCGCGTCGCCGGCCTCCCAGTCGAAGATGTGGTTGTCGATCCGGCCGGGCTCGTCGTCGCGGATCAGCGGCGCGTCCGGCTCCAGCGCGAGCCGCGCATCGACCACCGGCGCCAGCAGCTCGTAGTCGACGTCGATCAGCTCCAGCGCGTCGCGCGCCGAGTAGCGATCGTCGGCGATCACGAACGCGACCTCCTGGCCCTGGAAGCGCACCTTGTCGGTGGCCAGCACCGCCTGGCGATCGGCCGACATCGTCGGCATCCACGCCATCCCCGAGGCCTCGAGATCGGCGCCGGTGATCACCGCGTGCACCTTCGGATGCTGCAGCGCGGCCGAGGTGTCGATCGAGACGATCCGCGCGTGCGCGACCGGCGAGCGCAGGACCGCGCCGTGCAGCATCCGCGGCAGCTGCACGTCGTCGACGTAGTGCCCCTGGCCGCGGATGAAGCGCGCGTCCTCCTTGCGCCGGACGGAGCCGAAGCCGATCGTCGTCATGTCTCGCCCTTGTGGTCGTAGACCGCGACGTTGATCGTCTTGCAGCGCCCGCACTTGATCCGCACGCGCTTGTTCATGTACTCGAGGCTCATCGCCTCGGCGAGCAGGTTCCCGCACGACACGCAGACGTAGTCGTACGGGCCGTGGCCGCGGAAGACCGGACGGTCGGGGTTGTCCTGGAGCGCGGTGCCGCCGTCGGGCGGGACCTCACCCTCGCGAACCGCCCGCATGACCATCCGCTCGGCCACCGTTAGATCGCTGCCAGCTTCGTCGTGAAGTCGTTGATCAGCGCGTCGAGCACGCTGGAGACGACGCCCTCGCCCATCGACGCGGCCTTGCCGCTGATCGTCGCGGCGGTGTGGATCGTGCCGCCACCGTCGGCCAGCGTGAACGCGACGTCGGCGTTGGCGTAGCCGGTCCCGCCGGTGTCCTTGGACTTGATCCGCAGCACCGCGCGCTTGGCGACCTCGTCGCGCTCGATCACCGCGACCGTGCCCTTGAAGGTCATCGACATCGCGCCCATCTTCACCTTGATCTCGGCCTTGGCCAGATCGGGGCTCTCGAGCTCGATCACCTTGCCGCCCTCGACGCACGGGATGATCCGGTCCAGGTCCAGGACCGCGTCCCAGTTGTAGTCGGCGGGCTTGCCGGTCGTGAACGAGTGGTCGAGTTCAACCATCTGATGGGCTCCTTGGGAGGGTCACGTCGATTGCGACCTCGACGACGTCGGCGACCTTGAGGGTCCCGAACAGCGCCGAGTAGGGCTTGATGCGCCAGTCGGTCTGCTTGACCGTGGCGCTTCCGGTGAGGTGGTCGCCGTCCAATGCGACAGTGAGAACGACAGCGGGCGAGCGGACACCGAGCAGGTCGAGCTCGCCCTCGACGTCGTAGCCGCCGTCGCGCGCCGTGACGGCGCTCGAGCGGTAGGAGATGTTCCCGCCTTCGAGCACCTCCTCGTCGATCGTCTGCGAGATGCCGGCCTTCTCCTCGTCGCCGAGCGGCGAGATGCCGCCGCTGCCGGAGCGCACGCGCAGCGAGCGCGCGTCGGCGGTCAGCTCGACGGACTCGGGCGACAGCGTGCCCTGCCAGCGCGTGACCTCGATCACGAGGTTGTGGCCGGCCTTGGCGGCGGCGCCGCGCCTTGCCGGTGCGGACCGTCAGCGTCCCGTTCTCAGGGCCGAGCGCAGTCATCGATAGACGGCCTGCGCGTCCAGTCCGCCCTCGACCCCGGGCGGCAGCGCGCCCGAGCCGTGCGCGTACAGGGCGAGTCGGCGATCGTCGGGCGCCCGCGGCGCCGACGAACACGCCGTCCTCCCAGCGCAGCTCGTCGGCCGGCGCCTCGAGCGCCATGCCCGCGAGCAGCTGCGCCTTCGTGCGGATCTTCTCCGTCGCGCTCGCGATCGCGTCCGGAACGCCGTCGGACGGGCTGGTGTTGAAGCCGTGGCCGGAGCCGAAGCGGCTCTCGTCGGCCGGCACGACCTTGACGTCGAGCGCCGGCACCCCGAGCTCGGCGGCGACGAGCTGGGCGTAGCGCCCCTCGTTGCCGTCGGCCTCGGTGGTCAGGCTCAGCACCATCTTGCCGGTCGGGTGGATGCGCAGGAACACCGCGCGATAGGCCTCGTCAGCCATTCTCAGCTCCTTTCGCTTGTTCGAGGCGCTGCCGCTCCAGGTGGGCGGACAGCGCGTTGTGCTCCTCGAGATCGCAGAACGGCGGGCTGCGGCCCGCCGGCGGGATGCGGCGGCACGGCGGGCACGCTCGCAGCCCGGGTAGATGCACGTCTTCACAGGCTCCATCCCGGTGTCGTCCTTCCTCGGCTCGGTCCGTAGCCGCTCGGCATCGCCACCGAGCTGCCGGCGACCGGCGTCGCGCTCGCCCAGGGCTCGTCCTCTTCCTCGGTCTGCGGCGCGGCGAAGGCGCTGTCGAGCCCCGCGATCGCCTCGGCGACCTCGTCCAGCGCCGCCAGCGAGTGGCCGGAGACGAGCGCGTCGATGTAGCGGCAGCGCCGCGACCATGCCGCCCGCGCGCGGGACGAAGCCCGCGGCCGCGACGCGCGGGTTGACCCACACGATCCGGTGCGCGAGCCGCGCCAGCCGCTCCATCTCGCGGCCCACGAGCTGCGGGTCGCCGCGCTCCCAGCCGTCGGAGAGGATCACGATCACCGCGCCGCGGGCCATCCCGCGGCGGCCGTGGCGGTCGTTGAACGCCTGCAGCGCGTCGCCGATGCGGGTGCCGCTCGACCAGTCCGGCGCGGCGGCGGCGGCGCGCTGGATCGCCCGCTCCGGGCTGCGGGTGGCGAGTGCGCGCGTGATCCGCGTCAGCCGTGTCGCGAAGACGAACGCCTCGGCGTCCTTGCCCGCGCACGTGAGGAACTGCAGGTACGCGCGGGCGTAGGGCTCCATCGAGCCGCTGATGTCGCACAGCAGCACGAGCCGGCGCGGCACCACGCGCCGGCGGCGGTGCGCGAGCGTGATCGGGTCGCCGCCGGTGCGCAGTGCGGCGCGCAGCGTGCGCCGGAGGTCGACGTGCTCGCCGCGACGGGCGCGGTCGGCCCGGCGGGTCCGGCGCGTCGGCGTCGCGAGCTTGATGCGCGTCATCAGCTGGTAGAGCTGCGCGAGCTCGCCGGGCTCGAGTGCGTCGAAGCGCTTGCGGCCGCAGGCGCTCGGAGACGCTCGCGAGCGTCGGGGCGCCCGCCTCGCCGTCCTCGCCGGCCTCGGCGCCGCCCGGCGCGGCGCGTCCGCGGGCGCTGCCGGGGGCCGGGAACTCCGACGTCTCGCCGTCGCGCGCCTGCGCGCCCGTCGAGCGTCCGGCGCCCGGGGCGTCGGGCTCCGTGCCGCCGTCGCCGCCCGGCTCCTCGCCGGTGGCCGAGCCGCCGATGCCGCCGGACGAGGCCGGGCGATCCTCGCCGGGTGAGACCTCCGCCCCCGCGGCGTCCGGGCGCTTGTCGTGCGCCTCGTCGGCCCCGTCCACGCGCGATCCGAAGACGGTGAAGAACTCGCGGTCGAAGGCGCCGACCTGCGCGTGGTCGGACACCATCACCGCGCGCGCCGTCCAGTACAGGCGCGTCCGCGAGACGGGCCGCGTCAGGGTCAGCGCGCTCGCCAGCCGCGACGATCGCTCCGCGGTCACCGGCACGCCCGCCTCGTGCAGGCGCCGCCCGAACGCGGTCGACCAGCGGCGCGAGGTCGAGCTCGACGGTCTCGAGCCTCACACCAACGACTCCAGCCCGGTGGCGCGGATGACGTCCTGGTCCTCGCTGTACTTCAGGACGCTGCCGAGCGTCCGCCCGATCGTGGTCGCGTCGAGCGTGTCGACGCTTCAGCAGCTCCAGCGCCTTCAGCCAGTCGATCGCCTCGGCGATGCCCGGCGGCTTCTGGATGTCGCCCTCGCGCAGCTTCGCCACCGCGGCCACGACCTGCACCGCCAGCGTCTCCGACACGCCACGCACGCGCCGGCGCACGATCTCGACCTCGCGCGCCGCGTCCGGGTAGTCGATCCACTGGTACAGGCAGCGGCGCTTGACGGCGTCGTGCAGGTCGCGGGTGCGGTTGGAGGTGAGGACGATCACCGGCGGGATACGTCGCGCCGTGATCGTCCCGAGCTCCGGGATCGTCACCGCCGCCTCGGCGAGCAACTCGAGCAGGAAGGCCTCGAAGTCGTCGTCGGCGCGGTCGATCTCGTCGATCAGCAGCACCGCGGGCCGCGGGCCCGGGTGCTGCAGCGCCCGCAGCAGCGGCCGCGCGACCAGGTAGTCGCGGGCCGAACAGCGCGTCCTCGGTGAGCGCGCTGTCATTGGCCTCGGCCAGCCGGATCGAGAGCAGCTGCCGCGGATAGTTCCACTCGTAGAGCGCCTCGCCCGCGTCGATCCCGTCGTAGCACTGCAACCGGATCAGCGGCGTGTCGAGGACCGAGGCCAGCGCCTTGGCGGCCTCGGTCTTGCCCACCCCGGCCTCGCCCTCCAGCAGCAGCGGCTGCGGAAGGCGGAGGCTCAGGAACAACGCCGTGGCCAGCCCCTCGTCGACGAGGTAGTCGACGGAGGCGAGCCGCTGCGCGAGCGTCTCGACGTCGGGGGCGAGGTGCTCCAGCTCGTTCATTGCGGCGGCTCGGCGTTCCCCTGCATCGCGGCCCACACCCGCGCGGGGGTGCACGGCATGTCGATGTGGTCGACGCCGTGGGTCTCGTAGAGCGCGTCGATGACCGCGTTGACGATCGCCGGCGGCGAGCCGACGTTGGGCGACTCGCCGACGCCCTTGGCACCGAGCGGATGGTGCGGGCAGGGCGTGACCGTCTCGCCGAGCTCGAAGTCGGGGCACTCGAGCGCGGTCGGGATCAGGTAGTCCATGAACGACCCGTTGAGGCAGTTGCCCTCCTCGTCGAACGTGATCACCTCCATCAGCGCGATGCCGACGCCCTCGGCGAGGCCGCCGTGGATCTGGCCCTCGACGATCATCGGGTTGATCCGCACGCCGCAGTCGTCGACCGCGATGAAGCGGCGGACCTTGACGTGGGCCGTCTCGGGATCGATGTCGACGACCGCGATGTAGGCGCCGTAGGGGTAGGTGAGGTTCGGCGGGTCGTAGATGACCTGGGCGTCGAGGCCGCCCTCGAAGCCCTCGGGCAGCGCCTCGCCGCTGTAGGCGCGCTTGGTGATGTCGAGGATCGAGACGCCCTGCTCGGGGTCGCCCTTGACGTACCAGCGGCCCTTCTCCCACGCCAGGTCCTCCAGGCGCGTCTCGAGCATCGTCGCCGCGATCGCCCGCGCCTTGTCGCGCACCTTGCGCGAGACGACCGCGACCGCGGCGCCGGATACCGGCGTCGAGCGGCTGCCGTACGTCCCGAGCCCGTACGGCGACTTGTCGGTGTCGCCGTGGCGGACCTCGACGTCCTCCGGCGGGATGCCCAGCTCCTCGGCGACGATCTGCGCGAACGTCGTCTCGTGGCCCTGGCCCTGGGTCTGCGCCGCAGAGCGACACGACCGCCTTGCCGCTCGGGTGCGATCCGGAGATCCGCGCCGTCGTTCATCGACAGCCCGAGGATGTCCATGTGCTTGCGCGGGCCGGCGCCGACGCCCTCGGTGAAGAACGACACGCCGATGCCCATCAGCTCGCCGCGAGCGCGCTTCTCGAGCTGCTCGCGAGCGCAGGTCCTCGTAGCCCGCGATGTCCATCGCGACCCGCATCGTCTTGTGGTAGTCGCCCGAGTCGTACGTCCAGCCGGTGGTCGTCTCGTACGGGAACTGGTCCTCCTTGATGAAGGAGCTGCATGCGCAGGTCGATCGGGTCGACCTTCATCTCCAGCGCGAGCGCGTCGACCATCCGCTCGACGAGATAGACGGCCTCGGTGATGCGGAACGAGCAGCGGTACGCGACGCCGCCCGGCGCCTTGTTGGTGTAGACGGCCTTGACCTTCACGTGGCTCGCCTGCAGGTCGTAGGAGCCGCAGACGATGTGGAAGAAGCCGGCCGGGAACTTGGTCGGCTGGGCGGTCGAGTCGAAGGCGCCGTGG
Organism: uncultured Solirubrobacteraceae bacterium; assembly: GCA_963707595.1. Classification (GTDB taxonomy): domain Bacteria; phylum Actinomycetota; class Thermoleophilia; order Solirubrobacterales; family Solirubrobacteraceae; genus Solirubrobacter. Next base: position 626,670 of record CAVPQQ010000003.1, read on the forward strand.
TCGGCGATCACGTCCACGCGCAGGCCGGTGATCTTGCCGTCCTTGGCGCAGATCTCGGACTTCATGACGTAGTCGCGGGCGAACCCGGTCGACATCAGGTTCTCGCTGCGGTCCTCGATCCACTTCACCGGGACGCCGGCGACGATCGAGCCCGCGATCGCGCACACGTAGCCCGGATAGACCGGCACCTTGTTGCCGAAGCCGCCGCCGATGTCGCCGCAGCGGATCCGGATCATGTGCTCGGCGAGGCCGGCGACGTGCGCGTACACCGTGCGGTGCGCGTGCGGCGCCTGGTTGCCGTTGTAGATGTCGAGCTGGCCGGTCTGCGGGTTGAAGTCGGCGATCATCCCGCACGTCTCGAGCGGCGCCGGGTGGCAGCGCGGGTAGATGATGTCCCGCGCGACGATCGTGTCGGCCTCGGCGAACGCCTTGTCGGTCGCGTCCTCGTCGCCGGCCTCCCACGTCGGGGCTGGCGAGGTTGTCGGTCTGGCCGTCCTTGTCGTCGCGGATCAGCGGCGCGTCGTCGTCGAGCGCCTTGCGGGCGTTGACGACCGCGGGCAGCGGGTCGTAGTCGACCTCGATCAGCTGCAGCGCGTCGCGGGCGATGTACTCGCTGGTCGCGATCACGGCCGCGACCTCCTGGCCCTGGAAGCGGACCTTGTCGCCCGCGAGCACGGCCTGCGTGTCGTAGGAGATCGTCGGCATCCACGCCAGCCCGAGCGTCTCGAGGTCCTTGGCGGTGATGACCGCGGCGACGCCGGGCAGCGCGAGCGCGGCGCTCGTGTCGATCGAGTTGATCTTCGCGTGCGCGAACGGCGAGCGCAGGATCGCCATGTGGACCATGCCGGGCAGGCGGATGTCGTCCAGGTAGTTGCCCTTGCCGCGGATGAAGCGCGCGTCCTCCTTGCGCTTCAGGCGACCGAAGCCGATCGGCCGGTCCTCGATCGCGCTCATCGCGGTGCCTCCTGATGTTCGGCCGCCCAGCGGGTCGCGGCGACGATGTTCACGTAGCCCGTACAGCGACAGATCGAGCCGGAGATCGCGGTGCGGATCTCCTCCTCCGTCGGGTCGGGGTTCTCGTTGAGCAGGGCCTTGGTGGTCATCAGCATCCCGGGCGTGCAGAAGCCGCACTGCAGCGCGTGCTTCTCGTGGAAGCCCTGCTGGATCGGGTCCAGCACGCCGTCGACCTCGAGCGACTCGACGGTGCTGATCTCGTGGCCGACGCACATCGCCGCGAGCGCCGTGCACGACTTCAGCGGCTTGCCGTCCATCAGCACGACGCATGCGCCGCAATTCGACGTGTCGCAGCCCCAGTGGGTGCCCGTCAGGCCCTCGGTGTCGCGGATGAAGTGCACGAGCAGCGTGCGCGGTTCGACGTCGCGCGACACGGTCTCGCCGTTGATGACGATCGAGATGTCCATTCTCTAGGTCTCCTGCTTGAGGGCGCGGGCCGCGGCGGTCCGCAGGGCGCGTTTCGTGAGCACGCCCGCGAGGTGGCGCTTGTAGTCGACCGGACCGCGGCCGTCGGGGATCGGCGAGCAGTCCTCGGAGGCGATCGCGCCCGCCTGCGCGAACAGCTCGTCGCGACGGCACCTGGCCGTTGAGCAGCTCCTCGGCGCGGGTCAGATCGATCGTCATCAGGCCGACCGCGCTGAGCGCGATGCCCGAGTCGGCGATCGTGTCGCCGTCGAGCCAGAGCGCCGCGGAGGCCGCCGCGATCGCCCAGTCGCCCGCGCGCCGCTCGACCTTCTCGTGCGCGCTGCCGGCGCCCGGCTTGAGCGCGAAGCGGATCTCGGTGACGATCTCGCCGTCGCCGACGGCGGTCGTCCACGGGCCCTTGTGGAACTCGCCCATCGGCACCTTGCGCGCGCCGTCGACGCCCTGGATCACGACGACGCCCTTCAGCGCCGAGCAGACCGCGGAGAGGTCCTCGGCCGCGTCGGCCTGGCAGAGCGAGCCGCCGATCGTGCCGCGGTTGCGCACGACCGGGTCGGCGATCACCTGCTCGGCGTCGCGGAAGACCGGGAAGCGCTCGAACAGCAGGTCGGACTCGAGCAGGTCGACGTGACGCGTGAGCGCCCCGATCGCGAGCTCGTCGCCCTCCTCGCGGATGTACGCGAGCTCGGTCAGGTCGTTGATGTCGATCAGCCGGCTCGGCTGCGCCAGCCGCAGCTTCATCATCGGCAGCAGGCTGTGGCCGCCGGCGACGATCCGCGAGTCCTCGTGCTCGCGCAGCGAGGCGATCGCGCCCTCGAGGCTCGTCGCCCGCTCGTACTCAAACGGCGCTGGAGTCTGCATCACGTTCCTCGTATTGCACGGGTGCGTTGGTGCCGATGACCGGCGAGCGCCCGGGCCGCTCGACGGGATAGAGCTTGCGCGCCGCCAGGCTGCCGCCGAGCACGTTGCGCAGCACCGGGCCGCCCTTCGGGCTCGGCGCCGCGATCGGTGCCTCGCGGCCGAGCCGCGCGAGCGTCAGCGTGCCGCGCGTGTAGACCTCGGAGATCCGCGGCGCCTTCGTCGTGGCGCTGTCGGGGAAGTCGCGGAAGCCCTGCGGCCGCCGCGCCGGGATAGATGCCCTCGACGAGCCCGACCGCGTCCTCCATGCCGGCCTTCTTGACCAGCAGGCCTTCGAGCGCGTCGACGGCGGCGTCGAGGTTGGCGTTGATGTCGTCGACGACGGGGGCGACGGGTTCGGTCTTGGCGATGATCTCGCCGACCGCGGTGATCGTCTCGTCGAGGCCGTCGGCGATCTGCTTGAGCGCGAAGATCGTCGAGACGAGGAAGTAGACGAGCGCGAGCACGATCAGGACGACCGTGATCAGCAGCAGGACTCCGGGAGCGGGCATCAGGCGTCGTCCAGGATCACGTCGAGCGAGCCGCCGTACGCGGCGACGTTCTCGACCGTCTGCCGTACCTGCGTCTGCGTGGTCAGCAGCAGCGGGACGGCGTCGAGGTCCTTCGAGCCGGCCTGCGCCGCGCATTGTGATGCGGTTGACGCTCGGGACGATGCCCTTGGCCTCTTTGAGGACGTTGTTGAGCAGGACGACGACGACCGGCACGACGACGACCAGCAGGACGATGTCGAGGATCCACCAGAGGGTCATGAGGGCCTCCTCTCGGCCACGATCGCGGCCTTGGCCCCGATGCCGGGGAGCGCGGACAGGATGATGTCGAACTGGGCGTTGATGGCCTTCACGGCGGGCTCGAGCGGGCGCAGGTGCTCGGACTCGACGGTCTCGAGCGCGTCGCCCAGGGTGGCGAGGCCCTGTGAGATGTTGCGCAGGCCGCGGCGGACCTCGATCAGCGCGGCCGCGAGCACGGCGACGACGACGACGGCGAGCAGGATGCTCAGGAGGGTGTGCGCGGTCATGCCGCCTCGACTCCGCCGTAGCCGTCGGTGAGCGCGTTCATGTAGCCGTCCTGGACCACGGCTTCCTCCACGATCAGCCCGAGCACGGGCGCGGTGGCCTCGAGCTGCGGGATGTTGGCGGTGTTGGCCGGCGACCTCGCCGGCGACGTCGAGCAGGCCGTTGACCGAGCCCTCGATGTCGCGCACGGCCTTGATCAGGAGCAGCAGCAGCACGGTGACGATCAGCGCGGCGACGAGCCCGATGACCAGCGAGAGATCCCAGGCGCTCATTTGCCCACCGCCACCTTTCGCAGTGCGCGGGCGGAGTGCAGGATGCGCACGCCCGAGTCGTTGATGCGGCCGATGTCGTTGAGCTGCGTCGGTCTGCGCGCGAACGGCGTCCACGCCCTGCACCGCCGTTCGCGCCTGCTTGGCGATCCGCTGCGCGAGCGCCACGATCGTGATGACGATCGCCGCGGCGATCAGGATGACGACGACCCCGAGCACGATCCCGACGGTCCATCCCGTCGAGGCCGCTAGTGCGGTCTCCATGTCACACCTCCCTCATTTGAAGTGCCCGCTCGGTCGCGCGCTTGAGCACGCGCTCCGTCAGGACGCCGACGACGTGTCGTTTGTAGTCCGCGGATCCGCGTTGATCGGTGACCGGTTCGCATCGCGGACTGCGCGAGCTTCGCGGCCTTGGCGAAGAGCTTCTCGCTCGGCCGCTGGCCTGTCAGTGCCGGCTCGGCGTCGGTCGACGGTGATGTCGCCGCCGACGGCGGCGAGCCCGAGCCCCGCGCGGGCGATCGTGCCGTCGGCGTCGAAGTCCAGCGCGGCGCCGGCGGCGACGACCGCCCAGTCGCCGACTCGCCGATCGACCTTCGAGATAGGCGCTGCCGGAGCGCGGATGCGATGGGGACCCGGATCTCGACGAGCATCTCGGCCGGGCCGACCGCGGTCTCGTACGGACCGCGGTGGAAGTCGTGCATGTCGACGACGCGTTCGTCGCGTCGTCGAGCGGATGACAAGTCGCGCATCGACCGCCGCGCAGACCGCCGAGAGGTCCTCGGACGGGTCGGCCTGGCAGAGCGCGCCGCCGATCGTGCCGCGGTTGCGCACGACGGGGTCGGCGATCACGCGCTCGGCGTCGGTGAAGATCGCCAGCTTGCCGTCGAGCAGCGCGCGAGTCCAGCAGCGCGGCGTGGCGCGTCATCGCGCCGATCCGGATCTCGGTGGCGTGCTCGCTGATGTAGCCGAGCACGTCCGCCAGCGGGTCGATGTCGATCACGTACTCGGGCTTGGCGATGCGCAGCTTCATCATCGGCAGCAGGCTGTGGCCGCCGGCGAGCAGCCGGGCTTCTGGTCCGAGCGTTTCGAGCAGCGCAAGCGCCTCCTCGACGCTCGACGCACGCTCATACCCAAACGGTGCTGGGACCTGCAGGACTCCTCCTTGGTCTCTCCTCCACGACCAGCTTCCGGTGTTATGGTCGAACTGTCAAACCGAGTTAAGTGATCGCTTATGACCCTCGCGCAGCTGCAGTCCTTCGTGCTCGTGGCCCGGCACGGATCGGTCAAAGCAGCCGCCGCTGAGCTCGAGGTCACCGAGCCCGCGGTGTCGGTCGCGGTCTCGGCTTTGAAGAAGGAGCTGGGCGACGATCTGTTCGTCCGCAGCGGCCGCGGGATCGCCTTGACGCCCGGTGGCAGGCGGCTTGCCGCGTTGGCGACGGAGATCCTCGGGCTGGCCGAGCAGGCCCGCCGGTCGGTCGCCGAGAACTCCGGCTGCGCCGCGCCGGCTGTCGGTGTTGGCCACGCCGCTGGTCGCGGAGCACATCGGGCCGCTGATCGAGCTCTTCACCGCCCGCGACGACGGACGGATCGATCGCGGTGTCGACCGCTTCGGCGGCGTCCTTCGCCGAGGCGCTGGAGCACCGGCGCGCCGACATCGCGCTGGGCCCGTCGCCGGGCACCGCCGCGACGATCGCCGCCGCCCCGTTCCTGCGCTGCCGCCTGATCCTCGTCGCGGCTCCTTCGCATCCCTTGGCGGGCGTGCGCGCGATCGCGCCCGCGTCGTTGTCAGACGAGCGCTGGCTGGTCGGCCAGCCGTCGCTCGACCCCTCTGAGGCGCACGGGGCTCTTCTTCGCCCGCCACGGACTGGACCCCGCGTCGGTGGCGACCTACTCGAGCGGCGCGGCGGCGATCGCCGCCGCCGCCGCGGGTGAGGGGATCGTCCTGACACTGGCGCACTCCGTCGTCGACGAGGTCCGGCGCCGTGCCTTGGTCCGCCTCGACGTGCGCGGCACTCCGATCGTCGAGATGTGGCACGCCTCCACCTTGGGGTTGGGGCGCGCGCTGCCGGCCGCGCTGGCGCTGCAGCGCTTCGCCACGACGCCCGAGGCGACCCAGGCGATCTCGACCGGCCGCGCCGGCGCCGTCTCGACCCAGACCCGCCCGAAGGTCCACGTCACCTTGTGGCAATCCGTCGGCAATTAGCGGGGAGAGTCGGCACAAACACGTCTTGTTTCGTTTCAGGGGTCGGGGCGATCCTCCCCCGATGCCACGCGAAAGCAAGATTCGTCAACCACTGGTTGACAAAGTTGACGTTCGCGTGGCGGAGATCGCGATGGGCCAGTGGAACGTGCTCGATCTCGACGAGCTCCGGTCCTGCGGGCTCACCCGCCAGGCCGTCTCAAAGCGCGTCGCGGCGGGTCGTCTGTTCCCGAAGTACCGGGGCGTGTTCGCGCTCGTGCCGAAGCTCTCGCTGGAGGGCATGTTCCTCGCGGCGGTCAAGGCGTGCGGGCCGGGCTCGGTCCTCAGCCACTTCTCCTGCGCGGTCCTGCGCGGCTGGTTTCGCTGGGACTGGCGCTTTCCCGAGGTGACCGCCCCGAACCCGCGCACGCACGAGGGGATCTACACGCATCGCTCCACGAACATCGAGCGCGTCTTCCTCAAGGGCATCCCCGTCACACCAGTGCTGCGGACGCTCACGGACCTCTCCGCGACGCTGCCGTTCGCCGGGCTGCGCAGAGCGGTCAACGAGGCACTCAACCAACGCGCCATCTCGCCCGCCGAACTCGTCACCAGCAAACACCGCGGCGCCAAGAAGCTCCGAGCGATCCTCGCCACCGCCGCGCCGACCCGCAATGAATATGAGGACATCGTCCTCGCCGTGCTCTTGCAGGCCGGGCTGCCGATGCCCGAGGTCAACCAGCGGCACCTGCGCTTCTTCCCCGACTTCCGCTGGCCCGCTCAGCGCGTGCTGCTCGAGGCCGACAGCACGAAATTCCACGACCAGATGCTCGCCCGCGCCGACGACTTCCACCGCCAGCGCGAGCTCGAAGCTCACGGCGACACCGTGGTCCGGACGACGTGGGCGGAGATCACGACGCGGCCGGACCGAGTCGTCGCCCGCGTCCGTGCGGCGCTGCGGCGCTAGCCGTTTGGGTGCTCGGCGGCCCAGCGGATCGAGCGGACGATCGTCGAGTAGCCCGTGCAGCGGCAGATCTGGCCGGAGATCGCGGTCCGGATCTCGTCGTCGGTCGGGTCCGGGTTGCGGTCGAGCAGGGCGCGGGCGGTCAGCATCATTCCCGACGTGCAGAACCCGCACTGCAGGCCGTGCTTCTCGTGAAAACCCTGCTGGACCGGGTCGAGCACGCCGTCGCGCTCCAGGCCTTCGACGGTGGTGATCTCGTAGCGCTCGGCGGTGGCGGAGAGCACGGTGCAGGACTTGACCGGCTCGCCGTCCATCAGCACGACACAGGTGCCGCAGTTGGAGGTGTCGCAGCCCCAATGGGTCCCGGTCAGGCCGAGCGTGTCGCGCAGGAAGTGCACGAGCAGCAGCCGCGGCTCGACGTCGCGCGTGTACTCGACACCGTTGATGGACATCGTGATCTGCACCCGATGACCCAACCTATCCGCTGATGCTGATCGTTTACGCCTCGGGTTCGCTGCGGCCGGCGCTCGACGACCTCGGCGCGAGGCCGGTCTACGCCAACGCGCGCGATCTCGCCGAGCGCATCGAGGCCGGCGAGCGCGCCGACGTGTTCTGCAGCGCCAGCCCCGCGCACCCGCACCGACTGCACGCCGCGGGACTGCTCGCCGCGCCGCGGCCGTTCGCCACCAATCGGCTCGTGATCGCGGTTCCCGCGAACAGCCCCGACGTCGACCTCGAGACCGCGCGGCTCGTGATCGAGGTCGAAGGGGTCCCGCTCGGCGACTACACCCGCGCGCTGTTCAAGCGGCTGGACATCGCCCCGCGGAACATCGTGTTCGAGGAGACGATCGTCGACGCGGTCGCCGATCGGATCCTCGCCGGCGAGGCCGAAGCGGGCGTGCTCTACGCCACCGACGTCGCCGCTCGTCCGGGCCTGCGGGCGATCGAGCCGCGCGTGACGATCGAGGCCACCTACGTCGCGGGCGTGCTCACCCGCGCACAGGACCCGGTCGCGGCGGAGGCGTGGATCGAAGCGCTGACCAGCGCATCCGCGCTCAGAGCGGCGGGCTTCGGACCGCCGTGATCAGCCGCAGGGCCCCGACGTACTCGGGCTGCGTGCGCAGGTGCCCGTGCCGCTCGTCCCACTCGCCCGACGCCAAAGCGGCGCGCAATCGTGAAAGGCCGCGCTCGGCGACCGCCGGATCGATGAAGCCCCACGCCGATTGGGCACGACGCACGGCCGGATCGAGCAGCGCCTCGGGGCGGGCGTAGAACGCCTCGAGGAACCCGTCCACGCAGTCGATCGGGATCGGGACCTCGCTCACCGAAACGTCTCCGCGCAATGCCTTCGCCACCCGCTCGGGCTCCGGAACGCGCGCGCCCTCGGTGGCGAGCAGCTCGGGGATGTACTCGTTCAGCCAGTACCGCTGCATCGCGTCGTTGTCGAAGCTCAGGATCACCACCGGCCCGCGCGCCACGCGCCGCAGCTCGCTCAGGCCGCGCTCCAGGTCCCGCCACTGGTGGATCGTGACCGTCGCCATGCAGGCGTCGAAGCTGTCGTCGTCGAACGGCAGCGCCTCGGCGACGCCGATGACCGCGGGCGTCGCTCGCTGTGCTCGCATCGCGGCGGACGGCTCGACCGCGACGACATAGCGATCGGCGGGCTCGTAGGACCCCGCGCCGGCGCCCACGTTCAACACGGTCGCGGCATCCCCCAGCGCCGCCCACACGTGCGCGGCGATCCGCGGGTCGGTCCGGCGCTGCCCCGCGTACCCGCCGCCGCCTAGCTCGTAGTCGAAATCACCCGCCGGCAAGGGCGCGTTCCATGTCGTCGGCGAGTGCCTGCGACGCGTACGGCCCGTCGGCTCGCAGCTGCGCGAGCACCTGCTGCTGCGACACCGGGTCCTTGTCCTGGCTCATCTTGACCTTGCAGATGAAGCGCGTGATCGGCAGGCGGATGCCGACCGTGCCGCGCGCGATCCGCGCGCCGATCTCCTGGTCGAGCCAGAGCGGATCCTCGACGTGCTGCTCGAAGTGCGCGACGAGCCGCGTCAGCACGCGCAGGTTCTCGTCCGCCTCCAGAACCTGCGGCACGCCGTAACAGTGGGCGACGCTGAAGTTCCAGGTCGGCGCGGGCGTCGCGCCCTCGACGTACCAGCTGGGCGAGATGTAGCCGTGTGGGCCGGCGACGATCAGCAGCAGCTCGCCGCTGCCGAACTGGTGGACCTGGTCGTCGGGGCGCCCGACGTGCGTGACGATCGCGAGCTCGTCGCTCTCCGGGTCCAGCAGGATCGGATAGTGCGACGCGACCAGCCCGCCGTCGGCGAGGCTGACGAGCGTCCCCCAGGGGTTCTCCTCGATCAGCCGCCGGACGATCGCCGGGTCGGTCACGGCGTGCTTGGGGTTGTGCCGCATCCCGTCAGGCTAAGCGATCTTGTAGGTGCGGATGTTCGTGAACTCGTGGAGGCCGACAGCGGCGAGCTCGCGGCCGTAGCCGGAGCGCTTGATGCCGCCGAACGGCAGCCGCGGATCGGAGGCGACGAGCGTGTTGACCGACACCGCGCCCGAGTCGATCCGGCGCGCGAGCGCGTGGGCACGCTCGGTGTCCTGGCTCCAGACCGTCGCCCCGAGGCCGTAGCGGGTGTCGTTGGCGAGCTCGACCGCGGTGTCCTCATCGGCGAAGCGCGTGATCGCGACGACCGGGCCGAACGTCTCGTCGGTGAAGGCCGTCATCCCCGGCTCCACCCCCGTGAGGATCGTCGGCGGGAAGAAGTAGCCCGGGCGGTCGAGGCGGCTGCCGCCGGCCTTGAGCACCGCGCCCTGCTCGACCGTCGCGGCGACCTGGGCCTCGAGGTTCTCGAGGATGTCCAGGCGCGCGAGCGGGCCGAGCTGCGTGCCCTCCTCGCGCCCGTCGCCGATCTTGACCGCGGCGAAGGCGTCCACGAGCCGCGTCTCGAACTCGTCGGCGATCGACTCGTCGACCAGGAAGCGCTTGGGCGCGATGCACGTCTGGCCCGCGCACATCAGGCGGCCCTTGACGGCGTGCTCGATCGTGATGTCGAGGTCGGCGTCGGCCAGCACCACGAACGGGTCCGAGCCGCCGAGCTCGAGCACGCTCTTCTTCAGCGCCTGGCCCGCCGCGGCGGCGACGAACGCGCCGGCCCGTTCGCTGCCGGTCAGCGTGACGGCGGCGACGCGCGGGTCGGCGATCAGTCGCGCGGACACGTCAGGCACGTTGCCCGCGGCCACGATCAGGCTCGTGAAGAGGCCCTCGGGAGCGCCCGCGGTGCGGAACGCGTCCTCGAGCGCGAGCGCCGTGCCCGAGACGTTGGGCGCGTGCTTGAGCAGCGCGGCGTTGCCGGCCAGCAGCGCGGGCGCGGCGAAGCGGATGACCTGCCAGAGCGGGAAGTTCCACGGCATCACGGCGAAGACGACGCCGATCGGCTCGTACGTGACGATCGAGGTCCCCGCGCCCGCGTCGATCGTCTGCTCCTCGAGCATGCCCGGACCGACCGCGGCGAAGTGCTCGCACGCCGACGCGCACTTCTCGACCTCGAAGCGCGACTCGAAGAGCGGCTTGCCGACCTCGCTCGTGACCAGCTGCGCGAGCTCCTCCGCGCGTTCGCGCAGGACGCCCGCGACCGCGGTCAGCAGCTCCGCGCGCTCGGTCGCCGGGCGGCGGCGCCACTCGCGGAAGGCCGCGTCAGCCGCGGCGAGCGCAGCCTCGATCTGCTCGGGCCCATGCTCGGGGTAGCTGCCGATCTCCTGCTCGGTCGCAGGATCGACGACGCTGATCGTGGGTGTCTCGACGCTCATCCGGACTCCTCCTGTGGCAAACGCTTTCCGGACCGTATGATCGCAGATTGACTACGGCACTCAGCGGGCAAAATCGGCGGCGAACGTCTTCAGCGCCGGCGAGCCCTTCTTGAGGACGGTGACCGGGATCGTGAGCGAGCCGGGCTTCTGGCCACGCGCGTAGGCGAGCGGTACGTCGACGAGCGCGTTGGCGAGGTCCGAGATCCGGGCGGCGACGAGGCAGCGAAGCGCGCCATGCAGACGCAGCGAGCGGGCCTCGCTGAGCGACGGGGCGCCGAGACCGCCGACGTAGATGTCTCTATCGACGGCCGCCGCGGCGCCGATCGCCGTCAGGTCGTTCCAGCACAGCACGAGCTCGATCGAGGGATCGGCCGCCATCGCCGCCTCGACGACGGCGATCGCGTCGGGATCGGCCTGCGCCTCGACCGTCGCGACCACGTCGACGATCTGCGCCATCGCCGCCTCGGCGTCGGCGAACCCCGGTGCGAACGGCAGCGGCACGGCGGGCGTGGACGGCGGGCGGACGATCAGCGCGCGGCGGCCATGCTTGACGGCGTCGGTCGCGAGCAGCCGGCCCATCTCGGCACGATCGACGACGATCGCCGCCGTCTGGTGCTTCAGCGGCGTGACGTAGCTGATGATCGCGATCCCGCTCTCGATCGCGTTCGCGGCGATCGGATCGACGGCCGCAACGTCGAACGGCGCCACGGCGATCGCGCGGAAGCCACCGGTGTCGCCGGTCCACTGGCGCAGCTGTTGGACCTGGGCCGGCGTGCCGGAGGGGTCGTCGCTCCAGGTGACCGTGACGTCGAGCTCCGTCGCGTGGGCGGTGGCGAGGCGCTTGACGTCCTCGAACGGCGCGTAGTAGGACGCATAGTCGATCGCGACGCTGCGGCGTGCGAGCGCGCGCGTCTGCGTCCCGATGCGCGGGTCGTACTTGCCGCCGGCGCAGCCGCTGACGACCGTCGCCGCGGCACCGAGCAGGAAGGCGCGGCGGTCGAGCTTCACCGCGCCGCACGCTGCTGGACGATCGTGAACAGACCGCCGACCACGAGCACCAGGGCGAGCAGCACGAGCACGTTGGCCATGGCGCCGGCGGGGTCGGACGCGGAGAGATCGAGCAGCACGGTCGAGGCGAGGGTATTCGTCGAGCCGCGCAGGTTGCCGCCGACGATCACGACCGCGCCCACCTCCGCGAGCGCCGAGAGCAGGGCGGCAAGGACCGCGGCGATCACGCCGACGCGCGCCTCGCGCAATGCCAGCGCGTAGCGCCGCCGGCGCGACGCGCCGAACGCCTGCGCCTGGTCGAGCAGCCCGGCCGGCAGGCCGGACACCGCGGCCGCGGTCAGGGCCACGACGATCGGCAGCGACAGCAACGTCTGGGCGATGATCACGGCCGTCAGCGTGTTGAGCAGCTCAAAGCGGCCGAGCGGCGAGGCGGGATAGAGCGAGATCGCCACGTAGACGCCGAGGACCACCGGCGGCAGCCCGAGCCCGGCGTTGGCGATCACCGTGCCGAACCGGCGCCGGCGCGTCTTCGCTCTCCCCCAGCCAGACGCCGATCGGGAGCCCGATGGCCAGCGCCAGCGCGGTCGATTCCAGCGCCAGCCGCAGCGTGCGCCAGATCGTCGTCCCAGACAAAGGCGTCGCCGCTGAGGATCCGTTCGATCGCCCTGCCGCAGCATGACGAAGACGAATTCCACCGCTTCAGTCCTCGAAGACCACGCCGCCGCTGAAGCGCACGCCGACTGTCTCGCCCTCGGCCGGCCCGGGATACGGGCGGCGGACCTGCACCGTCCCGCTCGTCCAGCGCCACGTCGCAGAGCACGCCGTCCTCCTCCGGGATCCGGCGCGCGACCGTCCCGCGCAGCGAGGAATCCGCGTCGAGCGCGACCTGCGCCGGACGCAGGCAGCGCACGCCGCTTCGCCTCGCGCACGGCGCCGGTGAAGCCGAGGAACGTGGCCACGGCGCGGCTGGGCGGGCGCTCGAGGACCGTCTGCGGCGGCCCGCTCGCGGCGAGCGCGCCGTCGAGCAGCACGATCAGGCGGTCGGCCAGCGCCCACGCCTCGGCGCGGTCGTGCAGGACGATGAACGTCGCACGCGCCGGGTCGCGCAGCACCGAGGCGGCGTCGCGCAGGAGCGCCGCGCGGGTCGGCGCGTCGACGCCCGCGAACGGCTCGTCGAGGAGCAGGACGTCGGCGCGCAGCGCGATCGCGCGCGCGAGATGCACGCGTCGCGCCTCGCCGCCGGACAGCGCGTCCGGCGGGTCGCTCGGCCAGCTCGCCGACCTGCAGGCGCTCGAGCGCCTCACGCGCCGGCCGGCGCGCTCCGCCTTGGGGACGCCCCACCAGCCCAGCGCGGCCTCAACGTTCGCACGCACCGAGCGCCGCGCGAGCGCCGGTGCCTGCAGCGCCGCGGCCACGCGCCCCGTGGCCTCCACGCGTCCGGCCACCGGCTCCAGCAGGCCGGCGAGCGTCGCGAGCAGCGTCGACTTGCCGGCGCCGTTCGGGCCGAGCACGGCGACCAGCTCGCCGCGGTGCAGCGCCAGGTCGATCCCCGAAGCGACCGCCTGGCCGCCGCGGCCGACCGCGAGCCCGGACGCCGTCAGGACCGGACCGGCAGCCATCCGCGGGCGCTGTCCGTGTTGGATCGTCGTGAGCGCGGCGGCGACGATCAGGAAGATCCCGAGCATGACCGTGCCGTAGGCGACGGCCTCCGCGTTGTGCCCGCCCATGTTCCAGACGTTGAGCGTCGCCGACGGGCAGCGTCGCCGCGTCGATCTGGTTGCCGACGACGAGCACCGCGCCGACCGAGGCCATCGCGGTCCCGACGGCCGCGATCAGCGCCGCCAGCACGCCCACGCGCGCCTCGCGGACCGCGAGCCAGGCGACCGCCGCCGGCCGCGCGCCGAACGCGCGCGCCTGGGCCAGCAGCGCATCCGGCACGGCCTGGACCGCAGCGCTCGTCAGCGCCACGATCACCGGCAGCGCGAGCAGGGTCTGGGCGAGGATGACCGCCGTGCATCGTGTAGAGCCAGCCGAGTGCAGCCGAGCGGCCCTCCGCCCCATTGCGAGCTCGGCCAGAGCAGGATCCACAGCAGGTAGCCGAGCGCGACCGGCGGCACCCGCAGCCCCGCGTTGAAGATGGCGAGCGCGACGCCGCGGCCGCGGAAGCGCCCGAGCCCGAGCGCCGCCGCCGACCGGCACGCCGACGACCGCCGCGAGCGCCGTCGACTCGAAGCCGATCCGCAGCGTCGTCAGCGCGAGGTCGACCGTGTCGTACTGGTAGCTCACTTGCCGGCGTCGTACACGAGCCGGCCGTCGGGCAGCCGGTAGACCGACCCGACCCGCTCGCCGACCCCTTCGGCCCGCTGGTCGGAGAGCTGTGACCGTGCGGACCTTGTCGCCTTCCTTGATCACGACGGTCTGCCCGGCCTGCGGTCTTGCGCACGATCGTGACGTCCTTGTCCGTCAGCAGCTCGGTGAGGTTCACCGACTGCAGCGCCGCGAGCAGGAACGCGACCGCGAGCACGATCCCGAGGTCGAACATGTTCACGAGCCCGTCGAGCGGGTCGCCGTGACGATCCTCGCGGTTGGGCGCGCGCGGGGTGACGCGGGTCATCGTCTCCTCCAGCACGGCGGCGACGAACTCCAGGTCGGACAGATCCTGCGCGTAGAGCCGGTCGCGGACCATCGAGATGCCGAACGCGACCGCGCCGACGAGCAGGCCGAGGACGGTGATCGAGAACGCCACCCGCAGATTGTCCGTGAGCCGGGTGACGTCACCCGCCTGCAGCCCGGTCAGCGCCGGGGAGAGCGGGATCAGCGTGCCCATCAGCCCGAGCGCGGGTCCGGCGCGCACGAGCATCCGCGTGCGCTCGAGCCGGCGCATCGAGCGCAGGTCGAAGTCGGCGAGGGACTTGGCGATGCGGGTCTCCGCGCCCGGCCCGCGCGCCTGACCGGCCACGCGCAGGAAGGCGGCCGCCATCGCGTCGCTCGTCGCGGCGCCCTGCAGCGCGCCGAGGGCGCGGTTGCGGGCCTCGTCGCGTCGGAGCCGTGCGGGTCGCGACCGCGGCGCGTTCGAGCACGTCGCTGTCATGCCGGCGGCGGCGGATGAGCTCGACGATCAGGCTCGCCCAACTCGACCACCACCACCGCCAGCGCGGCGAGCGCCAGGATGAGCACCGGGATGCGAAGGATCGTCGAAGCGTCGTAGACGACGTCCTCGATCGAGGCGAACACGGGCGTCACCGTAGCGATGGCCGTCGTCGTGGGATGCCGCCCTCGAGGACGGCCCCGAGCGCGAGCAGCGCGACCAGCCCGGACCCGCCGCCGACCCACCCGGCGACCGTCGCGTTGCCGCCGCCTCCGTGCCGGGCTTGAGAGCGGTCCTGCTCCTGCTGCTTCTCGGCTGACTTCGCGGCGTCGATGACGTCGGCGAGCGAGCCGGAGCTCGCCAGCAGGATGCCCGCGACGTGCTCGCCGCCCGGAGGGCTCGTCGTCGGCGTCTCGTTCGCGAGCGGCGGCTCTTCGGACTGATCCGGGCTGCCGGGGTTGGCCGCGGGATCGTTCGAGGCCGGCGTGGGCGTGGCAGTCGCTGTCGCCTTCGCGCTGACGGTCGGCGCCGCGGTCGCCGTGGCCGCGGCGGTGCCCGCCGGCGTCGGGGCCGGGGTCGCAGTCGCGCTGCCCTGCTTGGAGCCGCGCTTGCGCGTGTTGTCCTTGCCCTTGCTGCGAGACGGGCCCGTCGCGCGGTCCTTCTTGCCGCCCTCACCGCCGCCGGACCGCCCACCGCCACCAGCGCCCGGTACGCCACCGCCACCGCCGCCGGTCGTGTCCGGCGCCGCCGTCGCGCTGGCGGTCGCCGTGGCCGTCGGCGTCGGCGTGCCCGTCGACGGCTGACCAACCTGGATCGTCCCGACGCTGCCGGTCCCGGACGAGCCGTCCTGGACCCCGATGACCGTCACCTTCGGCTGTGCGGTGCGATCGCCCGAGTAGGTGTGCTGCGGGTTCGGGTCGGTGACCTGCGGGCTGCCGTCGTCGAAGTCCCAGGTGTACCTGTACGTCACGCCGGGCTCGTGCTCCTGGATCTGCGCGTGGAACTGCACCGACGCTCCCGGCTCGATCTTCAGCGGCGAGGCGGACGCGTCAACGTGTAGCGGCGGACCGGTCGTGGCGATCCGGATCGTCAGATCCTCGTGCCGCGGGAGGTTGAAATGGTCGGTGGCGTTGACGTCGGTGTCGTTGCGAATGGGCCGCAGGAAATGAATGGCGTCGCTGTCATAGCTCAGGCTCACCACCGCGTCCCGGCGACCCCCGAGGGGGTCATCGGGGAAGCCGTCGATGACCTCCGACTTGCTGAGCGACACGTAGTAGCCGGGCTTCGAGCTGCCGAAGGAGACGCGGACGGCATCGGCGGAGTCGACAAGGCTCAGCGGCGACATCCCGACGAACCCGAGCAGCGCCGTGATGGAGGCGCCGGGCTCGGTGGCGCGACCGGGCGATCCGTCCTGGTTGCGCATCGTGAACGTCGCCGCGCCACTGCCGACATCGCCCTCGTTGATGATGCGCGCGCCGTCGATCCGGATCGGGCTCGCGTCGCCGACCACGAGCAGCACGTCGCTGTCCGCGCTCGCGACGGGCGCGAGCGCGGACAGCGCGACGATGCTGACCGATAGGGCCAGTAGGCCCCGTCGGATCACTTCAGCGTGAACGTCCGCGTCAGTGTCTTCTTGTTGCCGGCGAGGTCGGTCGCCGTCACCTGCACGCGATAGCGGCCGGCCTTGAGCTTCTTGTGCTTACCCGACAGCGTCCGCGCCTTCGTGGCCTTCAGGTTCACGGTCTGGATCTTCTTGTAGCTCACCTTCTTGCCCTTGCGGACGCGCTGCGAGATCACGAGCTTGACCTTCCCGGCCTCGGAGACGTGCAGCGTGATGCCGCGGCGGCCGAGCTTGACCTTCGTCACGCTGGGCTTCTTCGTGTCCTTGACGACCGGCGGCGGCGCCACCGGCGTCACCGTGAGCACGCCGAGGTCCTGCTGGGAGGCGCTGAACTCGTTGTACTCCGACGCCGGGAAGCTCGGCGTCGACAGCCGGAACCGCGCGGTCTGCGTGGCCGGGACCGAGACGCTGAACGTCCCGTCGTTACCGGCCGGGACAGCGGCACCCGCGTTCGTCCACGTCGCGCCGTTGTCGGTCGACTGCTGCGCCTGGACCGGCAGGCCCTTGATCGCGCCGGCACCCGGCAGGCGGTTGAACGCCGTACCGCTGACCGTGACCGTCGTGCCGGCGACCGCGGTCTGCGGCAGCGCGGCGCTGGGGCGCAGTTCGGGGAACGCGTCCGGCAGGAAGGCCGGGTCGAGCGCCGTCGGGAAGCTCAACAGTGCCTGCTGGAACGACGCCGAGACCATGAAGTCGGCGAAGCGGCGCGCGCCGGCCACGTTCGGCTTCGGGTCCGTCGTGATCTTGTCCGGGTTGACGATGTAGATGCTGAACGGGTTGACCAGCAGGTTCGCCCCACCGCGCACGTTCGGAGCGGTGTTCTTCTGGGACACGATCTTCAGATGCGTGACGACGCCGTCGTTGACCTGTTTGTTGTAGGTCCCGCGGTCGATCATCGTGTAGCAGCCGTTCCCCGCGACCACGCAGGCCTCGGTCCGCGTCAGGTTCAGCGCCTGGCCTGACGAGTCGCGGATGTACCACGCCGGGAAGGTGCCGGCGCCACCGGAACCGACGGGCTCTGCGCGGGTCGTGTCGGCCGGCGTGTTCGTCGACGCCTGCTTGGCGACGTCCGTGAGCTTCCAGATGATCTGCTCCTGGACGTTGGTCCCGGAGTTGTCCGCGCGCGAGCGGAAGCGCACCGTGCTCGGATCGGCGAGCCCGGCGGCGGCGATGTCCTCGTACGCGCTGACGGCGTCGTTCGGGTGCTTGGTCGCGACGCCGGCCGGGTCGTCCTTCGGGCCGACGATCACGTAGTCGGAATAGAAGATCTGGCGACCGAGGCCGAGGCTGTAGCCGTCTTTGACGAACTGCGCCTCAAGCGACGGAGCGTGCGTGATGACCACGTCCGCGAGGCCGTTGCGCGCGTTCGTGAGCGCCGCGCCGGTGCCGACCGCGTGGTACGTGAACGTGTCCCCGGGCTGTGCCGCCTTGTACGCGGCGGTGAGAATGCCGTCGACCAGGCCGGCGTCCTGCGTATCCGTCGTGCTCTCGATCCGGAGGTTGTCCGCGGCAGCCATCTGTGGCAGTGCCAGGCACACGGCCGCGGCGGCCGCCAGAACTCCAATTTTTCGCATCCCTACGTTCCTCCTCGCGATAAGTCCGACCGAATTCTAGTTGGGAACTGCCTAGGTGGGTGTACCGCGGTTGCGGGAGCACGGCGCGACGCGGCTCAATCCCTCTAGTCGCGCCGCATAGGCAGTGATCAGCCGATGACTACAGCGATCCGGCGCGAACCGGCTCGCAGCGTGTATCGACCCTTGGTGATCGCCCGGGTCGCCCGCAGCGAACTCGCGGTGCCGCGCGCGTAGACGCAGCCGTTGCGGGTCAGCTTCGCCTTGCTCGCGTACTTGACGCTGCACTTGACCTTGGTCTTGCCGCTCATCCGGCAGGTGACCTTGGCGTCGCGCCCCGCGACACCGCGCTCGCCCTTAGGCCCGGCGGGACCGGTCGCGCCCGTGGCGCCCGGTGCACCCGGCGAGGCCTGCGCCGTGGGACCCGTGGGACCGGCCGGGCCGGTCGGGCCCGCGGGACCGGCGGGACCCGGGACGATCCCGTTGGAATCGTCGGAGCTGGCGAGCCGGACGTCGCGGACGCAGCTCACGTAGCGGCCGCCCTTGACGTCACCCGGGACGATCAGCCGCGGGCCGACGTTGGAGAGCGACGCGTAGTCGGAGCCGACGACGTCGTCGTTGCGCTCGTCGTAGGCGAGCAGGATGTCGCCGCGGTTGCCGAAGCCGGGATCGATGTCGCCCCAGGCGATGATCGCCGCGTAGTTGTCGGCCGCCGTCACCGTCAGGAAATACCGCAGGCCGGCGTTCTTGATCGTCGTGCCGAACAGCGGCTCGACGAGTTTGGTCATTGCCTCGTAGAGGCTGACGCCCTTGTAGGAACGGTGCGTCGGCGTCGTGCCGGTGTTGTAGGTCACCGTCTCCGTCTTGGCCGTCAGCGTCCCCGCCGTGGCCAGCGCGCGCAGCTCGGTGGCCGTCGCCGTGCGCTCGGCGGCGAGCCGGCCGCGCAACACGAACTTCGCGTCCGTACCCGCCGCGTGGTCGTCCACACAGGGGTCAGCCGCATACGCCGGAGCCGTGAGGACGACGCTGGCCAGCAGCGTTCCACAGGCCACGGCGAGTTTGGACCGGAACATCGCAAACTCCTCCGCTAGTCAATTGATGACTAGCGGAACCTACTCGTCAACTGCCCGAGGGCGTCAACGAAGCGCACGGCGGCCGAGGTGTTCTCGACCCGCCACAGCGCCAGCGTCCGCGCAAAGCCGTCCGCCTCGTCCGAGCGTCTCCCGCAGCTGCTGCTCGTGCGCCGAGAACCGTTCCCGCTGCGCGGCCAGCAGTGCGCCCGGGTCAGCGTTGCGACGATCGAGGAACAGCAGCTTGAGCATCAACTCCGAGCGCGCGTCACGCACGTGCTCGACCGGCTCGGCGAGCCATTGCGCGACGCGCCGGGCGCCGTCGTCGGTCGTCTCCAGCAGCGTGCGCTGCGGGCCGGCGGTGCTGGCCTCCGTCCCCGCCCTGCGGGTCAGCTCGCGACCTTCGAGCACCTCGAGCGTCCGGTACACGAGCGGCCGCCGCATCGCCCAGATCCGCCCCACGTCGCCGCCTGGCGCCATCGAGCGCGCGATCGCGAAGCCATGGGTCGGCCCCTCGTCGACCAGCGCGAGCACCGCCCATTCGGCCGTCGACAACTGGTCCGGACGCCTACGCATGACGCCCGCGCACGCTACCGGCTTGCGTCGTTAGTCAACTTTTGACTATCTTGCGTGGAGTGGCAGCGGCGATCGCGACGACCCGCCCGGTCCAGCGCCGGCCCTACCGGCCGCAGGCCCACCCCGGGCACCGGGACCGCTGGTCGTCAGCGGCGATCCTCGACGCGCTGCACGACTGGATGACCGTGACCGGCCGCCCGCCGCGGCGGCAGGACTGGTCGGGCGAGGCCCCGGGACGCGCCTCCGACAGTCAGCGCCGCTGGATGCGCGAGCACCCGCGCTGGCCGAGCAGCTCCTGCGTCGCGCGCCACTTCGGCTCGTGGAGCGCGGCGCTCGAGGCGGCGGGCCTCGAAGCCCGGCGGCTGACCTTTCCGACAACCGTCCCTGAGCGCGTCGCAGCAGCGCGCAAACTGGCGGCGGACGGACACGGTCTCAGCGAGATCGGCGCCCGCCTCGGCGTCTCACGCTCGAGCGCCTACAACTACCTGACCGCCCGCACCTGCCCGGGCTGCGGCGCGCCCGTCACCTCGCCGAACGCCGACGCGTGCCGCGACTGCACGCGCCACATCCCCTCCGTCGCCCGCGCATGGACGCGCGCCGAAGCACTCGAGGCGATCCGCGACTGGACGCGCGAACGCGGGCGCCCGCCGACCTACCGGGACTGGACGCCCAACCGCGGCCGCCCGGGACGCTGGGAGGCCGAGAGCCCGCGCTGGCCGAGCGCGGCCGCCGTCTGCGCCTGTTATCCGGGCAACCCGGAGCCGTGGATCAGCGCGCTGCGCGACTCAGTCGGCGACGCCCAGGATCACGTCCGAAGCCTTGACGAACGCCGTGACCTCCGTGCCCTCGGCCAAGCCGAGCTCCTTCGCCGCCTCGACGGTGATCGACGCCACCAGGCGGAGGCCGTTGCAGTCGAGTTCGATGTTGGCGGTCGCCGGACCCTCGGTGATCGCGGTGACCGTGGCGGGGAGCTGGTTGCGTGCGCTGAGCTTCATGCCCAGCAGGCTACGACTTAGTGTCTTTCGCGCGCGCTGCCCGGACCTGGCGAGCGCGGGAGAGGCTCCGGCCGGTGATCGCCGGCGGTCACCAAGTCACTGAGTCGGGCTCAGGCCTACCCAGTGACTTGCCCCCCGTCGAAGCGTCCCCGGAATCCGCTGCGGAGGATGCGACCCTCTCCCGGCGCGTTTCATGCCAACCTGAAAGCGCGAGAACTCGACCCTCGCCGAGCCCGAACGCGACCACCACCGCGACCGACGCCACAACGCGGGTGAAACCGGGTGTGATTGAGCGAGTCCGGATAGCGGACCTCAGCAAGCACACCCCCAGGCGGAACGGTCATGCACAACCGTTGCGGCAACGGACGAGCCCGGGAGCGATCGTGGGCACTAGGTACGCGCGTGAGGACCACGGCGCTCGGGCGACTTGCCCGAGCGGCGCAGGACGAAGCCCGCGATCGGCAGGAGGATCAGCACGCCGATGACGGCGGAGATGATGCCGCCGAAGTCAAAGACGTCGTCGTCGCCGATCCCGAGCAGCTTGGTGAAGAGCAGCCAGCCGAGCGCGGCGCCGGCGAGGCCGAGCGCGAGCGAGACGAGCCAGGACTTGGGGCCGCCCATGTGACGGAAGACGTCGCCGGGCATGAGCAGCCGGCCGATGACGCCTGCGAAGAACCCGAGGAAGAGCGCACCGATCATGCGTTCGAGCCTACCCAGTGGATTGCCCTCGACGCCGTGGGAGGACTGTGAGAACGTTGTGCGGTTTGCCATGAACGAACGCGCCCCGCGTGCGTATCCCCCGTGGTCCCGGTCCAGCGTCGAGGTAGGAGGCCGTACCGCTGTGCAAGCACGAGCCGTCCGAAGGGTCACCACTGCTGCCGTCCTTGCGAGCCTTTCGCTCGCTTCGACCGCCGTCGCCGCAAGCGACCAATACGTCGTCCGCAACCTGGTGTCGAGCACCGCGTCGATCCAGGCCGATCGCGTCGACCCCAACATCAAGAACGCCTGGGGTTTGGTGAGCAGCCCGACGTCACCGTGGTGGCCCGCCAACAACGGCACCAACACGTCCACGATCATCCCCGCCACGGGGGCGGTCAACAACACGGTCGTGTCGGTCCCCGGCGGTCCGACCGGCATCGTCTGGAACGGCACGACGGGCGCCTTCCCGATCACCGGCGGCCAGTCGAGCTTCATCTTCAACACGATGGGCGGGTCGATCTCCGGCTGGCGCACCGGCGCGGTGGCGGAGACCAAGGTCCCGTTCCACGACGCCTTCTACATGGGTCTCGCGCTCGCGGTGACGCCGACCGGCCCGCAGCTCTACGCGGCGGACTTCCGGCACAACAAGATCGAGGTCTACAACGCGCAATGGGCGCTGGTCAACAGCGACAAGTTCGTCGACCCGACGCTGCCCGCGGGCTATGGGGCCTACGGGATCCAGACGATCGGCAACCGGATCTTCGTCACCTACGCCCAGCAGAACCCGTCGGGCGGCCGTGAGATCCCCGGCGCGGGCAAGGGCTACGTCAGCGCCTTCGACTTCGCGGGCAACTTCCTCGCGCGCGTGGCCTCCGGTGGCGTGCTCAACGCGCCGTGGGGCACGGCCAAGGCCGATCCGAACTTCGGCGCCTTCGGCGGCGACCTGCTGATCGGCAACTTCGGCGACGGCCGCATCAACGCGTTCCACGAGAACGCCGACGGCACCTGGACCCCGAGCGGCACGCTCAAGGGGCTCAACGGCAACCCGCTGTTCATCGGCGGCCTGTGGGCGATCCAGTTCGGCAGCGGCGCCGCCAACAACGGCCAGCGCAATCACCTGTACTTCACCGCCGGCCCCAACGGCGAGACGGCCGGCCTGTTCGGCCGGATCATCCCGAACCCGTCCGAGGCGGGCGGCACCGTCCCGGCCACGCTGTCGCTGACGCTCGGCACGCCAGCGAGCTTCGGCGCGTTCACGCCGGGTGTCGCCAACACCTACACCGCCTCGACCACGGCGAACGTGATCTCGAGCGCCGGTGACGCGACCTTGAGCGTCGCCGACCCCAGCGCGACCAACACCGGCATGCTCGTCAACGGCACGTTCGCACTGGCCCAGCCCGTGCAGGCCACCGCGGCCAGCGCAGTCGGCACCGCCGCAGCCGGTGGCGCGGTCGGCGGCTCCGCCGCCCCGACAACCCTGCTGACCTACGCCGGACCGACCAGCAACGACGCGGTCACGATCACGTTCAAGCAGTCGATCGGCGCCAACGAGGCGCTCCGCACCGGCGCCTACAACAAGACGCTCACCTTCACCCTGTCGACCACAACCCCATAAGCGCTGTACGATCGCCGACCAGAGCTGGTTCGTTCGAACGAGTGGGGTCACATTGTCGTTCTCTGAAGCAGTTCGCGACGCGTTCTCGAAATACGTCGTGTTCAGCGGCCGCTCGTCGCGGTCCGCCTACTGGTGGTGGTACCTGTTCACGCTGATCGTGATCGTCGTGGCCGAGATCATCGACGTGATCATCGGGACGTACATCCTCACGATCATCGTCGTCCTGGCACTGCTGTTGCCGAACCTGGCCGTTCTGATCCGCCGTCTCCATGACGGCGGACACAGCGGCTGGTGGATCCTGATCGGGATCCTGCCGCTGATCGGGTTCATCACCCTGCTGGTCTTCACGCTGCAGCCCAGCCAGGGGCCGAACCAGCACGGCACCGCACCGGATACCGCCGCAGCGGCGTAGGTTCAGTCGCGTTCGGCCGCCGAAAGCGGGGGGTCCGGGGGGCGCAGCCCCCCGGTCTCAAATAATTCGGCGAGCCGGGCGCGGCAGAAGCTCCACTGCTGCCGGTTGCGCTCGCCGTCGGGGTGCAGCGTGTCGAGCATCGCCAGCCCGCGAACGGTGGCGACGGCCTGCTGCACGAGGCCCTCGAAATCCCGCGCGTGCGCGAGCGTGGGAAAGAGCATGCGCGCGAGCTCGAGCGTCTGGCGGTCCAGCAGCCGCTCGACCTCGATCAGCCGCTCGCGCAGCTCGACGTCGTTGCGCGCGTCCGTCCACAGGTCCAGCGCGCCCTGGAAGAGCGGGCTCGCGTAGTGCGCCCACAGCAGGTCGAGGCCGCCGAGCGTACGTTCCGGGCCGTCCGGCAGCGCCTCGCTCGCTTCGCGCAGCTCGCCGAGCCAGCGGCGGGCGAGCTGCTCGACCGCGGCGCCCACGAGCGCCGTGCGGGTCTGGAAATGGTGCAGGTGCGCGCCGCGGGAGACGCCGGCGCGCTCGGCCACGCGGCTCGTGGTCGTCGACGCGTAGCCCTCCTCGATCAGGCAGGCGATCGCGGCGTCCAGCAGCGCTTCGCGCGTCGTGGCGCTGCGTTCGGCCTGGCTGCGGCGGACGGAAGTCATCCCTTCAGTGATCCTAGACACAAACTTGCGTTCACGAACGAATGTGTTGGATACGCTTAAGGCCTTCACGCAACGGAGGACTCAGACCATGGCAGCGACGGAAGCATTGGTGTTCGACGCGATCCGCACCCCGCGCGGCAAGGGCAAGAGCAACGGCTCGCTGCACGCGACCAAGCCGGTCGACCTCGTCGTCGGCCTGATGCACGAGACTGCTCGCGCGCCACGGGAGCCTCGATCCGAACCGGATCGACGACGTCGTGCTCGGCTGCGTGACGCCGATCGGCGACCAGGGCGCCGACATCGCCAAGACCGCCGCGATCAAGGCCGGTCTGCCGGACACCGTCGCCGGCGTCCAGCTCAACCGCTTCTGCGCCTCCGGCCTCGAGGCCGTCAACATCGCCGCCCAGAAGGTCGCCTCCGGCTGGGAGGACCTCGTCTTCGCCGGCGGCGTCGAGTCGATGTCGCGCGTGCCGATGGGCTCCGACGGCGGCGCCTGGGCGATGGACCCGGAGACCAACTACGACACGACCTTCGTCCCGCAGGGCATCGGCGCCGACCTGATCGCGACGATCGAGGGCTTCACCCGCGACGACGTCGACGCCTACGCCGTCCGCTCGCAGGAGCGCGCCGCGGCCGCGCAGGCCGAGGGCCGCTTCGCGAACTCGGTCGTCCCGGTGCTCGACATCAACGACAACGTCGTGCTCGACCACGACGAGTTCATCCGCCCCGGCACGACCGTCGAGACGCTCGCCAGCCTCAAGCCGTCGTTCGCGATGATGGGCGAGCATGGGCGGCTTCGACGCCGTCGCGCTGCAGAAGTACCACTGGGTCGAGAAGATCAACCACGTCCACACCCCGGGCAACTCGCTCCGGCATCGTCGACGGCGCCTCGCTGCTCGCGATCGGCAACGAGCAGATCGGCAAGGACCTCGGCCTGACGCCGCGCGCGCGCATCCTCGCCACCGCCGTCTCCGGCGCCGACCCGACGATCATGCTCACCGGCCCCGCGCCCGCCACGCAGCAAGGCGCTCGCGAAGGCCGGCCTGACGATCGACGACATCGACCTGGTCGAGATCAACGAGGCCTTCGCCGCCGTCGTCCTGCGCTTCGTCCAGGACATGGACCTCGACATGGAGAAGGTCAACGTCAACGGCGGCGCGATCGCCATGGGCCACCCGCTCGGCGCGACCGGCGGCATGATCCTCGGCACGCTGATCGACGAGCTCGAGCGCACCGGCAGCCGCTACGGCCTCGCCACGCTGTGCGTCGGCGGCGGCATGGGCATCGCGACCGATCGTGGAGCGCATCTGATGAGCGACTCGACCATCCGCTACGAGCAGGACGCCGACGGCATCGTCATCCTCACCCTCGACGACCCGAACCAGTCGGCGAACACGATGAACGCGGCCTACACGGCCTCGATGGCGGCCACGGTCGACCGCCTCGAGGCCGAGAAGGACGAGATCACCGGCGTCATCATCACCTCCGCGAAGAAGACCTTCTTCGCCGGCGGCGACCTCAACGACCTCAAGCGCGCCACGCAAGGAGGACGCGGCCGAGGTCGCCGAGATGGTGCGCGAGCGTCAAGGCGCAGCTGCGCCGGCTGGAGACGCTCGGCAAGCCGGTCGTCGCCGCGATCAACGGCGCGGCGCTCGGCGGCGGCCTGGAGATCGCGCTCGCGGCCCACCACCGCATCGCTCGTCGACGACCCGAAGGTCGTGCTCGGCTTCCCCGAGGTCCAGCTCGGCCTGCTGCCCGGCGCCGGCGGCGTCGTCCGCACCGTGCGCATGCTCGGCATCGCCGACGCGCTGCTGCAGCTGCTGCTCCAGGGCAGCGCGTCACCGCCCGGCCAAGGCGCTCGAGATCGGCCTCGTCGACGAGCTCGTCGCCACCCGCGAGGAGCTCGTCCCGGCCGCCAAGGCGTGGATCGCCGCGAACCCCGAGGCCGTCCAGCCGTGGGACGTCAAGGGCTACAAGATCCCCGGCGGCACGCCGTCGAACCCGAAGCTCGCGGCGAACCTGCCGGCCTTCCCGGCCAACCTGCGCAAGCAGCTCAAGGGCGCGAACTACCCGGCCCCGCACCACATCATGGCCGCGGCCGTCGAGGGCGCGCAGGTCGACTTCGACACCGCGATCGAGATCGAGGGCCGCTACTTCGTCGACCTCGTGACCGGCCAGGTCGCGAAGAACATGATCCAGGCGTTCTTCTTCGACCTGCAGGCCGTCAACGGCGACCGCGGCCGCCCGGAGGGCATCGAGCCGCACGCCGGTCAAGAAGGTCGTCGTGCTCGGCGCCGGCATGATGGGCGCCGCGATCGCCTACGTGTGCGCCAAGGCCGGCATCGAGGTCGTGCTCAAGGACGTCGCCCAGGACGCCGCCGACAAGGGCAAGGCCTACTCGGACAAGCTCGTCGACAAGGGCGTCTCGCGCGGCAAGCTCGACGCAGGAGAAGGGCGACGCGCTGCTCGCCCGGATCACCCCGACGACCGACGCGAGCGCCGCCGCCGGCGCCGACCTCGTGATCGAGGCCGTCTTCGAGGACCCGACGGTCAAGGCGCAGGTCTTCGCCGAGATCGAGCCGCACCTCGCGCCCGACGCGCTGCTGGGCTCGAACACCTCGACGCTGCCGATCACCGGCGCTGGCCGAGGGCGTCTCGCGGCCCGCCGACTTCATCGGCCTGCACTTCTTCTCCCCGGTGGACAAGATGCCGCTGCTGGAGATCATCAAGGGCGAGAAGACCAGCGACGAGACGCTCTACCGCGCGCTCGACTTCGCCAAGCAGATCAGCAAGACCCCGATCGTCGTCAACGACTCGCGCGGCTTCTTCACCACCCGCGTGATCGGCACGTTCATCAACGAGGGCATCGCGATGCTCGCCGAGGGCATCCCCGCGCCGTCGATCGAGCAGGCCTCCTCGCAGGCCGGCTACCCGGCCCCGGTGCTGCAGCTCTCCGACGAGCTGAACCTGAAGCTGATGCGCCAAGATCCGCAACGCGTCCAAGGCCGCGACCGAGGCCGAGGGCGGCCCGTGGGTCGCGCACCCCGCCGAGGGCGTCATCGACCGCATGCTCGACGAGTTCGACCGCCCCGGCAAGCTCGCGGGCGCCGGCTTCTACGAGTACGCCGACGGCAAGCGCACCGGCCTGTGGCCGGGCCTGCGCGAGGCGTTCCCGCCGGTCGCCGACCCGTCGCAGATCTCGCTCAAGGACCTCGAGGAGCGGATGCTCTTCATCGAGGCGATCGAGACGCGTCAAGTGCCTCGACGAGGGCGTCATCGAGTCCGTCGCCGACGCCAACATCGGCTCGATCATCGGCATCGGCTTCCCGGGCTGGACCGGCGGCGTGCTGCAGTACATCAACGGCTACGACGGCGGCCTGGCCGGCTTCGTCGCCCGCGCGCGCGAGCTCGCCGAGACCTACGGCGAGCGCTTCACGCCGCCGGCGTCGCTGGTCGCCAAGGCCGAGCGCGGCGAGATCTACAGCGACGCCCCGGCGCTCGCGACCGCCTAGACGCATCTCGGTCGCCGGGCGGGTTCAGCCCGCCCGGCGCACGAGCGGCAGCGAGAACGCGTCGAGTCGGCCGTCGGCGCCGAGCTCGAGCAGACCCGCGTCAGCGCCCGCGCGTCGCCCACCGTCGCGGCCACGCCCGGCAGCCGCGCCGCCTGCTCGACGTGCTCGGCCACCACGTCCACGAGCACCACGTCGTATCCGTCCTGCGCCAGCCATGCGGCGTGGATGCCCGTGCCGCCGACGACGTCGAGCACCGTCGCGGGCGGCAACGGAAGCTCCCGGCGCAGGAGCTCCTGCGTGCGCGCGAATTCGAGCCGCCCGTGCGGGCTCCGGCGCAGGCGCTCGTCCTCCCCGTAACGCGGCGTGTAGAAGCGATGGAGGTCTGGGTCCGGTGCCTCCCAGACCCCCATCGACAGCGCTTTAGAACCTGATCTTGCTGAGGAAGTCGAAGCCGACCTTGGCCGTCGTCAGCGCCGCGGCTCCGGCGTCGTCGCGCTCGATGATGTACTCGTGCTGGCGCGGGTCGCCGGCGGCCTTGAAGATCCGGGCGAAGTCGATCACGCCCGTCCCGGCGTCGGCGAACGTCGCGGCGTGGTTGACGTACTGCATGTCCTTGACGTGGAACTGCGTGATCCGGTCGCCGAGCTGGGCGAGCAGACCGACCGGGTCGCGGTGCGCGAACCAGGCCCAGTAGAGGTCGACCTCGAAGTGCACGAGCCGCGGGTCGAGCTCGGCGACGAGGATGTCGAAGCCCGTCAGCGGCGTGTCGTCCGTGAGTGCGGAGAACTCCCAGAAGTGGTTGTGGAAGCCGAACTTCAGGCCGGACTGGCGGGCGATCGCGCCCGCCTTGTTGAGGTCGGCCGCGTAGGCCTTCCACTCCGTCGACGTCTGCAGGCCCCGGATGTTCGCCAGGTTCCCGTCGGGCGGGAAGAAGGTGATCGGGCTCGCCGGGTTGACGATGTTGCGCTGCCCGACCGTGACGGCGTCGGCGACCTGCTTGCGCCATGCGGCCTCGTCCCACGGCTGCGGGATCCCCTGATGGCCCGAGGTGGCCTTCAGCCCGTACTTGCGCAGCGCGGCCTTGAACTGCGCGGCGGTCAGATCGCCGAAGCCGGCGTGCTCGACCGTCTTGTAGCCGATCTGCGCCAGGCCCTTGAGCTGCTCCTCGAGCGGCAGCGTGCGCAGCGTGTACAGCTGGATGCTGATGTTCTCGCGCGGGATCGACCCGCGCCCGCCGTGGTCACCGTGACCATGGCCCTTGCGGCCGTGTCCCAACGCCGGCGAAGCACCGACCGCCGAAGCGGCTAGCGCCGCGCCGGCCCCCGCCAACAGGCTGCGCCTGTCGATCCCCGAGCTATCGCTGAAGTCGCGCATTGACTCCTCCTTCATCTGACGACCCCCCGGCATCCTGCCGACGCCGGGCACTGCGTCCATGGTTACCCGGTGACGCGCCCGCGAATCGGAATCGACGCGCACAGCGCCGTCCCGCCGCCGGGTGAGGTGTCGATGTCAAGCGTCCCGTGAACGAGCGCCAGCCGCTCGCGCATCCCGACCAGCCCGAAGCCGTCGAGCGCCGGTGCGGGTCGAAGCCGCTCCCGTCGTCGCGGATGACGACCTCGATCTGCGCCGTCCGCATCGTGCACGGACACGTCGACGTGACTCGCGCGAGCGTGCTTGGACACGTTGGTCAGGGCTTCTTGGACGAGCCGGTAGACGGTCGACTCGATGTCCGGGGCCAGTCGCTCCACGAGGTCGATCCGCAGATCGATGTCGACTCTCCGAGCGGGCCGCGAGCGACTCCAGCGCCGGCTGGAGCCCGAGCTCGTCGAGCGCGGCGGGCCGCAGGTCGGCGATCAGGCTGCGCAGGTCGCCGATCCCGGTCGTGAGCTGCTCCAGCGCCGCCTCGAGCGCCGCGTCGATGCGCGCCGGGTCGCCGCTGCGGCGCGCTCCGGCCAGCAGCATGCGCAGCCCGGCGAGCTGCTGCAGCGTCTCGTCGTGCAGCTCGCGCGCCCAGCGGCCGCGCTCGGCCTCGGAGGCCTCGAGGCTGCGCCGCAGCCCCTCCTCGCCGGCGTTCTGCGCCGTCGCCACCGCGGTCGCGGCGCTGGCCGCGAAGGCCCGCAGCAGGCGCTCGTCCTCGTCGTTGAACGGGCCGCCGAACGACGCTCAACAGCCCGAGCGGGCGGTTGCGGAACGTCATCGGCGCCGTCAAGGTCGGCTCGCCCGAGACCTCCTCCCCCGCCATCGCCGCCGTCTCGCCGTCGAGCAGCACGATCCGGGCCGCGCGCGCGTCGAGCAGCGCGCGCGAGCGCTTGACCACCAGTTCCAGCACGCGGCCGAGGTCGGTCACGCCGCCGAGCGCGCGGCTGATCTCCGTGGTCGTCTCGAGGCCGCGGATCGTGCGCTCGAGCTCGTCCCGGCGCTCGCGGACCGCGCGATACAGGCGCGCGTTGACGATCGCGATCGCGGCCCAGTCGGAGAGCACGACGGCGGCCTCCTCGTCGCCCACGGTGAATTCGCCCGTCGGCCTTCTCGGTCAGGTAGAGGTTCCCCCACGCCTGACCTTCGATCACGATCGGAACGCCGAGGAACGTCGTCATCTTCGGGTGCGCACCGGGGAATCCGTAGGACTGCGGATGCGCGCGCGACGTTCGCGAGCCGCAGCGGCTCCGGGTGCTTGATCAGGAGCCCGAGCACGCCGTGACCGCGCGGGAGCTCGCCGATCTCGCGATGGGTCGCCTCATCGATCCCGACGGTCAGGAAGCGCTCGAGCTGCTCGCGCCTCTCGTCGAGCACGCCGATCGCCGCGTAGCGCGCGCCGGTCAACTCGCGGGCCACTTCGAGCAGCCGCTGCAGCACTGCCTCGGGCTCGAGCTCGGTGACCAGCGAGCGCCCGACCTCGATCAGCCGCCGCAGGCGGTGCTCATCCACCCGCCGCAGGCTATAGCTTCTGCGCATGTCCGCCGAGCGCGCCGATCGCGAGAAGACGACGGTCGTCATCGCCGACGACCACACCGTCGTACGCCAGGGGCTGCGGATGCTGATCGACAACGAGGACGGCCTGCAGGTGATCGCCGAGGCCGGCACGGTGCCGGACGCGGAGCGCCTGACCCGCGCGCACCGGCCGACCGTGCTGGTGCTCGACCTCAACATGCCGGGCGGCTCGAGCCTCGAGGCGATCCCGCGCCTGCGCGAGCAGACCGCCGTGGTGGTGCTGACGATGCAGGACGACCCGGCCTTCGCGCGCCAGGCGCTGCAGGCCGGCGCGCTGGGCTTCGTGCTCAAGGAGGCCGCCGACGAGGAGCTGCTCGAGGCGATCCGCTGCGCCGCCGCCGGCGAGCACCTACCTCAACCCGCGGCTCGGGCGCGATGATCGCCGCCGCGCCGCCGGAGCCCGACGGCCCGCCCGACGACCTGACGACGCGCGAGGTCGACGTCCTGCGGCTGATCGCGCTCGGCCACACCAACGTCGAGATCGGCGAGCAGCTCTTCCTCTCGACGCGGACGGTCGAGACGCACCGCGCGCACATCCAGCAGAAGCTGCGCCGCACCACGCGCGCCGAGCTCGTGCGCTACGCGCTCGAGCACGGGCTCGTCAAGACTTGAGCGCGGCGCGCGCGGCGGCGTCGCCGGGCACGCCGTGGACCGCGCCGCCCGGGAACGTCGCGGCGCTGCCGATGAACAGGCCCTTCAGCGGCGTGCTGTAGGGCGAGAGCTTCGGGACCGGGCGGAAGACGACCTGGCGCAGCCGGTAGCTGCCGCCGCCGACGTCGCCGCCGATCAGGTTCGCGTTGCGGCCTTCCAGGTCGGCCGGGGAGAGCACGTGGCGGGCGAGGATGCGGTCGCGGAAGCCGGGCGCGAAGCGCTCGACCTGCGCCTCCATGCGCTCGACGACCTGCGGCGTCGCCTGCACCCAGTCGACGCCCTTCTGCGGGCCGTGCGTGTAGGCCCAGGCGGTGTGCTTGCCCTCCGGCGCGCGCGTCGGGTCGGCCACGCTCTGCTGGCCGAGCAGCAGGAACGGCGCGTCGGCGAGCCCGTCGTGGGCCTGCTTGACCGAGCGCATGAAGTCCTCCTCGCCCGCCGCCGACGTGGACGGTTCCGGCGCCGGCGACCTCCGGGTTCGACCACGGGATCGGGCCGTCCAGCGCCCAGTCGACCTTGACCGTCGCGGCGCCGGGGACGAAGCGCTTCAGCGCACGTCGGTACCAGCCGGGCAGCTCGCCGGTCATCCGCAGCAGCGCCGCCGGCATCACGTCGGCGATCACGATCCGGGCGTCGAACTGCTCGTCGGCGGTGGCGACGCCGGACACGCGGTCGTCGCTGGAGAAGATCCGATCGACGCGGGCGCTCGTCGCGCACCTCGCCGCCGAGGCTCGTGAAGTAGGAGACGAGCGCGTCGGTGAGCCGCTCGGCGCCGCCGCGCGGGCTCGGCCAGCCGACCGCGTGCCCGAGCAGGTTCAGGTAGAAGGCGGCGATCGCCGAGCCGGCGGCGTCGGGCGGCGCGTCGCCGTGCATCGCCGCGCCGTGCAGCCAGGCGCGCGAGCCACCGTCGCCGAAGAGCCGCTTGGCCGAGGCTGACCGCGGAGGTCGGCAGCAGCCGCGCGAAGTCCAGCAGGCGCAGCGGCCCGGCGCTCGTCAGCAGCCGCAGCGGGCCGCCGACGGGCGGGAAGCCGGAGAGCATCGTGGCCCGGACCGCCTCGAAGTTCTCGACGAACGGGCGCGTGAACTCGACCCAGGCCGCGCCGTCGCCCGGGTGACGGCGTCGAGCGTCGCCGCGGTCGCCGCCAGGTCGCGGTAGAGCACGACCGCCTCGCCGTCCGGCGAGCGGGTGCGCCGTAGCACGCGGCCGGGTGCACCCACTCCAGCCCGTGCTCGTGCCAGCGGCATGCGCGCGAACACGGGCGAGGCGGCGCCCGCCGGGTAGACGGAGGAGAACGTGTCGTGGCGGAAGCCGGGCAGCGTCAGCTCCTCGGTGCGCACCGCGCCGCCGGGCGCGGTCGGCGGCCTCGAGCACGAGTACCGAACGCCCGGCCTCGGCGAGCCGGATCGCCGCGGCGAGCCCGTTGGGGCCGGCGCCGATGACGATCGCGTCGGTCACTTCGCGATCTGCTTGGCCAGCTGGTGGAGCATGCTCAGCGCCTCGTCGTCACGCTGGCCCCAGAACGCGTGCTGCGCCTCGTGGCCGGCCGCGCTGTAGGCCTTGTCGAGGTGCCACGGCATCGGGTCCCACGTGCCGGCGGCCTTCAGCCACGTCTTGCCCTCGTAGCGTGTAGAGCAGCAGGCGGTTGTGGCCCGCTGCCCATGAAGTGCCCGCTGTGGGTCGTGAGG
The DNA here is from genome assembly GCA_963707595.1 of uncultured Solirubrobacteraceae bacterium. Classification (GTDB taxonomy): domain Bacteria; phylum Actinomycetota; class Thermoleophilia; order Solirubrobacterales; family Solirubrobacteraceae; genus Solirubrobacter. The sequence continues at coordinate 659,408 of CAVPQQ010000003.1, forward strand.
TCGAAGCCGACGAGCGGCTCGCCGCCCTCGGGGACCGCGCGCGGCTCGTCCTCGCCGTAGCGGGCCAGGCCGTCCTCGAGCGCCTCGAACCAGCCGTGCAGGGCCTTCGGGTCGTCGGGCGTCACGAGCGTCGTGATCGTCACGTAGCCGCGGGTGAAGACGGGCAGCGCGGCCGCGCGTGTTGGCGGCGACCTCGATCTCGAACGTCTGGCCCGCCAGCCCGCCCGGGCGCAGCGGCGTGAAGCGGCCGATCTCGCTGGCGTAGTCCGGCCAGGTCTCCGGGCGCGTGACGGCGCCGATGACGGCCTCGGCGGACGGCATCTCGACCGGCGGGTAGGTGTGCCAGACCTGCTGCTCGAGCGGGGCGCTCTCGGCCGTCAGCTCGCCGAGCTTGGCGAGCTTCAGGCGGCGCTCCGGGTCGTAGGCGTCGCGCTCCTCGACGGTCGGGAAGGCCATGCCCCAGGCGCGCCGCGCGTCGTCGGCGTAGGCCTCCGGGAACCAGTCGCCGATCAGCTTGGAGGCGCCGCGCTCGAGCGCCTCGCGGCTGAGCGTGCCGCGCGCGGACTCCTCGGTGCCGAAGCGCTCGCCGCCGAACGCGCGATGGAAGGCGGGCAGGTCGGTGACGCGCAGCCGGCGATCAGGATGCGAGCGGTACCAGTACGTCGTCAGGACGCCGAAGGCGAAGCGCAGGTCGTCGACGTCGCGCTCGGCCACGTCGCGGCGGTAGTAGGCGGCGTTGAGGAAGTCGGTGACCCATGGGGCGGCGTCGCGGCCGGCGATCGACGATCCAGCCATCTTGGCGAAGCCGAAGGGGCCGGGCTGGCTCTTGGTCTCAGTCGTTGCGCTCATGTTCCCCATGTTCGCTTCCATGGGAGAACCGTACCGGCGCAGTGCGCCGCAGACCCGCTCCGTAGAAACTACTTGTCGGCCAGGAAGTGCAGCCCGGCCAGCACCGCGATGCCGACGAGCACGACCGAGGTGACCGTGACGGCGTTGAGCGCCAGCGCGCTCACGCCCTGGCGTTCCTGGGCGCGCAGCGAGGAGGCGATGCCGACTCCGAGCGTGAGCGCGATCGCGAGGCCGACGACGGCCGAGACGATCGCCACGTCCAGCAGCGCTCCCCAGTCGACGATCGTCGTGGCGAGCAGGCTCATACGCCCACCGCCTCCAGTGCGGGAGTGGCGGTCGGCTCCGGCTCGGGCTCCGGCTCCGGCGGGGCCAGATCGTCGGGATCGACCCCGGACGCCTTGTTGGCGCGCCACAGCGCGAAACAGGCGATGGCGAGGATGACGGTGACCGCGAGCGGCCCGATCGCGCCGCCGCCCAGCAGATCCGTGATCGCATAGACGATCGCGGCGGTGGCGCCCGCGGCAGGCAGTGTGAGCAGCCAGCCGAACACGATCCGGCGCGCGACGGTCCAGTCGACCTGCGCGCCCGGCCGGCCGACGCCGGAGCCGGTGACCGCGCCGGAGACGACCTGGGTCGTGGAGAGCGGGAAGCCGAGGTGCGAGGAGGCGAGGATCACGACGGCAGCGACCTCCTCCGATGAGAACCCCTGCGGCGGGCGGACCTCGGTGACCTTGGTCCCGAGTGTCTTGATGATCCGCCAGCCGCCCATGTAGGTGCCGAGCGCGATCGCCAGCCCGCAGGAGAAGACGACCCAGTCGGGCACGTGGAAGTTCGTCGAGGAGAGGTTGCCGTTGGCGATCAGCGCGAGGCAGATCACGCCCATCGTCTTCTGCGCGTCGTTGGTCCCGTGCGCGAGCGCGACCATCGAGGACGACCCGACCTGGGCCCAGCGGAAGCCGCGTTCAGCCTTCTCGGCGGCGAAGTTGCGGATCAGCCGGTAGACGATCACCGTGGCGCCGAGCGCGACGACGCCGGCCAGCACCGGTGCGATCAGCGCCGGCACGATGACCTTCGAGAGCACGCCGGCCCATTCGATGGAGGAGGTTCCGATCGCGGCGATCGCGGCGCCGATCATGCCGCCGATCAGCGCGTGGGAGGATGACGACGGCACGCCGAACCACCACGTGGCGAGGTTCCAGGCGATCGCTCCGACCAAGCCGGCGAAGATCACGGTGGTCGTGACCACACCCGCGTCGACGATCCCCTTGGCGACGGTCGCGGCGACCGTGATCGAGATGAACGCGCCGACGAAGTTCAGGACCGCGGCGACGGCGACGGCGACCTTGGGCTTCAGCGCACCGGTCGCGATGGTGGTCGCCATCGCGTTCGCCGTGTCATGGAAGCCGTTCGTGAAATCGAACACGAGGGCAACAGCCACTACGAGCACGACGATGATGTCCCCGGTCACGGGGCGCCACACTACGGCCGATTACACAGGTTGGAAACAAGTCGTTTACATCTCGGCAACAACTCCGCATCGCTGATTAGGTGCAGATGAGTAGCGAGGTGCCCTGGTAGCCGTCCAGCACGAGGCCGAAGCTGTGCAGGTCGTCGACGGTTCCGAGCGCGTCGCCGGTGAACATGTCGGTGACGCGGGCGCCCGGCGGCAGGTGCTCGGAGCGCACCGTGCCCGACAGGCGCTCGGCCGAGAAGTTCAGCGCGGTGATCTGCAGCCTCTGGTCGTCGATCCGGTGGACCATCACCAGCTCGGAGCGGTGTGAGACCTGCGGGACGTCGACCTGGACGCTGGTCGCGATCCCACAGCGCCGGCGCACCTCGATGATGGCGCGCAGCCGCGAGGCGAAGGAGGCCGGGTCGGCGAGCTGCTCGGGCAGCGTGCCGTAAAGGCTGCGCGCGGGCGGCATCCGGCCCTCGCGGGCGGGGTCGTCGACGCCGCGCAGGTCGTGCGCGCCGCGGTTGATCCAGCGCGTGTCGCCCTCGGAGATCAGGTCGGCGACCTTCGTCGCCTCGACCGTCAGCATCCCCGATAGATCCCAGCCCGAGAGGGCGAAGACGCCGGGCTGCAGCGCGTTGAACATCGCCAGCAGCAGGTGGACGCGCTTGATCTCCTCGCGCTCGGCCTCGGTGATCTCGGCCAGGTCCTGGATGCCCAGCGTCGCGGCGATCACGGTCGACGTCGTACAGGCGATGCCGTTCTGCGTGAAGCGGCGGTTGTAGGTCGCGTGCGGCCCGGTCAGCCCGTCGTTGAGGTCGGCGCGCACACGCTCGCCGAGCTCGCAGCCGGTCAGCTCCTCGCCGCGATAGGTGAACAGGTCGTCGCGATGGCGCGTGGAGAAGTGCACGAGCTCGTGCGTGAGCTCGTCGTGGTTCTGCATCGCGTGCACGAGCGAGGCCGGGTCGATCCCCATCTCGCGCGAGAGGTTCATGGTGAGACGCAGGAACTCGGTGTCGCCGGTGACGAGCGCGTGGTGGTAGCCGGGCCGCGTCACGAAGTCATAGGACAGGTCGGCGCCGGTCTCCCCCATCGCCTTGATGTCGTCCATCGCGAGGTTGAGCTCCTGGAAGGAGAAGCCGCCCATCTTGCGGATCATCGACGCGATCATGTGGTTCGCGGCCTCCGACAGCGGGTGGCCCTCCGACCACGCGGGCGCGCCCTCGGCGGTCTTCTCGACGCCGAGGAAGCCGTTGGCGTCGAGTCGCAGGCCGCCGGAGCCGAGGTCGGCGAGCGCGTGCAGGGCGTCGCCGATCACGAGCCGCATGCCGGCGAAGGAGGGATCGAGCCAGTTGATCGAGGGCTGGCCCTCCTTGAAGTAGTGCAGGTAGACCCAGCGACGCTCGACGCCGTCGACGCCGCCGACGACCCGCGTCGCGCTCCAGTTGGTCTCCTTGACGCCGGGCTCGTAGAAGATCACCCGCTGCAGCCGGCCGATGATGTAGCCGGCGCGCTCGAGCGCCGCCTCGGTGTCGCCGTCGAGGTTCACGGAGTCGCGGCCGTCGGCGACGTCGGGGAGCAGATGCCAGTCGGCGGGCGCGATCGAGACCATGTGGTAGATGCCCGGGTAGTCGCCGTGGGCCATCTCGGCGAGCCGGAAGTCGGCGCCCTTGCCGGTGTGGCCGGGGACGATGTCGTCGATCACCGTGCCCTCGTACTCGGTCGCCGTCGCGCACAGGCGCCGGAACTCGTCCTCGCTGCCGAACTCGGGGTCGACCAGCATGCTGATGCGGTCGAAGTGGCCGTCGACGGAGGGCGTCAGCCGGCGCCCGTTGAGCCCACCCGCCTGCTTGACCGGGCCGGTGTGGACGCCGTCGATGCCGATCGTGCGGAACGCCTGCCACAGCGCCGGGTCGGCGAGCGCGGAGAGGTACGTCTCGCCGCGACGCGTCACGAACGAGAGCGGGTAGGCCGTGAACCAGACCGAGGCGCGCTCCAGCGCCGCCCGCGGATCGGGGTGCGCGTACGGGTTCTGCCACATGCTCCCCTGGCCGGAGAGCTGGGAGGCGAGCCGGTTGGCGTCGGTGAGCATCGACTGCTCGACCAGCCACTCGACGTACTCGCGGTTGTCGGCGACCGCCTCGCCGTTGCCGTCGCCGGTCAGCCGGTCGGAGATGCGGCGTGCCAGCGAGCGGCGCGCGGAGGGGCGAAAGCGCCGCGGGCGCGCGGGATAGAACTGCTCGTCGTAGGTGATCTCGGGAGCGTGGTGCTCCGCTTGATCGCCCTCGTCGGGCAGCAGGGATCGCTCGAGGCTCTTGGTCACGTCCAACGTGGGTTCCCTTCAATGCGGCGCCCGACACGCCTTCTCGGCACAGTAGTTGCGGTCACAATCATTGCGAGCTATAGTTGTTTATGCAATCACTCGCCGCCACGGAGGCAAGAACATGCAGTTCGAGGGAATCCACCACATCAGCGCGATCACCGGAGACGCTCGCCGCAACGTCGACTTCTACACCCGCGTGCTCGGGCTGCGGCTCACGGCCAAGACAGTCAATCAGGACGATCCTGGCGTCTACCACCTCTTCTACGGCGACGAGGAGGCGCGCCCCGGCGCCGACCTCACGTTCTTCGAGTACCCGAACGCGATCCCCGGCCGTCCCGGCGCCGGCATGGTCCACCGGATCGTGCACCGCGTCGCGTCCGCCGACGCCCTGGTCTTCTGGGCCGAGCGCTTCGGCGACGAGGGCATCCCGTTCGACCTCGACGGCAGCCTGCGCTTCTCCGATCCCGAGGGCCTGGACCACGAGCTGGTCGTCGACACGACCGATGACGCGCCGCTCGTGGCCGTCCATCCCGAGATCGCACCCGAGGTCGCGATCCGCGGCTTCGAGGGCGTGCGCGCCTACAGCTTCGACCCGGCCGCCTCGGCCGCGCTGCTCGAGGGCCTGATGGGCGCCGCGCACGTCGACGATCGCTTCGAGCTGCGCGGCTCGCAACGCGGCGGCTGGATCGCCTTCGACCCGGCGCCCGCCGAGCGCGGCCGCCAGAGCGCGGGCACCGTCCACCACATCGCGTGGGGCACCTACGACCGCGACCTGACGGAGTGGATCGAGCGCGTCTCGAACGCCGGCATCCCGAACTCCGGCTTCGTCGACCGCCACTACTTCCACTCGCTCTACTTCCGCGAGCCGGGCGGCGTCCTGTACGAGCTCGCGACCGAGGAGCCCGGCTTCCTGGTCGACGGCCTCGACGCCGGCGAGCTCGGCACGAAGATCATCCTGCCGCCGTTCCTGGAGGACCGCCGGCCCGAGATCGAACGCCGCCTGACGCCGCTGCAGGACCCGCGCGCGGACTGGCCCGCGCTCTCCCCCCAGGCGTAAGCCGACCGCTCCTTTTCACCCGCCGCGGGCGATGTGTCATCGCCCGCGAGCCGGGTGGAGTGAGCGGATGACGACGGACTTTGAAACTGATCGGGCCTCGCTTGCGGCCGAGGCGTTCATCTACGGCTTCCCGCTGAACTTCGACCTCGACGAGGTCGAGCGCTTCGTCCACTCCGGCATCGGCGCGGTGCCGGCGACGGCGTTGAACGCCTTCGGCCACGCCGACGCGCTCGCCGGCCCCGACGAGAAGTTCGTCTCGATCAACAACGACACGATCTACTCGATCACGCAGGTCGACGTCAGCGCCGGCCCGGTCCGGCTCGAGGTGCCCGACACCAACGGCCGCTACTACGTGCTCCAGTTCATCGACGCGTGGACCGACAACTTCGCGTACATCGGGCACCGCGCGACGGGAACCGGTGCTGGGACGTTCCTGCTCGTCGCCTCAGACTGGGACGGCACCGCCGGCGACGGCGAGAGCGTGATCCGGTTCCCCACGACGATCGCCTCGATCGTCGGCCGCTGGGCCGTCGCCGGCGAGGACGACCTGCCCGCGGTCCGCGAGCTCCAGGCGGCGCTCACGCTGACGCCGACGACCGACGCTCCGGGAGCGGGTCTGCCACAGCCCGATGCCGGTGTCCCCGAGGATCTGCGCTTCTTCGAGAAGCTGCGCGTGCGGCTGCGAGCGTTCCCGCCCGCGCCCCGCGACCAGGCCTACCAGCAGCGCTTCGCCGCGCTCGGGCTCTTCGAGGAGCAGTCGCCCTACGTCGAGCCTGACCCCGAGCTCGCCGCCGACCTGCGCGCGGGTCTCGCCTCGGGGCGCAAGAAGATGGAGTACGCGCTCGAGCACGGCGCGAGCCCGGAGGTCAACGGCTGGAAGTTGACCTACCACGTCTTCGACTACAACCTCGACTACTTCGAGATCGGCGCGCTCGACGATCCGCAGTGGAAGCTCCCCGACACGGAGCTGCGCTACGTCGAGCGAGCGCTGTCGGCACGCGGAGGGCTGTGGGGCAACCACGGCTACGAGGCCGCGTACGCGATGGTGTACGACGACGCCGACGGCGAAGCCCTCGACGGCTCCCGTCGCTACGAGATCCGCTTCGAGACCATGCCGCCCGTCGACGCGTTCTGGTCGATCACGATGTACGACCTGCCGGAGTTCTTCCTCGTCGAGAACCCGATCGGCCGCTACTCGATCGGCGACCGCACGCCGGGGATCCAGTTCGCCGACGACGGCTCGCTGACGATCACGATCCAGCACGACGCGCCGGAGGAGCGCAGCGAACTGGCTGCCGGCCCCCGCGGGCCGCTTCCGCCCCATCCTGCGCATGTACGAACCGCACGCCGCCGTCTTCGACGGCACCTTCACGATCCCGCCGATCACCCGGATCGGCTGAACCCGGTCACAAAATCGCGCGCCGGCGCAACTACATGGTGAGGCCTCGACAACCAAAGAGGGAGTGCCATGCCCCGTCCACGGCGTGCCGTGCAGTTATCCGCAGTCGGTGCAGCGTTGTTCTTCGCTGCCGTTTTGCCCGCGCCCGCGGGTGCGCAGACGCCGACGATCACGGCCACCGGTCAGGGTGAGGTCAAACCCGAGCCGGCCAACCGCAAGATCGACGTGTCGATCCGCAAGTCCGTCCAGGTCGCGCACGCGGCGGCGCTGCCGCTGGCGATCGCCGACGCCCGCGCCAAGGCCGCGGAGCTCGCGGCCGCGGCGGGCCTGACGCTCGGCCCGCTGATCTCGATCGCCGACGCGCCGCAGCCCGGCTTCCCGTTCGCCTACTCCCAGCAGAACGGCACCTTCGGCGACGGCAAGTACTGCGGCAAGGTCCGCAACATCAAGACGGTCGTGCAGCCCAACGGCTCCCGGCGCCGCGTCGTCGCCAAGGGCACGCACACGGTCTGCCGCGTGCCGCCCGAGGTCTACGCCAACGTCTCGCTGACGTTCGCGACGGCCCAGCCCAGCACGTAGTGGGCGAGCGTGGTCGCTGCGGTCGTCGTCCCAGCGGATCGCCGGCGGAGCCGGGACGTGGTAGCGGTCGTACAGCGCGCGGGACACCGTCTCGTCCAGCGTGCGGGTGAACGCTGAGCGCCACTGCGCGTGGGTGAAGCCCACCGCGCGGTGGCGGTCGCGGTCCGGCACGGCCGTGGTCGGCACCGAGTTGATCGCCACGCCCGCGGCGCCGTGGCCGCTGTCGAGCAGGCGCTGCACGAACTCGCCGCCCGCCGCGTGACCGATCAGCAGCGGCGGCTCCTCGAGCGCGTCGACGATGCCCGCGAGGCGTTCGACGATCTGCTCGACCGTCACGGCTTCGATCGGCGCGGGATCGGCGTTGAGCGCCTCGACCTCGACCTCGACCCCGGGGTAGGCGGGCGCGAGAACGTCAAAGCCACGGTCCTCGTAGTGGCGGATCCAGTGCCCCCAGCTGCGCGGCGTCACCCAGGAGCCGTGGATCAGCACGATCGTGCGCACCGCGGCGCAGATTCCCGCCGCGTCGGGGCGCGCGGCGGTCTCTTCCACTGCCGCCGAGCCTAGCCCAGGTGCTTCCAGCCGCTCGTGCGGCGGCCCAGCTCCTCGCGCATGAAGGTGGAGGACTCGCGCGCCCGGTCCTCCCAGGCGAACACGCACGCGGTCATGATCCCGTCGAACTCGAGCCGCTCGAGCGTGCCGAAGAACGCGTCCCAGTCGACCTCGCCCTGGCCGATGTCGAGGTGCTGGTGCACGCGCACCGTCGAGCCGGGCGGGTTGACGATGTAGCGCAGGCCCGACGAGGCGCGATGGTCGCAGGAGTCGGCCACGTGCAGGTGCGTCAGCAGGTCGCCCGCGTACTCCATGATCCCCGTGATGTCGCCGCCCATGTGGAACGTGTGCGGCGCGCAGTAGAGGAACGAGACGTTCGGCGAGTTGATCCCGCGGACCATGTCGACCGCCTCGCGGCCGTCCTCGATGAAGTCGTCGGGGTGCGGCTCCAGGCGCAGCTGGATGCCCTCGCGCTCGAAGATCGGCAGCAGCTCCTCGAGCGAGCGCCAGAACTGCGCCTCGCTCTCCGGCTGGCGCTCGGGGCGGCCGTTGAACTCGGTGTTCATCGTCTGCACGCCGAGCTCGACGGTGATCTCGATCGCGCGCTTCCAGTAGCGCACGGCGGCCTGGCGCTCGTCCTCGTCCGGGCCGGCCCAGCGGTAGAGCGGCAGGACGGTCGCGACCTCGACGCCCGCCGCGTCGAGCGCGCGTCGGAACGCCCTTGATCGTCGCGGTGTCCGCCCGCGGGTGCACGAAGAACGGGATGAAGTCCGGCCGCGGCGAGAGCTCGATGTACTCGTAGCCGAGGTCGGCCACGAGCGCGGGCAGCTCGAGCAGCGGCACGTGGCGGAACATGTACGGGTCGAGGGCGATCTTCACGTGGGCGAACGATATGCCGTTGGCGCCTGACCGTGGTGGCGCTTGAACGCGCGCGAGAAGTACAGCTGATCCTCGAAGCCGGCGCGGAACGCGATCTCGCCCACCGTCAGGTCGGTGAAGCGCAGCAGCCGCGCGGCCTCGAGCATCACGCGGTCGGTGATCAGCTGCTTCGTCGTGCGGCCGGTGACGTGCGCGAGCGCCCTGCGAGAGCTGTGCGGGCGGCACGGCGAGCGCGTCCGCGTAGTGGACGGCGTCGTGGTGGCGGGCGAAGTCGCGCTCGAGCACCTGGTCGAAGCGGCGGTAGAGCTGGACGTCGGCGTCGTCGGGCTCGCGGCGCTCGGTGCGCGTCGCGTCGTACCAGCGCTCGATCCACAGCAGCAGCACGAGCAGCAGGTGGCGCTGGAGGTCGAGGCCGCGGGCGTCGAGCGGGCGCTGCGACTCGGCGGCGAGGCTCGCGATCGTCGCTTCCAGCGCTTGCACCTCCGAGGGCGGGACCGTCACCGTGCGGGCGCCGCGGCTGCCGACGAGCCAGCCCGGATCCGAGCGGGCCGCGCCGTCGTGCAGCAGCTCCGGGCCGAAGCGCACGACCGCCCCGGAGAGCGCCCGGGCGCGCTCGAAGACGTGGACCTGGCCGCGGCCGATCAGCGTCACGGTGCCCGGGCGGACCGGCGAGCGCTCGCCGTCGATCGAGTGCTCGCCCTCGCCCCGGCGAGCCCAGATCAGCTCGTGGTAGTCGTGCCGGTGCGGGTCGCGGACGCCCTGCGGCGCCGCGGTCCCGAACGTCGCGTCCTCCACCAGCACGACCTGGAGCGAGGCGTTCAGGCGGTCGACGGCGAGGTCCATCGCGGGGGACCGTAGAGAAGTCCATGGATCGGCGAGGGAGTGCCATGGAAAGGTCGCGTGTCGCGGGCGATCCTGAATGGCATGAACCCGACCGCGACTCCAGTGCTCCCCGCGACGCTCACGCTGGGCGCCGTCCACCTGACCGTCTCCGACCTCGATCGCTCCGTCGCCTGGTACCAGACCTCGCTCGGCCTGCGCGTCCACACCCACGAGGGCGACGATCGCTTCGCTGGGCGATGGCGAGGTCACCGTGCTCGTACTCCACGAGGACCCGCTCGCACGGCCCGCCGGGCGCTCCGCCGGCCTCTACCACTACGCGCTGCTGTACCCGAGCCGCGAGGAGCTCGCCCGCGCCGCCGTGCGCCTGTCGGTGACCTCGACGCCGATCGACGGCGCCTCCGACCATCGCACGCACGAGGCGATCTACCTCCCCGACCCCGACGGCAACGGCATCGAGCTCGCCGCCGACCGCCCGCGCGAGCAGTGGCCGGTCGACCTCGGCTACGCCGGCGGCCCGGCCGCGCTGGACTTCAACGCGCTGCTGGCGACGATCGCCGGCGAGGCGCCGCGCGCCGCACGTCGGCCCCGGCCTGCGCATGGGCCACCTGCACCTGCACGTCGGCGACATCGACGAGGGCCTGCGCTTCTACCGCGACGTGCTCGGCTTCGAGGTCCAGGCCAACCTCGGCACGGCCGCCTTCGTGTCCGCCGGCGGCTACCACCATCACCTCGGCTTCAACATCTGGCGCGGCCCCGGCGTCGGCGCCGCCGCCCGCGCACACCGTCGGCCTGCGCCACTGGACGGTGCAGCTGCCGGCCGCGGAGCTCGCCGAGGTGCGCGCCCGCGTCGACGGACGCCGAGGACATCGACGGCGGCTTCCTCGTCCGCGACCCGTGGGGGACCGCGGTGGCGTTCGTCGCCTAGCTATAACCGGCGCGCGTGGATCTTCAATTGACCGGCCGCCGCGTGATCGTCACCGGCGGCAGCCGCGGCATCGGGCTCGCGATCGCGCGCGTGCTGGCCGCCGAGGGCGCGCGCGTCGCGCTGGTGGCACGAGGGATCGAAGCGCTGTCGGCGGCCGCCGACGAGGTCGGCGGTCTCGCCGTGCCGGGTGACACCGGCTCCGACGAGAGCGTCGCGGCGATGCTCGCCACCGTCGTCGAGGCGTTCGGCGGGGTGGATGTGCTCGTCAACTCCGCCGCGACGCCGAACCAGGGCGGCTTCCCCGAGGCGGAACTGGTCGAGCATCTCAACGTCAAGGTGGCCGGGTACCTGCGCTGTGCGCGGGCGGTCGCGCCGCTGATGGCCGAGCAGGGCTGGGGCCGGATCATCAACGTCTCCGGTCTCGCCGCGCGCCAGACCGGCTCGGTCGTCGGGTCGGTGCGCAACGTCGCGGTCGCGGCCTTGACCAAGAACCTCGCGGATGAGCTCGGGCCGGCCGGGATCAACGTCACGGTCGTGCACCCCGGGCCGACGATCACCGAGCGCGAGCCGCCGGCCGCCGCCGTCGCCGAGGTCTCGATCGGCCGCGCCGTCACCGCCGCCGAGGTCGCCGACGTGATCGCGTTCCTCGCCAGCCCGCGCAGCGTCGCCATCAACGGCGACGCGATCGCGGTCGGCGGCGGGACGCGCGGCGCGATCCACTACTAGGTACACCTGCGAAGGCCGCTAGTCGCCTCGGGGCGCGTGCGCGACGAACACGGCGATGTCGGCGTGGTGCAGGACGTAGCTGGAGACGCTGCCCATCAGCGCGCCGACGCGGCCGACGCCGCGGGCGCCGAGGATGATCGCGTCGTAGTCGCCGCTCGCGCGCCTGGCGACGATCTCGCGGCCCCGGCCTTGCCGCGGCGGAGATCGTGTGGACGGGGATGTCTCCGGGATCCGCGCGACGGCCTCGCGCAGCACGCCTGCGGCGTCCGCGTCGACCTCGTCCTGCGAGCCGCGCGCGGCGAGCCGGCGGCCACGGCCAGCGGCGCGGTCGGCGAGCACGTCCGGGGCGACGGCGAGCAGCGTGATCGTGGCGTGGTCGCGCCGGGCGGCGGTGATCGCCGCCGTCAGCGCGAGGTCGGCGTTGGCCGAGCCGTCGATGCGCGACGAGCAGGCGGTGGAGGGCAGCTCGTGCGGTGGCTCGTCGCATCACGCGGCCTCCAGGACGCGCTCGGCTGGCGTCCGTTCGCGGGCGATCTCGATGCCGCTCTGGCCGCCGAGCGGGACCTCGCGCAGCAGCGCGACCGCGATCAGCGCGACGAGCCCGAGCGGCGCGGCGACCAGGAAGATCTCGCCGACGCCCGCGCCGTAGGCGTGCTCGACGACGCGCGCCGACCGGCGCGGGCAGCGTGCGCGACGTCGGGCACCTTGCCGCCGCCCGCGCCGCCGGCGGTCGACGCCCGCGCGGCGAGGCCGGCGGCGATCGACGAGCTGGCTGCGACGCCAGCAGCGCGCCGAGCACCGAGACGCCGATCGCGCCGCCGAGGGTGCGGAAGAACGCGACCAGCGAGCTGCCGGCGCCGATGTCGCGCTGGGGCACCGTGTTCTGCACGACCAGCACGAGGTTCTGCATCAGCATCCCGAGGCCGGCGCCGAGCAGCGAGCATGAAGACGCCAGCTCGGCCAGGCTGGTCGTCTCGTCGAGCGTGCCCATCAGGCCCAGGCCCGCGGTGAGCAGCGACGCCGCCGGCGAGCATCGGGCGCTTGTAGCGGCCGGTGCGGGTGACGATCCGGCCCGACGAGCGTCGAGGCGAGGAACAGCCCGACGACCATCGGGATCGTCAGCAGGCCGGACTCGGTCGGGCGACTTGCCGCGGGCGATCTGCATGTACTGGCTGAGGAAGACGGTCGTGCCGAACATCGCGATGCCGACGGCGACGCTGGCGATCACGGCGAGCACGACGGTGCGGTCGCGGAAGAGCGCGCAGCGGGATGAGCGGCTCGGCGCGCGCGGCGCTCGACGACGACCGCGCCCGACGAGCAGCGCGAGGCCGCCGAGCCGACGAGCACGGCGCGTCTGCCAGGAGATCCAGTCGTACTGCTGCCCGGCGAGCGAGACCCAGATCAGCAGGCTCGACACGCCGCCGGCGATCAGCGTCGCGCCGGCGTAGTCGATCTGGACCTCGCGCGCGGCGGCGCGGCAGGTGCAGCGTGCGCTGCAGCAGCGACGAAGCGCGGCGACCGCGAACGGGACGCCGACGTAGAAGCACCAGCGCCAGCCGAACGCTGTCGGTGATCGACGCCGCCGAGCAGCGGGCCGGCGACCGTGCCGACGCCGAACACGGCGCCGAGGTAGCCGGAGTAGCGGCCGCGCTCGCGCGGCGAGACGAGGTCGCAGAGGATCACCTGCACGAGCGCGGTGAGCCCGCCGACGCCGATGCCCTGGACGACGCGGCAGGCGATCAGCCAGCGTCGTCGACTGCGACGAGGCCGGCGAGCATCGAGCCGACGACGTAGATGCACGAGGCCGGTCTGGACGAGCAGCTTGCGGTCGAAGAGGTCGGCGAGCTTGCCCCAGATCGGGCGTGCGTCACGGTCAGCGCCAGCAGCGTCGAGGTGACGACCCAGGTGTAGGCGGACTGGCTGCCGCCGAGGTCGCCGATGATCCTCGGCAGCGCGGTCGAGACGACGGTGCTCGACAGGATCGCGACGAACATGCCGAGCAGCAGGCCGGACATCGCCTCGAGCACCTCGCGGTGGGTCATCGCGGCGCCGGTCCGGCCGGGCGGCGCGGCCGGGGACGGGTAGGGCGTCGGTGGTAGCGGTCATGCGGCTGGCTCCTGGCGGGTCGGGATCGACGCCACCGCTCGCGAAGTCCTCGCGCAGGCGCTCGAGCTGCGAGGCGAGCCCGGCGATGTCCTCCTCCGACCAGCCGCCCAGCGCACTGGACGCGGTCGCGACCATCCGCTGTGCGAGTCGGTGAGCACGCGCGTCGCCGTCCTCCGTCGGCCGCAGGCGCGAGGCGCGGCGGTCGTCGGGGTCGGGCTCGCGCGCGACGTAGCCGGCGAGCACGAGCGCGGCCACCTGGCGGCTGGCCACCGACAGGTCCACGCTCAGCTGCTCGGCGACCGTCACTGACCCGCACCGGCCCCTGGCGCTGGACCACGGCGAGGGCGGTGAAGCCCTGCGAGCCGAGTTCCGCAAGCGCGTGGCGCGCGATCGAACGCTGCACCAAGCCGAGCCGGTAGAGGGCGATGACGAGATCTTCGGACGCTGACATCAGATACTTGCTTTCTGCAAGCATCTATTCTAGCGCACCCTTCGCGAATCCTAAAGGGGTCTGACCCCTTTAGATTCCGCGGCGCGATGTTCCTCCTGCTGAAGCTCGTCAAGCCGCTGCTGCTGGTCGCCGTCCTGGTGGGCGTGTACCTCTACGCACCCGCGATCGGGACGCCCTCCGGCAAGGCCGTGCAGAACAGCGTCGAGCGCGAGCTGGACGCACCGTCGGTCGGCGGCCCAGAGGCCTGCCGGCGCATACGGGAAGCGCGCTGGCGCTGCAGCGTCCAGCGCTTCCAGGGCGACAGCTCGCCCCCGTCCTACGGCGTCCGGATGCGCGACCGGCGCTGCTGGACGGCGACGCTGCGGACGGGCGACAACGAGCCCCTCCCCCGCCGCGCGACGGGCTGCGTTCAGCTCCGCGACCAGCGCCCGCGAATATAAAGACCTTCTAAAGGGGTCTGACCCCGTCTTAGGTTCGCTTTAGGTTCGGAGGTGGACTCGTTCGCCTTGGGGGCCGAAGATCGCGAGGGCTTGGGTGGGGCCGTCGACGGCGCCCATCCAGTGCGGGGTCCAGGTGGAGAACTCGGCCGCTTCGCCGGGCTCGAGGATCAGGTCGTCGTCGCCGAGGACGAGGCGGAGGCGGCCGGCGATGACGTAGAGCCACTCGTGGCCCTCGTGGGTGCGGGGTCGGGGGTCTTGCGGGCGGCGGGGAAGTCCAGGTGCGCGACGACGAGGCCGCCCGGGACGTGGCTGGGAGAGCTGGCGGATGACGATGCCGTCGACGATCCGCGAGCGGCGCGCGGACGCGGGGGTCGACGGGTCGCCGGGGCGAGCAGGTCGCCGACCTCGACGCCCAGGGCGCCGGCGAGCGGCGTGAGGTGGTCCAGCGCGAGCCGGCGGGCGCCGGACTCGAGGCGGCTGAGCGTCGAGGTGGCCATGCCGGCCCGCTCGGCGACCTCCTCCTGGGTGAGGCCCGCGTTCGAGGCGCAGGGCACGCAGGCGCGCGCGGACGAGTTCGTCGGTCTTTGCCATATCGGCATACGAGCTTGCCAGTATCGGTCGTCGCGCGGCCAACCTGCGATCGCATGGACTTCGACTGCATCGTCGTCGGCGCCGGACCCGCGGGTCTGAGCGCCGCCTTGACCCTGGGACGCGCTCGCCGCAGCGTGCTCGTGCTCGACTCCGGCAAGCCGCGCAACTACGCCGCCCACGCCATGCACGGCGTGCTCGGACATGACGGGCTCAACCCCGCCGCGCTTCGCGAGCGTGGCGTCGAGGAGCTGCGCCGCTACGGGATCGAGGTTCGCGCGGCGGAGGTGGACGACATCAAGTCGATCGACGGCGGCGTGGAGCTCGACGCAATCCGCGCGCGGACGCTGATCCTCGCCACCGGGATGCTCGACACGACGCCGGACATCGAAGGCTTCGACGCCATCTACGGCGTCAGCGCCCACACGTGCCCGTACTGCGACGGCTGGGAGCACGCGGATCAGCGCCTCGCGGTCTCCGTGCCGCCGTTCGCCGCTGCGCACATGGGTGGCCTGCTGCGCCAGTGGTCGCCCGACGTGATGGTCTTCAGCGCCGGGGTCGACCCCTGAGGACGCGGCCGCGCTCAGCAAGGTCGGCGTGGAGGTCGTGACGGAGCCGGTCCAGCGCTTCGTGCACACCGACGGCCACCTGACCGCCGTCGCGGTCGCCGGCCGCGAGCCGATCGAGCGCGACGCGCTCTTCTTCCACGTCGCGATGGAGCCGCGGAGCGCGCTCGCCGCCGTGCTCGGCTGCGCGCTCGAGGAGAGCTGCTTCATCACCGCCGCCGCGGAGGACCGGCAGACCAGCGTCGACCGCGTCTACGCCGCGGGCAACTGCGCCGACCCGATGCAGAACGTCGTGATGGCGATCGCCGACGGCGCCCGCGCGGGGGTGGCGGTCAACGTCCGCCTCGTCGGTGAAGGACTCGTCCAGCCGCGCTAGTCGAGGAAGCGATCGGTAAGCCACCGAGTGGCGCCGAGCAGGTCGGTCTCGGCCGCGACCTCGCGCAACCGGATCGCCCCGTTGCGCTCGACCAGCGCATGCGCACCGGCGAGCTCGGCGGCGCAGCCGATCCGTTCGGCGACCGGCGCGAGCGTCTGGAGGCGTTCGCGCAGGAGCTCGCGGACCGGGCGCGCCTCGCCGCTGACGAGGTCGGCGAGCCGGCCGTCGAGCCCGTGGCGAGCGGCGATCCAGCGGTTCTCGGCGATCCGCCACGACTCCGGCGCGCCGAGCGTCTCGCCGGCCTCGTAGCGCTCGAGCAGCCAGGCGACGAGCGCGTGCGCGAAGGCCGCGACCGCGGCGGCCTCGGCGACCGTCGTCTGCGCGTCGCAGACGCGGATCTCGAGCGTGCCGTAGGCGACGTGCGGGCGCAGCTCCCACCACCAGCGGCCCGGCTCGCGGCGCGCCCGACGCGCGGCCCCAGCGCAGCATCGTCGGCGAACGCCGCCCAGGACGCGAACTCCGGCGGGATGCCCTGGCGCGGCAGCAGCCCGCCGATCAGCGGGCGGATCGACGCGAAGCCGGTGTCGCGGCCCTCGTGGAACGGTGCGTTGGCGGCGAGGGCCGCGAGCTCCGGCAGATGGCGCGCGCAGCGCGTTGTAGACGGCGAGCGTCGCGTCGGCCGACCGACGGCGACGTGCACCTGCAGCGCGCAGACGAGCTGCGCGCGGGCGACGTCGCCGTAGTCGTCGAGGATCGCGTCGTAGCGCTCGCCCGGGTTGAGCTCGCCGAGCGGCGCCGCGAACGGATGCACGCCGGCCGCGAGCACCGCGCGCGTCCGGCGACGGCCAGCTCCGCCAGCCGCCGGCGCCCGGCGGCGAGCTCGGCGATCGCGCCCGCCACGTCGCGCGCCGGCGCGGTGACCACCTCGAGCTGCGAAGCGGGCATCTCGAGCTTGAGCCGCGGCTCGTCGTCGTCGCCAAGAATCTCGGCGGCGACGCCGCGCGAGGTCGAGCGAAGCGGGATCGACGAGCATGACCTCCTCCTCGAGCCCGACGGTCAGCGGCGTCCGGCGCGTCGAAGACGGCGCGCAGCTCTTCCTCAGTCACGGCACGCGCCCTACCCAGGATCAGGCAGGGCGTAGCATCTCCCCCGTGCCGCCTCGACGCCCGCGCGACCTGCGGGCCTGGCTGGAGAGCGAGCCTTCGCTCAAGGAGCTCCGAGACGCGTACCCGCGCGACTGGGCGGCCGTCCAGCTCGAGCTCTCACGCGGTGACCGCGACGAGCTGCTGCGTTACGTCGCCTCATCGTCATCGGCAGCCGCCACCGCTTCGCCGCCGGCAACTGGACGAGCTACGAGGAGCAGACGGCGTTCACGTACGCCGAGGCGCCCGAGCTGAGCCGGCTCGTGCTGCGCCCGAGCTCGACTCGGCCGTCTACGTGTTCACGCGCGCTTAGCTAGCCCCTCCGCGCGCATCGCCTTGCGGTACTCGATCGCGACGGCGTCGAACTTCAGGTGCATCTCGGCCGCGAGGTCGAACGGCACGCGCTCGGGCCGCTGGGATTCGACCACGAGCTGGTCCTGGTTGAAGATCGTGTCCTCGAAGTCCTGCAGCACCGAGTCCGGCTGCTCGCGGTCGTAGTTGCGCGCGATCGTGACGTAGCCGATGCAGTGGTCCTCGTCGACGGGCTGCGAGCTGAAGAAGTAGACCATCCCCTTCTCGCCGCCCCAGCCGAGCCGCAGCAGGATCGTGTACGGCAGGTGCAGCTGGTAGCGGCTGCGGCGCTCCGGGGCCACCGCGGTCTCGTTGGCGAAGACCGGGAAGTCGTCGCTGTTGGGCGCCTCGGGGCGGACGACGTCGTAGTGCAGGATGTGGCCGTCGGGCCGCACGCTGTAGTCGGGGACGACCGGCCGCTCGGGGTCGCCGAGCAGCCCGGGATGCACCCACGGGAAGTGCCCGAAGTCGGTGAAGTTCTCGAGCTGGCGCGAGGCGTCGGCGTTCCACGCGTACGGGCCGGCGCGGACGACGATCCAGTCCGGGTCGTCGAACTCGGGGATCGACGGGAGCGCGTAGCGCGGCTCCTCGATCGCGACCCAGAGCATCCCGTAGCGCTCCAGGCACGTGAACGCGTCGACGCGCGCCTTGCCCGGCACGCGCGTCGGATCGGCGAGCTGCGGGATCAGCTTGCAGACGCCGTCGCTGCCGTACTGCCACCCGTGGTAGGGGCACATCAGCCGGTCGCCGATGACGCGGCCGAGCGACAGCGCGGTGCCGCGGTGGATGCAGAGGTCGCGCAGCGCGTGCGGGACCCCGGCGCTGTCGCGCCAGAGCACGAGGTCCTCACCGAGCAGCCGCACCCGCAGCGGCGCTCGCCGAGCGCGTGCGCGTAGGCGACGGGCTGCCAGCAGCCGCGCAGCGCGGCGAAGTCCGGCACCGAGGCGGGCGGCTGCTCGACAAGCCATCAGTCGAGCGCTTTGCCGTTCACGCTGAGCGCGACCTCGATGTTGCCGCGCGTGGCGTTCGAGTACGGGCAGACCGCGTGGGCGGCGCGGACGAGCTTCTCCGCCAGCTCGGCGTCCTCGACGTGCGGCAGCGACACGTCGAGCGTGACGCCGAGCCGGAACCCGCGCTCCTCGGTCGGTGAGAGCGACACGCCGGAGTCGATCGAGACGTCGCCGACGCTCGGCGCGCTCGCGCCGCGCGACGGCGCCGAGCGCGCCCTCGAAGCACGCCGCGTAGCCGACGGCGAACAGCTGCTCCGGGTTCGTGCCACCGCCCTCGTTCGGGGGACGCAGCTGCACGTCGAGCGCCCCGTCGTCGCTCACGCCGTGGCCCTCCGCTCGCCCGCCGGTGACCGTCGCCTTGGCCGTGTAGATCGCTTTCGCCATCGTTCGCCTCCGTCGCTTCGACTAACGACCCATATCCTGACGGGTGCGTCCTCCTAAGGCGCGGCCGGCACGACCGCGAGCGGCCCCGGCGGATCGCCGACGCTTGTCAGTCGGGCACGTTGCCGCGCAGCTCGTCGAGCCAGACCGCGGCCGACGCGTCGCTCGGCGCGCGCCAGTCGCCGCGCGGCGACAGCGAGCCGCCGGAGCCGACCTTCGGGCGCGTTCGGGATCGCGGAGCGCTTGAACTGGCTGAGTCTGGAAGAAGCGGTACAGGAAGACCTCGAGCCAGTGCTTGATCTCGGCGCGCGAGTACTCGTTGCGGCGCTCGTCGGGGATCAGGTCCGGCCACGGGCCGCGCGTCGACGTCGCCCCAGGCGTGCTCGGCCAGGAACGCGACCTTGCTCGGCCGGTAGCCGAAGCGCAGCGATGTAGAAGAGGAAGAAGTCCTGCAGCTCGTACGGGCCGACGCTTGCTCTCGCTGTCGGCTGCGTCGGCTCGTCGCCGTCGGCGGGGATCAGCTCGGGCGAGATCTCGGTGTCGAGCACCGACTGCAGCACCGCGTTCGACCGTCGTCGCCGAACTGCTCGGTGTCGATCGCCCAGCGCAGCATGAAGCGGATCAGCGTCTTCGGGACCGACGCGTTGACGGTGTAGTGCGACATCTGGTCGCCGACGCCGTAGGTCGCCCAGCCCAGCGCCAGCTCGCTGAGGTCGCCGGTGCCGATGACGATCGCGTCGTGGTAGGTTGGCGAGCCGGAACAGGTGCGAGGTGCGCTCGCCCGCCTGGACGTTCTCGAAGGTGATGTCGTAGACCTTCTCGCCGTCGGCGACGGGTGGTCGAGGTCGCGCAGCATCTGCTCGCGCGACGGGCGGATGTCGATCTCCTCGCGCGGTGACGCCGAGCGCGCTGCATCAGCTTCCAGGCGTTGCCCTTGGTGTGCTCGCCGGTGGCGAAGCCGGGCATCGTGTAGGCGAGGACGTTCTCGCGCGGGAGCCCGAGCCGGTCCATCGCGCGGGCGACCACGATCAGCGCGTGGGTGGAGTCGAGCCCGCCCGAGACGCCGATCACGACCTTCTCGATGCCGGTCGCGCGCAGCCGCGTCTCCAGGCCGTGGACCTGGATGTTGTAGACCTCGTCGCAGCGCTCGTTGCGGGTGCGCGGGGTCGGCCGGGACGTACGGGAAGCGCTCGAGCACGCGCTCGCAGCGGCATCGGCGCTCGTCCGGCGCGCCGAGCTCGAAGCTCGACGCGCCGGAACGCTCGCCAGCCGCTCGCGGTGGTCGTGGATCGAGTCGCCGAAGCTGTTCGTGCTGGCGCGGTCGGACGACGATCCGGTCGAGGTCGATGTCGGCGCAGATCAGCTGCTCGTCGGCCGCGAAGCGCTCCGCCTCGGCCACCAGGTCGCCGTTCTCGTAGATCAGCGCCTGGCCGTCCCAGGCCAGGTCGGTGGTCGACTCGCCCGCGCCCGCGGCGGTGTAGAGGTAGGCCGCGATCATGCCGCGCCGACTGGCGCCGCGCACAGCGTGCGCCGGTAGTCGGCCTTGCCGACCGTGATGTTGCTGGCCGACAGGTTCGCGAGCACCGTCGCGCCCGCCAGCGCGCCGAACGTGCTCGGCGGGATCGGCGTCCAGACGTCCTCGCAGATCTCCACGTGCAGCGACGAAGCCGGGCAGGTCGCGCGGCGGCGAAGAGCGAGGTCGGTGCCCGAACGGCACCGTCTCGCCCGAGCAGCTCGATCGTCGTCGCCGATCGCCTCGCGCGCGGCGCGGAACTGGCGCTCCTCGTAGTACTCGCGGTACTCGGGCAGGTAGCTCTTGGGCACGACGCCGAGCACGCGGCCGCGGTGGATGACCACCGCGCAGTTGAAGAGCGCCGCCCTCGACGCGCAGCGGCGCGCCGACGACGAGCACCGGGAACAGGCTCGCGCTCGCCTCGACGATGCGCGCCAGCCCGTCGAGCACGGCGTCGGTCAGCGCCTGCTGGTGGAAGCAGGTCGTCGATCGCGTACGCCGAGAGCCCGAGCTCCGGGAAGACCACGAGCGCCGCGTGGGCTCGGACGCCTGCCGCGGCGAGCGCCAGCGTGCGCTCGGCGTTGAAGACGGGCTCGGCCGGCCGCAGGTGCGGCACCGCCGCGGCGACGCGCGCGAAGCCGTGGCTGTAGAGGGAGTCGAAGGTCTTCACGCGCTCCATCTTGGCAACAGCGCGGCGGCGAGGCGCCCGGCCGCTAGGTTGAGGGCCGTGGAAGCCGCCGACTTCGAAGCCTGGGGCAAAGTGGTCGTCGATCGCGCGGCGGAGCTGATCCTCGCCGCGATCCCCGCCGCGCAGCAGCCCGAGCCCGGCAAGACCGCGCGCCGCAGCCTCGCCGGCACCGGGTTCATCTCGCGCCACCTGCTCTTCCTGCAGCCCGATCTGCTGGCGCCGCGCGCGCTCTGGCTCTACGTGGTGCCCGCCGGGCACTCCTATGACTTCCGGCCGCCGCACGACCGCGTCGGCGCCGGCCTGATGCACGACGCCAAGAACGAGCTCAGCTCGAGCCGCTTCGCCGCCGGGATGCAGCGCAGCGGCGCCTTCACCTGGAAGGTGCACCTCGACGCGCGCCACGAGGGCTACCGGATGGCGCTGAAGGTCGACCCTGAAAACGATGATCCTGAGACCGTCGGGGCCGACCTCTCCGAGCAGGTGCTGCAGAGCCTGCAGCGCATCGGGCTGATCGAGCCGCCGGACTAGGAGCCCGCGTCGGCGATCGCCGCGACCGGCGCCAGGGCGCGAGCTCGCCGCGGCAGCATCAGCGCGGGGATCAGCGTCAGCGCCGTCAGCACGAGCGCCCACACGAACGTCTGGCCCGCGGCCTCGGTCAGCGGCTCGGACAGCGCCGCGCGGACCGCCGGAGAGGCGTCCTCGACGGTGCTCAACGTCCCTTCGAACCCGGGGACGCGCGTCGTCAGGCCGTGCTGCAGGATCACGGCCAGCAGCGCGATGCCGAACGTCGCGCCGACGCGCTGGACGATCTCCATCGCGCTCGCGGCCCGCGCCATCGCCTCGGGGGCACCGCCTGGTAGGCCGCGGCCATCGCCGGCATCAGCGTCGCGCCCATGCCCGCGCCGCGCAGGAAGAGCCCGGCGACGAGCAGCCAGTTCGGCACGCCGTCGGCGACGAACGCGAACGGGATCGTCCCGGCGATCACCAGCGCGAGCCCGACGCGGACCACCGAGCCCGGCGCCGTTGCGGTCGGTCAGCTTGCCGGCGACCGGCATCGTCAGCATCGCGCCGACGCCCTGCGCGGCGAGGACGAGGCCGGTGTTCAGCGCGCTGAAGTCGCGCGCCAGCTGGTAGTAGAGCGCGAGCAGCAGCAGCGAGCCGAAGAACGCGGCGCCGAACAGCAGCGTCGTCGCGGTCGCGGCCGCGACGACGCGGTCCTGGAAGATCCGCAGGTCGATCAGCGGGTGCTCGGTGCGCAGCGCGTGGACGCGAAGCCGCCGAGCAGCGCGCAGCCGAGCGCCAGCCAGCGGCGTGGGCGAGGGCGCCGCCGGCGGCGAGGCAGCCCGGCGACGAGCGCGGCGAGGCCGGGCGAGAGCAGCGCGAAGCCGAGCACGTCGAGCGGCTCTCGCGGGTGAGCCGGGCTCGCGCGGCAGCACGCGCGCGGCCAGCACCAGCGCCAGCGCGGCCACCGGCAGGTTGATGAAGAAGATCAGCCGCCACGACGCGCCGTCGAGCAGCGCACCGCCGAGTATCGGTCCGAGCGCCGGGGCGAGCAGCATCGGGACGCCGACGAGCGCCATCACGCGACCCATCCGATCCTGCCCGGCCGCGCGCGCCAGGATCGTCATGCCGACCGGCATGACCATGCCGCCGCCGAGCCCCTGGACGACGCGGAAGGCGATCAGCGAGCCCGCCGACCACGCGAGTCCGCACAGCAGCGAACCGCACGCGAATGCGGTGACCGCCGACATGAACACCTTGCGCGTGCCGAACCGGTCCACCGCCCAGCCCGCGAGCGGGATCGCGGCCGCCAGCGCGAGCAGATAGGCCGTCGAGACCCACTGGATCGTCGACAGCCGCGAGTCGAACGCGACCGCGAGCCGCTCGATCGCCACGTTGACGATCGTCGAGTCGAGGATCGTCATCACGGCACCGCAAATGACCACCGCCGCCGCGGCGAGCACCGGGCGACCGAGTTCGCGCATACCGTTCCCTTTGATTGCTTACACGTCACATGCGGGCAACTTGTTCGTCGAATGCCGACGGATCCGCCACAATGTCGCGAAGTGAGCGACATCCTCGGCGGCAGTACCCGCGATACCAACCGCCTCCGCATCCTAGAGGCGCTTCTGCGCTATCCCGCCCGAAGTCGCGGCGAATTGGGGCGCGCCCTCGGGCTCTCCCGGGCGACGGTCACGGCCGTCCTGTCCGAGCTCGAGCGCGCCGGCATGGTCGAGCAGCAGGCCGACGGCTCGGCCGATGAGCGCCGCGTGATCGGCCGCCCGCCGCTGCAGGTCTCGCTCGCGCCCGATGCGGCCTTCGCCGTGGGGCTGGATTTCGGGCACCATCATGTCCGCGCCGCGGTATGCGATCTCGGTGGCAGGATCCTGGCCGAGCGCTCGGAGCCCAGCCCGGTCGACCAGCACCCGTTCGCCAGCTTCGACCTCGCGAAGCGCCTGACCGTCGACGTGCTGGCCGAGGCCGGGGTCGACAACGCGCGCGTGATCGGCGTCGGCGCGGGCCTCGCCGCGCCGGTCGACGCCGCGACCGCCACCGTCCACGCCGACGGCATCCTCCCCGGCTGGGCCGGAATCGCTCCCGCTCTGGAGCTCGAGGCACGGCTTGGGATGCCCGTCCGGGTCGAGAACGGCGCCAACGCGGGCGCCCTGGGCGAGCACCTCTTCGGCGCGGGCCGCGGGGTCGGGGACATGCTGTACCTGCGGATCTCCTCCGGCGTCGGCCTGGGCCTGATCATCGGCGACCGGCTGTACGGCGGCGTCGCCGGCGTCGCGGGCGAGATCGGCCACACGACCGTCGACGAGGATGGGCTGATCTGCCGCTGCGGCAATCGCGGCTGCCTCGAGACGCTCGTCAGCCCGGTCGCGATCGCCCGCCTGCTCGAGCACAGCCGCGGCGAGCCGGTGTCCCCGTCGCAGCTGATCGAACTGGTGAACGCGGGCGACCGCGGCGCCCAGCGCGCCGTCGCGGACGCGGGCCGCACGATCGGCGAGACGCTGGCGGCGACGATCAACCTGCTCAACCCCAGCGTCGTCGTCATCGGCGGTGAGCTCGCGGACACCGGCAGCGTGCTGCTGAACCCGATCCGCAAGGCCATCGACGAGCGCGCCGTCTCCCCCGCCGCGGCCGCGGTCCGCGTCATCACCGGCGAGCTGGGCGACCGCGCCGAGGTGCTGGGCGCGGCCACCACGCAGCTCGCGCGCGCTCCCGAGGCGCTCGCGAGCCGGCTCTCGCTACTGACCGGCTAACTACGTCGCCAGATCGGCGAGGCTGCGCAGGTCGGGCACGGTCAGATCGGGTGTGGCCTCGGCGGGCGGCGTCGCCCCCGTCCCGGCTCGGCCCTGCCGGCGGTCGACCCAGACCGACGTCATGCCGAGCGCCTTGGCCGGCACGTGGTCGTGGAACAGGCTCTGCGCGACGTGCAGGATCCGCTCGCGCGGCACGTCGATGCGCTCGAAGGCGTACTCGAAGTTCTCCGTGCGCGGCTTATAGCCGCCTGCCTGCTGCGCCGTGATGACCCAGTCGAACTCGACACCGAGGCGGCGGTTGGAGGCCGCGAACAGGTCGTCGTCGCAGTTGGTGATCACACCCAGCCGGAAGCGCTGCTTGAGCCGGGCGAGCGCCTCGGCGCTGTCCGCGAACGCGGGCCAGTCCTCGACGGAGCGGCCGAACGCGGCGGCCTCGGCGTCGGTCGGCGCGAAGGCCAGCTCCTCTCCGAGCGCGCGCAGGCAGCCCGCGAGAACCTCGGCGTAGCGGAGGTACGGGCCTTCCTCAAGCCGAGCCTCGTGGCGCGCGAACGCCGCCAGCAGCGCCTCATCGCCGGCCTCGGCGCCGTGGGCGGCGAGCATCGGTGCCAGCGCGGCGAGGATCCCCGACTCCCAGTCGATCAACGTGCCGTAGCAATCGAACGTCAGCGCGTCGAACGCGTCGAAATCGATCATCTGGGCTACTCCTCGATCACTTCGCGGGCGAACGAGCGCAGCGCGAGCAGGCGCTCGTGTGGGTGCAGGGAGCGAGCGTACTCGTGCGCGTCCGCCTCGCCTGCGATCCGCAGCTGCTTGCGACGCCGGTCGGTCGCGGAGTGGAAGAGGAAGGCGCCGAGCACGTAGCCGTCGAGGTCGGCGTCGCTGGGGCCGCTGCGCTGCGGGCGTGGCGCCGAGGCCGTGAAGTCCTCGCGCTCCTCGCGGTCGTCGCGCGGCTCGCGCGGCGCCTCAGCGGCCGCGCGACGGGCGGCGTCGAGGCGCTCGGAGGTCTCCGCGTAGTTCTCCGGCGGCGGCGGGACGTAGCCGACGCCGTACTTGAGCTCGATGCCGCTGAGGGCTCCGTTGGCGTGGTCCTCGACCAGCTCCTCGGCCCGCTCGGGCGTGACGTCCCCGCGCGCGACCGCGCGGCGGACGAAGTCGGCGGCGGTGAAGGAGAGATCGCCGCGCTCGACGCGCTCGACGATCGCGTCGGGCAGCTCCAGCAGCCGCAGCGCCTTGCCGCGTCCAGGCCGGCGGGGCACCGACGATCCGCGACACCTCGGCGGCGGTCAGCGTCGGGTCCTCGGCCATGATCAGCCGCGCCGCGCGGGCGAACTGCACCGGCTCCGGCTTGCTCTGATGGAAGTTCTCGGCGAACTGCATCGTCAGCGCCTCGCGCCGCGAGATGCCCTCCACCAGCGTGAAGCGCCACTCGTCGGGCGCCTCCCCGGCCTGCTCGACGAGCTGCATGGCGGCGAAGCGCCGCTGGCCGGCGAGCAGCTCGTAGGGCTGCGCCGCGTCGCCGGTCTCGCGCACCAGCGGCGGGTGCAGGAGGCCGGTCTCGCGGATCGAGACGGCGAGCTCGTGAACGTCCTCGAGCGGGCCCGTGCGCATGTTGCTCATCGTCCGCACGTCGGTCAGCGCGGCGGTGATCGCGCGGTGCGGCTTGCCCGCGGTGTCGGCCACGGGGGCGCGGCGGAGGTCGGTCGTGACCGCCTCGCGCTCCTTGCGCGCGGCCTCTTCGGCGCAGCTGCGCGACGGCTTCTTCGGCTTCTTGGAGCTTGTCTACGGACATCGGCTGCGGCATGCAAGCAGACGCCCCGGATGCCTAGGTCAGCGCTTCGACCGCATTCCAGAGGGCGTCGCGCTCCGCCTGCGCTTCACGCGTGAAGCGCGTGTAGTGCTCCGGGCGGACCGCGCGATCGTGGAAGAAGTGGCCCGTGATCTCCCCCGGCTCGCGGGCCGCGACCATCCACACGAACGTGTCCGCGCCCTGCTGCGGGGTGCGCAGGATCGGGCGGGTGAGCTTCTTGAATGTCGGCAGGGAGCTCGAGATCCCGGGCGTGTCGACCCAGCCGGGGTGCACGGCGTTGACGGCGACTCCGGGCAGCCGCTTGGCCCACTCCTCGGCCAGCACGACCTGCATGCGCTTGGTGCGGGCGTAGGCCGTCGCGGGCTTGTACTCGCCTTCGCGGTACTGGAGGTCGCGCGCGTGCAGCTTCTGCGCGTACATACCGCCTGATGACACCCAGATGCTGCCGCTCGAGTCGGGGGCAGCAGCTTCGTCAGCAGGTGCGGGCCGAGGACGTGGGTGGCGAGCGTGAGCTCGTTGCCCTCCGAGGTCTCCTTGCGCTGCGGCGGCATCGTGCCGGCGTTGTGGACGATCGCGTGCAGCGGGCCTTCCCAGCTCGCCGCGAACCCGCGGACGGACGCCAGCAGGCTGACGTCGAGCTCGTCGACGACGATCTCCGCTCCGGGGACGTCGCGCACGATCTCGTCGCGGACCGCGTTCGCCGTCGGGCACGCCGCGCACGACCATGTGCACCTTCGCGCCCAGCTGCGCGAGTCCCGCGACCGTGGCGCGGCCGAGACCGGCCTTCGCGCCGGTGACGATCACGACCTTGCCGTCGATCCGCGGCAGCGGCTCCCAGGCCCGCCGGCGCGCGAGATAGCCGACGCTGGAGTAGCCGATCAGGGTGCGGTCGAGCACCGTGTCCACGATGCTCGTCACCATGGGGCGATGGACGCTGATGTGATCGTTGTCGGCGGCGGGCTCGCCGGACTCGTGGCCACCGCCGAGCTGGCCGCGGCCGGCCGCCGCGTGATCCTGCTCGAGCAGGAGCCGGAGGCCTCGCTGGGCGGGCAGGCGTTCTGGTCGCTGGGCGGGCTGTTCATGGTCGATAGTCCGGAGCAGCGGCGTCTGCGGATCAAGGATTCGTTCGACCTGGCCTGGCAGGACTGGCTCGGCACGGCCGGCTTCGACCGCCCCGACGACGAGTGGCCGCGGCGCTGGGCCGAGGCGTACGTCGAGTTCGCGGCGGGCGAGAAGCGCGCCTGGCTGGGCGAGCAGGGCATCAAGTTCGTGCCGAACGTTGGCTGGGCCGAGCGCGGCGGCTACGGGGCGATCGGGCACGGCAACTCCGTCCCGCGCTTCCATGTCACCTGGGGAACCGGACCGGGTGTTGTCGAGCCGTTCGAGCGGCGGGTGCGCGAGGCGGGCGTCGACATGCGCTTCCGCCATCAGGTCGATGCTTTGACCGTGACCGCCGGTGCCGTCGACGGCGTCAGCGGGACGATCCTGGCGCCCGACTCCTGCGCGCGGGGCCGGTCGAGCAACCGCGATCCGGTCGGCTCCTTCGAGCTGCGCGCCGGTGCGGTGATCGTCACCTCGGGCGGGATCGGCGGCAACCACGAGCTGGTGCGGCGCAACTGGCCGAAGCGCCTCGGCACGCCGCCGAAGCAGATGATCTCCGGCGTTCCCGCCCACGTCGACGGGCGCATGATCGAGATCAGCCAGCAGGCCGGCGGCGAGGTCATCCACCCCGACCGGATGTGGCACTACACGGAGGGCATCCGCAACTGGGACCCGATCTGGCCGCTGCACGGCATCCGGATCCTGCCCGGCCCGTCGTCGCTGTGGCTCGACGCGACCGGCACGCGGCTGCCCGTGCCGCTGTTCCCAGGCTTCGACACGCTCGGCACGCTCGCCCACATCACGACGACCGGCCACGACCACACGTGGTTCGTGCTGACGCAGAAGATCATCGAGAAGGAGTTCGCGCTCTCCGGCTCCGAGCAGAACCCCGACATCACCGGCAAGAGCGTGCGCGAGCTGCTGAAGTCGCGCATCGGCTCGGGCGCGCCGGCTCCAGTCGAGGCGTTCAAGCAACACGGCGAGGACTTCGTCGTCACGCGCGACCTGCGCTCGCTGGTGGACGGGATGAACCGGCTGACCGAGACGCCGCTGCTGGACTTCGCGACGGTCGAGGCCGAGGTCGTCGCCCGCGACCGCGAGTTCGACAACCCGTACACCAAGGACCTCCAGGTCACGGCGATCCACGGCGCGCGCCGCTACCTCGCGGACCGCATCACCCGCGTCGCGGCGCCGCACAAGCTGCTCGACCCGGACGCCGGGCCGCTGATCGCGGTCAAGCTGCACATCCTCACCCGCAAGACGCTCGGCGGGCTGCACACCAACCTCGACGGCCAGGTCCTGCGCTCCGACGGGACGCCGCTGCCCGGGCTCTACGCCGCGGGCGAGGTCGCCGGCTTCGGCGGCGGCGGGATGCACGGCTACCGCGCGCTGGAGGGCACGTTCCTCGGCGGCTGCCTGTTCTCAGGGCGCACCGCCGGACGCGCGCTGCGATAGCGGCCGGTCAGTCGTCGGGCCAGTGCCCGTGCTTGCCGAGGTAGTCGCGCGCGGCCTGCTCGGCGTCGCGCTCGTCATCGCCCTTCGCGCCGTAGCGGAAGAGCGCGTTGAGGAGCAGGATCGAGAGGCCGGAGCCGACGCACATCGCCCAACCGTCCCAGCGGATCGGGTCGTCCACGACCGCGAGCACGACGAAGCCCGCGATCACGAGCGCCAATGGCAATCCGTAGCGGATGGTGTTGAGGTGGGACGCCATGGGTTCATGATCGCCGCCGGCGCGCCGCTCGACCATCGGGTTTTCCCACGGATACGGTGCGTGTGCCGTGACTGATCTCCTCGACGCCCTGATGGCCAGCCTCGCCGACGCCGTCTACCACGTCGGCCCCGGCGGCGAGGTGCGCTTCGCGAACCCGGCCGCGGTGGCGATGCTGGGCTACGAGAGCGACGAGCAGCTGATCGGGCGCCAGAGCCACGCCACGATCCACTCGCGCCGGCCCACCGGCGAGCCGTATCCCGAGGACGAGTGCCCGCTGCTGCGCCCGCGCGTCAGCGGCGAGGTCGTGCGCGTCGAGCTCGACTGGTTCGTGCGCCGCGACGGGACCTTCGTGCCGGTCAGCTACGCCTCCGCGCCGCTGACGACGCCGGATGGCCGCGGCGCCGTCGTCGTCTTCCGCGACGTCTCCGAACGGCTCGCCGCCGACGCGGTCGCCGGCTCGCGGGCGCGGATCGTCGCCGCCACCGACGCCGAGCGGCGCCGCATCGGCCGCGACCTCCACGACGGAGCGCAGCAGCGCCTGGTCCGCGTGCTGATGGGGATCGAGGCGGCACGCCGCGACCCTGCGCGAGCCGAGGCGGCGCTCGAGGACGCCGCGGTCGCCGCGCGCCGTGCGATCGACGATCTGCGCGAGCTGGCCGCGGGTCTGCACCCGCTGGTCCTGACCGACCGCGGGCTGGCGGTGGCGCTGGAGGACCTGACCGCCGGCGCGCCCGTGGCCGTGGTGCTGGACGTCACCGACGAGCGCTTCGCGCCCGAGATCGAGGCCGCGGCCTACTTCATCGTCGCCGAGGCGCTGACCAACGCCGCCAAGCACGCCCGGGCGAACGTCGTCGAGGTCGCGATCGGTCGTGTCGGCGACGTCCTGCGGATCGAGGTCGTCGACGACGGGATCGGCGGCGCCGATGCGCGCCGCGGCTCGGGCCTGCGCGGCCTGGAGGATCGCGTCGCGGTGCTCGACGGCCGCTTCGAACTGGGCGACGCTCCCGGCGGCGGGACGGTGTTGCAGGCGACGCTGCCGCTATGAGGAGGCGCGCAGCAGCGCGAGCACGGCGAGCACCCGCCGATGCTCCGAGCGGTCATGCCCCAGATCGAGCTTGGAGAAGATCGACGTGACGTGCTTCTCCACCGCCGGCGGCCCGACCTGCAGCCGGTCCGCGATCCCCTGATTCGACAACCCTTCGGCCATCAGCGCCAGCACCTCCCGCTCGCGCGGCGTCAGCTCGTCGAACGGGTCCGCGCGGCGCCGGCGCCCGAGCATCCGCGCCACCACCTCCGGATCGAGCGCCGTCCCGCCTGCTGCGACCTTGCGAACCGCGTCGATGAAGAAGTCCAGGTCCGCGACCCGGTGCTTGAGCAGATAGCCGACGCCGCGCGCGTCCTCACCGACGAGCTCCGCGACGAACCGCTCGACGAGATGCTGCGAGAGCACGAGCACGCCGACGTCCGGCTGGCGACGCCGGATCTCGATCGCCGCCCGCAGCCCGTCGTCGGTCAGATCCGGCGGCATCCGGATGTCGATCACCGCGACGTCCGGCTTGTGCGCGCCGACCTTGCGCAACAGGTCCGGCGCGTCCGCGGCCCGCCCGACGACCTCGATCCCGGCCTCCTCCAACAACCGCGCGACCCCCTCCCGCAACAGGAGCTCGTCGTCGGCGATCACGGCGCGCAGCGGTGGCAAGCCCGCGACGTTAGCGCCGGTCGGGTGTTCCCCGCCCCGCGGAGGGGGTGATGTCAAAAACCCCCCACATAGCGAGGCAAATTGACTCCACCTCGCTCAGATCTCGGCGACGAAGTCGTCCGCGGTCTGGGAGGCGCGGAACTGGATGACCTCGCAGGTCGCGACCCCGCCCTTGACGAACGGGTCGCTGGCGGCGAGCGCCTCGATCTCCTCGCGGTCGTCGCCGCGGGCGACGATGACGCCGCCGGTGCGCGGGATCCGGCGCCCGGAGACGACGAAGCGGCCGGTCTCGTACTGGGCGTCGAGCCAGGCCATGTGGCGCCGCATCAGCGCATCGACCTCTGCCAGCGGCTTGGTGTACGTCAGCAGGAGCACGAACATCGGGCGGACGTTAGCGCCGCTGTGGCGACGCGTGAGCCACGCCGGTGCGGCGCTGTGCGGCGGCCGTACTCCAGAGCACCGCGGCGAGTTCGTTCTCGCGCTGGACCGACATCCTGCCGCTGCCGCAGGACGGCGTCAGCAGGCTCTGCTCGCCGCTCGCTCCGGTGCGCTCGAGCGCGTACAGCAGCCGCTTGCTCGCGTGCGGCTCGTGCTCGGCGCGGTGCGGCGCGACGACGCCCCACGCGACGCGGCCGCCGCGGGCGAGCAGGCGGCGCAGCGTCGCCGCCGCCTGCTCGCCGGGCGCGGCGAGCGCGAGGTCGAACGAGAGCAGGCCGGGCTCGGCGCGCTCGACCACGTCCCACGGCACCGGGCCGCACAGGTGCAGGCCCCAGGCGGGCGCGATCGCCCGCAGCGGATCCCACGCCTGCTCGACGCCCTCGGTCCCGAACACGTGCAGGCCCGGCTCGTCGACGACCAGCAGCGCGTCGAGGCCGCGCGCGTCCAGCGCGCGGACCTGCTCGACGACGTTGGCCGCGAGCCACGCCGCGACCTCGTGCGCGAGCGCGAGCGCCTCGCGGCGCGACGACGGCGCTCCGCGCTCACGCTCGAGGGCGCAGGCGAGCGTCGCCGGGCCGGTGACCTGGAGCTTGACGACGCCGTGGGCCGGCGGCCGGCGATCGAGCTCGGCGAGCAGCGCGTGCCAGGCGTGCGGGCGCTCGCGGTCGCGTGCGGGGGACCAGCCGCAGCGGCGCGGGTCGGCGCCGAGCCATTCGGCGATCATGTCGCCGTCCAGCCGTGGCAGCTGCGGGCAGAACGGCACGTCGTAGGCCGCGGCGACGTGCGCCACGGCCTCGTCCGCGTCGTCGTGCGGCAGGCTGCCGACGCCTGTCGTCGCCCACGCCGGCAGCCGGTCCAGCACGGTCATGCGCGCACGGCCGCCCGTCGCCGGTGGGCCGCCGCGACCATGTTGCGCAGCGCCGGGCGGACCTCGTTCCAGCCGCGGGTCTTCAGGCCGCAGTCGGGGTTGACCCACAGCCGCTCGCGGCCGACGCGCGGCCTCCGCGAGCTCGAGCAGCCGCTCGATCTCGTCGACCGACGGGCACCCGCGGCGAGTGGATGTCGTAGACGCCCGGGCCGATCTCGTTCGGATACGCGAGGTCGCCGGCGAAGGCGTCGAGCACCTCCATGTCGGAGCGCGACGCCTCGATCGAGATCACGTCGGCGTCGAGCCGGACGATGTGCTCCATGATGTCGTTGAACTCCGAGTAGCACATGTGCGTGTGGATCTGGGTGTCCGCGCCGCGCGGAGGCGACGGTCAGGCGGAAGCAGTCGACCGCCCAGCGCAGGTAGTCGTCCTGCTCGGCCGCGCCGCAGCGGCAGGCCCTCGCGCAGCGCCGCCTCGTCGACCTGGATCGCGAACGCAGCCGGCGCGCCTCGAGGTCGAGCACCTCGTCGCGCGATCGCGAGCGCGATCTGCGTGCAGGTCTCGCGCCGCGGCTGGTCGTCGCGCACGAACGACCACTGCAGGATCGTCACCGGGCCGGTCAGCATGCCCTTCATCGGCTTGTCGGTCAGCGACTGCGCGTAGCTGCCACCAGCGCGACCGTCATCGGCGCGCGGCCGCGAGACGTCGCCGAAGAGGATCGGCGGCTTCACGCAGCGGCTGCCGTAGGACTGCACCCAGCCGTGCGCCGGTGAACGCGAACCCGTCGCAGCTGCTCGCCGAAGTACTCGACCATGTCGTTGCGCTCGGGCTCGCCGTGCACGAGCACGTCGAGGCCGAGCGTCCTCCTGGTACGCGACGACCTCGGCGATCTGCGCCTTCAGGAAGCGCTCGTAGGCTCGCGTCGTCGATGCGCCCCGCGCGCAGGTCGCGCCGCGCGGCGCGGATCTCGGCGCGTCTGCGGGAACGAGCCGATCGTCGTCGTCGGCAGCTCGGGCAGCGGGACGCGCTCGACGCTGCGCTTCGCGGCGCTCCGACGTACGGCGCGCCGCGGTCGTAGTCGTCAGCGTCGCAGCGCGCCGACCCGCCCGCGGACGGCCGGGTCGTTGGTCAGCGGCGAGGTGCGGCGCGCGCTGGTCGCCTCGCGCGAGCCGGCGAGCAGCACGTCGCGGCGCTCCGCGCCGGCGTCGGCGGCGTCAGCCAGCGTGCGCAGCTCGACGAGCTTCTCGGCGCAGAACGCCAGCCACGGCCGGATCTCGGGGTCGATGCGCGGTCTCGCGCGCCGCGTCGTAGGGCACGTGCAGCAGCGAGCACGACGGCGCGATCGTCACGCGGTCGCTGCCGAGCGCGGCGGTCGCGGCATCGATCCGGTCGAGCGCGAGGTCGAGGTCGGCGGCCCACACGTTGCGGCCGTCGACCACGCCGAGCGAGAGGCGCGCCGGAGCGTCGCGCAGCGCGCGACGCCGCTCGAGCTGGCCCGGGGCGCGCACGAGGTCGAGGTGCAGCTCGGCGACCGGGCAGCTTGAGCACGCGCCGGCGTCGACCGGTCGCGAAGTACGTCGCCAGGCACAGGTCGAGCCCGCGGCCGCGCCAGCTCCGTCCACGCGTCGGCGAACGCGTCGAGCTCGCCGCGCGGTGCGATCGAGCACCAGGCACGGCTCGTCGAGTCTGGACCTCGCGTCGCACCGGCGGCGCGCGAGCTCGTCGAGCAGCTGCGCGTAGACCGGGACCAGCTGGTCGAGCGCGTCGAGCGGGCGCTCGAGCCCCTTCGACGAGCAGCAGGAAGCTGAGCGGACCGAGCACCACCGGGCGGGTCGCGATGCCCAGCGCGGCGGCCTCACGCAGCGGACCGGTCCAGTGCTGCGGCGCGCAGCTCGAAGCGCTGCCCGGCGCTCGAGCTCGGGCACGAGGTAGTGGTAGTTGGTGTCGAACCACTTCGTCATCTCGAGCGGGCGCTGCTCGGCGGTGCCGCGCGCGAGGCCGAAGTAGGCGCTCGAGGTCGTCGCGGTCGACGTCGCCGAAGCGCGACGGGATCGCGCCCAGCGCCCAGGCGGTGTCGAGGACGTGGTCGTAGAGGCTGAAGTCGCCTGACGGGATCACGTCGATGCCGGCGGCGCGGGCTCGCTCCCAGCCCGGCCTGCCGCAGCGAGCGGGCGGTCGTTTCGCAGCTCCGCGGCGCCGCTGCGCCCGGCCCAGAGATCCTCCAGGGCGAACTTCAGCTCGCGGTCGGGGCCGATGCGGGGAAGCCCCAGGACGGCGGTACGTGCCATCGATTCGTACTCCTATGGTGCCGTGCAGCCCTGTCGCGAGGCCGCGTTATCGGTGACCCTCGGGGGGCCGGAGTCGACAGGTCTTCGGGCTCAGACGCGATCGGACGGCCGCCTTCCCAGCCCCGAGGGGCCAGTGGCGATGGCCGTGTCGCACGTCCCTACCGCTGCGCGCCAGCTCCGGATTTCGAACCGGATTCCCTGACCCGTGCTTGTCGGGTGCGATCGACTCCGCGCGAGACGATACCTCAGCGCCGGACGTCGGCCAGGAGCGGCCGCGCGTGGCCGAGCGCCGTGCGGAGCTCCTCGGGCAGCCCGGTGTTCGACCGGTAGCCGGGCCCGGGACGGCTCGCGGCCTCCTCCGGCGGCACGTCCACCTCGCAGTGCGGACAGCGCGCGACGGCCTCGACGACGGTCCCGCACGCCTGGTGCACGAACTCGCGCGGGCACGCCGTCAGGCGTCACGTGACGCGCGCCCCACTGGCCGAGACCGACCAGCGCCGGCCAGAGTTCCAGGGCGCGCTCGGTCAGCAGATAGTCGTAACGCAGCGGGCGCTGCTGGTAGGGCTCGCGGCGCAGCAGCCCGACGTCGACCAGGTCGCCGAGCCGGCGCGTCAGGACGGTGCGCGAGATCTCGAGGCGGGCCTGGAAGTCGTCGAAGCGTCGCACGCCGAGGAACGCGTCGCGCAGGATCAGCAGCGTCCAGCGCTCGCCGACGACCTCGAGGGCGCGCGCGATCGAGCACGTCTGCTCGCTGTAGGTACGCGGAAGCATGCCCGACATCCTACCCGTCAGTCCGGTCACGAGACTCAGTGAGTCCTTTCACAGAACTTACGTGCTAGGTTGCGCCCATGCCGGACGTGCTGACGCCCACCGCTCCCCGCGCCGCCACCCGTGCGCCCGCCGGACCGTGGCTCGTGTTCGCCGTGATCGCCGTCGGTGTGTTCATGGCCCAGCTGGACCTGTTCATCGTCAACGTCGCGTTCCCGGCGATCGAGCGCGACTTCGCCGGCAGCTCCAACGGCTCGCTGTCGTGGGTGCTGAACGCCTACGCCGTCGTGTTCGCCGCCTGCCTCGTCCCCGCCGGGCGGCTCGGCGACCTGCTCGGCCGGCGCCGCACGTTCGAGCTCGGCCTCGCCGTGTTCGCGCTCGGCTCGCTCGGCTGCGCCGCCGCGTCCAGCCTCCGCGGTGCTCGTAGGCGCCCGCGCCGTGCAGGCCGTCGGCGCCGCGCTGATCGTCCCCACGTCGCTCGGGCTGCTGATGCACGCCTTCCCGGCCGAGCGGCGAGCGGGAGCCGTCGGCGCGTGGGCCGCGGTCGGCTCCGTCGCGGCCGCCAGCGGCGCGCCGCTCGGCGGGTTGCTCGTCGAGATCGACTGGCGGCTGATCTTCCTCGTCAACCTGCCGCTCGCCGCCGGCGCGCTGATCGTGGCGCGCCTGCGCGTAGCCGAGGTCCGCCACCCCGAGACGGGCGGGCTCCCCGACCTGGTGGGGATCGCGCTGCTGGTCGCCGGCGTGGGCGGTCTGGTGCTGTGCATCGTCGAAGGGCCGGACTGGGGTTGGGACAGCCTGGCCTTCGTAGGCGGGATGCTGGCGGCGCTGGCCGTGCTCGCCGTGTTCCTCCGGCGCTGCGCGACGCACCGCACGCCCGTGGTCGAGCTCTCGCTCCTGACGCTGCGGCCGTTCGCCGTCGCCAACGGCGTGATGTTCCTGTTCTTCGCCGCCTTCGGGGCGATGCTGCTGCTGTGCGTGCTGTTCCTGACGGGACCCTGGGGCTACACGCCGCTGACCGCTGGGCTGATGATCGCCCCCGGCCCGCTGCTCGTCGGCGTCGTCGCGCTCAACACCAAGCGGATCGTCCCGCGCCTGGGCACGCGAGCGGTGGTGACGGCGGGCTCGCTGCTCGTCGCCGCCGGCGGCGCCTGGTGGGCGTGGCAGCTCGACGCCGGACCCCGACTACGCGTCGGCGTTCCTCCCCGGGCTGCTGATCGCCGCGCTCGGCATCGGCGTCACACAGGCCTCGATCTTCGGCCTGGCGGCGGCCGTGCTGCCCGCCCACCGCTTCGCCACCGGCTCCGGGCTGCTGAACATGTCGCGCCAGATCGGGCTCGCGCTGGGTGTGGCGGTCCTCGTCGCGCTGCTCGGGTCCGCCCCGGATCTGACCGACTTCCGGCGCGGGCTGGCCGAGATGATCACGTGCGCGGTGCTCGCCGCCCTCGGGGCGACACTGCTGCCTGGACGGGTCGTCCGCGATGCTTGAGCTCGTGACCCTCGACAACCCGATCTGGTCCGCGCTGACGACCGAGCACGCTTCGCTGGCGCTGGGGAACGGACTCGCTCGCCGCTATCCGGCCGACGTGTCCCGGCTCGCCGGGCTGCGCGAGCCGACGCCGGAGGCGTTCGCTGACCTGCGTGAGCTGGGCGAGCTCGGCACCGGGCTGTTCACCGCGCAGCCGGTCGACGTGCCCGAGGACTGGTCGGTCGTGCGCACCCGGCGGATCGAGCAGATGATCTGCCACGAGCCGCCGAACGCCGCCCCGGCGCATGACCTGCTCACGCTGGGCGCCGCCGACGTCCCGGAGATGCTGGCCCTGGCCGCGCTGACGGAGCCGGGCCCGTTCCTGTCCGAGACCTACCGGATGGGGCGCTATCTCGGGATCCGCTCGGACTCCGGCGAGCTGGCGGCGATGGCCGGGGAGCGCCTGCGGATGGACGGCTTCACCGAGTTGAGCGCCGTTTGCACGCACCCGGACTTCCAGGGTCGCGGCTACGCGCGCTCCCTGGTCACGGCGCTCGCCACCCAGACGCTGTCAGAAGGCAGCGTCCCGTTCCTGCACGTCAAGACCGAGAACGGCGCCGTCGTGCTCTACGAGAAGCTCGGCTTCACCGTCCGCAGCGGCATCCAGCTGACGGTGATCCAGCCGCGCTACTGACCGAGGTCCTGCTCGGCCAGGCGGTTCCACTCGGCCTTGTCCTCGCGCCAGCCCTCTTCGGTGCGCGAGCGCTTCCAGTAGCCCGAGGCCGACAGTGCCTCGCGCGCCACGCCGCGATCGACGAGCAGGTGGCGACGCACCGCGCGGACCGTGCTCGCCTCGCCGTGGACGAACGCGTGGACGTCGCCCTCGGGGAAGGTCAGCGCGCTCAGCGCCTCCACCGCGGTGCCCGCCGGCAGCCACTGGAGCCGCAGGTCGCCAGGCGAGGACAACTCCTGCTGGTCGGCGGGATCCTCGACCTCGAGCAGGACATGGACGGGCACGCCGGCCGGGATGCGCTCGAGCGAGGCCGCGATCGCCGGGATCACGCTGGTGTCGCCGACCATGAGGTGCCAGGCGGCGGCCGGGTCGGGCGTGTAGGCGCCGCCAGGGCCGACCAGCTGCAGCAGGTCGCCGGGCACGGCCGCCGCGGCCCAGGGACCGGCGACGCCGGTGTCCCCGTGGTGGACGAAGTCGATCGTCAGCCGCTGCCGTTCCGGGTCCCAGGCGCGAACGCTGTAGGTCCGCGTGCGCGGCCACTGCTCGCGCGGGAAGCGGGCCTTGACGTCCTCGGCGTCGAACGGCGCCGTGTAGGAGGCGCCGGGGCCGGGCAGCTGCAGCTTCACGTAGTGGTCGGTGAACTGGCCGACGCCGAAGCCCGCCAGGTCCTCGCCGCCGACGACCACGCGGATCATGTGCGGCGTCAACTTCTGGGTTTCCTCGACGCGGGCGATCAGCGGCCGCCGGGCCGGGCGTTCGATTCGAGGTTGCGCGCTCATTAGGTGACCCTAACTCTAGAAGCAAGCTGAGACGGGCCGCGAATTCCAAACGCATTTCTTTCTCGCCGGAACGGTCAAGCCATGTGCGATTCGTGACGATTTCATTCGTATGCGCCCTACTCCCAGGCTCCCCGAAGTGCTCTCCAGGGTGGTGCCGGCGCTCGTGTTGGTGCTCTCCGTACTGACGATCGTGGCGATCGTCGCCGTCGAACGCCGGGCCACGATGAACCGCGACGCCGAGGCCCAGCTCGTGCGCGTCGACGCCGCGCTGACCCGGCTGCAGGGCGACCCGTTCGCCGGCATGACCGTGATCGGCGGGACCAGGAACGCCGCGTACGCCGCGGCGCGCACCGACGAGCGCCAGATCGAGCGGGCCCTTGCCGGCTTGGATGGACCCGGCGTGCCGCCCGCCCTTCGCGCGCTCGAGCAGCCGCTGCAGGCGAACTTCGCGGCGATCCATCGACTGCTTCCGATCGCCACCGCCAAGACCTTCACCACGCAGGCCGATGCGCGGCTCTTCCCGGCACTGAAGACCTCGAACGAGACCGCGGCGCAGGCCCAGCGCCTCCTCACGCTGGCCGGCCGCGACTACCGCGCCCGCGCCAACCGGACGCAGATCCAGGCCACAGTCGGGTCGGGCACGATGATCCTGCTGCTGTTCGCCGGGTTCGCGCTCCTGTACCGGCGCGCCTTTCGCGCCCGCCGGGTGGCGGAGCGGCTGGCCGCGGAGAACGCCGCGATGGCGTCGGCGGCCCACGAGGAGGCGCGCACCGACGCGCTCACCGGGCTCGGCAACCGGCGTGCGCTGAGCGACGATCTCGCCGGCGAGTTCGACCCCGCCGCCGACGAACACGGCGTCCTGCTGGCGCTCTTCGACCTCAACGGCTTCAAGCACTACAACGACACCTTCGGTCATCCCGCCGGCGACGGCCTGCTGACCCGCCTCGCCGTGCGCCTCCATGATGCCGTCGCCGGCGTCGGCAAGGCGTACCGGGTGGGCGGGGACGAGTTCTGCGTCCTCACCCGCGCCAGCGACCACGAACGGGCGAACGTGGTGCGGCTCGCGGCCGAGGCGCTCTCCGAGGTCGGCGACGCGTTCTGCGTCAGCTGCTCCTACGGTTCCGCGCGGATTCCGCAGGACGCGCCCTCGGCGGAAGTCGCCCTGCAACTGGCCGACCGCCGTATGTACGAGCAGAAGGCCGGCTGGGCGTCGGCGAGCCGCCAGAGCAGCGATGTGCTGCTGAAGGTGCTCAGCGAGCGCAACGCCGAGCTCGCCGAGCACATCAACGGTGTCGCCGCCCTCGCCACGAGCGTCGCGCTTCAGCTCGGGCTCCCCGACGACGAGGTCAACCGGATCGGCATCGCCGCCGAGCTGCACGACATCGGCAAGGCCGCGATCCCGGACGCGATCCTGCACAAGCCGGGCCCGCTCGACGACGCGGAGTGGGAGTTCATGCGTCAGCACACCTTGATCGGCGAGCGGATCATGCTCGTCGCACCGTCCCTGGCCTCGACGGCGGTGCTCGTGCGCTCCAGCCACGAGGCGTTCGACGGCACCGGATACCCCGACGGGCTGTGCGCCGAACTGATCCCGCTGGGCGCGCGGATCATCGCGGTCTGCGACGCCTTCGACGCCATGACGGCCACACGGACCTACCGCGCCGCGATGAGCGACAACGAGGCCTACGCCGAGCTGCGCCGGTGCTCCGGTTCCCAGTTCGATCCGACCGTCGTCGCCGCGTTCTGCACGGTCGGCCAGCACGACGAGCCGATGACCCCCGCGCAGCAGCTCGCGGCGCTCTAGGCCGCCGGACATCAGGACCCGCTCGGCAAGCTCTGACCAGCCCCGAGCCGGCGGTGAGCTTGTTGACGATCGGGCCCGCGACCGCCGCGAGCACGCCCGCGAGGATCACCGGCATGCACGTTCGACGCGCCGATGGCGATCACCTACCGGGCGTCGTGGAAGATGATCCCGAGTGCCGTGCGGGTGCCGGCGGTGACCGTCGAGACGCCATGTCGCAGGCCGACTCGGTGGTAGCCGTTCTTGCCCCGGTTCGGCCGCTCGCGGGTCGGGAAGATCACGAACGCGCCCTGCGGTGGGACGAGCACGTGAGCGCGGCTCTGCGCACGCGGCCGCTGCTCCATCAGCACGAACTCGCCGCCCTCGAAGTCGATGGCCGGTCGCGAGAGCACGGTCAGCACCTGAAACGGGAAGTAGACGTCGCCGTAGAGGTCCTGGTGCAGCGCGTTCCAGTCGCCCGTGCGGTAGCGCAGCATCAGCGGCGTCGGGCGGTCCTGGCCCGCCGCGCGACAGCGCTCGAGCAGTTCCTCGTGCGTCGGCGGGAACGTCGGGTTGTCGCCCGACAGCTGCCCGGACCAGCGGTTGGCGATCGGCGCGAGCCGCTCGTAGAACGTGACCCTCGCCGCCTGGATCGAGTCCGGCAGCGGGTGCGCGAAGTAGCGGTAGCGCCCGTCGCCGAACCGGTGGCGGGCCATGTCGATCGTCGACCGGAAGCGGTCGCTCTCGAACAACTCGGAGAGCGCGTCGCACTCCCCTCGATGGAGGACGGGCGCCGTGACGGCGAAGCCCTGCTCATCGAGCCGGGCCGCGAGCTCGTCCCAATCCAACCGGCCGATGCGGCCGTCCACGGTGTCGGTCATGAACCGTGGAACGGCCTGGCAGCCGGAAACGTGATCAGCAGCCGGCGCCGCTCCACTCGCCGTAGCCGTCGTTGCGGAACTTCCAGACGGCTGCGCGGGCCTGCCACTTCGCGGAGTAGATCGACTTGCCCCGGTGAACGCCCATGCGCGAGAGCGTGCTCGACCACGTCGAGGGCATGAACTGGAACAGGCCGCTCGCTCCGGATCGACCGCCGTTGCGGGCGTACGGATTGAGGCCGGACTCGGATTTGGCGCAGGCGAGGTTGTGCGCGAGGCTGCCGCCGTAGATGCGGGTCGCGTCGCGGATGCAGTTGACGACCTTCGACTGCGTGCAGTGGTACAGCGAACGCCAGTGCTTGAGCTTGCGCTCGGTGCGGCGGGCCGCACGCTTGCCGGTGCGCGCGTGCTCCTGGCAGCGGCGCATCGCGGTCAGTCGGCGGGTCGCCTTGCGCGAGATGGTCGCCCGCTCGAACACGCGCTTTGCGTAGCGGCGATGCTCGGAGACGGTGTAACTTCGCGCGCATCCGGCAGGGGCTGAAGGAGCTGCTTCAGCCGGGGTCGTGCCGGACGGCTGGGTCTGCGCGACCGCCGGGTTGGCGGCAACGGCGCTCGCCGTGAGGGCGAGTGTGGTGGTCAACAGGGCAGCGGTTCGGCTGCCGAAACGGCGGTGTCGCATCGATACGGACCGCACGAAGTGCTGTCTCTGCCAGAGGGCGTCTTTCAGCTGGCCCGGGCAGGAGCCTGCCGCTGTATCGCCTGCACGGGTGCGCACTGTGCGCTGCCGGCGGCGGGGTTCGCGCTGAGATGCTGTGCCCATCGGGGGCTCACGGCACCGCTCAGCACTGGCGGCCTTCGGATGATCCTGTCAGTCCTCCTGGGGGGTCGTAGTCACGTTTGAGCACGCTGCGGCTCAGCCCAGCGCACCGTCAGCGTGATCGGCTGCTCCTCGGGATGCTTGAGCGTCGGCGCGCCGAAACTTGAGGCGACGCCGAGATCCTCAACGCATGTCCTACTCCGAGGGAACGGTGGAGCAGAGTAGCTGATCCGGTTTTCGGTCGATGGTCGACC
This sequence comes from uncultured Solirubrobacteraceae bacterium, assembly GCA_963707595.1. Lineage (GTDB taxonomy): Bacteria > Actinomycetota > Thermoleophilia > Solirubrobacterales > Solirubrobacteraceae > Solirubrobacter. The sequence continues at coordinate 701,255 of CAVPQQ010000003.1, forward strand.
GTGGGTTTTCCCGAGGTTAACGGGACGCCCGCAGAACTAGGCTAAGAGCCGCAATGCTGCTGATTTCGGTCGTTCGTGAATTCCTCGTCGCACTCGCCGGTCTCGGCTTCGTGAGCCTCGTGCTGGCGGTGTTCGTGATCCTCGCCCGCTTCGTCGCGCGGCGGGTTCTCGCCGACGACGACGGGTCATCACAAATGTGAGAGTTGTGTCATCGTCGCCGCGATGGTCGCTGCGACGACTACCGAGGTAGGAGCCGCGCGAGCTGTCGACGCGACGAAGACATACGGCACCGGTGAGGCGGCGGTGCACGCCCTCGCGGGTGTGACGGTGACGTTTCCCGTCGGGCGCTACACGGCGATCATGGGCCCCTCCGGCTCGGGCAAGAGCACGCTGATGCAGTGCGTCGCCGGGCTCGATCGGCTCACCTCCGGCTCGGCGTTCATCGGCGAGACCGACATCAGCAAGCTCTCCAAGACGGACCTGACGCTGCTGCGCCGCGACCGCCTCGGCTTCATCTTCCAGCAGTACAACCTGATCCCGTCGCTCTCCGCGCGCGAGAACGTGCTGCTGCCGCTGATCCTCGCCGGCCGCGAGCCCGACCAGGCCTGGTTCGACGAGATCATCACGACCGTCGGCCTTCACGACCGGCTGGGGAATCTCCCCAGCGAGCTCTCGGGCGGGCAGCAGCAGCGCGTCGCGGTGGCGCGCGCGCTCGTCCCGCGCCCGGAGATCATCTTCGCGGACGAGCCGACGGGCGCACTGGACTCGCGCACCGGCATCGAGATCCTGACGTTCATGCGCCGCGCGGTCGACGAGTCCGGTCAGACGATCGTGATGGTCACCCACGACCCGCACGCCGCCTCCTACGCGGACACCGTGCTGTTCCTGGCCGACGGCCAGATCGTCGACGCGATGGAGGATCCGACGACCGATCGGGTGCTCGACCGCATGAAGCGCTTCGAGGGTTGAGCGGTGCGCACGCTCGCGTGGCGCGGCGTCCGTAACAACCTCGGCCGGTACATCGCCACCCTCGTCGCGATCGTCACCGGCGTCGCGTTCTTCACCGCGACCGGGTTCATCTCCGACCGCGTCATCTCGAGCCTCGAAGGCGATGTCGACCAGCAGTACGGCAACGTCGACGCCGCCGTGGTGCTCAAGGACGACAGCACGGACAACCTCTCCGGCAACCCCGGCAAGGACCTCAAGATCTCCGGCTCGCAGGCGGAGAAGATCCGGACCGTCCCGGGGGTCGAAGGCAGCGCCGGGATCCTGACCGCGCCGGTGGCGTTCCCGCCGCGAGCAGGGCCACGGCGCGAAGGAGGCCACCGGCCGGCTCTGGGTCACCGATCCCGAGCTCAACCCGCTGCAGTTCGACTCCGGCCGCGCCCCCACCAAGGCGGGCGAGATCGCCATCGACCGCGGGCTCGCCGAGAGCGAGGGCCTGCACGTCGGCGACCGGGTCAAGCTGGCGACGCTCGCCGGCCAGTTCGACTCCGACCGTCGTCGGCATCACCCACTTCGGCGACGCGGACGCGCTCGATGACAACGGCACCGTGTCGATCCCGGAGGCCACCGCCTTCGACTGGCTGAACTCGGGCAAGACGGAGTACGAGGCCGTGTATCTGCGCGGCTCGGTCGACCAGTCCCAGCTCGCGACAGGAGCTCAAGCCGCTGGTCCCGCAGGGCTACAAGGCCGAGACCGGGGAGCAGTTCCTGGCCGACCAGCGAGAGTCGATCGGCGCAGATCGGGCGCTACTTCAAACAGGCGTTGCAGGGCTTCGCGCTGCTCGCGCTGCTCGTCGGCGGGTTCGTCATCTACAACACGTTCAGCGTGATCGTCGCCCAGCGGCTGCGCGAGCTCGCGGTGCTGGCCGCGATCGGCGCGACGCCGAAGCAGATCAAGCGCTCGCTGCGCTACGAGGGTCTGCTGATCGGCCTGATCGGGGCCACACTCGGGGTGGTGGTCGGGTTCCTGCTGACGTGGGTGCTGATCCTCGTCTTGAAGGCGGTCGGCGTCGAGCTGCCCGGCAGCGGCATCAAGGTCGGGCTCGGACCGGTGCTCCAGGGCATCGTCATCGGCACCGTGATCACATTCGTCTCGACGATGATCCCGGCGCGTCGCGCCGCGAAGACCGAGCCGATCGAGGCGCTGCGCATCTCCGCGGTGGACACGACCTCGTTCTCGAAGCGGCGCAAGTTCCTCGCCGGCGGCCTCTGCCTGTTCGGCGCGGGCGGGCTGCTCGCGGGTGGTTCGTGGGCCGCCATCGGCTTCGGGGCGTTGCTGCTCTTCGTCGGCGTGATCGTGGCCGGCCCGTTCCTCGCCATGGGCGGCTCGCGGCTGGCGCGGCCGGTGATGTCGCGCTTCGGGCTCGAGGGGCGGCTCGCGGTCGACAACACGGCGCGCAATCCGCAGCGCACCGCGACGACGGCCAACGCGCTGCTGATCGGCGTGTTCCTCGTGACGCTGGTCACCGCGGCGGGCACGAGCATCAAGGACTTCGCGGTCGGCGAGATCAAGAAGCTCGACAGCGCCGACTACATCGTCACCAGCGACGGCGGCTCGATCGACCCGCGTCTGCAGGCCCAGTTCAAGGCCATCGACGGCGTCAAGACGGTCACCCCGTTCCGGCGCGAGTCGGTGACGATCGACGGCACGGTCTCACGGCTCTCGAGCGGCGACATCCCCGCGTTGGAGAAGATCTCCGACCTCTCGTTCTCGCGCGGATCGGCCGCCGATCTGACGCCCGGGACGATCGCGGTCCTCGACGCCCAAGGCTTCCCGAAGCTCGGCTCGACGGTCAAGGTCGCCGACAACGACGGCCACTCCGCGGAGCTCAAGGTGGCCGCGCTGCTGAAGCCGACGCTCGACGCCTCCCAGGTCGGCGCGCTCGTCGCGAGCTCGACCTTCGACGATCTCGTCGGCAAGACCGCGCCCACGGTCGCGTTCATCGACGTGGACTCGGGGGCGCAGACCGACACCGCGGACGCGATCCAGGCGCGCGCCGACGTCCGTCCCGACATCACGCTCGACGAAGGCAACGCGGTCGGCAAGCTGGTCGGCTCGATCTTCGATTTCGTCATCAACGCGGTCAACGGCCTGCTGGCGATGAGCGTGATCGTCGCGCTCGTCGGCATCGTCAACACGCTCTCGCTCTCGATCCTCGAGCGCCGCCGTGAGCTGGGCCTGCTGCGCGTCGTCGGCATGCTCGACAAGCGCGTGCAGCGGATGGTCCGGCTCGAGTCCGTCGTGATCGCCGCCCTCGGCACCTTGAGCGGCGTCCTGCTGGGGCTGTTCATGGCGTGGGCGCTGATCCTCTCGATCGACCGCCTCGCCGAGGCCGACATCGCCTTCAGCCTCCCCTGGCTGCAGCTGCTGATCATCCTCGTCCTCGGGCTCGGTCTCGGCCTGCTGGCGTCGCTGATCCCGGCGCGCCGGTCCACGCGCCTCGACGTGCTCGACGCGATCCAGGCGACCTGACTAACCGAACGTGAAGACGTAGGCGCGCACGCCCGGGTCCTCGAAGGTGATCTTAGATCTCGAAGTCGCCGCTCGCGTCGGATTCGAAGGCGATGCGGCCGCCGTCCGGCGACCACTGCGGGTGACCCTCGCCGGGCTCAGGTCGCGACGAGCCCAAGCCAGCGCGACGGCAACCTCGACGTCTCCGTGATGCCCGCCGACGGCGGTCCGCGCGAACAGCGCCTCACGTTCGCCCCCGTCGAGGATCTGCTGAGCAGCTTCTCACCTGACGGGCGCTTCATCGTCTACCAGAGCGAGCAGGACGGTGCCGCGCTGCCGGACGATCCCGCCTATCGATTCGTCGACATCTTCCGCATGCGCGCCGACGGGAGCGAGAAGACGAACCTCACACGGTCGCCGTCCGTCGACGACTTCGACCCGGAATGGCAGCCGCTGCGCGGACCGGAGGACCGGAGCGAGGTAGCTTGCGCGCATGGGTGTGCCGCGCCGAGTCGTCACCGGGCACGATGCGCAGGGGCGGTCGGTCGTCCTCTCGGACGGGCCGACGCCGCGCAACCACGAGAACGAGTTCGCGATCTTCCACGAGCTCTGGAACACGCGGGCGATGCCCGCTCCGGTCGCCTCGACCGAGCGCGAGCCGACGGAGCGGCCGCTGGTCACGCCGCCCGATCCGAACGGCACGATCGTCCGCATCACGGTGATCAAGGCCGGCGAGAAGTCGCCGATGCACCGGACCCAGTCGATCGACTACGGCATCGTGCTCGAAGGCGAGATCTGGCTCGTGCTCGACGACGGTTCCGAGACGAGGCTCGGTCCGGGCGACGTGGCCATCCAGCGCGGTACCGACCATGCATGGGAGAACCGCTCCGACGCACCGGCGCGGATCGTCTTCATCCTCGTCGACGGCGTCTTCACCGACGAGCTGCGGACGGCGATCGGCGAGCCGGAGCTCTGGGACATGCCGCTCGACTAGCGCGGGCCGGTTTCACCTGATCGTCGACTGCTGTGCGCGACGGCCGGATACGTTTGCGTCCATGCGACTCGCATTGGCGCTCGTGTCGGCTGCGGTACTGATCTGTGCGCCTTCGAGCGCGAGCGCGCAGCAACCGCTCGGCGTGGTCGAACAGACCCTGGCGCGCTTCGACCGCGACACGCTTCGCACCGCCTCGGGGCGCGTGCTCTGGCGCTCGGCCGGGAGCGCGGGGGCGGTCGCCGCCGGCCGCGTGTATGCGCTGCCCGCGGTGCTCGACCTGGCGACCGGCGCCCGCGTCGGGACGCATCCGAAGACCTACACGCTGCTGCGTCTGCTGTAGCCGAGCAGGAATGGAGAAGCGGTATCGCGCGGTCGCTCTTAGCATCGCCGGCATGCCCTCCATCGACTCCATCACCCTCGAGGTGGCCGACACCGCAGCCGCCGAGCACTTCTACTCCACGGCGTTCGGCTTGGGTTCCGAACTGCGGTTCCGGGCCGCGGACGCGCCGACGACCGGCTTCCGCGGGTTCACGCTCTCGCTGACGGTCGCGCAGCCGGCCGACGCCAGCGCGCTGCTCGACGCCGCGCTCGCGGCTGGCGCCACGTCGCTGAAGCCGGCCGCGAAGTCGCTGTGGGGATTCGGCGGCGTCGTCCAGGCTCCCGACGGGGCGATCTGGAAGGTCGCGACCTCCAAGAAGAAGAACAGCGGTCCGGCCACGCGCGAGATCGACAGGATCGTGCTGCTGCTGGGCGCCGCGGACGTGCGCGCGAGCAAGCAGTTCTACGTCGAGCGCGGCCTCGCCGTGGCGAAGAGCTTCGGTCGCAAGTACGTCGAGTTCGACATGCCGTCGGGCGCCGTGACGCTCGGGCTCTACGGGCACCGCGCGCTCGCCAAGGACGCCGGCGTTCCCGAGGACGGGAGCGGCTCGCACCGGCTGATCGTCGGCGGCGACGCGGGCACGTTCACCGACCCGGACGGCTTCGAGTGGGAGGCCGCGCCGGTCGCGACCTCGACCCGCGCGTCAGCCGCTGTGCCCGTCGCCCACTGAGTGTCTTAGAGAGCGGCGGTGAGCGTCGCGACCCTCGCCCCCGCGCTAAAGCTGAGCGCCAAGACGCTCGGGGTGCTCGCGGTCGTCGGCCTGGTCGTGGCCTTCTCGCTGTCGTCGACGCTGGTCAACCGGGCCGAGACGCCCGGTGTCCTCGTCGCGTTCTGGCGGATGGTCACGGTCAGCCTCGTGTGGAACGCGGTGCTGTGGATCACGGGCCGGCGGGTCACGGCCCGCGACGTGCGCCAGGTCCTCAACGTGTTCGGCCTGATCGCGATGCTGCTGCTCGTGGCGTACGTCGTGTCGACACGGCACCTCCGCTGCCTGAGCCCGTTTGAAGCCGTGCGGTTGGCCACGACGAGCATGCGGGGCGCGATCAGCGAGTCGCCTTGCTGCCGCTCAATGCGGTGCGAAGCAGCGCGCGCACGAAGCCGCTGTCGTGGTCGATCAGGTCGTCGTTCCACGCAATGGCGATGGTCAGGTCTTGTCGCGGCAGGTGCCAGAGTTCGGTGTGGGCGCCGGGAACGTGGGCGAGACGGCCCCACATGATGCGTCCGTCGAGCGAGTCGCGCATTGTCCCGAGCCCGTAGCCCTCGTAACCGGGGATCGGGTGGAAGCGTGTCATCGCTTGCAACGAACCGGGACTGACCAGGTGACCACCCAGCGTCGCGTGGCCCCAACGCGCGAGGGCCGGGACATCGCCGGCGAGGCCGAACGCGCTCCCGCCCAGTGTGGCCCAGGAGCGTGAGGGCAGCAATGAACTGCCGTCGGACAGGTCGACAGGGTCGTTGACGCCGTGCGGGTACCAGTAGGCGTGCCCGGCCGGGTCGTGCGGCCGGTCGCCCGGTTGGAGGGCGAGGCCGCTTCCTCCGGGCGCCGCGAGCACGATTCGGCGCATCGCCACCGCGATCGGCTCGTGCGCGACGTGGGCGGCGATCAGCCCGGCGATCATGTAGCCGGCCTCCGATATCCGGGCCTCGGCTGTGCGTGGTCCAGGCCGGGGGGTGGCAGCGAGGTACCGGCGCTCGCTCAAGACCCGCTCGGGGTGCGTCAGGAGTGCCTGAAAGAACGCATTGTCGGGGTCGCCGATTCCCGAGGTGTGACCGAGCAGGTCGCGCACGGTGGCGTTCGGATCGCCGCGCCAGGCGCCATACCAGTGTTGGATCGGATCGTCGAGCCGAAGGTCCCCGAGCTCGACGAGCCGCATGACGAGCGCGGTGGTCGCGATCTCCGTGGTCTCGCCGAACGGCAGCGTGGTGGCGGGCGTCATGGCGCGCTGCGACTCCGAGTCCGCGTAGCCGACCGCGCCGCTCCACTCTCGCCCGTCGGGGAAGACGATTGCGGCCGATGCGCCGGGAGCCCCGCTCTCGGTGACCTTCTGGTTCAGGCGCCCCTGCAGTGCCCGGCCGAGTGCTGGGGTCAGCGTCGGCCCGGCGGGAAGGTCCTGTGTGGCGCTCGCGCCGCCGCAAGCGGAGCTGGGCAGGCATGCGAGCGCTAGAACGACGACGACGCGGACCGTCTTCATCGGCGGGCAAGGCATGGTGACCTCCGGTGGTTCGACGCTGTCCGCACAGCCTCCCGCGACCTGCTTACAGCCGCCTTACACGCGCCTCGAGCTCGCGTGCGAGGCGCGGCATCTCGAGCGTGCGAGCAGTCGCGGACGCTTGCCGGGTCAGCCGTGCGGCGCGCTCAGCGTCGCCCATGGCGCCGCGACCGGCCAACGCCACGGCCAGCTGTGCAGAGCTGCGCGCCGCCCACACGGGCGCAGCCACCGCCTCGGCAAGCGCGACGGCTCGCTCGAGCATCGCGATCGCTTCGTCGTGGCGCCCGAGCACGTTCAGAAGACGCCCGAGCGGCTCGGCCACCGGAGCCAGCGGCGCCGACACGTAGAAGAACAATGCGAGTCGATCCGCATACGGGGCCAGCAGACGTGCCAGAACGGCGGCGGCGGCCGGATCGCCGAGATCGGCGCAGGCGTCGGCCAGCATCGTGACCGCCGGCAACCACTCGTCCAGGCGCGGGATCGCCGAGCAGTCGTCGCGAACGAGCTCGAGCAGCTCGGCGTGAGCTACACCGCGACGCCCCGCGCGGACGTCGAGGAGGCAGCCGGCCGCACGCCACGGCGTGTGGTTCGGCGAGCGATCACCCTCACGAGCGACGCCATCCCGCAACTCGTCGCCGGAGTCCTGTTCGAGTCGCGGGCCGAGCGCCAGCGCGAGGTCCAGCGCTGCGAGCTCTGGGTCCTCGACGAAGTGGGTGAGCGCTGCACGGGCAAGCCGCTCGGACTCCGCGAATCGACCCTGGAGGCAAGCCTCCACGGCCGCCAGCCGTAGCCGCTCGCCGTCGTAGTAGGTGTCGGCGAGCTGGTGTTCGGCGATCTCGCTCGCAAGAGCTTGGAGGCTGGCGTGCGCGGCAGCGGCTTCGCCGAGTTGGATCTGCAGCTCGAACAGGCTCACACGGATCGAGCAGCTCCGATCGGGGTGGGTCCCGTCGTGCAGCCCGCGCAGTGCCTCGTCGAGCAGGTCGATGCGTTCAGCAGTGAAATCGGGCCCGGGCAGCACGCGGGCGCGGGTGTCGATCGCCCGGTACAGCGCGTCCCGGTCGCCGACCCGACGGGCCATCTCGATCGCGTCACGGCTGAGCGCCTGGCACCGCTCCGGATCGCGCCCATCGAAGGACAGGGTCTGCGCAAGCTTGGCGAGCAGGTCGGCGCGCAGCGAGGAGTCATCACCGGAGACCAGCGCGAGCGCGGCCTCGAGCAAGGACGCCGCCTCGCCGTCCACGATCCCGTATTGGAAGACTCGCGAGCGGCCGATCGCCGCCTCGGCGAGCAGCTCCGGCCAGCCGTGGCGCTGAGCGATATCCGCCGCACGCGCGAACGCCTGAGGCGCGTCGCCGCCGTGTGTGACTTTGCGTGCTCCGAGCGCCAGCAGCAACTCGCAGCGTGCAGCATCATCCGGCGAGTCCGCGTCCTCGAGCGCCCGCAACGCGTTTTCGTAGTGCGCGATCTCCTCTTCCCAGGCGGTTGCGCCCGCGGCGTCCGCGGCGGCCACGATCGACCAGCGGACCGCCTTCTCAGGCCCACTGAGGTACCGCGCCTGCATGAACTGGTGCGCCAGCACCGCCGCGGGCACCCCGCCGAACTGCTCTAACGCCTCGGCAATACGACCATGCAGGCCCGTTCGCCGCACCGCCGTCATGGACTCGTAGATCGCTTCGCGGACAAGCGCATGAACGAACGCGAACTCGCCCGGCTGCTCCATCACCTCGATGATCATTCCGGCGCTGAGCGCCGCTTCCAACCCGGCCACGGTCTCCCCTCCGGCGAGCAGCGCGTCGACGAGACGCAGGCCGAATCGCGGGCCGGCGACGGCCGCGATCCGCAGCGACTCCCCGGCTGCCGTCGGAAGGCGGGCGAGACGCTGGGCAACCAGATCCTCGACGCCCTCGGGCACGCCCGAGGCCGCCAGCACCGAGGGGTCGGGCAGCGAGGCGACATCGAGGCCGGTTCCATCGGACAGGCTGCGTAAGACCTCTCCGACGAAGAACGGGTTGCCGTCGGTGCGCGCGTGGATCCACTCCACGAAGCGCGGGTGCGGCATAGACCCGGTGCGAGCGGCGACGAGCTCTCCCGTGGCAATGGCGTCCAGCCCCTCCAGACGCGCCCACGCAAACGACGCGTCTCGCCGCACGTCCGCGGCCAGGTCATGGAGCTCGCGATTGCCATCGGCGTCGTCACGCGACGTTGCGATGACCACCAGCGGAACCGGAGACCGCCGGATCAGTGAGCGCAGCAGCGCGAGCGTCGGCAGGTCGGCCCAGTGGAGGTCATCGAGCACGAGCAACGCCCGCCGGCCCGCCGCGGCGACGGCCACAACGGAGGCGAAGGCCTCGAACAGCCGGTGCCGATCCGGCTCGCCGGCCGTCGCTCCGAGCTGAGGCAACAACCGCGCGAGCTCACCCCGGTGCGGCGCGATGGCGGCCGCGTCCAGCAGGTCCGGCTGACGCGCGAGCAGCTCGCCGAGGACCTCGGCGAACGGTTGGTAGGGCCCAAACGGCTCCTCATCGCAGCGGCCGAAGAGCACCAGACCGCCGTCCGCATGCATCGCCGCCGCCAGCCGCAACGCGAGTGCCGTCTTCCCTACACCTGCCTCGCCGACCACGACCACGAAGCGCGACTCGCCCTCGGGCTGCGTCCGCCACGCCTCCACTTGCGCGGCCAGGACGGTGGCGCGTCCGACGAACGGCCGTCTCGAGGCCACCACCACCGGCGCAGGTGGGCGACCGTCGGCGCGTTGCCGGCTGAGCGCAGGGTCCTGGACCAGGATCGCTTGCTCGAGCGCGCGCAACTCCTCGCTCGGCTCGAGCCCTAGCTCCCCCACGAGCACCGCGCGGGCGTGCCGGTACGCGCTTAGCGCTTCTGCCTGGCGCCCCGCGCGAAACAGCGCCAGCATCAACTGTCCGTGCAGGCGCTCGCGGAGCGGGTGCGACGCGATCAGCCCTCGCAGCTCCACGACGAGCTCCTCGTCGCGACCGGCCGCGAGCTCCGCATCCACGCGCTCCTGCACCACGCCCAGACGCCGTTCCTCCAGGCGGTCGGCCTCGGCCGTCAGGAACGGCGAGAACGCAAACTCCGACAGCGCCGGGCCGCGCCACAGCGAGAGCGCCTCGCGCAGCAGGGCCGCGGCTCGCTCCGCCCAGCCACCGCGCCGCGCCGCGAGCCCCTCCGCGACCAGCGATTCGAAGCGCTCGGCGTCGAGCTCCCCAGGCCGGACCCGCAACCGGTAGCCCGCCGCGGACGTGATCAACACGTCCGCGTCGCCGAGCGCGCGTCGCAATCGCGAGATGTACACCCAGATGGTCCTGACCGCGTCGGCACCTGCTTCCTCGCCCCATAGCGCGATCGCCAGCCGCTCGGCGCTGACCGGCGCGTTGGCGTGCAGAACGAGCACGGCGAGAAGCCCCCGCAGCCGGCTCCCGCCGAGCTCCAACCGGCCCCGCTGCGTGTGCACCTCGAGCGGCCCCAGGATGAGGAACTGCATCTGCCCGCGCGCCGCTCCAGACTCCGACATCGCTCAATGCACCCGCATGACTCGACCATCGTCTCAGAACCCGCTGTCGCTTCGTCGTCGTCAAGTGGGCGACGTGCGGGTGGGCGGACGCGCCGGCCCCGCCTGGCTAAGCCGCCTGCCTGATCGCATGTGCGTCGGTCCGGTCGCGCTCGGTGATGAAGTGCGCGGCGGCCGGCATCCGCCGGTCGGCGGATGCGCGAAGCTCGCGCGCCGCCGCCTCGTCCCGGCACCGCCGCCGCGGGCGAGCGCGTCGAGCGCGAAGACCTCGACGGGGGCGTCCCCGTCGCGCCGTGCGCGGGCGCGCCGGCGACCGAGGCGATCATGGGCTCGCTCCCGCCCGAGCGGGCGAACATCGGCTCGGCGGTCAACGACACGACGCGCGCGCTCGGCGTCGCCATCGTCGGCAGCATCATGTCCTCCCTCTACACGGCGCAGCTCCCGGATGCCGTCCCGGTGGCGGCGCGCGAGTCGCTCGGTGCCGCGGTCACGCTCGGCCCGGCGATCGCCGGCGCGGCGCAGGACGCGTTCATGCACGCGATGTCGCGCGCATCGATCGTCGTGGCCGTCGCGGCGGTGCTCGGCGGCGTGATCGCCTGGCGCTAGGCGAGCTTCCCGCCTGAAGACCGCGCTGCGCGTGACCGGCGACGGTGGACCACAGCAGGGCCGTCGGAGTAGCGGGTGGCGACCACTCGGCCGGCGTCGTCGAGCTCCCGCTCGACGGTCGTGTCCTTCGCGGCCAGGGTCGACGGATGCGCCCAGACGCGCTCGGCGAGGAAGGGCTCAGGACGCTCGGGCATCCGCCCATGGTGGCGAGCGCGCCACCCGTGGTCACACTTTGGCTCGTGCTGGAAGGAACTGGGTGTGCACGATCTGCGCGCGGCTTCTGACGACGAGCTCCTGCGGCTCACCCCTCGCGATCCGGCCGCGTTCGACGAGTTCTACGTCCGGCACGAGCGGTTGGTGCTCGCGTATTTCCGGCGCCGTACGACGTCACCCGAGGCCGCCGTCGACCTGACGGCGGAGACGTTCGTCGCCGCGCTGGAGGCCGTCGGGCGCTACCGGCCGGGTTCGCATCCGGCCGTCGCGTGGCTGTTCGGGATCGCGCACAAGAAGCTGCTGCGCTCGCTGCGCAAGGGGCGGATCGAGGACCGTGCGCGCCGGCGGCTCGGCGCCGCGCGCGTCGAGTTCGACGACGAGGAGCTGGAGCGCGTGGACCGGCTCGGCACTTTGAGCGCGGCCGCCCTGCTCGCCGGGCTCCCGGAGCCGCAGGCCGCGGCGATCCGCGCCCGCGTGCTGGAAGAGCAACCGTACGACGTGGTCGCGCTGCGGCTGCGCTGCTCCGAGCTGGTCGCGCGCAAGCGCGTCAGCCGCGGGCTGGCGACGCTGCGCGACGTCATCAGGGAGGAATCGTGACCGAGTTGCCCACGCTGCGCGCGATGCTCAGCGAGACGGCGGAGCGCCGCTATCCCGCCGCCGCCGTGCGCGCCGGCTGCTTCCGGCGACGCTCGCCGTGGCGGCGATCGCGGCGGCGATCGCGTTCCTGCTCGTGATCGCGTCGCCGGAGGAGGAGCTCGAGGCCGTCGCGACGCCGACCGCCACCGCTCCCGCCCCGACCTTCGCCCCGACGGTGGCGGTGCCCACCTCGACGGCGCCTGCACCCGATACCACCCCGGCGTCGCAGGAGTCCAACACGCGGGTCAAACCGCTGGACGTCGCGGACATACGCGACACGCAGGCGGTGCGCGACGACACCGCCTCCGGCGGCGAGCTCGTCCGCGCCTGGAAGGTCCCCGCGCTACGTGGCGACGTGCACCTGATCAAGAAGCCGGACGGCTGGTGCATCAGCGTCCCGGACCCGCTCACCGACCAGCCGAACCTCGAGCGCGGCAAGACCTGCACCGACGCCGCGACCTTCAAGCAACGCGGGATCTGGATCGGGATCGGCTCCACGTCGGTCACCGTCGGACCCGCAGCCGACGCGCCGCTCGTCGTGACGAAAGCGCCCTAGCGGCGCCAGAACGCGAGGCGCTGAACCGACGCCTTGAAGATCGCGCCGGCGGGGATCGCCGCGGTGCTGCGCTCCTGCAACGCGTCGAACGGGCTCAGCCGGATCTCGCCACCGGTCCCGCGGACGACGCGCCCGTCGTCGGAGCGCGTGCCGTTGACCGTGATCCACCCTCGCTCGACGCGAATGTCCTCGCTCATCGCTCGAGCGTAGCCACGAACGAGATCGCCCTGGTGAGACGAGTGTTCAGCGGCGGACGCGGTAGCGGAGGTGGGTGACGCCGGCGCCCCCCAGGACGCGGATGGGCTCGAGCTCGATGTGCGCCGGGCCGAGGTGGTCGAAGAGCCGGCGGCCTTGGCCGAAGAGCACGGGGATGAGGTGGATCTCGATCTCGTCAAGGACGCCGGCAGCGAGGGCGAGCTGGGCGGCTCCCGCGCCGTGGACGAGCACGTTCTCGCCTCCGGCGGCCTGCTTGGCCGACGCCATCGCGGTCCGGACGTCGGAGACGTAGCTGACGAGGGGCCACTGCGCCGGCGCGAGCTCAGGCGAGCGGCGGGTGAGGATGAAGATCGGCACGCCGTCGTGGTGGTCGCCGCCCCCAGCCGCTCTGTGGTTCGTCTCCCTGCATGGCGTATCCATACGTCGAACGGGCGCGGCGCAAATCGACAAGCGCAGTACGGTGGCCGCGTGATCGATCACATCGTCCTGCTCGCCCTTCGTGACGGCGTATCCGATCAGCAACTCGCGCGGTTCGGGGAGTTGCTCGCGGCCCTGCCCGACCGGATCGACGGCATCGAGTACGTGCGCTTCGGCCGGAGCTCGAGTCCCGAGCGGCTCGAACAGGGATACGACTTCGGCTTCGTCGTGGGCTTCGAGGACGAGGAAGCGCGTGATCGCTACCTGCCGCACCCCGAGCACGCCCCGGTCAGTGCGATGGCGCAGCGGCTCGCCGAGCGCGTGCTGGTGTTCGACATCGCGCGATGATGGTCACGCTCCTGCAGCTGCGCTACTTCCTGGCCGCGGTGGAGGCCCGGCGCGCGCCTACCGCGGCCTGCCGGAGCCGGCGACGCGCAACCTCAACGACCTGCCGCCCGTCGTCAACAACCTGCTCCCGTACTGGATCCAGCACGGCCGCATCGACGTGGCGCCAGGCGTCGCACGGCTCGACGGCCGGACCGTGCACTTCACCGACGGCACGAGCCGCGAGTTCGACACGATCCTCTGGGCGACCGGCTTCAAGGCCGCGCTGCCGTTCCTCGACGACGACCTGATCCGCCGGCACGACGGCGTTCCGCTGCGAACGGCGGGCCTGACGCTTCCGGTCGGAGCCGAGAACCTCTACCTGATCGGCCTCGCGGCGCCGCGCGGCCCGCAGCTGCCGGTCTACTCCGAGCAGACCGAGCTCGTCGCGCGCATGGTCGGACTGCATCCGGACCGGCGCTCCGCGCTCGCCGCGCACTTCGCCGAGATCGAGGTCCCGGACTCGCGCATCGACATCGTGCGCCCGATCTGGAAGCGCCAGATGCGCGACGCGAACCAGCACGCTCGACACGCCGCCGCGACCGGGTGGCGCGATGAACCGCCTCAGCGGACGCGTCGCCCTGATCACCGGCGGCGCGCGCGGCCAGGGCGCGTCGCACGCCGAGCGGCTCGCCCGCGAGGGCGCCACCGTCATCACCGGCGACGTCCTCGACGAGGCCGGCGAGGAGACCGCCGCGGCCCTGCGCGCCGAAGGTCTCGACGTCACCTACCGCCGCCTCGACGTCACCGATCCCGCCGACTGGGCCGCCGCCGTCGCGCAACACGACCGCCTCGACGTGCTCGTCAACAACGCGGGCATCATCCACGTCAACCCGCTGCTCGAGGAGACGCTCGAGGCGTGGAACGGCCTGCTCGCCGTCAACGCCACCGGCACGCTGCTCGGCATGCAGGCCGCGATCCCACTCATGCGCGCGACCGGCGCCGGCTCGATCATCAACGTCGCCAGCATCTTCGGCGTCACCGGCTCCGAGGGCTACATCGCCTACACCGCCAGCAAGGCGGCGATCATCGCGATGACCAAGACCGCCGCGCTCGAGCACGCCGTCGACCGGATCCGCGTCAACGCGATCTGCCCCGGCGGCGTCTCCACCCCGATGAACGAGAACGAGCCCGAGGGCGGCGTCGTCCCCCTCACGCCACTCGGTCGCAGGGCGCACGTGAGCGAGATCTCGGGCGCGGTCGCCTACCTCGCGAGCGACGACTCCAGCTTCGTCACGGGCACCGAACTGATCATCGACGGCGGGTACTTGGCGCGCTAGACGTCCTCATCGCCGCCGTGATGCACTCTTGAACGAGGCCATCGCGATCGTGCTCGTCCTCGGCTCGACACACGCCCGCACGGCGGGGCCGATGTTTGCGCTGGGCTGGATCGCCGCCTCGCGAGCGTGAGCATCCTCGTCGTCCTGCTGCTGCTCGGTGCGAAGCTGCTCGGCGACGGGCTCGCCGTCCTCTAGCCCGCGACGAAGGCCTCGAGGCCCAGCCCGGCGAGCCGCTGCTCCCCGCCGAGGGCGTCAATGGCCGTGATCCGGCCCTCGACGACGGTGAAGGCGAGGACCGCGACGGGCACGCCGTCCTCGGTGGCGACGAAACCGGGCGCACCGTTGATCAGCGCGGGGTGCGCCACGCGATGCGAGAAGGAGCGGGCGTGGCCCGCGATCACATGGGCGCCCTCGATGATCTGCAGCGTGCCGCTGCCGTCGTCGGCGCGCAGGACGATGTCCGGATCCAGCACCGCGAGCAGGCCGTCGAGGTCGCCGCCGTGGGCCGCGGTGAGGAACGCGTCGACGACCTTGCGGTCCGCGGTCGGCGCGTCGGGGTCCGCGCCCTGGACGCGGCGCCGTGCCCGTGAGGCGAGCTGGCGGGCCGCGGTCGGGGAGCGGTCGACGATCGGCGCGATGTCCTCGAACGGCACGGCGAAGACGTCGTGCAGCACGAAGGCCAGGCGCTCGGCCGGCGGGAGTGTCTCGAGCACGACGAGCAGCGCGGCGCCGACCGCGTCGGCGGCGAGCGCCTCGCCCTCGGGATCGGGTGCGGCCTCGTCCGGGCGGATGATCACCGGGTCGGCCAGCCGGCCGGCCTCCAGCGCCTCCTCGCGGCGGCGCTTGCGCGCGTCGAGCATCGTCAGGCACACGCGCGAGACCACGGTCGTCAGCCAGCCGGCGAGGTTGTCGACGTCGCTGGTGTCGGCGCGCTCGAAGCGGATCCACGCCTCCTGCAACGCGTCGTCGGCCTCGGCCTGCGAGCCCAGGATCCGCGTGGCCACGGCGTGCAGATGCGGTCGGTTCGCTTCGAATTCGTCCATCTCGTCACATCCTCGCGATTCGGTCGGTCAAAGCCGTGACCGACGCCAACCACCGAATGTGACGAGGAGCAACCCCACATGTTGATGACCGCGCGCATGACCAACCCCGCCTTCGCCGTCCCGGGCGCGATGGACGCGCTCCAGGCGCTCTCGAAGACCGTCAGCCGCGCTCGCATCCCGATCACCCGCGAGCTCGTGCACATCCGCGCCGCCCAGATCAACGGCTGCAGCGTGTGCCTCGATATGCACACCAAGGCCGCGCGCAAGGAGGGCGAGAGCGAGGAGCGCGTGTACTCCGTCGCCGCGTGGCGCGAGACGCCGTTCTACAGCGACGCCGAGCGTGCCGCGCTCGCCCTCACCGAGGCGCTGTGCCGCCTCGCCGACCAGACCGACGCGGTCCCGGACGCGATCTGGGACGCCGCCGCCGAGCACTTCGACGAGGCGCAACTCGGCGCGCTCGTGCTCGACATCGCGACGGCCAACGTCTGGAACCGCCTGAACATCGCGACCCGCCAGGTGGTCGGCGACCAGTCCTGGTGACTCACAGCGGGCCGGCGTTGACGACGTCGGCCCCGGTCGCACCGCCGCGGCGCGCGGTGTGGACGGCGAGCGGCATGTTCGCGAGGCCGCGCACAGAGTGCGCGTCGGTGGAGCAGACGATCTTCACGCCCGCGAGCAGCGCCTCGCGGACGTGCTCGCCGCTGAGGTCGAGCCGCGCGGCGAGCCCGTTGACCTCGAGCGCGACGTCGTGCTCGCGCGCGACCTCGTAGACACGATCGAGATCGAGCGCGTTCTCGGGCCGCCGGCCGATCAGCCGGCCCTTCGGGTGGCTGAGGCAGCGCACCGCGGGGTGGCGCAGGGCCTCCTCCACGCGCCGCGTCAGCTCGCCGCGCGGCATCCGCTGCCCGCCGTGCACGCTGGCCTGGACCCAGTCGAGCTCGGCGAGGACTTCGTCGGGGAGGTCGAGCCGCCCGTCGGGCAGGATGTCGCACTCGATCCCGCGCAGGATGCGGAACGGTGCGAGGCGCTCGTTCGCCGCCGCGATCTCCTCCCCCTGGCGGCGGACGTCGTCGCCGCTCAGGCCGCGCACGGCGCCGACCGCAGGCGTGTGGTCGCAGATCGCGACGTAGTCGTAGCCGCGCTCGAGTGCTGCGCGGCCCATCTCCTCGACGCTGAAGCGGCCGTCGGACCACGTTGTGTGGCAGTGCAGGTCGCCGCGGATGTCGCGTTCTTCCAGGAGCGCCGGAGGCTCGCCGTGGAACGGCGCCTCGCGCAGCTCCGGCGGAACCCACGGCAACCCGAGCGCCTCGTAGACGGCGTGCTCGGTCGCCGCCGCCGGCAGCGGTTCGAGCGCGGCGACGTAGCCCGCCGAGCCGGTGGCGCGCAGGAGCTCGGTACCGAAGCGCTCGGGCGGCGCGACCACCAGCTCGATCGGTACGCCCTCGACGGTCAGCCCGCGAACGCGCCACTGGTGCCGCTCGATCACCGCGACGATCTGCGGGAGCGCCTCGAAGCGGGCGAGCGCCGAGGCTGGGTCGGAACCCATGCACACGACCGCGAGCTGCTCACACGAGTCGCGCCACCGGCGCGGGTCGCCCGCCGCCTCGCCGTCGAGCGCGCTCGCGATGCCTTCGACCAGCGCGCGTGCCCGGTCGAGCAGCAGCCCCGGCGCGGTCGGCGCCGCGGTCTCGCGCGCGAGCGCCTCCGTCACCCGCGCCTCGAGCTTCGGCCCGACGCCCGGCAGCGCGCGCAGCCGCCCGTCCGCCACCGCGGCGCGGAACTCCTCCGGCGTGCGCACCTCGAGCGCCCGCGCGATCTCGAGCGAACGCTGCGTCGTCAGGCCCAGGAAGCGGCCAAGACCCACGAGCCCGGGCACGAGCTCGCGTTCCAGCTCGCGCAGCTCGGCGATCTCCCCCGTCTCCACCAGCTCGCGCAGCCGCGCCTCGATCCCGGGTCCGATCCCGTTCAGCTGGCGCACCTTGCCGGCCAGCACGAGCTCCTCGATCGGCACCGGCACCGCCCGGATCGTCTCGGCCACACGGCGGTAGGCCCGCGGTTGGTAGGGGTTCGATTCCGCCAGCTCGAGCAGCGTCGCGAACGCGTCCAGGTGGTCGGCGATCCGCGCGTTGTCCATGCCCACAGTCTGTAGCCTCGCCGGATGCGAGCTTCCGGAGAGTTTCGTGTCGAGTCGTTCAACGCGGTGCCGCTCGAGACGCCCGGGCCTGAGATCGCGACCGCCCTGCCGGTCGGGGTCGCGACGATGGAGAAGCGCTACGAGGGCGAGGTGACGGGGCGCTCGACGACGATCTTCACCGCGGCGTTCGACCAGTCCAGCGGCGTCGGCACCTACGTCGCCATGGAGTCGTTCGAGGGCTCGCTCAACGGGGCCGCCGGGACCTTCAACTTCGCGCACGCGGCGAGCACGTCCGGCACCGATCGGACGCACGAGCACTTCCTGATCCTCCCGTCGAGCGGCACGGGGAGCCTCGCGTCGATCAGCGGCTCGGGCGGCATGGCGGTGGACGCGGACGGAACGCACCGCGTCTGGTTCGACTACGAACTCGACAAGTGAAACCCGTCGCGATCGAGTTCTTCAAGCCCGACGGACGTCGCTACCGGTCGGTCCTGCACCGCCGCGACGGGCTCGTGATCGAGCTCGACGGCGGCGCCTACAACAAGGTCGGCGGCCCCGCTCGAGAGCTCCCACACGACCTCGCGCACTTCGTGGTCGAGGACGCGCTCAGGCTCGAGAGCGGCCTCTGGGGCGTGATCGCCGCAGGCGGGATGTTCGGGCACGCGAAGGTGATCGAAGGTCGCCGTCCGCCGCACGCGGCCAAGCGCGCCCAGGCCGTCGTGGACGCCGCCGGCGAGCGGCTCACGCAGGCCGAGATGCTGACGGGCTTCGCCTGCAACCTCGCACTCGAGGGTGCGGTACCCGACGCGAGCCGGCTCAAGGCGGCCGCCGGCTCGCACTGGTGGCGCCCGGACATCGGGCGCGACGACCTGGAGCGCGCGTGCCAGGCGCTGCGCGACATGAGCGTCCGCTGGCGCGACACGCCGACCGGCGCCGCCCTGCTCGTGCACTGGCGCCTCCCGCCCCCGGCCGCGAAGAAGAAGTGAGTCGCGTTCTACGAGCATCTCTTCGACGCCTGGGACATCCATCGCGCCGTACTCCGGCATCTGAATCAGCGCGAGGCTGAAGAAGCCTGGCCGCTCTGGGCCGCCCGGCTCGACGAGGACAAGCTCGCGGTCTTGCAATCGCAGCTGCGGTCGTAGCGATCGCGCGTCTGCATCAGCCCGACCGCCCAGCAACTCGGACACCCGCGCCAGGCGGCAACCGTGACGATCAGGAGGGCGAGAGCCACCGGTGTCACGACGGCGGCGCCCGCCACAGCGGCCACGAGCGCGAGCAGTCCGACCGCCCCGCGGGCGTAGTGGCGCTTGATCGAGGTGCTGGCCAGCGGGGAAGAGGACATCGGTGGTTCTAACGCGCCCGCCGGCGGGGCGGATCAATCGGCGCCCGTGGTCACTCACCCCCCTCATAGGTGGCTAAGTGACCACTGGAACCCGCAGGTGGCACGTCGCCGCTCGTGGCGGTTCCTGTCACGGTTCTGCTGTGCGCGCCCTGATCCTGATCGGCCGCCCAGCTTGGCGCTCCTCGCCCGGTCATCCAGAGAGCGCGGGTATCCGCTGCTGCTCGTCGGCGCCACCATCGAGAGCCCTGACTACCCGCAGCGGCTGCGCGAGGCGATCCAGGCGGACGACCAACTCGTAGTGCGCGTCGACGCCCCGCCGGAGGCGCTAAAAGCGCGGATCGAGGCGCGCGAACCGCCCGAGTGGACCGGCCTCGAGCGCCTCCTCAACGCCATCGACGATCTGGCGACGAGGCACGCCGGACTCGACGGCATAGACCTCGTCCTCAACACGGCGGACACCGACCCGACCGCCGTCGCGGCCACGATCCGGGACGCGATCCGCGCCCGTTGGCCGCTCAGCTCTTCCGGCCGAACTTGAAGTAGGAGAGCGGGCCGATGATGTTCACGAACGAGATCGCGAACCACATCCGCTTGCTGCCGTTGATCTGATCGGCCGGGCGGCGCCGCAGGTCGCGCAGCGCCGCGATCAGCAGGACCAGTTCCACGATCCCGGCCACGCCGATGCCTGATTGCTGGCGCTTGGACAGGTCGTTCCACCGTTGCTTCTTGGAAGGGGCCATCTACGTCACCTCGATACTGAATCGCATTCGCCAGGGTGCGGACTGGAGCGCTTCGCCGGTGATGAGCGCGTTGCCGGGCGCGGCCATCGGCTCGAAGGAGACGAGCGCTTCGGTGGTCGGCGCGAAGAAGTGGCCGTACGGGGCGCCTTCCTCAAAGCGGAACTCGATCCGCCGGCGGGCGCCCTCGAGCACGAAGGGGCCGTCGATGTCGGCGAGCGCGTGGTCGAACGCGCGATCGCCGAGGCGACCCACCGAGCGGTCGATCGGCTCGCGCCGGCCGGTCGGGAGCATCCGGTCGTCGAGCTCGAGCCGGGTCGTGGCGCCGAGCTCGACGCGCCAGTCCTCGCGCGGCTCGCCGGGCAGCTGCAGGAACGGATGCCAGCCGAAGGCCACAGGCGTCTCGCCACCGGACACCTCGGTGGTGGTCTCCAGCCCGCCGGCGGTCAGGCGGTGCTCGATCCGCACCGTGTGCGGGAACGGGAACGCGGGCACGTTCCACTCCAGGGTCGCGGCGACCCGGTCGCCCTGGGCCGGCTGCTCGACCGACCACCCGCGACGCGCCGCCAGCAGCCCGTGCATCGGCGAGCCGAGCGGGTCACGACGTGACTCGGACGCGTCGACCATCCGCCCCGCGACCTCGAAGTGCGCCGCGCTCAGGCGATTGGCCCACGGATACAGCAGCGGGAGCCCCGTGGTCTTGCCGGTGCGCACGAACGTGTCGACGTCGGTGCGCTCGGCGAGCAGCTCCTCGCCGTTGTGGCGCAGCGACGTGACGAGCATCGCCGCGTCGGCGGCGACCGTCGCCTCCATCGAGCCGCTGCGCAGGAGGACCGTCAAAGCGCCGTGAGCGTACCGCTACCCTCGCTCGTCCGTGCGTGCCATCGAATCAGCAGGCGAAGTGACCGAGTCGGTGGACGCTGGGCGGGTGATCGCCGAGGCCGCCCGCCGCCGCACCTTCGCGATCATCTCCCACCCGGACGCGGGCAAGACGACGCTCACCGAGAAGCTGCTGCTGTACGCCGGCGCGGTCGGTGAGGCGGGTTCGGTCAAGGGCCGCCGCGGCCGCCGGGCCGCGAAGTCGGACTGGATGGAGCTCGAGCAGCGGCGCGGGATCTCGGTCACGTCGACCGTGCTGCGCTTCGAGCACGACGACGTCGTCTTCAACCTGCTCGACACGCCTGGCCACAAGGACTTCTCCGAGGACACGCTGCGGGTGCTGGCCGCGGTCGACTGCGCGGTGATCCTGATCGACGCCGCGCGGGGCGTGGAGCCGCAGACCGAGCAGCTCTTCCAGGTCGCCCGCGCGCGCGGGATCCCGCTGATGGCGTTCGTGAACAAGTACGACCGGCCGGGCATGGAGCCGCTGGAGATGCTCGACCATCTCACGGACACGCTCGGCCTCTCGCTCGCGCCGCTGACGTGGCCGGTCGGCATCCCGGGCGAGTTCAGCGGCGTCATCGACCGCCGCGACGGGACCTTCCACCGCTTCACGCGCGTCACCGGCGGCGCCGGGATCGCGCCGGAGGAGATCATGGCCGCGCGCAGCCAGGCGGGCTCGGAGGACGACGCCGCGTGGGCGGTCGCCGAGGAGGAGCTCGAGCTCGTCGACGAGGTCGGCAGCGCGTTCGACGCGGAGCGCTTCTCGCGCGGCGAGTGCGTCCCGCTGCTGTTCGGCTCCGCGGCGTGGAACTTCGGCGTCGGGCTGCTGCTGGACGTCCTGCGCGACCTCGCGCCGCCGGCCCTCCCCCGCGCGACCGACGACGGCACGCTGCGGCCGGTCGACGCGCCGTTCTCCGCGCTGGCGTTCAAGGTGCAGGCGAACATGGACCCGCGCCACCGCGACCGGGTCGCGTTCGTGCGGATCTGCTCGGGTCACTTCGAGCGCGGGATGCGCGTCAACAACGCGCGCACCGGCCGCAGCCTCGCGCTCAGCCACGCGCACGAGGTCTTCGGCCAGGACCGCGCCGTGCTCGA
This sequence comes from uncultured Solirubrobacteraceae bacterium, assembly GCA_963707595.1. Taxonomy (GTDB): domain Bacteria; phylum Actinomycetota; class Thermoleophilia; order Solirubrobacterales; family Solirubrobacteraceae; genus Solirubrobacter. Next base: position 723,362 of record CAVPQQ010000003.1, read on the forward strand.
CGAGGCCTTCCCCGGCGACGTCGTCGGCGTGGTCTTCGGCGGCGACGTCCGTGTCGGCGACACGCTCTACATCGGCCCCGAGGTGCGCTTCCCGCCGATCCCGACGCTGACGCCCGAGTCCTTCGTGACGATCTCCAACCGCGACGTCGGGCGCCACAAGCAGTTCCACCGCGGCCTGGAGCAGCTCGACCAGGAGGGCGTCGTCCACGTCCTTCGCCGCGAGCACACGCAGGATCCGGTCCCCGTGCTCGGCGGCGTCGGGCCGATGCAGTTCGAGGTCGCCGTCGAGCGGCTCAGGACCGAGTTCGGTGCCGACGTCCGCACCGCGCTGCTGCCCTGGACCGCGGCCCGCCGCACCGACAAGGAGGGCGCCGCGAAGGTGCTGGCCGATGCCGGCTCGACCGACGTCCTGGTCCGCGGTGACGGCACGCAACTCGCGGTGTTCCCGAACCGCTTCGTGCTCGATCGCTTCGCGCAGCGCCACCCCAGCGTCGTTCTCGAGCGCCTGATCGGCGCCGACGAAGCCACATGAGTGGACCGTGGAGCATTTCGACGTCCTGATCGTCGGCGCCGGCCTGTCCGGCATCGGCGCCGCGCATCACCTGCAGCAGGCGCACCCCACTAAGACGTTCGCGCTCTTCGAGGCGCGCGACGCGATCGGCGGCACCTGGGACCTGTTCCGCTACCCGGGCGTCCGCTCGGACTCGGACATGCAGACGCTCGGCTACCGCTTCCGCCCCTGGACGGAGGCGAAGGCGATCGCCGACGGCCCGTCGATCCGCGGCTACGTCCGCGACACCGCACGCGACGCGGGCATCGACGCGAAGATCCGCTTCAACCACCGGATCGAGCGCGCCGCGTGGTCGAGCGCCGACGCCCGCTACACGGTCACCGCCCGCCGCACCGACACGGGCGAGACGGTCGAGGTCACCTGCGGCTTCCTGTACGTCTGCAGCGGCTACTACCGCTACGACGAGGGCTTCACCCCGCCCTTCCCCGGGACCGAGCGCTTCAACGGCCAGATCATCCACCCGCAGTTCTGGCCCGAGGACCTCGACTACGCGGGCAAGCGCGTCGTCGTGATCGGCAGCGGCGCGACCGCGATCACGCTCGTGCCCGCGCTCACGGACAAGGCCGAGCACGTGACGATGCTCCAGCGCTCCCCCAGCTACGTGCTGTCGATCCCGGCCGAGGACCCGATCGCCAACGGGCTGCGCCGCGCGCTCGGCGACCGGCTCGCCTACGCCATCACGCGCTGGAAGAACGTCGCCGTGACGACGCTGATCTACCAGCTCTCGCGCCGCCGCCCGACCTTCATGAAGAAGCTGATCCGCAAGGCGCAGGTCGGCCAGCTCCCGGCCGGCTACGCCGTCGACACGCACTTCAAGCCGCGCTACCAGCCGTGGGACGAGCGCCTGTGCATCGTCCCGGACGGCGATCTGTTCCGCGTGATCCGCCACGGACAGGCGTCGATCGTCACCGACCGGATCGCCGGCTTCACCGAGACCGGCCTGAAGCTCGAGTCGGGCGCCGAGCTGAACGCCGACATCATCGTTACCGCCACGGGCCTGAACCTGCTCGCCTTCGGCGGCATGGCGCTCGAGGTCGACGGCCGCGAGGTGGTCCTGTCCGAGGCCATGGCCTACAAGGGGCTGATGCTCGGCGACGTCCCGAACTTCGCCTTCGTCGTCGGCTACACGAACGCGTCCTGGACGCTGAAGGCCGACCTCGTGGCCGAGTACGTGTGCCGGCTGCTGGCCTACATGGACGAGCACGGCTTCGACCAGGCCGTGCCGGTCAATCGCGACCCCTCGATCACCACGCGCCCGCTGCTGGACTTCGCCGCCGGCTACGTCCAGCGCTCGCTCGACCAGTTCCCCAAGCAGGGTTCGAAGGCGCCGTGGCGGCTGGGCCAGAACTACGCCCAGGACCTCGTGACGCTGCGCCACGGCAAGCTCGACGACGGCACGATGCAGTTCTCGCGGGCGCGCGCGACGGCGCTCACTTAGCGCGAGCGGTGCCCGCGGCGGCCTTGACCGCGCGGGCGAGCGTGTCGACGTCGTAGACGCCGTGGTGGCGGCGGCCGTTGATGAAGAACGTCGGCGTGCCCGAGACGCCGCTGGCGTCGGCGCTGCGGACGTCCTCGGCGACGTGCGCGGCGTGCCGACGCCGGCGCAGGTCCTCGGAGAAGCGATCGAGGTCGAGGTCGAGCGCGGACGCGTGGCGGAAGAGATCGCCCGGGGACGAGCGCGTCCTGGTGGCTGAGCAGCCGGTCGTGCATCTCCCAGAAGGCGCCCTGGGCGCCCGCGGCCTCCGCCGCCTCGGCCGCCAGCTGCGCGTTCGGGTGCACGTCGGCGAGCGGCAGGTGACGGAAGACGTAGCGCAGCTCGTCGCCGAGGTGGTCGAGCAGCTGCGGCGATGACCGGCGCCGCGTGTCCGCAGTACGGGCACTCGAAGTCGCCGTACTCGAGCAGCGTCACCGGGGCGTCGAGCCGGCCGCGGACGTGGTCGCGCTCGAGGTCGACGTCGTCGGCGAGGTCGACGATCGTCTCGGCGGTCGCGCCGAGCTGGCGCGCGCGCAGCGTCGTCCGGCAGCAGCCGCACGACGCGGAACGCGACCCAGGCCACCGCCGGCGAGAGCACCGCGGTCGCGAGCACGCCGAGCTTGGCCTCCTCCAGCAGCGCGCCCTCGAACGCGAGCGTCGCGACCAGCAGCGAGACGGTGAAGCCGATCCCGGCCGACGCGGCGGCGCCGATCAGCACGGGCCAGGTGACCGTCAGGCGGGCGCCGCCGAGCATCGGCCGCGTCGCGAGCCACGTCGCGCCCAGGATCCCGAGCGGCTTGCCGAGCACGTAGGCGGCGATGATGCCGAGCGTCACCGGCGACGTGGCCGCGGCCGACAGCATGTCGCCCGTCGATCTGGATGCCGGCGTTGGCGAGCGCGAACAGCGGCACGATCACGCGGCTCGTCCACGGATGCAGGCGGTACTGCAGGCGCTCGTTGGGCGAGATCGCCGCCGGCGAGGCTCGCGCGCGCCGAGTAGGCCAGCTCCGGCGTCGGCTGCTCGCGGAACGAGCGCGTGAGCTCGGTGCTGCGCTCGAGCTGCGTCGCGCTCCGGCGGGTAGGCGCTCGTGATCAGGCCGATGGCGAGCCCGGCGATCACCGCGTCGACGCCCGACTCGAACATCGCCAGCCAGATCCCGACGCCCACGAGCACCGCGGCCGGCCCGCGCCAGGAGCCCGGCCCAGCGCAGCGCCATGAGCACGCCGAAGAGCCCGATCGCCACCGCCAGCGCGACCACCGAGACGTCCTCGCGTGTAGCCGAGCGCGATCACCAGCAGCGCCACGAGGTCGTCGATGACGACGACGGTGAGCAGGAACACGCGCAGGCGGATCGCGCGCCCGCGCGTGAGCAGCGCGAGCGCGCCGAGCGCCAGCGCCGTGTCGGTCGAGACGGCCGCGCCCCAGCCGACCGGCCCCGTCGCCGCCGGCGTTGATCGCGAGGTAGATCGCCGCCGCCGTCACCATGCCGCCGAGCGAGGCGACGACCGGGATCGCCAGCCGCGTGCGCTCGCGCAGCTCGCCGAGGTCCAGCTCGCGCTTGGCCTCGAGCCCGACGACGAGGAAGAACAGCGTCATCAGGCCCTCGTTGATCCAGCCGCGCAGGTCGCGTCGCCAGCTCGTGGTCGCCGAGCACGATCGCCAGCCGCGTCTCCCAGACCGACGTGTAGGTGTCCGGCGCGACGTTGGCCCACAGCAGCGCGAGCGACGGCCGCCGCGGCGAGGATCACCGCGCCGCCGGTCTCGGCGTGCAGGAAGCTGCGGATCGGCGCCGCGAGGTTGCGCGTCCACGCGGTGCGGCCGGCGCTCGCCTCGGTCGTATCGGCGCTGGAGATCGCTACATCGTGACGAGTCGCGCCAGTAGAGTCGCCCGCCAGATGGCCGACGAGGAACCTCCCCGCCCGGAGCCAGCGGAACCGGTCGCGGCCGAGCCGGTGCCGGCGGACGTTCCCGAGCCCGCCGAAGCCCCTCCACCGGCGCCGCCGAAGCGCGGCGAGGACGCCTTGCCGGACTGGTACCGGACCGCGGCGGCCGCGAGCTGGCGCTTCCTCGTCATCGTGGCAGCGGCCGGAGCGGTCATCTACACGCTCGTGTACCTGCACATCGTCGTGCTGCCGATCATCATCGCGCTGCTGGCGAGCACGCTTGCTGCTGCCGCCGGTGCGCTGGATGAAGGAGCACGGCGTGCCGGACGCGCTGGCCGCCGCGGGCGCGATGCTCGGCGCCTTCCTGCTGATCGTCGCGATCGGCACTGCCGTGGCGCCGTCGATCGGCGACCAGTTCGGGGAGCTGCGCCCACGCGCCGAGGACGGCCTGCGCGACGCCGCGGACGTGCTCGCGGAACCGCCGTTCAACCTCAGCGAGACCGAGATCCGCGCGCGCGTCGACGACGGCATCGCCAAGCTGCGCGAGAACGGCGGCCCGCTCGCCCGTGGCGTGACCAGCGGCGCGGTGATCCTGGGCGAGATCGTCACGGGGCTGCTGATCACGGTGCTGCTGACGTTCTTCCTGCTCAAGGACGGCGAGAAGATGTGGGGCTTCGCCCTCAGCCTGACCGGGGAACGCAGCCGCCGTGATGCCGACGAGGTCGGCACGCGCGTCTACGCCGCGCTCGCGGGATACGTGCGCGGCATCGCATTGGTGGGGCTCGTCGACGCGATCCTGATCGGCCTGGCGCTGGTGATCATCGGCGTCCCGCTGGTGATCCCGATCATGGTCATCACCTTCTTCGCGGCGTTCATCCCGCTCGTCGGCGCCTTCGTCGCCGGATTGGTCGCGGTGCTGATCGCGCTCGTGTCCGGCGGCCTGCGTCGACGCCGCGCTGGTGCTCGGCTCGATCATCCTCGTCCAGCAGATCGAAGGCCACGTGCTCTACCCGCTGCTGATGGGCCGCACGGTCAACCTGCATCCGGCGGTGATCGTCGTCGCACTCGCCGCCGGCGGGATCCTCGGCGGCATCGTCGGCGTCTTCCTCGCGGTCCCGGTCGCGGGGATCATCTCGGTCGTGCTCGACTACGCGCGCGAGGCTCCTGCACCCGAATCGCCACTGGTCGAGGAGACTTAGACGATCATCCCTTGGGGGTGATGCCCCACGGCGGGGACGCTGTGAGGCTTCTGGTGTCCGATCTCCAAGAGCGGGAGCAGCGCATGGCACAACCGGATCTCAACCTCGGCGCCGCAGCCTCCGCGACGCAGCACGGCGTCTACTCGGGCGTTGACAGCCCGAGCGGCGAATTCCGGGAGACCCACCACCACGATCCCCTGCCGGGGTGGCGCGTGTTCTCGGCCACGATGATCTTCATCGCCGCGGCCGCGAACGCGTTCTGGAGCATCGCCGCGCTCGCGAACGACCGGCACTTCAAGGACACCGAGCTCCTTGTCGGGAGCCTCGGGCTGTGGGGCGTCGTCCTGCTGATCTTCGCGATCGTGCAGGTCGTCGCCGCGGTGCTGATCGTCAAGGGCAGCCAGAACGGCATCGTCCTGGGCATCGTGATCGCCGCCGCCAGCATGGTCACGCAGCTGTTCGTGATCGGCGCGTACCCCATCTGGTCGGTCTTCGTGATCGTGCTCGACGGCCTCGTCATCCATGGCCTCACCGTTCACGTCAGCGATCGCGTCCGCTAGCCCGTGCTGATCGCCGCGGTCGAAGTCGGCGAAGCGGCGTTCCTCGTCGTCGTCGCCACGGCGGCGGTGGCGGGGACGCTCGCGGCGATCATCACGGCGCGTGGGCTGCTGTTGCCGACCGTCGTGGCCGAGCTGCTGCTCGGCGTGGTCATCGGACCGCAAGTGTTCGGCCTGGACGTGACGGAGTTCATGCTGTTCTTCGCCAGCCTCGGCCTCGGCATGCTGTTCTTCTTCGCCGGCTACGAGATCGACCTTCGCAGGATCGCCGGGTTGCCGTTGCGGATCGCGACGGTCGGCTGGCTGCTGTCGTTGACGATCGCGTACGGCATCGGCGGGCTGCTCGCCTGGGCCGGGATCGTGCTCTCGCTGGTGTACACGGGCTCGGCGCTCGCGACGACGGCGATCGGCACGCTGATCCCGGTGCTGTCGGACGCGGGCGAGCTGCGGACGCGCTTCGGCAGCTACCTGCTCGCGGCGGGCGCGGTCGGCGAGTTCGGGCCGATCCTGCTGCTCACACTGGTGTTGTCGTCATCGGGAACGGTGCACAGCGCGGCGATCCTGCTCGGCTTCGTGGTGCTCGCCGTCGTGGTCGCCGTGATGGCGGTGCGGTCGTCTTCGAAGACGATGCCGCTGTTCGAGAAGACGATCGAGCAGAGCTCCCAGCTGGCGGTGCGCTGGATCGTGGTGCTCGTCTTCGCGCTGGCGCTGCTGGCCTCCGAGCTCGGCCTGGACCTGCTGCTGGGCGGCTTCGCCGCGGGCGTGATCACGCGCCAGGTGCTCAAGGAGCGCGAGGTTCCCGGCTTCAACTCCAAGCTCACCGCCGTGGCCTTCGGTGTGTTCATCCCCTTCTTCTTCGTGGTAAGTGGCATGCAACTCGACGTCGCGGCATTGTTCGGGAGCGTCGGCAGCGTGGCCAAGATGTTCCTGTTCTTCGGCCTCTTCCTCGTCGTGCGCGGGACGCCGGCGCTGCTGCTCTACGGCGACGTCCTCAACCGCCGCGACCGGCTGTCGCTGGCGTTCTTCTGCTCGACGCAGCTCCCGCTCGTGCTGGCGATCACCACGCTCGCGCGAGACCGCGGCGACATGCGGCCTTCGACCGCGGCATCGCTCGTGGGCGCCGCGGTCCTCTCCACGCTCGTCTTCCCGATGCTCGGGCTGAAGCTGCGCGCCGGTGCCCGGACCGACGAGCCGCCGCCGGTTCAGGTCGCGGTCACATCCTGAGCGACGTAGCTCTCGTCGATGTGCGGGCAGAACGCGCGCTGCTCGTCATGGCCCGCCTGGATGGTCAGCACGGTCGCCTCCGGCAGCTCGTCCCACGCGCCCGGCAGCTCGCCGAAGGGCTCGGAGATCACGACACGGTCCCCGTCGCGCATGCGCGCCACCTGCGGATTGTCCGGGTGCAGGGCGCGGAGCGTGTGGGCGTCGGTGGACGCGAACAGCGTGCGCGAGTTGCCCTCGGTCGAGTAGCGGAAGGCCCACAGCCGGACGCCGTCGCTGAGCCCCATGCTCGCCTGCACGCAGTTCTCGATCCCGTAGCGCTTCGCCGTCGCCTCGACGAAGCCGATCGTGCGTTCGAGCGCACCGATCGGGTCCTGCTCGAGGCCGAGCGTCAGCGCCAGCCGGAACACCACCTCCGAGTCGGTCGAACCCGCGGAAGTCCGCGAACAGCGCAGGGTCCACCGCCAGCATCAGGTCGCGGCGCATCAGGTGAAAGCCCTTGAGCACGCCGTTGTGGACGAACAGCCAGCGACCGTGGCGGAACGGGTGGCAGTTCGTCTGCTGCACGGCGGTGCCCGACGTCGCCCGCACGTGGGCGAGAAACAGCGGCGTCTCGACGTGCGCCGCGAGCTCGCGGAGGTTCTCGTCGCCCCACGCCGGCGAGATGCTGTGGTAGTAGGCGGGGCCGGTGCCGGCTCCGTACCAGCCGACGCCGAAGCCGTCGCCGTTCGTCGTCTCCGCTCCCATCCGGGAGTGCAGGCTCTGATCGACGAGCCCGTGCTTCGTCTTGAACAGGAACTCATCCATCAGCATCGGCTGCCCGGACCAGGCCATCCAACGGCACATCGGGGTACCTCCTCGAGTGTCAAAAGCTTGCTGTCCAACGTATGCGCCGGGAGTTGGACGCACATCGTCCGAAGCAGGTGAGGCCAAGGGCAGGGAGGAGTGGCAGCGTGCCGGGCATGAAGCGCACTCTCACGCTCGTGATCGCCGCGACCCTGGCCTTCTCCGCCTGCGGGGGCTCGGACAACGAAGAGACTCCGCAGCAGCAGACCGCCGCCCAGAAGGCATGTGCGGCTCGCACCGACATCAACAAGCAGGTCGAGACGCTCAAGGGCCTGACCGCGTCGACCGCGACCACGCAGATCATCACCTCGAGCGTGGCCGCGATCCGTTCGGACCTGACCGAGTTCAAGTCCGCGCAGCAGGACCTCAGCAAGCAGCGCAAAGAGGCGTTCCAGTCCGCCAACCAGAGCTTCACCTCTGAGGTCGAGACGATCGCCAGGACGCTCGGCAAGAGCCTCGCGCTGGGCGACGCCAAGACGGCACTGACCACCGCCGCGCAGCAGCTCGAGGCGTCCTACAAGAAGAACCTGGCGCCGCTCGACTGCAGCTGAGCGGCGGGATGCCCCTCGCCGAGATCACGATCCCGGAGGCGGTCACGATCGCCGAGGACGCGTACGTCTTCGCGTACCCCCTCCTGCGCACGAGCCGCGCGATGACCGCGGCCAACCGGCTCGTGCAGGAACCGGATCGACCTGACACGCTCCGGCTCTTCGCGTGGCTCGATCTCGGCGCGGAACCCATCGTCATCACGACCCCGGATACGCGCGGGCGCTACTACGTGCTGTGGCTGCGCGACGCGTGGAACACGCTGTTCGCCTCCGCCGGCGCGCGCACGACGGGGACAGGGTCGCGCGCGTTCGCGATCCTCGGGCCGGGCCGCCACGGCGCGCATCTGCCGCCGGGCCTGAGCCCCGTGGCGGCGCCGACGCGCATCGTCCACGTCTCCGCCTGCATCGAAGCGCTGGGCGAGCCGGGCCGCGACGACGTCGCCGCCGGGTTCCGCACCTCGCCGCTCAGCCGCTGGCACAGTGCCGGCGACGGAACCGCGGCGACCGCGATCGTCACCGCGCCCGTGCCGAGCGAGCCCGTCGAGTTGCTGGGCGCGCGCAGCTTCTTCGCCGAGGCTTTCCGCCTGGTCGCGGACAACCCGCCGGAGCCGGGCGATCGCGAGGGTCTGGAGCGACTGAAGGCGCTCGCGCCGCTTCAGGACGCAGGGGCCTGGGAGCGCCTCGAACCGGAACTTCAAGCCGCCTTGGAAGAGGGCGTCGCCCGCGGCCGCGTCGCCGTCAGGGCGGTCGCCTCCCGGGCGCCCGGCGAGCGCGTCGGCCCCTGGCGGGTCAGCTACGACGGCGGGCGCTACGGGTCCGACTATCTGCGCCGCGCGGGTGCCGCCTACGCCGGCAAGCAGGCGGAGCCGGCGACGGACGAGCTGCCCGCCGTCCTCGAGACCGACGACGAGGGCCGGCCGCTGACGGGCGGCGAGCGCTATCTCCTGCGCTTCGCCCCCGACGCGACGCCCCCGGTCAACGGGTTCTGGTCCTTGACCACCTGCTCCGCGGAGGACCCGTCGTCGAGCTGGGACTCGACGGGTGACCTGCGCGGCCTGACGCTCGACCATGACGGGTCGCTGCCGATCCACATCCAGCACAGCCGCCCAGGACGCCAACGCCGGGCGAACTGGCTTCCGGCTCCGGCGGAGCGCTTCTTCGTCGTGCTGCGGCTCTACTGGCCGCGCGAGGAGGCGCTGCGGGGCGAGTGGTCACCCCCCAGCGTGACCCGCCTCTGAGTCAGCGCCGGCGCCCGAAGCTCCCGATGACCACCCCGATGACGGTCACCAGGTAGAGCTGCCCGACGAGCATCTCCACGACCGCCAGCGCGTGGCCGACCTGCGTCGCGGCCGTCAGGTCGCCGAAGCCCGTCGTGGTCAGCACCGTGAAGCTGTAGTACGTCCGCGAGCTCGGCGTCGCTTCGCTGCCGTTGGCGAAGAACGGGTTCGGATCCACGTGGCCGGCGAACCCGATCACCCACGCGAACAGCAGGCCGACCAGCAGGTAGATCGCGAGCGTGCCGGTCACCGCCTGCACCGTCACCCCGTGCGCGCGCACCAGCCGTGCGAGACCGCCGACCAGTGCGAGCGGGACGGCGATGCTGAGGATGCCGCCGCCGAGGAGCATGAACCCGTCGGGGACTCTCCCGAGGGCGACCGCCAGCACCAGCGCGCTGGCGGCGCACGCCGCGGCCAGCACCCGGTTCCGGCGCAGATCGGCCCGGACGCGCGATGTCGCGACGACGACGACCAGCGACGCGCTCTGCAACGCCAGGGCGACGGCGTTCGACCAATTGTCCGCGGGTGCGACGATCACGAACACGACGACGACCAGCGTCAGTATGAGGACCGCGCCGTACCGGAACTCCGCGGGCCGCTCGCCCGCGGAGATCGTGGGGTCCTGCATTGCTGCTGTGCTCGCTAGGCGAGCGACTGGCGGTCGCGGCCGCCGTACGTCAGCAGGCCGAAGACGATGAGCACGTCGAGCAGGAAGACCATGACGGCCCACAGCGGGTTCGCCGGCAGGATCAGGAACTGGACGATGATGTTGAGCGAGGCGAACAGGATCCCGAGCCAGCGACCCCACTCCGTGCCACGCCAGATCCCGAAGCTCACGATGATCTGGGCGACGCCGATGATCAACAGCGCCCAGCCCCAGGTGTGCAGGTTGGCGAGTACGAACTTGACGTCCTTGACATAGAACGTCGAGTCGTCGATCGCCGCGAGCCCGTAGAGGATGTTGAGCGCGCCGACGATGGCCAGCATGATCGTCGCGAACAGGATCCACCCGTGACCAGGATCCGGCCGGTACGTCGTCTCCTCGCCATCGAGTCGCATCGGCACCGGCGGGGTCCCTCCCGACGGTGTGGTGTCGCCTTGAGACATGTCGTTCTCCTGTCGCTTTGCCGAGAGACGGCCCGGTTGGCCTCGCACGCTATTTCACAGGGGCATGCGCGTGCATCGTGCGATGCGGGTGATGAGCGGCGGCGCGGGGCTGCGATGATGCGCCGATGGCCTCCCGCAGACGCCGCAAGTCACGCCGCCAAGACGCGTTGGTGAGCCTCATGGCCGCGCATTGGGTCGGCCGCGGGCTCTGGCGCGTCTCACGCGGCCGTCCGCCGTGGCGCGCGGCCAAACGGCGCTAGCGCGCCTCAGATCGCACGCTTGCTGTCGTCACGGGCGCCGGCCAGGTAGATCAGCGCGGCCTTCACGCGCCGGCTGACGTCCTCGGCGTGGGCCAGCCCGAGCTTCATGAAGATCGCGTTGATGTGCTTCTCGACCGCTCGCTTGCTGAGGAAGAGCTCCTCGGCGATCGCCTGGTTGCTCTTGCCCTGCGCCATGTGGCCGAGGATCTCGAGTTCGCGCCGCGTCAGCTCGTCCAGCGGGGCGTGCTCGTCGTGCGTGCGTGCCGCGATCAACGCCTCGACGACCTTCGCGTCGACCACCGACCCACCGCCGGCCACCGCGTAGACGGCCGAGATCAGGTGCTCACGGTTGCGCAGGCGGTCCTTGAGCAGGTAGGCGCGCCCGTCGGACCCACGCTCCAGCAGCGCGAGCCCGTAGCGCGGATCGGCGTACTGGCTGACGACGACGACGCCGATGCCGGGGTGCGTGTCGCGCAGCCGATTGGCGAAGACGATGCCCTCGTCGTCACCCGACGGCGGCATCCGGATGTCGGTGATCACCACGTCGGGCAGCTGCGCGGCGACGGTCTCGACCAGCTCGTCGCCGTCCTGGCAGGTCGCGATCAGGTCAACCCGCGGGTCGGAGTCCAGCAGGTGCCCCAGCGCCTCGCGCACGAGGTAGCTGTCGTCGGCGACGACGACGCGCAGGTTCTGCTCGTCCGTCACCGGTCGCGCGTCGATACCGCCGGATGGCGTAAATCGGTCCCCCACTACCCCCAACTATCTGTCGTCGGCCACAGCACGTCAAGGGCGGGAGAGGGCTTGGCGCGCTGATCGACGAGCACGGGCGTAAAGTCCGGGAGGTCCACGACAAGGAGGAATGAAGATGTCAGAGCTGATCGCCATCGGCTACGACGACACGATCACCGCCCACCGGGCCGCCGAGGCCGCCGAGGGGCTTGCAAGGGACCTGATCATCGAGCCTGACGCGATCGCCGTGATCGTCCGCGGAGAAGACGGCAAGTACAAGGTGACCACCAATCACCACGTCGTCGGCGCCGGCGCGTCCTGGGGCATGTTCTGGGGCTTCCTGTTCGGTCTGCTGTTCTTCGTCCCCGTGCTCGGGCTCGCCGTCGGCGCCGGCATGGGCGCGATCATGGGCAAGCTCACGCAGTCCTCGATCGACAAGGACTTCCGGTCACGCGTGCAGGACATGTTGCAGCCGGGCACTTCCGCCCTGTTCCTCGTCGTGGAGAAGGTCACGCCCGACAAGGCCGTCGACGCGCTGTCCCAGTTCGGCGGCACGGTGCTGAAGACCTCGCTGTCCGAGGAGAGCGAGAAGGAGCTGCAGGACGCGCTGCACGGCGAGGAAGCCGCAGCCTGAGTTTCTCCGGCGGAGCCGCGGGCCCCGACCCGGGGTCCGCCGGCCCGTCGTGTCACCACGGCGCTAGCGGGTGCACACACCCCCCCAGCGTCGCCAGCGTGCGCCCTTGCCGCCTCCCCACCCCGAACGGGATGCTGCCAATACGATGACGGCTCTGCTCGAGGTAGTTCACGATCGGCTCGTCCCGCGCGCCCAGCGCCGCCCGACGTTGGCGGCGACCGTGCGGCGATCGCGGCTGTTCACCGCCTTGGTGGCCGCCGACGCCCCGCCCTTCACCGTCATCGTCGCGCCCGCGGGGTTCGGCAAGACGACGCTGCTGTGCGAATGGGCGGCGCGAGACCCACGGCCGTTCGCCTGGCTGACCGTCGACGCCCGCCACGACGAGCCCCGGATGCTGCTGCGCGCGATCGCCCGCGCGGTCGACGCGGCCGCCAAGGACGCCCCGGACGGACGCGTGGTGCTGGTCCTCGACGACGTCCACGTGCTCCGCTCCAGCGCGGCGCACGCCACGCTGGGCGCGTTGACGTCGCAGTTGCCGGACGAGATCGCCGTCGCGTTCGCCTCCCGCTCCGAGCTTCCGGTCCCGATCGCCCGCCTGCGCGCCCAGGGCCGGGTGAGTGAGCTGCGCGCCGCGGAGCTCGCGATGACACGGACCGAGGCGTCGGCGCTGCTGCGCTTCTCCGGGCTCCAGCTCGACCGCGCCGGGATCGACGCGCTGCTGTACCGCACCGAGGGCTGGCCAGCCGCGCTCGCGCTGGCCGCCATCGCGCTCGAGGGCGAGACCGTCCCCGGCCCGGCGCCGGCGCGCTTCAGCGGCAGCGACCGGATCGTCGCGGAGTACCTGCGCGACGAGGTGCTGGCCGGCCTCTCCGACGAGGAGTTGCGGTTCGCCATCCGCACGTCGGTCCTCGAGGTTCTGACGGCGCCGTTGTGCGACGCGGTCCTGGAGACCTCCGGCTCGGCGGAGCTGCTCACGCGCCTGCACGCGTCCAACTTCGGGCTCGTCGCCCTCGACCGCACCGCTGAGCGCTACCGCCATCACCGTCTGCTGCGCGACACGCTGCGCGCCGAGCTGCGTCGCAGCGAGCCGGAGCTCGAAGCCGCGCTGCACCGGCGGGCGAGCGCCTGGCACGTGCAGGAGGGTGACCGCGAGCGCGGGCTCCAGCACGCGCTCGCCGCCCACGAGGTGGAACGCGCCGGGGACCTGGTGTGGTCGGGCATCCCGAGCTCGCTGGAACAAGGCTCGGTGGCGACCGTCGAGCATTGGCTCGGCCGTTTCACGGACGCGCAGATCGCCGCCGACCCGCGGCTGGCGCTGGCGGCCGCGGGCATCCACCTCGCCCACGGCCGGGGGCACCTTGCCGAGCACTGGCTGGCGGCGGCGGGCACGAACGAGGACGACGACGTCGCAGGCGGCGTGGCCGCACTGCGTGCCGCGCTCGGGCGGGACGGGCTCGCTCGCATGGGCGAGGACGCGGAGCGCGCCTCCGCGCTGCTGGCCGCCGAAAACCCCTGCCAGGCGCTGTGCCGGATGGTCGGCGGCGTGGCCGACCACCTTCGCGGCCGCCGCGAGGCGGCACGCGACCAGCTCGAGGAGGGCGCGCGCCGCGCGGCCGTGCTGGCGCCGCAGGTCCACGCGCTCTGTCTCGCGCAGCTCGCGCTGCTGGCGCTCGACGACGATGACTCCGAGGGCGCGGTGCGGCTGATCACGCGCGCTCGCGCGCAGGTCACCCGCTACGGGCTCGCGCGCTACCCGACGACCGCCCTCGCGCTCGCCGTCTCGGCGCTCGTGCGGGCCCAGCGCGGACGCGTAGAGGAGGCCCACGAGGACGCGCGCGAGGCCGCCGAGGCACTCGAACAGCTGACGGACGTCGCGCCTTGGTACGTGATCGAGGTCCAGATCCTGCTCGGCCGCGCGGCCCTACGGCTCAGCGACGTCAACGACGCCCGCACGCGGCTCGCCGACGCGAGCCGGATGGCCGCGCGCCTGCCCGAGCGCGGCGTGCTCCACGACTGGCTGCAGGCGGCCGAGGCGGACCTCGCGACGTTCACGCGCGCCGACTGCCGGCTGCCCGCCTCGCTGACGACGGCGGAGCTGCGGATCCTGCAGTACCTGCCGACCCACCTCTCCTTCCGGGAGATCGCCGAACGCACCTACGTGTCGGCGAACACGGTCAAGACGCAGGCCAACGCGGTCTACCGCAAGCTCGACGTGCGCTCCCGCTCCGAGGCGGTCAGCTCGGCGCGCGAGCTCGGTCTGCTGGACGCTTAACCCGCATCCCCCGATTCTCGCGGGCCCTCGATCGATCGGCGGATCCGGGGTTAACGACGCCGCGCCCCGGCGGGTGCCGAGGCGCGGTGGGTCGAAATGTCTCGTTGCTGCTCAGCGGCGACGCGCGACGCGACGCGACGTGCGGCGGGCGACTCTGCGGGATCCCATCATCACGATCTCCTTTTCAGCGTGGTCTGCGGAATTACGACGCGGTCTCGAGGCCGTGCAGCTCGGCGGCCTCTTCGGCGGACAGCAGGCCGACCTCGACGAGGTCGAGCGGGCTGATGAAGCCGTCGCTGATGCGGAACCCGCCGGCGCGCGCGATCGCGTCGCGCAGCGGGACCGCCCACTGGTGCTCGAGCAGGACGAGCGCGGCGGCGGAGTCGTTCGGGATCTCCTCGATGACGTCCCACGCCTCCTCGTCGGAGAAGACCTGAACGCCGTCCTCGGCCGCCTCGGCGCCCGCGATGGCGCCGGCGATCATGCCCTCTTCGCCTTCGATGCCGAGGCCGACGAGCGCGCCGACGACGCTGCCGAGCTCGATCGCCTCGTCCTTGGAGAGCGTGCTGAGGTGCATGACCTCGATCTCGCCCTCGGCGTCCTTATGCACGGCGAGCGCGTCGATGACCTTCACGCTGCCGCTCTCGCTGAGCTTCTCGAGCTCGGCGATGATCTCGCCATGGAACTCGGGTGCGTCGAAGCCCAGCACGATGAGCTGAACCGGTCCAATTGCCATATTCGATCCCTTCGATTGAGAAAATTCAGCCGGCCGCGGGCGCGGATGCGTCCGGGATTGACCCGAGGGCCAGCAGGTCGGACGGGTGCAGCCACGCGTCGGCCAGCGCTTGGCCGCCGGCGCGCTCGATCGCATCGCGCAGCGGAATCGCCCAGCGATGCTCCAGGACGGCCACGGCCGCGGTCTTGCCCGGCGCGATCGTGTCCGCGATGTACCAGACCTCTTCGTGGAAGTTGGTCGCGTCGGGGGCCGGCGCGTCTTCCTCACCGAGGCCGATGAGCTCGGCGGCGATGGCCCCGAGCTCGCCGGCCTCCTCGGTCGTCAGGTCGCTCGTCTCGACGATCGCGACGCTGCCGTCCTCGTCCTTGCTGACCACCAGCAGGTCCACCAGCCGGACCACGTCATGCTCGCGCAGACGCCGCAGCTCGGGCAGGATCTCTCCCCTGAAATTGCTGTCGTCGAAGCCGACGACGAGGAGCTGCATCGGTCCGAAGGCGGTCATCTCAGCCTCCGAGGATCCGCGCCTTCTGAGCGTCGAACTCCTCCTGGGTCAGGACACCGGCGTCGAGCAGCTGCTTGGCCTGCGTCAGCGCCTCGATCGGATCGAGCGCCGGGGCGGCCGCAACGGGCGCCGGGGCCGGCGCCGGCGGGGCGTAAGCCGGCGGCGGTGGGGGCGGGGCCATCTGCTGCTCCGGCTGCTGGGAGTACTGGGCCTCCTGCAGCTCAGCGATCTGAGCGTTCTGATCGGCCTCGCGCTGCTGGCCCGCTGCCGCATGCTTTCCGGCGACGTACGCACCGCCACCGACCATGGCAGCACGCATCAGGGGACGTCGTCTACGACCTATCGGCATATTCGTCGAGATCCTTCGTGATCGTGGTTTCCGGCAGTTGAATCGAACCGTTGACGCTCGCCGGGGACATCATCCGTTCGGGATGATCGGCGGAGCGCCGTCTCTTGCGGGTGTCGTGCACGACAAGCGTACGCGCAAACCGGTCCTGGAGACCGCGACGGCGGTCGTCGATCAGGATCAGCAGGAACCCGGCGCCGAACGGGATCGCGGCGAGGTAGAAACCGACCAGGCGGCGCAGCGCGCGCACGAACCCAGGCGTGACGCCGCGGTAGGTGGTCACGCGGATGCCCATGAAACGCATGCCCGGCGTCTGGCCGGTGAGGGTCCAGAAGTTCACCAGGTAGGCGGACATCAGCACGATCCAGCCCCAGGCCGCGAAGGCGGCGACCACCCACCCGCTCGGGTCCTCGTCGATGTTGAGCGCGCTCTTCGCCCAGGCGACGGCAGCGCCGATCAACACCACCACGACGTTGACGATCAGGCAGTCGATCAGGAACCCCAGCACGCGGGTGGCGAAGCCGGCGAGCCGGGCCTGCGTCATGCGGGTGCCGTGCCGTCGTCGAAGTCGACGAGCGGCGAGGTCCGCGCACGCCGGCGCAGCAGCCGCCGCGCGACGCCCTCCATCCGGTCGTCGACGTGGGCGGTGCGGTCGCGCACCTGATCGCCGACGTCGTCGACGAGGCCGTACGTCTGGCTCTGCAGCGCGTCGCGCACTTCCTCGCTGCGGGCGACGTGGGCCACGATCCGCTTCAGCTCGTCGCTCGCGAGGATCTGATCGGTCGCGGCCTGCGCGAAGCGGCTGGCCAGCGCCCGCTCGAACACGCGCTCCAGCGCGGGCTCGTCGAGCACGGCCACGACGCGCTGCTCGAGCGCCGCGCTGGCGAGTGTCCGCTCGATCAGCCGGTCGATGACGGGCTGCTCGACGATGTGGGTGAGCAGGCGCTCGACGCCGTCGCCGGTCAGCATCGCGTCGGCGGCGCGGACGCCGGCCTGCCGCTCGGCGGCCACGGCGAGCACGCGCTCCAGCGCGTCGCCCTCCAGCGCCTCGGCCGTGACGCGCTCGATCACGCGCGCCTCGACCACCTGGCGGATGGCGCGATCCAAGAGCGGCCCGCGGAGCACGCGCTCGAACCAGTCGGACGAGGTCTGCGCGATCTCGGCGAGCAGCACACGACTCGTCACGGGCGCCGCGTCGCTCGGCCGCTTCGAGGAGCGCCCTGCCGGGCGCGCCGAGCGGCGTGCGCCAGCCGGCGGCGACGACATTGACGCCGACGTTCACGACATCGCGCGCGGGGCGCGTGACGATGCCCGCGACGCCGAGGCCCACCCTCCGTGTGGATACCAGATCCATGCTCTCAGCTTCCTCCTTGACGCAGCCCGGCGAATCACCCGCATCGCATGACGACCGCTGATGCGACACGGGCGAGGATAATCGCTTCCATGTCGAAGTCCATCCCCCCGCTGCCCCAGCACAAGAGCCGGAACACCTACACCGATCCGGCGGCGACGAACCGGATAATCGTGTGGACCCTGCTCCTCGGCGTCGCCTTCTGGCCGCGCCTGTGGATCATCGGCTTCTGGATCTTCGGTCGCCAGATGGGCGACGCGTTCAGCAGCTGGGTCATTCCCGCGATCGGATTCATCATCCTGCCGTGGACGACGCTGCTGTACGCGTGGATGTGGGGTATCAACTCGGATGGCGTCACCGGCTGGGAATGGGCGGTGGTCGCGATCGGCTTCCTATCCGACATCGTGTTCTGGGTTGTCGGCCGGCGCTCGCTCCGCTGAGCGGGGCACGACACAAGCAAGGAGTCCTTTGATGACGACGGCAACCGCCGGCGCGGCGACGCGCCCCTCTAGGCCAAGGAAGATCGTGCATCTGACCAAAGCGGAGCGCGCCGCCAAGGGCAAGGCCGCACGCGCCGAGGTCCCACGCTCGTCCCACGCTAACTGGGAGGCGGCGCCCGGACGTCCTGACCCGGTCGCGCTGATCGAGCTGGAGTCCGAGACACGGGTCCAGGAACTGGTGCCGATCCGCTACGGGCGGATGTCCGTCTCGGCGTTCACGTTCTATCGCGGCGCCGCCGCGATCATGGCCGCCGATCTCGCCGCCGATCGCCGCGGACGGGGCTGCACACCCAGCTCTGCGGCGACGCGCACCTCTCGAACTTCGGGGCCTTCGCCGCCCCCGACCGGCGGCTCATCTTCAGCGTCAACGACTTCGACGAGACGCTCCCCGGCCCGTTCGAATGGGACGTCAAGCGGCTCGCGGCGAGCTTCGCCGTGGCCGGGCGCGATCGCGGCTTCGACACCAAGACGCGAGCGCCGATCAACCAGATCGTCGGGCGGGCCTACCGCGAGGCGATGAGGGAGTTCGCCGACGATGCGGGCGCTCGATCTCTGGTACGCCCGGCTCGACATCGACGATGTGGTCAAGCTGCTGGACCGGCGTCGCCACCGCCAAGCAGCTCAAGCGCTTCGACAAGAACATCGCCAAGGCCCGCTCGAAGGACAGCATGCGCGCGTCCGACCGGCTCACCCGGATCGTCGACGGCAAGCCGCGGATCATCAGCGACCCGCCGCTGATCGTCCCCGATCGAAGAGCTGTTCGCACCCGAGTTCCAGGCCCGCTTCGAAGAGACGGTCCGCAACGTGATCCGGGCGTACCGGCGCACGCTCCCCAGCGACCGCCGCCACCTGCTCGAGCGCTTCCAGTACGCGGACGCCGCGCGCAAGGTCGTCGGCGTCGGCAGCGTCGGCACACGCGCGTGGATCGTGCTGATGCTCGGCAACGACGACGGCGATCCGCTGTTCCTGCAGCTCAAGGAGGCCGAGCAGTCGGTGCTCGAGCCCTACCTGGGCACGAGCAAGTACAACCACCACGGCCAGCGCGTGGTCGAGGGTCAGAAGCTGATGCAGTCCGCGAGCGACATCATGCTCGGCTGGTTCCGGACGCCGGGCATCGACGGCGTCGAGCGCGACTTCTACATCCGCCAGCTGTGGGACGGCAAGGGCTCGGCGCTCGTCGACGTGATGGAGCCCAGCGCCATGGCCGCCTACGCCGAGATCTGCGGCTGGACCCTGGCCCGGGCGCACGCCCGCTCGGGCGACGCCGTGGCGATCGCGTCCTACCTCGGCGCCGGTGACACGTTCGACCGTGCGCTCGGCGACGTTCGCCGAGGATTACGCCGACCAGAACGAACGCGACTACGCCGCGTTCATGGGCGCGATCGCGTCCGGCAAGCTCGTGGCCGAGATGGGCCTCTGAGCTACTACCCGAGCGGGATCCGCGCCTTCACGCGGGTCCCGTGACCGGGCGATGACGTGATCTCCAGCTCGCCGCCGACGGCGGCGAGCCGATCGCGCATGTTGACGAAGCCCGAGCCGACCAAGCCCGTGGTCGTGTCGAAGCCGGCGCCGTCGTCGCGGATGTCGAGCCGCAGCGAACCGTCGTCGGAGAGGTCGACGACCGCCACGGTCGCGCCGGACGCGTGCTTGGCCGCGTTCTGCAGCGCCTCGAGACAGCAGAAGTACGCGGCCGTCTCGACCTCGCTGGAGTAGCGCCCGATCCCGGCCGCCACGACCGTGGTGCGGAGTGGATTGCGCAGTGCCGCGGAACGCAGGCCCTCCACCAGGCCGCGGTCGGCCAGGGCGGCGGGGTAGATGCCCCGGGCCAGCGAGCGGACCTCGTCGAGCGCGGCTTCGACCTCGCCGCCGAACTCGCGCAGCACCGCGGCCGTCTCATCGTCTGCGGCGCGCTCGGCCGCCAGTTCGAGCTTCACGCGCAGCGCGACGAGCCGCTGCTGGGCACCGTCGTGCAGGTCGCGCTCGATCCGCCGGCGCTCCTCGTCGGCCGCCGCCTGGATCCGTGCACGCGACTCGCGGACCTGCACCAGCAGCGACTGCGACTCCGCTGCGAGCCGGTGGTTGTCCAGCGTCATCAGCGCGTACGACGTCGTGGTGGCGACGAAGGCCGCGTCCTCGCCCAGCGCCGCATCGTGCACGATCTCGGCGACCAGGCGCTCACCGTCGCGAACCTCGGTCAGCCCGCGCCCGGCAAGCACGGGTGGCCGCTCGATGCGGTGCCCGTCCGCATCGGCCCAGCCGCCGATGTCGTCTTCGATCCGGTAGGCGACGACGAGGTCGGAGTCCTCGAAGACGTCCGCGAGCGCCCGCTGCAGGTCGCCCGGGGTCGGATGGCCCCGGAGCAGGGTGGCGAGCCGCTGCGTCGCGACCGCGATGAACAGCCACCAGCGCCCGAGCCCGACGAGGAAGGCCACCGCCAGCAGCGGGACGGAGATCGCGAGCACCCAGACCGAGACCTCGACGAGGTGCGAGTCCGGGTCGACGCGCCGGCCGAGCAGGATCACGAAGTAGATCGCGAAGCGAAAGCACGCGACGGCCAGGACGGGTGCGAGGGTCCGCCGCACCGGGCGCGTCGCGAGGTGGATGCGGAAGCCCAGCCGCGTCGCCGCCGCGCCGAACAGCAGCACGGTTGCGAGCTCCCGGAGCGGGCGGACGAAATCCTCGATCCACGCCGGTTCGGTGGCCACCAGCATGAAGGCGTTGTCGGGGCAGCCCGAGCCGCACGCCGCCCAAGGCACGGGCACCGGGTAGCGCTCGACGAGGAACGCCGTCGGCAGATAGAGCACCAGGACGACGGCGAGCGCGAGCGCGACGAGCATGCGGTCGACGCGCGCCTCCAGGCGGCCGCTCGGGAACGACAGCACCAGGTACAGCAGCAGCGGCTCGATCGCCCAGATCCCGATTCGCCCGAAGCTGTAGATGAACGGTTCGTCCGCGTTCGCGAGCGTCGTCACGAAGCACGCCACGCCGGTCGCGATCAGCAGCCCGCCGAAGCGCTGGAACGACCTGCGCCCGAGCGCGTACAGGCCCACGGCGATCGGGATCCCGACGGTGAGCACGCGCGCGAGGGCCTCGAGCACGACGTAGTGCGACTGTGAGCCGGAGATCGTCATGACCGCGGTCAGCGCGCAGAGCGCGACTCCGACCGCCACGACGACCCCGGGCATGAACCGCTCGAGCTGGGAGTTGGGCACTCTGGGCGGTGACGTTATTTCAGCGGGCGGTGCTCGCGCCAGAGGCGTCGCAGCAGACGCGGGCGCAGATCCTGCTTGCGCACCAGCGGCACAGTGTCTGCGAGCTGGGCGGCCGACGGGAGGTCCATCGGCTCCTCGACCGAGATCAGGACGACGAGCGTGTCCGGGTTCGTCGCCCGCAGCCGCCGCGCGACCTCGACGCCGTCGAGGCCCGGCATGCGGACGTCGAGCAGCACCATCTCCGGTTCCAGGCGCTGGACCGCGGAAAGCGCCTCCTCACCGCCTGAGGCGTCGCCGATCGACTCGAACCCCGGGGTGGCGTCGATCACCTCGCGGGCGACGACGCGGAACACCTCTTGGTCATCGACCGTGAGCACGCGTACCGGCGCCGCCGCTTCGGGTTCCGCCGGGATGCGGTTCATTGCGCACATCCTCCCCCGCGTCAGGGGGCCCAAACAAGGATGTGCCCACCCTGATCGTGAGAGGGTGGGCACACCACACCGGACCGCATGCGTCCCGGCATGGCGCCGAGGCGCGCCTTACGGGAAGCTTTCGCGCGTGTGGGCCCGCATCATCGCGGCGGTCGATGCGTGGCAACGTGCCCACGTCGTCATCGGCTTCCCGATCGCCGTGATCAAGAAATTCGGCGAGGACCGGGCCTCGAACCTCGCGGCGCTGATGGCGTACTACGCCTTTCTCTCGCTCTTCCCGCTGCTGCTGGTCTTCGTCTCGGTCCTGGGCTTCCTGCTCGCGGACAACCCGACGCTGCAACAGACCATCGTCGACTCGGCGGTCTCGCGGATCCCGCTCGTGGGCACCCAGCTCGACGACGAGGTCCAACCGTTGACGGGCAGCGTGCCGGCGCTCATCATCGGCATCGTGGGCGCCCTATGGGCGGGCCTGGGCGTGACGCTCGTGCTCGGCCGGGCGTTCAATCAGGTCTGGAACGTCCCCCGCTACCGGCAGCGGGGAGCGGTCGGTTCGCGCCTCTACGCCGTCGCCGCGCTGGGCGTGCTGGGTGTCGCGCTCGTCGGCTCCACGCTCCTCACCGGCCTGGCGATCGGCGGTGCGATCGGCCCGGGACTCCAGCGCCTGCTCGCCATCACGGGCGCGTTCGTCGCCAACACGCTCGTGCTGCTGATCATCTTCGGGCTGCTGACGGCGCGCCCGTTCCGGATAGCCGAGCTGCTGCCCGGCGTCTCGCTGGCGGCCGTCGGCCTGATCGGGCTGCAGTCGGTCGGCACCGTATACGTCAATCGCACCGTGGCCGACTCGACGGACACCTACGGCACCTTCGCGCTGGTGATCGGCCTTCTTTCGTGGTTCTGGCTCGGCGCCCACGTCCTCCTGTTCGCGGCCGAGATCAACGTCGTCGTGCGCCGCCGGCTGTGGCCGCGCGCGCTGACCGGAGAGCTCACCGTCGCCGATCGCGAGGCCTTCCGGCGGCTCGCCGAGGCCAGCCGCCGTGACGAGCGCGAGCAGATCACCGTGCATTTCGACGACGACGGCGATGATCCCGCGCCCGGAGACGTTCACAAATAGGCCACGGGAGCCGCCCGGACCCCCGGATATGCTTGCCCGGTGACGTATCCGCGTGGTCCTGGGCGACGACAGCTTCATCGTGCGCGAAGGCGTGCAGCAGGTGCTCGCGAACGCTCCCGACGTCGAGGTCGTGGCCAGCTGTGGCGACGCCGACTCGGTGCTGGAGGCGATCGAGACGCTGCGTCCCGATGTCGTCGTCACCGACATCCGGATGCCGCCGACCGGAACCGACGAGGGGATCCGGCTCGCCGCCCAGCTGCGCCACGAGCATCCCGAGATCGGCGTCGTGATCCTGAGCCAGTACGCCGATCCCGCTTACGTGCTGGCGCTGCTGGAGTCGGGCTCGGACGGGCGCGCGTACCTGCTCAAGGAACGCATCCACGACCGCCGCCAGCTCGTGGCCGCGATCGAGGCCGTCGCCGGCGGGCAGTCGGTGATCGACCCGAAGATCGTCGAGGTGCTGGTCGCGGCGAACGACCGCGGCGAGCGCTCGGTGCTGTCGGAGCTGACACCGCGGGAGCTCGAGGTGCTCTCCGCGATCGCCGAGGGCAAGAGCAACACGGCGATCTCCGAGGCGCTGGTGCTGACCAAGCGCGCGGTGGAGAAGCACATCAACGCGATCTTCCTGAAGCTCAACCTCTCGCAATCCGACTCCGCCGAGTCCGTCAGCCCGCGGGTGAAGGCGATGCTGCTCTTCCTCGCGGAGTCGGATCTGCAGTTGCTGCCCGCGCCGCAGCGCTAGCCGCTACAGCGGCGCCGTCGGGTGCTCGTCCGCTGCGCCGGCGAGGATCCGCGTCTTCTCGCGCTTGAACTCCTCCTCGTCGAGGACACCTGACGGTCTTCAGGCTCGACAGCCGCTCGAGCTGGGTGATCCGGGCCTCGTCGTCGGTCTGCGGGGCCGAGCCCGTGGCGACTTGAGGTCGGCCGCCTTGCGCGACACGGCGTCGGCGCCCGACCGGGCCTTCTCGCTGACCGAGGCGCCGAGCCCGCTGAAACGCTCGCGCCAACGCTCCATCGCCGCCTGGCGGTCGGCTCCGGGGAACTCGCGCGCCGTCTGGCGTCGCAGCCCCTCCACCCCGAGCGCCAGCAGCGCGATCATCACGATCGCCGTGACCGGATTGCGCGTCGCCGGCGTCGGCTGCCACCAGAGGAAGACGATGCCGACGATCACGGCCAGCACGCTGAACGCGATCAGCGGCTCGCGCAGGTACGGAGCGGTCACGCGGCGCGTGGCGGTGGCCGCGCGGGTCGGACCTGCGAGCCACGCGCCGAAGATCATCACGACGCCGTAGCTGACCGCCGCCCACGCGATCGCCTTCAGGAGCTTCGAATAGATCTCCCAGATGTCCTGGATCGCGGGTATCGCGGCGTCGGTGCGAGCAAGGCCCACGACCTCGTTGCCGAGCCAGCGGACACCGACGAGCGCCAGCAGACCGGCGACGACGTAGCCGATGCCGTAGCCGCGGACGACGTTGCGGCGGTAGCCGGGCGCGACGATCAGCGCGAGCCCGAAGAAGACGAGCGACAGCACGACGAGGACGACGGGCAGCGGGCGGAGGATGCTGAAGATCGTCTGGGCCGTTCCGAGCTGGTCGGATCGCAGGACCGTGATCTTCGCCGCGTCGGCCGGCAGCACCTTGCCGAGCCGGCCGCCGATACCCGATCGGGCCTCCGTCTCGGCCAGCAGCGCCTTGAGGTCGACGGTGACCGCGTCGTTCTTGGTCGACACGATCGGGCCGCCGCCCTCCAGCGTCTTCAGCAGCAGCAGGTGCGCCTGGCGATTGGCGTCCTCCCACAGCTGCTGCGTCTTCGGCCGTTCCAGGGCCGCCAGAGCCTGCTTGTTGATCTGGGTGCGCAGCAGGCCCGCGGCCGGACCCGCGAGCGGTTGCAGGCGTGGCGGCAGCGCGGAGCGCAGCTCGCCTTCGACGTCGACGTTGGCGTAGATCTGGTCGGTGAGGAACTGCGCGAGCTGCGTGCGCACCGCCGGGCTCTCGAGCATCTGCGAGCTCGACGCCGTCCAGTTCTCGGTGTTCAGGAGCTGGCGGTTGATCCAGATCGAGAAGATGGCGAGGAACGCGAGCAGCGCCGCGATCACCACGAAGGTGCGGGCGAGCCAGCGCCTGCGTGGCTTCGGGAGCGGCAGCCGTGTCTCGGCAGCCGCTGGGTCGATGTCCGGGGAGGTCACTTGGGGCTCCTGTCGGGAGTGACGGCGTCAACGGCGCCGACGACGGTTGCGTGGATGTTGCCAGTGCCAACGGCGTCGACGACGCCGGCACGCTTCCAGAGCGCGAAGCTGGTCGGATGCGCCCGCGCGATGACGAGCGCGATGCCCTCGGCGCGCAGTTCGCCCGCGAGCTGGCTGAGGATGTCGGCGCCGTCGGTGTCGGTCAGGAACACGGACTCGGCGTCGACGATCACGGTGGTGGTGGGCACGTCGTCGCCGCGCGCGAGGTCGCGGACGCGAGCGCGGAAGCGGTCGGCGTCGGCGAAGAACAGCGGCCCGTCGATCCGGACGACGACGACTCCGGGGACCGTTTCGAGATCGGGCTGATCGCCGAGCGCGTGGAAGACGTCGGTGTTGGGCCTGCGGCCGATCGGGCGGACCGACGTCTGCGAAGAGCGCGCGATCAGCAGCAGCAGCGACAGCACGACGCCGATCAGGATGCCCGCGATGATCCCGAAGAACAGGATTCCGACCATCGCGGCGACGAAGAAGATGAAGTCGGAGCGGTTGACCGCGTAGTAGCGCCGCAACTCCTTGAACGTGATCAGCCCGACCATCGCGTCGATCACGACGGCGCCGAGCGTCGCACTCGGCAGCTGCTCGAACACGCTCGCGAGGAACAGCAGCGTCAGCAGGACGAAGCCGGCGTTGATCAGCGACGCCATCTGCGTCTGCTGACCCGCCGCCTCCGCGACCGAGCTCTTCGAGAGGCTGCCGTCGACCGGGAAGCCGCCGACAAGGCCCGCCGCACCGTTCGACATGCCCTGGGCGATCAGCTCCTGGTTGGGGTCGATCTCGTAGCCGTGCTTGACCGCCATCGCCCGCGCCGCGGCGAGCGACTCCGAGATAGCCGACGAAGACGACCGCCAGCGCGCCGGCCAGCAGCGCGGGGATGTCAGCGGACTTGACGTCGGGGATGCCGACCGAGAACAGCCCGGTCGGAACGTTGCCCGTCACCGCCACACCGTGTTCGGAGAGATCGAACGCCGTCGCGGCGAGGATCGCCAGCACCATGACCACCAGCGCGCGCGGGACCTTCGGGAGCGTGTAGCGCATCACCAGCAGCAGCAGCAGCGACCCGCCGCCGACGATCAGCGTCGCGACGCTCGTGTCCGGGATCTCCTTGATCGTCCCCCACAGCTCTTCCATGTAGCCGCCCGGGACCACCGGCACCCCGAGCAGCTTGGCGGACTGGTCGATGACGATCCCGATCGAGAACCCGAGCACGAAACCCGCCATCACGGCCTTCGAGAGGAACGTCGACACCCAGCCCATGCGCAGGACGCCGAGCGCGACGTAGACGACGCCGGTCGCGAGCCCAAGACCGGCCGCGTACACCGCCGCGTCTTCGGTACCCAGGGCCGCGGTGCCGACGAGCGGCGTGATCACGGCCGCGCAGACGGCACAGACGGCCGCGCTCGGTCCTTCGGCGAGATGCTTGGAGGTCCCGAACAGTGGATAGGCGAGCAGCGCCGCGAACGCCGTGTAGAGGCCGTACTGCACCGGCACGCCTGAGAGCGTCGCGTACGCGAGGCTCTGTGGCACCAGCAGCGCCCACACCGAAAGCCCGGCCAGCGCGTCTGACGAGAAATAGACCTTCTTGTAGCCCGGCAGCCAGCCGATGATCGGGAAGTAGCGCCGCAAGCGGTCAAGACTCACGCCCGCGGCGTGTCGCGGCATCGTCCGATCCGGATGACGACGCCCGCTCGGCCCCGCCACTTGCTTGAATACCGGCTCGTGATCCGGGTCCTCCCGACGCGGCGGCCCCGGTGATCTTCGAGGTCATCGCCCTCGGCCTCATCAGCGCGGTCCGGCCATCGACGGCCCAAGCGGCCGTCTTCGCGCTGCTGAAGGCGCCGACGGCCCGCCGGTCGCTGCTGTTCTTCACCGTCGCAGGTCTGATCTGGAGCATCGGCGATCGGGCTGATCATCGTGTTCGCGTTCGACGGCGTCGGCGGAACCTTCGGGAAGTCGGACTTCGCCGCGTACTTCGACGTCATCGCCGGCGTCGCCGCGGTCGCGTTCGCGGCCGGTGTGCGGCGCGGCGCCGTCAACCCCCGCGCCCGCTCGACCCCGCGCGACAAGCCGGAATCGCGGCTGGCCGCGCGGCTGCGCAATCCGTCGCCCCTCACCGCCGCGGCCGGCGGCGTCGTCACCCACGTCCCCGGGCTGATCTACCTGGTGGCGCTCAACTCGATCGCCGCCGACACGCCCCGTGGCGCCAGCGCACTCGCGCTCGTCGGGAGCTACAACGTGCTGTGGTTCGCGATCCCGATCGCCGCGCTGGCGCTGTCCATCCTCGCGCCCGACACGGCGACCGAGTACCTGGATCGCGCCACCGCGTGGGCGCGCAGCCACCGGGACGGACTGCTGATTACCGTGTTCGGTGTGCTCGGCACCTACCTCGTCGTCAAGGGCGTCGTCCAGCTCACCTGAGCCCGGGCCCTTGAACCTGAGCCCGCCGCAGAGAACACTCGTAAAAGGACACCATGCCGCAGAGGAGAAGAGAACACGATGAGCACGCCTGACGAGCAGGGGTGGCCGCCCGGCACGCGGAGCTTGGCCGTGCTGCTGGCGATGGCGATGTTCGTGCTCGTCGTCGACACGTCGCTGATGAACGTGTCGATCGCGAAGCGTCGTCGAGGATCTCGACACGACGGTCAGCGGCGTCCAGGGCGCGATCGCGCTCGAGGCGCTGGTGTCGGCCGCGTTCATCCTGATCGGCAGCAAGGTCGGCGACCTGATCGGGCGCAAGCGGGCGTTCGTCATCGGCCTGCTCGGCTACGCGCTCGGCGCGCTGGCGATGACGCTCTCGCCAGGGCCTGACGGCGATCATCGTGTTCTGGGCGATCATCGGCGGCCTCGGCGCGTCGCTGCTGCTGCCGGCGATGCAGTCGCTGATCCACGGCAACTTCGAGGGCGCGGCGCAGAAGAAGGCCTACGCGCTGGTGGGCGCCGCGGCGGCGATCGCCGCCGCCGTCGGCCCGCTGCTCGGCGGCTTCCTCACGACCTTCCTGTCGTGGCGCGTCGGCTTCCTGCTCGAGGTCGTCGTGATCGCGGTCGTCCTCTCCGGCATCAAGCTGCATCCACGACGTGCCCGTACACCGGCCCGCGCGAGGTCGACGTCGTCGGCGCGGTGCTGTCGGCCGTCGGCATGGGCGGCGTCGTGATCGGCATCCTCGTCTGGCAGGAGGGCGGCGAGTTCGTCGGCCTGCTGATCGCGGTCGGCCTCGTCGCGCTCGGCTCGCTCGCCCGCTGGCTGGTCCGGCGCAAGCGCGAGGGCAAGCCGACGCTGCTCGATCCCGACCTCTTCGCGCACGACCTGTTCCGGCTGGGCATCTCGTCGCAGATGCTGCAGAACATCGCGCTCGGCGGCGCGATGATCGCGCTGCCGATCTACCTGCAGATGGTGCTCGAGTACAACGCGATGCAGACCGGCCTGACGCTCGCGCCGCTGTCGCTGACGATGTT
This sequence comes from uncultured Solirubrobacteraceae bacterium, assembly GCA_963707595.1. Lineage (GTDB taxonomy): Bacteria > Actinomycetota > Thermoleophilia > Solirubrobacterales > Solirubrobacteraceae > Solirubrobacter. The sequence continues at coordinate 751,825 of CAVPQQ010000003.1, forward strand.
CGGGACGGCGCTGCTCGCCGGCAAGCGGGCGGCCGACCGGCGCCCCGCGAGCATCATCCGCGCCGGCTCGGCGCTGCTGACCGTCGGCATGCTGCTGCTGATCCCGATCGTCCCGCGCGCCGACTCCGGCTGGGCGCTCGTGATCCCGCTGATGATCGCCGGGTGCCGGGCTCGGGCCTGCTCGTCTCGCAGCTCAACAACTACACGCTCTCGCCGATCTCCGACGAGCGCGTCAGCGAGGCCGCCGGCGTCAACTCCGCCGCCGGGTCGTTCGGGCTGTCGTTCGGGCTCGCGTTCGCCGGCGCGATCATGCTCGCGACGCTCTCGATCGCGTTCACCCAGATGGCGCAGGACAGCACGGTGCTGCCGCACCGCGCCCAGCAGGAGCAGGTCGCCGACGGCGCTCGAGGACGACGCCGAGGTGATGAGCAACACGCAGCTCGACGCAGCAGCTCGCCGGCCAGCCGCCGGCGATCCAGGCCGAGATCATCCGCATCAACACCGACGCGCGGCCGCTCGCGCTGCAGGTCGCGCTGCTCGTCCCGATCCTCGCCGGCCTGCTCGGGCTGTTCAACGGGTTCCGGATGATGCGCCGACCGGATCCGGCCCCGTCCGACGCCGCCGGACATGGCGCTCGCCTGACTCAGACCAGGCGCTCGACGTCCTGCGCGACCGCGTGCTCGAGCCGGCGCAGGCGCCGGAAGTGCGGCGACTTGATCGTCCGGCCGGTGAGGAGGGTCGCGAGGGCGCAGGCCTCGAAGCAGGCGGCGCCGGCCGCGGTGTTGAAGTTGGCGGCCGCCAGGTTGAGGATCGAGCCGGTCGCCGGGACCAGGTAGCCGGCGACGGCGGCGATCCCGAAGAAGATGCAGCCGAGCAGGTTGACGCCTGCCTCCCACCAGCCGGGCGCGTCGCGCCGGGGGAGCCAGCCGTGGCGCTCCGACGCGCGGTAGGCGATCACGCCGGAGACCAGGAAGCAGACCGACCCGAACGCGTCCGGGCGCCAGACGAGCTTGTCGTACTCAGGGTTGGTAAGAGCGGTGTGCATCGCCCAGTACGTCGTGCCGTTGAAGAACAGCGTGCCGGCGGACTGGATGGTCGCCGCCCACCACGCCGACCGTCCACCGGACGCAGAGTGGCGCGCCGGGAAGGCGAGCCACGTCTGCATCGCGCCGCCGCCGGTGAACAGGATCGAGCCGACGAAGAACGTCACCGCGTCGGCCTTCGGGCCCACCCAGTCGGCATAGCCCGGGAAGGGGCCGATGAGGAAGCACAGCGAACCCGCGGCGAAGAGCAGCGCCATCCATCGCTCGCGGGTCATCACGTCAGCTCGGCGGGGCCAGCGCTTCGCGCAGGTGGTCGAGCATGCGCTGCTCACCCTCGCTCACGCGCGTCGCATGGAAGCCGAGGAAACCGCCTTCCTTGGCCGCGTTCGCGGCCTCCTGGGCGGCGTCGTTCAGCCAGGCGCGGAACGCTTCCGCGTCCTCGGCCGATGCCTTCTCGGTCACGATCGCGTTGACCGCGGCGATCTCGTCGAGGATCTCCTTGCCCGCGGTCACGCCCTTGGGCTTGAAGCCGTCGAGCGGGTTCTTGTGATGGCGTGCGCCCTCGACGGCCTCCTTGGCCAGCGCGGCGATGAGCTCGCCGCGGGCGCCGCCCTCGGCGGCGGTGACCGTCTTCAGCGCCGCCGAGGTCTCCTTCACGAGCTCGATCGGCCCGCCCGGGTCCGCGAGCGAGATCGCCATGCCTGCCACGAACGGTGCGCGCTTGAGCCGCGCCCATTCTTCCTCGGTGAAATCAGCCTTCGTCGTCATCGGGCTCAACCTACAGGCTGCCGGTCTCGAGGATCTCCAGCTCGGCGGCCTCCTCCAGCGTCGCGAGGCCGATCTGGACGAGGTCGTCCGCGCTGATGAACCCGTCCCCCAGCCGCGTGCCGCCGGCACGCACGACAGCGTTCTGGAGCCCGACCGCCCACTGATGCTCGATCAGGATCAGCGCTGCCGCCGACCCGGCCGGGATGTCCTCGACGACATCCCACAGGTCATCGTCGGAGAGCGCGTCCAAGCTCTCGGAAGCGGTCGGCTCCGGGCCCTGCTCGCCCTCGATACCGAGACCGATCAGGGCGCCGACCGTGCTGCCGAGGGCGATCGCCTCCTCGCGCGACGCGTTGCTCAGATGCGAGACCTCGAGCTGCTCGAAGGCGTCCTTGTAGACCGCGAGCGAGTCGATCACCCGCACCGTGCCGCTGGCGCGCAACCGCTCCAGCTCGGCGACCACCGCCCCGTGGAAGTCGGGGCGATTGAAGCCCAGCACCAGCAGCTGAACCGGTCCGACCGCCATCGAACGCCTAACGGGCGCCCTTGGCGACGGCCTTGTCGGTCGGGGCGATCAGCGCCCCGACGAGCCACAGCAGCGGGAAGAAGATCCCCAGGACGAAGAGGATGTAGTGCCCCTTGCGGAACGTCGTCGCCCCCAGCACCACCAGGGCGGCGATGTAGATGACGACGAAGACCAACCAGAGGAAGGTCGACATGCTCAGTAGCCCGGTGCCGGTCTTGACGCGCTGGCGGTCGAGCTCGTGCAGCCCGCCCTTGGTGTTGAGCGTCGCGACGGCGTCGCTGATGTCGTCGGCGAGCGTGTGGACCAGCGGGCGGCCGAGCGTCTGCTTGACCAGCGCGCGCATGATCGTCACGTGCGTGGCGTTCGGCGGCAGCGTGTAGGCCGGCAGCATCCAGCCACGCTCGGCGGAGAGCTGCGAGGCGATGTCGAACTCGTCGAGGTGACGCTCCTCGGCGAGCTTGAACGCGACGAGCGGCAGCTGCTCGGCGCCGGGCTCGCCGACCAGCTCGAAGTCGCCCATGTCGGTGATCCGCTTGGCGAGCGCCGCGGCGTTGCTCTGCATCGTCTCCATGATGAAGCGGTAGCCGGCGTGCCCGTAGCGGATGAAGTTGTAGTACTGCGCGAGCACCATGCTGGCGCCGGTGGAGAAGTTCAGCGTGAACGTCATGTCGCGCTTGCCGAGGTAGTTCTCGTAGAAGACGAGGTCCTCGGGCAGGTCGGCCTTCTCGCGGAAGATCGAGCCAGCCGAGGCCGGGGTACACGAGCCCGTACTTGTGGCCCGAGACGTTGATCGAGTGGACGCTGCTCGAGCCGGAAGTCCCAGGGCGAGTCCGGGTAGAGGAACGGCCACACGAAGCCGCCGCTGGCGCCGTCGACGTGCATCGGGACGTCGAGGCCCTTCTCGTCGCTGCAGCTCGCAGCAGCAGCTTGTCGATGCCGACGATGTCGTCGGCGTGGCCGGTGAAGGTCGTGCCGAGCACCGCGGCGACGCCGATCGTGTTCTCGTCGACGTGCGGCTCGACGTCCTCAGGCCCGATCGTGAACTTGTGCGGGCTGCAGCGGGATGATCCGCGGCTCGACGTCGAAGTAGCGGCAGAACTTCTCCCAGACGACGTGCACGTCGCCGCCGAAGACGAGGTTCGGCCGGTCGGTCGGCTTGCCGGCGGCCTCGCGGCGCGCGCGCCACTTCCACTTCAGCGAGAGCGCGCCGAGCATGATCGCCTCGGAGGAGCCCTGCGTGCGCGTGCCGGTCGTCTCCCCGGGCGCGTTGTAGAGGTCGGCGAGCATGCGGATGCAGCGCTGCTCGATCTCCGCCGTCTGCGGGTACTCGGCGTGGTCGATGTAGTTGCGGTGCAGGTTCTCCGCGATCACGCGCTGCGCCTCGGGCTCCATCCACGTGGTCACGAACGTGGCGAGGTTGCGCATCGGGATGCCGTCGAGGATCAGGTCCTCGCCGAGCAGGCGCATCGCGTCGACGGCGGGCATGCCGTGCTCGGACAGCTCGTTGTCCGGTGCCTCCGAGAGCAGGAAGGCATTGCCGTACCGGCTCTCATTGAGCTCGGCTTCTTTGTCGCTGGACGCGTTTGGCTGATCGGCCGACATACGAGATCTCCCTTTGACGAGCAGTCGTCCAGGACCCTCTCGCACCCGCGTGACCGCGGCATCATCCCGTTGGGGTGAGCAGCGGGTTCACCCCGATCGGGCGATGCCCGGTGACCTGAGGCGGCTTAGGGTCGAGCAGATGCCCGATCGCCGGCTGCTGCATCGCGCCCGCTCGGCGCGAGCGGCCGTCGTGGCCTCCACCACGCTCGGAACCGTCACGGCGCTGCTGCTGGCGGCGCAGGCGTGGCTGCTCGCCTCGATCCTCGCCAGGGGTTTCGCCGGTGACGGGCTGGACCCGGTCCGCGGCGCGCTGATCGCGCTGCTCGTGGTCGGTGCTCGCCCGTGCGGTGGTGGCGTGGTTGTCGGAGGCGATCGCGGCACGCTGCTCGGCGCGGCGTGAAGTCCGAGCTGCGGGGCGAGTTGGTCGCGCGCGCCGCCACGACCGGCGAGGGCGGCTCGACGGGCTCGGTCGCGACCCTCGCGACGCGCGGGGTCGACGCGCTCGACGGCTACTTCGCGCTCTACCTCCCCCAGCTCGTGCTCGCCGTGATCGTGCCGGTCACCGTCTTGATCGTCGCTGGTCGCGCGCGACTGGGTGTCGGCGCTGATCGTCGTCGCGACGCTGCCGCTGATCCCGGTCTTCATGGCGCTGGTCGGCGCGACGACGCGCGAGCGCATGGACCGCGCAGGTCGCAGCGCTGCAGCGGCTCGCGCGGCCATTTCCTCGACGTCGTCGCGGGCCTGCCGACGCTGAAGGTGTTCGGCCGCGCGAAGGCGCAGATCGCGGCGATCGAGACCGATCACGACGCGCTATCGCGAGGACACGCTGGCGCACGCTGCGGGTCTCGTTCCTGTCCTCGCTGGTGCTGGAGCTGCTGGCGACGATCTCGATGGCGCTGGTCGCGGTCGCGATCGGGCTGCGGCTGCTCGGCGGCGAGCTCGAGCCTGCGAGACCGCGCTGCTCGTGCTGGTGCTCGCGCCCGAGGCCTACCTGCCGCTGCGGCGGCTCGGCGCGAGCTACCACGCCGGCGCCGAGGGCGTCGCGGCCGCCGCGCAGATCCTCGACGTCCTCGAAGCACCGCTGCCGCAGCGGCGGGACGCGCACCGACGTGCCCGACCTCGCGCGCACGCCGATCGCGGTCGAGCGGCGTGCGCGTCGCGCTACCCGGGACGCGGGCCGGCGGCGCTCGACGCGGTCTCGCTGTGCGTCACGCCGGGCGAGGTGCTCGCCGTGACCGGCCCGAGCGGCAGCGGGAAGTCGACGCTGCTGAACGTGCTGCTCGGGCTCGACGCCCCGGACGCGGGGGCGGTCCGGATCGGCGTCGACGGACCTGCGCGAGCTCGACCCCGGCGCGTGGCACGCCCAGCTGGCCTGGGTGCCGCAGCGCCCGCACCTGTTCGCCGGCACGATCGCCGACAACGTCCGCGCCGGCCGGCCGGACGCGTCACGCCGAGGCGGTCTGGCGCGCGCTCGCCGACGCCCGCCTGGCCGAGGTGGTCGGACAGCTCCCCGCGGGCGTCGAGACCCGGCTCGGCGAGCGCGGCGCGGGCCTGTCGGCGGGCGAGCGCCGCCGCCTCGCGCTCGCGCGCGCCTTCGTGCGCGACGCGCCGCTGCTCCTGCTCGACGAGCCGACAGCGGGCCTGGACGGCGCCACCGAGGCCGACATCGTCCGCACGATCCGCCGGCTCGCACAGGGTCGAACCGTGATCCTGGTCGCCCACCGCCCCGCCCTGCTGGCCCTCGCCGACCGCGTGCTGGAACTGGCGCCGGCGGAGGTGGCGGCGTGAGCCGCGAGGGGGGCGAGTCGCGCGTGGGCGGCAGCCGCGACGAGGGCGAGCCGCGCGGGGGCGGCGAGAGCCGCGACGGCGGCCGCGGCGGCGGCCGCCGCGAGGGCCGCGCGCAGCGCGGCGCCGAGGCGCCGCTGCGCGACGTGCTGGCGCTGGCGCGGCCCGCGGCCGGGCGCGTCGCGCTCGCGACGCTGCTCGGCGCCGGCGCGGCGCTCGCGGCCGTCGGGCTGATCGCGACGTCGGCGTGGCTGATCTCGCGCGCGGCGCAGCAGCCCGGGGCTTCGGCGCTCGGCGTCGCGATCGCCGGCGTGCAGTTCTTCGCGCTCTCGCGCGGCCTGTTGCGCTACGTGGAGCGCCTCGCCGGGCACGACGCCGCGTTCCGGGCGCTCGCCGCCCTGCGCGTGCGCGTGTACACGCGGCTGGAGCCGCTCGCGCCCGCCGGGCTGCCCGCGTTCCGCGAGGGCGACCTGCTCGCGCGGCTCGTCCACGACGTGGACGCGCTGCAGGACCTGCTGCTGCGCGTCGTGCCGCCGTTCGCGATCGCGCTCGTCGCCGGCGCCGCGACGGTCGCGCTGGTGTGGTGGCTGCTGCCCGCCGCGGGCCTTGTCCTGCTGATCGCCCTGACGCTCGCCGCGACCGTCGTCCCGTGGCTCACGGCCTGGCTGGCCCGTCGCGACGAGGCCGGACAGGCCGAGGCGCGCGGGCAGCTGACGGCGGCCGTCGTCGATCTGCTGGAGGGTGCGCCGGAGCTGCTCGTCAGCGGCGCGCTGCCCGAGCGGCTGCAGCAGACGACCGCGCTCGACGCCGAGCTGACCCGCGGCGCCATCGCCGCGTCGCGCACCCGCGGCACCGGCCAGGGCCTGCTGACGCTGCTGATCGGGCTGGCGACCTGGGGCGCGCTCGTCGCCGGTGTCGCCGCGGTCGACGCCGGCCGGCTCGACGCCGTGCTGCTCGCCGTCGTCGTCCTCGTCCCGCTGGTCGCATTCGAGCTCGTCACCGGCCTGCCCAGCGCCACCCAGGACTTCATCGGCGTGCGCCGCAGCGCCGGCCGCGTGCTCGAGGTGCTCGAGACACCGCTCGCCGGTGCACGAGCCGGACGCGCCGCAACCGCTCCCGGCGTCGCGGCACCTCCGTGTCCGTGGCCTGCGAGCGCGCTACGGCGAGCACCATCCGTGGGCGCTCGACGGCGATCGACCTCGACCTCGCGCCCGGCCGCCGGGTCGCGGTCGTCGGTCCCAGCGGCTCCGGCAAGTCGACGCTGGCCGCGGTGCTGCTGCGCTTCCTCGACTACCAGGAGGGAGCGGTGACGCTCGGGGACGTCCCGATCGAGGCGCTCGACGGCGACGCGCACCGCACCGTCGTCGGCCTCGTCGCCCAGGACGCGCACGTCTTCGACACCACGCTGGGCGAGAACCTGCTGCTCGCGCACCGCGCCGCGACCTCGCAGCAGGTGCAGGACGCCCTCGCCCGCGCGCGGCTGCAGGACTGGGTCGAAGCGCTCCCGCAAGGGCTCGACACGGAGGCGGGCGCCGGCGGGCGGCTGCTGTCGGGCGGCCAGCGCCAGCGGGTCGCGCTGGCGCGCGCCGAGCTGGCGGCCTTCCCGCTGCTGGTGCTGGACGAGCCGGGCGAGCACCTCGACGTCACGACCGCCGACGCGATCGTCGCCGACGCGCTGGCAAGCGAGCGTGGGACGCTGCTGATCACCCACCGGCTCGCCGGGCTGGAGCCGATGGACGAGATCGTCGTGCTGGAGGCCGGCCGCGTCGCGGAGCGCGGGACCCACGCGGAGCTGCTGCGCCGGGACGGCGCCTACGCCGCGTCGTGGGCGGAGGAGGCGGGCGTCGCCACCCGCGCGCGGAACACGCGGTAGGTGTAGCCCTGGTAGATCAGGACCACGGGGAACAGGACGACGGCGGCGACCGTCATCACCTTCAGTGCGTAGGACCCTGAGGCCGCGCCCGTGACGGTCAGGTTGTAGGCCGCGTCCGTGCTGGAGACCATCACGTTGGAATAGAGGTCGACGAAGATCGAGCTGACGGCGGCGGCCATCGCCAGCGCGGTGGCGGTGAACGCCCAGCCCTCGCGCCCGACCCGCATCAGCGCAGCGGCGGCCAGGACCGCGACGACCGCGAGCGCGCTCAGCACGGTCAAGGACCAGATCGCGAACACGAGCACGATCGCGGCGGTCACGAACGCGAGCTTGGCGCCCAGCGCCCGCGATCGCTCCCGCACCGGACCTTCGGTCTTGAGCGCGAGGAACGCCGCGCCGTGCAGCACCGACAGCGCCAGCAGCGTGAGCCCGAACCAGACCCCGTACGGGGTGAAGATGTCGAAGAAGTTGCCCGTGAACTCCTGATCGGAGCCGATCGGCAGCCCGGCGACGAGATCGCCGAGCCCGATGCCCAGGACCAGCGGGATCGCCGCGCTCCCGAGCGTCGTCGCCCAGGTCCAGCTGCGCTGCCAGCGCGGCCCATCCAGCTTGCCCCGGAACTCGAAGGCGACCCCACGCGCCATCAGCGCCACCAGCAACAGCAGCAGGCCGAGATACAAGGCGGAGAACATCGTCGCGTACCAGGCGGGGAAGGCCGCGAACATCGACGCGCCGGCCACGATCAGCCAGACCTCGTTGCCGTCCCAGAACGGCCCGATGGCGTTGATCGCCGTCCGCCGTTCGCCGTCGGTGCGCCCGACGACGGTGTGCAGCACACCGACCCCGAAGTCGAAGCCCTCGAGGATGAAGAAGCCCGTCCAGAAGACGGCGACGATGATGAACCAGAGCGTTTCGAGCGACATCGACAGCTCCTAGTACGTCAGCGCCGGGACGGACTCGGACACCTTCGCCGGCGCGGTCTCGGGGAGGTCGCGCCGCGCGTAGCGCAGCATCAACACCAGATCGGCCACGCCCAGCACGATGTAGATCAGCGCGAAGACGACGATGCTGATCCAGATCTCCGTCTCGCTGACCGATGGCGAGACCCCGTCGGCGGTCTTCATCAGCCCCTGCACGATCCACGGCTGGCGGCCGTTCTCGGTCAGCATCCAGCCCGCCGTGTTCATCGCGAACGGCGTCAGCACCGCCCAGGTCGCCGCGAGCAGGAACCACTTCGAGTGCGCCAGCCGGCGCCGGCGCAGCAGCCACGCACCCCACAGCGAGAGCAGGACGACACCGGTCGCGAGATACGCCATCACGCGCATCGACCAGTACTGGATGAACACGTTGGGGACGTAGTTGCCCGGTCCGTACTCGGCCTCGTACTGCGCCTGCAGCTCGTTGAGGCCGACGACCTGGCCGTTCCAGGTCAGCGTCGCGAGGATCGAGAGCAGGTGCGGGATCGCGATGACCTTCTGCGGATCCTCGTCGTTGCGGCCGCCGCCGATCTGGAACGCCGAGAACGAGCACGGCTGGCACGTCTCCCACTGCGCCTCGGCGGCCGCGATCTTCATCGGCTGATAGGTCGTCTCGATCACGCCGAGCTGGCTGCCGACGAGGACCAGCAGGATGCTCACCGGCACGAGCACGGTGATCGCCAGCTTGGCGCTGCTGTGGAACGCGACGGAGTCGGGGTTGCGGCGCAGGTGCCAGGCCGAGACGGCCAGCAGCACCAGCGTGCCCGTCCCGAGCGCCGCCAGGACGACGTGGAAGTACCCCCAGATGAAGACCGGGTTGGTGAACAGCGCGCCGATGTCGTTCAGCGCCGGCGGCGCACCGTTGGTGCCCGGCGCGTACCCGACGGGATGCTGCATCCACGAGTTCGCGGCCATGATGAACGCCGCCGAGAGCGTCGAGCCGAGCGCGACCATCCAGATGCAGAACAGATGCATGCGCCGCGACAGCCGGTCCCAGCCGAACAGCCACAGGCCGAGGAACGTCGACTCCAGGAAGAATGCGGCGAGGCCCTCCATCGCCAGCGGGCCGCCGAAGATGTCGCCGACGTAGCGCGAGTAGGCGGACCAGTTCATGCCGAACTCGAACTCCTGCACCAGCCCCGTCACGACCCCGATCGCGACGTTGATCAGCAGCAGATGGCCGAAGAAGCGCGTGAGCCGGCGCCACTCGTCCACGCCGGTGCGGTACCAGATCGACTGCAGCACGGCGACGAGGATCGAGAGCCCCATCGTGACCGGCACGAACAGGAAGTGGTAGATGCTCGTGAGGGCGAACTGCGCCCGTGCCAGGTCGACGTTCACGGCTCGGTCAGACCTCGACCTTCGTTGGCGGAAGCTCGCGTTCGAGCACGCGGCTCTGCATGTCGCCGAAGGCGGCGGAGCCCCAGGCCGTCAGGACCTTCACGCGCCGGCCGGGAACACCGCCCAGATAGAAGAGATGGACTCCCAGGTAGGTGAGGAAGGCGAGCGGGCCCGCGAACTTCAGGCCCCGGACCTCGCAGATCGCGCGTCCGCGGCCGACGACCGCGAGCGCGCCCTTGTCGAAGTACTTGAACGGCCCGCCGGCGCCTGGTGCGCCCGAGGCGATCCCCTGCGCCACGTGCCGCGCCTGCTGGATCGCGACGGTCGCCAGGCCCGGTAACGCGCCGCCACTGATCACCGAGGCGTCACCGATCACGGAGACTTCTGGATGCCCCGCGATCGCCATGTCGGCGCCGACCTCGATCCGCCCGCCACGGTCCTGCGCCGCGCCGGTCGCCGCGGCGACCACGTCCGTGAAGCCCGCGGCATGGACGCCGGCCGCCCAGATCACGGTCTTCGCGTCGATCCGATGCGCCACTCCATCAACCGTGAAGGACACGCCGTCGGCGTCGATCGCCGTCGCCCGCGCGCCCTCGAGCACCTCCACGCCGATCGAGCTGAGCTCGCGCGCGGCCTTGGCCGAGAGCGATGGGTGGAACGCCGAGAGCACGCGCTCGCCCGCATCCAGCAGGACGACCCGTGCCGTATTGGGATCCGAACGGGTGAACTCGCCGTCCATGCCACGCCGTGCCAGCAGCGAGAGCTGGCCCGAGACCTCGACGCCGGTCGGCCCGCCGCCGATGATCACGAACGTCAGCCACGGCGTGCGCGCCTCGTCGTCCGGGGCTCTTTCGGCCTCCTCGAAGGCGGTGAAGATCCGCTCGCGCACCGCCACGGCGTCGGCAAGCGTCTTCAGCCCGCCGGCCGGTTCGCGCCACTCGTCGTGCCCGAAGTAGGAGGTCTCGCCGCCGGTCGCGACGATCAGGCTGTCGTAGCCGATCGTCTCGCCGCGATCCAGGGTCAGCTCACGCTCGGCCGCGTCGAGCCCGACCACCTCCCCCATCGCCACGCGCACGTTGGCCTGCTTGCGCAGCAGCGCGCGGATCGGCGTGGCGCACTCCCCCACCGCCAGACCGCCCGCGGCGATCTGGTAGAGCAGCGGCTGGAACACCTGATGGTTGCGACGGTCCACGAGCGTCACGTCGACATCGGCGCCGCGCAACTCACGCGCGGCAGCGACCCCGCCGAACCCGCCGCCGACGATCGCGACCCGACGCCGCCCGCCGGCGTCAGGCATGCGACGGCTCCGCGGTCGCGGCCCCCATGCGCTCGAGCAGGTGATCGCCGACGCGCAGCGCATTGGCCATCGCCGTCAGCGCGGGGTTGACGGCACCGATGCTCGGGAAGAAGCTCGTGTCGACGACGTAGAGGTTGTCGACCTCGTGCGCGCGGCAGTCGGTGTCGAGCACCGACGTCGCCGGATCGGCACCGAAGCGGCACGTTCCCGCCTGGTGGGCGACACCCGCCACCGGGATCTCGTTCTTGAGGTAGGCGCTGTGCGGCAGCAGGTGGTGCTGCTCCAGCCCGAGGTGGCCGAGCATCGACTTGAGCTGCTGCAACAGCCGCTCCTTCGGAACCTGGTTGGTCGCCTCGTAGCTGATCGCCAGGCTGCCGTCGTGGCGCAGCGTCACGCGGTTGGACTGGCGCGGGAGATCCTCGGTGGAGAGCCAGAAGTCGACCGCGTGACGGGCGACGTCGCGCAGCGTCCACTCGGGCGCGAGCTTCGTCTGCAGCGGCTTCTCGCCGCGGTACATCTGCGCCGAGGACTTCCCGACCATCTGGATGTTGCCCATCGGGAACTCGAAGTCGTCGGACCCGAAGTAGAAGTCGTTGAGCCCGAGCGTCTTCTGGAAGATCGTCGGGTTCTCGTCCTTGGAGAGCGCCAGCACCGCCTGGCTGTTGTGGAACATGTAGTTGCGCCCGACCTGCCCGGAGCCGTTGGCGAGCCCTTCGGGGTGCGCGTCGGTGGCGGAGCGCAGCAGCAGCGCGGCCGAGTTCGCCGCGCCGCACGAGACGACGACGAGATCGGCGGTGAACGTCTCGCGCACGCCGTCGCGCTCGACGAGCACGCCGGTGACCGCCGTGCCGGCGCTGTTGGTCTCCAGCCGCAGCGCCTGGGCGCGGGTGAGCAACGTGACGTTGTCGTGCTTGAGCGCCGGCCGGACGGCCATCACCTCGGCGTCGGACTTCGCGTGCACGAGGCACGGGAAGCCGTCGCAGGTCGCACAGCGCACGCACGTGCTGTTGGGCGCGTCGCCCTCGTCGAGCAGCACGCCGCACGGCGCGTGGAACGGGTTGAGCCCGAGCGCCGCCAGATCGTCGGACAGCTGCTGGATCCGCGGCTCGTGGCTGACCGCGGGATACGGGTACGGCGCGCTCGAGCGCGGTTCCGTCGGGTCCTCCCCACGCGCCCCGTGTACCTGGTAGAGCTGCTCGGCCTGCGTGTAGTAGGGCTCGAACTCGTCGTAGCCGACCGGCCACGCGGGCGAGACGCCGTCGTGGTGGTCGAGCTGGCCGAAGTCCTCCTCACGCAGCCGGTACAGCGCGGCTCCGTAGAGCTTGGTCGCGCCGCCGACGTAGTAGTGGACCTGCGGCTGGAACGGCTTGCCGCGCTCGTCGTACCAGGTGTCCTCGGTGATGTAGCGGCCATCGACGAAGACGTCGGACGCCGACCAGTTCTGCGGCTCGCGCGGCAGCCAGTCGCCGCGCTCGAGCAGCAGCACCTTCTTGCCCGATGGCGCGAGGCGGTTCACGAGCGTGCCTCCGCCTGCGCCGCTGCCGATCACGATCACGTCGTAGTGGCTCATCGTGCGTATTCCTCTGTGCGTTCGGAGACGATGATCCGCGCCGCCGCCTCGATCAGCGCGAGGTGCGAGAACGCCTGCGGGAAGTTGCCGAGATGGCGGCCCGTGTCGGCGTCCAGTTCCTCGGCGTAGAGCCCGAGCGGCGATGCTTCGTGCAACAGGCGCTCCATCAGGTCCCGCGCGCGCTGGTCCTCCCCGATGACCGCCAACGCGGAGACGAGCCAGAACGAGCAGATCAGGAACGTGCCCTCCTTGCCGTGGAGGCCGTCGTCGGTCTCCCCGGTGCGGTAGCGCAGGACGTAGCCGTTCTCGGTCAACTCGTCGGCGATCGCCAGCACGCTGGCACGCAGCCGCGGGTCATCACCGGGCAGGAAGCCGAAGATCGCCGCGAGCAGTGTCGACGCGTCCAGCGAGTCGGTCGCGTAATGCTGGCGCATCACGCCGCGCTCGCTGACGCCGTGCTCGAGGATGTCGGCGCGGATCTCCTCCGCGACCGCCCGCCACTGGTCGCGGAGGGCGTTGTCGCCGCGGATGTCGGCCAGTTTGGCCGCGCGGTCCATCGCCACCCAGCACATCAGCTTGGAGGAGACGTACTGCTGCGGCGCCCCGCGCGCCTCCCAGATCCCCTGGTCGGGCTCGCGCCAGACGGCGGTCGCGCACGCAGCCTGGCTCTCGACGATCGGCCACATCCGCCGCGCGAGGCGCTGGCTGCGGCGCGTGTGCAGCAGGATGCAGTCCAGTACGGCGCCGAAGACGTCGTTCTGGCGCTGGTCGAAGGCGCCATTGCCGATCCGGACGGGACGCGCGCCGGCGTAGCCGGAAAGGTCGTCGCGCGTGGATTCCGTCAGGTCACGACGGCCGTCGATCCCGTACATGATCTGCATCGCGCCGTCGGCGTTGGGCTCGACGTCGGCGACGAACTGCATGAACTCCTCGGCTTCCCAGTCGAGGTCCAGCCAGTGCAATGCCTGCAGCGTGAACGTCGAATCGCGCATCCAGGCGTAGCGGTAGTCCCAGTTACGCTCGCCGCCCGGCGTCTCCGGCAGCGAGGTCGTCGGCGCCGCGACGGTCGCGCCCGTGGGCATGTAGGTCAGGCCCTTGATCGTCAGCGCCGAGCGCTCGATCGCCACGCGGAAGCGATGGTCGGGGATCCGCGCCGAGGACACCCATGTGCGCCAGAACTCGCGCGTCGCATCGATCCGCCCGATCGCTTCCTCGATGCTTGAGGGCGAATCGAAGTCCTCGGCCCATGAGAGCGAGCAGTACGCCTGCTCACCCGCCCGCAGCAGGTGCCGGGCCCGGACGCGGCTGCCTTCGACGCCGAGCGGCATGTCGGTCTGCAGCCGCAACCGCAGGTCGGGACCGTCCGCGTCGGCGCGGTGGCGGTCGTCGTCCACGAGCGTCCACGCGGCCGGCGTGCGTCCGTAGTCGAAGACCGGCTCGCAGACGATCTCCATCTGCACGATGCCTTCGATGCACTTCATCGTCCGCACGAGCACGTGGTCGGCGTCGTCGTCGGTGGGCGGCCGCGTGTGCGGCGTCACGGTGTCCTCGCCGCGACGCGGACCCATCGTCAGCGCGTCGCGCACCTCGACCCAGCCGGTCTTGGTGTGCCACGTGGTCACGAGCGTGTTGGTACCGGGCTCATACGCGCGGGCCGCCGGGACGTCGACGCCGAACGGCGCCACGCGGAAGTAGCCCGCCTGGCGGTCCAGCACTGTCGCGAACACGCTCGGTGAGTCAAACGACGGCACGCAGAGCCAGCCGATGCCGCCGTCAGGCGCGACGAGCGCCGCGGTGTGGCAGTTGGAGAGGAAGGCGTAGTCCGCGATCGGCGGGAACGGCGACGGCGCGGCTGCGCTCTGCGGTTCCGCCTCGGTGGCGGTCATTCCGGCATCCACGGTCCGAGCCAGCCGCCGTGCTCGGCGGGCACTTCATCGCCGGCGGCGGGACCCCAGGTCCCCTTCGCGTATGGCTGGACGGGCGGCGGCGACTCGAGCAGCGGCGCCATGATCCGCCACTGCTCCTCGACGCTGTCCTGCCGGGTGAAGCGCAAGGCGTCGCCGCGCATCGCGGCGTCGAGGAGGACCTCGTAGGGGGTCGGCCCCTCGCCGCCCTCGTCGGCGAACTCCATGTCCAACGTGATCTCCTCGGGCCCGGCCGCATCGCCGCGCTTGGCGTCGATGACCATCCGGATGCCGGTCGTCGGGTCGAGCTTGATCACGATCTGGTTGGGCACCGGGTCACGCGTTCCCTTTGGCAGCAGGCCCATCCCCGGTGGGCGACGGAAGATCAGGCGCGCCTCGGTCTGGGTCGCCGGCAGGCACTTGCCGGTGCGGATGTAGAACGGCACGCCCGACCAGCGCCAGTTGTCGATGTCCAGGCGCAGCGCGGCGTAGGTCTCCGTGCTGGAGTCCGGTGCGACGCCGGCGATCTCGCGGTAGCCCTCGTACTGGCCGCGCACGTAGTGGGAGGGGTCCGCTGCGGCCGTAGCGCGGAACGCGGCGGCGATCGCATCCTTGAGCGTGCGTGGGTCATCGCCGCCGGGTGGCTCCATCGCGACCGCGGCGACCACCTGCATGATGTGGTTGACGACGACATCGCGCAGCGCGCCGACGGGGTCGTAGAAGTGCCCGCGATCCTCGACGCCGAAGTCCTCGGCCATCGTGATCTCCACACACTCGATGAAGTTGCGGTTCCAGATCGGCTCGAAGATCGCGTTGGCGAACCGCAGGTAGAGGATCTCGACCAGGCCCATCTTGCCCAGGAAGTGGTCGATCCGGTAGAGCTGCTCCTCCTGCAGGTACTGGCCGAGCTCGGCCTTGAGCGCCTTCGCGGACTCGAGGTCGTGGCCGAACGGCTTCTCGACGACGACCCGGGCGTGCTCTGTCAGCCCTGCGCCGGCAAGGCCCTTGATCACCATCGCGAACAGGGCCGGCGGGACCTCGAGATAGAAGACCGGGCGCTTCGCGCCGTCGAGCTTGGCGGCGAGGTGCTCGAACGTCGCCGGGGCGGCGAAATCGCCGCTGAGGTAGGAGAGCCGGGCGGCGAACCGGGCGAAGATCTCCTCGTCGATCGTCTCGCCGCAGTTGATGATCGCCTCGCGGGCGTGCGAGCGCAGCTCGTCGTCGCTCCAGTCGTCCACCGCGACACCGACGATGGGGCACTGCAACAGGCCGCGTCGTTCCAAGCGGTAGAGCGAATGGAACGTCATCACTTTTGCGAGGTCGCCACTGATGCCGAAGACGACGAGGACATCCGTCTGCGCATTGCTCATGACGAAACCGTCCCGGATCGCCCGGGCGGCGTCGTCATCCCGTCTGGGTGATTGCCTTCCCGGGACGGTTGAGCGCGACCGTCGTGATGAAGGCCACGACGACCCCGAAGATCACCAGCGGAGCCGAGCCCGCGCCGGTGTTCGCCGTGAGCAGCAGCGCCAGCACGACCGCCGACAGCGGCAGCCGGAGCACGGCCGCGACGCCGGCACCGATCCCGACCGCGACGGCCGGCGTGAGGTCATATCCGGGCAACTGCGCCGCCATCACGCCCGCGACCGCGCCGAGGTACATGGCCGGGAAGGTCGGGCCGCCGCGGAAGCTCCCCAGCGAGATGGCCCAGGCGACCCCCTTGAACGCGACCAGGAGCGCCAGCGCCCCTAGCGTCCAGTTCCCGGCGGACGAGATCAGACCCGGCAACTGATCCTGGCCGGAGAAGAGCACCTCCTGCGCGGGCTGGTCGGTCAGCTGGGCGAACACGACCGCGAGCGCACCGACGATGAGTCCGGCGATCGGGAACATGACGAAGGGGCGCGGCGCAACGACCTTCTCGGTGGAGCGGGCCATCCGGAAGATCACGAACGAGCCGATCGCGATGGCGGCCGAGAGCAGGAACGTCCAGAAGAAATCCGGGACCTGCGGGCGGTCGAAGCTGGGCAGCGAAAGCGCGGTGATCGCGTAGTCGTGGTTGCTGAGACCGGTGAAGGAGCCCATGCCGATCGATACCAGCGAGCCGATCCCGGCCGCGAGCAGCCCCGGGATCAGCAGCAGCTTCTGCCGCGCGCCGCCGATCCCGGTCGCCTCGATCAGGACGATCGCGGCGATCATCGGCGAGCCGAAGACCATCGACACAGCGGAGAAGGTCCCGCAGGCCGCCACCAGCGTCACGATGTCGGGCGGCGCGTCCTTGCGCAGCAGGCGGATTCCCAGCATGCCGAGACCGGCGCCGAGTGCGATCAGCGGCGCCTCCGGGCCGAGCACGAGCCCGAGCCCGATCGTCGCCAGCGCGGCGAGCATGACGCCCGGGATGTCGATCGGCAGCGTCGGCGTCGAGGTATCGAGGCCGTGCGAGGGAACGTGGCCGCCGCCGCCGGGCAGGCGGACCACCGCGAAGGCGACGATCAGACCGCCGATCGCGGCGACCGGCATCGGCCACCAGGCCGGCGTGCCGTCGAAGCCGAGTTGCTCCGGGAGTTTCTCGAAGACGCCGACCTCGATCTGATGCGAAAGCTCGAGGAAACACCACGCTGCCAGCGCGGTGACGACGCCGACGATCGACACCAGCACCAGCAGCACGACGAACTTCCGACTGGCCATCGACTGCATGAGATCGGTCTCTGATGCGCTCACTGCGGGCGCACGGTACGGCGTTTTCGATCGCCGTGCCTCCTCTGGATCGGGTGATGTGGCGCGCGCCCTCGCGTGTAGGGTCGGCGCGGATGGCCGCCCCCAAGACCGCCCGCGGCCCCCTCGCCGAATTCCTGCACGACGAGGCGGCAGGCGGGATCGTCCTGTTGATCGCGACGGTGATCGCGGTCGTGTGGGCCAACACGCCCGCGCGTGACACCTACGACTCGCTGTGGTCGACCCACGTGCAGGTCCTCTGGATCGACGAGGACCTCCAGCACTGGGTCAACGACGCCCTGATGGCGCTGTTCTTCTTCGTCGTCGGTCTGGAGATCAAGCGCGAGCTCGTCACGGGCGAGCTCAGCGACCGGCGCGCCGCGACGCTGCCCGCGCTCGCCGCCGTCGCCGGGGCGGTCCTGCCGGCGATCGTCTTCGTGCTGATCGCCGGCGGCGGCGACGCGGCCGCGGGCTGGGCGATCCCGATGGCCACCGACATCGCGTTCGCCGTCGGCGTCCTCGCACTGCTCGGGAACCGCGTCTCGGCCGGCGTGAAGCTGCTCGTGCTGGCGATCGCGGTGGTCGACGACATCATCGCCATCAGCGTGATCGCGATCTTCTACTCCGATCACGTCGACCTCGTGTGGCTGGCCGTGGCGCTGGCGCTCGTCGCCGCGATCGTCGGCTTGAAGTTGACCGGCGTCGCGCGCGTCGCTGTCTACATCCCCGCGGGTATGGCACTGTGGGCGGCGACGCTCGAGTCCGGCGTGCACGCGACGGTCTCGGGCGTCCTGCTCGGCCTGCTCACTCCTGCCGGCCTGGTCCGCGGACGTCCGCTGCTGGCCCAGCTCGAGCACCGGCTGCACCCGTACACCAGCTTTCTCGTCATCCCGCTCTTCGCGCTCGCGAACGCCGGCGTCTACCTCGGCGACGGCGCGCTGTCGGCGGCGCTCTCGAGCCGCGTGACCTGGGCGGTGACGATCGGGCTCGTGGTCGGCAAGCTGCTCGGCATCGGCGGCGCCATCCACGGCGTGCTGCGGACCCGCATCGGCTCGCTTCCGGCCGGCGTGACGCCGCGCGAGGTGTGGGGCGCCGCCGCGCTCGGCGGCATCGGCTTCACGGTCTCGCTCTTCATCGCGAGCCTCGCCTTCGACTCCCCGGCGTTGCAGAGCGAGGCCAAGGTGGGCATCTTCGCCGGCTCGATCGCCAGCGGCGCGCTCGGCGCCGCGATCCTGCTGATCGGGCGCAGGGGCTAGATCACACGAGCCGCCAGGAGAACCGCCGGCTGGCGGTTCCCCGGCGACCAGTCACAGCTCAGGCGAGCGCCTTGGCCTTCAGCGCCTCGTACTCGGCCTGCGTGATCGCGCCGCTGTCGAGCAGGCTCTTGGCCTTCTCGATCTCGCTCGCCGTGCCGCCGCCCTTGCTGGCGGCCGTCTGCACCATGGCGTCGAACTGCGCCTGCTGGGCCTGCGCCTGCTTGACGTTGCGCTCGGTCATGCCGTGACCGTTGACGAGCACGTAGACCAACACGCCGAGGAACGGCATGAAGATGAGGACGACGATCCAGAGCGCCTTGACCCAGCCGGAGACCTCATGACGGCGGAAGAGGTCGGAGAAGACCATGATCAGCACCCAGATCCAGGCGACCCAGAAGAAGAACAGGATCATCGTCCAGAAGACGTTCAGGAACGGATAATCAGCAGCCAACAGCATTGATTCGGCCTCCAGACCGGTGGGTTCTACGCGGCGTCATACTGCACGGCCGCGCACGCGCATGCTTCATGCGAAACGGATGATCAGCCCGAGGGCCGGAGAATCCACGCTTTGAGGGCGTTTCACCCAGGTGAACGCGAATGTTGCCGTGTCAGTGCCGACGCGCCAGACTCGGCGCGAAACCGCCATGGAAAGTCGTCAACGAACAATCGCCCTGGACGTCGGTCTGCACATAGCGGACGCTCCCCCGCCGCTCGCCGAGGCCAAGCTCGCGCCGCCGCGACCGCGTGCCGGGATCGTCCCGCGCCAGCGGGTCAGGCGTGCGCTCGATGCGGGCACGGACGCGGCGTTGACCCTCGTCGCCGCGCCGCCTGGCTACGGGAAGACGACGGCTGTCCGAGCGTGGTGCGCGAGCCGGCAGGCCGCGCTCGCCTGGGTGACGCTCGACGGCGACGACAACGATCCGGTCCGGCTGTGGACGTACGTCGCGACCGCGGTCGAGCGCGCCCGGAAGGGATTCGGACGGGCGACCTTGCAGCGGCTCGACCGTGGTGGACCGGTCAAGAGCGCGATCGACGAGCTGATGAACGCGATCACGGCCGTCGACGAGGAGTTCGTCCTCGTCCTGGACGACCTGCAGACGGTCAAGGACACCGAGTGCCTGGCGTCGCTCGACTACGCGATCGAGCGCGCCCCGCGGCACCTGCACCTGATCGCGATCTCCCGTACCGATCCCGCGCTGAGGCTTCCGCATCTGCGCGCCCGAGGCGCGTTGGCCGAGCTGCGCGCGGCGGACCTTGCGTTCACGGCCGCGGAGACGCGCGACCTCGTCGTCGAGCGTGGCGGCGTGGAGCTTGTCGCGGAGGATGTCGAGGCATTGCGCCAGCGCACCGAGGGCTGGCCCGCCGCGCTGCTGCTCGCGTCCGTGTGGCTGCGCAGCGAAGCCGATCCGCATCTCGCCGTGGCGAAGTTCGGGGCCAACCACCGGTTCGTCGCCGACTACCTCAGCCAGGAGGTGATCGGCTCGCTCGACGACGACGCACGGTCGTTCCTGCTGCGCGCCTGCGTTCTGCGCCGCTTCACCGCCGCATTGTGCGACGACGTGTTCGAACGCTCGGACTCCGCGACGATGCTGGCCGAGTTCGAGCGCTCGAACCTGTTCGTGGTCCGGCTGGAACACGGTGGCTGGTATCGCGTCCATTCGCTGTTCGCCGATTTCGCCGACCTCGAGCTGGCCGCGAGCGAACCGGGGGCGAAACGGGAGCTCCATCGGCGTGCGGCGGCATGGCTCCGGTCACGCGGGCTCGCGGTCGAGGCCACCGAGCACGCCGCCGCTGCCGGCGACCACGAGCTCCTGGCGGAGCTGCTGACCGAGTTCCACCTCGCGCTGGTCCGGACCGGACGTGCTCGCACGCTCTTCCGCCAGGTCGAGGCGCTGCCCGACGAGCAGGTCGTCAGCCACCCGGAACTTGCGGTCGGCGCGGCGACCGCGGCGGCGATCCTCGGCGAAGGGTCCGAGCGCCGACGGCTGCTTCGGCTGGCGGACCGTGCCCGGCTCGAGCATCCTGACCGGTGCACTCCATACGCCGAGGCGGTCGCCGGGATGGTCCGGGCGTCCACCGTCGACGGCGACGTCGGCGGCGCGGTACTGCAAGGGCGCCGCGCCGTCGAGGTCGCCGAGGCCGGCGCCGACGCGGTTCTGGTCGCCGCGCTCGCCGGCTACGCGCGGGCGCTCTACCTCGCCGGAGATCTCGATGGGGCCTGGGCCGCCGCGCGTCGAGCGATCGAGCATCCGGACGTCGAGCGCCGGACGCCCGGCCACGCCCTCGCGCGCTCGACGCTCGCGCTCGTCGCCGCCGATCAGGGACGGCTGGAGACCGCTCGCGCTCACGCCGAGAAGGCGAAGTCGCTCGTGGGCGTCATCGGCACCAGCCGGACCTGGCTCGGCGCGAACGCCTCGGTGGCGCTCGCCGCCGTGCTTGCGGGCGAGGACCAGCTGGCCGATGCGGAGCGCGAACTGGCCTCTGCCGAGCGGTTCTTCCGCGACGATGTCCCGACCGTCCATCACGCGTGGCTGCTCCTGCTCCTGGCCCGGGTCCGCGGTCGCCGGGGCAGTCTCACCGAGGCGGCGACGACACTCGACTCCGCACGCGAGGTGATCGCCGACCTCGCGGATGCCGGTCAGCTCCCACGGCTGGCCGAGGACGTCGGGCAGACGCTCACCGACACGCGACACCGGGCCGACAGCGGGGAGCTCGTCGCACGGCCGAGCAAGGCGGAGATCGCGGTCCTGCGCCTGCTCTGTACCGACCTCTCCGTTCGGCAGATCGGGCAGGAGCTGTTCCTCTCGGCCAACACCGTCCGCTCCCACACGCGGTCGGTCTACCGGAAGCTGGGCGTCAACTCGCGCACGGACGCCGTCGCCCGTGCGACGGTGCTCGGCCTGGTCGAACAAGCAGAATCACCTATGTGATTCGCCGCTGCGCGGGGCCACACACCCGGCGCCGCGTGAGAAGGTCTGCGGATGCCGGATCGGGGCTACGTGCTCACCGTCGAGGGCGAACTCAGTGACCGCCTGAGCCAGGCGTTCCCGGGCATGACCCTGACCTGTGTCGAGGGCAGGACCATCATCTCCGCGCCCGCGCTCGACCAGGCCCAGCTCTTCGGCCTCCTGCAGCAGATATCGGACCTGGGACTGACGCTGCTCAACGCGGCCGCGACCGACGACAGCGGCGACGCGACCCCGTGAAATCGCGGTTCTTCCCGATCGCGGACTGGCTGCCGCGCTACCGGCGGGAGTGGTTGCGCGGTGACTTGATCGCCGGGATCGCGGTCGCCGCGCTGATCGTCCCCAAGAACCTCGGCTACGCCGGCATCGCGGGCATCCCGCTCGAGAACGGCCTGTACGCCGCTGCCGCCGGTGCCCTGATCTACGCGCTCTTCTGCACATCGCGGCAGATCTCGACCGGTCCGAGCTCGTCGCTGGCGGCCGTCGCCGGCGGGGCCGTGCTGGCGACCCAGGTCGAAGGCCCGCAGGCCGCGCAGCTCGTGGCGGCGATCACGCTCGTGAGCGGCGTGATGTTCCTGCTGATGGCGCTGTTCCGGCTCGGCTGGATCGCCCGGTTTCTCTCCAAGGCGGTGATCACCGGCTTCCTCGCCGGGGCGGCGGTGGACGTCACGATCGGCGAGCTGCCCAAGCTCACGGGTACCTCCACCGACGGCGACAGCGCATGGCAGGAGCTGTCGTCGTGGCTCGGCACGCTCGGCGAGATCGACTGGACGACGCTCGCGGTCGGGCTGGCCGGCCTCGCGCTCATCCTCGGGCTGCGGTTCGCGGCACCGGCCGTGCCCGGAGCGCTCGTGCTCGTGGTCGGCGGCCTGCTCGCCTCTTCGCTGCTCGACCTCGGCGCGCACGGCGTCGCCCTCGTCGGCGATGTCCCGAGCGGGCTGCCGTCACCGGCGCTGCCCGATGCCGCGATCTTCTCCGACCACGCCGCGACGATCGGCATCGCCGCGTTCGCCCTGCTGCTGATCGGCTTCTCGCAGACCGCGGGAGACGCACGCGCCTTCGCCGCCCGGCATCGCTACCGCATCGATGTCAACCAGGAGTCGATCGCCCAGGGCATGGCGAACGCCGGCGCCGGCCTGTTCCAGGGCATGCCCGTCTCGACCAGCCTCTCCGCCAGCTCGCTCAACGAGTCCTCAGGCGCGCGCACCCCGCTCGCGTCGCTCGCCACCGGCGTGCTCGTGATCATGACGCTGCTGTTCCTGGCGCCGCTGTTCTCGGAGCTGCCGAAGCCCGTGCTCGCGGCGCTCATCATCGACGCCGTCGTCTTCGGGATGATCGACGTGCGCGAGATGCGCCGCCTGCACCGCGTCGCCAGAGTGGACTTCTGGATCGCCGTCGCCGCGATCGCCGGCGTGCTCTCCGCGGGCGTCCTCGCAGGCGTCGTGATCGGCGTCGGGCTCTCGCTGGTCTGGCTCATCTACGTCGCCTCATCGCCGGCGATCCCCGTGCTCAGCCGCCAACCGGGCACGCAGGTCTTCCGCGACGCGGACGAGCATCTGGATGACGAGACGTTCGACGGCATTCTCGTCCTGCGCCTGGACTTCGGGCTCTCGTTCGCCACCGCGGAGGCACTCGACGAACGCGTCCGCGCGCTCGTGGAGGAGGAGCGGACGCCTCCGCGCGCCGTCATCCTGGACTTCGCCGGCGTGGACTTCATCGACTCCCAGGGGTCAGAGAAGCTAGGCGACATCCGCGAGTTCGCGGAAGCCTCCGACGTCACGCTGCGACTCGCCCGGCTCAAGCCCTCGATCCGCGCCACGATCGCCATTGACGGCGTCCTCGACCAGATCGGCGAGGCGCACGTGCACGGCAACGTCAACGAGGCGGTCGAGGCCCAGCTCAGTCAGCGCTCAGCCGATGCGACGTGACCCGGCCGAGCACGGTGCCGACCAGGGCGCCCGCCACGATGTCACCGGGATAATGCACCCCGGTATGGACGCGCGAGTAGGCGACGAGCGCAGCGAACGCACTCAGCGGAACCGCCGCGGCCGGGATCACGTGTCCGACGCCCGCCGCGAACGCGAACGCCGCGGCGGAGTGGCCCGACGGGAACGAGGTCGAGGACGGCATCCGCACGTGCCGGGCGACTCGGCACCTCCCTGACGACGCGGTCCGGGCGCGGCCGGCGGCCGAGCGGCTTCATCCCGATGTTGACCACGGTGGCCGTCACCGCGATCGCGGCGAGGCCGCTGGTGGCGGCGCGCCGCCCGCGCCGGCCCCCGGTCGCGGCCAGCACGGCCGCCGCGGCCAGCGACAGGCGGGAATAGTCGGCGGCGTGGGAGAGCCGCGCCATCGAGCGGTCGAGCGCCGGCGTCGGTGTCTGCGCGATGGCCGCGTACAGCGCGACGTCGACGCGCTCGGCGTGCTCCCACCAGCGCGAGAGCCGCGGACCATCAGGGGCTTCGGACGAACCGTTCACAGAGGCAAGATCCTATGACCGCGCAGCGGACCGCGGCAATCGGTGCGCTGCTGCTGGTGTGCGGCGGCCTCATCCTCGCGCTCGTCGTCGCCGTGCAGGAGTTCCCGCGCGGGCTGATCGCCTTCGCCCTCGTCGGCCTCGCGGTCCTCGGCGCCTGGTACGGGATCCTGCGTCGCGGAGCGGCCCGCGTCGCCGGGCTGAGCGTCGGCGCGCTCGGCCTCGTCGCGGCGCTGCTGTTGATGGTCGCCGACCATCCCCTCAAGGAAGTGCTCGTCGTCGTGGCGCTCGCGCTGAGCTTCGCCTGCACGCGCGTCGCCTTCGGCGGCCGCGTCGAACTCCCCGACGCGCCGCCGCCGTCGCAGCCGGTCCTGTTCTTCAACCCCAAGTCCGGCGGCGGCAAGGCCGAGCGGTTCTCGCTGGCGACCGAGGCCCGGGCGCGCGGGATCGAGCCGATCGAACTCGGCCCGCCCTGGGATCTCGAGCAGCTCGTGCGCGACGCGGTCGCCCGCGGCGCCGACGGGCTGGCGATGGCCGGCGGCGACGGCTCGCAGGCCGTCGTCGCGGCGATCGCCGCCGAGCTCGATCTCCCGTACGCGTGCGTGCCCGCGGGCACGCGCAACCACTTCGCGCTCGACCTCGGGGTCGACCGCGACGACGTCGTCGGTGCGCTCGACGCGTTCGTGGACGGCGGCGAGCGCCGCGTGGACCTGGCCGAGGTCAACGGCCGGGTGTTCGTCAACAACGTCTCGCTCGGGCTCTACGCCGACGCCGTCCAGCGCGAGGGCTACCGCGAGGCGAAGCTCCGCACGATCCTGGACACCGTGCCGGAGCTGCTCGGCCCCGACGGCAGCGGGCTCGACCTGCGCTGGAGCGGGCCGAGCGGGCAGGAACACCGCGCGGGAGCCGCGATCCTGGTCTCGAACAACCGCTACCGGCTCGGACGCGCCGTCGGCTCGGGCACGCGCCCGCGGATCGACGACGGGCTGCTCGGGATCACGATCGCGGGATCCCCGGCCGGCCGCGGCAGCGGGGGACGCGCGCTCCAGCGACCGTGGCGCGAATGGACCGCGCCGGCCTTCGAGGTGGATGCCGACCACCCCGTTCCCGCAGGCGTCGACGGCGAGGCACTCAAGCTCGATCCGCCGCTGCGCTTCCGGATCCGCCCCGGCGTGCTGCGCGTGCGGATCGCACGCGCGCATCCTGGCGCCTCCCCTTCAGCCCTCATGCCTGAGGGCTTCGCGCCGCTCCTTCATTCTCTGGCCCGGATCGCCGCCGGTCGCGGCGCACACTGATCACAACGCACCAACCAAGGAGTGCAGATGGACATCTTCGAGGTAGAGCAGAAGCAGCGTCTCGGGCGCGAAGAGGTCGCGGCGCGGCTGCGCACGCTGGCCGACATGCTCGCGCGCCACAACGACATCGAGTTCGAGCGCGGCGGCATGAGCTTCAAGGTCAAGGTCCCGGACGAGGTCGACGTCAAGGTCGAGCTCGAGGTCGAGAGCGACGGGTGCGAGCTCGAGATCGAGTTGAGCTGGGCGACGTGAGCCGAGGCCCGCTAGCTCACTGAGCCTGCGACCACGGCGTCGGCCAGGCGGTGAGCAGGAAGTGCGTCAGCAGGTCCTCCTCCATACGCCGTCCGCGCTCGTCGATCCCGCGAACGATCTTGGCCAGGAGGTCAGATGACGCGCTTGCTTCTGAGGGCCAGGGTTCAGGGAACATGCTCAACGATCCTGACGCACGCTCACCGGATCTTCGATACCGCAGATGTGTGATCAGGCCGCGGCGGTGAGCACGAGATCGTCGCTGAGGGCCTTCGCCACGAGGTGGGCGCGCGAACGGGCGCCCACCTTGCCCATGGCGTTGCGCACGTGCGTCCGGACCGTGTCGTGCGTGATGTGCAGCTCGTCGGCGATCTCCGGGCCGGTGGCGCCGTCGGCGACGAGCCGGACGATCTCGCGCTCGCGCGCGGAGAGCACGCGCACCGGCTCCTCCACGTCGTGGACGCGGCGGAAGCGCGCGCCCCAGCGCGACGTGCTCAGCGCGACGACCAGGACGAGCTTGCGGCCGGTCGCGGTCTCCGTCGTCGCGCCCCACTGCACCCCGACGCGGCTGCCGTCGGCGGCGACGAGCGTCGCGGTGCCGGTGAAGCGCTCCGCGAACATCGCGGCGCGCCATTCGGCGTCGGTGACGATCGGGCCGTCCTCGACGAACTCCCACATCTGATGCCCGAGCATCTCGTCGCGGCGGCGGCCGAGTGAATGCAGCAGCGCCGCGTTGACGTCGACGATGCGGCGCCGATCGTCGAGCAGCACCATCGCGTTGCGCGATTGCCTGAATGCACTCGCGAACAGCCCGGACCAGCCATCAGCTTGCCCCATTAAGCGACCCTTCTCGTGTTGGACCCGGGTGACATCGCCCGAAAGGGGTGATGCCGCGGCCGCTGCGTCTGAGAGCCTTCGCCCATGCCGCACCATGCCGCTCGCGAGGGCGTGCCCCGCCGGTCGTGGGCCGCCCGCTTCCAGCGGCGGCAGCGTCTGAAGGGCAGTCTCTGGGTGATCCCGCTCGTCTTCGCGATCGTCGGCCCGGTGCTCGCCGAGATCACGCTCGCGCTCGACAACCATGTCGAGCTGCCGGCTGAGTGGCAGTACACGGAGTCGACGGCGAGCACCGTCCTGAGCGCGATCGTCGGCGCGATGGTCGGGCTGACCGGCTTCGTCGTCGCGTTCGGCGTGCTGATCATCCAGATGGCGACGCAGACGCTCTCACCGCGGTTCATGCGGCTCTGGTACCGCGATGGACTGCAGAAGGCGGTGCTGGGCATCTTCGTCGGAACGCTCACATTCTCCCTGGCGCTGCTGCGGGAGGTTAGCCCGCGCTCGGTCCCGGAGATCGGCGTCTCCGTCGCCGGGATCGCGGTCACCGTCAGCGTGATGCTCTTTCTGGTCTACCTCGACCGGTTCCTGCATCGCCTGCGGCCGGTCGCGGTGGGCTGGATCGTCGCCGACGCCGGCGCGCAGGTCTTCACGGCCGGGCTCCCCGCGATCCCAGGCCTGGCCCCGGAACCGGCGGCCGTCCAGGCCGGCGCGAAGCCCGACCTCGAGGTCCGCAGCGGCGGCGCCGGTGCGATCCAGGCGATCCACACGCACGGCCTGCTGGAGCTCGCGGTGCAGCACGACTGCCTGCTGGTGCTCCCGCACGCCGTCGGCGACATCGTCCCGCACGACAGCGTCATCGCCTGCGTCTTCGGCGCGGCCGAACCGCCGGACTCCGAGCGCCTGCGCGGGATGATCGCCATCGGGGAGGAACGGACGATCGAGCAAGACCCGGCATTCGCGCTGCGGATCCTGGTCGACATCGCGATCCGCGCGCTCTCGCCCTCCGTCAACGACCCCACGACGGCCTGCCAGCTGCTCGGCCCGATCGAGGACCTGCTGCTGCTCATCGGCGAGAGCGATCTGCGCGGCCGCGGCGAGCTGCGCGACGGCGACGGGCGCTTGCGTGTGCTCGTCGAGACGCGGCGCTGGGAGGACCTGCTTGCACTCGCGCTGACGGAGATCCGTGACTACGGGGCGACCGCGACGCAGATCACCCGGCGCCTGGCCGCACTCCTCGACGAACTCGCGGGCCGGGTGCGGCCCGAGCACCGCCCAGCGGTGGCGGCGCAGATGGCGCTGCTGGATGCGGCGCTGGAGCGGGCCGTCCCCGACGCGAGCTACCGCACATTCGCCGCCCATTCGGACCCGCAGGGGATCGGCGGGCCGTCGGGCGTCGATCCCGACGACGCCGGCTTCATGGCCGTCTGAGGCTCGCGAGCAATTCACCCCCATGGGAGGATGCGCGGATGCGCTCCCGCACGCGAGCATCCGCGCCATGAACCAGCCCTTCGGCGAAACCGTCAAGTGGGAGCCGGCCACGCCGCGGATCGGCCTGCTCCGCCTGCTGGTCGCGTGGGGGATCCTGACGATCTCGGTCTATGTCGCCGCGGGGCTCACCCCGGGCGTCGCGCTCGACACCCCCGGTGCCGGAGCGCTGGTGGCGCTCTCGCTCGCATTGCTCAACGCGGTCGTGCCGCCGATGCTCGCGGCGCTGCGACTGCCGTTCATGGTCGCGATCGGCTTCCTCCTGGTCCTGTTCGTCGATGCCGCGTTGCTGATGCTGGTCGACGAGGTCTTCCCGGAGTGGATCCGCGTCGACGGCTTCGCCGACGCGTTCCTGATGTCGCTGCTGATCGCCGCGGTGAGCATCGTCGTGCAGATGGTCGCCGGCACCAACGACGACGACGAGTACACGCTGCGCGTGACCCGGCGGATCGCGCGCCGCCAGGGCACGGCCGAGCGCACCGACAAGCCCGGGATCATCTTCCTCGAGATCGACGGCCTCGCACTGCCGGTGCTGCGGCGTGCGATACGCGACGGGAACACGCCGCACATGGCGCGCTGGATCGCCGAGCACGGCTATCACCTCGCGGAGTGGGAGACCGACCTCTCGTCGCAGACCGGCGCCAGCCAGGCCGGGATCCTGCTCGGCTCCAACGACGACATCCCGGCGTTCCGGTGGGTCGAGAAGGAGACCAAGACGATGATGGTCTGCTCGTCGCCCGCCGACTGCGCCGAGATCGAGCGCCGGCACTCGACCGGGATCGGCCTGCTCGCCGACGGCGGCACCAGCCGCGGCAACCTGCTGTCCGGCGAGGCCGAGGATTCGATCCTGACCGTCAGCCGCATGGAGGACGAGAAGAAGGCCAACCCCGGCTATCGCGCGTTCCTGGCCAACGGCTTCAACGTCACGCGCCTGCTCGTGCTCTACCTCTGGGAGGTCGTGCTCGAGTGGACGGCCGCGGCGCGCCAGAAGCGTCGCGACGTCGTGCCCCGCGGCCACCGCGGCGGCATCTACCCGTTCATGCGCGCGGCGATGTGCGTCTTCGTCCGCGACCTCATCGTCTACAGCGTCCTGACCGACATGATGCGCGGGCGCCCAGCCGTCTACGCCACGTTCGCCAGCTACGACGAGGTCGCCCACCACTCCGGTCTCGAACGCGCCGACACGCTCGAGGCGCTGCGCAAGCTCGACCAGCAGTTCGCGCGCATCGAGAAGGCGCGTCGCTACGCGCCGCGCCCGTACGAGATCGTCGTGCTCTCCGACCACGGCCAGACGCAGGGCGCGACGTTCAAGCAGCGCCACGGCTACGGGCTCGAGGACCTCGTTGAGCGATCGCTGTCACGCGGCAAGGTCGCCGAACTACTCGGGCGGAGACGAGCAGCAGGCGCTCGTCGGCCACGCCGTCGACGAGGCCACCGGCAAGGGCGAGAAGAAGCCCAAGAACGACGTCTCGGGCCGCGACGTGGTCGTGCTCGGCTCCGGGCAACCTCGGCCTGATCTACCTGATGGAGTCCGACCGCCGGCTCACGCTCGAGGAGATCGACGCGAGCCACCCGGACCTGATCCGCGCGCTGCGCGAGCACGCGCACATCGGCTGGCTGCTGGTGCGTTCCTTCGAGCACGGCGCGATCGTGCTCGGCCCGAACGGCAGCAAGCGGCTCGAGGACGGCGTCGTGACGGGCGAGGACCCGCTCGCGCCGTTCGCGCCCAACGCGCGGGCTGCACCTGCTGCGCACCGACGGCTTCGCGCACGTCGCCGACATCATGGTCGGCAGCTTCTACGACGCCGAGCTCGGCGAGGGCTGCGCGTTCGAGGAGCTGATCTGCTTCCACGGCGGCCTCGGCGGCCCGCAGACGCGCCCGTTCATCCTCTACCCGCCGACGCTCACGCTCCCGGACGGCCCGATCATCGGCGCCGCCGCCGTCCACGGCATCCTGCGCGGGTGGCGGCTGGAGCTGCAGGGACCTGCGGGCGAGCTACGTCCAGGCGCGGGGATCGCGAGCGGGCCAGTAGGCCTCGAGGTCGACGTCCGCGAGGCGTGACTTGAGCACGAACCCGCGCGCTCCGCAGTTGTGGACGTGCTCGTGGCTCACCTGCAGCGCCTCGGCGGAGGTCAGCAGCACGGAGACGCCGGGCCGGGCGAGGGTCAGGACGCGCGAGACGTGCAGGCCGCTCTCGGAACCGAGGCAGACGTCGAGCAGCACGGCGTCCGGGTTGAAGCGCGCGAGCGCGTGCACGGCGCTTGATTCGCAGTCGGCCTCCGCGACGACCGGGTAGCCGCGCGACTCAAGGACCTCGCGCGCCGCGCGACGGAAGACAGGCTGGTCGTCGACGATCAGAACGCGCGGTGATGGCATGCCTACCGATGCTGGCGCCCGGTGGGTCTTCTTTCGATACCGCGGATGAGCGATCCTCGCCCGCTACGCGATCGGCAGTGCGCCCGAGATCGCGGTGCCGCGACCGCGCGCCGAGGTGATCTCCAGGCGCCCGTCGAAGGCGTCGACACGGTCGCGCATGTTGCGCAGGCCGACGCCGTCGTGTGCGGGCACGCGGTCGAAGCCGATGCCGTCGTCGCTGACCTGGAAGAGCAGCAGCCGGTCGGTCGCCTGCAGGCGGATCGAGATACGCGCTCCCGCCCCGGCGTGCTTGCTCGCGTTCTGCAGCGCCTCCAGGCAACAGAAATAGACGGCCGACTCGAGCTCGGAGCGATAGCGGCCGACGCCTTCGCCCTTGAACGCGACGGCGCCGCCCGAGCGCTGCGCGACGGCGCCGAGCGCGCCCGCGAGGCCGGCATCGGCGAGCGGCGAGGGATAGATCCCGTGGCCGAGCCGCCGCAGCTCCTCCAACGTCCGCTCGATGTCGTCCTCGAGGTCCTGCAGGCGCGGAAGCAGGAGCGACTCGCCCGGCACGAGGTCACGCATCAGGGCGAGCTTGAGCAGGACGGCGGTGAGCTGCTGCTGCGCCCCGTCGTGCAGGTCGCGCTCGAGTGCTCGGCGCTCGAGATCCCCGGCGGCCGCGATGCGCGCGCGGGAGTCGCGCAGCTCGCGCAGCGACTCGTTCCACGCCTCCTCCAGCTGCGCGTTCTCCTCGGCCAGCAGTGCCACCGCGCCCGCGGCGTGCACCAGCTCCGGATCCTCGGCGAGCTCGGCGTCGTGGATGATCGCGACCGCGGGGCGGGCGTCGCGCTCGATCGTGGTCAGCACGCGACCGGGCCCGGGCTCGGGGGCGCCGCCGTCGGTGCTCAGAAAGGCCAGCTGGAGGTCGGGGTCGCCGAGCGGCTGCTTGAGCATCCCCTCCAGCTGGTCCAGCGATGGGCGTTGCAGCGACGCCTCGACGATGTTCCGCAGCACGCGGCCGGCGAACAGCTCGGCCGCGACGAGCGCGAGCAGGAAGCCGTACCAGAGGCACGCGCGCGAGACGACGATCGCCCACTGCGCGATGGTGTGCAGCGTCCCGCTGTCCTGACCGATCAGGTTCGCGCCCTGGTACGCCGCCTGCGTCAACAGGAAGAAGACGGCGATCGGAGCGCCGATCGCCAGCGCCCGCCGCCGGGGCGGGGTCCCGGACGCGAAGCGGAACGCGATCAGCGCCAGGGAGGTGAGCGCACTCACGACGATGGCGCCGCTGATGACGTCGCTCAGGCGATTCGCGAGCGTGACGTCCGGGGAGACGAGCAGCCAGTTGTCCGGACAGGCCGCAAGGCACCCCGAGATCGACCCGTCGGGCCCGATCATCGGCGCCACCATGATGACGACGACCTGCAATGCCGAGATGACGACGCCGACGCCCAGGAGCAGCCGGACCACCAGCCCGTCGAAGCGCCCGGTCGGGAAGGCGAGGATCATCGCCAGCGTCGCGATGTAGATCGGCCCCTCCCAGATGACGCCGAGGCTGAAGCTCCACGGCGTGGACGACGACTGCAGGATGTACGGGATGCCGACGAGCCCGACCGCGATCAGCACGAAGGCGAAGCGACTCGCCGGCCGGCGCCTGTGCCAGTACAGGCCCGTGAGAATCGGCCCGAGGATGAAGTCGGCCTTCTGCACCGCCAGCCAGCCCGGGTGGGCGAGGAAGTCCGCCCGCACCGTCATCCAGAACGCGACGCCTGCGGCGAGGAACGCGACGGCCGCCACGACCGTCTCCCATCGCGCCACCGAGATACGCCCGGTCACGCCCTGCTCCTCGCCGTCGAGCTCAACCTGTGCGAGCTGAACCGCCGCCGGCAACCGCCAGCAACTCGGCGTGGAGGTCGCCGAACGACGTCGGGACCACGAAGGTGTTCACCAGCGCGCCGCCACCGGTGCGCTCGACGGCGTCCTCGATCGCGCGCGCCCACTCGTGGCCGACGAGCACGGCCGCGAGCGCTTCGCCGCGCCCGAGCGTCGCGCCCAACTGCTCGATCAGCTCAGCCATCCCGTCTGCGGCCGCGAGCGTCTTCCGTGTGCGGCGGCGGCGCTCCTCGACGTCCAGCCGGAAGCCGAGCAGCGGCGCCACCATGCCGCCGGCGCTGCCGCCGTGCAGGTCGATCGCGAAGATCTCGCCCGACTCCGCAGCCGAGCCGACGAAGAGCACGTCGAGGACCTTCAGCGCGCCGCCGGCCTCGATCCGCTCGAGCGCGCCGACGAGGTGCCCCTCGAAGCCGGCGTCGGCGCCGAAGCGGTACACCAGCATCTGGACCGGAAAGCTCATGTGGACCTCGGGGGGCGCACGACGAGACGGAAGCCGAGGTGACACGTCGACGTGTCGATCGTCTCACCCTGGCGGGCCGCCGGCCGGTAGCGCAGGCAGTAGTTGGGAGCGCACAGGTGTGAGCCGCCCTTGATCACATGACGGCGCAGCGGGTCATCGTCTCCCGATCCGCAGCAGCCGCCTCCGTCAGCGACCCCGTAGCGGTCGCACGTCCACTCCCAGACGTTGCCGGTCATGTCGTAAAGGCCGTAGCCGTTCGGTGCGAACGCGCCCCACGGCGACGTGCCGTCGTAGCCGTCGATCATCAGGTTCTGCGCGGGGAACTCGCCCTGCCACGTGTTGGCCATCGCGCGCCCGCCCGGGAACGCGTCCTCGCCCCAGGCGTAGCGAGCGCCCGTCGAGGCCGCCGCGGGCGGCGTATTCCCACTCGGCCTCGGTCGGCAGCTCGCGCCCGATCCAGGCCGCGTACGCCAGCGCATCGGCGTAGGCGATGTGCGTGACGGGATGGCGCGCCCGCGTGTAGACGTCCGACGCCGGCCCTTCCGGCCGGCGCCAGTCGGCGCCGGGGACGTACGCCCACCACGCGCGATAGTCGGTCAGGTCGACCGCTCCGCGCGGCCGCTGGAACACGAGCGAGCCGGGGACCAGCAGCGCCGGATCGGCGTCCGGATAGTGCGCCGGCTCCGGGGGCCGCTCGGCGACGGTCACGTATCCGGTGGCCTTCACGAAACGCCGGAACTCCGCCACCGTGACCGGGTGCGGGTCGATCCAGAAGCCGTCGACCTCGACGGGCCGGACCGGCCGTTCCTCCTCGTAGAAGTCCTCGCTGCCCATCTGGAACGCGCCCGCGGCGACCCAGACCATGCCTTCAGCGGTGGTGGGAGCGCTCTGGGTTTCCAGCGAGTCCATCATCGCGATCGTATCCTTCGGAGCGATGAAGCTCGAACTCGGCTGCCCGGTCGCCTGCCTCGACGGGCCCTACGGCGTCCTGGACGACGTCGTGATCGACCCGATCTCCGGGAAGGTGACGCACCTCGTCGTGCAGCCGGAGCATCGCCACGATCTCGCGCGGCTGGTGCCGATCGCGCGCGCCGACGCGGCCGACGACGGCATCAAGCTCGGTTGCACCGCGGCTGAGCTCGACGCGCTCGAGCACGTCCAGGAGTCCTCGTACCTGCGCCTCGGCAAGTTCCCGGTCGCCGATCCCGACTGGGAGATCGGCATCGAGCAGGTCCTCGGGCTACCGGTCTACCAGGACCTGGATGGCATGGGCACGGTGATCGATCCCGACCCGCACGTGATCGTCAACTACGACCGGATCCCGCGCAACGAGGTCGAGATCCGCCGCTCGAGCGACGTGACGTCCTCCGACGGCCATCACCTCGGGCACGTCGAGGGCTTCCTCGTCGGCCCCGACGACAAGGTCGGCGAGCTCGTGCTCGAGCGCGGCCACCTGTGGGGGCATCGCGAGATCGTGATCCCCTACGGCGCGGTCGCGAAGATCGAGAACGACTCGGTGACGCTGAGCCTGACCAAGGAACAGGTCGCCGCGCTTTCCTCGCGCAAGGTCAACCGCTGGTTCTAGGGTGGTGCGATGCGACTCGGCTCCTCACTGTTCCTGATCGCCGTCGGGGCGATCCTCTACTTCGCGGTCACGGCGACGCTCGTCGGGATCGACATTCAGACGGTCGGGCTCATTTTCATGATCATCGGCGTGATCGGCTTCGCGCTCACGCTGTTCCTCGCGAATCGTGGTCCCGGTCCCGGGGGCCGGCGCGACTACCGCTAGAGGAACATCGGGCGGGGGGCCTCATCTTCCCCACCCGACTGGCCGATAGAGCGGGTATGCAAACGCGCGCACGCTTCGAGCGGGGCCCTCACGACACCGTCGCCCCGGTCGTCGTCTCCCGCCAGCCGATTCTCGACCACCTCGAGCGGATCGTCGCCTTCGAACTGCTCACCGCCCCCGCCGCCGACCCGCGTGAGACCACCGCGGCCGTGCTCGCGCAGGCCATCGTCGACATCGGGCTGCCGCGGCTCGTGGGCACGCGCCCCGCACACGTCGACGTCACGCGCGAGTTCCTGCTCGCCGTGCGCCCGTTGCCGCTCTCGCCCGAGAGCGTGGTGCTCGAGGTCCGTGCCGACCAGCCCGCCGACGACGTGCTGCTGATGGCGCTGCGCGAGGCGCGCGCCGCCGGCTTCCGGATCGCGCTCGACGGTTTCCGCGCCGACGCCGGCGCCGACGCGCTGCTCGACCTCGCCGACAGCGTCAAGCTCGACGTCGGCAGCATGGACGACGAGGAGATCGAGCTCGCCGTCAACATCGCGCGCGGCCGCGGTCTGACCCTGATCGCCGACAACGTCCAGACGCGCAACGCGTACGGCTTCTGCCGCGGGCTCGGCTTCGACGCCTTCCAGGGCCGCTACTTCGCCGAGCCCGTGATCGTCATGGGCACCTCCGCGCCGACGTACCGGCTGCGCGCGCTCTCGATGCTCGCCAAGGGCGAAGCGACCTCCTTCGAGGAGCTCGAGCGCGTGATCGCGGAGGACCCGGGACTCAGCCTCAAGCTCGTCCGGCTCGCGAACTCGGCCTTCTACGGCGGCCGCCATCCGGTCGGCTCGATCCGCCAGGCGCTGATGGCGCTCGGTTCGGTCTCCGTCCGGCGCTGGGCGACGCTGCTGGTGCTCGCCGGCGTCAACGACCGCCCGAGCCACCTGCTCGAGCTCGGCCTGCTGCGCGCACGCCTGTGCGAGCTGGTCGCCGGCCGCACGCCGGGTGCCGAGGCCGATCGCGCCTTCACCGTCGGCCTCTTCTCAGTCGCGGACTCGCTCCTGGGCATCCGCATGCCGGCGCTGCTCGCCGAGCTCCCGTTCGACGAGCGCACGAAAGCTGCGATCGGCGATCACGAGGGCCCCGAGGGTCGCGTACTGGCGGGCGTCCTGGCCTACGAGTGCGGCGACTTCGACCGCTGCTCGGAGTCCGGTGTCAGCCTGGTCGACATCGCGCGCGCCTACGGCGAAGCGCTCGACTGGACCGACGGCACGCTGCTCCAGCTCAGCGCTTAGGAGACCGGCTCGAGCTCGCGCTCGAACACCGGCGAAGATGGCGCGTCCGGCGTCTCGGCCAGCGGCTCCATCCCGCGTTGGCGGAGCTTGGCGAAGAGCACGAAGCCGACCATGATCAGCACCGGGCTCAGGAACATCAGGCTCTGGAATACGGAGGTCACGCAGGCAAGCATCGGCCGACCGTACGCAGCCACCGTGGGCCGACCGTGAGAGCCGCTTTTAGTGCAGCAGTGACTTCAGGCCGATCAGGAACGCCCCGATGAGCCCCACCGCGAGCCCGCGCAGCGCCGCGGATGCGACCCGCTCGCCGGCCAGGCGCGACGCGGCGAAGCCATAGAGGGCGAGCAGGCCCACACCGGTCCACTCCGCCACGTTGAAGGCCGTCTTCTCCTCGATGTGCCGGGCGGCGGAGAGGATGAAGAACACGACCGGGAACGCGATCCCGACGGCGACCGCGGCGACGTCGGAGAAGATGTGACGCATCTCGCTGCGCCGGAGATGACGCCGCAGCTGGGCCTCGCTCCCGACCATGTCGCTGTAGAACTCGGCCAGGCCGACGGCCACGGCCGTGCCGATCAGGGTTCCGATCACCACCAGCGAGCTCGGCGGGTGATCCTCGATCGCCACCAGCAGCGCCAGTCCGATGATCGCGCCGTAGATCACGCGCGAGACCTGCTTCGACGCGAAGTGGGATTCGATCATGCGCCGCACGTGTCGGCCGCGACCTTATCCCGCCGTGAACTGCGACGCGGCCTCGCGCTTAGGCAACCGTGGGGAAACCGTTAGCGGGCTCTCGATCAAGTCTTACGCGGGGCTGCCTCACTGATGGGAACTGTTTTTTCGCAAGGAGACCTTCGTGAGTTCATTGATTCGTCCCAGGCTGTTAGCCGCCGCCGCACTGCTGCTCGTGCTCGGTGGCGCGTGGCAGTACTTCGGCGCCGGCAACGACGCCAAGGGGAGCGTGGTCGCGAGCACGGCGGCGACGACACAAGCCCAGAAGGAGTCGAGCGTCTTCACCCCGGTGTCGGCGAACTCCGGCTCGCACGACCTGATCCTCGGTTCCAAGGACAGCGCCCAGCCCAAGAACATGGAGGAGTTCCTGACCGGCGTCATCAAGGACGTCGACGCCTACTGGACCAAGGTGTTCAAGGACTCCAACCTGCCGGAGCCGAAGGTCAGCTACAAGTGGATCCCCGAAGGCCAGACCGCGGCGAGCGCCTGTGGCGACGCCGACGGCACCCTCGGTGACAGCGCCGCCGCGTATTGCCAGGGCGACGACACGATGTACATCTCGCTGAAGTTCGCGACCGACATCTACAACGGCGCGCTCGACCAGGCGCTGCCGGGCAGCTCGCAGGGCTACGGCCGGACCGCCGGCGACTTCTCGGTCGCGTACATCGTCGCGCACGAGTACGGCCACGAGGTCCAGGACGAGCTCGGCCTGTTCGAGAAGTACGGCAACCAGCTCCCGACGATGGCGTTCGAGCTCCAGGCCGACTGCTACTCCGGCACGTGGGCCCAGAGCGCCTACAAGGAGAACCGACTCGAGGACGGCGACGTGCAGGAAGCGCTGGACTCGGCCCTCGCCGTCGGCGACTTCGACGCCGACCAGCCGGGCCATCACGGCACGCCGGAGCAGCGTGAGGCGGCCTGGAAGACCGGCTTCGACTCAGGCGACCCGTCCTCGTGCAGCAAGTACCTCGACGCTTCCGCCCTCGGTGACAGCGGCAGCAGCAGCGACGGCGACAGCGCCCCGCAGCAGCAGGAGGCCCGAGCACCGGTCAGCCGGAGCAGCAGGACCCGAGCTACGGGTCAGCCGGAGCAGCAGGACCCGACCTACGGCTACCCGCAGGAGCAGGACCCGAGCACCGGCCAGCCCGACCCGGGCTACGGCTACCCGCAGGAGCAGGACCCGTCGTCCGGCCAGCCGGACCAGCAGGACCCGAGCTACGGCCAGCCGGACCCGGGTTACGGCTACCCGCAGCAGCAGGACCCGACGTACACCCCGGACAACACGATCTAGCGGCAGGCCCGGCTTCCCGCCGGGCCTACGATCGCGCCGCGCGTTTCGACGCGCGGCGTTATTCGTCGTCGCGGGCGAGGATGCGCATGATCGCCACCTGCTCGCCCTCATGCTTGTCCGGATACGCGACGTAGGCGCCCGGGCCACCGCCGAACCACGACGATGGTGCGTCGCCGACGAAGACCGCCGCTCGCTGTGAGCCGTCGGCCTGCTCGACCCAGACTTTCTGACCTTCCTGAAATGTCTCCACGTTTTCCATCCTGAACGACGCGGGCCGTGAGGTCCAGCGCGCTAGCGCTGTCGAACCTTGATGAAAGCCACTACCAGCAGTGGCACGAGGATGACGACGGTGATGATTATCGGCCACATGTCGCTGAGCCTAGACGACCGGGGCGCCGTTGCGCCGCGCGAGGCCGTACGCCGACCGTGACAGCCATTCGCCGAGCTCCTCGGCGGGCAGCGGGCGACTGAAGAAGTAGCCCTGGGCGCGGTCGCAGCCGTATTCGAGCAGCAGGTGCAGGGCCGCTTCGTCCTCGACGCCCTCGGCGACGACCGTGAGGCCGAGGTTGTGGGCGAGATCGATCGTCGAGCGGACGATCACGGCGTCGCCGGGGACCGTCGCGAGGTTCATGACGAACGAGCGGTCGACCTTGATCTCGTCGACCGGCAGCCGCTGGAGGTAGACGAGCGACGAGTGGCCGGTGCCGAAGTCGTCGATCGCCAGCCGCTCACCCATCGCGTGCAGCCGCTGCGAGCACGCCGGGCGCGTCGGCGTCGATCAGCGCGCTCTCGGTGAGCTCGAGGATGAGCCTGCCGGGGATCGATGCCCCAGGTCGCGGTGAGCTTGGCCACCGTGTCGGGAAGCGCGCTCCCGCTGCGTGAGGCTGCGCGCCGAGATGTTCACGGCCATCGTCAGGTCGATCCCGCGCGTCGCTCCACGCGCGCTGCTGGCGCAGGGCCTCGTCAGCACCCAGTTCGTCAAGCGGCTCGATCAGCTGCGCTGCGCTCGGCCTCGGGCATGAACTGCGTCGGGCATCAGCAGCCCGCGCGTCGGGTGCTGCCAGCGAACGAGCGCCTCGACGCCGACGATCGCGCGCGTCCGGGCGCAGGTCGATCTTGGGCTGGTAGTGCAGGACGAGCTCGCCGCGCGGGATGCCGTCGCGCAGCTCACTCAGCAGGGCGAGCCGGCGTGCGGTCTCGTCCTCGCGCCTCGGCGACGAACACGGCGAGGCCGCTGCCCGGCCGACTTGGCCTGGTGCACCGCCAGCTCGGCGCGGCGCAGCAGCTCGGCGGTCGAGCGGCCGTGCTGCGGGAAGAAGGCGATCCCGATGCTCGCGCTGCACGCTCGATCTGATGCCCGGCGACGCGGAACGGGCGCTCGAACGCCGCGCGCAGGCTTCCAGGCGATCGCCGCCGCCGTCCCGACGTCGGTCTCGTCCGGCCGGGAGGACGCCGAACGCGTCGCCTCCGAGGCGGGCGACCGTGTCGGCGTCGCGCATGATGCCGCGTAGCCGCTCGCCGACCGCCTGCAGCACCGCGTCGCCGTCCTCGTGACCGAGCGTCTCGTTGACGGCGCGGAAGCCGTCGAGGTCGATGACGCAGCACCGCGCGCGGCTCGCCGGTCCGCTCCGCCCGGGCGATCGCGCGATCGACGCGATCGCCGAACAGCGCGCGGTTCGGGAGGCCGGTGAGCGCGTCGTGCAGCGCGCGGTGCTCGAGCGCCTCGGTGTAGGCCTTGCGACCGGAGATGTCGCGCACGCACGCCGATCGTGAACGTGCCGTCGCCGATCCGCATCCGGCTGATGCTCGATCTCCATCGGGAAGCACGAGCCGTCCTTGCGGCAGCCCAGCGTCTCGACCGGTTCGGCGGGAACCTCGTTCGCCGGCCAGCAGGCCCCACCGGGCCTGGGCGGACCCGGCGAAGTCGGTGCGACGGCTCGGCGCGACGAGCAGCTCGAGCGAGCTGGCCGATCGACCTCCTCCGTCGCGGTAGCCGAAGAGCCTGCGGGCCGACCGGTTGACCGACTCGATCAGGCCCGTCCTCGCCGGCCGTGACGATCCCGTCGGCGACGTTCTGCAGCACCGCCGGGCGCGCACCTCGCTGTCGCGCAGCGCGACGTTGAGCGCCGTGATCGACTCGAGCGAGCGCTGCAGCTCCTCGGTCTGGACGAACAGGTCGACGAAGCGCCGAGACCTTGGCGCGCAGCACCTCGGGGAGGATCGGCGTGAAGATGAAGTCGACGGCGCCGCTGGCGTACGCGGCCGCCGATCTGCGGTCTCGTCGCGCCCGAACGCGGTGACGAAGATGATCGGCGTCCGCTCGGACTCGCGGCGCTGCCGGATCAGCTTGGCCGTCTCGTAGCCGTCCAGCGTCGGCATCCGGACGTCCATCAGGATCAGCGCGAACGTCTCATGCCGACACGGCGCGCAGCGCGTCGCGACCGGAGTCGGCCTCGACGACCGGGTAGCCCAGCGGCGCGAGCATCGCCCGGATCGCGAGGCGCTGACCCGGCGTTGTCGTCGACGACGAGGATCGGCGGCCGGTCACGCCGTCGGCGTCGCCGTGCTCAATGGTGCACCGCGGTCGGTCGCCGGCATGGGCCGCAGGCGGTCGGCGAGCACGGGTCGAGCAGGAGCCGTCGGTGTCGACCGGCTTGGGGACGTAGGCCGACGCGCCGGCGTCGATGCACCGGCGGCTCTCCCCCGCCGCCACGTTCGCGGTGACCGCGACGATCGGCAGCGCCGCGCCCTCCGGCAGGCTCGCATCGCCCGCATCGTCGCGTAGCCATCCATCACCGGCATCATGATGTCGACGAGCACGAGGTCGATGTCGGGCGTCTGCGCGAGCAGCTCGAGGCCCGTCCTCGCCGCTCTCGGCCGAGACGACCTGCAGACCGCCTCGCTCCAGCAGCGATTGTGAGGGCGAAGATGTTGCGGAAGTCGTCGTCGATCACGAGCGCCTTGCGCCCGTCCAGCTGACGGCTGGCCGCGCGCGCGGAGCCGACGCGGCGCGGGGGTTCGGCGGTCGCGAGCACGCGCCGACCGGTGTCGGTCGCCGGCGGCAGGTACACGGTGAACGTGCTGCCCTGCTCGGGCGCGCTGGAGAGCGCGATCTCGCCGCCGAGCAGTCGCACGAGCTCGCGGCTGATCGAGAGCCCGAGCCCTGTGCCGCCGTACTCGCGTGCGGTCGTGCCGTCGCGCCTGGGCGAAGGCCTCGAAGATCCGCTGCTGCATCTCGGCCGTGATGCCGATCCCGGTGTCGCTGATGCTGAACGCGGTCACGTGACCGCCGCCGAGCGTCGTTCCGTGCTCCAGCCGCTGGCCGGCTCACGCGCAGCCGCACCTCACCCCGGTCGGTGAACTTGAACGCGTTCGACAGCAGGTTCTTGAGCACCTGCCGCAGGCGCCGTGAGTCGGTGGCGATCGTGTCGCGGCAGACCGGGCGCGAGCTCGACGGTGAACGCCACGCCCTTCTGGTCGGCGACGGGACGGAAGTCGCGTTCGATCGCCTCGACGAACTCGCCGAGCGCACAGCTGCGCCGATCTCGAGCGCGACCGTGCCCGACTCGACCTTGGCGAGGTCGAGGATGTCGTTGAGCAGCTTCAGCAGGTCCGTTCCCGAGGAGTGGATGACGCTCGCGTACTGCACCTGCGTCGTCGGTCAGGTTGCCGCTCGTCGTTGTCCTCGAGCTCGCGAGCGAGGATCAGGAGGCTGTTGAGCGGCGTGCGCAGCTCGTGCGACATGTTCGCGAAGAACTCCGACTTGTAGCTCGAGGAGAGCGCGAGCTGCTCCGCCTTCTCCTCGACCAGGTGCTTGGCGAGCTCGACCTCCTGGTTGCGGGCGCGCAGCTCGTGCGCCTGCGACTGCGCCTGCTCGAGCAGGGTCTCGGTGAGCGCGTTGGCCTCGATCGTGTTCAGCACGAGGCCGATGCTCTCGGTGAGCTGGTCGAGGAACGCCTGGTGGGTCGCGCTGAACACGCTGAACGAGGCCAGCTCGACGACGGCGCGGACCGAGCCCTCGAACAGGATCGGCAGCACGATGATGTTCAGCGGCGCCGA
The DNA here is from genome assembly GCA_963707595.1 of uncultured Solirubrobacteraceae bacterium. Taxonomy (GTDB): domain Bacteria; phylum Actinomycetota; class Thermoleophilia; order Solirubrobacterales; family Solirubrobacteraceae; genus Solirubrobacter. Next base: position 793,641 of record CAVPQQ010000003.1, read on the forward strand.
GTCACCGAGCCCGGAAGTGATGCGGACGTAGTCGGCGCGGGACGTCGGTGAGCAGGATCCGCTGCTTCTCCAGGGCGCACTGGCCGACGAGGCCCTCTCCGAGCGCGAACCGCTGCGGCATACCTTCGACGCGGTGATCCCGTAGCCGGCCTGCCGTCGCAGCACGGGCTCGTCGCGTTCCTCGGTGAGCGCGTAGAACACGCCGTGCTGGGCCGAGACGAGCGGCGCCAGCTCCGACAGGATCATGTTCGAGACCGTCGCCAGGTCGCGCTGGCCCTGGAGCATCCGCGCGAAGCGCTCGAGGTTGGTCTTCAGCCAGTCCTGCTCCGTGTTCTGGCGAGTCGTCTCGCGCAGGTTGCGGATCATCTCGTTGAGCTTGTCCTTGAGCACGGCGACCTCGCCGCTGGCCTGCACGCCGACCTGCCGCGTCAGGTCGCCCTCGGTCACCGCCGTCGCGACGTCGGCGATCGCGCGGACCTGGCTGGTGAGGTTCGCCGCCAGCTGGTTGACGTTGTCGGTGAGGTCCTTCCACACGCCCGCGACCTCGGCCGACTGCGCCTGGCCGCCGAGCCTGCCCTCGACGCCCACCTCGCGTGCGACGCGCGTGACCTCGGAGGCGAACCGGTTGAGCTGGTCGACCATCGCGTTGACGGTGTTCTTGAGCTCGAGCAGCTCCCCCTGGACCTCACCGGTGATCTTCTTGGTCAGGTCGCCGTGCGCGACCGCGCCGATCACGCGCTGCAGCTCGGTCGTCGGGTGCACGACGTCGTCGATCAGCGAGTTGACGTGCACGACGCTCTCGAACCACGCCTTGTCGGAGGCGGGCAGCCCGATGCGCTGGGAGAGCCTGCCCTCCTTGCCGACGACCCGGCTGACCCGCGCCAGCTCGGCCGCGAGATGCTCGTTCGCGGCGATGATCTCGTTGAGCGCGTCGGCGATCTTGCCGGGTACGCCGGTCAAATCGAGCGGCATCCGAGCGCCGAAATCGCCGCTCCGGACGTCGAGCAGAACCTGCAGCATCGCCGCTTGATCGATCTGGTCCGACTTGGCGCGCTGCGGGTGCCACATGCCGGTCCCCCATCGATTTGCCCTGCAAGGCCGCGGTGCGTGCCTGTCCGAATCCTAACTCAAAGAAACCCGACCGGTGGGGCCTGCAAATGGCCGGCCACGAGTTTGGTCTGGGTCGCGACAGAACGGTTTTCAAGCCGATCGCGTCCGGTGCAGGGTTCCTGCAGCGTTCCTGCAGGGTGCGCGGGCGAGCCTGCCCCTCATGCACTTCTACGCACTCATTGTCAGCACGGACACCATCGACGCCCTCGCAGGGCGCGCGGCCTCACCCACCCGTCGCCGGGGCGACGACGGCCGTTGGGTGAGGCTGCGCCGCGGCCTCCAGCCCAAGCTCGATCGCGTCCTGGCGTCCTAGCCGTGCGCCGAGCGCCGCGAGCTCGTCCCAGCGCTGCGCGCCGAGCTGCGCGCGGGCCGGGTGCAGGTACTCATCGCGCAGGATCGCGTCGACGCGGACCTCGTAGTGGCGCAGCACCGCGGGCGTGTGGGCGTCGCCGGCGCCGCACAGCCGCGCCGCGCGCTCGAGCTCGCGGCTTCTGGCTGCGAGCGCGGCGAGCGCGAGCAGCGGCTCGTCGAACTCCTCGACGGCGCTCTCGCGCGCGACCTCCAACGCCTGGCGCAGCGCGTCGGCCGCCTGCAGGTCGTGACCGAGCAGCAGGTGGACAAGCCCGAGATTGGAGTGCACGTAGAACCGCAGGCGGTGCGAGTCCGCGAGGGCGAGCGCGTCCTCGAAGAGCTCGCGCGCCTGCGCCAGCCGCCGATCGGCCAGCGCGACGTAGCCGACGTTGATCAGCAGCGTCAGCGCGTCGGTGATCTCCTCGTCGCGGAGCAGCGGGCCGAGTGCTTGACGGGCGCGGTCCGCGCGCCTCCGGATGATCGGGCTCGGCCGTCGCGCGGACGGCCAGCGCGCGGCTGATGAGCGTCGGGTCGCCGAGCTCGCGGGCGATCGCGAGCGCCTCGTCGGCCGCGGCGATCGCGAGCTCCGGGCGCTCGAGATCGAACTGGGCGAGCCCGAGCCGCATCAGGACGAAGAGCACGTGCCTGGAGTCGCCCAGCTCACGGCCGAGCGCGAGGCTCTCGTCGAGGTCCTCGACGCGACCTTCGATCGATCCCGGGAAGCCGGCCCCACATCGCCGCCCTGAGGGCGAGTGCGCGCGCGAGGAGCTGCGGCGGCGCGGTGTCCCCGGCGAGCTCGAGCGCGGTGTGGACGTACTCCCGGCCCTCGGCGAGCTGGCTCGTCGCCGGCCACCACGGCCCGCATGCGCAGACGAGCCCGAGCGCGAGGTCCGCCTCACCGCTCGCGAGCGCCCAGTTGAGCGCGGCGCGGACGTTGTCGGCCTCGGCCCTGAACGCCGCGAGCTCCTTCCCTCCAGCGAGATGGGCGAGATCACCGAACGTCGTCTCGCCCAGTCGCAGGCACCACTGCGCATGGCGGCGGCGAGGCTCCGGGTCGTCTCCGAGCCGTTCCGCGGCGTACGCGCGCACGGGCTCGAGCATCGTCAGCCGGCCGCCGGAACGGGTCAGCAGGCTGCCCGTCGTCAGCGACTCGAGCGTCTCGAGGCCGGCCGTGGTGACCTCGAGCGCCGCGGCGATCGTCGCGCCGCCGGAGAAGACCGCGAACGCGGCGAACGCCTCGCGTTCATCGTCATCGAGCAGGTCGTAGCTCCAGTCGAGCGTCGCCCGCAGCGTCCGGTGGCGGTCCGGCCGGTCGCGCGGGCCGCCGACCAGCAGCCCGAGCGCGTCGTCGAGCCGCGCGGCGAGCTCCTGGGGAGTGAGGAAGCCGATCCGCGCCGCCGCGAGCTCCAGCGCGAGCGGCAGCCCGCCGAGCCGGCGGCAGATCGTGGCCACGGCGTCCTCGTTGGCGGGCGTCAGTTCAAAGGACGGGTCGCGCGAGCGGGCACGCTCGCAGAACAGCTGCAGCGCGGGTGCGTCTTCGGTGAGCGACAGCGGCTCGACCGGGTAACGCTGCTCTGCCGACAGCTGCAGCGGCGCCCGGCTCGTGCAGACGACGGTCAGCTCGGCACAGTGCGCGAGCAGCTCGCCCACCAGCGGCGCGGCATCGAGCACCTGCTCGAAGTTGTCGAGCACGAGCAGCAGCCTGCGCGTGGCGAGCTGGCGCAGCAGCGCCTCGCGCGCCGTCTCCCCCTCGTCGATGCCGGCGCCGAGGGCGTCGACGATGGCGGCCGCGACGAAGCCCGGATCGGCGACCGGGGCGAGCTCGACGAAGCGAGCCGTCGGGTCGCGCTGGGCGAGCGCGGTGGCGAGCGTCGTCTTGCCGACCCCGCCCGGGCCGGTCAGCGTCACGAGCCGCGAACGCTCGAGCAGCGCGGAGAGCGCGGCGAGGTCGCGGTCACGGCCGAAGAGCCGCGCGGCGACGGCGGGCGGTGAGAGCGCGGCGCCGGGCGGCGACGCAGCGGCGGGCGGCCGCGACGTGGCGAGCGGCGGCGACGCGGCGGATGGCGGCGACGCGGCGCCCGCCAGCGACGCGGCAGCGGGCCGCGGCAACGCGGCGACGTCGCGCGGCGAGGCGGCGGCTGGGCGCGCCGCGCGCTCCGGTGCGCGCTGGTGCGTCAACAGGTACTCGGCGAGCTCGCGTACGTGCTGCGCGGGCACCGTGCCGAGCTCGTCGCGCAGGCGCCCGCGCAGCGTCTCGTAGGCCTGCAGCGCCGCGGCGACGTCGCCGCCCGCGGCGAGCAGCTCCATCAGCAGCGCCGAGGCCGACTCGCGCAGCGGCTCGCGCTCGACGAGCCGGCGCACGGCCGTCTCCCCCGTCGCGAGCTCGCCCGCCGCCAGCGCGGCGCGGCCCACCAGCTCCAGGAGCGTCAGTTCGGTCTCTTCGAGCGCCCGGCGGTGCTCGTTCACCCATCCGCCCTCGAACTCGCCGAGCAGCGGCGCCGACGCGATCTCCAGGCCCGCGCGCGCGATCGCCAGAGCGGCGTTCGCGTCACCCGCGGCGAGCGCCTCGCGGGCGCGCGCCGGCGCGGCCTCGGCGACCTCGACGTCCGTCGCGCCCTCGAACACGAGCGAGAGCTGCCCGCGGCCGGCGATCACGCCGTCGGGCAGCGCCTTGCGCAGCCGCGACAGGAGCGAGATCAGCGTCGCGTCGGCGCTGGCGGGCGCCGTGCGCGGCCACAGCGCGTCGATCAGCTCGTCGCGGCGGACCGGTCGCGTGCGGTGCAGCGCCAGATAGGCGAACACGAGCCGCCCCTGACGCCCCGGCAGCTCGACCGCCTGCCCGCCGATCCGCACGACCAGCGGCCCGCAGAGCTGCACGACCGTCTCAGTCGACACGCGTCCAACATACCCACGGCGGGAAGGAGGCGGTGAGGAAGAAGTTCCCCATCGGCGAGGCCCGGGGCCTGCGTCTTACGGGGCATGAAAGCAACCATCCCCATCACCCTTGCCCTGCTGTCCGGTGCGGTCCTCGCGCAGGCGGCGACGGCGGCCCCCGTCGAGAAGTCGATCGTGAGCTCGACCCAGAGCGGTGGCATGGGCTACTCCGGCACGAACACCTCCAACACGGTCCGGGTCACCCTCAGCGGGACGACCTTCACGATCGACGACAGCGTCCCGATCACGCCGCAGGCCGGTTGCAAGGCCGTCGCCGGCGACGCCACGAAGGCGACCTGCACGGCGTTCAAGCTCCCGGGCACCGGGACCTTCAAGCCGTTCAACCTCAGCGGGCGCGGCAGCAACGACACGCTGACGAATGCGACCTCGGTCCCGATGGTCGCGCACGGCAACGTCGGGCGCGACACGCTCGAGGGCGACGACCAGGCCGACGACGGCGCCCCGGGCGAGCACGAGAGGGTGACGCCGAGCACCGAGGACGTGGGCGGCACCAGCGATCCCGCGGGCGACAACCTCATCGGCAACGATGCGGATAACCAGTTCAACGCCGGCGCGGGCAACGACATGCTGGCCGGCGGCCGCGGCGCGGACACGCTCTTCGGCGGGGCCGGTAACGACACCATCTTCGAGACCAGCCTCGACATCGGCCAGACCGACGGCTCGGTCGATCAGCTCCTCGGCGATGCCAACACGCTCGGCACGGAGTTCGATACCTGCTTCGGCAGCGCGGTCGACGCCGACTTCTTCGCCGGCTGCGAGGTCGTGTTCAAGTAGGACGCGGCGGCGCCACTGCGTAGGCTTCGGGCGCAATGGCTCCAGCATCTGATGACCGCCCGCTGCTGATCGTCGGCGGCGGGCGCATGGGCGAGGCGATCCTCGGCGGGCTGATCGCCGTCCGGCCGTCCCGCCGAGACGTTCGCCGTCGCCGAGGTCTCGCCGCCGCGCCGCGAGGCGCTGGCGGCGCGCGTATCCGGGCGTCGAGATCGTCGCCGCGCCGATCGCCGCGTCGGGCGCGGTGCTCGCCGTCAAGCCGGGCGACATCGCCGCAGAGCGCGAAGGCGGCCGCCGCGGCGGGGTGCGACCGGATCCTGTCCGTCGCCGCTGGTGTGACGACGAAGGCCATCGAGGCGGCGGTCGGCGAGCCGCTGCCCGTGGTGCGCGCGATGCCGAACACGCCCGCCCTGGTCGGCGCGGGCGCGGCCGCGATCAGCGCGGGCGCTCACGCCGGCGAGGGGGACCTCGCGTGGGCGGAGGAGATCCTCAGCGCCGTCGGCGTCGTCGTGCGCGTCCCGGAGAAGCAACTGGACGCCGTGACGGGCGTCTCCGGGCTCCGGCCCGGCGTACGTCTTCCTCGTCGCGGAGGCCCTGGCCGAGGCGGGCGTGCTCGCGGGCCTGCCGCGCGACGTCGCGGAGACGCTCGCGTTCCAGACGCTGCTGGGCTCGGCGCGGCTGCTCGTCGAGGGCGACGCGAACCCCGCGGCGCTGAAGGCCGCGGTCACCTCCCCCGGCGGCACGACCGCCGCCGGGCTGCGTGAGCTCGAGCGCCACGGCGTCCGCGCCGCGTTCCTGGACGCCGTGATGGCGGCCACGCGAACGCTCGCGCGAACTCGGCGGCTAGGCCTCCTCCGGCACGACCGGGAAGCCCGAGACCGGGAACGTGTCGACCGGCGCGGAGCGCTGCTGGACGAGCACGCCGCCGTCGACCACGAGCCCGGTGCCCGTCATGTAGCGCGCGTCGTCGCTGGCCAGGAAGGCGATCGGGCCGGCGATGTCGTCGGCCGTGCCGAGCCGCTGCAGCGGGACGACCTGGCCGCGCTCGGCCGCCAGCTCGTCGCTGATGTCGTACGTGCGGATCAGGCCCGGCACGACGAAGTTCACGCGCACGCCGTAGGGCGCGAGGTCGAGCGCCATCGCGCGCGTGAGCGCCTCGATGCCGCCCTTGGCGGCGTCGTAGGCGGCCATCGCGCGATGGGCCTGGCTGGCGCCGCCGCTCGACATGTGGATGATCACGCCGGTCGCGGCGCTTGCGCCATGCTCATGCGCGACCGCGTGCGAGCAGAGGAAGACGCTCGTCAGGTTCGTCTGGATGATCTGGTTCCACCAGGCGTGCGTCGCCCTCGAGGAAGTGCCGGACGACGACCTCGTACGTGGGCGAGCGCGGCGTTGTTGACGAGCACGTCGACCGGCCCGTAGGCGTCGACGACGGCGGCCGCGACGCGGGTCACGTCCTCCTCGGAGCCGACGTCGCCGACCAGTGCCAGCGCGGTGCCGCCGGCGGCCTCGATCGCGTCGACGATCTCCTGCGCGCTCGCTCGCTCGATGTCGTTGACGCCGACGCGCGCGCCCTCGGCCGCGAAGCGCTCGGCGACGGCGCGGCCGATGCCGTGTCCGGCGCCGGTCACGAGGACGCAGACGTCCTGGAAACGGGTGCTCATTGGTCAGTCTCCTTAGGGTCAGGTGAGGTCGCGGAACCACGGAACGGGGTGATCGCCGGCCATCACGAAGCGCAGCGACTCGCCGGTGCGCAGCTGGCCGGCGAGGGCGAGATCGTCGGGATGGATGACCGCCGGCTTGTCGTAGCCGGCGCTGCGCTGGCGGTCGGCGAGCAGCAGGATCGGCGCGCCGCCGCCGGGGACCTGGACGGCGCCGGGCGGCGGCGACTCGCGACAGCAGCTCGCCGCCGGGGACGTCGGGGCCTTCGAGGCGGACGCCCATGCGGTCGCCGGTCGACGACCGTGAACGGCGCGGAGAGCAGCGCCCGCTCGGCCTCGCTCCGACCACTGCGGGCCGCGGTGCAGGCGGATGACGACGTGCGCACGGCGGCTCGAGCACGCGCGCCTGCATCTCGAGCCCGCGCGCCGGCTCGCCGGCGAGGCCGAGGACGTCGCCGGCGCGCAGCGGGCGGCCGATCAGCCCGTAGCGATCGACGCTCGCCGAGCCGAGGAACGCCTCGGCCTCGATGCCGCCGGCGACCGCGAGGTAGCCGCGCACGCCGTTGCCGGTCGGCCTGCAGGGAGCAGCTTCTGGCCGCTGCGCGACGACGGTCGTCCGCTGGCCCGACCGGCTCGCCGTCGACCTCGAGCGCGCATCCCGAGGCCCGCCGCACCGACGACGAGGTCGCGCAGCGCGACGAGCCGCGGCCCGTTGAGCGTCGACTCGATCAGCGTCGTGCCCGGGCGGGTTGCCGCAGAGCGCGTTCGCGAGCCGCGCGGCGCGGGCGTCGAGCGGCCCGGACTGCGCCATGCCGTGGTGGGCCTGGTTGAGCCGCCCGCCGTCGAGCACGAGGTCGAGCGCGCCCGGCCGCTTCGACGCGCAGCGCCGGGGTGCGCGGCTCCTCCGGCAGCAGCTCGCGCCGGCGCGGCGTCGGCGGCGGCTCGCCCTCGGCCGCGCTCGAAGCGCACGCGGTCGCCGAGCTCGAAGTAGGAACGGGTCGTCGCGGTGCGGGTCGTAGACGTTGCTCGAGCGCGGTGCCGATCACGTTCCAGCCGCCGGGCATCAGCACCGGGTAGATCGTCGCCTGCTCGTTGGCGACCGCGACCGCGAGCGCGGGGACGTCGACGCGCGGGACTCGCCCGGCGCGGCGACCTGCAGGCGCTCGTCGGTGCCCGCCATCATCGGCTGGCCGACGGTCGCCCGGGCGCAGACGCGGTAGCTCGCGCGCGGCGTGGACCTCCGCGATCTCCTCCGGGTCGAGCCCGGTCGCCTCGGCGACCTCGTCGGTGTCCAGGCCGCCGTAGCGGACGGCGACCGTGAGGTCGCGCTGCTCGGCGAGGTCGTCGTGGCGGGCCGCCAGCGCGGCGTCGATCCAGGCGGTCGCCTCGCGCGTTGGAGAGCACGCGGTCGTCCCACTCGACGTAGACCGAGCCGTAGCCGGGGTAGATCTCGCGCACGCCGTCGGGGCGCGTGGCGTCGAGCGTCGCGGCGAGCGCGAGCACGCGCAGGTTGGCCTGCTCGTCGAAGACGGTGCTGTAGCGCAGGTATTGACCGACGGGCGCCATCGCGTCAGAAGGCGGCGATCGCGATGCCCTCGCGCTCGAGCGCGGCGCGGATCGCGCGCGCCGTCGCGACGCTGCCCGGGTTGTCGCCGTGGATGCACAGCGTGCCCGGGGTCGAGCGCGACGACGGTGCCGTCGAGCGCCTCGACGGTCCCGTCGCGCGCCATCCGCACGGCGCGCGCGGCGGCGACGTCGGCGTCGTGGATGATCGCGCCCGGCGTTGCCCCGGCGGGCGAGCGAGCCGTCGGGCTGCGTAGGCGCGGTCCGGGAAGCCCTCGGCGACGACGGGCTGCCCGAGCCGCTGCGCCGCGCGGTGCAGGCGCGAGCCGGCGATGGCGATGACGCGGCAGCGTCCGCGTCGAACGACCTGCGTCGCCTCGACGAGCGCCTCGGCGTGCTCGTCGGAGGTCTCCGCGACCGCCGTGTTCAGCGCGCCGTGCGGCTTGACGTGGTGCAGCGTCGCGCCGGCGGCGCGGACGAAGGCGTACATCGCACCGACTTGGTAGAGCGTGTCGTCGCGCACCTGCTGCGGCGTCATGCGTCAGCGGCCGGCGCCCGAAGCCGACGAGGTCCGGCAGCCCGGGATGCGCGCCGATGGCGACGCCCGCCTCGAGCGCGGCCGCGAGGCTCGCGCGGATCGTGCCCGGGTCGCCCGCGTGGAAGCCGCAGGCGAGGTTGGCGCTCGACACCTCGGCGAACAGCGCGGCGTCGTCGCCCATCCGCCAGGCGCCGAACGACTCGCCGGCGTCGACGTTGAGATCGATCGTCGTCATGGCAGAACTAGGCATGTGGTAAGACCATAAATCGATGTCGGCCGCACCGAGGACGACCTTCGACAAGGTCCAGCGGGTCCGCTCGTTCGACGACGTGCTCGAGCAGCTGCGCGAGGCCATCCTCTCGGGCCGCATCCGCCCCGGCGAGCGCCTGCCCGGCGAGCGCCAGCTGTGCGAGGAGTTCGGCGTCGGGCGCCCGACGTTGCGCGAGGCGCTGCGCTCGCTCGAGGCCGTCGGGATGATCGAGGTCCGCCCCGGCAAGGGCGGCGGCTCCTACGCCGTCACGCCGTCGGAATCGATCCTCGGGGACGCGCTGGCGGCGCTGGTGAACCTGCGCGGCGCCTCGCTCGAGGATCTGGCGGAGTTCCGGCTCGACTTCGAGGGCGAGAACGCGTCCTGGGCCGCCCGGCGCGCGGACGCGTCCGACATCGCGCGCGCTCGAGGCGATCGTCGCCGAGGCGCGCGCGGCGGCGACGGATCCCGCGACCGCGACCTCGTCGCCGGCATCGACGTCCGCTGGCACGAGGCGCTCGCCCGCGCGACGCAAGAACCGCCTGCGGATCGGCATCGCGCTCGGCATCCACGAGGCCGTGATCCGCCGCCACAACGCCGTGATCCGCCCCGCCGAAGCCGAGCACGTGGAGACGATCCCGGCGGATCTCGCCGCGATCACCGAGGCCGTGCGAGCGGGCGACCCCGAGGCCGCGCGGCGGCTGATGCGCGAGCACCTCGACGGCTGGAACCGCCGCAACCGCGGAACGCTCAGCGAGCGCTAGCGGCCCGCTCGAAGCGCTCGCGCACGACCGGCGGGTCCACGAACGGCGACGGGCCCGGCCACGCGCGCTCCTCGTAGCGGACCTCGAGCACCGCCGGGCGCGCCAGTTCGCCGCACGTGGCGCGCGATCTCGCCGCGCGGTGCGCGCCGTAGCGGTCTGGAGGCCGAGCACTGCCGCGACGTCGCCGAACACGTCGGGAACGCCGAGCGGCTGCCCGCCCGTGATCGTGTAGTGGCCGTCGATCAGCACGACCGCGAGCAGGTTGGCCGGTGCGACCCCGGCCAGGCTCCAGAACGACCCGGCGCCCATCAGCGCCTCGCCGTCGCCGAGCAGCGCGAGCACCTGGCGCTCCGGGCGCTTCTCGGCGACGCCGATCGCCGTGGCCAGGGCGGTGCCCATCGAGCCGCCCATGTACAGGTGCGGGCCGTCGTCGCTGGCCGCGCGCAGCGCCGACGTGGGCGTGCCCAGCGACGAGACGAACAGCGCGCCGGGCGCCGCCTCGAGGATCGCGCCGACGATCTCGGTCGGGTTCATGTGAGCTCCAGTTCGGCGTGAAGGAGGATCGGCGCGAGCACCCGCGCGCCCTCCGCGGTGGCGACGGCGCCGCGAGCGACAGCCGCGGCGCGCCGACCCTCGGCGAGCGGGAAGGCCTGGATGCCGAGCAGGTCGAGCGTGGCGGCGGTCGTGCGACCGAGCGGCATCTGCGCCGGGTTGCGCTCGCCCAGCGTCCCCCGCATCGAGATCACGACCGGGAAGCCGAGGCCGTACGGGATCACGAGCGAGCCGAGCGCGTTGAGCGAGTTGCCCAGCCCGGAGCTCTGCACCAGCACCAGCGGCATCCCGCCCGCGGCCCGGTACCCGGCGGCGTACCCGAAGCACTCGTCCTCGCGCGTGAGCGTGCGCAGCGTGATCCCGCGCTCGACCAACCGCGTGCCGATCGGCGCCAGTCGCTTGTCCGGCACCCACGCCGCCACCTCGACCCCGGCGTCGACCAACGCGTCCGCCAGATCCTCCTGCCAGCTCATCGGTCATACCATACAGCGACCCGTTGCGGACGACGATCTCGCCGCCGCGCTGTAATACCGCCCATGACTTGGAGTGCGAACGACGAGGGCTACCTTCGCGCCTACGAGTGGGCCGGCGCGCTCGCCGGGGGCGCGCCGCTGCCGGTGCTGGCGGCTCCTTTCCCGCTCGGGCCCGGCGAGATCGCCCATGCGCAGATCGGCCCCGTGAAGGTGATCGGGTTCTACGGCGAGAACAAGGGGTACCGGCGCGGGTTCCTGATGTTCGGCGGGCCGGTCGGCCTGGCCGTCACCGGCGCCGCGAGCTACGCGCGCAACCAGAGCAAGAAGGCCGAGGCCGAGCGCGCGGCGGTCCCTCACTGGCACGACATGGGCATCGCGACCATCGTGTTGACCAACCAGCGCCTGATGCTCTCCGTGGGCCAGAACACCGAGGGGCTGTGGCACGCGGAGTCAGGCCCGATGCAGCTGCTGTCGGGCCCGGGCGGCGTGCCGGTCATCCAGTTCCAGCCGTCCGGGATGCCGGAGTTGCGGCTCGAGTCGCCCTGGTCGGCGATGCTCTACGTCTTCGTGCACCACCTGCTCGACGGCCGCCCGCCCGGCGTGCCGATGCCTCCCGGCGTGCTCGAGCGCGCGCCGACCGAGCGGCCCACCGCCTAGAGAGCGGCCAGCTCCTCGGTGCTCAGGCCGTCGAGGCCGAGCGAGCTGATCGTCCGGACCGCCTCCGCGCGGAAGTCGCGTGCGAGCACGACCGAGGCGACCGTGATCAAGGCGTCGATCGACGGGCGTCGGGCACGTCCAGGCGCGCGGCGAGGTCGGAGAGGAAGCACAGCCCGTAGCCGACGTCCTCGGTGAGATAGCGGTGGTCGAGCTGGGGCTGGGCGGCGATCCCGAGGAAGCCGGGCGCCTTGCTGTAGCCCGTCGAGTAGTTCTCCTCGAGCATGTAGCCCTGGTGGACGCCGATGGCGGGCTCGGAGAGGATCGAGACCCCGAGGGCGGCGGCGATCGCCAGCCGCTCGTTGTCGACGGCCTCGATCATCCGGCCCGACGCCCTCGGTCACGCCCTCCTCGTAGAACAGGAAGTCGCCGCCGGTGCGCTCCAGCAGCGCCGCGTTGAGCAGCGTGACCGCCGGATGGATCACGGGATTGCCGTTCTGGAGCGTGGTCTGGAACACGCTGTCGGCCTTCTCGACCGCCGGCCAGACGTCCTTGACGAGGTCGAACAGCCGGTCGGTCCCCGCGCGCGGGAGCCCCGCGAGGTACACGCCGGTCTTGAGCTTGAGGAAGACGTTGATCGCGGCCGGCCCGGTGATCCGCACGGCGTACGGCAGCGTGCTCGTCTCGCCGACGACGTAGCGCTCGTCGTCGAGCTCGAACCCGGCCGAGCGCTTGAACGCGATCGCGCCCGCGGACGAGCCGGGGCAGATCAGCACCGCCGTGCCGTCGGTCAGGTACGGCCCAGCCAGGAACGCGTGCGGCTCGGTGGCGTACGCCGGACCGACGATCAGCACGAGCTCGGCGCCGTCCATGGACTCGTCGAGGTCGTTGCCGGCGTAGCGCACCGGGGCGAAGCCCTCGAGGTCGCCCATCGCGGTGATCCCGCCGGCCGCGTCGATCGCCTCGAGGTTGGAGCCGAACTCCGGCGGGGCGTAGAGCGCCACCTCGTGGCCGTGCTGGGCGAAGTCGAATGCCGACGCGACGCCTCCGTTACCCGCTCCGAGCACTGCCACGCGCATCCCGAACCTCCCTGACGAAAACGTGAAGCTCACCCTAGACGCGCGTCGCGATCCCAGGGTGCTCCCCGTCGTCAGCGACGCCCGCCGCGCGGAGGATCGACGTATGCAGACCACCATCGACGTCGCCCCGCTCAAGGAGATCCAGAAGTTCATCTGGAGCCAGGGCGACTTCCGCAGGATCAGCAACGAGGCGACGCCGGTCGCCGCGGGCCTCGTCGCGGCCGTCGGCACGCGCGCCGGCGACCGCTTCCTCGACGTCGCCGCGGGCACCGGTGCCACGGCGATCGAGGCGGCAAGGCTCGGGGCGCACGTCACGGCGTCGGACCTGACGCCCCGGATGGTCGAGTACGGCCGCGCACGCTGCGAGGCCGAGGGCGTCGCGGTCGAATGGCTCGAGGCCGACGTGGAGGCGCTGCCGTTCGGCGACGCCGCGTTCGACCGGGTCGTCTCCTGCTTCGGGGCGATGTTCGCCCCGCGCCCGGCCGTGGCCGCCGCCGAGCTGTTCCGCGTCACGCGCACGGGAGGAACGGTGGGACTGGCCAACTGGACGCCGGAGAGCTTCCCCGGGCGCACCATGGCCACCGTCTCGTCGTTCATGCCGCCGCTGCCCGCCGGCATCCCGGCGCCGACCGACTGGGGCGTGGAGGAGTGCGTCCGCGACCGTCTCGGCGACGACGTGACGATCACGCGCCGGGTGATGGTGATGGAGCACCAGTCGGTCGAGGCGATGTTCACGTTCGTGTCGCAGAACCTCGGCCCGGTGGTCGCGGCACGCATGGCGCTCGGCGATCGCTTCGACGAGGTCGCAGGCGCGGCTGCGCGAGAGATCGAGCGCATGAACGTCGCCACCGACGGCAGCGTGCGGATCGAGTCCGGCTACCTCGAGGTCGTGGCGAGCGCCTGAGGCAGAGCGCCCCGCGAGCCGATCCCGAGCTTGCGATAGCCGCGGCTGAGGTGCATCTCGACCGTCTTCACGGTGACGAACAGGCGCTGCGCGATCTGCGGGTTGGAGAGGCCGCTCGCGGCCAGTTCCGCGATCCGCAGCTCGCTCGGCGTCAGGTCGTCGACACCGGCGCCCTCGCGCACGGGGACGCGCGCACCGGTTGCGCCGAGCTCACGCCGTGCAAGCTCGGCGAGCCCGCGCCGCCGCACACGCCTCGGCGAGCTCGAGCCCGGCCTTCAGCGGCTCGCGCGCCTCGCGCCGGCGGTTGGCCCGGCGCAGCGCGGCGCCGAGATCCACGAGTGCCCGCGCCCGCCAGAGCCGGGCGGGCGAATGCTCCAGCGCAGCGCTCGCCGCCTGCAGCAGGTCGAGCCCCTCCGCCCCGCCGCGCAAGCGCCCCGAGACGCGCAGCGCGCCGCCGATCGCGCGCGGGCCCTGCCACGTCCGCGCGGCGGCGAGCGCCTCGTCGGCGAGCGCGGCGGCGCGCTCGTGCTCGCCCACGGCGTCGAAGGCCAGCGCGGCCTCGAGGCGGCCGTCGAGCCCGATCACGCCCTGCGACCCGGCCTCCCCGAGCCGCCGCATCGCCTCCGCGAGGTCGCGGGCCGCGGCCTGCCGGATCGCCCGCCGCCGCGTGCATTCGGCCGCGAGCGATCAGCAGCGCCGTGAACGGCCGGGCGGGCGGAAGCGCTCCGTCGTGGCCCGCGTCGGCGAGCAGCGCGGCGGCCTCGTCGCCGCGGCCTTGGTCCGTGAGGGCCTCGACCAGCGGGATCAGCGCCTGGAACGGGTAGATGTCCGCCATCCCGCGCGAGTCCATCGCCGCGCGCGCATCGGCCTCGGCGCCGCGCAGGTCGCCGACGGCGACGCGGATCAGCGCCCGCCACGCCGACGCGCTGGCGAACGCGCTCGCCGAGCCCTCTCCGATCGCCCGCTCGATCAGCTCGGTGTTGATCCGCTCGGCGGTCGAGAAGCGCTCCGCCGGCAGCAGCGCGAGCGTCATGTTCAGGGCCCACAGCGGGCTGGAGCCCGCGTGCCGGGCCGCGCGCTCGGCCAGCTCGGCCACTTCCGCGATGGTCCCGCCCGGCGCCACCGAAGCGTGGCGCGCGACCCACGCCAACACCGAGCACTCCCCCGGCGTGTCCCCGGCCAGTGAGCGCCGGCGCTCGCACGCCGCCGCGAACTCGTCTGCTCGCCCGGGGGTGATGAACAGCGCGCCGAGACGTGCGGCCTCCAGTTCCAGCCCGAGCTCGCGGTCATCCGCCTCGACGGCCGCGAACAGCGGCAACAGCTCCTCGACCACGTCCGGTCGTGGCCCCACCGACCACAGCAGCTCGATCAGGACACGCGCCCGCGTGACGGGGTCGCTGGAGCGCTCGACCACCTCGCGCAGCCGTTCGCGCGCCCCGGGCACGCCCGCCGCCGTCTCCGCCAGGCCCAGGTCGTGCAGGAGCGCGAGCCGGGACGACGCCGCGGGCGGCTCGGCGAGCGCGCGGGCGAGCAGGCGGGCGCCCACCGCCGGCGCACCGCGCGCGACGGCGCTGCGGCCGGCCTGCGCGAGGACGTTGGCGGTCCGTTCGTCGCCCGCCGGCTCGGTCTCGACGAGGTGCGCCGCGATGCGCTCGGGCGGCGCTCCGGCCTGCTCGAGCAGGCGCGCCGCGGTCTCGTTGAGCCGCATGCGCTCCCCGGGGGTGATGCCGGCGAGGACCGCGGTGCGCAGCAGCGGATGCTCGAAGCGCAGCTGTGGGTCGAGGAGCCCCGCGAGGACGAGCGCGTCCGCCGCGTCTCGCGCGGGCTCGGTGTCCAAGCCGGCCACCTCGGCGGCGAACGCGAGCGTCGCGGCGTCTCCGACCGTGGCGAGCGAGCGCGCCAGCCCCGTCGCCGCGGGTCCGAGCCGCAGGAGCCGCGCGGACACCGACCGGGCCACGTTGGCCGGGTTGACCGCGGCCACCGACGCGGCGCGCTCACGGGTCGGGCGCACGCCGTCGGTGCGCAGCGTCCCGAGCAGGTCGACGAGCAGGAACGGGTTGCCGCCCGTGGCCGCGAGGCACGCGGCCACGAACGCGTCGTCCACCGGCTCGCCGAGCCGCGCGGCGACGAGCGCTCGCACCGAGTCCTGCCCGAGCCCGCGCAGCCGCAGCGTCACCGTGCCGGGCTGTGCGAACAGCGGCGCCAGCAGCGGGTCGCCCGCCGCCGGCCGCGTGCCGATGGCGACGAGGGCGGGCACGGAGTCCAGCCGCAGCGACAGGAACCCGAGGAACCGCAACGTCGACTCGTCGGCCCAGTGCACGTCGTCGAGCGCCAGCACCAACGGGTTGCGATTCGCCAGGGCGGACACGAGCCAGAACAGCCCGTTGAGCACGGCGTAGGGGTCCTGTGCGGTGCTCGCCGACGGTGCGCCGACGACCGCGCGGGCCGTCGCGGCCGGGCCCTCGAACAGGGCGTCGCGGGTCTGCTCGTCCAGCCCCGCGAGCGCCGGCTCGAGCGCCTGGCGCAAGACGCCGAAGGCGAAGTCGCGCTCGAGCTCGGAGCCGCGGCCGGTGAGGACGGTCAGCGCGCGCTCGCCGGCGAGCGCCGTGATCTCCCGCAGCAGGCGCGTCTTGCCGGCGCCCGCGGCGCCTTCCAGCACGAGCAGGGCTCCGTCGCCGTCGCCGGCACGGCCGAGGAGGTGCGCGGCGCGCGCCAGCTCCCCCTCGCGCTCGACGAGGAGTGCCTCGTCCTGCCCGGTCACCCCGCGACTCTACCGCCGCGGGTTCACCTCAGCTGCGTTCTCGGGACTGCGGCGCGCGAACCGCCCTCCAGGCGTCTCCGATCGCGCGTCCGCGGCCGGGATGGAGACGACGTCGATCGGGACCGCGAAGTTGCGGATGGCGTCGGCATCGAGCCGGTACCCGTCGGCGAGCGCACCGAAGCGATTCGCCTCCGGCAGCGCATACACCGCGGTGATCTCGCTCCCCGCGCCCGGCGGCGCGACCCCCTCACGGAGACCGGCGATCGCCTCGGGATGCTGCTTGAGCCAGTCGGCCAGCAGCGGCCACCGCAGCGAGAGGATCGTCCACAGGCCCAGGCGCTTGATCGCCCGCTCGTCGACATCGATCGCGTGGCCCGCGAGCAGCAGCACGGTGCGCTGGACGCAGTAGGCGGCGACCAGGTGGCGGACGATCACCGGCCCGGGCTCCGCCATCGCGGCAAGCTCGCGAAGCTCGTCCTCCGTGTCCGGGCACGACTTCGTCGACGACTTGTACTCGAGATCCGCGAGCCGGCGAACCGCGTAGTGGCGCAGCTCCTGATTCGGCGGGCCTGGCAGCGTCAGGGCGGGCGCGTCGGCGCGTTCGAGCGTCACGAGCCGCTCGCGTACCGCGAGCTCGCGCTCGGCGCACATGATGCGCTGGGCGTCGGCATCGAGCCCATGTCGCGACGCGTTCTCGGCGGCGAGCGAGGTCGCCGCGGAGACCGTCGGGATGCGCAGCGAGAAGTCGAAGACCTTGTCGAGGAAGCTCTGGCCGAAGGGCCGGCCGGGCTCGCGCGCGGACTCCTTGAACTCGTCGTAGACCGTCAGGTAGCTGTCGCACAGCCAGCCGCGATCGGCGGCGACGACGTAGAGGACCATCGCCTCCGTCGTCGCACGCACCTCGTCCTTGAACAGCGTCTGGATGCCTTCGAGCAGTTCCACGACGTAGTCGGCGCGGCAGCGATCGAGGTTGTCGATCAGGATCGCGACGTCGGTGCCGCTGGACTCGATCAGGAACCGGTAGCGGGCCATCAGCTCGCTCATCGGGTCGCTCGTCTGCAGGACCGCCTTGGCCCCCGCCGGGGACGTGACCAGCAGGTGGCGGCGCAGCGCGCTCGCGGCCGAGTAGCCGATGCTCACGAACGCGGTCACCACCGCGACCGCCGAGACCGCCCACTGAAGCACCTCGACGAACCCGTTGACGCCTGAGAGCCGCCACGCGATCGCCCCGAGGAGCGCCGCGATCAGCAGTGCCGGGATCGCCAGGACGAGGTCGCCGCCGAGCAGCTGGGCCCGCCAGCGCAGGTCGCGTCGCCGCCACCGCCGCAGCCCCTTACGGCCCTCGACGCCGCGGAACCGCCCGCGGATCTGCACGTCGATCGTCTTGATCAGCCACCACCACGGCGGCGCGACCCGCTGGTACTGCCACGCGTCGAAGCGGATCACCGTCCAGCGGCCGAGCTCAGGTGGTGGTGGGCGCCGTTCGGTGTCGTCGGGCACGGCACAGCCCTCCGGGTCGAGCAGCCCCGCGAGCTTCTCCAGGAACAGCGAGCGGCCTGGCCCGTCGATCTGGATCAGCACCGGCGAGGAGGCCTGGCGATCGTGCTCGCGCCGCCGGCTCCTCCAGTGCTCAAGATGCCCGGCGAGGACGCGCGAGATCTCGTCGAGAACCGCGTTCTCCGCGGCGGTCGGGCCGGACGAGAATCCCTGCGAAAGCACGATTTACTCCGCATTCGATTCTCGTCCTCCCCGCGGACCAGGTCAAGCGGGCCTTCAGTTCACCTTGAAGATGCGCTGCGGCCGGGCGCCGTGGAAGCGCCCGTCCGGGAGCGCGCGTGGGCCCGCGCCCAGCGCGACGCCGGGGACCGCGCTCGCGCTCGCGCGGCGGGCGGACGGCTTGCCCTTGAGGGTCACGCCGCGCGACACGGTGATCGTCGAGCCGATTGTCGGCATGAAGACCGCCTTGAGCGTGTAGCGGCCCGCGGGCGTGCCCGCCGGGAGCTTGAGCCGGTGGTCGGCGGTGCCGTCGGCGTCGAGCCTGACGCTCGCGCGGGAGATCGTCCGTTTGCCGCGAAGCAGCGAGAGCTGGACCCGGCCGCCGCCGCTCGCCGTGAGCTCCACCGGGATCGACTTGGCGCGGGCGCGAGCGGTGCGCGGGGCGTCGACATCGAGTGTCGGAGCCTCGGCGCCGGGTTCGGCGTCCGGCGGCTCTCCCCCACCGTTCGCCGGCGGCGTGGTGGTCGTTCCGCCGCCCGGCGCCGGCGGCGTGGTCGTGGTGTCGCCGCCCGTCGGGGGCGGCGTGGTCGTGCCGCCGGCCGTCGTCACCGTGACCGTCCGCTTCGCCGTCGCGGCGTTGCCGGCCGCGTCGGTGACGCTCAGCGACAGCTCGTACGTGCCAGGCTGCGTGTACGTGTGCGAGGCGGCGTCGCCGGTGGCGCCGGCGGTGTTGTCGCCCCACGTCCACTGGGCGGCCCCGGCGAGGCCCGAGGTCGCGTCCGAGGCCGACGCCTGCGCCGACACGAGCTCGCCGGCCTTGACCGAAGCGGGGACGTTCGCGATCGCGACGGTGGGCGGCGTGCGGTCGACCACCACGCCGTCACAGCTGGCGGCGGACAGGTTCGCCTTCTCGGCCGTGGCGGTCTGGTCGGGGCCGTTCGGGTTGTCCGGGATCGAGGCGTCGGCGGCGATCACGCAGGCCCAGACGTTCCCGTCGGGGACCTGGCCGTAGTCCGCCGTGCAGCTGAACGTGGTCGTCTTGCCGGCGCTGCCGGGAACCGAGCACGCCGGGTTGTGGCCGTAGATCGCACCGGTGTTCTTGTCGCACAGGTTCTGCGGCCCGCCGCCGACCTGGAAGCAGAGGAAGTTCGCGGGAAACGGGCCGGCGACGTCGTCGGCGAAATCGATGCGGACCGGGACCTTCGTGTCCTTGACGTAGTCCGCGCCGGCCGCGAGCGCAAGCGCGGCGTTCGGCTTGGAGCGATCGATCGTCGTGTACGCGCGGCGGCCGAGCATCGTCCCCATCGAGCACGAGTTCGGGCCGTCCGGGAAGAACAGCGAGTCGTTCGGGAACGAGTACTGGCCCTGGGCGCAGATGCCGTACTGGCCGCCGTGCTGGAGCGTCGCAACGCCGCTCCAGTTCGCCCAGGCCGACCCGGAGCCGACGCCGGGGAGATTGACGGTCGGCGAGGCCTTGAGCGTGTTGTTCTCGTAGTAGTCGTACCTGATCCGGTACGCGTCGGCGCCCTGTGACGCCGGCCACTCGAACCACTGCGTGTTCTGCACCGAGTTCGTGTAGAGCGGCTCACCGGTGCCGGCGGGCTGGACCTGGGCGGAGGCCGTGCCGGCCGTCGCGGCGGCGCAGGCGACCGCGCCGAGACAAAGAAGAGCGATCCGTCGCATGGCCACGAGACTGCCAGCGCCGCGAGGGGGCCGCACTCGTGCTCGCCGGCGAACCGCTCACCGGTTAGTTCCCGAAGACCGGCCGGTTATCCGCCCCTCGTCGCAGCACACTGTGGGCATGACGGATCAGCCCTTCCAGCCGGATCCGCGGGTCGACGACTACATCGACGCCCTGCCCGAGTGGCAGCAGGCCGTCTGCCGGCAGGTCCGCGAGCTCGTCCACACCGCCGACCCCGAGGTCGTGGAGACGATCAAGCGCCGCGTCCAGCCGTACTTCGTGCTGGACGGGAACATCTGCGCGCTGCTCGCCACCAAGGACCACGTCAACGTCTTCCTCTACGACGGCGCGATCGTCCCGGACCCCGCGGGCATCATCACCGGCGGTCACGACAACGAGACCGCGAGGACGGTCGCGGTCTATCAGGATGCGCCGCTGAACGCCGACGCGCTGCTCGCGATGTTCCGGCAGATCATCGCCAACAACCGCGCCGGCGGGTGGCGCAAGCTCAAGCGCCAGGACCGATGACCCGGCCCTGGCGCTCGTGATCTACCGTCGGTTCAGCTCATACCGCGCTTGAGCTGAGCCAGGCTGGCCCGCGGCAGCGTGCGCTTCTTGCCGTCGACGTTGAGCACGGTCTTGCCGTTGACGGTGCGCGCGTGGGCGTTCAGCCACTGCTTGCCGGACGTGGTGGCCGCCGCGGTCACGCGGTTCGCGCCGAGGCTGTCGATGCACGACGTTGTCGCCGGCGCCGCCGTCGAGGATGTCGTTGCCGGGGCCGCCGATGAGCACGTCGTCGCCGTCGCCGCCGAGCAGGGTGTCGTCGCCGTCGCCGCCGATGCAGGACGTCGTCGCCGGCGCCGCCGTCGAGCGTCAGCAGGATCGCGCCGGCGGCGACGCCGGAGGCGTCGACCACGTCGTCGCCGGCCAGCGCGTTGACGGTCAGCCGGTCGTTGCCGGCGATCGCCGCCGGTCACCGTGACGCGGGCGGCGAGGCCGCTGACCTGGGCGTCGCCGGCCGCGCCGGTGACGATCACGACGTCGTCGCCGTTGGTGCGCGTTGACGATGACGTTGTCGGCCGCGCCGTCGTCGCCGCCCGCCGGTCGCGGCGAGGTCGGCGTCGACGTTGACGACGTCGGTGCCCGGACAGGTCGTTGACGGTGATGTTGTCGGCGCCGCCGAGCGTCTTGACGTCGATCGCTCTCGACGTCGTTGAGGTCCATGACGATGTTGGCGACGTTGCGGGTGAAGCGCACGCGCCCGCCGTTGGCCGAGACGTCCATGTTCTCGGCGATGTTCGCGCCGTTGAACAGCATCGTGTCGGTGCCGTCCTGGCCCTCGACGATGTCGCTGCCGTCGCCCGGATCCCACTGGAACGTGTCGTCGCCGGCGCCGAGGAAGCCGATGTCGTTGCCCTGGTTGCCGTCGACGAAGTCGTTGCCGTCGCCGCCGAGCAGGATGTCGGCGCCGTTGCCGCCGAGCAGCGTGTCGTTGCCGGTGCCGCCGTCGACGGTGATCGCGATCAGCGCGGCCAGGTTGCCGGTCGCCGAGAAGCTGTCGTCGCCGCCGTTGGCGTTGAGCGTGAGCTTCTCGGAGGTGCCGATGTCGATCGAGAACGGCGCCGGGGTGACGCGGTCGAAGCGGACGCGGGTGCCGTTGGCCGTGGCGGTGAACTGCTCGGCGCCGTTGCCGCCGTTGACCTCGACCGTGTCGATGCCGTCGCCGCCCTCGTTGAGGTCGGTGTCGTCGCCGGGGTTCCAGATCATCCGGTCGTCGCCGGCCTGGCCGAAGACCTGGTCGTCGGCGTCGCCGCCGGTCAGCGTGTCGTTGTCGGCGCCGCCGAACAGCAGGTCGGCGCCGCCCTTGCCGAGCAGCGTGTCGTTGCCGGCCTGGCCGAAGAGCTGGTCGGCGCCGGAGCCGCCGGTGAGCGACGTCGTTGCCGGCGCCGCCGAACAGGTTCGCCGCGGGCAGCGCGCCGTTGGTCTCGCTGAGCGTGATCGTGTCGTTGCCGCCCAGGCCGAAGACCTGGATCAGCGTCGTGTTGGCGACCGTCGGCGTGCCGCCGATGACGGCGACCGCGCCGCCGTTGACCAGGATCCGCCCGGCCGCGTCGCGGCTGATCGTGATCGTGTTGTCGAGGCCGTCGCCGAACACGGTCAGCACGCCGGCGCTGAAGGTCGCGGTCACCGCGGCGCTCGCCGACGCGGTCGTGGCGGCGATCACGCCGGCCGCGAGCGCGGAGGTGGCCAGGAGCCGGCGCGTCGCACGCCGCCAGTCGGAACTGCGCGAGTTCGTTTCTCGTTGCATGTCCCTCATGACGCTGCGACGACCCCATCCATTCCACCTCCGGAACGGGCGCTCCGGCGCGGCCGCGAAGCCGCGCCGGAACCCGTGCGTCTACCTACGGCGTGGTCGTCGACAGCGTGAACGTCAGCGTCTTGCTGTAGCTGCCGGTCCGCAGCGCGTCGGTGGCGCTGACGTGCTGCTTGAACGCGATCGTCACCGGATCGTTGGAGACCGGTGCGGTCCACGTCGCCTTGCTGAACTCGACGACGAGCGGCGACGGGAGCGTGAAGCTGCCGTTGGCCAGGTGCCCGGGGTCGGAGACGGTCAACGCGGCGTCACCCGCGGTGGAGATCACGTTCGCCGTCGTCGTCGCCGTGTAGTCCTTGGCGAGGCCCGGCGTGAACGCGCCGAAGCTCGCGGGCGCGCCGAGCGTCAGCGACAGCGTCGCCGCCACCGAGCCACCGACGGTTCCGGGTGTGCTCGTGGCGAACGGCAGCACCGGTGCCACGTCCGCCGCGGGGATGACGTGCCCCTTCGCCTTGGCCTCGAAGGCGTAGGCGAAGCCGAGCAGCTTGAGGTCGTCGAACTCCTTGCCCTGCGAGCTGCAGGTTGATCGGCTGGCCGTGGTCGTTGACGCCGGCCGGGAAGATCACCGTCGGTACGCCGGCGGCCGAGGCCTGCGGGTCACGGCGGCCGAAGCTCGGCTGGATCGAGTCATTGAGGTGGATGTCCGACAGCTGGCCCGGGAAGACGACGGCGTCGACGCCCTGGCTGTCCATCCACGCGCCGAGCTGCTGGCGGTAGGCAGCGCGGGCGGCCTGGAAGGCCTGCGTCTGGGCGAGCGTCATCGCACCCGTGCCGGTGTACGTGGCGGTATTGCGGAACTGCGGGATCCGCAGCGGGTTGCGCAGGATCGTCGCCGCCTCGGTGTACGGGTTGTCCGGGTGGGCGAGGATCCACTGGCGCCAGCCCTCGTACCCCTTGTCACCGGCGGTGGCGGTCGGACCGCCGGGCGGATCGGTGATCGCCTTGACCGTCGCTCCGGCCTCGATGAAGTGCTGGAACTGGGCGCGCATCGCGTCGCTGGTGCCGGTGGTCCCGAACGGGTCGTTGAACGCCGTCGCCGGCACGCCGATCACCTTGCCCTGCAGCGAGCCGGCGTCCAGGCCGGCGACCCAGTTCGCCGGCCGGTGACCGTTGGAGACGTCGTCGAGCGGGTCGCCCGGGGCGTCGATCGTCGTCGCGTTGAGCAGCAGCGCGAGATCCGGCAGCGTCTGGGTGATCACGCCCGCGTAGTCCTGCACCCAGGTGAGCGGCATCACGCCGTCCGTGCTCTGCATGCCGTCGGTGCCGCGCAGCGAGACGAGGCTGGCGCCGCTCGACGGGCCCCACAGCGAGTCGCCGGTCTGCGTGCCGAGCGCGGCGGCGGCGAAGCTCGAGGCCACCGCGGTCGCCGAGCCGCCGCTGGAGCCGATCGGGCTCTTCGACGCGTCGAAGGCGTTCCAGACCTGACCGGACGCGCTCGAGCTGAAGTGCCCGTCGTTGGCGAACTCGGACAGGTTGGCCTTGCCGAGGATGATCGCGCCGGCCTCGCGCAGCTTGGCCACCATCCACGCGTCCTTCGTCGGCCGGTAGCCCGCGAAGACCAGCGAGCCGCCGGTCGTGGCCATGTCCTTGGTGTCGAAGATGTCCTTGGCCAGGATCGGGATGCCGAGCAGCGGGCGCGTGTCGCCGGCGACCCGGGCGTCGTCGGCGGCCTTGGCCTGCGCCATCGCATCCGGGGCGACGGTGATCACGGAGTGCAGGCCGAGCGGCCCGCCGTCGTAGGCGGCGATCCGGTCCAGGTAGGCGCGCACGATCTGCTGCGTGTTGGTCTTGCCCGCGGCGACATCGGCCTTCAGATCGGTGATCGTCTTGCCCACGACGTTGTAGGGCGAGCTGGTCGTCGCGCCGGCGGCGCTGTCACCGACGACCGGGCCGAGCACGAACGCCGGTGCCGCGGCGCAGTTGATCGCCGAGATGTCGAGGTTCGTGACCGAGCACGCCTCCGCCGGCGAGAGATCGCTCAGCGGCGGCGCGGCGGCGAGCGCCGCGGCCTTCGTCGTGACCGCGGTGACCTGCGAGCCCGCCGCGGGGATGGCCCCGCCGGCGGCCGGCGCGCGCGTCTCCGAGAGCCCGGTGACGACGAAGTGCGCGAGCGAGCGCGTCTGGCCCGCCGGGATGGTCAGCGTGTTGACGAAGCCGTAGTGGTTGGCCTGGTCGCCGCTCGCGGCGAGCGCGACGGTGAACGGGTCGCGCAGGAAGTTGCCGGTGCGGTCGAAGGTTCCGGTGACCGTGGCGCTCGGACCGTTCGCGCTCGCGACGGGGGTTCCCGTCGGCGTGTACATCGCCGCCCAGCGGTCCGCCGTGGTGATCGCCTGATCGCCGCTGGACGTTGTCACCACGGCGCTCTGGTTCGTGCCCGTGGTGTAACCGAGCTGGCCGCCGAACGCGACCTCGATGGTCAGCGGCGCGCCCGTCACGTTCGTGAACGTGTCCAGGAAGCGCGCCCAGCTGTCGGTGGTGTTGAAGAGGATCGAGCGCTTGACCGCGACACCGCCGAGCTTGACCGCGGTCTTGCTCGTGTACTGCGTCGCGCTGTCAGCGGTCTGATTGAAGCCGCGCAGGAGCACGCCGTTCAGGCGCGGGTTGCCCGGCACCTTGACGCGGATGCCGCCGTAACCCTGAAGCGAGTTCGTGCCGGTGTTGTGGATGCTGCCCGTGTCCATGCCGGGGACCGCCGCATCGTTGACGTTCCACGTGTCCCCGTTGGAATTGGTCACGGTCGTCCAGCCCCACGCGGTCGAGGAGGACGCGGCGACGATCGCCGCGGCGACGACCGCTACCCGAGCTCGACGGCGTCGCCGAACGGCCGCCGAAGCGGAATGTGATGAACGCAAGAGTGCTCCCGAAGCCCTAGTTGACCCGACGCCGCCGGAGCGGCGCGCCGACGCTATCCGCCGTCGGCGCGCGAGCAATCGGACCGGCGGTCTCAATCGCCGGGCCGTCCGTCGACCGCCTGTCGGCTGACCACTGCTGGCGTGGCTCGGCGCGTCGTTGGGTAGGGCAGCGTCACCAACGACAAATCGGAGGACACCATGGGCGACGGTACCGCTGACGAGGCCAAGGGCCGCGTGAAGGAAGCCGCGGGAGATCTGTCCGGCGACGACGGTCTCAAGCGCGAGGGCAAGGTCGACCGGGCCACCGGCACCGTGAAGGACAAGGTCGGCGACGCGAGCGACAAGCTCAAGGACACGGTCAACAAGGACTGAGGATTCGCTGCCGCCTCGGTGCCGTGACGCGGCACCGAGGCGTTCAGCGCCAGCGCGTTACTGGCGCGCCATCGCGACGCGCAGCAGCTCGTCCGGGCTGAGCATGTGATCGTCGTCGACGGCGGCGTCGTCGACGTCGATCTCGACCCAGTCGATCTCGCCCGTGAAGGTCGTTCGGGACCGGGTAGTCCTCCGCGACCAGCGAGCCGCCCTCCGTGCCGACGTCGCAGGTCTCGTCGGCCGAGAAGATCATCGCCGCGGTCGCGCCGACCGCGGCCGCTGCCGATCGCGCTCGCCGTCGAGGTACAGCGTCACGGTGCCGCCCTTGCCGAGCCCGCCGCCGTCGTAGGCGAACTCCATCCGCACCTGGTGCTTGCCGGCCGGGAGTTCGCGGTCGCGACTCGACGTAGAAGCGCTGGACGCCGAGGAGGTTGTAGCAATAGCGCAGCCGGCCCTCCATGCACGTACAGCGCCCAGCCGCCGATGCTGCCGCCCTGCGCGATGATCACGCCCTGCGCGCCGCCCTCGGGCACGACGATCTCCGCCGTGACCGCGTGCGACTTGTTCTTGATGCTGACGCACCGAGTTCTCGACAGGCGGCCCATGCCGCCGAAGAGCAGCTGCCGGTTGCCCTTGATCGAGCATCGGCCGGCCGGCGATCGTCGGGCATGCAGCCGCTCCGCGACGCGGTCGTCGAGCGGCAGCACGTTGTTGCGCGTCGCCTCGATCAGGAACAGCCGCTGCAGCTCGTGCAGCTTCTCGGGATGCTCGCGCGGAGACGTCCTCGAACTGGGTCCAGTCGACGCTGGTGTCGTAGAGCTCCCAGACGTCGTCGTCGAACGCGGGCGCCTTCTCGCCGACGAGCAGCCACGGCGTCCTGTGCCGCGTGACCGCGGTCCAGCCCTTGTGGTAGATGCCGCGGTTGCCGAACATCTCGAAGTACTGCGTCTCGTGGCGCTCCGCGGCGCGCCGCGTCGTCGAACGCGTAGCGCATGCTCACGCCCTGCGATCGGCGTCTGCTGCACGCCGTTGACGAACTTCGGCTCGGCCAGCCCGGCGGCGTCGAGCACCGTCGGCGCGACGTCGATCACGTGCGTGAACTGCGTGCGGATCTCGCCCTTGGCCTCGAATCCCGTCGGGCCAGTGGACGATCGTGCCGTTGCGGGTGCCGCCGAAGTGCGAGGCGACCTGCTTGGTCCACTGGTACGGCGTGTCCATCGCGTGCGCCCAGCCGACCGCGTAGTGGTTGTAGGAGTCCGGCCCGCCGAACTCGTCGAGCCGCTCGATCATGAACTCCGGCGTCTCGAGCGCGGCGGCGCCGTTGAAGTTGATCATCTCGTTGAACGTGCCGTTCAGCGTGCCCTCGGCGGACGCGCCGTTGTCGCCGACGATGTAGTAGATCAGCGTGTCGTCGAGGATCTCGAGGTCCTCGAGCGCGTCGAACAGCCGCCCGACGTGGTGGTCGGTGAACTCCAGGAAGCCCGCGTAGATCTCCATCTGCCGGCGCAGCACCGGCTTCAGCTCGTCCGGCATGTCGTCCCAGGCCGGGATCTCGTCGTGGCGCGGCGGTGAGCTCGCGCGTCCTGCGGGATCACGCCGAGCTCCTTCTGGCGCGCGAAGGTCCGCTCGCGCAGCGCGTCCCAGCCGTCGTCGAACTGGCCCTCGTACTTGTCCGCCCACTCCTTGGGCACGTGGTGCGGCGCGTGCGTCGCGCCCGGCGCGAAGTAGGCGAAGAACGGCTTGTCGGGCATCAGCGACTTCTGCTGGCGGATCCAGTTGATCGCCTTGTCGGTCATGTCGCCCATGAGGTGGTAGCCCTCTTCGGGCGTGCGGTCGGGCTCGACCGGCGTCGTGCCCTCGTAGAGCGCCGGGTAGTACTGGTTCGTCTCGCCGCCGATGAAGCCGTAGAAGTACTCGAAGCCGCTGCCGGTCGGCCAGTTGTCGAACGGGCCCATCGGGCTCGTCTCCCAGACCGGCACCTCGTGGCACTTGCCGAACTGCGCGGTGCGAGTAGCCGTTGAGCTTGAGGATCTCGGCCAGCGGCGCGCAGGTGTTCGGCCGCATCGAGTTGTAGCCCGGCGCCGACGTCGCGATCTCGGTGATGCCGCCCATGCCGACCGCGTGGTGGTTGCGGCCGGTGAGCAGCGCCGCGCGCGTCGGCGAGCACAGCGCGGTGGTGTGGAAGCGGTTGAACTTCAGGCCGCCGGCGGCCAGGCGCTCGGCGTTCGGCGTCGCGCACGGCCCGCCGAACGCGCTCGAGGCGCCGAAGCCGACGTCGTCGATGCAGCACGACCAGCACGTTCGGCGCGCCCGCCGGCGGCCGCAGCTGCTCGATCGGCGCGGAACGGTGTGTCCGGGTCCTTGGCGTCGTAGGTCACGAGTCCTGGCGCTTCGATATCCGGTACCGGGAGTACCTCGCGGTGCTTCGAACGTTCATCTCGGCTGGACATAGGCCTAGCGTCCGCCACCGGCGTGCTTAGCGCGTCGTCCGATTGGGATGAGAGATTCGCTCGTGACGTCGTTCACAGGTGCAGGCCACCCGAGACCTCGATCCGCTGACCGGTGACCCAGTGATTGCCCGGGCGCAGCAGCGCGGCGATCGCGGGGCCGATGTCGTCGGCGACGGCGGAGCGGCCGAGTGCGGTGAGCGAGGCGATCCGGTCGCGGACCTCGGGGTTGTCGCGCAGCATGCCGCCGCTGAAGTCGGTCGCGACCGCGCCCGGGGCGATGACGTTGACGGTGATGCCACGCGGGCCGAGCTCGGCCGCCATGTAGCGGGTGAGCACCTCGACCGCGCCCTTGATCGAACCGTAGGCGGCACGCTGCGGCGACGTGAAGCGCGCCAGGCCGCTGGAGAGGTTGACGATCGAGCCGCCGTCGGCCAGCAGCGGCGAGCAGCTTCTGGGTGAGGAACAGCACGCCCTTGAAGTGGACGTTGAAGAGGTCGTCGACGTCCGCCTCGGTGACGTCGGCGATCGAGCCGCCGTGCGACATGCCGCCGTTGTTGACGAGGAAGTCGAACGAGTCGCGGTCGAACGTGTTCCCGAGCGTCTCGCGCACCGTGGCGGCGAACGCGTCGAGCGAGCCGGTGTCGCCGACGTCGAGCTGGAAGCGCGACGGCGCGGCGGCCGAGCGCCTCGATCTCCGCCACGACGGCCGCGGCCTCGTCGGCGTGGCTGCGGTAGGTGACGATGACGTCGACGCCGTCGCCGGCCAGGTGCAGCGCGGCGCTGCGGCCGATGCCGCGGTTGCGCGCCGGTGATGAGTGCGATCTTCGCTGTGCTGGGCATGGCGAGCATGCTGTGCCAGCGCGCCCTTCGTAACCAGAGGTCGCTTCAGCCAGGGACAAGCCGTCCCTGGCTCGGACGGCCGCCGTGGCGCATGATTGAGGCATGGACCGCGACGGACTCGCCGACTTCCTGCGCCGCCGGCGCGAGGCGCTGCAGCCCGAGGACGTCGGCCTCGGCGCCGGCCGGCGCCGGCGCACGCCGGGACTGCGCCGCGAGGAGGTCGCGGCGCTCGCGCACATGTCGACCGACTTCTACACGCGGCTGGAGCAGCGCCGCGGCTCGCGCCCCTCGGAGTCGATGATCGCGGCGATCGCCCGCGCGCTGCGCCTCACCGTCGACGAGCGCGACCACCTGCTCCAGCTCGCCGGCCACGTCGCTCCCGCCCGCGGGCGGCGCAGCGAACACGTCAGCCCCGCGCTGATGCGCGTGCTCGACCGCCTCGACACGCCCGCCCAGGTCGTCTCCGACCTCGGCGTCACGCTGCGCCAGAACCCGATGGCCGAGGCGCTGCTCGGCGTCCAGACCGGCTACACCGGCAAGGCCCGCAGCATGTTCTACCGCTGGTTCACCGACCCGGCCGAGCGCGAGCGCTTCCCGGCCGAGGACCACGACCGCTACTCACGCGTCTACGCCTCGAACCTGCGCGCCGTCGTCGCGCGCGACCCCGACGACCACGAGGCGCGCGACGCTCGTCGACGACTCTGCGCCGCAGCAGCCCGGAGTTCCAGCGCATCTGGGAGGCGCACGAGGTCGGCCTGCCGATCGAGACCCGCAAGCGCATCGCCCACCCCGCGGTCGGCCTGATCGAGCTCGACTGCCAGATCCTCACCGCCGAGAACCAGCAGCGAGAAGCTCGTCGTCTTCACCGCCACGCCCGGGACCGAGGACGCCGAGCGCCTCGCCCTGCTGGCGGTGATCGGCACGCAACACTTCGTGGCGTGACCCTGGTCTGGCCCAACGCCGAGAGTGCGGCGAACTCCGACTCCTGGCTGATCGCCAACCACGACCGGATCCGGCTGATGCAACCGCGGGTGCTCGCGATCAACTTCGTCAACGGACTGTCCGAGCCCGAGGCGCGGGACAAGCTCGCAGACGCTCTGCGCGGTGCTGAAGCGAGTCGTCGCGCTGGCAGGGCTACCGCGACCCGCAGGCGCCGGCGTTCCTGGACTATCGCGTCGTCGAGATCGTCGACATGACCGAGCCGCGCGGCGATCGCGATCGCAACTCCGCCCAGTTCCCGCGCACCGCCGACGGCGTCGGCTTCGACTACGGCGCGCTCTACGACATGCCACTCCATCAGGGGATGCGACTGGACGAACTGGTCGAGCGCGGGCTGATCCACGAGGTATGGCTGCTCGCCGATCACACGGAGCGCAGCGCGCCGTGGGAGACCGTCGAGGTCAAGCGGACGTACGACGAGGCGTTCCGGCCGGTCGGCTTCGAGCACCAGGCCGGGAACTCCGGCGGGCACAGCGCACCCTGGATCGGGCGCAGCCTGCGCACGCTGTTCGTCAACTTCGCGCGCGGCGTCGGTTGCGCGATGGAGAGCCTGGGCCACTCGCTGGAGCGGATGGCGACGTGCGGCGCGCTGCCGTACTACGAGCGCTACTTCCGCGAGTACGCGATGCTCGACCTCGACCGCCGCTTCGGGCTGCCGTTCGAGTCGCTGTACGCGAAGGGCCCGCATCCGGTGTCCTACCCCACGCCGACGACGTTGCGCTACCGCTCGGGCTGGCGTCAGCACCGCGTCGAGGGCTACGTGCCGGCCGGCGGCAACGTGCACTTCATGCCCAACGGGCGGGTGGACTACGACCTCGACGGCGCCGGCCCGGTGCTCTCGACGATCGAGAGCTGGCGCCAGCCGCAGCAGCAGGCGCTCCCGTGGACGCCCGCCGTGCTCGAGCCCTACCGCGAGCTGGCGCCCGACTGCATGGGCCGCTGGGTCGTCTACTGGCGCCAGAACATGCCGGGGCTGGACAACACGGCGCTCGACGACGACGGGCGCCCGATGAAGAACTGGTGGCCGTTCCTGTTCTATTGACGGGATGGTCGACTCATTGATCGTCGTCGTCCTCGGGCTGCTCGCGATCGCGGGGGCGACGGCCTTCGGACCCCGCGTCGGGATCGCTGCACCGCTGCTGCTGGTCGTCGTCGGCATCGCCGTCAGCCTGCTGCCGTTCGTTCCCGAGGTCGAGATCGAGCCCGAGTGGATCCTGACCGTGGTCCTGCCGCCGCTGCTGTATTCGGCGGCGGTCTCGATGCCCTCGATGGACTTCCGGCGCGAGTTCACGGCGATCCGCGGCCTCTCCGTCGTGCTCGTGGTGATCACCGCGCTGCTGCTCGGCGTCTTCTTCTCTTGGGTCATCCCTGGGCTCAGCCTCGCCTGGGGGATCGCGCTGGGGGCGATCGTGAGCCCGACGGACGCGGTCGCGACGACGATCGTCAAGCGCCTCGGTGTCTCGGGCCGCGTGATCGCGGTGCTCGAGGGCGAGAGCCTGCTCAACGACGCGACGGCGCTCGTCCTGCTGCGCGCGGCGATCGGGGCGACCGCGGCGTCGGTCTCGCTCTGGAGCGTGGTGGGCGACTTCATCTACGCCGTCGCCGTGGCCGTCGCGATCGGCTTCGTCGTCGGGCACGTGAACGTGATCGTGCGCGCCCGGGTCGAGGACGCGTCGGTCAACACGGTGCTGGGCTTCACGGTCCCGTTCCTCGCCTCGATCCCGGCCGAGGTGCTCGGCGCGTCCGGGCTCGTCGCCGCCGTCGTGGCGGGCATGGCCACGGGCCAGCACGCGCCGCAGATGCTGTCGGCGCGCCACCGCCTGTCGGATGCCCAGAACTGGCGCGCGATCGAGCTGATCCTGGAGGGCGGCGTGTTCCTGCTGATGGGCCTGGAGCTGTCGGCGATCCTCGACGACGTCCGCGCCGACAACGAGGGGCTCGGGAACGCGGCCGCGATCGCCGCCGGGGCGCTCGTGCTGACGATCGTGATCCGGGCGGCCTACGTCGCCCCGCTGCTGCGCGGGCTGCGCTACCGCGCGCGACGCGGCGAGCGCATGAAACCGAAGCTCGCCGAGATCGGCACCCGCCTCGACGAGGGCGACCCCGAGGCCCTGGGCCGGCTGAGAGGGCGCCAGAAGTCCGACGAGGGCCTCGCGCGCATCCACATCCGCCTGCGCCGCCAACTCGCCGACATCGACTACTTCCTCGAGGCGCCGCTGGGCTGGAAGGAGGGCACGATCGTCGTTTGGGCGGGGATGCGCGGGGCGGTCACGCTCGCCGCCGCGCAG
Source organism: uncultured Solirubrobacteraceae bacterium (assembly GCA_963707595.1). GTDB lineage: Bacteria > Actinomycetota > Thermoleophilia > Solirubrobacterales > Solirubrobacteraceae > Solirubrobacter. The sequence goes on from CAVPQQ010000003.1 coordinate 825,596, forward strand.
ACGCTGCCGGAGCGCACGCCGGACCGCTCGCTGCTGATCGTGATCGCGTTCCTCGTCGCCAGCGCCTCGCTGATCGTGCAGGGCGGGACGCTCCCCCGGCTGGTCGCGCTGATCAAGCCGGCCCCCGAGCGTGACAGCACCGAGGATCGCGTGCGCCTGCTCGAACTGCTCGCACGGGCCGCGGCCGGCGAGGACGAGCCGATGGCCGTGATCGAAGCCCAGCGCAAGGCCTTGCTCGACGCCCGCGACGACGGCACCTACAGTGCGGGCGTGCTCAGCAGCGCGCTCGCCGTCCTCGACGCCGATCAGATCCATCTCGAGCTCAGAGGGCAGCCGCCGACGTAGAGTGCGGGCGATGACCAGCCACGCGATCGTGAACCTCAAAGAGATCGACGACTCCATCGGCGGACGGGTCGAGGGCATGGAGGGACGCTTCAGCCGCAAGTTCCTCGATTCCCGCGACCTCGGCGTGAGCCTCTTCACATATGCCCCGAACCTGCGCAGCTCGACCGGGCACAGCCACCGCGAGCAGGAGGAGGCCTACGTGGTCGTCGCCGGCTCCGGCCGTGTGCGGCTCGACGACGAGATCCGCGACATCCGGATCTGGGACGTCGTCCGCGTCGCGCCCGAGGTCGTACGCGCGTTCGAGGCCGGGCCCGACGGCCTCGAGCTGATCGCCGTCGGCGGGCCGAAGCCCGAAGGAGGCGACGGCGTGCTGTCCGACACGCCGTGGCCCGACGCCTGACCGTGACGGTCAAGCCCCTGGACGAGACGACCTGGCCCGACTTCGCGGCGCTGGTCGAGCGCCACAACGGCGTCTGGGGCGGCTGCTGGTGCATGGGCTTCCACGCCGAGGGCGTCGGGCGCCACAAGACCGCGGCGCAGAACCGGGCCGAGAAGGAGTGCCGCGTGCGCGAGGGGCGCGCGCACGCCGCACTCGTGTACGACGGCGACGACTGCGTCGGCTGGTGCCAGTTCGGGCCGACGGACGAGCTGCCGCGCATCAAGCACAAGCGGGCCTACCTCGACGGCCTCGACGACGCTCCCGGACTGGCGGATCACGTGCTTCTTCAGCGACAGCAAGCACCGCCGCAGCGGCGTCGCCGCCGCCGCGCTGGCCGGTGCGCTGCAGGAGATCGCCCGGCTCGGGCGGCGGGACGGTCGAGAGCTACCCCGAGGCCACCGAGGACCGCAAGGTCTCCGCCTCGTTCCTGCACAACGGCACGGTGGCGATGTTCGAGAGCCAGGGGTTCGAGCGAACCCGCCAGATCGGCAAGCACCGCTGGGTGGTCAACACGGTGGTCTGACGTCAGCCGCTGCGGCGCAACGCGAGGACCGGGATCGTCCGGATGCCCTCCGTCTTGACCGCGTATTCGGCGAACCCGGAGTAGCGGCTGGCCTGCTCGGCGAACGCCTTGTCGCGGTCCTCGCCCGTGAGCTCGGTGATGTCGACGTCGAACGTGTCGTCGCCGATCTCGACGCGCGCCGCCTCGGCCGCGATCAGGTTGCGGTACCACTCGGGATCGGTCGGCGCGCCGGCCTTGGACGCGAAGATGTAGACCGTGTCGTCCGACGCCTCGTCGGGCAGGTACATCAGGGGCGTCACGTACTCGGTACCGGACTTGCGGCCTTTGTGATGCACGAGGATCATCGGCGCGCCTTCGAACGGGCCGCCCACCTTGCCGTGGTTGGCGCGGAATTCCTCGATCACCTGCGTGTTCCAGTCGGACATCGCTCGTACTCCTTGCCGTGGGCTCCCGCTGACCACTGCCATGATCGTCTACCGATGATCGAAATGCCTCCCGCGATCCGTGCGTGGCTCGTGGCGGCGATCGAGCGGGTCTGGCCCGAGCCCGCCGCCGTCATCGCCGCGATCCCCTCAGGCCTTCCCGCCGGGCAGGTCCAGCGCCTCGCCGGAGGCGGCCCGTTCGGCCTCCTCTACGACGGCCGCCTCGACGAGATCGACGGCCGGATCGCCCTCGAGGTGCTCGAGAACAGCCGGATGAGCGGCGAGTCCTACTTCCGGGTCTGGGACGACGGCACCATCGAGCCCCTCGAACCGGCACCGTGGATCAGCTACTCGTTCGGGCCGAACGACACGCCGGAGGAACGCGCGGCCGCGGAGCGCGCCTACTTCGAGCACAACCGCACGGCCTACGCGCTGCTCCGCGAACGCGGATTCAATTCGCGAGCGCTGATGCACGCCTCCCCCGGGCCTGCGAAGGGACGGATCCGGATGCTCCCGCTCAGATCGCGCGACGCCAGACCTTCAGCGCCCACGTCGGCAGGCGTACGCGACGGTCGCGAATTCGACGGCCAGAGCGGGACGACCACGGTCCAGTGCCTGTTCGACCCAGCGAAGGACCTGCTCGGCACGCGGACCGAGACGCCGCTGATGGTCCACCCCGCCAACTCGTCGCTGCGCTCTGTGACCTGGGGGCTGTTCTTCGGCGTCTTCGCCTTCGCGGGCCTCGGAACGCTGCTGATCCTGTGGGGCACGGTGTGGCGAAAACCCCGTCGCCACTGACCGCGAAGCGACCGCGGACTCGCGCGGTCTAGGGTTTCAGGCACATGACTTGGACCGTCGATCTGCCCGTGGGCGAGCTGCCCGAGCTCCCACCGCTGCCCAGCCCGCTCGCAGCGGCGCTCAGCGACGCCCTGGCCCGGCCCGCCGCGCAGCAGCCAAAGTGGCCCGATCCCGAGTACGTCGGCCGGGTGCGAGCACTGCTCGAGAGCGTGCCGCCGGTCACCGTCCCCACGGAGGTCGACCGGCTCCAGGAGCGGCTCGGCGAGGTCGCCCGCGGCGAAGCGTTCCTGCTGCAGGGCGGCGACTGCGCGGAGACGTTCCTCGACAACACCGAGCCGCACCTGCGCGGGACGATCCGGACGCTGCTGCAGATGGCGGTCGTCCTGACCTACGGCACGGCGATGCCGGTCGTCAAGGTCGGGCGCATCGCGGGCCAGTACGCGAAACCGCGCAGTTCCGAGACCGACGCCGCCGGCCTGCCCACGTATCGCGGCGACATGGTCAACTCGTTCGAGGCGACGCGCGGCGGGCCGCCGGCCCGATCCGGGCCGGCTCGTGCGCGCCTACGCCAACGCGGCGGCGGCGATGAACCTGACGCGCGCGATCACCGGCGCCGGGCTCGCCGACCTGCACCGCCTGCACGAGTGGAACATGGACTTCGTCCGCGCCTCCAGCGCCGGCGAGCGCTACGAGCGGGTCGCGGGCGAGATCGAGCGCAGCCTGCACTTCATGTCGGCGTGCGGCGTCGACGACAGCTCGCTGCGCACGGTCGACCTGTTCGTCAGCCACGAGATGCTCGTGCTCGACTACGAGCGCGCGCTGCTGCGCCTCGACGAGGACCGGCTGTTCCTGCTCTCGGCGCACCAGCTGTGGATCGGCGACCGCACGCGCCAGCTCGACGGCGCCCACGTCGCGCTCGCCGCGCTGCTGGCCAACCCGATCGGCGTGAAGATCGGACCGAGCACGACGCCCGAGGACGCGGTCGAGCTCGTCGAGCGGATCGATCCCGACCGCGTCGACGGCCGCGTGACGCTGGTCTCGCGCATGGGCAACGGCGCGGTGCGCGAGCACCTGCCGCCGATCATCGACGCCGTGACCCGCGCCGGTCATCGCGTGGTCTGGCAGTGCGACCCGATGCACGGCAACACCGAGGAGTCGCCGTCCGGCCACAAGACGCGGCACTTCGACCGCATCATGGACGAGGTCGAGGGCTTCTTCGAGGTGCACAAGCGGCTGGGCACGCACCCGGGCGGGATCCACATCGAGCACACCGGCGAGAACGTCACCGAGTGCCTCGGCGGCGCGCAGATGATCTCCCACAGCGAGCTGGGCTCACGCTATGAGACGGCCTGCGACCCGCGGCTGAACACCCAGCAGTCGCTCGAGCTCGCGTTCCTCGTCGTCGAGATGCTGCGCCGGTAGCTCGCGCGCGAGCTGGGTGCGCGAGCGGACGCCGAGCTTGGCGTAGACGCGCGTGAGCGTGTTGGCGACGGTCTTCTCGCTGAGATGCAGCGTCGCGGCGACCTGCTGGTTGGAGCGTCCGGCGCCGACGAGGGTCGCGATCGCCCGTTCGCGCTCGGTCAGCTCGCCGCCGGCGGCGCGCCGGGCGGGCGCTCCGAGTTGCGCACCGAGCGCCCGGAGCTCGCGCCGAGCGGCGTCACGCAGCCGCAGCGCCTGGGAGTGACCGGCGCCGGCCGCGACCCCCTGGAGCGCGGCCTTCGCGCGCTCGGGGTCGCCGACGGCCGCGAGCGCGCGGCCCTCGAGCAGGCGGGCTTCGAGCGCGTCGAGGACGGAGCCGGCGCTCCCGGCGGCCATCGCGGCCTCCGCCGCCAACGCGGCCGCGGCATGGCCGTCACCGCGGGCCAGCTCCAGCTCAGCGCGCGCCAGCCGTGCCCGTGCCGTGCCCACCGCCCCACCGCGGTTGGCCGCGACCCGGGCCCAATGCTCGGCGTGAACGCTCGCGCCGGTTGAGAGCGCGGCGCGCACGAGCCGCAGCAGCAGCCACGCGGACCACGAGCGATCGCCGATCTCGACGTCCGCGCCGCTGGCGTCGCCGATCGCGAGGATCGCGCGCTCAGGCTCCTCACCGGCGGCGAGCATCGCGACCGTGCTCGCGCCGCTGCGGACGAGCTTGTCGCCCTCGAGCGTGGCGCCGAGCCGGGTGCACTCGCGCGGCCGCGCGAGCCGCCTCAACGGCCTCGCCCCGCTCGTGGTGCACCAAAGCGCGCATCCAGAGCGCGAAGTGCAGCAGCCGCGGTACGCCCTGCAGGCGGGCGAGCTCCTCAGCCAGTTCGGCGTCGTCGAGCGCCGCTCCGAGTGCACCGCGGTGCAGCCGCGCCATCGCCCGGGTCAGCCGCAGTGCGACCGCGAGCTGATCCTGCCCCGTCCGGTCCGTCACCTCCAGCGCACGCGATGCCGACGCGTCGGCAGCGCCGTACCGCTCGCCCAGCAGTTGGGCGGTCGCGACGAAGAGCGCCGCGGCCGGTCGCCCCGCGAGCGCGTCATCGGTGGCGCCCTCCAGCGAGGCGACGGCTTCGTCCAGCAGCGGCTCCGCCCGCTCTGGCTCGTCGGTCCAGAGCGCGGCGAGCGCGCCGAGTGCGAGCGCACCCGCGTGCAGGACGCGGTCGCCGGCCGCTGCCTCGATCGCGGCGCCGGTCCACGCGCCGAGCTCACCGAGCTGGCCTTCGTAGTAGGCGACGGCGGCGAGCTCGAACGTCACGGCCGCACGGTCCTCCGCCAGCTCCGCGTCAAGTGCGAGCCGCAACCGCCGGCGGGCGTCCGCATAGCGCCCGAGCTCGGTCTCGACCTGCGCGATCGCGACCGTGAGCTCAAGTGACGGGGTGACGCCCTGCGCTTCCAGCAGGGCTTCGCGCGCGTCGCGGAACTGTCCCGCGGCGGCCAGTGCGCAACCCATCGGCACCAGCAGCGCGGCGCGCGCCCTCACGTCATCACCGAGCAGCCGCAACGCGGCGCCATACCAGCGCGCGGCGGACGCCGCAGTCGACGCGCGGGTCGCGGCTTCGCGCAGCACCGCCACGGCGGTCCTGTCGCCCGGCCGCGCGTAGCGCTCGACGTGATGCGCACGCGCGGTCGGGCCTGCGCCCCGCGTCGCCAGAGCGGCGGCCGCGCGCTCGTGCGCCTCAAGCTTCCACGCCGGCGGCAGCGCGTCGTAGACCGCCTGGCGGACGAGCGGGTGCCGGAACGCGAAGGCGCGCCCCGGTCCAACCGGGCGGACCAGGTCGCGCAGGACCAGCGCGTCCAGCGCCGCGGCTTCGGCGGTCGCTCCCGCCGCGGCGGCCGCGAGCTCCGGGTCGAAGGGATCGCCGGCCACCGCGGCGCCGGCCAGCAGCCACGCGGGGCCGGCGGCGAGCCCGTCGGTCTCACGCCGCACGGCGGCGATCAGCGTCAGCGGCAGCGCGTCGCCGCGCGAGCGGGCGAGCTCGCGCAGGAACAGCGGGTTGCCGCCCGCGGCGCGCGCCTTCGCCTCACGCTCGGGCACGTCGCCCAGCAGCGCGACCGAGGTGTCGAGGTCGAGCGGTTCGAGCACGAGCTGCTCGACGTCCGGCAGACGCGTCCCGGGGCGCGCGGCGAGCACGAGCAGATGCGGCGCCGCCGGCGGACGGCGCACGAGATGGTCCAGCAGCTCCAGCGATGCCTCGTCGGCCCAGTGCACGTCGTCGACCAGCAGCACCACCGGCCGCTCACGGGCGAGCTGATCGAGCAGGTCGGCCAGCGCGCGATGGATACGCAACCGTTCGGTAGGACCGGCCGGCGCCCGCCCGGTCTCGCCGAAGGCCGGAAGGACACCGCGCAGCGAAGCGTCCAGCGCTTCGAGCCGAGTCGGTGCCAGCACCGCGGCAGGGGCGTCGAACGCGTCGACCGCGAGCGCGAACGGCACCTCGCGCTCGTGCTCCGCCGCACGGCCGTGGAGAACCCGCAGCGGCGCGGCGCGCTCGGCGATCGCGGCGAGCAGTGCGCTCTTACCGATCCCCGCCTCCCCCATCACCGCCAACGTGCGGCGCCCGCCGCGGCGTACGTCCTCGAGGGCCTGCAGCACACGCGCGAGTTCACGGTCACGCCCCGACAGCTCCATGCAGGTGACGACGCCCGCGCAGGGCGATTGCTTCCCCAATATCGGGCGAACTACGGGCGCGATATCGGTCGTTCGCCCGATGTGCCGCGGACAGACCGCGCGTAGCGTCGGGCGCATGTCCCACTCCCCTACATATCGCGCGGGGATCACGTGCTTGGCCGCCGGGTTGACGGCGCTCGCGCTCCTCGTCACACCAGCCATCGCGTCGGCGGTCGACGCGACCTCGACGACGGTCGCAGTCCCGGCCAGCCAGCCCGTCCATGGGCAGACGGCCAAGCTGACCGCCACCGTCGCCAACACGACCACACCGGCGATCGTGCCCACAGGCTCGGTCCAGTTCTACCTCGACGGAACGCCGCTGGGAGCCGCGCTCACGCTCTCGCCCACGGGCACCGCGGAACTCGTCACCGCGCCGCTGAGCGCGGGTACGTATCCAGTCCGGGCCCTGTACCTCCCGGCGACCGGCTTCAGCGCCAGTGAGGACACCACGGGTCTGACGGTCAACCGGGCGGTCACGACGACCGTCCTTCGGATCACGCCCGCCTCGACCGGCGTCGCCGGGCAGGATCTGGCCGTGGAGGCGGAGGTCAAGCCGACCACGGCGCCGCTCGGCGCCCCGTCCGGCCAGGTGTCGTTCTCCGTGTTCGGACAGAAGTTCACCGAAGACACACTCGACCCCGACGGCGTCTCTCGCGGGTCCGTCAGGATCCCCGCGATCTCGCTCACGATCACGGTGACCTACACCGGCGACGCGCACTACGCGGCCAGCGCCGGCAGCACGACCGTCTCGGTCAACAAGGCCGGCACGGTGATGGCGCTCTCCGCGTCGCCGAACCCGGCACCCATCAACCAATCGGTCACCTTCGCGGTGTCGGTCGACTCGCTCGCCCCGAGCATGTGGTGGCCGAGCGGGGTCCTGTCGGCCGCGGTCGACGGCCAGGCCGTGGCGGGCTCCGTGCCGTTGGACGGCAGCAGCGCCGGCAGTGGCTCGTTCACAGCCAGCTTCCCGACGGCCGGCGTCCACCATGTCACCGCGCATTTCACCGGCGATGACGACTTCACGGCCAGTGACGCCGCACTCGATCTGACCGTGCTCGGTCCGGCGCTCCCGGCCTCCAGGCGCGTGGCGGCGCGCGGCCTCTCCGTCCAGGTGGCGCCGAAGCGCGACCGCAGCGCTCCCTACCGGTTCGCCGTCTCGGGCTCGCTGCAACTTCCGAGCAGCGTCGCCAAGTCCGCCGGGTGCTCGGGCAAGGTCACCGTCGAGGCCAAGCTCAAGAACAAGCGCGTCGCGCGCAAGACGGCCACGGTCTCAAGCGCCTGCCGGTTCTCGAGCGCGATCACCCTCCCGCGCAAGGGCACGGCCTCGATCACCGCGTCCTTCACCGGCAACGCGCGGATCACGGCCGTCACGGCCCGCGCCGTCAAGGTCCGGGCAGGTTAGGCGCGGTCGCACTCCTGGAGCGGCTCGGTCGCGAGATCGAGCCGCTCCAGCAGGCACGTCACCGTCACCGGCTAGCCTGCGCGCGATGGCGCGACCGCCCGAGTTCCTGGAGCTGCTGAGCGACGCGGACCGGGAAGGCCTGGAGGCGATCGGGCGGCGCGTCCTGGCCGACCGCTCAGAGGTGCTGCTCGCGCGTGGCGACGCCGCCGACCGTGTCCTGGTGCTGCGCAGCGGCCGCGTGAAGGTCACGATCCCGACATCCAGCGGCGGCAACACGGTCCTCACGTTCCGCGGCCCGGGCGCGCTCCTCGGGGAGCAGGCGCTGATCGACGAGCAACCGCGTGGGGCGAACGTCGTCGCGGTCGAGCCGGTCGAGCTGCTGGTGGTCGCCGCGTCGGCGTTCCGGGCCTTCCTGCATCAGCGCCCGCAGGTGGCGCTGGCGATGCTCGCCATGCTCAGCGCACGGCTGCGCGCCTCGGACGCGCGGCTGACGGAGTTCGCCGCCGCCGACACGCTGGGACGGGTCTGCGCGCGGCTCGTCGAGCTCTGCGACGTCCACGGAGAGAGCGGGACGGCTGGCAGCGTGCTGATCACGCTGCCGATCACGCAGGAGGACCTCGCGGGCTGGACCGGCGCGTCGCTGGAGTCGACGGCCAAGGCCCTGCGTTCGCTGCGCTCGCTGGGCTGGATCACGACCGGGCGGCGCGTGATCGAGGTCCACGACCTCGCCGCGCTGCGCGCCCGCGCGCCGGATTAGAAGCCGAAGTTACGGCCCGACATGCGGAAGCCATAGACATCGCCGGGCTTGACGTCGAACGCGGACATCCCGCTGCAGGCGAAACCGCCCGACGGTGCCGTGCCGCCGCTTCCCGGACCGGCCTGGACAAGCGTCGCCCGCTCGACCTCGCTGCCGGAGCGGGTGACGAAGCGCTCGAGCTGGACACGCTGATCGAACCAGGCGTGAAAGCCCGCGTAGGACCACGCGATCGAGACCTTGCGACCTGACCCGGCGGTCGTGCTGAACGTCCATTCGCCCTCTTCGGCGTTGACGTGGTACTCGAAGCGCGGCGCGCCCGCGGTGCCGTCGGAGGCGACGTTGGTCGTCCCAGCCCCCGCACCGGACCACGGCGCGTCGAACACCACGCCCGCGAGTGCCGGGCCCGGCTCGAGCAGCAGGACGCCGGTCGCGAGCGGCACGATCAGCTGGTCGTCCGAGGGTGCGAGCGTGAGAGACACGGGGGCCTTCTTTGAAGCGGGTCGGGACACTTCCCCAATCGTCGGCGCCGGACGCGCCGGCGAGTATGTCCTTTGACATGGTCGGGTGGCGAGCGTGTATGACTACGCGTCGTGGTCCGGTTCGAGGAGTCCGTGGACGCAGCGCTGGACGCCCTCAAGCGACGGGGGCGTGTGTCGTATGCCGCCCTGGTCCGGCAGTACGGGCTGACGCCGGATGACGTCGAGGCGCTCAAGCACGAGGTGATCGAGGTTCTCGGCGCCGCTCGCGACGAGGACGGCAAGGTGCTCGTCGCCGTCGAGCAGGCCGGACCGCTGGTCGGAGCGCCGAGCAGCGGCACCGCCGAATGGCGACAGGTCTCGGCGATGGCGTGTGACCTCGTCGAGTCGACGCCGCTCTCGCAGCGTCTCGATCCCGAGGACCTGCGCGCGGTGATCCGCGCCTACCAGGAGTGCGTCGAGGCCGCCGTCGAGCGCCACGGCGGGCACGCCGCGACCTGGCAGGGCGACGGCGTGATGGTGTACTTCGGGTACCCGCGCGCCGAGGAGGACGATGCGGTCCGTGCCGTTCGCTGCGGCTGGGAGATCCTGCGCGATCTCGACGCCGTCTCGGCCCGGGTCACCGCGAGCCATGGCGTCGACCTCCAGGCTCGCGTGGGCGTCCATGCCGGGACGGTGGTCGTGGGCGACGAGGGCACCTCGACCGGCTGGCAGACCCATGCCTTCGGCGAGACGCCGAACGTCGCCGCCCGCGTGGAGAGTGCCTCGCAGCCGGGCGCGGTGACCGTGACCGACACGATCCAGCGGCTCGTGGCGGGGCACTTCGACCTCGCGCCGCTCGGAGCCCATGCGCTCCGCGGTCTCGATACGCCGATCCAGCTCTTCCAGGTCGTCGCGCCACGCGCCAACGTCGCGCGCTTCGAGGCCGAGCGCGCCGCGCACCTGCTGCCGCTCGTCGACCGCGCGGCCGAGCGCGCCGGGCTCGCCGACGCGGCCGACCGCGCCCGCGCCGGGCAACGGGCGGCCGTCGTGCTCAGCGGCGAGCCGGGGATCGGCAAGTCGCGGCTCATCCACCACCTCGTGCACCAGCTCGCCGCCGACCTGGAACCGCTGCACGCGCAGTGCAGCCAGTACAGCGGGGCCAGCCCGCTGCATCCGTTCGTCGAGGCGCTGCGCGAGCGCTGGCTGCTCACGGGGAATGACGACGAGCGACGGGCGGCGATCGAGCATGCGCTGGCCGGGCACGAAGCGCTCGGGCCGCTCCGCGTCGAGCTGTTCGCCGGCCTGCTGGGCCTCGCCACGCCCGGCGGTGAGGCGGAGGCGCTGAGCCCGCAGCGCCGCCGCGCGATGACGCTCGAGGCGCTCGTCGCCTGGCTCTACGCCGAGGCGCGCCGGAAGCCGCTGCTGCTCGTCGTCGAGGACCTGCACTGGGCCGACCCCTCGACGCTCGAGTTCGTGAGCCGGTTGCTCAACGCCCCGCCTGACGTCCCGCTGCTGTTCGTCACCGCCACGCGCTCGATGCACGAGCGGCTCGCCGCGCGTGAGCACGTGGAGGTGTTCGAGATCGACCGCCTCGCCCCCGACGACGCCGGCGCACTGGTCCGGAGTGCCGCCGGCCAGGCACTCGATCCCGCGCGTGTGGAGCAGATCACGCGCCAGACGGACGGCGTCCCGCTGTTCGTCGAGGAGATGACGCGCACGCTGGTCACCACGGACGACGGCTCGCTCGAGGGTGTCGTGCCGACGACGCTCTACGGCTGCCTGATGGCGCGCCTGGATCGCGACCCGGGCGCCCGTGCGGTCGCCCAGGCCGCGGCGGCGATCGGCCGGCGCTTCGACACCGATCTGCTGGCCCCGCTGTGTGGCCTCAGCGCGCCGGAGCTGCGCGCGCGGCTGCACTCGCTCGTGGCCGACGACCTGCTCGTCGAGCAGCGCGACGACACCGGTGCGACGGCCTACATGTTCCGGCACGCGCTGATCCGCGAGGCCGCCCGCAACAGCGTCCTGCGCACCCGCCGCCAGGAGCTGCATGGTCAGATCGCCGACCTGCTCGTCCAGCGCCCGCGCGTGGCCGCCGAGCAGCCCGATGTCATCGCCGGTCACCTCGAGGCGGCCGAGCGGCTGGGCGAGGCGATCGGCTTCCGGCTCGCCGCGGCGCTGCTCGCGCTGCAGAGTTCGTCCTACCAGGAGGCCGAGCTCGACCTCGCCCGCGCGATCGCCCTCGCGCAGCGTCTCCCCGAAGGCCCGGAACGCGACGGCCTCGAGCTGTCGGCGCGCGTGCTCGCCGGCGTCGCGCTGACCGCGACCCGCGGCTGGGTCGATCCCAGCGTCGAGACGCACTTTCGCCGGGCGCGTGAGCTCGGCGCTCGCGTCGGCGATGTTCCGCAGTTGTTCCCTGCGCTCTCCGGCCTGTTGTCGTACCTGATCGTCAGTGCCCGCTTCGAGGCCGCCGAGGAGATGGGGCGCAGCAACGTCGAGCTCGCGGAATCGACCGGCGACGACGGGCTCGTGCTCGAGGCGGAGGTCGAGCTCGGCAACATCCTGGTCTACATGGGCCGCCTCGACGAGGCGCTCGAGCACCTCGATCGCGTCGCCGCGCTCTACGACCCCGCGCAGCATCGCCACCACGCGTTCGTCTTCGGCAAGGACCCGTTCGCGATCACCCGCGTGCATGCGGGGATCGCCCTGTGCTGCCTCGGGCGCGAGGACGAGGCGACCGCGCAGATCGCCGCGGGGCTCGCGCACCTCGAGCGGCATCCGCACCCGTTCAGCGAGGGCTGGATCCTGCTCGGCGCGGCGATCGTCCACGGTCTCTGCGGGGACGTCGAGGCGTCGCGCGCAGCGGCCGCGGCCGGGCTGGAGCTCGCGACCGTCGAGGGCTTCCCGCAATGGCTCGCGCAGGGCCAGGTCTATGAGGGGTGGACTCGGGTCGTCGAGGGCGAGCACGCCGAAGGTCTCGCGGAGATCCGCGCCGGGATGGAGCTGTGGCGCATGGGCGGGGCGCAGCTGCTGCTGCCCTGGCTGCTCGCGCAGTTCGGCGATGCGTGCCTGCGCGCCGGGCGTCCCGAGGATGCGATCACGGCGCTCAACGAGGGCCTCGAACGGGCAGACGCCGGCGGCGAGCGCTGGTGCGAGCCCGAGCTGCTGCGCCTGCTGGGCGCCGCCGAGGTCGCAGCCGGCCGCCCGCGCGACGCGGCGATCGACCGCATCCGCTCGGCCGCCGAACTGGCCGCCGAGCGCGGACATCCAGGCCTCCAGCAGCGGGCGGCGATCACGCTCGAAGAGCTCGGCGCCGCATGATCGACATCGCCGCACCGGCACCGCCTCGTCACGCTTCTGGCCGAGGCCGCCGAGCTCGAGCACGCGCTGATGTGCCAGTACCTCTACGCCGCGCTCTCGATGAAGCGCCGCCCCGCAGAAGATCAGCGCCGTGCTGTCGTTCCGGTTCTCGTCCACGAAGACGACCACCAAGCTCGCCGGGCTGACGGTCAAGGGCATCCCCGCGCGGGCGACGGTCGTCGTCACCTGCAGCGGCAGCGGCTGCCCGAAGAAGCTCAAGGGCAAGGGCGTGACATTGACGAGCAAGGGGACGAGCCTGAGCCTGGCGGCGCTCGTCAAGACCGCGCTCAAGAGCGGGACCACGATCACCGTCACGACCTCGAGCCCGGGCTTCATCACGTCCGTCAAGTCACTGGCAGTGCGCAAGGGCAACGCGCCGCTCGTCAAGACCGCGTGCAAGCCGGCGGGAGCGGCCAAGCCCGTCGCCTGTTGAGCGCGTTAGGCTCGTCGGGTGGAGACCGACCGCCCGTCGCGCACCGCAGCTCTCGCGGCGCGGCTGACATCCGCCCGTGAGCACGCGGAGACGCTCCCGGGAGGGTCGACCGTACGCCAGGCCGCCGAGCTCGAGCGCTCGCTCGGCGGCGGCCTGATCGCCGGCGGCGTCGCCTTCCGGCTGTTCCTCTGGCTCGTGCCCGCCGGACTGCTCGTCGCGTCGGTGCTGTCGCTCTGGAGCGAGGTCAACCAGGACGGTCTGGAGAAGGCCTCGCGAGAGTTCGGCGTCAGCGCGGCGTCGGCCTACTCGGCCGCGGAGGCACTGCAGAACGGCGATCGCAACATCGTGATCCTGTTCGTCACGGGGATCGTCCTGCTCGCCTGGTTCACGCTCGGAGCGTTGCGTGCGCTGGTCCTCGCGTACTCGCTCGCGTGGCAGCTGGAACCGCGGAAGATCCGTCAGCCGCCGTACGCGATCGCGATGTTCAACCTGATCTTCCTCCTGCACGCGCTGGCGTCGGCCGGCGTGGCGTGGCTCTACGAGCAGGTCGGCGGGATGGCGCTCCTGAGCGTGATCACCACGCTCGCGGTGGACACCGCGATCATCCTGTGGGCGATGTGGTTGCTGCCGCGCCGCGCCAAGCATCCGCGCGAGCTGCTGCCCGGGGCGTTCATGGTCGCCGTCGGCGTCCAGCTGATCCAGGTCGCCGTGATCCTCTATTTCGCGCCACGGCTCGGGCGCTCGGAGGAGACCTACGGCGCCTTCGGGGTCGCGGCGACGATGCTCGTCTGGCTCTACGTGATCAGCCGCCTGATCACCGGGGCCGCGTTCCTGAACGCGACGCTCTGGTCGCGCGCGCAGGTCGAGCAGACCGTCGCCGCCGAGGCCTGAGGTATCGTCGCCGTATCGACGACGCTGAGCTCACCCGTCTCGACGCCTACTGGAGGGCCGCGAACTATCTGTCGGTCGGGCAGATCTACCTGCGCGACAACCCGCTGCTGCGGGAGCCGCTCTCGCTCGACCACGTCAAGCCGCGCCTGCTCGGCCACTGGGGGACGACACCCGGGCTGAACCTGCTCTACGCGCACATGAACCGGCTGATCCGGCAGCGCGACCTGCAGACGCTGTTCGTCACCGGGCCCGGTCACGGCGGTCCGGGCCTCGTCGCCAACACCTGGCTCGAGGGCAGCTACAGCGACCGCTACCCGAGCGTGTCGCTCAACGAGCGCGGTATGCGCGAGCTGTTCCGGCAGTTCTCGTACCCGGGCGGGATCCCGAGCCATGTGGCGCCCGAGACGCCGGGCTCGATCCACGAGGGTGGCGAGCTCGGCTACGCGCTCGTGCACGCGTACGGCGCGGCGTTCGACAACCCGGAGCTGCTGGTGCTGTGCGTGGTCGGTGACGGCGAGGCCGAGACCGGGCCGCTGGCCGCCAGCTGGCACTCGAACAAGTTCCTCGATCCGCAGCGCGACGGCGCGGTGCTGCCCGTGCTGCACCTCAACGGCTACAAGATCGCCAACCCGACCGTGCTGGCGCGGATCGGCGACGACGCGCTGCGCGACCTGATGCGTGGGTACGGGCACGAGCCGCTGTTCGTCGAGGGCGACGAGCCCGCGGCGGTGCACGAGGCGCTCGCGGCGGCGCTCGAGCGCGCGCTGGACGCGATCGACGCAGGCGAGCGGCCGATGATCGTCCTGCGCACCCCGAAGGGCTGGACCGGGCCGAAGGAGGTCGACGGCATCCCGGTCGAGGGCACGTTCCGTGCGCACCAGGTCCCACTCTCCGGGCTGGCCGACAACCCCGAGCACCTGCGCATGCTCGAGGCCTGGATGCGCTCGTACCGGCCGGAGGAACTGTTCGACGAGGACGGGCGCACCGCGGGCTGAGCTGACCGCGCAGGCGCCGTCCGGCGATCGCCGGATGGGCTCCATCCCCCACGCCAACGGCGGCGAGCTGCTGCGGGACCTGCGGCTGCCGGACTTCCGCGACTACGCCGTCGACGTCCCCGCGCCCGCGGCCACGACGAGCGAGCCGATGCGCGTGCTCGGCGGCTTCCTGCGCGACGTGATGCGCGAGAACATGCAGACGTTCCGCGTCTTCGGCCCGGACGAGACCGCGTCGAACCGGCTCGCGGCGCTGTTCGAGGTCACCGATCGCGCCTGGCAGGCCGAGACGCTGCCGACCGACGAGCACCTCGCGCCCGACGGCCGCGTGATGGAGGTGTTGAGCGAGCATCTGTGCCAGGGCTGGCTCGAGGGCTATCTCCTGACCGGGCGCCATGGCGTCTTCAATTGCTACGAGGCGTTCATCCACATCGTGGACTCGATGTTCAACCAGCACGCCAAGTGGTTGAAGGTGACGCGCGGGATCCCCTGGCGGCGCCCGATCGCGTCGCTGAACTACCTGCTCTCCTCGCACGTCTGGCGCCAGGATCACAACGGCTTCTCCCATCAGGACCCGGGCTTCATCGACCACGTGGTCAACAAGAAGGCCGAGATCGTCCGCGTCTACCTGCCGCCGGACGCCAACTGCCTGCTCTCGGTCGGCGACCACATGCCTGCGCAGCCGCCACTACGTCAACGTCGTCGTGGCGGGCAAGCAGCCGAGCCTGAACTTCCTGACGATGGACGAGGCCGTCGCGCACTGCACGCGCGGCATCGGGGTCTGGGACTGGGCGTCCAACGACGAGGGCGAGCTGCCCGACGTCGTGCTCGGCTGCGCCGGCGACATCCCCACGCTGGAGACCGTCGCGGCCGCGCCGCATCCTGCGCACGGAGCTGCCCTCGTTGAAGGTCCGCGTGGTCAACGTCGTCGACCTGATGCGCCTGCAGGACGACACCGAGCATCCACACGGGCTCTCGCACGGGCAGTTCGACGCGCTCTTCACCTCCGACCGCCCGGTGATCTTCGCCTACCACGGCTACCCGTGGCTGATCCACCGGCTCACCTACCGGCGGACCAACCACGCCAACCTGCACGTGCGCGGCTACAAGGAGGAGGGCACGACCACGACGCCCTTCGACATGGTGATGCTCAACGACATGGACCGGTTCCATCTCGTGATGGACGTGATCGACCGCGTTCCCGGCCTCGGTGCGCGCGCCGCGCACCTGCGCCAGCGCATGGTCGACGAACGCCTCCACATCCGCGCGCACACGCGCGAGCACGGGGACGACCCGGACGCCATCAAGCAGTGGACCTGGTAGGCGCGGACGTTTACCGCACGTCGCCGCGCTCGATGGGATCCGTGCCCTCGCGGTAACCGGTGTGCTGCTGGTGGCACTGGCCGGTGATGGTGCTCGCGGACATCGCGCTCGTTTGGCAGATCGCCGGCGCTGTGCTCCTCGCGGCCGTGTCCTACCGCTGGGTCGAACGACCCGTCCGAACCGGGTCTGCCCGCGCCTGGCTCGACGCCCGGACCCCGCGCAGGAGGTCGGCCATCGCGCTCGGCACGATCGTCGCCCTCGCCGCCACCGTCGCCGCCGCAGGAGCCCGCACGCCCGACCGACCGCCGGCGTCCCCGCTCGCCACGACGAGATCCGCCGCCGCCCGCGCCGCTCCGACACCGGCCGCGGTCCAGGCACCGCTCAAGCCGCTCGCCGTCGGCGCCTCCGTGATGCTCGCCGCGAGCCCGGAACTCGAGCAGGACTCCTGGGAACGGGACGTCAACCGAACCCTGAAGGACGCCGCCCGCAACTGGCCCCAGGCCCGCCTGGTCGACTGGTACAAGGCCAGCGACCGCCCCGGCCTGCTCTACGACGACGACATCCACCCCGTCCCCCGCGGCCAGCGCGCCTACGCCCGCCTGATCGAGCGTGCGCTCGACTGATCGAGAAGGGGGTGTGATGCTGGAAGTCCGGCTGGCGAACCTGGAGAAGCACACCCCTGCGATCCCGTGACTGAACCGCCGGGCGACGGTCGAGACGCGTCCGGCCGCCGTCGCCTGGATACTCTGGCGTCGAGACCGGCGCAGGCCGCCTTCGACGCCCGATGACCCCCACTCCCGACAACGAAGTACAGGCGGCGCGCCGGTTGGCGCGCGAGGCCTTGGCGGACGATCCGGGCCGCGCGGGAGCGCGTTCGCACTTCCGCGCGATGGGGATCGACCCGGGCCGCCTCGACGGACCGATCGTCGGCATCGCATCGTGCTGGACCGGCACGATGCCCTGCAACCTCAACCACCTCCAGCTCTCCGCGGCGGTGGCGCGGGGCGTCGAGTCCGCCGGCGGGGTCCCGCTCCCGTTCAACACGATCGCGGTCTCCGACAACCAGTCGCAGGGCACGCCCGGGATGCGCGCGTCGCTCGTGTCGCGCGAGCTGATCGCCGACTCGATCGAGCTGATGGACATCGCGCACGACTTCGACGCGCTGGTCTGCATCGTCGGCTGCGACAAGACCGTGCCCGCGGCGCTGATGGCGCTGGCGCGGATCGACAAGCCGAGCGTCGTCGTCTACAGCGGCCCGATGCGCGCCGGTTCGCTGGCATGGCGAGCACGCGACGATCCAGGACGTGTGGGAGGCCGTCGGCGGCTTCCGCCAAGGCCGGCTCTCGCGCGCCGAGCTCGACGAGGTCGAGCGCACCGCGTGCCCGGGCCCCGGGACCTGCGCGGGGAACTTCACGGCCAACACGATGGGGCTGGCGCTCGAGTTCCTCGGGCTGACGCCGTCCGGCACGACGATGGTGGCCGCCGACGAGCTCGAGCAGCGCGAGGC
Organism: uncultured Solirubrobacteraceae bacterium; assembly: GCA_963707595.1. GTDB lineage: Bacteria > Actinomycetota > Thermoleophilia > Solirubrobacterales > Solirubrobacteraceae > Solirubrobacter. The sequence continues at coordinate 843,375 of CAVPQQ010000003.1, forward strand.
GCACGCCGCGGACGCCGGAGCCCTCGCGGCCCGCCTCGCGAGCGACGACGGCCGCCCGGCGCGTGACTTCCTCAACCGCCGCGGGCTGCTGAACGCGATCACGGGGATCGCCGCCAGCGGCGGCTCCACCAACGGCATCCTGCACCTGCTCGCGATCGCCCGCGAGGCCGGCGTCGAGCTCAGCCTCGACGACCTCGTCGACCGCTGCGACAAGACGCCCGTGATCGCCAGCCTGACGCCGGGCGGCCGCTACGTCGCCACCGACTTCCACGCCGTCGGCGGCGTGCCCGTCCTGATCACGCGAGTTGATCGCCGCCGGCCTCATCGACGGCGATGCCCCGACCGTCGAAGGCGTCACGCTGACCGAAGCGAGCGCCGCGGCACCCGAGCCCGACGGCAAGGTGACCTACCGCGCCGACGCTCCCTACAAGCCCGTCAGCGGCCTCGTCGGCCTGCGCGGCAACCTCGCCCCGCTCGGCGCGGTGGCCAAGGTCGCCGGGACCGAGCGCCGCCGCCACAGCGGCCCCGCGCACGTCTTCGAGAGCGAGGACGCCTGCATCGCCGCGATCACCGCCGGGGAGATCAAGGAAGGCGAGGTCGCCGTCGTCCGCAACGAGGGTCCCGCGGGCGGGCCCGGCATGCGCGAGATGCTGAGCATCACCGCGGCGCTCGTCGGCGCCGGACTCGGCGAGTCGGTCACGCTCGTCACCGACGGCCGCTTCTCGGGAGCGACGCGCGGCCTGATGGTCGGCCACGTCTCACCCGAAGCTGTCCGCGGCGGCCCGCTCGCCGTGGTCCGCGACGGCGACGTGGTCACGATCGACGTCGACGAACGGATCCTCGCGCTCGACGTCACGGACGAGGAGCTCGCGGCCCGCCTCGAGGCCTACAAGCCGCCGCCGCCGCGCGTTACGAGCGGCGTCCTCGGCCGCTACAGCCGCCTCGTCGGCTCGGCGTCCGACGGCGCGACGCTGCGCTAGCTGCGGTTCCGATGCTGCGCGGCCGCCGTAGTGAGTGCGAGGCGCTCGATGTCGTGCTCAGGCGCGTCCGGCAGCGGGAGAGCTCGGTGCTGGTCGTGCGCGGCGAGGCAGGAGTCGGGAAGTCGGCGCTGCTGGAGTACCTCGCGGGACAGGCGAGCGGCTGCCGGATCGCGCGCGTCGCGGGCGTGCAGTCCGAGATGGAGCTGGCGTTCGCCGGGCTGCATCAGCTGTGCGCGCCGATGCTGGGCGATCTGGACCAGCTTCCAGAGCCGCAGCGCGATGCGCTGTCGGTGGCGTTCGGGCTCCGAGCGGGCGGCGTCCCGGACCATTTCCTCGTGGCCCTGGCGGTTCTCAGCCTCCTCGCCGAGGTCGCTGAGGCCTCTCCGCTCGTCTGCCTGATCGATGACGCGCAGTGGCTCGACCGAGCCTCGTCGCAGGCGCTCGCGTTCGTGGCGCGGCGCCTGTTCGCGGACGGGATCGCGATCGTGTTCGCCGTCCGCGAGCCGAGCGTCACGCAGGAGCTGGCGGGCTTGCCGGAGCTGACCGTCGAAGGGCTCGAGGACGGCGACGCACGGAGCCTGCTGGCGTCCGCGATCCAGGGCCCGCTCGACGAGCTGGTCCGGGACAGGATCGTCGCCGAGGCACGCGGCAACCCGCTCGCCCTGCTCGAACTGCCACGCGGTCTCAACTACGCGGAGCTGGCGGGAGGCTTCGGGATGCCCGGATCAGGCTCGCTCGCGGGCCGGATCGAGCAGAGCTTCCTGCGGCGCTGCGAGTCGCTCCCCCCGGCGGCCCAGCAGCTGCTGCTGACCGCGGCGGCCGAGCCGATCGGCGACGTGACGCTGCTCTGGCGCGCCGCCGGCCAACTGGGCATCGGCGCCGACGCGGTCGCGCCGGCCGAGACCGCAGGGCTGCTCGAGCTCGGCACGCGGGTGCGCTTCCGGCACCCGCTCGTGCGCTCCGCGGTCTACCGCGCCGCGCCGCTGCGTGAGCGCCAGGCGGTGCATCATGCCCTCGCCGAGGCGACCGATCCGGTCGCGGATCCCGATCGTCGCGCTTGGCACCGGGCGCACGCCGCCGCGGGCCTGGACGAAGCGGTGGCGGCCGAGCTCGAGCGCTCCGCCGACCGGGCACAGCGCCGCGGTGGCGTCGCGGCGGCCGCGGCGTTCCTGGAGCGCGCCTCCGAGCTCACCCCCGATCCGGCCCGGCGCGCGGAACGAGCGCTCGCCGCCGCGCAGGCCAAGCTCGAGGCCGGCGCGCCCGAGGCGGCGGTCGCGCTGCTCGCGAGCGCCGAGCTCGGCCCGCTCGACGAGCTCCGCCAGGCCCGGACGCAGCGCCTTCGGGCGCAGATCGCGTTCGCGCTGCGGCGTGGCGGCGACGCGCCGACGCTCCTGCTCGACGCCGCCAAGGGCCTCGTGGAACTGGACGCGGCGCTCGCGCGCGAGACGTGCCTGGAAGCGGTCGCGGCGGCGATCTTCGCCACGCGCTTCGACGCTCCTGGCGACGTGCTCGAGGTGGCCCGCGCGGCGCCGCCGGCCGAGCAGCCGCCGGGGCCGAGCGACCTGCTGCTCGACGGCCTCGCGACGCGCGTCGCCGAGGGCTACGCGGCCGGGGTGGCGCCGCTGCGCGAGGCGCTCGAGGCCTTCCGCCGCTCAGACGCTGCGGACACCGGCCCCTGGCTGTGGCTCGCGTGCCGCGTCGCGGCCGATCTCTTCGACGACGCGACCTGGGACGAGTTGGCCAACCGCGGCGTCCGCGTCGCACGTGAGACCGGCGCGCTCAGCGTCCTGCCGCTCGCCGCGAGCTACCTCGCGGGCGTGCACATGCACGCCGGCGAGTACGCGGCCGCGTCGGCGCTGATGGACGAGTCCGCCGCGATCACGCAGGCCGCGGGCACGGCGCCGCTGATCCAGACCACGCAGATGCTCGCCGCCTACCGCGGTGACGAGGCCGCGGCGCTGGAGCTGATCGAGGCCGGCAGCGAGGACGCGGCAGCGCGAGGCCAGGGCATGGCGCTGAGCATGATCTGGTGCGCGCACGCCGTGCTCTTCAACGGCCTCGGCCGCTACGACGAGGCATTCGCCGCGGCGCAGCGGGGGTGCGAGCAGGATGAGCTGTCCCTGTTCACGTTCGCGCTGATCGAGCTGATCGAGGCGGCCGTTCGCAGCGGGCGGCCGGAGCTCGCCGCGACGGCGTCGGCGCAGCTCGGCGAGCGCGCCCACGCCAGCGGCAGCACCTGGTTGCTCGGGCTTCACGCCCGTTCGCAGGCGCTCTTGACCCAGGGCCCCGCGGCTGAGCCGTACTACCGGGAGGCGATCGAGCGCCTCGCGCATGGCCGCCTCGCGCCGCACTTGGCGCGCGCCCAGCTGGTCTACGGCGAGTGGCTGCGGCGTGAGCACCGCCGCGTCGACTCGCGCGTGCAGCTCCAGGCCGCGTACGACACCTTCAGCGACATCGGCGCCGAGGCCTTCGCCGAACGGGCGCGGCGCGAGCTGCTGGCCAGCGGCGAGACCGCGCGGCGGCGCAGCGTCGACACCCACAACGATCTGACCCCACAGGAGGCGCAGATCGCCCGTCTGGCGAGCGAAGGGCAGACGAACCCGGAGATCGGCGCCCAGCTCTTCATCAGCCCGCGCACCGTCGAGTATCACCTGCGCAAGGTCTACCCCAAGCTCGACATCAGCTCGCGCAGAGAGCTCCGCGGCGCGCTGGTCAGGCGCGCCTGAGCCCTCAGGCGTCGACGAGCAGGGCGAGCGCCTCGCGCACCGTCTCGCGCTCGGCGGGCGCGAGCCGGTCCAGTGCCGGGCCGAGCCACTCGCGGTCGCGGCAGCAGCGGACGGCGAGCTCGCGGCCGGACTCCGTGGCGACGACGAGCTTGACGCGCCCGTCACGCGGGTCCGGCCGGCGCTCGACCAGCCCGTGCTCGGCGAGCCGGTCGACGAGCACGCTGATGTTCGACGGGATCGCACCCGAAGCGCTCGGCGAGCTGGCGCTGCGAGAGCGGCTCGCAGGCCGCGAAGCCGAGCACGCGGGCCTGCGTGAGGGTCAGCCCGTGCGCGTTCGCCGAGCGCTCGTAGTCGGCGAGGAAGCGGCCGACCAGCTCGTACAGCGCGGCGCGGATCTCCGCGTGCTCGGCGACGGGCTCGACGCTGTACGGCGGCACCTAGTGCACCGCCGCGCCGACGTCGAGCGCCGCGAGCAGCTCGAGCGAGTGCAGCCGCGCGCCCTGGTCGAACGCGCTGGTGGTGACGATCAGCTCGTCCGGCTGATGCTCGCTCACGAAGGCGTCGAGCCCGGAGCGCACCGTGTCGGGCGAACCGATGAAGGAGCAGGCGAGCATGCTCTCCATCTGCTGGCGCTCGTGCGGCTGCCAGTAGTCCTCGATCGACTCGATCGGCGGCGGCAGCGGGCTGCGCTGGCGCCGGAAGATGCCGTCGATGAACGAGCGCTGCGTGGACGTGAACAGCTTGCGCGCCTGGTCGTCGTCGTCGGCGACGATCACGTTGGCGGCGAGCATCACGTGCGGCTGCGCGAGCTGCGCGGACGGCCGGAACGTCTGCCGGTAGATCTCGATCGCGGGCACCAGCGCGGCGGGCGAGAAGTGCGACGCGAACGCGTACGGCAGCCCGAGCGCGGCGGCGAGCTGTGCGCCGAACAGGCTCGAGCCGAGGATCCACAGCGGCACGTGCGAGCCGGCACCGGGAACGGCCTGGATGTGCTGGCCCGGCGCCGGGTCGCCGAGCAGCGCCTGCAGCTCCTGGACGTCGGACGGGAAGGTGTCGGCGCTCGTCAGGTCGCGGCGCAGCGCGCGCATCGTCGGCTGGTCGGTGCCGGGCGCGCGCCCGAGCCCGAGATCGATCCGGCCCGGGTAGAGCGCATCGAGCGTGCCGAACTGCTCGGCGATCACCAGCGGCGCGTGGTTGGGCAGCATGATCCCGCCGGCGCCGACGCGGATCGTGCTCGTCCCCTCGGCCACGAAGCCGATCGCGAGCGAGGTCGCCGCGCTGGCGATCCCCGCCATGTTGTGGTGCTCGGCGAGCCAGAAGCGGTGGTAGCCCAGCTCCTCGGCGCGCTGGGCCAGCTCGCGCGAACGATGCAGGGCGGTCTGCGCCGTACCGCCCTGCGGGATCTGCGCCAGGTCGAGCAGCGAGACCGGCAAAGTGCGTGAGAAGGTCATCTATTTAGATGATACCTTCACGCATTCAGCGGGCTGAGCACCTCCAGCAGGCGACCGGTGGTGCGGCGTGCAGCGGCGCCCGGACCGGGCCGGTCGTGTCGCCGACCAGCGCGCACGCCGTCTTGACCGCCGCCGAGTAGCTCTGGCCTTCAAGGAACCGGCAGAGCGGCCACAGGCGCGCCCACAGCTCGCCCGCGGCGGGAAGGTCGATCTCGTCGATCAGCAACCGGTGCAGCGCGACGCACGCCTCGGGCACGATCGACGCGGTGCCCCACATGGCATCGCCGTCGCCTCGCTCGTCTCGACCGCCACGCTGAGGAACGCGCCGTAGGTGATCCGCTCCAGCGCTGCGGCCGCCTGCCCGGCGATGGGCGCGACGAGCGGAGCCGCGAACGGCGCCTGCACCGCGACGACGACCTGGCGGGCACGCGTGCTCGAAGCGACGCCGTCGGTCACGTGCTCGACGAGCAGCGCGTCCCCGTCCTCGTGCAGCCCGGTGACCCGGCAGCGCGTGCGGGCACGGTCGCCGAGCTCGCGCCCCATGGCCGCCGGCAGCTCGCCGGCGCCGCCGATCAGGTTGCGAGCGATCAAGGAGCCCTTGCCGCCCCAGACGAGCGCGAACAGGCCGATCCCGCAACCCGCGGAGAGCTCGTCGAGCTCCGCCGTCGCGCGGTGCGCCGCGCACGAGAAGATGCGCTCGACGGCAGCAGGCAGCGGGCCGAGGAACTCCCGGAACGTGCGCTCGTCCTCGTACGCGAGCACTCGCGCACGGGTCTGCTCCGGCCCCTCCCCCGGCCTTGGCTTCGCGACGCGGTGGTACTTGGCCACCGCCCGCTGGACCTTCACGCCGGCGCCGGCGAACGCCACGCGCTCGCGGACCGACAGCGCCGGGATCGGCGACACCTACCTCCCGAGCGCCTATACGCACGCCACGTCGTACCCGGACGGCCTGACCACGACGCGGTTCAGCCCGCCCCTGTACGACACGTTCGCCGTCGTCAGCCGCCACGGCTCGCGCCCTTCGCCGGGCATGCGCGAGCTGCTCGCCGAACTCGAGACGCACATGCGCGACGTCGCGGCCGATTTCGATCGCTCGCGCTAGAGCATCAGTCGCGCTTATCCGCCCACGGCAATCCGGCCGCAAGAATTTATGCACCCGCCGAAACGGGAGTTTCGGCATGGGCACAGGGTCGGATGAGGCGCAGAAGCATGTTCACGAACCTCTCATTCCATGTTCATGGACAGAAGTCCCCAGAACGGGGATAGACATCTGCCCGCGAGCAAGCAGAACCCCGGTTCGGCATCGCGAGATGAGAATTCGAGGAGGGTTGACAGGACACACCCGCTGCGTGAGGGTTTCGTCGTCCGTCATCACAGCTTGAGTGCGCGCGCCGCCGAAAGCCCGGGGAGAAGGAGAGAAGGATCCGAAACACAGTTCGACCGGTCGCCCGGTCGGCACCCGTCGCGCTGCCGTTTGTCTGCCGTAGCAACGAATGCCAGGCGGAAGCGGCAGTTCTCGGAGGCCCGCGGGCCTCCGTCCCAGGGAATTCGAGAGGAGAAGGTTTTGCGACTGATTGGTAGGAGAAGTGCCGGGCTGGCCTTGTTGGGTCTGGCTCTAGTGGTGCCGGCGAGTGCGTCGGCGAAACAGAAGGCGGCTGCGGCCGACCCGTACAAGGTGCTCGTGGTCACGAGCACGCAGGACGCGGTCAGCACGGCCGGTATCGCAGCAATCACTTCCGCGGTCGGCGCTGATGGCGTCGTCACCGCACCCGCGCCCGCTGATGTCGGCGCGCAGTTCACGCCCACGAATCTCGATTCGTACCGCGCAGTCGTGTTCCTGAACACGGGCCTGGCAAGCCCGCTCAACGACGCGCAGCGCGCGAACTTCGAGGCGTATCTACAAGAAGGGCGGCGGCTTCGTCGGCATCGGGTCGGCTGTCGAGACCGACGCGAGCTGGGCGTTCCTGACCAGCCTGCTCGGCACCCGCTCGACGGGCAAGACGACGTCGCAGACCGCGACCGTCAAGGTCTTCGATCGCGTCCATGATGCGACGAAGAATCTCCCGGAGTACTGGGAGCGCACCGAGAGCTTCTACAACTTCATCGGCCAACGTCCGCGGCCTCTCGCACGTCCTGGCGACCGTCGTCGAGAAGCCGTTCGAGCCCCAGCCGGCCGGCAACGTGCTCAAGGGCATCGACGGCGGCACGATGGGCGCCAACCACCCGATCTCCTTCTGCAAGGACATCCAGGGTGGCCGCTCCTTCTACACCGGCCTCGGCACGGCCGCGGCGAGCGTTCGACGCGGACCTGCAGAAGCACCTCAAGGGCGCCATCGCCTGGGCCGCGGGTCAGAGCGACCCCGCCTACAGCGACTGCGGCGCGACCGTGCTGAAGAACTACCAGCAGGTCAAGGTCACGCAGCAGCCGAACCTCAACGAGCCGATCGGCTTCGATCAGTTCCCGGACGGCCGCATCATCCAGACCGACCGTCGCGGCGGCGTGCGCCTGCACAACCCGACCACGGGCACCACGCAGATCATCGCCGACCTCGGCGACACGACGCTGCCGACGACGCTGCGCGTCTACACCAACTCCGAGGACGGCCTCTACGGCCCGGCGGTCGACAAGAACTTCGCCACCAACAAGTGGGTGTACCTGTACTACGTCCCCGCAGACCGTCACCAACGTGCGGGCTTCCGACGGCTCGATCATCGCCTCGCAGACGACGCCGAACGAGACGGTGCCGAACGTACTCCAAGGACCCGACGGCGTGGGACAAGTACATCGGCTACTTCCAGCTCTCGCGCTTCAAGTTCGTCGAGGACGCCAACGGTGCGCGTCTGGACCTGAACTCCGAGCAGCAGATCCTGCGGGTCACGAACAACCGCCAGGAGTGCTGCCACGTCGCGGGCGACATCGACTTCGACAAGCACAACAACCTGTGGATGGTCACGGGCGACGACACGCCGGCCGGCGGCATCAACGCCAACGGCTACGGTCCCTTCCAGGACCAGCTCACCGACGAGCAGCAGACCGTCCGCACCAACAACGCGACGGGCGGCACCTTCACGCTGACCTTCAAGGGCCAGACGACGGCGCCGATCCCGTACAACGCGACGGCGCCGCAGATCGACGCCGCGCTCGAGGCGCTCTCGACCGTCGGCGCGAACAACATCCAGACGAACCCCGCCACCGGCGGCAACGCCAGCACCGCGGTCGTCAACGTGTACTTCCGCCGCGCGCTGGCCGGCGCGGATCAGCCGCTGCTCGACGGCCAACGGCGCCGGTCTCACCGGCACCAGCCCGACCGCAGTGGTCGCCATGGCACGTTCAACAACGGCATCCTGGGCAATCCGTACCCGCTCGACGGCGGCATGACCCCGCGCGCGACCGGCGACGATCGTCGCTCGACGCTGAACACCAACGACCTTCGCGGCAAGATCCTCCGCATCAAGGTCAAGGACAACGTCACCGCCGCGGACGCCAACAAGGCCGACTACACGACGGCGGGCACCGGCACCGGCGCGTACACCATCCCGGCCGGCAACCTCTACCCGGTGGTCAACGGCGCTCCGACGCCGAAGACCAAGGCCGAGGTCTACGCGATGGGCTTCCGCAACCCGTACCGCATCCAGGTGGACGAGAACGACGTCGCTTACATCTCCGACTACTCGCCGGACGCCAACACGCCGCAGCGCAGCCGCGGCCCGTCCGGCGTCGGCCGCTTCGAGATCGTGCGCAAGCCGTCCAACTACGGCTATCCGCTCTGCTACTCGAGCAAGCTCGGCTACTACAAGTGGAACTTCCTGGAGTTCCTGCCGAACACGACCACGGTCGGCTTCCCGGGTGACAACCCCGAGCCGTCGACTGCGGCAACCCCGCCGGTCTGGTCAACGACTCGCGTATGGTGCGTGACGGCGGCCCGGGCATCGAGCCCGGCCTGGCGCTGACGCCGCCGGTCACCGATCCGGAGATCTGGTACTCCTACCGCGACAACACGGGCGACCAACCCGCTCGGTACGCCGTGCTTCGGCTACTACGCGACGACCCCGGGCCGATCGCCCCGGGCTCGACTCGACGGAGTGCCCGCGCCTGTTCCCCGAGCTCTACACGGGTGGCGTCGCTCCGCACGGCATCGCCAAGTACAACTACGACCCGGCCAACCCGAACCCGAACGAAGTTCCCGGCCGTACTACGACGAGTCCGTCTTCCTCGGCGAGTTCGGCCAGGACACGCTGCGCGAGCTGAAGCTCGACGCGCAGAACCGCGTGTTCAAGATCAACAGCGCGCTCGACTGCGGCGCGGCGAACACCGCGAACTCGACGTTCCAGTTCGAGTGCGACAACCCCGAGGACATGCAGTTCGGGGCCGACGGCTCGCTGTACCTGCTGACCTACGGTGACGGCTTCTTCAACATCAACCCGGACGCCGGCCTGTACCGCTGGGATTACGTCAAGGGTCAGCGCGCTCCGAAGGCCGTCCTGACGGCGGACAAGACCGACGGCCCGCTCGCCGCTGACGGTCAACTTCTCGAGCGCCGGCTCCCTGGATGCGGACCCGAACGACTCGATCCGCTACGAGTGGGACTTCGGCGACGGCTCGCCGCTCTCCGACCGAGGCCAACCCGACGCACACCTACACGCAGCGCCGGCCGCTTCACCGCCGTCCTGACGGTGATCGACTCCTCGGGCAAGCAGACCTCGACAGCGACGCTCATCACCGTCGGGCAACACCAGCCCGACGGTCGACGATCACCGCTCCGATCGACGGCGGCCTGTTCTCGTTCGGCGACAAGATCCAGTACAAGGTCACGGTCACCGATCCGGAGGACGGCTCGATCAACTGCAGCGACGTCATCACGACGTTCGTGCTCGGCCACGACACCCACGGCCACGCCGAGGCGCGCTCGCACCGGCTGCACGGGCTTCCTGCACACCGACGCGGCGGACGTCGCCCACGGCGGCAACGTGTTCGGCGTCATCTCGGCGACCTACACCGACAAGGGTTCGGCCGGGCGGCGTTCCGCCGCTGTCCACGACCACCCAGGTCCAGATCCGTCAGAAGCATCCAGGAGGTCGAGCACGTCGTCAACCAGTCCGGCACGACGACGGCGACCAACACCGACACCGCCGGCGTCGGGGCCACGTGCACCGCAACAGCATCGCCACGACCGACTGGCTGCAGCTGAACGGTCCGTTCAACCTGCACCAGATCGACACCGTCGCGATCCGCTTCGCGGACGGCGCCGCCGCTCGCACCGTGGGCTCGCCGCTGGCTGCGGATCGACATCCGTCAGGACTCGATCACGGGTCCGGTCATCGCCACGGCGGACCTGACCTCGACGGGTGGCGTCGACACGTGGAGCACGGACGACGGTGCCGCTGGCCAACGTCGCGGCCGGCAAGCACGAGCTGTTCGTCACGTTCCGCACGGTCACGGGCGGCGCCACCGGCGCCAACCTGATCAACCTGAACTGGCTCGAGTTCGACGGCAACGGTGTCACGGTCCAGGAGACCAGCACGCCGGGCACCGTCGGGCGGCACCGTGCCGGCCACGCTGTCGCTGACGCTCGGGCACGCCGGCGTCCTTCGGGCCGTTCACCCCGGGCGTGGCGCGGACGTACAACGCGTCGACCACGGCCAACGTGATCTCGACCGCCGGTGACGCGACGCTGAGCGTCGCCGATCCGAGCTCGACGAACACGGGTCAAGCTCGTCAACGGCGACGTTCGCGCTGCCCGCAGACGCTGCAGGCCAACGGCGACGCGTCCGGGCGCTCCGGCTGGGGCGTTCGCCCCGGTCGGCGGCTCCGTCGAGCCCGATCACGCTGCCTGACCTACGACGGTCCGGTAGTCCAACGAGGTGGCGACGATCGCGCTTCAGGCAGTCGATCGCCGCCAACGACGCGCTCCGCACCGGCGCTACAGCAAGACGCTGACGTTCACGCTGTCGACCACGACACCGTAGACGCCTGATTCTTCATCGCTGCGCCCGGCCTCTCGATAGGCTCGGGCGCGGCGATGCAGATACCCCCGCCTCGTGGCTCCGCGTTCGTGGGACGCTGGGGCGAGCTGGCTCGTCTCGACGGGATCCTCGCCGCGGTCGGACCCGGGAATCCGCGAATCGTGCTGATCGAGGGTCCCCCGGGCATCGGGAAGACCACGCTGGTCGACCGCTTCCTGGAGTCCTCGGACACCACCCGGGTCGTCCGCGCGAGCGGCGAGGAATACGAGGCGCTCGTGCCGTTCGGCGTCGTCGACCAGTTGCTGCGGGTCAGCAGCGAGTCGCGTCCGGAGCTGTTGCCGACGCGGCGGCTGACGCCGCGCCCCGATGACCATGTCGGTGTGGGCATGCGGGTGCTGCAGCTGCTGGGCGAGCTCAACGAGCAACGCCCCGTCGCCGTCGTCATCGACGACCTCCAGTGGGTCGACTCCTCCTCGCTGCGGGCCTTGCTCTTCGCCACCCGCCGGCTCTCGGCCGAGAGCGTGGTGCTCTTCCTGATCGTCCGCGACGACGGCTGGGACGACTTGCCGGAAGGCCTGCGCAAGCTGATCGCCGGTTCCGGGGGGACCCGGATGCGGCTCGGTCCGCTCAACGCCGGCGAGCTGCGTGAGCTTGCCGCGGCGGAGGGCGTCACGCTCAGCACCGCGGCGGCGGAACAGCTGTGCGACCACACGGCCGGGCACCCGCTCTACGCGCGCGCCCTGCTCGAGGAGCTTCCCCCCGAGGCGTGGCAGGACGGGCGCACACTGCCGGCGCCGCGCTCGTTCGCCGCGCTGGTCGCGCGCCAACTTGCCGCCTGCGCCCCACAGACGCGGCGACTGGTCGAGGCCACCGCGATCCTCGGCCGGCACACCAAGCTCGCGCTCGCGACGAGGCTCGCCGAGCTCGACGATCCACCGGCTCCGCTCGACCAGGTCGAGGTGGCCGGGCTCCTTCGCCTCATTCGCGAGCCGAGCTGCGACGTCGTCGCCTTCCCCCATCCGCTGGTCCACGCCGCCGCCTATCACGAGATCGAGCCGGCGAAGCGCGCCGCGCTGCACCTGCGCGCCGCGGAACTGGTCGACGGCGAAGGCGAGGCGCTGCGGCACCGCGTGGCCGGTTCGCCCGCCCCGAACCCCGAGCTCGCGACCGCGCTCGAGGCGTTCGCCGACACCGAGGCCACGCGCGGCGCCTGGCGGAGCGCGGCGGCCCGGCTGCTGGACGCGAGCCGTCTGAGTGGCGACCGCGACGAGCGCGAACGCCGGATGCTCAACGCGATCGAGGCCATGGTCACCGCCGGTGAAGGCGCCGCCGCGCTTCCGCTCCTGACCGAGGCGCGAACCTACGCGCCGAGCCCGAAGCGCGACCTCAGCATCGGCGTGGTCGCGATCACCGGGGCCCATCCGAAGGCCGGGGAGGCGCTGCTCCGCCAGGCCTGGGAGGCCTGCGGGCCGGACACCGACGCGAACGTCGCCGCGACGATCGCGTATCGAGCCGGCTACGGCGCGACCAACGCGCTCAAGGGGCACGAGACGATCGAGTGGGCGCAGCGCACCCTGGCACTGGCGCCCGAGGGCTCGCGCAGCTCCACCGCCGCCCACTGGGTCCTGGCGATGGGGCTCGCCTACTCCGGACGCCTGCCGGAGGCCCGGGCCGGCCTGCGTGACGCGATCGACGCGCTCGGGCCCGCGGTCGCCGACGCGGCGCTGGCACTGCGGTCGATGCTGGCGTGGCTCAACTTCGTCGGCGAGGACCACACGACGGCGCGGGCGGAGCTGCTTAGCGTGTGCAACGACGGCCGGGTGCTCGGCGCGCATCCGCTCGCCGGTCTCGGCCACGCACGGCTCGCACTCGCGGATTTCACCGTCGGCGCGTGGGATGACGCCGCGCTGCGAGCCGAGCGGGCCGTCTCGGTGGCACCGGAGCAGGACACGCCGTCGATCCGGGCGATGGCGCTGTGGGCGGCGATCCAGGTTCCCGCGGCCCGCGGCGATTGGGACGCCGCCGAGGAGCAGGCGCAGCTGCTGGCCGCGTCACCGCCCAGCGGCGAGGCCTGCATCGCCGCCGTCGGCCTGGGCCTCGCGGCGTTCGCGCGAGCGCGCCGCCGGCCCGAGGACGTCCTGCGCGCGCTCGAGCCGATCAAGCGGATGGAGCACCGGGAGGGCATCGACGAGCCGGGGTTCTGGCCGTGGCCGGACCTCTACGCGGACGCGCTGGTCGACCTCGGCCGCCTCGATGAGGCCGCCGCGCTGCTCGCCCATCATGAGGCCCTCGCGCTGCACCGCCGACACGCCACGAGCATCGCCCGGCTGCGCAGGGTCCGCGGGCGTCTCGAGGCCGCGCGGGGCGCGCCGGATCGTGCCGACGCGGCCTTCCGCTCGGCGCTCGAGCGCATCCAACTGTTGCCTTTGCCCTGGGATCGCGCGCTGATCGAGCTCGCGTTCGGCCAGCATCTGCGCCGTCGCGGCTCTCGGCGCAGCGCCGCCGCGTTGCTGAACTCGGCCAAGGCCACGCTGACCGACCTCGGCGCGGTGCCCGACATCGAGCGCTCGGTCCGAGAGCTCGACGCGAGCGCGCTCGTCCGTCGTCGCGGCGCCACCCGTTCCGCCGGCGACCTCACTCCGCAGGAACGGCTCGTCGCGCGGCTCGTCAGCTCAGGGATGAGCAATCGCGAGGTCGCCGCCGAGCTGCTGGTGAGCGCGAAGACGATCGAGGTCCACCTGACGCGGATCTACGCGAAGCTCGGGGTCGGATCGCGCGGACAGCTGACGAACCGCATCCACGAGGACGAGGAGCTCGCGGGCCTGCGCCGGGAGTCGCCGCGGCTCTAGGCGGCCAGCACGCTGGATTCGGCCAGGCGACTCGCAAGGGTGTACGGCGCCAGCGACAGCTGGATCGCCGCCGCGCCGCGAACCTCGGCCTGGTCGGCGAGCTCCCCGGCGACCACCCGCAGCGAGCGGGCGGCCGGAGCGACCGCCTGTCGCGCGATGACCTCGCGGACCGGTTGCAGCAGCGCTTCGCCCGCACCGGCGAGCTCGCCGCCGATGATGACCAGTTCAGGGTTGAGCAGGTTGACCGTCGCCGCGATCGCCTTGCCCAGCGCCGTGCCCGCGTCGGCGACGGCGCGCACGGCGCCGCGATCTCCGCTGCGGACGAGCTCCAGCATGCGCGAGACCGAGATCGGCTCGAGGCGGCTGCGCTCGAGCAGTTCGGCGATCGCCACGGGGCTTGCGATGGTCTCCAGGCAGCCGCGGCTCCCGCAGCGGCACATCAGCCCGCCGGCGACGACCGGCACGTGGCCGAGCTCCCCGGCGACGCCGGAGACGCCACGGTGCAGGCGGCCGTCGAGGATCAGGCCGAGCCCGACGCCCGTCGAAAGCCGCACATACAGGACCTGCTGGTGTCCGCGGCCCGCGCCGAAGAGGTACTCGCCCATCGCGCCGACGTTGGCGTCGTTGTCGATCCGGACCGGGAGGCCGAGCCGGCGCTCGAGCAGTTCGGCCGGCCGTACGTCGTTCCAACCCGGGAGGATGTGGGCCGCGTAGATCTCGCCGCTCGCGCTGCCGACGGGCGCGGCAAGGCCGACGCCGACCCCGAGCACCTTCGAGATGTCGACGCGTGCCTCGGCCAGGACCTCGAGCGTCAGCCGCTCCGCGAGCTCGAGCACGACGCGCGGCTCCCGCCGGGCGGGCAGCTCCGCCGTGCGCGTCACGAGCACCTCGCCCGCGAGGTCGCACATCGCGGCACTTACGCGCTCGTGGCCGAGATCGAGACCGATCGCGAAGGCGGCGCGCGGCGAGAGCAGGACCTGAAGCGGTGGACGGCCGATCCCGCGCCGGCCTTCGCCGGTCTCGTCGGGCTGCTGCGCGACGACACCCGCGAGCTCCAGCTCGTGGACGAGCCCCGCCACCGTCGCGCGCGAGAGCCCGAGCGTCTCCGAAAGCTCCGCCCGGCTCAGCGACCGTCGATGCAGCAACGTCTGCATCATCCGCAGGCGACTGTGATCCCGCTCCCGCTCAAGTGCTGCCAATGCTGCTCCTTCCTATCCCCGTGGCCCATGTTTACCGGTCAACCGGCCGCGGTCGCGTCCGGGAAACCCCTACGTTTGTGTAAGGGGTGCTGCTCTCTGATAAGAGTGCTCTGGTGAGCGACATTCCCGCCGGCGCATCGAGCGGAGGTTCTCTCGAGTCGCTTCGGCGCGCGAACCGGCTCCGGGTGGTCGACGCCCTGCGCCGCGAGGGAAGCGTGAGCCGTGCCGACCTCATGCGCATCACGAACCTGTCGCGCACGACGATCACCACGCTGATCGGGGAGCTGCAGGACTACGGCATCGTCGTCGAGAGCGAGGTCGACCCCCGCCCCGAGCGGCCCGGCCGCGGCCGCCCGCCGACCCGGCTGCGGCTGACCCCGCGTGCCGGTGCCGCGCTCGGCGTCGACTTCGGGCACCGCCACCTGCGCGTCGCGCTCGCGGATCTCTCGTCCACGGTGCTCTCCGAACGGCGCGTCGACGTCGACGTCGACACGTCGGCCGAGCATGCGCTGGACACGGCCGCCGCCATGGTCGCGGAAGTCCTCGCGGAGGCGGGTCTCTCGATCCAGCAGGTGATCGGCGTCGGCATGGGCCTGCCGGGCCCGATCGACCGGCGCACCGGCCTGGTCCGCTCCTCGGTGATCCTGCCGGGCTGGGTCGGGCTCAACGCGGGCGACGAGTTCGCCCGCCGGCTCAATGTCCACGTCGACGTCGACAACGACGCGAACCTCGGCGCCCTCGGCGAGCACACGCTCGGCGCCGGGCGCGGGTACGACGACGTGATCTACGTCAAGGTCGCGTCGGGGATCGGCGCCGGGATCGTCCTCGGCGGCCGGTTGCATCGCGGCGTGACGGGCAACGCCGGGGAGATCGGGCACGTCCAGGTCCGCCCCGACGGCGTCGTCTGTCGCTGCGGCAACCGCGGCTGCCTCGAGACGGTCGCCTCGGCGACGGCGCTTCTGGCGACGCTGCGACCGGTCCACGGCAGCGAGCTCGACATGACGGGGCTGCTCGAGCTGGCCGGCCGCGAGGACCCGGGCACGCTGCGCGTGATCAAGGACGCGGGCCGTGCCGTCGGACAGGCACTCGGCGATCTCTGCAACTCGCTGAACCCCGCGGCGATCATCGTCGGCGGCGAGCTCAGCGCCGCCGGTCCGTCGCTGATCGAGGGCATCCGGGAGTCGGTCGATCGGCACGCACAACCCGGAGCGGCCGAGGCCGTGACGGTCATGCGCGGGGTGCTCGGCGACCGTGCCGAGGTCCTCGGCGCGCTCACGCTCGTGATCGGCGACACCGAGCGGCTGAGCTCGGTCGGCCTCGTCGCGCTTCGCGACGACGACGCCGCCGCGGCTTCCTAGCCAGGCTCCCCGTAACGCCCCGGAGCCGCCGGCGGGAAGGGTGGCCGGGGCTCCGGGACGCGACATGGCCGAGATGCGTTCGCCGAAGCGCCTCGGCCTGGGACGCGGCTCGCGGGCCCACGACTTGGCGTCACGGACCCGCGTGCACACGGAGTTGCCCGGCGGTCGTCAGCCGCTGACGCCGTTGGCCTCGCAGGCCTTCTTGAGGGCGCTGGTGGTGCAGAGCTTGTCGGCGGTGGTGAAACCGTCGGCCACCACGTCCTTGACGTTCTCCGGGGTGATCGCCTCCGGCTCGAGCAGCACGGACTTGACCTGCTGCTTGGTCTCGGTGTCCTCGACGGAGCCCGTGGCCTGGGAGTCAGCGCCGGCCGTGTCGCCCTTGGCGAGCGCGATGGCGAGCGCGGAAGCCGCGTCGGCCTCCTTCTTGATCGCCTTGTAGACGGTCATGCACTGCGAGCCCAGCAGCACCCGCTGCAGACCCTCGTCGGTCGCGTCCTGACCCGTGGTCGGGATGTCCTTCGTCGCGCCGTTGCGCTTGAGCACCGACGCCACCGCGCCGCCCAGGCCGTCGTTGGCGCTTGCGACGCCGACGAAGTCGCCCTTGGCCTTGGAGTACATCTGCTCGAAGATCGTGCCGGCCTTCGTGTTATCCCAATCCGGAACGCTCTGGTCGGCCGCGATCGTGTAGCCGGCGTCCTTGATCGACTTCTCGTAGCCCTGCTTGAACAGGGTCGCGTTGTTGTCGGTCGGCGAGCCGTTGAGGAGTGCCACCGGGCCTGACGACTTGCCGTTGGCCTGCATGCACTTGACCAGGCCGTCGCCGATCGCGGTTCCGACCTTGACGTTGTCGAAGGAGACGTAGTAGTTGGCGCCGCCGCCCAGCGTGAGGCGGTCATAGTCGATGACCGGCACGCCCTGGGCCTTGGCCTTCGCGATCACGGCCGCCGCCGACGGGCTGTCGAGGTTGGTGATGACGAGGACGTTCGCGCCCTCGTTGAGCATCTGATCGGCGATCGTGGCGAACTTCGCCTTATCACCCTGCGCGTTCTGAATATCCGAGTCGACGCCCGCGGCGTCGAATGCGGCCTTCAGCAGCGGCCGGTCGTTGTTCTCCCAGCGCGCCGAGGACGCCGTGTCCGGCAGGATCACCCCCACCTTGGCCTTGGCCGCCGGCGTAGCGGTGGCGGTCGCCGCGCTGGAACTACCGCTGCTGGCCGAGCCTGAATTGTCGTCGCTACCGCAACCGGCTACGACCGTCATCGCCGCAGCGGCGATCAGCATCGGGATGAGCCGTCTGGCTCGGGTCATGTGGAGTCCTCCTCCGAAGACGAATCTGACAAGAGCCCGAGGTTATCTCCGCCTTCATGTGACGATAATGAACGGGGAGCGACTTTGTGAGAGGACGCCTAGAGCAACGCAATTGTGAGTGTTGTACCTCACCCCTTCATCTAGTAATACGTCGGGCTGTTGACAGAAAGAGGGCCCTCGTCCACAGTCGTGGCGATGGGGGCGCTCGAGGATCTGCGAGAACTCAACCGGCTGCGCGTGATCGACGCGCTGCGTCTGCGAGGCACCGCGAGCCGGGCCGAGATCGCCGAGGCGGTAGGGCTCTCGCGGACCACGATCACGGCCGTCGTCGCCGAACTGCTGGGCAGTGGGGTGGTCGTCGAACGGCACATTCCGCGCGACTCCGGCGGCCGGCGCGGGCGGCCCGCCGCGATGCTGGCGCTCGACGCGTCGGCGGGCGCGGCGATCGGCATCGACTTCGGCCATCGCCACCTCCAGGTCGCGATCGCCGACCTCGCGTCGACGGTGCTCGCCGAGCGCCGCATCGAGCTCGATCCGCTGCTCGACGCCCATGCCGCGCTGGACGCGGCGGCAGCGCTCGCGCGCTCGCTGCTGAACGCGATCGACGTGCCGGTGGAACGCGTCGTCGGGGCGGGGATGGGGCTCCCGGGGCCGATCGATCCGCGCACCGCGATGCTGCGTCCGTCGGCGATCCTCGGAAGCTGGGCCGGGCTGCACGCGGCGCGCGAGCTCGCGGGCCGGCTGCACGTCCCGGTGACCGTCGAGAACGACGCGAATCTGGGCGCCCTGGCCGAAACGCAGCTCGGTGCGGCACGCGGCCGCGAAGGTGTGATCTACGTGCAGGTGGCCTCCGGCATCGGTGCCGGGATCGTGCTCGGCGGGCGCGTGCATCAGGGGGCCACCGGGATCGCCGGAGAGATCGGTCACGTGCAGGTGCGGCCCGACGGCGACCTCTGCCGCTGCGGGAACCGCGGCTGCCTGGAGACGGTCGCGTCGACGACCGCGATGCTCGCCGCGCTGCAGTGGACCTACGGCAGCTCGCTGACGGTCACGGGCATGCTCGACATCGCCCGCGCCGGCGATGTCGGGGTGCAGCGCGTGATCATGGACGCGGGCCGCGCGATCGGGCGGACGCTGGGCGATCTGTGCAACTCGCTGAACCCGGATGCGATCGTCATCGGGGGCGAGCTCAGCGACGGCGACTGGCTGCTGAAGGGAATCCGCGAGTCGATCGACCGCTACGCCCAGCCCGGTGCCGCGCACGCCGTCGACGTGATCGCCGGGACATTGGGCACGCGAGCCTCCGTGATCGGCGCGTTGATGCTCGTCGTAGGTGACACGAGTCGGCTGCGCTCCGCGGGCTTGGCGTCACTTACGGCCTAATTGACACAGTGTTTCTGATGAGAGCGTTGTCATAAATGACTTGACGAAGGCATAACAACGACTTAGCGTCAGCATAATTCCGTGTCGGACCCGTCGCCAGCGGAGGTCCGGTACACGGTCCAATTCGAGGAGAGGTCCATGCCGGGTTCCGTCCTATCTCGCCGTAAGGCGAGGGGATCAGTTGCGCGTGCGTGTCTCGCGCTCGCAACGACAGCGATGGCCGTAGCCGTCGCGTTGCCGTCAGGTGCGTCAGCTGAGGTTCCGCCCTACTCATTGCCGGTCACCCTCCCGACGCCGAAGCAGTCGCCAGCGGTCGACGCGAACGCGCCGTACACGTCAGTGGTGCTCGATCTGATCCATCAGCTCGAGCCGAGCTCCCCGCCCACCCGCACCGAGCTCGCCAACGCGAGCAAGCTGTTGCACGATGGTCCCAACGGGGCCTGTCACAACGTCGGACCCGTCTCAGCTCCGACCGGCACCAACCCGAGCATCGCCCCGATCTGCTGGACCGATGCCCAGGGCGTCCTGAACACCTCCGGACCGAACACCCGCGGGTCGACCGGTCCGATGACGCTGATGGGCCTCGGCTCGACGTTCGACCGCCAGCTCGGCAACGCCTGGGGCCAGACCGAGGGCACCGAGTCGCGCTCGTTCATGGTCACCGGCCTCTTCGGCCCGCAGACCGACCTCGACCGCCTCCCGAACTGGGGCCGCAACCTGACCACGACGGGCGAGGACTCCTACCTCAGCCACGAGATGGTCGCGACCCAGATCAACGGCATCCAGGGCGTCGGGACGATGTCGCAGATGAAGCACTTCGCCGTCTACAACGGCCAGAACCAGAACGTCAACACCGACATCGGCGACCAGGCGCTGCACGAGAACTACCTGCTGCCCTACGAGGCGGGCTTCGTCGACGCCAAGGCCGCCGCGGGCATGTGCTCCTACCAGATCTTCCGCGACACCTCGACGCACCTGCCGACGTCGGTGTCCTCACTGACGCAGCCGAGCCCGTTCCAGGCCGGCCTCGTGCCGGCGACGTGGCCGCTGAACGAATCGCACTTCGCGTGCGAGCAGCCGCTGATCCTGCAGTACGTGCTGCGCGACCTGTGGCACTCGCAGGCCTTCATCGGCTCCGACTACCCGGCGACGCACTCGACCTCCGGCATCCTCCAGGGTGAGGATCAGGAGATGCCGACCCAGACCGGCTTCTTCAGCGCCGACACCGCCAACCCGGCCACCGACCCGACCGGCAGCACGTGCCTGATGGGCACCGGCGCCGACCAGGTCAAGGTCGACTGCTCGGTCTCCGGCGCGATCCGCGCCGGCGGCATCCCGGGCCCCAACTGCCCGGCCAACGGCTGCAAGCTCGTCGACGCCGTGGTCAACGGCACGATGCCGCTGGCCGTCTTCAACCAGTCGCTCGCGCGCATCCTCTACCAGGAGCAGCGCTTCGGCCTGCTCGGCTGCGACCAGACCCCGGTCGCCGCGAGCTGCACCAACCCCGGCGGCATCGGGACCGACCGCACCGGCACGGCGCCGCTGCCCACCGGCCCGACGTCCGGCAGCCCGGTGCTCGGCACCAAGAACGGCGACGCCGCGATCGTCGAGAAGTACTCGGAGGAGGGCGCGACCCTGCTCAAGAACAACGGCTCGGGGCTCCCGCTGAGCGCCGCCGGTCTCAACGACGGTGACGTGCTCGTCACGGGCGCGAACGCCAACCACACCGTGGCCGATCCGACCAACGAGGCCTCGACCGGCATGATCGACCGCAACGCGGTCAACCCGCTGCAGCAGCTCAAGGAGTTCAGCGGCAAGCCGGGCGCCTTCCAGTTCGCCCCGGCCAACGACCCGACCGGCTACCCGGTGCCGTCCTCCGCGCTCTCGCGCTCGAACTCGACCGTCACCGGCAACCTCGAGCGGACCGGTCCGGGCGCGGGCAACGACAGCTCGCTGGACTTCACCTCGGTGTCGCCCGCGGGCCAGCTCGCTCCGGGCAGCTACTCGTGGACCGGCTACGTCTACGTGCCCAACACGGACACGTACACGTTCGCCTTCCAGCAGAGCGCGGCAGTGCCGAACGCGAACGTGACGTTCACGTTCGACGGCACCGCTCGTACGCTGGCCACCGCGCCGGTCGTCTACGGCGCCACGACGCCCGGAACGCCCACCAACGCGGGCTACACCGAGCCGCTGCTGACCAACCGGACGTTCGCGGCGGGCTCGCTTACCGGTGGGTCCTTCCACGCCGTGACGATCACGTTCAACAACACCACCACGGCGCCCGCGAGCTTCCGCTTCGCGTACTCGCGCACGCAGGGCGACATCGACGATGCCGCCGCCGCAGCGGTCGGCAAGAAGGCCGCGATCGTGTTCGTCAACGACGGCGTCGGCGCCGTCTCCACCACCACCAACCCGGACCTCGCGGGCACCAACCTGTCCGCTCCGGTCCAGCTCTCCGACGCCAGCAACAAGCTGGTCGCCGCGGTCGCCGCGGCCAACCCGAACACGATCGTCGTCATGAACACCGCCAACCCGGTGCTGATGCCGTGGTTCGACAACGTCAAGTCGGTCCTGGAGATGTGGTTCGCCGGCCAGGAGGGCGGCACCTCGACCGCGCGGCTGCTGCTCGGCCTCGCCAACCCGAGCGGGCACTCCTCGATGACGTGGCCCAAGAACGCCACCGACACCATCTGGGGCTACAACGAGCCCGCGGGCGCGCTGTACCCGGGCTCGCCCGGTGGCCGTCACCCGGAGCGCCTGAACGGCAACGGCGGCTGCACCGTCGTCACCGGCAGCGGCGCGACCTGCCCGGCCGCGAACGGAACGGTCGAGACCGAGGGCATCTACGCCGGCTACCGCTACTTCGACAAGCTCGGCATCACGCCGCAGGTTCCCTTCGGCTACGGCCTCTCCTACACCACGTTCGGGTACTCGGGTCTGAGCCTGAACGCCAAGACCAACGGCACCGTCGACGTCAGCTTCGACGTCACCAACACCGGCACCCGCGCCGGTGACGAGGCCGCGCAGGTCTACGTCGGCCCCGGTCCCGATCACCCGGGCATCCAGCAGGCCGTCCGCTCGCTGCGCGGGTTCGAGCGCGTCTCGCTCGATCCGGGCCAGAGCAAGCACGTGACCATCACGCTCGACCAGCGCTCCTTCCAGTACTGGGACGAGACCAGCCAGCAGTGGCTGGACAACTACGGCAGCCGCAAGATCTGGGTCGGCGACTCGAGCTCGACGGCGAACCTGCCGCTGAGCGCGACCACCACCCCGATCCCCGCCGGCTCCGGCGCCCAGGCGCCCGTCGGCGGCACCGTCGCGGCGACACTGTCGCTGACGCTCGGCGCACCGGCCACCTTCGGGGCCTTCACCCCGGGCCTGGCCAAGGACTACACGGCGTCGACCACGGCGAACGTGATCTCCACCGCCGGCGACGGCACGCTCTCGGTCTCGGACCCGAGCTCGGTCGCCACCGGCCACCTGGTCAACGGGAGCTACTCACTCCCGCAGCCGCTGCAGGCCAAGGCGACCAGCCCCGCCGGCAACGGCAGCGCGTTCGCCCCGGTCGGCGGTTCGGCCAACCCGACCAACCTGCTCAGCTACGCCGGCCCGGTCTCCAACGACCCGGTCGTCATCGGCTTCCAGCAGTCGATCGGAGCCAACGACGCACTACGGACGGGTCCCTACAGCAAGACCCTGACGTTCACCCTCTCTACCACGAACCCGTAAGGGCTCCGGCGCCGGTCACCGTCCTCCCTCTTCGACGGTGGCCGGCGCTGCGGTAGCGCCGGTTCGGTCCTTGCGCGTGTCACGAATCGAACCCCGCAGGGTCCGGGAGTGACTGCGCCGCCACGGCGCTTGGCGGGCCTAGACGAATATCTGGTTCCGCAGGCCCATCCGGCTCTCATAAGGTGCGAGCCGCCGGTGCTCCTGGAGGGTGTCGCCGGCTCTGCTGGATGACTTTCGCCGGACTAAAACGAGGGGTCGCGCTCGCGGCCATGACAGCCGCCGTGCTCACGAGCGGCTGCGGCGACGACGGCACCACCGTCGTCGTGCACTCGATGCCCGACACGCCGGATGTCTCGCCAGGTGCCATGAAAGGGCTCTGGCTTCGGGCCGGTTCCGAGACGCGCCAGACCAACGGCGACGGCGAGGCGAAGTTCGCTCCGCTCTCCGGCGCGGTCAAGGTCTGCGATCTCGGCACCTCACCGCAGCCTGCCACCAAGACCCAGTCGTGCGTTGACGTGACCGTCGAAGCCGGTCAGCGGATCGAACTCCGTTTCAGCGATCTCGGCCTCACGTTGGAGAAATGATGTTCAAGCAGTTCCTGGTCGCAGCGTTCCTCGCTGCCCTCGCTCTCGCCGTGCCCACAACCGCTTCGGCGGCGATCGACATCGGGCTCGTGGTCGACGGCTCCGGCAGCATCGACGACTCCGACTGGAAACTGCAACGGGAGGGCTTCTCGACCGCGCTGCGCGACTCGGCGAACGTCCCGCTCGACGGTTCGGTGGCGATCACGGTCGTGCAGTTCTCGAGTGGCACGCAGGTCGAGGTCCCGCGCACGGTGATCGATTCCAAGGAGAAGCTCGACGCCGTCGTCGCGAAGATCGAGAGCATGGAGCAGCGCCAGAGCGGCACCGACCCGGACGCCGGGATCATCGCCGGCCTCGAGGCACTGAAGCCGTTCCGCGACGACACCAAGACCGTGCTGTGCCTGTCCTCGGACGGCACGGGTGGGGACCTCACCGACTCGGTCGCCGCGGCCAAGACCGGCGGCATCGAGCGCTTCTCGGTCATCGGCATCGACGACTACGGCAACACCGAGCAGCTGCGCAGCTACTACGGGCCGCACGTCTATGGCGGTGGCGCGATGACGATCGCGCGCAATACGGTCGAGTTCGCGTCGCTGATCGCGGGCTCCTGCTTCGGTGACGCCGTCACGCTGCGGGCGCTGGAGGTCAACCAGGGCGCGCAGGACTGGCACAACTCCAAGACCCTGCTCGAGGTCCGCGACACCGTCGTTCGCGCGTTCGTCGAGACCCCGCCCGGAGCGCCGGACCAGCGCGTCACGGGCCGCCTGATCGGCCGTCGCGACGGTGCCGAGCTGCCCGGCAGCCCGCTGGTGGCGACCAACGCGTCGGGCAACGTGCTCGCGCGCAACTCGATCGTCAACCGCCGCGGCGTGATCGAGGACTCGCTGAACTTCGAGCTGCCGCTGGCCTGGACCCGCGGCGGCGTCGAGCTCGAGTTCGACGCCGGCGGCGCGCCGGTGGACTGCAAGGAACCTTCCGATCCGGGCACGGCGGCCGACGACTGCCGCGTCAACCCGCCGTTTGACCCGATCACGACGCTCGGCGTCGCGTTCTTCGGCGTCGACGTCGACGGCACCGGGCCGAGCTGGGACGACATCGCCGAGCAGACCGCCCGCGTGCGCAGCGCACTGCCCGTGTCCGCTTTGAACACGTCGTT
Organism: uncultured Solirubrobacteraceae bacterium; assembly: GCA_963707595.1. Taxonomy (GTDB): domain Bacteria; phylum Actinomycetota; class Thermoleophilia; order Solirubrobacterales; family Solirubrobacteraceae; genus Solirubrobacter. Next base: position 868,065 of record CAVPQQ010000003.1, read on the forward strand.
CCGGACGCTCGACTACGACACCCGCCCCTCGATCGACGAGCTCAACGACGACCTGCACCGCATGCGCGAGGTCGAGCGAACGTCCTGCAACGACGGCTGCGCCACCTTCGCCCGCGACGTCTACTACGGCCTGCTCGACGGTCCGGCCGTCGGCGGGCTCAACGGCAAGGCCAACGGCATCCCCGGCGACGCCGCGTCCTCGTTCACCAACCGGCTGACGGCGCCGACCTCCTCTGGCTACGCCCGGAACACGGTGGTGCATGAGCTCAGCCACACGCTCGGCGTGCACCACGCCGTCGACAACTCACTCGGGATCAGCGGCGGCTTCCTGTGGTGGGGCGGCAACAAGACCGGCCACTGCGGTGAGGTCGCCTCCAAGGACGCGCCCGGGCACACCCCGTTCATCACGGTGGACGGCAACACGCGTCCCGGCCTGGGCCCGATCGACAACGCCGACGACGAGGTCTGGGGCGTCGATGCACGCTTCGCCCGCGCCGACGAGAACGACCTCGGCCTCTCCGACCCGGAAGAGGTGTGGGCGCTGATGGGCTACTGCAGCGACGGCGACGGGCAGTTCCGCTGGTCCTCGGCCTTCGAGCGCGACCAGCAGATCGCGGGCATCCGCGCACGTGCGGGCAGCGCCGGCGGTGGCGGTGGGGGCGGCAGCTGGGAGACCGGCGAGATCGCTTCGCAGGCCGACGTCGTCGTGCCGCCGGCCGGCAGCCGCGGCGTGCTGATCAGCGGCACGCTCAACGCGGTCGACAAGTCCGCGCTCATCGAGTCCGCGCTGCCGCTGCCCTACCCGGGCGACGCCGCGGCCGGTTCCGGCACCTACACGCTGCGCGTCGAGGACACCGCGGGCGGCGTGCTCGCACAGCGTCGCTTCACGCCTTTGGTGCGCTTCGGCGACGGCGCGGGCGACGGTCTGACCGCTGCCTTCGCCGAGGCCATCGCGATCCCGGCGGCCGCCGCGAATCGGCAAGGTCAGCGTCATCAGCGACAGCGACGGCGCGCTCGTCACCCGCACCGCCGCGACCGGCGCGGCGCCGACCGTCGGCGATGTCGCCATCTCCGACCCGAGCATCGAGAAGCGACCCGGTGACGTTGACCTGGAAGCGCTCCGCGGGAACGACCTCCGCGATCTTCTTCTCGCCCGATGACGGCGCGTCGTGGCGCCCGCTGGCATTCCGCGTCACGGGCGAGTCGTTCGTCGTCAACCCCGAGACGCTGGCCGGTACCGGCGCGGGCCGCTTCGCGGTCGCGACCACCGACGGCCTGCGCGGCGCGGTCACGCAGCTCACCGGCGTCACCGTCAGCGTGTCCAACGCCGCGCCGACGGTCGAGATCACCTCGCCGCGTCCCGACGACCCGTCCCCGTCGGGTCTGCAGCCGATCGTGTTCTCGGCCCTCGCCGGCGACCGTGACCAGGACCTGGGCGACGACGCCGTCGTCTGGAGCTCCGACCGTGACGGCGAACTCGGTCGCGGCAGTGCGCTGACGCGTGGTGCGGACACGCTGAGTGAGGGCAAGCACACGATCACCGCGACGGTCACCGACGACGAGGGCGCGAGCGCCCGTGCGACGGTGGAGATCGAGGTCTTCCGCGTCCCGCCCCCGCCCCCGTCCGCCGACAAGAGCGTCACCGCGTCCGCCCCTGCGGAGGTCACCGGCGGCGACCCGACCACGGTCACCGTCGTCGTCTCCAACGCCGGTCCGTCGCGCAGCCGCGCGCTGCGGCTGACCGCGACGCTGCCCCCGGGCACGGCCGCCGGCGTCCCCGATGACAGCCAGGGTTGGACCTGCACGACCGCGGGGCGCGACCTGGTCTGCGAGCGCCCGCAGCTGATGCCGGCCGAGACGACCACGCTGAAGCTCCCGGTCGCGACCGACGCGGTGAACGCCCGCACGACCCACACGGTCGACGTGGCCGTGGGCTCGGCGGTCGCCGACCCGATCCCGCAGGACGACCGCGCGAGCGCGTCCTTCGACGTCGTCCCCCGTCCGCCCGCCCCGCCGGCCAACGGTGGCGGCGGCACGCCGTTCGCGGCTCCCGTCACCCCGGCGCAGACCGCGACCAAGGCGCTCGCGCTGCGGATCAAGCAGCCCCGTGCCCAGCTGCTCACGAACAAGTTCGACGTGAGCGTCGTCACGGCCTGCGGGCCGGTGGCCTGCGCGGCCACCGCGACGGGAACCGTGTCGATCCCGGGCACCGCTCGCGCCTGGAAGCTCCGCACCGACAAGGCGAACATCGCCGCCGGCCGCAGCGTCCGCCTGCGCCTCGAGAGCACCAAGGCGCTGCGGCGAGCCGCCCGCACCGCACACCGCCGCTACCCGAAGCGCAAGCTCAGCGTCCTCGTGGCCGTCCGCGTCCGCGCGGCCGACGGCAAGGTCGCACAGCAGAAGCTCCGCATCCCGGTCCGGCTCCTAAGCCGCTAGTTGGGCGGGGTCCAAGTCACTGGGTAGGCATGAGACCTACTCAGTGACTTGGCGCCGCTTCTCAGACACCCGCGACGTCCGCCGGGCGCGGTTCGCGTGAGGTTCTCGCAAGGTCGACGGTGGTCGTCGGCGGGCGGTGGCCTCCGCGGACATGCGGGCGCTGCTCGTGCCGGGGCGGTTCAGCAGCCTTGGCGACGGTGATCGCGGGGCCTGCGGCAAAGAGCGTCGTCGCGGCCAACACCACGGCTGCGGTGCGGCGGGAACGGCGGTTCCAACGGGTCATCGGAGCGGGAGTGGATGTCATGCGATGACTCTCTCCCACGACCCCGGCACGGGCCTTGGAGAACCCTGGGAGTCGGCTGTGAACGCGGCTACGGCGTCTCGGACGAGAGCGTGACCAGCACAACCTTGCGGTAGCTGCCGGTGGCCTTGCCCGTGAGCTTCTGGCGCAGCTTGACGGTCGCCGGCTTGCGCGCGACGGCGCCCGTCCACTTCGACAGACGTGGATCGACCGAGCCGTCGAGCGGCTGGAAGGCGGCCGGGCCGACGGTCGCCTCGAGCGGTGAAGGAAGCCGCTTGGAGCCGACCGAGATGTGCCCGAGCTTGGCGCCGCCCACCGCGTCCCCGTCGGCGATCGAGAGCACGGTCTGCGAATCACTCGAAGTGGCGAGGGCGTTGAGCGACAGTGCGTACGACCCCGGCTTCGAGAACGCCGCGAATCCCTTGGCCGGCTGGGTCAGGACCAGTTCCAGGTAGCTCGGCACCTTGGCGACCAACTCGGTGCCGCCGCCGACCGGCTGGTCCTGTGCCCCGGCCACGGCCGGAGAGGCGAGCACGGCGACGGCAGAGGCGGCGAGGAGCGATCGCGACAGCATGCGGCCGAAGCTAGCCACTCTCGGCCGAAATGCGACGCGGCGCGCGCGGCTACAGGTCGATGACGCGCCGCTGCGCCGCACTCGCGCGGATCGCGTCGATCACGGTGAGACTCGCGACGGCGTCGCGTGGATCGACGGGGACCGGGCCCTCGCCGCGTATGGCGGCGGCGAACGCGGGATAGAAGGTGTCCCAGCGCCCGCGTTCGGTCGGCACCGGCTCGCTGGTCTCGCCGCGCTGCAACCGGCCCCAGCGCTCCGGTGGCTCGGTGCCCCAGGTGCCGTCGGTGGGCGTGCGGCCGGCGATCAGCGCTTCCTCTTGGCCGTCGATGCCCTCAACGACGTACGAGCCCTCACTCCCGCGGACCCGGAAGCGCGGGGCCGGCGCGCCCTGGACCCAGTCCCCGCTCAGGTGCGTCGTCATGCCGGCGCGGTGCTGCAGGACGGCGAAGAAGCGCTCGTCGAGCTCGCCGCTGCCGCCGGTCTCGCCGTAGACGGAGGCCACCGGGCCGAACAGCAGCAGCGCCTGGTCGACGATGTGACTGCCGAAATCGCGCAGGATCCCGCCGCCCGCGGCCGGCACCGGCTCATCGGATGCGTAGCGCTCGAAGTTGGACTCGAACAGCGTCACCTCGCCGAGCTCGCCGCTCTCGAGCAACCGCCGGACGGTCAGGAGATCCGAGTCCCAGCGCCGGTTCTGGTAGACGCTGAGCAGGACGCCTGCGGTCTGGGCGGCCTCGACGGCGGTCCGCGCCTGCGCGGCGTCGAGCGCGAACGGCTTGTCGCACACGACCGCGAGCCCGAGCTCGATCGCCTCCAGGGTGAGCGGGACGTGCGTCGCCACGGGCGTCGAGATCGCGACGGCGCGGGCGCCTGCCGCGGCGAGGTCGGCGAGGCTGTCGAACGCCGGCGTGCCGGGCTGATCGCGCTCCAGCTCGGCGCGCCGCTCGGGCGAGCGAGTCACGACACCCGCGAACTCGACGCCGTCAGCCGCGGCCAGCAGCGGCGCGTGGAAGAAGCGCCCGCCGAAGCCGTACCCGGCGAGTCCGATGCGCGTCGTCGTCATGGTCGGATCCTGTCACGACCCCGCGACCCGCGGCCCTGGCCGTCGCCAGGGCCGCGCGCGGACGCGCCGCTGTCCTACGGCGTCGCGGTGGCGCTGGGGGCCGGCTGCGGCGGCGGGCCGCCACGTCCGCCAGGGCCGCCGGGACCGGGACCGTCGCCGAGCCGGGAGATCTCGTCGTCGAGATGGCTGACCTGCTCGTCGTACTGGCTCTGCGTGATCTTGCCGGCCTTCAGGTCCGCCGCCAGGCGGGCGGTCGCGGCCTTCTTGACCGCGGCCTTGACGTCGCTGAGCGTCTTGCCGTGGGCCTTGGCGACATCCTCCAGCTTCTTGCCGTCACGCAGCGACGTCATCAGCGAGTCCTCGCTGACGCCGATCGCCGTCGCCGCATCGCCCAGAAGCTGGCGCCCACCGCCGCCATGACCGCCGCGGCCGGGGTCGCCGCCGTGCCCGAGGTTGAGCACCGTGCCCTCGGCCTTGCGCCGTGCGGTGATCTCGTCGGCCTGCGCCTGCGTGATCTTCCCGGCCTTCACGGCCGCCGCCAGCTGCGCGTCCTCCGCTCCGGAGATCGCGGCCTTCAGCTCGTCGGACGATACGCCGAGCCGCTTGGCCGCGTCCGTCAGCACGGCCGTCTCCTCGGCCTTCTTGTCGGTCGTCGCCGCGACCGCGGCGGTCCCTCCGGCCAGCACCGCGATGGTGGCGGCCCCGGCGATGATGCGGTTTCTCTTCATGCCGAGGAGCCTCACCGCGCTCGCTGAGCAACGGCTGGGACAACGCTGACGAGATTCTCAGGAAACTCCCGCGCTTCTCTTACATGCGCCCCGGAGCCTGCATGGGATGGACAGCACGAACACATCGACGCCGCATTTCCGGGTCGGCGCCGCGGCCACCGCGGCGTTTCTGGCTCTCCTCCTCTTGCTGCTCATGACCCACGGTTCGGCTGAGGCCGAGCGGACGCTGCCGGTGATCTCGCCGGCCGCGCCGACGACGGTCCAGCCCCAGCAGAGCGCACCCGACGACCCGATTCCCGATTTCCGCCGCGGTCGCGGTCGCGGAGATGGCGACGGCCCGCGCGGCAACGGCCCCGGCTTCGGCGGCGGCGGCCAGGACGGCGGCGGCGGCGGCACCGCACCCGCTCCGAGCATCCCGAGTACCCCGACGACCCCTGGGACGACGACATGACCACCTTCCTCAGCGCTGTCGCGGACGCCTCGCTCCCCGTCGCGGTCGGCCTCCTCATCCTCGCCGCCGCCGCGCGCGGCGTGAACTGGCTCGTGCCCGACGACCCGCGCATGGAGCGGCTCGCACGGCAGTACCTCGAGCCGCTCGGCACCTGGTGTCTGATCGCGCTCGCCGTGCATACGTTCGCGCTCGTCGCGGCCGGCCGCACCGGCGTGATCGGCGTCGCGCTGCCGATCGTGCTCGGCGTCGCGGCCGTGTTCCTGCGCGAGGACCCAGCGGACGCCGAGCCGGTCGCCGACGAGCGCCCTGCGACCACGTCACCTGCCGCTCATGCCCCGGCGCCGGTCGCCGAACCGGTCGCCGGGCTGTGGGCCCGGTCCGCGGAGCACGTCGCCTCGCGCAGCAGGTGACGTCTGAGGCCGGGCGCCGCCGCGAAGGCGACGCCCGGCGTCCGGACAGGCCTACGGCGTCGTCGTCGACAGCGTGTACGTCAGCGTCTTGCTGTACGTACCCGTGCGGAGCGCGTCGTTCGCGCCGACCGACTGCTTGAAGCCGATCGGGACCACGTCGTTGCTGACGGGCGCGCTGTAGCTCAGCAGGGCCGTCGGGCTGGCGCTGCCACCGACGGGCGCGAACGCGCCGGACTTCGCGTTGGCCTGCAGCACCTGGGGCAGCGCGAACGTGCCATTGACCAGATGGCCCGTGTTCGTGCTGCTCGGATCGGCGACGCTGAGCGTCGCGTCACCGGCGGTGCTGATCACGGTCGCCGTCGTCGACGCCGTGTAGTCGTTCGCCACGCCCGGTGTGAACGGGCCGAACGTCGCCGGGGCGCCGAGCGTCAGCGACAGCGTCGCCCCCACGCTGCCGCCCACCGACCCGGTCGCCGAGGTGGCCTCGTAGGCCGCCGAGCCGGCGCTGGCGTTGTAGAACACGTCACCGCTGTAGGTCGCGGTGATCGAAGCGCCGCCACCCGTGGACGGGAACGGTGAGCGTCGCCTTGCCGCCGCTCAGCGCGATCGGCGCGCCGAGCGGGGCGCCGCCGGCCGAGAACTGCACGGTGCCGGTCGGGGCCACCGGCTCGGTGGTGCCCGGCTTGACCGTCGCCGTCACCGTCGTACCCGACGTCGTCACGGCGACCGACGTCTGGCGGAACGCGACGGAGGCGGCGTAGTGGTTCAGCAGCAGGCGCCACGTGTACCACTCGTGTCCGCCGTCGATCGTGTCGTCGAGGAACGGGACGCCGTTGTCGGTCAGCCGCTGCTCGAGCGTCGTCTTGCCCGGCAGCGTGATCGAGTCGAAGCGGCCGCCGCCGATGACGAGGCCGAGCAGCTTCTTGAGGTCCGGATTGGCGTACAGCGGGCTGCCCGCCGCGGGCGCGCCGCCGGTGCCGATGCTCCAGCTCGCGTAGTACCCGAAGGAGGTCGTCGCGTTGAAGATCAGCTGGTTGGCCCGCGAGCGCGCCCGCGGAGAGGCCGGCGAAGGCCCGGTCGGACGCGTTGTGCGAGACGTTGTAATTGGACTCGATGAACGGGATGACGCGGTTGAGCAGGTCCGCCTGGTAGCCGGCGTTGCCGTTCGGGAGCCCGTTGAAGTTCGTCGCGACCACGACCGCCGGCTGCATCTTGCCGGAGGCGATCAGGTTGTCGATGATCCGGTTGGCCACGCCCTGGGTGAACCAGTCGGCCTCGTTGCCGCCACCGCCATGGCTGATGTAGAGCGTCGGATAGGCCACCGCGCGGGCCGGGTCATAGCCCGGAGGCGTGTAGATCGCGACGGCGTGCGTTCCGACCGGGTTCGTCGACTCGGGATCGGAATAGATCCGGTCGACCGTCGCGCCCTTGACGGCGTTCGGGGCCTCCTGCGAGAGGTCCTGGGTGCCGAAGGCCGGGTCCGACGGGACGTAGACCTGGCTCGTCGGCTCCAGCGATCCGGTCGTGACGCCGCCGACCGTGTTGAAGGGCGGGTTGCTCGGGTCGAAGGTGCCGGTGCAGCCCGCCTGGCCGGGCGGAGCCGAGGTGCAGTTGCGGAAGAACTGGTACGTGTAGCTGCCCGACGGCATCGGCGTCGTGTACGACCAGATGCCGGTGGCGGCGTCGAGCGTCATCTGCGCGACGGGCCAGTTGGCCTGCGCGCCGCTGTTCGGGTTGGCGATCGGGAAGTCCCCGACCTTCCACTGCGACGGCAGCCGCCCGGCCGAGGTCGTCGAGCGTCGTGTCGCCGGCGCTCGAGAAGAACCACTCTCCGCGGATCCGCATGGTGGTCGCGGTCGGGTCATAGATCCGGAAGGTGACCGTGTAGCCGGTCGGTGCTGTGCCGGTGTGCGTGACCTCCGGCGAGACGACGGTGGGAGCCTGCGCGCTCGCGGACGCTGCGAGCGTGAGACTTCCGATGACGACTGCGACGCCGGCCCATCGGCGTGCATGTTGCATGGTGCCCATTGCTCTCCTCTTTCGGGGGTGTCGTCGTGGACGAACTGGAACGTCGGAGCCCGTCTGTGCGCGCCAGCTTTTGGTCGGACCCGGACCAAAACGGACGCTACCGGTCCGGATGCGCCCTCGCCAGATGGGGTTTGTCCTCTGGCGGACACTCGCCAATCGACGTACTAAGGCGTAAATCGCGAGGGAACGTGCGGATCACCCGTATCGGACGATTGCCCGTCACCCGCAGACCGAGTTCAATGCAGCGCGTGAGGCTCGCGCTCACCCGCGTCGTTCTGCCGATCGTGGCGTTCGCGCTCGCGTTCGCCGTCACGGCGGACGCACGCGCACAGAGTGCGATCCCGGACGACGACCTGCCGAGCGGCTATTTCGTGACGATCGCCGCGCGCCAGTGCCCGGCCTTCACCGACATCCGGGCCAACCTGGCCCGCAACAACCTGCAGGAGAGCCTGCGCGACCTCGGCCAGGACTCGCCGTATGTGACGGGCCAGCAGATCAACCCGCAGCTCGAGTCGCAGACGCAGCCGGCGTGCACGCCGCTGATCGGCTGGCAGTTCACGCTCGGGACGGGCATCGCCGGCGCGAAGGTGATCGGTTCGTGGGGGTCGCTGTCGGTCATATCCGGCCCGCTCACGGCGCTTTCGACGCCGGGCGGCACACCGGTACCGCTGATCACGACCGAGGCCTCGATCCCCAACCGCGACAACCAGGGCGCCACGGTGACCGGCTCGCTCGCGGGTGCGACCACGATCGAGCTGACCAATCGTCAGGCACGGCTCGCCGAGCAGTCGAGCCGGCTGTGGCTCCAGGGCGGCACGACGACGGATCCGGCGCTGTTCACGAACCCGACCTTCGCCGGGGGGTTCGCGTTCGGCGCGTTGCGGTGCGCGATCGACAACCTCAACGGCGACAACGTCGAATGGATCAAGTTCCCGTCGATCCGGCACGTGTACTGCTACGCGTACTACGTGACCCCGCCGCCCAGCAGCGGCACGATCATCATCCGCAAACGCGTCAGCTCACCCGCCAACGCGACGGCGACCTTCGACTTCGAAGGCAACGTGTCGTACACGGCCAACCACACGTTCTCACTCGTGGTGGCCAAGGGGAGCGTCCCCTCGCAGACGTTCTACCGGGCCGCGACGCAGCCGGGCTCCGCGCCCTGGACCTTCCGCGAGCTCGGCACAGCGGGCTTCGTGATGACCGGCATCGACTGCACCACCGTCAAGGGCAGCACCGTCGTCACGACCAGCTCCACGGCCACCGTGCGCATCGACAACCTGATCGCGGGCGACACCGTCGACTGCACGTTCACCAACGAGCTGCGCCCGACGGCCGGGACGCTCCTGATCAGCAAGGTCAGCACCGGCGGCGTCGGCAAGTTCGGGTTCACGATCGCCGGCGGCAGCACCGAACGGACGGCGACGGCCACCACGACGACGCCGGGCGATGAGGTCGAAGCGCGGCCCGGACCGATCGCTCTCGACCCGGGGAACTACACGATCACGGAGGACCTCCCGGAGTCCGACGGCGGCACGTGGCGCCAGACGCTCGTGAACTGCAACGCGAAGCCGCTCACGCGGTCGCGCGCCGCGACGCCGATCACCATCACCGCCGACACCGGGACGGTGTGTCGCTTCACCAACTCCTTCATCCCCGACGGCAGGATCACGATCACCAAGGTCACCCGTGGCGGGCCCGGCACGACCGGCTTCCTGATCGCCCCGCTGGACGGACCCCCGCGCCAGTACCTGCAGACGGCCACCGGGAAGGAGGACGAGGTCGTCTTCGCGACCGGCGACTCGACGAAGCGGCTGCCACTCGGCACCTACGGGATCCAGGAGACCAGCACCGTTTCGACCGAGAACGCCCACTGGGCGATGCAGTCGGTCGTCTGCAACGGCGAGCTGCTGCCATTCGAGCAGGGGCGCGTGTTCGTCACGCTCACCGAGGCGCATCCAGAGGTCGAGTGCGACTTCGAGAACACGCAGGTCACCACCGTGCCCAACCCGCCGACGCCCACGCCCACGCCGACACCGACACCACCGACGCCCGCGCCCGCTCCGCAGCCCGGTGCGCGGCCCGACCTGACGCTGACCAAGCGTGCGCTCGAGCGCGCCACGCGCGTCGGCCAGATCGTCGAGTTCGAGGTCGCCGTCCGCAACAGCGGCACGGCTGACGCGGTCAACGTCGCGATCAACGACCGGATCGGGCGCGGCGGGCAGATCGTCGGTGGCCGACCCAGCCAGGGCGTCTGCAGGTACACCAACAAGCGGCTCGGCTGCCAGTTCGGGACGCTCGCCCCTGGAGCGCGGGCGACCGTCCGTGTCCGCGTGCGCGCCACGGCGGTCAGGGTGCTCGTGAACCTGGCGGTGACCGGCTCCGGGACGCTCGACCGGCGCCTCACGAACAACGTCGCCCGCGCGCGTGTCATCGTGCTGCCCGCCGAACGGGTGATCGGACGCTGCGCGCGCGCCACCTGTCGGTCAATGTTGCCGGATTAGCCTCGTCACCTTCGCTTGACGGCGAGTGCGGGCCGCTGTTTCGACGGTGCCCGGAGAATGGAACGACGAGACCCTGACGTACACGGGCAACGCGAGCGTGGAGCGAACGGTCGCCGGCACGCCGATCACGCTTTCCGGTGTCAGCGCTCGCATCGTCCTGCCGCGTGAGGTCATCGACCTCGGTTTCTCGCTCGGTCTGCTCAAGCCCGGCGACATCCCGATCCGCGCGTGGGCCGCGCTGCGCGGCACCAACACCACCGAAGGACTCCAGGTCCGCGAGTCCGCGGCGACGGCCAGGACCACGATCGTCGCCGACAGCAACGGCGAGGTCGTGTCCGCCACCCCGAGCGACGTGCAGACGGCGTTCGCGGACACCAACTGGACCGCCGCCGACACCGCCGCGGTCAAGCCGAAGCCGAAGCTGACCGTGCGCTCGACCAAGCTCAAGCTCACCGCGGCCGCCCGCAAGCTGCTCTCCAAGCGCAAGCTCGCGGTGCGTCTGACCACGCAGCCGAGCAACGGCACCCCGCTGACGCAGACGTACACGCTCCAACGCTGAGCTAGGCTCCGGCCATGCAACGCGTCACGGGTATCGGCGGGCTCTTCTTCCGCTCAAGTGACCCCGACCGATTGGCCACGTGGTACGAGGAGCGGCTCGGCGTCTTGACCGTGCCACGGACCTACGGCGGCGAGGTCTGGACCCAGCAGGAGGGCGCGACGGTGTTCGCGCCGTTCCCCCAGGACTCGGAGATGATCGGCCCGCCCGAGCACACGTGGATGATCAACTTCCGCGTCGACGATCTCGACGCGATGGCCGAGCAGCTGCGCCAGGCCGGCGAGTCGGTCGAGGTCGATCCGGAGCGCTATCCGAACGGGCGCTTCGCCGAGCTCAGCGACCCCGAGGGCAACCGCATCCAGCTCTGGCAACCGATGGACCCCGCCTAGTTACGTTCGCGGGGTGACCGACGACGAGGAGCGGATGCAGGACGCGGTCGCCCGTCTGTCGGCGGACCAGCGGGAGCTCGTGCAGCGGTGCATCTCGGCAGCCCTCCATGGGCCATATCTCGACGACGATGACGAGTTCGAGGCGATCATGGGGATCACGCGCGACGAGCTCGCCGAGACCCTTGCCGCATGGCCGAAGGCGGCAGCGCACGGGTCGAGCGTCTACGCGGTCAGCAACGCGCTCAACAACCTCCTCGGGTATCCGCACGGCCAGTGGCGCCAGCTGTCACGGGAACTCGAGGCGACAGAGCAAGAGGTCGCGGAGGCACTGGCGGCGTGGACGACGACGCGCTGATCGAGGCCGCGGCCGCGGAGGCCGCGCCCGCGTATGCGGCGCTGGATGTCGCGCCGTGGGCCGGGTTGATCCTCCACCCGTACGACGACGGGCTCTTCGCGACGCTCTGGGGGATGCCGGACGCGGGGCCGGTGTACGGCATCGACGGCGACACGATGGACGAGCTCGGAGGGCCCGAGCCGGACGGGGCGGCCCGGCGGGAGCTGGAGGCGCGGGTCGCGGCGGACGGGTGGGAGCTGACCGAGCCGTACTACCTCGCACTGGCGTCCCGCTTGCGGGCGTTGACCGGGCTGCCGGTTCTCGTCTACGAGGCCGACATGCCCTACGAGGAACAGCTCGCGCGGCAGACCGGCGCGGCCGCGCCCGACGATCCGCTCGACGGCCTCGACGTGCTCGTCTCGCTGCGCGTGGACGAGCGGCGCGTCGCCGTCGTCTACCGGGACGCGGAGGATCAGGTGTGGACGTCAGGCCGCTACGGCTTCGATGATCCCGTGCCCGGCTTGGGGTACTGGGAGGACCTGGGCGCGAACCCGGCCGTCGTGGCCGGGAAGTTGCCGATGGGCGCGGTCGGTGTCGCGCTGCGAGTCGGGCGCGGACCGTGGGTCGAGCCCAGCGAGATCGCCCATGGGTACTGGATCTGCGCTCTGGACGCGCGACGGCTGACAACGGATCCGAAGCTCGCGTATCGCGACGCAGAGGGTGCCGAGTTCGCCCTCGAGGTGCCATTCGACGGTCCGGGGCTCCCCCGGCTCTGGGCATTGCAGGCGCCGCCCGGCGGGCGGTTGGTGCAGCACGGCGGCGGAACCGAGGTCCACGAACACGACGGCTGGCGGATCGAGGTCACCGATTGGGGACCGTTCGCGCCGGCCGCGGGCCTCGTCGCGCACGAGCTGGGCGTGGACGAGGCGACGGTCGTGCCGCGGGCGATCGCGGGAACCGTGCTCGGCCACCGGCACGGGTTCGAGCTCGCCGCGCAGGACGGCGTGTGGGCCGCGGTCGCGACCTGCGGCGCGTTCACCGTGGTGGTCGAAGCGACAGGCGAGCCGCCGGAGCGGCTCGACCTGCGATTGCTACCGCTCCAGTAGCGGTCAGCAGCCCATGTGGCGGATCGGATCACAGATGCCGCCGTCGCGCATGATGATCCCTTGAGCCGTCGGGCCCGGGAGGACGGTCGGCGACGGCCCGGTGGGCGTCGACAGCGGCGTCGCCATCGCCGGCGCGGAGACCGCCAGTGCGGTGAGGGCGACGGCGGGAAGCGCGAGCAGGGAGCGCTTGGAGAGCAGGTTGTGCATGAGGCACCTTTCGGGGAGTGGACGGTTGCGAAGGTCTAGACCCGTCCACTTGGCGAAAGGTTGGCCGGTTGTGGGAACTTCCCGGGGACCCGCTGCGCGAGCGGGCCCCCGGAATATCCACCTGGGTTACGGCGTGGTGGTGCTCAGCGTGAACGTGAGCGTCTTCGCGTACACGCCGGTGCGGAGCGCGTCGGTGGCGCCGACCGCCTGCTTGAACGTGACCGGGACGGACTCGTTCGAGGTCGGGGCGAGCCACGTCTTGACGACGCCGAGACCCTGCAGCGGCTGCGGCATCGCGAACGTGCCGTTGAGCAGGTGACCCGGGTTCGCGCCGGGGTCGGCGACGTTGAGCGATCGCCTCACCGGCGGTCGAGATCACCGTCGCCGTCGTGGACGCCGTGTACTCCCTGGCGACGCCCGGCGTGAACGCGCCGAACGTGGCCGGAGCGCCCAGCGTCAGCGACAGCGTCGCCGGCACGGTCCCGCCCACGCTGCCGTCCTTCTGGTCGGCCGCGATCAGGAAGCGCTGCGTCTGCACCGCGGACTGGTTGCCCTTGATGTCCGTCGCGAACCACTTGACGTCGGTGACGCCGAGCTTGGCGATGCGTCAGCACCTCGCCGAGGCCGCGCGGGCGCTCGGAGTTGTAGGTGGGCGAGGACAGCGTCGGCGTCGAGCCGTCGGTCGTGTAGCGGATGACCGCCGCCTCCCCGTCCCAGTTGAACCGGAAGTTCACCGGCTCGCCACCCGTCTTGGCCGCCGAGTACTCGATCGACGTCTGCGGCGGCGTGGCGTCCAGCGCGTAGTCGTACGCGGCTTCGACCATGCCGTAGTTGCCGGAGGCGAACTCCATCGCCTGGTCGCGGCCCTCGTTGACGAGGCGCGCGTCCTGGCCGGCGGTCGGCGTGCCGAACGGGGGCTGGAAGCCCGTCTGGAGCTGCTGCGTGCCGGTCTCGGTCGAGAGGAAGCGGTCGGCGCCGGTCTCGAAGCCGTAGCCGATGATCCCCTTGCGGTACCAGTGGTCGTCGGCCGAGCTGCCGGCGCCCGAGTAGAGCACGTCCGCGATCGGGCCCGTGCGCTCGGGCAGGATGACCGTCCCGCGGATCTCCTTGATCCGGCCGAGGATCTTCTCGCCGGCCTGGAAGAAGTACTTCTCGACGCCGATGTTCGGCGCCGGCGACGTCGTGCGCTTGCCGTCGTCGAGGTACGCGCCCGGTGACCACATGAAGTAGCCGCCGAACGAGTGCATGTTGCTCGCGAACTTGATGTTCGGGAACGTGTCGATGACCCACATGTCGTTCTTGGTCTCGGGCTCGGACGCCTCGGACGGGCCCGAGTAGCTGTCGCTCGTGCAGACCGCAGACGCGCCGACCCAGGCGCCGTCGAAGCGCGTGTACTCGGTGTAGTTGCGGTTGAGGTCGACGCCCCAGGTGTTGCGCGCGAGCGGGTCGTTGCTCGTGTTCGCGTCGCAGTGGTTGGACAGGTTGCGCCGCTGCGAGGCGAAGTCGTACATCGAGTAGTGCCCGCCGTCGGGGTTGCCGTTCGGGCTGATGAAGACCTCGGTGTTGTCCAGCAGCCGCTTGGTCGCCGGATCGGTCGCGTAGTTGCGCACGAGCCGCTCGGCGGTCTCGAGGCAGGTCAGGCCGGTCGTCCACTCACGGGCGTGGACCTGACAGGTGATGAACACGCCGACCTTGGAGCCGTCGCGGACCGCGCCGATGCGGTACACGCGTCCCTGGAACGGGCCGCGCTGCACGTGTGCGGGCGCGTTGAGGAAGTCGCTCGTCGCCTGCGGGTCGCCGGTGCGCGGGATGCCCGCGCCGGTGTTGCCGCGGTAGGGCGCGGCCGTGACGAGCGCGCTCGCCGCGGGGTTCGCGTTGATCGCCGCGATGACCTGGGCGGCGGTGCTGTTCGCGGCGCCGTCGGCGCCGGTGCCGAGCGTGACCGTGATCGCCCGGTCCGTGACCGAGACGGCGAGCGGCGCGTTCGCGCCGGTCCCGGCGACGATCTGCCCGGTGATCCCGTTGCCGCCCTCATGGCCCCAGGCCTTCGAGGTGAGCACGACGGCCTTGGGCGCCTCCGCGGCGACCAGGCTGCCGGTCTGGTTCGTGAACGGCACGAGCGCCGTGGCCGTGCCGGCCCAGCCGCCCAGGATCGTCTGCGCCTTGCGCTGATAGCCGGGGCTCAGGTTCGGCAGGTTGACCGCCGTGACCAGGTTCGGGAACTCGGTGGCGAGCCGGTCCAGCTGCGCGCGGTTCTCCGTCGGGTCCTGGTAGCGGGTGAAGAAGCCCTGCTGGTAGCCGGCGACGTGCGGCGGCAGCGTCCCGCCCGGCCAGTCGGTCACCTTGCTCGTGTCGACCGCGCCCGAGCTCGAGGCCACGCGGACCGTCATCTGAGCGACCGGGATCTGCGCCTCGGCGCCCGTGAGCCGGATCAGCTGACGGTGGTACTGGTACGTGTCCGGCGTCGTGCCGGTGTCGATCAGGCGGGCCATGTTGGTCGCCGCCCCGTAGACACCGTCGGCGCCCGCGAGCGACAGCGCCTGCGCCGGCCCGTTGACCGTCGACGCGCCCGTCACCGTCGGTCGCCTTGTTGTGCGCCTCGACGTACAGGAACGTGCCGGCGTAGTTCGTGAACCGGTGCGCGCGCTGGATGCTCGTCTCGCCCGGCAGCGGCACCGCGAGCTTGCCGTCGAGCTTGGCGCCGCCGGTCGGCACGCCGTTCTCGGCCAGGTCCTTGGCGAGCGCCTCGCGCGCACGCTGCTGGTCGCGGTCCTCCGCCACCGCGGCGCGCGTCCCGGCGTCCTCGATCGTCTTTCCGATGCGGTATCCCGCCGCGCGCAGCTCGGCGCGCTCGGCGGCGGTCGCGTCGACGGCGAGCAGGATGGTGCCGTCCGCCTCGACGTTCTTGTACTCCGCGAGGTCGTAGCGCTCGCTCAGCTGCCCGATGTCCGTCGCGCTGTCGACGAACAGCTGCACCAGCGAGCTGTCCGCGCCTGGGAGCTCATCGCTCGCAAGCGCGGATGCTCCCGTGCAGAACAGCAGCGCCGCAGTGGCCATGACCATGGCCGGTCCCCTTCGAACCTGCAAAACCTTCCCCCTCCTCGTATTAGGAAGGCGGAATGAGAGCAAGCCCGGGGGCTCGGATCAACCCCAGCTAACGCCCTTAGGCAGCCGTTTCCCGGTGGGGCAGCTTCCAGCCCGGCCGCGGGAAGTGGCAGGTGTAGCCGTTCGGGTAATGCTGGAGGTAGTCCTGGTGCTCGGCCTCCGCCTCCCAGAAGGGCACGGCCTCGCTGACCACGGTGACGACCTTGCCGGGCCACAGGCCCGAGGCGTCGACGTCGGCGATCGTCTCCTCGGCCACCTGGCGCTGCTCGTCGCTCAAGAAGAAGATCTCGGACCGGTAGCTCGAGCCGATGTCGTTGCCCTGGCGGTCCTTGGTCGTCGGGTCGTGGATCTGGAAGAAGAACTCGAGGATGTCCCGGTAGGAGATGCGCTCCGGGTCGAAGACGATCTCGACCGCCTCGGCATGGCCGGGATGGTTGCGGTAGGTCGGGTGCTCGTTCTCCCCGCCCGTGTATCCGACCCTGGTGGAGATGATCCCGTCGCGCTGGCGCAGCAGCTCCTGCACGCCCCAGAAGCAGCCTCCCGCGAGGATGGCGGTCTCGGCGTTGTCGCTCATTGCTCCCATTCTGAAGCATCGAAACGCTCGACCCTATGTAGATCAGCTACAGTCCCGCCATGCGAGTCTCGCTGCAGACACTGAAGATTGCTGCAGGTCTTCATGGAGGACCCGGCCGAGCCGCGGTACGGGCTGCTGCTGATGGGGCGCACCGGCCTCAAGAGCGGGACGATCTACCCCGCGCAGCACCGGCTCGAGCCGAGGGCTGGCTGCGGCAGCGCGAGCCAGAACGCTCGACAGCTCGTAGCGTCGGGCGCCCAGCGCGGCGCCTGTACGCGATCACGCCGCCGGGCTCGCGGCGGCCGAGGCGACGCTGACGCCGTTCCGTGCGGCGCCGCCCAAACCCACGCCGAAGGTGAGGTTCGCATGACCGACTGGCTCCTCGCGCGAGCGTTGGCGCGACTCCCGGAGGACCGTCGAGCCCGCTACGAGGCGGAGTGGCGAGCCGACCGCTCCGCGCTCACCGGACTCGTCGCGCTGCGCTGGGCATTCGGCCTGCAGCGCGCGTCGGCGGAAATACGCCAGCAGGCCGGCGTGAAGCGGCGCTCGTCGCTCCCGGTCATCGCGCTGCTCGACGGGCTCACCCTCGGCCTCGTATACGCGGCCGCCTACGTGCTGCGCTTCGGCCGCGATATGCCGAACGCGTACGAGGAACTGTTCTTCCAGACGCTTCCCGTCGTGGTCCTGGTGGCCTCGTGTGCCTCGCCGTGACCGCGAATCCGATCAAGGGCGCCGGGCTCACGACGCTCGGTTGATCGCCTACGTGACGATGCTGCAGCCCGTCGAGGTCTCCAGTGCGTCGAGCCTGTCGGCGCTGCGGGTGCCCGCCGGCGTGTGCATCCTCTTCGCCGTCGGCGCGAGCGTGTCCTCCGGCTCCGGCCCGCCGCGTGGCGCCGCGCTACCACCCCCGCGGGACGCTCCGGAACTCCCTGACGGCGTCGCCGCGAACCGGGCTGGTTGCCTCTCGACGTAGAACTCGTCGAGTAGAGCGCGAGCAACTCGACGCTCGCCGCTTTGCTACGGTTAACCTAGTGGTTAACGATCCGTTCAAAGCACTGTCGCATCCGATCCGCCGCGGCATCGTCGAACGCCTCGCCGCAGGGCCGGCGACCGTCGGCGACGCGACGGCGGGCTTCGGGGTCTCCAAGCCCGCGATCTCCAAGCATCTGAAGGTGCTCGAGGAGACCGGCGTGGTGACGCGCGTCGTCGTCGGCCGCACGCACCGGCTCTCGCTCGAGCCCGACGTGCTCAGTGAGGCCGCCGACTGGATGGATCGCCAACGCGCTCTGTGGGAGCGCATGTTCGACGTCGTCGACGAGTACCTGAAGGAGCAGCAATCGCCATGAATATGCCGCCGATCGTCTCGCCGCAGGAGTGGGAAGCCGCGCACGCGGAACTGCTGGTCGAGGAGAAGAAGCTCACGCGCGCCCGCGACGCGCTGGCCGCGCAGCGCCGCCGGATGCCGCGGATGGAGGTCGACAAGGACTACACGTTCGAGGGCCCGGACGGTCCGGTCAGCCTGCTCGAGCTGTTCGCGGGCCGCCGGCAGCTGATCATCTACCGCAACTTCTTCGAGCCGGGCGTCGCCGGCTGGCCGGAGAGCGGCTGCCGCGGCTGCTCGTTCATGACCGACCAGATCGCCCATCTCGCGCACCTCAACGCGCGTGACACCACGTTCGTCAACATCTCGCGCGCACCGCAGCCCGACATCGAGCGCTGGAAGGAGCGGATGGGCTGGCAGGACATCCCGTGGTACACGATCACCGACGACTTCGACAAGGACTTCGGCGTCGACGAGTGGCACGGGACCAACGCCTTCTACCGCGACGACGAAGGCCGGATCTTCCGCACGTACTTCATCAACAAGCGCGGCGACGAGGCGCTCGGCAGCGCCTGGAGCTACCTCGACATGACCGCGCTCGGCCGCCAGGAGGTCTGGGAGGACTCGCCCGAGGGCTACCCGCAGACCCGGGCCTACGTCTGGTGGAACCTCCACGACGAGTACGAGGAGGCGAGCTTCTGGGCGGCCGCGACCGACGAGGCGTCCGCCTCGCAGCGGGGCTCGCGGTCATGATCTCCTCGATGGGAACCGACACCGGGACACTGCGCATCGAGCGCACCTTCCAGGCGTCCGCCGAGCGGGTCTTCGACGCCTGGACCAGCGAGGAGGTGATCCGCCGCTGGTGGCAGGTCGAGCACCACTGGGAGACGACCGTGGCCGAGGTCGACCTGCGCCTGGGCGGAGCGGTGCGCGTCGTCATGCGCGACCCGACCAAGGCCGAGGACTACGGCGGCGGCGGGGTCTATACGGAGATCGACCGGCCGCGCAGGCTCGCGTTCACCTGGCTCTGGGACGGCGACACGAGGCGAACCCAGATCGAGATCGACTTCGAGGAACGCGACGGCGCGACCACCGTGTCCTTCACGCACAGCGGCCTGTGGGATGAAGAGGCGGTGCGCTCGCACGAGTCCGGCTGGACCAAGATCCTGGCCAGCCTCGCGCAAACGCTGGACGAGAGCGCCTAGCCGACGTACGCCGCGAGGTGCTCGCCCGTGAGGGTCGAGCGCGCCGCGACGAGGTCGGCGGGCGTGCCCTCGAAGACGACCAGGCCGCCGTCGCGGCCGGCGCCGGGACCGATGTCGATGATCCAGTCGGCGTGCGCCATCACCGCCTGGTGGTGCTCGACGACGATCACCGACTTCCCGGCGTCGACGAGCCGGTCGAGCACGCCGAGCAGTTGGTCGACGTCGGCGAGGTGCAGGCCGGAGGTCGGCTCGTCGAGCACGTAGATCCCGCCCTTCTCGGCCAGATGCGTGGCCAGCTTCAGCCGCTGCCGCTCGCCGCCGGACAGCGTCGGCAGCGGCTGCCCGATGGTGATGTAGCCGAGGCCGACGTCGGCGAGCCGCTCGAGGATCCGGTGCGCGGCGGGCGTGCGCGCCTCGCCCTCGCCGAAGAACTCCAGGGCCTCGCTCGCCGACATCGCCAGCACCTCGGCGATGTCGCGACCGCCGAGGTGGTACTCGAGCACCGCCGGCTGGAAGCGCTTGCCGTCGCAGTCCTCGCACACGGAGGCGACGCCGGCCATGATCCCCAGGTCGGTGTAGATCACACCGGCGCCGTTGCAGTTCGGGCAGGCGCCCTCGGAGTTGGCGCTGAACAGCGCCGGCTTGACCCCGTTGGCCTTCGCGAACGCCTTGCGGATCGGGTCGAGCAGCCCCGAGTACGTGGCCGGGTTGCTGCGCCGCGAGCCGCGGATCGCACCCTGGTCGATCGAGACCACACCCGCGCTCGCCGGGACCGAGCCGTGCACGAGCGAGCTCTTGCCGGAGCCGGAGACGCCGGTCACGACCACCAGCACGCCGAGCGGGATGTCGACGTCGACGTCGCGGAGGTTGTTGGTCGTCGCGCCGCGGATCTCGAGCGCCCCGCCCGGCTTGCGGAGCGTCTCCTTCAGCGACGCGCGATCGTCGAAGTGGCGGCCGGTGAGCGTGTCGCTCGCGCGCAGGCCCTCGACGGTCCCCTCGAAGCAGACGGTGCCGCCGCCCGCTCCGCCGCCGGGGCCGAGATCGACGACATGGTCGACGATCGCGATCGCCTCCGGCTTATGCTCGACCACGAGCACCGTGTTGCCCTTGTCGCGCAGCCGCAGCAGCAGGTTGTTCATCCGCTCGATGTCGTGCGGGTGCAGCCCGACCGTCGGCTCGTCGAACACGTACGTCACGTCGGTGAGCGACGACTCGAGGTGGCCGACCATCTTCACGCGCTGCGCCTCGCCGCCGGACAGCGTCCCCGACGGCCGGTTGAGCGAGAGGTAGCCGAGCCCGATCGCCCGGAAGGACTCGAACGTCTCGTGCAGCGCGGCGAGCAGCGGCGCGACCGACGGCTCGTCCAGGCCGCCCACCCACTCGGCGAGGTCGCGGATCTCCATCGCGGAGACGTCGGCGATGCTGACGCCGTCGATCTTCGAGGACCGGGCCGCCTCGCTGAGCCGCGTGCCGTCGCAGTCCGGGCAGACGGTGAAGACGACCGCCCGCTCCACGAAGGCACGGATGTGCGGCTGCATCGCGTCGACGTCCTTCGAGAGCATCGACTTCTGGATCGTCGGGATCAGCCCTGAATAGGTCAGGTTGGTGCCCTCGATCTTGAGCCTCGTCGGCTCCCGGTAGAGCAGGTCGTTGAGCTCGCGCTTGTTGTACTTCCCGATCGGCTTGTCGGGATCGAAGTAGCCGCAGCCGCGGAAGATCCGGCCGTACCAGCCGTCCATGCTGAAGCCGGGGATCGTGAGCGCGCCCTCGTTGAGCGACTTGCTGTCGTCGTAGAGCGCGGTCAGGTCGAAGTCGTTGACCGAGCCGCGGCCTTCGCAGCGCGGGCACATGCCGCCGACGCGGCTGAACGCTGCGCTCTTGGTGATCGTCTTGTCGCCACGTTCGACGGTGATCCCGCCGCTCCCGTGCGCGGAGGCGACGTTGAAGGAGTACGCGCCGGGCGAGCCGATGTGCGGCTTCGCGAGCCGGCTGAAGACGATCCGCAGCATCGCGTCGGCATCCGTGACGGTGCCGACGGTGGAGCGGGGATTGGCCCCCATGCGCTCCTGGTCGACGCTGATCGCCGTCGTCAGCCCCGACAGCACGTCGACCTGCGGCCGTGCCAGCGTCGGCATGAAGCCCTGCACGAAGGCGCTGTAGGTCTCGTTGATCAGCCGCTGCGACTCCGCGGCGATCGTGCCGAACACCAGCGAGCTCTTGCCCGAGCCGGAGACTCCGGTGAAGCCCGGTCAGACCGCCGCTTCGGGATCTCGACGCTGACGTTCTTGAGGTTGTTCACGCGCGCGCCCTGCACGCGGATCAGCCCGTGGCTGTCGGCTATGTGCGCTGTCGACGCCTGCGTATCAGCGACCGTGGTGCCCATGCCGAGCACACTACGGACACCTTCGATGCTTTGGTTTTCTGCAGGACAAGTTTTGACTCATTTGGCGCAAATGTAAGGAATAGGTAAAGTCGCGTCCGACCAAGGAGGGAGTCGGATGAGGATGAAGGGTCTTGGCGCCGCTTCGGCGGCGCTGTTGGTTGCATGCACGATCACGGCGCCGGCGATAGCCGCGCCGAAGAAGATCGAGCCGCTCAACCAGTACGTCGTGACCGGCGGCGATCAGCAACTACTCGGGCAGCTCGGCTACGACGTCACCGAAGGCGGGAGCGCCAAGGGACAAGGCGTGGTGGCAACGCCGAGACAGGCCGCGGAACTGCGCGCCAAGGGCTTCACGGTGACGGCACCGTACGGCGAGGCGAAGACCGCGAAGGCCGCGCCGCCGAATCCGTTCCCGGATCCGACCTACGGCTACGACGTGTACCGCCCGTGGCACCTGAAGCCGGCGCCCTGCCCCGGTACGTGCACCGGCGCCGTGGACGCCGCCGGCAAGCCGATCAATCTTCAGACCTGGTACGAGGCGCAGCGCGCCGCGCACCCGGACATCGTCAAGAAGGTCGTCTACGGCCAGTCGCGCTACGGCCAGGACCTCGTCGCCTACAAGGTCAGCCTCAACGCGCACACGCTCGCTGACGGCGCCAAGCCCGTCGTCTGGTACGAGACCACCCAGCACGCGCGCGAGTGGCTCTCGACCGAGGTCGGCCGGCGCCTGTTCGGCTACGTCCTCGCGCACGCGACCGACAACGCGTCGGACATCCCGGCGCTGCTCAAGAACACCGAGATGTGGTTCGTCCCGGTCGTCAACGTCGACGGCTACGACTGGACGTTCCACGACAAGAACACGCGCCTGTGGCGCCGCAACCTGCGCGACAACGACGGCGACGACCAGCTGACCGGCAACGACGGCGTCGACACCAACCGCAACTGGGCGGAGAAGTGGCGCTACGACCAAGAGGGCGCCTCCGACGACTTCGGCAGCGACACCTACCGCGGCACCTCGGCGCAGTCCGAGCCCGAGGTCAGCTCGCTCGACGCGATGTTCGCCAAGCTCAAGCCGAAGTTCCTGATCGACTACCACACCTACGGGCCGCTGATCCTGTACCCGGAGGGCTGGCAGGTCGAGACGCCGAGCCAGGACACGCCGGCCACGGCCGCGCTTGCCGGCCTCGATGACGACCATCCGGCGATCACGAACTTCGATCCCGACGTCTCCGGTGAGCTCTACACGACCAACGGCGACGTCACCGGCCACGTCTACAACCGCTACGGCACGCTGCCGTACACGGTCGAGCTCGAGCCGGGCACCGGCCCGGGCGTCGGCGGCACCGTCGACGGGCCGAACTCGTTCGCTCCCGGCGGCTTCGTCTTCCAGGACTCGGAGGCGGCCGTCGAGGACGAGTTCGTGCGCAACCTCCCGTTCGCGCTCGACCTCGCGCAAGTCGGCCAAGAACCCGGGCCGCCCCGTGTCGCACCTCGGCAACGTGGCGCCCGACTTCGAGCCGGCCAAGTTCAGCGTCTCCTACGGCGACCCGCAGACCGTCGAGGTCAACGCGAATCGCGACCTCGGCCCGGTCGAGGTCTTCTGGCGCGTCGGCGGCGGCGTCGTGCATCGCGCGCCGACGACCGAGTACAAGGGCGGCGAGCGCTACGACCCGCCCGGCGTCTACTACCACAAGCTGCGCGGCACGGTCACCGGCTTCACGGCGGGCGACCAGGTCGAGGTGTGGTTCGCCGCGGGCAGCCACGTGTCGTCCTCGTTCACGTTCAAGGCCGAGAAGTCCCGGTCCGGCGACGTGCTCGTGATGGCGGCCGAGGACTACTCGGGCAACACGAGCGTCTTCGGCGCCGGCCCGCGGCCCGGCCCGGAGTACGCCAGCTACTACACGCAGGCGCTGCAGGACGCGGGCTTCTCGTTCGACGTCTATGACGTCGACGCGCATGCCCGCACGGCACCGGATCCGCTCGGCGTGCTCTCGCACTACAAGAGCGTCATCTGGTACACCGGCGACGACCTCTACGTCCGCGAGCCCACGCAGCCGGGCGGCACCGGCAACTCGAAGCTGATGGACGACGAGGTGATCGCGATCCGCGACTACCTCAACGACGGCGGCACGACGCTCGTCACCGGCCAGCAGGCGCTCCAGGGCGCCTGGCTGCAGCTGCTCTACAACCCGCTCGGCGCTCCGCCGAACCCGTTCTGCAAGTCCAACCAGTCGCTGGGCCAGGGCAACATCGACGACCCGGTCGGCCAGAAGACCAACTGCATCATCGTCTCCGACGACTTCGTGCAGTACTACCTGGGCGCCTGGATCAACGTGATCGCCGCCACCGACGACGACGTCTCGACGTTGCCGTTCAAGGGCTCCGGAGGCGTGTTCGGCAGCACCGCGTTCACGCTCAACGGCGCCGGCTCGGCCGACAACCAGGCCATCGCCTCGACGTTCGTCACGACGTCGAGCATCCTGCCCGCCGCCCAGTTCCCGACGTTCTCGTCGCACCAGGCGATCGGGTTCGACCGGCCGCCGTCCTACGACCCGCCGGAAGGCACGAAGTACGCCTACGCCGAGTCCAGCGACGAGGGCTACCAGCGGCTGAAGCGCACGATCGACCTGACCGGCGCCACCACGGGGGCCTTGAAGTTCAAGATCTCTTACGACACCGAGCAGGACTACGACTACGTGTTCGTCGAGGCGCACACCGTCGGCCAGGACGACTGGACGACGCTGCCCGACAAGAACGGGCACACCAGCGACGACATCGGCTCCTCGTGCGACATCGACTGGGACACCGTCCACCCGTTCATCCACCACTACCAGACCAACCCCACCCCGGCGGCGGACTGCACCAACGTCGGCACGCCGCCCGCGACCGGCAAGTGGAACGCGGCCACCGGCAACTCGTCCGGCTTCCAGGACTGGGAGATCGATCTGTCGGCCTACAAGGGCAAGCAGGTCGAGGTCTCGATCACCTACGCGCAGGACTTCGCGGTCTCGGGTCTCGGCGCGTTCGTCGACGCCGTGCAGATCCTCAAGAACGGCGCGGTGGCGGAGTCCACGGGCTTCGAGACCGGTCTCGCCCCGTGGGTCGCCGGCCCGCAGCCCGCCGGAACCGAGAACGACGCGGCGTGGATCTCACGCGGCGCCGTCGGCTTCGAGGAGGGCCCGGGCATCGCGACGGACGACACCCTGCTGTGGGGCTTCGGCCTCGAGGGCATCTCCACGCGGCCTGAGCGTGCGGCAGCGGTGAAGGATGCGCTGACGTATCTGATGCGCCCGCGCCCGGCGACGCCTCCGGTGAAGGGCCCGCCGCCCGCGACGTACTCGACGAGCGTCGAAGGCGGTGTCGGTGGCTCCGTGTCGGCGACGCTGTCGCTGTCACTCGGCGCCCCGGCCAGCTTCGGCACGTTCATCCCCGGCGTGGCGAACGTCTACAACGCGAGCACCACGGCGAACGTGATCTCGACGGCCGGCGACGCCGTGCTGTCGGTCGCCGACCCCAGCTCGAACGCACCTGGCCACCTGGTCAACGGGACGTACTCGCTCCCGCAGGCGCTCCAGGCCCGCGCGTTGAACGCGGCGAACACCAGCACCGCGTTCAACTTCGTGAGCGGAAGCCCGCTCAACCTGCTGGCGTACGGAGGGCCGATCAGCAACGACGCTGTGACGCTGCAGTTCCGCCAGGCGATCGCTGCCAGCGACGCCCTGCGGACCGGCAACTACAGCAAGACGCTGACGTTCACGCTCTCCACGACCACCCCGTAGAGCGGTAACCGGTGGGGCCGCGCCCTCGTGGCGCGGCCCCGTCCGGGTCAGGGCATCATGCTCACGATGCCGGCCCGCGGCGGCGTGAAGACGTCCAGCGCGACGCAGCCTTCAGGGCCCGCGACGCCGCCATGCTCCACGTGTGGCGGGATCACCACGAGGTCGCCGGGGTGCATCACCCGCGTCTCTTCCCCGACCGTGAACGTGAGCTCCCCCGAGACCATGATCGCGATCTGCTGCTCGACGTGGTGATGCGTCGCAGCGACCGCGTTGGGCTCGAAGGTGACGAAGTTCGTCATCACCGAATCGGTGGTCACCGGGCGGAACTCGAGGCCCGCGAGGCCGGTCAGCGGGTCGAGGTCGGCGACGTGGACGAACCGGCCGGGCTCGTCCGAGGGTTCGCCCGACTGGTCGAAGTACGGCGTCTGAGGCGTCATCCTCGCGACCATACCGATGGGCTTGCAGTGAGCCGCGCGTCCGGATAGCGTCGAACGCGATCCATGGGATCGACACCCGATAGATCCGGCAAACAGCCTGAGCAAGCCGAGCCTGTCGGGGTCGTCGCGCCGCTCGCGGCGTCCGCGCCGCCGGGGCTGGCGGCGCTTCGCAGCGGGAGCCTGTCCGTCGCGTCGGTGCTCGCGCTCCAGCGTTCGGCGGGCAATCAGGCCGCTGCCCGGCTGGTCGCGGGGTCCGCGCCGCGCAGCATCCAGCGCGACCTGCTCGGCGATATCGGCAACGCGATCGGCGACGCGTTCGACGCGCGCGACAACGAGGAGGAGCTCGACGCCCACGAGGAGCTCGAGGACTTCCGCGACGAGACGTACGACCCGCTGGAGGACTATGCGCCCACCAGCGGCGTCGGCCTGTTCGACGCCGCCTGCGACATGCGCGGCGGGACGCTGACGATCACGCTCAAGGTCGCCTACAACTTCACCGCGGGCGACCCGACGAAGGTGTCGGCCGGCTTCCGCGCCGCGGAGTTCCAGTGGACGCCGGCGGAGCAGGCGGAGTGGAAGGCGCGCTACATGCGCGAGGTCGGCGCGATGTGGTCGGCGCAGTTCGTGGTCTCCAACACCAAGCCACACTGGGAGGCGATGACGGTCGCCACCACGGTGAACGTCATCGAGGACACGGCGGATCCGCACTTCACGCTGTCGGTCGCCAAGTACCCGCCTGACGCCGGCATGGTCCAGAGCTCGATCTGCCCGCCCGGCTTCCATCACGACGCCGCCAACGGCAACTGCGCCGCCAACACCGCGGCGGACGACGAGAGCGGCACCGGCGACCTGGACTCCAACGACATGCGCCCGGAGCAGAAGCTCGACTGGGGCAACGCGACCTCCGCGGTCCCGTTCACGAAGGGCTCCAGCGCGCTCGGCCCGGCGGGCACCGCCGCGCTCGCGCCGATCATCACCGCGGTCGCCGGGGTCGCGGGCGCGCACGTGGAGATCACCGGGCACGCGAGCAACACGCACCGCGCCGGCCGCACGGCCGACGAGGGCGCGATCGACAACATGGATCTCGCGCGCCAGCGCTCCGCCGCGGTCCAGGCCGCGCTGATCGCCGGCGGCGCGACCGCCGATCAGGTCCTCGTCCGCAACGTCGGCGAGGTCGAACGCCGGCGCCGAGGACGACGTGGTGCCGCGTGGACGCCCAGGTCGGCACGCAGCAGACGCAGAACCCGGGCCTGCACGAGACCGGGCACATGCTCGGCTCCGACGACGAGTACCCGCAGACCGGCGCCGGCGCGGGCACCCCGGTCGCCGCCAAGTACGACGCGATGATCCAGTCCCAGACCGGCGACGTCATCACCCGCGCGCGCAACTCGGACGCGATGAGCGTCGGCTCGACCGTGCGCCGCTGGAACTACGCCGCCTTCCTCGAAGCGCTCGAGACGATGACCGGCGAGACGGAATGGACGCTCTGAGCCGTGGCCTTGCCGGGCTCCTTCTCGTCCTCGTGTTCGCGCTCGCCGGTTGCGGCGGCGACGAGTCGCCGGCGCCCGCGGCCTCGACTTCGGAACCACGCACGATGAGCACCCCCGCGCTGCCCGACGGCGTGCTGCTGCAGCTCTCGATCCCCGAGACCGGGGAGCTGTACCGGATCGCCGAGGACGGGACCTTCACGGTCGGCGACCAGCGCGAGCAGCCGCGTTCGAAGTTCGAGCCCGGCGCCCAGACCGTGTCGGAGCAGGGGCTCGGACGGCTGCGCAAGGCACTCGACGACGCCGGGTTCTTCTCCCTGCCCGCCCAGATCGCGACCGGCGACTGCATCCCCGACAACGCGGTCATCCGCAACAGCGGCCGCAAGGTCCTGCGCCGCACCGTGGTGGTCTCCGCGCGCGACGGTGAGCGCGAGGCGACCGTCGAGGGCAAGGGGGACTTCGGCGCCCCCTGCACGCTGGCCGAGCTCGAGCCGATCTACCGCGCGCTCGACCTCGAGGCGCTCGGGGACTGGCAGAACGAGTAGCGCGGCGTCAGGTCAGGACGCCGATGCCGCCCCACTGGCCCCAGCCCCGCTCGTCCTCGGGGTCGGTGAACTCGAGATGCTCGTTGGTCGCCTTCAGCTCGTCCCAGAACTGGTCCACGCGGCAGCTGGGCACCTGCGGATGGGGCAGGATGTCGTGGAAGGCGACGATGCCCCCAGCGGTCAGGAACGGCGAGTACATCTCGTAGTCGGCGCGCACGCCCTCGTAGGTGTGGTCGCCGTCGATCATCAGGAAGTCGACCCGGCGGCCGCCGAGGATCGCGTCGAGCTCGTCGCGCGTGGACTCGGCGTGCGAGTCGGCGCGCAGGAAATGGAGCTGCTGGCGCGAGCGCGCGTAGCTCCGGAACCGTTCCGCGTCCTGCTCGCTGTAGCCACCGCCGTGCTCGCCCCCGGGCAGGTCGATGCTCACCAGCACCGCGTCAGGCTCGGCCAGCGAGCACCAGGTCGCGAACGTCCCGCCACGCGCCGTTCCGATCTCGACCACCGTGTCCAGGCGTCGGCCCTGCAGCAGACGCACCAGCGGCGTCAGCTCCGAGATCTTCTGGTTCGCGCCGAGCTTGACGGCGCGTTTGGCCAGGCGGCGTGCGGTCATCGATGACCCGCAACGCTAGCCGGTCGCCGGCACCGCCTGCTGCGCCTGGATCTCGCCGCGCAGCGCCTTCAACGCCGCGACGTAGATCTCCGAGAAGGTCGGGAACGGCTGGATCGTGTCGTAGAGCAGCTCGAGCGGCACCCGCGCACGGACCGCGAGCGTCGCCTGCTGCAGCCACTCCCCCGCCTCGGGGCCGAGCGCGTAGGCGCCGGTCAGCCGCTCGCCGTCGCTGAGGAGGGTGAGGAAGCCGTTGGACTCCTCCCAGGCGTGCGTGTAGGTGGCGGTCTTGGCCACCTCGCGGACGAGCGCGGTCGCGCTGAAGCGCGCTTCGCTGGCGCCGACCGCCGCCGCCTGCGGGTCGGTGTAGGTCACGCGCGGGACGGCCTCGTAGTTCGCCTCGCGCGGCTCGCCGAGGATGTTCGCGGCGACCACGTCGCCCTCGTACTTGCCGACGTGCGTGAGCGGCCACACCCCGGTGACGTCGCCGATCGCCCACAGCCGCTCGCCGGCGCGCAGGTTCGCATCGACCGCGACGCCGTGGGCGTCGGGCTCGATGCCCACCGTCTCGAGGCCGATGCCGGCGACCCGGGGACGCCGCCCGGTCGCGATCAGCAGGCGCTCGCCGCGCAGTTCGCGGCCGTCCTGGAGCTCGAGGACGAAGTCGTCGCCGTCGCGGCGAGCGGCGGTGGCGTGGGCGCCGAGGACGAGTTCGATGCCGTCGCGGCGCAGGACCTCGCCCAGGGCTTCGCCGAGCGGCGCGGGCTCCCGCCCGAGCACGTGCGGCGCGCCGTCGACGAGCGTCACCTCGCCGCCGAAGCGGCGCACGGCCTGGGCCAGCTCGACGCCGGCGGCGCCGCCGCCCAGCACGAGCAGGCTGCGCGGGACCGCCGTCATCGCCGTCGCCTCGCGCGTGGTCCAGACACCCTCGAGCTCGCTGAGCCCCGGGATCGGCGGGATGATCGGCTCGGCGCCACAGGCCAGGACGACGTGCTCGGCGGTGTGGCGCACGCCGTCGACCTCGACCACGCCCGTCCCGGCGAGCCGGCCGTTGCCGCGCAGCAGCGCGATGCCCGCGCTCGCCAGCCAGCGTTCCTGGCCGGCGTCGGTGTGGTTGGAGACCATGTAGTCGCGCCACGCGAGCGCGGCCTCGACGTCGACCTCCGCGGTCGCCGCGGCCTCGCGCGCGCCGTGGACCGCCTCACCCGGTCGCAGCAGCGACTTCGACGGGATGCACGCCCAGTACGAGCACTCGCCGCCGACCAGCTCGCGCTCGACCACGGCGACACGCAGACCCACCCTCGGCGAGCGCGCCGGCGCAGTGCTCTCCGGGCGACCCGCCGCCCAGCACGATCACGTCGTAGTCCTTGCTCATCGTGTGGAGAGCGTGCGCTCCCGGAGGGTCCCGTCGCGCCAGTGGATGCCCTGGTCGGATGCCCGGGCCTCGCGGTGGCTAGGGCCGGCGGCGGCCGTCGGCGCCGATCACCCACCAGTTGCCGCCGTTGAGGAAGACGTTGTGGCAGCGGACCTCGCCGCCGTCCTCGTGCGCGTAGTAGTAGAGCGGCCGCCCGCGGTAGGTGACCTGGCGGCGGCCGTCGCGGCGGCGGGTCACGCCGAGCAGCGATTGGCGGACCCCACGTCCCGCGACCGGCGAGCCGGTCGTGTAGACCGGCGGCCAGGCCGAAGCGCAGTCGCCGTAGCAGCGCGAGCGGTTGCGGCCGTCGCGCTCGAAGACGTAGATCGCCTGGCGCCCCGGGCCCCAGAGCATCGTCCCGAACTTCGACGAGGCGGCGGTGACCTTCGTCGGTGCGGCGGATGCCGTAGCGCCGCCGCCAAGGGTCCAGGCGGCGGCGACGACCACGACAGCGAGGGTGGATCTCACCCGGATGAGGCTGCCATGAAGGTCTTACAGCCGGATTACGTCGCTCGGTTCTTGAGCAGTGGCCGCAGATCGTCCAGGCGGTCGTAGGCCCACCACAGATACCGGCGCGTCCCGTTCTCCCGCAGTGGGTGGAGATGGGCGTTCTCGGGATCGTCGAGGAAGGCCTGGAAGGCTTCGCGCGAAGGCCACTCGACCAGCACGAGCGCCTGTCGCGGCGGTGTATCTCCCTGCTGCACCGGGGCGTCCTCGGCGAGTTTTCCGAGGGCGCAGACCTGCCCGCCGTATCTGCCGACCGCGGCGGCCGAATGACGGGAGTACTCGAGGTAGTCGTCGTTGTCGGCGAGATCGAACAGGTTCAGCGCATAGAGGCTCATGGCTGCGAAGCGTGTCAGGAAGGTGTGCGAGACTGCGCACTGCCGAAGCTTTCCGTCGACTCGCGGATACGAACCGTGAGCCACTTCTGGAGGGAATCGGGGCCGCTCCGGGACTTGCGGGTCTCCTCCTCGCGTGAGCCGGCCCGATCAACCCAGGAGACGACCAGAAGGCGGTTCGCTTGACGAGCCCGAATTCGGGGCCGACACGGGGCCAAGCCGCTCAGGCGATCAGCAACGCGGTCGTACGCGTGATGCGCGATTACACCGGCCGCGGCCCAACCCAGGCGCATACGGTGATCAACGACAATGTCGTGATCGTCGTGCTGCGCGACACGCTGCTCAAGGCCGAGCGCAGCCTTGTCAACGACGGCCAGGGCGAAGCGGTCATGAGCATGCGCCGCCGTTTTCAGGCGACGATGCGAGACGAGCTCGTCGCGGCCGTGACCGAGCAGACCGGCCGCAAGGTCGAGGCGTTCCTGAGCGACAACGTCATCGAACCTGACGTCGCGGTCGAGATCTTCGTCCTCGAGCCGCGAGAGAATCGCACCGACTAGGGCATCGCGGTCCGGGATGTTGCCGATGCTCCGCGAGCTGGAGGCGATCGGGTGTACGGTCGTCCGGCAAAGAGGCGTCGTATCCGACTTTTGAGCGGATCAGGGGCCTCGCCCCGCAGCCAGAAGCTCTTCCGTTCCGACCGTGGGCGGCGAGGGGGTCTGAGGAAGGCCACGTCATGCGCCAATCGCGAGATGTTCCGGTGTCGGAACAGAACGGCACACCTGATGAACTCGAACGCCTGCGGGCTGCCGAGTCGCGTGACCGGCTCGAGATCCTGTCGCTGAGCGACACGGTTCGCGTCTATCGCGAAGGCGCGAGTTCGCTGGCGCTCGAGATCGTCGAGTTGCGCGCCGAGCTGGCAAGGGCGCGGGCGCTCAGTACGCGGCGGATCCACCAGGACGCGGCCAGCCTCGTCGAGATCCGGCTGGCCTGCGACGAGCTCGCGTCCGACGTCGTCGCGCTCGTCGTCGCCGAGACGTTCGAGGACACGCACTCCCCTGAGCTCGTCGAGGCCTGGCAGCTGATCGCCTCGCGGATGACCGCCGAGACGGTTCGCCACTGCGACGCGTCGCGCGAGGCGATGCTCCGGTTGCGCATCAAGGACTCGCGCGGTGCAGTCAGTGTCGAGGCCGTCGTCATCGAGCCCGCCTCCGGCGTCTGACATCGACCGCGGGTTCAGCGCCCGGAGCGGCCTCGTGCAATCGTTCACGGATCAGCCAGATCGAGGATCGCCTGCGCGAGCTCGGGCTCGCGCTTCCCGCGCCGGCCAAGGCCCCGGTCGGGGTCCGGCTGCCGTTCGCGTTCGTGCGGGTCCACGGAGACCTGGCCTACATCTCTGGGCATGGCCCGTTCGACGGCGACCGCGTGCTCGCCACCGGTCGTGTCGGCGCCGAGGTCTCGGTCGAGCAGGCCTACGATGCCGCGCGCGCGACCGGGCTATCGATGCTGGCCTCGCTCAAGCAGGAACTGGGTGCGCTCGAACGGGTCACCGGGTGGATCAAGGCCCTCGGCTTCGTCAAGTGCGCCGACGGGTTCGACGCGACTCCGGCCGTCATCAACGGCTTCAGCGACCTGATCCTCGAGCTGTGGGGCGATGCCGGCATTCACGCCCGCTCCGCGATCGGAGCGAGCGTGTTGCCGTTCGACATACCGGTCGAGATCGAGGCGATCGTCGCGCTGGGCTGATTACGCCGGCGCGGACAGCGCCGCTGTCGCGTCGCGATGGGCGAACACGACCTCGGGGTGATCCTGCAGGATCGCCAGGTACCGGCGCCCGAACACCGTCTCCGGATCGGGCGGAGTCACGAGCGCCCGCGCCTCGTTGAGCGCGGCCTGCGCGGCGTCGTCGTCGGCGTCGAAGCGCGCCTGATCGAGCCGGGCGAGCGGCCCCGAGAGCTGCTTCAGCCAGCTGAATCGCTCATCCTGCATCGCGGCCTGGAGCACCTCACCCGCGTTCATCCTGCCGCCGTAGCGCTCGGCCTGGATGCGCTGCGCTTGAAGCAGTCGCCGGTGGAGTTCGAGGAGCGCCGGCCGGGCCGCGGCGACGTCGATGGTCGAGTTCGTGTCAGTCGAGGTAGTCATGCGGAACAGTATAGTTGCGCATGCAACCTCACCCCTTCGAGCCCGCCTTCCGGGCGCGGTAGGCGCGGGCGCGGGCACGGTCCCCGCAGCGGCCGGCCGAGCACCAGCGCCGCTTGCCCGGGCGCGAATCGTCGAAGAACAGCAGCCCGCAGTCGGGGCTCTCGCACTGACGCACGCGGCTGCGCGCCTGCGGGTCGGCGGCAAGCGTCAGCGCGTCGCGCGCGAACTCGGAGAGCAGCGCGTCGACCCCGACCGGCGTCGTGATCGACAGCGTCAGCGACACGGGGTCGAGCGTGCGGAACACCGGCGGCGGCGCGGCGAAGGCATTGAGCACGACGACGTGCTCACGCGCCGGCTTCTCTCCTGCGAGCAGCGCAAGGGCGACCCGCTGGATCGCGTGGCGCAGGTCACCTGCGCGGGCGAACTCGTCATCGGAGACGCCCACTCCGGACAGCCGCAACGGCCCCTCGGCGAACCAGGCGCCGA
The DNA here is from genome assembly GCA_963707595.1 of uncultured Solirubrobacteraceae bacterium. GTDB lineage: Bacteria > Actinomycetota > Thermoleophilia > Solirubrobacterales > Solirubrobacteraceae > Solirubrobacter. The sequence goes on from CAVPQQ010000003.1 coordinate 901,473, forward strand.
GGTCCTCCGGCGCGTGAAGCTGCTCGTAGCGCGTCCAGTCCCCGCGCCCGCCGGTCATCGCGAAATCGAGACAGAGGCGCCCCACGAAGCGCCACCGGGGTTTGGACTGCGTCACGGGTATAACCCGTGATGATACTGTCTCGACATGAGCGATGTAAACAGCTGGGACTGGACTCGCGCGATCTTCGATCACGTGCATCTACGGGTCGCGGACCTTCAACGCAGCAAGGCCTTCTACGCCGCGGCGCTGGAGCCGCTGGGCATCCCGTTGCTGCTCGACACGCCGCACCTTCTCGCCTTCGCCAACCTCGCCCTGAGCGACGATGCCCCGCCGACCACAGGCGCGCACGTCGCCTTCTCGGCCAGGTCGCGCGAGGAGGTCGACGCTTTCCACGCCGCCGCGATCGCCGCCGGCGGCACCGACAACGGCGCCCCGGGCCCGCGCGCGTACGGCCCCTACGCCGCCTACGTCCTGGACCCCGACGGCACCAACCTCGAGGCCGCGTTCCGCACGTTCGACTGAGCGACGCCGGGCGATCGTGCATGCTGGGGGCGTGCGCCTCGAACTGCAGCGAATCCAGCACGCGCGGACCGTGATCGACCCGGTGTTCCGCGACTCGCCGCACTACGCGTGCGCACCGTTGGGTGCCGCGCTCGGCTGCTCGCTGACGCTCAAGGTCGAGACCCTGAACCCGGTGCGCAGCTTCAAGGGCCGCGGTACGGAGACCGTGATGTCGTGGCTCTCGGAGAGCGGCGAAGCGCCCGCGGCGGTCTGCGCGAGCGCGGGGAACCTCGGCCTGGCGCTCGCCTACAGCGGCTTGCGGCGGGGCATCCCGGTGACGGTGGCGGCGGCGGAGAACGCCAACCCGCTCAAGATCCGCGGCATCGAGGCGCTGGGCGCGACCGTCCACCTCGAAGGCGAGGACATCGAGGTCGCCCGCGTGATTGCCCGCGAGATCGCCGAGCGCGACGGCTCCTACGTCGTCGAGGACAGTCTCGACCTGCTGACCTGCGACGGAGCGGGAACCATCGGGCTGGAGCTCTTCGAACGCACCCAGGACCTCGACGTGGTCCTGGTCGCGCTCGGCGGCGGTGCCCTGGCGAGCGGCATCGGCTTGGTCGCGAAGGCGCTCGCCCCGCACGTCGAAGTCGTTGCCATCCAGCCCGTGGGCGCTCCGGCTATGGCGCTCTCATGGCAGCGCGGCGCAGTCGTGGAGACCGAGACGATCGACACGATCGCCGACGGCGTCGCGGGTCGCTTCCCGATCCCCGAGGTCCTCGACGACCTGCTCGACGTGGTCGACGACGTGATGCTCGTCCGCGAGGAGAGCATCAAGACCGGGATGCGATTGCTCTACGCACACGCCGGACTGGTCGTCGAGCCGTCCGCGGCGCTCGGCGTCGCCGCCGTCCTCGAAGCACCCGAACGCTTCGCCGGCCGCCGCGTCGCCACCGTGCTCTGCGGCAGCAACGTCATGGCCGGCGACTTCGAGCGCTGGGCGCTGGCCCGCTAGCCGCTCCCGGTAGCCTCGTCGCTATGGCGGCGACGACGCAGGTGATCCGCAGCGAGCGGTTCCCGGACCTCGACGACGAGGTGCTCTTCCCGCGGCTCTCGGACGCGAAGCTGGCGTGGCTCGCCAAGCGCGGCGAGCGGCGCGCCTTCCAGCCCGGCGAGGTGCTCTACGAGCACGCCGTCCGCGACGCGCCGTTCTACGTCATCGAGCGCGGGCTCGTCGAGTTCGTCGACCGCAAGCCGGGCAAGGACGTCCACGTCGCCGCAGGCCGACAGCCGCACGTTCATCGGCGACATCGCGGCGTTCACCGGCGAGCCGACGATCAGCGCGTGCGTCGCGGTCGAGCCGACCGACGTGATCGTGTTCGACCGCGCCGGGCTGCGCGAGATGGTCGCGCGCTGGCCCGAGTTCGGCGAGCACATCTTCCGCACGCTGCTGGCGCGGCGCGCGTGGCACGAGGCCGAGGGCCACGGCGTGATGCGGCTGATCGCGCCGCGCGGCTCGCGGCGCGCGTTCGAGGTGCGCGACCTGCTCGAGCGCAACCTGCTGCCGGTGCGCTGGTACGACGTCGACACCGACGAGGAGAGCGCGCGCGATGCTCGACTGGCTCGAGATCCCGCGCACGGAGACGCCGGTGCTCGTGCACGCGACGCAACGTGATGCGCAACCCGTCCGCCGCGCAGGTCGCGCGGTCGCTCGGGCTGCGCGCCGAGGTCGACGGCGAGCGCTTCGACCTCGTCGTGCTCGGCGCCGGGCCCGGCCGGGCTGGCGGCCGCGGTCTACGGCGGCTCGGAGGGCCTGCGGACGCTCGTGGCCGAGGCCTGGGCGCCCGGCGGCCAGGCCGGGCACGAGCACGCGGATCGAGAACTACCTCGGCTTCCCGAGCGGGATCTCCGGCACCGAGCTGACGCGCAAGGCGACGCTGCAGGCGCGCCGCTTCGACGCGGTGCTCTCGAGCTTCCACCGCGCGGTCGAGCTGGCCGACGGGCCGGAGGGGCTGGTGCGCGTCGACCTCGACGACGGCCAGCACGTGCTCGCCCGCTCGGTCGTGATGGCGACCGGCGCGCGCTGGCGCGAGCTGCAGGCCGAGGGCATCGACCGCTTCCGCGGCGCCGGCGTCTACCACGCGGCGATGGCGACCGACGCCGAGCGCTGCCGCGACGAGGACGTGATCGTCGTCGGCGGCGGCAACTCGGCCGGCCAGGCGGCGATGCACCTCGCCTCGCGCGCGCGCAGCGTGCGGATCGTCGTGCGCGGCAAGGCGCTGAAGTCGACGATGTCGCACTACCTCGTCGACCGGATCGAGCGCTCGCCGCAGATCGAGGTGATGACCGAGACCGAGATCGTCGCCGTGCACGGCACCGCGACGGTCGAGTCCGTGAGCCTGCGCGACGCGCGACGGCAGCATCGAGCGCGTGTCCGCCACCGCCGTGTTCGTGATGATCGGCGCCGAGCCGTGCACCGAGGCGTCGACGGGCATGCTCGCGGTCGACCCCGCCGGCTACCTGCTCTGCGGCGCCGGCGCGGCGACCTGCGACGGCCACCTCGGCTGGCCGCTCGCCGACCGCGAGCCGCACCTGCTCGAGACGGTCCGCCCGGGCGTCTTCGCCGCCGGCGACGTGCGCGCCGGCGCGTCCAAGCGCGTCGCCGGGCGCGGTCGGCGACGGCGCGCTGGTCGTCCGCTTCGCCCACGAGGTCCTCGCCGGCTGAGCTACGCCCAGACGCTGTGCGCCGTCGCGAGCCAGCCGTCGGGGTCGTCGGTGTCGATCGGGTAGGCGAACGTCAGCGTCGCGTGGCCGGAGTCGATGCTGTCCTCGGCCCAGTAGCGACCGCAGACCGTGCAGCGCATGACGCGCATCCACTTGCCCGAGTCGACGGCGACCGGCTCGAGCAGCGCGTCGATCTCGTTGCGAAGTCCGGCCGCCTCGAGGATCTCGGCGCGCGTCGTCGGGACGTGATGGTCGTCGTATCCACACCGGCACGGCACAAGCGCGACGATACGCGGACATGAAGCTCCCCGTGATGCCGCCCGTGGCGCCGATGCTGGCCAAGCCGGCGGGCGCGATCCCGCCCGGGCAGTTCTATGAGCCCAAGTGGGACGGCTTTCGCTCGATCGTGTTCCGGGACGGTGACGAGGTGGAGATCGGCAGCCGCAAGGAGCGGCCGATGACGCGCTACTTCCCCGAGGTCGTGGCCGCCGTCCTGCGCAGCTTTCCGCCGCGCGCGGTCATCGACGGCGAGATCGTGATCGCCGGTGACGGCGGCCTGGACTTCTCGGCGCTGCAGCAGCGCATCCATCCGGCGGCGAGCCGCGTCGACATGCTCGCGGAGAAGACCCCGGCGAGCTTCGTCGCCTTCGACCTGCTCGCGCTCGGCGACGACGACCTCACCTCGCTGCCGTTCGCGGAGCGCCGCACGTTGCTGGAACGCGCGCTTCGGGACGCCGCGCCGCCCGTGCACCTGACCCCGATCACGCGCGACGAGGACATCGCGCGCGATTGGTTCGAACACTTCGAGGGCGCCGGCCTCGACGGCCTGATCGCCAAGCGCGCCGAGCTGACCTACCAGCCGGACAAGCGCGTGATGACGAAGATCAAGCACGTGCGGACGGCCGACTGCGTCGTCGCCGGCTACCGCGTGCACAAGTCGGCGGACGACGCGATCGGCTCGTTGCTGCTCGGCCTCCACGTCGACGCGGCCGCGCCGCGCTCACCCTGGTTCGATCACATGCACGGGTTGGCACCGGTCGGCGTGATCGGCGCGTTCCCGATGGCCCGCCGGCGCGAGCTGTTCACCGAGCTGCAGCCGCTGGTCATCGACTTCAGCGAGCACCCGTGGAGCTGGGCCGCCGAGCGAGGCCGCGCACCCGAGGGCGGCAGCCGCTGGAACCCGAAGAAGGACCTCTCGTTCGTACCGCTGCGGCCGGAGCGGGTCGTCGAGGTCCGCTACGACTACCTCGAGGGCGCACGCTTCCGGCATCCGCCCCAGTTCGTGCGCTGGCGCCCTGAGCGCGACGCGAGCACATGCGGCTTCGCCCAACTGGACCAGCCGGCGGCGTTCGACATCGCCGACGTCCTCGCCGGCCGGCTCGGCTAGCAACAGCGGAATTACTCGCGCCGCGACAGGGGTGGTGTCAGTTTGCCTCGCTGTGTGGGGGGTTTCTGACGCCACCCCCGGCGTAGTGCTCGCCTCATGGTGCGACGGCGATCTCGAGCGTGGCGCACAAGAACGCCGGCCGGCCCGACGATCGGCGGCCACAGCAGGACCTCCCCACCCTGCGCCGGCGACGCGTCGGCCTCGTGGACGACGACGGTTCGCGCATCGCAGCGAAGGGCCACGCGACGACGAATCGAGACGCTCGTCGCGGCGCCGAACTCGGCTCGCATTCGCCCCACTTCGCGCTCCATGGCGGCGATCGCTCCATCGTCCAGGCGCACGACGGTGAAGACGCCATCCACCATGACCAGCGCCACGAACCCATCGTGTGAGCGATGCAGCTCGGGCCGAGCATCGCGCACCTCGCCATGGTCTACCCGGCCCGCTCGACCTCGACTCGAAGCTACCTCAGTCGAGCTGGATCACGATCCCGGTGATGCCGTTGAGCACGGCCGCGACGCCGGCACGGACGGCGCGTGTGGCCCGTTCGTGGGTGAAGGTCGCGGGGTCGTAGGCGGACGGCATGCCGAGGCCTTCGCCGCGGAACGCCGCGCCGGTCCAGTCCGCGGCGGTGACGTTGTGCGTCGGTTCGGCCACCTCCGCTCCGACGACGAGGAACTGCTGATCGAGGTGGCTCGCGGTCACGAGTGCGAGGGGATCGACGAGGTTGTTGCCGGCGGAGATGATCAGGTCGGGCTTCATCTGGATGGCGCCGCTGATTTGCGAGATGTACTGGTCGGACCGTGTCGCGGTCAGGGTCTTGAGGCTTGCGTGCTCCTTCTCGGCCCACTGCGTGACAGCGCCGGACCAGCGTCGCCGTCGGGGCGTCGTTGCCCGCGGTCAGGAGCACCACGCGGTAGTCCTTCGACGGATGGACGGCGTCCCAGGAGCCGGGGCGCGGCGTGATCGTCGACTCCGGGGTGGGCGGGGCGGCGGGATCGATGAAGCCCGGACCGAGCGTGCCGACGGCGACGGGCTTGGCGTGCGGCGCCGACCAGTCGTCGCCTGCGCCGCAGCCGCCGACCAGCATCGCCGTCGCGACCGTCACGGAAAGCGCGAAGGCGCGCCGGGAGCGCAGAGGGACCGTCCTCCGGAATAAGCGGGCATTGGCGCGCAACTGTGGCGGCTTCGCCGGGCCGAGCCGTCGCGCGTTCACACATCGTTTACGGGTTCGCCCACCGGCGGCATACAGGATGCGCCGCCGACCCGTGGCTCATCCCCTTCAAAATCGAACGCGTTCGGTCGTCACCGCAGCCGCCGCGATCGGGGTCCTGCTGCTGATGGCCGTGACCGCGCTCGCCCACGGCTTCAGCTCCGTCGTGTACGCCGACGTCACCTCCCCCGAGCAGGGACACGTCGCGCGTGGCGCTCGGCCTGGAGTACGACCTGCTGGTCGTCTCGGCGGCCGACGCCGAGAACGACGATCCGCTCTTCCAGGCGGGCAACGCCGCGTTCGAGAACGGTGACAGCGCGGAGCAGGCGGCCGCGCTGGAGGCGCATGCCGACTCGGTCGTCTCCTACGTGACGAAGCGCTTCACCGTCAGCGTCGAGGGCGACGCGTGCACCGCGAGGACGGACGGCGGCTTCACGATCGAGCAGCGCGACGGCGTCCCGTACGCGTCCCTGGTGCTCGACTATCGCTGCCCGGAGAACGGCGACTCGCACGAGGTGCGCAGCTCCCTGTTCCCGGACTCCGAGGGCTACGTGCGCGGCACGAAGACGATCGTGACGTACGACCTCGACCTCAACGAGGGCAGCGCCAGCCTCGACGCGAAGCACCCGGAGTTCTCCACGCAGCAGTCGCTGCTCGAACAGTTCTGGGAGTTCTTCCGCCTCGGCGCCGAGCACCTGCTCGGCGGCCCGGACCACATCCTGTTCCTGCTGGCGCTGATCGCGGGCTCACGCCGCCTGCGCGAGGTCGTGCTCGCGGCGACGACGTTCACGGTCGCCCACTCGGTCACGTTCATCCTGGCCGCGCTCGGCCTCGTCGCCGTGTCGCCCTCGGTGGTCGAGCCGGTCATCGCGATCTCGATCTCGATCGTCGCCGGCCTCCACCTGTGGCGGATCTGGCGACGCCGGACCGACGCCGTGGAGATCGAGATCGCCGGTGGTCATGGCCTCCTCGGCCTGGATCGCGCCGGGCGACTGCGGCTCGCGGTCGTCTTCTGCTTCGGCCTGGTGCACGGGCTCGGGTTCGCCTCGGCGCTGGGGATCCAGGAGGCCTTCTCCTGGACCCTGCTGTCGTCGCTGTTCGTCTTCAACGTCGGCATCGAGACGGTGCAGATCTGCATCATCGTTCTGGTCTTCCCGCTGCTCGCCCTACTGCGCCGCCGGGCACCCGTCGCGGGCCTCTGGGTCACGGGTCTGATCGCCGCGGTCGTGTGCGCGGTCGGCCTCATGTGGTTCGTGCAGCGCGTTTCCGCACTGTGACGCACGGCTCTCATGTGCGACTCACCTAAACGGATCGGGTTGTTCACACCGCGATCGATCGGCGTTGGAAAGCTGCGCGCGGTCCATTCGCATTCGTATCAACGAGAGGAAACAATGAAGTCCTCCAATTCGCCACGGCGGCACGGTCGCCGCCCGGCCGTGGCCGCAGGTCTGGCGGCAGTAGCCGTCTCGGCCGCGCTCGGCATCGGCTCGCTGAGCAGCGCCGGCGCTCAGGCGCCGGCGACGTCCTCGGGCATCGTCCTCACCGTCGGCGCCAACGCCTCGCAGCGCGTCGTGTCGTGGTACACGAGCGCCAACACCGCGCAGTCGGTGCAGGTCGCCCCGACCTCCCAGCTCGTCGGCGGCGAGTTCCCCGCCGGCGCCGTCACGTTCGCCGCCACGGTCGCCGCGAACACCGTCAACGGCGGCTTCAACGGGCACGCCATCCTCGACGGCCTGCAGGAGAACACCGCGTACTCCTACCGCGTCGGCACCACCGGCGCCTGGTCGGCGACGTACGCGTTCAAGACGCAGTCGTTCGACGGCGACTTCGACTTCCTGTTCTTCGGCGATCCGCAGATCGGCTCGTCCGGCGACACCGCCAAGGACGGCGCCGGCTGGACGGACACGCTGGACGTGTCGCTGGCCGCGAACCCGAACGCCGAGCTCCTGGTGTCCGGCGGCGATCAGGTCGAGACCGCCAACACCGAGACGCAGTGGAACGCGTTCCTCGCTTCCGACAAGCTCCGCCAGTACCCGTGGGCCGCCACCATCGGCAACCACGACGTCGGTGGCAAGGCCTACGACCAGCACTTCTGGACGCCGAACACCGACCGCTCCGCCCCCTTCTACTCGGGCAACGCGACGACCCAGTCCGGCGGCGACTACTGGTACATCTACAAGGGCGTCCTGTTCATCCACCTGAACAGCAACGCGTACGCCAACGGCTCTGACGCCGCCCACATCGGCTACGTCACCAGCGTCGTCAACGCGCACAAGGCCGAGTCGAAGTACACGGTGCTCGTGTACCACCACTCGATCTACTCGCCGGCCGATCACGCCAACGACAGCGACGCACAGCAGCGTCGCCGGGACTTCCCGACGGCCTTCTCGAACCTCGGCGTCGACCTCGTGCTCCAGGGCCACGATCACAGCTACTCGCGCAGCTACGCGATCAAGAACGGCGTCAAGGCGGCCGCCACCGAGCAGCCCGGTGCCGCCGAGGTGTCCGAGGGCATCGGCGGCGTCATCTACGTCACCGGCAACTCCGCGTCGGGCTCGAAGTACTACGACCTGTCGGCGCCGCGTGCCGGCTCGGACTTCGGTCCGGACCCGCTGGATCCGACGGGCAAGCGCCACTGGGCCAACTCGGTCGAGAACCAGGAGCACGTCCGCACCTACGTCAAGGTCAAGGTCAGCAAGAACCAGCTGGTCGTCGAGAACATCCGCAGCGGCACCTGCGCCGCTCCGAACGCCGCCGTCGAGCGCGGCAACGTGTCCTGGTGCGGCCCGAACAGCGGCGCCAGCGCGGCGCAGCCGGTCGGCTCCACGGTCGACAAGGTCGTCATCCACCGGATGTCCGCTCCCCCGGTCGACGCCGGCGTCGGCGGAACCGTCCCGGCAACGCTCGCGCTGACGCTCGGCACGCCCGCCTCGTTCGGGCCGTTCCAGCCCGGCGTGGCGAAGGACTACATCGCCTCGACCACCGCCACGGTCATCTCGACCGCGGGTGACGCGGTGCTGAGCGCCGCCGATCCGAGCTCGACCTCGACGGGTCGCCTCGTGAACGGGACGTTCGCGCTCGCCTCGCCGCTGCAGGTCGCGGGCCTGCCGCTGCCGGCGACGGTCAAGACGTACGCCGCGCCCGTCTCCAACGACATCGCCACGATCGACTTCAAGCAGCCGATCGCCGCGAACGAGCCGCTCCGCACGGGCACGTACGCGAAGACGCTCACGTTCACGCTGTCGACGACGACTCCCTAGTCGGCTGATGCACCCGACCAGCCCCCGCCTGCAGGCCACGATCGTCGTTGTGTTGGCCATGCTGGGGCTGGTCGGGACGCTCGTCCCGCCGGCTGCGGCCGAGGACGTGCCGTGGACGGTCGAGCCCGCGGACAACAGCTTCGGCGCGGACCGCCAGAGTTACGGCTACACCCTCAATCCGGGCGGCCGGATCGAGGACGGCGTCGTCGTCACCAACCACGGCGACACGCCCCTGCGCCTGGCGCTCGACGCGACGCCGGCGAACTGGGTGCAACTGGACCGCGACACCGTCACGGTCCGGCCCGGAGAATCGGTCGGGGTGCCGTTCACGGTCACGTTGCCCAAGGACGCCCCGCCTGGCGACCACGCGGGCGGCATCGTCGCCTCGCTCGACGAGGAGCGCCGCGCCGGCGTCCCGATCCGGCTGCGCGTCGGCGGAGCCCTGAAGCCGAGCCTCGCGGTCGAGGACGTACGACTGCACGACGGGACCGTCAGCTACACGATCCACAACACGGGCAACGCGACGCTCAGCGCCCGGCAGTCGGCTTCCGTCTCCGGCCCGTTCGGGCTCAGGGCCGTCGCCGCGGACAAGATCGCCGACTCTCCCCCACTGCTGCCCGGTGCCACACGGAACGTGTCGTCACCCGTGCACGGCGTCACCCCCGCACTGCGGCTGACGGCGACGGTCACGCTCATCCCGCTGCTCACCGACGCCGCCGGTTCGACGGCACCGCTCGCCGCCACCGAGAGCGCCGGGCACGCCTGGGCGGTCCCGTGGCTGCTGCTGCTGGCGATCGTCGTGCTCGGTGGACTCGCAGCCCTCGCCTTCCGGTCGCGCCGGTCACTGGCAGCTCGCTGACACCCCTGTGAACCAGTTGTAACCAACCCATCTCGCCCGCGAATGCCGTCAGTAGCGTCCGGCGCCGTGGGCTCTGGAGATCTGATCGTCACCTGTGTGATCGTCGCCGCGCTGAGCTTCGACTTCACCAACGGCTTCCACGACACGGCCAACGCGATGGCCACGACGATCGCCACCGGCGCACTGAAGCCCCAGCGTCGCCGTCACGATCGCGGCGATCCTGAACTTCGTCGGCGCGTTCATCTCGCTGAAGGTCGCGGCGACGGTCGCGGGCGGGATCGTCGACGCCGAGGCGATCACGCCCGACCGTCGTCTTCGGCGGCCTCATCGGCGCGATCACCTGGAACCTCGCGACCTGGTGGTTCGGGCTGCCGTCGTCGTCCTCGCACGCGCTGATCGGCGGCGTCGTCGGCGCGACGCTGGCGGCGGCCGGGTCCGAGCGCCGTCGAGTTCGACGGGATCATCTCGAAGGTCATCATCCCGGCCGTCGCCTCGCCGATCGTCGCGGGCCTCGTCGCCGCGCTCGGCGTCTTCCTCGTCTACCGGATGCATCCGCCGCTACACGCCCGAGCGCGCCGAGCGCGAGTTCCGCTGGGCGCCAGGTCGCGTCGTCGTCGATGGTCGCGCTCGCGCACGGCACGAACGACGCCCAGAAGACGATGGGCGTCATCTGCGCTCGCGCTGATCGCCAACGGCTCGCTCAAGGGCGGCCCGGACTTCGAGGTGCCGACCTGGGTCGTCGTCAGCTGCGCGACCGCGATCGCGCTCGGGACCTACGTCGGCGGCTGGCGGATCATCCAGACGCTCGGCACGAAGGTCGTCGAGGTCCGTCCGCCTCAGGGCTTCGGGTCTGAGACGGTCGCCGCCACGGTGATCCTCGCCTCGTCGCACGTCGGCTATCCCGCTCTCGACCACGCAGGTCGTCTCGGGCTGCGGTCGCGGGCTCCGGCGTCGGCCGCCCGGGCGCGGTCGTCAACTGGCTCGTCGCGCGCAACATCGTCGTCGGCTGGGTGCTCACGCTGCCGGCGGCGGCGCTGCGTGTCGGCGTGTCGTCTACGGGATCATCGAGCTGCTCGGCGGCGGCGCCTTCGGCGTGGTCGTGGTCGGCCTCGCGGCGGTCGTCGGCCGCGTTCGTGCTGTGGCGTGCGAACCGCGCGCAGTCCGTCGAGCCGGAGGAGACGATCTCCAGCAACCCGGCGTTCGGCCCATCTGCGGCGCGACGGGAGGCGGTGGCGGCGTGATCTTCGGCGTCGACCGTCGAGTGGGACAAGCTGCTCGAGGCCGCCTACGTCTCGGGCGTCTTCGGCATCGGCGTGATCGTCGTCGCCGGGCTTGCCGTACTCTGCTCTCTGCGCGCCCAGGATCGGCGCCAGGCGCATCAGGGCGGCGCCATCGTCTTCGACGCCGTGAGCATCGTCTGCCTCGTCGCCATCGGGGCCGCGATCGTGCTCGCGATCTACATCATGACCGACAAATGAGCGATTCCGGCGAAGCGCGGCTGAGGCCGTTCTCGACCGTGCTCGACCTGCTGCGCAAGCGCATCGACCTCGATACGTTCGACGCCGCGATCTTCTCGCTCGACACGGTTGCGGCAGATCTCGGCTACGGCGACGTGCGCGCGCTGGGTGGCTCCATCGCCTGGATCGATCGCCTGCGCGGTGAGGGCAAGCGGATCGCGGTCGTCGCATCCGGCGAGCGCGCTGAGGGCGCGCTCGAGCTGGCCGGCATCGCCGATCGGTTCGACCTCGTCGTCTCCGGTCTGCCCGCCAAGAAGAGCATCGGGCACGCGCTCGAGGAGCTCGCGGTCACCCCCGAGCGCGCGTTGCTCGCCGGTGTCTATCCGAGCGAGCTGGAGGCGGCGCGTGCCGCCGGGGTGCGACTCGTGATCGGTGTGGCCCGCGGCAGCGCCACGCCCGAGGAGCTGCGCCGCGCGACCGCCGACGCGGTCGTCGCCGACCTCCTGGAACTTCTGCGCCCGACCTAGGGCGACCCTAAAAGGCCTCCTGTCGGGCCCGGCGTCCGGGTAGGCTCGCCGCAGATGACTGCGGAGGGGCGAAACGAAGGCCTGCGGCTCGCCGTGATCGACAACGACAGCGGCTTTGTGACGGTGCTGGTCAACCGCCTCGAGGAGGCCGGCTGGTCGTACCGCCTGCTGGCGTCACCCGTCCCGCCGGAGGACATCGCCGCGACGCGCCCGGACGCGATCGTCGTCAACCTCGAGGTCCTCGGCCAGGACGGGTGGGACTACCTGGACCGCCTCTGCCGCAGCATGCCGACACTCGGCGTGGTCGTCTGCACCGGCCGGTCCTCGGTCGCCCAGCGGGTGCGAGGTCTGCGACTCGGCGCCGACGACTGGCTCACCAAGCCGTGTCACCCCGACGAGCTCCTCTCGCGGGTCGAGGCGGTCGTACGCCGCCGCCGGCGCGCCGACATGCACCACGCGGCCGCTCCGAAGGTCATCGGCGAGCTGGAGATCCATGCGGACCAGTTCCAGGCCTACGTGGACGGAGTGTCGGCAGAGCTCACGCGGCGCGAGTACGAGCTGCTCGAGATGTTCTGCAATGCATCCGGCCAGGTACTCGATCGCGAGCAGATCTACCAGCGCGTCTGGGGCTATTCGATGGCGCCCGGCGACCGCTCGGTCGACGTCTACGTGCGCAAGCTGCGAGCCAAGCTCGCCCGCATCTCGCCCGAATGGCACTACCTCCACACCCACTTCGGCATTGGCTACCGACTCGCCGCGGAGCACGTACCGGCGGCCCAGCCGCAAGACGGAGAGGCCCCCGCGGACCCGCTCTCGGCCTACTGACTCGGCGTCGATGACGACGCTTTCGTGACTCCGGCGGTACCGTGATGGTGTGTTGGTCACACGCTTACCGCCGTTCGCGACGGCGCGCCCGGACGTCCGCCGCGCCGTTGATTGGGCCAGTCGAATGCACGCAGATCAACGGCGTGCCGTCGATCACGCGCCGTTCGTCCTGCACCCGCTCGAGGTCGCCGCACTGCTCAACGGTCGCGACTACGACGACGAGATCGTGATCGCCGGGGTCCTGCACGACATCGTCGAACGGACCGACGCCTCGGTCGCGGACATCGAGCGCCGCTTCGGGGAGCGGGTGGCGTCGATCGTGGGCGCCGTCACCGAGGACGCCTCGATCCTCGACCTCGAGCCCCGCAAGCGCGCGCTGCGCACCCAGGTCGCCGCGGCCGACGCCGAGGCTCACGCCGTCTATGCCGCCGACAAGGTCGCGAAGATGCGCGAGTTCCGTGCCGAAGCGGCCCGCGACCCGTCCTGGCACGACGACAGCAAGCTCCAGCATCGGCTGGTGCACTATGAGCTCAGCCTCGACATGCTGCTCAAGGTCGCGCCGCAGCTCGCGCTGGTCCGCCAGCTCGACTTCGAGCTCTGGGCGCTGAGCGCCCTTCCGCCCGCCGCCGCCGCCGCGAACTGAGCCAATCACCCAGGCGAGCTGCTCGCCTCGAGCGCCGTCGTACACACCCACCGCGCCAAGTACGCGATGCTCGTGCAGTCGACCCTGGCGCTCGCGCTGTTCGGCCTCGTCGTCGCACGAGCCGTCAACGCGTTCACCTACGAGGACCCGGGCCGGACCCGTGACGCGATCGCGGCGGCGACCGCCGCCGGCTTCCACCACACCGGCGGCGCGATCGGGGTCCCGGGCCGCGACGGCCCGCGCGTCGGGAAGGTGTCCTTCCGCCTGCCGTGATCGCGACGCGTCAGATGAGCTCGTCGGCGGGAGCGACGAGCGTCAACGCGGCCGCGACGGCCACGCGGAAGCGATCGGGGTAGGGCGCGGAGAGCCCGAGGACGATGCGGCGAGCGCGGGGTTCACGGAACGGGTGGACGTCCTCTGGCAGCACACGGGGACCGCGGGCGGCCACTTCGGCTGGGCCGTCGCTCCGCTCGGCGACGTCAACCGCGACGGCGCGGCCGAGGCGATCATCGGAGAGCCCGGCACTGACCGCGGCACGACGTGGCTCCTCTCAGGCGCGACGGGCGCCGTGCTGCGCTCGTTCGTGGGCCAGCCGGGCGACGCGAACGGCTTCGCGATCGCCGACGCCGGCGACACGAACCGCGACGGGTACGACGACATCATCAGGGGTGCCCCGCGCCGGACGCTCGACGCGCCCGGCCACGCGTACCTGTACTCCGGCCGTGACGGATCGCTGCCGCACGCGTTCACCGGCGAAGCGGCGCCGGACTCCTTCGGGGCCGCCGTCTCGAGCGCCGGCGACGTCAACCGCGACCGCCGGCCCGACCTGCTCGCCTCGGCGGCCGAGGGCGACACCGTCTACATGATCGCCGGCACCCCCCAACGGCGCGGCCGCCACCCGCACCACGACCACGATTGAGACCTCACTTCTCGCGCCTGCTCCGGCGCTCCTGGATCTGGGCCCGGACGACGTCCCAGCGCGACCGGGCCTGGGCCGTGACCGCATCCCACTGCTGCTGGATCTCGTCCTCGGCGGGCCGGTCACCCCGCTGGATGCGGTCGAGCTGGTCGCGGATCTCGCGACCCGCCGCCGCGGAGCCGACGAGCACGACCATGACGCAGAAGAGCGTGGAGATCATCGCGAACACGGCGCCGATCACGCCGTACCGCGTGGCGTAGGTGCTGAACAGGTGCGGAACGTAGATCGCCGCCCCGATCGAGTAGATCGCCAGCACGATCGCCGCCACCACGCCGAACGGCACCAGGACGTGGCGCGGGATCCGCTTCGCGCTGAGGATCCAGCCGCTCCAGACGATGAAGGCCGCCGACACCGGGATGATCACCAGCGCCGGTGCGATGTCGAGACGGCCGTGGCCGAGCAGCCCGTGGAGCGCACCGCTGACGGCGATGAACACCCCCAGCCCGCAGATCCACAGCAGCCCGTTGAACGTGTTGCGCACGCTCAGCGGGCTCAGTTCCCACGTCTGCTCGATCAGGCGCTGCATGGCGCGGGTGAAGCTCAGGACCGCGACCATCAGAAACAGCGCCCCGATGATGCCGATGCTCGTGCTCGAGCCTGAAGGGGGCGCGAAGATGTCGCGCACCGCCTCGGCGCCGCCGCCGGTCAACTGGTAGCGATTGATGAGGCGATCGGCCGTGCCCCTGCCCCCGAGCCGGGAGGAGAAGGCGCTGGTGAAGATCGTCAGCGGGATCACCGCCGTGAGCGCGCTCGAGGCCAGCGCGATCGCACGGTCGAACCCCGCCACCTTCTGGAAGCGGTTGACGACACGGAGCACGAACTCCGGCCGCAACCAGAAGGTCAGTGTCCGCACGACGCGTTCGTGGCGGTCGTCGGGCGCCATCGGGTCTGCGCAGACTATTCGAGGTTGAGCAGCCGTCGCGCGGCGGCGGCGATCTTCGCGTGGCCGGGCAGCGCGGCCTGCTCGAGGTTCTTGGCGTACGGCAGCGGCACCTCGGCCATGCCGACGCGCTCGACCGGCGCGTCGAGGTCGTCGAAGCAGGCGCTGCTGGATGCGCGCGGCGAGCTCGGCGCGTGACGCCGTAGGTCGGCCAGCCCTCCTCGACGCAGAGCGCGCGGTTGGTCTTGGCGACGGAGGCCGCGACGGTCTCGACGTCGAGCGGGCGCAGCGAGCGCAGGTCGACGACCTCGGCGGAGACGCCGTGCTCCTCCTGGCAGGCTCTCGGCGACGTGCAGCGCGCGGACGGTCGCGTAGGAGTGCGCGACGATCGTGAGGTCGGTGCCCTCGCGGGCGACCGCGGCGAGGCCGATCGGCGTCACGGCGTCCGGGTCGATCGCGACCTCGCCCTTCTCCTTGTAGATCGGGAGGTTCTCGACGACGAGCACCGGGATCGTCGTCGCGGATCGCGGCCTTGAGCAGGCCCTTGGCGTCGGCCGGGGTGGCCGGCGCGACGACCTTCAGGCCGGGCGTGCGGCGAACCAGCCGTCGAAGCACTGCGAGTGCTGCGCGGTCAGCTGGTTGCCGCGCGCCGTTCGGCGTGCGGATCGACGAGCGGGCAGCGGACCTCGCCGCCGAACATCGCGCCGATCTTCGCCGCGTGGTTGACGACCTGGTCCATCGCGACGCAGCAGGAAGTTGATCGTCATGATCTCGACGACCGGACGCTCGCCGAGCATCGCGGCGCCGATCGCCGGCGCCGACGAAGCCCTCCTCGGAGATCGGCGTGTCGCGCACCGCGCTCGGGCCGAACTCGCTCCATCAGCCCGGCGGTGACCTTGTAGGCGCCGTCGAAGACCCCGACCTCCTCGCCCATCACGAAGACGCGCTCGTCGCGCGCCATCTCCTCGCGCAGCGCGAGCCGCAGCGCCTCGCGGTAGGTCATCGTCTCGACGCCCGTCGTCGCGCGCGCGGTGCGCCGGCGTCGCCGTCCCAGCCCTCCGGCGAAGACGAGCTCGCCTCGCCGAACGGCTGACCGGGCGCATGCGCTCGAACTGCGCCTCGCTGCCGGGTCGCGTACATGCCGCGCGGCGAGCTCGCCGACGTCGCGGCTCGTCGCTGTTCTCGGCGAACGTCGACCGCCTCGACCACGCGGCCCTTCGGCCTGCTCGCGCAGCTCGTCGAGCTCCGTCGGACGTCGCCGCGCCCGAGCCGCTCGCGCGGCGCGGACGATCGGGTCGTGGTCGCGGTGCTCGGCGATCTCGTCCTCGGTGCGGTAGGCGAGGCCGGCGTCGGCGACCGAGTGGCCGCGGTAGCGGTAGGTGAGCGCCTCGAGCACCGCGGGCGCGCGCTCGTCGCGGGCGCGCTCGAGCAGCCGTCGCGGTGGCCTCGAGCGACCGCGTCGAGGTCGTCGCCGTCGACGCGCTCGCCGTGCATCCGGTAGCGCGGCCGCGCGCTGGTACAGCTCGGGCTCGGCCGAGGCGCGCTCGACGCTCGTGCCCATGCCGTACTCGTTGTTGATGACGAGGAAGACGATCGGCAGCTCCCACACCGCGGCGAGGTTCAGCGACTCGTGCCAGGCGCCCATGTTGACCGCGCCGTCGCCGAGCTCGCAGAGCACGGCCTGCTTCTCGCCCTGGCGGACGAGCGCGAGCGCGAGGCCGGTGGCGATCGGCAGCTGGCCGGCGACGATGCCCCAGCCGCCGTAGTAGCCGCGCGCTCGACGTCGAGCAGGTGCATCGAGCCGCCGCGGCCGTGCGCGCAGCCGTCGACGCGCCCGAACAGCTCGGCCATCACCGCGTCGGGCGCGACGCCGCGCGCGAGCGCGAAGCCGTGGCAGCGGTAGCCGGTGACGAGCAGGTCGTCGGCGTCGCAGCGCCGCCGACCGCGCCGACCGTCGCCGCCTCCTGGCCGGAGGAGAGGTGGCAGTAGCCGCCGATCCGCGCCGCCTTGTACTGGCGCTCGGCCTCGGTCTCGAACACGCGGATCAGCAGCATCTGCTCGAACAACCGGCGCAGTTCGTCATCTTGGGCCACGGCCCTCGGTCTACCCGATCGCCGCCCCGGCACTCTCAGCCGAGGAAGTCGAGCAGCGCGGCCGCGACCGCTTCGGGTGCCTCCTCCGCCTGGTGGTGACCGGAATCGATGACGGCCGCCTTCAGCTCGCCCGAGACCCACGGGCGCCAGATGGCGACCGGGTCGCCATGGATGTCGATGTCGTCGTGCGCGGCCTGGAGGAAGAGCATCGGGCAGGCGATCTGGTTGCCCGCGTCGCGATCGGCCGCCTCGTGCTCGCGGTCGATCCGCAGACCGGCGCGGTAGTCCTCGCACATGCCGTGGATCACGGCCGGATCGCGCAGCGCCTCCCACAGGTCGGCGTGCGCTTCCGCACCCATCGTCTCGGGCGGCAGCGTTCGGTACCAGGCGTCGGGATCGGCGTTGATGACGCGCTCCGCCGGCTTGTCGGTCTGACCCATGAACCACCAGTGCCACCAGCTGCGCACGAAGTCCTCGTTGAGCCGTTCCAGGTGCTCGACGACGGGCAGCGAGTCCATGATCACGAGGTGGTTCACGGCGTCGGGATGGTCGAGCGCGGTGCGCAGCGCGACCAGTGCGCCGCGGTCATGCCCGACGACCGCGAACGATTGATGCCCCAGACGTTCGCATCAGCGCGAGGACGTCGCCCGCCATCGCACGCTTGGACGACTGCGCGTGGTCGGGCTGGTCGGGCGGCAGGGTCGAGCGGCCGTAGCCGCGCAGGTCCGGACACACCACGGTGTGGCGCGAGGCGAGGCGCGCGGCGACCCTGTGCCAGGTCGCGTGCGTGCGCGGGTGACCGTGCAGCAGGACGACCGGCGATCCCTGCCCGCCGTGCCGGACGCGCAGCACCGCGTCGCCGACGTCGACGGTCTCGAGCTCGAAGCCTTCGAACACGGGCGTCTACGCGCCGGCGAGCTCGAGATAGCGATGGACGCGCCGCGCGAACGCCTTCGGGCGTTCCGCGTACACGCGACGGCCGAGCGCGCGCGCCTCGGCGAGCAACTCGGCGCGGCGCTCGTCGATCAGCACGTGCAGCTCCGGATCGTCGACCGCGTCGGCGAGCACCGCGAGGTCGTGATCGGACCCGAGCAGCTTCGACAGCCGCTTGGCCTCCTTGGCCTGCGCCTTGACCACGCCCGGCCAGGTCGCCTCGAGCAGACGCTGCTGGTACCACAGGTCCTTCACCCGCTTGCGCCACGCGTGCAGGTTCTCGGTGCTCGCATCGCGGGTGCTGCGTTTGAACGCCCGACGCCCACGTGTGTATGAGCGCGTGATCGAGTCCGCCAGCGCGTCGGCGTCGAGCTCGCGCAGCGGCCACTCGTCCCGCGCCAGCGCGAGCAGGCGCGGGGCGTGCTCAGCGGGGTTCGCCTCGCCGCTGGAAACGAGCCCGTCGCGGATCGCGGTGAAGAACCGTTCCGGGTGCCGGCCCACGAACCGCTCCGCGAGCTCGCCGACGGTCTCGACGAGCACGTCCGCGTCGCGCGCGTCCGACATCCGCCGGCCGGCATCGCGCAGCTCGCGGTTGCGCCGCCGGTACTCCTTGCTCTTCAGGCCCGGCCGCGCGAGACGGAGCAGCGCGCGCGTCTTCTTGATCCGCTTGCGCGCGTCATGGATCGCCTCGACCGGATCCGCGTCACGCCGCAGCGACTCCGCGGCAGCCTCGAGCTGCTCGCGGCGGACCCGCTCGACCGACTCTGCCGGTTGCTCGCTGAACGCCAACCCATAGCTCATACCTACCGCTCTACCCAGCCGCGCCGTACCCGCGCGAACCGGTCTCATGAGGCTGCAGGCCTCGTCAGCGACGTGACGACCGAGGCTCGGTCTGGCAGTGGCCGTGGGTAGGCCGCAACCATGCCACCCCGCGGAGTGAAGCCCGGGACCAAGCGCGCCCGGCAATACGAACACATCAAGGAGAGCCAGCAGGACCAGGGGGCCTCCGAGGACCGTGCGGAGGAGATCGCCGCGCGAACCGTGAACAAGGAACGCGCCCGCTCAGGAGAGTCGCGCACGCGCTCGCGGATCTCGACGCAGGACATGTCCTCGTCGCGGCGCGGCGGTCAGCGCTCGGGCACCGATCGGGCCAAAGGCCGCACGCGCGATCAGCTTTACGAAGAGGCGCGCAAACTCGGCGTGGAGGGCCGCTCCTCGATGAACAAGGCGCAGCTTCAGCGAGCGGTCGCCGGCAAGAAGTCGTGACCGGTCCCGTTTAGAGGAGATCGGGTCGATGTGTGAGAGACTGGATTCAGGCCGACTCCACCTGGCGCTTCGCGGATAGCACCCGCGACCCTCCTGTGCAGGGGCCGGGCGCCGCTTCCGGCACTCCGGATCTCCTCTTCCTGTCGCGGCACGACGAACGCAGGAGACGGAGGGAGGGTTCGCGTGGCGAGCCCGGAAGAAAGTCTCACTCGAGGCCACATGGCGCAGGCCATAAACCAGGCGGTGGTGCGGTTGGTGCGCGACTACACCGGACGCGGGCCGACGCAGGCGCACACGACAATCAATGACGACGTGATCATCGTCGTGTTGCGCGACACGCTGCTCAAGGCGGAGCGCAGCCTCGTCGACGACGGCGAAGCCCGAGCGGTGACCGACATGCGCAGGCGGTACCAGAGCACCATGCGGCGGGACCTCGTCGCGGTGGTCACGGAGCACAGCGGCCGGACGGTCGAAGCGTTTCTCAGCGACAACGTGGTCGACCCCGACGTCGCAGTCGAGGTCTTCGTCCTCGGGCCGCGGTGCGAATAAATAGACCGCACGCCCGTGCCTCACGACAGCGTGTCGCCTTCCGGGAGCCGCCGAGCCGGCGGTTACGAGCAGTCGCGCCGCTGGCACCACGCACCATCCTGCGCCTGCACTTCGAACACGACTTCACGCAGGCGGAGATCGCGGAGCACGTCGGCCTGTCCCAGATGCACGTCGCCCGGCTGATCCGCCAGGCCATCGAACGGCTGCAGGCGACGACGCCGCGGTCCTGAGCGTCTTCGAGATCAGGCGCGCGTTCGTTCGCGTTGCGGCTCGACGGTGTACTTCGGGTCGCGAGCGGACGCCATGCCGGCGGCGAAGATGCCGAAGCGCGTGAGGGCTGAGCCGGTGAGCAGCGCCGCCCCGCCCACGCGGCCGCCGACGAGCGCGCCGGCCGCGGTCAGGGCCTTGGAGGCCTGGAGCCGTTTCTGCTGCTGCAGCGTCTCGGCGATCGGCCCGAGCCGCCGCTCCAGCGCGAACTCCGCGACCAACTCGCCCGCTGCCCCGAGGAGGGCCAGGCGGCGCAGCGGACCGTTCTCGTCGCGCGGTCCGACGAGCAGGCCGAACCCCGAGCCCGCGACGGCCGCGGAGCCGACGAACACGAACGGGAGCTCGCGGTGCCCTTCATGCCAGGCCGGCACGGCGGTGTCCGAGAGCAGCGCGGCCGTGTAGGAGGCGACCACAGAACCCAGGCAGCGCCGCACCGAGGCCGGCGGTCCGGCCGGCGCGGGGCGCGATGCCCAGCACGTCGCTCGCCGCGGCGGCGGCCGCCAGCGGCGAGTACGCGACGAGGATCCAGACGCCGACGCTCATCGGCGACGTCGGCTTGAAGACGCGCAGCATGTTCAGGAAGCGCTCCGGCCGCCCGAGGTCGTGGATGAGCGCCGCGAGCGACACGCCGATCGCACCGACGGCGCCCAGCCGCGTCCGTCGCGCCAGGCGCGGTCGACCGGTGAGATCCGCGCCCGCGGCGATGATCGCGCAGGCGCCGGACAGGCCTCCCGAGAAGAGGTAGCCGGCGATGTCGAGCTCCTCCCAGACGGGCGGGTTGATGATCGGCCGGCCGTAGTAGGAGCCGCTCATCGGAACGACACCGCCACGGCCGCCAGCAGCGCGCCCGCGGCGAGCGCGACGCGCTTGCACATGCGGGGCAGGTCGCGCGTCGTGACGACGGGGTCCGGCGGCAGTCCGTAGACCTCGGGCTCGTCGAGCAGCAGGAAGAACGCGCCCTCCCCGCCGACGCCGTCGTCCGGATCGTGCCCGTACAGCCGCGCCCGGTCCACGCCCGCGGTCTGCAGCGCCTCGACGCGCTCGCCCGGCCCGCACGCGCAGGACCGTCGAGCTCGCCGAACTGGATCGAGTCGGTCGGGCAGGCCTTCGCGCACGCCGGCTCCTGTCCGACCTCGAGCCGGTCGTAGCAGAGCGTGCACTTGAAGATCCGCCCGTCGTCCTCGCGCTTGTCGAGCACGCCGTACGGGCACGCCGGCACGCAGTAGCCGCAGCCGTTGCAGATGTCCTCCTGCACGACGACGGTGCCGAACTCGGTGCGGAAGATCGCGCCGGTCGGGCAGACGTCGAGGCAGGCCGCGTGCGTGCAGTGCTTGCAGACGTCGGAGGACATCAGCCAGCGGAAGTCGCTCGCCTCGCGCAAGCGCTGCTCGACGAACGACGACGTGCCGCCAGGTGTCGGCGCCGAGCCCGCCCGTGTTGTCGTGCGAGTCGCCGGTCCAGTTCGAGGCCGTCCTCGGGGACCTGGTTCCACTCCTTGCAGGCCACCTCGCACGCCTTGCAGCCGATGCAGACCGACGTGTCGGTGAAGAAGCCCATCCGCGGCGGATGCGCTCGTGTCATGGCGCCATCCCCGTGCTCCGCGGTGATCCCGGCGCGCTCGCGGTACTCGCGCACCGAGCGCTTCGCGCGGCCGGCCCGCGCGGTCGCCGTCCCGGCCGGATGTCGACGGTGAACGCCTTGACCTCCTGGATGTGCGAGCTCGGGTCGAGCGCCATCGAGGAGAGCTCGTTGACCGCGTCGCCGCGCGCGTAGCCGTTCGGGCCCCAGTGGTAGGGCATGCCGATCTGGTGCACGACGCGCCCGTCGACGCGCAGCGGCGTCATCCGGTCGGTGACCATCACGCGCGCCTCGATCGCGCCGCGCGCGCTGACGATCGTCGCCCAGCCGGCGTGCTCGAGCGCCGCGCTCGGCGGCGAGCTCCGGCGAGACCTCGCAGAACAGCTCGGGCTGCAGCTCGGACGAGGTACGGCGTCCAGCGCGACATGCCGCCGGCGGTGAAGTGCTCGGTCAGGCGGTACGTCGTGACGACGAACGGGAAGACGTCGCTCGGGCCGGGTCCGGGTGGTAGCGGTTGTTCTCGTGCTCGTAGACCTGGCGCGCCGGGTTGCGCTGCTGGCGGTGCAGCCGGTTGACGACCGGCGAGTCCTGCGGCTCGTAGTGCGTCGGCAGCGGCCCCTCGGCGACGCCCGCCGGCGCGTAGAGCCAGCCGCGGCCGTCGGCCTGCATGATGAACGGGTCGTCGCCGGCGATCGCCTCGGGTCCGCTCGCGTCCGCGCGGCGGCTCGGTAGTCCGGCGGCTTGTCGACCTCGAAGTCGGGCACGTCGTGGCCCGTCCACCTGCCGCTGCTCCGGCGTCCCACCAGACGAGCTTCTTGCGCTCGCTCCACGGCTTGCCCGTCGGGTCGGCGGAGGCGCGGTTGTAGAGGATCCGGCGGTTCGCCGGCCACGCCCACGCCCATTCGGCGCCGATCCAGTTCTGCTCGCTGCGCCGGCTTGCGCCGCGCCGTCTGGTTGACGCCGTCGGCGTAGGCGCCGCAGTAGATCCAGCAGCCGCAGGACGTCGAGCCGTCGTCCTTGAGCTCGGTGTAGGCCGAGAGCAGCTCGCCGTCGGCGTTCCAGCCGTTGATCTCGGCCAGGACGGCCTCGGCGCTCGGGTCGTCGTGCGCGCCCTCGGTCGGGTAGTCCCAGGTCAGGTCGAGCGCGGGCGGTCGCGCTCCTCGCCGGCGTCCAGCGCGCGCCCGGATCCGGTGGCCGAGGTGGTAGACGAACCACAGGTCGCTGCGCTGGTCGCCGACGGGCTCCTCGGCCTTGTGGTGCCACTGGACCATCCGCTGCGTGTTGGTGAAGGTGCCGTCCTTCTCGGTGTGCGCGGCCGCCGGGAAGAAGAACACCTCGGTCGCGATGTCCTCGGTGCGCATCTCGCCCGACTCGATCTCCGGGCCGTCCTTCCACCACGTCGCGCTCTCGATCAGCGAGAAGTCGCGCACGACGAGCCAGTCGAGCTTGGACATCCCGAGCCGCTGCATGCGCGTGTTGGCCGAGCCGACCGCCGGGTTCTCGCCCGATACAGGAAGTAGCCCTTGACCGTGCCGGCGATCTGCTCCATCACCGTGTCGTAGGTGCTGTGGCTGCCGGTCAGCCGCGGCAGGTAGTCGAAGCAGAAGTCGTTCTCGGCCGTCGCCGACGCGCCCCACCACGCCTTCAGCAGGCTGACCGTGTAGTCGCGCATGTTGCCCCAGAACCCTCGCCGCGGCGCGTCGGCGACGATGAACGCGTCGAGGTCCTCGTGCTGGTGCGCGTGCGGCATCGGGATGTAGCCCGGCAGCGTGTCGAAGAGCGTCGGGATGTCGCTCGAGCCCTGGATCGACGCGTGGCCGCGCATCGCCATCACGCCGCCGCCGGGACGGCCCATGTTGCCGAGCAGCAGCTGCAGGATCGACGCGGCGCGGATGTACTGCGAGCCGATCGTGTGCTGCGTCCAGCCGACGCCGTGCACGAACGCGGTCGTGCGCTCGCGGCCGGAGTTGGCCACGAACAGCTCGCACACCTGCGCGAAGAGCTCCGGCGGGACGCCGCAGACCGCTCGACCATCTCGGGCGTGTACGCGGCGTAGTGGCGCTTGAGGATCTGGAAGACGCAGCGCGGGTGCTGCAGCGTCGGGTCGAGCGTGCGGACCTCGCCGCTGTCGGCGTCGTCGCCCGCCGGTCGAGACGCTCGCCCATCCTGGTCGCGCTGGCCGGCGGCCGCGGCGACCAAGGCGCCCTCGTACTGCCAGCTCTCCGGGTCGATAGGCGCGCGCCTCCGGATCCCAGCCGGAGAACAGCCCGTCGGCGCCGGCGTCCTCGAACGTCCTCGCCGACGATCGTCGGCGCGTTCGTGTAGTCGAGGACGTACTCGCGGAAGTCGGACTCCGTGCTGAGGACGTGGTTGATGATCGCGCCGAGGAAGGCGATGTCCGTCCCGGCGCGCAGCGGGACGAAGAGGTCCGCGAGCGCGCTGGTGCGGCTGTAGTGCGGGTCGACGTGGACGACGGTCGCGCCGCGCGCCTTGGCCTCCATCACCCACTGGAACGCGACCGGGTGCGCCTCGGCCATGTTCGAGCCCTCGAGCACGATCAGGTCCGAGTGCTGCAGGTCGCCGGGCATCGTCGAGGAGGCGCCGCGACCGAAGGACGTTCCGAGACCGACCACCGTCGAGCTGTGACAGACGCGCGCCTGGTTCTCGATCTGCACGATCCCGAGCCCGGTCAGCAGCTTCTTGATGAGGTAGTTCTCCTCGTTGTCGAGCGTCGCGCCGCCGAGCGCGGCGATGCTCATGCAGCGCCGCGTGCGCTTGCCTTCGTGCTCCCACTCCCAGCCCTCGCCTTGCGCGTCGCGACGACACGGTCGGCGACCATGTCCATCGCCGTGCTCGAGGTCGAGCCGCTCCCACTCGGTGCCGTACGGGCGGCGGTAGAGGACGTGCTGCTCGCGCGCGTCGCCGGTCGTCAGCTGCAGCGTCGCCGAGCCCTTCGGGCACAGCCGGCCGCGGCTGTGCGGCGCGTCGGGGTCGCCCTCGATCTGGACGACCTCGCCGTCCTTGACGTAGACGTTCTGCGCGCACCCGACCGCGCAGTACGGGCAGACCGATTTGACCACCCGGTCCGCGTCGACCGTGCGCGCGCGGCGCTCCCTCGACGCCGCGGACTTGACCGCGTCGCCGCGCCCGAGGCGATCCTCACCGCGCAACTGGCGCAGCAGCGGCCACGTCGTCATCGGAGCTCCCGGGCGGCACGCTCGCGAACCCAGGCCAGCACGTGCTCGTTGCGCTTCGGGTTGTGCGGCGCCGGATTCACCAGGTCCTGCCGCGGATGGCCGTTGGAGGCGTCCGCGGGCGCGCCGGTCGCGATCATGAACGCCTGCCCGGCGGGCACGCCGAGCGCGGCACCCGCGGATGCGTAGGTGTGCCCGGCCTGCAGAAGTTCGTCGACCTGCGCGCGCGTGGGCATGGGTTGCTCAGACGGTCGCTTCGGCCTCGTACTCGCGCAAGAACCCTTCGAAGAGCCGGCGATGGCCCTCCTCGTCGCGCAGGATCGCGATCACCATGTCGTTGGTCACCGGGTCCGTTCCGTCGGTGGCCTCGATGATCGCGTTGTAGTGCTCGATCGCGCCCGTCTCGGCCTCGATCACGCCCTTGATGACGTGGACGATGTCGGTCTGGTGCTCCGGCGGCGCCAGGTAGGTCTGCTCGGGCGTGAAGTCGATCGAGGACGGGACGACGCCGTAGAGCTCCTTGATCCGGGTCGCGAACTGCGTGGCGTGCGCGAGCTCTTCCTGGACGTCCGCGCGCAGCGATTCGATGATCTCCTGTGCGCGCACGCCGTCCGGGTTGACGGAGTTGGTGACGTAGTTGATGACCGTCTCCATCTCCATCCAGTACGCCTTGGTCAGCATCGCGATGATCTGCTCACGCTCTTCGGCGCGGTCGTCGGACAGGATCCCTTGAGAAGCGTTTCGTGTAGTGGCCATGTCCAGGCCTTACCCAATGGTCACTGACACGACGCGGATCTGGGTAGCGCGTGGACATGTCACGTGCCGCATCCGCCGTCGAGCGAGACTCTCCCGATCAACCGACCGATCTGCCCAAGGAGGCCTTCCCGGCGATCGTGAAGCGCACCTTCAAGCAGTTCGGTGAGGACCAGCTGACGACGTGGGCCGCCGCGCTGACCTACTTCGGCATCCTCTCACTCTTCCCGATGCTGCTCGCGCTGGTCTCGGTGCTCGGTGTGATCGGGCCGTCGGCGACGCAGCCGCTGCTCGACAACCTCAGCAGCGTCGCGCCCGGCCCGGCGAAGGACATCCTCACGAACGTCCTGACGAGCCTCGAGTCCAACAAGGGTGGCTCGACGGTCGCATTGATCATCGGCCTGGCAGCCGCGATCTGGGCGGCGTCGGGCTACATCGGCGCGTTCATGGACGCGTCCAACAACGTCTGGGACGTGCCCGAGGGCCGTCCGATCTGGAAGAAGATCCCGGTGCGGCTCGCCATCACCGTCGTCCTGCTGGCGCTGCTCACCGTGACCGCGCTGGCCGTCGTCTTCACCGGGCCGCTCGCGCAGAAGGCGGGCGACGTCATCGGCCTCGGCGCCACCTTCGTCGACGTCTGGAGCATCGTGAAGTGGCCGGTCCTGCTGGTGATCGTGTCGTTCATGATCTCGCTGCTGTATTGGGCGTGCCCGAACGTCAAGCAGCCCGGGTTCCCGTGGGTCACGCCCGGTGGCCTGTTCGCCGTCGTGCTCTGGCTGATCGCTTCGGCCGTGTTCGCGCTCTACGTCGCGAAGTTCTCCGCCTACAACAAGACCTACGGCTCGCTCGGCGGCGTGATCGTCTTCCTCACCTGGCTGTGGATCACGAACATCATCGTGCTGCTGGGTGCCGAGCTGAACTCCGAGATGGAGCGCAGCCGCGCGATCCAGGGCGGCCATCCGCCCGAGCAGGAGCCCTACCTGCCGCTGCGCGACGAACCGAAGCGGCTGAGGGCGCTGTCGGAAAACCGCCCTCGCGCGCGAACCTCACGCCCGTCGAGGAGTAACGTCGGAGCGAAAGGGAGGTTCGCCCTGTCAGCCGTCGGGAGCCGGGTTGCGATTCGGAGCCCGACGCGGGGAAGTTCGACCTCCGCCCTTAGCTGGAAGCTGCCGCGTTCGTACGTCGGGCGGGACAGGTTCCGAGGAGGTCGCCTGATGCGGGCAGACCGAGACACCACGCGACGCCCGGGGATGCGAGATCGTTCGAACGCCGACGAGCTCGACGATCTCCGGGCCACCTGCTCCGCGC
This sequence comes from uncultured Solirubrobacteraceae bacterium, assembly GCA_963707595.1. GTDB lineage: Bacteria > Actinomycetota > Thermoleophilia > Solirubrobacterales > Solirubrobacteraceae > Solirubrobacter. Next base: position 928,667 of record CAVPQQ010000003.1, read on the forward strand.
AGGAACAAGAGTTGCAGGCGATGCGAGAGACGGTTGTGACGTTTCGCAACGGCGCGCTGGCGCTCGCGATCGAGAACGACCAGCTGCGCGTGTCGATCGACCTGCTGCAGGCGCTCGACGACGCGCACCACGCCTCCGTCGGGAACGAGCTGTTCGAGACGAAGCTCGCGCTCGATCCGCACGCCTCGGCGGTCGCGCGTGGCTTCGTCTCCGACGTCCTGGGCGATCGCGTGCCCCATGGCGTGCTCGACCGGGCGCGACTCGTCGTCTCCGAGCTGATCGCCGACAACCTCGACGACGATGGCAGCGGCGAACCGGCGTTCCTGAGGATCGCGTGCTCACGCACCGCGGTCCGGTTGGAGCTCGAAGCGCCCAGCCAGCACGTCGCGATGGAAAGGCCAGGCGGCGGCGCGAGCTTCAGCCGGCACCTGCTGCAGCTGTTCAGCGATCGCTGGGGCGGCGAGCAGATCCTCCCCGGCGGCACGCGGTCCTGGGCGGAGATCGCGATCACGACCCCCGCCTGACCTGACGTCGCCGGGTCAGGCTTGCTGCCGTCCGCGGGCGCGGTAGGCGGCGACCGCGTTGCGGTTGGCGCAGGTCGTGCTGCAGAAGCGCCGCGAGCGGTTGCGGGACAGGTCGAGGACGAGCCCTTCGCAGCGCTGGTCGGCGCACACCGCGAGCCGCGAGAGCTCGTCGGCGCGGATCACGTCGATCATCGCCATCGCCGCTTCGACCGCCACGCGGCGCTCCAGCGGGGCCTCATTGGGCACAGCGTGGATGTGCCAGTCCAGGCCGTCGTGGCGGCGCAGCTGCGGCAGTGCGCGCGCGTCGGCGAGCAGCGTGTTGACGAGCTCCGCGGCGGTGTCGCGCTCAGCCGTCAGCAGTTCGCGCAGCACCGGGCGCAGTGCCCGCAGCGCGGCGAGCTCAGCCGCATCGGAGTCGTGGCGGCCGGTGAATTCGTGCTCGTCGTAGAAGGCGTCGAGCTGGCTGATCTCCGTGAGCGTGTCGGGCTCGACGGCGCTGTTGACGAGCGCGACCGCGGCCCGCAGTGAGGCCTCGGTGTCATTTGCGAACAGCACGTTGACAGCTTACCCCATGTCGCCTATTGTCATCGGCCATGGGAGGCATGGCTAATGACGGAAGGGCGCGTCCCGAGCTCGCGTTCGGGCTCGCGCTGGCGGTTGCGTCCGCGGTGTCGTTCGCGATGTCCGGACCGCTCGCGCGTGGAATGCTCGACGCCGGCTGGACGGCGGGAGCGGTCGTTCTCGCCCGCCTGGCGATCGCCGCGCTGGTCGTCGCGCCGCTCGCCGCCCGCTCGCTCCGCGGCCAGTGGGGCGCGCTGCGCGCGAACGCCGGGTTCGTGCTGCTCTTCGGCGCGGTGCCCGTCGCCGGGGCGCAGTTCGCCTACTTCTCGGCCGTTGACCACATGGACGTCGGCCCCGCGCTGCTGATCGAGTACACGGCGCCCGCCGCCGTCGTCGTCTGGCTCTGGGTGCGGCATGGCGAACGGCCAGGCCCCTTGACGGTGGCCGGCGCAGGCCTGGCCGCGCTCGGTCTCGTCCTCGTCCTCGACCTGTTGTCCGGTTCGGATCTCGCGCCCATCGGCATCGTCTGGGCGCTGATCGCGATGGTCTGCGCCGCCTCGTACTTCGTGCTCGCCGCCACCCCGCGCCCGGGCCTGCCGCCGGTGGCGCTGGCCGGCAGCGGCCTGGCGACCGGAGCGCTCGTGCTCGCCGTCCTCGGCGCGATCGGCCTCCTCCCCATGCACGCGACGACGGCCTCACCGGTGCTCGCGGACAGCTCCGTCACGTGGTGGATCCCGCTCCTCGGGCTCGGCGTCGTCACCGCCGGGCTCGCCTATTGCCTCGGGATCGCCGCCAGCCGGCGCCTCGGCTCGCGCCTGGCGTCGTTCGTCGCCCTGCTGGAGGTCGTCGCCGGCGTCTCCTTCGCGTGGCTGCTGCTCAACCAGGTCCCGGGCGCCCTACAGCTCGGCGGCGGGATCCTGATCGTGGCCGGCGTCGTCGTCGTCAAGCTCGGCGAGCGCCCGCCGGCGACCTCGCGGCCCGCGACCAGCATCAAGCTCAAGCCCATCCCGGAGACCTAGCGCGCGCCCGCGTGCCGGCTCGAAGGGGGACTTGAGGGGGTCAGTCTCAGTCACTGAGCCCGTTCGCAGTGGGCGACGACGGGAACGGCACCGGCACGCGAGCGCAAGACGGATTCTCCTCCTCGCGGCCCGCAATGCCACTGATCGATGGTGCAGGTTCCTTGCGCGTGTCAGATCCGTAGCAGTCGCACATCTGACAGGCTCATCCGGCGCCAATTCCCGGCCCGATCGGTAAACCTCCGACGGTCCATTGTCGTATCGCAGGAGGTGACCATGGCTCGGAAACGAGCAATGCGTCAGGTGACCGTCGCGGGGGCGGTCGTAGTGTTGGCGACCATCGCGCCAAGCGCACGCGCGGCGACCGGTGTCGGCGTCGGAGAAGCCGGTGCGGGAGCCGGCCTCGTCGCCCGAGATGTGGCGCCGGCCAAGGCGCCCACGAGCACCGCGCGTCGCGCGTCTCACCCGCAATCCTGGGGCCACGGCCACGGTCGCCCCGACTACCAGCCGGGCGACCCCGGCATAGGCGACCCGTATTTCCCGCTGGAGGGCAACGGGGGCTACGACACGCAGCACTACGACCTGACGTTCTCGTACGACCCGGCGACGGACCGGCTCGAGGGCCTCGCGGTGATCACCGCGCGCGCCACGCAGGATCTGTCGCGCTTCGACCTCGACCTGCAGCAGCTCGACGTGTCCTCGGTGACCGTCGACCTGCGCCGCGCGCAGTTCACGCGCGACGGGCAGGAGCTCCAGATCACGCCCGCCAAGGGCATCCGCGAGGGCCGGACGTTCCTGGTGACGGTCCGCTACGGCGGCGTCCCGCAGACGATCGTCGGCTCGCCCGTCGTGTTCGGCTCGCCCTATGGCTTCCTGCACACCGACGACGGCGCCTTCCAGGGCGATGAGCCCAACGCGGCGTCGACGTGGTTCCCGGTCTCCGACCATCCGCAGGACAAGGCGAAGTACACGTTCCGCGTCAGCGTTCCGAAGGGCCTCGAGCGTGGTGGCCAACGGCTCGCTGAAGTACCACCTCGACGTCGGCGGCCATTCCCTCTGGGTATGGGACGAACCGCTTCCGATGGCTTCGTACCTCGTGACCGCGGACATCGGCCACTGGCTCGTCCGCCAGGGCCGCACGCCGGGTGGCATCCCGGAGTACGTCGCCGTCGATCCCGTGCTGCCGGACGTCACGACGACCGAGCGCGGCGTGACGACGACACGCACCGCGACCGACTTCTTCTACGAGTACTCGGCGCGCGCCGCCGATCTGTGGACGAAGAAGTTCGGCCCGTACCCGTTCGACGTCGTCGGCGCGATCGCCGACAACGCCACCTACAACGGCACGCCGCTCGGCTTCTCGCTCGAGACGCAGACGAAGCCGGTCTACTCGGCGGTCCGCAGCTCCAACACGATCGCCCATGAGCTCGCGCACCAGTGGTTCGGTGACAGCGTCTCCGTGGCCACGTGGGACAACATCTGGCTCAACGAGGGCTTCGCGAGTTTCTCGGAGTTCCTCTGGGCCGAGGAGACCGGGCTGCGCACGGCGCACGAGCAGTTCGTGCTCGACTACAGCCGGGCCGCGGACAATCCGTTCTGGACCGTCGTGGTGTCCGACCCGCAGCGCGACACGATGTTCGCCAGCGCCGTCTACCGCCGCGGCGGGATGACGCTGCAGGCGCTGCGCGAGAAGATCGGCAACGACGACACGTTCTTCCGGATCCTGAAGACGTGGACCGCGAAGTACCGCTACGGCAACGCGACGACCGCGGACTTCATCGCGCTCTCAGAGCAGATCTCGGGCCTGGACCTGGACCAGTTCTTCCACGTCTGGCTCGACGTGCCGGCCAAGCCGACGAGCTGGTAGCGACAGGACTACTGGGCGGCGCAGTTTCCTGAGAGGAGCTGCGCCGCCAACGCTCAACCGCCGGTTACTACGCGCGGCGCGCGAAGTACACGATCAGGATCACGAGCAAGATGATGACCAGGATCCCGATGATTCCGTAACCCGTTCCGGCGATAGCTAGTGGCAGCACTCGTGCCTCCTGTCGACATTGATGCAGCGGGAGCTACCCAAGGGCTGGGTTTCCATGCGCGCGTCAACCGCGGGTGACGGCGCGCCTATTCGCGGCAGGCCGATTCTCCGCCGGCGACCGGGCCGCTGAGCAGGCCTCCGAGCGACGGGCGCGGACGCGGGTCGGGATCGGGAAGGACGTAGCCGCCGCGCTCGACGTAGTTCCAGCTCGTGCCGTGGCGGGCGATGCTGCTCGACGGCGCTCGAGCAGCCGGTCGATGTCGTCCGCGCCGGTGCCGACGCCGATGCTCGCGCGCACGGCGTGGCGGGAGCCGTTGTCGCGCGCGGCGAAGTGATCCATCAGCGGGTGCGCGCAGAACGCGCCGTCGCGCACGCCGATGCCGTGCTCGGCGCCGAGCGCCGCCGCCAGCAGCGCGGGATCGAGGCCGGCGACGTTGAAGCTCACCACGCCGACGCGGTCGTGGCCGCGCTCCCACAGCTCGTAGGTGCGCACGCCGCTGATCGCGTCGAGGCCCGTGAGCAGCCGTTCGAGCAGCTCCTGCTCATGGGCCTGGATGCGCTCCCAGCCGGTCTCGCTGCAGCGCGCTGACCGCGGCGGCGATCGCGAACGCGCCGAGCGCCGCCGGGGTGCCGCCCTCGTGGCGTGCCGGGCCGGTCGCCCACTCGACGCCGTCGGCGGTGACGTTGCGCACCGCGCCGCCGCCCGCGAGGTGCGGCCGGCCGGTGTCGAGCCAGTCCGCGCGCCCGGCGAGGACGCCCGCGCCGTACGGGGCGTAGACCTTGTGGCCGGAGAACGCGACGTAGTCGACGTCCCAGGCGGCGATGTCGAGCGGGCGGTGCGCCGCCAGCTGGGCGGCGTCGAGCGCGACCCGCGCACCGTGGCGATGCGCGATGCGCGGCGATCGCCTCGATCGGCCACACCTCGCCCGTCACGTTCGAGGCGCCCGTCACCGAGACGAGCGCGGTGCTGCCCGCCGAGCGCGCGCAACGCCGTCTCCAGCGCGTCGAGCGCGTCCTCGGGGCTCGCCGGGATCGCCAGGTGGCGCACGTCGCCGCGCCGCCACGGCAGCAGGTTCGCGTGGTGCTCGCCCGTGAACGTCAGCACCGTCGTGCCCGGCGGCAGCGCGCCCGCCAGCAGGTTGAACGCGTCGGTCGTGTTGCGCGTGAACAGCACGAGATCGTCCTCGCGCGCGCCGACGAACTCGCGCGCGACCTCACGCGCCCGCGTGTACGCCTCGGTGCTGACCAGCGAGGCGAAGCCCGCGCCGCGGTGCACGCTGCCGTAGTAGGGCAGCAGCTCCGCGACGGCGTCGGCGACCTGCGTGCAGCGCCGGCGCGCTCGCCGCGTTGTCGAGGTTCGCGTAGCGGACCCACTCGCCGCCGACGAGCGGGACCTCGCAGATCGCCGCCGACGAGCTCCAGGAGCCGGTCGCCGGTGTGGTCGTGGGTCCGCATCGCGGTCATGGCGCTACTTCTTGACCTTGATCGAGGCGCCGGTCGCCGAGGCGGCCAGGTACTTCGCGTCACCCGGCCACGAGATCGTGACCTTCCAGGTGCCCTTGGCCAGCTTCGGCACCGAGAACGTCACGACGCCCTTGGAGAGCTTGCCGGTGATCGTCTTGGTCGTCTTGCCCTTCTTGAGCTTGATCGTGACCTTGCCGGTGGCCGTCGAGGCGCCGGTGAACGTCACCTTGTACTTGCCGGCCTTCTTGCTGGTCGGAGCCTTGGAGACGGCACCCTTGACCTTGCTCACCTTGACCAGCGTGACCTTGGCCGGCGGCGGCCGCCGCGATGACCGACGGGCGTCGTGAGCGGGCGGATCGCACGACCGGGTCGGCCGGGCCGACGGTCAGGGACCCGGTCTCGTGAACGCGAGCGAGCTGGTCGTCACCCGCGTAGGACACGTGTAGTCGTACGTGCCCGGCATCGAGGACCGGGAGCGTGAACGAGGCCGCGTCGTTGGCGACCGCGGTCGACGCCGACGCGACCGTCGTGCCGCCCTGCTTGACGACCAGCGAGACGTTGCCGGTCGGGACGCGCCCGTAGTCGTTGGCGATCGCGACGCGAGATCTTCGGCGCGGCGCCGTAGCCTCACCGGGTCGGCGGTCACGGTCCGCCGCGAGACGACGCCGCGCGGCAGGCCGCCGAAGAAGACGTCCAGCGCGTGGACGGCGGCCAGGCCGCCGGCCACGCTTCCGGGGTGGTCGCGCTGCCCCAGACGTTGTTGACCGTGGTCTTGCGGGTCTGTGCGACGCCCCAGGCGCCGACGACCGTGCGTCAGGTTGGCGATCAGCGCCGGGTCTTGCGGCGTGGCCTTCTGAGCGGCGACGTAGCGCGGTCTTCGCCGCGGCGTAGTTCGCCGGCGCCGAGCGCGCCGAGCGCCGTCAGCGCCGTCGCCAGCGCCGCCGGGCTGATGACGACCGAGCCGCTGGCGCTGGAGCTCGCGGTCGACGGTCCCGGCCGTGGCGTTGTAGGTCACGTTCGCCTTGTCGGCGTCGACGAGGAAGTTGGGCGTCGTCGGTGTCGATGCCCGTGTTCACGTAGCACCGTGGCCGGGTCCGTCTGCCAGGTGAAGCTCGCCAGCTGGGCGTTGATCGTCGACCAGATCGGAGCGGCGGCTCGGGAGCTGCGTCGGCGTGATGCCGAGCTGGTTGGGCTGGGGGTTGGTGCAACCACCACTGCGACATGTACTCGGTGTAGGTGTCGTTGCCCTTGTCGATGATCCACTGACGGGTGACGCCGCCGTTGGGCTCGATCGCCCGCCTTGCCGCGGTAGCCGAGGACGAACGGCACCTGGAGCTTCTTGGCCGAGGCCAGCGTGCCGGCGGTGTCGCCGCCCGGGTAGTAGGTGACGATCGAGCTGGTCGCCGGCTTGTACTCGCGTCTTGATGTTCGTGAGGTACTGGCTCACGAGGTCGCCGTAGAGGGACGTCGGGTTGGCGTTCACCGTCGTGGTGCCGTTGCTGACGGTGTTGCGCACCTGCAGCGGGTTGACCGCGCCGGTCGTGGTGCCGCCGGCCACGCCACCGTCGAGGACGGTGTCGAAGTTGAACACCGCGGACGTCGTTCTTCTGCGCGTACTTGTTGACGGCCGCCGATCACCGGGCGGGTGTTCGGGCACCAGGTGCCGCCGAAGAGGATGACCGCGTTGGCGTCGTGGCCGCTCTTGAGCAGGTCGACGAGCTCCGGGTAGGTGACCTGGTTGATCGCGCCAGCGCCGTCGGCGGGCGTTGTCGGCGTCGGTGAGGACCGGGACGTTCGCGCCGCTCGTGACGGCTGACGGCCTGCGCCACCTGCTTCGCGTTGATCTCGTCCTTCCACCAGGCGAACTGGCTCGAGCTGGGCGACGTTCGCCGCTCCTACGGTGCCGATCGCCGTCGTGACGTCGGCCTTCGTCGGCGCTCGAGGTCGCCTTCTCGGTCAGGTCGACCCAGGAGACGATCTTCGCCTTGGCGGCGCCGGCCGTGCTGTCCTTGTTGTAGATGAGGAAGAAGCTGTCGAGCACCTTCGCGGGCGTCGCCGCTCGAGTAGTCGTAGAGCGCGCCGCCGTTGGCGTCGCCGACCTTGGTGCTGCTGCCCGCCGTGGCGCCGGCATCGTTGACGTTCGCCGACTTGGTGGCGGTGACGGTCGCCCCCTCACCGTTGAGCCCGTTGACGCTCGCGGTGTAGCCGTTGCCGAGGTACTGGCCGACGAGGTTCAGCCACGCGTTCCCGTACTTCGTCTGCGAGGCCGCGGGCAGCGCGATGCCTGCAGCGTTGCGGATGTCGAGCGCGGGCTCGGTGATCGTGCCGACCTTGGCGCTGCCCGAGAGGTTCGGGTCGAACCAGTAGACCTTCTTGACGCCTGCGGCCTCGGCAGCCGCCTCGACGTCCTGCGCACGCGCGGCGAAGGTCGGGTCCGTCGCGGGGTCACCGATCAGGAAGGCGAAGTTGCCCGGCTGCTGGAGCAGCCACTGGAAGCGGTCGTAGGTGACCGACTCGATGACCGGGTTGGTGTTCGTCGCCGGCGAGGCCGAGCGCGTGCTGCAGGTAGGTCGCGTTCGTGTAGTCGGCGTGTGCGGTGCGGACGGCGCTGCACTCGCGGTCGTCGCGAACGGGACGACCGCGGCGGCCGCTGCCAGGACGGCAGCCGATCGCCTCCAACGGGAGAAAAGGTTCACTGGTCTTTCTCTTTCTGTCTGTTGTCGTGTTCGATTCCGCGGCTCCGGATACGGGCGCACTCAGCCGACCGGACGCCGGTGCGGCGTCCAGCCGGCCTGAAGGCCGCGGGTACTGCCCTGCTGATCGAACGGGAGGGGCCTTGACCCCCCTCCCGTCAGGTCACGTGGTTGAGGTCACGCCGCTACCAGTGCGATCCCGGTCCGAAGCCTGGCGGCGGGCGACGCCACGGAACATCAGGCCGAGGCCGGCCAGGCCGAAGAGCGCCGCGAGGATTCCGACGCCGGCGAGGCGGTTGTCGCCGTGCCGCCGGCGGCGCCCAGGTGCTGACTCGCGAGCTTGTACTTCGTCGTCGGCTCGGTCCCCGATGTCGACGGGCCCGGCTCAGTGCCGGGCGCGGGCACGGGCGCGACGGTCACGCCCGACGCAGCGACATCAGTCGTGGTCGTGACGGCGCCGGTCGTCGCCGTCGGCCGCCGGGGTTGCCGCGGCCGCGGCGTCGTTCGTCGCGGTGCTGCCGTCGTGGCGGCCGTGTCGCTCGTCGTCGCGGCGGACGACGAGGACGTCTGCGTCGCAGTGCTCGACGCCGCGCTCTGCCGGCGAGGCGGTCTTGGTCGAGGCGCTCGTCGTGGACGAGCTGCTCGTGGAGGAACTCTTCGTCGACGAGCTCTGTGGTCGACGAGCTCTTGGTCGACGAGCTCTTGGTCGTCGAGCTCTTCGTGGAAGCGCTCTTCGTGCGTGGTGCCGGTCGTGGACGGACTCGTCGTCGCCGCGGGTCTCGTCGTGGCGGGACGCCGTCGTGGCTCGCACGCGCTGTTCGAGGGAGCCGGGGTCGCGCTGGCGGGAGTCGTGGCCGAGGGGGTCGGCGTGGAGGTGCTCGCCGGCGCCCCGCTCTGCTGCTGCGCCTTCCAGGTGTCGTACGAGCTGATGCGTGCCCACTCGGTCCAGTTGGCGGTCGTCGATCAGCTCGCCGTCGCTGTCGTAGTACTGGATCTGTTGTCGGCGAAGTCGTACTGCACGTTCGGGATCGGCGTGCAGGCCTCGTCGTCGTAGCCGGGCAGCGTGTCGAGCCCGTCGTGGTAGGTCTGGCCGTCGATCGTGACCGTGATCGAGCGCCGGGTGCTCGGCCGGGTTCGTGACGCCCTGGGCGTGCGCGACGCCGGGCAGCCGCGAACAGGACGGCGCCCACTGCCGCGGCAGCCGACCGCGTCCATCGGTTGGTCAATGTCTTCCTCTTCATCGGGCGCCGACCAGCTCTTGGTCCGGCGCGACGGTCGCGTCAAAGGTGGTGATCGGGGCATACGCGACCACCGGTAGGGCGGGTGGCGCGATGACCTTGGGCTTCGGGAACTCGTCCTCGTCGACGAACTCGGCCCGCCCGGCGAAGATCTCGTCGTCGAGCAGCCCCGTCTGCCGCGCCACGACGGTGGCGCTGACCGCGGCCGCGGTGACGTTGGTCGCCGTGCGCGCCATGTCGGCGATCACGCCGATCGGGATCGTCGCCGCGACGAACTCGAGCGGCAGCCCGGCCGCGGCCATCACCGTGGCGGCCGCCACCGTCGCCGCGCCGGGCACGCCGGCCACGCCGATCGAGACGATGACGCCGAGGAGCGCGAGGACGACGTAGTCGCCGAGCGAGTACGGGATGCCGTACGCGTTGATGCCCCAGACGGCGATCAGGATCGGCCAGATGCCGGCGCAGCCCGGCATGCCGATCGTGGCGCCGAGCGGCGCCGTGAAGTGCGCGATCTCCGGGTTCACGCCGACCTTGCGGGTGAGCTGCGCCGTCGTCACCGGGCAGCGTGCCGATGCTGCTCTGCGTGGTGAACGCGGTGAGCTGCGCCGGGAAGATCTTGCGGAAGAACGCGATCATCGGCACGTCCGCGAAGACCTCGAGGATCACGCCGTTGAGGACGTACGCGTGGAGCACGCACGCGACCCAGACGAGCACCAGCAGCCCGACGAGCGACTTGAACTCGCTCGCCGAGGTTCGTGCTGCTGCCGACCATGTAGGCCGTGAGCGCGACGATCGCGTACGGCGTGAGCCGGATCACGTAGCCGACGACCTTGAAGATCGACGAGCTTGAGCGCCTCGGCGACCGTCGCGGAACGGCCGGACCTTCTCGGGCTCCTTCTCGGCCAGCGACAGGTAGGCCACCGACAGCGTGACCGCGATCAGGATGATCGGGATGATGTCGTTGGCGCTGAAGTCCTCGACGACGTTGGTCGGGAAGAAGCCGACGACCACCTGGCCGAAGTCCTGCACCTGACCCTGGATGGTGTCGGTCGAGACGTCGCCGAGCTCACGGTGGATGCCCGTGCCGGGCTGGAACACGAAGCCGATGCCCAGCGCGAGCACGACGGCGAGGGCGTTGCTCAGCATCAGCCAGAAGATCGAGCGCAGGCCGATGGTGCGCAGCTTCGCCAGGCTGCCGAGCGAGAGTGATCGACGTGACGATCGCCACGCAGGATCAGCGGCGCGACCGTGGCGAGCAGGACGTTGATGTAGATGTGGCCGATCGGGCTGATCGCCTCGACGTGCTTGCCCGCGACCAGCCCGATCGGGACGCCGACCGCCAGCGCGAAGAGCGCGATGAACGTGAAGTGGACGCCGCGCTTGCGCAGCGACCAGATGCCCGACCCAGCTGAGCGCCACTGCAGCGAGCGTCGCCAGCGCCGCCCAATCAAAGTGCATAATGTCCTTCGCCCTCCAGTAGACCCGACCCGTACCGCAGAGTCGAAATCTACACTAACCCGGTCGGGTTTGTCTAGATTTGCGTCAGGAGGAGTCGCCCCACGCTGCCGCCAGCACCCCGCCGAGCAGCGCGAACAGGGCGAGGAAGGCCACGGTCGCGGCGGCGCTGACGTCGTCCTCGACGACGTGTCCGCCGATGAAGAGCCAAGCCACCGTCGAACCCACCACGAGCAGGTGGGTGCCACGCTCGCGCAACGCGCGCATCCCGACCCAGAGCAGCACGGGCATCAGAAGGACGCCGATGACGGTCGCGAAGAGCGACTCGATGGAGCCCGCGTAGAGCGAGTCCGGATCAGCGCCGCGCGCCGCCTGCGCCGACGCCCGTGCCGACGTCCAGATCCAGAAACACGCGGCGGCTGCCAGCCCCGACACCGCGACGCCCTTGATCAAACGCGACCGGTCCACCCAGACCAAGCTAGCCTGACCAACCGATGGCCTCCCGCATCCAGCCACAGGATGTCGTGCTCGTCAGCGCGCGTGGGCGCACGTTCTACGCGCGGGTGCTCGGCGTCGAGCAGCTCGGCCGCTTGATGATCGCGCCGCTCGATCCCACGGTCCATGTCCGTTCCGCGCGGATGGCCGACCTGCGAGGGCACTGGGTGCATCAGGGCGACCCGCGGCCGACCGCGGCCGACGCCACCCAGGCCAGCTTCGACCACCTGCTGGACCACTGAGGATGGTGCTTTGAACCCAGCCGTCTGGGTGGAGCGTCATGGGCGCCTGCGGCCCGACGAGCCGGCACTCGCTGAAGGCGAGCGCGTCCATGCCAGCTGGGCCACGTTCGCCGCCCGGACCGCCGCCGCGGCCGCCGGCCTGCGCGACGCCTTCGGCCTGTCGCCGGGTGACCGGGTCGCGATCGTGATGCGCAACCGGCCCGAGTACCTCGAGGCGATGTTCGCCGTCTGGCACGCCGGTCTCGTGGTCGTGCCGGTCAACGCGCGCCTGCACCGCGACGAGATCGCCTACATCCTCGAACACAGCGAGACGGCGGTCGTGGTGGCCGATGCCGAGCACGCCGGCGACGTCGACGGCGCGGTGATCGCACCCGGCGAACGATGGCAGCAGCTCACGTCTTCGTCGCCGGCGCCGCTTGTCGACCGCGGGCCGGACGACCCGGCGTGGCTGTTCTACACGAGCGGCACGACCGGGCGGCCCAAGGGCGCGATCCTCACGAACCGCAATCTGCTGCTGATGACGCTCAGCTACTACGCCGACATCGACCCGGTGTCGTCGCGGGACAGCATCGTCCACGCCGCGCCGCTGTCGCACGGCTCGGGGCTCTACGGGCTGCCTCACATCGCGCGCGGAGCGGTGAGCGTCATCCCGCACTCCGGCGGCGTCGACGGCGAGGAGATCGCCGCCCTCATCCAACGCTGGCCCGGGCTGTCGTTCTTCGCCGCTCCCACCATGGTGAAACGGCTCGGCGGCGACGCGGCCATCGCGGCCACCGACCTGTCGCACCTGAAGACGATCATCTACGGCGGCGCGCCGATGTACCTCGCCGACCTCGAGCAGGCCCTCGAGGCTTTCGGCCCTCGCCTCGCCCAGATCTACGGTCAGGGCGAGACGCCGATGACGATCACGGCGCTGTCGAAGCAGGATCACGTCGACGGCGACCCCGCACGCCTGCAGAGCGTCGGCGTCGCGCGCACCGACGTCGAGGTCCGCGTCGTCGGCGAGGACGATCGCGCGCTCCCCGCCGGCGAGATCGGCGAGGTGGTGGTCCGCGGCGACGTCGTGATGGCCGGCTACTGGAACCAGCCCGAGGCCACCGCCGAGGCGCTGCGCGGAGGCTGGCTGCACACCGGCGACGTCGGCAGCTTCGACGACGACGGCTACCTCACGCTGCGCGACCGGTCCAAGGATCTGATCATCAGCGGCGGCATGAACATCTACCCCCGCGAGGTCGAGGAGGCGCTGCTCCACCACGCGGGCGTTCAGGCCGTGGCCGTGGTCGGACGGCCCGACCCGGAATGGGGCGAGGCGGTCGTGGCCTTCGTGGTGCCCGGCCGACGGTGCCGCCCCGCCGTCGCGCGACGAGCTCGACCGCACGTGCCTCGATCGCATCGCCCGCTACAAGCGGCCTCGCGACGTACCGCTTCGTCGACGCCCTGCCGACCAACAGCAACGGCAAGGTCGTCAAGCGGGAGCTCCGAATCGAGGCGGGCGACGGCAAGCCGTAGAACTGTTACGTTCCGGCCGCTACGAGTGTCCGCGCGTTGAGGAGGCCGATCCACATGAAGCTCGCTCTCTACCTGCCGAACTTCCGTGACAAGGTCACCGTCAAGGAGCTCGAGGATCTCACCGCGCTCGCCGAGGATCTCGACTTCGACTCGGTCTGGACGCTCGACCGGATCGTCGTCCCGGAGGCCTCCGACCGCGGGGAGCTCCAGTACTCGTTCGGGATGATGGACGAGTTCCCCACGCAGCTGCCGGTGTCCTCGCGCGGCGAGTGGTACCAGGGCTGGCCGCTGATCCCGTGGCTCGCGGCGAAGACGCAGAAGGTGCGGATCGGGATGAGCATCACCGACACGCCGTACCGCGCGCCGGGCGTGCTGGCCGCTGAGCTCGCCACGGTCGACCATCTCTCCAACGGCCGGCTCAACGTCGGCGTCGGGGCCGGCTGGATGCCCGAGGAGTTCGCGGCCGCGAGCGCCTCGCACATCTTCCCCAAGCGGCACAAGCACGTGCGCGAGACGATCGAGATCATGCAGGGCATCTGGACGAACGACGTGTTCGAGTACCACGGCGAGTTCGCCGACTTCGACCGCTGCGGGTTCGGCGCGAAGCCGATCCAGAAGCCGTACCCGCCGATCTACTTCAGCGGGCTCAAGGACCCGAAGCGCTCCGCCAACCGCGTCGCGAAGTACGACCTGTCGGGCTGGATCGGCATCCAGGACACGCCCGAGGATCTGCAGCGCTGGCGCGGCGCCATCGCGCGCGAGCTCGAGGAGCTGGGCAGGTCGATCGACGACATCGAGCTCTCGAGCATGATCTGGTTCGTCATCACCGACCAGGACATGGACCAGACGCCGGCGGGCAAGGGCACGCAACCTGCTCGTGGGCTCCGCGGATCAGATCACCGAGATGCTCAAGCGCTACAAGGAGGCGGGGCTGACCATGCCGCTGCTCTGGCCGCCGTTCGCGGACGTGCCGGTCGCCAAGACGCTCGACGACCTCAAGCGCCTCAAGGAGGAGATCATGCCGAAGGTCGAAGCCGCGTAGGCGCGAACGCGTCGAGCACGCGCTCGGCGTGCTCGACGCCGCGCCGGCGTCGAGAGCGGGGAAACCGGGGAGAGGTTGAGGTCGAGGAAGACCTCCGTGACGCCCTGCGCGCGCAGGGCGGCGAGATCGTCGAGCACCTGCTCTCGCGTTCCCTGCAGCGGCCGCCGCGTGCCCCGGGGTCATCGTCGACGAGGTCGACGATGCCGCGCACCACGATCTGCACGGCGTCCGGGTCGCGCCCGGCCTCGCGCGCGCCGTCGCGCACCGTCTCGATCGCCGCGCCGAGGGTGGTGAGGTCCTGCCGGCTGCTGCAGATCCAGCCCTGGGCGAGCCGCCCGGCGCGGCGCAGCGCCGGCGCGGCGGTGCCGCCCAGCAGCACCGGCGGGTGCGGTCGCTGCACGGGCGGCGGGCCCACGTGCGAGCGCGGCACGGTGTAGAACTCGCCCGCGAACTCGACCGGGTCCTGCGTCCACAGCGCCTCCAGGCAGCGCAGGTACTCGTCCATCCGCGCGCCGCGCCGCTCGTACGGCACGCCGGCGGCGGTGTACTCCTGCGGCAGCCAGCCCATCCCGAGCCCCACGGTGAGCCGGCCGCCGGACAGCACGTCCAGCGACGTCAGCGCCTTCGCGAGCAGCGCGGGAGCGGTGAACGGCGCGCAGATGGTCGCCGTCCCCAGCCGGATCCGGTCGGTGTGCCCCGCGACGTACGCGAGCGCGACGACCGGGTCGAGCACCGACTCGTGCGACGGGCCGAGTTCGACGTCGGCGGGGTAGAGCACGCGCTGGAAGGTCCACAGCGACGCGTACCCGAGCTCCTCGGCGCGACGGGCGATGCGACGCATCGTGTCCGGGGTGGCCCAGCGCCCGACACCGGAAGGCCGAACCCGAGCAGAGGAAGCTCGCCCGTCACAGGGGAGCAGTCTGCCGGTTCAGGTGGTGATCCCGCGAACCAGCGCCGGGCGGCCCTCCATCGGTGTGCGGTCCTCGGCGCCCTCGGCCTGCGCGAGGAGCCGCTCCACGATCACCTGCCATCGTCGTGGCGCGCTCAGCTCGATGGTCGTCAACTTCGTCCGCCGTGCCGCGGCGCCGTTGTCGCAGCCGATCACGGCGACATCGCCTGGCACGCTGTGACCGGTCGCCTTGAGCACCTCGATCGCCTCGAACGCGAATTCGTCGTTGAAGGCATACAGCGCGGTCGGGTTCGCGGGCAGGACCGGCGCGAGCGCCTTCCCGATGTCGTCCATCGAGCAGGTGGCCTCGACGACGTGCAGCGTCGCTTCGTGAGCACTCGCGACGGCCTGCGCGCCGCGCAGCCGGTCGGCGCCGATCGCGGCGGACTGCGGCTCACTCGGAAGCAGCGCGACGATGCTGCGATGTCCGCGCTCGATCAGATGCGCGATCGCCGTCTCGCCGACACTCGACTGTTCGAAGACGACCGTCGCGACGTGCGCCAGCGGCTCCTGGCCGATCGCCACGATCGCGCGCGTCCCGTGATCGGTGAGCCACGACACCCGGTCCGGCGCGAGCGCCTCCGCGGGGCCGATCAGTCCGACCGGCCGCACTCTCGCGCACGCACGCGCCAGGCTCTCGCCGGCATCGCCCTGGTCGAGATGCACCAGCGACGTGAACCCGACCCGCTCGAGTTCCGCGACGCCGGCCCTGATCCACTCGGCCACGGCCGGCCCGAGCGGCCATGAGGGAAGCGCCAGCAGCACGATCTCCGTCCGGCCTGTACGGAGGGCGTGGGCCAACGCGTTCGGGACATGGCCGAGTCGCTCAGCCGCTTCGAGGACCCGTGCTCGCGTCGGCTCGGAGATGCGGCCGTCCAGGCCGTTGAGGACGTAGCTCACCGTCGCGCGCGAGACACCGGCGGCAGCTGCGACGTCCGCGCTGGTGACGCGCTTCGGGGGTCGGCGGGAGCGCTCGGTCATCAGGCTGGGACATTTTGACCTCTGAGGAACAGAAAGTCAGGCAGATCGCGTGCGGAGGCGCCACTTTAGCGCCGGGCCGCTACAAATATTGCGGCTCGCAGTTCACAGCCCCAGGATCAGCTCGCGGACGGCGGCGGGCTGGGAGAGGAAGGGGTGGTGGCCGGCGGCGAGCTCCACGACGCGACCCGCCCGCCGGGCGAACTCGCGCTGCGACTGCGCCGGGGTACCCCGGTCCTCGGCGCAGACGAGGTAGGTCGAAGGCACCTGCTGCCAGGCCGCTGCCTGCACGGGCTGTCCGAGGACGGCCAGGCTCTGGCGCGCGGTCTTCTCCATCGCCTGTCGCTGCAGTTCCGGGTCGCAGTCCTGCAGGAACGTCTCGGCCAAGGCGTCCAGCCGGACGCTGAAGGTGCCGCCCTCGGGGTCGATGTCGAGGAACGGGGCGGGCTCCTCGCCGCCGAACGAGGAGAGGCTCTGCCCGACCTCGGGCAGGTAGCTGGAGACGAGCAGCAGATGGCGCACGGCCTCGACGCCCGCCGCCGCCTCCGCGGTGACGATCCCGCCGTAGCTGTGGGCGACCACCACGGTCGGCTCGTCGCTCGCGGTCAAGACCTGCCGGACCGCCGCGACGTCCTCAGCCAGTCCGGGTCCTCCCCCATCCGTCAGCTGACCCGTCTCGCCGCAGCTCGGCAGGGCGGGCGCCTCGCCGGCAACGCCCCGCTCGGCCAGCAGCTCACCGGTCGGGTGCCACCACCACGATCCGTCCTTGACGCAGGCCCCGTGCACGAAAACAACCCTCATCACGATCTCCTCGTGGTGTGTCGATCGACTGACGGGAACGATAGACGTACCGATCGTTACGTGAAAACATCGGGCGATGGGCAGACAGCGCCAGCCGCAGATCAGGCAGCGGCTCCTGGATGCGTGCACCGACCACGCACTCGAGCACGGGCTGCCGGAGAAGCTCGGGCCGCTGGCCGCCGCCGCGGGCACGTCGAACCGCATGCTGATCTACCACTTCGGGACCCGCGACCAACTGCTCCGTGAGGTGCTGGGACAGGCCCGCCGGCGTCAGGTCGAGGCCTTCACCGGCGTCCTGCGCCTGCGTCCGGACGAGCCCTACCCGATCACCCTCGCCCGCGCCTGGTCCTCGATCTCCGGGCCGCAGGGCCGACCCTACCTGCGCATGTTCGGCCGGCTTCACGACACCGCGGGAGAACCGCTCTGGCCCGGCTTCCGGCGGACCGCGACGACCGACTGGCTCGCACCGCTCGAGGAGGGCATGCGCAGCGTCGGCCGACCCGAACTGGCGACGGTCGTGCTCGCCGTCATCCGTGGCCTGCTCATGGATCTCGACGCGACCGGCGACACGGGACGCACCGACCGGGCCTTCCACGCCTTCGTCGCCTCAATCGGTGAGATCGGCCTCGGCCAGCACGTGGGTCGGCCGTAGGCGAACGAGCAGCTCGCCCTCGGCGGCGTTGCGCGCCCCGAACTCCTCGGCTCGCTCAGCGCCCATGTACCGCGCACCGATCCGCGTCGCGACGCGGCGCAACTCGTCCAGGTCGGTGCTCAACTCGACCGTGCCCTCGATCATCACGAAGCTGAACGGTGGCGTCTGGTCGTCGACGCACAGGCACGCGAGCGGATCACGTCGCAGCGTCTGGCCCTTGACCGAGCTCGCGCCGGTGGTGAAGACGACATCGTCGCCGTCGAGCACGAACCAGACCGGGACGACGTGCGGCCTGCCGTCCTTGCGCGTGGTCGCGACCTTCGCCGTGCGAGTCCCCTCCATGACGAACGCCTGCCACTCGGGTTGCGTCATATGGCGCATGGTCGCTGAGCCTACTCCGCTGAGGCGGAGCGCTACAGGGCGCGCGCGGCGTCGAGCGCGAGGCTCGTGTCGAACGCGCCGGCCCAGCGCCCACGCTCGCGTCCGTCGCGATCGAGCAGCACCGCGCCCGGTTGGCCGACGATCCGGTACGCCTCCCACGACGCCATCGATTCGTCGAACAGCATGGTCGGCGTCTGGAGGCCGTTGCGAGCGACGAACTCCGGCCCGTTCGCGGCGTCGTCGCGACCGCCGATCGCGATCACGGCCAACTCCGAGCCGGCGTCCGCGGCCAGCCGCTCGATCGCGGGCGCCTCCTCGTTGCAGATCGGGCACCACGGCGCCCAGAACCACAACAACGTCGGCGTGTCCGACGACGCGAGCTGCGACAGGGCGAACGCACCGTCGCCGTCCAGGCGCGGGACGCTGAGCTCCGGCACCACCGGACCGGGCGTGTCGGCATCGCCTGTCGGTGGCCCGCTCCCGCGCGTCAACACGAGCGCCAGGCCCACGACCACCACGAGGAGCAACGGCGCGATCAAGCGTCTCATCCGAGCCGTCGAGGATGCCGGACGAACGGTTCAGGCGCCCGCTTCCGGCGGTTCGTTCAGAAATCTGTAAGGAGCCGGCCCGTCTACGGGCTGGCAGCGTCGAGTCGCTCGCGTGGAACGTCCCAGACCACTCGCCGTTCCCGCGGCCCGCGGACCAGCGCCGTGATCTGCTGGTGGATCGCGGCGCTGGCCGAGAGCAGCCAGAACAGCAGCGGGTAGATCGGGCCGAGCAGCATCGCGCGAACGTCGAAGTGGTCGTAGGGGTAGCTCAACGACACGGCGACGATGAGCTGGATCGTCGCCACGACGGAGATCGCGATGCCCCATCGCGAGCCCGACGCCGAAGAACCCGAGGTGCTGACCGAACGAGCACGTTCAGCACGGTGAGCACGAGCGAGCACAGCAGGCAGACGACCCAGATCAGCGACGTGACCGACTCCATGCCCAGCAGCCACATGCGGTGGTTGCGCCAGCGACAGAGCTCGCGCAGGTGCGCGTGGAGGACCTCGCCCTGACCGCGCGCCCAGCGCTTGCGCTGCGCCCACAGCGCGGGCAGCGCTCGACGGGACCTGCATGCCGACGAGCGCGCGCGGCTCGTACGCGGTCTGCCAGCCGGCCATCAGCAGCCGCCAGGTGAGGTCGATGTCCTCGGTGGCCATCCGCCCGTCGTAGCCGCCGACGGCGATCACTCGTTCGCGGCGGAACATCCCGAGCACCCCGGCGACGATGCCGACCCGTCCGGTGAGCGACTGGGTGCGCCGGATCAGCCCGATGATCGCCGCGGATTCGAGCACCTGCATCGCGCAGAGCACGCCGTTGCGGTTGGTGACGTGCGGCGCGCCCGCCACGGCCGCCAGCAGCGGCGAGGACTCCATCCGCGCCACGAGATAGCGGATCGCGTGCGGGTGCATGTGCGTGTCGGCGTCGGTGACCAGCGACCAGCTCGTGCCGGGCTTGCGCGAATCCGGCGTTGAGCTGCTCGGCCTTGCCGCGGTTGACGGGATCGCGCAGGACGCGGCAGGCGCGGGTCGCCGGCCGCCGCCGCGATCGCCGCCGCCTCGGTGTCGTCGGTGGAGCCGTCGTCGAGGACCAGCACCTCGAGCTCGCGGGTAGTCGGAGGCCAACGCCGCGCGCACGCTGGTGGCGATCACCGCCTCCTCGTTGTAACGCGGGGATCAGCACGGTCACACCGGGCCAGCCGCCGTCGGGCTCCAGCACCGGATCGCCCGGGCGCTCCTCCCACAGCCGGAACATGAGGCCGCCGGCGATCCACAGCGCCGCGGTGACCACCGGGTACAGCGCGACGATCGCGAGCAGGACGTCAAGCGCGGTCCGCATAGCGGCGCTCCTCGCGGCGTCGCCCGAGCCGCAGCACGACTCAGCACGACCGCCGCGAAGAGGAACGACGCGGCGGTGATCAGCAGCCCGAGCTCGATCGCGTTCGTGCGGTCCAGCAGCCAGGAGGCGAGCACCAGCGCGACGATCCACATGAGCGGTCCGAACACGAGCGCCGCGATCAGCTTCGTGCCCGATGCCGGGCGCAGCGGCCGGAACGGCTCCTCGAATCCATGGGCGTCGTCAGGCGTGGCCAAGCTGGCGGCGATGATGCCCGAGACCGACCGCGAGGGCAACCGTCGCAAGCGACCTGCCGGGTCCGACGGTTACAGTCGTGCACGCATGCGACCGGCCGAACTGCTCGCCGCCTTGATGTGCACCTTGTGCCTCGGGTTGGCGGCGTGCGGAGACTCGTCGGATCGCTCGGGGGAGGCTGCCGCCCGAACTCCGCTGCCGGCCCCTGAAGTCCCCGCGCTCACCGAGGACGAGCAGACGGTATGGGCCGAGCTCCCGCCCGATCGGTCGGCCATCCCGGTGCTGCTGTACCACGGGATCGGGCCGGAGAGCGACTTCGCGAACGCCACCGACGCGTCCTACGGGGTCGGCACCGAGGAGTTCGCCAGGCAGATGACGATGATCCAGCATGCCGGCTACGAGACGGTCGATCTGCAGACGTTCATCGACTTCGTCGAGAAGAAGCCGGTCGAGCTTCCGCCGCGGCCGCTGCTGCTGACCTTCGACGACGCGCGCGCCGACTCCTGGACCGGCGCCGACGGCATCCTGGCGCGAGCTGGACTTCACCGCCGTCATGTTCGTCGACGTCGGCCGCGTCGACGGCGGCGATCCCGAATACCTGAGCTGGGATGAGCTCGCGACGATGCAGGACAGCGGGCGCTGGCAGCTCCAGCTGCACTCCGGCAAGGGCCATACGCAGATCCACTACGGCCCGGGGCCGGACGACTACGGACCGTTCTACGCCTACGAGCAGCGCGGCGAGAGACTTCGACGGCTGGCGCGACCGCGTCCGCTCCGACATCGACTGGGGCCAGCGACGCTCGCCGATCACATCTCGGCCTACCGGCCGCTCGCCTTCGCTCCCCCGTACGGCAGCTACGGCCAGGACGGCACCAACGACCCGCGGATCCCCGACGACCTGCTCGGCTGGCTCACGCGATCGCTACGACGCCGTCTTCACCCAGGACGTCAACGCGCGTGCGCAGCCGGGGAGCGGACAGCCGCTCGGCCGGATCCAGGTCACCCGCGCGACCACCGCCGGCGACCTGCACGAACTGCTGCTCTCCGGGAACTGAACTACTGGATCACCGTTGGGTTGACGACGTATGACGCGAAGGTTCCGGACACGTCGTTTCCGCCGATCGTGCAACCGCCGGCCGGGGCGCCGAATGAGCTCGTGGTGATGCTCGCCGGTGCGAATCAGCCGTCGTTGCGTGCCCTGATGCGCGGGTCCAGGTGGGCCTGGTAGGTGTCGACCACGAAGTTGGCGAGCACGACGAGGATCACGCCCTCCAGGACCAGCGCCTCCAGCACGGGGATGTCGGGGGCGATGATCGCGCCGCGGATCGTCAGGAACATCCCGGGGAGCCCGAAGGCGTACTCGACCGCCGCGGCATTGATCAGCATCGTCGAGACGTTCACGCCGGTCATCGCGGCCACCGGCGCCGTGGCGACCGGCAGCACATGGCGGTTCAGCACCTGCCGCTCGGAGAGGCCCTTGGCGCGGGCGGTACGGGTGAAGTCCTCGCTGATCACCTCATCGATGCTCGCCTCCGCGATCCGGGAGACCAGTGCAGCGAGCGGCAGCGCGCAGCACACCCACGGGACCCACATCGCCTTTATGAACCCGAGCGGGTCGTCGCTGAACTGCCGGTAGTCGCCCTGGCCCGAGACGAACGGGATCTTGTAGTCGCCGCTGCTCCACGAGAACCAGACCAGGACCACGAGCGCGAGGAAGTAGGGCGGGCACGACAGCAGCACCGCGATCGCGCCGTGCAATGCGCGCGTGATCACCGTGCCCGGGTAGGCCGCACACCAGCGGCCGGCGGCGACGCCGAGGAACGTCCCGAGCACCAGCCCGCCGATGATCAGCTGCACGTCGACCGGGACGCGCTTGTGCATCATCCCCCTGACCGTCCCTCGCCCCCACCCCGCGCACAGGGCGATGTTCCCGATCTGCCCCCGTTTCGAGGCGTTGCAGCCAACGCCGGTGGTCTCGCCGAACTCGCCCTTGACGATGTCCACGACATGCGACGGCGCGTCACGGGCCGCCGCACCCCAGCTCATCTGGTCCAGGCCGGCGTTGAACAGCATGTGGCCGACCGAGAGGGCGATCAACGTGGTCACGACGAGCGCCGCCAATCGGCGAGCGAAGAGGTAATGCACGTGACTCTTATGCCCACTTGCGCCCATTTGTGTCTGGGGGCGTCACCTGCTGACGGCCGGGATGAGACGATCCGTCCGTGGGCACTCCCGATCATCACAGCGTCTACCTCACGCAAGCGCTCGCCGCGCTGACGCCCGACGGCCATCGCCGGGTCGACGAACTGCTCGAGCAACTCTCCGCCGCCGTCACGAACCGCGAATGGCTGATCCGTTTCGCTGGTGCCCGCCGCGAGGAGGCCGATACGGGCCGCGTCGATCCCGCGCAGGACGCCGCAATCGACGCGATGCTCAGCTCCGTCGAGATCGACGCGCTGTACACCGGCTTCGCGACGATCCGCGACACGGAGCAACTGGACGATGTCGCCGACTGGGCGAACGCCGTACTGGCACTGCTCCAGGACGCCGCGCTGAACCGTCCGCGCTAGCTGCCCGGCGGAAACGTCGTTGCACGGGATCTGCACGCCGCGGCCATAGCGCGCACACGGTCCGCGCCTACGCTCCGCCGGCATGGATGAACGCCGCACAGCAGCCGCGGCCGCGCTCGGCGCGGGTATCACGGTCGGGGCACTCAGTGCGGTCGGTCAGGCGCACCTCGACGGGACGCTCGGCGCGTTCGCGAACTCGACGAGCACCTGGCTCATCGCACCGTTCCTGGTCGGCACCCTGGCCACGACACGCCGCAGCGCGGCCGTCCTAGGCTTCGCCACCTGCGCATCCCAACTCGTCGGCTTCTACGCCGTCGCGCACCTGCGGGGCGTCGGCACGAGCGCCTCACTCGTCGCCTTCTGGACCGCCTGCGCGATCATCGGCGGGCCGGTCTTCGGCGTCGCGGGACTCCTGTGGCGCACCGGCACGCCGAGGCTGAAGGGCCTCGGCATGGCGGTGCTCGCAAGCGTCTTCGTGGCCGAGGGCCTCTACGCGTACGTCCATCAGTTGCATCGCTACCGCACGGGGACCGTGTGGATCGCGCTCGGCGTCGCATTCGCCCTGTTGTCCAGTCGCACGCGCGTGGAGCAACTGCGCTGGCTGGGTCTCACCGTGCCGCTCGGGATCGCCGGAGAGGTGGCGCTGACGGAGGTCTTGCACCGCTACTTCTGAGCCCGCTCCGGCTTGCTTTGCGCAGGCGAGTGTGTTGGTGTAGCGCCATGAGGAGCCTGGTGCTCGCCGTACTCACCGCTTTGCTCGTCGCCGTTCCGGCCGCGGCGCAGAGCCCGGCGCCGACGGTGCTGACCTTCGACGATACGGACGCCCCAGGCCAGTACACGGCCACTTTGACGCAGCGCGGGGCGGGCTGCACGGGCGAGATCTTCCGCTCCGACACCGGGCCGCACGGCGCCCCCAGCTTCCTCTTCGCGCCCTGCCGGCCCACGCTGCGCCTGACCTTCCCGACGCCGAAGGCCTCGATCGAATTGTTCGCGCGCGCACTTGTCGCCACGGCCCCCGAGCTCGTGGCCACGGCGCATAGCATCACGGGCATGACGACGACGGTCACGATCCCGGACCCGTCGACATGGAAGCCGGTCGTGCTGGCCGCGCCGGCCGGCGGTGGCGGGATCGACTACATCGAGCTGCGCGCCGAGGGCGCGGACCTCGGGATCGACGATCTCGCGCTCTCGTCCGCGCCGCAGCCCGACAGCTCGGTGCTCAGCGGACCGCCGGCACGTGCGGAGGCCGGCCCCGCGACCTTCAGCTTCGGCGCCAACCGTCCCGACATCGCCGGCTGGCGCTGCTCGCTCGACGGCGCGGCCTTCAGCGCCTGCCAGGCGCCGGTGACGATCGACGGACTCGCGGCCGGCGCGCACACGTTCCAGGTCGCCGCGATCGACTCCTACGGCGCGGTCGACCCGTCCCCGGCGGAGTACGCCTGGACCGTGCTCGGACCGCTACCCGACACCCCGTCCTCGCCGGGCACGACGCCGGTCGTCAACGGCGACACCGTGTCACTCGATCTCGGAACGCCGGGCGCCGGCGTCGCGGGATTCGAATGCAGCGTCGACAGCGGCCCGTTCAATGGCTGCACCTCGCCGTTCACCGTCGGCGGGCTGGCACCCGGGGTGCACACGATCGACGTGCGCGCCGTGGACGCGGACGGACGCGCCGATCCCACACCGCAGCGCTGGACGTTCGCGGTCCCCGACCCGCGTCCGATCATCGGCGCCGACGTCCCCAAGGTCGCCGACCTCGATCACGACCAGATCCCGGATTCCCAGGAAGTCCTGCCGCTCGGCAACGTCCCGCCGCTCGCCGGCATCAGGACGCTCGTGAGGCTGATCTCGGGCACCGTCTACGTGAAGCTCCCGTCGAACGCCGCGCGGCCGCTGCAGGCCGGCCCGCTCGCCGGGTTCATCCCGCTGAAGGGCATCGCGGCGCTGCCGATCGGCACGATCGTCGACGCGCGTCTCGGCAGCCTCTCCGTCCAGTCGGCCGCCGACGGGCGCGCCGTGACCGACCCGCGGCGCCGCGTGGGTCAGGCGACGCTCGCGTCATCGATCTTCCAGATCCGCCAGGCGAGGCTGCGCCGGGCCGCGCTGAGAGCGCGGGCGATCCCGACCAGCCTCGTGCTCGCCAGCGCTCCCGCCGACAGCCTCCGCTGCCGTGGGCGTGCACCGGTGAAGGGTGCGGTGCGCACGCTCGCCGCGCAGGTGAAGGGGCTGTTCCGCGTCAGTGGCGGCGCGAGCCGAGCCGAAGGCCGCAACGCCAGCTGGCGCACGACCGACCGCTGCAACGGGACCACGACGCGCGTCACGCGCGGGATCGTGGTCCTCTACGACAAGGTGCGAAAGCGCACCGTGACCCTTCGCGCAGGCGCACGGTACGTGGCCCGCGCACGGCTCTTCCAAGCCCGCAAGGGCATCCACCCGCTGCGCTGACCGCCGGTCCTATGCCTCGCCCGTGAGTGCTTCGGTGAGCGCGGCGTCGAGGTCGAGCGCGGCGCCCTCGTTTGCGGCGGACGCGAAGCCCTCGGGGCCGAGGGACGCGCGGGAGGTGTCGAGGTAGCGGGCCAGCGTGGCGGTCTCGGCGACGGTGCGGGGCTCGCCGGCGGCGTGGCGCTGCGCGCTCGGCCGCGCCCCAGAGCCGCGCCGCGAACGCGTGGTCTTCGCGCACCGCGGCGGTCGCGGCCAGCCGTTCGAGCGCGGCGACCAGCGATGGCCGGTCGCCGAGCTGGCGCAGCGACTGCACGGCGGCGGCGAGCAGCGTGGCGGCTTGATCGGGCTCGGCGCGGGCCAGCGCGAGCGTCGCTTGGCCGGTGAGGTTCTGCGCGATGCCCCACTGGTTGTCGAACGCCCGGTCGAGCGCGATGCTCTCCTCGAAGAGCGCGTGTGCCTCGTCGAGCCGGTCCTGGTCGGTCGCCACGACCGCCAGGTTGCCAGAGCGAGTCCGCGAGCCGGTGGTCGTCCTCGAGCGACCGGTAGGTGTCGATCGCCTCCTCGAACGCGATGCGTGCGGCGGCGGCGTCGCCACGATCGCGGGCCATGGCGCCGAGCGAGTTGAGCGCGACGGCCGAGCGCGTGCGGTCGCCCGCGATGCGGAACATCGCCAGCGCCTGCTGGAACGTCGCCTCGGCGCGCTCGTCGCCGCGCTGGGAGCGGAGAATGCCGAGCGCCTGCAGCGCTCGCCCTCGCAGCAGCGGCGGCCCGTGGCCGGCGGCCGCGGCCAGCGTGCGTTCGAGGTGGCCGACGCCCTCGGCGCTGTAGCCGTGCGTGTACCAGAAGAAGCCCAGCGCGGCCGCGATCCGTAGCGCGGTCACGGGCTCGGCGCGCGCGAGCGCGGCACGCAGGTTGTCGTGCTCACGCTCGAGCCGCTCGCCCCACGCGACCTGCTCGGGGCCCTTGAGCGACTGCTCGGAGCGCTCGGCGAGGTCGAGGTAGTGGGCGACGTGGCGCGCGCGCTCGGGTGCGGCCTGGTCGAGCAACTCGAGCGCGCGCTCGCGCAGCGTCTCGAGCATCACCCAGCGGCCGGGGAGCCGCCGGAGCAGGCTCTGGTCGGCGAGCCGGTCGAGGTCGGCGGGGCTCGCGTCGAGCACGGCTGCCGCGGCGGCGGCGTCGAGGCCGCCGGCGAAGACGCCCAGGGCGGCGAACCGGCGCCGTTCTGGCGCGTCGAGAAGCTGCAGGCTCCAGTCGATCGCGGCCCGCAGCGCGCGGTGGCGGTCGGGCACGTCGCGCGGCCCGCCGCTGGCCAGTTCGAGGACCGGCAGGCCGGCGGCCATCTCCTGCACGCTCAGCCGGTCCGCGTGCGAGGCGACGAGCTCGATCGCCAGCGGCAGCCGCTCGACGCGCGCCACCACGTCGGCCACCGCGGCGCTCGCCACGAACCGCCGGTCGCGCGCACGGGCGCGAGCGGTGAACAGCTCGACGCCGTCGTCGTGCTCGAGCGGGTCCAGCGCGAACTCGTGCTCGCCGTAGAGGTCCAGGCGCGTACGGCTGGTCGCGAGCACGCGCACGCCCGCCGCGCCGGCGAGCACCGCGCCCGCCACGGGTGCCGCGTCCAGGACCTGCTCGAAGTTGTCGAGCACGAGCAGCGCGCGGCGATCGCGCAGCTGCGGGACGAGCTCGGCCGCGGGGTCGAGCCCGACCGCGCGGGCGATGGCGGGCGCCACCGTCGCGGGATCGCGCAACGTCGAGAGATCGACGAAGTGCACGCCATCCGCGAAGTCGCCCAGCAACGTCTCGGCGACGGCCAGCGCCAGCCGCGTCTTCCCCGTCCCGCCGGTGCCGGTGAGCGTGACCAGCCGGGCGGGGCCGCGCAGGAGCGCCGTGAGCTCCTCGATCTCCGGCTCGCGGCCCACGAGCGGCGTCGGCGGCGCCGGCAGGTTGCGCCTCGCGCGGCGGGCAGGATCGGCGAGCGCCGGGTCCTGACGCAGGATCGCCGCCTGCAGCGCGCGCAACGGCTCGCCCGGCTCCAACCCGAGCTCCTCGACCAGCAGCGCGCGCCCGCGGCGGTAGACCTCCAGCGCCTCGGCCTGGCGACCGGCGCGGTAGAGCGCGAGCATCAGCTGACCGCGCGCGCGTTCGCGCAACGGCTCGGCGGCGACGAGCTCCTGCAGGTCGGCCAGCGCCTCGGCGTGACCGCCGCGTCGCAGCCGCCGCTCCGCGAGCTCCTCGCGCGCGATGTGCCGCAGCTCGTGCAGGCGCGCGACCTCGGTCCGCAGCGATCCCTCGTAGCCGAGGTCGGCGAGCACCGGTCCGCGCCACAGCGCCAGCGCCGCGACGAGCTGCGCCTCGACCGGCTCGCCACCGAGCAGCGCCTGGAACTCCTGCGCGTCCCGCGGCGCGGCGGCGGCGTAGCTCGCACCCGGTCCGCCGGTGATCGCGCCCGCGCCCAGCGCCGCCCGCAGGCGGCTGACGTACACCTCGACCGCGTGCCGCGCCGAGACCGGCGGGGTCGCGCCCCAGACCTCGTCCATCAACTGCTCGCGGCGCAGCGGCACAGGCGCCGCCAGCAGCAGCGCCGCCAGCAGGAGCCGCTGGCGGGGCGCCCCCAGGGCGACCGCGCGTCCCTCGCAGCGCGCCTCCAGCGGCCCCAGGATCAGAAACTCCACGTGCCCAGGCAGGCCCGCGAGCCTAAACGACGCCGTTGAGCGTTTGTTGAGCCACGATCGGGAGCGTGCGCCGCATGACTGCACGCACGCTGCGCCGCCTCCTGCCGCCCCTCCTGCTCGCTCCCACCGTGTTCGCGCTGTCCGCCACCCAGGCCAGCGCCGCCGGCGAGACGCTCACGCTGGTCCAGAACGACGCCGGCGCGATCACCGGCCACGCGACCAACTTCACCGCAAGCGGAAGCCTGAATCCCGACGACACGATGTTCGGGTTCGACATCTTCATCTTCGCCAAGAACCCCGACAAGGACCCGACCTGCGCCGGCGACTTCGACAGCGAGAGCGCGAACGCGACGCACTCCGGCGGCAACGAGACCTGGATCAGCCCCGCCACCGGCTACCAGGTCGGCTACGGCCCGACGTTCAACCAACCGTTCAAGATCACCTTCACCGGGCCGCGGCAACTATCTGCTGTGCGGCTACGTCCAGGGCGACTTCTCGACGTTCGCGACCGCCCAGCTGCGTGGGACCGTCGCGCCCGATCCGGCGACCGCCCGCGCCGACCCCCACACCCGCTCCGGCATCCCGACGATCACACTCCCGCCACCACGACCCCGGCCGCCACGCTCCCCGCGGTCGTGCACAGACCGTCGATCATCCGCAAGGGACATCTGCTCACCTGCCAGCCGGGCACCTGGTCGAACGCGCCGACCCGCTTCAGCTACCGCTGGTCGGTCAAGGGACGCAGCCGCACCATCGCCTCCACGCGCAAGCTCATCGTTCGTCGCTCGCTCGCGGGCCGCAGCGTCGATGTGCCGCGTGACCGCGCGCAACGCCACCGGCGCCGCGACCGCCTCGACGCGGGCGATCCGCGCGTGAGGAGATACCTCGGCGGATCGCCCGCGCCTTCACGACGCGGCAGCGATCAGCGCCTCGGCGAGCTCGGCCCGGGAGCCGATCCCGAGCTTGGCGTAGCTGCTGGTCAGGTGCAGCTCGACCGTCCTGAGCGTGACGAACAGTGCCTGCGCGATCGACCGGTTCGTCATTCCATCGGCCGCCATCCGGGCTACCCGGAGCTCGCTGGGCGTGAGCGCGTCACGGCCCCGAAGGGCATCGCGGCGGGGTCGTGCGCCCGCGATGCGGAGCTCTTGGCGGGCACGCTCGGCGATCGCGTTTCCACCGCAGTGGTGCGCGAGGTCGAGGGCTTCACCGAGCCGTTCGCGGGCCGTGGAGCGCTCGCCGCGGCGGCGCAGCAGCGCCCCGAGCTCGGTCAGGGCGCGGGCGTGCTCGAGGCGTGCGCCGGAGGCGGCGAGCACCGCGACGGCCTCCGTGAGCAGGGCCTGGTCGCCGTCGCGGGCCGCGGCGACCCCGGCGGCGTGGAGGGCGACGCCGATCGCCCGCGGCGCGCCCCAGCGCCGGGCGGCCTTGAGCTCTGACGCCGCGAGCGCCTGGGCTGCGGCGCGGTCGCCACGGACCGCGAGCACCAGCGCGAGCTGTGATCGCCACGGCATCATCCCGGCGTCCTCGACGTGCCACGCCGCGGTCAGCCCGCCGTTGCGGCGCAGGTCGGTGACCGCAGCGTCGAGGTCACCGAGCGCAGCGTGGACACGCGCGCGATGGTGCAGCAGGACGTTGGCGGGCCAGATCGCCGGCAGCTCGCGATCGAGGCCGCGGGACGCGAGCTCGTGGCGCGCCGCGGCCGCGTCGCCGCGTTCGACGAGCGCCGCCAGCAGAAAGGCCAGTGCGATCGTCGTGAGCCAGATCGTGTCCTGGGCCTCGAGTGCCTCGCGGGCGGACGCGGCGGCGTCACTGATCGCGCCGCGCTGGTGGGCGTTCATGGCGGCGACTGTCGCGGCCATCGCCGCGGTCAGCGGCCAGCCGTTCGCGCGGCCGATGGCCTGGAGTGCTGCGATCGCGGTGTCGGCCTCGTCGTAGTGGTCGGCGAACACGAGGACGCTGACCACCTCCGGCATCAGGCTCGCGTTCGCGCTCTGCGTCAAGAGCTCGGGGTGTGCGAGCGCGCGGCGGGCGTGCGCCACGGCGGCCGCGCGATCACGCCCGGCGGCCGCCGTCTCGACCGCGAACACTGCCGACAGCCGTGGGTCGAGCGCCGTCTGTTCCGTCGCGACGCGCGCCCGCAGCTGATCGACGAGCACCTGGCGCAGCGCCTGCGTCTCGACGCCCCAGCGCACCGCGGCCAACCGTGCCACGACAAGGTCGGGCGGGGCGTCGGTCGCGTCGTCGTCGAGCAGCGCTGCCGCGATCGCGAAGGCGCCCGACAACGTCAACGCATGCGCGAGGGCGAGCGTCGCGGCCTGACGCTCCGCGGGCCCCGGCGCGAGCGCCAGCGCCTCCCTGAGCTCGGCGTGACCCGTCCCGGGATCCAGCATGGACTGCAGCGTGCCCAGCTCGAGCAGCAGGGGGCCGCGGTCGGCGGCGACGGGCGGCTCGTCGAGTGCGCGGCGTAGGCAGGCGACCGCGATCTCCGGCGCACCGCGTGCACGTGCGGTGGCGGCGGCCTCGCGGAGGCGCGCGACGGTCCAGGGATCACCGGCGGGCGAGGCGGCGAGCAGGTGCGAGACGAACGCCTCCGGCGCGACGCCTTCGCCGTCCAGCAAGCGCGCCGCGGCGGCGTTGAGCCTGGCACGCTCCGGGCGGCCGAGTTCGTCGAGCACCACGGCGCGGACGATCGGGTGGCGGTAGTGGAGTCCGCCCTCGTCCTCGAGGATGTCGGCGCGCAGCAGGGCGGTGGCCAGGACCGACGCCGTGGCCATGTCGATCCCGGCCAGCGCGGCCGCGCGCCGCAGGTCCGCGCGTCCACCGAGGATCGCCACGGCCTGGGCGAGCGCGGAGGCTGCCGGGGGGAGCCGCGCGAGACGCAGCAGGACGCTTCGCGAGACGATCTGCGGCGTCATATGCCGGACGGCCGCGGCCGCCGCCGCGGTGGGCTCGACCGCGTCGGCGCGCAGGTCACCCGCCAGCTCGTGCAGCAGAAACGGGTTGCCGCCGGTCATCTCATGGCAGGCGCTGCACAGCGCGTCGGGGGCACGCTCGTCGAAGGCGTCACGGACGAAGGCGGCGCTGCCGGCCGCGCTCAGCGGCGCCGGGTGCAGCAGCGTTACGGGCGCGGCGGTGGCGATGGCGCCGAGCACGCGCTGGTGGGCGTGCGGCTCGCTCCCCGCGGGACGCGTCGCCGCGAGCAGGAGCAGCGGGAGTCCCTCCAGCCGCAGCGCCAGGTAGGCGAGGAAGCGCAGCGACGGCTCGTCGCTCCAGTGCAGGTCGTCCACGACGAGGGCCAGCGGCGCGCGTTCGGCGAGCGCGACCGCCAGCCAGTAGAGCCCGTGGATGCGCGCGAACGACGCCTGCACGTCGTCGTCCATCTGCCCGGCGTCCGCACTGAAGAGCGGCGAGGCGAGCGCCGCTGCGCCGTCGAAGGATGGCGCGGCGTCCCGGAAGGCGCGCGTGAAGAGTTCGCGCACCACGCCCCAGGCGAAGGCCCGCTCGAACTCGCCGCCACGCGCGGTGAGGACCGTCATGCCGGACCCGTGCGCGGCAGCAGCACCGGCGCGGAGCAGTGCGGTCTTCCCGATGCCCGGGGGCGCCTCCAGCAGCAGCCCGCACCCCTGCCCCTGCCGGGCGGCGGCGACGGCGGAGCGGAGGACATCGGCCTCGGCACCTCGCTCGAGCAGGTCGCTGAAACCACGCTCCCCCATGAACCGACAGCTAACCACGGCCGACACGCGCTCGCTACTCCTGTGGTCCCCACCGAGATGCGGGCGCGCCCGCGACGGAGCAGGGTGGGCGGGTGCCCAGGAACCAGCTCGTGATCGCGTCGCTGGTGGCGTTCGCCGCAGTGCTTTCGTCCGCCTGCATCCTCATCGCCGCGTCGACCGCTCGCGCCACCGAACAGTGGAACGACGGCGTGCCGGATATGAG
Organism: uncultured Solirubrobacteraceae bacterium; assembly: GCA_963707595.1. Taxonomy (GTDB): domain Bacteria; phylum Actinomycetota; class Thermoleophilia; order Solirubrobacterales; family Solirubrobacteraceae; genus Solirubrobacter. The sequence goes on from CAVPQQ010000003.1 coordinate 960,457, forward strand.
CACGCAGGTGAAGTGTGTGATCCAGCTGCAGGAGACCGGCGCGATCGCCAAGGCCGGCTACCGCGCCGACCCGTCCAGGCTGCCCAGGACCGGCGAGGTGTTCTACGGCCGCGCGGTCTTCGGGGCGACGACCGACACCGCCTGCAGCAGCGGCGACCAGCTCGCCGAACTCGACATCGTGCTACCTCCGGGCGTGTCGCTGGCGATCGACGCCGCCCATCCGATCATCTGCCTCTACGCCGACGGCGACGGGCCGCAAGCGAACTACCCGACGTGTCCCGCGCGCACGATCGCCGGCGCCTACGGGCCGGCGATCGCATCCGACGACGCAGGGCACGCGTGGACGATGCCGGCCGGGCGCGAGTTCGACGTGCGCTTCCCGCTGACGTCCACCCGCAAGCTCGTCGGCCCGGGCGGAGGCCATTGTCCTCAGTCGCTCGACGAGATCCCGACGTCCCCGCAGCGGGACTGCCTGCTGATCGCGCTGCACGTGATCGACGGCTACAGCGACCCCTGGCTGACGCCCGACGAGGAGCTGTTCGTCGACCTCGCGGCCGTCCCGACGCCGACGCCAACACCGACCCCGACCCCGACACCGACGCCCGGCCCGAAGACACCGGTCGTGTCGCGAATCGCCTTCACCGGCGCGCACCTCGCGACCGCGGCGAAAAAGGGCTTGCCGCTCTCGATGCACTGCGCCAGAGCCTGCCACGGCACCGTCAAGGTGACCGTCACCGCGGCGACCGCCAAGCGCCTGCACATGGGCAAGCGCGCGCTCACCCTGACCAGCGGACGCTTCTCGGCACCCGCCCGCAAGACGGCGAGCGTCCGCCTGAAGCTGTCTCGCCGGCTCGCGGGCAAGATCCGCAAGCTGAAGTCGCTCCCCGTGATCGTCACGGTGACGCCATCCGGCGCCGCGACGACGGTCGCCCACCTCATTCTGCGCCGTTGAGGGCGCGAACTCGCCGGCGACCGGCGCGAGTTATCCGCGCCTGAAGAGGCCCCGGCGCCGACGTCGCGGGGCGACGCTCGCGCGGTCTGGATCGACGGCCTCGGTGACCCCGGCATCGACCAGCAGGTCCCACAACTGTTCGCCGCCGTGGTCGAGCTTGAACTGCATCTCGTCCGCGTAGAGGAAATACACGCCGAAGAAGCGGAACTCCCGCCCCTCGTAGACGAGGACCTCGGCGGCCTCCGACGGTGCGAGGCACTGGTCGACGACGAGCGAGCCGATCAGCCCGCTCGGGGTCCACGGAAACGGGTTCTGGATCGTGTGGCCCCGGCCGAGCAGCGTGTCGTCGACCGGGCCATCCTCGTTGTCGTCAAGCACGCGGCCGCGGTCGCCGGGCGCAGGAATCCCTTCCTCACCGAGCGCTCTCTACCTCGTGAGGGCGGCCACCCTGTCGAGTCCGGTCAGCTTGTGCGGGTTGCGGATCGCGTAGATGCGGGTGATCCGGCCGCCGGCGACGGTCAGGCTGATCGCCGTATCGAACTCGCCGCCGGGGTCGATCCGGAGCGCGGGCGCGCCGTTGAGCCAACTGGCCGCGACCCGGATGCCCGGCGCGAACGCCGGCAGGCGGGCCAGCATCCGCCCCACCGTCTTCGCACCCGACAGCGGGCGGATGGCCGCGGGGACCACGCCGCCGCCGTCGGCCGCCAAGACGACATCGGGTGCGAGGACATCGAGCAGTCCCTGGAGGTCGCCGGTGGTGAGCGCGGCCTGGAAGCGCTCCACCACCGACCGCTGTTCGTCGCGGCTGACCGACATCCGCGGTCGGCGGGCGGCGACGTGCTCGCGTGCGCGGTGCGCGATCTGCCGCACCGCGGCCGGGCTCTTGCCGACGGTCTCCGCGATCTCGTCGTAGGGCACATCGAACACCTCGCGCAACAGGAACACCGCGCGTTCGACCGGGCCGAGCGTCTCGAGCACGGTCAGCATCGCGATCGAGATGTTCTCGGCGAGTTCGACGTCCTCGGCGACATCGGGACTGGTGAGCAGCGGCTCGGGCAGCCACACCCCCACGTACGCCTCGCGTCGCCGCGTCGCCGTCCGCAGCCGGTCGAGCGCCAGCCGGGTCGCGATCCGGACCAGGTACGCGCGCGGCTCGCGCACGTCGGACTGATCGACGCCGTCCCACCGCAGCCAGGTCTCCTGCACCACGTCCTCCGCGTCGGCGGCCGAACCGAGCATCTCGTAGGCCACGGTGAAGAGCAGGCTGCGATGCGCCACGAACGGGTCGGCGCTCATGCCGCCGCCGGGATCGCGAGTGGCGGCAGCCCGCAGGCGGCCGAGAAGCCCTGCGCCTCGATACCGAGCGCCACATTGACTCGGCTCGCCATGTTCGCCGCCGCGATGAACGCGGTGAGCTCCACCAGCGCGGGCGCACCCAGCCGGTCCAACAATCCCTCCGACAGTTCGTCGGTCACCGTAAGCGGCGTCTGGCTCATCGCCTCGGCGTACTCCATCACGTCGCGCTCCAGCGCCGTGAACGCCACGGACTCCCGCCACCGCGGCACCTCGCGCGCCTTGTCCATGTCGAGTTGTTCGTCGCGCGCCCGGAAGTACGCGAGGTCCAGGCAGAAACTGCAGCCCACCTGCGACACGGCCGCCATGTGGGCGAACGACTTCAACTCGGCGTCGCACGCATCCCACTTGTCGGCCTTGCGGGAGAACCCGATCAACGTTCTGAGCACCCGTTGGTTGTGCCACATCACGCCGAGCGACTCCGGCACCTCACCGAGCATCTTCTTGCTGAATCGCTTCGCCATCGCACCGAAGACGCCGGTGATCTCGGTCGGTGGCACACGTCGCTTGCTGGTCATCTCACTCCCTCGGTTCGCTGTCGCCCATGAAGACGCCGGCGGGCAGCGATCTGTGACTCCGATGGAGGGGAGTACCCCGCCGCGGGTCAGTCGGGGCCGCGTGGGGCGTACATGATCACGGCGACGCCCACTGCGCAGACGAGCGCGCCGGCGATGTCGTAGCGGTCGGGGCGAAAGCCGTCGAAGACCATGCCCCACAGCAGCGAGCCGATGATGAATACGCCGCCGTAGGCGGCGAGCACGCGTCCGAAGTTGGCGTCGGGTTGGAGGGCGGCGATGGCGCCGTAGCCGGCGAGGGCGAGCGCTCCGGCGAGCGCGAACCACAGGCCGCGGCCTTCCTTGATGGCCTGCCACATCAGGTACGCGCCGCCGATCTCGGCCACGGCGGCCGCGATGAACAGGGCGATCGAACGGAGTGTCATGACACGGCGACCCGTGCGATGGCCGGCGGCCTGTCTTGCATGTTGTCCCTTGACCTCAGATCGACTTGAGCATTCAGCCGGCAGCCGCGTGTGCCGCCTAGACGAAACGCCAGGATTCCACCACGCGGGGCACGTGTCCCTTGACGACATATCGATCATCGACCTATGGTCGGCGGCATGGAACTCCGCCGTCCCAGCTATTTCGCGCTCGCGGCGCTGATCGACGGGCCGCTGCACGGCTACGCGATCGTGCGCCACGCCGAGGAGCTCTCGGGCGGTGACGTCCGGCTCTCCACCGGCACCCTCTACGCGCTGCTCGAACGGGCCCTGTCCGAAGGCCTTGTGGAGGCGGGTGAGCCGTACACCCAAGGCGGCCGCCAGCGCCGCGACTACGCGCTCACACCCCCTGGGCGCCTCGCCCTGGAGGCCGAGGCGGAGCGCCTGCAGCACGCGGCGCGCGTCGTCTCCCGGCGCCTGGCCAGGCCGGCGGTGGCGTCATGAAGCGTGAGAAGCTCGCCGACCTGGTCGTCCGCCTCTACCCCGATGACGAGCTCGCGGACGAGATCACGAGCACCGCGCTGGACGTCGGCGCCGGTTCGCGCACGCGCTTCATGCGAGAGTTGGCCGGGCTCACCCGCGCCGGGCTGCGCGAGCGCGCTACGCGGGTCGCGACCGTCGGACCGAAGCGGTTGATCCTCGACGGCTTCTGTCTCGCCGCCATCTGGTCGATGACGTTCGACTTCGCTGTGACACTCTCCCAGCGCTACGGCCGCGAGATGCACGATCCGCTGCTGATCTGGCCGCTGACCGCGATGCTCGCCCTGGCGGTCTGCCTGGCGTTCATCGGCTATGACCGGCCCGCGGGCATCGTCCTGCTCGCCTGGTCCGCCGCACGGATCCCGGCCCTTGCGGTCAACGACGCGGCGCTCGCGTCGCTTCCGTCGGTCGCCTTGTACGCCGTGCTCGTCGTGTGGCCACGGCAGCGCGAGCGCGACCTGCGCGGGCTCGCCTACCTCGTCATCCCGCTGGGGCTGTTCGCGACGTTCGGGCCGCCCGATTACGAGCAGTCCCCGCTGATGATCGGGATCGTCGTGTGCGCCGCGGTGGCCCTGATCATCGGCGCGATCGTCGCGCTGCCGACCGACCCGCGCGTCGCGCTCGCGGGTGCGGTGTTCGTCACCTGGCTCGGCATCGACTTGATCGGGAAGACCGGCGCCCCGATCGTGGCAGTGCTCACACTGGGTGCGCCGTTCGTGATTGCGTTCACGGTCGTCCGAGCGCGGCAGCTCGTGCCGGCGACCGATCGCTCCCATCGTGGGTCCACGCGGTAGTCACACGCGCGTGCGTCCCGCCGACGCGGGCTTGCCGCTGCTTCCGCATCGCTGTGAGCGTCGCGACGCCAACAAGGGTCGGGCTCGACTCAGCTTGGGCGGTCGCTCATCGCTTCGGCACCAGGATCTGCGCGAGGGCTCCGCTCCGGAAGCGTTCCTCGTCGACGACGTCCAGCTTCAGGTGCTCTTCCAGCTCGGCGAACGGGCTGCGCCCCGCGCCGATCGCAATCGGGACCGTCGTCAGCTGGTATTCGTCGACGAGGCCCAGGCGTGTCAGCGACTTGGCGAAGTCGGGGCCGCCGTGGACCAGGACCGTCCCTTCGTCGTCTCGAGCCTTCAGGTCCGCGATCCCCGCGGCCAGGTCCCCGCCGAAGATCTCGGCCGGTCCCCAGTCCGCCTTCTTCAGGGTGCGGGAGAAGACCGCCTTCGGCTTCTCGTTCATCGCGGTTGCGATCGGCCCGTCGGACGCGGCCCAGTGCGGGCCCATGATCTCGTAGCTGCGGCGGCCCATCGCGTGGACGCCGGCCTCCTCGAGCGCGCGGCGGTTCCACTCACCCGAGTCGTCGCCGAACCACTCGAACATCCATTCGTGGGTCCCGTCGGGGCTGGTGGCAAAACCGTCGAGGGACATGACCATCTTGAGAATGACTTTTCTATCGCTCATGTCGGTAGAGACCTACCCGCTCGCGTGAACTCATCGCCGGCGCGCAATCAATGCGGCGCGACAATGCGCTTCGTCCGGCCGCCGGAACCCCAGAAGAATGGCCCTGCGGTCGGAGACACGGTGATGTCCCATCCGAGCTGCGCCAGCCGACGCTCGAGCACCTGCGGTGTGTGCGGCACCTTGACCACGCGGTGTGGCGAGCCATCGCGCAACCGGCGGCGAATGGTCGACGATTCCGGACCTTCGACGAGCTCCTCGGCAGTCCGGTACCCGTCGTCAGCGAAGAAGACGCGACCGTTGGATGCCAGGCACTCGTCGACGAGCGCCCAGAACGCGGCAAAGCGTTCGAGTGGAACGTGCGAGAGCCAGAAGCCGAAAAAGACGACGTCATAACGCCGGTCCGGCCGCCACGCGAACACATCGGCAAGGACGAACCGGATCCGATCGTCGTCGCCGACCCTCTCGCGGGCGATCGCCAGCATCTCCGGCGCGGCGTCGACGGCGGTCACCGTCGTGGCGTCTTGCAGCAGCCGAGGCGTCCACGTCCCTGGTCCGCAGGCAAACTCGAGCACATCGCCGGCAGGCGCGAAGCTGTCCAACGCCGCCTCTATCTCCAGGGCGCCCGGTAGGTCGAGCCCTCCGTCCAGATAGTCCGGCGCAAGCGCACGGTAGTAGGCGACCTGTTCGGCCAGCAGCCGTCGGAGGTCATCGGTTGCCATCGCGAGACCGTACCGAGGCTCGCGCTTCGCGGGATCGGCCGGAGTGCCCGTCAGCGCGTGGTGACGCGCGGTTCGCGGTTCGCGCGGATCTTGAGCGTCATCTGGATCGGCATTTCACCCAGAGTGCGAAAAGCCGCCTTCGGTGTAACAGCGTGGGCGGGCCCGGGCGGCTCGGGCGCGGGACCGGCTCAGCCCTGCTGGAACTCCGATCACAGCCGATCGAACCGGCCTGCGCGCAGGTCCGCGGGCCGGCCGGTCAGGTACAGCGAGCCGCCGTCGCCGATGGCGAAGTTCAGGCGCTCGCCGAACGCCATCTGAAGCAGCAAGCGATGCGTCGGGGCCTTTGGGAACGTCGTGCCACAGCCGAAAAGCGGTGGGTACTGCACCGGGCTCGGGCGTGCCGCGCAGCCTCCGGACGAGCACACAGGTGGCGCGGCCCACGCGTCCTGGCTCTGCTCCATCTGCGTGACGCCATCATCATCCGGGATCAGGACGGCGAACACCGCCAGTGTTCCCTCGGTCGGCACTGTGCCGGGCTCGATCCGAGCCAAGTCTGCGAGGCGCCGACCGTGTCCACCCCACCGGGAACGAGCCGTGCCCCGGGCAGCGCGTCGGCGGCGATGCGGTCGGCATGAGGCAGCCCGAGGGCCGTCGCGCGGGCGGCGAGATCCTCACGCGGCGTCGCGGTCGCGAACGTAGCGGTCAACGCGGTCACGGCAAGGAGTCCACTCAGCATGGGTCGACCACCACCTTAGGTGCTCCCTTCTGACGCAAAAGGGGGTTGGTCATGCGATCGGGGTGAGGACGGCGCGCCGGGGCGGCTCGATACTGGCCGGCAGAACCTCGGTCAGATGAGTGAACAGGCGCCGCAGCCACCACCGACTTCGAGCGCCCCCAGCGCTGAACTGGACGCGCGTGACCACCGGGCTCTACGCGAGGCTCGCACCGAAGCGGTCATCGTCCTCGCGGTTGAGGTGGCGCTGCTTGGTGGCCTCGCGGTCATCGATCGGGCGAAGGACTGGCACATCATCACGCTGCATTGGTGGGCGTGGCTGCTCTTGGCCTCCCCCGCCGTGCTGCTCATGCTCATGCTGCTCGCTGTGCCGCTCGCGGAGCTGAGCCCAGGGCGGATCCGAAACCTGGCCGTCGCGCTGCTCGGACTGCTGGTCGCCGCCGATGCCTTCGCCGTCGGCGTGCTCCTCTGGGGCCTCACAGGAAGCCACGCCGCAACCCTGAGCGCGGGCGAGCTGCTCACTCACGGAGCGGTTGTGTGGCTGACCAACATCATCACCTTCGGTCTGCTGTTCTGGATGCTCGACGAAGGCGGTCCGCGCGTGCGCGCCGAGCGCGGGCGACGCGACCCGGACTTCCAGTTCCCGCAGGACGCGATCCCGCAGTCCGAATGGACCCCACGGCTGAGTGACTATCTCTACGTCTCGCTGACGAACGCGATCGCGGTCAGCCCGACGGACACGATGCCGCTGACGCGCAGGGCCAAGGGCATGATGGCCGTCGAGTCGCTGATCTCGTATGCCGTGGTGATTCTCGTCGTCGCTCGGGCGGTGAACGTGCTCGGATCGAGTTCTTGACGCTGCCAGGGGCGCGCGCTGGCGACGGGTGTGTGGCGCGTATAGGCTTGGGCGCAGTCCGCCGAAAGTTTGGTCTCTTGTGACGACGACAGCAGTTTCGGCAGCAGCAGTGGGGCGTCGACGCGCTGAGACGCGTGTGCTGGTTCTGCTCGCGGTCGGGGCGGGCGGGGCTCTCGCCACGGTGCTGACGGCCTGGGCGGTCTCGCGAAGCCCGATCTTGGTGGATCCGCAGGGCACCGCGATCTGGCGAAGCCTCTTGGTCGCGTCCTATGTCGGGGTGGGGTTGTACACGTGGTGGCGCCGGCCTGGCAGCAGGCTCGGGCCGCTGCTGGTGGGAAATGGCTTTCTCTATGCCATGACGTCGTTCAATGCGTCGGGGTCGTCGGGGGCGTACACGCTGGGGATGGTGATGTGGGCCGTGTATGTCGTGTACACGGGGTATCTGTTGCTGTCCTATCCGCGGGGTCGCCTGGAGTCGGGGCTCGAGCGCGCGTTCATCGGCGCCTATGCGCTCAGCACAGGGGTGTTGACGGCGTTGAACCTGGCCCTGTCGCCGACGTTTCCCGCGGCCGGCTCGTTCAACGACTGCGGGACCCGCTGTCCTGCCAATGCCCTGGCCGGCGGCGATGATGCGATCGGGACGGCGGTGCACTCGGCGACGAACATCGTGTTCACGATCGCGCTGATCGGCCTCGCGATGTTGCTGTTCGACAAGACGCGCAGGTCGGGGCCGGGGTTGCGCCGCGCGATCACCCCGGTGGCGGCCGTGTTCAGCGCCACCGTCGCCTGGTTTGTGATCTCGCTGTACCTGCTTCCCACCTATCCGGGGACCGCGTCGGCGGTGACGATCGTCAACGGTGTGCTGGGACTGGCGGTGCCGCTGGCGATCCTGCTCGGGCAGGTCTCCTGGGACCGGTTCGCGGCGGTCAGCCTCGGGCAGATCGCCGTGCGCGCGAGAGAGGGACCGCTGACGCCCTCGGCTGTGCAGGAGTGGCTCGCCGATGCGCTCGGGGACCCGACGGTCACGCTCGGGCTCTGGGATGGGGCCTCGGGTTACGTCGATGTCGACGGCGAGCCGGTGGAGCTCCCAAGCGACCCGCAGGAGCGCGCGGTCACGCGTCTGAACCAACGCGGCCGGCCGGTGGCGGCGCTGATCCACGACCCCCTGCTCGAGACCGACTCCACCCTGGTCGAGGGCCTTGCCGCGAGCTCGCTGATGATGCTCGACAACGCGCGCCTGGTCGCCGAGCTCCACGCCTCCCGGGCACGCCTGATCGAAGCCGGCGACCGGGAACGGCGCAAACTCGAACGCGATCTGCACGACGGCGCGCAGCAGCGCTTGATGGCGATCCAGATCAAGCTGCGCCTGGTCGAGGAACGCGTCGGAGACCCCGGGCTGGCCGCACAGCTCGACGCCATCGGCGACGAGGCCGCGGAGTCGGTCGAGGAGCTGCGAGCCCTGGCCCGCGGCATCTATCCGCCCGTGCTGCGCGTGTTCGGTCTCGTCGACGCCCTGCGCGCGTTCGCAGTCACCGCGCAAGTCCCGATCGGGATCGCCGACGACGGGATCGGCCGCTGCGCCCGCACGGTCGAAGCGGCGCTCTACTTCTGCGCCATGGAGGCCGTCCAGAACGCCACCAAGCACGCGGGCAACAACGTGCGCGTCACGATCACCCTCGGCCGTGATCGCGAGCGAGTTCGATTCGCCGTCGCCGACGACGGCGTCGGCATCGACCCGTCAGCGGGCAACGGCGACGGCTATGGCCTCACGAGCATGCGCGATCGCATCGGCGCCGTCAGCGGCGAGATCGAGATCACCTCCACACCCGGCCGAGGCACGACAATCCGCGCAACGGTCCCCGACAGCACGGTTCAGTAAGCGCGGCGCGAACCCCGCGCAGGTCGCGCCTTCCGCGACCTGCTTTCGGGGCGTCTAGAGCGCGCTAGTGGGAGAGGCGCGGGTCGATGAGGAGGTCGTCGACCTTGTACGTCGACGTCTTCTTGCCCGGCTTGACGCGGAACCGGACCGCGACCTTGCGCCAGCCGGCCTGCTTGCCGAGCCGCTGCGGCTCGAGCTTGATGTCGTCGCTGAGCTCCCAGCCGTCCTTGGCCTTGAGCCTGAACTTCTTGGCCTGACGCACGTTGTCCTTCGCGAGCGCCGGATAGATGACGTCGATGGCGAGCTCGGCGTCGGTGTCCTGCTCGAGCTGGGTCGCGAAGAATCGGAACGTCGGATAGTTGAGATCGACGCACATCTCGGGGCTCGTGGCGCTGCTGCCGGCCGGCAGCATGAGGCTCATGGCGTGGTCCGTGCCGAGCACGGCCTTGGTGGAGCTGCCGTCGCTCACGGTCGCGCCGCCCTGGAGTTGCCAGCCGGGGAGCTGCGGGTTCTCGAAGTCACCCTCGGGCGCGACGAAGTAGCTGCGCTGGTCCTTGAACGCGGTCAGCGGGTTGAAGAGATCGGGCGCCGAGCAGGTCGCCTCGCTCGCGGCGGTTGTCTCGGGGTGAACCGTCTCGGCCAGGATCTGGCCAGATTCCGCCTGGATCGGCGAGTCGGTCGCGAGCGGGATGTCGTCCGCCGCATGGGCGGCCGGTGCGGCGAAGCAAAGACCCGCGGCGCATCCGGCGAGCGCGAGTAGCTGTCGTCTGGTGTTCATGATCGTCGTTCCTCCGTGACTCAGTTGCTCCGCCTGCATCGGCACGGTCCCGGTGTCTGGTCACGGCACGGACAAATGATCGAGACGTTCAAGCGGACCCGGTTTCGGCCGACCACGAGGAGAGACCCGTATGTCCGCTTGGTCGCTCCAATTCGTCGGCGACGCCGAAGTCCAGTCCACTCGGGCGCGGCTGAGGCTGCCCGCGCAGTCGCGCGAGCGGCGCGCCGGGCTGGCGCATCTTGCGATGTTCGCGGCCGGCGCGGCCCTGCTGGCAAATCACGCCGGCGTCGGTGACGGCTGGATCGGGGCGTTCGTGGTCCTCGCCGCGCTCTACGCGGTGGCCGGGCTTGTGGCCTTCGAGGTCGGGCCGGTCAGCACCGACTGCAGTGTGGCGCCGCTGGCGGCGATGCTGGTCATGTTGCCTCCGGCGCTGATCCCATGGTGCGTCGTGGCGGGCGCATCCGCACGGGCGGCCGTGCGCGTCGTGCAACGGTCGCGGCACATCTCGCTGTCGCTTCCGGCGGTCGCGCAGGTCTCCGTTCCGGTGCTCGCTCCTGCGGCCGTCCTGATGTCGATGAGGCCGGTGTCCGGCTGGCAGAACTGGCCGTCGCTCGCCGCGGCGCTCGGCGCCTACGTGGTCGCCGACTTCCTCGGGTCGATCATGTTCGAGCGACTCGCCTATGGCACGCCGCCCGCGCTGCCGACGCGCGCCGACGCGTCCGTCTACGCCGTCGATCTGCTGCTCGCGCCGGTCGGGGTCGCGATGGCCCTGTCGGCCACCGGGCACGTGTGGGCTCTGGGCGTGGTCTTCCTGCCGCTCGCGCTGTTGCTGCGCGTGTTCGCCAACGAGCGCCGCACGCGCATCGACCAGGCGCTCGAGCTCTCTCAGGCCTACCGCGGGACGGCGATGCTGCTCGGCGACGTGGTCGAGACCGACGACGCCTACACCGGTTCGCACAGCCGCGACGTGGTCGAGCTCGCGGTCGAGGTCGGGCGACGCCTCGGCTTGAACGGCGGCGCGTTGCGCGACCTGGAGTTCGGCGCGCTGCTGCACGACGTCGGGAAGATCGCGGTTCCGAAAGAGATCGTGAACAAGCCAGGCAAGCTCACCGAGGCGGAGTGGGTGATCATGAAACGCCACACGATCGAGGGCCAGCGGATGCTCGAGAACGTCGGTGGTGTGCTCGCGCGCGTGGGCGTGATCGTGCGCGCCTCGCACGAGGACTACGACGGAACCGGCTACCCGGATGGCCTGGCCGGCCACGCGATCCCGATCGAGGCGCGAATCTGCTCGGCGTGCGACGCCTTCAGCGCGATGACAACGGACCGGTCCTACCGCGCCGCGATGCCGCTCGAGGACGCGATCGCCGAGCTGCGGCGCTGCTCCGGATCGCAGTTCGACCCGCTCGTCGTCACGACGCTCGTGTCCATCCTTGAGCAGGATGCCGTCGCGCGCGTCGAAACCGCCGCGCCGGCTATCGCGTCAGCTCATCCGTGACCGACGTGGCCGCAACCCAACCGCACCGCCCCGGGCCTAGCACGGGCCGTCGTAGCGGCAGCTGACCACGCTGGGGCGCTCCACGGGGCGGCCGGCGTCGATCGACCAGGCGAGCCGGACAAATTGGGCATGCGTCCACCCCAGCGGCGTCGCGGAGCCCGTGCCGGTCCCAGGTGCGCGGCCACCGGTGCCGGCCGGCGCGTTGTCGTCCCACACCTGCTCGGGGAGCATGAGTCCATCGTTGGCGGTGTTGGCGATGGCGTCGAGGCGGGTCGTTGCGGCCGCTCGGGCGGCCGCGAGGTTCCCGCCGAGTTGCCCCGCGGCGAGCTCGTACTCGCCGCGCTCACCCGCGAAGATCGGCCACAGGCGCCCGATGCCGTCGTTGGTCCCGAACGGGCGGCCGTCCGGGGTCTCGCCGTAGCCGTCGTGGTTGAAGCGATGCCAGAACTGGCCGCTGGGGGTGTCGACGCCGAGCTCACGGTCGACCACGGGCAGGGTCGACAGGACGTCGGGGTCGTCGGCGCGCAGAACGCCGAGGCGCACGAGCTCCAGGAAGCTCGTGTCCACGACCGTGCGCTGATCGACGGTCGGACCGCCGTCGGCGATCGTGTACGTGGTGCCCGCGTTCGCGTCGCCGTCCACGCTGAGCCGGAGGAAGTAGGGCGAGGAAGAGAGCGGTCCGTTGGTGGTCACGGTCCAGTGATCGAGCTGCGCGCGCCAGTCGTCGGCGACCGAGCGGTAGCGGGCTGCCAGGTCGCCGGCCCCGTTGGCCTGTGCGATCCGCGCGGCACACACGAGTCCGGCGATCTCGGCGCCGATGCTCGCCGGCGAATAGCCGTTGGCGTTCTCCCAGCGCTCCTGAGTGGTCGGCCCCTTCGCGAGGATGCATTCCGCGGCGCGCTTGACGTGGCTCCAGGTCTCGGCGTCGGTGCGTCCGAGCTGCGAGGCGAGCAGGATCGGGTCGGCGACCTCGTCGAGTTGTAGGCCGCCCCAGTGTGGAGTGCCATCGAGGTTCGAGTTCTGCGGCAGGCAGCCATCGGGCTGCTGCTGACGCGTCCACAGGTAGTCGAGCGCCCGCCCCGCGGCTGCGCGGTCGCCCGCCGCGAGCTGGGCGGTGGCAACCTGGTACAGGTCGCGCGACCACACGAGGTGATACGGCCCGTTGTAGCCGGCGAGCTGGCCCCAGACCCAGGCCATGGTGGGCGACGCGATGCCGGCGCCGCGATAGGTCTTGTCCTCCGAGGCGGCGAGGACCATGAGCGAGACGTCGTAGAGCTGCTCGTGGCCGGCGACGCTACGCGGCCGCGAGCGGTCGGAGAGGTAGCCGTGCCACCCGGACCGGTACGCCCGCTCGGCGGTCTCGTAGCCGGAGGCGAGCGAGGCGTTGGCGGCGGAACGCGCCGCCGGCGAAGAGGTTCCGAAGCCCAGTGCGAGCGTCGCGTCCCGGCTCCCGGCCTTGCCGGTCAGTTCCAGGCGGCCGGTCTGTACGACGTTGCCGGCGGGCGCCGACGCGTAGTTCCAGTCCATGGTGTCGTCCGCGCGCAGGTCGCTCCAGCCATCGCTCGAGCCGAGATAGCCGTTGGAGGTCTTCGTGAACGCCGGGGCAGCGACGAGTGCACTGGCCGCTTTGGCGTCTGATGCGATCAGCGCGGTGCCGGCGGTCGAACCCGAGTCGTCGTCGCCGTTGCCCGACAGGCTCGGGTCATACAGCGCGTAGAGCCGGAGGGGCTTATTGGTGAGTGACTCGAAGTGAACACGGATCAAGAGCACGGAGCGGCTCGGATCCGTCGTGTAGGTCTTGGTGAGGCGATAGCGCCCGTCGGGATCGGTGTTGACCTGGCGGTAACTGAGGCTGCGCCGGTCGGTGAGTGTCAGCGCGTGACGGGTGTCCTCTCGCTCGCGATCGACCCACGACTTTCCGTCGCTGACGGCGAACTGCAGGTCGCGGACCGCCGGCGTGCCGAGGTCGGGGTAGTAGACCTCGGTCAGCTCGCCACCGCCGAGGGTGTGCCAGACGGTGCTGGTCAATGTGGTGGACGTGCCGAAGCCGTCCTTGTCGCCAGGGGTCCACAGAGCGGGCGCGCCGGGTGCGCCGGGTGCGCCGCTGCTCGCCGCCCCGGCGGGCGGCACGGCGATCAACGCGCACGCGAAAACGAGACCTAGGATCTGGACGATCCGTCGATAGGTCATGAAGTCTCTCCCAACTTGAAGCGCAACCCGACCCAGGTTCTGCTACCCGCGAGTGCCCCTGGACGAACGACAGGACCTGCGGGTCGAGAGCTAGTGCTGCTGTCTGCCGCGTCCCCGGTCGCCGCCGGGATGCTCGCCGGCCCACTTGGCGTGTCCGGGTGGATCGACCGCGGGCGCGGTCGCGGTATCCGGCGGCTCGACGGGCTGCGGCGGCGCGGCCGGCGCAACCGGGGAGACGTGGCCGACGGCCTTGCCTCGCGAGAAATCGCGACCTCGTCCGCGGGCCGTGCGCTGCGGCGGGTTGGGCGGGGACACGCTTGGCGCGCTCACTGTCTGCTCTGGGCTGTGTCGGTCCGTACGGGTGTCGTGCCGGGAATCCGCGACGGGCCGTGCGTCCGCGCGTCCTCGCGTCGGGCGAGGCCGTACGGTCTTGGTCCGCGGGGCGGTGTGCGACTGCTCGCTGACCTCCGGACCGGTGGCCGGCGGGGCCGGATTCGCGACGGCTGCGGCGTCGGTCGCGGCGCTCGCAGGCGCCTGCGCCTGAGTCTGCGCCACCGGCGCCTGCGCCACCGGCGCTGAGGGCAGCGGACGGCCACGGTGCACGCGCTTGGCAGGAGCCGACTCGCGCCGTACGCGCGGCCGACTCGGCGTGACATCACGCTTGCCGGCGCGGACGGTTGAGCCATCAGTGTTCGCCGGACGTCGCACCACGACCGCCGGGACAGAACGCGGTGCCGGAGCGTCGCGGTCGTAGCGATCAGCAGAGCGCGATCCGGAACGCTCGACCCGCGGGACCTCAGCCAGGCGGATCGGCGCCGCGCCACCGTCTCCCACCGGCGCGAGGAACTCGACGCCGACGCCCGTCGCGACCAATGCGGTCAGGCCGACGACGGCGATCGCGGCCGTCAGCGACAGGCCGGCGCCGACGGAGGCGAGTAAGGGACGAGCACGCAACGGGATCAATCGCATCGATGTCCATATCGGCAGTTCCCCGCGAGACTTGAGCTCCGGGAACGTCTGCGCGCCACGATGCGTTACGTTTGCGAATCCCAAGCGGCCCAGTCGATCGAGCGGTGACAGGTGAAGCAACAACATCGCATCTATACAGTGAGCTTCTCAAGTGTCTATCCCCTTTATGTCGCCAAGGCAGAGAAAAAGGGGCGCACGAAGGCGGAGGTCGATGACATCATCCGCTGGTTGACGGGCTATCCCCAGTCGGCGTTGGAAGCGCAACTGACGAGGCAAGTCGATTTTGCGACCTTCTTTGCAGAGGCTCCGCAGTTGAATCCTTCGCGGGCGCTGATTAAAGGTGTGATCTGTGGCGTCCGAGTGGAGGAAATCGAAGAGCCGACCATGCAGCAAATACGCTACTTGGACAAGCTCATCGACGAGTTGGCCAAGGGGAAGGCCATGGAGAAGATTCTCCGTAAGGGCTGAACGATGCGTTCAGGTGGGCTGTTTGACCGACGTCCACGGAAGGACCCGTCCGAACTGGACGAGTTCGCCATAGAAGACGGGGTCAAAGCTGCCGGCGAGGGCGAGTTCGACGGGCCAGGACGCGGCCTGCGCCGGGGTTTGAGCGCCGCTCATGTCCGCAAACCACGGGCGTGACGCGTCGGTATCGATCAGGCCCGGGCAGAGCGCCATGAGCAGCGTGCCCCGGGCGAGATCGGCGCTTCGTCGCTCGCGGGCGGCGGCACGGACCGCGGCGACCTGGGCGACCTTGGACGGGATGTTCAGCCAGCTGCCGTAGCCCTCGGCCTCGGCGCGCCCGGCATGGACGGCCTCGCGCCACTCGGCGACGAGGGCGTCGACATCATCGAGGCCCACGGCGGCTTCGGCGAAGCGGGAGGCGACGCGATCGTCGAGCTTGTCGAGCGTGCCCAGCGCACTGGCGACGATGATCAAGCGGCCGCCCCGGCGCATGCGTGGAGCGAAGGCGCGCAACATGTGGGTCGTGGCGAAGTTGCTGGTCTCGGCGACGGCATCGACCTCGTCGGCAGGGTCGGCGAGCGGGCTCATCCGCGCCGTGGCGTTGGAGAAGACGATGTCGACCTCGCCCAGTTCGCCGGCCAGGTCCGCGATCGCGTCGCCGTCGCGGACGTCGAGCACCCGGCCCTCGACACGGGCGATCGCCGGGCCGGCGGCGACGGCGGCCGCCGCGGCCTGGACGCGCCGGGGGTCGCGGCCGGTCAGCAGGACGCGGTCTTGTGGCGCCATGCGGGCGGCCAGCGTCTCCGCGAGCGCACGGCCGAGCCCCTGATTGGCGCCGGTGACGAGGGCGATACGGGAACCGGTCATGCCGTCAAACCTAGCCACGCCCGGGCATGCTGAACGCGAGAATACAGCACATGTAGCATGCGCTGAGCGCATGGCCTCGGACCTCTCGACAATCGGATTGCGGGTGTTCCGCGAGGTCGCGCAGGCGGGCTCTTTCTCGGCCGCGGCGCACTCACTCGGCTACACGCAGTCGGCCGTTTCCCGGCAGATCGCGACGCTCGAGGGCGTTGTCGGCCGCCGGCTCTTTGACCGCGGCCGGCTCGGCGTCGTCCTGACGCCGGCGGGCTCGCGCCTGCTGCCCCGCGCGATTCGCATTCTGGACGAGCTCGATCGCGCGCTGCGCGAGGCGGAAGGCGAGGAAGCCGAAGCCGGGCCAGTCCGGCTGGGCGCGTTCGCGTCGGCGGCGGCCGGACTGGTTCCCGGCGCGTTGGCCTCGCTGCCCGCGGCAACGATGGTCACGCTGCGCGAGGGAACCACGCCCGCGCTGACGCGCGCCCTGCGGGCAGGCACGATCGACCTCGCGATCCTCGCCCGCATGCCGCCCTTCCGGCCGCCCGACGCCGAATCGCCGCCGCTGGAGCTCACGACGCTATCGGAGCGCGAACTGGTCCTCGCCGTCTCGGCGCGCCACCCGTTCGCGAGCGTCCGAGCCGTCGAGGTCGACCAACTCGCCGGCCAAGTCTGGGTCGCGAGCCGATCCGATACCGGCGAATCGCTGCTCGGCGTCTGGCCCGGACTGGCCGAGCGTCCCGACGTCCGCTACGTCGTGCGTGACTGGCTGGCCAAGCTGCACATCGTGGCCGCAGGACTGGCCATCACGACGCTGGCTCCGGTCGCCCGCGACGTGCTGCCCGACGGCGTCCGAGTCGTCGGCGTGCGTGGCGAGCCCCAAGAGACGCGGCGCCTGGTTCTGGCGCACCTTCCCGGGCACCTCAACGGCCCGATCGCCCGAGTCGCCGACGCGCTGATCACCGCCTCTCGGGCGTAGCATGCGTCGGCATGCGATCGCTGGCGCGTTGGTGCTTCACGCACCGTTTTTGGGTTCTGGCCGCGTGGGTCGCGGCTCTGCTCGTGCTGGGCGGGCTGAGCGTGAAGGCCGGGTCCGGGTACACGGATTCGTTCTCGCTGCCGGGGACGGAGTCCACGACCGCGCTGAACCTGCTGACGGAGAACTTCAACACCGAGTCGACCGACACCAACCAGGTCGTCTTCGCCGCCGACGACGTCAGCGACCCCGCCACGCAGAAGCGCGATCGAGGAGACGCTCGCAAAGATCGCCAAGTGCCCGCACGTCGAACGCGTCGACAGCCCGTTCGCCGAGGGCGCCGCCGCGCGTCAGATCTCCAAGGACAGACGGTCGCGTTCGCCAACGTGCACATGGACGGCGAGCAGCCGATCGCCGACGTCCCCAAGTCCGCCTACGACAAGCTGATCGCCACCGCCGAGGACGCGCGCGGCGACGGCCTGCAGGTCGAGCTCGGCGGCAACGGCATCCAGCAGGCCACGCAGCAGCCGGGCGGCGGGCCGAGCGAGTTCATCGGCTTCATCGCCGCCGCGATCGTGCTCGCGATCGCCTTCGGCTCGCTGTGGGCGACGCTGCTGCCGCTGATCACGCGCGGTGCTGGCGCTCGGCTGCGGGCTGGCGCTGACCGGCCTGCTCGCGCACGTGATCAACATCGCGACGTTCTCGCCGACGCTCGCGACGCTGATCGGCCTCGGCGTCGGGATCGACTACGCGCTGTTCGTCGTCACCCGCCACCGCAACGCGATCAAGGCCGGCCGCGACCCCGAGGCCGCGTGCATCCGCGCGCTGAACACCTCCGGGCGGGCGGTGCTGTTCGCCGGCGCGACCGTGATCGTCGCGCTGCTCGGGCCTGTTCGTGCTCGGCGTCAGCTTCCTCAACGGCGTCGCCGTCGCCTCCGCGATCGTCGTGCTCATCACGATGACCGCGGCGGTGACGCTGATCCCCGCGCTGCTGGGCATGATCGGCATGCGGGTGCTGTCGCGCAAGGAGCGCCGGCGGCTCGAAGAGCGAGGGCCCGCGCGACCCCAAGCTCGACGGGTTCTGGCCGCGCTGGGCGCAGATCGTGCAGGACCACCGCGTGGCCGCTGGCGCGCGGCCGCGCTGATCGTCATGCTCGCACTCGCCATCCCGGCGCTGTCGCTGCGCCTCGGCTCCTCCGACGCCGGGCAGGACCCGGCGTCCACGACCACCCGCAAGGCGTACGACCTGCTCGCCAAGGGCTTCGGGCCGGGCTTCAACGGCACGTTCCAGATCGTGGCCGAGACGCCGAACGGCAAGGCCGACCTGCCGAAGGTGCAGCCGCTCGCCGACGCGCTGGAGCAAGACCGCCGGCCTGGCGTCGGTCAGCCCGCCCGTGCCCTCGCCCAACGGCAAGATCGCGCTGATCGAGGCGCGCCCGGCGACGCGCACCGCAGGACGAGGCGACCAGCGAGCTGATCGACACGCTGCGCACGGACGTGATCCCGGACGCCTCGGGCGGCCTGCCCGTCTACGTCGGCGGCATCACCGCGATCTTCGACGACTTCGCCGGCGTGCTGACCGACAAGCTGCCGCTGTTCATCGCGGTGATCGTGCTGCTCGGCTGCCTGCTGCTGATGATCGCCTTCCGCAGCATCCTGATCCCGCTGACCGCGGCGGTGATGAACCTGCTCGCCGCCGGCGCCGCGTTCGGCGTCGTCACCCTGGTCTTCCAGGACGGCTTCCTCGCCGGCCCGCTCGGCGTCGGCACCGGGCCGGTCGAGGCGTTCCTGCCGGTGATGATGCTGGCGATCCTGTTCGGCCTCTCGATGGACTACCAGGTGTTCCTGGTCAGCCGCATGCACGAGGAGTGGGTGAACACCGCACGACAACCGCCACTCGGTCCGGACCGGGCAGGCCGCGACCGGCCGGGTGATCACCGCCGCGGCGACGATCATGATCTTCGTCTTCGGCTCGTTCCTGCTCGCCGGGCAGCGCGTGATCGCCGAGTTCGGCGTCGGCCTCGCCAGCGCCGTGTTCCTGGACGCGTTCATCCTGCGCACCGTCCTCGTCCCCGCGGTCGATGCACATGCTCGGCGACCGCAACTGGTGGCTGCCGCGCGGCCTGGACCGGGTGCTGCCGCGGGTCGCGGTCGAAGGCGCCGAGAGCTGAGTCGCGAGCCGCTGTTGGCGGCACGCAACTTGACGCTACGGCGCCCGCACCGCCGACAGGAAGCCGCCGCTGTCGCCCTGGACGACCGGGACGATCGCGACGGGCTGGCCGGAAAGCGTCTGGAACGCCGCGGCCGGCCCGCTGATACCCGTCGCGTCGGCGGGTGTGAGGCGGTCGGGCGCCCCGAAGGGGACGCCCGGCCCGGGCGACAGCGCGGCGTACGTCGAGGTGCCCGCGGCAGCGTCGGGCTGCGACCAGACGATCACGGCTTGGCCGGTCGGTCCCACCGCCGCGTCGCCGACCGCGGCGTTGACCGCGTCGTCAGAGACGACGGCGACGGCCCGGAGTCCGGCGCTCGTCAGCCGGGCGGCCTTCACGCCGACCCGCGTGCTGCCGTCCACCGCGCCGGTCCACGCGATCGCGATGGCGCCGTTGGGCGTGACGAGCGGGAACGCCTGCGCTTCCTCGCCGCCGAGATCGGCGTTCATACCTAGGGTCGCGTTCTCCAGCGCGTAGGCGTGCCAGCCGTGCCCGGACCGCCGTTGGGCGGTTCCCGCGAGCAGCCGGGTCGGTCGGCTCTCGCGGACGTCGGCGACGCCCCACGCCAGCACGAAACTGCCACCAGCGGTAACGGCCGCCCGCAGCGACGTGTTCGCCACGCCGGGAGCCTTCGCCACCATGAGCACCTTGCCCCAGCCTTGACCCGCGCGCCGGACCCGCGCCTCGATCCGGTCGGACCGAATCCACGCGACGATCCGGTCGCCGTGCGGGTTGATCGCGACGGCGGGCGTGGACGCGCCGGGCGACGACACCATCGTCGCCCTCCCGAACGTTCCGCTCGCGGGTCGCTCGATCGTCGACAACCCCTTGCCGCCCGCGTCGAAGAGCACGATCGCGTGACCCGCGTGGTTGGCCGCGGCCACGAACCCCGTCTCGAAGGGCGCGATCGTCTGCCAGCGTCCCAGGCCGCTGCCATCCGAGCGGCCGTAGGCGGCGACAAGGCGCAACTTCGCCCGGTTGTACGCGCCGACAGAAGCGACCTGGCCGCTCACGAACAGCACGCGCGTGCTGGCGTACTGAAGCGCCTGGGCATTGCCCCAGCCGACGTCGGGCAGATTGGCCAGTCGGCTCCAACCGCCGCCCGCCGCGCGCGTGGCCATGCCCGTGAACCGCGGCTGCGTCGCTGCCGGCGTCCCATTCCAGAGCAACAGCCCGCGGCCCCCGGCGTCGAACGACAGTCGGGCCGGGCCGAGAGCGCCCGGGCCGGCCGGCACCAGCTCGGTGGTCCAGGTCCCCGCGACGGCGGGCACCGCAAGACCCAACAGCAACACCAACGTTGCAAGCGAGGCGACGGTCTTCTTCAGTGCGGGCATGGTGCGTCCTACCTAGCGTGCGGCGTGCGCGGGAGTTCCGCTGTCTTACCGTCTCCAACGCCGCTTCCGCACAGAGGTTGCGGCGCTCGCGGATGCCGGCCCACGACGGGCCAGTCCTTACGGACCAACGCGGATGATCGTCTTCCCGCTGATCCGCTCGGTCGGGTTGAGCGCGGCGACCGCATCGTCGAGCGTTTCGATGTTGCCGATGTTCGTCCGCAGTCGCCCGTCCCGCACCCGCTGGACGATCTCTCGCAGTTGGGCCCGATCGGACTCGACGACGAAGTCGATCGCCAGGCCGTCGGCGGGCCGCGCGTCGGCCGGGCCGACGACGGTCACCAGTGTTCCGCCGGCACGAATCAGGCCCGCGGACCGCTTCTGGATGTCGCCGCCGATGACATCGAAGACCAGATCGACTCCGCCGACGTCCTCCAGGGCGTCGTTGTCGAGGTCGACGAACTCCTGCGCGCCGAAGTCGAGTGCCTTCTGACGGTCGGCTGCGCGCCCCGTCCCGATGACATACGCCCCTGCCTCGCGCGCGAGCTGCGTCACCATCGTCCCGACTGCGCCGGCCGCGCCGTGCGCGAGGACGCTCTGGCCCGCCCGAAGGCGGCCGTGCTCGAACAGCCCTTGCCACGCGGTGAGGCCCGAGATCGGGAGACTCGCGCCCACCGTGAAGTCGACGTCGCCCGGCAGCGGCGCGAGGTTGCGTGCCTCGACGGCCACGTACTCGGCCAGTGTGCCGTCGCGATACCAGTCCGCGAGGCCGAATACCCGCTGCCCCACCGACAGCCCTGTCGTGCCATAGCCGAGCGCGCTCACCACCCCGGCCAGCTCGTGCCCGGGGATCGACGGGGTCCGGTCACGGCCGCGGCGATCGGTCCACGTCGAGGGCCACTCCGTCTCAGTCGGGACGAATCCCGACGCACGAACCTCGACGACGACGTCATTGATCGCCGCCGACGGCTCGGGCCGCTCCACCAGTGTCATCCCGGCCGTCCCCGCGGCCTCGTCCGTCACCACGATCGCCTTCATCAGGCACCTCCTCGTATCCAGTCTTCGCCCCGCAACGCCTGCTCATCCCAGGCACCGACGTGCCCGCGGCATGTCCGGCGTGTGCGCACTACTAGCCGATGTCGCTTCCGACTTCGCGCAACTGGTCGAGGAACCTCCACGCGGCCGCGTGCAGTTCAGCTCGATGCAGCGGACGCGCTCATCGGTCGGCTCCCATCCAGATGGCGAGTTGGACCCGGGCGAGGTGGCGCTCGTAGCTGGCCTGGGCGCGTGCCGACTGCGGGTACCAGACGCCGCAGCGCTCCCCGCAGCTGCACGTCCACGAGTACCTGACGTGCTCGGGCACGTCCTGGCCTTCCTCGGTGACTTGGGCCGGGGCGGTCTTGGCCAGGGTCGTCTGTGTGTGCGTCTTCATCGTCCGAGGTGGATCGGGGGCGGGCTTGGCATCCGGTTCCTTGGCGCGTTGGCGATTCCGATGGCGTCTTGCGCCATCACGATGTCATATACGCCATCGCGTCATCCTCGTTACATCTCGGGTTGCCCACCCGGGCGCTCGGCAGTCGCGGGACGGTGTCCAAGCTTCCACGTCGCCGTGGCCATGAGGCCGACGATCAGCGTCGGGACGACGGTGAGGAAGCGGTAGATCAGCGTTGCCGCGACCGCGTCGGCCTCGTTCGCGCCGAACGCGACGAGGACGCCCGTCAGCCCGAGCTCGACGAACCCGACGCCGCCCGGCGTGATCGGGATCGAGCCGAGGATGCGGGCCAGCGTCCAGGCGGCGAACGCCTCGACGATCGTGACCTCGGCAGCTGGCACGCCGACCGCTCGGACCGACGCGACCAGGACGAGGAAGACCGTGAGGTGCCCGGCGAGCGTCGCCGCGGTGAGGAAGAACCAGCGCCGGCGGATCAGCTCGATCGACTCCACACGAAAGCGCACGAAGGTTGCGCCGTTCCACTTGACGGGGGCCTTGCGGATCAGCGCCTTGGCACGGCTCGCGAGCCCTGCGGCACGATCGCCGATGCGCCGCGCGAGGCGTTCGCTCGACAGACCGATGGCGAACCCGACGACGATCGCCGCGAAGACTACGAGGCCGATGATCGCAACGAGTTCGAGCGTGCGGTTGCTCGCACCCTGAGCGGCGAGGCCGGCGACGGCGAGGATCGGGAAACCGAGGATCACGAACTGGTTCCAGACGCTCTGCACCGCAACGGCGAGCCCGGCGCGGCGGCCCTCGAAGCCCCACGCGCGCAGCATCGCGAACGATGTCGCCATCCCGACGGCGGCGCCGCCCGGGGCGACCGACGACAGCGCGGTCGATGCGAGCGTCACGCGCGAGGCGCGCAAGTACGAGATGCCCGGGAGCGCGGCGACCAGCGGCGGCCCGTAGGTCGCGAGGTTGAAGATCACCGCGAGCGCGAGCGCGACGACCCATTCCCAGGACAGCGTCTTGACGATGTCCCAGACCTCGCCGTAGTCCGCGATCCGCGGCAGCGCGAACGCGAAGACACCGCCGATGACGAGAACGGAGGCGACGATGCCGATGATCCGCGCACGGCCGGTGCGGCGCTTTTTGCGCGCTTCATCCAACTCGGCCAGGACGACCTGGTCCTCCGGCTCGGCGGACAGCGCGGCATCGAACTCGCTCGTGGTCACACCACGAGTATCCCGTGCCCGCGGATCCGGTACCGGCGCCGCCACCTGACGCGCGGGCGCCGAGCGCTGACGGACGATCTCGGTCCGGGGGCCTCTACGTCGTGGTCCCGAGTGTCGACCTCGCCGAACACCGCTACGACCCGCGCGCTCGCGGCCTGTGGCCCCATCGGGTGACTGACAGACGCGGACGTATTTCCGCGCGCACTTCGTGCTCTGTGTCGCACACGCGCCGCCCAACGGCGACCCTGCAACTCACACTGGAGCTCGTATGACCCGCCCGTTCCGCCGCATCCTCGTCGGCACCCTCGCCGCCGCGAGCCTCGTCGCCGCCGTCCCCGCCGCCCAGGCCGCCCCCCACGGGCAACTCGACCCCAATGAGCCGATCACCTGCGTCCGCTGCGGGGTCCTCACGCAGATCCAGCTCCCGGGATGGGTCGTCAACCCGCCGATCAAGCCGATCGAGATCGGCGCGGTCGCCCGCCCGTAGCGATGGGCTTCGCCGCCCGCACCGCGCACGGTCGCGGGCGGCGAAGCGTCCCGAGGAACGCGACCGTGGACCGCCTGCGCGAAGCCGCGGTGCAAGGACGGCTGACGCTCGAGGAGTTGACCGACCGCATCGAAGCGGCTGCCAGTGCGGTGATGCGACCCGACCTCGTCCCGCTCACCTCCGACCTGCCGGCAACCGCTGCCGTCGGCGTTGCAACGCAGTCTGCCGCGATCCGTGGCGTTGGCGACGTCAAACGCTCGGGGCCGTGGACCGTGCCGGCCGAGAACTCGTTCCGCACGTGCTTCGGCAGACTCACCGAGTAGTCGTCGCGTGGGCGCCCGAGCCAAAGGATGCTCACCTATCTCAAACAGGAGTAGGGTCGTTTTCGCCTCCCGGGCACGGTTGGCTGGCCGCCTATGAAGGGCTGGCTTGACGCGAAAGGTCGTCCGAATGACGAGCACCATTGGCGAGATCCTGCCGGTTGCCGCGCGACGGTTCGGGACTCGAACGGCCTTGGTGGTGGGCGACCTTTCGTTCTCGTTTCTCGAGCTTGAGGCGTTGTCGAACTGTGCCGCGAATGGCGTGCTCGACACCGGCGTCCTGCCGGGCGATCGCGTGGCGCTCTACGGCCCGAACTGCTGGGAGTGGCTCGTTGCCTACTACGGCATTGCGAAGACCGGCGCGGTCGTGATCCCGGTCAACGTCATGCTCACGCCGGACGAGGTCCGCTACGTCGTTGAGGACTCCGGCGCGAGGGCCGTGATCGCATCGGCCGACAAGGGCGCGCCGTTGCTCGATCTGCGCGGCGTGGGCAATCTCCAGGACGTCGTGTTGTGGGGCGACGAGATCCCGCCGGGAGCGACCGTCTTCGCCGACTGGCTGACGCACGAGCATCCGGAGTTCAACCCGGTTCAGCGCTCGGGCGGCGATCTGGCCGCCGTGTGTTACACGTCCGGGACGACCGGGCATCCGAAGGGCGCGATGCAGCCGCAGCGCGCTGTGATCGGTGCCGCGGTCGGCACCGCCGTGATG
This sequence comes from uncultured Solirubrobacteraceae bacterium, assembly GCA_963707595.1. GTDB lineage: Bacteria > Actinomycetota > Thermoleophilia > Solirubrobacterales > Solirubrobacteraceae > Solirubrobacter. The sequence continues at coordinate 985,348 of CAVPQQ010000003.1, forward strand.
GCGGCACGCGGGCCTGACGATCGCGTCATCAACTCGCTCCCGCTTCCCCACGTCTACGGATCGTGCGTCTTCAACGCCGCCATGATGGCCGGCTCGACGCTGATCATGATCCCCCGCTTTGACGCGGAGATCGTTCTGCGCGCGATCGGCGAGCACAGCGCGACGCTGATGGACGGCGTGCCGACGGCCTACTACTACCTGCTGGCGCATCCGGACTTCGACTCCTACGACCTATCGAGTCTCACACGCTGCTGGGTCGGCGGCCAGACGCTGCCGACGGCCAAGGCCATCGAGTTCACCGCGCGGACCGGCTGCCCGATTCACGAGGTGTGGGGAATGACGGAGCTCGCCGGTGCGACCAGCGCGAACCCGGTGATCGGGCCCAACAAGCCCGGAACGATCGGCGTCCCGTTCCCTGGCAACGCGATGCGTGTGGTCGACGTCACCGACCCGGCGCGCGAGATGCCTGTCGGCGAGCGCGGCGAGCTGATGTTCCGCGGCCCGCTCGTGATGCTCGGCTACTACGGCAACAAGGAGGGCACGGCGACGACGATCGAACCAGACGGCTGGCTGCACACGGGCGACGTCGCGACGATGGACGACGACGGCTACTTCACGATCGTCGACCGGATGAAGGACATGATCCTCACCGCGGGCTTCAACGTCTACCCGGCGGAGATCGAACGCGTCCTGTGCGCACACCCGGCCGTCGCACTCGCCGCAGTCGGCGCGATCCCGGACGAGACCAAGGGCGAACTCGCGAAGGCCTACGTGATCCTCAAACCTGCGGCGGAGGTCACGAGCGAGGAACTCATCACCCATTGCCGTCGGCATCTCGCCGCCTACAAGGTTCCGCGTGCGATCCAGTTCACCCCGAGGTACCGATGACGTCGTCCGGCAAGGTCATGCGCCGCCTGCTCACCGACATCGATGACGGAACGAGGACGACCACGTCCGCACTCGACCCCGCCGTGTGACCCTCGCCCCCGCTCACCGGCGACGGAGTTTGCGTCTCGTTCGCCTGTCGACAGGGTGTTCGTACGCGCCGATGAGCGAGAGGCGCTGACCGGTGTTGGGGCAGATCCACCAGGCTTCGCCGCTCAAGACCGTCGGCTTCGCCGGGTGGCCATGCCCACGACATGCCGGCCGAGCTTCGCCCCAGTCCACTGCTTCCCGAACCCAGTCCGGCGCCTTCTCCCAGCTCTGCACGACAAGAACCGAGTGCTTTTCGACGATGTCTCCGCGCTCTGAAATGGTGGCGGCCGACCGCTCAGGTGACTCCGCAGCCGATCAGCTTGACGCCGCCTGGCGCCAGGCAAGCAGAGATGACCGACGGGCGAGCCCGCTTGTTGACGGTCAGCGTCTTGCGCGCGCCCACGACCTTTCCTGCCTTGACGACGCTGACGGTGATCCGGACGCCGGCAGGCAGCTTGCGCTTGACCCACGCGTTGAGGCTCACCGCGCCCGAGACATTGCGCTTGACGAGCTTCGCAGCGCCGGGACAGCGCTTGCGGTGGGGTGCGGCGCAGGTGGCCGTCAGCGTCGAACCGCTGGGAAGGCCGGTGACCCTGAGCGACGACAGCACGGTGTAGGTGGTCGTGGACCTGGCGACCTTGAACGGCAGCTTGAAGGTGACACGCGGCGGCGCCGCGGAACCATCCATTGCGCTCCCGGCGACGCTCTCGTCGACGTGCGGCGCGGGGTCGGAGCAGCCGTCCTGGTTGATGTCCGTCGCTCCAGCGGCGACGTCGGCGCACGCGTCAACCGTGTCGGGCACGCCGTCGCCGTCGCGATCAGTCAGCTTCGCCGGGCGCTTGAGGCAGCCATCTGCGCTGTTGGGCGCGGCCACACCCGGGCAGACGTCGACGGGATCAGCGAAGCCATCCGCGTCGAAGTCCGCCTTCGACGCGCTGGGCGCCACGGCCGAGCGCAGGATGCCCGCGGACTGGCCACTGGCGGCCACGAGGCCGCTGTTGCCCTGCTTGCCGCCGGTGCCGGCGTTGCCCGCCGTCTCGGTCGTGCCCTGCTGGGCCGCGTAACCCGAGCCGCCGCTCGCTTGGAGCAGTCCGACCGCCGGCCCGCCGGCACCTGCCCCACCGCCGCCACCCTTGCCACCGTAGCCGCCGTTCCCACCGAAGCCGCCGTCACCGGAGTGCGCCGTGGGCCAGAAGTCGCTGAACACATAGGACCCGTAGTTCCCGACGCCGCCGCTGCCGCCGCTGCCGCCACTCCCGCCGCTTCCGCCGTTGCCCCCTGCGCCACCGGTGCCGGCGACGAACTGCGAGGCGGAGGCCACGACCGAGGAGTCGAACAGGTAGGCGCCGAAGGACCCGCCGCCGGCTTGCCCGCCACTGCCGGCGGTCCCGCCGCCGCCGCCGACTCCGCCGCCGCCACCAGCACCGCCACAGAAGTCGTAGAACCCAGAGGACGCGCCGGACCCGCCGATGCCGCCGCCACCTCCGGCGCCCGTGCCGCCGTTGGCACCGAGCGCCCCGACCGGGCGCACCCACGTCGCCAGGTCATAGACGGGGTGTGCCGGGTTGTTGGCTCCGGTGCCGCCCACGTCTCCCGTGCCGCCGTCGCCGCCGTTGCCGTACGTCGTGTCGCGTCCCTTCAGTCCGCCAGCTGCCCCGCCCGCGCTTGTGCCGGCCGTGCCCGGCCCACCGAGGTAGCCGCTGCCGTTGCCGGAGTTGCCGCCACCGCCGCCGTTTCCTCCCGGTCCCCCGGTCGCACCGCCGCCGCCGGTGCAGCCGTACCCGTTGGCCCCGAACCCCAGGTAGCCGCTGGCGCCCTGCGAGCCGCCGGTGCCGGCCGTGCCGGCCGTGCCGGTAAGACCGCGCGCTATGACATGGTCAAGAAGGAGCCGCGACCGAGTGCTGTTGGCCGAGATCGCTCGCAGCCCGTAGGCGTTGCCGTCGGCATCAGGTTGCCCTTCGAGGGTCAACAGTTGCAGCGTCACGTTCTGCGCCCCGCTAGCCAAGGCTGCAGGGGCGCCGCGGACGATCGTCGGCGCGCCAGCGACGCGCGCCCCGGTGCCAGGCACGTAGCCGCCGTAGATCGAGACGCCGGAGACGAGGCTCAAGCTCTCCAGGAAGGTACCGCCGTCGACGTAGACGTCCTTGGATGCGGCGGCCGCGGCGATGATCGCCGCTTTGATGGTCCGTTTCGGGCTGGCCAACGTGCCGGAATTGCCGTCCGAGCCGGTCGGCGCGACGAAGATCGCCTTGGCCAGGTCGCCGTCGATGCCGTCGCAGTTCGTGTCGTCGAACGTCATGTCCGGGGTATCGGTGGCGCCCGGATACACGGCGGGATCCAGCGGCGCGCAGTCGGCTGGAGCGGTGACCCCATCGCCATCGAAGTCGGGCGTCGCCGCCCAGGCACCGGTGGTGCCTGCCCCCAGAGACGCGATGAGCGTTGCTCCAATAACCAGGACCGTTTGCCGGATCCGACTGCCCAGCGCGTACGACATAAACGTGTCCTTGCTCGCGTCTTTGATGACGCGGCAACCATACGGGCCACCGAGACCTCCGCCGCTCACATATCCGTCCACCTCCCTGGCCGACCGCTCACAGCATCAGGCCATGGGGCGATCTCGTGACACAACGTTCGTTACGCAACCCCGTTCCGGTCTCGACGCGCGGAGAAGCGCACCGTCTTGGTCGTGCTCAGCCCGGTTGCCGTCGCACGCACGGTGATGACGAACGTTGCAGAGCGGCGGCTGCGCAGCGTCCGCAACGCGGATTTGGTGAGCTTGACCCGCAGTAGCCCCGAGGTGGCGGCGTTGAAGTTCCCGCTGCCGGTCCCGACCGTCTTGCCGCCGACCTTCGCCGACGCGCGCACGTCGCAGCGCACGTCGCAGCGCACGGAGACGAGGAAACCGCGGGAAGACAGGACCGTGTTCAGCGAGCGGCGCCGCGCGGCGAGCGTGAGCGCGGGAGCGTGCCCGGGAGCGACAACGGTCGACGGGCCGGCCGGCGGCGGGCTGGCGGGCGGCGGGCTCGCGGCCACCGCGGCGACGGTGTAGCGCACAGTGCGTGACTGCGTGTTGCCGGCAGCGTCGGTCGCGTGGACGGTGAAGGTGTGCTCCCCTGCCGTGGCGGTGTCCAGGGCCGCGCCCGCGGCGACGTCGCCGTCGCAGAGGCTCACCCCCGCCGGATCGACGCAGGTGTAGTCGGCCAGGGCCCGCTGACCGACCGTGTAGGTCGCTCCGTCGGCCGGAGCACCGATGCTGACCTGCGGCGGAGTCGTGTCCGGCGTGTAGCTGATCGTCACCGACGGCGTTCCGGAAGCGTCGTCGGCGATCTGCACGTCACTCGCGGTGGCGGTCACGTGGCTGGAGCCGGCGCCGCCGCCGCCACCCGCGCCGACCTGGCCGTTGGTCCATGCGCCGTTGCCGCCGGAGCCGCCCCCGAACCAGCCGCCGCCCCCGCCGCCGCCGGGCTGGGTGGTGTAGCCCGCGGCCTGCGACGCGCCGCCGGAACCGGCCGCCCCGGACGCGCCGACGAGGGTCTGGGTGCCAATGCCGGCCACGCCGGCCGTTCCGCCGGCCGTGTCGGTGCCCGCGCCGCCGCCCTGGCCACCGCCACCGCCGGCGTTCGCCGCCCCGGCGCCGCCGCCCTGTGCCGGTGCGCCGGCGTTGCCACCAGTCCCGCCGCCGCTTTGGAACGCGGAGCCGCCGCCTCCGCCGCCGCCGGCGACCAGCAGGCGGGGATCGTCGGCGCCGCCGGTCAGCTGACACTTCGCAGCGGCACAGGTACGCACGTCGCTGGCCCCGCCGCCACCCCCGCTCGTTCTTCCAGCCTGGTCATTCAAGGCCCCGCCGCCGCCGAAGGCACCCGTGGGGTTCACCACATATTGCTCCCCGCCGCTGCCGGCGACGGTCACGAACAACGTCTGCCCGGACGTGACCGGCAGCGTCGCCGTGGTGCGCGCACCTGCACCGCCCACGGAGACGAAGGCGCCGTTGTTCAGGCTGGTCCGGCCACGGCCACCATGGCCCCCAACCGCCACGACGCGCACCGAGCGCACTCCGGCCGGGACGACGAACTGCTGCTCGGTCCCCGTATAGACGAACGGCGCGACAACATCGGCCGCGCGCGCCGGCACCGCGGCCACCAGCGAGGTCGCGACCACGGAGACGGCAAGCGCGATACGCATCGGATCGGGCATGCCGTGGACCCTAGCTCCGACTGCCCACCGGGCGCAATCGACCACACGTGGACGGACGGATTCGCCACGGCCGGCGAAGACTGACGCCCTCGCGACTGCTCGTGTCAGGTCTGGGCCGGACCCAGGACCGCGGTGCGCTGATCCGTGGGCAAGTCCTGCAGCAGTTCGACGACGACCGACACCTCGGCCAGCGCGTCGATCCGCGCAACATCATTGTCGGTGACCTCGACGAGGCGCATCGCGAGTCGCGTCCGCGCCGGGCGTTCGGCATAGCCCGATCGCAAACGCCGAGTTCAGCTTGTTGGACGCGATCGCCAGCAACCACGCATGCGCCGACGCGTCCTCGGACCGATACCGGCGGCGGCCGCGGCTCCTCCGTCAGGTGACGGCAGGCGATGGTGCTCTAGCGCTTGACGGTGACGTCGGGCTCGACGCCCTCGACGACAGCCACGTCCAGGTGACTGAGGTCCTCCACTTGGTGCTCGATTCCGCCGCCGGCGTCGCCCTCGCGTTGACGATCCTCCTTACGGAGGCTCTTCGCCTGGCGCTTTTCGCGCACCTTCGTCTCGCGGTTCAACTTCGCGAACGTCGTCTTCTTTTTGCCAGCCAAGGGTGATCTCCAGGTTTGCAGCGAACGCGCACCGACGAGGCACGACGGCGACGCGGTGAGCACGGTTTTCCGGTCCGCGGACGCACGACCTCACCTGAACAGGCTAGCCACGTCCACCCCGAAGCCCTCGAAGTAGCGCTCGCCCACAGCTCGCAATTTGCGGATGTGCCGGGAGCTCCGTGGATCGCCTGGTCAATCCCGACGGCGATTCAGTCGGCCGCTCGACGCGAACCGGCGGCGAACGAAGCGTCAACATGAGCCGTCCCGTCGAGTACTTCGCGCTGCCCGGATCGGCCTTCAGGCATGCGCGGACCTCACCAGCACCGCGCTGTCTGTCCCGAATCCAACTGGAACGTCGCTCGCACGGGTTGTCCCGCGTGCTGGGCGAACGCGTTGTTGTTCCAGACGGTCTGGTACCCCTGATCGATCTCGTCAGGTGCCGGCAGGGCTACCACGACCTTGTTCTTCGCCTCGTACTTCAGTATCGCGGCGGCGACCGACGCAGGATCGGTGATCGTTCCAGCTTGAGCTGGCCCGGAACCCGCTTGCCGTCATAGGTGAAGTACCGCTGCAGCATGGCGCCGGCGGGCGGGTTTCCCGCAGACAACGCACGAGCCAGGCTGTCGAGGCCTGGGAGAGCCCCGCCTCGGCACGGGTGCTGCCCATCGTCAACGCGCTCATCAGCCTCGCCGCATCGGCCGGGCTCGCGGTGGCGGCAGCCACCGCCGACGCGGGGACGATGCTCGTCGGCTTCGGCGTCTGGGCCATCGTCTCCGGCGCCGTGCAACTCGGCACCGCGGCCATGCGCCGCCGCGCCGGCAGCCGTCGAGAAGGATCCCTGCGTCGAACGCCGATCACGCGCCAACAAGCGGATCTAGCCTGCCTCGCCGGCGACCACGATGCCGTGTTCGTAGGCGAATACGACTGCTTGGACGCGATCGCGCAGCCCGAGCTTGAGAAGGACGGCCCCGACGTGGCTCTTGACCGTGGCCTCGGTGACGACGAGCCGCGCCGCGACCTCGGCGTTCGAAAGGCCGTGCGCGACCAGCACGAGCACCTCTCGCTCGCGCGGGGTCAGCTCCGCGAGCACCGCCGCCGGCGGCTCGATCGGGTCGCTGCGCGCGGCGAAGTCCTCGATCAGCCGGCGTGTGATCGACGGTGAGAGCAGCGCCTCGCCGCTATGCACCACCCGGATCGCCTCGATCAGGCGCTCGCGCGGCGCGTCTTTGAGCAGGAAGCCCGCCGCGCCGGCACGCAGTGCACCAAAGACGTACTCGTCGAGGTCGAACGTCGTGAGGACGAGCACGCGGGGAACCGGCTCGATCGCGCCGCTCGTCAGCTTCGCCGTTGCCTCCACGCCGTCCATGGTGGGCATCCGGATGTCCATCAGGACGACGTCGGGCCGTAGTTCGCGGACGCGTTCGATCGCCTCCTCGCCGTCGCCCGCCTCGCCGACCACGGCGAGTCCGGGCTGGGTCTCGAGGAAGAGCCGAAAGCCGATACGCACGAGCTCCTGGTCGTCGACGATCAGCACCCGGATGCTCATGCGTCACCTCCGACCGGCAGCCGCGCCGCCACCCGAAAGCCGCCGCTCTCCCGCCGCCCCGTCTCGAGCTCGCCGCCGAGGAGAGCGACGCGCTCGCGCATGCCGACCAGGCCGTGGCCGGGCACGACGGCGTCCCGGCGCAGTGGGGCGCCGTCGTCGAGGACCTCGAGCTCGAGCGCGGAGTCGCGGAACGCGAGCGTCACGACGACGCGGCTCGCGCGCGCGTGCTTGAGCACGTTGGTCAGCGCTTCCTGGACGATGCGATAGACCGAGAGCTCGACGCCGCCGGGGAGCGGCCGCTGGTCGCCGGCCCGCTCGAGCATCACCGGGAGCCCCGCGCTCCGGTACTGCGCCACCAGAGCGTCGAGCTGGGCGAGCGACGGCTGCGGACGCGACTCTGCCGCGTCCGCCGGCTCGCGCAGCAGCTCGAGGATCCGCCGCAGCTCGACAAGGCTCTGCTCGCCGCTGGTCTCCACCTTGCCGAGGGTCGCGTCGGCGACGTCGGGCCGGGTGCGCAGCACGTCGCGCGCTCCGCGCACGCCGACGAGCATCACGGTGACCGAGTGCGCCACGATGTCGTGCAGCTCGCGTGCGATCGCGGCGCGCTCCTCGTGCACGGCGAGCCGTACCGACTGCTGGCGCTCGCGCTCGATGAAGGCCGCGCGCCGCTGCAGCTCGCGCCGGTACTTCCGCCGCGTCTCGACGTAGACACCGAGCCCCCACGCTCCGAGCGAGCAGGCGACGGCCAGGATCGGGTCGAAGAGCTGACCGCCCGACGGGGCGACCAGCATCGTGACGACAGAGACCGCGACCGTGATCACGAGCGCGGCGAGCGCGACCCGCCGCTCGCACAAGCTCGCCACGGTGTACAGCGCGATCAGCGGCGCCATCGCAAGCGGCGTCGTGCCCGCGAGCGCCACGCCGAGCAGGGCGACGAGCGACACCGCGAGCGTCGCCAGCGGGTGGCGCCTGCGGAGCACGAGCACGGCGCCGCCGACGAACGCGAGCATGACCGAGACCGGGGGTGGCGAACGGACGGGCTCGAACGTCTGGGCGACCTCGAACGCCGCGGCGCCCATGGCCAGCAGAGCGTCGAGCACCCCCATGCGCCGGCCGGTCGGTCGGTGCGGCTCGCCCGGCGGGGTCATGCGATGTCGCGCCGCCTCTCCGTCACGATCGCGGCGATCAGCGCGGCCGCCGTCCAGCCCACGAGGACCACGCCCGCCGCGCCTATGGACAGCGTCTCCAGCCCGGCCCCGGCGACGCCCTGCGCGGCGCCGAACGGCGTCACGTCCAAGGCTGTCGGGTTGATCACCGAGACCAGCGGGAGCACGACGAAGATCACGACCAGCGTGCCGGTCACGGCGACGACCTGGTTGCGCACGAGCGCCCCGAGCGCAACCCCAAGAGCGCCCGACAGCGCTGCGGCGACCAGGGTCCCGCCGGCGACGAGCGCGATGTCGCCTGCGCCCACCTCCGGGCCGCGCCGAAGGGCCAGCAGCGGCAGGCCGACCGCCAGCGTCACGGTCGTTGCGAGCGCGGCCACCGCGACCGCCGCGGCCGCATAGGCGCCCGCCCGCGCGAGCAGCAGGGACCCGCGGTCGCGACCGGCGACGAGCATCGCGGGCGCGGCCGTCCGGTGCCGGTATTCGCCGGCGGCGCCGACGATCCCCAGCAGCAGGACCAGCAGCGGCAGCCCGGCGATCGCCTCGGTCTTGTCGGCCAGCGACATCGAGGCGCCCCACGCCGGCAGGATCGACACGAGCACCTGCGCGACCGCCAGCGCGACGGCGATCGCGCCATAGGCGAAGATCGTCCGCGTCGTGGTGGCCTTGATCAGCTCACCTCTGATTAGTCTCGTCATGCCGCCTCCATGTCCTCGGTCAGGCTAAAGAACACCTGCTCGAGCGAGGCGTCATCTGACGCGAGCTCGTGCAGGCTCACGCGCTCGCGATGGGCCAGCTCGCCCACCTGCGCCGCGTCCATCCCCTCGATCAGCACCCGGGTGCCCTTGAGCTGCACCCGCCCGCCGGCCTGACGGACGGCCGCGGCCAGCCGCTCGGGATTCGGCGTGCCCACCGCCACGCGGCTGCCTCCGAGCCGGGTCAGCTCGCCGATCGCGCCTTCGAACGCGAGCCGGCCGTTGTGGATGACGACCACGTCGTCGACGGTCTGCGCGGCCTCCGTCAGGACGTGGCTGGACAGCAGCACCGTGCCTCCCGCAGCCGCCCGTTCGCGCAGGAACGTGCGCAGCCACCGAATGCCCTGGGGATCGAGGCCGTTGAGCGGCTCGTCCAGCACGAGCGTCGCCGGGTCGCCGAGCAGGGCTGACGCGAGCCCGAGCCGCTGGCGCATGCCGGTGGAGTACGTTCCCACGCGGCGGCGCGCCGCCTCGGCGAGCCCGACCAGGTCCAGCACCTCGTCGACACGGCCGGCCGGCAGACCGGCCAGCGCCGCGAGCGAGCGCAGGTGGTTGTGTGCGGAGCGGCCCGGATGGGCGCCGGTCGGCTCGATGTAGACGCCGAGTACGCGTGCATCGGGGTGCGCGGCCTCGACGGGCGTGCCGTGGATCAGCGCGCGCCCGGCGGTCGGGCGGGCAATCCCGACGATCGCCTTCAGCGCCGTCGTCTTGCCCGCTCCGTTCGGGCCCAAGAAGCCTGTCACTGCACCTCGGCGCACGCTGAACGACAGGTCGTCGACAGCTGTGAAATCGCCGTAGCGCTTCGTCAGGCCCTCGACCGTGATGGCGGCCTGGGTGTCCTCGTTGATCATGCTCCGAGCATCGAGGCCGGCGCCGTCGCCGTCATCGCCCGCCAGACTGACCTTCGTCTCCGACCTAGGTCGGAGACGGCGTGCTCTGCGCGTTCGACCACAGAAGGTGCAGACGCCGTAGATCCGCGCGGCGTGGGAGGCGGCAGTCAGGCGTTGGGGTCGAGCAACGAGGTCGCTGGAGGGATTCGCTTCATCGGCCCGCCGCTGTGAAGCTGGTTGGCAGCCGGAGGGACGCTACGCCGGCGCGCCAAGAACATCGTTCACGAGTTGATCCGCCTCGGCGTTCAGCTCCCGGGGCACCCAACTGATGCGAAAGCTCTTGAACTGAGCGACGAGGCCCCTCGCCTGTTTGTGCAGCTCACTGAGATGTGCTTTTCGCACGGCCGAGACACCGTTGACTTGGTCGACCACGATCTCAGAGTCCATGTAAACCCGGATTTGCTGGACTCCGCACCCGCGCGCGAGCTTCAATCCCTCGATCAACGCTTGGTACTCCGCGACGTTGTGGGTGGCAGGGCCGATGGCCTTCGAGATCTGAGCCACGGTCTCGAGGCGGCGCGTTCGCAAGAGCGCTCCAATCGCCGCGCGGCCCAACGGGTCCCCACGGTTGCCGCCATCAGCGTTGAGCAGGTAGTACCCGCGCGATCGTGGGCCCGTGGGGGAACACTCGGTGAGCAGCGTTGAGGTCGTAGAACGCCGCGTGCTCAGCGCGGCGTTCCGGTCGTGTCACTTGCAGGTACGCCGTGTCGATCCCAGCGGCGCGCAGCAGCCGGTCTAGATCGGTTCCGAAGAAGCCGCTGTATCGGTGCTTGGACACGACGACGTCGTCGGGCTCCGGGGCGAGCGCGGCCAATCCCGGCCCGGTCGAACATCCCGCCCGGCGCCGCGAAGTCGTTCTGCATGTCGACGACGACGATCGCCGTCGCGCCGGGAACCACAACGATCGGCCCGGGACTCGCTTCCACCTCGACCGCGCTGTTCATCAGACGCATCCCAGACCTCCGGCATCGGCGTTCGGCCGATCGACGCTAAACGGTCGGTCCGGCCGCCGCCACTCACATCGACACTCGTGAAGCGTTTCGTCGAGAAGCGGCACACCCACCCAGGCGCCGCGAACTCGGCCAACCGCTCGCGCGCGACTGCAGAGTGCAAGACGACAAACCGATGACTACGGTGTCGCGTTGATGCGAGACGCGGTCATCTATCTCGCGATCGTGATCCCGCTAGCCGCGCTTACGGGCTTTCTCGCGCGGAGGCGTGACCGCTCGTTCTGGATCTACTTCGTGTTCTGCGCACTCGTGCCGGTGGGATCGCTTGTCGGTATCCCCTATCTGCTCGGGAACCGGTCACGCAACGGTTGACGTTCGCGACCTCGAGCTAGCGAGGCGCGCGGCGGGTCGCGTTGATCGTGCTACGTCGTGACCAGGCAGAAGCCGTTGCCAAAGGGATCTGCGCAGCGCGTCAGGCTGCCCCAGTCGCCCGACTCCTGGCCCTCGACGATTCCGCCGAGCCTGGTGATCTCCGATGTGCACCGCCCGACGTCCTCGACGGAGAAATCGAGGTGAACAGGCGTCCAGTGTCTGGCGAATGAACGCCCCTCGCTCGCCGCGAGGAACGGCATCGAGCCCTCAGGCCGCAGCATCAGGTAGACCTCGGTGCCACCCGCAGTCAGCTTCACCGTCCGCGAGTTTCGCGCAACCTCGGTGCACTGAAGCGCCTGGCAGTAGAACGCGCCGGCCTCGTCGAGGTCGGCCACGTCGATGCAGATCTTCACCGTGGTCATTCGGGCCACGCTATTCGCCTCGCTCAGACAAGTCGACCGACGGCTACGACTGGCCGACGACGGCGTTCGAAGTACACATGCCATGGATCGCTCGTCTCTCACGGTTCCGCGAAGCCGTGGGCGGCGAGCACGCGTCCGAAGTTGGCGTCGGGTTGGCGGGCGGCGGTGGCGCCGTAGCCGGTGAGGGCGAGCGCGAACCACAGGCTGCGGCCTTCCTTGATGGCCTGCCGCATCAGGTACGCGCGAGCGCAGTGTCAGGGCGCGGGGACGTGCGTGATGGCCAGCGGCCGGGCGGGTCTGGTCTGCGGTAGCGCTGGCTCGTCGAACAGGGCGCAGTCGTCGATGCGTTGGCAGCCGCAGTTGCTGGCGTCGGCCAGCCAGGCGCGCACGCGCTGGGCGCGCTCGATCAGCGCGTCGATCTCGGGTAGTCGGCGGGCGGCGAGTTCGCGTAGGCGCTCGTTGATCGGGTCGTTGCCGTGATCGACGAGTTCGCGGATCTCCTCCAGCGTCAGGCCGGCGCGCTGGGCGACATCGATGACGGCCAGGCGGCGCAGGACGCTCTCGTCGTAGCGGCGCTGACCACTCACGCGGGGCGCCTTGGGCAGCAGGCCGATGTCCTCGTAGTAGCGCAGCAGCGACACGCGCACACCGGCCCGCCGGGCGACCTCTCCGATACGCAACTGGGTGTCGTTCACGAACGCCTCTTGACCTCAAGTCGACTTGAGCATCCAGTCTACGGTCATTGCTTCCCCGATCAGCACGGAGACCCGCATGGAGCACCCCATCGCCTGCACCCTCAGCCCCGCCGACTACCGGCAACGCACCGACGAGCTCACCGCGCTGGCGGCCCGCGCGCTGCGCTCGCGCGAGCAGACCATCAACGGGCTGCGGCTCGTGTTCTCAGACCGCCTGGAGATCGAGCACGACCTGCGCGCCGCGATCGCCGCCGAGGCGACCTGCTGCCCGTTTCTGACGCTCGATCTCACACGCACCGCCCACGGGCTGATACTCGAGATCACCGGCCCCGCGACTGCGCGCGACGTGATCGCGGAGCTGTTCGCATGAGCGTCCCGGAGAAACTGCTCCCATTTGCGCCACCGACACGAGCCGCTCGCGCCAACAAGCGCGGCATCTGACTCTCCGACGTTCGTGGTGGCGGGTGACGCGCGGGCGTCATACGCATCAACGCATGGTGACCAGCGCTTGAACTTGACCGCCGGTGGAGACGCTGACGGAGGAGGCGATCGTGCCGGCGGCTTATGTTCCCGTCAACGCCTACTGCGAACGCGCCGCCGGATGCTCTGACCAAGCATCTCCGGCGGCCGGCACACGCATCCTCAGCAAGCAATGCCGTGGTGTGGATCGATCGAGGCGGCGGCTTCGCTGAAGTGGGGTTCGAGCTCGGCGGCTAGGTCAGTTCGGGCATGCGCGCGTTCCACTCGATGACGACCTCGACGCTCGCGTCGTCGAGTTCTGCTCGGTCGACGTGCGAGAACGCCATTTCGAGATCGGCGATCAGCGAATGCTCGAGCGCGACTTCCTGGCCCCAGCGCACAAGCTCGGGATACGGCACGAGATCCTCGTCTCGAATCGACCCACTGCCAAGCCAGCGCTCGACGTGTCCATCGGCAAAGCGCAGGTCGACGAACGCGATCGCGTAGGCAGGCGCCGCACGATCGGCGTGACCGTCAGCGCCGGCGACGCGGATCACGGCGCCCTTGCGAAGGATCTGTGGGGCCGGCGGCTTCAGCATGCCCGCAACGCTACGTGTCGGTGTCACATGCGTGCTCAAGTCGTCGAGAAGCGATGCTTTGTCGACTGTCCACGGGCCGCCGGTCCTCGGCGTGGCGAGCCGCGACGAGCGGCGGCACGGTCCCCGCCACATCCGCGATCGCGCGCCGCTCTGGATTACCTCTTGGTCTTCTTGCCCTTCACGGTCACCTTGACCGTGATCGTCTCGTCCCCGACCTTGATCTGCAGCTTGCCGTCCTTGGCGCCGGCCTTCTTGAACGCCTTCGCCTGCTTGGTTGTAAGCGCCAGCTTGACCGTGGTCTTCTCGCCGGACTTCAGGGCCGGCACCTTGATCTTCCCCGTCAGCTTGAGCTTGCCGGCCTTGAGCACAAACGGCAGCTGCGTCGCCGCGCACCCCTGCGGATGCGAGCACGTCACCGGCACGGACGTCCGGTTGTTCTTCACAACGGTGACCGTGTTTCCCTTCGGCTTGGTCACCGTGACCTCGCCCTGCCCGGGCTGCGGTTTCTGTGGTTGCGGGTTCTCGGGCTGCGGCGGTTGCGGGCTTGCCGCGGGTGGGGTCCAAGGGGTCGATGTCGTCGACGTCGGCGACGCCGTCGTTGTCGTCGTCGGGATCGGCGGGGTTACCGATCCCGTCGCCGTCGGTGTCGAGCACCGGCGGCTGCGTAGCCTGCTCGCGGACGATCGTGACCGTGTACGTCCGGGTGGTCGTGCCGTCCTCGGCGGTGACCGTGAACACGGCGACGTTCGTGCCGACGTGCAGGTTCATCGCCGCCGTGTGACCGGAGATCGCACCCTCCGGGAAGCTGGCCGTCGCGCCCGCGTCGTCGAAGCCCAGCGTGAAGTGCGCCTGCGTGACGGCGTCGGCAACGCTCGCCTGGTACGCGTACGTGCCGGCCGCGAACGCGGGCGAGAGCGCCCCTTCGCTGACAGCCAGACCGGCGAGGTCCGCGTCCGCGGACGGAGCCGCCCTCGTCACCGTCACCGTGTACGTCTGCATGGTCGTGCCGTCCTGGGCGGTGACGGCGACCGTGAACACGTTCTCACCGACGGCGAGCGTTCCGCCGGTGGCGGTGCCCGAGCCGACGGGGCCGCCATTGACCGTGAGCGTCGCGGCCCCGTTGTTAGCGGTCGGCGTCAGGCCGAACGACTCGACGGTGTAGGGCACGGCGACCGTGTACGCGTCGGTGTGCGGGTCGAACGCGGGCGAGAGCGTGCCATGGCCGACAGTGAGCCCGTGCAGGTTGGCGTCGGTGGGGGACGACGCCGCCCGGCTCACCTTCACCTGGTAGGTCTTTTGCGTCAAGTCTTGCGCGAAGACCGTGATGGCGACCGTGGTCGTTCCCACCGCTAGTGGCCCGGTGTTGAACGAGCCGGGGGCGGGCCATACGAAGGGCCCGGAGCCGACTTTCATCCGCACAGTCGCGTGCGCGTCGGCGGGTGATGGAGTGAGCTCGAACGAAGTGGCGGAGTTCGGCAGGCTGACGGTGTAGATGGGGGTGTTCGGGCTGAACGCCGGCGAGAGCGTGCCCTGGCCGACGGTGAGACTCGACAGGTTGGCGATATTGGAGATCCGGTTCACCGTCAGCGTGTAGGTGTGCGTCGTCGTACCGTCCTGCGCGGTGACGACGACCGTGAACACGTTGTCGCCCATCTGAAGCGCCCTGCTGGCTGCGGCTCCTGAGACCGCGGGGGCGCCGTTGACGGTGATCGCCGCGTGCGCCTCGTGGGCGGTCGGCGTCAGGTTCAACGACACGGTATTGACCGCCACCGTCGCCGTGTACGCGTAGCTTGCGGGATTGAACGCCGGCGAGAGCGTCCCGGCGCTGACTGTGAGCCCGGCAAGGTCCGCGTCGCCCGAGAGCGCCTGACTGGTCCCGCGCGCGGCTTGGTCGCTGGCGGCGGTCGACGCCTGGGCGACGCCGCCGCTCGAGAGCAGCGCAAGCGCCACGGCGAACGAGGCGCGGACAAGCGCCAGTCGCGGTTTGCCGCCAGTTGCGGATATCCGAATCATGTTCAAGCCTCCGTTGCCGATCGGAGGCTTGTGCCGCCGGGTCTTGCCCGCAGGGAACTGTGACGCCTGGGGCGTGCGTCTTCAGCGGGTCATCGGCCGCTGCGGACCGTTCTTGACCTGGCCAACCTTCAAGGGCGGCCCAGCGAGCACTCGTCGCAACCCGCGGCGAAGAACTGTCGCGACGCGACCGCCCCGAAGCTCCTCGCCTCGTCGAACAGCTGCTCGGCCAGGGCCGAGCCGACCTGAACGCTCACCATGCCGAGCAGTACCAGCGCCGGCGCCGGGATCGCGCCGACGGATCGTCGACGCGCGGTCAGGGAAGCCCACGTCGGCGTGCGCCGCGTTCAGTCCTGTCGTCGTCGAGGCCATGTGGGGACCGTCCCCGATCGGGCGTGGCACGTCGTGTGAGCCTGTCCGTGTGATCGGTCAGATGAACACGCAGCGCGTTCGCGACTTCGCCGGCCGCGGCGAGCTGCTCGGCGGTCAGCGCGTCGACGAAGACCTCGCGGATCGCGCGCAGGTGCGGGCCGTTGGAGTCCTCGAACAGGGTCGCCCCAGCGGCGGTCAGCACGATCTCCGCCCCTCGGTTGTCAGTCGGGCAATCCTCGCGCGCGATCAGGCCGCGGCGCTCCATGCGGCCGAGGTGATGGGAGAGACGGCTGCGCTCCCAGCCGATCTGCGCGGCCAGCACCGAGGAGCGCAACCGATGGTCGTCGGCCTCGCTGAGCGCGAGCAGCACGCTGTAGTCGCCGGAGGAGAGTCCCGAGTCGCTCTGCAGGCGCGCGCCGAGCGCAGAGCGCAGCGCGTCCGAGGTCTCGATGTACTCGCGCCAGATCCGGAGCTCGTCGCGGCTCGGGAGCCGCCTGGTGGTGATTGACATATCAACAACATGATGCCATAATTGACGTGTCAATCAAATGACTGCGACCCCATCTCATGACTGATCTCATTCTCGGCCTCGACAACTTCGGCGACGTCCCGCTCGACGACTCCGGCAACCTCGTCACCCACGCCGTTGCGATCCGGCAGGTGATCGAGGAAGCCGTCCTCGCGGACCAGCTGGGCGTGGACGTGATCGCGCTCGGCGAGCACCATCGCCCCGAGTACTCGATCTCGACTCCAGAGACCGTGCTGGCGGCGATCGGCGCGCGAACGTCGCGCATCAAGCTGGCGTCCGGGGTGACCGTGCTCAGCTCGGACGACCCGGTGCGCGTGTTCCAGCGCTTCGCGACCGTCGACGCGATCTCCAACGGCCGCGCGGAGGTGATCCTGGGTCGCGGCTCGTTCACCGAGTCCTTTCCGCTGTTCGGCTACGACCTCGAGGACTACGACGAGCTCTTCGAGGAGAAGATCGACCTCTTCGTCCAGTTGCTGTCGGAGCGGCCGGTCACGTGGAGTGGGACCAAGCGGGCGGCGCTCGAGAACGCCGACGTATTCCCGAAGACGGAGTCCGGCCATCTCGACACGTGGGTGGGCGTGGGCGGCTCGCCGCAGTCGGTCATCCGCGCCGCGCACTACGACCTGCCGCTGATGCTCGCGATCATCGGCGGGCAGCCCCGGCGCTTCGCGCCCTACGTCGAGCTCTACCGCCGAGCGGCGCAGGAATTCGGCACCACCGCCCACCCGATCGGCATGCACTCGCCGGGCTTCATCGCCGACACCGACGAGGAGGCCGTCGAGGTCTTCTACCCGCACTACAAGCTCCAGCGCGACCGGATCGGCGCGCTGCGCGGCTGGCCGCCGCTGCGGCGCGAGGAGTTCGAGCAGGAGGTCGCCAACGGCTCGCTGTACGTCGGCGCGCCGGAGACGGTCGCCCGCAAGATGGCGAGCGCGATCGAGGCGCTCGACGTCGGGCGCTTCGACATGATCTACACGACCGGGGCGCAGCCGGCGAGCGCCCGCATGCGCGCGGTCGAGCTCTACGGCTCAGAGGTCATCCCGATGGTGCGCGAGCTGGTAGGCGCACAGAGCCTGGCATGACGATCGGCATCCTCGGGGCAGGCAAGCTCGGCACCGTGCTCGCCCGCCTAGCGCTCGCGGCCGGCCATCGCGTACTGATCGCGAGCTCGGGCGCGCCGTCGCGGATCGAGCTGATCGTCGACGTGCTCACCCCCGGCGCGGGAGCGACCACGGCGCACGACGCCGCCGAGCAGGCCGACATCGTGATCCTCGCCCTGCCGCTCGGCAAGTACGACCGCCTGCCGATCGACGCGCTGCACGGGAAGCTCGTCCTGGACGCGATGAACTACTGGGAGGAGGTCGACGGCATCCGCGATGACCTCACCGACCCGCGCACGTCATCGAGCGAGACCGTGCAGGCGCACCTGGACGGCGCGCGCGTCGTGAAGGCCTTCAACCACATGGGCTACCACGACCTCGAGGACGAGGCGCGGCCGGCGGGCGCGGCCGGGCGCAAGGCACTCGCGCTCGCCGGTGACGACCCCGACGACGTCGCGGCCGCCGCGGGGCTGGTCGACGAGCTCGGCTTCGATCCGGTGGTCGCGGGCGCGCTCGCCGACGGCGTGCGGCTCGAGCCTGGCAGCGCGCTGTTCGGCGCCAACGCGTCCGCGGAAGAGATCCGCGCGCTGCTCGACGGCTTCGGCGCGTCGCCACGCGGGCGCGAGCTCGCCGCAGCGCGGGCCGCGTAGTGGCGACGCCCGCGACGCTGGGCGCGCCCGCCGAGAGTGCTTCTTTCCACGAGCTGGATCCTCTTGGGGTTCCACCCAGTTCACCGGAGTCACAGACCACGCCCGCCGTGGCACACGCGGTGTCTCCGGACCCCGGTGGACGTCTCGTTTCGCCCTCCGAGCCGGAGCAGAAAACGCCGGCAAGCGGGCGCCCGAGCCGGGCGCCCGCTTGACTACGGCGGAAGTACTCAGGGCGTCGTCGTCGCCAGTGTGAACGTGAGGGTCTTGCTGTAGTTGCCGGTGCGCAGCGGTTCAGCTGCGCCGATCGGCTGCTTGAAGCGAATCGTGAGCGGATCGTTGCTGGCCGGCCCTGCGTAGCTGTGCAGCGTCAGCGGCACGCCGCTGACCGGGGCGAACGCGCCTGAGACCGCGGCCTGTACGGGCTGCGTGAGCGAGAAGGCCCCGTTGGTCAGGCGGCCTGGCGCGGTCGCCGAGGGATCGGCGACCGACAGCGTCGCGTCGCCTGCGGTGCTGATGACGGTGGCGCTGGTGGAGGCCTCGTAGTCGCGGGCCACCCCGGGCGTGAACGCGCCCAGGCCGGCGCCGGCGCCGAGGGCGAGTGAGAGCGTCGCCGCGACGGTGCCGCCGGCGGCGCCGTCGACGACGTTGGCGAGTTCCCCGGTGACGACCGAGACGTCCTGCTCGACGCTCGTGTGGAAGCCATCGCTGACGCGCACCTTGAGCGAGTACGTCGAGTTCTCGTCGAGCAGTTGCGGGTTGGCGACGAGCAGCTCGCCGGTGCTCGGCTCGAAGCCGAAGATCCCCGCGCCCGTGCCGCCGGTGATCCGCCACGCGAAGGTCCGCAGCTCGGGGCGGTTCATCTGCGAGGCCCAGTCGTCGGCGAGGACCGTCCCGACGCGGTTCTGGTTGCCGTCGGCGATCGTGAAGCTCTGGTCGGGCCGGATCTTCGGCGCGATCCCGTTGACGTAGTCGAACAACCAGGCGCCCGCGGGCTTGAGTGTCCCGTTGCTGAGGGCGATCGGGGCGTTCTGGGCGTTGCGCCAGTGGTTGGGCGCCCGCCAGCCCCAGAGGGTGATGCCCCCGACGGCGGGGTGCTCCCAGAACGTGGGGACGACGTTGCGGTAGTAGCGCAGCTGCATCTCGTCGCCGGCGACGCCGTTGACGGGGAGCCCGTCGAGGTCGAGCTCGGTGATGTCGATCGGTATGCCGGTGGCGGCGAGGCGATCGAGGTTGGCCTTGTGAACGCGCATGTCGTCGACGGGCACGTACGGGATGGCCGGGGATCGTCGGGGCGTTGGTGACGCCCGGGATGAACTCGAACGCGTGCGCCTGCAGCCCGATGACGTCGATGAGGTTCTCGCGCTTGAGGATGTTGATGATCTTCAGGTACTCGTCGGTCGCGGCGGTCATGCCGGTGATCGCGACGTCGTTGAGCATCAGCTTGGTGTTGGGGAAGTACTGCTTGGCCAGGCGGAACCCGTTGAGGATCCAGTCATAGCCCGTGCCGTCGGTGCCGTTGTAGCCGCCGAGTGCCTGGACGTAGTTGCCGCTGGAGGAGAAGTTCGCGCCCGCGTTCTTGGGCGTCGACCCGTCCGGCGGATCCCAGGTGCCCTCGTTGACGACCTGCAGCACGTCGATGTTCGGATAGCGGGCGGCGACGGCCGCGAACCACTTCTTGATCTCCGCCAGCTGCTCCTCGGGCGGGAGGTTCGTCATCCAGGTCGGCTGCTGGTTGCCCCACAGCAGGATGTGGAAGTTGAACTCGGTGTTGTTCGCCTTGGCGAAGTTGTAGGCCTGGTCGAGCGCGGTCCAGCGCATCGCCGCGGTCCGCGTCGTCCCCGCCGCGCTGCCCCACTTGCCGGCGTTCTCGGGGATGAGCTGGTTGAAGAGGCGCGGGAACAGCGACGTCGTGAAGTCGTTCGCGTTGCCGAGGAACTTGTCCTTGCCGTAGAGCGGGAAGCCCGTCTGCGCTGCCGCGCCGGCGGGTGCGGCAGCGAGCGCCGCGGTCATCACGACCGCGGCGAGCGCCGCTCGCGCCGCGTGCTGGCGTGCGTCCTGCCTCATGGTGTCGTCGTCGAGAGCGTGAAGGTCAGCGTCTTGGCGTAGGCGCCGGTGCGCAGCGGCTCCGTCGCGCCGATCGACTGCCTGAAGCGGACCGTCAGCGGGTCGTTGCTGACCGGGCCGCTGTAGGTGTGCAGCGTCACCGGCGCACCACCGACGGCTGCGAACGCGCCGCTGACGGCAGCCTGGACCGGCTGGGCGAGCGAGAAGGCGCCATTGACCAGCTTGCCGGTGCCCGCCGGGTCCGCCACGCTCAGCGCCGCGTCGCCCGCGCTGCTGATCACGGTCGCGACGAGGTTCGCCTCATAGTCCTTGGCCACGCCGGGGGTGAAGGCTCCGAGGCCGGCGTTGGCGCCGAGCGTCAATGACAGCGTCGCGGGCACGGTGGCGCCCGCCGCGCCGTCGGCGACGTTCGCGAGCTCCTGCGTGGCGACCGTCAGCGTGACCGGGGCTGACGTGTGGAAGCCGTTGCTCACGCGTGCGGTGAGCGTGTAGGTCGTGTGCTCGTCGAGCAGGCGCTGGTCGGTGATCCGCAGCTCGCCGGTGCTCGGCACGATCGAGAACGGACCGTCGGCTGCCGTGAGCTGCCACGTGAACGTCCGCAGCTCGGGCCGACCGATCCCCGACGCCCAGTCGTCGGCCTGTACCGCGCCGACCGGAGCGTTGACGTCGCTGATGCTGATGACCTGCGCGGGCTTGATCACCGGGGCGATCCCGCGCACGTAGTCATAGAGCCAGAGCGCGGCAGGCTTCGGCACGCCGGTGGAGAGCACGATCGGCGCGTTCTGCGCGTTGCGCCAATGGTTCGGTTGGAGCCAGCCCCAGACCGTGATGCCCTCGACGCCCGGGTGCTCCCAGAAGACCGGGACGATCCGGCGGAACGCGCGCAGCTGGATCTCGTCGCCGGGGACGCCGCCCGCGGCGACGCCGTCGATGTCGAGTTCGCTGATCTGGATCGGGATGCCCGGTCGCGGCGAGGCGATCGAGGTTCGCCTTGTGGACCGCCATGTTGCCGGTGGTCGAGAACGCGTGGCCCTGTTCACCGATGGCGTCGAGCAGGTTCTCGCGCTTGAGGATGTTGATGATCTGCAGGTACTGCGTGGTCGCGCTGTCGGAGTTGGTGATGCTGTAGTCGTTGAGCATCAGCTTCGTGTTCGGGAAGTACTGCTTCGCCAGCCGGAAGGCGTTGAGGATCCAGTCCCAGCCGGTGCCGTCCGTGCCGTTGGCGCCACCCAGCGCCCGCGCGTAGTTGCCGCTGGCGTTGCAGTTGCCGCCCTGGTTGGCCGAGTGCGTGCAGTCAGGCGGGTCGTGCAGTGGTTCGTTGACGACCTGGATCCACTTGATGTTCGGGTAGCGCTCGGCGACGGCCGCGAACCACTTCTTGATCTCGACCAACTGCTCTTCGGCGCTCAGAGCCGCCATCCACGTCGGCTGCTGGTTGCCCCAGACCAGCACGTGGAAGTTGAACGGCCAGCCGTTGGCCTGCGCGAGGTTGTACGCCTGATCGAGGTTGGCCCAGCGCATCGCGGCGGTGCGGGTCGTGCCGGCCGCGCTGCCCCACTTGCCCGCGTTCTCGGGCGTGATCTGGTTGAAGTACTGCGCGAACAGCGGACGGGTGAGCTCGTTCACGTTCCCGAGGAACTTGTCCTTGCCGTAGAGCGGGAACGGCTGCTGCGCCGCGGCGGATGCCGGCGCGAACGCCATGCCGGCGACGACTGCGATCGCCGCCGCGCACACCCGGCGTCGATCTCTCCAGCCCATCGACGCTTCTCCCGACGAACGGGTCGAATACATCGTCTCTCCTCCGGTCCTGGAAAACGGATCGGCGGCATCAGTCCTCAAAGTTGCGCCGCCAAACGAACCGTAACACCGCGTTCTCTGCGGTGTCGAGAGGACATGGGCGCCTGGTGAGCGATTACGCCATCGGAGGCACGAATACGATCAAGAGTCGAATTCTTGGGTTTTCATGCCGCTAAAAGGCCGTAAGTCTGCGGTTGCTCCCCACAACGAACCGCGATAGCCGCGTGCTGTCGCGTAGGCGCCGCGGCTCTCATCTGATTGACATGAGAGATTCATGGGCGTAATTTGCCGTCTCGTACAACAAACACCGGCGAGTCGTCCGACGTGCGGTGCGGAGCGGTCAAGAGGAGAGAAGATGGGGAGAACACGCGTCGGCCTGGCTCTGTTGAGCCTGGCCTTGGTGCTGCCGGCGACGGCGTCGGCCAAAGCGAAAGCGGCAGCGGCGGATCCGCCGAAGGTGCTCGTGGTCACGAGCACGCGAGGACGCGCTCACGACCGCGGGCGTGGCCGCGATCACCGCAGCCGGCGACGGGAGGCGCGTTCACGGTCACAGCGCCCGCGCCGGCCACCGTCGGCGCGGAGTTCACGCCCGCCAATCTCGAGACCTACCGTGCTGTCGTGTTTCTCAACACGGGCGTCGCGAGCCCGCTGACGGACGCGCAGCGCTCGGTCTTCGAGGCGTACTTCCGCAAGGGCGGCGGGTTCGTCGGCATCGGCTCGGCGATCGAGACCGACCCGTCCTGGTCGTTCTTGACCAACGTCCTCGGCACCCGCTCGTCGAGCCGGACCGACACTGCAGTCGGGCACGGTCAAGGTCTTCGACCGCGTCCATGACGCGAGCAAGTCGCTCCCGCTGTACTGGGAGCGCGACCGACCACTGGTACAACCTCGCGACGAACGTCCGCGGCGTCTCGCACGTGCTGGCGACGGTCGTCGAGGATCCGTTCGGCCCGCAGCCCGCAGGGCGCTGTGCTCGACGGCATCGCCGGCGGCACGAACGGCGTCGAACCATCCGGTCTCCTTCTGCAAGGACTACCAGGGCGGCCGCTCGTTCTACACCGCGCTCGGCAACACGCCCGAGGCGTTCGACGCGACGCTGACGACGCACCTGAAGGGCGCGATCAGCTGGGCCGCGGGCGCCAGCGATCCGGTCTACAGCGACTGCGGCGCGACCGTGCTCAAGAACTACCAGCAGACGAAGATCGCGGCGCCGCCGAACCTCAACGAGCCGATCGGCTTCGACCAGCTCCCGGACGGTCGCATCTTCCAGACGGCGCGCCTCGGCACGCTGCGCCTGCACGACCCGGTCACCGGCACGACCAAGGTCATCGCCGACTTCACCGACCCGAGCCTGCCGCTGACGCAGCGGATCTACTCCAACGGCGAGGACGGCCTCTACGGCCCGGCCGTGGACGCGAACTTCGCCACCAACAAGTGGGTCTACCTCTTCTACTCGCCGCAGACGGTGCAGGACGTCAAGCTGTCCGACGGCACGATCGTCACGCAGACCACGCCGACCACGAACCCGCCCAACACGGCGGCGTCCAAGACCGCCTGGGATCCGTACGTCGGCTACTTCCAGCTCTCGCGCTTCAAGTTCGTCGAGGACGCCACCGGTCCGCGCCTGGACATGACCAGCGAGCAGCAGATCATGCGGGTCACCAACAACCGCCAGGAGTGCTGCCACGTCGCGGGCGACATCGACTTCGACAAGCACGGCAACATGTGGTTGGTCACGGGCGACGACACGCCCGCGGGCGGCATCAACGCCGGCGGCTACGGCCCGTTCAACGACCAGCTCACCGACGAGCAGCAGACCGTGCGCGCCACCAACGCGACGGGCGGCACGTTCACGCTGACCTTCAACGGCCAGACGACCGCGCCGCTCGCGCTACAACGCGACCGCCGCGCAGGTCGACACGGCGCTCGAGGCGCTCTCGAACGTCGGCGCCGACAACATCCAGACCAGCGGCGGCCCGGTGAACACGGCGAACGTCAACGTGTTCTTCCGCCGCGCGCTGCAGCAGTCCGACCAGGCCCAGATCACCGGCAACGGCGCGGCCCTCACCGGGCACCGTCGCCGACGCTCACGACGGCCACGACCACGGTCGGCGGCTGGTACCAGCGGCTGACCGGCGACTCCGCGCCGCTCCGCGCTGAACACGAACGACCTGCGCGGCAAGGTGCTGCGCATCAAGGTCAAGGCCGGCAACATCGCGGCCGCTGACGCCAACAAGGCCGACTTCGGCACCGGCGCCGGCGCGTACACGATCCCGAGCGGCAACCTGTTCCCGCTCGTCGCGGGCGCGCCGCAGGCCAAGACGCGGCCCGAGGTCTACGCGATGGGCTTCCGCAACCCGTTCCGCATCCAGGTCGACGAGAACGACGTCGCGTACGTCAGCGACTACTCGCCGGACGCGAACACCCAGCAGCGCAATCGCGGGCCCGCAGGCACCGGGCCGCTTCGAGATCGTGCGCAAGCCGTCCAACTACGGCTGGCCGACGTGTTACAAGCGCGATCTGGCGCTACTACAAGTGGAACTTCCACGAGTTCGCGCCCGGGCACGACGACGGCCGGCACGCCGCTGAACACCCCGGCGCGAGCTGCACGACTGCAACGGCCCGACCCAGCGCAACGACTCGCGCTGGAACCTCGAGGGCGGGCCCTCGGTCGAGCCGGGGCTGGTCGACGTGCCGCCGGTGACCAACCCGGACATCTGGTACTCGTACCGCGACAACAACACGGCGACGCCGCTCGGCACGCCGTGCCTGGGGTACTACGCGCCGACGGCCGGGCCGATCGCGCCCGGTTCGACGACCGAGTGCCCGCGGCTGTTCCCGGAGCTCTACACCGGGGGCGTCGGCCCGCACGGCATGACGAAGTACAACTACGACCCGGCCAACCCGAACCCGAAGAAGTTCCCGCCGTACTACGACGACTCGGTGATCTTCGGCGAGTGGACGCAGGACACGCTGCGCGAGGCCAAGCTCGACGATCAGAACCGCGTCTTCAAGATCAACAACTTCCTCGAGCTGCGGCAGCCGCGCCAGCACCGCGGCCGGCACGTCCGCGTTCGAGTGCGACGACCCGATGGACATGCAGTGGGGCGCGGACGGCGCGTTCTACCTGCTGACCTACGGCAACGGGTTCAACGTCATCAGCGCGGACGCCGGCATGTACAAGTGGGAGTACGTCAAGGGCAAGCGGCCGCCGAAGGCCGTGCTGACGACGGACAGCACCGACGGCGCGTCGCCGCTGACGGTCAACTTCTCGAGCGCGGGCTCACTGGACGAGGATCCGGGCGACTCGATCCGCTTCGAGTGGGACTTCGGCGACGGCTACGCCGAAGTCGACCGAGCCCAACCCGACGCACGTCTACACCCAGCGCGGCCGCTTCACCGCCACGCTGACCGTGTTCGACTCCTCGGGCGAGAAGACCACGCACCAGCACGGTGATCACCTCGGGCAACACCACGCCGACGGTCGAGGTCGTCGCGCCGCTGGACGGCGGCCTGTTCTCCTTCGGGGACGAGCTCCAGTTCAAGGTCGTCGTCACCGATCCGGAGGACTCGTCGATCAACTGCAACGACATCCAGGTGACGTTCGTCCTCGGCCATGACACGCACGGCCACGCCGAGGCGCACCGACGCACCGGCTGCACCGGCTTCCTGCCGACCGACGCCAACGACGTGTCGCACGGCGGCAACGTGTTCGGCGTGATCAGCGCCGTGTACACCGACAAGGGCGCGACCGGCGGCGTCCCGTCGCTGACGAGCACCGGCCAGATCCAGATGCGCCAGAAGCACCAGGAGGTCGAGCACGTCGTCACCCAGTCCGGCACCACGACGGCGACCAACACCGACGGCGGCGCCGGCGTCCATCGCTCCAGCCTCGCGGCGGGCGACTGGATCCAGTTGAACGGTCCGTTCAACCTGTTCCAGATCGACACGGTGACGTTCCGCGTCGCCGACGGCGGCCGCGGGCCGCGACGGTCGGCTCGCCGCTCGCGGCGATCGAGGTCCGGCAGGACTCGATCACCGGCCCGATCCTGACGACGGCGAACCTGACGTCGACGGGCTCGACCACGGCCGCGGCGATCTGGAACAGCCAGACGTTCCCGCTCCCGCAGCGCCGACAACGGCAAGCACGAGCTGTTCTTCGTGTTCCGCGACGGTGACGGGCGGCGCGACGGGCGGCAACCTGTTCAACCTCAACTGGGCGGAGTTCGACGGCAACGGCGTCACCGTCCAGTAAGACCGACACGCCCGGCGGGGCCGGCGGCACCGTGCCGGCGACGCTGGCGCTGACGCTCGGCACCCCGGCGTCGTTCGGCGCCGTTCACGCCGGGCGTGTCGCGCACCTACAACGCGCAGACGACGGCGAACGTCATCTCGACCGCGGGTGACGCGACGCTCAGCGTCGCCGATCCGAGCCCGAACGCGACCGGCCGTCTGGTCAACGGCGCGTTCTCGCTCGCCGACACCGGTGGCCGTGCGGGCGACCAGCGCCGGGCGGGACGGGCGGCGGCGTTCGCTCCGGTCGGCGGCTCGGCCACTCCGACCACGGTGCTCACCTACGGCGGCCCGGTGTCCAACGACGCCGTGACCGTCGTCGTTCCAGCAGGCGATCGCCGCCAACGACGCGCTGCGCACGGGCAGCTACGGCAAGACGCTGACGTTCACGTTGTCGACCACGACACCGTGATGGTCCGGGGGCCGCGGCGATCCTCGTTCGAGGTCGTCGCGGCCCCCGGTCGCGGACCGAAGTTCGGCGGCTCGTCACAAAACGTCGGCTAAGACCATTTAGCCCCAGTGCATGAGGACGACGCCGATACCGACCGCGAGTTGCCACGTCGTGCGCGATCCGAACCGGAGGCCTTCGGTGTCTTCTACCGCCGGCACGTCGATTGGGTCCTGGCCTTTGTGGCACGACGGCTCGACGACCCTGAGGTCGTGGCCGATGTAGCGGCGGAGAGCTTGCGGCCGCGTTGATCGCTTCACGACGCGTCGACGTGTCCTCGATCGTGCCCAACGCCTGGCTCTTTGGCATCGTCAACCACCAGGTGCACGCCTACTGGCGACGCGGCAAGGTGTCGCGCCGGGCACAGAAGCGGCTCGCGGTGCAACGGGTGGAGCTCAACCATGCTCCCGCTCCCGCGCACGATGGTGGCTACCG
The DNA here is from genome assembly GCA_963707595.1 of uncultured Solirubrobacteraceae bacterium. Lineage (GTDB taxonomy): Bacteria > Actinomycetota > Thermoleophilia > Solirubrobacterales > Solirubrobacteraceae > Solirubrobacter. Next base: position 1,012,679 of record CAVPQQ010000003.1, read on the forward strand.
GCCTCGTCGTGCTCGTCGTCCTCGCCGGCTCCGGCGCTCTGCTCACAGGACGCCTGGGCGGTGCACGCCGCGGAGATGAGGTCGCCGCGACACCGCCGCCTTCGCAAGCTGATCTGGCGAACCAGGCGCTGGGCCCCCTGCTCGCGCGAGGCACCTCGCTAACGGAGGACGAGAAGGCGGCCATAGCGGGTCGAGCGACCACCGACTACGTCGGCTCTCAAGCGGGTGCGCGGTCGATCACCCCAGCCCCTGGGACCGGGAGGGCGCGCGTACTTCTGCGGCATCGTCCCGAGCAACGTCACGTCAATCGCCGTCCTCGACACGAGCCGAAGGGTCATCGAGCAGGTCGACGTCGTTGGGCAGACGTACCAGTTCGACGTCCCGACAGGGGACCTCGGAGCCTTCGAATTTCGCAATTCGGAAGGCCGGGCGACCGCTGTCCTACCGGGACCAAACCGAAGCCGCTGACCTAACCGCCACGAGTCATCACCCAGCAGCTCACCGCGGCGCTGGCTTTTCCTCGTCGCGCTGGTTAGGGTCGGCGCAGGCCGAAGGAATCGGCTTCGTCCCACGGTCCAGCAGTTCGTGACTGGGGCGGTTAGGTAGGTCAACCCGCTCCGAAGTGTCTCCCAGAGGACGTGCGCACGATGCGCTACCGACTGCTCTTTCTCACGATCTGGCTCGCGGCTGTCCCCGGCGTCGCTCATGCCGCGGGGAACGTGGTCAACACCTACACCACCCCGGGTGAGTGGACGTACGTCGTCGCGGCCGGGGTCACGACCGTGCACGTCGTGGCCATCGGCGCCAACGGTGGGCCGGGCGGCTTCGGCGTCGGAGGCGGCTTCGGGGCGAAGGTCGAGGGCGATCTGACGGTCACGCCGGGTCAGGTGCTGTATCTCGAGGTCGGCGGCAACGGGGGCGACGGCGGGTATGGGGCCGGGGCCGGAGGCGGTGGCGGAGCGTCCGACGTGCGGCTGCTCGCGAGGGCGACCGGGCTGACGCCTTCGGACTCGAGGCTCCTGATCGCGGGTGGCGGGGGCGGCGCCGGCGACGGGGTCTCGTTGAACGGCGGCGCCTTGACCGGCGGGTTCGGCGGCAATGCGGATTCGGCCGGCGGCGACACGCGCAACTGCACGGGGTGCATCCTCCCCTTGTCCGGGGGCGGTGGCGGCGGGATCCCGGCCGGTACCGGGCTGGGAGGCGCGAGTGGGTCGGGCCCCAACGGCAACACCGGCGATCCGGGGACGCGGGGCAACGGCGGCGGCGGGGCCTACGACGATCGGTCGCCGACGGACGGCGGGTTCAACGGCGGCGGCACCGGGGGCGGCATTCACACCCTCAGCGAGAAGGTCGCCGGTGGCGGCGGTGGCGGCGGTGGCTTGAACGGCGGTGGCGGTGGCGGTGGCGCGACAATTCCCCTGAATCTGGGCGGCGGTGGTGGCGGTGGCGGGTCGAGCCTTGTCCCCGCCGGCTTCACGAGGACGACCTCCACCGCGGGCGGCGGGAGCATCACCGTGTCGTTCTCGACACCACCGCGCCGGTCGTCGCGCTCATCGCGCAGCCGGCGTCCAGCGAACCTCGACGACGCCCAGCTTCGCCGGGACAAGTGGCACGACCCTCGGGGACGGAGCGTGACAACTCGACGTCTACGCGGGCGCGAGCGTCGTACGGTGATCCTTCGAGCACGCGCACGCCCAACCGGGATACAGGCACGGGGACGTACTCGACCGGTCCGGTCGGCCTCCCGACGGGCGGTACACGGCGCGGGCGACGCAGAGCGACTGGGCGGACAACACCGGCTACAGCACACCGACGACCTTCAGGGTCGACGTCCATCCACCAGATGCCGCGAAGTGGCGGGCCGTCGACTACACGGGTGACACCGTGCCGATGGTCTACACGCATGACAACGCGCCGGTGTTCGACGGATACGCCGGCGCGGCCCTGGGCGACGCCACGACGATCACCGGGACCTTGGTCACACCTACGGCACAGGTGCCGCTGGGCGCAGTGCAGCGGGACAACTCCGGCTATTTCAGCTTCAAGATCTCCGATCCCCTGCCCGACGGCGCGTACAAGATCGTCGTCACGCAGGCCGACGACCTCGAGCGGAAGACCGTTTCCGAACTGGCGTTCACCGTCGACACCAAGACTCCGACCCCGACGCTGACCGTGAGCGGCGGCGATGGCACCACACTCGCGGGAGTCGCCGACACCGGGCCGGGCGACTGGGGCGTCGTCGACATCGTCGTCTTCGCGGGCACGACCGCGTCAGGGGAGGTCGTTCGCTGGGAGCGGGTAGGGATCGACCCAGTCACCGGCGCCTACAGCTGGACGGTCTCCCCGCCGCTGCCGAACGGGACCTACACCTTTCAGGTGTCGCAGTCGGACAATGCCTACAACGCGGGCTACAGCGAGCTGCTCGTGCGGACGCTTCCTTTGTCGGCCGACCCGAACCCGAGTCCGGAGCCGGGACCCGTGGTGACCGCCCCCGTCGTGACCGTGGTGACCAACCCCGTGGTGGGGAACCCCGTCGTGACGCCGCCCGTCGCGACGGACCGCACGCCGCCCGGGCTCACCAAGGTCAGCCTCAGCCGGACGCGGTGGCGTGTCGCAGGCAAGGGGCCTGCAGTGCGCTACACGCTCAGCGAAGCGGCCACGCTCACGCTCACGATCTTCCGGGAGCGGTCGACGAAGGCCCTGGGCGCGTTCCGCGCCACGGGCAGGGCGGGCACGAACCGCCTCACGTTCAGCGGACGCGTCAAGGGCAAGCGCCTGAAGGCCGGGCGATACACGATGAAGCTCGTCGCGACCGACGCGGCGGGCATCCACAGCAAGCCGGCTTCGGTCAGCTTCCGCGTCGGCTGACCGCCGGCGCGGGCCGGGCGAGAAGCCCGGAGTGGGTCGCCGAAGGCGAGCGCGAGCGTGGCGGCAGCGCGTTCTGTGTGTCTCCTGGCCGCTTCGACCGTGGTGAGCACGACGTGTGCGCCCTGCTGCTGTGCGGTGACGACGATTCGCTTGCCCCGCAGGGTCCGCTCATCGCGGCGTGACAACCGCGCGTCCGCGGTCGTGATCAGCACATTGGCGCGTCGCCACGCTTGCGTTCGAGCGCGCTCTAACCCTTACCGTGATGGCCATGTCCAGCACGGAGCCATCGGGACCGTTCACGATCGCGGAGGTTGCGGCGCTGTCAGGGCTCTCGGCGCACACGCTGCGCTACTACGAGCGCATCGGGCTGCTTGACCCGGTCGCACGCGTGCACGGCGGACAACGTCGTTACGACGCCAAGGATCTCGCGTGGCTGGCCTTCCTGCAGCGCCTGCGCGCCACCGGCATGCCGATCCGCGACATGCGGCGCTACGCCGAATTTCGCCGCCAGGGCGATAGCACCATCGCGATGCGACGGGCGCTGCTCGAGGAGCACCGGGACGAGGTGCTCGAGCGGATCGCCGAGTTGCAACGCGATCTCGCGACCGTCACCTACAAGATCACCAACTACGAGCAACTGGAGCACACCCTTGCGCACCGCCACTCCAACACATGACCGCTACGCCCGCGGCCGCGACAAACTCGCCCAAGTCGACGGCTCCGCCGGCGAAGCCGTCGTGGACTCGCTCGGCGATCTCGGCCGCCACATCGTCGAGTATGCCTTCGGTGACGTCTACACCCGCCCGGGGCTTTCCCTCCGGGATCGCGAGCTCGCCGCCGTGGCCATGCTCGCCGCCAAGGGCGGCTGCGAACCCCAACTCGACGTCCACCTCCACGCCGCTCGTAACGTCGGCCTTACCGTCCAGGAACTGCGCGAGGTCCTCATCCAGGTGGCGCCATACGCCGGCTTCCCCGCGGCCATCAACGCGATGCGCCGACTCCAAGCCCTCGAGGTCGAGGAAGCTGCGGACTAACAAGCCGCGCCACTCCCTCTGAGCGGGGATGGTTGCTACATCGTCCAGCGCTTCGACCTGCTCGACTCGCTGAGCGCGGTCTGGACGTTCCTGCTCGGGCCCGGCCTACGAGCAAAGCGGCGCGCACTTCCTCTTCTCGATCCCGGAGATCATCTTCGAGTTCTCGATCACCATCTACACCATCGTCAAAGGCTTCGGACCGTCCCCGATCCTCGACAACTCCCGCTACCCGAGAACGAGCGAAGCTTCGGCAGACGTGACCCTGGCCTCGGCATAGTCCCCGATCGCCAACCCGTGCGCTTGTCAGCGCCGGCCGGCACGGCCGACGCTCTCCCTCCTAAGGGACCAAGGGGGTCACGGGGCGGGTTGAACTCAACAGGTGGCCTGCCCTGCTTCGCGTCCGGGGCGACTACGACTTGGCGTCGAACAGTGCCTGCTGGTCTCGGGTCGCCTTTTATCGCAGCAGGCTGACTCCGCGTGCGATGACGAGCACGGAGAGCAGGATCGCGGAGACGGATTCGGCGGCCATGAGGAGTTTTACCCGCGGCGACAAGGGCATCGTGTCGGTCGGGCTGAACGCTGACGAGTTTGTGACCGAGACGTACAGGTAGTCGATGAACCCTGGGGTCCAGCCTGACTTTGCCGATGAGCGGATCGCGACCTCGTCGATCGCGTCGTGGTCTTCGTCTTGAGGGAAGCGGAAATCGGCGGGGGGCAGGTCGCGGTCCTGGGCCTGGGTCCGCCGGACCGGTCCTCCGCGGTCGAGTTCCCAGAAGGCCAGCCCGAAGACGATGATGTTGGTCAGCCATACCTGCCCAGCGGCCATTAGCAGCTCGGAGCCGTGTTTGGCGTGGCCTGAGACCAGCTGGCCAACGACCGAGATCAGGGCGGCCGCGTTCGCGGCCGCGATGACGAGCACGAGCGCGATCGAGACGCGCCTGAGCCAGCGGTTCTCCCGGACCATGCGGCGTGGATTGGCCGCCACGAGTGGCACGAACAGCAGCAACTCGAGCACCGGGACCACGAAGCGGGGAGCGAAGAGCAGATCATCCGGTAGCGCCGCATAGAGGGCTATCGCGACGAGCACCGCGCACGCTGCCGGCAGCCGCGGCTCTCCCGCTGGCTGGCCGGGTTGGCTACTGCGGCGCAAGGAGGCACGCTTGACTGGGATTGGCGACGCGGCGAGTTCGCATCCGCGAGCTATCGCCGGACGGTGTACCTCGGGTCACGCGCCGACGCCATGCGTGCGGCGAAAGATCCTGCCGTGGATTGGCGCCGGACCGGTCGGCATGAAGCCTGCTGGCGCTCGTGTACGCCTGCCCGGCCGGCGCCTGCAGCGCCCCGACGGCGCTCTCGTAGGGCTGCCCAGCACCAAGAAGATCATCGACTTGAGCACACGTCGGCATGCCGATTGCATTCCCAAAACCACCTGGAAAACGAACATGATCCAGGTATGAGGAAGGCGGCGAGGGGCCGTTCTCACAGGAAATCCGGCCCACCGCATGTTTAGACCGAACAGCCGGCGTCCGCAAAAGACGAACTCACACAAGCGGAGATCGGTGAGCGGTTCGGCCTACCACCAGTCAGGCGCGCTCCCAACGCACGGAGGGTGCGTCCTGTTGTCTATTGACGTTTGGCCGCCGCCGCGGAATCGAACACCTTTAGGCGCCCACGAAGACCGGCGAGTGTGATCAGGACCGCAGCCGCCGTGCCGCGTGGCGCGACGACTGCCACAGCGCGCTGCTGGCGACGCAATTGCTCGTCGACCTCAAGGAGCACCGCAAGGCCGCTCGAATCGATGAACTCCACATCGCTGAGGTCGACGATCAGTCCGTCATCCGTTCGGCCCACAGTGTCTTGGAGGGTCGCCCGGAACGCGGTGGCGCCGGCTAGATCGAGTTCACCCGTGGGTGCGATAACGGTCCGCTCGGGCACGGCGGCGAGGCTACCCGAGCACAACCGCATCCAACCCACTAGGCCGGAGCGTGGTGCGTACCTCCGCCGAAACCTAGAGCGTCAGCCGACGTCGCGGACGCCGATAGGCCGGACGTCGCGCGACCGCACGGTCGTACCGCCAATCGCCCTGAGACTCGAGCGCCGAGAACCGGTGACTCGCGCGCTCGCTTGGCCGCCGGTGCGAGTGGGTAGTGCCGCGCCATGCCCAACGTGCACATCATCCCGAACGGTGAGCAGTGGAACATCAGGGAGGAGAACGGCGCCGTCGTCTCGACCCATGACACGCAGGCGGCCGCCGAGGCGGCCGGCAAGACGTGGTTGCGCGCCAACGGAGGCGGGGAGGTCTTCACGCACCGCGACGAAGGCGAGTTCTCCCGTATCCGCAAGGGCGACGCCGTCTGACACCGGGTCCAGCGACAAGCACGCGATTCACGTCGACTGGGCTTCGGCCTCGGTAGACAACGCCTGCTTGGCCCGGGCCGCCGTCCGGGTGGAGGGATGCGTTCGCGCTCACGATCGGGCGCCTGCAACGGACTGGAAGCGGCTGAGGCGACATCACCGTCGCTGATCGCGAGGTCACCGTCGCCGACGTCACGCGAGGCGCCGAAGACGCTCTGCGCCACCTGCTGGACGACGAGCCGTCCAGCGACATCGACGACGAAGCCGAAGACGCCTTGCCGGACCAGGCGATGCAGGAAGCGTTCCGCTCGTTCGCCGACCGCGGACGGTCCTGACCGCCGAGCCCGTCGGGCCGCCAACGAGGGTGAGAGAGCAAGCCGGCCAGGTTGCGAACACTCGTGCACGGCAACGAGGCTTCCGTCCTGCCGGCGGGTGTCAAGCGTCGCTGACGTCCGGCGCTCGGTTAAGCGCGGCGGTCGGGTAGGGCCGCGGTGACCCCGTCTGAGGAGCGCTTCCGAAATGGCCGATCTCCTGAACGCCGACAGCGACGTCGTCTCCGGCACATACACGTGCACCCGGTGCGGTTTCAATCTGCATTTCGCGTCGACGGAACAGCTACCGCACTGCATCGCCTGCGAAGGCGACGAATGGCGCACGGTTACCGGCGGCGACGCATCCGACGCGTCGCGTCTGACGCTCGCACGCGACACGGCCGAACCCCAAGTCGGAGGGTAGGGGCATGGGCGCCGCGCGCGGGCGGCGGTTTGGAGTTCGCCGCCGCGGTTGGGCCGGTGCTTCTGCGGTGCGGCGAGACGTCTTGTGTCGCGCGTCGCCGTCAGGCGGTCTGAATTCCGCGTCGTGCTTGCCCTGATTCCAATCCAGCTCGACGCTGTACACGACGACATACGCCTCCTGCGGGTCCGTCGAAGGCGGCCCCGGCCAGTGGTCGCCGTCGACATCGCCACCGGTCGCGAAGACTCGGACTCCCCGAAAGCGTTTGGGTCGAAGCGGATGATCCGCCCGACGACCGAGCTGCAGTCGACGCAGGACCAGATGGCGCATCCCCAATTGGGAAGCTCGCGTGGTGCTTCCTCGTCGCGCTGTCGCTGACCGCGCAACGCAGCCGTAGCGCGGATCAGCGGCGCGTTGCTCACACGAGGCGGTGCCAAGCCACGTGTGCGGATTTCGGTCCCAGCACCAGCCCAGCTTCGGCTTCCCGTCGCTGATCCAGAACGCCGGTACGCGTTGGTCACCACGTCGCGAGCCCGCCATCGAGAAGCCCCAGTTCTTGGCGATGACGTCCGGCTGCTGAAGGACGAGCGCGATGCCTTCGTCGAGGGTCAGCGGCGACCGGCCGGCGTCGAGGATGTCGCGCAACGCATCCTGGGGACAAACATTTCGCGACCCGGCGCCGAGGTCGATGTCAGTCGCGACGTACGCGTCGGCCACCGGCAACTCCACGGCGCCAATCGGCGCGAACGTGTCGAGGTCGTCCATCTCGAGGTGACCAAGAACGATCGGTCGACCGTGCCGCTCGACACGCGCGGCCGCCGCAGCGACGGAAACGACGTTGCGGGAGAGCACGAGCACCGAGCGCTCCGGTCGCCCTTGTGGACGTGCGACCTCAACGGTCGCTCTAAACGATGCTTCGTCGACGCTGATGCCCCGAGCCACCAGCGCGTCGACCTGCTCATCGAACGACAACGTCACCATCTCAACCATGCGCTGACAACCTATCGTCGTGGGTCTGCCACTTCCCCGACCCGCCGCTTCTCGTTTCGCCTGATTCCGAGAGCGGCACACGACGCAGCGATACGAAATTCGACGGTTCCGTTACCTTCGATGGCACGACGGTGCCACCGCCCCGTCGCACGTGGAATGCAGCAGCGGGTGCTTTGGCGCTCACCTCGCATTGAGACGCTCGTTTCGCGGCCCGCAGGAGCGTCGTCGAGACCAATCGACCGCGCGCCGCCGGGCCATCCTCAGGGTCGCTTCCTGGGTCGTGCGCGGTGGGCGCTAGGCCGTTGCCGAGGCCAGCAGGACTGCGTTCGTGAAGTGCAGCGGCTTCCAGCCACCCGCTGCATCCGCGGCAGCCTGAGTGATCGCGTCCCAGGCCTCTTGCTGGCAGTCGCCTGCGTAGTGCTCGATCATGGCGCGGATTGGGGCGGAGATCGCCCTGATGTAGGCGGTGAAATGCTCCGGGGAGTCGAACTGGTACGTGACCTCGTCCTGCTCCACGGCGACCTCGGAAAACCCACCTGCTTCGAGCAACCCGCCGATTGCCGCGGGGGTGGGCCGAGACAGGGGCCCCGGCGTTCCGGCTGGGGCGGGGGGCACGTTGAGCCGCTTGGCCGTCGTCCTCATCGGAATCGAGAGAAACGGAACGTGCTCGGGCTCGCCCCAAGAGCTGATCGCTATCCGCGCGCCCGGCTTGAGGAAGCCTCGGATGCGCGCCGCTGCGCCCTCCGCGTCCGGCTCGAAGATGATTCCCCAGCGCGAGACCGCCGCGTCAAAACTCGCGTGCGGAAAAGCGAGGCTGGCGGCATCGGACTGCATGAACTCGACGTTACCCAGGCCGGCCGCCGCCGCGCGTTGACGCCCAAACGCGAGCATCTCGGCGGAGATGTCGGTGGCCACGACCCGGCCCTCCGGGCCAGCCTTGCGCGCGGCGGTGAGCGCCGGCTCGCCATAGCCGGCCGCCACGTCCAGGACCCGGCCTCCTGACTGCACTCCGGCGAGATCCACCAGCCGCTGGCTGATGTGCCCGTCGGCGCGGTCATTGAACGCGCTCCACTGCTTCCATCCCACCGCAGCCGCGTCCCAGTGCTTGTGCTGCGCCTGGCGGAAGTCGACCGGGTCGATGTCCTTGGATGACATACGCGATCTTCTTTACCACCCTCCGCCTCAGCGTGACATGAGCAGCCCTGATCAGACGGCACGCCGGTGCTGAGGACGAGAAGGAGCAGCGAGCAGAGTGCGAGCGAGGTATTGCTTATCGACGAACGGGTGCTTGGCCGCTATTCGCCGGTCAGTCCGTGGGTTGGTCCCGCTACACGCTGCGCGACGGGTGACTCATACATGGTGTTAGTCGCGCGCCGGCACGCACGGGTCGTAATACCGGTCGCAGAGTCCTTCGACGCGCGCCTCTCGCACGATCACGTGGGCAGCGCTGCGGAGCGGTCGCCGACGGTCATTCGCCACGGCTCGGCCATCGCGTACTTCAACGCGGACAGCGCACCCGTGCCGGCGGCCGACCTCGACGGCTTCCTGCTCACGCAGACCGATCAGTGTGCGGGCATCGATCGTATTTCCCGACACCCCACATGGGGCGGCGAGGTTGCCCTGGCTCGGTTCCTCGCCTCCGTAGCTACAGCCCGCAGACAGAAGTGCCACGAGCAACATCTGCGCCCCCAGGAAGCCTCGAGAATGCAGCATCGTCCGAGCAGGCTTTCAGATTCCAGGGCAGGAGCCGTCGCTTCCGGACTTGCGTGGCCCTTCGGTACGGACGGACGCGGTGCTGCAAATTCGACGACACCGTCGTCGATTGCACTCTCGGCGAGGGGCGGGACTCCGGACGTTCATAGTTCGTCGAAAACCGATACACCGGAGCGCGCCGCCAAAGTGTCGCGTTGTAGACCGCCGCCCCGTCAGTGCCTCGCAATTTCCACGAGAAACCTGTCGAGCACAGCACTACCTCGGAGCGCCGGCTGAGGCGGCGGTCGATCCGTTCTCGCTCGGGCTCTTGGTTTTGGCAGCGGGAGCAGTCCATTATGGAAGTGTTCAGCTCGCGGCGTCGCAGTTGCGGACTGCACCCTCCGCGTGGTCGAGTCCGGGCCTCCCCCTTGGCGGCTCAGCGTGCCAGGTTCGATGATCAGTTCGGTGGGCCGGTCACGAAGCTGGAGTCGGCGCCGGCGAGGTAGGCGATCGCGCCTGAGATCTGGCTGACGTGCGCGCGGCGGCCGAGCGGCGTGAGCGGGACAACGCCGCCTTCGTCAGCCCGCCCGCCGTCAAGCACGTTTGACGTGCCTTTACGCGGAGCGCGTCACGAGCGTAGTGTCGAGCCGACGGGTACAAGGACGCCGCCGGACGGCGACGCCCCTCGCAGCGGGCACGGAACGCCCGCGCCAAGGAGGTCCATTTCATGAGGAGATCCAGCGTCCTACTGACCGCCGCGGTGGGGGTCGCCATCGCGGTCGCGGCGCCGGCGCAGGCTGCGCCGTTCGCTCTCGGCTTGACCACCACGGCGTCGGACGCCAGTCCCTTCCTGCCCGGTTGCGGCGGGCCGGGCGAGGCGGCGCCCGATAGCGTGAACTATCAGAACGCCGAGGTCGAGACGCACTCGGCCGTCAATCCCACCAATCCCAACAACGTCGTCGCCTTCTGGCAGCAAGACCGCTGGAACGACGGCGGCTCGCACGGCAACCGGGTCGGCTATTCGACCAACGGCGGCGGTACGTGGGGGCACAGCGCCCCGCGCTTCTCGCGCTGCGCCGGCGGTGCCGGGCTCGGCGAGGCCGGAGACTTCCAGCGCGCGACGGACCCGTGGCTGTCGTTCAGCCCCAATGGGCGGCTGCACGCGATCACGATCGGCTTTGACAACTCGACGGCACGCAACGCAATCCTGGCCGCGTTCTCAAATGACGGAGGCGCTACCTGGAGCACGCCGCGGGTGCTGCGCTTCGACAATCCTCGCGCGGTCGGCAACAACTTCAACGACAAGGAGACGATCACCGCCGACCCGTTCGACTCGTCGCTCGTCTACGCGACCTGGCAACGCATCGTCTCGCCAAGCGAGAAGTCCGCGCAGCAGGCCTACAACAACGCTTCCAGCTACGCGTCGGAAGCGTGGTTCGCCCGCTCGACCAACGGCGGCGCGTCGTGGGAGCCGGCACGGTCCATCTTCCGTGACAACGGCGTCTTCACTCAGACCATCGGCAACCAGGTCGAGGTGCTGGCCGACGGTTCGCTCATCAACGGCTTCACGCTGATCCGCGCCCGCACGAACCGCCACAACACCCGAGGCTACAGCGTCGCGGTCATCCACTCGCCCGACAAGGGCGACACCTGGTCAGAAGAGACGATCATCGATCGCCTGCTCGTCGACGACGTGACCGACCCCGACACCGGCCACGACGTGCGCACGGGCGACATCATCCCCGACTTCGCCGTGGATCGCTCCAACACCGCCACGCGCGGCAACGTGTACGCGGTCTGGATGGACACGCGCTTCAACGACGGCGACCACAACGACATCCTGCTCTCGCGTTCGACCGACGGCGGATACAACTGGAGCGCTCCCGTCGTGGCCGATAAGGCCCCGATCGGCGTCGACGCCTTCACGGCCATGGTCGACGTCGACGAGCTCGGCCGCGTCGCGGTGTCCTACTACGACTTCCGCAACGACGTCAGAGGCGACGGCGCGTTGAGCACGGACTTCTGGGTCAGCCACTCCCATGACGGCGGCAGGACCTTCCCGGACGAGAACCGCCTCACGACCCGGTCCTTCGACATGCGCACCGCGCCTGACGCGCTCGGCTACTTCGTCGGCGACTACACCGGACTCGCCCACTACGGGTCCGTGTTCCACCCCGCCTGGGTCGGCGCCAACGACGGCAACCTGGCCAACCCCACGGACGTGTTCCACCGCAGCGCGCAGTAATCCAACCGCCCGCGCCGCCGCGACCCGGTCGCGGCGGCCCGGCCCGGCGCCAACCCCGCGCCATGGCGCAGATCAGTTTTGGCGGTCGCTCAACGCTGGCACGTTGTCGGTCGTCATCGTGAGGCGGGCGGTCGTCCTCGGTGCGATACCGAAGTAGGAGTGCCGTCGAATTGGTGCGAAGCCTATTCCACATAGCCGCCGTCTGAGGGCCAGGGGATCCAGGCGGTACGGCTGTTCTGCGGGTGCATCGGGCGCTCGAAAGGTGTGGGCGTCGTGGTGTTGTCGTGTCAGCCGCCCGCGGGATGCCACGTCCCGTCGTCATCAGGCCATTGGATGGCCATTGCGAGATCGGCGATGCGGGACGCGGGTGCGCCGGCGTGGGCCAGGCACCAGAGCACCCACCGTTCGCAGCCGGCGCGTTTGAACGGGGCGTTGTGCTCCTGGCTGACGGGAGGCGTGTCGGCGCGCGCAAAGCGCTACATGCGAGGCCACCAGGGCCGCCGTCACGACCAGCAGAACCAACGTCAAACCACACCATTTGGACTGCATTGGCTCACCCTCCGTGGCCAGTTCCACTTTCTTGAGGGCCATCATTCGTCGGAAGGATCCTTGCGTCGACACGCACCACTTCGCCTTTTGTCCCGCTTCGGCGCTACGGCCGCGGGGCCGATCTCCTCGAAGGTGCCCGCCGCCGACCCGAAGTCCTCGAACTCGATCGAGTTTGAACGTGATCCAGGCGCTGTCCGTCGACCGCGAGTGCCGCGCGGTCGCGTTGTGAGACGTGTAGAAGTGGAACCATTCCGGGTCGGAAGAGCAGGACCACGGACGTCGTCACAGCGAAACCGGCCTGAGGAGAAGATCGTGCAGCTGACGAAGGCAGCGAAACGTCTCGTCGCACAGCTTGACGATCGCGACGACATGGTCCGTTTCAACGCGATCCGCGCGTTGGGCAAACACCTCACCCCCGAGCTCCTACCCGTCCTCGAACAACGTCTCAACGACCCCGACGAGTTCGTCCGTCGATACGCCACCGAGTACTACGCCGAACTCAACCCACCCGACACCGCAGCCCGGATGGTCGCCGCGCTTGACGATCGCGACGACATGGTCCGTTTCAACGCGATCCGCGCGTTGGGCAAACACCTCACCCCCGAGCTCCTACCCGTCCTCGAACAACGTCTCAACGACCCCGACGAGTTCGTCCGTCGATACGCCACCGAGTACTACGCCGAACTCGACCCTCCCGACACCGCAGCCCGGATGGTCGCCGCGCTTGACGATCGCGACGACATGGTCCGTTTCAACGCGATCCGCGCGTTGGGCAAACACCTCACCCCCGAGCTCCTACCCGTCCTCGAACAACGTCTCAACGACCCCGACGAGTTCGTCCGTCGATACGCCACCGAGTACTACGCCGAACTCGACCCTCCCGACACCGCAGCCCGGATGGTCGCCGCGCTTGACGATCGCGACGACATGGTCCGTTTCAACGCGATCCGCGCGTTGGGCAAACACCTCACCCCCGAGCTCCTACCCGTCCTCGAACAACGTCTCAACGACCCCGACGAGTTCGTCCGTCGATACGCCACCGAGTACTACGCCGAACTCAACCCATCCCGCGCTGCGGGGCGTGGGGGGAAGCGACGCGCGTCGCGGGGGCGCAACGACCAGGAACCGGTTAGGACCCGCGAGGAGCAAGCGCGGCCGGCCGCTCGCGACGATCCGCTGCCGACGGAGGCCGGCGACGTTACGCACGTCCTCGGGTCCACCGCAGGCGCGACCCGATTCGACCAAGGTACGACCGAGTCGGCGGTGGAAGTCGTCATCGGCGCGCTCAGCTCCCGCGGGGGTGCGACGCCGGAAGAGCTGTGCTCCGCAGCCGGGCTCGATCGCGAGACGGTTGACCGGGTGCTCGACGAGCTTCGTCGACTGGGATATCTCGCGGAGGTCGACGGTCCGAACGGTCGGCTCGGCGCCGTGCAACTCCCGGTCGCGTCTGCCGGGCTCGAGGAGCTCGCGACCTTTCTCGCCGCGTCGCGTGCGCCGGTCGCAGTGGCGCCTGACGGAGCCTTGCACGTGCGCGAGCTTGCGGTCACGCCGCCCGTGGCCGCGCTCGACGCCGGCGAGGCACGCAACCGCTGGTTGGATGCGTTCGTCGCCGAGCACCTCGCGCCCGAGCTCGCCGATGCGGCCCGACTGCACCTCCCGAGCCACAGGCTCAGACTACGGCTCGCGAACGAGGACGGCGACGTCATCGCCCTCGACCCACGCGGTGCACGGATTGCGCGCATAACGGCGACGCGCGCGAGCGTGCGCGACACATCGGAAATCGCGGGCAACTTCCTCGCCGCCGGCCCGCACTGGCGCGCCCTCATCGAGGCCCTCGAACCGCTCGTCGATGACGCCGAGCCGATCGCCGAGGCGGGCCTGCACCTTCGCTTCCCAGAACGCGTCGAGCCGCAGTGGCGTGAGACCGCTGAGGCGGCCAGTCGCCGCCTGCGCCTCGAACGCACGCTCGTCTACGCGCACGAACTGCGCGTCGACGTGCACGGATTCTCGCTCACGTTCTCGCCGCTGACGTCGCCGCCCGACCCGCTCGATCCGCCATCCACGTTCAAGCACCGCCGCCATCGCTTAGCCAGCCCGCTCGAGCTGCCGTTCACGTTCACGCACGGCCGCGACCGCTTCGCCGGCGCGCTGCGAATCGCCGCATTCGACCTTCCGCTGCCATGCGTGTGGGACCAGGCAACGGACCTCGAGACGTTTGCACTCGCGTGGTCCCTTGCACTGGCCAGCTACGCGGAACTCACATGCCCGCCGCGACGGCCCGCTGCACCACCGCAATCGAAGCAAAGAGCCGCCAGCCAGGCACCAGGTGCACGGCCACAGGATCGCCGGCCCCGATCAGCCGCTCGTTCGCAGAGCGGCGGATCGGTCACACTGCCCAATGACTTCCGTCCACGCGGCAACACCGCTAGCTACCTGGCGTCCTACGTCGCCGGCCACCGGCGCCAGCTGCAGCCCGGTCATAGCCACAGTCCCGAAGCAGCGCGCAACGCGGCCGCGGTCGGGATCACACTGCGCGCTGGCGAGACGTGGGTGCAACCGCATGTCCGCGGCGTCCCGGCGGACGCCGTACTGCACTTCTCGTGGAGCGGGCCGATGTGGGCGTCCTAGGCTTGACTCGATAGCAGCGGGCGCGTAGTCAGCGTGGCGCGGAACTGGCGTCATCACGCGCATAGCGCGGGCCGAGCTGGCGATGACCGCCTTGGTGAACGTGCGGCTCGCGCGGACCGGCTGGGTGTTGAAGAAGTCGCCACCGCTCGACGATCTGGTTGGTTTGGGTAGCGGGCAGGCGATGACCCGCGCATACCCGTGGCCAAAGAGTGATCGCATGACGTCACAGGGCCGGGTATGTCCTAGTCTGGCGACCAGTGACGCGACGTCTTGTTGTGCTTCCCATTGTCGCCGTACTTGCCGGATGCGGCGGGCAGGGATCGGACGACCAAGGCGCGGCTGCCACGGCCGAGCCCCCCACCAGCAACGCCGCCAGTCCTTCGTCGACGAGTCCGCCACCCAGCCCGAAACCAACAGGTGCAAACGACATCGCAGAAGCGCTCGCTGAAGCCATCCCTGAAATGAAGATCACCACCGTCTACACCGAAGAGTCCGATCCCAACAACCTGCTTGGTCGGCCGGGCGGCTACGAGTCGAAGGTCAACTTTGCCGACTCGCGGGTCAAGCGCGCCGACGTGATCGGCACCGACAAGGACGACACGGGCCGCGGTGGGACCGTCGAGGTTTTCGCGGATCCGAGAGACGCGAAGGAGCGTTCCGAATACATCCAGTCCGTCAGCGGCGGAATCCTCGGCACCGAGTACCACTACCTCGCAGATGGCGTGCTCCTTCGTGTCACTGGCAACTTGCCACCGACGGTCGCCAAGGAATATGAGTCCGCCCTCGCGGACATCGTGCCCACCTGACCGCTCATTCCACCGTGATACGCCGTGTGGCCGACACGCTTCGACGCTCCGGACCTACACACGCTCTAGCGTGCGAGCAACATCCTTCGACGATGGTCGAACAATACGTTTTGTGGAAAAGCAGCAGCGGCTTCGCGGAGCGGGAAGCCGCCGCTAGGTCGATTCGGGTCAGCGAGCGAAGGGGAGTGCGAGGCCGGCGCTGGCGGGGATCATCGGTGGTCGGCGGGCGTGGACGGTTTCGATGATCTCGCCGGGGTCGATGCCCTGGAGGTAGATCGAGGTCACGCCGAGGTTGCGGTGCCCGAGCTGGCGTTGGATGACGTTGAGCGGCACGCCCTCGCGGGCGAGCTCGATGGCGTGCGCGTGGCGCAGCTGATGCGGGACGAAGCGGCGGCGTACGCCGGCGCGCGCGGCGCGGCGTCGGAGTGCGGCGCGCGCGGCGGTGGCTGACCACGCGCGTCCGCGGGTGCGCCCGTTGATGACGCAGAACAGGGGTCCGACGGGCATCGTCTGGCGGGCGGTGAGCCAGGGTTGGAGTTGGTCGAAGGCCCAGTCGTCCATGCCGACTTCGCGGCGGCGTCCGCCCTTGCCGCAGCGCACCAGGACCGAGCCGCGCCGCGCGTCGAGGTCGAGCTCGCTGAGGTCGAGCGCTTCTTGGATGCGCAGGCCGGCGCGCCAGAGCACGACGATCAGCCCGCGTGCCCGATCGCCGTGCAGACCGTCGCCGGCGCAGCGCATGACGGCGATGATCTCCTCCGTGCGCGGCGGATCGGCCGGGTAGCGGCGGCCCTTGTTGCGCGACGGGCGACCGGCGAGATAGCCGGGCACCGCGGCCGGCGAACGTGGACGACCCAGCGAGTCCAACGGGCGTAGATCAGACATGGCGTCCCCCTCGGGACGACGCGGACAAGACACGCGAGCTCTACCACCGAAACGAAACTGCCGCCGGGCCCAAACGTGGAATGCGCGCTATCGCTCTTCCGCAAAAGGGGGCCGTTCGATTGTCGTCGAACAACACGTGGTCGAGCACTGTCGGACCGCACCGGCCGACGACCGCCTCGCTGGGTCTCACAGCGGTCGCGGCTCCGGTCGGGGAGACCTCCGGCGCTGGTGATCGTGGTCGAGGAACCGCAGGCGACGGCGGAGGCAGTCGAGCTCACGGTTCGAGGGCCTGGCGGGCGATCTCGGCGATCGGCGCGGCCTCTTCTCGCAGAGCCCGTACGAGCGCAAGTCCGCTCGGCGAGAGGTCTGGCCGCGTGACGGCCACGATCGAGCGCATGACCGGCTCCGGCTCGTCGACGGCGAGCAGCCGGATCCCGGGCGGGATCGTGCCGGCAGCCAAGGTGGGGACGGGGGTGATCCCAAGGCCGGCGGCGACGAGACCGAACCGGGCAGGCCAGTCGCGCACGGCAAAGGCGACCCGCCGCGGTGCCGGCGGGCGCGGCCAGACGTCGAGCAGCGGATCGACGTCCCCGACGATCCACGGCTCGTCTTCCAGTTCGGCGACGTCGACCGTCCCGCGCTGGGCCAGACGATGTGCCGCCGGGACCGCCACCAGCAGGCGACCCTCGAGCAGCCGCTCGACGCGTAGGTCGTCGAGCGCGGGCGGCGCGGCGCGGTCCAGCGCCACGACGGCGAGCTCCACGCGACCGGCTCGCAAGCGGCGCAGATGCGTCGGCGTCGCGCCCTCGCGCAGCGTCACCACCACGGCGGGATGCGCGCGCAGCAACCGTGCGAGCGCGCGCGGCACGAGCGAAGCCAGCGCCGAGGGGTAGGCGCCGACGGCGAGCCGGCCCTCAAGTCGGTCGCGCAACCCGGCGAGCTCGAGCGTCGTGGCGTCGACCCCTTCGAGCAGCACCGCGGCGTGGCGCAGCAGGACATTGCCGGCACCGGTCGGGCGCACGCCGCGCGCCAAGCGCTCGAACAGCAGCGCGCCGGCGGCCAGCTCCATCGCCGCGACCTGTCGCGAGACCGCCGACTGCGTGTAGCCCAACGCGTCGGCCGCTGCGGTGAACGAGCCGCGAGCCGCCACCTCCTGCACCACCCGCAGTCCCACCAGCGTCAGCTCGCTCATCCGCGCTCCTCGTTCATCCCAGGGAGTCTGACCTATGCCTGAAGTGCATGGCTGCCCTGCGATACATTCGCTGGTCGGATCGCTCTGCGAGACGTATCGTCACGGCACGTCCTCCAGCCCGCCAAAGGGGCGATGCGCGTGCGTCTTACAGTCAAACTTCATCGCGCGTTGCGCCTCGCGTTCGCAGGTCTGTTGGTCGCCGTGCCTGGCGCTCGAGCCGCAGACCCGGTCTTCACCGAATTCACCGGCGGCGTCACGCCCGGGCTCTCGGCAGACGGCGGCTCGGCGGGCATCGCCCTCGGGCCGGACGGCAACGTATGGATGGCGGAGACACAGGGGCCAGGACGGATCACGAAGGTGACTCCGGCGGGGATCGTGACGGAGTTCACCGGCGGGGTCACCCCGAACCTGACGGCCGGCCAGCAGCCCGCGAACGTCTCCGCGGGTCCTGACGGCAACGTCTGGGTCACGCAGTTCAACACGGGTGGGATAGTCAGGATCACGCCCGCAGGTGCGGTGACCGAGTATCCGCGCGCCGTCACCGGGAACAACAACCCCGTCGGGATAACCGCAGGACCGGACGGCAACCTGTGGTTCGTCGACTTCGCCAACCCAGGGCGGATCGTCAAGATGACGACCGCCGGCGTCATGCAGCCGATGGCTTCCGGCGGCGACTCGTCGGGGTTGTCCGCCAACCGCTTTCCGCGCGGGATCACGCTGGGTCCGGACGGCAACCTGTGGTTCACCGAGTTCGCGGTCCCAGGACGGATCGGGCGGATCACGCCGGCCGGCGTCGTGACTGAGTTCCCGCTTGGCGGGCCGTCCACGTTCTCGCCCAATCGGCAGCCGGTCGGGATCACAACTGGGCCCGACGGGAACCTGTGGTTCACGGAGCAGGGCGACGGCGGGCGGATCGGCCGGATCACTCCGGCCGGGGTCGTCACGGAGTTCGACCTCCCGCCCGGGCGCGTGCCGGCGCTGATCACGAGCGGCTCGGATGGCGCGCTGTGGTTCACCGAGCAGGCGAGCCCGGGCGGCATCGGCCGGATCACGACCGCGGGTGTCGTGACTGAGTACCTCGCGGGCAGCACTCCAGGCTTCACGGCGGACCGCATGCCGAACGGGATCACCGCCGGTGCCGACGGCAACGTGTGGTTCACCGAGTCCGGCGATCCGGGGGCGGTCGTGCGCATCAGCCTTGGGCTCGCCGAGCCCCCGCCGACCCCGGTGGGCACTCCCGGCCCGGGTGCCACCGCGACCGCCGCACCTGGGCCAGTGGTGCCGCAACTCCCGCGGGTCACCGCGCTGGCCTCCGGCGTGCCGATGGTGGC
>CAVPQQ010000004.1:0-2328475 GCA_963707595.1 uncultured Solirubrobacteraceae bacterium
CTTCAACGCCGGCCCGCGCGAGGCGACGCGCGCCGTCGCCGACCAGCTGACCGAGGTCGTCAAGCGCTACGGCGCCGGCGGCCTGGTCTGGGCGGTCGTAAAGGAGGACGGCACCTGGCGCTCCCCGGCGGCCAAGGCGCTCTCCGACGACGACCGCAAGCAGATCGAGACCGCGCTGCAGGCGAAGGCCGGCGACCTGCTGCTGATCGTCGCCGACAACAACCCGCACGTCGCGGCCGTCTCGCTCGGCGAGCTCCGCCTGGAGATCGCGCGCCGCTACGACCTGATCCCCGAGGGCCGCCACGAGCTGCTCTGGGTGGTCGACTTCCCGATGTTCGAGTTCAACCCGGGCGAGCAGCGCTGGGACGCGCTGCACCACCCGTTCACGGCGCCGCTGGGCTCGTTCGAGGACCCGGGAGCACTGCGCTCGCGGGCCTACGACATCGTGCTCGACGGCTCCGAGATCGGCGGTGGGTCGATCCGTATCCACACGCCCGAGGTCCAGCAGCAGGTGTTCACCGCGCTCGGCATCTCCGAGGAGGAGGCCGAGTCGCGCTTCGGCTTCCTGCTGGAGGCGCTGCAAGTACGGCGCGCCGCCGCACGGCGGGCTGGCGCTCGGCATCGACCGGATCGTCGCGATCCTCGCGAACCGGGACTCGATCCGCGACGTCATCGCCTTCCCGAAGACGGCTTCGGGCTCGGACCCGCTGACCGGGGCACCGGCGGCGGTCGATGCGCCGCAGCTGGCCGAAGTGGGCATCCGCTTGACGGTCCCGCCTCCGGCGTAGACCCCATGTGATTCAACCTCGGGCAGGGAGATGCCGATTGACTGGACGTGAGCCAGATCTCTCTGCCCGTCCGCATCCTCCTCATTGGCGCTGTCGTGTTCCTCGCTGCCTGGTTCACGGTCTTGAAGCCGAAGCCGGCTGAGATCGAGCCCGCGACGACGCCCATCACCACGACGACGACGGAGCCGGCCACGGGCCCCGGCAAGGCCGTCGACGCCGCCAAGCAGGCCGCCGCGACCGCCGCCGCCGCGGCACAGGCCGCCGCTGGCGAGACCGCGCCGGCCACCACGGATCCGGCGACCGGCGCCGCGACCACCACCACGCCTGAGACCAAGCCCGCCGAGCCGACCGCGCTCGCGATCCCGGCTGAGGCGCTGGCCAAGCTTCCGACTGACGTCGCCGCCGCGCTCAAGGAGCGCAAGGTGCTCGTGCTCGCCGTCTTCGGCGAGAAGGGCACCGCGTGGGCCCCGATGCCCGACGACGACCGCTACGTCCGCAACAACCTTCGCAAGGTCAATCGCTACGACGGCGAGGTCTTCGTCAAGCGGACCACGGGCGACCAGCTCTCGACCTACGGCTCGCTGGTCAACGACCTCGACGTCAACCAGACCCCGAGCGTCGTCGTCATCGACCGCAACCTCAAGGGCAAGGTGCTCACCGGCTACGTCGACCGCATCGCCATCAACCAGGCGATCGCCGACGCCCGCCGCGACAGCATCAACCCGGACATCAAGGTCGCCTACCTGCGTGAGGCGAACTCGATCTGTGGGCACCTCGAGACGCGGATGGACCGCTGGTCGTACCCGACGATCGCCGGCAAGAAGCCCTTGAAGGCCTCCTATGCCCGTCGCCTCGCCATCCTTCGCCAGTACCGGCGTCAGGTCGTTCGCACCGCCGCGCCGGCCCAGTTCCGCGCGCTGAAGAAGCAATGGCTGGTCGTCTTTAGCGGCGCCGAGCGTAGCTGGGCCACGCTCGTGAAGACGGGCAAGCCGGGCAAGGGCGCGTCCGCGGCCGATGTGGCCACGCTCGACGGCATGTTCAACGCCGCCGGCCTCACCGACTGCGCGATCAACCGCCGGTCGTAGACTCGGCGCTCGTGGATCGCGAGCGCTTTACCGAACACCTCGCCGCGCCCAATGGGTGCGGCTTGGTGCTTTCCGGGGCCCATGACGGCCACGCGGGAGGAGCCGTGTGCGGGGACCTGATCCGGGTCTCGGTGCGCGTCGAGGGCGACCGCGTGACCGCCGCGAGCTTCGACGCCTCGGGCTGTGGGGCGATGCTGGCGGCGGGTTCGGCGGCGGTGACGCTCGTCGAGGACGAGCTGCTGCTCGACGCCGCGCGCGTGGGGATGCGCGAGATCGCCGCCGAGCTCGGCGGGCTCTCGCCGGGCAAGCTGCACGCGGCGGATCTGGCCGCCGACGCGCTGCACCGCGCGCTCGGCGCGGCGGCCGCCGATGCCGCAGTCGCGCATGAGGCCTCAAGGACGCTGATCGCCATGAGCGGCGGGGTGGACTCCGCCGTCGCGGCGCTGCTCGTCTCGCGCTCCGGCCGCGACGCCGTCGCCGTGACGCTGGAGCTGTGGGCCGATCCGGAGAACGACGCGGCCGCTTCCTGCTGCTCGGCCGACGCCGTCCGGCTCGCGCGCTCGGTCGCGCACCAGATGGGCATGCCGCACCTCACGCTCGACCTGCGCCCGGAGTTCCGCGAGGGCGTCGTGGAGCCGTTCCTGGCCGGCTACGCGGCGGGGGAGACCCCGAACCCGTGCGTCGGCTGCAACGGCCACGTGCGCCTGGACGCGATGCTCGAGCTCGCCGACCGGCTGGGCGCGCAGGACCTCGCCACCGGCCACTACGCGCGCGTCACGGACGACGGGCTGCTGCGCGTCGCGGCCGATCCGGCCAAGGACCAGACCTACATGCTCTCCGCGCTGAGCACCCAGTCGCTCTCACGCATGCGCTTCCCGCTCGCCGAGCTGACCAAGCCGGAGGTGCGCGCGCTGGCCGCCGAGGCCGAGCTGCCGGTCGCGAGCCGTGCGGAATCCCAGGACCTGTGCTTCCTCGCCGGCACCGGCAAGGCGCGCTTCCTCGCCCGTCACGCGGGCCTCGAGGACGCGCCCGGGGAGATCGTCTCGACCGCGGGCGACGTCGTGGGCTCGCATCCGGGCTTCCATCACTTCACCGTCGGTCAGCGCAAGGGGCTCGGCGTGGCCGCGGCCGAGCCGCTCTACGTCCTGCGCACGGAGGCAATGAACAACCGTGTCGTGGTCGGCTCGCGCGACGAGCTGGCCGTCGACCGGGTGGCCGTTCGCGGTGCGCGGCTGCATCGTCCCGGCAGCGAGGTCGACGCCGTCCGGCTGCGCTACCACTCACGCGCAGTCCCCTGCCGAGTCGCCGGAGAACCCGGTCCAGGGATGCATCGCGAACTTCATTTAGAACTCCAGGAACCCTTCTACGGAGCGGCTCCAGGGCAATCCGCGTGCCTGCTTCGAGGCGACGTGATCGTCGGTTGGGCCACAATCATTAGTACATGACAGAAAACGAGATGCTCGAGGCCTTGCAGGCGGACGTCGACGCGTGGCCCCAGGCGGTCAAGAGCGCAGGCGTCAAAAACGCCGCCGGCTCCTCCTACGCGCCCCAGGCGCGCAACAACGAAGTGCTGCGGACGCCGGACGATCCGCGTGCCACTTATGAGTACATGGTTCGGGCGTGGAGCTTGCCCGACGCCGAGTCCGGTTCAGCTGGCTGGGTGCGCATCCTGCCCCAGGCTGGGCCGCAACTGACGTGGGAGTGGTTCATCGCCGATCCCGACAAGCCGTACGCACCCCTGTTCAGCGACGAGCTGCGCGAGAAGGTCCGCGCCGCTCTCGACGCCAACGAGGGCACCGAGGCCTACAAGAAGGACACGCACGAGAAGGCCGTCGCGGCGGGAGAGCGCGACGAGCGGATCAAGAAGATCCAGGAAGAGATGCGGACCGGCAAGCGGAGTCGTCCGCGCTACTGACGAGGTGCCACGCGGCGACCGACGCCGCGTCGCGGATCTCGTTGGAGCGGATCATCCGCTCGACCTCGGTGCGCTCGAAGCGGCGCGCGACCAGGCCGTACTCGGTGGGCTCAAGGGCCTGAACGCCGGGTTCGAGTCCGGTGGCGCGCCACACGTCGACGTACTGATCGCTGAGCCCGTAGGCGAAGTACAGGCGGCCGAGGCAGTCCAGCCTCGCCGCCCGTAGGCCGGTCTCCTCGGCCAGCTCGCCGCGGGCCAGCTCCTCCGCGTCGACGCCGGGCGCGTCCTCCCAGGCGCCCTGCGGGAACTCCCAGAAGCGCTCGCCGACCGGATGGCGGAACTGCTCGACGAGCCACACGCCGTCCTCGTCGAGCGCCACGACGATCGCGGAGGGCGGTTTCTCGACCCAGGCGTAGAGCCCGGGCGTGCCGTCCGGGAGCTCGGTGCGGTCCTCGTGGAGGCGCATCCAGCGGTTCTCGTAGACGACCCGGCTCGACGTGACGCGCATCGCGCGCAGCCTAGACTCACCGGCGTGACATCCGACGAGATCCGCGACCGCTTCCTGACCTTCTTCGAGAGCCGCGACCACAAGCGCATCGCTTCTGGCTCGCTGGTTCCCGCCGAGCATGATCCGTCGGTCCTGCTCACGACCGCCGGCATGCATCCGCTCAAGCCCTACTTCCAGGGCCGCGAGAAGCCGCCGCACCACCGGCTCACCTCGTGCCAGAAGTGCTTCCGCACGCCCGACATCGATCAGGTGGGGCTCACCACGCGCCACCTGACCTTCTTCGAGATGCTCGGCAACTTCTCGATGGGCGACTACTTCAAGGAGGGCGCGATCGCGTTCGCCTGGGAGCTCTCGCTCGAGGTCTTCGGCTTCAACCCGGACGACATCTGGGTCACGGTCTTCGAGGGCGACGAGGAGCTCGGCATCGGGGAGGACAAGGAGGCGATCGAGGCGTGGCTCGCGATCGGCGTCCCGCGTGAGCGGATCGTCGGCTGCCCGCGCTCGGAGAACTTCTGGCAGGCGGGGCCGACCGGTCCCTGCGGCCCGTGCAGCGAGCTCTACCTCGACCGCGGGCTGGACTTCGGCAAGGAAGACGATCTTCCCGGCGGCGAGAACGAGCGCTTCCTCGAGTACTGGAACCTCGTCTTCATGCAGTTCGAGCAGAACCCGGTCGGCACCCTGACGCCGCTGCCGGCGCAGAACATCGACACCGGGCTGGGCCTGAACCGCCTCGCGGCGATCCTCCAGGGCGTCACCTCGGTCTTCGACACCGACCAGTTCGTGCCGCTGATCGGGCTCGGCGAGCAGCTCTCGGGCAAGCGCGCGGGCTCCTCGCCCGAGGTCGACCGTGCGCTGCGGGTGCTGGCGGACCACACGCGCGGCATGTCGTTCCTGATCGCCGACGGCGTCGTGCCGTCCAACGAGGACCGCGGCTACGTGCTGCGCCGCCTGATGCGGCGCGCGATCGTCCAGGGCCGCCAGATCGGCATCGAGCCGGGCTTCCTGCCGCGCTACGCGGAGGTCGTGCGCGAGACGATGGGCGCGCACTACTCCGAGCTGCTCGAGCAGGCGGACACCGTCGACATGTGGCTGCGCACGGAGGAGGAGACCTTCAACCGCACCCTCGAGTCGGGCCTGAGGCTGCTCGAGGACGTCATCGAGCGCGCGGTCGCGTCCGGCGCCGAGGGCATCGGCGCGGAGGAGGCGTTCAAGCTCCACGACACGTTCGGCTTCCCGTTCGATCTGACGCTCGAGCTGGCGGCGGAGCGCGGCGTCGGCGTCGACGAGCAGGGCTTCGAGTCCCTGATGGAGGAGCAGCGCGTCCGGGCTCGTGCTTCCGCGGGCCGCGAGGGCGGAGAGGACGCGCGCGAGAAGCTGCGCACCTTCGCGTCATCCGCGGGCGCGCCGTCGGTCTTCACCGGCTACGAGACGACCGAGCAGGCGACCGCGGTCGCCTCCGTGGTGGTCGAGGACGGCCGCGTGCTGGCGAAGCTCGTCGAGTCGCCGTTCTACGCGACCGGCGGCGGCCAGGTCCACGACGGCGGCGTGATCGAGTGCGAGGACGGCGGCTGCAGCGCGCGCGTCGTCGACGTCGTCCGGCTGGGCGACGACCAGGCGCTGGTGCTCGAGCCCCTGAACGGCGAACTGCACGACGGCGAGCGCGTGCTCGCGCGCGTCGACCGGCACGCGCGCCGCGCGACCGAGTGCAACCACACGGCGACGCACCTGCTGCACGCGGCGCTGCGCGAGCGGCTGGGCACGCACGTGCGCCAGGCCGGCTCCTACGTCGGGCCCGACAAGCTGCGCTTCGACTTCACGCACGGCGCGCCGCTGAGCGACGAGGACCGCGCCTGGGTCGAGGATCGCGTCAACGAGATGATCCTCTCCAACCAGCCCGTGCGCGCGCTGACGACGACGCTCGACGAGGCCAAGAGCCTCGGCGCGATGGCGCTCTTCGGCGAGAAGTACGGCGACGTGGTGCGGATGGTCGAGGTCGGCGGCGGCGAGTGGTCGCGCGAGCTCTGCGGCGGCACGCACGTGCGCACGACGGCGGAGATCGGCGTCTTCAAGCTCACCCAGGAGACCTCCTCGGCCGCGAACGTGCGGCGCATCGAGGCGATCACCGGGCCGCTGGGCGTGCAGCTGCTGCGCAAGCACGACCGCGTGCTGCACGACGCGGCGGTCGCGCTGCGCACGCAGCCCGACGCGGTCGCGGACGTCGCGGCGGCGGCGGTCAAGAAGCGCCGCGAGCTGGAGAAGCAGCTGGCGTCGGGCGCGACCGCGGCGGCCGACGCGAAGCCGACCGAGATCATCGACATCGACGGCGTCCGCGCGGTCTTCGAGATCCGCGAGGTCGCGAGCCCGAAGGCGCTGCCCGACGTGGCGGACCGCCTTCGCGGACAGCTCGGCGACCCCGCGGTGATCGTGCTCGGCGCGCCCGGCGAAGGCCGCGCGTCGCTGCTGGTCGCGGTCACGCCCGGCGCGGTGGCGCGTGGCGTCAAGGCCGGGAACGTCGTCAAGGTCGCGGCGGCGGTGGTCGGCGGCGGCGGAGGCGGCCGCGACAACATGGCGCAGGCCGGCGGCAAGGATCCGGCGAAGCTGCCGGAAGCGCTCGCGGCGGCCCGCGCCGAGATCGAGCGCGCGCTCGCCGGTTGAGGGTCGTCGCCCTCGACTACGGCTCGGCGCGCTGCGGCGTCGCGGTCAGCGACCCCACGGGGACGCTCGCGACGCCGCGTGACGCGGTCCTGCGCCCGGCGACGAAGAAGGGCTTCGCGGCGCTGAAGGCCGCGATCGCCGCGCTGGAGGCCGAGCGGGTGGTCGTCGGGCTTCCGCTCTCGCTCTCCGGGGGCGATTCGGCGCAGACGATCGAGGTGCGCGAATTCGCCGCCCGGCTGGCCCGCGCGATCCCGATCCCCGTCGAGCTCTACGACGAGCGTTTCACCACGAGTTTGGCCGCCCGCGTGGGCGGCAGCACGTCGCTGGACTCGCGTGCGGCAGCGACCCTATTGGATGAATGGCTGCATCTGCCGATGAAGGAGGAGACACCGCCGCAGTAATTGACCCGGAGCCTCCTTCGATGAATCCCCTGACCAACACGCCGCCCAGTTCGGCCGACGCCGTGCTGACAGAGGCTGCAGCAGGGCCCGTCGACCCGCTCGACGCGCTGCTCCGGCAGATCGTCGCGGGCTATTTCGTCCTCACGGACGGCCAGGGGTCGGTCTCCAAGTGGTCCGAGCCGGCGGAGCTGCTGTTCGACCAGCCGGCCGACGACATCCTCGGCCAGAGCTTCTTCGAGACGCTGATCGGCGGCGCGCTGCCGCCGGCGTGGTCAGGCGTGGCGCGAGTTCCTCGACTTCGGCGAGCCGCCGCGCGTCCCGGGCACGGTGGAGCTCACCGGCCGCCGCTCCGACGGCGCCGACTTCCCGATGGAGACGGTCTTCGTCCCCGTCAAGCTCGACGAGGGCTTCGACTTCTCGCTCTTCCTCGAGGACCTGTCCTTCGAGCTGCCGATGAACCTGATGCTGCTGCGCATGCGCCAGCAGCACCCGGTCGTCGTGCGCGCGCTGCGCCAGGCGCTCGAGACCGACGTGCAGCCGTGGGAGGGGCGCACCGCCGGCACGCTCGTCGTCTTCCGCCCGCTGTCGTCGACCCCGTGGGTCGAGGCCGAGATGGCGCGCCGCGAGGCCGAGCGCGCGCTGGCGGACGCGGAGACCGAGGAACGGCTCTCCAACACCGATCCGGGCATCCAGGGCGGCGTCGCCGACCTCGATGACGCCGCCGCGGTCGTCGCTCGCCTGCTGCAGCGCGATGGAGCGCATCGACGAGCTCGAGCGCGTCGCCGGTGGCCTGCCCGCACAGCTCGTCGAGGCGCGTCGCGAGGCCGAGCGCCGCGCCGCCGAGTCCGATCGCGCCGCCGACTCGCTGCGCGCCGAGCTCTCGCGCGCCCTGGCCGGCGTGCCGTCCGAGCTCGACCGCGTCGAGCAGCTCGCCCGCCTGGAGCGCCTGGAGCGGGCGAAGCTCGAAGGTGAAGAGCTCGAGGCCTCACGTCGCCAGTCCTTCGCCGCCGCCGAGGCCGCTTCGTCGCGGCTCGCCGCGCGTCTGGACCAGCTGGAGCGCGATCGCGCCGCGGCCGAGTCCGTCGCCGACGGTCGTCTGGCCGAGGCCGTCGCCGCCGCCGAGTCGCGCGCGGCCGACGCCGTCGCCGAGTCCGCTCGTCGTTTCGAGGCGCGCCTGGCGGGTCTTGAGGGCGTCGATCTCTCGTCGCAGCTCGAGCAGGTCCGTGCCGAGCACGAGGAGGCCTCGCAGGCCGCCCGTGCCGAGCTCGCCTCGACCCTGGAGCGACTGGAGCGCGAGCGTGAGCGCGAGCGCGAGGCCGCCCGCTCCGAGCTCGCCGCCGCCCTCGAGCGCGTCGAGCAGGTCCAGCGCGGCACCGACGCCGTCCGCGAGCAGCTTTCCGCCGTCACCGTCGAGCGTGCCGCGTCGCAGGGCCTGGCCGGCGACGACCGCCGCCGCCTCGAGGACCTCCAGCGCGACGCTGAAGCCCTGCGCGCCCGCGTCGAGGCGATGCGTGAGCGCGACGCCGAGCAGGAGCAGCGCCACACCGAACTTTCCGCCGAGCTGCGCGAGGCGTCGAGCCGTTACGAGGGCTTCTCCGACGAGCTCGCGTCGCTGCGCGAGACGACCGCCGCGGATGTCGCGGCGCTGCGTGAAGCGGTCGAGGCCGCGGCCGGTCAGACCGACAGCGGCGAGCTCGACGAGCTGCGCGAGTCGGTCGCGGACGTTGCGACGCTGCGTGAGGCCGTTGCGCGGTCTGAGGGCGCGTCAGACGAGATCGCGGCGCTGCGCGGGAGCACCTCAGACGAGATCGCGGCCCTTCGCGAGGCGATTTCGCGATCTGAGGGCGTCTCAGACGAGATCGCGGCCCTTCGCGAGGCGATTTCACGATCTGAAGCCGCCTCAGACGAGATCCGCGGCGGCCATTGCGCGATCTGAAGGCGTCTCAGACGAGATCGCCGCCCTGCGCGAGGCCGTTTCACGGTC
Organism: uncultured Solirubrobacteraceae bacterium; assembly: GCA_963707595.1. GTDB lineage: Bacteria > Actinomycetota > Thermoleophilia > Solirubrobacterales > Solirubrobacteraceae > Solirubrobacter. Next base: position 9,337 of record CAVPQQ010000004.1, read on the forward strand.
TGAGAACGCCTCAGACGAGATCGCCGCCCTCCGTGAGGCCGTTTCACGGTCTGAAGCCGCCTCAGACGAGATCCGCGCGGCGATCTCGCGATCTGAGGGCGCCTCAGACGACATCGCCGCGCTGCGTCAGACGATCGCGGAGCTGCGCGAGTCCACGTCCGGCGACGTCGGGCGCCACGAGTCCGCGGCGGCCCAGCTCGCCGAGCTGCGCGACGCCGTCGCCCGCCAGGAGACCGCGGCCGGCCAGATCGCGTCGCTGACCGCGGTCGTCGCGCGCCACGAGGGTCTTGCAGGCGAGATCGCCCAGCTGCGCAGCGAGGCGAGCGCCGTGCCCGGCGAGGTCGCCGACCTGCGCCGGTTGCTCAACGAGCAGCAGGCGGCCGCCGCCGACCTGCGCGAACGGCTCACCGAGCAGGACGTCGCCGCAGGGCGCATGTCCGAGCAGGAGGCCGTCGAGCGCAAGGTCGAGTCGCTCGTCGGCGACACGCAGCAGCAGATCGCCGCGCTGCACGCGCGGATCGCCGGTCTCGCCGAGGCGAGCGGCGACCGCACCGAGCTCGACGCCCTTCGCGAGCGCCTCGAAGGCCTCGCCGGCCACGACGATCTCGCCGCGCTTCACGCTCGTTTCGACGCGTTCCCCGCCCACGACGAGCTCGCGGGCCGCGACGAGCTGGCCGAGCTGCGCCACCGGCTCGACACGCTCGCCCGCCAGCACGACCTCGAAGCGCTGAGCGACCGTCTCGACGGCCTCGCCGGACGCGACGAGCTCGCCGGCCTCGCGAGCCATACCGAGCTCGACGAGCTGCGCGGGCGTCTCGACGGCCTCGTCGGCCGCGACGAGATCAACGAGCTGCGCGAGCGCCTGAACGGCCTCGCCGGCCGTGACGAGCTCGCCGGTCTGGCGAGCCACGACGATCTCAACGGGCTGCGCGAGCGCCTCGACGGCCTCGCCGGCCGCGACGAGCTCGCCGGTCTGGCGAGCCACGACGATCTCAACGGGCTGCGCGAGCGCCTCGACGGCCTCGCCGGCCGCGACGAGCTCGCCGGTCTCGCACGCCACGACGATCTCGCCGGTCTCGCACGCCACGACGATCTCAACGGGCTGCGCGAGCGCCTCGACGGCCTCGCGTCCCGCGACGACAGCCACGAGCTGGCCGAGCTGCGCGAGCGCCTCGACGGCCTCGCCGGCCGCGACGAGATCTCCGCCCTCTGGGAGCGCCTCGAACGGGCTCTCCGCGTCATCCCCCGAGGACGGCGGCGTCGCCCAGCAGGCCCTCGCGGCGGCGCAGGACGCGCTGCAGCGGATCGCGCAGGTCGATCGCGGCGCCGGAACCGTCCTCAACGACGTCCGCGCGCTGCGCGGCCTCGTCGACGAGGCGATCTCGCTCGCCCAGGGCGGGCAGGAGAGCAGCCGCGCCGACTCCGAGGAGCTGCGCGAGCTGATCGCCCGCTTCGGCGGCGAGCTCGAGGTCGCCCGCGGCCAGGCCGGCAGCGCCGAGAACGAAGCCCTTTCCGCCCGTCAGGTCGCTGCCGCCGCCGGCGAAGCCGCCACGGCGGCCCGCGAGGACGCCGCAAAGGCCCGCGAGGAGAGCGGCGCCAGCCGCCGCGAGGTCACGAACCTCAGCGAGCGCACGACGCTGCTCGGCGAACAGGTCGAGAGCGCCCGTGAAGCGGTCGCCGGCGCCCGTGCCGAGGCGCGGGCGGTGGGGGAGGGGCTCGTCGAGCGCCTCGCCGCCGTCGATCAGCGCGCGTCCGCGCTGAAGACCGAGCTCGGCGTCGGCCGCGAGCGGCTCGACGCCGTCGGCGCGCAGGTCGACCGGCTCGGCACGAGCGTGCGCGAGACCGGCGAGGCCGTCGACACGGTTCGCCGCGACGCCGAGGAGCGCGCCACCACGCTGCGCAGCGAGCTGGGCGAGGTCCGCCACGTCGCCGAGACCGCCGCGCGCGGGCTCGAGATCCTGCGGGCCGAGCTGGCCGGCGCTCGCGAGGCCGCCGAGTCGGCCGCGTTCCGTCCGCTGCCAGAGCGACGAGCGGATCCTGGCGCATGCAGTCCGAGCTGACCTTCGCGCTCAAGAGCGTCGAGGAGCTCAAGCAGGGCCTCAGCTCCGCCGGCCAGGCGGCGGTCATCGCCCGCCGCGAGGCCGAGCAGGCGCGCAAGGCCGCGCAGCACGTCGGCGACGGCTCGACCGAGCGCGTCACCGAGGTCTTCCAGCAGATCCTCGGCCTGGCCGCCGCGCGCAACAACCAGCAGCCCGCCCGCCGCCCGTCCGTCACGGCCGCGCCGGTGCGCCCCGAGCCGGTCAAGCGCGAGCCGCGCCACGGCTTCGACGACGCCGCCGCGCCGATGGCCGTCCTCGGCCTCGACGGCAAGTTCAAGGAGCTCAACCCGGCCTTCACGAAGCTCGTGGGCTACAAGGAGCACGAGTTCACGAAGGCCGCCTGGCCGTCGCCGCACGATCGCCGCGACTACAAGGAACAGCTCGAGCAGCTGCGCCAGATGGGCATCGGCGAGCTGCGCGACGTCGACGTCCAGAGCACGTACATGCACGGCCAGGGCCTGATGGTCCCGGTGGTCGGCAAACTGACGCTCGAGACTGGGCGAAGACGGTCTGCCGCTGCAGCTGCTGCTCGAGGCAGAGGACCGATATACGAACTAGAACCGTCGGGCCCGCTCGCTAGGATGCCCGACGGTCGCCGACCCTCTACGCCCTCCGGGAATCCGCCCGGCGCGTCAGGGCCGCTCCCTGGTTCTCCGTGTTCGGCAAACGCTCGGACTCACAACGCACAGCTGAAGACCGCGCACGCGCCGCGGCTGATCGCGCTGCCCGCCGCGCGGGCCGCCCGTTGCCCGCTGACGCCTTCGAGCACACCGTCCGCCCGCCGGACATCGAGCCGCGCGAACCGCTGGTGCCGGAGGAGCCGCTGCCGCCCGTCGAGCCGCCGGCGCCCGAGCCGGTCGAGGAGGTCGTCGCTCCGCCCGTCGGAGGCCGTCGAGCCCGAGCCCGCCGCCCGAGCCCGAGCTGGAGCCCGCACCCGCGCCGGAGCCGGAGCCCGCGACCTGCGCCGCAGCCGCGACGAGCAGCTGCCACCAGCCGACGGTCGAGTACTCGCCGTTCGGAACCGACGAGATCGATCGCGTGGAGCCCGAGGCGCCGCTCGGCTCGCCGCGCGACGACGAGCCCCGGCTCGTCGCGGCCCGCGGCGTGCCGACGCGACGAGGACGAGGTCCACGCCTTCGCCGCCGCCCCGCTGCGGCGAGACCGCCGAGCACGAGCTGCCGCCGGAGACCGGCGAGCACCAGCCACCTGAAGAGATCGAGGCTCGCCCGCCCGTGCCGCTCCGACGCGCTCCTGACCGCCCCGCCGACGCTGACGCCACGCCGCGCCGGCGCCCCGCGCCCCAAGACGCCGCGCCGTGCGCCGAAGGCGCCGAAGGGCCCGCGCCCCGGCGGCGGCGCCCACTGGGGCCGCCGGATCTTCGCGCGTGATCGCGCTCGTGGTCCTCCTCGTCGTCCTCTACGCGGTCTACCAGACCTTCCAGCCGTTCCACGGCGACGGCAACGGCGCGCGTGGCGGTCGACATCCCCGCCAACACCGACGCCGGCGAGATCGGCAAGCTGCTCGCGGCGAAGGGCGTCGTCGACTCCGCGCGCTTCTTCGAGCTCAACGCGACGATCAGCGGCGACCGCGGCGACCTGCGCCCCGGCCACTACACGCTCAAGAAGGGCATGACCAACGCGCGCCGCGATCGCGGCGCTGACGAAGGTCCCGGAGGCCAAGAAGGCCGCCCGAGACGGTCAAGGTGACGCTCGTCGAGGGCCCGTCGATCAAGGAGAACGCGCCGGTCGTCGACGGCAGCGGCAAGGTCGAGGGCAGCTACGCGAAGGCGGCCGCCTCCAAGGCGACGGTGCTCAAGCGGATCCGCGAGCTCGGCGCGCCCAAGGGCACCAAGACCGCCGAGGGCTTCCTCTTCCCGGCCACCTACGAGCTCAAGGACGGCTCGACGGCCAACGACCTCGTCAAGCAGCAGCTCGACGCGTTCGACGAGAACTTCAAGAGCGTCGACATGAGCTACGCCAAGAGAAGAAGCTCACGCGCTACGACGTGCTGATCATCGCGTCGATGATCGAGCGCGAGGCGCAGCTGGCCAAGCGAGCGCCCGCTGGTCTCGGCGGTCATCTACAACCGGCTCAAGGAGGGTATGCCGCTCGGGATCGACGCGACGATCCGCTACTCGACCAACAACTGGAAGCGCCCGATCCGACAGTCCGAGCTCGACAAGCCCGAGCCGTACAACACGCGCCTCAACCGCGGCGCTGCCGCCGACGCCGATCGGCAACCCCGGGCTCGCGTCGATCAAGGCCGCCGCCAAGCCCTCCAAGCAAGAACTACCTCTTCTACGTCCGCAAGCCCGGCAAGTCGGGCGAGCACGCGTTCTCGTCGACCGACGCGCAGTTCGAGAAGGACGTCGCGCAGCGCTACCAGGCCTCGCGCGACGGCCAATGATCCGGCTCGGCGTGTGCGGCTGGCCGGTCGCTCACTCACGCTCGCCGCAGATGCACAACGCGGCGTTGACGCGTGCTCGGCCTGGATGACTGGCACTACCAGCTCCTGCCGCTGCCGCCGCATCTGTTCACGGAGACCGTCCTGGCCCTGCCGGCCGCTCGGCTTCCGCGGCGTCAACGTGACGATCCCGCACAAGGAGGCGGCGCTCGCGCTCGCCGACGACGCGACCGAGACCGCGCGCGCGATCGGCGCCGCGAACACGCTGACCTTCGAGGCCGACGGCGCGATCCACGCCGACAACACCGACGCGCTCGGGCTTCCTCGCACGCGCTCAATCGCTCCGCCTACGACCGCACGGCGCTGGTGCTCGGCGCGGGCGGAACCGCGCGCGCCGTGCTCTACGCGCTGCGCCAGGCGGGCGCCAGGGAGCTCCGCGTCTGGAACCGCACGCCCGACCGCGCCGAGGCGCTCGCCGACGAATTCGGCGCCGACGCTCGGCGCCGCTCCGGCGGACATCGTCGTCAACACGACGTCGGTCGGGCTCAGCGACCCTGAGGATACGTTCAAGGCGCTCCCTCTCGCGAGCCGATGAACTGGGTGCCGGATGCACGGTGGTGGACATGGTCTACCGGCACGGCGGCACCCTCCTGCTGAACACCGCGAAGGCGAACGGTGCGGAGGTGGTCGACGGACTGGAGATCCTGGTCGCCCAGGGCGCAGCGTCTTTGGAACGCTGGACCGGCCGGACGGCTCCCGATCAGGCGATGCGGGAGGCCGTCGCGGACATCGCCCGATGAGCTCAACTTACGACACTCCGACCACAAGGCCCCGTCGCGGCAACGGGATCACCACGCCCATCGCGGCGTGGCGGTTCCGGACGCATCCTGACCGACGTCATCGTCGACCTCGGCTTCGTCGAGCGCGGCACGATGGACCTCGCGATCGACCGCGCGACGGAGAACGGCTCGTCGCCCGAGCGCGTCCTGGTCGCCGACGGCACGCTCTCCGACGACCATCTCTCGCGCGCGATCGCCGAGCGCTTCGGGCTCGACCACGTCGATCTGAAGCTCTACCGCGTCGATCCCGACGCCGCCAAGCTCGTCGCCCCCGCCGCGGTGCGGCGCTACCAGGCGGTGCCGGTCTCCTTCGTCGGCGACCGCACGCTGCTGGTGGCGATGGTCGACCCCGCCAACGTGCTCGCGATCGACGACATCGCGGTCATGACCGGCTACGAGGTCCGCCCCGCGGTCTCCGTCGCTCGCCGACGTCGAATGGCTGCTGGAGCGCCTCGAGGACCCCGACTTCGGCCACGGCGCGATCGCTCCGGAGGAGCAGGAGGCGGCGGACGCCGAGCTCGCCGGCGCCGCCCAGCACGGCGACCCTCGGCGCCGATGTACGAGTTCCGCGAGAACGCGCCGATCAACTTCGGCGTCGGCGGCGAGGACGCGTCGGTCATCCAGCTCGTGCACCGGGTGATCAAGGAGGCCGTCGAGCGCGGCGCCTCCGACATCCACTTCGAGCCCCAGGAAGAGGAGATGCGGGTCCGCTACCGCATCGACGGCGTGCTCTCAGGAGGCGGCCACCGTGCCCCTCAGCGCGATCCCGGCCGTCATCTCGCGCGTCAAGATCCTCTCCGACCTCGACATCGCCGAGCGCCGCATCCCGCAGGACGGCCGCATCTCGATCGAGGTCTCCGGCAAGGCCATCGACCTCCGCGTCGCCACGCTCCCCGCCTCCCACGGCGAGAAGGTGGTCATGCGAATCCTCGATCAGAGCAAGGTCATGATCGAGCTCGAGGAGCTCGGCATGCTGCCGCAGGCGCTCGAGCGCTTCACCAAGGCGTTCGCGCCAGGCGCACGGCGCCGTGCTCGTCACCGGCCCGACCGGCTCCGGCAAGTCGACCTCGCTCTACGGCGCGCTCAACCAGCTCAACACGATCGAGAAGCACATCATCACGATCGAGGACCCGGTCGAGTACCAGCTTCAGGGCATCACCCAGGTCCAGGTCAACAACAAGGCCGGCCTGACGTTCGCCTCCGGCCTGCGCTCGATGATGCGCGCCGACCCCGACATCATCATGGTCGGCGAGATCCGCGACCGCGAGACGGCGCAGATCGCCATCGAGGCGGCGCTGACCGGCCACCTGGTGCTCAGCACGCTGCACACCAACGACGCGCCGGGCGCGATCACGCGCCTGATCGAGATGGGCGTCGAGCCCTTCCTCGTCGGCTCCGCGGTGGACTGCGTCGTCGCCCAGCGGCTCGCGCGACTGCTCTGCGAGGAGTGCAAGCGCCGCACGACGATCACGTCCGAGGTCATGCGCGCGAACGGCTTCAACGTCGGCCTCGACCTCGAGGCCTACGAGCCCGTCGGCTGCGCCCGCTGCGGCGGCTCCGGCTACAAGGGCCGGATCGGCCTCTACGAGGTGATGTGGGTCAGCGACACGATCCGCTCGCTCGCGGTCGCCCGCGAGCCCGCCGAGACGATCGCGCACGCCGCGGTGCACGAGGGCATGATGCGCCTGCGCGAGGACGGCCTCGAGAAGGTCCGCCGCGGCCTGACGTCGATCGCCGAGATCGCCCGCGTCGCCGGCACCCGCTAGCGCCCTGGGGCGCCGACCCCACTTCAGTCCGACCGCCCGCCTGCCGATGTAGGTGGTGGCATGAACTTCGATTTCGCGGACATCCTGCTCAAGGTCGTCGAGCACAAGGCTTCCGACCTCCACATCACCTCCGGCGCGCCGCCGACGCTCCGCGTGCGCGGCTCGCTGGTGCCGATCGAGGGCCATGCCGAACCTGACGCCCACCGACACGCGCGAGATCGTCTACGCGATCCTCATCGTCCTCGCAGCGCCAGACGCTCGAGACCGACTGGCAGCTCGACTTCGCCTACTCGGTTCCCGGCATCGGCCGCTTCCGCGTCAACACCTTCTTCCAGCGCGGCACGCTCGGCGCCGCCTTCCGCCTGATCCCGTCCGAGACGGTGCCGATCGAGCAGCTCGGCCTGCCGCCGGTCGTCCGCGAGCTTCGCCACGAAGCCGCGCGGCATCGTCCTCGTGACCGGCCCGACCGGCTCGGGCAAGTCGACCTCGCTCGCCTCGCTGATCAACGAGATCAACGAGACGCGCGACGAGCACATCCTCACCATCGAGGACCCGATCGAGTTCCTGCACAAGCACAAGCGCTGCATCGTCAACCAGCGCGAGATCGGCCAGGACGCGCCGAGCTTCGCCGCCGGCCTGAAGGCCGCGCTGCGCCAGGACCCCGACGTGATCCTCGTCGGCGAGATGCGCGACATGGAGACGATCGGCACGGCCCTGACCGCGGCCGAGACCGGCCACCTCGTCTTCGCCACGCTGCACACCCAGGACGCGCCGCAGACGATCGACCGCATCATCGACGTCTTCCCGCCCGCCCAGCAGGGCCAGATCCGCGCGCAGCTCGCGATCGGCCTCCAGGGCATCGTCACCCAGACGCTGGTGCCGACCGCCGACGGCCAGGGCCGCTGCGTCGCCGCCGAGGTGCTCGTGCCCACCCCGGGCGTGCGCAACCTGATCCGCGAGGGCAAGACGCACCAGATCTACTCGCTGATCCAGACCGGCGGCGTCCGAGGGCATGCAGACGATGGACGCCTCGCTCGCCGGCCTCGTCCGCGCGGGCAAGATCACGATGGCCACGGCCGAGATCGCGCTCCTCGCAGCCGGCCGAGCTGCGCCGGCTCGTGACCGGGCATCGAGCCCGACACGCCGATGGCGGCTGCCTGATGGCCGCCGCCGCGGTCTGGAACTACAAGGCCGTCGACGGCGCCGGCGTCCCGTCCAAGGGCCAGATCAAGGGCGCCTCCAAGGACGCCGTCACCGAGCAGCTGCGCTCCCAGGGCCTGAAGGTCATGGAGCTCGGCGGAGAAGAAGTCCGGTCTTCAAGTCCGACCTCTCCCTCGGCCGCGTCAAGGCCGCCGAGCTGACGGTCATGACCCGCCAGCTGGCGACCATGATCACCTCGGGCATGACGCTCCTGCGCGCGTTCTACGTGCTCGAGGATCAGATCGAGAACAAGAAGCTCAAGGAGACCATCGGCGCCGTCCGCGAGGACATCGAGGCCGGCCTCGCCTTCTCCGACGCGCTCGCCAAGCACCCGAAGATCTTCTCGCCGCTGTACGTCGCGATGGTGCGCGCCGGTGAGACCGGCGGCGTGCTCGAAGCGTCGCTGGAGCGGATCTCCGACCAGCTCGAGAAGGACGACGAGCTGCGCCGCCAGGTCAAGGGCGCGATGGCCTACCCGATCGTCGTGCTCATCGTTCGCCATGTGCGTGCTGATCGGCCTGATCGCGTTCATCGTCCCGGTCTTCGTCAAGGTCTTCGCGGACTTCGGCGGCGAGCTGCCGCTGATCACCAAGGTCACGGTGCAGGCCTCGCAACGTCGTCACCGGCCAGTGGTACCTGCTGATCGCCGCCGCGATCGCCGGTCCGATCGCCTTCAAGAAGTGGCGCAAGTCCAGCTGGGGCCGCCAGCAGTGGGACGCGATCCGCCTCAAGATCCCGTTCAAGATCGGCGACACGGTCCAGAAGATCGCCCTCGCCCGCTGGTCGCGCACCTTCGCCGCGCTCTACTCCGCCGGCGTGCCGATCATGCAGGCGATCGAGATCACCGGCCAGACCGCCGGCAACTCCGTCGTCGAGAAGGCGATGGCCGACGTGATCGAGTCCGTCAAGTCCGGCGGCTCGATCGCCGACGCCGCTCAAGGACTCCCCGATCTTCCCCTCGATGGTCGTCCAGATGATCGCCGTCGGCGAGGAGACCGGCAACCTCGACGCGATGCTCTCCAAGGTCGCCGACTTCTACGAGGAGCGAGGTCGCCGCCGCCGTCAAGGCGCTCACCTCGATCCTCGAGCCGGTCATGATCATCCTCGTCGGCGGCATCGTCGGCTTCATCGTCATCGCGATGTACATGCCGATGTTCAAGGTCTACGACGCGATCAAGTAGCGGTTGTGTCGACGCGCTCTCAGCGTCGCGCAGTGCTTCGAACGAAAGCCGCCCTCTGGGCGGCTTTCGTCGGTTTGCGATTCTCCCGAGAGTGGTCAGCCGCTCGTCGTCCTCGACCCACGCTTGCGGCGCAGATTCGCTTGCGCGGTCGTCAGTCGCAGCACCGCATGCTGCCGGTGATGCTCCTGCCATCGAGCAGCCAAGGCTTCATCGGCGAGATAGCGACGTGTTCCAGCGTCGGTCAGCTCGGGCAGTGGCAGACGGGTGCCTAGGCCCTCTCGTTCGAGGAAGTCTCGGACGATTCGTCCGAACGTCGGGTCGTGATGATCGACATGTGCAGTGTCCGGCGTGAGCGGTTCGCCCGTGATGGCACAGGCCTGCACGGCGTCGCCGGCGAACTGGCTGCGAAGGAATGCATTGCGCTGAGCCTCGACCTCGCAGCGCAGCGCGTTGTGTAGATCGTTCATTGGCCCGGTCAGCTTGAGAGCTTTGGCCGTCGACCAGTCGGTGCGCGAGCCGTCATTTCGCCAGAGCCAGAAGCACCGCCCGCCACGGTCGTCAGCCTCTCGTGTGAAGTGAGAAACGCCGCAACCGACCTTCGCCACGGCCTCTGGGTGCAGGTCCAGTAGGTCGCGGAGGAACCGTTCGTCAGCGCGGTCGACTCGCTGGCCATCGACGTAGCGATCGAGCATGTCCGAGACATACGCTCGCGCCTCTGTCTTGGTGGAGAACCGACAGTGGCCAATGACGACCGGGGTCCGAGACATGGACCGCGCATCGTATGACTGGCATCGGTTGGAAACATCGCGTTAGCGTTGTCGCCGCGATCTGACCGAGACGGAGGTTCCGCTCAATGGCAAGCGACGAGGCGGACGCGCGCGTCCTGTTCGACAACTACATCAAGGTCGACTGGCCTCGGGAGGTCAAGATCTCCGGTGTCAAGAAGCGAGACGGATCCGCTTACGTCCCTGTCGCGCGGAACGTCTCGCTGCTCCGCGACGACGTCAACGCGTTTGACGAAGCAGTGCGACTGTGGCGCGAGGACAATGCCGAGAAACCGTCTCCCGGCTACCAGGCGATTGTCGACCAGGTAGGAATCGAACACACGTGGGAGTACCGGTTTGTCGAGCCGGGGCGACCTTGGCAACACGCCCTGCCGAATGACGTCCGCCAACGGATCGAGACGGCGTTGGGTCCGGACGTCGAGGCTCTGAACCAGCAGAAGGCCGATGCGCGTGAGCGCATCGAGGAGCTGCAACGCGAGATGAAGGCCGGACGCCGCTCGCGGCTCAAGCTGCCGGGCGAGTAGCCGCGACTGGCTCAACTCCCGGTCGCCGCGGTTCTTGCGCCACTAGGCTCGCCGCGTGACTTCGTATGACCGGGACTTCTGGGAAGGGCGCTGGTCGCAGGCGCTGCGCGAGCACGGGGACAAGGTCGCCAAGCGCCCGCCGAACTCGCTCCTGACCGCCGCTGTGGGGATCTGCCGCCCGGGCGCGCCCTCGACGCCGGCTGTGGGCACGGCGCCGAGACGATGTGGCTGGCCGTGCGCGGCTGGGAGGTGACCGCGGTCGATTTCTCGGCGATCGCTCTCGATCACGCCCGATCGACGGCTGAGGCCTTGGGGGCCGACGTCGCCGAGCGCATCGACTGGGTCGAGGGTGACCTGGGGACCTGGGCTCCGCAGCCGGAGCGCTATGACCTCGTGGTCTGCCTGTACGTCCACGTCGCCGGATCGGTGGGGGAGATGGTGCGGCGGATGGCTGCCGGGGTCGCGCCTGGCGGGACGCTGTTCCTCGTCGGTCACCGTCCGATCGACCCGGTCACCGGCGCGCAGACGGCAGCGGCCGGTCAGGTGCAGGTCTCGGTCGAAGAGGCCGTCGAAGCGCTCGATCCCGCCGGCTGGCAGTTCGTCGTCGCCGAGGACCGGCCGCGGGTCGTGGCCGGCTCCGGCGTGGATGCCGTGATCCACGCGCGACGCCTGGCCTGACGCGGTAGCCCTCCTAGCTCTGCGCGAGCTTGAGGTCGAACTCGAGCGTGGCGGTGTCCTCGACGGTGACGAAGCCGGCCACGCTCGGGGCGGTCATGCCGAAGTCACCCCACGGGAAGCTCAGTTCGCCGACGGCCTCGAGTGTGGAGCCGGACTGGCGGACCTGGAGCGGGATCGTGACCTGCTTCGTGACGCCGTGCAGCGTGAGGTCGCCGGTGGCTTCGACCTTCTCCTTGTTCAGCTTGATCGGCTCCGTGAGCACGAAGGTCGCGGTGGGGAACTGGTCGCTCTCGATGCCGATGGTGCGGATGCGCTGGTCGCGGCGCCCCTCGTCGCTCTGGAGGGTCGAGACGTCGATCTCGAACGAGGCCTTCGTGATCGTCATCGCATCGCCGTCGCCGGTGGACTCGGCGCTGCCGGTGATGTCGGAGGTGCGCCCGACCGCGTCGTTCTTGGCGGGCAGGAACGCGAGCTTCTCGCGCACGCGGTAGCCGGCCTCCGAGCCGTCGGCGATCGTCCACGCGGTCGCGCCGCTCGTCGCGGTCGCCGAAGCGGCGGCGGTCGCCGTCGCCGTGGCGGTCGAGTCGCTGAGCGTGAACTTGTCCGGCGAGTCGGTCGGGAAGAGCACGAAGTAGGCGAATGCGAACGCCCCGACGGCGAGAGCGAGGAATCCGCTGAGGGCGATGAGGAGCGTGCGTCGGCGCTTCGGCATGACGAAGACCCTGGCCGCGGATGCTGGGAGAAGCCTGGGAGTCCAGCCGGTACCGGACGATTTGGCTGCTGTTACCGTGTTTCTTCACTCCCAGGCCCGATGGTCGGCGCGTCACCGCGCCCGGGCCTGTCACTGAAAGGAATCACCGATGCCCCGCCTTTGGCGGTGGCTCGTCCCGATGACCGCGTTGATCGCGTGCGCCTTACCGCGCGCCGGGGCGAGCGCTGCGACACCAGTAGGACCTGATGTACCGGACGCGCCCGTCGAGGCCCGCGTCGACCGCGCGGCCCAGGCCGCGAACGCCCTCGCGATCGCGAGCCGCGACCAGCGCGACAGCGAGCGCGCCCACGTCCGCGCCGCGCACGAGCGGGAGATCGACGGCGTGGTCAAGACCGCCGTGGCCCAGCTCGGCGACGCCTACGCCTGGAGCGGCACCGGCCCGGACGCCTTCGACTGCTCGGGCCTGACCGCCTATGTCTTTGCGCGCGCCGGCGTCACGCTGCCGCACAATTCGCAGGCGCAGGCCGCGATGGGACGCGCCGTGGACCGCGACGACATCCGCGCCGGCGACCTCGTCTTCTTCAGCACGGCCGGTTCGGGCGCGTCGCACGTCGCCATCGCAACCGGCGCGACGACCGTCATCTCCGCCACGAACAGTGGCGTCATGAAGCACTCGACCGACGACGCCTACTGGGGCGCGAACTACGTGAGCGCCCGCCGGATCCTCTAGCAGCGCCGCTCTGGAGCGGGCTGAGTCGAGATCGCCGCTCCTGATGCCGAGGCAGATCGACGTCCACCCCGGCGCCGGCGCGTGGACCGTCGCGTGCGTGTCCGCAGCAGCCCGAGCGGCGCGCCGGGACGCCGTCGCCGTCGCGGATCAGCGGCGACCTCGGCGGGCGCGGGGACCTGGAACGGCGCGGTGTCGCGCTTGTGCGCTGGAAGGGCGATGGCGCTCGCGGTCGACGGGATCGTTGACGGGTCGATCGTCGACGAGGCGTAGCCCCAGGACGGCTTGAACTCGTACGCTTCGGCGGCGGGCACGCGTACCGCCGCGGCGAGCAGCGATGCGGCAAGTGCTGACTTCAACGCCATCAGGCTCTCATGTGCGCGGCGGCGAGTCGGTGGTGCTAGCACGACCACTCGCTCGTCGAGGGTCATCATGTACGCGCGCTGAGTTGTCAGGTTCGGGATCGCCGCGACGACTCAACGGTTCCACCCATGCTCCACGTCCACCGAGCCGAACGGGCCGACGGCCTCGTCGCCGCGCTGGGCGCGCTGCTCGCCGACGCTCCGGCGGACCCGTTCGCCCGCGAGGTCGTCGCGGTCCCGACGCGCGGGATGGAGCGCTGGCTGACGCAGCGGCTCTCGGCGCGGCTCGGCGCGTCGCCGGGCCGCGCCGACGGGGTCTGCGCGAACGTCGAGTTCCCGTCCCCGCGCCGGCTCATCGGCGACGCGGTCGCGGCGGCCTCGGGGATCGACCCGGACGACCGACCCGTGGCTGCCGGAGCGGCTCGTGTGGCCGCTGCTCGAGGTCGTCGACGGCGCGCTCGACGAGCCGTGGCTGACGCTGCTCGCCGGCGCACCTCGGCGGGCCGACAGCCGCGCGCGGCGCTTCGCCGCGGTCCGCCACCTCGCCGAGCTGTTCGACCGCTACGCGCTGCACCGCCCGGAGCTGGTCCGCGCGTGGGCGCGCGGGCGACGGACGCGACGCCGCTGGCAGGCCGAGCTGTGGCGGCGGCTGCGCGCGCGGATCGACGTGCCCGACCCGGCCGAGCGGCTCGAAGCGCGCCTGCGCGCGGCTGCGCGACGGCGCCGGACACGGTCGACCTGCCGGCGCGCCTCTCGCTGTTCGGCCTGACGCGCCTGCCCGCCGGCCACCTCCAGGTGCTGCGCGCGCTGGCGCACGCCCGCGACGTGCACCTCTTCCTGCTGCATCCGTCGCCGGCGCTGTGGGAGAAGATCGCCGCGCGCTCGCCGGCGCGTCGTCGCGCCGCGCGGACGACGACACGGCGACGCTGGCCGCGCAACCGCCTGCTCGCCTCGTGGGGCCAGGACGCGCGCGAGCTGCAGCTCGTCCTCGGGCCGGACGTCGACCGCGCACCACCATCCCGTCGCGCACGCCGGCGGCACGCTGCTCGCCCACCTCCAGGCCGACGTGCGCGCCGACCGGCCGCCGCCCGGCGCGCCGCTTCCGGGCGCCGACGACCGCGCGTGCCGCTCGACCCCGGCGACCGCAGCGTCGAGGTCCACGCCTGCCACGGCCGCGCCCGCCAGGTCGAGGTGGTGCGCGACGCGATCCTGCACCTGCTCGACGAGGACCCGACGCTCGAGCCGCGCGACGTGATCGTGATGTGCCCGGACATCGAGACGTTCGCGCCGCTGATCCAGGCGACGTTCGGCGCGGGCGAGGTCTCGGACGACCGACGACGAGCTCGAGACGCTGCCCGCCGGCATCCGCCCGCCCGACCTGCGCGTCCGGCTCGCCGACCGCTCGCTGCGCCAGACCAACCCGGTGCTCGGCGTCGTCGCGCGGCTGCTCGAGCTCGCCGAGCAGCGGCTGACCGCCTCGCAGGTGCTCGACCTCGCCGACCGCGAGCCGGTCCGCCGGCGCTTCCGGCTCGACGACGACGACCTCGCGCGGCTCGAGGACTGGGTCGCCGACGAGCGGCATCCGCTGGGGCCTCGACGCCGCGCACCGCGCGCCGTTCAAGCTCGAGGCGCTCGCCGGCCGGGACCTGGCGCGCGGGCCTCGACCGCGTGCTGCTCGGCGTGACGATGACCGAGGAGGAGCAGCGGCTCGTTCGGCGGCGTGCTGCCGCTCGACGACGTCGAGAGCGGCGCGATCGACCTCGCCGGCCGCTTCGCCGAGCTCGTCGACCGCCTGCGCGAGGCCGCTCGACGCGCTGCAGCGGCCGCAGACCGTCGACGCGTGGGCGCTGACGCTCGCCCGCGCGGCCGACGCGCTGACCGCGACCGCCCCGCGCGACGCCTGGCAGCGCGCGGAGCTGCAGCGGCTGCTCGACGACGTCGTCGCGCGAGGCCGGCGGGCGCATCCGCGCCGAGCTCGCGCTCGCCGAGGTCCGCGCGCTGCTCGCCGAGCGCCTGCAGGGCCGCCCGACGCGCGCGAACTTCCGCACCGGCCATCTGACGATCTGCACGCTCGTGCCGATGCGCTCGGTCCCGCACCGGGTCGTCTGCCTGCTCGGCCTCGACGACGGCGACGTTCCCGCGCAAGGCGCCGCGCGACGGCGACGACCTGATGCTCGCCGACCCGCACGTCGGCGACCGCGACCCGCGCACCGAGGACCGCCAGCTGCTGCTCGACGCGCTGCTGGCCGCGAGCGACCGGCTGATCATCACCTACACCGGCAACGACGAGCGCACGAACATCGCCGCGGCCGCCGGCGGTCCCGGTCGGCGAGCTGCTCGACATGGTCGAGCGCACGGCGGGTCGCGAGGCGCGCGACCGCGTCGTCGTCCGCCACCCGCTGCAGCCGTTCGACCCGCGCAACTTCACGCCGGGCGCGCTCGTGCCCGGCCAAGCCGTGGAGCTTCGACCGCGTCACGCTCGACGGCGCGCGGGCGCTGAGCGGCCGCGCGGCCGCCGCGGCGCGCGTTCCTGCCGGCGCCGCTGCCCGAGGCCGGGCCCGGTGCCGTCGAGCTCGACGACCTCGTGCGCTTCGTCGAGCACCCGGTGCGCGCGTTCCTGCGCCAGCGGCTCGGGATCAGCGTCGGCGACTTCTCGGACGAGATCGCCGACGCGCTGCCGGTCGAGCTCGACGACCTCGAGAAGTGGGGCGTCGGCCAGCGGCTGCTCGACGCGCAGCTCGCCGGCGCGGAGGGGCGGACGGCGGTGCTGGCCGAGATCGCGCGCGGCTCGCTCCCGCCCGGGCAGCTCGGGAAGCCGGTGATCGACGCGATCTGGCCGGTCGTCGAGGAGATCGCCGGGCAGGCGCGGCTGCTCTCGAGCGAGCCGGCCGGCTCGGTCGACGTCAAGCTCGACCTCGGCGGGCGCCCGCTGACGCGGCACGGTCGCCGGGCGTCCGCGGCGTCGCTGCTGACGACGGTCACGTACTCGCACGTCAACCCGCGCCACCGGCTCGCCGCCTGGGTGCGGCTGCTCGCGCTGTCGCGCGACCGGAGGCGTGTTCGAGGCGGCGACGATCGGCCGGGCGCGCTCGGGCTCGCATCACAACGCGCGCGTGACGGTCGCGCGGATCGCGCCGCTCGAGCCGATCGGAGGCGCTCGACGAGCTGCGCGTGCTCGTCGATCTGTTCGACCGCGGCCTGCGCGAGCCGCTCCCGCTCGCCTGCCTGACGTCGGCGGCGTTCGCGGCCGGGCGGCGACGCGGCCGCGGCGAGTGGGTCTCCGATCGCTTCGACAAGGAGGACAAGGAGCCCGAGCACCAGTTCGCGTTCGGCGGCGTGCGCAGCTACGCCGACCTGCGCGCGGAGTTGCCGCGCGACGACGAGCGCTGGGATCCGGTCGAGCCCTCGCGCTTCGGCCAGTACGCGCTGCGGCTCTGGAGCGGCCTGCTCGGCACGCGAGGCGGTGACCGAGCAGTGAGCCGCGCGTTCGACGTCTGCGGCCCGCTGCCGACCGGCGTGACGGTGCTCGAGGCCAGCGCCGGGACCGGCAAGACGTACACGATCGCCGCGCTGGCGGCGCGCTACGTCGCCGAGGGCGACGCCGCTGCGACCGGCTGCTGCTCGTGACCTTCACGCGGATGGCGACGGGCGAGCTGCGCGACCGCGTGCGCGAGCGGCTGGTCTCGGCCGAGCAGGACCTCACGCGCGTTCTGGCCGGCGTCTCGTCCGAGCGGCATGGAGGACGTCGTGCGGCTGCTCGCCGAGGGGCCGTCGGACGAGGTCCGCGTGCGGCGCGACCGGCTGGCCCGCGCCCTGGCGGACTTCGACTCGGCGACGATCGCCACGACGCACGGGTTCTGCCAGGAGGTGCTCGGCGGGCTCGGGGTCGCGGGCGACGTCGGACCCGGGCGTGACCTTCGTCGAGGACCTGAGCGACCTGGTCGACGAGGTCGTCGACGACCTGTACGTGCGGCGCTACATGGCGGGCGGCGAGCCGGGCATCACGCGCGGGCAGGCGCTCGAGATCGCGCGGGCGGCGGTCGAGAACCCGACGGCGCCGATCGAGCCGCTCGACGCCGGGGCGACGGGCCGGCGGCGATGCGCGCGCGGCTCGCCAACCGCGTGCGCGACGAGCTCGAGGAGCGCAAGCGCGCGCATGTCGGTCATGACCTACGACGACCTGCTGACGCGGCTGGACGACGCGCTGTCCGGGGTGGGCGGCGACGCTCGCGGCCGCGCGGCTGCGCGAGCGCTACCAGGTCGTCCTGGTCGACGAGTTCCAGGACACCGATCCCGTGCAGTGGGACATCGTGCGGCGCGCGTTCGGCTCGGGCGGCGTGACGCTGGTGCTGATCGGCGATCCGAAGCAGGCGATCTACGCCTTCCGCGGCGCCGACGTCTACGCCTACCTCGACGCGGCGAAGACCGCCGGGTCGCGAGGCGACGCTGGAGGTCAACTGGCGCGTCCGACCAGGGGCTGATCGACGCCTACGACGCGCATGTTCGGCGGCGACCAAGCTCGGCCACCCGGGGATCGTCTACCGGACCGTCGCGCGCCGCCGAGGCCAACCGGTCGCCGCGCCTGCACGGGCGCGCCCGTCGCCGCGCCGCTGCGGGTACGCGTCGTGGATCGCGCGTCGGTCGGGGACGACGGCCAAGGGCTATGCCAGCGCGCCGCCCGCTCGCGAGCACATCGCCGCCGATCTGGCCGCGGATCTCGTCGGGCTGCTCTCCTCGGGGGCGACGGTCGGGAGCGATCCTGCGCCGATCCGCCCCGCGCACGTCGCGGTGCTCGTGCGCCGCCATCGCGACGCGGCGCTGGTGCGCGAGGCGTTGGAGCGCGTCGGGGTGCCCGCGGTGATCAACGGCGCCGGCAGCGTGTTCGCGACCCCCGAGGCGAAGGAGTGGCTGCGGCTGCTGGAGGCGATCGAGCGCCCGGCGTCGACGCTGCGCGCGCACGCGGCGACGCTGACCTCGTTCCTGGGCTGGACGGCCGAGGACGTCGCCGGGGCGACCGAGGAGCAGTGGGAGGACGTCCACCGCCGCCTGCACATCTGGGCGGCCGTGCTGCGGCGGCGCGGCCTGGCGTCCCTGACGGAGACGATCACGCTGATCGAGCGCCTGCCCGGCCGGGTCCTCTCGGTCGCCGACGGCGAGCGGCGCCTCACCGATCTGCGCCACGTCGGGCAGTTGCTGCACGCCGCGGCGGCGACCGAGCGGCTCGGCACCGCCGCGCTTGACCTCCTGGCTGCGCCAGCGGATCGCCGCGGCCGAGCAGGAGGGCGACGAGGAGCGCTCGCGGCGGCTGGAGTCCGACGCCGAGGCCGTCCAGGTCCTGACGATCCATCGCAGCAAGGGGCTCGAGTTCCCGATCGTCTACCTGCCGTTCCTGTGGGAGTCGACCTGGGTCGACAACAAGCCCGTGCCGGTGACCTACCACGACCCGGCGCGCGGCCACGAGCGGATGATCGACGTGGGGTTGGAGGGCTCCGACTTCCGCCGCCACCAGAAGCAGCACCTCGAGGAGCAGCGCGGCGAGGACCTCCGGCTCGCGTACGTCGCGCTGACCCGCGCCCAGCACCAGGCGATCGTCTGGTGGGCCGGCTCCTGGGACGGGCGCGACTCGGCGCTTGAGCCGCCTGCTCTTCGCCCGCGATGCGCAGGGCGAACGTCGCGGCGAACGGCCCGACGCCCGGCTCCGACGCCGCGGCCATCGCCCGCTTCGAGGAGCTCGCCGCCGACGCGCCGGGCTGCGTGATCGTCGAACGTTCCGAGTTGCGCGGCCTGCCGATGAGCTGGTCGGGCGCGCTCCCCGACGCCGCCGACCTCGCCGCCGCGACCTTCGACCGCCCGCTGGACCGCGACTGGCGCCGGACGTCCTACAGCGACATCACGGCCGCGGCTCACGAGGCCCGCGTGGCGAGCGAGCCGGAGGAGGTCGTCGTGACCGACGAGCCGGAGGACGAGCCGCGACCGGCGACGCTGCCGGCCGGGCCGCGGCCGCCGCGACGCCGCCCGCCGGGCCATCGGCGGCCGCGGGCGCCGGGCGCCGCTGCCGCCGCCGCGCCGCCGCTGGCGCCGCCGGTCGCCGGCCGCGTCGCCGGGCGCCGCCGCATCGCCGGCCGGTTCCGCCGGCTCGCCCCCGCCGCGGGCCACGCGGCCTCGTCTGACGCTGCACTGGCCGCCATCCCCGCGCTGCTCGCCGCCGGGCCCGGCGGGACGGCGTTCGGGACGTTCGCCCACACGGTCTTCGAGGCCACCGACTTCGCCGCCGACGATCTCGACGCCGAGCTGGCGCGCACGGTCGCCGCGGCGCTCGCGCGGCGGCCCGTGGACATCGGCGACCGGGCGACCGTGATCGCGGGTCTAACGCGCGGCGATCGAGACACCGCTCGGGCCGCTGGTCGGCGGGCTGCGCCTGCGCGACGTGCAACGTGCGGACCGCCTCGACGAGCTGACCTTCGAGCTTCCGCTGGCCGGCGGCGACGAGCCGGCCGGCCAGGTCACCCCGGGCGCGATCGGCGCGGTGCTGCGCGCGCACCTGGGGTCCGGCGACCCGCTCGCCGGCTACGCGGACCGGCTCGACGACCCGGAGCTCCGTGCGAGCGTCCGCGGCTATCTGACCGGAAGCATCGACCTCGTGTTGCGGGTTGGCGATGCGTTCGCGATCGCCGACTACAAGACGAACTGGCTGGCCGCGCCCGGCGAGCCGCTGACCGCCTGGCACCACCGCCCCGCGGCGCTCGCCGCGGAGATGCAGCGCGCGCACTACGGGCTGCAGGCGCTGCTGTACACCGCGGCGCTGCACCGCTACCTGCGCTGGCGGCTCGCCGGCTACGACCCCGAGCGCCATCTCGCCGGCGTGCTCTACCTGTTCGTGCGCGGGATGACGGGGCCGGAGACGCCGACCGTCGACGGTACGCCGTGCGGCGTCTTCGCCTGGCGCCCGCCGGCGGCGCTCGTCGTCGCGCTCAGCGACGTGCTCGACCGGGGCGTGGGCGGATGAGCGCGATCGACCTCGACGAACCGCGCCGCGACGATCCATACGACGTCCGCCGCGCGCACAACGCGCCCGGACTGCTGCGTCCCTTCAACGACGCCGGCGTGCTCGCCGCGGCCGACGTCCACGTCGCGGTGCGCGTCGCGGCACTCGCCGCCGGAGACCGACGAGGCGGTCACGCTCGCTGCGGCCCTCGCCGTCCGCGCGCCGCGCCTCGGGCACGTCTACGTCGACCTGGCCGAGATCCGCGACACCGCGGCCGTCGAATCCGACGAACCCGTCGACCTCAGCGCTCTACCTTGGCCTGAGGTTGAGGGTTGGATCAAGGCGCTCGAGGCGAGTCCGACTGGTCGCGGTGGGGGAGGACCCGGCCGAGAGCCGCCCGCTGCGCCTCGTCGGCACCTGGCTCTACCTCGACCGCTACTGGCGCGAGGAACGCCAGGTCGCCGCGGACCTGCGCGCGTTCGGCGGCGCGGAGACGATCGACGAAACCGCGCTGAGCGAGGGGCTCACGCGCCTGTTCGGCGGCGGTGCGGCGCCCGACACCAAGCAGCGCGAGGCGGCGGCGACCGCCGTGCGGCGACGCTTCGCCGTCGTCGCCGGCGGGCCGGGGACGGGCAAGACGACCACGGTGGCCCGGATCGTCGCGCTGCTCGCCGAGCAGGCGGCGGCCGCTGGGGCGCCCGCTCCACTCGTCGCGCTCGCGGCCCCGACGGGTAAGGCCGCTGCGCGGCTCGAGGAGTCCGTGCATGCGGAGGCTGCCGGGCTCGACGTCGCCCCGGAGATCCGCGACCTCCTCATGGGGCTCAACGCCTCGACGCTCCACCGCCTGCTCGGCTGGCGACCCGACAGCCACAGCCGCTTCCGGCACAACCGCGGAAATCGGCTGCCGCACGATGTGGTGATCGTCGACGAGACCTCGATGGTCTCGCTCTCGCTGATGGCGCGGCTGATCGAGGCCGTGCGCCCGGAAGCGCGGCTCGTGCTGGTCGGCGATCCCGGCCAGCTGACGTCGATCGAGGCCGGCGCGGTGCTCGGCGACATCGTCCGCGCCGGGGGCGAGGGCGTGGTGGTGCTCAGCCACGTCTACCGCTACGGAGCCGGGATCGACGCGCTCGCCGCCGCGATCCGCAGCGACGACGGCGACGGGGTGATCGCGGCGCTCAAAGCGGGCCACGACGACGTCACCTGGATCCCGGTGGACATCGGCGATCCGGCCGCGCAGGACGCGCTGGCGCCGGTTCGCGAGGGCGGCGCTCGCCGCCTCGCGTGAGGTGATCGCCGCGGGCCGCGCGGGTGACGCGGCGGCCGCGATCAAGGCACTCGGCGCGTTCCGGGTGCTGTGCGCGCACCGCCGCGGCGCGTACGGCGTGAGCGTCTGGACCGCGCGCATCGAGGGCTGGCTCGCCGGCGAGCTCGAGCGCGGCCGCTGGTACCCCGGCCGGCCGCTGCTGGTGACCGAGAACGACTACGGGCTTCGGCTCTACAACGGCGATACCGGGGTCGTGGTCGCCGCCGAGGACGGCCGCACGAGCGCGGCGTTCGAGCGGCGCGGGGCGATCGTGCTGTTCCCGCCCGTCCCGGCTCGCGGCGGTCGACACCGTCTACGCGATGACGGTGCACAAGGCGCAGGGGTCGCAGTTCGGCACCGCCGCGGTGCTGCTGCCGGCCGCGTCGTCGCAGGTCCTCACCCGCGAGTTGCTCTACACCGCCGTGACCCGCGCGCGCAGAACCGGTTGATCCTGGCCGGCACCGAGGAGACGATCCGCGCCGCCGTCGCCCGCCCGGTCGCACGCGCTTCCGGTCTCGGGCAGCGATTGCGCGATGATGTGGCATGACCTTGATCGCCGTGACCGGCGCGACCGGGGAGGTGGGGCGCCGCGTCGTGGCGCGCCTCAGCCAGGCCGGCGCGGAGCATCGCCTGATCGTCCGCGACCCCTCGCGTGCACCTGACGGCGCCGAGGTGCGCGTCGCGTCGGGCTACGGCGCGCTGGACGAGATGCGCACCGCGTTCGAAGGCGCGACGACGGCGTTCCTGATCCCCGCGTCGGAGTCCGCCGACCGGGTCGAGCAGCACAAGACCGCCGTCGACGCCGCGCTCGCAGCGGGCGTCAGCAGACTGGTCTACCTCTCGTTCCTGAACGCCGATCCGGACGCGACGTTCACGCTCGCGCGCGACCACTGGGCGACCGAGGAGCACGTCCGCGCGACCGGGATGGCGTGGACGTTCCTGCGGATGAACCTGTACATGGACTTCATCCCGAACCTGGTGAGCGCGGACGGCGTGATCCGCGGTCCGGCGGGCGACGGCCGCGTGGCGGCGATCCTGCGCGACGACGTCGCGGCGGCCTCCGCCGCGGTGCTGACGAGCGACGGGCACGACGGCAGCTCCTACGACCTGACCGGGCCGAACAGCTTCAGCCTGGACGAGGCGGCGGCGCTGATGGGCGCGAGCTTCGAGGACGAGACCGACGAGCAGGCCTACGCGTCACGCGCCAAGTACGGCGCGCCGGACTGGGAGGTCGCCGGCTGGGTGAGCTCCTACCAGGCGATCCGGGACGGCAGCTTCGACGTCGTCAGCACGGCCGTGCGCGAGCTGACCGGCGAGGAGCCGGTCGCGCTCGCGGACTACCTGGATCAGGCCGCGTAGCGCTGGGCCGCGCGGGCCTTGGCCTTGACGGCCTCTTCCTCGCGGTTCTTGGGCGGCGCGTTCGTGGTCAGGTGGTCGAGCAGCTTGGTCGTCGCCGCGACGACCTCCTCGACCGCGAGGTCGAACGCGGCCTGATTGGCCTGTGAGGGCTTCGTCGAACCGCTGATCTTGCGCACGTACTGCAGCGCCGAGGCCCGGATCTCGTCAGGCGTGGCCGGCGGCTCGAAGTTGTGGAGCTGTCGAATGTTGCGGCACATGAGGCACAGGCTAGCCCCGTCCGAACTCCGGCAGCGCGCGTCCGAGCTCGGTCAGCGCGAACACGCTCCCGTCCGGTGAGGGTTCGAGCAGCCCGAGCGCGACGAGCGTCACGAGATCGTCGAGCAGCAGGGACTCCTCGCCGAGTGGCGAAGGGTCGTCGAACAACGTTGTGGGCTGGTGGGACATGGCGACGTGCTCCTTCTGGGCGCTACGGAGTTCCACGTAGGACTGCGTAGGGTCCCTCGCGCCTCGGACGGAATGCGCCCGTACGGGCTACGCGCGGCAGCGAACCCCGGCCGCGAACCCGCAGTTTGCGGCGGGAAGCTCGCCGGCGACTCCAAGCGGAGCCGAGCTGCGTGTAGAACGCACCGCATGGCCGCTCTGCAACCGACCGCCCGGCTCGTGCGTGCCGCCGCCGCCGAGCGCGCCGAGCTCGAACGCCACCGCGCGAAGCTCGCCGCGGAGGCCCAGCAGCTCAGGGCGGCGCTCATGCGCATCGAGCACGGCCTGGCGGAGATCGACGAGCGCTGCGGGCTGCTCGAACGGCTCGCGCCCGCGGCCGAACCGGAGCGGCCCGAGCCGGAGACCGCCGGCCTCCTACGCGGCCCGGCGATCCGCGAGACGGCCGTCGCCGTCCTGGTCGAGCAAGGCCGCGAGTCGATCCACTACCGCGAGTGGTTCGACCTGCTCGCGCAGCAGGGTCTTGAGATCGCCGGCAAGGACCCGCTCGCCGTGTTCCTGACCCAGATCAGCCGCTCCCCGGTGATGCGCAAGGGGATGCGCGCGGGCGTCTACGAGCTCGATCGCCAGGCGCCCCAGCGACTGCGCCACACGATCGATGGTCTGCACAAAGACCTGCGCGACCTGACGGCGACCGGAACGAACGACCTCGCCGCGGTCCGCTCCCGTCGCAGGCAGCTGACGACCGCCATCTCCCAGGCGGAGCGGGCGCTCGAAGAGGCGGCGAGGCTGCTGGGCGCGACGCCGGGCTTCGCCGCGGCCGCCGGCTGAGCCATCATTGAGCCCACATGGCGCCCGGTTCGATCGACGTCCGCCCCGCCCAAGCCCGCGACGCGGAGGCCGTCGCGGCGATCTACAACCGAGGCATCGCCGAGCGCCAGGCGACGTTCGAGACCCGCGCCCGGCGGCCGAACGAGATCGCGGGCTGGCTTGAGGAGGGGCGCCCCTTCCTGGTCGCCGTCGACGAGTACGAGAGGGTGCTCGGCTTCGCCCGCGTGAGCGCCTACTCGGTCCGCCGTGCGTACGCGGGGGTGGGGGAGCACGCCGTCTACGTCGGCGTCGACGCCCGCCGCCGCGGCGTCGGCGTCAAGTTGCTCGACGCGCTGGCCGAGGCCTCCGAGAACGCCGGCTACTACAAGCTCACCAGCCGCGTCTTCACCACCAACCAGGCCAGCTTGAACCTGCACCGGGCCGCCGGTTTCACCGAAGTCGGCGTGCAGCGCCGCCACGGCCGGCTCGACGGCGAGTGGAAGGACACCATCCTCGTCGAGCGCCTGCTCGGCGACGCCGCCCGCTGACGACGCGGCGCGGTTACGATCCCCGCCAAGTGGCTGGACACGATCAGCCGCGCTTCGCTGCTCGGACGGGGATGCACCGCAGGGGGATCGAACGCTGGATCGTCCTCGCGCTGCTCCTGCAGGCAGCGCTGGCGGCCGCGGATATCGTCGCCTCCGACGAGGTGGTCTTCACGACCACGTTCGTGCTCGCGCCGTTCGCGCTGGCCGTCACCGGGCACGCCCGCGCCACCGCGGCGCTGGCGCTGGTCGCGCTCGTGCTGGCGATCGCCAGCGGGTACTGGAACGACTACGCGGGCACCACGGATCACCTCCTGCGAATCGCGATCGTCGCCGCCGGCGGGATACTCGCGACGCTGGCCGCCGCCGCGCTCGAGCGCTCCGGCGAGCAGCGCTCGCGCATGACGGTGCTCGCCGCCGTCGGCCGGGTCGCGGGCTCCGAGCAGTTCGAGCAGGCGGCCGAGGGGCTGGCGGAAGCGCTGGTCCCGGTCGCGGCGGACGGGTGCTGGATCGAACTCGAGGTGCCCGGCGGAACCCGCCGCCGCCTGCGCGAATTCGGCGCCCCAGCGCCAGAGACCCAGTACACCGGGCCCGCGAGGCTCCTCGACGGCAACACCCGCGCGCTCGTGCCGCTCACGACGGCCGACACGACGATCGGCCACCTCGGCCTGACCACGGCGAACGGCCACTACGACGCCGGTGACCTCGCCTTCTTCGAGATCGTCGCCGACCGCGTCGCGCTGGTCCTCGCCAACGCGCGGCTGGTCACCGATCTGCGCTCCACGCAGGGCCGGCTGGACGGCATCCTCAACGGCCTCGCGGAGGCGGTGACGGTCAACGACGACCAGGGCCACACCGTGTACGCCAACGCCGCCGCGACGAGGCTCCTCGGCCGCAGCAGCCCCGATGAGGTCACCGCCACACGACCCGGGGAGCTCGCCGCACGGTTCGACATCACCAACGAGAAGGGCGCGCCGGTCGGCGTCGACGACCTTCCCGGCCGCCGCCTGGTCGCGGGCGGCCAGTCGTCTGAGATGCTCACGCGGACGGTGGACCGGGTCACCGGCCGCTCCTTCTGGCTGCTGACCAAGGCGACGCCGCTGCACGACCAGGGCCGCGTGTTCGCGGTCAACATCATCGAGGACGTCACCAACGCCAAGGAGGCAGAGCAGCGCCAGCGCTTCCTCGCTCGCGCCGGCCAGCTGCTGGCGTCGAGCCTCGACTACGAGCAGACGCTCAAGCGCGTCGCCGCGCTGGCGGTCCCGTGGCTGGCCGACTGGTGCGCGGTCGACCTGCCGAACGGGCACGGCGGGATCGAGCACGTCGCGCTCGCGCACGCCGATCCCGCGCAGGTCACGATGGCCGAGGACCTGCGCCGTCGCTATCCGCCCGACCCGAATGCGCACGGCGGCCTGCCGGGGGTGCTGCGGGGCGGCCCGGCCGAGCTCGTCTCCGAGATCCCGGACTCACTGCTGGAGCAGGCGATCCAGGATCCGGAGCAACTCGCGGCGATCCGGGCGCTGGGCATGCGGGCGGTGATGATCGTCCCGATGCGGGCGGGGGAGACCACGCTCGGCGCGCTCACGTTCGTCACCGCCGGCAGCGGCCGCCGCTTCAGCGACGACGACTTCGCCTTCGCGAAGGACCTCGCGCTGCGTGCCGCCACGGCGGTCCAGAACGCCCGCCTGTACGCGGAGCAGGCACGTGTCGCCGCCACGCTGCAGGCGAGCCTCCTGCCCGATGAGCTGCCGCAGATGGCGGGCTGGGACAGCGCCGCGTCCTACCAGGCGGGCGAGCTCGGATCCGACGTCGGCGGTGACTTCTACGACATCGTGGCCGTCGGCGGCGGCCGCCAGCTCGTCTTCCTAGGCGACGTCACCGGCAAAGGGATCGCCGCCGCGGCACTGACCTCGCTCGTGCGCCACTCGGTGCGCACCGCCGCCCGCTTCGACGCCGGCCCCGCCGCGATCCTGCGGCTCGTGAACGAGATCCTGGTCGAGCAGCCACGGCTCGCGCCCGTCACGCTCGTCTGCGGGCTGATCGAGGGCGCGACGCTGACCGTCGCCGCCGCCGGGCATCCGCAGCCGCTGCTCAAGCGCGGCGACAGCGTCAGCCCGATCGGGCCGACCGGCATCCTCCTCGGCGCCGCGGGCGATCAGACGTTCCGCGAGGAGACGATCGCGCTGCAGCCCGGCGACACGGTGCTGCTCTACACCGACGGCGTCACCGACACCCCTGGAACCGAGGATCGCTTCGGCGACGAGCGGCTCGCGGACATCTTCAGCGCAGCGCCGGAAGCGCCGATAGACACACTTGCCCGCATCGAGGCGGCACTGCGCGAGTTCCAGGCCGGCACCGCGATCGACGACCGCGCGATGCTCGTACTCCGTCTCACCCGCATGACTACGATCTGAAATCACCCATGAATTCCGCACCACCGCCGTCAGGTTCCGGCGCCGCCCGGACGCTGGCGATCGCCTTCGAGTCCGGTCGCCGCCTCGCCCCCGACGCCCTCCGCATCAGCCCGAACGGCGCCACCCTCGAGGTCGAGGCGCTGCTGCGCGAGCCGCTGCGCCTGACCCTCGGCCAGCTGCACATCGGCCTCGTCGATCGCGGCCCGGCCAAGGTCAAGGGCTCGGCCGGCCGCTTCCCGGTGCTGCGCCGCCTCTCCGCGACCACGGTGGTGCCGCGCGAGCAGGGGATCGAGGGCTGGCTGTGGACGACGATCGGCGGCTCGGCGCTGACGATGCTCGGCGACGAGAGCGCGGCACCGACGGGCGCGTTGCTGTTCACGAAGCCGCTCGGCCCGGAGCAGCTCAAGCCGGTCATGCGGCCCGAGGCGTTCGAGGCGCTCGCGGCCCATTCACCGCTCGGCGTCCCGGCCGTGCCCGGCGTCCTGTTCCGCTGCGCAGAGCCATCCAGCGCCGAGACGGCGTTCCGCGCCTACGGGCTGCTGCGCCCGCTGACCG
The DNA here is from genome assembly GCA_963707595.1 of uncultured Solirubrobacteraceae bacterium. Lineage (GTDB taxonomy): Bacteria > Actinomycetota > Thermoleophilia > Solirubrobacterales > Solirubrobacteraceae > Solirubrobacter. Next base: position 37,025 of record CAVPQQ010000004.1, read on the forward strand.
ACCGCGAGGTGCCGCCGACGATGCGGCGCGCGCTGCCGGACGACAAGTCCGCCGATCCGACGATCGGCGAGCCCGCCCGCGGACCGCAGGGCTCGGTCGCGCCACCAGGCTTCTAGGCTCTGGAGCCGTGAGTGACCCCACCGAGCACGATCCCAGCACCTGCACCGCCTGCCGCGGCAGCGGCGAACTGATCTCCGGCCTCGGCGGAGAGCCGCACCGCGTGCGCTGTCCGTGGTGCGAAGGCACCGGGCGCTTCGACGCCACGCGTGACGCTCAGGCGCCGGCCCGAGAGGGCCATCCCGCCGACGCCACCGCCGTGAGCTAAAGCCCGGCCCCTCCCCGCCGACAACCGCGGGGAGATGCTCCGCTCCCGCCTGCGCGCCGCCGACGGCTTCACGCTCGTCGAGATCCTGGTTGTGATGCTGATCGCGGGCGTGCTGCTCGCGATCGGCCTGCCCACGTACCTCAACCAGCGCGAGAAGGCGCAGGACACCGAGGCGAAATCCGCCGTGACCACCGCCGCGACCGCGATCGTGATGTGGGAGGGCGAGAAGGACACGTTCGCCGGTGCGTCCAGGGCCACCCTGACCGCGATCGAGCCCTCGCTCGGCGAGGCGAACGGGTTGACGATCTCCGGCACCCGCGCGACGTACGAAGTCGCCGCGAACTCGGCGTCCGGCGGGACATTCACGATCGCTCGAGCCGCCGGCGGCGTGCTCGACCGGACGTGCACGCGGCCCGGCGCGGGCGGCTGCTCCGCCGACGGCACCTGGTGACATGCGGTCTAGACCCCATCCGGCCTCAACTCCAAGCCGGTTTGCGTCGATGACTCAGGCGATGGGTATCCAAACGTCCGCTCGCTCCGAGTCCGGCTTCGCGATCATCGAGGCCGTAGTCAGCGCCGCCGTCCTGGCGGTCGTGGCCCTCGCCGTGCTGTCCGGCATCGATGCCGCGAGCAGTTCGACCGGGCGCGAGAAGGCTCGCGCCGTCGCCGCCAGCCTCGCCGAGCAGGATCAGGAACGGTTGCGAGCGATGACCGTCAACCAGCTTTCGGGGCTCAACGTCACCCGCGACGTGCCGGTCGACGGGGCCACCTACAAGGTCCAGTCGAAGGCGGCGTGGATCACCGACGACACGGGCGGGACGCCGGCGTGCGGTAACTCGAGCAAGAACAACGAGTACCTGCACATCACGTCGACCGTCACCTCGACCTACGTCGGCGTCCGCGTCCCCGCGGTCGAGATCGACTCGCTGGCCGCGCCGAGCGCGGAGTACAGCAGCACGCACGGCATCCTCGGCGTGAAGGTCGTCAATCGCAACGCGGTCGGGGTCCCAGGCATCTCCGTCAGCGCGGCGAGCACCGACCCCGCCTACGCTCCGCCGACGCAGGTCACGGACGCCAACGGCTGCGTGATCTTCCGCCAGATCCCGGTCGCCACGTACACGATCACGCTCGACCAGAGCGGCTACGTCGGCACCGATCTCGCCCAGCTCACCAAGGTCAGCCAGAAGGCCACGCCGGGCACCGTCACGTTCAAGACGATCGAGTACGACCTCGCGACGACTGCTCGCGTCACGGTCAAGACGATCGCGCCGGGCGCCGCCGCGAACGCCACCCAACAGAGCTCCATGGCCACCAAGATCTCGCTGTCCAACGCGAAGGTCACCGGCCTCGTCAAGTCCTACACCAATCCGGCGCCGGCCAACCCGCTCGACGTCAAGCCGCTGTTCCCCTTCAAGAGCACGTCGTACGGCTTCTTCACCGGCAGCTGCGCCTACCAGAGCCCGGACAAGTACACGGCGAGCTACTTCGGGACCTACCCCGGGAGCCTGCTGATGGATCCGACGCTGCCCCCGCCGCAGACCGTGACCGTGCTCCAGCCGCCGTTCAACCTGCGGATAACCAACAACTCGTCTGGCGCGTCGACGGCGAACGTCGCCGTCTACGCGAAGCTCAAGAAGCCGCTCGTGACGGATACCTGCGCTGAGCCGCAGGTCCTGATGGCGGTGACGAACTGGCCCTCCCCGGTTGGAACCTGGGGCAACGCTCCGGGCACCGTGACCGCCGGCTGGGTCGACCAGGCCGGCACCGGGTTCGACCCGGGGATGCCCTTCGGCAAGTACGACATCTGCGTGAAGGACACGGCCAAGAGCAAGTACCAGACCTTCGCCTACGACAACACCATCCTCGGCCTCCCCACCACGACGGTGACCAACGCGTCGGCGGCGCCCTGGACCTCGACGAACTGCGTCGATCCATGAGCCGCCTCCGCAACGAAGCGCGGCATGACGCTGCCCGAGCTGATCGTCGCGATGGTGATCGGGATGATCGTCTCGCTCGCGACCTTCTCGCTGATCGAGACGACCATGAAGCGCACCGGCGACATCACCAGCCGCGTCGACACCACGCAGCGAGGCCGCGCGGCGATGGACTTCATCACCCGCGAGCTGCGTTCGCAGGTCTGCGTGCAGGCGACGTCGCCGGTGATGACCGACGATCGCTCGATCTACGCCGCGACGCCGACGTCGGTCACGTTCTTCAGCGACCTCAGCGACGAGAGCTTCCGCACCGGCAACACGATCAAGGCCCCAGAGCTGCGCAGCATCTCGCTCGAGAGCGGCAAGCTGATCGAGCGCCGCTGGGCCGGGACCGCCACGGGGACCGCCGCGCAGCCGACCTACAGCTACACCGGCTACCCGCTGACGCCGACCGCCACCCGCGTGCTGATCGATGACGCCTCGACCACGAAGGTCGCGATGGACAACGTAACTCCGCTCGTCTTCCGCTACTTCCAGTACGACACCTCCGTAAAGCCGGCGACGCCGACGACGGAGATCGACACGCGCGCCGGGGTGACGCCCGCGCAGGCCACGCTGATCACGAAGATCGACATCGCCTTCCAGGCCAATCGTGCGCGCGGCAAGGCCACCGATCGCGGCTCAAGCGCGTTCGAGAACACGGTCTTCGCCCGCATCGCCGACCCGAACAGCATCACGAACCCGAACCCGGTGTGCGCATGACCTCGACGCGTCCTGATCTGAGCGGAGAGCGCGGCTTCTCCATGTTCCTGGCCGTCATGGCCATGCTGCTGACGTCGATGTTCGTCGCCGCCGGGTTCGCGGCCGCCAACGGCGACCTCCCGGTCTCCGGCGTGTCGAAGGACCGCAAGACGACCTACGCGGCCGCCGAGGCGGGTCTGAACTTCTACCTCAACCACCTCCAGCAGGACAACGACTACTGGACGCAAGTGCGACACGGTGCCGGCCCCGAACGCGAGTGAGCTCAACCCGGTCAACCAGCAGTGGGACGGCGCGGGCGCCGACCCGCGTCGGTGGCGCACGATGCCCGAATCGCCGGCGCAGTACACGATCGAGCTCCTGCACACCGCGAGCCCTCACGGCCTGCGACCCGAACCCGACCAAGCAGGCCTCGGTCATCGATCTCGCCAGCGGCACGTTCAAGATCCGCGTCACCGGCCGCCCGTCGTCGACGGCCACCCAGCGGCGCAGCATCGTCGCGACGTTCCGCCGCAAGGGCTTCCTGAACTTCATCTACTTCACCGACTACGAGAACGTCGATCCGCAAGCGCTCGGCGACGACTCCGATCGCGACCTACGCGCAGAACAAGTGCGCGAATAAGTACCGCGCCGCTCGCGCGGGCAAGAACTGCAATGAGATCCAGTTCGTCTCGGGCGACGAGATCAAGGGCCCGTTGCACACCAACGACGACAGCCTGCTCGTCTGCGGTTCACCTGACCTTCGGACGTGACGATCACGTCGACGTCGTCGAGGTCTCCGGCCCCGATCCCGGCTGGGTGAAGAACGGCACGTGCAGCGCCAGTCCGGTCGTCAATCCCGCCTCGAAGCAAGATCACGACGGCGAAGCAGATGCCGATGCCGACGAGTAACCGATCAGCTCGCCGACGTCGCCGAGATCGGCGGCACCGTCTACTCGGGCAAGACGATCGTGAACCTGAAGATCAACGGTCTCATGGACGTCACCAACTACGACGCGGCGGGCACGCCGACGCTCCAGACGAACGTCCCTTGGCCCGATAACGGCGTCCTGTACGTCAAGAACAACGGTGCGTGCACGGGCGAGTACCCGATCGAGGCCGACGTACGACGGAGTCGGTGACCTGCGGCAACATCTACGTCAGCGGCACCTACACGACGTCGCTGACGATCGCGGCCGCCAACGACGTGATCATCAGGCCGACGCTCGGCGGCAAGCTGTCCAACAAGTCCAACGACGGCAGCCTCGTACGGGCACCGGCAGCGACGCCACGCTGGGACTGATCGCCAACAACTTCGTGCGCGTGTCACACCCGGTCACGCGTCAGTCCGACGGTGACTGCATCGGCAACGTCGACACGACCGACGATCCGATCGTCAACGACGTCGACGATCGATGCCGCGATTCTGTCGCTCCAGCACTCGTTCATCGTCGACAACTACAACTGCGGCCGCCTCGGGACGCTGACGGTCGACGGCGCGATCGCCCAGAAGTACCGCGGCCCGGTCGGTACCGGCTCCGGGCACCACCGATCGCACGGGCTTCATCAAGGACTACACGTACGACGACCGGTTCCGCTACCGCTCGCCGCCGTACTTCCTGAACCCGGTTGACTCCTGCCTGGGACGTCATCCGCTCGCACGAGCAGGTCCCGGCTCGCTGCCCGGCTAGCTGACCTCCAGCGTCGCCTGATCTGCCGGCCCTCGTTGACGAGGACCAGCGGATAGGTGCCGGGCGTGTCCGCCAGCAGCTCGAACCCGGCCGGCGTGTCGGGCTCCAGGTCCTCCATCGACAGGTCGCCCAGCGCGACGCTGTCGATGCTCGGGACCGTCGACGGTGATCTGGACGCGGTCGCCGACCTCGGCCTTCACGGTCTTCGCCTCGGCGCCCGGTGCGGCGGAGAGCTTCTCCGCGACGTCGAGAGCGTCCGGATCGGACAGTCCGGCCGTCAGCGGGGCCGGCGTCGGCGGTGGCATCAGCGCCCTTGCGCACGCCGGAATCCGGCGGCGCGATGGTCACGATCAGCACCATCGAGCCCACCAGCGCGAGCACGATCAGGGTCATCCGTCGGGTCATCACCCCATACGAGGTTAGACAGGGGGTAAAGAACTGCGACGCGATGTGCCGATACCCGGGTTAGCCAGACCGAGGTGTCAAAGGCAAATCGCTCGTGAGGGCGAGGCGCAAAGCCCACGGGGCTCCGCGGATCGGAGCCGGCCGGGCTGCCACTTCCGGCAGAACGGGACCAAGGACCTGGCAAGGCAAACCACCACAGGCCCAACGATCCCTTCAGGAGGGTTCACCCACATGCTTCACAAGCTTCGCCCGCGCACCCAGGACGAGAAGGGCTTCACGCTCATCGAGCTCCTGGTCGTCATCCTGATCATCGGCATCCTCGCCGCGATCGCCCTGCCCGCGTTCCTCAACCAGCGCGAGAAGGCTCAGGACACCGAGGCCAAGTCGCGACGCCCGCACCGCTCAGACCGCCCTCGAGACGCTCTACACCGACGATCAGACCTACACGGCACGGCACCGTCGCCAAGCTGGTCGCGCATCGAGCCCGCCCTCGGGCAGCTCGGCACGCGCCTCGCCGTCACCGCCGCCGACCCAGACGCTACACGGTCATCGTCGACGTCCAAGGGCTCGAACAGCCGCAGTGCACGATCGATCGCGACACCGACGGCACCGTCACCCGCACCTGCACCGGCCAGCACGGGCGGCTGCCCGCGACGGCTCCTGGTAGTCCACTAGTTCCACAGCTAGTACGCTCTTCACGAAGCGGGCCTCCGGGCCCGCTTCGTGCGTTTAACGCCCTATCAAGGCATCCGGCGCCGCTGCCGATACCACGCGTCGTGCTCCGGAAGAAGAAGCGTTCCCCCCAGACCAGCGTCGTCGGGCTCGAGCTCGACGCCGGCCATGTCGCTGCCGCCGAGGTCAGCGTCGACGGCACCCTCACTCTGACCCGCGGCGCAGTCGACCGAGCTCCGGCCCGGCATCATGCGCGACGGCGAGGTCGCCGACCCGATCGCGCTCGCGGAGGCCGTCAAGACGCTCTTCGCCGAGAACGAGCTCCCCGACTCGCGTCCGGCTCGGCATCGCGCATCAGCGGATCGTCGTCCGCACGCTCGATCTCGACGCCGTCCTCGACGACCCGAAGGAGCTCGCCGCCGCCGTCAAGGCCGCCGCTCCCGACCACATCCCGATGCCGATGGACGAGGCCGTGCTCGACTTCCAGTCGCTCGGCGTCGTCAACACGCCGACCGGGCTGCGCTCGCGCGTCGTCGTCGTCGCCGTGCGCAAGGAGATGGTCGAGCGCGCCGCCGCCGCCCTCGAGGGCGCCGGGCTGCAGCTCGAGGGCATCGACCTCTCGGCCTTCGGCATGGTCCGCGCGCTCGCGTCCGAGCATGAGGGCGCAGTCCTCTACATCAACGTCGCGCGGGCTCGTGAACGTCGCCGTGGCCAACGCCAGCGGCTGCCTCTTCACGCGCGCCTCCGCCGGCGGCGTCGAGGCGATCGCGACCGGACTCGCCGAGCGACGCGCGCTCACGCTCGAGCACGCCCGCGCGTGGCTGACGCACGTCGGTCTCTCCGCTCCGCTGGACGGCGTCGACGGCGACCCGGAACTGGTCGCCGCCACGCGCACCGCGCTGGAGGAGGGCGTCCGCGAGCTCGCCGACCACATCCGCACCTCGCTGAACTTCTACCGCACCCAGGACGCCGCCGAGACGGTCGAGCTGGGCTACGTCACGGGCTCCGCCGTCGCGATCCCCGGCTTCGTCGAGCGTCTCAGCGACGCGCTGCGCCTGCCGCTCGAGGCACGCGTCATCCCCGGGCCCGACGACGCTCGACGCCGGGCGCCTCACGGTCGCCGCCGGCCTCGCCGTCGCCGAGCGCCCGTAGCAGGGGCGCCGCATCATTCGCACCATGTCCGCCACACTGCACGCCCGATGAGCGTCGGTGTGGCGGCCGCGGTAGCCGCGATCTTCGGAGCGATCGTCGGCTCCTTCCTCAACGTGGTGGCCTACCGGCTGCCGCGCGGCGAGTCGCTGCTGCACCCGCCGTCGACGTGCCCGTCCTGCGGCACGCGGATCAAGCCCTACGACAACGTCCCGGTGCTCGGGTGGCTGTGGCTGCGCGGGCGCTGCCGCTCCTGCGGGGCGCACATCTCGGCGCAGTACCCGATCGTCGAGGCCGTGACCGGCGCGCTCTGCGCCGCCTGCGTGCTGCGCTTCGGCGCCGACGAGGACGTCTGGCTGCCGATCGTCATGGTCCTGCTGCTCGTCCCGATCACGCTGATCGACCTCGAGCACCACATCATCCCGAACGTCCTCTCGGCGATCGGGGCGGTCGCCGCGATCGTCCTCGTGATCGCGTTCCAGAGCGACGAGCTGGTCGGCCACATCATCGCCGCGCTCGCCGCCGGCGGCTTCTTCCTGATCGCCGCGATCGTCTACCCGGCGGGCATGGGCATGGGCGACGTCAAGCTCGCGGCCGTGCTCGGGCTGTTCCTGGGCCGCGCCGTCGTTCCCGCGATCTTCGCGGCGCTGATCGCCGGCACGGTCGTCGGAGCAATCGTCATCGCGCGCCTCGGCGCCAAGGAAGGCCGCAAGAAGGGCATTCCCTTCGGCCCCTGGCTCTCCTTCGGCGGCCTCGTCGGCCTGTTCTGGGGCGACGAGATCGTCGACTGGTACCTCGACAGCTTCACCTAGGGGCTCACCCCTGGGGCCGAGGCCCCACCTGGTTCAAGGCCGCTCGGGGAGGCTGCCGATACCAGGGTCGATGAGAGCCGTCAACCTCCTTCCTCCCGACACGCGCGGCGCCTCCAAGGCCTCCGCCGAGCTCGGCGCCGGCCCGGAGGCCAAGGGCGGCGCGGGCGCATTCGTCGTTCTCGGCGTACTCGCCGCCTGTGTCGCAGGCGTCGCGGGCTACGTCCTGACCTCCAACACCATCAAGCAGCGCGAGGCCGACCTCGCCGAGGTCACCGTCCGCCAGCAGGCGACTTCGCGAGCAGGCCGCGCAGCTGAAGCCCTACGCCGACTTCGACGCGGCGGCCCGGGCACGCGTCCAGACCGTCAAGGACATCGCCGGCTCCCGCTTCGACTGGGAGCAGGCCCTGCGCGACCTCTCGCGGGCCATCCCGGCCGACGTGACCCTGAAGTCGCTGACCGGCGACATCGGCGAGCGGCGTCGGCGGCGCAGGCGGCGCGCAAGCCCGCTGCGCGGCGCGGTCAACGCTCCGGCGATCACGCTTCCAGGGCTGCGCCTCCGGGCAGACCGAGGTCGCCCGGCTGCTGGCCCGCCTGAACGACATCGACGGCGTCACCCGCGTGTCGCTCGAGCAAGTCTTCGCAAGGCGGAGGTCGAGAGCTCAGGCGACGACTCCGCGGCCCGAGCCATCGAGCAGCGCAACGCCAAGCCCTGCGGCACCGGCAAGCGTCCCGACTTCGAGGCTCGTCGATCTTCTTCGAGAAGGCCGCGGCGGCCGTCGCCTCCGCGCCGACGCGCAACCGCCGGGGCGATCGCCGACGCCGGTGCCCTCGGCGACCGCGACGCCGACCGCGCCCATCACCACCGCCGCTTCGAAGGCGCCCAACGGAGGGGCAACCCCGTGAGTCGTACGCTACCGCATCCTGATCGTCGGCGTCGTCGCCGTGCTCGCCGTCGGTGGCTACTGGAAGTTCGCCGTCGCGCCCAAGCGCGAGCAGGCCGCCGCGCTCGATCAGAAGGTCATCGCCGCCGAGGCGCAGCTCGCGCAGACGCAGAGCCTGATCGCGACCTACAAGGACGCGAAGGCGCAGTACAAGGCCAACTACGCGACCGTCGTGCGGCTCGGCAAGGCCGTGCCCGCCGACGACGACACCCGCTCGCTCGTCGTCCAGCTCGACACCGCCGCCAAGCGCAGCGGCATCGACTTCGACAGCATCAACCTCGCCGCCGGCGGCGGCGCGTGCCGGCGGCTCCGGCGCCGGCGGCGACGCTCGCACCGGGCGCCGTCAACGTCGGCAGCTTCGCCGCGATGCCGTTCAACTTCGCCTTCACCGGCAAGTTCGACAACGCTCGGCGAGCTTCATCGTCGCGGCTCGAGCGTTTCGTGAACGTCGAGGGCGAGCACGATCTCGGTCAACGGCCGCCTGCTGCGCATCGACGAGCATCTCGCTCCAGCCGGCCGCCGACGGCTGGCCGGGGCTGCCGGTCCAGGTCGGCGCCAGCTCCTACATCGTGCCCAAGACCTCGAGCACGACGGCTGACGCGGCTGCCGCGACAGCGTCGACCACGACGTCGACCACGCCGGGCTCGTCGACCGACCACGACCCCTTCGACCACGACGTCCTCGACGCAGGGAGTGAGCTCCGATGAACGTGATCACGGACACCCTGGCAGCAGCTGGTTCGCCGCCAGCTTTGGCCGGTTGCCGTGCTGCTCGTCGCCGCGCTGGTGGCGGTCCCGATGGTGCTGGCCAAGACGCCGGCGCCGGCCGCGCCCGCTCCGGCGCCGCAGGCCGAGAAGGACGACGTCCGCGCGACGTACGTCGCGCTCGCGGAGCCGGGCGACCCGACGACGCGTCGTCGCGTGCTCGGCGCCATGAAGGACCCGTTCGAGCCCAAGGCGCTGCCCAAGAAGAAGAAGGCGAAGGTCAAGGTCAAGGCGACGGCCGCCAAGGAGGAGTCGACGACGCGACAAGACCACGCGACGACCGGTGCGATCTCCGGACGCGCCCGCCTCGTCGGCTCCGCCCGTGGCTCCGGCCCCGACCGCGACGCCGGCGCCGGACATCCCGGCCTACTCGATCAAGGTCCGCTTCGGCACGACCGACGGCGAGCTCGGCGACCGGCACCTTCGAGCGCATGTCGGTGCTGCCCGACGAAGAGACGCCGGTGCTCGTCTACCGCGGCGTCGAGGACGGCGGCAAGGTCGCCATCTTCGAGCTCACCGGCGCGGTCGTCGCCGACGGCGACGGCAAGTGCGCGCCGACCCCCGAGGACTGCCAGTACCTGAAGCTGCACGCCGGCGAGACCGAGTTCATCACCGTCACCGAGACGGGCGACGAGACCGACGCCCAGTACCAGCTCGACCTGGTGAAGATCTACAAGAAGAAGACCCGGCCAAGTCCGAGGCGCTGACCAAGGCGTCGTCTTCCAAGCTCAAGAGCTCCAAGAGCGTGAAGCTGCGCAAGCGCAACCGGTACGTCTTCGACGAGACGACCGGCACGCTCCACCGGGCCCGCGGGAAGACCCCGCGCGGCTCGCTGTAAGACCAGCGGCGGGAGCCGATGAAACGCGCGCGGCGGGCCCTCGGGTCCGCCGCCGCTGCGTTAAGCCTCATAAGCTCTCCGCCGTGCCATTGCATGTCGTCACCGCCGGGGAGTCCCACGGACCCGGCCTCACCACGATCGTGGAGGGCCTGCCCGCGGGTCTCGAGCTCGACCAGGAGGCGATCGACGGCGACATGGCCCGGCGCCAGCTCGGTCACGGCCGCGGCGGGCGGATGAAGATCGAGACGCGACTCCGCGCAGGTCACCTCCGGCGTCCGCCACGGCCGCACGCTCGGCGGCCCGATCGCGCTCCAGGTCGCCAATCGCGACTACAAGAACTGGGAGGAGCGGATGAACCCGTGGCCGGTCGAGGCCGACGGTTCCCGAGGTCCATCTCCCGCGCCCCGGTCACGCCGACCTCGCCGGCGTGCAGAAGTTCGGCTTCACCGACGTGCGCAACGTGCTCGAGCGCGCCTCGGCGCGCGAGACCGCGGCGCGGGTCGCCGGCGGCGCGCTGGCGAAGGCCTTCCTGAGCGCCGCTCGGCGTCACGGTCGTCTCGCACGTCACCCAGATCGGCTCGGTGCGGCGCGCCGGCGCTGGATGCCGAGCCGGTCGCTGGCCGACTTCGCCGACGTCGACGCGTCGCCGGTCCGCTGCCTGGACGCCGAGGCGTCGAAGGCGATGGTCGGCGAGATCAACGTGCTGCGCAAGCGCAACGAGTCGATCGGCGGCATCTTCGAGGTGCGCGCCTACGGGCTCGTCCCCGGGCTCGGCTCGCACGTCTCGTGGGAGCAGCGGATGGACGGCCTGATCGGCGCCGCGCTGCTCTCGATCCAGGCGGCCAAGGGCGTCGGCCTCGGCGACGGCTTCGACCTCGCCGGCCGGCCCGGCTCCGAGGCCCACGACGAGATCTTCTACTCCGAGGAGCGCGGCTACTACCGCGAGACGAACCGCTCCGGCGGCCTCGAGGGCGGCATGACGACCGGCGAGCCGCTGGTCGCGCGGGTCGCGATGAAGCCGATCCCGACGCTGACCAAGCCGCTGCGCTCGGTCGACATCTCGACCAAGGAGCCGGCGCAGGCGCTGCGCGAGCGCACCGACTCCTGCGTCGTGCCCGCCGCCGGCGTCGTCGGGGAGGCGATGCTCGCGATCGTGCTCGCCGGCGCCTACCGCGACAAGTTCGGCGGCGACCACATCGACGACGTTCGCGGCGCGCTCGCGGCCTACATGGAGCGCATCGGGTGGAAACCCCGGTCCTAGTCTTCATCGGCTTCATGGGCGCCGGCAAGACGACCGGCGCCCGCGCCGCCGCCGCCGCGCTCGGCGTCCGCGCGATCGACACCGACCGCGAGCTCGAGCAGCGCCTCGGCACCTCGATCGAGGAGTACTTCGCCTCCCACGGCGAGCGCGCCTTCCGCGAGGTCGAGGAGGACGTCGTCGCCGAGGTCCTGGAGACGCCGCCGGCGCCCGTGATCTCGATCGGCGGCGGGGCGATCGGCTCCGCGCGCGTGCGTGAGCTGCTGGCCCGTCACACCGTCGTGATGCTCGACGTCGACGAGCCGACCGCCTGGCGGCGCGCGGGCGGCAAGCGCCGGCCGCTGGCGCGCGACCGCGAGCGCTTCGCCGCGCTGCACGCCGAGCGCGCGCCGCTCTACGAGGCGCTGGCCGACGCGGTGCTGCTGGACGGCGGCGCCGACACGCGTCCGCCGCGCCGCTGGAGCGCTGCGCAAGATCCCGCGCGGCGTGAAGGTGCTGTGGGCCGTCGCGGGCGAGACGAACTACCCGGTCTACGTCGGCGACGTCCTCGACGAGCTCGTTCTGGCCGGTGCGCGGCCGGCGCTTCCTGCTCACCGACGAGACGGTCGGTGCGGTGCACGGGCACCGCATCCCGGATGTCGCGGCGCGCTTCGCGATGCCGGCCGGGGAGGAGGCCAAGACGCTCGCGCACGCCGAGGTCGCTCCTGCGCGGGCTCGCGGGTGCCGGGATGGACCACGACGATCACGTCGCCGCGCTCGGCGGCGGCGTCGTCGGGGACGTGGCCGGGCTTCTGCGCCGCGGTCTACCAGCGCGGCGTCGGCGTCGTGCAGGTGCCGACGACGCTCGTCTCGATGGTCGACTCCGCCTACGGCGGCAAGACCGGGGTCGACCTGCCCGAGGGCAAGAACTACGTCGGCGCCTACCACCAGCCGCGCGCGGTGCTCGCCGATCCCGCGCCTGCTCGCGACGCTGCCCGCGGCCGAGGTCGCGGCCGGCTGGGCCGAGGTGATCAAGACCGCGCTGATCGCGGGCGGGCCGCTGTGGTCGCGCGTGCGCCGCGGCGACCGCGACGATCGACCGTGACCTCGTGCTCGCCTGCGCGCGGACCAAGCTCGGCGTCGTCGCGCGCGACGAGCGCGACGCCGGCCGCCGCCAGGTGCTCAACCTCGGCCACACCGTCGGGCACGCGATCGAGACCGCGACCGGCTACCGCCGCTACCGCCACGGCGAGGCCGTCGGGCTCGGCCTGCTCGCGGCGCTGACGCTGTCCGGCCAGACGCGAACTGCGCTCGGAGGTCAGCGATCTGCTTTCCACGCACGAGCCTGCCGACGCGGCTGGACCCGGACGTCGACCACGACGTCGTGCTCGCCGCGGTCCAGCGCGACAAGAAGCGCCGCGGCGGCCGGGTCGGGTTCGTGCTGGTCGAGGCGCCCGGCGACGTGCGCACCGGCGCGCCGGTCGCCGAGCGCGACGTCCGGGCGGCGCTCGAGGAGCTGCTGCGATGAAGAACCGCGTCGCGGTCCTGCACGGGGTCAACCTCGACGCGCTCGAGCGGCGCCCGGCGCAGCACTACGGCGACGCTGACCTTCACCCAGCTCGAGCAGCGGATCGGCGCGCTTCGCGCGCGAGCTGGAGCTGCGAGACCAGCTTCTTCCAGACCAACCACGAGGGCGAGTTCGTCGAGGAGCTGCACAAGGCGCTCCGACTACGCCGACGGCCTGATCCTCAACCCGGGCGCCTGGACGCACTACGCGTGGTCGATCCGCGACGCGCTGGAGATCTCCGGCCTGCCGGCGGTCGAGGTGCACCTCTCCGACGTGGACGCGCGCGAGGCGTGGCGGCACGTCTCGGTGCTCGAGGACGTCCGCTTCGGCAAGGTCTCCGGCAAGGGCGTCGACGGCTACCGCGACGCGCTCGTGCTGCTCGAAGGAGTCGTTCGCGTGAGCCGCGCCGACCGGATCGCGCGGGCGCCTGCGAGGAGCTCGACGCGCTGCTCGTCACCGAGCCGGCGAACCTCCGCTACCTGACCGGCTTCACCGGCTCCAACGGGTTCGCCGTCGTCGGGCCGGACGTGCGGCGCTTCGTCACCGACTTCCGCTACGTCGAGCAGGCCCGGCTCGAGGTTCCGCTCGGAGTTCGATCGCGCGCAGGGGCCGGCGGAGCTGCTCGGCGCGTTGACCGAGCGTCTGGCCGCCCGGCGCTGTCCGGCTCGGCTTCGACGACGCGAGCATGTCGCGTGCGGGCGCACCGGCGCCTGCGCGAGCTGCTGCCGCCGGTCGTCGAGCTGGTGCCGGCGGCCGGCGTCGTCGAGGACGTGCGCGCGGTCAAGGAGCCCGAGGAGGTCGTGCGGATCGCCGCGCCGCCGCCTGGTCGACGACATCTACACGTGGCTGCTGTCGTTCGGGCTCATCGGCCGCACGGAGCGCGACGGTCGCGGTCGCGCTCGAGCACGAGATGCGCCTGCGCGGCGCGTCCGGGCCGAGCTTCGACTCGATCGTCGCCTCGGCCGAGCACGGGGCGCTGCCGCACGCGCAGCCGCGCGACGTGCCGATCGCGCGCGACACGCTCGTGACGATCGACATCGGCGCGCGTGCTCGACGGCTACTGCTCGGACTGCACGCGCACCTGGGCGACGGGGTCGGTGCGCGACGAGCTGCGCGCGAGGTCGTACGCGCTCGTGCTGCGCGCGCAGCTCGCCGGCGCTCGACGCGGTCGCGGCCGGGCCCTCAGGGGCGTGAGATCGACGCGGTCGCGCGCGACGTGATCGACCGCCGCCGGCCACGGCGAGCACTTCGGGCACGGCCTCGGGCACGGCGTCGGGCTCGACATCCACGAGGCGCCGCGGCTGGCGCGCACCGCCGAGGCGCGGCTCGTCGCGGGCAACGTCGTCACCGTCGAGCCCGGGCGTCTACCTGCCCGGCGTGCGGCGGCGTGCGGATCGAGGATCTCGTCGTCGTGACCGGCCGACGGACGCGACGTCCTCTCGCACACCACAAAAGAGCTTCTGACGCTCGAATAGGGTCATGCCCCCACCGCGCGGGCTCAAGAGCGGTGCTCTGGTGGCCGATACGGTGAGCGATGGCTCTTCGATCCCGCACCCGCCTCCAGCTGCGCCGTACCGTCGTCGTGGCTGCACTCGGCGCGCTCTTCGTGCCCGCCGTGGCGGACGCGAAGACCAAGACTCCCGTGATCACCAAGGTCACGCCCAAGATCGGCTCGGTCGGCACCAAGCTGACGATCACGGGCAAGAACTTCCGCCGCGGAAAGGCCAAGAACAGCGTGCTGTTCCGCCGCGACAAGGGCAAGGCCCTCTTCGTCAAGGCCGACGTGAGCACGACCAAGAAGCTCACGGTCGTCGTGCCGAAGACGCTCGAGAAGTACATGCTCGTCCAGGGCAAGACCCCGATCCCCACCCGCTTCAAGCTGCGCGTCCTCGCGTCCAAGCTCTGCGAAGGCCTACACGTCGTCCAAGCTCTCGCCGGTGATCGGTCCGGAGAAGCCGGCAGCGCGGCAGCTCCGACGGCGCCGGCGTCCCGACCGCGCCCGACGGTGACTGCGACAGCGACGGCATCAAGAACAGCGTCGACCCCGACGACGACAACGACCTGCTGAGCGACAAGCTCGAGCTCTCGCTGCTGCTCGACCCCTGCTCCGGCGACACCGACGGCGACGGCGTCGAGGACGGCTTCGAGTACCAGTCCGCGATCGACCTCAACAACGACGACTACCAGTCGCCGAACGCTGTCGCTCCCGTACCCGGGCAAGACGCCGTACCCGAACCCGCTCTTCGCTGACGCGGACAACGACTACGACGGCGACGGCCTGACCCTCGCCGATGAGTACGCGCTGTGGAAGTACAGCGTCACCTCGATGGACTCCGACAACAGCACGGCGACGCGGAAGCGCCGAGCGACGCTGACCCCGCTCTCGTACTCCGACGGCACGCAGTACTCGCTTTCGGAGCCTCGTAGCGCACCGACGACGTGCGCGTCCCGACCATGACGGTTGCCGATTACCAGCCGCCGAAAGACGTTCCGCGCCTGGGCCGACGCGACGGCTACGGCACGGTTTCGCTCTATAGCCCGCGTCATTCCGAGGCTCAACGGCGGCGACCCTCACGCCCGGCTGCTTCGACATGTACGACATGGACCGCGACGTCACGACCACGAACGCCCCGACGAGGATCGATCCGCCGCAGCGTCGCCGAAGCCACCTACTGGGATCTCGACGCCGACGGCGTACGTCTCCGACGACGAGCGCGATGCGGATGCGCGACGGTCTCACAAACTACGACGAGACCAGCGGTCCGATGAGCTCGACCGCTTGGTGGACCGCGTGCTACACGACCGAGGGCGCGTACCCGATCACGTACGCCGGGACCAAGGCCGTTCGATCGCCGACAGCGACGGCGACGGCATCCTCGACGGCGCCGACGACCAGGACTTCGACGACGTGCCGAACATCATGGAGCTGAGCCGCAACATGGCGGGCGACGTGCCGATTACCAACCTGGCCGGCTGCGGTAGCAGCGGCGTCTACCCCGGTGGTCCGCCGACTACGTGGGTGAACCCGTTCAACCCGTGCCTGCCGGACCGCTACTCGCGGACGTGCCCGATTCACCCGGAGATGAACGCGCCCTACGCGCCGTTCAAGCCGGACTGGATTCCGCTGGTCCTGAACTAGCGCGTTCTTCGCTGCGAGATCCGGATCGAGGGCCCGCCTGTGCGGGCCCTCGGTCGTTCTAGGCCGTGGTCGCGGCGCGTTCGAGCGTGACGTCGAGCTGCGGGCCGCGGGCGAGCGTCTGCAGCACGACGCAGTAGCGCTCGGTCAGCTTCAGCAGCGTCGCGAGCTGCTCGTCGTCCGCGTCGGTGTCGAGCTCGAAGCTCAGGCGGATGTCGGAGAAGCCGACGGGCGCTTCTTGGTCGACGCCCAGCGTCCCGCGGAAGTCGAGATCGCCCTCGGCGTGCACGCGGCCGCTCGTTGATCGGGATGCCGAGGCTCGTGGAGACGGCGCCGAGCGTCACGCCGGCGCAGGCGACGAGCGCCTCGAGCAGCATGTCGCCCGAGCAGAGCAGCGTGCCGTCGCCGCCGGTCGCGGGGTGCAGGCCGGCGTTCGCGATGGCGCGACCCGTGTCGACCGAGCAGGACACGCCTTCGCCGAGCGTGCCGGTCGCCTTGAGCGTGATCAGCGCCTGGTCGGGGTCCTGCTTGTACGACTCTTTCAGCGGCGCCTGGAGCGCCCTCAGTGCGTCTCGGTCCATGGCTGCAGGGTAAGCGACCAGGTCTGCTCCGTCAGGTCGTGGCCGAACGCGTGGTGCGGCGCTTCGCTCTGGAGCGTGAAGCCGGCGCGCTCATAGATGCGGCGGGCGGCGTGGAGGATGTCGTTCGTCCACAGGTTCAGCGTGCGGTAGTTCTTCGTGGTGGCGTGTTGGATCACTTCGCCGACGAGCCGGGCGCCGATGCCGAGCCCGCGCGCGCGTGGTTCGACGATCAGCGTGCGCAGCTTGGCCGTCGTGGGGGTGTCGTGGACGCAGAGGACCGCGCCGGACCTGCGGCCGTCCGTCTCGGCGATCCAGGCCCGGTCGGTCGCCGGGTCGAACTCGGCGGCGATGCCGGCGACGAAGCGCTCGAAGCTCTCGTCCCAGCCGTACTCGCGGGCGTACAGGACGCCGTGGCGCTCGACGAGCCAGCCGAGGTCGCCGGGCTTGAGGCCGCGGATGGTCGTTGTCCGCTCCGGCTCGATGGCGTGTTGCAGGCGCTGCATCGCCTCGATCGCGGCTTCGGGGTCGGGCAGGGCATCGAGGAGCGCCTTGACCTCGTTCCGCGAGCCCTCGTCGAGCGTCTCGAACGTCGCTGTGCCTTTTGCCGTCAGGTCGACCTGCTGCCTTCTGGCATCCCCGGGGGAGGCGAGCCTGATGATCTGGCCGTCGGCCTCGAGGCGCTTGAGCAGGCGGCTCAGCTGCCCGGCGTCGATCGCGAGCGCTTGTTTGAGTGCACTCGTCTCGAGGACGCCGTACGGCGCCGAGCTCGTAGAGCACCCGTGCCTCCGCGAGCGGGTGCGTCGTGGCGTGCAGGCCGTTGCGCGTCATCCCCAGCCGGGTCGTGTAGAACCGGTTGAAGGCCCGGACGGCTTCGATCTGCTCGGGGGCGACCATGTCGTTGACAGTGTCAACGGAATGGTTGACTCTGTCAACCGCCTTCTGACGGCGGTCCCTGGCCTCCGCCAGGCGGCGGGCCGCCCTGGAAGCCCGCGGGCGGGCCGTCTTGGCCCTCTCGACCCCAGGCGAGCTTCGCGCCGAGGTGGCCGGTGCGGATCACGAAGAAGACCGAGGTCAGCGCGAGGATCACCGCGAGGACTCTGAGGACGATCTGGAGCGCGTTCGGCTTGGTGAACAGCGCAGCGACCAGCACGAACGTCAGCGCCACGATCGCCAGCCGCAGCGCCGACCCCGCGTCGGCGTGGTCGGTCAGCATCTGGTCCATCGCCCCGCCGAGTCGCGGCATGTTCTGCTCGCGGTCCTCCTTGAACGCCTCCCCGGCCCCGACGGCGAGCAGCGTCGCGGCCATCGTCACCACCGAGAACGCCGCGACCGGCAGCTTGAAGCGCTCGAACAGCCTGGTGCTGAACGCGATCACGATCACCGCGATCCCGAGGATCGGGATGAAGATCACCGGGACGTGGATCAGCAGCGGGTGGGCGGGAAGCCCGAACGCCGTGTGGATCTCGACGAACCCGAAGCCCAGCGAGAGCACCGCCGCCACCGCGACGATCGCCTCCCAGGGCGGGCGCGTGCTCGCGCGGGTGGAAACGGAAGCGGTAGCCATGCCGCGAACCCTAGTCTCGCGTGGATGCACGGACACATCGCGCACTTCGCCATCAACGCCGACGACCTCCCGGCGACCGTCGGCTTCTACTCCAGCGTCTTCGGCTGGAGCTTCGACGAGGCCTATCCCGGGTTCTTCCGCAGCACGTCGGCGGGGGAGGCGATCGCGGCCGTCCAGGCCCGCCGGGCGTTGCTCGAGGTTCCGACCAACGGCTTCGAGTGCACGTTCGCGGTCGACGACGTGGGCGTCGCGGTCGCGGCGGCTCTGAGCGGTGGTGGGACGGTCCTGATGGAGCCGGCGACGATCGACGGCGTCGGCGAGCTCGCCTTCCTGGGCGACCCGAGCGGCAACGTGGTCGGGGTGATGCGGTTCCTCTAACTCCAGTCGCGCAGCAGCGGCCAGACGATCTTCAGGACCCTGGTGAAGGCGCCGCGCTCGAGCCGGTCGGGCGTGTCGCACGCCGTGTGGCGGCAGGGCTCGTCGACGACGCCGAGCTTCGCGGCCGGCACGCCCGGCCCGGGCGAGCTCGCGATGGTCGGAGTTCCCCTCGCCCTTCGGGTCGCGGACCCAGCGCACGCTGCCGTCGCCCGGCGTCGATGATCCGTTGTTCGAGGTTGGCGCGTGGCGCCTCGGCGGTCGAGTGCAGATCGAACTTCGTTCCCCGGCCGACCTCGTCGAGCGAGAGGGCCAGCTTGACGTCCTTGATCCGGCCCTCCCGCTTGAGCCGGCGGGCGAGGGCGCTCGCCCCGAGGTGGTCAGGACGCCCGGTGTACGGCCGCTCCTCGGCGCCGGTGGCCACGAGCCACACGTCGCACGCGGGCTCCGGTCCGGTCGGCCAGCGCTCGTGCCAGCGCGACGAGCGTCCCGACGCCCGATGCGTTGTCGTCGGCCCCGGGCGCGGGCGGGACGCTGTCCGTGTGCGCCATCGCGATCACCAGGCAGTCGCTCGCGGCGTCCCTGACCCCGATCACGTCTCTCGACGGGCCCTTGCCCGGGACATTGAACCGCTCGTAGCCCACGGGCAGGCCGACAGCGCGAAACCTCGCCGCGACCCGCTGGTGCGCCTTGCGCTCCGCCTGCGAGCCCGCCGGTCGCGGCCCTTGCCGCGCGAGCGAGACCGCGAACGTGTGCGCCTCCGCGGCCGAGGGCGCGGGCGCGCCGCCGGCGAGCGCACAGCAGGCGAGAATTGCTGCAAACACGGCACGAGACTGGCACAAACACGTCTTGTTCCGTTGCAGCGCCCGCGGCGACCATCCGCCGATGCCGATCGAGCGTTCAGTTGGTCAACCACTGGTTGACAAAGTCGACACTCGCTTGTCCCAGCTGGCCGCGAGGCAGTGGGCGATCCTCGACATCGACGATCTCCGCGCCTGCGGGCTCACGCGACAAGCCGTGTCGAAGCGCGTCAAGTCCGGCCGGCTGCTTCCCGTACTACCGAGGCGTCTTCGTCTACGCCAATCCGAAGGTCGAGCTCGAGGCGCCTTCCTCGCCGCCGTCAAGGCCTGCGGGCCAGACGCCGTCCTCAGCCACTTCTCCGCCGCGGCGGTCTGGGAGCTGGTGACCTGGGACCACCGCGACCCCGAGGTGACCGCCCCGACGCTTCGGCGCCACAAGGGCATCCGCTGCCGCCGCAGCAGGCACGTCGAGCGCGTCTACCGGAAGGGCATCCCGATCACGACGCCGGCCCGGACCCTGATCGACCTCTCGGCGACCCTGACGTACAGGGCGCTGCGACGGGCGGTCAACGAGGCGCTCAACAGGAAGCTGATCAAGCCGGCCGACCTGATGACCGGTAACCATCGAGGCGCCGCCAAGCTTCGGCGGATCCTCGCCACCGCCGCGCCGACCCGCAACGACTTCGAGGACATCGTCCTCGCGATCGCCATCGAGTACGGGCTCCCGAAGCCCGACGTCAACGTGCCTTTCGGCGGCTACGTCCCCGACTTCCGCTGGCCCGCCGCAGCACGTGATCGTCGAGGCCGACGGTCGACGCCACGCACGGCCATCTGCTGGCCCGCGTGGACGACGCGCACCGCCAGGGAAGCCTCGAATCCGACGGCGAAATCGTGCTCCGAGTGAGCTGGCGTCAGGCGACGCTGCAGCCCGCGAAAACGGCGAAGCGGATCCGAGACGCTCTCGCGGGATACCCTGACATACCGCACATGATCTCCACGAACCAGTTCAAGAACGGCAATCACATCGAGGTCGAAGGCACCGTCTTCAAGATCATCGAGTTCCAGCACGTCAAGCCGGGCAAGGGTGGGGCGTTCGTTCGCACCAAGCTTCGCCGCACGGCTGACGGCAACGTGATCGACCGTACCTTCCGCGCCGGCGAGAAGTTCCGCCCGATCCACACCGAGGCGCGCAAGATGCAGTTCCTCTACGCCGACGGCACCGACGCGCACTTCATGGACGAGGAGTCCTACGAGCAGATCGCGCTGCCGGAGGAGACGCATGGCCGAGCCGCTGAAGTGGGTCCGGCCGAACGAGACGCGTCGACATGCTCTACATCGACGGCAACCCGGCGGACATCCAGCTGACGGCGTCCGTCGAGCTCGAGGTCACGCACACGGAGCCCGGCGTCCGCGGTGACACGGCCTCCGGCGGCGGCAACAAGCCCGCGACGCTGGAGACCGGCGCGACGGTCAACGTCCCGCTGTTCGTGAACATCGGCGACAAGATCAAGGTCGACACGCGCTCGGGCTCGTACATGTCGCGCGCATAGCGCGACCTCAAGCCCGCTCATCGCCTGACCGATACGGATCCCCATGGGGATCCGTTCCGTCCTTCCGCGCGCGGCGCTCGCACTGACGTGCGCCGCCATGCTGTTGTGGCTCGGCGCGCGCAACGTCTTCTGGTCTGACTACTTCGATCGAGGCCTGGCCCGCGTATCTCGGGCTCCGCGCCGACGGCATCGACGCCCTGCTGCGCATGATGCCCGCGTACGCGGGCTTCGTGTCGCTGATCGGCGCACCGATCTCGCTGCTCGGCGCCGGGATGGACATGACCTTCCGCCTGCAGGCGATCCCCGGCCTGCTCGTGCTCGTCGGGCTCGCCCTCTCGCTGCACGTGCGCGAGCGCGTCGCACGCGCTGCTGGCGATCGTGCTGGTCGCCGGCTCGCCCGTCGCCTACCTCGCGCTCGATGCGGGCCACGTCGAGGATGTCCTCGCGGCAGCGGCGCGGGACCGCGGGCGTGCTCGCCGCCGTCCGCGGTCGCGCGACCGCCTCCGCCGTCCTGCTGACCGTCGCGGTGATCGCCAAGCAGACCGCCGTGCTCGCGCTGCTCCCGGCCGCGCTCGCGCTGCCCAGGCCGAAGCTGCGGGTCCTCGCGGTGCCGGTGATCGGTGCGCGCGATCGTCTACGGCGGCATGCATTTCCTGCGGCCTGTCGGCGGCACACACACGGCCTCTCCGCCGGTTCGTTCTTCCATCCTTGGCAGGTCTGGTGGCTCGTTCGGCGTCCCGGCAGATCCCGCCTGGGCGGCCGCCGGCCACGGTGCGACTCACCTCGCCCGCGTGGCTGGCCCCGATCCCGCACCCGCTGATCGTCGGCCTCGCGCTGCCGCTCAGCGTGCTCTGGTGGTGGCGCGGCGGAAGCGACTCGCCCGCGCGAGGACGCGCTCGCGCTCTTCGCGCTGCTCGCGCTCGAGCGCTGCATGCTCGACCCGTGGAACCTCGGCTACTACCAGCTGCCGCTGGTGCTCGCGCTCGTCGCCTGGGAGACCGAGAAGCGCCGCCCGCCGGTGATCGCGCTCGCCGTCACGGCGCGCGATCTGGCTGACCTTCAAGACGCTCGAGATGCGCACCGGGATCGCGCCGATGCTGATGTATCTCGCGTGGACGGTGCCGCTCGCCGCGGCACTCGCGCGGACCCTCTTCGCACGCCCCGCCCATGCCCGAAAAGCTGGTTCCGGCGCTCGCCTGAGCTACCCTCCCGCGCCGATGCGTAGGTCCGACCAGCGGCGTGCAGCAGTTTTCGCGCTCTACCAGCACGACCTCACGGGTCGCCCGCTGGACGACCTGTTCGAGAAGGACTCGGGCATGTTCACGCGTGCGCTCGCGCATGCCACGGCGGACAACGCCGACGAGCTCGACGTCTACATCTCGCGCTACGCGAAGAACTGGACGATCGACCGCATCGCCCCGCTCGAGCGCGCCATCTTGCGCACCGCGCTGCTGGAGATGCTCCATCCGGAGCTGATCGAGGCCGATCGACCGATCCCGCCCGAGGGCGCGATCGACGAGGCCGTGGAGACCGCCAAGGCCTTCTGCGGCGCCGAGGCTCCCGGTTTCGTGAACGGCATCCTCGCCGCCGTGCTGCGCGCCAGCGCGGTGTAGCCGACGCCGCTGCAAGAATCTCCGCCTATGCCGCCGGACCCCTGGAACGCCTGATCGAGCGCCTCGAGCACGCAGCGCTGACGCTGCGCTCCGGCGAGCTGTCGGCCGATCGCGCCGCTGCGCTCGTCGAGGAGTGCGCGCGGATCGCGGGCGAGGCGGGCGCCGAGCTCGACCGCCAGGTCCGCGCCGCCGACGCCGGCCCCGCCCCCGCGGGGCAGATGGCTCTCGGGTCCTGACTTGGGCTACCCGGACCATCTTCGCGCCGACATCGAGGTCTACCTCGAAGGGCTCCGCTTCAGTGCCGAGCCGGCGACCGACGGCCTCGAGGAGGCGATGCGCTACTCGCTGCTGGCCGGCGGCAAGCGAATCCGGCCGGTGCTCGCGCTCGCCACCGCGCACGCCATCGGGATGCCGACGGAGGCCGTCCTCCCGCTCGCCGGCGCGCTGGAGCTCATCCACACCTACTCGCTGATCCACGACGACCTGCCGGCGATGGACGACGACTCGCTGCGCCGCGGGCGGCCGACGTGTCACGTTCGTTACGGCGAGGACATCGCGATCCTGGCCGGGCGACGCGATGTACGCCGAGGCGATGCGCCTGGTGCTGGTCGAGCAGCGTGGCGATCCCGCCCGGATCATCGAGTGCCTGGCCGAATTGACCACCGCGTCGGGCGTCCGGGGGATGGTCGGGGGGCAGTACATCGACGTCTCGAATCTCGTCGAAGAGGGCGGCGCGGAGCTCCGCCGGCTGCACGAACTCAAGACCGGCCGGCTGATCGGCGCGGCGATCGAGTGCGTCCTGCTGCTTGCCGACGATCACACCCGCTCCACTACACTTCCAGACTTCCGTGCGTTCGCCACTGAGCTCGGGGTTCTGTTCCAGATCGTCGACGACATCCTCGACGTCACAGGCACGGACGTCGCGCTCGGCAAGCCGCAGGGAAGCGACGAACGGCACGGCAAGGTGACCTACGTGAGCCGCTACGGGCTCGACGAAGCCCGGGCCATCGCCGCAGAATCGCACCGCAACGCACGCGCCGCGCTAGATCGAGCCGCACCGGGTAGAGCGGAAGAGTTGACTCAGATAACCGACTTCATCGCGACCAGGACTTCATGACTTCACTGCTCTCGCGCATCGATCGTCCCCAGGATCTGCACGGCCTCTCCGAGGACGAGCTGCAGGCGGTTGCGCAGGAGGTCCGCGAGCTGTTGATCGACACGGTGGGGGAGATCGGCGGCCACTTCGGCGCCAACCTCGGCACGTGTGAGATCGCGGTCGCGCTGCACTCGCTGATGGACTCGCCGCGCGACAAGATCCTCTGGGACGTCGGCCACCAGGCCTACCCGCACAAGGTCCTGACCGGCCGTCGCGACGAGCTGGGCACGATCCGCCACTACGGCGGCCTCGCGCCGTTCTGCTCGATCGCCGAGTCCGAGCACGACATCATGGGCGCGGGCCACGCCTCGACGTCGATCGGCTACGCCGTCGGCATCAAGGAGGCGATGCTGCGCGGCGGGACCGAGGACGGGAAGGTCGTCGCCGTCATCGGTGACGGGGCGATGACCGGCGGCGTCGCGTTCGAGGCCGTGTCGCAGGCCGGTGGCCTCGGCACGCCGATGGTCGTGATCCTCAACGACAACGGGATGTCGATCGCGCCCAACGTCGGCGCGCTCTCGCGGTACATGAATCGCGTCCGGCTCGATCCCGGGCTCTGGGAGGCGCGCGAGGGCGTGGAGGAGAAGCTCACGAAGCTGCCGGCCGGGATCGGCGCGGCGTTCGAGCGTCTCGGTCCGCGCTTCAAGGAGTCCGTGAAGGCGTTCTGGGCGCCTGGTCTGTGGTGGGAGGAGCTCGACTGGGCCTACCTCGGCGTGATCGACGGCCACGACGTGCGCGCGATGCGCCGCGCCCTGCGCGCCGCCTTCGAGGCTGAGCGCCCGGTCGTCATCCACTGCGCCACGGTCAAGGGCAAGGGCTTCGCTCCCGCCGAGGACGGCGGGCTCGAGGGCATGGAGAAGTGGCATGCCGCGAAGCCGAAGTCGATCGCGCAGCGCCGCCCCGCGCCGTCGCGTCCTTCCTCGCCCGCCCCGCCGCAGTACACGCAGGTCTTCGGCGAGGCGATGGTCCGCGAGTGCGAGCGCGATCCCCGCGTCATCGGCATCACGGCCGCGATGAACTCCGGCACCGGGCTCTCGATCCTGCAGAAGGCGTTGCCTGAGCGCTACTTCGACGTCGGCATCGCCGAGCAGCAGGGCGTCCTGTTCGCCGCCGGCATGGCGCTGTCGGGGATGCGCCCGGTCGCCGCGATCTACTCGACCTTCCTGCAGCGCGCGTTCGACCAGATCGTGCACGACGTCTGCCTGCAGAACCTGCCGGTGACGTTCTGCATGGACCGCGCCGGGCTGGTCGGCGACGACGGTCCGACGCACCACGGCGTCTTCGACATCGCCTACCTGCGCTCGCTGCCGAACATGACGCTGATGGCGCCGCGCGACGAGGCGATGCTCGTCAACATGCTCCACACCGCGCTGCACGATCGACGGCCCCGCCGCGATCCGGTACCCGCGCGGGGTCGGTGTCGGGGTCGAGATCCCCGAGGTGCCGTCGGTCCTGCGAGTCGGCGAGGGCGAGGTCCTGCGCGAGGGCGAGCGTGTCGCGCTGATCGGCTACGGCACCGGCGTCGGCAAGGCGCTCGGCGCCGCCGACCTGCTCGCCGAGCGCGGGGCGGACGTCACGGTCGTCGACGCACGGTTCTGCAAGCCGCTGGATGCTGGGTTGCTCGCGACTCTGGCCGCCGAGCACGAGTTGCTCGTCACGGTCGAGGAAGGCGTGCTGGCCGGCGGCTTCGGCAGCGCCATCTGGGAGTGCCTGTCCGAGGAGGGCGCGGCTGTGCCCCGGATCCTCCGTGTCGGCCTGCCCGATCGCTACGTCACCCACGGCGCGCCCGCGCTGCTGCACGAAGAAGTCGGCTTCACGGCCGAACGCATCGCCAAGCGCGTCGAAGCCGCCGTGCTCGACCCGCGCGGCTCCTTCGCCTAACCGTTGATGCATCTCAACGCGTAAGGCGTTGAACGGGATCGATCGTGCCTGCGTAACACGCGCCGGAACGACATTTTCCCGGAGGGGGACGCGTGGGACTCAGGAAGCGGTACCTGCCATGGCTGGCGTGCGCCGTCGTGGGCGCAGTCGTAATCCCGGCGATCGCATCGGGTGAGCAACGCGTCCCCGGCGCGATCCGCGTCGTCGATTTCGGCTTCCAGAATCCCGCGACCGGCGAGACCGAGGTCACGATCGACGCCGGCGAGACGGTGACCTTCAGCTACCCGGAAGGCTTCAGCGCCCACAACGTCGTCTTCGAAGCCGCCTCCCCGACCTCGTGCACCCAGACGTCCGGCGAGAGCAGCGGAGCGGTCCCGCCGCTACCGGCGAACCCGTCGGCAGCCGGGTGGGCCGGTTCCTGCCGCTTCAACACGCCAGGGACGTACGCCTTCGTGTGCGGAGCGCATTCGTTCATGACGGGCTCGGTGGTCGTGCAAGCCGTCGGGCCGACGCCAACGCCGACCGCCGGCGACGCCGACCGCGACGCCGACGCCGACGGCCACGGCGACGCCGACCGCGACGCCGACGCCGACGGCCACGCCGACGCCGACCGCGACGCCGACGGCCACGCCGACTCCGACGGCCACGCCGACTCCGACCGCGACGCCGACTCCGACCGCGACGCCGACGCCGACCGCCGACGCCGACGGCCACGCCGACGCCGACGGCCACGCCGACGCCGACGGCCACGCCGACGCCGACGGCCACGCCGACGCCGACCGCGACGCCGACGGCCACGCCGACCGCGACCGCGACGCCGACGGCCACGCCGACGCCGACGGCCA
Source organism: uncultured Solirubrobacteraceae bacterium (assembly GCA_963707595.1). Classification (GTDB taxonomy): domain Bacteria; phylum Actinomycetota; class Thermoleophilia; order Solirubrobacterales; family Solirubrobacteraceae; genus Solirubrobacter. The sequence continues at coordinate 63,599 of CAVPQQ010000004.1, forward strand.
CGCCGACGCCGACCGCGACGCCGACGCCGACGCCGACCGCGACCCCGACGCCGACGGCCACGCCGACGCCGACCGCGACGCCGACGCCGACCCGACGCCGACTCCGACCGCGACGCCGACTCCGACCGCGACGCCGACGGCCACGCCGACGCCGACCGCGACGCCGACTCCGACCGCGACGCCGACGGCCACGCCGACGCCGACCGCGACCGCGACGCCGACGGCCACGCCGACGCCGACCGCGACCCCGACGCCGACGGCCACGCCGACGCCGACCGCGACCCCGACGCCGACCGCCACGCCGACTCCGACGGCCACGCCGACTCCGACGCCCCAACCGCCCGGCGGCTCCAGCACCGGCGGTCCGGTGGCCGGCTCGGTCGGCGCGACGCTCGCGCTCAGCCTGTCGCCGACGGCCAACCTCGGGGCGTTCATCCCCGGTATCGCACGTGACTACCAGACGACGGTCTCGGCGACCGTCACGAGCACCGCGGGTGACGCTGCGCTCACCGTCGCCGATCCCAACCTGACCGCGACCGGGCGCTTGGCGAACGGCACGTTCACACTCGCTCAGGCGGTCCAGGCACGGGCGGTCAACACGGCCAACCCGAGCACGGTGTTCGCTCCGATCACCGGCACCAACACGCCGCTGACGCTGCTGAGCTACGCCGGCCCGGTGAGCTCCGACCAGGTGACGATCGGGCTCAGGCAGTCGATCGGCGCGAACGAGTCCCTGCGCACGGGTTCCTACACGAAGACGCTGACGTTCACGCTGTCGACGACCAATCCCTGATGCATTCCGTCCCGGCCCCGCGGCAACACGTCGCGGGGCCTAACCCGAACACAGGTGCACGATGCGCTGGCTGATCCTTCTCGTGGCGGCGATCGTCGCGGTCCCCGCCCTGGCCTACGGCGAGCCGACGCCCGCGCCGGGGTCGATCGTCGCGGTCGACTTCGAGTTCCAGAACCCGGTCGGCGGCGGCAGCGAGGTGACCGTCAACACCGGCGAGACGGTCACGTTCAGCTATCCCAGCGGTAGCAGCTACCACAGCATCGTCTTCCGGGACGCTGCTCCCTCGACGTGCACGCCGTCGCTGCCCGAGGCCCCGGAGGGCGAAGGCTGGTCCTCGACCTGCCGCTTCAACACACCGGGCACGTACGCCTTCGTGTGCGGCGCGCACGCGAGCATGACTGGGACGGTCACCGTCCAAGGATCTGTCACACCGACCCCGACGGCGACCGCCACGGCGACGCCGACGGCTACTGCGACGGCCACGGCCGACGGCTACTGCGACGGCCACGGCGACGCCGACGGCTACTGCGACGGCCACGCGCGACGCCGACGGCTACTGCGACGGCCACGGCGACGCCGACGGCTACTGCGACGGCCACGGCGACGCCGACGGCCACTGCGACGGCCACGGCGACGCCGACGGCCACGGCGACGCCGACGGCCACGGCGACGGCTAGCGCTACGGCGACCGCCACCGCCACCGCCACCGCCACGGCGACCGCCACGCAGACGCCCACACCCACTCCATCAGCGGCCCCGGTCGCGACCGCTCAACCCGTCGCGACCACCGCTCCGGTCACCACGCCGCAGCCGCCGGCCGGACCGGCCGCGAGCAAGGTCCAGGTCGCTGCCGCTCAGCGCGGCAACGCCGTCCGGGGCTCGCTCACGCTCGCTCGTGCCGGTTCCACGGTCAAGGTCGACGTCCTCGCCAAGCCAGCGGCGCTCGGTCGCAAGGGCAAGACGCTGATCCGCGTCGGCGGCACCACGAAATCCGCCGCCGCGGGCAACCAGAGCTTCGCGATCAACCTCAACGCGGCTGCGAAGAGCGTGATCAAGCGCAAAGGGAAGCTCGCGGTGACGATCAAGATCACCGTCACACCCACCACCGGCGCACCGTTCACCGCCACGAAGGCGGTGACGCTGAAGCGCTAGTCGACGCGGACGACGCGGTGCACGAACGTCTTGCGGACCGCGGACGCGCGTGCACCCGTCGTGCAGTCGCCGAACCACTTGTCGCGCGACCCGCGCCACCACTCGCCGGCGCCGAGCGCCTCGATCATCGGTGAGTTCGCGCAGCGGGTGCGATGGCGCTTGTTGCCGGCCATGTGCCCGAGCTCGTGCAGCAGCACGCTCTCGAGGTCGACCTCGTCGAGCGCCGGGTAGGAGGGACCCTCGGCCCAGCGCTCGTCCGCGCGCAACGCCAGATCGCTCTCCACCACACGCCCGCGCTTGACGTAGTCGGTCTGCACGCCGAGGACGCCCGCGGGCACCCTGGATGAGAAGCCGGCGACGCTGAAGCCGTCCTGCACGCCCGCTTCGACGCTCGTCCAGCGCAACGCTTTGAGGCCCCAGCGCGACGCGGTCGTGTTCGCGAGCTTCTTGAAGCGCGTGCCGTCGACCGTCTCCGGGAATCCGGTCGAGGAGAGATAGAAGCTCTTGATGCCGCGGCGTCCGAAGCGGGGGAACAGCTTGCCGTGGCCACGGTCGGCCATCGGGAGCGTGACCTTGAGCTCCTGGACGGGGCCGATCGGCTCCTCGGCGCCATTCGCGGCCTCGCCCGTCAGATAGGCCTGCCAGTAGTAGTGGCCCGGGCGCTGGCGTAGGACCGAGGTCGCGGGCACGCTCCAGGTCTGGATGCCTTCGACGGCGGGCGTCGCGGTCTCGTCCAGCCACGTGCCCTCCTCGCCGGTCAGCAGGCCGGATTCGTCGACGTCGTCATGGCCGGAGACCCGCACGACGACGCTGTTGGCGGGTGCGGTCGTGCGCACGGCGAAGGTCAGCGGGGCGCCGCGCGAGATCGACGCGGTCGGGGCGGCATAGTCCAGCGGCGGCAACGGGGTCTGCGCGGACGCGGCGGAGGGAACCGCGAGCAGCGCGACGACAGTGGCGAGGGCAAGACGCATCAAGACCTCCATCGGCGGTCGGCGGCCAGGCCTTGAGGGCCGCCCGGTACCGTTCACGCCGTGGCCCGCGTGCGCCTGGACTCCCTTCTGGCGGAACGCGGGCTCTTCGAGTCACGAACACGCGCGGCCGCGGCGATCATCGCGGGCCAGGTCCACCTCGGCTCCGGGCGCCGCCGAGCGGAGAAGCCGGGCCAGCTGGTGGACGCGGAGATCGAGCTCGAGGTCGCCGGTCCGCCGCCCTACGTCTCCCGCGGCGGCATCAAGCTCGCGAACGCGCTCGACACGCTGCAGGTCGACGTCAGCGGCCGTCGCGCGCTCGACGTCGGCGCCTCCACGGGCGGCTTCACGGACTGCCTGCTCCAGCGCGGGGCCGAGCACGTCATTGCGCTGGACGTCGCCTACGGCGAGCTCGACTACCGCCTGCGCGCGGACGAGCGCGTGACCGTGATCGAGCGCACCAACGCCCGCTCGATCACGCTCGACGATCTCCCGTTCCGCCCCGACCTGATCGTCAGCGACGTCTCGTTCATCTCTCTGACCAAGGTCCTTCCCGCGGTCCTCGCCTGCGCCGCGGACGTCTTCGACGGCCTCGTGATGGTCAAGCCGCAGTTCGAGGTCGGCCGCGAGCGGATCGGCAAGGGCGGCGTCGTGCGCGATCCGGCGCTGCGCCGCGAGGTCGTGCAGGACGTCGCCGCCGCGGCGCGAGCCGCCGGCGCCGCGGTGATGGGCAGCGCGCCCTCGGCGCTCGAAGGCCCGTCGGGCAACAAGGAGACGTTCCTGTGGCTGGCCGAGGGCTCCCGCCCGGGAGCGGTGGACGAGGTCGAGGCATGGTGAACTCGGCCTCGGTGGTGACCCACCGCCGCCCCGCCGACACGTCGGCGGCGGTCCGCGAGCTGATCGAGGTCGCCCGCGCGCGCCGTGTGATCCTGCGCTTCACGCCCGATGAGGTCGCCAAGCACGGGATCGAGCTCGCGCCCTACATCGAGATCGTTCCCGAGCTGCCGGAGGACGTCGACCTCTGCATCGTCCTCGGCGGCGACGGCACGATCCTCACGGCGCTGCGCCGCTACGCCGGCACCGGCGTGCCCGTCTTCGCCGTCAACTACGGCGAGGTCGGCTTCCTCGCGACGATCGACCCGAACGGCCTCGCGGAGGACTTCGCGCGCGCCTTCAAGGGCGAGTTCGACACGATCGAGCTGCCGACGATCTCGGTCGGGCGCCCCGCAGGCACCTGGAGCGCGCTCAACGACATCTCGGTCCACCGCAAGGCGGGCCTGCGCGTCGCGGATCTCGCGTATGCGCTCGCGGGCGAGGAGATCGGCCGCGTGCGCTGCGACGGCCTGGTGATCGCCACGCCGCAGGGCTCCACCGGCTACAACCTCGCCAACGGTGGCCCGGTGCTGGCCTGGGGCGTGGAGGGCTACGTCGTCTCGTTCATCGCCCCGCACTCCCTGACGGCGCGAGCGCTGGTGGTCGCCCCCGGCGACGAGCTGACGATCAACAACGCGTCGCGCGAGGAGCCGGTCGAGGTGCACGTCGACGGCCGCCCGACGCTCGAGCTTCCGCCGGGCGAGGACATCCACATCGAATTCGGGCTCAGCCACGGGACGCTGGCCCAGATCGCGGGCGCGTCCTTCTACCACCGCCTGCGCGAGCGCTTCGGTCGTCTCGCGCGCTGACTGCATCGAAACTGCAACAACTCTGTGCCGAAAGTGCGCAGGGAGCGGTGGATCCGGCCCGATCCGTCGGGACCCACTGGTAGACCCCTGTGCGTGCTTCACGAGTTGCGCGTCGAGAACCTGCTGCTGATCGAACGGGCCGAGCTCTTCCTCGGGCCGGGATTGAACGTGCTGACGGGGGAGACGGGCGCGGGCAAGACGGTGCTGGCCCATGCCCTGGACCTGCTGCTCGGCGGCAAGCCGCGGTCGGGGATCGTGCGCCCGGGCGCCGCGGAGGCCTACGTGGAAGGCGTGTTCGCGCTGCCGGACGTGGTCCGCGAGGCGCTCGGGGACCGGTTGGCCGAGGACGCGGAGGAGCTGGTGCTGGCGCGTCGTGTCAGCGCCGAAGGGCGAACGCGCGCGTACGTCGGCGGCCGCAGCGCGACGGCGGGCGACCTGCGCGACGCCGGCGCGGCGCTGCTGTCTTTCTACGGCCAGCATGAGCACCGCAAGCTGATGCTCGCCTCGGCCCAGCTCGAGATCCTGGACGGGTTCGCCGGCCCGGCGCAGACCGAGCGCCGCGTGGCCTATCGGGAGCTGTACGGCACCGAGCGGGCGCTGTTCTCGCGCCTGGCCGAGCTGCGCGAGCGAGCCGGGGCGCGCGACCGTGAGCTGGACCTGCTCGAGTGGGAGCTGGCGGAGATCGACGCGGCCGCACCGAACGAGGCCGAGGAGTCGGACCTGGAGGCCGAGCGCGAGCGGCTGCGCCACGTGGAAGCGCTGCGCGCGGCCGTTGCCGGCGGCGTCGGTGGGCTCGCGGGCGGCGACGATGACGGAGGCGGCGCCGCCCAGGCGCTCGCCGCGGCCGCGCACGCGCTCGACGCGGTGAGTGGGGTGGACGCCGAGCTCGACGCGCTCGTCGGCCCGCGTCCAGGCGCTGGCGATCGAGGCCGAGGACCTGGTGCACGACCTGCACCGCTACGCCGAGGGCGTCGACGCGGCGCCCGGGAGGCTCGAGGAGGTCGAGGAGCGCCTGGCGGCGCTGGACCGCCTCAAGCGCAAGCACGGCGGCACGATCGCCGCGGTGCTCGAGCACGCCGCGACGTGCCGGGCGCGCCGGGACGAGCTCGTCGGCGCCGAGGAGGCCATCGAGGAGGCCGAGGGTGAGCTCGCGGTCGTGCAAGCCGAGCTCCGAGAGCTCGCCGCGGGCGCTGACCGAGGCGCGTTCCGCGGCCGGAGCGGAGCTGGCGGGCGCCGTGCGCGAGCGGCTGGCCGCGCTGGCCATGGACGGTGCCGAGTTCGAGGTCGCGCTGGCAGCGCGCGAGACCTTCGGCCCGACCGGTGCCGACGAGGTCGAGTTCCTGATCGCGCCGAACCCCGGCGTGCCGGCCGGCCCGCTGCGCGAGACCGCCTCCGGGCGGCGAGCTTTCGCGCGTGATGCTGGCGCTTGATGGGCGTCGCCGCGCAGGCCGGGCCGCCGACGCTCGTCTTCGACGAGGTCGACGCGGGCATCGGCGGCCAGACGGCCCGCGCCGTCGGCGAGCAGCTGCGCGAGCTCTCGGCCGGGCGCCAGGTGCTGTGCATCACCCACCTGCCGCAGATCGCGTCGCTGGCCGACCGGCACTTCACGATCGTCAAGGACACGTCGGGTGAGACCGCCCGCACGACCGTCACCGAGCTGCGCAAGGCCGACGTCGTCGGCGAGCTCGTCCGGATGCTCGGCGCCGACCGCGAAGACGCGGCCGCACGGCGCCACGCCAAGGAATTGCTGAAGGCGGCATGACCCCGACTGACCGCCGCCGCTTCCCGCTCTATCCTCAGGGAGGAGAGCTTCAAGGAGACCGCATGCCCGAATCTAGGCCACGAACCCGTTACATCTTCGTCACTGGGGGAGTGGTCTCTTCTCTCGGGAAGGGCATCGCCGCCGCCTCGATCGGACGCCTGCTGGTGTCCCGCGGCCTGAAGGTCGCGCTGCAGAAGTTCGATCCGTACATCAACGTCGACCCGGGGACGATGTCGCCGTTCCAGCACGGCGAGGTGTTCGTCACCGAGGACGGCGCCGAGACCGACCTGGATCTCGGCCACTACGAGCGCTACACGGACGCGAACACCTCGCGGGCGTCGAACGTCACCGCCGGCGCGATCTACAACTCGGTCATCCGCAAGGAGCGCCGCGGCGACTACCTCGGCGGCACCGTGCAGGTCGTCCCGCACATCACGGACGAGATCAAGCACCGGATCCGGCTCGATCGGCGAGACGCAGGACGTCGACGTCGTGATCACGGAGATCGGCGGCACGGTGGGCGACATCGAGTCGCTGCCGTTCCTGGAGGCGATCCGCCAGTTCCCCGTGGACGTCGGGCGCCGCCAGACGCATGTTCATCCACCTCACGCTCGTGCCGTACATCGGGCACGCCGGTGAGCTGAAGACGAAGCCGACGCAGCACTCGGTCAACGAGCTGCGCCGCATCGGCATCGCGCCGGACATGATCATCGCGCGTTCCGAGGGCGGGCTGCCGCAGGACGTGCGCAAGAAGATCGCGCTGTTCGCCTCGCTGCCGCTGGACGCGATCGTCTCGGGCCGCGACGTCGACAACATCTACAAGATCCCGCTCTACTACCGGGCGGAGGGCGTGGACGACGTTCATCCTCGAGCACTTCGGGCTCGAGGCGGCGGAGCCGGAGCTCAGCGGCTGGGAGCGCCTGGTGCGCCAGGCGACCGAGGCGCAGACGTCCGCGCCGGTCAAGATCGCGCTCGTCGGCAAGTACGTCCAGCTCGAGGACGCGTACCTGTCGGTCGTCGAGGCGCTGCGGCATTCGGGCTTCCAGCTCGGCCGCGGGCATCGAGATCGACTGGGTGGACTCCGAGACGCTGGACGACGGCGAGGTCCGCGCGCGCCTGCACGGCGCCGACGGCATCCTGATCCCGGGCGGCTTCGGCGTCCGCGGCATCGAGGGCAAGATCACCGCGGCGCGGATCGCCCGCGAGCAGAAGATCCCGTTCCTGGGCGTCTGCCTGGGCATGCAGATGGCGGTCGCGGACTTCGCGCGCCACGTCGTCGGCATGGAGGGCGCGAACTCGACGGAGTTCGACCCGGAGACGCCGTACCCGGTGATCGACCTGCTGCCGGAGCAGAAGGAGGTCGCCGACATGGGCGGCACGATGCGCCTCGGCGCCGACCCGATCAAGCTGCACGCGAACACGCGGGCGCGCGAGATCTACGGCGAGGCCGTGATCTACGAGCGCCACCGCCACCGCTACGAGGTCAACAACTTCCTGCGCAAGCGCATCGAGGCCGCGGGCCTCGTGTGCTCGGGCACGTCGCCGGACGAGCGCCTGGTGGAGATCATCGAGATCCCCGACCATCCGTTCTTCGTCGCCTCGCAGTACCACCCGGAGTTCAAGTCGCGGCCGGAGCGCCCCGCGCCGCTGTTCCGCGACTTCGTGGCCGCTGCGCTGGAGCGGGCGCGCGAGCAGCGGCCCGAAGAGGTCGGCGCCGAGGAGCCGGCCGCGGCTCGGTGAGGCCGGCCAGCGGGGCTGAGAAGGCGCGGCAGGCCGAGACCTTCGCGCGATCTCTGCCGCATTCTCAGCCCTTCGTGGGAAGAGGCGGCGTGCGCCGACCGCGTCGCCGCCGAGCTGCGCGGGATGGGCCTCGAGGTCGAGACGCGCGACGAGTGCCGGGCAACCTGCTGGCGCGGGTGCGCGGGCGCAGCGAGCGGACGATCCTGCTGTGCGCGCACCTGGACACGGTGCCGCCGGTGGCGCCGATCGAGCCGGTGCTGGTCGACGACGGCTGGGAGAACGCGAACGCGGGCATCCTCGGCGCCGACAACAAGTCCGCGGTCGCGATGATCCTCGAGGTCGCGCGGCGCTGCAGCGTCGAGGGCTCGCCGGTCGGCCTCGAGCTGCTCTTCACGGTCGCCGAGGAGGTCGGGCTGCAGGGCGCGCAAGCGCTTCGACACGTCGAAGCTGCGCTCGGAGTTCGGCTACGTCTTCGATCACGCGACCCCGATCGGCGAGATCGTCGATCGCCTCACCGACGCTCTACCGGATCGAGGCCGAGTTCCACGGCAAGTCCGCTCACGCCGGGCTGCGCCCGGAGACCGGCCACTCGGCGATTCTCGCCGCGGCCCACGCGGCGCTGGCGATGCCGCACGGCCGGATCGACGAGCAGACGACCGCCAACGTGGGCTTCCTGCACGGCGGCGTCGAGTCCACCAACGTCGTCCCCGAGCGCGCCCGCTGCTCGCCGAGGTGCGCTCGGTCGACCCGGACCGCGCCGAGGAGGTCCTGGCCGCGATGATCGACGCGCTGCACGACGGCGCGAGCGACGGCGAGTGCGACGTCGACGTGATCACCGAGAAGCAGGTCGTCGGCTACCGCGTCAAGCCCTCCTCGCCGGCCGTCGTGGCGGCCGAGGCGGCGCTGCGCGCGCACGGCTACGAGCCGAGCCGGATCGCGACCGGCGGCGCGTCGGACGCGAACGTGCTCGAGGCCGCGGGTATCCCGACGGTCAACCTCGCCAACGGCACCGAGCACAACCACGAGCCGACCGAGCGCGTCTCGGTCGCCGCGCTGGAGTCGATGCTCGACGTGGCGTTCACCCTGCTCGACGAGGCGGCCGTGGCATGAGCGCGAACTTCGAGCAGATCGGCACGCGAGACGATCTACGCGGGCAAGTTCCTCGACGTCCGCCGCGACCGCTTCCGCTACGAGGACGGCGAGGAGGTGCGACCGCGAGCTCGTCGCGCACCCGGGCGCCGTCGGCATCGTCGTCCTCGACGGCGAGGACAACCTGTGGTTCGTCCGCCAGCCGCGCGAGGCCATCGGCATCCCGGACCTGCTCGAGATCCCGGCCGGCAAGCTCGACGTCGAGGGCGAGAACCCACTCGAGGCCGCCAAGCGCGAGCTCGCCGAGGAGATCGGCAAGCAGGCCGACGCAGTGGGAGTCGCTCGGCTCCTTCTACACCTCACCCGGCTTCGCCGACGAGGAGATCCACCTCTTCCTCGCCACGGGCATCTCGGACGTCGAGCGCCCCGAGGTCGAGGAGGACGAGCGCATCGACGTCGAGGTGCGCCCGCTCGCCGAGCTGGACGCGATCCTCGCGGAGAACCAGGACTCGAAGACGCTCATCGCGCTGTACCGGCTCCGCGACCGCTTGCGCTGAACGTCGCAGCGTGGCGCGCACGGGCCCTTGCATCCAAAGGGGTCCGGGCGCGGACCTCGAAGGGAGTGGCCGATGGCCGTCATCGACGCTCGCCCCTTCGTGCACGCACCAGCCGAACCGTTCGAGCACCTCGTGCTCGACTTCCTCGCCTACCTGGAGTTCGAGCGCGGGCTCTCGCGCAACACGCTCGAGGCCTACCGCTCCGACCTGCTCCAGTACGGCGCGTACCTGCACGGCCGCGACGCGCTGGCGGTGACGCACTCCGACCTGGCCGGCTTCGTGTCCTCGCTCGCGGCGGGCGACGGCGACAAGCCGCCGGTGGCGCCGGCGACGCTGCAGCGCAAGGTCGCCTGCCTGCGCTCGTTCTACCGCCATCTGCGCCGCCAGGGGACGCTGGAGACGACCCGACGGCCAACCTGCACGCGCCGAAGCAGAGCCGGCGCCTGCCGGAGGTGCTCTCGCGCGACGAGGTCGTCGAAGCTGCTCGAGCAGCCGCGCGGCACCGAGCCGCCCGCGCTGCGCGATCGCGCGCTGCTGGAGTTGATGTACGCGTGCGGGCTGCGCGCGTCGGAGGCGATCGACCTCGACGTCGGCGACGTCGACCTCGAGGCCGGCATCCTGCGCGCGCGCGGCAAGGGCTCCAAGGAGCGGCTGGTGCCCGTCGGCTCGGCCGCGACGCGCGCGATCAACGCCTACCTCGGGCGCGGCCGCCCGAAGCTCGTCGGCGACCGCCTGGAGTCGCGCCTGTTCGTCAACCACCGCGGGTCCGGGCTGACGCGCCAGGGGCTCTACAAGATCGTCCAGCGCCACGCGGCCGCCGCCGGGTTCGCCGAGCGGATGAGCCCGCACACGCTGCGCCACACGTTCGCGACGCACCTGCTGGCGGGCGGCTGCGACCTGCGGTCGCTGCAGGAGATGCTCGGGCACGCGGACATCGCGACCACCCAGCTCTACACGCATCTCTCGGCCGACCGTCTGCGCGACGTCTACTTCGACGCGCACCCGCGCGCGAAGGTGCGCTGAGAAACCCCCGCGGCTGCCACAATCGGCAGCCGTGAAGCGAGCCTTCGTCATCGTCATCGACGCCTGCGGTGCCGGCGAGCTGCCGGACTCGGCCGACTACGGCGACGCGGGGGCGAACACGCTCGGGCACGTCGCCGAGGCCGCCGGCGGCCTGGACGCTGCCGGTGCTGCAGGAGCTCGGGCTCGGTGACGTGATGCCGCTCGCCGGGCGTCCCGCCTACGCCGCACCCCGTGGTCCACGGCCGGCTGCATCCGCTCGGCCCGGGCAAGGACACGATCACCGGCCACTGGGAGCTGATGGGCGTCGTCACGCCGGTGCCGCTGCGCACCTATCCCGACGGCTTCCCGGACGAGATCCTCGACCAGCTTCGTGACGCGACCGGGCGCGGCATCCTCTGCAACAGGCCCTACAGCGGCACCGCGGTGATCGACGACTACGGCGAGCAGCCACCTCGCCACCGGCGACCTGATCGTCTACACGTCGGCCGACTCGGTGCTGCAGATCGCGGCGCACGTCGACGAGGTGCCGCCCGCGGAGCTCTACGCGGCGTGCGCGGCCGCGCGCGAGATCATGTCCGGCGAGCACGCCGTCGGCCGCGTCATCGCGCGGCCGTTCCGCGGGCGTCCCGGGCGCGTGCGAGCGCACCGACGGCCGCAAGGACCTCGCGCTGCCGCCGCCGTCGCGCTCGTACATGGACGAGCTGCAGTCCGCCGGCGTGCCGGTGCACACGGTCGGCAAGATCGGCCAGGTCTTCGACGGGGTCGGCGTCGACGTGCAGCACAAGGGCGCGACCAACGCCGCGGCGATGGCCGCGACCGCCGAGCTGATCGACTCGCTCGAAGGCGGCTTCGTCTTCACCAACCTCGTCGAGACCGACCAGGTCTTCGGCCACCGCGGCGACGTGCCGGGCTTCCACGGCGCGCTGCGCGCGATCGACGCCGAGGTCGGCGCGCTGGCTCGAGCGGCTGGATCCCGCTCGCGACCTGCTGATCATCACGGCCGACCACGGCTGCGACCCGACGACCCCCGGCACCGACCACACGCGCGAGCACGTGCCGCTGCTGGCGCGCTTCGAAGGCCATGGCGGGCGCCGCCACGACGGCCCGTTCGCCGACGTCGGCGCCTCGGCGCTGCGCTGGCTGACGGGTCGCGAAGCGCCCCTTCCCGGGACGCCGTTTCTCTAACGCACAAGTTTTGCGTCGGACGGCGACTGATCCGCGCGCCTGACGGGAATCTCACTCACTGTGCCCTCACTGGTCGCCATCCCCCGCTGGACCATGTTGATCGCCGCGGCGGCGCTCATCGCCGCCTGTGGCGACTCCGCGAGCAGCGCACCCGCGCCCGCGACGAAGAAGGTCGCCGACAGCAAGCCGAAGACGACGCCGAAGAAGCCGCCGACCGACACCGAGCAGCTGGACGAGCTGCTGTCGATCCGCGCCCGGGCGCTCGAGTTCGGCGAGACCCAGGACTTCTTGGACACGACCACCGGTGCGCAGATGGCCAAGGACAAGCGCGCGATCGCGGCGGCCAAGGCGCTGCCGATCGGCACCGTGAAGCTGCATGCCGACGGCACCGAGGTCGAGGGTGACCGCGCGACCCTGCGCGTCGACATGGCCTACACGTTCGACGGCATCGACACGACCTACTACAAGACCTCGCGGATGACGGCGCTCAAGACGCCCGAGGGCTGGCGGATCTCCAACGACCGGCCGTCGTCGGGGACGCTCGCACCATGGGAGTTCACGCGCTACAAGGCCCGCAGCAGCAAGCACTTCCTCGCGCTCGCGCCGAAGAGCCTGCGGGTCGGCAACCTGATGACGGACCTGGAGAAGGGCCGCGCGAAGATGGTCGCGGGCCTGCCCAGGCGTGAAGGCGCCGCGCAAGGTGCTCGTGATCGTCGCCCGCAACGGCAACGACACCAAGGCGCTGACGAAGGACATGCGGACCCGCCGGTCGCTGGTCGCCGTCGCCGAGACGCAGTACTCGGTCAAGGGCAAGGCGCAGCGGATCGACGACCTCTGGGGCGAGCGCGTCTTCGTGATGTGGCGTTCCTACAAGCGAGGGCTCGACGAAGGAGCGCCGGACGATCGTCGCGCATGAGCTCACGCATGCCGCGCTCGCGTCCCGCACGTCGGGCCGCACGCCGCCGTGGCTCTTCGAGGGCATCGCGCATGTTCGTGTCCGGTGACAACCGCGCCGGCGACGCGGGCGCGATCATCAGCGGCCGCGGCGTCCTGCGCGACGCGTCCAAGCAGGGCGAGGCCAAGGCCGCGATGTCGCTGGCGCGGCTCTCCAACCCGCGTGCGCTGTCGAAGATGTCGTCGATCGAGACCTCGTTCGCCTACTCGTTCTCGTCCGCGGCCGCCTACGCGATCGCCGACAAGTACGGCCGCAAGGCGCTGCTGCGCCTGTTCACGCGCCTACAACAGCGAGAAGCTGAAGGGATCGGGGCGCAAGCTCGCCGATCGCGTGGTGCGCAAGACGCTCAAGACGTCGTTGAAGTCGCTCGAGAGCGAGGTCGACGCCTACGCGTCGGCGCGCTCGAAGTTCTAGGCGCCTACTAGCCTGCTCGGGCGATGCCCGAGCTTCCCGAGGTCGAGACGATCCGCGGCCACCTGGCGCCGCACGTGGAAGGCCGGACGCTGGAGCGCGTCGAGATCCTCGACGCGCGCTGGTGCCGGCCGATCGCGCCCGAGGAGCTGGCCGTCGCGGTCACAGGGCCGCGAGGTCGAGCGGCTCGGCCGCCGCGGCAAGTACCTCGTCTGGGAGCTCTCCGACGACGTGTTCCTGCTCATGCACCTGCGCATGACGGGGACGCTGCTGCTCGATCCCGAGCCGGCGCCGCGTCACATGCGCGTGCGCATCGACCTCGGCGACCACACGCTCGTCTTCGACGATCCGCGCCGCTTCGGCACCGGCGAGCTGGCGCTCGGGCCGGACGCGCTCGACGCCTTCTTCGACGCCCGGCTCGGCGTCGAGCCGCTGGAGCGCGACTTCACGGGCGAGCATCTCTACGCGCTCGCGCAGACCTCGCGCGCGCCGATCAAGGCGTTCCTGCTCGATCAGAAGCGCGTCGCCGGCGTCGGCAACATCTACGCCGACGAGGCGCTGTTCCGCGCACGCGTGCATCCGCTGCGGCCCGCCAACCGGCTGACCCGCGCGCAGTGCGCGGCGATCCGCGACGCCGTGGTGGCGTCGCTGATGGCCGGCCTGGAGGCCAAGGGCGCGACGATCGACGACTTCCGCGACCCGTACGGGGTCAGCGGCAGCTTCCAGGACCAGTTCCTCGTGCACCTGCGCGAGCACGAGCCGTGCCCGAACTGCGGCAACCCGGTACGCAAGCTGCGTGTCGCCGGGCGCGGGACCTACGTCTGCGAGCGCTGCCAACCACGGCCGCGCGGGGTACGAAAAGCAGCGGCCTAGGCCGCGGCGGCGAGCTCCTTCAGGCCACCGTTCTTGTCGAACGCGACGAGCTCCTGGTAGCCGCCGATGCTCGCTCCATCGATGACGACCTGGGGGAACGTCATCATTCCCGTCAGACGCACGAGCTCCGCCCGGCCCTCCGGGTCCTTGGCGAGGTTCTTCTCCTCGTAGGCCACGCCTCGCTTGTCGAGAAGGGCCTTGGCGACGCGGCAGTAGCCGCAGGGTTCAGTCGTGTAAACGGTGATCTGGCTCATATGACTTCAGAAAGTATAGTGCTATATCCGGATCGGTAAAGACCGAAGGAATCGTCCTTCGCTCGATCCGCTACGGCGAAGCGGACCGGATCCTCCACTTGTATACCCCAAGCCGGGGTCGGGTGAGCGCGATCGCCAAGGGCGTGCGCAAGGCACGCTCGCGCTTCGGCGGGCGCCTCGAGCCGTTCTTCCGGCTCGACCTCGTGCTCTACGAGGGCCGCAGCGACCTGCTGACCGTGACGTCGGTCGAGACCCTCGCCGCCCACGCGCGCCTGCGCGAGCACGGCGGCGCGCTCGACGGCGCCGCCCGCGCCTGCGAGGCCGTCTCGCGCATCTTCGACGACGGCGATCCCAACACCGGCGTCTACCACCTGCTCGGCCAACGAGCTGGCGCTGCTCGACCGCGACGCCGGACCGCGCCGGCCGCGCCAACTCGCTCGCCTTCCGGCTGAAGCTGCTGCTCGCCGCCGGCTTCGCGCCCCAGCTCGCCGGCTGCGCCTCCTGCGGCGAGCGCGACCACCTCGTCGGCTTCTCCGGCGCGGCGGGCGGCGTGGTCTGCGGCGCCTGCGAGGCCAACGCCTTCCCGCTCGACGAGGAGGCGCACACGTTCATGGTCGCCGCGCTCGGCCGCTCGCTGGCGGACACGCCCGACGCCTCGCCGCGCGCGCTCGCCCAGGCCGAGCGGGCGATCATCGACACGCTCGAGCACCACGCGCACCTGCGGTTGCGCCCCGTCGGCTCGCGCTGAGGCGAGCTCCAAGTCACTGAGTAGGCCTGAGGCATACCCAGTGACTTGGTGACCGCCCCGCGCCGCCCGCCGGCGACGCGCGGGTTGCGGGAGGTGCGCCGCGGTAATGGGGGCGCCTATAGGCTCACGGAGGCCATGGCTCGCGCTCCGGTCGTCTTCACCATCCTCGTGCTCGCTCTGCTCGCCCCGGCGGGCGCGCAGGCGGCCTATCGCGACTTCCGCTCGCCTTCGGGCAAGCTCGGATGCGCCTTCTACTCCGACACCGAGACGCCGCGCTTCGTGCGCTGCGACTGGTCCGGGGTCAACGATCGGGGCCTGACCCTGAACGAGACCGGGAAGGGCAGGCGCGTGAAGGTCACCGACACCGTCATGAACCCGAAGGCGAAGGTCCTCGCCTATGGCTCCACGACGAAGTTCGGCAGCCTTCGCTGCACCTCGCGCAGGACCGGCATCACCTGCCGCAGCACGCGCTCGAACCACGGCTTCGTCGTCTCCGTCGACAAACAGCGGGTGTTCTGAGCCATGGCCGACCAGTGGGTGTACGACTTCGCCGAAGGTTCGAAGGAGATGCGCGACCTGCTGGGCGGCAAGGGGGCCAACGTCGCGGAGATGACCCGCGTGCTCGGCGCCGATCGCGTCCCGGCCGGCTTCACGATCACCACCGAGGCGTGCGTGGCCTACATGAAGGCCGACCAGGCGGAGCCCGACGGCATGGCCGACCAGGTCGCCGAGGCGCTCGCGCGACTTCAGGAGCACACCGGCAAGCAGCTCGGCGACGACGAGGACCCGCTGCTCGTCTCGGTCCGCTCCGGCGCCCGCGAGTCGATGCCCGGGATGCTCGACACGGTCCTCAACCTCGGCCTCAACGACACCTCGGTCGAAGGCCTCGCCCGCGCCACCGAGAACGAGCGCTTCGCGTGGGACTCCTACCGGCGCTTCCTGCAGATGTTCGGCAACGTCTCGCGCGGGATCGACGGCGAGGCCTTCGAGAAGGCGATCACCGAGGTCAAGGACGACCGCGGGCGTCGAGGACGACACCGAGCTCGACGTCGACGCGCTCAAGGAGCTCACGGACCGCTTCAAGGCGCTCTACAGAGAGCACACCGACGAGGACTTCCCGCAGGACCCCAAGGAGCAGCTGCGCCTGTCGATCCGCGCGGTCTTCGACTCCTGGACCGGCGACCGCGCGCCAGGAGTACCGGCGCATCAACCGCATCCCGGACGAGTGGGGCACGGCGGTCAACGTCCAGCAGATGGTGTTCGGCAACAAGGGCGACACGTCGGGCTCCGGCGTCGCCTTCAGCCGCGACGAGGTCACCGGCGCGCCCGAGCCCAGCGGCGACTTCCTGCCCAACGCGCAGGGCGAGGACGTCGTCTCCGGCGCGCGCACCCCGCGCGACATCAGCGAGATGAAGGACTGGCTGCCCGACGCCCACGAGCAGCTGATGGACATCCTGCAGACGCTCGAGCGCCACTACGAGGACATGCAGGACACCGAGTTCACGGTGGAGGAGGGGCAGCTCTACATGCTCCAGACGCGCAACGCCAAGCGCCCGGCCCAGGCCGCGGTGCGCTTCGCGCGCGACGCCGTCGACGAGGGGCTGCTGGACCGCGACCAGGCGCTGATGACGATCGAGCCCGACAAGCTCGTCGCGCTGCTCGTCCCGACCTTCGACCCCAAGGCCGACTACGAGGTCCTCGTCCACCGGCGTCGGCGCCGCGCCCGGCGCCGCCAAGGGCGAGGTCGTCTTCACCGCCCGCGAGGCCGTCGACGCCGCCGCCGAGGGCCGCGACGTCGTACTCGTGCGGCCCGACACCAACGCCAACGACGTCGCCGGCTTCCACGCCGCCAAGGGCATCCTCACGAGCCTCGGCGGCAAGGCCTCGCACGCCGCGCTGGTCGCCCGCGGCATGGGCGTCCCGTGCGTCACCGCCGCCAGCGGGCTGCGCGTCGACCTCGAGGCGCGCGTGATCCGGGTCGGCGACAAGGTGATCGAGGCCGGCGACTTCATCGCCATCAACGGGACGACCGGCGAGGTCACGCTCGAGGACGTCCCGCTCGTCGATCCCAGCGAGGACCCGGCCTTCGCCGAGATCCTCGAGTCCTTCGAGACCGTGCTCGGCTGGGCCGACGACGTGCGCCGGCTGAAGGTCCGCGCCAACGCCGACACGCCGGGCGACGCCGACAAGGCGCGCGAGCTGGGCGCGGAGGGCATCGGCCTGTGCCGCACCGAGCACATGTTCATGGCCGAGGACCGCCAGCCGAAGATGCGCACGATGATCATGGCCGACACGCGGGAGTCGCGAAAGGACGCGCTCGCGGAGCTGCTGCCGCTGCAGCAGGAGGACTTCGAGGGCCTGTTCGAGGCGATGAAGGGGCTGCCGGTGACGATCCGGCTGCTCGACCCGCCGCTGCACGAGTTTCTCCCGGACCTGCCTGAGCTTTCGGCGCAGGTCGAGCGCGCGCGGATCGAGTGCACGGACGATCTCGACGAGCTCGAGAAGCTGCTCGAGATAACCGCGCGGATCTCCGAGGAGAACCCGATGCTCGGCACGCGCGGCTGCCGGCTGGGGATCCTCTACCCCGAGATCTACGAGATGCAGGTCCACGCGATCATGCGCGCCGCCAAGGCGATGGACGAGCCTCCGCACCCGGAGATCATGATCCCGCTCGTCGACTACGAGCAGGAGCTCGAGATCATGCGGGCGCTGGTGGTCCGGATCGGGGACGAGGAGGGGCTGCACGAAGGGGAGGACTACACCGTCGGGACCATGATCGAGCTCCCGCGTGCGTGTTTTGTTGCAGATCGGATTGCCGAGCATGCGGATTTCTTCTCTTTTGGCACAAATGACCTGACCCAGACCGCGCTCGGGTTCTCGCGCGACGACGTCGAGTCGAAGTTCGTGCCCGCCTACATGGAGCGCAAGATCATCGACCGCTCGCCGTTCGAGACGATCGACAAGCCGGGCGTCGGCTGGCTCGTCCGGCTCGCCGCGTGGGTCGGGCGCGAGGCCAAGCCCGATCTCAAGCTCGGCATCTGCGGCGAGCACGGTGGCGACCCGGACTCGATCGAGTTCTTCCACATGGCCGGCCTGGACTACGTGTCCTGCTCGCCGTTCCGGGTGCCGATCGCGCGGGTCGCGGCGGCGCAGGCGGCCATCATCCATGCGCACGATCGTTCCTGGGCTGACGCGTAACTGTGCCGAAACTGCGGAGTCTCGGAACTCCGCCGCCGGCGCCAGTCAGAATGGGAGGGGTGACCGCTCCGGCTCGATCCCACGAGCGACTTCGCCGCCGCCCAGCAGGCGCGCGAGGCCTCGTGGCTGTCGCCGCTGGCGATGCCGTCCTACCCGGCGAGCCGCGAGCGCCCCGAGCCCGACTGCGGCCTGCGCACGCCGTTCCAGCGCGACCGCGACCGGATCGTGCACTGCAAGGCGTTCCGGCGCCTGAAGCACAAGACGCAGGTCTTCGTCGCCCCCGAGGGCGACCACTACCGCACGCGGCTCACGCACACGCTCGAGGTCACCGGTATCTCGCGCACGGTCGCGCGGGCGCTGCGCCTCAACGAGGACCTGACGGAGGCGATCGGCCTCGGGCACGACGTCGGCCACCCGCCGTTCGGGCACATCGGCGAGGACGTGCTGGACCGCTGCGGGCCGCGAGCGCTTCGGCCGCGGCTTCCGCCACAACGAGCACTCGCTGCGGGTCGTCTCGGTGCTCGAGGGCCTGAACCTCACCGCACCGGTGCGCGACGGCATCCTGCGCCACTCCAGCGGTGCCGGCGAGCCCGCGACGCTCGAGGGCAAGATCGTGCGGCTGGTGGACCGGATCGCCTACATCAACCACGACATCGACGACGCGCTGCGCGCCGGCGTGCTCGAGCCCGACGACCTGCCGGTGGAGGAGCTCGCGATCCTCGGGCCGACCGGCTCCGCCCGGATCGACGCGCTCGTGCACGACCTGGTCGAGCACTCCGAGGCCGCCGGGGACATCGTGCAGGGCGAGCGGGTCGGCCGCGCGATGCTCTCGCTGCGCTCGTTCATGTTCGAGCGCGTCTACCTCGGCCCGCGGGCGCGCACGGAGCACGCGAAGATCGAGCGCGTCCTGCAGGGGCTCTTCGCGTACTTCTGCGAGCACCCGGAGGAGCTGCCGGTCGACACCGTCGGCGCGTCCGAGGACGAGCGCGTCATCGACTACCTGGCCGGGATGACCGATCGCTTCGCGATCCGCGCCTGGACCGAGCGCTTCGTCCCGCAGGGTCTCGCGATCTGATGGCGCGCTACACGGACGAGTCACGCGAGCGGGTCCGCGACGCGGTGGACTTCGCCGAGCTGGTCGGCGCCCGTACCGAGCTCAAGGGCGCTGGCGTGCGCCGCCTGCAGGGGCTGTGCCCGTTCCACGACGAGCGCACGCCGTCGTTCGGCATCGACCCGGTCGAGAAGCTCTACCACTGCTTCGGCTGCGGCGCGGGCGGTGACGTCTTCCAGTTCGTGATGGAGACGGAGGGGCTGGACTTCGGGGCCGCCCTGGAATCGCTCGCCGAGCGCTATCGCGTGCCGCTGGAGCGTGAGACCGAGGACCCGCAGGACGCGGCGCGCCGCCAGCGCAAGGAGCGGCTGCTACGCGCTGCTCGAGCGCACCGCCGCCTACTACGTGCGCGTGCTCTGGGAGGCTCCGGAGGCGGCGATGGCGCGCGAGTACCTCGCCTCGCGCGGGCTCAAGGAGGACGCGCTGCGCGCCTACCGCGTCGGCTGGGCACCCGACGCCTTCGACCGGGTACTGAACGGCTCGCGCCGCGCCGGCTTCAGCGAGGAGGAGCTCAAGGCCGCCGGGCTGATCCAGCCCAGCCGCGGCCGCTCCGGGCTGATGGACCGCTTCCGCGGCCGGATCACGTTCCCGCTGGCCGACGAGCGCGGCCGCGTGCTGGGCTTCGGCGCGCGAGCGATGAAGGCCGACCAGCAGCCGAAGTACCTCAACACGTCCGACGGCGAGGTCTTCCACAAGGGCCGGATCGTCTACGGCGCGGATCTCGCGCGCGCGGCCGCCGCCAAGGCCGGGCGGATCGTGCTGGTCGAGGGCTACACCGACGTGATCGCCCTGCACCAGGCCGGCGTGCCCGAGGTCGTCGCGCAGATGGGCACGGCCCTGACGGAGCAGCAGGTCGACGCGGTCGCGCGGCTCGCCCCGCAGCGCGCTGCTCTGCCTCGACCCCGACAGCGCAGGCCAGGCCTCGGCGAAGCGCGGCCTCGACGCGCTGTCGAAGCTGATGGATTCCGAGAAGTGGCTCACGCGCAAGGTCGACTTCCGGGTCGTCCGTCTCCCGTCCAAGCAGGATCCGGCGGACGTCGTGGAGCGGTCTGGCATCGAGGCCATGCAGCAACTCCTGAACACCGCCGTGCCGGTGCAGCGCTTCGAGGTCGAGCGCGCCCTCGAGCAGTCCGACGCGAGCACCGACGAGCTGCTCGCCGCCGCGGCCCAGACGATCGCCCCGATGCCGGTCAGCGTGCTCCGCGCCGAGCTCGTGAAGCTCGTCGCGGATCGCCTCGGCCTGGGCGAGCAGCTGGTCAACGAGGTGCTGCGCGCCGTGCCGGTCGGCCAGCCGCAGGGTTCCGCCAACGGCGGTGGCCAGGACGGCGGCTGGGGCGAGCGCGGCGACCGGCCGTGGGACAAGTCGCGCCAGGGCGGCGGCAAGCAGTGGAACGGCAACCGGAACGGGGGAGGGGGCCGCGATCGGTTCCGTCCGATGACGCCGCCGGAGCCCGCCGACCCGCGGACGGCCCTGATCAAGCGCGAGCAGAGCGAGCGCGCCTACCTCGCGTACTGCCTCGCGCTGCCCGAGGAGGGCGAGCGCCGGCTGGCCGAGGTCGACCTCGAGGACTACTTCTCCGCGCCCGCGACGCGCCAGGCCGCCGCCTACCTTCGCGGACGCCTGAGGGCGCCCGCGTCCAGCCTGCCCCACGGCGACGAGGCCCTCGCCCGGCTCGTCGCCGAGCTCGTGATCCGCGCCGGAGCGCTCGAGGCCACACCCGCGAAGCTCGAGCTCGAGGCGCTGCAACTCGACCTTCACCGCCTCGAGCGACACATCTCCAACGCCCGTCTCTCGGGCGATACGAGCGGCGTCGGGGCCCTCGCGATCGAGCGCCGGCGGGTCCACGATGAGATCCGCCACAAATTGACCTGAGCAGGTCTTTTCCGTCCGAAACACGAACTAGTGTTCGTGGCACGATGGACCGCGAGAAACTCGCCGCGATGCTCGCCGAAGGACGCTCGATCGAGTCGATCGCCCGCGAGTTGGGCCGCGCGGCATCGACTGTGGGGTACTGGGTCAACAAGTACGGACTCACGTCGCAACATGCAGTCCGGCACGCCTCGCACGACGGGATCGAGCGTGAGCGGCTGGAGGAATTCATCGCTGAAGGCATCTCGATCCGCGCGATGGCGGCGCGGCTCGGCGTGTCGTATACGACCGTCCGGCATTGGCTTCGCCGTTACGAGCTTGCAACGCCCCGTGCACGTCGTCTCGCCGAGACCGCTCCGGCGCGCGCTGCGGGGTCGGAGACGACGGAGGCCCACTGTCCGGTGCACGGGGTCACGACGTTCATCCGGCGCGGAAGCGACGGTTTCCGCTGCAGGCTGTGCCGGTCCGGCGCTGTGCACCGGCGGCGCCGCGAGATCAAGCGTCTCCTGGTGGAGGAAGCGGGCGGCCGCTGCGTCCTCTGCGGCTACGACGCGTCGCTAGCCGGATTGCACTTCCACCACCTCGATCCGGCCGACAAAACGTTCGCTCTGTCCCGGCACGGAGTGACCCGTTCGCTGGCTTCAGCGCGTGCGGAAGCGGCCAAGTGTGCCCTGTTGTGCTCGAATTGTCATGCGGAAGTCGAGGCCGGGACCGCGGATCTGTCCTCGGCGCTACTACTATGAGCGTCCGCTGCAGTGAGCAGCGCATTCGGGGGTAGCTCAATCGGCAGAGCATCGGACTGTTAATCCGAGGGTTGTGGGTTCGAGTCCCACCCCCCGAGCTAGAAGAGAGAGCCGCCCACGGGCGGCTCTTCTCGTTTAGCGCCCAGCGCAACATGAGCGCCAGGATCGAGATCTGATCGAAGTCCGACGTTAGTTCGTCAAGCGCACGGGATAAGACCCTCTTGTCAGGGGGCGGGGGTCCTATTGCGTCGGGAGCCGCATTCCCGCCTCTGAAACGAAGCGGGAGGTAACCAATGCGAAAGCAGGCCTTCACGGCCGCACTGCTCGTCGCGATGATCGCTGCGCCCACGAGCGCGCGAGCACAGGACGTGCCGCCACCGGCGACGAGCTTTGAGAAGGTGACGCTCGACGACTTCCCCGGCGAGCCGATGAATCTGGCGGTGCTGCCGGACGGGCGGGTGCTGCACACGACCCGGGCGGGCGAGGTCCGCATCCACAACCCGCGCACCGGCCTGAATACGCTCGCCGCGACGCTGGACGTCTACCAGCACGACGAGGAGGGGCTCCAGAGCGTCGCGATCGACCCGAACTTCGAGACCAACCGCTGGGTCTACGCGTACTACTCGCCGCCGCTGAACACGCCGGTCGACGATCCGACGACGCCGGTGACCAACGAGGGCGACGCACCCGAGACCGGCACCGCCGCGGACTTCGCGCCCTTCAAGGGCGCCATCCGGCTCAGCCGCTTCAAGCTGGTCGGGGACAAGCTGAACCTGAGCACCGAGGAGAAGATCATCGAGGTGCCGGTCGATCGCGGCATCTGCTGTCACGTCGGCGGCAACATCGACTTCGACAACACGGGCAACCTGTTCCTGTCGACCGGCGATGACTCGAACCCGTTCGCCTCGGACGGCTTCGCGCCGATCGACGACTCGCCGAACCGCAACCCGGCGTTCGACGCACGCCGCAGCGCCGGCAACACGAACGACCTGCGCGGCAAGCTGCTGCGGATCCATCCCACGGATGGCGGCGGCTACTCGATCCCGCTCGGGAACCTGTTCCCGCAGGGCACGGCGCTGACCCGGCCCGAGATCTACGCGATGGGCCTGCGCAACCCGTTCCGCTTCGCGGTCAACCGCAAGAACGGCGACGTCTATCTCGGCGACTACTCGCCCGACGCCGGCACGGCGAACCCCGCGCGCGGCCCGGCGGGTCAGGGCCGCTGGATGCTGATCAAGCGCCCGGCCAACTATGGCTGGCCGTACTGCGCCACGCCGGACCTGCCGTACGTGGACTACGACTTCGCCACCAAGACCTCGGGCGAGCAGTTCAACTGCAACGCGCCGACGAACGACTCGCCGTACAACACAGGTCTCAAGCGTCTGCCGTCGGTCGCGCAGCCGGACGTCTGGTACTCCTACGACAAGTCGCCGCTGTTCCCGGAACTCGGCCCGGAAGGCACGCCTGGCGGCATCGCGCCGATGGGCGGCCCGGCGTATGACCCGGACCCGGCCAACAAGTCGGTCTTCCGCTTCCCGAACTACTTCAAGGGCACGCCGCTCTTCTACGAGTGGTCGCGCGACTACATCAAGGAGTTCCGCCTCAGCAACCGCAGGCTGGCCGAGATCCGGCCGTTCGCGCAGTTCGTGGACAACCCGATCGACATGGAGTACGGCCCGGACGGCGCGCTCTACGTGCTCGAGTACGGCGACGGGTACTTCGCGGAGAACCCCGATGCGCAGCTGGCGAAGATCAACTTCGTCCGCGGCAACCACACCCCGGTCGTGAAGGCCGCGGCGACGCCCACCGCGGGCCGGTCACCGCTCACCGTCAAGTTCAGCAGTGCGGGGACCAGCGACCCGGACGGTGACCCGATCACCTACGCGTGGGACTTCGAGGCCAACGGCTCGGTCGACTCGACCGCCGCCAACCCGACGTTCACGTACAAGGACAACGGCACCTACCGCGCGACGCTGCGGGTCACCGACCGCACCGGGCGCTCGGCCGCGGCCGAGGTCCTGGTGCTGGTCGGCAACGCGAAGCCGACCGTCGTGCTCACCACGACACCGCCGGCCGAGGGGCCGTTCAAGTTCGGCGACACCGTCACCTACACGGTCACGGTCACCGACGACACCCCGGTGGACTGCTCGAAGGTCACGGTGGCGTTCGTCCTCGGCCACGAGACCCACGGTCACCCGCAGTCATCGACCGCGGGCTGCACGGGCTCGATCACCACGTTCGTCGACGGCGGGCATGCCGGCGCGTCGAACCTGAGTGCCGTGTTCGTCGCGTCTTACACGGATCCGGGTGAGGGCGGCACGCCCGGCCTGACCGGCAGCGCGCAGGTCCGGATCGTCCCGTCCGCCGGACCGACCCCGACGCCCACTCCGCCGGCGCCCTAGACCGCGGAAGCTCGCATCTCAGCGGCCCAGCCTTCGAGCTGGGTCGCTGCGGTGGCGGGCCCGGGGTTCGCGAACGCCCACTCCGCGACCTCCGCCGCCCGCTCCCACAGCGACGGCGTCCGCAGCGCCCTCCGAACCGCGAGACGGACGCCCCACGGCGTGCAGAAGCGCGGCGCCAGCCGCACGCCCAGGCCGGCCCAGTCCACGCGCGCGGCGCTCTCGGCCATGTCCCCGCCCGCCGGGCAGACCACGACCGGGCAGCCGCTGGCCAGGGCACGTGCGAGCGTCCCGTGCCCGCCGTGGGTGACGACGAGATCGCAGCGCGGCATCGTCCGCGCGTAGGACATCCACGGCACGAGCACGGCGTTGGCGGGAGCGGTGACGCCCTCCGCGGCGATCGCGATCACGCGGACCGGCTCATCGGCCAACCCGTCCAGCGCGGCCCGCAGCAGCGAGTTCGAGGGATCCTGCGAGGTCGAGGGAGCGACCAGCACGACCGGTCCCTCGCCCGGCGGCGGGTCGACGGCCGGACCGCCGGGCTCCCACATCAAAGGCCCGACGACGCGCAGCCACGACGGCCACACGCGCGGGTACTCGAGCTGCGGCAGCGTCCCGACCATCGTCAGCGAGCGCGAGAGCCCGGTGTGCGTATACGGCAGCGGCGGGAGCCCGAGCCGTGCGCGGCAGTCGTTGTACTCGCTGCGGCCCTGCTCGAGCCCGACCGCGACCATCCGGTCCGTCTGGCGCCAGAGCAGCCCGCCGACCCGCGTCCGCGGCCGCCGCGCCCCGATCGAGAACGGCGGCAGCCCCGTCGGGAGATCGGGATGGACGTGCGGAATCAACGTCGCCACAGGCAGACCCTCGAGCTCGCCCGCGAGCGCCGGCGCGGTGGTCAGGATGTCCGAGACCACGACCTCGGGCTCGAACGCGCGCACGAACTGGCGCGTGACCTTCGCCGCCAGCACCGCCGCCTCGTACGGCTTCAGCGGCCGCTCGCGCGTCGGGAAAACTTGGTACTCGGGAGCGGGGGAGAAGGCCATCCCCGCGGCCTCGGCGGGCTCGCGCCAGCGCGTCCACGTCTCGATCCCGACCTCGTGGCCGCGCGCGACCAGCTCCGCGCCGAGCGCGATTATCGGGAAGGCGTGGCCTGGGTCGCCGAACGCGCCGAGCAGGACCCTCACGCGAGCGCCTTCGCGTAGCCGACCATCTCCAGGCCGGCCCAGGGATGCCATTCGCTGGCGGCCGTCCCGAGCCCAGCCTTGCGCGAGATAGAACTGCTCGGCCGGAGCGCCCAAGGGCGTCCACAGCTGCTCGCGCACGTAGCCTCGCGCCCGCATCTCCGCCTCGGCGAGACCGAGCAGCGTGCGGGCGATCCCCTCGCGCCAGCGCGCGGGATGGACGAGCAGGAGCCCGACGTGCCCGACCGGCTCGGCGACGTCCGCACGCCGGAAGGCCACCGACGCGACGAGCGCTCCGGCGGCATCGAAGCTGACCCGCACCCAGGCGTCGGGCTTGAGGTAGCGGTCCGCCCAGCCCGGCGGCACCACCGGGACCGCCCACCCGCGCGGCGCCCACTCCAGGTACGTCTCGTCGCAGACCCGGGACAGCTCGGTGAACGCAGCCATGTCGCCTGCCTGCAGCGGCCGCGTCGCGAGGTCCGCGGGCAGGCTCACTCGGCCAGCTCGGCCACCGCGCGCAGCTGGGCGATCCGGTCCTCGAACGTCCACGCCATCGGCGAGATCATCAGCGTCCCGACGCCCGCGTCGCGGTAGACGGCGAGCCGCTCGCGGACGAAGTCCTTCGGGCCGACGAGGCACAGCGTGTCGATCAACTCGCCCGGCAGCGCGGCCGCGGCCTCGTCCTTGCGCCCCTCCAGGTAGAGGTCCTGGACCTCCCGGGCGGCGTCCTCGTAGCCGTAGCGCTGGACGAGCGCGTTGTAGAAGTTCTGCTTGCGCGAGCCCATGCCGCCGACGTACAGGGCGACGTAGTGGCGCATCGCGTCGCGCGCGGACTCGCGGTCGTCGGAGACCATCGCGGTGACGGTCGGGACGATGTCGAAGTCGTCGAAGCCCTTGCCGTTGCCCGCGCGGGCGAAGCCCTCCTCGAGCAGCGGCCGGAACTCGCCGACGTGCTCGGGGGAGAAGAGCGTCGGCAGCCAGCCGTCGGAGATCTCGGCCGCCAGCGTCGTGTTCTTCGGGCCGATCGCGGCGATGTAGATCGGGATCCGCTCCTGGACCGGCGCGATCGTGAGCTTGAGCGCCTTGCCCGGCCCGTCGGGCAGCGGGAGCTGCAGCGTCTCGCCGTCGAAGACGACGCGCTGCCGGCTCAGCGCCAGCTGCACGACGGCGACGTACTCGCGCGTGCGCTGGAGCTGACGGGCGAAGCGCTGGCCGTGCCAGCCCTCGGCGACCTGCGGCCCGCTGGAGCCGATGCCGAGCAGCATCCGCCCGTCGGAGAGCTGATCGATCGTCGCCGCGGTCATCGCGGTCATCGCCGCGCTGCGGCCGGGCATCTGGAAGATCGCCGAGCCGAGCTTGATCTTCGTGGTCGCCTGGGCCAGCCAGGCGAGGATCGTCGCCGCGTCCGAGCCGTAGGCCTCCGCGGTCCAGACGGAGTCGTAGCCGAGCCGCTCCGCCTCGAGGACCAGCTCGAGCTGCTGCGGCGCGGTCAGACCGAGGCCCCAGTAGCCGATGTGGACGCCGAGCTTCAACGCGTCGCGCCGATCCGGTCCACCAGCCGCAGCAGATGCAGCGGCGAGAACGGCTTGGTCAGGAAGAGGTTGGCGCCCGCGTCGTGCGCGCCGCGTTCGACGACGTCGCCTGAATCGCCGGTCAGCATCACGATCGTCGCGCTCGCCGTCGCCGGGTCGCTGCGCAGGCGCCGGCACGTCTCGATCCCGTTCAGGCGCGGCATGTCGACATCGAGGAAGACGATCTGCGGGCCGGGACTTCACGGCCTGCTCGATCGCCTCCAGGCCGTCGCCCGCCTCCTGCAGCCGGTAGCCGGAGATGTCCTCCAGCGTGGTCGCGATCAGCTTGCGGATCATCGGGTCGTCATCGACGATCAGGATCGTCCGCGTCACATCGCACCTGCTCTGAGGCGCTCGAACTCCGCGTCGGGGATCGCGTCGAAGGCGGCGACGACCGCCGGGTCGAACTGCGTGCCGGTCACGCGCCGGATCTCCTCGCGCGCGACGCTCCAGTCCGACGCGGGCCGGTACGGCCGGTCGGTCGTCAGCGCGTCGAGCGTGTCGGCGACGGAGAACACCCGCGCGGCCAGCGGGATCTCCTCGCCGGCGAGCCCGTCGGGGTAGCCGGTCCCGTCCCAGCGCTCGTGGTGATGACGGACGACGAGCTTGCCCTCGCCGAGGAAGTCGACGTCGCGCAGGATCTCGGCTCCGACGACGGGGTGCAGGGCGATCAGCGCGTATTCCTCTTCCGTGAGCTTGCTGGTCTTGAACAGGATCGCGTCGGGCACCGCGACCTTGCCGATGTCGTGCAGCAGGAAGCCGAACTCGATCTGCGGCGATTCCTCGAGCGAGATCCCGACGGCGCGGGCCAGCTCCATCCCGTACGCCGTCACGCGCTCGGCATGCTTGCCGGTGTACGCGTCGCGGGCCTCGACGGCGTTGGACAGCGCACGGACCGTCGCGCGGTAGGACCGGCGCAGTTCCTGGGCACGGGAGCGCTCCTGTTTGAACACTTCCCGGAGGTCGGCCGCATAACGCTCGAGCTGACGCTGACGGGACGCGGCTTGTTGCTCCGTGCGTTCGAGTCGTGCCCGAAGCAGGGGAACAGTGTCCTCACCGGTACCGGCGCTCAATTCATCACCACGGGTGCCCGCCAACGCTCGACCTAGCCTACTGTGGGCACGAACGCAGCGCGGTGCGGGATCTTGCTGTGATCGACGGCGAGGTGGCCGCGACGCCTACCGTGACTGGTGATGCGAACGGTCTCCATAGCGGTGGCGATCACGCTCGCGGCGCTGGCCGGGCTGCTCGCGCTCAAGCGATCGGCGCCGCAGGCGAAGCCGCCCGCGGCGGACGTCGCCACGATCGCGGCGCGCGTCGAGCAGCTGCGCGATCTGCAGTTCCGCACGCGTCCCGTGCCGCAGGAGGTGACCCCCGCGCAGGCGCGCAGGGATGGCCTGCAGGAGCTCGACCGCTCCTATTCCGCGGCGCAGCGCGGCGCGGACGAGGAAATGCTCAAGCTGCTCGGCTTGATCAAGCCCGACGTGGACCTGCGATCGGTCTCAGCTTCCGTCTACGAGGAGGGCGTCGCGGGCTACTACGACCCGCGCTCCAAGCACCTGCGGATCGTCGAGGGAACCGTCCCGGGCGGGCTCGACGAGATGGTGATCGCGCACGAATTGACGCACGCGCTGGAGGATCAGCGGTTCGGCCTGCCGTCCGATCAAGGCGGAAGCGACGACCGGCTGCTGGCGGCGCTCGCGCTCGGCGAAGGGACCGCGATGGACATTTCGCAGGAATACTTGCAGCGCCACATCGGCGTCGAGAAGGCACTCGCGACGCTTGGCTCCGGCCTCCCGAGTGGTCCCGACATGCCGAAGTTCTTGCAGGCGCAGCTGCTGTTCCCGTATACCGGCGGGATGGCGTTCGTCCAGGCGTTGCGCAAGCGCGCCGGCGGCTCGTGGAAGCTCGTCGACCTCGCCGAGCGGCTGCGCGTGCCCGACAGCACCGAGCAGGTCCTGCATCCGGAGAAGTGGATCGAGGTCGAGCCGCCGCTGGCCGTGAAGCTGGACGTCTCACTCGGAGCGGGCTGGCGCCGCGTCACGGGCGGGACCTTCGGCGAATGGCAGACCGGGCAGCTGCTCGGCAACGCAGCCGCGGCCGCGGGGTGGGGAGGCGACCGCTACGAGCTCTGGCAGCGCGGCAGATGCACGTCCACGCCGCCGTGCCGCGCGTCCGACGTGCTGGTGATGCGCTGGCGCTGGGACACGCCGCGAGCTGCGCGCGAGTTCGAGGCCGCGCTGCGCGCCGCGCCGGTGGCGCGGGCGGACGGTGCCACCGTTGTCGGAGGCGGTGACACCGTCACGCTCGTGCTGGCTCCGTCACCGGAGCTCGCGAATCGCGTTCGCTAGGGGTGACGCCGGCCCGGGCCGCCCTTGGGCCCGGTGCTGTTGACGATCTCGTCGAGGCGCGCGTCGATCTTCGCGAGCATCTCGGTCTTCTGGGCCTCGGTCAGATGCCCGTCCTTGACCGCCTGATCGAGCTGCTTGGTGATCTCGGCCTTCAACGCCGCCTTCAGCCCGGCGACGTCCTTGTTCTGCGCCTTGGCCACGTCGGCGAGCGACTTGCCCGACTCGAGCTGCGCGCGAAGCTTGTCCGCGGTGAGACCGAGATAGGCCGCCGCGCCATCGAGACCGAACCGGCCGAACCCGGGTCCGCCACGACCGGGGCCGCCCGGGCCACCGGGCCCGCCATGGCCGCCCGGCTTGCCGCCGAACATGCCCGGACCGAGCAGCGGCCCGCCGTCGGCGAGGTGCTTCTTCGCCTCCGCGGCCTGCTCCTTGGTCAGCTTGCCGGCGGCGACCGCCGCATCGATACGCGCCTCAGCAGCACCCTTGATCGCAGCGGTGAGCTGGTCCGGCGTGACGTTCAGTCGCTTGGCGACGTCGTCGAGAAAGGCCTTCTGCTCGGCACCACGATCGGCGGGCTTCTGCGCGGTCGTCCCGGTGTTCCCGGCGGCCGCGGCGTACGCTCCACCGGAACCGACGAGAACTGCAAGGCCGGTCGCACCCACTGCGAGCTTACGTCTGGCGGAGATGGACATGTGCTCAGTGAACCGGCCGTCTGTCAAAGAAGCGTAAGAACGCGGATAGCCTTCAGCCATTCGCCCCGGGCCGGTAGCTCAGCGGTTAGAGCAGCGGACTCATAATCCGACGCGCGGAGGTTCGATTCCTCCCCGGCCCATCGAGAGGCGGACTCCGCCGACGGCTCCGGGTCACTTGGGCTTCCGCTTGATGTGCAGCACATGCACCGTCGTCCCAAGGGTCTTCTGGCTCGGCTCGCTGCCCTTGGGCAATGCGTGGGCCGAGATGTCGAACGCGAAGCCTGAATTGCTCTTCTCGGTCACGTAGTAGTACGCCTTTTCGCCGGTTTTGCGACCGGGCCAATCCGTCCGGTCGATCGCCTTGTGGTGGAATTCGGCTTTGAGCTTCCTGTGGAACCCTGCGGCGTCGGCAGGGACCTCGAAGTCCAACTCGCCGCCCCTGGCCGCTCCGGTCCAGACCTCGGTCGCCATGCGCAGCCTGATGTTCCTCTTGGCGACAGTGAGAAGGCGGTCGTCGGTGCTCACTCCGGGCGTCGCGGCCGCCGGCACGGGCTCAGACAGTTCGTAGATCGTCATGGCGACCTGGTACAGGTCCCGGAGCTTGTCGACGGCCTCCTCGCGTGGGAGGCCGTTGAACTGCCTGGGGGTCTTCAGGGCCGCCAGCACCTCTTCGAGCCGCGCGCGGAGGTCGGCGTTCTCAGGGATGACCGGAATCCGGCGGAGCGCGTAGTTGAGATGGACCAGCCAGCCGACGGCGTGATTTACGAGGTGCTTGTGGGCCGCTTCGAGGTCAGCGGTTTCGGGCAGCACGGGCAACTTCGCCGACGGCTTGACCTCCTTTTGCGTCTGCACGAAGCTTTCGATCTTGGCTTCGACCGCCTGCTTCAGCGGCGCCGAATTGCGCGGTGGGTTCGGCTTGTTCTGGGGCTTCGGCGTCTGCGTCTGCGGCTGCTGCGGCTTCGTCGGCTTGCCGAGCACGCCGAACGAGTTCGCGAGGCCCTCGATGGAACGAGTGTCGCCGGAGCGGCCGGAACGGGCGAGGATGCGAGCGATCGCGTGGTTGCCGGCGCCGGCGCGCTGCAGTGCGAGCACGCTCGCCGGTGTGAGGCCGGCGCTGAGCACCGGCGCGGGCTGGGGCGGGGCGGGCGCTTCCCCGGGCTCGAGGTGCTCGCGCTCTGTTCGGGTCGACAACACGGAGTCGATCCTCCGCCGCCGGTTGGCGGCGGACAATCGGGCAAGCCCTAGACAGCGACCCTAGGGTTTCGCTTGACTCGTGCTCAGGTGAGTGTGATGCCGCCTCCGCCGTCGTCGCCTCCGCCGTCGTCGGTCGGACCGCAGGTCCGCAGCGCCGGGGAGTGCGCGGCGGCGTTGACGAGGCCGACGCCGTGGCCGTTGCCGACGCGCATCTGCGAGCCGCGCAGGAAGGCGGGCGGGTTCGGGTCGACCGGGCCGCCGTTGACCGTGTAGCCGCCCTGGAACGAGTTCTCGGCCTCGTTGCAGACCGCGGTGGACGTGCTCCCGGGCTTGGCGGCGTTGGCGGCTGCCGGCACCAGGCCGGCGGCGATGAGGGTGCCGGTGGCGGCGATGACGAGCTTACGTGCGATCACGCGTGGTCTCCTTGCTGGTGTGCGATAGACCAGTGATCGGCTGACGGCGCTCGGGAATGGAGCCCGTGCTTCGCTGCTGGACAGACTGCGAACCGTCTTAGTTCAAGCGGCTGAACTGTGGGACGAGGTTGAGTGAGCGCCAGAGGTAGTCGCGCACGTGGGTCTGCTGGATCGGGAAGCGCCGGAGCGTCTGCGTCATGTCGACGACGTTTCCGCCGGCGACGTGCAGCATCAGCTCGGCGACGGACTTCTCGACGGGCGTGGTCGCGTGCTCGGACGCATGGCGCAGGCCCTGCTCGGGGACGAAGGAGACCGCGATCGGGCGGCCGGTGATGACCTCGGCCATCCGGACGACGTCGAGCTGGCTCAGGGCCTGGGGACCGCCGAGCTCGTAGGTGGCGCTGCCGATCGCGGGGTCCAGCGCGGCGAGGGCCGCGATCGCGGCGACGTCCTCGCGCGCGATCCACGAGGTCAACTCGTCGGTCTCCGGCTTCCCCCGATGCGCGAAGGACCAGCGCAGGCGATCGCCGGCCGTTCCCCACGCCTCGAACGGACGATCCGCATATCCCGCCCGCGTCGCCGTCGTCGACCAGCCCGGCTGCGCTCGAAGGACCCGTTGGTCAGGACGCGGCGCTCGGCGGCGCCCGCATTGGCTGCGGCGACGAGCCAGCAGACGCCGGTAGGGACTTGGCGTGCGCGCGCGAAGAAGGCGCTCGGATGCCTCCCTCACGCGCCAAGCGGCTGACCAATCGACTCGCGGGCGAGACCCGCACGCCCGAGGAGGTCCGCGAGGCGGTCTACCTCTTCGGCGGCGACGTCGGCGCCAAGCAGAGCCGCTTCTGGCTGCTCCTGGTCCTCGCGGCTGCGATCGCCACCACGGGGATCATCGGCGACTCGACTGCGACCGTCATCGGCGCGATGATCGTCGCGCCGCTGGCCATCCCGATCCAGGGCGTGGCGGTCGGGATCGCCTACGGCGAGTTGCGCCCGCTGCTGCTCTGCCTCGCGATGGTGGTCGCCGCGGTGGCCGCCGTCATCGCGATCGGCGCCCTCCTCGCGGTCCTGCTGCCCGAGTTGCATCAGCTCGACGACAACTCACAGGTCACATCACGCGTATCGCCCACGATCGTGGACCTCGTGGCGGCCGCGACCACCGGCCTGGCCGGCGCGTTCGCCGTCGGCCGGCGCGACATCGGCGACATCCTGCCGGGCGTCGCGATCGCGATCTCCCTCGTTCCGCCGCTCGCGGTCGTCGGCGTCACCGCCGTGGAGGGCGACTGGAGCGGTGCGCTCGGCGCGTTGCTGCTCTTCCTGACCAACATGGTCGCGATCGTCGTCGTCGGCACCGCGCTCTTCAGCGCGCTGCGCGAACGTGCCGGCCGCGGCGTGGACGCGTCGTTCCGGCGCCGGCCGGTGTACGCGGTCGTCGCCGTGGCGAGCGTCGTGGTGATCGGCGCGCTGGCCGTCCTGACCTACCGGACCGTGCAGCTCGCCAACCGGCAGGCCGCCGCGGCACGGATCGGGAAGCAGTGGGCGGGAGGCTACGACGAGCGGCTGCTGGAGACGCGCTTCGACGGCGACCATCTGGTGCTCGTCGTCGAGGGCAACACCGACGGTGCGCAGGACGATCTGCTCCCGTCACTGCTGCGTGGCGAACTGCCGCGCGGGACGCCGATCGTCGTCAACCGCATCCCGGGCGCCCGGCACGAGGTCGGCGACGTCAACTAAGGTCCCGCGGCCCGCATGAGCCTGCTCTGGACCGCCCTCCTCCTTGTCGTCGCCAACGTCGTCACGATCGGCGCGATCCTGCTGGTCCGGCGCGGCGCGCCCGAGGGCAGCTACTTCACCGACGGCGACCGCGCGTCCGGGGTCTTCGGCGTGCTCGCCGGCGGCTTCGCGATCTTCGCCGGCTTCATCATCTTCCTCGCCTTCACGACGTACGACCAGTCGCGCAGCGGCGCCGAGGCCGAGGCCCTCACGGTGGTGCAGCAGTACGAGTCGGCGGAGTTCTTCCCGGAGACGGTTCGCGCCCGCCTCGGCGGCGAGATCATCTGTTACGGCCGCTCGGTGGTGCACCAGGAGTGGCCGCTGATGCAGCAGGGGAAGGGCGGCGACGCGGTCAACCCGTGGTCGCTGTCCCTGTTCCGGACGCTGAAGCTCACGGACCCGACCACGCCTGCGGAACAGGCCTCGTACTCCAAGTGGCTCGACCAGACGTCCGACCGCGAGGAGGCGCGGCGCGACCGGCTCCACGGTGCCGAGGGCGTCGTGCCCGCGTCGGTCTGGCTCGTGCTGATCCTGATCGCGCTGGTCGTGTTCGCCTACATGCTGTTCTTCGCCGACAGCGGCGAGGGCGCGGTCCCGCAGGCGATGCTCATGGGCTCGGCCACAACGGTGATCGTGCTCACGCTGGCGGCGATCAGTGCACTGGGGCACCCGTACAACCACGGCCTCGGGCACATAAAACCCGTGGCGATGGAGCGGTCGCTGCGGATCCTCGACGCCGCACGAACGGAGCTCAAGCTGACGTCGCCGGTGCCGTGCGACGCCCAGGGCGTCGCGACCTAGTAGAGACGGCGAAGGAGAACGACTGGTCGCGCCACTTCGAACTGGCGGCGACGATCCTGCTCGCGATGGCCGCGGTGGCGACGGCCTGGTCGGCCTACCAGGCGGCGCGTGGCGCGGCGAGCAGGCGCGGGCCGCGAGCGGCTCGATCGCCGCGCGTGTCGAGTCGACGCGCTCGGAGAACGTGGCGAACCGCCAAGGCCAGATCGATGTCGCGCTGTTCACGCAGTGGGTCGACGCGCGGAGACCGAGCTCGCGCTTCTACCGCCGGCGCTTCCGCGAGAGTTCAAGCCGCGTTCACGCTGGGTCGCGACCAAGCCGCGGACGAACCTGCGCGCGCCGCT
The DNA here is from genome assembly GCA_963707595.1 of uncultured Solirubrobacteraceae bacterium. Lineage (GTDB taxonomy): Bacteria > Actinomycetota > Thermoleophilia > Solirubrobacterales > Solirubrobacteraceae > Solirubrobacter. The sequence goes on from CAVPQQ010000004.1 coordinate 98,423, forward strand.
GTCGCCGTTCGTCATGCCCGAGTACAAGCTCGCCGCCATCACGACGGCCGATCGCCTCGAGGCCAAGGCCGCGGCGTTCTCCGTGCGCTGGATGTACCCGGCATCAGCACGCGGCTGCACGGCCGGACGCCGCACATGGTGGTGCTCGGGCTCGGCTGGCTGCTGTTCCTGGGCACCGTGATCTGGATCGCGACGCTCCCGATCAGCGTCTCGGTGTAGAGGCCGACCTGAAGGCGTTGGGCGAGCTTCGTACAGGCCGGGGGTGAGCGCGTCACCCCCGGCTCAGGAGATCAGGCGACCGGGTCGCGGTGCTGCGGCGCGGCGGCGGGCTCGAGCCCGAGATCGTCCTTGGCGTCGTCGTCGCGGCCGGAGAGCGCGCCCTTGAACTCGCGCAGGCCGCGGCCGAGGGACTTACCGGCGTCCGGAAGGCGCTTGGGACCGAGCACGATGAGTGCGATCACCAGCACGATGACCAGTTCCATGGGTCCGATGTTGGGCATGGGCCTTCTCCTCTACTTGATGAAGCCGGTGGCGCTGACGGCGGCGAGAACCTGATTCTTGGTCAGCGCCGGGTTGAACGCGTACCGGAGCGGGGTTCAAATGTGCCAGATTTCGGATCCAGGCGGCGTGCCGCGCCTCGACCGGGTGGATCGAGATCGCGGCCATGAAAACCGCCTGAGAGCGGATGAACGGCGCCTGGCCCTGGTAGGCCTGCGACGCCGGTGTCCTCGAGCTTGATCGCGGTCGCGGTGAAGGCCGACGGGCTGGTGACCGCCGAGCCGAAGGCGAACGTCGGCCGCTTGACCGCCGCTGAGCCGAGCGCCTTGCGCAGCGCGGCGACGTGGGCCATCTCGTGCTCGTGGACGAGCGTCGCGAAGCGCTTGTGCTCGCCCGTCAGTCCGGCGTGCTTGAGCGCGGAGGCGTAGAACGCCGACTCGAGGTACTCGAGCGTGAGCGCGAAGTTGAGGATCGCGACGTCGCCCTTCGGCGTCGCGGCCATCGCCGCAGCCGGGCAGCAGTCCGCCGGCCACGGCGGCACCGCCGAGCGCGACGCCGGACTTGCGCAGGAAGCTCCGGCGCGAGTGGTGGCGTGCGGCGTCAGCGGTCTCCTGCAACGCGCCGTCGGCGTCGAAGGCGATGACGGCCGAGAGATCGACCTTGGATTGAGTGGTGAACATGTGCGCTCCTCGGTCAGGACTTGATGAAGCCGGTCTTCTTGACCGCGCTGAGCACCTGGGACATGGACATCGGCGTGCTGAAGGCCTCAGGCGCCGGCTTGACCTCCTTGCCCGCGTAGAGCAGGTCGCGGACCCAGGAGGCGTGACGCGCCTCGACGGCCAGGATCGCCCCGGCCGGAGCGAGCACCGCGTTCTGATGGATCAGCGGGGCCTGGCCCTGGTAGGCGGCGACGCCCGTGTCCTCGAGCACCTTGGCCGTGCGCAGGAAGGTGCTCCACTTGCGCGTCGTGCCCTTGAAGTCGAAGCTCGGGCTCTTGACGGCCTTGGAGCCGAGGACGCCCTTGAGCGTGGCGACGTGCGTGTTCTCGTGGCTCGCGACGACGGAGGCGAAGCGCCCGACCGCGCCGGTGTAGCCGCCGACCCGCAGCGCCTCGTTGTAGAACGCGGCCTCGAGGTACTCGAGCGTCAGCGCGTAGTTGAGGATCTTGATGTCGTTCTTCTTGGAGCCGCCGTTGCGGGCGCTCGCCGAGCCTGGGAGCAGCAGCGCGGCCGCGCCACCGGCGCCGGCCAGCAGCGCGACGCTCTTGAACAGCCCGCCGCGCGTGTTGCGCTCCTCTTCCATCCCGGCGATCGCCTCGGCGACCGCTTCGTCACCGTCGAAATCGACGGCGCTGACCTGATCGGTCAACATGCGTTTCCCCTTCCGGAGAGCACCAGAGTTTGTGGTTCAGGGGGTGCTGCGCGCCGTCCGCGACTGCCGGATCACCGCCGTCAGGGGCCGGACGGGCGCCCGTCCGGCGGGCGTAGATGAGCTGGAGGCGGGGTACGTGCGCGAACCCGCAGCGATTGCGCGCCGCATGCGTATGCGGCACCATTGCGTCATGCGCGCCGTGCTCGGTGTCCGGATGGCGGCGCTCGCCTGCGCCGTGCTGGCCGGCGGCGTCACCGCAAGCGCCGAGGCCGCGGTTGCCCCGGCGTGCAAGGCGGTGGCGGACGTCAGGGCTCCTTCCGGCTCAAAGTCCTGGCGCGCCGAGCTGCTGCAGCGCACCCCGGTGCGTGCGCGGCTCGCGATCGAGGCGGACCACCGTGTCGAGCCGGGCGACGCACCGGCACTGTTGGTGCTCGACCGGCCGCGCGCGGCCGACGGCCGCTGCTGGGTCAAGGTCCGCCTGCCTTCGCGCCCCAACGACGCCACCGGCTGGCTGGATACGAACAGGATCGAGCTGCGGCCGACAGCGTGGAGGATCGTCGTGCACCGCTCCGCGCGCCGCGTCGACGTGCTGCGCGGCGGCAAGGTCGTGCGCCGCTTCGCGGTGGTCGTCGGCGCGCCGGCGACGCCGACCCCTGCCGGGCTGTTCTCGATCACGCAGACCTGGCGCGGGAACCCGGGGGCCTTCCTGGGGAGCTGGGTGCTGTCGCTCACCGCCCACAGCGACATCCTGATGCGCTACGACGGCGGCGACGGCCGTGCCGCGCTGCACGGCCGCGGTGGCGCCTCGTTTCTCGACCCGCTCGGGACCGCGGCCAGCCACGGTTGTGTTCGCCTGAGCAACGAGACGATCGGGTGGCTCGTGCGGACGATCGGCCGGACGCGGCTGCCGGGAACTCCCGTCCGTATCGAATGACTCCGGTGGGCTTATCGCCCGTGGCGAGTGAGGCACCATCACCCGCCGGTGCTGCACAATCTCTCGTGTTGTGACCGCCCTTCCGCCGGTAGCCGGTCTGCTCGCTCTGCTCTGGTCCACCGGGGCCCCTTCGCCGCCGGGCGTGGAGACGGTGCGCCTGGAGCCGAAGACCCGGCCGGCGGTGTACGCCAGCCCCGGCGGCCGGCGCGTCGATCGGCTGGCCGACCACACGCCGTACGGCTCCCAGACGCGTCTGTGGGTGCAGGCCCGCCGGGGCACGTGGCTGAAGGTCGCGGCGCTGAATGCGCCCGGCGGGACGGGCTGGATCGCCGAACGGCACACGCTCCCGGCGCCGCGACTGGTGCGGCGGATCGAGATCGACCGCTCCTCGCGCCGGCTGACCGTGATCAATGGTGACCAGCGCTGGAGCACTCGCGTGATCGTCGGCGGCGCGGCGACCCCGACGCCACTCGGGACCTTTCAGGTCACCGATCGGCTGCCGGGCGAGCGCTTTCACGGCACCTACGGCAAGTGGATCTTCGCGCTCTCGGCCTACGGCACCGCGGCCCGCACGTCGCGGCTGGCGGTGCACGGCTACCCGCCGGCCGCGCACTCACGGTTGTGGAGCGCCGGCTGCGTGCGGGTTCCGGGCGCCGCGCTGCGGCGGCTCGCGCGCGAGGTGCCGCCGGGCACCCCGGTGCGCGTACGCGCCTGATCGGCCCGATTCGCCCGCGGTCGCGCTGTGCGCGGCGACGCGCTCCTGCTTCCTGACGCCGAGAAGCAGCTCTTCAGCCGCATGGCGGAGGTCCACGCCGTTCCGGATGTTCAAGCGCTACTCGTACCTCGGCGGCGTCTCGGACCCGAGACGCCGCTGCCCCGGCGACTCGATGCGCTACACGTTCGAGGACGCGGCCGCCGCGACCGTCAAGCGGGTCCAGTCCCCGGGAGACGCTCGAGGTGCCGGAGCGCAGCGCCCCGAACACGCACGGCGTGTCCTACCGGATCCTCGCCGAGATCGACCTGGGCGAGGACGCCGAGGGCGTGATCGATCATGGCTCACGCTTCGGCGGCCACTGGCTCTTCGTCAAGGACCACCGGCTGCACTACGTCTACAACTTCCTCGGCATCCCGCCTGAGCAGCGGCTCGCCGGCGAAGCCGCGCTCACGCCCGGCAAGCAGATCCTCGGCGTCGAGTTCGAGAAGAAGTCGGTCGGCGAGCACGGCGAGTCACACGGGGTCGCGACGCTCTACGTCGACGACCAGGCCGTGGCGACGCAGGAGATCCGCACGCAGACCGGCCACTTCACGCTCTGCGGCGAGGGCATGTGCATCGGCGTCGACAGCGGCGACAACGTCTCGCGCGAGTACGGCTTCCAGTCCCCGTTCACGGGCGGCTCGATCGAGCAGGTCGAGTTCCACGTCGGCGACGACGCCTACATCGACGTCGAAAAGCACATGCAGGCGGGTTACGCGCGCGACTGAGCCCAGGTGGTGGGCACGTCGGCGCCGCCCTCGGCGGCGATCCGGCGGCCCACCTTGATCAGCGCCGGGTGCGAGGACAGCTTGCCCGCCGCCAGGGCTTCGCCCAGGCCGAACGACGCGGCCTGGGCGAGCAGCCCGGGCGGCACGAACGAGAACACACCGCCGGCGTAGCCGAGGTCGGCGACCGAGTTCATCCGCATCAGCACGAGGTTGTCGCACTGCGAGATCACGTTCTCGTGGATCTTCTGCGGCCGCTGCGTCGAGGCGAGCAGGTAGAGGCCGAACTTGCGGCCCTCGGCGGCGATCCGCACGGCGTACTCGGTCGCGAGTGCGGTCAATCCGTCCTCCGGACGCGCGGGGCAGACGTTGTGGGCCTCGTCGATGACGATCAGGATCGGCTCGCGGCGGCTGCGGCGGTGCCAGAGCTGCTCGAGCACCCCGCCGGCGACGAGCGCCTGCTCCTGCGGCGTGGCGAGCGAGCCGAGATCGACGACCAGGCAGCGGACCGCGGGATCGTCGAGCGCCTCGAGCGTCGAGCCCGCGTCCTCGCGCGCCCAGACGCCCCAGCGGTCGACGCCGAGGTTGCGCATGCGGCGCGCCAGCGCCGCCGCGCCGGGCGTCTCGACGCGATGCAGGTCCTCGAGTTGCAGCGGTCGCTCCTGATCGAGCAGCGCGGCGAACTCGGCGTACTCGTCGCGGTCGGCGACCGGGTCCAGCCGCAGCGCGGCGGCCTGGAGGTTGCGGCTGAGCTCGGTGAGCCGGACCCGCAGCCGGTCGCTGCCCGTGGAGTCGGCACGGTGCACGGCGAGCCCGGCCGTCGCTTCCCGGTAGCGCCCCGCGAGCGCCGGCTCGACATCGGTGCGGACCTCGGAGAGGCGCACGAAGTCCGAGTTCGGGTCGAGGATCACGACCCGCAGCTGCGTCTCCAGCAGCAGGCGCTCGATCAGCACGCCGAGGGCGTACGTCTTGCCCGAGCCCGACTGGCCGCACAGGAACGTGTGCCGGTTGAAGCCGCCGGAGTCCAGCCCGAAGGTGACGCCAGGCGCGAGCCGCAGCTCGCCCGCCGGGAGGATCGAGCGGTTCGGCGCGGTCTCGTGCAGCCAGGCCCGCACCGCCGCGGGGTCGGCGGGGCGGATCACCGCGTCGTGGAACGGCTCGGCCGGGCCGGAGAGGATCTGCCCCTCGCCCGCCGCGAGGCGCGAGCGGACGCGGCTGGAGAGGTCCGCTCCGCCCGTCCAGCTGACCTCGCCGGCATCGATGCTCGCGACCTCGAGCGACAGCAGCTGCCCGAGCCAGCGGCCGGTGGGCGTCTTCAGCTCGACGTACCCGCCGGCCCGGAGCTCGAGCGGCTCCAGCGGCGCCTGGAACGTGAACCGCCGGCCGTCGATCGAGGTCGCGAGCGCGAGGATGCTCGACTCGATGTCGTGGCGGAGGGCGCGGTATTCGGCGATCCGTGCTTGCAGCGATGCGTCGGGGGTCACGCCGCGCAGGATGCCAGGGCCGGGCGCCGCGGCATCACCCCGAGCGGATGAGGAGCTAGAGCGCGATCGTGCGGTCCAGCTCGACGGCCTCGAGCAGCTGGCGGTCGTGCGTGACCAGCAGCAGCGTGCCGTCGTAGGCGTCCAGCGCGGTCTCGAGCTGCTCGATCGCCGGCAGGTCGAGGTGGTTGGTCGGCTCGTCGAGCACGAGGAAGTTCGCGCCGGAGGCCATCAGCAGCGCCAGGCTCGCGCGGGTGCGCTCGCCGGGGGAGAGGCTGCGCGCCGGCGCGCGCGACCGCGTCGTCGCCGAGGCCGAACTTGGCCAGCAGCGAGCGCGCGTCCTGCAGCGTCATCCCGCTCTGCTCGACGAACGCGTCGATCAGCGCGCCGTCGCCGTCGAAGCCGCGCGCGCGCCTGGTCGAGCGTCCCGATCCGCACGCCGGGGCCGATCCAGCGCGTGCCCGCGGTCGAGCGGGAGCTGGCCGAGCAGGCCGTCGACGAGCGTCGTCTTGCCGCTGCCGTTGGGCCCGACCAGCGCGACGCGCTCGCCCCACGCCAGCTCGAGGTCGAGCGGGCCGAGCACGAAGGTCCCGCGCCGCAGCTCGGCGTCGTCGAGGCGGACGGTGACGTCGCCCGAGCGCTCGCCGCCGCCGAAGCGCAGCTGCAGCTCCCAGCGCCGCCACGGCTTCTCGACCGTCCTCGAGCCGCTCGATCGCCTTCTCGGACGCGCGCACCTTCGAGGCCTGCTTCTCGGAGCGCTCGGCCATGTGATGGCGGATCGACTTGTCGGGCTCGGAGCCCTTGGAGGCCTTCGCCTTCTTGACGCCCGACGGCCGACCACTGGCGCTGGCTCTTGACCCGGTCGGTGAGCCGGTCGCGCTCCGCCGTGAAGGTCTCGTAGCGCGTCCTCGGCGTGGCGGGCGGCGGTCGCGCGCAGGTCCTGGTAGCCGGCTCCAGCCGCCGCCGTACTCCGCCGCCGTGTGGGCGATCTCGTCGATCTCGAGCACGCGCGTGACCGTGCGCTCGAGGAAGGCGCGGTCGTGCGAGACGATCACGGCGCCGCCGGGGCGCTCGGCGACGAAGCGCTCCAGCCGCGCGAGCCCGTCGAAGTCGAGGTCGTTGGTCGGCTCGTCGAGCAGCAGGACGTCGAAGCGCGAGAGCAGGATCGCGGCCAGCGAGGCACGCGCGGCCTGGCCGCCGGAGAGCGCCACGGTCTCGAGGTCCAGCAGCGCCGGGTCCAGCCCGAGGTCGCGCAGGACCGTCTCGGCGCGCGGCTGCGAGGTCGGCGCCGCCGAGCGCGAGCCAGGCCTCGAACGCCTCGGCGTAGCGGTCCGCCGCGCCGGGCGCCTCGCTCGCGAGCTCGTGCGTGGCGGCCTGCGACGCAGCGCGTCGGCGGCGGCGACGCCGGTGCGCCGCGCCAGGTAGTCGTGCAGCCGCTCGCCGGGCGCGCGGTCGGGCTCCTGCGGCAGGTAGCCGGCGGCGCCGGCGGTCAGCCGCACGTCGCCCTGGTCGGGCTTGTCGAGCCCCGCGAGCAGCCGCAGCAGCGTCGACTTGCCGGCGCCGTTGGGGCCGACGACGCCCAGCACGTCGCCCGGGGCGACGGTCACCGAGACCCCGGCGAGGATCGTGGTGGCGCCGTGCGCCTTATGCAGGTCGCGCGCGATCAGGGTCCCGGACACGGCGACTCAGCGTACGACGCGGGCAGGATTCTCAGCCAACGCTTCGCCTTTCGTGGGGTGATTCCCGCTTCGTGGTCTGCGCTTGCCGCGTGCCCACTCGACTCGTCGCCGCGCTCGTCGTGCTTGCCTCCATCACCACCTGGGCCGCGGTTCGCGCGGCGGTCGACGCCGCCGCTCGCGCGGACGGCGACGGTCGCGACGCCATCGTTCGAGGACGAACCGCGGTCGCGGTTGGCGGCGGACGATGGGCTATCCGATCGGCCAGCGTGGCGAAGGCGACGCTGCTGGTCGCGACCCTTCGCAGCGCGAAGCAGATCGGTTCGAGCGACACCGACGACCGCTGCTCGCACCGATGATCACGAAGTCCGACAACGCCGCCGCGGTGGCCCTGCGCAACCAGCTCGGCGACGCGGCCCTGCGGCGCGTCGCCGCCGCGGCCGGCATGCACCGCTTCTCGATCGGCGCGAACCTTTTCGACGCCCGCATCGACGCCTCCGATCAGGCCCGCTTCTTCCTGCGCATCGACCGCCTGGTCCCGGCTCGCTACCGGGCCTACGCGCGCCGGCTACTGGCGTCGATCGTCTCGTGGCAGCGCTGGGGCATCGCTCCCGCGGCCGAGAGGCACGGCTTTAGCGCGGCGCTTCAAGGGCGGTTGGCGCAGCGGCATCACGCACAGGTCGCCCTGCTCGAGCGCGACGGCCGCCGGCTCGCGATCGCCGTCCTCACGAACGGCCAGCCCTCCGCTGGCTATGGCGAGCAGACGATCCAGGGCGTCGCGACGCGTCTGCTGGCCCACCCGCGCGTGTGATGGAGAGGAGTGTGCCCGGAACGTCTCGCGTGGGAGGTTGGCGCGAAGTTGCTGGCGTGCGGTGTGCTCAGGGAGGGGAGCGCTGAGTGCATTCGGCCGAGTGCGCACGAGCGCCACGCGAGCGTCGAGTTTCTGCAGCAGAACGCGAGGAACCCGACGCTCGCCAGCCCGACACGCGACCCTGCGCCACCGCGACCGCGGCCACAACGCGAGCCGGGCCGGGGGTGTGATCGAGGGAGTCCGGATAGCGAACCTCAGCAAGCGCACCCCCTGCGGAGCGGTCGTGCACCCGTCACGGCGTAGGCGCGGGCGTGACCGTCGGCTGAGGACGCGGGTGCCGCGGCGTCGGCACAACCCCTTGCACGTCGAGGGAGACGTCAAGCGCGAGGCTCAGCGCTGCTCGCACGCGCGTGAGCGGACTCGCGGGGCGTGTGAGCGGCGTGCGAGCGTGCTGCGAGCGGGAGTGTCGATGCTGGCAGCATGAACTTTGCTATTGAAGCCCGGGGCCTGCGCAAGCGCTTCGGGGACACCCAGGCGCTGGACGGCGTCGATTTCGCCGTGCAGGAGGGGACCGTGCACGGCGTGCTCGGCCCCAACGGCGCCGGCAAGACCACGGCGGTGCGGATTCTCGCGACGCTGCTCGACGCCGACGAGGGCACCGCCCGCGTGGCCGGGCACGACGTGTTCCGCGAGCCCGCCCGCGTCCGCGAGCTGATCGGCCTCACCGGCCAGTACGCCTCCGTCGACGAGCTGCTGACCGGGCGCCAGAACCTCGAGTTGATCGGCACGCTGCTGGACCTGCGCCGTAAGGCGTCGCGGGCGCGCGCGCAGGAGCTGCTCGACTGGTTCGACCTGGCCGACGCGGCCGACCGGCCGGCCAAGACGTACTCCGGCGGCATGCGCCGCCGGCTCGATCTCGCCGCGAGCCTCGTCGGACGGCCCTCGGTGGTCTTCCTCGACGAGCCGACGACCGGCCTCGATCCCGCCAAGCGCGAGGACATGTGGGGCGTGGTGCGCGGGCTGGTCGGCGACGGGTCGACGATCCTGCTGACCACGCAGTACCTCGAGGAGGCCGACGCGCTGGCCGACGAGATCACCGTGATCGACCACGGCCGCGTGATCGCCAACGACACGCCCGACGGGCTCAAGCGCATCGTCGGCGGGCAGACGCTGACCGTCCGGCCCGTCGACCCGGCGCGCCTCGCCGAGACCGCCGTCGATCATCGGCGAGATCAGCGGCGCCGCCCCGGACTCGCCGTCGCGCAGCACCGTCAGCGTGCCGGTCTCCGGCGACGAGGTGCTGGCGCGAGACCGTCGCGCGGCTCAACGAGGCCGGCATCGCCGTGACCGAGCTGTCGCTGCGCCTGCCCAGCCTGGACGAGGTCTTCTTCAGCCTCACCGGCCGATCCACCGAGGCGTGGACTCGGGGGAGTGGCCCCCTGGGCCACACCCCAAGCCGAACGAGCCCGCAGGGCGAGGCTCGGCCGAGGTGCTCGTATGACCCGATTCGCCCGGCACAGCTTCGCGCTGGCCAAACGCAACCTGATCGGCGTCGTCCGCAACCCGGAGGCGCTGATCGACGTCACGCTGCAGCCGATCATCTTCGTCGCGCTGTTCACCTACGTCTTCGGCGGCGCGATCGCCAACGGCTCGCAGCACGACTACCTGCAGTTCCTGCTGCCCGGCATCCTCGCCCAGACGATCGCGTTCGGCGGCATCGCGATCGGCGTGAACCTCAACTCCGACATCGAGAAGGGCGTCTTCGACCGCTTCCGGTCGCTGCCGATCGCCCGCGCGGCGCCGCTGGTCGGCGCGGTCCTGGGCGACATCGTCCGCTACACGCTGCTGTGCGTCGTCACGCTCGGCTTCGGCTACATCCTCGGCTTCCGCTTCGGGACGAGCTTCCTCGAGGTCTTCGCCGCCTGCCTGCTGGCGATCGGCTTCGCGCTGTGCCTGTGCTGGACCTCGGTCTTCGTCGGCATGATCGCCCGCACGCCGGGCGCGGTGCAGGGCATCCTGATGCTGCTGCTGTTCCCGCTGACCTTCACGGCCGGCATCTTCGTCCCGTCCGACACGCTGCCGAGCTGGCTGAAGTCGGCGACCGACGTCAACCCGCTCACGCACCTGGTCGGCGCCCTGCGCGGCCTGATGCTCGGTGGCCCGGCGGCCAATGACGTCGCTCTGGACGCTGGGCTGGATGGGCTGCTGCTGGCGGTCTTCGTCCCGCTCGCGCTACGCGCGTACGGACGCCGCGCCTGAGAGCCGGGCGACGGCCGCCTCGGTCGTGAGCGCGCGGCCGCGGCCGTAAGCGGCGTCGAACGCGCCGTCGCCCAGCTCCGCTCGCAGCGTCTCGAGCAGGCGGCTGACCTCGGGATTCGCGCGATCCTCGGCCCCGCGCAGCGCCGCCGCGGCGCCGAGGGACTCGGCGGCGTCGACCGGGCGGCCGACGCGGGCGGCGACCGCGGCGGCGACGACCCCGACCGCGGCGACCATCGGCATGTCGGCCGTCCCCACGGCGGTGGCGAAGGCCCCGGTCAGCTTGGCTTCGGCGGCCGCAGCGTCGCCGTCCTCGAGCGCGACGACGGCCTCGAGGGCTTCGACGAGGGCGCGGGCATGGCCTTGCTCGGGACGATTGAGCCCGATCCGCTCGAGCCGGGTGGCGGCGTCGGCCGTCCATCGCCGGAGCTCGTCGAGATCGCCGGTGAGCCACGCGATGCGGGCGATCGAGGCCCGGACGATCACGCTCTCGTCGCGCTGGAGGTCGGCGTCGTCGACGGCACGCAGCGCGAGCTCGCGGGCGGAGGCGAGGTCGCCGCGGCGCAGGTGGATGTCGGCGAGCCGCATCTGCAGCAGCCCGGCGCCGGTCGAGCCGTTCAGGCCCTCGAGCAGCTCCGTCGCCTCGTCGAGCGCGGTCTCGGCGCCGTCGAGGTCGTCGATCAGCATCAGCGTCCCGGCCTGCGAGGAGAGCGTGACGGCGAGCCCCCAATCGTCGCCCAGGTCGCGGTAGCCGGCCGCCGCGCGCTCGAGGTCCGCGCGCATGTGGACCTGGTCGCCCATGTTCTCCGCGAAGTGCGCGCGCATCAGCAGCGAAGTCGAGCGCACCCACGGATCCGGGTGCTCGAGCGCCTTGGCCAGCCGGACCTTCGCCAGTTCGGTGTCGCCGGAGAGCATCGTCAGCATCGGCAGGGCGACCGCCAGCAGCGGGTGGGCGTCGCCCTCGCGTTCGAGCGAGTCGGCCAGTGGGGCGAGCTCGCTGAGATCGGCCTCTTCGCTGTCGCCGATCGCGACGACGGTCAGGATGCCGTCGGCGATCAGCCGGTCGAGCGGGTCGGCCTCGCCCTCCACGGCGGCCGCGAACTCGAGCCACGTGCGGGCCTCCTCGCTCGCGCCCTGGAGCATCCAGAACCACAGCAGCGCGACCGTCAACCGCAGCGCGGAGCGGGCGTCGCCGGCGTCGCCGAACCAGCGCAGCGCCGCGATCAGATCGTCGTGCTCGGCCTGCAGCCGCGCGAACCAGAGCCGCTGAGCGTGGCGGCGCAGCTCCGGTTCCGCCCGCTCGGCCAGCGCGGCGAACCAGCGCGCGTGCGCGGTGCGGATCGCCTCGAGCTCGCCCGCGTCGGCGAGCTTCTCGAGCCCGTACTCGCGGATCGTCTCGAGCATCCGGTAGCGCGGCGGGTTGCTGCCCGCGACGACCTGCAGCAGCGAGCGGTCGACCAGCGCCGTGAGCCCCTCGAGCACGTCGCCTTCGTCGCAGACGGCGGCGGCGCTCTCCTCGGTCGGACCAGCGTTGAACACGGCGAGGCGGCGGGCCAGCCTGCGCTCGGGCTCCTCGAGCAGGCTCCAGCTCCAATCGACGACGGCGCGCAGCGTGCGGTGGCGCGGCAGCGCAGCGCGGCTGCCGCCGGTGAGCAGCCGGAAGCGGTCGTCGAGACGCCCGGCGAGTTGCTCGACGCTCATCGAGCGCAGCCGCGCGGCGGCGAGCTCGATCGCCAGCGGCAGACCGTCCAGGCGCCGGCAGATCTCGTACGCGTGCTCGTCGACGGTGAAGCCCGGGCTGGCCGCGGCGGCGCGGTCGGCGAAGAGCTGCACGGCGGGATCGTCCGCCGAGCGCGCGAGATCGGGACGAGGCTCTCGCCCGCGATCGCGAGCGGTTCGCGGCTGGTGGCGACGATGCGCAGGTCCGGGCAGGCGGCGAGCAGCTCGTCGGCGAGGTCGGCGGCGGCGGCGATCAGGTGCTCGCAGTTGTCGAGCACCAGGATCGTCTCGCGATCGGCGAGCACGTCGATCAGGCGTTCGAGCCCGTCGCGCGGCGCCTGGCCGCTGCGCTCGAGCACGGCGCCCTCGCGCAGGCCGAGCGCGGCGAGCACGGCGGGCACGACCTCGACCTCGGCGGTCACCGGGGCGAGCTCGACCATCCAGACGCCGTCGGCGACGCGATCCACCCAGCCGGCGAGCGCCTCGCCGGCGAGCCGCGTCTTGCCGGCCCCGCCGGGCCCGACGAGCGTCACCAGCCGCGACTGGCCGAGCAGCGACGCCGATGCGCTCGATCTCCTCGCTCGCGGCCGACGAAGCTCGTGACCGGGGCGCGCAGGTTGCTGCGCCGCGAGCGCCGCTCCGGCGCCGCGGCGGTGTCGCCGCGCAGCACGGCGAGGTGCGCGGCCTGCAGGTCGGGGGAGGGGGCGGCGCCGAGCTCGTCGGCGAGCTGCGCGCGCACGCGCTCGTACGCGTCGAGCGCGTCCGCCTGGCGCCCGGCGGCGTACAGCGCGGCGATGAACCGGGCGGCGAGCCGCTCGTTCAAGCGGGTGCTCCGCCGCGGCGGCCTCGAGCTCGGCGACGACAGCGGCGCCCCGGCCGAGCGCGAGCTCGGCCTCGGCGCGGTCGACCAGTGCCGACAGGCGCAGCTCGTTCAGCGCCGCGGCGGCGGCGACCGCGAAGCGCTGGCCGGCGAGATCCGCGAGCGCGGGACCGCGCCACAGCGCCGAGCGCGTCGGCCAGGGTCGCCGCGGCGCGCTCGGGGTCCCCGGCGCGCAGCGCCGCGCTTCCGGCCGCGGCGAGCCGCTCGAAGCGGTGCGCGTCGACGGCGTCGGGCTCGATCGCCAGGCGATAGCCGCCCGGTGCGGGCACGATCGCGTCGCCGTTGCCGAGGCTGCGGCGCAGGCGCGAGATCGAGCGACTGCAGCGCGTGCTGCTCATCGGCGGGAAGCTCGTCGTCCCAGACCGCGTCGACGAGCGCCGCGACGCTGACCGGGCGCCCGGCGTCGAGCGCGAGCCGGGCCAGCAGCGCACGCAGCCGCCCGCCCGCGACCTGCACCGGCTCACCGTCGCGATCGACCTGGAGCGCACCGAGGATCCGCACACGCATCCCCGGGACTCTGGCATGCACAGCGGTCGCAAGCCGATATATCGTCCGCTCATGTTCACGATCGCACTCAACATGGAGTTCTGCCGGTCAGCGGACAAGAGCTTCGAGCAGGGCGTGGAGATCGCTGCCGGGCTCGGCTACGAGCACATTGAGCCGATGGTGCACACGGGCTGGGAGCTGCTCAGCGAGGTCGGCTACTTCCACTCGTTCTCGATGGAGGAGGACCCGCTGCTGATGCGCGACATCTGCGCGCGCCACGGCGTCGACGTCGTCTCGGTCTCCGGGCACAGCCCGCTGATGAAGCCCGAGGCCGCGGTGCCGCGGCTGACGCGGGCGATCATCCTCGCCCACGCGCTCGGCGCGCGCTGGGTCAACACGGACGAGATGCTCAAGCCGGACTGGCTCGACGACGCCTTCGCGCACGAGGTGATGCGGTACACGCTCACGCGCGCGGACCAGGTGGCGCGCCGCCACGGCATCGACATCTGCATCGAGCCCCACGGGGTCTACACGAAGACCGCCGCCGGCCTGCGTCGCATCGTCGAGCTGGTGCCCTCGGAACGGATCGGCGTCAACTGGGACACCGGCAACTCGTTCCTCGCGGCCCAGGAGGATCCCTACGAGGCGCTCGAGTCCGTCAAGGAGCTCGTGCGCCACGTCCACGCGAAGGACATCTCGCGCGAGCACGCGTCGCGCGAGCGCGGGCGCCGTCACCGGCACACCCGTCGGCTGCGCGTGCGGCGACGGCGAGGTCGACTGGGAGCGCGTCCTGGCGATCCTGCGCCCGCTCGATCGCGACCTCGTGCTCAGCGTCGAGTGCGGGACGATCGACGAGGCCGAGCGTTCACTCACCTTTCTCACGCAACTCGTCTGAGTCGTGACGCGCCCCGCGGCTCACTCAGCCACCGCTCCAACTGGCTGCTTGCCGCGGTCCTCGGCGCCAACGACGGCGCTGCCGCTGCTCGCACTCGGCCTGCTGGGCGATCTGGGCGCGCGGCTGGGCGGAGCGCCGCGGCGCCCCGCCACATTCCGCATCCTCGTGTGGGGCGCCGTCGCGATGGCGGTCACCGCCGCGATCGGCGCGCTCGTCGGCACCGTCGCGTGACGGGTCAGGCCACGCTCGCCTCCGCGCTCGCGAACAGGTTCGCGAGCGGCGTCTCGGCGCCGCGGGGGACGACGATCACCGGGCACTGGGCGGTACGGATGAGCCGGCCGCTGACGCCGCCGACGAGCACGGAGCGCAGCGGGCCGTAGCCGCGCGACCCGGCCAGCATCAGATCGAGGCCCGCGCTGCGCGCGCCCAGCACTTCGGCGGGGTCGCCCGCGAGGCAGACGCACTCGGCGGTGATGTCGGCCGGGAGACTCGCCAGGACCGCGTCGAGATCCTCCTGGACATCGCGCTCGAGGTCCGCGGCCGGCGGTGCGTAGACCGCGCCGCCCATCATGCCGGAGGCGGCGTAGATCGAGCCGCTGACGACGCCGATGAGCTCGAGCTCGGCGCCGAAGGCGCGGGCCAGCTCGACCGCGGCGGCGACCGCGTCGGTCGCTTCGGCGGAGCCGTCGTAGGCGACGCCGATCCGGCGGATCGGTTGTGCGGTGCGCGTGCGGTAGCCGTACGGCACCACCGCCACGGCGCACGGCGCGCCGTGCAAGAGCCGCTCGGCGGTGCTGCCGGGCGCGACCCGGCCCAGGTGACCGGTGTGGGAGGAGCCGACGACGACCAGCTCGGCGCGATCGGCCTCGGCGAGGTCGTGCAGGGCGTGGGCGGGGGAGGGGTTGGCGGCGATCCTGATCCGCATGCGCGACTCATCGACGCGCCCGAGAAGCTTGTCGCGCATCAGCGCCGCGGTCTCCTGGGCCTCGTCGGCGAGGGCCTTGCGGTAGGTCGGGTCCGAACCCTGGCGGATTCCGTCGTTGTAGGGGAACGCGCAGGCCACGACGACGTGTGCGGTCGACACGGCGGCAAGGTGCTCGGCGAACGCGATCGCGTCCTCCGAGCGTGGCGAGCGGTCGACGCCGATCAGGATGGAGCTCATGGTCAGTCCTTCGATCGTGTGGGGTGAGTGAGAACCGGCCGCCGCGGCCGGTCGGAGAGGGTCTCGCCGTCGTCCGCGAGGAAGCCGGTCAGGTAGCGGCCGGCGATCTTCCCGGAGGGCCACCACAGCTGGCTGCGTGAGATGCCCTCGGGCGCGCCGCGCAGCGCGCGGGAGAACGGGCGGTCGTCGTCGAGATCGCGGCGCAGGAACAGCGGCGCCTCGCCGGTGAGGACGACGCCGCGCAGCACGCGCCGGAATGGACGCGGCCTGACCGGGGCGCCGGCCTCGGCGGCGATCGCCTCGGCGACGGCGTCGGCCTGCTGGGTCGCGAGGCCGCCTTGCTTGATCGGCTCGCTGGTCGCGTCGCCGGCGGCGAAGACATCGGCGGCGCCGGCCACGCGGCCGTGCCCGTCGATCGTGATGAACCCGTGAGAATCCATCGGCAGTCCGTCGATGCCGGGTCCCTCGACGCGCGCGAGCGCGATCACCGCGTCGGCGGCGATCAGGCGACCGTCGCGGGTCGTCAGCGCGCCGCTGTCGGCCCACCCGGCCACGGTCTGCCCTTCGAAGCCGATGCCCGCGCGATCGAGCAGCCGGGCGAGTGCGTCCGACGCCATCGGGCCGAACACGTCGAGTGGGCGCGGCTCGGGCGTGACGATCGTCAGCTCGGGGCCGCGCGGCAACTCGTGGGCGGCGAGCAGCGCCAGCTCGTAGAGCGGCAGCGTCCAGCCGGCGTCGGCCGGCAGCGTGAAGAGCACGCGCGAGCGAGCGTCGCGCAGCGCGCGCTCGACCGCGCCGGCGCTGCGCGGACCGCTGAAGGTCGTCGCGCCGGGCACGCCGTCGACGGGCCGTGCGCCGACCGCGACGATCAGGCGGTCGTAACCGAACCGGCCGCCGTCGGTGGTGCGAACCGCATGGCCGTCGACGTCGACGGCGCCCAGGGCGCCACGGTGCACGGTGACGCCGAGCTTCGCCAGGCGCTCCAACGAGACGCGGGGCGCAGCCTGACCGCGGAAGGGGGAGAGGACCGACGACGGCCGCTCGATGAAGTCGCCGCCAGGCGCGAGCAACTCGACGCTCACGCGCTCGCCCGCAAGCGTGTGAAGGCCGAGGACGGCCTCGATCGCCGCGACTCCGCCGCCGGCGACGAGCACTCGAAGTGGGGGCGAATGGCGTGTCTTCATCTCACCCCCGACGGTATGGCTCGCGGCCTTGCGCGACCTCCGGGAAAAGGCGTGTGGCGGCTGCGGGTTTCCCACAACTCGGCGTGCGTCAGTTACAGCATTAACCAGGCGTGGGAATCAGGTGAGTGAATAGTTGGATGGCACGGTTAACTTTCGTCTGGCATCAAGTTGCTTTCAGCCCAGATGTGGCGTAAGTTCGCGCTTGTTAAGCAAAGTCGGTTGGGTCATTGGCGCGCAGGCGCCGCTTTGTTTTGCCGGTGAACTGAGGGCTGAGGAGGATGTACCGCCGTGAGCACGGATGATCTCCGCGTGGACCGCCGCAAGTTCTTGGGCGGAGCAGCAGGAGTGGCAGGCGCAGCAGCGTTCGCCACGTGGGCCCCGGGGGCGTTCAGCCGCCCGGGCGGCCCGACAGCACCGATCGTGGGCAAGGACGGCTTGGCCGCCCAGCACTTCTCGGTGCGTGACGCGACCGCCCGCGCTGGGGTGCGGCTGGCCGACGGGACCCTGAACCCCAGTCCGTCGATGGGCTACCTCGGCGGTCCGAACTTCCCGCAGGACCCGACCGATCTCGGTCCGCTCGTCCCGCTCCCCGGCGGGTACCAGGAAGTCTTCGAGTTCCTGGGCGCGTGCCGGCTACGGCGGCTTCGAGTTCTTCCAGCTGACCCAGAACGCCAATAACCCGGGTGGCGCCAACCCCGGTGTCAACGCGATCCGCGGCTGGCTGGACGCCGCCGGCATCAAGTCCGTGGGCACCCACCAGGGCGGCCTCGGCATGTTCACGCAGGGCGCGACCCCGGGCACGGGCACGATCAACGCGACGGGCATGGCCCGCATCGCCGAAGGCCGCAGGTGCTCGGTCACACGATGATCGGCACCGCCGGCGACCCGAGCGGCGCGAACACGATCGGCCGCCTGGGAGATCGTCTGCGCGAACTACAGCAAGATGGGCGAGTTGATGCTGGAGAACTACGGCATCAAGGTCTACCTGCACCCCGAGCAGAACAACTGGCAGTTCATCGCCGACCCGGCTCATCCCGGTCGCCGAGCGCCCGCACCGGATCGACTTACTGGGTCGCGAACACGGACCCGCGGTACGTGTTCATCGAGCCGGACATCTTCCACATGTACAACGCCCGCGGCCGCTTCCCGAACCCCGACGGCTCGCTGTGGGACCCGATCTCCTACATGCAGAACAACTGGAAGCGCCTGGTCGGCTGGCACGTCAAGGACGCCAACCGCACCGTCACCCCGGTCGCGCCTCCCGGCAACGCCTGGGAGCAGACGGCGATCCGCCCGGGCTTCCCGCTCGCCGGCGGCGTCGACGTCATCTACTCCACGGAAGGCCACCTCGGCAACGGGGCCGCGGCCGCCGCGCAGCCCGGCATCGCGCCGGTCATGTACGGCTTCGATCCCGGCGCCAAGGCGCCGAGCGCGCAGCCCGGCCCGACCCGCGGGTCTGGGGCTTCCGGCGGGAGTTCACGGAGATCAGGTCCAACCGCGCCAAGGGCTTCAAGTACCACATCGTGGAGTCCGACAGCGGTCCCGGCCCGGCCACCGATCTCGGCCGTTCGCTGCGGCACGCCAAGTACAGCGCCAAGCTCCTCCTCGGGCTCAAGTAGCGGACGATCGTCGTGCGTTCGTCCCTGATGCATCCGATGCGAGTGGTGCTCGCGGCGTTGCTCGTGCTCCTCTGTCGTGCCTGCGGGCGCGCTGGCGCATGGCGATGCTTCGGCCCACTACCTCGAGACCGGCTCGCTCTACCCCGCGTTCGGCATGCGGCCCTCACAGGCCGCGGAGCTGAAGCTGATGGGGCTGTTGGAAGCCACCCAGAAGGCCGGCTATCCGATCAAGGTCTCCCTCGTCGGGGACCAGGGCGACGTCAACGACATCGCCGGACGATGCTCCGGAAGCCGCAGGCGTATGCCGAGTGGGTCGCAAAGGAGCTCAAGAAGGCGAGCGTGCCGATGAGTCGGCCCCGTGCTGATCGTCTCCCCCTACGGAGTCGGCATCGCCGGCCCGGACGCTGCTCGCGGTGACGCGAAGCGGCTGCTGGCCGGATTGAGTGTGCCGGCCGCGGCGGGCGGGGATCAGCTGGCCGAGACCGCACTGGCAGCCGTTCGGCAGGTCGCCGAACGCAACGGGCATCGCGTTGCCCGCCAACGTGCCGCCATTGCAGGTGCCCAGCGTGCCGCCGGCCCCGAGCAGCTCGGGCCCCGGCTACGACCTCAGCGGCCTGACCCCGTTCGCGGTGTTCATCGCGATCTTCGGCAGCGCCGTGGCCTACCTCAAGATCCGCACGCGGATGGCTAGCCGCCGCTCGCTGACGAGGTGCCTGATGTCGCTCCGCCTGAACTTCATCCGAACATTTCGCAGTTGCGAAGGAGAAGATCGTGACACAGCCCAGTCCGCACCTTGATGGCCGCGGCAGGGGCGCTGCTAGCAGCAGCCGCGCTTCGCCGCGCCGGCTGCCATGGCCGCCCCGGTGCTCTACGGCGCCACCGGACTCACCGACACCGACACGCTGCCGGCGTCGAACCTCTACACGATCAACCCCGACACGGGCGCGACCACCAGCATCGGCTCGATCGGCAAGGCCATCACCGGCCTCGCCGTCGATGCCGACCACCGGCACGCTCTACGGCGTGACCGCGGGCGTCCAGCTCGCCGGCACCACGCGCGAGCTGCTGACCATCAACACCGACGACCGGCGCGAGCACCGTCGTCGGCTCGCTCGGCGTCAACGAGGTCGAGGACATCGCGTTCAGCCCGTTCGGCCAGCTCTACGGCTGGAACGAGACCGGCGACGATCTCGCCGCGATCAACAAGGCGACGGGCGCGCTGAGCAAGGTCGGCGAGTCCGGCCTCGGCGTGACCTTCGGCGACGGCATCTCGTTCGATCGCAACGGCCAGCTCTACGGCATGCTCGACGGCGACTTCGGTCACGTCTTCGCCATCAGCCCGGTCTCCGGCTCGCTCGGTCCCTGAGCTCCAGCCCGCGTCTGACCGGTTCCCCGAACAAGTCCGGCAACCAGATCTCGCAGCCTCGACACGCGCTGCGACGGCGTCACGCTCTACGGCGTGGTCAACGACTTCGGTGGGGCCACGAACCTCGTCACGATCGACGCCGACACCGGCGCCATCACCAACAAGGGCAGCTCGCTCGACCGCGCTCGACGCGATCGCCTGGGGCGGCTGCGCCGTGCCGCCGGAGACCAGCACCACGCCCAGCGGCACCGTTCCCGCGACGCTGTCGCTGACCCTCGGCGCGCCGGCGACCTTCGGCGCCGTTCGTCCCCGGGCGTCGACGGCCGACCTACCTCGCGTCGACGACGGCGAACGTCATCTCCACGCGCCGGTGACGCGCTGCTGAGCGTCGCCGATCCGAGCGCGACGAACACCGGCCATCTGGTCAACGGCACCTTCGCGCTGCCGGAGTTCCTGCAGGCCCGTGCACGCAACGCCGCCAACACCGGTACCGCGTACAACAACGTCGGCTCGTCGGCCTCACCGCTGAACCTGCTGACCTACGCAGCGCCCGATCTCGAATGACGCGGTGACGATCGGGTTCAGCCAGTTGGTCAAGTCGACCGACGCCCTCCGGACAGGCACGTACAGCAAGACGCTGACGTACACGCTGTCCACCACCACGCCGTAGCGTCGTGTCCCGGGGGTCGCGAGCCACGCTCGCGGCCCCGGGGCTAGCGCTCGCCCGCAAGAGCCAGACGATGCGCGACGGCCATCAGGTCGTCGCGTACGTCGTCAACGACGGTGACGACGTCGCCGAACTCGAGTGAGACCTCGTGCCCCTGGCTCTGCGCATGATCGATGGCCCGGATCAGAGCCCTGACCGCGCATGCGTCGACCCTGCCGGAGAGCGTGAGCCGGGTGCGCGCCAGCGCGGGCCAGGCGTGGCACGCGAAGTTCATGCGAGCAACAACGCGGTCCGCAATGAAAGCTTGCGGACCGCTCTGTGAACCTCGTCACAGCTACTTGTCCTGCAGCGGGATGTACCGCGTCGCGATGACCTGCCGCGCCTTCGGGCTCGTCCGCACCCAGCGCAGGAAGCGCTTCAACGCGCCGCGCGGCTTTCCCTTGGTGACCACGCCGAGCGGCCGCTGGGCCGGATAGGTCGCGTTGCGCAGGTTCGCCGCCGAGCAGCCCACGCCCTGATAGGTGGCGGAGTGGACGCCCTTGACCTCGGACAGGTCCGCGTAGCCGAACCCGGACGGCGTCGCGCGCACGAAGTCCACCACCTGTGCGGTGGTCGTGAAGCGCCGCGGCGAATAGGTGATGCGCATCCCCGGATCGAGGAAGACCGAGGCCCAGTACGCCGACGCGGCGCTGGAGATGATCGCCCCGGCGGGGATGATCGGGTCGGAGCGGTTGGAGCCGGGAACCTGCGACCAGCTCGTGACCTGCCCGGTGAAGATCTGCTGGATGATCGCGCGCGGGAAGTCCGGGACCGGGTTCGACGGGTTCGTGA
This sequence comes from uncultured Solirubrobacteraceae bacterium, assembly GCA_963707595.1. Taxonomy (GTDB): domain Bacteria; phylum Actinomycetota; class Thermoleophilia; order Solirubrobacterales; family Solirubrobacteraceae; genus Solirubrobacter. The sequence continues at coordinate 119,738 of CAVPQQ010000004.1, forward strand.
TCATGCACAGCCCGCTCAGCGCGAACGGCGTCAGCACCATGCCGGGCGGGTCGGTCCCGCCGAGGTTGCGCGCCAGCAGTCCGCCCTCGACCACGCCGCGCTGGGCGTCGGAGACCCCGGTGCTGGTCCCGCCGGGGAGGAACGCGAACCGCGGCGGATTGCGGACGCTGTGGCGGTAGAAGTACGCGAGATCGGCGAGGACGGACTGCACGACCTGCGTTCCGCTGAGCGTGATCGTGGGCGGCTCTTTCGCCGCGGCTGCCGGGGTCGCATGCGTGGCCGCGACGGCGAGCACGAGCGCGACGACCGGGACGAGCGCAAGACGCGTCATGACGGATCCACCGCACCGATCTGCTTGCCGCCGCCCACACCCCGCTTGCCGGCGCGGAGTTTCGAGACCTTGCGCTGCGCCGTGGCCAGGACCTGGCCGGCGGCGTTGAGCGCGTCGACCTTCACGGTTTTCCCCTTCTTGCGCAGCGTGACGACGAACGGCGACCGCGTCGGCTTCAGGCTCGCGACCTTGCGGCGGTCGAGGCTGACGCGGTAGCTCGTGATCGCCTGGGCTGACCCGAGCAGCGCCGACTGCACCTGCGTCTTGGACCCCTTGACCGTCGCCTGCAGCACACGCAGCTGGGGCGCCTGCGAGGTGCCGTAGCTGACCGCGGTGGTCGACGCGACCGCCGCGTTGAGCGCGTTGAGGTAGCCGGCGCCGACGGGGAGGGTGGCGCGCGATGCGCTCTGGAGCATCACCCCGCGCAGCTCCGCGGCGGTCATCCGCGGGTTGATCGAGGCCATCAGCGCGGCCACCCCGGCGACCATCGGGGACGCCATCGACGTGCCGGACTTGTACTCGTAGTCGCCGGTGTTCGAGGTCGAGAGGATCGACTGCCCGGGGGCGGCGAGCTGGACCGTCAGGCGGCCGAAATTGGAGTTCTCGTCGAGCGATCGGCCCTGCTCCGGCGCGGTCGCGGCGACGCCGATCAGGTTGGGCGAGGGGATCGCGGCGGGGTAGGAGGGCTGTGAGTCGATGTCGCGCGCGCTGTTGCCCGCGGAGACGACGACCAGCGAGTTCGCGGCCTCGGCGGCGGCGATCGCCTCGTTCAGCCGCGGGTCGGGGTCATCGCCCTGGATGCTCACGTTGATGATGCGCGCCCCGTTGGCCGCGGCGTAGCGGATGCCCTCGGCCTCGGCACCGGTGGTGCCGCTGCCGTCGGCCGCGAGCACCTTCACCGCCATCAGCTTCGCCCGCGGCGCGGCACGCCGACGACCCCGCGCCCGTTGGCCGCCGCGGCGACGATCCCGGCCACGTGCGTGCCGTGGCCGTGGCCGTCGCTCACGTCCTGGCCCGGCTTGGTCGTCGTGAGATCGACGCCGTGCACGTCGTCGACGTAGCCGTTGCCGTCGTCGTCCACGCCGTTGCCGGGGACCTCGCCGAAGTTGGTCCAGATGTTCGGCGCCAGGTCGGGGTGGTCGAGCTTGATCCCGCTGTCGACGATCGCGACGGTGACGCCGGCCCCGAGTGAGAGCGACCAGGCATCGGGCAGATCGGTGATGGCGTCAGGGGCGACGGCCCACTGCTCGCCCTGGCGTGCCTCGCCCGAGGCGTGCGCGACGACGGCCTTCGACGCCCCGGACCAGTAGCGCGACAGGTCCGAGAGCTTCGTGATGCCGAGCTCGCGGGCCTTCTGCGTCTTGATCGCGAACACGTTGCGGTCCTGGGCCTGGGCGTGCTTGAGCGGCACCGCCTTCACCTTCGCGAGCGCCTTGCGCAACGACGAGCCGCCGAGATACTCGAGCAGCGAGCCCGAGTACCCGGGGTAGAGGTCGATGCGACCCGAATGCACACCCTGGACCGCCTGCTTGCGAAGGCCCTTGACGCTGCGCACCGTGACGCGATAGCCCGCTCCGCGCAGGGCGGACGCGTAGAGGTAGGCGAGGGTCTTGTTCTCCGAGAAATCCTGGTAGCCGACCACGATCTTCGGACCCTTGCGGGTCTTGGTCGGCTCGCCCCCGAGCCCGTTGGCGTCGGCGAACTCGCCGCCGACCGCCTCGGGGAGGCGCCCGTCGACGATCTGTTGGTTGAGGCCGCGCAGCGCGAGCGTGCTCAGCAGCGACGACGTCTCGTCGATCCGGCGCCGCAGCCCGCTGCCGTACCGGCGCAGCGTGGCGGTGCCGACGATCGGCGTCACGTAGTCGGGGCCGACCATCCGGCGGTCGTCACGCAGCGCGGTCACGTCGGGGCGTGAGAGCTGCGGGTTGGAGGAGAAGGCGACGGCGATCTCCGCCAGGCCGTCGTCGAGCGCCTGGATGCCGGCGTCGGCGACCGTGAGCTTGACCAGCCCACCGGGGTCGAGCTTGTAGACCTTGCGCAACCCGGGGACGCAGTTCGGGTTGGTGGAGCAGTCGGCCGGGGCGGCGAGCCGCACGACCGGGGCGTCCTGCGCGCTGCTTTGAGTACTGAGCAGCGGAACGATCATGAGCGTGGCTGCGGCAATACGCCTCAGCGTCCGGGCGTCGACTGAGCGTGCGACCATCGGCCGCACGCTCCGCCTGTCATGGGTGAACTTGCATCCTCCCCGAAGGGTGACTGCGCGCTCTAGTTTTCTGCAGCTTAGGCGAGTGCCTTCGCCTTCAGCGAGTCGAACTCCGCCTGCGTGATCGCGCCGCTGTCGAGCAGCGCCTTGGCCTTCTCGATCTCGGCAGCGGTGCCGGAGCCCTGCTGCGAGGCGACGGACTGGACGTAGTCGTCGAACTGGGCCTTGTTGGCCTCGGCCTGCGCCGCGGCACGCTCGGACATGCCCGTGCTGTTGGCGATCAGGTAGATCAGAACACCAAGGAACGGGATCAGGATCAGGAAGATCAGCCAGAGCGCCTTGACGAAGCCTGACGTGTCATGGCGGCGGAAGAGGTCACCGATGATGATGACCAGGACCCAGATCCAGGCGACCCAGAAGAAGAACAGGATCATCGTCCAGAAGACATCCAGGAACGGATAATCAGCAGCGAACAGCATGTAGATCAAACCTCCGTCAATCGTGTGTAGTGCGTTGGAAACCCGAGCTATCGTCGCAGGGCGTCCGGCAGAGTGGTGGCGCGGCCGCTTCTACTCGGGGGATTCGGCGCCAGGGGCCGGATTCATCCATCCCCGGGCCGAATTACCAGCGGGCCCGGCGGGCGAGCTCGTGGGCGGTGTGGAGGTGGCTCGCGGTGAGCTCCTCGGCCGCGCCGGCGTCGCCGCGCTCGAGCGCCTCGGCGATCGCTCGGTGTTCGGCGATGAAGCGCTCGATCCGGCCGGGATCGCGGGCCAGCGTGGCCGCCGCGATCCGCTGATGGCGGTCGCGCAGGGCGTCGTATTGCCGGACGAGCAGCACGTTGCCGGTCGCCGCGACGATCGCGCGGTGAAAGCGCCGGTCCGCCTTGATGAACTCGGTGCCCGGTCGCCCGAGCGCGGCCTGCTGTTCGGCGATCGCCGCCTGCAGCTCGGCGTCCAGTGCCGTTCCGGCGACGGCGGCGGCGCGGCGCGAACAGTAGGGCTCGAGCAGCAGGCGCGCCTCGAGCACGTCGTCGGCCTCGGTGGGCGAGACCGGGATCACGAGCCCGCCGCGGCGCGGGTAGAGGTCCAGGAGCCCTTCGCCCTGCAGTTCGACGAAGGCCTGGCGCACCGGTGTGCGACTACAGCCGAGCCGTTGCGCGATCTCGTTCTCGCTCAGCAGGGTGCCGCCGGGAAAGCGCCCGTCGAGCAGCCGGTCCTTGACGTAGTCGTAGGCGCGCCGGGACGCCGATCCGCCGCTCGGTCGGTCAGTCGTGGACGTGGAGTCCGAGGACTCGAAAGTCACGTCGGCTATCCTAGTGCACAGCTTGTATCCCAGTTGGGTCCAAGCCTGGGAGGGAGCGCCCGGAAGACCGTCACCTCCGACAAAAGGAACATCCCATGTCAGCGAACACCACCCGTTTCCCCCGCATCCTGGGTGAAGCATCCCGTCGCATGCGAACCCGCGTCGACCGCGTCAACGAACGACGTGAGCACGACGAGGCGATGCGCGATCGCGGCATCGCCACCGATCACGCCGCTTCGATCACCCGCGCGCTGGCCGAGGGCAAGCCCGGCTGCGCCTTCTGCTCCTGAAAGTGACGCACCGTCCGCTCGAGCCCTTCGTGCAGCCGCACTGAGGGCTCGTAGCCGAGCTCGGTCCGCGAGCGGGTCAGGTCGGCGAGCGAGTGACGCATGTCGCCGGCCGCTCCGGCCGGTGGATGGGCTCGAGCCGCTGAGCCGAGCAGGTCGCGCAGCAGCGCCAACAGCCGGTTGAGGGTCACGCGCTCGCCGCAGGCGACGTTGTAGACGCGGCCCGCGACGTGCTCGGCGCTCCATGGCGAGCAGGTTGGCCTCGACCACGTTGGCGACGTAGGTGAAGTCGCGCGACTGCTCGCCGTCGCCGAAGATCACCGGCCGCTCGCCCGCCAGCAGCGCGGCGATGAAGTTCGGGATCACCGCCGCGTACTGCGATCGCGGGTCCTGGCGCGGGCCGAAGACGTTGAAGTAGCGCAGCGCGACGGTCTCGAGCCCGTCACGGCGTCGCGCGAAGCGCGGCAGTAGCCCTCGCCGGCCAGCTTCGCCGCGGCGTAGGGGGAGATCGGCAGCGGCGGCCCGTCCTCGCGCTTGGGCAGCTCGGGCTCGCGCCGTAGACCGAGGAGGAGGAGGCGCAGACGACGCGCCGCACGCCGGCGTCGCGCGCCGCGAGCAGCACGTTGAGCGTCCCGATCGACGTTCGTCGCGTTGCTCGCCAGCGGGTCCTGCGACCGACCGCGGGACCGACGGCCAGCGCCGCCTGGTGGAAGACGACCTCGCAGCCGGCGAGCGCGCCGCGGACGCTGCTCGGCCTCGCGGACGTCGCCCTCGATCAGCTCGATCTCGCCCGCGACGGCGCGCAGGTTCTCGCGCCGCCGGTCGCGAAGTTGTCGAGCACGCGCACGTCGTGCCCGCGGCTTACGAGCTCGGTCGACGAGGTGCGAGCCGATGAAGCCGCCGCCGCCGGTGACGAGGACCGCGGTCACGCGCGCGCGAACTGGTCGTCGAGCGCGCGCGCGAACGGCACGAAGGTGTGACGGTCGCGCAGGTGCGCGGTCTCCTGCATCAGGTTGAAGCCGGCGGCGGTGACGATCCGCTCGGCGTGGGCGAGGTGCGGCGCGACGGGGTAGACGTCGCGCCACTCGGCGCCGCTCGGGCAGGCGCTGCGGGCCGGCGCGGGCTGACGACGACGATCCGCGGCGCCGGCTCCGCGTGCGCGAGCAGCTGCGTCGAGCTCCTCGCTCGGGCCCGGAGTGCACGACCAGCCAGTGCGGCTCGTCGACGCAGCGGCGCGCCCGCGCGGCGCGACCGCGGCAGCGTCGAGCGGCTGCCCGCGGCCGCGCAGGCCCGCGCGTGCTCGCCGACAGCGGCTCGAGCTCGTAGATCACGTCGTAGCGCGGGAGCGGGCCGTCGAGGCGCGCCGCGTACGCCGGCCAGCGCAGCGGCCGGGCGACGTGCCGCGCCGGCGGCAGCGTCATGCCGCACAGCTCGCCGAGGATCCCGCCGGGGAAGCTGTCGACGATCAGCTCGTCGGCGCGAGCGCGGTGAGCGCGCCGTCGAGCCAGCCGCGGAAGCGCGTCGCGGTCGCGGCCCAGCTCGCGCGGCACCCGCAGCACCGGCAGCCCGCCCGTCACGCGCGGGTCGCCGCGCGAAGCGCGAGGCGGTGAGCAGCGTCGCCTCCGAACCCGAGCGCCTCGAGCACCTTGCGCGCGCGGGTCGAGATGGCCGAGCCCGCCGCCGAGCGCGTAGTAGAGGATCACGCGAGCGCCCGCAGCGGGCTCGCCCGGGTCTCGCGTCGAGCGCCTCGACGTAGCGCGTGATCTCGAGCTCCGCGTCGAGCTCGGTCGCGGCCAGCGCGCGGCAGGCCGCGCCCATCTCGCAGCGCGCGCGGCCTCGTCGAGCCGCGCCGCGCGCTGGAGCGCCCAGGCGCAGCGGGCCTCGTCGCCCGGGTCGAACAGGAACGCGGTCCGGCCGTCCTCGAGCACGTCGACCATCCCGCCCGCGCGCGCGGCGAGCATCGGGATGCCGAGCGCCGCGGCCTCGACCAGCACGTTCGGCAGCCCGTCGTAGAAGGACGGGATCGCGATCCAGTCGCACGCCGCGTACCACGGCAGCAGCTCGAAGCGGTCCAGGAACGGCAGCGCCGTGACCTGCAGCTCGCCCTCGTGCTCGCGCAGCCACGCCTCCATCTCGGGCTCCATCCAGCCCGCCAGCAGCAGGTGGAAGGCGTCGGCCGACGCCGGAGCGCAGCAGCGCGTCGAGCAGGAAGACGCCGCCCTTCTTGGCCTTCAGCTGGCCGAACAGCCCGAGCACGCGCTGGCCTTCGCCGAGCGTCTCCGCCCGCCACGCGCGCGGCGCGCTCGCGGTCGCTCGGCGCCAGCTCCCAGTTGGAGCGGTCGATGCCGTTCGGGATCCAGCGCACGCGCGCGCGCGGGTGCAGCGCGGCGATCTTGTCGACCTTGTCCTGGGAGACGGCGCAGACCAGCGCCGAGCGCTCGAAGGCCTCGTCGAGCATCGGGCGGCGCCGGGTCGAGAAGACGGCGGCGTCGAAGTCGTTGCCGCGGATCAGCGTGATCAGCGGGACGCCGAGCCAGGCCGCGAAGACCGGGGCGGCCATGATCGGCCGCGAGCCGCCGAAGGCGACGACGTGGGTGACGGCGCTCGTCGCCGGGTCGGCCTCAGCGTGCTCCAGGCGCGGTTGAGCGCGTGCGCCGGGTCGTCCTCGACCGGGCACTGCAGGTAGCGCCCGCCCGCCTGGGTCTCGACCGTCCACGGCCGCCCGCCGCGCGCGTGCGGCACGAAGTGCAGCACGTCGACGATCACGCCGCGCCGGCGCAGCCCGCGCACGATCCGGTCGCAGGACTGCGCCATCCCGCCGCGGCTCGGCGGGTAGGTCTCGGTCAGCCACAGCGCGCGCAACGGTGCGGGCTGCTCAGGAGTCGTCGAAGCCGCCGCCGTCGTCATCGCGATCGTCGCCGGAGTCGTCGTACCAGCGGTAGTCGGTGTCGCTGTAGTAGGAGTCCGACGTGCCCCACCACATCGGCGAGTAGCCGCTGGACCGGTACCAGCGCGTGCGGTAGCGGACGGCGCCGAGCGTCGGGTCGAGCGTCCGGGTCCAGCGCGGCGTCCTCGTCGCGCTTGGCGGCGCACTCGACGCACGCCGAGCCCTGCGTCAGGTGCTGCTCGCAGATCCGGCGCGAGCAGACCGAGCAGCTGCCGGTCGCGGGGTTCGCGCAGTCGCGCAGGGTGAAGAACCCGCGCTTGCACGCGCAGAGGTCCAGGCCGCCGAAGGCGCTCACAGCTTCTTCCTGCGGCCGGCTCGACGCGCTCGTAGGCGCCGGCGATCAGCTCGAGCAGCATGCCCGACGACCGGGACCGCGTCCACGATGCGACTGCTCGACGGTGCCGCTGAGCTTGACGACCGTGCGGTTCTCGCCCGGCTTGACCGACTCCTTCGGGACGTCGCGCGCGCGCGGCGCTGGTCGACCGGCGTAGTTGCGCGCCGGCGCCGTGAGCACGACGCTCAGCTCGGTCTTCTTCTTGCTCTTGGTCTTGATCTTGGTCTGGCCGCTCGCGCTGCGCTTGGTCTTCGCGAGGCGCGCACGTGGTCGGTGACGGTGAAGTCGACGTCCGCGCCGTCGACGAAGTGGGCGATGCCCTTCAGCCACGGGTCGTCGTAGAAGGTGTCGACGATCTTGTGGTAGGCGCCCTTCTTGTACGGCGTCGCTCGGCGCGCACCTGCTTCGACGCGCTGCTGCGCGCCGGTGAGGTCGAGCTGCAGCTCCAGCGGCATCGTCGGGATCGTGGTCCTCGCGCAGGATCGGCAGCAGCGGCACCACGAACGAGCCGCAGCCCGTTCGGGACGTCGTGCTTGCGCGCGAAGCGACGCGCCCAGAAGCCGCCGTCGCCCTTGCGCACCGCCTCGGCCAGGCGGTCGAACTCGGCGACCGGCCCCAGCAGCGCCAGCCAGTCGTCCGGGCTGTGCTGCGCCCACGACCTGGTGCCCTTCGACGATCGCCTGCTGCTCGGCGGTCAGCGCCTTGTAGGCGGCCTTGACGTTGCTCACGCCGCAATCCAATCAGCTTGGAGGCCGTGTGCGGAATAGACCGCGCGCAGCTGCGCGACGCTCGCGTCCCAGCTGAGGTGCTCGGCGACGTGGGCCCGCGCCGCGCGCCCCATCCGCGCGCGCTGCTCGGGGTGGTCGAGCAGCACGCGGATCGCGCGCGCGAGCTCGCCCGGGCGGTCCGGCGCGACGAGCCGGCCGTGCTCGCCGTCGGTGATCAGCTCGCGCACGGCCGGGAGGTCGGAGGCCACGACCGGCACGCCCGCCGCCATCGACTCGAGGATCTTCAGCGGCGCGCAGCCCTGGACGGCGTTGCGCGAGCAGTCGCGCAGCGGCGCCAGCGAGAGCAGCGCGTGCTCGCGCCAGCGCGCGAGCTGCGCCTCGGGCAGCGCGAACTGCCAGTGCACGCGGTCCGCGATCTCGAGCTTCTCGGCGAGCTTGCGGTAGGGCTTGGCGCGGCGCTGGTGCACCGAGGCGCAGATCACGAGCTCGCAGGTCTTCGAGGTCGCGCAGGCGCGCGAAGGCGCGCAGCGCGGTGTCGACGCCCTGCCAGGGCTGGAGCGCGCCGAAGTACAGGAGGTAGCGCTCCGGCGCGTCGGGCGGCGCGGCCGCGGGCTCGCTCGGGACGTCCGCGCCGTTGCGGATCACGTGCAGGCGCTCCGCTTCGACGCCGCGCCCGCGAAGCCGCGCGGCGGTCACCGCGGACGGGCGTGATGACGACGTCGGCGGCGTCCAGGCAGCGCTGCTCGAGCTCGGCGACCCGCTCGAGGATCGCCGGCGGGATCGCGGGGTACAGGAACGGCAGCTCGATCGAGGGCAGTCCGTTGACCTCGTAGACCGTCGACGTAGGACCGGTCCGGGTGCTCGACGATCGGCACGCCGCTCCACGGATCGCGGAAGTGCGCGAGCTGCAGCGTCGGCGCCAGGCGCTCGAGCAGCGCCGCCAGCCGCGCGCCGTAGCCGGCCGCGCGCTCGAGCACGTGCTCGGCGTCGCGCATGTAGCGCACGATCTCCACGTCACCCTCACGCTGATAGGGCGGCAGGCCGTCGCCGCCGAGCACGTACAGCAGCCCGCCGCCGGCCTGCTCGAACAGCGCCCGCGCGAAGCGGTCGATGTGCACCGCGCTGCCCTTGCGCGACGGGAACCGGTCGAAGGCCGCGTAGAGGGCGCGGTGGCCCAGAAGCGGGAGCAACGCTTTCGGTTAGAGGACGCCCGGCGGCAGCACGTAGCGCAGCGGGTTGCGCACGGTCGCGCTCGCGCGGTCGCTGAGGCGTGCGCTGTGCAGCCCGTGGCCCGTCGCCGCAGGCGCAAGGTCCTCAGGCTCGCCGGCGTGCGCGACGACCCAGTCCAGGATCGCGCGCGAATCGGTGCCTGAGGCCATGATCGTCGCGCGCTCGATCGTGGCGCCACCGGAGGGGTTCGGACGCGCGAGGCGCTTGACCAGCTTGCGAACCCGATCGTCCTCCGTCCCGGTCTGTTCATCGTGGACGGTGGTTTCGATCATGGGGTTGATCCTAGTCCTCCACGCCGGTGGCGGCCGCGATCGTCCATCCACGGGCGCGCGTGCGCTCGCGCCAGAAATCGCCGTAGCGCCCGTCGAGCGCCGGCAACTCGCCGTGCGTGCCGCGTTCGGCGACCGGCCGCGTTCGATCACGCACAGGGCACGATCGATGGCAAGGCGGCCAGCGCCTGCAGCAGCGCGGCGGCGAGGAGCGCCCAGCGGACCGGGGCGAGTAGTGTGAGCAGAGGGAAGCGCACGGCAGGGAAATATGAGAACTCTTGTCAAGTTCGCTTGCCGACCCCGCCGTGCGCCGCGTCCTACACGAAGGTTCGGAGGTGACCGTCCTCTATCTCGCCGCGACCGAGGACGGCGTCGTCGTGCACGTGGAGGAAGGCGGCCGGGCGGTCGACGTCGTCACCGAGAACGGCCAGACGCTGCGCTTTCTGCTGATGGCCAGCGCGCACTACGTGACGCAGGACCGCTCGGCGCGGCTGCGCTTCTGAGCCTGCTCAGGCGGGGACCGCGGAGGTGCTCTCGGCGAGCACCCTGACGAAGGCACGCACCACGGCGGGGTCGAACTGTGTGCCGGAGCAGTGCTGCAGCTCGGCCAGGGCCTCCGCGGCCGCCGTCGTGCTCGGCGGCCACGCGCAGGAGGACCTGGTGGACGGCCTCGTCGGTGTTGCGGCGGCCGCCTCGCTTGGCGCTGTACATGCGCTGGTCGGCGATTCGCAGCGCGTCGACGACCTCCGAGCACTCCGCTCCGAGCAGCACGGAGCCGTGCGAGCAGCCGATCGTGAAGTGCTCGCCGGACTCCACGACATCGGCGGCGGCCGCGACGAGCGCGCCGGGATCCTCAAAGTGGTCCGTCGAGAGCAGGCAGAACTCGTCGCCGCCCGTCCGGTAGGCGATCGCCCGGCCCGCGGTCGCGCCGGCGAGGTTCTCGCCGAGCCGCGCCAGCAGCGCGTCGCCGGTGGGATGGCCGAAGGTGTCGTTATAGGTCTTGAAGCCGTCACGTAGTAGAGGTCGTCCCACACGTGTGGGAGGACCGGCGAGGTGACCCCCAGATTGCGCGCCAGCACGGCCGCGAGCGTCACGAGGCGGCCAGCAACAGCGCGCGGGCCGGCCTCGGGGACGGATCAGCGCTCATTCACCCGGTCATCGACACCTGTGCGTGCCGATCGACCTGAGATTGGTCAGCGTGCTGCCATCGATGCGTCCTGCAGCGCGGCGATCGACTGGCGGATCAGCCGCGAGACGTGCATCTGCGAGACGCCCAGCTGGCGGCCGATCTCGGCCTGGGTGAGGTCCTTCTCGAAGCGCAGCTTCAGGATCAGGCGCTCGCGCTCGGACAGCGTCGCGAGCAGCCCGTTCACGACGACCGCATTCTCTGCGCGCGCGAAGCCCGGATCGTCCCCGGCGGCGATCAGGTCGATCGCGAGGTCGCCGTCTTCTGAGAGCGGCCGGTCCAGCGAGTCGGGGTGGTGCGCGCTGCCGGCGGAGATCGCCTCGACGACCTGTTCCTCGGTGACCTCGGCGCGTGTGGCGAGCTCGGCGACGGTGGGGGAGCGCCCGAGCTCGCTCGTCAGCGTCTCGCGCAGCGAGTCCAGGCGCAGCGTCAGCTCCTGCAGCTCGCGCGGCACGCGCACGGTCCAGCCGAGGTCGCGGAAGTAGCGCTTGAGCTCGCCGAGGATGGTCGGGTAGGCGAAGGTCGAGAACTCGAGGCCGCGGGTGGGGTCGAAGCGGTCGATCGCCTTCAGCAGCGCGAGCGAGGCGACCTGCTCGAGATCGTCGAGCTCCGCGCGACCGCGATACCGGCGCGCGAGGTGGCGCGCGAGCGGGAGATACCGGTTCGCGAGCAACTCGCGGGTGGCGGGGTCGCCGTCCCGGTGGTAGGCCTCGAAGGCTTCCGAGTTGGCTGGGGTGTGGGGCAAGGACGTCATCGATCTATGCGGCTGTACGGACGCGGGCCAGTTCGATCTCACTGACGACCGCGGCGGTGAGGGTCTTCAGCGTCTCGATCTGGTCGGCGGTCCAGGAACGGGGCTGGTGGTCGATCACGCACAGCGTTCCGAGGGCATGGCCCGCCGGCGTGATCAGGGGGACGCCGGCGTAGGCCACGACGTCGAGGTCGCGGATCGCGAGGTTGTCGCGCACCAGGGGGTGGGTGCGCGCGTCCTCGATCACCAGTGGCTCGGGGGAGCTGAGGGCGTGTCGGCAGAACGAATGCGAGAGCGGCGTCTCGCGCGTGCTGTTCCAGGGCTCGGCGAGGCCGACGCAGCTCTTGAAGAACTGGCGGTCGTCGTCGACGAGTGAGATCAGCGCCACGGGGGCGTTGAGCAGCTTGGCGGCGAGTTGCGCCAGGCGGTCGAACGCCTCCTCGGAGGCCGAGTCCAGCAGCTGCGTCTGTCGCAGGTCCCTGAGCCGGCTGACGTTGCCCAGCGTGGGATCAGCAGCCGCCTGACGGCCGCTCAACGCTCCGGCGGCGAGTTCCTCCAGCGTGACCGAGGCGTCGCGGTCTCCGCGACGGCCGCTGAGAATTCCCAGCCGCATGATCGCGGAGTCGCGGACGAACTGGGCGGCGCTGATGCGCTGCGTCGCGGCCTCAGCCTCGAGCAGTTCCCAGAGGTCCTCGCTGAAGCGGACGGTGGTGGCTCGCATCGGCATGGCGGAGGCTATACCCGATAGCGGATCGGGCAACACATGTCGTGTCGACCGCCTGACCGATACCGGATCCGGGAGCTACGGGGTCGTGGTCGAGAGCGTGTAGGTCAGGGTCTTGGAGTACGCACCGGTTCGCAGAGCATCGTTGGCGGCCAGGGGCTGCCTGAACGCGACGGGCACGACGGCGTTGCTGACCGGGCCCGACCACGCGCGCAACGGCGTCGGGCTCGCCGAGCCGCCGACCGGGAGCCCGCCGGCCTCCAGGGTCTGCGGCAGCGCGATCGTGCCGTTGACGAGGTGCCCGGTCGCCAGCGGGCTGGGATCGGCGACGGTCAGCAGCGTGTCGCCGGCCGTGGAGATCACGTTCGCCGTCGTGCCGGCGAGGTAGTCCTTCGCGATGCCGGGAAGGAACGTGCCGAAGCCCGGGGCCGCGCCGAGCGTCAGCGAGAGCGTCGCCGGCACGGTGGCGCCGACGCCGCCGTCATGGTGCTCGTAGACGGGCGCGTCGGTGATCTTGAAGACGTCGTCGGGGACGTCGATCGCCGTGTTGTCCTCGATGATCTGGGCGAGCGTGCGCCGCGCGCTGATGCCGTAGTCGCGCTCGATCAGGGCCAGCGCCGGGTCGTTGGCGTAGAAGAAGCGGTCGCCGTCGCGCAGCGCCTGGAACTGCTGCTTCCAGATCGCGAGCTGCAGCTCGCCGAACTCGGTGCCCGGCACGTGCTTCTCGGCGACCATGCCGGTGAACGCGTCGACCTTGTCGACGGTGCCGTAGATCGCGCTTCAGCCGCGCGGCGAGCGTCGTCCGCCGCACGCCGCTCGACGGCGCCGCGGTGTCCGGCGGGCTGTCGAGCGCGGATCGCCGTGCGATGTCGCGCAGCGCCGACGAAGTCGAGGATGTTCGGGTCGTCGATCGGGTGCACCGGGTCGATCAGCGGATCGTCGGGAACTGGTCGGTCGCCTCGCCGGTGATCGCCGTGAACGAGGGCTTCGGCGCGAGCCCGTACGCCTGCCGCAGGCGTTGTAGGACGGCATGCCGTGGTCGCGGCCGCGCTCGATGTCGATCGCGCCGAGGTCGACGACGCCGGAGAAGCAGGTCGGCAGCGGCGGCCGTCGAGGCAGCGCGGTTCGGCGCGCCCGGCCGCGGGACCTGGAACAGCACGCTGCGCAGCTGGTTGTCGATCATCTCGTCGTTGCGGTACTCGGACTCCGCGCCGAGCGCCGTGCAGCACCGGGCCGACGCCGACGCTGCGCCAGCAGGTCCGGGTTGCCGAACGCGAGGTTGAGCGGGATCGCGAGCTCGGCCGTCGTCGTCGTCGCTCGTCGACCTCGATGCCCATCGTCCTCGAAGGCCTCCAGCTGCGGCCTCGGTGTACGTCCCGGCGGGCGCGTCGGGCTCGATCTCGCCGTGGATCATGCTGTGCGCGCGGTAGCCGACGATCGCGAACTCGTTGCTCAGCGTCGGCGTTCGACCGTCGGGTCGTAGCCGCGGTAGGCGGGCAGCCGGACGCCGAGCGCCGGCAGGAACTCGTTGTAGGTGATGTACTGCTCCTCGGCGCTGACGACGCGGCGGGCGATCTGGAACTTCAGCTCGCTGCGAGCAGGCCGACCGGGAGCGCGTCGACGATCCGGTTGTGCTCGCGCGCGAACAGCGTCTGGGTCGCGGTCAGCGCGATGTTCTCGTTCGCGCGCACGTCGCCGGCGACCATCGCCTTCGCGGGTTGCGCCGAGCGAGCCGCCCGTCGAGCTCCATCACGGGCGCGGTCGGCGTCGTTGCCGCGGCTGGCGCGCGCGGCAGGTAGCCGCCGGGTCAGCAGCAGCTCGCGCCGTTGTCGCCGGGTTGCCGTCGACCGGCCCTCGCGCAGCCACTCCAGCCGCTGGTCGGTGCCGCCGTAGACGGCCGAGGCGTCGATGTAGGCTCGAGACGGTGTTGAGCTGCTCGCGCGGGGCGCCGCGCGACGCCGGTGCCCGGGCGCGGCCGGCGTGCGCGTGAAGTCGATCGCGCCGAAGTCGTTGCGGAAGCTCTCGAGCGGGTCGCTGCGCGTCGAAGGCGATCGGCGCGCGCTCGCCGCCGGCCTCGTCGCGCAGCCCGATCGTGTGGTCGAGGAACTGGCCCCAGACGAAGCCCCACTGCGTGACGCGCGTTCTCGGAGAAGAGGTTCTGGGCGACGTCGTTGAAGATCCGGTTGCTGACGTAGCGCGCGGCGGCCCGGCGACCGGCGTGCCGATGCCGTCCGCGTAGACGGCGCGGCGTGACCCGCAGGTACTGCTTGCCCGCCTGGCCCCAGTCGGGATGAGCGACGTTGTTGCCCGCGCCGTCGAGCGCGCGCACGCCGATCGCGGACGCGACATCGTCAGCTCCAGTCGCGGCTGCGCGGCTCGGTCCGGCCATCACGACGACAGCGGCGATCATCGCCGCGAAACCAGCTGCGCGCATGGCGCTATCCCCCCTCGAACGACCCGGACCTACCTCGGAGCGGATACTGACACGAATCAGCACCCGCGGGTGGCCGTTTCTTACGAAGCGCTTATGTGGCTGAGGGCGATCGCCCGGGCCATCTCGTTGCGCACGATCGAGAGGCCCTCGTCGACGCCCATGCCGGGCTTGGCGAGCAGCTGATCGGCGCCGGTGGCGAGCGCGATGTGCACGCACACCTGGGCGGAGCGCTCGGTCTCGCAGCACGATCCGCCGAGGTGCGCGACGACGCCGTGCGCGCGGCAGTCGAGGACCGCGTCGACGATGTCGTGCACCGGCCCGAGGTCGGGCGCCTTGATCTGGATCACGTCGGCGGCGTGCGCGCGGTTGAACGCGCGGATGTCCTCGACGGTGTTGGCCCATTCGTCGGCGACGATCTGCACGCTGGAGCCGGCGTCGGCGAGCAGTTTGCGCAGCGCGACGAAGGCGCGGATCTGCTCGGCGCGGCCGCCTGCGTCGACCGGGTGCTCGACGCGCAGCGCGTACGGTCGCGCCGCCTGCTCCATCGCGAGCATCAGCGTCCGTGACGCGCGCGAGGTCGCCGGCGAACGCGAGGCCCGGCGTGGCGTAGGTGTCGAAGTGCAGGATCGGCCGGTAGCCCGCGTCGCCGGCGAGCGCCTGGATGCGGTCGCGGACCCAGCCGACGTACGCGACCAGTTCGCTCCCGTCCGGACCGACCAGCGACAGGTTGTTGATCAGCCCGTGCGGCAGCGAGTCGACGCGCTTGAGGATCATCTTGTCCACGCCGTTGCGGCGGTCCTCGCCGGTCTGGGCGAAGACGGGGACGGGCTTGAACGGGATGTCGAGGCCCCACTCGCGCTGGACGAGCTGCGCCATCGTGCAGCGGTTCGCACGCGCGCACGCGTCGAGCAGCGCCTGCGAGAGCCCGTAGGCCGCGGCCTTCCCGAGCCCGTCGCAGAGGGCTTTGAGCGGCTCGTAGCGGTCGACCGTCCGCCCGCGCAGCAGCGGTGCGACCTCTTCGTCGATCTGTGCGGCGAGCGCCGGCCCGTCGAGCAGCGCCTCGCGGCCGCCGACGCCGCTGTACTGCACGCTGACGCAGTCGCCGTGCGCGACCTGCCCGTCGCTGAGGACGAGCAGGACCGAGACCGCCGCGGCGGGCTGGCGGATCTGGTCGAAGCCAGGCGTGAGCGGCGTGCCCGGGTAGTTCAGGCCGTCGCGCCGGGCGCCGGCGAGGATCGCGGCCTGGTCGTCGAAGAAGTAGGCGGCGCTGCCGGGGACGGCGATGACGTCGGCGATATGCACGCGCCAAGTGGTAACACCGGGGGCAATGACTGCCGTCCCGCCGCTCGCCGACGTCCGCATCCTCGCCGTCGAGCAGTTCGGCGCCGGGCCGTGGGCGACCATGCAACTCGCCGATCTCGGCGCCGACGTGATCAAGATCGAGGATCCCGGTTCCGGCGGCGACGTCGGCCGCTACGTGCCGCCGCAGCAGGCGGGCGAGGACTCGGTCTACTTCGAGTCCTTCAACCGCAACAAGCGCAGCGTGTCGCTGGACCTGCGCTCCCCGGACGGCCGCGCGGTCTTCCTCGATCTGGTCGCGCACTCCGACGCGGTGCTGTCGAACCTCAAGGGCGGCCAGGCCGAGAAGCTCGGGCTCATGTACGCGCAGCTGCGCGAGCACAACCCGCGGATCGTCTGCTGCTCGCTGACCGGCTTCGGCGCGACCGGGCCGCGGGCGGGGGAGGGCGGCTACGACTACGTCGCGCAGGGGATGGCGGGGTGGATGCACATCACCGGCGACCCCGACGGGCCGCCGACGAAGTCCGGCCTCTCGCTCGTCGACCTCTCCGCCGGCTACGTCTCCTCGATCGCGATCCTCTCGGGCATCCACCGCGCGCGCCGCGACGGAACCGGCTGCGACTGCGACATCTCGCTGTTCGACACCGCGCTCTCCGAGTTGGGGTACGTCGGCTACTGGGCGGCGAGCCGGCGGCTTCGACGCGCGCCGGATGAAGGACTCCGCGCACCCGTCGCTCGTGCCCTTCCAGGCCTTCGAGACGGCGGACGGCTGGATCACGGTCGCCTGCGGCAAGGAGAAGTTCTGGCGGCGCGCTCTGCGAGGCGGCGGGGCGGCCGGAGCTCGCCGCCGACCCGCGCTACGCCACCTTCGCGGACCGCGACCGCAACCGCGACGAGTTGCTCGAGGTGCTCGGCTCGCTGTTCCGCGGGCGTCCGTCGGAGCGAGTGGCTGCGGGTGCTCGGCGCCGCGGGCGTCCCGGTCGGGCCGGTCAACGATCTCCCGGCCGCGTTCGCCGATCCCCAGAGCGTCGCGCGCGGGGCGATCGTCGAGGTCGAGCATCCGCGGCTCGGGACGGTTCGCCACATCGCGTCGCCGCTGCGGCTGGACGCGGAGGCGCCGCCGATCCGCAGCGCCCCCGCACGCGGCGAGCACACGCGCGAGGTGCTGCGCGACGTCTGCGGCTATTCCGACGAGCGGCTCGAGGAGCTCAGGCGGTCCGGAGCCGTGTGAGCGTCGCGGCCATCACCGCGTCCTCCCAGGACATGCCGGTGCTCTTGAACAGCCGCGGACCGTCGGGGACCGTGCGCGCCGTTGACGAGTTCGGCCAGCGTGACCAGCTCGTCTTCGGTCAGGGCGCCGGACTCGATCGCCGTGATCACGTCGCCGGCCTCGCGCAGCGCCGAGACGCGGGACTCGACGACGACCGTCGCACGGCGCGCGAGGGCGTCGTCGGTCTCGCGCGCGTCGGGATCGTGGGTGCCGATCGCGACGACGGTCGCGTGGTCGGCGACGAGCGAGCCGTCGAACAGCGGCGCGCTCGCCGTGGTGGCGCAGACGATGATGTCGGCGGCCGCGACGAGCTCGTCCGCGCCGGTGTGATCGCGGCCGAGCAGGTCGACCTGCTCGATCGGGCGGATCGCGCTGATCGCCTCGACGTGCGCATGCGCCTGCGGGCCGCGGCCGAAGATCAGCAGGCGCGACGCGTCCTCGCGCGCGAGGTGACGGACCGCCAGCGCGGAGACCGCCGAGCGTGCGCACGTTGGTGAGCGCGATGCCGTCGATCAGCGCGGCGGGCGCGAGCGTCGTGCCGTCGAAGACCACGACGACGCCCTGGACACGAGGATCGCCGCCGATCGTCACGAGCTTCACGGCGACGTGGCCGCTGACCTCGGAGGGCATCAGGATCAGCTCGCCGTGCTCAAGGCCGACGAAGCGGCGCGCCGGGTCGTTCTCAGGATCGAGGCCGTTCGCGAGCGCGGCCTCGAGCGCGTCGATCGCGACGACCGGGGTCAGGTGGCGCTCGACGTCCGCGGCGGAGAGGTAGGGAAGGTCCATGTGCGCCTAACTCTGGCGCACAGTTCCCAACCTCCGGTGCTTCTAGCCGCGCCGGCGCGGCTCGCCGGGCGTACCGACGCGGCGGTTGCTCGGCGTGCTCGTCTGCTTCGACGACGCGGCACGCCGCTCGGCCGCCTCCTGCTTCAGGCGGTCCTGGGTCGCGGCGAACTCGATGCTGCGCTCTGCCGGCGAGGCGGAACGAGGTCGGGATTGCCCGCGGGGCGGGTCTTGGGGCGGCGTCATCGCGGACGTCCTCGCTGCTCCTTCGAAGGTCGTATCGCGCGCGAGAGAGAAGGAACGAAAGTCACTCGCGCACGAACTGCTGCCTTGGAGGCTACACGCCGCCTCGGCGTTCGCGGGCATTTGCGTCGCTCAGCGCCGCCTCATCGAGGCGGCGGGAGGCGACCCTCACGCGCGAGGTGTGACGGGTGCGGCCACGGGCCGCGAGCGTGTCGCGCTCGGCGGCCAGTCCGGCCGCGGTGCTGACCGACGCCCCCGCGACGCGCGCGGTGGCGAGTCGCCGCTCGGGCGAGTTCGTGTGCTGCTGGTGGTTGGAGCGACTCATTGAAGTCGTCCTCCGATCAAGTTGGAGTGCTGAACCGCCGCGGTGCTCGGGCAGCGTGCGAAGGCATCGACTGCAGGCACTGACGCGGCGAGATCGGGCGAGGGCCCGAAGGTCCACCTCGCAGGATACCAGTGGATCTCTTGAGCGGTCAGGCGTCGACGGCCAGCCGGCCGCCCTTGGCCCAGTGCTCGTGATCGACCTCGTGGATGAACACCTGGACGTGCTCCGGCGGGACCTCGTAGGCCTCGACGAACGCGCGGGTGATGCCCTCGACGAGCCGGCGCCGGGCGTCGAGGTCGCGTGGGGACTGCTGGACGGTCACGATCGGCATCCCCTGACGATGGCACTTCGTGGGGGGTGGGGTCAGCGACCGTCCTGTGAGGAAAGTCGTTGACCTCACCCCCGGCGGGGTGGGAACAGGAAGCTGCGGTGCGGTGGGATGTAGCCGCCGACCTCCAGGACGATCTGGGCGCCGTCGCGGAGCGGGATCGCCGCCGGGTCGCCCGGTGACGCGGCGGCCGGCGACGAACGCGCTGACCGGGCCGCGGAAGGACGCCATCCGGCGCGGGCCGAGCGGTTCGCCCCAGATCTCGAAGAGGTCGCCGAGGGTCAGGTCGGTGCGGTCGAAGTCGATCACGCCGGCGGGATCGAGGGTGCGCGCGTCGGCGCGGCAGGCGGCGCCGGTGATGCGGCTGCTGTGCGAGTGCGCAAGCGGCGGGCCGAGGCCGATGCCGGCGGGGATGACGACGGCGTGGCGGCGGCCGAAGAGCTCGAGGTGGGCGCGGTAGCGGCCCTGCAGCGCACCGGCGGTGCAGGCCGTCCTCGGGCGCGCGCGCGGGAGGGCACGAACTCGGGTCCGCGGCCGATCGCCGTCGGGCACCAGGCCCTCCTGCTGGGCGACGCGCGGATCGATCGCCGCGCTGACCGGGGCGGGCGCGGGCGTGTCGGCGCCGCACCCTGGACAAACGATGAGGGCGAGCAGGAGAAGCGAGGTCCGGACGGCGAACACCGGGCTATTGTTGCTGTGATGGGGTCATGGTCGAAGCGGCTTGCCGCGGTGGCGGTCGCTGCTGCCACGGCGCTCGCGGGGTGTGGTGGTGGCGAGTCCGCCGCGCCGCTGCTGCCCGCGGCCGCGCCGGCGCGCTCGTTCGGTCTCGCCGACTTCCAGCCCGCCGCTACGGCGCCGACCGGCAAGAAGACCGACGTGTCGTTCGAGATCCAGAAGCCGGACGGCAAGGCGCTCACCGACTACGCCCAAGGTAACGGGCCGCACACGGGCGTTCACGTGCTGTTCGTGCGCGACGACCTGTCGACGATCATCCACCGCCACCCGCCGATCGAGGCGGACGGGACGATCGACGACAAGCTGACGTTCAAGGATCCCGGCCGCTACCGGGTCGTCGTCGATGCCTATCCGACGGCCACGGGCTCGCTGAAGAACTTCCAGCTGTTCCGCTGGCTCGACGTCGCGGGCACGGCGAAGACGACGCCGCTGCCGCCGTTCAAGGCGAGCCAGGTGGTCGACGGCTACACGTTCACGATGGAGAGCGAGCCGCACCTGAAGGCGGTCGAGGCCGCGCTGCTGAAGGTCACGGTCACCGACCCCAAGGGCAAGCCGGCCGAGTTCACGCCCGTACTACGGCGCGCTCGCGCACGCGATCTTCTTCCGCGAAGGCTCGCTGGACTACTTCCACACCCACGTCTGCGCGCCCGGGCGCCCAGGGCTGCACGAGCACGCTCGGCGGCGCCAAGGTCACCGGCACGTCGAGCACCCCCGGCGACCTGGAGATCGGCGTGCTGCTGCCGGTCGCGGGCACCTGGCGGCTGTTCATCCAGACCAAGGTGGACGGGCGCGTGCTGACCGCGCCCTTCACGCTCGTCGTGACCTGAGATGCGCACCGCCGCAGCCGTCGCGCTGATCGTGCTGACGGGCCGCGCGCTCGCGTACGCGCTGATCGACGACCCGCTGGAGCTCGGGCAGGCCGCGGGCGGCCCGCGACTGCCGTTCGTGATCCTCGCGAGCGCCGCGCTGGCGCTCGCCATCAGCAGCGCCGTGCTCTGGCTCGCGGCGCTCGGCGTCAACGAGCGGCGGCTGCTCGAGCGACGGAAGCTGACGGCGCCCGGACCGCGTCTGCAACCGATCAGGCTGCTGCCCGCGCGCCGCCGCCTGGTTCGCGCTCAGCGCACTCGCCTTCACGGTGCTGGAGTCGACGCTGCACTGGCACGCCGGGCTCGGCTGGCACGGGCTCGACTGCCTGCTCGGTCCGGTCCATCGCGACGCGCTCCCGATCCTCGCCGCGCTGGCCACCGTCGCCACCGCGCTCGTGGCGGCACTCGACCACGTGCTCGCCTGGATGCGCCGCACGATCGTCGCGCTGCGCGCCGCCAAACGCGCGACCTCGCGCGCGCC
This sequence comes from uncultured Solirubrobacteraceae bacterium, assembly GCA_963707595.1. Lineage (GTDB taxonomy): Bacteria > Actinomycetota > Thermoleophilia > Solirubrobacterales > Solirubrobacteraceae > Solirubrobacter. Next base: position 140,794 of record CAVPQQ010000004.1, read on the forward strand.
GCTCCCGGCGCCGCCGCGCCGCAACACCCCCGCCGGCCGGCCGCGCCGCCGGCCGCTCGGCGCCCGCGGGCCGCCGCTCGTCGTCGCCTGAACCAGCACGACGAACTCACCCCGCACCCGAAAGGACCATCCAAGTTGACCAGGCCGCTCGCGCGCGGCCGGTGGCTGGCGCTCCTGCCCGTCGCCGCCCTGCTCGCGTTCACCGACAGCGCGTTCGCCCACGCGAACCTCAGCCCACCGACCGTGCTCGCGCAGACGAGCCAGATGTTCACGCTCGCCGTCCCGACCGAGAAGGAGGGCGTGACGACCACGCAGATCGAGCTGACCCCGCCCGCCGGGTTCACGATCGACTCCTTCGTGGCCGCGCCGGGCTGGAAGCGCACCACCGATCAGAGCGGCTCGGGCGAGGACGTCGCGATCCGCAAGGCGACCTGGACCGGCGGCAACGTCCCGACCGGCGAGGCCGCGGTCCTGCAGTTCGTCGGTGACGTCGGCGCCGCGAAGACCTACGACTTCAAGGTCCGCCAGACCTACTCCGACGGCACCGTCGTCGACTGGAGCGGCGCCGCGGGCTCGGACACGCCGGCGCCGACGATCGAGGCCAAGAGCTCGCTCGGCGGCGGCGGGAGCTCGACCCTGGCCGTCGATCTCCTTCGTGATCGCGACGCTCGCGCTGGTCGGCGCGGCGATCGCGCTGCTGCTGCACGCCGGGGGGAGAGAGCTGGCGTGAGACGGCGGGCGGTCGCCCTCCTCGTAGTCCTGGCGAGCCTCGCGCTGCCCGCGACGGCCTGGGGCCACGCGGCGCTCGTGCGCACCGTCCCGTCGGCGGCGGGCATCGTCAACGGCTCCCCGCCCGAGGTCGTCCTGACCTTCAGCGAGCCGGTCGAGCCGCGCTTCGCCGCGGTCTCGATCAGCGACGCGGCCGGTGACCAGGTGACGGCCGGCCCGCCGCGGCGCAAGGAGGGCGATCCGACGTCGATCGTCGTCCCGCTCAAGCCGCTGCGACGAAGGCTGGTACCTCGTCTACTGGCGCGTGATCTCGGTCGACGGCCACCCGGTCCGCGGCGCCTTCACGTTCGCGGTCGGCCCCAACGCCGGGCCCGGCACCGCAGTTCGCAGGTGCCCTCGATCTCCGAGACGGCGGCGACGCCGCGGCTCGTGGCGGCGCGCTGGATCGTCCTGCTCGCGGCGATGACGGCGATCGGGCTCTTCGTGCTGCGGATGCTGATCGCGCGCCCGGTCGGCCACAGCCTGCGCGGCGTCTCGATCGCCTTCGCGATCGCGATCGCCGGCGCGCTGCTGGCGCGCGCCGGTCTACCTGCTGCTCTCGACCGCCCAGTTCTCGCTGCGCTCGCCCTTCGACGTCGGCGCGCTCGCCCCGCTGCTCGACGTCTCGGCCTTCGGGCGCGGCTATCTGGACCTCGAGCTGTGCCTCGCGCTGTTCGCCGTGGCGGCTGCGATCGCGATCGCGATCGACCGTCCCGAGCGCGCCCGCCGTTCGATCGCCGAGCTGCTGGCGACCACCGGCGCGCTGCTCGCCGCCGCCGCGGTCGTGCTCGATCCCCGGGGTCACCGGCCACGCCGGCCAGACGTCGCCGCGCGGCGTCGCGATCGCGCTCGACTGGCTGCACCTGACGGCCGGCTCGGTCTGGATCGGCGGCCTGATCGGCCTGCTGGTGCTCTGGCGCAGCCTGCCGGCGAACCGGCGGGTGGCGGGCCTGACCGTCGCCGTCCCGCGCTTCTCCAACGTCGCCATCGGCGCGGTGCTGGCGCTGATCGCCACCGGCATCGGCGCCTCGATCCTGCAGCTGCCGACGCTCGCGTCGCTCTGGGAGACGGGCTACGGGCAGGCGCTGCTGGTCAAGATCGCGCTGCTCAGCGTCGCGGTGCTGCTGGCGGCCGTGAACCTCCTGCGCACCCGGCCGCGGCTGCTCGCCGGTCGCGCCGACGCGGCCGGGCTGCTGCGCCGGCTCGTCGGGGCGGAGGCCGTCGTCGTCGCCGGCGCGGTGTTCGCCGCCGCCGTCCTCACGAGCCTCGCGCCGCCCGCGAAGGCCGTCGCCGACCTCGGCAAGCCGGCCGCGCGCGTCGGCCCGGGCCCCGTGGCCACGACCGTCGAGAAGGCCGGCTACACCGTCGAGGTGCGCGTCGACGCCCAACCGGGCCGCGGTGCCGAACCGCTTCCAGGTGCGGCTGAGCCGGGACGGCAAGCCCGTGACCGGCGCCGTCGTCACCGCGACCTTCGCCATGCTGGACATGGAGATGGGGACGCAGGCCTACAAGCTGCCCGAGACCGCATCCGGGCGTCTACGAGCGCGAGGCACCGGCGCTGGTGATGGTCGGCCACTGGGGCCTGACGCTCGACGTCGAGCCGCCCGGCGACGCTCCGTTCACGGTCACGATCCTCGACAAGGCGAACGGATGAGCGTCAGAAAACGCCTGCTATTGGCGCTCTTCGCCCTAGGTCTAGGCATCGTCGCGTTGATGGTCGCGTTGAGCCTCCTCAACGAGACACTGCATTGACCGGACTTTACGGTCCCATTAGCCTGCGGGTCAGTTTCTTGGGTCAATGAGGGGGTCATAGATGGTCGGTAGTAGGCGCAGGGTGGTGAGCTCGTTGCTCGGGGCGACGATCTTGCTCGGTTCGTTCGGAGCCGGAGCGGCATTCGCCGCCGGTCCGCCCGCGGGTCCGGCCGACGACGCCGGGACACAGGCGATGACGACGCAGGCGACGGTCGATCGCGCGAAGGATCTCTCCGATCAGGCCGCCGCGAAGGCCGCCACGTCGGCCGCCGCCGCGGCCGCCGATCCGGGCAACGTGGACAAGGCGGCCGCTGCCGCCGCCGACGCCGCGGCGTGCCGCCGTCGCGCTCGAGAACTCGGACAAGGAAGCGAAGTCGCTGGCCGGCGTCAACGGCGGCATCGCCTCCGACGCGGGCAAGACGCCGCTGACCGACGTCCACTTCTCCGCCGAACAGCCCGGTCAAGAGCGACAACCTGCAGTGGATCTCCAACTCGCGCGGCCTGCCGGCGAGCGCCACGAGCACCAACGCCAACTACGCCGGCGCGACGTTCATGCACTTCGAGAACCTCGGCTACGACTTCCTGCTCGGCGACGGCACCGGCGGTCTCTCGATCTTCTCGCTGAAGAACCCGGAGGCCCCGACGTTCGTCGGCGCCGTCCCGGCCTCCACGCTGATGCAGCCGGCCGACGCGCACGGCACGGCCGACACCGCCGCGCGCTTCTACGAGGGTGAGAACCCCACGGTCGACTCGCGCCGCAAGCTGGCCTTCCTGGCCCGCGACCCGCGCTCGTTCGGCAACAGCGGGCACCCGGGCGGCCGCACCGGCCTCTACATCATCGACGTCAAGGACCCGTGGAACCCGCAGGTCGTGGCGTACCACTGGGTGCCGGCCGGCCACACGGCCACCTGCATCAACGACTGCCGCTACCTCTGGAGCGTCGGCCCGGCCAACAACGGCTCGAAGGTCAGCGGCCAGCCGCAGGACGTCGCCGGCGTGCTCCACCCGGAGTGGACCGGCGTCCCGGCCTTCGTCACCGACGTGCGCGATCCGGCCCACCCGTACACGTACGCCAAGCCGGTCGACATGAAGCGCAACAACGGCACGACGGCGTACACGCACTCCGTCGACGTCGATCAGGACGGTCTGGCCTGGACGTCCGGCTTCGGCGGCATCCGCGGCTACTACACCACCGGCATGCACATGGACCCGACCACGGGCGTGGCCCGCTACGCCTCGGCGACCGACCCGGTCCCGTACGCGGGCGGCAGCGTCCCGTCGCTGGAGTCCGAGGCGCAGTACGGCACGATCAGCGTCGAGCACAACTCGTACCACGTGACGCAGGCGGCTTCTGACAAGTCGCCGAAGACGGTCACCACGGCCACCGGTCGCGTGATCAACAAGACCGACCTGTCGTACGTCACGCAGGAGAACGTCACGTCCTGCACCTCGACCAGCGGCGGCGGCTCCGGTCGCTTCGTCACCTCCAACCTCGCCGGCAGCTACGACGGCAAGGCGTGGTCCCCGGACCGCAGCGCGACGAACCGCTACTTCATCGAGAAGCTCGACGACTACACGCCGCGGGATCTCCCCGGCTCGGTCAACGCCTCCAGCTGCTCCGCCCACTGGTTCTCGGTGGTCGGCGACATGGTCGCGATCGGCTTCTACGCCCAGGGCACGCGCATCCTCGACGTGTCCGACCCGACCGACATCAAGCAGGCCGGCTACTTCCGCGTGCCGGCGATCGCGGCCTCGGGCAACACGCCCGCGCAGCCGGCCAACAACACGTCGGCCGTCTACTGGCACAACGGCTACATCTACACCGCCGACTACACCCGCGGCATCGACGTGCTGCGCTACACGGACCCGATCAAGGGCGTCGTGCAGCCGCTCGTCTGCTGGAACGCCTGCGACAAGTCGCAGACCGGTCCGAAGGTCAAGGACGAGGTCACCGGCGGCGCCGGTGCCACCGTGTCCGCCACGCTCGCGCTGACGACCGGTACGCCGGCCGTCGTTCGGCGCGTTCACGCCGGGCGTCGCCAAGGACTACCAGGCCTCGACGACGGCCAACGTCATCTCGACAGCCGGTGACGCCACGCTCAGCGTGGCCGACCCGTCCGCGACGGCGACCGGTCACCTGGTCAACGGCACGTTCTTCGCTGCCGTCCTTCCTGCAGGCCAAGGCGACGAGTGCGGCCGGTGTCGGCGGCGCGTTCGCCAACGTCGGTGGCTCGGCCACGCCGACCTCGCTTCTGACCTATTCGGGTCCGACGAGCAACGATGGCGTTAGCCTGGCTTTCCAGCAGCACGTGGGCGCCACGGATGCGTTGCGGACGGGTGCGTACAGCAAGACGCTGACGTTCACCCTGGCGACGAACAACCCGTAGCGAAGGGCATTCCGCGCGGGCCGCTGTCATGGCGGCCCGCGCGTTTTTTTGTTTTGGCGGTTAGGAGAAGTGATCGTGGTACGGAAAGGCGCCATCGCCCTCGCCCTCGTGGCCGGGCTGGCCGTAGGCGGGTGTGGCGGCAAGGACAAGAAGGCCGAGACGCCTGAGCTGAAGGGCGACGGTGACGTTCGGCGTGCTCGCTCCGGTCGCCCATGAGGGCGAGCTCGGAACGCGCGCCAAGGACCTCACGGACGGCGCGCAGCAGGCCGTCGACGAGATCAACGCCAAGGGCGGCGTGCTCGGCAAGAAGCTCGACCTGCAGATCGTCGACGACGCGTGCGACGCGCAGGTGGCGTACGAGTCCGCCAAGGCGTTCCTCTCCGACAGCGACGTCGCCGGTGTCGTCGGCGGCATGTGCGACGCGGCCGCAGAGCGCGAGGTCCCGGTCATCGACTCCACGGGCATCCCGTTCCTGGTCACCTCCGCCACCGCGGACGACCTCGTCAACGAGGACACCCAGTCCACGTTCCTGATGAACGGCACCGTCTACCAGCAGGCGCTGTCCTCGGTGTTCTGGATGAACTACCGCCAGGCCCAGCGGCTCGCCGTCATCCAGGACGACTCCGCGGAGTCCAAGGCGCTCGCCCGCAAGGCCATCGGCCTCGTCGAGGGCGCGCCCAAGCTCGTGTCGCTGCAGACCGTCGAGCCCGGCGGGCAGGACATGAAGACGATCGCGGCCGCCGCGGTCGCCTCCAAGCCGAACTTCATCCTCTGGACCGGCGCCGCCGGCAAGGGCGGCGAGCTGCTCAAGGCGCTGCGCGCCGCCGACTACAAGGGCACCTTCAGCGCGACCGCCGCGTCCGAGAGCCCCGAGTTCGTGAGCGCGGCGGGTGACGCGGCCGACGGCGCGTACGTCACCGCCACCGCGACCCCGAAGAACACGCCGATGGCCCAGCCGTGGAGCACCAGCTTCCAGCAGCGCTACCAGCGCGACCCCGGGTTCGAGGCCCAGCAGGGCTACGACTCCGTGCGCACGATCGCGCACGCGATCCAGAAGGCGAAGACCACCGACAGTCCCAAGGTCATCAAGGCCATGACCACGCTGGACCCGGACTTCGTCAACTCGCTGGGCGTCGTCCGCTTCGCGCACGACCACACGCTGCTCTACGACAACCGGGTCATTCTCAAGGTGAAGGACGGCAAGCTCACCTGGGACCGGTCGCTGCGCACCGACTCACTGGGGTGAGCCGGGGCCGCAGCGCGGCCGCGCTGCTTCTGTTGATTCTCGCCGGCGCGATCCTCGCGCCGGCGCTCGCGCGCGCCGACGGCGATCCCGCCAGCGACGTCCTGATCAAGGAACGGGCCTTCTACCCGTACGAGATCAAGCTACCCGGGGAGTCGACCAAGAAGCTGACGGAGACGCTCAAGCGCGCAAAGGAGCAGGGCTATCCGGTCCGCGTGGCGATGATCGCCAACGACTTCGACCTCGGCTCGGCCGGGCTGCTGTACCGCAAGCCGATGCCGTACGCCAAGTTCCTCGCCCAGGAGCTCGCGACCTTCAACTCCGACCCGATCCTCGTGGTGATGCCCAACGGCTACGGGATCTACGACTGCCTCCCGAAGAAGCGCGCCGAGGGCTACTCGGACCCGTGCGAGGGCAACGCGGCTACGGCGGCCGACGCGAAGCTGCTCGCCTCGCTGCCGACCGTCCAGAAGAGCGGCCAGGACTACGCGGCCGCGGCCGACGCGGCGGTGCGGGCGCTGGGCGAGCAGCACGGCGCGAGCTTCGGGCCCGGGATCGTCAAGCCGCTGATCGCCGTGGTCGTCGTGCTGCTGCTGGCGGGCGGCGCCATCGCGCTGCTGCTGCGCCGCCGGCGTCGCCGTCGCTCAGCGGTCGGCGATGATCTCGCTGGTGTCGCGGACGCTGGCGACCATGGAGTCGAGCGCGGCGAGGACGGCCCGGTGGACCGTGGCGCCGGGGATGACGTCGTCGCCTGACTTGAGGTCCGGCGCGGCACACGCGTCACCGGCGATGCTGGTCTTGAAGCCGAGGTCGTCGGAGGCGCGCGCCGAGGCGTCGACGCACATGCTGGTCATCATCCCGCAGATCACGACGTCCTCGACGCCCGCGCTGCGGAGATCCTCGGTGAGCGAGGTCGCCAGGAAGGCGTTGGCATGCTCCTTGACGATCAGCGGCTCGCCCGGCCCGGGGGTCACGGAAGAGTGGATCTCGACGCCCTCGGTGCCCGGGGCGAAGAACGGCGCGTCCGGGGCATCCCAGACGTGCTGGATGTGGAACACCGGCTCCCCGCTCTCGCGGAACGCCGCCAGCAGTTCGCCGGCCCGGCCGGCGGCGGCCTCGGCGCCGACGAGCTCCATGCGCCCGCCGGGGAAGTAGTCCTTCTGGATGTCGACGATCAGCAGCGCGCGCGACATGCTCGGCTCCCTTTCAGGGGTTCTGGATGTGGATGTGATTGTCGTTGTCGGGGAAGACGTAGATCGTGTACCCGGCGCCGTTGAGCTCGGTGATCGCGGTCTTCAGCGTCGCGCTCTTGAGCTGGCTGACCGCCTGCCCTGACGCCTTCGTCTCGACCCACTTGCCGTCGGTGTACGCGGCTGTGTAGCGCGAGCCGGTGAACTTCTTCAGCGACGCCGTCGTGATCGCCGCCGGCGCCTTGCCCTCCCCGGCGGCGGCCTCCGCAGCCGCCTTGCGGTCGTCGAGGAACTCGTCGCGCGGGAAGAACTGGCCCTGGAAGGGCAGGCCGATCCCGTAGCTGCCGGCCGGCAGCGCCCGCAGCGCCTCCTCGACCTGGACCGGGCCGTTGGTGCCGGTCCAGTCGAGCTTGTTGATGTCGATCGCGCGGCCGTCGTGGGGGGAGCTGCCGCGGATGAAGCTGCCGATGCCGACGGTCTCCTTGGGCAGCGTCTGGTCGCCGTTCCACTTGCTCGCCTTGGCCGTGACGAGCGCCTTGAGCGTCTTCAGCGCGCCGAGGATCTCCGCCTTGGCCGGGTCGGTGCCGCTGACCTTCTCGCCCGCGGCGAGCTTGGTCATCTGGCTCTGGGAGTTGGTCGCCGTCCAGAGGACGAAGCCGTGCGTCGCGCCGTCGACGAGCCACTGCGCATACTCGGCGTTCGTGGCCGGTGCCTCGGCCAGCCAGTCGGCGAGCGTCGTCGTCTCCTCCGCCGGCGGGGCTGCGGCCGCGGTCTCGGTCTCGGGCGGTGCGAGCAGGGAGAGCAGCCCGGCGGCGTCGCCGCCCACGTGCGGCTCGGTGTCGAGCTCGGCCGGAGCTCGCGCCAGCAGCGCTGCCATCGCGTGGTTGCCGATCCCGCCGCGCTGCAGCCGTCCGAGCATGGTCACGGGCACCGGCGCTGGCGCGGCGGCTGCGGTCTCGGGCTTCTCCGTCTCGCGGTCCTCGCTGCGCCGGCGCATGCGTCGCGCCGCACCCTACAGCCCCTGTGCCACGCCCAGTTGCGCGCGCGAGGAGACGTCGAGCTTGGGGAAGATCCGGTACAGGTGCGAGCTGACGGTGCGGCGCAGCCAGGCTCCGTAGCGGTCATACAGCGCCTTGGACTGCTCGTCGCTGAAGCCGTTGGTGAACGCGTACGTCCACTGCTCGATGTCGAACCCGACCGTGAAGCACCCCTCGAATCAGGCGACGCTACGACGCGCCGAGCGTGACCGGGCGGCGGCTTGTCGTGCGCCAGCGGCCGGGCGCGACGCCGTGGTGACGTTTGAATGCAGCGGCGAAGGAGAACTCGGAGGCGTAGCCGAGGGAATCGGCGACGGCGGCGATGCCGTCGTCGGAGTCGCGCAGCCGCTCGCGGGCGAGCGCCATCCGCCAGCCGGTGAGGTAGGCGAGTGGGGCGACGCCGAGCTGCGCGGTGAAGCGTCTCGCGAAGGCGGCGCGGGAGAGCGTGGCCTCGGCGGCGAGCTCCTCGACGGTCCAGCGGCGTCCCGGGTCGTCGTGGACGGCGCGCAGGACCGGGCCGATCTGCGGGTCGCCGGACGCGCGGAACCAGGCGGGCGCCGCCTCGCCCTGGTCGGCGAAGTGCTCCCGCAGGACCTGGACGAGCGCGACGTCGAGCAGGCGGTCGAGGAGTGTCTGCTGGCCCGGGTCGTCCTGCAGCATCTCGCGCGCCAGCAGATCCATCGTCGTGCGCAGGGCGCTGCCGGCGGCGGGGCGCAGCCGCACGGTGTCGGGGAGCAGCTGGAGCAGGCGGTCGCAGATGTCGCCCTCGAAGATGTAGGCACCGCAGAAGAACTCCGCCGCCTCGCCGTGCTCGCCCGAGACGAAGCGGCGCGGCGAGCCGTGGACGCGCGCCCGCTCCATGTAGTCCGGGAGCGCCAGGCACGGTTCGTCGCGGCCGCTGGCGAGCCGGTGCTCGAGCCCGCCGCGGACCAGGACGATGTCGCCCGGCAGCAGCCGCAGCGTCTCGTCGGCCGTCATCAGGTGCACCTCGCCCTCGACGATCGCGTGCACCGCGAGCCCGGGCACGGGATCGAAGGCGAGGCCCCAGCGCCCATGGATCGTCGAGTGCGAGAAGGCGGCCCCACGCGCGCGTGAGCGTTCGAGCAAATCGGTGAGAACGTCCACAAGAAGAGACGATGACATATGTCTGCGCGCGATTCCAGCATGGAAACGATCGCCAATATGCGATGAAGTCGTGGCCATGACGATCCTTCTCCTCGGCGGCACCGGCAAGACCGCCCGCCGCATCGCCCCGATTCTGCGCGCCGTCGGCGCCTCGCCCCGCACCGCCGCACGCAACGGCGCGGACGTCCGCTTCGACTGGGATGACCCGAGCACGCACGACGCCGCGCTGGAAGGCGCGAGCGCCGTCTATCTCGTACCGCCGGCGTTGCGGCTGGACCACGCGGCGCAGGTGGGCGCCTTCATCGACCGCGCCGAGCGCGCCGGCGTGCGCCACATCACCTACCTCAGCGCCCGTGGCGTCGAGCTGGCACCGCCGGAGCTGGCGCTGCGCGCGATCGAGCTCGATCTGGCGGCGCGCACGAAGCTCACCCACAGCATCCTGCGACCCGGCTGGTTCATGCAGGACTTCGACGAGTACTTCTTCCAGCCCGCGATCGCGGCGGACGGCGTCGTCGTCGCGCCGACGGGCAATGGGGCCGAGGCGTTCATCCACGCCGACGACATCGCCGAGGTCGCCGCGGCCACGCTGCTCGCGCCCGCCGCGCACGCCGGCGCCGCCTACGCGCTCACGGGGCCGGAGGCGCTCACGTTCGCCCAAGTGGCGGAACGGATCGCAGCGGCGGCCGGGCGGCCGGTTCGCCACGTCGATCCGCCGGTCGAGCAGTGGGTCGCCGACAGCATCGCCGCGGGCATCCCGGCCGACTACGCGCAGCTGCTGGGCTCGCTCTTCGACGCGGTCCGCGCGAACGCCACGGCCGCGGTCACCGACGACGTCGAGCGAGTCACCGGCCACGCGGCGCGGAGCTTCGCCGACTACCTCGCCAACCCCGCGACCGTCGCGGCCTGGAAGGCGCCAGCACTTACTACATAAAACCGATCGGATTTGGTACCTTTGGGGTTCACCCCACGTGCAGGAGGTCTTGGGACATGTCGGTCACCGCCGCGATCGAAGCCAATGAACAGGCCATCGCCACCGAGCCGGGGCGCGCTCGCGTGGTCTTCAGGACCGAAGGCCTGCTCGTCGGCCCGACCGAGGTCAAGTTGAGCGCCCGCGACCATGTCATCGAGGTCGACGAGCCGAGCACGCTCGCCGGCGCGAACCTGCACGCGAACCCGGTTGAGTACGCGCTCGCGGCGCTCGCCTCGTGCCAGGCGATCACGTACCGGTTCTGGGCGGCGAAGCTCGGGATCGAGCTCGAAGGGCTCGAGATCGCCGCCGAGGGCGACCTGGACCTCCACGGCTTCTTCGGGCTCGACGACGGCGTCCGCCCGGGCTTCACCGGCATCCGCCTGGACGTGACGCCGATCGGCCCGGAGCCGGCGGAGCGCTACCGCGAGCTGGCCGACGCGGTCGACGCGCACTGCCCGGTGCTCGACCTGTTCGCGAACCCGACCGCCGTCTCGCGCCGGCTCGCGATCGCCGCGTAGATGCCGAGCTCCGGATGTCCGCGCTCGCCGACAGCGCGGTCGCCTCTGTAGGACGGCTGCGCCGGATCCATCTCGGGATGATCGACGCCGTGCTCGCGGGAGGCGGCGTCGCGCCCGTGGCCGCCCTGGCCGCGGGCAAGCTGGGCGGGACGGTGGCGATCGTGCTGCCGCCGGTCGAGGTTTCAGTGGTCGAGCCGCCGCTGCCGCAGGCCCGCCACGCACAGTTCGCCGACACGGTGTCCGCGCGCCTGCTCGGGCGCCCGGTCAAGCTGCCGCGCGGGCTGGTCGCCGAGGTCCCGGTGCGGTCGGGCGACGAGCTGCTCGGCTACGTCGCGCTGCTCGACGCCGAACCGACGCCCGAGGCGCACGAGATCCTCGAACTGGCGGCGGTCGCCGTGCTCACCGCCGTCACGCTGCGCGACGCGGGCGTGACCCAGCGGCGCGCGTGCGCGGCGCTGTTCGAGGCGATCCGCGGGCCGCGGCCGCCGTCGCGCGACGACACGATCGCGCGCGCCCAGCGGCTTGGGGCGGACCTGAGCCGCGGCGCGAGCGCGCTCAGCGTACGGCCGCCGGCGGGTCACACCGAGCGCGTGCTGGCCACGATCGCGCAGGAGTTCCCCGGCGCGCTGGCCGCAGCGCGGGCGGACCGGGTCGAGGCGCTGCTGCCGGTGCCGCCGGGCGGGGAGCAGGCGACCGCCGAGGCCGCTTCGCGCCGCGTGGCCCGGCGTCTGCGAGCGAGCGCGCCGACCGGCCTGTCGCCGTTCGAGCCCGAGATCGAGGCAATCGGCGGTGCGCTGCGCGTCGCGGAGCTGGCGTCCGAGCTCGAGGACGTCGAGCTCGACGAGCTGCTGTCGGGGAGCTGGAGGCTGGTGCTGGCGGCGGAGCCGCGCGCGCTGCAGGCGCTCGTGGACTCGACGGTCAGCCCGGCCGGCGATCTCCTGGACACCGTCCGCGCCTACCTGCTGCACGGCGCGAACATGAACGCCACCGCGGCGGCGGTCTTCGCCCACCGGCACACCGTCGCCAGCCGTCTTGAGCGGGTGCGGACGTTGACCGGCCACGACCCGCAGACGCCGCTCGGCCAGGCGCAGCTCGCACTCGGCCTGCAGGCGCTCGCGGTCCAGGACGCGACGTACCGGATTACTCAGAATCCGGAATGTCGACCAGCTGACCAATAAGCGCTCTGCATTGCGTTGACTGTTTGAATGGAATCGTTCCGAGGGAATAAGCGGTTGCGCCCGCGTGCCCGAGAACACGCACCCGCCTACGCCTACTGCGAGCGGGCTTCCTCCCAGCGAGCTGACCCCTCGTGCTTGACCAGGTACGCGGGCGCGCTGTCCCTTCCTCAGCCGGAACCGTCCGGCCAGGGCGGGTGCGGCGGCTTGGACATGACTTCGACGCGGTGGCCGGCGGGGTCGTGGACGAACATGCGCGGCGCGTCCCAGGCGTTCGTGCCGGCGCGCAGCTCGAAGCCCGCGGCGGCGAGGCGCTCGAGCGCGGCCTCGTAGTCATCGGCGAGGACCGCGACGTGGCCCTCGCGCGCGACGATCGGATCCTCGACCGGCACGAGGTGGATCTGTGTGCCCTCGCGCTCGACCCAGGTGAAGCGGTCGCGCAGCAGCGGCGGCGGCTCCATCTCGTTGAAGCCGAGCAGTTCCCAGAAGGCGACGCAGGACCGCACCTGCGCCGGGCGGACTTCGAGCGTGACGTGCTGGAGCATCGGCCGGGACGTTAGAGGTCGGAGACCGTGTAGCGGATGCCGAGCTTGCCGTCGCACAGCGGCGTGACCACGAGCGTGACGGCGTGCTTCTCGCCCTTCAGCGAACCCTCGGATGCGACGCCGGGCTTGTCGTCGGTGTCGAGCGCCTCGTACTGGTAGTTCTGGATCAGCTCGTTCTGGGCGTCGTCGCGGCGCGACGCGAGCTCGTCGGGCGTGCCGTCGAGCACCGCGTAGAAGCGTTTGGTGCCCTCGGACTTGTAGACATGGACGTAGCCGGGGATGGCGACGTCGTCGGGTGGACGGCGCTCGGGCTCGGCGGTGAGATCGCCGACCTCCGCGCAGTCCTTGCCGGCGACCTTGGCCTGAGCGGACTGGGTCGGAGCGGGGGTCGCCGACTCGGCGGCGGTGGTGGCGGCGGCGGTGGCCGCCGGCGGTGCCGGCTTCTCGTCGCCGCCACAGGCGGCAAGGGCGAGCGCCGGCAGGGCGAGCAGCAGCGCGGCGCGCACTAGAGGCCGGGGGTGCGAGCCAGGGTGGTCATCCCTCGACTGTACGAGCCGCGAAATCTTTCGCCGAAAACGGTGCAGAGAAGTGTGAAAGCGTCCGACTAAGGACCTGTGGACCATCTTTCCGAATACCTCCCGATGTTCCTGGCCGAGGGCCGGGAGCACCTGCAGGAGCTCAACCTGGCCGTGGTCCGCATCGAGGAGACCCCGGACGACCGCCCGACGATCGACGAGATCTTCCGGATCGCGCACTCCCTGAAGGGCATGAGCGCGACGATGGGCTTCGCCGGCATGGCGGCCCTCACGCACGAGATGGAGGACGTCTTCGAGCTGCTGCGCCAGCGCAAGAACGGCCTCCAGCGGTCCGAGATCGACGTGCTGCTCGAATGCCTCGACTCGCTCGAGGCCGCTGTGGACGCGATCGAGGCGACGGGCGAGGAGGCGATCACGCCGGGCGCGCTGATCGAGCGCCTGCGCGAGCTCGTCCGCGACGACGAGGCCGCACAGCCGGCCGGCCAGGCCGAGAGCGTCGAACCGCCGTTCGACCTCGGCTCGATGGCCCAGGGCCGCCGCGTGGTCCAGATCTCCGCCACCCTGCGCGACGACGTGGACATGCCGTCCGTGCGCGCCTACATGGTGCTCGCCGCGGTGGCGAAGGTGGGGGAGACGCTCGCCTGCCTTCCGGCCCCGCAGGACGTCGACAGCTTCCAGGGACGCGAGATCGTCGCCTGGCTCGTGTGCGAGAACACCGACGCCGAGCTCGAGGCCGCCGCGGCCGGGATCCCGGACGTCATCGCCGTCGAGGTCGTCGAGGCCGTCGCCGACGCCGCCGTCGACGGTGAGCCCGAGCCGGGTCCCGCCACGGTCGTCCGCGAGACCCGCTCGCACACCTCCTCCACCGTCCGCGTGGACTCCGAGCGCCTCGACGCGCTGATGCACGCGATGGGCGAGCTGGTCCTGAACCGCACGCAGGTCGAGGTGCTCGCAAGCCAGGCCGACGTACCCGGGCTGGCGCAGGCCATCCAGGGCCTGACGCGCACCTCGCACGCCCTGCAGGCGATGGTCATGCAGGTCCGGATGATCCCCGTCGAGGCCGTCCTGCTGCGCTTCCCGCGGCTCGTCCGCGACCTCTCGGTCAAGCTCTCCAAGCAGGTCGAGCTGGACCTCGTGGGCAAGGACACGGAGCTCGATCGCAGCGTCGTCGACTCGCTCGGCGACCCGCTCGTGCACCTGATCCGCAACGCGCTCGACCACGGCCTCGAGACGCCGCAGGAGCGCGTCGCCGCGGGCAAGCCCGAGACCGGCAAGCTCGAGATCGCCGCCCGCCACGCCGGCGGCAACGTCGTCATCTCGGTCTCCGACGACGGCCGCGGCATCGACGCGGCCAAGGTCGCACGCAAGGCCTGCGAGCGCGGCCTGATCACGCAGGAGGCCGCCGCCTCGATCGACCTGGCGCGCGCCACCGAGCTGCTCTTTCACCCCGGCTTCTCGACGATGGACGTCACGAGCGACGTCTCCGGCCGCGGCGTCGGGATGGACGCGGTGCGCGTCGCGATCCGCGAGCTCGGCGGCGAGGTCACGCTGAACTCCGAGCCCGGTCGCGGCACCTGTGCCGAGATCCGCCTGCCGCTGACGCTGGCGATCATGTCCGCCCTGATCGTGCAGATCGACGGGCGCGGCTTCGCGATCCCGCTCGATCGCATCGAGCGCATCGTCCGCCTCACCGACCACGCGGTCTCGTCCGTCGCCGGACAGCGCATGCTGGTCCTCAGCGACGGGGCGCTGCCGATCGTCGACGGTTCCGAGCAGTACGGCGGGACACGCGCCGACGGCGCCGCCTACGCGGTGGTCGTGCGCGGCAACGGCGATCGCCTGGCCCTGGCGGTCGGCGAGCTGGACGGCCAGCGCGAGCTCGTCACGCGCCCGCTGCCACCCGAGATCTCTGACGGCTCGGCGCTCTCAGGCGCGGCCGTGCTGTCTGACGGACAGATCGCCTTGATCATCGACTGCGACGCGGTCGCCCAGGCAACCCAACCCCGAGGAGCGGTCGCATGAGCACCACCTACAACGACACACAGCTCGACGCTCTGCGGGAGCTGGCCAACATCGGCGCCGGCACCGCCTCGACCGCGCTGTCGAGCATGCTCTCGCGCCCGGTCGACCTGAGCGTCCCGGACGCCCGGATGGTCCCGATGGCCGACGTCGTCGAGGCGCTCGGCTCGCCCGAGGCCGAGATGACCGGCATCGCGCTCGGCGTCGAAGGCGACCTGCCCTCGACCGTGCTGATGCTGCTCACGCCCGCCGACGGCGAGACGCTCTGCCGCCTGCTGGGTCTTGAGCCGGGCTCGGAGCTCGCCCCGTCCGCGCTGGGCGAGATCGGCAACGTCGTCGGCTCGTCGTACCTGAGCGCGTTCGCGACCATGACCGGCATCGCCTTCGAGCCGACGCCCCCGGCGACGGCGACCGACATGCTCGGCGCGCTCGTCGAGGCGGTCCTCGCCTCCCGCGCGGCGTTCAGCGATTCGGCGCTGCTGCTGGACTCACGCATGAGCGTCGAGGGCGAAGGCTGCTCGATCGCGGTCCTGCTGGTGCCCGATCACGGCGGTGCCGGTGAGTTGTTGGACCGCTTAGGGCTGTCATGACGGACACGATGGTCCGCATGGGCGAACTCGCCGCCACCGACGCACAGGACGAGCAGCTGGTCACGCTGGGCCTCGGCTCGTGCATCGGGCTGGCGCTGCTCGACCGCCGCGCCGGCATCGCCGGCCTGGCGCACATCGTGCTGCCCGATTCCGGCGCCAATGGCCTCCTCAACCAGTTCAAGTTCGCCGATCGTGCCGTGCCGGAGCTGATCGACCTCGTCGTCGCGCTCGGTGCCCGCCGCGCCATGCTCGAGGCGGTGCTGGTCGGCGGCGCGAGCATGTTCGCCGCGATCGGCAGCACGATGGAGATCGGCGCGCGCAACGAGGACGCCGTCCGCAACGCGCTCGCGGCCCGGCACATCGCCGTCAGCGAGGCCGCCACGGGCGGCGCGCGCGGCCGCTCGATCCGCGTCGACCCCGCCGCCGGGACGGTCACGTTCCGCGAGGCCGGCGGCACCGACACCCAGCTTCACCCTGCAACCAAGCTCCCCATTCGAACTCTCCAGGAGGTGGCCTGACATGGCCCGAGTACTCGTCGTCGATGATGCGGCGTTCATGCGCAAGTTGGTCTCCGACGCACTGGTCAAGGCCGGTCATGAGGTCGTCGGCGAAGCTGCCAACGGCGTCGAGGCCGTCGCGTCCTACCAGTCACTGAAGCCCGATCTCGCGACGCTCGACATCACGATGCCCGAGAAGGACGGCCTCACGGCCCTGCGCGAGATCATGCAGTTGGACCCGTCGGCGCGCGTGATCATGTGCTCCGCGCTCGGGCAGGAGTCCAAGGTCCTCGACTCGATCAAGTCCGGCGCGCGCGACTTCGTCGTGAAGCCGTTCCCGCCCGGTCGCGTCGCGGAAGCCGTCGAGAAGGCCCTGGCTTAACGGCCGACGCCGCCCCGGAAGCCGGGGCGGCGCCGGAGGGCGAGAGGTCTACGAGGCTGCGACGGCGACCCCGCCGCGGACCCGCTCCTCCGCGGGTGCGAGCGTCTTGATGCTGAGCACCCCGAACCCGAGGCCGGCGAGGATCAGGGCGAAGCCCATGACGATTGCGAAGGTGGCGACCTGCTCCGCGAAGTACGCCGTGTTCAGCGCGGTCGTGAGCGCGGTCTCGTTGACCCACATGTTGCGCAGGCCGTTCTCGACCGGCTGCTTGGTCTTCGGATCGATCGCGGCGGCCTTCTCGTCGTTGGTGGCCTTCCCGTTGGCGTCGAGGAAGCGGCCCATCTCCGAGTAGGTCTGGCCGCCGGTGGCCTCGAGCGTGTGCTTGCGCATCACCTTGGCGAAGGCCTGCGCCTCGCTGCCGGTGTCGACGAGCTGGCCCGGGATGGTGGAGTCGGCGGTGCCGACGATCTTCTCCGCCGCGAGGTTGTCGCGAACGTAGCCGCGTCCACTGATGCCCATGTAGAGCGCGCCGATCCCGAATGCGACGAGCACGATGCTGGCGGCGATGCCGCCGTACCGGAAGAACTTGCTCATTTCCCTCATCTCCTTGGCTGCGATGACCAGTGACAACGCCATCTCACCGCTTGCCGGTGTCCGTTCGGTCCGGGGAAGAGCGCGCTCGTCGTGCGGGTTTCCCGCAGTCATCGTGCGCATTGCCCCGGACGCCGGCGGGACACCCTGAACCTACGTTCTCGGTATGCCCACGAACGTCCTGATCGCCGGTGGAGGCCCCGCCGCCATCGAAGCCGCACTCGCTCTGCACCGTTTCGCGGGCGACCGGATCGCCACGACCCTGCTCGCCCCGGAGTCCGACCTCACGTACCGGCCGCTGAGCGTGCTCTCGCCGTTCGCCGCCGGTGAAGCGACGCGGTACCCGCTCGAGCGGATGGCGGCCGACATCGGCTTCACGCACGTCCGCGGCAGGCTCGCCGCCGTCGACGCCGCCGCGCACACCGTGACGACGGTCACCGGCGAGCAGCTGGCCTACGACGCCCTGATCGTCGCCTCCGGCGCGCATCCGGTCGAGCCGTACTCAGGGGCGATCACCTTCAGCGGCTCGCTCACCGACCAGGAGCGCATCCACGGGATCGTCCAGGACGTCGAGGGCGGCTACCTGCGGCGGATCGCGTTCGCGATGCCGGCCGGCCCCACCTGGCCTCTGCCGCTCTACGAGCTTGCCCTGATGCTGGCCGAGCGCGCGTACTCGCTGGGTCTGGAGCTGCAGCTGGACTTCGTCACGCCGGAGCCGGCGGCGCTCGCCCTGTTCGGCCGCGAGGCCTCGGACGAGGTCGCGGCGCTGCTGAGCGATGCGGGCATCGTCCTGCACACCGGCAGCGAGGCGGAGATCCTCTCGCCCGGCCGGCTGAAGGCCGGCGAGACGACGATCGAGGCCGACCGGATCATCACGCTGCCGCGCCTGGAGGGTACGAGCATCGAGGGTCTGCCGGTGGACGTGGATGGCTTCCTCGTCATCGACGCCCATGCGCGCGTCCAGGGCGTGCCCGACGTCTACGCCGCCGGCGACGGCACGTCCTTCGCGATCAAGCAGGGCGGGATCGCCTGCCAGCAGGCCGACGCGGCGGCGGCCGACATCGCCCACCGAGCGGGTGCGCCGGTCGAGCCGGAGCCGTTCACGACCGTGCTGCGGGGGTTGTTGGTGACCGAGCTCGGATCGCACGTCCTGCGTGACGAGGCCGAGACCTCGCGTCCCCAGTGGTGGCCGCCGGCCAAGATCGTCGGCCGCGAGCTGACGGGCTACCTGGCCGGGCTCGACGTGGAAGCCGGCCGCGGCACGGGGCTCGGTGTGCGATGACCGACGTGGTCGTGGCCGGCGGCGGCGTCGCGGCGCTCGAGTTCGTGCTCGCGCTGCGCGCGCACACGGGCACCGGGATGCACGTCACGGTAATCGCGCCTGAGCCCGAGTTCTCGCTGCGCCCACAGCTGGTCGCGGCCCCGCTCGGCGCCGTGGCGCCGGTGCGGATCCCGCTTGCCGAGCTCGCGTCGGACATCGGCTTCGGCCTGGTGCCCGCGTCGATCGCGAGCGTCGACGTCGCGCGCGGTCGCGTGCTCGTGCGCAGCGGCGACGCCGTCCCCTACGAGACGCTCGTGCTCGCCCTGGGCGCACGAACGCTCCCCGCGCTCGAGGACGCGCTCCACCTCGGCGACGCCGATGCGGCGCTCGGGCTGGCGGAGCTGCACGAGGACATCCGCCGCGGCGCCGTCCGCAGCGTGGCGTTCGTCGCTCCCAGCATGACCGGCTGGCTGACGGCGCTGTACGAGGCGGCGCTCCTGACCGCCAACGCCGGCCACGACGTCGCCGTGTCCCTGGTCACGCCGGAGGCCGGTCCTCTTCAACATTTCGGCCCCGAGGCCAGCGCCGCGGTCGCGCACGCACTGGACGAGGCCGGCATCGTGTTCCGGGCCGACCTGCCGGTCGCGGATCGGGTCGTCACCGTGCCGTTGCTGCGGGGGCCGCGGATCGACGGCGTGCCGGTCACCGGGCCCTACGGCCTGATCGGCGTCGACGGCCGGTCGCGCGTACTCGCCGTGCCGGATCTCTACGCGATCGGCGACGCGACCGACTTCCCGATCAAGCAGGCCGCTGTGGCGTGCTGGCAGGCGGACGTGGCCGCCGCGGACATCGCCGTCCGCAACGGCTTCACCGTGTCGCACGATGCTCCGGACCGCGTCCCACGCGCGACACTGATGACCGGCCGCGGCGCGCCGCTGGAGCTCAACGGCGGGCAGGGTCCGGACAAGCTCCCCGGGCGACATCTCGCACGGTATCTCGCATTGACACGGGCCTAGCGAGGGCGGCTAGGCTCCGCAGCGTTGGAGCTTCTTGAACGTGACGGCGAACGCGAGGTGCTCGAAGGGGCGATAGCGGAGTCCCGCGACGCCGGTCGCGTCGTGGCCGTGATCGGTGAGGCCGGGATCGGCAAGACGGCGCTCGTGACGTCGGTGACGGCGGCGCTGGAGGACAGGCGCGTGCTCTGGGGCGCGTGCGACCCGCTGATCACGCCGCGGCCGATGGGCCCGCTGCGCGACGTCGCCCGGGTCGTCGGCGGGCCGATGCTCGCCGCGCTCGAGGGCTCCGGCTCGCGCGAGGGCGTGCTCACGGCGGCGCTCGACGAGCTCGCGGACTCCGCCGTGCTCGTCGTCGAGGACCTGCACTGGGCCGACGACGCGACGCTCGACCTCGTGGCGCTGCTGGGCCGCCGGCTGGTGCGCTCGCCCGGCTGCCTGATCCTGACCAGCCGCAGCGACGTGCTGCCCGAAGTCCGGCGCGTTCTCGGCGCGCTCCCGCGCAGCTGCGTGCGGCGGATCGAGCCGGCCTCGCTCTCGCCCGGCGCGGTCGCCCTGCTCGCCGAGCGCGCCGGCCACGACGCGGCCGACCTGCACGCCGTCTCGGGCGGCAACCCGTTCTTCGTCACCGAGGCGCTGGCCGCGCCGCGCGGGGTCGGTGTGCCGGCGAGCGTCCGCGACGCGGTGGCGCTGCGCGTCGATGCGCTCGGCCCGCAAGCGCGCGCGGTGATCGAGCTCGCCGCCGTGGTGCCGGGGAGCATCGAGCTGTCGCTGCTCGGCGTGGACGCCGCCGCGGTCGACGAGTGCATCGTCGCCGGCCTGCTCAGCCTCCGCGGCGAGGCGCTCACGTTCCGTCACGACCTCGCCCGTCGCGCGGTCGAGGAGTCGATCTCGCCCGCGCGCCAGCGTGAGCTCGACGCGTACGTGCTCCAAGCGCTCGAGGCCTCCGGCGACGCGGACCCGGCGCGGCTCGTGCACCACGCGCGCCGCGCAGGGGACACGGGCGCGATCCGCCGGCTCGCTCCCATCGCGGCCCGCTCGGCCAGTGTGGGCCGCGGGCACCGGCAGGCGCTCGAGCACTGGGAGGCCGCCTTGGCGGCGGCCGGCGGGGAGGACCCGGAGGCGCTGGAGGGGATCGCCGTCGAGGCGTACCTGTGCGGGCGCCCGGAACAGGCGGTCCAGGCCCGCCGGGCGCTGCTGGCGATCCACGAGGCGGCCGGCGACGAGCTCCGCGCCGGGGACGACCTGCGCTGGCTCTCGCGCGTGCTGTGGTGGATGGGCGAGGGCACGGAGGCGGCTGCGGTGGGCAATCGTGCGATCGCGGTGCTCGAGGCGTTCCCCGACAGCCGCGAGCTGGCGATGGCGCTCAGCGGGCAGTCCCAGCTGGCGATGCTCAGCGAGCGCGCGGAGGAGGCGATCGCGCTCGGGACGCGCGCCGTCCTGCTCGCGCGGCGGCTCGGCGATCACGAGACGGTCGCCCACGGCTCCGCGAACGTCGGCACGGCGCTGATCGGTGGCCCCGACTCCGAGCGCGGCCGCGCGCTGCTGGAAGAGGCGTTCGTGATGGCCGCCGGCGCGGGCCAGGACGATCACGCCGCCCGCGCGCTCGTCAACCTCGCCACGGCGACGCTCATGCGCTGCCGCGACGACCCGCGCGTCGACGACGACGTCGAGCGGGCGCTGCGCTTCGCCTACGAGCGCGAGCTCGAGGGCTACGTGCAGTACATGCTCGGCGTGCGGTCGAACCTGCGCCTGCTGCGCGGGGCGTGGCGCACGGCCGAGGACGACGCGCGAGCATCGATCGAGATGGGCGAGCAGTTCGGCGTCAGCCAGTGCCCGGCGCTGATCGTGATCGGGCGCCTGCAGGCGCGCCGCGGCGAGTCGGGGGCGGGCGACGACGCTCGAGCGCGCGTGGGAGCACGCGGTCGCGACGCAGGAGCTCCAGCGGCTCGCGCCGGCGGCGGTGGGGCGAGCCGAGCACGCCTGGCTGGAGGGCGACCTCGCGCGCACGGTCGCCGTCGTGCGGCCGACCTACGAGCTCGCGGCCGCCCGCGGCGACGCCTGGTCACGGGCCGAGCTGGGCTTCTGGCTCTGGCGCGCGGGCGAGCCCGTCGAGCTGCACGCCACCGACACCGCGCCCTACGCCCGCTCGGTGGCGGGCGACTGGCGCGGCGCGGCGGCCGCGTGGGCCGCGATCGGCTACCCGTACGAGCGTGCCGAGGCGCTGTGCGAGGCCGACGAGGAGGAGGCGCGGCTCGAAGCGCTCGCGACGATCGACGAGCTCGGTGCCGCGCGCGCCGCCTCGCACCTGCGCCGGCGCCTGCGCGCCGCCGGCGTTCTGAGGATCCCGCGCGGCCCGCGCGCCGCCTCGCGTTCCGGCCCGGCCGGGCTGACCCCGCGCGAGACGCAGGTCCTGGACCTGGTCGTGCGCGGCGCCACCAACGCGGAGATCGCCCAGGAGCTGGTGATCGCGCCGAAGACGGTCGATCACCACGTGTCGGCCGTGCTGTCCAAGCTCGGCGTCTCCTCGCGGCGCGAGGCCGGCGCCGCGCTGAAGCGGCTCAGCGACTGACTAGGTGCGCGTACCGACCGCGACGAGGTACTCCATCTCGAAGCGCGCCGCGTCGGCGGTCCCGAGGTTCCACTCCTCGCAGAAGCGGTCCAGCGGCCTCGTCGAACTCGGCCGCGCGCCCGTTGCGCTCGGCGTTGGCGCGGACGCCGATCGTCGGCCCGTAGCGCGCCTTGAAGAACTCGCCGTAGTCGGTCGGACGCTCGAACGCGGTGATCTCGAGCACGTGGCGCTCGAGCGAGCGCCACTCGACGCGGTCGCCGACGAGCCCACGCAGGTGCGCCTCGCTGCCCCACAGCGGCGCGGGCTGCGCGCCCGGGGGCGGCGGCGGGGCGAACGGCGCCATCGTCCGGAAGAACGCGCCGAGCATCCCCTCGGGCGTCCAGCTCAGCAGGCCGAGCGTCCCGCCCGGGCGGCAGACGCGGATCAGCTCGTCCGCGGCCTGCGGCGTGGTGGGGCGCGAACATCACGCCGATCGAGGACATCACGATGTCGAAGGACTCGTCCGCGAAGGGCAGGTCCTCGGCGTCGGCCGCGACCCAGTCGAGCTCCAGACCGGCGCTCTCGGCGCGGGCCTTGCCGGCCTGCAGCAGCTCGGGCGTGAGGTCGCTCGCGGTGACATGTGCGCCCCGGGCGGCGGCCGGGAGCGAGGCGTTGCCGGTGCCGGCGGCGACGTCCAGCACGCTCACGCCGGCGCCGACCTGGCACGCGTCCACGAGCCGCGGGCCGAGCGGGAGCAGGAAGGTCTCGACCATCGACGGGTAGTCCCCGGAGGCCCACATGGCGCGATGCTTCGCCTTGAGCGCGGCATCGGCGGGGATGACTGGTTCTCCTTGAATTGCCATCTTGCGACGGTACGTTCGGGCGCGGTCCGGCACATCGGGAGGTGTTCCCTATTTTGGCCGCTTGCGCGGTCCGGCTCGGCACGCCAAAATCGGTGCCGGGATGCGTCTGGACGAGTTTCTGCGGGAGTTTGTGACCGCGGCAGTGGCCGCCGACCGGCGGTTCGTGCGGGCCCGTGACGCTGCCGACATCGAGGACGGCATCGCCCTCTGGGAACAGCTGGCAGGCGGGGAATGGGACGGCATGGCGCCGGATGAGCTGCTCGTCGACGGCTACCTCAGCGTCTCGATGCTCTACGCCCGGCGCTACGAGGCCCGGGGCGGTGGCGGCGACCTCGAGCTCGCGCTGCGCTACCTCGACGAGGCGCGCCGTCACGTCGTCGCAGGTTCGTTTGCGGACCTTCAGGTACGGATGTCGGCGGCCGCATGGCTGCTGGTGCGTTTCCAGACCGAACGGCGCCGCGAGGACCTCGACGAGGCGATCTCCGGCTGGACCGGCCTGCTGGAGACCGACGCCGGAGCGCTGGCCGCGGCGAACCTCGGTCGCGCGCTGCTCACGCGCCATGAGCTGTCCGGCGACCCCGAGGATCTGGACCTCGGGCGCGAGCTGCTCGGGATCGCGTCGGTCGGGATGCGCCAGGACCATCCGGCGCTCGCGGACGTGCAGCACGCCCTGCGCGCTGCCGGGTGAACCCCGGGCTTATCCTGCAGGCCTGAGCTTCGACGTCATCACGATGGGCCGGATCGGGGTGGACATCTATCCGCTGCAGATCGGCGTGTCGCTGCGCGAGGTCGAGTCGTTCGGCAAGTACCTCGGCGGCAGCTCGTCGAACGTCGCCGTGGCCGCCGCACGCTACGGGCGCCGGGTGGCGACGATCACGCGCACGGGGAACGATCCGTTCGGCGCGTTCCTGCACGACGCACTGCGCGGCTTCGGCGTCGACGACCGCTGGGTGACGCCGGTCGACGGCCTGCCGACCCCGGTGACGTTCTGCGAGATCTTCCCGCCCGACGACTTCCCGCTGTACTTCTACCGCGAGCCGAAGGCGCCGGATCTGGAGATCGCCGTGGAGGAGCTGGATCTCGACGCGATCCGGGCGGCGTCGGTGTTCTGGGTCACCGTGACCGGGCTCTCGCAGGAGCCGTCGCGCACGGCGACGCTGAGCGCACTGCGGGCGCGGGGTCGCGAGGGGATCACGGTGCTCGACCTCGACTACCGGCCGATGTTCTGGTCCTCGCGCGACGAGGCGCGGCGCTGGGTCGCCGAGGCGCTGCCGCACGCGACGGTCGCGGTCGGCAACCTCGACGAGTGGGAGACGGCCGTGGGCACACGTGATCCGCAGCTGGCGGCTTCGACTGAGGGGCTGGACCTCGCGGTGGTCAAGCAGGGGCCGAAGGGCGTGCTCGCGCGCCGCGGCTCGCAGTGGGCGGAGGTGCCGCCCGTGCCGGTCGAGGTCGTCAACGGCCTCGGCGCCGGCGACGCCTTCGGCGGCGCGCTCTGTCACGGACTGCTCGCGGGCTGGGACCTCGAGCGCACGATGCGCTTCGCCAACGCGGCGGGCGCACTGGTCGCCTCGCGGCTGGCGTGCGCGGACGCGATGCCCGACGAGGACGAGGTCGAGTCGATCCTGGCGGCCGGGCATGCCTGATCTGGCGGCGCTGATCGAGGCGCGCGTGCGACGCCCCGAGTCGATCGCCGAGGCCGCCGCCGCGCGCGTGCGTCCGGCATGGCCTCCGACCGGCCCGTTGATGGTGATCGCCGCCGATCACACCGCGCGCGGGATGATCGAGGCCGGCGGCCGTCCGATGACCGACCGCGGCGACCTGCTCGACCGGATCGTCCTCGCGCTCTCGCGCCCGGGCGTCAACGGCGTGCTCGGGACGCCCGACATCCTCGAGGACCTGCTGCTGCTCGGCGCGCTCGACGGCAAGGCCGTCTTCGGCTCGATGAACCGCGGCGGGCTGACCGGCGCGGAGTGGACGCTCGACGATCGCTTCACCGCCTACGACGCGGCGGCGATCGACGCGTTCGGCTTCGAGGGCGGCAAGATGCTGCTGCGGATGGACCCGGAGGACGCGCGCACCGCGCCGACGCTCGAGGCGTGCGCAGACGCGGTCTCGGCGCTGGCGCAGCGGCGGCTGGTGGCGATGGTCGAGCCGTTCTGGTCCGACGACTCGCCCGAGGGGGCGATGCGGGCGATCGGGATCGCCTCGGCGCTCGGGTCCACCTCGGCCTACACGTGGCTGAAGGTGCCGATCGTCCGAGGACATGGAGCGCGTGATGGCGTCGAGCACGCTGCCCGCGCTGGTGCTCGGCGGCGGCGGCGCGGCGGCCTTCGAGGCGTGGGCGCACGCGCTGACGCTGCCGTCGGTGCAGGGGCTGGTGGTCGGGCGCTCGCTGCTCTTCCCGGCCGATGACGACGTGGCCGCCGCGGTCGACACCGCCGCCGGCCTGATGGGGGCGGTCGCATGAACTACACGCGCCTGCGGATCGTGGAGCTCGACGGCACGGAGACCTTCGACGACCGGCGGCGACGAGCTGATCGTGCTGCCGCTGGCCGGCTCGTGCACGGTGACGGTCGACGGCGAGCGCTTCGAGCTGGAGGGCCGCGAGAGCGTCTTCTCCGCGGTCACCGACTTCGCCTACGCGCCGATCGGATCGCAGGTGGAGCTGCACGGGAAGGGCCGCTTCGCCCTTCCCGCCGCGGCGGCTCAGCGACGCTTGGAACCGCGCTACGGCGCCGCCGCCGACGTGCCCGTCGAGCTGCGCGGCGCGGGCAACGCCTCGCGCCAGGTCAACAACTTCTGCTCCGTGGAGGCCTTCGAGGCTGATGCGCTGATCGCGGTCGAGGTGCTGACGCCGGGCGGCAACTGGTCCTCATATCCGCCGCACCGGCACGACGAGCTGGAGGAGATCTACTACTTCGAGGTCGCGCGCGGCGGCTTCGCCTACCAGCGCGTCTACGACGGGATGGACCTGCTCGAGGAGGTCCGGACGGCGTACCGGATCGACATGCCGTGCGGCTATCACGGCCCGTCGATGGCGGCGCCCGGCTACGACCTGTACTACCTGAACGTGATGGCCGGGACCGAGCGGGCGTGGAACTTCGTGGACGATCCCGAGCACGCCTGGATCCGTGACACCTGGGCGGATCAGGAGCTGGATCCGCGGTTGCCTATGACGTCGGCGAGGAGACACGCATGAGACTGACGGTGGCGCAGGCCCTGGTCCGCTTCCTGAGCGTCCAGTACAGCGAGCGCGACGGCGTGCGAGCAGCGGCTGATCCCCGGCTGCTTCGGGATCTTCGGCCACGGCAACGTCGCGGGCGTCGGCCAGGCGCTGCTCGAGGAGCCCGACGCGATGCCCTTCTACCACGCGCGCAACGAGCAGGGCATGGTCCACGCGGCGATCGGCTACGCGCGGATGAAGAACCGGCTCTCGACGCTGGCCTGCGCCTCGTCGATCGGGCCGGGCGCGACGAACATGGTCACCGGCGCCGCGCTGGCGACGATCAGCCGCCTGCCCGTGCTGCTGCTCCCCGGCGACGTCTTCGCCACCCGTGCGCGCGGGCGCCGTGCTGCAGCAGCTCGAGGATCCGTCGTCGTACGCCGTCTCGGTCAACGACACGCTGCGGCCGGTCTCGCGCTACTGGGACCGCGTCGAGCGCCCGGAGCAGCTCGTCCCGGCGCTGCTGAGCGCGATGCGCGTGCTGACCGACCCGGCCGAGACCGGCGCGGTGACGCTGTGCCTGCCGCAGGACGTCCAGGCCGAGGCGTGCGAGTGGCCGGACGAGCTGTTCGACAAGCGCGTCTGGCGCGTGCGGCGCCCGGTGCCCGAGCCGTCGCGTGCTGGCCGAGGCCGCCGCGCTGCTGCGCGGCGCCCGCAACCCGCTGATCGTCTCCGGCGGCGGGACGATCTACTCCGAGGCCACCGAGGCGCTCGCCGCGTTCGCCGCGGCCACCGGGATCCCGGTCGCCGAGACGCAGGCGGGCAAGGGCTCGCTGCGCGTTCGACCATCCGCAGTCTGCGGGCGCGATCGGCGCGACCGGCACGACCGATGCGAACGCGCTGGCGCGCGAGGCCGACGTGGTGCTCGGCGTCGGCACGCGCTGGAGCGACTTCACGACCGCCTCGCGCTCGATCTTCGCCAACGACGACGTCCGCTTCATCAACCTCAACGTCGCCGCCGATCGACTCGATCAAGCACTCCGGCGCTGCCGCTGCTGGCCGATGCCCGGGTCGGCCTCGAGGCGCTGACCGAGGCGCTCGAGGGCGCGAGCTGGGAGACGCCGGCGTTCGACTGGGACGACGTCGTCGAGCGCGCCTACACGCTCGGCCATACGCCGCTGCCCGTCCCAGAGCGAGGTGATCGGCGTCGTCAACCGCGTCAGCGGCCCGCGCGACGTCGTCGTCTGCGCGGCGGGCTCGATGCCCGGCGACCTGCACAAGCTGTGGCGCACGCGCGACCCGAAGGGCTACCACGTCGACTACGGCTACTCGACGATGGGCTACGAGATCGCCGGCGGGCTCGGGCGTGAAGATGGCCGCGCCCGACCGCGAGGTCTTCGTGCTGGTCGGCGACGGCTCGTATCTGATGATGGCCCAGGAGCTCGTGACCGCCGTCGCCGAGGGGATCAAGCTCACGGTCGTGCTGGTCCAGAACCACGGCTACGCGTCGATCGGCGCGCTGTCGGAGTCGGTCGGCTCGCAACGCTTCGGCACGAAGTACCGCTACCGTGGAACGGACGAGATCCTGCCGGTCGATCTGGCCGCGAACGCCGCCAGCCTCGGCGCCCGGGCTCTGTACTCGTCGACGATCGAGGAGTTCGAGAGCGCGCTGCGCGAGGCCGTCGCGTCGGACCGGACGACCGTCGTGCAGATCGAGACCGACCCGCTCGTCCCCGCCCCGTCCTCGAGGCGTGGTGGGACGTGCCGGTGGCGGAGGTCGCCGCGCTCGAGTCCACCCGCGCCGCGCGTGAGGCCTACGAGCGCGACAAGACCACGCAGAAGCCGTACCTGAAGACCCCAGAGACCGTGAGGACACCGTGAGCACCGTCCAGCTCGAAACCATCCAGCACCGCATCGGCGGCGTTCAGACCTCGGGGCTTCGACCCGCACCGCGCCCGTCTACGACCCCGCGACCGGGCAGGAGCAGCGCCACGTGCTGCTCGCCGAGGCCGCCGACGTCGACGCCGCGGTCGCAGGCCGCCAAGGCCGCGTTCGAGACCTGGAGCGACGTCGTCGGTCGTCCGCCGCTGCGCGGATCATGTTCGCGTTCCGCGAGCTGATCGTGCAGCACACCGACGAGCTGGCGCGGATCATCGCCGCCGAGCACGGCAAGACCGTCGAGGACGCCAAGGGCGAGGTCATCCGCGGCATGGAGGTCGTCGAGTTCGCCTGCGGCATCGCGGAGCTGACCAAGGGCGAGTTCTCCGACCAGGTCTCGACCGACGTCGACCTGCACTCCTTCCGGCAGCCGCTCGGCGTCTGCGCCGGGATCACGCCGTTCAACTTCCCGATCATGGTCCCGATGTGGATGCACCCGATGGCGATCGCCACCGGCAACACGTTCGTGCTGAAGCCCTCCGAGCGCGATCCGAGCGTCTCGCAACTTCATCGCCGACCTGTACGCGCAGGCCGGGCCTGCCCGACGGCGTCTTCAACGTCGTGCACGGCGACAAGGTCGCGGTCGACGCGCTGCTCGACCACCCGGACGTGGCGGCGATCTCCTTCGTCGGCTCGACCCCGATCGCGAAGTACATCCACGAGCGCGCGACGCGCCAACGGCAAGCGCGTCCAGGCGCTCGGCGGCGCCAAGAACCACGCGATCGTGATGCCCGACGCCGATCTCGACTTCGCCACCAACCACCTCACCGCCGCCGGCTACGGCTCCGCCGGCCAGCGCTGCATGGCGATCTCGGTCGCCGTCGCGGTCGGCGACGTCGCCGACGAGCTGGTCGAGCGGCTGCGCGAGAAGGCGACGGCGATCAAGGTCGGCCCGGGCCTGGAGCCCGACTCCGAGATGGGCCCGGTCGTCACGGCCGCCGCGCGCGACCGCGTCGTCGACTACATCGGCCGCGGCGAGGGCGACGTCGTCGTCGACGGCCGCGAGCTCGAGATCGAGGGCGACGGCTTCTGGGTCGGCCCGACGCTGATCGACAACGTCACCACCGACATGAGCGTCTACACCGACGAGATCTTCGGCCCGGTCCTGACCGTCGTGCGCGTCGACACGCTCGACGAGGCGATCGAGCTCATCAACCGCAACTCCTACGCCAACGGCACCGCGATCTTCACCGCCTCCGGCCAGGCCGCCCGCACCTTCCAGCGCAAGATCCAGGTCGGCATGATCGGCATCAACGTCCCGATCCCGGTCCCGATGGCCTTCTACTCCTTCGGCGGCTGGAAGCAGTCGCTGTTCGGCGACCACCACATCCACGGCCCCGAGGGCGTGCGCTTCTACACCCGCGCCAAGGTCGTCACCACCCGCTGGCCCGAGTCGCTCGACGCGGCCCACATGCACTTCCCGACCGCGAACTAGACGTGGTCGACGAACAGATCGACCTGGAGGTCGCCGCCCTCGACGTATGAGTACGCGGAGAGGTCGGTGATGCCGTCCTCGGCGAGCACGTCCTCGCAGAGGTAGGTGTTGCCCGTGCACTCGCGGCTCGGGCGGGTGAGGATCGCGTAGGCGGCGTCGGCGTAGATCTCGGGCGGCGGGCGCGGGCCATCGCGGCGTCGCCGCCGAGCAGGTTCTGGACCGCGGCGGTGGCGATCAGCGTCCGCGGCCAGAGGGCGTTGGAGGCGATGCCCGTCGTCGCGGAACTCCTCGGCGAAGCCCAGCGCGCAGAGCGACATGCCGTACTTGGCGATCGTGTAGGCGATGTGCGGGCCGAGCCACTGCGGCTTGAGGCCGATCGGCGGCGACAGGGTCAGGATGTGCGGGTTCTCGCGCCTGCTTGCAGGTGCGGGACGCAGGCCTTGGTGACGACGAAGGTGCCGCGGGTGTTGATGTCCTGCATCAGGTCGTAGCGCTTCATGTCGAGCGCCTCGGTACCGCGCAGGTCGATCGCGCTGGCGTTGTTGACGCAGATGTCGATGCCGCCGAAGCGCTCGACCGTCGGCGTCGACGGCCTCCGCGACCGACGCCTCGTCGCGGATGTCGCCGACGATCGGCAGCGCCTGGCCGCCGGCCGCCTCGATCTGCTCGGCGGCGGTGTAGACGGTGCCCTCGAGCTTCGGGTGCGGCTCGGCGGTCTTGGCGATCAGCGCGACGTTCGCGCCGTCGCGCGCGGCGCGCAGGGCGATCGCGAGGCCGATGCCGCGCGATCCGCCGGAGATGAACAGCGTCTTGCCTTCGAGAGTGCTCACGCCGCGCGACGTTACCGGGCGGCGTTGGAGTCAACTCGCCTCGAGGCCGGAGTCCAGGGCCGCCCACGCCGCGCTGACGGCGGCGATCCGGTCGTTGACGCCGAGCTTGGCGTAGATGCTCTGGGCGTGCTTGTGGATCGTCCGCGGGCTGATCTCCAGCTGTGTGGCGATCGCGGCCGTGGTGTGGCCGCGCATCATCGCCTGCAGCACCTCAGCCTCACGCGGCGACAGGCCGAGGGCCACCAGCTGGCTGCGCGGCGCGCCGCGGGCGGCGCGCTCGAACATGAACACCGACGTCCCGTCGCGCGGCGTGAGCCGGCGCACCATCAGCGGCGAGCCGCCGTCGACGGGGAGGACCGCGTGCGCGGGCGCGGGCGTGCTGCGCAGCGGCTCGGGCATGCGCGTGCCGGTGTCGGCACGACCGTCGAGCAGCGCGAGCGCCGCCCGTCCGGCCTCGGTCGAGAACGCGATCGCGATCGTGGGCGTCGGTCACGACGATCGCCTCGCCGACGTCGTCGAGCCCGGCCTCGACCGCCGCCAGGACGTCGTGCAGGCGCTCGCGCAGCGCCGCGTTCGCGTGCGCCTGGATCAGGTGCGGGCGGGCGAGGTCGAGCAACTGCCGCTGCGCGTCGCTGAAGTCATCGGGCGTCCGCGAAGACCAGCCCGATCAGCAGGGTCGGCGGAGCCGGCAGCGTCACCACGAGCTGGTGCTCGACGCCCAGTGGCCGGAAGACGTGCTGGTAGAGCTCGCGCTCGCGGAAGACGGCCAGGTCGATCACGTCCGAGAGCCGGCACGCCCGCGGGTCGCGGATCTCGAGGTGGCGTTGCACGAGCGGGCTCTGGTGGCCATAGCGAGCCCACTGCCGCGAGCACCTGCTGCGAAGGCTCCGGCGTCACCATCGCCACCAGCGGGACGCCCGTCGGCAGAGACCTCGTTGTAGGAGGTGTAGGCCGCCGGGATCACCCGCGGCAGCACGTCCAGCAGCGCCGTTCGGAACCCCGCGAGCGTCTCGGCG
Source organism: uncultured Solirubrobacteraceae bacterium (assembly GCA_963707595.1). GTDB lineage: Bacteria > Actinomycetota > Thermoleophilia > Solirubrobacterales > Solirubrobacteraceae > Solirubrobacter. The sequence continues at coordinate 172,192 of CAVPQQ010000004.1, forward strand.
TGATGGACCTCTCCGAGCAGCTCGAGCAGGCCGTGCAGCTCGCGTTCGGGCAGGGTGCTCACGCGCGGTAGATCTCCGCCGCGGCGCGGTGGAAGCCGTCCGGCAGGCCCTTGGCCGCGAACGTGTCCGCGATCTCCTCCATCTCGGCAACCCAGCGCCAGCCCTTGGCGGCTCTGGACCGCTGCGCGCTCGCGTGGCGCTCGAGCGAGGCCGAGGTCCTCCCATTCGGCATCGAGCGCATCGCCCGACGCCATAGGCCTCCGCGGCCTCGCGGGCGGCGAGGAGCAGCGCTGCGCTGCCCTTCGTCCAGGCGGCGTAGGCCATCTTCAGCGCGGACGCGTCGGCGACGATCCGGGCCTCGACGATCGTCTTCGCGAAGCGCGCGGCGACGTCGCCCGCCGCGGCACCGCTGAGGTACAGACGTGTCGTCCCGCGCGTCACCGGCGGCGGTCCGACGATCCCGCCGTCCACGAAGATCGCGTCCGGAACGAGCGCACGCACGTCACGCGATGTCGCGGGGGAGACCGCATTGGCGTCAACGTACACGCCCGCGAAGGCGGACACCGAGCGTGCGACGTCGCGCGCGGCGTGCGGCGGGCAGACCGAGACGATCACGTCGGCCGACAGCGGGTCGCCCTCGACGAGCCCGGCGGCCCGGGCGCGCGCCGCCGTCCCGGGCGAACGGCCCGCCGAGCTCCACAGCACGGAGTGACCGGCGGCGCCGAGCGCCGCGCCGAGCGCGGCGCCCATCTCGCCGGGATGCAGGACGGCGATCGTCGTCATCCGCTCGTTCTACCTCATGGCGCGACCGCCGGGTGCGGCCCCGCCGCGGCGGAGGCAGACCACACCGGTCGCGACGGTCAGCCGACGTTCATCTGAGGTTCTTCGGATCGTCTGACTGGCGGGACCGCCATCATGTCGGTCCGTGGAGACGATTCGCAGTTCCCCGGCGGTCGGGCTCGAAGGGCTGATCCCGCTCCCCGAACGGGCCGAGAAGCCGCGCATCACCGGCGTCACGCACGTCGTCGACCCGGGCCTGACCCACGTCGAGGCCGCGGGCCTGATGGAGGTCGCCGCCGGCGCACGTCGACGTCATCCGGCTCGGCTGGGGCTCGGCGATGGTCACGCGGGCGCTGGAGGCGAAGCTCGCGATCTACCTCGACGCACGACGTCGCGCCGATGCTCGGCGGCACGCTGACCGAGCTCGCGTGGCGCCACGGCCGGATCGACGCAGCTGCGCGAGGCGCTGCTGCGGCTCGGACATCCACCACGTCGAGGTCTCCGAGGGCACGCTCGACCTCCCGGTCGACGACAAGCGCCGGCTGATCCAGCAGCTGACGCGCGGACTTCACGGTCTTCGTCGAGGTCGGCTAGCAAGGACGGGCGGCTCGCCCCCGCGTCGGAGCTGTGGGTCCGCCAGGCGAGCGAGGCGCTGGACGCCGGCGCGCACTCGATCGTCTGCGAGGGCCGCGTCTCCGGCGACGCGGGCCTCTACTGGCCGGACGGCTCGATCCGCGACGAGCTGGTCGACGCGCTGGTCGGCGCCGGCGGGCGTCGAGCGGCTGATCTTCGAGGCGCCGCGGCGCTCGCAGCAGGCGTGGCTGGTCCGCCACTTCGGGCCCGACGTCGGCCTCGGCAACATCCTCCCGCACGACCTGATCGGCGGTCGAGAGCCTGCGCCTCGGCCTGCGCTCGGACACGCTGACCCGCTTCCACGCGTGACGCGCCCGCGGTCCTGCTGACGGGCGTCGGCAAGCGCTACGACATCGTCAGCCTCGTTCGCGCGGCACGCGTTCGTCGTCGCCGCCGACCCGAGCCCGCTGGCGCCCGCCCAGTACGCGGCCGACGTCCGGGTCGCACCGCCGCGCGCCGACGATCCGGGCTACATCCCGTTCCTGACCGAGCTGGTGCGAGCAGCACGACGTGAGCGCGGTGATCCCGCTCACCGACCTCGACCTCGAGGTCCTCGCGCGCAGCGACCTGCCGGCGTTCGTGCCCGAGCGCCGACGTCTGCCGGGCGACGTTCGACAAGTACCTCGCGCACCAGCTGCTCGAGTCGCACGGCCTCCCGAGCCCGCCGACCTGGCTCCCGGGCGAGGAGCCGGCCGGCTACCCCGCGGTGGTCAAGCCGCGCCAGGGCTCGGGCTCGCGCTCGATCCACCCGTGCGCGGACGAGCGCGAGGCCGACGTTCTTCGCGGCTACGTCAAGGAGCCGGTGATGGTCCAGCGGTTCATGGACGGCCCGGAGTTCTCCGTCGACGCTGCTGATGCGACCTCGACGGCCGCTGCCTGAACGCGATCCCGCGCACGATGCTCGAGTCGCGCGGCGGCGAGTCGATCAAGGGCGCCGCGATCGCCGACCCCGAGCTGATCGACCTCGGCCGCGCGGTCGCCGAGGCGCTGCCGCTGCGCGGCCCGGCCACGGTCCAGATGTTCCGCGACTCGCGAGCTCGGCCTGCGCGTGACGGACATCAACGCCCGCTTCGGCGGCGCCTTCGCCTGCCCGATGTACGCCGCGCTGCCCGGCCGCAGCTACCCGGAGCTGATCGTCCGGATGGCCGCGGGCGAGACGATCGAGCCGCACGTCGGCGAGTTCCTCGCGGGCCGCACACTTCACCCGCTTCTTCTGGCAGCTCGAGCTCGACGAGGAGCTGCAGCCGACCGGCCGCGACATCGTCCCGGACGGCCCCCGCCCGCCGCGCTAGGAGTTTCGGGAACTCTTCGGTTCCCCAGGAAACTCTGAGGTGCAGCGGAGGGGTTTCCGAGGCACAGGGTCCAAGTTGGGTGCTCCCCGAGATTGAAGGAGCTCCCTTGAGCGCAATGACCGAACCGGTCCGCGGCCGTGGCGTGACGGTCGCGAGCGGGCGTCGTGCAGTCGACGGTCTCGGGCAGCGGCAACCTCGCGGCGGTCAAGCAGAGCGACCTCGCCTTCGACCTGGCCGGTGAAATCACCAAGGTCTACGTGAAGGACGGTGAGAAGGTGACCGAAGGCGAGGCGCTGGCGCGCTTCGCACCCGACCGACACGACCGAGGACATCACGTGGCTGCGGGCGCCGTTCGACGGCACGATCGCGAGCATCGGCGTCGCCAAGGGCGACATGGTCAGCGGCACGGCGTCGTCGACCAGCGCGAGCACCGACGCCTCGGCGGCGAGCAGCTCGACGGCGAGCAGCACCGCGGCCTTCACGCTCGTCCAGCTCAAGCGCTACGAGATGGAGGTCTCGCTCAGCGAGTCCGACATCGGCAAGGTCTCCAAGGGCCAGATCGCCACCGTGACCGTCAGCGCGACGGGCGAGGAGCTACGCCGCCCGCGTCGTCGACGTCGGCGTCCTGTCCTCGTCTCCAGTCGAGCACGACCACCGGGCTCGTCCTCGCTCGAGCGCGGTCGCCTACCCGGTGACGCTGCGCCTGACCCAGACCAGCGCCGACACTCAAGCCCGGGCATGACCGCCAGCGCGGACATCGTCACCTCGCAGTCGACCGGCCTGACCGTGCCGACGCAGGCGCTGCGCGGCGACTCCGTGACCCTGGCGGGCGGGACGACGACGCGCGTGCAGACCGGCGTGGCGGGGGACTCGACGACCGAGATCACCAGCGGCCTGAAGGCCGGCGACAAGGTCGTCGTCACGTCGACCAGCGCGGCGGCGGGCGCGGCTCGACCGGGATCCACCACGAGCACGGCACTGCAGCAGCCGCAGGGCTTCCGGGCGCCGGCGGCGGCGGCTTCGGCGGCGGGACCGGCGGCCGCCGCCGGCGGCGGCGCCCCGGGGGCGGGCCGATGAAGCCCGTCATCGACGTCCGCGGCGCAGCAGCGCGTCTACCAGGTCACCGAGGACATCGCCGTGCGCGCGCTCGACGGCGTCACCGTCCGCATCGAGCGCGGCGAGTACGTCGCGATCATGGGCGCCTCGGGGTCCGGCAAGAGCACGCTGATGAACATCCTCGGCTGCCTCGACGTCCCGACCGCGGGCCGTACCGGCTCGACGGGATCGACGTCCGCGACTACGACGACGACGAGCTCTCCGACCTGCGCAACGCCAAGCTCGGCTTCGTCTTCCAGGCCTTCAACCTGGTCCCGCGGATGAGCGCGCTGGCGCAGGTCGAGCTGCCGCTCTCCTACGCCGGCGTGCCGCGCAAGGAGCGCCGCCGGCGGGCGCTCGACGCGCTCGACGCGGTCGGCATGGGCGAGCGGATGGACCACCTGCCGTCCGAGCTCTCCGGCGGCCAGCAGCAGCGCGTCGCGGTCGCCCGCGCGATCGTCACCAACCCGGCGCTGATCCTCGCCGACGAGCCGACCGGCAACCTCGACTCGCGCTCGACCGCCGAGGTGCTCGAGATCTTCGAGCGCCTCAACGACGAGGGCCGGACCGTCGTGATGATCACCCACGAGGACGAGGTCGCCGGCCACGCGCGGCGCGTCGTCCGGATGGCCGACGGCCGGATCGTCGCCGACGAGTCGCGCATGGAAGGCGCTCGCATGAGCACCGCCGAGACCCTGCGCACGGCGCTCGGCGCGATCGCGGCCAACCGGCTGCGCGCCGGCCTGACGATGCTCGGCCTCTGCATCGGTGTCGCGGCCGTGATCGCCCTCGTGGCCGTCGGCAACGGTTCCAAGAAGGAGGTGGAGTCCTCGATCGACGCGCTCGGCTCCAACGTCCTCGTGGTCCAGACCCAGGGCGGCCGCTTCGGGCCCGGCGGTGGCGGCGGCTCGAGCGTCACCCTGACCCAGAAGGACGCCGAGGCGCTCTCGGACTCCTTCAACGCGCCTGACGTCAAGAGCGCGAGTCCCGGTCGTGCAGGCCTCGAGCACCACGCTCGTCGCCGGCTCGACCAGCTACCAGCCGAGCTCGTTCGTCGGCACGACGCCGAGCTACACGACGGCCAAGAACATCGAGATCGCGTCCGGCGCGTCGTTCACGACGCAGGACGTCACCGACCACGCCCGCAAGGTCGTGATCGGCCCGACCGTGGCGGAGAACCTGTTCAGCGGCAGCTCGCCGGTCGGCCAGACGATCCGCGTCAACGGCACCAGCTTCACGGTCATCGGCGTCACCGCGAGCAAGGGCTCCGACGGCACGTCGGACCAGGACGACGTCGTGCTCGCGCCGCTGACCGCGGTCCAGGACACGCTCAGCGGCTACGGGAGCATCAGCTCGATCACCGTGCAGGCGACGTCCGCGGCCTCGCTGGACGCCGCGCAGGCCGAGGTCGAATCGATCCTCTACGAGCGCAAGGACGTCACCGACACGTCCAACCCGGGCTTCAACGTGATCAACCAGGGCTCGGTCCGCGAGGCGTCGAGCGCCAGCACCGACGTGTTCACGACGCTGCTCGGCGCGGTCGCCGCGATCTCGCTGCTCGTGGGCGGGATCGGCGTGATGAACATCATGCTCGTCTCGGTCACCGAGCGCACGCGCGAGATCGGCATCCGCAAGGCGATCGGCGCCCGCCGCGCCGACATCCTGCAGCAGTTCCTGGTCGAGGCGATCCTCGTCTCGGTCATCGGCGGAGCGCTCGGCGTCGCCCTCGGGCTCGGTCGCGAGCCACTTCGAGATCGCCGGCGTGCAGCCGGTCGTGGCCGGCTCGACCGTCGCGCTCGCCTTCGGCGCCGCCGTCCTGTGCGGCCTGTTCTTCGGCACCTACCCCGCGGCGCGTGCCGCACGGATGCGTCCCGTGCAGGCGCTCCGCTTCGAATAAGGAGACACACGAGAATGTCCGAGACCAACGAGCCGAGCCCCGCCGGGCGCGGCGCAAGCTGCATCACGCCGGTGACCGGCGTCGCTCGCCGCGGTGATCGTCGCCGCCGGCGGCTTCATCGGCGGCGTCCACGTCCAGAAGAGCCAGGCGGCGACGACCACGACCGGCGGGATGCCCGGCGGCGGCATGCGCCGGCGGGCGGGATGCCGGGCGGCGGCGGGCCTCCCGGCGTGCAGGGCGCCACCGGCGGCGACAGCACCGGCACGGCCGGCACCGTCGCCTACACCAAGGGCAGCACGCTCTACGTCAAGGACGCCGAGGGCAACACGATCAAGGTGCGCGTGAAGTCCAGCGCCAAGGTCGACCGGACGGCCTCGACCGACGCCACCGACGTCCAGCCGGGCGACAGCGTGGTCGTCCAGGGCGACGCGAACGCCAAGGGCACGGTCACCGCGACCTCGATCACGGCCACGGAGGGCGCGACGGCCGGATAAGGTCGAATGGATGCGCCTGCTGCTGAACATCATCTGGCTCGTCTTCGGCGGGCTCTTCGTCGCCCTCGGCTACGCCGTCGCGGCGCTGGTGATGTTCATCCTGATCATCACGATCCCGTTCGGGGTGGCGTCGGCGCGGATGGCGCTGTTCTGCCTGTGGCCGTTCGGCCGCACGATCGTCAAGAAGCCCGGCGCGGGCGCGGGATCGATGATCGGCAACATCATCTGGATCGTGCTCGCGGGCTGGTGGCTCGCGCTCGGTCACCTCATCAGCGGGATCGCGATGTGCATCACGATCATCGGGATCCCGCTGGGGCTGGCGAACTTCAAGCTGATCCCGGTCTCGCTGACGCCGTTCGGCCGTGAGATCGTCGACGTGGATCAACTCGACCGCTACGGCGTCGCCCTCTAGGCTCCACCGCCGTGCTGAGGTCAATGCTCGCCGGGATGCTGTCCGTGCTGCTCGTCGTCGGGTTCGTCGGCTTGGGCTTCTGGATCGCGAACGACGAGCCTTCCGCGGCGGGTCCGGTCGAGACGCCGATCGCGGCGGCCCCGGCTGCCCCGGAGGAGACGCCGATCGCCACGCCCGGGGCGGTCGCGAAGCTGCCGGCGGTGCAGATCAAGTCCCTGACCGCCGCGGCGAAGGCCGCCGGCTGCACGCTTGCGAGCCCGCCTGACGAGGGCGCGGCGCATGAGCCCCGGCACTTCACGATCAACGACTACCGCTCGAACCCGCCGACGTCGGGCACGCACTTCCCCGAGTGGTACGAGGACGGCGTCTACGCGGCCGGCACCACGCCTGAGCTCGGCAAGCTCGTCCACGCGCTCGAGCACGGCCGGATCGAGCTGCAGTACAGGCCCGGCACCTCGCCGGAGACGGTCGCCCGCCTCGAGAAGCTGGTCGACGAGCTCGACAGCGGCTACCACATGCTGCTCTTCCAGAACGACACGCAGATGCCGTTCGCCGTGGCCGCCACCGCCTGGGGGCTGCTGATCGGCTGCCCCGAGATGAACGACAAGGTCTTCGACGCGCTGCGCGCGTTCCGCAACGAGTATGTGGACAAGGGGCCGGAGGTCGTCCCCTAGACTCGTCGGGGATGCTTGGACCGGTGTGCGACGACGACGCGGCCGCGCCGTCGCGAGCCCTCGAATCGCACGCCGTTTGGGACCTCCCGGCCGAGCCGGGCACGGTGAGCACGATCCGCGGCGGGGTGCGGGAATTCGCGCGTGAGCGCGGCGCCGAGCCGGCGCTGCTGGTGGACCTCGCGCTGGCCGTGACCGAGGCGGTCACCAACTCCGTCGTGCACGCCTTCATCGATCGTGCGCCCGGCACCGTGCGGGCCCAGATCCAGGCCGCGCCCGACGAACTGGTCGTGATCGTGACCGACGACGGCCGCGGGATGCAGCCGAGGACGGACTCGCCGGGCCTCGGGCTCGGCCTGCCGACGATCGCGTCGCTGACCACGGCGATGGACATGCACGCGCCGCCCGGCGGCGGGACCGTGATCACGATGACCTTCGCCGCGCCCGGCGTTCGCGGGCCGGCGCGCCGCCCGCCGCGCCAGGCGGAACTGCTGGAGGAGGTCGCGCGGACCGTCGAGGGGACGTGGCCGGGGGAGGGCGTCGAGCGCCTCGTGGACCTGCTCGTCCCGGGGCTGGCGGATGCCTGCGCGCTCGACGTGATGGACGTCGACGGTCGCCCGCAGCGCTTCGCCGGGCGCATCGACGGCCCGGACGGCGCGCGTCAGTCCGTGTGGCTGACGCAACCTGAAGCCGCGGACCGACGCGCCGCAGTCCGCCGCCCGCCGGGCGATCGACGACGGCAGCGCGCACCTCGTCGAGCTCACGCCCGCGCACATCGCGCGGATCACCGCCAACGACGACGACGCGCGCGAGATGGAGGCCACCGGCATCCGCTGGTGGGTCGTGATCCCGCTCGCCGCCGACGGCCGCAAGCTCGGCCTGTTGCACTTCGGCGCGCGGTCCGGCCGCGGCAAGCCCGGCGCCGAACTGCTCGACACGCTGCGCGCGGTCGGCGAGCGCGCCGCGCACGCGCTGGTCACGACGCAGCTGATCTCCGACCTGCGACGGACCCGGCGGCGCTTCGAGCGCATCCTCGACGTGCTCGGTGAGGCCGTCACCGTGCAGGACACGAAGGGGCGGTTGATCTACGCCAACGAGGCCGCGGCCCGGCTGCTCGGATCCGCGACCTCCGACGAGCTGCTCGCGACGCCCACGACCGAGCTGGCGGCGCGCTTTGACATCTACGACGCCGACGGCGGCGACGTGGGCTACGAGAACCTGCCATCGAACCGGCTGCTCGCGGGCCTCGACGCTCCGCCGCTGCTGACGCGCTCGGTGCATCGGGCGACCGGGAAAGTGTCGTGGCTGCTGACGAAGGCGACGCTGCTCGACGACGGCGGCGAGCAGCTCGCGGTCAACATCATCGAGGACGTCACCAACTCGCGCTAGCCCTGGTCTGTTGACCAGGTCAACACCACGGGGCGTCGCGATGGGCGTATGCTCGCGCCATCGCGCGGTGAGGAAAGCCAAACACCGCGGTTCGGGGGGCGTCAGGCACTGATGCCAATTGGAGGTTCCCCTCATGGCGGAACAAGATCGAGCGCTGCTCGACGAGGTACTCGCAGGCTCGACCGTGATGGCCGCGCTCGCCAAGGACGAAGAGGTCTTCCGCGCCGCGGTCGACGCCTTCCGGGCCTATGACGGCGAGTCGATGGCGAAGTTGCTGGACCGCCATCAGCTGTCGGCCCACTGCGAGATCATCTGTCACTGGCTGCGCAGCAAGGAGGCGGTGCTGCTCTGTCTCGAGCTCGCCGGCCCGCCGCCGCTGCGCGACGAGGACCCGCCCGACCCGCGGGAGTTCGCGCTCGTCGTCGCCAAGCTGACGGCCGACGACGCGATGGTGCGCCTGATGGTCGACGCCGTCGAGGATCGCGACACGTCGGCCTGGAGCACGCTGATCGAGAAGAACGGGCTGCAGCGCTTCAGCCACCTGCTCTGTCACTGGGTCTGCACCGTCCACTACCGGCTCGTCTGCGACGTCGTCTGCCAGCCGCTGCAGGTGCAGCGGCCGCATCTCGGGCCTGAGCTGCGCGCGGCGGGTGCGGCGCTCGGCAGCCTGGCCGCCGACGAGGCCGTCTTCGCCGGCGCCGTCAAGGCCGTGCTGGCGGGCAGCTGCGAGACGCTGGCGGGAACGCTGGAGGGCGGCGGCTTCGGCCCGTTCTGCTTCTTCCTGTGCGAGTGGTTCTGCAGCTGGCGCTGCATGCTCGTCTGCCTGCGGCTGTGCCGGATCTACCCGTTCGAGCGGTTCGAGTCGCCGATCGGGGAGATGCGCGACTTCGCGCTCGCCCTCGGCGGGATCGAGAAGACCACGCTCGAACGGCTCACGGCGGCGACGCTGCGCGAGGACCACGAGCAGATCCAGTCGCTCGTGAAGGAGCTGCAGTTCGAGCGCTACTGCATCCAGTTCTGCCACTGGGTCTGCTTCCTGCGCTGCCAGCTGTTCTGCATCTGCGTGTGCCCGCCGCGGACGATCGGCGTCTTCACCAAGATCGGCGGCCTCTACTACGACAGCGACGTCCACAGCCACAACCCGGGCGACGGCATGACGGTCGCCGACAACCGGGCGTTCTTCTCGACGCTGCGGCTCAACGGCGGCCTGTCGGTCGTCGACGGCGCGCCGCTGATCGAGTACCGCTTCCAGACGATCGAGACCTCCACCACCGGCGCGCCCACGGGCAGCTGGGTGCCGGTCACACCGGGGCAGATCGGAGCGACGAACCTCGGTTCGTTCATCCGGATCATCGGGGTGCCGCCGTTCCTCGAGATCATCCCGGTGTGGGTGAACAACCCCGCCGTCGGCGTGTTCAACATCACGCCGAGCGCCGACGGCTGGATCAAGGTGCCGCCGCTGTACCCGACGGCACCGATGGTCCCGGGCTCCGGCTGGCGCTTCGTCGCCGGTTCGGACCTGATCAACTTCGCCACCACGACGCTCACGCCGTCCGTCGTGTCGATCGACGAGACCGGCGTCGACGCCGGCGACTCCGCCGTGGCGCCGCTGCAGACCGACGTGCACTACGGCATCCGCATGCGGATCCGCAACCAGGGCGCGCTGGGCGACGGCACCGACGCCGGGACCTGCAGCCACATCGCGATCAACAACACCAACTACGACAACATCTCGCACCACCCGTACTGGCCCGGCGGCCTGTTCGGGGCGACGAACGAACTCGCCGTCGCGTCGGTCGGGATCGCCGAGCTGGCCGGCTCGCCGTGCTCGACGCTGGCCAACAGCCTGACCGTGCAGTTCACGGCGGCGCACTCGAACCTCGGCGGCGTCGGCGTGACGCTCGAGGGGCCGGGCGGGCCGTACGCGTTCACGCTCAACCCGGACGCCGGCTCGGACCCGGCGGAGAACCTGTTCGGGACCGCCGACCCGGACGGCTGGACGTTCGCGAGCCTGCCGCCGTGCGCGTACCTGCTCAAGCTGAGCGTCGGCGTGCTGCTGACGACCGGTGACTCCTCACCGAGCCCGCTCGTCGACTACATCGCCTTCTGCAAGGGCCGCGGGCGCGGCTAGAAGCGGTGCAACGGCGGGCCGCCCTGTACCCAGGGCGGCCCGCCGTGTGGCTCTACGGGATCGTCACCTTCGAGAGCACGACCGGGTGCAGCGTGTAGTCGAGCTCGCCCGGCGCCGTCAGCGTGTCCATCGCCTTCGGGACGGTGCTCGGGTTCACGGTGCAGTGCGGGTCGCTGCTCGCCGTCGCGCAGACGCCGAACTGGAAGCCCTGCGGCATCGTCTGGAACCCGCGCGCCTGGTCGGAGCTGAACCCGTCCTGGCCGGTCAGCACGACCGTGAAGCCCCAGCCCGGGGCCGGGCGTGCCGAGGCTCGCCTTGGTCACGCTGAACGTGATGAAGCGCGAGATGTCGTTGGCCTTGCTCGTCACCTGGCCGAGCGTCGCGCCGCTCGCGTCGACGTACTGCTGGCCGAAGCCCTGGACCTCGATCCGCTTGGCCCACGGCGCCGTCGTGTAGTTGCGCTGCGGGAACGCGGCCGCCGTCGAGGTCGAGGCCGCGCCGGGGACGTGGACGTAGACGTCGATCAGCTGCGCGCCGAGCGGGCTGCCGAACGTCGGCGTCAGGTCGCGCGTGCGGACGCGGAAGACGATCTGGTCGCCGGTGTCGTAGACCTCGAAGCGCTGCATGTCGTACGCGCCCGGCTTGAAGTCGCGTCGAGGTCGGATAGGCGTAGTTGCCCGGGCCGTGGTCGTCGCCGTCGGGGTCGTCGGCGCCGAACAGCAGCGTGCCGGGCGCCTGGTCGCAGACACCGTGCGGACCGCGCGCGCGGTGCCGCCCTGGCGGGCTCGTGGCGACGATGTTGAGCACGGTCGTCCCGCCGGTCGAGCGGGACGGTGACGCTGAAGGCGCCGCGAGTTGCCGCACGGTCGCCGAGCGCGTCAGCGACGTGTTGTCGTCCTGGTTGACGGCCGCGATCGCGATCGCGTTGCCGGGCGCCGAGGTGCCGGTGACGGTCACCGAGTTCGTCGCCGCCGTGCGGTCGGCCGGCGCGGTGACGTTCAGCGTCGTCGTGCCCTGGCGGTGGCGCGACGTAGCGGTCGAACGTGTAGGCCGGGCGGTCGAGCTCGTCGCCGCGCCGAGGTTCGGCCATCAGCCGCACGAACTCGGCCGCCGACCACGTCAGCGCGCGAGGCCGAGCCGGCCGGCTTGCCGTTGCTGGAAGCCGATCGACGCGATCGTCGGGTCGGTGCCGAACGGCGAGCGCGCGAGGTCGGGCAGCGTCCCACGCCTGCTCGGGGATCAGGCCGACGCCGGAGCCCATCGCGGCCATCGCGCTGCAGCCGCGCGACGGCGGACGGCGACGTTGCCGCTGGCGAGCTCCCACTGGCCGCGCTCGCCGGCGAGCACCGGCCAGACGTGCCCGGTGCCCTTGTTCGACGGCGCCCACGGATGGCCGTCGGTCGGCGCCGTCGCCGTAGCCGTCGCCGTTGTAGCGCAGGAAGCCGTCGCCGCTGGCGGTGGTGGCGCTTGATCGTCGCGTCGACGACGGCGAGCGAGCGCACGAGGTCGGCGTCGTCGGCCGGCATCAGGCCGAGCCGGGCGTACTCGAGGAAGCCCTGCGTCGATGACCGCGCGCTGGTCGAGGTCCGGGCCGCCGTTGCCGACGTTGTAGACGATCGCCGCGTTCGGGTCGCCGGTCTTGGAGAGCCGGATGAAGTACGGCTTCGGGCTCGAGCGGCCCGTTGGTCGTCAGCGTCCACGTCTTCAGGTTGCGCTGGAACTCGTCGGCGACGCCGCGCCAGACGGCGGCGCTGTCGCGGTCGCCGTTGATGTCGGCGATCCGCGCCGCGGCGAGCAGCCCGGCGATCTCGGCGGAGATCGTCGAGGGCGAGTAGCCGCTCTGCTCCTCCCAGCGCTCGGGGCCGAACGACGGGCCGTGCGCGGCGACGAAGTTCGCCGCCGGGCGGATGTGCGCCTTGTAGTAGTCGCGGCCGGTGAGCCCGACGGCGAGCGCCATGATCAGCGGGTAGGCGCACTCGTCGAGCTGGGTGTTGAACGTGTCCGGCGCGAGCTTGCCGTTGGTGAGGCTGTTGCGCGGCATCGAGCCGTCGGGCAGCTGCTGGCGCTCGAACAGGAAGCGGGTCATGTCGCGCGCGAGGTCCGCGGTCGCCGGCGAGGAACGCCGCCGTCCAGGCCTCGTAGAGGTCGCGCGCGAAGACCTCGCGGTAGGAGCCGAAGTAGGTGTTGTCGCGGGTCGCCGGCCGCGACCGCCTGGCCCCACGGCGAGGCGAGCGCGGCGGCGATCGCGCCCGGGAACGTCTTGTCCTCGGTGGCCGCGCGGACGTAGTTGGCGCTCAGGTAGTACTCGTCGAGCAGCGCGTCCCAGTCGTCGCGGCTGACGCCCGTGCGGGCGCCGCGGCTGGACGAGGTCGTCGCGTCGTAGCGGTGCCAGCCGCGCGAGGTACTGCGAGCGCGGTCAGCCACAGCGGCTCGCGCAGCGTGCCGCTGGGCGGCGCCGATGCGCCGTGGCCTGCGTCGCGCCGAAGCCGAGCGCGAGCGTGAACGCCGCCGTCGTGGCCGAGGTCGACCTGCGCGGTCTGGACGAGGTTGCCGGGCGCGGCGTCGGTGTAGGTGGCCGTGAGCGTGTGCGTCGCGTCGAGCTGCTTGAGGCCGTCGCTCGGCGGCGCCGGCGTAGCCGTTGGAGACCTGCTCGAAGCGGCTCGTCGGCGTCGAGCGCGGAGTAGACCGGGCTGCGCGTAGTCGCGGTTGGCGGCGTTCGTGGCCGTCACCGGGTCCGAGCCGATCAGGAGCGTGTGGTCGCCGGTCGCGGGCGACCGTGCCGCCGTCGGCGCCGGCGTTGCTCGGGCGCCGCCGCCGCCGTTGCCGTTGAGCGTCGGGTCGAAGCGGACGTAGACGCGGTAGTCCGTCGTGCTGCCCGCGCAGCGCCTCGAAGCGCGAGTGCAGGATGACCGTCGGGCGGTCCGGGTCGGTCAGGTAGTCGGTGACGATCCGGTAGCGCCCGCTCTTGGCCTTCGCCGTCACGCGGCACGTCAGCGCCCGGCTGTCGAGCGCCTGGACGCTGTAGGTCATGTCGCGCGTCTGCAGGTCGGTGAACGTGCGAGCCGTCGGTGACGACGTACTGCAGCGTCTCGTACGTTGGTGTTGTCGTTGGTCGGGTAGTAGACGTCGCTGAGCACGCCGTCGGCGACGGTGAACCACACCTTCGAGCGGTCGTTGCGCGCGGTGCCGACGCAGTCCTTGCGCGCGAGGTCGAAGTGCGACATCGCCCCCGGTCCGTCCGTGGCGGGCGCCGCGACTGCGGACGCCGGGCCGAACGCGAGCGCTGCCGTGATGACGGCGGCGCTCAAGAGCACTCGTTCATTCATCTTTTCCTCCTCCGACGCGACACTGGCTGTCGTGCTCTGGAGCATTTCACGCGGGCGCCTCCCGGCGGCGCAATAGGATCGGCGGATGCTGCTCGGACGCGTTGCCGAGTGCGAGCAAATCGACGCCCTGCTTGCGCGTGTGCGTGTGGGAGAGAGCGCGGCGCTCGTGATTCGCGGCGAACCGGGCATCGGCAAGAGCGCGCTGCTCGATCACGCGGTGGCGGCCGCCGGCGATGCCATCGTGTTGCGGGCGCGCGGCGTCGAGTCCGAGGTCCAGATCGCCTTCGGCGGCCTGCACGAGTTGCTGCGTCCCGTGCTCGGCGCACTCGACCGCCTGCCGAGCCCGCAGGCGCGAGCCCTCCGCGGCGCGCTCGGGCTGGCCGAGGCCGCCCGTGCCGAGCGCGATCTGGTGGGCGCGGCGACGCTCGGGCTGCTCGACGTGCTCGCCGAGACGGCGCCGGTGCTGGTGGTGATCGACGACGTCCAGTGGCTCGACGGGCCGTCCGCGGGCGCGGTCGTGTTCGCCGCCCGCCGGCTGCTGGCCGATGCCGTCGCGGTGATCCTGGCCGTCCGCAGCGGCGAGCCCTCCGCCGTCAACACCGCGGGGCTGCCGGAGCTGTCGCTGGTCGGTCTTGGGCCGGAGCCGGCCCGCGCGCTCGTCGCCGCGCACGCCGCCCGGCCCGTCGCGGCGGAGACCGCCGCGTGGCTGCACGCCGTCACGGGTGGCAATCCGCTCGCGCTGGTCGAGCTCGCGAGCGAGGCGCCGCGGCTGCGCCCGGCGCCGGTCGGCGTCGACGTGCCCGTCGGGGAGCGGATCCAGCGCGCTCTGGGGCGGCGCCTCGACGCGCTGTCGGACTGCGGCCCGCCTGAGCCTGCTGATGGCCGCGATCGCCGACAGCGAGGAGATCGAGCCCGTGCTGGCCGCCGGCGCCACGTTGCCGGGCCTGGAGGAGGCGGAGCTCGCCGGCCTGCTGCACGTGAGCGCGGGCCGCGTCACGTTCCGGCACCCGCTGGTGCGCTCGGTCGCCGTCCACACGGCGGAGCCTGCGGCGCGCCGCGCGGCCCACCGCGCCTACGCGCAGGCCCTGGGTCCGGCGGCCGGCGAGGACCGGCAGGCGCTGGGCATCGAGCGTGGCGAGGACCGGGCGGCGCTGGGCACCCACCGCGGCGCGGACCCGCGAGTCTCCGGCACCGAGTGCGGCGAGGACCGGCGGGCGCTGGGCATCGAGCGCGGCCAGGACCGGCGCGCCTGGCACCTCGCCGCGGGCACCGTCGCGCCGGACGAGGCGATCGCGGCCGCGCTCGCCGCCGCCGGCGCCCGCGCCGGTGAACGCGGCGGGCATGCCGCGGCGGCCGCGGCGTTCGAGCAGGCGGCCCGGCTCACCCCGGACGCGGCGCCGCGCACCGAGCGTCTGCGTGCGGCCGCCGAGGAGGCATGGGTCGGTGGCGACGCGGAGCGCGCGCTGGCGCTGCTCGCCGAGGCCGCGGCGCTGGCCGAAGGCGCCCCGGCGCGCTCCGCCGTGGCGCACCTGCGCGGCCGGGTGCTCGCGCGCCATGGACCGCTGCCGCTCGCGATCAGCGTCCTGCGCGACGGCGCCGACGAGATCGCCGCGCAGGACCCGGCGCGCGCCTGCGAGATGCTCGCCGAGTGCGCCTACACCGCGCTCTATGGCAGCGCGGGCGAGGAGATGGAGGCCGCCGCGCGGCGCGCGGTCGAGCTCGCACCGGGAGACGATGCGCGCGCCCGCTGTCTCGCGAGCGCCGCGCTGGGAGCGGCACTCGTGCTGCGCGGTGACGGGGACGCGACGGCGTGGCTCGAGGAGGCCGCCGCGCTGCTGGAGGCGACGCCGCAGCTGCAGGACGATGTGGCGCTCACGGCGTGGATGGCGGTCCCGGCCATCTTCCTGCGCGGCAGCGCGGACGACTACGAGCCGCTCCGGCATGGGCTCGCCGCCGCGCGTGAGCGGGGCGCGGTCGGCGCCCTCCCGTTCCCGCTGTTCAAGCTCGGCACGGCGGCGATGGCGGGCGACGACTGGGACGAGGCGGTCGCCGCCTACGAGGAGGCGATGCGGCTGGCCGGCGAGGCCGGGCTGCGCGTGGACCAGGTCGCGGCCGAGGCGGGCCTGGCGCGCGTGCTGGCCCGCCGCGGGCGCGCGGACGCCGCCGAGCACGCGGTCGCGACGGTGGCGGCCGCGAGCTCGCTCGGGATGCCGTTCTTCGCGGCCTGGGGCCTTCAGGCGCAGGGCGATCTCGCGTGGGGGCGCGGTGACGTGGAGGGGGCGATCGCGGCGTTCGAGGCCAAGGCGGCCCGGCTCGCGGAGCACGGCATGGCGGACGCCGACCTCTCGCCGGCCCCGGAGCTGGCCGAGGGCTATCTACGCGTCGGGCGCGCCGAGGAAGCGCTCGCCGCGGCGGCGGAGAGCGTCACCGCGGCGCGCGCGAAGGGGCGCCCTTGGGCGCTGGCGCGGGCGGCACGGGCACAGGCGCTCGTGGCCACCGAGGACGCGGCGGCGCTCGAGCACTTCCGGGTCGCGCTCGCCCTGCACGGCGAGACCACCGACGCCTTCGAGCATGCGCGGACGCAGCTGAGCCTCGGCGAGCGGCTGCGGAGAGTGGGGCGTCGCGCCGACGCCCGGGTCGAGTTGCGCGCGGCGTCCGATCGCTTCGAGGGCCTGCGCGCAGCGCCGTGGGCGGAGCGGGCGCGTGAGGAGCTGAAGGCCACGGGGGAGACGGTCCGCCGGCGCGATCCGAGCTCACTCGACGAGCTGACGCCGCAGGAGCTGCGGATCGCGCTGATGCTGGCCGAGGGCACGACGACCCGGCAGGCCGCCGCGGCGCTCTACCTGAGCCCGAAGACCGTCGAGTACCACCTCCGCAACGTCTACCTCAAGCTCGGGATCAACTCGCGCGAGGCGCTGGCGGTGCAGTTGCGCCGCGGTCAGAGCAGCTCGGCGATCAGCGCCGCGGCGCGCGCGGCGCCGTCGCCGCGCACCGGCTCGTAGGCCGGCCGGGTCGCGAGCGCCTCCGCGAGCTCGTGCGCGAGCCGCTCGGGGGTCGCGTCCGCGGCGTCGAGGATCCGCGTGTGGCCGTGGCGCTCGAGCCGGTGGCGCACGTGGCGCTGCTGCTCGAAGTGGCGTCGCAGCGGGACCGAGACGAACGGGCGGCCGGCGGCGATCAGCTCCAGCCCGGTCGTCATCCCGCCGTGCACGAGCGCGACGTCGCAGCCCGCGAGCCGCCGGTCGAGGTCGGGCACGTAGCCCGTGACCTCGAGTCCCTCCGCGCTTCCGAACGTGCGAGGGTCCAGCCGCGGCCCGGTCACGATCAGCATCCGCGCGCCCGGGACGTGCTCGCGCAGGAGCGGGAGGGCCTCCGCGGCCGCTTGCATGAGCGTCGTGCCGACGGCCGAGCCGCCGGCGCTGACGATGCACAGGGGGCCGTCGTCCGTCCTCATCGCGTCGGCGGTCGGGACGATCTGGCCGGTGAAGGCGAAGTGGGCCTCGGTCCACTCGCGGATCAGTGGCAGCCCGGGACCGAAGCGGGCGTCGACGATGTCGCCCGGGTCGCCGACGAACAGCGAGCGGTCGCGCACCGACGGGAAGCGAGCGACGTGCTCGAGCATCTCCGCGTTGAGATCGGCGACCAGCTCCGCCTCGCGGGGGCCGTGCTCGGGCAGCTCCAGCCAGCCCACGAAGTCGGTCAGCCAGACGAACGGCGCCCGCTTGTCCTCCGGGTTCTCGTGCAGGTAGTAATCGAGCTCCCACGCCTCGTCGCCGATCCACAGGTCGTAGGGCTCGGCCCGTGTGAGGTCGCGGAAGACCATGTAGTTGGCGAGCAGGATCTCGTCCATCTGGCGCAGGCACTCGAAGGCCCACAGCTCGTGCTCGCCCGCCCATGCGTCGATGTGGGCGGCCTCGCCGAGCAGTTCGCGGCTGAGCGGGTGCACGCGCTCGCCGGCCGCGGCCAGCGCCTGGCGCGTCGGCTCCTGGGCGAGCCAGTCGATCTCGAGCCCGGGCACCGAGCGGCGCAACTCGCGCGCGATGGCGAGGTCGCGCCGGGCGTGCCCGAGCCCGATCGGGGAGGAGACGTAGAGCGCCCGTCTCGGACGGGTGGGGGCCCGGCGCCAGCGCGGGGGCGGCGGCGAGCCGCCGAGGAAGTCGTGCAGCAGCGCGTTGATGCGGACTGGATCGCGGGCATGGACGCCGTGGCCGCCGCCCTCGATCGTCACCAGCGTGCCGCCGGTCCGCTCGATCAGGTGTTCGCTGCGGGCGTGGGGGACGATCCGGTCGTCGTCGCCGTGGATCGCGAGCACTGGGCAGCGCACTGCCCGGCAGGCCGCCTCTACGTCGATGCTGGGGGGCACGGCGACGGTCAGCGCCAGCGTGTCGGCGCCGATGTCCAGCCCCCAGCCGACCGTGTCCTCGATCTGCTTCGTCGAATGCGGCTCGCAGAACATCTGGGCGAAGAAGAACTCCAGGAAGCCCTTGTAGTCCCGCTGCCAGTAGTGGCGGTTGAACTTCGCCCAGCCCTCGTCGGTGTCGAGTCGCTCGTCGAAGTCGTAGTCGGGCCGGCCGGAATCCACCGGCTCCAGTTGGACCGACGCGCCGATCGTGACCAGCCCGAGCACCCGCTCCGGGTGCGCCGCGGCCAGCAGCGCGCCCCAGCGCGCGCCCGCCGAGAGCCCGACGAGGTAGGCGGCGTCGACCCCGGCCGCGTCCAGCACGGCCACGGCGTCGGCGACGAACTCCGCGTCGGCATAGTCCTCGGGGCGCGGCGGCCGCCCGGAGCGGCCGTTCCCGCGTCCGTCGAACGTCAGCACGCGCCGATGGCGCGCCAGGTACGGGACCTGGAGCTTCCACATGCGCGAGGACACGATCGACCACGCCGGGAGCAGCAGGACGGGCGGCGTCCCTTCGCCCTGGGAGTCCCAGGCGATGTCGACGCCGCCGCGATCCAGGACGGGCATACGGCTCAGACTACGGCCGCGCCTCCAGGACGATGTTGAACGGGGTCTCGGCCGCGATCTTCACGCGCGTGAACCCGGCGGTGGCGAGCACCTTCTCCAGGCGCGCCGGGCCCGCCTGCGCGCCGAGCGCGAGGCCACCTTCCTGCGACAGCGAGCTCGGCGTGCAGAGCATCGTCGAGAACGCGTAGTACGCGCGGCCGACCGGGTTGAGGTTGTCCTCGATGCGATCGCCGGCCCGCGGCTCCACGATCATCCACGTGCCGTCCTGCGCGAGCGCGGCGCGCACGTGGCGGGCCACGGCGACCGGGTCGCCCATGTCGTGCAGGCAGTCGAAGCACGTCACGAGGTCGTAGTCGCGGCCGGCGAGCGCCTCGGCCGGCTCGACGGCGAAGGTCGCCCGCTCGCCGACGCCCGCCTCGGCGGCCAGGCGGCGCGCCTCGGTGATCGAGCCCTCGTGGTAGTCGGAGCCGTGCACGCGCGCGTTCGGGTAGGCCTCGGCCATGATGATCGCCGAAGCGCCCTGCCCGCAGCCGACGTCGGCGATGACCCCGCCGCGCTGCAGCTTCTCGTGGACGCCGTCGAGCGCCGGCAGCCAGGACTGCACGAGGTTCGCGCGATAGCCGGGCTCGAAGAAGCGCCGGCAGCCGTCGAAGACGTCGCCGGTGTGCTCGTGCCAGCCGAAGCCCTCGCCGCTCGTGAAGGCGTGCGCGATGTGCTCGCGCGCCGCGGCCGAGCCGAGCGCGAGCTGGAAGGCGCCGCCGACGAACGCGGGGCTACCGGGGTCGGCGAACATCAGCGCCTGCTCCGGGCTGAGCGCGTAGCGGCCCGTGGCGGCGTCGTACTCGACCCAGCCGGACGCGGCCTGGGCGTTGCACCACTCGCGCACGTAGCGCTCGGTGGTCGAAGTCCGCTCGGAGAGCTCGACTGAGCTGAGCGGTCCTGCGGCCGCGAGCTCGCGATAGAGGCCGAGGCGGTCGCCGATCACGATCAGCGCGGCGTTGACGGTGGCGCCGAACTCGACGACGGCCTGACCGAGGAGCGCGTTCAGCCGCTCCTCGTCGATCATGGGGGTGGCGGTCATGGGCGCGACGCTAGGGCCGGCCCGCCGCCTTCGCCTCAGGGGGCCCACCTGGTTGGAGCCGTTCGGCGAGCGCGCCGAACCCCAGCCCGAGCGTCGCCCAGATCACCGCCTGCGTCCCGACGGTCGCCACGCGGAAGCGCCAGATCACGTCGGCCGGGAACTCAGCGGGGATCTCGTCCAGCAACGGCAGGATCAACGCCGCGGTCGCCACCAGGACGATGTACGACGCGATCGCGGCCAGCGTGCCGTTCCACGCCCCGAAGCGCCTCACGAAGCCGCGGCCGAGTCGCAGGGCGGCGATCGCGGCCGCGATCGAGATCGCGACCATCATGAAATACAGCTTCGTCCGGTCGGCGATCGTCTGATCGCTCCCGACCGCCGGCGGGTTCGACGGGTACTTCAGGAACGGGACGAGGAAGATCACCACGAACCCGGCCAGCGCGAGCACCGCGGCCGTCACCCGCGGCCGCGCGCGGCCGATCCGGCCCTGCACGGCGGCGTAGACGAGCGCGAAGATCCCGCCGAGCGCCAGCGCGTAGAGCCCGGTGGCGATCAACAGCCCGAGCGTCGACTGCACGTCGCGACTGACCTCCACCAGCCCGCCGCCCGCAAGCGCGCTGTGCTCGTCCTCGAACGCGATCGCCTTGTCGATCTGCGGCTCGCCGAAGACCTTCGCGAACGCGAACGCCAGCAGCCCGGCGGCCAGCCCGACCAGCAACCCGCGGATCAGCAGCCCGCGGACCACCACGCCATCAGTGGCAGGGGAAGCCGAGCACGTGACGCCCGTCGTGGACGAGCTCGTGCACCATCGTCCCGGGGAAGATCGACGTCGCGCCCTCCTCGGCCCCGACGAAATACAGCACCAGGATCGCGATCAGCGCGAAGAAGATCGCGTACGGGACGATCTCGTCCAGCGGGACCGCGGCCGGCTCGGGAGTGGCGGTCGTCTCCGACATTCGCGGCGCAACGCTACACCACGCCACGCCGAGATCGCGGGCTGGAACGAGCGCGAGAACATCGGCGTCAACAGCCACTTCGAGGCCACCGACGTGACCCGCGACGGCGACACCCATCCGCGTCGGCGTGCTCGTCACCGGCGACGGTTACAACGGCGGCGGCGCCTTCACGTTCGTGCTGGCGGGCGACAAGATCGCTCGCATGGTCATCACGGGCTAGCCGGGAGGGGTGGAGGCAGTATCCCCCTGTATACGACGGCTTTCTGACCCCACCCCGTTCAGTCGTCGCTGTACGGGCGGGTGATCGCCTCGAGGTAGTTGCCGGCCGGGTCCAGGAAGTAGACGCCGCGGCCGCCGTGGTTGTGGTGGGACGCGACGCGTGCCGGATGAGTGGTACGTCGGGGGCGACGATGGCCGAGGCCGACCTGAACGTGGTGCTCGGGCTGTTGCCCGCGGCACCGGCGAAGGTCCTGGACGTGGCGTGCGGTGACGGGCGGCTCACGCTCCCGCTCGCCGCAGCGGGGTACGAGCTGACCGGTGGCCGGCCGACCCTGGAATCGCTGACGGTCGCCGAGACGTTCCTCGTCAACTCGTTGACCCGCGTTGGGAATACGAGTTCGGCGGTGTGCGGACGACGGCCGAGAACCGCTACGAGAGCGAGTACACGTTCGAGGACGAGCACGGCACCAGGTTCGCGGCTGTCGAGCTACGAGGGCCTGACGGGGGCGCGCCGTACGAGCTCGGCGACGCGCTCGAAGTCCAATTCGGTCGATGCCGCCCGGGAGACCTGACAAGATCGCGGCCGTGCAACCCCCGCCGGACTTCTCGGTGACGCGTCGCGGCGCCGGTGGCGCCGTCGTGGTCGTTCCGACCGGCGAGATCGACCTCGCGACCGTCGATCTGCTGCAGGCTGAGATCGACGCCGCGGCCACCGAGGCCAAGGAGGTCGTGCTCGACCTGCGCGGGGTGACGTTCATGGACTCGGCCGGGCTGCGGCTCCTGGTGCAGAGCACGCGGGCGCTCGAAGGGGAGGGCGGCACGCTCGCGATCGTGCGCGGACCCAAGGAGGTCCAGCGGGTGTTCGATCTCGTGGGCCTCGACGGCCGGGTGACGATGCTCGATCAGCCGCCGGACGGGTGAGACTTCGCCCTGAGGGCCTCGGTGCGGTGTTCCTCGGCGCCGCGCTGATCTTCGTCCTCTCCTATCTCGACGCCGCGTGGGAGGACGTCGTCATCACGGCGACGATCGTGATCGCGCCGTTTCTGACCGCGCTCGTCGCCAGCGCGCGCTGGACCGCGGCCGTCGCGGCGTTCGCGATCTTCGCGGCGATCGTCAGCGGCGGCTACAACGACAACTACGGCACGAGCGACTACTACGTCCGCCTGATGGTGGTGATCGCGGGCGCGACGTTCGCGATCGCGCCGCGCAGGCCCGGCGCCGGCTCGTCGCCGACCAGGCAGCACTTCGCGCTGCTGCGCGGCGCGGCCCAGATCGCCGACTCGGTGGTCACGATCCCGGAGGTCGTCGAGCGCGTCGGCGACCTGCTGGTGCCGGCCTTCGCCGACGTCTGCGTGATCGACGTCCTGCGCGGCGGCCGCGTCGAGCGCCTCGGGGTCGTCGCCTCGACGCCCCGACGCCGAGGCGATCGAGGAGCGCCTGCGCCGCCGCAGCCCCGGCACGCCGGAGGAGCTCCTCGCGGGAGGACCGCTGCTGGCCGAGCACGTCGACGAGGCGCACCTGCGGGCCAACGCGCGCGATGAGGCGGACTACCAGTTCCTGCGCTCGCTGGCCGAGCGCTCGCACATCCGGGTGCCGCTGCGCTCCCGGGGCCGCAACGTCGGGACGCTCTCGCTGCTGGCGATCACGCCGCGCTACACGCCCGCCGACCTGCAGCTGTCGGAGCTGCTGGCGGGCCGCGTCGGCCTCGCGCTCGACAACGCCGGGCTGTTCGCCGAGCTCGAGATCGCTCCAGGTCCAGCTGACGACGGCGCTCGACACGCTCGCCGAGGCGATCACGATCCAGGACGAGCGCGGCACGCTGGTCTACGCCAACGACGCCGCGGCCGCCGCCCTCGGCTTCGACAGCGGGCGCGCGAGCTGATGGCGACGCCGCTGCGCGAGATCGTCGACGCGTACGAGTCCTTCAACGAGGACGGCTCGCCGCTGCGCCTCGATCAGCTGCCCGGCCGCCAGGTGATCGAGGGCGGGACGCCGGAGCCGCTGCTGGTGCGAGCCGTCAACCGCCGCACCGGCGAGGAGCGCTGGCGGATGGTCAAGGCGACCGCCGTGCCGGTCCGCGAGGGCGAGCCGCGGCTCGCGGTCAACGTGATCGAGGACGTCACCGACGTCAAGCGCGCCGAGCTCGCGCAGCGCTTCCTCGCCGACGCCGAGCGCGGTGCTCGCCGTCGGCGCTCGACTACGAGCCGACGCTGGCGACAGGTCGCCCAGCTCGCCGTCCCGCGGCTGGCCGACTGGTGCGGCGTGACGATGCCCGAC
Source organism: uncultured Solirubrobacteraceae bacterium (assembly GCA_963707595.1). Lineage (GTDB taxonomy): Bacteria > Actinomycetota > Thermoleophilia > Solirubrobacterales > Solirubrobacteraceae > Solirubrobacter. Next base: position 195,808 of record CAVPQQ010000004.1, read on the forward strand.
GAGGGCGGGCCGCCTGCGGTCGGTGGCCGTCGCCCACAGCGACCCGGACAAGGTGGAGTTCGCCCGCGCGTACGAGCGGCCGCTACCCGACCGACGCGAACGCCGCCGACCGGCGCGGCGCAGGTCCTGCGCGACGGCAGCTCGCAGCTGATCAACGGCATCACCGACGAGCTGCTCGACGCGACGATCGACGACCCCGAGCAGCCGCGCGGCGCTGGCGACGGTCGGCATGCAGGCGGTGATGATGGTGCCGATGATCGCGGGCGGCCGCGGCGATCGGCGTGATCAGCTTCGTCAGCGCCGAATCGGGGCGCCGCTTCGGCCAGGCCGACCTCGAGCTGGCGGAGGAGCTCGGGCGCCGCGCCGGCACCGCGGTCGAGAACGCGCGGCTCTACGGCGAGCGCTCGCACATCGCCGCCACCCTGCAGCGCGGGCTGCTGCCGGAGAAGCTGCCCGAGATCGACGGGCTGCGGCTCGCCTCGCTCTATCGCCCCGCGGGCGAGGAGAACCTGGTCGGCGGCGACTTCTACGACGCGTTCGCGACCCCGACCGGGCTGGATGCTGCTCGTCGGCGACGTCACCGGCCGCGGCGCGGAGGCGGCCGCGCTGACGGGCCAGGCGCGCCACACGCTGCGCACCGCGGGCATGCTGCTCGGCGACCCGCGTCGCGGCGCTCGACCAGCTCAACCAGGGCGCTCGCCCAACGCGCCGAGCTGACGCCGTGCACCGTCGCGCTCGTGCATCTCGCGCCCGACGCGCGGACGGCGTCGGTGTTCTGCGCCGGCCACCCGCAGCCGCTGCTCGTCCGCGGCGGGCAGGTGCGCGCGGTCGGGCACTTCGGCCCGATGCTCGGCGCCTGGACCGACAGCCGCTGGACCGCGGATCGCGTCGCGCTGCTCGAAGGTGACGTGCTGGTGCTCTACAGCGACGGCGTCACCGACACGGTGGGAGCCGACGAGCGTTTCGGCGAGACGCGGCTGTTCGAAGCACTGCGCGGCGTCACCAGTGCCGAGCAGGCGGTCGCGGCCGTCGATGCCGCGCTCAACGGCGTTCCAGCGCGCCGGCCAGGCGGACGACACCGCCGTCTTCGCTCTGGACCTCCCGCTGCACTTGACCCGCCCTCGATTGAGCCGGAAGGATGACCACTGGAGGGGCGTTGAGGACGACGAGGGGGTCGGAGATGGGTATGCGCAAACGGCTGGCGACCGGGCTTTGCCTGGGCTTGACGGCGGCTGCCGCAGCACCGGCGGTCGCAGGCGCGCAGGCGGGCAGCGACGTGTGGGATCCGGTCTCCGGCGCTCTGCCGGCGACCAGCGGGGGTTCACCCGCTGACATCCAGCCCGATCGCTTCCGGGCCTTCACGCTCGACCAGTCGAGCCTCGAGGCCGGCCTGGCCGCGGCGCCCGAAGGCCGCGCTGAACGCGCGCGGCGCGACCGGCTCGGTCGTGCTCACGCTGCCCGCACCGGACGGCGGCTTCCAGCGCTTCGAGGTCTACGAGTCGCCGATCATGGAGCCCGGCCTCGCCGCCAAGCACCCGGACATCAAGACCTACGCGGGTCGCGGCGTCGACGATCCGACCGCCACGGTGCGCGCCGACACGACGCCGCTCGGCTTCCACGCCTCCGTGCGCTCGCCGAGCGGCACCTGGTACATCGACCCGTACTACCACCTCGACGACAGCGTCTACGTCAGCTACTTCACGCCGCGATCTGCGGCAAGACCCGGACGGCGCGTTCGTCGAGAGCGAGGCCGACGCGCGACACCGACCCGCTCGACCTCGAGCGCCGCCAAGGCCGGCGGCCGGGCCGTCGATCCTGCTGCGGACCTACCGGCTCGCGCTGGTCACCGACCCCACCTACGCCACCTACTTCGGCGGCCCGGCGAACGTCACCGCGGCCAAGGTCACGCTGATGAACCGCGTCGACCAGATCTACGAGGACGAGACCGGCGATCCGGCTGGTCCTGATCGCCGACACCGACAAGACTCAACCTCAACACCGCGGCCGACATGACCGGCGCCAACGGCCCGTGCGGCGACCGCGGCCTGCTTACACGGCCGACGCAGGCCGTCCGGCTGCACCAGCGCGCACGCTCGAGCCGCAACCGGATCGTGCTCGGCCAGATCATCGGCGCGGGCAACTACGACATCGGCCACATCGCGCTCGGCCTCACCGGCGGCGGCGTCGCCAGCCTCGGCGTCGTCGGCGGCAACAGCAAGGCGCAGGGCTGCACCGGCCTGCCGACGCCGGTCGGCGACTTCTACGCCGTCGACTACGTGGCGCACGAGATGGGCCACCAGTTCGCCGGCAACCACACGTTCAACGGCACGCAGTCCAACTGCTCGGGCGGCAACCGCAACGCGGGCACGTCGGTCGAGCCGGGCTCGGGCTCGTCGATCATGGCCTACGCCGGCATCTGCCAGCAGGACAACCTGCAGCCGCACTCGGACCCGTACTGGTCGCAGCGCAGCTACGACGAGATCACCGCGCTAGTGACGGGCACGCGCGCCGAACGATCAACGAGGTCCAGAACATCTCGCTGCGCGACTTCGCCGCGCCCGACTCGCTGACGCTGACGCTGTTCGGCAAGACGACCGGCGCGCCGATCGTCGCGGCGGCAACTACACGCCGCCGGCATCCAGCAGGAGCTGCAGGGCCTCAGCGAGGTCCAGACCGTCGCCCTGGCCGGCTACGACACCAACGGCGACTCGTACCGCCTCAGCTACAAGGGCGTCAACACCGTCCCGATCGTCCGCGGCCAGAACAACACCGCGGCGGGCATCGCCGAACGCGATCCTCGGCGGCAACGAGCAGCAGGCCGTCACGCTGACCGGCTTCAACGCCACGACGCAGTCGTTCCAGGTCGCAGATCAACGGCGTCAACTCGGCGACGCTCGGCCTCGGCGGGCTCGGCGCTGACCAACGCCAACCTGGCGACCGCGATCAACGGCATCGCCGGCTTCGCCGGCACGGTCACCGCGACCGGCGCGGGCAACACCGGCTTCACGCTGACGTTCGCCGGCGCGTCGGCCGGGATCGACGTCCCGTCGATCTCGATCGTCAACTGCACCCTGACCTGCACCTCGTCCGTCCGCGAGACGGCCAAGGGCGGCGCGGCGCTCGCCGGCTGGCCGGCGGGCGCGACGGTGGCCGTCGGCACCGTGACCGACGCGGGCTACACGCTGACGATCAGCGGCACGCGCGCAGGGCTCGGACTTCGATCCGTTCTCGATCGCCGACCCGGTCGGCACCGACCGGCACGGTCGCCGAGACCGCCAAGGGCACGGCGGGCATCCTCCCGGCCGGCGCCACGGCGACGGTCGCCGGCTTCGGCGGCGCCGGCACGCCCGGTCCCGAGGGCTTCCAGGTCACGTTCGGCGGCACGCTCGGGCTGGTCGACGTCCCGGCGCTTCGGGCTCGACGGTCACCGGCGGCACCGGCTTCGTCGGCGAGACCGCCCACGGCGGCCCGATCCAGAACAACGGCTTCCTGATCACCGACACCGGCAACCACGCGCCGGACGTCGTCGCGCCCGCGAGCTACGACGATCCCGCCGCGGACGCCGTTCGCGCTGACCGGCAGCGCGACCGACCCCGACGGCGACATCGTCACCTACATGTGGGAGCAGAACGACCGCGGCGCGCGCCGCCGGCACCGCGCTCGTCAGCCAGGTCAAGACGGACGGCCCGCTGTTCCGGCAGTTCGGCGTCGGCGTCGACATCAACTCGGTCGACACGCTCAAGTACCACTCGCCCGGCCAGAACGCCGTCGTCGACGAACCCGACGCGCGTCTTCCCGGACATGGGGCAGATCCTCGCCAACAACACCAACGCGGCCACGGGCCTGTGCCCGACGCCGCCGGCGGCTCCGACCGCCGTCCCGGTCACGACCCGCGAGTGCTTCGCGGAGTTCCTGCCGACGTCCGACTGGGTCGGCTTCCTCGGCGACCGCACGCTGAACTTCCGCCTCACGGCACGGGACACCAAGCCCGGCGGCGGCGGCATCGGCTCGGCGGCGACGAAGCTCACCGTGGCGGAGTTCGCGAGCCCGTTCCGGGTCACCTCGCAGCCGGTCTCGCAGGTCGTCTACGGCACCACGGCGCAGACGATCACGTGGGACGTCGCGCAGCACCGACGTCACGCCGATCAACGTGGCCAACGTCAAGATCAGCCTGGTCACCCTCGACGGCAGGCTCGACCACGATCGTGGCGAGCACGCCCAACGACGGCTCGTACACGGGCGCGTGGCCGAACGTGGCCGCGACCGGCGCCCGCGTCAAGGTCGAGGCGATCGGCAACGTGTTCTTCGACGTCTCCGACGCCGACCTCACGTCCACGGTGGCGCCGACCGGCGGCGCCGGCGGCACCGTCGCGGCCACGCTGTCGCTGACGCTGGGCGCGCCGGCCAGCTTCGGCGCGTTCACGCCGGGCGTCATGCGGGACTACGACGCGAACTCGACGGCCAACGTCATCTCGACCGCCGGCGACGCGGCCCTCTCGGTCGCCGACCCGAGCGCGACGGCTCCGGGCCATCTGCGTCAACGGCACCTTCGTGATGCCGTCGGCGCTGCAGGCCCGGGTCGGAACCGGCACGTTCTCGACGGTCAGCGGCGCCCCGGCGACGCTGAAGACGTACAGCGCACCGATCTCCAACGACGCCGTGACGCTCGCCTTCCGCCAGCACGTCGACGCCAACGACGCGCTGCGCACGGGCACCTACGCCAAGACGCTGACGTTCACGCTGTCCACCACCACCCCGTAACGGTCGGCGAGCGGCGCGGTCTGCATTTGACCGCGCCGCTCTCACCGCCATCTGAGACGATCGGGAGGCGGTGACGACAGACGGTGGCGAGCTGCTTCTTGAGCGTGCCGATGAGCTCGCTCAGCTGGCGAGCGCGCTCGACGGCGTGACGGCCACCAGCCGCGGGGCGCTGGTGCTGATCGCGGGCGAGGCCGGGATCGGCAAGACCGCGCTCGTGCGCGCGTTCTGCGCGCGGGCCGACGCCCGCGTGCTGACCGGCGCCTGCGACGCGCTGCACACGCCGCGGCCGCTGGGGCCGTTCGTGGACATGCGGCGGTCGAGCTGGCCGAGGTCGCCGACCGCGGCGCCGGCGCGGTGCTCGCGGCGCTCTCGGAGGAGCTGCGCCGCCGCGCGCCGACGATCGTCGTGCTCGAGGACCTGCACTGGGCCGACGAGGCCACGCTCGACGTCGTCCGGCTGCTGGGGCGCCGGATCGAGACGCTCCCGCGCGCTCGTGCTCGCCACCTATCGCGACGACGAGCTCGCTCGCGACGCACCCGCTGCGGATCGTGCTCGGCGAGCTGCCGCGCTCGCGCACGGCTGACGCCGGCGCGGCTCTCGCCGGACGCGGTCGCGAGCCTCGCGGCCGCGCACGAGGTCGACGCCGGTGCGCTGCACGAGCGCACCGCGGGCAACCCGTTCTTCGTGACCGAGGCGCTCGCGGCCGGCGCGGCCGTCCCCGACAGCGTCCGCGACGCCGTGCTCGCGCGCGCCGCGCGGCTCGGCACCCGAGGCCCGCGAGGTGCTCGACGCCGTCGCGATCGTGCCCGCGCGCGCCGAGCTGTGGCTGCTGGAGGCGCTGACCGACGGCGCAGCTCGAGGGCTGCCTGTCCTCCGGCATGCTGCGCCCCGACCGCGACGCGGTCGCCTTCCGCCACGAGATCGCCCGCGTCGCGATCGAGGAGGCGCTGCCGCCCGACCGCCGGCTGGCGCTGCACCGCCGCGCGCTGGCCGCGTTGCCGAGCAGCCGCGGCGACCTGGCCCGGCTCGCCCACCACGCCGAGGCGGCCGGCGACGCCGAGGCCGTGCTGCGCTACGCGCCCGCCGCCGGCGAGCGGGCCGCCGCGCTGGGCGCGCACCGCGAGGCGGCCGCGCAGTTCGCCCGCGCGCTGCGCCACGCCGCGGCCGGCGACGCGCGCGCCGAGCTGCTCGAGCGCCGCTCGTACGAGTGCTACCTGACCGACGACATCGAGGCGGCGATCGAGGCGCGCCGCGAAGCGCTCGCGGAGCACCGGCGCCACGGCGACCGCGCTGCGCGAGGGCGACGCGCATCGCTGGCTCTCGCGCCTGGCCTGGTTCGCGGGCGACAACGCGAGCGCCGAGGCCGAGGCGCAGCGGGCGATCGAGCTGCTCGAGCCGCTGCCGCCGGGGCGCGAGCTCGCGATGGCCTACAGCAACATGTCGCAGCTGCGGATGCTCGCCGACGACGTCGACGGCGCGCGCTCGTGGGGCGAGCGGGCGATCGAGCTCGCCGAGCGTCTCGGCGAGACCGAGATCGTCGTCCACGCGCTCAACAACGTCGGCACGGCCGAGCTCGAGCGGCGGCCGGCGGCAGGCGACAAGCTCGAGCGCAGCCTCGCGCTGCCGCTCGAGGCGGGCCTCGAGGAGCACGTCGCCCGCGCCACACCAACCTCGGCGTCGCGTGCGGATCGAGCAGCGCCGACTACGCGCTCGGCGACAAGCACCTCCGGGCCGGGATCGCCTACTGCCGCGAGCACGACCTCGACTCCTGGCTGATCTACATGATCGGCTGGCAGGCGCGCTCGCAGCTCGAGCAGGGCGACTGGGACGCGGCCGCGGCCGCGGCCCACGAGGTGCTCGACCGCCCGGACGCCGCCGCGCGCGAGCCGGATCACGCCGCTGATCGTGCTCGGCCTCCTGCGCGCGCGGCGCGGCGACCCGGACCCCTGGGGGCCGCTCGACGAGGCCGCCGCGCTCGCGCGCGGCGACCGGCGAGCTCCAGCGCCTCGCGCCGGTCGCCGTCGCCCGCGCGGAGGCCCGCTGGCTCGCCGGCGCAGCCCGAGCTCGTCGCGGAGGAGACCCGGGACGCGCGCTGCGCGATGGCGCTGGTCCACGGCGACGACGCCGACGCGGCCGAGGCTGCGCACGCTCGGCGCGACGGCGTGCCGGGCCTTCGACGGAACCGACCAGCGACCCCGACGGCCGGCGCGCTGGGACGCGCTCGGCTGTCCCTACGAGGCGGCGCTCGCGCGGTGGACGACGGCGGCGAGGAGGCGCTGCGCCACGCGCTCGCCGCGCTGCAGCGCCTCGGCGCCCGCGCCGGCGGCCGCGCGCGTCGCCCGCGCGCTGCGCGAGCGCGGCGTACGCGACGTCCATCAGGGCCCGCGCGCCGCGACGCGCGCGAACCCGGCGGGGCTGACCGCGCGCGAGCTCGAGGTGCTCGACGCTGGTGGCGCAGGGGCTGCGCAACGCGGAGATCGCCGAGCGGCTGGTGCTCGTCGCCGAAGACCGTCGACCATCACGTCTCCGCGCATCCTGCGCAAGCTCGAGGTGCCGCACGCGGACCGAGGCGGTGGCCGAGGCGGGCCGGCTCGGGCTGCTCGAAAGATAGGCATTCCTGCCGATTGTCGCCGGTCGGGATCGGGCGTAGCGTCGCTGGAATGAACCTGTACGTGATTTTGCGCCGGTCCGGTTGGCGCCTCTGGCGCCGAGCTGGAAGCCGCCGCCGCGCGTTCGACCAAGGTGGGCAACGAGGACATGTCCGACGATGTCCGCTGGATCCGCAGCTACGTGCTCGACGAGGGCGCCGGCACCGTCGGCACCGTCTGCATCTACGAGGCCACGAGCCCCGAGGCGATCCGCACGCCACGCCGAGCTCGCCGACCTGCCCGGTCGACGAGATCATCGCCGTCGCCGACACCGTCATCGTGCGGCCCGATCCGGAGCCCGCCGCGTCTGAATCGGACCTGGGCCGGGCGCGGCGTCTGCCGCGCCCGGCCGCTACGGTCGGGGCATGGATGCCTTCGTGCTCGGCGGTGGTGGGCAGCTCGGTGCGAGCGAGGTCGGGATGCTGCGCGCGCTGCTCGAGCGCGGGCATCGACGCCGGACCTCGTCGTCGGCACGTCGGTCGGGGCGATCAACGGCGCGGCGATCGCGAGCGAGCCGACGGTCGCGATGGTCGCAGCGCCTGGCCGCGACCGTGGTCGGACATCGAGCGCAGCGACGTCTTCGCCGGCTCGATCCTCGGGCGGCTGGCGACGCTCGCCCGCACCACGCACGCACCTGCACGGCAACGACGCGCTGCGCGCGACGCTGACCGAGGCGCTGCCGATCGCGCTGATCGAGGACCTGCCGGTGCGCTTCGAGTGCGTCGCGGCGAGCATCGAGCGGCGCCGCGGAGCACTGGTTCACGGCGGCGACGCTGGTCGACGCGGTGCTCGCGTCCGCGGCCGTGCCGGGCATCCTGCCGCCGGTCGAGGTCGGCGGCGAGCACTTCATCGACGGCGGGATCGTCAACTCGATCCCGGTCGACCGCGCCGTCGCAGCTGGGCGCCGACGCGGATCTTCGTGATGCACGTCGGCCGCGCTCGACCGGCCGCTGGAGCCGCCGCGCTGGCCGTGGGAGGTCGCGCTCGTCGCGTTCGAGATCGCGCGCCGCCACCGCTTCCTCGGCGACCTCGCGTCGCTGCCGGACGACGTCGACGTCCACGTGCTGCCGACCGGCCAGCCCGAGCCGCCGAAGTACAACGACCTCTCGGCGCTGCGCTACCGCGTCGCGGCGGACGTGGGGGAGAGCATCGAGCGCGCGCACGCCGCCTCGCTCGCCTACCTGGACGAGCACGGCCTCTGATGCGCGTCCCGCCGCCGCTGGTCCGGCGGCGTCGTGATCGCGCCGCTCGTGCTCGGCGCTCGAGCTCGCTGCTGATCGTCGCCGTCGCCGCTGCTGGCCGCGATCGTCGGCGCTGCTCTCGCTGCTGCTCGGCGGGCGCCGCCCGCTGCGGGTGCTGGCGCTCGCGCTCACCTGGTCGGCCGCGCACGTCGCGGCGTCGTCGCCTGCGCGCTGCTGTGGGCCGGGCGCGGCGGCGAGCACGGCCCGCACTACGCGGTGCATGCGCTGGTTCGTCGGCGCGGATCGCGCGCACGGCGCTGCGGGTGGCGCGGGTGCAAGGTGCACGATGCACGCGACTCCGAGGCGCGCCGAGGCGGTGCTGCCGGCGCGCGAGCGGCCGGTGGTCGTGCTCGAGCATCCACTCGGGCGAGGGCGACTCGCTGCTCGTGCTCGACCACCTGCTGCGCCGTCACGGCCGGCGGCCGCGGATCGTCATGCACGAGGCTGCTCGCGCTGGACCCGCTGATCGACATCGCTCGGCCGCCGCCTGCCGAACCGCTTCGTCGACCCGCGCGGCGGCGACATCGAGGTCGAGATCGCCGCGATGAGCCGCGACCTCGGCGCCGACGACGCGGTGCTGATCTTCCCCGAGGGCGGCAACTTCACCGCCGAGCGGCGGCTGCGCAGCATCGAGCGGCTCGCTGCACCGCGGCCACCGACGCAGGCCGAGCAGGCGCGCGGCGATGGAGCACCTCTCCGCGCCGCGGCCCGGCGGCGCGCTCGCCGCGCTGGAGAGCGCGCCCGACGCCGACGTCGTCTTCATGGCCCACCACGGCTTCCCGGACACGATGCGCGCAGGCGTGGCGCGAGCTGCCGGACCCGACGCCGATCGAGGTCGAGCTCTGGCACGTGCCGGCGGAGGAGATCCCGGCGGGCACGGACGCGCGGATCGACTGGCTGTTCGACTGGTGGCGGACGCTCGACGCCTGGGTCGCCGAGCGCCGCTCCGCCTAGGCGAGCTCGACGGCGAGCCGCGTGGCGACGGGCCGCGGGCGGGTGCGCCAGGCCTCGAAGGCGACGACCAGCGCGAGCGCCGCGATCACGCTGCCGAAGATCTCGAACGTGGCGTCCAGGCCGAGCGGCGTGACGAGCACGCCGGCGAGGATCGCGGGCAGCGAGATCGCCGAGTAGGCGACGATGTAGAACGCCGACATGACCTCGGCGCGGTGCTGCGGGCGGGATCGCCGCGGAGAGCGCGCGCAGGCCGCCGAGGAACGCGACGCCGAAGCCGCCGCCGCCGATCGACGGCGCCGATCCAGAACAGCGCGGTCGACCCGGTCGAGGCGGCGAGCACGATCAGCACCATGCCGGTGGCGAGCGCGAGCGGAGCCCGACGGCCGCGCCCGCCCAGGGCGCGGTGCGGCCGAACAGCAGCTGCGCGGCGGCGCCGGCGCCGGCCAGCGCGAAGACGCGCGAGGCCGGTGACGAGGTGGTTGGTCGTGTGCAGCAGGTTCGCGGACAGCAGCGGGCCGAGCGAGAGGAACAGACGCCGCCGATCGACCACGAGGAGATGACGCCGAGCGAGGCGAGCAGGAACGGGCGCCGCACCGACGGCGGGAACGCTCGGGCGCTGCGGCGTCAGCCGCGGCCGTGCCGCTGCGCGTCGACCGGCTCGGGCATGAAGCAGCGCGCCGACGAACGCGATCGCGAGCAGCACGAGCAGGACGACGTAGGGCAGCACGCGCGGCGCGGGCGCGAGCTGCGACGAGCGCCGGCGGAGACGAGCACGCCGAGGCCCATGCCGCCGGCGCTGACGACGCCGTTGGTCAGGCCGACGCCCGCCGGGTCGCGCGCGGGATGCAGGTCGAGCAGCGCGGCGCTGGCGGCGCCGAGGGCGAGGCCGGTGGCGAGGCCCTGCAGCGCCGCGGGCGACGAACAGCCACGCGACCGAGTCGGCGAGCATGAACAGCGACCGACGTCGCCATCAGCGTGGCGAGCGCGACGAGCAGGACCGGGCGGCGGCCGACCTCGTCGGACAGACGGCCCGGCGAGCAGCAGCGCGGCGAGCACGCCGAAGGCGTACGACGGAGTAGATCAGCGTCAGCACGACCGGCGAGAAGCCCCACAGCTCGCGGTAGGTGCCGTAGAGCGGGCGAGGGCGTGCCGGACGCGAACAGCGCGAGCCCGATGACGGCCGCGACGTGGGCGTAGGCGAGGCGCGGCGACAGCGTGCGGCGGGCGGCCCTAGGTTCGATTTGCGTACTCAGCATGTCGACGAACCGTAGCACACTAGGTTCTGAGAACGAACTCAGCTATCATGAGCCGCATGGACTACCTCGACCCAGGACAACTCCAACTGCTCCGTCGGCCGCACGGTCGCGCTGGTCGGACAGCCGTGGGTGATCCTGATCCTGCGCGACGTCATCCAGGGCGTCCGCCGCTTCAGCGACCTGCAGGCGCATCTCGGCGTGTCACGGTCGGTGCTCAGCGACCGGCTCGAGCACATGGTCGAGCAGCGGCATCCTCGAGCTGCGCGACTACCAGGAGCCCGGCCAGCCGCACGCCGCTCCGAGTACCACCTGACCGCAGATGGGCCGCGACCTCTACCCGGCGCTGACGGCGCTGCGCGTGTGGGGCGACAAGTACCTCGCCGACCCTGAAGGTCCGGCCACCGATGTCCTCCATCGCGGCTGCGGCGCGCCCGTCCACACCGCGCTGATGTGCACCGAGGGCCACGTCGTGCAGACCGACGGACCTCGAGCGCCGGCCCGGGCGCGGCGCCCGGATGCTCGCCGCCTAGAATTTTTCGCCGCCCAGCGATGAGTTTCCGGGCGCACGCGGTCTTAAGGGGCATGAAGCACAGCACCTCAGGCGATCGTGGAAACCGCGACGGTGACCCTCCTCCCGCGGCGGGCTCAGCTCACCGGGATCTCGGCCCGCAGACGCGTCCCGCGTCCGGCCGGGCTCACGAGGGTGAGGGTTCCGTCGAGCGCCGCGACGCGGTCCGACAGCCCTCGCAGACCGGAACCGTTCGCCGTGTCGGCGCCGCCGACGCCGTCGTCGGCCACCTCGACCGTCACCCGCTCCGCGTCACGGCGCACCGCCACCGACGCCTGCGTCGCCTGCGCGTACTTGGCGACGTTCGCCAGCCCCTCCGAGACGACGAAGTAGGCCGCGCTCTCGACCGGCGCGGGCAGCCTGCCCGTTCCGCTGCGCGTCGACGGTCACCGGCACCGGCGCGCGCGAGACGAGCGCGTTGACCGCGGCCTCGAGCCCGCGCTCGGTCAGCACCGCCGGGTGGATGCCGCGCGCGAGCTCGCGCAGCTCCGCCAGGCTCGTCTTGAGCTCGTCCTGCGCCTGGTCGAGCAGGCCGGCGAGCTCCGGATCGTCGTCCGCCCGCCCACGGGCGCGCGCGCAGCGGTCAGCGCGAGCGCGACGAGCCGCGACTGCGCGCCGTCGTGCAGGTCGCGCTCGAGCCTGCGCCGAGCGGCGTCGCCGGCCTGCGACGAGCCGCGCCCGCGAGGCCCGCAGCTCCTCCATCGTCGCGTGCAGCTCGTGCGTCGAGGTGCGAGATCCGCACGCGCGTGAGGCCGACGAGGAACGCGAACGGCGTCAGCCCGGTCGTCACGAACGCGCACCACTAGGCGACGTCGCTGTCGCCGGCCTGCGCGATCGTGACCAGCAGGAACGTCAGCAGCGCGAACGTGTAGACCGGCGTCAGCTGCAGGCGCTCGAAGTCGTCGGCCGCGCGCCAGTGCCGCTGCGAGCGGAACAGGACGACGGCGAACAGCGCGCCGTAGAGCACCGCGCCCGCGCCCCGGCCGGGGAGGAAGGACAGCGGGAAGATGAAGTAGCCCGCGACCACGAGGGCGCGGTCGAGCCCGGGGGCGACGCGCCCGTCCGGGAACGAGATGCCGATGTGCAGGAACACGGCGCCCCAGAGGCCGCTGGTGACCATCGCCCAGCCGTGCAGCGCCGGCGAGTTCGCGGTGATCAGCATCGCAGTTCAGCCACGCGAAGCCGAGCAGGACCATCAGCGCGCCGGTCCGGTTCTCCGGCCGTCTTCGCCACGCGTAGAGGCCGGTCGCGACGAAGTTCCAGCCGATCGCCGGGGCCGCGATCGCCCACGCCGCGGGCGAGCCGACGCGATCGCTCGCCAACGCGACGAGCGAGACGGCGACGCCGCACACCAGCGCGGCGACCGCGATCGCGAGAGTTCGGGCGGTCATCGCCCGGTCATTGTGTCGCGCGGCGTCAGCGCACGCGGAAGGCGACGGAGCGCGAGCCGCCCGCCGTGGTCAGCGTCAGCGTGTAGCGGCCGGCGGCCAGCGTGTGCCCGTTGATGCGGCGGGTGAGCGCGAAGGACCGTGTTCCGGCGGCGGTGGGCTTGGCCCAGCGCGCGACGGGCGCACTGGCGCATGCGCGGCTGCCGGTGCAGAGCACGGCGAAGCTGACCGGCGCCTCGGCGCTCAGGCTGAACGTGACCCGCGCGGACTGCCGGCGCGTGATGGTGCCCGAGATCTTCAGCGACCGGAGCACCGCCGCCGGGACAGGCGTCGTGACCGGGGCGGGCGTCGGCGTGGCGACCGGCGGCCACGGCGGGAGCGGCGTCACGGTCGGGGTCGGAGCGGGGCTCGGCGTCGGCGTGGCCGTGGGCGCGGGGCTCGGGGTCGCGGTCGGGGCGGGGCTTGGCGTCGGCGTGGCGGTGGGTGTCGGGGTCGCCGTCGGCGTGGGCGTCGGGCTCGGGGTCGCCGTCGGGCTCGGCGTCGGCGTCGCAGTGGGTGTCGGCGTGGGGGTGGGGGTCGGCACGGCGGCGAGCGCGGTCAACGCCGCGGCCGCGTTCAGCCGTCCGCCCGTCGCGGCGAGCCCGGTCAGGCTGGCCTTGACGTCGACCGACCCGAGCAGCGCGGCCTTCAGCGCCGCGGTCGTGGCGCTCGGCTCGTCGGCGGCCAGCAGGGCCGCGGCGCCCGCGACGTGCGGGCTCGCCATCGACGTCCCGCTGGCGTACGTGTAGCCGCCACTGAGCCCGCTCGAGACGATGTACGCGCCCGGCGCGAACAGGTCGACGACGGTCGCGTTGTAGTTGGAGAAGTCCGCGCGCAGATCCCGGTTGTCGGTCGCGCCGACGCAGACGAGGTTCGCCGCCGTGGAGTTGCACGGGAAGAACGTCGCCGCGTCCTGGTTGCTGTTGCCGGCCGCGACGACGTAGAGCGTTCCGGGGTGGGACTCGATCACCTGCGTGACATAGGACGACGTCCCGACGCCGCCGAGCGACGCGTTGACGACGTCGACGCCGAGTGCGCCGGCGTAGTCGAAGGCCTGGCCGATCGTCGACGAGGACGCGGTCGAGTTGGGCGCGCCGAAGATCTTGACCGGCAGCACCTTGGCCTGCGGGGCGACGCCGGCGACGCCGATGGCGTTGTCCGCCAGCGCCGCGACCGTGCCCGCCACATGGGTTCCGTGGAAGTTGCCCTCGGTCTCGATCCCGTTGTCGCCGTTGACGAAGTCCCAGCCCTGCCAGTCGTCGACGTAGCCGTTGTGGTCGTCGTCGACGCCGTTGGTCTCGCGCCCGTTGCCCTTCTCGCCGGCGTTGCCGGCGAACTGGCCGGCGAGGTCAGGATGGGTCAGCTCGATCCCGGTGTCGACGACCGCGACGGTGGCACCCGAGCCGCGCGTCGTCAGCCAGGCCTCGGGCGCGTCGATGTCGGCGTCGGCGGTTCCGACCGTCCAGACCGTCTGTCCGGTGTTGTGGAGCCCGTATTGCGTGCCGAAGTACGGGTCGTTGGACGTGAGCTTGACCGCGAGATCGGGTTCCGCGTAGACGACGTCGGGGTTGGCGTTGAGTGCGCCGAGCGCCTCGTCGAGTTCACCGGCCGGAGGCAGCACGCGCTCGGTGTCGGGCAGCGCCAGCGTCTCGTCGAGCTTGACGCCCGCGTCCCGGCGCAACGCGAGCCGCTCGCTGCGATCGAGTCCCGCGACGCGCTGCACGACGATGCCGGTCGGCTCGCCGGCCGCGGCTTCGGACGGAAACGCCAGAATGGTGAGAAGCGATCCGACGATGGCGACGCGCGTGAAGGTCACACACTGGTCGTCGGCCCAGTGCCCACCGACCTGAGCCGTCGCGCGCCAGATGGCCGCATGACCAATGAGGCAAGGCTTGCCGGGCGGCCGCGTCGTAGGGTGCAGGCGGTGGCCGACCTGCAGGAGATCGTCGATGACCTCGAGGCCGAGATCCGTCGCCCGATCTCGGTCGAGGACCGTCGCTGGCGCCTGCTCGCGCACAGCGCGCAGCCCGACGAGGCCGACGCGGTCCGCCGCTCGTCGATCCTGACGCGCGAGACGTCGCCGGACGTCGTCGCCTGGCTCGAGGGCCTCGGTCTCCAGCGCGCGCGGGACCTCGTCGACGTGCCGCCCAACGACGACCTGGGCATGATCCGCCGCGGCTGCCTGCCGATCCGCCACGGCGACGTCCTGATCGGCTTCCTGTGGGTGATCGTCGGCGATCGGCCCTTGACCGAGGCCGAGCGCGCGGGTCTCGCCCGCGGGGGAGCGGAGGTCGCCGCGAACCTCTGGGGCCGCCATCGCGCGGCCGACGAGAAGCGCCGGCGCACGCTCGAGCACCTCGACGCGCTGCTCGCCGGGCGCGACGGCGCGGCACAGGACCTGGCCGCGACACTGCGCTGGCCGGAGGCGGGCGCGTACGCCGTCGCGGTCTGCGAGAGCGAGGCCGTCGGCGAGCGGCTGCGCCACCGCCGCGGCGACATCGTCTGGTCGGGCCGCGTGATCCTCGTCCGCGACCCGCTGCACCTCGTCCGCTCGCTGCATGAGGCGCACGCGACCGGCGGCGTCAGCGCGCCCTACACCCAGCTCGCCGACACGCCGAAGGCACTGCGTGAGGCCGAGATCGCCGCGCTCTGCTCGCGCGTCGGCTTCGGCCCGGTCGCGGCCTACGACAAGCTCGGCAGCTGGGCGCTGATCGCGTCGCTGTGGACCGGCGCGGGCCGTCCGGCGCCGCCCGCGAGCATCGTCGCGCTCGCCCAGCACCGCCGCGGCGACCAGCTGATCGAGGCGCTCGAGGGACTGCTCGAACACGGTGGCGACGTGGCCGAGGCCGCGCGCGGCCTGAACATGCACCGCGCCACGCTGTACCGCCGCCTCAAGCGCGTCGAGGAGATCACCGGGCCTCGACCTCGAGGAGGGCGACGATCGCCTGCTCGCGCACCTCGGGCTGAGGCTGTATCGCCTGAACGCGACAGCTGTCGCACCTTCGCCGGGATAACCGCGACTACCAGGCTCTGGGATGCAAGCGCCCGGATCGCGAGGATTCCGGCCATGGCCGCACCGACCCAAGAGCGCGCAGGGGACCTCGACCTCGAGCGTCCGATCATGCAGATCGGCACCGATCTCGCCGCCCGGATGCCCCGCCCTCGCGCCGTCTCCACGGCCCGCGTCGAGCGGCGCATGCAGGAGATGCTGATGAGCGACCCCGCGCTGCGGGCCGCGCTGTTCCGCTTCGTCGACGTCCGCCCGGCGTGCGCGACGCCCGCCGACGTCACCCGCCACCTGCACGAGCTGCTCGCCGACGCGCAGGCCGACTCCGGCCACGCCCGCCGCGTCGCGAACATCGCCGGCCGCAAGCTCGCCACGCGCCCCGTCGCCGCGATCGCCGCCACCGGCGTCAAGCAGATGGCGCAGCGCTTCATCGTCGGCGCCGACGCCAAGGACTCGCTGCCCACGATCACCGCCCTGTGGAAGAACGGCGTCGACGCGACCGTCGACCTGCTCGGCGAGGCCACCGTCTCCGAGAGCGAGGCCGACCGCTACGCCCAGCGCTGCGAGGACGCCCTGCGCACGCTCGCCGCGGCCGCCGCGAAGTACCCGAGCCCCGACGGCGTCGCCCGCGTGAACCTCTCGGTCAAGGTCTCCGCGCTCACCCCGCTGCTGCGCCCCGAGGCGCCCGAGCGCGGGATGGAAGGCGCGGCCCCGCGGCTGCGCCACCTGCTCCGCGTCGCCCGCGACGTCGGCGCCCACCTGCACGTCGACATGGAGTCCTTCGACACGCGCGAGGCGATCACCCGGCTCACGCTCGACCTCCTGGCCGAGCCCGAGTTCGCCGCCGGCCCGTCCGCCGGCATCGTGCTCCAGGCCTACCTCGTCGACTCGCCGCAGTACCTCGACGAGCTGGTCGAGCTGGGCCCGCGAGCACCCGCGCGCCCACCCCTTCACCATCCGCCTCGTCAAGGGCGCCTACTGGGACCATGAAGTCGTCCAGGCCGCCCAGAACGGCTGGGCGCCGCCGGTCTTCACCGACCGCCGCGCCTGCGACCGCAACTTCGAGCTGCTCTCCAAGCGCCTGATCGACGCGACTCCGACCGTCCGCGTCGCGATCGCCTCGCACAACCTGCGCTCGATCTCCGCCGCGGCCGCCTACGCCGACGCCCGCGGCGTCGGCAACGCCGACCTCGAGTTCCAGATCCTGCGCGGGCTCGGCGACGACACGCAGGCCGCGATCGCCGCCACCGGCCGTCGCGTGCGCTGCTACTGCCCGGTCGGCGACCTCGTCGCCGGCATGGCCTACCTCGTGCGCCGCCTGCTCGAGAACACCGCCAACGACTCCTTCCTCGCGGCCGCCGCCAGCGGCACGAACACCGCCCAGCTCCTGGAGGCACCGTGACCACGTTCGCCAACGAACCGCTGCTCGAGCTTCGCCGCGAGTCCGTCCGCCGCGAGGCGCTCGCCGCCCTCGCCGCGCTCGACGCCAAGCTGCCGCTCGAGGTGCCGATGCTGATCGGCGAGGACGTCGTCCACGGGCGCCGCTTCGCCTCCGTCGACCCGTCGCAGCCGACCCGCATCATCGCCCACGCCCATGAGGCGACCGCGGCGCACGTCGCCGACGCCGTCGAGCGTGCCCAGAAGGGCCACGCCGTCTGGTCGCGCAAGGCGCCGCCGACCGCGCCGCCGCGCTCTCGCGCGCCGCCGGCATCCTGCGGACCCGCCGCCTCGAGCTGACGGCGCTCGCCGTCCGCGAGGCCGGCAAGCCGTGGGCCGAGGCCGACGCCGACGTCTGCGAGGCGATCGACTTCCTCGAGTACTACGCGCAGGGCGCCCTGGCGCTCGGCGACGGCCGCGCGCTGCTGCAGCTCCCGGGCGAGCGCAACGCGATGCGCTACGTCGCCCGCGGCGTCACCGGCGTGATCGCGCCGTGGAACTTCCCGCTGGCGATCGCCGCCGGCATGACCACCGCCGCGCTGGCGACCGGCAACGCCGTCGTCCTCAAGCCCGCCGAGCAGACGCCCGCCTGCGCCAAGGCCGTCGATCGACGCGCTGCACGCCGGTGGCGTCCCGCTCGACGCGCTGCACCTGCTCCCGGGCGGGGACGAGGCCGGCAAGGCGCTCGTCGCCGACCCGCGCATCCACACGATCGCCTTCACCGGCTCCTGCGCCGTCGGCCTGCAGATCCTCGAGCGCGCCGCCAAGGTCGTCCCGGGCCAGCGCCACCTCAAGCGCGTGATCGCCGAGATGGGCGGCAAGAACGCGATCATCGTCGACTCCGACGCCGACCTCGACGACGTCGTCCCGGCGCTGCTGAAGTCCGCCTTCGGCTTCGCGGGCCAGAAGTGCACCGCCGCCTCCCGCGCGCTGGTCCACGCGGCCGTCGCCGACGAGCTGGCCGAGCGGCTGGCCGGCGCCATCACGACCCTGCGCGTCGGCCCGGCGGCGGACTTCGGCACCGACGTCCCGCCGGTCATCGACATCGCCGCCCAGCAGAAGATCCAGCGCTACATCGACGGCGCCACGCCGCTCGCCCAGGCGCGAGTCGCGCGACGACGGCTTCTACGTCGCCCCGACGATCTTCGCCGGCCTGCCCGCCGACTCCCCGGTCATCCTCGAGGAGATCTTCGGCCCGGTGCTCTCGCTCGAGACCGTGCAGAGCATCGAGCACGCCTGCGACGTCGTCGACGCAGTCGAACTTCGCCCTCACCGGCGGCCTGTTCTCCCGCAGCCCGCGCACGATCGAGTACGTCAGCGAGCGCACGCCGGTCGGCAACCTCTACGTCAACCGCGAGATCACCGGCGCGATGGTCGGCCGCCAGCCGTTCGGCGGCGGGCGCCTGTCCGGCACCGGCCCGAAGGCCGGCGGCCCGGACTACCTGCTGCAGTTCGTCGAGGCCCGCGCGGTCACCGAGAACACCGTCCGCCACGGCCTCGTCGTCTGACCGCCTGATCTAGGCTGCGTCACTGCTCGTGACGCAGCCGCCCGCACCACCTCCACCGCTCGTCATCGACGGCGCCCGCGAGCGCATCCGCGCCGCGGGTCGCCGGATCGCGGTTCTGGACGACGATCCGACGGGCTCCCAGACCGTCCACGACGTCGCGATCGTGCACGGTGATCGACGACGAGGCGCTCGCCGCCGCCGGCGGGACGACCTTCTTCCTCACGAACTCGCGCAGCCTGCCGGAGGCCGAGGCGGACGAGCTGACGTACTCCGTCACGCGTCGCCTGCTGGAGCTCGACGGCGAGATCGAGCTGGTCAGCCGCAGCGACTCGACGCTGCGCGGGCACGTCGCGGCGGAGGTCCGCGCCGCGGACCGCGCCCGCCGCGAGGTGCGCGGCAGCGGCTATGACGGCGTGCTGCTCGTGCCCGCCTATTTCGAGGCCGGCCGGTTCACGTCCGGCGACGTCCACTGGGCGCACGTCGGCGGGGAGGACGTGCCGGTCGGCGAGACCGAGTTCGCCAAGGACGCCACATTCGGCTACAGCGCGTCGAACCTGCGCGAGTTCGTCGCCGAGAAGTGCGGCGCCGTGGCCATCAGCCTGTCGCTCCAGGACATCCGCGAGGGCGGGCCCGAGCGCGTCGCGGAGGTGCTCGACACCGCGCGCGACGGGCAGTGGGTGGTCGTCAACGCGCTCGACTACTGCGATCTCGAGGTCGTCGTACTCGGGCTGCAGGAGACCGAGCGAGCCTTCCTCTACCGCACCGGGCCGTCGTTCGTCCGCGCGCTCGCGGGCCTGGAGCCGCTGGCGCCGCTGACCGCAGAGGATGTGTGGCCCGACGGGCACCCCGGCGGACACGGGCTGGTGGTCGTCGGCTCGCACGTCGGCCTCACGAGCCGCCAGGTCGCCGCCGCGCAGGCGCGCGGGGGAGTGCACGAGGTCGAGCTCGACGTCGGCGCGCTCGACGACAGCGACTATGTGCCCGCGCTGGGGCGCCAGGTGGCCGAGGCGCTGGGCGGCGCCGACGTCCTGCTCTACACGAGCCGCACGCTCGTGCGCGGGACCGACGCCGACGACAGCCTCGCGATCGCGCGGCGCGTCTCGACCGCCGTGACCGAGGTCGTCCGCGCGGCGCTTGACGCCCGTCCCGCGTGGGTGATCGCCAAGGGCGGGATCACCTCGCACGACGTGGCCGTCCGCGGCCTCGGCATCCGGCGCGCGGAGGTCATCGGCCAGCTGCTGCCCGGCATGGTGTCCGTCTTCCGCCCGCTGGACGCCGCGCCGGGCGCGGTCGGGACGCCCTACGTCGTCTTCGCCGGCAACGTCGGCGACGAAGAGACGCTCGCCGACATCATCGAACGCTTCCGCGGAAGGACCTGAATGCTCGCAACCGGTACCGGCCTGCTGACCGAGGCGCGCGCGGCTCGCCGCGCCGTCGCCGCGATCACGACCTACACGCTCGAGTCGACGCGGGCGATCTGCCTCGCCGCCGAGCGGACCGGGCGGCCGGTGATGCTGCAGGCGGGCTCGGGCTCCTTCGGCGCCGTCGGCCGCGGCCCGCTCGCCGCCGCCGCGCTCGCGTCGGCGCGCGAGGCCTCCGTGCCGGTCGGCGTCCATCTCGACCACTGCAAGGACCCGGCGGAGATCGATGCCTGCCTGGAGCTCGGCTACAGCTCGGTGATGATCGACGGCTCGCACCTGGAGTTCGAGCAGAACGTCGCGCTCACCCGCGCCGTCGTCGAGCGCGCGCACGCGGCCGGAGCGTGGGTCGAGGCGGAGCTCGGTGCCCTGGCCGGCGACGAGGACAGCTCGGGCGACGTCGAGGCCGGCGCGATGACCGACCCGGGTCAGGCCGCGGAGTTCGCGACCCGCACCGGCGTCGACGCGCTCGCGGTCGCCGTCGGCAACGTCCACGGCTTCACGCCGGTGCCGGTCCGGCTGGACCTGGAGCGGCTGCGGGAGATCGCGGCGGCCACGCCGGTGCCGCTCGTCCTGCACGGCGCGTCCGGCCTGCCCGAGGAGGACCTTCTCGGCGCCGTCGCGGCGGGCGTCGTGAAGGTCAACATCAACGCCGAGCTGCGACGCGCGCACCTCACGGCGCTCGCCGCCGGGATGGCGGAGGCCGGCGACGACGTCCGCGCTCTGCAGCACCGCGCGATCGAGGCGATGGCGAAGGTCGCGGCGGAGAAGATCGCGCTGCTGGCAGGCGGTTGACATAACGGCTTGTCAGGCGAACCCCCGAGGGGTAGCCTCGACGTATGCCCTTTGTGGGTTTGGTGAGTGATCCCAGATGGGAACCGCCGGATGATTCCGGTGAGCCCGACCGCCGCTGGAACCGGCACTGGCGGGTCCCTTGGGGCGTGCTCGCCTGGGTCGCCGTGTGGTGGACCCTGCTGCTGCTCGCTCCGGTCGCCGCCACCGAATTGGGTGACGCAGTCGGCTACTTCGTGCTGCTCTTCGCCGTCGCGCTGGGATGTTGGCGCGTGGACCGCTGGTTCGGCAGCCAGTACTCGCGCGGCCTGCGCGACTATCAGTCCTGACGCAGCGGAGCGGGCCACCGGGTCGGGTCGCCCGGACCGGCCGCGAGCGGGCCGCGCGCCTCGTGCGGGACGGTCGTGTCGAAGACCGCGCCGTCGCGCACCACGACGCCGCGCTCGGCAAGGCCGCCGAGCGCCTGCTCGACGAGCGCGGCGGGGGAGAGGTCCACCGTGGCCGCGGCGCTCGCCGCCCACGGCATCGCGGCCAGCGACGCCACCGGGAGCGGCTCGATCATCAGATGCGAGACCAGCGCGCGGCGGACCGCGTGCCAGACCGCCCGCTCCGGCTGCGCACGGAAACGCTCGTAGCGCTCGAGGTTCGCCGCGACCGCGGCCGGCACGTCGGTGACCGGCGGGCCGTGGCCGGGGATCGTCATCCGCGGCTCCAGCGCGGCGATCCGCTTCACGGAGGCGATCATCGCGTCGAGCGCGCCCGCCTGCCATGGCCCACCGAACGGGACCCAGGCGACGTCACCGTCCTGGAGCAGGTCGCCGGTGATCGCCACCCGCTCCTCGGCGTGCCAGTACGCGACGTGACCGGGCGTCTGGCCCGGCGTGTGCACAACCTCGAGGCCCTCCAGTCGCTCGCCGTCGGACAGGTCGCGGGCGACCGTGTACGGGCCGACTTCGAAGGCGAGCCAGAGGGCGTCACATGCCCGCGGATCGCGCTCGTTGACGAGCGCCGCCTCGATCGCGTGCGCGGCGACCGGGATGCCGAGCGCGCCGGCACCACCGACGTGGTCGGCGTGAAAGTGCGTGACCGCGAGCCAGGCAAGGTCGCTCGCCGCGAGTCCTTGCTCGGCCAGGAAGGCATGCGTTCGGGCCAGCGACCCGACGCTGCCGCTCCCGGAATCGATCAGGACGGGCCGCTCGCCACCGACCAGCACGAGGTTCGCGCTCGGCCCGGGGCGCAGATCGACGGCGATCACATCAGGTCTCGGGCAACCACCAGCGCCGGGGCGCGATCAGCTCGTGCATCTTCTGCGGGCCGTATGACCCCGGCGCGTAGCGATGGATCGGCGGCGGGTCGCTGAGCAGGCCCGCCGATGCCGCCCACAGGCGCTCGATGCCCTCCGAGTCGGTGAACAGCGTGCGGTCGCCCAGCATGGCGTCGTACATCAGCCGCTCGTAGGGCTCGAGCCCCTGGGTGCCGAACGAGGCGTCGTAGGTGAACTCCATCCGCGCCTGGCCCAGGCGCATCTTCGGCCCGGGGACCTTGGCCAGGAAGGACGTCGTGATTCCGCCGGGGTCCCCGAAGTCGAAGGAGATGTGGTCGGGGCCGTAGTCCTCGACGAACGCGCCCGCCTCCTTGAACATCCGCCGCGGCGGCTCGCGGAAGGCGATGGTCAGCAGCCGGCGCGACTCGCCCATCTGCTTGCCGGTGCGCAGGAAGAACGGGACGCCCGACCAGCGCCAGTTGTCGATCTCCGCGCGCATCGCGATGAAGGTCTCGGTCTGCGAGTCCGGATTGACGCCCTTGCCCTCGCGGTAGCCCGCGTACTGGCCGCGGATCACGCAGCTGGGGCTGATCGGCTTGACCGAGCGGAAGACCTTGCCGGTCTCCTCGACGATCGAGCGGCCGTCGAGATCGGTCGGCGGCTCCATCGCGACGAAGCCGAGCACGTGGAAGAGGTGGGTGACGACCATGTCGCGGTACGCGCCCGTCTCCTCGTAGAAGCCGGCGCGGTCGTCGACCGCCAGCGTCTCGGGGACGTCGATCTGGACGTGGTCGATGTGGTCCTTGTTCCAGATCGGCTCGAACATGCCGTTGGCGAAGCGCAGCGCGATCAGGTTCTGGACCGCCTCGCGCCCGAGGAAGTGGTCGATCCGGAAGACGCGCTCCTCGGGGAACACGCGATGCACCAGCGAGTTGAGCGCGATCGCGCTCTCGAGGTCGACCCCGAACGGCTTCTCGAGCACCACGCGCGAGTTCTCCGCGAGCCCGGAGCTGCCGAGCGCCTCGACGGTGGCGCCGAACGCTTGCGGTGGGATCGAGAGGTAGAAGAGCCGCCGCGGCGTGCCGCCGAGTTCCTTCTCGGCCTTCTCCACCGCGTCCACGAGCGGGGACGGGTCCTCGGCGCTGAAGGCGCTGAACCCGAGGCGCTTGGAGAAGCCCTCCCAGGTGTCGCCGGCGGCGCTGCCGACCGCCTTGCGCGCGACCTCGACGAAATCCTTGACCGTGCCGCCCTTGCGGGACGTGCCGATGATCTTGTAGTTCGCCGGCATCAGGCCGGCGCGGTCCAGGTGGAAGAGCCCCGGGAGGAGCTTGCGCGTCGAAAGATCGCCGAGCGCGCCGAAGAGCACGATCACATGATCGTCAGGGACTGAGGCACCATCTGAGCGGGTCACGCTGCGAGTATGGCGAGGGCAGCGTGGAGAGAACTCAACACCCGGCGTTTGTTCTCATACGCCGTTCACCCATATTCTCATCCAAGGTCCATGAGGGGACCATGAACGAGAGGGGTGGGATTTGCGCTTCAAGAGGGGACTCGCCGGTCTGGCGAGCGTAGGTGCCGTGGTACTCGTCGGCGCTCTTGCGCCGTCCGCAGCCATGGCGCATCCGTGTATTTCCGAGGTCGAGGCGGGGATGGGCAAGACCCTCTCGCTGCACACGGGCGGAAACTGGGCAGGGTACCTGCCGTCGTTCAGTGATCTCGAGCACGAGTGCGCGGACCTGAACTCGGACATCTACAGGTCCGTCGCGGTCCAGTCGACCGCCGATGACCCGGTGCCCGGCGTGCCCGCCGGCCCGATCGTGTCCGCCGCCGGGTTCCAGATCAAGAACCTGACCGCGCTCGGCTTCTCCGCCCGCCAGGTGCCCTACAGCGGTACCGGCTCAGGCGTCTACAACTCGGACCTGGCGTTCAAGGACAACTACGTCTTCGCCGGCACGTACGAGGGCTTCCGCGTCATCGACGTCACGAACAAGTCCAACCCGACGCAGATCCTGAACTACACGGGCTGCAACGTCGGCCAGGGCGACGTCATCGTCTACGAGAACCTGCTGATCCGCTCCTGGGACTCCCCGGCCAACGCGAGCTCCACGTGCGCCGGCCAGCTCGTCGGCAACGGGTTCGAGGGCATCCACATCTTCGACATCACCAACCCGGCCGCGCCGGTCATGGTGAAGCAGCTCCGCATGGCCAGCACCGGCAACGAGGCCGGCGCCCCGAGCGGCTGCGGTTCGCACACCGCGACCGCCGTCCCGGACAAGGCCCGCGGCTACCTCTACATCTACAACGGCGGCTCGAGCGGCACGTGCAACGGCATCGACGTCGTCCGCATCTCGCTGGCCGACGCCACCGACGCGAAGTTCCTGCGTCGCGTCACGCACGGCCGCAGCGGCAGCTCCTGCCACGACAACAACGTGCTGCTCAACGTCGGCGGCGGTACCACCAGCTACGCCATGTGCGCGGGCGGCAACGGCCTCGCCATGTACAAGTTCGACTACGCGCTGGCCCCGAACGTCGAGGGCGGCATCGAGATGCCGACGCTGCTGTGGTCGAAGGCGATGACCGGCGTCACGACGGGTCACTCCGGCTCGTTCACCTACGACGGCAAGTACCTGATCTACGGCCACGAGCCGGGCGGCGGTTCGGCCGCTCGCTGCCAGGCGACCAGCACGATCGTCGAGCGGACGCTGTACTTCATCGACCCGCTCACCGGCGACACCAAGGGCGAGATGCTGCATCCGCGCCCGCAGAACAGCCGCGAGAACTGCACGTGGCACAACTTCAACGTCGTCCCGACCAAGGCCGGCTACTACGCCACGGTCGGCTCCTACCAGTCGGGCATCTCGGTGTTCGACTTCTCGAACCCCGCCGCTCCGCGTGAGATCGCCTACGCCGATCCGGCCCCGCTCCAGAACCCGTCCCCGGAGCCGCCCAGCACGGGCATCATCCTCGGCGGCGACTGGTCGACCTACTGGCACAACGGCTACATCTACGAGTCCGACATCAAGCGCGGCGTCATCACGTGGCAGCTGAACCTCGGCGCCGACACCACGGCCACGCAGGCCAACGAGCACCTCAAGCGCACGAACACGTTCGCGACCTCCAACCCGCAGACCCAGGCCGTGTCCTACGCGTCTGACGCCGCGGGCGCCGAGATCGCGATCACCGGGGTGACGGAGGGCCAGGGCTTCAAGCTCGGCTCGACGTTCACGCCGGCGTTCACCTGCACCGACGCCGCGGGCGTCGAGTCCTGCGTCGGCACGTCGGCGACTGGCGTCGAGGTGGTCAACGGCACCCTGGGCAACAAGGTGTTCAAGGTCACCGCGATCGACAGCGCGGGCAACATCACCACCAAGGAAGTCGCCTACATGGTCAACAGCAAGGACGTTCCGCTGGTCGCCGGTGGCGGCACGGTCGATCCCGCGATGGAGCTGGCGATCGGCACGACCCCGGCGAACTTCGGCGTCTTCGCGCCCGGCATCGCCCGGGAGTACCTGGCCACGGCCGCTCCGCGGATCACCTCCACGGCGGGCGACGTCGCGCTGACGGTGTTCGACCCGGCCACGACGGGCGTCGGTCGCCTCGTCAACGGCACGTCGACGCTGACCAACGCGGTGCAGATCTACGCCACGGGTACCGGCGGTACGCCGGGCACGGGCGGTGCCGTCGGCGGCGCCGCCTCCCCGACGCCGCTGATCAGCTACGTCGCGCCCGTGACCAACGGCGCGGTCAACCTGACGCTGCGCCAGAACATCACCGCGACGGAGGCACTCCGCAGCGGTCCCTACAGCAAGACGCTGACCTTCACGCTCAGCACTACCGCTCCGTAGGAACGCCCAGGCGCGCGCCGCTCCGGCGGCGCGCGACCTCAGGGAGATTCGCAACGAACCCGGGCGCCGCGCTTGTCGCGGCGCTCGGCGGTTGTGCGTCCAGCCACTCCGCGAAGACCGCGGGCGCCAGCGGGCGCGAGAGGTGATAGCCCTGCGCGAGATCGCACCCGAGGTCGCGCAGCGCGAGCAGGGTCGCCTCGTCCTCGATGCCCTCGGCCACGACGCGCAGGCCGAGCGCGTGCACCAGCGCGATCGTCGCGGCCACGATCGGCCGCTTCTCGGTGTGCATCTCGCGAACGAAGGACCGGTCGATCTTGACCTCGCGGATCGGGAAGCGCGCGAGCCGCACGATCGAGGAGTGCCCGGTGCCGAAGTCGTCGACCGAGAGGCCGACCCCGGCTGCGTCGAGCGTGCCGAGCACCTCGTCGGCGACGACGCTGTCCTCGACGGCCGCGGTCTCGGTGATCTCGAGCGTGAGCGCGGCGGGCGGGATCTGATGGCGGGTCAGCGCGTCGATCACGCGCGCCGGCAGGTCGGACTCGCCGAGGTTCGCGGTCGCGAGGTTGACCGAGATGTCGATCGGATGGCCCGCGGCACGCCAGCCGGCGGCCTGGGCGAGCGCGCGATCGAGCACGTAGTCGGTCAGCGGCGCCATCAGCTCGCTGCGCTCGACCGCGGGCAGGAACCGATCGGGCGCCATGAAGGTGCCGTCACGGCTCCAGCGCAGCAGCGCCTCGGCGCCCACGACGGCGCCGGTGCGCGCGTCGACGAGCGGCTGGTAGTGCAGTTCGAGCTCCTGGTTCGCCAGCGCCTGGCCGACCTCGTCGACCAGCTCGCGCTCGCGGGAGGTGCTCCTCGAGTCGCGCACGCTCGCGGCCAGCGTGTAGCCGGTGCGATGGACGGCGCCGAGCATCCCGAGCGCGGCCAGGACGACGGAGACGGCGGGCACGGCGACCCACTCGTTGGCGCTCAGCAGGCAGACGGCCGCCACGGCGGCGACCAGTACGGCGGCGTGGGTGCGCAGGCTCGCGCGAGCTGCCGCCGACGCGAGCGCGGCCGCGCGGAAGCCAGGCGGCGACGGCGACGAGGCCCGGCCACAGCGGGTAGACGGCGTTGGAGCCCATGACGGGCTGCCAGGTGCCCGCCGCGGCCTGCAGCGCCCACAGGATGTCGCCGCCGACGAGCACGAAGATGCCGATGGCGAACAGCCACCAGACGGCGCCCGCACGCCGGCCGGCCACGGCGACACCGACCAGCGCGACGCTCAGCAGCACGCTGTCGGCGATCGGATAGGCGGAGAAGACGATCTGCGCCGGGACGCTGAGGTTGCCCTTGTTGATCGCCGACCTGCGGCAGCACGAAGGCCGAGACGACGGCCGCGCAGACGAGCATGATCATCACCGCGTCGCGGGCGAGCGCGCTCCCCGAGCGCCGCAGCCACGGCCGCGCGAACGCACCGAAGGCGAGCAGCGTGCAGGGGTAGATCGTGAGCCAGAGCGCGTCGACGAGGCCGGGCGAGACCACGGCGATCCCGTGCAGCGCGGCGAGCACCTGCCAGATCGACCCGAGCGTCCAGAGCGAGAAACCGACGCCGAGCGAGGCCCAGGCGAAGCGCTCCTCGCGGACGGTCACGGCGCGCAGCACGACGAGCGACGGTCGGAACGGTCAGCAGGGTGAGGTACGTCCAGTGCGTGACCAGCGGCGAATCCACGCCGGCCAGGAGCGCGATCCAGTACGCCGCGAGCGCAAGCGCACCGGCCGTGATCGCGGCATGGAGAGTTCGCACGTGGACGCGCACTGCCCCTTCAGTCGGCGGCGGGCGCCCGTTCTGAAGGGCGCCCGTGCGATTTCCAACCGTCTGGCGGCGGCTACTCGGCGGCGCCCTCGTAGAGCGCGTCGACGTCCGGCCCGAACTTCTTGTAGACGACCGAGCGCTTGACCTTCAGCGTCGGCGTCAGCTCGCCCTCCTCCTGGGAGAGGTCGCGCGGGAGGATCGCGAAGCGCTTGATCTGCTCGATCCGCGCGAACTTCTGGTTGACGGCGTCGATGTCCTTCCAGATCGCCTCGCGCACGCGGTTGTTGGTCGCCATGAACTCGGGATCGGACGGGATGCCGAGCTCGGCCGCCAGCTTCGGGGCCTCGTCGGGGTCGATCGTGACCAGCGCGACGAGGTAGGAGCGGCGGTCGCCGGCGGCGATGGCCTGCGAGATCCAGCGTGTCTCGCGCAGCGCGCTCTCCAGCATCTCGGGCGAGACGTTCTTGCCCGAGGAGGTGATGATCAGGTCCTTCTTGCGGCCCGTGATGTGGACGTAGCCGTCGTGGATCTCACCGAGGTCGCCGGAGTGCAGCCAGCCGCCCTCGAGCAGCGCCTCGGTGTCCTCGGCGTTGCGGTGGTAGCCCTTGAAGATGTGCGGGCCGCGCATCAGGACCTCGCCGTCCTCGGCGATCGTCACCTCGGTGCCCGGCAGCGGTCGCCCGACGCTGCCGACGCGGACCTCGCCGAGCGTGTTCAGCGTCGCGGCGGCGCACGTCTCGGTCATCCCGTAGCCCTCGAGGACCGGGACGCCGCAGGCGTAGAAGAACTCGATCACCTCGGTGCCGATCGGTGCCGCGCCGGTGATCAGGACCGGGTTGTTGGGGCCGAGCGCCTCGCGCACCTTCGAGAGCGCGAGCTTGTCGCCGGCGGCGTGGCGGGCCTTGTCGAACGGGCTGACCTTGCGGCCCTCGCGCTTGGCCTTGGCGACCTTCTCGCCGGTCGCCAGCGCGCGCTTGAAGATCTCGGCCTTGGCGCCGCCGGCGGCGGCGGCGCCGCCGATCACGCGCGTGTGGATCTTCTCGAGCAGGCGCGGGACGGTCGGGATGTGCGTCGGCTCGGCCTCGGCGATGTCCTTGGCCAGGTTCTTGGTGTCGCCGCCCCAGAAGGCGAGCACACCGCCGGTGTCGAGCGCGACGAACGAGACCATGCGCGCGAGCACGTGCGCGAGCGGGAGGTACTGGAAGATCACCGGCGGCGAGGCGCGCATGTCCAGCCGGTCGATGTACGTGCCGGCGGTGAACAGCAGGTTCGCGTGCGAGAGGACGCAGCCCTTCGGCGGTCCGGTCGTGCCCGAGGTGTAGACGATCGTCGCGGCGTCCGTGGGGTCGACGGCCGCGGTGCGCTCACGCGCGATGTCGGCCCCGGTGGCGGCGCCGCGCTCGCGCAGGTCGGCGAGCGTGATCGCGCCCTCGGCCTCACCCGTCAGCACCACGACGTGCTCGAGCTCGGGCAGCTCGTCGCGCACCTTGGCGATCTTCGCTGCCTGCGAGGCGTCCTCGAGCAGGATCACCTTCGAGCCCGAGTGCGAGAGGACGTACTGGCACTCCTCGGGCGAGTTGGTGTGGTAGACGGGCACGACGGTCGCGCCGGCGCAGAAGCTGCCGAAGTCGGCCATCGGCCATTCGGGCACGGTCCCGCAGAGGATCGCGACCTTGTCACCGGTCGCGACGCCCAGGGACGCGAGACCGCCGGCGATCTCCTTGATCGCGAGCCCGAAGTCGGCGTAGGTGATCGCCGGGCGCCCTGGGGCGCGCATGGCGTCCCCTGAGTAGCGGTCGGCGGCGGCGAGAGCCAGCTCGCCAAGCGAACGCAGGGCGGTGGAGGTGGGTCGTTCGGCGAGATCGGCCATTACGCCAACCCTACTTCGCGTCCCACCTCCGCCGCCACCGGATCACGGTGTCGTGGTCGACAGCGTGAACGTCAGCGTCTTGGCGTACGTCCCCGTACGCAGGGCATCCGCGGCCCCGATCGCCTGCGTGAACGTGATCGGCACGGCCTCGTTGGAGGTCGGCGCGGCCCACGTCTTGACCGCGGCGGGCAGCGGCAGCCCGGCCGCCTTCAGCGGTGCCGGCAGCGAGAACGTGCCGTTGACCAGGTGACCGGTCGCGACGGCGCTCGGGTCGGCGATCGAGAGCGTCGCGTCACCCGCCGTCGAGATCACGTTCGCGGTCGTCGCCGCGGCGTACTCCTTCGCCACGCCCGGGGTGAACGGGCCGAAGCTGGCGGGAGCGCCGAGCGTCAGGGCCAGCGTCGCCGGCACCATGCCGCCGACCGCGGCGGTCGCCTCGGTCACGACCGCCAGGCGCGGCGCCGTGGCCGGCGCGAGGTGGCCCGCCCCGCCGAGCTTCTGCTCGAGCGCGTAGCCGAAGCCGAGCATCTTCGCGTCGTCCCAGGCCCGGCCGACGAACTGCAGCGACATCGGGTCGCCGTGCGGGTTGGCGCCGACCGGCAGGATCAGCGTCGGCAGGCCCGCGTTGGACGTCGGGACGCCGGTGTTGCGGTCGGACGAGATCGTCTGCGCCCCGTCGTTGTCGTAGACGTCGCTGCGGAAGCCGGGGTAGACGACGGCGTCGACGCCCGCGGTGTCCATCCACGTCTTGAAGCGCGCCTTGTACTCGTCGCGCTGGACGAAGATCTTGTTGATGTCGTCCTGCGGTCATGCCGCGGCCGCGCGGCGACCGTCTGGCGGTTGTAGGGCAGCACCTTCGGCGAGGACAGGATCTCCGCCGCCGTGTGGAACGGCGGGTCGACCTGGCGGTCGAAGTACTGCTGCCAGCCCTCCTCGGTGCGGTTGCCGACCAGCGTGCCGGTCGCCGGCGCGCTCGGGACGGCGGCGGTGATCGGCACCATCGTCGCGCCCGCGGCGGTGATGTCGGCGAAGCGCGCCTTCAGCGCGTCGATCGTGCCGTCGGCCTGGCCGTAGCTGGGCGCGTCGTCGAACGCGGCCGGGATGTAGCCGATCTTCTTGCCCTGCAGCGCGTTGGCGTCCAGCGCGGTCTTCCAGTCCGCCGGGCGCTTGGCGTCGGCGTCGGCGTGGACCGTGTTCGGGTCGTCCGGGTCGGTTCCCGTGGTGACGTTGAGGATCCGGGCGATGTCGCTCGTGGTGCGGGCGATCGGGCCCTCGAAGTCCTGCAGCCACGTCAGCGGCATGACGCCGGCGCCCGAGGAGATGCCGTCGGTGCCGCGCAGGGTGACCAGCGAGGCGCCGGTCGACGGCGCGTAGAGCGAGACGCCGGTCTGCGTGCCCATGCCGAAGCCGGCGAGGCTCAGCGCGGTCGCGACGGCCGAGCCGCCGGAGGAGCCGAGCGACGTCTTGGACGGCTTGAAGGCGTTCCAGACCATGCCGTAGCCGCGAGTCGCTGTAGGAGCCCGAGTTCGCGAACTCCGACAGGTTGGCCTTGCCGAGGATCACGGCGCCGGCGTCGCGCAGGCGGTCGACCTGGAACGCGTCGCGCTTCGGCCGCCAGCCCTCGAAGGCGAGGCTGCCGTCGGTCGTCGGCATGTCCTTGGTGTCGTAGAGGTCCTTGATCGCGACCGGGATGCCGAGCAGCTCGCTCGTGTCGCCCGCGGCGCGCGCGTCGTCGGCGGCCTTGGCCTGCGCCATCGCGTCGTCGGCGACGGTGATGAAGGCGTGGAAGCCGAACGGGCCGCGGTCGTAGGCCGCGATCCGGTCGAGGTAGGCGCGCGTGATCTTCTGCGAGGTGGTGAGGCCGGACTTCATGTCCGCCGCCATCTGCGTGATCGACTTGTCGAAGACGTCGTAGCCCGAGGTCGTGACCGGGAGCTTCGTGGCCTGCTCCGGCGTGACCGCCGGCGCCGGGTGAGGCGGCGCACGTCGCGGCGTCGAACAGCGGCGCCCAGTTGGCGACCGTGCAGCCCAGGCCGGCGGTGATGCCCGCGATGTCCGGCGTCGCGGCGAGGCCGGTGGCG
Organism: uncultured Solirubrobacteraceae bacterium; assembly: GCA_963707595.1. Lineage (GTDB taxonomy): Bacteria > Actinomycetota > Thermoleophilia > Solirubrobacterales > Solirubrobacteraceae > Solirubrobacter. The sequence goes on from CAVPQQ010000004.1 coordinate 227,680, forward strand.
CCGGTCTTGACGGCCGTGACCTGCGCGCCGGCCGTGGCGGTCGTCTCCGCGCGGCCCGCGACGACGTAGCGCAGCAGCGAGCGGGTCTGGCCCGGAGCGAGCGTCAGCGCGTTCTTGTAGCCGTAGAAGTTCGCGTCCAGCCCGGTCGACCGGCAGCGGCAGCCCGAACGGGTCGCGCTGGAAGTTGCCGGTGCCCGGCTGGGTGCCGAGCACGACCGCGGACGGGCCGCGCGAGCTGACGCCCGCCGTGCGACGGGTTGGCGACCTCGACCCAGCGTGTCGTCGGCGCCGATCAGCGTGTCGCCGCTCGAGCTGGCGACGACCTGGCTCTGGTTGCTGCCCGGTGTTCAGGCCCGCGGTGCCGCCGAAGGCGACGTCGACCGTGATCGTGCGCGCCGGTCGTGTTGGCGAAGGTGTCCAGCCAGCGCGTCCAGTTGCCGGCCTTGCTGACCTTGACGGCGCGGCTGATGGCGATCCCGCCGAGCACGACGGGCTTGTCGGTCGCGAAGGACTCGTCGCCGTCATAGGTCAGCCCGAAGCCGCGCATCAGCTCGCCGTTGAGGCGCGCCGTGGTGTCGCGTGGCCGGGATGCCGGAGACGCGGACGCGCATGCCGCCGAAGCCGTAGAAGGCGTTGTCGGAGATCGCGCGGATCGAGCCGGTGTCGAGCTTGGGCGGCGCGATGTCGTGGATCTGCCAGTTCAGGCCGTTGACCGATCGTGACCGTCGTGACCGCCGAAGCGGGCACGGCCGCGGCGAGGACGGCGGTGCCGGCGAGCAGAAGCGCGCGCACCGTCGTGGAGCGTTGCAAAGCGGGTTCCCTCCCAGAGAAAATTGACCGCTCGCGATCCTTCCAATCGCCTGACGGCGTTGAGGTGGCCCGGCGGTCGGAACTTCTGCGACCGCGTGTCGAAGGTCAGTGCAGCGCGAGCGTGAGCTGCACGTCGTCGACGTAGCTGCCGTCGAGCAGGAAGAGCTCGCGCAGGACGCCCTCGACCTCGAAGCCGCAGCGGGCGTAGAGCGCGCGGGCCTCGGCGTTGTGGCTGAGCACGCGGAGGTTCAGGCGCCGCGCGCCCGTCGCCCGTGCCTCGCGGATCGCGGCCTCCATCAGCGCGCGGCCGACGCCGCGGCGGCGATGCGCGGGGGAGACGGCGAGCGCCTTGATCTCGAGCACGTGGCGGGCGGACTCGAGCGGGAACAGCGGGCCGAGCTTCACGTAGCCGGCGATCCCGTCCGTCGAGCTCGGCGACGAGCACGCCGTCGAGCTCGAACGGCTGATCGGGCGGCGGCGGGGGCGCCGGGCTCGAGAGCGAGTCCAGGTCGCGAGATCGAGCGCGCGCAGCGCGGCTCGTCGGCGGGTTCGGCCCAGCGGATCACGTGGTGCGCAGCAGCATGTCGCAGTAGCCGTCCGCGATCTGCTCGGCGCTCAGCCGCCCGCCGGGCTTGAGCCAGGTCGCGGTGTGGTTGACCATCCCGAGCAGGGCGAAGTGCGCCAGCCGGTCGGTCAGCCCGACCGCCGCGAGCCGGCGGGCGAGGATCGCCTCGAAGGCGTCGCGGCTGGCGCGGACCTGCTCCCACTCGGGCTCGTGCTCGATCGCGTGGCGCTCCTGGGCGAAGACGGCCATGTGGTCGAGGTGCGTCTCGATGTGCGCGACCCACGCGCGGACCAGCGCGCGCAACTGCTGCTCCGGCGTCTCGGCGTTGGCCTCGATCTGCCGCCGCGCTGGGCGAGCAGCGGGTCCATCAGCTGCCCGAAGATCTCGAACAGCAGCTTCTGCTTGGAGCCGATGTAGTGGTAGAGCCCGCCGCTGCCCAGCCCGGTCGCCTCGCTCAGCTCGTCCATGCTCGTGACCTGAAAGCCGCGGCGCGCGAAGAGCGCGGCGGCGGTGGTCACGACCTCCTGCTGGCGGCGGTCGTAGCGCTCGCGGAGCGCGGGTGATGTGGGCGGCTTCGACATGGCGTTTGTAACGGGCGTTCGGTATAAGTATCGCATGGACTTCGATCTCCCCGACGACCACGAGCTGATCCGCCGCACGGTGCGCGACTTCGCCGAGGGGGAGGTGGCTCCGGTTGCGGAGGAGCTCGACCGGACGAAGGCGTTCCCGTACGCGATCGTCAAGCAGCTCGGCGAGCTCGGGCTGATGGGCATCCCGTTCCCGGAGGAGTACGGCGGTGGCGGCGGCGACTCGCTGGCCTACGCGATCGCGGTCGAGGAGCTCACGCGCGTGGACTCGTCGGTGGCGATCACGCTCTGCGCCCACACGTCGCTCGGCACGCAGCCGATCTACCTGTTCGGGACCGAGGAGCAGAAGCAGGAGTGGATGCCGCGGCTGACGTCGGGCGAGATCCTGGGCGCGTTCGGGCTGACCGAGCCCGAGGCGGGCTCCGATGCCGGCAACGTCCGCACGCGCGCCTCGCTGGACGCCGGCGAGTGGACGATCAACGGCACCAAGCAGTTCATCACCAACGCCGGCACGGACATCTCGGGCGTCGTCTGCATCACCGCGAAGACCGGCGACGACGAGATCTCCAACCTGATCGTCCCGAACGGCACCGCGGGCTACTCGCAGGGCGAGCCCTACCGCAAGATGGGCTGGAACGCGTCCGACACGCGTCCGCTGACGTTCGAGGACTGCATCGTGCCCGAGGAAAACCTGCTCGGCCCGCGCGGCGGCGGCTTCAAGCAGTTCCTGCAGGTGCTCGACATCGGCCGCATCGGCGTCGCCGCGATGGGCGTCGGCCTGGCCCAGGGCGCGCTGGACCAGGCGCTCGCCTACGCCAAGGAGCGCCGCGCGTTCGGCAAGCCGATCTCCAAGTTCCAGGCCATCCAGGCCAAGCTCGCCGACATGGCGACCGAGATCGAGGCCGCGCGGCTGCTCGTCTACAAGGCCGCGTTCCTGAAGGACAAGGGCCGCAACTTCTCCCTGACCGCCGCCCAGGCCAAGCTCAAGACCGGCCGGCTCGCCGTGCGCTGCGCCGAGGAGGCCGTCCAGATCCACGGCGGCTACGGCTACATCGAGGAGTACCCGGTCTGCCGCATGTACCGGGACGCCAAGATCCTCACGATCGGCGAGGGCACCGACGAGGTCCAGCAGATGGTCATCGCCCGCGCGCTCGGCGCCTGATGTTCGCGTCGGTCCTCGTCGCCAACCGCGGCGAGATCGCGCGGCGCGTGATCCGGACGCTGCAGCGCGCTCGGGATCCGCTCGGTGGCGATCTACACCGACGCCGACGCGGGCGCGCCGCACGTGCGCGAGGCCGACGAGGCGGTGCGGGTCTCGTCCTATCTCTCGATCCCCGACGTGGTCGAGGCCGCGCGGCGGGGCCGACGCGCTGCACCCGGGCTACGGGTTCCTGTCCGAGAACGCCGAGCTCGCGCGCGCGTGCGCGCGAGCGGGCGTGGTGTTCGTCGGCCCGTCGCCGGAGGCGATCGAGCTGATGGGCGACAAGGTCACGGGCCAAGGCGGCGGCGGCGCGCGCCGGCGTGCCGGTCGTCGAGTCGCTGCACCGAGGACGAGGCGCGGGTCTCGGACGCCTACCCGCTGCTGGTCAAGGCCGCGGCGGGCGGCGGCGGCCGCGGGATGCGGGTCGTCGAGTCGCCCGACGGGCCTCGACGAGGCGATCGCCGCCGCGCGGCGCGAGGCGCTGGCGGGCTTCGGCGACGACCGCGTCTTCATCGAGCGCTTCCTGCCGCGGGCGCGGCACATCGAGGTGCAGGTCATCGGCGACGCGCACGGCAACGTGATCTCGCTGGGCGAGCGCGAGTGCTCGCTGCAGCGGCGCCACCAGAAGGTGCTCGAGGAGTCGCCGTCGCCGGTCGTCTCGCCCGAGCTGCGCGAGGTGCTCGGGGCGCGAGGCCGTCGCGCTGGCCGTCGCCGCCGGGCTACACCGGCGCGGGCACCGTCGAGTTCATCGCCGACGCCGACGATCCCTCGCTGCACTTCTTCCTGGAGATGAACGCGCGGCTGCAGGTCGAGCACCCGGTGACCGAGCTGGTGACGGGCCTGGATCTGGTCGAGCTGCAGCTGCGGGTCGCCGCGGGCGAGGCCCTCGACGTCGAGGTCTCGCTGCGCGGCCACGCGATCGAGGCGCGCATCAACGCCGAGGACGCGCAGCTTCTTCCCGTCCGCCGGTCCGGTCTTGCTCGCGCAGTACCCGAGCGGCGTGCGCGTCGACGCCGCGGTCGAGACCGGCTCGGTGGTCGGCACCGACTACGACTCGATGATCGCCAAGGTGATCGCCTACGGCCCCGACCGGGCGACGGCGCTGGCGCGGCTGGACCGCGCGCTGGCGGGCACCGCGATCCTCGGGTTGACGACGAACACGGGCTTCCTGCGCTCGCTGCTCGCGCGCGAGGACGTGCGCGCGGGGGAGATGGACACCGGGCTGATCGGGCGCCTGGAGCCTCCGGCGCCGCCGCTGAGCGACGAGCAGGTCGCGCGCACCGCGGCCTCCTTGGCGATGGCGCGGGCGGTCGAGCGGGCCGGCGACGACCCGTTCGAGCGCCGCGACGGCTGGCGCCTCGGCGGCTTGCGCGCGCCGTCGTACTGGAAGCTCGCGGTCGACGGCGGCGAGCCGATCGACGTCGTCCTGGACGGCGAGCCGGTGGCGGGCAGGTTCACCTACCTCGACGGCTGGCTGGCGCACGAGGGCTGGGCCTGGCAGGTGACCGAGGCGACGGCCGAGGACGTGCACCACGCGCACGCCGACGGCGAGCTGCGGGCGCCGATGCCGGGCTCCGTGCTGCTCGTTCCCGCTTCGGTCGGCGACGCCGTCGAGGCGGGCCAGACGATCGTCGTGCTCGAGTCGATGAAGATGGAGCTCGCTTTGACGGCACCGATCGACGGGACCGTGACGGAGTTGACCGTGTCCGTAGGGGACAAGGTCGGCCGCGATCAGACGGTGGCCAAGGTGGAGGCGGCATGACGACCGACGAGTTCAAGGCCAACACCGAGGCCCACGAGGCGCTCGCCGCCGACCTGCGCGACCAGCTCGAGCGGGTCCGGCTCGGCGGCGGCGAGAAGTCGCGCGCGCGGCACACGTCGCGCGGGAAGCTGCTGCCGCGCGAGCGCGTCGACCGGCTGCTCGACAAGGGCGCGCCCTTCCTGGAGCTCTCGCCGCTCGCCGCCCACGGCATGTACGACGGCGACGCCCCGGGCGCCGGGATCGTCACCGGCGTCGGCCGCGTGTCCGGGCGCGAGTGCGTGATCGTCGCCAACGACGCCACCGTCAAGGGCGGCACCTACTACCCGATGACGGTCAAGAAGCACCTGCGCGCGCAGGAGGTGGCGCTGCACAACCGGCTTCCGTGCATCTACCTCGTGGACTCCGGCGGCGCGTTCCTGCCGCTGCAGGACGAGGTCTTCCCGGACCGCGAGCACTTCGGCCGGATCTTCTTCAACCAGGCGACGATGTCCAAGCTGGGGATCCCGCAGATCGCCGCCGTGATGGGCTCCTGCACAGCCGGCGGCGCCTACGTGCCCGCGATGAGCGACGAGTGCGTGATCGTGCGCGAGCAGGGCACGATCTTCCTCGGCGGCCCGCCGCTGGTGAAGGCGGCGACGGGCGAGGAGGTCAGCGCGGAGGATCTCGGCGGCGGCGACCTGCACTCGCGGACCAGCGGCGTCACCGATCACCTGGCCGACGACGACGAGCACGCGCTGGACATCGTCCGCAGCATCGTCGCCACGCTTCCCGCCCCTGAGCCCACGCCCTGGCAGCGCACGCCGGTCGAGCCGCCGGCGCACGACCCAGACGGTATCTACGGCGTGGTTCCCGCGGACGTCCGCAAGCCCTACGACCCGCACGAGCTGATCGCGCGGCTGGTCGACGGCTCGCATTTCCACGAGTTCAAGGCCCTGTACGGCACGACCCTGGTGTGCGGCTTCGCCCGGCTGCACGGGCACCCGGTCGGGATCCTGGCCAACAACGGGATCCTCTTCAGCGAGTCGGCCTTGAAGGGCGCCCACTTCATCGAGCTCTGCGACCGGCGCAAGATCCCGCTGGTCTTCCTGCAGAACATCAGCGGCTTCATGGTCGGGCGCGAGTACGAGGCGGGCGGGATCGCCAAGCACGGCGCGAAGCTGGTCACCGCGGTCTCGTGCGCGCGGGTCCCGAAGCTCACCGTGATCGTCGGCGGCTCCTTCGGCGCCGGCAACTACGGCATGTGCGGGCGCGCGTACTCGCCGCGCTTCCTCTTCATGTGGCCGAACGCGCGGATCAGCGTGATGGGCGGCGTCCAGGCGGCGACGGTGATGGAGACCGTCGGCCAGCCGGAGGTCGGCGCCCAGCTGCAGGAGCAGTACGAGCGCCAAGGGCAGCCGTACTACGCGACCGCGCGGCTCTGGGACGACGGCGTGATCGACCCGCGCGACACGCGCGACGTGCTCGGGCTCGCGCTCTCCGCGTGCGCCGGCGCGCCGCTGGAGGACGTCGGGTACGGCGTCTTCCGCATGTAATCGCTACAAATTGCAGGCGGTGACCTCCCCCGAGCACGAGAAGGTCCACGGTCCGACGCACGACGGCGAGAAGATCTGCCACATCGTGCCCGAGGACGACCCGGACACGGCGCTGTGCGGCAAGGACGTCACGGGCTGGCCGTGGAACCCACCCTGGCCGTTCTGCGTGGTCTGCCTGGACCTCGCGGGCTACGAGGCCTTGTAGCGCAGCGTCGCCTCAGGACCGAAAGCGACCATCGACCAGGATCCGCCGGGTCACTTGAGCGATCCGTGCCCCAGAATGGATGTCGATGCAGCGGCGCGTATTCGGACGCGGGCCGGCCGCGGCCGTCCTCGCCGGGCTGATTCTGGCCGCCTCCGCGCAGACCGCACAGGCCGCCGGCCCGGGCGCCAGCGGGATCGGCGACCCGTACTTCCCGAAGGCGGGCAACGGCGGCTACGACGTCCGCCACTACGGGCTCGAGCTCGCGTACTCGCCGAAGAGCCGGCGGCTGCGCGGCGTCGCGACGATCGAGGCCACGGCCAAGCAAGGGCTGTCGAGCTTCAATCTCGACCTCGACGGGCTGAAGGTGCGCTCGGTCAAGGTCGCGGGTGTGCGGGCGCGTTTTCGGCGCAGCGGCGGTGAGCTGACGATCACGCCGCGCGCGTCGCTGCGCGCCGGCAGGCGCTTCACGACCGCGATCGCCTACGACGGCGTGCCGAAGTCCAACGGCCAGACGGGCGTCATCCCGACGTCCGACGGCATGCTGATCGCGGGCGAGCCCGACGGTGCCGCGACCTGGTTCCCGGTCAACGACCACCCGTCCGACACCGCGGCCTACTCGTTCGCGATCACGGTCCCGCGCGGGCTGGAGGCGATCGCCAACGGCGAACTCGTCGGCGTCGAGCGCCGCGGCCCCCGCACGACGTGGAAGTGGGAAGCGCGCGAGCCGATGGCGCCCTACCTCGCGACCGCCTCGATCGGCCAGTTCGACCTGCGCGCCTACGAGGTCGACGGGATCAAGTACTGGGACGCGATCGACCCGGCCCTGATGACCGAGCCGAAGCCGCGCACGGGTGCGCGCTACGCGCTGAGCGGGGTGGGCCAGCCGGCGTACAAGCGGCTCACGCGCACCCTCGAGGTGCCCGCGAGCGGCGGAACACTGTCGTTCCGCGTGCATCGCGACACCGAGCCCGAGGCCGACTTCTTCATGGTCGAGGCGCGCACGGCCGGCGGCCAGGACTGGACGACGCTGCCCGACCAGGAGGGCCACAACGGGCGCTTCACCGGCTACGACTGCCTCGCGACGCTGAAGCTGCACCCGTTCCTGCGCCATTACCAGACGCCGCGGAAGTACGGCGGCTGCGGATCGCGCGGGACGAGCGGCGCCTGGTGGGCGGCCAGCGGGACGAGCCGCGGCTACGAGCGCTGGAGCATCGATCTCGAGCCCTACGCCGGAAAGTCCGTCGAGGTCTCCCTGACGGCCGTCAGCGATGCCCTGACGCAGTACAGCGGCGTGTACGTCGACGACGTGCAGGTGTCCAGCGGCCCCGGCTCGACCTCCTTCGAGGACGACGGCGACACGCTCGACGGCTGGACCGTCCCCGGCGCACCCGCCGGCAGCCCGACCAACCAGAACGACTGGTTCAGCGGGACCGTCAAGGATGCGCCGCCGAGCGTCGGCACCTCCGCCCAGCGCGCACTCGCGCGCCAGCCCGAGATCCTGCGCTTCCTCTCCGACCTCTTCGGCCCGTACCCGTTCTCGACCGGCGGCTCGATCGTCGACAACGTCCGCAGACCTGGGCTTCGCGCTCGAGAACCAGACCCGGCCGATCTACTCACCCGCGTTCTTCGAGGACGCCGCCGGCGAGGACAACGAGGTCGTCGTCGTCCACGAGCTCGCCCACCAGTGGGTCGGCGACGCCCTGCCGCTCGCCTCCTGGCGCAACATCTGGCTCAACGAGGGCTTCGCGTCCTACACCGAGTGGATCTGGAGCGAGCGCCACGGGAAGATGACCGCGCAGGCGATCTTCGACGCCTACGCGCGCACGCCCGCCTCGTCGGAGGGCTGGCGGGTGAAGATCGGCGACCCTGGTCCCATCGACCTGCTCAACTCGCCGATCTACACCCGCGGAGCGATGACCCTGCACGCCCTGCGCAAGCGGATCGGCGACGACGACTTCTTCCGCCTGCTGCGCCGCTGGGGCACCACGCGCCGCGGCCACCCGGTGACGATTCCACAGTTCATCGCGCTCGCCGAGCGCATCTCGGGCAAGCAGCTCGACACGTTCTTCCGCGTCTGGCTCTACACGCCGCGCAAGCCGGCGGGCATCACGCCCACCGGCTGACGCGGCGCGTGACTCACGGGAAGTGGCGCGTTGCCGCTCAGTTCACCTCGAGGAGGGTCTTGCCGAGCGTCGCGCGGGACTCGATCGCGGCGTGGGCGTCGGCGGCGCGTTCGAGCGGGAAGCGCTGGCCGATGATCGTTCGGGTGCCGGCGGCCAGGATGCTCTCGGTGCAGCTACGCAGCGCCGCCGGGGAGCGGTCGGGCTGGACGAGCGTGACGCCTCGGGCGGCTGCGTCGTCGGCACTGACGCCCGCCCAGGAGCCTGAAGCGAGGCCGTAGCTGAGCATCCGTCCGCCCGGCGCGAGCTGGGCGAACGCGGCGCGGGCGATGTCGCCGCCGACGCCGTCGAAGACCACGTCGTACGGGCCGACGGCCCAGCCGTCGACGGGTGTAGTCGACGACCTCGTCGGCGCCGAGCGAGGCCGCGAGCGAGCGCTTGGCCTCGCTGCTCGCGGCGGCGACGACCACGGCTCCCGCGGCCTTGGCGAGCTGGACGAGCTGGGTGCCGACGCCGCCGGCGGCGGCCTCGACGAGCACGCGCTCGCCGGGTGCGATGGCGGCGGCGCGCAGCAGCATCGTCGCCGTGCGGCCGTCGGCGAGCAGCGCGACCGCGTGGTCGAGCGGCATGCTCGTCCGGGACGTCGAACAGCGACGTGGCGTCGACCGCGACGCGCTCGGCGTAACCGCCCGAGCCGCCGGTGGAGGCGATCACGCGCCGCGCGCCGACCGTCCCGCCGACGCCGTTGCCCGGGATCATCGGCAGCGGCGTCCCCGAGAACGGGCCCTTGCCGGTCGCGCGGAACTGCGTCTCGACGAACGTGATGTTCGCGTAGGCGACGTCGATGATCACCTGCCCGGGCCCGGCGACGGGCTCGGCCGCCTCACCGGCGACGAGCACCGAGGGCGGCCCGAACTCCCGCAGCCAGACCGCGCGCACTAGGCGGGGACGCCGTGCGTCGTCACGACCCGGTCGTAGTTGAGGCGCAGGAGCGCGATCACGTCGTGGACATCATCCTCGTCGGTCGATGTAGCGCGCGGCCCAGCCCTTCTTGCCGGGGAAGGCGGAGTGGTAGTCGATGCGACCGGCGTCGTAGAGCTCCTGCCAGACCGCCTTGGGAAAGCCGAGGTGGGCGACGCGGTCGCCGTGGAGGTGGCCGATCTCGCGTGCACCGGCCTTGAAGGACCACTCGCCGCGGCTGCCGGTCCCGGCGGTCACGCCGGCCCACGACGTCACCTCGTCGGTGATGATCTCGCTCGCGTTCGTCATGCCGGGAAGCGTGCGCCAGATCGGCGCCCGCTTCCCATTGGCAATTGGTCTTAGGACCGGTAGGTGACGGTCTCGCGGGAGCCGCCGTCGGCGGACCGCAGCATCGCGTCGCAGATCTCGGCGGCGCGATAGCCGTCCTCGAACGTCGCGCCGTGCGGGGCGATGTCCGTGTCGTCGCGGATCGCGCGTCAGGAAGTGATGGATCTCGTGCACGAAGGTGTGCTCCCAGCCGATCATGTGCCCCTGGGGCCACCAGTGCTCCCAGAACGGGTGGTCGGCCTCGGAGACGAGCACGGTCCGGAAGCCCTGCGACAGCCGGCCGGGCGTCGAGCCCGAGTAGTGCACCTGGAGCTCGTTGAGGCGCTCGATGTCGAAGCTGAGCGAGCCCTTGGAGCCGTTGATCTCGAACTGCAGCCCGTTCTTGCGGCCGGACGCGAAGCGCGTGGCCTCGATCGTGCCGACGGCGCCGCCCGCGAAGTCGACCACGGACTCGACGGCGTCGTCGACCGTGACCGCGACGCCCTCGCGCTCCTTGACGAACGTGCGCGTGGAGGCGCTGACGGACGCGATCTCACCGACCAGGTAGCGCGCCAGGTCGATCACGTGCGCGCCGAGGTCGCCGAGCGCGCCCGAGCCGGCGACGCTCCTTGTCGAGGCGCCAGACCATCGGGAAGTCGGCGTCGATGATCCACTCCTGCAGGTAGCGCCCGCGGAAGTGGAAGATCTCGCCGAGCTCACCGGACGCGATGATCTGCTGCGCGAGCCGCACGGCCGGGACGAAGCGGTAGTTGAAGGCGCACATCGCCTTCACGCCGGTCGCCGCGACCTGCTGCCAGGTGTCGTAGGCCTCGTCGGCGTCGCGTCCCAGCGGCTTCTCGCAGATGCACGTGCTTGCCCGCCTGGGCGGCGGCGATCGTCGGCTCGGCGTGGAGGTTGTTCGGGCCCGAGTTGTCGAAGACGCCGATGCGCGGATCGGTGACCAGCTTCCGCCAGTCGGTCACGGAGTCCGTCGAAGCCGTAGCGGTGCGCCGCGCCTGCGACGGCCTCGGCGTTGCGCCCCGCGATCGAGACCAGCTGCGGCATCAGCGGCGGCGGCCAGGTCATGTAGGCCAGCGTCTTGTACGCGTTCGAATGGGCCTTGCCCATGAACCCGTACCCGAGCATGCCCACCCCGATGGTGGGGATGTCCTCCCCTCCGGCGGACTCGCCCATCGTGACGAAGCCGACTTTGCTCACGAGCCCTCCCTCGCGAACGCCGCGTCGAACGCCAGCGTCGACGGCGCGAAGTCCGTCGCCCGCACGAAGGCGAGCGCGTCCGGTGCGCCCCAATCCCTATCCATCCCTGAGTCCTCCCATTCGACCGACAACGGTCCCTGGTAACCGATCCGATTCAGCGCTCGGAACATCGCCTCGAACTCCACGTCGCCGTGCCCGGGCGAGACGAAGTCCCAGCCGCGGCCGACCTCGCCGAACTGCAGATGGCCGCCGAGGATCGACGAGCGCCCGTCCAGATGCCGGACCGAGTCCTTGACGTGCACGTGATAGATGCGGTCGGCGAACTCGGTGATGAACGCGGCGCTGTCGAGGAACTGGTGCTCGAAGTGCGACGGGTCGAAGTTGATGCCGAAGCCCTCGCGATGCCCGATCGCCTCCAGCGTCCGCCGCGTGGTCACGAAGTCGTAGGCGATCTCGGTCGGGTGGACCTCGAGCGCGAAGCGCACGCCCTCGGCGTCGAAGACGTCGATGATCGGGTTCCAGCGCTCGGCGAAGTCCTCGTAGCCGCGGTCGATGTCGCTGAAGTCGTTCGGCGGGAACGAGTAGAGCATGTGCCAGACCGAGGAGCCGGTGAACCCGGTCACGACCTCGACGCCCAGCTGCGCGGCGGCGCGGGCGGTGTCCTTCATCCGCTCGGCGGCGCGCTGGCGCACGCCCTCAGGGTCTCCATCGCCCCAGACTTCGGGCGGCAGCACACCTGCATGGCGGGTGTCGATCGGATCGCAGACCGCCTGGCCCACGAGGTGGTTGCCGATCGCCCAGCAGTTGAGCCCGTGGCGCTCGAGGATCTCGCGGCGCCCGGCGGTGTAGGACGGATCGGACAGCGCCTCCGCGACGTCGAAGTGATCGCCCCAGCAGGCCAGCTCGAGGCCGTCGAACTCCCACTCACCGCACTTGGCGGCGAGCTGCTCGAGCGTGAGGTCGGCCCACTGGCCGGTGAACAACGTGACGGGTCGTGCCATCCGGTTTCTCCTCCTAGGTCTTTACGATCTCGAGCCGCACCCCGGCTGCCCGAAATTCCTGCGCCGTCTCGTCGTCGAGGCCGTCGTCGGTGACGATCGCGTCCAGCTCCTGGGCCGGCGCGATCGACAGCAGCGAAGCCCGCCCGAACTTGTTCGAGTCGATCAACCCGATCGTCCGCGCCGCGTTGGAGCTGGCGACGTTGATCACGTCGGCCAGCGCCCGGCGGGACGTGGTCAGCCCTGCGTCGAGCGTGATCCCCGCCGCCGAGCAGAACGCGAGCTCGAAGTTGAGGCCGGCGAGGAAGTCTGTGGTCCAGCGCCCGGCGAGCAGCCGCATGTGCTGGTCGAGCTCGCCCGGCGTGACGATCACCAGGATCCGCTCGTCGACGATCTCGTAGGCGATCGCCGGCGAGTTCGTGACCAGCGTCAGCTCGGTGGCCGGCTCGCTGACGAGCTGACGCGCGAGCGCCAGGCAGCTCGACGAGGAGTCCAGGAAGATCGTCGAGCCCGAGCGCACCTCGCGCGCGGCGTGCGCGGCGATCGTGGCCTTCGCGCCGCGGCCGGCGGCCGCGCGCTGCTCCCAGCCGGTCGGCGGGATCGCGTTCGGCGGCCCGGCGGCGGGCATCGAGCGCGCGCCGCCGTGCACGCGCTCGACCAGCCCGTCCTTGGAGAGCTGCTCGAGGTCGCGATGGACCGTGATCGAGGACACCGTCAGGTCGCGCGCGAGATCGGCGACCGAGACGCCGCCGTCTCGCTGGATGCGCTCGAGGATCTGCGCTCGGCGCAGGGCTGGCGGCTGTGTGCTCATACGCGGTCCTCGAAGGCTCGCCGGCGCACGTCCACGTTCAGATCGCGGAACTCGTCGATCGCCCGCGCGAGATGGTCGGAGAAGCGCTCCAGCGCCTCCTCGCCCTTCTCGGCCGTCGCCCGCATCGGGTTGCCGATCACGCCCGTGCGCGAGAACTCGCCGTGGTCCATCGGGAACGTGAAGTACTGGTAGCCCTCGAACTGGACGTCGGGCGCGCCGTCTGACTTCAGGAACGACTTCGGCAGCCACGACGGCGCCTGCGCGCGATCGTCGGCGGCGCGGTCCATGTGCACCATGCGCGCGTCGTGGGCCATCACCTGCGAGGTCTCGAGCTCCGACGCGTGCCAGCCCGGCGTCTCCTCGGGCGGGTTCTCCAGCAGCCCGTCGAGGATCCCGATGTAGCGCTCGGCGTACGGCTTGTAGAGCGCGACCAGCGCGCCGGTCTCGTACTTGATCCGGCGCAGCAGCGGGTCCAGCACCTTGGTGTTGGAGCCGTGCCCGTTGACCAGGATCAGCTTGTTCCACCCGTGGTGGATCAGCGAGCGCAGGATGTCGTAGAGGACGGCGTTGAGCGTCTCGGCGCGCAGCGTGATCGTGCCGACCGAGGACTCGGTCTCGCGCATGTGCTGCGGCGAGTAGCCGGCCCAGAACGGCGGCGCGTACGGCACGTCGGCCTTGGCCGCCGCACGGCGCGAGACCTCCAGCGCCGTGATCGTGTCGGTGCCGATCGGCAGGTGCGCGCCGTGCTGCTCGCAGGAGCCGATCGGGACGAGGATGATGTCCGAGCGCTCCCGGAACCAGGCGATGTCCGGCGGCGCCAGGTCGAGGATGCAGTTGGAAAAAGGGCCGATCAGACATCCGCGGTCTCCGAAACGAGTGACAGGTAGCGCTCGGCGACGATGTCGGCGAACTCGTGGTCGTCGACGTGGGCGTCGACGACCTCGAAGGGGATGTCGGAGCGCAGGTGGCCGGACAGCGCGTCGAGGAACGCGCCGTCGGCGACCGGGTCCCAGAGGTCCCCGCCCTCGGCGTCGGCGAGCGAGAACCCGCGCGTGGGGGCGACGACCCGGACCGGCCCGACGGACTCGTTGAGGCGCTCGGCGATCAGGTCGCCGAGCCGCGCCTCCTCGTCGCGGTCCAGCCGCACGAGCGTGGCGACCGGGTTGTGGAAGTAGCGCTTGCGGCCGGCGTAGCGCTCCGGCACGGTGTCCATCGGACCCTGGTTGAAGAAGTCGACGCAGCCGGGGACGACGACCTGCGGCAGCCCGAGCCGGCCCGCGACGCGCAGCCGCTGATCTGGCTGCGGCGGCGTATGGAGGCCGTTCATCAGCGCGTTGGCCAGCTCGGAGAGCGTGTAGTCCACGACGCCCTGCAGCGCGCCCTCCTCGCACAGGTGCTCCATCGCGGGGCCGCCGACGCCGTTGGCGTGGAAGATCACGGGCTCGTGGCCGGCGCGCTCGAGCGCCTCGCGCAGCCGCATCACGCCGGGCGTGGTCTGGCCGAGCATCGTGATCCCGACGCAGTGCTCGCCGAGCGTGCCCAGCGCCGAGCCCGCGTCGTTGACCATCCCCGCCATCGCCGCGGCGGCGTTGTCGAAGATCGGCCGCGAGATCCCGTTGAGGCCGAGGATGTCGACCACCGAGTGCATCACGCAGACGTCGCTCTCGCCCACGAAGTCGCCGAAGCGCCGCCGGCCGGAGGCGCACGGGGAGACGAGCAGCTTCGGGACGCCGACGGGCAGCGCCTGCATCGCGGGCGCGCCGAGCAGGCCGCCCTCGGCGCCGCCGAGGCAGAGCACGCCGTGCACGCGCCCGTCGGCGAACAGGCGCACGACGACCTCGCGCACGCCCTCGCGCATCAGCGCGACCGCCGCGCCGCGCGAGCCGGCGGCCTGCACGTCGGCGAGCGCGTGACCGGCCGGCGCGGGCGACCTCCTGCCGCGGTGACGTCGGCGGCGATGCCCGGCTGGCCGAGGATGCCCGAGTCGATCACCACGGCGTCGACGCCGAGCGAGGCCAGCCGATCGCGCACGTAGGCGATCTCGTCGCGCCTTGGTGTCGAGGGTCCCGATCAGGGCGACGGCCGGCATCGGTGCGCCTAGACCGCCGACGCCGCGTTGGCCGCGAGCGCCGTCCGCAGGTGGTCGATCGACTGCGTCGCGTAGCGGTCGTAGTAGGCCTCGGGGACGGCGCCGGTGCTGTGGTCGCGCAGGAACTTCTCCATCCCGACGCCGCCGCCGGCCTCGGACGCGTCGCCGATGTCGGTCCGGTCGGAGATCACGCTGCGATCGACGGAGGCGACGAACTCGACCGTCATGTGGCCGTCGTAGCCGATCCCGACCAGCTCGCGCACGATCGCGTCCCAGTCGAGCGCGCCGTGCCCGGGCGGCATCCGGTTGTTGTCGGCGACGTGGAAGTCCACCAGCCGGTCGCCCGGCGGCGCGGATCGCGGCCAGCAGGTCGGATTCCTCGATGTTCATGTGGAAGGCGTCGAGCGCCACGCCGAGTCGCCCCCGACCGCGTCGGCGAGCGCGAGCGCCTGCTCGCAGCGGTTCAGGAAGTACGTCTCGAAGCGGTTGAGCGGCTCCAGCCCGATCCGCACCCCGACCGTCTCCGCGTGGGCCTGGCACTCCTTGAGCGCCTCGACGCACCAGCCCCACTCGTCGGAGGCGGAGCCCATCGGCACGACCTTGCCGACCGTCGACGGCACGACGGTGAGGATCTTGCCGTCGAGCTCGGAGACGAAGGTAAGGCAGTCCTTTACGTACTGAACGCTGCCCAGGCGGACATACGGGTCCTCGTGGAGGAGGTCGCGCCCGTTGGTCATCAGCGTCACGGCGCCCCAGCATTCGAGGTCGTGCTCGTCGAGCAGCGAGCGCACCTGCGGCGACGTCGAAGCCCTGCGGTTCACCCGAGATCTCGAGCCCGTCGTAGCCGAGCCTGGCCAGCCGCTTGATCGTGGACTCGATCGGTTCGGGCCGCATCCAGTTGTGCATGGAAACCTTGATCGCCATCTCGCTCCTCGCTCGCCTGCTCCCGGTCCTCCTCAAAGACCGAGCTTGCCGGGGTTCATGATGCCGAGCGGGTCCAGCGCTGTCTTCACTTGACGCAGCGCGTCGAGCGCCGCGCCGTGTTGGGCCGCCATGTAGGGGCCGAGTTTGAGGCCGACGCCGTGGTGGTCGTTCATCACGCCGCCGGCGGCCAGGACGGCGGTGATGCCGTCGTGCCAGATCTGATCGTGCAGGCGCAGCGGGTCCTCGCCGCCGTCCGGCACCAGGAAGCGGGCGTAGATCATCGTGCCCCAGCGGTACCAGTGCGAGAAGTGCATCCGCAGCTGGAGTCCCTGCGGGGCGTAGCGGTCGCGCACCGCGGTCTGCAGCGCCGTGTGGACGGCGACGATGTTGGTGTAGCTGGCGACGACGTCGATCGTGCCCCAGATCGCCGGCAGCTCTGGATGGTGCGGAGGCTTGTAGAACTCGTAGCGGCGATCCCACCAGCGCTGGGCGTGCACAGCGTCGAGCTCGCTCGCGCCCACCTCGCGCGCGAGCTCGACGGTGCGGGACCCCTCCAAGGCGACGAGACCCGGTTCACCCTCGCAGCAGACGATGGCGCAGACGCCGCCCAACTCCTCACCGACGACGGGCGAGAGCGTGCGCTGGGTCGCCTCCTCGTCGTACATCCGGATGACCGATGGGCGGTAGCCGGCGGCGAGCGTGGCCCGGAAGGCCTCGATACCCGCCTCGATGTTCGGGAAGTGCAGCGTGATGAAGCGGCGTTCGGCCGGCAGCGGCACGATCTCCAGCGTCGCCCGCGTGATGATTCCAAGTGTGCCTTCGGAGCCGATGAAGAGCTGCGTCAGGTCGGGTCCGACGGCGTGGCGCGGACAGGCGACGGTGTCGATCAGCTCGCCGGAGGCCAGCGCGACCCGCAGCGAGAGGACGAGGTCCTCGATCTTCCCGTAGCGCGTGGAGAGCACGCCGGAGCCGCGCGCCGCGACGTAGCCGCCGACGGTCGCCCATTCCGACGATGCCGGGTAGTGCGGGAACATCAGGCCGCGCTCGTTGAGCGCCGCTTCGAGGACCTGGCCGTTGACGCCGGCCTGGGCCGTGACGCTCATCGAGCGCTCGTCGATCTCGACGATCTGGTCCAGCCCGCGCAGGTCGATGACGAGCCCGCCGTGCACCGGCACCGCACCGCCCTGCGTGCCCGAGCCGCCGCCCCACGCCACGACGGGCACGCCGTAGGTGGAGGCGACGCGCAGTGCCGCGGCCACGTCCTCCTCGCTGCGCGGGATCGCGACGACGTCCGGGCGGCCCAGCGGCGTGCCGTTCGCGCGCGCTGCGATTGCCGGCCAGTACGTATCGGCGGTGTAGGCGTCAAGCTGTGCAGCATCGGTATGGACGGCGTCCGCACCGAGCACTGCGGCCAGTGCCGGCGCAAGCTCCATCAGATGCGTAACAGAAGACTTCATCTATTGACAACGGAGCTTGCATTACCCTTCAATTGCTGTCAAGGGCATGACGAAGACTCTTCAAAACTTGTCACGTGTCGCCGTCGGGATCGACGTCGGCACGTCCGCGGTCAAAGTGATCGCCGTCGCGGAAGACGGCGAGGTACTCGAGCGCCGCGAGGTTGCGTATCCGCTTTCGACTCCGCACCCCGGATGGTCTGAGCAGAACCCCGACGATTGGTGGCAGGCCACCGAGCAGGCGCTCGAAGGCCTGACCGACGGCGTGGCCGGAATCGGGCTCTCGGGGCAGATGCACGGGTTGGTCACACTCGACGCCGCCGATCGCCCGATCCGCCCCGCGATCCTCTGGAACGACCAGCGCACCGGCGCGGAGTGCGCCGAGATCGAGGAGCGCGTCGGCTTCGACCGTCTCGTCGAGCTGACCGGCAACCGCGCGCTGACGGGCTTCACGGCGCCGAAGCTGCTGTGGCTGCGCAAGCACGAGCCGGAGAACTACGCCCGCATCGCCCACGTGATGCTGCCCAAGGACTACGTGCGGCTGCGGCTCACCGGCGAACGCGCGATCGACGTCGCCGACGCCTCGGGCACGCTGCTGCTCGACGTCGCGCGCCGGCGCTGGAGCGACGAGGTGCTCGAGGCGCTGGAGATCGACCGCGCCTGGCTGCCGACCGTGCTCGAATCGCCCGAGGTCTCGGGCCGGACGAGCGGCGGGGTCGCCGTCGCGGCGGGCGCCGGCGACCAGGCGGCGGGCGGGCTCGGCGTCGGCGTCGACCGGTCCCGGGCCGCTCTCGGTCGCGATGGGCACCTCGGGCGTCGTGTTCGCGGCGCTGCCCGAGTACCGCGCCGACCCGCAGGCCCGCGTCCACACCTTCTGCCACGCCGTCCCCGGCGCCTGGCACCAGATGGGCGTGATGCTCTCGGCCGCCGGCTCGCTCGCGTGGCTGCGCGACATCGTCGGCGGCGAGTTCACCGAGCTGACCGCCGAGGCCGAGCGCTGGGCGCCCGGGACCGAGGGACTGACCTTCCTGCCGTATCTGACCGGCGAGCGCACCCCGCACGCCGATCCGGACGCGCGCGGCGCCTTCACCGGCCTCGAGATCCGCCACGACCGCGGCGCGCTCGTGCGCGGCGTGCTCGAAGGCGTCGCCTGCGGCCTGCGCGACTCGTTCGACCTCGTCGGCGGCGGCGAGCGCGGCCGCGTCTCCGGCGGCGGCGCGCGCAGCGAGCTGTGGCTGAAGATCGTCGCCTCCGTGCTCGAGATCCCGCTCGAGCGGCTCGCCGTCGAAGAGGGCGCGGCCTACGGCGCCGCGCTGCTCGGCGGCGTCGCCGGCGGGCTCTGGAGCGACGTGCACGAGGCCGTCGCGGCCTGCGTGCGCACGCATTCTCAGGTCGAGCCTGTACAAGAGTGGATCGACCCATATCGTGAACTGCGGGCGCGCTACCGAGCGCTCTACCCGGCTTTGCAGGCAACCAGCGAGGAGCAACCGAGATGACCGCCACCCAGGACCAGACCGCCGAGGTTGAGCGCGACCGCCCGGAGCACCGGTTCACCTTCGGCCTCTGGACCGTCGGCAACCCCGGCCGCGATCCGTTCGGCGGCCCGACGCGCGCAGAGGTCGATCCGGTCGACTCCGTGCACAAGCTCGCCGAGCTCGGCGCGTGGGGCGTCAGCCTGCACGACGACGACCTGATCCCGTGGGGCGTCTCGGCCGCTGAACGTGATCGGATCGTGGCGCGCTTCAAGCAGGCGCTCGACGCCACCGGTATGGGTGTGGGGATGGCGACGACGAATTTGTTCGGTCATCCGGCATTCAAGGACGGCGCCTTCACGTCCAATGACCGGAAGGTCCGGCGCGCCGCGATCGGGAAGGCGATGAACTTCATCGACCGCGCCGCCGAGCTCGGCGCCGAGGTCTACGTCTTCTGGGGCGGGCGCGAGGGCACCGAGGCCGGCGATCGCCAAGGACCCGCGCGACGCGCTGGAGCGCTACCGCGAGGCGATCGACGTCGCTCGGCGACTACGTGCACGACCAGGGCTACAACCTGCGCTTCGCGATGGAGCCCAAGCCCAACGAGCCGCGCGGCGACATCTTCCTGCCGACGATCGGCCACGCGCTGCACTTCATCGAGATGCTCAAGCGCCCGGAGATGGTCGGCGTCAACCCCGAGGTCGCGCACGAGACGATGGCCGGTCTGTCCTTCCACCACGGCGTCGGCCAGGCGCTGTGGGCGGGCAAGCTCTTCCACATCGATCTCAACGGCCAGCGAATCGGCCGCTACGACCAGGATTTCCGCTTCGGCGCCGAGGATCTCAAGGAGGCCTTCCTGCTCGTGCGCCTGCTCGAGCGGGCCGGCTACTCCGGGCCGCTGCACTTCGACGCGCACGCCTACCGCAACGAGAACGCCGAAGGCGTCTGGGACTTCGCGGCCGGCTGCATGTCGACCTACCGCTCGCTCGCCGAGCGCGCGCGGCACTTCGACTCGCTGCCCGAGGTCCAGGAGGCGCTCGAGGCCGCCTCCACGCCGGAGCTCGCGCTCGCCAGCGTCGACGGCGACGAGGCCGAGAGCCTCAAGAGCCGAGGCCTGGGAGCTCGACGCCCTGGCCGAGCGCGGGTATTACAACGAGCGACTGGACCAATTGCTCGTGGATGTGCTCCTCGGCGTGCGCTGAGGTTGACATCACCGACCGGCCTGCTGTTTAGTTGGCGGGCCGGTCGAATATTGGTCCAGGAGGAGAAAGTTTGCACCGCACGCACGCGGGCCCGCGTCGTACGCCCCGCGTAAGAGGTTCGTAAGGGCTGCGGTTAAACGTGTCCGTCGATACGCTCAATCCACAAATGTGGACCCCGAAGCCGGCGATCGAGCTCTCCAGCCAGCGCGCCGTGCGCCGCCACAACCTGAGCATCGTGCTGCGTCAGGTCGTCGAGCGCGGGCCGCGCTCGCGCGCGACGATCGCGCAGGACACCGGGCTCAACAAGAGCACGGTCTCGAGCCTCGTCAGCGAGCTGATGGAGTTCGGGCTGCTCGTGGAGCGCGGCGCCGAGCACCGCGGGACCGCCGGCCGGCCCGGCCTGGTGGTCGACGTCGCGCGCGACGGCGTGGTCGCGCTCGGGCTGGAGGTCAACGTCGACTACCTCGGCGTGCAGGCCACCGACCTCGCCGGCGGCTCGCGCTACAAGGCGATGGAGGCCGTCGACAACCGCGGCCGCGCGGTCGAGGAGGTCTTCGACGCGCTCGGCGCGCTCGCGCGCAGGGCGCGCTGACCGAGGTCAAGGCGCAGGGGCTGCGCCCGATCGGCGCGACGGTCGCGCTGCCCGGGCTCGTCGACATCCAGCGCGGATCGCTGCTCGTCGCCCCGAACCTGCACTGGAAGGACGTCCCGGTCGTCGAGTTGCTGCAGCGAGCGGATCGACGCCCCGTCACTGCCGTTGGGCGTCGACAACGAGGCCAACCTCGCCGCGCTCGCCGAGCTCTGGGAGGGCGCGGCCACCGAGTACAGCGACTTCGTCTACGCCTCGGGCGAGATCGGCGTCGGCGGCGGCATCGTGCTCGGCGGCGAGCTGTTCCGCGGCTATCGCGGGTTCGGCGGCGAGTTCGGCCACACGACGGTCGAGGCCGACGGGCTTCCCGTGCGCGTGCGGCAGCCGCGGCTGCCTGGAGACCCGCGCAGGCCTCGAGCCGCTGCTGGCGGCCGCGGGCATCAACGGCGAGGCCGGCCCACTCGCGGCTCGGCCAGGCCGGTCGCCGAGCTCGTGCGCCGCGCCAAGGGCGGCGACGCCGCGGCGCTCGCCGCGCTGGCGGACTGCGGGCGCTGGCTCGGCGTCGCGCTCGGAACCGTCGTGAACCTGCTCAGCCCGCAGGCGATCGTCCTCGGCGGGCACTTCGCCCCGATGACCGAGTGGCTCGCGCCCGTGATCGCCTCCGAGCTCGCCACTGCGCGTCCTGGGCGGCAACGGCGCCGTGCCGCCCGTCATACCCTCCAGCCTCGGCGCCGAGGCCGCGATGCGCGGGGCCGCCGCGACGCAGCTGCGCCGCGTGCTGGCCGACCCCACGCTCGTGGGCGTGGCTTAGTCAGTCGTCGTCCCCGTGATCGTCGCCGCCGTGGCTGCCGCCGCCGCCTGAGCGCTCGACCGCGACGGCGACCCAGCGGCCGTTGGAGCGGCGGACGGTGGTCTCGATGTTGCGCTGGCCGGCGCTTCAGGGCCGAGAAGCCGGAGATGCGCTCGAAGCGCGTGCTGCTCGTGACCTTGACGCGGATGGTGCCGCGCTCGGAGTCGCGGAGTCTGAAGGTGCGCGCTGCCACGGTCGACGGACACGACGGTGCCCTTCGTACTGGCGCGTGGCGGCACTGGCGGCGGGCGCGCCGGCGGTCATGAGGGCGACGGCGGCGATTGCTGCGGCGGTGATGAGTCTCTTCATGCCTGCAGATTGGCGTCCGATAGGGCAAGCGATTGCCATGCGAAGTTCAAGGTTCGATTAAGAGTTGTCAAGCGGCACGTGTAGATGAGAAAGTCGCGCGGATGGATGGGGGGTCAGGGGGTTGGGCGCGTTTCGGCTGCTTCGCGGCGGCTTTCCGCGCCGCGGTCGCTGAAGGCGACGAGCGTCGGCACAGCCGGCGTCACGTTGAAGTGGACCGCGCCCAAGGGCGCGAAGCCGGCGCACTACCTGATCCTGCGGGACGGCAAGAGCCTCGGCAAGACCACGCGCAACTCGTACACGGACACGCAAGGTCAAGCCGGGCACGACGTACCGCTACACGGTGCGCGCGCTCGACGACCGCAACCGCGCGGGCGCGCTGTCGCCCAGCGTCCGCGTCAAGGTGCCCAAGGCGGAGAAGCTCGGCCCGCCCGCCCCGGCGCCGACGACCAACACGGTGCCGCCGATCGCGACGGTCACGCCGACGCCGCTCGGGAGCACGCCGGAGCCCGAACCGGCGCCGACGCCGAATCCGACCGCGACGCCGGACCCGACGCCCACGGCGACACCGACGCCGACCGCGACGCCGACGCCGACCGCCACGGCCACACCGACCGCCACCGCGACGGCCACGGCCACGGCGACCGCCACGGCGACGATGACCGCCACGGCGACGCCCACCGCGACGCGCCGACAGCGACGGCCACGCCGACCGCCACCGCCACCGCCACGGCGACCCCGACCGCGACCGCGACGCGCGACCGCGACCGCGACGGCCACGCCGACCGCCACCGCCGACGGCGACCCCGACCGCGACCGCCGACGGCCACGCCGACCGCCCCGACGGCCACGCCGACCCCGACCGCCACCGCCGACCGTCGACGCCGACCGCCACCCCGACGGCGACCCCGACACCCGTCCCGGTCGACGCGATGACCGTGGCGATGGTCGACCGGCTCTTCTGGCGCGCCGGCTTCGGCCCCACCGCGGCCCAGCGCACCGCCTGGACCGGCAAGAAGCAGTCCGAGCTCGTCGACTGGTTCCTCAACACGCCCGAGCGCGCTCGACGCCGACCTCGACACCGCCGCTGATGCACCGACGGCGAGCCGATCGACCCGAACGTCACGGACACCGAGCTGGAGCTCGAGTGGATCGATCGCATGCAGCGAGCGATCAACCCGTTCCCGGACCGTCTCGCGTTCTTCTGGCACCGCCACTGGGCGATCAGCCGCGAAGAGGGCGACATCCCGATCCCGTGGGTCATCAAGCTACCGCGACCTGCTGCTCAAGTACGCGGACCTCGGGACCGCCACCCGGACGCGACCTTCCGCCAGCTCGCCTACGACATGACGACGGCCGACTCCGCGATGTCGCTGTACCTGAACATGAACCTGAGCACGCGCGGCAAGCCGAACGAGAACTACGCGCGCGAGTTCATGGAGCTGTTCTGCCTCGGTCCGATCGGTCCGGACGGCACGCCCAACTACACCCAGGACGACGTCTCGGGGCTCGCGAAGGCGTTCACCGGCTGGGCGCTGAACACGACGGCCACGCTCGCCGACAAGGTGACGCCGAACCCGGACTACGGGAAGATCACCTTCAACCCGAACCGGTACGAGCTGACGGCGAAGGCGTTCCTCGACGCTACTCGCAGACCGTCGCCTGGACCCAGACGCAGGCCAACGGCGCAGGGTTCGGGCCCGCGCGGATCAACGAGGCCGTCGACACGGTGCTCGCGCACCGCAACCACGCGCAGTTCCTGATCCGCAAGCTGTGGGCCGAGTTCATCGCGAGCCCGATCCCGCAGGCCACGCTGGACAGCCTGATCAGCACCTACAAGACCAGCGGCTTCAAGCTCAAGCCGCTGCTGCGGGCGATCCTCAACGACGCGCGGATCTTCGAGTCGATCGACGAGCCGAACCTGATCAAGCCGCCGATGGTCTACATGATCGGCGCGCTGCGCCAGCTCGGCGCGCCGCTGAAGGGCACGTTCATGCAGGGCGCGATGAACAACATGCAGCAGCGCGTGTACCGGCCGCCGAACGTCGCGGGCTGGGAGGGCGGCATGTCCTGGCTGAACACGAACACCGTGCTCGGGCGCTGGGACCTGATCAACCGCGTGCAGTACCTGCAAGTACTCGACGTACTACGCGGCGACGATCGTGCCCCCGGCGCGACATCCCGGCCGAGACGGCGACGCAGGCCTACGACCGCGCCTACGAGTCGGTCAACCGGCCGTGGCTCTCGGCCGGACACGGTCGCGAGCATCAAGGCCTACGCGGCGCGCCGCCGCGGCGACCTCCGCGGCGCTGCGGCGCCAGCGGATCTACACCATGCAAGTTGCTGATGCTCGGCGGACCCGACGGACAGGTGATGTGAGATGCGCTGTATCGAGTGCGAGGAGATCGAGCTCGCGCGGGTCCGCGATCAGCGGCCGACGCAGACGCTCCCGATCCCGTACCAGGCGATGGACGGCTTCCCGGCGGGGCGCACCCCGTCGCACCTGACCCGCCGCCGGCTGATGCAGTGGGGCGTCGCCGGCGCCGCATCGATCTACGCCGCCAAGGAACTCGGCTGGGAGCAGATCTGGGAGTCCGTCGCCGCGGCGGCCGACGCCCCGGACAAGAAGTGCGTCGTCCTGCTCTACCTCGCGGGCGGCAACGACGGCCTCAACATCGTCCTCCCGAGCGGCGGCGCGGACTACTCGGCGCTACGTCGACGCGCGGCCGTTCATCCATCGCGGCCAGGGCGCCAACGCCGCCGACGGCCGAGTCGGGTCCTGGCAGATGCCCGGTCCCGCGGGCGCGGCGCTCGCGTTCGCCAACTGCACGGTCTCCGGCGCCGCCAACAACGGCGGCACGGCCGGCTTCGACACGCTGTTCGGCGACGGCACCGGCGGCCCGGGCTCCAATCTCGCGGTGCTGCCGGCGGTCGACGCCAAGAAGTACACGCTCTCGCACTTCGACAACAGCGACCTGTGGTTCGAGGCCAGCGCCGACCTCAACAACAAGACGGGCTGGCTCGGCCGCTGGATCGACCGCAACGGGGACGCGAACAACCCGCTGCAGGCCGTCTCGCTGGACACCGCGCTCTCGAAGGCGATCCGCACGACGACGATGCCCGTGTCGGCGATCAACTCGCTGCCGATGACCGGCTTCAAGCCGACCGGCAGCCTGCCGCCCTCCGGGTCGAACACCACGCCGTCGTGGAACGAGGAGATCAACAAGCTCGCGCAGGTGCCCGTCGGCGCGGGCAACGACTACCTCGCCCGGTCCCGGGCGACCTACGGGCTGACGTACAAGACGTCGCTGCTCGCCGGCGGCACGTACGCGCCACCCGCCGGGAGCTACCCGACCACCACCCCGACCGGGACGACCCTGACGACGCTCTCCAAGCGCCTGCAGATGGCCGCGCACATGATCGACGTCCTCGGGACGCAGATCATCACGATCCACTGGGGCGGCTTCGACACCCACACGAGCCAGCTCCTCAACCAGGACAAGCAGTTCAAGGAGCTCTCGCGCGCGCTGGCGGCCTTCCAGGCCGACCTCAAGACCCGTCTGATCGACCATCGCGTCGCGACGCTGGTGTTCTCGGAGTTCGGCCGGCGCGTCAAGGAGACGCCCGACTCGAGCGTCGGCGCCACCGACGCCGGCACCGACCACGGCGCGGGCGGCCTGATGTTCGCGCTCGGCACCAAGGTCAAGGGCGGCTTCGCGGCCGACTGGCCGGGCTGCACGCCCGTCCAAGCTCGTGCCCGCCAGCCCGCCCGTCAGCAACATCCCGCAGGGCAACCTGCAGGTGCCGACGGACTATCGCTCGGTCTACATGTCCGTGCTCAAGGACTGGCTCGGCGGGGATGACCCCGAGAGCCTGATCGACGGCGGCACGGTCGATCCCCTGCACCGCGGTGACGGGCAGACCGGCCTGTTCAAGGCGTGAGCTGGTTCGCGATCCTCCTCGCTCTCGCCGCGCTGAGCGGGTCACCGAGCGCGACGGTCCGCAAGCAGTGCGCGAAGGCGGCGGTGACCAAGCACCAGAAGCAGCAGTGCAAGACGGTCACGAAGAAGAAGACGACGAAGAAGAAGCCGGTGGCCAAGGTCAAGCCGCGCGACGACGAGCAGCCGGCGACGCCGGGTGCTCAGCGCGACCCTGACGCGCCGAAGAAGGACGGCGACGCCTCGCCGACGCCGACCCCCACGCCGGCACCGGGCGCCACGCCCGTGCCGACCGCGACGCCGGACCCCGTGAAGTACCCGTCACGCACGGGCGTGGATCTGAGCGAGTGGATCGTGCGCCCGACCTACCGCACGCTCGCGGCCGGGCCGGGTCGTGTTCAGCACGGCGAACCTCGGTGAGGACGACCACAACCTGTCCGTGCGCTCAGGCGGCACGGAGTACGGCAAGGTCGACGTCGCGCCGGGCGACACGGGCTCGCTGGTGCTGCAGCTCACCCCGGGGACCTACACGCTGTACTGCTCGCTGGTCGGCCACGAGGAGCAGGGCATGCGCGCGGACATCACCGTCCGCTGAACCTAAAGCGCACGTAAGGGGCCTGGCCCCTTACGTGGCCTTTAGGTTGCGAGCACGAGCGCGACGGCGTCTGACTGCGGCAGCGCGGCGCCCTCGGCCACGGCGGCGGCGAACGCGTCGGGGCCGAGCAGGTCGAGCCGGTGTCCGCCCTATCGCCACCTGCACGGAGTGCTCGGCGATCAGCGCCTCCAGCTCGCTCACGAGCTCGCCGGAGCGACCGAGTTCGAGATCGAGCTCGATCCGCCGTTCCAGCGCCGCCAGGCGCAGCTCGACGAGCCGCTCGGCCTCGCTCGCGGCCGGCCCGTAGAGCAGGACGTCGGCGAGCGGCTCCCCGCGGAACAGCGCCACGGCCTCGTCGCGATGGCCCAGCAGCAGCATCGCCAGCAGCGCACGCTGCTTCGGCGCGCCGATCTCGACCGGCCCGTCCGGTCCGGTCACCCGCAGCGGTCCGAGGATCGCGAACCGCATCACGCCGGCGACGTTACCGATGCATTACCGAGCCGTAGGCGGGTCACGCGAATCTCCTCGTATCGGCAGCAGCGGCTGCGAGTTCTAAGGAAGGAACGATCATGGGTTTCAAGTTCGGCGTGACGCAGTCCTGGAAGTTCGGCACGGGCACCTGGCGCATCTGAGCTCAAAGCTTTCAGACCGCCGGGCATGGTCGCCTCGGTCTGAAACGAACAACGGCCCGCTCCTTGGCGGGCCGTTCGTCGTTAACGGGTCGCTTCGTCCAGGATGCGCCGGATCTTCTTCGCGGAGACCTGGCCGTGCGGGCCGAGGGCCTGGGCGAAGTAGCTGATCCGCAGCTCCTCGAGCAGCCACGGCACCTCGCCGAGCTCGCCGGTGACGGGCGCCGGGCGGCAGTTCCTCGCAGCACGTGGCGGTACTGGCGTCTCGAGCTCGTGCAACGTCGCGCATCCGGTCGCGGTCGACGGCGGCGTTGTCGGGCAGGCGCTCCAGCCGCCAGGCGGCGCCGCGCAGGTAGCGCTCGACGTCCGGCAGCCGGCGCGCGCCGGTCGCGCGTGATGAAGCCCGGGAAGACGAGCCGCGCCGATCTGCTGCGCGACGTCGCGGCGCACGTCGGCTCAGCGCCGGCGCCGCGCAGCTCGTCCAGCGCGCGCGCGGACCTCGCGCGCGGCCTGCGAGGATCCGCACGACGTCGGCGACGATCCGCGCCGTCGCGGTCGACGGCGTGCCCGGCGACGTGGTCGCGCAGCCGCGTCGAACGCCGCCTCGTCCCACACCGGCCCGCCGCCGTCGACCATCAGCGCGTCGAGATCGCGGCCGTCGCCGCGTCGTCGAGCACCGCCCGCACCGACGCGTGCGGCGCCTCCATCAGCGCCAGCGACGCGGCGTTGCCGAGCTTGCCCTGGTACTGGCGCAGCGGGCGACGGGACCGTCAGCACCAGCAGCCGCCGCGTGCCCGCGCGCATGTGCAGCGCCTGCGCCTCCGCGCTCTCGAGCGCGCGCACGCCGACCGTCGTCGCCCTCGTCGACGAGCGCCGGGTACGCGCGCACCGCCTGGCCGGTGCCCGGCAGCGCGACGACCTTGCGGGATCGTCCCGAACGTCCAGGTCGTCAGGCCGGTGCGCTCGAGCTTGCGCGTCGCGGCGGCGAGCGTCGCGCGCAGCGTCGGGCGCACGCGCTCGCGCAGCGCGTCGAGGTCCTGCCCGGCGGCGAGCACCTCGCCGCGCTCGTCCTCGACGCTGAACGTCATCCGCAGGTGCGCGGGCAGCCGCGCGAGGTCCCAGGCGTCGCGCGCGACCCGCACGCCGCGCTGCGCGCTCGATCTCGCGCCGCCAGCGCCTCCAGCAGCGGCCCGCTGCGCGGCTGCAGCCGCTCGAGCACGCTGCGCCGCGACCTCCGGCACCGGCACGAGCGGCCGGCGCAGCTCCTTCGGCAGCGAGCGGATCAGCGCGATCGACGAGCTCGGCGCGCAGCGCCGGCACGAGCCAGTCGAAGCCCGCCGACGCGCAGCTGCGGCAGCGCCTTCAGCGGCACGTGCACGGTCACGCCGTCGTGCGCGGTGCCGGGCTCGAAGCGGTAGGTCAGCGGCAGCTCGAGCTCGCCCTGCCGCCAGCCGTCCGGCCGGCCCGGCGACGTCCTCGGCGGCCGCCGGGTTGACCAGCAGCTCGCGCGTGAACGTCAGCAGGTCCGGGCCGCTCGCGGCGCTCGTCGCGCCACCAGCGGTCGAAGTGCGCGCCGGAGACGACGTCGTCCGGGATCCGCGCGTCGTAGAAGTCGAAGAGCATCTGGTCGTCGACGAGGATGTCGCGCCGGCGCGCGCGGTCCTCGAGCGCCTCGACCTCCTCGACCAGCGCCGCGTTGTCGGCGACGAAGCGGTGGCGCGTGTCCCAGTCGCCCTCGACCAGCGCGCGGCGGATGAACAGCTCGCGCGACAGCGACCGGGTCGATCGCGCCCGTAGGCGACGGCGCGGCCGGCGACGATCGGCAGCCCGTACAGCGTGACGCGCTCGGTGGCGACGACCGAGCGCGCGCTTGCGCTCCCAGCGCGGCTCGTCGTAGCGTGCGCTTGAGCAGGTGCCCGGCGAGCGGCTCGACCCAGCGCGGGTCGATCCGCGCCGCCGTCGCGGCCCCACAGCCGCGAGGTCTCGACGAGCTCGGCGACCATCACCCAGCTCGGCTGGCCCTTGCACGCCGCTCGAGCCCGGCAAGATCGCGAAGCGCGCGCCGCGCGCGCCGAGGTACTCGCGCCGGCCGCGCGTCGCGCAGCCCGAGGTGCGACAGCAGCCCGGCGAGGAGCGCCTGGTGGATCTGCTCCGGCTCGGCGGGCGCG
The DNA here is from genome assembly GCA_963707595.1 of uncultured Solirubrobacteraceae bacterium. Classification (GTDB taxonomy): domain Bacteria; phylum Actinomycetota; class Thermoleophilia; order Solirubrobacterales; family Solirubrobacteraceae; genus Solirubrobacter. The sequence goes on from CAVPQQ010000004.1 coordinate 256,992, forward strand.
TGGTTGATCTTGACCCCGACGCTCTTGGCCGCCTGGCGCAGCTGGCCGACGAGGTCCTGCCACTCGCGGATCGCGCAGGTAGTGCAGGAACTCGCCCTTGGCCGCTTGCGGAACTGGTTGCCCGACAGCTCGCGCGCGCTGCTCGCGCAGGTAGCGCCAGAGGTTGCAGGTAGGCGAGGAAGTCGGAGTGCTCGTCGGCGTGGCGCGCGTGCGCCTGGTCGGCCTGCGCCTGCTGCTCGGCGGGCCGCTCGCGCAGGTCCTGGATCGACAGCGCGGCGGCGATCACGATCACCTCGTCGACGCAGCCGAGCCGGTCGGCCTCGAGCACCATCCGGCCCAGCCGCGGGTCGACCGGCAGCGGCGCGAGCCGGCGGCCGAGCGGCGTCAGCTTGCGCCCGGTCTCGTCGAGCGCGCCGAGCTCGTGCAGCAGCGCGATGCCGTCGCGGATCTGGCGGCGGTCCGGCGGGTCGAGGAACGGGAAGTCCTCGACGTCGCCGAGGTCGAGCGCCGCCATCTGCAGGATCACCGAGGCGAGGCTCGTGCGCAGGATCTCGGGGTCGGTGAAGCGCGGGCGCTCGGCGAAGTCCTCCTCGGCGTAGAGGCGGATGCAGATGCCGTCGGCGACGCGCCCGCAGCGGCCCTTGCGCTGGTCGGCGGAGGCCTGCGAGATCGGCTCGATCGGCAGCCGCTGGACCTTCAGCCGCGCGCTGTAGCGGCTGATCCGCGCCGTGCCCGGGGTCGACGACGTAGCGGATGCCGGGCACGGTCAGCGACGTCTCGGCGACGTTGGTGGCGAGCACGACGCGGCGGCCGCGTGTGCGGCTTGAAGACGCGCTGCTGCTCGGCCGTGGACAGGCGCGCGAACAGCGGCAGGATCTCGACGTCGTCGCGCAGCCGGCCGTCGCAGCGCGTCGGCGGTGTCGCGGATCTCGCGCTCGCCGCAGAGGAAGACGAGCATGTCGCCCGGGCCGCTCGCGCAGCAGCTCGTCGACGGCGTCGCCGATCGCGTCGGTCTGGTCGGCGTCCTCGTCCGGCGCGCGGTAGCGGACCTCGACCGGGATACGTGCGGCCGGAGACCTCGACGATCGGCGCGTCGCCGAAGTGCGCGGCGAAGCGCTCGGGGTCGATCGTCGCCGAGGTGATGATCACCTTCAGGTCCGGCCGCTGCGGCAGGATCCGCTTGCAGGTAGCCGAGCAGGAAGTCGATGTTCAGGCTGCGCTCGTGCGCCTCGTCGACGATGATCGTGTCGTAGCGGCGCAGCAGCCGGTCGCGCTGGATCTCGGCCAGCAGCAGGCCGTCGGTCATCAGCCGCACCAGCGTGTCCTCGCGCGAGCGGTCGTTGAAGCGCACCGCGTAGCCGACCGCCTCGCCGAGCGGGACCTCCAGCTCGTCGGCGATCCGCTCGGCGACCGTGCGCGCGGCCAGCCGGCGCGGCTGCGTGTGCGCGATCGTCCCGCGCACGCCGCGGCCCGAGCTCGAGGCAGATCTTCGGCAGCTGCGTCGTCTTGCCCGAGCCCGGTCTCGCCGGCGACGACGACGACCTGGTGGTCGCGGATCGCCGCCAGCAGGTCCTCGCGGCGCGCCGCTGACCGGCAGCTGCTCGGGATAGGACTGACCGCGGGAACCGCGGCGCGGCGCCGCTCGAGCCGCTCGCTCGCGCCGCTCCGACGTCGCGCTCGAGCCGCTCGCGACCCTGCGCGTCGCCCTTCTTGCAGCCGCTTGCAGCCGCTTGCCGAGCCGGTACTCGTCCTGCAGCGTCAGCTCGGGGAGCCGCGCCCGCAGCGGGTCGCGGGAGCGAGTCTCGGGCACCCCTCGCAGGTTAGCTGCTGCTGCAGCGTGCGCTCGAGACGCTCGAGGCGCTCGATGCGGGCCCGCAGCGGCGGATGCGTGGCCGGCAGGCCGTAGCTCTGCTCGCGCGCGGCGGGCAGGAGGTGGAACGCGTCGTGCAGCGGAGGCGGCGCGCAGATCGGCGCGCGGGATCGCGACGAGCCCGTCGGAGACCTTGATCAGCGCGGACGCGAGCGCGGCCGGGTTGCCGGTGATCGCGACCGCGCCGGCGTCGGCCGCGAACTCGCGGTAGCGCGAGAGCGCGCGGGTGCCGAGCGTGCCGATCCAGCCGATCGCCGCCGCGATCAGCGCCGCCGAGCGAACAGCGGCCAGCCGTGCCCGGCGAGCCGCAGGCCACCGCTGAGCAGCGCCTCGCCCGGGCCGCCGACGACGGTCATCACGGCCGCGTCGCGGTTGGCGACGTGCGCGAGCTCGTGGGCGATCACGGCCTCGAGCTCGCGCGGTTCCAGCAGGTCGAGCAGGCCCTGGGTGAGGTGCAGCCGGTAGCCGCCGCGGGTGGTGCCCTCGATCCAGCTGTTGGGCATCGCGCGCCGCTCGAGCACGAGCGCCGGCTTGGGCAGGTCGGCGACGACGCACAGGCGCTCGACGGATCGCGTGCAGCTCGGGCGCGTCCGCGGGCGCGAGCCGGCGCCCGCGCGAGGATGCGCGACGCGCTCGCGCACGGCGCTCCAGGCGCCGACGCCGAGCGCGACGACCACGACGATCCGGATCGGCACGGAGTGCGAGCGTCAGCATCACGCCTGCGCAGCGCGGCGAAAACGACGAGCGGCGTGGCCAGGCCGACGACCACCATCCGGAGCACCAGCCCGTAGTCGGAGCGGGAAGAGGTCGCGCCGCGTCCTCATGCTCTAAGTATGCCTGGTCGTTAGCTCAGCCGACGCGCCAGGTGTTGAGAGACCTCCCACTCCGTGTAGTTGACAGCGTGCCGCTTCCAGGTAGTGTCGATTTTCGAGACTCCGGCGCGCGGAGGGTCTGTTCTATGGCGCTGCCGGCACAACACGGAGGGATTCGATGAAACACCTGTTCCGCGCGACGACGGCGGTAGCCGCCGTCGCTGCGTTCGGCATCTTTGCCGGTCCTGTGACCGCGCAGACGCCAAAGCCGAGCTACTACGACGAGCTCGTCGACAATCTCGACGCGGCCAACTCGTACGAGACCGTCCGCCACCTCGCGAATGACATCGGCGGGCGCTTCTCTGGCACGCGCCAGGAGGACCAGGCCGCCGACTGGCTCAAGCAGCAGATGGACGGGTACGGTTATCAGACCAAGATCAACCAGTACCACGGGCCGGCGACGACTTCGGAGGGCGTGGTTCGCTCGCCGGACACCACGCTGTATCCCGGTCCGACCTGGATCACGCGTGCCGCCGGCAACTCGAAGATGACCGGGTACGACACGCCGATCAGCGGCGAGGTCATCTGGATCAACAACAGCGGCGCCAGCGCGGCGGACTTCCCGGCTGCGACCACTGGCAAGATCGCCGCGATCAACAACGTCACGGGCACGGCGCTCAACACGGCGGTCGTCAACGCTGTGGCTGCGGGCGCGATCGGCGTGATCAATATGGGCACCGGCACGGCACCGCAGGGAGCGTTCACGCTCACCGCCGCGGCGACCATCCCGGTGGTGTCCTCCGCCGACGTGCAGTCGGACACGATCAAGGAGCTGGTGTGCGCTCCGGGTCCTGACGGCTCCGTGTTTGCCCCGCACCCGGGCGGTACCGTCGGGCCGACGCAGAACGGCCCCTGGTGCGCAACGCAGAAGAAGCTGACGCTGTCGATCGCAACCGAGACCGTCACCGCCAACGCGGCGGCCACCGTCGACGCTCCCGGCCTGGCAACTCGCGCGGTCATCACCGCTGAGAAGAACGCTGTCAGCGATGTCTTCGACACGGCGCCGATCGTCGGCATGGGTGGTCACATCGACTCGGTGTTCGGCTCGCCGGGCGCGCATGACAACGCCACTGGTGAGGGCATCTGGCTCGAGGTCGCGCGCGTCATGAAGAGCGTGCCGCTCGACAAGGAGATCCGCTTCGGCGGCTTCGGCGGCGAGGAGCAGGGCCTGACCGGTTCCACCGCGTGGGGCAACGAGCACCTCTACGTCAGCTCCGACCCCGACAACAACCCGCTGACGCCGAACGTGGTCGCCACTCCGCGTACGCAGAGCGCTGAGGCCATGCGCTACATCGGCCAGTGGCAGATGGACATGACCGGCACGACGTACGCTCCCGCCAGGCTGTGGGCGCTGACGGTCGACGGCAAGCCCAACCGCGTGACCGATGAGGCGTTCAAAGCCGCTCAGCGCAGGGGCATCACGACCGGTCCCGGCGGCTACTTCGATCAGTGCAAGCTGTCGCAGTCCGACCACGTGCCGTTCCACAACGCCGGTATCCCGGCGGCGCTGTTCATCCACCTCGACTACCGCAAGGCGGCCACCGGCCTGTGCGCGACCGGTACCGGCTCGAACTGCACTGGTTGCAGCTACGTGACCGAGCCCGCCTACCACACGTCGCGTGACGCGATGGACAACGTCTCGCAGTTCTACCTGCAGGAGCAGCTCGACGTCATCGGCGCCTCCTACATCTGGAACGCGCTCAACAAGGTCGACGTCAAGGCCACCAACGGCTCCGGCGCGCCCATCTCGGGCGCCGCGGTCACGGGTGACTGTGGCGACGGCGTGCGCAGCTTCGGCACGACCGACGCGACCGGCTCCCTGGAGGTCCGCGTCCCGCACGTGACCTGCAACTTCAAGGTCGCCAACGCCAACGCCACCGGCCTGGCCAACGCCGTCGTCGTCAACGGCGACGTCTCCCTGCCGGTCTCGCTCACCTCGGCCGACGGCTCCGCCGGCGGCTCCGTGCCGGCCACGCTGTCGCTGACCCTGGGCACGCCGGCCTCGTTCGGCGCGTTCACGCCGGGCATCACGAACACGTACCTGTCGTCGACCACGGCCAACGTGATCTCGACCGCGGGCGACGCGACGCTGAGCGTCGCCGACGCGAGCGCGTTCGCCACCGGCCACCTGGTCAACGGCACGTTCTCGCTCCCGGAGTTCCTCCAGGCCCGGGCGCGTAACGCGGCCAACACGGGCACGGCGTACAACAACGTCGGGTCCAGCGCCTCGCCGCTGAACCTCCTGACGTACGCGGGCCCGGTGTCCAACGACGCCGTGGCGCTGCAGTTCAGCCAGCTCATCAAGTCCTCGGACGCGCTTCGTACCGGCGCGTACTCGAAGACCCTGACGTTCACGCTCTCTACGACCACCCCGTAGGGAAACCCGAACACCAACGGCCCGGGCGGTGCCTCATTCACCGCCCGGGCCTGGGTGCCGCTACTCGTACTGCAGCGCTTCCAGCACGTTGATGCGGGAGGCCCGGCGGGAGGGGATGATCGCCGCGAGCACACCGGCGATGATCGCCACCACCGTGAACACGACCAGTTCGGTCACCGGCAGCGACAGGCCCACGCCGTACTTCGACAGCGCCTGGGTCACGAGCGCCGCGAGGAAGATCCCGAGCGGGATGCCCATCGCCGCGCCGATCAGCGCCGTGATGATGCTCTCGTGGCGGATCATGCGCCGCGCCTGACGGCGCGTCATGCCGACCGCGCGCAGCATCCCGAGCTCACGCGTGCGCTCGTAGACGGCCAGCACCAGCGTGTTGACCATCCCGAACAGGCTGACGACGACGGAGAAGCCGAGCAGCACGTAAAGGATGCCGAGGATCATCTTCAGGCCATCCGCGCGGCTCTTGATGAACTCCGCCTGCGTGGTGAGCTTCGCGTCCGGATACGCCGACATCGCCTTGCCGAGCCCGGCCTTGGAGCTTCCGTCCACGAACGTGAACGCGTTCTGGGGGCGGGCGAAGGCGCCGTCGAACGCCTTCTGGGCGATCGCGACGTTGCCGAGCAGCGAGTCCATCGCCGGCGGCTCGTGGATGCCGACCACGCGCAGGTCGAGCTTCTTTCCGGTCGAGGACTGCACCACCAGCGCGCTGCCGACCTTGAGGTGGTGCTGGTCGGCGAAGCCCTTGGTCACGAGCGCGCCGCCGTCGTCGAGCCCGGCCAGCGAGCCCTTGACCCATTTGTAGGTGTAGAAGTGGTCGATCGTCTTCGGGTCGATGCCGGTGACGGGCGACTCATCCCCGGCCACCTTGCCGGTGTCCTGGCGCACGCCCGAGATGACCTTGACGCCCGCGGCGGACCCGAAGGCCTCGTCGGAGGCGCTGCTGAACGACCCGCCGCCGTCCTTGGCGGTGACGACGAAGTCGGCCTTGACCTGCTTCTTGACGGCCGTCTCGGTCGAGCCGCGCAGGCCGGCGCCGAGCGTCGCGACGACGGTGACCAGCGCGAGGCCGATCATCAGCGCCGCGGCGGTCGAGGCCGTGCGACCCGGGTTGCGCAGGGAGTTCTCGCGGGCGAGACGTCCCGGGGAGCCACCCAGGCGGGCGGCCGGGAACCCGACCACCGACGCCAGCGGCTTGACCATCCGCGAGGCGAGCATGGCGATGCCGACGAACAGGCCGAGCACGCCGACCGAGAACGTCAGCGCGATCATCACGCCGCCGAACAGGCCGGCCGCGATCAAGGCGAGCGAGCCCGTGACGACTGCGATACCGGCGTACGGCTTGCGGCGGGGACCGGACGCTTCCGGCGACGAGCCCTCGCGCACCGCCGAGATCGGCGGGACGCGCGTGGCGCGCAGCGCGGGGACGATGCTCGCCACGAGCGTGACGAGCGTGCCCGTGAGCAGGCTGACGATGACCGTGCGGGGCTCCATGACCGTGCCGGACTTCGGCAGGTCGACGCCCATCGCGGCGAACAGCGAGCTCATGCCCTTGGCGATGCCGAGCCCGAGGATCAGGCCGAGCACCGAGGCGAGCAGGCCGACGACCAGGCCTTCGAGCACGACCGAGCGCATCACCTGGCGCCGCGAGGCGCCGAGCGTCCGCAGCGTCGCGAACTCGCGCGAGCGCTGGGCGACGGTGATCGAGAGCGTGTTGAGGATCACGAACGCGCCGACGAACAGCGCGATGCCGCCGAACCCGAGCAGGAAGTACGTGATGAACTTCAGGCTCTCGTTGGTGTCCTTGGAGTCGGCGGCCGCCTGGGCGTCGCCGGTCTTGACCTCAGCCGTCGCGGGCAGCAGCGGCTTGATCTCCTTCGCGAGCGCGGCGGGCGTGACGCCCTCCTTGGCCTTGACCGAGATCGAGTCGAACTGGCCCTGCTTCTCGAACAGCGCCTGCGCCGTCGGCAGGTCGAAGACGGCGATCGAGGCGCCGCCGATCGAGGAGACCGACCCGAACTGCGCGACGCCGGTGAGCTTGTAGGGCTTCGCGGGCCCGTTGCCGGACGCGCGGACGGTGTCGCCGATCTTGAAGTGCTGCTTGTCGGCGGTGCCCGCGTCGAGGACGATCTCGCCGTCGCCGTGCGCCCACTCGCCCTGCTTGAGCTTCAGCGGCGAGAACTGGCGGCCGGTCTCGTCGAGGCCGACGCCGAGGGTCTCGCCCTCGCGGCCGATGATCTGGCCCTGCTTGTCCAGCAGCTTGGCCGCGTTGGAGTTGTTCTGGAGGTCGATCAGGCTGCCCGAGGCGGCCTCGACGGAGGGAAGGTCCTTGACCTTCGTCGAGCAGCTCCGCGGGGACGGTGGCGCGGCCGCCGGAGGAGAAGTCGACCAGCTGACGCCCGCTGACGACGGCGTCGGTGCCCTCGTAGGACTCCGTGAAGATGCCGTCGAAGGCCTTCTGCATCGTGTCGGTGAGGACGAACGTCCCGCTCACCATCGACACGCCGATGACGACCGCGAGTGCGGTCAGCAGCGCGCGGACCTTGCGGCCGGCGAGCCCTTTCAAGGCGACCTTGATCATCGGGTGGTGACCTGCTCGAGGGTGTCCAGGATCGTGTGGGCCGAGGAGGGGCCGAGGTCGCGAACGATCTCGCCGTCGGCGAGGAAGAGCACGCGGTCGGCGATCGCCGCCGCGTGCGCGTCGTGGGTGACCATCACGGTCGTCTGACCGAGGCCCGAGACCATGTCGCGCAGGAGCGTGAGGATCTCGCCGCCGGTGCGCGAGTCGAGGTTGCCCGTCGGCTCGTCGGCGAACATGATCGTCGGTCGCGAGACGAGTGCGCGGGCGATCGCGACGCGCTGCTGCTGGCCGCCGGAGAGCTCGGACGGCCGGTGGCCGAGGCGGTCCGTGAGGCCCGACCTTCGCCACCAGCTCGCGGACCCACTCGCGGTCGGGCTTGACGCCGGCCAGCGAGAGCGGGAGCACCACGTTCTCCTGCGCCGTGAGCATCGGGAGCAGGTTGAAGAACTGGAAGATGAACCCGATGTGCTCGCGCCGCAGCAGCGTGAGGTCGTTGTCGCCGAGCGTGGTGATGTCCTGGCCGCCGATCGTCACGCTGCCTGCGGTCGGGCGATCGAGCCCCGCGAGGATGTGCATCAGCGTCGACTTGCCGGACCCGGAGGGACCCATGACCGCGGTCAGCTGGCCGCCGCCGATCCCGAGATCGACGCCGCGGAGCGCGTTGACGGTGGTCTCTCCCTGGCCGTAGCGGCGCACGATCCCGCGGGCTTCGACGACGGCAGAGGAGGTTTTCGGAGCGTCCTGGATGAGAACCGTATTCATGCCAAGGACGGTCTCAGCGGACGGGTCCGCCGGACAGACGGGGTTCCCGGCGTCCCGCGGTACGCAAATGCGCACGCGCGGTGTCGGTTAAGCGCGCAGGAAGGTGAGGACCGCCAGCACCCGCCGGTGATCGTCGGTGCCGGCGGGGATGCCGAGCTTGTCGAAGATGTTCGTCACGTGCTTCTGCACGCCGCGCTCGGAGATCTCCATGCGCTCGGCGATGCCCTGGTTGGAGCGGCCCTCGGCCATCAGTTCGAGCACCTCGCGCTCGCGCTCGGTGATGTCGTCGAGCGGGCCTGCCGCGCGGCGCCGCGACAGCAGCTGGGAGACGATCGTCGGATCAAGCGCGGAGCCGCCGGCGGCGACGCGGCGGATCGCGTCGGCGAAGTCCTCGAGGTCGGCGACGCGGTCCTTGAGCATGTAGCCGACGCCCTCGGCACCGCCGGCCAGCAGCTTCATCGCCAGCCCGACGTCGGCGTGCTGGGAGAGCACGAGCACACCGACCTTGGGGTTCGCGGCGCGGATCTCCAGCGCCGCGCGCAGGCCCTCGTCGGTGTGCGTCGGCGGCATCCGCAGGTCGACGATGGCCACATCGGGGTGTTCGCTCGCCACCTGGGCGACGAGTTCCTCGGCCGTACCCGCCTGTCCGACTACGTGAAAGCCGGCCTCCTCAAGGAGGCGGGCGACGCCCTCGCGCAGCAGCATCGTGTCGTCGGCAAGGACTACGCGCACGGGATCTCCGCGCGCAGCCTAGTCCCTCCGGACCCTGGGCTCCATACCCGCAACCGGCCGTCGAGCGCCTCGACGCGGTCGGCCAGCCCGCGCAGCCCGGAGCCGTTGGCCGGGTCGGCGCCGCCCTTGCCGTCATCGGCGACCTCGACGACCAGCGTGCCGTTCTCGCGCGCGACGTCGATCGTCGCGCTCTCGGCCTCGGCGTACTTGGCGATGTTGGTCAGACCCTCGGCCACGAGGTAGTAGGCCGCGACCTCGATCGGCTCCGGCAGGCGCTCGTCGAGCGCGACGTTGAGGGCGACGCGCACGGGCGCCCGGGCGGCGAGCGATTCCAGCGCGACCGAGAGGCCGTGATCGCTCAGCACCGCGGGGTGGATTCCCTGTGCGATCGAGCGCAGCTCCTCCAGCGAGGCGTTCAGCTCGTCGCGGGCGGTGGTCAGGAGCTCCTTCTCGGGGCCGTCCTTGGGCAGCTTCGCGGCGACCAGCCGCAGCAGGATCGAGAGCGAGACGAGCCGTTGCTGGGCGCCGTCGTGGAGGTCGCGCTCGAGCTTCCGGCGGGCGGCGTCGCCCGCTTCGACGATCCGCGCCCGTGAAGCGCGCAGGTCGCTGAGCCGGGCGCGCAGGTCGGCCTGGAGGCGCTCGTTCTCGAGCGCGATCCCAGCCGCGGAGGTGACCGCGCCGATCAGCTGCGGCTCGTCGCGCAGCGACGCGTCGTGGACCAGCGCGGCGACGCGGGTCGCACCGCGCTCGACGAACGTGGACACGCGGCCGCTGTCCTCCGCCGGCAGCTCGACCGGCTCACCGCCCGAGCCGACATAGGCGCCGTACTCGGGCACCCAGTAGGCGAGTTCGAGCGTCGGGTCGCGCAGGGCGCGGGCGAGCGCGTCGCGCAGGGCGCCGGGTTCCGCCGGCTCGCGCAGGTCGACGAGCAGGTCGCCGATCGCGGAGCGTGCCAGGCGCGCTCGCAGCACGCCGATCAGGAAGATGATCGGCACGGTCGCGAGCACGAGCAGCGCGGTCGAGTACACGGTGACCCAGCGCACGTCGAGCTTGTCGAGCAGGTAGTCGGCCGCCAGCAGGGCGAGCCCGAGTGCGCCCGCGAGGACGGGTGCGAGCACGCGTCGCAGCGGCGCGCTCGCCCGCACGAAGCGGCGCACGAGCACGTACGCCAATGTCGCCAGCGTGGTGATCAGGATGACCCGCTGCACGGTGTCGATCGCGTCCGCGAGACCCGGCCTATCGGCGACCATCAAGACGTTGCGGGGAATGCCCTCGCCGAAATCGTCGAAGTCGAGGAACATCAGCCACAGCAGCTCGAGCGGGACCATCACGACCGCGAGCGCACCGACCAGGACGCGGTCGAGCTGGCTCTCCAGGCGCCCCAGCGGGAACCCGGCGAGCAGGAACGCGAGCGGCAGCAGCCACAGGTCGCCGAGCCAGATGCCCGCCGTCAGCGGCACCGGAGCGACCCACTGGCGCAGCAGCTGCGACACGAACCAGACGAGCCCGATCACCACCATCAGCACCCCGAGGTGGTTCTCCGGCCGCCGGCTCCAGGCGACGATGCCGCTGGCCAGGAACGACCAGCCGAGCAGCAGCGAGAGCAGCGATTGGTACGTGAACGGATCGCCGACGGTGACGAGGATCGCCGCCGCACCGGTCGCCAAGGCGCCCGCGATCAGCAGACGGCGGAAGCGGACGGGGCGCTGCTCGGCCCCGGGACGCAGCACGGGGGTGATCTGGAGCGTGGCCGTCCCGCGACAGTACTCGCGCACGCGGCGTCGCGCTAGGTTTCGGCGCGTGCCCACCACCAACACCTGGGACCGGCTCGCAGGGCTCGCGCTCGTCATCGACGGCTACACGCTCGAGCGCCTCGACGGCTTGGAGCTGCACGGCTTCGAACGCACGACGACCCAGATCCGGCTGACCGGCGCTGGGGAGGAGGGGCTTGGCGAGGACGTGTTCCCGGGCGAGGAATCCGCTGCGCTGCACGCCGCGGGTCCGGTGCTCCCACTGGCTGGGGAGTGGACGCTCGCGAGCTTCTGCGAGCACCTGGCGACGCTCGACCAGTGGCCTGAGCCGCCGGAGTGGGAGATGGCGCGCCAGTGGCGCAACTGGGCCTACGAGTCGGCGGCGCTGGACCTGGCGCTGCGGCAGGCGGGCCTCTCGCTCGCGGAGGCCGTGGGCCGCTCGGTGCGGCCGCTGCGCTTCGTCAACTCGCTCGGCCTCGGCGACCCGCCGACGGTGGCGACGATCGCCGGCCGCGCGGAGCGCCGGCCGTCGGTCGGCTTCAAGCTCGACGCGGCCGCGTCGTGGACGCCGTCGATCGCGCGCGAGCTGGCTTCGCTGGGGTGCGTCGACACCGTCGACTTCAAGGGCCGCTACGGCCTCGAGGTCGAGGACGAGGCGGCGCTGCTGGCGATGTACGCCGCGGTCGTCCCGGCCTTCCCGTCCGCGCTCTTCGAGGACCCGCACGAGTTGCCCGAGGTCGAGGCGCTGCTCGCCCCGGTGCGCGACCGCGTGTCCATGGACGCGCCGATCCGGACGCCGGCCGACGTCGGGACGCTGCGCACCATCAACGTCAAGCCGTCGCGGGTCGGCGGCCTGCAGCCGCTCTTCGCGCTCTACGAGTGGTGCGAAGCCAACGGCGTGGCGATGTACGGCGGCGGGATGGGCGAGCTCGGCGTGGGCCGCGGCCAGATCGAGCTGCTCGCGGCGCTGTTTCATCCGGACGCGCCCAACGACGTCGCCCCCTCGGGGTTCAACGCGCCCGAGCTGCCGGACGCCCTGCCGGCGAGCCCCTTGCTCGTCGACGGGTCCAGCCCCGGTTTCCGCTGAGGCGCGAGCGTCGAGTTTCTCCAGCAGAGCACGCTGTCGCGAAATCGGTGGCGGTCCCGGCGTCCGTCGCGCGGTTGACGGGATCGGGCCACAACGTGGGCGAAGTGGGGGTGTGATTGAGGGAGTCCGGATAGCGGACCTCAGCAAGCACACCCCCCCGCCGGGAGCGATCGAGTGCGCTCGGAGCCGATCTCCGGGGCCGCTACCGGTTCAACCCACCGCGGTGAGCTCGGAGAGCTCGGCGTCGATCGTGCCGAGGTTCGGGCGCGCGAGGTAGAAGCCCTGGCCGCAGCCGACGGACAGGCCCTTGAGGCAGCAGAGCTCGTTCTCGTTCTCGATGCCCTCGGAGACGACGACGGCGCCGACGTCGGCGGCGAAGGCGACGATCGCGGACGCCAGCGACTGGCGCACCGGGTCGTCGTCGATGCCGCAGACGAGCGTGCGGTCGAGCTTGAGGATGTCCGGGTTCACGCGCGTGACGTGGCGGAAGGAGGCGAAGCCGGAGCCGACGTCGTCGACGGCGACGCGCACGCCGAGCTCGCGCAGGCGGTCGAGCTGAGGCGCAGAGCGCGACGTAGTCCTCGACCGGCTGGTGCTCGGTGATCTCGACCACGAGCGGGCGGTCGGTGTGGTGGGCGGCGATCTGCGAACGCGAGATCGTCGTGCTCGAGCACGGCGGGGGAGACGTTCAGCGCGAGGTAGCGGCCCTCGGGCAGGCGGTGCCGTGGCAGCTCAGCGCGAGCCGGATGACCGCGAGCTCGAGCTCGACGCCCATGTCGACGGCGTGGGCGTCGAGGAAGCAGCGCTCGGTCGGGATCGGCGTCGCCGTCGGCGTCGGTGAAGCGCGCGAGCGCCTCGGCGCCGACGACGCGGCCGGACTGGCGAGGTCGACGATCGGCTGGAACGCGACGTCGAGCCCGTCGCCGTCGATCAGGCGCTGCATCCGCGCGCGGACGCGTTCGCGGCGCTGCGCGTCGAGCGTCGCCGCGCTCCTGCTGCGCGCGGGCGCGCTCGCGCTCGGCGACGAGGTTCGCGGTCAGCTCGTCCTCGAACTCGCCGCAGCTTCTCGGCGACGGCGATGAAGCCGATCAGCAGGCCCACGGCGGGGACCGCGAACTGGCCGGCGCGCAGCGCGAGGCTCGCCCACCAGGCGCCCTCGAAGGCCTGCGGGGCGCACGAGGTAGGCGAACGCGTCGAGCGCCGACAGGGCCATCATCGCGATCACGCACATGTCGGCCCAGGACAGCGCGCCGCCGGCGCGCCGCCACCAGAGGACGGCGACGCCGGCCTGCGCGATCACGATCAGCGCGACGAGCGCGCGCATCGTGGGGGAGAACCCGTCGTTCGACGCGAGCTCGCCGAACGGGGTGGAGGCAACGGCGGCCCAGGCGAGGAGGAGGGCACCCAGGCCGCCGAAGATGAGCAGGGAGCGGAGCTCGGCTTGCACAGCCGGCAAGCGCGAACGCCCGCGGCGGCGAGCAGGCGCGAGATGCCAGAGCAGGTAGCGCGCGGCGCCCGCGTCGGCGCTCTGGTCGACCGGGCCGCCGTCGGGGAACAGGCTCGGGAGCGCGAACAGCGTCAGCGCGAGGCCGATCAGCGCGAGCGTCGTGCCGACCGAGATCCAGGCCAGCCGGCCGTCGCCGGTCGCCTTCGCCGACGCGTAGCAGCAGATGGCTCACGAGCGCGGCGCAGATGATGCCGAGCGGCGAGGCACGCCGGGACGGCGGCACTCGATCGACCGTCGCCGCCCAGCGAGCGGGACGAACGCGGCCGCGACGGCCATGACGAGCGCACGCCACCAGCAGCCGCATCGTGACGGAAATGGAGGGGCGGGCTGTGAGCAGTGGAGACATGTGGTGCCTTACTCGGGGTGCGCGCTGGACACAGTCCTCAAACGCGAGCGGCGTCCAGACTTGCGGCAGTCATCGGACCCAACTGACTTTGTTGCCAGTTGCACAAGCTCGGTGATAGGCTTCGCCATGGTCGACCCGGAGGACCTGCCGCGATGACCGTCACGAACCCCGCTCTTCCGCTCTACGCCGCGGATGTCGAGCGCACGTGCCTGCCGCTGGAACAGGCCACGCATGCTGCCCGGCGACGGCGTTCACGGACCCCGCCGTCCTCGAGTGGGAGCGCGCCAACTTCTTTCGGCGCGGCTGGATCTGCGCCGGTCACGTCGAACAGGTGTCGGCAGCGCGGCCAGTACCTGACGCGTCGACGCGGCGGCGAGAGCGTGCTCGTCGTCGGCGACGACGACGGCCTCCCGCGCGCGTTCCTGAACACCTGCCGGCACCGCGGCGCGCGCCTGCGTCGAGGACGCCCGAGGGCAGCGTCCGGCGCCTCCAGTGCCCGTACCACGCGTGGACCTACGGGCTTCGACGGCTCGCTGCAGCAGCGCGCCGTTCACCGACGGGCTCGACGGACTTCGACCCGAAGTGCTTCGCGCTGCACGAGGTGCGCCTCGCGGTGGTCGAGGGCCTCGTGCTGCTCGACCTCGTCCGGCGACGCGCCGCCGCCGCAGGAGCACGTCGGCGACCTCGCGCCGCACCTGGCCGCCTACCGGCTCGCCGGAGCTCCAGCGCGGCGCGCGCGGATCGTCTACGACGTCGACGCCAACTGGAAGGCGATCGCCGAGAACTACAGCGAGTGCCTGCACTGCCCGGGCGTGCATCCCGGAGCTCAACCGGCTCTCGCACTACCTCGCGGCGAGACGATCGAGGGCGCGGGCGCCGTGGTGCGGCGGCTCGATGACGCTCGCCGAGGGCGTCGAGACGATGGCCACCGACGGCGGCGCACGGCGCGCAAGCCGATCGCGGGCGTCGACGAGCGCTCGATCCTGTACTTCCTGATCTTCCCCAACACGCTGGTCTCGCTGCACCCGGACTACGTGATGCTGCACACGCTGTGGCCGCAGGCGCCCGACCGCACCGAGGTCGTCTGCGAGTGGTTCTTCGAGCCCGAGACGATCGCCGCGCCGGACTTCGACCCGACCGACGCGGTCGAGTTCTGGGACCAGGTCAACCGCGAGGACTGGCACGTCTGCGCGCTCACGCAGCGCGGGATGGCGTCGCGCCGCGTTCACGCCCGGCCGCTACACGACGCAGGAGGACGACGTGCACGCGTTCGACGTGATGGTCGCCGAGCGCTACCTGGAGGCGCTGCGATGACGCCCGACGGACTTCGACGCGATCGTCGTCGGCGGCGGCCACAACGGCCTCACCGCCGCCGCCTACCTCGCGCGCGCGGGCCTGCGCGTGTGCGTGCTGGAGCGCCGCGAGCTGCTCGGCGGCGCCTGCGTGACCGAGGAGGTCTGGCCCGGCCAGCGCGTCTCGCGCGCCTCCTACGTGGTCTCGATGCTGCGGCCGCAGGTCGTCGCCGACCTCGAGCTCAAGCGCTTCGGCTACGACCCGATCCCGCTCGACCCGCCGTTCGCCACCTTCGCCGCCGACGGCACGCCGATCCTCTTCCACAACGACGAGCGCAAGCCGCCTACGAGTCGGTCGCGCGCGTCTCGCCGCAGGACGCCGACGCGATGCCCGCGTTCGAGGCGCTGATGGAGCGCGTCGCCGACGTTCCTGCGGCCGATGATGCTGCGCCCGCCGCCGGCGCTCGGCTCCAAGCGCCCGGGCGACGTGCTCGAGCTGCTGCGCGAGGCCGGCCGCGCCGCCGGGCTCTCGCCGCCGCGACCTGCACGACCTCTTCCGCGTGATGACGATGTCGGTCGGCGACCTGCTCGACGACTGGTTCGAGAACGACGCGCTGAAGGGCGCGTACGCCTCGACCGGCGTGGTCGGCGTCTGGGCCGGCCCGCGCACGCCCGGCACCGCCTACAACCTGCTGCACCACGAGCTCGGCGAGCTCGACGGCGTCGGCGGCGCGTGGGGGCACGTGAAGGGCGGGATGGGCGCGATCTCCGAGGCGATCGCGGCCAGCGCGCGCGCGCGTTCGGCGCCGACATCCGCACCGACGCGCGCGGTCGCGTCGATCGACGTCGGCGGCGGCCGCGTGACCGGCGTGACGCTCGCCGAGCGGCGAGACGCTCACGGCGCCGATCGTCGCTCTCCGGCGCGCACCCGAAGACGACGGTGCTCGACCTCGTCGGCGCCGAGCACTTCCCGGACGAGGTCGTCGAGGACATGCGCCGCTACCGCACGCGCGGCGGCTCGGTGAAGGTCAACTGGATCCTGTCCGAGCCGCCGCGCTACGAGCGTGACCGACGAGCGCAGCGCTGCTGCACACCAGCGCTGGCGATCTGCCCGTCGATCGACTACCTCGAGCGCGCCTGGCAGGACGCGACGCGCGGCATGCCCGCCGCGGGCCCGTACATCGAGGTCGAGGTGCCGACGGCGATCGACCCGACGCTGACCGACGACGGCACGACCGTGATGACGATGTTCACCCAGTACGGCCCGCACGACGAGGCCGGCTGGCCCGAGGGCGCGCGCGAGGCCTACGCGCAGCGCTGCCTCGACATCATCGCCGCAGTACGCGCCGAACGTCGCGCGACGCGGTGATCCACTACGAGGTGCTCGCGCCGCCGGACCTCGAGCGGATCTTCGGCCTCGTCGGCGGCTCGATCTTCCAGGGCGAGCAGGGCCTGGACCAGATGGCGTTCATGCGCCCGTCGCCGCTGCTCGCGCGCTACGCGACGCCCGTCGACGGCCTCTACCTGTGCGGCGCCGGCACGCATCCGGGCGGCGGCGTGATCGCCGCCGCCGGCCACAACGCGGCGCAGCGCGTGCTGCAAGGACCGCAAGCGCCGCCGGCCTGAACGGCGCGTTCAAGGCGCTTCAGCACGGGCTTGACAGACCGGAGACTACAGCGGTCAGGATCGAGCCGTCTTGAACGAGCCTTCAGGACTGTCGCGGCGGAGGCTGCTCGCGGGAGCCGGCGCACTGCTCGCCGGGGCGGGCGCTGACGGGCTGCGAGAACACGACCACGCCGGTCGCCACCGCCGAGGGCTCGAGCGGCAACGGGATCATGGGCGACCCGACGGCGGGCGGCCCGGTCGACGGCGCCGGGCATCCCGCTCGCGCGCCGCGACTACCCGGTGACGCTGCCGAGGATCGGCGAGCCGGTGAAGGCCGGCAAGCCCGAGACGCGGCGGCGAGCTGCAGATCTACAACTACGCCGACTACCTGAACCCGGAGGTCATCAAGGCCTTCGGCAAGCAGGAGGGCGTGAGCGTCCGGGTCACGACGTTCAACTCGCTCGACGAGGCGTTCACGAAGCTCTCGACCGGCCGGCTGAAGTTCGACGTCATCTTCACCGCGCCCGATCACCTGTCGCGGCTGGTCGGCCGCAAGCTCGTGCAGCCGCTGAACCTCGACCTGGTCCCGAACCTGCAAGACCGAGGTCTGGCCGGAGCTGCAGAGCCCGTTCTACGACGTCGGCCCGCGCTACAGCGTCCCGTACACGCTCTACACGACCGGGATCGGCTGGCGCAACGACAAGCTCGGGAACTTCGACCCGGCCGAGCTCGGCGTGGGACGTCGTTCTGGAAGTCCGAGCCGTTCCGCGGGCAGGTCGGCGTGCTCGACGACTCGCGCGAGGCGCTCGGCATGGCGCTGATGCGCCGCGGCGTGACCGAACCTCAACACCGAGGACCCGGCGCTGCTCGAGCGCGCCGTCCGACGGACCTCAAGGAGCTCAACCAGATCGCCCGCGTGAAGGTCACGATCACCGGCTACGAGACGCTGCCCGCCGGGCGCATGTGGCTGCAACCAGGTCGTGGTCGGGCGACATGCTCAACGCGGTCATCTCCTACCTGCCCGAGGGCACGCAGCGCGACGTGCTCTCGTACTGGTACCAGCAGGCCGGCGGGCCGGTCTTCAACGACTGCATCTGCGTCGGCGCCGAGGCCGAGAAGCCGGTGATCGCCCACCGCTTCCTCAACTACATGCTCGACCCGAAGGTCGCGCTGGAGAACTTCGTCGGCTACGTCGGCTACCAGCCGCCGATCACGAAGATCGACGCGCAACGCGCTGTTCGAGCAGCAGCGTGCTGCCCGAGAACCTGCGCAACTGCGTCGTCACGCGCGAGGACTACGCCAACGGCAACGCGTACCTGGCGCTGACGGCGGAGGGCCGGCGGCTGTGGGACCAGACCTGGGACGCGTTCCGCAACGGCTGATGAAGCGCGCCTGGGCGCTGCTGGCGCTGCCGGGGATGGCGTGGCTGGCCGCGTTCTTCCTCGTCGCCTTCTACGCGATCGTCGCCGTCGGGCTCGGCAACATCACCGACGCTCTACGAGCCGGTCCCGCACTGGAACCCGCTCGACTGGAACGTCGGCTACATGCTGGCAGGCGATCGACGACGTGCGTGCCCGGCGGGCGCACGTGGGACGTGTTCATCCGCACGCTGCTCTACGTCGTCGTGGCGGTCGCTGCTCTCGCTGGCGATCGGCTACCCGGTCGCCTACTACGTCTCGCGCCAGGCGCGCGGGCAGACGAAGGCGCTGCTGCTGGTCCTGCTCGTCGCTGCCGTTCTGGATCTCGTACCTGATGCGGATGTTCGCGTGGACGAACCTGCTCGACGACCGACGGGTACGCGACGCGGCGTGCTGCACGCGCTCTCGATCGACTCGCTGTTCTCCACGCTCGGGCTGCTCGACGGCGAGCGACTGGCTCGGCGGCCAGCCGATCGCGGTGATCCTCGGGCTCGTCTACGGCTACGTGCCGTACCTGATCCTGCCGCTGTACGCGTCGCTGGACCGGATCGACCAGCGGCTGATCGAGGCCGCGCGCGACCTCGGCGCGCCGCCCGCCGGGCGCGTTCCGGCGCGTCGTGCTGCCGCTCGTCGCAAGGCGGGGACGCTCGGCGGGATCGTGCTGATCGCGCTGCCGATGTTCGGCGACTACTACACGCCCGACCTGATCTCCGGCTCGCCGCAAGACGGCGATGCTCGGCAACACGATCAACAACTACGTGCAGGGCGGGCCGGACAAGGCGCTGGGCGCGGCGCTGACGCTGCTGCTGGCGCGCGTTCCTGCTCGTCTTCATGCTCTATTACCTGCGCGACCCTGCGGCGGGAGGAGCCCGCGTGAGGCGCGGTCGCGCGTCCTCCCGGTGGTCACGTGGGTCTACGTCGCCTGGTCGCTGCTGCCGGTGCTGCTGGCGATCCGCTTCGCGTTCAACTCGGGGCGCTCGCGCACGTCGGCGCAGGGCTGGTCGCTGCGCTGGTTCTGGACCGACCCGACGCTCTCGCGTGCGCAACGACCCGACGCTGTCGGCGCGCGCTGGAGCACTCGCTCGTGCTCGCCGGGCTGGCGATGCTGATCGCGACGCCGCTCGGGCACGGCGCTGGCGATCGGCCTGCAGCGCTGGCGCGGGCGCGGCGCCGGCGTCTCGAACGTGCTCATGCTGCTGCCGCTGGTCACGCCGGAGCTGGTGTTCGCCGTCGGCCTGTTCCTGCTCTTCACCTCGGCGTTCGGCTTCATCGGGCTGGGCACGACGGCGCAGGTGATCGGGCACGTGACGTTCTCGATCTCCTGGGTCGTGCTGATCGTGCGCGGGCGGCTGGTGATGATCGGGCGCGACGTCGAGGAGGCCGCGGCCGACCTCGGCGCGCCGCCGTGGCAGGTCGCTGCGGCGCGTCCTGCTGCCGCTGCTGGCGCCGGCGATCGCGGCCGCGCTGCTGAGCACCTTCGCGCTTGAGCATCGACGACTTCGTGGTCGCGCAGTACATGGCGTCGGGCGCGGACACGACGACGGTGCCGATGCGCATCTACGCCACGGCGCGCGCGGCGCCGACGCCGGCGTTGAACGCGCTGGCCACGGTGATGCTCGTGTTCTCGCTGCTGGCGCTGGCGCTCGCGTGGCTCGTGTTCCGGCGGCTCTCGCGCGGCCAGGAGACGGACGTCAGCACCTTCGCGGCGGGAGCGGCGCAATGAGCCGAGGACAGATCGATCTCGACGAGCTGGTCAAGCGCTACGGCGACGTCCTCGCCGTCGACGGCATCGACCTGCACATGCCGGGCGGCGAGTTCTTCACGCTGCTCGGCCCGTCCGGCTGCGGCAAGACGTCGACGCTGCGGCTGATCGCGGGCTTCGAGAAGCTCGACGCCGGCGCGATCAAGCTCGACGGCGTCGACATGTCGGCCAAGCCGCCGCACAAGCGGCCGGTCAACACGGTCTTCCAGAGCTACGCGCTGTTCCCGCACATGACCGTGGCCGAGAACGTCGCCTTCGGGCTGCGCTACCAGAAGGTCGGCAAGGCCGACGCCGCGCGGCGGGTGGGCGAGGCGATGGAGATGGTCCAGCTCGGCGGCCTCGGCGCGCGGCGGCCCGACGCAGCTCTCGCGGCGGCCAGCAGCAGCGCGTCGCGCTGGCGCGGGCGATCGTCCTGGAGCCGCCGGTGCTGCTGCTCGACGAGCCGCTCGGCGCGCTGGACGCTCGGCTGCGCGTGGACCTGCAGGTCGAGCTCAAGCGGATCCAGGAGACGCTCGGGATCACGTTCGTCTACGTCACCCACGACCAGGACGAGGCGCTGACGATGAGCGACCGCGTCGCCGTGATGCGCGACGGGCGCGTCGAGCAGTGCGGCGAGCCGCGCGAGCTCTACGAGCAGCCGGAGACCGCGTTCGTCGCCAACTTCCTCGGCGCCTCGAACCTGATCCCGGCGGTGGTCGACGGACGGCGGTCTGCAGGTCGGCGAGTTCTCGCTGCGCGCCGACGTCGACGGCCAGCACCGGCGACGGCGCTGGCGATGATCCGTCCGGAGCGCGTGCGGCTCGAGCCGCACGGCACCGGCGGCGAGAACCGCGTGCCGGGGATGGTCGAGGCCGTCGTCTACCTCGGCTTTCACCAGGACGTGCGCGTGCGGCTGGCCAGCGGCGCGCTGGTCCGCTGCGACGTACCCAACGACGGGTCCGCGGTCGAGCACGCGTCCGGCGACCCGGTCTCCGTGCACCTGCCCGCCGAGTGCCTGCGGGTGCTCGAGGAGGACGCGTGAGGCGCGCGCGAGGAGCTCGTGACCGCGGCGCGGCGGGTGATCGGCCGCGACGGCTTCGCGGCGGCGACGGTCGGCACGATCACGCGCGAGGCGGGCGCGTCGCTGGGGCTGTTGAACTACCACTTCGGGTCCAAGGACGAGGTCGTCGCCGAGGCGTTCGCGGCCGCCGCGCGCGAGGACCTGGCGTCGCTGGAGGCGATCTCGCGGCGCTTCGAGGATCCGGCCGACCGGCTGGCGGCCTACCTGGACCAGTCCGAGTGGGCGGACTCGGAGAGCTGGCGGTTGTGGGTCGACGCGTGGGGCGAGTCGGTCCATTCGCCGCTCGTGCGCGACACGCTCGGGCGCTTCGACGTCGGCTGGCGCGCGGTGCTCGCGGAGGTGCTGGCCGACGGCGTGCGCCAGGGCCGCTGGGCGTGCGCGGACCCGCAGGACACGGCCGCGCGGCTCGTCGCGGTGCTCGACGGGATCGGCCTGCACACGACCGTCCACGGCGAGGACGTGCCGCCGGAGCGCGCCGCGGCCTGGGCGCGCCGCCTCGCCGAGCTCGAGCTGGGCGTCGTCGCTGCCCGCTCCGCCGCCGCCTCTGCCGGTCCCGGTCGCCGCGCGAGTCCACACGTCCCGGATCGAGATCCGAGCGCGCGACCTCGACGCCCACGGCCACGTCGACCCCGCGGCGCTCTTCACGTTCCTGGAGGAGGCGCGCGCCGCGTGGCTCGGCGAGCGCGTGCCCGGACGCGGTCGTCACGCACGTCGCCGTCGGCTACCGCCGCCCGCTGGAGCCGCGACGCGGTCACGGTGACGTGCACGCTGGACGCGGTCGGCCGTGCGAGCTTCCGCACGCGCGAGACGGTGTCGACGGACGAGCGCGGCGTCGCGGTCGAGGCCGCGACGACGCTCGAGGTCCCAGGCCGCGCGCTGACGCGGACGAGCGCGCGGAGCTCGGGCGATGAGGCGCGCTGCGCGAGCGACGCCGTCGCCGGCCTCGCGCGCGCGCCCGCGCGCGCTGCGCCGCTCGCCGCGCCGCGACGCGCGCGCGCCTACGGCCGCGCGCGCCTCGCGACGTCTCGCGCGGCCGCCTCGCCGCGCGCGTCAGGCCGCGACGCCCAGGTCCGCGGCGACCGGCCCAGATCTCGCTCGCGCGCGCGCTCGATCGGCATCGCCGGATCGTCGGTCAGCGCGCGGATGCCGTAGCCGTCGATCAGCGCCAGCAGGCGGTCGATCGGTCCGGTCGGCGTCGCGCGACCGTGAACTCGCCGCTCGCGACGCCCTCGGCGATCGTCTCGCGCGAACCATGCGTGCATGCGCGCGTAGAGCCGCGCGGCGGTCGGGCGCAGCTCCGGGCGGCGCGCGGCGTGCAGCCACAGCTCGACCCACAGCAGCCAGTCGTCGCGCAGCGCGCCCGGCGCCGGCAGGCACTGGTCGATCATCGACCGCAGGCGCGTCGGCGGCGGGCAGCGGCTCGTCGTCGGGGCCGATGCGGATCGTCCCGGCCAGCTCGTAGGAGTGCTCGAGCGCCTCGGCCAGCAGCGCGTCACGGGAGGCGAAGTGGTAGTGCAGCAGCGACGGCGGAGACGCCCGGCCTCCATCGCGATCCGGGCGATCCGGACGTCGTTGATCCCCTCGCGCGCGATCAGCTTGACGGCGGCGTCGAGGATTCGGGCACGGGCGCTCGCCCGCGCGGCCGCTCGGCTCTCTTCCACGCACGCGGACCATATAGGCGGAGCAGTGACTCCAGGCGAGCGCGCGCAAGGCCTTCGTCGACGAGATCCTGATCCCGCGCGAGGTCGACGCCGAGCTGCGGGCGGATCACGCCCGAGGACGTCGCGCTGATCCGGCGCGAGGCGCTGGCGCGCGAGGTCTCGCGGCGGGCTGCACTCGCGCGAGCACGGCGGCCAGGGCTGGACGCACGTCGAGTGGTTCCTCGTCGAGGAGCAGTTCGGCCGCTCGACCAACGCGCTCTCGTGGCACGTCCCGACCGCCTACAACGTGCTCGCCCACGGCTCGCCCGAGCAGATCGACCGCTGGCTGCGCCCGGCGCTGCGCGGCGAGCTGCACGACGCCTACGCGGTCACCGAGGAGCACGCCGGCTCCGACCCGTCGGGGATCGCGACGACCGCGACGCAGATCGACGGCGGCTGGCGGCTCGACGGCGAGAAGTGGTTCGTCACCTACGGCGACGTCGCGGCGGTCTACATCGTGATGGCGCTGGCGCGACGGCGCGCCGACGCTGTTCCTCGTCGAGGCGCGAGCGTCCCGGGATCTCGGTCGTCGACGACCCGCCGTTCACGCACACCTATCCGCACGGGCACCCGACGCTGCGCTTCGACGGCGTCGAGGTCCCGGCGACGACGCGGTGATCGGCGGCGTCGGCGGCGGCGACGAGCTGCAGCGCGGCCTGGTTCGCCGAGGAGCGGCTCGGGATCGCCGCGCGCGGCTGCGGCGCGATGCTGCGCCTGCTCGAGGAGACGACCGCCTGGGCGATCGCCCGCGAGCAGGGCGGCGCGCGGATCATCGACCACCAGGGCGTCTCGTTCCCGCTCGCCGACTCCGCCGCCGACGCGGCCGCCGGCCGCCTGCTCGGCCTCGAGGTCGCGCGGCTCGCCGACGAGGGCGCCGACCCCAAGCTCGTCCACGCGAAGGCGTCGATGGCCAAGCTCTTCGTCTCCGAGGCCGCGAACCGCTGCGCCGACCGCTGCCTGCAGATCTTCGGCGGCCGCGGCTACACGCGCACCAACGTCGCCGAGCGCTTCTGGCGCGAGCTGCGCGTCGACCGCATCTGGGAGGGCACGAGCGAGATCCAGCGCCTGATCGTCGCCCGCGCCCTCGAGCGCCGCGGCGTGGAGCGGGTGCTGCACTGATGGACGCTCGGCTGCCTGCTGCCCCGCGCTCGGTCGCCGTCGTCGGCGCGACCGAGCGGCCCGGGTCCTACGGCGGCGAGGCGCTGCTCAACCTCGCGCGGCTCGGCTATCCGGGGCGGCGTCTCGCGGTCAACCCGCGGCGGGCGTCGGTCCACGGCGTGCGCGTGCGTGCCGGCGCTGGCGGACGCTGCCGGAGGCGCCCGACGCGGTCGTCGTCGCGATCCCGGCGGCCGACGCGCCGGACGTGGTCGCGCGGGCCGGCGCGCTCGGCTGCGGCGGGCGCGGTCGTGTTCGCGGCCGGCTTCGCCGAGGCGCGCGGCGGCGCGCGCTGCAGGCCGCGCTCGCGGCCGCGCGCGGCACGGGCTGCCGGTCTGCGGGCCCAACGGCAACGGGATCGTCTCGCTGCCCGACCGCGTGGCGCTCTGGGGCGACACGATCGCGCCGCGCGAGCCCGGCCCGGTCGCGCTGATCACCCAGAGCGGCAACGTCGCGGTCAACGCGCTCGCCTCGCGGCGCGGGCTGCGCCTGCACACGGTCGTCTCGTGCGGCAACCAGGCGGTGCTCGACGCCGACGGACTTCCTCGAGGCGCTCGCCGAGCGCGACGGCGTGCGCTCGGTCGCGCTCTACCTCGAGGCCGACGGCGACGGCGCGACGCTGGTGCGCCGCGCTGCGAAGCGCTGCGCGCGCGCGGGCATCGGCGTCGCGGTGCTCAAGGCGGGCCGCTCGCGGGCCGGCGCGGCCGCGGCGGTCGCCCACACGGGCGCGCTCGCCGGCGACCAGCGCGTCTTCCGCGCGCTGTTCGAGGAGCTCGGCGCGGCGTGGGCCGAGGACCCGCACGAGCTGCTCGAGCTGGCGAAGGCGCTCGCCGCTAGCCGGGTGGGGCGGCTCACCGTCCGACGGCAGGTGCGGCCGCGCGCCTCGTCGGGCGTGGCGGTCATGACCTGCTCCGGCGGCGACTCGGCGGTCGCGGCCGACCTCGCGGCCGAGCTCGGCGTGCCGCTGCCCGCCGCTCGCGCCCGAGACGACCGCGCGAGCTCGAGGCGACGTCCTGCCCGCCGCCGCGACCGCGCGGCAACCCGCTCGACTACACGTCGCTGCTCTGGGACGAGCCCGAGACGCTCGACCGCGACTCATCGAGCGCCCTCGCGAGCGACCCGGCGATCGGCCGGGTGCTCGTGCTCTACGACGAGGCCGGATCGACGGGCCGAGGACTGGGCCGCTGTCCTCGACGGCGGTCGAGCGAGCGCGCGGCCGATGCACGCGTGACGTCGACGCTGCCCGACGCTGCCGCGACGCGCGGTCGCCGACGGCGGCGATCGCCGGCCGGGCTGCACGCGGCATGCCGCGCTGGCGACCGCGCCGGACCCCGCGCGCATCGCCGCGATCGGCTCGCCGAACGCGCGGACGGCGCGCGAGGACGCTCGGCTCGACGAGCACGAGGCCAAGGCGCTGCTGCGCGACGCCGGCATCGCCCGTCCCGACGGACGGTCGCACGCGACGCGACGACGCCGTCGCCGCCTGGCGCGAGCTCGGCGGCCCGGTCGCGATCAAGCGTCCGGCACGGCTGCGCCACAAGGCGCGCGACGGCGGCGTGCGTCGCTCGACCTGAACGACGAGCGCCGCGATCGCGAGACGCCGAGCGGCGCCTCGGCCCGCCGACGCTCGTCGAGCGGATGGCGCCACGCCGGCAGCCGAGCTGCTCGTCGCGGTCCGCCGCGACGGCGCTCGTGCCGGTGCTCGTCGTCGGCGCTCGGCGGCGTCTACACCGAGGCGCTCGACGACGTCGCCGTGATCCCGCTGCCCGCCGACCGAAGCGCGGATCGCGCGAGGCGCTGCGCGACCCTGCGCACCGCCGATCGCCGCCGCAGCCGATCGCGCGGCATCGCCGCGCCGCTGCAGGCACCTGCCGCTCGCCCTGATCGAGCTCAACCCCGTGATCGTCTCCGCGGACAGCGCCGTGGCGGTCGACGCCTGGCCCACGAGGAGATCCACCGATGAACGAGATCGCCGCGAAGCTCGGAGAGGTCGGGCTGCCCGGCGCCGATCACGGAGCTCGCGCGCCACGGACTGGGACGCGGTCGTCGTCGGCGGCGGCCACAACGGCCTGACCGCGGCCGCCTACCTCGCCAAGGCCGGGCAGATCGGTGCTCGTGCTCGAGCGCCGCGAGCGGCTCGGCGGCGCCTGCACGCTCGAGCGCCCGTTCGCCGACGAGCGCTACATCGTCAGCCCCTGCGCCTACGTCGTCGGCCTGCTCGACGAGCTCGTGATCGAGGAGCTCGACCTGCGCGCAGCGCGGCTTCGAGTGCTACGTCGCCGACCCGAACCTGTGGGTCCCGTTCGAGGACGGCACCTCCTTCGGCCAGTGGCTCGACGACGACAAGACCCAGGCCAACCTCGAGGCGCTCGGCGTCTCCAAGAAGGACATCGAGGGCTACTGGGCCTACGAGCACCTCTTCGACGAGATCCGCAAGCGCCTGCGCACCGGCGAGCGCGACACCTGGGTCGGCGAGACCCCGACGCGCGCGGAGATCGAGGAGCTGCTGCACGGCGAGCAGGAGATGATCGACCTCGTCTTCGAGGCCTCGATCGCCGAGGTGCTCGACGACTACATCTCCGACCAGCGGCTCAAGGACGCGCTCTTCGGCCAGGGCGTGATCGCCACCTAGGGCGGCCCGAAGGACCCCGGCACCGCCTCGATCAAGCTCATGCACTACCAGGGCGACCTCGAGGGCCAGGGCCCGGTCTGGGGCTACGTCAAGGGCGGCATGGGGATGATCAGCTTCGCGATCGCCGACGCCGCGCAGCGAGGCCGGCGCGCAGCTCGCCGCGGCGTCCCGGTCGGCGCAGATCATCCCCGGCGAGGGCGTCGAGCTCGAGGACGGCACCCTCATCCGCGCCCGCACGATCTCTGCAACGCCGACCCGAAGGTCGCGCTGCGGCCTGCTCGGCGACCGAGGTCGCCCGACGCCTACCGCGACCGGCTCGAGGCCTGGAAGATCCGCAGCCCCGTCGTGAAGTTCAACGCGGCGCTCGACCGCGCTGCCGGACTGGACCGCCGCGCCCGGCGAGACCTGGCCCGCCCAGGCGACGATCGACGTCACCGGACGGTCTCGAGGAGGCGCAGCGCGCGTTCGAGCGCTGCGACGCGCGGCGAGCCCGCCGTCGGCTTCGGCGAGATCTACATCCAGACCGGCTACGACCCGACGCCCGCGCCCGACGGACAAGCACCTGCTGAGCGTCTTCGGCCAGTACGCGCCCTACGAGCATCGCCGACGGCGACTGGGACGCGCGCCGCGACGAGGTCGCGCAGCAGTTCATCGACCTGATCGACCGCTTCGCGCCCGGCTTCGCGGAGCGTCATCGAGGCCTACGAGGTGCTCGGCCCGCCCGACATCGAGGAGCGGATCGGCCTCACCGGCGGCAACATCTTCCAGGGCGAGGTGACCCCGGACCAGATGTGGGAGCACCGCCTGACGCCGCGCACCCCGATCGACGGGCTTCTACTTCTGCGGCGCCGCCACCCATCCCGGCGGCAGCGTGATCGCCCTCAACGGCCGCAACGCCGCGATGGCGGTGCTCGCCGATTCGAGAGTGGGTGCGACCGCCGGCTAAGTCCGGCAGCCCGGGCAGAGCCCGTGGAAGGTCACCTGGGCCTGATCGATCGCGAAGCCGCCGGCGCGCACCGGAGCCACACACGGCTCGGTGCCGGCGGCGCAATCGGTGTCGACGGTCAGGCCGCAGGAGCGGCAGACCAGCTGCGGTTGGGCGAGGACCTTCGGGTGGTCCTCCAAGGCGGCCAGAAGCACTGCGCCGCACCGTATCGACGGATCGTCATCTAGTCCAGAACGGTTCCAGAATGGTGGGAAAATGGGTGCCGAATGGATAGATTCCACGCCGTGGTCGAGCGCGAAGCGACCCGCATCCAGCTATGCGGTCGACTCATCGTGGAGCTCCATGGACGGAGGCTCGAAGACACGCTGCGCGGACGCCAGGGTCGACTTCTGTTCGCCTACCTGGCCGCTGAACCGCGACCGGCCGGTCCGCCGCGACGAGCTCGCCGAGGCGCTGTGGTCGGGCAAGGGCGCCCCGCCCGCCTACGAGTCGCTGCTCGCGCCGCCGCTCAGCCGCCTGCGCAAGGCGCTCGGCCCGGGCGTGCTCGAAGGCCGCAGCGAGCTGCACCCTCGTGCTGCCCGCCGACGCCTGGATCGACTGGGAGGCGGCGCCCCGGCTGCTCTCGAGCGCCCGCCTCGCGCTCGACGCCGCCGACCCGCAGGACGCCTGGGACGCCGCGAAGGAGGCGGTCGAGATCGCCGAGCGCGGCCTGCTGCCCGGTCTCGAGGCGCCGTGGATCGACGCCCGCCGCGGCGAGCTGGCCGACCTGCGCGTCGAGGCGCTGGAGACGCTCGCCGCCGCCGGCGCACGGCTCGGCGGCGCGGCCTGGCCCGCGGCCGAGCAGGCCGCCCGCGCCGCCGTCCAGGCCCAGCCGTTCCGCGAGTCCGCTCGCGCGGCGCTGATGGAGGTCCTGCGCGCCCGCGGCAACGTCAACGAGGCGCTGCGCGTCTACGAGGACATCCGCGTGCTGCTGCGCGAGGAGCTCGGCAGCTCGCCCGGCGCGGCGCTCGTCGCCCTGCACGAGCAACTGCTGCGCGACGACCCGGTCGCCGCAGCCCAGGCCCGCCGCCGCACCCCCGGCACGCCGTCGAGCTCGACGCTCGTCGAGCGCGACCGCGAGGTCGCGCTGCTCGACACGCTGCTGCGCGAAGCCGGCGAGGGCGAGGGCCGGGCGGTCCTGATCGAGGGCCCGCCGGGGATCGGCAAGTCGCGCCTGATGGCCGAGTTCCGCCGCCGCGCGGGCGCCGGCGGCGCGCTCGTCCTCAACGCCCGCGCGGGCGAGCTCGAGCGCGAGTTCCCGTTCGGCGTCGTCCGCCAGCTGTTCGAGACGGTCGTCGGCCGACCCGGCCGCGCTCGCCGGCGCCGCGGCGCGCCGCGCGCGTCGTGTTCGCCTCGCCCGACGACGGCCCGCCGACGCGGCGGCGACGCCTCCTTCGCCGCCCTGCACGGCCTCTACTGGCTGACGCTGAACCTCGCCGCCGAGCGCCCGCTGCTGCTCGAGATCGACGACCTGCACTGGTGCGACCGCCCGTCGCTGCGCTTCCTCGCCTACCTCGTGCGCCGGCTCGAGGGCCAGCCCGTGCTGGTCACCGCGAGCGTGCGCACCGGCGACCCGCCGACCGACGCCGCGCTGCTGGCCGAGATCGCCAACGACCCGGCGACCGCCCACGTCCGCCCCGGGCCGCTGAGCGAGGAGGCCGTCGGCGCGCTCGTCGCCCGCCGCCTCGGCGCCGAGCCCGACGCGCGCGTTCCGCGAGGCCTGCCACCGCACCACCGGCGGCAACCCGCTGCTCGTCCGCCAGCTGCTCAACGCGCTGGAGACCGACGCGCGTCCGGCCCGACGCCGCACACGCCGACGTCGTGCGCGCGATCGGCTCGCGCGCCGTCTCGAGCTCGGTCCTGCTGCGGCTCGCGCGGCTGCCCGGCGAGGCGTCGCGCGGTCGCCCGCGCGGTCGCCGTGCTCGGCGAGGGCGCCGACCTGCCCGCCGTGGCGGGCGTCTCCGGGCTCGACGAGGCCCAGGTGGCCGGCACGATGGCCGCGCTCGCGCGGGCCGAGATCCTGCGCCCGGAGCCGCCGCCCGGTTTCGTGCACCCGCTGGTCCGCGACGCCGTCTACCACGGGCCTGCCGCTCGGCGAGCGCGAGCTGCTGCACGCGCGCGCCGCCGGTGTCCTGCGGCGGATCGGGCGCCGCGCTGGACCAGATCGCCGGCCAGCTGATGCACACGCCGCGGCGCGGCGACCCTGAGGTCGCGAGCCTGCTGCACGAGGCGGGCATCGCGGCGATGGCGCGCGGCGCGATCGACAACTCCGTCGGCTATCTGCGGCGCGCGCTGGACGAGCCGCCGCCGGCCGAGAAGCGCGCCGCACCTGCTGCTGGACCTCGGCGAGGCCGAGGCGCTGACGCGCGGGCCCGACGCCGCCATGCACCTGCGCGAGGCCTACCGCGGGCTGACCGACGTGCAGCTGCGCGTGCGGGCGGCGAACGCGCTCGGCCGCGCGCTGCTGTTCACCTCGTCGCCGGCCGAGGGCGCCGCGGTCGCCCGCCAGGCCGCCCGCGAGCTCCCGCCCGAGATGGCCGACGACGCGCTCGCGCCTGGAGGCCTTCGCGCTGATGGGCGTGCCGTTCGGCGCGCTCGACGCCGCGGAGCTGGAGTACGCGACGCCGTATCCGCCGCCAGCCGCTGCGGACCGTCGGGGAGAAGGTCGATGGGCGCCATCGCCGCGCTGGAGTGGAACCAGAGCGGCGGTCACGTCGACGAGGTCGTCGCGCTCTCGCTGCGAGCGCTGGCCGGCGGCGAGCTGCAGCGAGCGCCGACCCGAACCTGCTGACGCTGGCGGCGCTGTCTGCCGATGATCGTCGGCGACCGCGACGAGGCGCTGCAGGTCTTCGATTTCGCGATGCTCGACGCGCACCGGCGCGGCTCGCTGTTCGCGGTCACCGGCATGTACCTGTGGCGCGGGTTCACGCTGTTCTGGCGCGGCGACCTGATCGACGCCGAGGAGGAGCTGCGCGCGTCCTTCGATCAGGCGGAGGCGTGGGGCTACGGGCCGGACACGCTGCAGTGGAACGCCGCGCACCTGTCGTGGTGCCTGACCGAGCGCGGCGACCTCGCCGGCGCGCGCCAGGCGCTGATGCGCGCGCCCGGAGCGCGGCGGCGCATCCGACGGCGCGCGCTACTGGTGCAACGCCCGCCTGGAGCTGCTCGTCGCCGAGGGCCGCTACGAGGACGCGGCCGAGGTCGGGGAGGAGTACGGACGGCGCTTCGCCCGCTACCACAACCCGCAGGCGGCCCGCTGGAGCTCGCTGCGAGCGGTCGCGCTCGACGCGCTAGGGCATGAAGCGCAAGGCGATCGAGCTCGCCGCCGAGGAGCTCGACCGGGCACGCGACTGGGGCGCGCCCGGCACCGTCGCGCGCTCGCTGCGCGTGCTCGGGCTGCTGGAGGGCGCCGAGGGGCTCGAGCGCCTGGAGGAGGCGGTCGAGGTCGTCTCGCGCGCGCCGTCGCGGCTCGAGCTGGCCAAGTCGCTCGCCGCGCTCGGCCTCACCCGCCGGCTCGCAGGGCGCCCGGACTACGCGCGCGAGCCGCTGATCCGCGCGCACGAGCTGGCCGAGGTCTGCGGCGCCGAGCGCCTGCTGGCCCAGATCCGCAAGGAGATGCTGATCGCCGGCGTCGAGCCGCGGCTCGGCGACGCCGCGCGGCGTGAGCTCGCTGACCGCGACCGAGCGCCGCGTCGCCTCGCTCGCCGCGGCGGGCCGCGCCGAGCGCGAGATCGCGCAGGAGCTGTTCGTCACCCCGCGGACGATCGAGATCAAGCTCACAAGCGCGCTGCGCAAGCTCGGAGCGAGCTCCCAGGGCGAGCTCGCGCTCGCCCTCGAAACCTGACCTGCAATTTTTCTGCAACGTCGTGGCAACCCCGGTCGGCGACCGTGGCGGCCATGACGATGATCGATCCCGCTCGCGATGAACTGTCCGGCCTCCGCGACCTCTGCGGCGGCGCGATCGCCTTCCCCGGCGACGACGGCTACGACGCCGCCCGCGGCGCCTTCAACCTGGCGATCGACCAGCGCCCCGCCGCCGTCGCCTACCCGGCCGACGCCAACGAGGTCGCCGAGGTCGTGCGCCGCGCCCGCGCGGGCGGCCTGCAGGTCGCTGCCGCAGTCGACCGGCCACAACGCCGGCCCGCTCGGCTCGCTGGCCGACACGGTGCTGCTGAAGACCTCCGGCCTCGGCGGCGTCGAGATCGACGCCGAGCGCCAGATCGCCCGCGTCGGCGCCGGCGTCGTCTGGGAGGACGTCGTCGACGCGGCCGCCCCGCACGGGCTGATCGCCCTGCACGGCTCCTCGCCCAACGTCGGCGTCGCGGGCTACTCGCTCGGCGGCGGCATGGGCTGGCTCGCGCGCAGCCACGGCCTGCAGACCAACAGCCTGACCGCGATCGAGCTCGTCACCGCCGACGGCGAGATCGTCCGCACGGACGCGGACAACGACGCCGAGCTGTTCTGGGCGCTGCGCGGCGGCGGCGGCAACTTCGGCGTCGTGACGGCGCTCGAGTTCCGGCTCTACCCGGTGAGCGAGATCTACGCCGGCTTCATGATGTGGGACTGGAGCGAGTCCGAGCGCGTGCTGGAGGCCTGGGCCGAGTGGGCCGTCGACGCCCCCGATCACGTCACCACGTCCTTCCGGATCATGCAGCTGCCGCCGCTGCCGGAGATCCCGGAGCCGATCCGCGGCCGCTCGATCGTCCTGATCGACGGCGCCGTCCAGGGCGACCCGGCCGTGATCGAGCCGCTGCGCGCGCTCGGCCCGGAGCTCGACACGTTCGCGATCGTCCCGGCGCCGTCGCTCGTCCGCCTGCACCAGGACCCCGAGGAGCCGATGCCGTACACGAGCGACAGCGCGCTCGTGCGTGAGCTGCCGGCCGAGGCGATCAAGACGCTCGTCGAGCTCTCAGGCCCCGGCTCGGGCTCCCCGCTCGCGATCGTCGAGCTGCGCCAGATCGGCGGCGCGCTGGGCCGTGCGACGCCGGGTCACGGCGCCGTCGCCGGGATCAAGGGCCAGTTCGTGCTGTTCGCGCTCGGGATGGCCCTGGACGCCGACATGGAGGCGTTCATGCTCGGTCACGCGGGCCGGATCAAGGAGGCGCTCGCGCCGTGGCTCGGCGCCGGCTACTACCTCAACTTCGCCGAGGAGTCGATCGAGCTCGCCGACAGCTACGGCGCCGCCACCTACGAGCGCCTGCAGGCCGTCAAGGCGCGGCTCGACCCGGAGAACGTGATCCGCGCGAACCACGCGATCTAAGATCTACGGCCGATGGGCCGTGTCTACGAGCGAATCGACGAGCGCCAGGCGGCATGGATCGCGCGCCAGGCCATGTTCTTCGTCGGCACGGCACCGTCGGGCGACGACGGGCACATCAACGTCTCCCCGAAGGGCCCGATCGGCTCGCTGCGGGTGCTCGACGACCACACCGTCGCCTACCTGGACATCGTCGGCAGCGGCGCCGAGACGATCGCGCACCTGCGCGACAACGGGCGCATCTGCGTGATGTTCTGCGCCTTCGACGGGCCGCCGCGGATCCTGCGCCTGCACGGCGAGGGCGAGTACGTCCGCCCGGGCGAGCCGCGGTTCGACGAGCTGCTGGCGGCCGGGTTCGACGAGCCCGAGGCGCCCGAGGCGCGACGCGCGTTGATCGTCGTCAACGTCACCCGGATCGCGGATTCCTGTGGCTACGGCGTGCCGCTGATGAGCTACGAGGGTGAGCGCCCGCACTCCGACCTCTCGACCGCGAAGCGCCTGCGCGTCGAGGGCCCGGACGCGATGCGCGCGTACGAGCAGGCCAACAACCTGCAATCCATCGACGGGCTCCCGGCGCTGCTGGAACACGGCTCCGCCCAGCACCCGGCGAGCTAGGCGAGACCCGGGCCGGCGACGATCGAGGTCACGAGGTTGATGCGCCGCGGCTTTAGTGCTTGTACGGGCGCCGCGGCGGAATAAAGCCGACGTCGGAGCGGGTCCCGCGCGGAGCGTGGGTGAGCAGCTCGATTTTGTGGACGTTCGCGAGCGGCACGACGATAGACCGCGGCACAAGGATGTCGCCTTCTGCTCGGGCGATGAGGTCCGATGCGTTCTCGGGATGTGGGTAGAGGGTCACGAACCCCCCGCCTGGACGAGCCTCAACAGCGGCGAGGAAGAATCGCTCGCCGTCGGCCAGCGTCACCTGGACAAGCGGTTGCGGGCGGTCGTGCGCCGTGGCGAACTCGCGTATTTCGGCGACCAGGGTGCTCGTCCAGACATCCTCGGGGCTCGGCGGGTCTGATACGTGCGGCGCGATGGGTGAGGGTCCCTGCAGGGACGGCGATACCGCCTGCGTGCGGTAGAGCTGTGCGACCTCCTCGGCACTGCGCACGCTTAAGTGGCCGTATATGACCTCTCCTGCGCGCTCGCGGTACGCGGGGACGAATGCGGCGGTGACGACGCCGTGCTGCGTGGTGATCCTGTCGATGATCGGCCAGATCTCGGCGATCTTGCTCGGGCGGTCGACGAGGACCGTGCAGGTGGGCATGTGGCTCGTCACGGTGCCGAAGCGATCGCCGAAGGGACGTTCATCGCTGGAGAATCCCCACTCGCCCCGGACCGTGGTGATGCCGGCCGCGCCTGCTTCGCGCAGTCGCCGCGTCAACGTGGTGTAGATCGCGCCGCCGTTCGCCTGGGCGGACTGTCGTGTGTAGACACGTAGCGCCATCCAGACCGGCGGGTCGCCGGAGCCGGAATCGTGGATGAGCGGCAGCGGTTCGAGCAGATCGCCGCCGTGCTTGACGACGGCGATCCGTTCCAGGGTGGCGACGGGCCGCTCGAGCACACCGGGGAGGCCCTCCAGCACCCTGCGCAGCACTCGCGTCGGTCCGACGGCGATCGTCGCCGTCGGTGTGTTGACGTTGCGGCTCAGGAGGCCCGCACGCTGGCGCTGGCCGTTGAGGATGCCGTCCACGCCCAGCAGCACGGTGGCGCCGTTGGCCCCCCGGCGGCGGAGGAGATCGACGAGGGCGCGGTAGGCCGGCATTCCGTTGTGGCGCTCGCCGCGGCCGCAGTAGACCGTGAGCCTGCCCGCGTGGCCGGCGCCGTCAGGGAAGGCCGCCTCGCGGACGTCGTCGCCGATCGCGACCAACGAGTGCTCGAGCGTGACGAGGCCCTTGTCGACGATCGCGTGCACCTCGGGCAGGACCGCCTCGATCCGCTCGCGCGTGTCGATCGTCTCGGCGATCAGCGGCAGATCGGTCGAGATGTCCGGAAAGCGCTCCGTGTGAATGCGGCGGCCGATCCCGAACCCTTCGATGCCGCGATACAGGGCCGCGACCTCCAGGCCGTGCCGCGCGAAGCAGTCCATCAGGGCCTCGTTCGCCATCCGTGAGCCGCTGTTGAGCGACTCGCCGAAGTACACGTTGAGTTTGAGACCCGCGCTGATCATCCGACGGCCTGCCCGAGATAGAACCCAGCCGCGACGAATCCGAGCCCGGCGAACATCGAGAGCCACAGGTTGCGCAGGAGCAGGACTACCTCGCCCGCCTCACCGAGTCGCAAGCTCTCGACCATCCACGTCGAAAAGGTGGTGAAGCCGCCCGCAAACCCCGTGGCGAGCAGCAGGGTCACCCGATGCGGCACCACTGCGCCGATCAGGACGCCGAGGCCAAACGAGCCCGTGAGATTCACGACCAGGGTCCCGAACGGAAAGTCACCCGGCAGCCGCGCTGACACCATCGAATCGACCTGGAACCGCGACACCGCGCCCATCGCGCCCAATAGCGCGACCCCGATCCACACGAGCGCATTTACCAATGCCGTCCCCACCGTGCGAGCAGCACCCCAGTCACCGCGGCGGCCAGGCCGACGGTGATGCTGATGAGCGGGTACGCGATCGCGAGTCCAACATCGCCGTCGCGAGCGAATTGGAAGGTCTCGAGTTGGAACGTCGAGAAGGTCGTTAACGCGCCGCAGAACCCCGTCCCGGCCAGAAAGCGCCAGTTGCGACTCGGAGCCGCGCGCTCAGCGAGTCGGGTCAACAACCACCCGAGAATGAAGGCCCCCGCCACATTGACAATGAACGTCGCCCACGGCCAGCGCCCGTCCGCGTGCGGCAGCGCCTCCGCCGTCCCGCCCCGTACCAACGTCCCGACCGCGCCACCCACCGCAATCGCGAGAATGCGGACCTGACCGACGCTCAAGCGCGCGATCGCGCGCTGCCCGGTCATCGCCCTACCGGTTCGATCGCGTTCAAGCCGGCCGTATGCGCCGCTCGCGTCTCGTCGTGAAACGACATCGGGGCAACGCCCATGCGCGAGATCCTATGTGCTTGCGCCGCAGCGGACGTGGGTACAGTGAGCCTCGTGCGGAGCAGACCGCTAGCGAATTGAGTCCTCCAGAGACCGTCGATACGGCTCCGCACGACCCTGCGGAGGCCGCAGCACCGATTCGCATCCTGCTCGTCGAGGACGATGACGGCGACGCACTGCTTGTAGAGGAACTGTTCGCGGTCAGCGGGGCGCAGGTGGAGATCGTGCGCGCGCAGACCCTCGCGAACGCGCGCCGCGAGAAGCTCGACGCGATCGACTGCGTGCTGCTGGACC
The DNA here is from genome assembly GCA_963707595.1 of uncultured Solirubrobacteraceae bacterium. Classification (GTDB taxonomy): domain Bacteria; phylum Actinomycetota; class Thermoleophilia; order Solirubrobacterales; family Solirubrobacteraceae; genus Solirubrobacter. The sequence goes on from CAVPQQ010000004.1 coordinate 293,081, forward strand.
TCGACCTGCCTGACGCGCACGGCCTCACGGCGCTCCACAAGCTCAAGACCGACCGGCCGGACCTGTCGGTGCTCGTGCTCACCGGCTTCGACGACGAGCGGCGCGGCGTCCAGGCCGTCACTGCCGGAGCGCAGGATTATCTGGTCAAGGGACAGATCGACGGCCAGGGGCTCGCTCGCGCGGTCCGCTACGCGGTCGAGCGCCGGCGCGCCGACGAGGCGCGCCAGCAGCTCGAGGTCGCGCGGCTGCACGCCGAGGAGAACGCCCGGCTCGAGCGCGGCCTGCTCCCGGCGCCGCTGGTTTCGGACCCGCAGCTGCAGCTGATCGCGCACTATCGCCCCGGCCGCCGCCGCGCGCTGCTGGGCGGCGACTTCTATGACGCGGTGCAGGACAGCGACGGCACCGTGCACGCCGTGATCGGCGACGTCTCAGGCCACGGGCCGGACGCAGCCGCGCTCGGCGTCTGCCTGCGGATCGCCTGGCGCGCGCTCGTGCTCGCGGGCCAGGACCAGGATGCGGTGCTCGACACGCTGCAGCTCGTCCACACGCACGAGCGCCACTTCTCGTGGATGTTCACGACGCTCTGCGTCGTCACGATCGCGCCCGAGCGCGACCGTGTGTCGATCCGGCTCGCCGGGCACCCGCCGCCGCTGCTGCTGTCCGAGAGCGGGATCGAGTCGCTGGAGCCGGCGAAGATCGACCCGCCGCTGGGCGTCGTCGACGACGTGCGCTGGGAGGTTCACGAGTATCCGCTCCCCGCCCGCTGGGCGCTGCTGCTCTACACCGACGGGCTGATCGAGGGTCGCACCGGCGTCGGCACGACGCGGCTGGGCGCGGAAGGCCTCGCGGCGATGGTGCGCGGCGAGCTCGACCTGCACGGTGAGGACGCGCCGGGCCTCGTCGCGTCGCTGGTCGAGCGGGCCGAGGATCTCAACGGCGGCCCGATGCTCGACGACGTCGCCGCGTTCCTGGTGCAGCGGCGGTGAGCACAGGCCGGCGGCTGACCGCGAGCCAATGGTTCGCGATCTCCGTCATCGTCCTCGTCCTCGTCGGCGTAGTGGGCACGGTGGCGAGCGTGATCGCGCTGGTGAACCTCAATGACGCGCGGGTCCAGCTGACCGACCGGCTCAGTCCGGCGGCGATCACCGCGGCGGACCTGCGGGCATCGCTGATCGATCAGGAGACCGGCGTGCGCGGCTACGCGCTGTCGGGCGAGGAGCAGTTCCTGCAGCCGTACACGGACGGGCGCCGGAGCGCGAACAATGCGCTGACGCAGCTCGATCGCCTCTCGCGCCTCGACGGGGTCAGCCAGGTCCAGCCGGAGGTCGAGGCTGTGGCCGCGGCGGCGCGTGCGTGGCAAACCGAGTACGCGGAGCCGACGATCGCGCTCGTGCGCTCCGACCCCGAGAAGGCACGTCAGGTGGACACGGTGGTCGCCGGCAAGGCGCGCTTCGACGCGTTCCGCAGCGCTGTCGCCCGGCTCCAGGGCCGTCTGATCCCAGCGCGCGAGGCCGCGCGTGACCGGCTGGACCGCAACGCCGGAATCGTCCTGTTCTGGGTCCTCGGAACGGGGATCGTGGTGCTGCTCAGCGTCGCCGCGGTGGCGCTCATCCTGCGCGGCAAGATCGTGCTCCCGCTGCAACGCCTGGCCGGGAGCGCGCGGACCGTCGCCCGTGGCGACTTCGAGCACGAGATCGAGGGCTCGGGCGCGCGTGAGGTCTTCGACCTGGGTGAGGACGTGGACGCGATGCGGGCGCGGATCGTCGCCGAGCTCGCGGCGGTACGCCACGCGCAGGAGGATCTCAAGCGCTCCAACGCCGAGCTCGAGCAGTTCGCCTATGTCGCATCGCACGACCTGCAGGAGCCGCTGCGCAAGGTCGCGAGCTTCTGCCAGCTGCTCCAGCAGCGCTACGAAGGCCAGCTCGACGCGCGCGCCGACCAGTACATCGGCTTCGCCGTCGACGGAGCGCGGCGGATGCAGGATCTGATCAACGACCTGCTGTCCTTCTCGCGGGTCGGGCGGATCGAGACGCCGTACACCGACGTCGACTTCAACCTGCTGGTGGCGAGCGTACGCACGGACCTCGCGACGATGATCGACGAGAGCGCCGCCGAGATCGAGGTGGCGGGGACGCTGCCGACCGTGCGCGGCGACGCGGGGCTGCTGCGGCTCGTGCTGCAGAACCTGCTGGCGAACGCGATCAAGTTCCGCGGCGAGGCGGCACCCGTCGTGCGCCTGGACGCCGAACGTGACGGCGCGTTCTGGCGTTTCGCGTGCTCCGACAACGGGATCGGGATCGGCCCCGAGTACGAGGAGCGCATCTTCGTCCTCTTCCAGCGGCTGCATCCGCGCACCCAGTACGAGGGGACCGGCATCGGCCTCGCGATGTGCCGCAAGATCATCGAGTACCACGGCGGCCGCATGTGGCTCGACACCGAGCAGACCGTCGAGGGCTCTGGCTCTACCTTCTACTTCACCTTGCCCGCCGAACAACCGGAGAATCGATGACCGACGACAGCCAGCCGATCAGCGTCCTGCTCGTGGAGGACGACCCCGGCGACGTCGTCCTGATCGAGGAAGCGTTCGAGCACAACAAGGTCCGCAACCGCCTGAAGATCGTCGGCGACGGCGTCGAGGCCATGGAGTACCTGCGCACCCCGGGCTCCGACCGGCCCGATCTCGTGCTGCTCGACCTCAACCTGCCGCGCAAGGACGGCCGTGAGGTGCTGGCCGAGATCAAGTCCGATCCGGAGCTGCGCTCGATCCCGGTGGTCGTGCTGACGACCTCCAAGGCGGAGGAGGACATCCTGCGCAGCTACGACCTGCACGCCAACGCGTACGTGACCAAGCCGGTCGACTTCAATCGCTTCATCGAGGTCGTCCGCCAGATCGACGAGTTCTTCGTGACCGTCGTCAAGCTCCCCGGGCACCGGCCGAACCCGACGTGATCAACGTCTCGCGGCCGTCGTAGGCCGCGAGCGCCGGGAACAGCGCGGCGATCAGGAACACGCCCGCGACGCAGGCCAGGCCGCCGCTGACGACTGCGATGCTCGCGGTGGTGACGGAGGCGGCGATGCCCGATTCGAGGTCGCCGAGCCGCGGCCCGCTCGTCACGACGAGCGTGAAGATCGACGACATCCGGCCGCGCAAGGCCTCCGGGGTCACCGACTGGTTGATGATCGAGCGGCAGACCGCGCTGATGCTGTCGGCGGCGCCGGCGACCGCGAGCAACGCGGCGGCGCCCCAGATCGTGGGCATCAGGCCTGCGGTGGCGATCGCCGCGCCCCAGATCAGCACCGCGCCGATCACGATCCGGCCCAGCCAGCGGGCGTGCTCGACCCAGCCGGTCGTGAGCGCCGCCACCACGGCCCCGGCGGAGACGGACGCGTAGAGCAGGCCGGTGCCGGCGGCGCCCGCGTGGAAGACGTCGAGCGCGAGCACGGCGAACAGCGCGCGCGGCATCCCGAAGGTCATCGCCATCAGGTCGATCGCGAAGGAGCCCATCAGCGCGCCCTTGCCGCGCACGAACGTGAAGCCCTCGCGGATCGACTGCAGGATCGGCAGATGCTCGGTCTCCATCGGCGCCGGTCGGAGGCGGGGGAGCGCGAGCGTGACGCCGATCATGATCGTGAAGCCCCCGGCCTGCGCGGCGTAGGCCGATCCGATGCCGATTGCCGCGATCATCAGGCCGCCTAGCGCCGGTCCCACGACCGCGGCCACCTGATAGAGGCCGTATTGGATGCTCAGCGCGGCTCTCAGCCGGTCGCCCGCGAGCGCCGGGACGATCGCCGAGCGCGTGACGTTGTCGACCGTCGCCCCGCCCGCCAGCAGCGCGGCGAACAGGAAGATCAAACTGACCGGAGGGTCGCCCGCGATCGTGATCGCCGCCAGCGCCGCCGCCGAGATCAGGATCGACGTCTCGGCCATCAACATCAGCCGCCGTCGCTCGATCCGATCCGCGATCGCACCGCCGAACAGCGATCCGATCACGATCGGCACCAGCTCGACGATCCCGAGCAGCCCGACCAGCGCCGCCGAATGCGTCAGCGTGTAGATCTGAAACGGGATCGCGACCAGCGCCGCCTGCGACCCCAGTCCCGAGAACAGCTCCCCGATGACGAGCAGCCGCAGGTTGCGGGAGTCGCGTAGGACGCCGAGATCCACCGCGATCCGCCGCTTCATCCGAGCGCAGTCAAGCAGCACGATCCGCCATTGCGGGTACCACTCGTCTCGATGGCGCGAACCGACGCACCCGCAGACCCCTTGACCGATCTCGCGTTCGAGCTCGAACGCTTCGCCTGGACCGACGACGACCGCCTCGAGGTCGTCGGCCGCTGGTTCGGCGTGCGCGGACACCGCTTCATCCGCCCGACGCTCCACCTGCGCCTCGGCGACCGCCGACGACGCCTGATCGCATTGCTGGACGACAAGCCCTGGGCCGCCGACGGCGACGGCACCTGGATCGCCTCGTTCCCCTGGCCCGAGGAGCACGAGGGCGTCACCGCCGCCCGCCTGGAGGTCGCCCCGGACGTGATCCTCGACCTCCCGTCACCGGGCAAAGCCGCCGCGGGAGCGTCCCTGACCCCGCGCCCACGTCCCCGCAAGCCACCGGCACCCCGCCGCGTGGAGCCGGAGGTCGTCGCGGAGAGCGAGCCGCCGCCGCCCAAGCCGGCGCCGCGCCGCCGGGCGAAACCGAAGCCGGAGGCCGCGACGACCACCGAGCCGCGCCGGGCCGCTCCGAAGCCGGATGCCACGCCGGCGAGCGAGCCGCCCAAGCCGGCCGCGCGACGCCGGACCAAGCCGGCGGTGGAGGCCACTCCACCCGCGAGTTCGCCGCCGGCCGCCGGCAAGCAGCCTGCGCGCCCGCCGGCGCTCGCCTCATCGCCTGCCGCGCCGCCGTCCGCCGCCGCCGTGCCGTCGCCCGCCGCGTCGCCCGCGGCCGCGCCGTCGCCCGCAGCCGCCACGCCTCCGCGCGCGCCCATTCCCGAGCCGCCCGCTCCGGTCATCGTTCCCGCGGAACCCCCGCGCGCCTCCGCGCCGGCCCATGCTCCCTCTTCCGTCGCGGCCGAGATCGCCGTGCTCGCGCTCGAGCGGCGGCTCGTCGAGGAGCGAGCCGAGCGGGAGCGGCTGGGGGAGGAGCTCGCCAACGCGCAGCGCGAGATCGCGGCGCTCTCCGCCCATCAGGAGACGGCGGTGAAGCGCTCAAACGAGGTCGTGGAGCTCGAAGGTCAGCTCGCGGCCGCCAACGCTCGTGCGGATGCGGCGGCGGCGCGGACGCCGATCGAGGTCGCGCCGCTCGAGCCGCGGGTCGAGCGGCGGCGCGGGATTCAGAACCGCAAGGTCGGCTCGGAGGCGGCCGCTGTGGCCGCGATCGCCGCGGGGCTCCTGATCATCGTGCTGATCGTCACGATGATTCTCTGATCGCCAGCACGGCTTCGAGCGTGTCGGCCTCCGCGGCCGACTTGTCCGGCCGGTAGCGAACCACGCGCGCGAACCGCAGCGCGACGCCGCCGGGATAGCGCGGGCTGGTCTGGACGCCGTCGAAGGCGATCTCGACCACCAGCTCGGGCCGCACGAACACGACGTGCCCGTCGCGGCGCTCCTCCAGCGCCAGCAGCGCCTCGGTCTGCCATTCGAGCATCGCGTCGGTCAGGCCCTTGAACGTCTTGCCGAGCATCACGAAGCCACCGTCGACGCGCGCGCGCCGAGGTGCAGGTTGCTGAGCTTGCCGCGGCGCCGTCCCGAGCCCCATTCGACGCCCAGCACGACGAGGTCGAGCGTGTGGACGGGCTTGACCTTGACCCACGCGGCGCCGCGCCGCCCGGCCTCGTAGGGCGCGTCCAGCCCCTTGACCACGACGCCCTCGTGCCCCTGGGCGAGCGCGGCCTCGAGCATCTCCGGCCCGCCGCGCGGCACGCGCCACGGCTCCGGGACCAAGGCCGACAGCGCCGCCGCCCGCTCAGACGCCGGCCGGTCGAGCAGATCCTCACCGTCGAGGTGCAGGAGGTCGAAGAACATCGGCGTCAGCAGCACCCCGGAGCGGCTCGCGAACCGCGAGCCCGTGACCTGGAACGGGTGCGGGCGTCCGTCCTCGCGCAGTGCGATCGCCTCGCCGTCGAGCACGAAGGACCGCCCCGGCAGCGCCAGCGCCGCCTCGACGACCTCCGGCAGCCGCGCCGTGACCTCGTCGAGCGTGCGCGTGAAGATCCGCACGTCGTCGCCGTCGCGGTGGACCTGGATCCGCGCGCCGTCGAGCTTCCACTCGACCGCGGCGGGCCCGGTCTTGGCCAGCGCGCGCTCTCGACGTCCGGTGCGGTCGACGCCAGCATCGGCGCGATCGGGCGCCCGACCTCGAGCCGGAACGCCGCCAGCGCCGCCTCGCCCTCGCCGAGCGCGGCCGCAGCCACCGCACCGAGATCGCCGCGCAGCATCAGCGCCCGCCGCACCGCCGCGACCGGGACGCCGGCGGCCTTCGCGACGGCATCGCCGACGACCGCGGTCAGCGCGCCCTGGCGCAGGTCGCCGAGAACCAGCGCCCGCAGGAACGCCTGCTCGGACGCGGTGGCGCGCGAGAGCAACGCGCTCAGCAGCTCGCGCCGCGCGGCCTGAGACCCGGCGCCGCTCAAGCCCGCGAGCGACTCGAACGCCGCGTCGACCTCGGCCACCGACAGCGACGGCGCCGCAGCGGCCGGCGGCAGCTCCTTGCAGCGCCGCCCAGCCGACGCCCAGCACCCGCTGGCGCGGCGCCCCCGCGAGGTAGCCGGCGCCCGCGGCGCGCTCCTCGACGTCCAGCGCACCGCAGCGCCGCAGCGAGCCGCGCGACCTTGTCCTTGCGGCCGGACAGGGCGCGGACGTCCTCGGTGGCGGCGGCGAGCTCGGCGAACAGCACGCCGGACATTCAATAGGCTCGCCCAGATGCCCGCGCTCGACGGCCGCACCGTGCTGGTCACCGGCGCCTCCACCGGCATCGGCCGCACGACCGCACTGATGCTCGCCGAGCTCGGCGCCACGGTCCTCGCGGGCGTGCGCAACACGGCAGATGGCGAAGCCCTCGGCGCCGACGGTCCAGGCCGTCCAGCTCGACGTCACGAGCCCGGAGGACATCGCGCGCGCTCGACCTCAGCCGGCTCGACGCGCTCGTCAACAACGCCGGGATCGCGATCAGCGGCCCGCTCGAGTTCCTGCCGGTCGACGAGCTGCGCCGCCAGCTCGAGGTCAACGTGATCGCCCAGCTCGCCGTCACCCAGGCGTGCCTGCCCGGCGCTGCGGGCAGTCGCGCGGCCGGATCGTGAACATCTCCTCGATCGCCGGCCGCGTCGCGCTGCCGCTCTACGGCCCGTACTCGGCGTCCAAGTTCGCCCTCGAGGCGCTGAGCGACTCGCTGCGACGCGAGCTGCGCGGGTCCGGCATCCACGTCACGCTGATCGAGCCCGGCGCGATCGCCACGCCGATCTGGGAGCGCGGGATCGCCGCCGCCGACGCGCTCTGGAACGCGATGCCGCCCGTCGCCCACGAGCGCTACGGCCCGCTCGTCGCGACGCTGCGCGGCGAGGCGGAGCAGCAGGGCGCCAAGGGCGAGCCGCCGGAGGCCGTCGCGCGGATCGTCGCCACCGCGCTCACCGCCGGCACGCCGCGCACGCGCTACGTGATCGGTCGCGACGCCCGCATCCAGGCGGGGCTCGCGCGCGTGCTGCCCGGGAGGGCCATGGACGCGCTGCTGGCGGCCGTGCTCAAATCAAAGTCGTAAGCATTGTTGAACAATCGTGGTGATTGTGGAACAATCCGTTCCATGTCCGCCACTGCACGGTTCCAGGTCCTCCTCGCGTCGCTCTGTTTCGGCACCACCGGCACCGCGCAGGCGCTCGGCCCGGACGGGCTCGCTCCCGCGGCCGTCGGCGCCGGCCGGATCCTGGTCGGCGGCGCGCTGCTGGTGATGGTCGCGCTGATCAGCCACGGCCTGCCCGCGCTGACCCAGCTCCCGCGCGGTCCGCTGGCGATCGCCGCCGGCGCGGTGGCGACCTACCAGCTCGCGTTCTTCGCCGCCGTCGCCGACACGGGCGTCGCGGTCGGGACGATCGTCGCGCTCGGCTCCGCGCCCGCGCTCGCGGGTGCGATCGAGTGGGCGATCGAGCGCCGCGCGCCCACGCGCGGCTGGGCGATGGCGACCGCGCTGGCCTGCGCGGGCGTCGCGATGCTCGCGCTGGCCGGGACGGACGCCGCGATCTCGCTCCCCGGCGTCATGCTCGCGCTCGCCGCCGGCGCCTCCTACGCCGGCTACACGCTGGCGGCGAAGCGGATGCTGACCGCCGGCCACAAGCCCGAGACGGTGATGGCGGGCGCGTTCGGCCTCGGCGCGGTCGTGCTGCTGCCCGTGCTGGTGGCGACCGGCGCCGGCTGGCTCGCGCAGCCCGGCGGCGCCGCGCTCGTCGCTGTTCCTCGGGATCGTCCCGACCGCGCTCGCCTACCTGCTGTTCGCGCACGGCCTGCGGCGGCTCAGCGCGGGCGAGACCGCGACGCTGACGCTCGCCGAGCCACTGACGGCGGCGCTGCTGGGCGTGATCGTGCTCAGCGAGCGCCTGTCCGCGCCCGCGGCGCTCGGCGCGATCCTGATCCTCAGCGGGCTGCTGGTGCTCGCGGCGCCCGACATCCGCCGCCGCCCGGCTACGGTTCCGGCGTGAGCACCGTCGAGACCGTCACCGCGGCACTGCGGCAGGAGATCCTCGAAGGCGAGCGCGTCGGCGGCGAGCGCCTGATCGAGCAGGACCTGACCGCCCGCTTCGGCGTCGCCCGGCACACGCTGCGCGCGGCGCTGCGGGCGCTGGCGGCCGAGGGGCTCGTGCGCGTCGAGCCGAACCGCGGCGCGCGGGTGGCGCGGCTGTCGGCGGAGGAGATCGTCGAGCTCTACGAGCTGCGCACCGCGCTCGAGGTCGAGGCGGCGCGGCTCGCGCTCGAACGCCATCGCGGCCGCCTGCCCGCGTCCGTGCACGAGGCGCTCGGCGCGCTCGAGGAGGCCTGCGAGCGCGGCGCCTGGGGCCCGATCAACGAGACGCACGCCGAGCTGCACGCCGCGATCGTGGCCGCCGCGGAGAGCCCGCGGATCGAGGCCGCGCATGCCGCGCTCGAGCGGCGAGCTGCGGCTGTTCCTCGCGCAGCTCGAACCGCTCTGGAGCGTCGAGCGGATGGCAGCCGACCACGCCGCGCTCGTGCGGGGGCTTGAGCGCGACGGGCCAACCGTGCTCCGTGAGCACCTTGGTGAATCGGCGGCGGCGCTGGTGGCCGCGGAGAAGCGGGACACCGGACGGGCGGACCGTGTCGGCGGTCCGTCCGCCCGATAGAGGAGGGAAGTCGGCGCTCGGTCCGGGAGACATGCGGAGCGCCTACTGATTGGATTCCCTGGATCTCGCGCCAAAAACGCGCCGTGTCAGGTTTAGAACGGTTCCGGCGGGGGCGCTTGTCATCCTTGACGACGTTCAACTCCCAGAGGAGAACCGTTGACTCGCAGATTCGACATCGGGCCGTTCGTGCTGGCCCTCGGCGCGCTCGTACTCCTGGTGAGCCTGTTCCTCACCTGGTACGACGGCCAAATCACCGTGAACGCCTGGGACGTGTTCGAGATCACCGACGTCCTGCTCGCCGCGCTGGCGATCGCCGCCCTCGTGGCCGCGGTCGGCTTGCTGACGCCGCGCGTGGACTACGTCGACCGGCGCTTCGTGCCGTGGATCGTCGGCGCCGCCTTCGTGCTCGTCTGCGACCAGCTGCTCAGCCCGCCCGTGGTCTTCGACAACGCCGACTACGGCACCGGGATCTGGATGGCCTTCGGCGCGACGATCGTGATGGCCATCGGCGCGGTGCTGAGCCTGACCAAGGTGTCCTTCGCGGTGGCCGTCGAGGGCCGCGACCGGCGCCAGCGCGTCGCCGCGGTCGATCACCGGCCGCCGCCGACCGAGACCGGCGCGCCCGTCGCGCGCTCCAGCACGTCACTGCTGAACCCTGATCCGCCCGAGGCCGGCGAGCAGAGCTGATGCCGTCGGTCGGGGAGGTCTCCTTCGAGCTCGAGCGCTTCGAGTGGACAGCGGACGACCGGCTCGAGGTCGTCGGCCGCTGGAACGGCGTGGGCGGCCGCCGGATCGGGCGCCCTGCGCTGACCGTCGACGCCGGCGGGCGTCGCCAGCGCGTCTCCGGCACGCAGGTCTCCGAGCCCGACGAGCCCTGGCGCGCGTCGTTCGACTGGGACGCCGATCGCGGCGACGTCCTGGGCGCCGAGCTCGAGGTCGGGCGCAGCCTCGTCGTCGAGCTGCCGCCGCCGCGTCGCCGCCGTCGGCGCGAGCGCAGCGAGCGCCGAGAGCGACCTGCGCATCCAGGTCGAGGAGCTCCGGAGCCTGGTCACCGCGCTGCAGGCCCGGCCCACGCCCGGAGGAGCTCGAGGCGCTGCAGGCGGAGATCGCGTCGCTGCGGGCGGCCGAGCCCGCTGGGGACTCCGACCGCGTCGCGGAGCTCGAGGCCGAGCTCGCGGAGGCACGCGCAGAGGCCGCGGCCCCCGAGGTCGAGCCCCCAAGCCCGGAGCTGGAGCAGGAACTCGCCGGCCTGCGGCTCGCCCACGGCAGCCTGAAGGCGGCCCACGAGCAGCTCGAGGACGAGCTGGAGGCGCCTGCGGACCGTCCGCGACGAGCGCGACGAGCTCGCCGGCGAGCTCGAGCAGCTGCGCTCCACCGTCGGCGATCAGGAACGCGAGCGCGCCTCGCTCGGCGAGCTGATCCGCGAGGTCCAGGAGAACGCGTCCGCGGCCGAGGCGGAGCGCGACCGGCTCACCGTCGAGCTCGTCGCCGCCGGCGAGGCGATCGCGCGCGCTCGAGCGCCGCGTCGCCGAGCAGGACGCGACGCTCGCCGACCGCGGGGGACGACGCCGAGCGCCGGGTCGAGACCGAACGGGCGACGACGACCGAGGTCCACGCACGGCTCGCGACGGCGCGCGAGGAGGCGCAGCGGTCGATCGTCGCCGAGGCCGAGGAGACCGAGCGGCTGCGCGGCGGAGCTCGCGCGCACGCGCGAGGACTCCGAGCGGCTGCTGGCCGCCGAGCGCGCCGAGGTGGCGCGGCTGCGCGAGGAGATGCTGCTCGAGCGAGGTCGACGAGACCGCCGACGAGGCGTCGCGGCGGATGGTCGAGCGCGTCACGCGCGACCTCGAACGCGAGCGCGCGACCTCCCGCAACCTGCGTCGCGAGCTCGACGAGCTGCGCTCGGACTCCGCCGAGCACCGGCGCTGGCTCTCGTCGTCGACGGCCAACGGCACGTTCGCGCAGGACGACCTCCGGCCGCGGCGACCGCCGCCGGCCGCGGCGCGGCCGAGCGGTGCGGACGCCCGAGGGCACGCAGCGGCGCGTCGAGGCGGCGCGCGTCGCGGCCTCGCAGCGCGTCCCGCGGGTCCCGCCGTCGCCGTACGCCGTCTGGGCCGTGCGCATCGTCGCCGCGCTGCTCGTCGCGGTGCTCGCCGTCGCGCTCGTCGTCATCGTCTCGCTGGCGACGTGACTCGTTGATCACGGTCGCGCGTCCGGCGCCACGCTTGAGCCGAGGCGTCGCCGTGCAGGGAGCGGCGCTCGTCGTCGCTGCGCTCGTCGTCGCGGCGCTGTCGCTGCTGCGTCCGTACGCGCTCGCGTTCGACCCGATGGCCTGGATGGTGTGGGGTCGCGAGGTCGGGCGGCTCACGCTCGACACCTCGAGCGGCCCGTCGTGGAAGCCGTTCCCGGTGCTGTTCACGACGCCGCTGGCGCTGTTCGGCGGGTCCGGGCCTGCGCTGTGGCTGATCGTCGCCCGCGCGGGCGGGCTGCTGGCGCTCGCGGGCGCCTTCGCGCTCGCGTCGCGGCTCGCCGGCCGCTGGGCGGGCGCCGCGGCGGTGGCCGTGATGGCGCTCTCGCCGTGGTGGCTGTTCAACACGGCCCTCGGCAACTCCGAGGGGCTGCTGGCCGCCGCGGTCGTGTGGGCGATCGTCGCGCACCTCAGCGGCCGGTACCGCTGGGCGCTCGCGCTGCTCACCGCGGCCGCGCTGATGCGCCCGGAGGCGTGGCCCTTCCTCGGTCGTCTACGGCCTCTGGATGTGGCGCCGCGACCCGGCCGACCGGCTCGCCGTCGTGCTCGCCGGCGCCGCTGATCCCGCTGCTGTGGTTCGGACCCGACCTCCTGGGCGCCGGTGGCGCGCTCGACGCCTCCAAGACCGCCCGCGGCATCCCGAGCCCGGGCAGCGCCAAGCTCGCGTCCTTCCCGGTCCTCGCCCTGCTCGGTGACACCGCGAACCTCTTCACCGTGCCCGCGCTCGATCGCCGCGCTGATCGGCGCGTGGCTGGGCGGGCGCACGGCGCGGCTGCTGGCGATCGGCGCCGCGGGATGGGTCGCGATCGTGGCCGTGATGACCGTCGCCGGCTACGCGGGCAACCCGCGCTATCTGGTCGCGGCAGCGGCGGTCGGCGCCGCGCTCGCGGGCGTGGGAGCGGTGCTGGGGGCGAGGGCGGTCGCGGAGTTCTTCGCCCGGCGCCGCGATGGCGGCGATCCGGACCGTGGCGGCGCCGCGCGCCGGTTCGCCGCCCCGATCGGCGCCGCGGTCCTCGTCGCGGCCGTGCTCATCGTCACCGTCGGCGATCTGCGCGACCAGTCCTCCGAGCTCGCCTCGCGCGCCGAGGCCGCCGGCGCCTTCGACGGCGCCCTCGCCGCGGCGGGCGGTCGCGACGCGCTGGTCGTTGCTCGCGCATCCGCACCAGCAGCCGCGCTCGCTCGCTCGTCGCCTGGAGGCTCGATCTCCCGCTGCGCGACCTCGATGCGCCGCCCAAGCTCCCCGCCGTCGTCATCCGCGCCAAGTGGTTCTACGGCCAGGGCCTCGAGCCGCGGGTCGCCGACGGCTACCGGACGCTGGTCACCACGCCGTACTGGCAGATCGTCGCCGCCTGTGGCCCCGCACCCCAACTCGGAACATAAAGGGCCTGGCCCTTTATCTTGGCGGGCGTGAACGAAGTCGCGATCGTGGTCCACGGTGGGGCGGGCAACTGGCCCGCCGACGCGCATGACCGGGCGCTCGACGGCGTGCGCCGGGCCGTCGAGGCCGGGCACGCCGTGCTCGTGGCCGGAGGCGACGCGCTCGCGGCCGTGCAGGCGGCGACGATCGTGCTCGAGGACGACGCGGTGCTTCAACGCCGGGCGCGGCGCCGCGCTCAACGAGCAGGGGTTCGTCACGCTCGACGCGTCGATCATGCGCGGGGACGACCGCGCCGCCGGCTCGGTCGCCGTCGCTGCGCGGGATCCGCAACCCGATCCTGGCGGCACGCGCGGTGCTCGACGAAGGACGGCACGTGATGCTCGTCGGCGAGCCGGCGGCCGCGTTCGCCCGCGAGGCCGGCCTCGAGACCGCGCCCGACGCGTGGTTCGTCACCGAGGAGCGCCGGCTCGCGTTCGCGGCCGGAGACGACTTCGCGCGGCGGGACCGTCGGCGCCGTCGCGCGCGACGCGCGCGGGGCGGGTCGCCGCCGCGACCTCGACCGGCGGCAGCGCGCGGCAAGCACCCGGGGCGGGTCGGCGACTCGCCGCTGATCGCCGCCGGGACCTGGGCCGACGACGCGACCGCCGCGATCTCCTGCACCGGCGACGGCGAGGCGATCATCCGCGTCGCGCTCTCCCACGAGATCGACGCGCTGATGCGCCACGCGGGGCTCCGGTCTGGACGAGGCGTGCGCGACCGCGCGCTCGCCGGTCTCGAGCCGCTTCGGCACCGCGGGCGTGATCGCGGTCGGCGCGGCCGGTGGCGTCGCGGTCCCGTTCACGACGCCCGAGATGCCGCGCGCCTGGCGGGTCGGAGACGGCCCGATCGTCGCCGCCGTCGCGCCCGATGGCTGACGTCGACCACCTCTACGCGCTCCCGCTCGAGGAGTTCATCGCGGCCCGCGGCGCCGCCGCCAAGGAGATCCGCAAGGCCGGCGACCGCGAGACCGCGGCGATCGTCGCGAAGCTCCCGAAGCCGACCCCGGCCGCCTGGACCGCCAACCAGGTCGCGCGCGAGCAGCCGGAGCTGATCGAGGCGATGCTCGAAGCCGGCGCGGCGCTGCGCGAGGCCCAGGAGGCCGCGATCTCCGGCGGCGGCGGCCACGGCCTGCGCGAGGCGACGCTGGCCGAACGCCGCCGCGGTCGATGCCGTCATGACCGCCGCGCTCACCCGCCGCCCGGCCGGCCGCGCGCTCTCGCGCGCGGTCGCCGACCGCCTCCGGACGACCCTGCACGCCGCCGCCACCGACGAGGCGATCCGCGAAGCGCTCGCCGCGGGCCGCCTGGTCGAGCGAGGCGCAGGCGGGCGGAGCGTGGCCGTTCGCACTCGAGCCGAGCGAGCCCGCCGACCCGAAGCCGCGCGCGAAGACGAAGCCCGCCGCGGCGGCCGAGCCGAAGCCGCGCGCGAAGACGAAGCCGGCCGCGGCGGCCGAGCCGAAGCGCGGCAAGGCGAAGCGAGCGGCGGCGAAGGACGACGCGGAGGCGGCTGCGGCGCGTGAGGCCGCGGAGCGCGAGGCGGCGGCCGAGCGGGCCGAGCGCGAGCGCGCGAAGGCGGAGCGCAAGGCCCTCGAGGCGCAGCTTCGCGACGCACGCGGCGCGCTCCGCGTCCGCGAGCGTGGCGTGACCTCCGCCGCGGCAGACGTCAAGCGCGCGGAGAGCGAGCAGGTCCGGGCGATGAAGGCACTCGCGGCCGCGCAACGCACGGCCGACGACGCGCAGGCCGAGACGGAGGCCGCCGAACGGGTGCTCGCCGAGGCCACGGCGGCACTGAGCGCGGCACGCGACGACGTGGGACGGATCGAGGAACGGCTCGACTGACCGGGGGTGTGTCGATGAGGGGAACCCTGTGTACCGGTTCCCGACACACCCCTCGGGTTAGCCGACCGTCGCCGGGCGCTCGACGAACCCGCGGCCGAGCACCTCGACCGACTGCGCCGGGCGCGCACGTCGCGATGTCGTGCGCCTCGTTGCGGAGCCGGCGGCGCAGCACGGCCAGCGCGGGCAGGCCGAGCAGGGCCGGGATCGCCAGCAGCAGGCCGCGGTAGGCGATCACCGCAACGGCGGCGTCGCCCGCGTCGACGCCGTAGATGACGAGCGTGCCGATCAGGCCGCCGTCGACGCCGCCGATGCCGCCCGGGATCGGGATCAGACCGCCCAGCTGGCCGATGATGTAGGCGACGAGCAGGACGCCGACGGGCGGGACGTCGTTGCCGAAGGCGATGAAGCAGACGCCGAGCATCGCGACGTCGAAGAGCATGTAGCCGGCCGCGCCGAACAGGATCGCGGGATCGCGCTTGCGCAGCAGCCGCAGGGCCTCGTCGACGCCGTCGGCCAGGAACTGCGCGCGATCGAAGCGCCGCACGAGCCGGCCGGCGCCGAGCGCCAGCAGGATCACGAAGAGCGCGCCGAACGCCGGGATCGCCCCGAGCCAGCGGGAAGGGGCGCCATCCAGGATCCGCGTCGCCAGGGCGATTCCGCCGAGCGCCAGGAAGGTCACGTTGGCGAGGCTCGTGATCAGGAAGAACGCGACGGTCCGGCGTGCGATGAAGTCCGCGGCCAGCCCGCCGCGGCGCAGGATCCACGCGCCCAGCGCGAGCCCGCCGGCACCGCCGACCGACAGCACCGAGTTGGCCGCGAGCTCCGACATCCCGATCTCGCTGCTCGTCCGCCAGCTCATCCGACGGCAGAACACGCCGCGGAACACGAGCACGTACGAGGCGCAGGACCCGAGTTGCAGCACACCGGCGAACACCAGCCAGCCCGGCTCCGCGCCCGCGAAGTTCTCGCGCAGCGATCCCAGCCCGGGGATCAGCACGATCGCCGCGACCACGACGACCACGATCGCACCCACGATCAGCAGCGAGCGCCGCAGCCGCGAGGAGCGAGAAGTCGTCGGGGAGCGGTTCGGCCTCGATCGCGACCGGCGGCTCCAGGTACTCGACGGTGAACTCCGGCCGGTCGCTCATTGCGAGCGACACACCTAGCAGCTACGCCGTCTTCGGGTAACAGGCGAGCGCGAGCCGGAAGCGCGTGCCGTCGCCGCCGCTGTAGCGGCTCAGGACCTCGCCGAACGCCCGCTGGAGGTCGGCGACGAACGCCGCGCCGTCCTCTGGGGCGAGCTTGATGTCGCCGGCGATCCCGAACGACGGCAGCGTGACCGGCCCGGAGGCGAGCCCCGCGAGGTCGCGCTGGATCTGCTCGGTGAGGTCCAGCAGGAAGCCGAGGCCGAGCAGCGACTCGCGCGTCCGCGGCTCGCCGAGGCGCCCGACGATCGCCGGCGCGACCCAGAACGAGCGCGCGACGGACTGGTAGACGCCCTCGATGATCCCGCGCACCCGATGCTCCTCGACCAGCGACACCAGCCCCGCGGCCTGCAGGCGCTTGACGTGGTAGTAGACGGCCTGGGGCGTGTCGCCGAGCACCTGCCCGACCTGGGTGCACGTACGCGGCTCCGCGAGCTGGCGCAGCACCTCGACCCGTTTGGGCTTCAGGAGCGCGTCGGCCTGCTCGACCGCGTCGATGTAGAGCGTGTCCAGCATCTACAGCGCATCTTGTACGTCAAAGAGCTAGTCCCTGCAAGCAAGTCCTACAGTTCGGCTCTGTGACCGTACGTGACGCGACGTTCGACGTCCTGCGCCGTCTGGAGCTGACGACGATCTTCTCCAATCCGGGGTCGACCGAGGTCCCGCTGCTCGCAGGTCTGCCCGATGACCTCCGCTTCGTGCTCGGGCTCCACGAGGGCACGGTCGTGGCGATGGCCGCCGGCCACGCGCTCGGCCGCGGGAAGCCGGCGCTCGCGCTGCTGCACAGCACGCCGGGGTTCGGCAACGCCGTCGCCGCGATCGCGACCGCGCAGGACCAACCGCGCGCCGCTGGTGATCATCGTCGGCCAGCAGGACCGCCGCCACCTCGCGCTGGAGCCGTTCCTGGCCGGCAAGCTCGACGGGCTCGCCGGCGAGTACCCGGTCTGGAGCGACCAGCCCGCCCGCGCGCAGGACGTGCCCGGAGCGATCGTCCGCGCCTACCACGAGGCGGTCACCGCCCGCGGCCCGGCGATCGTGATCGTCCCGATGAACGACTGGCTCGATCCGGCACCAGAGCCGCACGAGATCTTCGGGCCGATGCAACTGCTGCGCTCGCAGGCGGCCGATCCGAAGGCGGTCGAGGCGCTCGCGGCCGTGCTCGACGAGGCGGAGCGCCCCGCGATCGTCGCGGGCGCCGGCTCGCAGGGCTGGGACGCACTGGTCGCCCTCGCCGAGCGCCTGAACTGCCCGGTCTTCCAGGAGCCGTTCGGCGCTCAGGCCGGCTTCCCGCAGGACCACCCGCTGTTCGCCGGCCACCTGCCCGCGCGCCGCGCCCGCCTGCGCGAGACGCTCAAGCCCCACGACGCGGTGCTGATCGTCGGCACCGGCGCGATCCGCCAGTACCCGTACGACCCAGGCCCGCTGGTGGAGCCGGCGACGCGTCTGGTGCTCGTCACGCAGGATCCCGAGGAGGCGCACCGCAGCCCCGTCGAGCTCGCCGTGCTGGGCGCGCCCGACGCGATCTGCGCGGCGCTCGCGGACGCCGTCGGACGCGCGCCCCGGCCCGATCACGCCGCGACGCACCGCACGCGAACCGCCGCCCGACGGCCCGCTGCGCGCGGGCCACGTCCTCGCTGCGCTCGCCGAGCGCCTCCCGCGCGACGCGATCCTGCTCGAGGAGACGCCGTCGAGCCGCCCCGAGCTGCACGCCCGCATCCCCGCCACCGCGCCGCTGGGCTTCATCAGCGCGATGGGCATGCTCGGTTTCGCGCTGCCCGCGGCGATCGGCCTGCGCCTCGCGTGCCCCGACCGCCCGGTGCTGACGGTGGTCGGCGACGGCTCGTCGCTCTACCAGATCCAGGCGCTGTGGAGCGCGGCGAACTACCGCGTCGGCGTCCTGTTCATCGTCCTGCGCAACGGCGGCTACGCGATCATGGACCGGCTCGCCGAGCGCACCGGCGAGGACGGCCCGTGGCCGGCGCTGAACAACATCGACATCAGCGCCATGGCACGCGCCCAGGGCTGCGACGCGCGCCGGATCGAGGCGCACGACGACCTCCTCGACACGCTCGACGAGCTGCTCCCGGACCTCCACGAGCGACAGTCCCCGCTGCTGCTCGAGATCGTCGTCGCCCAGGACGCGACGTTCGATCCGTGAGTTAGCCCAGCGCGTCGGCGAGCACGGCCGGGTCGCGCTCGCCCTCGGGCAGCTCCATCGCCATCAGCCGCGCGAGCTGCGCGCGGCCGCGGACGTCGAGCTTGCGGTAGATCTGGCCGAGGTGGTACTCGATCGTCTTCGGCGAGAGGAAGAGCGCCGCGGCCGCCTCGCGGTTGGTCATGCCCTGCGAGACGAGCACGGCGATCTGCAGCTCGTGCGGCGTCAGCTGCTCCGCGGCGGCCTGTGAGCGCCGTCCGCTCGCCTGACCGCCGGTCGCCCGCAGCTCGGTCCGTGCCCGCTCCGCCCACGGCCGCGCGCCGAGGCGCTCGAAGGCGTCGAGCGCGGCGGTGCAGCGGCTCGCGCGCCTCGGCGCGCTGCTTGGCGCGCCGCAGCCGCTCGCCGAGCGCGAGCAGCGTGCGCGCGCGCTCGAACGGCATCGGCAGCCCCTCGTGCAGCGCGAGCGCGGCGTCGAAGGCCGCGCGGAACTCCGCGTCGGGGGCGAGCAGCGCCGCGGCAGCGCGCGGCGGCGGCGCGGCCAGCGCGGCACACCCGCGCCGGCGGCGCCGTTCTCGGTCGCCGGCCGTCGGCGCGCCGGCGGCGGGCCTCGCCCGCGTGCGATTCCAGTCGCGCCAGCACGGCCTCGGCCTCTTCGCGCCGCCCCGCGCGGACGTAGGCCTCGATCAGGTCGGGCCGCAGCTGCACGACGCGTCGAGCTCAGGCCGCGTCGCAGCATCTGGCGGTGGCCGGTCTCCAGCGCCTCGATCGCCTCGGGGATCCGGCCCGAGCCCGAGCTCGAGCAGGCCGAGCGCGGCGTGCAGGTACGCGCCGTCGCCGTCGCCGCCTCGCCAGCTCGAGCCCGCGCGCGACGTGGCGGCGGCAGTCGCGCCTCGTGCCCGAGGCTCGCCTCGACCAGCGTCAGCGCGGCCAGCGAGTGGGGGAGGAGCGCGAGCTGGCCGGTGTCCTCGGCGAGCTCGACGGACTCCGACGCGCCGGCCAGCGCGGGCGCCCAGCGGCCGCGGCGCAGATCGAGGTGGGCCTGGACGGCGAGCGGGTGGATCAGCGCGGACACGGCGCTCGCGGCGCGCGCCGCACCGAGCACGCGCGTCAGCACGCGCGACGCGCGCGTCCCAGTCCTCGAGCCAGATCGACGCGTGCCCGGCCATCCCGACGATCTCGACGATCGCCAGCGGGTCGGCCTCCATCAGGTACGGCTCGCAGGCGCGCAGCAGCGCCGCTCCCGCGGCGACCTCGCCGAGCGCGATCTGCCCCTCGCCGATCACGGCGGTGGCGAGCAGCTCGACCGCCGGCTCGGCACCCGCTGACAGCGCGCGAGCGCGCTCGGCGGAGGCGATCAGCGCGTCGAGGTCGCCGGTCATCATGTGCGCGACCGACGCCTCGAGGAACATCGCCGCGGCGCGCCGCGGGTCGCGGGAGCGCACGCGGTCGGCCTCGCGCCACGAGCCGCTCGAAGGCCGCGACGGGCGACCCGCGCCGCATCTCGACGTGCCCGCGCATCCGCTCGACGTCGGCCGCGAGCAGCGGATCGGCGGTCAGAGCGGCGGCCTCGTCGAGCAGGCCGCGCGCCCGTTCGGCCTCGCCGCAGCGGACGGCGTCCTCCGCCGCGGCCAGCAGCCGCCGGGCACGCGGCTCGACCTCAGGTGTGAGCTGGGCGGCGCGGCCGAGATCGCGCGCGGCGGTCGCGTGGGCGCCGCGGCCGCGGGCGTCCAGCGCGGCGCGACTCCAGCGCCGCGGCGACCGTCTCGTCGGGCGCCACCGCGCAGGCCGCGAGGTGCCAGGCTCGCTCGGCGCCCTCGGGCTCGCTCTCCGCCAGCGCGGCGTGCGCGGCGCGGCGCTCGGGCAGCGGCGCGGCGTGGTAGACGGTCGAGCGCAGCAGCGGATGGCGGAACTCGAGCTCGCCGTCGCCCAGGGACACGATCCGCGCCGCCTCGGCGGCCTCGAGGTCGGCGAGCGAGAGGCCCGTCTGCGCCAGCCCGCGGCCGATCGCGTCCAGCCGCCGCGTGCTCGCCGCCGAGGCGACCAGCAGCGCCCGCCGGGTCGGCTCCGGCAGCGCCTCGATCGCGACCGCGAACGCGCGCTCGACGCCGGTCCCGGGCCGCAGCGGCTCCTCGAGCGGCTCGCGCCCCGCCAGCTGGCCCGCGGACAGCAGCCCCGGGATCTCCAGCAGCGCGAGCGGGTTGCCGGCCGCGGTGGCGACGAGCCGATCGGCCACGCCGGGCGCCAGCTCCTCCGACGAGCAGCGCGCGTGCCTCGTCGTCCGGAAGCGGCTCGACGCGCAGCCGCTCGAGCCACGGGACCTCGAGGCGGGTCGCGTCGTCGCGGATCGCGCCGATCATCGCGACGCCCTCCTGCCCGAGCCGGCGGCCGGCGAACAGGAAGGCCTCGAGCGACGGCTCGTCGAGCCATTGCGTGTCGTCGACGACCGCCAGCACCGGCTGCGAGTCGGCCGCGCGGGCCAGCAGCGACAGCAGCGCGGCGGGCACGGTGAAGCGATCGGCGGGGGTCGCCGGACCGAGCGCCAGCGCGCCGCGCAGGGCGGTCGCCTGGACCGCAGGGATCTCGTCGAGGTGCGCGAGCAGCGGCGTGACGAGCTCGCCGAGCCCGGCGAACGGGATGTCGGACTCCGACTCCATCCCGCGTGCCTTGAGCAGCCGGAAGTCCTGCGCCTCGTCGATCGACGTAGCGCAGCAGCGCGGTCTTGCCGATCCCCGGCGGGCCGTGCAGGAGCAGCGCGCCGCTGCGCCCTTCGCGCGCGGCGTCGAGGAGCGCCTTCAGGCGGGCTCGCTCTTCCTTGCGGCCGACCATCGTCGCGTGAGTCTACGTGCCGTAGGTCGTGGGTTCACGTGGAAGCGCGAGCGGATCGAACTCGTCGAGCAGCTCCGCCGCCGAGCGCCCGCTCACACCCGAGCGACGACGCCATCCAGGCCACGGCGTCCGCGACAGGAACCGCGCGCAGCGTCACGTCCCCGTGGCGCTTCGCCAGCCGCTGTCCGTCCGGCCCGAGCACGAGCGGGACGTGCGCGTACGCCGGCGCGACCAGCCCAGCGCGCCGCGCGAGCCAGATCTGGCGCGGCGTCGAGTCGGCGAGGTCGGCGCCGCGCACGACCTCCTCGATCCCCTGCGCCGCGTCGTCGACGACGACCGCGAGGTTGTAGGCGAACGCGCCGTCGTTGCGGCGCACGACGAAGTCGTCGACCACACCGGACTGCGGCCCCAGCACCCGGTCGACGAAATCGACACGCGACGCCGCCGGCGTGCACCCGCAGCGCGGGCACCCGCCCAGCGGCCCGGCGCGCTGCCCGCTCCGACGCGCTCAGCCCCAGGCAGGTCCCCGGATAGTGCCCGACCGGCCCGTGCGCGGCCGACGCGCTCTCGCGGATCTCCGCCCGCGTGCAGAAGCACTCGTAGACGGGCAGCCGCGCGAGCGCCTCCTCGTAGACCGCGCCGCGCGTCGACTGCACGAGCACCTCGCCGTCCCAGTCGAGCCCGATCGCCGCCAGATCCGCCAGTTGCTCGGCGGCCCGCTCCGGCCGCACGCGGCCCGTGTCGAGATCCTCGATCCGCACCATGAACGACGAGCCCGCCGAGCGGGCGAACAGCCACGCCAGCAGCGCGGTCCGCAGGTTGCCGAGATGCAGGACGCCCGTGGGGGAGGGTGCGAACCGCCCGTTCACACCGTGAAGGGCAGCGTGTCCGCGATCTCGGAGAGCAGCGGCGCCGTCGCGTCGCGCTCGGAATAGAGCAGCTCGACCTCGGACGGCCACTCGACGCCGACCTCGGGATCGTCGAAGCGGATCCCCGCCTCGGTCGCCGGGTCGTAGTAGTTCGTGCACTTGTAGACGAAGTCCGCGACCTCGCTCAGCACGAGGAAGCCGTGCCCGAAGCCGACGGGGATCCAGAGCATCGCGCCGTTGGACGTCGTCGAGCACGACGCCTTCCCACTCGCCGAAGGTCGGCGAGCCGCGGCGCAGGTCGACGACGACGTCGAACACCCGGCCCCGCGCCACGCGCACCAGCTTGCCCTGACCGGGGTGCGTCTGGAAGTGGATTCCGCGCAGCGTGCCCTGGCGGGAGCGCGAGTGGTTGTCCTGGACGAAGTCCGTGGGGATTCCATAACGCTGCGCGGTGTCGGCGCGGAAGGTCTCCACGAAGAAACCGCGTGCGTCGCCGTGCACCGCGGGTGCCAGGTGGACGAGCCCGTCGAGTCGTGTCTGAAGCCGTTGCATTGCCGGGAGGAGGTTAGGGAGCGGTCGTCGAAAGGACGCCTCGCCATGCCGAGGACCGCCACCATGCCCCCGGCCGCCCGCGGCCATCAGACGCTCTCCACGTACATCAGCGCACGCTTCGATGAGTTCTCACGCTCACAGAAGGATGTCGCGCAGTACGTCGTCGATCACCTCGACGAAGTCGCCTTCCACACCGCCGAGGAGCTCGCGCGCCGCGCGAACACCTCGTCATCGACCGTCGTGCGCTTCAGCCAGGCGCTCGGCTTCGAAGGCTTCCCGGAGCTCCAGGAGGCGGCCCGCGAGGAGTACCGCCACCACCATCGGACCGCGAAGGTTCCGGAGACGGCAGCGCCGCTCTTCAGCCTCGACCAGTCCCCGTTTGAGCAGGCCGTCGCGGCCGACCACGTCAACGTCGAAGACACCGCGCGGCGCGTCAGCCGCTCGGAGGTCGACGGCGCCATCGAGGCGATCGCCGCTGCCGAGCGGATCCTGATCGCCGGTACCGACCAGATGGCCTTCTTCGCGTCGTACCTGCGCCATCTTCTGATGCTGCTGGACGTGCGCGCGGAGATCGCCGCTTCAGCCGTCCCAGGAGGCGCTGAGCCGGCTGGGCCGGATCGACGAGCGCACGCTGGTGATCGGCCTCAGCGCCGGACGCCCGCACCCGCTGGTCGTGCGCGCGATGAAGATCGCCCGCCACCGGCGTGCCGCCACGCTGGCGATCGTCGACGCGACGCTCTCCGACGTCTCCAAGCTCGCCGAGCGCACGCTCTACTACTCGTCGAACTCGCCGGCCTTCGTGCGCTCGCACACCGGCCTGCTCTCGATCCTGCAGGCACTCGCCTACGGCGTCTACGCACGCGACACCGCGTCCTACGACGACCGCATCCGCGCCTTCCGACTGAAGTAGCCTCCAAGAGGTGCTGGGCCTCCCCGACGGCATCACCGCCTGCCTCTTCGATCTCGACGGGGTGCTGACCAAGACGGCGGTGGTGCACGAGCGGGCGTGGAAGGCCATGTTCGACGAGTTCCTGGGCTCACGCGGAACCTTCGAACAGTCGGATTACAACGACTACGTCGACGGCAAGCCGCGCGAGGACGGGATCCGCGATTTCCTCGCCTCGCGCGACATCCACATCGGCGACGACGAGCTGCACACGCTCAGCGAGCGCAAGAACGACCTCGTCCTCAAGCTGATCCACGACGAGGGCGTCGACGCCTATGCCGGCAGCGTCGCCTACCTGAAGGCCGCGCGGGACGCGGGCCTGCGCCGCGCCGTGGTCTCCTCGAGCCACAACTGCGAGGACGTCCTGCGCGTCGCCGGGCTCACCGAGTACCTCGAGGAGCGCGTCGACGGCAAGGTGATCGACGAGCTGAAGCTGCACGGCAAGCCCGCGCCCGACTCCTTCCTCGAAGGCGCTCGCCTGCTCGGCGTGGCCCCCGACGCAGGCGGCCGTGTTCGAGGACGCGCTGGCCGGGGTCGAGTCCGGACGCGCCGGGAAGTTCGGCCACGTGATCGGCGTCAATCGCGTCGATCACCGCCAGGCGCTGCTCGATCACGGCGCCGACGTCGTCGTCGACGACCTCTCCGAGCTTCTGTGATCACGCACCCGTCCTTCACGGTCGAGCCGTGGGCGATCACCGAGGACGCGCTGAACCTCGAGGTGCTGGCACAGTCCGAGTCGGTCTTCGCGCTCTCCAACGGGCACATCGGGCTGCGCGGCAACCTCGACGAGGGCGAGCCGTTCGGGCTGCCCGGCACCTACCTCAACGGCTTCTACGAGACGCGGCCGCTGCCGTACGCCGAGGCCGGCTACGGCTACCCGGAGGACGGGCAGACCGTCGTCAACGCCACCAACGGCAAGCTCGTCCGCCTGCTCGTGGACGACGAGCCGTTCGACGTCCGCTACGGCGAGCTGCTCGGCCACACGCGCACGCTCGACCTGCGCGCGGGCGTGCTGCGGCGCGAGGTGCACTGGCGCTCGCCGAGCGGGCGCGAGATCGAGGTGCGTACCACCCGCGTCGTCTCGTTCGTCCAGCGCTCGGTGGCCGCGATCCGCTACGAGGTGCGGCCGACCGACGGTCGCTCGTTGCGCGTCGTCGCCCAGTCCGAGCTGGTGGCCAACGAGCCGGGCACGGGGCACAGCGACGATCCGCGCGCGGCGGCGGCGCTGCGCGCGCCGCTCGTCGCCGAGGAGCAGGAGGTCCACGGCCTGCGGATCGTGCTCGTCCACCGCACGCGCGAGAGCGGGCTGCGGATGGCGGCCGGGATCGATCACGTCGTCGAGGACTTCGACGGCCTCGAGACCGGCGCCGAGGCGCAACCCGACCTCGGCCGGGTCTGGATGACCGCCGAGATCGGGCCGGACACGCCGCTCGTGTTCACCAAGTTCCTCGCGTACGGCTGGTCGAGCCAGCGCTCGCTGCCTTCGGTGCGCGACCAGGTCGCCGCGGCGGTCGCGTCTGCCACGCCGGGTCGGCTGGGACGAGCTCGTGGACTCCCAGCGCGCGTACCTCGACGACTTCTGGGAGCACGCCGACGTCGAGATCGACGGCGACGGCGAGCTGCAGCAGGCGGTCCGCTTCGCGCTCTTTCACACGCTGCAGGCCGGCGCGCGCGCCGAGCGCCGCGCGATCCCGGCCAAGGGCCTGACCGGCCCCGGCTACGACGGCCACGTCTTCTGGGACACGGAGACCTTCGTGCTGCCGGTGCTCACGTACACGCACCCGGAGGCCGTCGCCGACGCGCTGCGCTGGCGCCATTCCACGCTCGATCTCGCGCAGGAGCGGGCGGCCCAGCTGCGGCTGAAGGGCGCCGCGTTCCCGTGGCGCACGATCCGCGGCATGGAGTGCTCGGCCTACTGGCCGGCCGGCTCGGCCGCGTTCCACATCAACGCCGACATCGCCGACGCGGTCATCCGCTACCTGCGGGCGACCCACGACACCGGGTTCGAGGCCGGCGCCGGGCTCGAGCTGCTCGTGCAGACGGCGCGCCTGTGGCGCTCGCTCGGCCACCACGACCACTCCGGCGCGTTCCACATCGACGGCGTCACCGGCCCCGACGAGTACTCGGCGATCGTCGACGACAACGTCTACACGAACCTGATGGCCGAGCAGAACCTGCGCGTCGCGGCCGATTTCGCCGCCCGCCATCCGGAGGCGGCGCATGGCCCTCGGCGTCGACGAGGAGGAGATCGCGGGCTGGCGCGACGCCGCCTCCGACATGCACGTGCCCTTCGACAAGCGGCTCGGCGTGCACCCGCAGGACGCGGGCTTCACCCGTCACGAGGTGATGGACTTCGACGGGCTCGAGTACCCGCTGCTGCTGCACATGCCGTACCTGCAGCTCTACCGCAAGCAGGTGCTCAAGCAGCCGGACCTCGTGCTGGCGCTGTTCCTGCGCGGGGAGCGCTTCAGCGCCGAGGAGAAGGCGCGCGACTTCGCCTACTACGAGCCGCTGACCGTGCGCGACTCCTCGCTGTCGGCGTGCATCCAGGCCGTCGTCGCGGCCGACGTCGGCCACCTCGAGCTGGCCTACGACTACTTCGGCGAGGCGGCGCTGATGGACCTGAGCGACCTCGAGCACAACACGCGCGATGGCCTGCACATGGCCTCGCTCGCCGGGTCATGGATCGCCGCCGTCGCCGGCTTCGGCGGGATGCGCGACCACGGCGGCCAGCTGAGCTTCCGGCCGCGCCTGCCCGCCGCACTCGCGCGGCTGAGCTTCCGCATCAACTACCGCGATCGCTGCCTGCAGGTCACGATCACGCACGACGAGGCGCGCTACGAGCTGATCCACGAAGGCGAGCCGCTGACGCTGCGCCACGAGGACGAGCTGCTGACGATCGTCGGCGGGAAGCCGGTCACGCGCGGTTGGAGCGTCGCGGACGCCGGCCCCGAGCCGCGGCAACCGCCGGGCCGCGAACCGTCCCGCCGCCGGCCCCGCTAGCGGTCAGCGCCCGGTCGTGATGTCGATCGAGCGGATCGACGCCTCGTCGGGCAGCTTGGCCAGCAGCTCGTGGATGATCTTGTGGACGTCGTGCTGGTCGTGACCGAAGTCGTCGCGCATCGAGCGCAGCGCCGCGTGCACGATCTTCAGCTGTGCCGGTGTCAGGTCCAGCGTGAAGGCAACATCGTCGGGTCCAATGAGGTCTGGGGAGTCTGCTGCCATGCGCCGGATCGTACAGCGCGCCCCGGCTAACATCGATACGCAATGAGAGACGAGGCGACGTTCCGTGTAAAGGCCGGTCTGGCCGAGATGCTGAAGGGCGGCGTCATCATGGACGTCGTCAATGCCGAGCAGGCGAAGATCGCCGAGGACGCCGGCGCGGTCGCGGTCATGGCGCTCGAGCGCGTTCCCTCCGACATCCGCCGTGACGGCGGGGTCGCGCGCATGTCCGATCCGATCATGATCAAGGGCATCCAGGAGGCCGTGACGATCCCCGTCATGGCCAAGGCGCGCATCGGCCACTTCGCCGAGGCGCAGGTGCTCGAGGCGCTCGAGGTCGACTACATCGACGAGTCCGAGGTCCTGACGCCCGCCGACGAGGCCAACCACATCGACAAGTGGGGCTTCAAGGTCCCGTTCGTGTGCGGCGCGACCAACCTCGGCGAGGCGCTGCGCCGGATCGGCGAGGGCGCGGCGATGATCCGCTCCAAGGGCGAGGCCGGCACCGGCGACATCGTCGAGGCCGTGCGCCACCTGCGCACGATCCGCGCGGCGATCCGCCGCCTGCAGACGCTCGACGACATGGAGCTCGCGACCGCGGCCAAGGAGCTGCAGGCGCCGCTGGATCTCGTCCGCCAGGTCGCCGTCGACGGCAAGCTGCCGGTCGTGCTCTTCTGCGCCGGCGGGATCGCGACGCCGGCCGACGCGTCGCTCGTGATGCAGCTCGGCGCCGAGGGCGTCTTCGTCGGCTCGGGCATCTTCAAGTCCGAGGACCCGGCGACGCGCGCGGCGGCGATCGTCGAGGCGACGACCCACTTCAAGGACCCGGAGCGCGTCGCGCGCGCCTCCGAGGGCCTCGGCACTGGCGATGCAGTCGCTCGAGACGCGCAAGCTCGAAGAAGGCCAGCTGCTCGCCAACCGGGGCTGGTAAGCCCACTTGGCTCTGGTCGGTGTCCTCGCCCTGCAGGGCGACTTCGAGGCGCATTCGAAGATGCTGCAGGGCGCTAGGCGCCGACGTTCGCGAGGTCCGCGTTCCCGCGGACCTCGACGGGCTCGACGGGCTCGTCATGCCCGGCGGCGAGTCGACCACGATGACCCTCGGCATCAAGCGCGAGGGTCTCGCGGACCCGCTGCGCGCGTTCGTCGCGTCCGGCAAGCCGGTGCTCGGCACCTGCGCCGGGATGATCATGCTCGACCGCGAGCACCTCGGCGTGATGGACACGCTGTGCGTCCGCAACGCGTTCGGGCGCCAGGTGCGCTCGTTCGAGGCCGACCTCGACATCCCCGGCATCGACGGCGGGCCGGTCCGCGCGGTCTTCATCCGCGCGCCGTGGCTGGCCGAGTACGGCGAGGGCGTCGAGATCCTCGCCTCCGTCGACGGGCATCCGGTCGCCGCGCGCCAGGACAACATGCTCGTGATCTCGTTCCATCCGGAGATCGCGGGCGAGAACCGCGTCCACGAGCTGTTCCTGCGCAGCGTGAGCGTGACGGCGTGATCGTCTACTTCACGCGCCACGGCGAGTCGGTGGCCAACGTCGCCGACCGCGAGATGGTGCCCGAGCCCGGCGACGCCGACCGGCTGTCCGAGCGCGGCTGGGAACAGGCGCGCGGGGTGGGGGAGCGGCTGCGCGGCGAGGGCATCGAGGCGATCCTCGCGAGCCCATTCGGGCGTGCGCAGGAGACCGCCTCGGCGATCGGCAAGGTGCTGGACCTCGGCTTCGACACCGACGACGACCTGCACGAGGTGCGCCAGTCCGACGCCTACCGCGCCGCGTCACCGTCCTATAAGGGGACGGGGCACGTGTCGTGGATGCCGCGCTCCGCACCCGATCACGCGGAGCCGGGCGCGGAGTCGTTCGCGGGCATCCTCGCCCGCGTCGCGCGCGTGCAGGACCGCCTGGCGGAACGGGTCGAGAGCGAGCGCGTGCTCTGCGTCTCGCACTGGGGCTTCATGCACTTCTTCCTCGGCGCCGCGATCTTCCGCGAGGACTTCTCGCCGGCGCACCTGCCCGCGCTGTACCGGATGTCGCACATCAACACCGGCATCTCGATCTTCCAGAAGCGCCGCGACTACGTCATCGAAGGCATCCGCTTCGACGGCTGGGCGCTGCTGACCTGGAACGATCAGCAGCACCTGTAGCCCCTCGTTCAGCCCAGTCGGATCGGCATCCGGATCGAGACGTCGCCGAGGTGCACGGAGAGCGTGTACCGGCCGGCCTTCACGCCGCCGCGCAGGCGGACGCTCGTGCTCTTGCTCGATGCCGAGCGGCTGCCCGTCGCGTAGACCTTGCTCGCGCGGCTGAGCCGCAGGCGCATGCCCTCGCCGCCGCCGGTGTTGGTGCCGCCGGAGTCGCCGCTGCCACCCGAGCCGCTGCTGCTTCCGACCTTGCAGGTCACCTTCTTGCCCTTGAGCTTGCACGTGATCTTGGGGAACTTGCCCGCCGGTCCGGTCTTGCCGCGCGGGCCGGCGGGGCCGGTCAGGCCCTGAGCGCCGTTGGGGCCGCGCGCGCCCGTCGCGCCGGTGGGGCCTGCCGCGCCGGGTGCGGCGAAGCCGGTGGCGCCGGTGTCACCCTTCGGGCCCTGAGCACCGGTCGCGCCGGTGGCACCGGTCGCGCCCGGGTTTCCGGTCGCGCCAGTCGCGCCGGTCGCGCCCGGGTTGCCCTGGGCGCCGGTCGCGCCGGTGGGACCCTGCGAGCCCGTCGCACCGGTGGGACCCTGGGCGCCGGTCGCCCCCGGATCGCCCTGCGCGCCGGTCTCCTCCGAGAAGCGCCCGAGCCGGTCGTCCGCCTTGCTCGTGTACCAGACCGATCCGTCCGAGGCGAGCGTGAACTCGTTCGGGACGCCGCTGCCGCGCGGCAGCGCCCACTCGGTCACGACGGTCGCGGCGTAGCGGCCGATGCGCTTGTTGACCGAGTCCACCCACCACACGCCGGTCGCGCCGGAGTGCACCGCGGCGGGCTTGCCGTTGCCGAGCGAGACCGACGTGATCGTCGGGGTCGACGCGGTCGGCTGGACGCGCACGAGCGCGTTGTTGGCCGCGACGTAGAGGTCGTTGCCCGTGGGAGCGGGCGCGATGTCGACCGCGCCGGTGACGGTGATGCCGAGCGGGAAGACCTCGATCGTCGGCGCCGTCGCGCAGGTCGCCGCCGGCGTGAAGCGCCCGAGGCTGTTGGCGGCCGTGTCGACCATCCACATCGCGCCGTCGCCGCCGCGGGTGATCGCGACCGCCGCGGTGAGCGGTGACGTGTACTCGGTCACGACGCCGGCCGTGGTCACGCAGGCGAGCTTGCCGCCCGTGGATTCGACGACCCACATCGTCCCGGTCTGCCCGGCGGCGAGATCGGACGGCGTGCCCGTGAGCACGGTCGCGAACTCGAGCAGCGAGACGCCCGGGTTGCTGCGGCCGACCTTCGAGTTGCCGGGATCGACGAACCACAGGTGGTTGTCACCCGGGCCCGGCACGAGCACGCTGGGCGCACTGCCGCCGCCCACGGTCAGGGCCGTCTGGACCCCGTTGAGGGTGCCTTGACCGATCTGCCCCGTGCTCGAGAGCGTGGAGTACAGGAAGGTCCCGGACTGGGCGATGCCGGCCGGGTGACCAGGTTGGTCCCATTCGGCGAAGGTGTAGGCGGAGGCGGAGGCGGGCAGCGCGAGCAGGACGAGGCTCGCGAGCAGGGGGAGGAGGCGGCGCATTCGCCGACGCTACGGGGCCAAGCAGCACCCGGCAAGGGTCCTTCGGTCAGTCGAAGGGGCCGCGCACGTGCTCGGAGCGGCTCGCCACGCGCCGCAGCAGGTGGCGCACGACCACGTGGTGGGCGCGGGAGCCGATCACCAGTGCCCGGTAGACACGCCCCCGAACGCCGGGAAACTCGGCATGGGTGCGAGCGCGCAGACGGGTCGTATGCGGACCTGCGGCGTCGAGCTCGAAGATCAGCGCGTAGCGCGAGAAGCGATGGCGGCCGTGCAGCTCGAGCCGCCGCGGGGGCTCGGACTCGGCGACGGCGAACCCGGCCAGGGACGCGCCATGGAGGTCGCCGCTCCAGTCGCCGGCGGCGTGCGCGGGGGAGACGCGGAGGAAGCGAACCAGCGGCGCGGCGGCGCCGCCGGAGAGGTCAGACCGCAGCACCGATCGCAGCGCGCTCCAGGTCTGTTCGGCGCTTGCCGCGACGTCCGCGGCCAGCTCGTCGATATAGGGCGGTCGTTCCATATAGAATGACCGTACTAGATCATGGCGCCACCACGCAAACACGACACCGACCGGATCCTCGACGCCGCCCGCGAGCTCGCGCTGCGCGACGGCCCGCGGGCCGTCAGCGTCGCGGCGATCGCCCGCGAGAGCGGCGCGCCCGTCGGCACGCTCTATCACCGCTTCAGCAACCGCGACGGCGTGCTCGCCGCGGCCTGGCTGCGGGCGCTGCAGCGCTTCCACGAGCGCTGGCTGGCCGCCGCGCAGGCGCCGGACCCGGTCACGGCGGGCGTCGCGATGGCGGTCTCGGTCGTCGCCTTCGCCCGCGATCACCCCGACGACGCCCGGCTCCTGCTCACGCTCCGCCGGCGCGACCTGCTCGACACAGGCGAAGACGTCGCGAGCCTCAACCTCCCGGTGGCGGAGCAGGTCGAGCGGCTCGCAGGCGCGCTCTACGGGAGCGCCGGCGAACGTGAGGTCGAACGCGTCACGCGAGCGATCGTCGACCTCCCGTACGCGGCCGTCCGCCGCCACCGCTCCCCGCTCCCACCCTGGCTCGAGGACGACGTCGCGGCCGCCGCCCGCACCCTCCTCACAACCTAAAGCGTTCCTAAGGGGCCAGGCCCCTTAGGTGAGCTTTAGGATCGCGGCGGCGACGGCGGCGACGTCCGGGCCGGTGACGTCCGGGGCCGGCATGGCGATCGGGTAGGCGAGGTCGGTGCGGCTGACCCAGGCGGTGCGCAGGCCCGCGTAGGCCGCGCCGGCGACGTCCCACCAATGTCCGGCTACGAACCAGGCGTCGGTCGCTCCGGCCTGGTCGAGGGCGTAGCGATACGCGAGATCCTCCGGCTTGAAGGCGCCGGAGGCCGGGGCGGAGAGGACGAGCGAGAAGCGATCGCGCAGACCGGACGTCGCCAGCACCGCCTCAGCGGCCTCCGCCGAGGATTGCGTCAGCACGCCGAGTTGGAACCCTCCGCCCAGCAACGCGTCGAGCGCGTCCGGGACGTCGGGGTAGGCGGGCATGTCCGGCAACCGCTCGAGCGCGCCCTCGGCGAGCGAAGGATCGCGCCCTTCGCGCTCCAGGCCCCGCCGGAGCGCCGCGTCGAGCAGCGGTTTGAACGCGGTCTCACGGCCGGCGATGACCGTGACCATCGCCATCATGTTGGCCTCGTCGAGCGCCGCGATCGGCAGCGCCGCGGGCTCGAGCAGCACGCCCGGATCGACGAGCGTGCCGTTGAGGTCGAAGATGACCCACATGGCCGGATAGTGTCAGGCCATGACCGCGATCGCGGAACTCCCCGGCCCGCGAGGGCTGCCGGGCCTCGGCAACGCGCACCAGATCCGACCGGACCGTCTGCACGTGATGATCGAGCAGTGGGGGCGCCGCTACGGCCCCGTGTTCCGGTTCTCGATGGGCCCGCGCGACGTCGTCGGCTTCACCGGTCCCGACGCGA
Source organism: uncultured Solirubrobacteraceae bacterium (assembly GCA_963707595.1). GTDB lineage: Bacteria > Actinomycetota > Thermoleophilia > Solirubrobacterales > Solirubrobacteraceae > Solirubrobacter. The sequence continues at coordinate 325,335 of CAVPQQ010000004.1, forward strand.
TCAACGCGATCCTGCGCGAGCGCCCCGACGGCTACCGCCGCTGGCGCGAGGTCGAGTCCGTCGCCGACGAGATGGGGATCATCGGGCCGTTCACCTCCGAGGGCGCCGACTGGCGCCGCCAGCGCCGGCTCGCGGTGACCGCGCTCAACACCAACCACCTGCGCGGCTACTTCGACGTCATCCGCGTCGCCACCGAGCGCCTCCTGACGCGCCTGCAGGCCAAGCAGGGCCAGGAGATCGAGATCCTCGCGGACTTCATGGCCTACAGCGTCGACATCACGTCGGCGCTGGCGTTCGGCAAGGACCTCAACACGCTCGAGGACGGCGACGGCGAGCTGGAGCGCCATATCGGCCGCGTCTTCGAGATGCTCTCACGGCGGATCCTCGCCCCGGTGCCGTACTGGCGCTACGTCAAGCCGCCCGCCGATCGCGCCGCCGAGCACTCGCTCCAGGTCATCCAGGACGCGATCGCCGGGTTCATCACTGAAGCGCGAGCGCGCATCGACGCCCGGCCCGAGCTGCGCGAGGCACCGGAGAACTTCCTCGAGAGCATGCTCACCAAGACGGAGTACAGCGACGCCGACGTCGTCGGCAACGTGTTCACGATGCTCCTGGCGGGCGAGGACACGACGGCGAACACGCTCGCGTGGGCGAGCTTCATCCTCGGCCAGGATCCGGCGTCGCAGCGCCGCCTGGCGGCTGAGGCCGACGCGACGCTCGGCGCCGACCGCACGCCTCAGAGCGCCGAGGCGGCGGATGCGGCGCGCTTCGGCGAGGCCGTGTTCCGCGAGTCCGCGCGGCTGAAGTCCACGGTGCCGATCATGTTCCTCGAGCCGAACACGGACACGACGGTCGCGGGCGTCGAGCTGCCCGCCGGGACCCGGGTCGTGGCGCTCACGCGCCAGGCCGCGCGGCCGGAGCGCGTCGCGCGCTTCGATCCCGACCGCTGGCTGGAGCCCGCCGAAAACCCGGTCTTCCTGACCTTCGGCGCCGGGCCGCGCTTCTGTCCCGGCCGCAATCTCGCCTTCCTGGAGGGCAAGACGGCGCTCGCGATGCTCGGCCGCAACTTCGAGATCGAGCCGGTAGGCCCGCCGCCGCGCGAGCATTTCGGCTTCACCATGAGCCCGATGGGCCTGCGCGTGCGGCTGCACCCGCGTAAGGTGCCCGCGTCCAACTTGAACTGACTTCGGAGGAACGTGCGATGCGGATGCGGGCTGCGGTACTGGAGGAATTCGGCGCGCCGCTCGTGGTGCAGGAGATCGACCTGGCCGAGCCCAAGGCGGGTGAAGTGCTCGTGCGCCTGGTGGCCTGCGGCGTCTGTCACACCGACATGTACACGGCCTCGGGCGCCGACCCGTCCGGCTATGCGCCCGGCGGTGCTCGGCCACGAGGGCGCGGGCGTCGTCGAGAAGCTCGGCGAGGGCGTCAGCGACCTCGCCGTCGGCGATCACGTGGTGACGCTCTTCTCACCGCAGTGCCGCGAGTGCGTCCACTGCCTGTCCCCGCGCACCAACCTCTGCATGGCGATCCGCGCCGAGCAGAACCTCGGCCACCTGCCCGACGGCACGGTGCGCCTGAGCCGCAACGGCGAGCCGATCCGCCACTTCATGGGCACGAGCACGTTCGCGGAGTACACGGTGATGCCGGAGATCGCGCTCGCCAAGGTGCCGAAGGAGGCGCCGCTGGATCGCTGCGCGCTGTTCGCCTGCGGCCTCTCGACCGGCCTCGGCGCGGCGATGTACACGGCGAAGGTCGAAGAAGGCTCGACCTGCGTGGTCTTCGGCGCCGGCATGGTCGGTCTCGGCGCTGTCGCCGGCGCGCGCCTGCAGGGCGCGGAGCGGATCATCTGCGTCGACCTCTCCGAGGACCGGCTCGAGCTCGCCCGCGGCCAGGGCGCGACCGACACCTGGATCGGCGGCGACGACACGGTCCAGCGGATCCTCGACGAGACCGACGGCTACGGCGCCGACTACACCTTCGAGGCCACCGGGATCGTCGCGGTCATGCGCCAGGCCGTCGAGTCCGCGCGCATGGGCTGGGGCCTGTGCACGGTCGCGGGCGTCGCCGGCAAGGGCGAGACGCTGGACATCATCCCGCGCTACCTGATCCAGGGCCGCCGCGTCTGCGGCTCCTCGTTCGGCGGCGTCAAGGGCCGCGACCAGGTGCCGCTGCTCGTGCAGCGCTATCTCGACGGCGACCTCGACGTCGACCCGTTCATCTCGCACCGGATCGCGCTCGACGAGGTCAACCACGGCTTCGACCTGATGCACCACCAGGACGGGATCCGCAGCGTCATCGAGTTCTGAGCCTGATCGCCGGCCGGGCGCAGGCCCGGCCGGCGCTCAGCTCAGCGGCTGGCAGCGTCGATGACGCCCGCGCGTGACTTGTGCTCGCGCTCGTAGGCGATGACCTTGCGGGCCGTGTCGGCGTCGGCGCCCCCGAGCGCCGAGGTGATCTCGCCGACGGTCTGCTCGTCGTAGCCTGACCATGGCACCTCGCCGGTCAGCTTGGCGATCCGGTCCGTGATCGTCGTGCGGTTGGAGCGCTTGGCCTCGTAGGCGCCGATCAGGCGCAGTTCGCGCTGGCTGAAGCCGTTGAGCTTCGCGGCGATCGCCTCCGCGGTCTGCTTGTCGTAGTCGTTGATCGGCAGGTCGTCTTCGACCGCGAACGCGCCGGTGACGGTGCCTTCGGCGGCGGCGATGCCGGGAAGCCTGCGGGCCTTGTCAGCGATGCTCATCTCACGTGCTCCTGAAGCTCGGTTACGCGTTGCTGTGCTCGCGCTCGGCGGCGTGAGAGCACGCCGGCGCGGTTCTTGTGGGCGCGCTCGTAGGCGCGCGACCTGCTCGGCGCGATCGTCGTCGCCCGCGGAGAGCGCGGTGCGGATCTCGGCGACCGTCAGCTCGTCGTAGCCGGGCCACGGCTCGTCGCCGCGCAGCGTGCTGATGCGGCTCAGGACCGTCGTGCGGTTCTGCGTCGCGACGCTCGTAGGCGTCGATCTTGGCCAGGTCGATCTGCGAGAGCTCGGGCAGCCGGCTCGTGATCTCGTCGGCGGTGAGCGTGTCGTAGCGCGCGATCGCGAGGTCGTCCTCGGAGGCGACGGCGCCCTTGATCTGCGCCCTCGGCCTGGGCGACGCCCGGGACCTTGCGCGCCTGGCGGGCGGCGCGCTTGGTCGCGCGCGTCGCGCCTTCGCGGACGGCGTCGGCGGCGCCGGTCTTGGCGACGTCGTAGGACGGGTTGCCGTCGACGTCGGCGCGCGACGACCGCGTCGGTGAGCTTCGGGAGCTCGCGCAGGACGCGCTCGAGCATCTGCTCCTCGTCGGCGCGGATCGAGGCGGCCAGCTTCGCGGTCTCGTCGTCGCCGACGGCGTCGGCGAGCCGCTCGAGCGCGGTGTAGGTCGCGATCTCCAGCGCCTCGGTGGCGCAGGCGTCCTTGGCGTTCTTGAGCACCTTCTCCTCGCCGCCGGAGCCGCGCAGGAGATCGAGCGGCGTCTTGCCGAGCGCGAGCGCCTGGCCGACGACGGCTCGGCGAGCCCGACGACCGCCTGCAGCGGGTTCTGGCCGCCGCCGAGCTCCTCGAGCGCGCTGCGGCGACGCGGTCGGCGTGGTCGCTGCGTCTCGACGCAGGTGCGACTCGAGCGCGGAGCGGTAGGAACCGCGCGGGGTCATCGCGATCTGCGACTGCAGGACGCGGGTCAGAGCGTGCTCGGTGGCGTGCGCCTCGTCGAGGTACTGCACGACCTTCTGCTGGGGCGAAGTCATGCACCCGTCCTCCCTCCGGCGGCGGGGTTCCATGCGTCAGTGTGCGAAGGCGCACAGCGGCGCCGTCGGAACTACGACAGCGTGGCGAGCAGCTCGCGCGTGCGGGCTTCGTCGAGCGCGTCCAGCGGCGGGCGCAGGTTGCAGCCACACGTCGTCGCCCGTCCGGTCGCGCACGATCGCCTTCAGCGCCGGGATCGCCGGGTAGCCCTCGAGGAACCGGCGCGCCTCGGTCAGCGCGGCCTGGGCGGCGTCGGCGTCGCTCGAGCCGGCGGCGAACAGGTCGTAGACGTCGCGCGTCTGGCGCGCGGTGACGTTGACGGTGGCCGAGATGCAGCCGTCGCCGCCCCAGCGCAGCGTGTCGAGCAGGAAGCGCTCGGAGCCCGCGAACACCGTCAGCTGCGGGTAGGCCTTGCAGACCGCCTCGATGCGCTCCGGCGTCGCCCGCGGAGTCCTTCGTCCCGGCGATCGTTTCCGGGTAGGCGTCGAGCAGCCGGCCGATCAGCTCGGGCGAGAAGCCGACCTGCGCCATCGGCGGGATGTGGTAGAGGAACAGCCGCAGCCGGTCGTCGCCGACGCGCTCGATCAGCTCGGCGAAGAAGCGGAAGAGGCCGTCGTCGGAGACGCCCTTGTAGTAGAAGGGCGGAAGGGCGAGCACGCCGCGGGCGCCGAGCTCGAGCGCCGCCTGCGTGAGCCGTACCGCGTCCGGCAGCGCGCAGGCGCCGGTGCCGGGCAGCAGCGCCTCGGCGGGGATGCCGTCCTCGACCAGCCCTTCCCAGGCGTCGATCCGCTCGCCGACCGAGAGCGAGTTGGCCTCGCCCGTGGTGCCGAAGATCGCCAGGCCGTGACAGCCCGCGTCGAGCAGCCGCCGGCAGTGCGCGGCGAACGCCGCACGGTCGACCGAGAGGTCGTCGGCGCATCGGCGTCAGCGCCGCGGCGAGGACGCCCTTCATACGACGAGCCCGTGGCGGACGGTGTTCTCGGTCACGACGCGCGGCTCGACGAACTGCAGCAGGTAGCCGGGGCCGCCGGCCTTCGTGCCGGTGCCGGAGAGCCGGTTGCCGCCGAACGGCTGGCGGCCGACCATCGCGCCCGTGATCTCGCGGTTGACGTAGAGGTTGCCGACCGGCGAGCGGTCGGCGACGTAGTCGACGGTCCGCGGCGAGCGCGAGAACAGGCCGCCGGTCAGCCCGTACGGCGAGGCGTCGACGCGGTCGCACGCCTCCTCGATCGGACTTCACGCGCTCGACGGCGAGCAGCGGGCCGAAGATCTCCTCGCAGCAGCACGGGCGAGTCCGCCGGCAGGTCGGTGGCGAGCGTCGGGCGTGGCGAAGTAGCCGCGGTCGGGCACGTCGGCGGCGCGGGCGGCGATCCGGCCCGCTCGGCCTGCGCGGTCGCGGCGTAGCGCGCCACGCGCTCCTGCGCCTCGCGCTCGATCACCGGCGGCACGTCGATCTCGGGATCGGAGGCCTGGCCGACGTGCAGCACCTCGATCGCGCCCGCGAGCCGCTCGACCAGGCCGTCGTGGATCGCCTCGTGCGCGAGCACGCGCGCGGCCGCCGAGCACTTCTGGCCCGCGTAGTTGAACGCGGACTTCACCAGCGCGGGAACGACGTCGTCGAGATCGGCGTCGGAGTCCACGATCACGCAGTTCTTGCCGCCCATCTCGGCCACCACGCGCTTCAGGTGGCGCTGCCCGGGCGCCATCTCCGCGGCGCGGCGGACGATCTCCAGCCCGACCGGGCCCGAGCCGGTGAACGCGATCGTGTGCACGCGCGGGTCGCCGACGAGCTGCGCGCCGACCGCGCCCTCGCCGGGCAGCAGCGCGAGCGCGGACGGCGGGAACGCCGGACTCGCGCAGCGCGCGCACGAGCATGTAGGCGCACGCGGGCGCCTGCTCGGCGGGCTTGAGCACCACCGCGTTGCCGGTCGCCAGCGCCGGCGGAGACCATCCCGAGCGGGATCGCCACCGGGAAGTTCCAGGGCGAGATGACGGCGACGACGCCGCGCGGGCGCCAGCGCAGCTCGTTGCGCTCGCCGGGCAGCTGGATCAGCTCACCGCCGGCGAGCCCGGCACGCCGCCGGGATGCTCGCTCGAGCTCGACCGCGGCGCGCGCGTAGTACTCGAGGAAGTCGATCGCCTCGCAGACGTCGCCGTCGGCCTCGCGCCACGGCTTCGCGGTCTCGCGGACCTCGAGCGCGGCGATCTCGAGCCGCCGCTCGCGCAGCCACGCGGCGGCGCGTGATCAGCACCTCGGCGCGCTGGACGGCGGTGCGTGCGCCCCATTCCCTGAAACCGCGGCCGGCGAGGTCGAGCGCATGGTCGACGTCGGCCTCGCTCGCCACGGCGGACTGCGCGACCACGCGCTCGGGGTCGCCGGGATCGGTCGAGATCAGCGCGCCGCCGTTGCGGCGTGTCGTCGCCGATCCACACCGGCACCTGGATCACCGGCTCGGCGTCGAAGGCCTCCAGCGCGCCCGTGCAGCTGCGCACGGATCGGCGCCCGGCGCAGCTCCAGGATCGGCTCGTTCGCGAACGGGCTTCATGCCGTGCGCGCCGCCGCGGCGAGCAGCTCTTCCAGCGGCGTGCCGCGCGCCTGCTCGTACAGGAACGACTCGTTGGACGTGTTCTCGAGCAGCCGCCGCACCAGATACGCCATGCCCGCGACGAGGTCGCCGACCGGGCAGTACGTGCGCACGCGCAGGCCCTGGGCGGCGATCGCCGTCTGCAGCGGGTCGCCGAGCCCGCGCAGGACCTGCAGCTCGAGGTCGGCGTCCGGCGCCGCCGGTCAGCCGGTTGTAGGCGATCGCGTGCGCGACCGAGCGCAGGTTGTGCGAGGCGATCGCGACGCGGACCGCGCGGCCGCGCGTCGAGCAGCCGCCGCGTGAGCAGCTCGAAGTTCGCGTCCGTGTCGGCCTTGCGCTCGAAGACCGGCGTCGACCAGCCGTGCTGCGCGGCCTGGACGAGCTCGTGGTCCCAGTAGGCGCCCTTGACCAGCCGGATCGTCAGCGGCTGCGCGCGCCCCGCGCCCGGCCCGTCGAGCCAGGTCGAGGATCGTGTCGAGCGTGTCCGGCGAGTCGCGCAGGTAGCCCTGGAGCACGAGGCCGGCGGACGGCCCGGCGCGGAACTCGTCCTCGGCCAGCAGCTCGAGGATCAGCTCGAGCACCGCGTCGCGCGAGTCCATCGACTCCATGTCGATGTGCAGGTGCGCGCCGCGCTCGTGGGCGCGGCGCAGCAGCGGCCGCAGCCGGTCGGCGGCGTCGCGCTTGCCGCGCTCGGGCGCGTCGGGACGCAGCAGCGGCGTCAAGCGCGGACACCTTCACCGACAGGTTCGCGCGCGGCAGCGGGCCCGCGGTGTCGCGCTCGAGCTGCGGCGCGCGCCGGCCAGCCCGCGGCGGCGCCGGCGATCGTGTCGAGCGCGTCCGCGCAGCGGTCGGCGTAGCGCTGCGCCTCGGCCTGGGTGACCGTCGCCTCGCCCAGCAGGTCGACCGACGACGGCCACGCCGTCCTTCCACAGGTCCTTGAGGTCGCCCAGCGCGGCCTTCGGGTCCTCGCCGACGATGAAGCGGTGCGCCATGTGCTTGACGCCCGCCGCGGCCGCCATCCCGAGCGCGCGGCGCCCGGCCTTGGAGTTGCCCATCTTCATCGCCACGCCGACGGACGGCGGCGGCTCGTCGACCTCGCCCAGGAAGCGCGGTCAGGTGGCGCGCGAGGTCGTCGAGGTTGCGGCACGCGGGCACGACGTCGACGAAGCGGAACAGCGCGGCCTTGAGCTCGGCGTCCGAGGACGCCAGGTCCATCGCCTTGTCGTCGAGCACCTTCAGCGGGTTGCGCGTCGTCGGCAGCGCGGCGGCCAGCCGGCGACCCACCTCGAACAGCTCGCGCTCCACCGCCGCCTCGTCGACCATGGCGTGCAGCTTACGCCGCCGGTACCCTGCGCCGCATGGATCGCGAGCCGGGCTGCTCAGCGTCGTGGCTCCGATGTACGAGGAGGAGGAGACCGTCGACCCGTTCACCGAGCGGGTCGCGTCGGCGCTGGGCGACGTCAACTACGAGCTGATCCTCGTCAACGACGGCTCCAAGGACAGCACGCGCGGAGGCGATGGCCGCCGCCGCCGCCGCGCGATCCGCGCGTCAAGGTCGTCTCGCTCTCGCGCAACTTCGGCCACCAGCCGGCGCTCACCGCCGGGCTCGAGCACGCGCGCGGCGACGTCGATCGTGATGATCGACGGCGACCTCCAGGACCCGCCCGAGGTGATCCCGCGAGATGCTCGCGCGCTGGCGCGAGGGCATCGACGTCGTCTACGCCGTGCGCGAGCAGCGGCTGGGGGAGACGCGCGTTCAAGCGCGTCACCGCGCGCGGCTTCTACCGCATCTTCCGCCGCCTCACGGGCCTCGACCTCGCCGTCGAGTCCGGCGACTTCCGCCTGATGGACCGCCAGGCGCTCGACGCGCTGCTGGCGATGCCCGAGCGCAACCGCTTCCTGCGCGGGATGACGGTCTGGATCGGCTTCACGCAGACCGCCGTGCCGTTCGTGCGCCAGGAGCGCCACGCCGGGCGTGACGAAGTACCCGCTGCGCAAGATGCTGCGCTTCTCGCTTCGACGCGATCACGTCGTTCTCGAGCCGGCCGCTGCAGTGGGCGACGTTCCTCGGCTTCTTCTTCAGCGTCGTCGCCTTCCTGGCGATCCCGCTGACGATCATCGCCCGCTACGCGAACATCTTCGAGCGCGGCGTCCCGACCACGATCATCGTCGTCCTGCTGCTCGGCGGCATCCAGCTGATCACGCTCGGGATCATCGGCGAGTACGTCGGGCCGCATCTACGACGAGGTCAAGCACCGGCCGCTGTACGTGGTCGGCGAGCGCATCAACGTCGAGGAGCCGGCGAGAGCCGATGAGGATCGCGGTGCTGGGGGCCGGCGTCGCCGGCCTCGTCGCCGCGACTGCGCCTGACGCAGGCCGGGCCACACCGTCGACGTCTACGAGCGCTGGCCCGGGCTCGGCGGCCAGGCGGCGACGCTCGACGTCGGCGACGGCCACCTGCTCGAGCGCTACTACCACCACCTGTTCTCGACCGACCGCCACATCGCCGCGCTCTACGACGAGCTGGGGATGCCGGACGAGCTCGAGTGGATCTCGAGCTCGACGTGGCCTACTTCGCCGACGGGCAAGCCAGTGGCCGTTCGTGACGCCGCTGGACCTGCTGCGCTTCAAGCCGCTGCCGCCGCTCGCGCGCGTGCGGCTCGGCGCCGCGGTGCTGGCGATCCAGCGCGGCCCCGGCAACCCGGCGCCGTTCGAGCGCATCACCGCGCGCAAGTGGATCGAGCGCTACATGGGCCGCGACGCCTACCGCGCGCTGTGGGGCCCGCTGCTGCGCGGCAAGTTCGGCGAGCGCGCCGACGACATCGCGATGGTCTGGCTGCAGAACAAGTTCCGGCTGCGCCGCGGCGACGACGCCGCCGAGGAGAAGCTCGGCTACCCGAAGCACTCGTGGGAGCTGCTGTTCGACGCGCTGCGCGACGCGGATCGAGGCCGGCGGCGGGCGCGTGCTGATCGACCGCCCGGCGGCGCAGCTCGCGCCGCGGCTTCGTCGTCACCCCGGGCGCGCCCGGCTCGTTCCGCGCGCGGCCACGACCCGCGCGACGTTCGAGACGCTGCGAGCCCGAGCGCTACGAGGCGGTCGCTGGCGACGCGTCCCCAGCGACGTCTTCGAGCAGCTGCTCGAGCCCGGCGTGCTCCCCGAGGCCTACCTGGCGAAGCTGCGCGGGATCGAGTACTTCACCGCGCTCTGCCTGCTGATCGAGCTCGACCGCCAGTTCTCGCCCGTTCTACTGGACCAACATCGGCGACGACGCGCTGCCGTTCGTCGGGCTGATCGAGCACACGAACCTGATCGCGCCCGAGCGCTACGACGGGCGCCGCTTCCTCTACGTCGCCAACTACCTGCCGCACGGCCACGAGCTGCTCGACGCTCGACGCCGAGGCGCTGCTCGAGCGCTACACGCCGGGCCTGCAAGGCCGTCAACCCGGCGCTTCGACCGCGGCTGGGTCAAGCAACCTGTGGCTGCACCGCGAGCCGGCCGCCCAGCCGATCGTCACCGTCGGCTACCGCGAGCAAGATCCCGCCGATGCAGACGCCCACGCCGCGGGCTCGTGCTGGCCAACACGACGCAGATCTTCCCGGAGGACCGGGGCACGAACTACGCGGTCCGCGAGGGCAACGAGGCCGCGCGAGGCCGATGCTGGCCGTCGGCTTGCCCTACACTACATAAGTTCGGTTTACCCCCTGGAGAATTGGGAAGGGCGTGCCGATACTGGGAGTGCATGACCTCCCCGGACTCGAACTGGCTCTCCCGAGCACTCGGCCGGCGCCAGTCGGCATCCGGCTGAGGACGATCTGCACCACTGTGCCGCCTGCGGCAAGGATTACGTGAATCCGGTCGATTGGGAACCGGTCACGCCTGAGGCCTGGTGGATGCGCCTGCGCTGCGGCGAATGCGACGTGTGGCGCGAGGTCACGGTGACCAACCAGGTCGCCGAGCGCTTCGACATCGAGCTCGACCGCCGCGCCGACATCCTGCATCGCGCGCTGGCCAAGCTCGATCGCGAGCGCATGGTCCAGCAGGTCGAGACGATGATCGGCGCGCTGCGGCACGGGCTCATCGAGCCGGCCGACTTCGCGCGCACCACGACGACCTAGATTTCCAGGCGCTCGTCCTCCAGGTCGAGCTCGCGCTCGATCCGGTGCATGACGTCGTTGGAGATCGTCGCCCTCGTTGCGCAGGCGCACGATCTCCGCGCCGCTGCGCCTCGAGCACCTCGCGCACGATCGTCTGGTAGCGTGAACGAGCGGTCCTCGAAGCCGTCGTCCTCGATCTTGCCCGCCCGCGCCGCCAGCCGCCGCTTGCGGTACTCGTACATCGGGCGCATCCGCTCGAGCGTGTCGTCGCGCGTCCAGTCCTCCTGGATCGAGCTCGTCGATCCGCGCCAGCGCGGCCTTGGTCGCCACGCAGCCGCGCCTTGAGCTCCTCGCTGCGCCTCCTCGGTCGCCGTCGTCGATCGACGCCGAGCGCCCGGATCAGCGGCGGCAGCGTGAGCCCCTGGAGCACGAGCGTGACGAAGATCACCGCGAACGTCAGGTAGACGATCAGGTCGCGCTGCGGGAAGTCGGCGTCGAGCGCCAGCGCCGCCGCGAGCGAGACGGCGCCGCGCATGCCGGCCCAGCCGATCACCGTCCGCGCCTGCCACGTCCGCGCGCCGCGCTGCGCACGGACTCGCGGCGGTCGAGCGTGCGCATGACGAACACGATCGTGTGCTGCCAGACCAGCCGCGTGAGTCACGACCGCAGCGCTGACCGCGGCGCCGTAGCCGAGCAGCGTCGGCGGGATTCGTCGTGTCCAGCGCGTCGAGGATCGCCGGCAGCTGCAGGCCGATCAGCACGAACAGGAACGCGTTGAGCAGGAAGACGAGCAGCTCCCACATGCCGAAGCCCTGCAGGCGCGTCGCGGGCGAGGCGATCTTCGGCGCCTGCCAGCCGACGTAGCAGCCGACCGTGACGGCGCTGAGCACCGCGGAGAGGTGCAGCTGCTCGGCCGGCACGTAGGCCGCGTAGCCGCTCAGCAGGCCGATCGTGTTCTCGATCAGCGGGTCGTCGAGCCGCGCGCCGGATCTGCGCGATCACCCAGCCGACGGCGAGCCCGATCGCGACCCCGCCGGCCGCCTTCCAGAGGAACTCCCAGCTCGCGTCCAGCAGCGAGAAGGCGACGGCGCCCGTGGCCGCGCCGATCGCGATCCGGTAGGCGACGAGGGCCGTCGCGTCGTTGATCAGCGACTCGCCCTCGAGGATCGAGACGATCCGCCGCGGGACGCCGAGCCGGCTGGCGATCGCGGTCGCCGCCACCGGGTCGGTCGGCCCGACGATCGCGCCGAGCGTGAACGCCGCCGGCCACGACAGCCCGTCGATCAGCTCGTGCGCGACGACCGCGACGACCACGCACGGTCGCCAGCACGAGCCCGACCGAGAGCAGCGTGATCGACCGCAGGTCGGCCTGAGGTCGCGCAGGTTGGCGAAGAACGCGCCCGAGTACAGCAGCGGCGGCAGGAAGATGACGAGGACGAGGTCCGGGTCCAGCGCGACCTCCGGCAGGCCGACGGCAGACAGCCCGAGCACCGCGCCGCCGACCACGAGCACGATCGGGTACGGGCACGTTGATCGCCCGCGCGGCCGCCGACGAGCACCGCCGACGGAGACCAGCAGCGCGACGAGGATGACCTCGACGTCCTCCACTCAGGCCGTGGTGAAGTGGACGACGCCGTCGCGCTCGTCCTCGACGACCTCGCCGCGCTCGAGCAGCAGGTCGATGTGGCCGAGCACCTCGCTGAGCGTGAGGTAGGCCTGCGTGACCGCGACGTTGCCCCACGTGGCCTGCGCGATGTCGTGGGCGGTGCGCGGCGCTCGGCGATCAGCGCGGCGAACTTGCGGGCGCGCCGCTCGTGCATCGCGAAGCGCTCGTCGATCAGCGCGGCGTGGCCGCCGAACGCGATCGCCGTGGCCGGGGAGGACGGTCTCGATCGGCATCGCCTGCGTCAGCTCGCAGCGACTCGCATGTACATGATCAGCGCGCGCGGGCGCTCGCTGCGACGGCTCGCCCGAGCGCCCGCCGAGCGGCTGCGAGATCAGCGGGTTGGAGGAGATGTGCTTGATCAGGTGGTCGCCGGCGAGCAGCACCGCGGCCTCCGCGTCCCAGAAGACCGTGTCCGACGGCGAGTGGCCGGGCCGGTGCAGGACCTCGAACGTGCGCCCGGCGAAGGCGAGCTCGCCGCCGTCGTGGAGCACGTGGGTGACCGGCGCGCTGCCGCCCCAGCCGCGGTAGGCGCGTGACATCGCCGCCAGCGCGGTCACGACGTCCTCGCGCGATCCCGTGGCGCAGCATCAGCGCCTGGGCGAGCTCGTCGTTGCGCTCGGCGTGGGCGTTGAAGTCCTCGACGACCGGCACGAGCACGTCGAGCGCGCAGACCTCGGCGCCCGAGCGCTCGGCGACGATCCCGACCAGCCCCAGGTGGTCGGTGTGCTGGTGGGTGATGACGATCCGCTCGAGGTCCTCGATCCGGCGGCCGTGCTCGTCCAGCGCCTCCTCGAGCGCGACGAGCGAGCGGCCGGAGTTCGGCCCGACGTCGACCAGCGTGAGCGGGTCGTCCTCGATCAGGTAGCAGTTCACGCGCCCCACCCGGAACGGGGTGGGGATCGGCAGAGAGTGGATCGCGGTCACGAACGGATCAGCGCGAGTATCTCGTCGCGCCGCCGTTCCATGTCCTGCTCGGAGATCAGGCTCTCGAGGTTGAGGCGCAGCAGCGGCTCGGTGTTGGAGGGCCGCACGTTGAAGTGCCAGTCGGGGTAGTCGATCGAGATGCCGTCGAGCTCGGTGATCTCGGCGTCGGCGAAGCGGGCCTTGATCTCGTCCATCTTCGCGCGCGTGTCGCTGACGGTGGAGTTGATCTCGCCGCTGATGAAGTACTTCGAGCGCAGATCGGCCAGCAGCGCGGTGAGCGTGGTCTGGCGCTTGGAGAGCAGTTCGAGGATCAGCAACGCGGGGATCGTCCCCGAATCGGCGTTGTAGAACGCCTTGAAGTAGTAGTGGCCGGAGACCTCGCCGCCGAACTCGCCGCCCTCGTCGCGCATGCGCGTCTTGAAGAAGGCGTGGCCGACGCGGTTGACGAGCGCGCGGCCGCCGAGGCGCTCGACGGTGTCGGGCACCGCCCGCGAGGCGCGGACGTCGTAGAGGATGTCGGCGCCGGGGGTCTTCTCGAGCACGCTGGCCGCGATCAGCGCGGTCAGGAAGTCGCCGGGGACGAACTCGCCGGAGCCGTCGATGAAGAAGCAGCGGTCGGCGTCGCCGTCCCACGCGATCCCGAGGTCGGCGCCCTCCTCGATCACCTTGCGGATGATGAACTCGCGGTTCTCGGGCAGCAGCGGGTTCGGCTCGTGGTCGGGGAACTCGCCGTCGGGGACCCAGTAGGTGGTCACGACGTCGATCGGCAGCGTGTCGAGGATCGGGCCGACCATCGGTCCCGCCATCCCGTTGCCGCCGTCGACGACGACCTTCAGCGGCCGGATCGCGCTCGGTGTCGATGACCTTCAGCGCCTCGCGCTGGAAGGCCTCGTAGATGTCGACCTCCTCGAAGGAGCCGCCGCCCGGGGCCTCACCGAGGCCGTTCTCGATGTGCGCGCGGACCTCGGCCAGACCGCGGTCGCCGGAGAGCGCGACCGAGCCGCGCTCGACCATCTTCGCGCCGGTGTAGGCCTTCGGGTTGTGCGAGGCGGTGCACATCAGCCCGCCGTCGAGGTCGCGCGAGCCGACCAGCCAATAGACCATCTCGGTCCCGACCATGCCCGGCGTCGACGACGTGCGCGCCCTCGGCCATCAGGCCGTCGCGATAGCGCAGCGCCAGCTCCGGCGCCGACAGGCGCATGTCGCGCCCGAGGCCGACCTTGAGCTCGCTCGTCGGCTTGCCGGAGAGGTCGGCCAGCGCGCGTGCCAGGCCGCGCCCGATCGCCTCCGCGGTGTCGCCGTCGATGTCGTCCCCGTACAGGCCGCGGACGTCGTAGGCCTTGAAGATCCGGGAAAGGTCGGTCACTGGCATATGCGCCGTGAGGATATTCAGAGCTGCTTCTCGAACCAGTGGTGGGCGTAGGGCTCGTCGTTGAAGGGCGCCACCTCCTCGTAGCCCGACGCGCGGTAGAGCTGGATCGCCTCCTGCAGCGCGCGATTGGTCTCCAGCCGTGCCACATCGGTCCGCGACAGCTGCTCGAGCTCGTGCAGCATCCGCCGCCCGAGGCCCAGGCCGCGCGCCCGCGGGGCGATCCACATGCGCTTGATGTAGCTGTCGGCGAGCTTGATCGCGCCACAGCCGACCGGCTCCCCGCGCAGCCGCGCGACGAGGAAGACGGCGTCGTCGATCGGCAGGCTCCTGCCAAGCTCGAAGCCGCCCTCGAAGCGCGCGTCGAGCTCCTTGTAGTACTCCGCCAGGCAGTAACGGGCGTCGGCGCTGTCCTGCTCCTCGGGGGTGATCTCCACGAGCCCGGCGGTGAGCAGGCGCTCGACGGTCGCCATCGCCTCGACGAGCTTCGTGCGCTGCGATTCGCTCAGCGGCGCCAGCAGGTCGCGGGCGAGCTCGTCGCTGCGCTCGTCGAGCAGCGCCCGCTCGCGCCGGCCGGCCGGCGTCAGGGTGACCTCGCGCACGCGCTTGTCGCTCCCGGGGTTCGTCTGCACCAGGCCCTCGCGCTGGAGCGATCCGATCAGCCGGCTCAGGTAGCCGGAGTCGAGGCCCAGGCGCGCGCGCAGCGCCCGCAGGTCCGTGCCGTCGGCGATCTCCCAGAGGACGCGGTTCTCCCCGAGCGGCCGGCCCCGGCCGAGGTAGGCGTCCTGCAGCGCGCCGACGCGTTCGGTGACCGTGCGATTGAAGGATCTGACCTGCTCGACGTCCATCTCTCTGACTTTAGTCAGAGAGTGCCGCGGTAACAAATCGAGAAGATGCGACACATTGAAGGAAGTACGTCGTCTGCGTTACGAATCCGGCCGCCGACCTTCACCCATCCTCATCTCCCATACAACTCCTGAGGACCGCACGCTCCTCGCCCGCTTCGCCGCGGGTGACGAGGAGTCCCTCGCGGTCGTGTATGAGCGCCACCGTCCCGCGCTGCGCCGCCAAGCGGCGCGGTTGCTGTACGCATCCGGGCACGATCCCGAGGACGTCCTGCAGGACGTGTTCCTCCGCGTCCACGGCGCGCTGCGCTCGGGCGTGGTGCCGTTGGAGCCGCGGCCCTGGCTGCTGCGGCTCGTCCACAACGCGTGCGTGGACGAGCTGCGCCGCGCACGGACCCGGCCGCTCGGGGACGTCGAGCTCGACGGCGTGCCATCGATCGCCCCGCTGCTGCCGGACGAGCTCGCGCGCCGCGCCGAGGCCCGCGCGCTGCTCGGCGACATCCACCGGCTGCCGGACCGCCAGCGCTCCGTCCTGGTCATGAGCGCGATCGAAGGGCTCTCGCACGAGGAGGTCGCGGGCCGGCTGTCGACCACCGTCGAGACCACCCGCTCGCTGCTCGCCCGGGCACGCGAGAACCTGCGCCGCACCGCCGCGGCGCGCGAGACCGCGTGCCATGCCGTCTGCGACGCGCTCGACGAGGCCGCCGCGGCGGGAGTGCGGGCGAGCGAGGTCGCGCGCCGGCACCTCTGGAGCTGCACCGACTGCCGCGTCTACCAGCGCGGGCTGCGCGCGGCGCCCTCGCGGCTGCGGCGGCTCGCGAGCTGGAGCCCGTGGGGGCTGCTCGCGCAGCTGGTCGGCGGCGGCGGGCTCGCGAGCGTGCAGAAGGTCGCGGTCGGCGCGTGCTGCGCGCTCGTCGTCGGCGGCGGGGCGGTCGCCGTCCCCGAGATCGCGGTCCATACCCGCCACGTCCCGCAGGTCGCGGCCGTCGTGCCGCAGGCCGTCGCGCCGGCGCCCGCCTCGCATCCGAAGCGCAAGCGGGCGCGGGCGGTCGTCCCGCCGGCGCCCACACCGGGTCCGGTCTACGCGTCCGCGCCGGCCGCCCCGGTGACGACGGTGACGGCGGTCGCGAAGGCCAAGGCCAAGGCCGAGCGGGTCCGGGCGACCACCACCGCGTTGACCCGCAACGAACTGCGCCGGCTGAGTCGCGTGATGCGGCAGTTCAACCTCCGCAATCCGACCACCGCCGAGCGCGTGGCGATGCACGGCCTGGTGCGCGGTCTGCAGGCACAGCCCGTCGGCAGCAAGCAGCGCACGATGGCGCTGCGGCGCCTCAAGCAGAAGGCGTTCGGTGCGCCGAAGCCGCTCCCGGTCATCCGCACCGGCCCGCCTAAGGGCATCACCGCACCGGCCTCGACTCCGAGCCCCGACGCCCGACGCCGACCGCCTCCCCGGTCGAGACGCCGACCGCCACGCCCACGCCGATCGCACCCGCGGACGTGGCGGTCACCCCCTCAGCCGAGTAGGCGGGTCGCGACGGCCCGGGCCTCCTCGGCCGTGCGCGGCGGGGGCGAGGCGGGCGACGATCGTGGTCGCCTTGACCTTGATCGTCAGCGTCGGCCCGGGGCGCGGGGCCGAGGACTGGGCGCCGGGGCGCGGCGTGGTCGCCGTCGCGCCGGAGGCGCCCTTGCGGATCACGACGACGTAGCCGGTCCGCTCGCTCTCGAGGTGGAACCAGGCGATGTCGCTCAGCGACCATGCCGCGTCGAGACCGGGCGGCGCTCGCCGGCGCGCGTCGACCGCGGTGATGCGGGCGCCCGACGCCCCAGCTCGGGAAGAGCGACCTCGACGGTCTTGCCGCTCGCGCCGCTGACGCGCCACTCGGTCTCGATGAAGTCCGTCTCGAAGCGGTGGGTGGTGCGGATCTCGGCCCCGCCGGCGCGCGAGGTGCCCCGCACGCGCAGGCGCTGGAACGGGCCGGCGAACGGGTACGAGCCGCGGGTGGTTCGCGGCCCCGCGCGGCGCCTCGAGCAGCTCGCAGCGGCTCGTCGCGTCTGCCACCGCTCGCTGCGAGGCGGCGGCGATCCGGCCCGCGCGGTCGCGGACGACGACGCCGAAGGACGCCGGCGGGCGCCCGCCGACGCCGCCGGCGACGTCCTGCTGCGCCGTCGAACAGCCGCGCGAGCTCGAGCCCGCCGTACGGGAACGCGCCGCGGTTGACGGCGACGATCGCCGTGTTGTAGGTCGGCGTGGTGACGGCGAGCCGGCCGACGTCCGGGTCGAAGGCGTACAGCGGCGGCGGCTCTCGCCGCG
This sequence comes from uncultured Solirubrobacteraceae bacterium, assembly GCA_963707595.1. Lineage (GTDB taxonomy): Bacteria > Actinomycetota > Thermoleophilia > Solirubrobacterales > Solirubrobacteraceae > Solirubrobacter. Next base: position 342,889 of record CAVPQQ010000004.1, read on the forward strand.
CCATCTTCCCGAGCCCGTAGCAGCGCCGCCTGGGCCGCGTTGGCCTGCACGCGCGCGGCGGCGAGCACCTGCTGAGCCCTCGTTGTCGTCGATCGACGGCACGCGAACGCGTTCGCCGGCGGCAGGCCGCGGTCGCGCTCGGTCCAGCGGTCGAAGAGCTCGAAGCTGCGGTCGAGCATGTGCTTCGCCCAGCGGCGCGGTTGGGCGCGCCAGCTCCGGGCAGCGACCGCGATGCCCGAGCAGCGCGGCCTGCGAGAGCCCGAGCTTCTTGCCCTGGTGCCAGCGCTTGAAGCCGAGGCCGGTGTCCCAGTTCAGGTAGCCCGCGTGCGTCCAGTAGCCCGCAGAGGACGCGCTCGACCCAGGCCGGACGACGCTCGCGCGCGTCGCGTCCAGCGGCGGCATCCCGGCGTCGCGCGCCTGCGGTAGGCGACCAGGAAGCCGCAGACGATGTTCGCGTACTCGGCGCTGTCGAGGTTGTACTTGTGGCGCTCCGAGGACCCCGGCAGGTAGTGGAAGCGGTAGCTGGGGCCGAGGTTGGAGATCGTCGCGCCCGCCATCGGCGCCGGCGCGCCGTCGACGAAGCGGCGCAGCTGCTTGCAGCAGCTGCGCCGTGCAGCTCGTCCTGTCGGCCCGCCGACGGCCGCGGCCGCGGCGTACATGCGCGCGTACCAGTTGACCTGGTTCAGCCGCAGCGCCGGCCAGCGCCAGAACTCGCCCGCGGTCGTGCTGACGATGCAGCCGGCGATCCGGTCCGCGGCGGCCTGTCGAGGCCGAGCGCGTCGCGCGCCCGCCAGGCGACCGACAGCGCCCACGCGATCTCGGTGTCGACGACGAGGTGCTGGATGCCGCCGCCGCGCAGCCCGTCGCGCCAGCCGGGGACGTGCGCCTGGCTGCCGCCGTTCGGGGCTCTCGTCGACCCACGCCGGACCCGTTCGCACAGCTCGTCCACGAGCGCCCGCGCGCGGTCGTCGCGCCGCGCCGGGCCGGTATGGCCGGCCAGCGCGGCCGCCGCGTGCGTGAGCAGGATGTTGGCGTTGAGCATCGAGCGCGCCGGCTGGTAGACGCCGCCGCGCCAGTGCGGATCGAGGGCGTCCTGCATGCGGTCGGCGAACGCCCAGTACGCGGCGTCGTCCCAGGCGCGCGGATCGGCCGCGGACTGGGCCGCGGGCGCCGAGCGCGGAAGCAGCAGGCTCGCGAGCAAGGCGCTCGAGCCAAGCATGAAGCCGCGCCGCGTGGCGTTGTCAGGGCAGGGGAGATCGGCCGTGCCGCAGGCGGCAGCACGGCGCGACCGGCTGGGGCCGCCGGCATGGGGAGCGCTCCTTGGTCGTGCTCAGGGTCGCCGGCGCGGTCTGTACGGGGCGGGTGTCAGCCCCTGCGGTCGCCGGCGTTGCTGCCCTGGAGACGACACGGGCCGCGGAGCCGTGGCGCCTTTTCTCCCGTCTAGAATCTTCGCCCATGGCCGGTCATTCCAAGTGGGCGGGGATCAAGCACAAGAAGGCGATCGTCGACTCGCGCCGCGGCAAGCTCTTCACCAAGCTCGCGCGGGCGATCACCGTCGCCGCGAAGGAGGGCGGCGGCGACATCGTCGGCAACGCCGCCCTCGGGCTGGCCGTGCAGAAGGCCAAGGACGCCTCGATGCCCAAGGACAACATCGAGCGCGCGATCGCCAAGGGCACCGGCGCGGGCGCCGACACCGACGCGCTTCGAGGCCGTGATGTACGAGGGCTACGGCCCCGGCGGCGTCGCGATGCTGGTCGAGGCGCTTCACCGACAACCGCAACCGCACCGGCTCCGAGGTCCGCCACGCGTTCGCCAAGCACGGCGGCAACCTCGGCGAGCCCGGCTCGGTGGCCTACCTCTTCGACAAGAAGGGCGTCGTGCGTCGTCGACGGCGAGAAGTACTCCGAGGACGACCTGATGCCCGCGGTGGACGCCGGCGCCGAGGACATCGTGCTCGACGACGACATGTTCGAGGTCCTCTGCGAGCCGACCGATCTCACCGCGGTGCGCGCCGCGCTGGTCGACGCCGGGATCGAGGTCTCCGAGGCCGCAGGTCATGCAGCGCCCGAAGACGCTCGTCCCGCTCGACGAGGAGGGCGCGATCAAGCTGATGAAGCTGATCGACACGCTCGAGGACCTCGACGACACCGACGACGGTCCACGCGAACTTCGACGTCGACGCCGAGATCCTGGAGCGGGTCGCGGGCTAGATCCGTGCCGTACGCCCTGAGGATCTTCAGGGCGCTGATCGTCACCAGCCCGCTCCACTCGATCTCGATCGCGGGCGTCCAGATCGCCCACGTGATCGGCCAGCCGCCGTCCTCGCGCTGCTGCGCGCGCGAGGTGGTCGAGGCGACGCGTCGATCTCCGCGTCGGAGAACCAGCGCGCGCGCGAGGCTGTCGGGACGCTTGGCGAAGTCGTGCGGATGGTGGATCTCGCCCGCCGAGTAGCCCTCGGGCTGCGCGCCGACGAGCCCCTGCTCGCGCACCAGGCGGCCGAGCCGCTCGGCGGCGGCCTCGGCGCGCGGTCGCGGTCGCGCGCGGCGTCGAGGAAGACGATCGCCGCCTCGACCTCGTACGGATGCGTCTTCTCGATCGCGTCGACGGCGGTCCAGCAGAACGCCTCGGCCTCGTCGACCCAGGCGTGCGTGACGCCGTGCCTGGACAGCGGCGCGAAGAGCAGCGCGGTGGCGAGCAGCGTGCCCTCGGTCCCGATCGCCCACCACGGCGCGTGCGGCGTACGGCTCGAGCGTCGGCAGCGCGACCGGGACGCCGCCGTCGGGCGCGGAGATCGGCGGCGAGGTGGTCGCAGACGCGCGGCGTCGCGTGGTGCCCGCGTCGTCGAGCGCCTCGAGCGCGGTCCAGATGTGCGGCGGCTGGCTCGTCGGCCCGCGGCCGTCGGGCTCGAGCGCGTACCCGTAGCCGCCGTCAGCGCGTCTTGTACGGCTCCAGCGCGGCGACGATGGCGTCCGGGTCCCCGTTCTCGCCGAACAGGAGCTCGAAGCGGCGCTGCTCGAGCACCCGCGACGGTCGACCAGACGTGGTTCTGGGCTCGTTGGATCGTCTCGTTCATCACGCCGGACGGTACGCCGCCGCGAGCCGGGCGGCTTGAACGAAACGGTCACGCGACGCGCGAGCGTCGAGTTTCTCGCGCAGAGCCGGCGAAACTCGACGCTCGGCGAACCCGGCACGGCGCGCCGGGGTCGACCGCCGCCCTCACCAGCGGTTCTAACCGCCGGTCCAGCTCGCCGCCGGAAGGCGCTCGCCGGCCGCCGGAGCGCCCGACGCGACGAGCTCGCGACGGCGTGCGACCGGCCAACCGGCGGCATTCGCGGGTCAGGTGCGCCTGATCCGCGTAGCCCGGCCGACGAGCGCCAGCCGGGCCAGTTCCCCGCCGCCCGACGCGAGCGCCAGGAACCGCTGGAAGCGCAGCACCCGCGCGAGCGTCTTCGGCCCGTACCCGACCGCGTCCTCGAAGCGCCGGCGCAGCTGGCGCTCGCTCACGCCGAGCATCCGAGTCCGAGACCCGCGCGCCCGGCACCGCCATCCGCAGCGCCGCGGCCCGCGCCAGCGGGTCGAGCGGCGCACGCCGGACGCGCTCGCGGACCGCGTCGACCAACGCGCCCGGCCCGCCCAGACGCGACGCGCTCGTCGAGCTCCGGTCCCCAGAGGTCCGCGACCGGCACGTTGTCGTCGAGGAACTCGCCCGCCGGCAGGCCCAGCGCGGTGCCGGCGACGCCGATCCGGAAGCGCACGCCCGAAGACCGCGCGTGCCGAGCGGGCACCTCGGACGCGAGCGGCCCGGTGGCCGGCCCCGCGATCGACCAGCCGGTCGCCGCGCCAGACGATGTCGACGCAGCCGTCCGGGTAGATCACGCCGCCGCGCGAGACGCTCGTCCACACGCAGGCCACGTGCGCGGCGAGGTCCGGCGGCGGAGCGAACTCGCGATACACCCCGGTGATTGTCGCAGCGAATTGCGGGAACATGGAGTCTCCGAATGCTTCGCTCGTCGTGGTCTCCGCGGCGCCCTGCTGCTCGTGCTGTTCATGGCGGTCGGCTCGGTGGTGATGTGGATCGGCGTCCCGCTCGGGCTGATCTACCTCGCCTCGCAGATCGCCGACTCCTCGCGCCCCAGCGCGGGCCCGTACCTGCTCGTCCTGCTCGGGCTGCCGATCGGGATGGCGATCGTCGGCAAGGGCCTGGGCACGCTCGACCGGCTCCACGGGCAGCTCACCGGACGGCTGGACCCGAACCCGCGCCGGGCCAGCCTGGCTGCGCTCGATGCGCGGCGAACGCACCTCGAACCGCCGCAGCGGCGTGCTCGACCAGGTGATGCTCGTGTCGGTCGGCGTGGCGCTCGTGGCCTTCGCGGTCTGGTTCTTCGGCTTCGCCGGGTCCTCGCTCCCGACGGCGATAAACCGGGGAAGGCGTCCGGGCCGCCGCGCAGAATCTCCCGGGTGCACGTGATCGTCCTCGGCATCGACCCCGGCGTCGCCAACACCGGCTACGGCATCGTCGCGCACGATCGCGGCCGGCTCGTCGCGCTCGACGGCGGCGTCATCGAGACCCACGCCGGCCAGGACGCGGGCGCTGCGGCTCGCCGAGATCCACCGCCGCGTGGGCGAGCTGATGGACGGCTACAAGCCCGACGCGGTGGCGGTCGAGGACCTCTACTTCGGCGCCAACGTCCGCTCGGCGTTCGCGGTCGGCCAGGCCCGCGGCGTCGTGATCCTCGCCGCCGGCCAGCGCGACATCCGCTGCAACTCCTACACGCCGCAGCAGGTCAAGAACGCGGTCTGCGGCTCCGGCCGGGCCGGCCAAGGACCAGGTCCAGCGGATGGTCCAGACGCTGCTCTCGCTCCCGGAGCTGCCGAAGCCCGACCACGCGGCCGACGCGCTCGCCGTCGCGATCTGCCACGCCAACGGCGCGCCGCTGGCGGCCGCGCTGCAGAGGGTCTCGGCATGATCGCGCTGCTCTCGGGCGAGGTCGCGGTCCGCCGCGGCGATCACGTCGTCGTCTCCTGCGGCGGCGTCGGCTACCGGCTCGCGGTCTCCGCCGAGACGCTGCGCCACGTCCCGCGCGTGGGCGAACCGGCGACGCTGTACACGCACCTGATCGTGCGCGACGACGCGCTGCTGCTCTACGGCTTCGCCACCGAGGAGGAGCGCGACCTCTTCCTGCTGCTGCTCGGCGTCCAGAGCGTCGGCCCGAAGATGGCGCTCGCCGTGCTCTCCGGCGGCCCGCCGCGCGAGCTGCTCTCCGCGGTCGCGTCCGGCGACACCGCGCGCCTGCAGGCCGTGCCGGGCATCGGCAAGCGCACGGCCGAGCGGATCGTCGTCGAGCTGCGCGAGAAGGTCGGGCCGGCGACGAGCGACGATCCGATCGTCATCACGCGTACCGACGACCCGCGGGCGCTCGCCCGCGACGGCCTGCTCGGGCTCGGCTTCTCGCCGAGCGAGATCGACTCGCTGCTCGCCGGCGCGCCCGGCGACACGCCGGAGGCCCTGATCGCCCACGCCCTGAAGGTCTCGCGCCGATGATCCGGACGCCGGGCGCCGACGTGGACCGCATCCAGATCCCCCGAGCCGGGCGACGAGGACGTCGCCGAGGCGCGCCTGCGCCCGCGCCGGCTGGACGAGTTCGTCGGCCAGGAGGCGCTGAAGGCGCAGCTGAGCATCTCGATCCAGGCCGCCACGGCCCGCGGCGAGGCGCTCGACCACGTGCTGTTCGCCGGCCCGCCGGGCCTCGGCAAGACCTCGCTGGCCCGGATCGTCGCCGAGGAGCTCGGGGTCGAGTTCACGACGACCGCCGGCCCGGCGCTCGAGCGCAAGGCGGACATCGCCTCGTTCCTGACCGCGCTGGCGCCGAACTCGGTGTTCTTCGTCGACGAGATCCACCGGCTGCCGCGCGCGGTCGAGGAGACCTTCTATCCCGCGATGGAGGATCGGCAGCTGCCGATCACGCTCGGGGTGGGGGCGGGGGCGAAGGTCGTCACGCTCGACCTGCCGCCGTTCACGCTGATCGGCGCGACCACGCGCTCCGGGCTGCTCACGACGCCGCTGCGCGACCGCTTCGGCATCCAGCACCGCCTCGACCACTACGGGCCCGATGACCTCGCCGCGATCGTCGTGCGCAGCGCCGGCGTGCTCAACGTCGCCGTGCACCTCGACGGCGCGCGGGCGATCGCCGAGCGCACCCGCGGCACCCCGCGCGTGGCCAACCGCCTGCTCAAGCGCGTGCGCGACTACGCGCAGGTCCACGCCGACGGGAGCATCGACGCCGGCACCGCCTACGCGGCGCTGGACATGCTCGAGGTCGATCACGAGGGTCTGGACCGTCTGGACCGCGAGATCCTGATGACGATCTGCGAGCGCTTCGGCGGCGGCCCGGTCGGGCTGTCGACGCTCGCCGTCGCCGTCCAGGAGGAGCAGGACACGATCGAGGACGTCTACGAGCCCTACCTGCTGCAGCGCGGTTTCATCCAGCGCACGCCGCGCGGACGCTGCGCGACGCCGCACGCTTTCGCCATCTCGGACTGACACCGCCTGCTGAGGGACAGAGCCTCTTCTAAGCGGATGTCCATATCTCGCGTTTAGCGCTCGGGCTACCCTCCCGATCTGATGGCCCATCTGTTCATCTGCCCGAACTGCGGTAACCGGACCTCTCAAACCGAGCGGACCGCCGGTTTCCGCAACATGCCCAAGGGCTGCTCGAAGTGCGGTTTCGGCTTCCTGTTCGAGCTGCTGGACGACTATTACCCGGCGCCCAACGCCGCCTTCTTCGTCTGCGACCGCGAGGGCCGGATCATCGGCTGCGGCCGCGGTTCACGCGAACTCACGGGGCTCTCGGACGAGAAGGTGATCGGCCGCCCCGTGCGCGACGTGCTCGGCCTCGACTTCGACGACGACGAGGATCCGGTGGGCGTAGCTCTCGAATGGGGAGTACGCCGTCTCGGCAAGCCTGTCACAGTGAACGCCGAAGGGGATCTGCCCGCAAAAGCGGTTGCCGATCTGTTTCCGGCCTACGATGATGACGGCGGTCTGCTGCTCGTCCTGACGCCGTCCAGGTAGTCCAGAACCTAAACGTCCGCCCAGCGGTCCTTTCGGGCCGCGTCGCCAAAGTACCCTTTCTCGCGAAAATCACACGTGTCTGAACGCCGCCGCTCACTCTTCGTCCTGCTCATCGTCGCCGTTCTGATCGGTGGCTCGCTGGCCGTTGTCCTGACCAAGCCGACCAAGCTCGGCCTGGACCTGCAGGGCGGTGTCCAGCTCGTCTACCAGGCAGAGCCGACCGCCCAGCAGAAGGTCGTCGACGCCGACGCGATGCAGCGGTCGATCGACCTCATGCAGCAGCGCGTCAACGCGTTCGGCGTCGCCGAGGCCGAGCTCAACCAGGCCGGCAAGGACCAGATCGAGGTCAACCTCCCGGGCGTCAAGGACGCCGAGGCGCGCCGCCCAGCAGGTCGGCTCGACCGCCCAGCTGTTCTTCTACGACTGGGAAGCGAACATCCTCGACGAGAAGTGCAAGACGAACCCTGACCAGCAACGCGCAACCGCGCCAGCCGATCGTCGGCCTGCGCACGGCGGTCGAGCAGGCGTCCAAGTGCACGAGCGTCGGGATCGGCAAGGGCTCGGACCCGCTCGCGGACGACTCGCCCGGTGGCCAGTCCGAGGCCGCGCTGGACCCGCGCTACTACGTCTTCGACAAGACGACCAAGAAGCCGCTCAGCGACGGGCAGACGTTCGACTCCGAGGAAGAGGCGCTCGCGTCGCTGTCCGACGAGCGAGAAGGCGAACGCCGAGGTCATCGAGGTCCCGGCCGGCGTGCTCGTCCTCCGCGCCGAGCAGCGCGCCGCAGCGACGCGACCGCCGATCCGGACCGCTGGTGGGTCATCCAGGATCGTCCGGGCCTCTCGGGCACGGACATCAAGAACCCGGAGCAGAGCTTCGACCAGCCGACGGCAACGAGCCGATCGTCACGTTCAACTTCACGCGACCAGGGCCGCAAGGCGTTCCAGGCGATCACGCGGCGCGTCGCCCAGCGCGGCGCCGACAACGCGCTCGGCGCCGACCCGCTCTGCAGACCTCGCAGCACTTCGCGATCGCGCTCGACAACGAGCTCGTCTCCGCGCCGTACATCAACTGGCAGGAGAACCCGGACGGCATCGACGGCGCGACCGGCGCCCAGATCTCCGGCAGCTTCACCATCCAGTCGGCGCAGGACCTGGCGAAGATCCTCAAGATCGGCGCCCTGCCGCTGAAGCTCAGCCGAGGTCTCGCGCTCGCAGGTCTCCGCGACGCTCGGCAAGCAGGCGCTCGACCAGGGCCTGAAGGCGGGCATCGCCGGCTTCGTCATCGTCGCGCTCTTCCTGATCATCTTCTACCGCGTGCTCGGCGTCGATCGCGACGGTCGCCCTCTGCATCTACGCGCTGTACTTCTACGCGCTGGTCAAGCTGATCCCGATCACGCTGACGCTGCCGGGCATCGCGGGCCTGATCCTGACGCTCGGCGTCGCCGCGGACGCGAACATCGTCGTCTTCGAACGGGTGAAAGAGGAGGTGACGAGCCGGGCGATCGATCGGCACGGCGATCGCCACGGGCTACCGCAAGGGCCTGACGGCGATCATCGACGCGAACATCGTCACGTTCCTCGTCGCCTTCATCCTGTTCGTGCATCGCGACCGCGGGCGTGCAGGGCTTCGCCTTCACCCTCGGCCTCGGCGTGCTCGTCTCGCTGTTCACGGCGGTGCGTGGCCACGCAGGCGATCCTGTACTCGCTGCGCGGGACCCGGCTCATCCGCTCCAAGGCGCGCGCTCGGCGCCGGCGAGCAGAAGCACAAGTTCCAGCTTCGACTACATGGGCAAGGCGAAGTGGTTCTTCTCGCTCTCCGGCGTGATCCTGCTCGTCTGCGCGCTGGCGATGTCCGGCAAGGGCATCAACTTCGGCATCGACTTCGACGGCGGCACGCGGATCACGGCGTCGCTGGCGAAGCCGGCGACCGTCGACCAGGTGCGCGACACGCTCGCGCCGCTGGGCCTCGCCGACGCGAAGATCCAGACGCTGCAGAACCCCGAGCTGGGCAAGAACGTCGTCCAGATCTCCACCAAGGAGCTCGGCCCGGACCGCGTCGACGCGGCCAATGCGCGTCTGGAGGCGAAGTTCGGGCAGTTCGCGGACGACCCGAACGTCGAGTCGATCGGCCCGAGCTTCGGCCAGACCGTCGCCCGCTCGGCGATCATCGCGATCATCGCCTCGCTGCTGGTCATCTCGATCTACATCGCGCTGCGCTTCGAGTGGAAGTTCGCGGTGCCGGTGCTGATCGCCGCTGATGCACGACATCCTGATCGTGGCCGGCGTCTACGCACTCGTCGGGCCGGGAGGTGACGACGTCGACGGTCGCGGCGCTCTTGACCATCCTGGGTTACTCGCTCTACGACACGATCATCGTGTTCGACCGAATCCGAGAGAACATCCCGCGGATGCCGAGCGCTGCGTTCTCGCAGATCGTCAACCGCTCGCTGTCCGAGGTCATCGTCCGCTCGCTGGCGACCAGCTTCTGCACCCTGCTGCCGGTGCTCGCGCTGATGCTGTTCGGCGGCGAGACGCTGCAGGACTTCGCCTTCGCGCTGCTGATCGGTATCGCCTCGGGCACGTACTCGTCGATCTTCATCGCCACGCCGGTGCTCCAGCACTGGAAGGAGCGCGAGCCGGGCTTCCGCGCCCGCCGCGCGCGCATCCTCGAGACGCTCGGGCTCGTCCCGCCGTACGCCACGGTCGGCGCAGGGCGGCCCGATCGACGTCACGCCCAAGGAGCAGCAAGCGCCGCAGCATCACCGCGCCGCCCGGCCAGGAGGTCTCGGCGAGCGAGTTCCAGGACATGGTGCGCGAGCTCGACGTCGAGAGCCGCCAAGCCCGAGCCGGCAGCCCGCGGCGCCGGCGCCGGCGGCCGCCCGGTCGGCGGCCGGCGCGCACGCGCCCGCGCCAACGGCGGAACGCAACGCCGCCGGCGCCACCGGCGGCGCGGCAACGGCGAGAACGGCGACAACGACGGCGGCCAAGGATCGCAAGCCGCGCAACAAGCGTCACGGGAGGCCGCGCTGATGGCTCTGCTCGTCTGGATCATGGTCGGCCTGGCCCTCTGGCACTTCACCGTCTTCCTGCCGGACAACTTCTACGGCGGGATCGTCGGCGCGTTCTGCGGCGCGCTCCTCGGCTCGATCATCTTCGGGCTGATCGTCAACCTCGGGACGATCCCGGGCGAGAGCGACACCGACCTGCTGACCGGGGTCGAGGCGATCCCGGGCACGCTGATCGGGCTCGGCCTCATGTGGTGGCTCGGCGTGCGCCAGATCAGCTCGCAGAGCTGCGGCACGCGTAGCACCGAGTACGGCGCGGTGGCGGCGACGCGGGCGACTACCCGCGCTTCGCCGCCCAGACCGCCCACAGCCGGTCGCCCGTGCCGGTGAGCGACGTCCGCAGATCGCTCTCGGCCGGGCCGAACGCCGGGGCGAGCGCGAAGTAGGCGCGCACGATGCGCACGCGGCCGGCATCGTCGGTCGACGCCCAGCCGCGGATCACGCCCGGTGCGTGCAGGCGCCGTCGCGAACGTGGCAGACGAAGCGCCCGCCGGGGCGCAGCACTCGCGCGACCTCGGCGAAGCGTCTCGGCCGGGTGGGTCATCGAGCCCACGCCGCCCGAGCAGAGCACGTCGTCGAACGCGTCGTCGCCGTAGGGCAGCTTGGCGTACGGATCGCCGGCCGATGCCGACCAGCTCGTCCGGCGGGACGTCGAAGTGCTCGCCGCGAGGCGCCGCAGAGGTCGAGCACCCGCCCGTCGATGCCGAGATCGCTGTAGAGATCGCGGATCGCGGCGATCGCCGCGTCGTCCAATCCGGTCGCGGCGGGGCGCTCCGGCTGGGCGCGCTCGAAGAAGCCGGCCGGGAAGTCCACGGAGCCCATGCCCTTGAGTGTGCCGCAAGCGGGGGTCCGGGGCGGCAGCCCCCGGTGAGTTTCCGGAGGGTGCGCGGAGTAGCGGGTTTCCGTCCTCCCGCGCGCCTAGCCTCCCGCTCGACGTGCAAGCGCGCCTGTCCATCTCCCCCTACGACTTCGCGGCCGCCGCGCGGCTCGCGGCGCAGCTGCGCTGCTCGCACGTGCTCGCGCAGGTGCTGGTGCGGCGCGGGCTCGGGGAGCCGGAGGCCGCGCGCGCGTTCCTCGCCGCCGCGGAGATCGCACCCGCTCGAGGCCTGGCCGGGGCTCGCCGCGGTCGCCGAGCGGATCCTCGGCCACGTGCGAGCGCCGCTCGCGGATCACCGTGCACGGCGACTACGACGTCGACGGCGTGTGCTCGACCGCGATCCTCGTGCGCGCGCTGCGCACGCTCGGCGCGGACGTCGACTGGTACCTGCCGAGCCGGATCGACGACGGCTACGGCCTCGCGCTCGCGACCGTCGAGCGGCTCGCCGACGCGCGGGACGCAGCTGCTGATCACGGTCGACTGCGCGGTCACCGCGGTCGAGGAGGTCGCCGCGGCGCGCGCCGCGGGCATGGACGTCGTGGTCACCGACCACCACTCGCCGCGCGCGGACGGCGTGCTGCCCGACGCGCCGCTCGTGCACCCGCGGCTGAACGGCTACCCGTGCGCCGGACCTGTGCGCCGCGGGCGTCGCGTACAAGCTCGCGCAGGCGCTGCTGGCCGCCGCGGGCGAGGACCCGGCGCTGGCCGACGAGGACCTGGACCTGGTCGCGCTGGCCACGGTCGCCGACGTCGTGCCGCTGCAGGGCGAGAACCGCCGGCTCGTGCGCGCCGGGCCTGCGCGCGCTCGCCGGCACCCGCAAGGTCGGGCTGCGCGCGCTGATGGACGTCTCGCGCGTGGACCCGAGCGGGCTCGACGAGTCCGCGATCGGCTTCCGGCTCGGCCCGCGCCTGAACGCCGCCGGGCGCCTGTACCGCGCCGACGCGGGGCTCGAGCTGCTGCTGACCGAGGACCGCGACCGCGCGCGCGCCGTCGCGCAGGAGCTCGACCGCGTCAACGCCGAGCGCCGCGACGTCGAGACGCGGATCCGCTTCGAGGCCGAGGCGCTGGTCGCCGAGCATCCCGAGGGCAACGCCCTGCGTGCTCGCCTCCGAGGGCTGGCATCCCGGCGTGATCGGGATCGTCGCCTCGCGGATCGCCGAGCGCCACCACCGGCCCGCGATCCTGATCGCGCTCGACGGCGAGGAGGGCAGCGGCTCCGGCCGCTCGATCCGCGGCCTTCGACCTGCTCGGCGGCCTGCACGCGAGCGCCGGGCACCTGCTGCGCTACGGCGGCCACAAGGCCGCGGCCGGCCTGACGATCGCGCGCTCGGAGGTCGACGCGTTCCGCGAGGCGTTCCTCGAGCACGCCGGCGCGGTGCTCTCGCCGGAGGACCTCGTGCCACACGTGCGCATCGACGCGGTCGCACAGGGCGACGCGCTGTCGCTCGACCTCGCCGAGGAGCTGCAGCACGCTCGCGCCGTTCGGCATGGGCAACCCGGCCGTCTCGCTGCTCGTCCCGGCGGCGACGATGTCGGACCCGAAGCCGCTCGGGGAGGGCCGCCACGTCGCGTTCACGCTCAACGCCGGCGGCGCGCGCTCGCGCTGCGTCTCCTTCGGCGGCGGCAGCTCGCTCCCGGTCGGCGACGGCGAGCCCGCCGACGCCGCGGTCCGGCTCGAGATCGACCGCTGGAACGGCGTCGATGTCGCCGCGGCTGGTCCTGCGCGAGGCGCCGCGACCTGTCGACCGGGACGCGATCGACGTCCTCGGCGAGCCCGGCTGCTTCCGCGACGGGCTGCTGCGCGAGCTCGACCGGCGACCTGCGGCGTCGCGCGCCGCGCGGCGGCCGGCGCCGCGGACGGTCCGCGACCTGCGCGGCGACGGGCATCGCCGGCCTGCTCGGGGACCTCGTGGCCACCGGCGAGCCGGTGCTCGCCGTCAGCGCGCACGCGCCGCATCGCGCCCGCGCGCTCGCCCCGCGCGTGGGCGGGTTCGCGCTGACCTCCTGGGCCGCGCTGGAGGACGATCCGGGCCTCGCCGCGCCGTTCGCGCACGTCGTCGTCGTCGACCCGCCGTCACGGCCGCTGCTCGCCCATCCGTCTGGGGAGGGGTGGACGCACCTGGCGTGGGGTACGCCTGAACTAGACTTTGCCGTACGGATACACGAATGGGACTTCGACCTGCGCGACCCGCTGACCGCCGTCTACCGCGCCCTGCGCGCGGCGAGGGTGGCGCGCGGTGAGGCCGGTGAGGCACTGCTCCGGGGCGACGGGCCGCAGCCGAGGTCCGCGGCGCTCGCGGGCCGGCTGGTGCGGGTCCTCACGGAGCTCGGTCTCGCAGACCTCGAGCGTGAGGAGGACCCGGTCCTTGAGGTGGTCGACCGCCCGCAGCGCACCGCGCTCGAGCGCTCCGCCGCCTTCAGGGCCTACCAGCGACGGTTCGAGGACGGCCAGCAATACCTGATCAGCAGCAATCCGAGGCGAGCAGCAGCCTGAACGGCGCCGACGGCGACGGCTCCGCTGGTCGACGTCGACGCGCCCGTCGCGGTCGCCGCGCACCGCCCCGTCGACCGCGCCGAGCACGGCGACGACGGCACGCTGGCGATCCCGGACGACCTGACGCCGCTCGAGCACGAGCTGCTGGCCGACCTGTTCGCGATCGTCTCCGAGCACGCCGACGAGGTCGTCGACCCGATCGACCGCAAGCGCGGTGCTGCGAGGCCTTCCTGTTCGCCTGCGAGCACCACGCCGACCAGCGCCGCCAGTCGGGCGAGGACTTCATCACCCACCCGGTCGGCGTGGCGAAGATCTGCGCCGGCATGCGCCTGGACACCGCGACGCTGTGCGCGGCGCTGCTGCACGACACGGTCGAGGACACGACGCGCCAGCCTCGACGAGGTCAAGCGAGCAGTTCGGCGACGAGGTCGCCGGCGCTCGTCGACGGCGTCACCAAGCTGACCGGGATCACGTTCCAGTCGCGCGACGAGGCGCAGGCCGAGAACTACCGCAAGATGATGGTCGCGATGGCCACGGACATCCGGGTCATCCTGATCAAGCTCGCCGACCGCCTGCACAACATGCGCACGCTCGGCGCGATGCCCAAGCAGAAGCAGATCGAGAAGGCCAAGGAGACCCTCGAGATCTACGCGCCGCTCGCGCACCGGCTCGGCATCCACGCGATCAAGTGGGAGCTCGAGGACCTCGCCTTCGCGACGCTGCACCCGCGCAAGTACCAGGAGATCAAGGGCCTGGTCAACCAGCAGCGCGAGGAGCGCGAGCGCTACGTGGCCAAGGCCGGCGGCTACCTCGCGAAGGAGCTCGAGGCGCTCGGCATCCACTCCGAGATCTCGGGCCGCGCCAAGCACTTCTACTCGATCTACTCGAAGATGACCCGCAAGGGCCGCGAGTTCAACGAGATCTACGACCTCACCGCGATGCGCGTCATCGTCGACTCCGTCAAGGACTGCTACGGCGCCGTCGGCGTCATCCACTCGCTCTGGAAGCCGCTTCCCGGCCGCTTCAAGGACATGGTGGCGATGCCGAAGTTCAACATGTACCAGGCGCTGCACACGACGGTGATCGGGCCCGAGGGGCGCCCGCTGGAGATCCAGATCCGCACCGGCGACATGCACGAGACGGCCGAGTACGGCGTCGCCGCGCACTGGCGCTACAAGGAGAACTCGACCCAGGGCCGGCTGGACCCGACCGACGCCAAGCTGAAGTGGCTGAAGTCGCTGCTGGACTGGCAGACGGACCCTGACGACCCGACGGAGTTCACCGACCAGCTGCGCGGCGAGCTGATCGAGGACGAGGTCTTCGTCTTCACGCCCAAGGGCGAGGTCAAGTCGCTCGCCGCCGGCGCGACCCCGCTGGACTTCGCGTACGAGATCCACACCGACGTCGGCCACCGCTGCGTCGGCGCGCGCGTCAACGGCAAGATCGTGCCGCTGCACTACGAGCTGCAGTCGGGCGACATCGTCGAGATCCTCACCTCCAAGCGCGAGCGCGGCCCGTCGCGCGACTGGCTGGCGCTGGTCAAGACCACCCGCGCCCGCAACAAGATCAAGGCCTGGTTCAAGGCCGAGTCGCGCGACGACTCCGAGCACACGGGCCGCGAGCTGCTGCAGGAGCACCTCAACAAGGCGGGCCTGCCGTCGCAGAAGCTGACCGGCTCGCCGCTGCTGGCCGACGTCATCCGCGAGCTGGGCTTCAAGAAGGCCGACGACTTCTACATCGCGCTCGGCGGCGCGAAGATCTCGCCCAAGGTCGTCGTCAACAAGGTCATGCAGCGCCTCAAGCAGGGCGAGGCGGGCGTCGAGGAGCCGAGCCGCCGGCGAGGACCTGCTGCTGGACCGCCGCAAGGCGCCCGCGCTGCGCCGGCCCGACGGCAACGCGGCCAAGTTCGGCATCCGCGTCGAGGGCGTCGCCGACGTCCCGCTGCGCCTGGCCAAGTGCTGCCGGCCCGTCTCCGGCGACCCGATCGTCGGCTACGTCTCGCTCGGCCGCGGGATCACGATCCACCGCGACGACTGCCCGAACGTCACCGCCCTGCGCAAGGACCCGGAGCGCTTCGTCCCGGTCTCCTGGGACGGCGACAACGAGACCGGCTTCAAGGTCGAGATCCAGGTCGACGCCTGGGACCGCCACCGCCTGCTCGAGGACCTCTCGCCGCACCTTCGCCGAGGCCGGGCATCAACATCGTCGAGGCGCGCTGCCTCGTCCAGCACCCGATGACCCGCAACCGCTTCGTCATCGAGGTCGGCGACACCCAGGCGCTGAAGGCCGCGATCAACCGCCTGCGCGCGATCGACTCGGTCTTCGACGCCTACCGCGTCATCCCCGCCGGCGGCTAGAGCAGCGATGGCGGCCGGCGCCGAGACGCTCGAGGCCGCCCCGGAACTCGCCGCCATGCTCGCGGTCAGCCGCCTCGTGGCGGCCGGCGGCCCGCTGGAGGCGCTGCTGGACCGCGTCGCCGCCGAGGCGGCGGGCGTGGTCGGAGCGGGCTCGGCCAGCATCCTGCTGCTCGAGGGCCGCGTCTCCTTCCGGCTCGCGGGCTCCTTCGGCCTGAGCCCGACCTACGCCGCGCTGCTGGACCGCGCTCCGGCGCTCGCGCCCGGTCACGGCCCGTCCGGGCTCGCCACCCAGCGCGGCGTGCCGGTCGCGATCGCCGACACCGAGCAGCGACGAGCAGTTCGCGCCCTGGCGCTCGGTCGCGCGTACCGAGGGCTATCAGGCGATGGTCTCGGTCCCGCTGACCTCCGGCCCCGAGATGATCGGCGCGCTGAACGTCTACCGCCACCGGCCCGGCCCGTGGCCGGAGCGCGAACTGGCGCTGCTGCGGCTTCTTCGCCGAGCACGCGGCGAGCGCGATCACCACCGCGCAGCTGATCGAGCGCCAGACGCGACAGGTCGGCGCGCTCTCGCGGCTCGTGCGCGGCCTGCGCGAGCAGACCCACGAGCACGCCAACCGGCTGCACGCCGATCCGCGGCCTGCTCGCGCTCGGCGCCCCGGAGGACGCGCTGCGCTTCCTCGAGGAGCTCGAGACCGCCCACCACGTCGCCTACGGCCGCATCTCCGGCGCGATCGAGGAGCACGTCGTCGCTGGCCTGCTGCTGGCCGAGACCGCGATCGCCCAGCAGCGCGGCATCACGCTGCAGATCGACGACGCAGTCGCGCCTGCGCGCAGCTGCCGCCGACGCTTGACCGAGGCCGACGCGGTGACGATCGTCGGCAACCTGCTCGAGAACGCCTTCGACGCCGTCGGAGCGCTGGAACCGGCGCGCCGGCGCGTGCAGCTGACGGATCGTCGACGACGCGCAGACGCTGCTGATCCGCGTCTCCGACCGCGGCCCGGGCGTCAGCGACGGCCAGGCGCAGCTGATCGAGCGCGGCTTCTCGACCAAGACCGGCCACGCCGGCGTCGGCCTCGCGCTCGTCCACGACGCCGCCACGGCGGCGGGCGGCACCTTCGACGTGCAGGGAAGCACGTTCACCGTCACCATTCCGTCATGGCCGCCTGGCGCACCGTGATCGTGGAGGACTCGGCCGCGGTGGCCGAGGTCCACCGCCGGCTGGTCACGAGCGTGCCCGGCTTCGTCGTCGTAGGCATCGCTCCGACCGCCGCCGAGGCCCGCCGGCTGGTCGCGCTGCATCACCCGCACCTGCTGGTGCTCGACCTCGGCCTGCCCGACGCGGACGGGCTCACGCTGCTGCGGGCGCTGCGCGGCGCACGCGTGCCGGTCGAGGTGATCGCGGTCACGGCGGCGCGCGGGGCGGAGGTCGTCCGCGACTGCGTGCACCTCGGCGTCGTCGACTACCTCGTCAAGCCGTTCGCCCCGGAGCGCCTGCGCCAGGCGCTCGGCCTGTTCGCGCACCGGATGCAGGCGCTGCACGACGGCGATCTCGCCCAGGGCGAGGTCGATCGGCTGTGCGCCAGCGGCCGCAAGCCCGCCCGCGCGCTCCCACGCGACCTCGCGCCCGAGACGCTGGCGCAGGTCCGCACGGCGCTCAGCGACGGCGAGACGCTCAGCGCGACCGAGGTCGCCGATCGCACCGGCATCGCCCGCGTGACGGCGCGCCGCTACCTCGAGTACCTGGTCGCCGCCGACGAAGCCACGTGCTCGTCCGCGGCCGACGGCCCGGGCCGCCCCGCGAAGGGCTACGCGCTTTCGTTCGCGCGCGCCTGACCACAAACGCCACAATTGGTACGACGGTCCCGTAGGCTCGCCCCGTCCGGTTCCGAGTAGCGCGCCCAAGGAGGAGGGGCCGTGCCACGACTCGTGGATCTCTCACAGGAGATCTTTCAGGGGATGGGCGTCTATCCCGGCCATCTCAAGACCGTGGTCTGGGACCACGCGACCCATGAGGAGACGCTCAGCCGCTTCGAGGGTGGCTTCTCGTTTCACTCACAGGGCCTGATGATGTGCGACCACGGACCGACGCACGTCGACGCGATCAGCCATCTCGACCCGGCCGAGGGCGCGCCGAGCATCGACCAGATGCCGCTCGCGACCTTCTACGGGACGGCGCTGTGCATCGACGTCTCGCACGTGGAGCCGCCGGACTACATCACCGTCGAAGACCTCGTGCAGGGGTTGGAGGGAGCCGGTCAGGTGCTCGAACGGGGCGATGCGCTGCTGCTGCGCACCGGCGCGTTCGAGCGCCATGGCGGGACGCCGGAGTACACGTCGCACTACACCGGCCTGGACGAGCAGGCGGGCAACTGGCTGGCCGAGAACGGCGTGAAGATCTTCGGGGTCGATTCGCCGAGCCCCGACAACCCGATCAGCCGCACCTACCCGGTGCACATGATGTGCCGCGCCAAGCACATCACGCACTACGAGAACCTCGCGAACCTCGACCAGGTGACCGGCCTGCGCTTCACCTTCGCCGGCTTCCCGCTGCGGATCCGCGGCGGCACCGGCAGTCCCGTTCGTGCCGTCGCGATCGTGGAGGACTAGAACCAGATGCGGTATCCCAGCACCGAGCCGGTCGTCATCACCTGCGCGCTCACCGGCGGCATCCACGGCAAAGAGGCCAACCCGAACCTCCCCGAGCAGCCCGACGAGATCGTCGAGCAGGGCATCGCCGCGTGGCGCGCCGGCGCCTCGATCCTGCACGTCCACGCGCGCAACCCGGACGGCTCGAACACGATGGACCCGGCGATCTACGACGGCCTGCACCAGCGGCTGTGCGCGGAGACCGACGCCGTCATCCAGCTCACGACGGGCGGCAGCCCGCGCCTGCCTGTCGAGGAGCGCCTGAACACCGTCCTGCTCTCGCCCGAGATGTGCTCGCTGAACATGGGCCTGCTCAACTTCTTCATCCGCGGCGAGCAGGTCTTCTTCGCCAACCACCGCTCGGACATCGAGCGCTTCGCGCACGAGATCGCGGCCCGCGACGTGCGGCCGGAGCTCGAGATCTACAGCGCGGCGATGCTCGAAGAGGTCCAGCTACCTGATCGGGCTCGGGATCCTCGAGCCGCCGTACGTGCTCAATTTCGTGCTCCACACGCCGACGCAGGGCGGCACGCGCGGCACCCCGGAGAACCTGCTCGACATGGTCACGCGGGTGCGGGCGCTCGGCGTGCCGTGGGAGGACCTGCGGATCAACGTCACCTCGATGGGCCCGACGCAGCTGCCGATGACGACGATCGCGATGGCGATGGGCTTCAACGTCCGCGTCGGGATGGAGGACAACGTGCTCTATCGCCGCGGTGAGCCGCTGCGCAACAACGCGCAGCTGGTCCAGCGCACGGTGCGGATCGCCGACGAGCTGGACCGGCCGATCGCGACCCCCGAGCAGGCGCGCGAGCTGCTGGCGCTGCGTGGTCGCGAGGAAGGGGCGCTGCCCGATGTCCGCGGCGAGCTGCCCGCGGGGGTGCGGTCATGAAGCCGCCTCCGTTCGCCTATGCCGCTCCGACCGAGGTCGCCGAGGCGCTGGCAGCTGCTGGCCGAGGAAGGCGCCCGCGTGCTCGCCGGCGGCCAGAGCCTCGTGCCGCTGATGAGCGCGCGGCTGCGAGCACCCGAGCGCGCTCGTGGACATCAACCGGCTCGTCGAGCTCACGGACCTGGACGCCAACGGCTCGGTCACTGCGGGCGCGATCGTCCGCTCCGACGCGCTCGCCCGCAACGCGGCGGTGCGCGCCGCGCTGCCGGTGCTGGCCGACGCCGCCGCGCGGGTCGGCCATCCCGCCGTCCGCAACCGCGGCACGGTCGGCGGCAACCTGGCCTTCGCCGATCCCGCCAACAACCTGCCGGTCGTCGCCATCGCTCTTGACGCGGAGTTGACCGTCCGCTCGGCCGGGGGCGACCGCGCGGTCGCCGCCGTCGACTTCTTCCGGGCCGCGCACCGCACCGCGCTCGAGCCCGGAGAACTGCTGTGCTCGGGTCCGCTTCCCGGGTCTGCCCGACGGGGCGGGAAGCGCGTACTACGAGGTCTCCGCACGCAGCCGCGGGCTGGGGTCTGGCGGGCGCGGCGGCCGCGCTGTGGCTCGCCGAGGACGGGACGATCGCCGGCGCGCGCGTCGCGCTGGGCGGCGTCGGCGAGGTGCCGGTCCGCGTCGACACCGACGGGCTGATCGGCGCCGAGCCGGGCGCCGAGGCCTTCGCGGCGGCCGGTGCCGCCGCCCGCGAGGCGGTCGCGGAGCCGCGTGCGGACCTGCACGCGTCCGCGGAGCACCGCCGGCACCTGGCCGGCGTCGTCGTCGAACGAGCGCTGCGAGCCGCGAGCGCCCGCACAGGAGGGAGGGCGTGATGGACGCAGAGGTGAGGGCGATCAAGCTGACCGTCAACGGGCGCCGGCGCAACGTCGCCGTCGAGCCGCGCCGCCTGCTCTCGGACTGCCTGCGCGACGATCTCGGGCTGACCGGCACCAACCTCGGCTGCGAGCAGGGCGTCTGCGGCTCGTGCACCGTCAACGTCGACGGCCAGACGGTGCGCTCGTGCCTGATGTTCGCCGTCCAGGCCGACGGGTCCGAGGTGACGACCGTCGAGGGGCTCGACGACGGCGGCGAGATGCATGCGATGCAGGCCGCGTTCTGGGAGCACCAGGGCCTGCAGTGCGGGTTCTGCACGCCCGGGATGCTGATGACCGCCTGCGAACTGGTCGAGCGCAGCCCGGACGCCGACGAGCAGGAGATCCGCGCCGCGCTGCTCGGGCAACCTCTGCCGCTGCACGGGCTACCAGCACATCGTCGACGCGATCCAGAGCGTGGGAGGCACCAGCAATGGCCGTTGAGACGCGCCCGTGGGTCGGCCGCAGCATGAAGCGCCGCGAGGATCCCGCGCTGCTGAGCGGGTCCGCGACGTTCACGAACGACTACGCGGTGCCCGGCATGCTGCACGCCGCGGTCCTGCGCAGCCCGCATCCGCACGCCACGATCCGCTCGGTCAACTGTGAGCGCGCGCGTGCGCTCGACGGCGTCGTCGCCGTGCTCAGCGGCGCCGAGCTGGCCGAGATCATCGCGCCGCTGCCGCGCTTCTGCGCCGAGGAGGTCGTCGAGTACGCCGTCGCCGTCGACAAGGTCCGCTACGCCGGCGAGGCGGTGGCGATCGCGGTCGCCGAGTCGCGCTACGAGGCCGAGGACGCGCTCGAGCTCGTCGAGGTCGATTACGAGCTGCTCGAGCCGCTCGTCGATCCGGTCGCGGCCGCCGAGCCGGGCGCGCCGCTGCTGCACGAGAACCTCGGCACCAACGTCGTCTACGAGAAGACCTTCACGCACGGCGACGTCGAGGGTGACTTCGCCCGCGCCGCCCACGTGATCCGGCGCACCCTGCGCTGGCCGCGCGTCGCCGCGTCGCCGATGGAGCCCGCGGGCGCGGTCTGCGAGTTCGACCGGGCGACCGGCCGGATGGACGTGCACTCGAACTCGAACATGCTCAACTTCGCCGCCTGGGTGCTCTCCGGCACGCTCCAGATGGGGCCTGAGCTGATCGACTTCCACCCGATGTACACCGGCGGGAGCTTCGGTTCCAAGCACCTGACGGCGAAGGCGATCGCGCTGGCCGCCTCGATGTCGAAGCACACCGGGCGCCCGGTGAAGTTCATGGAGGATCGCGCGGACAACCTGCTGGCCAACGACTCGCAGGCGCCCGACCGCCGCTACGAGGTCGCGCTCGCGCTCGACGCCGACGGCCAGTTCCTCTCGCTGCGCACCGACGTCGTCGACGACTACGGCGCCTACTTCCTGTTCGCCGTCGCCGGCAACACCAACGCCATGGCCCAGACGACCGGTCCGTACACGATCGGCTCGTGCGAGAACGTGGTCAAGGCGGTACTGACCAACAAGAACCAGCAGGGCGTGTTCCGCGGCGCCGGCTCGGAGGTCAGCAACTGGGTGCTCGAACGGCTCGTCGACGCCGCCGCGGCGGAGCTCGGGATCGACGCGATCGAGCTGCGCCGGCGCAACCTGATCCAGCCGGACCAGTTCCCGTACCGGATCCCGACCGGCAACATCTACGACTCGGGCGACTACCCGGCCGTGCTGGACAAGGCGCTGGCGCACGCCGAGCTCGACTTCTGGCGCGCCGAGCAGGCGCGGGCGCGGGAGGAGGGCCGCTACATCGGGATCGGCCTGGCGCAGGCCCAGCAGCGCTCGACCTACGCCTCGACCGAGTTCTGGTTCCACAACCCGGGGCCGTACGTCGGCATGTCGACCACGCCCGAGAGCGTGCGCATCTCGGTCGGCCCGACCGGCGGCGTCAGCGTGACGATGTTCTCGCCGTTCTGGGGCAACTCGCCCGAGACCGTCGTCTCCCAGCTCATCGCCGACGAGCTGCAGGTCGAGCCGACCGACATCGCGATCGCCTACGACTCGACGGCGCACGGGCTGCCGAGCGCCGGGCCAGGCGGCTCGCGGCTGACGGTGATGCTCTCCGGCGCGGTCCGCGGGGCGGCCAAGAAGGTGCGCGAGAAGATGTTCGAGATCGCCGCGCAGGAGCTCGAGGCCAGCCCGCTGGACATGGAGCACGTCGACGGCCGGGTGCGCGTGAAGGGCGTGGCCGACGAGAGCCGCTCGATGTCGCTCGCCGACATCGGCATGAAGGCGTACTGGTACAAGAACGACCTGCCCGAGGGCATGGAGAGCGGGCTCGAGGGCTCGTTCACGTACGACCACCCGTACACGACGATGCCCAACGACGACCGCACCGACCTCGGGTCCTTCTATCCGATGATGGGCCACGCCGTCCACGTCGTGGTCGTCGAGGTCGACGTCGACACCGGGCAGGTCTCGTTCCTGAAGTACCTGGCCGTGCACGACGTCGGCACGGTCGTGAACCCGCGCTCGCTCAAGGGCCAGATCCGCGGCGGCATCGCGCAGGGGCATCGGCGTGACGCTGATGGAGCAGATCCGCCACGACGCCGAGGGCCACGCGCTCACGGGCTCCTTCGAGGAGTACCTGATGCCGCTGGCCGGCGACGTGCCCAACGTGGAGGTCCTGCATCACGAGACGAAGTCGCCGTTCACCGCCCGCGGCGTCAAGGGCGGCGGCGAGGGCGGGCGGATGGTGGCCCCGTGCGCGATCACGACGGCGATCGAGGACGCGCTGTCGCCGTTCGGCGTGCGGATCGACGCGCTGCCGATCACCGCCGAGCAGATCGTGGGCTGGGCGGCGCGATGAGGCTGGACCACGCGGCGCTGATGATCTCCGACCCCGAGCGCGCGCGGGCGTTCTACGTCGGCGTGCTCGGGCTGGAGGAGGTCTCGCGCCCGCCGACGTTCACGTTCCCGGGCCTGTGGGTGGCGGTCGGTGACCGCCAGCTGCACCTGATCGGCGAGGCCGAGCCGGGGCGGGCGGGGGAGACGATCGGCGACTACCGCCCCGAGGAGCTCGCGACCGGCTACACGAGCCATTTCGCGATCCACGTCGACGATCTCGACGCCTTCCTCGACGGGGGTGCGCTCACGCGGCGGGGACGTGGTCGGCGGGGCCCCGCCCACGCGGGGACGGCATCCTCCAGGCCTACGTCACCGACCCGGACGGCAACGTCGTCGAGCTGATGCAGACCGGCGTCGCCGTGACGGGCGACGAGCCGGAGATCGGCGTACCTCGAGGTCGCTTAGCGGCTGAGGAGAAGGCTGGCGCGCACGAGCTCGCGCTGGCGATCGTGCGCGGCACGGCCCGGCTTGAGCGCCGCGTTCACGACGGTGCTCAGCTTCGGCTGCGGCTGGGAGGAGGTCATGGGTGCAATCTTGCCGCCGCGCGCCGGGCACCGACAGGGCACTACCTAGACAATGGGTGTGGGGCTGGCCGCACGTTCGAGGGCGTGCTGGCGCCCTCAGGCGATGACGCGCAGCGCGCCCGGCGCGACGGAGAAGCGGGCCTCGAGCACGTCGTCGATGTGGTCGCCGTCGACCTGGATCGGGATCGCGCGACCGTCGGTGGAGCGCACGACGGCCTCGCCGAACGCGCCGAAGGCGTCGATCCCGCGGTGCTTGGCGATCCGCGCGGCGCCCGACAGCGCGCGGAAGGTGACGGTCGGCACGTCGTAGGGCCGCGCGCGGGTGAGCACGACGCCCGCGAGGAGCCGGAGTCGAAGCGCGCGCCCTCGACCAGCGGCACCGGCGCGGTTGTTGAAGTACGTGTAGTTCTCGGCGTTCTGCACGAACAGGCTGACGCCGTCGACGGTGCGCCCGTCGACCTCGACCGCGAGCCGCGGCGGGTGGACGACGTACTTGCGCAGGAACGTGACGATCGCGCACTCGACGAAGTAGAACGGGCCGAAGCGCTTCTTCAGCCGCGGGTTGGAGTCGACGCGCTCGACGACGCTGGCGTCCAGGCCCATGCCGGCGGCGAACGTGAAGTAGCGGCCGTTGACGAGCCCGAGGTCGACCGTGCGCGGCTCCCAGCGGTCGGCCAGGTGCAGCAGGTGCTCGGTGGCGTCGACGACGTCGGTCGGGATGCCGAGCAGCTTGGCGACGACGTTGTTGGAGCCGCCCGGCAGGCACGTCAGCGCCGTGCTGCGAGCCGGCGAGGCCGTTGGCGGCCTCGTTGACCGTGCCGTCGCCGCCGAAGGCGACCACGACGTCGTAGCCCTGCTCGGCCGCCTCGCGGCAGAGCTCGATCGCGTGGCCCTTGGCGTCGTGTCGGCGGGTCGTGACGTCGTAGCGGCCCTGCAGCGCGTAGACGACGAGGCTGCTTGCAGCCGCTCGGACATCTTCGTCGCGACCGGGTTGATGATCACGAGCATCCGCTTGCGGCGCTCGGCGGCCGCTAACGCGTCGACGCCCTCGGGTTCGCTCACAACCAACCGCGTTTGCGGAAGAACGCAGCGACGGCGACGACGATCGCCGAACATGACGACGATGATGATCCAGAACGCGTGCGCTGGACTCCTCGACCGGCACGTGCACGTTCATGCCGAACACGCTGGCGATCAGCGTCAGCGGCAGGAAGATCAGCGAGATCGCGGTCAGGACGCGGAAGGTCTCGTTGGTGCGGTGCGCGATCGCCGACTCGTTCGTGGACTCGAGGCCCTCGACGACCTCCTTGTAGTTCTCGAGCATGTCCCACGCGCGCTCGGACGCGTCGATGATGTCGTCGAAGTAGATGTCGAGGTCCTCGGCGATGTAGCGCGCCTTGTTGCGCTCGAGGTCGCGGAAGGCGAGCCGCTGCGGCCGGACGATCTTGCGGAAGTTGATGATCTCCTGCTTGGCGTTGGAGATGTCGCGCACGACCTCGTCGCCCTCGCCCTCGAAGATCTCCTCCTCGATGCGCTCGAGCTTGTTGCCGATCTTGCCCAGCATCGGGAACGAGGCGTCGACGCAGTCATCGACGATCTTGTAGAGCAGGTAGCCCGGGCCCTTGGAGAACAGGGTCTCGCGCAGCTCCTCGTTGGCGCCGGCAGCGCTCGAACAGGTAGTCGATCGACTGCAGCGGCTCGTTGGGGAGCGTGATCAGGAAGTCGGGGCCGACGAAGATGTCGACCTCGGCCGCGTTCAGGCGCGAGACGACCTTGTCGTAGCGCGGGAAGTGCAGCACGATGAACAGGTAGTCGTCGTACTCGTCGACCTTCGGGCGCTGGTTGCGCGAGCGGACGTCCTCGTAGTCGAGGGCGTGGAAGTCGAAGCGCTCCTCCAGCCACGCCTGCTCGAGCGCGCGCGGGCGCTCGATGTTGATCCAGCGGAGGCCCGGCGCCTCGACGATCTCGACGCGCGGCTCGGTGCGCTCAGGCGCCGCTTCAGCGGCGACGCGGCCGCGACGACCGAACGGGCTCCGGGGCAGACTCGGCATAGCCGAGGACTGAGGGGCTCGTCGGTCGGCAGCAGCATGTCAGGGATTGTACTTGTCCATCAAGGAAGTTCGCTACGCTTTCCGATTACATAGCTGGACGCATCCAGAGGGGGGGAGGGATTGGCCCTATGAACCCCCGCCAACCTGCTCCCGGTCGCACGCCGGGAAGAAGGTGGCAATTCCATCAGGCTCCAACCAAGAAAGCCTGGGAGATGCGGTTGGGGTCTCCCCGGTGCTTCTGCCGATCTGAACCTCCACCGCAACGACCCGGGCGGAGGATTCAAGACCAATGCCGGCAGATGCCCTGAAGTGCAAGGAATGCAGCACCGACTACCCGCTCGAGGCGCGCTTCGTCTGTGAACGCTGCTTCGGCCCGCTCGAGGTCAGCTACTCGCTGCCCGACGCCGATCCCGCCGCGCTCAAGCGCCGGATCCAGGCCGGGCCGCACACGATCTGGCGCTACGCCGACTTCCTGCCGCTCGCGGGCCCGGCGCGCTCGCGCGCTGCCGACGGGCTGGACGCCGCTGGTGAAGGCCGACCGCCTCGCCGAGCGGCTCGGCATCGGCGAGCTCTACATCAAGAACGAGACCGCCAACCCGACGCACTCGTTCAAGGACCGCGTCGTCTCCGTCGCGCTCGCTCGTGCACGTCGAGCTCGGCTTCGACACGCTCGCCTGTGCCTCCACGGGCAACCTCGCCAACGCCGTCGCCGCCCACGCCGCGGCCGCCGGGCTGCCCGCCTACGTGCTGATCCCGCACGACCTCGAGGAGCCGAAGATCCTGGCCACGGGCGCCTACGGCGCGCCAGATCGTCGCCGTCACGCGGCAACTACGACGACGTCAACCGGCTCTGCACCGAGGTCTCGGGCGAGCGGCCGAACTGGGCGTTCGTGAACATCAACATGCGCCCGTACTACGCCGAGGGCTCCAAGACGCTCGCGTTCGAGACCGTCGAGCAGCTCGGCTGGGAGCTCCCGGACCGGATCGTCGGCCCGATCGCCTCCGGCTCGCAGTTCACGAAGATCGCGCGCGGCTTCCAGGAGTTCATCGACGCCGGCCTCGTCACCGGCGAGGTGCCGAAGATGAACGGCGCCCAGGCCGAGGGCTGCTCGCCGGTGGCCACGGCGTTCGCCGCCGGCCACGACGTCGTGCCGCCCGGTCAAGCCGAACACGATCGCCAAGTCGCTGGCCATCGGCAACCCCGCCGACGGCCCGTACGCGATCGAGCTCGCCCGCCGCACCGGCGGCGGCATCGACTGCGTCACCGACGACGAGATCCGCGCCGGCATCCGCCTGCTGGCCGAGACGACCGGCATCTTCACCGAGAGCGCCGGCGGCGTGACGATCGCGACGCTGGCCAAGCTCGCCGCGCGCGGCGACATCGGCCCCGACGAGCGCGTCGTGGCGATGGTCACCGGCGACGGCCTGAAGACGATCGACGCCGTCCGCGGCACGTTCGAGGTCACCGAGATCCCGGCCTCGATCGACGCCTTCGACGCGCACTTCGCGCCGGTGGCCGTCTGATGGCGGTCACGGTCAAGCTCCCGACGCAGCTGCGCGACGCCGCCGGCGGCGCCACCGCGGCCAAGGTCGAGGGCGGCACGGTCGGCGAGGCGCTCGACGACGCTCTACGCGCAGCACGGCGAGCTGCGCGAGCGGATCGCCGACGACGACGGCGCGCTGCGGCGCTTCGTCAACGTCTACCTCAAGGGCGAGGACATCCGCTTCCTCGACGGCCTCGAGCACCGCCGGTCGCCGACGGCGACGAGGTCACGATCCTCCCGGCGGTGGCGGGCGGCTGAGATGCGGATCGACGAGCGCCTGCGCGACGGCGAGCCGATCGTCTCGTTCGAGTTCTTGCCGCCGCGCACCGTCGAGGCGGAGCTGGCGTTCTGGAGCGCGATCGAGGAGCTCGCCGCGCTCGAGCCGGCGTTCGTCTCGGTCACCTGCGGCGCGGGCGGCACGACGCGCGACCTCACGCTCGCCGTCGTCCGCCGGCTGGCGCGCGAGCGCGGCCTGGAGGCCGTCCCGCACGTCACCGCCACCGGCTTCACGCGCGAGGGCCTGGTCGAGCTGCTGGCCGAGGCGCGCGCCGGCGGCGCCGACAACGTGCTCGCGCTGCGCGGCGACCCGCCGCGCGGCGAGTCGACCTGGACCGCACCCGCGGGCGGCGTGCAAGAGCTCGCTCGAGCTGACGACGCTCGCCGCCGAGGCCGGGCTTCTGCGTGCTCGGCGCCGCCTACCCGGAGCCGCACCCGGACTCGCGCGGCTGGGCCGCGGACCTCGAGCACCTGCGCGCGAAGGTCGACGCGGGCGTCAGCGTCCTCGTCACCCAGCTGTTCTTCGACAACGACGACTACCGGCGCTTCGTCGAGCGGCTGCGCGCCGCCGGCATCGACGTGCCGGTGCTGCCGGGGATCATCCCGATCACGAGCATCGACGCAGATCGAGCGGATGGCCGCGCTCTGCGGCGCGCGCATCCCGGACGCGCTGCGGCGCGAGCTCGAGCTGCGCCAGGACGACCCGCGGGCGGTCGCCGAGCTCGGCGTCGCCTACGCCACGGCCCAGGCGGCCGAGCTGCTGGCCGACGGCGCGCCGGGCGTGCACCTCTACACGCTCAACCGCTCGCCCGGCCACGCGCGCGATCGTCTCCGCGCTGCGCGCGCACGGCGCGCTTCCCGCGGCGGTCGCCGCCTGACGCTCTAGGTCGGGCTCGATCTGGCGCCGCGGACCGGCGTGGCGAAGTCGTCGGCGGAGACCAGGTCGAGCTCGAACGCCGGGCCGAGGCAGGCGGCGAGCGCCTCCATGCTCTCGGCCACCAGCCGCTCGTACTGGGCGACGATCTCGGCCCGGAACTCGGCCTGGCGGCGGTCCAGCTCGCGCATGTCGGCGCGCGTGTGCGGCGCCTTCAGCCAGGTCATGCAGTCCGGGCAGCGCAGCTCGACGACCACGACGTCGGAGCCCTTGGCCTCGCAGCGCAAGGGCTGCAGGAAGGTCGACCCGCAGCGCGGGCACATGGTCATCGCGGCCACGGCCCGAACCTACGGTGCGCAGCGGACGGAACGCCGGTTATTCGAGGCCGAGCGGCGGGATCCGGGCGTGCAGGGTGGCGACCAGCTCGCGCGGGTCCTGTACGACCAGGTCGGCGCCGAACTCGAGCGCGCTGGGGCTCGTCTCGGCGGTCCAGAACTGGCCTCCGGCGACGATGCACGGCCGCGGGGAGAGCGCGGCGAGCGTGCCGAGCACCTCGACGACGCCGTTGAGCACGCCCGCGGTCGCGGTCGAGAGCGCCACGAGGTCAGGCTGCTCCTGCTCCACCAGCGCCGCGAGGTCCGCCGCGGGCGCGCCCGGGCCGAGCAGCAGGACCTCCCAGCCGTCGGCCTCGAGGAAGTCGGCGACGACGCGGGTGCCGAGGGCGTGCAGCTCCTCGGGCGTGCCGGAGACGATCGCGAGGCGCCCGTCCTTCGGGGCCCGCGTCATGCGCCGGCTCAGGCCGTCGAGGATCGATTGCGCGACCGCGGTGGCGTAGTGCTCCTCGGCGATGTTGATCGAGCCCATCGCCCAGCGGTGGCCGACCTCGCGCAAGGCCGGGTCGAGCACGTCGAGGTAGATGTCCGGCACGGGCACGCCCGGCCTCCAGCGCGTCCTCGATCGCGAGCCGCGCGCGCGCCGAATCCCGGGCCAGCAGCCCATCGAGGAAGGCTGCGCGGTACGCGTCCAGGCTCACGGGCAGGAGCATCGCACGCGCAAGCCTGAACGTCCGTCGGTGGCGGTCTAACCGGACCGTGCCGTAGCGTTTGGTTTATGACCCAGGCTGAGGATCAAGACCGGATTCAACCGGTCGCGGACCCGCTGGACGACGGGGACGCGGCGCGGCAGGTGGCGCATCTGACCGGGATGAGCGCGGACGCCGCAAAGACCTTCGCGGCGTTCCACTCAGGCCGGATCGCACGCAGACCCGCGCTCGACGACGCAGCCTAGGCGTTCCCCTGATGTGGGGCGGCGGGGGCGACCGTACCGTCGCGGCATGTCCCCGGTCCTGCGCTCCGGCTTTCTGACCCTGACGGTGCTCCTGCTCTCCTCGACCGCGGCGCATGCGGCGTCGGGTGTGTCGGTGGCTGTCCCTCCCGAGGGACAGGTGGCCGTGGCGGTCGCCTCGGGCGTGAAGTCGGTGAAGCCGAAGTCCACGCCCGCGGGCGTGACCGTCGCGGGCGGCGTCAAGAACGGGCGGCTCGCGGTCGCGGTCGTCCGGCCGCGTGGCGTCGCGGCCTCCGGGAAGGTCGTGTTCACGGTCGGCGGCGGCAAGGCCAAGGGCGTGAAGACGTTCGGGGCGGCGCTCGACAGCGGGCGCGTGTCCGCGGGCTGCGGGGATCTCACCGCGCTGCTGAGCAGGCGGCTGAAAGGGAACGTGGACGTCAAGGGGCTCGCGGGCGTGCTCGCGGCGAAGTTGTGCGGCAAGGCGGTGCCCGCGGGCGCCGCGGACCTGCTGTCGCGGCTCGGGCTCGGCGCGCTCCCGGCTGGGCCGGCGGTGCCGACGACTCCCGCTCCGGCCCAGGGCGCTCCCGGCGGCACGCTGACCCGCCCGGGCGCCGGTTCGCCGGCGCCGACGCCGACGGTCACGCCGCCGGCCGGCGGCAAGCGCGTGTGCGACAACGGGCTCGATGACGACGGCGACGGCCAGACCGACTGGGAGGACCCGGGCTGCCTGGACGCCGGTGACAGCACCGAGAACAGCGAGGTGCCGGTGTCCGCCGAATGCGCCGCGAGCTCCGGGCTGGGAATGGGCGACGACCCGACCGCGATCGGCGTCGGCATCAACGGCGGCTGCGGCACGTTCACCAGGCGCCGAGGTCCAGGTCGCTCCCGGCGTCGCGAGCTGCACGGCCAACAACGACTACGTGTGCACGGTCTTCGACCCCGTGGCGTCCGCCGCGCTGAAGACCGGCGCTCGCGACATGGTCGACATCACGCTCGACGCTGAAGGGACCCGTCGACTGCACGAAGCTCGCCACGATCGCGTTCTTCCGCGCCAACGGCGAGGTCGCCGAGCTGCAGGAGACGGTCGGCAACTGCGCGACGCTGCCGCCGCCGGCGCCGAAGTGCAACAACGGCAAGGACGACGACGGCGACGGCATGATCGACTCGCGCGACGCCGCCGGCACGACCGACCCCGACCCCGGCTGCAGCTCGACCACGGACACGAGCGAGGACTCCGAGACGCCTTCGCCCGCATCGTGCGAGATCGAGGTCGGCCTGTTCGGCGGCGACAAGCGCTTCGCCGGCGTGGCGACCTCGGGCTGCGGCGTGCTCAAGGGCATCTGGTTCCGCCCGCCCGGCACCGCGACCGACTGCCTCTTCAAGTTCGGCGACGACGACGCGCAGGACTGCTCGGTCAAGGCCGGCACCGCCGGTGCGTCGTTCGCGCCGACCAACCAGGACATCACGCTCGGGACGCATCTCGCCGCCGATTTCACGCTGCCGGCCGGTCACCGTGGCGCTGCTGCGCGAGGACGGCTCGGTCTGGGCAGATCGCGTGGACTTCTGTTAGAGGTAGATCGCCCGCCAGGCGTCCCACCACGTGGACGCCGTGCTCTCGATCGTGCGCGGGTCGGTGAGCGTGACGCCGGCGCGGTGGCGGTAGTTGTCGGCGTCGTCGGTCGACGCCAGCTCGACCTCGATCGTGCACGGCGCCCCGGGGTCGTAGACCGGGGCGCTCTCGACGTCGCCCACCGCGTCGCGGGCCGCCGCCTCGAGCAGGCTGCGCGCGCGGGCGGGGGAGAGGTGGCCGCGCCGAGTAGCGGCCGAGGCCCTCCTTGACCGCGAGCGTGCGCAGCTGCGGCCCGAGCAGCTCGGAGGACTCGCCGCAGACGACGTCGTCGCCGGTCACGAGCGCGACCGGCGTGCCCCAGGTCCCGCACAGCGCGGCGTTGATGCCGACCTCGCCGACGAGCGTCCCGTTGAAGCGCAGGTTGCGCCAGCGGGTCGAGCTGACGGTGTGCGACAGCACGCCTCGCTCGGCTCCGGCGCGGGCGTGCTGACCGACGAAGAGCGCGACGTCGCAGCCCTGCTCGAGCATCGCCGTGTACTCGGTCCAGCGCGTCTGCACGACGAATTCGCAGCGCGCGTCGAGCGCGTCCGGGATCAGCGAGTTGAACGACCAGTCGCCGCCCGCGCCGTGGCAGTCCATGACGACGACCTCGGTCGCCCCGCCGGAGAACGCGCCGCGCACGGTCGCGTTGATCTCCTCCGTGTAGAGCCGCCGGCCCTCCTCGTAGCCCGACTTGCCCGCGCTGACCTGCTCCCAGCGCGAGATGCCCGCCACGCCCTCCATGTCACTGATCACGAGAACCCGCATGGGCGGCCAGCATACGGGCCGGGATTCACTCCACGGCGTTGAGCTTCGCGCGCAGCGCGTTCGTCGCGCCGTGCAGCTCGAGCACGAGCGCGCCGAGCGGCCGCGGCGGCGGCAGGGGCTCGAGCTCCGTGCCCTTCAGCCCGGCGTTGAACTCGCGGACGAACCCGCGCGGACCCGCCGCCAGGCGCGTGCGGACGGCCGCCAGCGCCGCCGTGGCGCCGCTCCACTCCGCCCGCGCCTCCTCCTGCTGCTCAGGCGACAGCGCGTTCCAGCGCGCCTCGAGATCGCGCACCGCGCGGATCCGCGCATTGGCCATCCGAGCGGTCTGGGTGAGCTGCAGGAACCCGGTCATCGATGCGCGCCAGCCTACGTCAATCCGCAGGCGGCGCACCGCGGCAGTGTCCGCGATCCGCCACACTGCGCCATCGTGGATCGGGGCGAAACCGAGGCGGAGCCGCCCGCAGAGCCGGTGACCCGCGAGCGGTGGGCGACGGGCGGGATGCTCGCCGCGGGCATCGCCGCGGCGACCTCCGCCGCGATCGTGCTGGCCGCCGGGTTCGTGATCGCCCTGATCACGCCGGATGCATCGATCCTGGGAACGGTCGGCGTCGACGCGAGCCTCGTCACCGAGGCGTTCCGCCACGCGGTCGGGACGCAGCTGACGGCGATGGTCGACCCTGGGCTGCTGATCCCGGGCTCGCGCCGGATTCACCCGATGCTGCTGCTGGCGATCCCGCTCGGGGCTTTGATCCTCACCACCCGCCGGCAGCTCTATCGGACCGAGGGCGCCCCGGTACTCGCCCGATTGGGGTGGGCGATGCTCGTCGGGATTCCGTTCGGCCTGCTGATGCTCGTCTTCGCGCTGCTCGGCGGCTCGACCGAGGCGACCCAGATCTCGCCCTCGGTCGGCAGCGCCTTCGCTCTGGGATTGCTCTGGGGCGCGCTCGGCGGACTGATCGGCGCGGCGACCAAACTGCCGCTGGGGGAGAGCCTCTCGCGCGTGCCGCCTCGGTTGCGCACCGTTCTGGCGGCGACGCTCGCCACGCTGCGCCCGCTGGCGGTCGTGCTCGTGATCTGTACCGTCATCGGACTCACCGGCTGGCTCGTCCAGGTCGGGCGCGACACCGGCGGCGTCCGCAACGGCCGCTCCGCGCCGACCGCCCTGATCGAGGAAGCCGCGTTCGCCGGCGAGCACGGCGTCCAGCTCCTGACCCTGGCCGCGGGCGCGCGCTTCACCGCTGACGCCAACGGCCCGCTCGGGCTTCCCTTCCCCGTCGAGAACGCCAACGACGTGCCCGGCCGCAACGGCACCTTCCGGGTCTTCGCCTACGACGACGCGCTCCCGGGCTACGTCCTGCTGCCCGCGCTGCTGCTGCTGATGGGCCTGATCACGCTCGCCGCGATCTACGCGGGCTTCTCCGCCGCCCGCGCGGTCGGCGCCGGCTCGCTCGGCACCGGCGCGGCGTGGGGCGCGATCACCGGCCCGGCCTGGGCGATCGCGCTCGCGATCCTGGTCGTGCTCGCGGGCGGGATCTTCCACGGCGACGCCGACGACGCCTCCGTCTTCGGCCTCTTCCTGGTCGGCGGAGCGCTGCTGGGAGCCGCGGGCGGAGCGCTCAGCGCTCAGACGGGCGGCGGAACCGTCGCGTCCTCGTCCTCCTGAGCCAGCCGGAAGATCAGCGTCTCCATGGCCCACTTCGCTTGGGCGAGCGTCTCCTCCGCGTCCGAGATCAGCTTCTGAATCTCACGGACTTGCTGCTGGAGGCTCTTGCTCCCCGAGACCACGGTTGCACAACGCTACATCTCATTAGCGGTCCGCGATAGTCCAGTCAGGCAGCGTTGCCCGACCCGCCGGTCCAACAGGGCAAATCGCCCGCTTGGCGCGTAGCCGTTCGGCCGCCCGGAGGTGCTTCAGTGTGGGTGAACATGCCCAGCCGATTCGTGTCCGGGCTCGACGCGTACCAGCGTCGCCACCGGCGGCTCGGGTTCCCGATCGCGGTCGTCTACAAGTTCGGCGACGACCAAGGCTCGTATCTCACGGCGCTGATCACGTATTACGGGTTCCTCTCGCTGTTTCCGCTGTTGTTGCTGCTGACCACGGTCCTCGGGTTCGTGTTGCAGGACGATCCCGCGCTGCAGGCCCGGCTGGTCGACTCGACGCTCGCCGAACTCCCGATCATCGGCGCCCAGCTGCGCGAGAACGTCGGCGCGCTGACGGGCAGCGGCGTCGCGTTCGCGATCGGCGTCGTCGGCACGATCTACGGCTGTCTCGGCGTGGCCGGCGCGCTCCAGAACGCCTTCAGCCGCGTCTGGGCGATCCCGCGCAACGAGCGCCCCAACCCGATCAAGTCACGCCTGCGCAGCCTGCTCCTGCTGCTCGTGCTCGGCGCCGGCGTGCTCGTGACGACCGCCGTATCGGCGCTGACCACCGGCAACGGCGCGTTCGGCGCGACGGTCAGCGCCGCCCTGCAGTTCGCCGCCATCCCCCTGGCCACGCTCGTCAACGTCGGGCTGTTCCTGCTCGCGTTCCGTGTTCTCACCGTCAGCGAGGTACCGACGCGCCACCTGTGGATCGGCGCGGCCGTGGCCGGCGTCGGCTGGCAGATCGTGCAGCTCATCGGCACCTATTACGTGACGCGCGTACTGAAGGGCGCGTCTGAGGCCTACGGCGTCTTCGGCCTGGTCCTCGGACTGATCGCCTGGATCTACGTGCTCGCGCTGATCATCGTCCTCGCCGCCGAGATCAACGTCGTCACCCAGCGCAAGCTCTGGCCGCGCGCGCTGCTCACGCCCTTCACCGACCATGTGCAGCTCACCGGCGCCGACGAGCGCGTCTACACCGCGTACGCCGAGAGCGAGCGCCACAAGGGCTTCCAGCATGTCGACGTGGAGTTCGACGACCCCGACCTCGGTGACACGCCGGCGCCGACCCGCGAGCCCACCTGAACCCGCTTGCCCGCGGCTGCTGCAACGCGCCCGGCTGGATTCGAACCAGCGACCTCGCGCTCCGGAGGCGCGCGCTCTATCCACTGAGCTACGGGCGCTCAGGGGCGGTAGCTTAGCGTCGCGTGGTCATCGCGGTCATCTCCGACACGCACATGCCGCGGGGTCACCGCAGGCTTCCCGATGCGTGCGTCCAGCGGCTCGAAGGCGCCGACGCGATCCTGCACGCCGGCGACTTCATGGAGCTGGAGGTGCTCGAGGCGCTGCAGGCGCTCGGTCCGCCCGTGCATGCGGTGCGGGGCAACGTCGACAGCTCGCAGCTGATCACGCGGCTGCCGCTGATGCGCACCGTGCAGTTCGAGGACGTCCGGATCGGCATGGTCCACGACGCCGGGCCGGCGCAGGGGCGGCTCTCGCGGATGCGCGGGCGGTTCCCCGACGCCCAGGCGGTGGTCTTCGGGCACTCGCACATCCCGCTGCACGAATCGGCGGGCGGCTTCCAGATCTTCAACCCCGGATCGCCCACTGAACGCCGTCGTGCGCCGCGGCACACGATGGGGATCGCGACGGTCGAGGGCGACGCGGTGCACTTCGAGCTGATCACCCTCGAGTAGAGCGGATCTATACCGCTGGTCCAGGTGCCTCTCCGGGCCCTAGGATGCACGAACCGTGGCGGCTCTGGACCATGACTTCTATGACGAGCTCGTCGCTGCCGACGGGCAGCCTCGTCCGCACGCCCGCACGCTCGTTGAGGGCCTGGAGGCGCTCGGTCCCGAGGCGCTGACCGCGGCCGGACGCAACCGCGACGCGATCTTCATGCAGCAGGGGATCACGTTCGACGCCGGCGGCCCCGGCGACGGGCCCGTGCGCGACCGTCCGTTCCCGCTCGACCTCGTCCCGCGGATCATCCCGGCGGACGAGTGGACGACGATCAAGCGCGGGCTCGCGCAGCGGATCCGCGCGCTCAACCACTTCGTGGACGACGTCTACCACGCACGCGAGATCATCCACGACGGCAAGGTGCCGTGGGAGCTGGTCGTCTCGCCGGCCCGCGTTCGCTCGCGCCGCGCACGGCATCCGCCCGCCCGGCGGCGTCTACTGCCACGTCTCGGGCTGCGACCTCGTGCGCGACTCCGACGGCGCCTGGAAGGTGCTCGAGGACAACGTCCGCACGCCGTCGGGCATCTCCTACGTGCTCGAGAACCGGCGCGCGATGACCCGGCTGCTGCCCGGGCTGTTCGAGCACTACCGCGTCCGTCCGGTCGACCACTACCCGGCGCTGCTGCGGACCGCGCTCGAGGAGGTCGCTCCGACCGGCGGGGAGGAGGAGGCCACGGTCGTCGTCTGGACGCCGGGCCCGTTCAACACCGCGTACTTCGAGCACGCGTTCCTCGCCCGCCAGATGGGCGTCGAGCTCGTCGAGGCGAGCGACCTCGTCGTCCGCGACGCCGTCTGCCACATCCGCACCACCCGCGGGCTGCAGCGCGTGCACGCGATCTACCGCCGCATCGACGACGACTTCATGGACCCGCTGGAGTTCCGCCCGGACTCCGTGCTCGGCGTCCCGGGCCTGATGCGCGCCTACCGGGCGGGCAGCGTCGCGATCGTCAACGCCGTGGGAACGGGGGTCGCCGACGACAAGGCGATCTACCACTACGTGCCGGAGATGATCCGCTACTACCTCGGCGAGGAACCGCTGCTCGAGAACGTCCCGACCTACCTGCTGTCCGACCGCGAGCAGCGCGAATGGGTGCTCGAGCGTCTCGACCAGGTCGTGGTCAAGCCGACCAGCGAGTCCGGCGGCAAGGGCGTCTTCATCGGCCCGACCGCCACGGAGGAGGAGATCGTCCGCCAGGCGGAGGAGATCAAGCGGCTGCCCGAGCGCTGGATCGCGCAGGAGCTGGTGAAGCTCTCGACCGTCCCGACGGCGGGCGCGGACGGCACGCTCGCGCCGCGCCACGTCGACCTGCGCCCGTTCGCGGTCTTCGGCGAGGACATCCACATCGTCCCCGGCGGGCTGACGCGGGTCGCGCTGCGCGAGGGCTCGATGATCGTCAACTCGTCCCAGGGCGGCGGCTCGAAGGACACCTGGGTGCTCGAGCAGGACGCGGAGTCGCCGCCCGAGAGCACCGTGCCGCTGAAGCGGTGGTCGCCGCCGCGGATGCCCGGCCTGCCGCTCGGCGGCGCCTGGTCCTCCCAGCAGCAACAGCAGCAGTAGAACGATGCTCGCCCGGATCGCCCACGAGCTGTACTGGATCGGCCGCCAGCTGGCGCGCGCCGAGCACACGTCGCGCATGCTCGACGGCGTCTTCCACGCCGACCTGCAGGGCCGCCCGGACGACCCGGCGGGCGTGCGCCTGAGCTGGGACGCGCTGCTGACGATCGTCTCCGGCGAGCCGCCCGAGACCTCGGCGTCACGCGCGACGACGTGCTGCGCCTGCTGACGCTCGACTCCGAGCACCCGACCTCGGTCCTGAACTGCATCTCGCGCGCCCGCGAGGGCGCCCGGACCGTCCGCGACGTCTTCAGCGGCGAGATGTGGGAGGCGATCAACACCTTCCACCTCGGCCTGCTGCAGCGCAACGTCTCGGCGGCCGTGCAGACCGGCCCGTACTCGGTCTACGCGTACGTGCGCGAGCGCTGCGGGCTGTTCTGGGGCGTGACCGGCCGCACGATGCTGCGCGACGAGGCCCACGCCTTCCTGCAGGCGGGCGCCGCGATCGAGTCGGCCGACATGGTGCTGCGGATGCTGCGCGTCGCGCTGCCCGCGGACGCCGCGGACGGCGAGGAGCACCTGCGCGACGGCCAGGCGCTGGCGCTGCTGCAGGCCGTCGGCGGCTTCCAGGCCTACCGGCGCTCCGTGCCCGCTCCGCCCAACGCGCGCCCGGTCGCGCGCTTCCTGCTCTTCGAGCGCGACTACCCGGACTCCGTGGCGTTCTCGATCGAGGCGCTGCACAACGCGCTGACCGCCGCCGACCCGAGCTATCGCAGCTCGCCGGCCGGTCCTGCGGCTGTCGCGCCTGATGGCCGATCTCGACTTCCGCGCCCGCACCGCCAAGGAGGACGACACCACCGTCGGCAGCACGCTCGGCACCGTCCAGACGGAGCTGCGCGCAGGTCGATGCCGACATCGCCGCCGCGGTACTTCGGCGACGCCCGCTGCAGCCCGCAGCGCGCCCGCTCGCCGTATGAACTTCGCCATCCGCTACCTGACCGAGTACCGCTACAACGGCCCGGTCACGGACAACCTGAACGCGCTGCGCGTCAAGCCCGCGACGCTTCGCCACGCAGAGCGTCGAGGACTTCGTCGTGCGCGTCGAGCCCGAGTCGCGGCTGAACCAGCACCTGGACTACTTCGGCACGACCGTGATCGAGTTCGGGATCTCACGCCCGCACGAGCACATGGCGATCGACGTCCGCGCCCGCGTGCGGACCTCGACCCCGGACGTGCCGCCGGAGACCGACTGGGCGGCGGTCGAGGACCGCGCCTACGACGCCGCGGCGGGCGAGTTCCTGCTGCTGGACGGCTCCGAGCCCGACGACGTGCAGATCGACGACCTCGTCGGCCTGACCCGCGCCGACTCGCCGCTGGCGACCGTGCAGCAGCTGATCGAGACGATCCCGGACCGCTTCGAGTACCGCGCGGGCGTCACCTACGTCGGCTCGACCGTCGGCGACCTGCTCGCGGGCGGCGCCGG
The DNA here is from genome assembly GCA_963707595.1 of uncultured Solirubrobacteraceae bacterium. GTDB lineage: Bacteria > Actinomycetota > Thermoleophilia > Solirubrobacterales > Solirubrobacteraceae > Solirubrobacter. The sequence continues at coordinate 381,636 of CAVPQQ010000004.1, forward strand.
CGTCTGCCAGGACTTCGCGCACCTCGCGCTGCTGCTGCTGCGCCGCCACGGGATCGGGGCGCGCTACGTCTCCGGCTACCTGTGGGCGCCGGCCCGGGGCGACGTGGAAGCCGCCTCGGCGGAGGTCGAGACCCACGCGTGGGTCGAGGCGCTGCTGCCCAGGCCCGGACGGGCTGACGTGGGTCTCCGCCGACCCCACCAACCGCACGCTCGGCGGCGAGCGCCACGTCAAGATCGGCCACGGCCGCCACTACGTCGACGTGCCGCCGATCAAGGGCGTCTACCGCGGTCTGGCGGAGTCGCAGCTGAGCGCCTCGGTGCGGATGACACGCAGCGACGTGTCACCCTCTCGCACCTGATGGGGGACCACCTGATCGTCATGCACTCGGCCGTCCGCGCGCTGCCGGGGTACAACCGCCACGACGCGCCCGCGATGTTCATGGACGGGCCGTCGATCACGCGCGAGACCGAGCTCGGGCTCGCCGTGACCGCCCAGCTGACGCGCCCGCACGGCACGCTCAGCGAAGCGCTGCACGCCGCGATCTACGCGCTCGGCGCGGCACACATCCCGAAGGGCATCCGCCGCCAGGCGCGCGAAGCCTGCGAGGACTACTTCTACAACCGCCTCGGCCTGGACCCGGAGCGCAAGCTCGACCTCCACGCGCCGCTGCCGCCGAGCCTGGAGCAGCTGCCGGAGCCGATGTACAAGGCTCTCGAGGACCTGGTCGAGCTCGTCGTCGACGGCGAGTACGAGGACCTCAGCCACCTCTCGGGCGATGCCGAGCTCAAGGTCGAGGAGCTCCGCCGGCGCGTCGAGGACGACTGCCCGGAGGCATACGTGCTGCCGCCGCGCAGTCACTACGTCGTCGAGGCGATCGCGAAGTCCGACGAGCCGGGCGACCCCGGCTTCGCCTTCTTCCTGGACCTCTGGACCGACCAGGGCCCGGCCCAGCTGCACCTCGAGGGCGAGCTGCACCCGACGGGCGACCGCTTCAACGTGACGCTCAGCGACATCCTGCCGTAGCGCCGCGAACAGCAGGCAAGTGAAGGGGAGGAACTGGTCAGCCACCCGTCCCTGGCTGCCGCGATCCTGCGACGTGCCCGGCTCCTTCGTCCCCCGCACGATCGTGAGGGATACCGTCAAGGTAGGGGCAACGGAGAATCAGGGTGCCGGCTCGATTTCGCCTCGAATTCGTGGCGCGTTGGTGGGGGTGCGTAACAACTGAATCCCCACAGGACTCAGCTGTTCCGCACCCCCCTCGAAATCGAGTGACCGACTCGACAAGCGCGAGCGCTTGCTTCGATCTCCGTAGCCCGTATCCCGACGGTGTCCCTCGCCACCGCCGTGGGACGAGGAGCCGGGCCCGTCGCAGGCTCGCGGCAGCCAGGCGCGGGTGGAGCAACCGGCTCCTTCCCCTCACCTGCCTGCTTTTCCGGGCCCAGCGACGCCGCGCGCTAGCCTCGCCGGGCCGATGGACCTGTCCCTGTTCTTCGCCGGCACCGCCGGCTCCGTTCCCACTCCGCGGCGCGGCCTGCCCGCGATCCTGCTGCGCGCGGGCGGGGAGCGGATCCTGCTCGACTGCGGCGAGGGGACGCAGCACCAGCTGCTGCGCTCGATCGGGCTGCCGGAGCTGGACGCGATCTTCATCACCCACCTGCACCTCGATCACTGGCTCGGGTTGCCGGGGATGATCAAGACCTTCGACATGCGCGACCGCGACCGGCCGCTGGACGTCTTCGGCCCGCCCGGGCTGAAGCAGCTCTTCCAGCAGACGCTGCGACCGATCATCGGGCGGACCGGGTATCCGCTGAACGTGATCGAGCTCGAGCACCACGAGGAGGTCGGTTTCGGCGACTTCGTGATCGCGTCCTTCCCGGTCAACCACCGCGTCGAGGCCTACGGCTACGCGTTCATCGAGGACGACCGGCCCGGGCGCTTCGACGTCGAGGCCGCACGCGCGCTCGGCGTCACCGAGGGCCCGGACTTCGGCCGCCTGCAGCGCGGCGAGACGGTCAACGGCGTCACGCCCGAGCAGGTCGTGGGGGAGGACCGCGCGGGCCGCCGGATCGTCTATCACGGGTGACACCGCGCCGGTCCAGAGCGTCGAGATCTACGCGGCGGGACGCCGACGTGCTCGTGCACGAGGCGACCTTCTGCGAGGACGAGCGCGGCCGCGCCCGCGAGACGGGCCATTCGACCGCCCGTCAGGCGGCGACGACGGCGCTCGAGGCCGAGGTCAAGCTGCTCGTGCTGACGCACCTCTCCACGCGCTACTTCCCGCGCGATATCCGCGACGAGGCGCGCGCCGTGTTCGAGAACACGGTCGTGCCGCGCGACTTCGACTCGATCGAGGTCCCGTTCCCCGAGCGCGGAGACCCGCATCTGATCAAGGGCGAGCTGCTGGAGACGGCCTCGTAGACGGCATTGCGCTGACGCTCGTCCTGGCCGCGGCGGCCGCGCACGCGGGCTGGAACTTCCTCGCCAAGCAGGCGAGCGGCGGGCTGCCGCTGACCTGGCTCTACGGCGTCGCCGCGATCACGTTGTGGGCGCCCCTGGCGCTCGCGGATGGATTGATCGAGGGTGGCGTGACGCTCGCGGGCGTCGCGTTCATGGCGGGCTCGGGGCTGCTGCACGTCGGCTACTACTCCGCGCTGCAGCACGGCTACGAGAAGGGCGACCTGTCGGTGGTCTACCCGCTCGCCCGCGGCACCGGGCCGGTGCTGTCGGTCGGCGCGGCGATCCTGTTCCTGGGCGAGCGCCCGGGTACGCTCGCGCTCGCCGGCAGCCTGCTGATCGTCGTCGCGGTCCTGGCGCTCGTCGCGGGTCCGGGAGCGGGGATCGCCGCCGCGATCGCGACGGGCGCGTTCATCGCCGCCTACACCGTCTGGGACGCGCACGCGGTGACCGCGCTCGACCAGCCGCCGGTCCTGTACTTCTGGGGCGCGGAGTCGACCCGCGTACTGCTGCTGGCGCCGTTCGCGCTGCGCGCCGACGTCCCCGCGGTCTGGCACGCGAACCGGCGCGCGATCCTCGGCGTCGGCGCGCTGAGCCCGCTGGCCTACGTCCTCGTGCTGTTCGCGCTCGCGCGGGCCCCGATCTCGCTCGTCGCGCCGGTCCGGGAGTCGAGCGTCGTCGTCGGCGCGATCCTCGGCGCGCGCGTGCTCGGCGAAGGGCACCTGGCGCGACGAATCCTCGCTGCGAGCGTGATCGCCATCGGCATCGCGGCGCTCGCGTTGTCATAACTCGTCCTGGCGTCCTGCTAGAACACCGGCAGTCCCTTTAACCAGGTCCCGAGAGGCCAGGAAGGAACCGTTTGTCCGATCAGAAGGTCGTTCTCGACGAGGACGACATCCGCCGTACGCTCGTGCGCATCGCGCATGAGGTGGTCGAGAAGAACAGCGGCCAGCCGGTGGCCCTGGTGGGCATCCACCGCCGCGGCGCGCATCTCGCCACCCGCCTGCACCAGCTCGTCTGCGACCTGCTGGAGACCGAGGTCCCGCTGGGGGACATCGACATCGCGTTCTACCGCGACGACATCTCCAAGCGCGCGGTCGATCCGGCCGTGCACGCCAGCAACCTGAGCTTCCGCCTCGAGGACTACACGGTGGTCCTCGTCGACGACGTGCTCTACACCGGCCGCACCGTGCGCGCCGCGATCGAGGCGCTGTTCGCCTACGGGCGACCGGCGCGCGTGCAGCTCGCCGTGCTCGCCGACCGCGGCCACCGGGAGCTGCCGATCCGCCCCGACTACGTCGGCAAGAACCTGCCGACCGCGCGCTCCGAGCGCGTCAACGTCCGCGTCCGCGAGATCGACGGCGTCGACGAGGTCACGATCACCGAGCTCGAGGAGGCGTACGTCTAAATGCGGCATCTGCTGTCGATCGAGGATCTGGACCGGGCCGCGATCGAGCGCATCCTCGACCGCGCGAAGACCTTCACCGAGGTCTCCGAGCGCGAGATCAAGAAGGTCCCCGCGCTGCGCGGCCGGCGCGTCCTGAACCTCTTCTACGAAGCCAGCACGCGCACGCGCAGCTCCTTCGAGCTGGCCGCCAAGTCGCTCTCGGCCGACGTCATCAACTTCGCCTCCTCCGGCTCATCCGTCGAGAAGGGCGAGTCGCTGAAGGACACGGTCCAGACGCTGAGCGCCTACCGGCCGGACCTGATCGTGATCCGCACGCCGCACGTCGGCGCCGCCGCGCTGGTCGCCGGCTGGACCACGGCGGGCGTCGTCAACGCCGGCGACGGCAAGCACGAGCACCCGACGCAGGCGCTGCTGGACGTCTACACGCTGCGCGAGCGGCTCGGCTCGCTCGACGGGCTGAACATCTGGATCGTCGGCGACGTCCTGCACAGCCGCGTCGCGCGCTCGAACATCCTCGCCTTCACCAAGATGGGGGCCAAGGTCACCGTCTGCGGCCCGCCGACGCTGATCCCGCGCGGGATGGAGGTGCTCGGCTGCGACGTCGCCTACACGCTCGACGACCTGCCCAGCGCCGACGTCGTCTACGCGCTGCGGATGCAGAACGAGCGGATGAGCGGCTCCTTCGTGCCCTCGCTGCGCGAGTACGCCGCCCAATACCAGATCAACGGCCGCCGCCTCAGCGCGCGCCAGGTCCTGATGCACCCTGGCCCGGTCAACCGCGGCGTCGAGCTCTCCGCCGAGGTCATCGACTCGCCGCAGGCCGTGATCGGCCAGCAGGTCGAGGCGGGCGTCGTCGTCCGCATGGCCGTCCTCTACGAACTGCTCGCGGGTCGCTCCGCACCGCAGCCCTCCCTCAAATCCGCACCGGTGCCAGCCTGATGAGCCAACTCGACCACCGTCCGACGCCGCCCGCCGACGTCCTGATCAAGGGCGCCCACGTGCTCGACCCGCGCGCCGGGCTCGACGCGCGCCTCGACGTGCTCGTGCGCAACGGCGAGATCGCCGAGATCGGCACCAACCTCGACGGAGCCGACGTCGAGGTCATCGACGGCGAGGGCAAGCACCTCTTCCCGGGCTTCGTCGACCCGCACGTGCACCTGCGCACGCCGGGGCAGGAGCACAAGGAGGACCTCGACTCGGGCACGCGCTCGGCCGCCGCGGGCGGCTTCGTCGCCGTCGTCGCGATGCCGAACACGAGCCCGACCGTCGACTCCGCGCCGATCCTGCGGTCGCTGCGCGAGGCCGCCCGCCGCGAGGCGCGCGTGCCCGTCGGCTTCATGGCCTCGGTCACGACCGGCCTGCAGGGCGAGGCGCTGACCGAGATGGCCGAGCTGATGGAGGCGGGCGCGATCGGCTTCACCGACGACGGCAAGCCCGTCCACCGCGCCGGCCTGCTGCGCAAGGCGCTGCAGTACCAGAAGCTCGCCGGCGGGATCATCGCCCTGCACGAGGAGGACCCGACGCTCTCCGGCAAGGGCGTCATCCACGAGGGCGAGGTCTCCGCACGGCTCGGCCTCGACGGGCATCCCGAGCATCTCCGAGTCGACCCTGATCGCCCGCGACGCCGCGATCGCCGCGCTACGAGGGCGGCCGCATCCACATCCAGCACCTGAGCGCGCGCGAGTCGGTCGAGGCGATCGCCGAGGCCAAGGCGCGCGGCGTCAAGATCACCTGCGAGGCCAGCCCGCACCACCTGACGCTGACCGACCAGGCGCTGCTGGGCAAGCTCGACACGCGGCTGAAGATGAACCCGCCGCTGCGCACCGAGGACGACCGCCAGGCGCTGATCGACGGGCTGCGGACCGGCACGATCGACTGCATCGCGACCGACCACGCGCCGCACGCGCGCGAGGAGAAGGAGGTGCCGTTCGAGGAGGCGCCGATGGGCACGACCGGCCTGGAGACCGCGTTCGCCGCGGTCTACACGGAGCTGGTCAAGCCGGGCGTGCTGCCGCTGGCGCTGGTCGTCCAGAAGCTCTCCGCGGGCGCGGCGCTGATGGACCTGCCGACGCCGGAGATCCGCGTCGGGCGCCCGGCGGATCTGGTGCTGATCGACCTGGACGCGGAGTGGGAGGTCGGCGAGGCCGGCTACGAGAGCCGCTCGGAGAACTGCTGCTTCGCCGGGCGCACGCTGAGCGGGCGGGTCCTGACCACGATCGCCGCCGGCGGCGTCGTCTACCGCGAGCGCGCGTTCTCCGTGGTGTCCGCGTGAGCGCCTACGTCCTGCTCGAGGACGGCACGCGCTTCGACGGCGAGGCCGTCGGCGCGCACGGCTCGGTGACCGGCGAGGTCGTCTTCACGACCGGCATGTCGGGCTACCAGGAGTCGATGACCGACCCGAGCTTCGCGCGCCAGCTGATCACCTTCACGACCGCGCACGTCGGCAACTACGGCGTCAGCGAGGCGGCGATGGAGTCCGACCGGATCCACGCCGCGGGCGCGATCATGCGCGCGGCGGTCGACTACGACGACGCGCCCGGCGCCGACAAGGGCGGCTGGCTGAGCTGGCTGCGCGAGAACGGCATCCCCGGCATCAACGGCGTCGACACGCGCGCGCTGGTCCGCCACATCCGCTCGGCGGGCGCCATGCGCGGCGGGATCTTCGCCGGCGATGTCTCCGAGAAGGAGGCGCGCGAGCGCATCGCCGCCGAGCCCAGCATGGTCGGCCGCGACCTCGCCCGCGAGGTCACGATCGCCGAGCCGCGGACTTACGCGGGGGAGGGGAACGGCCCCGGATCGTCGCGCTGGACACCGGCATCAAGCGCTCGATCATCCGCAACTTCACCTCGCGCGGCGCGACGCTCGAGATCTTCCCGTGCACGATCGACCGCCGAGGAGCTGCTGGCGCGCGACCCCGACGGGTTCTTCCTCGTCCCCGGCCCCGGCGACCCCGCCGCGCTGGACTACATCGTCGAGAACATCCGCACGCTGCTGAACACCAAGCCGGTGTTCGGCATCTGCCTCGGCCACCAGCTGCTCTCGCGCGCCGCGGGCCTGGACACCTTCAAGCTGCCCTTCGGCCACCGCGGCGCCAACCACCCGGTCAAGGACCTCCGGACCGGCCGGATCGCGATCACGAGCCAGAACCACGGCTTCGCGGTCGCCGGCACGCCCGGCGAGATCATCGAGTCCGACCTCGGCGCCGCGCAGCTCACCCACGTGAACCTCTACGACAACACGATCGAGGGAATCCGCCTGCTCGACGTCCCCGCCGGCTGCGTCCAGTACCACCCCGAGGCAGGCCCCGGCCCGAACGACAGCCTCGGGCTCTTCGACGAGTTCATCTCGCTCTTCGAGGGCGCACATGCCTAGGCGCGACGACATCCAGAAGATCCTCGTGCTCGGCTCGGGCCCGATCGTGATCGGCCAGGCCGCCGAGTTCGACTACTCCGGCGCGCAGGCCTGCAAGGTGCTGCTGGAGGAGGGCTACGAGGTCGTGCTCGTGAACTCCAACCCGGCGACGATCATGACCGACCCGGAGTTCGCGACGGCGACCTACGTCGAGCCGCTGCTGCCCGGCCCGGTGCGCCAGGTGATCGAGCGCGAGCGCCCGCAGGCGCTGCTGCCGACGCTCGGCGGCCAGACGGCGCTCAACCTCGCCAAGACGCTGCACGAGGACGGCACGCTGGCCGAGTTCGACGTCGAGCTGATCGGCGCCAACTACGACGCGATCAACCGCGCCGAGGACCGCGAGCAGTTCGACGCCACGATGCAGGCCGCCGGCCTGCGCACCGCGCGCAACACGATCGCCACGTCCTACGCCGAGGCGCACGGCGCGCTGGCCGACTTCGGCCTGCCGCTGATCATCCGCCCGGCGTTCACGCTCGGCGGCCGCGGCGGCGGCATCGCCCGCACCGAGGCCGACTTCGAGCGGATCGTCGAGCAGGGCCTCGCGGCCTCGCCGATCGGCCAGATCCTGATCGACGAGTCGATCCTCGGCTGGGGCGAGTTCGAGCTCGAGGTGATGCGCGACCACGCCGACAACGTCGTGATCGTCTGCTCGATCGAGAACATCGACCCGATGGGCGTCCACACGGGCGACTCCGTGACGGTCGCGCCGCAGCAGACGCTGACCGACCGGACCTACCAGAAGCTGCGCGACCAGGCGATCGCCGTGATCCGCGCCGTCGGCGTCGAGACCGGCGGCTCCAACGTGCAGTTCGCCGTCAACCCGGCGACCGACGAGATCATCGTCATCGAGATGAACCCGCGCGTGTCGCGCTCGTCCGCGCTGGCGTCGAAGGCGACCGGCTTCCCGATCGCCAAGATCGCCGCGCGCCTGGCGGTCGGCTACACGCTCGACGAGATCCCCAACGACATCACGCGCGCCACGCCCGCGAGCTTCGAGCCGACGCTCGACTACGTGGTCGTCAAGTGGCCGCGGTTCGCGTTCGAGAAGTTCCCCGGCGTCGACGCGACGCTCTCGACGCACATGAAGTCCGTCGGCGAGGTGATGGCGATCGGGCGCACGTTCGGCCAGGCCTTCGGCAAGGCGCTGCGCTCGCGCGAGCTCGACTCTCAGCCTTCACTCGAGGGTTCAGACGAGCAACTGCTGACACGGCTCGAGTCGCCGAGCGCGGACCGCTACGACGTGCTGCTGGAGCTGCAGAAGCGCGGCGTCAGCGACGGCGAGCTGCGCGCCCGGACGGGCATCGACCCCTGGTTCCTGCGCGAGCTGCGCGGCTCGGACCAGCGCCTTCGACGGCGTCCGCACCTACAAGGCCGTCGACACCTGCGCGGCCGAGTTCGAGGCCGAGACGCCGTACTACTACTCGGCCTGGGAGCGCGAGGGCGCGAGCGAGGTCCGGCGCGGCGACAAGCCGAGCGTGATGATCCTCGGCTCCGGCCCGAACCGGATCGGCCAGGGCATCGAGTTCGACTACTGCTGCGTGCACGCGGCGATGACCGTGCGCGAGTCCGGCCGCGACGCGGTGATGGTCAACTGCAACCCGGAGACCGTCTCGACCGACTACGACACGTCCGACCGGCTGTACTTCGAGCCGCTGACGCTCGAGGACGTGCTGGCGATCGTCGAGGTCGAGCAGCCCGGAGGGCGTGATCGTGTCCTTCGGCGGCCAGACGCCGCTGCGGCTCGCCGCCGGCCTCGAGGCCGCGGGCGTGACCCTGCTCGGCACCCAGCCCGACGCGATCGACCTCGCCGAGGACCGCGGGCGCTTCAGCGCCCTGCTCGACCGCCTGGAGCTCAAGGCGCCGCCGTTCGCGCTCGCCAACTCGCCGGAGGAGGCGCTGGCCGCCGCCCCGGGCGTCGGCTTCCCGCTGCTCGTGCGGCCGAGCTACGTGCTCGGCGGGCGCTCGATGGAGCTCGTCTACGACGAGGCGATGCTCGCCGACTACTTCGAGCGCGTGAAGCCGCAGGGGCGAGATCTTCCTCGACCGCTTCCTCGAGAACGCGATCGAGGTCGACGTCGACGCGATCTGCGACGGCGAGGACGTCTGGATCGGCGGGATCATGCAGCACGTCGAGGAGGCCGGCATCCACTCCGGCGACTCGGCCTGCGTGCTGCCGCCGCACTCGCTCGGCGCCGAGATGCTCGAGGCGAGATCCGCCAGGCGACGCCGCGACCTGGCGCTCGCGCTCGGCGTCGTCGGCCTGATCAACATCCAGTACGGCGTCTACGGCGAGGACCTCTACGTGATCGAGGCCAACCCGCGCGCGTCGCGGACGGTCCCGTTCGTCTCCAAGGCCACCGGCCTGCCGCTGGCCAAGCTCGCCTGCCGCGTGATGCTCGGCGAGAAGCTCGCGACGATGGGCCTGCCGGAGGACCCGTGCGGCAACCACATCTCCGTCAAGGAGGCGGTGCTGCCGTTCGACCGCTTCTCCGGCACCGACGCGCTGCTCGGCCCCGAGATGCGCTCGACGGGCGAGGTGATGGGCGTCGCCGCCGACTTCCCGACCGCGTTCGCGAAGGCCCAGGCCGCGGCCGGGACGCGGCTGCCGACCAGCGGCACGGTCTTCCTGACCGTGACCGACGCCGACAAGGCGAGCGTGGTCGGGATCGCCGGTCAGCTGCACGACCTCGGCTTCAAGATCGTCGCCACGCGCGGGACGGCCGCCGCGATCAAGCGGATGGGCATCCCGGTCGAGACGATCAACAAGATCCAGGACGGCCGCAACAACGTCGTCGACTGGATCGATCGCGGCGACGTCGACCTCGTCGTCAACACGCCGACCGGCACCGCGGCGCGCTCGGACGGCTACGAGATCCGCCGCGCCGCGATCGCCCGCGGAGTGGCCGTGCATCACGACGATCGCCGGCGGTATGGCCGCCGCGCGGGCGATCGCCGCCGCGCGCCTGGGCGAGCCGCCGGTGCTTTCGCTGCAGGAGCTGCACGCCAACGGCGGTGTCCGCGTGTGAGCGTGCGATTGATGACAAAACGGCGTATTGGCAGTCCCCGTCGCCCGGATGAGTGGGGTACAGTGACGCGTGTCACACCGACGACCTGCTGCGTGCGGGCGCAGATCTGAGCTTCGTCGGCAGCGAATCCCACCCGGATCCGCTCGCTTGTGCACGCCTCCGAAAGACGCTGCTGGTCCTCCGGACTGGACGCTACTTCCTACCCAGAAGTAGTGTCCAAAACACCTGCAAACCGCGCGCTTAGTGTCAAGTCGCCTCCACAGCGTTGAACCTCAAGTTCAGGTCAAGGTGAATTACCTACCCAGGGTCTTGTCGGAGGCTCAGAGCGCTGTAGACTCGCCGCCCATGCCGCCAGCGACGAAGACGCCCGCCAAGCCCATCACGGCTGCTCCTGAGCGTTCCCTCGTCCAGCGCATGGAGGCGCTCCAGCGCGCGAATGAGATCCGGACGAGGCGCGCAACACTCAAGCGAGACCTGAAGGCGGGCAAGGTCAGCATCCACGACCTGCTGCTCGAGCCGCCCGAGTACGTGCATTCAGCGAAGGTCTTCGACCTGCTGCTCGCGGTGCCGAAATACGGTCGCGTAAAGGTCAACAAGGTGCTGCAGCTCTGCCGCATCTCGCCGTCGAAGACGATCGGTGGTCTGTCGCCGCGACAGCGCACCGAGCTCGTCTCGATGCTCCGCCGTTAAACCCTGGTGGCCGGCAAGGTCTTCGTGATCACCGGCCCCTCAGGGGTCGGTAAGGGCACGCTGATCCGCACGCTGCTCGAACGCGTTCCGGAGCTCGAGCTGTCGGTGTCGGCGACCACCCGCGATCCGCGCCCGGGGGAGGAGCACACGACGCACTACCACTTCCTCGACGACGTGGAGTTCGACCGTCACGTGGTCGAGGGGGACTTCCTCGAGCACGCCGAGTACTCCGGCCGCCGCTACGGGACGCTGCGCTCCGAGCTCGACAAGCGGACGGCGGAGGGCGCGTCCGTGGTGCTCGAGATCGAGGTCCAGGGCGCGCGCCAGGTCGCGGACACGATGCCCGACGCGATCCGCATCTTCATCGCCCCGCCCTCGGAGGACACGCTGCGCCTGCGCCTGGTCGGCCGCGGCCACGAGACGCCCGAGCAGATCGACGCGCGGATGAACGTCGCCAAGGCCGAGCTCGCCGCCCAGGACGAGTTCCCCTACGTCGTGCTCAACGACGACCTCGCGACGGCCGCGGACCAGCTCGAGGAGATCGTCCGCGCTAACGCGTGACCCGGTAGGCGCGCGGCAGCGAGTCGGTCGTGTTGCCGTCGGGGTCGGTGGCGGTGAACGTGATGTCCAGCAGCGGTTCGCGACCGGCCGCGAGCTCGCGTGCGATCCGCCGCAGCCACGAAGACCGTGATCCGCGCCGGCTCGCGGACGGCGATCCGCAGCCCGCGGCGCAGCCGCTCGAGGGTACCGGCGGCGTCGACGTCCCCGACGGTGTCGCCGGCCGTGAACCACATGCCGCCGGCCGCGTCGGCGGCGAGTGCCTCGGGCCGTCGTCGCCGAGCGAGATCTGCGTCCACGCGCCCGACCGCCCGTCATTCCCGGCGCGGTGGATCGCGCGCTCCAGCCCGCCGAACCACGCCTGGCCGTCCGGGCCGATCGCCGCGCCGTCGAGCTCCTCGTCGACCGCGGTCGTGCGGAAGCGGTCGTCGGCGTTCGCCCGGCCGACGGCGTTCGCCCCGCCGCCGCGCTCGACCAGCGACCACGCGCCGCCGTCCGGAGCGGCGACCAGCGCCGCTCTAAGGAGTGACACGCACCTCACCGCCGATCGAGCGGATGTTCCCCTCGACATCGGTCACGTCAGCGAACAGGTCGATCTCAGGGCGCTTGCCCGCGGCGAGCTGGCGCTCGAGCTCGCGCAGCCGCTTCGCCGGGAGCCGATACCGCACGGCGCCCGGGTCGTGCAGCGTCCTCTGCAGCTGCTCGCCGACGTTGTCCTTGGAGCCCGGGAAGAAGCCGATGACCTCGACCGCGGCCGGTTCGCCGACCGCGATGCGGAACCCGCGCCGTACGGCCGCCAGGCGGACGGTGCGCTTCCAGGCCGGCTGCACAGTGGGGCGAGGCGGTGTGTCGTCGCAGCGCCCGCCGAGCTGCGTGGGGGAGGTCAGCACGAGCCGCGCCGGGCTCGCGAGCCAGAGGTCGCCGGCGGGGTTGAACGCGAGGAAGCTGGCCGGGATCGGCGCGTGCGTGTAGCTGAAGGCACCGCCCGGTGGCACGCGACCGAGCACGCAGCGATTGAAGGCGAACCAGGCGCTGCCGTCCGGCCCGACCGCCACGTCGGTCGGCGCTCCGTGACGAGAGGAGGGCTTCAGGCGCGTGATGGCGCCCGTGCTGGTGACGTGGCCGACGCGCACCGGCGTGCGCACTTCGGCGAACCAGACGCCGCCCTCCGCGTCGGCGGCGAGCGCGAACGGGGCCTCGTCGTCGGCCAGCGTGAACACCGAGGGCGTCCCGTCCGGCGTGATCCGGATCAGCCGGCTGCAGCCCGAGTCCGCGATCCACATCGCGCCATCGGAGGCTCGCACCATGTCGCGGAAGGAGGCCACCTCCGGGCACTTCTTCGAGAGCGACAGCGGCGTGCGGGTCACGACGCCCTGCGCGGTCACGTGCGCGAGCGTGTCCTCGCCGGCGTCCGCGCCCCACAGCGTTCCATCCGGCCCGGTCGCGGTGACGTCGCCGATCCGCTGCCCGAGATCGAGGCGCGAGATGTGCGAGCCGGCGTCCGAGCGGACGACCGTGAACAGCGTGTTGAACCACGCCTGCCCGTCCGGCCCGACGGCCGCCGGCCCGACCAGCGGGTCCTCGACGGCGGTCGTGACGAAGCTGCCCTGGGGGTCGGAGCGTTCGATCGCATAGCCGTCGCGGCGCTTGATGCGCGACCAGACGCCGCCATCCGGAGCGGCGACGAGCGCGTCGATCGACGAGCCCAGCGACACGCGGCCGACATCGGCCGCCTGGGCCGGTGCCGCGATACCCGCAGCAAGCGCAAGTACGGCAGCTAGACTGAGGGTGTGATTTCTCCCCGCGTAGACCGCCTGCTCGAGCATGTCGACTCACCCTATGCGAGCGTGATCGTCGCCGCCAAGCGCGCGCGTCAGATCAACTCGTACTACCACAACCTCGGTGAGGGCACGTTCGAGGAGTTCCCGCCGCCGATGGTCGACACGGTCTCCAAGAACTACCTGACCATCGCGCTCGAGGAAGTCGCGTCCGGCAAGGTCGCGTACCGCTACCGCTAGAAGTCCCGTGCCGCGCATTCTGCTCGGAGTGTGCGGCGGCATCGCGGCTTACAAGTCGCTCGAGTTCACCCGCCTGGCCCTGAAGGCCGGGCACAGCGTGCGCGTCGTCCAGACCGAGGCCTCAACGCGCTTCGTCGGGGCGGCCTCCTTCGCCGGCATCACCGGCGCGCCGGTGCTCGTCAGCGAGTGGGAGCCGGACCCGCTGCGCGGCGTCTTTCCCGGCGATCCGCTGCCCGAGCACGCGCCGCTCTCGCACCTCGCGCTGGTCGAGCACGCCGACGTCTTCCTGGTCGCGCCCGCGACGGCCCAGACGCTCGCCAAGCTCGCCCACGGCAGCGCCGACAACCTGCTGACGGCCGCCGCGCTGGCCTGCCGGCGACCGCTGATCGTCGCTCCGGCCATGAACAACGCGATGTACGAGCACGCGGCGACCCAGGCCAACCTCGCGACGCTGCGCGCGCGCGGCGTGATCGTGCTCGAGCCGGGAACCGGCTCGCTCGGCTCGCCCGGCGAGTTCGGCATCGGCCGGCTGCCCGAGCCGCCGGAGCTGCTGGCCGCCGTCGAGAGCGCGCTGCAGCGTCGGGGGCGAACTCGACGGTGCGAACGTGTTGGTCACCGCGGGCGGGACGCGCGAGCCGATCGACTCCGTGCGCTTCGTCGGCAACCGCTCCTCAGGACGGATGGGCTTCGCGCTCGCCGAGGAGGCCAAGCGCCGCGGCGCCAACGTCACCGTCGTCGCCGCCAACGTCTCGCTGCCGCGTCCGCCGGGCATCGAGTACGTCGACGTCGAGACCGCGGCCGAGCTCGCCGACGCCTGCGCCGCGCGCTTCGACGACGTGCGACGTGCTGCTGATGGCCGCCGCCGTCGCCGACTACCGGCCGCAGGACGCCCACGCCGGCAAGCTCAAGAAGGATCAGACCGGCGGGGAACTGAACCTGCGCCTCGTGCGTACTGCAGACGTGCTCTCTTCGCTCTCCGAACGCCGCCGGCCCGACCAGCTGCTCGTCGGCTTCGCCGCCGAACACGGCGAGGGAGCGCTCGCCTACGGACGTGAGAAGCTTGCCCGTAAGAAACTCGATGCGATCGTCGTTAACGACATCGGTGGGGCCGGAATCGGCTTCGAGTCGCCAGACAACGAGGTCTGGATCGTCACGGCTGACGACGAGCGGCATGTGCCGCGCGCGTCCAAGGGGCGGATCGCCGCCGCCATCCTCGACGCCGTCTTGAGCCGCCGTTCATCAAACGACATAAAGGTTCGACGCTGAATGGAACCCTTGGAGGAGGCCGCCCCTGAGCGGCTCGCACAGGCGGAGATCGACACCGCCGTCTCGGTCGCCCGCCGCGTCAGTGAGAACATCCGCCGGGCGGTCGAGGTCAAGGACGAGGTCCTCGAGCACGTCACCGTGACGATGCTCGCCGAGGGCCACATCCTCGTCGAGGACTACCCGGGCGTCGGCAAGACCGCGCTGGCGCGCGCGCTCTCGCGCTCGATCGACTGCGCGTTCGCGCGCGTCCAGTGCACGGCCGACCTGCTGCCGGCGGACATCGTCGGCTCGCAGATCTACAACCAGCGCGAGATGCGCTTCGAGTTCCGCCCGGGGCCGATCTTCGCCAACGTCGTGATCGTCGACGAGGTCAACCGCGCGTCGCCGAAGACGCAGTCCGGCCTGCTCGAGTGCATGCAGGAGCGCAACGTCACCGTCGACGCCACGTCGCACGAGCTGGCGCGCCCGTTCCTGGTCTTCGCGACCCAGAACCCGGTCGAGTACGAGGGCACCTACCCGCTGCCCGAGGCGCAGGTCGACCGCTTCATGGTCCGGCTCTCGATGGGCTACCCGACCGCGGCCGCGGAGGCCGGCATGCTGCACGGCCACGAGTCGCGCGACCGCGTGCTCGACCTCGAGCCGGTCGCGACCCGCGCGGAGATCGTCGAGGCCGTCGAGACCGCGCACCGCGTGCACGCCTCGCGGGCGCTGCGCGACTACATCGTCGCGCTGCTGCGGCGCACGCGCGAGGACGACCGCGTCGAGCTCGGCGCCTCGCCCGCGCGCCGGCCTGATGCTGCTGCGCGCGGCCAAGGCACGCGCGCTCGTGCACGGCCGCGACCACGCGCTGCCCGACGACGTCCAGGCACTCGCCGAAGCGGTCCTCGCGCACCGCCTGATGCTCGCCCCCGAGGCGGCGGGCGTCCAGCGCGGCGAGATCGTCGCGGACGCGATCACCGCCGTCCCGGCGCTCTAAGGAGCGGACGGAATGCGCTCGGCGCTCGGATGCGCGCGCGCTCGGTCTACTGCTGCTGGTCGTCGCCGGCACGTTCGACGCCGAGCCGCTCTACGTCACCGGCGCCGCCCTGCTGCTGCTCGGCGCGGGGGCGCTGGCGTGGATCGGGCTCGGCGGCATCGGCGCGAAGCTCAGCGCGCGAGATCAGCGTCCGCTCGGTGGTCGAGGAGCAGCCGCTGCACGTCAAGCTCAACGTCCGCTCCGGGCGGCTGCCGCTGCCGCCCGGCTGGATCGACGAGCCGCTGCTGCCCGAGCCGGTGCGGCTGCCCGCCGGGCGCCGGCAGGCCCGGGTGCGGATCGAGGTCACCTTCGGCCGCCGCGGCCGGCGCCGGCTGCCGCCGCCCGCGCTCGTCCTGCGCGACCCGTTCGGGCTCGCCCAGCGCGTCATCGCCGGGCCGTCGACGGACGAGATCCTGGTGCTGCCGAAGCTCTACCCGGTCAACGTGACCGCGGGCGGGGGAGACGCCACGCCCGCGCACGCGCGCGCCTCGCTGCTCGCCGCCGCCGAGACCGAGATCGACGGCCTGCGCCCGTGGCGCGAGGGCTCGCCCGGCCTCGCGCATCCACTGGCAGTCGTTCGCCCGCGGCGCCGGGCTGATGGAGCGCAAGCTGATCTCCGAGGCCGACTCGCGGCCGCTGGTCGTGATCGACCCGCGCGCGCCGACGACGCCGGAGTCGCTCGACGCCGCCGTCCGCGCCGCCGCGTTCGCTCGCGATGCACTTCGCGCGCCGGACCGGCTGCTCGCTGCTGCTGCCCGGCGACCGCCGCGCCTCGATCATCGAGCACGACCTGCTGTCCTGGCCCTCGCTGCACGTGCGGCTCGCGCTGCTCGACGATCGCGCGGGCCCGTCGCTCGCCGCCGCCCAGAACCGGCGCGGCCTGGTGATCTACGTCGCCGCGCATCCCGTCGACCGCCCGCCGCGCGGCCTCGGCCGCACGCCCGGCGGCTGCCTGGTGGTCGTCCCGGCGCCGACTGGCCGACCGCCGCGCGATGCTCGAGGTCGCCGGGTGCTACGGCTACGCCGCGGGCCGCCACAGCGGCGCCGCCGCGGTGCCGCGCTCGAGGGCGCCGCGTGAGCACGGCGACCGCGCCCGCCGCCGGTCGACGGCGCGCCGCAGGACGCGCCGCTCGAAGCCGACGATCCGGCCGACGACCGGCGCCGCGCTGCTGCCCGTCGCCGTCGCGCGGGCGATCGCCTTCGTCGCGCTCGCCGCGTGGGGCGTCCTGCACTGGATGTCGATGCTCGAGCCCGCGGAGCCCGGCCGCGGCTGGACGGCGCTGCTGGTCGGGACTGCTCGCGATCGCGGCGATGCTCGGCGCCGGCACGGCTCAATGGCCGCTGGCGTCACGCTCGCGGCCGTCGGCGCGATCGTCCCGCTCACGGCGCTGATGCTGCTGTCGGGCCGCGTCGGCCGACGAGCTGCTGCTGCCCGGCGGCTGGGGCGAGCTGGCCGGCGGCATCTCGCGCGGCATCTCCGACCTGCCGGGCGTGCGCGTGCCCTACCGCGGCCTCGACGACTGGGTGCGGACCGTGATCCCGCTCGGCGGCAGCGCGCTCGTCCTCGCCGCCGCGCTGCTGGCGTTCTGGCCGCGGCACGGGCGCCTCGGCTTCCCGGTCCCGGCGCTGATCCTGCTCGTCGTGCTCTACGTCGTGCCGGTCGTCGCGCTGGACTTCGACGCTCGAGTTCCTGCGCGGCGCGATCTTCACGCTGCTGATGGTCGCGTTCCTGCGCCTGGAGAAGCTGCGCCGGCCCGACTCGGCGGCGGCCGGCGCGCTCGTCGTCCTGGCGACGCTGGTGGCGCTGATGGCCGCGCCGGTCCTCAACCGCGACACGCCGTGGTTCGACTACGAGACCTGGGCGCAGGAGACCTCGGCGTCGAAGTCCACCTCGTTCACGTGGAACCACAGCTACGGCGCGCTCAACTGGCCCCGCGACGGCCGCGAGCTGCTGCGCGTGCGGGCGAGGCAGCCGGCCTACTGGAAGGCCGAGAACCTCGACGACTTCGACGGCGCGGCGTGGCGGCGCTCGGACTCGCCGCCCGTGGTCGAGGAGTACCCCGCCGAGGAGCCCGCGATCGTCAAGCGCTGGACGCAGACGATCAAGGTCTCGATCCGCAACCTGCGCACGGACCAGTTCATCACCGCCGGCTACGCCTCCGAGGTCGACATCCCGCGGCTGATCGACCTGCCGACGCTCGACGGGCTCTACCTCGCGCCGCGCACGCTGCGCCGCGGCGACGCGTACACCGCGACCGTCTACACACCGCGACCCACTGTCGCCCAGCGCCGGCGCGCGGGCGTCGACTACCAGGCGAACCTCGCCGAGTACACGACGATCCACACCGCGATCGCGGGGGTGCCGGGCGCCAACCGCGTCCGCATGACGTTCCCGTTCTTCGGCACCGACGGCCAGATCAGCTTCGACCCTGAGGGGACGAACACGCCGGAGCAGGTCCTGGCGAACGGCGGACTGGCGCGCACCTACGCGCTCTCGCGCGAACTCGCCGACGGCGCCCGCACGCCTGAGCAGTACGTCCAGCGCGTGCTCGACTACCTGGCGACCGACGCCTACGGCTACTCCGAGTCGCCACCCGCGTCCGCTTCGACGCTCGACGGCTTCCTGTTCGACGCCAAGCTCGGCTACTGCCAGCAGTTCTCCGGTTCGATGGCGCTGCTGCTGCGGATGGCCGGCATCCCGGCCCGCGTGGTCAGCGGCTTCTCGACCGGCGCGACCGACTTCAAGACCGGCGAGTACGTGGTGCGCGACTTCGACGCGCACTCCTGGGTCGAGGCCTACTACCCGGGGTGGGGCTGGATCACGTTCGACCCGACCCCGGCCGCCTCGCCCGCGCGAAGCCAGCCGGCCGACGCGCGCAGCGTCGCGGGCGGCAGCGCCGGAGGGTCGGCCAGCTTCGGCGGCGACCCGCTGTCCGAGCGCGGCAGCGGCGTCACGGCGGCGGCCGAGCCCGCCCCCTGGTGGCGGATCCCGGCGATCGTCGCAGGCGTGCTCGCGCTGGTCGGACTGGCGCTGCTCGCGATCCGCCGCTGGCGCGCCGGAGCGCCGCCCGCGCTCTCCGAACTCGAACGCGCGCTGCGCCGCACGCGCCGCGAACCGGCGCCCGGGACGACGCTGCACGCGCTCGAGCTGCGCTTCGCCGCAACGCCCGCCGCGGCCGGATACGTGCGCGCGCTGCGCGAGAGCCGCTACCGCGACGAGCCGGGCCACCCGACGCGCGCGCAGCGCCGCGGCCTGCGGTCCGAACTCGGACGCGGGGCCGGTTTGCTCGGCCGCATCCGGGCCTGGTGGGCCCTCCCACCGAGGTAGCCGCAGGCTTACAATCGACGGGATGGATGACGTCTATGACCTCTACCAGCGAGGAATGGCGCTGCTTGAGGACGGGCACTTCCACCAGGCCACCGTCCCGCTCGCCAAGGCGCGTGATCTCGAGCCGGACAAGACCTCGATCCGCGAGGCGCTCGGCCGGGCCTACTTCCGTTCCGGCGGCTTCGAGGAGGCGCGCGCGGAGTTCGAGGCGGTGGTGGAACGCGCTCCGACCAACGACTACGCGCTCTTCTGCCTCGGCCGCGCGCTGATGCAACTCGGCCGGACCGCCGAGGCACGCAAGCCGCTGACGCTCGCCGCGAACATGAATCCCCAGCGGCGCGACTACCGGATCTACCGCGACCGGGCCCGTGACTCCGCCTAGGGCATGCGCTGCTACTCTGAACGCAGAGCTTTTCCGCGGCCGCTTGGCCACTTTGGGAAGCGGGCGATGAGCCCGCTTTTTTTGTACTAGGACCGGGGGGCTGCGCCCCCCGGACCCCCCGCTTTAGGAGGTGTCATGAGCACGATCCAGGCCGAAATCGAGGCCCGCCTATCAGAGGTGGAGCCCGAAGTCGAGGTCTTGCTCGCCGAGGTGGTCGGCAACGACCTCCTCCGCCTCTTCATCGATCATCCGCAGGGGGTCACGCTCGACCTCTGCGAGCGGGTGACCAAGCACCTCCCCGAGCTGCGCGAGCGGTACGCGCTCGAGGTCTCCTCACCGGGGACCGAGCGTCCGCTCTCGAAGCCCGAGCACTTCCGCCGCTACGTCGGCAGGCGCGCGCGTGTACGTACGCGTGGCGACCACGACGGGCGGCATTCCTTCACCGGCGAGCTCCTGAACGCGACGGACGACGTGGTCACTGTGGCCGCGGACACCGGCGTCGTCTCGATCGCCTACGCCGACATCCATCGTTCGAACCTCGTGGGAGACTGAGGCCATGTCCGCAGAGATCGTCGAAGCAGTCAAGACTCTGGGGCGCGAAAAGGGCATCTCCGAGGAGAAGCTGATGGGCGCGCTCGAGGATGCGCTGCTGTCGGCATACAAGAAGCAGCCCGGCGCGGCCCGTTACGCCCGTGTGCGCATGGATCGCGACTCCGGCGACTTCATCGTCGAGGAGTTCCTGCTGCCCGAGGATCTCGAGGACCAGCTCCTCGACGAGGCCGAGGAGCAGGCCACGGGCGCGCTCGAGCGCCGCGTGGATCCAGAGACCGGCGAGGTCATCATCCCGGAGGCGCCGGACATCGATCCCGCGCGTCTGAGCGAGTTCGAGGACCAGATCGAGATCCGCGACGTCACGCCGCACGACTTCGGCCGGATCGCCGCGCAGACGGCCAAGCAGGTCATCCTGCAGCGGATCCGCGAGGCCGAGCGCGACATGATGTTCGAGGAATACCGCGATCGCGTCGGCGAGCTGATCACCGGCATCGTCCAGCAGTCCGACTCCCGCTACACGCTCGTGCAGCTGCGCGAGCGGGTGGAGGCGCTGCTGCCGAAGTCCGAGCAGGTCGACGGCGAGCGCTACGACCACTCGCAGCGCATCAAGGCCGTGATCAAGGAGGTCTCCTCCTCGACGCGCGGCCCGAGCATCATCGTCTCGCGTCGCGACCCTGAGCTGATCAAGAAGCTCTTCGAGCTCGAGGTGCCCGAGATCGCCGACGGCCTGGTGGAGATCACCGGCGTCGCCCGCGAGCCGGGCTACCGCTCGAAGATCGCGGTCGTCTCGCACGCCGATGGCGTCGACCCGGTCGGCGCCTGCGTCGGCCCGCGCGGCTCACGCGTGCGCATGGTCGTCTCCGAGCTGCGCGGCGAGAAGATCGACATCATCCCGTACAACGAGGAGCCGGCCCGCTTCGTCGCGAAGGCCCTGAGCCCCGCGCGCGTGCGTGAGGTGCTCGTCGACGACACCAACAAGCAGGCCACGGTGATCGTGCCCGACGACCAGCTGTCGCTGGCGATCGGCCGCGAGGGCCAGAACGCGCGGCTCGCCGCGCGCCTGACCGGCTGGCGCGTCGACATCCGCTCGGAAACCGAGTTCGCCAAGGAGGAGCAGAACACCGAGTTCGGCGAGGAGGAGGAGACCGGTGGCCGTTGCGCCGCGATCCTCGGCAACGGTCGCCGTTGCCCGAACGCCGCGCTGCCCGGCTCGCGCTACTGCGGGCTCGACGGCCACCAGGCGCTGGCCAACAAGGACACCGATCGCGTCGGCGCCTGAGCGTCGCTGCATCGGCTGCGGACAAGTCGCCCCAGCGGCGCGTCTTGTCCGCTTCGCTAACGTGGACGGACGCGCGGAGCCGGATCTACGCGCGTCCCTGCCCGGTAGGGGCGCCTGGCTGCATCCAGACCGCCAATGTTTCGAGGCTGCGACGACCCGTCGCGCCTTCAGCCGCGCCTTCAAGGCGCGTGTATCCCCTTCACAGGAAGCCGTAGACTTAACCCAAACATGGCCAAGAAGCGCGTCCACGAGCTAGCCAAGCAGTACAACATGCCGACTTCGGAGGTCATCAAGCGCCTAAACGCTTCTGGCCTTGAAGTCAAGGCCGCCGCAACCGCCGTGGACGAGAAGCTCGCCGACGCCGCGTTGACTGGCAAGCCCCTCCCCAAGGCCGCCGCCAACGGCGCCGCGAAGGCCGCCGCCCAGCCGGTGGTCCAGCAGCGCGCCGGCTTCGGTCATGGCACGGCGCGCGCCCCGCGCGCGGAGAACCTCGCGCCCAAGACCCCGCCGAAGCCGAAGGCCAAGCCCAAGCCCGAAGCGGGCAACGGCGCCGGTCCCGGTGGCAATCAGCGCCGGCCGACTCGGTCGTCGCTGCAGGGCGAGCGCGCTCCCGGCACCGCCGGTGGCGTGCGGCGCGTGGTCATCGACTCCCAGGCGGCACGCCGCGGGCCCGGTGGCCCCGGTGGCGGCCCTGGCGGCGGCCCCGGTGGCGGTCCGCCGAACCGTCCGCCGCGCCGTCGCGGTGGCCGTCGTCGTCGCGGTACCTACGAGGCGCCGACTCCGCAGGACGTCGAGTCGCTGAAGCCTGACGTCATCCGGGTCAACTCCGGGTCGACGGTCAAGGACGTCGCCGAGTACCTCGGCATCGGCGTCCCCGAGGTCATCAAGAAGCTGATGAGCCTCGGCGAGATGGCGACGCTGACGCAGACGCTGTCCGATGACGCGATCCAGGTCATCGCCGACGAGTTCGACAAGGAGATCGAGATCGTCACGGCGGCCGAGGACGCGAACGCGGACCCGACCTTCGACGACGCGGAAGAGGACCTCGAGCCGCGCTCGCCGGTCATCACGATCATGGGCCACGTCGATCACGGCAAGACCTCGCTGCTGGACGCGATCCGCTCGACGGACGTGGCCGCGGGCGAGGCCGGCGGGATCACGCAGCACATCGGCGCCTACCAGGTCCATCAGGACGACGGCCGGATCATCACCTTCCTCGACACCCCGGGCCACGAGGCGTTCACCGCCATGCGTGCCCGCGGCGCCCAGGCGACCGACATCGCCGTGATCGTGGTCGCCGCCGACGACGGCGTGCGCCCGCAGACGCGCGAGGCCGTCGACCACGCCAAGGCGGCCGACGTGCCGATCGTGGTCGCGGTCAACAAGATCGACAAGGAAGGCGCGGCGCCTGACCGCGTGCGCACCGAGATGACCCAGCTCGGGCTCCAGCCCGAGGAGTGGGGCGGCGACACGATGTTCGTCGACGTCTCGGCCAAGACGCGCCAGGGCCTCGACGACCTGCTCGAGGGCCTGCAGCTGACGGCCGAGCTCGAGGAGCTCACCGCCAACCCGGACGCGGATGCCTCCGGCACCGTGATCGAGTCCAAGCTCGATCCGGGCCGTGGCGCCGTGGTCACCGTGCTCGTGCAGCGCGGCACGCTGAAGATCGGCGACGCGATCGTCGCCGGCGCCCACTGGGGCCGCATCCGCGCGATGTCGGACTACACGGGCAAGCGCGTCAAGACCGCCGGTCCGTCGGACCCCGTCGAGGTGCTCGGCTTCGACACCGTGCCCGAGGCCGGCGAGTTCGCCCACGTGGTCGAGAACGACCGCAAGGCCCGTTCGCTGGCCGGTGAGCGCGCCAACCGCCTCAAGCTCGAACAGCAGGCTCGCCGCGGCGGCGTCAAGCGCTCGCTCGCGACGATCTTCGACCGCAACAGCGGCCAGAACGAGCTCAGCCTCGTGCTCAAGGCCGACGTCTCGGGCTCGCTCGAGGCGTTCGAGGACGAGATCGCCAAGCTCCCGCAGGAAGAGGTCCAGGTCTCGATCGTGCTGGCCGGCGTCGGCGGCATCACCGAGTCCGACGTCAACCTCGCGGCTGCGTCCGACGCGATCATCATGGGCTTCAACGTGCGCCCGGTGGGCGACGCCCGCCAGCTCGCGGACCGCGAAGGCGTGGAGATCCGGGCGTACTCGGTCATCTACCGCGCGATCGACGAGCTGCGCGATGCCATGCAGGGCCTGCTCCCCTCGGACACCGTCGAGGATGTGGTCGGCCAGCTCGAGGTCCGGCAGATCTTCCGCGCGTCCAAGATCGGCGTCATCGCCGGCTGCATGGTCACCGACGGCAAGGCCACGCGTGGCGCGAAGGTGCGCCTCATCCGTGACGGCTCCGTCGTCCATGACGGCGAGATCGGCTCGCTGCGGCGCTTCAACGAGGACGTGCGCGAGGTCCTGTCGGGCTTCGAGTGCGGCGTCGTGCTCGCCAACTACGCCAACGTGCAAGAGGGCGACACGATGGAGGTCTACGAGACGCGGCAGGTCGAGCGGACCCTCTCGTAATCGTTGGACCCTGAACGCGCTTTCGTCGTGCTCATGCGCGTCCATCTGTTTTTCCCCGAGTCCGGCTCGCTGAAGGCCAAGCGAGCCGAACTCAACCGTGTCAAGGCGCTCCTGCGGGAGCGCCTGCACACGTCCGTGGCCGAGGTCGGCCACCAGGATTCATGGCAGCGCTCGACGCTCGCCGTGGCCATCGCCGCACGTTCCGCCACGCTCGCGCAGGACACCGTGGACACGGTGCAGCGCGCGCTGGACGGGCGCTTTCCCCAGGGCGTGAGGATTGAATACAGGCTTGCATCCTGGGCCGACCTGGAGTCACTAGGATGACCAGCGATCGGATGCGGCGGGTCAACGAGGCCATGAGAGAGGTCTTGTCTGCCGCGATCACCACTGAGCTGAAGGACCCGAGGGTCGGATTCGTCACCGTGACCGCTGTCGAGACATCGCCAGATCTTCGCCATGCACGCGTTTTCGTGTCGGTCCTCGGCAACCCCGGGGAGCGGCGCCGCTCGCTGAAGGCGCTGGACTCCGCGCACGGCTACCTCCAGCGCCGCGTGGCGGCGGAGCTGCGGATGAAGAACACGCCGCTGATCCAGTTCGTCTACGACGAGACGCCCGAGCGCGGGATGCGGATCAACGAGCTGCTGCAGGCCGAGGCTCCGCAAGAGCTGGTGCAGCCAGAGGGCGACGAGTCCTGATGAGCGGCTCCAACGGCGCGCTGCCGTCCCGCGCGGAGGTGTTGCGCGCCATCCGCGAGCACGAGCGCTTCTGCGTGACCACGCATGAGCGCCCGGACGGCGACGCCGTCGGCTCGCTCGCCGCGATGCAGCAGGTGCTCGCGGCGCTCGGCAAGGACGCGGTCGCCTACATGCCGCCCGACGAGTTCCCGCTGCCCGTACGAGTATCGCTTCATCCGGCTCGAGGGCCTCCAGACCGAGCCGCCGGCGGACCTCTGCCAGCGCACGCTGGTCTTCCTGGACTGCGGCAACATCGACCGCTCTCCGGCCGACGTCCTCAAGCGCGACGACGGCGGCGCGCTGATCATCAACATCGATCACCACCACGACAACACGCGCTTCGGGACGATCAACCACGTCGACCCGCACGCCTCGTGCACGGCCGAGATGGTGTGGGATCTGATGCACGGCCTCGGCGTCCCGGTCACGGAGGCGATCGGCGAGGCGCTGTACGTCGGCCTGGTCACCGACACGGGCCGCTTCATGTACGAGAACACCGGGCCGCGAGCGCACCTGATGGCGGCCGAGCTGATCGCCGCCGGCGTCGACGCGCACGCGATCTACCGGCACCTGTACGAGGGCATCCCGCAGGGCAAGCTCGACCTGCTCGCGCGCGGGCTCTCGCAACGTCGAGCGCTTCGACGGCGGCCTGCTGACGCTGACGCACCTGACCCAGGACGACTACCGCTCCGCCGGCGCCGACGAGAGCTACTCCGAGGGCGTCGTCGACCACCTGCGCTCGGTCGAGGGCACGGCGGTCGCCGGGCTGGTGCGCGACCAGCTCGCCGGCGAGCCCGCGCGCAAGGTCTCGCTGCGCGCGACCGACGACCGCATCGACGTCTCGGTGATCGCCCGCGCGCTCGGCGGCGGCGGCCACCGCCGCGCGGCCGGCTTCTCGACCGACCTCGAGTTCCCCGAGCTCGTGAAGTCGCTGCGCGAGCTGCTCGCCGCCCAGCTCTAATGGACGGGGCGACACTCGCCTGGCGGCTCGCGTCGCTGAGAGGACTCGCCTTGCGGCTCGCCCTCTCGGTGGCTGGCGATGATGGACGGGGTCTTACTCGTCGACAAGCCCCCAGGGGTGACGTCGCACGACGTCGTCGCGAAGGTGCGGCGGCGGCTGGGCAAGGGCGTGAAGGTCGGCCACGCGGGCACGCTGGACCCGTTCGCGACCGGCCTGCTGCTCGTCCTCGTCGGCCGCGGGACGCGGATCCAGCGCTTCCTGATGGAGCTGCCCAAGCGCTACGAGACCGTCGCGCGGCTCGGCTACACGTCGACGACCGGCGACCCGGAGGGCGAGATCGCGCCGGGGCAGATGCCCGAGCAGCCGTTCACGCTGCCGACCGGCCGCATCACCCAGCGCCCGCCGATCTACTCCGCGATCAAGATCGACGGCAAGCGCGCCTACGCCCGCGCCCGCGCCGGCGAGGTCGTCGAGGTCCCCGAGCGCGAGGTCGAGGTCACCCGCTTCGAGCAGCTCTCGGGCAACGACGAGTTCGCGTCCTTCGCGATCGAGTGCTCGTCGGGCACCTACGTGCGCTCGCTGATCGCCGACCTGCACGACGCGTACTGCGTCCAGCTGCGGCGCACCCACATCGGCGGCTTCGACGTCGCCAACGCCGACGAGGAGCGCCTGATCGGCCTCGACGACGCGCTGTCCTTCCTGCCCGTGCGTCGATCTCGAGGGCGACGCGGCGGCCAAGGCGGCCCACGGCGTCGCCGTCCCGGGACACGCGAAGAGCCTGATCCGGCTGCGCGACGAGGACGGTCTGATCGCCATCGCAGAGCCACGCGGCGGTGCCACCCTCAAGCCCGTCGTAGGCTTTCGCGGCTGATGAAGACTGTTTGGCTTCCCGACGCGACGCCGCGTCCCCGCCGCCTCGCGGTGGGCGAGTTCGACGGCGTGCACGCCGGCCATCGCGAGGTCATCCGCGGCGCCGACAGCGTCGTGACCTTCGAACCGCACCCGCGCACGGTCGTCGCGCCGCAGTCGGCGCCCAAGCTGCTGACGACGCTCGACCAGAAGACCGACCTGATCGCGGCGCTCGGCGTCGACGAGCTGATCGTGATCCCGTTCGACGGCTCCTTCGCGGCGCAGTCGCCGCAGGCGTTCATCGACCACGAGCTGGTGCAGCGCCTCGGCGCGACCGAGGTCTCGGTCGGCGAGAACTTCCGCTTCGGCCATCGCGCGCAGGGCGACGCCGCGCTGCTGGCGGCGCAGGACGCGTTCTCGACCCGCGTCGTGGAGCTGGTCGAGGTCGACGGCGAGATCGTCTCCTCGACGCACATCCGCGGCCTGATCGCCACCGGCGCGGTCGCCGAGGCCGCGCCGGCTGCTGGGCGCGCCGTTCGGGATGCGCGGGATCGTCGCCCACGGCGACAAGCGCGGGCGCACGCTCGGCTTCCCGACCGCCAACCTCGTCCCGAACCCGGCGCTCGCGGTTCCCGACCACGGCATCTACGCCTGCCGCGCGTTCGTCCCGGGGCTGGGGGAGTGGACCGCCGCGGTCTCGATCGGCGTCCGCCCGACGTTCGTCACCGGTCGCGGGCTGCTCGTCGAGGCGTTCCTGCTCGACTTCGACGGCGACCTCTACGGGCGCGAGCTGCGGCTCGACTTCGTCGCGCGGATCCGCGGCGAGAAGCGCTTCGACTCCGCCGAGACGCTGGTCGAGCAGATGCACCGGGATGTAGAAGAGATCGCCCGCGTGGTCTGACAATCTGGACCACCGTTCGATATTTGGAACGGTGTCCAGGGGGTAACGGGGGAGGCATGCGGGTGCTGCTGGCCCATGCTCCGACACCGGATCGCGACCGGATCGCGCGCGTGCTCACCGCGCGCCGGCCACGAGGTCCGCGCCGTCGCCGGCGCCGGTCGAGGCGCTTCGCGCTCTGCCGCGCCTGGGCGCCCGACGTCGCGCTCGTGCACGTCGACTGCTGCGGCGAGCTCGTGCTGCCAGATCAAGAGCGACCCGGTCGCCTACGCCACCGCGATCGTGATGATCGAGCGGCCCGGGGCTCGGACCCGCAGCAGGCGCTCGAGGGCATGCGCAAGGGCGTCGCCGACTATCTCGTCGAGCCGTTACGCCGACGGCGAGGTGCTCACGCGCGTCGAGGCCGCCGCGCGCACCAAGGAGCTCCAGGAGGAGCTCGTCGCGACAGGGCGCGCGGCTGGAGGCGCTGCTGCGCGAGGATGCGCTGACCGGGCTCTCCAACCGCCGCGCGATCCTGACGCAGCTGGCCGGCATGGTCTCCGCCGCCCGTCGTCACGGGCACCCGCTGTCGATCGCGATCCTCGACCTCGACCACTTCAAGCGCGTCAACGACACGCACGGCCACAAGACGGGCGACGAGGTCCTCGATCGCGACCACGCGCGCGATGGGCGCGCACCTGCGTGCCGAGGATCAGCTCGGCCGCCTCGGCGGCGAGGAGTTCCTCGTCCTGCTGCCCGACACGGACGCGCCGGCCGCCGCGTCACGTCGCCGAGAAGCTGCGCGCCGAGGTCGCCGCCGCCCCGACCGCCGGTGCCGGTCACCGTGAGCATCGGCGTGGCCGACCTGGGACGGCGAGGCGCCCGAGGACCTACTGCACCGGGCCGACGAGGCGCTGTACGCGGCCAAGGAGGCTGGCCGCGACCGCGTTCTGGCTGCTACCCTGCACGGCCGCACATGACCATGACAGTAGAGGAAAAGCGCGAGATCGTCTCGCGATTCGGCCGCGACGAAAACGACACGGGCAAGACCGAGGTCCAGGTTGCGCTGCTCACGCATCGCATCAACCACCTCACCGAGCACCTTCGCGAGCACAAGCATGACCACCACTCGCGCCGGGGCCTTCTGATGCTCGTCGGCCGCCGCCGTCGCTTCCTGAATTACCTGCAGAAGAAGGATCTTGAGGGCTACCGCACCCTGATCCGCGAACTCGGGCTGCGGCGCTAGCACCCGATGACTGTCGTCGAGGCCGGTCAGCCCGCGCCCGACTTCACGCTGAGGACTTCGGAGGGCGAGGAATTCACGCGCGAGCGGTTGCTCGGGCGTACGACGGTCCTCGTCTTCTATCCGTTCGCGTTCTCGCCGGTCTGCACGGACCAGCTGTCGCTGTACAACGAGGTCCTGGAGGACTTCGCCGCGCGCGGCGCAACGCTCTACGGCGTGTCCTGCGACGCGACGTACTCGCAGACGGCGTTCCAGGCCTCGCTCGGGATCGAGATCGAGCAGCTCTCGGACTTCGAGCCCAAGGGCGCGGCCTGCCAGGCCTTCGGGGTCTACCACCCCGGCGGCTTCCCGCAGCGCGCGCTCGTGGTCATCGACCCTGACGCGACGGTGCGCTGGAGCTTTGAGGCGCCGTCGCCCGGCGATCTGCCCGGCGCGAACCTGATCTTCGACGCGCTCGCGACCTGAGCGACCTCGGCTCTGCACCGCTGCCGCCGGTCGGGCCTTCCGACCACGTACGCGGCAGTGGCCGGCTCGTGGTCGTCTACGGGGACTACGAGTGCCCGTTCTGCGCGGCCTTCGAGGCACGCCTCGCTGACTTCGAGGTCTGCTTCCGCCACTTCCCGGTGAAGTCGTCGCACCCGCGCGCCTACGCCGCGGCGTGCGCGGCCGAGGCGGCCGGCCTGCAGGGACGTTTCTGGGAGATGCACGACGCGCTGTTCGCCGACCAGGGGCGCCTCGAGGACCCGCATCTGTGGGCGCGGGCGCAGGCGCTCGGCCTCGACGTCGAGCGCTTCGATGACGACCGCCGCTCCGACGCGGTCGTGGCGGCGGTCAAGACGTCCTTTCGCGGCGGCGTGCGCGCGGGCGTCGTGACGACGCCGACGGCGTTCGCCGACGGCCGGATCTACCCGGGCCGCTCGCTGCTCGAGTAGGGCTCGAAGTCGTCGCCCTCGATCACGAGAAAGACACTCGTCTCGCGGCCGGAGAGCAGCGCGAGCAGGAAGCTCACGGCGCCGCCGTCGTGGTGATGCCACTCCTCGCCGCGGGCCTCGTTGGCGACCACCGGCCAGTCGCCCTGCGTGAGCCACCAGACGACGTTGCCGGATTCGTCGATCCCCCACGGCAGCAGGTCCTCGGGCGCGTAGGGCGTCTCGATGCCCACAAGCGCCGAGCGCTGCCGGACCGCCTCATACGGGATGTCCGCGGGCGGGATCAGCCGCAGCCCGGCGAGGTTGCCGAGGCCGTAGCGCGCGAGCAACGCGCGGTAGTCGGCGGGGAGTTCGAAGTCGCCTTCGTCGACGGGCGCCGGAGCGGCCGGCGGCGGCACGAGCAAGGTCAGCTGGTCGAGTTCGCTCACGGGACGCGGTTGAGGATCGAGACGTGGAGGCGGAAGCCGCCACTGCCGGTTGCCCGCAGCGTAAACGCCCGCGGGATCAGTTCGCTGCCCCGGTAGATCGGCTGGACGGTGTAGTTGACCGTCTCGCCTGCGCGCACGGCATTGGCGACCTGCTGCTCGAAGCCGCGCATGATCGGCGTGTTGACGGGGTTCTGATAGATCGTCGCGAGGTTGCGCGCGTCGGTCCCGCTGCCGCCCAGCAGGCGCGAGATCAGGTGCCCGCGCGCCTGGTTGGCGTTGCCGCCGAGGAAGCCGGCGGGCTTGATCGAGCGCGACGCGGCGGTGCCCGTGTTGAGCATCTCGCGCGTGATCGTGGCCGAGGCGCCGGTCGTACGCCCGAGTGCGTCGAGTTCGCCCAGGGCGGTGCCGGGCGTCGAGGGCGGCAGCGGCGGCTTGATCCGGGCGACGCTCGGCAGCACGCCGCGCGCGGCCAGCGCCGCACGCGTCGCCGCCGGCATCTTCGCCACGGCCTTGAGCGCCGCGCCTGACGCGCTGAGCGCCTTGCCACCGACGCCGAGCAGCTTCAGCAGCGGCAGCGGGTTCAGCCCGGCCTCCTGGATCTGCAGCAGCTTCAGCTCGCCGGCCTCGTCGAGCGTGACGCCCCAGTA
This sequence comes from uncultured Solirubrobacteraceae bacterium, assembly GCA_963707595.1. Lineage (GTDB taxonomy): Bacteria > Actinomycetota > Thermoleophilia > Solirubrobacterales > Solirubrobacteraceae > Solirubrobacter. The sequence goes on from CAVPQQ010000004.1 coordinate 412,254, forward strand.
CGGGTTGCCGAAGAGGAAGCCCTCCCAGCCGCCCGGGTTGACCTCGTCGAGGATCTTGTCCTCGAAGTCCGACCACTCCTCGGGGGTCATGCCGACGCGCTCCCACGGCTTGAGCGCGTTCTCTTTCGTCAGCGGCAGCACGCCCTGCGTGGGATCGCTGCCGTTCGCGAACTCCTCGCCGTCAGGCTTGCCGTCGCCATCCGTGTCGGCCTTGGTGGGGTCGCTGCCGAGGGCGAGCTCCTCGCCGTCGGTCAGGCCGTCACCATCGCCGTCGGCGACGCCGGGGACCGGGTCGTCGGCATCGGACAGGCCGTCGCCGTCGCTGTCGACGTTGCCCGGATCGGTGCCGCGGGCGCGCTCGTCCGCGTCGCTGACCCCGTCGCCGTCGCTGTCGGGGCCGCCCGCACTCGGGCCGCCGGTCGAGCCGCCGCCGTCGCCGCAGGACGTCTGCGCGATCTTGCAGACGCCCGACTTCAGCCCGGCGGCGACGCTCGAGCCGACGTCGGACGCGACGATCGCGGCCACGATCACGGCGACCAGCAGCAGCGCTCCGAGGTACTCCGCGGCGGTCTGGCCTCGCTGCTCGCGCACGATCTCCCGAAAGTACGGGCGTGGGGAGGCGCTGTCCTGAGGCCCAGGCCTCAACCTTCGGTGGGCCAGAGGTCCTATGTGGACGTGGGACCTCGTGCGACGATGGTGCGGCGCCGGATCGAACCGCCAAGCGGACCGGCGCGTATTACGCCTCGGTTTGATGCCAACGGATGACGCACAGCTTCTCGCCCGGATCTCGTCGGACGCCACCGGCGAGGCGCTGCGCGCGCTCTATAAGACCTACGCCGGTGAGCTCTACGGGTTCGCGTTGAACGCGCTGGGCGACCGGGGGACGGCCGAGGAGGTCGTGCAGGAGGTCTTCACGCGCGCCTGGCGGCACGCCGAGGCCTACGACCCGACGCGCGGCAGCGTGCGGACGTGGCTCTACCAGATCGCGCGGCACGCGATCATCGACTCGCGCCGGCGTGCCGCTGTGCGCCCCGCGCTCGCGCTGCACGAGCCGCGCGACGAGCAGGACCCCGAAGGGCTCTCGATCGAGCGCGCGATGCTCGGCTGGCAGGTCGCCGGCGCGCTCGACAAGCTCACGCCCGAGCACCGGCAGGTGATCCGCCTCGCGCACGTCCAAGGACTGGCCGTGAAGGAGATCGCCGAACGCCTCGGCCTGCCCGAGGGGACCGTCAAGAGCCGCACGTGGTACGCGCTGCGTTCGTTGCGGCTGGTCTTAGAAGAAATGGGGGTGCGGGCATGACGCACGTCCACGAAGACATCGGTGCCTACGTGCTGGGCGGCCTCGACAGCGATTCCGAGCGGCGCGTGCGCGAGCATCTTGCGACGTGCCCGGAGTGCGCGCAGGCGCACGCCGAGCTGGCGGGGATCCCGGCGCTGCTCGATCTCGCGGTCGTCACCGGGGCGACCGACGACGAACCGCTCCCACCTGCCATCGAAGAGCGCCTGCTGGACCGTTTTGCGCGCGAGCGCAGCATGAAGCCCGCACGGCGCCGCTGGCGACCGCGGATCATGTTCGGCGGCGTCAGCGCGCTCGCCGGCGCCGCGATCGCCGTCGCCGTGCTGATCCTCGCGCTGAACTTCGAGCACAACGGCGGTCGGACGCCTTCGCAGTACCGGCTGGTCTTCGAGCCGATCGGCTCGGCGCCGCAGAACGCGAGCGCGCGGGCTGGGCTGCGGACGTCCAAGAACGGCACGGTCGTGCGCCTCTGGGTCAAGAACCTTCCCGGCGGGCCGGCGGACGTCTACGAGGTCTTCTGCGACGCGCCGGGCTGGAGCGCCAGCGCGGGCACCTTCCGCGTCGACGCCCTCGGCAACGCGTACGTGATCCTCACGACCGCGGTCAAGAAGGGCCAGTACGACAAGATCCGCGTCGTCCGCCGCGAGCACCTCAGCAGCGGCGAGATCCAGATGCAGGACGTCCTGGGCGCGAAGTTGTCCTGAACCGCGCCGTTCTGCGAGCGTATCCCCTCACATGAGACGGATCGCAGTTCTCGCCGCCGGCGCCGCACTCGCCCTCGCCGCCTGCGGCGGAGATGACAACGAGCCCGCCGCCACCCCGGCCGCCACAGAAGCCGCCGGCGCCGCCGGCGCGACGCTGAAGATCTCCGCCGACCCGAGCGGCGCGAAGAAGTTCACCGAGTCCGCGCTGACGACCGACGCCGGCAACGTCGACGGTCGAGTTCGACAACCAGTCTCGCTGCCGCACGCCGTCGACGATCGAGGGCAACGGCGTCGACGGCGACCACGACGACGGTCACCGGCGACGACGCGCCGCCGATCACCGTCGACCTGCAAGCCCGGCGAGTACACGTACTACTGCCCGGTCGGCGACCACCGTGCCGCGGGCATGGAGGGCAAGCTGACCGTCCGGTAGTCGAAGATCCGCTCGAGGTCGCGCGCCACGAACAGCCGGTGCGCGATCTCCCCGAGCGGCCCGAGCGGCAGCGCGTAGCGGACCGTGTCGCGCATCAGCGTGTGCTGCGCGCCGTCGGCCTCGAACTCGTGCGTGTGGTGCCAGAGCTTGTACGGCCCGTGCAGCTGGGCGTCGACGAACCGCTCGCCCGGCACCCACTCCTCGATCCGCGTCAGCCAGCGGATCGGCAGCCGGTGCAGCGTCAGCCGGTACTCGATCAGCGTCCCGGCGCGCATCTCGATCGGACGAGGCGTGACGACGTGGAAGCCGCAGCCACGGCGGCGTGATCGCCTCCAGGTTGCCGGCGTCGCCGAAGAACGGGAACACCTCGTCGGGCGTGCCCTCGAGCCGCTGCTCGCGGATGATGGTGTGGTGGCCGAACACGCTTGGAGTACGTAGAGTCGGCTCATGGCGACCACCGTTGCCGTTCTGGGTGGAGGCGTAGGCGGTCTGAGCGCCGCGCACGAACTGGCGGAGCGCGGCTTCGAGGTCACCGTCTACGAGAAGCGCGCACTGCCCGGCGGCAAGGCGCGCAGCTACCCGACGCCCGGAGGGATTGCCCGGCCGAGCACGGCTTCCGGTTCTTCCCGGGCTTCTACCGGCACCTCCCGGACACGATGTCGCGGATCCCCGTCGGGTTCCGGCCAGCGCGCGCGAGCGCCTGGTCGGGGCGGAGCGGATCCTGCTCGCCCGGTCGGGTGGCGCGAATGAGCTCGTCGCACCCGCACATGCGCCCGAGTCGCTCGATGACCTGGCGGTCCTGGCCAGGTTCGTGTTCAGGGCCGCGACGGAGATCGGCGTTCCCGCCGTCGACATCGCGTGGCTGCTCGAGCGGCTCTTCACGCTGCTGACCAGTTGCGACGAGCGGCGGGTCGCGCAGTGGGACCAGCAGAGCTGGTGGGAATACGTGCAGGCCGACCGGCGTTCGGAGGAGTTCCGCCGCTACCTCGCGGACGGTTTGACGCGGACGCTGGTCGCCGCGCGGGCGAAGGAGATGAGCGCGCGCACCGGCGGGCTGATCCTCGTGCAGCTGCTGCTCGACCTCTCGCGCGCGGGCGAGCGCGCGGACCGGGTGCTCGACGCGCCGACCAGCGAGGCGTGGATCTCACCCTGGGTTGACGCACCTTCGATCGCTCGGGGTCGAGGTCCGGCTGGGGGAGGAGGTCGAAGGTCTCGTGCTGCGCGACGGCAAGGTGGCGGCCGCGACGGTCGCGGGGCGCGCGATCGAAGCCGACTACTACGTCGCGGCGCTGCCCGTCGAGATCATGCGCGGCGCTGCTCTCACCCGAGCTGCGCGCCGCCGAGCCGCGCCTGAACGGCCTCGACCGCCTGCGTGACGCGCTGGATGAACGGGATCATGTTCTACCTCGCCGAGGATCTCCCGCTCGTCCGCGGCCACGCGATCTACCTCGACTCCGAATGGGCGCTGACCGTCGATCTCGCAGCGCCAGTTCTGGCGCGACGTCGACGTGCGACGCGCCGGCGGCGTCCTCTCGATCGACATCTCCGAGTGGCAGACCGCGGGGTCTCGAACGGGCAAGGTCGCCGCGCTCTGCACGCCGGAGGAGATCCGTTCCGAGGTCTGGGGGCAGCTGGAAGACCACCTCGAGGGTGCGCTCGACGGCGTGGAGGTCACGTCCTGGTTCCTCGACGAGGCGATCGAGTTCCCCAACCCGTCGGGGGCGACCAACGCCGAGCCGCTGCTCGTCAATACGAAGGGCTCCTGGGCCGACCGGCCGGAGGCGTCCACGCGTATCCCGAACCTTGTATTGGCAGCCGACTACGTGCGGACCTATACGGATCTGGCGACGATGGAGGGGGCCAACGAGGCGGCACGGCGGGCGGTCAACGCGATCCTCGACGCGTCCGGCTCCCCGGCGGAGCGCTGCTGCGTGTGGCGGCTGCGCGAGCCGCCGGCGTTGGGACCCGCGCGGTTGCTGGACCGCGTGCTGTGGCGGCTGCACCGGCCGCCGGTCTCGCCGGTCCGGGTGTCGGAGTCGGGCGAGGTGTCTTCCGCGGGTGTTTTTGGGCGCTTGGTTTCCTTGATCCCGCACTGAAGTACGGGGCGGTTACACCCGCTGGGTGGGGAGGTGGTCGGCCCTGAACGCCGCGCCGGGACAGGGGTGGCGTCAATTTGCCTCGCTATAGGGGGGCTTTTTGACGCCACCCCCTTACGGGACGCGGTCGAGACCCGCCAGCCGCGCGCCCTCTTGGAGCCGCCCCAGCCCATAGGCGGCGACAGGTCCGAGCGCCCCGGTCCCCGTGACCGGCTGCTGCGCGGCCCAGGCCATGAAGCTCGCCGTGAACTCGTAGCCATCGACGCCCGCCAGGTGGACCTCGGAAAGCTGGCGTCCCGCTCCGTCGTAGGCCTCGGCCGCGATCCAGGAGCGGCCGCCGGGGGTGGTGCCGGCCTCGGGCCCGGAAGCCAGTCCGAGAACGCGCTCGCCCGTCATCCGCATCGCGGTCTGCGCGCCCGGGATGCGCCGGACGATCTCACCGACGAGCGATCCGGCCTGCAGCGGCCGCGCGAGCGGGCCGAACCAGCCGAGGTACACGTTGACCTCGCGCAGGCCGGGATAGGAGGACGGGAGCGCGAAGTGCTCGGCACCGCCGACCGAGATCGCCTCGCGCCCGCGGCCCGCGACCGAGAACGAGCGCACGCGCTCGGCGGGGCGGACGGTCCGCACGCGGCCTTCGCGGAACGCGTGGTTGTCGCCGAGGGTCACGCCGACGAGCGACTCGCGCGTACCCGCCGACAGCGACGAGCGCCGACCCGCCGAGCATGTAGTAGCCGACGTCGACGCGCACGGCCTCGGGCCCGGCGTCCTCGAGCGCCAGGGCTCCCGCCAGCGCGCCCGGCGCGAAGTCGTAGCCCATCGCGGTCAGCAGGGCGGCGCCGGAGCGCTCCGCCGGCGGCCCGAACTCCTCGAAGACGCGGCGGATGAACGGCGGCTCGCCGGTCGAGTCCAGGTAGGTGCAGCCGGCGGCGACGGCGGCGCGCACGGCCGGCTCGCCCCATTTGATGAACGGGCCGACGGTCGACACGAGCACGTCGCCCGAGCCGACCAGGTCGAAGACCGAGTTCTTGCGCATGACGTCGGCGCGCACGATCTCGAGACCACCCAGGTTTTCCGCCAATGACGCCAGGCGGGCCTCCGAGCGTCCTGCGAGGACCGGCCGCGCGCCCTGCGCGACGAGGCGCTCGGCGATGAGCCGCCCGGTGTACCCCGTGGCGCCGAAGACGACGATGCGCTGTGCCATGGCGGCCGAGGCTACCCGGCAACGCCGACTGTGAAAGCGCCTACTAACATGCCTGTCAACGAATACCGAAGCGTCCAGAAGATGCAGAGGGCCCCTGCCGACACCGAGGCGGGGACGAGAAAGGGACATATGTCTGAAGTGCATCGGATTGCCGTCGAGATCGGCGGTACCGAGATCGCCTTCGAGACGGGCAAGATGGCCAAGCAGGCCTCCGGCGCCGTGACGGTCACCGCCGGCGACACCGTGGTGCTCTCCACCGCGACTGCCGGCAACCTCCGAGACGTTGATTTTCTGCCGCTGACGGTGGATGTCGAGGAGCGCATGTACGCCGCGGGCAAGATCCCCGGCTCGTTCTTCAAGCGCGAGGGTCGCGCCGGCGAGAAGGCGACGCTGATCGCGCGCATGATCGACCGCCCGCTGCGACCGCTCTTCCCGAAGGGCTGGCGTCGTGAGACGCAGCTCGTCAACCTCACGCTTTCCGTGGACCAGGTCCACACGTACGACATCCTCGCGATGAACGGCGCGTCCGCCGCGCTGATGATCTCCGACATCCCGTACCCGACGCCGGTCGGCGCGGTGCGCATCGGCAAGGTCGAGGGCAACTTCGTCGTCAACCCGACGGAGGAGCAGCTCCTCACCGCCGACATGGATCTGGTCGTCGCCGGTACCGACGAGGCCGTCCTGATGGTCGAGTGCGGCGCCAACGAGGTGCCCGAGGCCGAGATCCTCGACGCGCTCGACATCGCGCATTCGGCGATCAAGCAGCTGTGTGCGGCCCAGCGTCGAGCTGCAGGCGCTCGCCGGCAAGCCGAAGCAGGAGATCGAGATCAAGAAGGCCCCCGAGGGCCTGGTCGAGGAGATCGCCCAGTCGCACGGCGCCGCGCTTGACGAGGCCACGTCGGTCCAGGACAAGCTCGATCGCCAGGACGCGACGAAGGCCGTCGAAGAGGCCGTGCTCGACGCAGTACTCCGGCCCCGTCGAGGCGCCCGAGTACGCCGAGTACCGCCAGAACGCGCAGCTCGCGTTCGACGCGCTCGAGAAGAAGATCATCCGTCAGCGCATCGCCGTCCACAAGAAGCGCCCGGACGGCCGCTCCGAGCGTGAGATCCGCCAGATCACGATCGACGTCAAGCCGCTGCCGCGCACGCACGGCTCGGCGCTGTTCACGCGCGGCCAGACGCAGGCCCTGTCGGTCGTCGCGCTCGGCACGACGCGCGAGGAGATGCGCCTGGACAACCTCGGTCTCGAGACGTCCAAGCGCTACTTCCACCACTACAACTTCCCGCCCTTCTCCGTGGGCGAGGCCGGCTTCATGCGCGGCCCCAAGCGCCGTGACATCGGCCACGGCGCGCTCGCCGAGCGCGCGCTGGTCCCGATGATCCCGGACCAGGAGAAGTTCCCGTACACGATCCGCGTCGTGTCGGACATCCTGGAGTCCAACGGCTCGAGCTCGATGGCCTCGATCTGCGGCTCCAGCCTGTCGCTGATGGACGCGGGCGTGCCGCTCACGCGGCCGGTCGCCGGCATCGCCATGGGCCTGATCAAGGAGGGCGACGACTACGTCGTGCTCTCCGACATCGCCGGCGTCGAGGATCACCTCGGCGACATGGACTTCAAGGTCGCCGGTACCTCTGAGGGCATCACCGCCCTGCAGATGGACATCAAGATCACGGGCGTCACGTTCGAGATCATGCGCGACGCGCTCGATCAGGCCAAGGAAGGCCGGACGTTCATCCTCGGCAAGATGGCCGAGGCGATCAGCGAGCCGCGCGAGCAGCTCTCCGAGCACGCCCCGCGGATCAGCTCGATCCAGATCGACCCCGAGAAGATCGGCCTGCTCATCGGCAAGGGCGGCGAGACGATTCGCTCCCTGCAGGAGGAGTACGAGTCCCAGATCGACGTCAACGACGAGGGCATGGTCCTCGTCTACGCCGTCACCGGCGCCAAGGGCGACGCCCTGGTCGAGCGCATCCGCTCGATGACCAAGGAGGTCGAGGTCGGCGACGAGTTCAGCGGCAAGGTCGTCAAGACCACGACCTTCGGCGCCTTCGTCGAGCTCGCCAAGGGCACCGACGGCCTGCTGCACATCTCCAACGTGTCGCCGGGCAACCGCGTCGGCACCGTCGAAGAGGTGCTCAACAAGGGCGACGAGATCAGCGTCCGCGTGGTCGAGGTCGACAAGGAGCGTGGCCGCATCGGCCTGCGCCTCGCCGAGGACCCGGAGATCGCCGGCAAGACCAAGGAGGAGCTCGCCTCGGTCGGCACCGGTGACCCGACCATGGGTGGCGGCGGCGATCGCGCCGCGCGGCCCGCGTGGCCCGCGCAGTGACCGTGGCCCGCGCAGCGGCGGCGGCGGCGGCGGCGACCGTGGCGGCCGCGGACGCGACCGTGACCGCGCCCCGCGCGGCGACCGCGACCCCGACCGCACCTAAAGCCATTCCCGGCCATCGCATCACCGAGCTCGACTCGGGGCTGCGGATCGTCACGGAGGCCATGCCCTCCGTGCGGTCCGCGGCCCTGGGGTTCTTCGTGGCCACGGGTCGCGCGGCGAGGCGGTGGCCGAGGCGGGCCTCTCGCACTTCCTCGAGCACCTGCTCTTCCGCGGCACCGACCGCTACGCGTCGGCGGAGATCGATCAGCTGTTCGACGGCATGGGCGCGGAGCTCAACGCCGGCACCGACAAGGAGAGCACCGCGGTCTACGCGCGGATGCTCGACCAGCACATGCCGGCGGCCTTCGATGTGATGGCCGACATGGTGTGGCGACCGGCGTTCCATGACGTCGACCCCGAGCGCGCAGGTCGTGCTCGAGGAGATCGCCATGTACGAGGACGACCCGCAGGACACGGTGTTCGACGTGCTCGGCGAGGCCGTCTTCGGCGACGCACCCGCTCGGGCGCCCGATCATCGGCCGCGCGCCGGTGATCCGGGACACCCCGATCGACGTGATCGCCGACTACCACGCCCGCCGGTACGTGCCGGGCTCGATCGTGATCGCGGCGGCCGGCTCGGTCGACCACGACGCGATCGTCGAGCTGGCCCAGCGCACGCAGGCCACGCGCGACGCGCTGGAGCCCGCTCGCGGCGCCGGAGCCGGCGCCGGTCTCGCCGCGCGCCACCGTGCGCTTCGTGCGCAAGGACACCGAGCAGGTCCACGTGACGCTCGGCGGCCTCGGCCTGCAGCGCGGCGACGAGCGCCGCTTCGCCGCCCGCGTCCTGGACGCGATCTTCGGCGGGCTGTCCTCGTCGCGGCTCTTCCAGGCCGTGCGCGAGGAGCGCGGGCTCGCGTACTCCGTCTACTCGTTCGCCGGCCAGTACGCCGACACGGGCCAGGTCGGCCTCTACGTCGGCACGCGGCCGGACAACCTCGTCGAGGCGATGAAGGTCGTCTCCGACGAGCTCGATCGCTTCCGCGAGGAGCCGGCCACCGAGGCCGAGCTCAAGCGCGCGCGTGAGAACGTCAAGGCCCGGGTCGTGCTCGGCATGGAGTCCACGGGCGCGCGGATGCACCGCCTCGGCGGCTCGCTGCTGTTCGACCTGCCGCTGCTGGAGACCGACGAGGTCATGGAGCGCATCGACGCCGTCACGCTGGACGACATGCGCTCGCTGGTCGGCGAGCTGTGGGCCCCGGGCGGGCTCTCGGCCGCCGGCATCGGTCCCGACGAGGACGCGTTCTGCGCCGCCGTCGAGGGCATCGCGGGCGAGGAGAAGCTCGCAGCATGATCAGGGTCGCCGTCGCCGGTGCCGCCGGGCGCATGGGGGCGACGACCTGCGCGGCCGTCGAGGGCGCGCAGGACATGGAGCTGACGGGTCGCGCCGACCCGTCGCTCGGTGTCACGCTGGAGGACGTGCTGGAGGGTGCCGACGTGGTCGTGGACTTCACGATCCCGAGCCAGGCCGTCGGCAACGCGCGGCTCGCGGCCCATGCGGGCGTGCACGTCGTCATCGGCACCACCGGCTGGGATGACGGCGAGCTGCGCGAGGCCGTCGCGGGCGCGCCCGGGCAACGTCTTCGCCGCGGCCAACTTCGCGATCGGCGCCGTGCTGATGATGCGCTTCGCCGCCGAGGCGTCGCAAGCTCATGCAGGGCGCCGAGATCATCGAGTACCACCATCCGGCCAAGCTCGACGCGCCGTCCGGCACCGCCGCGCGCACCGCGGCGGGCGATGGCAGGGCGACGTCCCGATCCACTCGGTCCGCCTGCCGGGCGTCGTCGCCGACCAGGACGTGATCCTCGGCGACGTCGCGCAGACGCTCACCATCCGCCACGTGACGACCGACCGCACGAGCTTCATGCCCGGCGTGCTGCTCGCCGATCCGCCACGTGGCCCAGCTGCCCGAGTCCCCGGTCTTCGGGCTCGAGCGGCTCCTGTGGCCCTCGTAGCGGTCACCGACCACGCCGTAGAGCGCTATCTCCAGCGCGTGCGCGGCGCGCTCGACCCGCGTGCGGAGATCATCACGCGCGTCTCGAAGGCGCTCGCGGCCGGCCGCGTCGAACCGGGCGAGCGCGGCGCGCAGCTCGTGCGCGACCTGGAGCGCGCCGACCTCGTCTACGTCTGCATGGAGGACCGCCCGCGCGGCGAGCTGATCGTCGTGACGCTGTGGGAGGGAGGAGAGGACCCGGAGGTGCCGAAGCGGTTCACCGACGTCCTGCGCGGAAATCGCTGAATGCCGGAAGTAAAACTCTCGAACCCCGACAAGGTCCTGTTCCCGGACGACGGGATCACCAAGGCCGACCTCGCCGACCACTACGCGCGCGTCGCCGAGCTGATGGTCCCGCACTGCAAGGACCGGCCGATGAACCTCTGGCGCTGGAACCGGGGCATCGCGGAGGACGTCGTCGTCCAGCAGTCGCTGCCGAAGGGCGCCCCGGACTGGGTCGCGCGCTGCGAGGTCCCGCGCCGCAAGGGCGGCTCGATCGTCCACGGGATGATCAACGACGCCGACACGCTGCGCTGGCTGGCGCAGCAGAACTGCATCACGCCGCACATCTGGAACGCCCGCTGCGACCTCCGCGACAAGCCGGACCGGATCGTCTTCGACCTCGATCCCACCGGCGACGACTTCGACCTGGTGCGCGACGCCGCGCTCGTGACCGCCGACGTCCTGCGCGAGCTGGGCCTCGAGCCGTTCGCCAAGGTCACCGGCTCGCGCGGGATCCACATCGTCGCGCCGCTCAAGCGCACGCACACGGCTGACGAGGTGCGCGAGCGGGCGGGGGAGATCGCCGAGCGGATCGAGGCCGAGCGGCCGGAGACGCTGACCACCTTCTGGCGCAAGGACAAGCGCGAAGGCCGGATCCTGATCGACGTCGCCCGCAACACCTACGGCCAGACGATCGTCGCCCCGTACGCCGTGCGCGCGATCGCGGGCGCGCCCGTCGCCATGCCCGTCGGCTGGGACGAGGTCGCCGACAGCTCGCTGCACCCGCAGCAGTTCAAGCTCACCGACCTCGAATCGCGGCTCGCCGAAGGCGACCGCTGGGAGGCGATGGCGTCAAGTGCCAAACCCCTCCCGCGGCTCTGACTGAACCGCGCGCTACTGTCGCCGCATGGGGTTCCTCGACAAGGCCAAGAAGCTCACCGGGAAGACGCCGAGCCAGCCCGACGAGGTCCCGCCCCAGCCACCGGCCGCCGCGACGTCGTCCGCGCCACCGGCCGGACCGGTGAGCGAGACGTCCGCGGCGGAGTCGTCGGCGCCGCCCACCGCGCCCGCGCCCGCGTCGTCCGCTCCGCCCGCCACGCCCGAATCGTCCGCTCCGCCCGCCTCGGCGCCGTTCGCCGCGCCCGCGCCGGAATCGCCCGCTGCGCCCGCGCCCGCGTCCTCCGCCATGTCCGCTTCGGCGTCGTCCGCGTCCGCCACGCCGCCGTCGGCGCCGGAGCCCCCCGCCGCGACCACGCCACCGTCGGCCTCGACACCGATCGCCGCGCCGGTTCCGGCCGGGCCCGCGCCGCCGGCTCCGCCTGCGCCGCCCACCGTCAGCCCCGCGCCGACATCCAGCAGCTTCTCGCGGCCGCTCACCGCCCGGTCCGCGCCGGCTCCCGCGCCCGCGCCGCCCGGCGACGGCTGGGGCCCGCCCGCTCCCGGCGTCACGCCGACCGAGTCCTCGTCCGGCCCTCCGGAGCCGATCGAAGGCGACGAAGCGCCGCTCGCGTCGCCTGGCGTGCCCGGCGATCCCTCGTCGCCGCCGGTCGAGGGAGACTCCATCGGACCGCCGATGCCGGGGGCGCCTGGACCGCAGGATAAGGACGACAACCCCCCGGGCCAAGCGGGCTGACCGGTGGGCGTGCCATCCTAAAGCTCATGCGTCCCTACGAAGGCCTTCTAACGGCCATGGTCACGCCCTTCCGTGCCGACGGTTCCGTCGACGAGGAGGGCGCGGTCGCCATCGGCCGCCACCTGCTCGCAAACGGCTCACACGGACTGGTGGTGGCGGGCACCACGGGCGAGGCGGCGACGATGACCGACGAGGAGCACCTCGGGCTCATCTCGCTGATCGTTCGTGAGCTGGGGGACGAGGGCGCCATCATCGGCGGCACGGGGTCAAACGACACCCGGCATGCGATCCACCTCACCGAAAAGGCCGTCGAGGCCGGGGTGGACGCGGTGCTCTCCGTCACGCCGTATTACAACCGGCCCAACCGGCGCGGCATCCTCGCGCACTTCAAGGCGGTGGCCGATGCGGCCGCCGACACGCCGGTCGTGCTTTACAACATTCCTTCCCGCACGGCGACCAACATGGGGCCCGATCTGCTTGCCGAGCTCGGCCAGATCGATGGCATCGACGCCGTCAAACAGGCCAACTCGGACGAGCTGCAGTTGATCGACGGGCTCGCCGTCCTCGCCGGCAATGACGACATCTATGGCCGCTGCCTCGAGATCGGCGGTGTGGGCGGCATCTGCGTCGCCTCGCACGTCGTCGGCAACGAGATGCGCCGGATGTTTGACGAGCCCGAGGCCCGTGCGGACATCGATGCTTCTCTGCAGGAGGTCTACGCGGCCATGTTCATCACCGCCAGCCCAGCGCCCGTAAAGGCGGCGCTGAAGCTGCTGGGTCACGACACCGGGCCGCTGCGGCTGCCGCTCGTGGAATGCGACGACGCGGAGCGCACGCACGTGCACGACGTGCTCGCGCGCCACGGTCTTCTTGGGGTCACAGCCGCGTGAGCGGCAAACTGCGCGTCCTCCCGCTCGGAGGCGTCGGCGAGATCGGCAAGAACATGACGGTCGTCGAGTACGAGGACCGGATCGTCGTCGTCGACTGCGGCCTGCGCTTCCCGACCGCCGAGATGATGGGCATCGACCTCGTCCTGCCCGACTTCACGTACCTGCGCGAGAACGTCGACCGGATCGACGCGTTCATCATCACGCACGGCCACGAGGACCATCTCGGCGCCCTGCCGTGGGTGATCCGCGACCTCGGCCAGGACAAGATCCCGGTCGTCTACAGCGGCCAGCTGACGATCGCGATGGCGCGCTCCAAGCTCGACGAGCACAAGCTGCGCGACGTGCGCCTCGAGGTGCTGCCGATCGGCGACGTCGTCCAGGCCGGCCCGTTCAAGCTCGAGCGCATCCACCTGACGCACTCGATCCCGGACTCCAGCGGCGTCGCGATCACGACCGACCTCGGCACGATCCTCTTCACGGGCGACTACAAGTTCGACCAGACGCCCGTCGGCGGCGCTCCCGCGGACATGTCGCGCCTGGCCGAGCTCGGCCGCGCCGGCCTGCTGCTGCTGTGCGGCGACTCCACGAACGTGGACCGCCCGGGCATCTCGGAGAGCGAGTCGCTGGTCGGCCCGCACCTCGATCGCGTGTTCTCGCACTGCAAGGGCCGGATCGTCGTCACCTGCTTCGCCTCGAACATCCACCGCGTCCAGCAGGTCGTCCAGGCGGCCTCCGCCAACGGCCGCAAGGTCGCGCTGGTCGGGCGTTCGATGCGCAAGAACATCAACATCGGCCGCAGCCTCGGGCACATCGACATCCCGGAGGGGATGCTGGTGGCGCCGCGCGAGATCGACCAGTTCGCCGACGAGAAGATGGTCGTGATCTCCACGGGCTCCCAGGGCGAGCCGCTGTCGGCGCTGCGCCGGATGGCCTACCGCGACCACCCGCAGGTGGAGCTCAAGCGCGGCGACACCGTGGTCTTCAGCGCCACGCCGATCCCTGGCAACGAGCGCGCGGTCAACGAGACGATCGACCGGCTCTACCACATCGGCTGCGAGGTGGTCACCCCGCGTGACTCGCCGATCCACGCCTCCGGCCACGGCTACGCGGAGGAGGTCAAGATGATGATCAACCTCACGCGCCCGAAGTACGTGATGCCGGTGCACGGCGACTTCAAGCGGATGCTGATCCACGGCCAGCTGGCCGAGGCCGTCGGCGTCCCGGCGGAGAACATCTTCCGCACCGAGAACGGCCTGCCGCTCGAGATCGACGAGAACGGCGCGTCCTTCGGCGACAAGGTCCAGGCGGGCATGATCTTCGTCGACGGTGTGGACATCGGCGACGTCGCGGACGTCGCGCTGCGCGACCGCCGGATGCTCTCCGCGGACGGCATCTTCATCATCGTCGCGACCGTCTCAGAGCAGGACGGCTCGTCCGTCGTCCCGCCCGAGGTGCTCGCGCGCGGCGTGCCGTTCCTGGACGGCGACGCGGCGTTCATCGGCGAGCTGCGCGAGGCCGTCGAGGACTCGCTGGACCGCGCCGCCGATCAGCAGATCACCGAGACCGACGTGCTGCAGTCCTTCCTGCACGACGATCTCGCGACGTTCATCTACGACCGGCTCAAGCGGCGCCCCATGGTGCTGCCGGTCGTCGTCGAGGTGTAGCGCCCCGGCCGCAGGATCGCGGCCACCACGACGAGCAGGAGAATCCCCGCACCCGAGATCAGGAACGCGGTGCGGGGTGAGCCGAGCGCGACGATCGTCCCGCCGATCAAAAAGCCCACGCCCGGCATCGCCGCGCCGAGCGACTCGAGGAAGCCGGCCATCCGGGCCTGGTACTCGCCTGGCGTGGCCTCCTGCAGCGCGGTCATCACGGAGACCCACTGGACGCCGTTGCCGGCGCCGCCGATGACCGACGCCACGCACGCGACGAACAGCGTCTGGGCCTGCGACATGCCGATGTAGGCGAAGCCGACGGCGGCGCTGGAGATCAGGATCATCGTGAGCCCCACGCGGCTCTTGAGCCACAGGAACAGCAGGCTGCCGAGCACGATGCCCGCGCCCCACGCCGAGACGAGCAGGCCGAACCCGGCGCTCGAGGTGCCGAGCGTCTCCTTGGCGTAGATGACCTCGATCGGGACGACCAGCGTGAAGAAGATCAGCGCGAACGACTGGCCGATCAGCAGCGTCCGCACGAGCTTGTTGTCGCGCGCGAACTCGAGCCCGTCCACGTAGCGCTGCTGCCACGGGGTGCGGTCCGCGTGCTCGGGGACGGGGAGGTCCTTGGCCAGGAGCAGCACGATCGCGATCAGCACGAACGAGGCGGCGTCGACGAGCAGCGCGGCCGGGAGCCCGAACACCGCGATCAGCCCACCGGCGAGCGCCGCGCCGAAGACCGAGGCCGCGGCGAAGCCGAGGTTCATCAGCGCGTTGCCCTCGCTGATCAGGTCCTTGGGCTGCAGCAGCGCCGCGACCGCGCCGCGTGTGAGGCCACGCCCGGTGATCGCCAGCGTCCCGTCGACCGCGCCGAGCACCAGCACCAGCGGCAGGAAGAAGTTGTCGCCCTCGGCGAGGAACGCCAGCACCGCGAACGCGCACGCCTCGAGCAGGTACAGCGTCGGCAGCGTCTTGCGCAGCGCGAAGCGGTCCAGGTGCGCGGTCAGGCCGGTGGCGAACAGCGCCGGCAGGAACCGCGCGACCACGAAGAACCCGGCCGTGGGAGCGACCGCATTCGTGCGGTCAAACACGAGTATCGACAGCGCGATGACCCCGATCGAATCACCGAGGTCGTTGACGGTGTACGAGGCCAGCAGGCGCCCGAAAGGCCGTACGCGCAGGGGTTCAAGACGCCTCCGCACCGCGCACAAGACTAGCTCGAAGACCCCTGACCGCGTGGAGACATGCGTCGCTAACCGTGCCAGCCCTCAAATGAGACCGCAACGTGCCGAATACGGGGTAGGTGTCTCGGCAGCGCACGGTCTATGTCCATCGCTCTACGGCGCGATCCTCATCGCGGCACGCTGGTCGGCGCTGCCTATACGAGCCGCGCCGACGACTGGGCCCCGCTGTCGCTGCTCGGGCCTGCTCTTCGTGCTCGCGTCCGGCAGCGAGCTGCTCGGCTTCGAGATCAAGGGCCTGCGGCTGTCGGGCTCGTTCCTGTCGATCGTCCTGGCGATGGCGCTGCTCGGCCCGGCGCCGGCCGCCGCGCTCGCGGATCGCCTGCGCGCTGGTCGACGGCGTCGTGTCGCGACGCTCCTTCGACCGCCTGCTCGTCAACGTCGCCACGTTCGCGACGTTCCCGCTGCTCGGCGGCCTCGCGATCGACGCCCTGGTCGGCGACTTCGACGCCGCGCTACGGAGACGCCGCTGTGGTTCGCCGCCGCCGTCTTCGGCGTCGTTCATGGCGACCAACACGCTCAACTTCGCGATGGTCGCCGCGGCGACCGCGCATCGGCTACGGCGTCCCGGTCCGGCAGATGCTCGGCTCGTTCGTCACCGCGCTGCCGTCGGAGTTCGCGACCGCGCCTGCTGACCGCGAGCGTCGCCTTCACCTACGGCCATCTCGGCATGGCGTCGGTCGGTCTGGCCGCGGTGATCCTCTTCGTCTTCCTCTACATCCTGCGCACGAGCGTCCAGGCCGAGGATCGTGGGGAGGAGCTGACCAAGCGCACCCGCGAGCTCGCCTCGCTGCAGATGGGCCTGCTCTCGACGGTCCTGCAGACGCTGTCGATGCGCGATGCGATGACCGCCCGCCACTCGGCGGCGGTCGCGCGCTACTCACGCGAGGTCGCCGAGCATGATGGGGCTGCCCGAGCGCGAGCAGGACCTGATCCACACCGCGGCGCTGCTGCACGACATCGGCAAGTTCATCCTGCCCGACAACGTCCTCTTCGCCAACCGCAAGCTCACCGACGACGAGTGGGAGCTGATCAAGCTCCACCCCGAGCAGGGCGCCAAGCTCGTCGAGCGCATCGAGGGCTACGGCCCGGTCGCCGAGATCGTCCTGCACCACCACGAGAAGTTCGCCGGCGGCGGCTACCCCGCCGGCATCGCCGGCGAGGACATCCCGCTCGGCGCCCGCATCATCTCCGTCGCGGACACCTACGACGTGATGACCTCGCGCGACTCCTACCGGCGCCCGGTGAGCTCCGAGGCCGCCCTGGCCGAGCTGCGGCGCGTCGCGGGTACGCAGCTGGACCCACAGGTGGTCGAGGTCTTCGAGCGCGTGATCCTCGAGAAGCGCGTCGCCTTCAGCCACACCGACGAGGCCGACTTCGAATCCGAGCTGGCCTTCGAGCGCCGCGTCGCCGACTACGCACGCCCGCGGCTGGCGACGGCCTAGACACTCGTTCGATCAAGCAACGGCACGGATCGGCCGTTAACGAGAACGAGCGCCTCGATCGGCGCTCGCTCGCAGGTGGCGACACACTGGTCGCGTGGGATTACATCTTCCAGCTCAT
This sequence comes from uncultured Solirubrobacteraceae bacterium, assembly GCA_963707595.1. Classification (GTDB taxonomy): domain Bacteria; phylum Actinomycetota; class Thermoleophilia; order Solirubrobacterales; family Solirubrobacteraceae; genus Solirubrobacter. The sequence continues at coordinate 429,614 of CAVPQQ010000004.1, forward strand.
GGTGAGCTCCTTTAGATCTCCCTCGCATCGCCCGGCAAGGCGGTGTCCCGAGGTGAAGTTGAACCATCCGTGACAGGACGCATAGTGCCTCCTGGACGCAGACCACCAAATAGAACACGCGTCCAGATTCCAATTAATCTACTTGTGAGCCTGAGCACACAGTCAGCGTGCGCACATCAAGCGGGGCCGCAGGACTGCCGACGCAGAGGTGAGTTGTCCCGGTCTCGCTTCATCGTCCCCGTAGCGCTTCTCGCCCTCGCGTGCGCGTGCACGCTCGTGTTCGCGTCGCCGCTGGCCGCGTTGCTGCTGGTGGTCGCCGCCGGCGCTGAGGCGCTCACGGTGAGCCTGCGCGGTGCGCGCGTCTCGGGCTCGTTCGCCGCGCTCGTGCTGGCGATGGCGCTGCTCGGCCCGGTCCCGGCGGCGGCGATCGCGGTCGCCGCAGCGCTCTTCGACGGGCTGCTCTCGCGCCGCAAGCCGTACGCCATCGCCGGCAACGTCGCGATCTACGCGACCTTCCCGCTGCTCGGCGGCTGGCTGCTCGGATTCGTCAACCACGGGGACTCGATGGCCTTCGCCGCCGCCGTCGTGCTCGTCTTCATGCTCACGAACGCGCTGAACTTCACCGCGCTGGCCGCGTACCTGCGCGTCTCAGGCGTTCTAGGCGCCCGTGAGGCCTACACCGACGGTCTACCGGACCATGTTGCCCTTCGAGCTCGCCACGGCACTCCTGACGGCCGGAGTCGCGTTCACCTACGCCCGGGTCGGGATCGCCGCGATCGCGCTGCTCGCCGTGGTCATGCTGGTCTTCCACCAGCTCGCGCGCACGGCCGTGAAGGCCTACGAGCGCGGGGCGGAGCTCACGCGCCGGACCGAGGAGCTCGGCGCGCTCCAGGTCGGCCTGCTCACGACGGTCCTGCAGACGCTGTCGATGCGCGACGCGATGACCGCACGCCACTCCACCGCGGTCGCCCGCTACTCACGCGAGGTCGCGGCGATGCTCGGCCTTCCCGAGCGCGAGCAGGATCTGATCCACACCGCGGCGCTGCTGCACGACATCGGCAAGTTCATCCTGCCCGACAACGTCCTCTTCGCCAACCGCAAGCTCACCGACGACGAATGGGAGCTGATCAAGCTCCACCCCGAACAGGGCGCCAAGCTCGTCGAACGCATCGAGGGCTACGGCCCCGTCGCCGAGATCGTCCTGCACCACCACGAGAGGTTCGCCGGCGGCGGCTACCCCGCGGGCATCGCCGGCGACGAGATCCCGCTCGGCGCCCGCATCATCGCCGTGGCCGACACCTACGACGTCATGACGTCCCGCGACTCCTACCGCCGCCCGGTCAGCTCCGGAGGCCGCCCTGGCGGAGATCCGCCGCGTCTCGGGCACGCAGCTGGACCCGCAGGTCGCCGCGGTCTTCGAGCGCGTGATCCTCGAGAAGCGCGTCGCCTTCAGCCACACCGACGAGGCCGACTTCGAATCCGAGCTAGACGTCCGTTCGATCAAGAGCCGCACCACCGCGGCCGATACCCGTGGTGAGCTCCACTCCCTCGCATCGCGCGGCAACGCGGTCGCCTGAGGTGAGTTGAACCGTCCGTGACACGCCGGTCGGAGCACCCCCTTCACCATGCAGAAACTGCGCATCCTCGCCGCCACACTCGCCTCCGCCCTGTGCGCGCTCGGCCTCTCGGTCGGCGCCGCGATGGCTGAAGGCCCCCACGAGGCGGCGACGACCGTCAAGGCAGCGCAGAGCACCCCGAAGGGCCTCTGCTTCCTGCACGACGCCCCCGCTGATTAGGCGAGGGCCTTGCCGACGGCCTCGAGCACGCGCTCGGCCTGGAACGGCTTGACGACGAAGTCGCGCGCGCCGAGCTTGATCGACTCGAGCACCTTGGACTCCTGACCGAGGGCGGAGCACATGATCACGCGGGCGCTGGGGTCGAGCTCGATGATCTCCTTGAGGGCGGTCAGGCCGTCCTTCTCGGGCATCGTGATGTCGAGCGTCGTGAGCTCGGGCCGCAGCTCCTGGAAGCGGGTGACCGCCTCGGTGCCGTTGCCGGCCTCGCCGACCACCTCGTGACCGCCCTTGATCAGGGCGTCGCTGACCATCTTGCGCATGAACGCGGCATCGTCGACTACCAGGATTCGGGCCACCGGGCCACCTCCGCTCCTGCATCAGGTTGATTTCGTTTGGTGTCGAGCACGTGCTCGATGCGCACGGCCCAGTCGGTTCCGTCCACGACGACCAGGCGGCCGGTGGCGAAGTGCGTGCCGTTGACGAACAGGTCGATCGCGTCGTCGGCCTGCTTGTCGAGCTCGACGACCGCGCCCGTGGGCAGCCCGACGATCTGCGCGGAGGGCATCCGCGCGCGGCCGAGCTCGGCCCACACGCGCACCGGGATCCCGGCCAGCGACGGCGCCGCGGCGGGTGCACCGCGGCACAGCGCCCGGGGTGGGGGCGCCCGGGAGCTCGGCGCCGAGGTCGTCGAGCGCGCTCGACATGCGCACGACGAAGGCGTTCGGGACGAGCTGCACGAGCCGCGCGGGCTCGCCGCAGATCGACATCGCCGTCCGCACCGCGTGCGGCGTCGTCGGGTAGGCGTCGCGCGATCGCGTCGGCCGCGGTGAAGGTCTTGGTCTCCGGCGTCCCGATCTCGACCTCGGTGCCGAGCACGACGGAGGTCGCCGCGGCGGCCGAGGCCATCATCTGGTTCATGGCCTCCGAGACCGCGGAGAGCTCGAGCTCGGAGAGCTCGGTCGCGTCCGGGTCCTCGGGCTGGTCCATGCCCATCATCGACGCCGCGAGCAGCCGCGCGCCCTCGAGCGTGATCAGGAAGACGTTGCCGCCCGTCACGCCGTCGACGTAGGAGACGGCCATCGCGACCGCAGGGACCGGGACGCCGTCGAAGGCGGCCTTGGAGTCCTCGAGCGTCGTGACCTCGCCGAGCGAGACCTTGCCCGCGGCGAACATCTCGAGCACGCCGAGGCAGGCCTCGGCGGTCGACTGGCCGAGCCGGCCCAGGGCCTCGGGCGCGCCCATCAGGAGCCGCCCATGTGGCCGGTGACCTGGACGGCGCGGCGGCTGCCGCTGCGGCCCGGGCGCCCGGTGTGGACGGGAACCTTGTCGGCGTAGAGCGTGATGCCGCCGGAGGCGGGGGCGTTGAGCCGCAGCAGGTCGCCGGGCTTCAGGGCCAGGACGGCCTCGATCGGCATCGCGACCGAGGCGACCTCGGCGCGCACGGTCATCTCGACGTCGCCGACGGCGCGCCGGACCGACGTGGCGTCGTCCTCGCTGCGCGCACCGGACTTGCTGTCCTCGCGGGCGGCGAACTGGTCCGCGACGGGCGCGATCGCCGACCACGGGATCAGCAGCGCCAGGGTGGCCGAGAGCCCGCTCAGGCGGGCTTCCATCATGAAGGAGAGCGTCGGCTCGGAGACCGAGACCATCTGCGCCGTCTCCATGTGCTGGTCGACCGTCTCGAGCGCGAGGTTCAACCCGGCGACGTCGGTCCAGATCAGCGTCAGCTGTGCCAGCAGGCGCTCGAGGAAGTGCCGGCCGAGCGCCTGGTCGATGTCGGTCATCCGGCGTTCCTTGACGCCGCCGTCGATCGTGCCGCCGAGCAGCAGCTCGATCGCGCCCAGCAGCAGCGTGCTCTCGGTCGAGAGCAGCATCCGGGTGCCGATCGGCTCGACGTTGAAGATCGCCGCGGTCGAGTTCGCCGGGACGGCCGCGTGGGCGTTCGCCCAGGTGAGCTGGGTGCTGGTCAGCACCTCGAGCTCCAGCGGCACGCGCAGCTCGGCCGTCAGGCGCGTGGAGGCGGTGCGGCAGAAGGCGTCGAGCGTGCGGCCGAGGCGGCGCTCCTGCTCGGAGGTGAACTTGGTCGGGCGCGTGAAGTCGACCGCGCGCATGCGGCGACGACGCTGCGGCGCGGGCTTGTCCTCGGGCAGGCGGCCGTCACGGGCCGCGTCGACGAGCGCCGCGATCGCGTCAGGGCTCAGGACCGGTCCGCTCATACCGCGGCCTCCACGTCTCCGCCGATAAGGATTCGATCGGCCCCGCCGGCCTCGCGCACCGTGATCCGGCGCGTTCCGACGTGGACGCGGATCGTGCGGCCCCGGTCGCCGCCGGTCTCGGCGGCGATCACCGGGATCCGGGCCGCGGCGAGCTGGTCGCGCACGGCCGCCTCGTTGCGCTGGCCGACTTCGAGCGTCGCGCTCGAGACCGTGAACATGCTCGCGCCGCCGACCAGCACCGCGTCGAGCATCGGCCGGCGACCGCCGGCGGCGACGACGCGCTCGATCAGCTCAGGCACGGCGCGATCGGCGAACTTGTACGAGGACGGGGACGCGTGGCCGCCGCTGGCGGGCAGCACGACGTGCGCCAGCCCGGCGACGCCGAGCCGCCGGTCCACCAGCGCCAGGCCGATGCACGAGCCCAGGCCGAGGGACACGAGGACATCGCCACTGACGGCCGAGGCGGCGAGTTCACCCATCCTGACCATCGTCTCCGGCATTCCTAGAGGCCCAGGCGCGCGAGCAGCTGGTCGACGCCCCCGGCGTCCGGGACCAGCAGGAAGGAGATCGAGGCGTCCGCGCCCTCGACGACGAGCTCGGAGTCGAGCAGCAGCGCGACGTCGCCGGCACCGGCGCGCTCGGCGAGCACGGTCTCGACGATCGCGCCGAGCATGTCGGTGGCGATCGCGGGCGGGGTCGGCTCGATCGCCATCCCGGTCATCGTCGCGAGCGCGTTGATGTACGAGGTGCCGACGATGTTGCCGATCTCCAGCAGCGCCGACTCGCCGATCTCGGTGCCCGCCTCGACGCCCGAGCAGCGCGCACATCTGCTTGGCGTCGGTCGGGCGTGAAGAGCAGCAGGACCGAGGCCGCCAGGTCGCCGACGACGCCGAGCACGACGCCGGTGGCCTCGGACTCGGGGTCACCCATCGCGCCGACGGCCTCGGCCATCGGCAGCACGTAGGCGTTCGGGACGGTGATGTCGACGCTGCGGCCGAGCATGCTCGACAGCGCCGTGCTGGCCGTGCCGGAGCCGATGTTGGCCAGCTCGCGCAGGGCGTCGAGCTGAAGATCCGTGTACTGGGTCAACGGAACGGTCCTTTCGGGCTCAGGCGGAGACGGGGACGTCGAGGACGGCGTCGCAGTCGATGATCAGGGCGATCTGCCCGTCCGAGAGCACGGCGGCGCCCGACAGCGCGGCGCCTTCGGCGACCTCGGGGGGCAGCGGGCGGGTGACGAGCTCGTGCTGGCCGACGAGCTGGGAGACGGTGAGCGCGAAGCGCTCGTTGCCGCCCCGCACGACGACCGCGTACTCGGCATCCGGCATCGCCGGGCCACCGTAGCGTTCGGAGGCGTCGACGATCGGCAGCACGCCGTCGGAGAGGACGAGCATCCGCCGGCCGGCGACCGAGCGCACGGCCTGGTCGGAGAGGCGCACGGTGCGCTCGATGCGGTCGAGCGGGATCGCGAACGGGCGGCCGTCGGCCTCGACGATCAGCGCGGCCATGATCGCCAGCGTCAGCGGCAGGCGGATCTGGGCGCTCGTGCCCTGGCCCTGCTCGGAGGTCATCAGGACCTCGCCGCCGAGCCCGCGGATCGCCGCGCGCACGGCGTCCATGCCGACGCCGCGGCCGGAGATGTCGCTCGTGACCTCGGCGGTCGAGAACCCGGCCGAGAACAGCAGCTCGATCGCGCGCTGGGAGTCGATCGAGTCGACGGCCTCGGGCGCGATCAGCCCGCGCTCGGCGGCCTTGACGCGCGACGCGGTGCGGGGTCGATGCCGCGGCCGTCGTCGCGGACGGTGATGACGACGTTGCCGCCGGCGTGCTGGGCGGAGATCTCGAGCACGCCGGTCGCGGGCTTGCCGGCCGCGACGCGCTCCTCCGGCCCCTCCAGGCCGTGGTCGAGCGAGTTGCGGACGAGGTGCACGAGCGGGTCGCCGAGCGCGTCGACGACGGTGCGGTCGAGCTCGGTGTCCTTGCCGACGAGCTGCAGCTCGACCTGCTTGCCGAGCTTGGTCGAGAGGTCGCGCACGAGCCGCGGGAAGCGCAGGAAGACGGCCTCGACCGGGATCATCCGCACCTGCATGACCATCGACTGCAGCGCGTGCGAGGAGCGCGTGAGGTTCTGCATCGCCTGCGAGAGGCCGGGCACGTCGGCGCCGGCGGCGAGCGCCTCGACCTGCGTGCGGTGCAGGACGAGCTCGCCCATGAAGTGCATCAGCTGATCGAGCCGCTCGGCGTCGACGCGGACCGTCGAGGAGCCGCTCTTCGCGTGCGGCTTGCGCGGCGGCGGGCGCGGGCGCGGCGGCCGGGAGCGTCGGTGGGCGCGGCGTCCGGTGCGGCGGCGTCAGGGCGTCCTCGAGCAGCTCGTCGGGATCGTCGAGCGCGGCGTCGGAGACGGCCTCGAAGACGATCACGTCGGCGACCTCGGGCACCGAGCTGGCGGCGTCGGCGAGGTCGGAGTCGGGGTGGTCGCTGACGACCCACGCGTCGACCTCGCGGCCGTCGAAGCTGTCGACGTCGTCCGGGCGGGGCGGCAGGCCAGCGTCTCGCCGAGCTCGGCGAGCGCGGAGAGGACCATGTAGGCGCGCACGGCCGGCATCGACACGTCCTCGTTGAGGAACGCCGTGATCTGCACGACGCGGCGGCCGTCGGCCAGCTCGGCCAGGTTGTCCGGCACGGGCGCGGCGCCGGCGCGCTGGGCCTCCTGGATCGGCGTGCGCTCGCGCACGAGGCTCTGCAGGCGCTCGATCAGCGCCTGCGGCTGGATCTCCTCGGCGCCGGTGCGGTCGATCGCCTCGACGGCGGCCGAGAGCGCGTCGAGGCAGTCGAAGAGCACGTCGATGGCGGCGCGCTCGAGGCCGCCGGCGCGCTGGCGCAGCAGCTCGAAGACGTCCTCCATCTCGTGGGTGAGCGCCGCCATGCCGGCGAAGCCCATCGTCGCGCTCATCCCCTTCAGGGAGTGCGCGATGCGGAAGATCTCGTCGACCGTCTCCCGGTCGTCCGGGGTCTCCTCGATCCTGACGACCGCGAGGTTGAGCTCCTGCAGGTGCTCGCGCCCCTCGGCCAGGAACATGGGGAGGTACTCGTCCATCAGCCCTTCCGGTAGATGAAGTGGAACGGCGAGGTTAGCCCCATCGCACGCGGATCGGCGACACGCTCGGAGGTGCCGACGACGAGGTAGCCGCCCGGGGCGAGCGACTGGACGAGCCGCGCGTGCAGCGCGTCGCGAACGTCCTCGGTGAAGTAGATGACGGTGTTGCGGCAGAACACGACGTCGTAGCGCGCGGTCGGGACCGGCATGCGCAGCAGGTCCCCGGTTTCGAAGCGCAGCATGCGCTTGAGCTCGGGCTTCGCGTTCCAGCCGCCGTCGGGCTGCGGCACGAAGTGCCGCTGCAGCAGCGGCTTCGGCGACGTGCGCGCGTCCTCGGCGGTGAAGAGGCCTTCGCGGGCGCGGGCGACCATGCGCTTGTCGAGGTCGGTGCCGACGATCTCGACCGGCACGGTCGGGATCGCCTCACGGCAGATCGCGGCGATCGTGTACGCCTCGGCGCCGTAGGAGCTAGCCGGCGCTCCAGATCTTCAGCCGCCGGCGCTCGGCGAGCTCGGGCAGCAGCTTGGTGCGCAGGGTCTCGAACTGGTCCTCGTGGCGCCACAGCTGCGAGACGTTGATCGTCACGCGGTCCAGGAAGGCGTCGAGCTCCTCCGGGTCGCGGCGCAGGCAGCTGGCCGTACTCGGCGAGGTCCGGCGTGCCGCGGCGCTCGGTCCAGGTGCGGACGCGGCGCTCCATCTGGTCGCGCTTGTACTGCGCGAGGTCGACGCCGCAGAGCTGGCGCACCTGCTCGCACAGGGCGACGAAATCGTCGGTCTTGAGGTTCGGCGGTGAAGCTCGTGTCGCGGTGCGGCGCGCCGCGCTGACGGCAGCTCATGCCCCGGCCTCGCGCGCGATCGCGGCCGGCAGCTCGTGCAGCGGCAGGATCTCGTCGGCCAGGCCGGCCTCGGCGACGGCGCGCGGCATGCCGTAGACGACGCAGGTCGACTCGGCCTCGACCAGGACGCGGCCGCCGGCGGCCTTGACGGCGCGGGCGCCCTCGAGGCCGTCCTTGCCCATCCCGGTCAGCACGACGAGCACCAGCGCGTTGCCCGTAGAGCTTCGCGGCGTCGGCGATCGTCAGGTCGGCGCGCGGACGCAGGCCGCCGATCGGCGCCTCGTCGGAGAGCCGGACGCGGCGATCCTCGGCCATGCGCAGGTGCGCAGCCGCCGGGCGCGAGGTAGATGTGCCGCGGGTCCATCGCCTCGCCGCCCGCGGCCTCGCGGACGGTCAGCGCTGGACATGCCGTCCAGCCGCGCGGCCAGCGAGGCGGTGAAGCCCGCCGGCATGTGCTGGACGATCAGCGAGCCGGTGCCCGAGCGGCGACGGGAGCTTCGGGATCAGCTCGCCGAGGGCCTTCGGGCCGCCGGTCGAGGAGGCGATGACGACCATCTTGCGGCGTGGCGCTGCGGACGCGGACGGCCGGCCGGCGGCCGGGCGACCGGGGCGATCGGAGCGACGGGCGCGAGGACCGGCGGCGGCGCAGCTTGCCGCCGAGCGCGGCGTCGGAGACCTTCTTGGAGAGCTCCTCGGTGAAGGTCGGCCATCGACTCGCCCATCGCCGGCTTGGCGACGAGGTCGAAGGCGCCCTCGGCGAGCGCGTCGACGGCGCGGGCGCCGTGCGCGGGGGAGAAGGCCGAGACGACGACGACCGGGACCGGCTCGGCCTTGCCGGCGCGCAGCGCGCGCAGCACGCCGAGGCCGTCGAGGCCCGGCATGTGCAGGTCGAGCGTCATCGCGTCGGGGCGGAACTGGTTGCAGGCGGCCAGCGCCTCGTCGCCGTCGGCCGCGGTGGCGACGACGTCGAACCCCTGACGCCCGAGGGCGTCGGACAGGATGCGGCGCATCAGGCGCGAGTCGTCGGCGACGACGACACGCTGCGCGCTGTTGGAGATCGCGGCCACCGGGATCGTGGTGCTAGGCCGCGGCCAGCTCGTCGACGCCCTGCGCGGGCGAAGAGGCCCTCAGGGTTGAGCAGGATGACCAGGCGGTCGTCGATCTTGGCGATCGACTCGATCGTCTGCGTGTCGGCGGTCGGGACGGCCTCGAGCTGCTCGCTGGTGACGGTCAGGACCTCTTCGACGTCGCCGACGAGCACGCCGGCCTGGCCGGTGCCGGTCTCGACGATGACGATCTTGCCGAACTCGGCTCTCGGCGACGGCGATGCCCATGCGCGACGCGAGGTCGTAGATCGGGATGATCTTGCCGCGCAGGCCGATCACGCCGCGGATCCACGGCACGTCGGAGGTGACCGAGCGAGGCTCGGTGTAACGGATGATCTCGTGCACCGCTCCGATCGGAAGCGCGTACTCCTCGCTGCCGATCGAGAACACCACGAGCTGCTGAGAAGTGATGTCAGACATGTCCTCCTGAGCATCGGCCGCAGGGGCCAGCGCTTGAGGGTTTCTTCGCCGGTCGTCAGTCGCGCGCGGGGAAGCGCACGACGAAGCGCGCGCCGCGCCCGTCGAGCGGCGGTTCGAGCTGCACGCTGCCGTGGTGGTTCTCCGCCACGGCGCGCACGATCGCGAGCCCGAGACCCGACGAGCCCGAGCGGTCGCCGTGCGCGCGGAAGAAGCGCTCGAAGACCTTGTCGCGCAGCTCCGGCGGGATGCCGGGCCCGTCGTCCTCGACGGCGAGCACGATGTGCCCGTTGCTGCGCTCGACGCTGGCCTCGACGGCGGTGCCGGGGTCGGTGTGGCGCAGCGCGTTCTCCATCAGGTTCAGCACGAGCCGGTGCAGCTCGTCGCGCACGCCCTCGATCTCCAGGCCCGAGGGCGCCGAGATCGAGATCTCGTGGTCGCCGGCGACGGGCTCGAGCTCGGAGGCGGCGTCGGTGACGACGCTCGAGAGGTCGACCGTGCGCCGCGACGGCTCGCGACCGGCGTCGGCGCGGGCGAGCAGCAGCAGGTCGGCGACCAGGCGGCGCATGCGGCGGCTGGAGCGCAGCGCGGAGGCGGCGGCCTCGCGGTGCTCGCCGTGCAGCGTCTCCTCGAGCAGCTCGAGGTTGGCCAGCACCGACGTCAGCGGCGTGCGCAGCTCGTGCGAGGCGTCGGCGACGAACTCGCGCTGGCGCGCCAGCGTGGCCTCGGTCTCGGTGCGCGCCTCGTCGAGCGCGTGCAGCATCGACTCCAGCGTCGTCGCCAGCTCGGCGACCTCGTCGTCGGCCTCGGGGCGCGGCATCGTGATCGCCGGGTTGCGCGTGCGCTCGATCTCGCGCGCGGCGGCGGTCAGCTCGGTGATCGGCTCCATCGCGCGGCGCGCGGTCGCCAGGCCGGCCAGCAGGGCGAGCGCGGTGCCGCCGAGGACGCCGAGCCCGAGGAACAGCTTCACGCGGTTGACGGTCGACGGACACGTCGGAGACCCGGCGCCCGTACTGGACCGCGAGCGTGTAGTAGGTGCCGGCGGTCGTGCCCGGGCAGGCTGAGCTCGCGCGTCTCGACCTTCCAGCCGTCGATCTCCTCGCTGCCGGTCTTGCTCGGCACGCCCCAGTCGGGCGCCCCGTTGGTGCCGTCGAACCACTTGCCGTGCAGGTCGACGACGCGGACCGCGGCGTTGTAGCTGGACGCGTACGCGTCGAGATCGCCCTTGCGCTCGTACTTCGGGTTGCCCTTGGCGTCCACCTCGCCGGTGGGCTGGTAGACGAGCCGATCCTGCAGGCGATCGGCCGCCGAGGAGACCTGGCGGTTGAAGTCCTTGTAGATCGCGCGCGTCGTCAGCGTGCCGACGATCACGGCGAAGCCGAGCAGGATGACGAGCGTCAGAGCGGCGGAGCCTCCGGCGAGGCGCCAGCGAATCGGCTGGCGCTTATACGCGGAGTACGTAGCCCGCGCCGCGGACCGTGTGGAGGAGACGAGGCTCGCCACCGGCTTCAAGCTTCCTTCGGAGGTTCGAGACGAAGACCTCGATCGTGTTCGTGATCGAGAAGGGGTCATAGCCCCAGACCTCGTCGAGCAGCTTCTGCCGCGAGATCACGAGGCGCTCGTTGCGCATCAGGTACTCGAGCAGCTCGAACTCGCGCTGGGTGAGGTCGATCTGGCGCGAGTCGCGCGAGACCTCGTGCGTGTCCGGGTTCAAGCGTGAGATCGCCGACGCGCAGCGGGGCCATGCCGCGCGGCGGGCGGCGGCGCAGCAGCGCGCGCATGCGCGCCAGCAGCTCCTGGCGCTCGAACGGCTTGACGAGGTAGTCGTCGGCGCCGACGTCCAGGCCCTCGACGCGCGACTCCAGCGCGTCGCGGGCGGTCAGCATCAGGATCGGCGTGTCGTCGCCGTCGTCGCGCAGGCGCTTGGCGACGTCGATGCCGTCCAGCCGCGGCAGACCGAGGTCCAGCACGATGATGTCCGGCAGGAAGGCGTGTGCTTCGTCGAGGCCGCGAACACCATCGCCCGCGAGCTTCACCTCGTAGCCCTCGAGGCGCAGCGAGCGCTGAAGGACCTGCGCGATTTCCTCGTCGTCTTCGACGACGAGCACACGGACGGGACGGCTAGCGGCTTCCACTTCTGTGATGTTACGTGCAGGCGCGGCGTTTCGACGTGACCTTCAGCCGTCGTTTAGGCAGTCCTGAGCGGAACGGTCGCGGAGCAGGGGTCGCGCCCGCCGCGTCGAAGGGGGCCGAGTCTGATGCCGACGAAGAAGCCGCCTGCCCGCAAGAAGCCGGCGCCGCGCCGAGCACGCCGCTCCGCGCCGCGCTTTCACCTGCCCGCGCTCGAGCAGCGCCAGCTCGACCTGATCGGGCTGGGGCTCGTCGCCCTCGCCCTGTTCTTCGCCTTTCTCGTCTACTTCGGCTGGGACGGCGGGCGCGCCGGATCGCAGGCCGTCGAGGGCCTGCGCTGGCTGCTCGGCGCGGCGCACTATCTCGTGCCGGTGGCGCTCGCGGCCGCCGGCGCGATCCTGATGCTGCGCCCCGTGCTGCCCGCGGTGCGCCCGTTCCGCAGCGGCGCGATCTGCCTCTTCATCGCCGTCACGCTCGGGCTCTCGGCGGGCACGCTCGGCGTCGGCCCGGGCGGCACGCGGCCGGAGTGGTGGGACGCCGAGTGGGTCAAGACCCGCGGCGGGATGACGGGGGAGACGCTCGACTGGGCCGTCACGACGCTCGCCGGCACCGTCGGCGCGCACATCCTCGCGGTCTTCCTGTTCGTCGCCGGCGTGCTGCTGCTGACCGGCGCCTCGGTCGCGGGCGTGCTCAAGGCGACCTCGGACTCCGTCTCGACGACCACGCGCGAGCTGCGCACGGCCGTGGCCTCCAAGAAGCGGCCGCGCCCGACCGAGGACCTCGCGACGCTCGAGCGCTCCACGCGCGTGCGCGTCGAGCGCCCGGACGTCTTCGGCGAGACGCCCGAGTTCGAGGAGCCCGCCGAGAAACCGAAGCCCAAGCGCGCGGCGAAGAAGAAGCCGGCGTCCAAGGACGACGACGACAGCTTCTGGTCGGGCGAGGAGCGCTTCCCGGACCTCTACGGCGCCGACGTGCCCGCGCCGACCGGAGGCCCGAGCCTCGCCGAGCCCGAGCCGCGCCCGAGCCCGTCGCCGAGCTGTCGCGCCTCGCCGAGGATCCGGTCGAGGACGAGCCCGGCGTCACGCGCGGGCCGTCCGAGCCGGTCGCGCAGGAGCAGCTGACCCCGCAGGGCCGCTACCGCACGGACGTCACCGACTCCCCCGACTTCGTCTGGGAGCTGCCCGGACGCGACCAAGCTGACGCGCTCGACCGAGGAGGCCTCGCGCCCGGACACCGCCGGCCAGGAGAAGGTCGCCGCGCAGCTGATCGAGGCGCTCGGGCACTTCAACGTCGAGGCGCGCGTGATCGGCATGGTCGCCGGCCCGCACATCACCCGCTACGAGCTGCGGCTCGCGCCCGGCATCAAGGTCGGCAAGGTCGCGCAGCTCAAGGACGACCTCGCGTACGCGCTCGCCGCGGCCGACATCCGCATCCTCGCGCCGATCCCCGGCAAGCAGGCCGTCGGCATCGAGGTCCCCAACGCGCGCCGCCGGATCGTCCACCTCGGCGACGTCTTCCAGGCGCCGCCGGACGACTGGTCGCCGCTGACGGTCTGGCTCGGCAAGGACGTCGCGGGCCGCTCGATCGGCGCCGACCTCGCGAAGATGCCGCACCTGCTCGTCGCCGGCACCACGGGCGCCGGCAAGTCCGGGCGCGATCAACGCGATGCTGTCCTCGATCCTGCTGCAGGCGACGCCGCACGAGGTGCGGATGGTGCTCGTCGACCCCAAGCAGGTCGAGCTCACGCACTACGACTCGATCCCGCACCTGCTGACGCCGGTGATCACCTCGCCGCGCCAGGCCGCGACCGCGCTGCAGAACCTCGTGCGCGAGATGGAGCAGCGCTACTCGCAGATGGCGCTGGCGCGGACGCGGACGCTCAAGGACCTCAACAAGGTGCGCATCGGCCGCGACGAGCAGCCGCTGCCGTACATCCTCTGCGTGATCGACGAGCTCGCCGACCTGATGATGGTCGCGCCCGCCGACGTCGAGGACTCGATCATCCGCATCGCCCAGAAGGCGCGCGCGGTCGGCATCCACCTGGTGCTGGCCACGCAGTCGCCCCGTGTGGACGTGATCACCGGCATGATCAAGGCCAACGTGCCGTCGCGGATCGCGTTCGCGGTGTGCTCGCAGACCGACTCGCGCGTGATCCTCGACCAGAACGGCGCCGAGTCGCTGCTCGGCATGGGCGACATGCTCTTCTCGCCGGTCGGCTCCTCGCGCCTGCAGCGGATCCAGGGCGCGTACATCGACGAGTCCCAGATCGAGGAGCTGACCACCGCCTGGCGCCTCCAGGGCGAGCCCGAGCTGCGCGAGGACCTGCTCGAGGAGGTCGAGGCCGAGGAGGTCGAGTCCAGCTCCTCCGACGACGGCTTCGACCCCGACGAGGATCCGCTGCTGTCGGACGCGATCCGGCTCGTCGCCGAGATGCAGACCGCCTCGACGTCGATGCTCCAGCGCCGGATGCGGCTCGGCTACACGCGCGCCGGGCGCCTGATCGACATGCTCGAGCGCCGCGGCGTGATCTCCGGCTACGAGGGCTCCAAGCCGCGCCAGGTGCTCGTCACCGAGGCCGATCTTCCACGCGTGCTGACCGCGCTGGCCGGCGACCCGCAGACGGTGCCCGACGACGAAGCGCCCGAATAGGGCGCGACTAGCCTCTCAAGGCGACTCATGACGGAGATCGGTGAGACGCTGCGAGAGGCGCGGATGCGCCGTCGTATCGACATGACGGAGGTCGAGGCGGCGACGAAGATCCGTGCCAAGTACCTGCGCGCGCTCGAGAACGAGGAATGGGACCTGCTCCCGGGCCCGACGTTCGTCAAGACGTTCCTGCGCACGTACGCGGAGTACCTGGAGCTCGACCCGCGGCTGCTGGTCGAGGAGTACCGCCAGCGCTACGAGCGTCCCACGACGCAGGATCTGACGCCGTTCGGACCCGGCATGGGCGGTCAACGGCGGCGCCGGCGCCAGCGCCGCTCCGTTCGGCCCGCTGCTCGTGGTGCTCGGCGGCATCGGCGTCCTGCTGCTCGCGCTCTACCTGCTCGGCGTGGTGTGGGGCGACCCGGCGACCGAGAACGAGGCGCCCAATCGCATCGCGGGTACCCCGACGCCGACCGCGACCGCCACGCCGGAGAAGACGGCCGCTCCGAAGAAGAAAAAGAAGAAGGCCGTGCCGACCCGGGTCACCCTGAAGCTCACCGCGAACTCGCGCGTGTACGCGTGCGTCGAGGACGCGACCGGCAAGCAGGTCTTCCCGGGTGACTTCATCGAGGCGGGCAAGAGCACCAAGTCGTTCCGCTCCCAGCGCTTCCGCGTGAACCTCGGCAACGGCGACGTGACGCATGTCCGTCAGCGGCAAGCGCTACCCCGCGGCCGACATCGGCGCGCCGATCGGCTACGAGATCCGGCCGGGGAAGAAGCCCGTGCGGCTCAAGGAAGCCGTGCGGCTCAGGCTCTGCGTGTCGTGAGCGTCCGCGCGGGCATCGTCGTCACCGGCACGGAGGTCCTCTCGGGGATCATCCGCGACGCCAACGGGCCGTGGCTCTCCGAGCAGCTGCGCGCGCACGGCGTCGTGCTCTCGCACATCGTCGTCGTCGGCGACCGGCCCGAGGACCTGCGCTCCGCGCTGGACTTCCTCGCGCACATCGGCGTCGACCTGATCCTCACCAGCGGCGGGCTCGGACCGACCGCCGACGACCTGACCGCCGACGTCGTGGCGGAGTGGGCCGGCGCCCCGATGCACCATGACGCCGCCGCTGGAGGAGCGCATCTGGGCGGTGGTCACGCGGCTGCGCGCACGCCTGCCCTGGGAGGAGGAGGCGATGCGGGCCGGCGCGCGCAAGCAGGCGCTCGTGCCCGAGGGCGCGACCGTGCTCGAGCCGGTCGGGACGGCGCCAGGGCTGCTGGTCCAGTCGAGCGGTCCGCTCGTGGCCGTGCTGCCCGGTCCGCCGCGCGAGCTGCAGACGATGTGGAAGGACGCGGTCGCGACCGCGCCGCTGCAGCTCGTTGCTGGCGCGGGCCGGGACGCTCGAGCAGCGGATCCTGCGCTTCTTCCCGCTGCCGGAGCCGCAGATCGCCGCGACGCTGCGCGAGCTGGACGCCGACGCGCTGCCGTTGGAGATCACCACCTGCCTGCGCCGCGGCGAGCTCGAGGTGGCGACCGTCTTCGCCCCTTCGGCGGCGGCCGCCTACGCGGAGCTTGAGGCCGCGCTGCGCGAGCGTCACGGCGACGTCCTGTTCTCCGCCGACGGCGCGACGATCGACGTCGTCATCGCGCGGCTGCTCGCCGGGCGCACGATCGCGACCGCCGAGTCGTGCACGGGCGGGCTGATGGCGGGCCGGCTGACCGATCTCGCGGGCTCCTCGGCCTACGTGCTGGGCGGGCTCGTCGTCTATTCCAACGAGGCCAAGACCGCGCTGGCCGGGGTCCCCGCCGCGTTGATCGAGGCGCACGGCGCGGTCTCGCCGGAGGTCGCCACGGCGCTGTCGGCGGGTGCGCGCTCGCGCCTCGCGGCCGACATCGGGATCGGCATCACCGGGATCGCGGGCCCGGGCGGCGGGTCGCCCGAGAAGCCGGTCGGCACCGTCTGCCTGTCGGTCAGCAGTTCTGACGATCGCGAGGAGCGTGTGGTGCGGCTCCCGGGCAACCGCGCCGACGTCCGCGACCGCACGACGACCGTCGCCCTGCACATGCTGCGAGCGCTGCTGCTGCGGATGTGAGGCTGTTCGTCGCGCTCGACGTGCCGGCGGCCGCTCGCGACGCGCTGGCCGCCGTCGGCGCGGCCGCGGACCCCGCGGTCTGGCGCGCCGTGGCACCGTCGATCGCTGCACGTCACGCTCGCGTTCCTCGGGTCGCGCGAGCCGGACGACGTGCCGCCGCTGCTGTCGCGGCGGTGGACGGCGCTCGCGCTCCCGCGCTCGCTTTGGACTCGGCCCTGCTGCTCCCGCCGCGCCAGCGCGCGGGTCCTGGCCGTCGCGATCGCGGATCCCGACGGGGCGCTCGGCGCGCTGCAGGCGCGCGTCAGCGCTGCGCTGGTCGCCGCGGGCGTGTACACGCCGGAGACGCGCCCGTTTCGCGCCGCACGTGACCGTCGCCCGGCTGCGCCCGCGCACGCGCCCGCCCCGGCGAGGCCGCCGTGGCGGTCGATCGGCTGGAGTTCAGGGGCGAGGCGATCACGCTCTACGCCTCGCACCTACATCCGTCCGGAGCGCGTTACGAAGCGATTTCCCGCGCCATCCTGAGCTGAGTGACCGCTACCCTCGGCCGCCATATGGACGCTGCCACGGCCCGGAGGGCCATCCTTCCCGCGCTGCTCGCCTTCGTGGCGCTGCTCGCCCTCCCGAACGCCGCCGGCGCCGCTCTGCGCTGGGGTTCGTGCGTCGACTTCCAGCGGCGTCCGCTGCGCCACGCTCAGCGTCCCGCTCGATCGCACCGGCACCGATCCGGGCGTCGGTCAACCTGCGTCTCGCCCGCGCGGGCAAGACCTCCGGCCCGACGCTGCTGTACCTCTCCGGCGGCCCGGGCGGCGCCGGCGTGAGCGAGATGCTCAGCGTCCTCAGCGGGCTCCCGCAGCTCGAGCGGCGCTTCCAGCTGATCGGCTACGACCAGCGCGGCACCGGCCGCTCCGGCCTCTTGCGCTGTCCGACGGCTCGAACGCGACCCGCACCTGCGCGACACCCGCGCGGGCGAGGACTGCGCGAACCGGCTCGGCGTCGCACGCCACCACTACACGACGGCTGACTCCGTGCAGGACATGGAGGCGATCCGGACCCAGCTGGGCGTGGAGAAGCTGACGCTCTACGGGATCTCCTACGGCACCGAGCTCGCGATCGCCTACGCGCGCGCCTACCCACAGCACGTCGAGCGCCTGATCCTCGACTCGGTCGTCGACGCCGACGACACCGACCCGTTCCTCACCGCGACGTTCCGCGCGATGGGCCCGACGCTGCGCTCGCTCTGCCCAGCCCGCTGCGCGGGCATCAGCGCCGACCCCGGCGCGGACCTCACGACCCTGATCGCCCGCCTGCGCGCCAAGCCGATGGTGGAGCGTGCCTACGACGGCTCGGGTCGCTCGCACAAGGTCACGATCACGCCGCTGGCGCTGTTCGACCTGATGCTCGTGACCGACTACATCCCGCCGCTGCGCGCGATCGTCCCGACGGCGGTCCGCTCGGCGCTCGCCGGCGACGGTGCGCTGCTGGCCCGGATCGTGCATGACGCGACGAGCCTCGACGTGCTCGGCTCGCCGCGCGACTTCTCCGTCGCGCGCTACTCGACGGTCTGCGAGACCTCGCCGATGCCGTGGGACCCGGGGACGCCGATCGACCAGCGGGCGGCGGTCACCCAGCAGCGGCTCGCGGCGCTGCCCGCGAACACGTTCGCGCCGTTCGACCCGCCGATCGTCGTCGAGGACGAGATCGACCTCTGCCTGCGCTGGCCCGACGTCCCGCGGCCTCCTTCCACGGCGGCCCCGCTGCCGTACCCGACGGTGCCGACCCTGATCCTCCAGGGCGGCGAGGACCTGCGCACGCCGCCCGAGGTCTCCGCCCGCATCGCCGCCCGGATCCCGGGCTCGATCCGGCTCGTCGTCCCCGGCACCGGGCACTCGACGATCAGCGACCCGCGGACGTGCGCGGCCGACGCGATCCTCAAGTTCGTCCGCGGCGCGGCGCCGCCGACGTCGTGCAAGCGAATTCCCACCGGCATCCCGGCCGTCGTCGGTGCGCCGGTCTCGTTCTCCGCCCTGAAGGGCTACGGCGGGCTGCCGATGCGTGTCGGGCGGACCGTGCGCGCGCTGGAGGCGACGCTCGACGATCTGCGCCTGGTGCTCTCGCCCGCGGCGCTCGCGACCTCCGGCGGCGGGCTTCGCGGTGGGTCGTGGGGGATCGATGGCAACCAGCTGCGGCTGCGAGGGTACGCGGCCGTCCGCGGCGTCACGGTGACGGGTAGCGGAAACAGCCGCCTGACGCTCCGCGTCGCGGGGTCCAAGGCCGCGCGTGGAACCGTCACGCTGCGCTCCGGCGGACGTCTCTCCGGCACCCTCGGCGGGCGCCGCATCTCCGTGCATCTCGGGGCACCCAAGGTCAGCTCGGCGCGCGCTTCGCGTGCGCTGAAGTTGGCACGCTGACATTCCATTATCTAGTCACATTGCCGACCGCCATGCGGGCGACTACGGTGCGCCCCCGCATGGAGGCGAACATGGTCACGCGGACGGGCCTGGGCACGTCCCGCGCGCGACGTACCCGCGTGCTCATCGCCGAGGACGACGACAGCCTGCGCATGCTGATGCGGATCGCGATCGACGTCGGCGGCCTCGAGATCGCCGAGGCTTGTGACGGCATCACCGCGCTCGAGCTCGCGCGCGAGAACCCGCCCGACCTCGTCCTGCTCGACTGGATGATGCCGGGGATGAGCGGCCTCGAGCTCTGCCGGGCGCTGCGCGCCGACCCGGCGACCTCGGGCGCCCTGATCGCGATGGTGACCGCCCGCGTGCTGCCGCAGGACCGCGAGCTCGCGTTCGCCGCCGGTGCCGATCACTACATCGGGAAGCCGTTCTCACCCGTGGCGCTGCTCGAGGCCGTGCGCCATGCGCTCTGAGCTCTCGGCACTCTCGCGCGCCTCCGCGCTCCCGCTCACGAGTTTCCGCAGCGAGCACGTCGCGCAGCAGGTCGAGCGTGCGTGCCGGCGCGAGCAGGTCGACAGCGCCGAAGGGCTCGCCCGGGCCCTGGGTCGAGACGGTGAGGCGCGGCGCCGCTTCCGCCGCTCGGTCGCGATCTCCCACAGCGCCCTGTACCGGGACCCCGAGCAGTTCGAGCTGCTCGAGGAGGTGCTGGTGCCGCGGCTGCTGGCCCGAAGCTCCCGGCTCAGCGTCTGGTCGGCCGGCTGCTCGGACGGCGCCGAGTTGCACACGCTCGGGCTCGTGCTCCAGCGCATGGGCGTGCTGGATCGATCGCTGCTGCTCGGCAGCGACCTCCTCGAGGAGAACCTCGTGCTCGCACGCGCGGGGGAATACCCGCCGGAGCTCCGGGCGCGGATGCGCTGGGAGCGCCGTGACCTCGCCGCCGACGGGCCGCCGCACGGCCGCTGGCGGCTCGTCGTCTGCCGCAACGTCGCGATCTATCTCGAGCCCGAGGCCCGTCGCCGGCTGCTACGCGACGCTCGCCTCCGCGCTGTCGGTGCACGGGATCCTGCTGCTCGGGCGAAGCGAACGTCTGATCGACCCGGGCGCACTCGGACTCCGGCCGGCCGGGCCGCATGCCTACGAGCGTGCGCGGTGACGCGCCGGCTGACCGTCCGGACGCTGACGGTGTCGGCGTTGATCATCGTCATCGTCACGGCCGTGTTCGGCGGGCTCACGCTCGCGATCGACAGCCAGCACGACGCCGGCGAGCGTGCCCGCCGCTCGCAGGCCGTGATCGCCGCCGCCAACCTCACGCAGCAGCGCCTGCTGGCGGTCCAGACCACGATCCGCGGCTACCTGATCGGCGCCAATCCGAAGCTCCTCACCGACTACCGCAGGGTTCGCACGGCGCTGCCGGATGCATCTCTGGAGCTTGCGGGGCTCGTGGAGGGCGATCCGGCCCAGCGCCGGCTCGCCGAGCAGATCCGCCAGCAGGCCCTCGCGTACGTCGACGGGTACTCGGATCCGGTCTTCGCGCGCACGCGCGAGGACGGCGTCGGGGCGGGCCGCGCGTTCGCGACCGCGAATGACGGCGGCGCGCGCGCCGAGGATCTCGCGGGGCTGATCGGCCGGCTCGGAACCGCCGAGCTCGCGGTCTCAGAGGCGCGCGCACGGGAAGCGGACACGGCGACCCAGCGGGCGCTGCTGATCGCCGGCGTCGGGCTCGTGCTGTGCGTGCTGGCCCTCGGCCTCGCCACCGCGTTCGTGGCGCGGCGGATCGTGATGCCCGTCGGCCGCCTCGCGGATGCGGCGGAGCGCGTCCGCCGCGGCGAGCTCGACGTCGAGGTCCCTGAGCGCGACGGCGACGAGATCGGCCGCCTCGGCGGCGCCTTCAACGCGATGGCGCGCTCGCTCGAGCAGAGCCGCGGTGAGCTCGAGAACCAGAACACCGAGCTCGAGATGCAGGCGATCGCGCTCGAGGAGCGTCAGGAGGAGCTGACCGAGGCCAGCGACGAGACTCGCGCCCAGCGTGACCAGCTCGAGCACACCGCGAGCCAGCTCGCGCAGGAGAAGGCCCGCGCCGAGCGCTACGGCGAGTTCGCCGACCGGCTCGCCGGCTCGCGCGACCCGGCCACGCTGTCGCGGATCGCCTTGGAGACGCTCGCGGAGGCGGCGGGCGCCGACGTGGGCGTGCTGTACACGGAGAACTGGCGCGATCCGACGCGCTGGAGCCGCGCCGCCGTGCTGGCGCTCGACCCTTCGCCCTTGGCCGAGCACACGATCGCCGGGGGAGAGGGCGCGATGGCGCGCGCGGTGGCTCGCGGCTCGATCGTCCCCGTCGCCGGCGAGGCCGCGGGGCTGCGGGTGCGGACCGGGCTGGCCGGCGAGGCTTCCGTGCTGTGGGAGCTGCACGTGCCGCTCTTGCACGGCGAGCGCGCGATCGGCGTGGCGACGCTCGGCGGGGTCAGCGAGGCCGCGTTCGACGAGGCGTCGGCACCGACGCTCTCGCGCCTGGCGGGGCAGGCCGCGGTCGCGTTGGCTGAGGCGGCCGCTCTGACGCAGCGCAAATGGCTCTCGCAGGTGAACACCGCCGTGCTGGACTGCGTGCGCGAGGGGATCGCTTTGGTCGGGCTCGATCACGAGCTCGTGTTCTCCAACGCCGCCATGGAGTCCCTGGCCGCGCGGCTCTCGATGCCGATCCCTGAGGCGATCGGCGCCAACGGCGTGTCGTTGGTCGGCGACCCCGAGACGTACTTCGCCCACTGGGAGGTGATGCTCGCCGACACCGAGGAGCCGATCGCCGACGAGCTCGCGGTCTCCGGAATGGTGTTGGAGCGCTACACCGCGCCCGTCGATGACGAGGGCGGTGCACGGATCGGCCGGCTCGTCGTCCTACGCGACGTCACCCGCGAGCGGGAGGTCGACCAGCTCAAGTCCGACCTGATGGCCACCGTCTCACACGAGCTCCGCACCCCGCTGGCCTCAGTCCTGGGCTACGCGGAGTTGCTGCGCACGAGAGAGCTGTCCCCGG
This sequence comes from uncultured Solirubrobacteraceae bacterium, assembly GCA_963707595.1. Taxonomy (GTDB): domain Bacteria; phylum Actinomycetota; class Thermoleophilia; order Solirubrobacterales; family Solirubrobacteraceae; genus Solirubrobacter. The sequence continues at coordinate 451,369 of CAVPQQ010000004.1, forward strand.
CCGCGCGAGACGAGATGCTCGGCACGGTCCACCGCGAGGCCAAGCGCCTGTCCGCGCTGATCGACGACTTCCTGGACGTCCAGGCGATCGAGCAGGACCGCCTGATGCTGTCGCGTGAGGCTTTCTCGGTCGGCGACCTGCTCGCCGAACAGGTCCGCACCTTCTCCGGCCAGAGCCAGAAGCACCGCATCTCGTTCTCCTCGAGCGCCGAGCCGGCCGTCGCCTTCGGCGACCGTGCCCGGATCGCCCAGGTCATCGCGAACCTGCTCTCCAACGCGATCAAGTACTCCCCCGACGGCGGCACCGTCGAGGTCTCCGCCTCATCGGACGCGGGCTTCGTGCTCGTCGCCGTCGCCGACTCCGGCCTCGGCATCCCCATGGCCGAGCAGGAGCACGTCTTCGAGAAGTTCTTCCGCGTCCAGCGCTCCGTCGAGGCACAGCGACTCGGCGGCACCGGCCTCGGCCTCGCCCTGGCGCACGAGATCATCGTCGCCCACGGCGGGCACATGGGCTTCGAGAGCACGGAGGGCGTCGGCTCCCGGTTCTGGTTCACGCTCCCGACCGAGTGATCACTCATCCCCCTACAACGGGGACAAGTGATCACAAAAGCACCGCATAGGTGCCTAATCGACCACTGGCTGCACCGGTCCCAGGCCGCGCGGCGTCTCATCGCCCGCGACCACCAGCGCTGGCCCCGGCGCGCGGCGTCTCCGTCCGGCCGGCGCCACCCGCGCCGCCGGTCTCGCCGCGCCGCGGCTCGCCTCGCGCCTGCCGGCCGCCGCCCTCAGCTGCGGCCGTTTCCGCCGGTCTCGCCGCGGTGTCTCCGTCCGGCCGCCGCCCTCACCTGCGGCCGTTCCCGCCGGTCTCGCCGCGGTGTCTCCGTCCGGCCGCCGCCCTCACCTGCGGCCGTTTCCGCCGGCCCCGCCGCGCGGCGTCTTCGCCCGCCGCCACCCACCGATGGACCTCGCCGCCCACCCGCGTCGTAGTCCCCGTGTGCGCCCCGCCACCCTGATCGCCCTCGCCGCCGCGGCCCTCGCCCTGACCGCCTGCGCGGCCCGCGAGGAGGCCCCCGCCGGCGCCGCCGCACCCACGGCCGCCGCAACCCACGCCGCGCGCACCCTGCCGGCCCCGCACTCCCGCCCCGCAGCCGCCTCGCCACCCGCGCCCGCCTCCTCAAGGGCCCGCGGCTGATGACAGAAACCGTGCACGGGCGCGGCCTCGTCATGTACGGGAACGCGTCCACCCGCCCGCGGCTGCTCGTCGCCGGCTGCGTCAACGGCCGCCGCTGCGCGGGCACCGGCGTGGTCAACGCGGCGATGATCGGCTGCCCGCCCGACGACGCCGAGCTCTGGTACCTCCCGACACTCGCACCGAACGGCGCCGACCTCGACGCGACCGTGGACCACCGGGAGCCGCCGCCTGGCGTCAGGCCGTCGCCGACCTGCGCCCGGACACGACGATCGCGTTCCGCACCGGTCCGCGAGCCGTCGTCCACGCCGCCGGAACCGGCGTCGCAGCAGGACGCCGCTACGCCCGGCTCGCCGGTCTCCCGTTCCACCGCGACCCCGAGCCGAGCGGGCTCGCGGGCTGGACCACGGCCGCCCGGCCCGGGACCGCGGCGATCACCGTCGAGCTCCCCGGTCAGCGGGTCTCGGCGCGCCGGGCGTCGCGGCTCGCCTACGCGATCGACCGCCTCGCCGGAACCCGCTTCGCGGCGGGCGCGATGGCCGATCGGCGGAACCTGATCGCGCACGGCCGGGACCCGCGTGAGTCTTGGCACTGATTTGGCGCAGAATTGTCACATTCTCGTGTTGTCTTCTGTCCGATCCGCGCCCTAGCGTGGGGGACATGAGCAACCAGGAGCCCTCAAAGGCACGTGATACAGCCCTGGCGGGCGCCCTGACCCAGATCGAGCGCCAGTTCGGCAAGGGCACCGTCATGCGGATGGGCGATCCGGGGGCTCAGGTCAGGGTGGAGGCGATCCCGACGGGAGCGCTGTCCTTGGATCTTGCACTCGGCATCGGCGGAGTCCCGCGCGGGCGCATCGTCGAGGTCTTCGGCCCGGAGTCCTCCGGTAAGACGACGCTGATCTACCACATGATCGCCGAGACCCAGAAGCTCGGCGGCGTGTGCGCGTTCATCGACGCCGAGCACGCGATGGACCCGCTGTACGCGCAGCGCATCGGCGTCAACATCGACGAGCTGCTGGTCTCGCAGCCCGACTACGGCGAGCAGGCGCTCGAGGTGGCCGACATGCTGGTGCGCTCGGGCGCCGTGGACCTGATCGCGGTGGACTCCGTGGCGGCGCTGACGCCGCGGGCGGAGCTCGAGGGCCAGATGGGCGATCAGAGCGTCGGCCTGCAGGCCCGCATGATGTCCCAGGCGATGCGCAAGCTCGCCGGCAACCTGAACCGCACGAGCACGCTGTGCGTGTTCACCAACCAGATCCGCGAGAAGGTCGGCGTGATGTTCGGCTCGCCGGAGACCCAGCCGGGTGGCCGCGCGCTGAAGTTCTACGCCTCGCAGCGGCTGGACATCCGCCGGATCGAGACGCTCAAGGACGGCACGGAGGCGGTCGGCAACCGCGTGCGCGTCAAGGTCGTCAAGAACAAGGTCGCCGCGCCGTTCCGCCAGGCCGAGTTCGACATCGAGTTCGGCAAGGGCATCTCGACGTCGGGCTGCATCCTGGACCTGGGGATCGAGCACTCGATCATCACCAAGTCCGGCTCGTTCTTCTCCTACGGCGACGAGCGGCTCGGCCAGGGCCGCAACAACGCCAAGGGCTACCTGGACACGCATCCCGAGGTGGCCAAGGAGATCGAGGGCAAGATCTACGAGATCCTCGGCGTCAGCCAGGACCTCGTGACGCCGATCGAGGGTGACCCGGCGGCCGCTGCGGCCCTGGTGGGCGCCGCGTAGCAGTGGAAGGGCACGAGCTTCCGCCCGGCGGCCTCGCCGCCGGGCAGTTCCCGGGCGCGGCCGAGGAGCTGCGCCGCCAGGAGGCGTTCGACGTCGCCTGGCGCTTCCTCGGCCACCGTGACCGCACGGAGGCCGAGGTCCGGCGCAACTTCACCCGCAAACGGGTCGAGCCCGAGCTCGTGGAGGAGGTCGTGGCCGCGCTGCTCGAAGGCAACTACCTCGACGACGCCGCGTTCGCGCGGCGCTTCGCCGAGGATCGCCGCAATCTCGACGGCTGGGGCGGGGAGCGGATCGAGCGCCGTCTGACGGAGCTCGGCGTGGACCGGTCGACGATCCGCGAGGCCCTCGCGGGCAACGGCGACGAGGATGGTGGCCACGACGAGCTCGCGGCCGCGTGCGAGCTGCTCGCGCGCCGCTTCCCGGTCGCCACCGGACACGCCGCGCGACCTCGAGCGGGCACTCGGCTTCCTCGTCCGCAAGGGCTACGACCTCGAGCTCGCCCATGACGCGTTGCGTCGTCACGCGGCGGCCGCCGTCGAGAACTGAGCCACAGGCCAGGGCGGGCGCGGCGCCCGCCATGGCACGATTCACCGATGGCCCTGTGGCACCGGAAGCCGAAGCCTGACGTCGACGCCGACCCGCTTGAGCCGGCTCCGCCGTTCCCGGAGTTCCCGTATCACCCGGATCCGCGCAAGACCGGCTCGATCGCCACCTCACGTGCCCGCTGCACCGTCTGCGGGCACACCTACGGGCTCGTCTACACCGGACCGGTGTTCGCGACCGTCGACGAGTTCGACGGGGCGCTGTGCCCCTGGTGCATCGCCGACGGCGCGGCGGCCGCCCGGCTCGGCGTCGAGTTCACGGACGTCGGCGACGACGTCCCTCCGAACGTCCCCGGCCTCGTGCTCGACGAGATCACGCAGCGCACGCCCGGGTTCACGGGCCACCAACAGGAGCACTGGCTCTACCACTGCGGCGACGGCGCGGCGTTCATCGGCACGACCGAGGCCGCGGGGGAAACCGCTTACCGCTTCCGTTGTCGCCAGTGCGGGGTGGGTCTCGCGTACACCGACGCGCCCTAATGGGCCGCCGGTGCGTTGCAGACGGCACCTTCCGGTACTACGATCCGCCCAGCGACAGACCGGGTCCGTCCGGACCCTTTGAACCAGCAGCAAATCATCAACTTTAAGAGCGATTTCCAGCAGCTTCAGCAAATGACGGCCTCGACGCACCACCCCGGGCGAAAACGCCCACCGAACGGGCACTTGTGTCCGCCGCGGACCCTTCGAACACACACATAGCCGCCGACTGACGCGGCAGCCTTCCGGCTGCCATTCATGCTGATCTTCTCGCTCCGGGTTCCGGGCTCGACTCGATCTGCCGCTCCAAATCGAAGAAGCATCGGATCTCGCCGCGCCCTGCAGGGCGGCGTTCGGAGAGAGGACACGTACAAATGGAAATCGTGATCGCGGCGGCCGTGCTTGCAGCCGGCCTGGTGGTCGCGGCGCTGCTGCTGGTCAAGCGGGCCCCCGGGCTCGCGGCCGCCGGCACAGCCCCATCGACAACCCGGCGCGCGGTGGCGCCGGTCAAGGAGTCCCCGGCCGCTCAGGCCGAGACGGACGACGCGCTGGCGCGGCGTCAGGAGATCGGACGCTTGGAGGAGCGTCTGACCGGCCGTGAGAGCGCGATCGAGGCTCGCATCCTCGAACTCGACGCGCGCGAGCAATTGCTCGCGGAGCACCTGCTGAAGACCGAGGAGGCCCACGAGGCGCACGTCCGCGCGCTCGAGCGCCTGTCCGGTCTCTCGGCCGCCCAGGCCAAGAACATGCTGCTCAAGGATCTCGAGGACCAGATCCGCCACGACTCGGCGCGCCTCGTGCGCCAGATCGAGGAGGAGACCAAGCGCGACGCCGACCGCCGCGTGCGCAACATCCTGGCCGTCGTCATGCAGCGCCTCGCAGCGGGCCACGCCGCCGAGACCACGGTGTCCGTGGTCCAGCTCCCGGCCGACGACATGAAGGGCCGCATCATCGGCCGCGAAGGCCGCAACATCCGCGCCCTGGAGAACCTGACGGGCGTCGACTTCATCATCGACGACACGCCCAACGCCGTGATCCTGTCCGGCTTCGACGGCGTCCGCCGCGAGATCGCGCGGATGACGCTCGAGAAGCTCCTCGCGGACGGGCGGATCCACCCGGCGCGGATCGAGGAGACGTACTACCAGGCCAAGTCCGAGCTCGAGAACCACATCATCGAGTGCGGCGAGCAGGCGGCGCTGGACGCCAACGTCCAGGGCCTGGACGCGGAGCTGATCCGCATCCTCGGCCGCCTGAAGTACCGCACCAGCTACGGCCAGAACGTGCTCAATCACTCGATCGAGTGCGCCCACCTGGCCGCGATGATGGCCGACGAGCTGGGCGCCTCGCCCAAGACCGCCCGCCGTGCCGCGCTGCTGCACGACATCGGCAAGGCCGTCTCGCACGAGATCGAGGGCCCGCACGCGCTCGTCGGCGGCGACCTCGCGCGCCGTCACGGCGAGTCGGAGTCCGTCGCGCACGCGATGGAGGCCCACCACAACGAGGTCGAGCCCCAGACCGTCGAGGCCGTGATCGTCCAGGCCGCCGACGCGCTCTCCGGCGCCCGTCCCGGCGCCCGCGGCGAGTCGCTGGAGCAATACGTCAAGCGCCTGCGAGACCTCGAGCAGATCGCGACGCGCCACGACGGCGTCGACAAGGTCTACGCGATGCAGGCGGGCCGCGAGATCCGCGTGATGGTCGTCCCGGGCGCGCTCGACGACGACGGCGCGGTCCTGCTCAGCCACGAGATCGCCCGCGAGATCGAGCAGGAGCTCGAGTACCCGGGCCAGATCAAGGTCACCGTGATCCGGGAGTCACGGGCCACCGACTACGCTCGATAACGCCATGAAGCGCTTCCACGTCACCACCTTCGGCTGTCAGATGAACGAGCACGACTCCGAGCGCATGAAGGGCATGCTCGAGTCGCTCGGCTACACCGAGGTCGCCGGCGCGCGAGGACGCGGACCTGATCCTGTTCAACACCTGCTCGATCCGCGAGAAGGCCGACGAGCGCTTCGTCTCGCACCTGTACGAGGCGCGAGCGCTCAAGCGCGCGCGACCCGGAGCGGATCATCGGCGTCGGCGGCTGCTGGGCGCAGTCGGTCAAGGACCAGGTCTTCCGCGGACTTCCCGTTCGTCGACGTGGCGTTCGGGCCCGGCCAGGTGCACAAGCTGGCCGAGTTCCTGACCAGCGAGTCGCTGACCGCGCAGGGCTTCTTCGAGTTCGAGGGCTTCACCGGGCATCTGCCCGGCCAAGCGGGCGCGCGACGTCCACGGCTGGGTGCAGATCTCCGCCGGCTGCAACATGAACTGCTCGTACTGCATCGTGCCCGACGCACCCGCGGCCGCGAGGTCTCGCGGCCGCTCGAGGAGCTCGTCGCCGAGGTCGCGCAGCTCGCCGCCGACGGCGTGCGCGAGGTGACGCTGCTCGGCCAGAACGTCAACTCCTACGGCACGCGGCCTGCGGCCGCAGCGCGCGGAAGTTCTCCGAGCTGCTGATCGCGGTCGACGCGATCGACGGCATCGACCGCATCCGCTACACGAGCCCGCACCCGGCGCACATGCCCGAGGACGTGGTCCGCGCCCACGCCGAGCTGCGAGTCCGTCTGCCAGCACATCCACCTGCCGCTGCAGGCCGGGCTCCTCGCGGATCCTGAAGGCGATGCGCCGGACCTACGACCGCGAGCCGCTACCTCGACCGCGTCGCGCTGATCCGCGAGCACGTGCCCGACTGCGCGCTCACGACGGACGTCATCGTCGGCTTCCCGGGGGAGACCGAGGCGGACTTCGCGGAGACGCTCGAGGTCGTCGAGGAGGTCGGCTTCGACGGCGCCTTCACGTTCATCTACTCGCCGCGGCGCGACACCGAGGCCGCCGAGTTCGTCGACGACTTCATCCCGCACGAGGTGAAGGTCGAGCGGATGGAGCGCCTGGTCGAGGTCGTCCAGCGCCGCGCCCGCGAGCGCGCCCAGCGCTTCGTCGGCCGCACGCTCGACGTGCTCGTCGAGGGCACCTCGCGCCACGACCCGTCGCGCCTGCGCGGCCGCACCACGCCACAACAAGGTCGTCAACTTCGACGGCCTCGCGTCGCCGGGCGAGATCGTCGCCGGTCGAGATCGCCGCGGCCACGAGCCAGACGCTCACGGGCAGCGAGTCGCTGCTGTCCCGCGCCGCGTAAAGCGCACGCTTGACATAAGAACCCACGCTGGTCGGCGCTCACGTGCCGAGAGGAAGTGGGGGATACGTCGTCCCCGGCACGCGAGCGCTCAAGGATTGTCCCTGAGCGATCGCCTGCATTGCACCGGACAAAGGTCGAGTTCGCGATCCTTTCCGTCCGCGACGTATGCGAACATATGTTCGTGCGCTGGGAAGCCTCAGAACGTGGACGCGGACGACGCCGGCCGGCTGCCCGGCTCTGGGCGACACCGTCGTCCGCCGCTTCGACGCGCCCGAGGCGCTCGACATGCGCTTCTACGAGGTCCGCACGAAGTCGGCCCTGAACCACGTCCCGGGCGGCACTCGCGGCTGCCGTTCGAGTGGACGATCAACCCGTACCGGGGCTGCAGCCATGCCTGCGTCTACTGCTTCGCTCGTCCGACCCACGAGTACCTCGAGCTGGACGCGGGGCGGGACTTCGAGCGCGAGATCGTCGTCAAGGTCAACGTGCCGGAGGTGCTGCGGGCGGAGCTCGGCGCGGCCGTCGTGGCGCGGCGAGCACGTCGCGCTCGGCACGAACACCGACCCGTACCAGTGGGTCGAGGGGCGCTACAAGCTGATGCGCGGGATCTGGGAGGCGATGCGCGACTCCCGCAACCCGTGCTCGATCCTGACCAAGTCGCCGCTCGTGCTGCGCGATCTCGACCTGCTGAAGGAGATCGCGGCGGTGACGGACGTCAGCGCCTGCCTCTCGGTCCCGACGCTCGACGAGAAGGCCTGGCGGGCGACCGAGCCGCACACGCCGAACCCGCGGGCGCGGCTGGAGGCGGTGGCGGAGCTCAACCGCGCCGGGATCCCGACGGGCATCCTGATCGCGCCGCTGATGCCGGGGATCAACGACGCGCCGGAGCAGGTGGAGCGGATCGTCGAGGCCGCCGACCGAGGCGAAGGCGACCTACATCGGCGGCAACACGCTGCACCTGCGCGGCGAGGTGCGCGAGATCTTCTTCGACTGGCTGCGCGCGCAGCGGCCGGACCTCGTCCCCCGCTACGAGCGGCTGTACGGCAAGGGCGCGTATCTCTCGACCGGCGAACGGCGCAGGATCGAGCTCGACGCGGGCGCGCCCTGGGCGCTGAAGACCTACCCGGAGCGGATGCGCCACCGGGGCTCGCGGCACCCTGAGCCAGCGGTGCCGCGAATTCCCCGGACGGTGCAGGGGAGCCTGTTTTGACCCTACGGCGCGGTCGTCGACAGCGTGAGCGTGAGCGTCTTGGCGTACGTTCCGGTGCGGAGGGCGTCGCCGGCGCCCACGGGCTGCTTGAAGTCGACCGTGACGGCGTCGTTGGACACCGGGCCGGTCCAGGTCAGCAGCGTCGTCGGCGCGGCGCTGCCGCCGACGGGCGCGAAGGCCCCGGTCCGTGCCTTGGCCTGCAGCGCGGACGGGAGCGAGAACGTGCCGTTGACGAGATGCCCCGTGGCGGTGGAGCTGGAGTCGGCGACGCTCAGGGTGGCCTCGGCCGCCGAGGAGATCACGTTGGCGACCAGCGAGGCGGTGTAGTCCTTCGCGGTGCCCGGGACGAACGGGGCGAACGTCGCCCCGCCGGCCGTGGTCAGCGAGAGCGTGGCGGGCACGCTGCCGCCCACGTCGCCGGCGATCTGCGCCGGAGCGGCCGGGCCGGCGCCCGCGCGGGTGTTGGTGAGGATCGGGAAGAGCTCGGTCTGGTCGATCGTGCCGACGATGTCGGCAGCACGCGGGCCGGAGGCGAAGACCGGGACCGTGGAGCCGGTGTGTGCCTGGCTGCCGCTGACCGGGGCGGTGCCGTAGGCGATGCGGATCGGCTGGCCGTCGACGGTCTGCAGCGTCGTGTAGGCGCCGCGCGGGAACCTGGCCGACCGGGATGATCTGGCTCGTGTGGGAGTGATCGGCGGTGACGAGGACCAGCGTCTCGGGATGGGTGCGCTGGAACTCCGTGGCGACGGCGACGGCGTCGTCCATGCCGAGGAGCTCACCGATCTGGCCGCAGGCGTCGGCGGAGTGGTCGCGCTTGTCGATCGAGGCGCCCTCGACCTGCAGGACGAAGCCCTTCGGGTTGCCCTGCAGCAGCGAGATGGCCTTCTCGGTCATCTCCTTGAGCGTCGGCTCGGTGCCGCGGTTGGCCGGGGTGCACTTGGTCGTCGTCGAGCCGGAGCCGGCGTCCGAGGCGATCAGCGGGTTGAACTCGGTCGTCATGTTGCTGTCGTGGAAGAGGCCGAGCAGGCGCTGGCCGGGGGCGAGCGACGTGACGGCGTTCATCTCGTCCTCGGTCGCGACGTACTTGTAGCCGCGGTCCTGGGTCGCGTAGTCGATGACGTTCTTTGTGCCACCGACCTCGAGCGGCTGCGCGTAGCGAGCGCGTCCGCCGCCGAGGACGACGTCGAAGCGCTCGTCCGCCTGCTGCTCGGCGATCGAGCCGAGGCCGCCGGCGGCCTTGGTCTCCGTCGGGCACGCGGCGCGCGTGTCGTTCGGGCCTTGGCAGCCGCGCTGGGAGATGTGCGAGGAAGGACCGGCCGGGGTGGCGTCGGTGATCTCCGCGGTGGAGACGTTGCCCGTGGCCTGGCCGCGATCGCGCGCGATCTCCATGTAGGTCGTGAAGTTCGTGCCCGGGACGGTGACGCCGGAGCTCGGGCCCTGCCCGAGGCGTCCGTCGAGGGTCTTGATGCCGCTGGACCAGGCGCTCGCCGTCGGCGCGGAGTCCGGCACGTAGTTGGGCGGGTACGGCGCCTGGGCAGCCGGTCCGACGTTGTAGGTCGTGACGTCGCCGCGGAGCTTCAGCGCGTCCATCGCGAGCCGGCCGGTCGCGCCCTTGCCGTAGTAGCGCCCGGAGGTGACCTCCTGCTCGCCCATGCCGTCACCGATGAACAGGATGATGTTCTTCGGCTTGTTGATATCGATCGAAGCCTTCAGGTCCGCGCTCTTGTCCGGACCGGACTGACCGACGGCGACGGCCGTGCCACAGGCCACGAAACCAATCGCGGCGAGCGTTCCCACGCGCTTGTAGCGCATCCATGCCTCCTCTTACGGTGTGTAGTGCTGCATGGCGGACACTGGCGGTCTGAGAGCCTCATGAGGTGAACGACTTGTGATTGCCGTCACGCAACTGAAACCCGGTGCGACGGGAAGTGTTGGCTCCGGCGTGCCTCGATTACAACGACCGCATGTCGCGCCCAAGGCGCGCTCGCTGACCCTCCTGACCGCCCGCCGCGCCCGCCGCGCGAAGTGGGAGCTCGCAGCCCTGATCCCACTGTTTGCGCTGACGCTCGGCGCCTACGTCGAGCGCGAGCGGATCTTCGGCGTCGACACGCCCGTCCGGGTCGCCGCGGCGGTGGTGATGGTGATCCTGGGCTGGGCGCTGGCGCGCGACCTCGGCCGCTTCACCGCGCCCACCTTGTTCCGCCGGATGGACCCGGCGACCGCCGGCACCGCGGGCTTCCTGATCCGCCTCGTCTTCATCGTCGTCGCCGCGATCGGATCGCTGCGGGTCGCCGGCCTGAACCCCAGCACGCTGGCCTTGGGCGGCGCCATCGGCGCCGTGGTCCTCGGCCTCGCGGCGCAGCAGACGCTCGGCAACGTGATCGCGGGGATCGTCCTGATCGGCGTTCGGCCGTTCAAGGTCGGCGACCGCGTCCGCCTCCAGGCCGGCGCCGTCGCCGGTCAGGTGGAAGGCGTCGTGGCCTCGCTCGGCCTGCTCTACACCACCTTCGCCCAGGGCGGGGACTCGGTCATGGTCCCCAACAACGTGGTGCTCTCGGCGGCGGTCGTGCCGCTGCGCGAGCCCGCCTCGGTGGACCTGCGCGCCCGCCTGCGGCCCGACGTCAAACCCAGCGACGTCCAGGCGATGCTCGAGGAGGCGATCAGCACGCCCGTGCGCGGCGAACCCACGATCGCGCTCGAGGAGATCGACGCCGACGAGGTCGTCGTCCGCATCCAGGCGACCCCGCTCGCCGACGCCGACGGCCCGAAACTGGCCGACGAGGTCCTCGCGGCGGTCGGCGCCGCGACGCACGAGGAGGAGCCCCGCCCTGCCTGATCGGAGGGAGAACGGTCCGACTGGCGGGGGTGGAGGCAGAAACCCCCCACATACCGAGGCAAACTGACGCCACCCCTCCCCGAGAGCGCGCGGCAGCCGAATCCGCGGCGCCGACCGGGCGCCGAGCCGCGCGACGCGCCCGAGCCGCGCGACGCGCCCGAGCGCGCGCGCGCGACGCCGCGCGCGAGCCGCGCGACGCGCCCGACCGCGCGCGCCGAGCCGCGCGCGCCGCGCGCGGCCGGCGCGGCGCGGCGCGGCCCGGCCGGCGCGGCCCCGCCCGGCGCGGCGGCTAGCGCTTGTCGGCCTGGCCGCGCTCGAACTGGTCCGCGGTGGCCGCGGCGCCCATCCGGCGCTGGATCGCGCCCACGGGCCCGGGGGCGAGCGAGGCCAGGACCGCGCCCGCGCGCAGAGGCAGCGGCGCGACGTCGATCTCGGCGCGGTTGCCCTCGATCGCCTTTACGACGGCCCGGGCCACGTCCTCCGGGGTCTTGGTGCCGACGTAGGACGGGAGCTTGGCTCCCGACTCGGCGAACATGCCGGCGTCGCTGATGAACCCGGGCAGGATCACGGAGACGCCGACGCCCTTTGGCGCCAGGTCCTCGCGCAGGCCGAGGGCGAAGCCGCGCAGGCCGAACTTCGTCGCGGAGTAGACCGAGGTGCCCGGCGAGGCGGCGCGACCGGCCAGAGAGGACATGAAGAGCAGGTGCCCGCTGCCACGCGCGACCATCGACTCGGTGAGGCCGTGGGCGAGCAGCATCGGGGCGCGTAGGTTCACGGCCAGGGCACGGTCGATCTGCTCGGGCGTGAACGAGTTCAGCCGGCCGCTGCCCGGCAGCCCGGCGTTGGCGACGAGCACGTCGACCTCGCCGGCCTCGTCCAGCAGCCGCGCCGGAGCGTCCGGCAGCGAGAGGTCCGACACGATCACACGGGCGCCGAGCTCGCGAGCGAGCGGCTCGAGCACATCGATGCGCCGGCCCGTCAGGGTCAGCACGGCCCCGCGCGAGGCGAGCGCTCGCGCGATCGCCTGGCCGAGGCCGCCGGTCGCGCCCGTCAGCAGGACGCGCGCAGCCGGTCGAGCTTCACGCGAACACGGCCACGGTCGCGGTGAAGCTGTGCAGGAAGTAGCCGCCACCGACGGGGCCGATCTCGCCCGCCGCGAAGAAGCCGGCCACCGGCGCTCCCGCGAGCGCGTCGGCGACCACTTCGGCGTCGTGGTCGGCGCGGCCGAACATGCTGCGCCCGCGGCCGTTGCAGGCGAAGACCAGGGCGCCGGCGGGGGTGCGGCCGCCGAGCGCGGTCATGCGGATCGACAGCGCTTCGCGGAGGTCGCGGTCGGCGCTCTCGGCGTCGCGGGCGTGCAGGCGCACGACCTGGCCGGGATGCACGTCGGCGGCGATCGCCACCTGCCCGGTCTCCGGGTCCGCGCCGACGAGGCCACGCACCAGGAAGTCCCCCTGCACGTAGTCGGGCTTGTTGGAGTCCACGACGATCCCGACCAGCAGGCCGCCCTGGACGAGCCGGAGGTCCTCGGGCGGGAGGGCCTCGATCGTCTCGCGCAGCTTCTCCAGCGCCGGCTTGCCCGCGAGCTCGCCGATGACGTGGCCCTCGCCGGCGGTGATCGTCAGCTCGGGGCCGATCGGCGCCGCGCCCTGCGAGACCATCGGCAGCATCTCGACACCGTCGAGGCGGACACCGACCGCTCCGTCGCTCACGATCTCGTCGCCGAAGAAGAGGATCGTCTCGTCGTTGGCGATCCGGCCCGAGGCGAGACCGCCGAGCAGCGGCAGCATCGGCGCGGATTCGGTCAGGAAGCGCAGCACCGCGTCGGTCGGGAACGTCACGGGGTCGGCGAGCAGGATCGCGCCGTCGGCGCCCGTCAGGTCGGCCATGCCGGTCAGCGCGCCGGTGCCTTCCTCGAGCTCCTCGACGGCGGCGTGGAACGTCGTGGCGTGGCCATCGCCCAGGCTCGCGGCCCAGATCGAGATGGCCGAGCCGCCCTCGATCTCGCGCCCGTGGCCGATCACGCCGCCCGCGGCGCAGCCGATCAGGCTGTCGGGCTCGAGCACCTCGTGGATCGCCTCCAGCGCGAGCTCGGAGCCGCTCAGGATCGCCCCGGAGATGAAGACGATCACGAGCCCGCAAGGGGCGCCGTCGAGCTCCACGGACGCCGCGGACGCTGCCTCCAGCGCCGCTGTGCGCGCGTCCGGGACGGTCGAGAGGCCGGTTCCGATACGGACGGGCATGTGTCCGGGTGACGATACTGCGGGGCCGACGCGGCAGGGCCATACTGCTCGCCGTGTCAGAGGTCATCGCCGTCTTCGGGCCCACGGGCGTGGGCAAGACCGCCGTCGCCATCGCGCTGGCGGAGCGCCTGCGCGAGCGCGGCGAGGACCCGGTGGCCGTCTCGGCCGACTCGATGCAGGTCTACGCCGGCCTGCCGATCCTCACGGGGGCCGCGAGCCCACAAGAGCAGCAGCACCTCGAGCACCGCCTGCTCGGCTTCGTCCCCGTCACACAGACGTTCTCGGCCGGCGCCTACGCCGAGCGCGCGCACCACGAGATCGACACGCTCCTCGCCAACCGACAGCGCCCGATCGTCGTCGGCGGCACCGGCCTCTACCTCCGCGCCGCGCTCACCGAGCTCGATCTGCGCCCACCGGTCGACCCCGCGATCCGCGAGCGCTGGGCCAACGACGAGCGGCCGATCGAGCAACTCCACGCCGCGCTCCCAGACGAAGTCCGCAACGGCATGGAGCCGACCGACCGCCAACGCGTCCTGCGCGCCCACGAGCTGCTCGAGGCGGGCCATGAACCGCCGCCCCCGGCGAACGCGCCGTCGCAGCTGTGGACCACCCACACGCGCCACCCGACACTGCTCGCCGCGCTCACCATGCAGCGCGACGAGCTCGCCGAGCGCATCAACCAGCGCATCGACGACATGCTCGCGGCAGGTGCGCAGCAGGAGGTCGAGCGGGCCAACGAACAAGGGGCCTCGGCCACGGCCCGCCGCGCGCTCGGCTTCCAGGAGCTGCTGGACGGCGACGTCGAGGCCATGAAGACCAAGACCCGCCGCTACGCCAAGCGCCAGGTCACGTGGCTGCGCAAGCTGCCCGGAGCGCACCTCGTGGACACCACCGGCCGCACGCCGGATGACGTCGCGGCCGAGCTAATGGGCATGATCTGAGGCTCGTGCGCTTCGAGAAGTGGCAGGCCCTGGGCAACGACTACCTCATCTTCGAGGAGGCGCAGCTCACCCCGAACCAGATCAAGCGGCTCTGCGACCCGCACTTCGGGCCGGGCGCCGACGGCGTCCTCGTCCTCACGCAACCGGACGAGCCGGGCTACGTCGCGCGCCTGCGGATCTTCAACCCGGACGGCTCGGAGGCCGAGCTGTCGGGCAACGGCGCACGCGAGGCGATCCTGTACCTGCGCCGCTCCGGCTGGACCGAGGCGGACACGTTCAGCATCCAGACGCTCGCGGGCGAGATCCGCCCGACGATCACGTCGCCGACGACCTGCCGGGTCGACATGGGCCGGGCGACGCTGACCTCGCACAACTTCCCGCAAGGGCCAGAAGACGGTCAGGGCGAGATCGAAGCGCAAGGCCAGACCTTCCGCTTCCAGCACGTCGCGATCGGCAACCCGCAGTGTGCGATCCGCGTCGAGGACCCTGACGCCCTCGATCTGCAGGCCCTCGGCCCGCACATCGAAAACGCGCCGATCTTCCCGAACCGCACCAACGTCAGCTTCTGGCGCGAGCTCGCGCCGGACGCGATCCGCGCCCGGATCTTCGAGCGCGGCGTGGGGGAAACGCTCTCGAGCGGGACCGGCGCGAGCGGCGCCGCGGTCGCCCATGTGCTCCGGGGCGGCGACTCGCCTGTCACCGTGCACCTGGACGGCGGCGTTCTGACCGTCGACGTCGACGAGTCCCTGCACGTGGATCTCACGGGCTGGGCAGAACCGATCTACCGTGGCGAACTGAGCGAGGAGTTCAAGACACATATGGAGGCCGAATGACGCTGCTGGTGACCGGAGCGACCGGCACGACCGGGATGGAGGTCCTGCGTGCGCTCAAGGCCCGCGGCGCCGATGCCCGCGCGCTCGTGCGCGACGAGACGAAGGCGCACCACCTGCGCGACCTCGGCTTCGAGCCCACCACCGGCGACCTCGGCGATCCGCGCACGCTCGGCCCGGCGCTGGACGGCGTGGAGCGCGCCTACCTCGTCTCGCCGATCAGCCCGATGCAGTCCGAGTTCGAGCAGGCGTTCCTGGAGACCGCGAAGGAGGCGGGCGTCAAGCACGTCGTCAAGCTCTCGGTGATCGGCGCCTCGCCCGAGGCGCCGCAGCGCTTCGCCCGCACGCACGCCAAGGTCGAGGCCGCGCTCAAGCAGTCCGGGATGTCCTGGACGCTGCTGCGCCCCACGGGCTTCATGCAGAACACGCTGGCCTGGGGCGCGCGGGTGCTCGACGGCACCTTCTACTCGCCGGTCCCCGACGCCGCGTTCAGCGTCGTCGACGCGCGCGATGTGGCCGAGGTGGCCGCGGTCGCGCTGACCGAGGACGGCCACGAGGGGAAGGCCTACGGCCTCAGCGGCCCGGAGGCCGTCTCCTATCGCGATCAGGCCACACGCGTCTTCGCGGCCGCCGGACGCGAGATCGAGGTCGAGGAGATCCCGGTCGAGACGCTCAAGCGCGAGCTCGTCCGGGCCGGCGTCCCGCCGTGGAACGCCGAAGGCCTCGTGGAGCTGTTCGAGGTCTACGCCGCCGGCGGCGCGCAGATGGTCACCTCCGGCGTCAAGGACGTCCTGGACCGCGATCCGCGCAATCTCGACGCCTTCGCCGCCGACCACGTCGACTCGTTCAAGGAGAGCAAGTGAGCGGCGCACACGGCGCGGGCCTCGCGACCTTCTCGGGCGACCGCGTGCTCGAGGTCTTCTACCCGGCGCCCGCACTCGGCGACGGCGGCCTGCAACCGGGCTTCAGCGAGCTGAGCGCCGAGGAGGCGGAGCGCCACGGGCTCCCGAGCGCCCAGCGCGCCGACGACCTGCGCGACGTCCGCCAGGCCCCGGTCCTCACCGTGATCGGAGACCTGCAGGCACCCCTGGACGGCACGGCCGACGCGTACCTGCGGCTGCACCTGCTGTCGCACCGGCTCGTCAAGCCGCGCGAGATCAACATGGACGGCATCTTCGGCGCGCTGCCGAACGTCGCCTGGACGAGCGCCGGACCGGTCGACCCGGCCAACCTCACCCAGGTCCAGCTGCGAGCCCGCGCGAACGGCGCCCCGCTGCAGGTCTTCTCGCTCGACAAGTTCCCGCGCATGACCGACTACGTCACGCCCTCGGGCGTGCGGGTCGCCGACGCCGACCGCGTGCGCCTCGGCGCGCACCTCGCGGACGGCACGACCGTGATGCACGAGGGCTTCGTGAACTTCAACGCCGGCACGCTCGGGCACTCGATGGTCGAGGGGCGCATCAGCGCGGGCGTGATCGTCGGCGACGGCTCCGACGTCGGCGGCGGCTCGAGCATCATGGGCACGCTCAGCGGCGGCGGCAACGAGGTCATCAGCATCGGCGAGCGCTGCCTGCTCGGCGCCAACGCCGGGATCGGCATCTCGCTCGGCGACGACTGCACGGTCGAGGCGGGCCTCTACGTCACCGCCGGGACCCAGATCACGCTGCCCGACGGCGAGGTCGTCAAGGGGCGGGACCTGAGCGGCGCGAGCGGCTTGCTCTTCCGGCGCAACTCGCGCACCGGCACGGTCGAGGCGCTGCCTCGCTCAGGCAACTGGGCCGGGCTCAACGCGGCGCTGCACGCGAACGACTGACGAGCGTCCAGCCGTGCGCGTGCACGGTCCCGCCGGCGGCGGTGACCGCCGCGTGCACCTCGGCCTGGAGCTCGGCCAGCCGAGCGGGCGGGAGCATCTGGTGGACGCTGTAGGTCGAGATCAGCCCCACCCACTCGTCGGCGCTGTAGGTGCGCTCCCAGGGGTAGGTGCGGTTCTCGACCCGGGGGTCGGTCTCGTCGCGCCCGTGCTTGGGCCCGCCGTGCTCGATCTCCGGGATGACCCGCGCGTAGACAGCCTCCAGGGCGGAGTGCAGCGGCTCGTCGACCCGGTAGTCGCTCCAGCAGCGCGCGACCGTCCCGCCGGGCCGCAGCACCTCGCCGATCTTGCGCCAGCCGCGCACCGGGTCGATCCAGTGCCAGGCGTCGCCGCAGGTGATCAGGTCGAACGTGCGCCCGCCGTCGTCCCAGTCCTCGAACGCGCCGACCTCGACGTCGACACCGTGCGAGCGCGCCACCTCGGCCATCCGCTCGTCGACCTCGATGCCCAGCACCGTCAACCCGCGCTCGACCAGCCCGCGAGCCAGCTTGCCGGTGCCGCAGGCCACGTCGAGCACCCGCGAGGGAGCGAGCGCGGCGAACTCGTCCAGCAGCGCGTCGGGCGCCGCGGGGCGGTAGCGGTCGTACTGCTCGGCGATCGAGCCGAACGACTCGGCCCGCTCGCGATCCCGGAACTCCTCAGGCAAGGCCGCGGATGATCTCGGCCGCCCGCTCGCATTCCTCGGGCGGCGGCACCAACGCGACGCGCAGGTAGCCCGGCGCGCCGAAGAACGACCCGGGCGCGACGACCACGCCCGCCTCGAGCCAGCGCGCGGCGAGCGCGTCGGCCTCGGGGCCGGCGTCGAGCCAGAGGAAGAAGGTCGCGTCGCCGCCCGCGTTGCGCAGCCCGAGCGCCTCCAGCGCGGGCAGCAGCGCCTCGCGCTTGGCCCGGTAGCGCGCCCGGACCTCCTCGACGTGCGTCTCGTCGCCCCACGCCGCGATCGCGGCGCGCTGGACGAACTCCAGCGGCGCGACGCCGACGTTCGGCCGGTACTTCTTCAGCGCCGCGATGATGTCCGGGTCGCCCGCGACGAAACCGGACCGGTAGCCGGGCATCGAGGAGCGCTTCGACAGGGTGTTGAAGACGGCGAGATGCGAGCGATCGGCGACCTGCAGCGCGCTCCCGGGCGCCTCGCCGGCGAAGTAGAGCTCCGAGTAGGCCTCGTCGGAGGCGAGCACGAACCCGTGCTTCTGCGCCAGCGCGACCGCCTGCTCGTAGAACTCCCGCGGCGCCCGTGCGCCGGTCGGGTTGTTCGGGTAGTTGAGCCAGAGGATCGAGACGCGGTCCCAGTCCACGCCGTCCAGCTCTGGGAGCCACCCGTTGGCCTCGGTCAACGGGAGCTCGAGAACTTCCTTGCCCGCGAAGACCGCACCGCGCTCGTAGACGGGGTACGAGGGCGTCGGTACCGCGACGAGGTCGCCGTCGAAGATGTTGGCGAGCGCGAACACGGCCTCCTTGGAGCCGAGCGTCGGGATCACCTCGGTGTCGGGGTTCAGTGACACCCCGAAGCGACGGCCCGCCCAGTCGGCGATCGCGCTGCGCAGCTCAGGCAACCCGCCGGCGGTCGGATAGGGCGCGACCGGCGTGATCGCGGCGGCCAGCGCGGTGCGGATGAACTCCGGCGTCTCCTCGCGCGGCTCGCCCATCCCGAAGTCGATGATGTCCACGCCCGCGGCCCGCAGCCGCGCGCGCGCCTGCTCGAGGCGCACGAACGGGTAGGTGCCGAGCCCGGCGAGCACGGGGGAGAGACGCACGCTCATGTCCCGAAGGCCTCCAGAACCTGGAAGGACCGCAGCAGCGCCGCGATCTCGATCGACTCGTCACGGCGGTGCGCCTGCGCCGGCGCGCCTGGCCCGAAGTTGACGGCGGGATAGCCCGCGGCCGCGAACTCGGCGACCGGCGTCCAGGCCTGCTTGGGCGCGACGTGCAGCGAGCCGGCCTCGATCAGCTTGCGCGCGAGCGGATGATCGACCGCGACGGCGCCGGAGCCGGAGTTGCCCGTCACCTCGAGCGATCCCAGCCCGCCGGTCAGCTCGCGCAGCCGCTCCTCGGCCTCCTCCGGCGTACGGCCCGGCGCGTAGCGGAAGTTCACGTGCGCCGTGCACGTCTCCGGGATCACGTTGGAGGCGATCCCGCCGCTCGACCCGCGTCACCGAGACGACCTCCTGGAACGTCAGGCCCTCGAAGCTCACCGGCACCGACGGCGCCGAGGCGAGCTGCGCGATGCCGATCGCCGCGCGGTGGATCGCGTTGTCGGCCTGCCACGGCCGCGCGGAGTGCCCCGAGCGCCCGCGTGAACGTCCAGGTCGCGTTGATGTTGCCGAGGCAGCCCGCGTGCACGTCGTTGTCGGTCGGCTCCATCACGACGACGAAGTCGGCCTCGATCGGCGAGCGCTCGAGCAGCGGCGTCAGCGCGCTCTCGGTCGACGGGAGCTCCTCGCGGGGGAAGAACAGCGCCGCGTACGGGCACCCGCGCCAGCACGAGCTCGATCATCACCGCCAGCGCGCCCTTCATGTCGCTCGCGCCGAGCCCGTGGACGCGGTTCGAATCCATCCGGCCGGGGATGTTGTCCTGCGCCGGGACGGTGTCCAGATGGCCGGCGAGCAGCACCCGCGGGCGCGTCTCGCTCGGCCGGGCGAGGATGCAGGAGTCGCCCAGATCCAGCACTTCCGCGCCGCCTTCGCGCAGGACGCCGGCGACGTGCGCGGCCAGCGCGGCCTCGTCGTGCGACTCGGACGCGACGTCGACGAGCTCCAGCGTCCGCGCCGCCAGGCGCGAAGCGAGCTCGGTCTCGCTGGGCGCGGGCGCGACGGGCATTGCATCGGACTCTAGAATGGAAGGCCTTGGAACGCTCTCGTAACGGCCGCACGGCCGAGACCAGCTTCGCCCCGCCGCCGGATGCCGGCCGGGCCAAGCAGCGCGCGTATCTGATCGCCGCCACACCGGAGAACGAGGATCTGGAGGAGCTCAAGGAGCTGCTGCGGACCGCCGGTGTCGCCACCGTCGGCGAGATGGTGCAGAAGCGCGACAAGCCGCATCCGAACCACTACCTCGGCTCCGGCAAGGTCGACGAGGTCAAGGCGCTGCTCAAGGAGGCCGACGCGAACGTCGTCGTCGCCGACGACGAGCTGACGCCGCGCCAGCAGCGCAACCTCGAGGCCGAGCTCGACGTCCCGGTGATCGACCGCACCGCGGTGATCCTCGACATCTTCGCCGGCCACGCCAACACGGCCGAGGGCAAGATGCAGGTCGAGCTCGCCCAGCTCGAATACAACATGGCCCGCATGCGCGGCCTGTGGACGCACCTCGAGCGCCTCGGCGCCGGGCGCGGCGTCGGCGGCATCGGCACCCGTGGCCCGGGCGAGTCGCAGATCGAGACCGACCGCCGGCTCGCCCGCGACCGCATCACGGTCCTCAAGCGCCGCCTGGAGCAGGTCAAGGCGACCCGCGCCACCCAGCGCGCCGAGCGCGAGCGCGCGCACCTTCCCACGGTCGCCCTCGCGGGCTACACCAACGCGGGCAAGTCGACGCTGCTGAACACGCTCACGGGCTCCGAGGTCGGCGTCCGCGACCGCCTGTTCCACACGCTCGACCCGACGACCCGCACGCTGCAGCTGCACGGGCGCACCGTACCTGATGACCGACACCGTCGGCTTCATCCGCAAGCTCCCGCATCAGCTCGTCGACGCCTTCGCGGCCACGCTCGAGGAGACCCGGCTCGCCGACCTCGTCCTGCACGTCGTCGACGCCAGCGCCCCCGAGGAGGAGCTGGTGGCCATGACGCGCGCCGTCGAGGACGTGCTCGAGGAGATCGACGCCGGCAGCTCGCCGCGCATGCTCGTGCTCAACAAGGCCGACGTGCTCGACGACGAGCGCCGCCGCGAGCTCAGCTTCCGCCACCCGGACGCCGCGCTCGTCTCCGCGGCCACCGGCGAGGGGCTGGAGGATCTGTGCGAGCGGATCAACGCGGAGTTCGAGAAGACCCTGCGTGGACCTCGAGCTGCTCGTGCCGTTCTCCCAGGGCGCGCTGCTGTCGGAGCTGCACCAGGTCGCGGGGGAGATGGAACGCGAGGACACGCCCGAGGGCGTCCGCCTGACCGCGCGCCTCCCCGCCGTGGTGGCCGAGCGCTACGGCCGCTACGCGGTCAACGGCCGCCCCGCGAGTTAGCGGCCGGAGGAGCCGAAACCGCCCGTGCCGCGGTCGTCGCCGCCGTCAGGCAGCTCGTCGACGACGACCAGCTCCGGGGCCAGGAACGGGACCAGCAGCAGCTGGGCGATCCGGTCACCCGCCTCGGCGCTGAACGGCTCGTCGCCGTGGTTGATCAGGATCACGCGCAGCTCGCCGCGGTAGTTGGGATCGACCAGGCCCGGGCCGTTGACGCAGGAGATCCCGTGCTTGATCGCCAGCCCCGAGCGCGGCAACACGAGGCCGGCCATCCCCGGCGGGATCGCGACCGCGACGCCGGTGGGGATCATCGCGCGCTCGCCGGCCGCGAGCGTGAAGGCCTCGACACAGGCGAGGTCGTACGCGGCGTCGCCGGCGCGGGTGCGCGCGGGAGCCCGCGCGGCGGGGTGGAGAAGCTGGACCTCGATACGGCTCGCGACAGCTAAGCGCGCCGGGCGGACGGCACGCCGTCATGTCGCTTCGTGCATGACGACCCAGCCCGAGATCGCCACGAAGTGCACCACCGCGGCGAGGATCACGAACACGTGGAAGATCTCGTGGAAGCCGAAGACCCGCGGCCACGGGTTCGGGCGCCCGAGGGCGAAGACGACGGCGCCGATCGTGTAGAGGACGCCGCCGATCGCGATCAGGATCATCGGCGCGACCGGCAGCGCGGCGGACATCTGCGGGAACGCGAGTACCGCGACCCAGCCCAGCGCGACGTAACAGGCTGCGCACAGCGCGCGCGGCGCGGTGATCCAGGCGACGCTGAGCGCCACACCGAGGAGCGCGCCGACCCAGACGGTGATCATGACCACCCAGCGGGTCGCTCCCCGACAGGACCGTCATGCCGACCGGCGTGTAACAGGCGGCGATGAAGACGAAGATCGTGCTGTGGTCGACACGCCGCAGGATCGGGCGCCAGCGCTCATGCCAGCGCCAGCGGTGATACAGCCCGGAGCCGCCGAACAGCGCGCAGAGGCCGGCGCCGTAGACCGCGGCGGCGACGCGCGGCGTTCCGGCCGGGACGACCACGATCAGCGTCAGTGCTGCGACGAGCGCGATCCAGAAGGCGTAGACGTGCGAAACGCCACGCAGCCTGGGGATGTCCAGCCGGTCCATGTCCATAAGTATCCCCATATCGGCCCTAGCTCAAGTGCGCCTTAGCGGATACACGCGAGTCAGCATGCGGACGCGCTCGTTTTCACTCAACAGTTAGTGTCGCGACAAGCGATTGCGCGGGGAGGGTATGTCCACGGAGGGAACCATCGAGCAGGACCCGCTGCAGGCGCAGTACGACGGGATCCCGGTGCCGTGCTACACCTGGCGCCGTGACGAGGAGGACGGGTTCGTGCTCGAGCGCGCCAACCGCGCCGCTCACGAGCTCCGGCCGGGCCGGCTGGAGCGCCTGATCGGCGTTCCCGCCACGGAGATCCACCGCCGGCGGCCGGACATCGTGGCCGACCTCGAAGCGACGCTGCGCGGGCGCGAGATCGTGCGCCGCGAGATGGAGTTCACGTTCGAGGGCACCGGCGACGTCCGGCGCCTGGACGTCAGCTACGTTCCGGTGCCGCCCGACCGCGTGATGGTCCACGCGGACGACGTGACGGCGCTGCGCGAGAGCGAAGAGCGTCTGCGCGCCGTGATCGCGACGATCGAGTCCGGCCTGATCACGCTCGATCTGAAGGGTCTGATCACTGAGGCCAACCCCGCCGCCTGCCGCCTGCTCGGGATCTCCAAGCAGCAGCTGATGCACGACCGCGACTGGTGGGACGACGCTCGCGCTGCGCCACGAGGACGGCCGGCCGATGACGCCGGGCGACGCGGACAGCCCGGGCCGCCGCGCGTTCACCGAAGGCGTCGCGGTCCACGACGTCACGATGCTGCTGACGCGCCCGGATGGCGCCGTCGTCGCGCTGTCGGCCAACTACCGGCCGCTGCGCCGCTCGGCCGACGGTCCGATCCAGGGGCTCGTGATCTCGCTCGTCGACCTGACCGAGGCCCGGCAGCTGCACGCGCGCCTGGTCCGCCAGTCGCTGCACGACCCGCTGACCGGGCTGCCGAACCGACTGCTCTTCCAGGAGCGCCTCGAGCAGGCGCTCGCCCGGCCGGTGCGCCGCCCGCTCTCGGTGATGGTGATCGGCCTCGACCGTTTCCGCGCCGTCAACGACACGCACGGCCACGCCGCCGGCGACGACGTGCTGATCCAGGTCGCCGGCCGCCTGAAGCAGGAGCTGGGCGCGTCGCAGCAGCTCGCCCGCTTCGGCGGCGACGAGTTCGCGGTCCTGGCCGAGCTCGAGGGCGAGCGCGAGGCCGCCGAGCTCGCGCAGCGGCTCGCGACCGCGCTCGAGGCGCCGATCGGCGAGCTGTTCGTGACCGCCACGATCGGGATCGCGGTCGAGGAACCGCGCCGGAGCTCGGCCGACCTGATCCAGTGCGCCGACGCCGCGATGCACCGGGTGAAGCTGCAGGGCGGCGGCGCCTACGAGGTCTTCGACCGCGCGATGGGCGGGCGCCTGCGCGACCGCCTCAAGCTCGAGGACGGCCTGCGACGGGCGATCGAGCGGAACGAGCTGCGGCTGCACTACCAGCCGATCGTGGACGTCGAGCGCGCAGCGGATCGTCGCGCTGGAGGCGCTGGTGCGCTGGGAGCACCCGGAGGAGGGCCTGCTCGCCGCCGGCCCGCTTCCTGCCCGCCGCCGAGGAGCACGGCCGGCTGATCTCGATGCTCGGCGAATGGGTGCTGCGGCAGGCCTGCAGCGAGCTCGGCAACTGGCCGCCGTACATCCGGGTGAGCGTCAACGTCGCGGCGCGCGAGCTCGGCGAGACGGGCTTCGTCGAGCGGATCGCGGACACGATCGCCGCCGCCGGCGTCGACCCGCGAGCGGATCGCGCTCGAGATCACCGAGACGATGCTGATGCAGGGCGGGGAGCGCGCGGTCGACGGCCTCAAGACGCTCGCCGCGCACGGCCTGCTGGTCTACCTCGACGACTTCGGCACCGGCTACTCGTCGCTGACGCGGCTCGCCCGGCTGCCGCTGACGGGCATCAAGCTCGACCGCGGCTTCGTCGCCCGCGCGCACGGGCGACCGCGGGCGGCGGATCATCGAGGCCGCGCTCTCGATCGGCCGCGCGGCCGATCTCGGCGTCGTCGCCGAGGGCGTGGAGACCGAGGCGCAGCTGAACCTGCTGCGCGCGTGCGGCTGTCGCTACGTGCAGGGCTACCTGCTCGGGCGACCGGGGCCGCCCGAGCAGATCGCCGCGCTACTTCACTAGCCCCGTTTCCTGCAGGTACTCCTTGGCGACCTCGGCGGGCTCCTTCTTGTCGAGGTCGACGCGCGCGTTGAGCTCCTGCATCGCGTCGTCGGTCAGCGGCTTCTGGATCAGGTCGATCGTCTTCGCCAGATCCGGCACCGGCCTTGTCGGCCGTCTCCGTCTTCATCAGGAACGTCGAGTTGTAGGGCGGGAACATGCCCTTGTCGTCCTCGAGCAGGACTTCCTTGTTGCGCGTGATCTGCGGGTCGGTCGTGAAGACGATCGACACGTCGGCGCGGCCGGAGCTCAGCACCTCGTGGCGCTGGCGCGACGTCGACGGGCACGAACTTCTTGAACTTCAGCCCGTAGACCTGCTCGAGGCCGAGCAGGCAGTCCATCCGCTTGCGGCACTCGGGCTGCCGTAGAGCGTCAGCTGATCGGCGACCTTGCTGAGGTCGGAGATGTTCTTGAGGCCGTACTTCTCGGCCGTCTCCTGGGTCACCGCGACCTCGTTGGAGCTCGGTGAACGGCGTCGGCGGGAACGCGGTGATGCCGTCGGCCGCGAAGAGCTCCTTGACCTGCTCGTACGCGGCCTGCGGGTCCTTCGGCAGGTCGGCCGCGTCCTTCTTGAAGAACGCGGTCAGCGCGGTGCCGGTGTACTCCGGGTAGGCGTCGATCTGGCCGCCCTTGAGGGCCGCCAGCGCCGTCTCCTCGTCGCCGAGGTTGAGGTCGGTGCTGGTCGTGTAGCCGGCGGCCTGCGAGGGCCTGGGCGTAGATCTCGCCGAGCACCTTCTGCTCGGTGAAGTTCTTCGAGCCGATCTTCAGCGCGATCGCGGCGTTGTCGGCGTTGCTGGTGATCTGGCCGCTCGGCGGCCTCGGTGGCCGTGGCGGCCGGGCGTGGCGGCCGAGTCCGACGTGTCGTCGTCGTCGCCGCCGCACGCGGCGACGCCGAGCGACAGGGCCGCCAGAGCGGCGGCCGAGCATGACGGATGGGGTTCTCATGGGGCGGTCTGGATCCTCCTCTTGGTGTAGACCGAAGCGGGCACGCGCGCGGCCCTCCGCGCCGCGCTCGAGCTTGATGCCGGCGGGCGTCACGGCGCGCTGGACGGCCGACAGGCCGACCTCGGCCGCGATCGCCAGGGCGGCGACGATGATCGAGGCGCCGAGCTGGCCCTCGCGCCGTAGACGCGAGAGGCCGACGATCGGGTCGCCGAGCGTGACGACGCCGACCAGCGGCGCGATCGTCGCGGTGGCGATGACGTTGACGGTCGACGTCCGGATGCCGCCGAAGATCAGCGGCAAGCGCGAGCGGCAGCTCGACCGAGCGGATGATCTGGCAGCCCGATCAGGCCCATGCCGCGCGCGGCGTCGACGACGTCGCGATCGACCTGCTGGACCCCGACGTAGGTGTTGGTGAGGATCGGCGGGATCGCGAGCAGCGCGAGCGCGAGCGTGACGTTCAGGAACTCCGGGCGCCGGAGGAACGCGATGAAGAGCGCGATCAGCGCGACGCTCGGCACGGCGCGGCCGACGTTGGACGTCGAGATGGCCAGGAACGAGCCCTTGCCGGTGTGGCCGAGCACGAGGCCGAGCGGCAGCGCGATCAGCAGCGCGGCGCCCATCGCGACGGCGCGACAGCTTCAGGTGCTCCCAGATCAGCGGCAGGTTGTGGCTGCCGCCGACCGGCGCGCCGCGCTGGATTCTCGCGCGAGCTGAAGATGAAGTTGATCGCGTCGCCGAACTCGCCCAGGGCGGCGCAGCGTGATGCGTCATGCGCGCCGCCCTCGTCCACGGGGTCAGCAGCGCTGGACGCCGAGCACGAGCAGGTCGAGCACGACCGCCAGCAGCACGCACAGCCCGCCCGCGACGACGCACGTTGGAGCTTGAACTGGAGGTCGGCGAAGATCGGCTCGCCGAGGCCGCCGGCGCCGGCGAGGAACGCCAGCGTGGCCAGCCCGACCGTCGTCGTCACCGCGATCCGCAGCCCGGCCATGATCTCCGGCAGCGCGAGCGGCAGCTCGACGCGCCACAGCAGCTGGCGGTCGGTCAGGCCCATCCCGCGGCCGGCGTCGCGCGCCTCGGCGGGCACGCCGTCCAGCCCGGTGGTGACGTTGCGGAAGATGATCAGCAGCGTGTAGGCGACCAGCGCGATCAGCGCCGTCAGGTTGCCGCGGCCGGTGATCGGCAGCAGCAGGAAGAACAGCCGCGACGCTCGGGATCGTGTAGAGGATGCCGGTGATCTGGGTGATCGGCGCGACCAGCCAGCGCCGGCGGTGGGCGAGCAGCGCGAGCGAGAACGCGATCGCGAAGCCGATCGCGACCGCGATCAGCGTCAGCTCGATGTGCTGCGATCAGCGGCGTCTGTAGCGGTCGAGGTTGTCGGACGATCCAGCTGCGGGCAGAAGCCGTTGTCGCTCGACGCAGCGACGACGTCCCGCGTCGCAGCGGTCGCCGGATCTTGAGCTGGGCGAGCAGCGTCGACGCGCTCACGCTTCCTCGCCCGGCCGGTCGACGCTGGGCCGAGCAGCTCCGATCGAGAGCACGCCGACCGCCGCCCTGATCGTCGACGACCGGCCCGTACTGGGAGCCGTGCGCGAGCAGGTCGCGAGAGCGCGTCGCGCAGGACGTCGTCGAGCTCGACGATCGGCTCAGGCCCGGAGCGCAGCTCCTCGCGGACGCTCTCGCCGAGCAGCTCGCGCTCGCGACAGCCAGCCGCGCGGGCGGCCGTCGTCGTCGACGAGCAGCGGGATGTCGAGGTCGGCGTCCTCGATCCGGCGCCGGACCTCGGCTCACCGGCTCGCCGTCGCGCACCAGCGCGACGCGCCACAGGTCGACGTCGCGCACGCGCCGCAGCGCCAGCCGCTTGAGCGCGCGGTCGGCGCCGACGAAGTCCTCGACGAACTCGTCGCCGGGCTCCAGCAGCAGCTCCGGCGGGCGTCGCGTACTGCGCCAGCTTGCCGCCCGACCTGCAGGATCGCGATGCGGTCGCCCATCTTGATCGCCTCGTCGATGTCGTGGGTGACGAAGACGATCGTCTTGCGGAGCTCGGCCTGCAGGCGCAGGAACTCGTTCTGCAGGCGCTCGCGGTTGATCGGGTCGATCGCGCCGAACGGCTCGTCCATCAGCATCAGCGGCGGGTCGGCGGCGAGCGCGCGGGCGACGCCGACGCGCTGGCGCTGGCCGCCGGAGAGCTGCGCCGGGTAGCGGTCGCGACATCTCCGCGTCGAGGCCGATCAGGTCGAGCAGCTCCTCGACGCGCGCGGCGACGCGCTGCTTGTCCCAGCCCAGCAGCCGCGGGACGGTCGCGATGTTGTCGGCGATCGTGCGGTGCGGGAAGAGGCCGATCTGCTGGATCACGTAGCCGATCTCGCGCCGCAGGTCGTCGACGTCGCGGTCGCGCACGCTGCGCCCGCCGAGCAGGATGTCGCCGCTCGGTGATGTCGATCATCCGGTTGACCATCCGCATCGCGGTGGTCTTGCCGCAGCCGGACGGGCCGACGAGCACGCAGATCTCGCCGGCGGGGACCTCGAGCGAGAGGCCGTCGACGGCGGCGGCGTCGGCGCCGGGATAGCGCTTGGTCGCCTCGGCGAACTCCAGCTCGACGGCTTCGCGGTAGCCGGACGGCCCCTCGGACTGGGCGGTGTTCGATGACGTCAAGAGGAAGACCCGGGGAGGGGACGGCGGATGCTACCCCACCGGATTGATGGGCTTCGCCGGTTCAGACCCCGGCCGCGCGGCGCGCGGCGGCGTGCGCGGCGTCCTCGAGCGCGTCGTCGAGCGGCGCCAGCTCGGCGGCGTCGCAGCCCGAGCGCCGTGGCGATCAGCCAGTCGGCGAACCAGGCGTTCTTCGGCAGCAGCGGGCCGTGCAGGTAGGTGCCGATGACGGTCCCGTGCGCGCCGCCGCGGACGCCCTCGAGCCCGGAGCTGCCCGTCGTTGCCGTGACCGCGCAGGACGCGGCCGAGCGGGCGCTCAGCCGCGCGCCGAGGCGCGTGCGGCCGCCGTGGTTCTCGAAGCCGGCGAGCACGCGCGGGCGCCCGTCGAGGTCGACCTCGATCGCGACGTTGCCGATCAGCCGCGGCCCGTCCTCGCGCACGGTCTCGAGGTCGACGAGGCCGACGCCGGGCAGGCGCTCACCGCCGAGCTCGTAGGCGTGGCCGAGCAGCTGGTAGCCGCCGCAGACGGCGAAGATGACCTCGCCGCGCGCCGCGGCGGCGTGCAGCGCGTCGCGCTTGACCGTCGCGAGGTCCTCGGCGCAGAGCGCCTGGTCGCGGTCCTGGCCGCCGCCGATGTAGAAGAGGTCGTGCGCGTCGGGGTCGAGCGCGTCGCCGAGGCCGACGCCGGCGAGCTCGAAGCCGATGCCGCGCCACTCGCAGCGCCGCTCGCAGCAGCAGCAGGTTGCCGCGGTCGGCGTAGATGTTCATCAGGTCGGGATAGAGCGCGCAGACGCGCAGCGCGGTCAGCCACGGAGGATCACCACCTGCGAGCCGACGTGCTCGAGCGTCTCCGGGATGTGACGCAGCTCCTCGGCCTCGAGGCCGTGCGCGCGCGGCCTCCTCGGCGAGCTCGCCGGGCGTGACGACGCAGAGCCGGATCACGGTCGTCGGCGGACGTGCGCTCGCCGTCGGGCGTCGACGATCTGGCGGATGCGCTCGATCTCGACGACGTCCGTCGTCGACGCCGGATCGCCACCGGCTGGGAGACGTAGCGTCGAGCCCTCGTGCTCGCCGACGTCGGGCACCGGCAGCGGCGGCGTGCCGTCGAACGGCTCGAGGTCGTCGGCGATCGCGAGCGCCACGCGGCCGCCGGGCGACGAGCGCGCGGCGCGCGCAGGCGAAGAACGCCGTCGCGGTCGCGCGCAGCAGCTGGATCGTCTGCATCGGCACGGCGATCAGCGCCGACGCGGCTCCGGCGAGCGCGAAGTCGCTCGCGTCGGCGCAGCACGGTCGTGGACACGCGACGCCCTGCGCGCCGCGCGCTCGCTCGAGCGCCGCCAGCAGCTCGGGCGTCGAGGTCGAGCGCGGTCACCGTCGTGGCCGGCCGCGGCGAGGCGAGCGCGACGCGGCCCGTGCCGGCGCCGACGTCGAGCACGCCCGCCGGCGCCTCGTCGGCGAGCTCGCGCCAGAGCGCCAGGTCGGCGTCGTAGCCGCCGCACTCGACGTCGTGCCAGACCACGTCCGCGCGCGCTCATCGCCAGTACGCCTCCGCCTGGCCGCGGCGCGGTCAGCAGCTCGCGCAGCTCGAGCAGCGCGGTGTAGGTGGGGACGACGTAGAGCGGGCCCGTCGCCGTCGGCGAGCGCCGCGTCGAGCGCCGGCCTCGAGGCCGTCGACGACGTGGACGCGCTCGGCGTCCAGGCCCGCGTACTTCATCCGCAGCGCCAGCTCCGCCGCGCGCGTGCCCGAGCACGTCATGCGCCGCACGCGGCCGACGAGCAGCTCCCAGTCGGCGTCCCAGACCCAGCGAGACGTCGCGGCCGTCGGCGATGCGGTCGTTGAGCACGCCGAAGCAGGTCGAGCTCGCCGTCCTCGAGCGCGAGCGTGCGCAGCACCTCGTTGGCGCCGGCCGGGTTCTTGACCAGCAGGATCGAGGCGGCGCGGCCGCCGAGGTCGAGCGTCTCGGCGCGGCCGAAGGCGGGCGCGACCGCCTCCAGGCCGGCGACGACGTCGTCGAGCGGGACGCCGAGCGCGCAGCGTCAGCGCGGCGGCGCCGAGCGCGTTGTAGACGTTGTAGAGGCCGGGGAGCGGGAGCTCGACCGCGCGCGCCGCCGTCGAGCGTGAACGCCGCGCTCGTGATGCCGCGCAGCTCGACGTCGGTGGCCACGACGCTCGGCTCCGGGCGCTGCTGGCCGCAGTTCGGGCAGTGGTAGTGGCCGAGGTGGGCGAGGTAGACGGCCTCGTAGACGTAGGCGTGCCCGCAGCGGCGGCAGTGCTTGGAGTCGCACGCGTGCTGGAGCTCGGGCAGCGCCAGCGAGTCGTCGTCGACGCCGAAGTAGACGGGGTTCGGCGCGTGGCGGCCGAGGTCGGCGACGAGCGGGTCGTCGGCGTTGAGCACGAGCGCCGCGCCGGCGGCGCGGCGACGATCGCGGCCCAGCGGTCGGCGATCGTCTCGAGCTCGCCGTAGCGGTCGAGCTGGTCGCGGAACAGGTTGCCGAGCAGCATCGCGCGCGGCTCGAGCTCCTCGACGACCTGGCCGAGCCAGAACTCGTCGACCTCGAAGAGCCCGAGGTCGCCGTCGAGCTCGCGTCCGCCGCGGCGCGAGGCGTCGGCCAGCGCGCTGGCGATCGCCGCCCGCCATGTTCGCGCCCGGCGCGGTTGTGGACGAGCCGAGCGCCGGTGCGCTCGAGGATCGAGGCGACCATCGCCGCCGTCGTCGTCTTGCCGTTGGTGGCCGAGATGACGACGCTGCCGCGCTCCAGCCGGCCGGCGAGCTGCTCGATCGCGTGCGGCTCGACGCGCGTGAGCACCTTGCCGGGCAGCGACGTGCCGCCGCCGCGCCCGGCGGTGCGCGCGAGCGTGCCGACCGCCTTGGCGGCGGCCACCCCGGCGGCGAGGCGCATCATCGCGGCGCCACCACCCGCAGCGCGCCGGGCAGCACGCGCACGGTCACCGGCAGCTCGGCGATCGGGTCGCCGTCGGCGTAGGCGGTGAACGGGCGGTCGGCGCTGAAGGTGATCTCGCGCGCCTGCGACGATGTCGACCGCCGGGTCGTCGAGGTGCGTGCCCTTGAAGACGCGCGGCGAGGCCGCGCAGGTAGCGCAGCTCGCGACTGGCCGGCGATCGTCACGACGTCGAGCAGGCCGTCGTCGAGCGCGGCGTCGGGCGCGAGGAACATGCCGCCGCCGAAGACGCCGGAGTTGCGCGACCGCGACCGAGTAGCCGGCGAACGACGCGCGGCTCGCCGTCGATCGTGACGTTCCAGGCCGCCTCGCGCCAGCTGAGGATCGCGCGCAGCACCCCGTAGATGTAGACGAGCGTCGCCGAGCGGCAGGCGCGTCTCGTTGGCGATCCGGCTGACGTCGGAGTCAAGCCCGCGGAGAGGATCCCGAGGTAGCGTCGGCCGCCGGCCTCGGCGAGGTCGATCCGCCGCTCGCTGGCCCGTCTGCGAGCAGCTTCGCGGCCTCGACCGGGTCGTGCGGGATGCCGAGCTTGCGCGCGAAGTCGTTCCCGCGCCCGCCGGGGAGGACCGCCAGCACGCCCTTGCCGTCGCGCAGCTCGCCCGCGACCGCGCCGATGATCCCGTCGCCGCCCATCGCGGCCGCGATCTCGCCGTCGTCGC
Organism: uncultured Solirubrobacteraceae bacterium; assembly: GCA_963707595.1. Lineage (GTDB taxonomy): Bacteria > Actinomycetota > Thermoleophilia > Solirubrobacterales > Solirubrobacteraceae > Solirubrobacter. The sequence continues at coordinate 483,168 of CAVPQQ010000004.1, forward strand.
GCGCGCTCGCGGGCCAGCTCGCGCGCGTGCTCCATCGACGTCGTGCGCTCGACCGCGGAAGGCGCGGCCCTGCGCGCGCAGCGCGGCCTCGACGCCGGGCAGCAGCCGCAGCGCACGGCCGCCGCCGGCGTGCGGGTTGACGATCAGGCAGACGGGGCCGTCCATTCGCGCGGGGAGGCTAGTGCACGCGCGCGGCGATCGCCGCAGAACGAGCGCGCGCCAGCGAGTCGGCGACGTGCGTCGGCTTGGGCTGGGCCGCGTCGGCCTGCGGCGCGCGTCGTCGCGCCGGTGAGGACGAGCGCGGAGTCCAGCCCGGCGCGCCGCGCGCCGGCGACGTCGACGTCGAGCCGGTCGCCGACCGCCGAGCACGCGGCCCGCGCCGAGGCGGTCGAGCGCGGCCTGCGTACATCGCCGGCTCCGGCTTGCCGACGATCAGGTCGGCCTGTGCGGCCCGCCGGCGACCTCGATCGCGGCGAGCACGGCGCCGGTGCCGGGCCACGAGGCCGTCGGGCATCGGGAAGTTCGCGTCGCGGGTGGCGCCGATCAGCTCGGCGCCGCGGATCACCGCCTGCGCGGCGATGCTGAGCTCGTCGAAGGTCGAGGTCGTCGTGGCCGCCGACGACGACGACGTCGGCGCGGGTCGCGAACGGGGTGTTGTTGACGATCCGCAGGCCGGCGTCGGCGACGTGGTCGACCAGCGCCTGCGAGCCGATGACGAACGCGCGTGCCGCTGTTGCGCTCGGCGAGCCAGAACTGCAGCGCGGCGCCGACGCTGAGCACCTCGTCCAGCGACGCCTGGAAGCCGAGCTTCCAGAGCTTGCGCACGAACTCCTCGGGCGGGTGGCGGACGTCGTTGGTGAGGAAGAGGACCGACTTGCCGGCCTCGCGCAGCGCGGCGACGGCGTCGACCGCGCCCGGGAGCGCCTCGTCACCGACCCAGACGCAGCCGTCGAGGTCGAGCAGGACGTGGTCGTACGGACGAACGCGGGGAGAGAGCGGCACGCGCCGCATTATCCTTGCCGCCGTGCCACGACTCCTCGCCGTCCTCATCGCCTGCCTCGCCCTCGTCCTCGCCGGCTGCGGCGATTCCAAGGACGACGAGCAGAGCGCCGCCGCTCCCACCGAGACGCCCGCCGCGACCGAAGCGACGCCGGCTGCCAACGAGTTCCTGCCCGAAGGGCTGCGAGGACGGTCGAGAAGCCCGCGCCCAAGGACGTCGGCGAGATCAAGAAGCCGACCGAGAAGCTCGAGCAAGTCCAAGACCTACGTCGCGACGATGGCGACGACCTGCGGCGACTTCAAGATCACGCTCGACGCCAAGCAGCGCGCCGATCACCGGCGGCTCGTTCAAGTACCTGGCCGACCAGAAGTTCTACGACGGCCTGACCTTCCACCGGATCGTCCCGGACTTCGTGATCCAGGGCGGCGACCCGGCCGGCGACGGCGCGGGCGGCCCGGGCTACTCCGTCGTGGAGGCGCCGCCGAGCGACGCTCAAGTACACGGAGGGCATCGTCGCGATGGCCAAGACCGCGGACGAGCCCGCCGGCACGTCGGGCTCGCAGTTCTTCATCGTCACCGGCGCCCAGGCCGCGCAGCTCGCGCCCGACTACGCGCTGCTCGGCAAGGTCACCGAGGGCATGGACGTCGCGACGAAGATCGGCGACATCCAGGCCGACCCGGACACGGCGCAGCCCGCCGCCCAGGTCGTCATCAAGACGGTCACGGTCGAAGAGCAGTAGGCAGCACGCCCTCGAGCTCGAGCAGCACGCGCTTGCGCTCCGGGCCGCCGCCGTAGTTGCCGAGGCGGCCCGTGCCGGGGAGGACGCGGTGGCAGGGAACGACGATCGGGATCGGGTTGCGCGCGCAGGCCGTCCCGACGGCGCGCGCGGCCTTCGGGTTCCCGGCTCGCGCGGCGAGCTCGCCGTAGCTGACGGTCTGCCCGCGCGGCACCTCGCGCAGCTTCTCGAGCACCGCGTGCCGGAACGGCGCCGGCGTCAGCCGCAGGTCGACCGGCAGGTCCAGCGACGGTCGTGTCGCCCTCGAGGTAGCCCGACAGCGCGTCGCGCTCGGCGGCCAGCTCGCGGTCGGAGCCGATCACGTTCGGGCCGAGCGCGCCGACGACCTCGGCCAGCACGTGGTCCTCGGACTCGCTCTCGAAGGCGATCCGCACGAGGCCCTCGGGCCCCTGGACGACCAGCAGCCGGCCGAGCGGCGTGTTCAGGCGCGTGTAGATGGCGTCGGCGAGCCCTTCGCGCACCGCGGCGGCGGCGACGGACTCCAGCAGGGACTCGGACAGGGGGGTCATGCGATGCTCTCCCGGAGGGTGCGGACGGCGGTGGAGACGCGCTGGCGGGCGGCGACCGTCGAGCAGCCGAGCTTCGCTGCGATCCCGTCGTAGTCGAGGTCGTCGACGAACCGCAGCCGCAGGGCGGTGCGGTCGGTCTCGTTCAGCGGGGCGATCAGCGTCTCGAACGCGCCGTCGTCGTAGCGGTCGTAGGTGGCGACGGCGGGCGGGTCGTCGGTCGACGACCTCGCGCCGGCGGCGAGCGGTGGAAGTCCATCGCCGCCGAGGTCGTCACGCGGTACAGCCACGCGCGCAGGTGATCGGCGTGGCGCAGCTGCGGATAGGCCCGCAGGGCGCGCAGCAGCGCGTCCTGGAGGACGTCCTCGGCCTGCTCGTCACCCGTCAGCCGGCGCGCGTGGACGAGCAGCTCGTCGCCGTGGGCCTCGACGAGCGTCCAGAACGGTGGCAGCACGTCCATCTAACGCACTGCCACCCGAAACTGTGAGTCAGCGTTTGCCGCCGTACGCGGCGGCGCGTTGCTCCGCGGCTTTCGCCCTCGCGGTCCGCTGGCGCCGGCGGCCGATGACGGCCAGCACGCCGAGCACGACGACGACGAGCAGGAAGCCCCAGAACCAGGCGGTGTTGCCGATCCCGCCGAACGGCAGCGCGACGAGCTTGACGATCGCCCAGCCGAGGACGAGCACGCAGCGATGATCGCGGCGATCACGAGCAGGACGCCGCCGATGCGGCGCGGCGAGCCCGGCGCTCTGGCGGCGGCGCGATGACGCCCATCACGCGCAGCATCAGCAGCTGGCGGTTGGTCGGCGGCGTGCCGCCGAGCTTCTCGGTCGCGACCTTCAGGTCGCCCGCGCGGCGCTCGGCGAGCGCCAGCGAGGCCTCGGCCATGCGCCGCAGCTGCAGGCGCTCCTGCGGGCGCGCGGCGGCGATCGCGGCGCGGAAGTGCTCGCGCGACTTCTCGGCGTCCATGCGCTCGGCAGCGCGCGTGCCGAGGATCGCCTGCGCGGCGGCCCGGAAGCGGGTCTCCTTCTCCAGCTCCTCGTCGGAGCGGGTCTCGAGCTGCTGCATCGCATTCAGAGCCGACTTGGACTCCATGCGGACTTGGCGAGGCTTGGGCGGCATGGCGGCACTCAGTCTATGTCGCGCCGGAACCCGCGTGGCGCCGGGTCGACGTCGAGCGGGCTCTCGGGCAGTCCGGGCTCGGGATCGAGCGCGTCGTAGCCGCCCGGCGCGATGTCGTTCGGCGCGTTCGGGTGAAACAGCGCGGCGAGCAGCTGGATGTGGCCGCGGCCGACGCCGAGCTCGTACTGGCCGCCGCCGTAGGCGCCCATCCCGCGCTGCTCGCAGAACTCGTAGCCCTCGAAGAGCGACTTCACGCGAGCCGAAGCGCGACGGCTTGAGGTTGACCGTGCGCGGCATCACGGGCGCGGCGAGGATGTCCTCGACGGCGTGGATCGGCGCGTCCCAGGTGATCCGGTCCTGGTGCGGCGGCGAGCGCGCGGCGCGCCTCGTCGGTCTCGAGGTCCGGGTCCTCGAGCCAGGCGTCCGGGAAGGCCTCGGCGATCCGGCGGTAGAAGGCCGGGTCGGTCTCGACGTCGACGACCGTGCCCTTGTAGGCGCCCTTGAAGTCGATCGAGTCGACCGCGCCGGTCGCCTGCAGCTGCTCGATCAGCTCGTCGGTCCAGTCGGGCGTCGCGTCGAGCTTGAAGCGCAGCGCCGGGTAGACGCGCGAGCCGGCGCGCGACCGGGTCGATCGTCGGCGGCTCGCCCATCCGCGAGGAGACGACGAAGCGTGATCGGGTCCGCGGTCGCGGCCGAGCAGCTCGTGCAGCGACGTGTCGGCCTGGCGCAGCGCGAGGTCGAGCGCCGCGGACTCGAAGGCCCAGCGGCGGTAGCGGCGGTAGACGTCCTGCTCGGGCGTGTAGCCGGGGAAGAGGTCGAGCGTCGCCGAGGTGCTCGGAGAAGGAGTCGAACGTGTACTCGCCCGCCAGCTCGAGCACCGGGCCGGCCGCCTGCTGCGCGTCGTGCGCGTCCGGCCTCGTAGGTGACGTCCTCGCCGCGGCCCTCCTCGCCGGCGCCCGTGCAGCGCGATCACGGTGCTCTTGCGCTCGAAGCCGGAGGAGACCGTCCGGACGAGGCCTTCGAGCGTGTAGCCCTCGATGCGCAGCGGCAGCGAGGCGAGGGGGTCATAGAGCGACATTGGCGTCCAAGGTACCCTCCCCGGCCGCGATGCTCGCTGCGCTCGGGCTCTTCGTGCTGATCGAGGTGGTGGGCCTGCTGGCCGCGCCGCTGGCTGCGCTCGTGCTTCGGACGGCTGCCGGGCGCCGGCCTCGGGTTCGCGAAGGTCGCTCGGGCTGCTGCTCGTGACGTGGCTGGTCTGGATGGCGGCCTCGCTGCACATCGTCGGCTACGGCGTGCCGCTGATCGTCGGCGTGCTCGTCCTGCTCGCGATCGCCTCGGTCCTGACGGCGCTGCGGCTGCGCTCGCTCTCGGGCGCGGCTCGCGAGGCGGAGGGCTCGGAGCGGCGCGTCGCGCGGCTGGCGCGGCTCGCGCTGCCGCTCGACGACCCGGTCCGGCGGCGGCTGTTCTGGGGCGCGCGAGGCGCGTGTTCGCCGTCGTCTACGCGCTCGGCGCGCTGCTGGCCTCGTTCGCGCCCGACGTCTGGAACACCGAGAAGCCGATGGACATGGCGTTCATCAACGCCATCAACGCCGTCCTCGCACTTCCCGCCGCACGACCCGTGGATGAGCGGCGAGTCGCTCAACTACTACTACCTCGGGCACATGGTCGCTGGCGTGGCCGATCAAGCTGCTCGGCCTCGCGCCCGACGCGGGCTACCTGCTCAGCTGGGGCCTGCTCCTCGCGCTCACGGCGACCGCGGTCTACACGTTCGCGGGCACGCTGTGGGCGGCGGCGCGGGAGGCGCTGGGCGAGCGCGCGCCGCGCGGCGGGCCGGTCGCCGCCGGCCTCGTCGGCGCCGCGCTGGTCGCGATCCTCGGCAACCTCGCCGGCGTGCGCGCGTGGATGCGAGGCCGCCGACCCGCCGCAGCGACTACGACTGGTTCGACCCGTCGCGGGTGATCCCGGACACGATCAACGAGTTCCCGTCGTTCTCGTTCATCCTCGGCGACCTGCACGCGCACGTGCTGGCGCTGCCGTTCACGGTGCTCGCGCTGGCCTTCGCGCTGCAGGTCGCGCTGCACGGGCCCGCGCGGCGACCTGCGTGTGGCGCGCGGTGCGCCGAGGCGCTCGCGGCCGGGCTGGCCGTCGGGATGCTCTACGCGATCAACTCGTGGTCGTATCCGGTCGCCGCCGGCGTCCTCGCGGCGTCGGTGATCACGTGGATCCGCGCGCGGCGGGCGGCAAGGGCTACCCGCTGGTCTGGCTCGGGCTGGTGCTGGTCGGCGAGCTTCGTCCTGATCCTGCCGTTCATGCTGAACTTCGACCCGGAGGCGCGCGGGATCGGCTTCGTGCACGTCCGCCGGCCGTTCGGGAAGTGGCTCGGCGACATGACGCTGATCTACGGGATCCTCGCTTGGCCGCTGCTGCCGGCGTTCGCGGCACCGGCTGGCCGAGGCGCCGCACCGCTGGCGCTGGGTCGGCTGGGGCCTCGCGGCCGGCGTCGTGCTCGGCTCGCTGCTCGCCGCCGACAACCTCGACCGGGCGCGATGGTCGTGGCCGTCGCGATGGCGGTCGGCATCGGCGCAGGCCTGTCACCGACGCTGATCGCGCCGGCCCGCTTCCTCTGGATCCTGATCGCGGGCGGCGCGGCGCTGCTGCTGATCCCCGAGATCCTCTATCTCAAGGACGCGTTCGACGGCTCGACGCTGTTCCGCATGAACACGGTCTTCAAGGCCGGCTACCAGGCGTTCCTGCTGCTCGGGCTCGCCGCGGCCTGCGCGCTGCCGTGGGCCGGCGCGTGGCTGCCGCGCAGGCTCTGGACGCCGTGGGCGGCGGTCGCCGCCGATCCTGCTCCTGCTCGGCCTCGTCTACCCCTACGCGGGCACCTACGCGCGCACCGGCGGCTTCGCCAACTCGCCGTCGCTGGACGGCCTGAAGTGGCTCGCGGCGCGCGTCCCCCGGCGACCCGGGCGCGATCGACTGGCTGCGCGAGCACGCCGCCGGCGACGCCGTCGTCCTCGAGGCCTTCGGCGACGACTACTCCGCCTTCGGCCACGGCCGCATCTCGACCTTCACCGGCCGCGCCGACCGTGATCGGCTGGGCCGGCCACGAGGTCCAGTGGCAGCACGACGTCGGCTCGCGCATCACCGACGTCGAGACGCTCTACACGACGACCGACGTCGCGGCCGCGAAGGCGCTGATCGACCGCTACGGGATCCGCTACGTCGTCGTCGGCCCGATCGAGCAGACGACCTACGGCGACGCCGGGCTGGCCAAGTGGGACCAGCTCGGCCGGCAAGGTCTACTCCGCAGGCGGGACGACGGTCTGGGAGCTCAGCTAGAGGCCCTTCTTGACGTAGAGCGTATTCCTTCATCCCGCCGGTCGGGTTCCAGACCTTGCGGCGTGAGGATGTAGCGCAGCAGGTTGCCGGGGCGGATCTTGCCGTAGTCGCGCACCCACCAGACGCGGAAGTCGAACGGGCGGCCGTCGTAGGCCGCCAGCGCGGCGGCGAGCTTCGCGCTTGCGCGGCGTCGGTCATCACGACCACGTCGGTGTCGGGCGGCGCCGCGTCCTGGAGCTGGAGGTCGATGTAGCCGGTCTGCGAGGTGGCGGAAGTACCAGGCGTAGGGGAACGTCGCGCCCTCGGCGGAGTCGATCGTCACGCGTCAGCGGCGGCGCGCCCGGGCCGCGGCTCTCGGCCAGCGCGAGGACCTGGTCGGCGACGTCCTTGACCTGCGTCGAGGACTGCGTGGAGACGAGCATCTCGCGCGGGTTGGCGCCGCGGTCGACGTTGATCCACCACGAGGAGAGCGCCGACGTAGAAGAGCGCGACCGCCGCACCCGCGAGCCCGACGCAGCGCAGCGCGCCGCGCGTCTGCCCAGATCGCCTGCAACCCGACGCCGGCCAGCAGGATCACCGGCAGCAGCGGGTGCAGCACGAGCCAGGCGAACTTCTCGCCCGCCCACGAGTAGACGGCCAGCGAGAGCGACGAAGTCCCAGACCAGGAAGGCGCGCGAAGTAGCGCTGCTTGCGGCGCCACAGCGACGACCGCGCCGATCGCGCCGAGGATCAGCACCGGCCACTCGATCGTCGATCAGGACGACGCTGTAGAAGACTGCCGGCTCGCCGCCGCGGGCGACGCCGTGCTGGTCGAGCCAGTACTTCAGGCCGGTGTAGATGCCGTCCCAGAGCCCGCCCGGGTGGGTCAGGAACGTCGTGAAGAGCAGCGTGAAGAGCCCGGCGAACGCCGCCAGGAACCAGCCCCAGCCCTCCCAGCCGGCGCGCTTGAGCGCGTGGACGAGCTGCGTCGCGCCAGTCGCCTGGATCGCGAACGAGAACAGGAAGAACGAGCCCATCACGAAGACCGTGATGAACGTCGTCTCCTTGGTCGCGAAGGACGCGCGCCAGCAGCGCGCCGATGATCGCCGGGTGGTACGTGCGCGGCCGGTCGATGTAGCACCAGATCGCGACGACCAGGCCGAGCGTGATCGCGGCGACGTAGATGTCCTCGCGGGCGAAGCGCGAGAAGTACAGGTAGCTCGGGCCGAAGGCGAACAGCGCCGCCGCCATGAACGCCGCCGGGCGCCCGAGCAGGCGGCGCAGCGGCCAGCAGGTCGGGACCATCGCCAGCGCCGATCAGCACCGGCGCCAGGCGCGCGGTGAAGTTCGAGTCGCCGAACAGCACGTACATCAGCGCCGGTCAGGTAGAAGCGCAGCGGGCCGTGCAGCAGCGGGTTGTACTGGTAGTCGCCCGTCTGGCCGGAAGAGGTAGGAGAAGTACGCGTCCTGGCTCTCGTCGTGGTGGAACGGCCGGTCGCCGAGGCCGATCACGCGGACGAGCAGCGCGGCGACGATCAGCACGCCCCAGAGCAGCAGCTCGCGCGAGTCCTGCGCGGCGAACCAGGCGGCGGGGCTGCGGCGGCGCCTGGCGCGTCGGCGGGCGTTCGGCGGCGGTGCGCCGGCGGGCGCGGCGATGTCGGTCATCGTCAGCTCCTGGCTTCAGCGCGCGCGGAGCGCAGTTTCGAGAGCCCGCCGTAGCGGACGACCAGCAGGATCAGCCCGGCGATCGTGATCGGCACGACGATCACGAAGCGCAGCATCAGCAGATAGGCGACGCGCGGTCGCGCCGGTGCCGCCGATCGCCTTGATCCCGATCGCGACGGCGGCGTCCTGCGTGCCGGCGTAGCCCGGGCCCGGACGGGATCAGCGAGAACACGCTGGCCAGCGCGACGAGGTAGAGACCCTCGATCGGGCTCATCGCCGAAGCCGACGGCGGCGCCGACGCTCATCCAGACGCCGGCCTCGATCGCCCAGATCAGGAACGTCAGCCCGAGCAGCCGCAGCCCGTGGTGCGCGCTGCGCAGCCCGAGCGTGGCCGAGGCGATCGGCGCCGATCGCAGCTCGTGCAGCTGCTCGTTGCGGCGCACGAAGCGCCAGGCGATCGCGGCGACGATCAGCGGCCACGACGGCGCCGATCAGCGATCAGCTCGACCGAGTCGCGCGCCGACCTCGCCGAGCAGCCCGTAGCCGACGACGACGAAGAGCACGAGCAGCACGGCGACGTCGAGCAGGCGCTCGGCCACCAGCGTGCCGATCACGGTGCGGTTGGACGTGTGCGCGCGCGGCGCCATCAGCACGACGCGGATCGCGTCGCCCGCGCGCGCGGGGAGGATGTTGTTGCCCGCGTAGCCGACGACGGTCAGCGCGTACGTGTCGGCGCGCGGCGGCGTCGCGCCCTCGTCCTCCAGCAGCCGCTGCCAGCGCTCGGCGCGCACGCAGGTGGCGACGCCGTAGAGCGCGATCGCGCCCAGCAGCGCCAGCGATCTCGCCCGGCGTGTGCGGGAGCTGTCGGCGCCTCCTGCTGGGCGGCCCACCAGACCACCGCGGCGAGCGAGACGACCGACACGACGATCCCGAGCAGCGACAGGGGCGACCCGCGCCGGCGGGGCGCGGGCGGCGGATCGGTCGGCGCGATATCGACGAGCGGATGCTCGGAGGTGGGCGTTTCGGTGCTCACGTAGCGGATTGAGGATAGGCGGGGGTGCGGCGAAGTGACCCGGATTCTCGGGCGCGCGAAGCGTGCCCCCTGTCGGGCGGATCGCCCGATGTCTATCGGCCGCGCCCCCGTCGGGCATGAGTCGCGAACCGCGCGGAGGTCGCCGCGAGCTTCGCAGGATTCGAACCCTCGACGCCGCGATTTGGGGCTGGACGGACGCTTGCGGAGGCTGTACCTTGCTTTGAGCGATGGCCCGTCTCCACCGCCCACACCTACGTCCTGATGCCCGTGCTCACGGGTACGACGTCGTGGTTCGAGGGCGCGGACAAGCTGCGCGCGACTCGCCGCCATCAACCAGCAGCCGAGCGGCTACTAGCGGAACGGAGCTCACTGATGCCCCCGTCCGCGAACACCGCGGGCGGGCGTCGAGTGACGCGCTGGACCCGCGATTCAATCATCGAGAAGATCCTCGAGTGGAACGTCCGTTTCGGCGAGCCTCCGTGCTCGGCCGACTGGAACCCCTCGCTGGCCCGCTGGCGTGCCCAGGAATGGCGCGTCGAGCGGTACCGCGATGGGATCTGGCCCTCGACCAACGCCGCCAAGCGCCCGTTCGACGGGTCGTTCGACGCCGCCGTGCGTGCTGCCGGCCTGGAGCCCCACCGCTCCGGTCCGCGCCGTCGCCCGGCCGGGGTCGCGCGTCCGTCCGTGGAGCAGCGCGAGCCGCAGGTTCCCCGTAGCGTCGACGAGGCGCTGCTGGACGCCTCGGAGCGCGTCTGCTGCTCGCGGAACGTCGAGCCGCGGAGCTGGAGCGTGCGGTGGCGGCGGCCGAGCGTCGCGCGGAACGTGCCGAGGACCTGCTGGGCGATGCACGCGTGCGTGCTCGCCGGGCGAGCGAGCGTGAGCGGCGTGCCCGCGGAGCGCGCGATCGCGTGCAGGTCGCCGAGCGCGAGACGAGCGAGCAGGTCGACATGCTGACCGCGGACGCGAACGCTCGGGTGCGAGCTGCATACGACCAGGCGCAGGCCGCGGTCGCCGATACGCACGAGGCCCGCCGGGCCGCCCGTGCCGCCGAAGTGCGCGCCGCCGACGCGGAGGCGCGTGCCGGGGCGGCGGAGCGGCTGCTGGCGGCTGCTTCGGCGGCGAGCGAGGCGGTCGTCGTCCGGCGGCGTGAGAGCGTGGCTTCGGTCGACGCGGCGACGCTGGCGGCCCGTGACGCGGAGGCGCGTGCGGCGCTGGCGGCGGCCCGCGACGCCGAGGCCCGCGCGGCGGCGGCCGAGCGCCGTTCGCGCGAGCTGGCGACGCTGGTCTGCGGCGAGCCGCGGCAGCTGACCCGCGGCGAGCTGGCGGCGCTGCGCGAAGCCGGCCCGACCGGGCCGGCGGTGATGGCCAACGCACTCCGCACCCTGCACCGCGCCCGCGCGGCCGGCGACCGCCGCGGGCTGACCGACGCGCTCGGCGACGTGGCCTCGGCCGCGGTCGGCTGGCGCGATCGGTTGTAACGTCGTCCGTAGGTCGCCGGCGACATGGCGGCTCGAGCTTCTCGGGCCGCCGGTCGCTCCGGTGACCGGAGGCCGAAACACTCTCTCCCCAGGACGTGGGGCCCCGGCAAGACGGCCGGGGCCCCGCGGGCGGCGCGACCTCACGGCGGCCGGCCCGAGCGGCTGGGCTGGCGCGCCACGTCCCGCTGGCCCCGGCCGGGACCCGGGGGCCTCGCCTCGTCCCGGCGGCCCGGCCCCGACTGCCGCGCCGCGCCTCTCCCGATCGTGCCCCGGCCCGAACCGCCGACCGGGCGCCCGTATCCTCGGGCTCGTGCTCGAGCTCGCCGATGTCGCCCGCGCCCGCCGCGATCCCGGGCTCGTCGTCCTCGAGGGCTTCCACGCCGTCAAGCACGCGGTGCGCTTCGGCGGCGAGCTGCTCGGCGTCTGGACCGCCGACGCGGACGAGCTGGCGGAGCTGAGCGCGCGACTCGCGCCGGACATCGCGCTGTCGCCCGACCGTCGTCGGGCGCGACGAGCTCGCCGCGGTCGTCCCGCGGGCCCAGGTCGTGGCGGTCGCCCGGCGCCCGCGTGCAGCCCGACCCCGACGGGATCCTCGCCCTGCGAGGGCCCGGCGCCGGTGATCCTGCTCGAGGAGCCGCGCCATCTCGGCAACCTCGGCGCCTGCGTGCGGGTCGCCGCGGCCGCCGGCGCCGCCGGCGTGATCACGACGGGCGTTCAGGACCCGTGGCATCCCGACGCGCTGCGCGGCTCGGCGGGGCTGCACTTCGCGCTGCCGGTCGCGCGCTCGCGCGTGATCCGGACCGGCGACCGCCCGCTGATCGCGCTCGACCCGGAGGGCGAGATGCTTCGGCGCGGAACGGTCCCGGACCGCGCGGTGCTGGCCTTCGGGACCGAGCGCGACGGCCTCTCCGACGATCTGCTGGCCCGCGCCGACATGCGCCTCGCCCTGCCGATGAGCCCCGGCGTCTCGAGCCTGAACCTCGCGACCGCGGTCTCGGGCGTTCTCTTCGCCCTCGCGGTCGCGTGATCCGACGGGCACCAAGTCACTGAGTCGGCCTCAGGTCGACTCAGTGACTTGGGCCCCGGGTGCTCACGGCGCCGCGCGGACGCTCGCGCCCTTCTCCCACTCGACCCGCGGGCGCCGCCCGCGGAAGGACGCCGACGGATCGTCCGTCGGCTCGGGGCCGGCGATCACCTCCGCGGCGCGCAACCGCCCCTCGCGAACGCGGATCGAGGCGCGCAGGCGCCCGTAGGAGCGCCAGATCGCGAGCGCGGAACCGTCGGAGCGGATCGCGACGTCGCCCGGGATGCCGTCGGTCGCCAGCTCGCTTCGAACGCCCGAACGGCCCGCCGGGCGCGGCCTCGGCCAAACGGACAGGGTGATGCGAGCGCGGCCAGCGGCCGGTCTCCGCCCGCCACATCAGCAGTGCGCGGCCGTTCGGCGCGACCGCGAGGCGGATTCCCGGCTCCAGGAACGCGAACTCGTTGCGGCCGCTGGAGCGATGGACGAGCGCGGCGGGCGAGAACTCGCGCGCGCCGCTCGCGCGCGTGGCGGCGTAGACGCGGCGGGCGACGTTCTGCTCCTCGCCGCCGTCGTACGTGCTCCACGCGACGACCGCACGACCGCGGGAACCGATCACGGCCGCGAGCTGCGTGTTCTCGGACGCCGGCCCGAGCTTGAAACTGCGCCCGATCTCGCCCGACCGGAAAACGCGAGCGGCCCGCACCTCGCCGAAGATCGAGTAGGCGACCAGCAACTCACCGTCCGGCGCGAACGCGAGCGCGGCGTCGTTGACGCCGACATCGTCGAACGGCGAGCGCGCGGTCGCGACCGTCCTCGGCGGCGTCAGCGCGCCGCCGGGTGCCCGGAGCACCACGCGCAGCCGGTAGGACGCATCGCCGCGGCGCTCGACCCACGCCACCGCGAGCCGCCCGTCACGCCCACAGGCCAGCGCGCGCGTCTCGGCGGGCAGTCGCGCTCCCAGCTCCGTCTGCCCGAGCAGGCGCCCTTCCGCGTCAACGTCCGCGAGCCGCGGCCGCCGGCCCCAGAGCTTCACGTACTTGCCGTCGCCCACCGCGAGCACGCGGCTCGGCCAGCCCGCCCGAGAGCTCGCGACCGGGCACTTCAGCGGCTCACGCTGTCCCGCCACCGGCGCGGACCACGGGCCCGACGGCCTCGTGACGACAACCTGAGTGGGAGTGGGAGTGGGCGTGGCGGTGGCCGCGGGATGCGGAGCCGCTCCTCCACCACACCCGGCGAGCACGATGACCAGCGGTGTCCAGCGCATGCCGCCACCGTCGCCAGAACCCGCGCGACCGCCAGCCCACCCAAGGTGGACGCGGCGCTACCCCTGACCGGGATCGAACCAGTCGTCGAGCCAGTCGAACAGCCCGAGTCCCGCGGTGCCGAGCGGCAGCCCTGGATCCAGGCTCACCAGATCGGCGACGGTCGAGCCGTAGTGACCGAGGTAGCCGACATGGGCGGGGCTGTGCCAGTACGACTGGCGGCGCCCGTCGACCAGCACCTTGCGAGCGCTCGGCGCACGTCCCGCCTCGACCTCCTCCGCGCAGGCGCCACAGGCGGGGACGCTCTCCATCGCGCCACGCCGCGGGCGCGAGTTCGCGGAGCTCCTGCGCCACCAGCGCGAGGTCGGCGCTGGCGACGTGCAGGATCTCCAGCCACAGCCGCCTCTGAGTGCGGCGACGGTTCAGCACGCGGCGAGTGCCTCGCGCAGCAGCACAGGGTCCGGGGTGGGGGAGAAGCGGCCGTCGCGCGAGCCGGTAGATGCGGCAGGTCAGCGCCGGGCGGCTCGTCCGAGGGGAACAGGTCGACGCCGTCGACGCGGATCGTCGGCGAGCCCGGGAAGCCCTCGGCGACCGCCTGCTCCTCGGTCACGATCTCGCGCACGCGTCACGGCAACGCCTTCGCCGAGCGCCGCGCGCAGGTCCGCGAGCGCCTGCCGGGTGCGACGGGCAGCCCTCCCAGAAGAGCAGCTCTACTTCCACTTGATCGAGCAGCCGATCGGCTTCGTCTGCGGGTTGGCGACGGGGCGGTCGGCCAGCACGTCGTCGAGGGCGTCGCGCAGCCAGGCGGCGTTCAGCGACGGGTCGCCGTGGTCGGCGTCCGGGCGCGCCGCGATAGACGACGCCGCTCGCGGTGGTGACGAAGACGTCGGGCGTGGTCTTGGCGCCCCAGGCGCGCGCGACCTCCTGGGTCTCGTCGTGCAGGTACGGGCCGGCGAACTCGCCGGCGTCCACGCGCGCCTTCATCGCCGACGAGCGAGTCGTGCGGGTAGCGCTCCGCGTCGTTGGCGTTGATCTGCAGCACGCGCACGCCACGGCCGGCGTAGTCGCGCGCGACGTCCTGGATGCGCTCGTGCCACGCCAGCGCGTACGGGCAGTGGTTGCAGGTGAAGACGACGACCGCGGCGCTCGCGCCGTCGACGTGCAGCGGCGTGGGCGTTCCGTCGGTGTCAGGCAGCGTGAAGGCGAGGGACATCCGATCCAGCCTACGCTGCGCGCCGTGCGGGTCCTGACACGCAAGGAGCTCACCGTCGGCGCTGGCCGCCCGCCAGTTCCTGATCGAGCGCCGGCGCGTCCCGGCGGCCGAGGCGATCCGCCGCCTGACGCCGCTGCAGGGCCAGCATCCGCCGGCACCGCACATCGCGCTCGCCGCGCGGCTCGAAGGCTTCACCCAGCCGCGATCTCGAGGCCGCGATCGACGCCCGCGACGTCGTCAAGACCACGATCAATGCGGATGACGCTGCACCTCGCCGCCGCGACGGACTTCCCGGCGTACGCGCAACTCGCGCGGCAGGCACCGGATGCGCAACTGGCGCAAGACGTACCCGCACCTGGACGAGGAACGGGTCACCGCGCGACCTCCGCGCCTGGTTGCGCGACCCCGCGGACGAACACCGAGATCCGCGAGCGGGTCCGCGAGCTACGACGGCGCGCCGCAGGACCCGGAACCTGCGGGATCTTCGCCCGGACGCTGCGTCCCGCTCGTCCAGTTGCCGCCCGCGGGCCACTGGGGCGACACGACCCGCGCGCCGAGCTTCGTGCTCGATCCGCGCCCGCTTCCCGACCCTGCCGACGCCGCCGCGCTCGTCCTGACCCGCTACCTCGAGGCGTTCGGCCCGGCGAGCCGGCGCGACGTCGCCGCGTGGTCGGGCGTCGCGCAGCGCGACTTCCCGTGGGAGCGCGTCCCGACGGTCTCCTACCGCGACGAGAAGGGCGTCGAGCTGCTCGACCTGCCGGGCCTGGACCTGCCGCCGGCGGACACGCCGCTCCCGCCGCGCTTCCTCGCCCACTGGGATCAGCCGCTGCTCGCGTACGCGGACCGCGACCGCATCATCCCGCCCGAGGTCCAGCCGCTGAAGCTCACGCTGAGCGGTGACTGCACCGTGACCTACGACGGCCGGGTCGCGGCCAGCTGGACCATCGACGGACCGAGACTGACGATCACGCAGCACACCGATTTCCCGCGCGCTGCTGTACACGAAGAGGCCCTGCGCACCGCCCGCTTCTGCGCGCCCGAAAGCACCGGCCACACGGTCGAGTGGGCGTGAAAGTCGCCTAAACCTCGGTGGCCGAATGGCCGATGAAGCGATTGGGAAGCACTTATGGCTACGGGATTCGCAAGCGCGCTCAGCGAAGGACAACCCGCCCAGCTCGATCTGGGTGAGGAAGCCGTGCCCTGCCTCGTCGTCGGGTTCAGCGGGGCTGACGTCGTGCTGGCCCCGAACGGCAACATCCCGCCCGAGGCGCTCGCGCCCGGAAACACGTCGTATCTGCTGATCGACGCCGGCGGCGGCCTGCAGGCGCTCAAGGCGCAGGTCCGCAGCGGACTCGCCGACGGCGAGCTCGTCGCCACGCTGCTCGATCCCTTCCGCCTCGGCCAGCGCCGCAACTTCAGCCGCGCGCCGCTCGTGCTGCCGGCGCACCTGCGCCCGGTCGGCGACGAGAACGCCCCGGCGACCACCTTCACCCGCGACATCAGCGCCGGCGGCCTGCGGATCGCGCGCCAGTCGTCCTACCGCGAGGCCGACGTGCACGAGGTCGTGCTCGGGCTCGTGCAGGCGAACCGGGAGATCAAGGGCGTGGCCGAGACCGTCCGCATGACCGACACCGACGTCTCGTTGAGCTTCATCCAGATCGAGCCCGAGGACCGGCTCCTTCTGGCCCAGTTGACGTTCGCGTTCCACCGCCGCCGCGCCGGGCAGTAACGCACCTCACAACAGCGCGCTGCCGCTGGCGTATGATCCGGCCAGTTCTCGACTGGGAGGAGACGCATGGCTGGTTCCGTACGGGTCTCATTGACCGTCAATGGTGCTGAAGAGAGCGCCGACGTCGAACCCCGCCTGCTCCTGGTCCACTTCCTGCGTGAAACACTCGGCCTCACCGGCACGCACGTCGGCTGCGATACGTCCAATTGCGGCGCGTGCACGGTCCACCTCAACGGTGAGGCGGTCAAGTCATGCACGCTGCTCGCCGTCCAGGCGGACGGTGCCGAGGTCAAGACGATCGAGGGAATGGGCCAGGAAGGCGCGCTGCACCCGCTCCAAGAGGCATTCTGGGAGCACCACGGCCTGCAATGCGGTTACTGCACGCCGGGCATGATCATGGCTTCGGCCGACCTGCTGGAACGTAACCCGACGCCGAACGAGCAGGAGGTCCGCGAGGCGCTCGCGGGCAACCTCTGCCGCTGCACGGGCTACCACAACATCGTCAAGGCCGTGCTGTCGGCCTCCGGTCAGCCCGCCGAGGTGGGCTCGTGACCGCACTCGACGATCCGCCTGCCGAAGCCCCCTGGGTCGGCCGGCCGATCAAGCGCAAGGAGGACCCGCGGCTGATCATGGGCCGCGCGCGCTACCTCGATGACATCAACGTCACCGGGCAGCTGTGGGCGTCGTTCGTCCGCTCGCCCGAGGCGCACGCGAAGATCGTCTCGATCGACACCTCGGCCGCCAAGGCGGCGCCGGGCGTGCAGGCGGTCTTCACCGGCCACGACCTGGACCTCGCGGCGCCGCTGCCGATGGCCTGGGTGCCGCCGGGCATCGACGTCAACAACCCGCCGCACTGGGCGATCGCCAAGGACGAGGTCCATCACGTCGGCGATCCGGTCGCGCTCGTGATCGGCAGCGACCGCTACTCGGTCGTCGACGCCGCGGCGCAGGTATCGGTCGAGTACGACCCGCTGCCGGTCGTCGTCGAACATCGAGACGGCGCTCGAGGACGGCGCCGACCTCGTCCACGCGGAGCTCGGCACCAACAAGTGCCACGAGTGGTCGCTGGGCGGCGGCGACATCGAGGCGGGCTTCGAGGCCGCCGACGTGATCGTCGAGCGCCGCGTCGTCAACCACCGCATCGCGGGCGCGGCGATCGAGCCACGCGGCGTGCTCGCCGACTACCGCGCGGGCATGCTCACGCTCACCTCCTCCACCCAGGTGCCGCACTTCCTGCGGCTGTTCCTCGCGCTCCAGCTCGGGATCAGCGAGGAGAAGGTCCGGGCGATCGCGCCCGAGGTCGGCGGCGGCTTCGGCTCCAAGCTGCAGATCTACGGCGAGGAGATCTCGCTGGCGTGGGCCTCACGCAAGCTCGAGCGCCCGATCAAGTGGGTCGAGGGCCGCAGCGAGGGCATGCACTCCACGCACCACGGCCGCGACCAGGTCGCGTTCGTGAAGATCGGCGCGACCCGCGAAGGCAAGATCACCGCCTTCCACACGAAGATCCTCGCCGACATGGGCGCGTACCTGATGCTGCTCACGCCGACGATCCCGTCGCTCGGCGCGTTCGTCATGAGCGGCGTCTACGACATCCCGGCGGTCCAGACGGACATCATCGGCGTCTTCACCAACAAGATGCCGACGGACGCCATCCGCGGGGCCGGGCGCCCCGAGGCCACGCACATGATCGAGGTCCTGGTCGACCAGCTCGCGGCCGAGCTGGAGATGGACCCGCTGGATCTGCGCCGCAAGAACTTCATGGCGGCGGACTCCTTCCCGCACGAGACCGCGATCGGCGTCGTCTACGACTCCGGCAACTACCAGGCCTCGCTGGACCTGCTGCTCGAGCACATCGACCCGGCGGAGGCCCGCACGGGCGCGACCGACGGCAAGCTGCGCGGCGTCGGCTTCTCGACCTACACCGAGATCTGCGGACTCGCGCCGAGTCGCGTCACCGGCCCGTCGGGCTTCGGCCTGCAGACCGGCCTGTGGGAGTCGGCGATGGTGCGCGTGCACATCACGGGCGCCGTGACCGTCTACACCGGGACCTCGCCCCACGGCCAGGGACTGGAGACGACGATGGCGCAGATCGTCGCCGACCGGCTCGGGACCGATCCGCAGAACGTCGAGGTCATCCACGGCGACACCGGGACCGGCCCGCAGGGGCTCGGGACCTACGGCTCGCGCTCGACCGCGGTCGGCGGCGAGTCGGTCGCCCGCGCGACGGCGAAGATCGTCGACAAGGCGCGGCGGATCGTCGCCCACCAGCTCGAGGCCGCGCCCGAGGACATCGAGCTCGCCGCCGGGAAGTTCTCGGTCAAGGGCTCGCCCGACGCGGGCATGAGCATCGGCGAGGTGGCCGATGCGCCGCCTACATCCCGGAGAACCTGCCCGAGGGCATGGAGCCGGGGCTCGAGGAGCTCGCGTTCTATGACCCGGAGAACTTCGTGTTCCCGTTCGGCGCGCACGCGTGCGTCGTCGACGTGGACCCGGAGACCGGCAACGTCGACGTCGTCCGCTACGTCGCGGTCGACGACTGCGGGCCCGCGATCAACCCCAAGCTGATCGACGGCCAGGTCCATGGCGGCATCACGCAGGCCATCGGCCAGGCGCTCTTCGAGCGCATCGAATACACCGACGACGGGCAGCTCGTGACGAGCACGTTCGCCGACTACGCGCTCCCGAGCGCAGCCGACGTCCCGTCCTACGAGCTCGATCGTACGGAGACCCCGTCGCCGGTCAACTCGCTCGGCGTCAAGGGCATCGGTGAGGCGGGCACGATCGCCGCGTCGCCGGCGGTCCTGAACGCCGTGATCGACGCCCTGCGCCCGCTCGGCGTCACGTACATCAACATGCCGCTCGGATCCATGCGGGTCTGGGAAGCCATCCAGGAGGCGAAGCGTTGATCCCCGCTGAGTTCGACTACGTGGCGCCCGGGTCGCTCGACGAGGCGCTGAGCGCCTTGAGCGACGGCGGCGAGGACGCCAAGATCCTGGCCGGCGGGCACTCGCTGATCCCGCTGATGAAGCTCCGGCTGGCGGCGCCCTCGCTGCTGGTCGACCTGCGCCGTGTCGAGGAGCTCAAGAGCGTCTCGCGCGAGAACGGCGTGCTGCGCTTCGGCGCGCTGGTCACCCACCACGCGGTGGCGACGGGCGGCTACGGCCTGCCGTCGGCCGCGGCGGCGACGATCGCCGACCAGCAGGTCCGCAACATGGGGACGATCGGCGGCACGATCGCCCACGGCGACCCGGCCTCCGACCTCCCGGGGATCCTGCTCGCCCACGAGGGCAGCGTGATCATCCGCGGCGGCTCCGGCGAGCGCGAGGTCGCGGGGGCGGACTTCTTCGAGGACTACCTGACGACGGTGGTCGGCGAGGACGAGATCGTCACCGAGATCCGCATCCCGGCGATGGAGGGCTACGGCTACGGCTACGAGAAGTTCAACCGCCGCCAGGAGGACTGGGCGATGGTGGCCGTCTCCGCGCTCGTGAAGAAGGGCGGCGACGGGACGTGCGCCGACGTCCGGATCGGGCTCACGCACATGAGCTCCGTGCCGCTGCGGGCGACCGCGGCGGAGGAGGCGCTGCGCGGCCAGCCGCTGACGGCGGAGACGATCGCCGCGGCGGCCGAGCTGGCGGCCGAGGGCACCGATCCGCCCTCGGACCTCAACGCCTCGCAGGACTACAAGCGCCACCTCGCCCGAGTGCTGTGCAAGCGCGCCCTTACGGCCGCGTCATCATGAGGTAGTGGCTTTCGCAACTCCGCAGGACGTGTCGACGGCGCTGGCCGGTGAGGGATACCTCGCCGACCAGGGCCTCGCCACCTCCGCCTACCTGGCCTTCGCGCTCGAGCAGCCGCTGCTGCTGGAGGGCGAGGCCGGCGTGGGCAAGACCGAAGTGGCGCGCGCGCTGGCGTCAGCGACCGGCGCCGAGCTGATCCGCCTGCAGTGCCACGAGGGGATCGACCTCCACCACGCGGTCTACGACTGGGACTACCAGCGCCAGCTGCTGGCGATCCGGGCGGCCGAGGCGGGCGCCCCGGCGCGCGAGCTCTTCGGCCCCGAGTTTCTGCTGCGCCGGCCGCTGCTGGAGGCCCTGGAGCACGACGGCGGGCCGGCGGTGCTGCTGATCGACGAGATCGACCGCGCCGACGACGAGTTCGAGGCGTTCCTGTTGGAGTTCCTGGCCGACTTCGCGATCACGATCCCGGAGCTGGGGACGATCGCGGCCGCGCACCGGCCGCTGGTCGTGCTGACCTCCAACCGCACGCGCGAGCTGCACGACGCCTTGAAGCGTCGCTGCCTGTACCACTGGATCGACTACCCGACGCCCGAGCGTGAGGCGGAGATCGTGCGCACGCGGCTCCCTGGCGTGCCGGAGGAGGTCGCCGCGCGGGTCTGCGCCGCGGTCGCCCGGCTGCGCGACCAGGAGCTCTACAAGCTGCCCGGGGTGGGGGAGACGATCACCTGGGCGCGTGCGCTGCTGGCCCTCGACGGCGAGGCGACGCTGGACGACACGCTCGGCGTGGCGCTGAAGGTGCGCGAGGACATCGACCGCGTGCGCCGCGACCGGATCCTCGAGGGTGCCTGAGGAAAGCGGCGCCACCGGCCACGGCGAGATCGCCGAGCGGGCGGCGGCGAACGTCGTCGCCCGGCGGCTCGGCCAGCAGGCCGACGAGGGCACGGTGGACACGGCCGCGGCGCTGCTCGCGGAGCACGAGGTGTGGGTGGCCGGCGGCGGCGCGCCACTCGCCGAGGACGAGCCGGGCGAGGCCGGTGGCCCACGCGCCGCCGACCCTCTCGCGCCACTCGGCGCGCACGCCCAGGCCCAGGTCGCGGCGCTCGCCGCCCAGATGCGCGCGCGGGGCGCGCGGGTCGGGCTCGGCGAGGTGCTCTCCGCGCAGCGCGCGCTCGCCGCGGTCGACGCGTCCTCGCGCGCCGAGTTCTTCTACGCCCTGCGCACCTCGCTGTGCTCCACGCGCGCCGAGCTGACCAGCTTCGCGGCGGCGTTCACCGTGGTCTTCGGCTCCGACGAGCCGGCCAACCCGCTCGACGACCTCGGCGAGATCGCCAAGCAGGCGCTGCCGCGGGTCGCGGTCCCGCCCGCCGGCGACGAGGCGCCCGCGGCCGACCTGACGCCCGCTCCCGCCGCCTGGAGCGAGGAGGAGCTGCTGCGCGAGAAGGACTTCGGCGCCTACTCGGACGCCGAGCGCGCCGCGGCGCGGCACCTGCTCGCCCGGCTCGCGCGGCGCGGTCCGACGCGCCGCTCGCGTCGCACGCTCCCGACGAAGCGCCGGCGCGACGAGCACGACCTGCGCGCGACGGTGCGCGCCTCGCTGCGCCACGGCGGTGAGCTGTTCGAGCGCCGCTACCGCGAGCAGGCCGAGCGCCCGCGCCGGCTCGTGCTGATCTGCGACGTGTCGGGCTCGATGGCGCCGTACTCGCGGATGCTGCTGCAGTACATGCAGGCCTGCGTCGCCGCCCGCGCCCGCGTCGAGGCGTTCGCGTTCGGGACCCGGCTCACCCGCGTCACCCGCGAGTTGCGGGGACGCGACTCCGACCGGGCGCTCGCACGCGCCGCGGCCGCGGTCAACGACTGGTCCGGCGGCACCCGGATCGGCGACGCGATCGCCGAGCTCAACCGCGAGCACGGGCGCCGGATCGGCCGCGGCTCGATGGTCATCCTGCTCTCCGACGGCTGGGACCGGGGCGAGCCCGAGGAGCTGGCCGAGGAGATGGCGCGGCTCGCCCGCACCGCGCACCGCATCGTCTGGCTCAATCCCGCTGGCCGCCGATCCGCGCTACGAGCCGCTGACGCGCGGGATGCGCGCCGCGCTGCCGTACGTCGACCGGTTGCTGCCGGGCAACTCGATCGCCTCGCTCGAAGCCCTCGCGGACCTGATGGAAGAGGGCATCGCGTGAACGCCGCGGGCCTGATCCTCGCCGCGGGCGCGGGCACGCGCTTCGGGGACGAGACCAAGCAGCTCGCCGATCCTGCGCGGGCGGCCGCTGCTGACGTACGCCCTGGAGGCGATGACCGCGCGCCGTGGACCGTGTCGTCGTCGTGCTCGGCCACGACGCGGACGAGATCCAGGCGCGGATCGACTTCGGTGCGGCCGAGGTCGTCATCTGCGAGGACTGGGCGCGCGGACAGGGCTTCTCGCTGCGCGCGGGCGTCGCGGCGCTCGCCGGCGCCGAGGCCGTGGTCATCACGCTCGGCGACCAGCCGTTCATCACGCCGCAGGTCATCACCGGCGCGCTCGAGCAACTGCGCGAGCCGTTCGACGCCGTGCGGGCGGTCTACGACGGCGCGCCCGGCCACCCGGTCGTGCTCGGCCCGAGCGTGCTCGCCGCCGTCGGCGAGCTCGAGGGGGACGCCGGGCGCGCGCGAGCTGCTGGCACGCTTCAGCGTGCGCAAGTGGGAGGCCGGCCACCTGGCCAGCGCGACCGACATCGACACGCAAGAGGAGCTCTCGAAGCTGTGAACCTGGAGCAGACCTTCGAGGTCCACGCCCCGATCGACGCCGTCTGGCAGGCGCTCAACGACCCCGAGCGGATCGCGCCCTGCCTGGCGGGCGCAACGATCACCGGCCATGAGGACGGCGCCTACCACGGCGAGTTCACGCTCCGCGTGGGTCCGTTCTCGGCCGTCCACAAGGGCACAATTCGGATCGAGGCCGCCGACGAGGCCACCCACGTCAACCGGATCGCGGTCGTCGGCGCCAGCACCGGTTCCGGCGCAACCATCGTCAACACCCTCACGGACTTCGGGAGCTCGACGCGCGTCGTCTCCGTCGCCGAGCTGACGATCGCCGGCGCACTCGCGGGCTTCGTCGGCCCGACCGTGATCAACGACATCACGAGCCGCCTCCTGCGCGACTTCGCGACCTGCCTGTCCAGCCGCTTGGCCGAACCCGAACCCGAGGCGGCGAACGCGTGAGCGACGACTGCGGCATCTGCGCCGGCGACGTCCCGCCGCTGATCGGCGACGTCCTGACCGGCACGGGCCTGACCCTCGCGCAGGCGGCCGCCCGTGTCGAGCGAGGCGAACCCGTCCCCGCGCTCACGCCGGTCCAGGCGCGGATCGTCGAGGACTTCCTGCTGCGCTAGAGGCGCAGGAGGTTGATCTCGGCGCCCGCCTCGAGCGGGCCTGAGCCGTGGGGGGCGACCGCGAAGCCGTCGCTCTCGCCCAACGCGCCCGTCATGTGCGAGCCCTGGCGCTCGGTCGGGTACGCGACCAGGACGCCGTCGGCCGGATCCGGGACGAGCTTGGAGATCAGGAACGTCGTGCGGCCGTCGGAGGGGCCGGCGGGCTCGCCGAGGCGGCCGCGCTCGAAGCGCGGGCCGGCCGTGCTCTCGCCGCTGCAGGCGGCGCAGCGCGGGGACGACGAAGAGCGCCATGCCGACGATCGCCGACAGCGGGTTGCCGGGGAGGCCGAACACCAGCGTCGACCCGCGGCGGCCGAACCAGAGCGGCTTGCCGGGCTTGATCCGGATCCGCCAGAAGACCTCGTCGACGCCACAGGCCTCGAAGGCGGGCTTGACGTGGTCGTGCGGGCCGACCGAGACGCCGCCCGAGACGACGAGGATGTCGCCCTCGAGGCCCCGCTCGACGGCCTCGCGCGTCGCCTCGAAGTCGTCGGCGACGGCGGGATGGCGGACGACAACCGCGCCCGCGGCCTCGGCGAGCAGCGCCGATCGTGAGCCCGTTGGACTCGTAGATCTTGCCCGGCTCAGGCGGCGCGCCCGGGGGGAGCAGCTCGTTGCCGGTCACGAAGAGGTCCAGGCGCGGGCGGCGGTGGACGGACGACGGACGCCACGCCCGCGGACGCCAGCGCGGACAAGCGCGGAAGGGTCAGGACGTCGCCCGGCCGCGAGAGCACGTCGCCGGCGTGCAGGTCCTCGCCGCGGCGGCGGATGTGGAGGCCGGGCCGCACCGCGACGGAAGCGATCACGACATCGCCGCGCACCTCGGCGTCCTCGACGCGCAGGATCGAGTCGGCGCCCTCGGGAATCGCCGCGCCGGTCGAGATCCGCGCCGCGGTCCCGGGCTCAACCGCAACCGTGCGAACCACCCGCGGCGAGATCGCCGATCACGCGCAGCTCCGCGCCCGGCGACACGTCGGCCGAGCGGACGGCGAACCCGTCCATCGCCGTGCGATCGAACGGCGGCAGGTCGATCGCGGCGCGCGCGGCGCGCCGTGATCACGCGTCCGAGCGG
Source organism: uncultured Solirubrobacteraceae bacterium (assembly GCA_963707595.1). GTDB lineage: Bacteria > Actinomycetota > Thermoleophilia > Solirubrobacterales > Solirubrobacteraceae > Solirubrobacter. The sequence goes on from CAVPQQ010000004.1 coordinate 507,537, forward strand.
CCTCACGCAGCGTCACGTCCTCGGCTCCAACGGGCTCCAGCCCCTCGAAGACGAGCGCGAGCGCCTCCTCGAAGTCCTTCATCCGCCGATCTGCGACATGGTGCGCAGCGGCTGCACGAAGCCCTCGTCGTTGACGTGGTGCTTGAGCTCCTTCTCCCACACGGCGGCGCGGATGAGCCGCTCGAGGTCGTCGTCGGTGGCGCCGGAGCGCAGCGGCCCGCGCAGGTCGGTCTCGGTCATCGAGAACAGGCAGGTGCGCAGCTTGCCCTCGGCGGTGACCCGGATCCGGTTGCAGTCGCCGCAGAACGGCTCGGTCACGGGGGAGATGAAGCCGATCGAGCCCTGACCGTCGGCGAACTCCCAGCGCCGCGACGTGCCGTGGCGCTCGCGGCCGAGATCCTTCGAGCGGATAGGCGGCGTGGATCAGCCGCCGCACCTCTTCGTTGGGCAGCACGCGGTCGCGCGACCAGTTGCGGTCGCCGTCGAGCGGCATGAACTCGATGAAGCGCACCTCGTACGGGTGCTTGCGGGCGAACTCGGCGAAGCGCGACGACCTCGTCCTCGGTGAAGTCCTTGAGCGCGACGACGTTGACCTTGATCGGCCGCAGCTCGGGGTACTTCTCCGCCGCCGCGAGGCTCGAGAGCACCTGCGCGAGCGAGTTGCGGCGCGTGAGCTGGAAGAAGCGGTCGGGCGCGAGCGCGTCGAGCGAGACGTTGACGCGGCGCAGGCCCGCGCGCACCAGCTTCTCGACCTGGCGCTCGAGCAGGTAGCCGTTGGTGGTCAGCGAGAGGTCGTGGACGTTCTCGTCGGCGGCTGAGCAGCTCGACGAGCTTCCACAGCTCGCGGCGCGCGAGCGGCTCGCCGCCCGTCAGCCGCACGTCGTGGACGCCCATCGACGCCAGCAGCGTCACGACGCGGTGCGATCTCCTCGTAGGTGAGGATGTCGTCGCGATCGAGCCACGGCAGGCCCTCGGCGGGCATGCAGTACTGGCAGCGGAAGTTGCAGCGGTCGGTGACCGAGATGCGCACGTCGCCGATGTCGCGACCGTGCCCGTCGACAAGTTGAGCGCGCTTCATGAGCGGTGGAAGTCCGACTTCCCGCCCGTCTTGTCGAGCAGCTCGATGCGCTCGATCGACGACCCCGGGCTCGATGCCCTTGACCATGTCGTAGACGGCCAGCGCGCCGATGCTGCAGGCGACCATCGCCTCCATCTCGACGCCGGTGCGCGCGCTCGTGCGCGCCTCGGCGATCAGCGTGACCGTGCCGGCCTCGGGATCGACGATGACCGTCGGCTCGACGACGGTCAGCGGGAGCGAATGCGCGAGCGGGATCAGCTCGTCCGTGCGCTTGGCGGCCTGGATCGCGGCGATCCGGGCGACCGTCGCGACGTCGCCCTTCGGCGCGTCACCGGCGGCGACGCGCGCCGCCGCCTCGGGCGACATCCGCACGACGGCGCGGGCGCGGGCCCAGCGCGAGGTCTCGTCCTTGGCGCTCACGTCGACCATGCGAGCGTTTCCGGCGGCGTCCAGGTGCGTCAATGCTCCGTCCACTGGTGTCAATGGTATTCGCTCCTGCGACTAGCATCACCAGCGTGAGGATCTCCGTACGGCTCTTCGCCGGCCTGCGCGAGCGCGCCGGGGCCGACCACGTCGAGCTCGACCTGCCCGACGATGCGCGCGCCAGCGACGTGCTCGCGGCGATGGGACTGTCGCCGGGCCAGTGCATCGTCGCGCTCGACCGCGAGTACGCGCCCGCCGACGCGCCGATCCGCGCCGACCACGAGGTGGCGCTGATCCCGCCGGTCAGCGGCGGCGCCGGCCCGGTGCGGCTGGTCGAGATCACCGATCAGCCGCTCGACCTCGCGACGGTCGCCGCCGCCGTGCGCGACCCGCGCGCCGGCGCGGTCGTCTGCTTCGAGGGCGTGACCCGCGACGTCGAGGCGCTCGACTACGAGGCCTACGTCGAGATGGCGCGCGAGAAGCTGCAGGCGATCGGCGAGGAGGAGGCCGAGCGCCACGGACTCTGCGCCGTCGCGCTCGTGCACCGCACCGGGCGCGTCCCGCTGAGCGAGCCGTCGGTGATCGTGGCCGCCTCGGCCGCCCACCGCGGCGAGGCGTTCGCGGGTGCACGGGCGCTGATCGACCGCGTGAAGGCCGAGGCGCCGATCTGGAAGGTCGAGCTGACGCCCGAGGGTGCGCGCCGGGTCGAGGGCGTTTTGCCAGACTCCGCCCCGTGGCGGACCTGACCCTCGGCGAAGCGGCGCGGGCGCTCGGCGTGAGCGCCGACACCCTGCGGCGCTGGGATCGCGCCGGCAAGCTGCGCACCACGCGCGACGCGCGCAACCGCCGCCTGGTGCCCGCCGGAGGAGGTCGAGCGCCTGTCGGCGACGCCGCGGCGGCGCCACGACCGGCCACAACCTGAGCGCGCGCAACCGCTTCCCGGGCGTCATCCGCTCGGTCGAGGTCGACGGCGTGATGGCGCTCGTGGAGATCGAGGCCGGCCCGTTCCGGCTCGTCGCGGCGGTCACCCGCGACGCCGTCGAGGAGCTCGGGCTGGCGCCCGGGGTGGCGGCCACGGCGGCCGTCAAAGCCACCTCGGTGATGGTCGATCGCACAAACACCTGAAACTCGACCGGATTAGTCGTGTATATGTCGACGTGACCGTGCGCCGCGTCGACGTCCACCAGCACCTCTGGCCGGAACGCCTGCTCTCCTCCCTGGCGCGGCGCACGGTTCCCCCTCGCCTGCGCCGCGACGGGCGCGACTGGCTGCTGCGAGCTCGCCGGCGACGCGCCCGCGCCGTTCGACCCGAGCCACGCACGACCCGGCCGACCGGACCACGCTCGTCGCGTCCGACGGGCTGCAGCGCGTCCTGATCGCGCCGTCGAGCGCCGCTCGGCATCGAGTCGCTGCCGCCGAACGAGGCCGAAGCCGCTGCTCGACGACTTCCACGCCGGCGTGCTCGAGCTGGGCGCGCCGTTCGAGCTGTGGGCCGGCCTCGTGCTCGCCGATCCGTCGCCGGCGCGCGTCGACGCCCTGCTCGACGCGGGCGCCGTCGGACTCTCCCTGCCCGCGGGCGCGCTCGGCGGGCCCGCGGGCATCGAGACGCTCGGCCCCGCGCTCGAGCGCCTGGCGCAGCGCGGCGCGCCGCTGTTCATCCATCCCGGCCCGGCGGCCGGCTGCGCCCGCGCTGGTTCCCCGCGCTGACCGCCTACGTCGCCGAGATGTCGACCGCGTGGCACGCCTGGGCGCAGTGGGGGAGGCCGGCCCACCCGACGCTGCGCGTCGTCTTCGCGATGCTCGCCGGGCTCGCGCCGCTGCACGCCGAGCGGCTCGCCGCCCGCGGCGGCCCGAGCGACGCGGTGCACGACCCGCTGACCGCCTTCGACACCTCGTCCTACGGTCCCGCGGCGATCGACGCGATGCTGCGCGTCGTCGGCGTGGACCGCCTGCTCTACGGCTCGGACCGGCCGGTGATCGAACCGGTCGCCCTCGCGGCGCTCGGCGCCGCGGCCGAGCACGCCATCCTCGTCACCAACCCGGAGCGCTTCGCATGAGTGAGCTCGACGGCTCCGCCCTGGAGTCCCTCGTCCGTGACCTGGCCGCCGATCCCGAGGTCTGGGAGCACCTCGTGCGCCATTCGCCCGACCAGCGCGCACTACGAGGAGCTGCGCCGCGACGACGACGTCGCGGTCTGGCTGATCTGCTGGATGGACGATCAGGACACGGGCTTCCACGACCACGACCTGTCCGGCGGCGCGGTCGCGGTGGTCCAGGGCGAGGTCGCCGAGGACCGCCTCGCGCTCGGCGGTCCGCCGGTCACGCGCACGTTCGAGTCCGGCGAGGCCTTCCACTTCAGCGCCGCCGACATCCACCGCGTGCGCCACACCGGCGACCGCGCCGGCGGTGACGATCCACGCCTACTCGCCGCCGCTGTGGCGGATGGGCGCCTACGAGGTCCTGCCCGGCGGCGAGCTGCGACGCCACTCGCTCTCCTACGCCGAGGAGCTGCGCCCGCTCGAATCCGACCTGAAACATTTGTTGGGTACGGCTTCCGTAAGGGGTCCGCATCTGGGATCGTGCCGAGTGATTCCCCGAGGGGAGGGCTGTGTCGACCCAAGCGATGGAGCGCAAAGAAGACCGGTCACCGGACGTAGAGCGAGCCGCCGCACGGCTCGCACGTCCGTACGCCCGTGTCGCGCTCTTCTTCAAGCGCATCGGCGACGTGCTGCTGGCACTCGCTGATGGTGGTCGTGCTCGTGCCGCTGTTCGTCACGGTCCTGCTGCTGCTCGCGTTCGCGGGCGACGGCCTGCTCGAGCGGCGCCGGCGGCTCGGCAAGAACGGCCGGCCGATCATCCTCACCCGCTTCCGCGAGCTGCCCGGTGGAGCGTTCGGGCAGGCACTGGAGCGCGTCGGTGCGCGTGAGCTGCCGCTGCTGCTGACGGTACTGCGCGGGCGCCTGAGCTTCGTCGGCCCGCGCGCGCTGCCGCCAGGGACCGACGCCGGCCACACCGGCCCGCGACGGCTGCTGGCACCGGGCCTGATGGGTCCCGCGCAGCGCGTCTTCGCCAGCGCGGCGGAGCTGGAGGCGCTGCGGCTCGACGACGCCTACGTCGCGCACTGGACGCCGTGGGTCGACATGAAGTTCCTCGCCGGGCGCAGCCCGGAGCTCGCTCACCAGAGCGTGTCGAAGAGCAGTTCGTAGACCACCGCCTGCAGCGCCAGCACCGCGACCAGCCCAGCGCGGGCGGCGGACCAGCGGAGCGGCGGCGAGGATCACCAGCGGCACCAGGAAGAGCCAGATCCGCTCGGTCTCGGCCTTCGTGAAGCCGAGGATGCAGGAGATCGCGATCACGGCGACGATCGCGAGCGCCTCCGGTGCGCCCTGCGCGAGCCGGACGAGCGCCAGCCACGCGATCGGCGCGCCGAGGATCAGCAGGAACGCCGTCGGCGACCCGAACAGCCAGTACGCGTACGGCCGCCGGGACGCGATCCCGACCTCGTAGACGCGTGACGTGGCGTGCAGCGTGCCGAGCGGGTCGAAGCCGGTGGCGAGCGCGAACAGCGCGTGGAAGGCGAGCAGGACGCACGCCGGTGAGCAGCGCGAGCTTGATCGCGGGCTTCAGCCCGTCGCGGGCGAGGACGAGGATCGTCGCCCAGGCCGCGATCGCCAGCAGCGACCACGCGAACAGCGAGACGACGGCGAGCACGAGCGCGCCGAGCAGCCGGACGCCGATCCGCGGCGAGAGCAGCGGGATCGCCGCGAGCAGGCCGAGCGTCAGGTAGACCGCGTCGGCCGACGTCGCGCCGAAGTGCAGCATCGCCGGGCGAGAACGCGGCGAGCACGCCGGCGACGCGCGCGACGTTCTCCTCGAAGAGCCGCCGCGCCAGCACGTAGGTCAGCGGCGCGCTGAGCGCGCCGACGACGATGCAGAACGCACGCCAGCCTGGGCGCCGTGTCCAGGCTCAGGTAGTGCATCGTCAGCAGCAGGCCCGGGCGGATGGCCGGCCGAGTGCACCGGCAGCGCGGGCACGAGCTCGGCGAAGCGGTCGAGCACGAAGCGCGGGCCGTAGTCGAACGCCGCGAGCGACGGCAGGTACTCGTTCTTGCCCTCGCCGCGCGGGCCGACGGTCAGCGCGCGGTCGAGCTGTCCCGTCCCGAGCCGGACGAAGTTCAGCGACGAGTCGCAGGATCAGCGTGACGACGAACAGCGCCGCCGGCGAGCACCAGCGGACGCGCGCGCAGCAGCGTCGGGACGAGCGCGACAGCGCCCGACGAAGCACGGCACCGCGACGACCAGCCACAGGTTCGCCCGCGGCCCCCAGGCGCCGATGAACGGCGGATGCGGCACCCCGAGCTGTGTCCCCGTCGCATCCAGCCGCAGCCCCACGGCGACCGTCGCGATCGCCACCAGGGCGCCAATCCACGGCACCGCCCGTACATAAAGGGTCTGGCCCTTTATCTTCGAGGCATGCATCGGCTAGCGCTGATCCTCGTGGTTGGCGCCCTGGCCGGATGCGGCTCGGAGCGTGCCGCGGAGCTGCCCGCGCCGGCGGGAGCGGTTCCCGTCCGCGGATCGCGTGAGCGACGGGGCGAAGACGTACGCGGTCGATCGTCAGCAGCGACCGGCTCGAGGTCCGCGAGGGCGCGAAGGTCCTGGCGAGCGCCAAGACGGGTCGCGAGCCGACGGCCGTGGCGCTGCTCGACAAGCGGCGCGAAGGTTGCGGTGCTGAGCGGGCGCGAGCGGACGCTGGAGGTCTACGACGCCCGGACGCTGAAGCGGCTGGGGAGCACGGGCGCCGGGATCGGCCCGGTCGGGTTGGCGACCGACGGCGCTCAACTGCTGTACGTCACCGACACGCTCGGCGACGCGCTGCTGGTCTTCCATCTGCGCCCGCGCTTCGAGCTGATCCGCCGAGTCCACGTGATCGGCGGACCGTATGCGATCGCCTACGACAAGGCGGACTGGGGGCTGAGGATCGAGCTCGACCGGACGCACGAAGTGGTCGACTACGCGGCCGGCAACCGGCCGGTCCTGCGACCGCGCACCAGGTAGACCGCGCCCGAGAGCACGAACAGCGCCGCGGTGACGAGCAGCCAGCGCGAGAAGTAGCCCTCGTAGGAGAGCCCGCTGGTGTAGTGGAAGGCGCCGCTGCCCTTGCCGCGGATCGTGCCCCAGAAGACGAGCAGCATCAGCAGCGAGAGCCCCGCGGGGACGCGCACGTAGTTGACCGCGCTGCCGGTCGCCTCGCGGGCGAGCCGGTCCAGCAGCGAGTACGCGGGCAGCAGGATCAGGTCGTGCAGGATCACGGCGCAGACCAGCCACAGCACGACGTTGGAGGCCGCGCGGAAGTCGAGCACCTGCAGCAGCGCCCAGGCCACGATCGGCAGCAGCGCGAGGTGCGCGAGCAGGTGGATGGGGGAGGCCCCGTAGCGCGCGCGCATCAGGCCGCCTCGAAGGTCATCTGGCCGACCCACTTGGTGTTGTGCACGCCGGGCAGCGCGGGGACGATCACGCGCGCCGGGTAGCCGTGGTCCATCGAGAGGTCCTCGCCGTTGACCTTCAGCGCCAGCAGCGCGTCGTCCGCGGCGATCTGGCCGCCCGTCAGCGATGCGCGGCGCAGCACGCCGGCCGGCTGCAGCGACTCGACGAGCACCTGGCGCGCGCCCGGCGCGCCGGCCCGCTCCGCCAGCACGGCCAGCCGCACGCCGGTCCACTCCTGCGTCGTCGTCCAGCCCTCGACGCAGGCGATCGGCAGCCGCGCCGTGTGCTGCGGCAGCGCGAGCAGCTCGTCGCGCGTCAGCGAGACCTCGGTGTCACCGGCACGCAGCACGAGCCGGTAGGAGGCGCCGGTCTGCTCGGGCGTGATCCGAGCCGCGCGCGCGGTCTTGTTGACCGGGAAGTCGCCGTCAGCCAGCTCCCGGCGCGGAGCGAGGAAGGCCAGCTTGCGCAGTCGGCCCGCCGATCGACTGCCCGACGTTGGCCACCAGCAGGAGCCCGGCCCCGGCGCCCGCGAAGGCGAACAGGCCGCGGCGCGAGATCGTCGGCGCGGCCGGGTTCGGGGTCACGAGATCCCCGGACGGCTCGGGCTTCGTGTGCTCCAGGTTGTCGCGCAACGGCTTGAGCACGCCGCGCTCGCGGTAGGCGCGCGCGACCACCGGCAGCTTCACGATCACGTGCAGCGTCAGCGACGCCACGAACACGATCGCGCCGTAGTAGTGCGCGACGACGAAGTTGAACTTGAACGGGTACCAGTACTGCGCGTTCATCACGCCCGTCGCGAGCTCGAAGACCGAGCTCGCGACCAGCAGCGCGATCGACGAGCCGCTCGATCCCGTCGGCCGGGCTCTTGACCGGCGGGAACGCGAACAGCTTCGGGATGACCGACCAGAGCTTGGCCAGCAGGAACGGGATCACGACCAGCCCGACGTTCGTGTGCAGTCCCTGGGTGAGCGCGTAGAGCCAGCTCGGGCCGGTCGGCCAGTCGAAGAACGAGGCGATCAGCGGCACGTCGCGGTCCTTCGGCACGATCGCGTTGCCGGGCAGGTTCGGCATGTACGCCGCGTGCGAGAGGAAGCCGGTCGTCGCGACGACCGCGATCAGCACGAGCAGGATCGAGCCGAGCGCGGCGGTCAGCCACGGACCACGCAGGGGAGAGCGCCAGAAGCCCGGTCGGAACGGGCCTGGAGGAGCGGGGGGCATTGAAGCTTGGTCCTCAGCTACGTCTGAGCGTTACGAACGTGCGGCCCGCGAGCGAGCGGACCCCATCGACGGCGAACCCGGCCGGCGCCGCGATCTCGTCGACGCCGTCGACGCCGACGCGCGCCCACCGGAACCACTCCGAGACGACGCCCGGCGCCTCGAGCCGGACGCGGATGCGGTGCGTCGGGGCGCCCGCGGATCGGTCTCGACGAGGATCGTGCCGCCGCGGGCGAGCAGCTCTCCCGCACGCCGCAGCAGCAGGATCGGCGCGCCGCCGATGCCGATGTTGCCGTCCAGCAGCAGGATCGTCCGCCAGATCCCTGCGCTCGGCACCTGCGACCACAGCGAGCCGTTGATCGCGTTCGCGCCACGGTCGCGCGCAAGCCGGACCGCGACGGGCGAGAGGTCGACGCCGAGCCCCCGCTTGCCGGCTGCCCGCAGGGCCGCGAGATGGCGCCCCGGGCCACAGCCGAGGTCGAGCACCGGAGCCTCGACGTCGGCGAGGATCTCCTCGTCGACCGCGTCGGCGGGAGCGAGCCAGCGATCGAGCGGGAGGTGCTCCGAGCGGCCGTCGGACAGCCGCAGCCGTGCGCTGGGCGCCGGCCCGGCCCCGAGCAGGTGCTGCGCCGCGGAGGCCAGGAGGCGGCCGTAGAGCGCGTCGGCCGGGAGCGGCGGCGCGTCGTCGCGCTCGAAGCGGCGACGCTCCAGCGAGCGATCCTCGAGCGCGGTCACGCGGCCACCGCCGAGATCTCGGCGACGGCGGCGGCGAAGCGGGTCCTGGGCGCCAGAGCGGCGACGGCGAGCGCGTCCTCGAAGGTGTCGACGTCGCGCAGCGGGGTCAGGATCACCGGCTGCAGCCCGAGCTGCGCGAGCCGCGCCCGCTGGACGGCACCGGTGCTCGAGCTGCTCATCGGCACGCCGGCGAAGACGGCCGCGTCCGGGGCGCGCAGGCCGATCGCCCAGTAGCCGCCGTCGAGCGCGGCGCCGAAGGCCGAGTCGCCGTCGCTCGACCGCCTCCAGGCCCGCGTCGAGCAGCTCCGCCGTGACCTGCGGCGTGTCCATGCCGATCAGGAAGGCCGGCTCGCCGACGTCGGCGAAGGCGGCGGCGAGGCGCTCGTCCAGCCCGTCGCCGCGCTGGGCGATGACCTCGAAGCCATCAGGCAGCCATTGACCTGGCTCGCCGTCGAGGACGACGATGCGCCGGCCGGCGCGGATCGAGCGGGCCGCGGCGTCGAGCGTGTCCTGCAGCGCCGCCTGCGCGAGGCCGGCCGCCTCGGCCGGCGTACAGGGCGGGCAGAGCCGGGTCTTCACCCGGCCGGGGACCGGCGCCTTGGCGATCACGATCAGTGCTGGGTCCACAGAATGAGTAGCGTGCCCCAACGTGATTCGGATCAGTCTTTCGGTGACATCATCGTAAGACTCTCGTCATGTCCTGAACGGCCCGGACGGTCCCGCGCACGGTGCCGGTGACCTTCGAGCGCCCTTCACGCGGGTGGTAGCCGACGCCGACCTCGCGGATCGTCCAGTCCTCGGCGGCGGCGCGGAGCACCATCTCCAGCGGCCAGCCGAAGCGACGATCCATCAGGCCGAGGTCGAGCAGCGCCTGACGACGCGCGGCCCGCATCGGCCCGAGATCGCGCAGCGGGACCCCGGTGCGCCGCCGCAGCTCGAACGCGAGCACCGTGTTGGCCGCTCGCGCGTGCAGCGGCCACGCGCCACGTGTGGTCGGGCGGCGAGCGCCCAGCATCAGGTCCGCCGTGCCTTCGAGCACCGGGTCGGCGACGAGCGGCAGGTCGCGCGGATCGAAGGACGCGTCGCAGTCCATGAAGCACACGACGTCGCTCTCGGCCGCGCTCAGGCCCGCGAAGCAGGCGGCGCCGAACCCCGGCACGGGCTCCACGACGACGCGCGCGCCGAGTGAGGCGGCGAGCTCGCCCGAGCCGTCGGTCGAGCCGTTGTCGACGACCAGCGCGGCGTAGCCGTCGGGCATCCGCTCCAGCACCCAGGGGAGGGCCTCGCGCTCGTTGAGCACGGGCAGGATCACGTCCGGCACGAGCGCGGACGCTATAGCCTGGCGCGCCGTGCCCGGCCCGATCCTCGTCACCGGCGGCGCCGGCTTCATCGGCTCACACGTCGTCGACGCCCTGCTGCAGCGCGGCCACGAGGTGCGCGTGCTCGACATGCTGCTCGCGGCCGCCCACCGCGAGCGGCCCGACTATCTGGACCCGCGAGCCACCTACATCGAGGGCGACGTGCGCGACCCGGACGTCACGGCGCGCGCGGTTGACGGCGTGTCCGCGATCAGTCACCAGGCCGCGATGGTCGGGCCTCGGCGTCGACCTCGACGACATCGCCGACTACGTCGTCCCACAACGACCTCGGCACCGCGATCCTGCTGCGCGCGCTCGCCGCGCGGCGCTTCAGCGGGTCGCTCGTGCTCGCCTCGAGCATGGTCGTCTACGGCGAGGGCCGCTATCGCTGCCCGGAGCACGGGCTCGTGCGGCCCGGCCCGCGCGCCGCCGCGGATCTCGACGCCGGCCGCTTCGAGCCACTCTGCCCGGCGTGCGGCCGCGACCTGGTGCCCGAGGCGGTCCCCGAGGACGCGCCGCTCGATCCGCGCAACGTGTACGCGGCGACCAAGGTCGCGCAGGAGCACCTGTGCACCGCCTTCGCCCGCGAGACCGGTGCGACCGTCACGGCGCTGCGCTACCACAACGTCTACGGTCCGCGGATGCCGCGCGACACGCCCTACGCGGGCGTTGCGAGCATCTTCCGCTCCTCGCTCGCCGCCGGGCGCGCCCCGCGCGTCTTCGAGGACGGCGCTCAGCGGCGGGATTTCGTCCACGTGCGCGATGTCGCCGCCGCCAACCTGCAGGCCCTGGAGGCGGGCGTGCCCGGAGCGTTCAACGTGGCCAGCGGGACGCCGCGCAGCGTGGGGGAGATGGCCGCCGCGCTCGCTCGCGCCGTCGACCCGGCGCTGCCGCCGGTGCTCACGGGCGAATGGCGCGCGGGCGACGTCCGCCACGTCTTCGCCTCACCTGAGAACGCGGCGTCGGTCCTCGGCTTCCGCGCAGGCGAGGACTTCGAGGCCGGGATGCGCGAGTTCGCGGCTGCGAAGCTGCGCGCATGACCCGCTTCGCCGTCGTCGGCCATATCGAGTGGATCGAGTTCGGGCGCTTCTCGCACGTGCCGGAGCCGGGCGAGATCATCGACGCCACCGAGTGGTTCTCCGAGGTCGCGGGCAGCGCCGCGGTCGTCGCCGTCCAGCTCGCCAAGCTCTCCGGCGACGTCGACTTCTTCACCACGCTCGGCGAGGACGAGCGCGGCCGCCGCTCCGCCGCACGGCTAGAAGAACTCGGGGTACGCGTCCACGCCGCGCCGCGCGAGGACATGCAGCGCTGGGGCTTCGTCCACCTCGACGACAACGGCGAGCGAACGATCTCGATCGTCGGCGAGCGCCACGCGCCCCACGGCGCCGACGACCTCCCGTGGGAGCGCCTGGACGGCGCCGACGCCGTCTTCGTCTCCGGCGGCGACGAGGCGGCGATGCGCGAGGCCCGCCGCGCCCGCCTGCTGGTGGCCACGCCGCGGGCCGCCGAGTCGCTCGGCGGGATCCGGATCGACGCGCTCGTCGGCAGCGGCAAGGACAAGCTCGAGCAGCTCGATCCGGACGCGCTGGACCCCGCGCCGGCGCTGGTCGTCACGACCGCCGGCAAGGAGGGCGGGACCTGGCACGGCGCCGAGCAGCGCGGGGGCACCTTCAAGGCCGCAGAGCTCCCCGGACCGGTGGTGGACGAGTACGGCGCGGGCGACACCTTCGCGGCCGGCGTCACCTACGCGCTCGGCGCGGGGTACGAGATCGACGCCGTGCTGGCCTTCGCCGCCCGCGCGGGCGCCGCGAACCTCACGGGCCGCGGCCCCTACGCCGGGCAGCTGACGGCGGCAGATCTCACCCCTTCGTGAGCGTCGGCGGCGTTCCCGGGCAGGTCCAGGAGTTCTTCTTGACCTTCCGGCAGTGCTTGCGCCACTCGCGGTACTCGCGCTGGAACCGGCGCATGTCGGCCGCCGTGTAGACCGTCTTCTTCGTGCCCGCGGGCGGGATGACCCTCAGCAGCTTCTCGGTCTCCGCAGTGATCGGCAGTCGCTCGAAGGCCTCGACCACGAACGGCAGGGTCATCGTCGGGATCTTCGTCCCGGCGCGCCCGCGGTAGGTCATCGAGCCGCCGAGCGGGGCGAAGCTGACCGGGTCGACGTCGAAGACCATCGACCGTAGGCCGTCGTCGCTCGTCAGCCGCCGCACCGTGCGCCCCTCGACCTGCTTCTCACCTTCGTCCTTGAGCTTGCCCGACGCCAGGAGCGCGCGCAGATCGGTGTCCGGGTCGCCGCCCTGCTGGCTGAAGAAGTTCGGAAGCCGGGTCTGCGGCGTGTCGTCCTTGAAGCCCTGCCGGATCGAGAGCCGGCGCTTCTCGTAGGACGACTGCTCGCCACCGCCGTACGCCATCTCCGACGGGCCACGATTCATCCGCGGGCCGCCGACGTTCCATTGCCGCAGGCGCCAGCGCTGCGGGTCCTGCGCGGTCCAGGTCTCCTGGAAGGCCTGCTTGATCCCGCCGCCGGTGAGGTCGGTGCGGATCCGCATGTGCAGGATCACCCCGGCCGGATCCAGCGCCTTGCGCGCGGCCGCGATCGCGTCCACCGGGCCGGGGCGGCTGCCACCGCCGCCGCTCGGGGCGAGCAGCAGGACGGCGACGATCACCGCCGTCGCCAGCGCGAGCGCGCCACCCAGCGCCAGGCCACGCCGCCGCGGCGGGGGCTTCGCGGCGTGCAGCCGGTCGCCGAAGTCGTCCAGGTAGCGCTCGAGGTCGGTCATACGGTTCTCGCTCTCTGGATCGTGGCGGCGTCCAACAGCTCCGCCAGCTTCGACAGGCCGCGCGACACGCGTGCGCGGGCCGCCTGCTCGGTGATGCCCAGGTTGCGGGCAAGTTCGGGGTAGGGGAGCTCGTCGACGATCCGCAGCTGGACCGCGGCGCGCATGCCGGGCGAGAGTTGCGCCAGCGCATCGGCCAGCTCCTCGCGCAGCTCGCCGAGGCCGGCGCGCTCGGCGATCTCGGCCAGCAGCTCGGGCGAGGCGGGCTCGCGCTCCAGTTGCAGCCGCGCGACGGCGCGCTGCTCGATCCGGCCGCGGCGGTAGTAGAGCGCGAGCTGGCGGCGGGCGATGCCGTACAGCCAGCCCGCGGCCTCGGCTTCGGTGCCGCCGCGGTACTTGCGGCCGCCGGCGACGGCCTGCGCGAACGTCTCGGCCCAGAGGTCGAGCGCGATCTGCGGGTCGGCGGTGCGCCGCGCGAGGAACAGCAGCAGCTCCTCGCGGTGGCGGGCATAGAGGTCGTCGATCTCCAGGCGGCGCATTCAGCGCCACAGTTGCACGAGACCCCCGGTTTGTTACGCGGCGAGCGCCTCGCCCTCGCCGATCTCCTCGAGCAGGTCGACGGCGTGCTCGATCGGCGGCAGCGCCGCGATCTCCGCGGCGACCTCGCCCGCGCGACGGCGATACGACGGCTCGGTGAGCAACTCGTGCACGGCGCCGGCGAGCGCGGAGACGCCGTCGAGCCGCAGTCCGGCGCCGAGCTCGTCGATCCGTTCCGCGTTGTCGGGCTGGTCGGCGAAGAGCGGGACGACGGCGAGCGGCATGCCTGCGGCCATCGCGGCCAGCGTCGAGCCCGAGCCGCCGTGGCCGACCATCACCGACGCGTGCGCCATCACCGCGCTCTGCGGGACCCACTGCTCCACGTGCACGTTGCCCGGGACGCGGCCCGAGATCGGCGGGATCGACCTCGGTGCCCAGCGTCATCAGGACCCGGACCGGCAGCTCGCCGAGCGCCTGCGCCGCGTCGCGGTAGATGTCGGGGAAGAACCCGTTGCCCGCGGCGGCGGAGCCGAAGGAGACGTACACGAGCGGGCGCGGCGGGCCGCTCCACCAGTCCGGCAACGGGCGTGGCTGGGCCTCGGGCGCGCGGAACCGCCGCGTCCCCGGGGATCTCCACGAAGGCCGGGTGCTCGAGCGAGCGCGGCGCGAGCGTCAGGTACGGCTCGATCGAGCGATCGCGGCTGGACGGCGCGAGCGCGAACTCCTTGCGCAGGCGTCCCAGCGGCTTGTAGAGGTCCCAGTCGGTGTTGCCCAGCACGGCCAGGAAGCACGCGACGTGGACGTCGGGCACGCCGACCGCCTCGGCGACCAGCGGCGAGGCGAACTCGCAGGTCTCGCGCACGATCACGTCGGGTCGCCAGCGGTAGGCGAGCCTGAGCATGCCGGGGAGGGCCGAGCGCGCGAACTCGCCGGCGAAGACCTCCTCGAAGACCATCCGGCCGGCCTCTTCTGGAGTCGCGGCCTTCACGCGCGGCCAGAGGGCCGCCATCACCTCCGGGTCGGGCTCGTCGAGCGCCGCGAACGGCAGGCCCGCACGACGGACGTGCGGCTCGGCCGATGGCGCCGCGGCCATCCGGACGTCGTGCCCGGCGGCGAGGCAGGCGTGGGCGAAGGGAATCAGCGGTCCGACGTGTCCGGCGCCGCGGGTCGTGGCAAACAGAATGCGCATGGCGGTGTTGACGGCGGCAGGCGACGTCGTATTCCGCGCGACGCACTGGTATAACCAGTTGCGATGACTGGTCCAACCAGTACGCGTCTCGAGCCAGATCCACGCGCGGCTGCGGGCCGAGATCCTCGGCGGCCGCTACGCGGCCGGGGACGCGCTGCCGTCCGAGCGCCGGCTCAGCGAGGAGCTGGAGACCAGCCGGCACGCCGTGCGCGAGGCGCTCAAGCGCCTGCAGCAGGCGGGCCTGGTCTCGATCAGCCAGGGCGGCGCGACCCGCGTGCGCGACTGGCGCCGCCACGGCGGGCTCGAGCTGCTGCTCGACCTCGCCGCCGAGGGCGACGCGCCCGAGGCGCTGCACGCCCCGCGGGCGGCGATGGAGATGCGCGCCTGCATCGGCGCCGACGCCGCGCGCCGGTGCGCGGAGCGGGCAGACGCCGCGCTGCGGCGCAGATCGGGCGCGCGCCGAGCAGCTCGCCGCCGTCGAGGACCTCGACCGCGCGCAACGCGCACTACGAGGTGCTGTGGGACCAGATCGTCGACGGCGCCGACAACATCGCCTACCGGCTCGCGCTGACGACGCTCGTCGCGCGCCAGCGGATCGCCGTCGGTGAAGGCCGACGCGGTGGCGCGGCGAGCTCGAGCGACGACGCGGCGATCCGCGCGCTCGCCGCCGCGATCGCCGACGGCGACGCCGACACGCGCACGCACCGCGCCCGCGACCTGCTCGAGCGCTCGATCCCCAGATGGCCGAGGTCCTCTACTACGCGATCCCGTTCTTCGTGCTGCTGCTCGTCGCGGAGTACGCTGTCCTTCCGGCACCTCGACGACGACGACGATGACCTGATCGGCTACGACCTGCGCGACACCGGCACGTCGCTGTCGATGGGGATCGGCAACGTCGTCATCAACGTCGGCTGGAAGCTCGTCGTCGTCGCGATCTACGCCGCGCTGTACGAGCTGACGCCGCTGCGGCTGGACCCGCACAACCCGCTGACCTGGGTCGCGCTGTTCTTCGCCGACGACCTCGCCTACTACTGGTTCCACCGCGTCTCGCACGAGAGCCGCGTGTTCTGGGCCAGCCACGTCGTCCACCACTCCTCGCAGCACTACAACCTCTCGACCGCGCTGCGCCAGACGTGGGTGCCGATGACCTACTTCCCGTTCTGGCTGCCGCTGCCGCTGCTCGGCTTCCCGGTCGTGGATGGTGCTGCTCGCCCAGGCCTGGTCGCTGATCTACCAGTTCTGGATCCACACCGAGCGCGATCAAGCGGCTGCCGCGCCCGGTCGAGGCGTCTTCAACACGCCGTCGCACCACCGCGTCCACCACGGCTCCAACCACGCAGTACCTCGACAAGAACTACGGCGGCATCCTGATCATCTGGGACCGCCTGTTCGGCACCTTCGAGCCCGAGGGCGAGCGCGTCCGCTACGGCCTGACGACGCAGCTCGACGACGCTTCCACCCGGTCCGCGTCGCCTTCCACGAGTACATCGCGCTCTGCGCACGACGTCCGCGCCGCCCGCGGCTGGCGGACGAAGGCCCAGGTGCTGCTGCGCGGCCCGGGCTGGGCGCCGTCAGGCGAAAAGGGCGTAGAGCGCGCTGAGGATCGCGCCGCTGAAGAAGACCAGGAAGATCACGACGTACGGCGTGAGCCCGCCCTTGGCCGGGCCGAAGCTCAGGGCTGAGAGCCACGAGCCGACCCGAGTGAGGACTCCCGGGCCGGAATCCCAGCGGTTCGTGTCGAGATCGGCACCGCAGATCGCGCACCCGGCGGCAAACGGGCTCACGGGTTCACGACAGTTCGGGCATCGGCTCCGGTCTCCCATCGCGGACAGGATGCCGCGAAGAACCGGAATCCGGAACTGAACAAACGTCGAACGAGACCCGTACTCGCGGTGTGGAGAATGTCTGGGACTATCCGCGGCCGCCCGCGGTCGAGTTGTGCACCCGGCGGGTCCGCGTCGTGCTCGGCGGGGTCGTACTCGCCGATTCGACGCGCGCGCTGCGCGTGCTGGAAACGAGCCACCCGCCGGCCATCTATGTGCCGCCCGAGGATCTGCACGGCCTGACGCCCGGCACGGCGCGCGCCACCTGGTGCGAGTTCAAGGGGACGGCGCGCTATCTCGACGCGAACGGCGTCCGCTCGGTGGGGTGGACCTACCCCGATCCGTCGCCCGGCTACGAGGTGCTGCGCGATTTCGTCTCCTTCTATCCGGGCCGCGTCGACGCCGCGTGGCTCGACGACGAGCGCGTCCAAGCGCAGGAGGGCGAGTTCTACGGCGGTTGGGTCACCGCCGACCTGATCGGCCCCTTCAAGGGCGGCCCCGGCACCCGCGGCTGGTAGAACGGCCGTCGCGATGCTCATCACACGGGAGTTCCTCACGGAGTTCGAACCGCCCGATCTCGGCGACGACGCGAACTTCTTCGTCGTCGCCCGGACCGAGGCGTTCGGCGACGACGGCAATGGCGGCGGACCGGTCGGCTGGATCGAGGACCGCACGCGCGTCACCGACAGCCCGGTGCTGGCGGTCGCGTGGGCCCTGCTGCTGACCGGGGTCGCCGACGACGGCTCCAACCCGCTGCCGATCGCCCGCGTGCGGACGTTCGCGGTCGATCCCCAGGAGCACGCCGACGCGGACCTGGATCAGCTCCCCGGCGAGCGGATCGTCCTCTACGTCGAGACCGACGGCACGATCCTCGAGCGCGACGACGAGGACTTCATCGCGCTCGACGAGCGCACCGGCGACTGGGGCGAGATCGTGAAGATCTACTCCGACGAGGACGACGAAGAAGACGACGAGTAGTCCCGAACCCACGGGAGTTCGACTCGATCGTCGAGTTTCTCGAGTAGAGCGCGAGAAACTCGACACTCGCTCGTTGCTCAACGCGATCCGTCGTCGCATCGGCGAATGTGCCGATACCTCGTAGCCGACCACCGAGCGGCGCGAACGAGAGCCAGCGTGTAAGGCGCACCGCATCGCCTGCCAGCGCGAGCAGCGACCAATCGTCGCCGCCCTGCGCGCCAACGGTCTCCGCATCCGGGAACTGAACGAGCTCACGAGCGGCGCCGCCGACCCCTACGCAGCCCACATCCCGGTCCTGCTCGAATGGCTCGCCAAGGCCGAGTACGTGGTCATCCGCGAGACCACGCGACGAGACGGTCGTGCTCGCCCTGCTGGAGGCGCTCCGGGTGGCGCCGCCGGAGGAGGGCGAGCCGACGATCGCGATCGGCATCCTCGAAATTCAACGCCGCGCCGACCTGATCCGGCTGCGTCAGGCGCTCGGCACGGCGATAGCGTTCACCGCGGGGCCGGAGCAGTTCGACGCGATCGTCGCACTGATCCAGGATCCGGCCTCTGGCGGGGCGCGGGCTTCGTAGTCGAGTACCTCGGCCGCCACAAACGCCTGCGCGACCGCTCGATTCCGGTCCTGCGAGCTGCTCGC
Source organism: uncultured Solirubrobacteraceae bacterium (assembly GCA_963707595.1). Taxonomy (GTDB): domain Bacteria; phylum Actinomycetota; class Thermoleophilia; order Solirubrobacterales; family Solirubrobacteraceae; genus Solirubrobacter. The sequence continues at coordinate 525,777 of CAVPQQ010000004.1, forward strand.
CGCGAGCCGGCCTCGGCCGCGATGCGGTCGCCGTGCTCGGCCGGTTGCGCGCGACCGATGCGCGCCAGGATCTCGAGCGCTACCTCCGGCACGATCAGGACTGGGTTCGCACCGACGCCAAGAAGGCGCTGGCGAAGCTCCCGGGCAAACTGCCCTAGCGGTGACGCGTGCGGATCGGCGCGCGGTGCGGCGCCGTGCGGCGCGTCGGGAGCGGCGTCCCGCGGCGGTCGCCGCCGTGGTCGCGCCGGCGCGAATGCCACGGCTGGGACTCCGGCAGCGGCAGCTTCAGGCCGCCGGGACCGGTGGGCTCCTCGGGCTCGCTTCCGCCGCCTTTTCCGCGGCGACCGTCGTCGTCGCCGTCGTCATCGTCGTCGCGCAGGCGGAAGAACCACACGAGCCACACGACGAGAGCCCCGACGTCGAAGACGCGGAGCCCAACCATGAAGATCCAGCCCTCCAGGGACACGTCCCATCAAGCGTAGGCGAGGTGCGTCAGTCGGTCAACCAGGCATCGATGAGACGACGTGCGATCGCCAGGCTCGGAGGCAGCCGCAACGGCCCGCCGGGGTCGCCGGGCGTGCCCCAGTCCTCGTTGTCCTCGGCCCTCGAGGCCGCTTCGAGCTCGGCGCGCTCGAACCAGCGCACGTCCTGCAGCTCGTTGTCGAGCACGCGCGGCTCGCCGCTCACGTACGGCGCGGAGAAGCCGAGCATCAGCGACGCCGGGAACGGCCACGGCTGGGACGCCATGTAGCGCGGACGACCGACCACGACGCCCGATTCCTCGAGCACCTCGCGGGCGACGGCCTCCTCGAGCGCCTCGCCCGGCTCGACGAACCCCGCCAACGCGCTGTAGCGCCCGCCCGGCCAGCTCGCCTGGCGGCCGAGCATGAGCCGGTCGGCGCCGTCGGTGACGAGCATGATCACGACCGGATCGGTGCGCGGATGGTGCTCGGCGCCGCAGTTCGGGCAGACGCGCGTGAGGCCGCCCTCGACGATGTCGCTCTCGCGCCCGCAGGCCGAGCAGAAGCGGTGCCGGCGGTGCCAGTTCAGCAGCGCGGCGGCGTAGGCGACCAGGCCGCCCTCGGAGCGCGAAAGGACCGCCGCCGCCTGGCGCAGCGACAGCCGCTCGCCGCCAGAGCCCTCGGGCGGCTCGCCGCGGACGCCGCCGGAGCCGACCATCGGGACGCGCCCCTCGCGCAGCGGGTCCTCGTCGACCGCGAAGACCGGGCCATCGGCGTCGATGCCCAGCAGCAGCGGCTCGGCGGCGTCGAGCTCGGCGAGCGGCACGAGCTCGAGGCGGTTGCCGGCGATGCGCAGACCGCGGTCGCCGGCGACGACGGCGCGCGCACCAGGATGGGCTCGCTGCTCGGCGACCCACGCGGGATCGGTGCGGCGGGAGTCGCCCGCGCGGTCGAGCGCCGCACCGGTGAACGCGTTGGGCTCAGTCACCCGGTGGACACTAGAGCGGCTAGCCGAATAGGTGCGCATCGGCTCTCATCTTTCTGGTTATCGTTGGCTCATGGCCAGATGGACCACCGCTGATATTCCCCGTCAGGACGGCCGTGTCGCCGTCGTCACCGGAGCGAACAGCGGGCTCGGCTTCCACGCCGCGCTCGAGCTCGGTCGCGTAGGGGCGGAGGTGATCCTCGCTTGCCGAGATCCCGGACGGGGAGAGGACGCGCTCGCCCGCATGCGCGCCCAGGTGCCGGATGGGCAGTACGAGCTGCGCCCGCTCGATCTGGCGGACCTGGCGTCCGTCCGGGCCTTCGCCGACGGCGGCCCCGGATCAGATCGACCTGCTGCTCAACAACGCGGGCGTGATGGCGACGCCGTACCGCACCACCACCGACGGCTTCGAGCTCCAGTTCGGCACCAACTACCTGGCGCATTTCGCGCTCACCGGGCTGCTGCTGCAGCCGGCTCGAGGCGACCGAAGCCCCACGCGTGGTCACCGCCGCGAGCAACATGCACCGCATGGGCAAGCTCCACTGGGACGACCTGCAGAGCGAGCGCAAGTACCGCAGTGGACCGCCTACGGCACCTCCAAGCTCGCGAACCTGATGTTCGCGTTCGAGCTGCAGCGCCGCGCGGCGGCATCCGGCTCGAACCTCTGAGCGCCGCGGCACACCCGGGCTGGGCCGCGACCGAGCTCTACTCCAAAGGCGCCAAGGTCGGCAACGCGACCCTGCAGGAGAAGATCATGACCCTGCCGACCCGCTACCTCGCGCAGAGCAGCGCCGACGGCGCGCTCCCGACGCTGTACGCCGCCACGATGCCCGACGTCCCCGGCGGCGCGTATCTCGGGCCCGACAGCCGCTTCGAGACGGTCGGCTCACCGACCTACGTCAGCGGCAACTCCGAGTCCCAGGACGAGGCGCAGGCCAGGCGGCTGTGGGCCGTCTCGGAGCAGCTCACGGGCGTCACCTACGAGTGGGCGGGCGCCAAGATCGCTTGAACCTCACGTAACGTGAGGCCTAGCGTGCCGGGCAGGATGCGAACCACCACCGACTTCAGCGTGGGCGAGCTCGCGGCGGCCTCGGGCCTCACCGTGCGCACGCTGCACCACTGGGACGAGATCGGGCTGCTGCCCCCGGCCGAGCGCTCGGCCGCGGGGCACCGGCGCTATTCGCCCGAGGACGTGCAGCGGCTCTACCGGATCGTCGCGCTGCGCGGTCTCGGGCTCTCGCTCGAGGACGTGGGCGCGGCGCTCGCCACCGAAGGCCCGGACCTGCGCGCGGCGGTCGCCACGCACCTGGCCCGGGTCGAGGAGGAGCTCGCGCACACGCGCGATCTCCGTCGGCGGCTGCGCGGCATCCTCGACGCGTTCGACCGGCTGGGCGAACCGTCGACGGACCAGATCATCGAGGCCATCGAGGTGATGACCATGTCGGAGCAGTACTACACGGCCGAGCAGCTGGAGCAGCTGGAGGCGCGAAGGAACGACCTGGGCGAGGACGGGATGCTCAAGGCCCAGCAGGACTGGGCGGAGTTGATCGCCGAGCTCGACGCCGAACGGCTCGCGGGAACGGACGTGACCGACCCGCGCGTCCAGGCCCTGGCGTCGCGTTGGCAGTCACTGATCGAGGCGTTCACGGGCGGCGATCCCGGGATCGCCTCGTCGCTGAAGCGGATGTACGCCGAGGAGGGGCCGGAGAAGGCCTCGCGCGGAGCGATGAACCCGGAGCTGATGGAGTACGCGGGCCGCGCGATGGCCGCGCGCAACGGGTAGTTCCCAGCGAACTCACCACGTCGACGTCGACGTCATCCACGACGGCGACGACGTCACGCAGCAAGGCCCGCCGGCACGCCCGGCGCGCTCGCGCTGCGCGGACCTGAGCGACGGAGGGGGTGCCGTTCGGGGCGCCCCCTCTACGCGCGGTGGTGCCAGGGTTCGGCGGCCAGCGCAGCGGCGAGCGCCGACCGGCCGTCGCGCAGCACCGGCTCGCCGTGCGTGACGAGCATGCGCTCGACGTCGATCTCCAGCAGCGGCGCCAGTTCCTTGGCCGTGATGCGGTGGAAGTGGTCCGCCCGCTTGGCCGTGACCGGGTTCATCGACCAGTAGCGCAGCCCGCCCTCGACGCCGACGATGCGATCGCCGAACACCAGCGCCTGTGGTCGGGCAGCTCGAGCGGCTGCTCCTTGCCCCGCTTGAGCGGATGCCAGCGCAGGCCGAGCGGCAGCTCGGGGTCGAACGGCGTGCCCTCCGGCAGTCGTCTGACGAGGTCCGGGTGCCCGCTGACCACGCCGCCCCAGCGGGCCACGGCGGCCGCGCAATCGCGCACGTGGTACGGGATCGTGACCGCGACGACGACCTGCCCGGTGACGATCTCGTCGAGCGCGGCGACCACGTCATCGTCCGCGAGCAGCGGGTCGACGATCACCGTTCCGCCCTGGGCGTGGGCGGCGTAGCACCCGACCTCGCCGCCGAACTCGGTGCGCGGATGCCAGTCCGGGTGGCGCTGCGTCCAGCGCCAGAGGCCCTCGGCGAGCTCGATCAAGCCGCCGTGACCTCGGCCTCGGACTCGAGCACGCCCAGCAGCTCGCCGACACGGCAGACGAGCAGGCGCTCCTCGTCGACCTCGACCCAGGCGCCCGCGGAGGCCGGGAACACGACGTGGTCGCCGGGCTGCACCGGCATCCGGATGCCGGCCTGCTCCCACCAGTCCAGCCCGGGGCCGACGGCCAGCACGATCCCGTGCTGTGGCGGCGGCTCGTGCGAGCCGGACGGGACCAGCAGGCCCGACTGGCGGATCCGGTCGGGCTCGAGCTCCTTCAGCACGACGCGATCGAAGAGGGGGCGGAGGTTGTGGCGCATGACTTCAGTTCCTCGGGGGCGGCATGGTGAGGCGCATGTCGTCGCCGGCCAGAGCGAGGTGCGTGCCGGACAGACCGAGCGAGGCGAACGGGCTGCTCGGCGGCACGTCGAGCGTGACGAGCGCCGGGCCCGCGTTGATCCGGGCGCGCCCGATCGTCATGCCGGCGTCGCTGACGATCGGCGCCGGCATCAGCAGCGGGATCCTGCCGGGGCGGCGGCGGATCCTGGCCTCGAGGAGCGTCTGGGAGCCCTGGCGCGCGACGAACCGCGTCGGCGAGTACTCGAACTCCGCGAGCTCCTTCGGCAGGCCCCAGACCTGGCGGCCGCCCTGCAGCGACTGCTCGTCGTCGACGTAGATGTGGCTCACGACCATCCCGCGCGCGGTCGCGTGCGAGAACACGATCAGCTCGCGGTAGACGAGCGTCCCCGACCGGTAGTCGGCCAGCATCACGCCGCCGAGCGCGCGCGGCTTGACCAGCGCGGGGACGACGATCAGTTCGCCGGTGAGAAACCAGGGCGGCGGCGGGTGATCCACGAGTGGGCTTCGACGAACAGCAGGGCGGCGGCGATCGGCACGGTCGCCGGGAGGGTATTGATCGAGTCCAGCAGGAACAGAAGATCCCACAGCGCGGAGAGCACGAACACGAGGATCGCGACCGGCCACTGGCGCGTGCGCTCGGCCGCGAGCACGCCGCCCAGCACGCCCGCGACGAAGACGTCGCCGTAGCCCATGCTCGCGAAGTGCAGGTCGAGGTACTGCAGCTGCGGCGCGCCCTGGACCGGGATCGCGGCGTTGAGGACGGCATTGGGCGCCTGCAGCTGGTTGCCGAAGACGAGGACCGCGTCGACGGCGGCCATCGCGACGATCCCGGCCTTCAGCCACAGGCCCGGCACGACGCCGGCCAGCAGGCGGCCGACCGTCGCGGCGCTGAGCGCGGTCATCAGCGCGGCGGCCGCGTCGCCGGCCAGCGTCCCGGTCTTGATCCAGGCCAGGGCGAACAGCGGGATGACGAGCAGCGCCAGTGGCGGGCGCGCGCCGTGCAGCGCCCAGCCGAGCGCGAGCGCGGCGCCGGGCGGGACCAGGATCAGCGCGATCCAGGTCAGGCCGTCGGCCATCTGCGGGAAGAGCTCGATGCCGGCGACCACGACCGCGATCGAGAGCGGCAGGATCAGCGCCCAGCCGCGGCCCGAGGCGCGCTTGATCCAGGCCGGCACGCCGGCGCCGGTGAGCGCGACGAGCAGCGCCTGTGCGAGGAGAAGGAAGCTGTTGGCCTCCATGAACCGGGTGCTCACGGCACCCACCGTGACACGATTGGACCGTGTCGTCACCGATCTGTGTCACGTGCGGGGTTCAGTTCGGCGGGCCGAGGGACTCGTGCCCGGTCTGCGAGGACCCGCGCCAGTACGTCCCCGTGAGCGGGCAGAAGTGGACCACGCTCGAGGCGCTGCGCGCCGATCACACCAACGCGATCGAGCCGGAGGGCTCGCTGATCGGCATCGGCACGCGGCCGGGCTTCGCGATCGGCCAGCGCGCGCTGCTGGTCCCGCAGGGCGCAGCCAACGTGCTGTGGGACTGCGTCACGCTGCTCGACGACGCGACGGCGGCGGCGATCGAGGCGCGCGGCGGTCTGGCCGCGATCGCGATCTCGCACCCGCACTACTACTCGTCGATGGTCGAGTGGGCGCATCGCTTCGACTGTCCCGTCCTGCTGCACGCCGACGATCGCGAGTGGGTGATGCGCGACGACCCGTCGCTGGAGTTCTGGTCGGGCGAGACGCATTCGCTGGGCGGCGGGCTGACGCTGATCCGCTGCGGCGGCCACTTCGCGGGCGGGACGGTGCTGCATCGCGAGGGCGATCTGCTGTGCGGGGACATCGTCCAGGTGATCCCCGATCGGGCCTGGGTGTCGTTCATGTACAGCTTCCCGAACCACATCCCGTTGCCCGAGCCGGCGATCCGTTCGATCGAGGCCGCGCTCGAGCCGTTCGAGTTCGATCGGCTCTACGGCGCCTGGTGGGGTACGGTCATCCCACGCGACGGGAAGGGCATCGTCCGGCGCTCGGCGCAGCGGTATGTCGATGCCCTGAATGGAAAACTGCCATGAACCGGCAGCAGAAAGGGTAAGAATTCGATCATGGCCGTCCTGGAACTCGTGACCTCGCAACCCGATTGGCTGGGCGCGCTGACCGTCGCGCTGACCCGCCCGCAGGGCGTGCCGGAGCGCCGCGGCGGCGACGATCCCTGGGATTCCGGAACCGGCCGCGCCGAGCGTCCGCGCCGCATCTCCGACGATCTCGCGTGGCTGCGCCAGGCCTACGACGAGCCGGAGACCCACGGCCTCAGCGGCATGGAGGACACCGCCGCCGTCGCCGCCTGGGAGACCGACCAGGAGGCGCAGGAGCGCCTCACCCGCCTGCGCGACCGCAACGTGCTCGACGCCGCCGGCTTCCTCCTGCACGAGGAAGAGCGGATCACCGTCTGATACCCCTCGGGGGTAACTGATAAGCTGTCCGCCCGATGGCTGAACGCGGATACACCGCCTCCAAAGAGCAGCTCAACAAGCGCCTGGCCCGGATCGAAGGCCAGGTGCGCGGCGTCTCCAAGATGGTCGAGGACGACCGCTACTGCATCGACGTGCTGACCCAGATCGGCGCGATCCAGGCCGCGCTGGACAAGGTCGCGCTCGGGCTGCTCGACGGCCACGCGCGGCACTGCCTCCTGGGGGAGGGCTCCGGCCCCGACGCCGCGGGCGAGCAGGCTGACGAGCTGATGGGCGCCGTCGGCCGGCTCATGCGCCGCGGTTAGCGCCGCGCGGTCGCGGCGCCGGCGTCGATCATCCCGGCGCCGTATTTACGGTCGGTTCCCGGTGCGCCGAGGTCGTGTGCGGTGGCCTTCAGGCGCCGCTCGATCGCCGCGGGCGTCGGGTGCTTGCCGATGCACACCGGAGGCGATGATCATGGCCGCCGTCGCGGAGACGTGGGGCGCCGCCATCGACGTGCCGACGTAACTCGTCGGGTAGCGGAAGGTGCGGTTCTTGCGGGTGAACGCGAGCTGCAGGATCGACCGTCCCGCGGGGTCCTCCGGGCGGCAGGCCGGCTGGCCGGGCAGCGCGGCGTCGTCGCCTCCGCCGGGCGCGACCAGATCCAGGCCCTTGCCCGTGTTGGAGTAGTCGGCGAGGCAGCCGTGCTCGGTCACGGCGCCGACGGACACGACGCCCTGCAGCGCGGCCGGGAACGCGACGCGGTCGGACGAGCTGTTGCCGGCGGCCGCGACGACGAGCGCGCCCTTGCGGCGGGCATAGCGGACGGCGGCGGCGATCTTCGGGATCTGCGCGCCGTTCGTCGTCGAGGTGCCGAACTCGAACGACAGGTTGATGATCTGCGCGCCGTGATCGGCGGCGTAGCGCAGGCCCGCGGCGATCGACTCCTCGTCGCCGTCGCCGTACTTGTTGAGGACCCTGACGGGGATGATCGTCGCCGCGTAGGCCAGCCCGGTCAGGCCCTTGGCGTTGTTCGTCGACTCGGCGATCGTGCTCGCCACGTGCGTCCCGTGGCCGTAGTCGTCGATCGGGTCCGGGTCCTCGCCGGCGCACGCGAACTCGCCCTTGCCGGTACGCGAGCAGTAGTCATAACCCCTGGTGAAGTGGATCGTGGAGAGGTCGGGGGAGCGGTCATAGGACACGCCGGAGTCCAGCACCGCGATCTTCACGCCGCGTGCGCCGGGCCGGCCGGCCGCGATCAGGTTGTCCCACGCCCGCGGCGCGTCGACGCCCGTGCCCGGCATGAAGTTCCACTGATCGTGCTGCCAGCCGCCGGGAACGCCGCTCGTGCCCGGATCGTTCGGGATCCAGGCCTGTGCGGGCGCCGCGAGGGCCAGCGTCATGAGCACGGCCATCGCGGCGGTCTTCATAGTCGATGTCATCGGCCGCCGCCGGGCGATCTGGCGGCCCGCTGCGCCGCTCAGGCGGTCGCGAGCTCCTGCTCGGCCGCGATCCAATGCGCGTTCGCGTCGCCTGGATGTCCGTTCTGGGACATGAAGTACGCGGCGACGCGGACGTGCTCGTCGTCGACGGCGACCGGCTCGATGGCTTCGACCGCGGCCGGCTCCGCGAGCTCGGTGGCTACGACCTCACGCCACGCGTCGACGCCGCCGCGGCGCCCGAGCGCGCTCCAGAGGCCGCCGACTCCACGCTCGGTCAGCTCGCTGCGCGTGGGGAAGCGCCCGAGTTCTGAAGCGATCGGGAGCAGCGTGTCGCGGATGGTCTCGTCAGTCCATTGGCGGCGGGGAGTCGTCATGCGGTCAGAGTATCCGCACCGAGAATCGAGCGAAGCGCGTGCGGCGGGCGGCCGAGAAGCCGCTCCAGCGTCGGGTCCGTGACCGCGAACTCCCCGTTGCGGGAGGCGAGGAACATGCCGAGCAGCATGCGTGCCTGGGCCTCCGGGACGCCGTGCCCGATCAGCCCCTGCACCCAGGCCTCGTCGTCGGCGACGACGCGGCGGATCGGGCGGCCGGTCAGCTCGGAGAGGATGGCTGCGACGGCCTCGAGGTCGAGCGCCTCGGAAGCGGTGAGCGGCGGGGTGGGGCCGTCGAACGTCGCCTCCTGGGCGAGAATCGCCGCCGCGGCGGCGGCAAGGTCCTGGTGGGTGGTCCACGAGACCGGGCCGTCGGCGGGCGCGACGAGCTCCCCGGTCTCGAGCGCGCGGCCGAGCAGCTGCGGGACGGTGCTCGCGTAGAACCCGTTGCGCAGCGCCGTGAACGGCACCCCGAGCCCTGCCAGGCGCACCTCGGTCAGCGCGTGGTCGGGCATCGGCGCGAACAGCGAATCCGGGTCGGCAGCCTGGTGGCTCGTGTACAGGATCCGCTCCGCACCGGCGTCCGTGGCCGCCTCGATCGCCGCCGCATGCTGCGTGAGGGCTTCGTCTCCGATGACGTTCGCGGACACGACGAGCACCTGCTTCGCGCCCTCGAACGCGCCGGCGAGCGAGTCCGGGTCGGTGAAATCCCCGCGGCGCACCCGCACGCCGCGGGCGGCGAGCTCGGCGACCCGTTCGGGCTCACGGACGCTCACGCCGACCTCGGTAGCCGGGACGCGCTCAAGCAGCTGCTGGACGATCTGGGAGCCGAGCTGCCCCGTCGCGCCGGTGACGATGATCATGGTCGAATCTCCTGTGGTTACCAACGGAATGTACATAACGTTAGCAATGATAATTTCGTCGCTAACAGATATGCGTTATCGTTGACATCGTGGAGCAGATCGAGGACACCCGGGCCGCCGCGATCGTCGAAGTGGCGGCGCGCCTGCTCCGCGAAGGAGGGCCCGGCGCGGTCACGACGCGGGCCGTCGCCACCGAGGCCGGCGTGCAGGCGCCGACGATCTACCGGCTGTTCGGCGACAAGGACGGACTGATCGACGCCGTCGCCGAGCACGTGTTCACGAACTACGTCACGGGCAAGGCTCCGACGGGTCTCATCGACGATCCCGTCGCCGAGCTCGACGCCGGCTGGGAGACGCACATCGGCTTCGGCCTCGCGAACGGCGCGCTGTTCGCGCTCTTGGCCGATCCGGGTCGGGACGCCCGCTCGCCGGCCGCGGCCGCGGGCATGGCGATCCTCGAGGGCCGCGTCCACCGAGTCGCGCTCGCCGGACGGCTCAAGGTCAGCGAGCCGCGCGCGGTCGACATGATCCACGCCGCCGGCACCGGCGTCGTGCTCACGCTGCTGGCGATGCCGCCCGAGCACCGCGACCTCGAACTGGCGAAGTCCGTCTACAACGCGGTCAAGCAAGCGATCATCACCGACGCTGCAACGGGTTCCGACAACGACGCGACGACCACCGCGGCCGTCACGCTCCGAGCCGGCCTCTCGGAATTGCCCGATCTCAGCGGTGCGGAACGAGCGCTCTTCGCCGAATGGCTCGATCGTCTCGTTCCAGGTTCACATAACGTCGATTAGCGAGCATTAGAGGTGGCACGGTGGTGCCAGAACGCCAGCGTGTCCGTCGCGTCGGTGGCCTTCGCGACGACCAGCAGGGTCCCGAACATCCAGTTCCAGACGGCGCTCGCCGTCCCGGCGTAGATCATCTCGTCGGTGCCGCCGGCCCACTCGCGGTTCAGCGCCATTGCGCCACTGCCCGGGTTTCGCTCTCACAGAGGTGGCTCATGAGAATCCTCCCCGAAGGGCTAGTGTCGGACGGGTGTCCGATCCGTTACAAAGTTCGGCGTATGCATCGACGTGTCCTGACCGCGCTGGCGTCCCGGACTTTTGTGCCACGCAAAGCGCGGTGGATGCTTCTGCGGCTCGCGGGTGTCGACACGGCGGCGTGGAACATCGGGCCGAGGTGCGTGATCAGCGGGACCCGCCTGCACGTCGGGCGGGGGACGTTCATCAACCGCGAGTGCCTGTTCGACACGAGCGCCCCGATTCACATCGGGGCGCGGTGCGCGATCGGAATGCGCGTCATGGTCATCACCGCGTCGCACGACACCGGCCCGAGCGACCGCCGCGCCGGCGAGCTGTCAGCGCTGCCCGTGACGATCGGGGACGGGTGCTGGCTCGGCGCCGGCGCGATGATCCTCCCCGGCGTCACGATCGGCGAGGGGTGCATCATCGCGGCCGGCGCGATCGTCCGGGTCGACTGCGACGCGGACACGCTCTACGCGGGCGTCCCCGCGATCGCGGTCAGGCCGCTGTCAGGGCGTGAACTCGAACGCGCCGACGTCCGGGCCGACGCCGACCGGCCGAGTGACGCCGTCGAAGTCGACTAGCGGCGCGAATGCCGAGCCGCCGATGTCCTTCAGGGGGCTCGTCGTCTTGATGTGCCAGTCACCGGGCGCCGCAGGAACGTTCGACGGCCGGTTGGAGAAGACGATCGGGCTGATGAACCCGGCGTTGATCGAAGCCGAGGAGAACACCTGCGATCCGGTGCCGCACGGTGAGCCGCTGTCGGTCACGTTGTAGCGGCTCGTGAACAGCGAGGTCGCGCAGGACGGGAACCCCTCCGCGAAGTAGCTGTTCTCGATCGTCAGGCCCGCGCCGGTCGGCACGTCCAACTGTTGGACGAGTCGAACAGCTCGGCGTCGCACGACCAGATCCTGGTCCTCAGGATGCTGACGTTGGTCGCACCGAACGCGTAGATGCATTCCGCTCAAGCGCGGCACGAAGCTCCGCCTCGTCCGCTCCACGTAACCGCCGCCCGGCAGCTCGAGGATGACGACGCCCTCCGTGTCCGTGTCAACGATCACGGACTCCGACTCGCCACCACTGGTCACGACCATCACCAACCTGCGCATACCGGCTCCTTCGCGCCCACGCTTCGGCTCTGCAGCACAATTGGCCGCAACCGTCGTTAGCGAGCATTGAAGACAGGAGTCCCCGCCATGTCCCGCGTCCGGGTCCACAACTTCTCGATCTCCCTCGATGGCTTTGGCACCGGTGAGGGCCTGACCCTGGATGCCCCCTTCGGGCACGCGGGCCATCGGCTCCACGAGTGGATGTTCGCCACCAAGTTCGGCCACGACCTGTTCGCCGAACTCGGGGCCGACGGCGCCGACACCGGCGGCACCGAGGGTGTCGATCACGTGCTGGCCGAACGACACGGTCCCGGCATCGGCGCGGAGATCATGGGCTCCGGCAAGTTCGGTCCGCCCGGTTGGCAGGACGATCCCGAGTGGCGCGGATGGTGGGGCGACAACCCGCCGTTTCACACGCCGACGTACGTCCTGACCCATCGCCCGCGGCCGCCTTTGGAGATGGACGGCGGGACGACGTTCCATTTCCTCGACGCCGCCCCCGCGGAGGCGCTCGCCGTCGCACGGGCAGCGGCACAGGGTCAGGACGTGCGCATCGGCGGCGGTCCGACGATGCTCCGCGAGTTCCTTGCCGCCGGACTCGTCGACTACCTGCATGTCGTCCAGGTCCCGATCCTCCTCGGGCGCGGCGTCCGATTGTGGGACGGTCTGGAGGCACTGGACGAGCAGTACGCCGTGGAGGCGGTCTCGACCCCCAGCGGGGTCACCCACCTCACCTTCACGCGGTGAGGTCCCCCTACAGACCTCCCCGCCTCGCGTCGGATCGCTAGTGGTGCTTCGGCCGGCACTTGCTGTCGAACGCCGCCGCGACCTTCTCCTGCGGCACGTTCAACTGCTGCGCCAGGGCCGCGACGAACGCGTCGCGCCTGGCCTTCTTCTGGGCCTTCTGCTCGGTGCGGGCGGCAGCGAACGCCGCCGGAACCTTCGCGGCATCGACGCCGAGAGCAGTCGCGAAGGCCGCGACGTACGCGTCCTTGGTCTTCGCGCCACTGGCGCGAGCCTGCTTGGACGCCGCCTTGACCTGATCGGCGGTGACGCCGAGTTGCTTCGCCAGCAGCTCCTTGAACGAGGCCGGCTTCGCGGCGCTCTTCTGCTGGACGGCGACGGCCTTCAGCGCCGTGCGCAACTGCTCCTTGGTGACGCCTAGCTCGCGCGCGGTGCGGCCGAGGCCGTTGTGGTGCCCGTGATGGCGCTTGCCATGCCACTTCGCGTGGTGGCCGCCGTGGTCGCCCGTCGCCTGTGCGGCGGACGGCACGCCGCCGCCCAGAAGTGCGGCGCCGGACAGCAGGATTGCCGCGGTTCTTGTACGTCGGGACATTCCCGTGGACCTCCCTTGGGAGTGGATTACGGTCATCCCCGCGTACCCTGGACGCGTCGCCCGCGAACGGAATCGTGTCCAAGCGGCCATCCACCGCGGGTGAGGTTCGCTCACCCCACCCATCGAAAGGCTCAGGCGCATGACCGCCGACGACTCCCCTGCCGTGCCGCCGGATACCCGCCCCGAGCCGCCGGCGCCCCCTGCCAAGTCGCGCCCGCTCTGGCCCTGGATCACCGCCTCGGTGGTGCTGCTCGTCGTGGCCCTCGGCCTCGGCGTCTGGGCGCTCGGCATGCAGGGCGACCTCGACGACGCGAACGCGCAGGCCGAGCAGGCGCAGCAGGCCAACGAGGAGGTCGTGCAGGAAAGCGAAGACCTCACGCAGCAGGTCGACGACCTGACGAACATGGTCAACGAGAACTCGGACCGGCTCGATCAGGCCCTCTCCGACGCCCAGCAGGGCGCGAGCGACGCGCAGTCGAGCGCGAAGACCGCGATCGCCGATCTCGAAACCCGGATCGAGGACCTGACGGCCCAGATCAAGCAGAAGCTCGCGGACCTCAAGGCCGCGGCGGAGAAGGGCCTGAACCGGGGCGACGACAGCGACGCGTCCGCGGATGCCTCCACGGCCGACCCCACCGCGACCGCGTCCGCCGCCCCCACCGCCACGGCCCCCGCAGCAGAGGCCGCGACGGCGACAGCGACCGCCGCCGCGACCGAGACGCCGACCAGTGCGCCCGAGGAGGAGGACAAGGCCAAGGAAGACAAGGCCAAGGACCCGGTCGATCCCGACTGCGAAGACGCGGCCAAGGACGACAGCAAGGACGCCGCGAAGGAGCCCAAGGACGGCGTCTGCGATGAAGCGGCCGACCCCGACGCCACGAAGGACGCCGGGGACGGCAAGTAGGACTGCAGCTAGGCCGGAACGGCGCCCGTGGGCTCGGAGCTCGCGGCCGGAGCCGAGCGCGTCAGCAGCCCCGCGAGCCGCACGGACAGCGCACCGAACAGCGTCCCGACGACGAGCGAGAAGAAGATGCTGATGACGACGGCGGTCCACGACATCGAGAGCAGGCCGCCGAAGGCGCCGGTGCCGGCGGCGAGCGGCTTGTCGGTGATCGCCGAGGTGAGCGCCGCCGCGGTGTGCGGGCCCTTGCCGTCGGGGACGAAGTTGTCGAGCCCGGTCGCGATCCACCAGAAGAAGACCGACGCATAACAGGCGAACGCGGGAGCCGGAGAGAAGATGTCGCTCTCGACGGTTGTCGAGAGCACGATCAGCGCCGCGGCGGTGACGCCGATCATCAGCGCGAGCCCCCAGAAGTGCGGCGACTCGGCGAACATCGGGCCGATCCACATGGCGAGCCCCGCGCCGATCGCGCCGGTCGCGGCGGCGGTGACGGTCTTGCCGATGGCGGCGTTGTCGGCCCCGAGCAGGAAGAACAGCCCCCACGAGACGAACAGCGCGGGCAGTGCGAGGTGCACGCCCTGCGGCAAGCCGTATTTCCCGAACACCCCGTCCTGAACCGTCACCCAGTGGAACGTGAAGTTCAGCGCGAGCTCGGACGCCAAGAACGCGAGCACACCGATCGACACGGTGAGCGGCAGCGCAGCCTTCAAGCGAGTGGCCATCTTTCTCCTCCTCGTCGCCGTGCGCGCGGACGTGGGCACGGATCGACGGAGTCATCACACACGCCCCGAAGCTGGCGCAAGAAAGCGTCTCGAATCACCAAGATCCTGGGATTCGGGACCTAACCCACGGGACCGCGGGATTTCAGCCGGGCACTGGACCCAGCAGCGCCGGGAGATCGTGGCGGTTGCGCGCCCCGAGCTTGCCGTAGGCGTTGCGGAGGTGCAGCTCGACGGTCTTCGGCGTCACGAACAGCGCCTCCGCGATCGCGCGGTTGGTCTGCCCGGCCGCGGCCCGCTCGACGACGCGCAGCTCGGAAGGCGTCAGCGCCGCGGGACCCTGGAGTGCCGTCGTGCGCGGGCGCCCGCCGGCGGCGTAGAGCTCCTGGCGCGCGTGTCCCGCGAGTGCGTCGGCGCCGGCCGCATCGGCGAGGTCGAGTGCCCGGCGCAGCGGGTCGCGCGCCTCGCTGGGCCGGCGGTCGGCACGCAGCGCGGTGCCCTGCGCAACCAGCGCCCGGGCGAGCTCCAAGCGCGCCGGCGAACGCGCCGCGACCGCCGCCGCCTCGCCCAGATGCTCGATCCCGTCGACGTGCTCGACGGTCCCCAGGACCCGCAGCGCCCGCGCCACGATCGAAGGCGCACCCCACTCGCGCGCGATCGCGACCTCCTCGGCCGCGAGCGCCAGCGCCTCCTCACGGCGGCCGAGATGGTGCAGCGCGAGCGCCTGATGCGAGTGCGCCGGCGTGTCGATCGCGTGCAGCCCGGCGAACCGCGTCGCCGATCGCGGGCCATGGCCAGCGCCAGTTCGAACTCCTCCTCGGCGAGCAGCTGCTCCGCATGGCTGTCGAGCCAGTAGCGCGCGGCGTGGGACGCGTCGCCGGGGTCGCGCACCGCCTCCAATTCGCGGCGGGCGCCGGTGATGTCGCCGCGCTCACGCAGCACGGCCGCCAGCCACGCGGCGACCTCGACGCGCCCTTCGCCGCCCAGGTTCCAGAGCGTGAGCGCCTCCAGCGCATCGCGCAGCGAGGCCTCCGCGTCGGCGAGCTCCCCGTGGCGGTAGAGCGTGTACCCGCGGAAGACGCTCGTCGCCGCCTTGGAGCCGATCGAGCCGCGCGCGTGCGCGTGCTCGACGAGCGCTGCCCAAGCGTCGAGAGCGCGCGCGTCATCGGCGAGCACGAGGACCATCGTCGCCGCGACGGAGAGGACGAGGTTGCCGCGACCGATCAGCTCGCCTCCGGCCAGGGCCGCGAGCGCGAGTGGAGCGCACTCGGCGGCCGAGCCGCCGCCGTAGGCCCACTGGTGCGCGGCGACCGCCGCGAGCAGCTTCGGCCCGGGTCCCGGCGCGAGCGGGAGCCGCCGGTGCGGCGCGAACCGCTCGGGCGGTACCGGCGCGCTGGCCCCGAACAGCGGCGACGTCAGCTCGAGGGCCTCGAACGCCGCGAGCAGCAGCGCGGCCGTAGGCGGAAGCTCAGCCGCGGTGCGACGCGCAAGCGCGACGGCCTCGTCCGCGCGGTGACTCATCGCCAGCCCGCGCGCGAGCATCAGCGCGGCGGACCCGCGGGTGACGGGGTCCTCGATCAGCTCGAGCGCCTCGCTCAGGTACTGGCTCGCGTCCTGGGAATGCAGCTCCTTGTGCGCCGCCGCGAGCGCGAGCAGCACCTGCGGGCGGCGGGCGGCCTCCGGCGGCTCGGCCAGCGCGCGGGTCATGTACGACGCGGCGCTCGCGGGCGCGCCGGCACGGCGCGCCACCCATGCCGCCCGCGACAGCACGTCGACGACCCAGCTCTGCGCGCGGGCGGGCGCATGCACCAGCTGCGTCGCGACCATCCCGGCGTCGGCGCCGCGATCGTGAAGCAGCCGGGCGGCACGCTCGTGGGCGAACGAGCGCTCGTGGACCGGGATGTCCTCGTAGACGGCCGCCCGGATCAGCGGGTGCACGAACGTCAGCGCCGCCCTGTCCGCGAACACCTCGGCGCCGACCAGCTCACCCGCGGCGATCGCCGTCGCATCGTCGTCCAGGCCGGCGAGCTCGGCCACGAGCGGCATCGCGGCGGCGTCGCCGAGGACGGAGGTCGCGCGCGCGACCGCCGTCGCGTCCGCGCTCAGGCGCCCGATCCGCACGAGCACGGCGCGCGATACCGCGCGCGGCGCGAGCTCTTCGACGGCCGCGACGCGGCCCGCGTCGGGTCGCACGCCCTCGGCGCGCAGTGCCTTGGCCAGCTCGACCAGCAGCAGCGGGTTCCCGCCGGTCGCGCCATGGCAGGCTCGCGCGAACAGCGCGTCCGCGTCGTCGCCGACGAGCGCGGCGCTGGCGCGCTCGCTGAGCGGCTTGGGCCGGAGCGTGACGGCGAGCGCATCGCCCGCGATGTCGCCGAACAGGTGGGCGTTGACGTGATGCTCGTACGAGCGGACGGCGCAGACCACGGTGACGCGCAGGCCGTCGAGCCGGCGGACGAGGTAGCACAGCCAGCGCAGGGACGGCTCGTCGCACCACTGCAGATCGTCGATCGCGAGCAGCACGGGCGCGCGCTCCGCGAGGTTGACGGTCAGCCGGTAGAGCCCATGCAGGATCGCGAACGACGCGTCCTCCCCCGCCACCCCGTTCGCGGGCCCTTCGAAGACCTCGCGCGCCGCCGTGGCGGCGCCCTCCAGCAGCGGCTCGGACACCATCGCCTCGAAGAGCTGGCGGACGATCCCGAAGGCGAGCTGCTGCTCGAGCTCACCGCCCCGCGCACTGCGCACCTGCACGCCCGCGCCGACGCGACGCGCCTGGCGCAGCAGACGGCTCTTGCCGATGCCCGCGGGTCCCTCGATCACCACCAATCCCGAGCCGCCTTGTGCCGCGGTGGCGGCAAGCGCTCGCAGCGCCGCCAGCTCCTGGTCGCGCTCGAGCAACATCGGCAAATCCTAGGGTGCACGTCTGGGGTCTGCCGAGATGTGCCCGCGCCGGCGGGAGCGGATCGTCCTCGGCACCTTGAACGTGCCAGGCGAGATCCACACCATCCAGCTCGAGCTGCGCTTCGACGGCGCGGCGCCCACCGGCTTCGCGCGCCTTCTCGACGGGGATCCGTCCCCGTTCTCAGGCTGGGTAGGCCTCGTCCGCGCCGTCGAAGAGCTCGTTGGCGAACCCCCGCCGGTCAGTCCCGCCGCATGATCTGACGCTCCACATGCCACATTCGGTTGGGCCCGTGACGTCTATGGAGCATGCTCAACCCGATTCCCCCCACGTGATCGCGGCGACGCTCCGGCGCACCGCGGTCGCGCAGGCCGACTCGCGGACCGATCTCGCCGCCCGCGCGCTCGCTGTCGCCCGCTCGACGGCGCTCGGCGTCCTCGGCGACGCGGCCGCCGCCGAGGACGTGGCGCAGGAGGTCGCGATCGTCGCGGTCCAGCGCGCCCGCTCGCTGCGTGACCCGGCCAAGCTCGACGCGTGGCTGCACAAGGTCGCCGTGCGCAAGGCGATCGACGAGACCCGCAAGCGCCACCGGCGCCGCACGGTCGAGCTCGAGGAGCACCACGAGCTGCCGGCCTCCGAGCAGCACGGCACCGCCCACGCGCTCGCCCTGCTCGCCCCCCTCCCCCCACGCCAGCGCGCCGCGCTGACGCTGCGTTATGTCCACGACCTGCCCGACGACGCGATCGCCCGCGCGCTCGGCTGCCGCCCCGCCACCGTTCGCTCGCTGCTCAGCCGCGGCCGCGAAGCCCTGCGCGAGCACCTGGAGACCGACCGATGAAGCTCGACGAACTCTTCGACCCCCTGGCCCCGACCGAGCCGACCGACCACGAGATCGCGACGCTGCTCGCCCACGCCGACGGCCGGACCAAGCGTCGCCGCCGGCGGGTCATGACCGCAGCCGGCCTCGCCACGATCGCGCTGACGGCGACGCTCGCCGCCCTCCCCGGCAACAGGACGGTGGTCGGCACCACCGCCTCCGCGGCCCAGCTGCTGCGCTCGACGGCCGGCGTCGCCGCCGGCCAGCCCGGTCCCGCGGACTGGATGGGCTTCCGCTACGTGCAGGAGGTGGAGCTGCGCACCTATGGCGGCTACACGATCGAGCGGCCCACCGAGATCTGGACCGACAGCGACTGGCAGGGCCGCAGGCTCTCGGCCGAGGCCAAGGTCGTCGACGGCACGATCCCGCCCGCACACCCACCGGGCAAGCTCCCCGCCGCGATCGAGAAGCTGGTCAGGGCGGGCAAGGGAGATCAGCTCACGCCCGAGCAGATGAAGACGGTCCGCGAGGCGATGGCGCTCTCCCAGCCCGATCCGAAGTCCGTGCTCGCCGCCCGCGACATGCGGACCCCCGGCAACATGCCCAACCTCTACGGCGACGGCCCGCTGGCCAAGGTCCCGCTCAGCGAGCTGCCGACCGACCCGCAGCAGCTCGGCAAGCTGCTGATCGAGGCCCATCAGGACGGCCGCTGGACGCCCGGCGGCTCGTGGAACCCGCTGCCCGAGGGGATCAAGTACGACGTCCTGCGCGACATCCTGCTGCTGCTCACGCAGGCCAACGCGACGTCCGCGCAGCGCGCGGCGCTGATCACGGTCCTGACCGAGTACGAGGGCGCGACGCCGCTCCCCGCGGTCAAGGATCACCGTGGTCGCGAAGGGCGCGGCGTCGACATCCCCACCGGCACGAAGGTCGTGCGCGTGATCTTCTCGCCCGACACGAGCGAGCTGCTCGAGTGGTCCGAGCCCGGCGAGGTCCACAGCTACCTCAAGTCCGGGCACGTCGCGCAGATCGGCGATAGGCCCTAAAGCGGGGGGTCCGGGGGGCGGCAGCCCCCCGGTCAATATCTCCCCAGGAGCTCCACGGCCAGCGACGCGTGCAGCTTGGCCATCCCGCGCATGATCCACACGGTGACGAAGCCGAGCGGGATGGCCAGCAGCGCCGTAGCAGCCGCCTTGGGCAGCGAATCCGCGTTCCAGAGCCCGAAGTCGGAGCCGTCGGGAAGCGACCAGTACCAGAGCGGCAGCGTCGCGAGGCCGGCGACGCTCGCCACGAGCGAGAGCGCGGCGACGCCGAACGCGAAGCCGACGATCGAGTGCGTGATCAGCCACGCGAGGTCGCGCCAGACCTGCGGGTCGCGGAGCGTCTTCAGGACGCGGCTGCCGAGCGAGCCACCGCCGTAGGTGCGATAGGCGCCGCGCACCGGGCGGCCGAAGACGAGTGCAGCGTTCTGGCGGTCGAGCTCCGCCGTCCAGCGCATCGCGTAGGCGCAGCCGATGATCACGGGGATGCCGACGATCAGCACGGCGAGGGTCAGCGAGAGCGTGAGCGCGGCGACCCAGACGCCGAAGGCGAGGACGCTGGTCAGCAGTCCGAGGGTGAGATAGGCGGCGTCTCGGGCGGTTCGGTCAAGGGCCGGGAGCATGGAAAGGATGCTCCCGTTCGCGGTCGCCGCCGACGATACGGCGACCGGGCGTCTGACCCTGGGGAAATCCCTACCCCTCGCGCAGGTACGCCAGAACGGCGAGAACCCGCCGGTGATCTTCATCACTGGCGGGCAGGTCGAGCTTGCTGAAGATGTTCGAGATGTGCTTCTCCACGGCGCCTGGGGTGACGACGAGGGCGCGGGCGACGGCGGTGTTGGTCTTGCCCTCGGCCATCAGGCTGAGGACCTCCTTCTCACGCGGAGTCAGTCCGGAGAGCGCCCCGCCCTCACCGCCCGGGTCTTTTCGCCTGACCAGCTCCGAGACCACTTCGCGATCGAGCGCCGTCCCGCCGCGGGCGACGTTCTCGACCGCCGCGATGAACGCCTTCACATCCCCCACGCGCTCCTTGAGCAGGTAGCCGATCCCGCCCTCGCCGGAGTCCAGGCAGCTCGGCGGTGTAGACCGGCTCGACGTACTGGGACAGGATCAGCACGCCGAGGCCGGGGTACTTCTCGCGCGCCTCCAGGGCGGCGCGGATGCCCTCGTCGGTGAAGCTCGGCGGGAGCCGGACGTCGACGATCGCGAGGTCCGGCTTGTGCCCGGCGAGGATCCGGAGCAGGCCGGGGCCGTCCTCCGCCTGCGCGACCACGTCGATTCCCTTCTCACGCAGGAGAGCGACGATCCCCTCCCGCAACAACGCCTGGTCCTCGGCGATGACTACTCGCAAGGCAGCTCCGCGTGCACCGTGGTTCCTTCCCCTGGATTGCTTCGGACGACCAGGATGCCATCGAGTGCCTCGACGCGGTTGCGAAGTCCGCTGAGACCGCTGCCGCCGGGGTTGGCGCCGCCGGGCCCGTCGTCGTCGATCTCGATGATGAGGCGGTTGGCTTCTTCGAACATCGAGACGCGCGCGTCGGCGCCGTTGGCGTACTTCGCCGCGTTCGTGAGCGACTCGGCCACCACGAAGTAGGCGGCGGATTCCACGATCGGCGGAAGCCGGCGATCGATCTTCGCGCTGACCGTGACCGGCAGCGCCGAGCGCTCGCCGAGCGAGACCACCGCGGCGGGCAGGCCGCGGTCGGCCAGGACCGGCGGGGCGATGCCGCGCGAGAGGTCGCGCAGTTCCTTGATCGCGTTGCTGGCCTCGACGCGGGCGTTGCGCACGAGCTCGGCGGCCTCGGGGTGATCGTCGAGGCGGTCCTCCGCCCGGCCGAGCTGCATGCTCAGCGCGACGAGCCGGGCCTGCGCGCCGTCGTGCAGGTCGCGCTCGATCCGGCGCAGCTCGGCCGCCTGGACGTCCAGGGCGCCGCGACGCGTGCGGGTCAGCTCGTCCACGCGCTCGGTCAGCGCCCGCTCACGCGCCGGATGCAGCGCGCGCCACCACGAGGTCAGCAGTGCGTTCAGGCCGAGGGCGATCGAGAGCCCGAACAGCGGCCAGAAGAGCCAGACGCCGAAGCCGGTCAGCGCCCAGATGAAGGTCAGGATCCCGCCGGCCACACAGGAGAGCGCGGCCTGGATGTTCAGCGCCCGCCACTGGCGGGGCCCTGCATTGGCTTTTCGAATCGCGTACTGCACCGCGAGCGGGATCGCGAGGCCGAACCACACCCAGACGGGCCAGAAATCACCGAAGCCGGTGACGGCCCAGATCACGACCATCACGAAGACGATCAGCGCCGAGATGCCCATCTGCATCGTCTGCACGACGCGCCAGTCGATCTCGCTTCGCGGCTCGTCCATGTATGCATTGTCCATGCTTTGAAGGATCGTCAGCCGGGGGCCCTTCTTCCCTGGGGCGTGTTGGCGTCCGATGCTGGGGCTGTCCCCACCCCTAGCAAGTGGACACGACCGCAAGTCCGACGCATTCCGGCGGGCCCGGCCCGCCGCGCATTCGCCGGCGATGCGCCGTACTCCCGGACGCGCCCACTACCATCGCCCGCCGATGCCTGCACCCCGCCGCCGCCCCGCCATCAAGGAAACCCCGGTCGAGCAACGCCCCGGTGAGGCGCTGATCTGGACCGACGGCGCCTGCAGCGGCAACCCCGGCCCCGGCGGCTGGGCCGCGATCGTCATCCCCGACGGCGGCGAGCCGGTCGAGCACTCCGGCGGCGAGCGTCAGACCACGAATAACCGCATGGAGCTGACCGCGGCGCTCGAGGGCCTGCGCTCACTGCCCGACGGCGCCGACGCGACCGTCGTGACCGACTCGCAGCTGATGCTCAACTCGATGACGGTCTGGCTGCCCGGCTGGAAGAAGAAGGGCTGGAAGACCGCGGCCGGCAAGCCGGTCAAGAACCAGGACCTGCTCGAGGCGCTGGAGGCCG
Source organism: uncultured Solirubrobacteraceae bacterium (assembly GCA_963707595.1). GTDB lineage: Bacteria > Actinomycetota > Thermoleophilia > Solirubrobacterales > Solirubrobacteraceae > Solirubrobacter. The sequence continues at coordinate 548,036 of CAVPQQ010000004.1, forward strand.
AGGTCAACCGGCTCGGCAGCGTGCGCTGGCACTGGGTGCGCGGGCACGAGACCGGCGCCAAGCACGCGCACAAGGCGCTGAACGACCGCGCGGATCAGCTCGCGGTCGCCGCGGCCGCCCGTTACGCGGCCTGATCGCGGAGATGCCGCGCGAGGTCCTCGGCCAGCTCAGGGGCCGAGGCCGCCTTCGCGGCGAGTGAGTCGTCGACCAGGATCGCGTCGGCGACGAGCGCGAGCGTGACGTCGTGGGACGGGCGCGAGACGACGGTCAGCTCGTCCCCCGCCTGCAGTTCGCCCTCGGTGACGATCCGCAGGTAGGCGCCGGGCCGGCTCGCCTGGCCGAAGCGCTTGACCATCCGCAGGTCCGCGAAGCGCAGCCCGAGCTTGGAGCACGGCAGGCGCGGCTGGCAGACCTCGAGCTCCACGGTGCCGATCCGCCAGCGCTCGCCGATCAGCGCGCCGCTGACGTCGACGCCCTCCGTCGTCAGGTTCTCGCCGAACATCCCGTCGACGATCTCGCGTCCGAGCTCCTGCGCCCACCAGTCGGAGTCCTCGCGCGCGTACGCGTAGACCGCCTTGTCGGGCCCGCCGTGGACGCGGCGATCGGCCTGCATGTCGCCCGCGAGGTTGATCCCCTCAACCTTGACCGGGCCTTCGACGGGCAGCTTGCCGATCGCGCTCATCATCGGCCGCCCACGCCGGACCGAGAGTTGCTGCGGCAGCCCGACGTTGACGGAGATGACGCGAGGCACGCCTCGGAGAGTAGTTGACTACAGCGGATCGACAGTCCAGCGGGTGCGCTTGATCTGGCAGCGGGTGAAGACCTTCCCCCGCTTGCTCTCGGCGACCGAGCCCTTGAACGTTCCCGACCAGCGCTCCGCTCCCCCGACCATCGACCGCTTGCCCTCGAGCGAGATCGCGACCTTGTAGCGCTCGCCCTTGTGCTTGCCGGTGCCCTTGCGGTCCTGGTAGCTGCCTGCGTTGCGCACGCCGGACTTGGTCTTGAGGTCGTTGTTGAACACGGTCGAGCGCTCGTAGACCGTGCCGTTATCGCACTTCGCCCGCCAGGCGACGCGGACGCGCGCGACGACGCCGTCGGTCCGGGTGTTGAGCGTGGCGATCCACTTCTGCGATGTCGTCCCCACGAAGCTCTTCGCCGGCCCGGCCGGTGCGGCGATGCCGGCGGTGAACGTCTCCGGGGCGACCGAGCAGCGATCGACGACGGTCTCGCCGCTCAGCAGCTCGATCGTGGCCACGAAGGTCCCGCGCCAGCCGGTGAGGCCCGCAGGTACGCCGCGGAACTCGGTCGTGATCCGGCGAGTCAGGCCGGCTCCGGGGTCGTCCGTATAGGTCCCGGAGATCAGCGACCCGTCCTCGGTCGTGTTCGAGAAGTCCGAGGGGAACTCCGTCGACCCCTCCTGGTTGGTGCCGCTCCCGCACGGGGCCGACCAGAAGACCGTCGCGGTCTTCATGTACCCGTCGGACTCGGTGACGACCTTCGCCGTCTTGCCCTGGCTGGTCGTGCCGTCGTACGTCGCCGCCTCGGCACCGGCGGTCGCGACGACGAAGAGGAGTGCGGAGAGCGCCGCGACCGCGGGAGCCTTGATCATGAGAGGCGCGAGCCTACCCGTGCCGACCGCGGGTGGCCATAGAGTCCTGCGGACGCGCTGGATGTCCCATCAGATCGCCGGGGTCGGCCTGGCTGCGGTCGCCGGGGCGGCGCTCGACGTCCCGCCCGCGACCGGCGCCGTCATGCTCGCCGCCGCCTGGCTGGGTTCGATGCTGCCCGACGCCGATCGCGCGGGGACCCGCGTCTACCACCGGACACGACTGGAGCGGCGCGTGTGGATCGCCGGCGCGCTGGGCTGGGTCGCCCGGCTCCCGCTGCGGCTGCTGACAGCCCTCCCCCACCGTGGCGTGACGCACTCGATCCTCGCGTGCGCCGCGGCGGCGGTCACCGCCGGACTGCTCGTCGCGCTGGTCGACCCGGCGCTCGCCGTGGCGGCCGGAGCCGGGATGGCGATCGGCTACGGCACGCACATCGCGGGCGACGCCTGCACTCCGTCAGGCGTTGCCGCGCTGGCGCCGGCCTCGCGCCGCCGCTTCTGGCTGCTGCCGCGCGCGGCGCGGATCCCGACCGGCAGCCTGCGCGAGTACGCGCTCACCGCGATGATCACGGCGGGGCTGCTGGCGGCGACGTTCGCGCTGTCCGGCTGAGCTACGTCGTGCTGAGCGCGACCGTGCGACGACGCGTCGGCAGGTTGACGATCACGGCGGCGCCGAGCACGGCCGCGGCGCCGAGGATCTGCACGAAGCCGAGCGCCTCGCCGAAGGTCAGGAACACGAGGCCGACGGTGACCGGCGGCTCGAGGGTCGAGAGAATCGCGGCGGTCGAGGCGCCGACGCGGGTCATGCCGCTGAAGAAGAGCACGACGGCGGCGACGGTCGAGACGAGCGCGGCCAGCCCGAGCCAGAGCCAGCCGGAGGGGTCGAAGCCGACGTCCAGCGTGCCGGTCGCGACGGCCACCAGCCCGAGGCTCAACGCCGCGCCGGTGCTCACCAGCGCCGCCAGCGGCAGCGCGTCGAGGTTGGAGGCGACGCCGTCGGAGACGAGGATGTAGGTGGTGTAGGTCAGCGCCGCGCCGACGCCGAAGGCGGCGCCCGCGAGGTCGAAGTCGCCCGCGCCGGCGCCCGCGAGCACCAGCACCAGGCCGCCGGACGCGGTGACGAGGGCGACGAGGCGCCGCCGGTTGGCCGACTCGCGCCCGAGGAGGATCGCCGCCCCCGTCACGAGCGCGGGGTAGCTGTAGAGGATCAGGGACAGGACCGAGGCGTCCATGCGCTGCAGGGCGAGGAAGTACAGACCCGCCTGCATCGCGTAGCCGACCGCGCCGAGCGCCAGCGCGCGCAGGACCACGCCGCGGCCGGCGGTCGGGAACGCGCCGCGCACGACGACCGCGGCCCAGAGCACCGGAGCGGCGATCGCGAAGCGGATGAACAGCAGGGTCGCGACGCCGACGCCCGCGCCGAAGGCGAGCTTGCCGAAGATCGGCATGACCCCGAACGCGCACGCTGAGGCCAGGACGAGGAGGGCTCCGTTTCGCTGCTGCATGGCGAGCATCTCAGCAGCGATGATCGTCCGTTCCCACTGGAAGTTATGACGATTATCGTGTAGTTCTTCTTCACGATCATGCTCGATCTCCGCCGCCTGCGCCTGCTGCGCGAACTCGCCGCCCGCGGGACGATCGGCGCGGTCGCGAGCTCGCTCTCCTACAGCCCGTCGGCGGTGTCGCAGCAACTGGCGCAGCTCGAGCGCGAGGCGGGCGTGCCGCTGCTGGAGCGCGTGGGACGCAACGTGCGCCTGACCGCGGCCGCGCAGACGCTCGTCACCCACACCGACGCGCTGCTCGAGCGCATGGAGGAGGCCGAGGCGGACCTGGAGGCGACCGCCGAGCAGATCACCGGCACGGTGAGGGTCGCCGCGATCCAGTCCGCGGGCCTGTACCTGCTCGCCCCCGCGCTGCGCCGCCTCTCCGCCGAACACCCGGCGCTGCGCGTGGAGGTGACCGACGCCGAGCCGGAGACGTCGATGCCCGCGCTCGCGCTCGGCACGCTCGACCTCGTGCTCGGCGATCAGTACCCGTTCCTCCCGCTCGCGCCCGACACGCGCCTGGACCTCGAGCCGCTGCTGGAGGAGCACTTCCGGATCATGCTGCCCGTCGAGCACCCGCTGGCCGCGTAGCGATGGCCCGGTCGCGCTCGCCTCACTGAGCGAGGAGCCATGGGCGATCGGCAAGCTCGACAGCCACTACGGCGAGCTGGCGATCCGCGCGTGCCGCGCGCTCGGCGGGTTCGAGCCCGACGTCCGCCACCGCTCCAACGACCTGCTGATGCTGCTCGCGCTCGTCGCCAACGGCCAGGCCGTGACGATGCTGCCCGACCTCGTGCGCGCGGACCGCGAGCCGTCCGTCGTCGTCCGCGACGTCGCCGAGGCCCCGCTCACCCGCACCGTCTTCGGCGCGATCCGCCACGGCAGCGCGCGGCGGCCCGCGCTCAACGCGCTGCGAGCAGCCCTGCGGGATACAGCGGCTGACCTTCGGTCGGCAACCACGCCCGCACCCGAAAGCCTCCTGGTGCCCGGGCGGCCGTGAGGCCCCCGCCGAGCGCGGCCGCCAGCGCGGCGACCTCCTCCAACTGCTCGCCGGAGCCGTCGTGGTCGACCTGCACGGCGAGCGCGCCGGGCATGTACTCGATCGCCACCGTCGCCTCCGTCGCCGTCCGCGCCGCGGCCAGCGCGTCACGCACCACGCGGTAGGCGCCGCAGCCGACGACGGCGGGCACGCGGCGCGGCTCGCCGGCGCGGTCGAGCGCCACCGGCATCCTCGCGCCGCCGATCAGCATCTCTATTTCGCGCAAGCCCATCACGTAGGCCGAGTTCTACGTCGCATCCTTGAGAAGACTCTGATGGGCCGACGAATGTGACGGATGTTGTTGTCAGACTCGAAAAGAGATGGCCGAAGCCGCACTTCTGCTGGTTGACGACGACGCGCCGATCCGGCGGATGCTCAAGCGGACGCTGACCGCCGAGGGCTACGACGTCGAGGCCGCCGCCGACGGGGGCGCCGCGCTGGCCGCGGTCGAGCGCAGCGTCCCGGACGCGATCGTGCTCGACGTCTCGATGCCCGGGCTGGACGGTCTGGCCGTGACCCGGCGGCTGCGGGCGAAGGGCCTGCGCGTCCCGATCCTGCTGCTCACCGCGCGCGACGCGGTGCACGAGCGGATCGCCGGGCTCGACGCCGGCGCCGACGACTACCTGGTCAAGCCGTTCGACGTCGACGAGCTGAGCGCGCGGATCCGCGCGCTGCTGCGCCGCAACGCGCCACCGACGGCCGAGGAGCAGCTCGCGTTCGCCGACCTCACGCTCGATCCCGGGACCGGCGCGGCACGACGCGACGGGCGCGATCTCGAGCTGACGCGCCGCGAGGCGGAGCTGCTGGCGCTGCTGCTGCGCAACGCCCGCGGCGTCGTCACGCGCGAGCTGGCGCTCGAGGAGGTGTGGGGCGGCGAGGGCGAGGTGACGCCGAACGTCGTCGACCGCTACGTCGCCTACCTGCGCCGCAAGCTCGGCGAGCCGCCGCTGATCCACACCGTCCGCGGCGTCGGCTTCCGGCTGGACCGGGAGTGACGCTTCGCGCACGCGTCGCGGCGGCCGCGGCGGCGGCGATCGTGCTCGCGGTCGCGCTGCTGGTGATCGCGGTGCCCAAGCTCCTCGAGGGCGAGCTGCAGAGCACGCTCGACGACACGCTGCGCGGCGCGCGGCCGACGTCGCGCAGCTCAACGCCACCACGCCGGACCAGCTGACGGCGCCGGGCGCGCTGGAGGGACGGCTCTCCGGCAGCACGCTGTTCGTGCAGGTCGTCGACCCCGCGGGCGGATCGTCGCGCGCTCGAGCGGGCTCGGCGGGCGCGTCCTGGACGCCGACAGCGCGCTCGACGCCGCGCTGCACGATCGCCGGCCGGGCTTCGCCGACGGCTCGCTCGGCCCCGATCCGCTCCGCGTCTACGCCGCGCCGCTCGGCGAGCTGGGCGACGGCGAGGCCGCGGGCGGCGCGGTGATCGTCGCCGGGAGCCTGGCCGACATCGACCACACGCTCGACCACACGCGCCGGCTCGTTGCGCTGTGCGCGCTCGCCGCGGCCGCGCTGGCCGCGGGCCTCGCGACGCTGCTGACGCGCCGCGCGCTGCGGCCGCTGACGCGGCTGTCGTCGGGCGCCCGGGCGATCGAGCGCACCGGCGACGCCTCCGAGCGGCTGCCGGCGAGCCCGCACCCGCGACGAGGTCGGCGAGCTCGCCGGGACCCTGAACGCGATGCTCGCCTCGCTCGAGCGCGCGCAGGAGGCCGAGCACCGCTTCGTCGGCGACGCCTCGCACGAGCTGCGCACGCCGCTGACCGCGCTGCGCGGCAACGCCGCCTACGTCGCGCGCCACGGCGCCGACCCCGCGGTGCTCGCCGACATCGAGGCCGACGCCGAGCGGCTCAGCGCGCTGCTCGACGACCTGCTCGCGCTCGCGCGCGAGGACGCCGCCGCGCCGGCCCAGGGCGAGCCGGTGCAGCTCGCCGAGCTGGCCGCACGGCGCCGACGAGGTGGTGATCGAGCGCGACGTGTGGGTCTCGGCGAGCGCCCCGCCTTCGAGCGCGCGGTCGCGAACCTCGTCCGCAACGCCCGCAAGCACGGCCAGGGCCGCGTGACGATCACCGTCGGCGGCGAGGACGACTGGGCCTTCATCCGCGTCACCGACGAGGGCCCGGCCTTCCCCCGGCCGAGGCGGAGCAGGCCTTCGAGCGCTTCTGGCGCGGGCCGAGCGCGCGCGGCGAGGGCTCCGGCCTCGGCCTGGCGATCGTGCGGGCGATCGCCGAGCGCCACGGCGGCCGTATCGAGATCGACGGCGCCACATTCACGCTCTCTGTCAAAGAACTCTCAAGGTCGGCCCGTACAACTGCCGCAAGATGAGAACAGACTCCGCACCACATCCTCCCCCCGCCTGCTGGCGATCGTCGCCGTGCTGGTGGCTGTGGTCGCGGGAGCCGGCATCGCCCAGGCCGCGCTCAACAGCGCGACCAAGCCCGCTCCCAAGTCCCTCGACCGCGCCATCCTCGACGCCCTCGAACGCGCCGCCCGTCCAGGGCGTCACCGCGCGCATCGAGTTCACGAACAACCTGCTCCCCTCCGGCTCGCTCCCCCGCGACACCGCCTCCCCCACCCTCACCGGCGCGACCGGCCGCCTGTGGCTGACCAACGACGGACGCCTGCGCCTCGAGCTGCAGTCCAGCAACGGCGACGCGCAGATCGTCTCCGACGGCAAGCGTTCCTCTTCTACGACGCCTCCTCCAAGACCGCCCTCACCGGCGCGCTCCCGCAGGACGACAAGCCGCCAAGCAGGACGACAAAGAGCCCGCGACGCTCGCCGGCGTCCAGGCCGGTCTGGCGAAGCTCGGCAAGCTGTGGACGCTGTCCGGCGCGCAGCCGGGCACGAACGCCGGGCAGCCCGAGCTACACCGTGCGGATCGCCCCGAAGGACGACGGCGGCCTGCTCGGCGCGGCCGAGCTCGCCTGGGACGCCGTCCGCGGCGTGCCGCTGCGCGCCGCCGTCTACGCCCAGGGCACGCAGGCCCCGGTGCTCGAGCTCGAGGCGACCGACATCTCCTACGGCCCGATCGACGCCTCGAAGGTCGACACGACCCCGCCGCCGGGCGCCAAGGTGACCGAGCTCAACCCGCCCAGCGGCGTCGACGCGCAGGGCAAGGCGACGCACGTCGACGGCGTCGAGGCCGTCGCAGAAGCAGCTCGACTTCCCGCTCTCCGCGCCCGCCAAGCTCGCCGGCCTGCCGCGCAAGTCCGTCCAGCTCGTGAAGTTCGGCGACCAGAAGGGCGCGCTCGTCACCTACGGCCAGGGCCTCGGCGCGATCGTCGTCTTCCAGCGCACGCGCGGAGCCGGGCGCCAAGCCGCTGCTGCGGCGGCGGCCGCGACGGGCTCACCCTCCCCGCAGGTCAACATCGACGGCGACACGGGCACCGAGCTCGCGACCGCGCTCGGCACGCTCGTGACCTTCGAGCGCGGCGGCGTCAGCTACGTCGTCGCCGGCTCGGTGCCGCCGGTCGCCGCCGAGAACGCGGCGCGGGACCTGAAGTGAGCGCGCGGCGATCGAGGCCCGCGGGCTCGTCAAGCGCTACGGGCCGGTCACGGCGGTCGACCACGTCGACCTGACGGTCCGCGCCGGCGACGTCTACGGCTACCTCGGCCCCAACGGCGCCGGCAAGACGACGTCGCTGCGGATGCTGCTCGGGCTGATCCGACCCGACGACGGCACCGCGAAGCTGTTCGGGCGCGACCCGCTCGTCGAGGGCGCGCGCGCCCTGGACGGCGTCGCCGGCTTCGTCGAGGCGCCGCGCTTCTACCCGTACCTCAGCGGCCGGCGCAACCTCGAGCTGGTGGCCGCGCTGGACGGCGACGACGCGCCGGAGCGCATCGACGAGGCGCTGCGACACCGTCGACCTCGACGAGCGCGGCCACGACAAGGTCGGCGGCTACTCGCACGGCATGCACCAGCGCCTCGGCATCGCCGGGGCGCTGCTGCGCGATCCGCAAGCTGCTGCTGCTCGACGAGCCGACCACGGGCCTCGACCCCGCCGGCATGCGCGACATGCGCGTGCTCGTGCACCGGCTCGCCGAGGACGGGCTGACCGTCCTGCTCTCCTCGCACCTGATGGACGAGGTCGAGGAGCTCTGCGACCGCGTCGCGATCGTCACACGCGGCCGCGTCGTCTACGAGGGCGCGCTGCGACGAGCTGATCGCGACGACCGCCGGCCGCTACGAGCTGCGCACCACCGACGACGGCCCGCGCCGCCGTGATCGCCCGCCGCGCCGCCGGGATCACGCGACGTCACCGAGTCCGCGCGCGGCCTCACGTTCGCCGGCGAGGAGCGCGCGGTCGCCGCGCTGTCGCTCGCGCTCGCCCAGGCCGGCATCGGGATCACGCGCGCTCGTGCCGCGCACCGCGACGCTCGAGGAGCTGTTCTTCCGCATGACCGAAGGCGTCCCGGAACCGCCGGCACCCGTGCTCGCGGAGGCCCGCGCATGAGCGCCGTCGCACTGCCACGCCGCGTCTCACGCCCCGGCGTCCGCACCGTCTACGTCTGGGAGCTGCGCAAGCTGCGCGCGCAGAAGCGCACGTACCTCGGGCTCGGCTGCGCGCTGCTCGTCCCGCTGATCTTCATCGCCTCGCTGCTGCGCCGACGACGGCGGGCCCGAGGACGATCCCGTTCGGCGCTACGTGCGCGAGACCGGCCTGGCGATCCCGCTCGTCGGGCTGTTCTTCGGCTCGATCTGGCTCTTCCCGCTGATCACCGCGCTCGTCGCGGGCGACATCGTCGCCTCCGAGGACGACAACGGGACGCTGAAGACGATCCTCACGCGCTCGGTCGAGCGCTGGCAGATCTTCGTCGGCAAGGTGCTCGCCGCGTTCACCTACGCGTTCGCCGCGCTGCGTGCTCTTCGTCGGCGTCGGGCTGGTCGTCGGCGGCCTGATCTGGGGCTTCGACCCGCTGATCTCGCTGTCGGGCACGCGGATCTCGGTCGGCCGCGCGCTGCTGCTGATCGGCGGCACGACGCTCGTCTACTTCATGCCGACGCTGGCGATCGCGTCGCTCGCGATCCTGCTCTCGACGGTCACGCGCAACTCGGCCGCCGCGGTCGTCGGGACGCTGATGCTGTCGCTGATCATGCAGCTGCTGGGGATCGTGTCCGCGCTCGACTTCCTGCGCCCGTACCTGCTGCCGACGCAGTTCGACGCCTGGCAGGGCCTGCTGCGCGAGCCGATCGACTGGGCGCCGGTCGTCCGCGCCGCCTGGGTCTGCGCGCTCTTCGCGTCCCCGCCCTGGCGTGGGCGTTCACGTACTTCCTGCGCCGCGACGTCGCGGGCGGCTGATCCGCGCGTCTCTCCTCGCTCGTCGCCTCGGCGGCGCTGCTCCTCGTGGACTTCAACTCCGTCCGCGAGCACGCCACCGAGGACGACGGGATCTGGCGGTTCAGCGGGTGACGGCGACCAGCAGCGTCTGGACGTTCGGCTCGTCGAACCCGTCGATCCAGGCGGTGCGGACGATGCGGTGCGGGCCCGGCCGCAGGCCCTTCAGGAGCCCGGCGAACCCGTGGGCGGTGAAGGTCGCGAGCTGCGGTGGCAACTCGAAGTCGTTGCCGGCCGCGACCCGCACCCAGCGCTGCGGCGTCGCGAACTCGAAGCGCGGCCGAGCGATCTCGAAGGGCGGCGCCGCCGTCGACGGAGACCGCGATCGAGCGGATGGAGCGGTCGTAGCCGAGCGCGCACTCGAGCTGCTCGGCGCGCGTATAGAGCCCGTCGAACGTGCCGCAGAACGCGCCCCAGGCGAAGAACACCGACTGGTCCTGGCTCATCGTGCAGCGGACCGGCGCGCCGTCCCCGGTGGGGTGCGGCACGACGACGGTGCGCTCGTAGACCGTGCAGTGGCCGAGGAACGGCAGATGGCGGCCGCTCAGCGAGCCGACCCAGATGTCCCCGAGCAGCTCGCCCGGGGACTGGCCTCCCGCACTGGCCGGCACCAGCGTGAGGCCGTGTGCCCCGGCCGCGGGGGCGGTGACGGCGAGGGCGACCGTCGCGAACAACGCGAGCAAGCCGGCAGCGATACGACGCATGGCAAACCTCCTGTAGGGACTGTTCGCCCCAGACAGTCGGCCTGCCCGGTCAAGCGCCGGTAGAGCGCCGGTTTATTCGCTACGCCGGAACGGCGGTGACGATGATGTTGTCGCGGTAGTGGCCGGTGCGGGTGTCGAACGGGCCGCCGCAGGTCACGAGCACCAGCCGGGGCTGACCGTTGCGGGTGTAGATGCCCGTCGGCAGCGACCCCTTGGCCACGCGGCGCATGCTGGTGACGCGGTAGCGCAGCGTCTTGGCACCGGCCTGCAGCGTGACGATGTCGCCGCTGCGGGCGCTCTTGAGCGCGTAGAACGCGCCGCCGCCCGCCTTCGCGCTGTCGACGTGACCGGCCAGCAGCGTCGTGCCCGTCGTCGCGCCCGGCTCCGCGCTGTCGCGCCACCAGCCGACGCGCTTGATGTTCTCCGGGATGCCGAGCGCGCCGGACTTGAGGTCGATGCCGATCGCGCTCACGGGCGCGTCGATGCCGAGCCGAGCGAGCTTCACGCGCGACGGTCCGCCCTTGCCCTGGGCGACGTAGGCGACCTTGTCGCCGCGGCCGCCGAGGATCGCGGGCGCGGCGAGCGAGGTCTCGGCCTCGACCTGGCATTCGCCCTGCGCGGCGCTGACCGTCTCCGAGCCCGCGATCTTCTCGCGGAAGACGTAGAAGCCGACGCGGCGCACGGTGGCCTTCGGGCCGTTGAACGTGCCGTCGCCGGTCACGGGGACCTGGCCCTTCCAGTACGGCGTTCCGGCGCAGTCGATGTCGGCGCGCGACGCATACGGGCCGAACAGCTCGAGATCGATCGTGGCCGGGGTCTGGCCGAGGCCGGTGACCGTCAACCGGTCGTAGATCTGCGCGTCCGCTCGCACGACCGCGTTCGAGACGACCGTCGTGACCTTCGGCGCGCTGCGCGCGATCGTGGTCTCGGCGACCTCGCCGCAGGCGGTCTGAACGGCGTCGAAGGCGTCGGTCGCGGCGATCGACTCGCGATAGGTGTAGTAGCCGGCCTTGGTCAGCGTGACCGGGGCCGTCGTGTACGTGCCGTCGCCCGCGGCCGGGAACGTCCCGGTCCAGAACGGCGTGCCGTCGCACACGATCGCGGCGCGCGTCGGGAACGGGCCCCAGAGCTCGACGTTGACGGTCGCGGTGAGCTTGCCGAGCCCGGTGACGATCGCGGAGTCGGTGATCTGCGCGCCCGGCGTGGTCTCCTGGGCGCTGATCTGCGTCGTGATCGCCGGCGTGCCGTGCACGATCGTCGTCTCGGCCACCTCGGCGCACGCCGTCTCGACGCCCTCCATGGTGTCGCTCTCGGCGATCGACTCGCGGTAGGTGTAGTAGCCGGGCACGATCAGCGGGACCGGTGCCGTCACGTACTCACCGTCGCCGGTGGCCTCCACGGTGCCGGTCCAGACCGGAGCGTCGGCGCAGGTGATCTGGTCGCGGGCGCCGTAGGGGCCGTAGAGCGCGGCCTGGATCGTCGCGCTGCGAGCGCCGAGCCCGGTCACGCGGACCGTGTCGGTCACCGACGTGCCGGACGTGACGGCCTGCGAGCTGATCTGGGTCGACAGCGCGGGCTGAGCCCGCACCGGCGCCTTGACCTCGACCTTCGGCCGGACGGTCGCCGCCCTCACGAGCCGCTGCGCGTTGCGCGCGGACTGGCCCTTCGTCGGCGCGTAGAGCTCGGGCAGGTCGGCCGGCAGCTCGGTGGCGGTCGCCACCAGCGTCACGCCACCCGCGACGTCACGGGGCGTCAGGGTCGTCTTCGCGAGCCCGCTCGAGCCCGTGGCCAGCTTTGCGGGCAGGCCGTCCGCGCCCTTGAGGGCGAGGCTGACGTCCACATCCGGGACCCGGCGCCCGTTCGCCGCCAGCACCTCGACGGTGACCGCGGCCGCCTTGCCCTCGACGAGCTTGTCGGCGAGCACCGCGCGGACCTTGTAGGGACCCGCGAAGCGCTCCGCATCCCGGACGAGCTGTGAGTAGATCGTCTGGCTCGCAGGGGAAAGTGCCTTCGGATCGGCCTCGCCCGGCGCCCCGTCCCCCATCAGCCGGTGCACGTAGACCATCACGGCGGCCTGCTGCGTCGCCTGGTTGGAACGCCCGTAGCGCCACAGCGCCCGGTTCATCCGCCGCAGGTTGGTCGCGGAGACCGTGTCGCCGGCCTTGTTGCGCAGCGTCGTCAGCGAGCGCTTCTCGTACTTGAAGGTCTTCGACGGGTACCAGAACCGCAGATCGATGCAGAACATGCCGTCGCTGACGTCGTCGACGACGCGCCGGTAGTCGCCGAACCAGCGCGGGCCGTAGCGATACGTGCGATACGAGCCCTCACCGGCCGTACCGCACGTGTTGCGGCCGTTCTTGGAGCAGGGATCGTTCTGATTCGGCGGCTCGGCCGCATGCGCGACCCCGCCGCTCGTGACAAAGAGGACGAGCAGTGAAAGCAGCAGACGGCGCACCATTGAACGGGATTCCTACCAGCCGCGCCGGTCGGATCCCGGATGCGCTTGCAGCGCTTAACCCGTGACGTTCAACCGCTGCGTGACGGCCGTCGGCGCGCTGTCGGTCGTCGTCGCGACGACGCGCACGGCGGCGACCAGGCCGCGTCGCGAGCCCATCGCCCGTTTCAAGGTGCGTAGCGCCGGCGCTCGACAGCCGCGGCCGGACCGTGACCGTCTTGCCCGCCGGCAGCGACTGCGTCAGCCGCAGCGTCACGCTCGGCTTCTTCTTGCCCGCACGCGGTGTGAGCTTCACCGTCACCGCGACCTTGCAGGGCAGGTCGCAGCTCACGCGCAGCGGGAACTGGCGGATCGCGAACAGGCCCGTCGTGCGCGTCGCCTTCACCGCGACCTCGGGCGGGACCGGATCGGGCTGGTTGTAGAGGATCGGGTCCGGCGGGTTCTGGACCGCGGGGAGCGCCGCGCAGACACTCGCGGGAGCGAACTGGAACTGCTGGACGCGGTTGTTGTCGGAGTCGGCGACGGTGACGAGGCCGTGGCAGTCGACGCTGACGCCGGTCGGCTCGACGAACTGCCCGGCGCCCACGCCGCGCTCGCCGAAGCGCAGCAGCGGCGCGCCGTCGGGCGAGAAGGCCTGCATCCGCTCGTTGCCGCGATCGGCGACCCAGAGGTTGCCCGCGCCGTCGACGGCGATCCCGCCGGGCGAGCGCAGCTGACCCGGCCCGGAGCCCGTCGAGCCGATCTCCGCCAGGTCCCCGCCCGTCGCGGTCGAGACCGTGATGCGGTTGGTCGCCGCGTCCGCCCCGTACACGCGGCTGCCGTCCGGCGACACCGCGATCCCGCGGATCGCGCGGAAGCGCCCGAAGGAGCCGAGGTGCGTGCCACCGACGCTGAAGCGGACGATCCGCCCGTTGCCGGTGTCGGCGACGTAGAGCGTCCCGGCCGCGGAGATCGCCAGCGCCGACGGCGCCAGCAGCTTGCCCGGGCCCGATCCCGCGCGAGCCGATCGTGCGGATGATCTTGCCGGCGCGGTCGAAGACGAGCACCCGCGCGCGCTCCTGGTCGAGCACGTAGACCTGCCCGGCGGCGTCGAAGGCGACCGCCACCGGGGCGGGCAGCAGCGTCGGGCCGGGCGCGGGCGCGCCGTACATCGCGGCGACGTCCCCGTCCGGGTTCAGGAGCACGATCCGGCCGTTGACCGAGTCGGCGACCGCGCGCGTCCCGCCGGCGTCGGCGCCGACGCCGAGCGGCCGGATGAACTGGCCCGGCGGCGCGCCCGGAGGCCCCGAAGGAGCCCAGCGAGGCGCCGCCGATGTCGAAGACGTCGATCCGGTTGCCGCCGGGATCGGCGACGAACGTCCGCCCGAGCGCGTCGACGGCGAGCCCGCGCGGGTACTGCAGCTGCCCCTTGCCGGTGCCGAAGGCGCCCCAGCGCGCGCGGTACTTGTAGCTCGGCGCCGGCCCGTAGCGGACGATCCGGTGGTTGGAGTTGTCGGCGACGTAGACGCGCCCCGCCGGGTCGACCGCCACGTCGTAGGGATGGAAGAACTGGTTGGGCTCGGCGCCCTCGCCGTCGCCGACGCGCCGGATGCAGCTTCCCGCCGGTGTCGTAGACCGCCAGCTGGTGGTCGCCAGTTGTCGGCGACGATCAGCCGCGAGCCCGTGACGGCGAGGCCCTGCGGGCGCTCGACGTCGCCCTTGGGCGACGATCACCACCGGGCTCGTCCCGTCGGCCGCGAAGCGCTGGATCCGGTCGTTGCGCGTGTCGGCGACGTAGACCGAGCCGTCCGGCCCGATCGCGATCCCGCCGCCCGCGCCCGAGTCGTTGCCGCCGCCCGCGCCGAAGCGGAACTGCCCCGGCGCGCTGCCGCTGGAGCCCCACGAGTCCAAGACGTGACCCGTCGGCGGCGAAGCGATCGATCCGGTCCGCGCCGTCGGCGACGTAGACCGAGCCGTCGGGGGCGACCGCGACCGCGCCGACCGAGGTCAGGCCGCCCGGGCCGGAGCCCGCGGCGCCGAGCTCACGCCGGAAGGAGCCGTCGGGGCCGAAGACCTGGATCGCGTGCGTGTACTGGTCGGCGACGTAGACCGAGCCGTCGGGCCCGACGGCGGACGCCTGCGGGAAGCGCAGCACGCCCTCGGCGCGCTGGCCGACGACGCCGACGGCCGAGTACGGGACACGGATCGGCGCCCGGGCACGCCGCGGAGGCGGCGGCGGGAACGCAGCAGCAGGGCGAGCAGGACGGCGGAGACGATGCGCAGCATTAGGGCGTCGTAACCCGGCCCGGCGCCGGGAGTCGCGCTCACTTGGAGTCCAAACGCCGCAGCGAGCCCGCGATGGCGAGCATCCGCGCGTTCGAGATCCTGCGGTTGAGCGTGTTGGTCACCCAGTAGACGGCCTCGGCGTCCTCCACGCCACCTGGCGCAGTTTCGTGCCGTCGTAGATAGAGCATCGAGCCTGCGGCCGTTGATCTCGCGGATGCGGTCGGGGCTGTCGAGCAGCGGCGGGTCGCTGCCACGTCTGGCCCTGGACGCCGTAGTACTCGCCCGGCGCGCCGTTGTAGATCACGATCCGGTAGGCGCGGTGCAGCTTGCCCTTCTCGTCGCGCAGCGGAGTAGACGCGCGGGGTGCCGTTGGCGTAGGTCGAGCCGTTCGTGCGGTACTCCGGGAAGTAGAACGGGAGCTTCTGCCTTCAGGCGCGGCGTCGCCAGCACCGCCATGTCCTCGCCGAGCCGGCGCGCGTTCTCGAGGCCGGTGATGCGTCGACGCCTTGGCCGGCTTCTTGACCTTCTTGACCTTCTTCTCGCGCTTCGGGTTGCGCGTGCCCTCGCCGGTCATGAACTCGTCGTAGGCGGCCTGGATGTTCTGCGTCGGAGATGTACAGGCGGGTGTCGACCTTCGGGTCCGGCGGCCTCGGTGATCCCCTGCAGCGCGATCTGGTTGACCGGCGCGTGGTTGAAGGCGAGCGAGATCGCCGGTCTTGAGCAGCCCCGCGATGTTCTTGCGCGTCAGGAACTTCTTGTCGAAGCGGAAGTAGCTGCCAGCATCTGGCTCATGAAGTCGCTGGCCTCGCCGTAGCTCTTGAGCTTCTCCACGGCCGGCTGGTTGGACGGCCTGGCGCAGGAAGTCCTGCTGGCGCGCGTTGCGGAAGATGTCGGAGTCCGTATGGCGGTAGCGGACGTAGGCCAGCGCGTCGGAGCCGACAAGGCGCTGGTAGCCGGCCTTGATGTCGATCGCCGCGTACCCGGTGCCCTCGGGGTTGTTGTAGTCGCGGTCGACGTCGACGTAGACGCCCTTGACGTAGTTGACGGCCTGCTGGAAGCCGTTGAAGTTGACGTCGATCACGCTGTTGACGGGGAACTTCTCGCCGGTCGCGCTCTCGAACAGGTACTTGACGGTGTCGAGCGTCTTCGGCGCGCCGCCCTCGTCGTAGGCCTGGTTGATCTTCGTGTTGTCGGCGACGCCGGGGATCGTCACCGCGAGATCGCGCGGGAGCGAGAGCACGGCGATCCGGTTGCGCTTCGGGTCGAGCCGGATCAGCACGATCGTGTCCGAGTGCGGCGACTCCGACTGCCCGGAGAGCTTGTTGTCGACGCGAGTTCTTCGCGCGCCGGTCGGAGCCCAGGACGAGCAGCGTGCGCGGCTTGCCGGGCTCTGGCGGCTCGAGATCCGGCTCCGGGATCGGGATCGGCGCCTCGACCTCGCCGCCGTCGATCGGCGGCACCGGGGTCGGCACGGGGATCTGGAAATAGCCCGCTCCGGCGACGCCCGCACCGGTCGCGATGAAGATCACCAGGACGCCCGCGAGGGCCTTCGCCAGCACGGCGGCACCGACTCGCGGCGGCCGTTGCGTGCGATTCCGGCGCCAGGACATCCGCGAAAAGCGTAACGGCAGGTCCGGAACTTCCGCCGTCGTGTCATGTTTGCAGCCAGTGGTGAAGCGACGTTGGACAATGACCGCGGCCGCCGCGATGTTGGCGCTGGCCGCGCCGGCGCCCGCGAGCGCCGCCCGCCACAAGCCGCCCGAACTGGTACGGATCCGCTGCGTTCCGGCCACTTCGGTGACTTGCAAGACCGCTGTCAAGGTCACGATCGGCCGGCAGATCCAGATCAGCGGCAAGCGCATCTACAAGGGCATGCGCGTCGCGTTCCGCTGGTCGCGCGGGGCGCTCGCGACCAAGCTCGACCGCACGCGCGTCGGCTACGTCGCCCGCGTCCCCGCCGGTACCCGCGCGGGCACCGTCTCGGTCACGGTCAGCGATCGCGCCGGCCGGCGCTCGAACCTCAAGCGCATCGGGGTCAGTGCGCCACCGCCCGTCGGCGGTCCCGCACCCGCGCCGGGCACGCTGCCCGTCGCCTTCCAGGGCAACGGCATGTGGATCTGGGAACTGCCGAAGACCGAGGGCGGCGACATCGCCGCGATCGCGGCCCGCGCGCACGCCGCCGGGATCTCGACGGTCTTCGTCAAGAGCTCGGACGGCCCCGCCAACCGCTGGGCGCAGTTCAACCCGGCGCTGGTGGCGGCGCTGCACGCCAACGGCCTGCGCGCCTGCGCGTGGCAGTTCGTCTACGGCAACGACCCGCTCGGCCGAGGCCAGCCTCGGCGCCGACGCGATCGCCGACGGCGCCGACTGCCTCGTGATCGACGCCGAGGGCCAGTACGAGGGCAAGTACGCCGCGGCACAGCAGTACATCGGCGCGCTGCGGGCCACCGTCGGCCCCGCGTACCCGATCGGGCTGACCTCGTTCCCGTACGACGGACTACCACCCGCGGCTGCCGTACTCGGTCTTCCTCGGCCCGGGCGCGGCGCAGGCCAACCTCCCCCAGGTCTATTGGAAGGACATCGGCGGGACGGTCGACGCGGTCTCCGGGCACACGCTCGCGCACAACCGGATCTACGGCGTCGCGATCGCCCCGCTCGGCCAGACGTACGGCGACGTCCCGCCTGAGGACATCGCGCGCTTCCGCACGCTGTGGGCCGCGTACGGCAGCGCCGGCCTGTCCTGGTGGTCGTGGCAGGCGACGACCGTGGTCGGCTGGACCACGCTCGACACACCCGTCGCCGCGCCGCCGCTGCCGCCGCCGGATCCGGGCTGGCCCACGCTCGCGAAGGGCAACAAGGGCGATCAGGTCGTCTGGCTGCAGCAGCACCTCGCCTCCTTCGACCCCGCGGTGACGGTGACGAGCACGTTCGACGCCGCCACCGATCAGGGCCTGCGCAACTTCCAGGCCTCGCGCGGACTGCCGGTCACCGGCAGCACCGACGCGCTGACCTGGTCGGCCGTCCTCGGCCTCGCGATCCAGCCTGTGGCCTGGACCGCACGTCGATAAGCATCTGCTTTACGTACGGATACGCCCGAACACGCCAGTCGCCCGGCCGGAAAGCACGTCGAGTGCGCGGCCGCGCACCCACGGCAGCCGGGAGACCGGGGCCATCAGATGGTCGCGTGGCCACGCGAAGGCGTTCAGATCGTTCTGGAAGACGGCGTTCAGCGCGCGGGCGCTGAAGCCGTAGAAGCGGGCTTGGGCGCGCCGCGCACGCTCGTAGTCGTCGAGCGTCTCCGCGTCCGCGAGCGCGGCGGCGTCCATCAGCGCGAGGTTCGCCCCCTGCCCGAGCTGCGGGCTCAGCGCGTGTGCGGCGTCGCCCAGCAGCACGAGCGTCCCGTCGTGCCAGCGCGGGAGCGAGACCTGGCGATAGGAGGCGCTCGCGAGCTGATCCATCGACCGCAACGCACCCAGGATCGGCTCCGCCACCGGCGCCAGCGAGCACAGGTCGGCCCGGAACGCGTCGATGCCCGCCGCCCGCACCGCCTCGATGCGGTCCAGCCGGATCGACCAGAACAGCGAGACCGTCCCTGAGCCGGTCGGGAGGAACCCGGCCATCCGGCGCGCGCCGTCGAAGTACTGGTCCAGCGTCGCGCCGAACGTGTCCGACGGATCGGGAAGAACGCCCCACAGCGCGCCCCAGCGGTGCTCGTGGATGCGCGCCCGGACGCCAAGGAAGCGGCGCATCGTCGAGCGAGCGCCGTCGGCGCCGACCAGCCGTCCGTAGGGGCCGTAGCGCGCACCGCCCGCGTCGAACAGCGTGCGGTCCTGGCGCCGGACGACCTCGACGCCGCCCGAGAACCGCGATTCCGGTGGGTTGCAGGAGCAGCCCCGCCCCCACCGGGCCAGGGTTCGGCGCCCGTTCGAGCACTTCGACGTCGTGCCCGGCGCGCGCGAGCAGCGCCGCCGCCGCCAGCCCGGCCGTTCCGGCCCCCACGATCCCCACGCGACTCAAGCGAACCCCCGACCGGTCAGAAAAGCTGCAGCGTCTTTTATAAGCAGCGGCTATGCGCCGACTCCTAGAGCATGACCCCCCTCCGCAATCTTTCGCTGGCGGCGAAGACCGGGGGCGCTTTCGGCGTCCTGGTTCTGGCGCTGGCCCTCACCGGCCTCGCCGGCGCGACCGGCGCCGGCGACGGCACGATCTTCACGATCATGTCCGTCTCGATCGTCGCCGCCGTCGCGATGGCGATCTGGATCACGCGCTCCGTGGTGCTCCCGGTCAAGACCCTCGGCCAGCGCATGACGAGCCTCGATGACTTCTGCCTGACCGGCCTCTCCGGCGCGCTCACCGCCGTGGCGTCGGGCGACCTCACGCAGCAGGTCACGCCGGTCACGCTGCCGATCGAGGTCAACAGCAGCGACGAGCTCGGCCGCCTCTCGGCCACCTTCAACGGGATGCTCAGCCGGGCGAAGCTGTCGATCGAGGGCTACGAGGCGATGCGTGTGCAGCTCAGCGACATGCTCCGGGAGGTCTCCGCGGGTGCCGGCACGGTCGCGTCCGCGTCACAGCAGATGGCGTCGACCTCGGTCGAGGCCGGACGCTCGGTGGGCGAGATCGCCTCCGCGCTGAGCGACGTCGCCCAGGGTGCCGAGCGCCAGGTGCGCATGGTCGAGTCGACGCGCGAGGCCGTGCAGGAGGCTTCCCGCGCCGCCGGCGCGAGCGCCGAGACCGCCGCGGCCACTGCCGAGGCGGCCGAGCAGGCCCGCGGGGTCGCCGAGAACGGCGTCCGCGCCGCGGCCCATGCCACGGACGCGATCCGTGAGGTCGAGCGCTCGAGCGCCCAGGTCGGCACGGCGATGGAGGACCTCGCCCAGAAGTCGAGCCAGATCGGCGGCATCGTGGACACGATCACCGGCATCGCCGAGCAGACCAACCTGCTGGCGCTCAACGCCGCGATCGAGGCCGCGCGCGCCGGCGAGCAGGGTCGCGGCTTCACCGTCGTGGCCGAGGAGGTGCGCAAGCTGGCCGAGGAGTCCCAGAGCGCCGCGGGCGAGATCTCCGCGCTGATCCGCGAGATCCAGGCCGAGACGCAGAACGTCGTCGGCGTCGTCGCCGAGGGCGGGCGCCGCACCGCGGACAGTGTCGCGACGGTCGATCAGACACGCCAGGCCTTCGAGGAGATCGGCGCGGCGGTTGCGGACGTCACCGGCCGCGTCGGCGACATCGCCGCGGCGGTCCACCAGATCAGCGCCGAGGCCCGGCGCGCGGAGTCCGACATCGGCGAGGTGGCCGCCGTCGCCGAGCAGTCCTCGGCCTCCGCCGAGCAGGTCTCGGCCTCCACGCAACAGACGAGCGCGTCGACGCAGGAGATCGCCGCCAGCGCCCAGGAGCTCGCGGGCACCGCGGAGGTGCTCGACGCCATCGTCGGCCGCTTCCGGCTGGCCGCCTGATTGACAGACCCGCTACTTTCAAAGGTATGGAGTTCGCCGCCACCCCCTTCGTGACGCGCGTCTCCAGCTGCATCATCGCCATTCTCATTCGCTAGGCCTGCGGTTCTTCGACCGCAGGCCTCTGTCGTCCTTGGGACGTCGGGCGGATGCACCTGCGCGATCGAATCGGGGACGGAAAGGTCCCCAGCATGCTGCTCCTACCCCCCGGTGTCGCCCCCGCTTCCGTCACACGGCTGTCGGTCGACGTCTCCGACCGTCCCGGCGTCCTGCTCCGCGTTCTCGGGATCTGCCAGCGCCGCGGCGCCCGCGTGCTCGCGATGACGTACTCGCACCCGCGGATCGAGCTCGCCGTCGCGGCAGATGAGCGGCACCTGATGCTGCTGCGAGGGCGGCTTGAGAACGCGATCGATGTGCTCGGCGTGTCCTACACAGCGTCGTAGCCGTTGAGAAGTCTCCGCGACTTCTCACTTGGTGATCCCGCACCGAAGGGGTTACGAATGCTGGCGTCAGTGGATCAAGGAGGGTCTAATGCTGGTCGCGGAGGGTGCGAAAGTACGGCCGCTGATTCGCGCTGCCGCGCCCGCGCGGCCGTTGCGGGTCCTGGTGGTCGAGGATCAAGAGGTGCTGCGCAGCGGCCTCCGCTGGTTGCTGACGCGCGTCCCGTGGGTGGAGCACTGCGCGGGCGCCCGTAACGCCGACGAGGCCCTGCAGCTGGCCCGGTCGATCGCCTTCGACGTCGCCCTCGTCGACGTCGACCTCGGCGCGGAATGCGGCCTGCAGGCCTGCGAACGCCTGGCGCGCCGCGATCCCCGGACTGCACGCCGCACTGCTGACCTCGCGCTGGGATCAGGTGCCGATGCGGACCGCCCGGGCAGCCGGTGCGGGCGGCGTGATCGCCAAGGACCGGCCCGCTCGGACCCTGCTGGCGGCGGTCCGCGAGCTCGCCGCCGGCGGCGCCTGCGACCTCGGCGACGAGGCCTCAGGCCAGATTGCGCTTCGCGCCCCGCGAGCGCGAGATCCTCCGCCTCGTCGGTGCGGGCCTGACCAACGCCGAGATCGGCGCCTCGCTCTACCTCGCCCCGGGCACGATCAAGCACCACATGCTCGGGCTCTACGACAAGCTCGGCGCGCCCAATCGGGCGGCGGCCGTGCACACCGCGCGACGCCTCGGCGTCCTCGCCGACCATCGCGTCCAGGACGAGGTCGAGAGCGCACCTACTGGTGCGCGCCTGAGCGTGCTCGTGGCCGACCCGGACGACGTCCGCCGCGCCGGGCTGATGCTCGCGCTTCACGGCCGGCCGTGGGTCACGGACTGCAGCGGCGCCCGCGAGCTGGAGGACGCACTGGCGTCCGCCGAACGGCTCGCCCCGGACGTGGCGCTGGTCGGCGATCCCCTGCTGAGCCGCGCGCTGGTCGATGCCCACCCCGGGCTGCGGACCCTGCTCGTTCGCGACGACGAGGGCGCCTCCCCGGCCGAGCTGCGCGAAGCCGGTGCCGCGGGTGCCGTGCGCCAGTGGTGGACCAGCGAGCGGCTCGCCGACGCGGTCCATCGCTGCGTGCCGCGGCCCACGCGAGGCAGGTGGCTCGAGCATCGCCGCGGGCGCCAGCGCCCCGGACCCGGTCTCCCCTCGTGAGCGCGAGGTCCTCTCGGCGTTCGCCACCGGCGCGACCAACCCGGCGATCGCACTCGACCTCGGGCTCTCCCCCAACACCGTCAAACAGCACGCGTCCTCGATCTTCCGCAAGCTCGGCGTCCGCAATCGTGCGGAGGCCGTGCGCCGGGCCGACGAGCTCGGACTGCTGGCGGCGTAGCGCCACCAGCAGCCCGAGCCGCATCGTCTGGACTAGGGCGTCGGCGTCGCCGTCGGCGCCGGGACCAGCACCTCGGGACGCAGCGGGAGCTCGATCGCGTCGGTGCCCACGCCGGCGAGCGACAGCGTCGCGTGCGCGAGCACGTCGCTGAACTCGTTCATGCCGTACTCGCTCAGGTTGAACACCGTGTCGCACCACTCGTGGTAGCAAGGGTCAGCCTGGATGCCGGACTGGCCGCCGTAGCCGTTCACCGCAGGCGCGGTGTCCGTCGCCGGCGTGCCATTCATCTGCGCCAGGGTCTTGATCCCCTCGGCGCCGGTGTAGAGGCCCGTGGACGGGACGTTGCGGGCGCGCCACTGCGCGTAGTCGGAGCGGTTGTCGAACTGGTAGTCCGTCTTCGTGACGCCCAGCCGGCTCTGCAGGTAGTTGATGTGGATGTTGCTCATCGTCGCCTCGCTGTCCCGCTGCATCGCGGGCAGCGCGGTCTCGCTCGGGTTCGGGATGTACATGAACGGAATCCAGTTGGTGGACGCGATCATGTCGTAGTCGAGCATGCCCAGGGTCTGCTGCGTCTGGGCCGTGTTGAGCTGGTTGACCGCGAACGTCGAGCCGTACAGGCCCTGCTCCTCGCCCGAGAACCACCCGAAGCGGATCTTGTACTTGAGCGGGACGCCGAGCTTCAGGATCTGATGGGCGATCGTCAGGTTCATCGACGTGCCAGTGCCGTCGTCGTTGATGCCGGGGCCGTTGGCGACGCCATCGATGTGGGCGCCGACCTGCAGGACGCGGGTCGGATCGCCGCCGGGGGTCTCGGCGATGATGTCGTAGTCGATCCGCTGCGTGATGGCGTTATTGGTCTTGAAGTGCAGCGTCGCGGGCGTGCCGGCCTGGGCGAGGTCGTAGAGCTCCTTGCCGGCGGCGTAGGAGAGCGTCGCGGCCATCATGCCCGGATATGTCTGGGCCACCGCACGGGTGAAGGTCGTGCCGTTGGTCGTCGTGCCCGGGGCAATGCGATTCGTCTGACCCTCGTTGAAGATCAGGACGGCCTTCGCACCGGCGGCGCGCGCGTTGATGACCTTCTCGAGGAACCCTGCCGTCTGGGCGGTGGACTCATTGCAGCTGCCGCGCTGGATCAGCGCGATGTTGTCCTTGACCGCGGCCGGGAAGTCGCTCATGGAGCAGCCGGCGCGGTTGCCGTTCGCCGTCCCGACCGGCGGGATCTTGATCCCGGCCACCGGGATCACCTGCGCGGTGACGTCGCCCGTGTGGCCCCACGTCATCTGGGCGAAGTCGCCCGTGAGGTTCAGGTTGTTGACGTAGGTCTTGGGGGTCGGCGAGATCCGCTCGAGCACCGGCGCGGTGGCGGGGGCAGTGGTGTCCGACCACGTGTTCGGCGCGCTGGCATTCGCGTAGGGGAACAGCGTCGGGTTGTACCCGATCTTGCGCAGCTCGCCGATGACGTATTCGACGGACTCGAAGTTGCCCTGTGAGGCCGTCAGACGCTGGTTCTCATTCGACAGGCCGATGGCATTCAGGCGCTGTTCGTAACGCAGGACTTCCGCCCGCGTGACCGCGTTTCTCAACGCAGTGGTGTCAGGGTCCGCCGCAACGGCAGTGGCAGGGGCGAAGCCCGCCAAGCCGAGAGCGAACACCGCAACGGTCTTCCGCACGATCTCTTCCTCATCCGATGTGAAATGGATGCGAGCTCGACGGGACGGGCAATGCTCACAGACCAGCGACACTAGCCCGGCGGCGCCGCTCGTGCGCGAGCGCGGACCGTTCGGGTTCCCCCGAACGGCCAGTTCTTACGCCGTGTAGTAGCCGGCCAGCAATGATGGCGGCGGGGACGGGCCGAGTTATCAGTGAATCGGCCCAAGAGAGGGATTGACGCAGTGCTGAATACGAGAAGACGGCGTGCGCTGGCGTGCGCCGGTGTGACTGCTGCGCTGTGCGCGGCGATCGCGCCTCAGGCCCTGGCAGGCCCGCTGAACGCGGGCGGCTCAGTGGACCTGCTTACAGAATCGAACGTCCGCATCGGTAACCTCGCCGCGGCGGCCAAGGTCGGCGACAAGGTCGTCTCCGCCGGCGACTTCAACGGCGACGGTCTCAAGGACATCGCGCTCGGCATGTGGACGCTCGGTGCAGACGGCCCGACCCGCGCCGCAGCCGGCGTGGTCTACGTCGTCTACGGCAAGTCGTCGTTCGGCCCGGCCAACTCGCTCGTCGACCTCGCCGCCCTCGGCACCAACGGCGTCCGCATCGAGGGCGCCATCGCGGGCGAGCACCTCGGCTGGTCGCTGACCGGCGTCGGCGACGTCAACGGCGATGGCAAGGACGACCTGCTGATCGGCACCCCGTGGGCCGATCCGGGCACGCCCGCCAAGACGAACGCCGGTGGCGCTCGCGTGGTCTACGGCCGCGCCGCGACGACCGAGATCGATCTCGCGACCGACACGCAGGGCTTCCGCATCGACGGCGCCAGCGAAGGCGACCGCGCGGGCTACTCCGTGGCCTCGGGCGACGTCAACGGCGACGGCCGCCGTGACTTCGTGCTCGGCGCGATCGGCACGGCCTGCCGCAACGGCGGCCTGCCGCAAGGTCTGCGAGGGCGACTCGGGCGCGGCCTACGTCGCGTTCGGCTCGGCCACCCAGGGCAACGTCGACCTCGCCAACCTCGGTGACGGCGGCTTCCGCATCAATGGCGCGACCGGCAACTCCAAGGCCGGCTGGGCGGTCGCCGCGGGCGACTGGACCGGCGACGGCAAGGACGATGTCGCGGTGTCCGCGATCTGGACCAACACGTACTCCGGCGCGATCTCGTCGTCAAGGGCAAGACCTCCGGCGCCGCCGTCACACTCGGCGCGCTCGGCTCCGACGGCTACCAGCTCGACGGCGACGCCGAGGACCAGGCCGGTTGGTCGCTGGCCTCCGGCGACGTCGATGGTGACCGCAAGCCCGAGCTCGTCATCGGCGTGCCGTTCCACGGCCCCGGTGGCTCGCTCATGGCCGGCTCGGCGTACGTGATCAAGGGCGGCGCGCTATCCAGCGGCTTCGCGCTCGTCGTCGCTGCGCGCCGGCGACTACCGCATCGACGGCGGCAAGACGCAGGACGGCGCCGGCTGGTCCGTGGCGACCTCGCCCGACCTCAACGGCGACGGCATCGGCGACGTCCTCGCTGGGCGCCCCGGGCTGGGACCGCCCGTCCGGACCGACGCTCGCGCCGGCCCCCAACAGCGTCGGCCCGCAGGAGTCGGTCGGCGCCGCGTACGTCGTCTACGGCTCCAAGACCCCGACGGACGTGAACGTCGGCACGCTCACCGGCAAGGGCCAGCAGCTCGATCGGCGGCGGTGGCTTCCGCTGGGCCGATCAGGCCGGCTGGAACGTCGCCGGCCTCGGCGACATCGGCAGCAACGGCGTCAACGTGGCCGCGGTCGGCGTCCCGGGCTGGGACTCCAACCAGCAGACCCCCGTCGCCACCGGTCGCGACCGTGGCTACGCGCTGCTGCTCAACGGCGTGACCGATCCCATCGCTCCGACGATCACGATCACCTCGCCGCTCGACGGCCAGAACATCACGCAGGGCACGGCGGGCACGCTCGCCTTCTCCTGCGCCGACGACCAGACCGTGGTCTCCTGCACCGCCACCGATCGCGGCAACGTGATCGCCAACGGCGGCGGCGCTGCCCACGGCCTCGACCGACGTCGGCCCGCACACGGTCACGGTGACCGCGCGCGACGCCGCCGGCAACGTCACGGTCAAGAGCATCACGTACAACGTGGTCGCGACCGCGTCCGGTTCCGCCTCCGGGAGCGTCAACGCGACGCTGTCGCTCTCCCTCGGCACGCCGTCGGCGAGCCTCGGCGCGTTCATCCCGGGCGTGGCGGGCGTGTACAACGAGCACGATCGCGGCGAACGTGATCACCACCGCCGGCGACGCGTCCCTCTCGGTCGCCGACCCGAGCGCGAACGCCACGGGCCGTCTGGTCAATGGCGCGTTCTCGCTGCCGCAGGCCCTGCAGGTCCGGGCGACCAACACGGCCAACCCGAGCACGGTGTTCGCACCGCTCGGCACCGGCCCGCTGGCGCTGCTGGCCTACACCGGCCCGGCGAGCAACGACGCGGTGACGATCGGCTTCCGCCAGAACATCGCCGCCAACGATGCCCTGCGTACGGGCACCTACAGCAAGACGCTGACGTTCACGCTCTCGACCACCACCCCGTGAGCTAGGTAAACCACCGGGGGGCTGCCGACCCCCGGACCCCCCGCTTAGCCGGCGAGCCGTTCGACGAGCGCTCGCTCGTCCGCCCCGAACCAGGGCGGCTCGCCGGCTCGCGCGTTCTGCGTGACCCGCTCCGCTTTCGAGCTGGCGGGGATCGCGACCGTGATCCGCGGGTCCGAGAGGACGTACTTCAGGAGTGCCTGAGCCCAGGTCTCGACCCCCAGCGGTTCGAGGTCCTGGGCTTTCGGCGCGTTTCGGACCAGCGCGCCGGCGCCGAGCGGGCGCATCACGACGACGCCGAGACCGAGTTCCTCGGCCAGCGGCAGGATCCGCTTCTCGACCTCGCGCTCGCGCGGGTTGTAGGGAATCTGGATCGCGGTGATCCGGCCGCTGCGCATGACGTCTTCCAGCTCGCGCGAAGGCCGACGGGCTGTAGTGCGTCGCGCCGAGCGCGCCGACCTTGCCCTCGTCCTTGAGGCGTTCGAGCAGGTCGAGCCTTTGACGGGTGCGGACGAGGTTGTGGACCTGGTAGAGGTCGACGCGGCCGCCGTACCAGTCGATCGCCTGGCCGGCCTGGCGGCGCGCCTCGTCGTCGTCGGACGTCCAGAGCTTCGTGGCGACGAAGGCCTCGTCGCGGCGGGCGCCGAGGCCTTGCGCGAGCGTGCGCTCGGCCTCGCCGTACATCGGTGAGCTGTCGACGAACGTGCTGCCGGCGTCGAGGGCGGCCGTGACGACGTCGTCACGGCCTTGCGGTGTGTCGAGCGTCTGCCACGTGCCCATGCCGACGACCGACACGCGCGGGCCGCCCGCGCCCAGCTCACGGAGTTCCATTCAGCCGATGATGGCGGCTCCCAGTCGTGCCGCGCCCTCAGCCAGCTCGGCCGGCGTGGCGGTGGCGAACGACACGCGCAGCGTCTCGCGCTGCGGCTCGCCCGCGTAGAAGTACTTGCCGGGGACGAACGCGACGCCGTTGGCGATCGCGCGGGCGAGGATCGCCTCGGCGTCGAAGCCAGAGGGCAGCTCGACCCAGATGAAGAGCCCGCCCTCGGGCTTCGTCATCTTGCTGCCCCGCGGGAGGTGCTGGTGGAGTGCGGCCAGCAGCGCGTCGCGGCGCGGCCGGTAGTGCGCGGCGAGGCTGGCGATGTGCTCGCCCAGGTCGTGGCGTGCGAGCCAGCGCTCGGCGGCGAGCTGCGCGACGGTCGAGGTGTGCAGGTCGGCCGCCTGCTTGGCGACGGCGAGCGGGCCGCGCAGCGCGGCGGGCGCGCGCAGGTAGCCGATCCGCAGGCCGGGCGAGAGCACCTTGCTCAGCGTCTGGATGACGATCGTGCGGTCCTGCGCGGCAGGCTGCGCGGCCAGCAGCTCGACGGGCTCGCCCTCGAGCCGCAGCGCGCTGTACGGGTCGTCCTCCACCAGCCACAGCCCCGCGGTGGCCGCGGCCTCGGCGAGCGCGGCGCGGCGCTCGGCCGGCAGCGTGCGGCCGGTCGGGTTCTGGAAGGTCGGGATCAGGTAGGCGACCTTCGCCCCGGTGGCCCTGGCCGCCTCGATCAGCGCCTCCGGGTCCGGGCCGTACTCGTCGCTCGGGATGGCGTGCGCGCGTAACGTCGGCGAGCTGGAAGGTCTGCAGCGCCGCGAGGTAGGTCGGGTCCTCGACCAGGATCGTGTCGCCCGGATCGCATAACGCGGACGCGACGAGCCCTAACGCCTGCTGCGAGCCGGTCGTGACGAGGATGTCGTCGGCGCCGACCTCGAGCCCGCCCGTCGACATGTACGCCGCCAGCCGCGCGCGTAAGGCCGGGTCGCCCTCGGTCGTCGAATACTGCAGCGCGCGGACGGCGTCCGGCCCGCTCAGGACCTCCTCGAACGCCTCGCGCAGCCCTGCAACGTCGAACGTGTCCGGCGCGGGCAGCCCGCCGGCGAGCGAGATGATCTGCGGCTGCATCGCGAGCTCGAGCAGTTCGCGCACAGGCGAGGACTGCGTATCGGCGAGGCGGCGGGAAAGCGGTGCGCCGGCACGCGGCGCGGGGGGCGAGATGGCCATTTCGAGAAGCTCCGGGGTTCGGGTGGGCGGGAAGCCGCCGCCCTCCCGGCATCGCTGACCGGGACTACGGGACGGCGGAGCGGGCTACTCGCCTCATGTGAGAGATGGTACGCCCTCCGTCAATCGGAACCCCGCGCTTAGGCTCCGTTGAGCCGGCCACGACTCCGTATGGTCGATCGAGCCCGGCTCGGGCCGACCGTACGTGCACACACTCTCGACGAGGAGTTCCGCACTTGGTACGTAGCTCGGCCATCGAGTCGGCTGAGAGCTACCTGGACGGCCAGGCGTTCTCGAAGCGCGGCCTGATCGACCAGCTGAAGTTCGAGAGTTCACCAGCGCCCAGGCGCAGTACGCAGCCGACAAGGCTTACTGATCTGGCGAGTGAACCGCGGCGGTTATTCTCGGGCGGGAGGGGCGGGAGGCCGAAGCGCTCGAAGAGCGTCGGGTCCAGGAAGGCGACCGCGTCGGTGATCTCGCCCGCGGGATCGAGGGTGATGACGTGGATGGCGTTCGGGAGCCATTCGCCGTCGATCAGCTTGTAGGTGCCGAAGGCGAGCTGGCCGTTCGCGTGGGCGCGGACGAAGCGGCGCGGGATCGACAGCGGGCCGCGGCGGCAGGAAGTCGCGGATCGCCTCGCGGCCGCGGAACCACTCCGCGTTCGGCGGCATCGAGAACGTCGCCTCCTCGGCGAGCATCGCCGACGACGGCGTCGACGTCGCCGCGGTCCCACGCGTCGACGTAGCGCTCGACGAGCAGGCGGATCGCCTCGTCGTCGAGGGCGCGCAGGGTCGCCTGCTGCGAGCGTTCGGGGAGGCGTTCGTCGACCGAGGCACGCGCGCGCTGCATGGCGCTGTTGACGGAGGCCGGCGTGGTGTCGAGCATCGCGGCGACCTCCTTGGCGGAGAAGCCGAGGACCTCGCGCAGGATCAGGACCGCGCGCTGGTTCGCCGGGAGGTGCTGGAGCGCGGCGATGAACGCGAGCTCGACGCTCTCACGCTGCTCGTAGCGGGCCTCCGGTGCGGCGAGGCCCTCCTCGACGAGCTCGTCCGGGAAGGGCTCGAGCCAGACGGTCTCGGCCAGCGGCGCGCCGTCGCCGTCGATCGGCAGCACACGCTTCGGACGCCGCGCGATCGCGTCCAGGCAGGTGTTGGTGGCGATCCGGTAGAGCCAGGAGCGCGGCGAGCTGCGGCCCTCGAAGCGGTCCAGGCCGCGCCAGGCCCGCAGGAGCGCGTCCTGCAGCGCGTCCTCGGCGTCCTGGAACGAACCGAGCATCCGGTAGCAGTGCGCGTGGAGTTCGCGCCGGTGCGGCTCGACGAGACGCCGGTAGGCGGCTTCGTCGTTCGTGAATGCTGCCGTGCTCATCCTGAATTCGAGGGTAAAGGATCCGGCGGACCCGCTAGAACCACTCCCGGTGGCCCGCAGGCGTCGACGTCGTTCCGGATCGCTCGGGTACTCCCCCCGGGCCGGTTCGCTGTTCCTTTCGCCGCCCAAGTCGGCACGCAGGCGGCGGCGCCGGGGCGGTCCGTCGCTCTCGCTGCTCCTCGTCGCGATCGTGGTGATCGCGGGAGTGGCCTACGGCGGCTACACGCTGATCAGCAAGCAGCTGCACACCGACCAGCGGCGCGCGACGGTCGAGAAGTTCGTCGCAGGCCTGGGAGAAGGGCGACCAGAAGGCGATGTACGCCCTGCTGGACGCGCCCAGCCGCAAGGCCAACCCGGAGATCTCGTTCCTCGCCGACTACCGGCGCGCGAACAAGGCGGCGGGCGTCGAGAAGATCACGATCGGGACGGTCGGACCGCTGCTCAGCGGCGGCATCGTCCGCGTCCCGGTGTCGGTCAAGACCAAGGACTTCGGGACGCTGAAGGGCACCCTGAAGTTCCACGCGACGCAGACGGGTGACATCGCGCGCGTCGCGTGGTCACCGGAGCAGGTGCTCCCGGGCGTGCGCAAGGGCGAGGAGGTCCGCCGTCGCAGCGGCGCGGCGCCCAAGCGCGGGAGCATCTACGACGCCGGCGGCCGGCTGCTGAACTCCGACCCGACGGGCGCCTCGATCGCGGGCGTCCCGGGCGCGAAGCCGACCGGGCTCGAACGCATCTACGACGATCGCCTTAGCGGTCGCCGCACCTCGTCGCTGTACTTCGGCGACCGCGTGGTCGCCCGCGTCAAGGGCCGCCGCGGCCGCTCGGTCAACACGACGATCCGGCTCGGGCTGCAGAAGACCGCGCAGAGCGCCCTGGGCGACAAGCTCGGCGGCATCGCGGTGATCAAGCCCAGTGACGGCTCGGTGCTCGCGCTGGCCGGCATCGCCGTCTCCGCCCCGCAGCCGCCCGGCTCCTCGTTCAAGATCATCACCGCCGCCGCGGCGCTGCAGGAGGGCGTCGCGAAGGTCAGCAGCACCTATCCGGTGCGCACGTCCGCGACGCTGTCGGGCGTCAAGCTGCGCAACGCCGAGCGACGAGCAGTGCGGCGGCAGCCTGAGCACCTCGTTCGCGCACTCCTGCAACTCGGTCTTCGGCCCGATCGGCGCCAAGCTCGGCGCCAAGAAGCTGGTCGCCGCCGCCGAGCGCTTCGGCTTCAACGAGGAGCTCGAGGTCCCCGCGGCCAAGATGAACACGATCCCCGCGGCCAAGGACCTCAAGGACAGCCTCGCGGTCGGCGCCAGCGCGATCGGCCAGAACAAGGACCTCGCGACGCCGCTCGGGATGGCCTCGGTCGGCGCGACGATCGCCAACCACGGCGTCCGCGTGCGCCCGCACATCGCCGGCAGCAAGCGGGTCCGCAAGCGCGCGGTCAGCGCCAAGGTCGCCGGCGCAGGTGCGCGACATGATGATCGCGGTCGTCGCCGGCGGGACCGGGACCGCGGCGTCGATCCCGGGCGTCACCGTCGCCGGCAAGACCGGCACCGCCGAGCTCGTCCCCACCGCGGACGCCGCGCAGGACCCGAAGAACACGACGGCGTGGTTCGTCGCCTTCGCGCCCGCCAACAACCCGAAGGTCGCCGTCGCCGTGATGCTCCCGGGCGCCGGTCAGGGCGGCGCGTCCGCCGCCCCGATCGCCAAGCGCGTCCTGCAGGCCGCGCTCTAACGGACACGTGGCGGGTCGCCGCGCCGCCGCTCGGCGAGGGTCCCGGCACGGCCGCGCGGGCGGCTGCGGAGACAGACGGCTCCTGGCAGGCAGCCGCTCGTTCCGCACCCCGCCGGTGAGCGGTCAGCGAGCTCGGCGAAGATCGACTCCGGGAGCACGGCGCTGACCACGTACTGGCCGGCGTCGACGATCTCGGAGATCTTCAGGTCCACGACGAGGCTGCAGAGCAGGTACGCGTCCTCGCGCGAGAGCGCGTAGCTCGAGGTCAGGTGGTCGATCATCGCCCGCGTCGCGTCCTGCGCCGCCGCGTAGAGGTCGCCGCCGACGCCGGTCGTGCCGTAGAACGCGCCGGAGTTGACCGCGGGGGTCAGCGGGCCGGGAGCGGTGCGGTACTGCGGCGCCGGGATCGTGCGGCCCTTCTGCACGCTGAAGCGCATCGTCGGCGAACATCGGCGCCTCGAGGCCGGTGACGCAGATCTCGCCGTCGCCCTGGCAGCCGTGCGCGTCGCCGGTGCTGAACAGCGCGCCCTCGACCTGGACCGGCAGGAACAGCGTCGTCCCGCGCACGAGCTGGCGCGTGTCCATGTTGCCGCCGAACGTCCCGGGCGGCATCACCGGCTGCGCCGAAGCGCCCGCCGGGCAGACGCCCATCGTCCCCATGAACGGCGCCAGCGGGACCAGGATGTCCTCGCGGAACGGCGTCACGTCGCCGCGCGTGAGGTCGAAGACGCGCAGGTAGGGCTCCGTGAAGTCGTCGGCCAGCAGCCCGAGCCCGGGCAGGATCGCCGTCCAGCCCCAGCCCTTGGTGTGCAGGTCCAGCAGCTCGACGGCGAGCGTGTCGCCGGGCTCCGCGCCCTCGACGTAGACCGGCCCCGCGAGCGGGTACACGCGGTCCCAGTCGAGGCCGGCGATCACGCTCGTGTCAGAGCCCGGCCCGATCTGGTCATCGCTGACGTCGCGGGTCTCGAAGACGACGGTGTCGCCGTCGGCGATCGTCAGCAGCGGCTCGTTCCCCGTGTCCCAGGTGAAGTGCACACGGTCCGTCGGGCAGTAGTGCGTGCTCGCCATGGCCGCACAATATTCCGCTGGACGCGCGGTCGAAGCGATTCCAGGAATGCTGGACAGCGGGCCGGTGTTGAGGGACCTCCACGCAGCCGCACAATGCCCAGCATGCGGGAACCACTCATCACCGCCACGCTGTTCTCCATCTTCGTCGGCACGAGGAGCACAGCGAAGGCGATCGGCGCGATCCAGCGCCTGTACGTCTAGACCAGACCAACCCGGTGTGCCAGCGCAGCGGCCTCGGTCCGTGAGCGCACGTCCAGTTTGGAGAGGATCCGCGAGACGTGGACGCTCGCGGTCTTCTCCGCCATGTACAGCGCCGAGCCGATCTCCCGGTTCGTGCGTCCATCAGCGAGCAGCGCCAGGACCTGGCGCTCACGCGGCGTGAGCCCGAACGGGTCTTCGCCGGCGTCCGTGGCGGGTAGCGCGGGCGCCGGCGAAGGCTCGTCGGGCTCGAGCCGCAGCCGCGCCCGCAGCGCGAACCCTTCGATCTCCGACGCGAGCCACTCGGCACCGATGTCCTGCGCGGCGGTGAGCGCCTCCACGGCGCTCGCCGCCGCGGAATCGCGCTCGCCGCGGGCGAGCAGCGCCTCGGCCTTGCGCCGCCGCGCCTGCGCCGCGCGATAGGGGCGCCCGAGCGCCTCCCAGGCGCCGACGGCCGCGGTCCACAGCGACGGATCGTCGTGGCCCGCCGCGCGAGCCTCCTCGGCGCGCGCGCTGGCGAGGAACGCGGCCTCGACCGGCCGGTCGCCCTCCGCGCACGCCTCGACGCGCGCGATCAGCCCGGCGGCGGTCCCGACCGCGAACGACGGGTCCTCGCCGAGGTCGCGGGCGCGGACCGCGGCGTCGGCCTCGACGCGCACGCCGGTCGCCGCCACGCGCGCCATCCGCGCGACGTCCTGCGAGCAGAAGTCGAGCCGGTCCAGCGCGTCGTCGATCGCCGTGCGGGCCGCCTCGAGGTCGCCGGTGCGGCGCTCGAGCTCGGCGCGCAGCGCGCCGAGCGGCCCGATCCACTGCGGCTCGCGCGTGTCGGCGGCGACGTCGCACGCCTGGTCGAGCAGCGCCGCGCGCGACCTCGTGGTCGCCGCGGCCGAGCGCGAGCTCGATCCGCCGCAGCGCGTCGTTGATGAAGGTCGTGCCCATCGCGGGCCGCCCGGGCGAGGGCAGCGCCGCCTCGGCCGCGGCCCAGTCGCCGGCCTCGAAGGCGAGCTCGGAGCGCAGCAGCATCAGCCAGCGCCGCGGGGCGCTCTTGGCGCTCGCCAGCGCGTCGCCCTCGTCGACGACCGCGCGCGCCTCGGCCAGGCGGCCGGCCACCGCCAGCGCGTCGGCGAGGTTGACGTGCGTGTGCAGGACCTGGACGTAGCCGCCCTCGCTGGAGCGCGCGAGCGCCTCGCGCAGCGCCTGCTCGCCCTCCTCGTAACGGGCGAGGCCGAAGAGCGCGACGCCCATGCCGTCCAGCGACGCGCAGCTCGGCGACCTCGTCGCCGACGGCGCGCGCGACCTCGAGCGCCTCCTCGGCCGCGTCGACCGCCTCCTGGTGGCGCGATTCGAGCATCAGCTCCTTGACGACGCTGGCGAGCAGCATCGCGCGGACCGAGCTCGGACCGTCCGGCAGCAGCGCCAGCGCGCGCTCGCGCGTCTCCGCCGCCTCGGCCGAGCGGCCCTGGTTGAACTGCTGGCGCGCGATGTGCTCGAGCAGCTCCGCCGCGCGCTCGGGATCGCTGTCGCCGAGCTCGTGCAGCGCGGCACGCAGGTAGGTCTCGGCGCGCGCGGGCTCGTGCTCGCGCCCGGTCGTCCACGCGGCGGCGCGCAGCAGGTCGATGTGGTCGCGGCCGGCGAGCGCCTCGGCGTCCGCCACGCGGTCCCAGAGCTGCAGGGCGCGCGAGTAGAGCGCCGCGGCCTCGCCGTTGGCGTGGACGGCCTCGGCCGCCTCGGCGGCGCGGACGCTGGCCGCGAGCGCCCGCGGCTGGTCGCCCGAGGCGAGGTAGTGATGGGCGATGCCCGCGGCGAGGTGCGCGCCCCCGTGGGCCGGCAGCCCCTCGGCGCGGCGCTCGAGCGCACGCGCCAGAGCGAGATGCAGCTCGGCCCGCTCGCCCGGGAGCAGGTCGTCGGCCACGACCTCGCGCAGCAGCGCGTGCCGGAAGGCGTAGCGGCCCTCCTCGTCGGCGACGACGAGCTGCGCGGCGACGGCCTCGCGCAGCGCCTCGCGCAGCACGCGCGGATCGACGCCCGAGGCCTCGGCGAGCGTCTCGTGATCGAGCCGGCGGGCCGCCGCGAGCAGCCGCAGCGTCTCCTGCGCGTCGGTCGAGAGCCGCTCGATCCGCAGCATCAGCGCGTCGCGCAACGTCGGCGGCAGCGAGCCGCGGCCGTCGGTGCCCGCCGCCAGCAGCTCCTCGGCGAACAGCGGGTTGCCCTCCGAGCGGGCGAACAGCCGCGACAGCAGGTCCTCGCCGGGCGCGCTGCCGAGGATGTCGCTGAGCTGCTCGGCGAGCTCGACGCGGGTGAGCGGGCTGCAGCTCGACGCGCCGGTGGCGCGCGTCGCGCTCCAGCTCGGCGAGCAGCGGCCGCAGCGGATGGCGGCGATGCAGCTCGTCGGGCCGGTAGGTCGTGACCACGAGCACGCGCTCGCGGCACAGGGAGCTCGCGAGATAGACGAGGAAGGCGCGCGTCGAGCGGTCGGCCCAGTGCAGGTCCTCGATCGTGACCATCAGGCCGTCGTCGCCCGCCAGCAGCTCGAGCAGCTCGAGCAGCCCGTCGAACAGCCGCGCCTGCGCGGTCGCCTCGTCGTCGGCGTGGCTCGTGCCGAGGCCCGGCAGGATCTGGGCCAGGGCGCTGCGCGACGCCTCGGACAACGCCGCGAAGGCCGGATGCGCCGTCCGGGCCAGCGGCCGCAGCGCGCCGACGATCGGCGCGTAGGGCAGCTCGCCCTCCCCCAGCTCGACGCAGTCGCCGCCGATCACGCGCATGCCGCTCGTCCGCGCCGCACGCTCGACCTCGGACAGCAGCCGCGTCTTGCCGACCCCCGAGACGCCGGCCACGAACGCCAGCGACGGGCGACCGGCGGCTGCCTCGGCCAGCGCGCCGCGAAGCTCGGCGAGCTCCGTGTCGCGACCGACGAAGCGCGTGCTGGTCACTCGTGAAGCCATCGCTCCAGTATCGCGCCGACCGCCGCCGGAACGCGGGGAGGGCTTTCCGGCGGCGGCGGCGACGTGGAGGGACACGCCGATCATGCTGGCGCCGGCGCGGCGATCCGGCATCGGGCGAATGGAGCAGGTTGCGCCGTCAACGATGCCTACACGGCGCGGCCTTACCCCTTACGGTGGGGCGATGGACGCTCCTTACGGCACCTGGAGCTCGCCGATCGACGGTCGCGCCGTGGCCGCCGATCGCGGCTGGACCTACTCGCTCGTGACCGCGACCGGCGACAACGTGTACTGGTCGGAGGCGCGCCCGCTCGAGGGCGGACGCGACGCGCTCGTGCGCCGCCGCGCGGACGGCACCACCGCCGACGCGATCCCCGCGGGCTTCAGCGCCCGGACGCGCGTGCACGAGTACGGCGGCGGCGCGTACACCGTCGACGGCGAGACGCGCTCTTCTTCTGCAACGACGCCGACCAGCGCATCCACCGCGTCGACGGCGACGGCGAGCCGCGGCCGATCACGCCGGAGCCGGCGACGCCGTTCGGGCTCTGTTACGCCGACCTGCGGATCACGGGCGACTGGCTCGTCTGCGTGCGCGAGCGGGAGGCCGAGCCCGGAGCACGTCAACGAGCTCGTCGCCCTCCCGGCGGACGGCTCCGCTGAGCCGCACGTGATCGCGCACGGCCACGATTTCTACTCCGCCCCGCGCGTCTCGCCGGATGGACGGCGTATCGCATGGCTGACCTGGGACCACCCGCGGATGCCGTGGGAGGGCTCGGAGCTGTGGGTGGCGGACTTCGTGGACGGCGAGCTGCGCGATGAACGGCTGGTCGCCGGCGGCCCGGAAGAGGCGATCGTCCAACCGGAGTGGAGCCCCGATGGCGTGCTGCACTTCAGCTCCGATCGCACGGGCTGGTGGAACCTCTACCGCGGCGAATATGAGCCGGTCACGGCGGTCGAGGCCGAGATCGGCGGCCCGCTGTGGGTCTTCGGCGAGTCCTGGTACGCGTTCCTGCCCGACGGCCGGATCGTCTGCGTGATCTCCAGCGACGGCAGCGACCGGCTGGCGGTCGTCGAGCGCGACGGCGCGCTGCGCTACGTCGACCTCGAGCTGACGCGGATCGTCGACCTCACGACCGACGGCGAGCGGGCGCTGTTCGTCGGCGCCTCCCCCACCCGCTCGCCGAGCATCGTCGCCGCCGACGTGACCACCGGCGCGATCGAGGTCCTCAGCGACGATGGCGAGGAGGTCGTCGACGCCGCCTTCGTCTCCGTGCCGCGCCCGCTGCGCTATCCGACGACGGGCGGCAAGACCGCCCATGCGCTCTTCTATCCCCCGCACCACCCCGAGCACAGCGGCCCCGCGGGCGAGCGGCCGCCGCTGCTGGTCCGCATCCACGGCGGCCCGACGGCCCACGTCACGGCCACCCTGAGCCCGGAGATCCAGTTCTTCACCAGCCGCGGCTTCGCGGTCGTGGACGTCAACTACGGCGGCAGCACCGGCTACGGCCGCGAGTACCGCGACCGGCTGCGAGGCGAGTGGGGCGTCGTCGACACCGATGACGCCGTCAACGCCGCCCGCGCCCTGGCGGAGGCGGGCGAGGTCGACGGCGAGCGGATGGCGATCACGGGCGGCAGCGCCGGCGGCTGGACCGTGCTCTGCGCGCTGGCCTTCGCACCGGGCGTGTTCGCCGCCGGGCGCCGACTACTGCGGCGTCTCCGACCTGTCCGGCTTCGGCGAGGACACGCACAAGTTCGAGTCGCGCTACGACGACTGGCTCGTCGGCCCGTTGCCCGACTCCGCGGAGCTGAGACGACAGCGCTCCCCGATCAACCACGCCGACAAGATCCGCGCCCCGGTGATCATCCTCCAGGGCCTCGAGGACAAGGTCGTCCCGCCGCAGCAGTCAGAGCTCGTCGTCGATGCGCTCGCGGCCAACGGCATCCCGTACGCGTACCTCGCCTTCGAGGGCGAGCAGCACGGGTTCCGCAAGGCCGAGACGCTGCAGCGCGCGGCCGAGGCCGAGCTCTCGTTCTACGCCCAGGTCTTCGGCTTCGAGCTCGGCGACCCGATCGAGCCGGTCGAGATCACCAGGGGGACGGCCGGTAGTCCTTGAGGAAGACGCCGTGGATGTCCTCGCCGGCCTCGCCGCGGACGATCGGGTCGTAGACGCGGGCGGCGCCGTCGACGAGGTCCAGCGGGGCGTGGAAGCCCTCTTCGGCGAGCCGCATCTTCGTCGGGTGCGGGCGCTCGTCGGTGATCCAGCCGGTGTCGACGGCGGTCATCAGGATGCCGTCGGTCTCGAGCATCTCCTCCGAGCGCTCGTGCGGGTGAGCATGTTCAGCGCGGCCTTGGCCATGTTCGTGTGCGGGTGGCCCGGGCCCTTGTAGCCGCGGCTGAACTGGCCCTCCATCGCCGAGACGTTGACGACGTAGGTGCGGCGCGCGGGCGACGCCGCCATCGCGGCGCGCAGCCGGCTGATCAGGATGAACGGCGCGGTCTGGTTGCAGAGCTGGACCTCGAGCAGCTCGACCGGGTCGACCTCGTCGACGACCTGGCTCCAGCTGTTGTGCGCGTGCAGGTCGGGGACGAGGCCGCCGGCGTCGATCGCGGTGCCGGCGGCGATCCGCTCGGGCGAGGCCGAGCCGGCCGTCAGCGCCAGCGCGGTCAGCGCGTGCGGCGTCGGCGCCCAGTGCCCGTCGCCGTTGACGGCGTGCGCGGCGCCTTGGCGCCGCGCGAGGTGACGATCTCGGGCCGCGGGCCGCGCGGCAGCGGCAGCCGGCTCGGCCGCGACCAGCGTGCGCGTAGGCCTCCGGCGAGCGGCGCACCGTCTGCGCGGCGTTGTTGATCAGGATGTCGAGCGGCCCCTGCGCGGCGACCTCGTCGGCGAGCGCGACGACCTGGCCGCGGATCGCGCAGGTCGATGCCGACGATGCGCAGCCGGTGCAGCCAGTCCGCGCTGTCCTCCATCGCCGCGAAGCGGCGGACGGCGTCGTTGGGGAAGCGCGTCGTGATCGTCGTGTGGGCGCCGTCGCGCAGCAGCCGCAGCGCGATGTACATGCCGATCTTCGCGCGCCCGCCGGTGAGCAGCGCGCGCCGGCCGGTGAGGTCGGTGCGGGCGTCGCGGCGCTCGTGGTTGCGCGCCGCGCAGTCGGGACAGAGCTGGTGGTAGAAGGCGTCGACCTCGACGTAGCGCGCCTTGCAGATGTAACAGGCGCGGGCCCGCATCAGCGTGCCCGCGCTCTCGCCGCTGACCCGCGGGCGCGAGCGGCAGCCCGGCGGTCTCGTCGTCGATCCGGCCGGGCGCTCCGGTCGCCGTCGCGGCGGTCACCGCGTCGTCGTTGCTGCGGATCTCCAGGCGCCGCGCCGCTCGGCGCTGCTCCTTGACGCTCTTGAAGATCTTCCCCGTCGCGCGGCGGATCGCGACCGCGTCGGGATGCTCGGGCGGGAGCTGCTGAGCCTCGGCCAGAACGCGGAGCGCGTCGGCGAGACGGTCGGGGTCGATGCCATCCATGTCCCAGGCAGGCTAGAAGCCCGCCCGCATCAGGGCCGACTTGGCCTGATCGCCACACGTCAGCTGGTAGGGATCGGCGTCGATCTGCGCGATCCGCTGGTCGAGCGTGACCTTTGCGGAGGGGCGCTCCAGCTCCTCGGCGCCCCCGCAGCCCGCGCCGAACAGCGCCGTGATCACGACGGCGACGGTCCGCGTCATCGGCCGAGTATTTCAGCCCAGGGCCGTGCGCACCACGTCCTCGTCCTGCTGGCCGGTGCCGCCGCTGGCACCCATCGCGCCGATCACCGCGCCGCCGTCGTCGGTGATCGGCAGGCCGCCGATCTGCGGCGTGAAGCGGCCGCCGGTCGCGGCGCTGATCGACGCCGAGAACGCGTGAAGCGTCCTTCATCTTCGCCCCCTGCGCGGCGCTCGGGGCGCGGTAGGCGGCGGCGGTCCAGGCCTTGCCGAGCGCCACGTCGGGCGCGATCCAGGGCGCACCGTCCATGCGGTGCAGCGCGACGAGATGGCCGCCGTCGTCGACGACGGCGAACGCGAGCGCGAGGTCCTGGCCGCGGGCCTCCTCCTCGCCGGCGGCGATCAGGGCGAGCGCCTTGTCGAGCGTGATCATGGGCGGCCTCCGTGGGGGACGTCGACGGTGGTGGTCAACAGCAGGGCCTCGCGCACGTCCTTGCGGTTCTCCTCGATGAAGTCGGGTGCTGAGCACAGCAGCAGCTCCCGCCCATCCTCCCCGCCGAGCATGCACGCAAACGCGCACAGGCCGTCGGGCAGCTCGATCGCCTCGACGATCTCGCCGCCGGGCGCGATCCGGCAGGTCGGCCCGCCGAGACCGTCGGCGACCCAGATGTGGCCCTCGGCGTCGAGGCAGCATCCGTCGGGCGCGAAGCCCATCTGCGGGAGCATCTCCGCCACCGGGCCGGGCGCGACGGTCGGAGCGATCTGCCCCCAGACGCGGCGGTCGGCGAGCGTGCCGTCGGCGGCGATCGAGAAGGCCGTCAGCCGGCCGGCGAACGTCTCCCCCACGATCAGCGTGTCGCCGTCGACGACCATCCCGTTCGGGAACCACAGGTCGTCGGCCTCGACGCTGACCTTCCCGTCAGGGTCCACGCGCAGCAGGCTGGTGCCCGCGGGGTCGGCGAAGTTCATCAGGTCGAAGCCGAAGTTGCCGGCGTACGCGCGGCCCAGCTCGTCGACGACGAGGTCGTTGAGATGGCCGCTGCAGTGCTCGGTCAGATCGGCGTGCACGGACACCGTCGCCGTCCGGCGTGCGGCGCAGCAGCGTGTGGTCGCGCATCGAGACGACGAGCAGCGAGCCGTCGGGCATCCAGCCCAGGCCGGAGGGCTGACCCTCGACCTCCAGCACGGTCTCCTCGTTGCCGTCGGTGTCCACCGCGATCACCGCGTGGCGGTAGAAGTCCGACACCCACCAGCGCCCCTCATGCCAGCGCGGTCCTTCGAAGTACGCGCCGCCCTCGACGAGCGTGCGCAGCTCTCGGTCTCCCATGGCCGGACCCTATCCTCAAACGCATGTCGCTGAGACTCAGCGTGCTCGATCAGTCGCCGATCTCCGAGGGCTCCACCGGCTCCCAGGCGCTGCACAACACGATCGACCTGGCGCGGCTCACGGACGCGCTGGGCTACCACCGCTACTGGGTCGCCGAGCACCACGGCGGGCCG
Organism: uncultured Solirubrobacteraceae bacterium; assembly: GCA_963707595.1. Lineage (GTDB taxonomy): Bacteria > Actinomycetota > Thermoleophilia > Solirubrobacterales > Solirubrobacteraceae > Solirubrobacter. The sequence continues at coordinate 588,986 of CAVPQQ010000004.1, forward strand.
ATGCTCGCCGGGCCGAGCCCCGAGGCGCTGATCGGCCCGATCGCGTCGGCGACGGAGCGGATCCGGGTCGGCAGCGGCGGCGTGATGCTCCCGCACTACAGCCCGTTCAAGGTCGCCGAGACCTTCAGCGTGCTCGCCGGGCTCTATCCCGGGCGGATCGATCTCGGGCTCGGCCGCGCCGCGGGCACCGACCCGATGACCACGCACGCGCTCCAGCGCGACCGCAGCCGCGCGATGCCCGACGACTTCCCGCAGCAACTGGCCGAGCTGCTGGCCTACTACGAGGACACGGTGCCGCTCTCCTCGCCGCTCGCGCGGCTGGCGAAGGTGCTGCCGGGGCGGCCGGAGACGCCGGAGCCGTGGCTGCTCGGCTCCTCGCCGCAGAGCGCGGTCTGGGCCGGCGAGCTGGGGCTCCCCTACGCGTTCGCGGACTTCATCAACCCCGCCGGGGCGGAGATCGCCGCGCTCTACCGGCGCGACTTCGCCGACGGCGTGCGGCTCGACGCGCCGCGCACCGCGGTGGCCGTGTGGGCGCTCGCGGCGGACTCCGAGGAGGAGGCGCGTCCGGCTCTCCACCAGCAGCCGGATGGCGTTCACGATGCTGCGCCGCGGACGGCTGATCGCGGTTCCCCCGCCCGAGACGGCCGAGCGCTTCCTCGCCTCCGAGGGCGACGGGCTGTCACCGCGCAGGCGGACGATCGTCGGGCACGGCGGCCCAGGTGCGCGAAGGCATCGAGACGGCCGCGAGCGACTACGGGGCCGAAGAGGTGATCGTGGTCACGATCACGTTCGATCACGAAGCCCGGCGACGGTCGTACGAGCTGATCGCGGCCGAGTTCGAGCTGGAGGGCGACGCGCGCCTGGTGCCCGGCGCCAGGATGTGAATCCCGTCCGCGACGGCTCGCGACACGACGTTCGCCTTGACGACGTTGCCGCTGCCGGCGGTCACGCCGATCCCCCGGCCCGAGCACGCGAACCGCCGACAGCGCCAAGACGAGGACGACGACGTTACTCAGACGCACGCGCATGAATCGCAGGCTGCCTCCGGCGTCGCACGGCTATTCCCTAGCTGTCAGGGTAAGTGCCCATGCCGATGCGCATCCGCGAGATCGCCGAACATCCGCTGGGCCTGACCTGGATCGTCGACGATCCGCTGCTCCGGGCCTCACACGCGCTCGTCCACGATGGCCGCGTCTGGTTCGTCGACCCGGTCGACGCGCCGGAGGCGATCGAGCGCGCGACCGCGCTCGGTGAGCCGGCCGCGGTGCTGCAGCTGTTCATGGCCCATCCGCGCGACAGCGAGACGCTCGCGGCAGCGCCTGAACGTCCCACATCTGACGCTTCCGGACGTCCTGCCCGACAGCCCGTTCTCGGTGCTCGACATCGGCCTCGGGCCCTGGAAGGAGCGCGCCCTGTGGTGGCCCGAGCCGCGCGGTCTGATCGTCCCGGAGTCGATCGGCACCGCGACGCACTACGCGGTCGGCCGCGGCCTGGCGGGTGTGCACGTCGTCCGCCGCGCACTGCCGCCGAATCAGCTCAAGCCGTTCCTGCCAGAGCATCTGCTGGTCGGCCACGGCGAGCCGGTGCACGGGGGCGAAGCTGCCGCCGCGCTGCTCGACGCGCTCAACCGCTCGCGCCGCGACCTTCCGTCCTTCGTCTGGAAGGCGCCCGGGCTCTTGCGCAGCATGCACGGTCGGCGCTGAGGTAGCGTGCGCGCATGTTCACCCTCGACCACGACCCCGTCGACGGCAGTCACCTGATCGTCGCCGGCGGCGAGCTCGATCTCGCCGCCACCTCTGAGATGAGCGCGATCTTCGCCATGTCCGCTGCCGGCCCGCAGGACGCGGTCGTGCTCGACCTGACCGCCGTCGATTTCATCGACTCCAGCGCGCTCGGCACGATCCTGCGCGCCGCCCAGCAGCTCGAGTCGTCGGGCAAGCGGCTGCACGTCGTCGCCCCCGAGGGTCCCGTCCGGCGGCTGCTGGAGATCACCGGCACCGCGTCGCGCTTCTCGCTGCACCTGAGCCGCGACGACGCGTTCGCCGCGGCCTAGAGTCGCACCGCGTCCAGGTTCTCGAGGATCTCGTCGGCCAGCGCGAGCGCGGCGTCGGCGGGCGGGAAGTGCGGGTTGGGGATCGCGATCACGCGCAGGCCGGCGGCGTGCGCGGATCGGATGCCGTTCTCGGAGTCCTCGATCGCCACGCCCTCCGTGATCCCCAGCCGGCGCATCGCCTCGAGGTAGACGTCGGGCGCCGGCTTGCCGCGCGCGACCTCCTCTGAGGACACGGTGGCGGCGAAGCGGTCGGTGACGCCCATGGCGTCGAGCACGACGTCGATCACCGGGCGGTTGGAGGAGGACGCGAGCCCGAGCGTGTAGCGGTCCGAGAGCCGTTCGACGGCCTCGCGGGCGCCCGGCAGCAGCGGCAGGTGCTCGCGGTAGCCCGGCGAGCATGGCCTCGACGACGGCCGCGTTGACCTCGTCGGGCGTCAGCTGCGTGCCGAGCTGCTCGACGACGTACACGGGCCATTCGCGCGAGCTCATGCCGAGCATGTCGCGTGTCGCCGATGCCGTCCAGGCGCCGCCGTTGGCGTCGACGACGTCGCGGCGCGCCTGGTCCCACGCCTGCTCGGAGTCCACGAGCACGCCGTCGAGGTCGAAGATGATCGTCTTCATGCGGCTCGAATAATGGACGACTGGCGCCGGGCACTGTCGGCGAGCACCGTCAGCACCGCGCTGATCGCGGGCGAGGACTCCGCCCCGGCGCGGCACGCGACGAACACGTGACGCTTGGGCGGCACGCCGGTGAGCGGGACGATCACGACGCCCGCCGGCGGCGCGGTATGCGCGAGCCGTGGCACGAGCGAGGTCCCGAGCCCGCCCGCCACCAGCCCCATCACGGCCTGCCAGTCGCCCGCGCGGTGCGCGACCTTCGGGCTGAACCCGGCGCTGCGGCAGCCGGCCAGGAAGACCTCGTCGCAGGACCAGCCGACCGGCGGCGCGACCCAGTGCTCGTCGGAGAGCTCCGCGAGGTCGATCCGCGCGCGACCCGCGAGCGGGTGGTCGGACGGCGAGCACCACGTCGAGCGCGTCGCCGAGCAGCTCCTCGCGGTGGAAGCGGCCGTCGTCGCGGCGCGGGGCGTGCGAGCACTCCATGGCGAGGATCACGTCGACGTCGCGCGCGACCAGCATCGCGACCGCCTCGGGCGTCTCCGCCTCCTGGATCCGCAGCGTCACCGCCGGCGCGAGCGCGCGCAGCGGCCGCGCGGCCGGCGCGAGCAGACCCGCCAGCGCGGTCGGGAAGCCGCCGATCCGCACCTCGCCGCGCGGCGCCGCGTCCTGCGCCGCGAGGTCGCCCTCCAGCCGTTCCGAGCTGCGCGAACAGCGCGTCGGCGTGGCCGAGCAGGACGTGCGCCGCCGGTGTCAGCCGCACGCTGCGTCCCGCGGGCTCGAGCAGGCCCGCGGCCGAGCTCGCGTTCGAGCGCGGACAGCTGCTGCGAGACCGCCGAGGGCGTCAGGTGCAGCGCGTCGGCGGCGGCGGCCAGCGTCCCGTGGTCGGCGACGGCGCGCAGGGCTCGCAGTCGTCTGCAGGTCGACCATGAAGCCGATCTTACGGGTTGGCTCCACAAAGTCCAATCGCTCTTGTCGGTCGAGTGCCGTCACCGTGCGCTGCATGCCCCGCCGACACATCGCTCTCGCCGTCGCCGTCGCCGTCGATCTGGGGCGTCAACTTCGTCGTCATCCACGTCGGCCTCGAGCAGCTTCCCGCCGCTGCTCTTCGCGGCGCTGCGCTTCGCCTGGTCGCGCTCGCGCTGCCGTTCGTGCCGCGCCCCGGCGTTCCGGTCCGCTACGTCGTCGCGGTCGGCGTCTTCCTCTCCGCCGGCCAGTTCGGCCTGCTGTTCGTCGGCATCGATCGCGGCATGCCGGCCGGGCTGGCGTCGCTCGTGCTGCAGCTGCAGGCCGCGTTCACGATCGGGCTCGCGGTGCTGCTGCTCGGCGAGCGTCCGCGCCCCGCGCAGCTCGCCGGCGGCGCGCTCGCGCTGGCCGGGATCGGGATGATCGCCGCCGGCCGCGCCTAGGCCGTCCCGCTCGGGGCGCTCGCGCTGACGATCGGCGCCGCCGCCTCGCTGGGGCCTCGGCAACGTCGCCACCCGCAAGGCGCGCTCGCCGCACCCGGTCGGCCTGCTCGTGTGGTCGAGCCTGATCCCGCCGCTGCCGCTGCTCGCGCTCTCGCTGCTGACCGAGCGCGGCGAGCCGGTCGTCGATCGACGCCCGCGGGCGTGCTCGCGCTGCTCTACGTCGTCGGGCTCTCGACGTTCGTCGGCTTCGGCGCCTGGGCGTGGCTGCTCGGCCGCCATCCCGCGTCCACCGTCGCGCCGTTCACGCTGCTGGTGCCGGTCGTCGGGATCGCCGCGGCCTGGCTCGCGCTCGGCGAGACGCCCAGCGCGGCCGAGCTCGGCGGGGCGGCGGTCGTGCTGACCGGCCTGGCGCTGACCGTGGGGCTGAGCCTCCCTCGGCGAGCCGGTCGCGACTCGCTCGGGTCGCCTGCACCGCAACCTTCGGCGCCCTGATCGGCCGCCGCGCCGCTAGCCTCGTCGAGGCCGCACCCTCGTCGATCTCAAAGTGACCCGCACCTGAAGCTCTCCCTCGCCGTCGCCGCGGCCTGCGCCCTCCTGATGTCCATCGGGACCGCGCGCGCCGCGGCCGACTTCCCGGCCGCCGACGCCGGGTTCCACAATGACGCGGAGACCCGCGCGCAGATCGACGCCGTCGTCGCCGCCCACCCGGCGATCGCCTCGCGCACCACGATCGGCACCAGCTACGAGGGCCGCGAGCTGTGGGCGGTCAAGCTCTCCGACAACGTCGCGGTCGACGAGGGCGAGCCGGAGGTCCTGCTCGTCGCCGGCCAGCACGCGCGCGAGCACCTGACGGTCGAGATGGCGCTGTATCTGATCGACGAGCTGACCTCGCAGCTACGCGACCGACGCGCGGATCAAGGGCATCCTCGACTCGCGCGAGATCTGGATCGTGCCGAACGTCAACCCGGACGGCAGCGAGTACGACATCGCCACCGGCCACTACCGGGCCTGGCGCAAGAACCGCCAGCCGAACGAGGGCTCGGAGTTCGTCGGCACCGACCTCAACCGCAACTGGGGCTTCCGCTGGGGCTGCTGCGACGGGTCGAGCGGCTTCTTCTCGGACGAGACGCTACCGCGGCACGGCCGCCTTCTCGGCCCCGGAGACGCAGGCACTGCGCGACTTCGTCCTCAGCCGCGTCGTCGGCGGCGTCCAGCAGCTGCGCGCCGCGATCGACTTCCACGCCTTCTCGGAGCTCGTGCTGTGGCCCTTCGGCCACACCCGCGCCGACGTGACCGAGGGGATGACCCGCGACGACAGCGACACGTTCGCCGCGCTCGGGACGAGCATGGCCCGCACGAACGGCTACACGCCCGAGCAGGCCAGCGATCTCTACTTCACCGACGGCGCCCTCGACGACTGGCTGTGGGGCGCCAACGGCGTCTTCGCCTTCACCTTCGAGATGTACCCGAGGGAGGCGATCGGCGCCCGGCTTCTACCCGCCCGACGAGGCGATCGGCCGCGAGACGCGGCGCAACCGCGAGGCCGTCCTGCTGCTGCTGGAGAGCGCCGCCTGCCCGTACGCCGCGATCGGCAAGGCCGCGCAGCACTGCCCCGGCGCGCCGATGACGTCGATCTACGCCGCCGGCACGTCCCGGCGCCGCTTTCGCCCCCGATCGCGCTGACCGGCTCGGCCAACTTCGGCGTCAGCTTCCGCTATCGCTCCACGCACAAGCACGGCTCGCTGCGCGTGCGCGTGATCGGCGGCACGGCCACCCGCACGCTGCTCCCGCGCCTGACCGGTCGCACCGGCGGCTGGCAGAACGCCAGCGTCAGCCTCAGCCGCTTCGCGGGCCAGACCGTCCGGATCGAGATCTCAGAGCACGACGCACGCGTCGCCGGCCTGCGCGTCAACCGCTACTAGGCCATCGCGCCTAGGCACAACCGGTCGAGTTGGCGCGTTGGTGGGGGTGACGCACGTTTGTCCGGTGGGTCCGGACAAACGTGCAGCACCCCCGCGAACCGAGTGATCGGTTCGAGCAGCGCGACCGCCCACTTGGTTCTCCGTTGCCCGTAACTCGACGGTGTCCCTCGCAACCGCTCTGGGACAAGGGAGCCAAGCCCGTCGCAGGCGGGCGGCAGCCAGCCGCGCGTGGACAACCGCTCCTCCCCCGTCACCTGCCTGCTTTCCCGCTCAGGCGACGGCGCGCAGGCGCCGCAGCGGCTTGCCGCGCAGCGCCTTGACCACGGACTGGATCACTGCCTCGGACTCGTCGCGCTGGCCGTCGGTGACGGCGCCGACGATCCCGCGCTTGCGCGCCAGCACCTCGGCCATCGACTCGTCGATCGCTCTCGGCGGCGAGCAGGTACCAGGCGGTGACGGCGTCGTGCTGGCCGATCCGGTGGAGGCGGTCCTCGGCCTGGTCGTGCATCGCCGGGCTCCACTCGAGCTCGAGGAAGGCGACGTTGGACGCGCGGGTCAGCGTGATGCCCTGGCCGGCGACGCGCGTCGAGCAGACGATCAGCTGCGGGCCGTCGGGGTCCTGGAAGGCCTGGACGGCGCGCGTCGCGCTCGGTCGCCTTGTCGGCGCCGACGACGTGCAGCGCGTCCGGGAAGCGCTGGACGACCATCTCCTGGATCTCGCGGTGGCTGGCGAAGACGACCAGCGGCTCCTCGGACTGCAGGAAGTCGTCGATCCAGGCCATCGCGGCGCCGAGCTTGCCGCGCGCGGCGAGCCGCCGCAGCGTGTTGAGCTGCGCGAGGCGCTCGGCGCGCAGCGTCGCCGCGACCTTGCTCTCGAGCTCGGCCAGCTCGAGCGGCTGCTCCTGCAGCCAGGCGACGACGTCGCGCTCGGCGAGCCGGTACTCCTTCTCGTTCTCGAGCGCCACGGGCACGATCACCTGGCGCTTCTCGGGCAGCTGCGGCAGCACGTCCTTCTTCAGCCGCCGCACGAAGCAGGTGCGGCGCAGGTGCCAGTGGATGCGCTCCTCGGCGCCCGCGCCCTGGAAGCGGCGCTTGAAGCGCGCGCCGGAGCCGAACTCCTCGAGGCGGCCGAGGATCCGCAGCTGCGCGATCAGCTCGTCCGGGTGGTTCATCACCGGCGTGCCGGTCAGCGCGAGCTTCAGCGCGCCCTCGGGCAGCGCCTCGGCGAGCCGGCGCACGGCGCTTGCGTGCGCTTGGCCTGCGGGTTCTTGACGTAGTGGGACTCGTCGAGGATCAGCGCCTTGGGCCGGGCGACCGCGAGCCGCTCGCGGTGCGCGTGGACGATCTCGTAGTTGAGGACCGTGATGTCGGCCTTCGGGAACGACTTGCCGGTGCCGACGACGACGTGCAGCGAGCGGTGCGGCAGCCAGTGCGCGGTCTCGCGCTGCCAGTTGAGCTTCAGCGACGCCGGGCAGATGACGACCGCCGGGTAGGCGTCGTCCTCCTCGAGCGCCGCGAGCGCCTCGACGGTCTTGCCCAGGCCCTGCTCGTCGGCGATGAACAGCCGCCGCGACTGCAGCGCGTAGGCGACGCCGGCGCGCTGGAACGGCCGCAGCTCGCCGCCGAGGCGCGGCCTCGCACTCCAGCAGGTCGCCGTCGGAGGCGCGCGAGCGGCGGACGGCGCCGATCGCCGCGTCGTGCTCGATCCGCAGCCGGGCGAGCGCGTCGCGGGCGTTCTCGCCGACGTCGATCCCGTGCAGGCGGATGAAGTGCTCGAGCGGCTCGAGCAGGTACGGGTCGACCGGCAGCGTGCGGCCGTGCGCCTCGGCGGCGGGCAGCTCGACGAAGGCGCCGACCGTGTCCGGGTCCCAGTTGACCTCGAGCTTGAAGCGCGGCTCGCCGTAGCTCTCGACCAGCGTCAGCGTCGCCGGCGCGGGCTGGAGGCCGACCTGCAGCCGGGTGGCGCAGCGCAGCGCGCGCGGGTCCAGGCGCGCGCCCGGCAGGTCGAGCAGCGTCCTCGCGACCTCCTCGGTGAACGGCAGCCAGCGCCGGTCGCCGCGCTCCTCGGCGACCGCGAGCAGCTCCTCGGGCAGCTCGCCGGCGATCGCGTCGAGCACGAACCAGCCCTTGCCGTCGCGGCGGGCGGCGCTCACGCGCCCGACCCAGCCCTTGACCGCCCGGGCGAGCCACGTCTCGACCTCGGGCGCGACCTCGAGCTCCGGGAAGCGCTCGATCACGCCCTGGACGTAGGCGGCGGTGGCGTCGGCGCGCGGCGCCCACCACTCCTTGGCCTGCCAGTCGAAGCGCCGGCCGGGGATCGAGCGCACCGCGTCGACGATGTCGGCCCGGTACGGGAAGGAGAAGACGACCGATTCGTGGCCGTGCTGGTTGTGGCGCAGCTCGACGTGGTTGACCGGATCGGCTTCGCGCACTCTCTCCAACGGTAGCTAGCGGCTCGGGCGTTCGAGCACGTGTCGCTCGATCGTCGCCGCAGTATGCGGGCGCAGGTCGTGGAAGACGTGGCGCCGGCCGGCGAGCGTGCGGATCGTCAGCGCCGCGTTGCGGCGGCGCACCTTGTGGCTGATCTGCGCCGACGTTGCGGAAGGCGAGCGAGTGCACGCGCGCGACGGGCACGTCGTCGAGCAGCCACAGCAGCCGGCGGTCGGTGACGGCGAGGATCGCGCGCGGGCTGGCCCAGGTCGACGTCGGCGTGACGAGCCGCACGTCCTCGCCCGGGTTGAGCATGTCGAGCAGCTCGGGGCCGAGCGCCAGGCGCAGCGGCACGATCAGCCAGTCGCCCTTGCGTCGCGCGGCCGGGCGTGGGCGCCGCGGCGGGGCTCGCCGTGGCCGGGACCTCGTGCTGGCGGCCGCGCGGACCAGGTCGTAGGCGGCGTTGATCTCCGCCATCCGCGCTCCGCCTCGTCCCCTGCGCCGCGATCCGGATGCCAGCGCTTCGCCGCGTCGCGGTAGGCGGCGGCGATCTCGTTCTGCGGCGTTCCGGGGCGCACTCCGAGGACGGCGTAGGGGTCCATCCGTCTCATTCTGACCGGGGATCGGGTAGACATCCCTCACGATGCGGGTCCTGGCCCTGGCGGATCGGCCGTTTCACGCCGATGTCGCGAAGCTCGCCTCCCAGTGCGACGTCGAGGCGATCGTCACGCTCGGCGACCTGCAGCCGAGCTGGCTGGAGACGCTCGACAAGGTCGCATCTGCCCAAGCTCGGCGTCTACGGCAACCACGACGACGAGCCCTACATGACGTGGTTCGGGATCGACGACGTGCACGTCAACCGGATCGACCTCGACAACGGCATCTCGTTCAGCGGCTTCGAGGGCTGCGTCAGCTACCGGCGCTCCGGGCACGGCGAAGGTCGGGCCGTCCTACACCCAGCGCCAGGCCAAGAAGCTGATCCGCAAGCTGCCGGCCGCCGACATCCTGCTCTGCCACTGCCCGCCGCGCGGCGTCAACGACGACCCCGACGATCCCGCCCACATCGGCTTCGAGGCGCTGCGCAACTGGGTGCTCGAGCACCGCCCGCGCTGGCTGCTGCACGGCCACGTCCACCCGTCGCCCGGGCAAGCTGCTGCAGCCGCATCGGCGACACCCGGGTCGTCTACGTCAACGGCGCCCGCGTGATCGACCTGTCCTAGCACCTCAAGGCGGACAACCCCACTCTCGCTGACCAGTTGCCTCCCTCGTCGCCGCGCCGCCGCGTGGCGACCTTGGAGGGGTGATGACCGCCCGAGACCGCACCGGAGCCGCCGCCCTGATGGGCGCGGCGATCACGGGCCTGATCGCCTTCGCGCTGTTCCTCGGCCGGCGGCCTGCTGCTGTGGGCCAACGGCCACTACAAGGACGCCGACGGCTATCTGTCGACCGGCAGCGCAGCGCTTCGCCTCGCACGGGTACGCGATCACGACGCCGAGCCTCGAGATCGGCGCCGGCGCGCCCGGCTTCCTGCTCAAGGCCGACCGCTACGGCACGATCCGCCTCGCCGCGACCTCGAGCGCGCGCAAGCCGCTGTTCGTCGGCGTCGCCCGCACCCGCGACGTCGACGCCTACCTGCGCGGCGTCTCGCGCAGCGAGATCTCCGACATCGACTTCGCGCCGTCCCACGCCCGCTACACGCAGCATCCGGGCACGCGCAGCTCCGGCCGGCCCGCCGCGCAGCCATCTGGGCGGCGAGCGGCTCGCACACGCTGCAGCTGGAACGTCCAGCGCGGCGACTGGTCGGTCGTGGTCATGAACGCCGACGGCTCACGCGGCGTCTCCGCCGCCGTCAGCGCCGGCGCGAAGGTCCCCTACATCGCGCGAGTTCGGCTACGGGGCGCTCGGCGTCGGGCTGCTGTTCATCATCGCCACGGCCGTGCTCACGGTCTACGGCTCGCGCCCCGTGGCGCGCCGACTCGCCGTCGCTTAGCGCGCGAGGGCGCCGACGACCTCCTGCCACCACGCGCGCTCGCCGGCGCTGGTCGCGTTCACGAGCCGGCGGCGGGCGAACGCCTGCAGCTCGCCCGACGGGCCGACCGCCAGCAGCGGGCCGGAGACGCCGAAGCGGCCGTCGTCGAGCAGCACGAGCGCGCCCGGCTCGTCGCGCCGGGTGCGCAGCTGCTCGACCACCTCGTTGGCCAGCATGCACCTTCGGGCGCTGCGGGTCGCCGTCGCTGTCCTGCCACGGGCGGATCGACGTGACCGACGGGCGGCTGCGCGGGCGCCGGCGCGGGCGCTCCTCGAGGCCGATCGGCCCCGTCCGCCAGCGCCGCATCAGCTCGCGGAACTCGACCGCGACCTCCTGGCGCACGAGCACGTGCAGCTGGTCGCCTTCCTCGATCGACCGTCGAGCCTCGCGGGCGGGATCGCGCGCTCGCCGCGCACGATCACGTTCAGCAGCGCCTCGCGCGGCAGCCCGAGCTCGCGCACCGGGATGCCCGTTGATCGCGTCGTCCGCGCGCACCGGGAACTGCATCGTCTCGGCGCCCAGCCGGTTCAGCAGCACCGGCTCGACCAGCGGCGCGGGGATCGCCGCCTCGTCGGAGGTGACGCCGAGCCAGCGCGCGACCGGCTCGATCGTCAGCCCCTGCACGACCGTCGAGATCAGCACGACGAAGAACGCGACCTTGAAGATCAGGTCGCCGTTGCGGGATGCCCTCGGTCACCGGGAAGGTGGCGAACACGATCGGGGTCGCGCCGCGCAGGCCCGCCCAGCCGAGCATCAGCCGCTCGGGGAACGTGAAGCCGTGGGCGACGATCAGCGCCGCGAGCGGGCGCGCGACGCACGGCGGTGACGATCGCGATCGCCGCGCCCTCGGGGATGATCTCGATCAGCTCGGCGGGGTTCACGAGCAGCCCGAGCAGCAGGAAGAGCGCCAGCTGGGCGACCCAGGCCAGGCCCTCGTGGAAGGTGACGATCGTGCGCCGGGCCGGCGAGGAGGCGCTGCCGACGACGAGCCCCGCGATGAAGACGGCGAGGAAGCCCGTGCCGTGCAGCGTGTCCGCGCCGCCGTAGGCCAGGCCGGCGAACGCGACCGAGGCGACCGGGTACAGGCCCGCCGACGGCAGCGTCACGCGCTGCAGCACGAAGACGCCGAGGCCGCCGACCAGCAGGCCCGACGGCCGCGCCGATCACGAGCTCGCTGCACGGCCAGCCAGAGCGCGTCGGTGCAGACCGAAGTCGGCGTGCTTGATCGCCTCGATGCAGCCGAGCACGAGCAGGACGGCGACGGGATCGTTGACGCCGGACTCGCCCTCGAGCGTGCGCGCGATCTTGCGCCGCAGCGTCGATCCGCGCAGCACGGCGAAGACGGCCGCGGCGTCGGTGGCGGCCACGGTCGAGCCCAGGATCAGCGCCTCGAGCGTGCTCAGCTGGCCGAACAGCAGGCCGGCGGCGACCGCGGTGATCCCCGCCGTGAGCAGCGTGCCGAGCGTCGCCAGCGCGATCGAGACGCCGATCACCGGGCGGATCTCGGCCCAGCCGCTGGAGAGGCCGCCCTCGTACAGGATCAGCGCCAGCGCCATGATCGCCGCGCCCTGCGCGGTGTCGTAGTCTGCTGAAGTTGATCCAGCCCAGCCCGTCGGAGCCGATCACCATGCCGAGCACGAGCACGAGCACCAGGCCGGGCAGCCGCAGACGCCCCGCCAGCAGCGAAGCGCCGATGCCGGCGGCGAGGAGTGCTCCGACCGCGAGCGCGATGATCCCTACGTCCACTCGCGGACCCTTTCAGAAGAGCGAGTCTGAGGGCGGCGTGAGAGGGGCGTCGGGGGGTGTTAGCAGCTCCGCACCTTCGACACCCGCCTTATTGACAGCGGGATTGGCGGGTGCTACCGAGACCCGCGCGCTCTCGAGCGGCGACGAGGAACTCGAGCGCCTCCTGGACGCCGACGTCCTCGCTCAGCCACGCCGCCTCGGCCTCCGGGCCCTCCAGGACGACCGGCATGCGGTCGTGGATCGGCGCGCAGATCTCGTTGGCCTCGGTGGTCAGGATCGCCGCGCCGGTGCCGTCGTAGAGGCCCGCGAAGGCGAACGGCACGCCGCCGTCGACCGTGTAGCGGAACGGCAGCTTGCGGCGCGCCCTTGCGTTCCTCCTTCAGCCACTCGTACCAGCCGTCGGCGAGCACCAGGCAGCGCCCGCCGGTCATCAGCCACTTGAAGCGCTGGGCGACCGTCTCGGAGCGCACGTTGATCGGCGCGAACTTGGTGTTGCGAAAGGGCCGCAGCCCCCACGCGACCGACGCCGTCTCGTTCGGCTGCAGGACCGTCGCGATCGTCTCCGTCGGGCAGACGTTGAAGCGCCCGAGCGTCTCCTCGTCAGGCGGCGTGATCAGGCTGAAGCGCTGGGCGATCTCCGGGCCGTCGACCGTCGACAGCGTGTAGCGGCCGCACACGCCTAGGCAGTCTCCACTTCGGCCAGGCCGAGATCCTCGATCGCCTGCTCACGCAGCTTGTACTTCTGCACCTTGCCGGTGACGGTCATCGGGAACTCGCTCACCACTTGAACGTAGCGGGGCACCTTGTAGTGGGCGATCTTTCCCTGGCAGTACGCGGCCACGGCATCGCGGTCGAGCTCGGCTCCGCCGCGCGTGACGATGCAGGCCAGCAGCTCCTCGCCGAAGCGCGGATCCGGCACGCCGACGACCTGCACGTCGGCGATGTCGGGGTGCCCCATCAGGAACTCCTCGATCTCGCGCGGATAGACGTTCTCGCCGCCGCGGATGACCATGTCCTTGATGCGGCCGACGATCTTGACGTAGCCCTCGTCGTCCATCTGGGCGAGGTCGCCGGTGTGCATCCAGCGTGCGCGGTCGATCGCGTCGGCGGTCTTCTCGGGGTCCTCCCAGTAGCCGAGCATCACGCTGTAGGCGCGGGTGCACAGCTCGCCGGGCTCGCCGCGCGCCACGATCGCGCCGTTCTCGGGGTCGACGATCTTGACCTCGACGTGCGGGTGCACGCGGCCGACGGTGCCGACCCGCTTGTCCAGCGGGTCGTCGGCGCCCGTCTGCGTGGACACCGGCGAGGTCTCGGTCATGCCGTAACAGATGGTCACTTCCTCCATGTGCATCTCGGAGACGACGCGGCGCATCGTCTCGATCGGGCACGGCGAGCCGGCCATGATCCCGGTGCGCAGGCTCGAGAGGTCGAACTCGCCGAACTCCGGGTGCTCGAGCTCGGCGATGAACATCGTCGGCACGCCGTAGAGGCTCGTGCAGTGCTCGTCCTGGACGGCCTGCAGCGTGGCCACGGGGTCGAACGCGGCCGCCGGGATCACCATGCAGGCGCCGTGCGAGGTGCAGGCGAGGTTGCCCATGACCATGCCGAAGCAGTGGTAGTACGGCACCGGGATGCAGACCCGGTCCTCCTCCGTGTAGCCGCAGCCCGCGCCGACGAAGTACCCGTTGTTGAGGATGTTGTGGTGGCTGAGCGTCGCGCCCTTGGGGAAGCCCGTCGTGCCGCTCGTGTACTGGATGTTGATCGGGTCGTCGAACTGCGGTCGCAGCCTGGCGCGCCCGCAGCTCGCTCGGCGCTCACACGCCTCGGCGCCGGCGAGGAACGCGCTCCCAGTCGCGGCCGAGGAACACCACCTGCTCGAGGCCGACGAGGTTGTCGCGCACGGCGTCGACCATCGCGACGTAGTCGGAGGTCTTGAACGCGGTCGCCGCGACCAGCATCCGGCAGCCCGACTGGCGCAGGACGTACTCCAGCTCCGACGTCCGGTACGCCGGATTGATGTTGACCAGGATGATCCCGGCCTTGGCCGTCGCGTACTGGACGAGCGCCCACTCCGCGCAGTTGGGGCTCCAGATGCCGACGCGGTCGCCGGCCTCGATCCCCGCGGCGATGAACGCGCGCGCCGCGCGGTCGACGGCCTCGCCGAACTGCGCGTAGGTGAAGCGCAGGTCCTGATGGACGGAGACGAGCGCCTCGCGATCCCCGAACCGCGCGATCGTGCGGTCGAGGTTGTCCCCGATGGTGTCGCCCAGCAGCGGCGTGGACGACGTCCCGGATGCGTACGACGGCTCCACGTCGGTCCTCCTCGGTCTCTCCCTCGATGGGAGAGCTACCGGCGTCAGCTCTTGCGGCGCTGGAAACGGACGCTGTCGAGCGGGATCGTGTCCAGCGGCATCAGCTGGCCGGCGGTCGAGCCGGAAGCGCACGCGCTTGCGGCCGCTCGGGGCGCCGAAGGTGTCGCCGGGCGCGTAGACGCCGTAGGAGAGCGTGACGGTCGTTCTTGCCGGTCTTGACGACCGTCAGCTTCGCGCTCGGCGAGCTGCGCGTCGTTGCCGAGGAAGGCGTCCTTGACGAAGAAGAAGGCCCGGTTGCCACCGGCGGCGTCGCCGACGGGACGGCCGACGAGCACCCGCAGGGTCGCCTTCGGGTCGTAGTCGCTCGAGCTTGAGCGTGGTGAAGCCCTGGTTGCGCAGTCGGCCACCGCCGCGGTGCGCATCGCGAGCTGGGCCTTGGTCGGCCCCTTCGGCTTGGCCGCCTTCTTCTTGACGACCTTCTTCTTGGCCTTTTGCTTGGCCGGCGTCGCCGTCGGGGCGGCGGCGATCGCCGACTCGTCGTTGCCGGTGTCGGGCAGGATCATCAGCGTGATCGCCACGCCGACGCCGAGGAACGCGGCCGTCGCCAGCAGCCCGGCGATCCGCCGCGCCCAGCGGGAAGCCCGGCCGCGATGCGGCAGCCGATTGCGATTGCGCTCCGCCTGGACCTTCCGCGCACTTGCCTCCATCCGCGCGCATCGTCGCCGAACGCCCGCCAGCGCGTCAATAGGGCCTAGGACCCAACCGGCCGGCGAGACGGCGGTGCACCACGCTCGCGGCTGTACCGGCAGCGCCTCCCGCCGCTGTACGGCCACACGGTCAGCGTGCCGTCGCGCTCGACGCGCAGGCTCACCATCCCGGCACAGCGGCGGCCCTCGTGCATCGCGCAATCGATGCGCCCGGCGGTCATCCGCCGGCACCCGAGCGAGACGTGCGGAGCATCGTCGTAGAGCTCGAAAAGATCGAGCCGACTGCGGATGAACCCGCGTGCGTACGCCATCGGCAGCCGCCGGCCGACCAGCACCGACGCGGTCGCGGCCGCGACCTGGTGGTGGTCGGCGGCCTGGATGTGGAGCACGTAGAGACCCGGGCCGTGGATGCGTGGAATCGGGATGCTCGCCTCCCCGCCGGCGACGTTCGTGGTCACGAGCGCAGCGCGCCGGCCGTCGCGCCAGACGCCGATCCGCAGCTGCGCCGGCCCTGTGGTCGCAACCCTGACGGTCAGCTTCGTGGCTGGGACGCGCGTTGCAGGCCGGATCGCCACCGCGAGCATCTGTGGGCTCGGTGGCGGAACGTAGTGGACGACGAAGTCGGCCGAGAACAGCACGCCGCCGTCGGGCGCGGCGACCACGTCGTCGGCGAGGGTCTCACCGGGGCCGAACGGGTCGTTGGCGACCGGGATCGACGGCGTGATGCCGGCCGGCTCGCGGCTGAGATCGGTGACGAGCGTGAGCCGCCCATCCTGCGTGCGCTGCCAGACGCGCCCCGTCGGCTCGAGGATCACCAGCCCGTCGGCCCGCGGCGCGATCGCGGCGGCGACGAGGTTCGGCATGGTCGTGATCACACCATCGCCACCGACGATCCGGACCTTCTCGCCGTCGAGGATCGCGAAGCCGCCGCCGGGCAGAGCGGCGACGTCGATCGGTTCCCCCAGCACCGCCGCCGTGGCCGGGCCGCCGTCGCCGGCGGGCTTCCGGATCGACGTCGGGAACAGCCCGCCCTGGGGCTTGCGCGCGACGCCCGCGACGGTGCGGATCGTCCCGTCGGGCGCGATCCTGCGCACGCGTCCCGCCGTGCTGTCGGCGAGCAGGATCCCGGCATCGGCTCCGACGTCGACCGCGTTCACGCACTCCAGGCCCGCCGCGGTGGCGGGCCCGCCGTCACCGGAGGCACGCGTGGCCTTGGGCTGCCCGGCGATGACCGTGGGCGAGCGATCGGGCGCGACCCGGAACACCTGACCCGCCCCGTCGTCCGGGCACGTCGCGACGAGCAGGTCGCCGGCCGGCCCGAACGCGATCCCGGCGATGCCCTGCGCAGGCGCCGGAACGCGCACCAGCCGGCTCCCTCGCAGCGTGTAGAGCACGCCGTCGACGGCGAACGCGACCGCGCCGCCGGGATGCGAAGCCAGCGACAGCGGCATCGAATGGATGTCGGCCTCGGCGGCCACGATGCCCGGGCGCAGGGGCGTCGATCCGGCGCCATAGAGCGGATAGGCGGGCGCGGCGTGCGCCGGCGGGGCGGCGGTCAGCCCCGCCAGCACCGCGATCAACCAGTGACGGCGTGCCATGCGCGTCCTTTCGTGTCGCAGTGGTTGCGCCCGTCATCGCCGACCACACGCTGGGTCCCGCCGGCGATCGCCCCCGAGACCACCCCGTCGAGCTCGATCGACTGCGCGTAGTCGCCGGAACGGAAGCCGCCGATCAGCCCGGCGCGTCCGAACGTGATCGGGCTCGTCCAGGGCAGGAAGTCGGCGTGCAAACCCTCCATGAACCGCTCTGGCCGGCAGCCCTGCCCATAGCCCGCGACCCACTCCACGCCCTCCGGCAGCAGGCGCAGCCAGACCGGCTCGTCGTCGTCGGTCGCGCCGGTGTAGAGCACTCCCGGCTCGCGACGTGCGAGGCGGGTCAGCTCGACCGCGCAATCGCTGAAGCGGTCGGTCTCGCGCAGCACGAGGTGCACGCGCGGCTTGCGGGCACCCAGACGGGTCACGGTCAGCGTCCCGCGCCAGAGCGCCCGATCGCGTCCGCGATACCAGTCGGCCGTGATCCGGCGGCGCAGCGTTCCCGGCTGCGAACGCAGCGGCCGCAGATACGAGTGGCCGAGCCGGGAGCGGCCGCCGAGCTCGAAGTCGGCGGCGAAGTCGAACGTGCCGCCGTCGTCGCACTCCAGCGTCGTCCGCAGCGCGGCGGCCCGCAGGTGGTCTCCGTCGAGATCGAAGGTCAGCAGCGTCTCGCCCGGCACCAGCACGCCATACGCGCTGCCCGCATACGCCGGCTCGGCGGTCAGCGCGAACAGGACGAGCACGAGGGCGATCCGGGCCATGCCGCGACGCTACGCGGCGCCGCGGGTCCTGCCATCGGGCATTCGCCCGATTTCGGGGGCGCTGGGCGCCTAGCGGTCGCGTGCGGAAGTACGGCGCATGAGGCCGGGCCCGCGGAATGCGTCGTACTTGCGGACGCGGCCGTAACCGAAGAAGGTCTCGTAGAGCAGGAAGAGGTTCAGCGCAGATGATCATCGCCGCCACGATGCTCGCGACGACCGTCGTCAGCGCGGCGGTTGACCAGCCCGCCCATGATGTCCGCGCGGCGCGTCAGCAGGACCATCGGCACGAGCGCGAACGGGATGCCGAAGGAGAGCACGACCTGCGAGATGACCAGCGTCGTCGACGGGTTGACGCCGATGGCCAGCACGATCAGCGACGGCGCCATCGTGATCGCGCGGCGGGCGAAGAGCGGGATCCGGCGGTTGATGAAGCCCTGCATCACGACCTGGCCGGCGAACGTGCCGACGCTCGAGCTCGACAGGCCGGAGGCCAGCAGCGCGACCGCGAAGGCCAGCGCCGCGCCGCCGCCGAGCAGCGTGTTGAAGCCGCGTGGGCGCCCTCGATCGAGTCCACGTCGGTCAGGCCGGAGTCGTGGAAGAGCTGCGCGGCGACGACGAGCATCGTGATGTTGATGATCCCGGCGAGGCCCATCGCGAGCGCGACGTCGAGGCGCTGGAAGCGCAGCAGCGAGCGGCGCTCGGCGAGGTCGCGCGGCTTGATCCGGGCCGAGGTCGAGCGCCGAGTGCAGGTAGACGACGTGCGGCATCACGGTCGCGCCGAGGATGCCGACGGCCAGCAGGACGCTGTCGGTGCCGTCGAAGTGCGGGACGAGGCCGGCGGCGAAGGCGCTGCGGTCGACGCCGACCTGCAGCAGGTCGTACATGAAGCCGAGGAAGACGATGCCGAGGAAGCCCGTGATCGCGAGCTCGAACTTGCGGTGGCCGCGCGTCTGCAGCTCGAGGATCGCGAAGGCGACGACCGCGGTGATCAGGCCGGAGACGAACGGCGGGACGCCGAACAGCAGGTTGAGCGCGATCGCGGCGCCGACGAACTCGGCGAGGTCGGTCGCGATCGCGATCACCTCGGCCTGCACCCAGAGGCCCCAGGTGACGGGGCGCTTGGGAAGTGCTCGCGGCAGAGCTCCGGCAGGTTCTTGCCGGTGGCGATGCCGGTCTTGGCCGACAGGTACTGCACGAGCATCGCCATCAGGTTCGCGGCGACGATGACCCACAGCAGCATGTAGCCGTACTTGGCGCCGCCCGCGATGTTGGTCGCGAAGTTGCCCGGGGTCGATGTAGGCGACGGCGGCGACGAAGGCCGGGCCGAGCAGGCCGATGACGCCGCGCACCCGGCCGCGGGAGCGCATCTGCTCCAGCGGCGAGACGGTCGCCGGCTCCGGCGGCGCGCCCGTCGCGTGCCGGGCGACCTCGGTCATCGTCGGCGGATTCACGTGCGCACCCGCATCGAGGTCGCGAGCTGGCCGCCGAGCGCGTGCGTCTCGCCCGCGCACCTCGACGAACAGCGGGCCGCCGAAGGGCTGCTTGTCGACCACCCGCAGGCGCGTCGCCGGGCACGATCTCGCGCGCGGCGAGGTAGCGCAGCATCTCCGGCTCCGCGTCTGAGATGCGCACGACGACGGCCTCGGCGCCCGGCTCCAGCTGCGACAGGCACTCGCTCGGCTCCTCGGCCATCACGAGGTCCGCCGACGGGATCGGATCGCCGTGCGGATCGTGCGTCGGGTGGCCGAGCTTGGCCGCGATCAGCGCCTCGAGCTCGTCGGAGAGCACGTGCTCGAGCACCTCGGCCTCCTGGTGGACGCGGTCCCACGGCACGCCGAGCGATTCGGCGAGGTAGAGCTCCAGCAGCCGGTGGTGGCGCAGCATCTCGAGCGCGAGCCGGGTGCCCGCTTCCGTCAGCCGCACGCCGCGGTAGCGCTCGTGCGTGACGAGACCGAGCTCGTCGAGCTTGCGGACCATGCCCGAGGCGGAGGCCGGGCGTGACGTTCAGGCGGTGGGCGATGGCGGTCACGCCGACCGGCTCGTCGCCCTCCTGAAGCGCATAGATGGCCTTCGCGTAGTCCTCTACGGCGGACGAGAACTCTGTTTCACGGGCGGCCACGGATCAGATTATGGCATGCCTAACTTTGGTTTCAAGAGGGCAAGGCTTGAAAGTGCGACGGCGCACAGAGCGACGCTCGCCCCCGCCGCGATCTCGAACTCGTAGGAGATGACGAGCCCCGCGATGCCCGCGAGCACGGCGAGCGCGGCGGCGAGCGCGAGGATCGACGGCAGCCGCCGCGCGAGGTTGAGCGCCGCGGCGCCGGGCGCGAGGACGAGCGCGACCAGCAGCAGGTTCCCGAGCCCCTGGACCGCGGCGACCGTCGTCACGGCCAGCACGCGCGAGCAGCGCGAGGTCGGCGCGGCCGGGCCGCACGCCGAGCGCGGCCGCGCTCCCGCGCGCGAAGCCGGTGGCCGTGAGCGCGCGGTAGCCGACCGCGAGCGCGATCAGCACACCGGCGCAGAGCACCGCGGCGGCGACGAGGTCGGCGTCGGTGACCCCGAGCAGGTCGCCGAACAGCAGCTCCCCGAGCCGCGGCGGGGTCGCGGGCGAGAGCGCGAGGATCCCGCCGAGCCCGAACAGCCCGGAGACGACGACGGCGACGCCGACGTCTCCCCCGGCCCGCGCGTCGCGCGCCACGAGCGCGATCCCGACCGCGGCGATCAGCACGCCGCCCGCCGCGCCCGAGCAGCAGCGGCACCCCGGCCAGCGCGGCGATCACGAGCCCGGGCAGCATCGCGTGCGAGAGCGACTCGGCGGCGTACGCGCGCCGCAGCAGCAGGATCCAGACGCCCAGCGGCCCGCACGCGACGCCGAGGACGATCGCCTCGAGCGAACGCCCGCTGCATGATCCCGCTGGACAGCATCAGTGGTGGTGATGGTGGGAGACGGTCACGGCCTGGCCTGACCCGTCGAGCAGCACGAGCTCGTCGCCGTAGGTCGCGCGCAGCACGTCGGTGGTCAGCGTCTCGGCCGGCGCGCCGAACGCGACCTGGCCGTGGTTGAGGCACAGCACCCGCGGCCACGCGCGGGCCTGCGCGACGTCGTGGGTGGCGACCAGCAGCGCCCGGCCCTCGGCGCGCAGCTCGGCGAAGACCTGCTCGATCTGCGCGGCGCTCGGCGCGTCGACGCCCGACAGCGGCTCGTCGAGCAGCAGCACCGGCGCGTCCTGCACCAGCGCGCGGGCGATCAGCACCCGCTGGCGCTGGCCGCCGGAGAGCGTGCCGAAGCGCGCACCGGCGCTGCTCGGCGAGCCCGACGCGCTCCAGCGCCGCGTCCGCCCGCGCACGGTCCTCACGCGCGACCCGCCGGAACCACGGCGTCCGCCCGTAGGCGCCCATCAGCGCGACGTCGTGCGCGCTGACCGGGAAGTCCAGCCGCGCGCCCTCGGTCTGCGGGACGTACGCGGGCCGCCCGGCCAGCTCGACCGTGCCCGTCCGGTAGGGCAGCTCGCCCGAGCAGCGCCCGGAACAGCGTCGTCTTGCCGCCGCCGTTGGGCCCGAGCACCGCGGCGATCTCGCCCGGCGCGACCTCGAACGTCACGCCGCCGAGCACGTCGACCCCGCGCACGTACCCGCCGCGGAGGTCACGAGTGGTGACGAGCGCGGTCAACCCTCAACCAACCCTACATAAGGGCCAGACCCTTTATGCGGTCTTAAGTGCCGCGAGGGCGTAGACGAGCGCGCCGAGGACGGCCAGGGCCGGCCCGGGGCCGACGTTGAAGGCGTCCGCGATCCAGATGCCGGCGAGGCCTTCGACCGCGGTGAGCGCGAAGGTCGCCCAGCGCTGGGTGCGCAGCGGCGGCTCGAAGAGGCGGACGGTGGCGGCGGGGACGATCAGGATCACGGTGACGAGCAGGGCGCCGACCGCGTCGAGCGCGACGACGACCGCGACCGCGACGGCGAGCAGGAGCAGCGCGGTCCGCCGTGGCGGTGCGGACGCCGCCCGCCTGGCGCCGTCGGGGTCGAAGCCGGTGGCGAGCCAGGCGCGGTGCAGCGCGCGGTCGCAGACCAGGACGCCGACGGCGGCCGCGGCGGTCAGCCAGATGTCGATCGGCTTCAGGGCGATCAGCGAGCCGAAGAGCAGGCGGTCGACGCCGGCGCCGGAGTGGTAGACGTCGCTGGCCAGGATCACGCCGATCGCCAGCGCCGCGACGAGCAGCAGGCCGATCGCGGCGTCCGGGTCGATCCGGCGCGTGCGCTGCACGCGCTCGAGCACGCCGCCGAAGCCGACCGCGCAGATCAGCGCGGTCAACTGCGCCGGCACGCCCCACGGGCCGGCGACGACGAGCCCTGGGAAGGTCGCGGTGCCGATCGCGTGGGTGTAGAACGGCAGCCGCCGCAGCACGACCCAGGTCCCGAGCACGCCGGCGATGACGGCGAGCAGCAGGATCTCGACGATCCCGCGCTGGATGTAGGGCGCCGCCAGATCAGGCATCGACGCGGCAGTTGACCACACCGCCGCTGAAGCCGTCGACCAGCGCCGCGGTGTTGGCGGCGATCGACTCGACGTAGGTCGCCCCGTCCGAGCCCTTCGGCCCGAGCGAATCGGCCCACAGCGCCTTGCCGACGTGAGCCCCGGCCTCGCGGGCGATCGCCTCCTCGACCTTGGGGTTGACCGAGCTCTCGGCGAAGATCGTCTTCACGCCCGCGGCCTTGATCGTGGCCACGAGCTTCGCGACGTCGCCCGCCGACGGCTGCGCCGCGGTCGTCAGCGCCGGGATCACGGCGCCGATGACCTCGATGCCGTAGCGGCGCGCGTAGTAGCCGAGCGCGTCGTGGCTGGTGACGAGCTTGCGCTGCGCCGGCGGGACCTGGTCGATGCAGCGCTGGACGCCGGCGTCGAGCGTCTGGAGGCGCTTCACGTAGGCGGCCGAGTCATCCGGCAGCCCGGCGCGCGAGAACGCCGCGCCGATCGCGACAGCGGCCTTCTCGGCCTTCTGCGGATCCTGCCACCAGTGCGGGTCGTCGCCCTCCATGCCCGCCGCCGCACCGGCGTCGACGACGTCCTGCTCGTCCACGCCCGCGCTGTCGAGCGCGCCGTCGAGCCACGCGTCGACCTCGCCGCCCGAGCGCAGCACGATGTCCGCCGAGGCGAGCGCCTTGACGTCGTTCGGGCGGACCTCGTACTCGTGCGGGTCGGTGTTGGCCTTCAGCAGCGAGGTGACGTGGGCGGTCGGCGCGATGTTGTGCGCGATGTCGGCGAGCTGGGTCGTCGTGGCGACGATGTTGGGACCGTCGGAGCCGCCGGCGGCGTTGCTCCCACAGGCCGCGATCAGGGGCAACAGGGCGAAAAGCAGAGCGGTTCGGCGGAGCACGAGACCGCATCTTACTGAAACTCATTCCCATTTTCTCCGCGACCGAAAGATCCCGTTCATGGCCCCGGGACGCTCCGAATCGCGACCATGCTGTGTTCGAAGCCCTGATGGACGGTCCTCATCGCCTCACCCGCCGCCAGGCGATCCGCCTCGGTGCCGGCGCTGCTGCGCTCGGCGCGCTGCGCATCCCCTCGCCCGCCTTCGCCGCCTCCGACGCGGCGCTCTTCGAGCTCGCCATCCACGAGACCGGCGCCCATGCGGCCGGCGCCGGCTGGCGAACGACGGAGGTGCTCGCCGCGCCGCGCCGCTTCGATCTCATCGGCCTGCGCTGGGCGCGCGGAACGCAGCTGACGGCCCAGGTCCGCGCGCGCACCGCGAACGGGCGCTGGACGCGCTGGACCCCGCTGCCCGCCAACCACGCGGGCGACGCCGATCGCAGCGACCCGGTCTTCACCGGCGCCGCGGACGAGTTCCAGCTGCGCCTGCGCGGCCCCGCCCACGGCCTCAAGGCCCGCTTCGTCCGCGCCCTCCCCCACGCCCCCGCCGTCCGTGCCCGTGCCGCGCAGGCCGGCGCACCCGCGATCGTCCCGCGCGCCTCCTGGGGCGCCGATCAAGTGCCGCCGCGCAACCCGCCGAGCTACGGCGTGGTGCAGGCCGCGTTCGTGCACCACACGGTCACCGCCGTCGACTACGCGCCGGATCAATCGGCGGGCATCGTCCTCGGGATCGCGCGCTACCACCGCGACTCCAACGGCTGGAACGACATCGGCTACAACTTCCTCGTCGACCGCTACGGCGTCGTCTTCGAAGGCCGCGCAGGCGGCGTCGAGGCCGCCGTGATCGGCGCCCAGGCGCAGGGCTGGAACAGCTACTCGACCGGCATCGCGTGTCTCGGCACGTTCACGAACATGCCGCTCGACGCGCCGGCGATGGAGTCGCTCGCGCGGCTGATCGGCTGGAAGCTCTCGCTGCACGGCGTGCCGGTGCTCGGTCAGGTCGCGCTGACCTCCGGCGGCGGGTCGAGCAACCGCTATTCGGCCGGCACGCAGGTCTTCTTCGAGCGCGTCAGCGGCCACCGCGACGGCTGCGAGACCTCCTGCCCGGGCGAGTCGCTGTACGCCCAGCTGCCCGCCCTGCGCACCCGCGCGGCGCAGTTCTCGCACCCGGTCTCGGCGATCACCGTCCGCGCCGCGGCCCAGAAGGGCGCGCGCCCGACCGCGGTCTCCGGCGTGCTGCGCTTCGCCGACGGCTCCTCCCCCGCCGGCGCGACGCTCGGCATCGAGTACATGGCCGGCGGATCGGCCTGGACGCAGGTCACGACCACGGCCTGCGGTGCCGACGGCAACTGGACGACGAGCACCCAGCTCCCCGCCAGCGGCCAGGTCCGCGCGGTCTTCGCCGGCGACGCGACCCGCGGCCGGCTCGAATCGGCGCCGATCAGCGTGCGCGTCGTCCCGAGCATGTCGCTGACCAGCGACAAGCGACGCGCTCCCGCCGGGGCGGCGTTCGCGATCTCGGGCACGCTCGCGCCGTCGCAATCGCCGGTCGTGTGCCTCCTGGAGCGCCAGGTTGGCTCGCGCTGGGTCACCGTCCAGCGCAAGCGCATCAACGTCCGCGGCGGGCGCTTCGCGACCAAGGTACGGCCGAAGAAGGCCGGTCTTTATCGGGTCTCGATCATCGCCGTGGGCGTCACGCGACGCCGCACCCTGCGCGCTCAGCACTGAAGTTCGGGCGTCCGCGTCCGAACACCGGGAGAGGATGTCCCGTGTCTCCACATGGTTGCCGCGCGGCCGCGCACTCCCGCCCGAGGTCTGGGCGAGGCGTCATCGCGGGCTGCTGCTCGTGCTCGCGGCGCACCTCGTCTTCCTGCCCGCGTTCGCCGTCTCGCAAGGTTGGTCGCTCGGCGCCGCCTGGTTGTTCGACGCCGTCCCGGCAGCGTTCGGCGCCCTCGCGTGCTCGCCGCGGCTCTCGCGCACCGTGCGCTCGTCGCTGTGCGCGATGGCCCTGCTGTCCTGCTCGGCGATCCTCGTGGTCGCCTGGCACGGGACGATCGAGGCGCACTTCCACTACTTCGTGATGGTCGGGGCGCTCGCGCTCTACGAGGAGTGGTGGGCCTACCTGCTGGCGATCGGCTTCGTGGTCTTCCAGCACGGTCTGATGGGCGCGGTCCAGAGCGGGACCGTCTTCAACCACGCGCACAGCCCGTGGCGCTGGGCCGGGATCCACGGCCTGTTCGTCGCCGCGCTGGCGATCGCGAACCTGGTCGCCTGGCGCGCCAGCGAGCGCGGCCGCGCCGCGACCGAGCACTCCGAGGCGCGCTTCCGGCGCACGTTCGACGACGCGCCGGTCGCGATGGCGCTCGTCTCCCCCCGCGGCGCCCTGCTGCAGGCCAACAAGGAGCTGCGCGAGCGGACCGGGCACGAGGTCGTCGAAAGCCTGCACTTCTGGGACCTCGTCCCGTCGGACGACCGCGCGGCGCTCGAGGCGAGCTGGCCGCCCGAGACCGGCGCGCCCGAGGTCGAGCGCCGCTATATCCGCGCCGACGGCAGCATCGGGTGGATCCTCTGGCGTCACTCGCTGATCCGCGACGCGGACGGCCAGCCGGACCACTTCATCTCCCAGGGCGTCGACATCACCGCCCGCCGCGACGACGCGGAGCGCCTCGATCATCAGGCCCACCACGACCCGCTGACGGGCCTGCCGAACCGGACGCTGTTCGACCGTGTGCTCGCCGACGCGCTCGAGCGCCGGCGCGAGACGAGCAGCCGGCTCGCCGTGCTGTTCGCCGACATCGACGATTTCAAGGTCATCAACGACTCGCTCGGCCACCGCGCGGGCGACGAGCTGCTCGTCTCGGTCGCCGAGCGCCTCTCGGCGGTGCTGCGGCCCGACGACACGATCGCCCGCTTCGGCGGCGACGAGTTCGTGATCCTGCTCGAGCGCGTCATGAGCCTCGCCGACGTGCGCCGCGTCGCCGACCGCGTGGCCGCCGAGGTCCGCCGGCCGTTCCTGCTCGAAGGCCGCCAGCGCTTCCTCAGCGCGAGCCTCGGGGTCGCGATGGCCGACGGCTCGGAGACGACCGCCGACGAGCTGCTGCGCGACGCCGACGCCGCGATGTACCAGGCCAAGGAGCAGGGCAAGGCGCGGCTCGAGTTCTTCGACGGGTCGGTGCGCACGCGCGCCGTCGAGCGCCTGGAGCTCGAGGCGGGGCTGCGCGACGCGCTCACCGCGGGCGAGCTCTCGCTCGTCTACCAGCCGAAGATCGGGCTCGAGGACGGCCACCTGTTCGGGACCGAGGCGCTGCTGCGCTGGCAGCATCCGGTCCACGGGCACGTCTCCCCCGCGCGCTTCATCCCGATCGCCGAGCAGAGCGGCCTGATCGTCCCGATCGGCGACGTGGGTGCTCCAGCAGGCCTGCGAGCAGGCGGCGCAGTGGCGCGCCGACGGCCGCGAGGACTTCGTGATGGCGGTCAACCTCTCGCCGCGCCAGCTCTCCAGCCCGGACCTCGCCAAGGTCGTCGCCGCGGCGCTGGCCGGCAACGACCTCCCGCCCTCAGCCCTGTGCCTCGAGATCACCGAGAGCGCGATCATGGAGGACCCGGAGGCGGCGCAGCGGGTGCTGCGCGGGCTCAAGGCGCTCGGCGTGCGCCTCGCGATCGACGACTTCGGCGTCGGCTACTCCTCGCTGTCGCACCTGAAGTACCTGCTGCCGGTGGACATCATCAAGATCGACAAGTCCTTCGTCGACGGCCTGCGGGACTCCGCGGAGAGCCGCGCGATCGTGACCGCGATCATCCAGCTCGCCCACGCGCTCGGCGTCGTCGCGGTCGCCGAGGGCGTCGAGACCGCCTACCAGGCCGAGATCCTGCGCGAGCTGGGCTGCCACCTCGCGCAGGGCTACCACTTCTCGCGGCCGCTGCCGCCGGCCTACCTCTGCTTGAGCCAGTCCGACAGCTTGTCGGCCGCGTCGCCCGCCTTGTCGCCGGCCTTGCCGACGCCTTCGCCGGCCTCCTTGAAGATGGTCCGGAACCTGTCGGCGTAGAACTCGGCGGCGTCGCCGGCCTCCTCGCGGGGATCGGCCTTGACGCCGCGCTTGCGGTACTCGCCGGCCATGATCCGGTCGTACTCGCCGGAGCGCACCCAGTTCATCAGCTCCGACACGCGCCGGACCGGGTACGGGTGGGTCATCATCAGCTCGCGGCTGAAGCGCGTGAGCTTGTCGAAGCCCGGCTCCCAGTCCACGTACTCGTTGGCCTGCTTGACGAAGGCGTCGAGGCTGAGCTTGCGCGAGGCGGCGCCGCCGGCGGCGACCATCATCGTCTGGCACGTCGTCATCGGGCTGCGGTTGACCAGCGTCGCGGCGCGGTCGCAGGTCAGCTCCGAGGCCCGGAACCACTCCAGCAGCGCGATCTGGATCGCCAGCAGCGGGATCCCGGTGAAGAACGGCAGCCGCATCATCGGGCCGACGCCGATCCGCAGCAGGATGAACAGCGCGGTCCGGTAGAGCGTGTGGTCGGAGAGGATGTGGCCGGCCTCGTGACCGAGCACGGTCCGCAGCTCGTGCTCGTCCATGTGCGCGACGGTGCCCGAGTTGAGCACCACGACCGGCTTCTTGGAGCCGATCGCCATCGCGTTGATGAACGGCATCTGCCACATGTACAGATCCGGGATCTGCTCGATGTCCAGGCGCGACAGCGCCGCCCGGTGCGAAGCCCAGACGTCGGGCAGCTGATCCTCGCCGAGCCGCACGGCACCCGCCAGCAGCTCCTGGGCGACGGAGCGCTCGCCGAACTCGATCAGCTTGCGCACGACCGTGTCCATCATCGGGATTTGCTGGAGCGCGGCGGTGGCGGCGCGGTCCGCCGGATGCTCGTACGCCTTCGGGGAGATGTCCTTGAGGCGTTGATCTTCAGGCAGGTCCATGAGAGTCAAGGTAGTCGGTCTTTCGTCCGAATCACCAATTGCAGACCGCTCCAGATCTCGTCGATCGCGGCGACCTTGTTGTCGACGAGGCGGTTGGCGAGCGCCGTGTCGCGCACGACGTCCTCGGTGATGTCCGTCGGGCGCTTGGAGGCCCGCTTGGGCCACGCGATCCACAGTCGTCCCGTCTGCTCGAGGTGCTCGCGCAGCACCGGCAGGCGCCGCTCGAACTCACGCCGCTCGGTGTGGAAGCTGAGGATCACGTCCGCAAGCCCCTGTGCGCGCCGGACCGGCTCGACGCCTTCGAGCGCGAACCCCTCGGGCGCGCCGAGCAGCAGCACCCGGCTCTCCGGCTTGATCCCGAGCTTTCGCTCCAACGGCGTGCCCGAATAGCCGGCGCTCATCGGATCACCTTGACCGCCGGGCCGGTGACCTGCAACGGGACCTTGTTGACCTCGTCCTCGGTCGTGCGCAGCAGGATCAGCGTGTCCTTGCCGTCCGTCGCACCCGGCGGCAGCTGGTCGACCATCACGCACGACAGCGGCCGGGCGCCAGGGATCTCGCGGTCGTAGACGCTCGGCGTGAAGCCGACCGAGAACAGCTTCTCGCCGAACTTCATCGCGTTGCAGTCGCCGGTCACGAGCGTCGCGTCGGTGGCGAAGATCCGCCGCAGCCTGGCGTTCATGCGCTGCGTCGCGCGCAGGACCGCGAAGTTGATCGACATCCGGTCCGGGCCGCGCTCGCGCTCGGCGGTGTCGTAGATCTGCTCGCCGCCGACGCTCGTCGTGTGGAACAGCGCGCGCGAGACCGGGTCCGTCGGCGACCACGCGCCCAGCAGGAAGGCCGCGAGCAGCGCGCCGAGCACGAACGGTCGCCCGCGGCGCGGCCACAGCGGCAGGCCGAGCAGCGCGATCAGCAGCGTGAAGAGCGTCAGCGGCGCCGCGTAGCGCGGGACCGTGAACGTCGGGAAGGTCAGCGCCGTCCACGTGTAGATCAGCGCCAGCCCCGCGAGCAGCTCGATCGCGCGCTTGAGCGCGGGCGGGCCGCCGTGGCGCACGAAGAGATAGATCGTCACCAGCGCGAGCAGCGCCGGCAGCCAGAGGTAGTTGACGACGAAGGCGTTGGCGAGGTTCTGGCGCAGGTAGATGCCCTCCTCGAGCCCGAACATCGAGCGCACCGCGACGACGTACGGGCCCTTGTCCGCGCTCGGCGAGACGACCCACGTGTGCCACGCCGAGCCGCCCGCGAGCGCCAGCACCACGCGCCAGACGAGCGCGACGGCGATCGCCGGGCCGAGCACCAGCGCGGCGCGGCGGATCCGCGGCGGCCACGGGCCGCCACCGCGCAGCAGCGCGTCCAACGCGAACGGGATCACCAGCACGAGCCCGGTCTCCTTGACCAGCGGCAGCAGCGCCAGCACGCCGCCGAGGACGAGCGGGCGCCGTTGCCCGGGGCCGAGCGCCAGCACCAGCGCGGGCAGCAGGATCGCGAGGGTCAGCCCTTCGCGCGAGACGAGGAAGAGCGAGATCGCCAGCGAGGGGCAGATCGCGACCACGAAGGCGGCGACGACGCGCTGGCGCGACGGCAGCCATGGCGAGAGCAGGCGTTCGACCGACCCGGCGATGACGATGAAGAGCACGATCCCGATCAGCTGCTGCGAACGCGGATCCTCACCGAACAGCGCGAACATCAGCGCCGCGAGCGAGTCCAGCAGCGGCGGGTGGATCCCGGCGCCGACGGACGCGTCGATCAGGCCGCCGAGCCCCTCGCGGTGCAGCACGATCGACTCGCGCAGGGAGACCATCGCATCGAGGTCCGGCGCCTCGCCCAGGAACGGCCTGAGCTGAATCGCGAACCACACGAGCACCGCGCCGATCGCGGCGTAGGTCGCGGCCACGGGTCGCCAGTCGACCGGCGTTTCGGGGGCCGGAGCAGCCGGAATTGTCTCCGTGCGGACTGCTTCGGTGACCACGGCGCGATCCTAGATCAACATCGGCCGGTAAATCGAGTTCAATGCGCTTGTGGGTAGCCCGAGTGGGTCAGGGATGGCTGTGCGGATGACGGGTTCGAATGCGGTCGTCGCCGCGTTCCAGCCGATCGTCGACCTCCGCGACGGCTCAGTGGTCGGCTACGAGGCGCTCGCCCGGCCCCAGGACGGCACCTCGCCCGAGCAGCTGTTCGCCACCGCCCGCGCCGAGGGCCGGCTGAGCGAGGTCGATCGCGAGTGCCGCGCGGCGGCGTTGCGCGACGCCGCGGCCGCGGGGCTCGGCGCGCCCTTCGCGCTCTTCCTGAACGCCGACGCCGGCGCGTTGGAGCTCGATCTGCCGGACCTCCCGGTGAGTGGCCCCACGCTTGTGATCGAGGTCACCGAGAACGCGCTCGATCGAACGGCCCGAGGCGGTGCTGCGAACGCTCACGACGCTGCGCACCCGCGGCTGGGGCGTCTCGCTCGACGATGTCGGCGGCGACTCGCGCTCGCTGGCGATGATGCCGCTGATCTATCCCGACGTGATCAAGCTCGACCTGCGGCTGCTCGCCGAGCGCAGCGATGCCGACCTCGCCCGCGTCGTCACCGCGGTCGGGGCGAAGGCGGAGCGCAGCCGGGCGAATGTGCTCGCCGAGGGGATCGATTCCGAGGCGCAGCTCGAGCTGGCGCGCGCGATCGGCGCGACGCTCGGCCAGGGCTACATGCTCGGCGCGCCAGGCCCGCTCCCGAATCCGCTGCCGACGCCGGGCCGGCCGCTGCGGCTGGGCGGCCAGGGCGGCGACCCGTCAGGCCCGCTGCCGTTCCAGCGCGTGACGAACTGGCGGCGGCCGGTCGGCGGGACGCTGCAGCTCGCCGAGCGCACGGCGGCGCTGCTCTCCTCCCAGGCCTCCGCCCTCGGATCGACCGGGATGCTGCTGGCCGCGCCCAGCGCCGATCACGTGCCCACGCGCTACGAGGCCCTGGGCGACTCGCTCGGCTTCGTCGGCGTGCTCGAGCCGGGCGCGCTGGAGGACACCTGGACCGAGGTCGCGCTCGGCCCGGGCTACGCCGGCTGCTTCGTCGCGCGCCGTGACGGCGACGGCTGGTGCTTCGCGACCTCTTACGACCGCGAGATCGTGGTCGAGTGCGCGCTGCTGCTCATGGCGCGCCTGCCACAGAGTCCGCCACCTCGCTGATCACCTTCGAGACCTGCGCGCCCTGCCACGCCAGCGGGCGAGGCGCCGGGCTCCTCGGAGACCAGCCGGGCACCGCTGATCGCCTCCGCGTAGCGCTCGCCGGTGGCGTAGGGGTGCTCGGGGTCGACCTCGTCGCGGCTGGCGACGATCACGGTCGGCGCCTTGATCGCCTCCAGCTCGCTCCAGTCCTCGAACGGGCGCGAGCGCGGCACGGCCTGCAGCGCGTCGGCCAGCGCCTCGGGGTGCTCGTGGGCGGCGAGCCGCTGGTGCAGGACGCGATCGATCGTCTCGAGCCACTGCTCGGGCACCTTCGGCGTGCCGTAGGCCTCGACGAAGCCCTCGACGCCGCCCTCGCGCAGGCCCTTCGCCAGCCGGTCCCAGCGGTCCATCGCGCCGGGCCGCCGGTCCTCGGGGTCGAAGGCCGGGGTCATGATCACCAGGGCCGCGACGCGCTCGGGGTACTCGAGCGCGAACTTCGTCAGCGTGTGCGCGCCCATCGACGCGCCGGCCAGCACGGCGCGGTCGATCCCGCGGTCGTCGAGCACGGCCAGCAGGTCCTCGGCGAGGCGCCCGTAGCCGTAGTCCTGCGGGTCCTTGCGCCGGGTCGGACTGGCCGTGGGCGCGCGCGTCGTAGTTGACCACGCGGTGGCCCGGAGCGCTCGAGCGCCCGCGAGCCCATCACCACGTAGCGCCGCGTCGCGGTCAGCCCGTGCAGCAGCACGACCGGCGGGCCCTTGGCCCGCCTCCTCGCCGGCCAGCGTCACGCCGTCCGCGTCGATCCGGAAATCCATGGCCTCTATCCTCGCAGCGTGCCCATCGACGCGACTGAAGAGACCTTCGAGCGCGACGTCATCCAGCGCTCCTACGAGGAGCCCGTCGTCGTCGACTTCTGGGCCGAGTGGTGCGGCCCGTGCCGTTCGCTCGGGCCGGTGATCGAGAAGGCCGTCGACAAGCGCGCCGGCCAGGTGTCGCTCGTCAAGGTCGACACCGACGCCAATCCGCGCCTCTCGCAGGCCTTCGGCATCCAGTCGATCCCGGCGGTCAAGGCGTTCAAGGACGGCAAGGTCGTCGACGAGTTCATCGGCGCGCTGCCGCCGGCGCAGGTCGAGCGCTTCCTCGACGGCATCGTCCCCTCCGAGGCCGACGCGCTCGTCGCGTCGGGTTCGCGCGCGGATCTGCGGCGCGCGCTGGAGCTCGAGCCGGGCCGCGCCGACGCCGCGATCCCGCTGGCGCATCTGCTCGCCGCCGCCGGCGAGCGCGACGCGGCGCTAGCAGGTCCTCGCCAACGTCGCCGGCTCCTTCGCCGCCGACGGCCTGGCGACGCGGCTGCGCGCTCGAGGACGATCCGGAGCTCGCGGCCGCCTTCGTCGCGCTCGACGCGGGCGAGACCGAGGCCGGCCTCGACGCGCTGATCGCCGCCATCGCGGCCGGCGACCAGGACGCGCAAGGACGAGCTGCGCAAGATCGTCGTCGGCGTGCTCGACGAGCTCGGCCCGGCGCATCCGCTCGCGCGCGACGCGCGGCGCAAGCTCGCCACCGCCCTGTACTAGAAGGCGAACACGAGCTGGCCGACCGGCGCCGCGGGCGGCGGCGGCTTGTCGGGCTCGAGGTCGTCGAAGGACGCGAGCCGCACGCCCAGCAGCCGCACCGGCTGCGTGGGCGCGTAGGCGCGCAGGAGCTCCAGCGCCGTCTCCGTGACCAGCGCCGTGTCGTGCGTGGCGTCCGGGAGCGTGCGGGCGCGGGTGACCGTCGTCCAGTCGGCGAGCCGGACCTTGATCGCCACCGTGCGGCCCTGGCGGCCCTTGCGCGCGAGGCCCTCGCAGAGCTCGCGCGAGAGCGTGCGCAGGATCGTCTCGAGCTCGTCGTGGGAGGCGATGTCCTCGTCGAAGGTGCGCTCGGTCGAGACCGACTTGGCGGCACCGGACTCGGTCTCGACCGCGCGAGTCGTCGTGGAAGCTCGCGCGCGCCTTCAGGTAGCGGGCCGTGCGGTCGCCGAAGCGGGCGGCGAGCTGCGCCTCGTCGGCCTCCTGGAGCTGGGCGACCGTCGCGTAGCCGAGCTCGGCCAGGCGCTCGGCGGTCTTCGGGCCGATGCCGGGGAGCCGGCGCGTCGGGCGCCGTCGCGAAGCGGATGCACGCCTCCTCGCGGCCCATCGCGACGAAGCCCGCGGGCTTGCCGAGGTCCGAGCAGCACTTGGCGATCAGCCGGTTGGGGCCGACGCCGACCGAGATCTGGATGCCCGGTCTGCTTCTTGACCTCGTCGATCAGCTCGCGCAGCACGCGCAGCGGCTTCTGGACGCCGGTCAGGTCGGCGTAGGCCTCGTCGAGGCCCATCGACTGCGTGCGGTCCAGCTTGGCTCGCACCAGCGTCCAGACCTCGCGCGACTTCTCGCGGTAGGCGGTGAAGTCGGGCGGGATGACGATCGCCTGTCGGGCACAGGCGGCGGGCCTGCGAGGCGGGCATCGCCGATCCGACGCCGAACTTGCGCGCCTCGTAGGACGCGGTGGTGACGACGGAGCGCGGCCCGGAGCCGGCGACGATCACCGGCTTGCCCTTCAGCTCAGGGCGCCGGATCAGCTCGACGGTGGCGTAGAACGCGTCGCAGTCGAGGTGGGCGATGACGCGCTTCGGGGCCGGCTCGCTCACCCCGACAGGGTAAGCCCGGCCCCGGACGCGTACGTGTGTTCGTTACTTCGTGACCTGGATCGGCCCGTGGCCGTGGAAGCGCGAGCTTGTGCGCGGTCGCGGCGGTGAGGTCGTACTCGCGCCCGCCGACGTACGGCCCGCGGTCGATCACGCGGACGCGGATGACGCGGCCGTTGTGGCGCAGCGTGACCTTCGTGCCGCACGGCAGCGACTTGTTGGCGACGCCGAGCGAGCCCGTCTGCAGCGTGCCGCCGCAGCCCAGTTGGTTGCCGAACAGGCCCGGTCCGTACCACGACGCGAGTGCGCGCCGGTAGACGTTGAGGCGCCCCAGCGAGCGCGTCTCGCCGCTGCTGAGGCGGATCCGGGCGCGCGAGCAGAGCGGCCCGCGGACACGATCGCGCAGCGTGAACTTGCCCGCGCCGTTGGTGCGATCGCGGTCGAGCGTCACCCAGCGGTGACCCCGCTGGATCTGCAGCACCGCGGTGCGGGGGGTCGCCGGGTCGGCGACCTTGCCCTTGACGGTCACGCGGGAACCGGTCTGGATGTTCAATCGCTTGGCACTGACACCGATTTCGGCGGCATCAGCGGCGGCCGGGGCAAGGGCCGCCGTGGTCGTAGCCGTGAGGCACAGCGCACCTGCGCTCATGGCGCGGCGCAACGTGGATCGCGACATCGATCCTCCTGTTGTCTCCACGTCCGGCCCAGTCTGCCTGCAGGGCGTTTCGGTGACCCCCGCGCGCCTGTTCCCTTAGGCGCTTGCCCTTCTAGGAGTCCCCCACCCGCGTGCGCTCCGTGCGCTCGCGGCTCGGCGTGACCGAACGAACGTTCGAGTGTAGCGTCCCGACGAACCGGATTCAGGTGACCGCGGTCACACAGCGACGGCGAACTCGTCCCGCAGGCGCGCCAGCCCGAGCCGGAGCCGGCTCTTGGCGGTGCCCAGCGGGACCTGCGAACGGCGCGCGATCTGGTCGGCGGTCAGGCCGCCCCAGTACGCGAGCACGATCGCCTCGCGCTGTGCGTCCGGCAGCTTGCCGAGCGCCTTGCGGACCTCGGCGTCGTCCTCCCGGCGCTCGACGATCATGCCGGCATGGTCCTCGAAGCGCGGCTCCTCCTCGCCGCCGACGAGCTTGCAGCCGGTCCGCGGCGCGGCCGCGCACCTGCGACTCGCGCCACAGGTCGAGCGCGCGCGAACGCGCCATCAGGCGCAGGTAGGTGCCCAACTCGCCGCGAGCGGGGTCGAACGATCCCGGCCGGCGCCAGAGGCGCAGGAACACGTCCTGCACCACGTCCTGGGCGAGCGCCGCGTCGCCCACGATGCGGAACGCGGCCGCGTACACGGCGCGGTGGTTCGCGTCGAACGCGCTTCGGAACACTTGCGGATCACCCAGATCACCAGTCACAAGGAACGTTATACACGATGTTGAAGGTTCTCAAACCTGGCTGGAGAGAGGAGAATCCAAAGCCGATGTCAAACGCCGATCGGCTCACCGGTCTCGACGCCTCCTTCCTGGCTCTGGAGAAGGACGGGGCCCACATGCACGTGGGGTCCGTGCTCGTCTTCGAAGGGCCCGGCTCCCGCGTACGAGGATTTCGCTACCCACATCGAGCGAGGACTGCACCTCGTTCCCCGCTACCGCCAGCGGCTCGCGTTCCCGCCGTTCGGCGCCTCGCGCCCCGTGTGGGTCGACGACCCGTACTTCAACGTCGGCTACCACGTCCGCCACACCGCGCTGCCGGCGCCCGCGCGGCGAGGATCAGCTGCGCCGGCTCGCCGGGCGCGTGTTCTCGCAGCAGCTCGACCGCGAGAAGCCGCTGTGGGAGATCTGGCTCGTCGACGAGGTCGGCGACGACCGCTTCGCGCTGATCTGCAAGACGCATCACGCGCTCGTCGACGGGATCTCGGGCGTCGACATCCTGACGGTGCTCTTCGACCTCGACGCCGGACCCGCCGGAGCCCGAGCCGGCGCCGCCGTGGGCGCCGCGGCCGATGCCGAGCGGCGCCGAGCTGCTGCCGAGCGCCGTCGCCGAGCGCGCTGATGGCGCCGGTGTCGCTGCGTGCGCGCCGCGCGTCGCGCACCCCGAGCGGGCGGGCGCCGGAGCCGGTCGCGCGGCCGCGGGGCTGGCGGCGATGGCGGCTGCGGGGGTCGCGGGCGCGCCGCCGAGCCCGCTCAACGTGCGGATCGGGCCGCACCGGCGCTTCGCCTGGGCCGAGGCCGATCTCGGCGCAGTTCAAGGCGATCAAGGACGCGCTCGGCGGCACGATCAACGACGTCGTGCTGACCGTCGTCGACCGGCGCCCTGCGTGCGCACCTGTTCCGCCACGGGCGCGACCCCGAGGGCTGGAGCTGAAGGCGATGGTGCCGATCTCGGTGCGCGCCGACTCCGAGCGCGGCGCGCTCGGCAACCAGGTCGCGGCGATGTACGCGCCGCTGCCGGTCGGGCTCGACGACGTGGTCGAGCGCTATCGCTTCATCCACGGCGCCATGAAGGGCCTCAAGGAGTCCGGGCAGGCCGTCGGCGCGCAGGCGATCACGCGCCTGGCCGACGCCGCCGCGCCGACCGTGCTCGACCAGGCCGCGCGGCTGCAGTCGCGCCAGCGCTTCTTCAACCTGACCGTCACCAACGTGCCCGGGCCGCAGGTGCCGCTGTACGTGCTCGGGCGGCGGCTCGAGGCCTTCTACCCGAAGGTCCCGCTCGTGCTCAACACCGCGCTCGGGATCGCGATCATGTCCTACGACGGGCCGATCTTCTTCGGCCTGCTCGGCGACTACGACGCGCTGGCCGACCTCGACGCGCTGGCGGCCGATCTGGACGAGCGCGATCCGCGAGCTGGCCGCGGTCGCCGGTGCGGCCCGCTCCGGCGCGGCGCTCGCCGGCGGCGCACGCCGGCGCGCGCATGAAGCGCGCGCTGATCGCCGTCGGCGCCGTGATCGTCGCCGCGGCGGCGTGCGTCGCGCCTGATCATCGCTGCTCACGTCGCGCGATTCGAGCCAGGTCAGCGAGGCGACGGGGCCAGGCGTGCTCGAGCCCGACCGCGGCTCGCAGCGGCTCGGCGCCGACGCGCCGGCGACGCCCGCCTCGCCGCCCGACGAGCCGCCGACGAGCGGGCCGCATCGCGACGTGCGAGGTCACGCGCGACGGCGCCGAGCTGTCCGACGACGAGCTGCTGTCCGTCGCTGCAGCTGGGCAACGTCGTGCTCGCTCTACGACGAGCGAGAAGCCGCCCGCGGAGCTGGTCACGCTGCAGAGCGACGTCTCGGGCGCCGTTCGATCCCGAGGCTGGCCGCCGCGGGGCAGGCGGTGATCCTCGCGCGGCGGCCGGGCATCGGCGGCGTGACGGCGCTCGCGTGGCGGCGGCGGCTGAACGCGTCAGGACCGGACGACCCGAAGCTGCACGAGTTCGCCGAGGCCTGGCTGGGTCAGGGACCCGGGTAGATCGTCGTCCGCACGAGCGCGCAGAGCTTGCCCGCGTCGTCGGTGATGTCGATCTCCCAGACCGCGGTCGTGCGGCCGTGGTGGCGGCGGCGCGCGGTGACGTGGATCGTGCCCGCGGTGATCGGGCGCAGGAAGCTCGTCTGATTGGAGATCGCGCGGCCGCCACGGGTCGTCAGCGGCGTCGGCGATCGTCGCGTAGACGCCGCCGTGCACGAGGCCCAGCGGCTGGCGCAGCGCGTCGGTCACGGGCACCCGCGCGCGGACCTCGTCCTCGGTCTGGTGAAGGATCTCGACGTCGATCAGCGCGTCCATCGGTGCGCGACGATAGCGCCGCGCCTCCACTAGGCTTGGCCGGAAGATGCCGCCGCGCAGCAGTGCCACCGCGTTCGAACGGCTGGCGCCAGACCAACGCGCCGCCGTGGAGCTGGTCCTTCGCCAGGGCCGCTCCTACGGCGAGCTCTCCGACCTGCTCGGGATGCCCGAGGAGACGATCCGCGCCCGCGCCCGCAACGGCGTCGCCGGCCTCGCCCCGGATCTTCCGGCGCCCGCGCGCGTCGGGCGAGATCGCCGACTGGCTGCTCGGCCAGCAGTCCGAGGCCCACGCGGCCCGCACCCGCGCGCTGCTGCTGTGCGGACCCGGCGGCGCAGACCTGGGCGGCGACCGTGGCCGAGCCGCTGCGCGCGGCCACCGGCGGCGATGCGGTGCCCGAACTGCCGACCGGCACCGAGCCGCCCGCGCCGCGGGTGAACGGCAAGAGCGCGAAGGCGCCGCGCGAGCCGCGGGCCGGCGACGGCGAGCCGTCGTCGCGCGACGAGGCTGCGCCGCGCGCTGACGCGGTGGCCTCCGCGCGACGTCGCGCCGCCGCTCCGCCCACCGACACGGCGCGCGATCGCGAGCCCGCTCCCCCGCTCGACGACTCCCCCGCCTCTCGCGGGCGCTCCTCGCGGCTCGGCGGCGCGATCATCATCGGCGCCGCGCGTGGTGCTGGTCGCGGTCGTGCTGGGCTTCGTCTTCCTGCGCGGCGGCGACGACCCCGAAACGACCGCCGACGCACCCGTCGCGACCGCCACGGCCACGGCGCACCGCGGCGGCCTCGGCCAACGACATCATCCTCAAGGGGCCCGCGGGCTCGACGGCCGTCGGGCTGATGCGCCTCTTCCAGGCCAACGACGGCACGGTGCGCTTCGCGATCGCCGCCCAGGGCGTCGCGCCCAACAAGACCGGCGAGACGTACTCGCTCTGGTTCCGCAAGGAGGACGGCACGGCGCAGCTGCTCGGCGACGTCAAGGACCCGGTGACCGACAAGGGCGAGCTCACGTCCGCCGGGCCCGGGCAACGCCGACGTCGACAAGTTCCCGGAGTGGTTCGCGACCTACGACACGGTCGCTCGTGACGCTCGACGACGAGGGCGCGAAGGAACCGGGCAAGGTCATCCTCAGCGGCGACCTCCCGCACTCCCAGACCGGGTGAGGATCAGCGCTGCTGATCGCCGGCCCGAACCTGACGATCGACCGCACCTCGGCGCCTCCCGGAGCTGCGTCCGGGCGAGGTCCTGCGGCTCGCCGACGTCGTCGTCACGCCCGGCGGCAAGGGCCTGAACGTCGCCCGCGCGGCGCTCGTGCTCGGCGCGCCCGCCTCGCTCGTCGGCTTCGTTCCCGGCCACACCGGCCGCGCGGCGGCGGCGCTGATCGGCGAGGAGGGCATCACGCTGCTCGAGCGTCCCGGTGGCGGGCGAGATCCGCTCGACGACGATCGTGCTCGAGCCGGCGGCCGCGCGACGGTGTTGAACGAGCCAGGACCGGCGCTCGGCCGACGGCGACTGGGCGGCGCTCGAGGCGGTGGTCTCGGGCGCGCTCGGCGACCACGCGGTGCTGGTGTGCTCGCGGCTCGCTGCCGCCCGGCGCGCCGGAGGACGCCTACGCGTCGCTGATCGCGCTGGCTCGCGCGGCGGGCCGCCGGTGCGTCGTCGACGCCGCAGGCGCCGCGCTCGCTGCCGCGCTTGGCGCGGAGCCCGACGTCGTCGTACCGAACCTCGGCGAGGCCGAGGGCGTGCTGTTCGGCCGGACCGACGAGGCGGTCGACGCGGCGCCGGACGCCCAGCCGCGCGCGCTCGCTGGCCGCTGCGGAGCTCGTGCGCGCGCGGCGCCCGGGCGGCCGTGGTGACCGCGGCCGCCGCCGGCGCGGCGGTGGCGTGGGGCGACGAGACCGCGTGGATCTCGGCGCCCCGTGTGCGGGTGGTCAACCCGATCGGTGCTGGAGACGTGCTGACGGCGGCGCTTGCCGCCGCGCTGGAGCGCGGCGTCGGGTTGGTGCGACGCGGCGCGCGAGGGCGTCGCGGCAGCGTCCGCAGCCGTCGAGCACCCGACCGCTGGGCGCTTCGAGCCCGCGCGGATGCGCGAACTCTTGCTTGAGCGGTTGCCCGGCGAACTGCGCTGGGTGGCGAGGCGGTCGAATGTGGCGCGTTGGTGGGGGTGCGTAACAGACAGGTCCTGTGAGGACCCGCTGTTCCTCACCCCCCTGCTTCTAGCCGCCCGAAGAGGAACTCTCGCTCCGCCGCGTTCTCGGTGAGCGCCAGCGCGGCGCGGTAGGCCTCCCCCGCCTCCTCGTGCCGTCCCAGGCGCCGCAGGAGGTCGGCCTTGGTGGCCGGGAGGTAGCGATACGACGCGAGGCGGCCCTCGCGCTCGAGCGCCTCAACGTCACGCAACGCCACCTCGGGCCCAGCGACCATC
This sequence comes from uncultured Solirubrobacteraceae bacterium, assembly GCA_963707595.1. Taxonomy (GTDB): domain Bacteria; phylum Actinomycetota; class Thermoleophilia; order Solirubrobacterales; family Solirubrobacteraceae; genus Solirubrobacter. The sequence continues at coordinate 628,829 of CAVPQQ010000004.1, forward strand.
GCGACCACCACCGCGCGGTTCAGCGCGACGACCGGCGACGGCCATACGCGCAGCAGCGCGTCGTAGAGCTGCAGGAGCTGCGGCCAGTCCGTCGCCTCGTAGCTCGGAGCCGACGCGTGCAGGGCCGCGATCGCCGCCTGGAGCGTGAAGCGCCCGGCCGGGCCGGCGCGCAACGCGGCGACGACCAGACCGTCGGCCTCGGCGATCAGCGCCGCGTCCCAGAGCGAGCGGTCCTGGTCCTCCAGACGCACCAGACCGCCGCGGCGTCGACCCGTGACGCCGCGCGAGCCTGGTGCACGAGCAGCAGCGCGAGCAGCCCACCGACCTCGCGCTCCTCGGGCAGCAGCAGCCGCAGCATCCGCGCGAGGTCCAGCGCGCGGTCCGCCAGGTCGACGCGCACGAGTGCGTCGCCCGAGCGGCGCGGTGTGGCCCGTGGTCGAGAGCAGGTGCACGACGGTCAGGACCGCGTCCAGCCGCGCCGGCAGATCCTCGGCAGCCGGGACGACGTACGGGATGCTCGCGGCGGCGATCTTCTTCTTCGCGCGGGTGATGCGCGCGGCCATCGTCGGCTCGCTCACCAGGAACGCGTGGGCGATCTCGCGGCGTCGCTGACGCCGCAGACGAGCCGCAGGGTCAGCGCGACCTGCGCCTCACGCGCCAGCGCCGGGTGGCAGCAGGTGAAGACGAGCCGCAGCCGGTCGTCGGGGATCGTCTCGGCGTCGAAGGTCATCTCGGTCGCCTCGGGCTCCAGCAGCAGCGGCAGCTTGGCCGTCGAGCGCGCGGCCGCGGGCGAGCGTGTTCAGCGCGTCCGGCGCGCGGCGGTCGTCAGCCACGCGCCGGGGCGCTCCGGGACGCCGTCGCGCGCCCAGGCCGTCAGCGCCGAGACGTAGGCGTCCTGCACCGCTGTCCTCGGCGGCGTCGAGGTCGCGCGTCACCCGCACCGTCGCGGCGAGCACGTAGGCCCACTCGCGACGATGCGCCTCGGCCACCGCCTGCTCGATCGCGTTCAGCCGATCACCTCGAAGCCGGCCAGCGGCCGGACCTCGACGCCGCCCTCGACGATCGGGGTCAGCTTCGCCAGCGCGAGCGCGTGGTCGAGGTCGCGCGCCTCGAGCACGTAGATGCCGGCGAGGTCCTCCTTGGTCTCGATGAACGGGCCGTCGGTGAGGAGGTCGCCGCGGATCGCCGTCGCCGGTCGAGGCGGGGTGAAGTCCCAGGCCGGCGGTGATCTTCCCGCCGGCCTCCGCGACCCGGTCCGGCAGCGCGCCGTGCGCGTCCATCACCTCCTGCGGAAGCTCCGCCGCGGGGACGGACTCCCAGATCAGCACCGCGTACTGGGGCATCACGCCACCGCCTTCAGATCGAGAAGCTCACGCCAGCGGCGCTCGTCGCCGGCGCCGTCGAACGTATGCACGGCGAAGCCGACCGGCCAGTCCCAGACGTCGCGCCCGTAGACGCGCAGCAGCGCGTCCTCGCTGCGGATGCCGACGAAGGACCCGTCGCGGTAGTCGATGCGTCCCGAGCTCCACCTCGGTCGCCGGCGACAGCCGTCTCGGGGATGCCGAGCCGCGTGCAGACGTCGGCGGTCGAGCCGGGAACGTCGTCGAAGGCCGAGATAGTGCGGCTCGCGGCCGGCGAAATGGCCCAGGTACTCGCCGAGCGAGTGGTAGTAGAAGTTCGTGTGCTGGATGCACGCGTCGTGCTGGACCGCGTAGCTCGTCGGCCTCCATCGCGTCAGGTGTGGACGAAGCTCAGGCGGGTGCCGTCGAACCGGTAGTCGAGCACGTTGAACCAGCCGTCGGCGCGGCTCGCCTCGGTCCGGAAGTGGCGCGCGGGCTCCCAGACGGTCACGGTCCCGCCGTCTGACGTCAGACCGCGCTCGGCGCCGCCGACGCGCGGCTCGTAGGCGATCGGCCACAGCCACGCGCCCGCGTGCTTGGTGATCGCCGTCCCAGATCTGCTGCGGCGTGCCGGGCAGCTCGCCCTCCCAGGGCGTCCTCATGTCCACGTACATCGTTAGCCTCCGGTCTCGACGGGTCACGTTCTACACCTACGACAAACGGGAGGCGGCGAAATCGACAGGTTGCTTCTCGGATTGGACGTCGGCACGACCGCCGTCAAGGCCGCCGTCGTCGACGCGGCCGGCAACGAGCTCTCCCACGGCCGCGCGCCGACGCCCTGGCGGCCCGTCGCCACCGGCGCCGAGCTCGACCCGGACGAGCTGCTGGCCGCAGCGCTCGACGCCGCGCGAACCGCGCTGCAGGGCCAGACCGTGATCGGCATCGGCGTGGCGAGCATGGCCGAGACCGGTGTCCTGGCCGACGACGCGCTGCGACCCGTCGTGCCGTCGATCGCCTGGTACGACACGCGCGGCGAGGAGGAGGCGCGGCGGATCGCGGCCGAGTTGCCGGACTTCGCCGAACGCACCGGCCAGCCGCCGAGCGCGATGTGCACGCTTGCGAAGTACGCCTGGATGCGCCGCCACTGGCCGGACGCGGAGCGCGGCACGCGCTGGCTGAACGTCGCCGAGTGGATCGTGCTCGGGCTGGGCGGCGAGGCGGGCGCGGAGGCCTCGCTGGCCTCGCGCACCGGCTTCTACGACCTCCACACGGGCACGGCGTGGGAGCCGGCGATGCGGTGGGCGGACGCGCCCGCGACCCTCGCCCCGCCGCACGCGCCGGCCGGCACGCCGCTCGGGCGCGTCGGAGAGGCGGGCGCCGCCACGGCGCGGTCCGGCCACGCCGCGCGGCCTGGCGACACTGCGCCGCCCGGCGACGCCCCGCGACCCGGCGACACTGCGCGGCCCGGCGACGCCCCGCGACCCGGCGACACCACGCGGCCGGCCCTCGCCGCGCCTCTCCCCGGCACCCTGGGCGCGGTGCTCGCGGTCGGCGGCCACGACCACGCGGCGGCCGCGGTCGGCGCGGGCGCGGCGGGCGAGGGCGACGTGCTCGACTCGTGCGGCACGGCCGAGGCGATCCTGCGCGCGACCGCGCCGCTCGACCCCGCGACGGTCCGCCGCGCCGTCGCCGACGGCTTCACCGTCGGCCGCCACGCGCTCGAAGGCCGCTACGTGCTCCAGGGCGCGTTCTGGTCGGGCGAGCGGCTGCAGGCGGTCAAGGATCGTCACGGCGGGGGCTCACGCGAGTTCCAGCAGACCCTCGAGGAGGCGGGCGCGGAAGGCGCCGACGTGCTCGCCCGGATGGAGGCGCTCGCCGGCCCCCGCAAGCGGCTCGTCGTCACCGGCGGCTGGTCGGAGGGCGCCAGAGCGCGCGAGGTCAAGCGACGCCACCTCGGGCCCTTCGAACACGTCGCCGAGGGCTACGCCGGTTGCCGCGGCGCCGCGCGAGCGGCGCTCAGAGCAGCAGCTTCCCGGGGTTCATGATCCCGGCCGGGTCGCAGCGCTCCTTGACCGCCCGCAGCAGCTCCAGGCCCAGCGACCCGACCTCGTCGCCGAGATACGGCGCGTGATCGCGGCCGATCGCGTGGTGGTGCGTGATCGTCCCGCCGGCGGCGACGATCGCGCGGCGTCGCGCGGTCCTTGACCGCACGCCACTGCGCCACCGGATCGCGGATCCTGGCGGCCGAGGATCGTGAAGTACAGCGAGGCGCCGGTCGGATAGAGGTGCGAGACGTGGCAGCCGACGTGGAGCCCGTCCAGCGCACCGCGCACCGCCTCATACAAGGCCGAGAGGTTGCTCCAGGACGTCGCCGTCTCGAGCGTCTCGACGAGCACGCCGCGATCGATCAGATCGTCGCGCAGGTGCGGCCCCGCGAAGCGCGACGCCTCCCACGCGCGACCGGGCTTCGGCGCCCAACGGCCGCGCGCCGCTGCGCAGCCAGGACCCGCGCCGCCGCGGCACGCCCGCGCGCGCCCTCCCAGCCGCAGACCAGCAGGCAGCGGCCGTCGAGCAGCTTGCGCCCCACCGTGCCCGTCCCCGCCAGGGCGACGCTGAGCCGCGTCTCCTCCTCGTCGGAGAGCCGGGCGATGTCCGGCGCGATGCCGTCCTGCTCGAGCTGCCGCAACACGTCGGCGCCCTCGAGGAACGAGCCGACCGTCCAGCCGTCGTACACCGCCGCCTGCAACGGCCGGACGCGCAGGGCGACCCGCGTGATCACGCCGAACGCCCCCTCGGAGCCCAGCACCAGCTGCCGCAGCGAAGGACCGGCCGCGCTGCCGGGCGCGTCCAACGTCGCCAGCGACCCCGCGGGCGTCACGCATTCCAGCGCCACCACCTGCGCGTCGATCCGCCCGTGCCCGGTCGAGGACTGCCCGGCTGAGCGCGTCGCAGCGCAGCCGCCGACCGTCGCCCACTCGTAGCTCTGCGGCACGTGCCCCAGCGCGAGCCCGTGGACGCGCAGCGCGGCGTCGGCCTCCGGCAGCCGGATGCCCGGCTCGAACACCGCGACCCGCGAGCGCGGATCGACCGAGATCAGCCGGTCCAGATTCGCCCAGATCCAACGAGATGAGCGACGAGAACCCGCCGCGCTCGCCCGCGAGCCCGCCGACGACGCTCGTCCCGCCGCCGAACGGCACGACCGCCACGCCCTCCTCCGCACAGGCGGCCAGCACGCCGGCGACCGCGGCGGCCGAGCCCGGGGCGACGACGGCATCGGGCGCGGACGCGCAGTCCCCCGCCCGCTGGGCCAGCAGGTCCAGGTAGGACTTCCCGCGGCAGCGCAGCACGCGCGCCTCGCGGTCGTCGCGCACCGCGGCCAGCCCCTCGAGGCGCGAACGCACGCGCAGGCGGCAACGCGGACGGCGCCAAGACAACGTCATCGAGCGCGACCGGCGACGAGACCACGCCGCCGTCGATCCCGATCTCCTCGCGCAGCAGCTCGGCGGCGTGGGACGGGAGCGCCGGCCCCGCCCCAGGCTCGCCCCAGCCCCAGAAGACCTGCTCGCGCCTCACTCGGCGTCGTAGGAGATGAGCGTGTGGACGTCGTACGGCGCGAGCTTCTCGCGGCCGCCGAGGAACGCCAGCTCGACCAGGAACGCGCAGCCCGCGATCACGGCGCCCGCGCCCTCGGCGAGCTCGGCCAGGGCCCGCGCCGTGCCGCCGGTGGCCAGCAGGTCGTCGTGCAGTAGGACCCGCGGCCCGTCGGCCAACGCGTCGTGGTGCATCTCGAGCGCGTCGACGCCGTACTCGAGGATGTACTCCGCCGACACCGTCTCGGCCGGCAGCTTGCCCGGCTTGCGCGCCGGCACGAAGCCGACCCCCAGCTCCCGCGCGACCGCCGCGCCGAGGATGAAGCCGCGCGCCTCGGCCGCGACCACGAGGTCGACGTTCAACGGGCGCGCGTAGTCCGCGATCTCGGAGACCGCCGCATCCAGCGCCGCCGGATCGAGCAGCAGCGGCGTGATGTCCTTGAAGACGATGCCCGGCTTGGGGAAGTCCGGAATGTCGCGGATGAACCCACGCAATGCGATCCCGCTTGGCGCGGACGAAGTCCGCTGCCGCGATGGCTCGCCGTTCATTTCGCGATCTTACGCAGGTCCCGCACGAGCAGCAGGTGCTTCAGGTGCGAGGCGACCGCGGCCAGGTTCTCCAGCGCCTCGACGGCTTCCTTGCGGCGCTCCGGGTTGCGCGAGCGCAGCGCCGGGGCGAGGATCTGCTGCAGCAGCGCCGCCTCGCGCTCGGCGGAGGTCCGGAAGACGCGCAGGTTGCGCCCGGCCACGCCGTAGCGGGCCAGCTCGGTCACAGCGCGGATGATCTCGCGCTGCGGTCTCGTCGTAGTAGCGCTTGCCCTCGCGCAGCTCGCCCTTGACGATCCCGAACTCCTCGAGCTCCTGGATCAGGCGCGGATCGGCGCCCGTCTCCTCGACGACGTCGTCGAGCGAGTACATCGCGCCCTTGTCGCGCAGCGAGAACGTCAGCCGGCGCAGCGCGGCTCCCGGCCGGCCGTCGGTCGCCTTGACGGCACCCGGCGCGGCGGCCGCGGGCTTCGGCGTCTCGTCGAACGAGCGCCCTGCCGCCAGCTCCTGACGGATCACCGCGAGCGGCAGGAACTCGTCGCGCTGCAGCCGCAGGATCGTCCGCAGGCGCGCGACGTCGGAGGAGGAGTAGAGCCGGTAGCCGCCGGGCGTGCGCCGCGGCGTCAGCAGCTTCTGGTCCTCCAGGTAGCGGATCTTCGAGATCGAGATGTCGGGGAACTCCTGCTGGAGCCCCTTGCAGACCGCGCCGATCGTCAGCGACTTGGCCTGGCGCGGCGCCTCCTCGGGGGAGGAGGCTCGCCGTTTGCGCTCGGTTCGCTCGGACCGGTGGCGTCGTCGGACACAGCCACCTCAGCGCGCCAGGTAGGTGAGCTTGTATTTGCCGACCTGCAGCTCGTCGCCGTCCTCGAGCTTGTGCGACTCGATCCGGCGGCGGTTGACGTACGTGCCGTTCAGCGACCCGGAGTCGTCCAGGAACCAGTCGTCCGGAGCGGCGCACGAGCACGGCGTGATCGCGCGAGACGGTCACGTCGTCGAGGAAGATCTCGGCCTCCGGGGAGCGACCGATCGTCAGCCGCTCGCCCTCGAGCGGGAACGACTGGCCGACCTTGCCGCCGCCGGAGCGGATGACGAGTGCGCCAGTGGACGCAGCGACATCGCCGACGTCGACCGGGCGCAAGTTCGCCGGTCTGTTCGTCGACCATGTACGTCGCGGTCGTCGCGTCGTCCTGCGTGTCTTCACGCACGCCGACGTACGCGCCGCAGCGCTGGCAGTAGTTCGCCCCCTCCGTGACGACGAACCCGCACTCAGGGCAGTGACGGGCCAAGGGCCTTGCCTCCCGCGCGACTAGATGTCGTCGCTGCCGCCGCCAGTGGCACGACCGGCAAGGATGTCGGTCAGGCGCTGGACGTCGGCGCCGGAGATGACGTCCTCGCCGCCCTCGTGCTTCTTGCGGAGGCGGTTGACGAGCTCGGCACGCAGGATGTCGATCTTGCCGTGGAGGATCCGCCGACGGTAGGACACCTCCTGCTCTTCGTCAGTGAGCTGCTGGATGAGGTCCTTGAGCTCCTGATCGGAGAGCGAACCAAGATCGGGGAAGGTGTCCATCTGAAAGCGTGTCCTCTCCTCAGGGGCGACGAGACGGAGTGCCGAAGCATAGCGTGCATCAAGCTCAGGTCGAGCCTTGTGCTCGCGCCTGCCGTAGACCGTCTCGCACGTACTGCACGGTCGAGCCCGAGCACCAGCACGAGGCCGACATACAAGCACGCCAGCGCCAGCCAGTGCACGCCGCAGAGCGCGAAGAACAGCGCGCTGAACACCGGCCAGACGCCCCAGCGGCCCCAGCCAGTTGATCTTCAGCTCGACGTGCCGGCTGCAGCGCGTAGCGGGCCAGCACGCAGCATGAACAGCTCGCGCGCGGCCAGCAGAGCCAGCGCCCAGTGCGGCAGCAGATCGAACTTCCAGCACACGATCACGCCGGCGATGACGAGCAGCCGGTCGACCAGCGGGTCCAGCAGCGCGCCCATGCGCGAGTACTGGCCGGTGACGCGCGCGGCGATGCCGTCGAGGTAGTCGCTCCAGCCGATCACCGCGAACAGGACCGCCGGCAGCGCGTCGGTGCCGCTCTCGGAGCTCAGCGCGAGCACGAGGAAGACCGGGATCATCGCGAGCCGGACGTAGCCGATCGCGTTCGGGATCGTCCACGGGCGCAGCGGCGCGCCCGCCACCGTCTCGGGCGGCGGCGGGCCGGAGCGATCGAGCCCCGACAGCCGCCGGAACGTGAGCTGGCGTTTTACGGGAGCGTCGCCCACAGGTCCCGCGCGGCCTGCGGCCGCACCCTCCAGCGGGACGGAGCGCGATCTCGCGGCCGCGCCGGACCTGCGCCTCGATCTCGCCCGGCCTCGAGCGTGCGCTTGCCGACCGTCAGCCGCAGCGGGCACCCCGAGCAGCTCGGCGTCGGCGAACTTGTCGCCCGGCCCGAGGTTGCGGTCGTCGTAGATGACGTCCAGCCCGAGCGCGCGCAGCTCCTCGTAGAGCCGCTCGGCCAGCGCGAACTCCTCGGTGTCCGGCTTGCCGAGCCCGACCAGGTGCACGTCGAACGGCGCCAGCGAGCGCGGCCAGGAGATGCCCTTCTCGTCGGCGAACTGCTCGACCGCGGCGGCGGCGATCCGCGCCGGCCCGATGCCGTAGGAGCCCATCCAGACCGGCTGCGACGTGCCCGCCTCGTCGAGGTAGGTCGCGCCGAGCGGCACCGAGTAGCGCGTGCCGAGCTTGAAGATGTTGCCGATCTCGATCGCGGGCTCGATCCGGATCTCGTGGCCGTCGACGGTGTCCCCCGCCTCGACCGTGCGCACGTCGACCTCGGTCGAAGGCGAAGTCGCGGCCGGGCTTGACGCCGCGCAGGTGCGCGTCGGCCTTGTTGGCGCCGCTGATGTAGCTGTCGCCCGAGAGCGCGGAGTCGAGCAGGATCGGCACGTCGATCCCGACCGGGCCGATGTAGCCCGCCGGACCGATCCGGTCCGCGAACTCCGCCTCGTGGGCGGGGCGGAACGGCGCGCCGAGCGCGTTGCCGAGCTTGATGTCGTTGACGCGATGGTCGCCGCGCACGAGCACGAGCCGCAGCTCGTCCTCGCCGACGATCACCGGGTAGGCCTTGATCAGCGCGCCCGCGGGCACGCCGAGCGCCGCGGCGACCTGCGCGACGGTCGTCAGCGCCGGGCGTGGACTCCTCGACCGGCGCGTCGAGCGCGTCCGGCAGCTGCGACCGGCTTCGGCGTCGCGCTCGCGACCTCGACGTTGGCGGCGTAGCCCGGGGCCAGCGCGACGTCGTTCTCGCCCGCCGGACAGGGCGCCATGTACTCGTGCGCGCCGGTGCCGCCCATCATCCCGACGTCGGACTCGACCCGGTACCACTCCAGCCCGCAGCGGTCGAAGATCTTGTCGTAGGCCTCGCGGTGCTTGTCGTAGCCGACGTCGAGGCCCGCCGCGTCGCGGTCGAAGGTGTAGGAGTCCTTCATGATGAACTCGCGCGTCCGCAGCACGCCGGCGCGGGGGCGCGGCTCGTCGCGCTCCTTGATCTGGAAGTGGTAGAGGATCTGCGGCAGGTCGCGGTAGGAGCGCACGACCTGCGCGATGTGGGTCGTGACGACCTCCTCGTGCGTCATCGCCAGCACCATGTCGGCGCCGCGGCGGTCCTTGAGCCGGAACAGCTCGCCGCCGATCGCGTCGTAGCGGCCGCTCTTCTGCCACAGCTCGGCCGGGTTGCAGCACCGGCATCAGCATCTCGTGGCCGCCGATCGCGGTCGATCTCCTCGCGGACGATCTGCACCGCCTTCTGGTGCACGCGCCAGCCGGCGGGCAGCCAGCTCCAGAGGCCGGCGCCGATCTGCCGGATCATCCCGGCGCGCACCAGCAGCTTGTGCGAGAGCGCCTCGGCGTCGGCGGGGGCCTGTTTCTCGGTCGGGAGGAAGTACTGGCTCAGACGCGTCATCGGGGCGCGAAGCCTAGTGGCATCGGGCGAGGGTGATAGAACGCAGGTGCACAAGGTTCGAAGCTTTTCCGGAGGTTCCAATGGCTTACGAAGTCCCGCCGCTGCCGTACGACTACGACGCGCTCGAGCCGCACATCGACGAAGCGACGATGCGCGTCCATCACGACAAGCACCATCAGGCGTACGTCGACAAGGCGAACGCGGCGCTCGAAGGCACCGACTTCGACGGCAAGTCGATCGAGGAGGTTCTCAAGAACCTCGACGCGCTTCCCGCCGACAAGCAGAAGGCCGTCCGCAACAACGGCGGTGGCCACTACAACCACAGCCTGTTCTGGGAGTTCCTGTCGCCTGACGGCGGCGGCGCGCCCGACGGCGACCTGGCTGAGGCCATCAACGGCGCCTTCGGCTCCTTCGACGAGTTCAAGGAGAAGTTCAAGGCCGCCGGCGTCAACCAGTTCGGCTCCGGCTGGGCCTGGCTCGTCCACGACGGCTCGGGTCTCGCGGTCACCAGCACGCCCAACCAGGACAGCCCGCTGTCCGCCGGGCAGACGCCGCTTCTGGGCGCCGACGTCTGGGAGCACGCGTACTACCTGAAGTACCAGAACAAGCGCCCTGACTACCTGGACGCGTTCTGGAACGTCGTCAACTGGAGCAAGGTCGCCGAGCTGTACGCCGCAGCGGCTTAATCACGCCGCGCCGCAACTCCCGTCCGGTGGCGGCGTTGGAATGTCCTTGATGAATCAGACGTCCCGACGCCGCGCCCGGCGGTTCCTCGCCGTGGCCACGGTGTGCGCTGCCGCGCTGCCCACCGCCTCCGCCCTCGCCGCCCCAGACCAGCTCTCGCTGATCGAGGACGAGACCCTGATGCTCGATCGCGGGCCCGCCGTCCAGGCCCAGACGCTCGACGAGGCCGACTCGCTCGGCGCGGACGTGATCCGCGTCAACGTGATCTGGTCGCGCTACGCCCCGGCCGCGACCTCCAAGAAGAAGCCGAAGGGCTTCGACGCGCAAGAACTCCGCCGCCTACCCGGCGGGCGTGTTCGGGATGCTGGACACGCTGGTCGCCGGCGCCCAGGCGCGCGGTCTGCAGGTGCTGCTGACGCCGACCGGGCCGATCCCGGCCTGGGCCTCCAAGTGCGGCGGCTCGGTCGCCGCCCGCCGCGTCTGCAAGCCCGATCCGCAGGCCTTCGGCGCCTTCGTCCGTGCACTCGGCACGCGCTATCCGACCGTCAAGCTGTGGTCGATCTGGAACGAGCCGAACCTGCGCTCGTGGCTGTCGCCGCAGTACGAGGTCACCGGCTCGCAGGCCGTCCAGCGCTCGGCCTACATGTACCGCTCGCTGGCCGCGTCGGCGATCGCCGGCCTGCGCGCGACCGGGCACCGCGCCGACCAGATCTGGCTCGGCGAGACCGCTCCGCTCGGCGACGACCCGTCGGGCTGCAGCGCGCAACGCTCGCTGCGGGTGCCGAAGAAGTGCGCGAGCAAGATCCTCAAGACCTCGCCCGAGACCTTCCTGCGCGGCGTCTTCTGCCTCAACACCAAGGGCAAGAAGCTGACGGGCACCGAAGGCTCCGACCAGCACTGCGGCGGCTACAAGAAGCTCAACGTCACCGGCTACGCGCATCATCCGTACACGCGCGGCGGCTCGCGTCCGCCGACCTCGGGCGTCAACCCGGGTGAGATCACGATCAACGTCGCCTCGCGGCTCACGCGCCTGCTCGACCAGGCCGCCCGCGCCAAGCGGATCCCGGCCAAGCTGCCGATCAACTACACCGAGCACGGCTGGCAGACGCGGCCCGACCTGATCTTCGGCGTCACCGACGCGCAGCAGGCCGAGTACATCAACCAGTCCGACTGGATCGCCTACAAGAACCCGCGCGTGCACACCGTCGCGCAGTACAAGATCGTCGACGACCAGAACATCGGCGCCGGCTTCCAGATGGGCCTGCGGCTGTTCGGCTCCAACGCCGCGAAGCCCGCCTACGCCGCCTACCGGCTGCCGATCTGGGTCTCGGGCAAGGGCGTCGACGCTGACCGTCTACGGCCAGGTCCGCCCGGCCGCCAACGGCACCGCGCAGTCCGTCGACATCCAGAACGCGACGTCCGCGGGCGCGGCGTTCAAGACCGTGCAGACGGTCGCGGTGACCTCGGCCAACGGGACCTTCACCGCCGCCGTCCCCAACACCGGTGGCCTCTGGCGCCTGACCTGGAACGGGCTCGCCTCGCGCCAGGCCGAGGTGTCGCCCAAGTGAGACGGGCGCTCGTCCTCCTCACGGTGCTCGCGGCGGTGCTGGGCGCCGCCGCGACACCGGCCCGGGCTTCGACGTTCGAACTGGGCATGGAGGACGAGGGCCTGCTGTTGAGCAACCAGCACCTGGCAGCCGACGCGGTGTCGGCCTGGCGCAGGCTGGGCGTGGACGTGGTCCGGATCCACGCCCGCTGGTGGGAGATCGCACCCGCCGTCGGCGCCACCAAGGCGCCGGCGGGCTTCAACGCCTCGAACCCCGACGACCCGCGCTACCGCTGGGGCACGCTCGACGTCGCGGTCGCGCTCGTCCGGGCGCAGGGCATGCGCGTGATGCTGACCATCACCGGCCCAGGCCCGCTGTGGGCGAGCAGCGAGCCCAAGCGCCACAACCCGCGCTGGAAGCCCGCGGCGAAGCCCTACGCCGCCTTCGCGCACGCCGTGGCGACGCGCTACAAGGACGAGGTCGACCGCTACCTGCTCTGGAACGAGCCCAACCAGCCGGGCTGGCTGCAACCGCAGTGGGAGTGCGACAAGCGGCGGCGCAACTGCAAGGCGGTCGCGCCGCACGTCTACCGCGACCTGGTCCGTGCCGCCGAGCCGCAGGTCCACGCCGCCGACCCGGGCTCGGAGGTCGTGATGGGCGAGCTCGCGCCGATCGGCGGCTCGCCGATCAGCGCCCTCACACCGATCAAGCCGCTGGTCTTCATGCGCGAGATGGGGTGCGTCGACACGCAGTACCGCCCGATCAAGACCGGCCGCTGCAAGGGCTTCAAGTCGGCGAAGTCGGACTCCTTCGGGTATCACCCGCATCCGCTGCTCAACGCCCCGGACACGATCAACCCGGACCCCGACGAGGCCCAGTTCGCCGACCTCTCGCGCCTGTTCCACGTGCTCGACAAGCTGCGCGCACGCAAGCGGCTGCGCACGAGCCCGAACATCCACCTGACCGAGTTCGGCTACCAGACCAACCCGCCCGACAAGGCGATCGGCATCACGCTCGCGCAGCAGACGAAGTACCTGCAACAGGCCGCCTTCGTCGCCTGGAACGCCAAGCGCGTCCGCGGGCTGTCGTTCTACCAGTGGGACGACGAGCCGGTGGTCAATCGCGGCAGCGGGACGAAGCGCTACGCGGGCTGGCAGACGGGGCTGCGCTTCAACAACGGCAAGCCCAAGCCGGTCCTCTCGACGTTCCCCGCACCGTTCGTGATCGAGCGCAAGGGCGAGGCGTCCAGCGTACGGCTCTGGGGGCAGGTGCGCGCGGACGCCGACCCGTCGATCGTCGTGCAGGTGCGCCAACGCGGAGCGAGCGGCTACCAGGATCTGGCGACGGTCCGGACCTCGCCCGACGGCACCTGGACGTACCGGCTCGCGTTCACCGCCGGCGCCTCCTATCGCTACCGCTGGACACCGAAGCCGTCACTCGCCGACCTCGCGCCCGAGCCGCACTTCTCCGGCAGCGCCGACCCGTCGCGCACCGAGAAGACCGACCTCCGATCAGGCTCGGCGCCGCCGCTGTGAGCAGCGCGAGCGAGGACCCCAGAGCCTTCTACACGGCGGGCTATTCGCTCGCCGATCACGACGAGGGCATGAAGATGGGCCGCTGGCGGGCGCTCGGGGCGCGCTCGAAGGCGACGCACGCCGGCACGCTCTGCGCGCGGGTCGGCCTGCGGCCCTCGACGGTGGTCGAGATCGGCTGCGGCGACGGGTCGCTGCTGCTCGAGCTCGCCGCGGTCTGGCCGGCAGCATCCTTCGACGGCTTCGAGCTCTCGCCGCCGGCGATCGAGATCGCCCGCACCCGCGGAATCCCCCGCGCAGGGCGTCTGGAGGCCTACGACGGGGCTCAGGTGCCCGCTGAGGACCGTGTCTACGACCTCGCGGTCCTCTCGCACGTGCTCGAGCACGTGCCCGATCCCGCGCCGCTGCTGGCCGAGGCCGCGCGCGTCGCGCGCAACGTGCTCGTCGAGGTGCCGCTGGAGGCCAACCGCTCCGCCGCGCGGCCGGCCAAGCGCGCCGAGGCGGCGCGGATCGGCCACCTGCACGCCTTCGACAGCGCGGCGGTGCGCGCGCTGATCGCCGGCGCCGGCCTGAAGGTGGTGGCCGAGCTCAGCGACCCGCTGCCGCGCGAGCATCACGCGTTCTTCGCCGACAGCGCCCCGGCCCGCGCGATCGCGTCGGCCAAGTGGGCGACGCGTGCCGCGGCATGGCGCGTCACGCCCGGCGGCGCCGAGCGCTGGTTCACGCTGCACTACGCAGCGCTGGCGCGCTAGGCGCGGGTGAACCGGCGCCCGGCGACGGGCGAGAGCGCCTCGTCGATGGCGTCGGCGTCCTCGATGGCCTTGGCGGCCTCGAGCGCGGCGAGGCGCTCCGGCGTCATCGCCGTCGCGTCCTCCTCCTCGGCCAGCCACGCGGCGGCCTCGGCGGCGGCGCGCGCGTCGCGCTCGACCGTCTTGCCGGCGGCGTAGTACTTGTCGATCTCGGTGAAGAGCTCGTCGACCAGGTTCTCGGTCGCGACCTTCTTGATCGGCTCGCCCTTGGAGTAGATCATCCCCATGTCCTTGGCGCCGGTGATGCCGAAGTCGGCGTGGCGGGCCTCGCCGATGCCGTTGACGGCGCAGCCGAGGACGGAGACCTCGATCGGGTCGTCGTAGGCCTCGAGGCGGCGCTCGACCTCGGCGACGACCGAGTCCATGTCGAACTGCAGGCGCCCGCAGGTCGGGCAGGCGATCAGGACCGGGCCGCGCTCGCGCAGCTTGAGCGCCTTGAGGATCTCCCAGGCGACCTTGACCTCTTCCTCCGCGTGGAAGGTCGAGAGCGAGATGCGGATCGTGTCGCCGATGTCGTCGGCCAGCAGCGTGCCGAGGCCGACGGCGCTCTTGAGCGAGCCCGACCACTTCGTCCCCGCCTCGGTGATGCCGAGGTGCAGCGGGTACGGGATCTTCTCGCTCAGCAGGCGGTTCGCGGCGATCGTGTTGGGCACGTTCGTCGACTTGATCGAGACCTTGAAGTCCGTGAAGTCCAGCCGCTCCATCAGCTCGACGAACTCGACGCCGGCGGTCACGAGCGCCTCGACGGGGTTCGTCGAACTCGAGCTCGTGCAGGTGCTTGGGAAGCGAGCCGGAGTTGACGCCGATGCGCAGCGGCGTGCCGGCCGCGCGGGCGCGGTCGGCCACCTCGGCGACCTTGTCCGGCCCGCCGATGTTGCCCGGGTTCAGGCGGATGCAGTGCGCGCCCGCGTCGATCGCCTTCAGCGCCAGCGTGTGGTTGAAGTGGATGTCCGCGATGATCGGGATCGGCGACTCGACGACGATCGTCTTCAGCGCCTCGATGTCCTTCTCACGCGGGACGGCCACGCGCACGATGTCCGCGCCGGCGTCCGCGACGCGGCGGATCTGATCCATCGTCGCCTGCAGGTTGGCGGTCTCGGTCTTGGTCATGGTCTGCACCACGACCGGGGCGCCGCCGCCGATCTGCACGCCTCCGACGTTGACTGAGCGCTCCGAAGCCATTGGCTCTCAGTCTAGAGGCGGCCCGACAGGTAGAGCTAACCCCCGATCGAATGGGGAGCTCTCCCCGTGGTCCGGCGGTCCGCCGGGCGCCAACATGCTCGTCTCCGGTCGGCCGCGGCGACATCGCGCGGCCGGCCGCTTTTTCAGTACATGGCCTCGATCTGCGCCGCGTACTTGGCCTCGACCGGCCGGCGCTTGAGCTTCATCGTCGGCGTCAGCTCGTCGCCGCCGGGCAGCCAGTCGCCCTCGACGAGCGTGAAGCTGCTTGATGCCCTCAGGCCGCGAGAGCGTCGCGTTGGCGCCGTCGACGGCCTCCTGCACCGCCGCGCGGACGCGCTCGTCGCGCGCGAGCGCCGCGAGGTCGCCCTCGATCCCCTGACGGGCGGCCCAGGCGGGCGCGACGTCGGGGTCGAGCACCAGCAGCGCGGTGTTGTAGCGGCGGCCGTCGCCGATCACGCACGCCTGGCCGATCAGCGGCGAGCAGCCCTTCAGCGTCGCCTCGATGTTCGCGGGCGACATGTTCTTGCCCGCCGCGCTGATGATCAGCTCCTTCTTGCGGTCGATCAGCGTGACGTAGCCGTCCTCGTCGATCGTCGCGACGTCGCCGGTGTGCAGCCAGCCGTCGTCGTCGAGCGCCTCGGCGGTGCGCTCAGGCAGGTTGCGGTAGCCGACCATCACGACCTTCGAGCGCGCGAGCAGCTCGCCGTCCTCGGCCACCTTCAGCTCGACTCCCGGGCTGGGCAGGCCGACGGTGCCGATCTTGATCCGCTCGCCCGGGTTGGAGGCGCCCGCGCCGCAGGTCTCCGACATCCCCCAGATCTCGGCCAGCGGGACGCCGATCGCGTGGAAGAAGACGAGCACCTCGCGCGGCGTCGGCGCGGCGCCGACGTTGACCAGTTCCGCCTGGTCGAGCCCGAGCGCGGCCCGCAGGGGCGCGAACAGCTTGGCCTCCGCGACCTCCAGCGTGGCCGCGAGCGGCTCCGGGATCGGCTCGCCGGCCTGCTCGAGCTCCACGCGCTGGATGCCCGCGTCGCAGCAGCGCCTGCGGTCCAGGGTCGTCGCCGAGCTTGGCCTCCACCCCGGCCTTGAGCTTCTCCCACACACGCGGCACGGCGAAGAACCAGGTCGGCTTGACGGCAGGCAGGTAGACGCCGATCTGGCGCGGATCGGGGCAGGTCGTGATCGTCATCGCGTAGACG
This sequence comes from uncultured Solirubrobacteraceae bacterium, assembly GCA_963707595.1. Classification (GTDB taxonomy): domain Bacteria; phylum Actinomycetota; class Thermoleophilia; order Solirubrobacterales; family Solirubrobacteraceae; genus Solirubrobacter. Next base: position 645,208 of record CAVPQQ010000004.1, read on the forward strand.
ATCGGCAGGTAGTGATGGGCGGTGCGCTCGGCGACGTGGGCGCTGGGCAGCCAGCTGATCACCCGCGAGCCGTCGGGGAAGCCGACGCGCTGCTCGACGGCGTCGACCGCGGCCATCTGGTTGCGGTGGGCGATCTGGACGCCCTTGGGCGGTCCGGTCGTGCCGCTGGTGTAGATCAGCGTGAGGATGTCGTCGGGCTCGACCGCGCGCCAGTGCGGCTCGGCGTCGAAGCCCGGGTCCTCGGGCAGGTCGTCGAGCGTCAGCGCGTGCTCGACGAGACCGCGCATCAGCGGCAGGAACTGCTCCTCGACGATCGCCACCTTGGCCGCCCGCGTCCTGGACGACGTAGGCGATCTGGTCGGGCGCCGACGTCAGGTAGATCGAGAACGGCGTCGCGCCGAGCGTCATCGCCGCGAGGTCGGCGATCGTGAACTCCGGGCGGTTGGAGATCATCAGCGCGACGGTGTCGCCGCGCCTGACGCCCAGTCGCGCCAGCCCGCCGGCGAGCGCGTCGACCCTGTCGCGCAGCTGCGCCCAGGTGAGCGCGATCTCGTCGTCCTTGGTGCGGACCGCGACGCGATCCGGGTGATCCTCGACGGTAAGGCGGAACGCCTCCGCGATCGTCGCGGCGCCGGTGGCGCGTCTCCCCTCCATGCCCGGAAGCTACCGGAGTCTGAAGCCTCCGTTGGCCAGTCGATCGAGGTCGTTGGTCAAGCCGACGAGGAAGAGCGCGATCACGAGCGCGAAGCCGATGAAACCGGCGCGCTCCATCACGCTGAACGGGATCGCCTTGCCGCGGACCTTCTCGGCCAGCGCCCAGAAGATGTGCCCGCCGTCGAGCGGCAGGAACGGGAAGAGGTTGATGATGCCGAGCGAGAGCGAGATCAGCGCCGAGCACCAGCCACGCGGTCGTCGCGTCGAGCTGGATCGCCTGGCGCGTGGTCTCGTAGCCGCCGACGACGCTGCCGAGCTCCTTGCGCTTCTCGGGCACGAAGATCTGGGCGATGTGGCTGACCGTGTCCGTGGTCACCGCCCACATCTGGCTCACGGCGCAGGCCGCTGGAGCGCGCCAGCCCGGCGGGCGGGTGCTGGCGTCCTGGTCGTAGGCGAAGCCGAAGCGGTAGCGCTTGAGCGGCCTTGTCGTAGAACGTGGAGCCGGTGACGGTCTGCTCCTCGCCGTTGCGGCGCACCGTGAAGACGACCGGCGTGCCCTTGTGGGCGCCGACCGCCGCGCCGATCTGGTCGCTGCTGCTTGACGTAGGTGCCGCTGATCGGCTTCGCCGTCGACGGCGATGATCACGTCGCCGGGCTTGAGCGCCTTGGCCGCGGGGCTGTTCTGCTCGATCTTGCCGACGACCGGCGGCGGCTCGACCGTGCCCTGACTCATGAAGACGCCCGCGAGGATGATGAACGCGAGCACGATGTTGACGAACGGGCCGGCGGCGATCACGACGATCCGCTTCCACACCGGCTGGCGGTAGTAGGCGCGGTGCGGCGTGCTCCGGCGGGATCTCCTCCGCCGGGTTCATGCCGGTGATCTTCACGTAGCCGCCGAGCGGGATCGCGCCGATCGCGTACTCGGTCTCGCCCCGCTTGCGGCGCACGGCCAGCGGCGGGAAGAACAGCGAGAAGCGCTCGACGCGCATGCCGACGGCCTTGGCCGCGAAGAAGTGGCCGGCCTCGTGCAGGATCGACGAGCGCGGCGAAGCCGAGGAAGGCCAGGATCCAGCTCATGCGCGCACCCCGGTCTCGATCAGCTCGCCCGCGAGCCGCGCGGGCCTCGGAGTCGGTCACGTAGAGCGTCTCGAAGTCGTGCACACGGTGCGAGCCGAGGTGATCGAGGACGGCCTCGATCACGGCGGGGATGCCGAGGAAGGACAGGCGGCCGTTGAGGAACGCGTGGACGGCGACCTCGTTGGCGGCGTTGAGCACGCACGGCGCGGTTCCGCCGGCCACGCGCGGCCTCGCGGGCCAGGCGCAGGCACGGGAACGCGTCCAGGTCGGGCGCCTCGAAGTCGAGCGCGCCGCAGCTGCGATCAGGTCGAGCGGGGCGATCGGCAGGTCGGCGCGATCCGGGTGGTGCAGCGCGTAGCCGATCGCGACGCGCATGTCCGGGTAGCCCATGTGCGCCTTCGTCGAGCCGTCGCAGAGCTGCACGAGCGCGTGGATGATCGACTGCGGGTGCACGACGACGTCGATGCGGTCGTACGGCGTGCCGAACAGGTGGTGCGCCTCGATCACCTCGAGGCCCTTGTTCATCAGCGTCGCCGAGTCGATCGTGATCTTGCCGCCCATGCTCCAGGTCGGGTGGTTGAGCGCCTGCTCGACCGTGACGCCCTGCAGCTCCTCGGCCTTGCGGCCGCGGAACGGGCCGCCGGAGGCGGTGATGATCAGCTTCTCGACCACGCCGGGCGGCTCGCCCGTCAGCAGGTGGTGGATCGCCGTGTGCTCGGAGTCGATCGGGGATCAGCCGGGCGCCGGTGGCCTCGGCGAGCGCGGTCACCAGCTCACCGCCGACGACGAGCGACTCCTTGTTGGCCAGCGCGACGTCGATGCCCTCGGTGAGCGCCACGATCGTCGGGCCGAGGCCGGCGGAGCCGACGATCGCGTTGAGCACGAGGTCGGCGCCGGACTCGGCCACGAGCGAGATCAGGCCCTCGGGGCCGGCGAGCACCTCGCCGTCCGTCCACGCCTCGGCGGCGCGCGCGGCGGCGTCCTGGTCGCTGAGCGCGATCCGGCGGACGCCGTGCTTCGCCGCCTGCGCGATCAGCGTCTCGTGGCGAGTGGCCGGCGGACAGGCCGACGACCTCGAACGCCTCCGGGGAGCGCTCGATGACGTCGAGCGCCTGGGTGCCGATCGACCCGGTGGAGCCAAGGATGAGAACCCGTTTCACGGCGGTCCATTGTGGCAGCGGGTCCGTTTGGGCCAGATAAGGTTCGCCGATGCAACTCCGTGACACGGGCGGCGACGGGCCGCCGGTGCTCTTCCTCCACGGCGCGTTCGTGGACGGCTCACTGTGGGACCCGGTGGTCGATCTGCTGCCCGGACGCCGCTGCCTCGTGCCGACCCTGCCTCTGGGCTCGCACGTCGATCCCGTGGCCGATCGCTCCGTCCTGACCCCGTTCGGCGTGGTCGACCTGATCGCCGACGAGATCGCCCGGCTCGGGCTGACCGACCTGACGGTCGTGGGCAACGACACGGGCGGGGCGCTCGCGCAGCTCCTGGTGGTGCGGCGCCCGGAGGGCATCTCGCGGCTCGTGCTGACGCCGTGCGACGCGCTCGAGGTCTTCCCGCCCACGGTGTTCAAGCCGCTGTTCGCGCCTGGGCTTCTCGCCGTACGCGCTGGCGGCGGGGATCGCGCCGCTGCGCTTCCCGCCCGCGCGGCGGCTGCCGGTCGCGTTCGGCTGGCTCTCCAAGCGCGCGAGCGCCGCGACCCTGGCGCGCTGGTCGGCACCCGCGCTGAGCAACTTCGAGATCGTGCGCGACGCCGCCCACTTCCTCAAGCACACGCGACCCGAAGATCCTGCTCGACATCGCGCCGCAGCTGGTGTCCTTCGAGGGCGAGGTCGTGATCGGCTGGGCGACCGAGGACCGCTGCTTCAAGGTCGAGCTCGGCCGCCGCCTCGCCGCCCAGTTCCGCGACGCCCGCTTCGTCGAGATCGCCGACTCGTACTCGTTCGTGCCGATCGACCGCCCGGACGCGCTGGCGCCACTGATCTAGGCCGGGACGGTCACCGCATCGCGGTCCCAGCGGTGCTCGATCTCGTCGGCACCGGCCTGGGCCGCGTCGGTGCCGAGCTCGCGAGCGACGAGGTAGCAGGGCCAGATCGATCCCGGAGGTGACGCCGGCGGCCGTGATCAGGTCGCCGTCGTCGACGACGCGCGCGCCGTCGATCACGTTCACGCCGAAGCCGCGCAGGTCCTCGATCGCGCTGTGGTGCGTGATCGCGGGCCGGCCGGTCAGCAGCCCGGCCTCGGCCAGCAGCATCGCTCCGGTGCAGATGGAGCCGATCCGGCCGCCCGCGGCGTGACGGTCCACGAGCGCCTGCGCGATCACGCCACGGCGCGCCTCGGCGTACGTGCCCTGCGCAGGGCGGTCGTTCCAGCCGCCGCCGGGGACGAGCACCAGGTCCGGGTCGCCGAGCACGCCGTGCGGCACGATCCGCGCCCCGCCGTTGGACACGACCAGCTCGCGCGGCTCGACCGTGACGAACTCCGTCTGCAGGCCGGCGGCCGTGAGCACCTCGAACGGGCCGAACGCGTCCAGGTCGTCGAACCCGTCGAACAGGATGATCTCGATCTTCATGGGAGGGATCGTCGCGCCGGGTGGGCACTGCCGCGAGTGGCAGGAATGCCATTGTTCGTTACGATCCAGCCAGTGTCTTTGGATCATCACGTCGCCGTGCTCGCGCTCGAGGGCGTCGTCCCGCTCGATCTCGCCATCCCGGCGCAGGTCTTCGGGACCTACGAGGAGGCTCCCTACCGGCTGACCGTGTGCGCGGCGGCGGCGGGGCCGGTCGCCACGTGCGCGGGGTTCGCGGTCGTCGCCGGCGCCGGTCTGGAGGCGCTGGCCGAGGCGGACACGGTGCTCGTGCCCGGTTTCACCCCGCATCTGCGAGCACTCGAACCGCGCGTGCTGGACGCGCTGCGCGCCGCCCACGACCGTGGCGCGCGGATGGTCTCGATCTGCACCGGCGCCTTCGCGCTCGCCGCCGCCGGCGTCCTCGACGGGCGCCGCACGACCACGCACTGGCGCGACGCGGCCGACCTCGCCGCCCGCCACCCGGCGGTCGTCATCGAACCCGACGTGCTCTACGTCGACGAGGGCGACGTCCTGACCTCGGCCGGCGTCGCCGCAGGCCTCGATCTCTGCCTGCACATCCTGCGCAGCGACCACGGCGCCGCGCTGGCCAACGCGATCGCCCGCCGGATCGTCGTCCCGCCCCATCGCGAGGGCGGCCAGTCGCAGTACATCGACCGGCCGATCGCCGAGCAGCCCGGCGGCTCGCTCGCCGCCACGCGCGCCTATGCGCTTGCAACGACTCTCCGAGCCGCTCACCGTCCGCGCACTTGCGGCCCACGCCCACGTCTCCGAGCGCACCTTCGCCCGCCGCTTCACGGCCGAGACCGGCCTCCCGTTCCTGCGCTGGCTGCTCGCCCAGCGCGTCGATGCCGCCCGCACCGCGCTCGAGTCCACCGACGCCTCGATCGACGAGATCGCCCACCGCTGCGGCTTCGGCACCGCCGCCAACCTGCGCAAGCACTTCCACCGCCACATCCACACCACCCCCACCGCGTACCGGCGCGCCTTCGCGCGCTGACACATCAGGGGTCAGACCCCTTTAGGTTCAAGGGGTGAACCAACGGCGTCTCTTCCGGCTGCTGTGGCTGTCGATCGCGGCGGCCATCGCCACGATCTCGCTCAAGACCGTCGCCTGGCAGCTGACGGGGTCGGTCGGCCTGCTGTCGGACGCGGCGGAGTCGGTCGTGAACCTCGTCGCCGCGATCGTGGCCATGCTCGCCCTCCGCGTGGCGGTCAAGCCGGCCGACGAGGAGCACGCGTACGGACACGCGAAGGCGGAGTACTTCGCCGCGGGGGTCGAGGGGTCGCTGATCGTCGTCGCGGCGCTGACGATCGCCGCCACGGCGGTGCCCCGCCTGATCGACCCGCAGCCGATCGAGCAGGCCGGGATCGGCGTCGCCGTCTCCACCGCCGCCTCGCTGATCAACCTCGGCGTCGGCTACCTGCTGCTCACGACCGGCCGCCGCGAGCGCTCGATCGTCCTGGAAGCGGACGGAAAGCACCTGATCACCGACGTCTGGACGTCGGCCGGCGTGATCGCGGGCGTGATCGCGGTCGCGGTCACCGGCTGGGACCGGCTGGACCCGATCATCGCCCTGCTCGTCGCCGCCAACATCGTCGTCACCGGCAGCGGCCTGGTCCGGCGCTCGGTCGGCGGCCTGATGGACCGCGGGCTCGACGCGCCCGATCTCGCCGCGATCGCCGGTGCCCTGGAGCCCTTCGAGCGCGACGGCGTGAGCTTCCACGCCCTGCGCACCCGCCAGGCGGGCTCCCGCGCGTTCGTCTCCATGCATGTCCTCGTGCCCGGCGCCTGGACCGTCCAGCGCGGCCACGACGTCGTCGAGGACGTCGAGGCGAGCCTGCGCGCCGCCCTCCCCCAGGTCACCGTCTTCACCCACCTCGAACCGGCCGAGGACCCCCGCTCGTTCGCCGACACCACGCTCGACCGAACCTAGAGGGTCAGACCCCTCGGGTCGAACCGCGGAGCAGCGGGCGCACGAACCAGACCAGCACGAGGGCGGCGGCGATCGAGATCGGGGCGACCCAGACGATCCAGTGGTCGTAGATGAACGCGGTGACCATCGCGATCGCAAGGACGATCGCGGCGCCGAGGAAGATCAGGCCGGCGATCATGTAGGCGTTGGCCGACTCGATCACGAACGTGCGGTCGTTCTGGTGGAAGCGCAGGCGGTGGGTGGCGCTGGGGGCGATCAGGCAGATGGTCGAGGCCGCCGTGCACAGCAGCGCGGCGTAGAACAGCGTGCGCTGCGCCGGCGTGACGCGCTCGAAGCCCTGGGCGAACGGGACCGTCAGCAGGAACGCGAAGAGGAACTGCACGCCCGGCAGTGCGACGCGGAGCTCATTCAGGAGCTCCAGCATCTGCCGGTCGCGCTTGTCTTCGCTGTTCATGCTCAGGCCACGGCGAGCCAGACGTAGTAGCCGGCGACGAGCGCGAAGAGTGCCGCGTCGACGCGATCGAGGGCGCCACCGTGGGCACCGAAGAGCGTACCCGTGTCCTTGGTGCCCATATCGCGTTTGATCAGCGACTCGAAGAGGTCGCCGATCGGGGCGGCGATCACGACCGCCAGACCGAGAAGGAGGCCGTCCATGCCGGAGATCCAGCCGTCGCCGGCGTAGGTCTGCGCCGTGTACCAGACGACCAGCGTGCCGAGCACGATGCCGCAGGCCAGGCCCTCCCAGGTCTTGTTCGGGGAGATCACGGGCGACATCTTGTGGCGGCCGAAGAGCCGCCCGCCGAAGTAGGCGAACGTGTCGCCGAAGAAGGTGCCGAGCAGCACCATCAGCACGAGCGAACCGCCGTGGTCGAGCCCGCGCAGCATCACCGCATGGGCGACGCCGAGGCCGATCCACATGATCATCAGGATCGTGACCGAGATCGACGCGGTGACCCGCTCGCGATGCGGGCTCGCAACGGCGAGGAAGAACGTCAGCGGCAACGTGGCCATGAAGACCATCAGGACCGTGGTCTCGTCGCCCGAGCGTGCCCGCGACGACCAGGCCGACGACCGCGATCATCGCCGCCAGCCGCACCGGCCGGGCGCGCTCGAACATCACCGAGAGCTCGTGCACGCAGACGATCGCGAGGGCGCCGACGCCGGCGGCGAACACCCACCCGCCCTGCCAGATGATCACGGCGGCGAAGACGATGGCCGGGACCGCGACCAGGATCCGCGGGATCAGGTCCGACGTGCCCTTCTTGCGCGGCTCCTTCTCGCTCCCGGACTCACGCCGGCGGGCCGTGGCCATCAACGTCCTCCGAACCGGCGCACTCGCGCCTCATAGCTGGCGAGCGCCTCCTCGAAGTCGGCGCGCGAGAAATCAGGCCACAGAACGTCGGTGAAATGCAACTCGCTGTAGGCGGCCTGCCACAGCAGGTAGTTCGAGATCCGCTGCTCGCCGCTCGTGCGGATCATCAGGTCCGGATCGTGCATCTCCGGCGCGTAGAGCAGCGCGCGGAAGGCGTCCTCGCCGCCGCCGGTGTAGCGCTCGGCCGCATCGAGGATCTCTGAGCGCCCGCCGTAGTTGAAGGCGACGAAGAGCGTGATGCGCGTATTCGACGCGGTCTTGGCCTCGGCCCACTCGATCTGCTCGATCAGCTCCGGCAGCACACCCTCGCGGCGCCCGACGAAGCGCATCTTGACGCCCTCCTCGTGCAGCTCGGGCGTCTCGTCGATGATCCGGGCGCTGAAGAGCGCCATCAGTGCGTCGACCTCGTCCTGCGGACGCGACCAGTTCTCGGTCGAGAACGAGTAGATCGTCAGCTCGCGCACGCCGAGGTCGACAGCATCGCGCAGCCGGGCCTTGACCGTGTCGGCGCCCGCCTTGTGGCCGTCGGCCACGGGGACGCCGTGCTGGTGGGCCCACCGCCCGTTGCCATCCATGATGATGGCGACGTAGGTGGCGCTCACACCTCGAGGATCTCGGCTTCCTTGTTCTTGAGGATGGCGTCGAGCTCCTTGACCTTGTCGTCGGTGAGCTTCTGCAGCGCATCCTCGGCACGGTGCTCGTCGTCGGCGCCGGCCTCGCCCTCGTCGCGCAGCTCCTTGAGGTCGTGCATGACGTCGCGGCGGATGTTGCGCAGCGCGATCTTGCCCTCCTCGGTCATCTGGCGCACGACCTTGACGAGCTGCTTGCGCCGCTCCTCGTTGAGCTCGGGGATCTGCAGCCGGATGATCGCGCCGTCGTTGTTCGGCGTCAGACCGAGGTCGGACTCCATGATCGCCCGCTCGATCATCTTGATCGAGCCCTTGTCGTAGGGCTGGACCGTCAGCAGGCGCGCCTCGGGCGCGTTGATCGTGGACAGCTGCTTCAGCGGCGTGACGGCGCCGTAGTAGTCCACGGTGATGCGGTCCAGCAGCGCCGGGCTCGCGCGGCCCGTACGGACGGACTGGAACTTCAGGCGCGTCGAGTCCACGGACTTCTCCATGTGCTCGCGCGCGTCCTGCAGCAGATCGTCGATCATGTCGTCACCAACGTTCCCACACGGTCGCCGGAGATTATCCGGTTGATGTTGGACTCGTCAGCCATGTTGAAGACGTGGATGTTGAGGTGGTTCTCCATGCACAGCGCGAGCGCCGTCGCATCCATCACCTTGAGGTCACGCTGCAGCGCCTCGCGCGCCGTGATCTCGGGGATGAACTCGGCGTCGGGATCCTTGCGCGGATCGGCCGTGTAGATGCCCTCGACGCCGTTCTTGGCCATCAGCAGGACCTCGGCGTGCATCTCGATCCCGCGCAGCGCGGCGGCCGAGTCCGAGGTCATGAACGGGTTGCCGGTGCCCGCGGCGAAGATCACGACGCGGTCCTTCTCGAGGTGGCGCATCGCGCGCCGGCGGATGTAGGGCTCCGCGACCTCGGAGATCGTGATCGCCGACTGCACGCGCGTCTGCACGCCGCGCTTCTCCAGCGCGTCCTGCAGCGTCAGCGCGTTGAGGACGATCGCGAGCATCCCCATGTAGTCCGCGGTCGCCCGGTCCATCCCCTCCGCGGCCTGCGAGAGGCCGCGGTAGATGTTCCCGGCGCCCAGCACGACCGCGATCTGAACGCCACGGTCGTGCACCGTCTTGAGCTGATCAGCGATCGACCCGACCGTCTTTGGGTCCGTCCCGTAGTCGAGCGGGCCCATGAGGGCCTCACCCGACAGCTTGATCAGGACCCGCTTGAAGACCGGGTCGGAGCTCACGCGCCGACCGCGAAGCGGCTGAAGCGCCGGATCACGACGTTCTCGCCGGTCGTGCCGGAGAGGTTCGCGCGCAGCTCCTCGATCGTCTTTCCGCCGTACTTGTCCTGGTTGACGTGCGCCTGGTTGAGCAGCACGACGTCGCCCATCCACGCCTTGAGCTTGCCCTCGGCGATCTTCGGCCGGATGTGCTCCGGCTTGTCGGCGGCCTGCTGCTCGAAGACGCGCAGCTCGGCGTCCTTGGCGTCCTGAGGGATCTCGTCCTCGGTCACGAACTGCGTGGCCGGGGAAGCGGCGATGTGCATCGCGATCTCGCGGGCGAACGCCAGGAAGTCCTCGTTGCGGGCGACGAAGTCGGTGTTGCAGTCGACCTCGACCAGCACGCCGACCTTGCCGTTGGAGTGGATGTAGGACGCGACGGTGCCCTCGGTGGCCTCGCGGCCGCCGACCTTGAGCGCCTTGTCGCCGAGCCGGACGCGCAGGAGCTCGACCGCCTGGTCGACGTCGCCGGAGGTCTCCTTGAGCGCGTTCTTGCACTCCATCATGCCCGCGCCAGTCTTGTCGCGGAGCTCCTTGACCTGCTTGGCCGAGATCTTGGGCTCTTCGCTCACTTCGCTTCCTTCTCCTCGTCGGTCTTCGTGTCCTCAGCGGGTGCCTCGGCCTCAGCGGCGGCCGGCGCGGCCTTGGGCTTGCGCTTCGGCTTCGCGGCCGGAGCGGGAGCCTCGGCGGCGGCCGGAGCGGCCTCGGCGGGCGCGGCGGCCTCAGCCGGAGCGGCCTCGGCGGCGGGGGCCTCGGCAGCCGGAGCGGCCTCAGCGGGGGCGGCGGCCTCGGCCGGAGCGGCCTCGGCAGCGGGCGCCGCGGCCTCAGCCGGAGCGGCCTCGGCGGCGGGCGCCTCGGCGACCGGAGCGGCCTCGGCAGCCGGCAGCGGCCTCGGCAGCGGGCGCCTCGGCGACCGGAGCCGCCTCGGCGACCGGAGCCGCCTCGGCGGCCGGAGCGGCCTCGGCGACCTCGCCGGCGGCCGTCAGCGCGGCCTCGGCCTCGGCACGCTTGGCGGCCTCGGCCGCAGCCTGCTCCTCGGCCTCGCGGCGAGCGCGCTCCTCCTGCTCACGCTGCTGCTGCGCGGCGGCCTCGGCGCGGGCCTGCTCCTCCTCGGAGCGGAAGCGCGCGCGGCCCTGCTGGACGACGTCGCCGATCGCGTGCGTGATCAGGCCACACGCGCGGATCGCGTCGTCGTTGCCCGGGATCACGTAGTCGATGCCGTCGGGGTCGCAGTTGGTGTCGACCAGGCCGATGATCGGGATGCGCAGGCGCTGGGCCTCGCGCACGGCGATCGCCTCGGTCTTCAAGTCGATGACGAACATCGCGTCCGGGACGCGCTGCATGTTCTTGACGCCGCCCAGGTTGGCCTGGAGCTTCAAGAGGTCGGCCTCGGCGGCCAGACGCTCACGCGTCGGCAGCAGCGCGAGCTGGCCGTCGGCGGCGTAGCGCTCGAGGTCGTGCAGGCGCTTGATCCGCGCCGACATCGTCTGGTAGTTCGTCAGCAGGCCACCGAGCCAGCGGTGGTTGACGTACGGCATGCCGGCGGCGGTGGCGATCTCCTTCACGCCGTCGCGCGCCTGCTTCTTGGTGCCGACGAACAGGACCGTGCCGCCGCGATGGGCGATCTCGGTCGCGAACTGCTGCGCCTGCGAGAGCAACGCCTGCGTCTTGAGCAGGTCGATGATGTAGATGCCGCCGTTCTCGCCGTGGATGAACCGGCGCATCTTGGGATTCCAGCGTCGCGTCTGATGACCGAAGTGGACTCCGGCCTCCAGCAGCTCCTTCAGGCCGATTTCGGCCATAGCGGAGAACTCCTTGTAATTGATGTGCATCCCGGGCACGAACTCGCGCGGACCCGGCGCCAAATGCGCCAGGCAGGAACCGCGTGACCTCGGCTTGGGCAGATGCCCACGCCCGGGGTCGGGTACTAGTCGCAGGACAGTTTAGGACAAGGTTCTGCGAAGGCCTGCGTTAGAGGCTTTCGACGGGCCGATCCTGGTTCCCCTACACCGATGGGTCGGCCCGTTCTCCTGACGCCAGCCGGAGGGCCCTGACCAGGTCCTCCGGCAGCGGCGCCTGCACTTCGACCGACGCCCCGGTCTCGGGATGATCGAAGGCGAGCCGTGCCGCGTGGAGGAACTGGCGCTCCAGTCCGTGGCGGCCCGCGTGGCCGTAGTCGGGGTCGCCGGCCACCGGATAGCCGATCGCCAGCAGGTGCGCGCGGATCTGATGCGTGCGGCCGGTCTCGAGCGTCACCCGCAGCAGCGTGTCGTCCGCCAGCGCGCGCTCGGTCTCGAAGTGCGTGACGGCGGGATGCGGGTCGTCGGTGTCGGTGGAGATCTTCGTCCGCACGCGGCGGTCGCGGCCGAGCGGCGCGTCGATCGTCCCGCGCCGCGCGGGCGGCCGCCCCTCGACCAGCGCGAGGTACTCGCGGGTGATCTTGCGCTCGCGCAGCGCTGCCTGCAGCGCCGCGTGGACCGCCTCGCTGCGCGCCAGCACGAGCAGGCCCGAGGTGTCGCGGTCGAGCCGGTGCACGACCCCGGGACGCGCCGGGTCGGGCCCGCCGGCGACGCGCCCGTCGAGCGCCTGGACGAGCGTGCCCGACCGGATGCCCGTGCCCGGGATGGACGACGACGCCCGCGGGCTTGTCGATCACCAGCAGGTGCTCGTCCTCGTAGGCGATCCGGAACGGCGCCGGCGCGACGTCGGCGTGGACCTGGGCCTCGGGCGTCTCGTACGAGACCAGCTCACCGCCCACCAGGAGATGACGCTTGGGCCGCGGCCGGCCGTCGACGCGGACCAGCCCGGCGTCGATCAGCCGCACGCGCCTTGGTGCGCGTCCCCGCGGCCTCGGCGAGGAAGACGTCCAGCCGCTCGCCCGCGGCCTCCTCGGGCACGCGCAACTCGGTCATTTCACGCGCTCCAGCACGTAGATCAGCGAGATCACGCCGACCGTGACGCAGATGTCGGCGACGTTGAACGCCGGCCAGTGCGGGAACTTGATGAAGTCGGTCACGGCGCCGAGCCGGATCCGGTCGATCAGGTTGCCCGCCGCGCCGCCGATCAGCAGGCCGGTCGGCAGCCACACCAGCCGCCGGTGGATGTGCGTGATGAAGAACGCGATCAGCGCCACGAGCGCGACCAGCGCCGATCACGACGACGATCGGCCCGCCGCCCGAGAACATGCTGAACGCGACGCCGGTGTTGCGCGTGTTGATCAGCTTGATGCCGAGGAAGAGCTCGACCTCCTCGAAGCGGGTGATCTGCCCGCGCACGATCGCCTTGCTGAGCTGGTCGACCAGCGACGACCGCCACCGCGACCAGCGCGGTGCGCAAGACCGTCTTACCCGCGCTCACGGGCCGGGGTCGATCAGCCCGACGAGCAGCTTCCCGCCGATCGGTCAGCACCAGGATCGCGACGATCGGGCTGAAGTCGATCGGGCCGAACTGCAGGCCCAGGCGGCGGAAGATCCGCAGGTACGGGTTCGTGACGTCGCGCAGGAAGTCCAGCACCGCGTTCAGCGGCCGCGAGTACGGCACGCGGACGCCGAAGGAGAAGACCCAGGAGACGATGATCGACGCGAAGATGATCAGCGTGTAGACGGTGATCAGGCGCCGAGAGGAAGTCCGCGATCTCTGCCGCGCCTCCATCAGTCACCCACCACGGCGTCCATCGCGGCCGACATCGCGGCGCGCACGCCTTCGCGCTCGAGCACGTCGAGCCCGCGCGCGGTGCTCCCGCCGGGGGAGGTCACACTGCGCCGGAGGGCGAGCGTGTCGGTCTGAGTGAGCAGGGCAGCGGTTCCGGCCATGGTCTGTGAGACCAGTGTGGCGGCTTGGGCTGCAGGAATGCCGTGACGTACCGCCGCATCGGTCCACGCCTCGGCGATCAGCGCCCAGTAGGCGGGGCCGACGCCGGAGACCGCGCCGGCGACGCCGATCAGCTTGTCCGGCAGCTCGACGACGGTCCCGACCCGCGCGAACAGGGCCTTGACGGCCTCCGCCTGCGGATCGTCGACTCTGCGCGAACGCGATCACGCCCTGGCGCACCGCGACCGGCGATGTTGGGCTCGACGCGGAACACGGACGCGCTTCGGGTAGACCGCCTGCACGTCGGCGAGCGTCGTGCTCGCCGAGGATCGAGACGACGATCCCGTCGGCGACGTCGCCGAGCTCCTCGGCGACCGCCGCGAGCTGCGCGGGCTTGTGCGCGAGGATCACGACGTCGGCGCGCTCGACGAGCTCGCGGTTGGAGGCGAGCGCCTCGCCGCCGAGCTCCTCGACCAGCGCGTGCCGCACGGCCGGAGCCGCTGTCGGTGCAGAGCACCGGATCGCCCCAGCCGCGAGCGAGCGCGCTGGCCATGTTCCCCGATCCGATGAAGCCGACCTGCATGTGCGGCCGGTGAGTCTACGAAGACCCGCGAAGGGGTCTTCGTCTACGACTGGTTGAAGAAGCCCTTCTCGATCAACGCCGCGCGCTCCTCCGCCGAGACCTCGACGTTGCGCGGCGTGAGCAGGAACACCTTGTCGGCGATCCGCTGCATGCCGCCGTCGAGCGCGTAGGTGAGCCCGGAGCCGAAGTCGATCAGCCGCTTGGAGAGCTCAGGGTCCGAGCTCTGCAGGTTCAGGATCACCGGGATCGAGTCCTTGAACTTGTCGGCGACGTCCTGCGCGTCGTTGAAGGACTTGGGGACGACGAGGTGCACGCGGACCTCCCCGCGGCCGTTGCGCGTCGCGGCGCCTGCGACCGGTCGCAGTTGGGTCGTGCGGCGCTCGGAGGGAGCATCGTCGCCGAAGATGTCGTCGATCTCGTCGCGCCGGCGGCGCGACGACGAGCAGGCGGCGGACGTTCGGGCGCTCCTCGTGCGGCTCGCGCTCGGGCTCACGCGTGAACTCCGGCTCGTCGTCCTCGTAGTAGTCGCGGTCTTCGGCGAGGCCGAAGTAGACGGCTACTTTTCTGAAGGAGTCGCTCAAGGCCATAGTCGGGTAGGTCGTTCGGGGCAGGGCACGGTTTCCCTGCTCACTCTACGTATAGAGCGTCGTGCCGATCCGCACAATCGTTGCACCTTCTGATGCAGCGACGGCGAAGTCCTGCGATGTACCCATCGAGAGCTGCTTCAAGCTCGTACTGCTCGGCGAGCTCGCGCAGACGGGCGAAATGGCGGCCGGCTGGCCTCGGGATCGGCGGCGAACGGCGGCATCGTCATCAGCCCCTCGACGCGGACCGTGGACGCGCTCGAGGTAGCGCGGCGAGCTCGCTCGGGTCGATGCCCGCCTTGCCCTCCTCGCCGGCGACGTTGACCTCGAGCAGGATCTCGCGTGTCCGGCGTCGCCGTGGCGCGCCGAGCTGGGCGAGCGCGGACTCCGACGCGACCGAGTGGATCAGCTCGACGTACGGCAGGATCGCTTGACCTTGCGCGACTGCAGCTGGCCGATGAAGTGCCAGCGGAACTCCGGGTGCGCGGTCGGCCTTGGCCTCGAGCTCCTGGGCGCGGTTCTCGCCGAGCAGCGTGAGCCCGGCCTCGCCGAGCACGCCCATCTCCTCGAGCGGCGACGTACTTGACCGCGGCGAGGATCTCGACCTCGGCGGGGTCGCGCCCGGCGTCGGCGATCGCCTCGCGCACCCGCTCGAGGTTGGCGCGGATGCGGGCCGGCGTCGAGCCCCGTGATCAGGCGCGGCATATGACCCCCGCCTGGCGGCCGGTGACGCCGTGGTCGCGGCGGTGGGAGAAGAGAGGCCGCTCGGCGCACATCGTGCACAGCTCGCGTGTCGAGCACCTCGACGCCGGCGCCTGCAGCTGCGCGCGCGCCACCGCGGCGAGATCGAGGTTGCGCTCGCCGCGGCGCGCGTCGTAGGCCGCGAAGTGCTCGTGGACCTCCTCGCCGACCTCGTAGCAGCAGCCGCGGGCGGCCGGGCCGAGCGCGGCGACGACCGGGCCGTCGCCGCCGACGTCGCGCAGCGCCGCACGCCCTCGCCGACGATCCCGCCCGCGAGCGGCCGCCAGCCGCAGTGCAGCGCGGCGACGCGCGCCGGCGCGGCGAGCAGGACCGGCAGGCAGTCGGCGGTGAAGACGATCGCGGCGGCGTCGGCCAGCGCGGTCGCCTGCCCGTCCTCCTCGGTGTAGGGCCGCGTCAGCCGACGGCGGCTCGCTCGCGCGGCGGACGGTCGTGCCGTGGACCTGGCGCCCGTAACAGAAGCGCGGCCACGGATGGCCGACGGTCTCCCCCAGCCGGCGGCGGTTCTCGTCGACGTTCTCACGGAGGTCGTCGGTGAGCATGCCGAGGTTCAGCGAGGCGTACGGGCCCTCGGAGACGCCGCCGCGGGCCGTCGAGAAGACCGCTCGCGCGTGCGGCAGGTCGGCGACGATCTGGTCGTTCTCCCAGCGGAACGGTGCGGGAAGCGGCGTCAAGGCTCAGAGGGTAGGGCCGCGCGCAGCTGCGCCTCACGGTCCGGTGCGCGGCCGTCGAGCATCGCGATCGTGGCTCGCTGCAATGCCTCGCCGACCGCGCGCCCGGTCAGGCCCGCGGCGATCAGGTCGTCGCCGGAGATCGAGAGCCGGCGGTGGCGGACGTGGTCGAGCCAGCGTCGTGCGCCCGCGTCGCCCGCCGCGGCCAGCAGCTGGACGGTCTCGACGCGTTCGTGGCGCAAGAGGCGCCACAGGTCGGCGTCGCTGCCGTCCAAGGTTCCGTGAAGGCGCTCGAAGCCGCCCGCCGCGGCCACCACCACGTCACGGTCGTGCCGCGAGAACCCGAGCTGGTCGAGACGGGCGGCGAGCGCGCCGGCCGGGATCGCGGTGCAGCACGCCGCGAGCGGCGAGCGCACCGGTGCCCGCCGCGCTCGGCCAGCCAGCCGGCGCGAAACGCCCTCGCCGAGCAGCGCGCGGCCCAGGCCGTAGCGCTCCAGCAGCGCCAGCGCGGTCCGCGGCTCGTTGAGCAGCCAGCCGCAGCTCGTTGCCGAGGCGATCGCCCGTGACGGTGGCGAACAGCGCGGGGTCGATCAGCGCCTCCGTGGCCGCGTCCGGCGCGAACTCCAGCCGCGCCGCGTAGCGGACGAGCCGCAGCATGCCGGGTCGGGTCGTCGGCGAACGAGCGCTCGTGCAGGACCCGCAGCACGCCGGCCTCGAGGTCCTCCCGGGCACCCGGCCAGTCGGTGAACGTGCCGTCGGCGAGGCTGACCGCGATCGCGTTGACGGTGAAGTCCCGGCGCGCGAGGTCCTCCCGCAGCGTCGCGCCGAGCTCGACGTCCGGCAGCGCGCCCGGCCGGGCGTAGCGCTCGCGCCGGGCGCCGGCGAGATCGAAGGTGATGCCGGCCGCGGTGATCGTCGCCGTCCCGAAGCGCTCGTGGACGGTCAGCGTGCCGCCGCAGCGCTCCGCCGCACGCCGCGCGACGGCCAGCGCGTCGCCCTCGACGACCAGGTCGAGCTCGCGCGGGACCTGGCCGCGCAGCGCGTCGCGGACGGCGCCGCCGACGACGTGCACGCCCGGTTCCCCCGCGACGGCGGCGAGCACGATGTCGGCGCCCGGTGCCGCGCGGAGAGGGTCCATGCCGTCATGTTCCATTAATCACCGCGGCTACCCTGCTTCGGTTCATGACGGCCCGTAAGAAGCTGCTTCTGGGCGCCGCCGTGGTGCTGGCCCTGCTGGTTGCGGGAGGCGCCGTGTTCGCCCTCACCCGCCCCCCGGAGGACGTCTCGAACCCGAACGTCGAGTTCGACCCCGAGCCGACCGCGACCGCGGTCCCCGAGGCGATCCCGGAGGAGCCCGAGGTCGGCTCCAAGAAGGTCGACCCGCTGCGCAACTTCGTCTGGGCCGAACTACGGCTACTCCAAGGACCGGCGCAAGTTCCTGCCGGCCTCGAAGCTGCTGCGGCCGCCGTTCTGGCGCGTCTGGAGCTACACCGGGGCGGTCCTGCTCGAGTTCCCGCCGGTGATGGCCGAGGGCAAGCTGTTCCTGCTCAAGAACAACGGCGCGCTGCACACGATCGACAAGCGCACCGGCAAGCTGCTGTGGAAGCGCAAGCTCGGCGTGCTCGCCGCCGCCTCGCCCGCCTACGGCAACGGGCGGCTGTTCGTGACGCTGCTCTCGCGCGGCAAGAACAAGCCGGGCGCGGTCTACGCGCTGGACCCGAAGAACGGCAAGATCCTCTGGACGCGGCTGCTGCCGTCGCGCAGCGAGTCCTCGCCGGTGTTCGACAACGACCGCATCTACTTCGGCTCCGAGAACGGCACCGTCTACGCGCTGCGCGCCGGCGACGGCGGGGTGCGCTGGAAGTTCAAGGCCGCCGGCGCGGTCAAGGCCGGCGCTCGCGCTGGCCAACGGCAAGCTCTTCTTCGGCGACTACAGCGGCCGCGTCTACGCGATCCGCCAGGCCGACGGCGGCCAGGTCTGGAACACCGGCACCAAGGGCGGCGCCTTCGGGCTGCGCTCGGGCACGTTCTACTCGACCCCCGCGGTCGCCTACGGCCGCGTCTACATCGGCAACACCGACGGCAAGATGTACTCGTTCGCGTCCGCCAACGGCAAGCTGGCGTGGTCGCAAGGGCACCGGCTCGTACGTCTACTCCTCCCCCGCCGTCGCGCAGCTGCCGGGGATGAAGCCGACGGTCTTCTTCGGCTCCTACGACGGCATCTTCTACGCGCTCGACGCCCGCAGCGGCAAGGTCGCGCTGGACGCACCGCGACGGCGGCAAGATCTCCGGCGGCGCGACGGTGGTCGGCGACATCGTCTACTTCTCCAACTACGGCAAGAAGGACACGACCGGCCTCGGCGTGCGCACCGGCCGCGAGGTCTTCCACATGGGCCGCGGCGCGTTCAACCCCGTGATCTCCGACGGGCGCACGATCTTCCTGACCGGCTACTCGTCGCTGTACGCGCTCAGGCCTCAGAAGTAGGCCGCATCGGGAAGCCCGCCCGCGCGAGGGCTTCCTTGACCTCGGAGACGCGGTAGGAGCCGTAGTGGAAGATCGACGCGGCCAGGACCGCGTCGGCGCCCGCGCGCAGGCCCTCGACCAGGTGCTCCGGGTCGCCGACGCCGCCGGACGCGATCACCGGGACGTCGACGGCGCTCGCTGATCGCGCGCGTGAGCGTCGAGCTCGTAGCCGTCCTTGGTGCCGTCGCGGTCCATGCTCGGTGAGCAGGATCTCGCCCGCGCCGCGCTCGACGCCCTCGCGCGCCCACTCGATCGCGTCACGCCCGGTCGGCGTGCGCCCGCCGGCGACGTAGGCCTCGTAGCGAGCCGTCCGGCCGCCGCTTGGCGTCGATCGCGAGCACGACGCACTGCGCGCCGAAGACCTTGCGCCAGCTCGTCGATCAGCTCCGGGCGCGCGATCGCGGCCGAGTTGATCGAGACCTTGTCCGCGCCCGCGTCGAGCACCGCGTGGGCGTCCGCGACCTCGCGCACGCCGCCGCCGATCGTGAACGGCACGAAGACGTCGTCGGCGGCGCGGCGCGCGAGCTCGACGACCGTCGCGCGCTTGTCGCTGGTCGCCGTGATGTCGAGGAAGATCAGCTCGTCGGCGCCCTGGGCGTCGTAGTACGCCGCCAGCTCGACCGGGTCGCCCGCGTCGCGGATGTCGATGAACTTCGTGCCCTTGACGACGCGGCCGTTGTCGACGTCCATGCAGGGGATGACGCGCTTGTAGTGCACGGCTACACGCCGTCGAGCGCGGCCTGGCCCTCGGCCACGGTGAACTTCTTCTCGTACAGCGACTTGCCGGCGATCACGCCCGCCAGGTTCACCTGGCGCAGCTGCGCCAGCGAGCGCAGGTGCTCGAGCGAGCCGATCCCGCCCGAGTAGATGAAGCGGCCGCGCACGGCGCGCGGCGACGTCGCTTGACCGCGTCGAGGTCGGGCCCGGTGAGCTTGCCGTCGCGGCGAGACGTCGGTGAAGACGAACGAGCGCACGCCGCGGCCGGTCAGGCGCTTGATCGCCTCGACCGCGGGCAGCTCCGTGGTCTGCGTCCAGCCCTCGGTGGCGATCATCCCGTTCTTGACGTCGACGGCGACGACGACCCGCGGGCCGTAGGCGGCGACGATGTCGTCGAGGAAGTCGATGTCCTTGAAGGCGGCGGTGCCGACGATCGCGCGCTCGGCGCCCGCCCGCAGCGCCTCGCGGACGTTCTCGACCGTGCGCAGGCCGCCGCCGTACTGGATCGGGATGCCGGTCTCGGCGACGATCCGGCGCAGGTGGTCGAGCGACTTGCGGCGCGCCGGAGCGGGCGCCGTCGAGGTCGACGACGTGCAGGAAGCGCGCGCCGGCCTCGACCCAGGAGCGGGCGGCGTCGAGCGGGTCGGCGTGGTAGGTCGTGGCGTCCTCGAAGACGCCCTCGACCAGGCGGACCGCCTGGCCGTCCATGATGTCGATCGCGGGGTAGAGGATCATGCGTGCGCGACCGCCGCCAACTGGGCGAAGTTGCGCAGCATGCGCAGTCCGTCGCGGGAGGACTTCTCGGGGTGGAACTGGGCGGCCATCACGTTGCCGCGCTCGACGATCGAGGCGAAGCGCTCGCCGTACTCGCTGCGGCCGACGACGTCGCTCGCGTCGGCGGGCCGGCAGGCGAAGGAGTGCACGTGGTAGAAGGCCGCGGCGTCGCCGAGGCCCTCGGTCAGCGCGCGACTCGCGCTCGAAGGTCACGAGGTTCCAGCCGATGTGCGGCAGCCGCGGCGATCTGCAGCCGCGTGACCTCGCCGGGCAGGATGCCGAGGCCGCGCGCGCCCTCGTGCTCGCTGCTGGAGCTCGAACAGCAGCTGCATCCCGAGGCAGATGCCGAGCAGCGGGACGCCCGCGTCGGCGCGCTCGATCAGCACCTCGCCGAGGCCGGTGCGCTCGAGGTTGCGCATCGCCTCCGGGAAGGCGCCGACGCCGGGCAGGATCACGGCGCTCGCGGCGCGGATCACGTCGTGGTCGGCGGTGATCACCGACGCCGCGCCGACGTGCTCGAGCGCCTTCTCGACGCTGCGGCGGTTGCCCATCCCGTAGTCGACGATCGCGATCACGAGGTCAGCGTCCCCTTGGTCGACGGCACGCCGGTCTCCTCGGGGTCGATCGAGACCGCGACGCGCAGCGCGCGGGCGAGCGCCTTGAAGCACGCCTCGATCATGTGGTGCGCGTTCGTCCCGGCCTGCAGGTCGATGTGCAGCGTCAGCCGCGCGGCGCTCGCCACGGCGCGGAAGAACTCCTCGGCCGCCTCGTGCTCGAAGCCGGCGATGTCGCCGGACGGGAGCCGCTCGAAGCCGGTGATCAGCGCGTACGGGCGGCCCGAGATGTCGAGCGCGCAGGCCGCGCGGGCCTCGTCCATCGGCACCACGGCGTGCCCGTAGCGGACGATTCCGCGGCGGTCGCCGAGCGCCTGGTCGAGCGCCTGGCCGAGCACGATGCCCGTGTCCTCGACCGTGTGGTGCGCGCCGGTCTGCAGGTCGCCGGTGACCTTGACGTCGAGGTCCAGACGCCCGTGGCGGGCGAGCAGGTCGAGCATGTGGTCGAAGAAGCCGACGCCGGTGTCGCGGGTGCCCGCGCCGGTGCCGGAGAGGCCGAGCGTGAGCGAGACGTCGGTCTCGCCGGTCTTGCGGCTGAGCTGAGGCGGTGCGGGTCACGGGCGATGGATTCTGACGCAGCGCCATCGAGGCGGCGTGGGCAGCGAAGCCCTCGGCCTCGGCGATCGGCACGCCGGCGGCCGCCAGCGCGGGCGCGGCGTCGTTCATCCGCACCTCGGCCATGCGGCGCCGGAAGTGGCGGACGTTCAGGCCCGAGGCGAAGCGCGCGGCGCCCTCGGTCGGCAGCGTGTGGTTGGAGCCCGGCCACGTAGTCGCCGAACGCGGTGCCCGCGTGCGTTGCCGACGAACAGGCAGCCGGCGCTGCGCACCCGCGGGGCGAGCGCCTCGGCCGCCGCACCCGCGAGCTGCAGGTGCTCGGGCGCCAGCGCCTCGGCGAACGCGAGCGCCGCGTCCATGTCGTCGGCGAGCACCTTGCTGCTCGCCTCCAGCCCGTCGAGGATCGCCTGGTCGTCGCTGACCGCGACCGTGAGCGAGCCGTCGCCGTGCTCGGCCTGGGCGGCCAGATCGAGCTTCAGCGCCTCGACGTCGGCGCCTGCGGAGGCGATCACGCGTCAGGTCGCTCGGGCCGGCGAACCCGTCGATCCCGACGACGCCCGCGACCTGGCGCTTGGCCTCCTGCACCCACAGGCTGCCCGGGCCGACGATCACGTCGACCTGCGGGATCGTCTCGGTGCCGTAGGCGAGCGCGGCGATCGCCTGCGCGCCGGTCATGCGGTAGACGGCGTCGACCCCGCACAGCTTCGCGGCGGCGAGGATCGTCGGATGCGGCGCGGCGGCGACGTAGACCTCCTCGACGCCCGGCGGCGCGCGCGGTGATCGCGCCCATCACGACCGAGGACGGATACGGGTGCCGGCCGCTGGGCGCGTAGATCGCGGCCCGGCGCACGGGGACCTCGCGCAGCGTGACCGTCTGGCCCTCGGGCAGCGTGACCGTACGGTCCGCGTCGAGGCCGGCCTCAGCCACCGCGCGCACGTTGGCGATCGCGATCTCCAGCCCGGCACGGACGTCGACGCGAGGCCGTCGAGCGCGATCTCCAGGGCGGCGTCGGCGACCTTCAGCGGCGGCCCGAGCGCGTAGCCGTGCGTCTCGGCGCCCGCGAAGCGCGCCTCGAGCTCCTCCAGCGCCTTGTCGCCGCCCGCGCGCACCGCCGCGATGATCGTCGCGACATCGTCGGCCACCGACGCCCCGGGCGGCACCAGCGCGCGCACCTCGGCGGCGTCTCGCGGCGGCGTCCTCAGCCCGCACGCAGGCGCTCCACGACGGCGTCGATCTCCGCCGCCTTGATCCGGTAGGAGACCGGGTTGGCGATCAGCCGCGCCGTCGAGTGCATGATCTCCTCGCGCACGACGAGCCCGTTCTCGCGCAGGGTCGTGCCCGTGGCGGTGAGGTCGACGATCGCGTGGACCATGCCGGTCAGCGGCGCGAGCTCGACGGAGCCCTTGACCTCGACGATCTCGACCTGGCGGCCGGTGCGCTCGAAGTACTCGCCGGCGATCCGCGAGTACTTGGTCGCGACGCGCATCATCCCGAGCCGCCGCAGCGCCTCGGCCGCGGGGTCCTCGCCCGCGACGGTCGCGAAGACCATCGTGCAGGGCCCGAAGCCGAGGTCGACCAGCTCGTAGACGCCGCGCTCGCCCTGCTCGGCCAGCACGTCCTTGCCGGTGATGCCCAGGTCGGCGGCGCCGGCCTCGACGTAGGTCGGGACGTCGGACGGCCGCATCGTGATGATCCCGGCGTCCTCGAAGAGCAGCTTGCGGTCGTTGGAGCGCACCTCGGAGGTGTCGATCCCGAGGCCGTCGAGCGCGTCGAGCGTCTCCTTGAACATCGCCCCGCGCGGGACGGCGATCCGCAGGCCGCTCATCGCCCTTCCTCCAGCCGCGCCAGGTGGACGCGCTCGACGTCCAGCGCCCAGCCGCACGCGGGCAGCTCGCGCCCGAAGCGCCCGAGCAGGTCGTCGTAGCGCCCGCCGCCGCCGATCGGCGCGCCGAAGGCGGCGTCGTAGACCTCGAAGACGGCGCCGGTGTAGTAGCCGAGCGTCCGCACGAGGCCGAGGTCGAAGATCACGCGCTCGCGCACGTCGTCGGCCAGCCCGCCGTAGAGCGCCCGCAGCGGCTCGGCCTCCGGCACGCCCTCGAGCACCTCGATGCCGCCGCGGGTGCGCGCGAGGTCGAGCAGCTCCGAATCGGCGCCCGCGCGCTTGAGCTCGCGCTCCAGCCCGACCAGGTCGCGCGTGGCGAGCTCGTGCAGGATCTTCGGCCGCAGCTCCTCCGGCACCCCGGCGCGCTCCAGCGCACGCCCGAACAGGCCCGCGTCGCCGAGGCCGACCCGGTAGGAGACGAGGCCGGCGGCGTCGAGCGCCGCGCAGAGCACCGAGACCGCCTCGGCGGTCCCCTCCGGCCCCGGCGCGCCGACGAGCTCGATCCCCGCCTGCAGGATCTCGCGCGGCTGCCCGCGGTGCTGGCGCACCGCGCGGTAGGCGTGCTGGAGGTAACAGAAGCGCAGCGGGATCTCCGACGTCGCGTAGCGCGTGGCGACCACGCGGGCGATCGGGATCGTCATGTCCGAACGCAGCACGAGCACGTTGCCGTGCTCGTCGAACAGCCGGTACGCGGGGTCGGCGGCGGCGGGATCGCCGCGCGTCAGGACCTCCTCGTACTCGAGCGCGGGCGTCGCGACCTCGCCGTAGCCGCGCTCGTCGAACACGGCCCGCATCCCGTCCGTGATCACGCGCAGCTCGCGCAACTCGTCCGGGAGGACGTCGCGCGTGCCGCTGGGGATCGGGTGGATCACGCCGGGACGCGCTCGAGGTTCGCGCCGAGCTCGCGCAGGCGCTCGTCGATGCGCTCGTAGCCGCGGTCGATGTCGCGCACGTTGTGGATCTCGCTCGTGCCCTTGGCGCAGACGGCGGCGATCAGCATCGCCATGCCGGCGCGGATGTCGGGCGAGGAGACGCGGGCGCCGCGCAGCTGGCGCGGGCCGATGACGATCGCCCGGTGCGGGTCGCAGATCGTGATCTCGGCGCCCATCGAGATCAGCTTGTCCACGAAGAACAGCCGGTTCTCGAACATCTTCTCGAAGATCAGGACCGAGCCCTCGGCCTGGGTCGCGAGCGCGACCGCGATCGAGGTGAGATCGGCCGGGAAGGCCGGCCACGGACCGTCTTCGACCTTGGACTGGTAGTCGCCGGCGTCGCGCGCGACGCGCAGCGTCTGGTTGCCCGGCACGAAGCAGACGCCGTCCTCCATCGAGGAGTCCAGGCCGAGGCGCTTGAAGACCAGCCGGATCATCCGCAGGTCCTCGGCGACGCAGCCCTGGATCTGCAGCTCGCCGCCGGTCACGCCCGCGAGGGCCATGAACGAGGCGATCTCGATGTGGTCGGGGCTGACCGTGTGCTCGCAGCCGCCGAGCGTCGCGACGCCGTGGACGTGCATGACGTTGGAGCCGATGCCCTCGATCGCCGCGCCCATCTTGTTGAGCATCCGCGCGAGGTCCTGCACGTGCGGCTCGGACGCGGCGTTGCGGATCACCGTGGTGCCCGCGGTCGCGGCGGCGGCCATCAGCGCGTTCTCGGTGCCCATCACGGACGGCTCGTCCATGAAGAAGTCGCACGGGGTCAAGCCGCCCTCCGGCGCCGTGATGACGATGTCGCGGCCGTGCTCGACCGTGGCGCCCAGCGCCCGGAAGGCGTCAAGGTGCGGATCCAGCCGGCGCCGGCCGATCACGTCGCCGCCGGGCGGCGGCATCGTCGCCGAGCCGAAGCGCGCCAGCAGCGGGCCTGCGGCCAGGAACGAGGCGCGGATCCGCTCGGCGAGATCGGCGTCGACGTCGGTTCCGCGGATGTTGGCGGCGCACATCACGACGGTGTTGGGCTCCGGCCGCTCGACCGTCACGCCGAGATCGGCGAGCAGTTCGAGCAGCGCTTCCGTGTCGCGGATCCGCGGCACGTTGTGCAGCGTCACCCGCTCCTCGGTGAGCAACGCGCAGGCCAGCAGCGGCAGCGCGGCGTTCTTGTTTCCGGCGGGCACGACGGTGCCGGACAGCGGCACGCCGCCTTCGATCACGAACTTCTCCATAGGGGCGCGGCTAGGCTACCGACTCGATGTCGTTGCCCATGACGCGTGATGAAGCCTGGACGCTGTTCTGCGAGTGGACGGCGTCGGAGAGCCTGCGCCGCCACGTGCTCGCCGTCGAGGCCTGCATGCGCGCGTACGCGGGAAAGTTCGGCGAGGATGAGGAGCGCTGGGGGCTCGTCGGGAATGCTCCACGACCTCGACTACGAGCGCTATCCGGATCTTCACACCGGCCATCCGCGCTACGCGCTCGCCGAGCTCGAGCGGCTCGGGTTCCCGGAGGACATGGTGCGCGCGGTCGCCTCGCACGCCGACTACCTCGAGGTCTCGCGCGACTCGCCGATGGAGAAGACCCTGTACGCCGTCGACGAGCTCTCGGGCTTCGTCATGGCCTGCGCCTATGTGCGCCCGCAGGGGATCGACGGGCTGACGCCCAAGTCGGTCAAGAAGAAGATGAAGGCCACGGCCTTCGCCGCCGCGGTCGACCGCGACTCGATGCGCCACGGCGCCGAGGGGCTCGGGATCGACTTCGACGAGCACGTGGCCTTCGTGATCGCCGCGCTCGAGCCGCACGCCGACGAGCTCGGGCTCAGCGGCGCTTCTAGCTAGGCTCGTCCGCCATGGCGGACACCCTGAAGATCATCGTCCTCGAGGGCGACGAGACCGGCCAGGAACTGCTCGAGCAGTCCGTGCGGGTGCTCGACCCGGAACTGCTCGGCGTGCCGCTCGAGCTCGAGTACTTCGACCTCTCGCTCGAGAAGCGGCGCGAGACGGGCAACGAGATCGTCCACGAGGCGGCGCGCGCGATGCGCGAGGCCGGGCTTCGGGCTGAAGGCGGCGACGGTCACGCCGGAGGGCAAGGACGACGTCGGCTCGCCGAACCGGATCCTCCGCGAGGAGGTCAACGGCAAGGTGATCGTCCGCACCGGCCGGCGGATCCCGGGCGTCGTCGGGCCCGTCTCGGGCGTCTACCACCCGATCTCCGTGGTGCGGATGGCGGTCGACGACGCCTACGGCGCCAAGCAGTGGCGCGAGGGCGAGGGCGTCTGAGGAGGTCGCCTACCTGACGCAGAAGATCACGCGCGCCACCTGTCACGCGGTGTCCGAGTACTCGTTCCGGATGGCCGAGCGGATCGGCGCGAAGGTCTACGGCGGGCCGAAGTGGACCGTCTCCCCGGTCTACGAGGGCATGCTCAAGGAGGAGCTCGACGCGGCCGCCGCGCGCCACCCGGACGTCGTGTACCAGCCGGTCCTGATCGACGCGTTGTACGCGGGCCTGATCTCGGGTGCCGCCGACTCACCACTGGTGATTCCCGCATTGAATCGAGACGGCGACTGCCTGAGCGATCTGGTGCTGCCGATGTTCGGGTCGATCGCGGGCGCCGAGTCGGTGCTGCTTTCGCTTCGACGACGACTACGGCGTCGACGTCGCGATGGCCGAGGCCCCGCACGGCACCGCGCCGTCGCTGATGGGCAAGGACCTCGCGAACCCGATGGCGATGCTGCTGGCCTGCGGCTCGGTGCTGGGCTACGCCGGCGACCAAGGGCTACAAGGGCGCCGAGCGCGCCTCGCGCGCGGTCTACGAGTCGGTGCTCGAGGCGACCGCGACGGGCACCAAGACGATCGACCTCGGCGGCCACGCCACGACCACCGAGTTCACCGACGCCGTGATCGACAAGGTGCGGACCAAGATCGAGATCTGGGACTCGCTGGGCAGCTGACCGGGCGCCGCGCCCTTCGGCATCATTTATGGCAATGGACGTTCACGCGAGCATCGAACAGGTGACCGGCATCCTCGTGCGCGAAGGCCTGCGCTACCAGGTCTCCGCCGACGGCCAGACCTACCGCATGCTGTTCGGCTCGGCTGCCGTGTTCGTCGACTTCGACACGTGGCAGGACGACAGCGTCGTGATCACGGTGCATTCGCCGGTGCTGCAGGACATCCATCCCGAGAGCGCCGGTGCCGCGCAGGCGCTGAACCTGCTCAACGAGCTCAACCGCAGCTTCTTCTTCGTCAAGTTCACGTTCCGCGACGGGATCCTGATCGCCCGCTACGACCTGCTCGGCGACACGCTGCAGGCGGGTGAGCTGGTCAACGCGCTGTACGAGATCGCCGGCGCGGCCGACCGGCTCGACGACGAGCTCGCCGATCAGCTCGGCGGCATTCCCTACGAGCGCAAGCTCGAGGAGTGGGGCTCCAGCGGCAGCGGCGCCGGTACGTAGCCCGTTAGCGCAACTGATCAGGCAATCCGAAACGCGCGAACGTGCCGGCGGTGCGTTGCGCGTCGAGCGGCTCGTCGACCCAGCGGTGGTAGCGCTCGCGTTCGCTCGCGTCGATCGCCCGCACGGCGAAGGCGACGACGTCTGAGATCTTGTCGCCGCGGAAGGTCAGCACGTTGAGCGCGAACGGCAGGTAGACGTCGGTCGCCTCGTCCCAGACGTAGGCGCCGAACGCGGCCTGGCCGTTGGCGGTCGTGAGCCACGCCCTTCCAGCGCCAGGCGCCGGACATCGGGAACGCGGCGAGGAAGTCCGCGATCACGTCGCGCGGGCCGAACCAGCTCGCCAGCGGCGGCATCGCGATCGTCGCGTCCTCGGTCAGCATCGCGACGACGGCCTCGACGTCGTTGCGCTCCCACGCGTCGACGTAGCGCGTCGACGATCTCCTCGCAGCTCGTCGTCGCCGAGCGCGCGCAGCGTCTGCCTGCTGGCTGCGCTCGGGCGCGCGCTCCTCGATCGACGCGCGGGCGCGCTGCAGCGCGCTGTTGACCGACGGCGACCGTCGTCTCGAGCGCTCTCGGCGACCTCCTTGGCCGAGAACCCGAGCACCTCGCGCAGGATCAGCACCGCGCGCTGGCTGGCCGGGCAGGTGCTGGAGCGCGGCGATGAACGCGAGCTCGACGCTCTCGCGCTGCTCGTAGCGCGCCTCCGGGCCGGCGAGGCCGTCCGTCGAGCTCGGTCGTCCGGGTAGGGCTCGATCCAGACCGACTCGACGATCGGCTCGCCCGGGCCGGCGTGCGGGTCGGTCGCCGGGCCGTAGTCGACCGGCAGCACGCGCTTCGGGCCGGCGCTGGATCTGCGTCAGGCAGGTGTTGGTGGCGATCGTGTAGAGCCACGAGCGCAGCGAGCTGCGGCCCTCGAAGCGCGCGAGCGCGCGCCAGGCGCGCAGCGACGCGTCCTGCAGCGCGTCGTCGGCGTCGTAGACCGAGCCGAGCATCCGGTAGCAGTGCGCGTGCAGCTCGCGCGCGGTAGGGCTCGAGCAGGCTGCGCGAACGCGGGTTCGTCCCCGGCCTGCGCCGCCTTGAGCAGCCGCTGCTCGCGGACGGGGTCATCGGACGGCACGGTCGACATTCAATCAGCAGCCACCGATGAGTTCGCCGGCTGGCGCGGGTCTCAGTGAGTAGACATGTCCATCCAGGCCCCCGTCGTGCACCTCGAGCTGCACACCAGCGACCTCTCCTCCGCGCGTGAGCTCTACGGCGAGCTGTGCGGGTGGGCGCCGGAACCATCTGGCCACGCGCCACGGCTCCTATCTGGCGCTCGACATGGGCCGCGCGGCTCGGCGGCGGCATCGTCGAGAGCTCGACGGCGCGGCCGATGTGGCTCCCGTACGTCGCAGGTCGGCGACATCTCGACGGCCACCGACCGGGCGCTGGCGCTGGGCGCGGCGCTGCTGCTCGCGCCGCGCGAAGGGCCCGGCCGGGTGGCGCAGCGTGGTCTCCTCCCCCACCGGCGGCGAGTTCGCGTTCTGGCAGCAGAAGCGCTAGGCGGACTCGGCGCGATGCTGCCGCCAGCGCCGCCGGTAGAGCAGGCGCTGGATGCACAGCGTCAGCGTCCCGGCGAGCAGGATCGCGAGGAGGTTGACGCCGAGCTGGGCCGCCGAGCCGATGAACGTGTCCCAGTCCCCGAGCGCGGCCGCGATCCCGATGTTGGCCGCGGCGGGGATGGTCGTGACCGAGATCAGCACGCCGATCAGCGCGCCCGACTTCGCCGTCGAGAGGCTCAGCATGCCCGCCGCGCCCGCGCAGGCGGCGACGATGAAGGCGAACGCGTCGGGGCTCGAGATGATCTCGGACAGACCGTGCGAGCCGCTGTCGAAGTCCTCCGGGATCAGACCGGTGGCGTCGAACGCGAGCGTGGCGAGCACCGTGAAGGCGATGGCGAGCGGGAAGCCGACCGCGAGCGCGAGCGCCGAGCGCGCCGCCAGCTCGCCGCGGCGCTGCACGAGCGCGACGCACAGACCCGCCACCGGCCCGAACTCGGGGCCGACGACCATCGCGCCGACCACCAGGATCGGTGAGTCGAGGAAGATGCCGATCGCGGCGATGGTCGCCGCCAGCACCATGTAGATCAGGAAGACGCCGGACAGCTCGATGCTCTCGCTCGTGCGCTGATCGAGCTCCTCCCAGATGACGGCGTCCGACGGTGAGCCGGGCGCGTGCTTGACCGCGGCGTCGGCGAAGTCCGAGATCGTGTCGGTCGGGCTCAGCGAGATCGACCCGTCGTGGTGGATCCCGAGCGCGCGCAGGTCGGAGATGATCACGCTCGCGTCCTCGCGGGCCACGTCGCACATCACGAGGTCCCCGGTGGGCCGCACCGAGGCGTCCGGAACCCGGATCACGTCGATCGCCGAGGCGCGTCCCGCAGAGCATCGCGTAGACCCGATCGGCGCGATCCGGCGGCGCCACGATCCGCAGATGAACCATCCGCGGAGCCTATTCGGAGTGCCCTGCAAGAACGGTTGCAGCACGAGCGGGCGGATTTGGCGCCACACCGCGAAATCCGGATTCTGCCCCGCAGAGTTCCCGGTCGTTGCGAAGTTTTCCGTCCGACAGCGACCGTAGTCTTACGAACACATGTTCCCTTCGATGACCGATAGCCGACAGAACAAACGCTCGCTTCGAGCGATGGTGCGCGGGGCCATGGATACGGCCCTGGAGTTCGTAACGCTGGGTGAGGCCCATGCGCCGGAGCGGCATTCGCCGGCGCCCGCCCCCACCGCCGTACACCCGCACCGCCGGCAACTCGATCATCGTCGCCGCCGTCGCCGCTCAGGGATGACCGCGCCGCGGCCGCAGGTCTGCACCACGCCGGTACATCGCCCGGCGCGCAGAACCTGAACACCGCGCCCGCCGGCGATCAGCACTGGGAGGTCTGATCGATCCGGCCGGGCCGCGGAAGTCTTCACAAGACTCTCGAGCCGCGGCAGCATCGCGCGGCTCGAGTGCTGTCGGGGCGGCCCGACCGAGCCTGATCCGCGCCGCCGCGTCGAAGGCGGCGGCGCGGAGAGACTCCGCGGCGAGGCGCGCGGCGCGCGGCGCGCGGCGCGACGGCGCGGGCGGCGCGAGGCGCGGCGCGGCGCGCGCGACGCGCGCGGCGAGCCCGCCGCGGCGAGCGCGACACGCGCGGCGCGCGCGGCGCGGCGCGGCACGCAGCGCGGCAGCCGCGGCCGCGCGCGACCGCGGACGCGGCGCGCACGCCGGACCGCGCGGCACGAGGCGCTGGCGCGACGCGCGACGCGCGGCGAGCGCGAGCGCGGCGCGAGTCGACACTGCGACATCGCGCGCCGACCGCCGACAGCCGCCGCGCGGCCCCACGCCGCCGGCGACCCCGGCGCCTCCCGCGAGACGGCCCCGTACTCGACGAGCGTCGAGTTTCGCGAGCCTGGCCCAGAAAGTCGACACTCGCGCGGCATCAACGCGCCGCCGCTCCCGACAGCCGCCGCGCGGCCCCACGCCGCCCGGCGCCCCCGGCGCCTCCCCGCGAGACGGCCCCGCACCCGACGACCGTCGAGTTTCTCGAGCCCTGGTCCAGAAAGTCGACGCTCGATCGGCATCGACGCGCCGCCGCCCGACAGCGGCGGCGCGAGCGAACCCTTAGGGCGTCGTGGTCGACAGCGTGTAGGTCAGCGTCTTGGCGTAGCCGCCGGTGCGCAGCGCGTCGGTGGCCGCGATGTTCTGGCCGAACTCGAGCGTGACCGCGTCGTTGCTGACCGGGGCGAGCCAGGTCAGCAGGGTCAGCGGGGTGCCGCTGACGGTGCCGAACGGGGTGCCGGTGTTGGCCGCGTTGCGTGCCCGGGCCTGCAGCGCGGACGGGAGCACGAAGGTGCCGTTGACCAGGTGGCCGGGGGCGGTCGTGCTCGGATCGGCGACGCTCAGGACGGCGTCGCCGGCGGTCGAGGTCACGGTCGCGGTCGTGGTGGCGGTGTAGAGCTTCGCGAGACCCGGCGTGAAGGCGCCGAACGTGGCGGCCGGGCCCGACCGTCAGGGCGAGGGTCGCCGAGACGGTGCCGCCGACGGTGCCGGTGCGTGCTCGTCGTGATCGCCGGGACGGTGACCTCGGTGGAGACGACGCTCGTCTGGCCCGAGGAGTCGGTGATCGTCGCCGCGAGCGTGACGATCTTGCCGATCTGGTCGTAGGCGGGCGTGTACGTGAACTCGTACGGGCGTGTGGCCGACGGTCGCGACCGGCGCGCCGTTGGCGGTCAGCTTGACCGACTTCACGCCGAAGTCGTCGGCGGCGACCACGACCGGGTAGATCGTCTCGCCCCAGCGGACGACGGTCGGCCCGAACGGATCGACGATCGCACCGGTGGGCGTCGCGTCGAGAGTCGCGGCGGGAACGCTCAGCGCCGCGGGCGCGACGGTGGCGGGCGTTCCGAGATCGACCAGGACCGGTGGTGGCGGGGCAGCCCGGAGTGGCGCAGCCCCACCAGTTGCCGGCGGCGAGCGCGGTGCCCGTGCCGGCGTTGGTCAGGCTGACGAGGCTCGAGCCGGAGACCGAGAAGGCGCGCAGCGGCGGGATTCGACGGGTCAGGGCCGAGCTCGGCGTCCGTGAGCGTCAGCGCGCCGGTCAGCTCGCTGCCCGTGATCGTGCCGCGCTGGCCGTAGGTGTACGTGACCGGGCCCTGGATGCGTGAGCCGACGAGGTTGCCGTAGGCGACGATGCCCGAGCGCGCGGTCGTGGTGGCCGCGCCGTCGATGCCGCGCGCGTCGTCGAACAGCACGCCGCCGGTCGTCACGAGGCTCTTCTCGATCGTGACCTGACGGCGAACGCCGGCCTCGGCGCCCTGCAGCGAGTTGGTCATCACCAGGCCGTAGCCGTACGCGGCAGTCGGCTTGATCGTGCCGATGACGCTGTTGGCGATCCGGCCGGAGGTGTTGAAGAAGGCGACGCCCGCCTCGGCGGCGACGTCGGGCGACTCGATCGTCACGCCGGAGAGGTCGAGGAAGTTCTCGTTGTCGTCGGACGCGCCGAGCGACTGGCGTGAGACCGTGACGACGTTGCCGCCGCCGTCGCGCAGGTACGGCGCGGTGCCGGCGAGGGTCGGCGCGAGCGCCGCCGCGGGCCGGATCGTCACCTTGCTGGCCCCCGCGCCCTTGATCGTCAGCGGCTTGGTGATCGTCAGGCCGTTGCGCGAGCCGGTCTGGCTCGGCGAGTTGTTGCCCGACGTCGGCGTCGACTGCTCCTCATACAGCCCCGGGCAGATCACGACGGTGTCCCACGGCGCTGCCTGGTTGACCGCCGCCTGAACGGAGGTGAAAGCGGCGTTCGGGCAGTCCGCCTTGTCGTCGTCGACCGTCCAGGTCGACGCGAAGGCGGTGGACGGGGCGAGCGCCGCGATCACTGCGGCGGTCACCACGGCGCGGAGCGCGGGGACAGAGTTCATGTGAACGAGGGGACCTTTGTCGTGAGGAAGCCACACGGAGGAGGTCATCGGTGACCGACCTGCCGTGTGGAAGGAGCGGCCGCAATGTACGTGGCGGAAGGGTGAAGGTGTTATGTGAATTCGGTCGGTCGTTGCCCCTTCAACTTTCGACCGTCAGTCCACACATAGGGCCACACCGTCCAACGTACGATCTCGCCGCCTCGCCGCGCACGGTCGTCAACCGTGCGAGCACGGACGCACACTGAACCGATCGCACGGAGAACTGGTGACCCCTGCCTGCTTGAAGAAGGTCTTCGCCCTGGCGCTCGCGCTTGTCGCGATAACGCCCGCCGCGGCGCTTGCCGCCCCGCCGGACCCCTGGCGCGTGGCCCGTACACGGTCACGACCGTCGACCCGGTCCTGATGGGCACGACCAACCTGCAGGAGCCCAACGCGGCGGGTGGTCCGTTGACCGGGCCGGCCGCGGCGGCCACGCTGCAGGTGCGCGGGTCGATCTACTACCCGGCCAACCGGGCGACGGGCTCGCCGGTGATCCTGCTCGTGCACGGCAACCACGGCAGCTGCGACTCCGGCTCGGCGCCAAGCTGCACGGCCTTCAAGCGCAACGACCGCGGCTACGCGTACCTGGGTGAGAACCTGGCGACGTGGGGCTACACGGTCATGTCGCTCGACCAGGATCAGCTCATCTACTACCAGGACGGCAACCAGGGCAAGGGCATGCACCAGCGTCGCCTCCTGATGGCCGCGGCGCTGGATGCGCTCTACGCCGCCAATCAGGCGCCGATGCCGATCAACGCCGACAACAACCTCGGCGCCGCGCTCGTCGGCAAGCTCGACTTCTCGCGCGTCGGCACGATGGGCCACTCGCGCGGCGGCGATGCCGTCTCGAGCTTCATCGACTACAACCGCGACTCGCCCGGCGCCGGGCCGCAGGTACAACCTGCGCGGCGTCATCGCGCTCGCCCCGACCGACTACGAGCGACGCGCGCCGTACGGCGTGCCGTACATGACGATGTTCGGCTACTGCGAGGGTGACGTGACGAACCTCCAGGGCGCCCGCCTGTTCGAGCGCAGCCAGTACATCCAGCCCAACGATCCGTTCCCGCGCATCCAGATGTCGGTCCTCGGCGCCAACCACAACTGGTTCAACAGCGTCTGGTTCGCCGACGGCGACGACGCGACCGGCACCGACGTCGCGTGCGGCACCAGCCAGCCGAACAACATCCGGCTGTCCGGCGGCACGTACGACCTCACCACGCGCGGCTCGGGCGATCCGGCGCTGATGGGCGACCAGGAGAAGATCGGCCTGGCCATGATGTCGGCGTTCTTCCGCCGCTACGTCGGCGGCGACGTCGCGTTCGACCCGTACATGACGGGCGAGATCAGCGCGGACGGCACGACCCCGGTGCTTCCCGCGTCGGCCTGCCCGACCTCGGTGTCCGGTGCCCGGATCCCGTGCTTCGATCGCGTGATGACCAGCTACTTCGCCGCGCCGGCCGAGCGCCGCGACGTGCTCCGGCCTGAGACCGACAACCCGCTCGAGGTGAGCGCGCGTCGGCACCTCGATCACCGGATCCGGGTTCTCGAACCCGTATCTGGCGACCGGCGGCGTCAGCCCCGGTTCCGGCGACGACGCCGGGCGGCTTTGACTGGTGCAACCCGGAGCCGACGCAGTTCGCGCCGTCGCAGCTCGGCATCACCGGTCTCCCAACCGCGACCAAGGGCTGCCCGCTTCCCGCCGCCGGCGCGCTCGGCGGCCAGAGCGGCACGCGTGAGAACGCCCCGGTCAACCACTCCTACGGGCTGCAGCTCGCGCTGGCCTGGGACCAGCCTGCCTCCATCGGCACGCGCATTCCCGCCGCCTCGGGCAACGTGACCGCCTACAAGTCGCTCGCGCTGGGCGCCGCGGTGAACTTCTTCGACCCGCGCAACCCGTCCCGTGGCACGGACGCGATCTGGAACCCGGGCCTGACGACCCAGAACTTCACGATCGAGCTGACCGACAAGAACGGCAAGGTCGGTTCGGTCGCCGCCGCCTCCCCACGCTACGGCACGGCCCTGCACCAGACGACGGGCTCGACGACGACGCGCGTCCACGAGGTGCTCAACGAGGTGCGCGTCCCGCTGAGCGACTTCGCCGCGCAGGGCGTCGACCTCGCCAACGTCCGCAAGTTCGAGCTCAAGTTCGGCGGCACCGGCATGCCGGCCACCGGCTCGATCCAGCTCTCCGACGTTCGCTTCCAGGAGGCCGCGAGCGGGCCGACGGTCTACACCGACAAGCTCGCCGACGTCCCGCCGACGGTTCCGCCGGCCGCGACGCCGGCGCCCGAGGCCGCCGACCGCGCCCCGAGGCCCCGGTCAGCGAGCGGCGGCCGCCGATCCCGGCTCGACGACGGCGACGACAGCCGCTACGACCACGGCGGCAGCGCTGCGCAGCGCCGACGATCGCGTCGACCCGCGTCGTCAAGCACCGCCTGACGGTGACCGGCATCGCCTCGCCTGCGCGCCTCGGTGCGAGTCACTGTCACACGTGTCAGTAGCGCACGTACGCAGCAAGGCCCTCCGCGCGACGTCGAAGTCGTCGAAGTGGACGGCCACCACGACGCTCGCAGCGGGCAGGTACCGCGTCACCGTCGCGCTCGAGCAGTAAGACCGTCACGGTGAAGTAGTGCACACGACGACATCCACGCAGGTAAAAGGGGCGGCCGATAACGGCCGCCCCTTTGTCGTTCCCGCAGCGCGCTACTCGCGGGCGTTTGCCGGCGGACCCGTGACGTAGACGTCCAGTAGCGCCCGGGCGCTGCGGGTGAGCCACGCGCTCCTCGCGCGTCATTCCGAGCCGCTCGGCGACCGCGATCGACGGAGCGTTGGCCGGGTCGATCAGCGCGATCACGCGCTCCAGGACCAGCTCCGCCCAAGCGGCGTACGGGCTGCCCGGGCTGCCTCGGTCGCGAAGCCGTTCCCCCATGCGAAGGATGCAGTCGCCAGCCGACCTCGACCTGGTCCGCGAGCCGGGGAACCACACGGGATGCTGCAGGCCGACGAAGCCGATGAGCTGTCCGGTGTCGATGCGCGTCGCGCGCCCAGAGCCCGAAGCCGTAGCGCTCCCAGTGCGCGGCGAAACGCGCCGACTGGCGCCGCGCTCTCCGCGGGCGTGTACGGGACGCCGCCGTTGAGGTACGCGACCGCATCCGGCAGGGCGTTGATGGCCTCGAGCGCCGGCGTGTGGGTCACCGGGTCCCAGCGGGACAGGCGCAACCGGGCTGTGGTGACGTCGGACACGGTGCGTTAACGACGAAGAGCCACCTCAGCGGGTGGCTCTTCTTTACTATAAGGACCGGCGGCGACCTACTCTCCCAGGCCCTTGCAGGCCAAGTACCATCGGCGCTACGGGGCTTAACTGCTCTGTTCGGAATGGGAAGAGGTGTTTCCCCCGCGCAATAGCCACCGGAAACTTGTCAAGACCACGCCTCAGCGGGCCTTCAAAACTGCACAACCCGCCAACGAACGGGTACCAACGAAAAAATATCCGTCAAGCCCTCGACCCATTAGTACTGGTCTCCTACGAACGTTACCGTCTCTTCCAGATCCAGCCTATCAACCTAGTGGTCTACTAGGGGTCTTACCCTCTCAAGGAGGTGGGAGAATTCATCTCAAGGCCGGCTTCCCGCTTAGATGCCTTCAGCGGTTATCCGATCCGCACGTAGCTAACCTGCGATGCCCTTGGCAGGACAACAGATACACCAGAGGTGCGTTCATCCCGGTCCTCTCGTACTAGGGACGAATCCTTTCAATTCTCCAACGCCCATGGCAGATAGGGACCGAACTGTCTCACGACGTTCTGAACCCAGCTCGCGTACCGCTTTAATGGGCGAACAGCCCAACCCTTGGGACCTACTACAGCCCCAGGATGCGACGAGCCGACATCGAGGTGCCAAACCGAGTCGTCGATGTGGACTCTTGGACTCGATAAGCCTGTTATCCCCGGCGTACCTTTTATCCGTTGAGCGACAGCACTTCCACTTGCTACTGCCGGATCACTAAAGCCTGCTTTCGCACCTGCTCGACCTGTCGGTCTCACAGTCAAGCTCCCTTATTGCTTTTGCACTCTACGTACGATTTCCAACCGTACTGAGGGAACCTTTGCGCGCCTCCGTTACATTTTGGGAGGCGACCGCCCCAGTCAAACTACCCGCCTGGCACTGTTCACTGCCCGGATTACGGTCGCAGTGTTAGAAGCGCAGTACATCAAGGGAGGTATCTCAAGGTTGTCTCCACACCAGCCGCAGCCGATGCTTCAAAGACTCCCTCCTATCCTGAGCGAGATGCACCACACTCCAATACCAGGTTATAGTAAAGGTGCACGGGGTCTTTCCGTCTAGCCACGGGTACTCGGCATCTTCACCGAGACTGCAATTTCACCGAGCCCATCGTTGAGACAGCGTTCAACTCGTTACGCCATTCGTGCAGGTCGGAACTTACCCGACAAGGAATTTCGCTACCTTAGGACGGTTATAGTTACCGCCGCCGTTTACCGGGGCTTAGTTTCAGTGCTTCGGATTGCTCCTAACACCTCCACGTAACCTTCCGGCACCGGGCAGGCGTCAGACCCTATACGTCGTCTTGCGACTTAGCAGAGCCCTGTGTTTTTGGTAAACAGTCGGTTGAACCTATTCACTGCGGCCCTCTCAGGCTCCGCACGCGAGGTGCTTCACCCTACTGGGGCGCTCCTTATCCCGAAGTTACGGAGCGATTTTGCCGAGTTCCTTAACGATGGTTATCTCGATCACCTTAGTATTCTCTACTTGCCCACCTGTGTCGGTTTTGGTACGGGCACGTGCACTCTCCCTAGAGGCTTTTCTTGGAGGCATGGCGTCCGGGACTCGCCGGCTTTAAGCCAGCTGTCATCGCACCTCAGGTTATGCGGCCGCGCATTTTTCATCGGCCACCCCTACATGCTTGACCCAGGACTACCATCGCCTGGGTTCCCATAGCCTTCCCCGTCCCCCCATCAGTCAAATGAGTGCGACGTGGTACAGGAATATCAACCTGTTATCCATCGACTACGCCTTTCGGCCTCGCCTTAGGTCCCGACTAACCCTGAGCAGACGAACTTTACTCAGGAATCCTTGGGCAATCGGCGGAGAAGATTCTCACTTCTCTTTCGTTACTCATGCCGGCATTCTCACTTCTCATGGCTCCACGGCTGGGTTCCCCCGCCGCTTCACTGCCATGAGAACGCTCTCCTACCGCGCGTCTTGCGACGCACCCGAAGCTTCGGTGTCTAGCTTGAGCCCCGTTACATTATCCGCGCCCGAACACTTGACCAGTGAGCTGTTACGCACTCTTTCAAGGATGGCTGCCTCTAAGCCAACCTCCTGGTTGTCTATGCACTCGGACATCGTTTGCCACTTAGCTAGAACTTAGGGACCTTAGCTGTCGGTCTGGGCTGTTTCCCTCTTGACGCGGAAGTTTATCCCCCCGCAACTGACTCCCGGAGTAACCGTGACGGTCTTCGGAGTTTGCCTGATTTCGGTAACCTGGTAGGGCCCCTAGACCAAACAGTGCTCTACGGCCGCCACGGAATTTATCCGAGGCTATACCTAAATATATTTCGGAGAGAACCAGATATCTCTGAGCTTGATTAGCCTTTCACTCCGACCCACAGGTCATCCGCCCAGTTTTCAACCTAGGTCGGTTCGGTCCTCCACGGGGTCTTACCCCCGCTTCAACCTGCCCATGGGTAGCTCGCTCAGTTTCGGGTCTACCGCCTACGACTAAATCGCCCTATTAGGACTCGCTTTCGCTTCGGCTCCGCTCATCGCTTAACCTTGCCGCAGACGAGTAACTCGCCGGCTCGTTATGCAAAAAGCACGCCGTCACAGGACAAAGCCTGCTCCGACCGCTTGTAGGCACGCGGTTTCAGGTACTATTTCACTCCCCTTCCGGGGTACTTTTCACCTTTCCCTCACGGTACTAGTCCGCTATCGGTCACCAGGGAGTACTTAGCCTTGGAGGGTGGTCCCCCCAGATTCAGTCCGCGTTTCACGGGAGCGGACCTACTCAGGTACCTCATCGGGAGACTGGCTCGATTTCGACTACGGGACGATTGCCCTCTGTGGTGCGCGGTTCCACGCGCTTCGTCTATCGACCAGCTTTGTAACTCCCGCCGAGCAACACACTGCTCGGGCAAAGGCCCTACAACCCCGAACCAGCAACGCGTGTGCGCTTACACTGGCCCGGTTTGGGCTGGATCCCCTTTCGCTCGCCACTACTCGGGGAGTCTCGGTTGATTTCCTTTCCTCCGGGTACTGAGATGTTTCAGTTCCCCGGCTTGCCCCCTACCCGCCTATATATTCAGCGGGAGGTAACGCCGTACTAACAGCGCTGGGTTTCCCCATTCGGAGATCCGCGGGTCACTGGCTATTCAGCGCCTCACCGCGGCTTATCGCAGCCGTTCACGTCCTTCATCGACTCCTGGTGCCAAGGCATCCACCGTGTGCCCTTCCTATCTTGACGGTGATCACGCTGTCGGCATGGAAATGACGACAGCGATCTCGGTGATACCCGTTCGCACCCCTCTTGCGAGGAGTGCTTCGTTGGCATGATTGTGCAGTTTTCAAGGTCCGCTAGAGGCGCACACCCGGACTGGGTGTTCGGTCTCTCAAAACTCAACAGCATGCGCCCTGCTCCGAGCAAGCTCGGAAACGACGCCAGGTTCGGTCGACATTAGGTACCGGGTCGAGCTCGAGGTGGACGGTATGCCCACCTGGCCTTCGCCGGCGCTCCAAGTCCTGGAGCTTCCCTAGAAAGGAGGTGATCCAGCCGCACCTTCCGGTACGGCTACCTTGTTACGACTTCACCCCAGTCACGAGTCCCACCTTCGACAGCTCCCTCCCTTGCGGGTTAGGCCACCGGCTTCGGGTGTTACTTGCTTCCATGGTGTGACGGGCGGTGTGTACAAGGCCCGGGAACGTATTCACCGCGGCAATGCTGATCCGCGATTACTAGCAACTCCGCCTTCATGCAGGCGGGTTTCAGCCTGCAATCCGAACCGAGACGCGCTTTAAGGGATTCGCTCCACCTCGCGGTATCGCAGCCCTCTGTACGCGCCAATGTAGCACGTGTGTAGCCCTGGACATAAGGGGCATGATGACTTGACGTCATCCCCACCTTCCTCCGGTTTGTCACCGGCAGTCTCGCATGAGTCCCCAACTAAATGCTGGCAACATACGACGGGGGTTGCGCTCGTTGCGGGACTTAACCCAACATCTCACGACACGAGCTGACGACAGCCATGCACCACCTGTGATCCTGCCCCGAAGGGAAGCCCTGTTTCCAGGACGGTCAGGAACATGTCAAGCCCAGGTAAGGTTCTTCGCGTTGCGTCGAATTAAACCACATGCTCCGCTGCTTGTGCGGGCCCCCGTCAATTCCTTTGAGTTTTAGCCTTGCGGCCGTACTCCCCAGGCGGGGCACTTAATGCGTTAGCTTCGGCACGGAGGGAGTCGACACCCCCCACACCTAGTGCCCATCGTTTACAGCGTGGACTACCAGGGTATCTAATCCTGTTTGCTCCCCACGCTTTCGCGTCTCAGCGTCAGTAACGTCCCAGCGAGCTGCCTTCGCAATTGGTGTTCCTCCTGATATCTGCGCATTTCACCGCTACACCAGGAATTCCACTCGCCTCTTCCGTACTCAAGCCCGACAGTATCCACCGGCATCCGAGGGTTGAGCCCCCGACTTTCACAGCGGACTTACCGGACCGCCTACACGCGCTTTACGCCCAATGATTCCGGACAACGCTAGCCCCCTACGTATTACCGCGGCTGCTGGCACGTAGTTAGCCGGGGCTTCTTCTGAAGGTACCGTCACTCCAGCCGGCTATTAACCGACGAAGCTTCGTCCCAACTGAAAGGGGTTTACAACCCGAAGGCCTTCTTCCCCCACGCGGCGTTGCTGCGTCACGCTTTCGCGCATTGCGCAAGATTCCCCACTGCTGCCTCCCGTAGGAGTCTGGGCCGTGTCTCAGTCCCAGTGTGGCTGATCGTCCTCTCAGACCAGCTACCCATCGTCGCCTTGGTAAGCCGTTACCTCACCAACAAGCTAATGGGCCGCGGGCCCGTCCCGATGCGAAGGCCGAAGCTATCTTTGCTCGCTTTCCTTGGAGAAAGCGAGAACATCCGGTATTAGCCCGAGTTTCCTCGGGTTGTCCCGGTCATCGGGGTGGGTTACCCACGTGTTACTCACCCGTTCGCGGCTCTGCCCCAGGGCAAGCCCTGGTTCGTCGCTCCACTTGCATGTGTTAAGCACGCCGCCAGCGTTCGTCCTGAGCCAGGATCAAACTCTCCGTGAAGAACTTCACAAAGAGCGTCGTGCGCTACTCGAGGGTCCGTCGGTACACATGTAACGGACCGAGCGCATGACAGGGTTACTACTTGCTCAGTACTACTGGCACTTCTGTACTACTAGTTCCTTGCGCCGGTCGGCCTCTGGGTAGAGAACGCCGGCATCTCGAAACCTGGACATATTCCGGTAGCAAGGAGCCACCGAATTATGCATGCTGTTGAGTTTTCAAAGACCGCCGCGCCTTGTAGGAGGGGGATTCCCTCCATGAAGATTTTGCGCTCTCGAGAGTCTGGCTCTCGAGCGGGCATCGAAGTCTAGCGCACCTGTCGCCTGGAGTCACCTCCCGGCGGGCCGGAGCGCTTCTCCGTGCCGCGATCAGCAGAGTAGCAGCGAGTTTCCGACCCTCAAGGGCAGAAGCGAAATTTCTTTCTAAACGACCCGGACGCGGCGGAACTGGCGCTTGCCCAGCTGGAGGACCCGACCGTCCAGTTCCGAGGCCGGTACGTCGAGCGGTTCCGCCGGCAGCGCGGCGCCCTCCAGCTTCACGCCGCCCTGGACCAGCTTGCGCCGCGCCTCGGATCGCGAACCCCCGAAGACCTCGACGATGACCTGCGGCAGATGCAGCGTCCCGTCGACCGCCGCCACCGAGACCTCTTCGATCTCCTCGGGGACCTCATGCCGGATGAACACGCGGTCGAAACCGGTCTCCGCCTCGCCGGCCGCCTCCTCTCCCCAGAAGCGCGCCACGAGCGCGCGCGCGAGGGCGCGCTTCGCGTCGCGCGGGCCCAGGCCCTCGGGAATCGCGCCGCCGAGCAGCAGTCCGTACCAGGACTCGAGCTGCTCGTCGGGTATCCGCAGCGTCTTGCCGTACATCTCCCCCGGCGGATCGGTGATCCCGATCTGGTTGCCGTAGGACTTCGACATCTTGCGCTCGCCATCGGTGCCGGTGAGCAGCGGGACCGTCAGCACGACCTGCGGCGGCTGGCCGTAAGCGGTCTGCAGCGCTCGACCCATGAAGAGGTTGAAGGTCTGGTCGGTGCCGCCGAGCTCGACGTCGGCGCGGATCGCGACCGAGTCGTAGCCCTGGAGCACCGGGTACAGCAGCTCGAGCATCGAGATCGGCTCGGCCGCGGCCATCCGCTTGGAGAAGTCGTCGCGCTCGAGCAACTGGGCGACAGTGACGAACCGGACGAGCCGGAACAGGTCCTCCATCGGCATGTCCAACCACTCCGAGTTGCGGCGGACCTCCAGCCGCTCGTCGTCGGCGAGCACCTTGGTCGCCTGATCGAGGTAGGTCTGGGCGTGCTCGTCGATCTCCGCCGGCGACAGCACCGGCCGGGTCGCCGAGCGCCCTGACGGATCACCGACCCGCGCCGTGTAGTCGCCGATGATCAGCACGACGGTGTGCCCGAGGTCCTGGAACTCGCGCAGCTTCTGCAAGACCACCGTGTGACCCAGGTGGAGGTCCTTCGCGGTGGGGTCCAGACCGAGCTTGATCCGGAGCGGTCTGCCCTCCGCCAGACGCTTCTCGAGCAGCCCGTCAGGGCGCACATCTACAGCGTTGCGGGCGAGGAACTGCGCGGGTGATTCCATCCGCGCCAATGCTAGAGTTTTGGCCCGGTCAGGCCTGGTCCGCCTGACTCTCATCGTCGGCCCCTTACCCTTGACAAGAGCGTCTCCGTCCGGGGGCGCCGGTCGACACCTGTCTATGAGCGAGCACGAGCCCACGAGCACGATGTCTCCCGACGCCCTCACCGGCGGCGGCGAAGTCGTCGATCTCCCTCGCACGCGCGAGCGCACGCGGCGACGCCCGCGCCTATGGAGGCGCCGCAAGCGTCCCAAGCGCTTCAAGGTCCGCAAGCTCCGCGTCCTGCTCGTCCTCTTCTTCCTCGGCGTGCTCGGGATCGTCTCCGCGCTGTTCGGGATGTTCATGGCCGTCGCGTCGGACCTCCCGCATCTGCAGAACCCGACGCACACGCCGACGACGATCGAGGACCGCCGCGGCAACCAGATCGGCACGCTGACCGGTTCCGAGCGCCGGATCTACCTCTCCGAGACCCAGATCGCGCCCGCGATGAAGCACGCGATCATCTCGATCGAGGACCGGCGCTTCTACACCAACAGCGGCGTCGATCTGCGCGGCATCGCCCGCGCGGCCGTCGAGGACGTCACCTCCGGCCAGGCGCTGCAGGGCGCCTCGACGATCCCGCAGCAGTTCGTGAAGCTCTCGCTCGCCGCCGAGAACGAGCGCACGATCTTCCAGAAGCTCCGCGAGGCAGCGCTCGCGTACCACCTCACGCGCCGCTGGTCCAAGGAGGAGATCCTCCGCAACTACCTCAACCAGATCTACTTCGGCAACGGCGCCTACGGCATCGAGTCGGCGGCGCGAACCTACTTCTCCTACAACCACGATCGCTGCGGCGGCCGGGGCAAGGGCGAGACGCCCTGCGCATCGGTCCTGCAGCCGCACGAGGCCGCGCTGCTGGCCGCGATGGTGGCCTCCCCGAGCGCGTTCGACCCGATCCAGCACCCGGTCGCGTCCAAGCGCCGGCGCGACCTCGTGCTCCTGCGCATGCTCCAGCAGGGCTACCTCACGCGCAGCCTCTACGACTCCGAGAAGGCGCTGGATCTGCCCAAGCGCGACGATCTGAACTTCCCGAAGGAGGACACGGACTTCCCGTACTTCACCTCCTGGATCAAGCCGCAGGTCGTCGACCAGCTCGGTGGCGGCCAGCAGGGCGCGCAGCGCGCGTTCGAGGGCGGGCTCGTGGTCAAGACGACGATCGACGGGCGCGTGCAGCGCGCCGCCGAGAAGGCGATCGACGCCTGGCTGCCCAAGGGACAGTCCGGTCCGCGCGCGTCGCTGGTCGCGATCCGCAACGACACCGGCGAGGTGCGGGCCATGGTCGGCGGCGACAACTACGGGACCACCCCGTTCAACCTCGCGACGCAGGGTCAGCGCCAGCCCGGCTCCTCGTTCAAGCCGTTCGTGCTCGCCGAGGCGCTGCGCCAGGGCATCAGCCCGGAGTCGACGTGGGAATCGAAGAAGAAGACCTACATCCTCAAGGGCGGCGAGAAGTTCACGGTCAACAACTACGAGGACGCCTACGGCGGGATCAGGACGCTCGCGAACGCGACGACCTTCTCCGACAACGCGGTCTACGCCCAGGTCGGCATGAAGGTCAAGACCAAGAAGGTCGCCAAGCTCGCGCGCCGGATGGGCGTTCGCACGCCGGTCTCGAGCAACTACGCGATGGCGCTCGGCGGTCTGCGCACGGGCGTCACGCCGCTGGACATGGCGCACGCCTATGAGACGTTCGCGACGAACGGGAAGCTCGTCTACGGCACGCTTTCGCCGGGTCAGAGCAACAAGAGCCTGCCCGTGCCCGGCCCGGTCGGGATCGACCGCATCGACAAGCGCGACGGCAAGAAGCTGCGGGCTGTCGTGCTCGACGACGGCCAGAAGATGGTCAACAAGCGCAAGGAGCGCAAGGTGCTCACGCCCGAGGTGGCCGGCACCGTCTCCTCGATCCTCCAGACCGTGGTCAAGCAGGGCACCGCGACCCGCGCGCAGATCCCCGGCGTGATGATCGCGGGCAAGACCGGCACCACCGAGGACTACGGCGATGCGTGGTTCGTGGCCTGGACGAAGGAGTACACCGTCGCCGTCTGGGTCGG
Source organism: uncultured Solirubrobacteraceae bacterium (assembly GCA_963707595.1). GTDB lineage: Bacteria > Actinomycetota > Thermoleophilia > Solirubrobacterales > Solirubrobacteraceae > Solirubrobacter. Next base: position 690,071 of record CAVPQQ010000004.1, read on the forward strand.
CTACCCCGACGAGTTCAAGCCGATGAAGACCGAGTTCCAGGGCGAGCCGGTCGCGGGCGGCACCTATCCCGCCGCGATCTGGAAGACCTTCATGCAGGCGCTGCTGAAGATCGACCCGCTGCCCAAGAAGGACGGCGGCGACGGCACCGGCAAGCCCGACCGAGACGCCCACGCCGGGCACGGGCACCTACGTGCCGCCGACGGCGCACCGTCGCTCCGCCCACGGCGACGGCGGTGCCGCCGACGACCGGCGGCGGCGGGACCGGCGGGACGACGCACGCCGCCCGTCACTCCGCCGACGACGACCGACCCGCCCGCGGCGGACCCGCCGGCGACGGACCCGCAGACCACCGATCCGCCGCCGACCGATCCGGGCGCGGCAGGGACGGGAGGTGCGGGAGATACCGCACCGGCTGCCGGTGACGGCACCACCGGCTAGCTGGGACGAATGTCAAAACAGCTGGTTGGAAGGCGGTTGGACTGCCGCGCCTCACGAAGGTGGCGGCGTTGCTGGGGGTGACGAACAACTGGGTCCTGTGAGGACCTACTTGTTCATGACCCCCCGTTCAATCCCGGTGGCCAGGGGCGCGAGACGTCCCGCGAGCCCAAAGCGCAGAAGCGCCACGGGAGATCGGCGGCCTTGGTGATCCCGATCCGCGGGCCGGTCAGATACGGGAGCCGCTCCCCGGCCACGATCGTGATCGGACCCGTGATCAGCGACGTGTCGTTCTCGCTCAGATCGATGCCGAGCGCCTGCGTCAACTTGCCCGGCCCGTTGGTCAGCTCCCCCGCGCCGCGGCGAGCACGCATCTCTGACAGGCCCTCGAGCGGCTCCAGCGCGCGGATCAGGACCGCGGCGCCCACGCCCTCGGGCTCGCAGACCGCGTTCAGCAGCGCGTGGATCCCGTAGGAGCGGTACACGTACGCGGTACCCGGCGCCCCGTGCAGGACGACAGTCCGCGGCGTCACACCGACGAACGCGTGCGACGCCGGCTCGGAGTAGTGGTAGGCCTCGGTCTCGACGATCATGCCCGCGCATGGGCCGTGCCAGACGACGCAGCCCAGCAGCTCCGGCGCGACCTCGAGGACCGGCCGGTCGTAGAACGCCGCGTCAGGGAGGTCCGCGAAGCGACCTCCCCAGCCGAAGTCGACTGCGCCGGCGAAGCCGGCTGCCTCGACAATGCGCCTAGGACGTCGAGTCCAGCGCCGCCTGCGCGTGCGCCAGTTGCTCGCGCACCCGCGCCAGCGACGTCCCGCCCTCGCTCTCCTTGGACTCCAGCCACGAGCCCTGGGATAGCACCGAGTAGAAGTCGTCGTCGAGCACGTCGGAGTGCTCGGCGAGCTCCTCGCGCGTCAGCTGGGAGAGCGTGCGGTCCGACTCGACCGCCGTGCGGACGAGCCCCGCGACGATCCCGTGCGACTGCCGGAACGGCACGCCGCGCTTGACGAGCATGTCGGCGACGTCGACGGCGGCGAGCATCTCGTCCGTCGCGGCGGCGGCCAGCCGCTCGCGCTTGAAGGTCATCCCGCCGAGCATCCCGCGCGCGGCCGCCAGCGACAGCTCGAGCGTGTCGACGGCGTCGAAGAGGTGCTCCTTGTCCTCCTGCATGTCCTTGTTGTAGGTCAGCGGAGTCCCGTGCATCACCCCGTGCAGCGCCGCGAGGTGCCCGACGATCCGCGGCGCCTTCGCGCGCAGCAGCTCAGCCGCGTCGGGGTTCTTCTTCTGCGGCATGATCGAGGAGCTCGACGCCCAGGCGTCGCTGACCTCGCAGAAGCCGAACTCCTCCGAGGACCAGAGCACGATCTCCGCGCCCAGCCGCGACAGGTGGGTCGCGCAGGTGGCCGCGGCGGCGAGGAAGTCGAGCACGAAGTCGCGGTTGGAGACGGCGTCGATCGAGTTCGGCACGACACCGGCGAACCCGAGCTCCGAGGCCACCAGGCGGCGGTCGGTGGGGAAGTTCACGCCCGCCAGCGCGCCCGCGCCCAGCGGCAGCTCCGTGGTCGAGCCCAGAACGGTCTCGAAGCGCGCCGGCGTCGCGCCGGAACATCCAGAAATACGCCAGCAGGTGGTGCGAGAGATAGACGGGCTGCGCGCGCTGGAGGTGCGTGTAGCCCGGCATCGCCCAGTCCAGGTGCGCCTCGGCCACGCGCACGATCACGGTCTGCAGGTCCTGCAGCGCCTCGATCGCCCGCAGCGCGTGCGCGCGGGTGAACATCGCCATGTCCGTCGCGACCTGGTCGTTGCGCGAGCGCGCCGTGTGCAGCTTGCCGCCGACGGCGCCCACGATCTCGGTGAGCCGCCGCTCGACCGCCATGTGGATGTCCTCGTCGGAGTCCAGGAAGGCGAACTCGCCGGCATCGAGCTCGGCGGCGACCCGATCGAGGCCTCCGAGCAGTTCGTCACGGTCGGCGTCGGAGATGATGCCGGTGGCCGCGAGCATCGTCGCGTGAGCGCGGGACTGCGCGACGTCGTAGGGCGCCAGGCGCCAGTCGAAGCCGATCGACGCGTTCATGGAGACGAACACGGGATCGGGCGGAAGTGAGAAGCGGGACACGGACTCGGCATGATGACCCAAGATGGATCTGCTCGTCCGCCCCGCGGGTCCCGAGGACCCCTGCGCCCCGCTGCTCTTCGCTTCCGCGGAGCCGTACTACACCGCCTACGCGGGAGGCGCGAAGCGCGCGCTGAAGCTGCTCGAGCGGGCCTACCGCGAACGCGACCACGCAGCCAGCTACGAGTACTGCCGTGTCGCGCTGGCCGAAGGTGAGGTGGTCGGCCTCGCGGCCGGCTTTCCGGTCTCGCAGGTCGACCGCGCTGTCGCGGCGCTTCGTCCAGCTGACGTTCCCGCGCCTGCCGCTGTGGCGCTGGCCGACGCACGTTCCGGCACCTGCGCGCGGCCGGCGTCGTCTCGCTCACCCCGCCGCTCGACGCCTACTTCGTCGACGCGCTCGCGGTCGACACCGGCCTGGCGTCGCAAAGGCGTTGCCCAGCACCTGCTCGACGACGCGCAGCAGGCGGCGACCGAACACGGATTCCGAAAGCTGGCGCTCGACACCGGCCTGCACAACCGTCCGGCAAGAGCGCTGTATGAGGCCTACGGGTTCGACGAGCGCGAGATCCGCCGCGCGCCGAGCGAGAAGATCGCCCGGGCGCTCGGCGGCCCGGGCTTCATCGGTTACCTCAAGGCGGTGTAGAGCACGGAGTCCAGCGCCTCGGCGACCTCCGCCACCTGGCCCTCCGTGATCTCCGGGAAGAACGGCAGCGCGATCGAGCGCGCCGCAACGTCCTCACAGACCGGGAACTCGCCCTCGCGATGGCCGAAGCGCTCGCGGTAGAACGACATCAGGTGGATCGCGGGCAGATACGGCTTCGACTGCACGCCCCGCAACGCCAGAGCACGGATCGTCTCGTCGCGATCGACGCCGTGCGGCAGCTGCACGACGAAGACGAACCAGCCGCGGACGTCGCCGCCGGAGTCCTCGCACGGCAGCTCCAGCCCCTCGAAGCCGGCCAGTGCCGAGCGGTACCAGTCCGGCCGCGCGGGCGCGGGCGGCGAGCATGTCGTCCAGGCGATCGAGCTGCGCGAGGCCCAGCGCGCACGCCATGTCGGTCAACCGGTAGTTGAAGCCGAGCCGGTCGTGGTCGAGCCAGTCCATGTCGGGCGCGCGGCCCTGGTTGCGCTCGGAGTCCACAGCCGTCTTGTGCGCGAGCGAGCCCATGGTGAGCATCCCGCCCTCGCCCGTCACCAGCTGCTTGTTGGCGTAGAAGCCGAACGCGGCGGGATGGTCGCGGCCGCCGACCGGCACGCCGTCGGCGTGGACGGCGCCGAGCGCCTCGCACGCGTCCTCGACGATCGGCAGCCCGTGGCGCTCGAGTGCCGGCGTGTCGGCCGGGTAGCCGAAGATGTGGACCGGCAGCAAAGCGGAGGTGCGGTCCGTGATCGCCGCGGCGGCGGCGTCGACGTCCAGATTCAAGGTGACCGGGTCGATGTCCACGAACACCGGCCGCGCCTGCTCGTAGAGGATCGAGTTCGCCGAGGCCACGAACGAGAACGGCGACGTGACGACCTCGTCGCCCGCCTTCACCCCCACCGCCCGCAGGGCCAGATGCAGCGCAGCCGTGCCGGACGACACCGCGCTCGCGTACTTCGAACCCACCCGCGCGGCGAACGCGTTCTCGAAGGCCGGGACGCGCGGGCCGAGCGAGAGATGCCGCGAGCGCAGCACCTCGAGCACGGCCTGCTCCTCGGCTTCCCCGATCACGGGGCGAGCGAGCGGGATCACTTCAACGCGGCCTGCGATCGCAGCATGCCCGCCTCGAGCGAGTCCACCAGCGCGTCCCAGGACGCCTCGATCACGTTCTCGTGCACCCCGATCGCGCCCCAGGTGGACGTGCCGTCGGAGGCGTCGAGCAGCACGCGGGTCGTCGCGCCCGTCGCCTTCCACTCGTCGAGGATGCGGACCTTGTAGTTGACGAGCTTGATGTCGCGCAGGTGCGGCAGGCGCTCGCCGATCGCGGCCCGCAGAGCGCGATCCAACGCGTGGACGGGACCGTTGCCCTCGGCGGTGCGCACGAAGCGCTGCGAGCCGACCCAGAGCTTCACGGTCGCCTCGGTCTCCACCCGCCCGTCGGCGCGCTTCTCGGCGATCACGCGCCAGGACTCGAGCTTGAACAGCGGCTGGTACTCGCCCGTCTCGCGCCGGATCAGCAGCTCGAAGGAACCGTCGGCGGCCTCGAACTGGAAGCCGCGGTGCTCGAGCTCCTTCACGCGTTCCGACCACCCGCGAGGCGGTCGCGTCGTCCAGATCTCCGCCCGCGTGCGCGATCACGGTGCCCTTGCCCGAGAGCTCGCTGACGAGCACCTCGCGCGCGTTGCCGACCGCGGACGGGATCGATGTGCTCGAACGTCAGCGGGTCGGCGTTGACGCCGGCGACGTGCATCCCGCCCTTGTGCGCGAACGCGTTCTTGCCCACGTAGGCCTGGTTGGCGTCGGGCGAGAGGTTGAGCATCTCGGCCACCAGGTGCGAGGCCTCGGTCAGCCCCTCCAGCGACGGCAGGCATTGGTAGCCCATCTTCAGCTGCAGGTTCGGGATGATCGAGATCAGGTTCGCGTTGCCGCAGCGCTCGCCGTAGCCGTTCATCGTGCCCTGGACCATCACGGCGCCCTCGGCGACCCCCGCCAGCGTGTTCGCGACGGCGCACTCGGCGTCGTTGTGGGTGTGGATCCCCAGCGCGGCATGCGGCGAGCGCCCGCCGCACCACGTGCACCGCCGCCGCGATCTCGTGCGGGAGCGAGGCGCCGTTGGTGTCGCACATCGTCAGGTTCTCGGCGCCCGCGTCCAAGGCGGTGCGCAGGCACTCGATCGCGTACGTGGGATCGTCGCGGTAGCCGTCGAAGAAGTGCTCCGCGTCGTAGATCACGCGCTTCCCGCTCGCCACCAGGAACGCGACGGACTCGCCGATCATCGCCAGGTTCTCGTCGCGATCGACCTTGACGACCTTCTCGAGGTGCAGGCCCCAGGTCTTGCCGACGATCGTCGAGACCGGCGTCCAGGACTCGGCCAGCACGCGCAGCGCCGCGTCCTCCTCGGCCGCGACCCCGCGCCGGCGGGTCATCCCGAAGGCGCAGATGTCCGCCTGCAGCCCGGCTTCCCGCAGGCGCTCGAAGAGCTCGAGCTCCTTCGGGTTCGACGTCGGGAACCCCGCCTCGATCATGGGCACGCCGAGCTCGTCGAGGATCCGCGCGACGCGCACCTTCTCCTCGACGGACAGCGACATCCCCTCACCCTGCATCCCGTCGCGCAGGGTGGTGTCGTAGACGATGATGTGCGTCATGTTCAGGTGACCGCGGCGGGGACCTTGTCCAGCCACTTCGAGTAGCGCTCCGAGCGCCCGTGCAGGGCGTCCTCGAAGATCGCCTGGATCTCCGCCGTGACCGGCCCGCGCGTGCCGGACCCGACCGTCAGATCGTCGACCTCGCGGATCGGCGTCAGCTCCGCCGCCGTGCCGGTCATGAAGATCTCGTCGGCGCGGTAGAGCTCACCGCGGGCGATGTCGCGCTCGACGACCTCGTAGCCCTGGTCGCGCAGGATCTCGATCGCCGCGGCGCGGTTGATGCCCTCGAGGATGTCGTTGGCGAAGCCCGGCGTGACGACCTTGCCGTCCTTGACCAGGAACAGGTTCTCGCCCGTGCCCTCGCACACGTACCCGCGCGTGTCGAGCAGGATCGCCTCTTCGTAGCCGGCCTTGTCGGCCTCGACCTTGGCCAGGATCGAGTTCAGGTACTGGCCGCCGGCCTTGGCCGACGGGATCAGCGAGTCGCTCGGGATCCGCCGCCAGGAGGAGACCTTGGCGCGGACGCCGTTGAGCTTGCCCTCCTCGCCGAGGTAGGCGCCCCACTCCCAGACGGCGATGATCACGTCGACCGGGCAGTCGAGCGGGTACAGGCCCATCGGCCCGGCGCCGCGGAAGACCAGCGGCCGGATGTAGCAGGACTTCAGGCCGTTGCGGGTGATCGTCTCGAACGTCGCGGCGCGGATCTCGTCCTTGGAGAACGGGATGTCCATGTGGTAGAGCGCGGCGGACCGGAACAGGCGGTCGATGTGGTCCTGATGGCGGAAGACGCCCGTGCCACCGTCGGGCGTCTCGTACGCGCGCACGCCCTCGAACACGCTCGTGCCGTAATGCAGCGCGTGCGTGAGCACGTGGACCTTGGCGTCCTCGTACGCGACGAGTTCGCCGTTCATCCAGATCTCCTCCGATTGGCTCACTTCAGCTCCTCAAGCACCGCCTCGGTCACCTCGGCGGTGGTCGCCTTGCCGCCCAGGTCTCCGGAGCGGACGCCCTTCTCCAGGGCCTTGTCGACCGCCGATTCTACGGCAGCCGCCTGGTCCTCCCGGCCGAGTCCGTGGCGCAGCATCAGCGCGGCGGACAGGATCATGCCGATCGGGTTGGCGATCCCCTGGCCCGCGATGTCCGGCGCCGTGCCGTGCACGGGCTCGAACAGCGACGGCCCATCGCCGCCCAGCGAGGCGGTCGGGAGCATGCCGAGCGAGCCGGTGAGCATCGACGCCTCGTCGCTCAGGATGTCGCCGAACATGTTCTCGGTGACGATCACCTCGAAGTGGCGCGGAGCCGCGATCAGCTTCATCGCCGCCGCGTCGACGAGGATGTGCTCGAGCTCGATGTGCGGGAACTCCTCGGTGTGGATGCGCGTGACGACCTCGCGCCAGAGCCGGCTCGTGTCGAGCACGTTGGCCTTGTCGACCGACGTCACGCGGCTCTTGGCCGCCTCGAAGCCGACGCGGGCGATCCGCTCGATCTCCTCGACCGTGTAGACCATCGTGTCGAACGCGCGGCCGTCCTTGGTGCCGCGCTCGCCGTAGTACAGGCCGCCGGTGAGCTCGCGCACGATCAGCATGTCGACGCCCTCGATCAGCTCGCGCTTGAGCGGCGAGGCGTCGTAGAGCGCGGGCAGCGGCCGGATCGGGCGCAGGTTGGCGAACAGGCCGAGCTCGGCGCGGATCTTGAACAGGCCCTGCTCCGGGCGCACCGCGCCGGGCTCGTTCGTGTCCCACTTCGGCCCGCCGACCGCACCGAGCAGGACCGCGTCGGACGCTTTGCACGCAGCAAGCGCCTCGTCGGTCAGCGCGGTGCCGTGGAGGTCGATGGCGGCGCCCCCGGCGGGGTGCTCCTCGAAGGTCAGGTCGGAGGCGACGGCGTTCAGGACTTCGACGGCGGAGGCGGCCACTTCGGGGCCGATCCCGTCGCCGGGAAGGAGGACGATCGTAGGCATAAGTTGTGGGACCCTACAGATTCAGAGTGACGGGACCGGGGCGCTCTCGCTTGGCCTCATAGGCCTCGATGTCGTCGCCCTGCTGGAGCGTGAGCGCGATGTCGTCGAGACCGTTGAGCAGGCGGTGGCGGCGCTCGGCGTCGAGCTCGAACGGCACGGCGCGGCCGTCGAAGCGGACCTCGAGCGCCTCGAGGTCGACCTCGCCCTCGCCCGCCGCCATCAGCGCCTTGACGTCCTCCTCCGGCAGCACGACCGGCAGCAGGCCGACCTTCGTGCAGTTGGAGAAGAAGATGTCGGCGAAGCTCGAGGCGACGATCGCCTGGAAGCCGTAGTCCTGCAGCGCCCACGGGGCGTGCTCGCGGCTGGAGCCGCAGCCGAAGTTCGGGCCGGTCGCGAGGATCGGGTTCTTCGGCAGGCTCCAGCCGGGCTCCTGCGCCCAGTCGTAGAACAGGAACTCGCCGAAGCCGGTGCGCTCGATCCGCTTCAGGAACTGCTTGGGGATGATCTGGTCGGTGTCGACGTCGGCGCGCGCGAGCGACGTGACGGGACCGTTGATGACCTGGATCGGTTCCATCTAGTTCCACTCCCGGATGTCGACGAAGTGGCCCTCGATCGCGGCCGCGGCCGCCATCTGCGGGGAGACGAGGTGGGTGCGCCCGCCGCGGCCCTGGCGGCCCTCGAAGTTGCGGTTGGAGGTCGAGGCGCAGCGCTCGCCCGGCTCGAGGATGTCGGGGTTCATGCCCAGGCACATCGAGCAGCCCGCCGTGCGCCAGTCGAAGCCGGCGGCGCGGAAGATCTCGTCGAGCCCCTCGCTCTCGGCCTGCTTGGCGCACCTGCTGCGGAGCCCGGAACGACCATCGCGTTGACCGTCGAGGCGACCTTGCGGCCCTTGATCATCGCCGCGGCGGCGCGCAGGTCGCCGATCCGCGCGTTCGTGCAGGAGCCGATGAAGACGCGGTCGAGCTTGATCTCGAGCATCGGCGTTCCGGCCTCGAGGCCCATGTAGACGAGCGCGCGCTCGTCGGTCTCCGACGCGGCGCCGGCACGGCGACGGTGACCGGCACGACCTGGCCGGGGTTGGTGCCCCAGGTGACGACGCGGCGAGAGCGGCGCTCGCGTCGACGGTGATCTCGCGGTCGAACGTCGCGCCCTCGTCGGTCTTCAGCGTGCGCCAGTCGCGCCAGCGCCTCCTCGAAGTCCTCGGGCGCGCCCGGGCGGCCCTCGACCCAGTCGAACGTCGTCTCGTCGGGCGCGATCATGCCCGCGCGGCCGCCGCCCTCGATCGTCATGTTGCAGATCGTCATCCGCTCTTCCATCGACATGCCCTCGATGACCTCGCCGGCGTACTCGACGACGTGGCCGGCGGCGCCGTTGGTGCCCATCTGGCCGATCGTGGCGAGGATCAGGTCCTTCGCGGTGACGCCGTTGCCGAGCGTGCCGACGTAGTTGATCCGCATCGACTTCGGCTTGGGCTGCTGCGAGCGTCTGCGTGGCGAGCACGTGCTCGACCTCGCTCGTGCCGATCCCGAACGCGAGCGCGCCGAACGCGCCGTGGGTGGCGGTGTGCGAGTCGCCGCAGACGATCGTCATGCCGGGCTGGGTGACGCCCAGCTCCGGCCCGATGATGTGGACGATCCCCTGGCGGTCGGAGCCGAGCGAGTAGAGCGGGATGCCGAACTCGTCGCAGTTGGCCTCCAGCGCCTCGACCTGGCGTCGCGAGAGCGCGTCGTGGATCTTGGCCGAGATCGGCGTGCCGTCGGTCGGCACGTTGTGGTCGGCGGTCGCGAGCGTGCGGTCCGGCCGGCGGACCTCGCGGCCGGCGAGCCGGAGGCCCTCGAAGGCCTGCGGGCTCGTGACCTCGTGGACCAGGTGGAGGTCGATGTAGATCAGGCCGTCCGCGATCTCGTGCGCGGACCAGATCTTCTCGAACAGCGTGGTGGGCGTCATGACCGGCGCAGCCCGGCCGACACGATGGCCAGCAGGACTGCCTCCTCCTCTGATTCGTTGGCGAAGTGATGCGGCAGATCGGCGTCGAAGGTGACGCAGTCGCCGGTGTGCAGCTCGTGTTCGGTGCCGTCGACGTGCAGCGTCAGCGCGCCGCGCTCGAGCACCGTCGGTCTCACGCGCGCCCGGCTCGTGGCGCGGCGGATCGCCGGGGCCGCCGGTGACGGCGCCCGGCGCCAGCGTGTGGCGCGTGACCTCGGCGCGCAGGCCCGGCAGCGGCGGCGTCAGCACCTCGTAGGCGTGGCCGCCGGCGCCGCCGCGGCGGCCCTCGCCGCGGCGCACGACCGAGACCGAGACCTCCTCGTCGAGGCGCAGCAGCTGCGAGAGCCGCAGCTCCAGGCCCGACGGCGATCCGGCTCGCGACCTGCAGCGTCGGGCTCGTCTCGCCGCGCTCGACCTGGCTGAGCATCGGCGCCGAGACGCCGGAGCGCTCCGAGAGGTCGCGCAGCGAGAGATCCATCGCCTCGCGCAGCGCCTTCACGCGCGGGCCGATGGCCGCGATCGTGGGGTCCGTGGCGGCCGCCATTACGTCTGTACGTTATCACGTACGCCCTAGGCTCTAGCCGTGACCGAAGCGATCCGCGACCTTCCCGACGCGCTCGTGCTGGGCGCCGGCGGAACGCTCGGCGAGGCCTGGCTGCGCGGCGTGCTCAGCGGCCTGGAGGCCGGCGCAGGCCTGGACTTCCGCGACTGCGAGTACCTGCTCGGAACCTCCGCGGGCTCGATCGTCGCCGCCACGCTGGCGGCGGGCAAGCGGCCCGAGGCGGGCGATCGCGCCGCGCGCGAGTTCGCCGAGGCGGCCGCCGCACCCGCCGACACGCTGCCCGCCCGCGGGGCGCGCCTCGGCGTGCTGACGCGTGGGGCGGCACGGGCGGGCAAGGCGGTCGCGACGCCGCTCGCACCGCTCGCGATGGCGACCACCCGGCCCGCGGGACGGCTCGCACGCGCCGCAGTGCTCAGCCGCGCGCCGCGGACGGAGCGCACGCTGGGCGACCTCGGCAAGCACATCGGAGCGCTGGACCCGCACTTCGACGGGCGGCTGCGGATCGCGGCCGTCGACCGCGCCAACGGGCGCCGCGTGATCTTCGGCGCGCCCGACTCGCCGCGCGCGGAGGTCGCCGAGGCGGTGCTGGCCAGCTGCGCCGTGCCGTGGATCTTCGCGCCCGTGGAGATCGGCGGGCGCGAGTACGTCGACGGCGCGGTGTGGAGCCCGACGAACCTCGACGCCGTCCCGGCCGGCCGCGGCTCGCGCGTGCTGTGCCTGATCCCGACCGCCGGCGCGACGCTCACGCCGCTGCGCACCGCCTCCTCGGCCGCGATGGGCTACGAGTCGATGGTGCGTGCGCTCGCGCGGCGCGAAGGTCGCCACGATCGTCCCCGACGAGGCGAGCCTCGAGGCGATCGGGCCCGATCTGATGGACCCGAGCCGGCGCTCGCGGTCGTCGCCGCGGGCTACGCGCAGGGCCGCCGGCTTTCGTAGGAGCAACACGACCTAGACCTTCGGCCTTTGGTCCTGGGCTTGCGGCGGGCACGCTGTCCGGCAGTGTCCAGATCCTTCTCATTCCCCGCGCTGCTCGCCGCAGCCGCGCTCTTCCTCACCGCCGGCGCGGCCCTCGCGCCCGCCGCCAACGCGCAGGCCACCCGGACCTGGGTCTCCGGGGTCGGGGACGACGCCAACCCGTGCTCGCGAACAGCGCCCTGCAAGACCTTCGCCGGCGCGATCAGCAAGACCGCGGCCAGCGGTGAGATCAACGCGATCGACTCGGCCGGCTACGGCGCGGTCGCGATCACGAAGGCGATCACGATCGACGCGCGCAACGTGATCGGCGGCGTCCTGTTCAACGTCGGGAGCGGCATCACGATCAACGCCGGCGTCAACGACGAGGTCATCCTGCGCGGGCTGGACGTCAACGGCCTCAACGCCGGTCCCCCGTGCGCAGCCGCCACGACCGGTGTGCGCGTGCTCCAGGCCGGAGCGGTGCGGATCGAGGACTCGACGATCGATCGCAACCAGAAGGCCATCGACGTCGCGTCCACCAGCGCGGTAAACGTGATCGTCAATCGCGTGGACATGAGCAACAACTGCTCGCAGGGGATCAATGTCGCGCCCGCCGCCGGCGGCTCGGCCAACGTGACGATCCAGGACAGCACGATCTCCAACTCCGGTGTCGCGCTCACCGTGGCCGACCGGGGCAAGGCGTGGCTGACGCGGACGACCGTGTTCGGCAACGCCTTCGGCCTGAAGGCGCTCGGCACCGGCGAGATCAACGACTTCGGCGACAACCGCCTGATCGCGAACACCGACGACGGGGCCGCCACGAAGGACCTCGGGCCGAAGGTCACGCAAGCCGCTCCCGGTGCCACAGGCCCGCAGGGACCGCAGGGACCGCAGGGCGTTCAGGGGCCGCAGGGCGAGCCCGCGATCAAGCTGCTGCTCGCCGCCTCGCAGTCGAGCGTCGCCGCCAAGGCAGGCAAGGCCGTGGCGTTCAGCTACGCAGCGACCGCGAGCGCCAAGAGCACGCTGACGATCCTCAAGGGCACCAAAAAGATCGCCACCGTGACCGGCACGTCGAAGGCCGGCGCGAACACGATCCGCTGGAACGGCAAGGCCGGCAAGAAGGCCGCCGCCGCCGGCGCGTACAAGCTGGTCCTGAGCGCCGTCGGCGCCGACGGGCAGAAGGCGACGACCAGCGTGGCGCTGAAGCTCAAGCGCTGAGACGGAGCGAGGGGGCCGGCTCGCGCCGGCCCCGTTCCGTTACGGCGTTCCGCTGAGCTCGAGCGGCGGCGTCTCGGCCTCCTCGGCCGCGAGCACCACCTTGCGCTCGACGTTCGAGAGCGCGCGGACGTAGGCCAGCGCGGCGGCCTCGATGATGTCGGTCGAGACGCCCTGGCCGGACGCGCTCGCGCCCGAGAGCTCGAGGATCACGCTGGCCTCGCCGAGCGCGTCCTGGCCGCCGGTGACGGCGTCGATCCGGAACTCGCGCAGGCGCGCCTCGCGGCGGGTGGCGGAGTTGATCGCGCGGAAGATCGCGTCGATCGGGCCGTCGCCGGTGAAGTCGCCGCGGACGGATCTCGCCCTCGGGCGTGAGGATCGAGACCGTCGCGTGCGGCGGGCGCCGCGTCGAGGCCTCGACGTCGAACCACTCGAGCGTGTAGGACGAGACGTCGGAGCGGAGCTCGTCGGTGACGAGCGCCTCCAGGTCCATCGCCGTGACCTGTCTTCTTCTTGTCCGCGAGCTCCTTGAAGCGCTTGAACGCCTGGTTGAGCGTGTGGCCGGAGACCTCGTAGCCGAGGTCCATCAGCGCGGACTGCAGCGCGTGGCGGCCGGAGTGCTTGCCGAGCACGATCGAGTTCGTGTCGTCGAAGCCGACGGACGCCGCGGACATGATCTCGTAGGTCGAGCGCTCCTTGAGCACGCCGTCCTGGTGGATGCCGGACTCGTGCTGGAAGGCGTTGCGGCCCACGATCGCCTTGTTGGGCTGCACGCCGTAGCCGGTCAGGCGTGAGACGAGGCGGCTGGTGCGGGCGATCTCGCGCGTGTTGATGCCCGTGGTGAAGCCGACGTCGGCCTCACGCGTGCGCAGCAGCATCACGATCTCCTCGAGCGAGGCGTTGCCCGCGCGCTCGCCGAGGCCGTTGATGGCGCACTCGATCTGGCGGGCGCCGGCCTGGAGGCCGGCGAAGGAGTTGGCGACGGCCAGGCCCGAGGTCGTTGTGGCAGTGCACGGAGAGCACGACGTTGCGCAGATCCGGCACCAGCTCGTACAGGCGGCCGAGGAAGGCCGTGTACTCGTCGGGCATCGTGTAGCCGACGGTGTCGGGGATGTTGATCGTCGTCGCGCCCTCGTCGATCGCCGCCTGCAGCACCTCGGCGGTGAAGTCGACGTCGGCGCGCGTCGCGTCCATCGGGCTGAACTCGACGTCGTCGACCAGCGAGCGGGCGTGCGCGACGGCGGCGCGGGCCTGGCCCAGCACGTCCTCGCGCGTGGACTGCAGCTGGTGCTGGATGTGGATGTCCGACGTGGAGATGAACGTGTGCACGCGCGGGCGCTCCGCGTCGCGCACCGCCTCGGCCGCGCGCTCGATGTCAGCGGCGTGCGCGCGTGCGAGGCCCGCGATGATCGGGCCGTGCACCTCCCGCGCGATCGTGCGTACGGCCTGGAAGTCCCCGGCGAGGCGATCGGGAATCCAGCCTCGATCACGTCGACGCCGAGCCGCGCGAGCTGCTGGGCGATCTCCAGCTTCTCGGTCGCGTTCAGCGAGATGCCCGGCGACTGCTCGCCGTCTCTCAGGGTGGTGTCAAAGACGATGACCCGATTGGGGTCCATGGCGCAGCTCCTTTCTAAGTCTTTCCTGCTTCTTCTCCGGAGTGAGTTCGCGGCTAGCGGCCGCCCACGCTTATTCCCCCCGAGGGGGGAGGAGAAGAAGGAGAAGGGAAAGACCGCGCAGCGACATGCCCTTCGAAGACTACCTCACGCGTTCCACGCGTGCCACGTATCGATTTCGATCCAGGCGCTGAAGCGCGGGCTGTCGCGCGCCGGGTAGTCCTGATCGCGGTAGTGGCGGCAGATCCGGTCGATGTCCTTGAGGTCCTCGTCGGGCTCGATCGAGACCACGCGGCCGCGGACGCTGATGTGGCGGTACCAGTCGCCGCCGTCGAGGACGGTCAGCGAGATCCGCGGGTCCTTGCGCAGGTAGTCGAGCCGTGCGCGGGTGCCGTCCATGTTCACGAGCACGCGCCCGTCCTCCCACAGGTACCAGGTGGCGACGCTGTGCGGCGCGCCATCGGGCTTGAGCGTGGCGATGACTGCGGGGTTGGGTTCGCGCAGCAGCGCCTGGAGCTCTTCGGGGATCGGCGGCTTCGGCATGCAGGCCGTTTTATCAGCGCGAACGCGCGTGGCCGGTGCGGTCGTCGGTCTGCCACGCCTGCGACTGGAAGCGCAGGAAGATCGCGGTGAGCTCGCCGGCGCGCTCGAAGATCAGCCCGCCGTCCTGCCAGACGCCGTTGTCGTGCCGGAACTGGCGCGTGTTGCCCTGGTTCTGGTGAACGTCGTGGATCCCGCGACCGTGCTCGAAGGCGAACCACGGGTCGCGGGCGTCGTCCGGGCCCCACGGTTCGCCGAACACGTAGATCCGCTCGCCCCGGCGGAACATCAGGTCGAAGAGCTCGTTGAGGTCGTTGTTCGGACCGGCCTTCGAGAGCGGCAGCGGGTGGAACTGGTCGGGCGCGCAGATCTCGCCACGGATGTAGTCCAGCCCCTCGCGCGGTTTGAGCGGATGCCAACCCTCGTTGAGCCGCTGCAGCCGTTGCACGACCTGGTGCTCCGGCGAGAACGAGAGGATCGTCGCGTGCGCGACCTCTGAAGGGGCCACGTCGGAGCGCGCGTTGATCGCGATCCGCCAGCGCGTCGTGCCGACACCGCACAGCAGCTGGTAGTGGGCGCTGGTCGGCGTGGCGAGGCGGCGATCGAGGATCGTCGCCTTCAAAACTCCGTAGGACTCGAGCGGCACCGCGCGACCCTAACCGGATCCGGCTCGTTCCGCCTGCCGGTTTCCCCCGCTGTGGCGGCGGGCCGACTATGTTGCGCCCGCGATGGGCGCCCCGCGTGATCTAGGCCGCTACGAGATCCTCAAGCAGATCGGTGAGGGCGGCATGGCCGTGGTCCACCTCGCGCGCCAGATCGATCTCGACCGGCTCGTGGCGCTGAAGGAGCTCAACGCGATCCACGTCGAGGATCGGAGCTGGGCATCGCGCTTCCTGCGCGAGTCGCGGCTTGCCGGCTCGATGACCCACGCCAACATCGTCACCGTCTACGACTACTTCGAGGTCGGTGGCACGCCGTACATCGCGATGGAGTACCTCGAGCACGGGTCGCTGCGGCCGTACGTCGCCTCGCTCGAGCCGGCGCAGATCGGCGGCGTGCTGCGGGACGTGCTGGCCGGCATCCAGCACGCGGAGCGCCAGCAGGTCGTCCACCGCGATCTCAAGCCCGAGAACCTGCTGGTCACCGCCGACGGCCAGGTCAAGATCGCCGACTTCGGCATCGCCAAGGCGACGACCAACCTCGCCTTGGCGAACTTTCAGACCGAGGCCGGGATCGCCGTGGGAACGCCGGGCTACATGGCCCCGGAGCAGGCGATGGCGCGCGACATCGGCACCTGGAGCGACCTCTACGCGCTCGGCTGCATGGCCTACGAGATGTGCACCGGCGCGCTGCCGTTCACCGAGACGATCGACCCGTTCGCCCTGATGCTCCGCCATCTGAGCGAACCGATCGCGTCGGCCAAGACGGTGCGGCCCGGAGTCGACCCGGCGCTGTCGGACTGGATCGACTCGCTGCTGGTCAAGGAGCCGTCGGAGCGCGTCCAGACCGGCTCCGACGCCTGGGAGACGCTCGACGAGATCCTCTACGACGGTCTCGGGCCGCGCTGGCAGCGCGGGGCGACACTGTCGGGCGTCGCCGCGGCGGGTACGACGCCGGTCGCGCGCTTCACGAGCGCGGTCCTCGACCCCGCGGAGTTCGCGGAGCGCCTGGACATCGGCGCTTCCCCCGAGGTCGTCCCGGACGCCCTGCCAGGCCCGTACACGCCGCCGCCCGGCGACGCGATCGTCAGCGCCGAGATCGCGGCGCTGGACCCGTCGCCGGAGGCGCAGTACCTGAGCGTCGACGTCGTCGCGCTGAACGCCCCACCCCGCCCGCTGCCGGAGTCGACGTACCTGACACCGCCGCCGAACCTCCCGATCGCCGGAGTGGCGGCGATGAACGAGCCGGAACCAGGGCCGGACGTCGCCGGCGCGTCGGCGCCGAGTGCGCTGCCTGACGCGGCGGGGCCTGACGAGGCGCGGCCAGAGGAGGCGCGGCCCGACGAGGCGCGGCCCGACCTGGCGGAGCCCGACGAGGCGCGGCCCGACCTGGCGGAGCCCGCCGCGGCGCGACCGAGAGGCGCGGCCCGACCTGGCGGAGCCCGCCGCGGCTCGACCCGACGCGGCCCGACCGCATGAGGCGCGGCCCGCCGCGGCGGAGCCCGCCGGGGCGCGACCCGACGCGGCCCAGCCCGCCGCGGCGCCAGCCCGACGCCTCGCCGCGGCCGCTGACGACGATCGCTCCCGCCGCGGTCCCGCCGGTGTCGGAGGCCGAGCCCGAGCCCGAGCGGCGCAGCCGCAAGCCGCTCATCTTCGGCGCGGCGCTCGCCGCCGCTGCCGCGGTGGTCGTCGCGATCGTCGTGTCCACGGGCGGCGGCGAGCCGCCGGTGCCGACGCCGGAGCCCACCGAGCAGGCCGCGCAGGGCGCTGACGAGGCCGCGACCGCGAGCCTGAGCTCCGGCCCGCTGTCGATCCAGGTGCCGGCCGGGTGGGCGGCGGGCAGCGGCGGGGAGCCGCCGCCCGGGTTCGTGCTCACCGACGCGGTCCGCTCGTCGCCGCCGGACGCGAGCAACGGGGCGATCGTCCTCGGACTGGCGCCGAGCGCCGAGACGACGCATGCGCTGCTGCCGGCGGCGCTGCTCGAGGATGGTGAGGCGCCGCCGCGTACCGAGGTCACCCTCGGCACGGCGTCCGGGTATCGGTATGACGGGCTGCCCGGCGGGCTCACGGTCTACGCGGTGCCGACCGACAAGGGCGTCGCCACGCTCGCCTGCGAGCCGCCGGTCACCGAGGCGTGCGCCGGGACGGCCGCGACGCTCGCGCTCGACGGTGCCACGGCACTGCAGCTCGGTCCGAGCGAGGCCTACGCCGGTGCGGTCAGCAAGGAGCTGCGGGTGCTCGACCGGATCGCGGCCGCGACTACAGCGGCGAGCACGCCGCTCGGGCAATCGCGCCTCGCCGATCGCCTTCGCGGCCGAGCGAGCCAGGCAGCCACGCGCCTCCGCAGGCTCCAGACGGGCCCGGCCGAAGCCGCATCCACGCTGGCGCTGGCCGGCGCGGCGAAAGCGACCGCGAGCGGGTACGAGCGGCTCGCAAGCGCCGCAAAGCGCTCCGACCGCCGCGCTTACAACTCCGCCGCAGCCAACGTCCGCGCTGCCCGCCGCGACCTGATCGCCGCGCTCGGCGGGCTCAAGGCGGCGGGTTACACGAGCTTCGAGGCCCCACGCGCGCCGACGATCGCGCCGCTCGCGCGCCGCAAGGTCGCCGCGCCCACCGCGACCGCCACACCGTCATCGCCCCAGGCGACCCCCACCCCGGCTCCCACGACGCGCGTGACCCCGCGGGCGACCAGCGTCGCGACACCGAAGCCCACACCCGTCCCGGCAAAGCCGACCCCGGTCCCGATCGAAGGCGGCGACTGAGGGGTGTGTCGATTGGCGGAACTCCGTGTACCGCCGGCCGACACACCCCTCGGGCCTAGCGGGCGACGTGGATCCCGAGCGCGCGCGGTGCGGCGGCGACGGCGCGGGTCAGCGGATCGACGGTGCGACCGTCGACCTCAAGGCGCTCTTTACGTAAAAAGGCACGGCGCACGAGCATTCCTCCCACCCAGGCGAACGGCTCAGGCGGGACGCGGGCGGGTTCTGGATCGACGACCGCGAGATCGGACTGCTCGCCGGAGGCCAGCGCGGCGAGCACCCGGCCGGCCAGATGCGACGGGCCGACGCCGTTGCCGGTGAAGCCGAACGCGTAGTGGACCGGCGTGCCGTCGAGCGTGCCGATCTGCGGCAGATGGCTCGGTGAGACGTCGATCGGACCGCCCCAGGCGTGCGTCACGGCGCGGCCCTCGAGCGCCGGGAACATGTCGACGAGATGGCGGTGGGTCTGCTCCGCGACCTCGGCGTCGATCTCGACCCGTCCTCCGAGCCGCGCGCCCGGCGCGAGCCGCCCGCCGCCCCAGCCGAAGAGGATGCGGCCGTCGCGGGTGGTGCGGAAGTAGTGCACGAACGTCCGCGCGTCGGTCACGCACTCGCCGCCCGTCCAGCCGATCGCCTCGAGCACGTCGGGCACCGGCTCGGTCAGCACGATGTGCGACGAGGTGACCGAGACGCGCCCGCGCAGCGGGCGGAAGCCACGCGTGGCGGCGTTGACGGCGAGCACCGCGGCGCCGGCCCGGACGCGTCCGCCCGCGCATTCGGCGACAACGCCGCCGCCGTCCGCGTGCAGCGCTCGCACGCGCGAGCGCTCGTAAAGCCCCGCACCGGCCTCGAGCACCCGCGCCCGCAGGCCGAGCGCGAGCCGCGCGGGCTGGACCGTGGCATCGTCGGCGACGAACAGCCCGCGACGGAAGCGCGGAGAGTCGCAGCGGGCGCGCACGCCGGCCGAGTTCAGCTCGCGCACACGGCTGCGCGGCGCGACGGCGAGGATGTCCTCGATCACGGCGTCGTGGGCGGGCGCGGTCGACGCCATCACGTACCCCGAGCGCGTGAACCAGGCGTCGACGCCCTGCTCGTCGCACCACGCCCCGATCGCCTCGACGCTCTCGGTCGAGGCGCGACAGACCTCGAGCGCGCGCTCGCGGCCGAAGCGCTCGACCAGCGACGGGAGATGCGTCCACAGCGTCTCGCAGAAGCCGCCGTTGCGCCCGCTCGGGCCGTGGCCGCACAGATCGGCCTCGAGCACGACCACCGAAGCGCCCCGCAGTCGCAGCTGCCACGCGGTCCACAGCCCCGTGTAGCCGCCGCCGATGACGACGACGTCAGCGCTGACGTCGCCGTCCAGCGCGGGCGCCGGCTCGACGCCACCGGCCTCGGAGAGCCAGTAGCCGTGGGCGGTGTGGACCACTTAGCCCTCGTAGAAGCGCGCGGAGGCGTCGGCCAGCACGGCCTCGGCCTTCGCGGCCATCTCGGTGAGTTCCTCGCGCGTGCTGATCAGAGGCGGGGCGAGATGCAGCACGGCGTCACCGCGGTCGTCGGGGCGGGCGATCAGGCCCTCCTCGAGCAGCCGGCCGGAGATGAAGCCGCGCAGCAGCTTCTCGCGCTCCTCGGCCGAGAAGCGCGCACCGGACGCGTCGCGCACCAGCTCCAGCGCCCAGAAGAACCCGGCGCCGCGCACGTCGCCGACGATCGGCACGCGCGACTTGATGCCCTCGAGCAGCTCGCCCAGCACCGGCTCAAGCTCGCGCACGTTCTCGAGCACGCCCTCGCGCTCGAAGATCTCGATGTTGCGCAGCGCGATCGCCGCCGCCACGGGATGCCCGGCGAACGTGATGCCGTGCATCAGCATCCGGCCCTCTTCGTACAGCGGCTCGGCGATCTTGTCGCTGACGATCACGGCGCCCATCGGCGCGTAGGCCGAGGTGATGCCCTTGGCGCACGTGATCAGGTCCGGTGCGACGCCGTAGCGCGAGGAGGCGAACCACTCGCCGATGCGCCCGAAGCCGGTGATGACCTCGTCGGCCACCAGAGCGATCCCGTACTGGTCGCAGAGCGCGCGCAGCCCGGGCCAGTAGCCGTCGGGCGGGACGAGGCAGCCGCCGGCGTTCTGGACCGGCTCGGCGATCAGCATCGCCACGGTCTCGGGCCCGGCCTCGATGATCGTGCGCTCGACCTCGTCCAGCAGCCGCGCGCACAGCGCGGCCTCGTCCTCGGCGTCCGGATCGCGGTAGCCGTTGGTGTTGGAGATCCGCACGACCGGGATCGGCGCCGCGCCGAACGGCTCCTTCATCGGCCGCACGCCGGTGAACGACAGAGCGCCGAGGGTGACCCCGTGGTAGGCGATCTCGCGCGCGATCGCCTTCGTGCGCTGCGGCTCGCCCTTGGCCAGGTAGTGCTGGCGGACGATCTTCCAGGCCGCCTCGACGGACTCCGAGCCACCGTTGGTGAAGAAGACGCGGTTGAGGTCGCCCGGAGCGCGCTCGGCGAGCGCGGTGGCGAGCTTGATCGCCGGCGGGTGCGCGGTCGCCCAGTTCGTGTTGAACGCGAGCGTGGAGAGCTGGGCGGACGCGACCGCGGCCATCTCCTCGCCGAACGAGTACCCGATCTGGCAGCAGAAGAGCGACGACAGGCCGTCGAAGTAGCGATTGCCCTCGGTGTCGAAGACGTAGGCGCCCTCGCCGCGCTCGAGCACGAGCAGCGGCTTGCCGTCCGGGCCGAACGCGCCGTTGCGCGTGAAGTGCATCAGCAGGTGCCTGTGCGCCTGCTCCTGGAGCGTGTCGGTACCCACCGTGTCGGCGACAGTCATGGAGCCATGCTCGCCTTCGCCCCCTGATCCGGGCAATAGGCGGAGCGTCGCGTTCGTGAGAGCGACGGCCGACGTAACGTCAAGGACGGACGCTACGGCGGCGGAAGCGCATCGCCCGAACCGCCAGATGCAGACCGAGCATCACGTCCTCGTCGTCGAGCGAAACGTCGAGCGCCTCCTCGATCCGGCGCAGGCGCAGGTACAGCGATTGGCGCTCGAGATGCAGTGCCCGGGCGGCCTCGGCCTTGCGCCCGCCCGCGGCGAGATAGGCCTCGAGCGTCTCCAGCAGCGCGCGCGCCCGCGGCGTCGTGTCCGCCAGCAGCGGCCCGAGCTGCTCCTCGATGAATGCGTCGAGCTCGGGCGTGTCGCGCAGGTCGTGCAGAAAATCGGCGACGCCCGGGCGGCGCGCATCGTGCCAGCGCGCGACCGGCAGGGCGGTGGCCGCACCGGCCGAGCGGCGGACGCGCCGCAGCCCCTGCCCTGCGGTGACCCAGCTCTCCGCGGGGGCGCCTATCGCCAGCGCCGCGTCGGCCGGGCCGAGCCCGTGCCGGTCCAGCGCGCCGTGGAACAGGTGCGCGATGTGCTCGGCCAGCGCGACGTCGTAGCCGCGGGCGCCGAGCGCGAGCAGGATCAGCAGGTCGACGTCGCGCGGGCCCATCAGCACCGACAGCCCCGTCGAGGAGAGCGCCGCGCGCAGGTCGCCGGAGAGCCGCGTCCAGGTGATCCCGTCGGCGACGCGCGCCTCACCGGGCTCCCCCACGCGCCGGCGGGCGAACGACGGCGCCCGCCAGGTGGCGACCACCGGCAGCAGCAGGCCGCGCGCGGGCGGGG
The DNA here is from genome assembly GCA_963707595.1 of uncultured Solirubrobacteraceae bacterium. GTDB lineage: Bacteria > Actinomycetota > Thermoleophilia > Solirubrobacterales > Solirubrobacteraceae > Solirubrobacter. Next base: position 711,811 of record CAVPQQ010000004.1, read on the forward strand.
TCGAGTGCATGCCGAGCGCCTCGGCGCGGCGGCGCGCGTCGGCCTCCTCCACGCGCCCGTCGGCGAGATCCGAGAGGAACGCGCCGCGCGAGCGCGCCCGCAGCTGCTCGTCGTGCTGCTGCGCGAGGAGCCCGATCGCCACTGCCAGCGCCGCGCGTTCCACCGCGACGCGGTCGAAGTCGTCGAAGGGATTCTCCAGCGCGAGCGCGAGCAGCCGGCCCCAGGAGGAGTCCAGCAGCCGCACCTCGACCGCGAACATGCCCTCGGCGCTCTCGCCGCGGTCCTCCGCGCGGTGCACGTCGGTCCAGGCCGAAAGCGCCAGATCGTCGCCGTGCGGGCCGCTCACGTAGTAGACGAGCGAGCCGCCCGCGTCCTCGAGCACGACCGGGTTGCCGACGGCGGCGGTCAGCTCGGCGAGGATCTCCGGCACGCCGCGCCCCTGCAGGATCAGCTCGGTGAAGCGGCGGTGGATCTCCTCCCCGCGTGCGAGCAGCGCGAACTGGGCGTTGACGACCTCGCTGTGCACCGCCTCGGTGATCTCGATGAAGCGGACGGGGCGGTGGAAGGCAACGACAGGCACGCCGGCCCGCGCGCAGGCGGCGATCACGGGCGCCGGGACCTCGCGCCAGCTCGAGCCGAGCTCGACCGCGAGCGCCGCGAGCCCCTGGCTGATCAGCGACGCGGTCCAGGCGCCCTGGTGCGCGGCCTCCGCGCCCGCTCCCAGCCCGGTCGTAAGCACCAGCTCGCCGCCCTTGAGCAGATCGTCGGGATCGGGCATCTCGATCACATGCGCCCAGCGGATCTCGCGCTCCAGCGCGCCATCGCCGATGACCAGCTCCGGCAGCGCCCGCCGCACGACGGGCAGGTCCAACACATCGGCAAGGCTCAGCATGACGGTCCGTCATGCATCATTGCGGAACATCCGACCCACTGTCCATTGCGGGCCTTCCCCGTAACCGGAAAGGTGAGCGTCGGTCAGAGAGAAGGAGTGAGGGTGCCAGACACGCAGGACGAGGCCGACATCCATCTGGAGGGTGTAACCAAGCGCTTCGCCGACATGACGGCGGTCGACGACCTCACGCTCTCGATCCCGCGCGGCAACTTCTTCGCCATGCTCGGCCCGTCGGGCTGCGGCAAGACCACGACGCTGCGGATGATCGGCGGCTTCGAGAACCCGACGTCGGGCCGCGTCTTCCTCGGCGGCGCCGAGGTCACCAACCAGCCGCCCTACAAGCGCGACGTCAACACCGTCTTCCAGTCCTACGCGCTGTTCCCGCACCTGAGCGTCGAGAAGAACGTCGCGTTCGGCCTCGAGCGCAAGAAGGTCTCCAAGGCCGAGGTCCGCAAGCGCGCGTCCGACGCGCTCGAGCTCGTCCAGCTCGGCGCACCTGGCCAAGCGCAAGCCCGCGCAGCTCTCCGGCGGCCAGCAGCAGCGCGTCGCGCTCGCCCGCGCGCTGGTCAACCGTCCCCGCGCGCTGCTGCTCGACGAGCCGCTCGGCGCGCTCGACCTGCGCCTGCGCAAGCAGCTCCAGATCGAGCTCAAGCGGATCCAGCAGGACATCGGGATCACCTTCGTGCACGTCACGCACGACCAGGAGGAGGCCATGAGCATGGCCGACACGATCGCGGTGATGAACGGCGGCAGGATCGAGCAGGCCGGCAGCGCGACCGACCTCTACGAGCGCCCGCAGACCGCCTTCGTGGCCAACTTCCTCGGCATCTCGAACCTCGTCGACGCGCGCGTGAGCGCCGTCAACAACGGCCACACCCGCGTTCAGACGCACGACGGCGCCGACCTCAACGTGCTGTCGGAGCGCTGCGGCCCGCACGGTTCCGACGACGTGCGCATCGGCGTGCGGCCGGAGAAGATCACGCTCGTGCCCGACGGTGAGGCCGTGCCCGACGGCTCCAACGTCCTGCGCGGCAAGGTCGTCGTCGCCGCCTTCCTCGGCGTCTCGATCCAGTACGTCATCCACACCGCGGGCGGTGAGGAGCTCAACGTGTTCACGCAGAACACGAGCGGCTCGGAGCCGGAGGCGTTCGGCGTCGGCCGCGAGGTGCAGCTGGCGTGGAACCCCGAGCACACCTTCGTGGTGGCACGTGGCTGATCCGCGGCACACGCGCCGGGTGTTCCTCGGCCGCGCCGGCTCGCTGGCGCTGGCCAGCTCGCTCGCGGGGTGCGGGATCGAGGGGACGCTCGAGCGGGCCAGCAAGGCCGCGACCCCGATCCCCGAGATCACGCACCCGAAGGTCGCGATCGGCGACTGGACCTTCTCCAACTGGCCGCTCTACATCGACAAGAAGGTCCTGAAGACCTTCGACAAGCAGTTCGGCGGGCACGTCAAGTACGTCGAGGAGATCAACGACAACGACGAGTTCTACGGCAAGGTCCGCCAGCAGCTGCAGGCCAACCAGCCGATCGGGCGCGACATCGTGACGCTGACGGACTACATGGCCGTCAAGTGGGTGCGCAACCGCTACGTCGAGGCGCTCGACAAGAAGAACATGCCGAACGTCGTCGCCAACCTCGTCAGGAACCTAAAGAGCGTTCCTTACGATAAGAAGCGCGATTTCACGGTGCCCTACCAGTCCGGTGCCGTCGGTCTCGGCTACAACCCGAAGAAGACCGGGCGCGAGCTGAACTCGGTCAACGACCTCTTCGACCCCGCCTTCAAGGGCCGCGTGACGATGCTCTCGGAGCCGTATGACTCGGCGTCGACGACGCTGCTGGGCATGGGCATCGACCCGACCACGGCGAACATCGACCAGATCCTCTCCGCGATCGACAAGATCTCGAAGGCGTCCGACGCCGGCCAGTTCCGCCGCTTCACGGGCAACGACTACTCCAGCGACCTGACCAAGGGCAACATCTGGGTCGCGCTCGCCTACTCCGGCGACATCGTCCAGCTGCAGAGCGACAACCCGGACCTGAAGTTCATCTACCCCGACGAGGGGGCGATGCTCTTCACCGACAACATGATGATCCCGGCCAAGGCCGAGCACATCTACGCGGCCGAGACGATGATGAACTTCCTCTACGACCCGGAGATCGCGGCCAAGGTCGCGATCTACGTGAACTACCTGTCGCCGGTCGACGGCGTCAAGGAGATCGTCGAGAAGACCGATCCCGACATCGCCAACAACCCGCTGATCTTCCCGCCCGACGAGATCCGGGCCAAGCTGCACCCGTATCCCGCGCTGTCGGACAAAGACGAGCGCACGATGAAGGAAGCGATGGCGAAGGTGACGGGGGCATGAGGACCCTGGACAGCGTCTTCCGCGGGACCAGCCGCGTGCCCCAGGGACCCAGGGGCGGTGACCGGGCATGAGCTTGGAGCGACGCCGCAAGCTCCTCCCGTGGCTGTTCCTCGGCCCCGGCCTGCTGTGGCTGCTGCTGTTCTTCCTGTACCCGCTGCTCAACCAGGCCAGCGTGTCGCTGATGACCGGCGACCCCGAGCACGGCTACACGATGACGTGGGCGTTCGACACGTACTGGAACGCGATCTCGGACTACAAGGAGCAGTTCGGTCGCTCGATCGTCTACGCGGGGATCGCGACGCTGCTGTGTTTCATCATCGGCTTCCCGCTCGCGTACTTCGCGGCGTTCCACGCGGGCCGCTGGCGGGGTCTGATCCTGCTGCTGATCATCCTGCCGTTCTTCATGTCCTACGTGCTGCGCACGGTGGCCTGGCAGCTGATCCTGTCCGACGACGGGACGGTCGTGAACGCCCTGCAGCGGATCGGCGTGCTCGGCGACGACGAACGCCTGCTGGCCACGAGTACGGCGGTGATCGCGGGCATCACCTACAACTTCCTGCCGTTCATGGCGCTGCCGCTGTATGTGGCGCTGGAGAAGATCGACCGGCGCCTGCTCGAGGCGGCCACCGATCTCTACGCGTCGCGCACGACGGCGTTTCGCAAGGTGACGCTGCCGCTGGCCGCGCCGGGCATCTTCGCCGGCTCGCTGCTGACCTTCATCCCCGCGTGCGGTGACTTCATCAACGCCGCGCTGCTCGGGACGCCGAAGCAGTACATGATCGGCAACGTCATCCAGTCGAAGTTCCTGAACATCCTCGACTACCCGACGGCGGCGGCGCTGTCCTTCACGCTGATGCTGTTCATCCTGGTCGGGATCTTCCTCTACGCCCGTCTGCTCGGCGCCCAGAACCTGACCGAGGCGGCGATCTGATGGCCGTCGCCGAGACCGCGCCGCCCCCGGTCGGCGCCCCCGCCCCGCAGCGTTCGACGGCCGTCACACGCGACCGCCTGCGCCACTGGGCGCTGGGCATCTGGTCGGCGCTGGCGCTGCTGTACCTCTTCATCCCGGTCTTCATCGTCGTCCTGTTCTCGTTCAACGACAACAAGGGCCGCTTCAACTTCACCTGGGAAGGCTTCACGCTGCGCCATTGGCGGCACCCGTTCGCCGACCCGGATCTGACGAAGGCGCTGACCAACTCGGTCGAGATCGCGATCATCTCGACCTCGATCGCGGTCGTGCTGGGCACCTTCATGGCGATGGCGCTCGTGCGCTACCGCTTCCGCGGGCGTTCGACGGTGGACTTCTTCGTCTTCATGCCGCTGTCCTCGCCCGAGGTCGTCCTCGGCGCGGCGCTGCTCGGCATGTTCCTCACGCTGAACATCAACACGGGCTTCGTCACGATCGTCGTCGCCCACGTGATGTTCACCGTGTCCTACGTCGTAGTCACGGTGAAAGCGCGATTGGAGGGCATGGACCGTCACATCGAGGAGGCCTCGATGGATCTCGGCGCGACGGAATGGGTGACGTTCCGAAAGATCACCTTGCCGATGATCGCCCCCGGCGTGGCCGCCGCGGCGATGCTGGCGGCGGCGATCTCCTTCGACGACTACGTGATCACGTCGTTCAACGCCGGCCAGACGCAGACGTTCCCGCTGTTCATCTTCGGCGCCACCCGTCAGGGCGTCCCGGCCGAGGTCAACGTGCTCGCGACGATGCTCCTGATCGCCGTGCTGGTCCTGATGGGCATCAACGTGATGGTGCAGCGCTCGCTGGCCCGGCGCGATCGCGCGCGGGCCGACGAACCGGTCACGACGTGAGCGTGACCTTCTTCAGGCCCGACGGGCGATCCACGTCGCGGCCGAGCGCCTCGGCGGCGCCGACCGCGAGCTGCTGAGCCCCGATCACCGAGACGAGCGGGCTCAGCCACTCGGGCACCCGCTCCTGCGCGATCAGGAGATCGGCCGGAAGCTCCGGGTCGTCGGAGATCACCGTCAGGTCCGCGCCGCGTGAACGGGCCGCCTCGAGCAGCTCGCGCATGCCGTCGGCGGTCGGCCCGGAGGGTGCGATGGCGAGGATCGGGAAGCCGGGCTCGACGATCGCGATCGGCCCGTGCATGAAGTCCGCGGACGACCATGGCGCGGCCACCATGCCGGTCAGCTCCGAGAGCTTCAGCGCCGCCTCGAACGCCGTCCCGTAGGCCACCCCGCGGCCGATGACGGCCAGCTGTCGCCAACCCGCGGCCGCGGCGGCCGGAACCTCGCGCGCAAGCTGGCGCGCCATGGCGTCCGGGATCGCGGCCAGCGCTTCCGCGTCGGCGCCGCTGAGCGCCGCCACGGCCCCGAGCGACGCGGTGTAGGTCTTCGTCGCCGCGACGGAGCGCTCCGGGCCGGTCCGCAGGTCGATCACGTGATCGGCGGCCGCACCGAGCGGTGAGCCCGGCTCGTTGGTGATCGCCACCGTCACCGCCCCCTGTGCCGTTGCGGCAGCCACGACGCCCGCGACGTCCGGCGAGGCACCCGACTGCGAGATCCCGATCACGAGCGCGTCGCGGTAGTCCAGCGGCGCCTCGTAGAGCGTGTGCAGCGACGGCGTCGCCAGCCCCACCGGCATGCCCCAGAAGCGTCCGAACAGGTGCTGGGCGTAGCGGGCGGCGTTGTCGGATGAGCCGCGGGCCGCGATCACGCCGAAACGCGGCCGTCGCCGCTCGATGTCGGCAGCTGCGGCCGCGATCGCCGCGGCCGAGTCCCGCAGCAGCCGCTCCAGCACCGCCGGCTGTTGCGCCATCTCCTCACGTGCGAGCGACACCTGTCCACCGTAGCGCCACGACTCAATTTCGGCGTGTTCGCGCCGACATACACGCCTATGCCCCGGTCTTGGATCGTCACCCTGCTCGCGCTGCTCGGCGTTGCCGTGCCCGTCGCGATCGTCGTCCTCGTCGGTGACCAGCACTACATGATGCCGTCTCAGGTCCACTTCGGACTCGTCAGCTCGGCGGCGGCCATCGCCAGCCTGGCGTCGCTGGCGCTGAGCATCGCCGGGGCACGCGCTCGAGACGGCCGGACCGTGCTGATGGGCATCGCCTTCTCGACGATGACCGCGCTGTTCGCCCTCCACGCGCTGGCCACTCCCGGCTTCATCGTCGGCAAGAACGGGATCATCGCCCTCGCCGGCGGCCTCTCGGTGCCGGTCGGTGCCGGCCTGCTGGCGCTCACCGCGCTTCCGTCGCTTCGCCGCCCGGGCCGCGTGCAGCCGCTGATCGTGACCCAGATCGCCCTCTTCGTCGGCGTGCTGATCTTCGGGCTCATCGGGCTCTCGATGCCCGAGTCCGTCCCGGCGATCCCGCAGGCCAAGTCCGCTCCCGCGGTCTTCCTGCTCGTCGCCGGCGCCGCCTTCCTGGCGCTGCTGATCGTCCGCGCCGTCCGCACCTACGGGCTGACGCGCCGCAGCGCCGACCTCGCGGTCGCGCTCGGCTGCGCCTGGCTCGGCGTGACGCTCTACGTCAACCTGATGATCGGCCCGATGACGCTCGGCTTCTACCTCGGCCACGTGCTCGAGATCGCCGCCGTGATGCTCGTCGCCGTCCCCGCCGCGCTGGACATCAAGCGCGCCGGTGCCTCGCGTCCGCTGGTCGGTGATCTCACCGCGACCGACCTGGTCGCCTCCGAGGAGGCCTACCTCGGCCCGCGCGTGCGCGCCCTGATGGTCCGCCTCGAGGGCCGCGACGTCTCGACCGAGGAGCACACCCGCCGCGTCGCCCTGCTCGCCGCCCAGGTCGGCGAGGAGCTCAAGCTCTCCGCCGCCTCGCGCCGGCACCTCGCCGTCGGCGGCCTGCTGCACGACATCGGCAAGCTCAGCGTGCCGCTGGAGATCCTCCAGAAGCCCGGTCCGCTGACCGACGCGGAGTTCGTCGCCATCAAGCGTCACCCGGCCGACGGCCGCCGCCTGCTCGAGGAGCTCGGCGGCTTCCCCGAGGCTGTCCGCGGCCTCGTCTCCGACCATCACGAGCGCCTCGACGGCAGCGGCTACCCGCGTGGCCTGGCCGCCGATCAGATGAGCATCGAGACGCGCATCCTCGCCGTCGTCGACGTCTACGACGCGCTGGTCTCCGACCGCGTCTACCGCGCCGCCTGGACCCCGGAGCGCGCCTTCGGGCTGCTCGAGGAGGAGTCACACGCGTACGACCAGACGGTGGTCGCCGCGCTCAAGCGCTGTGTCGGCGGCGAGCTGCCGGCCTGGATCGCCGACGTCGCCCCGGCCGCCGCGCTCAAGCGCGTGCCGGCCCCGCGCGCCGCGTAGTCGCGCTGCGCGCCGATCCGGCACCGCCGCCGGCGTGGCCCAAGTCCCCGCCCGAACCGCCCCTCCCTGTCGCTGAGGCGCCGGCCCGCTGGGGATCGCCCGGCCCGCGCGTCGCTCGCCCTGCTGCGCCGGACGACCGTGACCGAGGCGCGCCGCTCGGTCGCCGCGCTCGCCGCCTGCGAGGCCGTTGCGCGACGCACCCCCGCCGTGCGGCGCAACCGCAGCTACCGCCGCTGTGCCACCGCACCGCTGGCGCGAACCGACGCGTTCGCGACCAGCCAACAGCCGGATGCTCGCCGGCCTCGCGTCCGCCGCCGGGCCGACGCGTGGCGGCCGCAGCCGCCTGCAGGTGCTGTCCGGGACCGCGAACTCGCTGGCGTTCTCGAGCAACTCGAAGCTGCGCGGCGGGCTCGACGCACCGTGGAACGAGCTGCTGGAGACCTCGCACGGGATCCGCGCGCTCGCGGACGAGGCGTCGCGGCTCGCGCGCGGTTCGGACGGCTGGAACCGGACCTGCAGAACGCGGCCGAAGGCAAAGCCTCCGGCCGCTCCAGTGCTCTAAGTGCCCGGCGCGAACAGCCGGCGGATCGCTGGCGGTCGCACCGGTCGTCTCTGCCCGCTGCGGTCGCCGCTCGCATACTGGTGGTACGTGTGCGGCGGCCGCAGCCCGGCAGAGGCGGGCGGGGCCCGCCAGAATCCGTCGGCTTTCGTGGCGGGTACTACAGGCTGATCGAGCGGCCCGCGACGAACCCGTCGGAGGCCGCGATCTGCGCGACGACCTCGTCCGGGACGCGGACGTCGGTCGTGACCGCCATCACCGCGAGGTCGCTCCCGGCACCGTTGTCGCCCGCCGCCTGGCGCCCGACGGCGGCGGCGGAGATGTTGATCCCGTGCTCGCCGAAGCTCGAGCCGACGCGCCCGACCATGCCGGGGACGTCGGAGTAGCGGAACAGCGTCAGGTGCGGATCGTCGATCTGCAGGTCGAAGCGCTGGCCCCAGGCCTCGAGCAGATGCGGGCGGTAGAGCTGCCCGATCGTGGTGCCGACGACGCGGATCGGCTCGCCCGAGCCGATGACCGTGACGCGCACGAGGTCGGCGTAGTCGCGGGCGACGGTCTCGCGGCGCTCGGAGACCGCGATCCCGCGCTCCTCGGCCAGCGTCGGCGCGTTGACGAGGTTGACGTCCTCCTCGGTGCGGCCGGCGAAGATGCCGGTGAGCACGGAGAGGGTGAGCAGGCGCGTGTCGCGCTCGGCGATCCGCCCCATGTGCTCGACCTCGATGCGCTCGACGTTGTCGGCGAGCCCGGCGGCGATGCGGCCGAGCCGCTGCGCGAGCGGGACGTACGGGCCGAGGACCTCCATGTCCTCCGCGCTGACGGCGGGGATGTTGACCGCGGTCGAGACGACGCCGCCGGTCAGGGCGAGCACGACCTGCTCGGCCGTCTGGACGCCCGCGCGGTCCTGCGCCTCGGCCGTCGAGGCGCCGAGGTGCGGCGTGACGACGACGTTGGGGTAGCCGAACAGCGGGTGATCGGTGATCGGCTCCTTGGCGAAGACGTCGAGCGCCGCGCCGGCGACCTTGCCGGAGTCCAGCGCCGCCTGCAGGTCCGCGTCGACGACGAGCGGGCCGCGGGCGACGTTGATGATCCGCACGCCGTCCTTGCACTGGGCGAGCGTCTCGGCGTTCAGGAAGCCCTGGGTCTCCGGGGTCTTCGGCAGGTGCAGCGTGATGAAGTCGCCGGCCGCGAGCGCGTCCGCGGGCGTGTCGGCCTTCTCGACGCCGAGCTCCTTGAAGCGCTCGGAGCTGACGAAGGGGTCGTACGCGACGACACGCATGCCGAAGGCGCGGGCGCGGATCGCGACGAGCTGGCCGATCCGGCCGAAACCGAGGACGCCGAGGGTCTTGCCCTCGACCTCGGTGCCGCCGAACTTGCTGCGCTCCCACTTGCCGCTGGTGAGGCTGGCGTGCGCCTGCGGGATGTTGCGGGCCAGCGCGAGCATCAGCGCGAGCGTGTGCTCGGCCGCGGCGACCGTGTTGGCCTCCGGCGCGTTGGCGACGATGATCCCGCGCTTGGACGCGGCGGGGACGTCGACGTTGTCGACGCCGACGCCGGCACGGCCGACGACCCGCAGGTTGTCGGCGCGCTCGATCGCCTCGGCGTCGAGCTGCGTCGCGCTGCGGATCAGGATGCCGTGGTAGCTGCCGATGCGATCGAGCAGCTGCTCGCGGGTCCAGTCGGTGCCGAGGTCGACGTCGAAGCGCTCGCGCAGCATGTCGACGCCGGTCTCGGCGATCTTCTCCGCGACGAGGACGCGGTACTGCTCTGTCAGAAGGCTCATGCGGCCGCCAGACCGAGCATCGGCGTGGCCATGGGCTGCGAGACCGCGGGCTGGATCGGGCCCGCGGTCAAGCGGTACTGCTTCGTGTACGAATTCGGAGCCATTGAGAGAGGGGTCCTGACAGTCGGGGAGAACGCCCTCGCAGATTAGCTACTGCGGATCCGCGGAATTCCGAGGAGTTCTAGCCCTCTTCGAACTCGGTGTCGATCCAGGACATCATCGAGCGCAGCTCCTTGCCCTCGGTCTCGATCTGGTGTGCCTGACCCTCGGCGCGCATGCGCTGGAAGTTCTCCTGGCCCGCGCGGTTCTCCGCGATCCACTCGCGGGCGAAGGTGCCGTCCTGGATCTCGCCGAGCACGTCCTTCATCGCCTGGCGCGTCGTGTCGGAGATGATCCGCTTGCCGCGCGTCAGGTCGCCGTACTCGGCCGTGTTGGAGATCGAGTGGCGCATGCCCGTGATCCCCTTCTCGTACATCAGGTCGACGATCAGCTTGAGCTCGTGCAGGCACTCGAAGTACGCGAGCTTGGGGTCGTAGCCGGCGTCGACCAGGGTCTCGTAACCGGCGGTCACGAGCTCCGACACGCCGCCGCAGAGCACGGCCTGCTCGCCGAAGAGGTCGGTCTCGGTCTCGTCCTTGAAGGTCGTCTCGATCACGCCGCCGCGGGTGCCGCCGATGCCCTTGGCGTAGGCCAGCGCGAGCTTCTGGGCGTTGCCGGTCGGGTTCGCGTCGATCGCGATCAGGCACGGCACGCCTGAGCCCTCGAGGTACTGGCGGCGGACGAGGTGGCCCGGGCCCTTCGGGGCGACGAGCGCGACGTCGACCTCCGCCGGGGCCTCCACTTCCTTGTAGTGGATGCTGAAGCCGTGGCCGAACATCAGGAGGTTGCCGGGGGCGATCCCGTCCTTGATCGACTGACTCCCAGACGTCATGGTGCTTCTCGTCGGGGAGCAGGACCATCACGATGTCGCCGAGGCTGGCGGCCTCTTCGATGCTCGTGACCTTCAGGCCGGCGGCCTTGGCGTGCTCGACGGATTTCGAGCCCTCGCGAAGGCCTACGACGACATCTACCCCGGAATCCTTGAGGTTGCGGGCGTGGGCGTGGCCCTGCGAGCCGTAGCCAAGGATGGCCACGGTCTTGCCCTGCAGGAGGTCCAGGTCTGCGTCGTCGTCGTAATACATGGCGGGCGATCTTATGCGGTCGCGGTCGCGACCCACGTCCGGGCCGGGATGATCAGGCTCTCGTCGGGCTGTGTGAACGGCTCCGCAGCCCGTTCCAGATCGGCCAGAACGTCGCTGCGGGTGGCGAAATCCATCGCTTTGTCGGCGTCGCCGGTGCGGGTCGACATCTGCGTCTGCGTGACCCACCAGTCGTCGACGTCGTCGTAGTGGATCCGGAAGTCGACGGCTTCGATCTCGGGCTCGATGAAGCCCGCGGTCTCCATCGTGTCCCTGATCGTCTCGGGGTCGGCCCAGGCGAACTGGCCGGGGCCGGGTTGGGGCTTCTCGAGGATCCCGCGTCCCTCCAGGATCCTCGAGGGCGCGGCGCTCCACAGGTTGTCGTTGGGGCCGGTCCAGGCCGCGAGCGCGAGGCGCCCGCCCTGCTTGAGCACGCGGCGCGTGTCGCGGAGCGCGGACTCGGGGTCGTCGAGCAGCATGTAGCCCCAGCGGCACAGGACGGCGTCGAGGCTCGCGGCCGGCTGGTCGATCGGGACGCTCAGGTCGATCTGGCGGAAGCGGACGTTCTTGATGCCCTTGCGTTCTGCTCTGCGTTGGGCCGCGGCGAGCATCTCGGGCGCGAAGTCGCTGGTGATCAGCTCGCCGCCGGGCTGGATCAGCTCCGCCGCCAGGAACCCGGTCTCCCCGATCCCCGCGGCCAGATCCAGGATCGTGTGGCCGGGCTGCGGCGCGATCGCGTCGACCATGAAGCTCGACACCGGCATCGAGTCCCTGCCGAACTTGTCGGCCTGCTTCTCCCACCCCTCGGCGGCCCGCACCCAGCGGTCTCTGCTCTCGAGTGTCATGCCAGCGAACGTACCCAACGGCCGATCTCGACGTCATCGCGATAGCCCACCGCGCGCCACAGGCCCTCGGCCTGCGTGTCGCCGCGGCCGACGAGCGCCGTGGCCTTGGGGGCGCCGAGTTCGCGCAGCCGCGCCTCGCCGGCGGCCACGAGCTCCTGTGCGATCCCTTCCCTTCTGCGGTCCGGGACGACCGCGAGCCGGTACATGTTCCCGCGCCAGCCGTCGAACGCGGCGATCAGGACGCCCGACGATCCGTCTCGTCCTCGGCTACGAGCAGCGAGCCGGGGTCCGTGCGCAGCAGCCGCTCGATGGATTCGGCGGTGTCCGGGGTCTCGGCGTGCTCGGAGCGTGCCTGGTCCCAGAGCGCGAGAACGTGCGGGATGTCGGCGAGCGTGGCGTTTCTTGTCATCTCGTTGGCAGTTTTGACACGTTTCGATGTTGTTTCGCCTCAGCACCGCCGCCGAGAGTTCGGGGGGTGACCCACGAACGTCCCGAGGGGTGGAACAAACGTGAAGCACCCCTCCTTGCCGCGCGTCAGCACGGGGCTATTCGGGCGTCTCAACTCGGGCTGAGCCGCACGACGATCTCGCGGTGGGTGCAGGAAGGGCGGCTGTGGCGCAAGTACCGTGGCGTCTATGCCTACGGGCAGCCCCACCTGTCTCGCGAGGGCGAGTGGATGGCGGCGATTCTCGCGGCGGGTGATGGCGCCGTGCTTGCAGGGATGTGCTCCGCCTCGAAGCTGAGGATCACGAAGCTCGAAGCCGCCGGAGATCCACGTGATCGCGCCGGGCCATCGGCGTCCGCAGGCCGGATTCCGGCTTCAGACGTGCCGGAATCTGAGCCCGAGCGACGTGGTGATCGTCGACGGGATCCCGTGCACCACCGTCGCACGGACGCTCGTCGACCTGTCCGACGACAAGGACGCCGAGGACCTCGCGTTCATGATGCACGAGGCCGCGTTCCGGGGGATCTTCTCGCTCGAGGCGATGCAGGCGGCGATAGCGCGCGCGAATGGCCGATGGAACCTTGGCGTGATCGACGAGGCGCTGCGGTTGCACCTGAGCGGGAGCGCCGGGTCGCGGAGCCGGCTCGAGAAGCGGTTCCGCCGGCTCGTGCGGGGCGCCGGGCTGCCGGCGCCGAGGTCCAACATCGACGTCAACGGCTTCGAGGTCGACTTCTACTGGCCCGGGCTCTGCGTCGAGATCGACGGCGCGGCCACATTCGCGGCCGCAGAGCCAGGTCGACGACCGGATCCGCGACGCCGCACTGCGGGCCGCGGGCTACACGGTCCTGCGCTTCAGCGAGGACGACCTCAACGGCCGTCCCGCGCAGGTCCTAGCGGAGGTCGCGGCGCAGCAGCTTGCCGCCGGCGTTGCGCGGTAGCGAGTCGACCAGCTCGATCGCCTTCGGGACCTTGAAGCGAGCGAGGCGGCGGCGGCGAACGCGCGCAGCTCGGCTGGATCGGCGGGACTGCGCAGCACGACGTGGGCGGTGACGGCCTCGCCCCACTCGGGATCGGGGCGCCCGAAGACGCCCGCCTCGGCGACGGCGGGATGGGCGAGCAGCACCGCCTCGACCTCGGCGGGCATCACGTTCTCGCCGCCGGAGACGATCGTGTCGACCTTGCGGCCGAGCACGATCAGCCGCCCGCGCTCGTCGAGCCGGCCCGAGGTCGCCGGTCTCCAGGCGCCCGGCGGTCGTCGGCCCCTCGACGATGATCTCGCCGTCGGCGGCGATCGAGACGGAGACGCCGGGGAGCGGCAGCCCGGAGGTCTCGGTGTCGCCGGCCTGCCGCGACGGTCACGGCCGAGCAGGCCTGCGTGAGCCCGTAGGTCGGCGCGACCGGCCAGCCGGCGTCGCGAGCGCGGGCGAGCAACGTCGGGTCGGCGGGCGCCCCGCCGAGCATCACGACCCGCAGCGACGGCGGCGGCGGCCGATCGAGCAGCCGCCCGAGCTGCGTCGGCACCAGCGAGGCGATCGTGACGTCGGAACGATCGGCGGGCCCGAGCACGGCGGTCGTCCCGTAGATCGCGGACCGCAGCAGCACCATCAGCCCGCCCACATGGCTCAGTGGCAACGGGCAGAGCCAACGCTCGGAGCGAGAGTGACCGAGGGCGACCGCGCAGCCGAGCGCGTTGTGGAGGATCTGACCGAGGGTCAGCACGATCGGCCGCGGCACGCCCGTGGTCCCGGAGGTGTGGACGACGAGGGCCGGCGTGGCGAGGCCGCGTGAGACGAGTGTGGCGGCGGCCGGCGAGGTCGCGGCGGCCGGCGGCGAGGCGGGCGTGGCGGCGGCCCGCGAGGTCGCGGCGGCCGGCGGCGAGGCGGGCGCGGACGCGGCCGGCGGCGAGCCAGACCAGGTTGGCGCAACGCGCCCCCCTCCCCCACCTTGCCCGCCGTTCAACGGCGCATCGATCACCACGTCCGCCTGAGCTAGCCGCCACTCCGGCTCGCGCAGGTCGATCGGCACCACAGCAGCGCCCGCGAGCAACGCGGCATGGAGCGCCACGGCGAAATCGAGCCCAGGAGGCAACGCGAGAGCAACCCGCGAGGCGCCCGCCAAAGAGGCGGCGCCGGACAAAGCGCGAGCCCGCAACTCCCCGTACGTCAGAGCCCCAGACGCGTCCTCGACCGCGATCACCTCAGGCGCCGCACGCTCCAGCCAACCGATCACGCGCCGAGACTAGCTAGGCTCACCGACCGTGAACTGGACTTCGGCCGCCGACTACGAGGACATCAAGTACGAGCTGTCCGGCGACGGCATCGCAAAGATCACGATCAACCGCCCGGAAGTGCACAACGCGTTCCGGCCGGAGACGCTCATCGAGGTCTCCGACGCGATGGACAAGGCGCGCGAGGACACGAGCGTCGGCGTGATCATCCTGACCGGCGCCGGCGACAAGGCCTTCTGCTCCGGCGGCGACCAGCGCGTGCGCGGCGATACCGGCTACGTGGCGAGTGGCGCCGCGGTCGGCCGCTTCCACGTGACCGACCTGCACCTGCAGATCCGCCGGCTGCCCAAGCCCGTCGTCGCGATGGTCGCGGGCTACGCGATCGGCGGCGGCCACGTCCTGCACCTCGTGTGCGACCTCACGATCGCCGCCGACAACGCGCGGCTTCGGGCAGGTCGGCCCCAAGGTCGGCTCCTTCGACGGCGGCTACGGCGCGAGCCTCCTCTCCAGACTCGTCGGCCCCAAGAAGGCCAAGGAGATCTGGTTCCTGTGCCGCCAGTACGGGGCCGAGGAAGCGCGCGAGATGCACATGGTCAACACGGTCGTCCCGCTCGCGGAGCTCGAGACCGAGACCGTGAAGTGGTGCCACGAGATGCTCGCGCTCTCGCCCTTCGCGCTGCGGCTGATGAAGGCCAGCTTCCACGCGGAGGAGGACGGCTTCGGCGGCATCCAGCAGCTCGCGCACGACGCCAACCTCCTGTTCTATGCCAGCGACGAGGCCAAGGAGGGCCGCGAGGCCTACAAGGCCAAGCGCACCCCCGACTTCGCGCAGTTCCCGAAGCGACCTTGAGCCCGCTCCATATCTGGTTGATGGCCGCCCGGCCACGCACGCTGCCCGCGGCAGCGGCGCCGGTGTTCGTCGGCACGGCCTATGCGGACACGCTCGGGATCTTCCACCCGCTGACGTTCGTCGCGACGCTGCTCGGCGCGCTGCTGATCCAGATCGGCACGAACCTCTCCAACGACTACAGCGACGCGCGGCGCGGCGCCGACACCGAGGACCGGCTCGGCCCGGTACGGGTCACCGCCGGCGGTCTCGTGCCGCCCAAGCAGGTGCTGATCGCGACCTACGTCGCCTTCGGGCTCGCGGTGCTCGTCGGCATCTACCTGGTCGTGATCGCGGGCTGGCAGCTGCTGCTGGTCGGCATCGCCTCGATCCTCGCCGGCGTGCTCTACACCGGCGGCCCGCGCCCCTACGGCTACGAGGGCCTCGGCGAGGTCTTCGTCTTCCTCTTCTTCGGCATCGTCGCCGTGACCGGCACGTTCTTCGCGCAGACCCAGCAGCTGACCTGGGAGTCGTTCGTGCTGGCGGTCCCGGTCGGCCTGCTCGCCACCGCGATCCTGATGGTCAACAACGTGCGCGACCTCGAGACCGACCGCCGCGCGGGCAAGAAGACGCTCGCGGTCCGGCTCGGGAGAGCGAGAGCCCGGGACGGCTACGCGGCGCTCGTCTACTTCGCCTTCCTCACCGCGCCGCTGGCGTGGGCGCTCGGCGGCACGCACCTGACGCCGTGGCTGCTGCTGCCGTGGCTGGCGCTGCCGATGGCGGCGCCGATCGTCCGGATCGTCCGCAACCGCGTCGACGGCCCCTCGCTCAACGGCGCGCTCGCCCGGACGGGCATGCTCCAGCTCGTGTTCTGCATCCTGCTCTCCGCCGGGCTGCTGCTCTCGCGCTGATGGTCAAGCTCTCGGTCCGGACGGTCCGGTACGCGCTGCGCGCGCCGCTCCGGGCGTCCTGGGGCGAGATCAGCGAGCGCGTGGTCCTGCGCGTCCGGCTCGACCTTCCGGATGGCCTGTGGGGCGAGGGCGAGTCCGCGCCGCTCGAGCCCTACGACGGCGTCTCGATCGAGCGCGGCCCGCGCCGCGCTCGACGCCTACGCCGTGGTGCTGTCGCGGATCGAGCCGACCGCGGACGTCCTCGCCGCCTGCCGCGCCGAGCGCGACCTCCCCCAGGCGCTGGCGGCGATCGACCTCGCGCTCTGGGACCACGCGTCGCCGCCGGACCAACACCCCGCTCGCGAAGCTGATCCATCCGCTCGCCGCCGACGAGGTGGCCGTCAACGCGACGATCGGCGCCGACGATCGCGCCGGCGCCGCCAACGCGGCCGCCATCGCGGTCCGCGACGGGTTCCGCTGCGTGAAGGTCAAGGTCGGGATCGGCGACGACGCCGGCCGGCTCGCCGCCGTCCGCGCCGCCGTCGGGCCTGACGTGATGATCCGCGTCGACGCCAACGGCGCCTGGAAGACTCCCGAGGAGGCGCTCGCGAACCTGCGCGCGCTGGCGCCGATCGGGCTCGAGCTCTGCGAGGAGCCGGTCCACGGCGTCGAGGCGCTGCGCGCCGTCGCGGCCGAGTCGCCGGTGCGGATCGCGATGGACGAGACGCACGCGCCCAGCTCCGGCGCCGCCGAGCTCGTCTGCCTGAAGATCTCGCGCGGCGGCATCTCCGCCGTGCTCGAGGACGCCCGCGCGGCGCGAGCGGCTGGCTCCAGCGTCTACCTCACGTCGACGTTCGACGGCCCGCTCGGGATCGCCGCCGGCGTCCACACCGCCGCGGCGCTGCGGATCTCGCGCCCCTGCGGGCTGGCCACACTCGGCAACTTCGCGGAGGCGACGGGGGCACCGGAGCCGCGCGGCGGATCGATCGCGGTGCCTTCCACTCCAGGGCTCGCATGACGTAGGGTTCCGTCCATGGCACCGGAATGGCCTGAGACGCCGGGCGACAAGGTCGATCCCGCGCTTGCACCACTGATCGAAGCCGGCGAGGGCGAGAGCGAAGGCTTTGAGCTCGCCGAAGATGCTCTGATCGAGAACTCCGAGCATGGCGACCAGCACGGAACGAGCCGCATAACCTCGGACGCGCTCGACGAACTCCTCGAGGAGGACTTCGAGGGCGACGACTACGCGGAGGCCGACGAGGAGGGCGAACCCGACTGGTGAATCGCCTCCGCGACGGCGACCGGATCCTCCAGCTGCACCGCGTGCCCGGCACCGGGCACGACGACCAGCTGCGCGTTCGGTAGCCGCGCGAGCATCTGCTCGGCGAGCGCGCGGAACTTCTCGTCGCGCTCGCCGACGACGAGCGTGACCGGGATCGCGAGCTCGCGGCAGCCGCTCCCAGAGCGGCTCCATCACGCCGGTCCCGAGACCGCGCAGCGCGTTTGCGAGGCCGAGCGGCGTGTTGCGCAGGCGATCGGCGTTCGCTGCCGCCGCGACGCGCGGCGGCTGGTCGGCGAACAGCGGCTGCGCGCCCCATTCGGCCGCGAACGCCTCGATCGTCGAGCGTCTCGATACGGTCGGCGAGCGCGTCGTCGGCGGCTCGACGGGCGGCGCGCTCGGCGGGATCGGCGAGCCCCGGGCTCGCGCCGATCAGGACCAGGCGCGTGACGGTCTCCGGCCCCAGCGTGAGCGCGCTGTGGAGCGCGATCCGCCCGCCCATCGAGTAGCCGGCGAGCGTGAACGTCCGCGCCGGGGCGAGCGCCCGGACGTACGCCGCGCAGGCGTCGAAGCTCGCCGTCCGGTGGTTCGCCTGACCGTGGCCAGGCAGGTCCGGGGCCACGGCGCGATAGCGTCCCGCCAGCGCCTGGGCCGTCCGCCGCCAACTCTGGCGGGTCTGCGTGAAGCCATGCAGGAGGACGAGCGCAGGATGCATCCACGCCCAATCATGCCCGGAACCGACACCTACCTCGGCCTGCGCGCCTTCGTCGACGAGCTCGTCCGCTGCGGCCTGCGCGACGCCTGCACCTCGCCCGGCTCGCGCTCGACGCCGCTGGTGCTGACGCTTCGCGCGCGAGCCGCGGCTGCGCGCGACCTCGCACATCGACGAGCGCTGCGCCGCGTTCTTCGCCCTCGGCCTGGCCAAGGCGACCGGCGTTCCGGCCGCGCTGGCCTGCACGTCCGGCACCGCGGCGGCGAACTACGCGCCCGCCGTGATCGAGGCCCACGAGGCGCGCGTGCCGCTGCTGGTGCTGACCGCCGACCGCCCGCCGGAGCTGCGCGACGTCGGCGCCGGGCAGACGATCGACCAGGTCAAGCTCTACGGCAGCGCCGCCAAGTGGTACTTCGAGGTCGACGATCACCCCGCCAGCGCCGGCGCGCGTGCGCTGGCTGCGCCAGCTCGCCTGCCGGGCGTTCTGGACGGCGGTCGAGGGCCGGCCCGGCCCGGTCCACCTCAACTTCTCGCTGCGCGAGCCGCTGCGTCCCCGACGGCGAGGACGGCGTCCCCGAGGTCGAGATCGTCCCCGGGCGCGCGGGCGGCCGGCCGTGGGTGACGCGGCCGCGGACGCCTGCGCGAGGCGGCGCGGCGCGCTGCTGGACGGCCTGGAGGACGAGCTGCGCGAACGCGAACGCGTGCTGATCGTCGCCGGCCGCTCCGAGCGCGATCCGCGGCTGGGCGCGGCGCTCGCCGCGCTTCGCGGAGCAGGCCGGCGCGCCGCTGCTCGCCGATCCGCTCTCCGGCGCCCGCCGCGGCCCCGCCGCGATCGCCCACTACGACGCGCTGCTGCGCGACACCGAGTGGGCCGGCGCGCATCGCCCGGATCTCGTCCTGCGAGTCGGCGACCTCCCGACCTCCAAGCCGCTGCGCGCGTGGCTCGCCGGCCTCGACGCGCTGCAGGTCTCCTTCGACCCGGAGGGCGCCTGGCAGGACCCGGCCGGCGCCGTGGGCACGATCGTCGGCGCCGACCCGCGCACGACGCTCGACGCGCTCGCCAAGAGCCTCCCGCGCAAGCCGAAGAACACGAAATGGCTCGACGGCTGGCGCGAGGGCCGACCGCGCGTCGGCGCAGGCGATCGCCGGCGTCGTCGGACCGACCGGCCTGACCGAGCCGCGGTCGCCGCGGAGCTCGGGACGCTGCTGCCGCCCGAGGCGACGCTCGTGGTCGCCTCCTCGATGCCGATCCGCGACGTCGAGACGTTCTTCCCGGTGCGCGAGACGCCGTTCCGCGTGCTCTCCAACCGCGGCGCCAACGGCATCGACGGGACCGTCTCGACCGCGTTCGGCGTCGCCGCCGCCGCGCGCGGCGCCGGTGGTCCTGCTGATCGGCGACGTCGCCCTCGCGCACGACATCGGCGGGCTGCTCGCCGCCTCGCGTCTCGGGCTGAAGCTCGTGATCGTGCTGATCGACAACGACGGCGGCGGGATCTTCGACTTCCTGCCCGCGTCGCGCGCGAGGGCGAGGACTTCGTCGAGCACATCGCGACGCCGCACGGGCTCGACTTCGCGCACGCCGCGAGCGCTCTACGGCTGCGGCTGGGAGCGCGCGGCCGACGCTCGCGGCGCTGCGCGATCGCGCTCGAGAACGCGCTTCGCCGCCGAGCACACGACGATCATCTGCGTGCGCACCGATCGCGACGAGAACGTCGAGCTGCACCGGCGCGTGTGGGAGTCCGTCCGAGCCGCCACGTAGCTTCCCGCGCGATGCCGGACGCCCAGACCACCCTGCTCGCGGTCGCACCGTCCGCCCCCTCGACACGACGCACGACGTCCAAGGGCATCGGCCCGGGCGACATCGTGGAGATCGACAAGCGCGGCCGCCGCTTCCACGCGCTGGTCACCGAGCTCCAGCAGCTCGAGACCGGGCGCTTCGAGCTCGTCCTGCGCCCACTCGATTCACGCATCTCCTACCGCACCGCCTCGGTGCGCGAGGTCCTCGACGTCTGGCGCCGAGCGGGACGTCCCACCGACTGATCGCGTGAGCGAAGAGGCCGAGCACTCGATCAGCTACCTGGCGCTGCCCCGCGGCGTCCCGGTCTTCTCGGCCGACGACATTCAGCTCGGCACGGTCCACCGCGCGCTCGACAACGCGCGCGAGCACATCTTCGACGGCATCGTCTTCAACACCGACAAGGGCCGCCGGTTCGTCGACGCCCCCGAGGTCGCCCGGATCACGAACCTCCGTGTGACGCTCACGATCGACGCCGTAGAGGCCGCCGACCTGCCCGCCGAGCCCGGCGCCCTCGGCAAGACCCAGTCGAGCCTCAGCCGCACCGGAAAGCGCTGGAGAAAGCGGCTCGGGCTCTAGCCGGCGAGGATCGGGAGCAGCGCGCCGAGCTTGATCTCGGTCTCGTTGAGCTCCGCGGCGGGGTCTGAGTCGCGGACGACGCCGACCCCGGCGTACAGCCGCGCCTCGGTGCCGCGCAGGAGCGCGCAGCGCAGGGCGACGCAGAACTCGCCGTCGTCGTTGGCGTCGGTCCAGCCGACCGCGCCCGCGTACCAGCCGCGGTCCAGGCCTTCCAGCGCCGGGATCAGCGGCGCAGCCGCGGCGTGCGGCTCGCCGCCGACGGCGGGCGTCGGGTGCAGCAGGCCGGCGAGCTCGACCGCGCTCAACGGGTTGGTGAGCTGGGCGCGGATCGGGGTGGCGAGGTGCTGGATGTTCGCCACCTTGATCAGGGTGGGCTCGTCGGGGGCGGCGACCCAGACGGCGTGCGGGCGCAGCGCGCGGGCGATGCGGCGGACGACGATCGCCTGCTCCTCGCGGTCCTTGTCGGAGCGCAGGAGCTGCTCGCCGAGGTGATCGTCGACGGCGGGGTCGGCGGAGCGGCGCGTGGAGCCGGCCAGCGCGACCGTCTGCGCGCGGTGGCCGTCGCGGCGGATCAGCAGCTCGGGCGAGGCGGCGACGAAGGCCGCGTCGCCGCGGCCGGCGCAGAAGACGTAACAGGACGCGAAGCCCGCTCGCAGCACGCCGAAGACGGCGGCTGCGTCGTGGGCGGTCGGCGCCTGGACGGTGACCTCGCGGGCGAGCACGATCTTCTCGAACGCACCGGCCTTGATCCGCTCGACCGCGCGGGCGACCGCGCCCTCGTAGTGCTCGGGCGGGGCGACGGAGTCCACCCGGAAGCGTCCGACGGGCGCCGGATCGAGCAGCGGCAGCGGCTCGAGCCGCAGCGACGCCGCCCGCGCGCGACAGCCGGGCGGCCAGCTCCGACGGGACGTCGTCGGGCGCGGCGAGCGCGGCGAGCGTGAGCCGGACGTCGTCGCCGCGCCGCGCCAGCGCGACCTCCGGGACGATCAGGTCGGCGGAGGCGAAGCCCGGCCCAGTGCGGCGCGCGGCCGCCGTCGGGCGCGAACGCGAAGCCGCCGACGCGCGACGAGGCCCGCGCCGGGCGGCCCGTCCGGAGGGTCGGCGACCGCGCCGGACGTCGAGCTCGCGCCACGCGGCGGCGACGCGGGCGAAGCGGTCAGGCCCGCTCGCCTGCAGGCGCGCGACGGTGCCGAGGGCGGCGATCGCCGAGCCGTCGCGGTCGGGCTGCTCGAAGCAGAACCAGTCCTCGCCCGCGGCGCGCGACGCGAAGACGACGGCGCTCGGGTCCACGTCCGCCGCGACGCGGACCGTCAGCCCCAGCAGGACCGGGCGGCCGGCGCGGCGGGCACGGCGAACCGCCCGCTCCGCGCGAGCGCGCAGAGCGGGTTCGTCCACCGCGAGCCCGCCGGGGGCGGGCGTGAGCTGGTCGACCGTCACGCGGTCGAGCAGCCTCGTCAGGTCTCGCCGCGCCCGCGCGAGATCGCGATCTCGCCCGTGCGCGCCATCTCGATCAGCCCGAACGGGCGCACCATGCGCTCGAAGGCCTCGATCTTGTCCCAGGAGCCCGGTGACCTCGATGATCACCGAGCGACGCGAGACGTCGATGATCTTCGCCGCGGAAGATCTCGACCATCTGCATGACCTCGGCGCGCGTGGAGCCGTCGGCGGAGACCTTGAACAGCGCGAGCTCGCGGGCGACCGTCTCGGTCGGCTCGAGGTCGCGGATCTTGATCACGTTGACCAGCTTGTGCAGCTGCTTGGTCACCTGGTCGATCGGGTGCATCGCGCCGTCGAGCGTCAGCGTGATGCGCGACAGCGTCGGGTCGTCGGTCGGGCCGACGGCGAGCGTGTCGATGTTGAAGCCGCGGCGCGCGAACAGGCCCGCGATGCGGGTCAGCACGCCCGGCTTGTTCTCGACCAGGATCGAGAGGATGTGCTTGCGGCCCGTCCGCAGCCCGACGGACGCCTCGAGCTCCTCGAGCGACAGGATCTCCTTGGTAGCCGGTTCACCCATCGGCTCAGCCCACCATTTCCCGCGCGGCGGCGCCCGGCGCGATCATCGGGTACGTGTTCTCCTCGCGCGTGACCCTCACGTCGACCACGACCGGGCCGGGCGTGGCGAGCGCGGCGCGCAGGTCGTCGACCAGCGTCGTCTTGTCGGTCAGCAGCACGCCGTGCGCGCCGTAGGCCTCGGCGAGCTTGACCAAGTCGGGCCACGAGCCCATGTCGACGTTCGAGTAGCGGCGGTCCCAGAACAGCTCCTGCCACTGGCGGACCATGCCCAGGTAGCCGTTGTCCATGATCACGCACTTGACCGGGATGTCGAACTGGCGCGCGGTCGCCGAGCTCCTGGATGTTCATCTGGAACGAGCCGTCGCCGGTCAGCAGCACGCTCGGGATGTCCGGGCACGCGACGGCGGCGCCGATCGCCGCCGGCAGGCCGAAGCCCATCGTGCCGAGGCCGCCGGAGTTGATCCAGCGCCGCGGCTTGGAGAAGTGGAAGTACTGCGCCGCCCACATCTGGTGCTGGCCGACGTCGGAGGACAGGATGCAGTCGCCGGTCGGTGGCCTCGTAGAGCGCCTGGACCAGGAACTGCGGCTTGATCTCGCCGTCCGCGGAGTCGTCGTAGCGCAGCGGGTACTGGGCGCGCCAGTGGTCGATGCGCTCCCACCAGCCGGCGAGCCGCGCCTGGTCGGGCTCGAGCGCCCGGTACTCGGCGACCAGCTTCGTCAGGATCCGCTTCGCGTCGCCCACGATCGGGATGTGCGCCGGGACGTTCTTGGAGATCTCGGCCGGGTCGATGTCGATGTGGATGAACTTGGCCCGCGGCGCGAACTCCGACAGCTTGCCGGTGATGCGGTCGTCGAAGCGGGCGCCGATCGCGACGATCAGGTCGGCCTCGTCCATCGCGTAGTTGGCCGTGCGCGTGCCGTGCATGCCGAGCATGCCGAGCCACTGCTCGTGCGGCGCCGGGAACGCGCCGAGGCCCATCAGCGTGCAGGTGACCGGGCAGCCGGCCGCTCGACCGCGAGCTCGATGCAGCTCCTCCGACGCGTCGGCGTTGACCACGCCGCCGCCGACGTAGAGCACCGGCCGGCGCGCGTTCGCCATCGCCTTGGCCGCGAGACGGATCTGCTTGGAGTTGCCCTCGAGCGTCGGCTGGTAGCCGGGCAGGTGCACGTCCTGGACCGGCTGGTAGTCGATCTCGGCGCGGCTGAGGTCCTGCGGGATGTCGATCAGCACGGGCCCGGGCGGCCGGTGCGGGCGATGTGGAACGCCTCGTGCACGACGCGCGGGATCTCCGTCGGGTGCTGGATCACGAACGAGTGCTTGACGATCGGCATCGTGATGCCGAACGTGTCGGCCTCCTGGAAGCCGTCGGTGCCGAGCAGCTCGGTCCGCACCTGGCCGGTGAAGGCCACGAGCGGCACGGAGTCCATCATCGCGTCGGTCAGCGGCGTGACGATGTTCGTCGCGCCCGGGCCGGAGGTCGCGAACACGACGCCGACCGGCCGGTCGCCTTCGCGTAGCCCTCGGCGGCGTGACCGCCGCCGGCCTCGTGGCGTACGAGGATGTGCCGGATGCCCGCGTCGACGAACGCGTCGTAGGTCGGAAGGTTCGCGCCGCCGGGGTACCCGAATACGACGTCAACGCCTTCGGCCTTGAGGCACTCCATGATGGCGTCGACGGCACGCATCATCGGCGATTCAGCTCCTTCGATTTCAAGGCGAACGGACAGCAAGCGCAGTCTATCGGCGCTCGAGAGCAGCCGATTCTGGCTCCACCCCGACCTCGGGAAAGTCCAGATCGGTTCCGCAGCGCATGCACATCGCGTCGTGGAGCTTGACCAGCTTCCCGCAGCCCGGGCACTGGCGGCGCACCTCGTCGCGCTCGGAGCGATATGCGAGCGCGACGACGAGCCCCAGCACCGGCACGACGGCGCCGATCAGGAACCAGATCCAGAACGAGGACCCGCGGATCCGGCCCACGATGCCAGTCGCGACGCCGAACCACAGCGCGACCAGCAGGTAGATCACAGTTTGCGAACGGCCCAGAGCACGGCGTAGGCGACGACCGCGAGGACCGCAAGGCCGAACAACAGCGACACGAAGCCGGCGACCGCGGCGACAACCACCTTCAGGAGGAAGATCGCGACCATGATCACGACGATCACGGCGATGGCCTTGACTGCGAGCGAGCCGAGCGAAGAGGAGTTACCCATAGAGGGCAATGTACCTCGGTTCGCTCAACCCCTGTTAATCATGTGAGCGCTTGAGGTGCGCGAAGCGCTCGGCGCGAGCGACCTCGCGGTCCTCGAGCCGCAGGCGGGCGAGCCGGTAGCGGCGCACCGAGGCGTCTGAGCGCCCGCGGGTCGGCACAAGGGCGAGGCGACGGACCGGAATCCCGGCGGTTGAGAGGGAGACGCTTGGGGAGGTCATGACAAGCATGGTGCCCCCTCCGAGGCCCGAAACGCATGGACCGTGTGCTGAATCTTCACCGGGTGCGGCTATCCAGTCGGTCGAGTTTGGCGGCAGCCGACAAAGCCGGGCGGACGGCTTCCGGCAACCGCCGGCGGACGCGCCAGCGGGCTCCGGCGAAGGCATGATTGGCGACGGTCGCGAAACCCTGCTCGTCGGCGCGCAGCGCGAGCAGCAGGTGCGCGATGCGATCCGACGAGGGCAGCGAGGGATCGGTGGCGCGCACGCACCAGCAGTGCACGCGCCGCCCGCGGCCGCGCACCAGCAGCGCGCCGGCCTCCCCCACCAGCCACACCCCGAGCGCGCCGCGCTCGATCACGAGGCCGGTGCGCGCGTGCAGCTCCCGCGCATCGTGGCCGACGAGGTCCCCGAGCAAGCCGAGCGCGGTCGCCTCCGCCGCGGCGCCGGAGCGCGGCCTCGGCTTGACCACCTTCGCCCCGCGATTGGCGTAGAGCTCCGGGATCGCCCACGCGTGGACGAGCAGGATCAGCCCGACCGGGATCGTCACCGGGTCCAGGAAGAGCAACAGCACGGCGGTCGCGAGCATCGGCACCGCCTGCACGACCGTCGAGACGGTCCACGAGCGGCTGATCAGCCGCAGCCGCCCCGCGTCCATCCGCGGCCGCCAGGGCACCGCCGCGGTCTCGGGAAGCGCCGCCACGAACCTAAACCTAACCTAACGACAACGTAAAGGGTCTGGCCCTTTATGTTTCAGCCGCCCGCGATCGGGCGGCGGAGGATGACCAGTTCGGCGTCGAGCGGGAGCGAGTCGACCTGCTCGGCGCGCCCCTCGCCGTGGTTGACGACCGCGTAGTAGCCGCGGTCGAGCTCGTCGCGCAGCGCCTTGACGGCAGCTTCGACCGACGCCGGATCGGCGCTCGTCCACTCCGCCACGGTCGTGTGTCCAGTGTTGTCCATACGGATCAGCCGTGCCATGACTGGAACTTTACGCCCGATTTTGGACACCTCTACGGTCAAGGAATCATCCTGGCGCGCCGATCACGGGCGTAGATGGTCGAAACGACGAACAGCGGACGTCGCCTCAAGGCCCCGACACGCGAGGTCTTCGTCTGGCTGTACGTCATCGCGCTGGCGCTGCTCGCCGCCGGAGCCTGGGCGATCTTCACCCACGGTGACGCCCCGCACGCATCGCCGCATCTGCCGTGGTGGGCCGTCGCGCTCGGCTTCGCCGGAGCGGAGATCTGCGTCGTCCACGTCCGCTTCCGCCGCAGCGCCCACTCCTTCTCGCTCGCCGACCTGCCGTTCGTCTTCGGCCTCGTCTTCGCCAGCGGCGACGAGTTCGTCCTCGGCGCGCTGATCGGCACCGGCATCGTCTGGGGCCTCGTCCGCCGCCTCGAGATCGTCAAGCTCTGCTTCAACCTCGCCCAGCTGGCGCTGGCCGCAACCGTCGCCGCGGGCATCCTGTACCTGATCGCCGGCAGCGCCGACGCGCTGCAACCCGAGACCTGGGTCGGCCTCTACGCCGCGACGCTGGCCAGCGGCGCGCTGACGATCGTCCTGCTCGGCGGCGCGATCGCGATCGCCGAGGGCAATCTCAAGCCGCAGATGCTGGGCCAGATGTTCGCCACCGACGCGCTGGTCACGCTGATCAACGCCTCGATCGCGATCGCCGCCGCGCTCGTGGTCGCCACCGACCCGCGCGCCGTCCCGGTGCTGCTCGTCCCGGCGCTGACCGTCTTCGCCGTCTACCGCGCCTACATCTCCGAGCGCCAGCGCCACGAGCGGCTCGAGTTCCTCTACGACGCGAACCGCACGCTCAGCCGCTCGCCCGAGGTCGCCGAGGCGCTCGAGGCTCTGCTCGCCCGTTCGCTGGAGGCCTTCAACGCCGACGTCGCCGAGGTGCTGCTGTTCACCGGCGACGGCGACCCGCTGCGCACGACGCACGGTCCCGGCGATCACCGCGTGACGATGGAGCCGACCGACCACGCGATCGCCGAGGAGCTCGCCGGGCTCGTCGACGCCGACTCGCCCGTCGTCTCGCTCACCCCGCCCTTCGGCTCCCCGCACCTGCGCGCGCACATGCAGGCCCGCGGGATCCGCCACGCGATGATCGCGATGCTCCCCGGCGAGGAGCGCACGATCGGCACGATCATGCTCGCCAACCGCGTCGGTCTCGAGCGCTCCTTCGGCGCCGACGACCTGCGCCTGCTGGAGGCGCTGGCCAACAACGCCGCCGTCGCGCTCCAGTACGACCGGCTCGAGCAGGCCGTCAACAAGCTTCAGTCGCTGCAGGACCAGCTCCACCATCAGGCCTACCACGACCCGCTCACGGACCTCCCGAACCGCACGCTGTTCATGGAGCGCGTGCGCGACGAGCTCGGCGACGACGGCCAGGTCGCCGTCCTGTTCGTCGACGTCGACGACTTCAAGACCGTCAACGACTCGCTCGGCCACGGCGTCGGCGACGCGCTGCTGGTCTCCGTCGCGGAGCGCCTGCGCGGGTGCGTGCGCCCCGAGGACACGGTCGCCCGCCTCGGCGGCGACGAGTTCGCGGTGATGATCCCGCGCGTCGAGGACCCGCTGATCGACGGCCGCGCCGTCGCGCGCCGGATCCTCAAGGCGTTCGAGCTGCCCGTCGAGGCCGGCACCGAGCTGGTCTCCGTGCACCTGTCCGTCGGCCTCGCCAGCTCCAACCAGAGCGGCGGCGACGGCGACGAGCTGATCCGCAACGCCGACGTCGCGATGTACCAGGCCAAGTCCAAGGGCAAGGCGCGCTTCGAGCTCTTCGAGCCGTCGATGGCCGCCGCGATCCTGCGCCGCCACGACTTCAAGGAAGAGCTCGCGAAGGCGATCGAGCGCGAGCAGATGATCGTCCAGTACCAGCCGATCGTCGCGCTGGACACGGGCCGGATCGTCGCCGCCGAGGCGCTCGTGCGCTGGGAGCACCCGGTCCGCGGCCTGGTGCCGCCCGCCGAGTTCGTCCCGCTCGCCGAGGAGACCGGCCTGATCGTCCCGCTCGGCCGCCACGTCATGCGCGAGGCCTGCCTGCAGGCGCGCCGCTGGCAGGACGCCGAGACCGACGCGGACGTCGAGCCGCTGCGGATGCACGTCAACCTGTCCGTCGCCGAGCTGCGCGACCCGGGCCTGGTCGACAACGTGCTCGCCTCGATCGAGGCGGCGGGCATCGATCCCTGCCAGCTGGTGGTCGAGATCACCGAGAGCCAGCTGGTCGCCGCCGCCGGCGTGGAGCGCTTCCACGAGCTGCGCGCGCTCGGCGTCAAGATCGCGCTCGACGACTTCGGCACCGGCTACTCGTCGCTGTCCTACCTGCACTCGCTGCCGCTGGACACGCTCAAGATCGCCAAGCCGTTCGTCGACGGCCTGGCGCACGGGCCGCCGCGAGAGCTCCTTCGTCGGGATGATCGTCGACCTCGCGCGCACGCTCGAGCTCGAGGTGATCGCCGAGGGCATCGAGACCGCGGAGCAGCTCGCCGCGCTGCGCGAGCTCAAGGCCGGGCTCGGCCAGGGCTACTTCCTCGGCCGCCCCAGCGCGGCCGCGCCGCGGCTCGCCCGCGCCGCGCGCACTTAGGGTTCGCGCGTCAGTAATCGCTGCGTGGGCCCGTTAAACGCCACGACCCGGCATGGGGCCGGGTCGAGCGTGGGGGGAGCTATGTACTGCGGTCAGATGCGCTTGTAAGCGAAGCGCGTGATCGGCCACACGACCAGCAGGCCGGCGACACAGGTGATGGCGGACACGGGATGCGACGTGGTCGCGAAACCGACGGTGTAGATCGCCAGCATGGGGCCGGCGATGAAGAACCCGAGCAGGTACGTGATGGCGCACAGGCCGGTGATGAAGGCGGCCTTGCGGTCAGCGGAGACCACCGAAGGCTTGGCGCTGCGCTTGTCGGGGAATGCGATGACCTGACCCATGAACGGGATGTTCCTCGCCGGACGGCATTAACTGAATCCGACGAACGTCCAGATCGCCACCTATGGGGTCCAGACCCCATGCTTCGCGTCCGTGTTAGGCTGCCCTAAGTAATCCCGACTGCGACAGTAGGAGAACGATGGGGCGCCACACCGGACCAGTCGAGAAGCTCTCGCGCCGCGAGGGCGTCGAGCTCTTCCTGAAGGGTGAACGCGCCCTCAACGGCAAGTCGGCGCTCGAGCGCCGCGGCGACGCGCCTCCCGGCCAGCACGGCCAGGCCCGCCGCCGCAAGCCCTCGATCTACCAGACCCAGCTGCGCGCCAAGCAGACGGCCAAGCGCTACTACGGCGTGCGCGAGAAGCAGTTCCGCCGCTACGTCAAGGCCGCCTCCGCGTCGCGTCGAAGGCGTCACCGGCGAGGAGCTGCTGAAGCTGCTCGAGCGCCGGCTGGACAACGTCGTCTACCGGCTCGGCTTCGCCGGCACGCGCGCCCAGGCCCGCCAGTTCGTCAACCACGGCCATGTGACCGTGGACGGCAAGAAGGTCGACATCGCGTCGTTCCTCGTCAAGCCCGGGCACTCGGTCGCGATCCGCGGACCGGTGCGCGAGGTGGCCTCCGCGAGCACGGAGCTGACCGGCGTGGTCAGCGGCTGGCTGCAGACGGACTTCGACGCGCTCGAGGGCAAGGTGCTGCGGCTGCCGGTGCGTTCGGACATCAACGCGCCGGTCAACGAGCAGCTGATCGTCGAGCTGTACTCACGCTTGTGAGCTGCCCCGCGCACGCGGAGCTGGCGCTCTCGATCGCGCACGATCTCGGCTGCACGCTCGACGGCTCCGACGCGGCGATCGCGGCGCTGGCCTCCGGCCTGGCGCCCGCTGACGCGTTCGGCGAGCTCGAGGCCGTGCGGGCGCTGTGCGAGCGCTTCGGCCGCGGGCCGGCGCTGCTGCTCCCGGACGTCCTGCGTTCGCGAGCAGGCGACCCGGCAGGGGTGGCACTGGCGGTCGCGTCCGCGGCACAGCGGGCCGGGCTCGCGATCGATGTCGTCGGCCACGGCGACACGCTGCTGCTCGCCCACCCGGACACGACGATGGTCATCGAACCGAGCGGACGCCTGCTCGACGGCCGCACGCTCGGCGTCGATCTCGAGTGGCGCTGCGCGCACGAGACGGCGGCGACGATCCTCGACCGGATCGCCGGCCGCGCGGAGCGCACCGGCGACCTGGCGCTCGCCACCGCCGCCCGCGCGCTCACCCTCACGCTGCCGCTGGAGGACGACTCGCGCGACTACCGCGTCCGCGAGCACGCGCGGCTCCTCAGCCGCCTCAACTAGCTCTGATCTCGCCCTTCGCGATCCGCACCAGGCCGATCGCGAGGGGCAGCACCAGCCACAGCAGCCATCGACGTGCCGAACTGCGCCCACTCCTCACCGGAGAGCGTACGTTCGGTCATCGGCGCGGTCGTCCGCGTCGTGTCGAGCCACTGAGCGGCGTCGTTGAACCAGCGGATCGAGCCGAGCGCGGACCAGCCCAGCGGGAGCACGAACGACAGCACGATCGCCGGCGCCGAGCTCAGGAACAGCGGCGCCGAACGCGATCCCGGTCAACATCGCGGTCAGGACGAGCAGGCAGATCTGGACGAAGACCACCGCGCCGAGCTCCCACTCGCCGCCGATCGCGAGGATCGCCACGCGCGGCGAGCACCAGCGCGATCACGATGACGATCGCGCCGAGCACCAGCCCGGCGGCGAGCTTGGCGCTCATCACCCGCATGCGCTTCGGCACCAGGGTGAAGGTGATCAGCGCGGTCCGCTGCGACCACTCCGAGCTGACGAGCAGGATGCCGACGATCGGCAGCAGGATGGCGGCGGGCGTGATCGCGAGCGCCGAACAGGTCGCGGAAGCTGAGCTCGGCGGAGTCGGCGACGATGCAGACGACCACGATGACGGCGAGCGTGAGCACCGCGACGATCAGCTGCAGCCAGAAGCCGGCGCGGGTGTCGACCATCTTGCGCAGCTCGACGCCGGTCAGGCGGGAGAAGGAGGGGTTCATGCCGGGGACTCCGTGAGGTCGAAGAAGAGCTGCTCGAGGCCGGCGCCCTCGGACGGGCCGAGGTGGGTGAGCACGACGCGGCCGTCCAGCGCGGCGCGGCCGACGGCCTCCGCCTCGGCGTCGACGATGAACGTGCCGTCCTCGACGTGCGTGGCGTCGAGGCCGGCGGCCAGCAGCGCCGCGGCGAGCGCCTCGCCGTCGGTCGCGCGGACCAGCACGCCGGCTCCCGCCAGCAGCTCCTCGCGCGAGCCGTCGGCGACGATCCGGCCGTTGCCGATGATCAGGAGCTGATCGGCGACCGCCTCGACCTCCAGCAGCAGGTGCGAGGAGAGCAGCACGGTGCCGCCGCGGTCGGCGAAGTCGCGCAGCAGGCCGCGCATCCAGCGGATCCCCTCGGGGTCCAGGCCGTTGGCGGGCTCGTCGAGGATCAGCACCTCGGGGTCGCCGAGCAGCGCGTGGGCGAGCCCGAGCCGCTGGCGCATGCCGAGCGAGTACTGCTTGCACGCGCTTGCGGGCGGCGGACTTGTCGAGCCCGACCAGCGTCGAGCAGCTCGTCGACGCGCTCGCGCTCGACGCCCATCATCTGGGCGCTGACGGCGAGCGCCTCGCGGCCGCGGCGGCCCGGGTGCTGGGCGCTCGCGTCGAGCAGGACGCCGACGCGCCGGCCGGGGTTCTCCAGCTCGCGGTAGGGGCGGTCGAGCACCGTCGAGCTGCCGGTCTCGGGGTCCGAGAGCCCGACCAGCATCCGCATCGTCGTCGTCTTGCCCGCCCCGTTCGGTCCGAGAAAGCCGGTCACCGTGCCGGGCTCGCAGCGGAACGAGACGTCGCTGACCACGTTGCGCCCACCCAGGCGCTTGGTGAGCTGAGTCGCTTCGATCATGGCGCTCAGCATCGAGCGCGGTGCGCGGCTCGCGACCACCGCCGCCGGTCGACGCCGGGATCGACTTCGGTAGGGGGTCGGAGGCGCCGTCGGCGCGTACGCTGGCCGCGATGAGCGACGCGCGGTGGCAGATGCTCCCTGGCGGGCTGCTGGAGGAGCCGGGGGCCAAGCGCTCGGCGCGCGACTGGATCGTCGACGTCACGATCTTCCTGCTGGCGCTGACGATCGGCGCTGTTCGTGTTCACCACCAGCGAGGACCAGCACTCCCCTGAGCTCGCGTTCTTCGACCTCGTGCTCGGCGTCGATCGCGCTGGTGTCGCTGTGGTGGCGGCGGCGCTGGCCCATGGCCGTCGCGCTGATCGCGATCATCCCGGGCGCGATCTCCGCGTTCGCGGCGGGCGCGGGCCTCTTCGCGCTACTTCAACATCGCCATCCGCGGCTCCCGCCGCGCGGTCATCGCGATCACGGTCGCTGGCGATCGCGGTCGGCGTGGTCTACTCGTTCGTCTATCCCGACGACGAGGCGTCCTTCGTCCTTGGAGCTCGCTGCTCGTCGTCCTGATCACCGTCGTCCGTCGCTCGCCTGGGGTCTGTTCACGCGCTCTCAGCGCGATCTGCTGCGCAGCTCCCACGAGCGCGCGCTGCAGCTCGAGGCCGAGCAGCGCGCGCGCGTCGAGCAGGCGCGCGAGGCCGAGCGGCGGCGGATCGCGCGGCGAGATGCACGACGTGCTCGCGCACCGGCTCTCGCTGCTGTCGCGTCCACGCGGGGGCGCTGGAGTTCCGGCCCGACGCGCCGCCGGCGGAGATCGCCGAGGCCGCCGGCGTGATCCGCGAGACCGCGCGCGCCGCGCTGCAGGACCTGCGCGAGGTGATCGGCGTGCTGCGCGAGCCGGCAGACGGCGTCGCGCCGCCGCAGCCGACGCTCGACGCGATCGCGGCCGCTGATCGAGGAGTCGCGCGCGGCGGGCATGCGGGTCGCGCGCGCGGATCGAGGCCGCCGGCGGCGACGACACCGTCGGCCGCACCGCCTACCGCGTCGTCCAGGAGGGCCTGACCAACGCGCGCAAGCACGCGCCGGCCGCCGCGGTCGAGGTGACCGTGGCCGCGGGCGAGACGCTCGTGGTCGAGGTCGTCAACCGGCCGTTCGGCGGTCGGCGCGTCGAGCCGTTGCCCGGCGGCAGCGGGCTGATCGGGCTGGCGGAGCGGGTCGAGCTGGCCGGCGGTGCGCTCGAGCACGGCCCGAACCCGCGCGGCGACTTCGTCCTGCGGGCGACGCTGCCATGGCCGTGATCCGCGTCCTGCTGGTCGACGACGACGCGCTCGTGCGCTCCGGCCTGCGGATGATGCTCGCGGGCGCGGCGCAGATCGAGGTCGTCGGCGAGGCCGAGGACGGGCGCGGGGTGCTCGCCGCCGTCGACCGGCACCGGCCCGACGTCGTGCTGATGGACATCCGGATGCCGGCGGTCGACGGGATCGAGGCGACGCGGCTGCTGCGCGCGCAGCCGTCGCCCCCGGCCGTGCTCGTGCTGACGACCTTCGACGCCGACGAGCTGGTCCTGCGGGCGTTGCGGGCGGGCGCGGCGGGCTTCCTGCTGAAGGACACGCCGCCGGCCGAGATCGTCCGCGCGATCGAGCACGTCCACGCCGGCGAGGGGACGCTGTCGCCGGGCGTCACGCGCAGGCTGATCGCGCTGGTCGCGGGCGACGGCGAGGCCGCGGTGCGGCGCGAGCGGGCGCGGGCGCTGCTCGACGGCCTGTCGCCGCGCGAGCTGCGAGGTCGCGCTGGCGGTCGGCCGCGGGTAGCGCGAACGCCGAGATCGCGGCCGAGCTGCACATGAGCGTCGCGACCGTGAAGGCGCACGTCTCGCGGCTGCTGGTGAAGCTGGGCGTCGAGAACCGGGTGCAGGTCGCGCTGCTCGTGCACGATTCCGCCTGACACAACTTCGGCGAGCTGCGTCAATAGGCGGGCATGTCCGCCCCACTCGACGAGACCGCGTTCGCCGCGCTCTACGACCGGCACGCGCCGGTCGTGGCCGCGTGGCTGCGGCGGCGCTCGGACCCCGACGCCGCGCAGGAGCTGCTCGCCGAGACCTTCGCCGAGGCCTGGTGCTCGCGCCGCCGCTTCCGGCCTGACCGCGGCTCGGAGCAGTCGTGGCTGTTCGGGATCGCGCAGCACCTGCTGTTCGGCTACTACCGCCGGCTCGCGGTCGAGGATCGCGCC
This sequence comes from uncultured Solirubrobacteraceae bacterium, assembly GCA_963707595.1. Taxonomy (GTDB): domain Bacteria; phylum Actinomycetota; class Thermoleophilia; order Solirubrobacterales; family Solirubrobacteraceae; genus Solirubrobacter. The sequence goes on from CAVPQQ010000004.1 coordinate 746,001, forward strand.
CGCCGCAAGCTCGGCGTCGTGCTCGAAGCGCCGGTCTACGACGAGGCCGACGCCCGCCTCGACGCGGCGGCGCTGCGCGCCGAGCTGGCCGTCTCGCTCGCCCGGCTCGCGCCCGGCGTCCGCGAGGCCGTGTTCCTACGCGTCGTCGAACAGCTCGACTACGACGAGCTCGGCCGCCGCCTCGGCTGCTCCTCCCCCGCCGCGCGCCTGCGCGTCTCCCGCGGGCTGCGCGACCTGCGCCGCAGCCACCTCGAACCCCTTTCCGCCGCTGCCGAAGGAGCCCTGTCATGAGCGTCGATCACGATGTCGCCGCCGTCCGCGCGGCGCTGCTGCCGGCGGTCGCCCGTGATGCCCGTCGCGGGCGGCGCCGACGCCTGCGCTTCGCCGCCCCGGCCGCGCTGGTGCTGGTGCTGGGCTCGACCGCGGTCGCCGCGGCCACCGGCGTGATCTTCTCCGCGCCGAAGGTCGACGAGAGCGTTCCGCGCCGTCGCGGAGTGGACCTACTACTCGCGGCAACCCGTACGGGAACGGCGGCGGACCGGTGCTGATGCGCCGCCATCCCGAGTCGCTGGCCAAGGCCAACCGCACGACCGAGGCCGCGCTCGCCGCCCGCGGCGTGACCGCGCGCTGCGGGACCGACAGCGGCCATCCGCTCGCCTGCTTCCTCGCCAGCGGCGATCCGGTCGATCCGTCCGTCATGTTCGCCGCGACCACGCGCCCCGACGGCCGCATGGTCGTCGAGGATGGGCCGGCCGACTACGACGTCAAGCCGCTCAGCACGGCGGAGGCGCACGCCTGGCTGTGCACGCATCCCGAGCAGCGCCCGGGCGCCGACGGTGGCGAGAAGCCCGCGCCGACCGCCGGCTACGAGGACTGCGCGACGCCCTGAGCCAGCTGAGCCGCGGAGGGATGGCCGAACAGGCCGGGCAGGCCACCGGTGTGGACGAACACGGTGCGCTCGCCCGGCTTGATGTCGTCGTCGGCCACGGCAAGGCTCGCGGCGCTGGCCGCTTGCCAGCACGCCCGGCCAGCTCAGAGACCAAGCGCCGACCGCAGCAGCCGGTTGACCTCGCCGCCGTCGGCGCGGCCCTTGGTCTCGCGCATGATCGGGCCGACGAGCGCGCCCATCGCCTTCGCGTTGCCGCCCTGGATGCGCTCGACGACGTCCGGGTTCTCGGCGATGACCTTGGCGACGATCGCCTCGAGCTCGCCGCTGTCCTCCATCGCCGTCAGGCCCTCGCGCTCGACGATCTCGGCCGGGTCGCCGCCCTCGGCGACCAGCTTGTCGAGGATCGTCCGGCCCGCGGCGGCGGTGACGGTCTTGGCGGCCGACGAGCGTCGACGAGCTTGGCCAGCGAGGCCGGCTCGACCGACGCGCCGTCGCGCGAGCGCAGCTCGGTGACCCAGATCGCGCGTCGCCTTCGGGTCCGGCGCGCCGGCGGCGGCCGCCTCGAAGTACGTCGCCCCACTCGGGCTCGAAGGCGAACAGGTGCGCGGTGTCCTCGGGCAGGCCGTAGGCGCTCTCGTAGCGGGCGCTGCGCTCGGCCGGGAGCTCGGGGATCGCGGCGCGCGCGGCCTCCATCATCTCCGGCGTCGGGACGAGCGGGACGAGGTCGGGCTCCGGGAAGTAGCGGTAGTCGTGCGCCTCCTCCTTGGAGCGCAGCGAGCTGATGCGGCCGCTGACCGGGTCGAAGTGCAGCGTCTCCTGCGTGACCGCCTCGCCGGCCTCGAGCAGCGCGGTCTGGCGCGCGATCTCCGCGTTGATGCCCTGCATCACGAAGCGGAACGAGTTCATGTTCTTGAGCTCGGTCTTCGTGCCCAGCTCGGTGGTGCCGACGGGGCGGATGGAGACGTTGGCGTCGCAGCGCAGCGAGCCCTCCTCCATGTTCACGTCGCTGACGCCGAGCTGGCGCAGCGTCTCGCGCAGCAGCTGCAGCCAGTCGCGGGCCTGCTCGGCGGAGTGGATGTCGGGCTCGGTGACGATCTCGGCCAGCGGCGTGCCGCCGCGGTTGTAGTCGACGATGCGACGCGTCGGAGCCGTGGATGCGCCCCGACTCGCCGACGTGCACGAGCTTGGCCGCGTCCTCCTCGAGGTGGATGCGGTGGATGCGCGACGTCGCCCAGCTGCCCGCCCAGGCACAGCGGGATGTCGTACTGGGAGATCTGGTAGCCCTTGGAGAGGTCCGGATAGAAGTAGTTCTTGCGGTGGAAGATCGACCGCGGCGCGATCTCGCAGCCCAGCGCCATCCCCATCATGATCCCGTAGATCACGGCCTGGGCGTTGGTCACCGGCAGCGTGCCGGGCAGGCCGAGGCAGACCGGGCAGGTGCGCGTGTTGGGCTCCTCGCCGAAGCTCAGCTCGCAGCCGCAGAACATCTTCGTGCGGGTCTTGAGCTGGACGTGGATCTCCAGCCCGATCACGGGTTCGTACGTCGGTGCTCATGCGAACGCCCCCGAGCCGTCGAAGCCGATCGCCTGCTCGAGCGCGTACGCCGCGTCGAGGAGCCGGTTCTCGCTGAACGCCGGACCGGCGATCTGGAAGCCCGACCGGCAGGCCCTCGGAGAGCCCGTTCGGGATCGAGATGCGCCGGGATGCCGGCGAGCGACATCGGCACCGTGCAGAAGTCGTTGAGGTACATGGCGAGCGGGTCGGCGGTCTTCGCGCCGAGCTCGAAGGCGACGCCGGGCGCCGTCGGCGTGACGATGAAGTCGAAGTTCTCCCACGCGTTCGTGAAGTCGCGCGCGATCAGCGTGCGGACCTTCTGCGCCTTGCCGTAGTAGGCGTCGTAGTAGCCGCTCGACAGCGCGTAGGTGCCGAGCATGATCCGGCGCTTGACCTCGGGGCCGAAGCCCTCCTCGCGCGTCTTGGTGTACATGCCGAGCAGGCCGCCGGGCGCATCCTTGGCGCGGAAGCCGAAGCGCACGCCGTCGTAGCGGGCGAGGTTCGACGAGCACTCCGCGGGCGCGAGCAGGTAGTAGGCGGCGAGGCCGTGCGGCGCGTGCGGGAGGTGCATCGTCTCGACCGTGGCGCCGAGCGCGCGGGCCTTGTCGAGCGTGTCGTGGAAGGCCGCGAGGACGCCGGGCTCGATGCCCTCGCCCGTCAGCTCCTCCGGGACGCCGAGGCGGATGCCCTTCAGGTCGGTCGCGCTCGGCAGCCTGACCGGCTCGGGGAGGCCGAGCTCGTGCTGTCGCACGGGTCGGCGCCGACCATCGCGCCGACAGCAGCAGCGCGGTGTCGGTGACGTCGCGGGTGAACGTGCCCGCCTGGTCGAGCGAGGAGGCGAAGGCGATCATCCCGTAGCGGCTGATCGCGCCGTAGGTGGGCTTGAGGCCGACGATCCCGCACAGCGCGGCGGGCTGGCGGATCGAGCCGCCGGTGTCGGTGCCGATCGACCACGGGGCGGTGCCCGCGGCGACGCCGCGGCGCTTCCGCCGCTCGAGCCGCCGGGGACGCGGGTCGTGTCCCACGGGTTCAGCGTCGGGCCGTAGGCGGAGTTCTCGGTGGAGGAGCCCATCGCGAACTCGTCCTGGTTGGTCTTGCCGAGCAGCGTGCCGCCGGCGGCCTTCAGGTTCGCTGACCGACGTCGCCGTGTACGGCGGGCGGTAGCCCTCGAGGATCTTCGAGCCGGCCTGGCTCGGGATGCCCTCGGTGCAGAAGAGGTCCTTGATCGCGATCGGCACGCCCGCGAACGGCGTGTCCGTGTCGAACTCCGGCGTCTCCTCGGCCACCCAGGTGAAGGAGTTGAAGGCGTCCGCGGCGGCGCGCTGGCGGTAGAACTCGAAGTACTCGCCGGCGTCGAGCTCGCCGCTCTGATCGCGGCGGCGGCCTGCGCGGCGGTCAGCTCGATCATGCTCGCATGCCGTCGCTCCGGGACTCGGGCACGCGGAAGCCGCCGCGTTGGCCGGCGTCGGGCGCGCTCTGCGAGCGCCTTCTCGACCGGCAGCGACGGGCGCGGCACGTCTTCGCGCAGCGCGTTCTCGACGTCGACCACGTGCGAGGTCGGCGGGACGTCGTCGAGGTCGCCGAGCTCGGCGATCAGCTCGATGTGGTCGAGCACCTTGGAGAGCTCGCCGCCGAAGCGCTCGACCTCCTCGGCGGTGAGCTCGAGGCGGGCGAGGCGGGCGACATGGAGGACCTGATCGCGGCTCAGCATCGGTCGGTGATCTTAGGCGGCTCTCGTCGGAGGAGCCGGGCGGCGCTGGACGTCGGGCGCCACGGCGCCGGGGGTGGACTCGTCGCGCATCGACAGCCAGCTGCCGACCCAGGCGACGAGCGCGCCGACCAGCGCGAGCCAGGCGCCGTAGCGGAGCTCGACGAACTCGTTCGGCCCAGGCGGGTTCGAGGAGCCGGAAGGCGACGAGCAGCACGGCGAGCCAGCCGGTCGCGCTCGCGATCACCGCGGCGGCGATCGGCTTCGCCGGGCCGCTGGGCGGCGCGCGAGACGATCGGGACCGCGATCGCGGGCAGCGGCGAGCAGCGCCAGCAGGACGTCGGTGACGGCGAACGCCTGCCACGCGGTCGAGCGCTGCCGACGCGCAGCGTCACTGTCGCGGCTCGGAGCCGCAGTACCAGGGCAGGAACAGCGCGACGAGCAGCAGGACGCCGCCGACGACCGGCCACGGGCTCGGCGCGCCGCATCAGGCGGCGGCCTTCGCCGCTTCGAGCGTGTTGCGCAGGAGCATCGCGATCGTCATCGGGCCGACGCCGCCGGGCACGGGCGTGATCAGCGCCGCCGCGCTCGTCGGCGGATTCGAACTCTACGTCGCCGCTCGAGGCCCGCGTCGGTGCGGTTCATGCCGACGTCGATCACGACGGCGCCCTCCTTGATCCAGTCGCCCTTGATCAGCTCCGGCACGCCGACGGCGGCGATCAGCACGTCCGCGCGGCGGCAGACCGCGGCGAGGTCGCGGGTGCGCGAGTGGCAGGTCGTGACGGTGGCGTTGGCGGCCAGCAGCATCGCGCCGATCGGCTTGCCGACGAGGTCGGAGCGGCCGACGACGACCGCCTCGGCGCCCTCGAGCGCGACGTCGTGGCGGCGCAGCAGCTCCATCACGCCGCTCGGCGTGCACGGGCGCAGGCCCGGGAGGCCCTTGGCCAGCAGGCCGGCCGAGATCGGCGTCAGGCCGTCGACGTCCTTGCCGGGGTCGATCTCCTCGGTCAGCGCCGAGCCGTCGACCTGCGGCGGCGTCGGGAGCTGCAGCAGGATGCCGTTGACCGCCGGGTCGGCGTTGAGCTCGTGCAGGAGCGCGCGGACCTCCTCGTGCGACGCGTCGTGGTCGAGCCGGTGGTCGAAGCCGCGGATGCCGACCTCGGCGCTCGCCTTCTGCTTGCCGCCGACGTAGATCGCGCTCGCCGCGTCGTCGCCGACGAGCACGGTCGCGAGCCCGGGCGGGTCGTGGCCTTCCGCGACCCAGGCCGCGACCTCCTCGCGCACCTCGTCGCGGACCTGCTGGGCGATGGCCTTACCGTCGATGAGCGTCATGCGGCGCCGGAGGCTAGCGTCTCGCGCGATGGCTTTCACGACCCGACCTGAGCTCTCCGGCACCTTCGGCATGGTGGCCTCGACGCACTGGCTGGCCTCGGCCGCCGGGATGGCGGTGCTCGAGCGCGGCGGCAACGCGTTCGACGCGGCGGTGGCGGCCGGCTTCGCGCTGCAGGTGGTCGAGCCGCACATGAACGGACCGGGCGGGCGATCTGCCGCTGCTGATCCTGTGGCGCGACGGGGCGCCGCAGGTGCTCTGCGGACAGGGGCCGGCGCCGGCCGCGGCGTCGGTCGCGTCGTATCGCGCGCTGGGGCTCGAACTCGTGCCCGGCACCGGCTATCTCGCCGCCTGCGTGCCCGGGCGCGTTCGACGCGTGGATGCTGCTGCTGCGCGATTTCGGGACGTTCGAGTTCGCCGACGTGGCCTCGTACGCGATCGGCTACGCGCGGTCCGGGTTCCCCGCTACGCCCGGGATCGTGCGGGCGATCGCGGCGCTCGAGCCGTCCTGGACGACGTCCTTGTCCGCTCTGGGGCCCTGTGCCCGCGGTCGGCGCGCGGCTGCACAACCCGCTGCTGGCTGACACCTACGAGCGGCTCACGCGGTCGGGCGGCGCGACGCGCGAGGCGCGGATCGACGCCGCCCGCGATGCCTTCTACCGCGGGTTCGTGGCCGAGGCGATGGTGGCCGCGGTCGGCGTTCCGGCGATGGACACCTCGGGCTCGCCGCACGCGGGCGTGTTGAGTGGCGACGATCTGGCGGGGTTCTCGGCGTCGTTCGAGGCGCCGGTGTCGCTTGGACTTCCGCGGCTGGACGGTGTTCAAGACCGGGCCGTGGGGGCAGGGGCCGGTGCTCCTGCAGCAGCTGGCGCTGCTCGACGGGCTCGAGCTCGGGCCCGTTCCTGGGCGTCGACCACGTCCACTCCGTGTTCGAGTGCGCGAAGCTCGCGTTCGCCGACCGCGAGGCGTTCTACGGGGACTCGGCGCCGGTGCCGCTCGAGCGGCTGCTCTCGGCCGGGTACGCGACGGCACGGCGGGCGCTCGTCGGCGACGAGGCCTCGGGTGAGCTGCGTCCGGGGCGTGGCGGGAAGCTGCCGTCCGTGCGGACGGGGTCGGGTCCGCGGCGCGGGCGCCGGCGAGCCGACGCGCGGCGACACCTGCCATCTCGACGTCGCCGACCGCTTCGGCAATCTCGTCTCGGCGACGCCCAGCGGCGGCTGGCTGCAGAGCTCGCCCGCTATCGGCGGGCTCGGGTTCTGCCTCGGTACGCGAGCGCAGATGTTCTGGCTCGAGGAGGGCCTGCCGGCGTCGCTGGTGGGCGGGCGGCGGCCGCGCACGACGCTCTCGCCGTCACTGGCGGTGCGCGACGACGGGACGGTCCTGTCGTTCGGCACTCCCGGCGGCGACCAGCAGGACCAGTGGTCGCTCGAGTTCTTCCTCGCCCACGCGGTGTACGGGCGCGACCTGCAGGCCGCGATCGACGCGCCGATGTTCCACACCACGCACTTCCCGAGCTCGTTCTACCCGCGTGTGGCCGAGCCGCGGCGGGTCGAGATCGAGGGCCGGATGCCGCACGACACGGTCGACGCGCTGCGATCGCGCGGGCACGACGTCGTGCTGGTCGACGACTGGTCGCTCGGACGGCTGAGCGCGGTCTCGCGCTCGCCGGACGGGTTGCTGCGCGGCGCGGCGAACCCGCGCGGCATGCAGGGCTACGCGGTCGGCAGGTAGCGCTTCGCGCATCCGACCAACCTGCGGGGTGGAGGCCGGGTCATTCCCGCAGTGGTCGCTTGGGAAATCCCAAGAAGTCCCCAACCCCGCTCGGGGAGGCTCGAGCGTGCAAGATGCCCCGCCGACTCGACCAGCTCGACGACTCGCGCCTCGCGGCGCGGGTCCGCGCGGGCGACGAAGCCGCCTTCGAGGTCCTCTACGACCGCCATCACCGGTCGCTGCTCTCGTTCTGCCGGCACATGCTGGGCAACGCCGAGGACGGCGAGGACGCGCTCCAGCAGACCTTCCTGCGCGCCCACGGGGCGCTGCGCTCCGGGCAGCTGCCCGACACCGTGCAGCCCGTGGCTGTACGCGATCGCCCGCAACCGCTGCAAGACGATCCTGGCCGCGCGCAAGCCGGCGGCGGTCTCGGTGGAGGACGTCGAGCCCTCATTCGACGGCCTCGCCGACGGCGTCGCCCTGCGCGCCGACCTCCGCGAACTGGTCGCCGACCTCGGACGCCTGCCCGAGGACCAGCGCGCCGCGCTGGTGCTGTTCGAGCTCGGCGGGCTGTCGCAGGCCGAGATCGCCTCGTCGATCGGCGTGCCCGCGGGCAAGGTCAAGGCCCTCGTCTTCCAGGCCCGGGCGGAGCTGATGGCCGAGCGCGACGCCCGCTCCACCCCCTGCGCCACGATCCGCGAGGAACTCGCGGTCGCGCGCGGCGGCGCCCTACGCCGCGGGCCGCTGCGCCGCCACCTGAACCACTGCGAGCCCTGCCAGGCCTACCGCGCCGCCGTCGCGACCCAGCGCGCGGGCTTCGCCCTCATCCTGCCCGTCGCCCCGGCGATCGGCCTCAAGGCGGGAGTGCTGGCAGCGATCGCCGGAAAGGGCGCGCTCGACGCGGCGGCGGCCGCGGGGCGGAGCGGCGCGGGCGGACGGCGGAGCGGCGGCGCACGGCGCGGCGCAGGCGGCGGCGGCGACGGCGCGGGCGCGGCGGCGGCAGCGCCACGCACGGCGGCGGCGCGGGCGGCGGCGGCGCGGCGCACGGCGCGGGTGCGAGCGGCGGCGGCGCGGCGCACGCCGGCGGAGCGGGCGCGGCGACCGGCGGCGCGGCGCACGCCGGCGGAACGGGCGCGGCGAGCGGCGGCGGCGCGGCCGGTGCGGCGCACGTCGGCGGCGGCGCTTCGGGCGGCGCGGCCTCGACCGGCGGGGCGGCGGCCGGTTCGGCGGTCGCGGCGAAGATGGCCGTGGCGGTCGTGCTCGTCGGTGGCGCGGCCTTCGGCGGCATCCACGCGGTCGATCGCGCCGCGGAGCCGGCCGGGGTGAACGCCGCGGCGGTCGTCGTCGCGACGCCCACGCCGACCGCGACCCCGACGGACACGCCGGCGCCCACCGCGACCCCGACGCCGACTCGCACTCCGGCGCCGACCGCCTCGCCGGCGCCCGCCGCGGGCGAGGACAAGCGCGCCGCCCGCCCCACCCCGACGGCTTCGCCGGCGCCGACCTCCACCGCCGCCCCCGAGCGCGACGGCGGCGCCGACCGCGACCGCCTCGAGCGCGAAGCCCAAGCGGCGCAAGCCGCGCCTGAAGCCGGTCCGCGGCGTCGTTCGCGAGCGGGCGCCCGTCACCGGCGAGTTCTCCGAGCCCGAGCCGACGGCGACCGCGACGTCGACGCCCCCACCGCGACGCCCCCGGCGGCGCACTCCGGCCCCGACGGCCACGGCGACCCCGATCCCCACCGCGACGCCGGTGCGAACACCGCGTCATCCACGCCGTCAACCGACGGTCACGCCGACTCCCACCCCCACGCCGTGACGGGTGGCGTCAATGGACTGCCCCACAGGCAGCTCAATGACGCCACCCGTCCAGTTCAGGCGGTGGCGGGGCGGCGGACCGGGCGCGAGCGCAGGATCAGGAACGCCGACCAGGCAGACCGCCGGACAGCAGCGAGGTAGGCGACCTCGTCGCCGGCCGCCTCGCCGAGCCGCGCGCCGCCGATGTCGCCGAGCGCCTGGCCGGTCGCCCAGGTCAGGTTCATCAGCCCGAAGGCCAGGCCCTGCTCGAGGCCGACGCCCTCGGCGCCGTCGGACAGCATCGCCATCGACGGCGCCCACAGCAGGCCGATCACCGGCGCGCCGATCACGATCAGCAGGCCGAGCGTGACGAGCGTCGGTGGGCCAGGGCAGCAGCGCGAACGTGATCGCGCCGCCGACCAGCCCGGCGAGCAGGGGCGCGATCGGCCCGCGGCGGTCCGAGAAGCGTCCCGCGAGCGGGCTGACGATCGCCTCGAACGCGGCGCGAGAGCAGCCAGATCGCGCCGATCGCCGCCGTCGTCGCGCCGAGCTCGTCGAGCCGCAGCGGGCCGAGCACGCTCAGGGTTCCGAACAGCAGGCCCGGGACCGTCACCAGCAGCAGGCCGGTGCGGACCCGGCCGTCGCTGAGCGCGCTCACCAGGCCGCGCAGCGAGCCGTCGCCGAGCGGCTTGGCCGCCGGCGTGCGCAGCGGTCCAGATCATCAGGCCGACGCCGATCGCGGCGATCGCGCAGAACACGACCTCGAAGCCGATCAGGTCGGCGGCGACGCCGATCACGGGCCCGAGCAGCGCGCCCGCGATCGCGGCGCCCATCGCCGAGCCGATCAGCTGCCCGCGCTTCTCAGGCGGAGCCGCGCCGGCCAGCCAGCCCATCGCGCCCGCCCAGCGACGCGGCACCGCCGACGCCCTGGACGAAGCGCGCGAGGTCCAGCACGAGGATGCTCGACGCGAACGCCACCGCGATGCTCGAGAGGACCATGAGCGCGAGCCCGGTCAGCACCGTCGGGCGCACGCCGACCGCGCGCCGCCATCCAGCCGCCCGGAAGGCCGCCGACGAACGTCCCGATCGGATAGGCGGCGGCAAGGACGCCGGCGCCGGTCTTGGTCAGGCCGAACTCCTCCGTCAGGTCGGGCAGCAGCGGCGTGATCGCCGCGTAGAACGACGTGTCGACGAGGACGACAGCGGAGACGAGGAGAAGGAGTTTGCGCATCGGACCGCAGCGATGCTAGGTCTTGGCACGCCGCGCCGACGAGGCGGCTAACCCCACCGCGGGGGTTCGAATCTCAGCGCCGGCGGATCGGCGCGTAGTCCGCCATCAGCTTGCGCTCGCTGCCGTCACCGGCGAAGCGCACGACGACGATCCCGCCCGGCTCGACGCCCGTGACGACCCCGTCGCCGAGCTTGGCGTGGACGATGTCCTCGCCGACGCGGAAGGTCGAGCCGCCGCTGTCCGGCCTCCGCGGACGCCGCCGCGGCGCCCGCCCACGAGGCGATCCGGCCCGGTGCGGGGAAGCCGGCGGCCTGGCGCGCCTTCTGGTCGGTCAGCTCGCGCGGGATCTCGTCGAGGAAGCGCGAGCGGATCGTCGGACCGCCGGCGCTGCCGCCGAACGCGCCGCGCCGGCGCGCGTAGGTCAGCGTCAGGTCGCGCATCGCCCGGGTCAGGCCGACGTAGGCGAGCCGCCGCTCCTCGTCGATGTTGCCCTCCTCGATCGAGCGCGAGTGCGGGAACGTCCCGTCCTCCATGCCGATGATGAAGACGATCGGGAACTCGAGCCCCTTGGCGTTGTGGAGCGTCATCAGCGTCACGAGGCCCTCGTCGTCGCGGATGCCGTCCGCGTCGGCGAGCAGCGCGATCTGCTGCAGGAACTCGCCGACCGAGCCGCCCTCGGGCGCCGTCGCGTCGTACTCCTGCGTCGACGCGCACGAGCTCCTCGAGGTTCTCGAGCCGGCCCTGGGCCTCGATCGTCCGCTCGGCCTCGAGCGCTTCCTTGTAGCCGGTCTCCTCGAGCAGGTCCTGGAGCACCTGCGCGACCGGCGCGCCGCTCTCGACTCGCTCGCGCAGGCGCTCCATCGTCGACATGAAGCGATCGAGCGAGCGCCGCGCCGCGGTCGCCGAGGCCGGGGATGTCGCGAGGTCGCGGCCTCCCACACCGTGATCCCCTGCGTCTCGGCGTAACGAGAGCACGCGCGACATCGACGTCTGCCCGAGCCCGCGCCGCGGCGAGTTCGCGATCCGCGTGAACGCCGTCCCGTCCTGCGGATTGACCAGGAAGGTCAGGTAGTTGACGGCGTCCTTGATCTCGGCGCGCTCGTAGAACTTCGTGCCGCCGATCACCTGGTAGGCGATCTGGCGCGCGCACGAGCGTGTCCTCCATCACCCGCGACTGCGCGTTGGTCCGGTAGAAGACCGCGATCTCCGAGCGCGAGACGCCCTCGTCGACGAGCCGCTCGATGTCCGCCGTCACGAACCGCGCCTCGGCGTGCTCGTCGGCGAGCTCGCGCACCCGGACCGGGTCGCCCTCCCCCACGTCCGTCCACAGATGCTTCGTCATCTGCCCGCGGTTGTTGGCGATCACGCCGTTCGCGGCGTCCAGGATCGTCTGCGTGGAGCGGTAGTTCTGCTCCAGCTTCACGACGTGGGCGTCCGGGTAATCGTCCTGGAAATTCAGGATGTTCTTGATGTCCGCTCCGCGGAACCCGTAGATCGAGTTGTGCGTGACGAGACCGCCGGCGATGAAGTTGTGCGTGTCTTCGACGTTGAGGTCGAAGACCGAACGGTCGAGCGGAACGCGCTCGACGGTCTCAACCAAGTCGAACGCGCCGTCCTCCGCGAACATCACCATGCCCGGGCGCACCGAACCGGCCGGCATGAACCCCAGCGATTTGTGACCCAACCGAGCGACAGGCCGGATGGACGCCGGGATCGCCATCCGGATCCGATCGACCGCCTCCACCGCACGACCGAAGTCAGCGAAACACGACTCGTAGCGCCAGCTCTGCGACCCCTGCTTCGCCGGCCGCACCGAGAACCCGGCGGCCAACAACCGTTCGCGCGACTCCTCGTCGCGGCCGCCGACGGCAACGGTGTGCATCGGACGCCGACCGCGGCGATCGCCGCACAGCGTCAGTGTCACGTTGCGGCGTCGTCCCTCGAACGACAGTGGCACGTGGTGTGGACAGGTGAAATCAAGGTCCGATTCGCGCAGCAGCCGCATCCCGTGCGCGTACGAGTCGATTCCCTCGAACACGCTGTCGATCAAGGCCTGATCGTGCACCAGACCATTCATGCTCGCGCCTGGACGTGCCACGAACGGGAGTGTCGGGATGCCATAGCGGAGCGCGTAAAGCTGCTCCGCTGCCCGCGCAGCGCCTTCGGTCTGGTGCGTCGAGAGCACCCAGGCAGCGTCGGCATGTTCCTGCGCGGACCGGATCTGGAGGCCGTGGGCCTGAGGATGCTGACCCGACGGCCGGGTACGCGTCGTCCCCACTCGGAAGCCCTTGTCCCTGCGCCACATCAGATACGTCAGGTGCCGCTGCGTCATGTACTCGGCGCGGTATCCGGCGAAGTGGGTGTGCTCAGCGGTGCTGACTACCTGCCGGCCGCCGCGCGTCGTGATCTTGACGCCCATCGCACGCCGTGATTCGAACGTTTCCGTGACACGCGACGGCCGGAACTCGCCGCTGCCGAAACTCGAGAGGACCTCGTCGCCGGACCGGACTTCCTCGATCGGCTTGATCGTGCCGTCGCCCATCGTGATCGGTGTTCCGGCGACCAGGCACTGCGCGTCGTCGCCGACCACGGCCAGGTTCCGGTGCTCTGACGTGAGGAGCTGGAGCCAGCGGTACTGGACGTGGTTGGTGTCCTGGTACTCGTCGACCATCACCCAGCGGAAGGAGCTCGCGTAGCGGTCGCGGACCTCCTGGAAGAGCTCGAGCAGGTTGACGGAGCGGACGAGGAGGTCGTCGAAGTCCATCGCGTTGGCGCGGTGCAGCTGGCGCTCGTACTGCTCGTAGACGTCGGCGACGGTCTGCTCGAAGAAGGAGCCGACGAGCTGGCGGTAGTCCTCGACCGAGCGCAGCTTGTTCTTCGCATCGGAGATCTGGGACTGCATCGCGCGCGGGCGTGAAGCGCTTGACGTCGATGTCCAGATCGTCAAGACAACGCTTTATCAGCCGGCGCTGGTCGGCGGAGTCGTAGATCGTGAACTGGCGGGTGTAGCCGAGCTTGTCGGCGTCCGCGCGCAGCATCCGGGCGCACGCGGAGTGGAAGGTCATGACCCACATGGCCCGCGTGGCGCGGCCGACGAGCAGCTCGACGCGCTCGCGCATCTCCGCGGCGGCCTTGTTGGTGAAGGTGATCGCGAGGATCTCGCTGGGGCGTGCCTGGCCCGTTCGCATCAGGTAGGCGATGCGGTGCGTGAGGACGCGGGTCTTGCCCGATCCGGCGCCCGCGAGGATCAGCAGCGGGCCCTCGCCGTGGGTCACGGCGTCACGCTGGGGCGGGTTCAGGCCCTCGAGGAGGGCGTCGATGGCGGCGTCGGCGGGCATGCGAGGTACCCGAAGCACGCTAGCGGCCGGAGAGGACGGTCCGGCCGAGCTCGTCGCCCCGGCGAGCGTCGAGTTTCGTGGCCACAGCTCGAGTAACTCGACGCTCGCGGATCAGGCGTCATCGGCATGGCCGCCGCGAGAGATTGCGCCGAAGAAGTAACGTCGAGACGCAGATGGCCCTCACCGACGACATTCGCGCCGCTGCGGCCCGCGTCGCCGCCGAGGCGCACAGCGTGCGCATCATCGAAGGGGCGATCGAGCCCTACGCGCGCGACTTGCCCGAAGAGTCGCCTCCGGCGCCCGACCTGGAACACACCGACGACGAGACGCGGGCGGCGTTCAGCCTGCAGCTCAACGCGATCAACTTCGGCTCCGGCTGGTTCCCGACGCTCAACAAGCCGCAGGGACTGTCGGGCTTCAGGACCGTCGAGGCGGGCCTGCGCGCGCCACGGCCCGTGGACCGCCGAACAGCTGACCACGATCACGCGAGCCGAGATCGCCGAGACCTTCGGTCAGGACCCCGAGCACGTGCTGATGGGCCATTTCGAGCGCCACCTGCGAGAGCTGGGCACCAAGGTCACCGAGGAGCACAGCGGCTCGTTCCTCACGCTCGCCAACGCCGGAGGCGACTCGATCGAGGCGCTCGCCACCGAACTCGCGTCATGGCCCACCTGGTACGACATCTCGCCGTACCCGAGCGGCGAGGTGCCGTTCTTCAAGCGCGCCCAGATCGCCGCGGGCGACCTCGCGCTCGCCGGCCTCGCCCCCGCGCCGGACCTGCACCGGCTGACGCTGTACTCCGACAACCTCGTCCCGCACGTCCTGCGGATCGATCAGCGTGCTCGAGTTCGACCCGGACCTCGTGGCCCGGATCGACGCGGGAACGCTGCTGGAGCACGATTCGCCCGAGGAGGTCGAGATCCGCGCCTGCGCGCTGCACGCGGTCGAGCTGCTCGTCGCCGCGCATCCGGCGAAGACGACCGCGACGGCGGTCGACAACGTACTGTGGCAGCGCGGCGCCGCCCCGCGCTACAAGCAGCACCCGCGCCACCGGGCGCCGAGCACCGCCTACTGACCTAGGGCACAGGCCTGAAGGGCAGCGTCATCGCGCCGGCGTGCTCGACGTCGATCACGAAGACCGTGCCGCTGCGCATCGGAAACGGCTCTCCCGTGTATTTCACCGACAGCCGGTCGATCACCTCGAGCGCCGCCTCACCATCGAGTGTGCTCCCGACGCGCCCTCGCAGCCAGCCCGTCGCGTAGGGGTTCGAACGGTCCACGAGCGAGATCGCCAGCCGCGGATCGGTGCGCAGGTTGCGCGCCTTGCGCGAGCGTTCCTGGGTGAAGAACACGGGGTGATCACCCTCCAACCCGGCCCACACGGCCACGGAATGCGGCGAGCCGTCGGGCAGCAGCGTCGCGAGGTGCGCGATGTTCGGCCCCGCGAGCAGGCCGCGGACCTCGTCCGGCAGTTCCGGCATGGACGTTCCTTTCTGACGGGGTGTTGAGAAAGCTCAACGGCGAATCTGGTGCGCTGGCCTTTTTATCCGACATTATCTGCGGCGAGTGGAGCAGAGCGCGAGCGTTCCCTGCTCGCGCAGACATATGGGGGGCTGATTGTTGAGGTACCGGTTGCTACCCGCGCTTGTGAGCGCGGGCGTTCTGTGTTGCGCGCAGGGCGCATACGCAGCAACGTTCACGGTCGACGACGACAAGGCCGACTGCCCCGCAGCCGCCTACACGTCGGTGCAGGCCGCGGTCGACGCTGCGAAGGACGGCGACACCGTCGTCGTCTGCAAGGGCGAATACGCCGAGGGCACGGGTGCCAAGGGCACCAACGCCCTGACCATCACCCACAGCATCACGCTGAAGGGTGCCGGGGCCGACCTCGTGTCGATCACCCCGAAGGCCGCACCGCTGGTCGGCGGACGCATCCTCGAGGATGCGCCCGACATCCGCAACGGCATCGGTGACATCGTCGCCGTCGTCGGTACGCCGACGCAGCCGCTGACGGTCAAGATCTCCGGCATCACCGTCGACGGCTACGACCCGCAGGGTCGCGAGGTCGCCGTCGAAGCAGGCATCCTCTTCCTCGACGCCAAGGGCGAGATCTCGCGCACCCGCGTGACCAACGTGGTCACCTCCGAGGGCGACAACGCGTACACGCGCGCCGGCGGTTGGCGCGGCTCGCAGCCCGGCATCGGCATCGTGCAGACGTCGAACGCGCTGCTCGCGCCGGTCGATGGCGCACGCAAGCTGACCATCGACCGCACCCGCGTCGACAAGTACAACAAGATCGGCATCCTGATCGACGGCGCGCAGAACGACGCGGCGCCGTTCGTCGGCTCCGGCGCGATCAACTGGGGCGTCATCACCGCCAGCCAGATCATCGGCCGCACCGAGTGCGTCAACTTCGCCGGCACCGGCAGCTGCCCGAACGTGGGCCTGCTCACGACCGGTCCGCTGTTCGGCCAGGACGGACTCCGCGTCACCGCGGGGTCCTACGCGACGGTCGACAGCTCGCTGATCTCGCAGAACCTGGTCAACGGCACCGGCGCTCCGACGCGCAACAGCGCGACGAACAACGAGAACCTCGTGCTCGGCGCGGGCGTCCGCTACGCCGGCGCGAAGATCGCGCTTTACAACGACGCGACCCGCCAGGTCGTCTACTCCCGGATCGGCACCAGCAACATCATCGACAACGCCTACGGCGTGCTCAACGTCGCCAATGACGGCACGACCGCCGTCACGGGCAACCCGAACGCGACCGAGCTTCAGAGCCAGGGCAACCTGCTCAAGGCCGAGAACAACTGGTGGGGCCTGCGCTTCAACTCGCAGACCAACCCCGGCCCGGCGATCTCGCCGACCACGAACCCGCAGGTCCCGGAGAACCCGGTCAACGGCACGGCGACGGTCGAGACCGCCTCGGGCGGCACGACCTCGAACTCCGTCGACTTCCTCCCGTACCGCAGCGGGCCGCAATCTGACCCGACCAACGGGCAGTTCCCGATCCTCACGGCGCCGATCCCGGTCGACGACGCGGTTCCGGCCGTGACGCTCTCCGCCCCGGCAACCGCCGGCCGCGGCGCGACGATCACGCTCACCGCCTCGCCGTCTGACGACTTCGGTGTGAAGTGGGTCCGCTTCGCCGAGGGCGCCACGACGCTCGGCACCGCCACGGCGGCGCCGTACACGCAGACCGCGACGGTCCCGTCGACCGCCGCCTGCAACAGCGTCCGCACCTACAGCGCGGTCGTCACCGACTCCCTCGGCCAGACCTCCAGCGCCACGGCGCCGGTCACGGTCGATTGCGCCATCGTCGTCCCGACGCCGACGGCCACTCCGGCCGCCACCGCTACGGCGACGGTCACCGTCGGCGGCGAGGTCACCCCGACCCCGGAGGCCAAGACGGTCGCCGCAGCCGGTCCGTCGGTCACCTTCGTCTCGTGGCCGCGCTCGATCGCGGGCAAGTCCCGCATCGTGTTCACCCCGAACGCCCCGGCCGGGCTGAAGTCCGCCACGGTCGTCCTCGGGTCGCGCACGCTCTGCAGCATCACCGCCGCGCCCTTCACCTGCGACTTCACGCCGCGAGGCTCGGACGTGGGTGGCCAGGCGCTGCGCATCATCGTCACCGACAAGACCGGCGCGACGGGTGAGGCTGTCCGTAACGTCGTCGTCTCGCGCTTCGTCACCAAGCTCAAGGTCACCGTCTCCAAGACGGCGGTCAAGGGCGGCCTCAAGCGCACGCTGAAGGGCACGATCGCCGTTCCGGCGGGCGTGACGAAGGCCCAGGCCTGCAAGGGCAAGGTCGTCCTCTCGATCCAGCGCAACGGGCGCTCCATCCTCAACCAAGAGGTCGCTCTGTCGAAGCAGTGCACCTTCTCGCGCTCGGTCACGTCCAAGCGCGCCAACCAGTCCTTCTCGGCCAAGGTGACGTTCGGTGGCAACACCGTCTTGAACACGGCCGGTCAGAGCCGGAGGTTCTCGTGATGTCGTTCCGTCGCATCGCCCTGGCGCTTGCCGTGGCGTCGCTTGCGGGCGTCGTCGCTCCGTCGGTGTCACAGGCCGACGTGGACCCGCTCGGGTGCACGACGACCCTGTCGTATGACAACACGATCCCCACGTGGGACACGTGGTTCACGGGCCACCCCGATCCCGATGCCGTGCTTCCGCTCGGCCGCGGCTCGACGGGTGCCGGCGGTGGCGCTCCGACCAACGGCAGCGGCGCGCCCGCTCCGATCGGGCGCAACCTGACGAAGGTCATCTACGAGTACTGGGATGGCGTGGTGGCCGCCACGGCGACCAACCCGCGCGTCAAGCTGATCAAGAAGTACCTCGGCAAGTCGGCCTCCGGCCTGCGCGACATCTCGTTCTACGTCGCGGGCACCACGGAGAACATCAACAAGCTCGACGGGCCCAACGGCGACGCCGCCTTCTGGCGCGGTGTGCGCTCCGGCCAGATCGCGACCGACGTGGGTCTCGAGGCCGCCGGCTCCAAGCCCGCGTTCGCGTGGGTCACGGCGACCCCGCACGGCGGCGAGTCCGCCGCGGGCGAGTCGATCACCCGCAACATGTACGAGCTGCTGGCTCGTACGGACTGCGAGAACGCCCGCCGTCTGAAGACGCTCGACGTCTTCTTCCAGCCGGTCCGCAACCCGGACGGCCGCGACGGCGTCACCCGCACGACCGCGTTCGGGTTTGACCCGAACCGTGACTTCGGGACGCAGAACCAGCAGGAGAACAAGATCATGGTTCCGGAGATGAACCAGTACCCGGGCGTGTTCTTCATCGACGCCCACCAGCAGACCAGCGGGTACTTCTTCCCGCCCAACGAGGACCCGGTCCATCACGAGATCTCCTCGTTCGCGCTGGACTTCATCCAGAACAAGATCGGACCGACGCTGCAGGGGGTCTTCAACGACCAGTCCGCGAACTACCAGAACTACAACTCCTACGACATGTTCACGCCGGAGTACGGCGACACGGTCCCGTCGCTGATCATGGGCGCGGCCGGCATGACGTATGAGAAGGGCAACAACGAGGTCTACGGCAAGCAGGTCTACGACCACTACCTCGCGATCGACACGACGCTGAACCTGACCGCGAACGACAAGGTCAACATCCTCAGCGACTGGGTCCGTCAGTGGGGCGAGGCCGTCGGCCAGGGCCAGGCGTGCGCGCTGCAGAAGAACACGCTCGTCAGCCCGCTGCACGACACGATCAAGCAGGAAGTTCCGTCGACCTACAAGGTCTGTGGCTACTTCTTCAAGCCCGACCAGCACACCGGCGACATGGCCGCGATGATCGAGCTGCTGCAGAAGACCGGAGTCCGCGTCTTCAAGCTGGACACGCCGGTGGCCGTCAACGGCTACCACGAGTACGGCAAGGGCTCCAACCCCGACAAGTCGCCGATCGCACTCAACGGGCAGACGCTGCCCGCTGGGACGCTCTACATCCCGATGAACCAGGGCATGAAGCACTGGATCCAGGCGCTGCTGGGCGAGAACCCGTTCATCCCGTACGACTACTACTACGACGTCGTCACGTGGAGCTACCCGCTCCAGCGCGGCCTCGCGGGCTCCGGCTTCCTCACGACGCCGATGTCCCCGGGCATCGGCATGACGGAGATCGGCACCCCGTCGTTCGGCAGCGCGCCGTCGACCGTCAACGCCGTCTACGCGTTCAACACGGACTCGGCGCGCGGGCTCGCCCTCGCGATCGACCTGCTGGACAAGGGCGTCAACGTCTACCGCTCGACGGCAGGCTTCACCGCCGGCGGCAAGCAGTACTACTCGGGCGCGGCGCTCGTGGACGGCACCTCGCTGGCCACCAGCGGCGTGAACCTCGCGACGCTGGCCACCAAGCGCCAGACGCCGGTCGCCGGCCTCAACAGCTACCCCGCTCCGCGCAAGCAGCTGACCAAGCCGAAGATCGGCCTCTACACGGGCGCGGCGACGATTCCGTCGAACCCGCTGTTCCCGGAGGGCCCGAACGTGAACGGCACCAGCCGTCACTGCGCGCTCTCCAGCGGCGGCACCGCGTTCTGTGAGGCGCTGCATTCGCTGGCCGTCAAGCTCGAGGTTCCGCTCTCGACGCTGATCCCGGTGACGTCGGCCGACCTGGCCGCCAACAAGCTGGTGACCGACGGTTTCACCGCGTTCATCAACCCGGGCTCGTCGCTCGCCACCACGACGACGACCGGCACCCCGCCGGTGACGACGATCACGCCCACGGGCACCGCCCTGCAGGCGTTCAT
The DNA here is from genome assembly GCA_963707595.1 of uncultured Solirubrobacteraceae bacterium. Taxonomy (GTDB): domain Bacteria; phylum Actinomycetota; class Thermoleophilia; order Solirubrobacterales; family Solirubrobacteraceae; genus Solirubrobacter. The sequence goes on from CAVPQQ010000004.1 coordinate 765,810, forward strand.
CAACGGCGGCGGCAACTACGTCGGGACCAACGCCAACGGCGCCACCGCCGCGCGCTCGATCGGCGCGACGACGCTTAACACCAACACCATCCCGGGCCTGCTCACGCCGGGCTCGACGTTCGACGCGTCGTTCGACACATCCAACCCGGTGGCCTGGGGCTTCGACCTCGGCGGCTGGATCTACCGCGACTCCACCGGCAACCCGGTGTTCGACGGCACGACCATGGGGACCGGCACGTCGGTCGTGACCTACGGCGCGACGTCGGACGAGAAGTACGGCTACGAGCAGAGCGCGGCCGGGCTCATCGCCCGTCCCGCGGTCGTCGACGCGCCGTACGGCTCGGGTCACTCGCTGCTGATCGGGTTCAACCCGTTCTACCGCTCCTGGAAGGAGCAGGACGAGCGCCTCGTGCTCAACGCGGCGCTGTACCCGAAGGGTGCCCAGATCGGCTCCCCGGCTCCGTCCGCCGCGAGCGCCGCCCCGGCGCCCGAGGCTGACCAGATCAAGGCCGTCGCGGCGCCGATCGCGGCCGCGAAGCTCCCCGTCACCGGCCGCGCGCCGGTCAAGGCGGGCTCCACGGCCGACCGTGACGTCCGCATCACGGTCAAGCGCGCTGACAGCGCCAAGCTCAAGGCGGCCGTCAAGTCGGCCAACCTGAGCAAGTCGCTCAAGCGCAAGCTCAGCTACAAGACGACCAAGACGTCGGTGACCCTGGTCATCAAGGGCGTCCGCACCGGTGACGAGCACGCTCGCAAGAGCTGGGTGTCTCGCATCACGCAGGGGCTTGACCGCCGTAAGGTCACGCCGCTCGGCGCGCTGGTCTAAGCGCAGCTGTGACTCGCCCCCCGGGACCTCACGGTTCCGGGGGGCGTTGTCGTTAACGCGCTCCTGGGTAGGCCTGGGCTCAGGTCACCCCGGGAGGAGAGCGCGATGTACAAGCAGGTGTTGGATCCGGTCAGCGACTCGTTGTTCCTGAGCGCGCTGGTCGCGATGATCCCGCTCGCGACCCTGTTCGTCCTGCTCGGCGGGCTGAAGCTGAAGTCGCACTGGGCGGGTCTGATCTCGCTGGCGGTGGCCATCTTCACCGCCGTCGTCTTCTGGTCGATGCCGTTCGGCCAGGCGATCGACGCGGGCCTCGAGGGCATCGCCTTCGGCTTGTTCCCGATCATGTGGATCGTCTGGAACGCGATCTGGATCTTCAACATGACCGAGGACAGCGGGCACTTCGCGGTGCTGCGGCGCTCGTTCGCGTCGATCTCGGACGACCAGCGGATCCAGGCCGTGATCATCGCCTTCTCCTTCGGCGCGCTGCTGGAGGCGCTCGCGGGCTTCGGGACGCCGGTGGCGATCACCGCCACGATGCTCGTGCACTTCGGCTTCAAGCCGATGAAGGCCGCCGCCGTGGCGCTCGTGGCCAACACGGCGCCGGTGGCGTTCGGCGCGATCGCGATCCCGATCGTCACGCTCGCCGGACTGACCGAGATCCCCAAGGAGGACCTCGGTGCGATGGTCGGCCGCCAGACGCCGCTGCTGGCGCTGTTCGTGCCGCTGATCCTCGTCGGCATGGTCGACGGCTGGCGCGGCGTGAAGGCCGTCTGGCCGGCCGCCCTCGTCGGCGGACTCAGCTTCGCGATCGGCCAGTTCGTGTGCTCGAACTACCTCTCCGTCGAGCTGACCGACATCGTCGCCGCGCTCATCTCGGTCGCCGCGATGGTCGGCTTCCTGCGCGTGTGGCAGCCCGGCCAGCCGCTGGTCGCCGAGAAGGTCTCCGGCCGGCCGGCGATCGCGGGCGCCGCGACGCACGATGCCGCCCACGAGGCGGCCATCCGCCGCCGCGAGGGCACGGGACCCGACTCGCGCCGCGACGTCATCGCCGCGTACGCGCCCTACGTGATCATCATCATCGTCTTCGGGCTCGCCCAGCTCGGCCCGATCAAGGACTTCATCGCCAAGGGCACGTGGGAGTTCTCCTGGCCCGGCCTGGACATCCTCAACGCCAAGGGCGAGGCGCCGACCGCGGCGACCTACAAGCTCAACTGGGCGCCCGCGGCGGGTTCGCTGCTGCTGCTCTGCGGCGTGCTGACGATGGCGTACCTGCGGATCTCGTTCCGCGACGCGTGGAAGGCCTACGTGAACATGCTCGATCAGCTCAAGTGGGCGACGCTGACCGTCGCCGCCGTGCTCGGGCTCGCCTACGTGATGAACCTCTCGGCGCAGACGCTGGCGATCGGCACCTGGATCGCCGGCGCGGGTGGCGTGCTGGCCTTCCTGTCGCCGATCATCGGCTGGCTGGGCACAGCGGTGACCGGCTCGGACACGTCCTCGAACTCGCTCTTCGGTGTCCTGCAGGTCGAAGCGGCCAAGGGGGCCGGGATCGACCCGACGCTGCTGGCCTCCGCGAACTCCTCAGGCGGCGTGCTCGGCAAGATGGTCTCGCCCCAGAACCTCGCGATCGGCGCCGCCGCGGTCGGATTGGGGGGTCAGGAGGGCGACTTGTTCCGGAAAGTCATAGGTTGGAGCCTGTTGTTGCTGCTGATCATGTGTGTGTTGGTGTATCTGCAATCGACGGCGGTGTTGTCATGGATGGTCGTATAGGTGCGGCACCCGAAGGCCCCGCGGTCGCGGAGGACGCAGCCGCGGGACAGGCCCCGCGCGACATCTCGGGTCTCGTGGCCGAGCTGCGGCTGATCGCGGGCGACGAGTGGGTCTACACGGCCGAGCACCAGTTGCGCACCTACGAGTCCGACGGTCTTCTGCAGTACACGTCGACCCCGGCGGCCGCCGTGCTGCCCAACAGCAGTGACCAGGTCCAGCGGATCGTCGCGGCGTGCGCTCGCGAGGAGGTCCCATGGGTCGCGCGCGGCGCCGGCTCGGGGCTCAGCGGCGGCGCCCTGCCGGTCAAGGACGGCGTGCTGATCGTGCTCGCGCGGATGAAGCGGATCCTCGAGATCGACCTCGAGAACGGGCGCGTGTGCGTGGAGCCGGGCGTGACCAACGCCAACGTGTCCGCCGCCGTCGGGCCGGGGTTCTTCTATCCGCCCGATCCCTCGTCGCAGATCGTCTGCTCGATCGGCGGCAACGTCGCCGAGAACTCGGGCGGCGCGCACTGCTTCAAGTACGGCTTCACGACGAACTACGTGACCGGGCTGGAGATCGTGCTCGGCGACGGCGAGCTGGTGCAGATCGGCGGCTACGAGCTCGATCCGCCGGGCTATGACCTGCTGGGCGCGTTCGTCGGCTCGGAGGGCACGCTCGGCGTGGCGACCAAGATCTGGCTGCGGGTCGTGCCCTCCCCGGAGGCGGTCAAGACGCTCGTCGCCTTCTTCGACTCCACGCACGCCGCCGGTGAGGCGGTCTCGGAGATCGTCCAGGGCGGCGTCGTCCCCGGCGCGATCGAGATGATGGACGCCCGCTCGATCGAGGCCAGCGAGCTGATGGGCAACGCCGGCTGGAGCACTCGCGCCGCCGCGCTGCTGGTGGAGCTCGACGGCGCGCAGCGCGAGTGTGACGCCCGCTTCGACGAGGTCGTCTCGATCTGCGAGCGCTGCGGCTCCGACGACGTGCGCGTGGCGCGCGACGAGGCGGAGCGCCAGCTGTTCTGGAAGATGCGCAAGGCGGCGTTCCCGGCCATGGGGCGGATCTCGCCCAACTACTTCGTCCAGGACGGCGTGATCCCGCGCACCAAGCTGCCCGAGGTGCTCGAGCGCATCGACGAGCTGGCGGAGCAGTACGGGATGATCGTCGCCAACGTCTTCCACGCCGGCGACGGCAACCTGCACCCGCTCGTCTGTTACGACGGCGCGGTCGAGGGGGACGCCGAGCGTGCCGAGGAGCTGTCCGGCCTGATCATCGACGCCTGCCTGGACGCCGGCGGCTCGATCACCGGCGAGCACGGCGTCGGCGTGGACAAGAAGAAGCACATGTCGAAGATGTTCGGCGAGGCCGACCTCGACGCGTTCCAGCGCCTGCGCTGCTCGTTCGACCCTGCCGGGCTGGCCAACCCGGGCAAGCTGATGCCGACGCCGCGGCTGTGCGGCGAGGTGCCGGGGCCGTATCGCCAGCATCCGTTGGAGGCCGCCGGGCTGGCGGATCGCTTTTGAGGCCGGAGAGCGTTCAGGACGCGTCGACGCTGCTGCGCGAGCTGGGGCTCGCCTCGCGCGCCATCCGCCCGGTCGGCGGCGGAACCAAGCCCTGGGGCGTGCAGGAGGGCGAGCCGCTGGAGACCGGCGGCCTGAACCGCATCCTCGAGCACAACGTGGGCGACTTCACCGCCGTGCTCGAGGCCGGCGTGCCGTTCGCCGAGGCGCAGGAGCTGTTCGGTCAGCACGGCCAGGCGCTCGCGTGGGACCCGCCGGATCTCGGTGGCGCGACGATCGGCGGGATCGTCGCGACCGCGGACTCCGGTCCGCTGCGCCATCGCTTCGGCGGTGTGCGCGACCTCGTGGTCGGGACGACGGTGGTGCTGAGCGACGGCACGATCGCCAAGTCCGGCGGCAAGGTGATCAAGAACGTCGCCGGCTATGACCTCGCGAAGCTGTTCGCGGGGTCGTTCGGGACGCTCGGGCTGATCGCGACGATCTCGGTCCGCCTGCACCCCGATCCTGCGAAGACCGCGACCGTCCACGGGTCCAGCGACGATCCGGACGCGCTGCAGCGTGCCGTCGCCGCGCTCACCCGGCTGCCGCTGGAGGCCGACTCGCTCGACGTGTCCTGGGAGAACGGGTCGGGCCGCGTGCTCGTCCGCTACAGCGGCAACACCGCGGCCGAGCGGGCGCGCCAGACCGTGACGCGGATGGAGCTGGAGGCCGTCGAGGCCACCGAGGACGACGGTGCCCTGTGGGACGCCCAGCGCGCGCGCCAGCGGCGCACCGACGGCGCAGTCCTGAAGGTGTCCGGGCGGCCCTCGGACCTGGCGAACGTGCTTCGCGCCGCCGGGAGCGCCTCCGTGGCCTCTCGGGCGGCACTCGGGCTCTCGTGGCTGGCGTTCGCGCCCGGCGAGGATCTGGCGGAGCGGGTCGCGGCCGCTCGCGCGGCGTTGTCGCCGCGTGCCTGCACCGTGCTCGACGGCGGCGACCGTGTTTCGGAGATCTGGCCCGACCCCGGGCCCGGACAGGTCGTGATGGAGCGCCTGAAGTCCCGCTTCGACCCGGCCCGGATCTTCCGTCCTGGCGCCTTCGTGGGAGGAATCTGATGACGAAGATGGCCTGGGACGAGCAGCGCCCGCCCGAGATGGACCTGATCAAGGACTGCGTGCACTGCGGCTTCTGCCTGCCGACGTGCCCGTCCTACGCCGTCTTCGAGGACGAGATGGACTCGCCGCGCGGGCGGATCCTGCTGATGCGGATCGGCCACGAGGAGGGCGAGACGATCTCGCCCGAGATGGTCACGCATTTCGACCGCTGCCTCGGCTGCATGGCCTGCGTGACGGCCTGCCCGTCCGGCGTGCAGTACGACAAGCTGATCGAGGCGGTGCGGCCGCAGATCGAGCGCAGCGAGGCGCGCACGTGGCAGGAGCGCGCGTACCGCAAGGCGATCTTCTCGCTGTTCACGCACCCCGGGCGCCTGCGCGCGCTGGTCCCCGGCTCGAAGCTGGCGCCGCATCTGGCTTCGTTCGCGCCGACCGCGCGGCTGCAGTCGATCCTCTCGCTCGCGCCGCCCGCCTCTCCCCTGGCCGCCGTCAAGCGGCTGCCGCTGGTGAAGACGACGAAGGCGCCGGTGCGGCGCGGGACCGTCGCCTTCATGCAGGGCTGCATCCAGCGTGTGTTCTTCGGCGACGTCAACGCCGCGACCCTGCGCGTGCTGTCGGCTGAGGGCTGGGAGGTCCACTCCCCCCGCTCGCCGCGCTGCTGTGGGGCACTGCAGCTGCACTCCGGCGTCGAGGACGAGGCGCTCGGCCTGGCGCGCGAGACGATCGCCGCCTACGAGGGCTTCGACGCGATCGTGGCCAACGTCGCCGGCTGCGGCTCCGCGATGAAGGACTACGGGCACCTGCTGGCCGACGATCCCGAGTGGGGCGAGCGCGCCAAGGCGTTCAGCGCCAAGGTCGTCGACGTCCACGAGCTGCTCGCCGCGCACGAGCCGCAGGCCGTGCGCAAGCCGATCGAGCTGCGCGCCGCCTACCACGACGCCTGCCACCTCGCGCACGCACAGGGCATCCGCCTGCAGCCGCGCGAGCTGCTGCGCGGCATCCCGGGCCTGGAGCTGCTCGAGCCCGCCGAGTGGGAGCTCTGCTGCGGCTCGGCGGGCATCTACAACCTGCTCCAGCCCGAGGCGGCGGGCAAGCTCGGCGCGCGCAAGGCCGAGAACCTGAAGGCCACCGGCGCGGACGCGATCGCCGCCGCCAACCCCGGCTGCGCGCTGCAGATCGCGCGTCATCTCGATCTCCCCATCTATCACCCCATGACCCTGCTCGACATGTCACTCAGAGGAGTTCAACCGTGAGCAAAGTGCAAGCCGCCGCGCCCCCGGACGATCAGAGCGCCGAGATCCTCTCCGAGGACGCGCTGGCGTTCATCGGCGAGCTCCAGGAGCGCTTCGGCCCGCGCCGCGCCGAGTTGCTTGCCGCCCGCGCGCAGCGCGCCGCGCCGTCGGGCTTCCTCGAGGAGACCGCGGAGATCCGCGACGGCGACTGGCAGATCCCGCCGCCGCGTCCCGACTACGCGAACCGGCGGGCGGAGATCACCGGCCCGACCGACCGCAAGCTCGTGATCAACGCGCTCAACAGCGGCGCCAAGGGCTTCATGGCCGACTTCGAGGACGCGAACTCGCCGACCTGGCGCAACCAGGTCGAGGGCCACGTGAACCTGATCGACGCGATCGAGGGCACGATCACCTACGACGGCGCCGACGGCCGCCACTACGAGCTGGTCGACAACCCCGCCACGCTGCTCGTGCGCCCGCGCGGCTGGCATCTGCCGGAGAAGCACATCACGCTCGACGGCGAGCCCGTCGCCGGCGCGTTCATGGACTTCGGGCTCTACGCCTTCCACAGCGGCAAGCGGCTCGCCGAGCGCGACCGCGGCCTGTACCTGTACCTGCCGAAGATGGAGCACCATCTCGAGGCGGCGCTCTGGAACGACGTCTTCCTCTTCACCCGCGAGGCGCTCGGGCTTGCCGCCCGGGTCTGATCCGCGCGACGGTGCTGATCGAGACGCTCCCGGCCGCCTTCCAGATGGCGGAGATCATCCACGCCCTCGGCGAGCACTCCTACGGGCTCAACGCCGGCCGCTGGGACTACATCTTCTCGATGATCAAGGTCTTCCGCGACGACCCGTCGTTCGTGCTGCCCGGACCGCAACGACGTGAAGATGACCGTGCCCGTTCATGCGCGCCTACAGCGAGCTGCTGGTCAAGACCTGCCACGCGCCACGGCGCCTTCGCGATGGGCGGCATGGCCGCGCTGATCCCCTCGCGCAAGGACGAGGAGGCCAACGAGCGCGCGATCGAGGCCGTCAAGGAGGACAAGAAGCGCGAGGCCAAGGCCGGCTTCGACGGCACCTGGGTCGCGCACCCGGACGTCGTCGACGTCGCCCTCGCCGCCTTCGACGACGGTCCTCGGCGACCGCCCCAACCAGATCGACAAGCAGCGCTACGACGTCGACGTCTCCCCCGCGCAACTGCTCGACGCCGCCTCCACCCCGGGCGAGATCACCGAGGAGGGCCTGCGCAGCGACGTCAGCGTCGGCTTCCAGTACATCTCGTTCTGGCTCGGCGGCCGCGGCGCCGCGGGCATCAACAACCTCATGGAGGACGCCGCCACCGCCGAGATCTCGCGCTCGCAGATCTGGCAGTGGGTCCGCCACGGCAAGTTCGAGCGCGACCACGTCCGCCAGATCCTCGACGAGGAGATGGCCAAGATCCACGCCGACGTCGGCGACGAGGTCTGGGAGAAGGGCCGCCCCGACGAGACGCAAGGCGATCTTCGAGCGCGTCGCCCTCTCCGACGACTTCCCGGAGTTCCTGACCCTCCCGGCCTACGAGTACATCGACTGATCAACACCGGGGGGCTGCCGCCCCCGGACCCCCCGCTTTAGCGGCGGCCCGCGAGGCGTTCGCGGGCGGAGGCGATGTGGGCCAGGCCCTCGTCGAGGGCCCTGTCGGCATCGCTCGTGGCGCCCTTGCGGTTGAACGCGTTGGCGCGGTCGTAGGCCTCGACCGCGCGGTCGTAGTCGGCCTTGGCGGCGGCGTTGCCGTCGCCGAGGGTGACGTCGAGTTCGAGGGCGCGGATCGAGTCGCCGAGGCGCACGAAGTCGTCCTGCTGGTTGATCTGGCCGACCTCGGAGCGGCCGTCGCCGTCGCTCTCGCGGCGCGCGCGGCGGCGGCTGGTGACCAGGAACACGCCGCCCACGGCGAGCAGGAGCAACAGGACGATGACGAACAGCGAGCCGATCGAGCTGCTCGAGCCGCCGGAGTCGGCCTGCTCCTTGCCCGTCTGGTCGATGAACGCGGTCAGCGTGGCCTCGAGATCGTCCGGATGCGCCGCGCGGGCGGCGTCGCCGGCCTTGGCGGCGTCGAAGTCGTCCGACAGCGTGCGGAACTCGTCGCCGAGGGCCAGCGCGTAGGTGCCGTCCTTGCCGACCGCCTCGCGCAGCGCGATCAGCGTCCGGCCGGCGCTCTCGCTCGAGGCGCTCGCGGGCAGCACGGCGATGTACATCGGCGCGGCGCCCGCGGAGGTGATCTCGGCACGCAGGGCGTCGGCGTCGACCTGGTCGGCGAGCTCGGCGGACGGGTCCACGTAGACCGGATCGCTCCGCAGCGCCTCCGCGGCGCCGGTGACGCCGCTCTGGGCGCCCGCCGGCGCCACCGCCACGAACATCACCGCCAGTCCCAGAACCAGTGCCCTAAAAGCTGCCGCCACCGAAATCCCCTCCTCCACCGCCGCCGAAGTCCCCGCCGCCACCGCCACCGAAGTCACCGCCACCGCCCCAGCCGCTGCCGGAGTCCGAGGGCATCGGGCTGTCCCAACCGCCCGCGACCATAGAACCAAGCAGGACACTGGGGAAGAAGCCACCGTAGAACGGGGCGTACGCGGCACCGGCCTCCCAGTAGGGCACCATCTGGCCGTCCTTCTCGACCTCGCGGGCGTGCGGCTCCTCGCCGCGCTCGACGCGCTGCGCGTCGGCCTCGCAGGCCGGGACCGGCCGCGGCGTCCCGTGCTCAGGCGCCCACGAGACGTCGCGCGTCGACGGCCCGTGACGGGGATCGAAGAAGCACGGTTCCCGGCGCTCGGGCGGCGTCCGGCCGGCGAGCACCTCGCGCGCCCAGATCATCGCGTAGCGGCCCTCTTCGAGGGCCTCCGCCGCGGGCTTGAGGTCACGCGTGCTGCGCGCGAGCTCGAAGGCGCGGTTCGCGCGCTCGTAGGCGCTGACGGCGTCGGCGTAGGCCTTGCTCGCCTCCGGGTTCGCGTCGGGCATCTGCACGTCGAGCTCGAGCGCGCGGATGTCCTCGCCGAGCGAGACGAGATCGTCGCGCGTGTTGCGCTTGACCTCGGCGAGCTCCGCCTCGCGCGTCCGCCGGTGGCGGCGGGTCAACACGACGACCAGCACGACCGCCGCGCCGCCAAAGATCGACGATCGGCACGACCGGCAGCAGCCACCACCAGCCGACGCCCCGCCGGAACCGCCGTCGACGCGGTCGACGAAGTCCTCGAGCGATCGCCTCGATGTCGCCCGGGTGCTCGCGGACCGCGGCCGTCGCGTCGCCGGCGACCGGCTCGCCGTCCGAGCCCGCGCGGAACTCGTGGCCCAGCACGAGCGCGTAGGTCCCCGCGATGCCGGCCCGGTCGTGCAACGCCCGCAGCGTCTCGTCCGCCGTCTTGCCCTGGGCGGCGCTCGCCGGCAGCACCGCGATGAAGATCGGCGCTGCGCCGGACGCGCGGATCTCCTCGTCGCAGCGCGGCGGCGTCGACGGAGCCCGCCAGCCTCGGCGTCGGGATCGACGTAGACATAGCCCTTCGAGAGCGCGTCGACCGCGGCGTCGACGCGCTCTTGCGCGTCGGGCCGAGCCGGCAGCGACCAGCACCAGCGACGACCAGCGAGCGCGAGCGACGCGGAGCACTAGGAGCCGAGCACCTCGCGCAGCCGCTCGAGGTCCTGCGGTCAGCTTCTTCTCGAGGCGCCCCTGGACGACCGGGATCAGCATCCGCGCCGTCAGCCCGCCGGCCTTCGCGTCGAGCGTCTGGGTCAGCGTCGTGCCGCCGCCGTTGGGCGTCAGCGTGTAGTCGCTGGTGACCTTGACGCCGTTGGTCTCGAAGCGCGTCTCGGCGCCGCTGCGGCGGGTCATAGCGCGGTGATCTCGATGTCCAGCTTGAGGCCGCCGGCGACGTCGAGCGGCTGGTGGCGCGACGCGCCCTGGCCGAGCGGGCCGCTGACCGAGTAGCTCTGCAGATCGCTGGTCCACTGCGGGACCTTGTCCTCTTCCAGCAGCCACGGAAAGACCTCTTCGGGCGGCTGCGAGAGTTCGACGGAATGTGAGAAGGAGGGCACGAGGCCCCAGGCTACCCGCCCGCGGGGCTTGGGCCACGCGCGGGGCGCAACGGAACGACCTCGGCGGGCGCGCCCGGCTCCTCGCCGCGGAGCATCGCGACCTCGCGCTCGAGCGCCGCCACACGGGTCGCCATCTGCTTCAGCGCGTCGGCGATCGGGTCGGGCAGGTGGACCCAGTCGGCGTCCGGGCCCTCGGGGCGGCGCCCCTCGATCCGGACCGGATGGCCGGGGTTGCCGACCACGGTCGAGTTCGGCGGGACCTCGTGGATGACGACCGTGTTGGCGCCGATCTTCGCGCCGTGGCCGATCGTGATCGGGCCGAGCAGCTTCGCGCCGGAGCCGATCGTCACGTTGTCCTGCACCGTCGGGTGGCGCTTGCCGGTCTCGAAGCCGGTGCCGCCGAGCGTCACGCCCTGGTACATCGTCACGTTGGCGCCGACCTCGGCCGTCTCGCCGATCACCACGCCCATGCCGTGGTCGATGAACAGGCCGTCGCCGATCCGCGCGGCCGGGTGGATCTCGATCCCCGTCAGCGCGCGCGAGAGGTAGGCCAGCGCGCGCGGCAGCGCCGGTACGCCCGCGGCGTCGAGCGCGTGCGCGACGCGGTGCGTCAGCAGCGCGTGCAGGCCGGGCCAGCCGACCAGGATCTCGAGCGTCGAGACGTCGCGGGCCGCGGGATCGCGCTCGCGGACCGCGGCCACGTCGCGCCGCAGTTCGCCGGAGAGCCGGCGGATGGTGCTCAGACCCAGCATCCGGTTTGAAGGCTAGAGGTTGCCGCAGTCGGGGCAGTCGGGCCGCCGCTGCACGCTGACGCGGGTCGTCTCGAGCGTCGCGAGGTCGACGGACACGAACGCGTCGACCAGCGGCGGGACGGCGCCGGTGAGGTACTTGAGCGCCTCGAGCGCCTGCAGCGAGCCGATCACGCCCGGCGGCGGGGCCGACGATGCCGGTCTCGGCGCAGGAGCGCGCGTCCTCCGGCTCGGTCGGGAACGCGCAGCGATAGCACGCGGTCCGGCCCGGGACGATCGCCATCACGAGCCCGCTCCAGCCGGCCGCGCCGCCCTCGATCAGGTCGATCCCGTTCGCGCAGCAGGCGGCGTTGACGAGGTAGCGCGTCTCGAAGGAGTCCGAGCAGTCGATCACGAGGTCCTGGCCCTCGACCAGCCCGGCGACGTTGCTCTCCTCGACCCGCGCGCGGTAGGCCTCGACCACGATGTCCGGGTTCAGGAAGCGCAGCTTGGCGGCGGCGGACTCGGCCTTGGGCTCGCCGATGTCCGGGTGTGAAGTGCAGCGGCTGGCGGTGCAGGTTCGAGAGCTCGACGTCGTCGTCGTCGACGATCCCGAGGCGCCCGACGCCCGCGCCGGCCAGGTAGAGCGCGACCGGCGAGCCGAGCGCGCCCGCGCCGATCACCAGCACGCTCGCGTTGCGCAGCGCGACCTGGCTGAGCTCCGTCCACTCCGGCAGCAGCAGCTGGCGCGAGTAGCGCTTGAGCTCGTAGTCGTTGAGCAGCGTGTACGCGCTGGGCGCGGGCTTGGGCTCCGGCGTGCGGTCCGGGATCGCGGCCCGGGCGGCGGCCTCGGCGAGCTCGCGGAACAGGCCGCGGCGTGAGCTTCCCCCTCGCTCATGCCCGCACGATCCGGATCACGGTGCCCTCGACGACGACGGCGTGGCCTGCCTCGCGCGCCGAGCGGGGGACGTTCTCGACGGCCTCGCCGGGCGGCAGCGTGACCTCCAGCGTCTGGCCGGGTTCGAGCCGTTCGAGCTCCACCTTGGTGCGCACCCACGTCATCGGGCAGCGGAGCGCGGTGACATCGAGTGCGTGGACCATCTGGGGTACGGTAGCGGCCCGCATGAGCCGCTCCTCATACCTGATCCTGCACGGCTACCAAGGGTCCGGGCCGGGCCACTGGCAGACCTGGCTCGCCGCCCGCCTGCGCGCCGGCGACGCCGTCGTGCACTACCCCGACCTGCCCGACGCCGACGCGCCGCAGCTGCCCGCCTGGCTGGACGCGCTCGAGCGCGAGCTGGACGCGATCGCCGAGCCGCCGATCGTCATCTGCCACTCCGCCGCCTGCGTGCTGTGGCTGCACCACGTCGCCGCGCGGCGGCAAGCCCGCCGAGCGCGTGCTGCTCGTCGCGCCGCCCTCGCGGGCGGGCGTGCCGGACGTGCTCGCCGGGTTCTTCCCCGCGCCGGAGATCGAGGCTCCCGACGCGCGGATCGTCTGCTCCGACAACGACCCGTACTGCCCGGAGGGCGCCGCGCGCGCTCTACGCCGGGCCGGCCGACGTGCTCCCCGGCCAGGGGCACATCAACCCGGACGCGGGATACGGCTCGTGGCCGGCCGTCGAGGCCTGGGCGCGCGAGGGCACGTTCCCGCTCACGGCGCGATAGCGAGCACCAGCTCCCGGATCGCGCCCGGGTAGCGGTACGTGAGGCGCGCGTGCGTGCCGTCGAAGAGCTCGAGCGTGTGCTCGACGCCGAGCTTGTCGAGCTCGCCCGCGAAGGCCTGGCGCGCCGAGGTCGAGGAAGTACTCGTCGCCGCGGCCGGCGTCGAGGTAGATGCGGCGCATCGAGCGCAGCGCGTCGGCGTGGAACGGCGCCATCCGCACCGGGTCCTTGCGCAGCCACTGCGCCCAGACGTCGTCGATCGAGCCGGCCGTTGACGTCGAACGGCAGCAGCGCGCGGCCCGGGTCGCACCGGGTCCGGCGAGTAGCACGGCGGCGTAGCCGTAGGCCTCGAGCAGCTCGATCCACTCGTAGTGCGGCGGATCGGCCTGCGCGGGCGCGCTCGAAGAACACGTCCCACGAGCCGTCGAACTGCGTCGCGCAGCATCCGCGCGACCTTCGGGAACCCCGGCAGGTAGCAGGTCTCGAAGAGCGCGTCGCCGGCGTGCGAGGCGAGCGCGCCGAAGACGTCGGGGCGCAGCATCGGCACGACCATCGCGCCGTAGCCGCCGCTGGACTTGCCGGTCAGGCCGCGGTGGTCGCGGCTCGGCGGCCGTCGGGTAGCGCTCGTCGACGAACGCGACGACCTCGTCGCACAGGTAGTCCAGGTAGCGCCCGGTGCCGGTCGAGTTGAGGAACTGCGAGCCGCCGAAGGAGGTCCAGGCGTCGACGAAGACGACGATCGCGTCGGGGCAGTCGCCGGCGGCGAACAGCGCGTCGAGGCGCTCGATCATCGTCGGCTCGAACGGCTGGCGCGAGAGCCACATGTCGAGCTGGCCGGTGTAGCCCTGGATGACGTAGACGCTCGGCGAGCGGCTTCGGGTGGTCGCGCTCGACGCCCGGCGGGCGGTAGACGTAGAGCGGGCGCCGCGACGGGATCGCCCAGCGGGTTGTCCGCCAGCACCTCGGACTCGACGACGAGCCGGTCGAGCGTCCCGTGCAGCGGCCGTTCCCACGGCGCGCCGGCGGGGCCTTCGACCTCGCGGATCATGTCAGCGGGGTCAGCTCGGGAGCGAAGAACGGCGTCGAGACGTAGCGCTCGCCGCTGTCGGGCAGCACGACCGCGATCCGCTTGCCCTTGGCCTCGGGGCGCGCCGCGATCTGCGAGCGCCGCCCACAGCGCCGCGCCGCAGGAGATCCCGCACAGCACGCCCTCGCGGCGGGCGGCGAGCGCGCGCGGTCTCGATCGCGTCCTCGTCGTCGACGGCGATGATCTCGTCGAGCAGGTCGCGCTCGCAGCACCGGCGGGACGAAGCCCGCGCCGATGCCCTGGATCTTGTGCGGGCCGGGACGGCCGCCGGAGAGCACCGGCGAGGTCGCGGGCTCGACGGCGATCACCTTGACGTCCTTGTTGCGCTCCTTCAGGAACGCGCCGGCGCCGGTGATCGTCCCGCCGGTGCCGACGCCGGCGACGAGGTAGTCGACCTTGCCGTCCAGCGCCTCCCACAGCTCCGGGCCGGTCGTGCCGGTAGTGGACGTCCGGGTTGGCCGGGTTCGAGAACTGGTCGGGCAGGAAGACGTCGCGGTCGCGCGCCATCGCGCGGGCGGCGGCGACCGCCTCGTTCATCCCGCCCATCGACTCGGTGATGTGCACCTGCGCGCCGTAGAGGCGCAGCAGGCCCTCGCGCTCGCGGCTCATGCCCTGCGGCAGCGTGAGGATCAGCTCGTAGCCCTTGGCGGCGCAGACGAACGCGAGCGCGATGCCGGTGTTGCCGCTGGTGGCCTCGACGATCGTCGTCCGGCCCGGCTCGATCTGGCCTTCCTGCTCGGCGGCCTCGATCATGGCCACGCCGATGCGGTCCTTGACCGAGCCGCCGGGGTTGAACCACTCGAGCTTGCCGAAGACCTCGGCGCCGCCCTCGGGCGCGAGCCGGCCGAACTTGACCATCGGGGTGCGGCCGACGTGGTCGGCAATGTTGATCGGGATGGCGCCCATTGGCTGTCTTAGTCTGGCAGCGGTTTCTGGTAGTCGTCGACCCGCCAGCGCTGGGACATGCCCACGCGCTCGTAGAGGCGGACCGCGTTCGGGTTGTCGGCCGCGACGTTGAGCTGCGCGCGGCGCAGTCCGGCCGCCGCGGAGGCGGCGAAGACCGCGTGCAGCAGCCGCCCGCCGAGGCCCTTGCCGGCGGCCTCCGGCAGGACGGCGAGCAGCGGCACGTAGACGGTGTCCTGCTCCCAGCGCCGGGTGAGCGCGAAGCCGACCGGGCGACCGTCCTGGAGTGCGACGCGCGAGAGCGCATGGTCGAGGCCGTGCGCGCCGAACTCGCGCTGCGTCCAGGTCTCCAGGCTCTGCGAGGTGTAGGCGCCGTCGCCCTCGAAGGCCAACTCGCTGATCGCGTGCAGTGCCGGCGCGTCGGTGGCCTCGAGCTGTCGCAGGCCGTCCTCGTCCGCGCGCTCCGCGGGGCTCAGATCCCGCTCCATCCGCCAGAAGCTGCGGACCGGCGCGTAGCCGTGGGCGGCCAGGAAGGCCTGCGCGGACGCTCCGCGATCGCCGACGCCCTGGCGCAGCAGCTTGTCGCCCCGCTCCCGGCCGCGGCGCTCGGTCCAGGCCAGCAGTGCCGTGCCCGTGCCCTCCCCCTCGCGGCGCGGATCGACGGCGACCTGCACGTCGTTGCCGCGGAAGTGCGCGTAGCCGATCGCGGTGCCCGCGTCGTCCTCGACGATCACCGCGTCGCGGGCGAGGTCGAAGCCGACCTCGTTCCACTCGTCGTGCAGCGCCTCGAGGTTGTAGTCGACCTCGCCCAGCTCGGCGAGGTCGACGGCGATCAGGAGATCCGTGGCCGCCTGCGCATCCTCGGGCGTGGCGGGCCGGACCCGCATCAGGCGGTGATGTCTCGCTCGCGCATCAGCACGATGCCGATGACGACGAAGATCGCGCAGTAGCCGGCGAACACGCAGGCCCGCCGGGACCTGCGCGAGCAGGTCGCTGGCGTCGTTGACGTCCGACAGGCCGCTGCTGACGCCGCCGATGCCGTACTTGGCGAGCACGTCGTCGACGCCCGGGATGATCTGCAGCAGGTTCTCGAGCACGAACAGGTAGACGAGCGAGCCGATGATCGCGCCGACCTGGTTGCGCATGACGGCGCCGACGCCGACGCCGAGCGCCGCGAACAGCCCGGTGGCGATCGTCCCGCCGATGATCAGCGGCAGCACGTCGCCTGACGTGTCGAGATCGCGCGCGCCGCCGATGCCCTTGACGATCAGCGCCACAAGGCACCGTCGCGATGAGGCCGAGCGCGAGGCCGATCACCACGCTCGCGCCGAGCTTGGCCAGGATCGAGCTTCACGCGATCGGGGACGACGAGCAGGCTCGGCGTGATCGTCCCGTGCCGGAACTCGCTCGTGACCGACAGGATGCCGATCATCAGCGCGAACACCTGGACGAAGCCGGCGATGCCCATCATGTCGTTCAGCGGCTGGTCGCTCGGGCTGAAGTTCACGAACGCCGTCACCGGGATGACGATCGCCAGCACCAGGCGCGAGCGAGCCGCCGACGAGGCCGTAGAACGTGCGCGTGCTGCGCAGCTTGAAGAACTCGGCACCGAATTGCCGGGTCATGACGGACCTCCCGTCGCGTCGGTGAGTTCGAAGTAGATCTCCTCGAGCGAGGAGCCGCTCGGCGAGAGCTCGGAGATCACGAGCTGGTGCTCGGCGATCAGGCGGCCGATCTGCTCGCCCGTGCGGTCCTTGACGAGGATCTCGGCGCTGTCGCCCGAGACCTGCGCCCCCGCGGCGTGCAGGATGTCGCCGAGCTTGCGGACGTCCGGGCCGGCGACCTTCATCCCACCGCCGCTGCGGGCCATGATCTCGGCGAGCGGCGCCTGCGCGACCGAGCGGCCCTTGTTGATGACCACGACGTCGTCGGCGGTCTGGGCGACCTCCGCGAGGACGTGGCTGGAGACGAGGACCGCGCGGCCCTCGGACGCGAGCGTGCGCAGGAAGTCGCGCAGCCAGCGGATGCCCTGCGGGTCGAGCCCGTTGGCGGGCTCGTCGAGCACGAGCACCTTCGGGTCGCCGAGCAGCGCGGACGCGAGGCCGAGCCGCTGGCGCATGCCGAGCGAGTAGCCGCCGGCGCGGCGCTTGGCCGCGTCCTTGAGCGCGACGAGCTCGAGCAGCTCCTCCACGCGGCTGTCGCCGACGCCGGCGGCGCGGCCGAGCGCGCGCAGGTGGTTGCGGCCGCTGCGGCCCGGGTGCAGCATCCCGCCGTCGAGGACCGCGCCCACCGTGTGGACCGGATCGTCGAGCTGCCCGTACTTCTCGCCCAGCACCGTCGCGTTGCCCGACGTCGGGTTCACGAGCCCGAGCAGCATCCGCAGCGTTGTCGTCTTGCCCGCCCCGTTCGGTCCGAGAAAACCGACCACGCGGCCCTCGTCGGCGGTGAAGGACAGGTCGTCGACTGCCAGTACCGGACCGAACCGCTTGGTCAGCCCGGAGACCTCGATCGCATGTGCCATTGCCTTGATGAATAGCGGATCGCCCCACCAATCCGCCCGCCCTTATACGGTCCCCCGGTACTGCACTGGAGGGAAGGGACGTAATGAACGGTCTAAGGATGGGCGTAGCAATCGCCCTTGTGGGTGTACTCGCGGGCGGCGGCGGGGCGTATGCCGCCGGTCAGATCACGAGTGCGCAGATCAAAGACGGCACGATCACGAGCAAGGACATCAAGGGCGGCACGATCGCCGCCTCGAACCTCTCGTCGGCCGCGAAGAAGTCGCTTCAGGGCGCACCGGGGGCGACGGGGGCGACCGGCCCAGCGGGTCCGGCCGGTCCGGCGGGGACCTCGCCGAGCGTGCTCGGCTCCGGCGGCGGCGCCGGACCGAAGGGCGACACGGGCGCACAGGGCCTGAAGGGCGACGCGGGAGCCCCCGGGGCGCCGGGCGCCAAGGGCGACACGGGAGCGCCGGGCGCCAAGGGCGATCCGGGAACGCCCGGGGCCAAGGGCGATCCGGGTGCGCCGGGAGCCAAGGGCGACCCCGGTCCCGCGGGCGTCGCGAACGTCACGCGCGTCGTCGGCGAGCCCGAGCCCAACGGCTCCTCCGACGAGGAGTGGCTCGCGACCGCCGTCACGACGTGCCCGAACGGCCAGCGCGTCGTCTCCGGCGGCTTCGTCCAGGACGTGGCGTCCTTCGGCGAGGTCTACGTCAACGCCCCCTCCGACGACAACACCTCCTGGATCGTCCAGGGCGTCAACTGGGCCGACCCGACCGACCCGGCCCAGGCGGAGGGCTCGCTGCTCAGCATCGTCTATTGCACCCCGGCACCCGCAGGGGCGACCGACGCCCCCTACGCCGAGCGCCACGCGGCCGCTCTGCGCGAGGCCGAAGTCCAGCGCCGCAGCTCACACAAGCAGCGGCGATGAGCCGCTAGACCCGTCGATCCCTCATACGCCGGCTGAACCAGCGCATCCGCGATGGGTTGGCCTCGCCGGCCGCACGCGCCCGTTCGAAGCGAAATCCAGCGCCCGCGCGGATCCGCGCGAGGCGTGAGCGTTCGTGTGCCATTTCGGCATCGTCCAGCAGCCCCCGGACGGAATCTCAGCGGAAGGCCGCGAAGCTGAGGCCCGCGTAGGCGGGAGCCAGGCGATGGCGCTAGCGCTGGCGCTCGCGTGATGAGTGCTCAGCCAGGAGGTATGACGCGATGGTGGACGGAGGGGAGATCGTCGAATGCGTGCGCGTCGGTCGTGATCAGCACGCGGCCCGTTGCGCGCGCCGTCGCCGCGATCTGGAGGTCGTGTGCCCCACGTGGGCGTCCCGCGCGCCGTGCGTGAGCCAACAGGGCGGCGTGATGGCGGGCGATGTCGATGTCGAAGGCGATGACGTCGAAGGCGGCGAGGATCGCGTCGACGGTAGCCGTGCGAGTCGGTCGGCGCTGCGCGTCGGCCAATTCGACGCCGACCAGCAATTCCGACGCGGTGATCGCGGCGATCGCGATGTCAGCGTCGTCGGGCAGCAGCTTCGCGTCGATTCTCCGGCCACGCTCGATCGCGACGAGCACGCCGGTGTCGACGATTAGTCGCTCCACGGATCGGTGACGGTGGCCTCGCCGGCGAAGCGACGCAAGTCGCGCAGGTCGTCGGGCCAGCGATCGTCGGGCGGAAGCTCGGTGAGGATGCGGCGCAGGTCGGCGCCGGTTCCGCGTCGAGCCGGCGCGATCGTGGCTACGACACGGCCGCGACGCACGACGGTGAAGGTCTCACCGCGGTGCTCGACCGCGTCGAGCAGGTCGGCGAAGCGCTTGGACGCCTCGGTTGCGCTGATCTCGCTCACGGATCTGATTATCCGATTCGCGAGCCGGGAATGCAAGCGGCGCTAGATGTAGTACATGGTCGCTCCCGCGGCCTGGTTCTCGCGGTCGACGACGTCCATGATCGTCGTCTTGGCGAGGACCGCGCGGGCTGCGGCGGCGGCTTCGGCGAAGATGCCTTCGGCTTCGGCGCCGAGGCGGCCGTCGAGCAGTTCGACGACTTCGAGGACGGTGACCTCGCCGGGGTCGCGGGCGAAGCCGTAGCCGCCCTTCACGCCGCGCTGGGAGCGCAGGATGCCGGCGCGGCGGAGGACCGCGAAGAGTTGCTCGAGAAACTGGACCGGGACGTCGCGGCGGCGCGCGAGTTCGCCGATGGGCACAGGGCCGGCGCCGCCGCAGCGAGCGAGCTCAGCGAGGGCGCGGATCGCGTACGGCGACTTGGTCGTGATCGACAGCACGCGTCAATGCTGACACGCGCTGCGGCGGGCTCGCGTGTCGCAGCCTTTAAGGTCGGATGATCGGGGTGGGACGGAGGCGATGTCCGCCTTCAACTACAGCCAACCGCGTTCTGTGGCGTGAAGGACGGCCTGGGCGCGATCGACGGCGCCGAGCTTGCCGTAGATGTTGTGGAGATGGGTGCGGACCGTGCTGGTGGAGAGCGAGAGCTCGAGCGCGATCTGCTTGTAGACCATGCCCTGGGCGAGGCGCTTGAGGACGTCCAGCTCACGCGTGGAGAGCGGGCACGGCTCGACGGCCCGGGGCCGATCGTTGCTCGGGTACGGAAGGTCGTAGAGGACCGAGCGCAGCTCGCTGGGGCCGAAGCCGACGGTGCGAGCGGCGCGCAGCAGCTCGGTCGAGGAGACCGGTGAGCCCTGCGAGTAGTGCGCGAGCATGTCGGCGAGGCGAACGAAGGCGGCGTCGCCCTGGGCGTCGTCGGAGTGATGGCGCTCGATCGCGGAGGCGACGGCGTTCGGGAGGTTCCAGCGGCGGGCGAGGACGCCGCCGACGAGGGCGTGGTCGACGCCGAGCTCGCGGCGCTCGTAGTGCAGGCGCTCCTCGGGCGTGCGGGCGGGTCCGTGGACCTGCTTCGGGTAGCCGGGGTAGGCGTGCATGAGCACGAGCTTGCCGATGTCGTGCAGCAGGGCGGTGACGAGCAGGCGGTCGCGGTGCGCGTAGCCGGCGGCCGCGGCGAGGCGGTCGGCGGCGCGCTGGACGGCGACGGCGTGCAGGCGGAAGCGCTCGGGCGCCGCGTCCCACGTCTTGCCGCGCTCGAAGAACTCGAAGGTCTCGGCGTTGGCCGCGAGCCGCTGGACGGCCTCGGGCGAGAGCACCTCGACGGAGGTGACGACCGACTCGACCTGGCCGCGCTTGGGCGAGTCCATGCCGTTGGCGAGTCGCATCACGGAGATGACGAGCGCGACGTCGGATTCGATCGCACGGACGACGTCACCCGTGGACGGGACGGTCCTCGGCGATCAGAGTGAGCAGACGGTTGCGCGACTCGGCCAGCGCCGGGAAGACCTCAAGGGCCTCGAACGCGGCTGTCAGTCGTTTGCCGTGGCCCTCGTTGCGAGGGCGACCGACGACGGCGTACGGCGCGTCGCCGCGGGGGCGGGGCCGTACTGTGGCCGATGCGGTTGCAGTGCTCATAAGCGAGTCATCGGCCGCAGCGAGCGGTTCTGGAGTCTGTCCAGGGGTCACGGTCATCCCACCTTGACCCGGTATCGGCATCGTTTGACCGATGGTTGAGGCACCCGCCATTTCCCCCTCCTATCCCGCCGCCTACGCTTCAAGCGCACGCCCCACTCGTGTGAGGGTCTCGTCGCGCCCCAGCAGCGCAACTGTCTCGAAGATACCGGGTGAAACCGTCGTTCCAGTTAAAGCAACCCGGAGCGGTTGAAAGATCTGCTTAGGCTTGCGTTCAGTCCGTTCGACGACCCCGCGCAGCGCTTCCTCGACGTTCGCCTCGGTCCATGGCTCTGGCACGTCGGAAAGCGCCTCGCGGGTGTCCGCCAGCGCCGCGCGTGACTCCTCCGGCGCGAGGAACTTCTCGCGTGCCTTCTCGTCATCGCACCGGACCGTCGTAGAAGGAGCCGGCCAGGGGCCAGAACTCCGCCAGCGTCGAGATCTTCTCCTGCGAGATCGCCACCGCGTCGCGCAGACCGCTGCGGCCGGTGAATTCCTCCAGGCGCGCCGTCAGATCGTCGAGCGGCAGCTCGCGCACGTAGCGCCCGTTGATCCAACGAAGCTTCTGCTCGTCGAAGATCGCCGGGTTCTTGGACACCCGCTCGAGCGAGAACAGCTCCTGGAGCTCGGGGATCGTGAAGAACGTCGTCGTCTCGTCGTAGCCCCAGCCGAGGAGTGCGAGGTAATTGATCACTGCTTCTTTCAAGTACCCCGAATCCCGCAGATCTTGAACGGAGGCGGCACCGTGGCGCTTTGAGAGCTTCTTGCCGTCCGGCCCGTGCAGCAGCGGCAGATGCGCGTACGCAGGCGGCTCGGCCCCCATTGCTTCGTAGATTCGAACGTGCTTGGGCGTGTTCGAATAGTGATCGGCGCCGCGCACGACGTGGGTGATGCCCGCGTCGTGATCGTCGACGACGACCGCGAGGTGATAGATCGGCGTCCCGTCGCCGCGGGCGATCACCAGGTCGTCCTGGAGGACGTTCTCGAAGACGCTCTCGCCGCGGATGATGTCGCGGACGATCGTGGCGCCCTCGTCGGGCATCCGCAGGCGCACGGCGCCCTCGCCGTCGTCATTGCCGCGGAAGCCGCGGTTGCCGTTGGCCTCCTTGAAGGCCTTGACCTGCTCCGGGCCGGCCGTCGAGCGGTACGCGTGCCCGGAGTCCAGCAGCTGCTGCACGACCTCGGCGTGGCGCGGCGCGTTGTCGGACTGGTAGGTCACGTCGCCGTCCCAGTCGATCCCGAGCCACTCGAGGCTGTCGAAGATCAGCTGGACGTTCTCGGGCGTGGAGCGCTCACGGTCGGTGTCCTCGATGCGCAGGACGAGCTCGCCGCCCGAGCCGCGCGCCAGAAGCCAGTTGTACAGTGCCGTCCTCGCGTTGCCGATGTGCAACGCGCCGGTTGGCGATGGAGGAAAGCGCACCCGCATGATTCACATCATCCTATGTTGATCGGCGCCCACGTCTCGCCCGCAGGCGGTCCGGCGAATGCCGTGACGCGCGGGGAAGAGCGGGCTTGTCGGTCGATTCAGATCTTCAACCAGAACCCGCGGGCGTGGAAAGCACGCGTCTACAGCGATGAGGAGCTCGCCGCCTACCACGAGGCGATGGACGGCTCCAACGTCGAGGCGATGGTCATCCACGCGGTCTACCTGCTCAATTGCGCGTCCGAGGACCCCGAGATCCGCGACAAGTCGCTGGCTTCGCTGATCGTCGCGCTCAACGCGGGCGCGCAGCTGAAGGCGCGCGGGCGTCGTGCTGCACCCCGGCTCGGCGCTCAAGAACGGCGGGTCGGTCGAGGAGGCGCTCAAGCGGGCCGCCGCGGTCATCAAGGAGGCGCTCGCGGAGTCCGAGACGTGCCCGCTGCTGCTCGAGGACACCGCCGGCGCCGGCGGGACGCTCGGGCGCTCCTTCGAGGAGCTCGCCACGATGATCGAGCTCGCCGGCGGCCAGAAGCGCCTCGGCGCCTGCCTGGACTCCTGCCACCTCTTCGCCTCGGGCTACGACGTCCGCACGCGCGAATCGCTCGGCAAGGTCGTCGACGAGTTCGACCAGGTCGTCGGCATCGAGCGCCTCGGCGCGCTGCACGTCAACGACTCGATGACCCCGCTCGGGTCCAACCGCGACCGTCACATCAACCTCGGCGACGGCGAGATCGGCGTGGAAGGCATGATCGCGTTCCTGTCCGAACCGCGGTTCGAGGGCCTGCCCGTGATCTTCGAGGGTCCGGGACGCAGCGGCAAGGAGATCGATCCGGTCGACATGGCTTGGGCGTTCGATCTGCGCTCGCGCGGACTGGCCGAGCGCCTGAACGACGCTTAGGAGCCGGTTGACGATTACCGGTACGCCCGCTGCGGCGCATCCGCGGCACCTCGAGCCACCCACGCTGCTCACGTGGCAGAGCCACGCTACGCGAGCGCGTGCGGCCCGAGGCACTGGCGGGCTGCACCACATCGGTCGGACCGACCAATCGTCAACAGACTCCTAGGCCGCCGCCGTCGCTCCGACGGGCGCCGCCGGCAGCAGCGTCTCGAGCTCGGCCTTCAGGCCCGCGTTGCGCGCGGCGACCTTGTAGCTGGCGCCGAACTTGAGGCGCCGCAGGCCCGTGCGGGTGTGCATCTCCAGCACGAACTCGGAGTCGCCCGGGTAGCGCTCGAAGAGCTCGCGCAGGTCGTCGATCACCGTCGCGGGACAGCTGGGCGGCGTCGACGCGGCGCTTCATCGCGCTGCGGGACGGCCGCGGCCGTCTTGGCCACGCTGCGCCTTGGCCTTCTCGATCTCGGCGTCCGACGGGTCGAACGCGTCGACGTCGTGGACGATGATGCAGACCTTGCCGGCCTCCTTGTGGTCGACGCGGCCGCGCACGATCACGATCGCGTCGTTGGCGATCACGCTCTCGGCGGCGGCGAGCGCCTTCTCGAAGACCACGATCTCGACCGCGCCGTCGAGGTCGTCGAGCGTCGCGAACATCATCGTCGAGCCCGAGCGCGTCTGGATCTTCTTGGACTCCGTGATCATGCCGCCGACCTTGACCCACTCGCCGTCGCTTGCTGGTCGATGACGTCGGCGGTCGAGCAGTCGGCCTTGACCTTCAGCGCCTCGCGCACCCGCTTGAGCGGGTGCTCGGAGATGAAGATGCCGATCGACTCCTTCTCCATCGCCAGCAGCTCGTTGCGGTCGTACTCGTCGATCGGGATCGGCGGGTACGTCGGCGCGTTGAACGGCGAGGCGTCGGCCGACGGACCGGCGTCGAAGAGGTCGAAGATCGAGCCCTGGCCCATCTGCGCGTCCTGCTGCGTGCGCTGGCCGGCCGCCTGCGCGGAGTCCAGCACCTCGAGCATGCCCTTGCGGGTCGCGCCCGTGGAGCCGAAGGCGCCGCACTTGATCAGCGCCTCGATCGAGCGCTTGTTGACCGTGCGGGCGTCCACGCGCTCGCAGAACTCCCACAGCGACGTGAAGTCCCCGTCCTCCTCGCGGGCCTTCTTGATCGCCTCCACGGCGGCGTAGCCGACGCCCTTGACGGCGTCCAGCCCGAAGCGGATGTTGCCGTCCACGACCATGAACTCGTGGTCGGAGAGGTTCACGTCCGGCGGCAGGATCTCGATGCCCATCGCCTCGGCCTGGCGACGAAGAACGGGACCTTGTCCTTGGTGTCCATCACCGAGGAGATCAGCGCCGCCATGTACTCGGCGGGGTAGTTGGCCTTCAGCCAGGCCGTGCGGTAGGAGATCAGCGCGTAACAGGCGGCGTGGGACTTGTTGAACGAGTAGTCGGCGGACTTCTCGTTGGTCGCCCACAGCGTCTCGATCGACGTCCGGCGACACACCTGCCGCCTGGCAGCCCTCGAGAACTCGGGCTTGAGCTTGGCCATCGCCTCGCGGTTCTTCTTGCCGATCGCCTTGCGGAGATCGTCCGCCTTCGGGCCGCTGAACCCGCCCAGGGACTTGGCGATCTGCATCGCCTGCTCCTGGTAGAGGATCACGCCCTTGGTGGACTCGGTGATCGGCCGCAGGCGGTCGTCGATGAAGGTGATGTTCTCCGGGTTGCGCTTGCCGCGCGCGTAGGCCGGGATCTGATCCATGGCGCCCGGGCGGTAGAGCGCCACGAGCGCGACCAGGTCCTCGAACTCGGTCGGGTTGACCTTGCGCAGCGCCTCGCGCATGCCCTCGGACTCGAACTGGAACACGCCGACCGAGTCGCCGCGGGCCATCATCGCGTAGGTCGCGGGATCGTCGAGCGGGAGCGTGGCCATGTTCGGCCGCTCGCCGGTCGAGCGCTCGATGATGTCCAGCGCGTCCTCGATCACGTCGAGGTTGCGCAGGCCCAGGAAGTCCATCTTCAGCAGGCCGATCTCCTCGATCGGCTTCATCGAGAACTGCGTGACCGTCCGGTAGACCTTCACGCCGTCGGCGCCCACGCCGGCGTCGGCCAGCTGCAGCGGCACGATGTCGGTCAGGTTGCGGTCGGAGATCACGACCGCCGCGGCGTGGATCGACGCGTTGCGGACGATGCCCTCGAGGCCCTGCGCGACGTCGACGATCTGCTTGGCGATCGGGTCGCGCGCGACCTCGTTGGCGAGCTCCTCCCCGGGCTTCAGGCAGTCCTCGAAGCTCGGCGAGCGGCCCATGATCGGGTCCGGGATCAGCTTGGCCAGCTTGTCGCCGGCGCCGTAGTCGTGCCCGAGCACGCGCGCGGCGTCGCGCGTCGCGGCGCGCGGGAACATCTTGCCGAAGGTGATGATCTGCGCCACGCGATCGGTGCCGTACTTCTCGGTCACGTAGCGGATCACGCGCTCCCGGCCGCGCACGGAGAAGTCGATGTCGATATCCGGCATCGACACGCGCTCGGCGTTGAGGAAGCGCTCGAAGAGCAGGTCGTAGGCGCAGCGGGTCGACGTCGGTGATCTTCAGCGTGTACGCGACGATCGAGCCGGCGGCCGAGCCACGGCCCGGGCCGACGGCGATGCCGTTGCTCTTGGACCAGTGGACGAAGTCCCAGACGATCAGGAAGTAGGCGTTGAAGCCCATCTTGTCGATGACGCCGAGCTCCATCTCCATGCGCTCGACGGCGTTCGCGGGCAGCGGGTCGCCGTAGCGCTCGCGCATGCCCGTCGAGCACCAGGCTGCGCAGGTACTCCTTCTCCGACAGGCCGTCCGGGCACTCGAAGCTCGGGATCAGCTGGCCGCCGAGCGCGATCTCGACCTCGCAGCGCTCGGCGATCTCCAGCGTCGACTCGATCGCGCCCGGGAACTCGGCGAACGAGTCCACCATCTCCTCGGTGGACTTCAAATAGAACTCGTTCGTGCTGAACGACATCTTCGGCGCGGCGAGCGTGGACTTCGTCTGCACGCACAGCAGCGCCGCGTGGTGGTGGAAGTCCTCCTTGCGCAGGTAGTGCACGTCCGCCGTGCCGACCAGCGACTGGCCCGTCTCGGCCGCGAAGCGCTTCATCGCCTCGTTGACCTGGTCCTGCTCGGTCAGGCCGTTCTTCTGGACCTCGAGATAGACGTCCTCAGGACCGAAGATCTGGATCAGCTCGTCGAGGTGCGCGCGCGCCTCCTCGAGCTGCCCGCCCATGATCCGCTGGCTCGTGCGCGAGGCCAGGCAGCCCGACAGCGCGATGACGCCCTCGGAGTGCATCGACAGCAGTTCGAGGTCCACGCCCGGCTTGCCGCGGTGCAGGCCCTCGAGGAAGCCCTTGCTCGAGAGCGTCGTGAGGTTCTTGAAGCCCTCGTTCGTCGCCGCCAGCAGCGTCAGGTGGTTGCGCTCGATCTTGCCTTCGCGCACGTGGCGGTCGTCGACGAAGTAGGCCTCGAGGCCCGAGCAACGGCTTGACGCCGTGCTTCTTGGCGGCCTTGTAGAGCTCGACGGCGCCGTTCATGACGCCGTGATCGGTGAGGCCGAGGGCCGGTTGGCCAAAGGCGGCGGCGCGCTCGGCAAGCTTGCCGATGTTGCACGCGCCGTCGAGCAGCGAGTACTCGGAGTGGACGTGCAGATGCGCGACGGACGGGGTGCTCACGGGTTCAGAACCATAGGCGTCGCGGCGGACGCCACCCGTGCGCGAGCCCACGCCGCCGCCGCAACGTGCGAGGTTCAGAATGCACCGGATGTCCGTCTACGACGCCCTCGGGGTGCGCCGCGTGGTCAACGCGTGCGGGATCTACACCGATCTCGGTGGATCGGTCCTCGGCCCGGCGGCGTGGGCGGCCGCGACGGAGGCCAATGCGACCTGGGCGTCGATGGACGAGCTGCTCGACGCGAGCGGTGCCCGGATCGCCGCGTCTGTGCGGCGTCGAGGCCGCTCGGGTCGTCCCGGGCGCGTCGGCCGGGATCGCCCTGGCGATCGCCGCGTGCGTCGCGCGCGGGGACGGCGCGATCGCGGAGGCGCTCCGCGGACACCGACGCCGTCGTGCTGATGCAGCGCGGGCACGAGTACAAGTACGCGCGCTGCGTCGCGCTCGCCGGTGCGCAGGTGCGCTGGGTCGACGACATCGCCGCGGCGCTGGACACGGCACCCGCCGCGATCCTGCACCCGGCCCACCTCGACGGCGCCCCCGGGACGCTCGGAGCCGAGCGGCTCGCCCCGCTGGCCCGCGCCGCCGGTGTCCCGCTCGTGGTCGACGCCGCCTTCCAGAGCTTTCCGCTCTCGGAGCTCGCGCGCTGGTCAACCGCGGGTGACGTCGCGTGCTTCTCGGCGAAGTATTTCTGGGGGCCGAGCGCGGCGGGGTTCGTCGCGGGGCGCGCCGCGGTCGTCGCCGACATCGCGGCGCTGGACTTCACGGGCTACGAGTCCGGCCGCTGGCGGACCTTCGGCCGGGCCTTCAAGCTCGACCGCGCGACCGTCGTCGCCACGCTCGCGGCGCTCGAGGCCTGGACGGTGCTCGACCATGACGCGCGCCTCGCGGGCTATGCGGAGCTGGCGGGCGCGCTCGCCGAGCGCGTCTCGGCGCTCCCCGGGGTGCAGATCGAGCTCAGGCAGTTCACGTTGGATGAGGAGTTGGTGGACGGTCCCGTCAACGCCGTGGTCGTTCGCGGCGCCGCTGCGCTCGAGGCGCCGCTCGCCGCCGGCGACCCGAGCATCCGCGCGATGCCGGTCGGCGAGGAACTCGTTTTCTGCACCGAGGCGCTAGCTTCAAGCGAGCTCGACGAGATCGTCGAGGCACTCGCAAATGCGTGGCAAAGACTGGCCGATGGTTGAGCTATTGGCCGCTATGGACCATTCGGACGTTCTGCCGTTGACACTGTGTTACTTGACAGTTCCGCACGATCCTCAGAGCATCGTGGCTGTGTCGTATCTCGTTGCCCGCAGGGCGCACGGCGCCGCACAGGGAGCGGCGGAGTGCGCGGCCCCTCTTGAGCAGTCGCCGTACCTTGCCGGGGTCCGTGCGCGGACCAGCGCGATAGGTGCCGTGTCTGCGCACAGACTTACCGGATCCTGGAGTGGCTCATGACCCTCCTTCCGCTGACTCGCACTCGAGCCCGCCGACGACGTCGCGGAGGCCTTGCGCAACGAAGTCCTGGGCGGCAGCTACCCGCCTGGCTGCACGCGTCGACGACGCCGAGGTCCAGGCTCGCCTGGGCGTCTCACGTGACGTCGCGCGGTCCGCTCTGGCCCGGCTCGAGCGCGAAGGCCTGCTCGTCCACTCGCTGCACCGCGGCCTGGAGGTCGTCCGGCTGTCGGTCGAGGACGTCCGCGATCTCTACGCCACCCGGCGCACGCTCGAACTGGCCGGCCTCGAGGCGATGGTCCGCCGTCGTCCCGCCGACGACGTCTGGCTGCAGGCCGCCGTCCAGAGCATGACCGAGGCCGCCAAGGCCGGCGACAACCGCGCCGCAGTCGCCGCCGACGCCGCGTTCCACCTCGCGATCGTCGCCACGACCTCCTCGCGGCGCCTGCGGACCGCCGCCCAGGCGGCGTTGCGCGAGCTGCGGATCGTGCTCGCCGTCGCCGACCGCGTCGCCTCCGACCTCGACGACCTCGCCGCCGACCACGCCGGCCTGCTCGACGCGCTCGTCAACGCCCCGCCGCCGTCGGCGCGGGCCGCCCTGCTCGACCACCTGCGCCGCGGCGAGTCGCGCGCGCTGGCGGTCACCCACGGCGCCTGATCAGATCAGGCGGTCGGTCCAGCGCTTGAGCGCCGCGACGGCCTCGCGGTCGCCGCGGACGACCGGATGGTCGCCGTGCACCGGGCGCTCGGCACGCATGAGCCGGTCGAACGCGGCCCGCGACATCGTCACCGTCGCGTCGGCCTGCGCGCCCGAGTTGCGTGCGACGACGAGATCGGCTGCCCGTCGCGGACCGTGATGTGCCACGCCTGCGGCGCCAGCTCGACGATCTGCTGGGCGACCGTGAAGTTGTGCCCGCGCGTCCATTCGGGGTCGATCGCGAACGGCAGCGCCTGGTAGACGAGCGCCGGCTCGAGCCGCGCCCCCGCCCGCGCCGCCTGCGCCAGCGAGAGCGACGCCGCGGGAAGCGCCATCAGTTCATGGGCGCGCTTGCGGTTGCCGGTCAGCCGGGCCTTGCGGCGCAGGCGGCCGACCTTCTGGCGCTCACCGGCCAGCAGCTCGGCCAGCGCGACCGGTTCGCCCGAGAGATGGAACAGCGCCTCGCCGCGGGGACGGCGGCGTGAGAGGCGGACGACGCGAGCCGACCCGTCCTCGACGGTCACCGCGAAGGTCCCGACGCCCCTGACGGTCAGGTCGTAGGACAGCGAGCCCTCGAGCACCGCGCCCTGGGCGGGCAGGAGCCCGACGAGCAGCGTGCCGGCGGCGGCCGGGTCCTCGCGGGCGAAGGCGACGAGCGCGTGACGCAGCCGGGCGTTCTCGCCGGGTGCGACGAGCTCGGTCGAGCTCTGGGCGGCGGCGGGACCCCCTGCGGGCTCGTCCTCGCGCGGCGGCGCCGTGGCGCGGAGTGCGGCGGCCGCGGCGTCGAGGTTGGCCAGCAGTTGCGCCGACTCCTCCCGCGCCCGGGGCGTGACGGCGGCTGCGGCCTCGGTCTGCTCGCGCGCACGGCGCTCGAGCTCGGCCTGATCGCGCAGCCCGGCGGCCTGACGGTTGAGATCGGCGACGCGGTCCATCAGCGAGACGCGATCGGGCGGGTCGCCCGCCGCACCGGCGCTCGGGGCGAGGGCGGCGGCGGAGCGCGCCAGGGCGGCGCTTCGCGCGGCCTCGCGTGGGGCGGCCCCGGCGGCCGGGGAGAGGCGCGCGGCCTCGTTCGGGGCGCCCTCGCGCGCCGCGGCGCCGAGTCGCGCGGCTTCAGCAGTCGAGCCGCTCTCAGCTTCGCGGAGGGCCGCCTCGGCGGCAGCCCGGGCCTCGATGCTCTCGCGCAGCGCCGTCTCGGCGAGCGAGCGGGCCTCGGACTCGCGCAGCGCCGTCTCGGCGGCGGAGCGCGCCTCGACGGACTCGCGCAGGAGCGCCTCGGTGGCGGCGCGGGCGGCGCGCTCGGACTCCAGCGCCTCGCGCAGCGAGGCGGCCTCCGCCCGGGCGCCGGCCAGCGCGCTGTCCCCGGTCGACCTCGCCGCGGCGAGCTCCGTCCGGGCCGCGGCGAGCGCGTCGGCGAGCGTGCCGACACTCCCGCGCGTCACGGCGTGGGCGCTGCGCTCGGCGTCGAGCTCGCCGGTCACGGCGGCGAGCGTCGAGGCGTCAGCCGCGCGCGCGGCGCGCGAGGCACGAAGATCGGCCCGCGCCGCCGCGAGGGCGGCGAGCACCGCGTCGCGCGCCGAGCGCTCGCCCTCGCGGGCCCGCGCGATCGCGGCGGCCGCGTCGGCGAGCTCGCGCCCGAGGTCGGCGGTCCGCGACCGCCAGAGCGCCTCGGCGTCGGCGCCGGCCTGCTCGGTGACGCGCGGTGGCGCCGTCCAATGGGCGGCTGGGTCCGCGGCGCGCCGTGCGGCGCGATGCGCCGGCCGCGGGCGCGCCGTCCTGCGCCGCGGTCTCCCGGCTCGAGGCCGTCGTCGCGCCGGCCGCCGCGGCATCGCCGTGCGCCGCGGTCTCCCGGCTCGAGGCCGTCGTCGCGCCGGCCGCCGCGGCATCGCCGTGCGCCGCGGTCTCCCGGCTCGAGGCCGACGTCGCGCCGCCTGCGGCTTCGCCGGTCTCGCCGGCGGCTCCCGCCACGGCATCGCCGGTCAGCGCCGCAGCGCTTCCAGCGGCGATCGCGCCGGTGCCCGCTGCTCGGTCGCGCCGCGGGCGCAGCTCGATCACCTGGGCGTGTGGGCCGTGCGGGGCCGGGACTGTTGCCCGGGTGCCGTCGGGCCACTGCAGCCAGGCGGTGCTCCAGTCCAGCTCGCTCGGGATGTCGTACTCGGTCTCTGGCCCGGGGCGGGCTTCGACGCGCATCTCGGCGCCGCCGGCGGTGCGCAGGATCAGGGCCGGGGGCTCAGGGCTCGCGGGATGGATGCGGAGGACCCGGCTCCCGCCGGGTCCGGGCAGCCACTCGACGTCGCCGGGCACGGCGGATGAGGACGACTTGGCCATCTCGGCCCGCCATCCTTGCAGGCCGGTCAGACGGCGACGTTCAGGATTCGTCGTCGGAGCGGCTGTGCAGCACGGCGAACGTCACCGCGCCCGCGATCGCCAGCGTCGCGCCGGCGGCGAGCCGCTTCTTCGGCACGACGTCGAGCCGAACTTGATGCTGAGGAACAGCTTCAGGCCGTACCAGACCGTCCGGCCGAGGAGCGAGTAGAACATGGCGTGACCCTACCCGTCGCGAGCGGCTACGTCAGTAACGATGGCGAGGCTGGCGCGCAACCGCGCGCTCGTAGCGGAAGCCCTCGCCGTCGTCGGCCTCTTCGTAGCCGACGTCCTCCGGGCTGTCCTCGGCGTCGCGCACGTCGCGCAGCCAGTGGGCGCCGGAAAGGTCGGTGCGGCCCGCTGCCTCGTCGAAAAGGCGCAGGGTCTCGAGGCCGAGGATCTCCGCGCTGCGGCGGTGCAGGGCGGGCACGGCGAGCGCCTCGCGCGGGTCGCCCTCCTGGGCCAGCGACGCGGCGATCAGGCCTTGCACGATCGGTTGCGAGCTCTCCAGACGGACGGCGAGCGCGGCCATGCGCTCGCTGAAGACGAGCAGCAGACCGGCGCGGACGCCGTCGACGGCCTCGCGGAAGACGGCCTGACGGCCGGGGCTTGACTCGCTGAAGGCACGCACGACGCGCGCCACCCGCTCGTCCTCTGGGCACGGAATCCGGCTGCGGTAGTAGCCCTCGCCGGGCGGCATGTCCAACATTCCAAGGAGCTCTCGGAGGTCCATTTCTGGCTGTCAGTCAAGCACGCGACGCCGCGCGACGGAAGAGATCGGGTGTGCGGAACAATCCACACGTGCTTGTAAGCGTCTGTGACGTGGGGCCGCGCGACGGTCTCCAGAACGACAAGGTGACCCTCGAGCCCGCGGTCCGCGCGGAGCTGTGCACGCGGTTGACCGCCGCCGGACTGCGGCGCGTCGAGGCCGCGAGCTTCGTGCATCCGAAGCTCGTCCCGCAGATGGCCGGCGCCGAGGAGGTCTTCGCCGCGCTGCCCGACGACGACGGCACCAACTACGCCAGCCTCGTGCTCAACCGCAAGGGCCTGGAGCGCGCGCTGCAGACGTCCACGAACGAGATCCACGTCGCCTACCCGGTCACCGAGACGTTCGCGCAGCGCAACCAGAACACGACGGTCGAGGAGGCCGCGCGCGCCGCCGAGGACATCATCCGCGGCAGCGACCTGAAGGTCACCGCGACGGTCTCGGTCGCGTTCGGCTGCCCGTTCGAGGGCCACGTCGACCCCGGGCTGGTGATCGAGCACGCCCTGCGGATGGCGGAGGCCGGCGCCGACGAGGTGATCCTGGCCGACACGATCGGCGTCGGCGTCCCGCGCCAGGTGCGCGAGCTCGTGCCGCGCGCGCTCGAGGGCGGCAAGCCCGTCGGGCTGCACATGCACAACACGCGCAACACCGGCTACGCGAACGCGATGGCCGGCCTGGAGTACGGCGCGACGATCTTCGACGCGAGCGTCGGCGGCCTCGGCGGCTGCCCGTTCGCCCCGCGCGCGACGGGCAACATCGCCACCGAGGATCTCGTCTACCTGTTCGAGAACGAGGGCGTGCAGACGAACATCGACCTCGACGCGCTGATCAAGGTCGCCGAGTGGCTGTCGGGCGTCCTCGGCCGCGACCTGCCCGGGCTGGTCCAGCGAGCCGGGAATTTCGCGCTCTGAGTCCAGCGAGCGTCGAGTTTCTCGAGGAGAGCTCGCGAAACTCGACGCTCGTCAGACGGCGGCGAGCGCGGCGAGCACCTCCTCGAGCGCGACGACGTCGCCGTAGCGGCCGCCCATGTCGTCGAGCGCCTGCTCGTGCGCCGCGGGCGAGCGGTCGCCGACGCACTCGCGCGGCACGATCGGCGCGAACCCGTGCTGCATCGCGTCCACCACGGTCGCGCGGACGCAGCCCGAGGTCGACGCGCCGCAGACGATCAGCGTGTCGCGGCCCGCCAGCAGCGACGCCAGCGGGACGCCGAAGAACGCCGAGGCGTGCGCCTTGACCAGCACCGGCTCGCCAGCGACCCGGCCGAGCCGCGGGTCGATCTCGACCCAGCGCGTCCCCGGCCGCAGCACCTTCAGCGCCGGCGCCTTGCGCAGGAAGACGGCCGCGGCGGCCTCCCCCACCTCGTCGTAGTCGATCGTGGTGAAGAACACCGGCACGCCCCGAGCGCGCGCCGCGTCGAGCAGCGCGCGCGTCGAGACCAGCACGTCGTCGAGATCGCACGCGAGCGGCGACGCCGGATCGGTGAACCCCACGTTCAGGTCCACCACGACGACCGCGGGGCGGGGACCGAAGCCCGCCGCCCCGCCGAACGACTCAGCCATTGCGGACGCGGGCGAGCGCCGACTCGCGGTCCTCCAGCGGCGACCAGCGCAGCGGCTTGGCCTGGACCGGCGCCGGCAGCCCCGTCTCCGCCTCGCAGTTGGCCAGCACGTCCTCCAGCGACGGCCCGAAGTCGAACGCCAGGCGCGTCGCCGCGCTCGGCCTTCTGGCGCGCGCGCTCGGCCTCCGTCGCGGCCGCGTCCCCGATCACCACGCCGTACGCGCTCAACGCCTTCTCGCGCGAGACCAGCCCGAACGAGACGTCGCGCTCGACCGCCTCGACCGGCCGGTCGAGCCGGTCCTTCCAGCCGCCGCCGCCCGCGGTGCGGTAGATCAGCATGTCGCCCGGCTCGACCGCGACCTCGTCGCACTTGGCCGGCAGCACGACCTCGGTGCCGTCCACCCGCCGCAGGATCTTCGTCGAGCGCTCGCCCGGCTCGCCGCCCAGCACGCCCCACGGCCGCGTCAGCCAGCGGTCGTCGTGGATCGAGACCTGGCCCGGCTCGAGGTAGACGTAGCGCTTCTCGACGCCGTTGCCGCCGCGGTGGAAGCCCGCGCCGCCGGAGTCCGTGACCGTCGTGTACCCGTCGACCCGCAAGGGGTAGTAGGCCTCGAGGTACTCGGTCGGGATGTTCTCGAACAGCGGCCACCACGAGTGGCCGTCCATGCCGTCGCCGATCGGCCGTCCGGGGATGCCGCCGTAGAGGATCTCCATCGCGTAGAAGAACTCGCCCGACTCCTTCCAGCCGGAATAGAGCATGTACGGCGACGTGCCGTAGCCGGCGGCGGTGTTGAGCTCCGGCGCCTGCTTGGTCAGCGCGCCGCCCGAGCACGTCGAACAGCCGCGTCAGCCCGTGGGTCCGGCAGCCCAGAGCCGCCGGATAGCGGGGATTCAGCAGGCACCCCTCCGGCATGACGACGTGCAGCAGCGGATAGAAGCCGTCGTTGAACAGGATGTCGGGGTCGTTGACCATGATCAGGTAGACCCCGATGAACATCTTGAACATGCCCTCGGAGAGGTAGAAGTTGATCGGCCCGAGCGACTGCGGGTCGGTGCCCGACCAGTCGAACCAGGCCTCCTCCCCCTCGCGCCAGATCGTCAGCTTCATCTTGTACGGGCCGTTGCCGAGCCCGTCGTCGTCGATGTAGTCCTCGAACGTCTGCGGCTCCTCCGGGATCGCGAGCTGGATCAGCTTGCGCATCGCCTCGTGCGTGCGGTCCAGAAGGGCCTGCAAAGTGGCCAGATAGACGTCCTTGCCGAAGCGCTCGCAGAGCTCCATCACGCGCTTCTCGCCCGCGTGGCAGGCGGCGATGATCGCGAACAGGTCCGCCCGGTTCATGTCGGGCAGGCGGACGTTGTTGAGGATCAGCTCCAGGACGTCCTCCTGCACCTCGCCGCGCTCGACGATCTTCAGCGGCGGGATGATGATCCCCTCCTCGAAGATCGTCGTCGCGCCCGTCGGCAGCGAGCCCGGCAGCCGCCCGCCGGCGTCCATCTGGTGGCCGAACTGCGACGACCAGCCCACGAGCTCGTCCTCGAAGAAGATCGGCACCAGCACGAGCCAGTCGTTGGTGTGGCTGATCGAGGCGCTGCACTTGTAGGGATCCGAGGTGAGGATCACGTCGCCCGGATAGATGCCGCGATCCCAGTCGGCCATCATCTCGCTGATGTAGGCGCCGAACTGCCCGACGACCATCCGGCCCTGCGGGTCGGTGAGCATCGGGAACTCGTCGTGCTGCTCGCGGATCACGGGCGACATCGCGGAGCGGAACAGCACCGCGTCCATCTCGAAGCGCGCGTGCCGCAGCGCGTTCTCGATGATGTCGAGCGTGATCGGGTCGACCTCGAGGTCGGGGATCTCGGCGATCTTGGGGAGCGCGGCCATCACGAAGCCTCCGGGCGGATCAGCAGGTTGAAGTGGCGGTCGATCTCGGCGGTGTAGCCCTCGAGCACGACGGTCGTGGAGTCGAACTCGGTGACGATCGACGGGTCCCTGGATGCGCGTGCCGGGATGCAGGTCGGCGCGCGCGTAGGTGCCCGCCTGCAGGGCTTTCTCCACCGGTTCCTCCTCGGCAGCTCCGGCTCGGGGCGATCGCCGGTGCCGACCGCGCGCAGGTTGACGATCTCCGACGCCGTGTTGGGCATCCGGAACCCGTAGGCCTGCTCGTGCAGGCCGTTGAAGCGCTCGTCGAGGTCCTGCAGATCGTCCAGCGGCACCGGAATCTCGTAGCCCTGTCCGCGGTAGCGCATGTCGGCGACGAAGTCGACGTGCTGCGCGTCCGCGGCGATCCCCTGCGCCTGCATCCACTCGCGGGCGCGCGCTTCCAGCTCGTCCAGCGTCTCGCGCAGCTCGGCGTCGGTGACCTCGGCGGTGAGCCGGATCAGCGTCTGCGCGAACTCGTTGCGGAAGCCGGCGACCAGATCACCCAAAGCACAGAGCAGCCCAGGCGAGGGCGGCACGATCACCGGGAAGGAGCCCATCAGCTCCGCGACGGCGTTGGCGTGCAGCGGCCCGGCGCCGCCGAAGGCGACCATCGCGAACTCGCGCGGGTCGTGGCCGCGCTGGACGCTGATCACGCGCAGCGCGCCCGCCATGTTCTCGTTGACGATCCGCAGGATGCCGTCCGCGGCCTGCTCGAGGGAGAGCCCCATCGCATCGGCGATCGTCTGTACCGCGGCCTTCGCGGCCTCGACGTCGAGCGACATCTCGCCGCCGATCAGGTCAGCCGGGAGGTGGCCGAGGACCACGTTGGCGTCGGTGACCGTGGGCTCGACGCCACCCTGGCCGTAGGCGGCGGGACCGGGCTCGGCGCCCGCGGACTGCGGGCCGACGCGCAGGGCGCCGGTGAGCTGCGGGACGTGCGCGATCGAGCCGCCGCCGGCGCCGACGGTATGCACGTCGACGCTCGGGACCTTGATGTTGAACTGGCCGATCTTGGTCTCGCGGCCGATCGTCGGCTCACCCGCCTGACACAGGGACACATCGGTCGACGTGCCGCCCATGTCGAAGGTCAGGACGTTCGGGAAGCCCGCCCTCGAAGCCACATACAGCGCGCCCGCGACCCCGCCTGACGGGCCGCTCAGAACGCCGTAGACCGGGTTCCGGGCTG
Organism: uncultured Solirubrobacteraceae bacterium; assembly: GCA_963707595.1. Classification (GTDB taxonomy): domain Bacteria; phylum Actinomycetota; class Thermoleophilia; order Solirubrobacterales; family Solirubrobacteraceae; genus Solirubrobacter. Next base: position 802,610 of record CAVPQQ010000004.1, read on the forward strand.
CTTCGGCGGGCGTCATGACGCCCGCATCGGAGCGCAGGATGTCGACCTCGGTCTTGACGCCGAGATCGGACAGCGCGCCCTGCAGCCGATCGACGTACGACGCCACCTGCGGGCGCACGTAGGAGTTCATGCAGGCCGTCAACGTGCGCTCGTACTCGCGGAACTCCGGCAGCACCGCGCTGGAGATCGTCACCGGGAAGCCGGGATGCAGGCGCTCGACGATGTCGGCGATCTGCTGCTCGTGGCGCCCGTCGACGTAGGAGTTGATCAAGGACACGGTGAGCGACTCGACGCCCGAGCGCACGAGGTCGCCGATGATCCCCTCGACCTGCGCGACGTCCACCGGGACGAGCGTCTCGCCGCGCGCGTCCATCCGCTCGACCGCCTCGCGCGTGTCCGCGAGCGACGCGGGCGGGTCGGGCTTGACCATGATGATCCAGCCGGCCAGCGGGCCGGGCGTCTGCGAGCGCGCGAGATGCAGGATCTGACCGAAGCCCTGCGTGGTGATCAGGCCCACGCGGGCGCCCTTGGACTCGAGCACCGCGTTGGTTGCCACGGTCGTGCCGTGGACGACGTTGCCGAGGTCACCCGGCACGATCCCCGCCGCGTCGCAGATGCGGCGGACGCCGGTCAGCACGCCCTCCGAGGGATCCGACGGCGTCGACGGGGTCTTGACCCGCCACTGCCGGTGATCGCCATCGTCGGTGAGGAACAGATCGGTGAACGTCCCTCCGACGTCCACGCCCAGCCGATACGCCATGGAGCACCTTTCCTAGATCACGCCGTCGTCCGCGAGGCGCTTGCGCGCCGCCGCGTCCACTCCGAGCTCCTCCAGCACCGCGTCCGTGTCGGCGCCCACCGTCCAGCGTGCCCCTTGACGGATCGATCCGGGCGTCCCGCTCAGCTTGGGCACGACCCCCGGAACGGTCATGTGCCCGTGGACCTCGTCCTCGTGCTCCACGAGCAGCTCACGCTCGCGGAAGTACGGGTCCTCGTAGACGTCCTTCGCCGTGTAGACGGGCGCGCACACGACGCCGCCCGCGTTGACGATCTCGTCGAGTTCCTCGGCCGTGTGCTGCACGGCGAACGCGCCGATGATCTCGTCGAGCAGGTCCTCGTGCTCGCCGCGCGCGTGGTGGGTGGCGAACCGCTCGTCCTCCCCCAGCTCGGGCTGGCCCATGACCTCGGCCAGCCGACGCCACAGCGTGTCGTGGTTGGCCGCGATCACGACCCATTTGCCGTCGCGCGAGCGATACACGTTGCTCGGCGCGATCCGCGGTAGCCGCGGGCCTGTCGGCTCGCGGATGAAGCCGGTCTTCTCGTACTCGAGTGTCGAGGACTCCGACATCGCGAAGCAGGCGTCGACGATGCCGGCGTCCACGACCTGGCCGTCCGCGCCCTTCTCACGCGCGTAGAGCGCGAGCAGGATGCCCTGGAACGCGGACTGCGCTGCGAGCGTGTCGCCGAGGCTGATGCCCGAGCGCGGCGGCGCCTGGTCGGGGTAGCCGTTGATGTAGCGCAGGCCGGAGATCGCCTCGCCCGCCGAGGCGAAGCCGGGGCGATGCGAGTAGCGGCCGGTCTGCCCGTAGCCGGAGACGCGGGCGTAGATGACCGCGCGGGTTGCGCTCGTGGATGTCCTCGGGGCCGAGACCCCACTTCTCCATCGTGCCGGGGCGGAAGTTCTCGAGCACGATGTCGGCGCTCGCGGCCAGCTCGGCGGCGATCCGCTGGCCCTCGGGCTCGCGCAGGTTGAGCGCGACGCTGCGCTTGTTGCGGGCGAGGATCGACCACCACAGGCTGTGGTCGTTGTGGCGCAGGCGGCCCCAGTCGCGCATCGCGTCGCCGATGCCCGGCGGCTCGACCTTGATGACGTCGGCGCCGAAGTCACCGAGCAGCGTGCCGGTGAACGGGCCGGCGAGCAGCTGGCCGAACTCGATCGCCCGCAACCCCGCTAGTGGTTCGGCCATGTCTCCTCCAGGAACGCGACGGCGCCGAGGATGTGCATCCGCATCGCGGCCTCGGCCATCTGCGGATCGCGGGCACGGAAGGCGGCGACGATCCGGCGATGGCAGACCAGCGACTCGGCCCGCTGGGTCGTCCGATTGCCAGAACCGGTGACGGAATGCCCGCGGGATGCCGGATGCGGCGCGCATCGCGACCTCCAGCCGCGGGCTACCCGCCGCCTCGGCGATGATCCGGTGAAACTGCTCGTTGCAGTCGATCTGCTGCTCGACCGGCGCGTCGTCGGCGACGTCGCACGAGCAGTTGCAGCTCGTCCATCTGCGGCGTCGGTCGCGCGGGTCGCGGCGAGCGCCGCCGCGGCCGGTTCCAGCAGCGCGCGCACCTCGTAGAGATCGAGGAGATCGTCGCGGTCGAACGCCCGCACGACCGCACCGCGGTTGGGCTCGACCTCGACCAGCCCCTGCCCTTCGAGCTGCAGCAGCGCCTCGCGGATCGGCGTGCGCGACGTGCCGAACCGCTGCGCGAGCGCCTCTGCCCGCAGCCGCTCTCCGGGCTTCAACTCCCCTTCGAGGATCGCCTCCTCCAGCAGGTCCCGCACGCGCGGTTGCTGCGCCATCTTGCATACGAAACCACTCGACTACCGGCACGCGCAACTCACAGCCGCGCGTGATTGCATGCAATTAGCGTCAGCTCGATGCGGCGCGTGCGGCGGCGGTGTCCACTCCTCGTGCTCGACTGGGTCGGGCTCGGGCGGCGCCGGGGCGGCGGCCCACTCGCCGGCGGCCGTCGCGGAGGGTGGCGGCGAGGCGGTCCAGCGCGGGCCGTCCATCGTCGAGCGGCGCCACGGAATCCAGACCGGGCGGCGGTGCCGGGAGCGGTTCGTCGTCGGTGGCGATCGCCGGCGCCGGGTCGGCCCGGCGGCGCAGCGCGGTGATGACGGCCGCGCCCGTGAGGCCGAGCAGGAGCAGGATCAGCGGGATCGTCGAGGCTCGACGCTGTCCGGGGTGTGGGTCTGCGAGATGCCGGCGACGCCGCCGCTCCGGGGCGTCCCGGAGGTGTCGGTGCCGCCGCGCTCGCCGTTGCCGGAGCTGTCGCCGCCGCCGGGTTCGCTGTCGGAGCCGCCGTCGCCGTCGCGCTTGCCGCCCGAGCGACGAGGCGCTGGTCAAGGCGGTCGCGGCGAGCGGGGCGATCGCTGCCTCCGTGGCGGTGCCGGTCTGGGCCGGCGGGGCGCAGCTGCCGCGCCTGGCGAGGCTGCGCAGACGGCTCAGGCCGGTGCGCTCGAGCCGGGTGACGCGGCGCTCGGTGATGCCGCAGCCGCTTGGCGACGCCACCGCGCGAGCGCGGCGGGCCGGCGCCGACGCCCGCCCGCAGCGTGAGGACTCTGCGCTGGGCGGAGGAAAGGTCGTCGAGGCAGCGCATTCGCCTGTGCGACCGTCTCGCGCAGTACGCACTCGCGGCGCTTCGCCCCGGTGGGCTCCGGGCGACAGCGTGCGGTGGGCGTGGCCGCGCGCGTGGCGGCGCGGGACCGGCGTGGTCGCGCTCTTCGTGCCGCCGGACGAGCCGGAGGTGCCGCCCGAGCCGGTCGCGGCACCGACGGAGCCGGAGGAGCCGCGCCGACGCGCCGCGGAGCCGCCGGACGGCGCCGGAGCCGGACGACCCGCCGCCGCGGACGAACCCGCGGAGCCGCCCGAACGACCGGCGGAGCCGCCCGAACTACCGGCGGAACCGCCCGAACGACCGGAGGAGCCGCCCGAACCCGAGGAGCCGCCCGAACCCGCCGCGAGCCGCTCGACCCGCTCGACCCACCGGTGCTCGGCGCCGTGACACCCGGGACCGCGGGCACCGGGACATCCGGCACCTGGACGGTGGGCACGGGACCGGCGACCTGCACCGTCGGCACCGGGACCGGCGACGCGGACCGTCGGGACCGGGATCGGGACCTGGACGGTCGGCACCGGGACCGGGACCTGGACGGTCGGCACCGGGACCGGCACCTGGACGGTCGGGACCGGGATCTGGGCGAACGCCGGCGCCGCGACCGAGACGGTCGCCACGCCGATCACGATCAGTCCTTTGATCCGCAATTCACCAGATGGGTACCGCCACTCCGATGTTCGCCAAACCAGAGTGGTCAGGAAAGCAGCTTGCGTATACGCGCGAGCGCGTCGTCGATCTCCGCCTCGGAGACGATCAGCGGCGGCAGGAAGCGCAGCGTCGTCGGCCCGGTGGCGTTGATGATCAGCCGCTGCTCGAGCAGCGCGCGGCGCGCGAGCGTCGGGCGCGTCGCCGGTCGATCTCGGCGGCGATCATCAGCCCGCGGCCGCGCGACCGAGAGCGACACCCGGAAGCTCGCGCAGGCCCTCCGAGCAGCCGCTCGCCCTGCTCGCGCACGCCGGCCAGGAACGCCTCGTCGTCGATCACGTCGAGCACCGCGTGCGCCGCGGCGCTGACGACGGGCCCGCCGGCGAACGTCGAGCCGTGGTCGCCGGGCGCGAACACGTCGGCGAGCTGCGGGTCCGATCACCAGCGCGCCGATCGGCAGCCCGCCGCCGAGGCCCTTGGCCAGCGTCATCGCGTCGGGCACGACGCCGAGCTGCTCGTAGGCCCACAGCGAGCCGGTCCGCCCCATGCCGGTCTGGACCTCGTCGAAGACCAGCGCCGCGCCGGCGCGCGTCGCAGGCGGCGCGGATCGCGGCCAGCAGCGTCGGCGGTCATCAGGTTGCACGCCGGACTCGCCCTGGACCGGCTCGATCAGCACCGCGGCGGTGCTCGGCGTCGACCGCGCCGGCGATCCCTCGGCCGCCGGCACCGCGCGGAAGCCCGGGCACCAGCGGCGCGAACGGCGCCTGCTTGGCCTCCTGCGGCGTCGCCGACAGCGCGCCGTAGGTGCGCCCGTGGAACGCGTTGTGGGCGACGACGACGTCGCCGCGCGGCCGCGCCTTGCGCACGAGCTTGATCGCGGCCTCGTTGGCCTCCGCGCCCGAGTTGCAGAAGAACACGACGCCGCCGAGCGAGCGCTCGACCAGCCGCGCGGCGAGCCGCACGTTCGGCTCGTTGTAGAAGAGGTTGGAGATGTGGATCAGCCGCGCCGCCTGCTCCTGCACCGCGCGCGACGACCGCCGGATGGCAGTGGCCCGAGGTTGTTGACCGCGATCCCGCTCAGGAAGTCGAGGTACTCGACGCCGTCGGCGTCGACGAGCACGCAGCCCGAGCCGGAGGCGAACGTGACGTCGTAGCGCGCGTAGGTCGGTGCCAGAGCGGTCACGTTGCGGGCCTCACCTTCGTGCCGATGCCGGCGTCCGTGAACAGCTCGAGCAGCAGCGAGTGCGGCAGCGCGGCCGTCGATGATGTGCGCGTAGGTCACGCCGCCGTGGATGGCGTCGATGCAGGCCTGCAGCTTCGGCCGCATCCCGCCCTCCATCGTCGGCAGCGCCGCCTCGACCTCGTCGGCGCCGCACTCGGAGATCACGCTGTCCGGGTCCGACGGGTCGCGCAGCCAGCCCGGCGACGTCCGTCAGGAAGATCACCTTGTAGGCGCCCAGCGCCCGGGCGATCGCGCCCGCCGCCTCGTCGGCGTTGATGTTGTGCGAGCGGCCCGCGCGGTCCGCGCCGACCGACGCGATGACCGGGATGTAGTCCTCGGCGATGTGGTTGATCACGCCGACGTCGACGCGCTCGATCTTGCCCGACGAAGCCGATGTCCTCGCCGCCCGGCCCCGTCCATCGTCGAGACGCGGAAGAGCTGGCCGTCGTCGCCCGAGAGCCCGACCGCCGGCTGCCCGTGGCGGTTGATGCGCGATGACGATGTCCTTGTTGACCTTGCCGACGAGCACCATCTTCGCGACCTCGACGGTGTCGGCGTCGCTCACGCGCAGCCCGCCGATGAACTCGACCGGCATGTCGAGCCGCTTCATGTAGCGCGGTGATGTCCGGCCCGCCGCCGTGGACGACGATCGGGTTCAGGCCGACGTACTTCAGGAGCACGACGTCGCGCGCGAAGTCCTCGCGCAGCTCCGGGTCGGTCATCGCCGCGCCGCCGTACTTGATGACGACCGTCTTGCCGTGGAACTCGCGGATGTACGGGAGCGCCTCGAGCAGGGTCCCGACGTCGTGTGGCTGTCGGCATCACGTCGTGTAGTCCGCGTTGATGGTCACGTACTCGTGCGAGAGGTCGGAGAAGAAGACCTCGGCCTCGGCGCCGTCGCCGGGCAGGACGACGTCGTACTCGACCTCCGTCGCCGCGCGACCGCCTCGGCCAGCGTCGGCAGGTCGAACGGGATCGCCGTCGCCGCCGCGCAGACCTGCACGTCCTCGATGAAGATGTCGAGCGCGAGCGGCGCGGTGTCGGGCAGCGCGGCGCCGACGGCCTGCGCGATCCGGCCCCAGTTCGGGTCCCCGCCGTGCAGCGCGGCCTTGACCAGCGGCGAGTTGGCGACGGCGCGCGCGGCGCGCGCGACGACCGTCCTCGTTGCCGCCGCGCACGACCACGCGGCCGACGCGCTTGGAGCCCTCGCCGTCGCGCACGATGTCGCAGCGCGAGCTTGCGCAGCGCCCAGTCGAGCGCCTCGCCGAAGCGGCACCTCGTCCTCGGACTGCGGCTCGATCCGCACGCCGCTCGCGCCCGACGCCTGCAGGATCACGGTGTCGTTGGTCGAGAGCTGCCCGTCGACGGAGACGCGGTCGAACGAGCGCTGCGACGCACACGCCGAGCAGCAGGTCGGCGGTCTCGGCGCGACAGCGCGGCGTCGGTCTGGACGAAGCAGAGCATCGTCGCGAACGCGGGCGAGATCATCCCGGCGCCCTTGGCCTGCGCGGTCAGCCGCACGGTCCCGGAGGGCAGCGCGACGTCGACCTCGACCTCCTTGTCGAACTTGTCGGTGGTGCGGATCGCCTCGCGAGAAGTCGCCGTGGCCGTGCTCGCGCAGCTCGCGGCGCGGCGGCGCGATGCCGCGGATCGACCTCGCCGGCGTCCAGCAGCACGCCGATCACGCCGGTCGAGGCGACCGCGACCTGGTCCTCGGGCGACGCCGCCGGCCATCGCCGCGGCGCCCTGCATGCGCGCGGCGTCCTCGAAGCCGCGGCCGCCCGGTGGCGGCGTTGGCGTTGCCGGAGTTGGCGACGACCACGCGCAGGCGCGTCGAGCCGCGTGCGCTCCTGGGTCAGCACGCACCGGCGCGGCGAGCACGCCGGAGCGCGTGAAGCGCGCCGCGCTCGACGCAGTCGGGCGACGAGCAGACCATCAGGCCGAGGTCGAGCCCGCCGGACGGCTTGAGCCCGCAGGCGACGCCCGCCGCGCGGAAGCCCGCCGGCAGGTCGCCGCGGATTGCTCGGTCACGTGCTCGGGCTCTCGACCCAGCGGACTCACAGCAGTCCCTCCGTCTCGGGCGCGTCCGAACATCAGGTTGAGGTTCTGCACGGCCTGCGACGCCGCGCCCTTCCACAGGTTGTCGATCGCCGAGAAGACGATGATCCGCCCGGTCCGCGGGTCCGCGAACCACGAGATGCGGCAGTAGTTCGTGTCGCGCACGTCGAGCACGCCGACCGGGCCGGTGCGCAGCTCGACGAACGGCTCGCGCGCGTACGCGTCGTCGAACAGCTCGACCAGCTCGCCGTCGTCGAGTCGAGCGGTCGGCGTCACGTAACAGGAGACGAGCTCGCCCTGCGCGAGCGGCAGCAGGTGCGGCATGAACGTGATCGTCACGTCGTTGCCGAGCACGCCGAGCTCCTGCTCGATCTCCGGCGTGTGCCGGTGGCCGCTCGATCTTGTACGGCGTGACGTTCTCGTCGGCGGTGATGAAGTGCGTCGCGTGCGTCGCGCCGCGCCCGGCGCCCGAGACGCCGGACTTGGCGTCGATCACGACGTCGCCGATCAGCCCCGCCCGCGCCAGCGGCGCGAGCCCGAGCAGCGCGGCGGTCGGGTAGCAGCCCGGGTTGGCGACGAGGTCGGCGCCGGCGATGTCGCGCGCGCGTGAGCTCCGGCAGCCCGTAGACGCCCTGGCCGAAGAGCTCAGGCGCCTTGTGCTCGCCGTACCAGTCCGTCGTAGATGCCGCGGTCGCGTGAGCCGGAAGTCGGCCGACAGGTCGACGACCCGCATGCCGCGCGCGCGCAGCTCGGCGACGACCGGCGCCGCGGCCCCGTGCGGATAGGCGACGACCGCCGCGTCGACGGCGTGCTTGTCGACGTCGAAGACCTCGAGCTCCAGCGGCACGCGCGTGCGCGGGTGCACGTCGTCGAGCCGCTGGCCCGCCTCCGCCCGCGCGGTGACGTGCGTCGAGCTCGAAGCCCGGGTGCTGTAGAGCAGCTGCGCGGCGATCGCGCCGGCGTAGCCGACCGCGCCGAGGACGGCGACGCTCAGCCACGGAGCTCCCCTCCGAGCTTCTCCTGCACGCGCCGCGACGATCTTGGCGCGCTGCGGCGCGATCTCCTCGTCGGTCAGCGTCCGGTCGCCGGCGCGGAACTCGAGCCGGCACCGCGAGGGACGTCTGCGCCCTCGCGCGCGTAGACGTCGAAGACGCGCACGTCGCGCAGGAGCTTGCCGCCCGCGCCGCGGACGACCTCGACCAGCTCGGCCGCCGTGCGGTCCGCCGGGACCCAGAACGCGAGGTCCTGGCGGATCGCCCGGGAACGACGTCAGGTCCTCGTAGTACGGCACGACGACCGCGTGGCGCAGCACGACCGCCGAGGTCGAGCTCGAAGCCCGCGACCCGGCTCGAGGTCCCACTCGGACGCCACGCCGGGATGCAGCTCGCCGAGCCAGCCCGCGTCCTCGCCGCCGCACAGCACGCGCGCGGAGCGGCCCGGGATGCAGGAACGGCTCGCTCGCCGCGCTCGACCGTCCACGGCACGCGCAGCGCGCCGAGCAGCGTCGTCAGCACGCCCTTGGCGGCGAAGAAGTCGGCCGCCGGCGGCTCGCCGTCGCTCCACGACGCGGGCCGGATGCCGGCCGGTCATCAGCGCCGCGAGGTGCATCTGCTCCTCCGGCAGCGGCGTCGAACGCGCCTCGGCCGGCGGTCAGCTCGCGCCCGTGCGGGCGGTCGAAGTAGACCGCGCCCTCCTCGAAGAGCCGCACGTCGTCGGCGCCGCGCGAGGTGTTGTTGCGGATCGAGGTCGAGCAGCGAGCCGAGCAGCGTCGTGCGCATCACCGACAGGTCCTCGGACAGCGGGTTGCGCAGCCGGACGGCGGGGACGTCGAGGCGCAGCTTGCGCTCGGTCTCGGGCGACTGGAAGCTCCAGCCGATCGCCTCGGAGAAGCCCGAGGCCGACGAGCGCGTCGCCGGCGCGGCGGCGCAGGCGCTGCTCGGGCTCCAGGCGGCCGGACGACGCCGTGCGCGGGCAGCGTGGCCGGGAGCTTCTCCAGCCCCCACAGCCGCGCGACCTCCTCGATCAGGTCGACCTCGCGCGTGACGTCGTTGCGCCGGAACGGCGGCACCGTGACGTCGAGGTAGTCGCCGCCGTCGGGACGCCGAACTCGAGCCGCTCGAGCAGCTCGGCCTGCACGCCGCAGCGGGACCTCGGTGCCGAGCAGGCGCGTGACCTTCTCGTCGCGCAGGCGGATCTTCTTCGGCCTCCGGCCCGGGCCGCCGACGTCGACGGTCCCGTCGACCAGCCGCGCGCCGGTCAGCTCGAGCATCAGCGATCGCGGACATCGCCTGGCCCGTCGATCGTGATCTCGGGCGCGAGGCCCTTCTCGAAGCGCCCGGAGGCCTCGGTCCGCAGCGCCGAGCCGCTGCGACGTGCGCTGCAGGTTCGGGCCGTTCCAGTTCGCCGCCTCCATCAGCACGCGCGTCGTGGTCGGCTGCACCTCGGAGCGCTGGCCGCCCATGATGCCCGGCGATCGAGGTCGGGCCCTCGTCGTCGCAGATCAGCAGCACGTCGGGGTCCAGCGTGCGCTCGACGTCGTCGAGCGTCGTCATCTTCTCGCCGTCGCCGGCGCGGCGGACGACGAGGTGCCCGCCCGCGACGAGGTCCCAGTCGAACGCGTGCAGCGGCTGCCCGGTGAGCAGCATCACGTAGTTGGTGATGTCGACGACGTTGTTGATCGGGCGCTGGCCGGCGGCCGACAGGCGCGCCTTCAGCCAGGCCGGCGACGGGCCGATCTTGACGTCCTCGAACAGCCGCGCGGTGAAGCGCGGGCACAGGTCGGGCGCCTCGACGTCGATGCGAACGCCCGCGACGTCGCCGAACGTGCCCGGATCGTCGGCCCACGGCGGCGGGTTCAGCGGCGCGCCGGTCGCGGCGTGCACCTCGCGCGCGACGCCGTAGACCGACAGGCAGTCCGGCCGGTTGGGCGTGATCTCGAGCTCGAGCACGTCGGTCGCGATCGGCAGCACGTCGGCGAGCGGCGTGCCCTCCAGCAGGTCGTCGCTGAGGACCATGATGCCGTCGTGGTCGGTGCCGATGGCGAGCTCGTCCTCGGCCAGGATCATGCCCTCGGAGACGACGCCGCGCAGCTTGGAGCGCTTCAGGCGCGTGCCGTCGGGCATCACCGCGCCCGGCAGCGCGACGCCGACCGTCTGGCCGGCGGCGACGTTGGGCGCGCCGCAGACGATCTGCGCCACGTCGCCCTCGCCCGTGGACGACGCGGCAGACCGACAGGCGGTCCGCGTCCGGGTGCTGCTCGCGCTCGAGCACGCGGCCGACGACGAAGTAGTCCAGCGCGGTCACGCCGTGCGTGTGCACGCGGTCGACCTCGGTGCCGGTCATCGCGAGGCGGGCCGCCAGAGCGGAGGCCTCGAGGCCCGCGTCGACGTAGTCGGTCAGCCAGAACAGGGGCAGCTTCATCCGAATTGCTCCAGCAGCCGAAGGTCGTTCTCGAAGAACATGCGCAGGTCGGGCACGCCGTGCTTGAGGAAGGCGATCCGCTCGATCCCCATGCCCCAGGCGAAGCCCTGGTGGCGGTCGGGGTCGTAGCCCGAGTCGGCCACGTAGCGAGTAGAGGTTCGGGTCCACCATCCCGGCGCCGAGGATCTCGATCCAGGCCGTGCCCTTGCACAGCGGGCAGCGCGAGCCGTCGCGCAGGAAGCCCTGCTTGCAGTTGAAGCAGCTGACGTCGAGCTCGACGCTCGGCTCGGTGAAGGGGAAGAAGTGCGGGCGCAGGCGGACCTGGCGGTCGTCGCCGAAGATCGCCCGCGCGAAGGCCAGCAGCGTGCCCTGCAGGTCGCCGAGCGTCAGGTCCTCGTCGACCGCGAGGCCCTCGACCTGGTGGAACTGCGGCGTGTGCGTCGCGTCGTTGTCGGGCCGGTAGACCCGGCCCGGGACGATGATGTACAGCGGCGGCGCCTGCAGCTCCATCGTGCGCACCTGCATCGGCGAGGTCTGCGTGCGCAGGACCACGTCGTCGGCGACGTAGAACGTGTCCGCCTCCGAGCGCGCCGGGTGGTGCACGTCGTGGTTGAGCGCGTCGAAGTTGTAGTAGGCGAGGTCGATCTCGGGGCCTTCGACGACGCGGAAGCCGAGGCCGACGAAGACGTCCTCGATCTCGCGCCGGGTGGCGGTGAGGATGTGCAGGTGCCCGGCGGGCAGGACCGGGGTGCCGGGGAGCGTGACGTCGACGACGTCGGCCGCGAGCTTCTGCTCGAGCTCGAGCGCCTCGAGCTCGGCGAGCCGCGAGTCGACCGCCGCCTGGAGCGCCTGGCGCGCCTGGTTGGCGCCCTTGCCGACCGGCCCGCGCTCCTCGGGCGGGAGCTTGCCGACGTCGCGCAGCAGGTTCGGCAGCTCGGCTTTACGGCCGAGGAAGCGCACGCGGACGTCCTCGAGCTCGGCGGTTGCGGAGGCGGCGGCGACCGCCGCCTCCCCCTCGGCGCGCAATGCGGCGATCCGGTCGGCGGTGCTCATGGGCGGCTGATCCTAGTGGTCGAGTTCGTAGAGGGCCACGGTCGCCGCCATCGCGGCGTTCAGGGAGTCTGCGTGGGCGATCGGGATGTGGACGACGTCGTCGCAGGCGGCGATCACGTCGGCGCGGCAGGCCCTCGCGCTCGGCGCCGACGACGAGCGTCAGGTCGCCCGTCGCGTCGAGCTCGCCCAGCGGCACGCCTTCGCGCGCGACGAGCGCCACGCGCCGGCCCGGCAGCTCGGAGACCTTGCGCACGCGCGCGACGGGCACGGAGAACAGCGCGCCCATCGAGGCGCGGACCGCCTTGTGCCCGTACGGATCGGCGCTGCCCGGGCCGAGCGCGACGCTCGACGCGCCGAACGCGAGCGCGGAGCGGATGACCGTGCCGACGTTGCCCGGGTCACCGACGCCCCACAGCGCGACGCAGCGCGGGCCGACCGGCGCCGACCAGCGCTGCGGATAGACCGCCGATCGCCCGCGTGCCGGAGCCGAGCTGGGAGACCTCCGCGAGCACGTGCGGCGCGACCGGGACGCCCGGCAGGCCGCTGCCCGTCGCGGCGTAGCGCGCCGAGGCGTGCCAGCCGGCCGCGTCGGCGGCGTCGAGCAGATCCTCGCCCTCGGCCACGAACTCGCCCAGCTTGTCGCGCCAGCGCCTTCCGGCGAGCTTGCGGATCTCTTTGAGCGCTTCGTTGTGGGAGCTGGTGATCTGTTCGGTCATCTCGGACTGTCCTTGGACACAAAAAAGGGCGCCGCTCCGGGAGGAGGGGCGCCCTAGAAAGGCTCGGCGGTGCTGCTGGTGGAGCTAGGCCGCCGAGGCCTCGCGGGCGCGGTCGACGAATCGGCGGAAGGTCTCGGGGTCGCGCACGGCGATGTCGGCCAGGACCTTGCGGTCCAGCTCGACGCCCGCCAGGGCGAGGCCGTGGATGAACGTGCCGTAGGACATGCCCTCGGCGCGCGCGGCGGCGTTGATGCGCGTGATCCAGAGACGACGGAAGTCACGCTTGCGGTTACGACGATCGCGGTACGCGTACGCGTCCGCCTTGAACATCGCTTCCTTGGCGCGCTTGTACGAGGAGTTGGCCTCCCCGCGGAAGCCCTTGGTCCGCTCGAGGACCTCGCGGCGCTTCTTCTTTGCGTGAACTGAGCGCTTGACGCGGGTCATCGGCCGTTCCCGTTCAGGAGCTGGGTCGCGCGGCGCGCGTCACCCTTGACCAGTTGGATGTCGAGGTGCATGTGCCGCTTACGCTTCGGAGACTTCTTCTCAAGAATGTGGCTGGAGAAAGCGTGGCGGGCCTGCACCTTGCCGGTGCCGGTGACCTTGAAGCGCTTCTTCGCGCCGGAGTGAGACTTCATCTTGGGCATGACGAGGGCGGCAGTATAGCTGCCGCCGGCCGCCAGCTTGGCTGGCGGCCGGGATGCAGAGCTAGGAAGCGGGCTTCTCGTCAGCCTGGGCGGTGCGTGCCGGGCCCAACATCATCGTCATGTTGCGGCCATCCTGCTGCGGCCGCTGCTCGACGATGGCGAGCTCCTGCAGGTCCTCCGCGAGCCGGTTGAGAATCATCTCGCCCCGCTCGGGGTGGGCCATCTCGCGCCCACGGAACATGATCGTCACCTTGACCTTGTCGCGCGCTTTGAGAAAGCGCATGACGTGGCCCTTCTTGGTGTCGTAGTCATGCTGCGCGATCTTCGGCCGGAACTTGATCTCCCGGACGTTGATCTGCTGCTGGTGCTTACGAGCGGACTTGGCCTTTTGGGCCTGCTCGTACTTGTACTTCGAGTAGTCAAGGATTCGGCATACCGGCGGCTTGGCGTCGGCGGCCACCTCGACGAGGTCGAGGTCCTTTTCCTGCGCGAGGCGCAGGGCATCTTGGGTGCGCATGATCCCCACCTGCTGGCCGTCCTCATCGATGAGACGAACCTCAGGAACGCGGATGCGTTCGTTGATGCGGGTGGTATCGCGCTCCGGCGGTTGCCGGTCGAACCTTCTCGGGACCGGCACTAGCTCGGGGTGTGTGCGCGCGGCGTCAAGAAGGCAGCGCGGAATAGAGACGCGTAATCAACGCCGCAAAGTGTAGACGGGTTTCGGCGTTTATGCGAGATCGCGCATTCAAGGTCAGCGCGGACCGGCCGATTGACCCGAGTGCACCTCTTCTTCGAGGGGCAGCCCAGGCAAGGAAGCCGGAGGGCGAAATGGGACACTCGCGGGGCACGGAAGCCCACGAGTTCCCCCTAACTACTCGGGTGCGGTGAGCTTCTCCCGCACGCCTTCGAGTGACAGCGCGCCCTGGTCGCCCTCGCGGTGGCGGCGCACCGCGACCTCCTTCGTCTCGACCTCACGGTCGCCCACGACGAACATGTACGGGATCTTGCGCAGCTCGGCGTCGCGGATCTTGCGCCCGATCGACTCGGTGCGCTCGTCGACCTCGACGCGGAAGTCGCTGAGCGAGGCCTGGACCTCGTTCGCGTAGTCGAGGTGGCGGTCGGAGACCGGCAGCACGATCGCCTGGACCGGCGCCAGCCAGACCGGGAACTCGCCGGCGTAGTGCTCGATCAGCATGCCGATGAAGCGCTCGAAGGAGCCCATCAGCGCGCGGTGGATCATCACCGGGCGGTGCTCGGCGTTGTCGGCGCCCGTGTAGGTGAGCTCGAAGCGCTCCGGCATCACGTAGTCGAGCTGGACGGTGCCCAGCTGCCACGAGCGGCCGATCGCGTCGGTCATGTGGAGGTCGATCTTCGGCCCGTAGAACGCGCCGTCGCCCTCGTTGACCTCGTAGGCCAGGCCGCGGTTGTCGAGCGCCTTCTGCAGCGCCGCCTCGGCCTTGTCCCACATCTCCTCGGTGCCGATGCGCTTCTCGGGCCGGGTCGAGAGCTCCAGCCGCGGCTCGAAGCCGAAGCGCTCGTAGATCGCGAACCCGAACTCCAGCGCGCGGACGACCTCTTCCTCGATCTGGTCCTCGGTGGCGAAGATGTGCGCGTCGTCCTGCGTGATGTGGCGGACGCGCAGCAGGCCGTGCAGCGTGCCGGAGGGCTCGTGGCGGTGCACGAGGCCCTGCTCGGAGTAGCGGATCGGGAGGTCGCGGTAGGACCGCCGCGAGGACGCGTAGAGCTGCGTGTGCGCCGGGCAGTTCATCGGCTTCAGGCCCATCGACTGGCCCTCGACGTCCGTGAAGTACATGTTGTCGCGGTAGACGTGCCAGTGCCCCGAGCGCTTGAACAGCTCGGCGTCGTAGAGGATCGGCGTGTTGACCTCGCTGTAGCCGCGCGCGGTGTTCTCCTCGCGCCACAGCTTGGTCAGCTCGTTCCAGATCGCCATCCCGTTGGGCATCCAGAACGGCGAGCCCGGCGAGAGCTCCGAGAACATGAACAGCTCGAGCTCCTTGCCGAGCTTGCGGTGGTCGCGGGCGCGTGCCTGCTCGAGCCGCTCGAGGTGCTCGGCCAGCTCGTCCTTGGTCGCGAACGCGGTGCCGTAGATGCGCGTGAGCATCTGGCGGTTGGCGTCGCCGCGCCAGTAGGCGCCGGCGATGCTCGTGAGCTTGAACGCCTTCGCGCGGCCGGTGCCGGGCGCGTGCGGGCCGCGGCAGAGGTCGTAGAAGTCGCCGTTCTGGTAGATGCCGACCGACGGCACGCCCTGGTTCTTGACCAGGTCCTCGATCAGCTCGACCTTGTAGGGCTGGTCCTCGCGCAGGAAGTGCTCGATCGCCTCGCCCACCGGCAGCTCGGAGCGCACGAACGGCTCGTCGGCCTTCACGTGCTTCTTCATCTGCGCTTCGATCTTCGGGAAGTCGCCCTCGTTGAGGGAGACGCCGGCCGGGAACTCGAAGTCGTAGTAGAAGCCGTCGGCGATCGGCGGGCCGATCGACACCTTCGTGCCCGGATAGAGCTCGAGCACGGACTCCGCGAGCACGTGCGCGATGTCGTGGCGCAGCAGCTTCAGCGCGTCGCCGTCGCCCGCCTTGGCGGTGACGATCTCGACCGGCTGGCCGTCGACCAGCGGGAACGAGAGGTCGACGATCCGGCCGTCGTCATAGGCCGTGCCGTCCCGCTTCTCCGTCTTGCCCTCGTCGAGGACACGGATGGCCATCGCGGCCCGGGCGAGGCCCGGACCGATGTCGGCGGCAAGATCGGCTCCGGTGGAGCCGTCGGGAAGTTCACGGACAGATCCGTCGGGAAGGGGGACGCGCATCGCGCGCTGATGCTAGATCACGTTGTACGGTCCCGGGACAAGGCGAGCAGGAGGAGAGCGCGTTGTCCGAGGAGCTTTGGCGCCGTGGCGCCGGTGAACTGGCCCAGCTGATCGCGAGCGGCGAGGTGTCCTCGCGCGAGGTCGTCGACGCGCACCTGGAGCGCATCGAGGCGGTGAACGGGCACCTCAACGCGATCGTCGTCGGGATGGCCGACGAGGCGCGCGCGGCCGCCGACGCCGCCGACGCGGCGCAAGGGCGCCGCGGCCCGCTGCACGGCGTCCCGTTCACGGTCAAGGAGAACATCGACGTCGCCGGCACGGCCACGACGTCCGGGGTCCCGGCGCTCGCCGAGGCCGTCTCCCCCATCGACGCCCCGCAGGTCGAGCGCCTGCGCGCCGCCGGCGCGATCCCGATCGGCCGCACGAACCTGCCGGACCTCGGGCTGCGGATCCACACCGACTCATCGCTGCGCGGCCTGACCCGCAACCCGTGGGACCCGAACGTGACCGCGGGCGGTTCCAGCGGCGGCGAGGCCTCCGCGCTCGCGTCGGGGATGAGCCCGCTGGGGCTCGGCAACGACGTCGGCGGCTCGCTGCGCAACCCCGCGCACTGCTGCGGGATCGCCTCGATCAAGCCGACGCCGGGCCGCGTCCCGCACGCGACCGTGATCCCGCCCGAGGACATGGGCCCGGCGATGCAGCTGATGGCCGTCGAGGGCGTGATGGCGCGCCGCGTGGCCGACGTCCGGCTCGGGCTGGCGATCGTCGCGGGCGCGCATCCGCGCGACCCCGAGTCGGTCCCGGTGCTGCTCGACGTGCCGCGCAACGAGTCGCGCCGCGTGGCGCTGGTGGCGGAGCCGCCCGGCGGCGACACGCACCCCGAGATCGCCGCCGCGGTGCGGCGCGCGGGCGACGCGCTGTCCGACGCGGGCTACGACGTCGTCGAGGCCGAGCCGCCCGCCTACGAGCAGGCGCTCGACGTCTGGGGCCGCTTCCTCTTCAGCGACATCCGCGCCCAGGAGGAGATCCTGCGTGCGGTCATGGGCGCGGACGCGATCCGCTTCCTCGACCTCATCGGCTCGCTCTACACGGAGCTGGACGCGGCGGCGCTCGTCGCCACGCTGGCCGAGCGCCGCACGGTCGCCCGCGCCTGGGCGCAGTTCGAGCTCGAGCACCCGCTGATCGTCAGCCCGATCTGGACGCAGCCGCCGTTCCCGCACGGCTGGGACGTCGCGAGCGAGGAGAACGCGCACGCCACGATGCGGCTGCTGCGGCCCGTCATGCCCGCGAACCTGCTCGGGCTCCCGGCCGCCGCGGTCCCGGCCGGCAAGGCCGGCGGGCTGCCGGTCGGCGTTCAGGTCATGGGCGGCCGCTTCCAGGAGCTCGCGTGCCTGGACGCGGCGGAGGCGATCGAGTCGGCGCTCGGCGTCGCCGAGGCGATCGACCCGGTGCTGGAGGGCGTCGCCGCCGGATAGGGACCGATTCGCCCACCACGGACGTACGGACCCGTGTGTGGCTCCGACGGGTGATCTCCTGCTGCCTGCTGGCGTCTGCCGGCTGTGGCGCGACGACCGTGGCCGAGGTGGCGCCGAGTCCGCCTCGGGCGCTCGACCTCACGCGGCGGCTGCCTACGGACTATCGGGAGGTGTGCGCCGAACAGCTCGCCTACGCGCCGGCGGGCGCCGGCGCCTGCCCGCCGCTGATCCCCGGCGGCCGGCTGAAGGTCATCGACGCGACACCGTTCTCGAAGCGCAAGGCGTACCGCGGCGGGTACCTCGCGGACTTCTCCAGCGCGTCCCTGAACGAGCTCGGCGGCAGGCACATCGAGACCAACGGCGGCCACTGGCACTATTCCGTGGCCTGGACCCCGTCCGTGCGGCGGTTGCTCGTGCACCGGGGCGTCGAGCGCCCGGGCAACGCGAGCAAGCCGTCGAAGTGCCGGCAGCTCGTGTTGCACGGCGAGCCCGTCGAGGCGTGCCGGGTCGTGCCCTACGAACAGGGCGGCGGGCTCAACGGTGGTCATATCGCGTACGTCTGGACCCACGGCCGGGTGACCTATGTCGTGTCGCTCCACGGCTACGCCAACGAGCCGCGGGCGCGCGCCATGACCCTCGCGTTGATGGCGCAGGCCCGCTGAATACGAACATATGTTCGTGCTACGGTGCGGGGGCAAGCCACGAAGGAGTGACGATGCGAACGACCACGACCGCAGTGCTGGCCGTGGGCGCAACCGCCTTGGCCATCCCGACCGCCGCGCACGCCGACGCCCAATCGTCGGTCCAGGTCCCGCTCGCCGGGCATCTGACCGTCGCGTCGCAGATGCGCGCCGAGCACACCGAACTCGCCCAGCAGCGCCTGACCCGCAAGGCCGCACGGCTCGCCGACCGCGTCGCCGAAGCACGCGACCGCGGCTTCTCGCCGCGTGCGTTCAAGCGCCGCGTCAACGATGAACCGCCCGCCCGCCTGGCGCGCCGCGTGCGCGAGCTGCGCCATGAGCTCAAGACCGTGCGACGGCGCGCTCGCGCCCAGGCGCAGCCGGTCTCGTCCTCCCCCACGCTCGAGGCCATCGCCGCCTGCGAATCCGGCGGCAACCCCGGCACGGACACCGGCAATGGCTTCTACGGCAAGTACCAGTTCACGCTCAGCACCTGGCAGAGCGTCGGCGGCAGCGGCAACCCGGCGGCCGCCGGCGAGGCCGAGCAGAACCAGCGGGCGGCGCAGCTCTACGCGCGCGAGGGGGCCGCACCCTGGCCCGTGTGCGGCCGTTAGTAGTCTCGAAAACCATGGCCTTCCGTGATGAGTTTCCGGTCCTCGAGCGGATCGCGTACCTGAATGCCGGCACCGACGGGCCGATCCCGCGGGCCGCGATCGAGCTGGTCCAGCAAGAGCTCGAGGCCGAGCTCGGGGACGGCCGGTTGTGGCCGCATTTCACGCGCCGCCACGAGCTGACCGACGAGCTGCGCGCGGGCTACGCGCAGGTGATGGCCTGTGACGTCGAGGACGTCGCCGTCACCAGCGGCACGAGCTTCGGCCTCGGCAGCGTGCTGGCCGGGATGGACGTCGGGCCGGGCGACGAGATCGTCACCTCCGACGCCGAGCATCCCGGGCTGCTCGGTCCGCTGATCGCCGCGCGCCACCGCGGGGCGACGGTTCGCGAGGTCCCGTTCGCGGAGCTCGCGAACGGCGTCCGCGCGACCACGACGCTGGTCGCCGCGTCGCACGTGAACTGGATCACGGGTGAGGTCGCGCCGACCGAACTGGCGGAGGTGCCGGTGCCGGTGATCCTCGACGGCGCGCAGGGCTCGGGCGCTGTCCCCGTCGACGTCGGAAAGCTCGGCTGCGTCGCCTACGCCGCCGCCGGTCAGAAGTGGCTGTGCGGCGCGGACGGCACCGGGATGCTCTGGCTCGACCGCGAGTTCGGCGAGCGCGTGCGGACCGTGATGCCCGGCTATCCCGCCTTCGACGACGCCTCCCGCGGCCTGGAATCGACGCTGCGGGCCGGCGGCGCACGCTTCGACAGCCCGCTGTCGCGTGAGAGCGTCGCGTTCTCGCTCGCCGCGCTGCGCGTCCTGCTCGCAGAGGACTTCCCGGCCCAGTTGGAACGCGCGGCCGACCTCGCCGACCGCTACGCCGCCGCCCTCGCCGACGCGGGCTACACGGTCGCCGGCCGCGGGCGCAGCACGCTGGTCTCCTTCGAGTACCCCGACCCGCCCGCCACGCGCGAGCGGCTCGCCGAGGCCGGGATCGCCGTCCGCGATCTGCCCAACCACCCGTACATCCGCCTCTCGGTCGGCGCCTGGAACGACGAGTCCGACCTCGAGCGGCTGCTCGCGGCGCTGTGAAGTCCGTCTGCGTCTACTGCGGGTCGAGCTTCGGCACCGACCCCGCCTATCTGCAGGCCACCCAGGCGCTGGCCCGGACGCTCGTCGCCAACGACCTGCGCGTCGTCTACGGCGGCGCGGCGGTCGGCCTGATGGGCGCGCTCGCCGACGCGACGCTCGCAGGCCGGCGGCGAGGTCGTCGGCGTGATGCCGCAACAGCTGGTGGACCGCGAGATCGCCCACCAGGGGCTGACCGAGCTGCACGTCGTGGCCACGATGCACGAGCGCAAGGCGCTGATGGCCCAGCTCTCGGACGCCTTCGTCGCGCTCCCCGGCGGCATCGGCACGCTCGAGGAGCTGATCGAGGTCTTCACCTGGAGCCAGCTCGGGCTCCACAGCAAGCCGCTCGGCGTGCTCAACACCGCCGGCTACTACGACAAGCTCGGCGCGTTCCTCGACCACGGCGTCGAGCAGGGCTTCCAGCCCTCGGCGCAGCGCGCGAAGCTCGTGATGGCCGCGGACCCTGAAGCGCTGCTCGCCGCCTGGCGTTAGGCGAGCTCGCGCAGCAGCAGGGCCTCGGCGAGCGCGAGCCGTTCGATCTCGTCCAGCGACACCGACTCGTTGGCGGCATGGATCTGCGCCAGATCTGAGTCCTGCGCACCCCAGAGCACGAACGACGCGTCCGGGTAAGCGCTACGCAGCTTGGCGACCAGCGGCACCGAGCCACCGCTGCCCATGCGCGCGACGGGCTTGCCGAACGCCTGCTCGAGTGCGCGCTCGGCCGCGTCGGACGAGGGCAGCAGGATCGCCTTCGACGCGGGCTCGACCTCGATCTCGAGCTGGGCGCCCCAGGGCGCGTGCTCGCGCAGATGGGCCTCGACGACGGCCATCGAGCGGACCGGGTCGGCGCCCGGCGGGACGCGCACGGCGATCTTGGCGCGGACCTGCGGGATCACGATGTTGCCCGAGCCGTCGACCGGCGGGGCGTCGACGCCCAGCACGGAGATCGCGTGGCGCATCCACAGCCGGTCCGCCAGCGTCCCGGAGCCGACGAGCGACACGCCGTCGAGCACGCCGGCCTGGCGGCGGAAGTCGGCCTCCGGCCAGTCGGCGCCGTCCCAGTGGCCGTCCTCGAGCCCTTGCACCGCGAGGTTGCCCTCGTCGTCGTGGAGGCCGGCGATCAGCCGGGTCAGGGCGAGCAGCGCGTCGGGCGCGGCACCGCCGAAGTGCCCGCTGTGGAGCGCGCCCTGACAGCGTGCGCAGCGTGACCGTGAGCTTGCCGTGGCCGCGCAGGGAGAGCGAGAGCGTCGGCTCGCCGACCTTCCAGTTGCCGTTGTCGGCGATCACCATCACGTCGGCGCGCATCAGCTCGGGGTCGCTGTCGACCACGCTCAGCAGGCTCTGGCGGCCGTTCTCCTCCGAACCCTCGATCAGGACCTTGACGTGCACCGGCGGCTTCCCGCCCCACGCGCGCAGCGCGCCGAGGTGGGCGACGATGCCGGACTTGTCGTCGGCGGCGCCGCGGCCGTAGACGCGCCCGTCCTTGAGCGTCGGCGTGAACGGGTCGGTCTCCCAGCCCTCGGGCGGCGCGGGCTGGACGTCGTAGTGCGCGTAGAGCAGCACCGTCGGCCCCGGACCGGGGAAGTCGGCGAGGATCGACGGCGCCTCGCCGGGCACGTCGACGCGGCGGATCTCGGCGGCGCCGGCCTCGCGCAGCAGCGCCTCGACGATCGCCGCCGCCTCGTCCAGCGGCTCACGTGGGAACCCGGTGAACGCGATCGACGGGACGGCGACGAGGCGCTCGAGCGCGCCGCGGATGAGGTCAGGATCGACTGCAAGCTCCGTCATGGCGCGCCACGGTATCGGTCGCGACTGAACGGCCTACGTCACAATCGATGGTGTGACCGACGTCCTCGAAGGCGCTCATATCGCGGGCTGCCGGATCGAGACGGTCGCCGGCCGCGGCGGCATGGGCATCGTCTACCGGGCCACCCAGCTCTCGCTGGGACGGCCGGTCGCGCTCAAGCTGATCGCCCCCGAGCACGCCGCCGACGCCAACTTCCGCGAGCGCTTCCAGCGCGAGTCGCGGATGGCCGCGGCGATCGATCACCCCAACGTCATCCCCGTCTACGAGGCGGGCGAGGAGGACGGGCGGCTCTACCTCGTCATGCGCTGGGTGGCGGGCACCGACCTGCACCGGCTGCTGCGCGCCGAGGGGCGGATCGAGCCCGAGCGCGCCGCCGCGATCGTCAACCAGGTCGCGGGCGCGCTCGACGCCGCCCACGCCGCGGGCCTCGTGCACCGCGACGTCAAGCCGGCCAACGTCCTGCTCAGCGGCGATCACGCCTATCTGGCCGACTTCGGCCTCACGCGCTTCGCGGGCGCCGACACGCTGACGACCGCCGGGCACTTCCTCGGCACCGTCGACTACATGGCGCCCGAGCAGTTCCACCCGGGCCCGAACGACGCGCGCGCCGACGTCTACGCGCTCGCCTGCGTGCTGTACGCGGCGCTGACCGGGACGCCGCCCTTCGTCCGCGAGACGGTCCCGGCGACGATGCTCGCGCACCTGCACGACGCGCCGCCGAAGGCGTCGCTGACGCCCGGCGTGCCGGCGGACTTCGACCGCGTGCTCGCGCGCGCCCTGGCCAAGGCGCCGGAGGACCGCTACCCGTCGGCCGGTGACTTCGGGCGCGCCGTGATGGCCGCCGCCGAGGGGCGCTCGGTGACCGAGGAGGAGCGCTCCGTCGCGCGCGGCGCGGCGGCGCCGACCGTCCGGCGCTCGCGCCTGTGGTCCGGCGTCCACGAGGCCGACCCGACCGCCATCGCTCCGCCCGCGGCCGCCGCGGGCGAGGCCGCAGGCCCGAAACGCGGCAAGGTGGACCCGGTCCGGCACTACCGCGCGAAGCGCCCGCGGCGGCTCTGGGTCTGGGGCTCCGGCATCGTCGCCATCGCGGGTGCCGCACTGGCGATCGCGGTCGTGCCGGGCGGAGCCGGAACGCCGCCCCCGGGCGACCCGGTGTCCGCGAGCGAGGTGCGCCGGCTGGCCAACTCGTTCGCCTCGGCCTACGCCGCCGAGGACGAGCGCCGGATCTCGCGGCTGCTGACCTCCGACGCCCAGCGGATGAGCCCGACGGACGGCCAGAGCGGTCGCGCCGCGGTCGTCGCCGCCTACCACGGCCAGTTCGCCCGCAATCAGACGACCGGCTTCACGCTGTCCGGCCTCGAGGCCGAGAGCGGCCCGTCCGGGCGCGCCACCGCTCGCTACCGCGCGAGCTACAAGGGCAAGTCCGACACGACCGGCACGATGATCTGGATCGTCATCCGCGAGCGCGGACGACCGCGGATCACGCTGATCACCGCGCGCCCCGACAGCAGCTAGCTAACAGGCGCGGGCGGTCTCGATCGTCACGGCCGTGCCCTTCTCGCGCAAGGTGCCGGCCGCGGGACGGGTGGCGCAGACGCGGATGTCGCCGGGGAGCAGTCGATCGATCCAACTGCCTCCGCGCTCCTCCTCGGAGGTCAGGCCGACCGCGCGCAGCGCCGTGTCCGCGTCCTCGGGGCTGCTGCCGACGACGTCGGGCACCTTCACGCGCGTGTCGCGCGTCACCCGCACGGCGTCGGTCGCCGGGCGCTGACCCGGCGCGGTGGCGGTGATGTCGATCACGTTGCCGCCGGGCTGCAGCGAGACGCGGGCGGTGAAGGTCCCGTCGGTGACCTCGGCGTCGTCGCCGGCCACGCGGACCGCCGCGTCGGCGGGGATCACGGTCCCCTTGACGTCGACGCGGTCGGCGAGGATCGAGCCGCCGTTGTTGGGCTCGGCGAGCTTGAGCTTCACCCGCGGTTCGGTCGCGGGACGCGGCGTTTCGCCACAGGCGCCGAGCACGAGGCCGGCGGCGAGCAGGATGACGAGACGGCGCACCCTTCCGATGCTAACGGGGCCGTAACGTCGCCTTCCCGTGCCGGACGAGCGTCGCGGCGCCCGGCGGCGTCAGCGCGACGGTCACGCGCACGGCGAGCCGGTGACGGTGGCGCAGCCCGCGCCGCGCCCTGGCGTCGAGCGGCACGGCGAAGGCGACCGAGCCGCTCGCGGTCTTCGCCACGACGCGGTGTCCGACGCGCCGGCCGAGCGCGGTCAGCGTCACCTCGAGCCGCGAGCCGCCCTGTCGGACCCCGACCGAGCCGCGCACGCTCGTGCCCTTCTGCTTGGCGGCGAGCTTGACCGCGAGCGTGGTCTGCACCGGAGGCGGCGTCGCGGACGGCGCCGGGCCCGGGCCTGGAGTCGCGGCGGGCGTCGCCGTCGCCGTCAGGGGTCGCAGCCGGCGGCACCGCGACGATCACGCTCCCCGTCATCGCAGGGTGCAGGCCGCACACGAACGCGTACGTGCCGGGCTCGGCGAACGTGCACTCGCCCTGCCAGCCCTTGACCCGCGGCGCGGGCGGGAGGCCCGTGCATGACGACGGCTTCGTGTCGGTGAAGACGACGTTGTGGTAGCTCGAGCCCGCTGGATAGGCGAACGAGACCGTTGCCCCGGGCGCGACCGTCAGCGTCGTCGCGTCGCCGTCATTGGCCCGCCACGCGAAGTCGACGGCCGTGAAACTCGCATCCGGCGCCCCGCTCTGGGCCAGCGAAGGGACGAGGACGACGAGCGCGAGCAGCATGTTCCAGCGCACGCTGGGTCATACGGAGCGGTGCCCTCCGGAGTTCGAGGCGCCGATCACGTAGCGGAACGCGTTCTCGAAGCGGTAGGAGCCGTCGCGGCGCCGGAAGGGCGCCGCGGCGGCGACGATCGTCTCGCGCGCGGCGGTCTCGTCGACGCCGTAGGCGCGGGCATCGAAGAGCATCGCCAGTACGAGCCGCTCCTGGTCGGGGACCTCGAAGGGAACCGCGACGGTGGCCCCGCCGAACAGCTCAAGCCCGGCTTTGAGCGCCACGGCCTCGAGATTGCCCTCGCGCCCGAACGACCGCCCCGGCGCCGGTGAGTCGGCGAGGCCGCGCAGCGCCGCCTCGAGCACCTCGAGGTCGTTGTTCTCGCGCGGGCCCCAGGCGCAGATCGCCAGCTTCCCACCGGGCCGCACGACGCGCACCCACTCGCGCAGGGCGGCGACCGGATCGTCGGCGAACTGCAGGCTGTTGAAGCCGGTCACGACGTCGAAGGCGCCGTCGTCCCAGGGCAGAGCCTCCATGGCACCGACGCGCAGGTCCGCGCCGGCCGCGCGCCCACGGGCGATCTCCACCATCGCGGGCGCGGCGTCGATCCCGCTCACCTGCGCACCGCGCGAGAGCGCCAGCGCGCAGAAGTCGCCGCTGCCGCAGCCGATGTCCAGCAGCCGCACGCCCGCCGGCAGCTCCAGCGCGTCGGCGATCGCGAACCGCGCCGGGTCGGCGAGCGCGCCCCAGTGCTCGGCGAAGGTCGCCGCTTCCTCGTTCCACACGTCCATACGCCTAAGACCGTCGCACGTGGCATTGCTCATCGGTGGCACACAAGGTGCGTCACATCCTGCATGAGGCGCCCGTTCGCCTCGGTGACACACCCTCCCCAAGTCCCCTAGGAGACCCCCATGCTCCGCCTCCTCACCGCCTCCCTCCTCGCCACCGCCGCGCTCCTGATCCCGGCCACGGCCAACGCCGACGTCGACCTCGGCGGCGCGATCACCCTGCGCGTCGACGACTCGCACCACGCCAAGCTCGAGTTCGCCTCCGACGCGCTCCCGCTCAAGGCCGACGGCAAGTACGACGCCAGGGTCGTGATGGCGCCCGGCAAGCGCGCATCGGCCCTGAAGAAGGCCGGCATGCACGGCGACGACACGCGCTACACGGCGACGATCACCTCCAAGAACGCGTTCCGCGTCAACACCCGCTACACGGTCCGGCTCAAGATCGCCGGCCAGAAGGACATCGTCCGCAAGATCAAGCTGATCGACGCGCGTTGACCTGCGCCGTCTGATCGTTTAGACCAGACGGTCATGAGCCTCCCGCGGCAGCGCCACCCGATCCAGAGCGCTGTCGCGGTGCTCGTGACCGTCGGGATCTTCGCCGCGCTCGCGGCCACCGCGTTCGCGCTGCCGCCGTTCACGACCGCACCCAAGTCCGCGGCGGGCAGCGGTGGCCAGGCCGAGCTGTACGCGGTCGACACCGCCTGCCACGCGACGTTCGACCGGTTCGTCATCCGCGCCCGCTCGGCCACGCCGCGCTACGACGTGCGCTACGTCAGCCGGATCGTCGCCGACGGCTCCGGGAACACGGTCGTCGCTGCTCGGCAGCAAGCGCCTGCGCGTCGTCATCCGCGACGCCCGCGCGCACACCCAGGGCGGCTCGGTCCTGTTTGCGAGCGTCAAGACGCCGCTCTGCCCCAACCTCCGGCAGGTCAAGCTCGCCGGCGACTTCGAGGGCGTGGTCGCGTTCGGGCTCGGCCTACGCCGGAAGACGGGGTTCCGGGTCTTCAGGCTCACCGGGCCGACCCGGATCGTCATCGACGTCGCCCACTGAGTCGTCCCGCCGCGCGCGCTTCTTCGCGGCGCGCTCCTCGTGCTTGACCGCCTTGGCCTTCGCGCGCTGCTCCTTCTGCTCCTCGACCTTGACCTTGGCGTCGCTGTAGGACTGCTCCACGAGCAGCTTGCCGCCGGTCCAGCCGAAGGCCCAGATCACGAGCACGACGGCGAAGACGATGTTCCAGGCGGTGATCGCGAGCTGCTGGCCGAGTGAGTAGGCCGTCGCGGTGGCCGCGTCGGTCACGCCGCCGAGCGCGGCGACGTTGGCGGCCTGGTTGACGCCGACGCCGCCCGGGGTGACCGAGACGGTGTTGGCGATCGAGTTGCCGCCCATCACCGACATGATCGTGTGGAAGGTGACGGCGATCCCGTAGCCGGTCAGGAAGACGGCGATCACGCCGAGCTTGCACATCCAGGCGCCGAACGACGGCAGCGCGACCTTGCAGGAGGTAGTCGCGGCGACGGGCGAGGATCGCGCCGCCCTGCAGCGCCTTGGCCCACAGCCCCTGCAGCTTGCGCCAGAAGATCCGGCCGAGGATCGCCACCAGCATCACGATGCCGACGACGATCCCGACGATCAGCACCGGGTGGTCGTTGAGCGCCGGCAGCTGGAGGTCCAGCGAGCCCGGGACCGACAGGAACAGATAGACGTAGACGAACGTGCCCGCGACCGTGAAGAAGATCTTCTGCACGACCATGCCGCCGAGCACGCCGGGCAGGTTGGCGCCGGGGATGATCGCGACGTACATCAGCAGCATCACGACCGTGCCGATGTTCGCCGGCAGGAAGCCGTTGAGCGCGACGCCCGCGGCGTAGGTGGCCAGGATCTGCAGGTACGTCACGCGCCCTGCGGATAGGCGGCCTGGAGGATGAAGAACCAGGCGAGCGCGGTCAGCGTCGTCTGGCCGGTCTGCAGCGTCCAGCCCACCACCAGGTAGCCGAAGCCGATCGTGCTCAGCGCGTCCCACAGGTCCGAGAGCCAGCCGCGGACGTCGAGGCCGAGCAGGTCGGCGATCGCGAGCGCGATGGCGATCGCCGCCAGCCAGCCGAAGACCTTGCCGAGGCGTCGCGAGCGCGAGCGGTCGCCGAACGGCAGCAGCCGCCAGTGGCGCTGGCTGAGGTGGAGCGGCGGGGAGCGGATCGGTGACCGTCAAGGAGCGCGGAGCGTACCTCGGTTGGCGGATGCCGGGTAACCACTTTGGTGCCGCCGGTTACGGTTTGGGATGCCCCGGTTGCCTGCTGACCCCGCACGTCGTCGTGCGCTCGCCCGTCTCGGTGGCGCCGTGCTGGCACTGATCGCGCTGGTCGCGGTGGCCGCGGTGACCGTCGGCGTGCCCTCGCCGTCGGAGCTGACGCGCTGGGCGGAGTCCGTCGGTCCGGCCGCACCGGTGCTGTTCGTCCTGATCGCCGCCGTCTCGACCTGCGTGATGTTCCCCGGCCAGGTGACCGCGGGCGCCGCGGGCGTCCTGTTCGGCGTGGCCGGAGGCGTCGCGCTGACGCTCGCCGCCGCGGTCCTCGGCGCGGCGATCGCCTTCCTGCTCGCCCGTGGTGCCGGCGCGGCGCCGATCAGCCGCCTGCTCGGGCCGCGCGCGGCGCACTGGCGCGAGTGGATCGCCGAGCGTGGCTTCAGCGCCGTCCTGACCGCACGCCTGCTGCCGGGCACGCCGGCCAGCGTCCTCAACTACGCCGCCGGTCTGACGGCGATGCCGCTGCGCGCCTTCGCGGCCGCCGTCGCGATCGGCGCGATGCCGAAGACGATCGCCTACGTGGCGCTCGGTGGCGCGCTCAGCGCCCCGCTTCTCGACACGCGGTGCCGTCGCGATCGGGCTCTATGCGACCACCGCACTCGCCGGCGTATGGCTCGCCCGCCGGCACGTTCGCGCCGCCCGCGCGAGCACCGTGGCACCAGCCTGACACCACACTGACTTGCAATGACACCACTGATGGTGCCATACTGGCGCCATGGACTTGACACCGTACGTCGAGAACCTCCGTCGCGAGCTCGCCGTCGCCGCCGACGCCGGCGGCGACGACGCCCGCGCGCTCGCCGAGCGCCTGACCGCCCCGCTGGAGTCGGCGATCCGGCTGATGCTGCTCGACGCGCTGTCGGCCGCCGCCGACGAGATCACGCGCGAGCTCGCGCCCGGCTCGGTCGAGCTGCGCCTGCGCGCCGCGAGCCCGACTTCGTCGTCACGCCCGGCACCGGCCGACGACGCCGCTCGAGCGCGTGCACCGGCGCCGCGCCCGCCGGAGACCGACGAGGCGCGCGACGGCGCGCATCAACCTCCGCCTGCCCGAGCAGCTCAAGGCCGGCATCGAGCAGGCCGCCGGCCGCGAGCGGCGTCTCGGTCAACGCCTGGCTCGTCCGCGCCGCCGCCGCCGCCGTCGCCGCGCGACGACCGCGGCCCCGCGCCAGCGCGGCGGCCGCGTCGGCCAGCCCTTCACCGGCTGGGTGCGCTGACCGCCCGGCAGCCGCCTCTCACACACCCATGACTTCGAACCTGACCATGCAGGAGGACCTCTCCATGCCGACCTTCGACACCCCCGAACCGATCTCGGCCACGATCGACCTCGCCGTCGGCGACGTCCGGATCAGTCGCCAGCGACGCGGCACGACACCGTCGTCGACGTGCGCCCCAGCGACCCGTCCAACGACGAGGACGTCAAGGCCGCCGAGCAGACCCGCGTCGAGTACTCCGAGCGGGCAGCTGCTCGTCAAGGCGCCGAAGCTGCGCTCCTGGTCGCTGCGCGGCGGCGGCCCGTCGATCGACGTGACGATCGAGCTGCCCGCCGGCTCGAACGTGCACGGCACGCTGGGCGTCGGCCGACTTCCACTGCGACGGGCCGGCTCGGCGAGTGCCGGATCAAGACCGGCCTCGGCCACATCCGGCTCGACCAGGCGCGACGCGCTGAGCCTGAAGACCGGCGCCGGCGACATCACGCGTCGAGCGCGCCACCGGCCACGCCGAGGTCACGACCGGCTCGGGCGACGTGCGCGTCGGCGAGCTCGACGCGCGGCGCCGTGATCAAGAACTCCAACGGCGACACCTGGGTCGGCGCCGCCGGCGGCGACCTGCGGCGTCAACGCGGCCAACGGCAACATCGCCGTCGACCTCGCGCAGGCCGGCGTCGTCGCCAAGACCGCCAACGGCGACGTCCGGCTCGGCGAGGTCGTGCGCGGCTCGGTCGTGCTCGAGACCGCGATCGGCGACCTCGAGGTCGGCATCCGCGAGGGCACCGCCGCCTGGCTCGACGTCAGCGCCCGCGGCCGGCAAGGTGCACAACGCGCTCGACGCCGCCGACGCCCCCGAGCCGTCCGCCGAGACCGTCGAGGTGCGCGCGCCGCACCTCCGTCGGCGACGATCACGATCCGGAGGCCCGTGACATGCCGTCCGCGATCGTCAGCGACCGGCCTGCGCAAGTCCTTCGGCGACCACGTCGTGCTCGACGGCATCGACCTCGACGTCGCCGAAGGCACGGTCTTCGCGCTGCTCGGCCCGAACGGCGCCGGCAAGACGACGATCGTCCAGATCCTCTCGACCCTGATCGGCGCCGACGGCGGCGACGGTCCGCGTCGCCGGCCACGACGTCGCCGACGACCCCGACGCGGTCCGCGCGCGCGATCGGCGTCACCGGCCAGTTCTCGGCCGTCGACAACCTGCTCACCGGCGAGGAGAACCTGCTCCTGATGGCCGACCTGCACCACCTCGGCCGGGCCGAGGGCCGCCGGCGCGCCGCCGAGCTGCTCGAGCGGTTCGACCTGGTCGACGCGGCGGGCAAGCCCGCCGCGACCTACTCCGGCGGCATGCGGCGCCGGCTCGACCTGGCGATGACCCTGGTCGGCGACCCGCGGATCATCTTCCTCGACGAGCCGACCACCGGCCTCGACCCGCGCAGCCGCCGCACGATGTGGCAGATCATCCGCGACCTCGTCGCCGGCGGCGTCACCGATCTTCCTCACCACGCAGTACCTCGAGGAGGCCGACCAGCTCGCCGACCGGATCGCGCGTGCTCGACCACGGCAGGCTCGTCGCCGAGGGCACCGCGGACGAGCTCAAGCGGCTGCGTCCCCGGCGGCCACATCCGCCTGCAGTTCGCCGACGCGACGCGAGCTCGAGCCGCCGCGGCCGCGCGCTCGCCGAGGTCGCCCGCGACGACGACGCGCTCACCCTGCAGCTCCCGAGCGACGGCAGCGTGCGGTCGCTGCGCGCCCTGCTCGACCGGCTCGACGCCGACGTCGATCGACGGTCGACGAGCTGTCGGTCCACACCCCCGACCTCGACGACGTCTTCCTCGCCCTCACCGGGCGCCGACACGCGAAGGAGCACGTGCGATGAGCACGCTGACCTACGCCCTGCACCGACTCGGCGACGATGCTGCGCCGCAACCTCCGGCACATGCTGCGCTACCCGTCGCTGACCGCTGATGCTCGTCGGCATGCCGGTCGTCTTCCTGCTGCTGTTCGTCTACGTCTTCGGCGGCACGCTCGGCGCCGGCCTCGGCCGGCGCCGTCCGGCGGCCGCGGCCGAGTACCTCGACTACGTCACGCCCGGCATCCTGCTGATGACCGTCGGCCGGCGCCGCCCAGGGCACCGCGATCTCGGTCGCCATGGACATGACCGAGGGCATCATCGCCCGCTTCCGCACGATGGCGATCGCCCGCGCCTCGGTGCTGACCGGCCACGTCGTCGGCAGCCTGATCCAGACGATGCTCGCGCTGGTCGCTCGTCCTCGCCGTCGCGCTGGCGCTCGGCTTCCGGCCCGCAGCGCGAGCGTCGCCGACTGGCTCGCGGCGCTCGGCCTGCTCGCGCTCGTCGAGCTTCGCGCTGACCTGGCTGTCGGTCGCGCTCGGCCTGGTCAGCAAGAGCGTCGAGACCGCCAGCAACCTGCCGATGCCGCTGATCCTGCTGCCGTTCCTCGGCAGCGGCTTCGTCCCGACCGACTCGATGCCCGCCGGGCTGCGCTGGTTCGCCGAGCACCAGCCGTTCACGCCGATCATCGAGACCCTCCGCGGCCTGCTGCTCGGCACCCCGATCGGCAGCAGCGGCGTGCTCGCCGTCGCCTGGTGCGTCGCGATCGGCCTCGGCGGCTACCTCTGGGCGAAGCACCTGTTCAACCGCTGACGCATGACGTCGATCGCCTCCGGGTTCTCGTCGACGAGGACGAAGCGGCGGCCGAGACCGTGCGCCGCCGCCCCGAGCGTGCCCGACCCGCGAAGAAGTCGAGCACCAGCCGTCGGGATTCGACGACGCCGCGCACGATCCGGCGCAGGATGCCGAGCGGCTTCTGCGTCGGGTAGCCGGTTCGCTCCCGCCCGTTCGTCGGCACGATCGTGTGCCACCACGTGTCGGTCGGGAGCTTGCCGCGCGCCGCCT
Organism: uncultured Solirubrobacteraceae bacterium; assembly: GCA_963707595.1. Taxonomy (GTDB): domain Bacteria; phylum Actinomycetota; class Thermoleophilia; order Solirubrobacterales; family Solirubrobacteraceae; genus Solirubrobacter. The sequence continues at coordinate 834,276 of CAVPQQ010000004.1, forward strand.
TCTCCGGCCCGACGAGCCCGGGCGCCATGTACGGCATCGCGGTCGATCTCGTCGCGTTGAAGGCAGTAGCGCGCCGGGTCCTTGACGTAGACGAGGATCGTGTCGTGCTTCGCCGGCCAGCGCTTCGTTTCGTGCGCGCCGCCGTAGTCGTACGCCCAGATGATCTCGTTGAGGAAGCAGTCGCCGCCGAAGATCCGGTTCGAGCAGCACCTTGCAGTAGTGGGCCTCGCGATAGTCGATGTGGAAGTAGAGCGTCCCGTGCGCGGCGAGCAGCTCCCGTCGCTCGCTCGAGCTTCGGGGCGATGAACGCCACGAAATCGTCGAACGTGTCGCCGTAGCTCAGGGCGGACACCACGTCTCGCGTGTACCGGCGACCGCCGAAGCCGTTGCTGTCCGCCGGTCGCACTGTGCTGCGTCCGCATCCGCTGCGAGCGTCTTCGAGGAGCCCGTGTTGAACGGCGGGTCGATGTAGATCACGTCGAAGCCGGCCTCGGGCAGCCGCGGCAACACGACGCCGCAGTCCCCCTGGATCAGGAGGTCGTCCGCGAGCACGATGGGCGTCGCCCGGACCGTCGATGACCAGCTCCTGCATGGTCGAGACCCTACGGCCCCGACCAGCGAACTTCGCCTGTTCAACGACGAATCACGAGCGTGAGATCTTGTTCGAGGTCGTCGCCCTTGCACTTCGCGGTGGGCTTCACGACCGCGTGATACTTGCCCTTCGGGGCGGCGAGCCTGGAGGCGTAGTCCCAGAAGTAGCCGGGAGCACCGGTCGCCGTGGCATGCGCGTAGGACTTCGTGGTGCCGATCCTCTTGTCCGTACCGGGCCGCACGAGGAAGACGGTGACGGCGCGCTTCTCCGCGCACGCCTTCTTCGCGGAGCCGATGCCGCCCGACCAGAAGGACTGGCCGTTTCCGAGGAACGCCGCGTCGATCGTCAACGTCGTCTTGGCCGGCTTGGCAGCCGAGGCCGCCGGAACGAACGCCACAAGTGCGACCACGGCAATGGCGGTGGTGCGGATGAGCATCCTCATCGTCGATTCCCTTCGTCTCTCCCGGCGACACGCACTCACGAGCGTGCCCTCTCCGTCTCATCAACGGGCGTGGACCTCGATCACTTCCGCTTGGCCGTGCTCCGGCCCCGGAACGACGAAAGCCCCGGGCTTCCGGGGCTTTCAGTGGGCGATACTGGGCTCGAGCCAGTGTCGCTGGCGGCATAGCGCCCGGCCCGGGAGCTCACAGCGGGCTGGGACGCTGCGTTCGTCAATCCGAGAAGCGGGGAGCTGGGCATGGCTGGGCCTACGCGTCTCCCTCGTTTGCGGAAGCGGCGCGGGCGCTCGCGGTCCGTGATGCGGAGATCGTCTCACCGAGCGACGGCGGGGCGGCATGGCCGCCCCGCCGGAGTCGCGGTCCAGCCTCAGCCGATGGGCGTCGGCGCTCGCCGTGTTGCCGGCGCCGTCGGTGATCGCCACCGACGCGTGGTCGGCCCCGGCGGGCGCGGTCACGGTCGGTCCCCTCGGCCGTCGAGCCGTCGGAGAAGGTCCAGTGCGCGGCGAGGACGTCGAAGCGCTGGCCGCCGACCGCGCGAACGGTCAGGAGGTGCTTGCCGTTGTCGGTGGACTCGTCGACGGCCGCGGACAGCGGCGAGTCGATCCGCACCGACTGCGTCCAGCGATAGGTGTTGCCGAGGTTGTCGGTGACGCTTGCCTGCACGCGGTAGGCGCCCGGTCCCGGGAACGTGTGCGTGAAGCGGGTCTGGTTCGTGTGCGTCTCGACCGTGCCGTCGTCGAAGTCCCACGTGACCAGGCCGTCGTTCTGCGTGGCCGCCGTCGATCCGATCGACGTCGAGGGCGAGCCTGCGGCCTGCGCCTTCTTGGACGGTCCCGTAGAAGCTCACTGCGGGATCGTCGGTTTCCACCCGGTCGGGGTAGAACTGGATCGTCGGCTCCGAGAACGCATTCGGGTTGTCGATCTCGGCGAACGCGTTCTGCGCGGTCGGATCGAGCCCGAGGGCGTCGCCGGCGGCGCGGACCGCGTCGACGTTGTCCTGTGCGAGCTGCGACCCGACGTTGTACTTGGCGAAGTCGCTCTGGGCGAGCTGGGCGGCGGGTACACGCCGGAGCGTGCGTCCCAGTAGTAGCCGAGCTGGTCGCCGGCGTGATCGATGATGTGCACGTCGCGGACGCCGTCGGAGGTGGCGAACGAACGCACGATCGCGTCGGTGACCTCGGGGAACGCCTCACCCGGGGCAGTGGCGTACACCTGATCGCCGACGCGGGCGACGGTCGCCGACGTCCCGAGCCGGGCGGGGGAGGACGTGAAGTACGGAGCCTGCAGCGAGCGGTTGATCGTGAAGATCTGGCCGACGGGCCGCCAGTCCCACGTGCCGGCCAGGTTGTTCGCGGCGGGCTCGGTGAGCGGGCCCGGGCAGCCGAGCGGGCCGCCGACGTGGTTGCACGACATCGCCGCGAGCAGCCCGGTGTTCTGGGCCGCGGTCGAGAACGACTGCGTGGCTGCGCCAGCGTGGTGTCGGTGATGCGGCGGGCGTGGGTGAGGCCGCGCATCAGCGCGTTGGTGACGAAGCGCCCCTGCTCGCTGACCTCGGCGTAGTCCGGTGACGCGCCGATCCCTTCCTGGCGACCAAGCGTGCCCATCGCGATCACCGCCGTGCCGCCCAGCGTCTTGGCGAGCTGGTCGCGCACGTAACCGGGGTAGTCGGCCGTGAACTGGTTGTTGCCCGCCGCCGTCGAGTTGTACTGGTCGGCGTGGACCGGGACGTTGGCGTAGAGGCCGAGCGTCGCGCCGGTGCCCGGCTTGCGCGCCCACAGGATCGGGAGCGAGTCGTCGACGGCGAACCCGGCCATCTGATCGGTGCCCTGGACCTGGGACAGCAGGCCATGGATCGTGCCGGTGGCAGACCACAGCTCGGCGTCATGGGCGTCGGCCTCGGCCGAGCGACGGCTTGCACGGCCGCCTCCTTGACCCGGTGCAGATACGCGGGGTCGGTGTGGCCCCAGATCCCCTGGATCGTCGGCGCGGCGTGGTCGTGCGTCGCGGACACCACGACGTTCGCGGCGGACACGTCGTAGCCGCGCTGGGTGAGCACCGCGGCCGCTTCGCGGCGCGCGCCGTCGACGCCGTCGCCGATGTTCGGCGCCTGGTACGCGGCGAACCAACCCTGCGCGTCGACCGACACGAACGTCACGGCCTGCTTGCCGCGGCCGACGAAGAACGCCCTCACCTGGAGCGGGTCGTGCACGCCTCCGGTCACGGTGTAGCCCGCTCCGTAGCCGCCGACGTCCATCGGCTTGTCGGGCGAGATGTCGACGACTGACGTGCCCACCCGGAACAGCGCGGGATCGGTCTTCGGCGTACGGGGTCGGCGCGGGCGGCACCGGGGTCGGCGCGGGCGGCACCGGCTGCGACCGGGGGCGGTGGGCCGGCGCGGGGCAGCGCTTGACGTCGAGCGTCAGCGTGCGGCGGGTGCGAACCGTCTGGTCCGCGACGCGTGCCGGACGGCCATGCGCACTTCGAGCTTCGGGGTCGCGCACCGGCGCAGCAGCGACGAGACCATCGCTGGTCAGCGTCAGCACCTGGCGGAGGTGCCGAGCGCGGTGCGCGACGAGTCGGCGCTTCGCCGACACGCGATGGCCGTCGGCGTAGAGCGCGACCGTCGCGACGCTGTTGGCCGGCGCAGCGAGGGTGACGACGGCGGCGTGAGTGGCGAGCAGGGCGGCCTGGTTCGGAGTCGCGAGCGTGACCTTCGGCGACACGCTCGCGGCAGAGGCCGACGATGCGCCCGCGGCCGCCACCAGCAACGCGGCGACGGAACAGGCGACCGCGGCAGAGCAACGGTGGGGCACTGAATCTCCTGGATATGGGGCACGGCGGTTACGGACGTACCTGGGCTCATCCAGGGTGCCGTGGCCGCACCTTCGCAAAGCCGGCGAATATCCCAAACTTGTTGTGACGAGTCCACAATGATCACATCGGAACAGCCTCGTCACTATCGGCACTAGTCGGGCGGGTCGACCGTGACAACCTCGCCGAGATCATGCTGGGCACGTTCCGGAGCGAGATCCCGGGGTACGCGCGCCTCTCCGACTCGGTCATCCGCGGCGAGATCCTGCAGGTCATCCGCGAGAACGTCGACCTCTGCCTGGATTGGGTCGGCGGTGGCAGCGCTCCGGCGACCGCGCGGTTCGATGATTTTCGCGCCTCCGCCAAGAATCGCGCGGCTGAGGGCATGCCCCTCGAAGATCTGCTGCGCGCGTACCGGCGCGGCGCGACGGCTGCCTGGCGCGTGATCGTCGCCGAGGCGGCTCCGGACGAGCGGGACGCGCTCCCGCGTGCAGCGGAACTCGTCATGGACTACCTCGACCAGGTGTCCGGCACAGTCGCCGCCGCCTACCTGGAGGAGCGCGAGCACCACGTCTCAGAGCACGAGCGCAGCCTGCGGGCGCTGCTCGATGCGCTGATCCGTGGCGTCGCGTTGGACGACAACCACCGAGCCACCGCCGAGCGGCTGGGTCTCCCGCTGGCCGGAGACCTCGTGGCGTTCGCGATCGCGATCCCAGGGGAGGGCGGGCGGGCCCACGGCCGCGCGGCCGCCGGGCTGCGCGCGGTGGGTGCGCTCGCGCTGACCGAGGGCGATCGCGTCGTCGGGCTGACCGCGCGCACGGTCGGGTTCGGCCGGTGCCCTGCCCGCCGGAACGCTCCCGCCTCGCGCAGTTGCGGTGGTCGACGCAGAGGCGCGTCGCGAAGAGCTCTTCGACAGCCTCACCGACGTCCGATTCGGCATTGACATCGCGCTCCGCCGCGGACTATCGGGTGTCGTCCCGCTGCGCGCCTTGGCCCTCGACCTGCTCCTCGCGCATGCGCCGCGCGTCGCCGCCGACCTACGAGAGCGCGTGGTGGGTCCGCTCGGTCTGAATGAAGGCGGCCGGTCGCGCGGCGATCTGCTCGCCACGGTCGCAACCTTCGTCGCGCTCGGTCGCGATCGCCGGCGGGCCGCCGAGCGCCTTCATATCCACCCCAACACGCTCGACCATCGACTGCGCCGCGCGCGCGAGCTCACGGCCCTGGACCTCGACGACTCGGACGACCTCGCGACCATGGTCCTCGCGTTGCGCCAGCTTCCGTGACGATGCGCCGGGCCGAGAGCCTGCCGCTCGCACACCGCACGTCCAGACGCAGGGCGACCGGTCTCGGACCACGAGCACAAAAGGCCTGCAGATGCAGGCCTTTCATGGGCGATACTGGGCTCGAACCAGTGACCTCCGCCTTGTCGAGGCGGCGCTCTCCCAGCTGAGCTAATCGCCCGGGAGCGATGCGTAGCCTAGCAACCGCTTTCTCGGGTCGTCCGATCGGCGTGGCTAAGATCATCCGCTCACCCCGGCGCCGTGGCGGAGTGGCTACGCAGCGGCCTGCAAAGCCGTGTACACCAGTTCGATTCTGGTCGGCGCCTTAGCGCGGGGTTTGAACCCCGCCGCTACGCTCGGATCGTGACGCCGGAGGAGCTCGCCAACCTCGCCCATCTGCGGCGCGCCCGCGATCTGATGGATCGCGAGTACTGGCGCCCGCTGGATGTCGCGGAGCTCGCCCGCGCGGCGCTGATGTCGACGGCGCACTTCTCGCGGCAGTTCCGGGCGACGTACGGGGAGACGCCGTACGGCTACCTGATGACGCGCCGGATCGAGCGGGCGAAGGCGCTGCTGCGCGATCGGCGAGCTGTCGGTCACCGAGGTCTGCCTGGAGGTCGGGTGTACGTCGCTGGGCTCGTTCAGCGCGCGCTTCACCGCAGCTGGTGGGCGAGACGCCGAGTGCCTACCGGGCGCGGGACCACGGCGAGCTCGTCAACGTGCCGGGCTGCATCGCCAAGGACATGACGCGTCCGATGCGTCATCCGAGCAGGAACGGAGAAGCGCACGCGGTGCTCGCTCCCTAGCCTTTTCGGCATGGATCTCACCCTTTCCCAGTGCTTCGTCATCGTCGATGATCCCGACAGCGCGCTCAGCTTCTACCGCGACACGCTCGGCCTCGACGTGCGCAACGACGTCGCCAACGAGGGCTTCCGCTGGATCACCGTCGGTGCCTCCGCGCAGCCCGGTGTCGCGATCGTCCTCACCAACTACCTCAACGGCAGCCCGGCGGACGGCGAGGCGGTCGCCGCGCTGGTCGCCAAGGGCGCGCTGAACGGCGTCCACTTCCGCACCGACGACCTCGACGCCACCTTCGCGAAGGTGCGCGACGCGGGCGCCGAGATCGTGCAGGAGCCGACCGAGCAGTTCTGGGGCACGAAGGACTTCGCCGTGCGCGACCCCTCGGGCAACATGGTGCGCATCGACCAGCCGCCGGCCGCCGCTTAGCCCGCGATCGTCTGATTGAGGAGCTTGAAGCGCTCGCGGCGGCCGTGGCGCTCCCAGCCGTCGGGCTCGGTGTCGGCGGCGTGGCTGACCGCCGTCGCGAACCTGCGGAGCTGGTCCTTGAGCGCGCTCGCGTGCGCGAGGTGTGAGGGGTCGAGCCCGTCCCAGCCGCCGTGGCGGCTGGCGATGCGGCGCTCGGCCTCGAGCGCCTCGGCGATCTCGCGCTCCTTGCGCGTGAGGACGGTTCCACTGGTCTCTTCGCTCATGGCGAGATAGACCGGCGGCGGCGGGCCGCTGATACCGCTCAGTGCTTCGGGCAGGCCGTCAGGCGTCGTCTCGCCCGGCAGCTGGCAGCGATCCTTCCGCGCCGGGCCCTTGCCCCGGCGGATCCTGATCGTCGTCACCTTGGTGATGTAGCCGGGCTTGGTCACCTTGATCGTGAGCTTGGTGCCGGCGCGCAGCTCGCGCTCGAACTGCGGGATGTGCCAGAGCGCGGTGGCCTGCGCGACCTCGCGCAGCGGACAGCCGCGGCCGGTGCAGGTGAGGGTGATGCGCACGCCCTTGGGCGCCTTGACCGTGAGCAGCGCGACGTTCGCGCCCGTCTTGGTCAGGCTGCCGCTGATCCGGATCATCGGATACGGCCGGATCATCTTCGGCTGCGGCGCGGCCTTGACGCTCGACTTCGCGGCCGTGTCGGACACGCAGGCATCGCGGGGAGCGGCTGCGCGACCGCGACGGGAGCCGTCGCGACGTCCGGCGACCGGCGTCGGCTCGACCGTCGCCACGACGGTCGGCGTCGGGGTCGGCGTGGCCGTCTTGGCGCGGCGTCGCCGTGGGGGTCGGCGTCCTGGTCGGCGGTCGGGGTCGGCGTCGGCGTCTTGGTCGGCGGTCGGCGTGGGCGTCGGCGTCGGCGTCGTGCGTCGGCGTCGGCGTGGGCGTCGGCGTCTTCGTCGCCGTGGGCGTCGGCGTGGGCGTCGGCGTCTTCGTCGGCGTGGGCGTCGGCGTCGGCGTCGGCGTCGGCGTCGGCGCCGCGGCGACGGCGCTCGTCGCGTTCGACGTCTCCGAGTCGTAGTCGGTGCCCGAGTACGCGTAGAGCACGACGCGCATCCACTTGCGCCTGATCGGACGTCGTCAGCGTGTAGGTCGTGGAGTTCGTGCCCGAGATCTGCGCGCAGCTCGACGTGCTGCTGCTCGAGGTGCACCGCAGCCAGATCCGCCCGACGGTCGTACCGGTCGGCCCGGTCCAGGTCCCGCCGTTGGCGGTCAGCTTCGAGCCGACCATCGCGGTCCCCGAGATCGTCGGGGCGGCGGTCACGTTGACGGCAGCGTGCGCAGGCGCGGCAAGGCCCAGCGCAAGCACCGGGCCCAGCAGAGCGAATCTGATCCTGCGTTTGCCGCGTCCGAACAACTCGCCGCCTCCCTGCGGTTGCGTCCCTGTGCGGACATATTGCCTTGAATCGACCGACGGTCAACTCATCCGATCGTCCAGGGGTGCTTAAACGGTCAGCAGCCCCAGCAGCGCAGCGGCAACGTACATGACCGTGAAGGCCACGGCAAAGACGACGAACCGCGCGAACAGGCGTCTCGCCAGCATGGTCAGAAGATCTCCCCGAGCTGGACGATCACGTACCAGCCGGCGAAGAAGCCGTAGAACAGCACCGCGAAACCGAGCATGCCGAGCCGGAAGCCCGACACCCGGATCGCCGGCGGCAGCCCGCCGCGGTTGAGCTTGATCAGCAGGATCGAGTAGATGAACATCACGATGCCGTTCAGGCACGCGGAGAGCACGAGCAGCACGAGCGGCTGATCGAAGCCCGACAGCAGCACGGCGCAGCCCAGGAGCGCCATCGTCCAGACGATGCACGCGTAGATCTTGGACTCGCTCCAGCGCTCGTTGTCGCGCAGGTGCAGGGTCTTGAGCACGTCGGAGACCAGGCGCGCGACGTAGTCGACGACGCCCAGGGCGACGAGCATCAGCGAGATCGAGCCGAAGATCCAGAAGAACGTCCCGAACCACGGCGCGACGACGTCCTTGAGGACCTCGCCCTCGCCCTGGATGAAGGCGAAGTCGGCCTCGTCGGACAGGTTCTTGCCGTACACCGTCGCGTAGGCCAGCACCGAGAAGATGATGATCGAGGCCACGCAGATGCCCCAGAAGGACACGAGCTGCTCGCGGTTGGCGACCTTGAACCAGCCCCGGAAGCGGTTGATGTTCTCCTCGTCCTGGCGCATCATCGAGCCGGTCGTCGGCGCCGGCTCGGGCTCGCCGGTCAGCGGCGACTCGATCTTGGGCACGTAGACGCCCATGCCGAAGCCCTTCTCGCGGATCCAGTTGGACTGGACGAGGTTGTTGGCGCCGCCCGCGCCCGCGAACACGAGGCCGGCGAGCAGCGTCGAGATCGCCACGTCGTCGGTCGGCAGCGTGCCGAAGTTCGACACGTTCTCGCTTCAGCCCGCCCCACTCGGACAGGCCGATGGCGGCGAAGATCGCGACGATCAGGAAGACGATCGTCAGCCCGACCTTGAAGAACTCCGCGCGCTCGAGCGACTTGTAGACGACGGGCGACGTCGTCAACGCCACCCCGATCGCCAGCAGCACGATGATCGCGATCACGGTCGGCGACCCGCCTATGAGGTAGGTCAACGTCGTCGCGCCGGCGGTCCCCCAGCCCGGCCAGATGTTCGGCACGACCGCGAAGAAGCAGAACAGGATCCCCCACGGCTTCCACGATCGTGCGAAACCGGCGATCGCGGTCTCCCCCGTGGCGAGCGTGTAGCGCTCGATCTCCATATTGAGGAAGTACTGGATGGTCACGCCGATCGACTGCGAGGTAGAGGAACCCGATCCCCGCGTTGGCGCTGATGTACGGCCAGAGGATGTACTCGCCGGAGCCCACCCCGACCCCGGCCAGGATCACGCTCGGACCGAGCACCTTGCGCAGCGGCAAGGGCTCCGGCATGTCCTTGTACTCCATCGGCGGCAGATGGTCGCTGCGCGCCTCGGGCGCATACTGCGGCTCCGGCTGCGGCTGACGACCAAATGATCTCGGCTTACTGCGCGTAGGGACGCTCTGAGCCAACGTCCTCACCTCCCCCGCGGCGAGCCCCTCTCTGCGAAGCGCCGCGGCATGTTGCGGACGCCACTAATACTTGCCACGGGCTGGCGCGCTCAAACTCGAACGCGCCATTCCGTGGTAGCTCAGCCGACGATCAGCTTGCCCTTCATGCCCGGCCTTGGCGTGCGAGCCGACGGAGCAGTAGAAGGTGTACGTGCCCTTCTTGAGCTTCGCCGAAAAGGTCGAGGTGCCGCCCTTGGTCGACGATCTTGCCGTGGCCCTTGCCCTGGATGCCGATGTCGTGCGGCAGCGGCGACGGGTTCGACATGCTGAGCGTGACCTTGCCCGCCTTGGCCCGGATCGTCGACTTGTTGAACTTGAGCTTCGACTTGTCCGCCGAGAGCTTGTAGGTGGCGGCGGGAGCCGCCGGCGCAACCGCTGTCGCCACGCCTCCGCTGCCGACGGCGATGACGGCCAAGCCGGCGACGATCCTCTTGCTGCGCATGTTCATACCCCCATTCCTAGCTGATGTCGGGGTCTACGCGAAGCCAGGGCGTCAGGTTCAGAGCACGCGGCGGGCCCAGGTGAAGCGGTCGCGTCGCCACTCGTCGTCGAGCGAGGACACGTAGACGCCCTGCGCCGACGAGTGGATCATCCAGTGCTCGGAGAGCGCGATGCCGACGTGGTCGACGCCCGCCTCGGTGGCCTTGGAGCGGAAGGACGCGTCGCCGAAGAAGATCAGGTCGCCGGGGCGGACGTCGCTCGAGGTGGACCCGCTCGCCCTTGCGGATCTCGCCCGCCATCTGGGCCGCGGTGCGGCCGCCGATGCGCGCGCCAGCGGGCTGGCCGGAGAGCTTGAAGGTGCGCCAGACGAAGCCCGAGCAGTCGTAGCCGCCGTGGGCCTGGAAGCCGAAGGTGCTCGATGCGCGGTCGGTCTCGCCGCCCCAGATGTACGGCATGCCGATCTTCGAGACCGCGACGCGCAGCGCGCGCTTCGCGCTCGCCCCGTAGGCCGGGAGGCTGAAGGCGGAGAGCTGGGCGCGCGCGTTCTCGGTCGCCCAGCCGCCGCTGTCGAGGATCGTCGCCAGCGAGTGGGCGGCCTCGGCACGGGTGATCGGCTCCCACGGGTAGAGCTCGAGCGCGTCGTCCTGCGCCGGGTGGTTCGTGCGCAGGCCGAGGAAGCGGGCGACGACCTCGGTGCCGAAGCTGCTCGGCGGGTTCAGCCCGGCGCCGCGGGCGACGCCCTGCACGTGGGCGGCGACGTCGGAGAGGCCGAGCTGATCGACCAGGCGCGCGTCGAAGGCGGTGACGCGAGACGGTCGCGGCGGAGCTGCCGGCGACGGCGGGCTCGCCGCTCTCGCTCGCCAGCGCGCCGAGCGCGCCGTCGAGCTGCGCGCCGGTGAGCGGCCGCTCGCCGTGGAAGCGGCCGTCGTCGAGGCGCGTGAGCACGCCCGCGTCGGCGACCTCCTCCTGCTGGTCGAGGTTCCAGTTCGCGCGCGTGGCCGCGTCGGCGGACGGGGTCGTGGCGACCAGGATCGCGGCGGTGGCGAGGAGAATCGGAAGGCGGCGCATCCCTCCATTCCTCGGCGTATCGCGGCCCGAGTTGAGCTGACGGGTCGCCCGGCTGACACCGTGGCACCAGTACGTGGTAGGGATTCCCTGTGCAGATCCTCGTCACCGGCGCCCGCGGGAAGGTCGGCGCGGCCACGATCCATGACCTGATCGAAGCCGGTCACAGCGTCACCGGCTGCGACCTCGCCCCGCCGGTGTACGAAGGCGGCCACTCCGGCGCGCACTACTTCCAGGCGGATCTGACCGATCCGGGCGACGCGTTCGCGGTCGTGCGCGGCCAGGACGTGGTGATCCACTGCGCGGCGCTCCCCGAGCCGACGCGCAACGCGCCGCACAAGGTCTTCGGCAACAACCTGATGGCGACGTTCAACCTCGTCGAGGCCTGCGTCCGCGTGGGCGTCGACCGGCTGGTCAACGTCTCCAGCGAGACCGTCGCCGGGATGGGCTTCGCCGAGCGGCCCTTCCACGCGCCGTACGCGCCGATCGACGAGGCGCTCGCGAACCGCCCGCAGGACCCCTACGCGCTGGCCAAGCTCTTCGGCGAGCAGCTGATGGACGCCGCCGTCGCGCGCTCGGACCTGCGCGCGATCTCGATCCGGCCGACCTGGGTGCAGTGGGAGGGCAACTACGCGCGCAGCCTCGGGCCGTGGCTGCGCGACCCGTTCGACGCGGCGCCGAGCGCGAGCTTCTGGAGCTACGTCGACGTCTACGACCTCGCGCACGCGCTGCGGCTCGCCGCCGAGTGCTCGCTCGACGGGCACGAGGCGGTCTACGTCGCCGCGGCCGACAACGGCGCGGGCCGGCCGCTCGCGCGAGCTGATCGGCCACCACTTCGGCGAGGACGTCTCGCTGCGCGAGCTGGCGCGCGAGGACGCCGGCGGGATCTCCGGCGCGAAGGCCGAGCGGCTGCTCGGCTTCCGGCCGACGCGCTCGTGGCGCGACTACCTGACGCCCGAGGGCGAGCTGCTCGACGCCGCGCGCGAGCGGCTCGCGCGCGGCCAGACCGGCGTCCAGCTCGGACGCGCGGCGTTGAGCTAGGCGACCGAGGGCTCCTCGGTCGCTTCTTCGAGCACGCCGGCGGCGGGCACCCGCGGCACGGGCACGCCCGCGGCCTCGTAGGCGTCGTCCATGTCGAGCGTCTCGAGCTCCAGCAGACGCGCGGTGAGGCTGTCGAGCTTGTCGCGGTTCTCGCGCGAGCAGGCGCGTGACGCTCTGGTAGGCCTCGTCGACGATCCGCCGCACCTCGCTGTCGATCAGCTCCTGCGTGGACTCGGAGACCTCCGAGACGCCCGGCAGCAGCGGGCCCTGCGCGTCGGACGGGATCACGGCGATCGGGCCGATCGCGTGGCTCATCCCCCAGCGGCCGACCATCTGGCGCGCGATCCCGGTGAGCTGCTGGATGTCGGACTCCGCGCCCGCGGAGATCGAGCCGTAGACGAGCTCCTCGGCGATCCGGCCGCCGAGCGCGACCTGGATCCGGCCGGTCAGGTACTCGACGTCGTAGTTGGTGCGCTCGTCGTCGGGGCTCGAGATCGTCACGCCCAGCGACATCGTGCGCGGGATGATCGAGACCTTGCGCACCGGGTCCGCGCCCGGCGTGAGCATGCCGACGATCGCGTGGCCCGCCTCGTGGTAGGCGGTGCGGCGCTTCTCCTCGTCGGACAGGATGATCCCGCGCGGCGCGCCGAGGATGATCTTCTCCAGCGAGTCGGTGAAGTCCCCGCGCTGCACCTTGTCGTGCCCGCGGCGCGCGGCCAGCAGCGCCGCCTCGTTGGCGAGGTTCGCGATGTCGGCGCCGACCATGCCGGGCGTGATCGCGGCGATGTCGTCGAGGTCGACGTCGTCGTCCAGCGGCAGCGAGCGCGTGTGGACCTCGAGGATCTTGCGCCGGCCGTCCTTGTCGGGCGGCGGGACGGTGACGCGGCGGTCGAAGCGGCCGGGCCGCAGCAGCGCGGCGTCGAGGATCTCGGCGCGGTTGGTCGCCGCGACGCACGATCACCGTGTCGCCCTGCTCGAAGCCGTCCATCTCGGTGAGGATCTGGTTGAGCGTCTGCTCGCGCTCGTCGTTGCCGCCGCCGAACGTGTTGCCGCCCGAGCGCGAGCGCCCGATCGCGTCGAGCTCGTCGATGAAGATGATCGCGGGCGCGGCTTCCTTGGCCTGCTTGAAGAGGTCGCGCACGCGCGAGGCGCCGATGCCGACGATCGCCTCGACGAACTCCGACGCGCTGATGCTGAAGAACGGCACGCCCGCCTCGCCCGCGACCGCGCGCGCCAGCAGCGTCTTGCCGGTGCCCGGCCGGCCCGCGAGCAGCACGCCGCGCGGGATCCGGCCGCCGAGCTTCTGGTACTTCTCGGGGTTCTTGAGGAAGTCGACGACCTCGGTCAGCTCGCCCTTGGCCTCGTCGATGCCGGCGACGTCCTTGAAGGTGACCTTCGTGTCGTCGCCCTCGACCCGGCGCGCGCGCGAGCGCCCGAACGCGCCGATCGCGCCCATCTGCCCGCCCGCCGCGCGGCGCGACAGCCAGACGAACAGGCCGACGAGCAGGATCACCGGGCCGAAGCCGAGGATCAGGCTGGCGAAGAACCCGCGCCCGTCGTTGATCGGCTCGGCCGCGATGTCGACCTTGTTGTCCGCCAGCAGCTTGTTCAGCTCGCTGCCGTTGTAGATCACGAACGACGGGATCTCCGACTCGAAGTTCTTCGCCGCCTTGGCCTTGTCGTCCGGGTACTTGACCTCGTTCTTGAACTCCCCGTCGACCGTCGCGCCCTCGGTCTTGACCTTCGCGACATTGCCCTTCTCGACCTGCTGCACGAACCCGGGAGGACCCGTCGGGCTGCTGTACGGAATCCGCACGCTCGGCTCCCGCCCAGGAGCGAACAAGGCCATGATCACGTAGTTGACGGCCAGCAGCGAGAGCACGATGATCCAGAACGAACGCCCGCCCGGCATCCGCGGAAATCCGCGCTGGGGCTGGGTCCCGGGCCGCTTGGCCGGAGAGTTCGCGTCGTCTTTACCGCGGGGCAGCGGGGTCCGAGGTCGTCGCTCGGTCGGGGAGTCCGCCATGCGTTGACTGTACCGTCGCTCTCACAAGCCCAGATCAACGTGGCTATACTCGGCGACCCACGCGGATGTAGCTCAGTTGGCTAGAGCGTCTGCTTGCCATGCAGAAGGTCGAGAGTTCGAGTCTCTTCATCCGCTTCACGAAAGGCCCGCCACCGGCGGGCCTTTCGCTGTTTCAGGGCTGAGAACGGGTTGTGGTGCGCTCTACCGACGTTGTGATCATCGGCGCAGGTGCCGCCGGGCTGATGTGTGCCCTGACCGCCGCCGAGCGCGGCCGTGCAGGTGCTGCTCATCGACCACGCCAACAAGGCGGGCAAGAAGATCCTCATGTCCGGTGGCGGCCGCTGCAACTTCACCAACATGTACGCGGAGCCGGCCAACTTCGCCTCGCAGAATCCGCACTTCTGCAAGTCGGCCCTGGCCCGCTACACGCCCGTGGGACTTCATCGCCATGGTCAGCGAGCACGGCGTGCCCTACCACGAGAAGAAGCTGGGCCAGCTGTTCTGCGACAACAAGTCCAAGGACATCCTCAACATGCTCTTGGAGGAGTGCCGGCAGGCCGGCGTCGACCTGCACCTGGACACCTCGGTGCACGCAGATCGAGAAGACCGAGGCCGGATACCTGTTGAGCACCGACATCGGGCGCCGTCGCCGCGCCGTCGCTGGTGATCGCCACCGGCGGTCTGTCGATTCCGACGCTGGGCGCCACCGGCTTCGGCTACGACGTCGCCCGCCAGTTCGGCCACAGCGTGCTGCCCACCCGCGCCGGCCTGGTGCCGTTCACCATCACCGGCCGAGCTCAAGGAGCTGTGCACCGAGCTGTCCGGCACGTCGGTGGACTGCGTGGTCAGCTGCAACGGCGAGAGCTTCCGCGAGAACATCCTGTTCACCCACCGCGGCCTCAGCGGCCCGGCGATCCTGCAGATCTCCTCGTTCTGGCATCCCGGCGACGCCGTGGAGATCAACCTGCTGCCCGACCGCGACGCCCTGGAGTGGCTGCAACGACCAGCAGGCCGCGCGCCCGAACAGCGAGCTGAAGACCCTGCTGGGCGAGGTCTTCACCAAGAAGATGGCGGCGCTGCTGGCCGATCACTGGTTCGCGTCCAAGCCGATGAAGCAGTACACCCCGGCCGAGCTGCGCGAGATCGCCGACAAGCTCGGCGCCTGGCAGGTGGTGCCGGCCGGCACCGAGGGCTACCGCACCGCCGAGGTCACGCTGGGCGGCGTCGACACCCGCGAGGTGTCGTCCAAGACGATGGAGTCGCTGAAGAGCCCGGGCCTGTACTTCATCGGCGAGGTGCTGGACGTCACCGGCCACCTGGGCGGGTTCAACTTCCAGTGGGCCTGGGCGTCGGGCCACGCGGCGGCGCAGTTCGTCTGACGTCGGCCGCCCGCGGCTTCACCGAGCCGGTGCCGGCGTCAACAACTCGCTGATTCGCTGGAGCGAGCCTTTGGCCACGCTGAAGTAGGCGAATTTGCCGCGACGTTCGCGCTCGATGATGCCGGCGTCGAGGAGCTGCTTGAGGTGGTAGCTGGTCGTGGACTGCTTGAGGCCGAGCAGCTCCTCGAAGTCACACACGCAGACCGCTTCGCCGCCCGCTGCGAGCAGGCGGTTGAGGATCTTGACCCGGTGGCGATCGGCGAGCGCCTTGAACACGCGCTCGAGCTCGTCGGCCTCGTCATCGCTCAGCTGCGGCGTTCCAAGCGGTGCGCAGCACTGGATCACGGGGAGCGGCGACGACATGCCGTCATCGTATCGAAAAAACTTGATCCGATCGAAGATTTCATCTACGGTCCAGCTCGTATTGAAATTTCTCGATTCGTTGAGGAGCGTAGACGTGAACCACGCAAATCCCCTGCCTGTCGCGGTGATCGGCGCCGGCCCCGTCGGGCTGGCCGCCGCGGCGCATCTGCTCGACCGTGGCCTGCAGCCGCTCGTCCTTGAGGCGGGAGCGGCGGTTGGCGCGAGCATTCGCGAGTGGGGACACGTGCGCGTGTTCTCACCGTGGGCGTTTGACGTCGATCCCGTGGCGGTGGCGTTGCTCGAGCGCCACGGCTGGACCATGCCCGACGGGTCCGGGTACCCGACCGGCGACGAGCTCGTCGCGCGCTATCTGGAACCGCTCGCCGCCACACCCGAGCTCGCGCCGGCGCTGCACCTCGGCGCCAGGGTCCTGGGTGTCGCCCGCGCCGGGATCGACAAGCTCAAGGACCCGGGCCGGGACGAGGCGCCCTTCGAGCTGCTCGTCGAAGCGGCCGGCGTCGAGCGCCGGTATCAGGCCGCCGCGGTCATCGACGCCTCAGGTACCTGGACACGCCCCAATCCGCTCGGCGCCGGGCTGCCGGCCAGCGGCGAGACCGCCCTGGCCGAGCGGATCGCCTACGGGATCCCCGACGTGCTCGGCGCGCGGCGTCGGCGCTATGCGGGTAAGCGGGTCGTCGTGGTCGGCAGCGGGCACTCGGCGTTCAACGTGCTTCTGGACCTCGTCGCACTGCGCGAGTCCGAGCCCGCGACGCAGATCGTCTGGGCGATCCGCGGTGGCGCCCCGGGCCGCAAGTACGGCGGCGGCGGAGCGGACCAGCTGCCGGCTCGGGGCGCACTCGGCGCCGCGGTCCGCGCGCTCGTCGAGGACGGCTCGGTCGCGCTCGCGGCCGGCTTTCAGACCCGGTCGGTGCAGGCGCGCGACGGCTCGCTGGTGCTCGGCGATGGTGTGCGCGAGGTCGTCGCCGACGAGGTGATCGCCGCCACGGGCTTCCGGCCGGATCTCGAGCTGCTCCGCGAGCTGCGGCTCGACCTCGACGATCGCGTCGAGGCGGCCCGCGCGCTGGCACCGCTGATCGATCCCAACCTGCACTCGTGCGGCTCTGTGCCTCCGCACGGGGTCGACGAGCTCGCCCATCCGGATGCCGGTATCTATGTCGTCGGCATGAAGAGCTACGGCCGTGCGCCGACGTTCCTGCTGCGGACCGGCTACGAGCAGGTCCGCTCCGTCGCCGCCGCGCTCGCCGGCGATTGGGAGTCCGCGCGGCGTGTCGAGCTGGTGCTGCCCGAGACGGGCGTATGCAGCCGCAATGCCGCGCCCGCGACGGAGGTCGTGAGCGCGTGTTGCGGCAGCGGGTCCAGCAACACGCCGGTCGCCGCCGGGAGCCGGTGAGCTCCGGGACACCGATCATCGATCCGCACTCCAGGCCTGCATGGCGGTCGCGGGCCTGGAGCATCGTCGCTGCGCTCTCGGTCACCGAGACCGTCTCTTGGGGAGTGCTCTACTACGCGTTCGCGGCGTTCCTGCTGCCCATGCGCGACGACCTCGGCTTCTCGACCGCGCAGCTGACCGGCGCCTACTCGCTCGCGCTGGCGGTGTCCGCCGGCGCCGGGATCGCGGTCGGGCGCTACCTGGATCGCCACAGCCCGCGCGGGTTGATGACCGTCGGCTCGCTGGCTGGCGCGGGACTTGTAGTGGCGTGGTCGCAGGTCGATGGGCTGCTCGCGTTCTACGCGCTGTGGGTCGCGATCGGGCTGGTGATGGCGACGGTGCTCTACGAGCCGGCGTTCGTCGTGCTGGCCAAGCACTTCACGGTCGCGCCGGAGCGACGCCGGGCGATGACGGCGCTGACGCTCGTGGCGGCGCTGGCCAGCTTCATCTTCCTGCCGCTCTCCCAGGCGCTGATCGACACCTACGGGTGGCGGGACGCGCTGCTCGTGCTGGCGGCGATCCTGGCCGTGATCACCGTGCCGCTGCACGCGCTGGTGCTGCGGCCGGCCGCGGCGCCGCCGCGGTCCGAGCCGACCGAGACGTCCGTCGCGGCCGGAGACGCGATGCGCTCGGTGGCCTTCTGGCTGCTGTCTACAGCGTTTCTGATTGCGACCTTGAGCGGCGTGGCGACGATCTTGTTCGCGATCCCGTTCCTGCTCGAACGCGGCTACTCGACGGGCTTTGCCGCCTTCGCCGTCGGGCTGGTCGGGCTCTCGCAGATCCCCGGCCGGCTGCTGTTCGCGCCGCTGGCGAGCTGGCTCCCACGGCCGCTGGCCACGGCGAGCGTGTTCCTCTGGATCGCGGCCGGGATCGCGCTCCTGGTCGGTGTCGACGGGACCGGCGCGGTGCTGGTCGGGCTCGTGCTTGTGGGCATGGGCATGGGCATGACGACGCTCGCGCGGGCGACGGCGATCGCCGATCTCTACGGGGCCGGCGCCTACGGCGCGATCGCGGGCGTCGCCGGATCGATGACGACCGCCGCTCGCGCCGTCGCCCCGTTCGCGGCGGCGATCTACGCCGGTCTCGCCGGCTATCCCGCGCTCTTCTGGACGCTGTCGGCGCTCGCCCTGATCGCGACCGGACTGGCCTACGACGCCGAGCGCCGCATGCTCGGCCGGGTCGATTGACGCGCCCCTGCCGGATCGACGAGGATGGGTCGCTGATGTGGAGATTGATCGTCGCCGTCGCTGCGATCCTCGCGTCCACGGCGGTGCCCGCGTGGGCGGCGTCTCCCGCGGCCGCGCCTTTGGACTTCGTCTCCACCGACGGCGTCGTCAACGCCATCGAGCGCCACGCCGACGCCGTGTACCTCGGGGGGAACTTCGATCACGTGCGCACGCGTCTGGACGGCGCGATCAGCCTCGACGGCGCGGGCGCGCGATCGTCGCCCGAGTTCCCGCGCGTGGACGGCGGCCCGATCACCGCGATCGTCCCGGATGGGACCGGCGGCTGGTTTCTCGGCGGCGGCTTCACGCGTGTGAACAACGTGCCGCTGGCGAACCTCGTTCACATCAATGCGGCGGGAGCGCTCGATATGGGCTTCTCCGGATCGCCGCTGGACCCGGTGACGGCGCTCGTGCGCGTGGGCAGCAGCCTCTACGCCGCCACGGCGACCTTCAACACCCACGCGATCGTGAAGCTCAACGCCACGACGCGTGCGATCGACTCGTTCTTCACGGCGACGCTGGACGGCGACGCGCTCGCCCTCACCAGCGACGGCGCCGCCCTCTACGCCGGCGGCAAGTTCAGCTTCGTCGGCAGCGATGGCGCGGCCCCGCGGCTCGCCCGGCTGAGCCTTGCCACCGGTGCCGTCGACCACGCCTTCAACCCGGTGCCGGACGGTGCCGTGCGGACGATCACGCTCGCCGGGGGCGCCCTCTACGCGGGCGGTGAGTTCGCGACGATCGACGGCCAGGGGGCGACGCCGCGGTTGGCGAGGCTCAATACGGCGGACGGCACCGCTTCGACCGCGTTCGCGCCGGCCCCGGACCAGCCGGTCAACGCGCTCTGGTACGACGGCGCGCGCCTGTTCGTCGGTGGCGAGTTCGCCACGATCAAGGGACAGACGGCAACGCCGCGGCTGGCGAAGGTCGATCCCGCGAACGGCGCCGTGGATCTGGCGTTCGACCCGGCCCCCGACCAGCCGGTGAGAGCGCTCTGGCACGACGGCGCGAGTCTGTACGCCGGGGGCACGTTCGGCCGGGTGGACGGACGGTCGGCGAGCCTGCTGGTCGCACGGCTCAACCCCGTCACCGGAGCGGTTGATCCGGCCTTCCATCCAGACTTCGGCGGCCAGGTGACCGCGCTGACCGGAAGCGGTGGCGCGGTCATCGCGGGCGGCTCGCTGGGTCGTTCCTACGCGCTGCGGAATCTCGCCCGGATCGACCTTGCGACCGGGACGATCGATCCCGGCTTCCATCCCGATCCGACGGACGAGGTCGGCGCCCTGCTCTACGACGGCACGAGCCTCTACGTCGGCGGAAGCTTCACCACGATCGGCGGTCAGACGGCGACCCCGAAGGCTGCGCGGGTGGACGCCGTCACCGGGGCGGTCGACCTGACGTTCCATCCGTCCCTGGCGGGGGCGATGATCGTGGACGGCATCCACCGCGTCGGCGCCGGCTATCTCTTCAACGGCGCGCCCGCGCTGCTGACGAAGGTCGACGCGTCCGGCGCCGTCGACGCGAGCTTCAGCGCCACGATCGACGACCGAGCCGATGCGGTGGTGGTCGCGGGCTCCAGCGTGTATGTCGGCGGCTACTTCCTGAGCGTGAACAACCAGTTCGCGACGCCCCGGCTCGCCAAGCTCGACGCCGCGACCGGCAAGGTCGACCTCGGTTTCGCCCCGGCGCCGGCCGGGGAGACGCGGGCGCTCGCCTACGACGGCACGAGCCTGTACGCCAGCGGCCCGTTCGGCGGGATCGGCGGGCAGCCTGCCGGCATCGGCCAGCTGGTGAAGCTCTCACCCGTGACCGGCCTGGCCGACCCCTCGTTCTCACCCAAGCCCGGGACGACCCCGTTCGCGCTCTGGCGCGAGGGTGCGTGGCTGTACGCCGGGGGTGGCTTCACCTCGATCGGCGGTCAGACGGCGACGCCGCGCCTGGCGCGGGTCGATGCGGCGAGCGGAGCGGTCGACACCGCCTACAACCCGAGCCCGGACGCGACCGTGCGGGCGATCCGCGCGACCTCGACGACCGTGTTCGCCGGCGGCCAGTTCACGACCGTCGACGGCATCGCGCACCAGGGCTTCGCGCTCATCGGGCCGCCGCGGCCCGGCAACTCGGCGCCGCCCGTGATCACCGGCACGGCCCAGCCGGGCAATGCACTGACGTGCGGGGATGGGACCTGGAGCGAGGTCACGCTCCCGTTCGCGCGCCGCTGGCTGGCCGACGGCACGCCCGTTGACGGACAGACGGGAGCGACGTTCGCGCTCGCCGAGGCGGACGTGGGCAAGCACGTCGCCTGTGAGGTCACGGCGCGCAACGGCACCGGGCCCGCGGTGGCGGTGAGCGCGCCCGTGGCCGTCATCGCCCGCGCTGCGGAACCGCCCACCATCACACCCCCGATCCCCATCTCCACCACGCCGCCGCCGGCCGGCCCCCCGGCCGCGACCGCGGACGCCACCGCACCCGTACTCAGCGGCGTGAACCTCACCCGGCGCCGCTTCCGGGCCAAGCAGGGATCCACGTTCCGTTTCACCGTCTCCGAGCAGGCGACCGTCACCGTTCGCATCACACGCAAGGGTTCGCATTCCGTGCGCGGCACGCTGAAACGAACGGTCGCGAAGGGGGCACAACGCCTGGTCCTCCCCGGCCGCACGGGCCGTGGCGCGCTCGCCGCGGGCGTCTACGAGGCGACCGTTGTCGCCACCGACAGCGCCGGAAATCGCTCACGCACGGTCGTGGTGCGCTTCACCGTGCTGCGCTGAGCGTCCGGCGTCGTGCCGTCACACGATCATGCCACTGCTTCCCGGAGCCGAGGCTCGGCATCGTGGGCGACGACCACGTCGGCGGCCTCCTCAGGGCTGAGGTCGGGGTAGAGCACCCGTACCAGCAGCAGCGCGATGGCGCCGCCGACGAGCTGGGCGATGATGAACGGCGGGCACCGACGCCGGAGCGATGCCGGCGAACGTGTCCGAGAACATGCGGCCGATGCTGATCGCCGGGTTCGCGAAGCTGGTCGAGCTGGTGAACCAGTAGGCGGCGCCGATGTAGGCGCCGACGGCGGCCGGCGCGGTGGCCGCGCGGCCGCTGCGCACGAGCGCGAAGATCACGCAGGATCAGGCCGCACGTGGCGATCGACCTCGGCGAAGCAGGTGCGACGGGCTGGCGCGGTGGTGGGTCGAGATGCTGATCGCCGTCAGCGCGAACATGCCGTTGGCGACGATCGCGCCGCTGATGCAGCCCGCGATCTGCACCGGGATGTAGGCGAGCGCGTCGCGCCGGCTGAGGCCGCCGAAGGCGGCGTCGACGAGCGAGACGACCGGGTTGAAGTGCCCGCCCGAGATCGGGCCCGAACATCAGGATGATCGCGAACAGGCCCGCCGCGGTGGCGGCGGCGTTCTCGAGCAGCTGCAGGCCCGTGTCCTGGCGAGAGCTGCGGCGGCGGCGATGCCGGAGCCGATCACGAGCGCGGCCAGGAACGCGCTGCCGCAGGTACTCGGCGAGCAGGCGCCGGGCGAGGGGCGCGCTCACGCGGCGATCAGCAGCTTGTCGGCGTACTCGACCGGCAGCCCCACCGCGGCGACCTCGCGCGCCACGGCCTCGGCGTCGTAGGCGACCCGCTCGATCGTGACCTCGATGCCCGTCGCCGCCGGGCCGCAGGATCGCGAACGCGGCGCGCGGGTCGCCGTCCTTGGGCTTGCCGACCGAGCCGCAGTTGACGAACAGGACGCCGCCGTAGCTCGTGCACCCACGGCTTGTGGGTGTGGCCGAAGACGAGCACCTGGTCGGTCTCGGCCGCCGGCGAGCCGCTCGTAGAGGCGGGCCGGCTTGTCCTCGAACAGGTACTCGTTGACCTTGCGCGGCGAGCCGTGGACCAGGTGCACGTCACGCTCGCCGAGCCGGAAGTGCAGGTCGAACGGCAGCTCGCGCATGAAGTCCTTGGACGCGCTGGTCGGTGTGCTCGAGCGTCCACGCGACCGACCGCTGACCGAGCTCGCGGTCCTGCGGGCGTGATGTAGGCGCAGCCGCAGTCGTCGAGGTCGCGCGCGATCGCGTAGTCGTAGTTGCCGTAGATCGTCGGGATCTCGCGCTCGGCGATCAGCGCGCACACCTCGTTCGGGATGCGGGCCGTAGCCGACGAGGTCGCCGCCGCAGTAGATCTCGCTCGATCCCGAGCTCGTCGATCCGCGCGAGCGCCGCCTCCAGCGCGGGCAGGTTGGCGTGGATGTCGGTGATGACGGCGACAGCGCCATCGCTACTGGTCATGGATTCGAGGATGGCGCGTTACATCGACAAACGCAAATAGATGTGTTTCGATGAGCCGATCCGCGGCCCAGCTCGGACTCGATTGACAGACATCACTTCAATCGGTATCCATACATCGATGGCTGTCGATCTGGAGCTCGAGCCGAAGACCAAGCGCCCCGCCGGCGAGCCGTGCTGCGAGCCGGTCGTCTACCCCGACGTCGAGCGCGAGCACGCCACGCGGATGGCCGAGGTCGCCAAGGCGCTCGGCGACCCGATCCGCCTGCAGCTCGTCGACGTCCTGCGCAAGCACGCCGGCAAGGTCTGCGTCTGCGAGCTGGTGCCGCTGTTCGACATCTCCCAGCCCACGCTCTCGCACCACCTCAAGAAGCTGCGCGAGGCCGGCATCGTCGACTCCGAGCGCCGCGGCCTCTGGGCCTACTACTACGTGATCCCCGAGGCACTGAAGGAGCTGTCCGCATGGCTGAGCTGACCGACCTCGCGCTGCGCGAGACCGTCCGCGCACGGTACGCCGCCGCCGCGCTCGCCACCTCGAACCCGACCGACGCGGCCGGGTGCTGCAGCCCCGACTCGGCGATCATCACCGACGAACAGGCCGACCTGTTCGGCGCGGCCTCTACGGCGACGAGCGCGACGACGCTGCCCGAGGACGCCCTGATCGCCTCCCTCGGGTGCGGCGTCCCGACCGCGATCGCCGACCTCTCCGCCGGCGACGTCGTGCTCGACCTCGGCTCCGGCGCCGGCATCGACGTCCTGCTCTCCGCCCGCCGCGTCGGCCCCACCGGCACCGCCTATCGGCCTCGACATGACCGACGAGATGCTCGAGCTCGCCCGCGCCAACCCGACCAAGGCCGGCATCGAGAACGTCCACTTGCTCAAGGGCTACATCGAAGCGATCCCGCTCCCGCCGACACCGTCGACGTCGTCATCTCCAACTGCGTCATCAACCTCTCCACCGACAAGCCGCAAGTCCTGCGCGAGGCCGCGCGCGTGCTGAAGCCCGGCGGGCGCTTCGCCGTCTCCGACGTGATCGCCGACCCCGACATGGACGAGGCCACCCGGGCCGACATCGCCCAGGACGCGGCTGCATCGCCGGCGCCCTCACCCACGACGAGTACACGCGCCACCTCACCGCCGCCGGCCTCACCGACATCGAGATCACCGAGACCCACCGCGTCCACGAGTCACGCGGGCTCGGCGATCATCCGCGCCCGCAAACCCGCCTAGAGCGGTTTGGTATCCGGTGTCGGGTAGACCGACGGCGGATGCGTCCGTGGCTGCGCGCGCACAAGGAGGCCGTTCGACACGATCGCGAGCACCGCGAGGGAACTGCCGACGTTCAAGACTTCGCGTATCGCCCGTGAGCGGATGGACGCAGTTCAACGCGGGCCTGGACAAGATGAGCTGGGGCGCGGCAGCCGCGGATGCGTTGGCGCATATCGCGGCCGTCGTCCAGGGCCAGATGGGCGCGACGACCGGCGCGGGCTGCAACCCTTCGATACGAAGGCAGATAGGGCACATCGCACTGTGCTCGGGGTAGGAACACAGGTCGGTCGAGGGGATGCTGCGCGCATGCGCCCCGGTCGATCTGCAGCTGATCATGGGCGGGCTGCTGCCCCGGGACGTTCCTCGGCGTCACCGCCGGCGGCTGGTGCGCGACCTACCCCCGCGCGTGGATCACGCGGCGGCTGCGCGGCGTGATCGCGGTCCCGCTCAACGTCCACCCCCTGATCACGGCCGCGGCGATCGAATACGGCTTCGGGCTCCCCGGGAGGCTCCCGACGATCCGTGGTGCGATCGTCGCCCAGGACGTCCCCGTGCTGAAGGCGCTGGTCCTCGAGGGTGTGATCCTCGTCGTTGTCGCCAACTTCATCGTCGACACCTTGCAGGCCCGCATGGACCCGCGCATCAGAGCACGAAACGACGGGTGACGCCGATCCCGGGTCAGCCTGCGACCGGACCCGGGTCTCGACCAACTGGCTCAGGCGGTCGGCGAGGACGTTGCGCACGATGCCGAGGTTGCGCTGCATCTCGCCTGGCGGGCGCACCGCGATGAACACCTCGCGCAGGATCCGGAATCCTGGTCTTTTGGCGCCTTGTTTAGGTCGTCCTTACCTGGAAGGCTCGCAAGAGTCCAAGAAATGGAAGGGGGGTTGGCCACAGGAATGTGGAGGCAGGTTTGTGGCTTGATCGCGCTCCCGTTTCTGGTGATCGCCCCCTGCGCGCTCGCAGCGCCGTCGCGACCTGACCTCGTCGTGACCAAGGTCGGCGCGACACTCCCCTCCGGGCACGTCGATGTCTCCGTCACGGTGGCCAATAGGGGCAAAGGTCGCGCCGGGCGATTCGATGTGCGGGTGGTCGCGTCGGCGGACGCGAAGGCGGACAGGAAGGACATCGCGCTCGTCGGCAAATTGGCGGGCAAGCCGCTCGCTCGCACGAAGCGGGGCGTCGTGAAAGGTCGCCTGGCTGTGCCCGCAAGCTTGCCGCCCGGCACCTACACCTTGATCGCCTGTGCCGACGCAGCCGGCAAGGTGCGTGAGTCGAGCGAGGCCAACAACTGCCGCGTCGCGTCGACGCGTCTGCGCATCGACACGCCGCCAAGCGTTGTGCCCAGGCCGCCCGCGCCCGTCGTTCTCCCGGCACCCAACCCGACCGCGACGCCGGTCGTGACCCCGGCGACCACGCCCGCCGCAACGCCAACGGCTACCGCCACACCGAGCCCGATCCCACCGCCGCCCGCGGATCCGCCCCCGGCTTCGCCTCCAGACCCGGCCGGCATCGCCCCAGCCCTCGACGACGGTGGCACCACCTCTCTCGCCGATTCGACCGAGTTCCTGTACTCCGGCGCCAACCCGATCCAGACCGGCGTCGCTCCGGGGACGATCAAGCCGACGCTCGTCGGTGTCCTGCGTGGCCGCGCCCTGGACCGCGGTGGGCTGCCGCTCCCCGGCGTGACCGTCTCGATCCTCGACCACGTCGAGTACGGCACCACCGTCACTCGCGCTGACGGCGGCTACGACCTCGCCGTCAACGGCGGCGATCCGCTGACCGTCGTCTACGCGCGTGACGGCTATCTCCCACTGCAGCGGGAGACGCCCGTCGGCTGGCAGGACTTCGAGCGCCTCGATGACGTCGTGCTGTCGCCGTTGGACCCCAACGGAACGCGGCTCACGAACTCGACCGACGTCCAGGTCGCACGCGGGACCCGCACGCAGGACGCCGACGGCGCGCGTCAGATGACGATGCTGTTCAAGCCCGGCACCACGACCGTGCTCGCGCTCCCGAGCGGTCGCCACCGCTCGATCGCGGCCACCGACACGGTCGTGCGGGCGACCGAGTACACCGTCGGCGACCGGGGGCCCGACGCCATGCCGGGCGACCTTCCGGCGTCCAGCGCGTACACGTACGCGACCGAGCTGAGCGTCGATGCGGCGATCGCCGCGGGCGCGGACTCGGTCGAATTCGACAAGCCGGTGATCCTCTACCTCGAGAACTTCCTCGGCATGCCCGTCGGCTCACCGGTGCCCGCCGGCTACTACGACCGCGAGCGCGGAGCCTGGGTCGCGTCCGACAACGGTCGCGTGATCAAGATCATCGGCGCCCTGGACGGTCGCGCGCGGCTGGACGTGGACGGCGACGGGCAGGTCGACCTGGGCGAGAAGCTGACCGCGCTCGGCATCGACGACGCTGAGCTGCGCAAGCTCAACCAGCTTTACCTTCCCGGCCAGGAGCTGTGGCGCACGGCGGTCACCCACTTCACCCCGTGGGACCTCAACTGGCCGTATGACCTGCCACCCGGCGCGGGACCGCCGACCGGTGGCGGGCCGAACGGCCCTGGACCAGACGGGCCGTGCGGCGCCGCGGGCTCGGTGATCGGCTGCGACAGCCAGACCCTCGGCGAGCATCTCGCGATCAGCGGTGCGCCGGCCGAATTGGTCTATGACAGCGGGACGGCGCCCGGGCGCGTCGCGGCGGACACCGTCACCGCCGAGTTGAGCGGCGAGACGATTCCCGCCGATGTGAAGCGGATCGAGATGGCGATCGACGTCGCGGGCCAGCGCCTCGTGCGCACCTTCGCTCCGCAGCCGCACCTCAGCGCGTCGGTGACCTGGAACGGCGAGGACGGCTACGGCCGGCCGGTTCAGGGGGCGCAGCCGGCCACGATCTCCGTCAATTACGTCTACGACGCCGTCTACCGCGCGCCGGCCGCCGTGAGTTCTGGCGCGGCCGCCATCGCCGCCGAACCGCGGGCGTTCGGCGACTTCGGCGGCGCGACCATCACCGCGGATCGCGGGGCTCTGGAGATCAGCCTCAGCCGCGAATACAAGCGGACGCTCGGCACGTACGACGCGCGCGGCTTCGGTCTCGGCGGCTGGACCCTCTCGGTCCTGCACGCCTACGACCCTGCCAGCCGAACGCTTCATCTCGGCGACGGAACGATGCGCAGCGCCGATGGCGCCCCCGAGGCGACGGTCGTCCAGCAGTTCGCCGGCCCCGGATTCGACCCCGGCGATGGCGCGAGTGCTGCGAACGCCGCCCTTCTCGGCGCCCGCGGGATCGCCGTGCAAGCCGACGGCACGGTGGTGTTGGCGGACGCCGAGGACCAGCGGGTGCGCCGGGTGAGCAAGACGATCTCGACGGTCGCGGGGACCGGTGGCTACGGCCTCAGCGGCGATGGCGGCACCGCCACCAGCGCGAAGCTCGCCGGCCCCGAGGACGTGGCCACGAGCGGCGCCGCGGTGGTGATCGCCGACACGCAGAACAACCGCATCCGGCGGGTCACCGCATCCGGGGTGATCGAGACGGTGGCCGGCGGAGGCAGCCCGGAGGATGGGCTCGGCGACGACGGGCCGGCAACGTCGGCGCGCCTGCGCACTCCGCGCGGAGTGGCCGCGGCGCCCGACGGGACGATCTACGTCGCCGACACCTTCCACCATCGCGTGCGCCGCGTCAGCACTGACGGACGCGTCACGACGGTCGCCGGCACAGGCCTCCCAGGGTTCTCGGGCGACGGTGGGCTGGCGCGCGACGCCGAGCTCAACGCGCCCGAGGGCGTGACCGTGGATCTCACAGGCGCGCTCTACATCGCCGATACGCGCAACCATCGCGTCCGCCGCGTGGCCCCCGACGGCACGATCACGACGGTCGCGGGTGGCGGCTCGCCCCCCACCGGAAACGGCGATGGCGGGCAGGCCACCGACGCGCAACTCGACAAGCCGGTCAAGCTTGCCGTCACTCCCGATGGCCTCGTCCTGATCGCCGACGAACGGGAGAACCGCATTCGTCGTGTTGGCCAGGCCGGTGACATCTCGACGGTCGTCGGCGGTGGGAGCGACTTCATGTACGGCGGTGCGGCATCGCAGTACGCACTGCAGGACGTGAGGGGGATCGCGGTCGCTCCGGACGACAGCCTCTACGTCTCCGATGGCACTCAGGTGCTGCACGTCAACTCGGCGTTCGGTGGCTACATCGACGCGAACTTCTCCATCCCTTCGGCGAACGGTCGGGAGCTCTACCAGTTCGACTCCAACGGCCGGCACCTGCGCACGCTGGACGCGATCACTGCTGACGTGCGGATGTCGTTCACGTACGCGAACGGCTTGCTTGCGTCCTTCACCGATGCGTCGGGCAACACGACGCGGATCGAGCGCGACGGCGCGTCGCAACCGACGGCGATCGTGGCACCGGGTGGCCAGCGCACGCTCCTGACGGTGGGCGGAAACGGCTGGCTCTCCACCTATCAGCGGCCTGGCGGCGCGCAGGTCAAGCTCGCGTACACCGCGGGCGGGCTGATGACGAAGCTCACCGATCCGCTCGATCGCGTGCACACATTCAGCTACGACAGCCAGGGACGACTCATCAAGGACGATCCGCCCGGCCCGCAGTTCACCACGCTGACGCGCGAGGAGACGCCGACGACGTCCACCGTGCATGTGCAGGATGCCCTGGCGCATGAGACGGCCTACACCACCCAGCGGCTCGCCACAGGCGGTTACCGGCGGACGGTGACCAACTCCGCGGGCGGCGAGGAGGTGGTCTTCCAGCGCTCGGACGGCACGCAGGAGGAGATCACGCCGGAGGGCGTTCACCACATCATGCGGCTCGGACCGGATCCCCGCTGGGGGATGCTCGCGCCGGTGGAGACCGAAACCACGACGCGCTATCCGAGCGGGCTGCAGACGACGGTCCACCTCGACCGCAGCGCCGTCGTGCCGGATCCCACCCACCCGCAGCAGATCAGTTCGGAGACCGAGACGCTGACGCGAGGCGGGCGTCAATTCACGTCGGTCTACAACGCAGCGGCACGCCGGCTCACCGTCACGAGCCCGAGCGGCCGCGTCGAGCGCACGTCCTACGACGCGGCCGGCCACGTCGTACGCGTGGAACGTCCTGGGCTGGCCGACGTCACCTACAGCTACGACACCCGTGGGCGTCCCGCCACGCGCGCATCGGGCACCGACGTGACCACCTACGGCTGGGACGACGGCAACCGCCTGGTGACGATGCGCGAGCCCGCGGGGCGCGAGCGCTTGTGGACCTACGACGCCGCCGAGCGCATGGCCACGCTGACCGTCGGTGGACACACGTATGGCTTCGCGTACGACGCACTCGGACGACGCATCGGCGTGACGATGCCGAGCGGCGTCACGCACCAACTCGCCTACGCCGACCAGGGCGACCTCGCTGGCTACACGGCGCCCGGCGCGCTGGCGCTGACCCGCAGCTACGGTGCCGACGGCTCCCTCGGCACGATGCAGCGGCAGAGCGGCCGCCAAGTGCAGCAGCTCTATGACGCCGGCCGCCGGCCTTCGGGCGCGACGAGCGCGGACGCCACTGTGGCGATCGGTTACTCGCCCGGCGATTCGACGCTGCGGCCGAAGACCCTCACCCGCACGGGCGGCGATTCGCTGACGTTCAGCTACGACGGCGACCTGACGACGAGCGTTCAGAGCGACGCGGGCACGGTTGCCGTCGACTTCAGTGACGCCAAAGGGGACGTACGGACGAGCGCGGTGACCTTGACGAGCGGGTCGCAGAGCGTCACCACCAGCTACGCCCGTGACAGCGACGGGCTGCTCACCACCTACGGCCCGTTCACGGTCCGGCGGACGGGCCCGAGCGGCGCAGCGGACCGCTACACCGCAGGCGAGATCGAGCACGGCGTGGCCCGAGACGACCATGGACGCCCCGCAACACTCATCGACAGCGTGAACGGGACCGTCCGCTACCAGGCAGCAGTCGGCTACGACGGCGACGACCATGTGAGTGCTCGATCGGAGACCGTCAACGGCGTCACCCACGAGTACGTCTACGCCTACGACGGCAGCGGCCAGCTCACGCAGGTCAAGCGCGACGGAACCGTCACGGAGGCCTACGCGTACGACGCCAACGGCAACCGCACGAGCAGCCCGGCGGGTAGTGCCAGCTACGACTCACAGGATCGGCTCACCAGCGGCGCGACCGTCGATGCCGACGGCTTCATGGTCGCCCGCGGAGGAGACACCTTCAGCTACGGCGCACGCGGCGAGCTCGTGCGCGCGATCTCCGGCGGCCACACGATCGACTACGCCTACGACGGTTACGGCCGCCGCAGCGCGCGGACCGAGGACGGTGCGACGACCCGGTACCTCTACGGCAGCCCGGACAATCCGCAGCTCGTGACCGGAGTGCGCGAGCCGGACGGCTCGTTCACGCAGCTCTACTGGGACGAGTCGGGACGGCTGTTCGCGCTACAGCGCGGTGGCACGCGCTACTCGGTGGCGACCGACCAGGTCGGGACGCCGCGCGTGGTCACGGCGGCGGACGGGACGACGATGAAGACGCTCGACTTCGACAGTTTCGGCGTGCAGACCGCCGACAGCGCACCAGGCTTCTCCGTGCCGATCGGCTTCGCGGGCGGCCTGCGCGACGCACGCACCGGGTTGGTCCATCTGGGCGCGCGCGAGTACGACCCGCGCAGTGGGCGCTGGACGACGCGTGACCCCGCGCTCTTTGCCGGGGGACAGGCGAATCTCTACGCGTACGCCGGCAGCGATCCTGCGGGGGCGCGCGACCCGTCCGGACTCGGGCTGCTAGGCGACCTCGGTGACCTCGCTGGAGACGTCGGCGACGGACTGATCGACTTCGGGCAAGGAGTCAGCGACGCGATCGGCAACGGCGTCTGCATCGGCGGTGGCGCGTACGAGGGCGTCGGCGGCGGGGGCAAGCTCTGCCTCTCACCGGACGGCGTCGCCGTGTGCGCCGAAGTTGGCTTCGGCGCCGGTGTCTCGGTCAACGCGGGCAGCGGCAGCGTGCCGAGCAGCAACGTGAGCGTCACCGCGAGCGCCTCCTGCGGCGGCGCGTCGGTCAGCGGCACGATCAGCCGCAAGCTCGGCTGCGACAAGCTCGACTGGAGCACCAAGGCGACGGGCAGTGACGGGCCGTACTCCTGCGGCGGCGGCTATGGGAGCAGCGGTCCGAGCCTCGGCTGCACCGCGACCAAGTCGTTCGTCTCCGGCGGCTGCTCGGCCAAGCTCACCGCCGGGGGGTGCATCAAGTTCTGATGCGTGTCGTCGCCCTCCTCCTCGTGCTGGCACTGAGCGGGCTCGTGACGTCCCGCGCCGCCGCCGCCGCGCCGCCGTGCGGCGTCAGCTTCGACGGCAGCGAGGGCACGTCCTGGACCGATCCGGACAACTGGAGCACCGCGGCGGTGCCAGGAGCGGGCCAACATGTCTGTGTCCCCGTGGGGCTGACCGCGGTCGTGGACAGCGGCGAACAGACGATTGCTTCACTCCAGGCGCCCGGGACGGTGGAGGTCCTTTCCGGCTTGTCGCTGACCGACACGGCCAATGACTCCTCGATCGCCACGCTGCGCGTCACCGGCGGCACGCTCGGCGGGCCCGCGGACCTGGATGTGACCGGAGCACTGACGTGGAAGGGCGGCACACTCGGCGGCAGCGGCGCGACCCGGCTGGCGGCGAGCTCGAATTCGACGCAGAGCGGCTATGTCACCATCGGCGCCGGCCATACGCTCGCCGTCGCAGGGACGCTCCGGCTGATCGCCAGCGAGGACTTCAACTATGTTGCCCTCGAGGCAGCGGCACGGCTGGAGAACAGCGGCGTGTTGGAGCTCGCCGCCGCGACGCCGATCGGCGCCGCCGGCTTCGACCCCGAGCCATTGCTGGTCAACACGGGGACGCTGCGACGCACCGCTGCCGGTCCCGATCTGGCGCTCTCCGTTCCGGTCGTCAACTCGGGGACGATCGACGTGCAGGCCGGGCGGCTCGGGCTGTCGAGCGGCGGCGGTCCAGCTCGGGTCGGCGGGCATTTCGGCACCAGCACGGGGGCGGGCACGCTCGGGCTCGACGCGGGGACCTTCAGCCTAGGCCAGGGGGCAGATTTCGCGGGTCTGGTCGAAGTCGGCGGAACGCTCGACCTATCCGGCACCGTGCCATCCAGCGGGCGCTTCGCGCTGCGCTCCGGCGCCCTGGGCGGCGAGGGCACGCTCGACGTCCGCGGCCAGCTCGACTGGTCGGGCGGAGCCATGATCGGCACCGGCACCACAAGGCTCGCTCCCGGCTCCGCGGCCGACGTCCGCGGATTCGTGCAGCTAGCGCGAACGTTGCGCAACGAGGCGACGCTGCGTCTGCAGGAGACCGATCAGTTCGACTTGCTGCAGATGGACGGCGGCAGCCTGCTCGACAACGACGGGACGCTCGAGCTCGCGAGCGATCTGGGTATCGGGTGGACCGGAGCGGGAGACGCTCCGAGCATCGACAACTCGGGGACGGTGCGACGGCCCGCGCAACTCGGCCCAAGCGATGTCTCGGTTGCACTCACAGGCACCGGTGCGGTGCAGGCGCTCAGCGAATTGCGCCTCGACGCCGGGGGGACGCTCTCCGGCCCGCTCTCGGGCGAGCTGCGGCTGGCCTCCGGGACGTTCACGCTAACGGCGGGCGCCACGCTCGCGGGTGATGTCGTCAGCGCGGCCCAGACCGACGTGATGGCGACCGTGCCGTCGACCGGAACGTTCACGCTCAACGGCGGCACGCTCGCGGGGTCGGGAACGCTTGAGATCCGCGGCGCGCTGACCTGGAACGGCGGCTCCATGGCGGGGTCCGGGACCACGCGGCTGATCGGGACCGCGACAGGCGAGGTCTCCAGCTTCGTGTCCCTCGGCGGCGGACGCACGCTGCGCAACGAGGGCACGCTCCGGCTCGCCGACCTCCCAGACAGCTTCGACCTCCTGCAGGTCAGCGACGACGCGAAACTGGTCAACGCCGGCACGCTCGAGCTGAGCGGTGAGTTCTCGGTCACATCTGGCGCGGGTGACGGCGCGGAGCTCGCAAACTCCGGCACGGTGCACAAGCTCGCGTCGGCCGGGACGAGCGTGGTCACGATCCCGGTCACCGGTGGCGGAACCATCGACGCCACCGGTGGGCTGCAACTCGCCGGTGGCGGCTCGCTCAGCGGCCCGCTGCGTGGGCGGATCGAGTTCGCGGGCGGGGAGTTCGCGCTCGCCCAACCGGCAACGCTCGACGGCGTGGTGCTCTTGAACGGCAGCCTGGGGGTCACCGGCACGGTCACGTCGACCGGCACGGTGACGCTCGCCGGTGGGGACCTTCACGGCGACGGGTCGCTCGAGGTACGCGGCGCGCTGGCGTGGAGCGGCGGCTCGATGACCGGCGCCGGCACGACCCGGATCGTGGCGGGCGCCAGCGCCGCCGTGACCGGGTTCGTCGATCTCAGCGGACGCACGCTTCGTAACGAGGGGGCGCTGCGCGTCGACGGTCCCAACGCGTACTGGTCGCTCGGCTCCGGGGCGCGACTCGACAACGCCGCGACGCTCACATTGACCGACGGGAGCGCGATCTACGACAACGCACCAGCCCAATCTCCGACGCTGGTCAACACCGGGACGATCACGCGTGCCGCTGGACCTGGGGACGCGACCGTCAATGTGCGGATCGACAACCGCGGCGCGATCACCGCCCTCGCCGGCGTCCTGACCCTTTACGGCGGCACGTCGCGGGCAGCGACCGGAAGTTTCGGCGGGGGCGCGGGGACCGTCGTGCTGAGCTCGGGCACCTACCAGCTCGCCGCCGGCGCCACGCTCGCCGGAGACGTACGCGCCGACGGGACCATGGAGCTGCTCAGCACCGTCATCTCCCCCGGCAGCCTCACGCTCGCCGGGACGCTGACCGGACCTGGCAGGCTCGACGTCGCCGGGGCGCTGGCGTGGACCGCCGGTGCGATGACCGGGCCGGGCTTGACCCGGATCCTGCCCACCGGCTCGCTGGTGATTGCTGGGGCCACCGTTATCGACGACGACCGCACGCTACGCATCGAAGGCACTGCGCGCTGGCTGAGTCAGCGCTTGATCATGGGTCACGGCACCCTGCTGGAGAACGTCGGGACGCTCGATATGGAGGGCCAGACCGGCAGCATCGAAAGCTTCTTCCGAAGCGGGGCGGAGATCCACAACAGCGGGACGATGCGTCGCACTGCTGGTACCGGACCGGTGGACATCGGGCCCGCGTTCATCAATGACGGCACGCTCGACGTGCGCCGCGGCACGCTGAACTTCACGACGGAGCCGTACGTCCAGTCGGTGGATGGCGTCCTCCGCATCGAGGCCGGCGGTGCGACGCCGGGGACCGGCTTCGGAACCGTGACCACGTACAGCGCGAAGCTCAACGGGACTCTCCAGATCGCGGCGCGCGACGGCTATGTCCCAGCAGTCGCGGACCGGCTGCCGATCGTGGACGCCGCCGACCGCAACGGCACGTTCGCAACCGTGCTCGGGACGGCCGCGGGCCCTGGGCGGCGCTGGAGCGTGCACTACGACGCGGACGGGGTGGCGCTGATCGCCGAGGCGGCGGAAAAGCCGGCACCCACGCTCGCCGATCCTGCCGCGGCTCCTACCTCGCCCACGATCAAGGCCGCGGTGCCGTCCGCCCTTGCGACAGCCCCGGTCGACGATCGCTACCGCGTCGCCGCCGGGGCCGTGCTGCACGTGGGCGCCGCGCACGGACTCCTGGCCAACGATCGAGCCGCGGGCGGCGCACTGATCCGCGTCGTCTGGCGCAACCGCGCAGCGAGCGCAGTGCGCGTCGATCCCCGCACCGGCGCGCTCTGGTTCCGTGCCTCCAAGCGCGGTATCGCGCGCCTTCGCTACCGACTCCAGTTCCCGGACGGCCGGCGTTCGCCCGCGGCCAGCGTCGCGATCCGCCCGGTATCCGGAAGGATCCTGGATCCGTCGAGCACCGCTTCAGGCCGAGCGCCTCGATCACGCTGAGCGCGTCGCGGGGCGGCCGGGCCGACGTCGCCCAGTACGTCGGCTGCATCGCCGGCGCCCTCACCCACGACGAGTACACGCGCCACCTCACCGCCGCCGGCCTCACCGACATCGAGATCACCGAGACCCACCGCGTCCACGAGTCCGCGGGCTCGGCGATCATCCGCGCCCGCAAACCCGCCGCGTAGGCTCGCGTGTCGACCTGACGCTGACGGGTAGGAGCCTGAAGGGGACGAATCGCAACCGCGGGATGGAGAGCAATGACCGAGAGACACAGAATCGTCGGTCCGGCACGAGGGGAACCGCTGCCTGCGGGCCGGGTCGGTGTGCGCCTTCGGATCCCGCTGTCGGGGACCCCGACCCCGCGCTGGTCGCATGACCTGAGCGCGCGCCTCACGGTCGAGGTGACGGGCCACGCGGCGGTGGGGCATCTCCGGGTCAACGACATCGTCCAAGGGCAGGAGATCGTCCTCGACGGCGTCGAGTCCGGCGAGGCGGCGACCATCGCCGGCGCGGTCGAGCGATCCGTGGACGCGACCAATGCCGCCTGTTCGGACCTTGATCAGCCCGAGAACGTCCCGGCGGCGGAGGCCGAGGCCATCGCGAAGGAGGTCGGGGCGAACCAGCGGCCAATTCGCCCCTAGAGCGCGCAGCGTACATTCCAACATGCGTTAGATTGTTGGAATGAGCGCGCCCGACAGCTGCGAACTGCTGTGCCTGGACCTTCCGCGCGCCGAAGCGCTTCGACAGGCGCGAGCGGACACCGACGTGATGGCGGCCGCGGCCGCGGCCGCGAAGGCGCTGGGCGATCCCACACGGCTGTCGATCGCCGCCGCGCTGCGTGACGGCGGCGAGCTCTGCGTCTGCGACCTCGCGTGGGTCAGCGAGCGCTCCGACCAACTCGTGTCGCACCACGTCCGGCAGTTGCGCTCGGCAGGCCTCGTGAGCTCGCGGCGCGACGGGAAGATGGTCATGTACGCGCTGACGCCGCAGGGCGCCGCGCTCCTCGCCGCCGTGCTTCCTCCCGCGCAGGTGACGGCATGAGCGCGGGCTTCGAGCTGCCGATGGTGACGGCCCACCCCCAACCGGTCGCGCCGGTCCATGACGCCGGCTGGGAGCGCGCGGCGCGCATGGCCGTGCTGCTGTCGTGGGCGAGCCTCTTCTACATGGGGATCGAGGGCGGCGTCGGCGTCTGGCAGGGCATGACCGCCGGCTCGATCGCCCTCGTCGGCTGGGGCCTCGCGTCGTTCATCGAAGGGATCGCGTCGGCCGTGATCGTGTGGCGCTTCACCGGCTCGCGCAAGTTCTCGGACACCG
Source organism: uncultured Solirubrobacteraceae bacterium (assembly GCA_963707595.1). Taxonomy (GTDB): domain Bacteria; phylum Actinomycetota; class Thermoleophilia; order Solirubrobacterales; family Solirubrobacteraceae; genus Solirubrobacter. Next base: position 870,608 of record CAVPQQ010000004.1, read on the forward strand.
CCGAGGGCCGGGCACAGAAGCTCGTCGCCGTCCAGTTCTTCATCCTCGCGCCCTACGTCCTCGTCGAGAGCACGCGCACACTGCTCGAGCGCGGTCACGCGGACGTGACCGTCATCGGCATGGTCCTGACCGCGACGAGCGTCGTCCTGATGCCGCTGCTCGGCAAGGCCAAGCACCGGCTCGCCGACCGCCTGGGATCGACGGCCACCGCCGGCGAGGGAACCCAGAACGTCCTTTGCGGCATCCAGGCCGCGGCGGTCCTCGTCGGCCTTGCCGCGAACGCGTTGATCGGCGCCTGGTGGCTCGACCCGCTGATCGGGCTCTTCATCGCCTTCGTCGCGATCAAGGAGGGTCGCGAGGCCTGGCGCGGCGAGACCTGCGCCGATTGCGGTTCCGTGTGCCAGGTCAGGCCTGCTCCCCGAGCGCACCGGTGAAGAGCCCGATGAGCCCGTACGGCGCGCGCTCGCCGAGGCAGAGGTCGAGGCGCCGTCGAGCTGATGGCGACCACCGACGCCGTCGTCGCCCGCGCCCTGACCAATGTGGTCTCCGTCGCGGAGCCGCGCGAGGCGATCCGAGCCATCGCCCTCGGCGGGTTCGACGCGATCGACGCCCACCCCTGGGTCGGCACCCAGCTGTCCGGCGAGCCGTGGCAAGCCGCGATCCTGCAGATCCTCGAAGGCATCGGCGGACAGCTCCAAGCGCTCGGCGTTCCTCGGCCTGGCCGGACAGTACGCCGCGGCCGCGCGCCTGCTCCCGCGCGAGACCGACCGAAACGCGTTCCTTGGCACGGTCGCCGCGCGGTGGGCCCAGCTCGACCCCGCGGAATATCCATTCGTGCGTCAGATCGCGGCGCAGCTGCCCGGCCACGACGACCGCGAGCAGTTCGTCGCCGGCATCGACCTGATCCTCGCCGGCATCACGACCGTCTGAGGAGCGCGGGTCAGCCGCCGGCGTGGTCCGCCAGCGACCCCTTGACCCTCTCGCCACCCGGGAGCGCCTCGTAGACGACGATGTCGCCGGAGTCGCCGAACAGCTCCTCGGCGCGCTCGAGGATCGCGGCGATGTGCGGGCTGGCGAGGTGGGCGTCGAGCAGCTCACGCGACTCCCAGCGCTCGACGAACGCCAGGCGGCTCGAGTCGTCCGTCCCTTGGTGCAGCGCGTAGAGGATGCAGCCCTCCTCGCCATGGGTCGGCTCGACGAGCGCCTTGAACGCCTCGAGCGCCTCGGCCTCCTTGCCCGGCTCGGCCTTGAAGGACCCGACGACAACGACTTCCGACATGCGATTCTTCCTCCAGCGGATGGGGACGCCAGATCGTACGCTTCCGAATTTTCGAGGACGCCGATGAGCCTGCGGATCAATCACGTGAGCATCAACGCGCTGGACCTGGAGGAGTCGGTCGGCTTCTACGTCGACCTGCTCGGGGCGGAGCCGATCACGACGCCCAACTTCGGGATCCCGGTCCAGTGGCTGGCGCTCGGGCGCACGCAGCTGCACCTGTTCGAGCGCGACCTCACGCCGACCAGCCACCACCACCTGGGGATCACGGTCGACGATCTCGAGCCGGTCTACCGTGCCGCCGAGCGCCACAACGCCTTCGACGACGTCGCGTTCCACAACCGGCTGGTCGAGCTGCCGGGCGACGTGGTCCAGCTCTACATCCGCGATCCGGCCGGCAACCTGGTGGAGATCGACAGCCCCGGCGTGGACCGGCTGCCGGATGACCTCCGCGCGCGCTTGAAGGCCCTCTGGGACTTCAACGCCCACACCGAGGAGCAGATGCAGGCGCGCCTGTTCGTCCCCGACTGACCCGGGCGGTTTCGATCCCGTCCGAGCCGGAAAGAGTCGGAGAGGATCCGCTCCCAGGAAGGCACGATCATGGCTGACGAGAAGCGTCCGACGACCACCACCGACTCTGGCATCCCGGCATCGAGCGACGAGTTCTCGCTCACCGCGGGGCCGCAGGGCCCGACCGTGCTGCACGACCACTACACGGTCCAGAAGATGCAGCACTTCAACCGCGAGCGGGTGCCCGAGCGCGTCGTGCACGCCAAGGGCAGCGGCGCGCACGGATTCTTCGAGGTCACGAATGACGTAAGCCAGTTCACGAAGGCGGCGCTCTTCGGGGAGATCGGCAAGCGCACGCCGATGTTCGCGCGCTTCTCGACCGTGGCCGGAGAGCAGGGCTTCGCCGACACGGTCCGAGACCCGCGGGGCTTCGCGCTGAAGTTCTACACCGAGCAGGGCAACTACGACCTGGTCGGCAACAACACGCCGGTGTTCTTCGTCCGCGACGCGTCGAAGTTCCAGGACTTCATCCACTCGCAGAAGCGGCTGCCCGACACGGGGATGCGCTCCAACGACATGCAGTGGGACTTCTGGACGCTCTCGCCGGAGAGCGCGCATCAGGTGCTGATCCTGATGTCCGACCGCGGCATCCCGCGCACGTACCGGCACATGAACGGCTTCGGCAGCCACACGTTCAGCTGGATGAACGCCGACGGCGAGAAGTTCTGGATCAAGTACCACTTCAAGACCGTCCAGGGGATCGAGAACTTCACCCAGGCCGAGGGCGACCAGATGTCGGCGGAGGACCCGGACTTCCACCGCCGCGACCTGCGCCGCGCGATCGACGCGGGCGACGCGCCCGAGTGGCGGCTCGAGGTCCAGGTGATGCCGTTCGCGGAAGCCGCGGACTATCGCTTCAACCCGTTCGATCTGACCAAGGTCTGGCCGCACGGCGACTACCCGCCGATCGAGGTCGGCCGGATGGTGCTCGACCGCAACCCCGAGAACTTCTTCGCCGAGGTCGAGCAGGCCGGCTTCTCCCCCGCGAACCTGGTGCCGGGGATCGGGCTGAGCCCGGACAAGATGCTGATGGGCCGGATCTTCTCCTACCACGACACGCACCTGCACCGGATCGGCGCCAACTACGAGCAGCTGCCGGTCAACGCGCCCAAGGTCGACGTCCACTCCTACAACAAGGACGGCCAGATGACCTACCGGCACGCGGGGGCGCAGCCGGTCTACGCGCCCAACTCCCACGGCGGCCCGATGGCCGACCCGATCGCCGCGGCCGACATCGGCTGGTCGGTCGAGGGCGCCGAGATCGGCCGGTACGCCAACCTCAAGCACGCCGAGGACGACGATTTCGGCCAGGCCGGGACGCTCTATCGCGAGGTCATGAGCGACACCGACCGCGAGCACCTGCTCGAGAACCTCATCGGCCACGCGAGCGACGAGGTCGCGACGGAGACGCAGCACCGCGTCGTCGCCTACTGGAGTTCCGTCGACGCCGACCTGGGAATCCGCCTGGCGCAGGGCCTCGGGGTGGACACGCGCGAGGGACGCTTCTCGCGCTCGCGCACGACCGTCGCCGAGCACGCCAACCGCGCCTGACCGACACGCACCGCCGTGCCGCGGAAGGCACACTGGCGGGCAATGACCGACCACCTTCAGTCATGGCACCACACCGACACCCGTAACGCGATCGTCGAGTTCGTCGAGCGCGTGACCGCCGAGGGCGGCGACAGCTACGTCCCGCCCTCGGAGCGCATCGCCGTCTTCGACAACGACGGCACGCTCTGGTGCGAGCAGCCGATGCAGATCGAGATCGGCTTCATCCTGATGCGGCTTGCGGCGATGGCGGAAGCCGACGAGGCCCTGCGCGACCAGCAACCCTGGAAGGCCGCCTACGAGAAGGACTACGGCTGGCTCGGCGGCGCGATCAGCAAGCACTACCAGGGCGACGAGTCGGACATGAAGGTGCTGATGGGCGGCCTCGTCCACGCCTTCGCGGGCCAGACCGTCGACGAGTACGCTGCCGCCGCGGCCGCCTACCTGAGCGAGGGCAAGCACCCGACCCTCGGCCGCGGCTTCCATCAGTGCGGCTACAAGCCGATGATCGAGCTGCTGCGCTACCTCGAGACCAACGACTTCACCAACTACATCGCCTCCGGCGGCGATCGCGACTTCATGCGGCCCGTGACCGGCACGATGTACGGCATCCCCTCCGAGCGCGTGATCGGCAGCACGAACGCGCTCGCCTACACCGAGGACGAGCACGGCGGCAACGTCTCCTACGCGGCCGCCATGGACTTCTTCGACGACGGCCCGGTCAAGCCCGTCCGGATCTGGAGCCGCATCGGCCAGCGCCCGATCATCGCCGGCGGCAACTCCAACGGCGACATCCAGATGCTCCGCTACACCGGCGGCAAGGACCGCCCGGCGCTGCGGCTGCTGCTGCTGCACGACGACGCGGAACGCGAGTTCGCCTACACGGCAGGCGCCGAGAAGTCGCTGGAAGCCGCGGCGGCCGAAGGCTGGACCGTGGTCAGCATGAAGAACGACTGGTCCACGCTGTTCAGCGACTGAGACCGGCTTCGAGCGTGCGCTGCAGCTCGGTGTAGCCGAGCCGGCGCGCATGCTCGAGCGCGTTGACGTCCTCGTTGTCGCCGATGCTCACGTCGGCACCCGCGGCCACGAGCAGCTCGACGATCTGCTGGTGCGCGCTGCCGCCGTCGCCGAGGATCACGGCCTCCAGCAGCGCCGTCCAGCCGAGCCGGTTGACGTGGTCGATGTCGATGTCGGTGTCCAGCAGCGCGCGTACGAGCTCGACGTGGCCGCGATCGCTGGCGGGGATCAGCGCGGTCCCGCCGTAGCGGTTCGTGCGCGCGAGGTCCGGGTGCGCGCGCAGCACCTCGCGGAGCATCGCGACGCTGCCCGTCTCGCCGGTCACCAGCAGCGGGTTGTTGCGTTCGGCGTCCTGGATGTCCACGTCGGCGCCGGCGTCGATCAGTACGCGCGCGACGTCGACATGGTCGCCGAGCGCGGCCGCCGTTACGGCGGTGCGCCCGCTGCTGTCACGCGCGTCGACCGGCACGCCGTCGGCGAGCAGACGGCGCACGCGCTCGACGTCGCCGCGCGCCGCCGCGTCGACGAGCTCGCCCGACTCGGGTGTCCCGGCGCGACCGCCGCCGCATGAAGCCAGGGCGACCAGAGCGAGGGCGAAGACGGCGTAGCGCATGCCGTCAAGGATGCCGCGAACGGTGGTTCACCGTTCCGTCACTAAGTGGACGCGCCGGTCGAGTTAGATCGCGGGCTCCTCCCCTGTCGTCTCTTTCTCCAAGGAGCCCGGATGCTCAAAACCCGTCCTGGCGCGCTGCTGCGTGCCCTGATCGCCGCGACCGTGATGGCGCTGGCCGCGCCGTCCTTCGCCGGCGCAGCCGACCAGCTCTCGCTGATCGACGAGACCGAGGCCGTCGGCCCCGGCATCTCGCTCAACCACCAGAAGTTCGTCAACGCCAGCGGCTGGTACGACTCACAGGTCCTGACCGTCGATCTCGCCAACGGCGCGGTCAAGTCGGACCTGCTGACGGCGCCGAAGATCGCCCAGGGCGAGGCGCTGACGACGATGGCCAACCGCGCCGGCGCCGCGGCCGGCGTCAACGGCGACTTCTTCGACATCGACAGCACGCAGGCCTCGACGGGCGGCGAGATCCAGGGCGGCGCGCTGATCAAGTCCCCGAGCTTCGGCGGCTGGGCGCACGTCGGCGTCAGCAAGACCGGCATCGGCCAGCTCGTCGACATGACGCTTCAGGCCACGGCGACGCTCGACGGCGCCGCGCAGCCGATCCTCACGATCAACGCGGCCAACGCGAGCGGCGTCCCCGCCAACAGCATGGTCGCCTACACCTCCGCCTGGGGCAGCCAGATCCGCAGCCGCGGGACGGCCGGCGTCGCGAACGTCGCCGAGGTCCTCGTCCAGGACGACAAGGTCGTCCAGGTCAACAACTCGGCCGGCACGGGCGCGATCCCGGACGGCGCGTATTACCTCGTCGGCCGCGACGGCGCCGCCGACGCGATCAAGGCGCTCAAGGTGGGTGACCCGGTCACGCTCAGCTACGGCCTCAAGGACGCCGCGGCGCGGCAGATGCAGTGGGCGATCGGGACCAACAAGCCGCTCGTCACCAACGGCGTCGCGCTCGCGCAGGGCGACACGTCGATCGCTCCGCGCACCGCCATCGGCTTCAAGGACGGCGGCAGGACGATGTTCCTGCTGATCACCGACGGCCGCCAGACCCAGGTCACGGGCACGACGCTCAAGCAGACCGCCGACATGCTCGTCGCATTGGGTGCCGACACCGGCCTCAACCTCGACGGCGGCGGCTCGACGACGCTCGTCGCCCGCCCGCTCGGCGGCGCGGAGGCGACGCTGCGCAACACCCCGTCCGACGGCACGCAGCGCGCCGACCCGGCCGGCATCGGCCTCTTCGTCACCCCCGGCGACGGCAAGGTCGACAGCCTCGTCGTCACCCCGGCGAAGGCGCGGGTGTTCCCGGGCCTGCACCGCACGCTGACCGCGCGCGGTCTCGACGACCACCAGGTCGCGGTCAAGGCCGACAATGTCACCTGGTCGGCCGGCGCCGCGGGCGGCAACCTGCACGCGCCGTCGGACGCCGCAGGCGACATCACGGTCACCGCGACCGCCGGCACGGTCAAGCAGGACGCCAAGGTCGGCGTCCTGCACCCGCTGCGGACGCTCGAGCTCTCCAGCGGCCGCCTCTCCTTCGCCGACGCGACCGCCGCGCTCGCGCAGACGCTGAAGGTCACCGGCCGCGACGATCAGGGCTACACCGCGCCGATCGAGCTGCAGGACATGACGCTCGACTACGACCACGACCTGATCAAGGTCGAGGAGACCGCGGCCGGCTCGCTGAAGATCACGCCGCTGCAGGCCGGCGGCACGACGCTGAGCGTGAAAGTCGCGGATCAGGCGGAGAAGCTCCCGATCACGATCGGCGTCGTGCAGTCCAACGTCTACACGTTCAACCACGCCGACGAGGTCGCGCGCTGGAACGTCAACGGCACGGTCGCGGCCAACCAGACGCTCGGGCGCGACGCCGACGGCTACCTGACGCTGACCTACAAGGCCCAGCGCAACTCGGGCATCAGCGCCAAGATCCGCGGCCTTCCAGATCACGCTCCCCGGTTCGCCGCTGCGGGTGCACCTGAAGCTGCACTCGACGCAGGCGCTGCAGTTCTCCTACATCTCCTACCGCGACGCCAAGGGCGTCACCAGCGGCCCGCTCGGGACGCCGATCAAGGCCGGCGACAACGACCTCGTCTTCGCGTTCCCGGCGACGGTCACCTTCCCGGTGACGATCACCTCCTCGCAGGTGATCGAGACCAACGTCGCCAACCAGAAGGACGGCGTCGTCACGTTCAAGAGCATCGACGCCGACAACTCGGCGACGGTCGCGAGCCCGCCGCAGGATGCGCTCAAGCCCGACGCGCTGTTCTCGGCCGACGGCACGACCAACGGCAAGGACGACTGGTCCTTCGGGACGCTCTCCGACATCCAGTTCACCGCCGCCAACCCGACGCTCGCGAAGGTCGGCGTCGCCGCCCTTCAGCGCATCCGCAAGACCGACCCGGATCTGATCGTCCTCAACGGCGACGTGACCGACAACGGCGCGGCCGAGGACGTCGCGCTCGCGCGCCGCACGCTCGAGCAGGGCGGTTGCGAGTTGATCCCGCTCACGTCGACGATCGGCACCGACAGCACGCCCGCTCCGACCGCCGGCACGACGCCGTGTTACTACGTCCCGGGCAACCACGAGTCCTACCGCGCAGGCGGGCAGGGCGACCTGGCGCCGTTCATCGCCGAGTTCGGTCAGCCCTTCGGCACGTTCGACCACAACGGCACGCGCTTCATCGCTGCTCGCCAGCTCCTACGGGACGCTGCGCGGCACGTCGTGGGACCAGCTGCCGATGTTCCAGCAGGCGCTCAAGGACGCCGAGACCAACCCGGCCGTCAAGAACGTGATGGTCTTCGCCCACCACCCGGTCGACGACCCGGCCGAGAGCGACGCCAGCCAGCTCGGCGACCGCACCGAGGTCGCGCTGGTCGAGAAGCTGCTCTCGGACTTCCGCGAGCACTCGGACAAGGGCGTCGCGATGGTCGGTTCGCACGCGCAGATCGCGGACGTCCATCGCATCGAGGGCGTCCCCTACACCGTGCTGCCCTCCTCGGGCAAGGACCCGTACGGCACGCCGGACCGCGGCGGCTTCACGGGCTGGCTGAACTGGAGCGTCGACAAGGACGCCTCGGCCGGCCAGCAGTGGCTGACCGCGGACGTGCGCGCATTCGCGCAGTCGATCGCGCTCGACGCGCCCGCGGTGCTGGAGGCCGGCGACGCCGCGCAGCTGGGCGGCAGCATCGTGCAGCCCTCGGGCGTCAGCAACGGCACGCGCGTCGTGCCGCTGCGCTATCCGATGTCGATCCATTGGAGCGGCTCGGAGAACCTGGCGGTCGGGACCGACGTCGCCGCGGCCAAGGCCGCCGGCAAGGTCGCGATCCTCGACCCGGCCACGCGCAAGCTGACCGGCCTGCACACCGGCGACGTCACGGTCAAGGTGACCAACGAGTCGATGCGCGAGTTCACCGGCGAGGCGTCGCTGGCGCCGATCACCGCCGAGAAGACGGTCCACGTGCAGGTCACGCACGTCGGCGCGGATACGCCGGTCGGCGGCCAGGTGCCGGCGACGCTCGCGCTCACGCTCGGCGCCCGGGTGTCCTTCGGGGCGTTCGCGCCGGGAGTGGCGAAGGACTACACCGCGTCGACGACGGCCAACGTCACGTCGTCGGCGGGCGACGCGGCGCTCAGCGCGTCCACGGTCACGCTGACCAACGGCGCGTTCAGCCTCGCGCAGCCCGTTTCCGTCGTGCCGGAGAAGCGCGCCTGGACCGGGCCGGTGAGCAACGACGCGTTCGCGATCGCCTTCAAGCAGTCGATCGCCGCGACGGACGCGCTGCGGACCGGCGCCTACAGCGCGGCGGTCACGTTCACGCTCGCGACGACGACGCCCTAGGCCGGTGCCGAGTCGGCCGCCGGCGCTTCGGCGCCGGCGGTCGGCGCCGGGGCCGCGACGCGCTTGAGCTTGTACTTCTTGAGCAGCTTGTCCTGCTCGTCCTTCTCAAGCTCGGGGATCTTCTCGACCTCGGCGAAGAACTGGCTGTCGCGGATGATCGAGTAGGTCAGCACCTTGCCGCCGAAGTCGACGCCGGCGATGTAGTCGCTCGACGCCTTCATCTCCTCCTTCGACGCAACCTTGTTGCACTCGGCGAGCTTGAACGTCCCGCCGGCCTTCATCTTCGGGTCGTTCCTGAGCCGCTTGGCCTCGCCGATGCCGACGGAGATCGCGTCGCCGGTGTTGCCGGAGATGTGCAGGAAGGAGTCGCCGAGATCGTCGACGACCGTGACCGTGTGGCCGCCGTACTGGCAGCCGTCGAACAGGTACATGACCTGGTCACCGGGGTTCAGCGGAGCGCTGTAGGCCGCCGGCGCCTGCACGAAGTTCGGGCTGCCGCCGGCCTTCTGGAAGTTGATGTTGTTGAGGAAGACCTCGATCTTGTCCGTCGCCGGGGCGTAGCCCATGTTGCGCAGCGCGCCGAGGATCGCCGTCGAGCTCGTCTGCGTGCACCAGTTGGGGTTCGGCTTGCCGCCGGTGATGCCGCCGCCGAACTTGCCGACATTGTCGAAGCCGCCCTTGGCGCCGCTGGCCTGGTTGATCGAGCTGCGGCCCGCGTACTGGAAGAGGAACTTCAGCGTCGGCGGCAGGTCGCCGTGCCACGCCTGCATGTAGTAGGCCATGTAGTCCTCGAGGACCTGCTGCCCGGCCTCCTCCTCCTTGGCCCAGGTGGTGACCATCGAGAGCTTGTACTGCAGCTGGCGGAACCAGTCGGGCAGCGCTCCCCCGGTGCCCGCCGGTGCGGTGCCGGCACCCCTCAGCGCCTTGCCCGCGGCGTGCGCGGCGGCGTCCATCGCCTCGCCCGCCGCCTTGGCCCGCGCCGCGAACTCCGCGTCCGTGGCCGCCGGCAGCTCGTCGATCGCCGTGGCCAGCTCGCTGCCCTTGACGTAGCCCCTGGTGGCGTCGAAGACCACGCCGTAGTACGCGCCGTCCTCGGACGTCAGGTCGACCGTCTTGCCCTGGGCCAGCTCGCCGACGACCTTGCTCGACTCGTCCGGGCGCTCGTAGACCTGCGCCTTCTCGGCCTCGGCGAGCGAGCCGTGTCCGGCGCCGCGGCGGATCGGCGTCCTCGCCAGCACCGCCGCGCGCTGCTGCGCGAGCATCCGCGCGACGTGCGCGTTGCCGTGCGTGCCCTGCATGCGAAGCACGACCCCGAGCGCGCCGGCGGAGGGCATCGACCCGGCGTTGTCCGGCGTCACCGCCGGCTGCGCGACCGCTGTCTGCGGCTCGGCCGCGTCTTTCATGGCGCAACCCTATCCCCCGGAAATCTAGGGCGTCAATCCGGCCCGTAAGATCCGCCGATGCGCCTCGCCAGAGCCCGCGCGATCGTCGATCTCGTGGTCGCGGATGCGTCCGGCCCGGTGTCGGTCTTCGTCGCCGACGCGCACGGCGAACTCGTCGCCGCGGCGACGATGGACGGTGCCGCGCCCGATACGCGCCTGAACGCGCAGCGCAAGGCCTACACGGCCGCGCGCAGCGACGCGACCTCGACGCGCGAGCTGGCCGAGAAGGCCCGCGCCGACCCCGCCGAGCGAGCCAGCTTCGACCCGTTCTTCAGCTTCTTCCTCGGCGGCATCGCCGTCTTCGAGGACGGCGTGCGCATCGGTGCGGTCGGCGTCAGCGGCCTGCCGGGAGAGGTCGACGAGCAGCTCGCACTGGCCGCGATCGACCGCACGGCGCCCGCGGAATGAGCGAGCGTCGCGTCCGGCGCGAGGCCGGGCTGCCCGAGGTCGACGAGCCGGTCGCCGCGATCCAGGCGCCGCAGCCGCCCGCGCACGATCCGCGCACGGTGGCGAACGTGCTCGCCCTGCAGCGGGCCGGCGGCAATCAGGCGGTGGCGCGGCTGCTTCAGCGCCAGCGCGCCGCCGGCGGCGGGCCCGTGCTGCAGCGCAGGTGGAAGGACATCGGCGCGATCGACCCGGAGAGCCGCAACGGTCCCGATTTCGAGCGCGCGCTGCTGGTCGCGGCCCGTCAGACCGGAGCGCCGCTGACCAAGCAGTACGAGGGCCTGACCGAGTTCTTCAAGCTCGGCGGCCTGACGATCCTCACGCCGGTCCGCGAGTTCCTCAAGGCGGCGCTCGAGGACGGGCAGGATCACGAGACCAACGAGCTCCTGTCGCAGGTGATCTCGATGGTGACGGCGGTCATGCGCCCGCCGATGCAGCAGTTGGAAGAGGGCGCCGACGACGAGAACGATCACCCCGAGGAGGACGGCGCCAGCCCGGAGGAGGAGCTGATCACCGACCCGACGCACGTCAACACGGCCGAGCTTCAGGACGAGCCGGAACTGCTGCGGATCATCTTCGCCAACATCACGAATGCCCTGGGCTATGGCGAGCTCAGCGAGAACGCCTTCCGCGAGTGGTACCAGTCCGGCGTCGTGACGCGCCAGGGCTTCAAGGAGATCCTCGAGCGCAACCAGGTCAAGGCGACGCAGGGCCAGGGTGCGCTGCATCTCAAGCGGCGCCCGAACACCGCCAGCGGCCCGTCGTCCTACGTGAGCAGCAACTTCGGTCAGTTCAACAACGTCACCTACACGACCGACGGCAAGGCGAACATCAACTTCCTCTTCCCGACCGCGCAGACCTTGTGGCAGAACCCGGTCCTGCCGAACTCGGTGGTCAAGCTCCAGAAGGGCGCGACGCGCAAGGGCTACGGCATCCTCAATAACGGCGTCGAGACGAAGCTCTTCCGCGCCGGCCGCGCGCGTCACAACATGATCGCCAACCGGCTGCGCCCGGACCTCGCTGGCCCCGCCAGTGTCAGCTACACGTGGCACCACCGCTCCAAGGAGTACGAGATGGAGCTCGTGGACTACATGACCCACCGCAAGCACGGCCACAACGGCGGCTTCCTGTTCTGGCAGGACGGGATGTAGGCGTTGGACTTCCGCTTCGACCCGGATCTCGGTCGCTACGAGTCGACGGTCCAGCTGGCGGGTGCGGCGATCGCGGTCCGCGTCGCCTCCGAGGCCTTCGACGAGGAGCGGGTCGCCGCCGTGGTCGAGGCCGTCGAGCGTGAGCGCGAACGTCTGCTCGATGACGTCGCGACCGACCTGCTCGAGGACTACAACGAGGGCTGGCTCGAGGACGGCGAGGCCGAGGTCTCGGAGGAGGCCTTCCGTGCCCGGCTCGCGCTCGCGGCGATCGAGATCGGCGCCAGCGGCGGCGGCGAGGTCGAGCTGGTCCTCGACGACGACGGGATGTTCCGCGGCCATGAGGTCGTCGTGCGACTCGATTCCGAGTACGCGATCGTTCGCGTCAACCTCGAGGGCTAGCGTCCCGGAAACCGGATATTCGAGCGAGCGGCCCGGGCCGGTTACGGTAGGCGCCAGGTCATGAACTCCAGTATCGAGGTCAGGCTGCTCGGGCCGCTCGAAGTCGTGGTCGACGGGCCACGCCGTCGAGTTCGAAGGTGCCAAGCAACGGCGCTGTTCGTCGCGCTCGCGCTGCGGGCGCCGGACGCGGTGTCGGTCGACGAGCTGGTCGAGGTCGTCTGGAGCGACGAGGCGCCCGACGGCCGCGGCCAGGCGCTGCAGAAGCAGGTCTCGCGCCTGCGCGCGCGTGTGGGCGAGCAGCTGCCGGTGCGCCGGCAGCCCGCCGGCTACGTCCTCGATATCGAGCGCGAGTCGATCGACTGCCGCCGCTTCGAGACGCTGCTCGAACGCGCCCGCAACGAGCGTTCCACGGCCGATCCGGCCGCCGCGGCCGAGCAGCTGGCGACGGCGCTCGCGCTGTGGCGCGGCCCGGCGCTCGCCGACCATCGCTTCGACGACTTCGCGCAGGGTGAGATCGCGCGGCTGGAGGAGCTGCACCTCGAGGCGATCGAGGAGCGCCTCGACGGCCGAGCTGGCCCGCGGCCAGGCCGCCGATCTGGTCGGCGAGCTGCGCGCGCTGGTCGCCGAGCACCCGCTGCGCGAGCGGCTGCGCGGCCAGCTGATGCTCGCGCTCTACCGCGTCGGACGCCAGGCGGACGCGCTGGAGGTGATGCGCGAGGGCCGCCGGTAGCTGGTCGACGAGCTCGGCCTTGAGCCCGGCCCGGAGCTGCGCCGGCTGGAGCGCATGATCCTCGCGCACGACCCCGAGCTGGACGCCGAGGCGCCCGCCGAGCGTGCTCGAGGCGCCGCTGCCGGCGCCGGCGAACGCGACGATCGGCCGCGAGGGCGAGCTGACGGAGATCGGCGCGCTGCTCGTGCGCCGCGAAGTCCGGCTGCTGACGCTGGTCGGCGCGGGCGGCGTCGGCAAGACGCGGCTCGCGCTGGAGGTCGGCCGGGCGCTCTCCGGCGCGCTTCGCCGGAGGGCGTCGCGTACGTCAATCTCGCGAGCGTCGAGGACGCGGCGATGCTGATGCCCGCGGCGGCCTCCGCCCTGCGGCGTCGTGGCCGAGACCGCCGCCGAGCTCGGCGACCGGCTCGCGCGCGTGACCCACGGCGCCGGCGTGCTGCTCGTGCTCGACGGCTTCGAGCGCTTCCTCGACGACGCCGTCCAGGTCGCGCAGCTGCTCGCCGATCGCGCCGAACCTGACCGTGCTGGCCACGAGCCGGGCGCCGCTGCGGCTGACCGCGGAGCACGCGTATCGCGTGCACCCGCTCGCGGTCGCGAACGCCGCGGCGCTGTTCACGGCGCGCGTGCGCGGCGACGCGACCGGACTGGGCGCCACGCGAGGATGACCCCGTGGTCGCGCGAGATCTGCGCGCGGCTGGACGGGCTGCCGCTGGCGATCGAGCTCGCCGCCGACCGCGCGCGGCTGCTGCCGCTGCCGGCGCTGCTGGAGCGGCTCGAGCACCGGCTGGAGCTGCTCAGCGGCGGCCCGCGCGACCTGCCGGCGCGCCAGCGTTCGCTGCGCGCGACGCTGGAGTGGTCCTGGGACGTGCTCGAGCCCGCCGCAGCGCGCGCTGCTCGCGCGGCTGTGCGTGTTCGAGGGCGGCGCCTCGCTGGAGGCGTTCGACGCCGTCTGCAACCCGGACGGGCGAGCCGGCCGAGCTGCTGCTGGCCGCGATCATGGACACGCACCTCGCTGCGTGGTCGTCGAGGCCGGCGAGGACGCGCAGCCGCGGCTCGCGATGCTCGACACGGTGCGCGAGTTCGCCGCCGAGCAGATCGCGGCGGGCAGCGAGACGATCCTGCTCGAGCTGCCGCCACGCGCAGCTACTTCCTCGCCTACGCCGAGCACGCGGCCGAGCAGGCGGCGCGCGCGGACCGGCGCGCGTGGCTCGAGCCGCCTCGCGCTCGAGCGCGGCAACCTGCGCGTGGCCTTCGAGCGGCTGCTGCGCACGGGCGCGGCGAGGACGCGCTGCGGATCGCGGTCGCGTTCGCCCGCACGCTGCCGTGGGACGCGCACGCCCACGAGGTCCGCGGCTGGCTCGAACGAGGCGCTGACGATGCTCGGCCCGGAGCCGAGCGCGCGGCGCGCCGCGGCGCTGTACTGGGACGGGCAGCTCGCGCTCTCGCAGGCGCGCTTCGCCGCCGCCGAGCGCGCCGCTCGACGCAGGCGCTGACTGCGGCGCGCGAGCTCGGCGACCTGCCGCTCGAAGGCGGCCGCGCTGACCGCGCTCGGCCGCCGCGCGGTGCTGATCGCCGACCCGGCCGCGGCCGAGCTGCTGCGAGGCCGCGGTGGCCGTCGCCCGGCGCGTCGGCGCCCCGGGACCGCTCGCCGACGCGCTGCTCGCGCTCGCCGGCGCGTGCGAGCGCACGCAGGACTGGGAGCGCGCCGCCGCGATCGCCGACGAGGCGCTCGCGCCTCTACCGCGAGGCGGCGACCCCTACGGCGTCGCCGCGGCGCTCGGCGAGCAGGGCTACTACGACATGGTCCACGGGCGCCTGGAGCGCGTCCGAGCAGCGGCTCAGCGAGGCGATCGAGCTGCGCCGCCAGCTCGGCGACGACCGCCGGCTCGTCGAGCCGATGATCGACAACGCGTGGCTGGACCTCGCGCGCGGCAGCGGCGAGGCGGCGCGGCGCGGGTTCCTCGACTGCCTCGCGCTCGCGCGCCACGTCGGCGACCAGTTCAACGTCGCCGAGGCGCTCGCCGGGCTCTCCGCGCAGGCCGCGCTCGACGGCGCTCACGTCGACGCCGCGCGGCTGGCGGGCGCGTCCGCGGCGATCCACGAGCGCATCGGCGCGCCCGCCGTGGGAGTCGGTGAGCCGCGATCCACGAGCGCGCGCTGGCGACGTCGCGCGAGCGCGCTCGGCGCCGACGCCTTCGCGGCGCTGTTCGCCGAGGGCCGCCGGCTCACGGCCGGCCAGGCGGTCGCCCGCTCGCAGCGGTTCGCGCGCCGCGGCGCGAGCGCCCAACTCGCAGGCTGACGAGATCCGTCAGCGAGACGTCCGTGGAATGTCAGCGGGTGTTGATGAGCTGCACATCGACACCAAGCTCCACCCACAAGGAATCGGTCTTGCGCTCATCACGTCTCATCTCGCTCAGCATCCTCGCCTCCGTCGCCGCCGCGGTCGCCGTCGCCCCCAGCGCGCACGCAGCGGATGACTACTTCCTCAAGATCGACGGCGTCCCGGGCGAGAGCGTGGCGGGTCAGGCCAAGGACGCGATCGAGGTCAAGGAGTTCTCGTGGGGCGCGGAGAATTCCGTGACGTTCGCCACCGGCGGCGCGTCGGCCGGCAAGGCGACCTTCAAGGAGTTCACGATCAAGAAGAACGTCGACTCCACCAGCCCCGTGCTGCTCCAGAAGCTCGGCCTGGGCACCCCGCTGCCGGCGATCGAACTGGCCGTCCGCCATGCCGGCGCCACGCCGCAGCCGTTCTACATGCGCTACTGCATGCAGCCCGTCTTCGTCGTCTCCCAGACCCAGGATGGCGGCGACGACGGACCGATCGAGGAGACCCTCGTCTTCAAGTTCGCGGCCGGCTCACAGACCTTTGGGCGCCAGAACGTGTCCGGCCAGGTCACCTCGAGCGTGATCGGGAGCTGGAACACGCTGACGAACTCGGCTTCGATGGCGCTGGCCGGCAACGGCAACCCGTGTGCGACGTCACGGTTCTAGCCTGAGCGCATGACGCTGTTCGACCCGAGCGCGCACGCCCCGTTGCTCGACGCGACGTGGGAGCGCGCTTCGGTCGAGGCGGAGATCCGGGCCATCGCCCGCGATGCGGACGAGGCGTTGCACCGCGACGGAACGTGGTGGCCCGTGCATCCGCTCGACACCGAGCCCGGCGACCCACCGGTCTTCCACGGCGTCTATATGGGTGCGGCGGGGATGCTGTGGGCGCTCGATCAGCTCGCTCGTTGCGGGCTGCACGAGCCGGGCCATGACTACGCGCGACTGGCCACGGAGGTGCTGGCCGCGTACCTGGCCGCGCCGGAGTCCGATGGCCCGGAGCCGAGCATGTGGATCGGCGAAGGCGGGATCACGCTCGTCGCCTGGCTGCTGGCGCCCACTCCCAGGCTGGCCGGATCGGCTCGAAGCGCTCGTCACCGCCGAGCCGGCGAACGAGACGCTCGAGCTGATGTGGGGCAGCCCGGGCCTGCTGCTGATCGCCGACGCGCTGTTGGAGCGCTCCGGCGAGGAGCGCTGGCGGACCGCCTGGTGTGCGATCGCCGATCGGCTGCTGGCCTCGCGCGGTGCGCAGGTCCCGGGGTTCTGGTCGCAGCGCTTGTACGGCTCGGTCAGCGAGATCCTCGGCCCCGCCCATGGGTTCACCGGCGTCATCGCCGCCCTCGCGCGGCGGCCGGAGCTGCGCGGCGTCCCGAGCGCGACGGAGCAACTCGCGGAGACCGCGGTGCGTGAGGGCGGCCTCGTCAACTGGCCGCCCGCGCTGCATGACGGGCTCGTCCACCGGCGCGGGTTCATCCGCACGCAGTGGTGCCACGGCGCGCCCGGCATCGTCGCCTCGATCGCCGCGCTGCCGCGCTCGGAGGATCTCGACGCGTTGGTGCTCGCGGGCGGCGAGCTGACCTGGGTCGCGGGGCCGCTGAGCAAGGGCGCGAACCTCTGCCACGGGACGGCCGGCAACGGATTCGCGCTGCTGAAGCTCTTCACGCGCACCGGGGACGAGCTCTGGCTCGAGCGCGCGCGGCGCTTCGCGCTGCACTCCGCGGCGCAGGTCGCGGCCGACCGTGAGCGTTACGGGCAGGGGCGCTACAGCCTCTGGACCGGCGACATCGGCACGGCCCTCTACCTCAAGCAGTGCCTCGCCGCCGAGTCGGCGATGCCGAACGTCGACGGCTGGTGAGCGTCGGGAGAGGCCGCGTGGCGCGACCCCTCCCGGCGATCTCAGTTTCCGCTCGCGCGACGGAAGTGCAGGATGCCGACTTCGGTTCCGAAGACGCCGTCCGACGTTCCCTCGTTGCGACGGGCCGAGCTCTCGGCCGCGATCGCCAGCGCCTGCTCGTGCGTGCGAGCGAGCAGCTTGTTCAGCTTCTTCCAGCCACGCTCGTCGAGCTCCAGCGGCGTGCGCGTCAGCACGACCTCGGGATCATCGAGCGTGCCACCGTCAGCGGCCTGTGCCAGGTCGGTGACGAGCGCCTGGATCGTCTCGCCCGTCAGCTCGCGCCGCAGGCCCGAGGGCAGTGTGCGCCACTGGCTCTCGTCCAGGTTGGGCCGGGCGGTCGCCCGGTAGAAGTGCTGGAGCGCGCCGCGGCGCGGCTCCGTGCGGACGAGTTCCACGCATTCGTAGTCGCGCAGCATTCGCACGTGGTAGGAGACGACGCCGAGCGGAGCTCCGAGCTCTACGGCGAGGTCCCCCGGACTCGCGACGCGCTCGCCGAGCCGCTGCAGGATGCGTGCGCGCAGCGGATGGGCAAGAGCCTTGGCGATCCGGGCCTCCGAGGTCTGCCCCGAGGGGTGATCGTTACTGGAGGAGCTAGGTGTAATAGTGGGCATGGTCAGCGCCCAGACTAATTGACAACCTTAAGCTTCCGCTCGCAACGTTCGTCCGGACCGTAACGTTTTATAAGAATGATCACGGACGACGAGTTCAAAGCGATCAGCACTCCCTGGCAAGAACTCGGCCTAGTCGAGCGCGCGCTTTCTGACATTGTGTCACAACGTCCGGCCGCGACGGTCGGGGAGATCGCGGGTGAGCTCGCTCGGCTTGAGCGCTCGCTTGCCGCGACACGCGGGCGTCTGGAGACCGCGGCGCACACGGTCGCTGCGGACCGCCGCGCGGCGCAGCTCGAGCGGGTCGTCGAGGCGCTCCTGCCTGCTTCGGTCCCTTCGGCGGCCGCCGTCTGGCACGCCCAGCGAAGCGCCGAGGCGCGGTTTGCGCTCTTGAGCGAACATGGCGCGTGGACGGCCGCCGAACTCGCCGAACGCGCCGGTTCCACGGCATCGAACCGCTCCGCGCTCGCCTCCTCCTGGCGTGGAACGGGCCGCGCGATCGGCGTGGAGTGGAACGGGCGCGTCGTCTTCCCCGCCTTCCAGTTCGCCGCCACCGGTCAACCACGCCCCGAGATCGCCGCGGTCCTGACGGCGCTCCGGTCGGCCGGGCTCGACGACTGGCAGGCCGCGCTGTGGTTCGCGACCCCCACCGGCTGGCTCGATGACCGCCGCCCGGTCGACGTGCTCGATCAGGACCCTGCCGCCGTCGAGGCTGCCGCCGCCCGCTTTCACGATCGCCCGACGTGAGGCCGCCACAGCCGATCACGCTCGAGTTCTCGACGCTCCCCGCCGGCAGTGAGATCGTCCGCGTGCATCACCTGCGGTTCGGGCCGGTCGATTTCGACACGCCGCGAGCGCTGCCGCTGGGCGAGCCGGTGGTCCCCACGCTGTACGCGGCGCTCGACGACGACGGCGCGCTGGTCGAAGCACTGTTTCATGACGTGCCGTTGGCGGGCACGCGCAGGCTCGCCCGGGCGGCGTTGTTCGACCGCTTTCTCTCGCGGCTGGAGTGCGAGCGCGACCTGCGGCTGCTCACGATCCGCGACCGCGAACTGATCGAGGCGCCGGCCTCCGCCTACCGCTGGACCGAGGACTGGGGCGCGGCGCTGCACGCGGCGGCGCCGCAGGCGGACGGGATGATCTGGCTGGGACGGCGGCTCGCCGACCGTCCTGCGCTGGTGCTGTTCGGGGACCGTGTCGGAGCGGGCGAGCTGACGGCGACGACGAGCGAGCCTTCACCTCTGTGGCACGGCCCCGGCCTCGAGCGCGTCGAGCGTGCCGCGATGGACGCGGACGTCACGCTGCTCCTGTAGGCCGATCTAGATGGCGCGCGTGCCTCCTCGCCAGACGGCGGCGACGAGCGGGACGCCGGGCCGGTAGGCGAGGTGGATGTGGCTCGGGGCCTCGAGCAGGACCGCGTCGGCGCGCGCGCCCGGGCGCGAGGTGGCCGACGTCGCTGCGGCGGAGCGCCAGCGCGCCGCCCGGCCGTCGCGGCCCAGACCGCCTCGTCGGGGGTCATGCCCATCTCGCGCACGGCGATCGCGATGCAGAACGGGATGTTCGTCGTGTAGCTCGAGCCCGGGTTGCAGTCGGCGGCGAGCGCGACGGTGACGCCGGCGTCGATCAGCCGGCGCGCGTCGGGGTACTGCGCGCGGGTGCTGAACTCGGCGCCCGGGAGCAGCGTGGCGACGGTGTCGCTGTTCGCGAGCGCGTCGACGTCGTCGTCGGTGACGTGGGTGACGTGGTCGGCGGAGGCCGCGTTGAGCTCGACCGCGAGCTGCACGCCCGGGCCGTGGCCGAGCTGGTTGGCGTGGACCCGCGGCGTCAGGCCCTTGGCGATCCCGGCCTGCGAGGATCGCGCGCGTCTGGTCGCCGTCGAAGGCGCCCTTCTCGCAGAACACGTCGATCCAGCGCGCGTGCGGCGCGCAGGCGTCGAGCATCTCGCCCTTGACCAGGTCGACGTAGGCGTCGGGGTCGTCCTCGTACTCGGGCGCGACGACGTGGGCGCCGAGGAACGTCGTCTCTTGCGTGCGCGGCGTGGCGACCTGCAGGCTTCGGCGCTCGTCGGGGACGGTCAGGCCGTAGCCGGACTTCGTCTCGACCGTCGTCGTGCCCGAGCGCAGCGCTTCGCTGATCAGCCGGTCGACGTTGCCGCCGAGCTGCTCGTCGCTCGCCTCCCGGGTCGCGTTCGACGGTCGTGCTGGATACCGCCGGCGCTGTACGCCGTCCCGGCCATCCGCGCGGCGAACTCCTCCGCCCGCTCCCCGGCGAACACCAGGTGCCCGTGGCGAGTCCACGAACCCGGGGATCACGGCCCGTCCCGGCGGCGTCGAACCGCTCCGCCCCCGCCCCCTCGGGGACAGACGCCCTTTGGGCCCGCCCACTGCACGACCCCGCCCTCGAAAACCAGCGCGGCACCGCTGATCGTCCCGAGTTCGGGGTCGTTCGTGACCAGCGTCCCGATGTTGTCGATCAACATAAACGTTTCCTAAGGGGCCAGGCCCTGATCTTCCCTTTATCGTCGCGCTGAGTTCGGACGGGACGTCGATCGAGGTGTGGGCGCCATCTTGACGATCTGCCGGCCGGAGACGATCACGCTGCGGACGTCGGCGGCGGTGGCGGCGAAGACGAGCGACTCGAGCATCGTCTCGGGCTCGGCCGTCTCCGGCAGGCGGACGGAGTCGAGCGCAGACGGTGACGAGGTCGGCGAGCGCGCCCGGCTCGATGCGGCCGGCGTCGGGCCAGCCGAGGCAGCGCGTGGTTGGTCGCGCCGCGCAGGAGCTCGGCCGCGCGCGAAGTGGCCGCGGACGCTCGGTCGCCAGCCGCGGCGTTGAGCTCGACCGCGCGCGCCTCCTCGAAGAGGTCGATGACCGCGTGGCTGTCGGAGCCGAGGCGAGAGGCGTCGGGCCGGCGTCGGCCGATGCCGTCGGCGAGGTCGCGCTCGGTCGTCGGGCACATGCAGATCGTCGTCTCCTCGAGCAGCTCGCGATCGTCCCTCGGTGAGGTGGGTGGCGTGGACGGCGTCGAGTTCGGGCCGAGCGCGCCGTGCTCGGCCAGCAGCTGCGATCGGCGTGCAGCCGTGCGCGGCGAGGCAGGCCTCGTTCTCGGCGCGCTGCTCGGAGAGTGGAAGTGCAGCGGCCGCTCCCCGACCCACTCGACGACGGTCGCGAGCTGGTCGGCGGGCACGGCGCGGACGGAGTGGATCGCCGCGCCCGACGCGCGTGCGGCGCCTCGCGCAGCCCCGACACGCGCTCGGCCCAGCGCGCCGCGTCGCCGTCGCTGAAGCGCTTCTGCGCGCCGCTGACCGGCTCGCCGAAGCCACCGGCGACGTAGCACGCGTCGAGCAGCGTGATCCGGATGCCGACCTCGTCGGCGGCCGCGATCAGCGCCTCGCGGGTTGCCCGTCGTGCAGGTAGTGGAACTCCCCCACGCACGTGATCCCCGCCAGCACCATCTCGCGCGTAGACCGCGCGGGCGAGCGCGTAGGTAGCCGTCGGGCGTCAGCTGCTCCGCGACGCGCGTACATGTCCTCGCGCCACGTCCAGAACGATGCCGCCGCCGCGCTGCGTGCGCCCGCGCAGCGCACGGTGGAACGCGTGCGAGTGGGCGTTGGCGAGCCCGGGCAGCGTCACCCCGCGCAGCCGCTCCGCGCCCTCCGGCCGCGCGACCCCGGCCTGACCGCGAGCGATCCGCGACCCCTCGACCTCGATCAGGACGTCGGCGACGACCCGGTCGCCGCCGAGCCACGCGTAGTCGGCGTGGAACATAAAGGGCCAGTACCCTTTAGGTTTCGGTCATCGGGATGCGGACGCCGCGCTCGGCCGGCGACCTCGCTCGGCGCGGTCGTAGCCCGCGTCGACGTGGCGGATGACGCCGGTGGCCGGGTCGTTGGTGAGCACGCGCTCGAGCTTCTGGGCGGCGAGCTCGGTGCCGTCGGCGACGCGAGACCTGGCCGGCGTGGATCGAGCGGCCGATGCCGACGCCGCCGCCGTGGTGGATCGAGACCCAGGACGCGCCGGAGGCGACGTTGACCATCGCGTTCAGCAGCGGCCAGTCGGCGATCGCGTCGGAGCCGTCGAGCATCGCCTCGGTCTCGCGGTAGGGCGAGGCGACCGAGCCGGTGTCGAGGTGGTCGCGGCCGATCACGATCGGGGCGGCGACCTGCGCCGCTGCGCGACGAGGTCGTTGAAGGCGAGCGCCGGCGAGGTTGCGCTCGCCCTGGCCGAGCCAGCAGATCCGCGCCGGCAGGCCCTGGAACTGGACCTTCTCGGCCGCCATCTTCATCCAGCGCGCGAGCGACTCGTTCTCCGGGAAGAGGTCGAGCACGGCCTTGTCGGTGGCGGCGATGTCCGCCGGATCGCCCGACAGCGCGGCCCAGCGGAACGGCCCGCGGCCCTCGCAGAACAGCGGCCGGATGTAGGCGGGGACGAAGCCCGGGTAGTCGAACGCGCGCTCGTAGCCGCCCAGCTGCGCCTCGGCGCGCAGCGAGTTGCCGTAGTCGAAGACCTCGGCGCCCGCGTCCTGGAAGCCGACCATCGCCTCGACGTGGCGGGCCATCGACTCGCGCGCCCGCTCGGTCGCGCCCGGGCGCTCGCGCTCGTCGGCCCAGTCCTCGAACGCGACGCCGCGCGGCACGTAGGCCAGCGGGTCGTGGGCGGAGGTCTGGTCGGTGACGATGTCGATCGGCGCGCCGCGCGAGAGCAGCTCCGGGAAGACGTCGGCGCAGTTGCCGAGCAGGCCGATGCGAGAGCGGCGTGCCGCGCGTCGCGGGCCTCGACCGCGCGCTCGCAGGGCGTCGTCGAGATCGGCGCGCCTCGACGTCGAGGTAGCCCGACTGACAGCCGGCGCGCGATCCGCGACGGGTCGACCTCGACGCAGATGCAGACGCCGCCGGCCATCGTGACCGCCAGCGGCTGCGCGCCGCCCATGCCGCCGAGCCCGCCGGTCAGCGTGATCGTGCCGGCCAGCGAGCCGCCGAAGCGCTTCTCCCCCACCGCGGCGAACGTCTCGTAGGTGCCCTGCAGGATGCCCTGCGAGCCGATGTAGATCCACGAGCCCGCGGTCATCTGGCCGTACATCGTCAGGCCGAGCGCCTCGAGGCGGCGGAACTCGTCCCACGTCGCCCAGTCGCCGACGAGGTTGGAGTTGGCGATCAGCACGCGCGGCGCCCACTCGTGCGTCTGCATGACGCCGACCGGCTTGCCGGACTGCACGAGCAGCGTCTCGTCGTCGCGCAGCGTCTGCAGCGTGCGCACGATCGCGTCGAAGGACGCCCAGTTGCGCGCCGCCTTGCCGGTGCCGCCGTAGACGACGAGCTCCTGCGGGTGCTCGGCGACCTCGGGGTCGAGGTTGTTCTGCAGCATGCGCAGCGCGGCTTCCTGCTGCCAGCCGAGGCAGGAGAGCTCGGTACCGCGCGCGGCGCGGATCGAAGAGACGGTCATGGCACCTCCAACGGGCCGGTGACGGATTCGGCGGCGCGCGACGGCGCCGCCGTCAGCGAACGAAGGCCACGGCGGCCTCGATCTCGGGGGCAAGGAAACGGTCGGCGCCGGCGCCCGGCGCGACCGTCGCGCAGCGCGCTGAGCACGGCGCCGGTGGCCGGCGGCGGGCTGCGAGCGGCGCGCGCAGGTCGATGCCACGCGCGGCGGTCAGCAGCTCGATCGCGAGCACGCGCGTCAGCCCGTCCAGCGAGCGGCGCAGCTTGCGCGCCGGCGGACCAGCCCATCGAGACGTGGTCCTCCTGCATCGCGGAGCTCGGGATCGAGTCCACGCTCGCGGGCACGGCGAGCCGCTTGAGCTCGGAGACGATCGCCGCCTGCGTGTACTGGGCGATCATGTAGCCGGAGTCGACGCCCGGATCGTCGGCCAGGAACGGCGGCAGGCCGTGGTTGCGCGACGACGTCGAGGAAGCGGTCGGTGCGCCGCTCGGACATGCTCGCGAGGTCGGCGGCGGCGATCGCGAGGAAGTCCAGCACGTAGCCGACGGGCGCGCCGTGGAAGTTGCCGTTGGACTCGACGCGGCCGTCCGCGGTCACGACCGGGTTGTCGATCGCCGACGCCAGCTCGCGCGTCGGCGACCATCGCGGCGTGCGCGACGCGTGTCGCGCGCCGCGCCGGCGACCTGCGGCGCGCAGCGCAGCGAGTAGGCGTCCTGCACGCGCGTGTCCTCCGGCCCGCGGTGGGAGGCGACGATCGGGCTGCCCGCCAGCAGCGCGCGCAGGTTCGCCGCCGCCGCGGCCTGGCCCGGTCTGCGGGCGCAGCGCGTGCAGGTCGGCGGCGAAGACGCGGTCGGTGCCGAGCAGCCCCTCGACGCTCATCGCGGCGGTGATGTCGGCGGTCACGAGCAGCCGGCGCAGGTCGGCGATCGCCAGCACGAGCATGCCGAGCATCCCGTCGGTGCCGTTGATCAGCGCGAGCCCTTCCTTCTCGTGCAGCACGACCGGCTCGATGCCCGGCCTCGCGCAGCGCGACCGCCGGCGTCGCGCAGCGCGCCGGACGCGTCGCGCACCGGCCCCTCGCCCATCAGCGCCAGCGCGCAGTGCGACGAGCGGCGCGAGGTCGCCCGAGCAGCCGAGCGAGCCGTACTCGTGCACGACCGGCGTGATGCCCGCGGAGAGCATCGCGGCGTAGGAGCTGGCGACGACCGGCCGCACGCCGGTGCGCCCGGTGGCCAGGGTCGAGAGCCGCAGCAGCATCAGCGCGCGCACGACCTCGCGCTCGACCTCGTCGCCCGAGCCGGCGGCGTGGCTGCGGATCAGCCCGCGCTGCAGCTCGAGCCGGCGCTCCGAGCGGGATGTGCAGCGTCGCGAGCGCGCCGAAGCCGGTCGAGACGCCGTAGTGCGGCACGACGTCGGCGGCCAGCGCGTCGACGACCGCGCGGCTGGAGGCGATCGCCTCCAGCGCCTCCGGCGCGAGCGACACCGGCGCACCATGGCGCGCGACGGCGACGACGTCCTCGAACGTCGGCGCACCGATCCCGATCAACACCCCCGGAGGCTCGAACATGGCGCCATCAGACCACCGCGGGCGGCGGCGCGCACGCAACCGACCGCGGTACTGTCTCAGATCTGAGACAGAACGCCCCCGCCGCCACCCACGCGCTCATGCTGCTGAAGCTGCTCGCCCGCCACGCCGCGCCGCTGCCTGCGACGACGATCGCGCGCGACCTCGGGCTCCCGCGCTCGACCACCTACCACCTGCTCAACGTCCTGCGCGACGAGGGCTTCGTCGTGCACCTGCCCGAGGAGCGCCGCTACGGGCTCGGCGTCGCGGCCTACGAGCTGGGCTCCGCCTACCTGCGCCAGGACCCGCTGCGCTGGATCGCCCAGACGGTGCTGACGCCGCTCGTCGCCGCCACGACCCACAACGCGCATCTCGCGGTGCTCGACGGCCGCGACGTGCTCTACGTGATCGAGGAGCGCGCGCCCGGCCGGCCCGGTCTGGTCACCGACGTCGGCGTCCGGCTCCCGGCGCACCTGACCGCGAGCGGCCTGGCGATGCTCGCCGCGCTGCCACCGCAGCAGGTCAACGCGCTCTTCCCCAGCCGCCGCGTCCTGACGCGCCGCCACGAGGCCGGCCCGGCCTCGCTGACGCAGCTGCGCGCCCTGCTCGCCACCGCCCGCCGCGACGGCTACGCCGAGGAGGACGGGTTCGTCACGCTCGGGTTCGCCTCCGTCGCCTGCCCCGTGCTCGACCACACCGGCCATCCGATCGCCGCCGTCGCGGTCACGTACCCGGCCAAAGATGCCGCCCCGGACGCGCTCGCCGTCCACGTCCGCCGCGCCGCCGCACGCGTCTCGACACGAATCCGCGGCACTCCCGCTTGACACATTCCGATATCGGCATATGATTGTCGGCATGGCCCGAGCAGCGACGACCGCAGACGCGTTCAACGCAGTGGCCGAACCCCGGCGGCGGCAGATCCTGGACGTCCTCGCCGGCGGGGAACGGCCCGTCAACGATCTCGTGCAGGTGCTCGGGCTCGCCCAGCCGCAGGTGTCCAAGCACCTGCGTGTCCTCCGCGAAGTGGGAGCGGTCGACGTGCGCGACTCAGGCCGGCAGCGCCTGTACCGGCTCAACGGCCACGCGCTCAAGCCCATTCACGACTGGGTGAAGGGTTACGAGCAGACGTGGACGGAGCGGTTCGAGGTGCTCGACGACGTTCTGGAAGACCTCAAGCAATCAGAAGGAGACGATCCCGATGCCCGCGACTAGCGGAACCGCAGTCCTCACCCTCCCCACCGACCAGGAGATCCTGATGGTGCGGGAGTTCGACGCCCCCGCGCACCTCGTCTTCAAGGCCTACACGACGCCCGAGCTGGTCAGCCGCTGGTGGCCGGGGCGGCGCGGGAAGATGCAGTCCGCCGAGATCGACCTGCGCGTCGGCGGCAAGTGGCGCTACGTGATGGTCGCCGACGGCGGCTTCGAGGTCGCCTTCCACGGCGAGTACCACGAGATCGTGCCGGACGAGAAGCTCGTCAACACCGAGATCTTCGAGGGCGCGCCCGAGGGCGGCGCGGCGCTCGTCACGTGCACCTTCGAGGCGCTCGACGGCGGCCGGACGCGGCTCTCGATGCTGACGCACGTCGACAGCGTCGAGATCCGCGACATGATCATCGGCACGGGCATGGAGTCCGGCGCCCAGGAGGGCCTGGACATCCTCGAGCAGATCGCGATCGAGCTGGCCGCCTAGAGCGACCAGAACCCGTCGGCGCCGACATGGCGCTCGGTCGCGACGCGGCCGAGCGCCTCGCGCGCCTCCCAGACCTCGAGGCCGCAGAGGACCGCGACCTCCTTGGAGGCCAGCGGCGTCCCGGCCCAGCGCAGGACCTCCTCGACGCTCCCCGGCACGGCGGACCGCGTCGAGGTCCGGGACCAGGTTGGCCAGGATCACGTCGTAGACGGTGAACGGCTGGAACCCGGGGACCGCGATCCGCACCTCGTCCGAGCGCCGCACGATCTCGTAGCTCGGGCAGGTGTAGCGCCGCCGCCCGACCAGTTGGCGAGCTTGTAGTCCAGGGTGCGCGCGGCGGGCATCGGCGCGCGAGCGAGCGCCTTGTCCTCCGCGATCGCGGCCGAGACGTCCTCGCCCGCCGCCCAGACGGCCAGCGCCTCCGCGTCCAGGCCCGCGTCGAGCGCGGCGCCCGCGATCGTCTGCGGATCGTCCAGCAGCTCTCCCGCGAAGTTGCGCACGCGCAGCGAGCGCAGCACCGCGCGGGTGCTCGCGGGCGCGTGCAGCCGCGCCGCCACCACGGCGCGGCAGGCCGGCAGGCTCGCCGCCAGGCGCGGGCGCAGCCCGGTGTCGATCGGCATGCCGTGGTCGCGCGCGATGCTCCGGTAGGCGGACGAGAGCTTCGCGGTGTCGAAGCCGCTCGCCTCCATGTCCTCCGGAGACTCCGAGAGCACCACCATCCGCACCTGCCACTCCAGCCGGTCCCCGTAGAGCCAGTTCAGGCGCTGCCGGAACGGCTCCGCCGAGAAGGCCCATGGGCACGCCGGGTCGGTGTACTCCGTGATCAGCACGTCCGCCATGCCGCGCATCGTACGGTCAGCCGGCGAGCGCGAGCGACAGCGGCAGCAGCGCGATCGCCCCCGCGATGCTCAGCGCCAGGCCCGTCGCGGCGGTCTTGGGCGAGTAGCCGTAGACCTGGGCGAACGAGACGACCGACGTCGGGATCGGGCCGAAGGCCAGCAGCCAGACGGCGCCCGGAAGCTCGATCCCGGCGAGCGTCGCCAGGCCCAGCAGCGCCGGGACGAGCGTCCAGTGCAGGGCGAACGCGCGCAGCGAGATCGCGATCTGCGGGCGCCCGATCCAGCGCTTCGGCCACGACACGCCGAGCAGCAGGAAGCCGACGCCGGCCATGACGATGCCGAGCGCGGCGACGATCGTGTCGACGACGTCGGGCGCGGGCAGCACGATCCCGACCAGCAGGCCGCTGACGGCGCCGATCGTCGGCGCGTAGTCGGCGAGCGCGGTCCGCGCGGACTGGGACTTCGGCGCGTGCCGGCGCATGAACCGCACACCGACGGCGATCCGCGCCTGGGTGAGCATGTCGTAGGCGATGACGAAGACCGCGGCCTGGGCGCCGAGCGTCGCGGCGGCGAGCGGCGCGGTCCAGAACGTCGGGTTGCCGTACATCCAGAACGACAGCAGCGGGCCGTCGGTGCGGTGCTTGAACACCCGCGCGCCGACGGCGACCGAGGTCAGCTGCGCGATCAGCAGGACGGCGATCGCGGCGACGTTGCGGACGCTGACGTCGAAGCTCCAGCCCGCCAGCACCGACAGCACGCCGATGCCGCCGGCGAGCTGCATCCGGAACAGCAGCGCGATGTGGCGCTGGAGCCAGCGGCGGGCGCCGAGGCCCACCACGAAGGCACCGAAAAGTGGGAGGGCAGCAGCCACCCCTTAGGCGATAGCAGGCCTGGGGGGTCGCGACGACCCCCCAGACGGGGGTCACTCGACCGCGAGGATCTCCGCGGGCGAGATCGGCTTCGGCCGTTCGGGGGTCGCCCAGCCCGCCGCCAGCGCGCCCAGCGCCGCCGCGACGGCGGCCACGGTCGAGGCCACCTCGGGCGAGACATCAAGCGCCCCGGCCAGCTGCAGCACGATCGGGATCAGCCCGACGATGCCCGCGCCACCGCTGGCGGCCGTCACCTTGCGGCGCACACGGCGCGACTCGCGGTCGGCCGACTGGCCGGCGAGCGCCTTCACCGCCGTCTCGAGCTGGGCCACGCGCTCGGTCTCCGGCGCCGCCGCGGGCACCTCGAAGGCGTGGTCGAGCGCGACCGGCGGGGCGTCGAACTCGTCGCCGAGGTCGAGGTCGTCGTCGCCGAGGTCCTCGTCCTCCTCGTCCTCGCCGAACAGCGCGTCGAGGTCCGCCTCGGAGGTCACCCCCGGCGCTTCGAGCTGGGTGACCACGGCGCCGCCGATCAGCTGGCCCGCGTCGTCGAGGGGGCCGCCCTCGGCCAGGACCTCGTCGTCATCGATCTGGGTGTCGTCCATCAGTCTCAACCTCACTGGAATCGCGGTCGTCCGACCTGCTGCCCGATGTGGAGATGGGGCACGCCGTTGGCGGAGCCCGAAGTGCCGATCGTCTGGCCCTTGCGCACGTGGTCGCCCGCCCGCACGCTGACGGTCGTCAGGTGCCCGTAGAACCAGGCGTTGTCGCTGCCGCGAAGGGTCACCTGCCAGCCCGCCGTCACGCCGGACGGGCTGTTGAAGGTCTTCACGATCACGCCGTCGTCGAGCGCGATCACCGGCGTGCCGTTGGGGACGCTGATGTCGAGCGCGTTGTCGGACTGCCAGTTCCCGCGCGTGTGGGTGCCCTGGAAGGGCGTGCCGATGATCGCGCCGTGGCGGGCGAGCGGGTAGTTGCCGCCGGCCGTCGAGGCGCTCGCCGTCGAACCGCTGACGCGGCGCAGCTTGCGCAGCCACGGCCGGCGGGTCTTTGCGCGCTCGATCTCCGCCGCGGTCCGCCGGCTCGGCCGCCGCAGCTTGGAGCGCAGCGCGGGCGTGATGCCCTTCTCGTAGTCCGACGCGGGCACGCCGAGCCCGTAGGCGACGCGCCGCGCGGCCTTGCGCGTGTCGGGGCCGTAGATGCCGTCCTCGTCGATGCGGACGGCGATCTTCCACTCCTCGAAGCGCTTGTTGAGGAGCTTCTGCAGGCCCTCGACGTCCGATCCGCGCATGCGCGGGTTGCGGACCTTCAGCGTCCGCGGGCCGGAGCCGCCGCCGGTCGCCGGGTCGGTGGCGCCGGCGCTGCCGATCTTCGCGCGCCACTTCTTCTCCAGCGGCAGCACCTTGTCGGCGTAGGCGGTCGAGCCGTTGTAGGCGGCGACGCCGCGGTAGAGGCCGAGCCGCTGGATGTTGCCGGCGAGGAACTCGACGCCGACGCGGATGTTCGGGTCGACCTTCCAGCAGCCGCCGAGCGCGTCGGCACGGTCCTGCAGGCCGGGGCTCGTCAGCTGCATCGGGCCGACGCCCTGGTTGCCGAGGCCCTGGCGGCGGAAGAGCAGGTACTGCCGGTAGCGCTCCTCGGTGACCGCCATCAGCCCGCGCGGCGGGCTCTTGACGGGGTTGCGGACCGCGTCGTGGCCGAAGACGTTCTGGAAGCCGGTCTCGACCTCGAGGATCGCGCAGACGAGCGAGACGGGCACGCCGTAGCGGCGCGCCTCGCGGATGATCGCGTCCTCGTAGCGGGCGCCCGCGTGACGAAGGGCGGCGGCCAGCTCGTCACCGCCGTGCTGCGGCTCCGGGTCCGGGTCGGGCGTCTTCGGCTTGGGCTTGGGCGGCTCAGGCACCGGGGTGTGCGCGAAGTGGTGGCGCAGCTCCTTCTCGTACGCGGCCCCGTCGCTGGTGGCGTGCTTGCGCTCGGCGGCGGTCAACGGCGCCGCGGCGCCCCCGACCGCGCGGAAGGTACGCACGTCGCGGTGCGCTTCGAGGCCGAGCACGCGGCAGACGCGGCGGAACGCGACGTCCGTCTCGCGGTCCCAGGCGCCGTCGACCGCGAGGACGGTCGGGGAGCCGAGCGAGAGCAGGTGGCGGTTGAGGTCGCGCTGGAGCGCGGCGACGTAGGCGCGGGCGCGGTCGGCCTTCTCGAGCGAATGCCCGCCGACGACGGCCGGCTTGCGCTTGGACGCCTGCGGGTTGCCGTTGCCGTTGCCGTGTGTTGGCGGGATCGGCGAACTGGGCCTTGAGCTGCTGCTCGAACGCCACACCGTCGGTCTGGGCGCGCTCGCGCTCAGCGTCCGTGCGGTCGGCGACGGAGGCGCCGATCAGGCGGAACGTCCGCGCGTCACGGACGGCGTCCACACCGAGGATCCGGCAGACGCGCTCGAACGCGAGCTGCGAATCGGCGTCCCATTCGCCGTCGACCGCGAGCACGGTCGGCGAGCCCAGCCGCTGCAGATGCACGTTGAGATCGCGCTGTGCTGCCGCGGTGTACGCTCGCGCCCGCTCGGGCGTGTCCAATGAAGCGCCGCCCACGATTCGCGCGGGCTTGGTTCGTGTGCCTTCCATTATCGCCGGTCCTGGTTGCGATTGAGGCGGACCGGCCGAGGCTACGGAGGTCGCCGCGGTGAAGTCAACCTCCACCACATGGCGATTTGCTTGGGCGAACCTTGGCGCCCGCTAGCGTTGGTGGCAGTGCCGACTGTCCACGGCCTCGAATTCGCGTACAACCTGTATCCGCTGCCCGCCGGCCGTGTCCCGTTCCGGCGCTGGCGCTGGGAGCTGTGGCACGGGGCGAATCTGATCGCCGCCGGCTGGCGTCTCGCCCGCCCCGACGCGAGCCGCGCGCTGCGCCTGTACGCCGCCGATCACGCGCACCGGCTGTTCGGCCTGCCGGCGCCGCCGCGCGACCCGCGCGCCGCTCGCGGCGACCTCACCCCTGGAACCACCGAGCGCGTCGTGATCGGCTCGATCACCGCGCTGCTCGTGCCGCAGGCGCTCGAGCGCCCGGCGGCGTCAGCTCCCGTGCTCTAGGTGCTTGCGCGCGCGGCGCTCAGCGCGTGTGAGCTTGCGGCCGCGGTTGATGTCGATCCCGCCCATGATCGAGATCACGCGCAGATGCAGCGTCGGGCCGCCGGGATCGGGCCGCTCGTCGCCGAGGTTGGAGTCTGTTGCCGCCCATGAACGCGAAGTCCGAGAGGTCGACGTTGAGGCCGTCGGGGACGCGGATGTCGGCGCCGCCCATCAGCGCGAAGACCGTGATGCTGACCTCGTCGGCGGCCAGCTCGGCGTCGTTGAGGTCGAGGTCCGAGCCGCCCATGACGTTGATGACCTTCAGGTCGGGCCCGACGCGCCAGCGGCCCTTGCGCTCGCGGCCGCTCATGATCGACACGAGCCAGCTCGCGCCGGCCTCGCCACGGCGGACCGGCATGCGCCTGGTCGCACCGGTGAGCGAGCTCGGCTGCTCGCCGCGGACCACGACGTCGGCGACCAGACGGTCCAGCTCGCGATGGGTCCGGGCCTCGTAGACGGTGTTGAGCCGCTCCTCGAGCTCGTCCATGGTCAGGCGCCCCTCGCCGGCGGCGCGGCGCAGGACTTCGGCGTGCTGTTCGCGGTCCGCGTCGGAGGCCCGCAGCTCGGGGAGCGAGTCGTCGGTCACCCGACTCAGCGTACAGTCGGGCGATGGGGCGCATCACGCTGCATCAGGGGGACATCACCACCGACTCGGAAGCCGACGCGATCGTCAACGCCGCCAACTCGAGCCTGCTCGGCGGTGGCGGCGTGGATGGAGCGATCCATCGGGCGGCCGGACCGTCGCTCGTCCAGGAATGCCGGCTGCTCGGCGGCTGCAAGACGGGGGACGCGAAGCTCACGGGTGCCGGCAGGCTGCCGGTGCGCCACGTGATCCACACCGTCGGGCCGGTCTGGCGCGGCGGGTCTGACGGCGAGGCGGAGCTGCTCGCCTCCTGTCACCGGCGGGCGATCGAGCTGGCGGCCGGCGCCGGCGACGTGCGGGTGGCGTTCCCGGCGATCTCGACGGGGATCTACGGCTATCCGCTCCGTTTGGCCGCTTCCGTGGCCGTGGCCTCGACGTCGGCGGCGTTGGCGGAGCACCCGTCGGTCGAGGAAGCGCGTTTCTGGCTCTTCGGCGACGACGCGTTTCGCGCCTTCGAGGCCGAGCTTTGAACGGCGCGGAGAGCGTCCTGCGGACGCTGGCCACGAGCGGGGTCCAGGTCTGCTTCGCGAACCCCGGGACGTCGGAGATGCACCTGGTGGCGGCGCTCGATCGCGTTCCCGACGTCCGCGGCGTGCTGACGCTGTTCGAGGGCGTCGCCTCGGGTGCCGCGGACGGCTATGCGCGGATGGCGGGGGATCCCGCGGCGACGCTGCTGCACCTCGGCCCCGGCTTCGGCAACGCGTTCGCGAACGTCCACAACGCGTTCAAGGCGCGGACGCCGATGGTGAACCTGGTCGGCGACCACGCGGTCGCGCACAAGCCGCTGGGCGCGCCGCTCGCGAGCGACATCGAGTCGATCGCGCGGCCCGCCTCGCACTGGCTGCGGACGACGCGCGATGCGCGCTCGGCGGCGACCGACACCGCCCTGGCCGTCGCGGCGGCGCGCGCCGGCGGTGTCGCGACGCTGATCCTGCCTGCAGACGCGGGCTGGGAGCCGAGCCTCGGGCCGGCGGCCGCGGTTCCCGCATCGGCGCGGCTTGCGGTTCCCGACGAGGCGGTGGAGGCTGCCGCCCAGGCGCTGCGTTCGGGCGGCTCGTCCGCAGCGTTGCTCCTAGGCGGCGAGACGACGGGCGAGCGCGGGCTGGCGCTCGCGGCGCGGATCGCCGCCGCGACCGGCGCGCAGCTCTTCCGTGACACGTTCCCGGTGCGGCTCGCGCGCGGCGGCGGACGGCCGCGGCCGGTGGGCGTGCCATATCTGACCGAGATGGCGGTCGACGCGCTCGCCGGGCTTTCGAACCTGGTGATCGCCGGTACGCAGCGGCCGGTCGGCTTCTTCGCCTATCCGGGGCGGCCGAGCGTCCTCGCGGATCCGGAGTCCGCCGTGACGGTGCTCGCTTCGCCGGAGGAGGACGCGCTCGCCGCCCTGGAAGCCCTGGCGGCGGCGGTCGGTGCCGCTCCCGATGCGCCGTCGGTGGCGGATCTGGAGCGCGTGGCGCTGCCGACCGGCGGCGCGCTCGACGTCGACAAGCTGTCCGCGGTCGTCGGCGCGCTGCTGCCCGAGGGCGCGGTCGTGGTCGACGAGGCGGTGACCGCCTCGTTCATGTTCGTCGAGCGCACCGCGGGCGCCGGCGAGCACGACTACCTGTTCCTGACCGGCGGCTCGATCGGCTGGGGGCTTCCGGCCGCGACCGGTGCGGCGGTCGGCGCGCCCGGGCCGGCCCGTGATCTCGCTGGAGGCCGACGGCTCGGCCATGTACACGATCCAATCGCTGTGGACCCAGGCTCGGGAGGGCCTCGACGTGACCACGATCATCATCGCCAATCGCTCCTACGCGATCCTCGAGTTCGAGTTCTCGCGCGTCGGCGCCGAGGGTGACGGCAAGGCCGCGCACGAGTTGATGGACATCGGGCGCCCGGAGCTCGGCTTCGCGGGGCTCGCGCAGTCGATGGGCGTGCCCGGGCGGCGCGTCGACGACGTCGAGGGCCTCGTCTCCGCCTTCCGCGAGGCGTTGAGTGAGCCCGGACCGCACCTGATCGAGGCGGTGGTCTGATGCTGCGGGCGATCGTCACCGGCGGGGCGTCGGGGATCGGCGCCGCCGCGGCCGCGGTGCTGCGCGAGCGAGGTGCGCGTGTCGTGGTCCTGGACCGCGACGCCGAGGAGGGCGACGACGCGATCCGCGTCGACGTGACCGACGCTCCCGGGGTCGACGCCGCGGTGGCCGAGGCCATCTCGCGGCTCGGCGGACTCGACGTGCTCGTCAACAACGCGGGGATCGGCGCCGCCGGGACCGTCGAGGACAACCCGGACGAGGAGTGGCACCGCGTCTACGACGTCAACGTCGTCGGCATGGTCCGCGTCACCCGCGCCGCGCTGCCCGCTCTGCGCGAGTCGTCCTGCGCCGCGATCGTCAACACCTGCTCGGTCGCCGCCACCGCCGGTCTCCCCCAGCGCGCGCTCTACAGCGCGTCCAAGGGCGCCGTGCTCTCACTCACCCTCGCGATGGCCGCCGACCACGTCGGCGAGGGCATCCGCGTCAACTGCGTCAACCCGGGCACCGCCGACACGCCTTGGGTCGGCCGCCTGCTCGACGCGGCCCCCGACCCGGATGCAGAGCGCGCCGCGCTCGAGGCCCGTCAGCCCATCGGCCGGCTGGTCAGCCCCCGCGAGGTGGCCGAGGCGATCGCCTACCTCGCCTCTCCGGCCACCGCCTCAACGACAGGCACGATCCTGCACGTCGACGGAGGTGCGCAGAACCTCCGCCTACGTAAATAGTTCCTAAAGGGGCCTAAATCAGGCCGCGGTTCGAGAGGTCCTTGAGGACCTTGCGACGGCGGAAGACGCCCGCGCTGGCGAGGCGATCGAGGGCCGACCGGCGCTCGCGGAGGTCGATGCGGGCGGCGGTGAGCTCGGCGCGCAGCTCGGAGGCGTCGCCGCGGCTGGCGTCGAGCGCGGCGCGCAGTTCGATCGCGTCGGCGCGGGCGGAGTCGATCGCGCGGCGGCTGGCGTTGAGCTCGCTGCGCAGGCCGTCCTCGCCGGCGCGGGCCGACTCCAGCAGGGTCCGGAGCTCCGCGAGCTCGCGGTCCGCGTGCTCGGAATGTTCGGAGACCAGCACCGGGTTGCGGCGTGGCTCACGGCGCGGGGCCAGGGCGGCACGCAGCTCCTCGGTGGAGACGTGCGGCTCGGTGCGGGGGTCCGTCTCGCTCATGCGGGTGTGTTCGCGGCGCGGCCGCGGCTTCCTTCAGGCGACGAGCAGCACGAGCGCGGCGGTTGCCGCAAGCAGCGAGAAAGCGGCGCCCGGATGGCCCGACATGGTCGACACGAGCACGGCCACGACGAGCCCGCCCGCGTTGCCCGCGAGCCAGATCATCCCCGTCGCGGCGCTCGTCGGCGAGCGCCGCTCGGTCAGCTCGAGGATCACGGGCAGGCTCCCGAGCAGGACCACGCCCAGCGGCACGACCACGATGAACGCGGCGCCCGGGGCGAGCGCGAGCGTCACGCAGCCCGCGGCGGCGACCACGGCGGCGACGCGCAGGAACGTCCGCTCGGCGCCGCGGCGGGCGAGCGGCGCGGGCAACAGCGCGGAGCCGACGACGCCGGAGAGCACCATCGCGCCCAGCAGCCAGCCCGCCGTCTGGTCGGAGATCCCGGCGGGCTCGAGCAGCGCCTGCAGCCACGTGGTGAGCGCGACGAAGACGCCGAAGCCGAGGAAGGCGACGCCCGCGAGCCGCCGGATGGTGCGATCGGCCCAGACGGCCTGCAGCTCGCGGCGGCCGGCGAACGCGGGAGGGGCGACTGCGGGCGCGGCGGCGGGCGGCGAAGCGTCGCGGGCGGCGGCGGGCGGCGAGCCGGCGCTCGCGGCGGCGGGCGGCGAGGCCGCGAGGGCGGGCGACACCGCGGCCACCGCCGGCGCGCGGAACATCGCCGCGGTCAGCCACACGGCGGCGGCCAGGGCGGCGACGAGGTCGAAGACGAGCAGCGGGATCAGCGACTCGGCGTCGCCCAGCAGCGGGCCGAGCGGAAGCGCGAGGGCGGTGCCGGCGAAGATCCCCGCCGAGCCGAGCGAGATCCCGCGGGTGCGCTCCTGCGGCGGCAGCGACGTGATCGCCACCTTCGTGACCGCGTTGAGGATCAGCGGCTGCGCGATCGCGATCAGGATCTGCCCGGCCAGGGCGGCGGCGAACGTGTCGATCCCCAACCGCACCGCACCGCCGACCGCGGTCAGCCAGGCTCCGGTCAGCAGCGAGGACCGGAAGCGGCGATCCAGCGCGAGGCCGGCCGGGATCGCGAGCACCACGTAGAGCAGCGGGAAGACCTGCGAGAGCCAGCCGACCGCGGTCTCGGAGACGTCGAAGTGCTCGGCGGTTGCGGTCGTGATCGGCGCGTAGGTCAGCCAGAGCAGCTGATTGGCCGCCGCGACCGCGGCGTAGGCGGCGACGGTTCCCCAGCGCGCGGTCACGCGGCGGGACGATACAAACCGTGGATGGACCTG
Source organism: uncultured Solirubrobacteraceae bacterium (assembly GCA_963707595.1). Lineage (GTDB taxonomy): Bacteria > Actinomycetota > Thermoleophilia > Solirubrobacterales > Solirubrobacteraceae > Solirubrobacter. The sequence continues at coordinate 907,086 of CAVPQQ010000004.1, forward strand.
CTGCTCAAGGACAAGAACGCGGTGATCTACGGCGGTGGCGGCTCGATCGGCGGCGCTGTCGCGCGGGCCTTCGCCCGTGAGGGCGCTCGGGTCTTCCTGGCCGGTCGGACAGCCGCGACGCTCGAAGTGGTCGCCGATGACATCCGCGCCGGCGGAGGACGCGCCGACACGGCGCAGGTCGACGCGCTCGACGGCGCGGCGGTCGAGGCACACGCCGAGGCGGTCGTCGCCGCCGCCGGGCGCATCGACATCTCCTTCAACGTCATCAACCACAACGACGTCCAGGGCACGCCGATGGCCGAGATGGACGTCGAGGACTATCTGGCGCCGATCGTCACCTGCGTGCGCACGAACTTCCTGACGCAGAAGGCGGCCGCGCGCCGCATGATCGGCTCCGGCGGCGGCGTGATCCTCAACTTCGGCGGCTCCGGCGACCCGCTCCCGGGCTACAGCCTCGGCGGCCTGCAGACCGCGTTCGAGGCGTTGGAGTCGATGCGCAAGCAGCTCTCCTGCGAGTACGGCAAGTACGGCGTCCGGGTCGTGACGCTGCGCACCGGCGGCGTCCCGGAGTCGATCCCGAGAGGGTTCGCGGGCCGCGACCAGCTCGTCAAGAGCCTCGACGACCTGACGATGACCGGCCGCTCGGCGACGCTCGAGGACGTCGGCAACGTCGCCGCCTTCGTCGCCTCCGACAGGGCCCGCACGATGACCGCGGCGACCGTCAACGTCAGCGCGGGGGCGCTGATCGACTAGCGGGTCGCAGCCCGAGGTCCGACGTCTCGCCCAGGTGCGCGAGCTTGGCGGGGTTGAGCATCGAGTACAGCGCGCTGATCCGCCCGCCGGTGATGTCGAGGCCGACGACGTTGACGATCCGGCCCTCAGCGTCGAGTGAGCGGAAGCCGGGCTGGCCGTTGACCGAGACGACCTCGAGCGTGACGCCGAGCCGGTCGATCTGGCCGTAGAAGCCGACGAGCGCGCGAGCGACCGCCGCGGCGCCGCGCATCGGGTGCGGGATCGAGCGGGCGACGCCGCCGCCGTCGCCGATCAGCACGGCGTCGGGCGCGAGCATGGCGACGAGGCCCTGCAGGTCGCCCTCGCGGGCGGCGGCGAGGAAGCGGGCGGCGAGCGCGCGCCCCTCCCCCGGGTCGGCGTCGAAGCGGGGCCGCTCGTCGGCGACCCGGCGCCGCGCGCGGGTCAGGATCTGGCGGCAGTTGTCCTCGCTGCGGTCGACGATCGCGGCGATCTGATCGAAACCGAGATCGAAGGACTCGCGCAGCACGAAGACCGCGCGCTCGACCGGGTTCAGACGCTCGAGCAGCAGCAGCATCGCCAGCGAGACGGACTCCTCGGCCTCGACCACCGACGGCGCCTCGGCGTCCACCAGCGGCTCGGGCAGCCAGTCGCCGACGTAGGTCTCGCGGCGCACGCGCGCCGAGCGCAGCACGTCGATCGCGAGCCGGGACGTGACCGTGGTCATGAACGCCCGCTCGGACTCGACCTCGCCGGTGACGGCGGCGCGGCGCAGATAGGCCTCCTGCACGACGTCCTCGGCCTCGGCCACCGAGCCGAGCATCCGGTAGGCGATCGAGAACAGCAGTGGCCGCAGCTCCTCCACCTGTCACAGGGTGTCACGCCATCTCGTCAGAGGGACCATGCACATCCTCATCGCAGGCGCCACGGGCGCCGCCGGCCGTGCGCTCATCCCGCTCCTGATCGCCAACGGCCACACCGTCACCGGAACCACCCGCAGCGAGGCCAAGACCGGGGAGCTGCGCGCCCTCGGCGCCGGCGCCCAGATCATGGACGGCCTCGACGCCGCGTCCGTCAGAGCCGCCGTCGGGGCCACCCGCCCCGACGTGATCGTCCACCAGATGACCGCGCTGACCGGCATCGACTTCAAGGACATCGACAAGGCGTTCGCGACCACCAACCGGCTGCGGACCGAGGGCACCGAGCACCTCCTGGCCGCGGCGCCGGGCACGCGCCTGATCGCCCAGTCCTTCGCGGGCTGGCCGTACGCGCGCACCGGCGCGCCGGTCAAGACCGAGGCCGACGCGCTCGACCCCGAGCCGCCGAAGGGCATCCGCGAGACGCACGCCGCGATCCTCCGGCTCGAGGCGCTGACCACCGCGGCCGACGGGATCGTCCTGCGCTACGGCGGCTTCTACGGCCCCGGGACCGGGATGGCGCCCGGCGGCGAGCAGGTCGAGATGATCCGCAAGCGCCAGTTCCCGCTCGTCGGCAACGGCAACGGGCTCTGGTCGTTCCTGCACGCCGACGACCTCGCCACCGCGACGCTCGCGGCGATCGAGCGCGGCCGCCCCGGCGAGATCTACAACATCGTCGACGACGAACCCGCCCCCGTCCGCGAGTGGCTGCCCTTCCTGGCGGCCAAGCTCGGCGCCAAGCCGCCGCGCCACGTCCCGGCCTGGCTCGCGCGGATCGTCGCCAGCCCCGCCGCGGTGATGATGATGACCGAGTCGCGCGGCGCCTCCAACGCGAAGGCGAAGGCCGAGCTGGGCTGGACGCCGAGCCACCCGAGTTGGCGCGAGGGATTCGCGTCCGCCGCGTGACGGAGGGATTCCTGAGCGCGTTCCGTGCCCTGATTTTGATCACGCCGACATTCGTCTAGGTTTTCGGCGAGATCACGTAACCCGCGTCCGCTGCGGCGTACAACCGTATTGACGGATACGGCGAAGGAACGCAATGACGAGCAGTGCGGCACGGAATGCGGCGATAACAGCAGCAGCGGCGATCGGGATGATCGCCATCCACAACCCCGCGACGGCGGGTGCGAGCCTCATTGGCCAGTGGCGCTTCGACGAGAGCGCGGGACAGGTCGTGCACGACGACGGGCCCTTCGGGCTCGACGGCGTGCTCGGCCTGACGAACGGGCCCGACGCGGCCGATCCCCAGCGGATCGACGGCGGCGCCCTGCGCTTCGACGGCACGTCGATCGTCCGCCTGCCCAAGTCCTCGCGGCTCGAGCCGGAGCACCTCAGCATCGAGGCGACCGCGCGCGCCGACCGCAGTCCCGGCAGCTTCCGCTACCTCGTCTCCAAGGGCGGGAGCGAGTGCTACGCGAGCTCCTACGGCCTGTACACCGCGCCGAAGGGCGGTCTGGCGTTCTATGTCTTCGACGGCAAGCGCTACGTGCTCTCCGCCACCGCGCGCCGCCGCGACGTCTGGGACGGCAAGTACCACGACCTCAAGGGCACGTTCGACGGCGACCAGCTGCGGCTGTTCGTCGACGGCCGTGAGGTCGGCGAGCCGATGCCGGCGAAGCTGCGCATCAACTACTCGATCCCGAGCGACGCGACCAACATCGGCCAGTACGCGGGCGCCTGCGACCTGCCGTTCCGCGGTGACATCGACCTCGTGCGGATCCTCTCCGACGGCGCCGAGCCGGCCCCGCCGGCCGCGGACCCGGGCGCCCCGGCCGCGGCGACGCCCGATCCGCTGCCGGCCGCCGCACCGGGCACCACCCTGCCCGGGCCGACGAAGAAGCCCGCGACCACGCCGGCCGCCAAGAAGCGCTGCTCGATCACGCTCTCGCGCCGCAGCGTCGTCGCCGGGCGCCGCACCGTCGTGCACGCCAAGCTCGTGAACGCGCCCAAGCGCAGCAAGCTGCGGCTGACGATCAAACGCTCGACGCAACGCAAGGCCTTGGCCTCCGGACGCTTCTCCGCGACCGGCCACGCGCGGCTCGTCGTGCGCGCCCGGCGCGTCGGTCACCTGACCGTCCGCCTGGTCGGAGCGGGCACCTGCGCGTCCGCCCGGCTGAACGTTTCCAAGCACTAAGGGAGCGCCCCGAAAAGTAAGGCCCAGAGCCGAGAAACGGACTCCTTACGCCCGATGTAAGGGGTCCGTCTCAGCACGAAAATGGGTCACATGCTCGATCAACAGAAGGCCCAGCAGCGCAAGTGGTGGGCGCTCGCTCTTCTCGCCACGGCGCAGTTCGTCGTCGTGCTCGACGCCTCCGTCGTCAACGTCGCGATGCCCTCGATCGGGAGGGATCTCGGGCTCTCGCAGGAGGGGCTCGCGTGGCTGGTGAACGCGTACGTGCTGGCCTTCGGCGGGTTCCTGCTGCTCGGCGGGCGGATGGCGGACCTGCTCGGCCGTCGCCGGGTCTTCATGGGCGGCTTCGTCCTCTTCGCCGTCGCGTCGTTCGTCGGCGGGCTGGCCACCAGCGGCGGCACGCTGATCGCCGCGCGCGCCCTGCAGGGGCTCGGCGCCGCCATCCTCTCCCCCGCCGCGCTCAGCCTCGTCACGACGACATTCGCCGAAGGCGCGGAACGCAACAAGGCCCTGGGCGTCTGGGGTGCGGTCGCCGCGGGTGGCGGCGCCGCCGGCAGCCTGCTGGGCGGCGTGATCACGCAGTCGCTGGGCTGGGAGTGGGTGCTCTGGATCAACACGCCGATCGGGCTCGCCGCGGCGGCGCTCGCCCCCACCGTCCTGCGTGAGTCGCGCGCGAGCACGACGCAGCGCTCGTTCGACGCGCTCGGCGCGATCACGGTCACCGGCGGCCTCGTCGCCCTCGTCTACGGCGTCATCGACGGCGTCGCGCCGCTGCCGATCGCCATCGCGGCGACGCTGCTGATCGCGTTCGCGATCATCGAGCGGCGCGCGACCGACCCGCTCGTCCCGTTCGCGATCTTCCGCTCACGCAGCCTTACCGGCGCGACGGTCGCGGGTGTCCTGATGGGCGGCGCGCTGATCGGGCTGTTCTTCTTCGCCACGCTCTACCTGCAGCAGGTGCTCCACTACGGCCCGCTGGAGGCCGGCGCCTCGTTCCTGCCGCTCGCGCTGACGATCGGCGCGCGCGCGGGCCTCGCCAGCCAGCTCTCGACCAAGCTCGGCCCGAAGCCGGTGCTGATCTCCGGCCTGCTCGTCCAGGCCGCGGGCCTGTACTGGTTCTCGCATGTGAGCGCGAGCGGGAGCTTCCTCGGCGACGTCCTGTTCCCGAGCCTCGTCGTCGCGGTCGGCATGGGCCTGGCCTTCGTGCCGCTGACGATCGCCGCCCTCAGCGGCATCGACGAGAGCGAGTCGGGCCTCGCCAGCGGCCTGATGGCCACGGCGCAGCAGATCGGCCAGGCGGTCGGCCTCGCGATCCTCGCCGGCGTCGCCACGACGGCCGTGCCCTCACCGCAGGCCCTCACGGCCGGCTTTCAGGACGCGTTTCTCGTGGCCGCGGGCTTCGCGCTGATCGCCGCGCTCGCCGCGACGCTGATCATCCGTCAGACGAGCGCGATCGGGCGCACCGGCGAGCCGGTCCCGCCGCGCAGCTTCAACGGCAGGCAGACGAACCCGAACTCCCTCACCCCGTCCGCGGCGAGCTCCTCGAGGTAGAGCGACTCGATGATGTGGATGCCCTCCTGGACGATCAGGATCGTGTGGCCGGGCAGCGAGCCCAGCTCCGGGTCGTGGTCGTTCGGGAGGTCCCAGGCGACGTTGTCGGCGCCGACGGCCCGCGGCGCCCGCGCCGCCAGCCAGCGCGACGCCTCGGCGGAGATCCCGCCCGCCGCCATGTAGGCGGACCGGTCGGCCCACAGCGCACCGGAGCCGAGCCGCACGAGTACGACGTCCCCCGCCCGCAACTCGACGTCACGCGCGGCCGCCTCGAGATCCGCGGCGGTCACCGCGTAGCCGTCCGGCAGCCGCCGGTCACCGGCGACGTCGAGCAGCACGCCGCGGGTGACGATCGGCGCCACCGTGTCGATCCCGAGCGCCGTGAAGCCGGTCGAGGTCTGCACGCGCCCGGTCACCTCGACCCCGCCGTGCATCCGCCCCTCGTAGGCCTGGTGGCAGAGCGCGTCGATGTGGGTGCCGGAGTGCTCGGTCATCACGAGCATCGCCGAGGCGCCGGTCCGGGCCTCCTGCGCATCGCGCTCATGGCGGCGATGGAGCGTGAGGACCACGCCCGGCTCGTGGACCGGGAAGACCGGCGCGCCGGCGTAGCGCGGCTGCTCGAGGTCGTAGGCCCGCGCGTCGCGCAGCGCGTCGGCGAGGCTCACTCGAGCGCCCGGCCGTGGGTCTCCGGCAGCAGCGCGAGCGCGGCGATCGCGAGCACGTAGCCGAAGACGCCGAAGGCGATCGCGCCGCCGAGCCCGATCGACGCCGCGAGGAAGCCGATGATGCCCGGGAACAGCGCCCCGAGCCGCGGCCGACGTTGTAACAGAAGCCCTCGCCGGTGGCCCGCGCACGCGTCGGGAACAGCTCGGCCAGGTAGGAGCCGAAGCCCGAGAAGCAGCCCGAGGCGAAGAACCCGAGCGGGAAGCCGACGATCAGCAGCGTCGTGTTCGAGCCCTCGGGACCAGGAAGTACACCACCAGCGACACGCCGGCCAGCGCGGCGAACAGCGCGAAGCGGCCGGCGCCGAGCCGGTCATGGACGAACCCGCGCCAGATAGCCCGGAACGAGCCGGCGATGACGACGAACAGGTAGCCGCTGGTGCCGACGATCGTGAGGTCGCGCTCGGTCTTCAGGTACGTCGGGATCCAGGTGAACATCGCGTAGTAGCCGCCTTGGATGCCGGTGGCGAGCACCGACGCGGCGAGCGTCGTGCGCAGCAGCTTGCCGCTGAGGATCTGCTTGAGCGGTACCTCGCCGGAGTGGTCGCGCTTGCGCGACTCGCGGTAGACCTCCGGGTCCTCGACGCGCGAGCGCACGTAGAGGATCAGCACGGCCGGCAGGATGCCGAGGCACATCAGCACGCGCCAGGCGACCGTCTCCTCGAACAGCTCGAACGAGATCAGGTAGGCGACGACGGCCAGCGCCCAGCCCACGGCCCACGCGCTCTGGACCACGCCCAACGCACGCCCGCGAGACTCGGGCCGCACCAGCTCGGCCACCAGCACCGCGCCGACGCCCCACTCGGCACCGAACCCGATGCCCTGGAAGACCCGCAGCACCACCAGCATCTCGTAGCTCGTCGCGAGCCCCGAAAGGAACGTGAACACCGAGTAGATGCCGACGCTCAGCATCAGCGTGCGCGCCCGGCCGATCCGGTCGGCCAGCACCCCGCCGAGGATGCCGCCGACCGCCGAGGCAGACAGTGTCACCGTCGACAGGGCACCGGTGGCACCGGTGCCGACGGAGAAGGTGGCGCCGATCGCCGAGAGACTGAGCGTCAGGACGATCAGATCGAACGCGTCGAGCATGTAGCCCGCGTATGCGGCCCGGAAGGCGCGGCGCCCCTTGACGCCGAGTGCGGCGAACCAACCCTGTTCGCGCGTGGTCCGAGTGCGCACCGCGGTCTTTGAGGACCCCGCGGAGATGCTGCTCATGTCCCCAGGCGTACCCGGCCTTCAAGCGCGGGAAGCACCGGCCGATCTATCAGCCCATGCAGCTTCGCCGCGTGCTCCTCCTGCTCGCCACCGCCACGACCACCGTACTGGCCGGCTGCGGCTCCAACGAGCAGCGAATCGACCCGGCTGTTCGCGCCGCGACGTTCCGCTTCGCCGACACCGTCGCGCCGGGCGATCGCGAGTGGATCCTCGCCGCCGTCGACCAGGCGCGGCCCGAGGCCCGCCAGCTGATCGACGACATCGACGGCATGGTCACGATCAGCACCTTCTCCGAGGCCGACGGCCGCGCCGTCGGCATGATGCGCCCCGTCGGCCGAAGGCCAGTACGAGGTCACGCTTCAACCTCGCCTACCTCGACGGCGAACGCAAGCTCGACCGCGACTCGACGGTCGTCCACGAGCTCGGCCACGTGGTCGACCACGCGCTCGTGCCCGCCGAGCTGCGCGACCAGCTCGCCGGCGAGCTGCCCACCACCGGCGCCTGCTTCTCCGCCGACACCGGCGACTGCACGGCGTCGGAGGAGCGCTTCGCCGACACCTTCGCGAAGTGGGCGCTGCGCGGCGCGGTGTCGGCGGTCGGCGCCGGCTACAGCGTCGCGACGCCCGCGTCGCTCGAGGACTGGGGCGCGCCGCTGTCGGCCCTGGCGATCGACGTCGCGGTCGCCTCGCGGTAGAGCAGCCGCTCGTCGCGCGGCCGCGCCTTCGCCGCGCAGCTCGACGAGCGTGAACGCCGAGTCCCGCCACGAGCGCGTGAGCGCGACGACCTCGTAGCGCGGCGCGACGACGCGCGCGCAACCGCGCCTGCTCGGCCGCGGTGCGCAGCCCTTCGGTGCGGTTGTGGGCGACGATCAGCACTCGCTGCGCGACCGCCGCGACCGCCGCCTGATAGAGGCTGTAGACGAGGTCCGGGGCGAGGTTGACGACGACCGTCGCCGCCGGTTGCGGGGCATCGAGCAGGTCGCTGAGCGGCCGTCCGCGCTTGCCCCAGCCCTCGCCGAAGTACAGCGCGCCCGGCTCGCCCGCGCAGCTCTGCGAGGTCCGGCGCCGCGGCGGCGCCCGACTCGATCGCCTGGCGACCGCGCGTGTACATCGCCTCCGCGTGGCGCCCGGCCCGCCGGACCGCGATCTTGCGGCTGCGCTTGGTCGGCCGCAGCACGTACAGCGCGGCGCGCGAGCCGATCGCCAGCGCGCCGTCGTAGGCGTTGAAGTCGGGCAGCACCGCCTCGTAGACGAGCTCGAGCGCGCGACAGCTCGCGACTGGACCTTGAGCCCGAGCGCGGGCGAGCCCTCGGGATAGCCGTAGGCGACCAGCAGGCGGCCCGGGCGCTCGCTGCTCAGCGCCTCGACGCCGCGCGCCGCGAACAGCCCGACGCCGGCCGGCGAGTACGGCGGGTCGGTGAGGACGAGGTCGAAGCGCCCGCGCAGCGGCGCGGGCAGGCCGACGCGCAGGTCGGCGAACCACGTGTCGACGCCCTCGGCGGCAAGGAAGCTGAGCTGGCGCTGGTCGACGTCGACGACGGCCAGCTCGCGCGGCGCGTACGCCGAGCACCGCGAACGCCAGCGAGGTCGCGTCGTGATCGCCGAGCAGCAGGACGCGGCAGCGCTCGAGCTCGTAGTGCTCGTGCAGGTAGCGGACCCGCTCGAGCACCGTCGCGGCGGTCGCGGGGACGTGGTCGAGGTCGGCGAGCGGCTCCGGAACGCGCGCCAGCAGCGCGCCCATCCGCGCGAGCGTGTCCGCATCGACCGTCAGCGCCGGGCGCTCCGGGAGCGTCCCGGACAAGCGCCAGGATCCGCTCGACCTCGCGCAGCGTCACGCCGGTGCGCGCGACGATCTCCGCGGGCTCGCCTCCCGCGAGCGCCTCGCGCACCACTTCACGAACGCGGCGCCCGTCGACGGGCGCCGCGTCGAGCAACGCTTCGAGCTCGCTCAGCGACGCACCGTGATCTTCTTGGTGATCGTCGTCTTCTGCTTGGCCTGCGTGAGCGTGACGGTGGCCGTGTACTTGCCGGCGCTCAGGCCCTTGGCGGAGACCAGGGCGAGCGCGATCGTCTTGCCGGGCAGGATCCGCGTCGACTTGACCGACGCGTTCTTGGTCCCGGTCGGGCCCTTCAGGCGAACGCTGCCGGTGACCGGCGCGAGCGTGTTGCCCGCGTTCTTGAGGCCCAGCGTCAGCATCTTCGTGGAGCCCTTGCCCGCGACCTTCGCCGAGCCGACCTTGAGGCTGTACGTCGGCGTCGCGCTGTTGTAGCGCAGCGTGCCGAGGATCCGGTAGCCGGCGACGACGCCCTTGCGCTTGGCGATGTCGGTCGGCAGGCCGACGACCTCGACCGCGCCGTACAGGTAGCCGGCCGAAGGGGCGCTCTTGAGCGTGACGGTGATGTCCTTGCTCTTGCCGGGCGCGAGCGTGAACGACTTCTCGCTGACCTCCACACCGGCCGAGCGAAGCGCTGCGCTTCGGGCTCGACGATGCCGCTGGAGGACTGCGTCCAGGGCCGCGCGTTGACCGTGACGTCCAGCGCGGCCTTGCTGTTGTTAGCGACGGTCATCGAATTGACGGCGCCCGCCTGGGCCGCCCGCTCGATCAGCACCGGCGAGGCCGAAAGCCCGCCTGTGGCCTGGGCCGCCGACGCGCTCGGCTGATCCGCGCGCGCGATGACCGCGCCACCGGCGACCGCGGCGAGCACCCCTGCCACTGCGATCGTTTTGCGACCCGTTCCAGACACCATCAGTTGCACTCCCAGACCCTCGCTTCTCGCGGACTTGATCAGACCTACCACGCGAGAACCCATCGGGGACGCGATCGGAGCGGAATCACCCCGCAGTACGAGGCAAATGTAGCCCGCTCGCCGGAACTCGTAGCCTGTGGCGCGTGACCCGACGAGAGATCCGCTCGTGGCTGATGGACATGGACGGCGTGCTCGTGCACGAGGAGCAGGCCGTACCCGGCGCCGACCGCTTCCTGGCCAACCTGCGCAAGCGCGACGCGCCCTTCCTGGTGCTGACCAACAACTCGATCTACACCCGGCGCGACCTCGCGGCGCGGCTGCGGACGAGCGGGCTCGAGGTCGCCGGAGGAGGCGATCTGGACCTCGGCGCTGGCCACGGCCGCGCTTCCTGGAGGACCAGCGCCCCGGCGGCTCGGCGTTCGTGATCGGCGAGGCCGGGCTGACGACCGCGCTGCACGCGTCCGGCTACACGCTGACCGAGCGCGACGCCGGACTACGTCGTGCTGGGCGAGACCCGGACGTACTCGTTCGAGCGGATCACGCTGGCGATCCGGCTGATCGCCAACGGCGCGCGCTTCATCGCCACCAACCCCGACGCCACCGGCCCGTCGCCGGACGGCCCGCTGCCCGCGACCGGCTCGGTCGCGGCGCTGATCACGCCGCGCGACCGGCGTCGAGCCGTACTACGTCGGCAAGCCCAACCCGCTGATGATGCGCTCGGCGCTGAACGCGATCGACGCGCACTCGGAGACGACGGCGATGATCGGCGACCGCATGGACACCGACATCGTCGCCGGCCTCGAGGCCGGCCTGGACACGATCCTCGTGCTGACCGGGATCAGCACGCGCGAGTCGGCCGAGCGCTACCCGTACCGGCCCGCGCGGATCGTCGACTCCGTCGCGGACCTCGCGGACGAGCTGGAGTAGAGCCTCCACCACCCCCGGCGTGGGGGCACCGGGGGTGTCCGGAGCGGCCGCCGGCGCCAATACTCGGTGGCATGACCGCCCGGCACCGCGCTCACCTCGCCGCCGCGGCCGCACTGGCCGCGATCGCGCTGGTGCTGACGATGACGGACACGGTCGAGCTGCCCGAGCCTCGAGCACGCGCTGACCGAGCTGGCGGACACGCTCGGCGCCTGGACCTACGCGCTCGTCGGCGGGCTCGCGTTCCTCGAGACCGGCGCGTTCGTCGGGCTGATCGCGCCGGGCGAGACGGCGATCGTGCTCGGCGGCGTCGTCGCCGCCCGGGCGGCGTCGACCTCGTCCCGGTGCTGCTGATCGCCTGGGCCGGCGCCGCGCTCGGCGATCTCGCCTCGTTCGCGCTCGGCGGCGCGCCTCGGCCGCCGCTTCCTGCTCACGCACGGGCCGCGGGTCGGCGTGACCGCCGCGCGGCTGGAGCGCGTCGAGGGCTTCTACGCCCGCCACGGCGCGAAGGCGATCCTCGTCGGGCGCTTCGTCGGGCTCGTGCGCGCGGTCTCGCCGTTCCTCGCCGGCGCCTCCGGCCTGCGCCTGCGCGCGTTCCTGCCCTGGAGCCTGCTCGGCACGGCGCTGTGGGCGAGCGCGTTCACGCTCGCCGGCTACGCGTTCCACGAGTCCTTCAGCCAGGCCGTCGGGCGCGCTGACGCACGGAGCGCTGGCGCTGGCGGTGCTCGCGGCGATCGTGCTGATCGTCCGCGCGCACCGCCAGGCCGCTCGTACCGCGCTAGCGCACGCCGATCAGGTCGACGACGAAGACCAGCGTCTCGTTCGGGCCGATCGACGCCGCCCGCACCGCGCGCGCCGTAGGCCATGTCCGGCGGGATCGTGATCTTGCGCCGGCCGCCGACCTTCATCCCGGCCACGCCCTCGTCCCAGCCGCGGATGACCTGGCCCTTGCCGAGCCCGAACTTGAACGTGTCGCCGCGGTCCCAGGACGCGTCGAACTGGTTGCCCGTCTTCCGGGACACGCCCACGTAGTGGACCTCGACGATGTTGCCCTTGACGGCCTCGTCACCGTCGCCGACGACGATGTCCTCGAGCTCGAGCTGGTAGGACGGCGGGCCGTCGGGGATCTCGACCTCTGGCTTCTCACTCATGCCGAAGACGGTAGAGCGGGCTCGAAGCGAACGTCGCCCGACCCCGCGAACGCGGCACCGCGCGCGCCTCGGCCTCGACCTCGTCGTACGGGATCGCGCCGAGGGGCGGATCGCGAGCGTGCCGTCCTTCTCGAGCCACCAGGTGGCGCTGAGGCTCCCGTCGACGAGCAGGTTGTTGACGTAGCGGCCGTGGGCGAGCATCTCCTCCCACGGGAAGCCGGGCGGGATGATCCGGGAGCGGTCGGCGTGGCGCGAGCAGCACGTTGTCGAACTCGCCGAGCAGGCGGACGGGCGCCGGCGCGTCCGGGTCCGGTCGCGGCGCGTCGGGGAGGTCGAACAGCCCGTCCTCGAAGCGCACGAGGTCGAGCCGCTCGAAGACCGGCTTGAGCTTCGTCAGCCCCGACCATTTCTGGCAGTCCATGACGGTGGCGGGACCGAACGCCCGCAGATAGCGCAGGACGAGTTCGTCGACCGACGGGTCCGTCTCGAGGGCGAGCGGCAGCTCGCCGTAGCGTGCCGTCCCGCCCTTGCCCCAGACGCCGCGGGGCGGGAGCTGGACGATCGGCGCGTACGCGCGCACCGCGCTGGCGAGCGCTTCCTCGTCGCCGCCGAGCACCCGCGCGATCTCGCGCGCGGTCAGCGCGCCTTCCGCCAGCTGCGCGCGGGTCACCTCGATCACGCGCTCAGGCGTGGTGTCGCCCAGACGCCGCCCGAACTGGCCGCGGTGCCCGCGCTCGATCCCGGGTTGGACGAGCGGGCGCAGGAAGGCGGCGTCGCGCGGCGTGACCAGGTGCACGGTCCCGCGCATCAGCGTCATCCGCACCAGTTCGCCGGCTTCGAGCGGAGCGCTGAGGTCCTCGGGGGCGAACCCGCGCAGTCGCGCCTGCAGCCCGTAGTAGGGCGGCGGCGTCGCCTGCGCCTGCAGTCCGACGAGGTGCTCGACCGCGTCCACGGACGCGGTCGAGCAGCCACTGGGCGAGCAGGGCGCGGTTGAGCGCGCGGCGGCTGAGGACCTCCACGCGCTCGAACGCTACTCAGGGCCTGGCGCTCCAGGTCTGCTCCCCGCTCGCGCAGGGGTCGTAGCGGCGCTTCCCGTCGCGGTACTGCATCGACGCCTTCAGCGTCCCGGTCGCGCCGTCGGCCAGCACGCGGCCCTTGAAGGTCACGCGGTAGCGCTGCGTGTGGTCGATGTAGCGCGCGATGTAGGTCTCGCTGCCGCCGAACGTGCCGTCGGCCTTGATCGCACGCGACGGCGTGAGGTCGACCATCGGAAAGTCGAACGGCCCGCCGCCGCAGCGCATGTTGGCCTGCCACACCGCGTAGATCCGGCCCTGCGGCGTGACGCGCAACATCACCGACAGCCGCGTCCCGCCCGCGGACTGGCCGGTCAGCCCGAACAGCTGTGTTCCGGGCGCGGGCAGCGCCATCGCTCCGGCGGGCGCGCTCGCGGCGCGCAGCGCGAACGGGCGCGTGTACGTGCGGCAGCCCGGCACGCCGTACTTCGCCGTGCCGTTGACGGCGTCGGCGGTGAACGCGCCGTCAGGCTCAGCCGCATCCGCTCTGCCCGAAGCGCGACTTGCCCGACAGCGACGACGGTCTGCCCGTCGGTCGTGCCCTTCAGGCGCACGATCAGCGCCGGGGCCGACTGCTTGCCGCACGTGTAGGTCACCGACAGCCGGGCGACGACGCTGCCGTCGTCGTGGCGCACGAGCGAGATCAGCGCGCTGCCGCGGTTGTTGGCCGGCAGCGTGGCGCCGCCGTACTGCGTGTCCGCGTGCGCCGCCGGCGCGGCGACGGCGAGCACCGCGAGCGCGGCGAGCAAGGCCTCACGGCCGTGCCGCCCAGGTCTGGGTGCCGCTGTCGCACGCGTAGTAGCTGTTGCCCTTCTTGCGCCGCTGCATCCGCACGCGCAGCGTGCCGACCACGCCGTCGGCCAGGAAGCGGCCCTCGAAGCGGATCCGGTAGCGCTCGGACGAGCCGTCGGTGTAGCGGATCGTGTAGGGCTTGATGTCGAGGAACGAGCCGTCGGCCTTGAGCTTCGTCGGCGGCATCGCGACGCGCCGTGCCGACGACGGCCTTCGGGCCGCACTTCATCGTCGCCGTCCAGATCGCGTAGACCCGGCCGCTCGCGGCCACGCGCACCGAGACCGGCAGCCGCACCCCGGCCGCGGACTGGCCCGAGAGGCCGCTGAACAGCGTGCTCACCGGCGGCGCGGCGGGGCGCCGACCGGCGCGCTCTCGCTGCGCAGCGAGACCGGGCGCGTGTAGCCCGGGCACCCGCGCACGCTGAGCTTGACCTTGCCGGCTGACCGCGTCCGGCGCGAGCGTGCCGGTCAGGGTGAAGCGCAGGCGGCCGAGCCCCTGCCAGCGCGTCGAGCCGGAGGCGCTGAAGTTCACGCCGTCGGCCGTCCTGCCCGACAGGCGCGCCACGATGTTCGAGTTGTGGACGTCGCGGCACTTGTACGCGATCGCGAGACGGACGGCGATGCGACCGTCGTCGTGGCGCACGAGCGACAGCGGCGGGCCTCCCGCCCGGCGCGCGGTGTTTCCGGTCCCGCCGTACTGCGTGTCCGCCTGAGCGGGCGGCGCGGCTGCGAGCAGCCCCGCCGTGACGATTAGCAACATCCCTGTGCGATAGGTCCTCACGACGGATTGGGTACCCACTCTCATCTATGAGCATCCCAGTGGTGGAGATACGTGATGTGGCCGACGGCCTGTGGCTGTGGCGGCAGCCCCATCCGGACTGGCAGGGGCAGACCGACTGGGAGCCGGCGGTGTCCTCGTTCGCGGTCGCCTCAGGCGGCGCCCGGGTGCTGCTCGACCCGCTCGCGCCACCGCCGTCGGCGCGCGAAGCGTGGGAGCGGATCGAGGCCTTCGCCGCCGACACGGTCGTGGTCCTCAAGCCCGACCACGTGCGCGACGTCGACCTGTTCGTGCGCTGGTACGGCGCCCGCGCGCTCGGGCCGCTGTTGTTCTGGCGCGACGACATCCCGAAGACCGAGCTCGAGGGCGTGCGGACCGGCGACGAGCTGCCGGGCGGCCTGGTCGCGCTCGACGACGGCCGCGGGATGCTGGAGACGCCGCTCTACCTGCCCGAGCAGCGCGCGCTCGTGTTCGCCGACGGTCTCACCGCGCCCGGCGACGGCGAGCTGCGCGTGTGGGCCTCGGCCCAGCACCACCAACGCGCCCTGCCGGCGCTGCGGGCGCATGCTCGAGCTGCCGTTCGAGCACGTGCTGGTCTCCCACGGCGAGCCGGTCCATACCCGAGCGGACTTCGAGGCCGCGCTGGAGCGCGAGCCGTACTCAGAGCCGGAGGGCGAGTGACCGATGAGTTCGGCGAACTGCAAACGTCCTACTTGACATGACCAAGATCTACACCGGCGCGAGTATGTCCCTCGACGGCTACATCTCGGGGCCCGAGGAGAGCGGCTTCGACCTCCTCTTCGACTGGTACGGCAACGGCGACGTGGTCGTCGAGACCGCGCGTCCAGAGCTCACGATGACGCTGACGGAGCCCAGCGCGGCGTACTTCCGGCACGTGATCGAGACCGCCGGGGCGCTCGTCGTCGGCCGCAAGCTCTTCGACGTCACCAACGGCTGGGAAGGCCGGCATCCACTCGACGTGCCGGTGTTCGTCGTCACGCACAACCCGCCCACGGACTGGAAGCCCGCCGAGCCCGATCCGCCGTTCACGTTCGTCACCGAGGGCGTCGAGGCGGCGATCGAGCAGGCCGTCGCGGTCGCGGGCGAGAAGGCCGTGGCCGTCAACGGCGGCACGATGGCCCGCCAGGCGCTCGAGGCCGGCCTGATCGACGAGGTCTGGATCGACCTCGTGCCGCTCCTGCTCGGCGGCGGGACGCCGATGTTCGATCACCTCAAGACCGCCCCGGTGGTGCTCGAAGGTCCGGTCTCGATCGTCGAGGGCCAGTCCGTCACGCACCTGCGCTACCTAGTGAAACGACTGCAGTCCGATCGCGCCGAGCAGGGCGAGCGCCTGCGCGTCGGGCGAGCCCGGCGCGGCGGTGTAGACGATCAGCCGCAGGTCGCTGCCGCCGACGGTCAGCACGTCGCAGTCGAGCGTGATGCGCCCGACCTCGGGGTGCTCGATCGTCTTGCGGTCGGCGATGTGGCGCGCCGACCGGGCGCTGCTCCCAGAGCGTCGCGAAGCGCGGGCTCGTGCGCCGCAGGTCGGCGATCAGCTCGCGCAGCGGCTCGTCGTCGGGGTAGCGGCCGGACGCGGCGTGCAGGTCGGCGACCGCCCGCTCCTCCATCCGCTCGATCTCCTCGGGGTCGCGCACCACGCGTCCGGTCTCGCCGCCGAAGTGGCGGCGCAGCGACGTTCTCGTCGCCGCTCACCGAGCAGCGCCTTCGCCAGCGCGTTCTCGGCGATCGGCTGCCAGGCGGCGTCGACGACCAGGACCGGCACGTCCTCGAGCCGGTCGAGCACGCGCTGGATGCTCGGGGTGATGTGGCGGTCGATCCGCCCGGCGCCGGGAGCGGCCTGGCCGGCGACGCGGAAGAGGTGGTCGCGCTCGTCGTCGCTCAGCCGCAGCGCGCGGGCGAGCGGCGCGAGCACCGACGGCGACGGCGCGCTCGCGCGGCCCTGCTCGAGGCGGGCGAGGTAGTCGACCGACAGGCCGGCGAGCTGCGCGACCTCCTCGCGGCGCAGGCCGGGCGCGCGGCGGCGGCTCGAGGCCGCGAGGCCGACCTCGGCCGGGTCGAGCCGGTCGCGCCAGGTGCGCAGGCAGCCGGCGAGGTCGTCGCGGTCCATGCCTTCGATGATGGCGCACCGTCAGGGTCGCCCTGAGAGTCCTCTGGCGTCGCTGGCGCACCCGCGACCACCCTGGAGGCATGACCACGACATTGATCACCGGGGCCAACAAGGGCCTCGGCCACGAGACGGCCCGCCGGCTGCTCGCCGAGGGCCACGACGTCTGGGTCGGCGCCCGCGACCCGAGGCGCGCGGCCGCGCCGCGGCGGAGGAGCTCGGCGCGCGCTTCGTCCAGCTCGACGTCACCGACGACGCCTCGCGTCGCCGCCGCGGTCGAGACCGTCGCGGCCGAGACCGGCCTCGACGTGCTCGTCAACAACGCCGGCATCTCCGGCGGCATCGTGTCCGTGCCCGACGACCACGCCGCCGGCGCTCGGAGAACGTGCTCGCCACCAACGTCGTCGGCATCGTGCGCGTGACCCAGGCGTTCGTGCCGCTGCTCGCGCAGTCGGACGCACCCGTGATCGTCAACGTCTCCAGCGGCATGGGCTCGCTCGCGGTCACCACCGATCCCGAGCGCGTCGAGTCGACGATCGTCAACGCTCGCCTACTCGCCGTCGAAGGCGGCGGTGAACATGCTCACGACCCAGTACGCGAAGGCGCTGCCGGGGATCCGCGTCAACGCCGTCGACCCCGGCTACACGGCGACCGACTTCAACGCCACCGCGGCCGCAGACGGTCGAGCAGGGCACCGACGCGATCGTGCAGATGGCGCTGCTCGACGGCTCGGGACCGACCGGCGGCTACGTCGACGACGAAGGCACGGTGCCGTGGTAGCCCCTAGAGTTGGCGGATGAACGAACCGCGCCAGGCCCCGCCACAGCTCGCCGAGTGGTGGCCGCGGGTCGGCGCGACGCTGCTGGACATGCTGATCGTCGGCGTGCTGGGCTTGCCCGTACTCCTGCTCGGGGGAGCGCTGCAGGACCGTCGCCGGGATGTCCGAGGATCTCACCGGCTGGCTCGTCATCCTCGTCGTGGTTCGCGGTCGGCAGCACCTACGTGTCGCCTGCTGATGCGCCGCGAGGGCGAGCACAACGGCCAGACGCTCGGCAAGCAGGCGGCCAAGATCCGCGTGGTGCGCGACGACGGCCAGCCGCTCGCCGCCGGGACCGCGTTCGTGCGCAACGTGCTGCTGAAGTACGTCGTCGGCCAACCTCGTGTTCGGGATCGGCTGGATCATCGACTCGCTGTGGCCGCTCGGCGACAGCGAGAACCGCGCGCTGCACGACTTTCCCGTGCACACCCACGTCGTCACGCACGCAGCCCGCAGGCCGCAGGCCAGTGCGCGCCGCGTCCGCCGACTGCGGCAGCCGGCGCTGGCCCTGGCGCCGCCGATCGCGCGCCACGTCGACGCCGCGCGGCGGATCCAGGCCGGCATCGCCGAGGCCGTGCAGCGCGCGCAGCTGCCCTACGCGGAGGTCTCACGCGAGGTCGACACGCTGATGGGCCTGCTCTGGCAGTCCGCCCAGCGCGCGCAGATGCTCTACGAGGCGCTCGAGGAGACGCCGGTCGCGCGCATCGAGCAGCGGCTCGCCGCGGTCGGACGAGCTGCAGGACATGGAGCTGGCGGGCGCGCTGCGCGAGCAGCTGGTCGTGCAGCGCCGCATGGAGGGACAGCTCGAGCGCTATCGACGGCGAGATCGAGCGGATCGTCGTCGAGCTCGACACCGTCCGGTCGAACCTGATCAGCGTCTCCGCCTCCGGCGACACCGCCAACCAGGAGCGCATCGCCGGGCGCGGTCCGCGACGCTGCGCGACGAGATGAGCGCGGTCGCCGAGGGCATGGACGCGGCCTACCGGACCTGAGCGCCGGGTAGGGTGCCAGCGGTGGAGGTCGATGACGATGTGGTCGCCTGGCGGCGGCACCTGCACCGCAATCCCGAGGTCAGCTTCGACGAGCACGAGACCGCGGCGTTCGTCGCGCAGACGCTCGAGGGCTTCGGCGGTGCGCTGACGGTCGAGCGGCCGACCGAGACGAGCGTGCTCGCGCGGCTGAGCAGCGGCGAGCCCGGGCCCGACGGTGGCGCTGCGCGCGGACATCGACGCGCTGCCGATCCAGGAGGAGAGCGGCGTCGAGTTCGCCTCCGAGCGCCCGGGCGCGATGCACGCGTGCGGGCACGACGGGCACACCGCGATGCTGCTCGGCGCCGCGCGCGAGCTGAGCGACGCAGCGACCTGCCCGGCGGCGAGCTGCGCTTCATCTTCCAGCACGCCGAGGAGCTCGCTCCCGGCGGCGCGCGCGACCTCGTCGCCGCGGGCGTGATGGAGGGCGTCGACTTCATCTACGGCTGCCACCTGTGGACGCCGCTGGAGTACGGCAAGGTCGCCGCGGTCACCGGCGAGTTCATGGCCGCCGCGGACTTCTTCCGGCTGACGATCACCGGCAAGCGGCGGCCACGCGGGGCTGCCGCACACCGCGACGGACACGATCGCCGCCGCCGCCGAGCTCGTCGGCAGCCTCCAGCACATCGTCTCGCGCCGGATCGACCCGCTGCAGCCGGCGGTCGTGACGATCGGCAGCTTGCACGCCGGCGACGCGCCCAACGTGATCCCCGGCCAGGCCGAGCTGACCGGCACGACGCGCTCGTTCGACCCGGACGTGCGCGAGCGGCTCCCGAAGCTGATCGACGAGATCGCGCGCGGGGTCTGCGCCGCGCACGGCGCCGACCACGAGCTCGACTTCCAGTTCGGCTACAAGCCGGTGATCAACGAGGAGCGTGCGACGCAGCTGGTGCGCGAGGCGATCGGCGCCGACGAGCTGGTCGAGATCGACCCGATCATGGGCGGCGACGACTTCTCGGCCTACCTGGCCGAGGCGCCCGGGTGCTACGCGTTCATCGGCGCCGGCGGCGAGTACCCGCACCACCATCCGCGCTTCCGGATCGACGAGCGGGCGCTCGCGACCGGCACGCGGCTGCACGTCCAGGTCGCGCTCCGAGCCCTCGAGGTGACCGCATGAAGCCCTTCGAGGTCGAGGTCGGCGAGGACGTGCTCGCCGACCTGAAGCGCCGCCTGGACGCGACCCGCTGGCCCGACGAGGCCCCGGACGCGGTGCCCGAGCACGGCTTCGGGCTGGACGCGGCGCGCGAGCTCGCCGCGTACTGGAGCGACGGGTACGACTGGCGCGCGGCCGAGGCGGTGCTCAACGGCTTCGAGCAGCACGTCTCCGACGGCGTGCATTTCATCGCCGCCGGCGACGGGCCGCCGCTGCTGCTCCTGCACGGCTGGCCGAGCAGCGTCTGGGAGTTCGTGCGCGTCATGCCGCAGCTCGATGCGCGCGTGATCGTGCCCTCGCTGCCCGGCTACGGCTTCTCGTTCACGCCGGGCGGCGAGCGAGCGTCGATCGTCGAGTGCGCCGCCAAGCTGCACGCGCTGATGCTCTCGCTCGGGCACGAGCGCTACCACGTCGCGGGCGGCGACTGGGGCGCCAGCATCGCCGTCCGGCTCGCGCACGCACATCCCGAGGCCGTGCAGGCGCTGCACCTGTACATGATGCCGCTGCGCCGGCCCGAGACCTGGCCGGCAGTCGGAGACCGAGTCGCGCGCGGCGCTCGAGCGCTGGCTCGACGAGGAGGGCGGCTACGTCCACATCCAGGGCACGCGGCCGCAGACGCTCGCCTACGGGCTCCAGGACTCGCCGGTCGGGCTGATGAGCTGGATCGCCGAGAAGTTCGACCGCTGGACCGACGCGCGCGGCGTCACGCCCGACGACCTGCTCACGACGGTGATGATCTACTGGGTGACGGGGTGCATCGGCTCGTCGTTCTGGCCCTACTGGGCGCGCCGGCACGGCGACTGGGTGCTCGACGACGTCGCGGCCGCGGGCGGCCGGATCGCCGCGCCGCTGACCTATCTCGACTTCCCGAAGGAGATCGTCCACGTGCCGCGATCGGTGGTCGAGCGCGTGTTCGACATCGAGCGCTGGGAGACGCCCGCCTACGGCGGGCACTTCCCCGCGCTGGAGGCCACCGACGTGCTCGCCGACAGCCTGCGGCGGTTTACGTCGCGGTGATCTTGAGGACCTTCAGCGAGCGAGCGCCGCGCGGCGTCTCGATCGTTGCCGTGTCCCCGACCTTGCGGCCGACCAGCGCCCGGCCCACCGGCGAGTCGATCGAGAGCGTGCCCGACGTCGGATCGGCCTCGTGCGCGGAGACGATCGTGTAGGTCTGCAGCTTCCCGGACTTGCCGTCCTCGACCTCGACGCAGCTGCCGAAGCCGACGACGTCGGTCTGCGTCTCGACCTCGCGCACCTCGGCGGCCAGCAGCCGCTCGCGGATGCGCAGGATCTTCGTCTCGAGGTGCGCCTGGTCGTTCTTGGCGTCGTGGTACTCGGAGTTCTCCTTGAGGTCGCCCCACTCGCGCGCAGTCTTGATGCGCTCGGCGATCTCCCGGCGAGCGACCGTCTCCAGCTGCTCGAGCTCGGCTTGCAGGGCCTTCTTGCCCTCGGCGGTCATGACAACGGAATCGCTCAAGCTCGCCATTTAGTCCTCGGGCGCGAAACTGCGACGCCACTCGCCGTGATCGCACACGGTCATCAGCGCATCGGCGACCCGCGCGCGCAGCATGAAGTCGCCCGTGTCGCAGGTGAACGTGATCGACTTCGCCGAGCGCGTCATCGCGATCGGCGGGCTCCCACCGTCGGCGAGGACGGTTTCGAGGCGGTGCCAGACGGTGGCCGGCTGCGGCGTGAGGATCGTGATGCGGTGGACGGCGGGCTCCATGGAGCGAGAGCCTACACGAACATATGTTCGCTATGGGCGATCGCCGATCTTGTCCACGGCAGCCACCTTCACGCCGTACGTCATGTTCCAGCGGACGCCGTCGGCGACCTTCGAACCGGTCGCCATCAGCCGGTGCGTGGCGGGATCGTAGGCGACGACGAGGCCGCCGCCGGTCGGGAGCGCGATGGCGGTCACCTTCCGGTCGGCCGAGTCGCGGATCTCACCGAGCTGCTGTGCTCCAGGCCGCGCGGCGAGCACCTCGAGCAGCGCCGCGCGCAGGTCCTCCGGCGTCCGCGGATAGCGCAGGAAGGTCAGCGCGTCGTCGACGAACGTGTCCTGGACGACGCTCTCCGGCCCCTCGGGCCGCTGCTTCTCCGCCGCGGCGGCGAGGAACGCGCCGAGCTCGCGCGGATCATGCGGGACCTTCGACAGCGGGTCGTCCTTGGGCAGGACGGCTTCGAGGTTGGAGTTGAAGATCAGCTGCGTGTCGAGCTCGCCCGGGCCGAAGTCCTGCTTCTTCGGGCCCCAGTCGCCAGGCGGCCCCATCAGCTTCTCCAGGTCGGGCTCGCCGGCGGCCCGCCACGCGCGCTCATCGCCCGGGCTGGGCAGGTACACGGCGCTGTCGGCGCCGTAGACGTACCGGCCCGAGCCGTCGGGGGCGAGCCACATCTCCTCGGGGACGCTGCGCGAGATCGCGTACGCCGCGTCGTTCGGGCTCGCGGTCCCGCGGCCGTTGGCGGCGATGTACTTCGTGCTCATGTGGAACGTGCTGCGCTGGTAGTAGACCTTGCCCTGCGCGAGCAGGCTGGCCGGGTCCATCGGTGAGCGTCCGGCCGTGGCCGGCGCGAGGACCGTGACCTCGTCGCCGTTGGAGAGCAGGGCGATCGCGGCCGCCGCGGCGAGCGCGATGGCGCCGACGGGAAGCGCGAGGCGGAACGGTCGCCGGCGGGGCTTGCGAACCGGTGTGCCCGTGGCCTCCGCCAGGCGGGCCCGGGCGCGGGCGACGGTGGCCTCGTCGGGCTCGGGGATCCGCGCATGGGCGGCGCGAAGGCGATCGTCGACGGTCATTTCGGGCTCCTCTCGGGGGCGAGCTCAGCCGTGAGCCGCGCGCGAGCGCGTGCGAGGCGGGAGCGGACGGTGCCGACCGCGACACCGGTGACGGTGGCGATCTCGTCGTAGGACAGATCGGCCCAGGCGTAGAGCAGCAGCGCCTCGCGCTCCTCGGCGCGCAGCGCCGTCAGCGCCCGCGCGAGCTCCGGGTCGGGCAGTTCGAACTCGTGCTCGGCGACCGGCGCCTCGCGGCCCGCCCACTCGGCGAAGGCGGCGTCGCGGCGGCCCGCACCGCGGGCGTGGTCGCGCAGCAGGTTGGTGGCGATCGTGAACAGCCACGCGCGGGGACTGCCGGGCTTGAAGCTCGAGCGCGCCGCATAGGCGCGCAGGAACGTCTCGGCCGCGAGATCCTCCGCGGCCGCAGGGTCGCCGAGCCGGTGCGCGAGGTAGCGGTGCACCGGTACGTACTGCGCGTCGAAGAGTGCGTGGAAGTCCATCGTCAACCGCTGAAACGCGCCAGCCGCCGCGCGAGTTCCCGCGAGCGTCGAGTTTCTCGCGTTGTACTCGAGAAACTCGACGCTCGCGGCCCTAAGCGACGAGCGCCGGCGCCCGCTCGGCGGCCGGCGACGGCGATTCGCTCACCGATCGCCAGGCGACCGCGAGCCGCGCGACAGCCTCTTCCAGCACCGGCTCGGGCAGGCTGAACGGGAGCCGCAGGAAGCGCTCGAAGGCGCCGTCGACGCCGAAGCGCGGGCCGGCGGCGAACCGCAGCCCGTGGCGGTCGGCGATCGCGGCGAGCGCGGTGCTGCGCGGCGCGTCGAGCTCCACCCACAGCGAGAGCCCGCCGGCGGGAACCGCGAACCGCCACTCGGGCAGCACGGAGCGCAGGGCGACGACGAGCGCGTCCCGGCGCGCGCGGGCGACCTCGCGCTGGCGCCGCGATCACGGCGTCCGCGTTCGCCAGCAGCTCGACCGCGATCAGCTGCTCGAGCACCGGGCCGGCGATGTCCAGCGCGGCCCGCGCGATCGCCAGCCGGCCGATCAAGCGCCGGATTCGCGCGGATCCAGCCGATCCGCAGCCCGGCCCAGAACGTCTTGCTCATCGAGCCGGTGGTGATCACGGTCTCGCCGCGCCGGGTCGAACGCCGCGACCGGCGGCGGCACCGGGCCGGGGTCCAGGTCCATCCCGGCGATCGTCTCGTCGATCACCAGCGGCGTGCGCGACGCGCGGGCCAGCGCCACCAGCCGCTCGCGCTCGTCCGCCGGCAGCGTCAGCCCGGTCGGGTTCTGGTGGTCGGCGATCAGGTACGCGACGCGCGGCGCGGCCTGGCGCAGCGTGACCTCGAGCATGTCGAGATCCCAGCCGCCGGGGAGCATCGGCACCGGGACCGGGCGGGCGCCGATGGCGCGCACGGCGTCCAGCGCCGCCGGATAGGTCGGGTGCTCGGTCAGCACGCGGTCGCCCGGCCCGGCGAGCACGCGCAGCAGCAGCGTCCACGCGTGCTGGGCGCCCGCGGTGACGAGCACCTGGTCCGCGCGTGGTCGGGACGCCGCGCGCGGTCAGGTGCGCGGCGATCGCCGTTCGCAGGACCGGCAGGCCGGCCGCGTCGTAGCCGGGACCGGGAAGGTGGCGCGGAAGCTCGGCGGTCGCGGCCGCCAGCGCGCTGTAGAGCGCGCCCTCGGGCGCCGCGAACGCGGCGCAGCTCAGGTCGATGACGTCCGGCCCGCCGCCCGCCGGCGACTCGGCGGCCACGCCCGGGTCGGCCGGCAGCCGCGTCCAGCTGCCCGCCCCGCGCCGGCTCGCGAGGAAGCCCTCGTCGCGCAGCGCGGCGTAGGCGGCGGTGGCGGTCGTGCGGCTGACGCCGAGCGCCTCGGCGAGCTCGCGCTCGCCCGGCAGCCGCGTCCGCAGCGGCAGCCGGCCGTCGAGCACGAGCAGGCGCAGGGCACGAGCCAGCGAGGCATAGGCCGGGCCGCTCGAGCGCCAGGCGCCCAGCAGCCGAGCCAGATGAGGGCCGCTCAGGCCACGATCGGGAAGCACAAGAGCCACTTTCTCAGAATTGGCTATGGAATTCAATGCCACTTGCCGACACTATCCATGCCATGCCCCGCCGACTCCTTCAGCTCTACGCCGGCCTGATCCTCTACGGAGCGAGCATGGGCCTGCAGATCCGCGCGGGGCTCGGGCTCGACCCGTGGGACGTCTTCCACCAGGGCGTCTCCGAGAAGACGGGGCTGTCGTTCGGCACGATCGTGATCATCACCGGCGCCGTCGTCCTGCTGGCCTGGATCCCGCTGCGCCAGATGCCCGGGATCGGCACGATCAGCAACGTCTTCGTGATCGGCTTCGCCGTGGACGCGACGCTCGCGCTGATGCCCGAGCTCGATCTGCTGGGCGCGCAGCTCAGCCTGCTCGCGATCAGCGTGATCCTCAACGCGATCGCCGGCGCGGCCTACATCGGCGCGGGCCTCGGCCCCGGCCCGCGCGACGGCCTGATGACCGGCCTCGTGCGCCGCACGGGTGGGAGCGTCGGCCGGATCCGGACCGGGATCGAGCTCAGCGTGCTCGCGGTCGGCTTCGCGCTCGGCGGCACCGTCGGGCTCGGCACCGTCGTCTACGCGCTCTCGATCGGCCCGCTGCTACAGCTGCTGCTGCCCGCCTTCACGATCCGGGAGCCGCTTCCCGCGTAGGCTCCCGAGGATGGAGGTACTCGTCCTCAACCGCGCCGAGATCGAGGCGCTGCTCGACCTCGGCGAGCTGCTGGTGGCCCTGCGCGGCGGCTTCGCGGCCCTCACCAACGGCGACGTGACGGCGCCGGGGCGCAACGAGCTGGCGATGCCCGACGAGGCCTTCCTGCTCGGGATGCCCGGGCGCCTGCGCGACGGCGCGATGACGGTCAAGGTCGTCACGGTCTTCGAGGCCAACCTCAAGCGCGACATCCCGAGCCACCTCGCGACGATCGGCCTCTACGACCCGGACACCGGCGCCTGCAAGGCGTTCATCGACGGCACCTACATCACCGCGATCCGGACGAGCGCGGCGGCCGCCGTGGCCTGCGACGTGCTCGCGCGAGCCGGACGCCCGCGTGCTGGCGCTGATCGGCGGCGGCGTCCAGGGCGAGCACCACCTGCAGACCTTCCCGCTCGTCCGCGAGTTCGACGAGATCCGCGTCAGCTCGCTCCACCTCGAGGACGCCGAGCGCGTCGCCGCGCTGCATCCCAACGCGCGTGCCGTGGAGCGCGCCGAGGAGGCCGTCCACGGCGCCGACGTCGTCGCGCTCGCCAGCCACGCCGCGCAGCCCGTGATCGAGCCGGACTGGATCGCTCCCGGGCACGCACGTCAGCTCGGTCGGCTACCGCCCGCCCGACGGCGAGCTGCCCGCGCGACCTCCTTCCGCGAGCGCGCCTGTTCGTCGAGACCTACGAGGCCTTCGAGCCGACGCCGGTCGGCTGCTCGGAGCTCGACCGCGTCAGCCCGGACACCGCGACCGAGGTCGGCGCCGTCATCCTCGGCCGCTCACCCGGCCGCACGAGCGACGAGGAGATCACGGTCTACAAGGCGATGGGCCACGTGGTCGAGGACATCGCGGCGGCCGAGCTGGTCTACGCGGCCGCCCGGCGCACCGGCGCCGGGACGACGATCACGCTGTAGGCGCCGCGCGCTTGGCCTCTTTGGCGATGAACTTGTCGAGCCCGGCACGGGCGGTCCCGCCGATCTTGCCGCGCAGGAACGGCGTCCAGCCCAGCAGCAGCCCCTTCGTGCCGATCGCCTGACGCGACCACTTCCAGAAGCTGAAGCTGTCGACGTGGTCGACGATCAGCCCGTCGGCGAGCTTGAAGCGCGCGTGCACGTCGTTGACCACCGGGCGGCCGGTCGCCGAGAAGGTGTAGGAGGCGATCCAGTGCGCCGACTGCGCGTCGTACTCGGCCAGCTCGACCTTCAGATCGCGCGCGGTGCGTGTGAGCATCCGCCACATCGCACCGGCCTCCGCGCCGGTCAGGTCGCCGAAGACCGGGTCCTGGAAGTGCGCGTCCGGCGCGTAACAGGCGGCCATCGCCTCGCCGTCGCGGCGGTCGAAGGCGGCATAGAAGCGCTGCACCACATCGGCGTCCATCGGCCGAGCCTACCTCGTATCTTGCGGCGTATGGACGGCCCGCTCCGGCTGCTGATCGCGGACGACGACCCGGTGATGCGGATGCTGCTCGGGGCGATCGTCGCCGCGGACCCTGAGATCGACCTCGTCGCCGAGGCCCACGACGCCGATCAGGCGATCGCGCTCGCCGACGAGCACCTCCCCCACGTCGCGCTGCTCGACATCGAGATGCCGGGCGGCGGTGGCGTCCGCGCCGCGCAGGAGATCCACGCGCGGCACCCCGAGATCCGCCTGCTGGCCCTCAGCGCGCACGCGTCGGGCGAGGCGCGCGATGCGATGGCGGCGGCCGGCGCGAGCGGTCACCTGGTCAAGAGCGCGCCGCCCGCGGACGTGCTCAGAGCGTTGAAGCGGCGCTAGCGAGCAGCGCGCGGGCGCGGCCGGCGTTCTTGGCCGCGTAGAGCGCGGCGTCGGCGCGCGCGAGCAGCTCGGCCGCGGTCTCGCTGCCGTCCCAGCTCGCCACGCCGGCGGAGGCGGTCTGGCCGAGCGGCACGACCTCCAGCAGGCGCTCGACGACGACGAGCGCGCCCTCCTCGTCGCTGTGCGGCAGCAGGACGGCGAACTCCTCGCCGCCGTAGCGGGCGATCGTGTCCGTCGTGCGCAGCGCCGGGCGCCACGCGGTCGCCGCCGCCGCGAGCAGCCGGTCGCCGGCCTGGTGGCCATAGCGGTCGTTGAAGGCCTTGAAGCGGTCGAGGTCGACCATCGCCAGGCACAGCTCGCCGCCGTGGCGGCGGGCCCGCGCGAGCTCGCGCTCGAGGTCCTCGTCCCAGACGCGGCGGTTCGGCAGGCCGGTCAACGGGTCGGTGCGGGCGGTGGACTCCAGGCGTGCCAGCAGGTCGGTGCGGTGGATCGTGATCGCGGCCTCGGCGGCGAGCAGGCGCAGCAGCTCGTTGTCGCGCTCGGTGAGCTCGGCGCGCTGCGTCTCCCAGCTCACCAGCAGGACGCCGAGCGAGCGGCCGTCCTGGATCACCGGGACCCAGGCGGCCGAGCGGGCGTTGGTCAGCCCGCGCAGGCGCGGCGCGATGCGCTGATCGACGTCGACGTCGGAGATGAACTCGAGGTCGCCGGTGTGGAACGCGTTGCCGATCACGGAACGCTCGGCGAGCGGGAAGGTCATCCCCTGCAGCGCGGCGCCCGTGGCGGCTGAGACCTCGAGCTCCTCACCCGTGGCGGTCGGCTCCCACAGCACCACCGAGGAGGCCGCGGTGACGTCGCGCACCGCGCGGGTCAGCGTCATCCGGGCGCCGTAGAGGTCCGACTGCGCGGCCAGCTCGTGGGCGACGGCGGACAGCTTCTTGAGATCCTCGGCCTGCTCGGCCACGCGGCGCTCGGCCTCGCGGCGGCGCACGAACTGCGTGACGTGCCCGCCGATCACCTCGAGCAGGCGGACGAGCCCCGGCTCGGGCTCGCGCGCGGTGCGCGAGACGAGCACGACGACCGCGACCGGCATGCCCTCGTAGCGCACCGGCAGCGCGGCGGCCGTGCGGATGCCGTCGGGCTCGCCCGCGACGCTCGAGCGCCACAGCGGGACGCGTGACATCCAGCTCTGGCCGGGGAACCCGTCGCCGACCTCGTAACCGACGTCGGCGCCCGCTTCGAGGAAGCGATCGAGCCGCATGCCCGGCGCGGTCCAGGTCGAGCTGCGGCGAAGCAGCTCGTCCTCGGACATGCGCCACAGCTCCGCGCCGTCCCAGCCGAGCTCGCGCGCGAGCGCCTCGATCAGGCCCTCGCCGACGTCGTCGAGGTTGGTGGCGGCGGAGAGCAGGCGCATCAGCGCGCCCTCGGCGTTGGCGTGCTGGCGGGCGCGGTGCTCGTCGGTGACGTCGCGCATCACGCCCGCGAACCCGGTCGGCAGGCCGTCCCAGCCGCTGATCGCGCGGACCTGGACCTCGGCCCAGCGCTCGGCGCCCGCGGTGGTGAGGAAGCGATGTCCGACGCGCCCGTCGAGCTGTTCGCCGGCCAGCAGCGGCGCGAAGGCCTGGGCGAAGCGCCCGTGGTCGTCGGGATGGACGAACTCGATCGAGGAGCGCCCGAGCGAGTCCTCGACGAGGTGGCCGGTGGCCGCCGTCCAGTTCTCGCTGAGGTGCGTCCAGCGTCCCAGCTCGTCGGTCTCGAAGACGCAGTCGACCATGCTCTCGACGACGCGGCGGTGACGCTCCTCGCTGCGCCGCAGGCGACCCTCGGCGTCGCGGAAGGCCGTGAGGTCGGCGGTCACGACGACGGCGCCGAGCCGGCGGCCCTCGGGGGTCGTCACGGGGCCTCCGCCGGCGAGCAGCGACACGGTGCCGTCGGGCGTGTCGACGTGCAGCTCGACGTCGCGCACCTCGTCGCCGCGCAGCGCGCGCAGCAGCGGCGCCTCGTGCGGGCCGAAGGGCTGACCGTCGGGGTGGCGCATGCCGAAGTGCTCGGCCCACTCGAGCGGGTGCAGGTCGCCGGTGTCGCTCGACGGCGGCGTGCCGAAGCTGATCAGGACGCCGTCGGCGTCGCAGACCGAGATCCGGTCCCCGAGCTGGGAGAGGACGGCGGAGAAGAAGCCGCGCTGGTCCTCGATCGTGCGCTGGAGCGCGATCTCGTCGGTGATGTCGCGGACCGCGAGCATCGCATGGTCGACCTTGGCCCCGTGCTCACGGAACGGGACGACGTCGACGCGGAAGTTCCGGCCTGAGCGCAGGCCGACCCAGTCGACGCGCCCGGGCTCGCCCGCGAGCGCC
The DNA here is from genome assembly GCA_963707595.1 of uncultured Solirubrobacteraceae bacterium. GTDB lineage: Bacteria > Actinomycetota > Thermoleophilia > Solirubrobacterales > Solirubrobacteraceae > Solirubrobacter. The sequence continues at coordinate 936,595 of CAVPQQ010000004.1, forward strand.
GCTTCGACGGCCTGGCGCAGTTTGCTGACGCGATCGGGCGCGATCACCTCGTCGAGCGTGTGGCCGATGACCTCCGACGAGGCCCAATAGTCGCCGAGCGCCTCGCCCTCGAAGAGCACGAAGCGCAGGTCCTGGTCGATCAGGCCGATCGCGAGATCGGGCCACTGGGACGCGAGCGCGCGGTAGCGCCGCTCGGACGCGGAGGAGTGGTTCGCCGCCCGGCGCGCGAGCATGGCCGCGACCGCCGCGACGGCGGTCAGCGCGAGGAGCAGCGAGGTCGTCATGGGCTCTCGACCAGCAGCGCGGCGCGCAGCGCGTCGCGCGTGTCCTCGAAGACCCGTTCGAGCCCGGCCAGCTCCGCCGCGTCGGCGGCGCCGCCCTGCTCCAGGTCGTTGGCCAGGCCGGCCATGAAGCCCGCGCCGATGTTCTGGCAGCTGCCCTTGAGCTTGTGCGCGGCGCGGCGCACGGCCTCGCTGTCGCCGCTCTCGGCGCCGGCGCGAAGCTCGTCCAGCAGCGGTGGCGTGCTCTCCACGAAGAGCTCGATCAACTGACCGACGATCTCGGGATAGTCGACGCGGAAGACGTGCATGCGCGCCTCGTCGACGAGCGCCTGGAACGGATCGCCGTCGTGGTCGGGCGCCTCGCTCACGCGCGTCGCGGGCGCGATGCCGAGCCAGCGCTCGAGCGCACGGTCGAGCTCCGCCGGGCGCAGCGGCTTGGAGAGGTAGTCGTCCATGCCCGCGGCGCAGGCAGCGTTCGCGGTCGCCCTTCATCGCGTGCGCGGTCATCGCCACGATCGGCAGCCGGGCCGTCGCCGGTCTCGCGGCTGCGGATCGCCGCGGTGGCGGCGTAGCCGTCCATCTCCGGCATCTGGCAGTCCATGAAGATCAGCGGGTAGGAGCGGACGCTGAGCATCGTCAGCGCCTCGCGGCCGTTGTTGGCGACCTCGACGGCGAAGCCGCGCTTCGCGAGCATCGCCTCGATCACGCGCTGGTTGACCGCGTTGTCCTCGACGATCAGCAGCGTGTCCTGATGCGTGGTCTCGGGGTCGCCCGCGGCGAGCGGCTCGACCGGCGGCTCGGCGGCCGCACCCATCGCCTCGGCGACGACCTCGAGCAGCCGCCGGCGGCGGACCGGCTTCTGCAGGTAGTGGTCGATGCCCGCCTCGCGCGCCGCGACTCGGCGGTCGGTCGTCGAGGTCAGCATGACCAGGCGCGCGCCGCGCAGCGACGGGGCGAGCGAGATCGCCTGCGCGAGCTCGATGCCGTCCATGCCGGGCATCTGGCCGTCGAGGACGACGAGCTCGAACGGCTCGCCGAGGCGCGCCGCGGCGTGCATCGCCGACAGCGCGTCGGTCCCGGAGGCCGCGGTCTCGCAGCGCAGGCCGGGGGCGATCAGATACGCCTCGACGATCTCGCGGTTGGTCGCGTTGTCGTCGACGACGAGGACGTTGCAGCGACTCGGGGCAGCGCGTGGCGCACGCGGCGGCCGCGAGTGCGGCGAGGAGCGGCTCGCCGAGACGGACGGTGAAGGTGAAGGTGCTGCCCTCGCCGATCGTCGAGACGACGCCGATCTCGCCGCCCATCAGCTCGACGAGCTGGCGCGAGATCGTCAGGCCGAGGCCGGTGCCGCCGTAGCGGCGGGTGGTCGAGGTGTCGGCCTGCGCGAAGGAGTCGAAGAGCCGCCCCATCGCCGCCCGTGACGACGCCGATGCCGGTGTCGGTGACGTCGAAGCGGACGTGGCCGCCTTCGCGGCGCACGCGGACCGTGACCTCGCCGGCGTCGGTGAACTTGATCGCGTTGGAGAGCAGGTTGGTCAGGACCTGGCGCAGCCGGCCGCGGTCGCCGTTGACCATCGCGGGCACGTCGTCGTCGATCCAGGCCATCAGCTCGAGGCTCTTGCCGTGGGCCTGCGGCGCGAGCATCTCGCAGGTGTCCTCGACGGCTTCGCGAAGATCGAAGTCGTGATGATCGAGCTCGAGCTTGCCGGCCTCGATCTTCGAGAAGTCGAGGATGTCGTTGATGACGTCCAGCAGCGCCTCGCCGGAGTTCGCCGCCGTCAGCGCGTACTCGCGCTGGCGCGCCGTCAGGTCCGGCTCAGCAGCAGCTCCGTCATCCCGATCACGCCGTTGAGCGGCGTGCGGATCTCGTGGCTCATGTTGGCCAGGAACTCCGACTTCGAGCGCGAGGCCTCGACGGCGTCGGCCAGCGCGCGCCGGCGATCGCTGACGTCGGTGCCCATCGTGCCGGTGGCGTAGACGCTGCCGTCGGCGGCCTTGAGCGGGAACTTGACGAGCTGGAAGGCGCGCCCGGCGGTGGCGGCGTCGCGCTCGAACTCGGCGGACTCGCCGCTGCGCAGGATCTCGAGGTCCGTCACGCGGATGCTCGCGGCGACGTCGGGCGGGAACAGCTCGTCGTCGGTGCGACCGACCACGTCGACGTCCCCCTGGCCCATCGCACGGCGCCACTCGTCGTTGACGAGCAGGTAGCGCCCGTCGCGATCCTTGACCGAGATCGTCGTGGTCGTGTACATCAGGATCGCCTGCAGGCGGGCGGTCTGGACGCTGAGGTCCTCCTCACGGGCGGCGAGCGCCGCGGCCATCGTGTTGAAGGAGGCGCCGAGCTGGCCGATCTCGCCGAGACCGTTGGCCGGCACCCGCGTGTCGAGGTGCCCCTCGGACACGCGCTGGGCGCCGAACGCGACACGCCGGACCGGGAGCAGCACGAAGCGGCGCAGGCAGAGGCCGAGCGCGATCAGCAGGAAGGCGGAGGCCAGGAAGCCGGCGGCGGCGAGCACGAGCATCCGCTGGCGCAGCGACTGCGACTTCAGGCGCCGCTCCATGGTCAGCGCGCGCTGCGCCTCGCTGAGGCCGGCGAACTGGGAGCGCAGCGCGTCCAGGCGCGACTTGCCCTCGGTCGTGGCCGCGAGCACGCTCTCGCGCTGGTCGTGGATCAGCGGCTCGGTGTAGTTGGTGATGTAGTCAGCGAGGTCGTGGTCGATCCGCGCGACGATGCCGCGCATCGACGGCGGGCTGAGCACCGCGAGCCGGTCCAGGCGCGTCGCGAGCTTCTCGCGTCCGCGCCGGTAGGGCTCCAGGAAGCGCGGATCGTCGGTGAGCATGTAGCCGCGGACGCCGGTCTCGAGGTCGACGACGACGCGCTCGAGCGCGAGCGATTCCTGCGTCATCTCGCTCGTGGAGCGTTGCGCCCTCGACGTCGATTCGAGCGAGCGGACGGTGACGACCATCGACGCGAACATCGCCGCGACGACGATCGCGATCAGGCGTCAGCGCCCCCATCATCGGCACGGCGAGGCCGGGGATGCGGGTACGGCGAAGGGCTGTGGCGGACCGAGGAAACACGCTCAGTACCATCCATCGGCCGAAAGGCCCCCGGACTGCAACCGGGAAGCCGGCTGCCTGGTCAGCACCCGGACGTGACCCTTTCATGAACATCCTCATCGTCGACGACGAGCCGGGCACGCGCCTCATGGTCGCCGCGGTGGTCGAACGCCTCGGCCACCGGGTCCTGCAGGCCGCCGACGGCAGCGAGGGGTGGGCCGCGTTCGAGCGCTTCCGTCCCCAGGTCGTGATCACCGACTGGGCGATGCCGGGGCTGACCGGGACCGAGCTCGCCGGGCGCATCCGCGCCGCGGAGGGCGATTACACCTACGTGATGGTCCTCAGCGGCCGCGCCGACGAGGGCAGCTCGCGCGAGGCGATGCAGGCCGGCGCCGACGACGTGCTGGCCAAGCCGCCCGACGCCGCCGAGATCGAGCGCGGGCTGATCGCGGCCGAGCGCATCACGACGATGCACCGGCAGATGCGCGCCGACGCGCGCGTGGACGCCCTCACCGGCGCGGGCAGCCGCTCGCGGCTCGAGGAGGATCTCGCGGCGATGTGCGCCCGCGTGGTGCGCTACGGGCACGCCTACTGCATCGCGATGGTCGGGCTCGAGCCGAGCCCGAGGGAGGCGCTGCAGCGCGCCGGGCGTGCGCTCGTGCAGCAGATCCGCTCCGGCGACGCCGTCTACCGCTCCGGCCCGGCCGAGTTCGTCGTGCTGCTGCCCGAGCAGGCGATGGACACCGCGAACCTCGCCGCCGCGCGGCTGCGGGGCGCGGTCGAGAGCGCGATCGGCGACGACGCCGTGGTCAGCGTCGGGATCGTCACCACCGCCGGGGCCGAGCCCGAGCCCGACGCCCTGCTCGCGCTGGCGGCCGCGGCGCTGCAGCGCTCGGTCCAGAGCGGCGGCGTGGAGGGTTCTGGGTCCGACGACGGCGGCAGCGCGCTGCGGCTGATCGTCGCCGACGACGACCCGGTCTCACGGCTGATGCTCGGCGCGATCGTCAAGCGCGAACCGGGCTTCGAGCTCGTCGGCGAGGCCGCGGACGCGAATCAGGCGATCGAGCTGGCGCTGCGCCGGCGGCCGGACGTCGTGCTGCTGGACGTCGACATGCCTGGCGGCGGCGGTGCGAGAGCGGCGGTGGAGATCCGCGAAGGACTTCCCGAGGTGCGGATCGTGGCCATCAGCGCCGACGATTCACAGGGCACCCAGTACGACATGATGCGCGCCGGTGCCGTGGGCTTCGTGATCAAGGGCTCGTCGGACGACGAGATCCTGCGGGTGATCCGAAGCTCGGTGCGCTGGTAACTACTCGACGGAGGCGAACGGCGGGAAATCGCCGGTCACGCGCATCCGGCGACGGTCGCGCACCTCGCGCTGACCTCCGCCAGTGGACCCCGGAAGGCGACGTTCCTTCTTGCGGCGGTCAACGATGACCGTCACGTTGGAATCGTCTTCGTAGTAGTCCGCGAGCTTCGGGTACAGCTCGTCGGCCAGTGGCTCTGGAACGACGCAGTAGATCACGAGGGCGATCCTAGCCCTTCCGCCGGAGGAAAGAACTCGGTCATGTGTTGACTCCGAGGTGGAGGGCGCCGCGTTCGTCGGCCGCGGCGTTGACGATCTGCTCCTCGGGGATCAGCTCCGAGAGCTCGTCGCCCTGGGCGTCGCGGCGCACGCCGCCCGCCTCGTCGGAGAGGTCGACCTCGAAGCGGTACCAGGACAGCTCCCACATCACGGTGATCGAGACGACCGCCGGGCGGTCCACGCGCGGGCGGACGCAGACGCCGGGGGCGCCGAGCGAGCGTGCCACGCCGCCCACCGTGCGCGTGTGATCGGAGGCGTTGAAGACGTCGATCGCGCGCTGCATCTTCAGTTCCGCGTTGGTCGGCACCGCGCGGATGTGGCTGCGCGACTCGCGCCGCGGCGGTTCGCGGCGCGGCGGCGGCGGGGGCGGGGGCTCGCGTCGGGCCGGCGCCTCGGGCTGCTGCGCCACGGGCTCCTGGGGCTCGAGCTCGTCCTCGAGCCGATCGCGCGACGGGCGCTCGCGGCGCCCGGAACGCAGGCGATCGATGAACGAGCGGCCCTCGTGGCGCGGGTGGCGCATCTCGAGGTCGTCGGCGCCCGACTCCCTGATCCAGCCCTCGTGCTGCGCGCGCGCGGTGCAGAGGTCGCAGACCATCCGGCGCTCGCCGCCGGCCAGGAAATGCTCCGCGTGCTCGCCGCGCAGCAGGGTGCGCCCGCAGACGTCGCACGCGATGTCGAGCTGGTTGGTGCGGATGTCCCTGGTTCTGGCCATTGACGGAGGGCGAGGGTAGCAATGGGCCACCCCCGCCAATGAAGGGTTTCGCCCGCTCGTCGTCGGCTGGCCCGAGGGCCCATCCGCTCGCGGCCGCCGACGAGCGTGCGACGTTACCCCGCGACGGCTTCCGCCTCTTCGCGCGCCTTGTCGGCGACCTTCTGCGCCAGGTGCGCCGGGATCTCCTCGTAGCGCAGGAACTCGAGCGTGTACTCGCCCTGGCCGCTGGTCATCGACCGCAGATCGGGTGCGTAGGCGAGCATCTCGCTCATCGGCACCTCGGCCTTGACCTCGGTCATGCCGCCGACCGCCTCGGTGCCCAGCGGGCGGCCGCGACGGGAGCTCAGATCGCCCATCACGTCGCCGACGGAGTCGTCGGGAACCGAGCAGGTCACGAGCATGATCGGCTCCAGCAGGACCGCGCCGGCCTGCTCGAGCGCCTGGCGCATCGCGATCGAGCCGGCGAGCTTGAACGCCATCTCCGACGAGTCGACGGTGTGGTAGGAGCCGTCGAAGAGCCTCACGCGCACGCCCTTGACCGGGTAGCCGGCCACGGCGCCCTGCTGCATCGCCTCGAGCACGCCCTTCTCGACGGCCGGGATGAAGCCGTGCGGGATCACGCCGCCCTTGATCGCGTTGACGAACTCGAACTCGCCGTCGGCCAGCGGCTCGATCTCGATGTGGCAGTCGCCGAACTGGCCGCGGCCGCCGGTCTGCTTCTTGTGGCGCCCGTGGGCCTTGGCCGAGCCGCGGATCGTCTCCTGGTAGGGCACCCGCGGCGGCTTGAGCGTGACCTCGGCGCCGAAGCGGGTCTTCATGCGGTCGACGATCACCTCGACGTGGATCTGCGAGAGGCCGGCGACGATCTGCTCGCCGGTCTGCTCGTCGCGGTGCAGGTCGATCGTCGGGTCCTCCTCCTGCAGGCGGCGCAGGGCGGTGTGGACCTTGTCGTCGTCGCCCTTGTTCTTGGGCTCCATGGCGAAGGCCATGACCGGGGCCGGCAGCTTGATCCGCGGCATGTGGATCGGCTGGTCGCGCGCCGCCAGCCAGTCGCCGGCGTGCGTCTCCTTGAGCTTGGCCACGGCGCCGATGTCGCCCGGGCCGAAGGTGTCGGCGTGGGTGACCTCCTTGCCGCGCGGCACGAGCAGCTGGCCGACGCGCTCCTTGTGATGGGTGCGCGTGTTCATGACCTGCGTGTCGTGCGTCATCGTGCCCTGATAGACGCGGAACAGGTTGATGCGGCCCGCGAACGGGTCGGCGCGGGTCTTGAAGACGTAGGCGAACATCTCGCCCTCGGGGTCGGGCTCGAGCGTGAAGCCCTCCTCGACCTCGACGCCGCCGTGCTGGACGGGGCTCGGGAGGTCGTCGCAGACCGCGTCGAGCAGGCGGTTCGCGCCCAGCCGCGTCGTCGCCACGCCGCAGGTGACCGGGAAGATGTGCCCGTGGTCGGTGCCGTCCTCGAGCGCGGTGACGATCTCCTCGTGCGAGATCTCCTCGCCCTCGAGATAGCGCTCCATCAGCGCCTCGGAGTTCTCGGCGACCTCGTCCATCAGCTTCTCGCGGTACTCCTGCGCGGTCTCGGCGAGGTCGTCCGGGATCGGGATCTCCGTGCAGCTGCCGTCGGCGGCGTACTCGTAGGCCTTCATGTCCACGAGGTCGATCAGGCCGCGCAGCTCGTGCTCGGCGCCGATCGGGATCTCGGTGGCCACGACGTGCGGCCCGAAGGCCTCCTTGAGCGAATCGAGCGTGCGGAAGAAGTCGGCCCGCTCGCGATCGAGCATGTTCACGTAGACCAGCCGCGCGACACGCAGCTCCTGGGCGCGCTCCCACAGGCGGCGGGTGGAGACCTCGACGCCCATCACGCCGTTGACGACGAAGATCGCGGACTCGCACACGCGCAGGGCGCCGAGGGCGTCGGCGATGAAGCTCGGCTCGCCGGGGGTGTCGATCAGGTTGACCTTGACGTCGCGCCACTCGAAGGAGGCCAGCGACGCGGAGATCGACATGCCGCGGGACTTCTCGTCCTCGTCGGCGTCGGAGACCGTCGTACCGTCAGCCACCGAGCCGAGCCTGGACGTCGCGCCGGCCTCGAACAACAAGGCCTCGTGCAGCGACGTCTTCCCGCTCCCTCGGTGGCCCACTAGGGCCACGTTGCGGATCCTGTCTGCGGCGTGCGGCATGCCTGGCGCTCCTCTCTCCTCGGGACAGCGAGGAGGTGAACGCTACCGCCAGACGCCGCGGTTTGGCCTCAGTCGCGCAGGTTGTCGCCCTGCAGGCGGGACTTCAGCCGCAGGACGGCCTTCGTGTGCAGCTGGGAGATGCGCGACTCGGTCACGCCGAGGACCTCGCCGATCTCTCGCAGCGTCAGGTTCTCGTAGTAGTAGAGGGCGATCACGAGCTTCTCGCGCTCGGGCAGCGCGGCGATCGCGTCGGCCAGGCGGTCCTTGACCTCGGACTGCGCGAGCAGCTGCTCCGGGTCCGGGGCGTCCGGGTCGTGCAGCGTGTCGAGCAGGCTGACGGCGTCGCCGGAGGAGTCCGAGACCGCCCACAGCTCGTCGAGCGCGACGACCGTCGACGTCGAGATCTTGACCAGCGCCTCCTGGAACTCGTCGACGGTGATCTTCAGCTCGCGCGCCATCTCCTCGTCGGACGGCGTGCGGTGCAGCTGGTGCTCGAGCTTGGCGTGGGCCTCGCTCGATCTCACGGGCGCGGGCGCGGACCGACCGCGGCACCCAGTCGAGCGCGCGCAGCTCGTCGATGATCGCGCCCTTGATGCGCGTGATCGCGTAGGTCTCGAACTTGATCTCGCGCGCGAGGTCGAAGCGCTCGATCGCGTTGATCAGGCCCGAGCAGCCCGTAGGAGATGAGATCGGCCTCTTCGACGTGCGCCGGCAGCCCGGACGACATGCGTCCAGCGACGTACTTGACCAGTGGTGAGTAGGCGACGACGAGCTGTTCACGGGCCTTGTCGTCGCCGTCGGTCTTGTACCGACGCCACAGGTCCTTCAGCTCGATCGCTTTGACGTTGGTCTCCAGAGAGGCCTCTCTTAAGCCCGCGGGTGGCTCTTCGCGTACGCCGCTCGTAGCCGAGCGGACTCTACCCGAGTGTAGACCTGGGTCGTCGAGATGCTCGCATGACCGAGCATCTCCTGGATCGCGCGGAGGTCCGCGCCGCCCTCGAGCAGGTGGGTTGCGAAGGAATGACGGAGGGCGTGCGGATGCACGCCGGTCTGCGTGGAGGCGTGTCGCGCCCATACGCGCAGCCGTCGCCGGACGTCGGAGGTCGAGAGCCGGCGGCCGCTCTTGGAGAGGAACAGCGCGCTCTCGGCATCGGCGCCCACGAGCGCCGGACGGGCCGCGCTCCAGGTAGGCCGCGATCGACCGCAGCGCGGGCTCGCCGGCGGGCACGAAGCGCGTCTTGGAGCCCTTGCCCTCGACGCGCACCTGCTCGGCGTCGAAGTCGATGCTGCTTGAGGTCGAGGTCGACGAGCTCCTCCGCGCGCAGGCCGCTCGAGTAGGCCAGCTCGAACAGCGCGCGGTCGCGCTGCTCGAGCGGCGTCGAGGCCGGGATGCGCTCCAGCAGCGCGGCGACGTCGGCGGGCTTGAGCGTCGTCGGCAGCGTCTGCGGCAGCCGCGGCGCAGGCAGCAGGTCGGCCGGGTTGGCGCGCGACCTCGCCGTGCTCGAGCAGGCTGCGGAAGAGGCTGCGGATCGACGCGAGCTTGCGCGCCATCGTGCGCGGGGCGGCGCCGCGCTGGGAGAGCCGCGCGGCCCAGCGGCGCAGGACCTTGTAGTCGACCTCGGTCGGGTTGAGCCCGTTCGCGGTCGCCCAGGCGGCCAGCTCGGCCGCGTCGGTCCCGTAGGCGCGGCGCGTGCGGTCGGCGGCGCCGCGGCGCTGCAGGTCGGCGTCGAACGTCCGCAGGGCGGCGCGCCAGGGCTCAGACACGGCCGCCGTACCCTGGGTGGGCGTGAGCGCCTTCTTCATCGACACGTCCACGGGTCAGGTCGCCACGCTCGAACCAGCTCGTCGCCACCGGCATCGCCGACGGCACGACCCGCCGCCGCGCCCCTGGCACCCGGTGCGCGGGGACCGCGACGCGAGCACGCTGTGGTACGCGGTGATGCGCAAGCAGACCAGAGGCGTGTTCATCGGCACACTCTGCATTCGCCACTCGGACCACCATGCCTCCCTGCTCGAAGGGGGCTGGGAGGAAGTGGCGCCCGAGGACATCGACGTGCCGGCGAGGCCGCTGGCGGTGCCGGTCGAGGAGATCGCCGCCGTGACCGGCCGAAGAGACACGCGGACGTACGGCGTGATCGACCACAACGCGGGCGGAGCGCCGGCGGCGAGAGTCGGCACGACCGTCGGCTGCCCGTGGACACGGTAGTCGCCCGGATCACCGGCCGGTCCGTGTGCGGCATGCCGGCTGCACTCGCCCTGCGGGCACGGCGGCGCTCCGGCTCGGTCCACGGCCGAGGCGGTCGGGGCAGCGCCAGAATGCGCGCATCTTCGCGGCCCGCCTAGGCGATGTAGATCGGAGCGCCGACCGGAACCTGGTCGTAGAGCTCCTCGACGTCCGGCACGTGCATGCGGATGCAGCCGTGCGAGGCGCGTGAGCCGATCGACGCGTCGTCGGACGTGCCGTGGATGCCGACGCCGTCGTAGATGCCCATCCAGCGCGCCTTGATCGGGTTCGCGGGGTCATCGCCGGGGATGACCTTGCCGGCGAGGTCGCCCGCCCAGTCGGAGTTCGGCACGTGCCAGGCGGGATTGACCGCCTTGTTCTGGATCGTGTAGAGCCCGGCCGGCGTCTCGAGGCCGACCTGGCCGACCGCGATCCCGTAGGTCTTGGCCTTCTTGAGGTTCTTGTAGAGCGTCAGCTTGAACGTGTCGCGGTCGACGATCAGGACGGCCGGGTACTTCGCGGCCAGGTCCTTCGGTCGAGACCTTGGGCTGCACGACCGTCGTCTTGACCTTGACGGTGCTCGGTGTTGCCCGGCTCCAGGAGGGTCGCTCTCGACCTCCTTGGCCAGCGTGTTGTACTTGACGCGCAGGCCCGTCTTGGACTCCGACTCGTCGATCAGGCCCTTCGAGAGGTCGACCTTGGCGTCCACCGGCTGGCTCTCGAGCGCCTTGCGCACGCGCCTGACGAGCTTGTCGATCGACGGCTTGTTCCAGCTCACCTCGGCGGCGAGCTCGGTGTTGAGCTCCTTGTTGCGCAGGTTGCGCCAGGTGCGCGAGAACATGTCGCCCTCCTGCGAGCGCCTGAGCGCCTTGTCGACCGAGCCGCGGATGTCGATCCCGATCGCGGCGGCCTTCTGCGAGAGCGTGAAGGTGCGGTCGTGGTAGGAGACCTTGACCGGGCGATCCAGCGGGGCGAGCAGCGTGGCGGAGAGCTTCTTCTCGGCCTGCGCCGGCGTCATGCCCCCGATCGGGACGCCGTTGACCTTCACGCCCTCGGCGATCAGGTTCTTCTTGCGAGTCGTCGTAGAAGTACGCGCCAGCGACGACGCCGACGCCCACAACCGCCACAAAGGCGACGAGAATAATGAGACGGGTGCGCATCGGGTTCTCAGATGGTAGGGACCCTTGCGGCGGTGCGGCTAGGACTGCAAGTCCTCTGGCGCGTCAGCCGCCTGACTCGTCTCGACGCACACTCGGCGACCAGCGCAGGAATTCCTCGACCTCGCGCTCGTAGCGATATGGCGCCGCGCCGCTCTCCCGGAGCGGTTTCAGGCGCAACGACGCTGCGAAGTCCTGCACCGTTTCGCGCGTCGTGAGCGTGAAGCGGTAGCCGGCCTGCTTGAACTTGCGGTTGTCCAGCCCGCGGCCGTAGCGCAGCTGCTGGCGCACCTCGTCGGGGACGCGGACGCCGAGCAGCCGCGTCGCCGCGGGTCGCGAGCGACGTACCCCACGGCGGCAGCAGCGGCGCGAACGGCTTGCCGAGCAGGCCCGCGATCTCCGACAGCGCCAGCACGCCGTCCGGCGCGACGTTGTAGATCCCCGGCAGATCGTTGAGCACCGCGTGGTGCAGCGCGCCGACGATGTCGTCCTCGTGGATGAACTGGTAGCGCGGGTCGAAGCCGAGGATGCCGGGGACGGCGGGCAGCCCCAGCAGCGCGCTGTGTGACGTCTTGCAGGTCCGGCCCGAGCCCGTTGCAGAAGCGCAGCGTGGTGACCGTCACGTCGTCGTTGCGCGCCGCGAAGTCCTGCACCGCGTGCTCGGCCTCGACGATGTCGGACTCCAGCCACGTGCTGCGGCTCGTGCGGGCGCTGCATGTCCTCGGTGAAGAACGACGGGTCGTCGCGCTCGCAGCCGTAGTAGTGCGCTGAGGACTTGAAGACGACCTTGCGCACCGGCGAGTCCGGCCCGCCGCACGCCGCCAGGACGTTCATCGTCCCGAGCACGTTCATCTCGTGCGCGACGCGCTGCGGGCGCCATCACGGAGTCGACCACCAGGCGTGTGTCGATGACGGTGTCGATCTCGGCCGCGTGGACGATCCGCCGCAGCAGCGCGTGCTGGGTCCCGACGCGGACGAACTCGGTGCGCTCGCAGCTCGCACGACGGGTCGTCGGGCGCGACGCCGATGATCACCTCGACGTCCTCGTCGCGCTCGAGCATCTGCGCGAGGCGACCGCCCCAGTAGCTGGAGATCCCGGTGATCAGGACGCGCCGGCTCATCGTCACCCGAGCCAGACCGAGCCGCGCATCGGCGAGCATCTCGTAGAGCTCCTCCTGGATCCGGGCGCGGACCTCCTCGGCGACCGTCTGCACCAGGCCCGTGTCCTCCCACGGCTCGTCGCCCCACTGGTCGGTCGGGATCGGCTCCAGGAAGCGGATGAAGAACTTCGCCGGCAGGTAGGCGACGCCGCCGAGCAGGCCGAGCAGCGGGAACGTCGGCGTGACGGGGAAGTAGATCAGGCCGGTGAGCTTCTTGAGCGGGTTGAGCTGCGCGAAGACCGGCATCGCCTCCTCGGCGCCGACGACGGCGACCGGGACGATCGGCGCGCGCGCCCGCATCGCGGACTCGACGAAGCCGCCGCGGCCGAAGCGTCGCAGCTGGTAGCGGTCCTTGTAGAGCTTCTCGGTGCCCTTGCGGCCCTCGGGGAAGACGAGCACGAGCTGCTCCTCGTCGTAGAGCAGCCGGTGCACGTTCGCCGGGTGCGCGGGCACGCCGCCGAGCTTGGAGACGAGCATGCTCAGCCCCGGATAGCCCTTGAAGAAGTGCTCGACGGTCAGGTGCAGCGGACGCGGGCGCGGGTGCTCGGTCTTGATCGCCTTGGCGATCATCGCCGCGTCGGGCGGAAGCGCGCCGGCGTGGTTGGAGACCAGCAGGGCGCCGCCGCTGGAGGGGACGTGCTCGATGCCCTCGACCGCGACCCGGAACCAGTAGTGGTAGAGGAACTCGTACGACGGTCTTGTCGAGCACCGTCTCGACGCGCTCGGAGCGGCCCCAGTCGGTGATCTGGCGCTCGGGCTCGACCGCGGGCAGATACGCGCGGTGGTCGGGCGGGGCGGGGAGCTGGCGCGGCTCGTCGCTCAATTGAGCACCGGCTCGAGTCGCTTCGCCAGCGTGGGCCAGTCCGGTGCGCTGATCACACCCTCAGTGTCGCGGTTCCAGGGGTGCTCGAGCGTCGCCGCCGTGATCCCGACCTCGACGGCGCGCGTCAGGTTGACCGGCGAGTCGTCGATCAGCACGTCGATCCCGATCTCCAGGCAGCGGGCGATCTTGTCGTAGGAGCAGTACAGCTCGTCGTGCGGGAGCCCGATCTTGTCCAGCCATTCGCTCGTGTGCGGGTGCGCGTCGACCGCGCGGTGGCTGGTGATGTGGATGAAGTGGCCCTGCTCGTGCCAGGCCTGGATCGTCTCCACGGCGCCGGGGTACGGCTCGGCGACGAGGACGTGCTCGGCGCGGTGGGTCTCCTCCACGCAGGCCTGCAGCTCCTCGGGCTTGAGCCGGTCGATCGCCCACGTGTACTGACGGTCGTAGGGCAGCTCGACGCCGAAGCGGCGCTGGGCGATCTCGGCCAGCTGGTCCCAGTAGGGATGCAGCGTCGAGTCGATGTCGATCGCGAGGCGCACGGCCGCTGGTACGGTAGCGGCGTGCCGGGGTTCATCGGGCAGGTACGGGCGCTCCCCGCCAACGCATTCCTCCGCTCGCAGCCGGACCCGACCGTACGCGGACGGCGACGACTCGACGTGGACGACGGTCGACTGGCCGTCGATGACGCGCGAGGAGCTCGATCCTCGGCCGCCGCGTGAACGTGGTCGACAGCGGCGGCGACGGTCCGCCGCTGCTGTTCCTGCACGGGCTCGGCGGGCTGTGGCAGAACTGGCTGCTCAACCTGCCGGCGTTCATGGACCGCTTCCGCGTCGTCGCGCCCGACCTGCCGGGCTTCGGCGGCTCGGAGATGCCCGCGGGGCGGATCTCGATCCAGGGCTTCGCGCGCGTGATCGACGCGCTGTGCGAGCGGCTCGAGATCACGAACCCGGTCGTGGTCGGCAACTCGATGGGCGGCTTCATCGGCGCCGAGCTGGCGCTGGCCTTCCCCACCCGCGTGCGCAAGCTCGTGCTGATCTCCGCCGCCGGGATCTCGGCCGAGAACATGTGGCGCGAGCCGGTGATGGCGATCGGGCGCCTGATGGCGGTCGGCGCGGCGCGCGCGCGGCGTGAAGCAGCTGCCGGTGGTCAACCGGCCGCGGCTGCGGCGCGCGGCGCTGCAGCTCGTGATCCGCTACCCGGAGAAGCTCTCGGTGCCGCTGGCCTCCGAGCTCGTCGTCGGCGCCGGGCACGCCCGGCTTCGTCGGCGGGCTGGACGCCGTGCTCGGCTACTCGTTCCGCGACCGGCTGCCCGAGATCGAGATCCCCACGATGATCGTGTGGGGCCGCAACGACATCCTGATCCCGGTCGACGACGCCTACGAGTTCGAGCGCCTGATCGGCGCCAATGCCCGGCTCGAGATCTTCGACGACACCGGGCATCTCGCCGATGCTCGAGCGGCCGTCGCGCTTCAACGGCCTGCTCAGCGACTTCATCGCGGAACCGGTACCGGCGCCTTCCGCGGCGTCGTGATCGCGCCCTCGGAGGCGCTCGCGACCTGCGCCGCGTACTTGGCCAGCACGCCGCGCGTGATCGTCGGCGCCGGCGGCTCGTAGTTCGCGAGGCGCTCTGCGAGCTCCTCGTCGCTGACGTCGAGGTCCAGGCGGCGGTTGTCGACGTCGATCGTCACCGTGTCGCCCTCGCTGGACGGCGGCGATCGGGCCGCCGTGGACGGCCTCGGGGGCGACGTGGCCGACCATGAAGCCGCGCGTGGCGCCGGAGAAGCGGCCGTCGGTGATCAGCGCGACGGAGTCGCCGAGGCCCTCCCCCACGATCGCCGCGGTGACCGCGAGCATCTCGCGCATGCCGGGGCCGCCGGCGGGGCCCTCGTTGCGGATGACGACGACGTCGCCGGGGTTGATCTGGCCGCCCGTGACCGCGGCCATCGTCGCCTCCTCGCCCTCGAAGACGCGCGCCGGGCCGCTGTGGAGGCGGCGCTCGTGGCCGGAGAGCTTGACGACGCTGCCCTCGGGCGCGAGGTTGCCGCGCAGGATCGCGATGCCGCCGGTCTTCTTGATCGGGTTGTCCAGCGGGCGGATGACTTCCTGGCCTGTCGCCTCGTGGGCCTCGTCGGCGTGCTGGCCGATGCTCTTGCCGGTGACCGTGGGCGCGTTCTCGTGCAGCAGGCCGAGCTCCTTCAGGCGCTGCGGCGAGCACCGCGGTGCCGCCGGCGGCGTGCAGGTCGGTGGCGACGAAGCGCCCGCCCGGCTTGAGGTCGCACAGGCTCGGGCGTGGACTCGGCGATCCGGTCGAAGTCGTCGATGTCGAGCGGCACGCCCATCTCGCGCGCGACCGCGAGCAGGTGCAGGACGCCGTTGGTCGAGCCGCCGGAGGCCGCGACCGCGAGGATCGCGTTCTCGAGCGACTCGCGGGTGATCAGGTCGCTCGGCTTCTGGCCTCTGCGCGAGCACGTCCATCACGAGCTCGCCCGGCCGCGAAGGCGACCTGGGACTTCGTGACGTCCTGGGCCGGGACGAGGCTCGGGCCGATCGGGCTGATGCCCATCATCTCGAAGGCCATCGCCATCGTGTTGGCGGTGTACTGGCCGCCGCACGCGCCGGCGCCCGGGCTGGCCGCGGCCTCGATGTCGGCGAGCTCCTGGTCGGTGATCTTGCCCGCGGCGTTGGCGCCGACGGCCTCGAAGACGTCCATGATCGTGATGTCCTTGCCCTTGTAGTGCCCGGGCGGGATCGAGCCGCCGTAGAGCATCACGCCGGGGACGTCGAGCCGCGCGAGCGCCATCACGGTGCCGGGGATCGTCTTGTCGCAGGCGCACAGGCAGATGACCGCGTCGAAGAGGTGGCCGAGCGTGACCAGCTCGATGCTGTCGGCGACGACCTCGCGGGAGACGAGGCTCGTCTTCATCCCGCTCGTGCCCATCGTGATCCCGTCGGAGATCGCGACCGTGTTGAACTCCATCGGCGTGCCGCCGGCGGCCTTGATGCCGTCCTTGACGTGCTTGGCGAGCGCGCGCAGGTGGAAGTTGCACGGCATCGTCTCGATCCACGTGTTCGCTACGCCGATGATCGGCTTGCGAGAGCGCCTCGTCGTCGTAGCCGATGCCCTTCAGGTACGCCCGCGCGGCCGCGCGGTCGCGACCCTCGGTGAGTGCGCGTGAACGATGCTTGAGGTCGAAGTGACCGTTTCCGGCGGCGGACATACCGCCGAGTCTACGAGACCTACGCGGCGCCGCTGGATGCCCGGCGGTGACGCTCGAGCCGCTCGCGCTCCCAGCGCCCGAGGCGCCAGATGTCGCGCTGCACCTGTCGCGGGTCGACCTGGCGGCCCGGGAGGTGCATGTTGGCGCTGTTGATCAGGCGCCGTTCGTCGCCCTTGAGCGCCATCCACTTGGCCAGCACGTCGTCGGAGTCGGGCAGCCGCGCGCTGCCGTACGGCTTCGACTCGTCCGGGAACTCGACGCAGTACTCGTTGAGCAGGCGGCCGGTCTGCGGCAGGTAGGCCACGATCGGCTTGTGCGGGTAGATCAGGTACGCGTACGGGACGCCGCGCAGCTCCTTGTCGAGCGACTCGCCGCCCCAGACCCGGATCAGGCCCAGGTCGCGGTACATCTCCCACTCCTCGTCGTTCACGCACGACTTCAGGAGCTCGCGGGCGCGCTGCTCGGCGCGGCGCTCACGGCCGGGGTCGTACGCGGCGACCTCGCCGGTGCCGCGCGCGGCCTTGCGGGCGCGGCGGCGCTCGCATCCGGCGCTCGACGTACGGGAGCATGACCTCCCACAGGAGTGCGATGACGACGATCGCCGTGGCGCAGAGGGCGACGGTCACCGCGGAGCTACCGCGCTCCGCCCGCTGCGCGCGGGAAGAAGATCACGCGGCCGGCGTCACGCGGAATCTCTTCGAACGCGTGCACCATCTCGGCCTCTCGCCTGCCGGACTCGGTCTCCACCGGAATCGCGGCCCACATGCCCTGCTCGAGCTGCCGGCGGAACTCTGCGACGAGCCGCTGCTCGTCCTCGCCGACCTCGACGTCACCCTCGGCGATCAGCTGTTCGCCGTATCCCGGGCGCATGCGCAGGAACTTCATGACCGCATTATGTCACGCGGCGCCGGGCGCCTCGGCGCCTGATGCCAGCGGCCGCACTTCGGTCAGCGAACGGGCGGCGATCCCGAGGACGTTAACCGGCCCCGGGCCCTGCGCCGATGCCCCGCAGACCGTCGCGCACCGCCTCGGAGGCGATCGCCCGCGCCGCCCGCGCCGCCTCGAGCGGGCTGTAGCCCAGCGCCAGGTGCGCCGCGAGCGCGCTCGAGTGCGTGCAGCCCGATCCGTGCGCCGCGCCGTCCGGATGGCGCGCCCCGGGCAGCAGCGTGATCGTCGTCCCGTCGAAGAACACGTCGGTCACCTCGTCGCGGTGTCCGCCGGTCACGACGACGTTCTTCGGCCCGAGCGCGTGCAGCGCCCGGGCGAGCTCCTCGACGTCGTCGTACTCGCCCTCGCCCGCGCCCGCCAGCACCCGCGCCTCCGGCAGGTTCGGCGTGATCACCGTCGCCAGCGGCAGCAGCTCGCTGACGATCGCCGCGCGCGCCTCGTCGTCGAGCAGCACCGCGCCGGACTCGGCGACCATCACCGGGTCGATCACGATTGGCACGCTGTCGCCGATGTGACCGAGCGCCTCGCGGACCGCCCGCACCGTCTCGGCGGTGCCGAGCATGCCGATCTTCACCGCGTCGACGCCGATGTCGTCCGCGACGGTCACGACCTGCTCGACGATGAACTCGGCCGGGACCGGATGGATCCCGGTCACGCCGACCGTGCTCTGGGCCGTCAGCGCCGTGATCGCGGTCATCCCGTGGACGCCGCAGCGCGCGAACGCCTTCAGGTCGGCCTGGATGCCGGCGCCGCCGCCGGAGTCCGAGCCGGCGATCGAGAGCACGGCGGGTATCGGTCGGGGCATCGCACTCAGGTTAGGACCGGGTGTCGGAGCGCGCCCCCGCAGCGTTCTGTCAGGCTCCAGCCGATGGCCCCCACGCGCGCGGACGACCGGCTCGCCGGCTACCCGGTCAGCGACGGCGTCTTCGACGAGGCGCTTCGGCGCCGACGGCACCCCGCGCCCCTTCGCCCGCGCCGGCGCTCGAGGCGGTCCTGCGCGCCGATCCCGCGGAGCTGCCGGGCCTCGTCAGCCGCTCGCTCAAGCGCGCCGGCGTGCGCTTCTCCTCGATGGAGGGCGACCTCGAGTTCTACGTCGACCCCGTCCCGCGCGTGATCACCGCCGCGGACTGGGAGCCGGTCAAGCGCGGCCTCGCCCAGCGCGTCCGCGCGCTGAACGCGTTCGTGGCCGACGTCTACGGCGAGCAGCGGATCGTCGCCGAGGGCGTCGTGCCGCCCGAGGTGATCAGCTCCGCCGACTACTACGAGCCGGCCATGCGCGGCGTGAAGCCGCCGAGCGGCATCTGGATCGGCGTCGCCGGCCTCGACCTCGTCCGCGACCACGACGGCGAGTGGCTCGTGCTCGAGGACAACGTCCGCACGCCCAGCGGCTTCGCGTACCTGCACGCCACCCGCCGCGCGCTGCTCGAGCACATCGTCGATCGCCCCCGGCGCGCGGCCGCGGCCGCTGGACGGCGAGATCGACCTGCTCGCCGACGCCCTGCGCGCGGCCGCGCCCGAGAGCGCGCGCGGCCGCCGCGCGCCCCAGGCCGCGGTGCTCACCGACGGCGAGCACAACTCGGCCTACTGGGAGCACGCCTGGCTCTCGCGCCAGCTCGGCATCCCGCTCGTCGAGCCCGACGAGCTCGAGCTTCGCGACGGCCACCTCTGGCTGCGCTCGCGTGGCCTGCGCGAGCCGCGCCGGATCGACGTCCTCTACCGCCGCACCAACGCCGACCGCCTGGACTCCGACATCGGCCGCCTGCTGATCGAGCCCGTCCAGAACGGCGTGCTCGGGCTCGTCAACCAGTACGGCACCGGCGTCGCCGACGACAAGCTCACCCACGCCTACGTCGAGGACATGATCCGCTTCTACGTCGGCGAGGAGCCGGTGCTGCGCTCCGTCCCGACCTACGACCTCGCGCAGCCCGCGCAGCTCGAAGAGGCGCTCGACGTCTTCGACGAGCTCGTCCTGAAGCCCCGTGCCGGCCACGGCGGCGTCGGCGTCCTGATCGCCCCGCGCTCCGACGCGCGCGGAGATCGACGCCACCCGCGAGGCCGTGATCGCCGACCCCGGCGCCTGGATCGCCCAGCGCATGGTGATGCTCTCCACCCACCCGACCGTCGTCGACGGCGGCGGCCTCGCGCCGCGTCATATCGACCTCCGTCCGTTCGTCTTCCTGGGCGAGGGCGCCCGCCCGCGCGTGCTGCCGGGCGGGCTGACGCGCGTCGCGCGCTCCGAGGGGCAACTGGTCGTGAATTCGTCGCAGAACGGCGGGGCGAAGGACACCTGGGTCATGCGCTGACCCCGTCGTCCGCGACCGTTGATGGGGTCGCGGGCCAACTGCGGCTGGGTAGGGCGGTGGCCGGCTCCCGCGCGCCGTTGCGGGACGACCCCGGCGGTCGAGTGATCACTCACCACCGTCATACGGGGATGAGTGATCACAAAAGCACCGCATGGGTGCCTAAGTGACCACTCGCGCGCGGCGTGAGCGGCGACGCGCCGCGCGGGCGCGTCGCGGCGTGACCCGCGCCTCACGCCGCCCGCTCCCAGCGGCCGCCGAAGCCGCGTCGGATGAGGCCCAGCCGCTCGAGCTCGCCCAGCCCGCCCAGCGCCTCCCGCGCTGCTTCGGGCGTCTCGGCCAGCTCGGTCAGCGATCCGCGCCCGTCCTCGACGGCCTCGAGCAGTGTTCGCAGCGGCGGGGTCGAGCGCGACCTGCGGCACGTCGCGCTCGTCGAAGACGCGGCCGGTCGCGCCCGCGAGCAGCTCGAGGGCGTCGGCCGTGTCGCCGATCAGCGGGGCGCCCGACTGGATCAGCCCGTGCGTGCCCGCGGACAGGCGCGAGGTGACCGGGCCCGGGACGGCGCCGACGGCGCGGCCGAGCTCCGCCGCGAAGTCCGCGGTCGTCAGCGAGCCGGAGCGCTCCGTGGCCTGGACCACGACCGTCGCGGCGCCGAGCGCGGCGATGATGCGGTTGCGGGCGATGAAGCACCAGCGCTGCGCCTGAGCGCCGGGCGGCAGCTCGGAGATCACCGCTCCGCGCTCCGCGACCGCCGCGTGCAGCCGCCAACCGCGCGCCGGATAGGCCGACGTGGGCGCTCGCGGCGAGCACGCCGATCGTGCTGCCCGCGCGCCTCGAGCGCGCCGGCGTGGGCCGCCGAGTCGACGCCCAGCGCGAGTCCCGAGACCACCGGCACGCGCGCCGCCGACAGCCCGCGCCCGAGCGCCCGGGCGACCTCGAGCCCGTACGACGACGCGCGCCGCGCGCCGACCACGGCGATCGCGTCCTCGCTCTGCGAGCGCGGCCGACCGACCCGAGCACGTGCAGGACCGCCGGCGGATCGGCGAGGTCGCGCAGCCGCTCTGGGTAGGCGTCGCGGCAGCGGCAGACGGTCTTCAACCCGGCCGCCGACGCCCGGCCCGCGGGCCGCGGGCGCGTCGAACGCCGAGTAGCGCCGCCGGACTTCAGGCGCGCCGAGCTCGAGCAGCTCCTCGTCGGGCAGCGCGAGCACGCGGCCGGGAGCGGTCCGCTGCTTGAACTCGACCTGCAGCCGCCCGGCGAGCGCGGCGATCAGGTCGGTCCGGCGCAGGCAGTCGTCGCACGCGGTCATGCCCGCCCCTCGTTCACGGCCGGCCCGCGGCGCGAGCGCGGCCCGCGAGACGGCGACAGACACGCCGGCGCGGGGATCATGCGGCCTCCGCGAGCTGGATCGCGTCGTCGAAGCGCAGGCTCGCCGCGATGCTGACGTGCTCGGGGCCGACGACGTCGGAGCCGTCGAGGTCCGCGACGGTGCGGGCGACGCGGAGGATTCGCGTGTGGCCGCGGGCCGAGAGCGCGTGGCGGTCGTAGAGCTCGCCGAGCAGGCGCAGGGCGCTCGGCGTGACCTGCCCGAGCTCGCGGATCTGGCGCGACGTGAGCTGGGCGTTGCAGGTCTCCGGCTGGCCGGCGAGCCGGTGCAGCTGGCGCTCGCGGGCGACGACCACGCGCTCGCGGACCGCGGCGGACGCCGGCGCGACCTGGCGCGCGCAGGGCGTCCGCCGGCGGGCGCTCGACGCGCATCAGGATGTCGATGCGGTCCAGCAGCGGGCCGGAGAGCCGGCGGCGGTGGCGGGCGAGGTCGGCCTGGCGAGCACTGGCAGCGGGTGCCGCCGAGCCCGCACGGACACGGGTTGGAGGCGGCGACGAGCATGAAGCGCGTCGGGAAGACCATCACCTGCTGGCCGCGGACGATCGTGACGTGGCCGTCCTCCAGCGGCTGGCGCAGCGCCTCGAGGCTCGGCGCGGGCGAACTCCGACAGCTCGTCGAGGAACAGCACGCCGCGATGGGCGAGCGTCGCCTCGCCCGGCTGCGGCGGGTTCGCGCCGCCGACCAGCCCGGCCGCGGAGATCGTGTGGTGCGGCGCCCGGAACGGGCGCGACCGTCGACGAGCCCGGCCGACGCCGCGCAGGCCGGCGACCGACAGGATCCGCGTCGACCTCGATCGCCTCCTCGGGCGCGAGCGGCGGCAGGATCGACGGCAGCCGCCGCGCGATCATCGTCTTGCCGGTGCCGGGCGGGCCCTGGAGGAACAGGTTGTGGCCGCCGGCGGCGGCGACCTCCAGCCCCGGGATCAGCCCGTTGTGGCCGCGCACGTCGGCCAGCTCGGCCTCGAGCTCGCCCACGTCAGGCACCACATCGGGCAGCGCGGGCGCCGCGACGTCCCCGCGCAGCGTGGCGACGAGCTGCTGCAGCGACTCGACCCCGAGGACCTCGATGTCCGGCACCAGCGCCGCCTCCCGCGCCCGCGAGCGCGGCAGCACGAGCCGCCGCAGCTCGGCACGGCGGACGCCCTCCGCCACCGCCAGCGCGCCCGCGCACCGGCCGC
The DNA here is from genome assembly GCA_963707595.1 of uncultured Solirubrobacteraceae bacterium. Classification (GTDB taxonomy): domain Bacteria; phylum Actinomycetota; class Thermoleophilia; order Solirubrobacterales; family Solirubrobacteraceae; genus Solirubrobacter. Next base: position 958,807 of record CAVPQQ010000004.1, read on the forward strand.
ACCTCGCCCGGTCAGCGACAGCTCGCCGACGACCGCGCAGCCCTCGATCGCCTCCGGCTCCAGCTGATACGACGCGACGAGCAGCGCGACCGCGAGCGGCAGGTCGAACGCCGGCCCGACCTTGCGCAGGTACGCCGGCGCGAGGTTGACCGTGATCCGCCGCAGCGGGAACTCGAAGCCGGAGTTGACCATCGCCGCGCGGACGCGCTCGCGCGCCTCGCGCACCGCCTTGTCGGCGAGCCCGACGACCGTGAAGGCCGGCAGGCCCTGGCGGATGTCCGCCTCCACCCAGACGCGGCGGGCATCGACCCCGTCGACCGCGAACGTGATCACGCGCGCGAGCATCAGAACGCCGCCTCGAGGTGGTCGAGCCGCACCAGCTCGCCGCGCACCGTCCAGCAGCACCGCGACGCCGTCGAAGCGCAATTCGGCGCCGTACGGTCGGTCCGGCCCCTCGGTCAGCCACGCGATCGCCATCCGCCGCACCTTGGACTGCTTGCGGTCGTGCAGGCTCTCCCACGGCTCGCGCCCATCGCCGAGCGGCGCGTCTTGACCTCGCACGAAGACGAGCGTCGAGCCGTCGTAGACGACAAGATCGAGCTCCCCGAAGCGCGTCCGGTGGTTGCGCGCGAGCACCTCGAAGCCGAGGCGGACGAAGTGCTCGGCGGCGAGCTCCTCGCCGCGCTTTCCCGCTGCGTGCCGGACGTCTGTCATGGCCCACGACGCTATGCGGGGAGCCAGAAACGGATCTACACGCGGTCTGTTACGAATCAGCGCCGAAAGTGCAACAAATCACAGCGCGAGCTGCTGATACGCCATCGACTGGAACGACATCCGGTGCAGCGGCGAGACGCCCTGCGCTGCGATCGCCGCGCGGTGCTCGGGCGTCGAGTAGCCGACGTGGGCGGCGAACTCCCAGCCCGGATAGCGCTCCTCCATCCGCTGCATGAAGCGGTCGCGCGTGACCTTGGCGATCACGGACGCCGCGGCGATCGCCGCGCTCATCGCGTCGCCGCCGACCACGTGGCGCTGCTCGAAGCCCGTCGGCGGCACCGGGAAGCCGTCCGACAGGCAGATGCCGCCGTCGACGCCGACGCGGCGCAGCGTGTCCGACAGCGCGGCGAGGTTCGTCTTGTGCAGCCCGCGCTCGTCGATCCCGCGCACGCAGCGCGAGGTGACCGCGACCCGAGTCGCGGCCCGCAGGACGCGCGGGTAGAGCATCTCGCGCATCTCCAGCGGTGTGCTGCTTGGAGTCGTTGAGCGCGCTCAGCGAGCGCCGGTCCGACAACGAGAGCTTCTCGTAGTCGAACAGCACGGCGGCCGCGACCAGCGGCCCGGCCAGGCAGCCGCGGCCCGGCCTCGTCGGCGCCGGCGACGAACCGCACGCCGAGCGCGCGGTCGAAGCGGAAGAGCCGGCTGCCCGACGTCTTCTTAGAGGAGGCCGATGCGCTTCGGCGGCCAGTAGGTCGCGAAGGCTTTGCCGATGATCCACTTCTCGGGGACAGGTCCCCAGAAGCGGCTGTCGTCAGAGGAGCCACGGTTGTCGCCCATCATGAAGTAGTGACCGGCCGGAATCGTGATCTCGGTCGGGAAGTCGCATCCCTCGCCCCCTCCGCAGGGCTCGGCGAACGGCTCCTTCTGCGGCTTGCCGTTCAGCACGACGTGGCCGTCGTCGATCCGCAGCTTGTCGCCGGGACCGGCCACGATCCGCTTGATGAAGTTGACGTCGGCGCGGTCGGCGGTCGGCTTGTCGCAGGGCGTGCCCGCGGGCGGCTGGACCGGAGCCGCACGTGTTGTCCTGCTCGGCGCCGGCCGGCGGGTGGAAGACGACGACGTCGCCGACGTCGGGCGTCGGTGAAGCGCGTGCCGATGCGGTTGACCAGCACGCGCTGGCCGATCTGCAGCGTCGGCACCATCGACTCGCTCGGGATCCGGTACGGCTTGACCAGGAAGGCCTGGATGCCCAGCGCGAGGCCCAGGGCAACCGCGACGATCAGGATCAGCTCGAGCAGGGAGCCCGAGGCCGAGGACGACCCCTTCTTGGTCGCCACGCCCTTGTACTCCCTAGCTGGCTTGCTCGTCACCGGTGGCCGCCGCCTCAGCGTCAGCAGACGCCGTGGTCTCAGCGACTTCGGCCTCGACGAGCGCCTGCTCGTCGACGGCCTCACCGGGGACTTCAGCGTCGGCCGCAGCCGCCGCCTCCGCCGCAGGGTCGTACAGCAGGCCGCGCTCGACGACCTCCTCCGGACCGGTGTAGCGGCGCTCGCGCACGCGGGCACGCTTGCCGACCCGGCCGCGCAGGTAGTAGAGCTTCGCGCGCCGGACGTCACCGCGAGCGGCGACCTCGATCTTCTCGATCTTCGGCGAGTGAACGGGGAACGTGCGCTCGACGCCGACGCCGAAGGACTGCTTGCGGACCGTGAAGGTCTCGCGCACACCTTCGCCCTGGCGCTTGATGACGACGCCTTCGAAGACCTGCGTGCGGCGCCGCGTGCCCTCGATGACCTGGAAGTGGACCTTGACGCGGTCGCCGGCTTGGAAGCGGGGGACGCGGCGCAGCTGTGTGCGCTCGAGGGAGTCGATGACGGTGCTCATGGCTTAGGAAGGGCCCGCGAGGAAGGTCCTCGCAGGCGGTCGATCATGGTAGCGGACCGTCGGCGCGCTGCCGGATTGCTCCCGCCGCCACTCATGAACGCGGGCGTGATGACCCGAGAGCAGGACGTCCGGCACCGCCCAGCCGCGCCAGTCCGCCGGCCGCGTGTAGTGCGGGTACTCGGGCGCGCCGTCGAGCGCCTCGGAGAAGGACTCCTCGAGGGCGGAGGCCTCCGCGCCGAGCGCGCCCGGGAGCTTGCGCAGGACCGTGTCGAGCACGACCATCGCCGCCAGCTCGCCGCCGGCGAGCACGTAGCGGCCGATCGAGACCTGCTCGGTGCACGAAGTGCTCGAGGATGCGCTCGTCGAAGCCCTCGTAGCGGCCGCACAGCAGCGTCAGCTCCGGCTCAGCGGCCAGCTCCAACGCCAGCGCGTCGTCGAGCAGCCGGCCCGCGGGCGTCAGCGCGATCACGCGCCGCCGCGTCGGCAGCTCGACCGGGTCGACGCCGTAGCGCGCCCGCAGCGCCGCCTCCATCACGTCGACGCGCAGCACCATGCCGGCGCCGCCGCCGAACGGCGTGTCGTCGACCTGCCGCCACTTCAGCGGCGTCGTCTCGCGCGGATCGACCGCCTCGACCTCATGCCCGAGCGCGAGCGCGTTCTCGACGTGGCGCTGCGTGCGAAACCAGTCGAACCACTGCGGGAACAGCGTGAAGACGTCAGCTTTCACCGAGGAAGCCCAGGTCGACGTCGATCCGCCGCGCCTCGACGTCGATCGAGCGGATGCAGTCGCCCACCAGCGGGACCAGCAGCTCCGAGCCGTCCGGCCGGTCGACCTCGAGCACCTCGACGCTCGGCAGCGCGCTCATGCGGCGCACGAACCCGACGGCGACGTCGCCGTCGACCACGGCGCAGCCCTCGAGCTCGCTCCGCCCAGTACTCGCCCTCGTCGAGCATCGCCGTCGTCGCGCGGGATCGTGAGCTCCGCGCCGCGCAGCGCGAGCGCGTCGTCGCGCGAGGTCGCGCCCTCGAGGCGCAGGATCGGGCGCATCGGCGGTGCCGGAGCGGCGCACGATGCGCCGCGTCGACGCCTTCGACGATCGACCACGCCGTCGCCCGCAGGCAACTGCGGGCGCGGGTCGATCACATAGAAGGAACCGTCGAGTCCGTGCGGGCGGCCGACGCGGCCGACCAGCAGGGCGTCACTCGACGATGTCGACGAGGACGCGGCGGTTGTCCTTGACCGCGGCGGCCTTGACGACCGTGCGGAGGGCTTGGGCGGTACGTCCGCCACGTCCGATGACCTGTCCGTAGTCATCCTCGTCCACCGAGAGCTCGAGCACGAGCGTGCCGTCGTCCTCTTCGAACTCCTCGACCTTCACCCCGTCGGGGTGATCGACGAGGAGCCGCGCGAGGTACTCGAGCAGCTCGCGCACGGAGCGCTAGACGTTGGCGGGCTTGATGCCCTGGGTCTTGAGGAGCTTCTGGACCGGCTCGGACGGCTGTGCGCCCTTGCTGAGCCAGTGGAGAATGCGTTCCTCGTTGAGAACGATGGTCGACGGCTCGGTCTGCGGGTTGTACCGCCCGAGCGTCTCGATGAACCTGCCGTCCCGCGGGGAACGGCGGTCGGCAACGACCACCCGCCACTGGGGATCCTTCTTCCCGCCGACGCGGGTAAGTCGCATGCTGACTGCCATATCGGCGCGGCAGGATAGCGAAGCTCGCCGGGGCGGTTCTCAGCGTTGCCGCATGAGCTGCCCGATGTCGGGCATCTTGCCCTGCGAGATGCCGCGCATCATCTTGCGCATCTGCTCGAACTGCTTGACGAGCTGATTGACCTGCTGGACGGTCGTGCCGGAGCCCTTGGCGATCCGCAGCCGGCGTGAGCCCTTGATCAGCTCCGGATGGCGGCGCTCGTAGGGCGTCATCGACAGCACGATCGCCTCGACGCGGTCGAGCTCCTTCTCGTCGACGTTCATCTTCGAGAGCTGGTGGCCCGCCAGGCCCGGCATCATCCCGAGCAGGGACGTCAGCGGCCCCATCTTGCGGATCTTCTTGAGCTGGTCGAGGAAGTCCTCGAGCGTGAACTGGTTCTTGCGGAGCTTGCGCTCGAGCTCCTTGGCCTCGTCCTCGTCGACCTGCTGCTCGGCCTTCTCGATGAACGACAGGACGTCGCCCATGCCGAGGATGCGCTGCGCCATCCGGTCCGGGTGGAAGCGCTCGAAGTCGCCGAGCTTCTCGCCGGTGGAGGCGAACAGGATCGGCTTGCCGGTGACCGCCTTGACGCGACAGCGCGGCGCCGCCGCGGGCGTCGCCGTCGAGCTTGGACAGGATCACGCCGTCGAACTGCGCGACCTCGGCGAACTGCTCGGCGACGTTGACGGCGTCCTGGCCGGTCATCGCGTCGACGACCAGGAGCACGACGTGCGGCTTGACGCGCTTCTTGATGTTCGCCAGCTCCTGCATCAGCGCCTGGTCGACGTGCAGGCGGCCGCGACGTGTCGACGATCAGCACGTCCTTGCCGTCGCGCTTGGCCTGGTCGAGCGCCCAGCCGGCGATGTCGACCGGGTCCTTGTCGGTGCCCTGCTCGTAGACCGTGGCGCCCGCCTGGGCGCCGACCTTGATCAGCTGCTCGACGGCGGCGGGGCGGTAGACGTCGCAGGCCGCGACGGCCACGGAGGACTTGTTCTGCTCCTTGAGCAGCTTCGCGAGCTTCGCCGTGGCGGTCGTCTTGCCGGAGCCCTGCAGGCCCGCCATCAGGATCACGGTCGGCGGCCGCGGCGAGAACGTGATCCCCGCCGCTGGCCCCGCCCATCAGGGCCGTCAGCTCCTCGTTGACGATCTTGACGACCTGCTGGCCCGGGTTGAGCTGCTTGGTCACCTCGATCCCGAGCGCGCGTTCCTTGACGCTTGAGGTGAACTGCTTGACGACCTTGAAGTTGACGTCGGCCTCGAGCAGCGCGAGACGGATCTCGCGCATGGCCTTGTTGATGTCGTCCTCGGTCAGGGCGCCGCGCTGGCGGACCCCCGCGAGCGTGCCTTGGAGCTTCTCTGAGAGCGAGTCGAACATCGTTAGGGAAACTCTACCCAGGGTCCATGCTGCCGGTGACCCCGTTAGGGGAGACTTCCGTCCGTGGAAGTCGATCTCCTTGTCATCGGTTCCGGCCCCGGCGGCCAGAAGGCGGCCATCCAGGCCGCGAAACTCGGTAAACGCGTCGCCGTCGCGGAACGCCGCGACAGGCTCGGCGGCGTCTCGATCCATACCGGGACGATTCCGTCGAAAACCCTGCGTCAGGCCACTCTGGAGCAGCTCGCGACGCGGCCGCTCGACGTGCTCGACCCGACCCGGTTCGAGGAATCCGAACGCCAGGCGATCCAGCAGCTGCTGGATCGCGCCGCCGCCGTGGTGGCCATCGAGACCGGCGATCACGCGCGAGCAGTTCCGGCGCAACCACGTCGGACTGCTCGGCGGCGCCGCGCACTTCGAGGACGATCACACCGTCCGGATCGAGGGCTCCGACGACCCGGTTCGCGCCTCGCGCATCGTGATCGCGGCCGGAACGCGGCCCGCGCGGCCGGACTCGGTCGCGTTCGACGACCGCACGATCATCGACTCCGACGGCCTGCTCAAGCTCGAGAGCCGGGTCCCGCGGACGATGACGATCGTCGGCGCCGGCGTGATCGGGGTCGAGTACGCGTCGATGTTCGGCGCACTGGGCGCGAAGGTGACCGTGGTCGACCAGCGCGACCGAGTCCTCTCCTTCCTCGATTCCGAGATCGGCGAGGCGTTCCAGTACCTGCTGCGGCGACGCAACGTCACGTTCCGGCTGCGCGAGAAGGTCGAAGCCGTCGAGGCGCTGCCGGGCCGCGGCGCGCGGCTGAAGCTGGCGTCGGGCAAGGAGATCGTCTCCGAGACCGTGCTCTACGCGACCGGTCGCCAGGGCGATACCGCCGAGCTCGGCCTGGACACGACCGGGCTGGAGACCGACAAGCGCGGCCGGCTCAAGGTCGACGCCAACTACCGCACGACCGTGCCGCACATCTTCGCCGTCGGCGACGTCTCCGGCGGCGCCGGGCTCGCGGCGACCGCGATGGAGCAGGGCCGGATCGCGGCGCTGCACGCGTTCGATCAGCCGGTCAGCCAGCTGCCGGAGCTGATCCCGTACGGCGTCTACGCGATTCCCGAGCTGGCCATGGTCGGTGCCACCGAGGAGCAGCTGACCGACAGCGCTGTGCCCTACGTGTGCGGGATCGCGCGCTGGAGCGAGCTCGCGCGCGGTGTCATCTCCGGCGACCGCGACGGCATCCTCAAGCTCCTCGTCTCCTCCGAGGACCGCCGGATCCTCGGTGTCCACGTGCTCGGCACGAGCGCCACCGATCTGGTGCACATCGGCCAGGCCGTGATGGCGCACGGCGCGGGCGGCCTGGACTTCCTCGTGACCGCGGTCTTCAACTACCCGACGTTCGCGGAGTCCTACAAGGTGGCGGCGCTCGACGCCGACAACCGGATCAAGGCGATGGCGAGTTTCGGCTCCTGAGCGGCGGCGGTTTCAGGCCCGGTGGCGCGGCGTCGGGATCGTCGATGCGGTGCGTGCCGGGCTTCCGCCCGGCGGATCAGGCGGGTTCGGGCGGGGGCGGCGGGATCTCGCGCGGTGCGGCGACCGGGCTGTGGGCGCTCTCGGCCAGCGCGGCGGCCTCGGCGGCGGCTCGGGCGGCTTCCTCCGCGTCGGCGGCGGCACGAGCGTCGATCTCGTCCGTGTTGCGCGTCGCGCGGCTTGGGCTTCGCGCGTCGGGGCGACGCCGTCCGCGAAGCGCGCGGCGATGCCGCCGAGGGCCTGGGAGAACTCCGACGGGATGACGAAGATCTTGTTCGCCTCGCCGCGGGCGAGCTGCGGGCAGCATCTGCAGGTACTGGTAGGAGAGCAGCGCCTGGTCGGGCGCGCCGTCGTGGATCGCGCCGAAGACCGTCTCGATCGCCTTCGCCTCGCCCTCGGCCTTGAGGATCGCCGCGGTCCGCTGGCCCTCGGCCCGGAGCACGGCGGACTGCTTCTCGCCCTCCGCGGTGAGGATCTGCGGACTGCTTGACGCCCTCGGCGGTGAGGATCGTGGCGCGGCGGTCGCGCTCGGCGCGCATCTGCTTCTCCATCGCCTCCTGGACCGTGCGCGGCGGCTCGACCGACTTCAGCTCGACGCGGTCGACGCGGATGCCCCAGCGGCCCGTCGCGTCGTCCAGGACGGCGCGGAGCTGGTTGTTGACGCTGTCGCGGGAGGTCAGCGTCTCCTCGAGCGTCATGCCGCCGATCACGTTGCGCAGGGTGGTCACCGTGAGCTGCTCGATCGCCTGCAGCGGGTTCGCGACCTCATACGTCGCGGCGCGCGGGTCGGTGACCGTGAAGTAGATGACGGTGTCGATGCCGACCACGAGGTTGTCCTCGGTGATCACCGGCTGCGGCGGCGAACGTGACGACCTGCTCGCGGAGATCGATCAGCGGCTTCACGCGATCGATGAACGGCATGATCAGCGTCAGCCCCGGCTCCAGCGTGCGTGAGTAGCGCCCGAGGCGCTCGACGACGCCGGCCCGCGCCTGCGGAACGATCCGCACGCCCATCGCCGCCACGATGAATACGAACAGAGCCAGGATGATCAGGGCGATCAGACCTGCGGTCATGCGTTCTCCCTCATTCGCTGACGAGCGCCGTGGCGCCCCGGATCTCGAGCACCTGGACGCGCGTCCCGGGCTCGATGATTTCGTCGTCGTCGTAGGCTCGCGCCGTCCAGATCTCGCCGTCGAGCTTCACGCAGCCGACACCCTCGAGGTTGGCGATGCGCTCCACGACCGTCGCCGTCTGCCCCACCAGCGCCGCGGTTCCGGTCTTCACGCGTCCGCGTGAGCGCTGGTGCTCGCGCGCGATCGGGCGCAGCGCGGCCAGCAGGACGACCGAGACGACGAGGAACGAGGCCCACTCGACGACCGCGCCCGCACCGGCGGCCGCGAGGACCGCCGCGACGGCGGCTCCACCCGCGAATGGAGCGAGGAACAGGCTCATGGTGACCGCCTCGCCGACGGCGAGCAGCACTGCGGCGATCAGCCAGAGCACCCAGGGGTCCATGTCCTAAGTCCGATCGTATCCGTTACGGGGAGCCGCGTTACGCAGTCAGCAGGGCGCGGGCGAAGTCGTCGGCGTCGAACGGGCGCAGATCCTCGAGCTGCTCGCCGATGCCGATCAGCTTCACCGGGATGCCGAGCTCGTTGGCGATCGCGAGCGCGATGCCGCCCTTGGCCGTCCCGTCGAGCTTGGTGAGGATGATCCCCGTGACGTCGACGGCCTCGCCGAAGAGCTTGGCCTGGCGGACGCCGTTCTGGCCCGTCGTGGCGTCGACGGTCATCAGCGTCTCGTGCGGCGCGTCGGGCATCTGCTTGGTGATGACGCGGCGGATCTTGGTCAGCTCGTCCATCAGGTTGGTCTGCGTGTGCAGGCGGCCGGCGGTGTCGATGATGATCACGTCGGCGCCGCGCTCGCGGCCGCGGGCGATCGCGTCGAAGGCGACGGCGCCGGGATCCGAGCCCTCCGGGCCCTTGACGACGTCGACGCCGGCGCGCTCGCCCCAGCGCTCGAGCTGCTCGACGGCGGCGGCGCGGAACGTGTCCGCCGCGCCGATCACGACCGTCAGGCCGAGCGTCTTGCGCAGGTGCCAGGCGAGCTTGCCGATCGTGGTCGTCTTGCCGGTGCCGTTGACGCCGACGACGAGGATCACGGTCGGGTCGGGACGCAGGTCGATCTTGTCGTCGCCGGTGCGGGCGAGCTGGGCCAGCAGCTCCGCGAGCCGGTTGGTCAGCGCCTCGCCGCCGACGAGCGCGCCCTCCTCGGCCTCGCGCTCGAGCTCCTCGACGACCTGCGCGGTCGTGCGCGCGCCGACGTCGGCGTAGATCAGCGCCTCCTCGAGGCGCTCCCAGGTCTGCTCGTCGAGGTCGCCCTCGAACAGCGTCGCCTGCACCTCGGCCGGCGAGCGCCTCGCGGGTCTTGCGCATGTTCTCGCGCAGGCGCTGGAAGAAGCCGCGGCGGCTCTCCTCGCGCTCGGGCTCAGGCTGAGGCGCCACGGGGGCGGCGTCGTCGAGGACGAACAGGTCTTGCCAGTCACGAGCCATGCGGTCGGGCAGGATACGGCGTGCGCCGGGGTAGGACGTTCTGGCGCCAGAACCGGCGTTATCCTCGATGGTGATGTCAGCTCTCCCTGAGGCCCGTGAGTCGCTCACCTACTGGGAAAGCCGCCTGGAGCGGCTGCCGCGCCGTGCCGTCCGCAAGCGCCGCGAGGCGCGCGAGATGACGGTGCGCTGGCGCGAGCGTGTCAGCGAGGCCGAGCGCTCGGAGTACGGCGCCGGCGTGCTCGGCGCGGTCCTGCTCTTCTGGCCGAGCGCCGGCTGCCGACCTCGGCGCAGCAGACGAGCCGGCAGCTGGTCCGCGTCGGCGCGGGCGTGGCCGCCACCGTGGCCATGGCGCTGATCGCGGTGCTCGTCGTGGCGGGCGTCGTCGCGATCGAAGTGCTGCGCGCCCTGTTTTAGAGGTGCTTCGCCACGTTGATGACGGTCCCGTCCGGGTCGCGGACGAAGAACCGGCGGATGCCCCACGGCTCGTCGGTGAGCGGGTAGACGATCTCGAGGCCGCGGCGGACGGCCTCGTCGTGCAGCGCGTCGACGTCGTCGACCTCGACTGAGACCTTCGCGATCGAGATCCCGCGGTCCTGGCCCGGGTTGTCCTGCTCGGCGACGGTGATCTGCGCCGTGCGGTTGCTCGGCGACGCGAACATCGTGAAGCCGTCCTCGTCCATCGCGACGTCGAAGCCGAGGAAGCCCGCGTAGAAGTCACGCGTGGCGGCGAGGTCGCTCGACGAGCAGGTTCGGGATCGCGCGGCGGATGCTCATCCCGTGCACGCCGATCTTGCCGACCGCGCCCGTGAGGTTGACGCAGCCGATGCACCCGACGCAGCCGCTGCAGTTGACGCAGCCGATGCAGCCGACGCAGCCGGCGCAGCCGACGTTCCCGAGGCCGAGCGAGGATGCCGGCCGAGCCGACGACGCCGACGCTGAGCGCGACACCGGCGCTGCCGACGACGGCCGTGCTGCCCGTGACCGGCGACGCTGCCGGCGACGCCGGAGGCTCCCGCGACGCCCGCGCTGCCGACCACGCCCGCGGCGCCGACGACGCCGATCGAGCCCGCGACGGCCACCGAGCTGGCGACCCCGCCGGATCCGAACGACGGCGGAGGAGTCGCTGATCTGCGGATCGACTCGCTCGTCGAAGGTGGCGTCGCCGTTGCTCATGCGCGCCTCGTCCTCCACCGCGCGTGGCAGCCGGCGGGAGATGACCTTCGAGACGCCGTTGCCGGCCATCGAGACACCGTACAGCGAGTCGGCGGCCTCCATCGTGCGCTTCTGGTGCGTGACGACGATGAACTGCGCGCGGCCCGCGAACGAGCGCAGGACCTTCAGGAAGCGGTCGATGTTGAGGTCGTCGAGCGCGGCCTCGACCTCGTCGAGGATGTAGAACGGGCACGGCCGGGCGAGGAAGACCGCGAACAGGAACGCGAGCGCGGTCATCGACTTCTCGCCGCCGGAGAGCAGCGTCAGGCGCTTGGTCGACTTGCCCGCGGGCGTGATCTCGATCTCGACGCCCATCTTGTCCTCGGGCGACTCGTCGTCGTCCTCGGGCTCCTCGGGCTGCGCTCCTCGGCCTCGGCGCCGCCGAGCACCGGGCGCGGGCCGGAGTCCTCGCGGACGAGCCGCAGGTTGCCGCGGCCGCCGGGGAAGAGGTGCTCGACGACCTCCTCGAAGTTCTTGGCCGCCGCGTTGAAGGTCTCCTCGAAGGCCTCCTTGATCCGCCGGTCGGTGTCGCGGATCAGACCGGCGAGCTCGCGCAGCGCGGTCTCCAGGTCCTCGCGCTGGCGCTCGAGCTCCTCGACGTGCTCCAGCGCCTCCTGGTACTCCTCCTGCGCGAGCGGGTTGACCGGGCCGAGCTGCTCGCGCCGGCGCTGCAGGCGCTCGATGCGCGTCAGCAGCGTCGCGCGCTCCTGCTCGGGGCAGCGGCTCCTCGGACGGCTCGGGCGTCGAGGCCGAGCTTCTCGGCGAGCCGTGAGAGCTCGGTCTCGGCGTCGCTGCGCGTGGTCGCGGGCCTGCTGCGCGCGGACCTCGCCGCGGGTGACCTCCTCGCCGCGCTGCTTGAGGCGGCCGTGGACGCGCGACTCCGCGGCGGCGCACGCACGCAGCTCGGTGGTCAGCTTCTCGCCCGCCGCGCGGTCGGCGGCCAGCTCGGCCTCGAGCACCTCGACGCGGGTCCTGATCGCGGCGCCGGCGGTCGCGAGCGCGGCGGCGAGGCGGTCCGCGACGGGCTTCAGCGCCTGGTCGCGCTCGAGCCGGCGGCGCTCGTGCTCGAGCCGGCGCGCGCGCTCGCTGCGCTCGCGCTCGGCGCGCTCGGCGAGCCGCTGCTCGGTCTTGATCGCGGACTCGACCTGCGCGCGGCGCTCGGCGCTCGGGCCCTCGTCGGGCGCCGCGCGGCGCTGCTGGATCACCCAGCGCGCGTGGCGCTCGGCCTCGGCGGCCTCGTCGCGGGCTCGCGAGGCGGCGCGCGCCTCGCGGTCGATCGCGTCGCGCGCGGCGTCGGCCTCGGCGACCTTGGCCTGCGCGGCCTCGACCTCGAGCTGCGCGGCCCGCTCGGCCTGCGCGGCGACGTCGACCTGGGTGACGAGGGCGTCGCGACGGTTGCGCTCGGCGAGCACCCGATCCGCGCCGCCGGGCGACACCTGCCGCAGCTCGCGGGTGCCGGGCGACCAGACGCGGCCGTCCTTGGTGACCGCGACGCCGCGGAAGGCGGGATCGAGGCCGTCGACGGACTCGACGACCCAGACGTCGGCGAGCAGCACGGCCGCGAGGCGCTGGCGGTCGGCGTCGCCGGTCGCGCGGACGTGGGCGGAGAGCGGCTCGGCGCCGGGCGCGGGCGGCGCGGCGGCGTCGGGCGACGAGTCGCCGGCGGCGGCGAGGGGCGTCGCGGCGCCAGCGCGGGCGCGCCGTCGGCAGCCCGGGAACGAGGTCGAGCCCGGGAACGAGCGGTGGCGCGGGAGCGGCATCGCCGCCTCGGTGGCGGAAAGACCGGCGGTGACGGGGGCGAATCCGCTGCGATGGCGCCTTGCGCGGCCGAGGCTGCGTCGCGGGGCGACGCCGGGGCCGCGACCGAGGCGCCGGCGCCGAAGGGCGCGGCGGCAACGCCGGGCGAGCCGAGGGGCGCGTCCGGGACGATCAGCGCGGCCGCTCCGTCCTTGCCGGCCTTCGACAGCAGCGCGGCGCCGGACGCGAGGTCCGTCGCGACCGCGGCGCGCAGGCGCGGGCCCGAGGGCGGCGGCCAGCGCGAGCTCGTAGCCCGGGGCCGCGGAGACGACGTCGGCCAGGGCCGTGGCGCCGCCCGGGGCGCCGGCGTTGGCGCGCAGGAACTGGTTGACCTTGGCCAGCTCGGCGCCGATGCGGGCGGACTCGCGGCGGGCCTTCTCGGCGGCGTTGTCGAGCTCGCGGCGGGCGCGGCGGGCGGCCTCGGCGGCGGCTTCGCCCGACTGCGCGGCGCGCGGCCGCGGCACCGGCGAGGCCTGCGCGCTCGGCGAGCAGCGCGGTCGCGGCCTCGCGGCGGGCCTCGAGCTCGGCGAGCTCGCGCTCCAGCCGGGTCCGGTAGTCCTGCGCGAGCTCGGCGAGCTCGGTCTGCAGCGCGGCGATGCGCTCGGCGGCGCCGTCGTCGCCGGTGTCGGCCTCCGCCTCGGCCTCCAGGCGCTCGATCGCGCTCAGCGCGGCGGGCGGCGCGCTCGGCCAGCTCGCCCGCGGTGCGCTGGGCGGACTCCAGGCGCATCCCGATCCGCTCGGCGGCGGACCGGGCGGAGTAGAAGCGCGACGACAGGCTCTCGCGCTCGGAGCCGCGCGCGGACAGCGCCTCCTCGGCGGCCTCGCGGCGCACGCCGACGGCGGCCAGCTCCGCCTCGGTCGCCTCGGCGGCGGCGCGCGCGGCCGCGACCGCGGCCTCGGCGGCCGACAGCGCGGCGCGGGCGGAGCGGGCACCGTCGCGGGCCAGCGTCCAGCGCGCCTCGTCGCTCTGGCGCTCGATCCGCTCGTGCAGCTCGGCGGCCTCGGCCTGGCGCTTCAAGGGCTTCAGCCGCGTGCGCGCCTCGCGCTCGACGTCCAGCGCGCGATCCAGGTTGTCCTGCGTGCGCTCGAGCTTGAGCTGCGCGCGGCGGCGGCGCTTGCGGTGCTTGCCGAGCCCGGCCGCCTCCTCGATCAGCATCCGCCGGTCGCGCGGCTTGGAGGTGACGATCGCCTCGACGCGGCCCTGGGAGACGACCGAGTGCATCTCCTTGCCCAGGCCGGTGTCCGACAGGATCTCGATCACGTCGACGAGCCGGCACTTGGCGCCGTTGATGCGGTACTCGCCCTCCCCCGCGCGGTTGAGCCGGCGCAGGATCGAGACCTCGCCGACCGGCAGGTCCAGCCCGCCGGAGGCGTTGTCGAGCACGACCTCGACCTCGGCCTCGGAGCGCGCCTGCACGCCGTGCGCGCCGGCGAAGATCACGTCCTGCATCGACTGGCCGCGGACGGCGAGCGGCGACTGCTCGCCCATCGCCCACAGCACGGCGTCGGTGATGTTGGACTTGCCCGAGCCGTTCGGGCCGACGATCACCGACACGCCCGGGCGAGAACGTCAGCCGCGTGCGGTCGGGGAAGGACTTGAAGCCCTTCAGGGTGATCGAGCTCAGGTGCATGCCATCCCTACGGGGCCAGGGACTCCAGCGCCGCCTCGGCGGCGGCCTGCTCGGCGTCCTTCTTCGAGCGCCCGGAGCCGCGGGCGAGCGACTGCGCCCTCGACCATCGCGACGACCTCGAAGGTCCGCTCGTGCGGCGGGCCCTCCTCGGCGGCGATCGTCGTAGGTCACGACCGTCCCGCGCCGCGCCAGGCGCTCCTGCAGCGCCGACTTGAAGTCCACCGGATGCGCGAGCGCCTGCTCGATCTCCGGCGTGAACGCCTCGACCACCGCGTCCGCGACCTCCAGGTAGCCGAACTCCAGGTAGATCGCGCCGATCACGGCCTCGATCACCGAGGCCAGCACCCGCTCGGTGCGCGCCAGCTGCTCCGTCGCCGGCCCGGCGACCGAGGGCGGCGCGGCGTTGCGCAGCCGCTCCGGGATGCCCGAGCCGCTCCGCGACGTCCCGGCACGAGCGGCCGGAGACCGCCTGCGCGCGGATCTTCGTCAGCCGCCCGGCGCCGTAGGCATCGGGCTCCAGCCGCGGGTACAGGTGCGTGGTGACGGCCAGGCTGAGCACGGAGTCGCCGAGGAACGCGAGGCGCTCGTAGGACTCCGAGCGCCGCTCCGTCCAGGACGAGTGCGTGACCGCCTGCCGGGCGAGATCGTCCGGCAGCCGTTCGAGCAGGTCGTGCAGCTTGCGCAGCGCTCAGGACCCCGACGGGTCGTGTGGCCAGCACGAAGTCCACGGCCTCGCGGACCGTGTGGATCCGCGCGGCCTGCTCGTCGGACATCTTCACGCCGTACGTGTCCTCGAGCTCCTGCACGAGCGTGTAGAGGTCCAGCGAGTCGGCGGACAGGTCCTCGCGGAAGTGCGTGGACTCCTGGATCCGCGCCGGGTCGAGCTCCAGCTCGTCGGCCAGGTGCTCGCGGATCAGCTCGATGACTTCGTCGCGCGTCATGACTCGTCGGGGACGCTAGCGGCCGCCTCGGACGCCCTGCGCAGCGCTCCCGCCGCCGCCAGGCGCTCGTGCGTGCGCCCGGCGACGTCCTCGCGCACGCCGCGCGCGGCGACCTCGATCGCCCGCTGGAAGCCAAGCGCGCCGAACGAGCCGTGCGGGACGACGGCCAGCTTGCGCAGCCCGAGCAGCACCGCGCCGCCCTGCTCCTCGGGCGAGAGCTCATCGCGCAAGCTCGCGCAGCGCCGGCCGCAGCAGCAGCCCGCCGAGCTTCGAGCGCCAGCGACGACATCGCGCGCGCTGCGCACCGCGCCCGAACAGCGCCGCCGACGAGCCCTCCATCACCTTCAGCGCCACGTTGCCGGTGAAGCCGTCGGCGACGATCACGTCGGCCGCGCCGGTCCCGATCGCGAAGCCCTCGACGTTGCCGACGAAGTTCAGCCCCGGCGCGCCGGCCAGCGACGCCGTGCGCCGCGACGACGTTCTCGGTCCCCTTCGAGCGCCTCGGTGCCGTTGGAGAGCAGCGCCACCCGCGGCGACGCGACCCCGCCGACGGCCTCCATGAACGCCGCGCCCATGTGCGCGAACTGCACGAGGTGCTCGGGCCGGACCTCGACGTTGGCGCCCGCGTCGAGCAGCAGGAACGGCGCGCCGGGCACGGGGACCATGATCGCCAGCGCCGGCCGGTGCACGCCCGCGCGCGCGCTTGAAGGTGAACAGCGAGGCGGCGAGCGCGGCGCCGGTGGAGCCGCCGGAGACCAGCGCGTCGGCCTCCCCCGCGGCGACCGCGGCGACGGCGCGCACGATCGACGCCTCGGGCGTGCGGCGGACCGCGCGCGCCGGGTCCGGCTCCTTGGCGATCGACACCGGCGCGTCGACGACGGACACGCCTTCGCCGACCTGCGCCGATCCGTCAGCAGGCCCGAAAAGGAGTACGCGGATACCACCCGCAGCAGCGCGAGCGGCCCCGCGAGCGACTTCAACGGGGCCGAGGTCGGCCCCGTTGACGTCTACCGCGACGGCGACTTGATCAGTGATCGTGATCGTGTTCGTGGTCGTGCACGTGCACGACCTCACGACCGCCGTAGAACCCGCAATGCGGGCACACGCGGTGCGGACGCCGCGGCCGGCGGCACTGCGGGCAGCCGTTCACCGCGGGAGCGGTGATCTTGTGCTGCGCGCGTCGCTGCGCGGTACGCGCGTGCGACTGCTTCTGCTTAGGGACGGCCATAGTCGGCGCGGAAGGATAGCGACGCCGTCAGTCGAACTTCAGCTCGGAGAGCTTTCCCCAGCGCGGATCCGGCTCCGCCTCGTGGGCGTGATCCGGGTCCTCGTTGAGGTTCGCGCCGCAGCGCACGCACAGGCCGGCGCAGTCCGGGCGGCAGATGATCTGGGTCGGCAGCGCGAGCGCGAGCGCGTCGCGCGCCCAGCCCTGGAGGTCGAGATCGCCGTCGTCGCAGATAGGGCGAGATCAGGTCGACGCCGGCGCCGGGCTGGTGGACCTCGTAGGAGTCGACGTCGAACTCCGGCGTCGCGAGCTCCAGGCAGCGCATGCACGGGCCGTCGACGCGCGCGCTGAAGCGCAGGCGCAGCGCCCAGCCGTCGCCGGTCGTGCGCGAGATGTCGAGCCGCACGGGCACGAGGTCCTGCGGGACCGTGTAGTTCGAGCCCGCGTACTCGAACGGCTCGACGTGCACGTACAGGTCGACGCGCCGGCCCTCTCCGGAAGTGAGCCCGAGGCGACCGATTTCGTAGCTGTCAGTGCGCTGAGACATGGCCCTCTAACAGTACGGAAGGCGTCAGGCGTCCTTGAGCTCGCGCTTGAGCACCTTGCCGGTCGAGGTCCGCGGGAGCTCGTCGACGAAGACGACGTCGCGCGGCGCCTTGTAGCCCGCGAGGTTCTGCTTGACGTAGTCCTTGACGTCCTTCTCGCTCAGCTCGCCCTTCTTGACGATCACGGCCTTCAGGCGCTGGCCGAACTTCTCGTCGTCGACGCCGAAGACCGCGACGTCGGCGACCGCGG
The DNA here is from genome assembly GCA_963707595.1 of uncultured Solirubrobacteraceae bacterium. Classification (GTDB taxonomy): domain Bacteria; phylum Actinomycetota; class Thermoleophilia; order Solirubrobacterales; family Solirubrobacteraceae; genus Solirubrobacter. Next base: position 976,149 of record CAVPQQ010000004.1, read on the forward strand.
CGTGGCCGTGCAGCAGTTCCTCGACCTCGGCCGGGAAGACGTTCTCGCCGCCGGAGACGATCATGTCGTCGTCGCGGCCGTCGATGAACAGGCGCCCGTCGTCGTCGATGTGGCCGACGTCGCCGGTGGAGAGCAGGCCGTCGATCTCGTCCTTGTTGCCGCCGCCGGTGTAGCCCTCGAACTGGACGTCGTTGCCGACGAAGATGCGCCCGCTCTCGCCCTGCGGGCACGGGCTTGCCGTCCTCGTCGTAGATCTGGACGACGCTGCCGCGCGGCGGGCGCGCCGACCGTCCCGGGCGCCTCGCGCAGGTCGCGCGGCGTGGCGATCGTCGCCCACGCGACCTCGGTCGAGCCGTAGAGGTTGTAGAGGTTCTCGCCGAAGTGGTCCATCCAGCGGTCGGAGATCGAGCCGGGCAGCGCCGAGCCGCTGACCGGGACGGCGCGGACCGCCGAGAGGTCGTAGCGATCGAGCACCTCGTCGTCGAGCTCGAGGATGCGCTGCAGCATCACCGGGACGACGACCAGCGCGGAGCACCGGTGCTGCGCGGTGAGCGAGAGCGTCGCCTCCTCGTCGAACTTGCGCTTGAGCACGACGGTCGTCGCGAGGCTGATCCCGAGCGCCCACTGCGCGAAGCCCCACGCGTGGAACAGCGGCGCGGCGATCATCGTCTTCTCGCGCGCGTGCAGCGGGATCACCGACAGCAGCGAGGCGATCGGGTCGATCGACTTCGGCATCGAGCGCGAGGCGCCCTTCGGCGTGCCGGTCGTGCCCGAGGTGAGGATGATCGCGCGGCCCTGCTCGCTCGGCGCCGCCAGCGTCGACGTGTCGCCGCCCGCGATCAGGTCCTCCAGGAAGCGGTCGCCGGACTTGCCGTCCTCCGGGTCGTGCCACGCGATGTAGCGCTTGCGGCGCGCGGAAGCGTCCTTGAGGACCTCGGCGAACTCGTGGTCGTAGATGACCGCCTTGGGCTTCTCGCGCTTGGCGACGTCGGCCAGCTGCGGGCCGCTGAAGGCCGTGTTGAGGAACAGCGCGTTGGCGCCGAGCTTGGAGCAGGCCAGCACCGCGTCGACCCAGCCGCGGTGGTTGCGGCACATGATCGCGACGCCGTCGCCCGCCTCGATGCCGTCCGCGGCCAGCGCGCGGGCGAGCGCGTTGGTGCGCTCGTCGACCTCGCGGAAGGAGAGCGAGCCGAGCTCGTCGATCAGCGCGGGCTCGTCCGGGAAGTTGCGCGCCGCGGCCGTGTAGCCCGCGGCGGGCGTCGTCCCGTAGCGCAGCAGTGCACGCGCCGTGTGCCACAGGCGGTCCGGGCGCTCGGGGTGCACGATGCCCGCGCGGGTGAGCGTGATCAGCGTCTGCAACTTGGTGTGGGCATACGTGCGGAGCTGACCCGGCGGCGGGATCGTCGGTGGCATGTGACGGATTCTCCTATTTGGACGGGAGCCGCATACCCGGTGGGACCTCACCGGTGTCGATCAGCCGGCGGATCTCGGCCGCGCGCCCGGGATTGAGGTAGACGTGGCGCTGGCCGACCGACGGCTTCTCGGCCAGCAGCCCGGCCTCCAGCAGCGCCTCCCCCACGTTCTGGGCGAGCGCGCGGTCGTTGCCGGCGAAGCCGCGTGCGAGGTGGGCGAACTCCGTGTGGTAGCCGCCCCACTTGCCCATGCCGTCGAGGCGCTGGAGGATCCGCCGCGCCGCTCGCAGCCCGGGATCCGGGTCCTCGTGCGGGCGGGCGACGACGCCGCCAGGGCCGAGGACGGCGAGCACCGCCTCCTCGAGATCGTCGTGCGCGCCGGCGGGCCGGCCGCCGAGGCGGGCGACGGCCTCCGCGATCCGCAGCGGGTGGCGGGCGCCGATCGGCTCGCGCAGCTGGACGTCGTCGATCACGCCCGGCGGGAGCGCCAGCGCGCGCGCCCGCAGGCGGTCGACGGGCTCGACCTCGTCGTCGAAGTAGAGCGTCACGAACTCGCTGTCGAAGCCGGTCGCCGGGTAGGCGAGGACGAGGAAGCCGCCCGTGCAGCTCGCCGGCGCGCAGGTGTAGATCGTCAGGCCCGAAGGGCGGGCCCGGCTCGGCGAGCTCGACCAGCGTGCCGACCACGGCCGCCACGAGCAGCCACTCGCGCTCGCTGAGGATGTCGGGATCGGCGCGCATCGCCGCGGAGACCGGGATCGCGGCGAGCAGGGTGCCCGGGTGGGCGGCGATCACGACCTGGACCGGCTCGTCCTTGCCCGAGCGCGGCTTGGCGAGCTCGGCACGCCCGTTGCGCAGCGCCTCGGCGAGCACCTCGCGCAGGCGTGCGGCGGCCGACGGGGGCGCGGCCGCTCCGCCACAGGCGTCGAGTTCGACCTCCAAGGCCGTCATTTCTCTACCGTATCGGCATGTCCGTGACCCGCCGCCGAGTGGTCGCTGAAGGCCGTGTGCAGGGTGTCTTCTTCCGCGACTCGACGCGCCGGGAGGCCGAGCGCCGCGACGTGGCCGGGTGGGCGCGCAACACCGCCGAGGGCACGGTCGAGGCCGTCTTCGAGGGTTCGCCGGAGGCCGTGGACGCGCTGGTGGATTTCGTGCGCGACGGACCCGGACACGCCGACGTGACCCGGCTCGAGGTGCACGAAGAGGAGCCCGAGGGGCTCTCGGGGTTCGGCATTTCCTGAGGTTCTGTCGGGTGCGCCGCGTACGGTGAGGCGTTCGCCATGGAAGCCGCCACGCCTCTCCGCCAGCCCCGCGTTCACGTCCTGATGGGACGGGTGATCGTCGAGAACGTCGTCGTCGACGATCCCGCCACCGCGTCGTTCCTCGACCGGCGCATGGATGCGGGCGAGGACGCGACGCAGGTCGTGATCGACGCGATCGAGATCGGCGCGCGGGTCCTGGAGCGCGAGCAGTCGGCGGTCGACGCGGAGTTCGTGCGCGGCGAGTTCGAGAAGGTCTCGCGCGAGGTGGAGACCGCGTTCACCGACAAGGCGCGCGTCGTGGCCGAGTTCTTCGGGGCCAAGGTCGACGAGGTCTTCGGCGCCGAGGACGGGCACCTGGCCAAGGAGCTGCGGCGCCTGTTCGGCGACGGCTCGACGGCCGCCGTGCAGCATCAGCTGCGCCAGATCATGCTCGAGCAGTCGGCCAAGATGCGCGAGGACCTGCTGCGCCAGTTCTCCTCGGCCGACGGCTCCAACCCGCTGGCGGACTTCAAGGCCGCCCACCTGCGCTCGGCCAACGACGCCTCGCGCCGCCAGGAGGCGCAGCTGGAGGCGATGCGCGAGCAGATGATCGCGGTCAAGCTCGAGCTGCAGCGGCTGCACTCCGAGCGCGAGAAGGCGCTCGAGGTCGCCGCCGAGCACGCCCGTTCGACGGCCAAGGGCCGCCCGTACGAGGAGGCGGTGGCCGAGGCCGTGGACGTCGATCGCCCGCGGCCAGGGCGACGACTGCGAGGCCGTCGGGGACTTCGGCGGCGCCGGCGGGCGCAAGGGCGACGTGGTGGTCGACATCGACGGCTGCGCGCGGCTCCGCCCGCGGCCGGATCGTGTTCGAGGCCAAGCATTCGCGCAAGGGGCGCAAGGAGGCGATCGCCGAGCTCGAGGAGGCGATGGCCCAGCGCTCGGCCGACTACGGCGTCTGGGTCGTGCCCTCCGAGGACCGGCTTCCTGCCCGTGCTCACGGGCTGCGCGAGGTGGGCGGCGACAAGCTCTTCGTGGTCTACGACCCCGAGGATGGGTCGCGCCTGGCCTTGGAGGTCGCGTACTCGCTGGCCCGCGCGCGGGTCCTGATGGCCAAGGGCGGCGTCGAGGGCCTGGACGCGCCGGCGCTGCGAGCCGAGGTCGAGCGGGCGTTGGGCGCGATGGACGACGTCCGCCGGATCAAGCTCCACCTGACCAACGCCGCGGGCGGGATCGAGTCCGCGCGGGGCGTGCTGGAGGGCATGATCGAGCGGGTGCGCGGACATCTGGCCGCGATCGACGCCTTGGTGCTGGCGGCCGACGACGACACGGCCTGAGGGGCGTCGAGGCGAGCGGCAACGTGCCATCGAGAAGCGCCGTCGCGGACCCAGGCACGCCGCTGCCCCCCTTACTGCCTGCTTTCCACCCCGTCCAAGGCCAAAGCGGCCAGCGCGAGGATCCCGTCACGTGAGGACCCGCGGAGGCGTAGAAGCGCTTCGAGTGCACGAAGACCGCGTCCGGCACCCCGGAAACCGCAGCCAACTCCGCCCCGCTGAGCCCCGCCCAGGCCTCGGGCAGGTCCAAGCGGTTCGTGAAGTCCCCGAGCTCGACCGGAACCGCCTGCAGGCTCCAGCCGTCGGACTTCGGATAGATGACGAACAGCGCCTCGGGCGCGGTCGTCACGACCGTCTCGTGCCACGGGAGCTTGCGGTCGAGCTCGATGATCCGGGGATCGGAAGCGCGTGAGATCGCCGCTCGCACCAGGTCCAGCGCCCGCCGGTAGGCCCGCGACGCCGGCGAGCTCGCGCTCGAGGATCGTCGTGGCCAGCGCGACCGCCTCGCGCGAAGCGCTCGTCCTCCTCGGCCGGGGTCGAGCTCCTCGTCCCAGGCCGGGTTCATGGCCGCGATCACGCCGCTGACGGTCATCGGGCGGATCGAGCCGACGAGCGGCTGGCTGATGGTCTGGCCGGTGTCGTTGGCGTCGACGCCCTGCACGAGCCGCTCGTCGATCGCCTCCGCGGCCTCCTCAGAACCGGCCAGCCCCGCGCCGAAATGCGCGCCAGACGAGCCCGAAGCTCGCGTAGCGGATGCCGTTGGCGCGCTCGCCGGCGCCGCCACGCTGGTGGTGGTCGAAGTCGCCGGTCCTCGGGATTCGAGCGCCCGCCGATGTCGACGCGCACGTCGGCGGCCTCGACCCGCGCGTCGTCGCGGGTCCGGACCAGCTCCAGAGGCCCGTGCACGAGGCCGAGGACCGCGACGGCGAAGACGTCGTCGGCGTGGAAGTTGCCGGGGTGGGTGGCGACGAGCATCAGACGCGCGCCAGGAACGCCTCGTGCTGCGCGGCGGCCTGGGCCCACAGGCGATCCAGCCGCGAGCCGCCCACGGTGATCCCGAACACGTCGCGCGAGAACAGCCGCCAGCGCATCGCGATCCTCGACCACGCGCTTCTCGTCGACCGTCGGCCCGACGGACGAGAGCGTCCGCGCGCGCAGCGTCACGATCCGGTCATAGCGCGGCTGCTGGACCACGAGCGTCTGGACGAAGCTCGACGCCGGATCGGTCGCCAGCCGCGGTGATGGACCTCGAAGTCCGCGACCGCGGACTCCGCCTCGGCCATCCGGAAGCCGGTGAACGTGCCCCATTCGTGCTGGCCGATCCACCACGTGCCGCCGTCCTCACGCTCCAGCGTGTAGTCGAACGGCCCGATCGTGACCCGGCCCTCGCGGAACGGCAGCGGCTCGATGAAGCCCTCGCCGAGGCCGGCGTCCGCCAGCCAGCGCTCGCCGTCGAGGTGCACGAGCAGCGCCATGTGGTTGACCGGCCCCTCGCCGGTCACCACCGCCTGGTGGTGCGTGACGACGAAGCCGCAGGTGCGCAGCAGCGCCGCCAGCAGCGTGTTGAGCTCGAAGCAGTAGCCGCCGCGCCCGTCCTGCAGGACGCGCGAGGCCAGCGCCGCCTCGTCGAGCGGGCCGGTCTCCCCGAGCTGGACCGCGAGGTCCTCGTAGGGGATCCGCGCCAGATAGGCGCGGTGGATCTCCCGCAGGCCGTCGACGGTCGCCGCCGGCGGGGTGGTGAGCCCGATCCGGGCCAGCAGCGCTTCAGTCACCGCCACGATCCTACTTACCGCTCCGCGCGCGCCAGGCGCAGCGCTTCGCGCAGCTTGACCGCGGATCCGGTCCGCAGGATCACCGCCGAATAGATCCGCCCGGCGATCGGGATCAGGATCACGGTGGCGAGGATCATCACCGCCGCCGACGCCGCGATCTCCCACGCGGGTGCGGCCCCGAGGATGATCCGGGAGGGCATCGTCACCGGCGCGATCGGCGGGATGAACGCCGCCACGTGGCCGAGCGTCCCGTCCGGGTTGTCGTTGACCGCGAAGGCCGACGAAGAGCGAGACCAGGATCAGCATCGTCAACGGCGTCGTCGAGCTCTGGATCTCCTCCTGGCGCGGCACCAGCGCTCCCGCCGCGGCGTAGGCGGCCGCGTAGAAGGCGTAGCCGAGCACGAACCAGCCGAGCGAGAGCGCGATCGCGGCCACGAGATCGCGCGTCGACGTCGAGCGCACCGGTCGCGCTCGCCACCACCAGCCCGAACGCGGACACGATCAGCAGCTGACCGAGGCCGAGCAGGCCGAGCCCGATCACCTTGCCCGGCCAGCAGCTGCTTCGGGCTGATCGTCGACAGCAGGATCTCGATCACCCGCGATGCCTTCTCCTCCACGACGCCGGTCGCGACCCAGAACCCGTAGGTCAGCAGCTGGCCGTAGAGGATCAGGATCGACGAAGAAGGCCAGGCCGGCCTTGGCGTCGCGGTCGGGGTCGACCGGCTCGACCGAGACGACGCGCAGCGGCGGCTTGGCGTCGGCGTCGAGCTGCTGGTTGGCGACCTGCAGCACGTTCACGAGCGCGTCGTCGGGCTGCTGGTCGGATTGGATCTCGCCGCCGTCCAGCGTCACGTCCGCCGAGGACGGGTCGTCCGTGACGGTCAGCTTCACGTCGAACTCGTCCTCGAGCGCGACCGCCCGCTCGGCGATCGCACGGCCCTGGGCGTCGGTGGCGGCGACGGTGTACGTCGACGGGCCGCCGAAGCCGAGCAGCGTCGGGAGCACCAGGACGAGCACGACGATCCCGAGCGTGATGCCGGTCGAGATCATGAACGAGCGCTCGCGCACCCGCTCGGTGAACTCGCGCCGCGCGACGAGGCGGACGGTGTTCATCGGACCGCCTCGCGGAACAGGTCGGTCAACGATGGCCGCTCGATCGCGAAGTACGTGACGCGCCCGGCGGCGCGGGCGGCGTCGAGGATCGCGTCGGGGTCGCCGCCCTCGAAGATCGTCCCGCGCGGCCCGCGGTCGAGCACGTGAGCGCCGGCGACATCGAACTCCGGCGACCCGTCGACGATGACCCGCACGGCGCCCGTGCCCTCGCCGCGCAGCTCCTCGACGGTCCCGGAGGCCACGAGCCGGCCGTCCTTGATGATCGCCACCGCCTCGCAGATCCGCTCGACGAGCTCGAGCTGATGGCTGGAGAAGACCACGGGCACGCCGGTGGCGGCGTATTCGCTCAGGACCCCGCTCAAGACGTCGACGCCGACGGGATCGAGGCCCGAGAACGGCTCGTCGAGTACGAGCAGCTCCGGCTCGTGGACGAGCGCGACGGCCAGTTGGACGCGCTGCTGGTTGCCGAGCGAGAGCTGCTCGACGCGATCGTCGGCGCGCTCGGACAGGCCGAGGCGCTCGATCCAGCGATCGGCCGCCTCCTCGGGCCGCTCGACGCCGTGCAGCGCGGCGAAGTAGACGAGCTGGGCGCGGACGCGCATCTTCGGGTAGAGCCCGCGCTCCTCCGGCATGTAGCCGAAGCGGGTGCGGGTGTTCGCGTCGACCCGCGCCCCGCGCCAGCGGACCTCACCGCGGTCGGCGCCCAGCACCCCGAGGATGATCCGCATCGTGGTCGTCTTGCCGGCCCCGTTGGGGCCGACGAAACCGAACGTCTGACCTGGCTCGACGGCGAAGCTCACGCCGTCGAGCGCGACCCGGTCGCCGAAGCTCCGGGCTAAGTCGATGACCTCGAGGCCGCTTATCCGACTTCAGCCGGCTCGTCGCGGCCTTGCAGCCGCTCCCGGCCACGCTGGACGGCGGCGATGAACTTCGAAAGGTTGACCTCGAGCGTGTTCAGGATCTCGTCGGCGTAGTCCTCGGCACCCAGCCGGATCTCACGCTCACGAGCCCGAGCGTCCTCGATGATGTCCTCCGCGGCGCGCTCCGCCTGGCGGGTGACCTCCTGCTGCGAGACCAGCTGTTCCTGGCGCTCGCGCGCTTCCTTGACGATGCGCTCGGCCTCGCGCTTGGCCTCCGCGAGCATCTCCTGACGCTCCTTGACGATCCAGCGCGCCTGCTTGATCTCCTCAGGGATCGTGGCGCGCATCTGGTCGAGGATGTCGTAGATCTCCTCTTTGTCCACGCGGACGGTGTCCGTCAGCGGGACAGCCTTCGCGTTGTGGACGAGGTCGTCCAACTTGTCGATCAGTACCAGGACGTCCATGGTGATTCCCCGTTTCGCTACCGCCCGAGCGCTTCCTGCAAGCGGCGGGCGACCTCCTCAGGAACCAGGCCCGAGACATCGCCCCCGAAGGTCGCGATCTCCTTGACCCCGCTAGAGGAGAGGAAACTGTACTGCGGACCCGCCATCAGGTAGACGGATTCGACGTCAGAGGCCAGTGAACGGTTGAGTTGATTCATCTCCAACTCGTACTCGAAGTCCGAGATCGCCCGTAATCCCTTCACGATCGCCTTGGCCCCTTTTTCACGGGCGAAGTCGACCACGAGCTTGTCAAATGGCTCTACACGGACGTTTGGAAGGTGCGCCGTCGCGCGCTCGATGAACCCGATCCGCTCCTCGGCGTCGAACAGCGACTTGCTCTTACGCACGGAAGCATTCACGACGGCCACGATCAGCTCGTCGAACATGCCCGAGGCGCGGGAGATGATGTCGATGTGGCCGTTCGTGATCGGGTCGTAAGAACCGGGACAGACGGCAATGCGCGGGTCAGGGGCCATAGATGCGAATCAGGGTCTCGCCGTAGCGACGTTCGTCGTGGAGGGTCAGGTCGAGCGTCAACGGTGTTCGCCTATCGCTCTCGGCCACGGCCACCGCCCCGGGCGCCAATACGGCGGGGAGCGCCTCCGACAGCGAGGGCGCGAGGCGCTCCGCAAGACGGTATGGAGGGTCGAGGAACACCAGATCGTATTGGGCGCCGCGTCCCGATGCCCCGCTGAGGAAGCGCAGAGCGTCGCCGCGGCGGACGTCGGCGACCGCTCTGACCGCGTCGAGGTTGGCCTTGACGGCCGCGATCGCCTTCGGATCCTCGTCCACGAAGGTGGCGTGACGGGCGCCGCGCGAGAGCGCTTCGAGACCGAGCGCGCCCGACCCGGCGAACAGATCCAGCACGTCGGCCTCGCGGATCCGGTCGCCCAGGATCGAGAACAGCGCCTCGCGCACGCGGTCCGAGGTCGGGCGCGTGCTCTCGCCCGGCGGGGCTTTGAGGGTCCTGCCTCGGTAGGTTCCGGCGATCACGCGCACAGCGCTGGAGACTAGGCTGCGGGCCATGGAAGCCCTCGCCGCCGTACCCGTCAGCACGCTCTGTGACGTCGACAAGTCGTTGCCCGTCGCCGATCCGGCGATCCGGCCGCTGACGACGGCGCGGTTGTGCGGCCCGGCCTTCACGGTCGTGGCGGCGGGCGAGTTCCTCTCCGTGTTGCAGGCGATCGGCGAGGCCGCTGAAGGCGACGTGCTGGTCGTCCAGGCCGGCGGTGCGCCGCTCGCGGCGCTCGGCGAGCTGCTGGCGACCGAGGCCTTCCGCCGCGGGCTGGGCGGGATCGTCGTCGACGGCTACGTGCGCGATCGCACCGGGCTGCCGGCGCTGCCGCTGTGGGCGCGCGGGACGACGCCGATGGCCGGGCGCAGCGACATCGCGCCGCGGACCGGCGGAGCGATCCTGTTCGGCGGCATCCGCGTCTCCCCCGGCGATCTGGTCGTCGCCGACGACGACGGGATCGTGATCGCGCCGCGCGCGCAGCTGGAGGCGACGCTGGAACGGGCGCGCGAGATCGAGGCCGTCGAGGCGTCGGTGCTCGCGGCCGTGCAGGGCGGGACCGACCTGATCGCGCTGACGAACCTCGTCGAGCACGTGGCGCGGCTGCGGGCGGGCGAGCCGAGCTCGCTGGCGATCACGCCGCCCGGCTGAACTCGAACGCGACGGCGCCGAGCATGAACGGCTCCGCGTCGCCGTCGAGCGTGACGCAGCGGATGCCGGGCGGGCCGTCGGCCTGCAGCTGGAGCGCGCCCGGCTCGAGCGGGAACCGCGTCCACTCGTTGCCGCCGGTCCCGACCTCGATCGAGTAGACGTCCGGTCCATGGCCCGCTTTGGCGCGCCAGGCGGCGACATCGAAGGCGTACTCGGTGACGACGACCATCGAGCCGCCGGCCTTGCGCGTGGCGGCCTTGGCGATCGCCGGGACCTTCGTCATCAGCCCCGCCGCGATCTCGGTCACCTTGTCCATGAACCCCGGGGCGCTCGTGCTCGCGGGCACCGGGAACGGGTCGGGCAGCAGGCCACGGACCTGGATCGCGCGCCAGCTGCGGCCGTCGGCGGTCGCGCCGGTCGGGGCGGAGGTGGCGAAGCCGAGCTGCCGCAGCGCGGCCGAGGCCTGCGCGAGCGGGACGTCGGCGGTGAAGCCGAGGCCGTAGCCGAGGGGCTGGGCGGGCGGCTCGGCGCCGACGCGCAGGACCTCGATGTCGATGTCGCCGGCACGGACGATGCCGCTGGCGAGGCCGGAGACCTCCTCGACCTCGGCCAGGATCGGGGCGCCGAGGCGCTCCGAGAGCTCCTTCAAGGCGGCGTGCGGATCGGCCGTGCGGATGATGATGTGATCGAGCGTGAGCAGCACGGCGCCGGACGTTACCGGCGCCGTGCGGGGCTCGCTCTACACCGGGAGGCGCGGGGTGAAGCGGCTCGCGGCCGGCACCGGGAACGGGAAACCGAGGTTCTCGGCCTGGCCCCGGACCTGGTTCTGGGCCTGGCAGTTCTGGGTGCAGGTCGTCGCCGGCGGGGCGACCTCGATCGCGTCCTCACCGGTCACGCCGCCCATGCGGCCGCCGCTCGCGACGTCCCAGACCGAGACGCCGCCGCAGTGGTCGACGGTCTGGGTCCCGCCCGGCCGAAGGTCACGTACTTGCCGACGACCTTGACGCGCGTGCCCGCCGGCAGCCGGCTCGCGGCCACCGAGCCCTTGTAGTCGGGCTTGATCGACGAGCCGTCGGCGAGGCGGAGCGTGAAGCCGCCGCCGTCGCAGCCCTTCGAGGACGCGCGGAGGCGGTGGTGGGAGCCGGCAGGGCGGCGACGAGCGCGCCGCCGATGAGGGCGGTTCCGAGTGGGGCCATGCCTCGGTGACACGCCCTCCGGGCGAAATGTCACGCTACGGCCCTCATGAGCCGCTTCCAGCGCCCGCATGACGGACACGAACAGAAGACGACGACGCTCGAGCTCTTCTACGACCTCGTCTTCGTCTTCGCCATCACGCAGGTCTCGCACTTCCTGCTCGAGCACCTGACCTGGCAGGGCGCCGGGCAGGCCGCGCTGATGCTCCTGGTCGTCTGGTGGTCGTGGAACTACACGACCTGGGTCACGAACGAGCTCGATCCGGAGTCGATCGTCGTCCGGATGCTCCTGATCGGCCTGATGCTGGCGAGCTTCCTGATGGCGGTGGCGATCCCGGAGGCCTTCGGCGAGCGCGCGCTGCTGTTCGCGGGCGCCTACGTCGTGATCCAGGTCGGCCGTCACACGTTCCTGACCTTCGTCGCGGCCGGGCCGGGGAGCGTCGAGCGCGAGCGCGCCGGGCGGATCCTGATCTGGTTCATCGCCGCGGGCACCCTGTGGATCGCGGGCGCGCTGGCCGAGGGTCCCACGCGGACGGTGCTGTGGCTGATCGCGCTCGCGATCGACTACGCCGGGCCGATCTGCACGTTCTACGTCCCGGGGATGCGCAAGATCGACCCCTCGGCCTGGGCGATCGAGACCGGGCACTTCGCCGAGCGCTTCCAGCTCTTCGTGATCCTCGCGCTCGGCGAGTCGATCGTCGTGACCGGCGCGACGGCCACGGGCGAGGCGCTGGACGCGGCGCGCCTGGCCGCCTTCTCGGTCGCGTTCCTCGGCACCGCCGCGATGTGGTGGCTGTACTTCGACTACGCCGCCACGATCTCCGCGCGCAGGCTCGCGCTGGTCGAGCGCCGCACGCAGATGGCGCGCGACGCCTACACCTACCTGCACGTCGTGATGGTCGCGGGCGTGCTCGTGGCCGCCGTCGGCGACGAGCTCGTGATCGCCCACCCGGACGAGGTGCTGCACGGCGCCGAGCTGGTCGCGGTCTGCGCCGGTCCCGCGATCTACCTGCTGGCGCACACGCTGTTCCGGCTGCGGATGGCGGGCTCGGTCAGCCGCAAGCGACTGGCCGGCGCGGTGGCGTGCATCGCGGCGGCCGCGGTCGGTGCGGTCGCTCCGGCGCTCGTGCTCGCGCTCGTGCTGCTCGCGATCATGATCGCGGTGATCGTCGCCGAGCAGATCAGCGGGCACCGCCGGGCGCTCCGCGGCGAGCCCTCGCCGCTCGAGGTGCTCGGCTGAGAGCGGGACTTCCGCGCGCCGCTGCGTCGTATCTGCGGCATGCGCACCATCGCCATCGCGCTCGCTGCGGGCGCCATCCTCTCCGCGGGCGCCGTCGCGCTCGCCAGCGGCCCTCCGCCCGTCGATCGCGGCTACCCGCCGCCCGGCGTCACCGCGATCGGGTTCGCCACCTCCCCGGTCGACGCGACCACTAAGAGCTCCGAGGGCGAGATCCGCCGCGCCGTGGAGCGAGCCAACGCCCGCGCCCGGCCGCGGGCCTTCGCCGACGCCAAGCTGAAGGCCGAGGCGATGGGCGCCACGGCGGGCATGCGGCTCGGCGCGGTGTGGTCCGTCAGCCAGGACCCGAACGTGCCGTACCCCGGCAGCGGCGTGAACCAGGGGACGTTCGGCGCCAACGACTACTGCGGCCAGGTCCGGCGTGCCGCGGGGCTCCGGACCACGTCGACGGGGCGCCAGGTCCGGCGGTTCGTCCAGCGCCGCGAGTGCCGCGCACCGGAGGAGGTCACGGTCTATCTGACCGTGACGTTCGCGCAAGCGTAAACGTGGCGCGTTGGTGGGGGTGCCCCACGTTCCTTCCACCTGTAGGCGGAAACGTGAAGCACCCCCTACGCCGCGATCGAGTCCAGCGGGCCGTACGCGCGCAGGATCGCGTCCTCGAGCAAGGCGTGCTCCGGTTCGCGCAGGTGCGGGTCGGCGTCGAGGATCTCGTGCGCCCAGCGGCGGCCGCGCTCGAGCAGCTCGAGATCCTCGGGCAGGCGGGCGAAGCGGAAGGCCTGCATCCCGGACTGGCGGACGCCCAGCATCTCCCCCTCCCCGCGCAGCTCGAGGTCGATCTCGGCGAGCTTGAAGCCGTCGCTGTGCTCGGCGAGTGCCTTCAACCGGCGTGAGTCCTTCGGGCCGAAGAGCAGGCAGACCGACTCGTGGGCGCCGCGGCCGATGCGGCCGCGCAGCTGGTGCAGCTGGGAGATGCCGTAGCGCTCGGCGTCCTCGACGAGCATCACGGTCGCGTTGGGGACGTCGATGCCGACCTCGATCACGGTCGTGGCGACGAGCACGTCGGCGCCGCCCGCGGCGAACTCCGCCATCGCCTCCTGCTTGGCCTTGGGCCGCATCTGGCCGTGCATCAGCACCACGCGGTAGTCCTTGAGCTCGCCGCCGCGCAGGCGCTCGAACTCGGCGGTGGCGGCGCGCGCCTGCAGCAGCTCGGACTCCTCGACCAGCGGGCAGACGACGAACGCCTGACGGCCCGCGTCGAGCTCCTCGCGGATGCGCTCGTAGGCCCGCGCGCGCTCGTGATCGGTGCCGGCCACGTGCGTCTCGATCGGCCGGCGACCGGCGGGAAGCTCGCGCAGGACGGTCACGTCGAGGTCGCCATAGGCGGTGAGCGCGAGTGTCCGTGGGATCGGCGTCGCGGTCATGTGCAGGATGTGCGGGGCGAGGCCCTCCGGCGCCTTGCGGTCCAGCGCGCGCCGCTGGTTGACGCCGAAGCGGTGCTGCTCGTCCACCACCGCGACCGCGAGGCGCTGGAACTCGACCGGGTCCTCGATCAGCGCGTGCGTGCCGACCAGCAGCTTCAACTCCCCGGTCGCGAGCTTGCCGAGCAGGTCGGCGCGGCGGCCCGCGGGCGTCGAGCCCGTCAGCAGCGCGGCCTGGACGAGTTCACCGGGCATCAGCTTCTGCAGCGTCTGGAAGTGCTGCTCGGCGAGCGTCTCGGTCGGCGCCATCAGCGCGGCCTGGGCGCCTGACTCGACGGCGCGCAGCATCGCGTAGAGCGCGACGACGGTCTTGCCGGAGCCGACCTCGCCCATCAGCAGCCGCTGCATCGGCCGGTCGCTCGCCATGTCCTCGTCGACCGCCGCCATCGCCAGGCGCTGGTCGCCGGTGGGCGTGAACGGCAGCGAGTCGGCCAGCCAGCGTGCCGTCAGCGCGCCCGGGGCATCCAACGCGGTCGCACGGGCGCCCTCGCGGCGTCGTGACCGGCGGCGCAGCAGCGCGATCTGCAGCAGCAGGAACTCGTCGAAGGCGAGCCGGCGGCGCCCGCCCTCCTGGTCGCCGAAGTGCGCCGCGTCCAGCGCCGCCCAGCGGTCCGGGAGGCGCTCGCTGACCCGCACCCGCGACGGCAGCGGCTCGAGCACGTCACGCGCCGTCTGGCGGTGCTCGTGCGCGAGCGCCGCGATCTGGACCGAGGTCAGCCCGTCCGAGGCCGGATAGGTCGCCATGTCCTCGCCCGTCGTGACCTGCTCGCCGGTCTCCGCGTGCTCGATGACGACGAACCCGCGCCGCGGTGGCGTGGCGAGCTTGCCCGTCAGCAGCAGCCGTGTGCCGGGCCGGTACCGGCGCTCGAGCCACGGCTGGTTGAAGAACGTGACCGGCATCGTGCCCGTCTCGTCGGCGACGCGGGCCTCGACCAGGGGCTTCATGCCGCGTCGGCGAACCGGCCGGCTCGTGATCGAACGGACCTCGACGACGACCGTCGCGGTCTCGTCCGCCGTCAACTCGGCCAGCGTCCGCGCCGCACGGCGATCTCTCGGAATGTGGTCGAGCAACGAGCCGACGTCGACGAGCCCGAGCTTCTCCGCGGCCTTCTCCGCCTTTTCGCCTGGAAGCGCCAGCTCGAGGTTCAGCCGGGACGGCTTTGGGTATCGCGGCGCGAAGCGGGCTTCATCCGGAAGCGGGTCGCGACTGGCAAATTCGGTGGGCACCACGCCCGCCTGATTCTGACCGGGAGTGCGGACCGACCGAGGGGCGCGGCGCGCCGACCGTATCTGGACGGGGAGGTAGGCATGGCCGGGAGACAGGAACGCGTGTCGGGACCGTTCGCGATCAAGAACCACGATCGGTTGGTCGCCGAGACGACGTCCGACGACGGCGAGGGCGGGCTCAAGAAGGCAGTCGGGGCGCTCGACCTGACGGCGCTCGGCATCGGCGCCGTGATCGGCACCGGCATCTTCGTGGTCATCGGCGAGGGGATCGGCGATGCCGGCCCAGCCGTGATCCTGTCGTTCCTCCTGGCCGCCGTCACGTGCGTGTTCTCGGCGCTCTGTTACGCCGAGCTGGCGTCGTCGATCCCGGTCTCGGGCAGCGCGTACACGTACGCCTACGCCACGCTCGGCGAGCTCGTGGCCTGGATCATCGGCTGGGACCTGATCCTCGAGTACGGCGTCTCGGTCGCCGCGGTGGCCGTCGGCTGGGGCGGCAACCTCAATGAGTTCCTCCAGAACGCCTTCGGCTATGAGCTGCCGAGCTCGATCTCGACCGCGCGCGAGGACGGCGGGATCCTCAACCTGCCGGCCGTGGCGATCGTGGTCGCCGTGATGTTCCTGCTCTCGCGCGGCGTCCGCGAGACCGCGCGGGCGAACATCGTCATGGTCGCCGTGAAGCTGGTGATCCTGGCCTTCTTCATCGTCGTCGCCTTCAGCGCGGCGTTCAGCATGGACAACCTGAAGCCGTTCGCGCCCGAAGGGACCCACGGCGTCGTCTCCGCCGCCGCGGTGATCTTCTTCGCCTACATCGGCTTCGACGCCGTCTCGACCGGCGCCGAGGAGGCCAAGAACCCGAAGCGCGACCTGCCGCTCGCGATCATCGGCTCGCTCGTCATCTGCACCGTGATCTACATGCTCGTCTCGATCGCCGCCGTCGGCTCGCTCGACGCCGCGACGCTGGCGAAGTCCGACGCCCCGCTGGCCGAGGTGCTCGACGCCGGCGCCGGCATCAGCTGGGCGGCCAGCCTGCTCGCGTTCGGCGCACTGGTGGCGATCACCAGCGTGCTCGTCACGATCTTCTACGGCCAGACCCGCATCTTCTTCGCGATGGCCCGTGACGGCCTGCTGCCGCGCGGGATCGCCAAGGTCAACCCGCGCACCGGCACGCCGGTCAAGCTCACGTTCGGCATGGGCATCGCGATCGCGACGCTCGCCGCG
This sequence comes from uncultured Solirubrobacteraceae bacterium, assembly GCA_963707595.1. GTDB lineage: Bacteria > Actinomycetota > Thermoleophilia > Solirubrobacterales > Solirubrobacteraceae > Solirubrobacter. Next base: position 992,394 of record CAVPQQ010000004.1, read on the forward strand.
ATCGCGCCGCTGAGCGAGATCGTGAAGCTGGTCAACATCGGCACGCTGTTCGCGTTCTTCCTCGTGAACGTCGGCGTGATCATCCTGCGCAGCACGCACCCGGAGATGGAGCGGCCGTTCCGGGTCCCGTTCGTGCCGATCTTCCCGCTGATCGGCTGCGGCCTGATCATCTACCTGATGACGCAGCTGCCCGGCACGACCTGGTGGCGGTTCGTGATCTGGCTGATCATCGGCCTGCTCGTCTACTACTTCTACGGCCGCAAGCACTCGCGGCTGCAGATGGCGCACCTGGACCGCCCGCAGTCATGAGCATCATCATCGGCCACGACGGCTCCGACTCCGGCGACGACGCCGCGACGCTCGGCGCCCAGCTCGCGCGTGCGACCGCCGAGACGCCGATCGTCGTCACGGTCTACCCCCAGGAGAACCCGATCGGGGCCGGTCGCGTCGATGCCGAGTGGGTGGCCTACATGCGCGAGCAGGCCGACGAGATCAGCGCCGGCGCCAAGCGCTTCCTGCAGGAGCGCGGCGTCGACGCGGAGTACCGCGTGGTCGGATCGCGCTCCGCGGCGCACGGGCTCGACGACATCGCCGAGGCCGAGCACGCGTCGATGATCGTCGTCGGCTCCTCAAGCCGCGGCGCGCGGCGCCGGATCTCCCCCGGCTCGACCGGCGAGCGGCTGCTGCACGGGGCGATCTGCCCCGTCGCGGTCGCCCCACGCGGGCAGCGCGAGCGGCCGGCGGACGCGCCGATCCTGCGCATCGGGGTGGCCTTCGTCGACAGCCCCGAGGCGCGTGAGGCCGTACGCTTCGCCGGTGAGCTCGCGGCGGAGACGACCGCGGAACTGACGCTCTACACCGTCGTCGCGCCGCGGGCGGAGATCTTCGCCCCGATCGTCGGCCGCGACGCCGAGGAGGCGTTCCTGGCCACCGTGCGCGAGGACGCCCGCGCCGCGCTCGACAAGGCCCTCGCCGGGCTGCCGGGCAACGTGACGGCCCACGAGGAGCTGCTCGAGGGCGACGTGGTCGACGCGCTCGCGGCGCTGGATGACCGCGAGATCGACGTGCTCGTGTGCGGGTCGCGCGGCTACGGCCCGGTGCTGCGCGTGCTGCTCGGCGGCGTGCTGCGGCGGCTCATCCGCCGCGCCGCCTGTCCCGTCGTCGTCGTCCCGCGAGGGTCGAGCGCGCCCGGCTGAATCCGCAAGCGATTCAGCAAGCGACCGAGAGCGGACGCTGTCCGCTCGCGAGGATCGCCTCACTCGGCTGAGACGAGCCACCACCAGGCCGGCTGGCCGCCACGCGAGAGCTCGACCTCGATGCTCTCCGGCGCCAGCGCGGCCACGGCCTCGCCGCCGAGCGGCGCGCCGTCACCTTCGATCACGGTCAGCAGCTCGGCCTCGCGGCCGAGCTCGCCGAGCACGACCTCGAGCGTCTCGCCCGGCTCGCCCCAGGCCACCAGCTCCTCGTCGATGAAGCCGACCGAGTCGCCGCGGCGGAAGCGGCCCTTGGCGTCGTCGCGGGCGGCCTCGGTGACGCCGCCGGTGCGGACGTGGCTCAGGGCCTCCTCCATCGCGGCGGCGTTGACGCTCGCGCTGCTCGTCGGTATCGAGCGCCACCAGCGCGGCCAGCCCGGAGGCCATCGAGCGGGTCGGCATGACCCGCACGGGCTTCTCGGAGAGCTCCGCGGCGCGCTCGGCGGCCATGCGGACGTTGGGCGAGTTCGGGAGGACGACGACCTCCTCGGCGGGCACCTCGTGGATCCCGGCCAGCAGCTCGTAGGTCGACGGGTTCAGCGTCGCGCCACCGTCCAGCACCTGCGCGCCCATGCCCTCGAAGAGCAGGCGCATCCCGTCGCCGTTGACGACCGCCAGCACGCCGCAGGTGTCGAGCGACTCGCGGACGCGCTGGGTGCGCTGCTCGACCTGCTCGTGCATGTCGGCGACATCGATCCGCGAGACGGCGCCCACGCCGTCGAAGAGGGCGGTCGCCCGCTCAGGCTCGTCCGTGTGGACGTGGACCTTCAGCGTGTGCGCGTCGCCGACGACGAGCACGGAGTCGCCGATGCGCTCGAGCCGTGCGGCCCAGGGCCCCGGATCGAGCTTCTCGCCGGTGACCGCGAAGTTCGTGCAGAAGCGATAGGTCGAGGAGTCGTGCTGCGGCTGCGTGATCCGCGCCGGCGAGTAGTGCTCCAGCGGCGGCGGCTCGGCGCCGCGCAGGGCGGCGATCACGCCGGCGAAGATGATCGTGAGGCCGTAGCCGCCGGCGTCGACGACGCCCGCGTCGCGCAGGACCGGCAGCAGGTCCGGGCCGCGCTTGACCGACGCCTGGCCGGCGTCCAGCGCGTGCTCGAGCACGAAGGCCAGCATCTCGTTCTGCGTCGCGTCGTCGACGCGGTGCTGCAGGCGCGGCTGGTCCATGTGCGCGATCTCACTCGCGGCGCGCGCGGCCATCTCGCGCACGACCGTGAGAATCGTGCCCTCGGCGGGATCGCGGACGCTGCCGTACGCGCGGTCGGCCGCACGGGCCATCGCTGCGGCGATCAGCACCGGGTCGACCAGCTCGCCGGGGCGCGAGATCAGCTCCTCGGCGGCGCCGCGGATCAGCTGCGACAGGATCACGCCCGAGTTGCCGCGGGCGCCGAGCAGCGCCGCGCGGGCCACGGAGTCGACGATCTGCTCGCGGCCGATCTCGTCGATCTCGCCCTGCGTGGAGAGGTTGTCGAGCTCCTGCAGCACGGCGCGCAGCGTCAGCGCCATGTTGTCGCCCGTGTCGCCGTCGGCGACCGGGAACACGTTGAGGTCGTTGACCTCCTCGCGGCGTGCTTCAAGCTGTGCGAGAGCCGCCTCGATGACGAGGCGGAAGCGGAGAAGGCTCGGGTCGGCCACGGTGTCCGCGGCCCCCTACTACGCCTTGGTTACCTTGCCAGCCTTCAGGCAGCGCGTGCAGACGTACACGCGCTTCGGAGCGCCCGCCTCGACGATACGGACCTTCTGGACGTTGACGTCAAAACGACGCTTCGTCGCGACCATCGAGTGAGAGCGGCTCTGGCCAAAAGCCGGGCGCTTACCGCAAGAGTGACAAATTCGAGCCATCGGGCCGAGGAGTATAGGACGCCGGTCGGCGGGTACCGTGTGTGCGATGCCCCCGGTCACACCGGACCGCATCTCCCTGCCCGACCGCTACCGCGTGGTCAGGCATCTCGCCAACGGCGGGATGGCCACGGTCTGGGAGGCGCACGACGAGCTTTTGGACCGCGATGTCGCGGTCAAGCTTCTGGCTTCCCATTTGGGCGAGGACGAGCGTGCGCGCAAGCGTTTCCAGCGCGAGGCGCGGGCCGCGGCGGGGCTCTCCTCGCACCCGAACGTGGTCACGATCTACGACGTCGGCGAGCACAAGAACCGCGTCTTCATGGTCATGGAGCTGATGCGCGGAGGCACCCTCGGCGACCGGCTCAAGAGCGGCCGCGAGATCGATCATGCGACCGCGATCCGCTGGCTGCACGAGGCCGCAGCGGCGTTCGACACCGCGCACGAGGCCGGGGTGGTGCACCGCGACATCAAGCCCGGGAACCTGCTGCTCGACGGCCGCGACCGGCTCGCCGTCGGCGACTTCGGGATCGCCCGCCTCGCCTGGGAGGACCAGCTCACCGCGACCGGCCAGGTGCTCGGCACCGCCGCCTACATCTCGCCCGAGCAGGCCATGGGCGAGGCCGCGACCGCCGCGTCGGACCGCTACGCCTTCGCGGTCGTGGCCTACGAGCTGCTGACCGGCTCACGCCCGTTCGAGGCGGCGCACTTCGCCGCTCAGGCGCGCGCACACGTGGAGGACCCGCCGCCGCCGGCCTCCGAGCGCGCCCCGGAGCTGTCTCGCGCGGTTGACGCGGTGCTCGAACGCGGACTCGCCAAGGACCCGCACGATCGCTGGCCGACCTCGGAGGCGTTCGTCGATGCGCTCGAACGCACGCTGGAGGAGCCCGCGGCGGAGCCGACCCGCCCGACGCGCAAGATGACGCGCCGCGCGGCAGCGGCCGGCGGAGCGGCGGCGGCAGCAGCCGCGGGCGGCGCGGCGGCGGCGCGGAGCGAAGAGTCGGCGCGGCGCGAGGACCCGTGGGCGAGCGACGGCGGGCGCGGCGCGACCGCCCGGCGCGACGACTCCGGCGAACTTTGGGCCGGCGACGGACGCGGCGCGACCGCGCGACGCGGCGCGGCGCGGGCGCGGCCGGCGGGCGCGGCGGCGACTCCGGCACCACCCGGCGCCGCGAGGCGGCCGCGGCGCCCAAGCGGCGGCGTTCCGGGGCTCCGCTGCTCGTGCTCCTCGCGCTCGTCACGGTGCTCGCCGTCGGCGCCGCGATCGTGCTCGCCGGGCAGAACAACAACGGCGGCGGCGACGATCCCGCCCCGCGGGCGGAGAACACGCCGGAGGCGACGGCCACGGCCAGCCCCGAGAAGACCGCGGAGCCGACGCCGACCGCCTCGCCGGACCCGACCGAGACCGCGACGCCCGAGCCGACCGACACCCCCACCCCCGAGCCGACGGAAAGCGCGACGCCCGAGGCGACGCCGCCCGGTGCGCCCACCGGCTCGCCCTCGGAACTCCAGGCCGCGGGCCATCAGGCCCTGGAGGCCGGAGACATCAAGGGCGCGCTGACGAACCTCAAGGCCGCGGTCGACGCGTGCGGGGACTCCGCAGAGGTCGATCCCTGCGCCTACGCCATGTACGACTACGCGAACGCGCTCGTCCAGGCCGGCCGCGCGGCCGAGGCGGTCGCGGTGCTCCAGCAACGGCTGGATCGCTTCGACAACCAGAACGGGATCGTCAAGCAGCTGCTCAAGAAGGCCCGGAAGGCCTCCGGGGGCTAGAGCCACCCGTGGCCGTCTCGGCGCTCGAGTCCTCGCGAAGCCTGGGCGCCCGACCGCGGCTGCTGTGCGTCGACGACGAGCCGATGGTGCTCGAGGCCCTGCGCGACGTGCTGCGCCGGAGCTTCGACGTCCGCATCGAGCCCAGCCCGCGCGAGGCGCTGGCGCTCCTAAGACGTGAGCCGAAGGGCTACGCCGTCGTGCTCTCGGACATGCAGATGCCCGAGATGCCGGGCTCGGCCTTCCTGCGCGAAGCGCGCCGCTGCGCGCCGACCGCGGTTCGGATGCTGCTGACGGGCTACGCCGACAGCGCCGCGGCCGCCCAGGCCGTCAACGACGGGCAGATCTTCCGCTTCCTGACCAAGCCGTGTGAGCCGGCCGAGCTCAAGCGCGCGTGCGCCGGCGCGCTGGCCAAGCACCGGATGGACGTCGCCGAGCGCGAGCTGCTCGAGCAGACGCTGCACGGCGCGATCAAGGCGCTCACGGAAGTGCTCTCGCTCGCCAGCCCCGCCGCCTTCGGCCGCAGCTCGCGGCTGAAGGAGCTCACCGGTGCGCTCGCCCGGGCCACCGACTCCGGCGATGCCTGGGAGATCGAGGTCGCCTCGATGCTCGTCAACCTCGGCGCCGTCACGCTGCCGGAGGCCACCGCCGAGAAGCTCCACACCGGCGCCGCGCTGACCGCCGAGGAGGTCGGCATGGCCGCGCGCATCCCCACGGTCACCGGCCGGATCCTCTCGAGCATCCCCCGGCTGGAGGGCGTGCGCGAGATCATCGCCAGGCACACGCGCCGGTTCGACTCGGGCGACCTGCCTGAAGGCGCCCGGATGCTGCGGATCGCGGCCGACTACGTGGCGCTCGAGAACGAGGGCGCCCAGCCCTACCTCGCGCTCGAGACGATGCGCGGGCGCGACGGCGTCTACGACCCCGGGCTCTTGGAGATCTTCGCCCGCAGCGTCGGCGTACGCACGCACTCGCTGAAGATCGCCGAGGTCCGGCTCGCGGGTCTGGAGGCGGGGATGCGTCTCGTCCACGACGCCCGCGCCAGCGACGGCCGGCTGCTGATCGCCCGCGGCAACCTCGTCACGCCGGAGCTGCTCGAGCGGCTCGGCAACTTCCCGCCCGGCCAGGTCAACGAGCCGCTGCGCGTCGTCGTCCCATGACCCCGGCGGTGCTGGACGAGGCGGGCTACCGCCGGCTCGTCGAGCAGGTCCCGGCCGTCGTGGTCGTCTTCGCGCTCGATCGGGACCTCGCGCCGGTCTACGTCAGCCCGCAGTCGGCGGCGATCCTCGGCGTCCCGGTCGCGGACTGGTTCGAGCGCACCGACGAGGTGATCGCCCGCATCCACCCCGACGATCGCGTGCTGGTGCAGATGAAGCTCGCCGAGCAGGCGCGCGGGATGGCCGGCCCGCCCGCGGAGTTCCGCTGGCGCCGGCCCGACGGCCGCGAGCTGTGGCTGCGCGACGTCAGCGGCGTGGTGATGGAGGGCGGCAAGCACCTGCAGGCGATGCTGGTCGACATCACCGAGGGCCGGCGCGCCGAGAGCGAGCGGCGCCGGATCGCGGCCGAGCTGCAACTCGCGAGCAAGCTCGAGGCGGTCGGCCGGCTCGCGTCCGGCGTGGCGCACGAGATCAACACGCCGGTCCAGGCCCTCGCCCACACCGTCGCGTTCCTGCAGGAGGCCTTCGAGGACGTCCTGGGCCTCTATGACGCGGTCAAGGCGGGAGCGCCGCCCGGCCCGGCCGAGGAGGCCGCCGACCTCGAGTACCTGCGCGAACGGGTCCCCGCCGCCTTCGCCCGCGCCACCGAGGGCGTCGACCGCGTCGCGACGATCGTCCGCACGATGGGCGAGCGGACCCACCCGGCCGCCCACGCCCCGGCCGACCTGAACGCCGTCGCCCGGGCGGCGCTCGCGCTGGCGGGCGGCGAGCCCGATTTCCAGTCGCTGCCACAGGTGACCTGCGACGCGGGCGAGATCGAGCAGGTCCTCGTCAACCTGCTCGTCAACGCCGCCCACGCGACCGCCGCGGGCGGCACCGTGATCCTGAGCACGCGCGACGAGGGCGACCATGTCCGGCTCTCCGTCGCCGACACCGGCAGCGGCATCCCGGCCCACGTCGCCGACCGTGTCTTCGACCCGTTCTTCACCACGAAGGAGGTCGGGCGCGGCACCGGCCAGGGCCTGGCGATCGCCCGCCGGATCGTCGTCGAGGACCACGGCGGGACGCTGACCTTCGAGACCGAGCCGGGCCGCGGAACGACGTTCCACGTCCGGCTGCCGGCCTAGGGCCTAGGCCAAGGAGCGCTTCAGGCGGGCGAGGGTGACGACCGCGTCGGCCGCGTGGGCGCCCTGGTCGCGCTTGCCGCCGCCGGTCCGGGCCAGCGCCTGGTCCATGTTCTCGACCGTCAGGACGCCGAAGGCGCAGGGGACGCCGGTGCGCAGCTGCACGTCCATGATCCCGCGGGCGGCCTCGGAGCAGACGTAGTCGTAGTGCGAGGTCTCGCCGCGGATCACGGCGCCCAGGCAGGCGACGCCCGCGTAGCGCTCGCTCGCGGCCAGAAACGACGCGGCCACGGGCAGCTCGTAGGCGCCGGGGACGTCGAACACGTCGGCCTCCCCCACGCCCGCCTCGGTGAAGGCGCCCTGGGCGCCCGCGACCAGGCGCTCGGCCAGGTCCTCGTAGAAGCGCCCGACGACGATCGCGAACTTCATCCGGCGTTGCGCTCCCGGTCGTGGACCTGCTCGTCGTGGACCATCTCCTCGTCGAGCGCGAGTCCCTGGTGGTGCAGCGTGTGGCCCATGCGGTCGCGCTTGGCGCGCAGGTAGGCCTCGTTGTGCGGGTTCGGGGCGTGCTCGATCGGCACCTGGGCCGTCACCGAGAGCCCGTAGCCCTCCAGCCCGCGGATCTTCTTCGGGTTGTTGGTGAGGATGCGGATCGAGGTCAGGCCGAGGTCGACGAGGATCTGCGCGCCGATGCCGTAGTCGCGCAGGTCGACCGGCAGGCCGAGCTCGAGGTTGGCGTCGACGGTGTCCATGCCCTGGTCCTGCAGGTTGTAGGCCTTGAGCTTGTTCAGCAGGCCGATCCCGCGGCCCTCCTGGGCCAGGTAGAGCAGGACGCCGGAGCCCTCGCGCTCGATCATCGCCAGCGCGGACTCGAGCTGCTCGCCGCAGTCGCAGCGCAGCGAGTGGAAGACGTCGCCGGTCAGGCACTCCGAGTGCACGCGGACGAGCACGTTCTCGGCGCCCGCGACGTCGCCCTTGACCAGCGCGACGTGGTGCTTGTCGTCGACCAGCGAGCGGTAGCCGACGGCGTTGAAGTCGCCGAAGCCGGTCGGCAGCCGCGTCTCGACGACGCGCTCGACGAGCCTGTCGTGCTTGCGCCGGTAGGCGATCAGGTCGGCGACCGTGATCATCTTCAGGCCGTGGACGCTCGCAGTAGCGCTCGAGGTCGTCGACGCGGGCCATCGTGCCGTCGTCGTTCATGACCTCGCAGATCACGCCGGCGGGGTTCAGGCCCGCCAGCCGCGCGAGGTCGACGGCCGCCTCGGTCTGCCCGGTGCGCTCCAGCACGCCGCCGGGCTTGGCCTTCAGCGGGAAGACGTGGCCGGGCTGGACGAGGTCGCGCGGCGCGCGACTCCGGGTCGACCGCGACCTGGATCGTGCGCGCGCGGTCGGCGGCGCTGATGCCGGTCGTGATGCCGTCGCGCGCCTCGACGGAGACCGTGAACGCGGTCTCGAGCGGCGATTCGTTCTTGGCCGCCATCAGGTCCAGGCCGAGCTCGTCGCAGCGCTCGGGGGTGAGCGCGAGGCAGATCAGCCCGCGCCCCTCCTTGGCCATGAAGTTGATCGCCTCGGGCGTCGCGAACTGCGCCGCCAGCGTCAGGTCGCCCTCGTTCTCGCGGTCCTCGTCGTCGCAGACCACGACCATGCGGCCGGCGCGGATCTCGTCCAGCGCTTCCTCGATCGTCGCGAACGGGCGGCTCATCGGAACAGCTTCTCCACGTACTTGGCGAGCACATCCACCTCCAGGTTGACGGGCCGGCCAGGGGCGGCCGTGCCCAGCGTCGTGCGCTCGAGCGTCTCGGGGATCAGCGACACGGAGAACGAGACGTCGTCGATCGCGGAGACGGTCAGCGACACGCCGTCGACCGCGATCGAGCCCTTCTCGACGATGTAGCGCAGCAGCTCGGGCGGGGCGTCGAAGGTCACGACGCGCGCGAAGCCGTCCTCGCGCGTCTCCCGCACCACGGCCGACGCCGTCGACGTGCCCCTGCACGACGTGGCCGCCGAGGCGGTCGGCGGCGCGCAGCGGCAGCTCGAGGTTCACGTTCGATCCCTCGGCGACCTCGGCCAGCGAGGAGCGCCGCAGCGACTCGTGCATGACGTCGGCGCGTGAACGCCGCCGTCGACGATCGCCGTGGCGGTCAGGCAGACGCCGTTGACCGCGACCGAGTCACCGAGCTTCAACTCGTCGGCAAGCGATGTCTTCACGTTCAAACGCACGCCGTCGGCGGTCGGCGTCGACCGCGGTGACCGTCCCCAGGTCGGCGACGAGCCCGGTGAACACGCCTACCACTCCCGCATGCGGGCGGTGATCAGCACGTCCTCGGCGACCCGCGCGCACTCGAGCGTCAGCGCGCGCATCGCCGACGGCGATCCGCTCGGCGCCCTCGCCCTCGAGCGGGTCGCGGGCGCTGGAGCCGCCGAGCACCACGGGCGCGAGGAACAGGCGGATCTCGTCGACCTCGCCGGCGTCCAGGAACGCGCCCGCCAGGTGCGGGCCGCCCTCGAGCAGGATCGAGGTGACGCCGGCCGCGCCGAGCTGGACGAGCGCGTTGCGCACGCGGTCGGGCTCGTTGGCGCCGGTGGCGACGATCACGTCGGCGCCGCGCGATCTCCAGCGCGTCGACCGCGGTGCGCGGCGCGGCGCGGGTGACGACGACGGTCAGCGGCACCTCGCCGGCGCCGCGCACGAGCTGGGAGTCCAGCGGCAGGCGGGCCTCGGAGTCGAAGACGATCCGGCGCGGCTGGCGCGCGACGCCCTCGATGCGCGGCGGTCAGCTGCGGGTCGTCGGTCAGCGCGGTGCCGATCCCGACCACGACGGCGTCGACCTCGGCGCGCCAGTGGTGCGAGAGCCGGCGCGAGTCCTCGCCGGAGATCCACTTCGAGTCGCCGGTGCGGGTCGCGACCTTGCCGTCGAGCGTCATCGCGGACTTGAAGAGCACGAACGGGCGCCCGGTGCGGGCGTGCTTGCGGAACGGCTGGTTGAGCAGACGGGCGCGCGCGGCGAGCTCGCCGTCGGCGACCTCGACCATCGATCCCCTCGTCGCGCAGGATCCCGAGCCCGCGGCCGGAGGCCTTCTCGGTCGGATCGTCGGAGCCGACGACGACGCGGGCGATGCCGGCCTCGATGATCGCGTCCGTGCACGGCGGCGTGCGGCCGGTGTGGCAGCACGGCTCGAGCGAGACGTAGATCGTCGCGCCGCGCAGGTCGGCCCCGCCGGCGGCGGCGATCGCCTCGCGCTCGGCGTGCGGCTCGCCCAGCGCGGTGTGGAAGCCCTCGCCCAGCGACGACGCCGTCGCGGACGATCACGGCGCCGACGAGCGGGTTCGGCGCTGGTCCGCCCTCGACCGCCCTCGGCGAGCTCGATCGCCCGGGCGAGGTGCACGTGGTCGGTGGCCTGAAGCGTGCTCACGTACCCACAGACGATATTGACTCGCGAATCAAGGTCCCCACGACGCCCGTCCATCACCGGTGATCGGGATGCGCGGCGCCGAGGAAATGCGGGTCGGCGCCGGTGACCACGTCGCCGATCGTCTTGACCCGCGCGGCGGCCTCGCGGACCTGCAGGCGGCGCATCACGCGTCCGTAGGCGCGGCGGTCGGCGGCGAAGCCGGTGACCTCCAGGCCGGCGCGGCGGGCGTCGTAGAGCGCGCGGGCCATGTGGAAGCTCTGGGTCACGACGACGGCGCTGCGGACCTCGAAGACGCGCCGCGCCCGCTGCGCGCTGTCCCACGTGTCGAAGCCGGCGTGGTCGGTGAAGATGTCCTCGGCCGGGATGCCCTTGGCGAGCAGGATCCGCCGCATCGTGCCGACCTCGTCGTACTTGACGCGGCTGTGGTCGCCGGAGAGCAGCAGCTTGTCGACGCGGCCGGCCTTGTAGAGCTCGGCGGCGGCCGTGATCCGGTCCGAGAGCATCGAGCTCGGCGCGCCGTTGGGCATGACCTGGGCGCCGAGCACCAGCGCGGCCTGGGCGTGCGGGACCTTCGCGCGGGTCCTTGGTCACGGGCGTGCGGCCGCCGAGCCAGACGATCAGGTTCGGCAGCGCCGACGACGAGCGAGCCCGCAGACGACCCCGAGCACGACCACGCGCTTCATCACGCGCATTGTTCCCCATCGAGCCGGTAGATCACGACTTCCGGGCCGGGCCGCTCGTAGTCCAGCGGCGCGTAGTTGAACGAGGAGTCGAACGAGAACGGCACCTGCTCGGAGTCCTTGCCGTACGGGCTGGAGCGGAAGACGACCTTGCCGCGGCGCTTGAGCTCGTCGTAGTAGCGGATCGCGTCGGGCACGTCCTTCGGGTCCGCGTAGGCGCGCCCGTACTGCGTCGAGCCGGTGACGACCCAGCAGAAGCCGCCGCGCTCGTAGGTGCCGACCAGCTCGGGGCGCGTCGTGCGCTCGTAGTCCTCGATCTTGACCACCGGGCAGGCGCCGCTGCGTGATCGTGCCTGCCGTTGAAGAAGCAGGAGCGCGACGTGCGCCACTTGTTCCAGCGGTTGCCGCTGCCGGTGCCGCCCTGGTCCTCGAAGATCGGGTGCCCGGCGTCCATCGCCCACTGGTCGGGCGCGATCGGCTCGACGACGATCTTCGCTGCCCGCCGGGATGTTGCGCGACCATCCAGTCGCGCGCGACCTCGCGCGTGTCGGCGCTGGCCAGCACGAGGTCGTTGTGGACGCTGAAGACGAGCCCCTGCAGCGAGCACGAGCGCCGAGAGCGCGAGCGCGGGGATCGCGACGCGCCAGTCGAAGCGCGCCGCGAGCCACGTCGCGGCGGCGATCACGCCCCACGCGGCCAGCAGGCAGAGGATCGGGTAGATCGGCAGCAGCCAGCGGGCGAAGAAGCGCGACTGGTGGCCGAGATAGAGGAACAGCAGGACCGGCGCGGGCGCGAGCAGCAGCGCCGAGCCGGCGGTGGCGCGCGAGCAGCCCGACGCGCGCCGCCGAGCGCGAACAGCGACGGCAGCCAGCCCAGGCCCCAGGTCGAACGTGCGCAGGTAGTAGCGCCAGCCCGACGGTGTTCGCCAGGCCGAGCTTGCCGCCGTCCTCGCCCGCGGTCTCGGTCTGCTTCTGCAGCCCGTCGCGGAACGCCTGGTGGTCGAGCAGCGCGTACGGGTTGGCGGCGACGAAGCCCGCGCACATCAGCGCCGATCGCCAGCGCCAGGTTGCGCACGCGGGCGTGCGCGACCGGCGACGCGAACGCCGCCGCGATCACCGTCACGAGCGACGATCCCGGCCGTGTACTTGGTCGCGATCGCGACGCCGAGCGCCGAGCCCGGCGAGCACGTACTCGCGCGTGCGGCCGGTGCGGTAGATGCCCGGCGACGCCGACCAGCGCGGCGGCCAGCGGCGCCAGCGTCGGCGCGTCGTTGAGCGCGAAGTGGCTGTAGTGGACCGGCAGGAACGCGACCGCCAGCAGCGCGCCGGCGAGCAGCGCCGACGCGGCGGTCGTCGAACAGCCGCGCGCCGGCGATCGCCGGTCAGCGACGACCGCGAGCGCGCCCAGGACGCGCCGAGGCGCGCGCGGGCGAGCGCGAACGCCGTCGTCGGGTCGGCCGCGAAGGCGCCGCCGACGCTCGCCGGATCGGCGCCCCAGCGCAGCGCGAAGAGCGCGTGGACGACGTACGTGAACGCCGGCGGGTTGATGAAGTAGTCCGGGTTCAGGTGTGCCCGAACATCCCGATCGCCCGCGGGACGAAGTGGCTGTTCTCGTCGGCGTTGTAGACGTACGGCAGCCCGGTCTTGAGGCCGACCAGGCCGCAGCGCGAACGCGACGAGCGAAGAGCGCCGCGACCGCCGCCGGCCACGGACCCGGCGCCGGCTCAGCAGCGGACATAGGCGGCGTAGAACCGCGGTCGTCTTGACGCCGCTCGAAGCCCGGCGGGCGGGACCTGGATGCGCGGCGTCGTCGGCGGGTCGGTCCACGCGTGCTTGAAGATCGCGAAGCGGCTCGTGACGACGATCGCCACGCCCTTGGTCTGCAGCGGCACGTCGCGGTCGTCGCGGTAGCTCTCGGCGCGCGCGCGCACCTCGCCGTCGCCGCAGACCGGCGATCCAGCGCGAGTCGGGGACGATCTTGTGGTTAGGGCCTGTTAGCGGCCCGCAGCGCAGCCCGGCCTGCACCTTCGGGTCGCTCGAGGACCTCGGTCAGATCGTCGTGCGCCTGGCCGCGGAAGCGCAGCTCGTTGTCGAAGCGCGAGAGGTTCAGATGCGTCGCCGTGTAGGCCGACGCCGAGCACCACGATCGCGATCGCGCCGACCATCCAGCGCGGTGCGCATCCAGCCCGGCACGCAGCATCGTCCAGCCGCCGACCGCGACCGCCGCGAGGACCATCAGCGCGAGCGCCGGGACGGCCAGGTAGCGCTCGATCACCGACGCGCCGGCGACGCCGATCGCGATGAACGTGACGATGCCCGCGAGCAGCAGCACGAGCGGCATCAGCATGCGCCGCGGCGAGAGCACGATCCCGAGCAGCGCGCCGACGCCGGCGGCCAGCGAAGACCGGCAGCTTGACCAGGTTCTCGAAGAACGCCGGGATCGCCGCCGGCAGCTGCGACAGCGGCTTCTGGCGGCCGAGATCCTCGGCCGAGCCCGCTCGTGTAGTGCAGCGAGAACAGCGGGTCGCCGGTGACCAGCGAAGTCGACCGCGGCCCACGTCAGCGGGCCGCTCGCGGCGAGCGCGGCGAAGAGGACACGCTGGCGCCACGTCGCCTTCCAGGCCACCCAGAGGAAGTACATGGCCGGCCAGGAACCACGCCTCGGGGCGCAGCATCCCGGCGAGCGCCGAGCAGGATCAGGACGGGCACGCCGCGGCGCGGCTGGCGTCGCCTCGAGCACCGCCGCCCAGACGACCAGCGCCATGTACGGGATGTCGATGTAGCCGCGGGCGGCGAGGAACGGGTAGTCGAAGCGCGTCAGCAGCAGCAGCGGCGGCGATCGCGCCGACCAGCGGCGTGGCCGCGATCCGCCCGAGCCGGTAGACGCCGGCGACCAGCGACGAGGAACGAGGCGAGGATCATCGCCACCCACAGCCGGTCGCCGATCGAGCCGAAGAGCTGCAGGATCGCGCCGGCGGCGATCGCCAGCGGGTGCTCGGTCGGATAGCGGAAGCCGTCGAAGACGAGCGGGTCGCCGTGCAGCAGGTCGCGGCCCCACAGCAGCGAGTAGTAGGAGTCGTAGACCGGGTACGTCGGGAAGACGAAGAAGCCGATCGCGAAGCCCACGCAGAGCAGCGCGAAGACGACCTTGGCGGCGCGGTCGCCGCGCTCCCGAGCCGCGGTTCAGCGCGCGCGGAATCGGTGCCCGGTGTCGGCCGGGTGAGCGTTGAGCCCTCCATGCGAGCCATGAAGTCTGACGCGCGCGGTACCGTGATTGGCCGTCCGCATGAAGCTGATCATCCAGATCCCCTGCCTCAACGAGGAGGAGACCCTTCCCGGCGACGCTGCGCCGACCTGCCGCGCGAGCTGCCCGGCTTCGACGCCGTCGAGTGGCTCGTCATCGACGACGGCTCGACCGACCGCACCGTCGAGGTCGCGCGCGCCAACGGCGTCGACCACATCGTCCGGCTGACCAACAACAAGGGCCTGGCCACCGGCTTCCAGGCCGGTCTCGACGCCGCGCTCAAGCTCGGCGCCGACGTGATCGTCAACACCGACGCCGACAACCAGTACTACGGCCCGGACATCGCCGAAGCTCGTCGAGCCGATCGTCGCCGGCAACGCCGACATGGTCGTCGGCGACCGCCAGGTGATGACGATCGAGCACTTCTCGCCGCTGAAGAAGTCGCTGCAGCGCTTCGGCTCGTGGGTCGTGCGCCAGGCGTCGCAGACCGACGTGCCGGACACGACGTCGGGCTTCCGCGCCTACAACCGCGAGGCCGCGCTGGCCCTGCAGGTCGTCTCGAAGTTCACCTACACGCTCGAGACGATCATCCAGGCGGGCAAGATGACCGTCGCGATCGACCACGTCCCGATCCGGACGAACGCCAAGACGCGCGAGTCGCGGCTGTTCCCGTCGATGTGGTCCTACGTCCGCCGCAACGGCGTCTCGATCTTCCGCATCTACTCGATGTACGAGCCGCTGCGCGTGTTCATGACGCTGGCGTTCCTCGTCGGCATCGTCGCGACCGCCGTCTGGACGCGCTTCTTCGTCGCCTGGGTGCAGGGCGACGGCGCCGGCCACGTCCAGTCGCTGATCCTCGGCGCGGTGCTGTTCAACGCCGCCGTCGTGCTGGCCGCGCTCGGCATCATCGGCGACCTGCTGAGCGGCCAGCGGATCATGCTCCAGCGCACCTTCGAGCGCGTGCGCCGGCTCGAGCTGCAGCTCGGCGTCCCGCCGTCGCACTACGAGCCGGGCGCGCAGCCGACCGGCCAGCCCGCCCACCACCGGCGCCAACGCCGGCGGCGGCCACACCGAAGAGCGCGAGGCCGTCCAGCTATGAGCACCGTCACACGCGACGCCGAGGGCACCGTCACCGGCAACACCTACGACAAGTACGGCTCCACGAACCCGGTCGTGAAGAAGCTGATGGCCGGCTTCGAGCGCACGCTCGACGAGCTGTTCGCGAAGGCCTCGCCGCGCTCGGTGCTCGACGTCGGCTGCGGCGAGGGCGTGCTCACGCACAAGTGGGCGCAGCGCCTGCGCGACGGCCGCATCGTCGGCGTCGACCTCGAGGACCCGGTGATCCAGGCCGAGTGGGCCAAGCGCCAGGCGCCGAACCTCGAGTACAAGATCATGAAGGCCGAGAACCTGCCGTTCGCCGACGGCGAGTTCGAGGTCGCGTCCGCGATCGAGGTGCTCGAGCACGTGCCGGACCCCGAGCACACGGTCGCCGAGATGGCGCGCGTCGCCCGCGGCGGGCACCTGCTCGTCTCGGTGCCGCGCGAGCCGCTGTGGCGCGGGCTGAACATGGCCCGCGGCGCCTACATCAAGGAGCTCGGCAACACGCCCGGGCACCTGAACCACTGGTCGCGCAAGTCCTTCGTCGAACTGCTTGGTCGCCACGGGACGTCGTCGAGGAGATCCGCTCGCCGTTCCCGTGGACCATGCTGCTCGTCAAGGCGTGACGTCCGCAAAACGCTCCGGCTACGGCGCCGGCGCGAAGATCCTCTCGATCGGGATCGCGTCGACCGGCGTCGTCACCTTCGCGTACTTCTCGGTCGCGTCCTACGCGCTCGACGACGTCGACTACAAGCCGATCTCGCTGCTGTGGTCGGTGATGTTCGTGATCGTCTCGGTGATCTACCGGCCGATCGAGCAGCTGCTCTCGCGCACGATCGCCGACCGCCGCGCGCGCGGCTTCGAGACCGGGCATCCGCTGCGGACGCCGATGCTGATCCAGGCGGGCTTCGCGCTCGCCTTCCTGGTCGTCGCGCTGGCGCTGCGCGCGAGCCGATCGAGCGACCTCTTCGACGGCTCGGCAGGCGCTGTACTGGGTGCTGGTCGTCGGCGTGCTGGCCTACGCCGCGAGCTACTTCGCGCGCGGCTGGCTCGCCGGGCACCAGTGGTTCGGGCTCTACGGCGGGCTGGTGTTCATGGAGGCGACCTCGCGGCTGCTGTTCGCGGTCGCCGTCGCGATCGGGATCGCCTCCGGGCAGAACGTCGTCGCGATGGGGATGGCCGCGGCGCCGTTCGTCTCGCTCGTGGTCGTCCCGGTCGCCTTCGCGCGCCGGCCGAAGGAGGCCGCCGCGCAAGCCCGGCACGCGACGAGGAGGCGCTCGGGCTGGCCCGCGGCGGGCGCTTCGCGGTCGCCGTGCTCTGCATCATGATCGCCGAGCAGACGCTGCTCAACGGCGGCGTGCTCGCCGCCGACCTGACGGCCACCGACGCCGCGGTCGCCGGCTACGTCTTCAACGTGCTGCTGATCGCCCGCGCGCCGCTGCAGCTCTTCCAGGCCATCCAGGGCTCGCTGCTCCCGCACCTCGCGGGGCTCGAGGCGACCTCAGGGCGCGCGGAGTTCAGCCGCGCGATCCGGATCACGATCCTCGCGATCGTCGGCTTCGCGGGCGCCGTCGCGCTCGGACTGCTGATCCTCGGCCCGTTCGCGATGAGCATCCTGTTCGACGACAACGCCACCTACGGCCGGGTCGGGCTCGCGGCCGTCGCGCTCGGGATGGGCATGCACCTGGCCGCCGGCACGCTCAACCAGGCGGCGCTGGCCCGCGACTACGCGGGCGTCGGCGGCCATCGCCTGGCTCGTCGCCGCCGCCGCCTTCGTCGGCCTGGATGGTCTTCGGCGGGATCGACAGCGCCCTGACGCGCGCCGAGGTGGGCTACCTCGGCGCCGCCTCGCTGCTGCTCGCGCTGCTGGCCGTCGTGTACCGGCGGTCCGGGGCGTCACCCGCGACGACCGCCTAGAAGAAGACGGTCGCCGCGGCGGACGGGCTAACCCGTCCGGCCAGAACTTTTGACCATGCCCGGCATGACGCAGCCCTTATGAGCCGCGAGCCCCCGGACTTGTGACCGAGCGCCGCGAACGGAGGTAGGCTCCGGCCTCAGCCGTGCGTCTGTCCCCTGCTCGCCGTTCCGCCTGCCTGCTCGCTGACGCGAAGGAGGATGCGGGTGCCTTCGCGGCCTTCTACGACGCCTACGCCGAGCGCGTGCTGGTCTATTTCACGCGCCGCGTGCTGGACGTCGACGCCGCGTTCGACCTGCTCTCGGAGACGTTCGCCGTGGCGCTCGAGCGCCGGCGCCAGTTCCGCGGCACGACGGCCGAGGAGGAGCAGGGCTGGCTGTTCGCGATCGCCCGCTCCGAGCTCTCGCACTACTGGCGCGACGGCCGCGTCGAGCGCTCCGCGCTGGCGCGGATCGGGGTCCCCGTGCCCGGGCTCAGCGATCCCGAGATCGAGCGCATCGAGGACCTCGCCGGCCTCTCGGCGCTCGCGGTTCAGCTGGCCAGCGCGCTCGAGGAGCTGCCGGAGGAGCAGCGTCGCGCGGTCCAACTGCGCGTCGTCGACGAGTACGGCTACGAGGCCATCGCGGGCGCGCTCGGCGTGAGCGAGCAGACGGCCCGCGCGCGCGTCTCGCGCGGTCTGCGTGCCTTGTCGCTGCGCCTCGGTGAGCCCGAGCCGGTCCTGGAGGACGCGGCATGAGCGCGCTCGAGGAGCTGCGCGAGAACCTGCGCGAGGCCGCGCAGCGCGACATCGACGCCACCCGCGTCCGCAGCCGAAGACGCCACCGCCGGACGACCGGGCTCGTCGTGCTCGCCCTGCTCGGCGGAGCCGCGGCCGCGAACGCCACCAACCTGATCTCGGTCGGCCAGCCGATCCGCCAGCCGCCGGAACGCTCGTTGGCCTACGCGCCGCGGGGCGCGACGCAGATGCAGATCGCGGTGACCGCGAAATCCGGCGGCGAGCTGCCCTACGGCGTCGTCACCTACCGTTCACGTGACGGCAAGCGCTGCGCGCTTCCTGGGTTCATCCGAGGGACGCAGATCGGCCTCCTCCAGGCCGGCAAGTTCCGGCCGTACGCCTCTGACTACAGCGGCGCTTGCCGGGCGGGCAACCGGTTGTTCTACGACACGGTCCCGATCGGCGACCGCGTGCTCGTGTACGGACGGGCCAAGCCGTCCACGCGCACGATCAGCGTCCGCGGGCTCGCGAGCGGTGTCCCTGTAGGCAGAGGCGGAGCGTTCCTGTTCGTCGCGGACAGGTCGCAGAGAGCCAGGTTGGTGATCGACGAGGAATAACCGGCCCGCGGATGACGTCATGTCTGGGCAAATGGCCCACACGATCGTGCTCGGCGGCGGCCTCTGCGGGCTGAGCGCCGCAATGATGCTGGCTCGGGACGGACACCGCGTGACCGTCCTCGAGCGCGACGCCGACCCGGTGCCTGCCGACCCCGAGTCCGCCTGGCAGCACTGGCGCCGCGACGGCGTCACCCAGTTCCGGCAGGCCCACTATCTGCAGCCGCTCGGCCGGCAGGTGCTCGACGACCAATTGCCCGACGTGCGCTGGGCGCTGCAGGACGCGGGCGCCCTGCGCTTCAACCCGCTGGACGCGATGCCGCCCAGCGTGACCGACCGCGCGCCGCGGCCCGGGGACGAGCGCTTCGTCACCTGGACGGCGCGGCGCACGCTGGTCGAGCAGGTGATCGCCCGCTCCGCCGAGGCCCAGGCCGGCCTCGACGTCCGCCGCGGGGTGACCGTGGCCGCGCTCGAGACGCGCCGCCTCGACGGCCGTCTGCACGTCACCGGCGTGCGGACCGGCGACGGCGAGCGGGTCGAAGGCGACCTCGTCGTCGACGCGATGGGGCGCCGCTCCGACCTCCCCAAGCTGCTGGCGGCGGCGGGAGGAGACCCGGTGCACGAGTACGCCGAGGACGGCGGGTTCCTCTACTACACGCGCTTCTTCCGCTCCGCCGACGGCAGCCTGCCGCCGATCCGCGCGTCGATCAACAGCCACGTCGGCTCGTTCTCGATCCTGACCCTCCCCGCCGAGGACGGCATGTGGTCGATCACGCTCTATGGCTCCTCGCGCGACCGCGCGCTGAAGGCGTTGCGCGACCCGGCACGCTGGACCGCGCTCGTGCGCTCCTGCCCGCGCCACGCGCACTGGCTCGACGGCGAGCCGATCACGGGCGTCGAGCCGATGGGCGGCGTCCTGGACCGGCGGCGCAGCCTGGCCGGCAACGGCGCCGGCCCGGCGATCGGCGTCGTCAGCCTCGGCGACGCGTGGGCGTGCACCAACCCCTCGCAGGGCCGCGGCGTCTCGCTCGGCCTCAAGCATGCCGCGCTGCTGCGGCGCGTGATGCGCGAGAGCGGCGAGCGGCCCGTGGAATTGACGACGCGCTTCATCGCCGACACCGAGTCCGAGCTCGGCCCGTGGTACGGCGCCACCGTCACGGTCGACCACGCGCGGCTGGCGCAGATCGAGGCGCTGTGCGCCGGCGCCGAGCCACCGCCGCCTGTCAACCCCGTGCTCGCCGCGCTGCCGCGGGCCATGACCCTCGACCCGGAGGTCTTCCGTGCCGGGCTGGACATCATCGGATGCCTTGCGCTCCCGCACGAGGTCTTTGCGCGGCCGGGGATCGTCCAACGGGTGCTCGAGCACGCGGGCGACGGTTCGCCCCCGCCGGTCGGCCCCGACCGCAAGCAGCTCGTGGCCCTCCTGGCTTAGATCAGCGCCGCGGCCAACGCCCGGTAGTCGTCGGTCGGCTCGTCCTTGCCGAGCGGCTGCAGGCAGACGTGGTCCGCGCCCATTGCGAGGTGGATGCGGACCGCCTCCGCCACGTGTTCGGCCGAGCCGTTCGGGATGACGGCGTCGATCAGCCGGTCCGAGCCGCCGTTCTCCAGATCGCTCTCGCTGAAGCCGAACTTGAGCAGATTGTTCGTGTAGTTCGTCAGGCCGAGATAGAGCTTCGCGTACTCGCGAGCGACCTTGCGGGCCGTCTCAGGGTCGGATTCGACCACAACGGCGACCTCGGGCGCGACCAGCACTCCGGCGCCGAGCCGCTCGCGGGCGTAGCGCGTGTGTTCGGGGGTGATGAAGTACGGGTGCGTGCCGAGCGCGCGCTCCTTGCTCAGGTCGAGCATCTTCGGCCCCAGCGCGGCCGCGATCCGCTCTTCCTTGGGAACCGGCGTGTCGGCGGCGTCGAGGCCGTCGAAGAACTCGCGCATCGTCTTCAGCGGCCGCTTGTAGTCGCTCGTCGCCTCGGGGTGGCCGATGCCGATCCCGAGCAGGAAGCGATCCGGGTGGTCGCTCGTGATCCGCGCGTGCTCGCGCGCCACGTCGGCCGGAGTGTGCTGCCAGACGTTGAGGATGCCCGTGATGACCGGGAGCGTGCTCGACGCCTCGAGATACGGCCGGACCTGCTCGATCGACGGGCTGCCGCCGATCCACAGCGCCCCGTAGCCCAGCGCCTCTATGTCGGCTGCGGCGGCGGCGCTGCCACGGTTACGGCTGCGCCAGATTCCGATCTGTCCGAGTTCCATCCCGACAGCGTGGCAGAGCGCTCCGGGACGGTCTCAGGCCCGCGGCGCACGGCGAGGAACCAGCCGGCGATGCCGGCCGAGATCAGCAGCGGCATCAGCGGGACGTTGTAGCGGGCCTGGGAGACCACGATCGTGTGTACGAAGGTGGAGAACGCCACCGTGAGCAGGACGGCGCCCAGGATCGGGTCACGGCGGCGGATCAGGCCCGCGAGCAGGCCGAGGCCGCAGGCGAGGACGAGCACGACCTGCCAGATCCGCATCGGCGTCGAGATGTAGTGGACGCCGCCGCCGCGGTAGTAGAAGAACCACATCCGCTTGGCCTTGGCCCACTGCATCTTCGCGAAGGCCAGCGGCTGCGTCGTCGAGTAGTGGATCAGGTTCTTCTTGGCCTCGCGCGAGAGCGCCTGATCGCGCGGGAGGTCCGGGTGCTTGGCCGCGAACAGCTCGAGCGCGTCGGCGGCTGGGATCTTGTAGGTCTTGAGGTCCTTGTACTCGGGGTGCGCGGCGCGCAGCTGGGCCTCCAGGTGCTCCTTCATCCCGATCGTCGTGCCGCCGCCGGGCAGGTAGGTGCCGACGAACAGCGCGGCCGCGCTGCCCTTGGTGACGGGGATGAACCGGCCCTCCTCGTGCGAGGCGTAGAACGTCCACGGCGCGAGGACGACCGCGGCGGCGATCGCCACCATCCCCCAGCGCAGGATCGCCTGGCGCAGCGAGCGCTGCTGGATGAGCGTGATCAGCCCGCCGATCCCGGCGATCAGGAACGGCACCGCAAGCAGGTCCGTGCGGGTCAGGATCGCGAGGCCGAACAGCGCTCCCGACCCCGCGAACCACCATGGCCCGGGCCTTCGCTTGACCGCCACGGCGAGCGCCACGAACGCGGCCAAGAGCAGGAAGGCGCCGAGCGGCTCGGACAGCTGGTCGCCCGTGGCGCCGATCAACGGCGGGTAGGTGCCGACGACCGCGCCGGCCAGCAGCCCCGCCCAGGGACCGGCGAGCAGGAACGCGAGCGCGAACGCCAGCGCCGTCGTCCCGGTCGTGATCAGCGCCTGCTCCCAGTAGGCGGCGCGAATGTCGAGCGTCTGGCGCTCGCCGTCGGAGCCGAAGAACTTGTAGCCGACCGCGAAGAGCAGCGGCGCGCCCGGGGGCCAGTGCAGCGGCTCCTTCATCTTCGACGACGGACCGCCGTACGCGTGGTTGTCGACGATGTCGACGGCGAGCTTGCCGTAGGAGCGCTCGTCCGCCGACTGGTAGGCCGAGCGCGGATTGGCCGCCACCCTCGCGTTGAGCCCGAAGGACAACGCGATGATGGCGGCCAGGAGGATCCAATGGAGGCGGCGCAAAATTCGCCCCCGAGGCTAGCCGTAACGTCGCACGGAGGTCGCCGGCGACGCCGCCGCCCGGCCTCCGCCGGGCGGATTCGGCGTTCCGGTGACCGTAGGGCGAAACACTTATTCCGTTGTTACCGCTCTCAGGACATCCACCTTCGAAGCGCGCCGCGCGGGCGGGATCGCGGCCACGACCCCGGCGATCGCGGCCAGGACGAAGAACGCGATCAGCGACCCGATCGGGAGCACGAACACGAACCCCTGGTCGGCCAGCGGCCGCGAGACGATCAGCGCGAACACGACCCCGAGCACGGTGCCGAGGATCGCGCCGATGCCCGCGGTGATCACCGACTCGGCCCGGACCATCCGGCGCACCTGGCGCCGGCTCATCCCGACCGCCCGCAGCATCCCGAGCTCACGCGTGCGCTCGTGCACGGAGAGCGCGAGCGTGTTGACGATCCCGAGCAGCGCCACGATCACCGACAGGGCGAGCAGGGCGAACACGAGGCCGAGGATCTGGTTGACGGCGTCGGCCTGCTTCTTCTTGAACTGGTCGATCGACAGCGCGTCGGCCGACGGGAACTTCACGAGCGCCTTGTTCGCGGTCACGGCGAGCTCGTCAGGGTCCACGCCCGGGTCGCCCGCGGCCATCGCGAAGGCGACGGTCTTGACGTCCCAATCCGCGGCCATCGATCCGGACGTGAGGATCACGTTGGAGGTCAGCCCGGCCTGGTTCTTGAACGTCCCGACGATCTCGTAGGGCACCTGCTTGCCGGCCGGCGTCGTGAACTCCATCGTGTCGCCGATGGCGAAGTTGTGGGACTTCGCCCAGTCGGAGTCGACGACCGCCTGGGTGTCCTTCATCGTGTCCAGGGTCTTCGCGTCGCCCTGATCCCATTTGAGCTTGAGCACGGAGCTCACGGTCGCGGGATCGATGCCGGTGGCGGCGGTGTTGCCGTCGACGCCCTTCACGAGCCCGGCCGCGAAGCGGATCGGGGACACCGTCTCCACGCCCGGCACGTTGGCCACCTCGTCGACCACGTTGTCCGGGATCGGCGTGAAGCCGTCCTTGTTCTGGACGATCAGCGCGGCCGAGACCTGGTCGTCGATCGCCTTGTCGACCGAGGCGCGCAGGCCCGCGGCGAAGATCGTGACCAGCACGACCAGCGCGAGGCCGACCATCAGCGCGGCGGCGGTGACCGCGGTGCGCTGCGGCTGGCGGATCGCGTTCTCGCGCGCCAGGACGCCCGTGAGGCCCTGGGTGCGGGCGAGCGGCCAGCCCAGCCCGCGGGCCAGCGGGCGGACGAGCAGCGGGGCCAGGAACGCGACGCCGAACATCATCAGCACGGCGCCGAGGCCGAGCAGCGAGGCGGCGCCGGAGCCCGAGTCGATCCCGCCGAAGAGCCCGTAGAAGAGCGCCACGAGGCCGAGGCCGAGCAAGGCGATCGAGCCGATGACGC
Source organism: uncultured Solirubrobacteraceae bacterium (assembly GCA_963707595.1). GTDB lineage: Bacteria > Actinomycetota > Thermoleophilia > Solirubrobacterales > Solirubrobacteraceae > Solirubrobacter. The sequence goes on from CAVPQQ010000004.1 coordinate 1,016,242, forward strand.
GCCGCCGGCGCAGATGCCCGATGCCGGGCGTGACGCTGTCGCGCATCGCCGTCACCGGCTCCACGCGGGTCGCGCGGCGGGCCGGCACGAAGCCGGAGACCATCGTCGCGACCAGGCCGATGACGAGACCGATGATCACCGTGGCGGGCGTGATCACGAGCCCGGTCGTCCCGAGGTCGATGCCGAACGCCGCGAGCATGCGCCGCCAGCGCCGGGGCGAGGACGATGCCGACGAGCACGCCGAGGATCGACGCGACGAGCCCGACGATGAAGGTCTCGACCAGCACCGAGCGCAGCACCTGCGCCCGCGAGGCGCCGAGCACGCGCAGCAGCGCGAACTCCTTCGTGCGCTGCGCCACGGTGACCGTGAACGTGTTGAAGATCAGGAAGCCGCCGACGAGCAGCGCGACGCCGGCGAAGACGAGCAGCGCCGTGCGGATGAAGCCGAGCGCGTCCGAGAGATCCTGCGCCTGCTGCTCGGCCGCCTCCTTGCCGGTGCGGACCAGGAAGTCCTTGCCGAGCTCCTTCTGGAGCGAGGCCTTGACCGACGTCGGGCGATGCTGCCCCCGGTCGAGACCGAGATCGAGTCGTAGCCGTCGTGGCCCGTCATCTGCTGCGCCGCGGGCACCGTCATCACGACCAGCCGGGCGCCGCCCAGGTTGTCCTTGCCATCGAGCGTGGCGATGCCGGAGACCTTGAACTGCTTCGCCGGAGCGTCGCTGGACACGGTCACCGTGTCGCCGACCTTGAAGCCGTACTTCTTCGAGGTGCCGCGATCGAGCGCGACCTCGTCGTCGGACTTCGGCGGACCGCCGCTCGGATAGTCCAGCGACTGGAAGATCTTGTTGGTCGACGTCGACACGAGGAGCGTCGGCGGACCGCTGGAGACGATCGCCTCGCCCTGCTTGTCCAGCAGCGTGCCGTCGCCGCTGACGCTGCCCTCGGCGATGTCGACGCCGGGGGTCGCCTTGACCTGGTCGAGCGTCGAGGCGGGCATCGTCGGCGGGACCGAGAAGTCGGCCTTGACCGCCTGGCGCGCCTCGATCGCCACGTCGACGCCCTGCTGCGTGCGTTCGAAGAGGTTCTTGAACGAGGCGTCGATCGTGTCGGTGAAGACCAGCGTGCCGACGACGAAGGCCACGCCGATGACGACGGCGAAGCCGGTGAGGACCGACCGCAGCTTTCGTGTCAGCAGGCCCTTCAGCGCGAGCTTTGTCATACCGACACCCCTTCGGGGGTCCCTGTGCTGCGCGGGTGGGTCCTCGGCTGCCGCTTGCCAGGGTCGGTCACGCCACGGCCTTCATCAGGTCCAGGACGCCCTCGGCGTCGGTGCCGGCGCCGTCGTGGACGACCGAGGCCGTCGCGCAGCACCACGATCCGATCCGCGACCGCGGCGGCCTGGGCGTCGTGGGTGACCATGATCACCGTCTGGTCGAACTCGTCGACCGCCTGGCGCAGCAGGCCGAGCACCTCCTCGGAGGCGTGCGAGTCCAGGTTGCCGGTCGGCTCGTCGGCGAAGACGCACGGCGGGCTTGTGGACGAGCGCGCGCGCGACCGCGACGCGCTGCTGCTGGCCGCCGGAGAGCTCCGACGGGCGGTGCGTCAGCCGGTCGCGCAGGCCTACGGTGTCGATCAGCTTGTCCAGCCAGGCCTGATCAGGCTCGCGGCCCGCCAGCGTCAGCGGCAGCGTGATGTTCTCCTCGCCGGTCAGCACCGGCACGAGGTTGAAGGCCTGGAAGACGAAGCCGAGCCGGTCACGGCGCAGACGCGTGAGGCCCTTGTCGTCGAGGCCGGCGAGTTGCTGTCCGTCGATGACGACCGAGCCCGAGGTCGGGCTGTCGAGCCCGGCCAGCAGGTGCATCAGCGTCGACTTCCCGGAGCCCGAGGGGCCCATGATCGCCGTGAACTGGCCGGCGGGAAAGGACAGCGTCACACCGGCGAGCGCGTGAACCGCGGTCTCGCCCTCGCCGTAGGTACGGCGCAGGTCCGCCGTCGAAACGATGTTCATAGGTCCAGCATCGTGCCTGACGCGGCCGCGTCGTGTGCGGCTGGCTCGTGACCCGGGGTAGGGCTAGCTGGAGCGCACGTACGCCAACACGGCGAGCACGCGGCGGTGATCGACGACCGTGGGCGCGAGATCGAGCTTGGAGAAGATCGACGTCACGTGCTTCTCCACGGCGCGCTCGGTGACCACCAGCGCCTCGGCGATCGCGGCGTTGGAGCGGCCCTCGGCCATCAGCCCGAGCACCTCGCGCTCACGCGCTGTGAGGCCCTCCAGCGGGTCCTCACGGCGACGGCGGCCGAGCAGCAGGGCGACGACCTCCGGGTCCAGCGCGGAGCCGCCACCGGCGACGCGGCGCACGGCGTCGGTGAACGTGTCCACGTCGGCGACGCGGTCCTTGAGCAGGTAGCCGGTGCTCTCGGTCGACTCCGACAGCAGGTCGAGCGCGTAGGCCTCCTCGACGTACTGGGAGAGCACGAGCACGCCGGTGCCCGGGTACTCGGCGCGGATCTTGCGCGCCGCGCGCAGCCCCTCGTCGGTGTGGCTCGGCGGCATCCGCACGTCGATCACGGCGACGTCGGGCTTGTGGGCGCCGACCTTGCGCAGCAGGTCCTCGGCGTCGCCGGCCTGGCCGGCGACCTCGAAGCCCGAGTCCTCGAGCAGGCGCACGAGACCCTCGCGCAGCAGCACGGAGTCCTCGGCGACGACGACCTTCAGTGGGGGTGTGTCAGCGGTGCTCATACGGGAATCTCCGCTCGGAGAGTAGTGCCCGACCCGGGTGGAGAGTCGAGTGCCAGGGAACCGTCCAGTGCGCCGACGCGGTCGGCGAGGCCGCGCAGGCCGGACCCACGGTCGGGATCCGCGCCGCCGACACCGTCGTCGCGCACTTCGACCTCTGCATGACCGTTGACCCGCCGAACGGCCACCGTGGCCGCGTTGGCGTTCGCGTACTTGGCGACGTTGGTCAGCGCCTCGGCGATCACGAAGTAGGCGGCCGCCTCGACCGGCTCGGGCAGCCGCTCGCCCGGGACCTCGACGAGCTGGACCGGCAGCGGGGAGCGCACGGCGAGCGCCTCGACGGCGGCCTGCAGGCCGCGATCGGAGAGCACGGCCGGGTGGATGCCGCGGGCGAGCTCGCGCAGCTCCTCGAGCGCGTGCGCGAGCTCCTCCTGGGCGGCGCCGACCATCTGCGCCGCCTGCTCGGGCGCCTTGGCGATCTTGTTCTGGGCGATCCGCAGGGTGAGGCTGAGCGCGACGAGCCGCTGCTGGGCGCCGTCGTGCAGGTTGCGCTCCAGCCGCCGGCGCTCCGGACAGGCCGGCCTCGACGATCCGGGCGCGCGAGCGGCGCAGCGCGGCCTCCAGGCGCTCGGCGCGCATCGCCAGGCCGGCGGCCGCGGCGACCGTGTTGAGCACCTCGGGCTCGGCGCGCAGGCTGCGCTCGTGGACGATCGCGCCGACGCGCTGGCCCTCGAGCTCGACCGCCGTCCAGGCGCGCAGGCGATCGTCGGCCGCCGGCAGCGCGGCGAGGTGGCCGTCGCGGCGTGACCCAGCCGCCGTCGACCCAGTAGAGGAGCTGCAGCGAGCTGTCGTCGAGCGCGTCGGCCAGCAGGCCGCGCAGGCCGTCGGTGCCGGGCGCCTCGCCGAGCCGCACGAGCAGCTCGCCGACGGCGTCGGCGTGCGCGACGCGGCTGCGCAGCAGGCCGGCCAGGAAGGTGAACGGCACCGAGGCGAAGACGAGCTGGCCGAGCAGGAACAGCGTCTCCGGGACCTCGCCGGGACCGCCGCCGACGGTCTGGGCGCCGATCGCGCCCGCGACCAGCACCATCAGCACGATCCCGGACCACAGCAGCGGCGCCAGCGTGCGGCGCTCGGGCGGGCTGGCGGCGCGCCAGCGCGCGGTCAGGATCCAGATCAGGTAGCCGACCAGCGCGATCGCGGCGGCGGTCGTCACGGCGTCGCAGAACGGTCGCGACGCTCGTCGCGTCCGAGACCTCGATCACCGACGGCGGGCAGTCGGCGCAGTTGCGGTCGCTCGAAGCCGAACATCAGGAACGGCAGCGGGCCGAGTACCGCGAGCGCGTAGCCGAAGGCGACCAGCCGGCGGTGCGCGCGGCGCCGGATGCAGCCTTCGGGGTAGGCGACGCAGCAGGTGCACGAAGGCCGCCAGGTAGAGGTTGGCGCCGAGGACGGCGACGGTGAAGACCGCGGGCGCGTCGGCGGCGACGAACGCGTTCAGCAGCCACGCGAAGCCCGTCCAGGTCATCAGCGCGCCGACGCGGTTGGCCGGGCGCCGCCACCAGGCGAACAGGCCGGTCCCGATCCACGCCGCGCCGATGCCGAGGCCGACGAACGACCGTCAGCCCGCGATGGTCGACGTGATCGGAGCGAGAGCACGACGCCGGCACCGAGGAGCCCGACGAGAAGGCCCGCAAGCGCCAGCATCGCCAGCGCGCGGGTGAGCGTGCTCAAACGAGGAGCTCCTGGACGCGCTCGCCCGAGAGCTCGGCCTTGGGGACGAAGCCGCGCGCCCCCGAGCGGCTGACGAGCGGGCCGAAGTCCGAGGAGTCGCGGCTGGAGACGAGGATCACGGCCGGAGAGTCGGGGTGGCCGGTGATGCGGGCGGCGACGTCGAAGCCGTCGATGTCGGGGAGCTGCACGTCGAGAAGCACGAGCTGGGGCTTGAGCCGACAGGTCTCCTCGACCGCGCTCGCGCCGTCCACCGCCTCCCCGATGACGTTGAAACCCTCCGACTCGAGCAGCACGCGAGCGCTGGCCCGAAAGGACGGGTGGTCGTCAACGATCAGGACGGTGCAGTCCACGGGGTCGATTCTCGTCACCGCGTCCGGACGCGTTCACATACGGCTGGCCGTACAACACGTGAGGGCAGGTTCTTACCGCGATCGCGGCGATGATCGCCTGGACCGCCGCCGTCGGGTCCTCCGCGCCGAACACGGCGGTACCCGCGACGAACACCGTGGCGCCCGCTGCGGCGCAGCGTGCGGCGGTTTCGGCGTCGATTCCGCCGTCCACCTCGAGGGCCGTTTCCGGACCGATCAGCGCCCGCAGCCGCTCGAGCTTGACTCAGCGAATGTTCGAGGAACGTCTGACCGCCCCAGCCGGGGTTCACGGTCATGCAGAGCACCATGTCGGCCTCGAGCTCGGCGACCGCGTCCACCGGCGTGCCCGGATTGAGCGCGACGCCGGTGCAGGCAGCCGGCCGCCTTGATCGCCTGCAACGCGTAGTGCACGTGCGGCGTCGCCTCGACGTGGACGGTGATCGAGTCCGCGCCCGGCGGCGGCGAAGGCCTCGACGTGGCGCTCGGGGCGCTCGATCATCAGGTGCACGTCGATCGCGGCGCCCGGCCTCGTGGACCTGCTCGGCGATCGCCTCGACGACCAGCGGCCCCATCGTGATCGGCGGGACGAAGTGGCCGTCCATCACGTCGACGTGGATCACCGGCGCGCCGGCGTCGAGGACGATCCCGCACCTGCTCGGACGAGGCGGCCGAAGTCGGCGGCCAGGATCGAGGGAGCGAGACCCTCGAGCATCAGATCGGGGCCAGCATCGAGGACTGGCAGTGCCCGCAGATGTACAGCGCGGTGTTCGACATGCGCACGATCGTCGAGTGCTCGCCGCAGTTCGGGCAGACCGAGCGCAGCTCGAAGCGGTGCAGGCAGTTCACGCAGCGGTAGCGGCCCGGGAGGTTGGTCGGGCGCAGCCACGGCTCGTGGCAGGACGGGCAGACCGATCCGAGGTCGACGTCGCTCATGCGCGCACGCAGCTTCGCGATGAAGAAGCCGTCGGTGCGGTCGCGGTGCGGGAGCGTCTGCAGGGACTGCGGCATGGTCGGATGCTTCCAGACGGGCGCGTCCGCGCCCAGGTCGTCGACGGAGAAGTCCTCGTGGGCGTCGAGGAAGCGCTGTCACGACCTGCTCGTTCTCGATGGGCGAGATCGTGCAGGTCGAGTAGACGAGGGTACCGCCGGGCTTCAGGACCGCGGCGCCGGCGGCGAGGATCTGCTGCTGGAGCTCGGCGAGCGCCTCCGGGCGCCCGGCCTTGCGCCAGCGCGCGTCGGGGCGCGAGGCGAGCGTGCCGAGGTCGGAGCACGGCGGGTCGACGAGCACGCGGTCGTACGGCCCGTCGTCGACGGGCTGCGGCGGCGTCGCCGGTGCGGACCTCGACGATGTCGCGCCCATCCGCTCCGCGGTCCGCCGCAGCGCCTCGGCGCGGCCCGCGTGGCGTCTCGACCGCGACGATCTCGCCCTGCGTTGCCCATCAGCGCGGCGAGGTGGGTGGTCTTGCCGCCCGGCGCGGCGCACAGGTCCAGCACGCGCTCGCCCGGCCGCGGGCGCGAGCGCGCGCGAGACGGCCATCGCGGCGCGCGACTGCGGCATCAGCAGGCCTTCGCGCCATTCGGGCGGCCGAGAGCGTGTCGAACGGGTCGTCGAGGACCAGCGCCTCGGGCAGCTCGTCGACCGTGCGCGACGGGATCGGCAGGCGCGCCGCCAGGTCCGGCGCGGTGGTCCGCAGCGTGTTGGCCCGCAGCGCCGCCTCGGCGGGCTCGTTGTCGGCGGCCATCAGGGCGCGCGCCGTCTCGGCGCCGAGCGCGTCGCCACCAGAGCCGCGCGATCCACTCCGGGTGCGAGTGGCGCAGCGCGGCCTGGCCCGGCGTGGCGTCGGGGAGCGCGTCGACGAGCGGGCGCGCCTCGCGCGCCGCCCGTCGCAGCACGGCGTTGACGAGGCCGGCGCCGCGCGGCGCGTCGCGCTTGGCCAGCTCGACGGACTCGCCGACGGCGGCGTGCGCGGGCACGCGATCGAGAAAGGTCAGCTGGAAGACCCCGAGCCGCAGCGCGGCCAGCACCGGCGCGTCGAGCTTGGCGACGGGCCGCGGCGTCAGGCTCTCGATCACGTGGTCGAGCGTGGCCATCCGCTGGACCGTGCCGTAGGCCAGCTGCGTGGCCAGCGCGAGATCGCGCGCGTCCAGCCGCAGGCGCCGCGCCTCGCCGTGCAGCGCGCGGTCGGCCCACGCCTCCTGCTCGAACACGCGGCGCACGACCGTGTAGGCGCACGCCCGCGCCGGCGCGACGCCCGGGATGGGTCGAGGCCTGATTGAAAGTTCAGGTTTGGCAAGGCAGCCTTTACGCGGCGCTGGTCATCTGATTGGCTCTGGATCGCGCTGCACGCCAGGGTCGGCGAGCAGCCGTACCCTCGTACAGAGGTCCATATTCCGGTCTTTTCCTCAAGATTGAAAACGGGCCGTTTGCAGCCCTTTCTCCTCATGCTCGAACGTTCGTCCAAAAACGCCTCCAACGAAGATCAATTTGTCCCAACAGGGCTAAAGGACCGCGTACAACTTGCCGACACGTCCCCACGGAAGGGGATGCCACACATGTCGGACACTGACACCACTTACTCCATGACGCCGCGCACTGCGCGCCCGACGGCCTTCGGCGACCTCCGCTTCGCGGGCACGATCGCGGCCGGTCTCGTCGCCGGAACGCTCGGCCTCGGCGCACTCGCCGCGCCGCTCGTCGGCTGGAAGGATTGGCCCGCCGGGCTGACGCAGACGGTCGCCAACACCGACGTGCGCCTGGCCAAGCCGGCCGCGTCGAACACCGGCAACGAGCTGCCGCCGCGCAAGGGCCCGCGCGGCCCGCAGAGCGCCACGGCCCTGACTTCGGTCGGCATCGGCATCGGTAGCGGCGGCTGGCGGTGGCGCGGCGACCACCAATGGCGGCGCCTTCGTCGCGATCGGCCTCGGCGGCTCGGCTCCGCTCCAACGGCGGCTCGCGGCGCCAAGAGCACCGGCCCCGACGTGCAGCCCACGAGACCGACGACCGGCGAACGGCGACCGCGACAGTTCACGCCGGCGCCGAGCTTCCGTCGACACGAAGGCCGACACCGACGGCGACGGCATCCCGGACGACGTACGAGACCAAGATCGGCGCTCAACGCCGAACGACGCGACGCCGACAGCGCTCAGGCGAACGCGTCGGGCATCTCCAACGTCGGACCGAGTTCCAGCATCCGCTCGCGGCGGCGCTGGCCGACACCAACGGCGACGGCGTCATCGACGGCAACGACGACTCCGACGGCGACGGCGTGACCAACGCCGACGAGGAGCGCAACGGCACCGACCCGCTGAACCCCGACAGCAACGGCGACGGCATCCCCGACGGTCTCGACGACCGCAACGGCGACGGCTACCCGGACGGCTTCCCGATCCCGGTCGCGCCGATCGCCCCGGTCGAGGCGCCTCCGGTCGACGAGCCGCCCGCGCCGGTCACGCCGCCGGTCGAGACGGCCCCGATCGAGGACGGCACGACGCCGCCGCCGGTCCAGGCCGCCCCGTCGGTCCCGGCTCGACGGAGCCCGCGCCGCCGGCCACCGAGACTCCCGCTCCGCGCCCCCGAGACGCCCGCGCCGACGGACGCCCCGGCCGAGACGCCGGCGCCTGAGACGCCCGCTCCGGTCGACGAGGCTCCGGCGGCCGACGTCCGAGGCTCCCGCCGCTGAGACTCCGGCCCCGGCCGAGGCTGAGGCTCCGCGCCGCCGAGGCTGACCGCCCCGGCCGCCGAGGCTCCGGCCCCGGCGCCCGAGGCTCCCGCCCCGGCTCCCGAGGCTCCGGCGCCCGCTCCGGCCGAGGCTCCGCGCGCCCGGCTCCGGCCCGAGGCTCCGGCGCCCGCTCCGGCAGCTCCGGCGCCCGCTCCGGTCGCCGAGGCCCCGGCGCCCGCTCCGGCCGCCGCGGCTCCGGTCGCCGACGCCGCTCCGGCCGAGGCTCCCGCGGACCCCGCGGCCACGCCGGCGTTCTAGTCAGCACCGCACGTTCTTGAGCACTTCGGGGCGCCGCTTGCGGCGCCCCGTGGTCGTTCAAGGCTCGTCGAGGTGGCTCGCCGTCTCGGCGAGCAGGTGCCGCGTCCAGACGCTGTCGACCGTCTCGCCGGCGTGGGCGGCGAGCAGGTCGCGCGCCGGCTCGGTCGCGCGCGGCGTCGCCGCGCAGCGCGAGGCCGTGGACGGCCTCGAGGCGCGTGTCCTCGTCGGGGTCGTCGAGGCGCGCGGCGAGCGCGTCGCGCAGCGCGGCGCCGTCGTCCTCGGCGAGCGTGCCGAGCGCGAACGTCGCCCAGTCGCGGACGTCGACGTCGTCGTCGGCGGACAGCGCGATCAGCGCGGCGAGCGACGTCGTCGCCGGGGCGGCCGCCGAGCGCGAACGCGACCGCCTCGCGCACCTCGGCGTCCGGGTGGTCGCGCAGGCCGAGCACCCAGTCCTGGCCGTGCGGCGTCGCCGAGGTGGCCGAAGGCGTAGGCGATCGCGGCGAGGACGCTCGGGGTCCTGCTCGCGCTCGGCCATCGCGCGTCAGCGCGGCGGCCTGCTCCTGCGGGAAGCGCGCGCTCCTGCCAGCCGAGCTGGCCGAGCACGTAGGCGGCGAGCTCGCGCGCCGTCGGCGTCGGGGTCGCGCCCAGCTCGATCATCGCCGTCGAGCACGTCGCGGCTGCCGCGGGCGGCGAGCGCGCAGGCGTGCGGCTCCCACTCGTCGTCGTCGTCGACCCACTCCGCGCGCGCCTGCGCGAGCAGCTCGTCGAGCGTCGCGGTCCGGGCAGCGCCGGGTCGAAGCGGAAGTCGATCAGCGCCGGGATCGGGGCGCCCGCGCAGCCAGTCCGACGGCGGCCATCGGGCGCCCGCCGGGCGGGCGGATCTCGGTCAGCTCGAGCGCGCCGCCGTTGCAGTCGAGCAGCAGCCGCTCGCCGTCGGTGCGGACGCGGCCGCCGGCCGGCGCCAGCGTCGGGCCGTCGACGCGGGCCGCGATCACGCCGAGGAACGTGCCGTCGGGCAGCGGCAGGCGCGAGCCGATGTGCGGCCGCAGCGCGCGGATCGTGCGCTCGACCTCCTGCGGGCGACTGCGTCGGGTCCAGCGCGCGCTCGCGCGGCGCCGATCTTGTGCGCGTAGGTGACGTGCGCCTCGTCCTGCTCCTGCGGCGTCGGGCGCTCGTCGAGCGCCTGGACCAGCAGGTCGGCGCCGATCGTCTCCAGGCGGGCCGCGAGCGTGCCGTAGTCGTCGTCGGCGGCGATCGGCTCGCGCCGGCGCGTAGACCGCGCCCGAGTCCCACCCGGCGGTCACGCGCATGATCGCGACGCCGGTCTCGGCGTCGCCGGCCATGATCGCCCGCTCGATCGGCGCCGCCCCGCGCCAGCGCGGCAGCAGCGACGGGTGGACGTTGATCATCTCGTAGTCCGAGAGCAGCGGCTCCTTGATCAGGACGCCGAACGCGCAGGTCGTGAGCACCTCGGGCTCGGCCGCCGCGATCCGCTCGAGCACCTCGGGCGCGTGCAGCTGCTCGGGCTGGATGACCTCGATCCCGAGCTCGCGCGCCAGCACCGCCACCGGCGGCGGGGCGAGCTTCTGGCCGCGGCCCTGCTTGGCGTCGGGGCGGGTGATGACGAGCTGCGGGCGGTGGTCGGAGTCGGCCAGGCGCTGCAGCACGACGGCCGCGAACTCCGTCGTGCCGAGGTAGACGTTGCGCAACTACGCCGCAGCCGATCGCGGCTCGAGCGCCTCGCGCAGCGCGCGCATCGCCTGCTTGCGCTGGTCGCGCGACGTGCGGTCGAGGATCAGCACGCCGTCGAGGTGGTCCATCTCGTGCTGGATCACGCGCGCCTCGAGCCCGGAGGCCTCGACCAGGATCGGCTCGCCGCGCTCGTCCAGCGCCCGCACGCGCACGTGGACCGGCCGCTCGACCTCGACGCTGACGCCGGGCAGCGACAGGCAGCCCTCCTCCGAGGACTCCTTGTCCTTGCTCGACCACTCGAGCACCGGGTTGACGAGCGCCGCGACCGAGCCCTCGAGCTCGTCCGGTAGACGAGCACGCGGTGCATCACGCCGACCTGCGTCGCGGCGAGCCCGATCCCGTAGCGCGTCGTGCATGAGGCGCCCCATCCGGCGCACCTCCTCGACGCAGCGCGTCGTCGAAGCGCTCGATCTCCAGCGCGCGCGACGCGCAGCACCGGATCGCCGTACTTGCGCACGAGCTGCAGCGCCGCCTCGCGCCGCGCCCGCGTCTCGGGATCGAGCCGCTCGTGCGGCTCGGCGATCTCGCCGTGCGCCTCCGTATGAACCTCGTCCGCCATCGCGCGCTGATTCTAAAGGGGTCAGACCCCTTTATCGTCTTTAGGTCGGGTCGACGTCGACGGAGAAGTTGACGTCGCGGAAGCGTCTGTCGCGGGCGGCGGCCTCGACGGCGGCGCCGGTCGGCGTGCGATCGCCTCGGCGCGGGCGGTGGTCTTGAGCACGAGCTGGAAGCGCTCGCGGTCGCGCAGGCGGAACAGCGGCGCCGGGCCGAGCAGCTCGGTGTCCGGCACGTCGATCGCCGCGGCGATCCGGGCCGCGGCGGCGCGCGCGGGCGCGGCCGTCCTCGGCGCTGGTGACGACCCGGATCAGGTCGGCGAACGGCGGGTAGCGCAGCGCCGCGGCGGCGCTCGAGCTCGCCTTGAGGAAGCCGTCGGCGTCGTGGCGGGCGGCGGCGACGATCGACGGCGCGTCCGGGCGAGGTGGTCTGGACGAGCACGCGGCCGCCGCGCGGGCCGCGGCCGGCCGGCCCGGCGAGCTGGGCGATCAGCGCGAACGTGCGCTCCTCGGCGCGGAAGTCGGGGAAGCGCAGCGTCGAGTCGGCGTCGAGCACGACGCCGAGCGTGACGTCCGGGAAGTCGTGGCCCTTGGCGACCATCTGCGTGCCGAGCAGCAGGCCCGTCGGGCGCGGCGGCGAAGCGCGCCAGCAGCTCGGGGACGGCGTCCTTGTTGGCCGCGGTGTCGGCGTCGAGCCGGAAGACCGGGACGTCGAGCGCGCGCTGCAGCTCGGCCTCGACGCGCTCGGTGCCCGCGCCGTGGCGGGCGACCGAGAGCGAGCCGCAGGCGTCGCAGCGCGTCGGGATCGCGCTCGCGGTGGCCGCAGTGGTGGCAGGCGAGCGCGTCCTCGGCGCGGTGCAGGACGAGCGCGACGTCGCAGTTCGGGCACTCCCACGCCTTCCCGCACGAGCGGCAGGTGAGGAAGTTCGACCAGCCGCGCCGGTTGAGCAGCACGATCGACTTGCGCGAGGCGCCCAGCGCCCGCCGCGTCTCGGGGTGCAGCGAGTGCTGCGCGCCGCGCATGTCGAGCACCCGCACCGGCGGCAGGTCGCGGCCGCCCGCCGACGCGCGTCGGCAGCCGCAGCCGCGCGCATCGCGTGCACGCGTCTCCGGGCCGCGGCGTCGCGGAGCCGGCCAGCAGCCGCGCGCCGGCCTGGTAGGCGCGGTAGGCGGCGACGTGGCGGGCGTCGTAGCGCGGGTCGCTCTCGTGCTTGTAGGAGGCGTCGTGCTCCTCGTCGACGACGACCAGCCCGAGGTTCGCGACCGGCGCGAAGACCGCCGAGCGCGGGCCGACGGCGATCCGCGCCTCGCCCGTGCGCAGCCGCCGCCACTCGTCGTAGCGCTCGCCCTCGGAGAGCGCCGAGTGCAGCAGCGCGACGGTGTCGCCGAAGCGCGCGCGAAGCGCGCGACGGTCTGCGGCGTCAGCGCGATCTCCGGCACGAGCACGATCACGCCCTCGCCCGCGCTCGAGCGCCGCGCGCCGCCGCGCGCAGGTAGACCTCGGTCTTGCCCGAGCCGGTGACGCCGTGCAGCAGGTGGGCCTCGCCGGGCGCGGCCTCGATCGCCGCCAGCGCGTCGGTCTGGGCGGCCGTGAGCTCGACGGCGCGATCCGGCGGACGGGTTCGTGCGCGGCGCGCGGCGGCGCGACGCGCTGCGCGATCGCCACCAGCCCGCGCTTCTCGAGCCGCCGCAGCGCCGCGAGGTCGTCGCCCGCCGGGCCCGGGCAGGCGCTCGAGCAGCGCGCGCTGGTTGTCGTTGACGCGGCCTTCGGCGCCGGTCGGCCTCGGCCCAGAACGCCGTCTTGCGCCTTCCCGGGCGGGGGCGTGACGAGCGCGAGCGCGCGCGCGGGCGTCGAGCAGTACTCGTCCGCCATCCACAGCGCGAGGTCGACGAGGTCGCGCGGAATCGAGTCCTCGCGCACCGCGGTCGGCGCGACGAGCTTCTCGTCGGGCACGCTCCGAGGTCTCGGCGAGGCCGACGACGACGCCGTCGAGCTTCTGGTGGCCGAAGGGGATGCGCACGAGCGAGCCGACCTCGACATCGCCGTCCTCGACGCGATAGTCGAACGGACCGGTCAGCCGGCGGGTCGTCGTGAGGGGCTCGACCCGCGCGATCACGCGCCAAGCCTCGCAGGAGGCGGTGACGGCCCCGCGGCGCCGCGCGGACGGGTTCCGCGGGCGCCGGCGCCGTGGACCTCACGGCTCGTCGTTGGTGTGGGGTGTCGCCGCGCGGGTGAACTGCGGGCAAATGAGGGAGAGGGACGCTCAGACGCGCGATTCGGCTCGAGCGCACACGATCGCCACCGGGCACCGGTACGCGCCGCAACGGTCGTGGACCCCGCTCCGAAAGGGGGTGCGCTTGCTCAGGTCCGCTATCCGGAGTCCCTCAATCACACCCCCCGGCCGCGCTCACGTCACGGCCTCGATGGCGCGACGGTCGCGTGCTGCAGGCTCGAGCAGGCGGGCGCCGATCGCGCCGGTACGCTCGGGCGATGCCTGCGCCTTCCACCCTCGCGGTGTTCGCTCTTGCGGCGCTCGCGCTGATCGCGATACCCGGCCCGAACATGATCTATGTGGCGACGCGGAGCATGAGTGAGGGGCGGCGGTCGGGGTTCGCGTCGGCGATGGGGTTACTGACAGGGACGATGATCAATGTCGCGGCGGCCGCTGCTGGACTGTCGGCGCTGATCGCCTCGTCGGCGACGGCGTTCAACGCACTGCGTTACCTCGGCGCGGCGTATCTGATCGTCCTCGGGTTAAGGGCACTCCTCCAGCGGGCCGACGCCGACGCTGACGCGCAGCAACGGCCGGTGTCACTGGCTCGCGCGTACCGGCAGGCGATCGTGGTGCAGTTGTTGAATCCCAAGGTCGCGTTGTTCTTTCTCGCGTTCCTCCCGCAGTTCGTCGATCCGGGCCGTGGACCGGTGGCTTCTCAGGTGTTGGTGTTCGGCGCGATTTTGGGCACGCTCGGTTTTGCCATGGACTGCGGGTATGCGGTTGCCGCCGGCGTCGCGGCCAAGCGCTTCGGCGGGTTCCAGCATGGGCGGCAGCTGACCGGTGCGGTGTATCTCGCCCTCGGCGCGGCGGCGGCACTTACCGGTGGCCGTCGGTGACACTTTTCACCCTGAAAAGGTCAAGCAGCAGCTTTACCGCCCCGCGAGGCTTTCGTTTGCAGAGTCCCTGCCCTTCTCGAATCCGTACGTAAAGCTTTTCCTTTCGAATGCCGTCTGATCGCATCGCCGCCTTCGGCCCCGGCCGAGTCAATCTGATCGGTGAGCACACCGACTACAACGACGGTCTCGCGATGCCGTTCGCGATCGAGCGCGGCGTCACCGTCACCGCGACACCCGCCGCGGCGACTGGATCGTGGACGCGCTGGACCTCGGCGAGCGCGACGAGTTCGACACCCCGGAGCGCGCGCAGGGCTGGCGCGCTTTCACCGCGGCATGGTCGCCGAGTTACAGGCAGCGGGGTATGAACTGCGCCCCGCGCACCTCGAGATCACCGGTGACGTACCGCAAGGCAGCGGTCTCTCCTCCTCGGCCGCACTGGAGGCTGCACTCGCGCTCGCACTGCTCGGCCTGGCGGAGCAATCGCCGCCGGAGGACCTGCGCGAACTCGCCAAGCTCTGCTCGCGCGTCGAGAACGAGTGGGTCGGCGCCGAGACCGGCCTGCTCGATCAGTTCGCCAGCCTGCTGCTCGCGAGCCGGACAGCGCGCTGCGGATCGACTTCCGCTCACTCGACGTGACACGCGGTCCCACTCGAACTGGGCGACTGGCAGCTCGTCACGCTCGACTCCGGCGCCGACACACTCGCACGCCGGCTCGGGCTACAACGAGCGCCGCGCCGAGTGCCGGGCCGCGTGCGAGGCGCTCGGGATCGAGTCCCTGCGCGACGCGACGACCGAGGACCTCGGCCGGCTCGACGGCACGCTGCTGCGCCGCGCGCGCCACGTCCTCACCGAGAACGAGCGCGTCGACGACACCGCGAAGGCGCTCGACGCCGAGCGACCTCGAGACGGTCGCGCGAGCTGCTGGACGCCTCGCACGCGTCACTGCGCGACGACTACGAGGCGTCCGTGCCCGAGGTCGAGGCGACCGTCGAGCGCCTGAAGGCCGCCGGAGCCGCCGGCGCCCGGATGGTCGGCGGCGGCTTCGGCGGTTCAGTGCTGGCGCTACTCCCCCCGGGGTCGCGCGGCCTGCGGCCGCCCTGGCTGTCACCCCGGGCGCGCCGGCGCGACTCCTCTGACGCCAGCGCCGCGGCGTCGACGCCGTGCGGCGCCGCCGCGCGCGGCGAGCCTGGTGCTCGCCGGTCTCCGCCTCGCGCAGTTCCTCGCCCAGCGGGCGGGTGAACGCCCAGAGCAGGAACAGCAGGCCGAACGACGAGCATCCCGAGCCCCGCGATCGAGGTTGATGTTGACGTCGGCGGCCTTGGCGATCTCGGCGTCGGACTCCGTCAGGCCGAGCACCGTGAGCAGGATGCCCCAGGCCACGAACAGGCCGCCGATGATCCGGCGCAGGTCGAACAGGTTCGCCGCGCTGCTCGGCGCGGCCTGACTTGGTGCTCGTTCAGCCATCTCACTCATCTCCTACCAGAACACGATCGTCAGGACGGCGGCGCCGGCGAGCGTCGAGAAGCCCAGCAGCTTCGGCGACTCCCACCACTTGTACGGCCGGGCGTGCTCGTCGCTCGTTGGCCATGCCGTAGACGAGGCCCTGCAGCTCCGCGATCGGCTTGGGCTCGGTACGCAGCGAGACGACGCACGGTGACGATGCGCGTCGACCACGAAGGCCATGCTCGCACCCCACATCGACTCGTCGAGGTCGGAGCCGAAGCGAGATCCAGCCCGCCTTGTAGCTGATGAAGATGCCGGCAGCGGTGAGCGGTGCCCGCGATCAGGCCCCAGAAGCCGGCCGCGGGCGTCATCCGCTTCCAGAACATGCCGATGATGAACGTCGCGAACAGCGGCGCGTTGAAGATCGAGAACAGCGCCTGCAGGTAGTTCATGAGGTTGTCGTAGGTCGAGGCGATCAGCGCCGTGAAGATGCGAGACGACGATGCCGCCGATCGTCGCGTAGCGGCCGAAGCTCACGTACCAGTCGTCCGGCATGCCCGTTCTTGATGTACGGCTCGACGAGGTCGGTGGTGACGACGGTGTTGAACGCCGAGACGTTGGCCGCCACGCCGGCCATGAACGACGCCATCAGGCCGGTCAGCGCGATCCCGAGCATGCCGTTGGGCAGGTACTTGTTCATCAGCAGCGGGATCGCGTTGTTGTACTGCATGTTCGGGTCGCTCGAGCCCAGCTTCGGGATCACGACGAGCGCGATCATGCCCGGGACGATCATCACGAACGGCAGGAAGAGCTTCGGGATCGCGCCGATCAGCGGCGTGCGCTGGGCGGCGGAGAGGTCCTTGGCCGAGAGCGCGCGCTGGACCTCGGCGAAGTTCGTCGTCCAGTAGCCGAACGCGAGCACGAAGCCGAGGCCGAAGACGAGTCCCGATCCAGCGACGACGCCGATCGGGTTGGTGACGTCGCCGGGCTCGGTGCCCTGCAGCGCGTGCAGGCCCGCCTCGCCGATCTTGGAGTCGCTGACCTTGTCCTTCAGGCCGCCCCAGCCGCCGACGTCGATGCAGGCCGACGATCGTGATCGGGATCAGCGCCGCGAGGATCACGAAGAACTGCAGCACCTCGTTGTAGATCGCCGAGGACAGGCCGCCGAGGGTGATGTAGGCGGCGACGATGACCGCCGCGACGATGATGCCGACGATGATCGGCCAGCCGAGCAGCAGCTTCAGCACGAGCGCCAGCGCGTACAGGTTCACGCCGGCGATCAGGACCGTGGCGAGCGCGAACGTCGCCGAGTTGAAGACGTGCGACGCGCGTGTTGAAGCGCAGCAGCAGGTACTCCGGGCACCGAGCGGACCTTGGAGCCGTAGTAGAACGGCATCATCACCAGGCCGAGGAACACCATGGCCGGGATCGCGCCGATCCAGTAGTAGTTGACGGTCGCGATGCCGTACTGGGCGCCGTTGGCCGCCATGCCGAGCACCTCGGTCGCGCCGAGGTTGGCGGAGATGAACGCCAGGCCGGTGATCCAGGCGGGCAGCGAGCGCCCCGACAGGAAGTAGTCGAGGCTGGTCTTGATGTAGCGCTTCGCGGCGAAGCCGACGCCGAGGACGACGGCGAAGTACGTCAGGACGATCGCGTAGTCGACCCAGTTCGTATCCAGCCGGATTTGGTTCATGGGGCCTCCCTCATGGGAGGCCCCCTACCCAGATTAAGGCCGCCTAAGCGGCGGCCTCATGAGCGTTTACGCGACCGGATCGGCGGCGGCGAGGCCGGCGGCCTCGCGCAGCGCGGCGGCCTTGTCCGTCTTCTCCCACGTGAAGTCGTCGTCCTCGCGGCCGAAGTGGCCGTACGCGGCGGTCTTCTGGTAGATCGGACGGTGCAGCTTCAGGTACTCGCGGAAGGCGCCCGGGCGCAGGTCGAAGAACTCGTCGACGAGCGCGGCGATGCGGCCGCGGCCGATCTTCTCGGTGCCGAACGTCTCGACCATCACCGAGACCGGGTGCGCGACGCCGATGGCGTAGGCGACCTGGACCTCGACGCGGTCGGCCAGGCCGGCGGCGACGAGGTTCTTGGCCACGTAGCGCGCGGCGTAGGCGGCCGAGCGGTCGACCTTCGACGGGTCCTTGCCGGAGAACGCGCCGCCGCCGTGGCGGGCCATGCCGCCGTAGGTGTCGACGATGATCTTGCGGCCGGTCAGGCCGGCGTCGCCCACCGGGCCGCCGATGACGAAGCGGCCGGTCGGGTTGACCAGGAAGTTCTTGCGCAGCTTCTCGGCGTCGTAGAGCTCCGTCGGGCAGGATCGGCAGACGACGTGCTCCCAGAGATCGTCCGGGATCAGCGACTCGGCGCCCTCGCGGTGCTGCGTGGAGATCAGGACCTTCTCGATCTCGACCGGCTTGCCGTCGACGTAGCGGACGGTGACCTGGGTCTTGCCGTCAGGACGCAGGTAGTCGAGCGTGTCGTCCTTGCGGACCGCCGCCAGGCGCTCGGCCAGCGGTGCGCGAGCGAGATCGGGAGCGGCATCAGCTCGTCCGTCTCGTTGCACGCGTAGCCGAACATCATGCCCTGGTCGCCGGCGCCGGCGATGTCGAGTTCATCGTCGTCGGAGCCGTCGGTGCGGCGCTCGAGCGCCTCGTCGACGCCCTGGGCGATGTCGGGCGACTGCTTGTCGATCGCGTTCAGGACCGCGCAGGAGTCGGCGCTGAAGCCGAGGTCGGCGTCGACGTAGCCGATCTTGCGGATCGTCTCGCGGGCGATCTCCTGGATGTCCACGTAGGTCGTGGTCGAGATCTCGCCGGACACGACGACGAGGCCCGTGTTCACGAGCGTCTCGCAGGCGACGCGGCCGTTAGGGATCGTCGCGCAGGACGGCGTCCAGGACGCCGTCGGAGATCTGGTCGGCGATCTTGTCCGGGTGGCCTTCGGTGACGGACTCGGACGTGAACAGGTACTCGTTGTCGCTGAGCTGGCTCATTGGGGCAAAAAGCCTAGCGACATTCACATGTTCGTCTGTTACGACGACATGCGTTCCTCGCGGGAGCGGCTCTTGCGCTCGACGAAGTCGATGATCACGGGCACGCCCTCGAGCGCGTAGCGCTCGCGCAGCCGGTTCTCGACGAAGTACGCGTAGTCGCGCGTGATCCGCTGGCGCGAGTTGATCTGGATCGCGAAGCGCGGCGGGCTCGTCGCCGATCTGCGCCATGTAGAGCATCTTCAGGCGATGGCCCTGCTTGGCCGGCGGCTGGCGCGCCGCGACGACGTCGCCGAGGAAGCGGTTGAGCTCGGCCGTCGGGATCCGGTGCCGGGAGCGCTCGGCGATGCTCAGCGCCTCGGTCAGCAGGCGCGCGATGTGGCGGCCGGTCAGCGCCGAGGCCGTCAGCACCCGCGGGCGCAGGCGCAGCTTGCGATTGACCCGGGCGCGCTCGTGGTCGAGCTCGTCGGCGCCGATGCCGCCGCCCGGGCCGAGCGGATCGCCCGCGCCGCCGGTCACGTCCCACTTGTTGAGCACGAGCGCGGTCGCGCAGCCGCGACTTCATCGCCAGCTCGGCGATCCGCAGGTCCTGGGCGGTGATGCCGTCCTGGGCGTCGCAGACCACGAGCGCGACGTCGGCGCGCTCGGCCGCGCGCTGCGAGCGCAGCGTCGTGTAGTACTCGACGGACTCCTTGACCTTGGCCTGGCGCGCGGATGCCGGCGGTGTCGACGAGGATGATCTTGCGGTCGTCGACCTCGATCGGCGTGTCGATCGCGTCGCGCGTCGTGCCCGCGACGTCGGAGACGATCACCCGCTCGAAGCCGAGGAAGGCGTTGACGAGCGAGGACTTGCCGACGTTCGGGCGCCCGATCAGCGCGAGCCGGACGACGTCCTCGTCGGCGTCGGCGATCTCGTCGTCCTCGGGCAGCAGCTCGACCAGGCGGTCGAGCAGGTCGCCGGTGCCGAGGCCCTGGGCGGCGGAGACCGCGACCGGCTCGCCGAGCCCGAGGCCGTAGAAGTCGTGCGCGAGCAGCAGGTCCTGCGGCGAGTCGATCTTGTTGGCGGCGACCACGATCGGCAGGTTGCCGCGGCGCAGGATGTCGGCGATCTCCTGGTCGCCGGGGCGCATGCCGGCGCGCGCGTCGACGACGAACAGCGCGACCTGCGCGTCGGCGAGCGCCGCGCGGGCCTGGTCCTGGATCGAGACGGCGAGCGGATCCTCGTCGTCGAGGTCGACGCCGCCGGTGTCGATCAGCGTGAAGCTGCGCCCGTTCCAGTCGGTCGAGAGCTCCTTGCGGTCACGCGTGATCCCGGGACGCTCGTGGACGACCGCCTCGCGGCTCTGCGTGAGGCGGTTGACGAGCGAGGACTTGCCGACGTTCGGATAGCCGACGACCGCGACCTTCATGCCTCGATCTCCTTGGCCTCGATGGCCAGTGTTACGACCTGCTCGACGACCTCGTCGAGCGTCAGCCCGGTGGTGTCGACAGGTACGGAATCTTTGGGTGCCTCGAGCGTCGCGCGCTGGCCCCCGGACTGGTCGCGGACGTCGCGCTCGCGCTGCGCCGCGAGCACCTCCTCGACGTCGTGGCCGAGATCGAGCGGCGCGCCGGCGGGCCCGCTCCTCGGGATCGGCCGTGAGGAAGACCTTGACCGCGGCGTCGGGGGCGACGACGGTGCGCGATGTCGCGACCCTCGGCGACCCAGTCGCCCGTGGCGACGATCGCCTGCTGCTTGCGCACCAGCGCCGCGCGCACGGCGGGATCGGACGGCGACGTGCGACGCGGCCTCGGAGGCGGCCGCGGTGCGGATCTCCTCCGTCACGTCACGGCCGTCGAGCAGCACGCGCTCGCCGAGCTCGATCTCGACCCGCTCGGCGACCTCGCCGGCGCTCGTCGAAATCGTCGCGGGCGGCCAGGCCCACGCAGCGATACATCGCCCCCGTGTCCAGGTACGTGAAGCCCAACCGCTGCGCGACAGCGCGCGCGACGGTGGACTTTCCGGCCCCGGCGGGACCGTCGATGGCGATGACCATGGCGGATCACCATAGATGAGCGTGCAAGTAATCTGCCGGAATGAGCGGGATCCCAGACCTCTGGCAGCCAGAGACGGTGTACCTCAACACGGCGAGTTTCGGGCTCCCGCCGGACCCCGTGTGGGACGCGGTCGCAGACCGCGCAGAGCGACTGGCGCGCCGGGCGCGTGAGCTGGGAGCACTGGACCGCGGTCACCGGCCGCGCGCGTGCGGAGTACGCGAAGCTCGTGCGGCGCGGACGTCGAGCGCGTCGCGGTCGGCTCGACCGTCTCCGGCCTGATCGCGCAGATCGCCGCCGCGATCCCCGACGGCTCGAAGGTGCTCTCCCCCGAGCCCGAGTTCGTCTCGCTGATCTTCCCGTTCCTGGCCCAGGCCGAGCGCGGGGTTACCGTCGAGTTCGTGCCGCTCGCGAAGCTCGCCGAGGCGATCGACGCCTCGGTCGACGTGGTCGCCGTCTCGGCCGTGCAGTCCTCGACCGGCGAGCTCGCCGCGCTCGACGACATCGCCGCCGCGGCGCGCCACCACGGCGCGCTGACCGTGATCGACGCGACCCACGCGATCGGCTGGCTGCCGCTGGATGCGTCGAAGTACGACGCGGTCGCGTGCGCCTGTTACAAGTGGCTGATGTGCCCGCGCGGCACGGCGTTCCTCGTGCTCGACGAGGCGCTGGGCGAGCGGATGACGCCGCACCAGGCGGGCTGGTTCGCCGCCAGCGACCCGCTCAACGACCAGTTCGGCCCGCCGCTGCGCCTGCCCGACACCGCACGGCGCTTCGACACCTCGCCCGCCTGGTTCTCCTGGGTCGGCACCGAGCCGGCGCTGAAGCTGCTCAACGAGATCGGCGTCGAGACCGTCCACGCGCACGACCTGAAGCTCGCGAACCGCTTCCGCGCCGGGCTCGGCCTCGAGCCCGGCGACTCGGCGATCGTCACCTCCGACGTCGCGGACGCGACGGAGAAGCTCGCGCGGGCGGGGATCATGGCCGCCGCCCGCGCCGGCCGCCTGCGCGCGTCCTTCCACCTCTACAACACCGAGGCGGACGTGGACGCGGCGCTCACGGCGCTGCTCTAGCTACTTCTTGATGCCCGGGACCTTGACGATGATGAAGTCGCTGTAGTCCGGCAGGCCCGCGTTGCGGCCGGTGGAGCCGAAGTTCGTGTCGTTGACGAACGCCAGCTCGTTGCCCGACAGCGGCAGCACGGCCTCGACGGTCTGGTACGGGAACTTGAACGGGTTGCCGAGGCCGAAGTCGCCGGGGCGGATCGGGTTCTCGGAGATGCCGTCCTTGTCCTTGACGTCGAGCAGGTCGACGATCTCGCGCTTGGCGAGGTTCGGCTTGTCGGCCGGGACGTCGATCACGAACGCCTTCTTCCAGGCCGCGGCCGGGCCCTGGCCGTTGTCGCGCTCGGTGACGATCAGCTGGTCGTTGCCGTAGGCGACCGCGTCGGAGACGAGCGTGCCCGGGATGCTCATGCGGTAGATCCAGCTGCGGCCGGTGTAGCGGCGGTCGGAGACGTCGAACTCGTAGACGTGGCGGACGAGCGGGTCGTCGCCGACCAGCGGGCCCTCGAGGAACGGGTACAGCGTCTTGCCGTCCTTGGACAGCGCCATGCCCTCGAAGCCGTTGCTGCCGGCGAGGTTCGGCGTGCGGCCGAGCAGGAACGGGTTGTCGGGGCGACATCACGCGCGGCAGCGGCACCGGCGCGTCGAGCACGCGGCCCTTGGCGTCGACGTGGACGATGAACGGGCCGAACTCCTCGCCGAACCAGAACGTCCCGTCCGGCGCCTGGCGCACCGACTCGACGTCGAAGTCGCCGCCGGTCAGGATGCGGTCGGGCGTGTTCTCGTTGACGATCGGGAACGGGACCTTGCCGTCGGGATCGCAGAGCGTGATCGCGTCGAGGATCTTGACCGTGCCCTTGCCGCTCCACTCGGTCTTCCACTTCGGGCGGACCTTGTAGAGGCGCAGGATGAAGCTGCGCGAGTTGGCCTTGGCGCCGAAGCCGTTGTCGGGCATCGCGTAGAAGTCGCCGTCGCCGGCGTCCAGCAGGGCCGAGAAGCCGCCGACCGGCTGCGTGGAGCCCACCGCCGGCGCCGGATCGGTGTTGATGACGCCAGGGAAGGGCGCCGCGAACGTGGCGTCGGCGGGCAGGATCGCCCGTGCCTCGAGCTTGGGCTCGGCGGCCCCGGCGGCCGGCGCGAGCAGGAGCGTCAGAGCCGCCGTAGCGGTGATGAGTCGTCTCATGCCCGGCACGAGACCAGGCTCATGAGGCGGCTAGGTCACCGTGCCGTGAACAGACTCTGAAGATCGGCCTCGAAGCCCGGGTAGGAGACCGCGGCGGCCTCCATGCCGTCGACCTCGACGCCCTCGCGCGAGGCGAGGCCGGCGACGGCGCCGAGCATCGCGAGCCGGTGGTCGCCGTGGGCCTCGATCGTGCCGCCGCGCAGGCCGCCGGTGCCGGTGACGACGAAGCCGTCGTCGGTCGCCTCGATGTCGCGCCGAGGCCGCGCAGGCCGTCGACGACGGTCGCGATCCGGTCGGACTCCTTGACCCGCAGCTCCTGCGGCGCCGCGGACGACGGTCTCGCCCTCGGCGAAGCAGCCGAGCAGCGCGACCAGCGGCAGCTCGTCGATCGCCAGCGGCACCTCGTGCGGCTCGACGACGGTGCCGACGAGCGGGCCGGAGGCGACGTCGAGCTCGCAGACGGGCTCGTCGTGCGGGATCTCGCCGGGCCGCGGCGGCTCGAGGTCGCCGATCGACGACCGCGCCCATGCGCTCGGCGATCCGGACGAAGCCGGTGCGCGTCCAGTTGGCGCTCATGTCCTCGATCACGATCCGCGAGCCCTTCACGAGGATCGCGGCGGCGATGTGGAAGGCGGCCGAGGACGGGTCGCCGGGCACGTGGATGTCGCCCAGCTCGAGCTCGTCGTGCTGGGTGAGCTCGATCCGGTCGCCGTCGCGGCGTGATGCGCACGCCGGCGCGGGCGAGCAGGCGCTCGGTGTGGTCGCGGCTCGGCTCGGGCTCGATCACGGTCGTCGTGCCCGGAGGCCAGCAGCCCGGCGATCAGCACGCACGACTTGACCTGCGCGCTCGGCCACCGGCAGCTCGTACTCGATCCCGCGCAGCGGCATGCCGTGCACGGTGAAGGGCGCGAAGCGGTCGCTCGTGCGCGTCGATCCACGCGCCCATCTGGCGCAGCGGGATCGCGACGCGGTCGACCGGGCGGCGCCGGATCGACTCGTCGCCGTCGAAGGACCACTCGCCGCCGGGCTGACCGGCGAGCCAGCCGGGCGCGAGCCGCATCAGCGTGCCCGCGTTGCCGACGTCGATGTGCGCCTCCGCGGCCGCGCGCAGCCCGGGCCCGCGGATCGTCAGCGTGCCGGGTCGGCGCCCTCCTCGACCAGCGCGCCGAGCGCGCGGACGGCGTTGAGCGTCGAGTACGTGTCCGCCGCCTCGAGGTAGCCGGTGACCTGCACGGGCTCGTCGCACATCGCGCCGAAGAGCGCCGCGCGATGGGACATCGACTTGTCGCCGGGCGCGCGCAGCGTGCCGCGTAGCGGGCCAGACGGGTCGAATCGGCGCTTCACGCGCGAGCCACCTCGAGTCCGAGGTCGCGGACGAGCCGCTCAGCCTGTTCCGCCACGACCCCTCCGCGGATCCACAGGGCGACGGTGCCGTGCGATGCCCGAGGACGGGTAGAGGCCCATGTCGACGATGTCGATCGTCGCACGCCCGAGGGCGAGCGCGATCTCGGCCACGATGCCCGGGCGGTTCGGGACCAGCACGCGCAGCTCGTGCACCTCGCCACCGGCGAGGTCGGCCTCCAGCAGCCGGCGGCGATCGTCGCGGGCGGCGTCGTTCCACTCGACGATGCCCGTCGTCGTCGCCCGCCGCGAGCATGTCGCGCGCCTCGGTCGAGCCGGGCGACCAGGTCGTCGATCGCCGCGACCAGCGCGTCGGCGTTGGCGCGGTAGATGCCGCCCCACATCGACGAGTTCGCGCCCGGCCACGCGCGTGACGTCGCGGAAGGACGGGCCGGTCGCCGGCAGCCGCTCGCCGCTCCGCGGAGAGCACCCGCGCGGCCTGCGCGACGAGCACGTTCGCGAGCACGTGCGGCAGGTGCGAGACCGAGGCCATGACGACGTCGTGCGTCTCGGCGTCGATCGCCGACGGCCACGCGCCGAGCCGCGTGATGCAGCGGTGCAGGCGCTCGTAGGCGGTGCCGCGGGTCGCCGCCGTCGGCGTCAGGTACCAGGTCGCGTCCTGGAAGAGATCGGCGCGGGCGTGCTCGACGCCCGCGGTCTCGGCGCCCGCCAGCGGGTGCCCGCCGATGAAGCGCGGGTCGTCGATCGCGCCCATCACCGCGCGCTTGACCGAGCCGACGTCGGTGACCACGCAGTTCGGGCCGGCCGCCGCGAGCACCTCGCCGACGATCGCGCCCGAGCACGTGACCGGCGCGGCGACGAAGACGAAGTCGGCGCCCGCGACGGCGCCGGCGATCGAGTCGAAGGCCTCGAGCGACCGCTCCGCGCGCGAGCGCGGTCTCGCGCGCCGCCGCCGACGGGTCGTAGCCGCTCACGTGCGCGCCGAGGCGCTGGCGGGCGGCCAGGCCGATCGAACCGCCGATCAGCCCGACGCCGACGACGGCAACCTTCACGCGGCGGCGCTCAGGACCTTGCCGGCGACCGCCGCCGCGCGCTCGACCTGCTCGAGGTAGGCGGCGAACTCGTCGGCGTAGATCTGCTGCGGGCCGTCGCAGATCGCCTCCTCGGGGTTCGGGTGGACCTCGACGATGATGCCGTCCGCGCCCGCGGCGGCCGCGGCCAGCGACAGCGGCAGGACCATGTCGCGGCGGCCCGGCGCGTGGCTCGGGTCGACGATCACGGGCAGGTGCGAGAGCTCCTTGAGCATCGGGATGGCCATGATGTCGAGCGTGAAGCGGTAGGCGGTCTCGAACGTGCGGATGCCGCGCTCGCACAGCATCACGTTCGGGTTGCCCTCCTTGAGGACGTACTCCGCGGCCATCAGCAGCTCCTCGAGCGTCGCGGACAGGCCGCGCTTGATCAGCACGGGCTTGCCGGTGCGGCCGATCTCGGCCAGCAGCGGGTAGTTCTGCATGTTGCGGGCGCCGACCTGGATCACGTCGGCGACCTCGAGCGATCGGCTCGACGTCGCGCGCGTCCATCAGCTCGGTGACGATCGGCAGGCCGGTCTGCGCCTTGGCCTCGGCGAGGAGCTGCAGGCCCTCCTGGCCCAGGCCCTGGAAGCTGTACGGCGAGGAGCGCGGCTTGTAGGCGCCGCCGCGGAACATCGAGGCGCCGGCCTCGGCGACCGCGTGCGGCGGTCGAGAGCGTCTGGTCGCGCGACTCGACCGTGCACGGCCCGGCGATCATCGAGAAGTGCTCGCCGCCGATCTGTCGCCCGTCGATCTCGATCACGGTGCGCTCGCCATGACGGAACTGGGACGAGGAGAGCTTGTAGGGCTTGAGGATCGGGACGACCTGCTCGACGCCCTGGTGGCCCTCGAGGCCGAGCCGCTGCACGTGCTCGCGGTCGCCGATCGGCGCCGATCACGGTCACCTCCTCGCCGCGCGACGGGTGCGCGCGGGCGCCGCAGCTCTCGATGCGGTCGATGACGGAGAGGATGTCTTCCTCGGTGGCCGTCGGCTTCATGACGATCATCATCTTGCGTACTCCTGGAAAAGGCCTGGCTGGAACGGTACGACGAGTGAGAGCTCCGGCGCTCGGCCCCTGGGCCTTGATGCGGCGGCGTTGGACACGCCGGCCGAGCGCCTAGCTAAATCGCCAGGTGGAATACGCGTAGGTACGACCGAACGCCCGGGACCGGCTGAGATAAGCGGTGCTGGCGGACGTTGGGGCCATGACGCGAAGCGTGAGGCTTACAGCAGCGCGGCGAGCGCTTCCAGGAAGCGCTCGTTCTCGGCCTGCGTGCCGACCGTCACCCGCAGCGCGCCCGTCGCGCCCGAGCGCGCCGCCGGCGCGCACCAGGATGCCCGCGCTCGGCGAGGCCGCGCATGACGTCGGCCTCGACGCGCTCCTCGCCCAGGTCGAACCAGACGAAGTTGGCCTGCGACTCGGCGGGCTCGATGCCCAGCTCGCGCAGGCCGTCCTCGAGGCCGATCCGCTCGGCGAGGTTGCGCTCGACGCGCCGCGTGACCTCGTCCTGGTGGTTGAGCGCCTCGAGCGCCGCCGCCTGCGCGGCCGCGTTGCAGAAGAACGGCTGGCGGACCTGGTCGACCGCGGTGCGGAAGCGCCTCGGAGCCGCACAGCGCGTAGCCGACGCGCAGCCCGCAGAGCCCGTAGATCTTGCTGAAGGTGCGCAGCAGGACGAGGTTCGGGTGCTTGCTCGAGCAGCTGCGACCGAGTCGTCGGGGTCCTGCAGGACGTTGAACTCGACGTAGGCCTCGTCGAGGATCACCGCGACGTGGCGCGGGACCGACTCGACGAAGTCCGCGATCTCGTCCAGCGGCAGCGCCGTCGAGGTCGGGTTGTTCGGGTTGCAGACGATCACCAGCCGCGTGGCCGCGTTGATCTCCTCGCGCCATCTTGTCGAGCTGGTGGTAGTGGTCGCTCGTCGAGCGGGACCTCGATCGCGCGGGCGCCGGAGGCGGCGGCGAGGTGCGGGTAGACGCTGAAGCGACGGCCACGCGTAGACGAGCTCGGCGCCGGGCTCGAGCAGCGCGTCGCCGGCGGCGAGCAGGATGTCGCAGGAGCCGTTGCCGATCGCGATCCGCTGCGCCGGCACGCCGTGCGGTCGCGACAGCTTGCGCGCGCAGCGCGGCGTTCGTCGGGTCCGGGTAGCGGTTGAGCCCGCCAGCGCCTTCGTGACCGCCTCGATGACGGCCGGGATCGGCGGATACGGCGACTCGTTGGAGGCGAGCTTGGCGACCGGCCCCTCCGAGCGCGTAGCCGTCGGCGGCCGGATAGACGGGGATGCGGCGGACCTTCTCGGCGAACTCGATGGCCATGGCGCGATCAGGTTATCGGCGAGTCGGCCGCGAAGCCGTCCAGCAGCCAGTTCGAGCCCGACCTCGAAGCTCTGCATCGGCAGCGGCTCGCCGCTGGCGATGAACTGCGAGAGCAGCGGGAACTCGCCGCTCTCGAGCAGGTAGCGGACGTGCGGGTCGTTGAGCTCTCGGCGAAGCGGGCTGCGATCCGGCGGCCGCGCTCGTCGTCGGAGCCGCCCGCGGCGAGCTCGCGCAGCGTGTAGCCGATCGTGTAGTCGTCGACCGCGGTCACGATCCCGTTGAGCAGCTGCCGGGCGACGCCGGCCTCGCCGAGCGGCGATGACCGCGCTGGGCCGACTGCTCGATGTGGCGCAGCAGGTTCGGGCTCACCCGCGGGCGCTCCTGGAGCGTCGAGCAGCATCCACGGGTGGGCGAGGAACGTGCCGCGCGGCTGTGCTGCGCGATCGCGCGTCAGCGCCTCGCGCCAGTCGCGCGGCAGCTCGCCGGGCACGAGCATCTCGGCCGCGACCGCGTCGCCCATCAGGTCGAGCAGCTCGTCGCGGCTGTCGAAGTAGTGGTAGAGCGACATCGCGCCCGCGCGCAGCTCGCGCGCGAGCCGCCGCATCGAGACCGCCTCGAGGCCTTCCTCGTCGGCGATCGTCAGCGCGACCTTGGCGATCTGCGCGCGCGAGAGCGGCGACCGCGCGCCGCGGCTGCGCGGCTCCGGGCGCGCCCAGATCGGCGCCTTCGGCTCGCCTTGACACTCGTACAGCGTACTCCTATCGTACGCCGTACCATGTCGTACAACGTACGAAAGACCGCGGTCCTCACCGAGGACCTGGGCAAGCGCTTCGGCGACACCGAGGCGCTGAGCGGGCTCGATCTCGCCGTCGAGCCGGGCACGGTGCTCGGCCTGCTCGGCCACAACGGCGCCGGCAAGACGACCGCCGTGCGCATCCTCACCACGCTGCTCGCCCCCACCACCGGCCGCGCGTTCGTCGGCGGCCGCGACGTCGTCGCGCGAGCCGGGCGCCGTGCGCGAGCAGATCGTCGCTCGCCGGCCAGCAGGCCTCGCTCGACGAGCGGCTGACCGGCCGCGAGAACCTGCGGCTGCTCGGCCGGCTGCAGCAGCTCTCCAAGGCGCGACGCGGTCGCGCGCGCAACGGCGAGCTGCTCGAGCGCTTCGGGATCGCCCACGCCGCCGACCGCCAGGTCGGCACCTACTCCGGCGGCATGCGCCGCCGGCTCGACCTCGCCGCCTGCCTGGTCGTCCGCCGCCCGGTCGTGTTCCTCGACGAGCCGACCACCGGCCTGGACCCGGCCAGCCGGGCCGAGATGTGGGGCGCGATCGAGGGCCTGGTCGACGACGGCGCCGCGCTGCTGCTGACCACGCAGTACCTCGACGAGGCCGACCGGCTGGCCGACGAGATCGTCGTGCTGCGCGGCGGCAAGACCGTCGCCGCGGGCACGCCGGCGCAGCTGAAGGCGCGCGTCGGCGAGCGCCGCGTGCACGTCTCGCTGCCCGCCGACGGCGAGCTCGCGACCGCCGCGCGGCTGTTCGAGCGCCTCGAGCCGGAGCTCGACGTGCGCGCCCGCCGGCTGACGCGTCCCGGCGCCGGACGGCCCGCGCGACCTCCGGGCCGCGCTCGACGCGCTCGAGCAGGCCGGCCTGACGGTCGAGGAGGCGTCGCTCAGCCAGCCGACGCTCGACGACGCGTTCTTCGCGCTCGCCGGCGAGCGCGACCAGACCGTTCTCGAAGAGGCGGCCCGATGATCGCCACCGTCAACGAGGTCCGCTGCTCGCCGGGCGCAGCCTGCGCCACATCCCGCGCATCCCCGAGAAGGCGTTCGGCGCGGTGCTGCTGCCGCTCGTCTTCGTGCTGCTGTTCGCCTACGTCTTCGGCTCGGCGATCGAGGTCCCGGGCGGCGGCACCTACCACGCCTACCTGGTCTCGGGCATCTTCGCCCAGACGATGATCGGCGACGCTCCCGGGCATCGCGGTCGGCGTCGCCTCCGACATCCGCTCGGGCCTGATGGACCGGCTGAGGACGCTGCCGATCTCGCGCGGGTCGGTGATCGCCGGGCGCACGGTCGCCGAGCTGGTCGAGCTCTGCGGCGGCACTGGTGGTCGTCGCGATCTGCGGCCTGATCGTCGGCTGGGCGCCGCACGGCAGCGTGCTCGAGACCGTCGGCGCCTTCGGGCTGCTGCTGCTTCATGGCCTTCGCGGTGACCTGGGCGGGCGTCTGGATCGGCCTGATGGTGCGCGACCCGGACGGCGCGGACGGGATCGCGATGACCGTGATCTTCCCGATGATGTTCCTGAGCGGGATCTTCGTGCCGGTCGCCGGCCTGCCCGACGGGCTGCGCCAGATCGCGGAGATCAACCCGCTGACCTCGCTCGCGACCGCGATGCGCGAGCTCTTCCACAGCCCGACCGGCCCGATCCCGGACGTCTGGCACGCTCCAGCACCCGATCATCACCTCGCTCATCTGGGCCGTCGTGCTGATGGCGATCTTCGTGCCGCTCTCGATCCGCCGCTACCAGCGGATGGGCCGCTAGCTACTGGGCGCCCGTGCAGGTCGAGCCGCAGCTTGGCCGCGTCGCCGAGGTAGACGTGCTCGGCGCCGGCCCGTCGGCAGGTAGGCGTGGATCAGCACGCGGATCACCTTGCGGCAGCGCGCCCGGGACCGGGATCTCGCGGGCGCACAGCAGCGGGACGCGACGACAGCCCCATCTCGCGCGCCGCGACCGCCGGGAACTCGGCGTCGAGGTCCGGCGTGAGCGTGAAGATGCAGCTCACGAGGTCGTCGGCGCCCAGCGCGTTGCGCGCGAGGATCTCGCGCATCAGCTCGTCCGTGGCCGCGAGGATCGCCTCGGCCGTGTTCTCGGTGACCGTGTTGGCGCCTCGGAGCGCGACCAGCCGCATGTCGCCGGCATTCAACCAAGCGCGCGCAGGCGCTCGATCTCCGCCGGCGCGTCAGCTCGCGGTGCCCGCCGACCTCCAGCGCGCCGAGCCGCAGCGGCCCGAAGGCGACGCGCTCGAGCGCGCGGACCGGGTGGCCGACCGCCTCGAACATGCGCTGGACCTGGCGCTTGCGGCCCTCGTGGATGGTCAGCTCGATGTGGTTGGAGCTGATCCGGCGCACCTGCGCGGGCGCGGTCAGGCCGTCCTCGAGCTCGACGCCGTCGCGCAGCGCGCGCATCGCGGGCTCGTTGATCGGCGCGTTGGCGATCCGCGCGCGGTAGGTGCGCGGGACCTCGAAGCGTCGGGTGCGTGAGCCGGTGCGCGAGGTCGCCGTCGTTGGTCAGCAGGATCAGGCCGGTCGTGTCGTAGTCGAGCCGGCCGACGGGTAGAGCCGCTCGTCGCTCGGGCACGAGCGACGACGATCGTGCGCCGGCCGCTGCGGGTCCTTGGCGGTGGAGACGACGCCGGCCGGCTTGTTGACGACGTAGACGACCCGGTCGTGGCCGGCCGTCTTGACGCGGCTTGCCGTCGACCTTGACGGCGCGGGAGTCGTCGACGTCGCGGGCCGGATCGGTGATGAGCGTCGCCGTCGACGGTCACGCGGCCGTCGGCGATGATGACTTCGGACGGCGCGCCGCGAGGCGACGCCGGCGTGGGCGAGGTATTTGGCGAGACGCATTCGGCGCCTGCCACCATAGGAGGTCGTGGACCTCGAACTTGCTCGAGACGACGCTCGCCGACGCCGGCGAGCCCGCCTTCCGCGCGCGGCAGGTCTGGCGCTGGACGTCCAACGGCGCGCGCGGCTACGACGAGATGACCGACCTGCCGGCCGCGCTGCGCGCGTCGCTGGCCGAGGAGGTCCCGTTCTCGACGCTGACGCTGGTGCGCGAGGCGCACGCCTCCGACGGCACGGTCAAGGCGCTCTTCCACACCCACGACGGCCGCGCCGTCGAGGCCGTGCTGATGCGCTACCGCGACGGCCGCCGCTCGATCTGCGTCTCCTCGCAGTCCGGCTGCCCGCTGACCTGCACGTTCTGCGCGACCGGCACGATGAAGTTCGGCCGCAACCTGACCGCGGCCGAGATCCTCGACCAGGTGCTGCACTTCCGCCGCATCGAGCCGGTCGACCACCTCGTGTTCATGGGCATGGGCGAGCCGATGATGAACCTCGACAACGTGCTCGCCGCCTCGCGCAAGCTGCCCGACATCGGCATCACGCACCGCCGCACCGGCATCTCCACCGTCGGCTGGGTGCCCGGGCATCAAGAAGCTGACCGAGACCGACATGCCGATCCGGCTCGCGCTCTCGCTGCACGCGCCCGAGGACGCGCTGCGCTCGCAGATCATGCCGGTCAACGAGCGCTATCCCGCTGCCGAGGTGCTCGACGCCTGCCGGGCGCTACTACGAGCGCAAGCGCCGCCAGGTCTTCATCGAGTACGTGATGCTCGCGCGGCGTCAACGACGGCTACGCGCAGGCCGTCCAGCTGGCCGAGCTGCTCGATCCGAAGATCTACAAGGTCAACCTGATCCCGTACAACCCGACCGACTCGGTCTACGACGGGTCAGCTCGCGCAACGCGATCGACGCCTTCAAGGCGGCGCTCGAGGAGCACGGCCTGCGCGCCACCGTCCGCCTGACCCGCGGCCGCGACATCGACGCCGCCTGCGGTCAGCTCGCCGCGAAGCAGGCCGCCGGCGCGGTCTGATCGACGCGCGCCGGCAGCACTACTCCTTCCGACTTACTTGCCCGGCTTGACCGGCGCGCTCGTGACGACGACGTTGCCCGCCGCGTCGTAGGCGCGCATCGCCACGAGAGCGGCGGTCGACTTCACCGTGACGGCGGTCTCGAAGCCCTCCGAGGCCTTGGAGCCGACCGGCGCCAGCGACGCCGCGTCCGCACCGGCGAGCAGCTCCCAGCGCGCGATCCCGGTCGCCCCGTTCCAGCTGACGCGGCCGGTGATGTTGCCGCTGCCCGCCGCCGCGACGACCTTCGGCGGCTGCGCCGGACGCCCGGCCCACTCGTAGCGGAAGGCGCGGTAGTTGTCGTTGCCCTTGGCGATGTGGCCGTCGAAGAGCACCTTGCCGGTCGGGCTGAACTCCGTGAACCAGCGCTGCGAGCCCCAGCCGACGAACTCGTTGCCGTTGGGCAGCCGCTCGACGTTGCCCTGGCTGGCGGAGAGCAGCTTCTCCGGGTGGGTGAACGCGCTCACGAGCGTCGCCGTCTTGGCCTGCTCGTCGAGCTTGAGCGTGAGCACGCGCGACATCTTGCCGACCGGCGGCGCGGCCTCGTTGTCGTAGAGCTTGTACGTCCCGTCGGGCTGGGCGCGGATGCTGTGCTGCCACGCGAACCTGACGCCCTTGCCGAGCTTGAACGTCGACTTCTTGCCGCCCAGGCGCCACATGATCGCGCCCGTGGCGCGGTTGATCTTGTAGATCGTGTGCGTGTTGCGGGCGGAGACGAGGAAGTTGCCGTCGTTGTCGATGTCGATCGCGTTGGCGTGGAAGTACTCCCACTCCGAGCCCTTCATCTTGGGCACCGGGACGTAGGACTCGTCCGGCGAGACGTTGCCGAAGCTGTGCCATTCGAACAGCACGAGCCCGGTCGCGAGATCGACCTCCTGCACGATGTTGTCGACGACCTTCGCGTCCTTCGGCCCGCCCCACGCCTTCAGGCTGCGGTTGTAGCGCTCGTAGGCGAGGACCAGCGCGGTGTTGCGCGGCGTGATCGTGAACTCGTGCAGGTCGAACGTGTAGCCGTTGCCCGTGCGCACCTGCGCGACCGGCTGATAGCTGGTGTCGTAGATCTGGCCGACGCCGTCGCCGTCGC
Source organism: uncultured Solirubrobacteraceae bacterium (assembly GCA_963707595.1). Classification (GTDB taxonomy): domain Bacteria; phylum Actinomycetota; class Thermoleophilia; order Solirubrobacterales; family Solirubrobacteraceae; genus Solirubrobacter. The sequence goes on from CAVPQQ010000004.1 coordinate 1,049,709, forward strand.
CGACGAACAGCTGGCCTTCCCACCACGTCAGCACCGGCTTGCCCTGGTAGGTCTGCACGCGGAAGTCGGCGGCGACCTTGCCCTTCATGGCCTTGAACCAGACGAGCTTGCCGGCGTTGTCGATGATCATCGGGCCGTCCTGGCCGCGCCCGGACTTGGGCGCGAGGAAGACCAGGCCCGGAGCGGTCCCGGGCTTGTTGGTGGTGACGGTCACCGACGGCGGGTCGAGGTCCGGACGGGTCTTGTAGGACTGGACCGCGCCGCGGCCGACGTCCGGCGCCTCGACCGGGCGCAGCGTGCGCCGCGTCTCGTCACCGATCGTGAACGAGAGTCGCCGTGGTCGCGTGACGATCGGCGTCGTGACGACGGTCACCTTCTCGCCCTCGGTGAACGGCTTGTTCGGCACGAAGCTCGCGCCGAGGCCGTCCGAGTGCGGTTTCAGCGTGCCCTCGTGCGAGCCGCTCTTGGAACCGGACACCGTTGACGATCCCGATCGCGGCGGCGTCGGCGCCGCGGAAGCTGATCTGGGTCTTGGCGGAGGCCGTCAAGGTCCCCGGGACCGGGTAGACCGAGAGCGTCGGAGGTGGTGTCTGGGCCCTGGCCGGGCCGATGAAGCTCAGGCCGCTAAGGGCCACGATCGCGCTGAGCGCGAGGATCAGTTTCCGCACGCCTGCTCGCAAACCGCGAGTCCTGGAGAAGTTGCGCATCAGGCCCTCAGTTCGGCGCCGGTGCCAGCTCTCCTCGATCGGCCTCCGGCTAGCGCGGCGACCGAGCCGTCGCGGATGTCCTGTGGCGTGTCGTCGCTGAAGATCGAGCGGAAGGCGAGGTTCGCGACCCAGTTGGAGATCAGGAACAGCGCCCACCAGAACCACAGCAGCGTGGTGGCGTTCGGGCCCTCGCCGCCGCGATGGATGTCGTTGATGATCTCCTTCGGGCGCCAGAGGTTCAGGAACGGCACGAACCAGCCGCCGATCGCCCAGCCGTGGCCGTAGCGGCGCGTGCCGGGGACGACCACGTCGAGGTTCTTGTAGGCCCGGTGCAGCCAGCGGATGAAGACGACGACCGCGGCGACGTAGACGCCGAACTGGATCAGGCCGACGATCCCCTGGCGCGTGTCGTTGCCGGTCAGTTGCGAGTCGCTGACGTCCTCGCCCGCGATCAGGCGGTTGAGCAGCGAGATCTCGAGCACGTCCGAGATGGCCGCGAGGAGGGTGATCCCCGCGAGCAGGCAGAAGACGATCTTGACCGCCCGCAGGCGGCCGTCCAACGGCGCGTAGCCAGAGCTCATTGCTGGCTCCGGTACCCCGCGGTGAGGAAACGCTAACGGGCCGCGGCGGCTTCGCCGCGGGCCTCGCCGGCGCGCAGCAGGCGGTCGCGCAGCGTCGCGGCCTCCTCGGGCGACGGATCCCACTGGGCGACGTCCGGCAGCGCCTCGGGCGAGTCCAGCCCGAACAGCTTCAGGAACAGCGGCGTGGTGCGGTACAGGACGGCGCCGAACTGCGAGCGGCCCGCCTCCTCGATCAGCCCGCGATCGACCAGCGCGGACGTCGCGGACTCCGACGCGACGCCGCGGATGCGGGCGACCTCGGGCCGCGAGACCGGCTGCAGGTAGGCGACGATCGAGAGCGTCTCGGCCTGGGCGGGGGTAAGCGACGGGGTGCGCGGACGGGCGAGCAGGCGCCGCGCGGCCTCCTCGGCGTCCGGGTGCGAGGCCAGCGCCAGGCCGCCGCGCGACGCGCCGGAGCACCAGCCCGCGGCCGTCGAGGACGCGTCGCCAGCTCGTCGGCCGCGGCGCGTCGACGGCCTCCTCGCTGGTCTGCAGCGCGTCGGCGAGCTCCTCGATCGACGACCGGCTCGGGCGCGAGGAACAGCAGCGCCTCGAGGCTGGCGGCGAGCTTCATGCGGCCGCGCTCTCGGCGGTGGCGTGCGTCACGTCGGCGCGGACGGTGATCGGGCCGAACGGCTCGTCCTGCTCCCACGCGGCCTCGCCGCGCTTGTAGAGCTCGAGCAGCGCGAAGACCGTGACGCAGACGGTGACGCGGTCGGCGCCCTTGACCGCGTCGTCGAAGGAGAACGTGCCGCGGCGCAGCAGGTCGCGCAGGACCGCCAGGCGCTCGCCGACCGTGACGCGCGGCGTCGCCATGTGGCCGAGGTCGATCGGCGCGGGCACGCGCAGCAGGCCGCCGAGCGCGGCGCCGAGCACCGCGGGGTCGTACGCCGCCTCGGCGTGGGCCAACGGCACCGTGCGCAGCGCCTCGGGCAGCCGCGCGGAGCGCATCAGGAACGACTGGCCGTGCTCGTGGCGCTCGGCCAGGTGCTGCGCCCGCGGCGCGGAAGCGCGCGTACTGGAGCATCCGCTCCACCAGCTCCTCGGCCGCCTCGGCGGGCGCGAGCTCGTCGAGCTCCTCGACCTCCTCGCCGGGCAGCATCAGCCGCGACTTGAGCTCCAGCAGCGCCGCGATCAGGACCAGGAACTCGGTCGCGGACTCGAGGTCGAGCTCGTCGAGCGACTCGAGGTGATCGAGGTAGGCGACGACGACCTCGGCGAGGTCGACCTCGAGCAGGTCGAGCTCCTCGCGCAGGATCAGCGAGAGCAGCAGGTCGAACGGACCCGCGAAGACGTCGAGGTCCAGCTCCAGCTGGGCGATCCGCACGCCCTACAGGCTAGGTGGGGCGTCGGACGGGCCCGACGCCCATCGCGTCGCGCACGTCGCGCCACGGTCTGCGCGGCGATCGCCCGGGCCTTCGCTGCGCCCTCCTCGAGGAAGGCCTCGATCGCCGCCGTGTCCTCGCGCAGCTCGAGGTAGCGCTCGCGCACGGGCGCGAGCCACGCGGCGACCTCCTCGCCCACGGCGGTCTTGAAGTCGCCGTAGCCCTTGCCCTCGAACTCGTGCTCGATCGCGGCCGGCGCGGTGCCGCGGACGATCGCGAGGATCTCGATCAGGTTCGTGATCCCGGGCTTGTCGTCGCCGCGCACGATCTCGCGCCCGGAGTCGGTCTCCGCGCTCTTGAACTTCTTGATGATCGCGCTCGGGCTCCTCGTCGACGTAGACGGTGCCCTTCGGCGTCCCGCCCGTCGTCGACATCTTCTTCTCGGGCTCCTGCAGGTCGCGCACGCGGGCGCCGACCGTCGGGATGTTGCCCTCGGGCACGACGAGCGTCTCGCCGAAGCGCTTGTTGAAGTCCTCCGCGACGTCGCGCATCAGCTCGATGTGCTCGCGCTGGTCCTCGCCCACCGGCACCTCGTGGGCGCGGTAGGCGAGCACGTCGGCGGCCATCAGGACGGGTAGAAGAGCAGCCCGGCGCTGACCCGCTCGCGCGCGCCGCGCGGACTTGTCGCGGAACTGGTGCATGCGGTTGAGCGCGCCGACCGAGGTGACGCCCGACAGCAGCCAGGTCAGCTCGGTGTGCTCGGGCACGTCGCCCTGGCGGAAGAGGATGCAGCGCTCCGGGTCCAGCCCGGCGGCGACCAGCAGCGCCGCCGTGTCCTGCGAGCGCCGGCGCAGCTCCGCCGGGTCGTAGTTGACCGTCGTGGCGTGCAGGTCGACGATGCAGTAGATCGCCGGGTCGCCGCGGTCCTGACCCTCGACGTACTGGAGGATCGCCCCGATGTAGTTGCCGAGGTGCTTGCGCCCGGTGGGCTGGATGCCGGAGAAGATGACCACGCGGCAGGCAGCCTAGCGACGGCGGCCATCACGGCCGCCGTCGCGAGGTTCGAACCGGGAGTTAGGCGGTTCGCGGCGAGAGCGCGAGCAGCGCGTTGAGGATCTGCGCGAGCTGGCCGAGCGGCGTGTTCGCGAGGGCGCCTGACGGGTTCAGGATTCCGGTGATCCCGCACAGCAGGTTGCCGAGCAGGTTTCCGGGGCCCTGGACGGCGTCGATCCGGAGCTGGATCTGGTTGGTGCGGACGACCAGGCCGAGCAGGTTCAGGTTGATCGGGCCGAGGTCGAGGCTGAGGATCGCGCAGGCGTTACCGGCCGGCAGCGGCGGCAGCGGGAGCGGCGGGACCTGGCTGGCCTTCGCCGGAGCGCTCGCGTTGGCGACCTTCGCGGGCATCCGGACGTTCTCCTTGGTGACCTTCTTGGAGCCGAGCTTGCCGGTGAGCGTGCCGACGGAGTAGAGCTTGCCGCCCTTGGAGATGAAGCGCTCGATCGTGTACTTGCCCTTGAACTGCTTGCCGCCGCTCTTGGCGGCGCCGGTGATCGGCACGACCTGCGTGAGCCGGGCGGGGCCCTGCTGTGCACTGCGCGATGCCGGTCCCTCCGACCAGCATCAACCCGCACGCGATCGTGGCCGCGGTCACGGCCATACGAAGCCTGGACATAGTTGTTCCCCCTAGGAGAAGTAGTTGTTGCCAGGGGGCTTCCCGGTTCGTCGAGGTCCTGAAAACCCGCGGGGATGATTCAGGACCTCGACGTCACGGGGTGTTGACGCCGGCTACAGCGGCTGGCGGATGATCGGGCGCTTGGCGGCGCCGGCCTCGTCGAGGCGCCGGACCGGCGTCCCGTACGGCGCGTTGCGGGCGATCTCCGGGTCCTCGGCGCCCTCGCGCAGGATGTTCGCGATCGCCTCGGCGAACAGCGTCGAGCGTCTCCTTGGTCTCCGTCTCGGTCGGCTCGATCAGCAGCGCCTCGTCGACCAGCAGCGGGAAGTAGACCGTCGGCGGGTGGAAGCCGTGGTCGAGCAGCCGCTTGGCCAGGTCGAGCGTGCGCAGGCCCAGCTCGCGCTTCATCGGCGCGCCGGAGAGCACGAACTCGTGCATGCACAGGCGGTCGTAGGCGGGCGGCAGGAGGTCGGTGACGCCCAGCTCGCGCAGCTTCGCCAGCAGGTAGTTGGCGTTGAGGACCGCGGTCTCCGACGCCTCCTGCAGGCCGTCGGAGCCGAGCGACGAGGATGTACGCGTACGAGCGCACGAAGACGCCGTAGTTGCCCTGGAAGCCGCGCAGGCGGCCGATCGACTTCGGCCGGTCGTAGTCGAGGTCGAACGTGCCGTCCTCGCGCTGCACGACCTGCGGCTTGGGCAGGTAGGGCTCGATCCGGTCGCGAGACCGCGATCGGGCCGGCGCCCGGGACCGCCGCCGCCGTGCGGCTGCGTGAACGTCTTGTGCAGGTTGAAGTGCACGATGTCGAAGCCCATGTCGCCCGGGCGCGTGCGGCCCATCACGGCGTTGAGGTTCGCGCCGTCGTAGTACAGCGTCGCGCCGACGCCGTGGACGATCTTGGCGATCTCCTCGATGTTGCGGTCGAACACGCCGAGCGTGTTCGGGTTGGTGAGCATCAGGCACGCGACGTCGCTCGTCGGCCTTGGCGCGCAGGTCGTCGACGTCGACGCCGCCGTGCTCGTCGGTGCCGACCTTGACGACCTCGTAGCCGCCCATCGTCACCGTCGCCGGGTTGGTCCCGTGCGCGGTGTCGGGCGTGAGGATCTTCGTGCGCTTGTCGCCGCGGTCCTCGTGGTAGGCGCGCGTCAGCAGGACGCCCGCGAGCTCGCCGTGCGAGCCGGCGCTCGGCTGCAGGCGAGACGTGCGGGAGCCCGGCGATCTCGCCGAGCGCGCCCTGGAGCTCGTGCATCAGCTGCAGCGCGCCCTGGGCGCGCTTGGGGTTCTGCAGCGGGTGCAGGCGCGCGTTGCCCGGCAGCGCCGCGACGCGCTCGTGCAGCTTCGGGTTGTGCTTCATCGTGCACGAGCCGAGCGGGTAGAAGCCCGTGTCGAGGTCGAAGTTGCGCTTGGAGAGCCGGTTGTAGTGGCGGACGATCTCCGGCTCGGCGATCTCCGGCAGCTTCGGCGGCTCGGCCCGGCGGAACTGGCTCGGCAGCTCGTGCTTGGGGACGTCGAGCTCGGGCGCCACGAACGCGCGGCGGCCCGGTCTTGGACTTCTCGTAGATCGTCTTCGCGCGATCGCGCTGCATGTCGGTCTCCACCAGCGCGCTGCGGCGCGGGTGGGGATCGTGGCCTTCGATGCCCGGATCGGCGTGCAGGCGGTTGTCCGTGATGGCGCTCATGCTGCGAGGGCCTCCTTGAGGACTTCCGCGAGGCGGTCGATGTCTTCCTTGCTGCGCTGCTCGGTGATCGCGACGAGCAGGCCGTTGTCCGGCAGCGGGTAGCCCGGGTTGACGCCGCGCTCGGCGCAGAACTCGATCACGTCGAGCACGTCGCGCGTCGAGCTGCAGCGCGAACTCGCGCACGACCGGCTGGTCGTGCAGCGCGCTCGACGCCGTCGAGCGCCGTCAGCGTCTCGCGCGCGTAGTGCGTGCGCGAGACGAGCAGCTCGCCGAGCTCGACGATCCCGTCGCGGCCGAGCCAGCTGAGGTAGATCATGCCCGCCAGCGCGTTGAGCGCCTGGGCGGTGCAGATGTTGTGCGTCGCCTTCTCGCGGCGGATGTGCTGCTCGCGCGTCTGCAGCGTGAGGACGAAGCCGCGGCGGCCGTCGACGTCGGTCGTCTCGCCCGCGATCCGGCCCGGCATGCGGCGCAGGTACGCGTTCTGGGCGGCGAAGAAGCCGAAGCGACGGGCCGCCGAAGTCGAGCCGGTTGCCGAGCGTCTGGCCCTCGCCGACGCAGATGTCGACGTCGAAGTCGCCGGGCGGGCGCAGCACGCCGAGCGTCAGCGGGTCGGCCTGGACGATCAGCAGCGCGCCGGTCGCGCGGGCGATCGGGCTCAGCGCTCTCGAGGTCCTCGATCGCGCCGAAGAAGTTCGGCTGGCCGAGGAAGACCGCGGCGACGTCGTCGCCCACTTCGGTGAGGTCCGTGAGCCCGTCGGTGAGCGGGATCTCCTCGATCGTCGTGCCCCAGCCGACCGAGGTCGTCTCGAGCGTCTCGCGGCTGTGCGGATGCAGGCCCGCGGAGACCAGGAAGCGCGTCTTCTTGGTGTGCGTGTGCGCGAGCCAGCCGGCGGCGGCGACGGCGCTCGGGCCCTCGTAGACGCGACGCGTTGGAGACCGGCAGGCCGGTCAGCTCGCTGATCGCGGTCTGGTACTCGAACATCACCTGCAGCCCGCCCTGGCGTGATCTCGGGCTGGTAGGGCGTGTACGGCGTCAGGAACTCCGAGCGCTGGAGGATCGAGTCGATCAGCGCCGGGACGTAGTGGTCGTACATGCCGGCGCCGAGGAACGAGAGCTCGTCCTCGGCGGACGACGTTGCTGGCGGCGAGGTCGCGCAGCCGCGCGTAGACCTCCTGCTCGGGCTTGCCCGGCCGGCAGGTCGAGCGCGCGGCCGAGCCGCACGCCCTCCGGCACGTCGGCGAAGAGGTCGTCGATCGAGTCAACGCCGATCGCCTCCAGCATCTGCGTGCCGGTCGGCGTCTGTGGCGGAGGTGTAGCGACTCATAAGAGCCGCTCAGCTTATGACAGCGACTCCTGGTACTTCGCGGAGTCCATCAGCGCGTCGAGCTCCGACGGATCGGAGAGCTTGACCTTGACCAGCCAGCCTTCGCCGTAGGAGTCGTCGTTGATCTGCTCCGGGCGAGTCCTTGAGCGCCTCGTTGACCTCGACGATCTCGCCCGAGACCGGCGCGATGACGTCCGAGACGGCCTTGACGGACTCGACCTCGGCGTACGGCGAGTCCTTCGTGATGCGTCGTGCCGACCTCCGGCGGGTCGAAGAACACGACCTCGCCGAGCTGGTCCTGGGCGTACCAGGTGATGCCCAGCGTGGCGGTGTCGCCGTCGACGCGCGCCCAGTCGTGCTCCGGGTGGTAGACGAGGTCGTCGGGGTAGCTGGCGTCGGCCACGGGTCAGTTCTCCTTGCTGCTGTACAGGGGCTTGGCGCGGACCTCGGCGGTGCGGGTCTTGCCGCGGACGTCGATCTCGAGCTCGGTTCCCGGCTCGGTCTTGTCGGCCGGGACGTAGGCCATGCCGATGCCTTCGTTGAGGCTCGGCGAGAGCGTGCCGGAGGTCACCTCGCCGCCGCCGATGACCGGGTTGCCCTGGCGGGCGATGCCCGGGCCGGTGATGACGAACGGGACGAGCTTCTCGGACGGGCCATTCGCGCGGGCGACCCTGATCGCCTCGGCGCCGATGAAGCCCGTGTCCTCCTTCACGCACCAGCCGAGGCCCGCCTCGATCGGGCCGCGGGACTCCATCAGGTCGTTGCCGTAGAGGTGGAAGCAGACCTCCAGGCGCAGCGTGTCGCGCGCGCCCAGGCCCGCGGGCTTGACCCCGGCCTCGACCATCGCGTCCCAGACCTTGGTCGCGTCAGCGGGCGCGACGAGCAGCTCGACGCCGTCCTCGCCGGTGTAGCCGGTGCCGCAGACGAGCACGTCCGGCACGCCCGCCACCGTCAGCCGCGCGGTCCGGAAGCGCTTGGGCAGCTCCCCATCCGTCAGGCCTGCGACGATGCCGCGCGCATCGGGTCCCTGGACGGCGAGCATCGCGTAGTCGTGCAGGCGGTCGTGAAGCGTCACGTCGAACGACTCGGCGTGGGCCTGGAACCACGCGAGGTCCTTCTCGTGGTTGGAAGCGTTGGTGACCGTGAGGAAGCGATCGTGATCGAGGCGGTACGTGAACAGGTCGTCCAGGACGCCCCCGTCCTCCTTGCAGAGGACGCTGTACTGCGCGCCGTTCTCGGCGATCTTCGTCACGTCGTTGGAGAGGATCCGCTGCAGGAACGCCTCCGCGTCCGGCCCGGTCGTCTCGATCTCGCCCATGTGCGAGACGTCGAAGATCCCGGCGTTCGCCCGGACGTTCAGATGCTCCTCCTTGATCCCCGCGTACTGGACGGGCATCTCCCATCCGGCGAACGGGACGAGCTTCGCGCCGGCGGCGACATGCCGGTCATAAAGGGGGGTCCGCTTCAGCGTCTCTGTACCAACGGCCATGGGGTCCGGACCCTAGCGCGAGTGGCACTCTCGGCGAGCTCCAACTATCCTCGCGCTGAGTGTTGCCCGGTTTGATGCGCAAGGACGCTGCATTGCTGGTGCTTCTGTGCGCCTTTGTTCTGCTGCTGCCGCCTGCCGCGCGCGCCGGGACGTACGACGTGGTCACGTGCAACGTGCCCGGGAGCGAGAGCAGCGCGATCAACCGCGCCTGGACGCTCGACCCTACAACCGCGCCGGCAAGGCGGCTCCGCTCGGCCGACGGCCTTCAAGGGCCCAGCCGCGCTCGAGGCGTGCCCGACGACGATCGGGCTTCGCTCTCGTCGGCGGTCGGGACCGCGCACGGTAAAGGTCGACGACGGCGCCGGCTTCAGACGTTCACCGCGCCGGCGGGCACGACGGTAGCGCGACGCGACGATCTGGCGGTACTCGAGGGTCGCGCGAGCACGAGCGCCGCAGCCAGCCCGGTACTGGGTCGCGGTGGCGCGAGCGGTGCCACGCCCGGGCGGGTCGATCCTGCTCGGCGGCACGCACCGGCGTCGGACTACTGCGCCGTGTCTCGCCAACTCGGCCGTCTACCCGGCCTACTGCCAGCGGCGGCGACGCGAGCGGATTCCAGGACCCCGGCAACCGCGGCGACGTACACGTCGATCGGCGCAGCCGGTGATCACGTGGGGCCTGGAGTGCGGCGGCGCCGCGCGACACGCGCTCTGCGCGACCGGCGACGGGACCGAAGCCCACGCCGGCCTGGAGCTTCCAGGGCGCGAAGGTCACGGTCGAAGACCTCGATCGCGCCCGAGCTGGCCGCGGCGGCACCGCTCGACGGCTGGCGACCGGCCGACGCGACCCGCTCAGCGCGTCGGCGACTGACTGCATCCGGGATTCGGCTCGCGCGCGTACTCGTCGACGGCGTCGAGCGCGTCGCTCGACCGGTTCGCACGTGCGACTTACCGACCTCGCCGCGCCCATGCCCTGGCCCAGTCGGCCGAGCCGTTCGACCTCAGCGGCATCGCGGACGGCCGCCACACGCTCACGACCGTCGTCGAGGACACCGCGGGCAACGTCACCCGCTCCGACCGCACGATCGATCTCGACGGCACGGCGCCGGTCATCTCGCGCGTGCCGGTGAGCGGGCGCAAGATCTCCGCCGTCGTTTCCGACGCGCTCTCGGGTGTCGCGGGCGGCACGATCGAGGTCCGCAGCAAGCGCGATGCGCCGTTCGTCGCGCTCAAGACGACCTTGAAGAGCGGGCGTCTGACCGCGACCGTGCCCAAGTCGGTCAAGGGCAGCTACGGCATCCGCGTCTCCGCCGGCGACAAGGCCGGCAACGGCATGTCCGCCCTGGTCACGTCGATGAGCCTGAGCACGCGCGTCGGCAAGGGGCACTCGCACAAGGTCCGCAACGAGCGCGCGACGATCGGCTACGGCCGCCCGGTCACGGTCCTCGGCCGCCTGACGTCGACCGACGGCTCACCGATCGCCAACCAGGCGATCGTCTTCAACGGCACGCTGCGCCAGACGGGCGCCACCGCTCAGCCGATCGCGACGGCGATGACCGACACCGGCGGCCGCTTCTCGGTCACGCTCCCGGCCGGCCCGAGCCGCACGTTGAGCGTGGTCTATCCCGGCGCCCCCGGCATCCTGACCCGGACGCGCGACGTCGCGCTGCGCGTGCCCGCGAGCGCGACCATCCACGCCGCCGCGGCGAGCATCAGCGGCTCCGGCAGCGTCCGCTTCAACGGCCGCCTGCGGATGCTCGGCACCACGCTTCCCCCGGGCGGCAAGCTCGTCGACCTCCAGGCCGCCCAGGGAGGGCGCTGGTCGACGGTCGCTACCACCCGCGCCACCGGCGCGACCGGCAGCTGGCACGCGATCGCCCGGTTCCGCGGCACCCCGGGCACCTACCCGGTCCGCCTGCGCATCCGCCGCGAGGCGCTGTTCCCCTATGAGCTGGGGTACAGCGCGTCCGTGCCGGTCCGCGTCCGCTGATCCTTGCCACGTGGTGTCGATGGGTTGCGCATAGCGCAACCCTGTGACACCACCCGTCCCGTCTCCGCTTGCGATTCGCGAGCGTGTCCCGCAAGTCGTCTTAGCGAATCCGCACAGTCACAGAGGGCGAACTGCCCGACGCATACGGGTAGCTTCGCTGCGCCTGCATCGTCGCCACGAACCGGTACCTGGTGCCGGGGGCGCTCCGCTGGAAGCGATAGCGATAGGCGAAGCGGCCGGTCGCATCGGCGCGGACGGTGGCCACCGGGATGCGATCGCGCGTGCGGTTTCCCACGGCGTAGATGACGACCTGCGTGCCCGCTTGCCCCGGAGCGCCTCGGAGGCGTCCGCGGAACTCAATCCGCCCACGTGCTTTGACGCTCCGAGGGTTGATCGCGAGTGCGAGACCCGCGCTTACGGACATCCGCCCGACGATCTCGTCGGTGGGGACGAGATCGAGCGAGAAGGGTTGATAGCTCACCCGAACGTCTCTGGAAGGACCTCGCTGGATCGGCACGACCCAGGCGCCGCTCGAATCCGTGGTCACGCTCGGCTTCGCGACCCACGACGAACCCGGTCGGGCCGTTCGGGTTGTCACGGCGAGTCGTGCGCCCACGAGCGGCTTGCCGGCGGCATTCTCCAGTCGACCGCGGAACGTCGCGCCACGACCGTAGGCAACCTCTCGCCGAAGCGGAGCCCCGGATCGAGCACCGGCGAAACCACCGCTCAACGAGGCGAGGCGTGTTGCCCCGGCGCCATTCGGGGTTCCGTCGTTTTCGATTGTCACAGCGACGTTCCGGCTCACAGCTTCGTTGCCGCCCACGTCGATGACGCGAAGCTGAAGGCTGCGAGGAGCACCGCCCGGGCGAGACCACCACCGCGATCCTCGGCCGCGATCCGCACGGCTCGGACCCCGCTGACAGGCTCGGATGGGTCGACCAAGCCCCCGGAAGGCTCGGTCGTCAAGCGCGGAACGGCGAGATCGCGGAGTCGGATGCGGGCCGAATAGATTGAGAACCGAGCGGTGCCCGGACAGACTTGAGTGCCGGGGCCATTCAGGTTGTGGAAGCAGCGGGCAGAGACCGTGAGCCATTGTGCGGAGTCGCCCGATCCCTCCGCTCGATTCTCCGAAGAGAACCGGGCAGTCGCAGCAGTGTTGCCGCGTTCCAGGCACCCCTCGAGCGGAGAGCATCCTCCAACGGGGAGGCCGCCGCTCGCAGAGTTGAACCACTGGACGGCGGTGTACAGCGGCGGATCGAACCAGAGCGCCGGTGCCTGCGTGTACTCGTGCCGATAGATCGTGTAACTGTCGATCACCGTCTCCGGAGGCGCCGTGAACGTCCAGTTGGCATAGGACTGCGCCGTCGGCGCAGGATCCTGCGCACGCGCAGAGACGTAGAGCCACCCCGTCATCTCGCCATCGGGCGCGTCGCACGTAACGCTCGACAACCCACCGAACACCGCTCCGCTCGCGAACGTCCAGCCATCGATAGGCGCGGGCGAACCGTCCGGCAGCGTGCAGGCGTGAACCGTATACGTGCCCGCCAGCGCAGGCGCGGCGAAAATCAACCACAACACCACGACCACTGCACTCGACCATCGCGCCGTCATCTCTGCCCCCTCTGCCGCGTCCGCACGCTATAGGCGGGGCGGCAGGAAAGTCGCCCCCGGCGAGGCGTAGATGGCGCGTTCGCGCTAGGCGAACGCGATCGCCGCGGCCCGGGTGCGGGTCGTGGCGGTGAACGCCTCGACCACGACGGGGTCGAAGCGGGTGCCGGAGGCGCTCTGGATCTCCTCGATCGCCTGGGCGTGGAAGATCGCGGCGGTGGTGAGGGTCTCGTAGGCGTCCGCGACGGCGACGATGCGGGCGGCGAGCGGGATGGCCTCGCCGGCGAGGCCGTTCGGGAGGCCGGTGCCGTCCCAGCGCTCGTGGATGGTGCCGACGATGCGGGCGGCGTGGGCGAGCGCGGGAGCGGCGGCGATGATGCGCTCGCCGGCGGCGGCGATCTCGGCGCTCGAGGAGCGGCCGGCGCCGGCGGGGAGCATGAGCTGACCGCACTCGTGCAGCTCGGCGGCGAGGCGCACGGTCTCGCGCTCGTTCTGGTCGAGGCCGAGCCTGCGGGCGATGGCGTCGGCACGGTCGGAGACGGCGACGGCGTGGCGGCTGAGCTCGGGGTCGCGGACGGCGAGGACGCCGAGCAGCGCATCCTTGACCTGGCGGGAGGCGGAGACGCGGCCGGCGTGCTTCTGGGCGTACATGCGCTGGTCGGCGATGCGGAGGGCGTCGTCGGCGCGGTCGGCTTCGGTCGGGAGCGCGATCGAGCCGTAGGAGCAGCCGATCCAGAAGCCGTCGCCCTGCTCGGAGAGCGCGAGGGCGGCGCCGTCGAAGAGCGTGACGGGATCCTCCAGCCGAGACTCGAAGAGCACGCAGAACTCGTCGCCGCCCATGCGGAAGACCTTCCCGCGGGAGCCGACGTACCTGCTCAGGTTCGCGCCGAGGCGGGTGAGCAGGACGTCGCCGGCCGGATGACCGAAGGTGTCGTTGTAGTGCTTGAAGCCGTCGAGGTCGAACAGGGCGAGCGCGACCGGCGAATCGGGGGTCACCTCGGAGAGCGCCTCGTCGAGCGCGCGGGTCAGCGCGCGGCGGTTGCCGAGGCCGGTCAGGGCGTCGGTCAGCGCCTCGTCGCGCGAGGCCTTCAACATGCCGACGTTCTGGCGGAAGGTCAGCGTCAGGCGGATCATCACGAAGATCAGCGCGGCCGCGGAGAGGCCGACGGCGAGCGGGTTGAGGTCGCCGAGTCGAGCCGTAGACGAGCAGCTCGAGCGCGACGCCGCCTGAGACCAGCGGCGCGGCGAGCAGTCGCAGGCTGTCGGCGGGTGCCCGGCGGCGCTGCAGCGGCGGCGGCTGCCAGGCGGCGATGGCGACCAGGAAGAGCCCGGCCCACCAGCCGGCGTCGAACCAGCCGCCGGACTCGTAGGTGCCCTGCGCGGTGCGCACGAGATACATCGAGTCGGCGAACCAGAACATCAGGATGCCGCCCGCGAGCAGCGCCCAGGTGCGGTCCAGCCGCCAGCCGGTGCCGGCCAGCGCGCCGACGCCCACGGCCAGCAGGAAGAGGTCCGTGATCGGATACGACAGGCTCGTGGCGACGGCCAGAGGCGCGCCGGAGGCGTACTCGAGCGCGGTCTGGAAGACGATCGCGGCGCTGAGCGCGGCGACGGCCAGCGCGGTGGCGATGCCGTCCACCAGCAGCGCCGGGGTGAAGCGCGCGCGGGTCCGCAGCAGCGCCAGCATCCCCGCGAAGGTGAAGACCGGGAAGGCGAGGTAGCCGATGTCGGCCGGCGAGGGGATCGGCGGCGCGCTCTCGTTCCAGAGCACGACCGTGTAGTAGATCTCGCCGAACGTCCAACCCAGCACGCCGACGCCGATCAGCAGCCAGGCGGTCCGCTCCGCCCGGACCAGCACGCCGCGCGCGAGGCACGCGCCCGCCGCCAGCAGCAGCATCACGTCGTGCGCGAAGCGCGAGCTGAGCGGCCCGAGCGAGATCCCGCCGAAGCCGACGACGCGGACCTCATGCAGGACCAGCCACGCCGCGCAGGTCACCACGAAGGCAACCAGCAACGGACGCAGGCGGACGAATGTGGGATTCACATCCGGGTTATCGGCGCATTGGGCGCCGCGGTACAGCGTGAGTCAGCGAAGAAACGGTGGAATGTCGAGATCGTCGTCGCGAATGACGAGCGAATCGCGCTGGCGATCGTCGATCCGGGGGCCACGATCGCGCGGCGGGCGGGCCCGCTCCTCACGCGCGGCGCGCACGCCGCCGTGGTCGAAGCCGGTCGCGATCACCGTGACGCGGATGTCGTCGCCCATCGCCTCGTCGATCACGGCGCCGAAGATGATGTTCGAGTTGGCGTCGGCGGCCGAGTGGATCAGCTCCGCGGCCTCGTTGACCTCGAAGAGGCCGAGGTCGCGACCGCCGGTGATGTTGAGCAGGATGCCGGTGGCGCCCTCGACGGACTCCTCCAGCAGCGGCGAGGAGATCGCCTGCTTGGCGGCCTCGGACGCCCGCGACTCGCCGTTGGCGGTGCCGATGCCCATCAGCGCGGAGCCGGCGTTGGCCATGATCGTGCGCACGTCGGCGAAGTCGAGGTTGATCAGGCCGGGGATCGTGATCAGGTCGGTGATGCCCTGGACGCCCTGGCGCAGGACGTTGTCGGCCTCGCGGAAGGCGTCGAGGATGCTCGTCCGGCGCTCGACCATCGCGAGCAGCTTCTCGTTGGGGATCACGATCAGCGTGTCCACCATCTCGCGCAGGCGGTCGATGCCCTCCTGCGCCTGGCGGCCGCGCTGCGAGCCCTCGAAGGCGAACGGGCGCGTGACGACGCCGACCGTGAGCGCGCCGATCTCGTTCTTGGCGATCTCGGCGATCACCGGCGCGGCGCCGGTGCCGGTGCCGCCGCCCTCGCCCGCCGTGACGAACACCATGTCCGCGCCCTTGAGCGCCTCCTTGATGTCGTCGCGCGACTCGGCTGCCGCGCCCTGGCCGATCTGCGGGTTCGCGCCCGCACCCAGGCCCTTCGTGAGATTGGCGCCGATGTGCAGCTTGAGGTCGGCGTCCGTCATCTGGAGCGCCTGCGCGTCCGTGTTGGCCGCGATGAACTCCACGCCGGAGAGCCCGGCGTCGATCATCCGGTTCACGGCATTGGTTCCACCGCCGCCGACACCGACGACTTTGATCACTGCGAGATAACCGCTGGCTTCCATGAGAGTTTTCCGTCCGTACCTCTAGTTAGGGTCGAGCGTTTTAGCAGGCTCGCTGACGGCGCGGATTACCGCAAGGTACGGGCATTTCGTTCCCATTGTCAACGAGAACGAACGTCAGCAAGAATCGTTGCAGAACGCGAAAGTCTCGACTACTACTCGAGAGTGGGGCTGATTCTCAGCCTCAGGTTGAAGGTTTGACTGCTCTTCCTCGGGAGTGACGGGCGCGAGCCCTCCTGCGGCCACCCGCCCGGGAATCCTGAGGTCGAGATAGGTCGCGCCGGCGGCCGAACTCTCGGCCAGCACGCGAGCCGCGGCGATCCACTTCGAACGCGCGTCGTCGGCGGACCCGAACACCAGTTCGGGTCCATTTTTCAGCGTCGCGACGACGCCGCGGTTGTTGACTTGCAGTTCTTGCGTGCGCCGGAGGAGCTCGACCGGAGCCGCGTCCGCGATCGCCAGCGCGCGAAGCGCACGCCGATCGGTCAGCCGCGGTCCGACCGCGGTCTGCTTGACGACCAGGCTCGGCAGGTCGCGATCCGCCGTCACGCCGCGCAGCAGGATGCCCGTCCCGGTGACCGGGATCCGGCGCTCGCCGCCGCCCGGAGCGAGCGCCGCCACCGGCTGGCGCTCGATCACGCGGATGCGTCATCGCGTGCGGGAAGTCGGTGCTGACCTCCAGGCTCGCCACCGACGGGTGGTTCGCCGTCGCCTGGCGCAACACGTCCTCGCGGACGTGCAGCGTGGTCATCTCCAGCGCGGCGCCCTCGAGCGCCGACTTGACCTGCGTCGCCGTCGGACGCCGTGACGCCGGTGATCTGGACGTCCTTGACGCGGACGAAGCTCGAATCGCGCAGCCACATCCAGGCGCCGGCCACGAGCGCGACCACCGTCACGAGCGCGAAGCCCAGGCGGAACAGGTGCCGGCCACGGCGGGTCACAGTCAAGGCGGCCACTGGCGCACAGCTTCGACCCCGTTCCGCCGGTCCCTTCTATATGAGCGCCCGCCCGAGCGAGTCGACGTCGCCCGCCCCCATCGTCAGCAGCAGGTCACCCGTCCTGCAATTCCGCGCGCAGGAACGACTCGGCGGCCGCGTGGGTGCGCATCCAGGCCACGCGCTTGCCGCCGCCCGCGTCGGCCGCGGCCTCGGCGACGAGCAGGCCGGTGACGCCGGGGAAGTCCTCGGCGCGCTCGCGCGCCGGGTAGACGTCGAGCACGACCGCGAGGTCGGCGCTCGGCCAGCGCGGCGCCGAACGCGCCCGCCTCGCGCTGCGTGCGCGAGTACAGGTGCGGCTGGAAGCAGGCGATCACGCGGCGCGGCGCGAGCGTGCGCGCGGCCTCGATCGTGGCCGCGCACCTCGGTCGGGTGGTGGGCGTAGTCGTCGACCACCAGCGCGCCGCGCGGCCGTGGTGCCGAGGCGCTCGAAGCGCCGGCCGGCGCCCTCGAAGTCCGCGAGCGCCGCGGCGGCGCGCGCCACGTCCGCTCCGGCGAGCTTGATCGCCGTCAGCGCGGCGGCGGCGTTGCGGGCGTTGTGGGCGCCGGGGACCGCGAGCGTCACCTCGATGCCGTCGAAGTCGAAGCGCGACCCGCTCGGCGGTGAGCTCCGGCTCCGGGACGTCGAAGACGATCGCGTCGCGCGGCGAGCGCGCGCAGCGCCGGCGTGTCCCAGACGATCCGCTGCTCGGCGAGCGCGAGGAAGGCGCGGAACGTGTCGTCGACGTCGCGCCGCGACGCGTAGGTCGTGTGGTGGTCGAGCTCGGCGTTGGTGACGACCGCGATCGTCGGGCGAGAGCTTCAGCAGCGAGCGGTCGGACTCGTCGGCCTCGACGACGAGCCACTCCCCCGTCCCCCAGCCGGCGTTCGCGCCGGTGCTGCGCACCTCGCCGCCGACCAGGTAGCTCGGGTCCGCGCCCGCGCCGCGCAGCGCGTGCACGACCATGCTCGAGGTCGTCGTCTTGCCGTGGGTGCCGGAGATCGCGATCGTCGGCTTCAGGCGCGTGAGCTCGCCGAGCAGGTCGGCGCGGTGCAGCTCGCGCGCTCGGCGGCGCTCCGGGTTGTCGGCGGGGATCGCGCTCGAGTAGACGACCTCGGCGCCGTCGGGCACGTTGGCGGCGTCGTGGCCGATCGGCGGGCTCGATCCCGGCCGCGCGCAGCGGGCCGCCGTAGGGCGAGCCGGCCGCGCGATCGGAGCCGGTGACGCTCGCGCCGAGCGCGTGCGCGACGACGCGCGAGGCCGCTCATCCCGGCTCCGCCGATCCCGACAAAGTGCAGTCTTCGTCCTGACCAGGGCTGGTCCATATCCCTGTCACCCTAGGGCGCCTGGCCGACGAATCGAGGATCGACCGGGTCGCGCGCGAGGCGTTCGGCTACTCGGAGCTCCGTCCCGGCCAGCGGGAGGCGATCGAGGCCGTCGCTCGCCGGCGAGCGACGCGCTCGTGGTCATGTCGACCGGGTGCGGGCAAGTCGGCGATCTACCAGATCGCCGGGCTGCTGACCCCGGGCGCGACGCTCGTCGTCTCGCCGCTGATCGCGCTGCAGCGCGACCAGGTCGAGGCGCTGCGCGCAGCGTCTGCGCCGGCGGCGCGGCGCAGCTGAACTCGACGATCGCCGCGGCGCGAGCGCGAGCACGCGCTGGCCGAGCTCGCCGAGGGGACGCTCGAGTTCCTCTTCCTCGCGCCCGAGCAGCTCGCGCAACCAGCACGTGCTCGACGAGCTCGCGGTCGCCGACATCTCGCTGTTCGTCGTCGACGAGGCGCACTGCGTGTCCGAGTGGGGCCACGACTTCCGGCCCGAGTACCTGCGCCTCGGCGCGGCGATCGACGCGCTCGGGCGCCCGCCGGTGCTCGCGCTGACCGCGACGGCGGCGCCGCCGGTGCGCGACGAGATCGTCGAGCGGCTCGGGCTGCGCTCGCCCGACGGTCGCTGATCCGCGGGTTCGACCGGCCGAACCTGCGCTTCTCGGTCGAGCGCTTCAACGGCGAGCAGGGCGGCGACGCGCAAGCTGCGCGCGCTCGAGGCGCGGATCGCGGCGAGCCCGCCGCCGGGGATCGTCTACGTCTCGACGCGGCGCGAGGCCGAGGAGCTGGCCGACGCGCTGTCGCCGGGCGCGCTGCGCGCCGCCGCCTACCACGCGGGGATGAAGCCGCACGAGCGCGACGACGTCCAGGAGCGCTTCATGGACGGCGACCTCGACGTCGTCGTCGCGACCACCGCGTTCGGGATGGGCATCGACAAGCACGACGTGCGCTGGGTCTTCCACGCCGAGGTCGCCGAGTCGCTCGACGCCTACTACCAGGAGGTCGGGCGCGCGGGGCGCGACGGCGAGCCGTCGGAGATCGTCCTCTTCTACCGCAGCGAGGACGTCGGGCTGCGGCGCTTCTTCGCGGGCGGGCACGTCGAGGTCGACGAGATCGCCCAGGTGCTCGACGCGGTCGCTGCAGCCCGGCCGACCCGCGTCGGCGCCGACGAGCTGCAGCACGACACCGGCGCTCTCGCAGACCAAGCTCGCGAGCGCGCTGGCGCGGCTGGAGGACGCGGGCGCGCTGCACGTGCGGCACCGACGGCGAGCGTCGTCGCGGCCGCGTCGACGGCGCAGCCCGCTCCGGCGCTGATCCTGCGCGGCGCGCCGAGGCCGAGGAGCGCCGGCGCTCCTTCGACCGCTCGCGCGTGGACATGATGCGCGCCTACGCGGAGACCGCCGACTGCCGGCGCGCGTTCATCCTCTCCTACTTCGGCGAGCCGTTCGAGCCGCCCTGCGGGAACTGCGACAACTGCGAGGCCGGGCCGCGTGCACGCGCCGCCGGTCGACGTCCCGTTCCCGGTCGGCGCCCGGGTCGCCCACGGCCAGTGGGGCGAGGGGATCGTCCAGCGCTACGACGACGACGCGATGGTCGTGCTGTTCGACGAGGCCGGCTACAAGACGCTGGCGCTCGAGGTCGTGCGCTCGCGCGCGATCCTCGAGGCGCTCTAGCGGATGTCGATCGGGGTGCCGACCGGCGTGAGCTTGTACAGGCGCGCCATGTCGCTGTTGCGGACCCGGACGCAGCCGTGTGAGGGGCGGCCCGGGATCAGCTGCGGCTGGTCGGTGCCGTGGATGCCGACGACGCCGCCGCCCGGCCAGTCGCTCAGCTTCGCGTAGGCGGCGGTGCCGAGCGCGTAGGTGCCGTAGGCGGGGGCGTTCTTGAAGCGCAGCTTCTCGCGCACCCAGTAGTGGCCGGCGGGTGTGGGGGTCGACGGCTTGCCGACGCCCACGCGGGTCTTGAAGACCGTCCGGCCGTCGCGGCTGAGCGTCAGCGTGGCGGTCCTGCGGTCGACGACGATCCGCGTTGACGCGCGGGTGATCGGTCCGAGCGCGGTGTCGCGGACCCAGCCCTTGCGGCCGTTGGGGCGGCCGGGGACGCGGATCTCGACCCAGCCGCCCTTGCGCTGGAGGACCAGGTAGACCTCGGCCAGGCCGTCCTCGGTCAGCAGGTGCGTGGTCGCGACGCGCTTGGCGCCGCTCTCGGGCTGGGTGCGGATCGGGACGATCTGCACCGGATGCGCCCACTCGCTCGCGCTCGCCGGAGCGGCGAACGCGAGTGAGGCGACGACCGTCGCGAGAGCGGCGCGGCGCAGCATCAGCCGGTGAAGTGCGGCGAGACGACGGCCGAGGAGCAGCGCAGGAAGCGCACGGTCAGCGTCTTCGCCTTCGTCCCGTTGGTGAACGTCACGCGGGCGGTGAGCTTGTGCGCGCCGGTCTTGAGCCGGATCATCGTGACCTTGGTCGAGGCGACGCGGCTGTTCTTGGCCTTGACCGTCCGCAGCTTGTGGCCGTCGAGCGTGAAGACGACCGAGCGGATCGCGGTGCCGGACACGCGCGCGGTCGACGTCGTTCTTGACGCAGCCGACGAGGCCGCTGAGGCGGGCCGTGGCGCGGACGCTGGATTCCTCGGCGCCGAGCACCTGGCCCTGGGGCGTCGCGGTCGGAGTCGCCGTGGGGGTGCTCGTGGGCGTGGGCGTCGCGCTCGGGGTGGACGTCGGGGTCGGCGTCGGCGTGGGGGTCGGGCTCGGCGTGGGGGTCGGGCTCGGCGTGGGCGTCGGGCGTCGGCGTCGGGGTCGGCGTCGGCGTCGGCGTCGGCGTCGGCGTGGGGCTCGGCGTCGGCGTCGGCGTGGGGCTCGGAGTCGGCGTCGGCGTGGGGCTCGGCGTCGGCGTCGGGCGTCGGCGTCGGCGTCGGGCTCGGCGTCGGCGTCGGCGTCGGCGTCGGCTTGATCACCGTGACGCACTTGATCTCGCCGTCGAACCGCGCGTCGTGGATCTCCCCGCCGCCGGTGTGGCTGAAGCTGGCGGCGATGATGCTGCCCTCGACGTTGCTGCGCGTGAGCAGCGACACGGCCGCGCGCGGGGCGAGGATCGTGCCCTCGACGGTCGCGCTGTCGGCGGCCAGCGTCAGGCTCGGTCGCGGTCGGGAAGTCGATCAGGATGCGCTCGGCCTGGCTGATGCCGATGCCCGAGAAGTTCGGGGCCTTCCAGCTGCCGGTCGTCCAGTCGGTGACGACGATCAGCAGGGTCGCGTCGGACGGCATCGAGCGGAAGGTGATCGTGCCGACGCGGTTCAGCTGCGCGGAAGTGAGGCGCCAGACGTTGGTGCCGCTGGTCAGCCGCACGTACGGGTTGACCGTGGCGGTCGTCCAGTCGAGCGTGCCGCCGTTGGCGTTGGCCGGCGTGATGTCCGTCGCGTACGTGGCGTACGTGTCGGCCTCGGCGCGCAGCGCGGCGAAGGCGCTCGTGAAGTTGATCGCGTTCGTGGGCGCGCCGAACATCGTGGTCGTCGGCTGGCCGGTGTTGAGGCTGATCGAGCCGGTGCCGCTGGTGGGCGTGATCGTCGCCGTGCCGCCGCTGCGGGCGCCGGTCAGGCCGGTGCCGTTGACGACGCGGGCGTACTGGTTGCCGTTGACGGTGACCTTGCCGCCGGCGAACTTCGCGGTGCCGCCGACGTAGAGCGCGGTGCGCGCGGACGTCCCGGCCGCCGTGTAGGGGCTCGGGTTGTTGTTGCCGACGCGGTAGTCGCCGCCGGCGGGCAGGGTGAGGTCGCCGCCGATGGCCATCGAGCCGTCGTTCTCGTTGGACGTCACCGTGGCGCCGCCGGCGCTGAAGACGGTGAAGCCGCCGGCGCCCGCGAGCGGGGCAGCGGCGGAGGCGGTGGCGGGAAGCGCAAGGGCGAGCAGCAGCGCCGGCGCGAGCACGCGCGAACGCCGCCGTAGGGCGGAACCGGACAACATGGGAACTCCTAAGAGCGAGGCTGGGGAGCGGCCGCCTTAGGGGGACTGCGGCCACCTCAAACAGTAGACACGGTTGCCGCCGCAACTTGAGTGAATTCCCTCGTCTGGCCACATGTTCGGTGTGGCCACTCGCGAGCTGAGCCGCTTCGCGTGCTCAGCTCGCGTCACTGCGCGCTGGAACTACTTGTCGCCGTTGGCCTCTTCCAGCTGCTTCTGCGCGTCCTCGAGCGCCTTCTTGGCCTCGTCCGGGATGTCGGCGTCCTTGACGGCCTCCATCGAGTCGTTGGCGAGCTTGGTCGCGTCGTCCTGGAGCTCCTTGGCGGCGTCCTCGGCGTCGACCTTGCCGGACTTGACGTCCTCGGCGGTCTGCTTCGCCTTCTCCTGCAGCGCCGTCGACTGCTTCTGCAGGTTCTCCTGCTCGGAGTTGGAGACGCCGGTCGGACCGTCACCGCACGCGGTGAGGGCGAGTGCAGCGGCGATGACAAGACCGGCGAGGCTGGTGCGGATGATCATCGGAAGTGAGCTTTCTACGGGGAGGAAAGGGGACTTGCTGCTCCCGGAACTCTCACATCCCGCACATCGATCCACCCTCACTCGGAGGGATGAACATCTTCGCCTGTAACCGCGGCGAGAACCTCGTGTGCGATGTCCTGCGCGGCGTTCGGCCGGGCGAGCTTGAGCGCGGCGGCGGACATCTCCTCGCGGCGCTCGAGCACCGCGTCGGTCTCCGCGCGCAGTCGCTCCGGGCGTCAGCTCGGCGTCGCGCGAGGATGACCGCGGCGCCGGCATCCGCCATCCAGCGCGCGTTGGAGCTCTGGTGGTCGGCCGAGGCGTGCGGGTACGGGATCAGCACCGACGGCAGCCCGTACTGGGCGAGCTCGAAGATCGAGCCGCCCGAGCGCGCGACGGCGACGTCGGCCGCGACCAGCGCGATCCCGAACGGCGTCAGGTAGTCGAGCAGGACGTAGTGCGGCCCGGGTGCGCTCGAGGTCCGGGTAGTCGCGCGCGCCGGCCACGTGGACGACGCGGTACGGCGCGTCGGCGAACGCGACCGGCGCCGCGGTGTTGATCGAGCGCGCGCCGAGCGAGCCGCCGAAGACGAGCACGCACGTCTCGTCGGCGCCGATCCCGAGCTGGGCGCGCGCCAGCGCCGCGGTCGGTGATCGTCGGCGCGACCGGGCGGCCGGTGACGCGGTAGCGCTCGCCGTCGCGACCGTCGAGCGGGAACGCGAGACAGACCCGGCGTGCACGCGAGGCGAGCGCGCGGTTGGAGATCCCCAGGTGCGAGTCGGCCTCGGTGAGCACGAGCGGGGTCTTGCGTGAGCGCCGCCGCCAGCCCGACCGGCCCGGCGACGTAGCCGCCGCCACCGAGGACGGCGTCGGCCCGGCGCGCGCGCAGGATCTTGCGGGCCGCGGAGACCGCGAGCGCCGGCCTTGCCGACGGCGCGGGCGGCCTTCAGCGGGTTGCTGCGGCTCATGCCCTCGACGTTCAGCGTGTCCAGCTCGTAGCCGGCGGCCGGCACGAGCTCGGCCTCGGCGCGCTGGCCGCCGACGAAGCTGACCTCGGCGCCCTCAGCTCGCAGCGCGTCGGCGACCGCGATCGCCGGGACTACGTGTCCCGCCGTCCCGCCGGCCGCGATCACGATCCGGGGCGGGGCGCTCACGCGGCGGCTTCCTGGCCGGAACCGCACGCAGGTGCGCCGAGCCGCCGCCGGCGACGTTGAGCAGCAGCCCCATCGCGCCCAGCAGGACGATCAGCGAGGTCGAGCCGGAGGAGATGAACGGCAGCGGGACGCCGGTCAGCGGCGCAAGGCCGAGGACGGCGTAGACGTTGAGGAGGGCTTGGCAAAGGATCAGAGAGGTGAGGCCGGCGGCGAGGAGCTTGGCGTAGGCGCCCTTGGCGTTGCGGGCGGTCCGCAGCCCGGCGTACCCGATGATGCCGTACAGCGACAGCAGCCCGAGGATTCCCGCCAGGCCGAGCTCCTCGCCGATGACGGCGAGGATGAAGTCGGTGTGGGCCTCGGGAACGTAGAAGATCTTCTGGATCGACGCGCCGAGCCCGTGGCCGAACAGGCCGCCCGGAGCCGATCGCGATCTGCCCCTGGACCGCCTGGAAGCCCGCGCCGGAGGCGTGATCCCACGGATCCAGGAACGACGGTCAGCCGCGCGCGCCGGTAGGGCTCGAAGACCGCGAAGAGCATCACCAGCGTCGCGCCGACGCCGGCCGCGAGGCCGAGCTGGCGCATCGGCAGCCCGGCGGCGATCAGCATCGTCGCCGACCGTCGCGCAGATCACGAGGTCGGTGCCGAGGTCCGGCTGCAGCGCGATCAGCCGACCGCCGCGACGCCGACGCCGATCACCGGGCCGGTCAGCGTGCGTGATGTTGCGCGCGATCTTCGGCCGCGCCGCCGATCACCGACGCGATGTGCAGGACGAGCGCGATCTTCATGATCTCGCTCGGCTGGAACTGCAGCGGGCCGACGCCGAGCCAGCGGTGCGCGCCGTTGACCTTCACGCCGACGCCCGGGATCCGGACGAGCACCAGCATCACGAACGCGGCGATCAGCAGCGCGCCCGTGTAGCGCCGGACGAGCTCGAGGTTCAGCCGCGAGACGATGTACATCCCGATCAGCCCGAACGCCCCGTAGGTGACGTACTTGATCAGGTAGCCGGTGCCGTCGCCCTGGCCCTGGAGCATCGTCCGCGCCGATGAGGCCGAGTAGACCATC
Source organism: uncultured Solirubrobacteraceae bacterium (assembly GCA_963707595.1). Classification (GTDB taxonomy): domain Bacteria; phylum Actinomycetota; class Thermoleophilia; order Solirubrobacterales; family Solirubrobacteraceae; genus Solirubrobacter. Next base: position 1,074,264 of record CAVPQQ010000004.1, read on the forward strand.
ACCGCGCCGCCGGCGAGCAGGCAGAAGGTGGCGGTGAGCAGCAGGCGATGCTCCAGCGGCTGCTGCTGCGTTTTTCTGCCCATCAGGGCGCCATTCGACGCGACGCGGCCGGACGCCTTCCGGGTTTATCGCAGGGCACTGACAAGGGCGCGGAAGTGGTCGCCGCGCTGCTCGTACGAGCGGTACTGGTCGTAGGACGCGCAGCCCGGGGAAAGCAGGACGACGTCGCCGGGATGGGCCGCGGCACGCGCCTCGCCGACGGCCCGCTCGAGGTCGCCCGCGTCGTGGATGGCGACGCCGGTCGGCTCCAGCGCGCGACGCAGCGCCGATGCGGTCTCGCCGATCAGGTAGACCGCCTCGCAGCGCTCCGCGATCGGGGCGACGAGCGGCGAGTAGTCCGAGCCCTTGTCGCTGCCGCCCGCGATCAGGTGCACGCCGCGCTCGAAGGAGCGGATGCCGACCTCGGCCGAGGCGACGTTCGTCGCCTTGGAGTCGTTGACGTACGTGACGCCGTCGACGACGCGCGATCTCCTCGAGCCGGTGCGGCACGCCGGCGAACGTCGCCAGCGCCTCGCGGACCGCCGCGGGATCGACGCCGCGGGCCAGGCAGACGGCGGCGGCCGCCATCGCGTTCTCGCGATTGTGCGGCGCCGCGCAGCCGGATCTCCCCGGCGGCCATCAGCGGCTCACCGCCCCAGAACAGCGTGCCGTCGCGGTACGCCAGGTCTCCCCCGTCCCCGAACGTCACGCGCGTCGCGGCGCCGCCCGCATCGTCGAGCGCGAGGCCCGTCGGGCACGACCGCGAGCGTCCCGGCCGGCTGGTGGGCGAAGACCTCGAGCTTCGCGGCGCGATAGGCCTCGAAGGTGCCGTGGCGGTCCAGATGGTCCTCGGCGAGGTTCAGCAGCACGGCGGCCTCGGGCGCGAAGGCCAGCGTGTCCTCGAGCTGGAACGACGACAGCTCGCAGACGATCACGGCGCCGGGCGCCAGCGTGCCGGGCAGCGAGGTCAGCGCCGTGCCGACGTTGCCCGCGACCACGACCGGCAGCCCCGCGACGCGATGGATGTGGCCGAGCAGCTCGACCGTCGTCGTCTTGCCGTTGGAGCCCGTCAGCGCGATGAACTCCTGCTCGAGCAGGCGCCAGCCGAGCTCGACCTCGCCGATCACGCCGATCCCCCGCTCCAGCGCCGCCGCGACGATCGGCGCCTCGCGCGGCACCCCCGGGCTCTTGATCACGGTCGCGATCCCGTCGAGCACGTCCGTGCCCGCCTCGCCGTCGCGCACCTCGCGCCGGTGGCGAGCAGCGCCGCCCGCACCTCGTCGCCGACCACGCGGGCGTCGGACGCGACGACCCGGTGCCCGCGAGCGGTGAGCGCCTGCGCGGCGGCGACCCCCGATCGGGCGAGCCCGAGCACGAGGAACGGCCCGGGCGGAAGCGGCGGTCGCGCGATCACGGCCCCCATTGAAGCGGCTCCCCCGGACCGGCACCGAGGCCGGGCCGACGACGTAGCATGGCCAAAGGCTCACGCGGTCACGATCTCAAGGGAGAGCGCATGAGCAGCGGAGAGACGATCACGGTGTCCCACCTCGGCACCTCGACCATCGGCTACCGGCTTGGCAAGGCCTACGACGCCTCGCTCCCCACGCTGGTCATGGTCAACTCGTTCACGACGCAGCGTCGACCAGTACCGGCCCCAGTTCGCGGACGAGACGCTCGCCGCCACCGCCAACCTGCTCGCGATCGAGCCCTACGGCCACGGCCAGACCCGGGCGTCCTACGCGCAGTACACCTACTGGGACTCCGCGATCGCGAACCTGCAGGTGCTCGACGCGCTGGGCATCCCCGACGCGTTCGTCCTGGGCACCTCGCAAGGCGGCTGGATCGCGACCCGCATGGCCATCCTCGCCCCCGGCAGCGTGAAGGGCATCATCCCGCTCGGCACCTCGATGGACTTCGAGAGCCAGCGCAGCCGCGATCTCGGGTGCTGGGACGGCATCGCGTTCTGCACACCCGCCATCGACGCGCTCGCCGAGCCCGTCGGTGACGACTGGGTGATCCCGACCGAACTCGTCGACGCCGTGCTCAAAGAAGGCCTGGGCGACGACGTGTCGCCCGAGGAGCGCAGCTTCTGGCACACCACCTACCAGCGCAACTACACCGGCGACGCGGGGCGCGAGCGCGTCCGGGTCAGCTCCATCAACCTGCGCGACCGCGACGGGCTGCACGGCCGGCTCGACGGCGTGCGCTGCCCGGTCCTGCGGATGCACGGCACGGAGGACCCGGTCTACTCGATCGCCAACGCCGAGGACGAGATGCAGCGCTTCGTCAACAGCCCCGGTGCCGAGCTTCGTGTCGTCGAGGGCGGCCAGCACTTCCTGAGCGCCTCGGACCCCGAGCACGTCAACCCGGCCGCCGCCGAGTTCATCGACCGCTGGAAGTAGCCGCGATTCGCAGGCCCGGCGTGGCGCGCCGGCCAACCCCCGGGTGGGGGTGACCCACGTTCCCTTCCACAGGGGAAGGGAACGTGAGGCACCCCCCTTCCGAGGCGTCGCGTCGGGCCTCGAGCGCATCATCGCGGCACCCGCACCGGGCGGGAGTGGGCGGTCAGGAAAGGCCAGCCGGGATCGCTTCGGACCAGTGCCCGCACCCGCCCCGTGCGCCTCGGCGGACGGGAGACGAACGTGCCTCCCGCGGCGGCGAGGCGGGTCGTCGCCAGCGCGCGCCAGGCATGGCCGCGGAGGACCTGGAGCTCGACGACCTTGCGCAGCCCCGAAGGCGCGCCGACGACGCGGCCCTCGATGCGCCCGCCCGCGGTTGCCCGCAAGGTGACGCGTGGGATGACCCGGATGGTCACCGACGCCGTTCGCAGCGCCGCCGAGTCGCGGAAGCCGAAGCTGATCACCCGCGACACACCAGAGCCGACGACGTAGCTGAAGCGACCCGAGCCGTCGGTCATGACGTGCCCGGCGCCGATGGGCTCGGCATCGAGCGTGCGTGCGCGGCTCGTGACGGCCAACCGGGCACCGGCCACGGGGCGGCCATCCGGTCGCAGCAAGCTGCCGGTGACGCGGCGGCGTTCGCCCCAGTGCACGGTGATCGTCGTCCGCCCGGTGCTCTGGAAGGCGGCGGTCGGGAACGCCACGAGCGGTTCCCCGGAGGCGGCCGCCGCCGCGGCGGCCGCGGGCGCCCCCGGTGGCACGCTCGCCGGAACTGCAGCCGGCGCGGGCGGCACGAGCGGCGGCAGCGGCGCGGTGGGCAGCGAAGCGGCTTCGGTGGCCCCTTCGCTGTTGACGGCCCGGACGCGGAAGCGCAGCCGGTGGCCCGCGTCGCGCGCCGTCGGGACGTAGGCGGCGCCGCCGGCACCCGCGATGTCCTCCCAGTCGCCGTCCTCGTGGCGCTGCCAGCGACGCGTGAGCGTGAGGCCTTCGCCGCTCCACGTGCCGTCGTCGGCGTAGAGCGTGACGCCCTCGCTCGCCGTGCCGTAGATGCGCGGAAGGCTCGTGGCGAGCGGCGGCGGGACGTTGTCGACGACGATCCGCACCGGGCCGTGCCGGACATGGTTGGCGAACGTCGCGTCCGACAAGATCAGCTCCAGATCGTGCTCGCCGTCCGCGAGCCGCGTCGTGTCGAGCGCGATGGTTCCCGAGGCGCTCAGCGGGCACGGCATGGCGAGCGCGAACGAGCAGCTCAGCTGCCGGTCCGAGCGGACCTCGCCGTCGACGAGGAGCTGCTCGCGAGCGATCCCGCCGCCGCGATCGCTCGCCGCGTAGGAGATGGCCCGCGTGCCTTTCAGCGCTCCGGACGCAAGCAGGGAGCCGGAAACCGAGCCGAGGGCCGGCGCGAAACCGTCGCGGAGGTCGATGCGCGCGCCGAAGATGTTGACCGAGTTGCCGCCGGTGCACTCGCCACCGCCGCCGCATTCGACCCAGACGGTCATCGCCGTCTGTCCGGTGAGGCCCGCCGCCGTCTCGGTGGCCGCGCCCTGGACGAGCGCGGCGCCGTAGTTGGGATGGGCGTTGTAGTAGCCGTCGCCGGACCCGGTCGTCTGAATCCGGTAGACGCCGGTGCCGTAGGTCCGGCCGGCCGAGAGCGCATACCCACGGGTCACCCGGAAGCCGGCGATATCGGTATCGGCGGGCGCGCTGAAGGTCCAGCCCGCGTTGCTCGTCGCGGCGGTCGAGATCCACGCGCCCATCGACCCGCCGGCGCCGGTGCAGGAGCCCACCCAGCCCGAGAACAGGCCGTGCTGGAAGGCCGACCAGCCCGAGAGCGAGCCGTTGCTGCAGGACTCGACCGTGTAGGTCGCGCCCCTCGCCGGCCCCGCCCCGCCGGCCGTGCACACGGCCGCCAGGATCAGGGCGAGCGTCAGGCGGCGTGGCTGCCTCATGCCGCCTGCTGCGTGAGCGCGGGCGGACGCACGCGGGCGGCGGCGTTCGCGCGGCCGCCGTCGAACTCGAGGCCCTCGGCCTCGAGCCGGCGCCGGACCTCGGCGGGATCGCCGAGCGCGGTGCCGCCGACCGTGCCGTCGGACTTCAGGACGCGGTGCGCGCCCTCCAGCCCCTCACGGATGAAGCGCTGGTTGAGGGTGCGGGCGTGCACGTCGCTGCCGCCCGCGGCGGCCGCGACGTCGCCGTAGCTCATCCACGCTCCCGGCGGGATCGCGGCGACGGTCTCGCGCATCAGGTCGAGATCCATGAGTGTGCTCCTCTTGGGTAACGTCGCCCGAGGTCCGAGCTTGCGAGGACGGAGGGCGAAACAGTGGTTACTCGGAGAAGATCACGGCGCAAGCGGGTTTCCCCTGCATTGCGCAGTTTTGTTACAGAGAATTGACGCTTACGTGACTGACTGCTGGTAAAGCGTGAATCCGATCGCGCTGCAGACCGCGGCGACGATCCAGAAGCGCAGGATGATCTTCGTCTCCGACCAGCGCCTGCAGCTCGAAGTGATGGTGGATCGGTGCCATCAGGAAGACCCGCTTGCGGAAGGTCTGGAAGGAGAAGACCTGGATCAGCACCGACAGCGCCTCGATCACGAAGATGCCGCCGAGGATGATCAGCAGCACCTCGGTCTTGGTCATCACGGCCATCGCCGCGATCGCCCCGCCCAGGCCCGAGCGAGCCGGTGTCGCCCATGAAGATCGACGCCGGGAACGAGTTGAACCAGAGGAAGCCGACGCAGGCGCCCACCAGGCAGCCGGCGACCAGGGCGAGCCCGAGCTGGCCGGTCGTGAACGTGATCGCGATGTAGGCCAGCAGCACGATCGCCGCGCAGCCCGCGGCCAGGCCGTCGAGTCCGTCGGTCAGGTTCACGGCCGACGTCGTGCCGGCGACCACGAGGTAGATGAAGACCGGGTAGAGGTAGCCGAGGTTGATCGTGGCGTCGACCACGCGCAGGTTCAGCGTGTCCGGCAGGCCGGCGCCGCGCGTGGCCACGAGCCACAGCCCGACGGAGATGGCCAGCGTGATCACGAGCTTCGTGCGCCCGCGCAGCCCCAGCGAGCGCCGCTTGACGAGCTTCGTGTAGTCGTCGACGAAGCCCAGCAGCGCACACGCGATCGCCGCGCCGAAGACGCCGATCGCACGCCAGTCCAGGTCCGTCAGCAGCAGGAACGGGACCGAGATCGCGGTGAAGATGATGATCCCGCCCATCGTCGGCGTGCCGGCCTTGGCGTGGTGACCCTCCGGCCCGTCCTCGCGGATGTTCTGGCCGAACTCGCGCTCGCGCAGGAACGCGATGAACTTCGGCGACAGGAAGATGCAGATCAGCAGCGAGGCCGTGCCCGCGATCAGGACCTCACCCATGGCTCAGTGCCTCCGCGACGGTCTCCAGGCCGATCCCGCGCGATGCCTTGACCAGCACGACGTCCCCCGGCTGGACGAGCGACGCGGCCAGCGCGGCGGCCGCACGCGCAGTCCGCCGACCACATGCGCCTCGCCGCCGAAGCGCTCCGGCATGACCGCCGAGAGCGGCCCGACGGCGACCAGGACGTCGACGCCGGACGCGGCCGCGTAGGCGCCGATCTCGCGGTGCGCCTCGGCCTCCCCCGCGCCGAGTTCGAGCATGTCTCCGAGCACGGCGATACGCCGCCCCTGAGGCGCCTGCGTGGCGAGATCGTCGAGCGCGGCGCGCATGGACAGCGGGTTGGCGTTGTAGCAGTCGTTGATGATCACGACGCCCGACGGCAGGTCCACGCGCTCGCCGCGCAGCGCCCCGAAGCTGACGTCGACAGGGCCCGACGGCTCGACGCCGACGGCCTGCGCGGCGGCCACGGCCGCGAGCAGGTTGACGAGCTGGTGCCGAGCGGTGAACGGCACCGAGAGCTCGACGCGCAGCTCGCGGGCGAGGATCGTCACGCGCGGCGGATCGAAGTCCTCGAGCATCACGTCGGTGCCGAAGCGCACCACGTCGAGGCCCTCGCGCAGATAGGGATCGAGCAACGGCTCGTCGGCGGGGATCACCGCGACCGGGACGTGCGCGAGCAGCTCGCCCTTGGCCCGCGCCACGCCCTGCGAGATCGACCGACCAGCTCGAGATGGACCGGGCCGATGTTGGTGATCACGCCGACGTCGGGCTCCGCGATCCGCGCCAGCTCGTCGATCTGCCCGAACCCGCGCATGCCCATCTCCAGCACGAGCACCTCGGTCCCGGGCGGCGCGGCGAGCACCGCGAGCGGCAGGCCGATCTCGGTGTTGAAGTTCGCCGGATTGGCCGCCACGCGCCGGTGCGGGGCGATCAGCGCGGCGATCAGCTGCTTCGTCGAGGTCTTGCCGACCGAGCCGGTGACGCCGATCACCGCGGCGATCGAGCTCGCGCCGCCAGGCGGTCGCGAGCCGCTGCAGCGCCGCGCAGCGGATCGGCGGCGGCGAGCACGGCGCCGCCGCTCAGCCCGTCAGCGTGCTCCGGTGCGACGAGCACGCCCCAGGCGCCCGCCGCCAAGGCGCCGGCGGCGAAGCGTCCGCCGTCGACGCGCTCGCCCGGCGAGCCCGACGAACAGATCGCCCGGCTCGATCGAGCGCGTGTCGATCGCCGCGCGTACCGGGCCGGAATCGGTCGCCCCGGAGACGAGCTCCGCGCCGGCCGCTTCGGCCACCTGCGCCGCGCTCCAGCCGATCACGCGACGCAGCTCCGCGATCGCCTCGCGCGCCACCGCGCTGTCGTCGAACGGCTCCTTGCGGCCGCCCTCGAACTCCTGGCCCTGCTCGTGGCCCTTGCCCGCGATCACGACGACGTCGCCCGCGCGGGCGAGCGCCGATCGCGCGGAAGATCGTCGCGCGGCGGTCGGCGTCGCGCTCGACCTGCGCGTGCGGATCGGACGGGATGCCCGCGACGATCTCGTCGATGATCGCCTCCGGCACCTCGGAGCGCGGGTTGTCGGAGGTGATCAGCGCGACGTCGGCCAGCCGGGCGGCGATCTCGCCCATGATCGGCCGCTTGCCGCGGTCGCGGTCCCCACCGGCGCCGACGACGACGATCAACCGCCCGCTGGCGAGTTCGCGCGCAGCGAGCAGCACCTGCTCGAGCGCGTCCGGCTTGTGCGCGTAGTCGACGACCACGCCGAACGGCTGCCCGGCTTCGACGGGCTGGAACCGCCCCGGTGCCGTCGCGGCGACGGCCAGCGAGGCCGCGAGGCCCTCGGCGGGCGCGCCCAGCGCCCGCGCGGCGGCCCAGGCGGCCAGCGCGTTGAGCACGTTGAAGCGACCCGGGCAGCGGCACGCGAGCGGCGAACGAGCCGTCCGGCGTGACCGCGACGAAGTCGCAGCCCGTCGCGTCCGTGCGCACGTCGACCGCGCGGTAGTCGGCCTCACGCTCGATCGCGAAGCTCAAAGTGCCTGGAAATTCAGCGATCAGCCGGCGCCCGTACGCGTCGTCGGCGTTGGCGATCCGCACGTCGGTCAACGCCGAGGCGAACAGCAGCCGCTTGGCCTGGAAGTAGTCCTCCATCGTCGGATGGAAGTCGAGGTGGTCCTGCGTGAGGTTGGTGAAGACCGCCGCGGCGACGTGGATCGCGTCGGCGCGCTTGAGCTCCAGCGCGTGCGAGGAGATCTCCATCGCGCACGCGACGTCGCCGGCGTCGAGCATCTCGCGGAAGATGCGCTGCAGATCGATCGCCTCCGGGCGTGGTGCGCACGACCGCGTGCTCGACGCCGCCGACGACCGACTTGACCGTCCCGAGCAGCCCGGTCGGCAGTCCCCGCGCCCTCGAGCAGCGCGCGGGTGAGGAACGCGGTCGTCGTCTTGCCGTTGGTCCCGGTGATCCCCGCCACGCGCAGCGTCGCCGTCGGATCGCCGTAGAACGCGCGCCGCCGCGACGGCCATCGCGGCGCGCACGTCCGTCGACCAGGACCTCGGGCACGCCGAGGCCGAGCGGCCGCTGCACGACCAGCGCGACCGCCCCGCGGGCGACCGCGTCGGGCGCGAAGTCGTGCCCGTCGCGCGTGAAGCCCGGGACGCAGAAGAACAGGGTGCCCTGCAGCGACGAGCCGGTTGTCGAAGGTCAGGCCCGTGACGACCACGTCGGGTCCGTCCCCGAGCAACTCGCGGAGCGTCATGCGACCGGCAGTCTACGAGCGTGCGCGGCGGCGAGAATGTGCGCATGCCCGTCGTCGAAGATCTGGACCGCCCTGAGCGCCGCACGCTCGTCGATGCCGACGGCCTGCCGCTCGCGCGGTTCATCCTCGTCGAGCGCGACGGGCGCGAGCTCGCCGATCTGTTCGAGCTCGAGGTGCCCGTCGAGCGCGCGCTGCCGACGATCCTGGCCGAGCTGACCGACATGCGCGTGGCCGGCTCCGAGGCGCTCGGGCGGCCCTGGTGGCCGCCGGCGGCGATCCCCGCGCGGCACGCGCACGTCTACTCGCACGATCTGCGCGTGCGGCCGCAGCCCGAGCTGCCCGAGGGCCTCCGGTTCGCGCGCGCCGACCGGCCCGCCGTCGACCTGCTGCCGGCCTATCTCGCGTCGCATCCGCCGGGACACGTCGACGCGCACGTGCTCGCGGGCGAGGACAGCAGCGCGCACCTGGACCGGATCCTCAGCGGCGAGCTCGGGCGCCCGCACGAGAGCAGTGCGCTCGCGGTCGACGCGGACGGCCGGGTCGCCGGCGCGATCCTCGTGAGCGAGTTCGCGGACACGGAGCCGCCGTTCGGCGGCCCGTGGGTGATGGAGCTGTTCCGGGCACCGGGCGCGCGCGGCGCCGGCCGCGCGCTGCTGGCGCGAGCGCTGCTCGCTCACCTCCGGGACCTTGGGACTCGCGGTCACGCATGGCAACCCCGCCGAGCGGCTCTACGTCTCGCTCGGCTTCAAGCGCGTGTTCACGGCGTTCTCAGTCGATCTCTAGCGCCGCGGGCGACGATCGCCGCGCCGTCGACGCCGGCCGGCAGCGTGCCGTAGACGCGCCCGCCGCCGCCGAGGCGGGCGGCGCAGAAGGCGTCGGAGACGAACGCCGGCGCGTGGCGCACGAGCAGCGACGCCTGGAAGGCCAGCGCGAGCTCCTCGACCGCGCGGCCGGGCGCTCCACGGGATCGATCAGCGACCGGGAGCGCGTCCAGGTGCGCGTCGAGCGCGCGCGTTGGCGCCGCGGGCGAGCTCGCACTCGGCGCGGAAGGCCTCCAGCCCGTCGGGCTCGCGCGACAGCGCGCGCAGGACGTCGAGCGCGATCACGTTGCCCGAGCCCTCCCAGATCCCGTTCAGCGGCGCGTCGCGCAGCAGCCGCGGCATCGGCGACTCCTCGACGTAGCCGTTGCCGCCGAGGCACTCCAGCGCCTCGACCGCGTGCGGCGTCGCGCGCTTGCAGACCCAGTACTTCGCGATCGCGGTGGCGAAGCGGCGCAGCGCGTGTGTCGCCCTCGTCGTAGGCGCGCGCGAGGCGCAGCGCGGTCGCGGTCGCGGCCTCGGACTCGAGCGCCAGGTCGGCGAGCACGTTGACCATCGCGGGCTGCTCGACCAGCCGCGCGCCGAAGGCCGAGCGGTGGCGCGCGTGCCAGATCGCCTCGGCGACGCCGCGGCGCATGCCCGGCGGCGCTGCCGATCACGCAGTCCAGCCGGGTGTGGGTGACCATCTCGATGATCGTCGCCACGCCGCGGCCCTCCTCGCCCAGCAGCCGCGCGGGCGCGCGCCCGGAACTCGACCTCCGAGGACGGCAGCGAGCGCGTGCCGAGCTTGTCCTTCAGGCGCTGGAACTCCATCCCGGCGCCGCGCTCGAGCACGAAGCACGAGAGCCCGGCGGGCGCCTGGGCGAGCACGAGGAAGATGTCGCACGGCGGATAGGAGCAGAACCACTTGTGGCCGGTGAGCTCGAACCAGCCGTCGCCGACCGGCTCGGCGCGGGTCGTGTTGGCGCGCACGTCCGAGCCGCCCTGCTTCTCGGTCATCGCCATCCCGCACAGCGCGCCGCGCGATCAGCCGCGGCTCCCACTCGGCGGCGAGCGCCGGGTCGACGCGCAGCGCCGGCACCGCCGAGTAGGTCATCGAGATCGGGCACATCACGCCGGCGTTGGCGTGCGTCCAGAGCGAACTCGAGCGCGGCGCGGGCGACGTGCGCGCCCGGCGCGGGGATCGGCCCAGGGCAGCGCGTGGATCTCGCGCTCGACACGCGCCGTCGAGCAGCCAGTGCCAGCTCGGATCGAGCTCGACCTGCGTCGACGCGGTGGCCGAAGCGGTCGTGGGTGATCAGGCGCGGCTCGTTGCGCTCCGCGCGGCGGCCGTGCGCCTGCGCCTCGGCCGACGCGGCCGCGAGCGCCCGCCTCGCGCGACGCGCTCGACCGCCCAGCCGCCGCCCTCGCGCTCCAGCGCCTCGCGCAGCGGCGGCGTCGCCCGCGAGCAGGTCGACGTCCTCGAACGGGACGGACTGGTTGACGACCGGGGCGTGCGTCTCGACGGCCATGGGTGAAGCCTAGTTGGGACCGATCTTCAGGTAGCCGAGCGCGAAGTTGACGATCTCGCGCCACGCCGGCGCGGCGACCTGGCCGCCGTAGATCTCGCCGTTGGGCTCGTCGACGATGACGGCGACCAGCAGCTTCGGCGTGCTCGGCGGGCGCGAAGCCGACGAACGACGCGACGTACTTGTCCTTCGAGTAGCCGCCGTTGATCGCCTTCTCGGCCGTGCCGGTCTTGCCGGCCAGGTTGTAGCCCTTGATCGCGGCGCCGGAGGCGGTGCCGCCCGGGCCGAGGACGCCCTCGAGCATCTTGCGCACCGACGCCGCGGTCGCCTCGGAGATCACGCGCTTGCCCTTCGGCTCCGGCCGTCTTGCGACCGCCGACGGAGGCGACGATGTGCGGCGGGCGCAGGATGCCGCCGTTGGCGATCGCGGCGTAGCCGGCGGCCATCTGCATCGGCGTGACCGCGATGCCCTGGCCGATCGGCAGGTTGCCCATCGTCGCGCCGGAGTAGTCCTTGAGCGGCAGGACCTGCCCCTGCTCCTCGCCCGGGAGGTCGACGCCGGTCGGCTTGCCGAAGCCCAACCTGTCGGATCCAGGCGTCGAACGGGCGCCGTCTGACCTTCTGCGCGATCAGGACCGCGCCGATGTTCGAGGACACCTTGAGGATCTGGCTCGTGCTGTAGCGTCTCGTAGCCGTGGGCCTCGGCGTCCTTGATCGTGCGGTCGGCGAACTGGCAGCTCCGGCGGGATGTTGAACTTGGTGTCCGGCGTGATCTTGCCGTCCTCCAGCGCGGCGGCGACGGTGAAGGCCTTGAAGGTCGAGCCGGGCTCGTAGGTCGCGCCGATCGCGCGGTTCCTGCGCGCGTACGTCGGGCGCCTCGTCGAGCGCGTTGGCGTTCACCCGCGGCCAGTTCGCGAGCGCGAGGATCGCGCCGGTGTTCGGGTCCATCACGATCGCGGTCGCGCCCTTGGGCCGCCAGGCCTTGCCGACCTCGCCGAGCACCGACTCGGCGCGGTCCTGGAGGTTGGCGTCGAGCGTCAGGCGGACCGTGTGGCCGGGCTTGACCGGCTTCGTGTCGCGCATCTCGATCGGGTCGCCCAGCGCGTCCTTGACCAGCCGGCGCTCGCCGTCGGTGCCGCTGAGCTTGGAGTCGAGGCGGTACTCGAGCCCGCCGAGGCCGTTGCCGTCGGTGCCGGTGCTGCCGAGCAGCTGCGAGGCGATCCAGTCGCGCGGGTAGTCGCGGCGGTAGCGCGGGATGAACTCCAGCCCGTCGATGTTGAGCTTCTCGGCGCGATCGGCCTTGTGCCGCGGGGATGCGCGCGGCCGAGGTAGACGAAGCCGGTGTCGCGGCGCGCGAGCTGGCGCAGCAGCTTGTCCTCGCCGACGCCGATCAGCGGCGCGAGCTGGCGCCGCGACCTTCGTCGCGTCCGTGATCAGGTACGGCGTGGCGGCGATGTCGACCGCCGGCTCGGAGACCGCGAGGTCGATGCCCGTGGCGTCGGTGATCGAGCCGCGGCGGGCCGGGATCTCGATCGTCGACCTCCTGCTGCGTGACCGCGGCGCGCTGGAGCGAGCCGGCCTTGACCACGCCGAGCCAGGCGGCCTTGGTGGCGCCGATCGCGAGCGCGAGCAGGAAGACGGCGAAGAGGAGCCCGATCCGGCGCTCGATGAGTTGCACGGGCTACCCCTCGGGGACCGTCGCCGCGCCCGTGCCGGGGACCGTGGTGGTCACCGGGGGTGCGGTCGTCGGAACCGGCGTCGCCACGGGGGCGACCGGGGCGACGGGTGTGCCGTCGCGACCGGCGCGGTGCGTCGTCGCCGGCGGCGTGGCGGCTGCCGTGGTCGCCGTCGTGCCGGGGACCGCGGTGGGCGCGGGCTGGCCGTTGAGGGTCGCGGCGAGCGTGGCGGCCGCCGTGCCGGGCGCCGCGAGCGAGCCGGGCACCATCCCGCCGTTGGCCATGACCTCCTTCGCACGCTCGCTCGGCGCGCTTGTAGCGGCGCGCGGCGCGTGCAGGATCGGTCGCCGGGCCGGGCGCGCAGGAAGCGGCGATCGCCGGCGGGCGGGTCGATCATCGGGCGTCGGCCGCCGCGGTGCGGACGCGCGTCGCCCGAGCGCAGCTTGGCCAGGTCGGCCTGCAGCTGGGAGTTCTGGCGCTCGAGCGTGCTCTGCGTCTGGACCGCGCGCGAGATGCCCGAGTTCAGGCGCAGCAGCGAGACCTGCATGGCGACGATCCCGCCGAGCATCAGCCCGATCACGCAGGATGCACGCGCGCCCGCGCAGCAGGCGGTCGACGACGCGGTGGTCGGGGATCCGGCTGAGCTTCTCGAAGGCGCTCGTGCGACCGCGGCCGCGATGGGCGACGCGCGGCGCCGCTGCGACCGGGCGCCGCGACGGTCCGGAGACCCGGCGCGGGCCGATCGGGGCGGTACGTGGGCGCGTTACGGTTGCGTGCTCGGGCATGTCAGCGCTCCTCCCTGAGCTTGCGTGCGGCCCGCAGGCGAGCCGACTTCGATCGGGGGTTGGCGGCGATCTCGCCCGGGGTGGGCACGATCGAGCGGCGGTGCACGAGCTCAGCCTCGGGCGTGTTGCCGCAGACGCAGACGGGCAGGTCGGGCGGGCAGATGCAGCCGCGCGCCTTCTCGGCGAGGAAGCGCTTGACGCGCCGGTCCTCGAGCGAGTGGAAGGTGAGTGCGGCGACGCGGCCGCCGATCTTGGTGACGTCCCAGGCGAGCGGGAGCGCGTCGTCGAGCTGCGTCGAGCTCGCCGTTGACGGCGATCCGGATCGCCTGGAAGGTGCGCTTGGCCGGGTGGCCGCCGGCGAAGCGCGCCGGCGCGGGGATCGCGGCCGTGATCGCGTCGTTGAGCTCGAAGGTCGTGGTCAGCTCGGCGCGGCCGCGGCGGCGGACGATCTCGCCCGCGATCCGGTCCGCGAAGCGCTCCTCGCCGTACTCGCGCAGCGTGCGCGCGATCCGGCGGCGATCCCAGGTGTTGACGATCTCGGCCGCCGTCAGCTCCTGGTCGGGGTCCATGCGCATGTCCAGCGGCGCGTCGTAGGCGTAGGCGAAGCCGCGCTCGCGGTTGTCGACCTGCATCGAGCTCATGCCCAGGTCCATGTAGACCAGGTCCACGCGCGCGCCCTCGTCGATCAGCTGCTGCAGGCCGCTGACGAAGTCGGCGCGGATGAAGCGGGTGTCGCAGGCGACCTCGGCCGCGAGCTCGGCGAACACGGCCTCGGCGTTCGGGTCGCGGTCGATCGCGATCAGCGTGCCGGTCGGGCCGATGCGGTCGGCGACGAGCCGCGCGTGACCGCCCGCGCCGAGCGTGCAGTCGACGGCGGTCTGGCCCGGCTGCGGGTCCAGCGCCTCGATCAGCTCACCGGCGAGAACCGGGACGTGCGTCTGGGGCATGTCAAGAAGTATGGCCAAGTGACTCGGTCAGTTCAGGCGCTCGCGCGGCCAGGTCGGTGTTGTAGGCCTCCCAGGTGGCGCGATCCCACAGCTCGAGGCGAGTCGCCCACACCGGTGATCACGACCTCGCGACCGATGCCCGCGTGCTCGAGGAACTTCGGCGTCAGCATCACGCGGCCGGCGGAATCCAGCTCGGTCTCCAGCGCGTTGCTGTACAGCAGCCGCCGCAGCTCGCGGCCCTGCTGCGAGAGCGGGTTCGGCACCTGTGCGATCGCCCGCTCCGCCATGTCCGTGTACGTCGCGCTCGGATAGAGCGAGACGCACTTGTCGTCCTCCTTGGAGAGGAAGACGCCCTTGCTGAGGTCCGCCCGGAACTTCGACGGGATGGTCAGCCGGTTCTTGGCGTCGAGGTTGTGGTCGAAGGTGCCGGTGAAGGCCAAGGCGCATGTCGGATCGCGAAGCGGAAGGAGAGGTCAGTCGATCCCGGGTGGCGGAGTGGGAGGAGCCCCGCCACCCGGGAACGGCTTCGCTCAGGGAAACTACCCCACATCGCCCCACCCTGCAACACAGAACCCGCACAGCGTCCCACAGCAATTCTCGATTGGCGCCTCGACGGTCGAAAAGGGCCTGTTTGCGGGCATTTACGATGTGGGACGGATTCGTGCAGTTCGAGCCTCTCCTGCACGTGCCGCTGCAGCGAGCGCGCGCTGCAAGCCGGATTGCGGTTCCGAGGGCCTCCGGGACGCTTCCGGGGGGCGAAGTGGGAGGAATTGGGCTCAGCGTGTCGTGAGCGCCGGGATCAGCGCCGCCGCCACGAGCAGCAGCACCGCCGGGACGAGCAGCAGCGCGACGACGAGCTGGATCTTCGGCGCGGCCTTGGCGGCCTGCTCGGAGCGCCGGGCGGCGCGCAGCGCGCGCGCCTCGGCCGCCTGGGCGGCGAGCGCGCCGGCGAGCGGGGCGCCGTGGCGCTCGGCTCGGCGCAGCGCGGCGACCAGCGCAGCGATCCCGGCGGCCGGGCAGCGCTGCTCGAGGCTGCGTCGAGCGTCCGCTCGGCCGGTTCGCCCATCGCGCGCTCTCGCCGCCGCGCGTTCGAGCTCGGCCGCGAGCAGGCCCGGGTGGCGCCGCCCCACCTCGGCCAGCGCGCGGCGCGGCGCGAGCCCGGCCGCGACCGCGACCCGCAGCAGGTCGAGCACGTCGGGCAGCTCGGCCTCGATCACGCGCGCTCGCACGCGTGCGCGCCGGCGCAGCACGTACTCGGGGGCGAGGAAGCCGCCGACCGGCGCGGCGAGCAGCAGGACGATGCCGAGCCGGCCGGGCGCGAGCGTGGCCACCGGCAGCACGGCCAGCGCGGCGAGCAGCGCGAGGCCGGCCTGCAGCGCGACGATCTCGCTCGTCGGGCGGTCCAGGCCCGCGGCGGCGATGCGCGCCGCGAGGCCGCCGGACGGATTGATGCCGAGCGACGCGCCGAGCCGGCGCCACGAGCCGCAGCCCGAGCGCCGCGCGGCCGCGTCTTGCGTCGGGCGCCCGCGAGCTCGACCAGCCCCGCCGCCGCGGCGATGCCGCGCCAGCGCGGCGAGGAGCGTGCTCACCGCGCGAGCCGCCGGACGGCACACCAGCGCGAGCAGCTGCAGCGTCAGCGCGCAGCACGTCAGCCAGGCCGAGATCGGGTTGCGCGAAGAGGCCGGCGAGCAGGCCGGGCAGGGCGAGCTCGGCCAGCAGCGCGGCGCCGACCGGCAGCACGAGCACGATCCGGGCGGTGAAGCGCGCCTGCGCGGTCGCCGCGCGCGCGTCGCGCTCCTGGCGCGCCGCGGCCTCGAGCCCGAGCGCGAGATCGCGCAGCAGCGCCGGCGAGGTCGCCGCCCGCGTCGCGCTGCAGCAGGATCCCCGCGACCATCGCGTCCCACGCCGGTGAGCCGGCGCGCCGCCGCAGCCGCTCGAGCACCTCCTCGGTGCGGCGCGCCGAGCCGCAGCGCCAGCGCCGCCGCGCTGCAGCTCGTGGCCGGCGGCGCCGGGGACGCCGGCGGCGACGATGTCGAGCGCGCCGCGGACGGCGTGCCCGGCCGACAGCGCGTCGGCGAGCGCCCGCGCGACGACCGGCGCGGACGCCGCCAGCGCCGCGCGGAAGCGCCGCCGTCGCGCGCGCACGACGCGCGGTCGCGAGCAGCGGGCCGGCGACGCCGGCGAGCAGCGCGAGCGCCGGGCCGCCCAGCAGCCAGCCGGCCGCGGCCAGCGCCGCCGCGGCGAGGACCGCGAGCCGCCGCCGCTCGGCCGCCGTCGGCGTGCGCTCGCCGTGCCCGGCCCGCACGACCGGGCGCGACGAGCGCGGGCGAGCGACCGCGGCGACCCGGGTCCGCTCGACCGCCGCGAGCAGCTCCCACACGCCGGCGACCGCCGCGGCCGCCGCGCCGAACGCGAGCGCCGACCGCCATCACGAGCGGCGCGTGGTCAGTCGACCGCCGCTGTCGGCGGCGATGCGCGCCAGCTCGCCGCACCGTCGCGCCACGCGTAGAGCTCGCGCGCCGCCGGGCCCGCGGCGACGCGCACGACCTCCGCGACCGACGACCACGCGCCGCGAGCCGTCGGCGCAGCGCGCCTGGCAGACGACGAGGTCGAACGCGTCGGCGATCTGCTCGCGGATCGCGGCGTGCGGCAGGCCGACGTCGGCCATCAGCGCGAGCGTCTCGACGCGCCGCAGCGCCTCCGCCGGCGAGCCCGCGTGGACGGTGCAGAGCGAGCCGTCGTGGCCCGTCGAGAGCGCGGTCAGCATGTCGAGCGCCTCGGCCCCGCGGACCTCGCCGACGATGATCCGGTCCGGCCGCATCCGCAGCGCGTTGCGCACGAGCCGGCGGATCGTGACCTCGCCGCGGCCCTCGAGGTTGGGCGGGCGCGCCTCCAGGCGGACGACGTGCGGCTGGCGCAGCCGCAGCTCGGCGGCGTCCTCGATCGTCACGACGCGCTCGCCGTCGCCGACGAACGACGACAGCGCGTTGAGCGTCGTCGTCTTGCCCGAGCCGGTGCCGCCGCAGACGAGGATCGTCTGCGCGCGCCCGCACGGCGCGCGCGAGGAAGTCGAGCAGCGGCTGCGTGAGCGTGCCGTTCGCGACGAGGTCCTCGGCCGGAGAACCCGCGGCGCCGGAAGCGGCGGATCGTCAGCGCCGGCCCGTCGAGCGCCAGCGGCGGGATCACCACGTTGACGCGCGAGCCGTCCGGCAGCCGCGCGTCGCAGAGCGGCTCGGCCTCGTCGACGCGGCGGCCCAGCGGCGCGAGGATCCGCTCGATCGCGTCGCGCAGGTCGGCCTCGCGCTCGAAGCGCACGCCGGTGGCCTCGAGCCGGCCGCGGCGCTCGACCCACACCGGCGCCGTGCCCGAGACCATGATCTCGTCGACCGCCGGGTCGGCGAGCAGCGGCTCCAGCGGGCCGAGCCCGAACGCCCGCTCGGCGATCCGGGCCACGAGCTCGTCGCGGCGCTCGGCGCTGAGCACCCCGGCCTCGCGATCGACGAGCGCGCGGATGCGCCCGGGAAGGTCGTTGTCAGCGGACGAACCTGCGCCCGCGAGCAGCCGCTCGCGCAGATCCGTCGCCAGGGCGTCGAGGTGGTCCATGCACCTGATAGGCGAGTGACCGCAATTCTCGCCCCCTCGAACTTCTCGCGCCGCGCGAGCGTAATCTCCTCATGAAGAGCCGTGCGCAACCCCGTTCGTTCTGAGACCGACGCGTTCCACATCGTGATCGGTTGCGGCGTGGTCATCGCCGCCGCGGCGCTCCTGGGAGCGCTGCTCGATCCGCTGGTCGGCGTCGCCATGCTGGTCGGCGCGGTCGTGGGCGCGCTGGTGTGGGAGATCGCGACCGCCGATCCCGACCGGCGCAGGCCCCTGCGCGAGGCGGCCGCGGACGGCCAGCGCTTCGCTCGCGAGCGGCACCATCGCGTGCTCGTGGTCGCCAACCGGACGCTTGCCAGCGAGTCGTTGCGGGCGGACCTCGCGAACCGCGCGGCGGCGGGCCAGGAGCTGCACCTGGTCGCGCCGATCCTCTGCTCGCGCGTGCACTACCTCGCGTCGGACACCGACCGCGAACTGCGCAGCGCGCGCGAGCGGCTGCGCGAGACGCTCGAATGGGCGCAGGCCAACGGGATCGCCGCCACCGGCACGGTCGGAGACCCGAACGTCGCGCTCGGTGCGATCGAGGACGAGCTGCGCCGCTCGGGCGCCGACGAGGTACTGATCTCGACGCACCCGCCGAGCCGCTCGAACTGGCTCGAGACCGGCATCCTGGTCCGCCTGCGTGACGAGCTCGAGATCCCGGTCACCCATATGGTCGCGGAGCTCGAACCGGCCGCATAGGCGCCTAACATCGGCGGCCATGAGCACGGATGCCGCCGAGCGGATCGCCCGCGAGCACTACGGCCTCGACGCCGCCGCGACGCGCCTGCCCGGCGAGCGCGACCACAACTTCCGCCTGGACGCGGGAACTGCGCGCTACGTGCTCAAGCTGCACGATCCGCGCCCGGATCTCGAGCTCGAGGACGCGGTGCTCGAGCACCTGCGCGACGAGCCGGCCGTGCCGCGGCTCGCCGGCGCGACGACGAGCGACGACGGGCGGACCGTGCGGCTGTTGTCCTGGCTCGACGGGCGGCCGTGGGCCGACGCGGGCGGGGATCTGGCGAGCCTCGGCCGCACGGTCGCGCGTGTGGATCGCGCGCTGGCGGACTTCGAGCACCCGGCGATGCGCCGTCCGCACGTCTGGGACCTGCGCAACGCGGGCGCGCTCGGGATCGACGTCCCGCGGCTCGACGGTCTCCCCCACCAGGTCGATCCACAACGACGCCAACGAGCACAACGTCCTGGTCGAGGACGACGGCACGGTCTCGGGGCTGATCGACTTCGGCGACGTCGTCTGGACTGCGCGCGTGTGCGGCCTCGCGGTCGCGGGCGCGTACGCGATGCAGGGTCAGCCCGACCCGGCACGGGCGGTCGTGCCGGTCGTGCGCGGCTACCACGAGGTCACGCCGCTGCGCGAGGACGAGCTCGCCGTGCTGTTCGAGCTGATGCGCGTGCGGCTGCTGATGAGCGTCGCGATGGCGGCGAAGCAGTTCGCCGCGGCGCCGGACAACGACTATCTGCTGATCAGCCAGAGCGGGGTGAGCGAGGTGCTCGACCGGCTCGAGGGCGAGGACGCCGACCTGGCCCACTTCCGCTTCCGCGACGCGTGCGGGTACGAGCCCAGCCCGCGGTCGCGCCGGATCCGTCAGCTGCTGGCGACGACGACGTCCGCGGCCGTCATGGAGGGCGACCTCGCGAACGCGCCGGTGCTCGATCTCGGCGCCGGCATGCCGCCCGTCGACGGTCTGGCGATCGGCCGCTACGACGAGGAGCGCTCGATCTACACCGCACCCGAGTTCGAGACGCCGGACGGGCGCTGGCGCACGCGGCACATGGCCGTCGACATCTTCGCGCCGGCCGGGTCCCCCGTCTTCGCGCCGCTCGACGGCGTGGTCGAGCGGCGCGAGAACCGCAACCAGCCCGGCGACTACGGCGGGCTCCTGGTGCTCCGTCACGAAGGACCGTTCTGGACGCTGCACGGCCATCTCGATCCGTCGTCGCTGGCAACCGGTGAGGTCCGCGCGGGCGAGGAGATCGCGCGGCTCGGGACCGCCGAGGTCAACGGCGGCTGGGAGCCGCATCTGCACCTGCAGCTGTTCACGGACCTGGTGAGCGACCTGCCGGGCGTGGCGCTGTCCGACGAGGCCGACGTGTGGCGCAGCGTCTGCCCCGACCCGAACCTGCTGCTCGGGCTGCCGGGCGGGACCGCGGCCCGGCCGCCGCGGCCGGACATCGCGGCCAAGCGCTCGGTGGTGATGAGCCGCGCGCTCTCGCTCGCCTACGACGAGCCGCTGCACATCGTGCGCGGCGACGGGCGCCTATCTCTACGACGCCGACGGCCGCGCGTACCTCGACCTCGTCAACAACGTCGCGCACGTCGGCCACTGCCATCCGCGCGTGGTCGCGGCGGGCGCGCGGCAGATGGCGGTGCTGAACACGAACACGCGCTACCTGCACGGCTCGATCGTCGACTACGCGCGCCGGCTCGCCGCGACGCTGCCGGACCCGCTGCACGTCTGCTTCTTCGTCAACTCCGGCACCGAGGCCAACGACCTCGCGCTGCGGCTCGCGGCCGCCCACACCGGTCGCGACGACGTGATCGTGCTCGACCACGCCTACCACGGGCACCTGCGCTCGCTGATCGCGTTGAGCCCGTACAAGTTCAACGGTGCCGGCGGTAGCGGGCGGCCGCGTTCGACGCATGTCGCGGCGCTGCCGACCGAGCCCGGCGCGCTGGACTCGCTGCACGCGCAGATCGACGAGCCAGCCGCGTTCTTCGCCGAGTCGCTGCAGGGCTGCGGCGGGCAGATCGTCTATCCGCCGGGCTATCTGACGGCGGCGTTCGAGGCGGTGCGAGCCGCGGGCGGCGTCTGCGTCGCCGACGAGGTGCAGGTCGGCTTCGGCCGCATCGGCGCGCACTTCTGGGGGTTCGAGCTCGACGGCGTCGTGCCCGACATCGTCACGCTTGGGCAAGCCGATCGGCAACGGCCACCCGCTCGGCGCGGTGGTGACGACGCCGGAGATCGCCGCCTCGTTCGTGACCGGGATGGAGTACTTCAACACGTTCGGCGGCAACCCGGTGTCGGCCGAGATCGGGCTCGCGGTGCTCGACGTGATCGCCGACGAGCGGCTGCAGGCCCACGCGCAGGCGATGGGCGCGCGGCTGCTCGCCGGCCTGCGCTCGCTCGACGTCGGTCGAGGCGCGCGGTCACGGGCTCTTCCTCGGCGTCGAGCTCGACAGCCGCGAGCGGGCAGCGCGCGTGAAGGAGGGGCTGAAGGCGCGCGGCGTGCTGATCTCGACCGACGGCCCCAACGACGACGTGCTCAAGATCAAGCCGCCGCTGGTGATCTCGGCCGACGACTGCGACCGCTTCCTGGAGGCGCTATGCGACGTGCTCTAGTCACCGGCGCGGGCAGCGCCGAGGGCATCGGGTTCGCGACCGCCCGGCTGCTGGCAGCGCGTGGCGCCGAGGTGGTCATCACGTCCACGACCGAACGCATCCACGAACGTGCCGCCGAGCTCGGCGCGCGTGGCGTGGTGGCCGATCTGACCAGCTGGGACGACGCGCAGCGGCTGCTCGCCGAGGCCGGGCCGATCGACGTGCTGGTCAACAACGCGGGGATGGTGCAGACCGGGCACTCCGCGCCCGATCGCCTGTTCACCGAGCTCACGCCGCAGGAGTGGGAGCGTGGGATCGATCTGAACCTGCACACGACGTTCCGCCTGTGCCGGCTCTTCGCTCCGGCGATGGGCGCGGGCGGGCGGATCGTCAACGTCTCGTCGGTCACCGGTCCCTACGTCGCGCTGCTGTACTCCTCCGCCTACGGCGCCGCCAAGGCCGGCGTCGACGGGCTGACGCGCGCGCTGGCGCTGGAGCTCGGCCCGCGCGGCGTGACCGTCAACAGCGTCGCGCCGGGCTGGATCGCGACCGGCTCGTCAACCGAGGAGGAGCTGCGGGCGGGCGCGAACACGCCCGTCGGGCGGCCGGGGACGCCGGACGAGATCGCCGAGGTGATCGCGTTCCTCGCCTCCCCCGGCGCGTCCTACCTGACCGGCCAGTCGATCGTCGTCGACGGCGGCAACACGCTGCAGGAACTCAAGCTATAGGCGGACGAGCACGTCGGCCGCGGCCGCCGTCGTCGCGACGAGCGCGGCGTTGCGCTCGTCGCTGCGCAGCACCCAGGCGCGCGCGTACTCGGGCGTCTTGCCGAACTGGATGTGGCGCTGGATCAGCCGCTGCAGGCGCAGCTCCTCGTCGGTCTCGACGTACCACGCCTCGTCGAGCAGCGGGCGCACGAGCCCCCAGTCGCCGTCGCCCAGCAGCAGATAGTTGCCCTCGGTGACGATCAGCGGCGTGCTGCGCGGCACCGCGATCGCGCCGGCGATCGGCTCCTCGATCTCGCGCCGGAACTCGGGCGCGTAGACGACCGGCTCGTCGCCGTGCAGGCGCAGGAGCAGCGCCGCGTAGCCGGCGGCGTCGAACGTGTCGGGCGCGCCCATCCGGTCGCGCCGCCCGAGCCGCACGAGCTCGGCCTGCGCGAGGTGGAAGCCGTCCATCGGGACCAGCCGCGCGAGCTCGCCGAGCTCCGCCACGACCGCGCGCGCGACCGTCGACTTCCCGCCCCCAGGAGGCCCGGCGATCCCGAGGATGCGCCGCTCGCCGGTCGCGGCGAGCGCGCGCGCCCGCTCGACGACCGCCGCGATGTCCTCGATCACCATCTCGCGGACCCTATTCGCCGGGGGTGCCTCACGTTCCCGCCTACAGGTGGAAGGAACGCGGGGCACCCCCTCGTCAGAGGCCGTCGTCGACGGCCAGCGCCCCGACCGTCCGACGATCGCCGGGGCGCGGGCGAGCAGGCGGACGTTCGCGCGCGAAGGACTGGGCGGCGGCGAGATAGACGGCCTGCGCGGCGGTGACGCGGAGCGTGGCGTTGACGCGAACCGCGCCCTTGGCCTCGGCGTCCTCAGCCGCCGCACGGGCGGCGAGCACCTCGACGTTCTCGAGCGCGATCCGCGTCGTGCCGCGCACCCGGTCGCGACGTTCGGTGGTGACGAGCACGTCCACGCGCGCCCCGGCGGTCACGGCCTGCGGCGAGCCGGTCGCGATCACGTCCACGGCCCGCTGCCCGCGCTCGATCGCGGACTCCGGCGTCTGCGGCCGGCGCTCGAGCAGCTCCTCGGTCACCGCCCCGCCCGCCGCGACGGGCACCGCGAGCCGATGACCCGCGAGCGCGGCGGCGAACGCGGGCTCGCCCGGCGGCGCGTAGCGACCGGGGAGCGAGCGGACGCCGAGGTCGGAGAGCTCGAGCGCGTGCCCGGCGGGAAGCTCGCGGCGCGCGACGACGACCTCGACCACCGGCCCGAGCTGCGCCTCGAGCGCCCGCTCGCGCCGGGCCATGTGGGTCGCCGACAACGTCCCGAGCGACGAGCGCGAGCCCGAGCAGCACGGCGGCGCGCCGGCGGCGCGTCACGCGACGCGCGGGGCGCTTGCGGATGGCATCTCGAACATCAGGCGGGCGCCGGTCTCCGACGGTGCGGACGAGAGGCGGCCGCCGTGGTGCTCGGCGATCGCCGCCGCGATCGCGAGCCCGTGGCCGCGGCGGCCACGGCGCGCGCGTGCGGTGGCGGTCAACGCGGTGACGCTCATCGGCAGGCCCGGGCCGTCGTCGGCGATCTCGATCCGCACGTGGTCGCCGCTGGCGCGCACGCGGACGCGGACGAGTCCTCCCCCGTGCTCGGCGGCGTTGCCGACGAGGTTCGCGCAGGCCTGGGCGATCCGCAGCGGATCGGCGAAGACCGTCGTCGGCGCCAGCGGCCCGTGGTCCATGTGCGCGGCCGGCCGGCGGCGCCGCGACCACGCGCAGCCGGCCGCGAGCTCGCCCTCGAAGCGGGCGACGACCAGCGGCGGCTCGACCCGCAGGCTCGCCCCATAGCCGGAGGCGAGCGTCTCCCAGGCCGGCGCGTACAGATCCGACCAGCTCGGCCAGGTCCACGAGCTCCCGCTCGGCCTCCGCGCGCGTCCCGGCCGGCGCGGCGGCGAGGTCGTCCAGGGCGCGGCCGGCCCGCTGCAGCTCGAGCTCGATCGCGGCCAGCCGCGCCGGCTCACCGCCGAGGCCCTGCAGCCCGAGCTGGACCGCGAACAGCGGCCCGCGCAGTTCGTGGCATGCGCGGGCGACGAGCACGAGCCGCCGGTGTGACGCGCACGTGCAGCGCCACCAAGGCCACGGTCACCAGCCAGCTGCATGCGACGACGATCATGCGCGCTGCCCCGGCTCGTCGACGAGCCGGTACCCGACGCCCCAGACGTTGACGATGAACCGGTCGCCCTGCGAACGCAGCTTCTGGCGCAGCCGGCAGGCGTGCGAATCCAACGTTCTCGTGTAGCCCTGGGCCTGGAAGCCCCAGACGTCGCGAAGCAACTCGTCCTTTGTGAACACTCGTGTCGGTGCCGAGGCGAGCGTCCGCAGCAGCGCGAACTCCTTCGCCGCCAGTTCCAGGCGCCGCCCGCGCAGGGTCGTCGAGCGCGCGACAGGATCGACCTCGAGCTCGCCGACGCGCAACAGCCCGCGGTGCACACGAGACCGCGAGCGGCGCAGCACCGCAGCGATCCGCAATCGCAACTCTGTATAGGCAAAGGGCTTCGGCACATAGTCGTCGACCCCACGCTCGAAGCCGCGGATGCGGTCGATCTCGCCGCCCGAGCCGGAGAGGATCACCAGCGGCATCGACGGATCGAGCCGCGAGCCGATGCCGTCCGCACCGCGAACGCGCTGGATCAGCTCGAGGCCGGAGCCGTCCGGGAGCTTGAGATCGACGACCGCCAGGTCCGGGTGCTTGAACTCGAGCTCGCGCAGCGCCTCCTCGATCGTGCCCGCGACCAGGAGCTCGTAGCCGTCGGCGGTGAGGTTGTCGGCGAGGAACGTCCGGATGAGCGGGTCATCCTCGACGAGCAGGATGGTGGCGGGGTCGTCGGGCATGCCCCTCGTAGGGGCACGCCGGAAATCTTCGCCCCCTTAGGACGTGCGGGTGAGGCGGACGGTGGTCGGCGTGGCGATCCGACAGCGCGAGACCACCCGCCCGTTGAGGCGGATATCGGCCGTGCCGGTGACCGTCGCGACCGCGACATCGCGCGCCGTGAAGCGGCCGGTGAGGCGCCAGGTGAACTCGCCGACACGGCCGCTGACCCCGCCGATGCTGCGTGACGACGCGGTCAGTGCGGCCGTGAAGCGTCCGTCGCGGGCGGCGCGTACCGTCGGCCGCGACGGGACGTTGGACACCCACACCTCGCTCAGCCCGCCGCCGCTGCAGCGACCGCTGAAGCCCATTCGCACGGTCAGATTCGAGCCGTCGCGCGAACCGGTCGCGATCGACATCGTC
Source organism: uncultured Solirubrobacteraceae bacterium (assembly GCA_963707595.1). Taxonomy (GTDB): domain Bacteria; phylum Actinomycetota; class Thermoleophilia; order Solirubrobacterales; family Solirubrobacteraceae; genus Solirubrobacter. Next base: position 1,099,525 of record CAVPQQ010000004.1, read on the forward strand.
TGCGGGCGGGGGAAGGGGATCGTGCCGCTGAGGAGAATGCCCGCGCGGGGCGCGGTCTCGCCCGCCGCGAACGCGCTGGTGGTGCCAGCGAGAACGAACGGCGCGACGAACATTGCGGCGAGGCGAAATGTCATCGCGCGAACCTATCCGGTTTTCATGCACCTGCACTTGGTGCATTGGCAGCGATATGACGCCGCGTGAAAGATCCAGTTCAGGTGCAGACCCACGGGAGGATCCGCGCATAAGATGCAGACGCCCCGGCGACCCCGGGACCGATCCTATGGACCAGATCCGCCGCGGCAATTACGACTCCGGTCAAGACTACGTGCTCGAGTACGGGGAGCTTCGCTTCACGTTCAACGAGCGCGACTTCTCCGAGCGCGTCGAGCAGGCAGCCCGAAAGCTCGGGTTCGTCGGCCGACCGCTCGCAGGAGACCGAGCTCGAGGACCTCGTGAACCTCACCGTCAACGGTGAGGTCGTCGATCCCGCCTCCGGCCTCGGCGAGCACGTCAACGACTGCTGGCCGGACCTCGTCGGCCCAGCCGACCGCTCGCTCGTGCACTGGCTGCGGCGGCTCGTCTTCCGCTCCGCCTGGCTCGACCAGCGCGTCAAGGAGGGCGAGCTGGACGTCGTGTTCGACGAGATCACCCACACGTTCGGCTACGTCCAGCCCGAGCGCGACCGCGAGCCGATCGAGCTCTCGCCCGAGCCGAACTGGCGCCGCGTCGCGTACGGGACGCACCGCTACTGACGCAGCGGCGCGGCGCGCGGGCGATTGCTCGCCCGCGCCCGGCACTGAACTACTCGGCGGCCGGCTTCGGGGCGCGCTTGCGAGCGCCGGGCTTGCGCTTCGGCGCCGCGGGCTTCTCGGCGGCGGCGGCAGCGGCGGGCTTGGCCTTCGGCTTGGCCGCGGCCTTCGGCTTCGACGGCGCGACCTTGGGCGCGGCCGTCTTCGCGGCGGCCTTGGGCGCGGCCGCCTTGGCCTTGGGCTTCGCGGCGGCACGCGAGCGCGAGCGGCCGGGCTTCGCGGCGGGCGGCGCGACCTCCGGCTCCACGACCACGGCCTCGACGACCGGCTCGGGCTCGGGCTCCGGCACGCTCACCGGCGGCTCCGGGACGACGACCGCGGCGGGCGCCTCCTCCGAGCCCGCGGCACGGATCGCGTCGGCTCCGGCCTCACCGACGAGCAGCTCGGGGCGCAGCGTGCCGGACTCGGCCAGCGCGAGCGCCGGGAAGTTGCCGGCGGCGGCCGCGGCGCGGTCGAGCGCGACGACGGTGGTCTCGCCGCCGACGGGCAGCGGCGAGGTGGCGATCACGGTCAGCGAGCCGCCGCCGGCGAGGTTGCGGCCCGCGGCCAGCGCACGGCGCGCGGCCGAGCCGGCGCAGGTACTCGAGCGAGTCGATCAGCACGACCGCGTCGCCCCCGCGCGCGGCGACGCGGCGGCCGATCTCGACGCGCCTGCTCGATGGCCTGCGCCTGCGCGTCGACGGACGCCGAGAACGACAGGGCCGCGCTCGGGCGTGACCGGGAAGTCGGCGATCTCCTCGGGGCGCACGCCGGCCAGCACGGCGCTGACCTCGAGCTCCGAACGCGGCCGCGAGCGCGTCGGCGAGGCGCCGCAGCGCCTCGGTCTTGCCCGCGCGCGACGGGCCGGTGATGACGACGCGCGAGCCCTTGCCGAACGGCGTCAGCCACTCGATCGCGGTGACCGTCGGGTCGTCGGAGCCGAGCTGCGATGCGCTCGGACGGCCAGGCGACCGGCAGGTCCTCGAAGCGCGTGCCCTCGGCGACCTCGTCGGCCGGGCGGCCGTTGATCGTGTCGACGCGGATCAGCGACGGGAAGCGCTCCGAGCGGCGGGCCGGGCGGATCGGGCCCGCGACGCGGTCGCCGGAGACGAGCTCGCAGCGCTTGACCTGCGCGGCGGAGATGTAGACGTCGTCGTCGGTCGGCTCGGCGGCGAGACGCGCAGGAAGCCGGAGCCGTTGGCGAGCAGCTCGACGGCGCCCTCGACGGTGCGCTCGTCGTCGCGCGCCGCGCGGCGGCGGACGCGGCCGCGGCGACCGGCTCGTCGCGATCGACCAGCGCCGAATCGCCTTCGTCCTCGTCGCGGCGGCGGCCGCGACCGCCGCGGCGACCGCGGCGGGAGCGCTTGGGACCGTCGTCGTCGGACGCGCCATCGGCGACCGCGGCGACGACCTCGGCTTCGGCCTCGACCGGCGCCTCGACTTCGGCCTCGACGGCTCGGCGCGGCGACCTCGTCGCCGGACTGGCGGGCGAGGATGGCGTCGACCAGGTCGGCCTTGCGCAGGCGGCGGAAGCCGTCGACGCCGAGCTCGTTGGCGAGCAGGTGCAGGTCGGCGAGCGGGCTTTGCTCCAGGGCGGAGCGGTCCAGGACTGAGGGCATCGAATGTCTCCTCGATATGAATCGGTAGGCGCCCGGCCGCGTTGGGTTCAGCGGCCGGCGATCGATGGTCAGCCTAGCGCGAGGTGTGGCGGAACGCCGTCGGGATAGCGCTCCGGCGTGAGGCCTTCCAGCGGCGCCGAGCTCCCGCTCGCCGCGCAGGACGGCGCGCACCGCGAGGTAGTCGGACGCGCCCGCGACGTCGTGGACGCGCAGGATCGAGGCGCCCGCGTCGACCCCGAAGCCGAGCGCGGCCAGCGTCCCCGGATCGCGCTCCGCGGGCGCGCGGCCGGTGATCGCGCCGACGAAGTCCTTGCGCGAGGCGGCCAGCAGGATCGGGCCGCCCGAACGCGCGCAGGGCGTCGAGCCGCCGCAGCACGGCGACCGTCTGCGCCGGCGTCTTGGCGAAGTCCGGCCCGGGATCGAGGATCAGCTGCTCCTCCGCGCACGCCGCGCGCGACCGCGACCTCGATCCGCTCGCGCAGGAACGCGACGACGTCGTCGACGACGTCCTCGTAGGTCGCCGGGTCGAGCAGCGTGCCCTTCGGCGTCGACCGCGCGTGTGCATGAGCACGAGCGCCGCGCCCGTCGCGCGCGCAGAGCGTCGGCCAGCCCGGGGTCGCGCAGCCCGCGAGACGTCGTTGACGATCGCCGCGCCCGCCGCGATCGCCGCCTCGGCGACCTCGAGCTTGTACGTGTCGACCGAGACGAGTGCGCCGTCGCGCGACGAGCGCGCTCGACGAGCTCCACGACGCGCGCGATCTCCTCGGCGGCCGACGACCGCGGGCCGGTCGCCGCGCGCCGACTCGCCGCCGATGTCGATGATGTCCGCGCCCGCGGCCACGCAGCGCCCGGCCCGCGCGCCAGGCGCGCCGCGACCGGCTCCTCCCCGCGCCCGTCCGAGAACGAGTCGGGCGTCGCGTTGAGGATGCCCATCAGCAGCGGCCGGTCGGCGGGCCGAGCTCCAGCCGCCGCTGACCGGCGCGCAGGATCACGACTTCTTGATGCGCAGCTTGACCGTCTTGCGCGCGACGTTGCCGGCCTTGTCGACGGCGGCGACCTTGAGCGTGAACTTGCCGCGCTTGTAGCGGTGGCGCGTGGTCGCGGTCTGTCGAGGTCGCCGACTGGTCGCCGTAGTCGACGGTGATGTGATCCAGCGCCGGAGCCGCCCAGGTCGGTCGCCTTGACCGCGATCTTCAGCGCCTGGCCCGCCGACGCGCTTGCCGCGAGACCGAGACCTTCAGCGTCGGCGCGATCGAGTCGATCTTCAGCGTCCGCACGCGGCTGCGCGACGGTCTGCCCGGCGCGATCGACGGCCTCGACCTGCCAGCTGTGCTTGCCGGCGGTCAGCGGCGTCGCCGGCACGAGCGTGTCGTTGGCCGTCTGCCCGATCAGCACGCCGTCCATGTAGACGCGATAGGTCTGCGCGCCCCACAGGTCGAGGCCCGGACGCCAGCGCAGCTCCGGCCGCGTCTTGCGCTTGAAGGCCTGGGAGGACTCGATGAACGGCGCGCCCGGCGGGCGGTCGATAGACCGCCGACCGTCAGCGTCGCGGGCGCCGGCCGCGCCCTGGACCATCGCCACCGCGAAGTCGCCGACGCGGTCGCCGCCGATGTAGACGCCCGGGATCGGCCACCGGGCCGAGATCGCCGCGCGAGACCGTGAGCTCGCCGCCGAAGGCGCCGTTGGGCGTCTCGCCGTCGCGGTAGCGGGCGCGGGCGACCGAGCTGCCGTCGGCGCCGGTCAGCGCGCCAGGCGATCGCGCTGTCGTTGCGGTCGCGTGCTGGCGATCTCGGGCTTGGACGGCGCGAAGCCGTCGATGCTGTCGAGCCGCCCGCCGGGCGCGAAGTGGTCGTGGTCGAGCCAGGCGCCGAAGACCTGCGCGCCCGCCGACGGTCTGCGCGACCGCGTAGCCGCGGCCGGCGCCGCTCATGTCGACCTTCGGCGCCTCGCTGGAGGCGCCGCCGTCGATCGACCTCGGGCGCCTCGTACTGCGAGCCGACGAGCCGCCGCGCGACGCGTGCGCGACACCGCCGCCGAAGAACTGGCGGAAGACGATCCAGGCGTAGGAGCCGTCGTCCTCGATGTCGATGTCCGGCGAGTCCGCCGCAGCCGTCGGGCAGGGTCAGGTCCTGCGGGACCGCGGAGAGGTTCATGCCCGTGATCCGGCGGCCGAAGACGCGCGTCGAGCCGTCCGCCATCCGCTCGCCCCACGTGGCGACCGCGTAGCCCTCGGCGGAGACGGCGACGCGCGGGCGCAGCGTCCCGGTGCCGGCCTCGCGCGCGGGATCGATGTCCAGCGGCGCGGCGACCCGTGACCAGCCGCGTCCTGCAGCCGTGCGGCGATGACGTTGCCGCTCTCCTGCCAGATCGCGTAGGCGGCGCCGTTGACGCCGAGGTCGATGTCGAGCGACTCGGCGTCCCGGCCCGCCGAGCTGGCGATCGGCGCGAAGCCGCCGGGCGTGTCCGCCGGCCGGCGTCGACGTGGCGTAGACGATGCCGTCGGCGATCCAGGCGACCGCGAGCCGGTTCGCCGTCGCCGGCCGCGACCTTGACCTCGGTGACGGCGCCGCCGAGCGTCGGATCGACGCGCTCGGGCGGCCGCCAGCCGCCGCCGATCGATGCGCGAGACGAAGGCGTGCGGGACGCCGTCGGCGTTGCGGATGTAGGCGACCGCGCCGCTGCCGTCGCGGGCGAGGTCGACGTTGCCGACCGACGACGACGTCGGCGTTCGGGCCGTCGAGCGGCTGCGCGCCGAACCAGCCCGCGTGCGCGGACGCGGCCGGCAACAGGACGAGCGCGACGGTGAACAGGACGATGAGACGGCGTGGCAAAGCGACTCCAGGTCTAGGGGCTCCGACCGGTCCAACCGGCGAGGCCCGCGAAAGTTTTGGCGCACCCTACGCGGCGGGCAGGATGCCTTCCTCGACGGGCCTCCTCGCGGAACGCCTCCGCCTCGCGCGCGCAGCGCGCCGGATCCCAGCCCAGCTCCTCGCCGAGCACGGCCGCGACGCGCTCGATCGTCCCCGCCCCGGCGCCAGCAGCGTGCGCGCCGCGGTCAGCCCGAGCCGGGTGCGCCGCAGCAGCACGTCGCCCACGGTGCGCGCCTGCTCGCGGCGGCGCCGCGTAGGCGACCTCGGCCAGCAGGTCGGGCGCCCGGCGACGATCGGCTCCGCCAGCTCGGGCCGCTCGCCGCGAGCGCCAGCACGTCGTGGGCGACGTGGCCGTAGCGGCCGGCCAGCTGCTCGCGCGACGCCCTCCGGGCGCGGCCACGAGGTCGGCGCGGCGACCGGCATCCCGAGCGGGACCTCGTGCGTGCGGCACGTGACGCTCCGAGCCGTCGCGCTACGACGATCCGGTCGACGGTCTCCTTCGCCATCCGCCGCCAGGTGGTGAGCTTGCCGCCGGTGATCGTGACCATCCCGCTCGAGGTCTCGTAGAGCTCGGCCTTGCGCGAGATGTCGACCGACTTGCGCGGGTCGCCGGTCGAGATCAGCGGCCGCACGCCCGCGTAGGCGCCGACGAGGTCGGCCGGCGTCAACGCCACGCCGAAGAACGCGTTGACCGCGTCGAGCAGGTAGTCGACCTCCTCCGGCGACGGGCTGGACGTGGTCGGCGGCGCCCTCGTGGTCGGTGTCGGTGGTGCCGATCAGCGTCTGCCCCAGCCACGGCAGCACGAAGATCGTGCGGCCGCCGCCCGCGGGCACGATCGCGCCGGCGCCCATCGGCAGCGACGAGCCGCTCGACGAGCAGATGCGTCCCGCGCGAGGGACGGATCACCGGCACCTCGGCCTCGTCGTGCAGCTCGGCAGGGCGCAGACCGGTCGGCCCAGACGCCGGTCGCGTTGACGACGTTGGTGGCGCGGACCTCGAGCTCCTCGCCGCTCTCGACGTCGCGCAGGCGCGCGCCGATCGCGCGGCCGCCGTCCTCGAGCAGCTCGACGGCCTCGAGCCGGTTCGCGAACACCGCGCCGAAGCGCTCGGCCTCGGCCAGCACGGTCAGCACGAGCCGGACGTCGTCGGTCTGGCAGTCGTAGAAGAGGTAGCCGCTCGGTCGGCTGCGCGGTCGCGCGAGCGCGGGCAGCAGCTCGCTGACCTCGGGCCCGGAGATGACCCGGTGGCGCGCGGGGCTCCAGTCGGGTTCCTCCCGCGCGCGCCTGCGCCCGAGCGGCGAGCGTCGCAGCCGGTCGACGGCCATCACGTCGTAGACGTTCAGGCCGAGGCCGACGAGCCGGTCCAGCCGCGCGCCCGTCGAACGCCGGGACCACGAGGCGCAGCGGGCGGACCAGGTGCGGCGCGAGGTTGACGTTGATCTGGCGCTCCAGCAGCGCCTCGCGGACGAGCCCGAGGTCGAAGTTCTGCAGGTAGCGCAGGCCGCCGTGGACGAGCTTGCTCGAGCGCGAGGACGTCCCGCTCGCGAAGTCCGCGCGCTCCACCAGCGCGACCGAGTAGCCGCGCGTGGCGGCGTCCAGCGCGACGCCGGCGCCGGTGATCCCGCCGCCGATGACGAGCACGTCGAAGGGCTCGGACGCGAGCGTGGCGACGGCGGCGGCGCGGGGCAACACGTCCTGCGAGGCTATCGACTGATGCCCGACGGATTCGTCCAGGCCCTCTGGCGCTTCCCCGTCCTGGGTATGCGCGGCGAGCAACTGCGCTCCTCGCAGGTCGACACGCGCGGCGTCGCCGGCGACCGCCAGCACTACGCGATGGGCCCCGAAGGACGGCTGAGCGCCGCAGGACGTCCCCGGGCTCACCCACTGGTCCGCTACGTTCCCGTTCAACCCGGACGGCGCGATCGGGCCCGACCGTCCGCCGCCGTTCCCGCGTCGTGACCGCGCCCGGCGGTCAGAAATCTTGGCGCTGGGGCGATCCGCGCCTGAGCCACGCGATGCGGCGCGACCTCGGCCGCGAGGTCGAGCTCGTGCGCGACCTCAACGCCGCGCGCGGCGTGATCGATCGCCGCCATCGAACCCGAGCAGGAGCGCGCCGCAGCGGGGATCAACATCCAGCTCTCGCTCGATTGGCCCCCGGTCGGCGGCTGGGCGGGCCGTGAGCTGATCTTCCGCGACGGGGTGCGCCTGCGGCTGGTCGCCTCGCGCGGCGATGGACCGGGAATCGAAGCGCGGGTCGTCGAAGCTGGCAGATTGCTGCTCGGTGAGCCGGTCAAGCTCGGTTAGTCTTGCGACGTATTCGAAATCGCAAGGAGGACCGGACCGCCGTGCTGCGCATCGATGAGACTTCTGGGACGCTCGTGGCGCCGCAGGCGGCCGGACTCGTGCAGGAGAGCCCGCCCGACCGCGAGGAACTGCTCGCCCTCGTCACCTCCTCCTGGGACGCGTTCGCGGCCGAGCTGGGCCTGTCCGGCGTCCGCCTGCTCGCGCGCGAGCCGGTTCCCTACGTCGACCTGCTCGGGTTCGACGACGAGGCAGACCGCGTCGTCGTGATCCTGGTCACCGGCGACACCGTCGAGTGGCAGCTCGGCCGCGCGCTCGGCGCCGCCGCCGACGTCGCCTCCTGGGACCGCGAGCGGCTGGTCAGCGTCCACGCCGAACTGGATGCCGTCGACGGGAGCGAGTCGCCGGCGCTGGTGCTCGTCGCCGGCGGCTACGACCCGCGCGCGCTCGCGACGATCGACTGGCTCGCCAGCCGTCACGACGTGCCCGTGTCGGCCTACACGGTGGCGATGGTCCGCTTCGGCGGCGAGCGCCTGCTCTCCGTCCGCCGCGAGCCGGCCGAGCCGGCCGACAACGACTCCCCGGTCGACTGGCTGCTCTCCGGCAACAACGTGCAGCCGCGCCAGCATGCCGTCGAGGACGACGGCTACACCGAGGCCACCCCGCCTCCGAGCAGCTAGCCGAAGAACAGGCTAGAAGACGCCCCAGAGCTCGTCCGGTCGCCAGGCGACCGGCGCGCCGCGGCGCATCCGGATCACGCTCGGGCCTTCGGTGCACCCGTGCGCGCGCAGCGCGGCGATGGCGGCCGCGTTGGCCTCGGGGACCGCGAGCCGCATGCTGGGCTCGAGCACCGCGCCGAGCAGCAGGGCGCCCGCGGCCGGGTCACGCGCGAGGATCGGGCGCGCCGGCCACGGCGGCCGCAGCGCGACGGCCTCGAGGTCCGGCGTGGCGATGCCGCCGATCAGCCCGGCGTCGACGGCCAGCGTGCGCTGCTCGCCCGTGACGTGGGCGTCGAGCGCGAGCACGGCGTCGCGGTCCGCGAGCGTCAGCGGACGCGTCTGCGACGACGGCACGGGCACGGCGTCGGACGGCGTCCAGAAGGACGCGGTAGCGCTCCTCGGGTTCGAAGCCGAGGCGCTCGTAGATCGGGCGGCCGGCGTCGCTGGCCAGCAGCAGCACCGTCTCGCGCGGGCCGAGCGCGTCGATCGAGGCCTCCGTCAGCGCCCGCCCGAGCCCTGAGCCGCGCGCCGCCGGGGCGACGGCGATGCCGCCGAGCCAGCCGGTCGGCCCGAAGCCGAGGCAGGCGCCGGTGCCGACGATCTCCCCGTCGCGCTCGGCGACCAGCAGCTGCCCATCGGGGGACTCGCCCGCGACCGTGTGCACGCTCGGCGGCCGCACGACGAACCCGAATGCGTCGCCGATGACGCGCAGCGCGGCGTCGTGATCGGCGGGTGTGGCGACGCGGATCTGCATCGCGGCCACCCTAGTGTTCGAGCCCTGACCAGCCCGTTTTCCGCCCCTGCCCGTTGGTTCAGGCGTTCGGGCAGCACGCGCCGAATGCCTTCCCGGGCGTCGGCGGTGGCTGTTAGGTTCGCGCCGAGCCGGATCGAGGGCCCGGCCGCGCCGAATCGAGAACGGGAGGGTGAGGACAAGGATGTCGTGGGCCTGGAGGGGTCGACGCGCGCTGCGCAACGTGGTTGCGCCGGCGGTCGTGGTGTCGCTCCTCGCCGCCGCCGGTGCCACCGCGCAGGCGGCCAACCCGAAGCCGGACCTGAGCGTCGCCAAGGCCGCGAGCAGCGGTCGCGCCGTCGCGCAGGGCGGCAAGCTGACGATCAACTGGACGGTCAAGAACGGCGGTCGCGGCGCCGCCGCGAAGTCCACGACGGCGCTCGTGCTCTCGACCGACGCCAAGCTCGACGCCCGCGACGTCCGCCTCGGGACCGCCGCGCAGAAGGCGATCAAGGCCCGTAAGACGGCGACCGGCAAGCTGACCGCAACGGTGCCGGCGAGCCTCGCGACCCGGCGCTACACGCTGCTGGTCTGCGCCGACGCGCTGAACAAGGTCAAGGAGCGCTCGGAGCGCAACAACTGCCGTGCGGCCACCGCGCTCGACGTGACCAAGCCCCCGGCGACCACGCTACAGCCGCCGGCCTCCACCCCCGCCCCGCAGCCCGCGCCGGCGCAGCCCACAGCCGCCCCACCGGTCGCCTTCACGACGACGCTCACGGCAACCCCGGCCGCGGTCACGCCGCTGCGGAGCGCGCGCTTCGAGTTCACGGCCAGCCAGCCCGCCACGGGCTTCGAGTGCCGGCTCGACGACGACGCCTTCACCGCCTGCAGCTCGCCGCACACGATCGGCAGCGTGCTCGCGGGCGAGCACACCTTCGAGGTCCGCGCCCGGAGTGGCTCGACGTACGCGAGCACGGCCCGCACGAGCTGGCGGATCGAGTTCGAGGCGCCCGCCCCCGGCCCCGCTCCCGCCGCGGCGCCCGCGCCCGAGACGCGGGCCACGGCCGCGCTGGACGGCGAGATGACGCTCGTCTCCGACGCGACCGCGTTCCTGTACGGCGGCCCTGACCCGATCCAGAAGGACGTCGCCGCCGACGCCGTCAAGCCGCTGCAGGCGGCGGTGCTGCGCGGCCGCGTGACGCGCCGCAACGCCAGCCCGATCGAAGGCGTGCAGGTCACGGTCCTCGATCACCCGGAGCTCGGGCGCACCGCGACCCGCACCGACGGCGGCTTCGACATGGCCGTCAACGGCGGTGGCTCGGTGACGCTCGTCTTCGAGCGCGCGGGCTACATCCCCTCCCAGCGCCAGCTCGAGGTCCCGACGCAGGACTACGAGGGCGTCGAGGAGATCGTCATGGTCCCCTATGAGGACCGCGTCACCGGCGTCGACCTCTCCGACGACGAGCTGCAGGTCGCGAAGGGCTCGACGATCACCGACGCCGACGGCACGCGCACCGCGACGCTGCTGCTGGAGCCGGGCACCGGCGCCACCGCGACGCTGCCGGACGGCACGACCAAGCCGCTCGGCGACAAGCTCAACGTCCGCGCGACCGAGTTCACGATCGGCGACAGCGGCCCGGACGCGATGCCCGGCGAGCTGCCGCCGACGTCGGCCTACACGTATGCGGTCGAGTACTCGATCGACGAGGCCAACGCGCAGGGCGCCGTCGACGTCACCTTCACCAAACCGGTCGTCACCTACATCGACAACCTGATCGGCTTCCCCGCCGGCACCGCCGTGCCGATGGGCTACTACGACCGCGAGCAGGCCCAGTGGGTCCCGGCCGACAACGGCGTCGTCATCAAGCTGCTCTCCGAGGCGAGCGGCCGCGCGGTGCTCGACGTCACCGGCGCGGGCATCGCCGCCACCGCGGCGCAGCTCGCCGCCCTGGGCATCGACGACGACGAGCTGCGCAAGCTGGCCGAGCTCTACGACCCCGGCAAGAGCCTCTGGCGCGCCGCGATCACGCACTTCACGCCGTGGGACTACAACTGGCCCTACGGCCTGCCCGACGGCGCCGGCGGCCCCGGCCAGGGCGGCCCGGACGACGGCGACCCCGACGGCGACGGCCGCTGCAACGAGGGCGGCTCGGTCATCCACTGCGAGGACCAGACCCTCGGCGAGCAGTCCGTGATCGCCGGCACGCCGTACACGCTCGTCTACCAGTCCGACCGCGTCCCCGGCCGTCGTACCGGCGACACGCTGCAGATCCCGCTCACGGGTGCGACGCTGCCCGCCTCCGTGGCGCGCGTGGACCTCAAGATCGAGGTCCTCGGCCGCACGTTCAAGCAGTCCTTCGCGCCGACCGCCAACCGCTCCCAGACGTTCACGTTCGACGGCATCGACGCCTACGGCCGCCGCGTCCAGGGCCGCCAGAAGGTCGACATCCGGCTCGACTACGTCTATCCCGCGGTCTACCGCACGCCGGACCAGTTCCAGACGTCGTTCGCGGCCGTCGGCGGCGCGCCGCTGTCGACGAACTCGACGCGCTCGGAGATCTCGGTCGGGCAGACGTTCCGCGGCGTCGTCGGCGACGGCCTGCAGGCGCCGACGTCCGCCATGGCGGGCTGGAGCGTCGACGTCCACCACACCTACGACCCGGTCGGCCGCACGCTCTACCTCGGCGACGGCACCAAGCGCAGCGCCGAGGGCCAGAACTTCGACGTCATCGAGACCGCGAAGTCCGGGCTCGGCTCGCCGGAGGGCATGACGAAGGCGCCCGACGGGGCGATGCTCGTCGCCGACGCCGCGGCCAACGTCGTGCGCCGGATCGTGCCCGGCGGGGCGACGACGATCGTCGCCGGCGTGCTCAACACGGCCGGCTTCAGCGGCGACGGCGCCGCGGCCACCGCCGCCGAGCTCGACCACCCGGCCGGCGTCGCGCTCGGCCGCAACGGCGCGATCTTCATCTCCGACCAGGGCAACAACCGCATCCGCCGGGTCGACCGCGACGGCACGATCCGGACGATCGCGGGCACCGGCGACGGCGGCTACGAGGGCGATGGCGGCCCGGCGCTGCAGGCGACGCTGGACGTCCCGAGCGACATCGAGGTCGACGTGGGCGGTGCCGTGCTGGTCATCGATTCCGCCAACAACGCGGTCCGCCGGATCGGCACCGACGGGACGATCGCGACGCTCGCCGGCACCGGCCTCGCGGGCTTCGGCGGCGACGGCGGCGTGGCCACCAAGGCGCGCCTGCGCTCCCCGCGCGACATCGCCGTCCGGGCCGACGGCAGCGTCTTCATCGCCGACAGCGGCAACAACCGCGTGCGCCGGGTCGACGCCGACGGCACGATCACGACCGTCGCCGGCAACGGCCAGACGACCTTCGGCGGCGATGGCGGGCCGGCGACCTCCGCGCAGCTCTTCACCCCCTCGGCCGTCACCTCGATGAAGGACGGCAGCCTGCTGATCGCCGACGGCGGCCACGCGCGGCTGCGCAAGGTCGACGCCGACGGCAGGATCGCGACGATCGCCGGCAACGGCGACAGCGGCCTCCGCGGCAACGGCGGCCCGGCGGGCCAGGCGCGGATCGCGTTCCCGTCGGCGATCGCGGTCGGCAACGACGACACGATCTACTTCGGCGACCAGACCAACGGGCTGATCCGCTCGGTCGCCGCGACGATGCCGAGCCTCCAGCTCGGCGAGACGACGATCCCGTCCGCCGACGGCCGCTCGCTCTACGTCTTCGACCGCACCGGCCGCCATCTGCGCACCGTCGACACGCTGACGAAGGACGTCCAGCTGCGCTTCGGCTACGACACGCGCGGCCGCCTGACCTCGATCGAGGACAGCTATGGCAACAAGACGACGATCCAGCGCGACGGCGCGGGCGAGCCGACCGCGATCGTCGCGCCGTACGGGCAGACGACGAAACTCCAGGTCACCGCGGGCTACCTCAGCCGCGCAGAAGGCCCGGGCGGCGACCGGATGGCGATGGAGTACGGCGCCGGCGGCCTGCTGACCAAGCTGACCGACCCGCGCGACGGCATCCACCGCTTCGAGTACGACGCGGCCGGGCGCCTGACCAAGGACACCGCCGCGGACGGCTCGGCGCAGACGCTCGCTCGCTCGGTCGCCGCCGGCACGACGACGGTGGTCAAGACGAGCGCCGAGGGCCGCAAGACGACGTACCGCGTCAAGCGCAGCGACGACGGCGCCGTCCAGCGCACCGTCAGCGACGCGCAGGGACGCTCCACGGTCACGGTGACCGGCACCGACGGCGTGACCACGGTCACGCGCCCGGACGGGACGAGCGTGACCCAGGAGTCCGGGCCCGACCCGCGCTTCGGCATGCAGTCGCCGGTCGTCACGCGCCAGGTCATCACGACCCCGGCGGGCCGGCGCTCCGTGCTCGGGCACACGCGCAGCGTGTCGCTCAACGATTCCGCGAACCCGCTCAGCCTGCGTTCGCTCGTCGAGACCTCGACCGTCAACGGGCGCGTCTCCAGCTCGACCTTCGACGCCGCCGCGCGGCGTCTGACCGAGGAGTCGCCGAGTGGGCACCGGATGATCGCCGACGTCGACGCGCACGGCCGCACGGTGCGCGTCGAGGCGCCCGGCGTGACGCCGAAGACCTACGAGTACGACACCCGCGGGCGGCTGCACCGCTCCGCTCAGGGCGCGCGCGAGACGGTCTACGCCTACGACGGCAACGGGCGGATCGCCTCGCTCACCGACCCGCTGGGCCGCACGACCACGTTCACCTACGACGCCGCCGGGCGCACGACCGCGATCAAGCGGCCCGACGCGCGCCAGGTCGGCTACAGCTACGACAGCAGCGGCAACCTGCGCAGCCTGACGCCGCCCGGGCGCAGCGCGCACACCTTCGCCTACTCGTCACGCGACCTGCTGACGAGCTACACGCCGCCGCAGCTCGGCGCCGCCACCACGCCGACGGGCTACACGCAGGACGGCGACGAGCTCGTGACCGCGATGACGCGCGCGGACGGGAGCACGATCGGCTTCCGCTACGACGACGCGTCGCAGCTGGACCGGCTGACGCAGCCGCGCGGCACGACCGACTTCGCCTACTCCGCCCAGACCGGCACGATGACCTCGGCCACCGGGCCGGGCAGCGAGAAGATCGCGTACACCTACGACGGCTCGCTGCCGACCCGCGCGACCGTCACCGGCACGTTCGCCGGCCAGGTCACGAACACCTATGACGACGACTTCCGGCTGGCGTCGCAGTCGATCGGCGGCAGCGACAGCGCGGCCTACGTCTATGACGACGACGGGCGGTTGATCCGCGGCGGCGGGTTGTCGCTCACGCGCGACGGCGTCACCGGTCTGGTCAGCGGGCTGAGCCTCGGCGCGAGCACGACCGCGATCACCCGCAACGGCTTCGGCGAGCCGGAGTCGACCGCCACCAAGCAGGGCGCGAGCGCCGTCTACGGCGAGAGCTACGGTCGCGACGCGGCCGGCCGGATCACGAGCAAGACCGAGTCCCGGCTCGCCTCCAGCGCGAACGTCGCCTACACGTACGACAGCTCCGACCGGCTCTACCAGGTCAGGCGCAACGGCACGCTGACGGCGACCTACGGCTACGACGACAACGGCAACCGCACGAGCGTCACGCGAGCAGGGCGACGCGCTGCCGACGACCGCGGACTACGACGCGCAGGACCGCATGACGCGGTACGGGGCGAACACGTACACGTACAGCGACGCCGGCGCGCTGAAGACGAAGGTCGCGCCCGAGGGAACGACGAGCTACGAGTACGACGCCCTCGGGGCCGCTGACCAAGGCCACGCTCCCCGGCGGCACGACGCTCGACTACGTCGTCGACCCGACCGGGCGCCGGATCGGCGTCAAGCGCGGCGGGGTGCTCGAGCGCGGCTTCCTCTACAGCGGCGGCCTCGCGCCCGTCGCCGAGCTGAACGCCAACGGCACCGTCCGCAGCCGCTTCATCTACGTCACGCGCACCAACGTGCCCGACCTGATCGTGCGCGGCGGCCGGACCTACCGGGTCGTGATCGACCAGGTCGGCAGCCCGCGGGCGATCGTCGACACCGGCGACGGCACGATCGCGCAGGAGCTCGACTACGACGAGTTCGGGCGCGTGACGCGCGACTCCTCGCCCGGCTTCCAGCCGTTCGGCTTCGCCGGCGGGCTCTACGACGTCGACACGAAGCTCGTCCGCTTCGGCGCCCGCGACTACGACCCGGAGACCGGCCGCTTCACGGCGCCGGACCCGCTGCGCTTCGAGGGCGGCGGCACGAACCTCTACGTCTACGCGCTCAACGACCCGGTCAACCTCGTCGACCCGACCGGGGCCTTCCTGGACATCATCATCGACGTCATCTCGATCGGGTATGACATCTACAAGATCGGGAGCAGCCTGGCGAACGGCTGCGGCGTCTCCGGAACCGACGCGTTCGCGCTCGGCGCCGACGTCATCGGGGCGATCGTCCCGTTCGCGACCGGCGCGGGCGCCGCGGTCCGTGCAGGCTCGGCCGCCGCCCGCGCGGAGAAGAAGATCGTCATCGGCGAGGACATGGCCGGCCGCGTGATACCCGAGGCCAAACGGCTCGGGGCCGACTATTACGATCCGCCCAAGGCGCCGCCGGAGCAGTGGATGGAGAACAACCGCAAGTGGATCAACGACCGCATGGATGAGGGCTGCACGATCATCAACTGCGGCCCGGCACCCGGGCGAGCGAACTATCCGAACCCGACGAGCCCCTACTACCAGATGGAGCTCGACGAGATCGCCAAGCGCGGCTACCCGATGTCCCCACCACCGAAATGATCGCCGTCGAGCTCGTCCCTGAGGGCTACACGGCCCGCGTCACGCCGCCGCACGGCACGTGGGAGACGCTGGGCCCGCTGCCACTGCGCGAGCTGATCGACGCGCTCCAGGACCACGGCTGCCACCAGCAGGACATCGGCGACGCGCTGTTCGAGGCCGACCCAGACTGGCCGTCGCGACTCTAAAGCAGCCCTAAAGATCCGCTAAAGGGTCTGGCCCTTTATCTTTCGGGTAGACGGGGCGCGTGCCCCGCTACGCGCTCCACTGCTCGCACGAGCAGATCCCGCCCAGCCGACTGCTGCAGGCGATCGTCCGCGCCGAGGAGGCCGGCTTCGCCGGCGGCATGTCCTCGGACCACTTCGCGCCGTGGAGCTCGCGGCAGGCCGAGTCCGGCTTCGCCTGGTCCTTCCTCGGTGCGGCGCTGGCGCGCACGTCGCTGCCGTTCGGCGTTGTCAACGCGCCTGGACAGCGGTATCACCCGGCGATCGTCGCCCAGGCCGCGGCGACGCTGTGCGAGATGTTCCCGGAGCGGCTGTGGATCGCGCTCGGGACCGGCGAGGCGTCCAACGAGCACATCACCGGCGAGCGCTGGCCGCCGAAGGACGTGCGCACCGCGCGGCTGCGCGAGTGCGTCGACGTGATGCGGGCGCTGTTCGCCGGCGAGGAGGTCTCGCACGACGGGCACGTCGTCGTCGACCGGGCGCGGCTGTGGACGCTGCCCGCGACGCCTCCGCCGCTGCTGTGCGCGGCGGTGAGCGAGAAGACCGCGCGCTGGGGCTCGACCTGGGCGGACGGGCTGGCGACGGTCAACGCTCCCGTCGAGCACCTGCGGCGGATGCTCGACGCCTTTGGCGATGGCGGCCGCAAGGTCCTGCAGGTGCACGTCTCGTGGGCGCCGTCGCAGGAGGAGGCGCTGCGGATCGCGCATGAGCAGTGGCGTACGAACGTCTTCGATCCGCCGGTCTGCTGGGACCTCGACATGCCTGAGGCGTTCGACGCGGCCGCGGCGTTGGTGCGGCCCGAGGACGTGGCCTCGAAGGTGCTCGTCTCCGCGGAGTTGTCGCAGCACGTGGAGTGGCTGCGCGAGCTCGCGGCGCTCGGGTTCGACGACATCGCCGTGCACCACGTCGGCCAGGACCTCGACGCGTTCATCGACGCGTTCGGCGAGCACGTGCTGCCGGAGCTGGCGGCATGAGCGTCAAGGTGACGAGCGACCTGTGGTGGAAGGACGCGATCTTCTACTGCCTGGACGTCGAGACGTTCTTCGACTCCGACGGCGACGGCTGCGGCGACCTGCCGGGCCTGACCGAGCGCATCGACTATCTCGCCGGCCTCGGCGTCAGCTGCCTGTGGCTGATGCCGTTCTACCCGTCGCCGAACCGCGACGACGGCTACGACATCGTCGACTTCTACGCCGTCGACCCGGCCTACGGGACGCTCGGCGACTTCACGGAGCTGATCCGCACGTGCCGCGACCGCGGCATGCGCGTGATCGCCGACTTCGTCATGAACCACACGTCCGACCAGCACCCGTGGTTCCAGGCCGCGCGCTCGAGCCCCGACTCGCCGTACCGCGACTTCTACGTCTGGAGCGACGAGCGGCCGGCGGAGAAGCCCGGCGACGTGGTCTTCCCGGACCAGGAGACGTCGAACTGGGCCTACGACCGCAAGGCCCAGCAGTACTACCTGCACAAGTTCTACTCGCACCAGCCGGATCTGAACCTCGCCAACCCCGAGGTCCGCGACGAGCTCGCCCAGGTGATGGCGTTCTGGCTCGCGCAGGGGCTGTCGGGCTTCCGCGTCGACGCCGTCCCGTTCCTGATCGAGGGAGCGATGGACGATCCGCACCAGATCCTGCGCGACCTGCGCGCGTTCGTGAACCGCCGCAACGGCGAGGCGATCCTGCTCGGCGAGGTCAACCTCGCGCCGCAAGGACGTGCGGAAGTTCATGGGCGACGAAGAGGGCGACGAGCTGCACATGGCGCTCGACTTCATCGGCAACCAGGCGCTGTATCTCTCGCTGGCGCGCGGCTCGGCGCAGCCGCTGGCGAAGGCGCTGCGCGACTTCCCGGAGATCCCGCCGACCGCGTCGCTGGGGCGCTTCGTGCGCAACCACGACGAGCTGACGCTCGACAAGCTGAGCGCGGACGGAGCGCGCAGGAGGTCTTCGCGCGCTTCGGGCCCTCGAAGGACCTGCAGCTCTACGGACGCGGCCTGCGGCGGCGGCTGCCCTCGATGCTCGACGGCGACGAGCGCGCGATCCGGATGGTCTACTCGCTCGCGTTCTCGCTCCCCGGCACGCCGGTGCTGTTCTACGGCGAGGAGATCGGGATGGCCGAGAACCTCGACATCGAGAGCCGCTACGCCGTGCGCGCCCCGATGCAGTGGTCGCCCGACGGCGGCTTCTCGACCTCCGCCACGCTCCGGCGTCCGATGGTCGAGGGCGCGTTCGGGCCCGAGCGCGTCAACGTCGCCGCGCAACGGCGCGACCCGAACTCGCTGCTGAACTGGTTCGAGCGCCTGATCCGGCGCCGCCGCGAGTGCCCGGAGCTCGGCTTCGGGACGATGACGCTGCTGGAGACCGGCGCCGACTCCGTGCTCGCCCACCGCAGCGATTGGGAGGGCGCGACGGTCGTGGCCGTGCACGAGCTCAGCGGCCGCCCGGTCACCGTCGAGCTGCCCGTCGAGGACGGCGAGACGCTCGTCGACCTGTTCAACGACGCCGAGCATCCGGTGCCGGCGAGCCTGTCGCTGGAGCCCTTCGACGCCCGCTGGTTCCGCATCCGCCGCCCCGGCCGCCGCCTCCCGCCGTGACCTAAAGAAACCTAAAGGGTCTGGCCCTTTATCTTTCGCGGCGGCCTTTGAGCTGTTCGAGCTGGCGACGTTCGCGCTTGGTCGGGCGGGCGTTGCGGTCGACGCCCTGGGGGCGCGTCATCTTCATCTCGGCGACGCGGCGCTCGCGGTCGGCGATGCTGTCGTCGGTCTCCGTGTAGAGCTGCTGGGCGCCGGTGGCGGGCAGGCGACGCTCGGCGGTGCCGCGGACCGTCGCCTCGAAGCGGATGACGCCGGCGCTGAACTCGATCCGGTCGCCCGGCCGGACGTCCTTGCTGGGCTTTGCGGGCTGGCCGTTGACCCGCACGCGGCCACCGCGGATCGCGTCGACGGCGAGCGCGCGCGTCTTGACGAGCCGCGCGGCCCACAGCCACTTGTCGATCCGGACAGGTGCGAGGTCCATTTCAGACATTGTTCCTGACCTTGGACCGGGTTTCGCGTTGTCGGGTCATGAAAAGACTTATTGCGGGACTCGTCATGGCGGCGGTGGCGCTGGTTCCGGCGACCGCGTCGGCCAAGACGAAGGCCAAGGTGTACCGCGGGACGTTCACGTTCGTGGGCGCCGACGGCGACTACATCCGCGGCAACTTCGGCAAGGTGCAGCTCGTCGACGGCAAGCGCAACGACAAGCTGAGCGTCCACGTCCGCCGGCTCGCGCCGCGCACGACGTACACCTACCGGCTCCTGGAGGGCAGCTGCAAGGAGGGCGCGCCGGCCGGGACCCCCGTCGCGGGCTGGAAGTACCGCACGCTCAAGACCAGCCGCAAGGGCGTGGGCAACTCGACCGGGCGGTCGCGCACCTTCACGGCGCGCAGGGGCGTCAAGTACTTCGTCGGCGTCTACAACGCCGCAGGCGACCAGATCGTCGTCTGCGCCCAGCTGCGCACGAACGGCCACAAGGGGCATGCAAAGCCGGCGAAGCCTGCCAAGCCGCCAAGCCCGCCAAGCCTGCCAAACCCGCCAAGCCCGCCAAGCCCGCCAAGCCTGTGAAGCACGACGACAAGGGCCACCACAAGCCGCGCGCCTAACGAGCGTGTCTCGGCCCGCCGCGCGGGGGCGGCGGGCCGTTGCGCCCGGGGACCGGATGCCCCGGAACGAGCCCGGGCGCGGGCCGCGCCCGGGCTCAGCCGCGGATCGCGTCGTCCAGCCAGCGCTGCAGCGCAGCGTGGCCGGTCAATGTCACTTCGCCGTCGGCGTCGATCCAGTCGCGGACGCGCAGCTCGCGCACCAGCCCGAGCGCGTCGCTCGGCCCAGGGCCGCCACCGCTCGATGACAGGGCGCTCGTCCCCGGCTCGACCGTCCAGCGGCCGGAGTCCAGCGCGGCCAGCGCGCGGCCCTGGTCGTCGGTCGGCACGTCCAGCGGGTCCGGACCGGCACCGCGCAGCTGGTCGTCCCACGACGGAGAGGGCTCCGCCGGGCGCGACTCCGACTCCGACGACTGCTCAAACGGCGGCACGTTGAAGTTCTCGGCCTGGGCGCGCAGCCAATCGCCGGCGTTGTCCATGAACGCCTTGGCGCGGTCGGCATCGACTCCGTAGTTCCGCGCGATGTCCTCGAGATCGCCCTGCTGGACCTTCTGGATCCCGCGGGTGACCTCGTCGGCGATCGCGCGCAGCGTCTCCTCGAAGGACTTCGGCTTGTCTTCGTCGCTCATGCCAGCGATGATCGCACCCAAACCTGCACGCAAGATCAAGGCTTGTCCCAGACGTTCGAACTCGACGAAGCAACCGTGACCGTGCCGGCCCCTGAGGGCGCCGAGTTCAACGACTTGGACGGGCTGCGGGACGGTGAACGGCACCTCACATGGACCGCCGGGCCCGACGCGTTCTTCATGGTCTCGGCCGGGACCGGCCCCGGCTACACACCCGAGGGCGTCAAGGGCGACGTGGATTCCGACGCCCCCGTGCCGCTGGTCGGCGCGGGCGCGCGCCGGATCGCCTCGCGCGAGACCAAGCACCAGCCAGAGCGGGTCGAGACCGGCGGGCGCCGCCTCCTCGAGCGCCGGTTCGAGCTGCTCAGCGACGTCCTCTTCGTCCCGGGCGAGCAGCTGAACCTGCGGATCGGCTACCGGGTGCCCGAGGAGGCGCCCGAGGCGCTGCGTGCGCTGCTGGCCCGGATGCTCGACGGCGTGGAGGTGCGCCGCCGCGATGCATGAGCGCGACCGCGAGCCCCAGCACGAGCCCGCGACGCCGGCGCTGGCGCCGTCCACCGGCGCGCCGTCGCTCCCGCGCATCCTCCAGCTCCAGCGCAGCGCCGGCAATCAGGCGGTCACGGCGATGCTCCAGCGTCAGGCGCCGCCCGCCGCCCCCGCGACGCCTCAGGCGGCCGCCGAGGCCGAGGCCGTGCAGACGGTCGGCCTGCTGCGCGACACGCACCGGCTGATGCTCGCGAGCCCCGAGGCGCGGATCCGCAACACGGCGCAGATGATGGACGCGCCCGGCGAGCGCTCGAGCGGCCACCGGGTCAGCGCGACCCCGATGACGGTGCGCTCGGACTCCGCGCAACTCGTGGCCGACCGCGGCGACAACGCCGCCACGACCACGTACTACTTCTACGGCACCCATCAGGACAACGAGCACCAGTTCGGGCCCGGGACGCTCGGCACGATCGAGGGCGACGGGACGATCGTCATCCGCGGCAAGGACTCAAGCGGGACGATGCGCACGCACGAGGACATCATCGGCACGCTCGTCCACGAGACCAGCCACATCATCGTCGCCGACTACGGCGAGCACCCCGGGACGAAGACGGACGCGGCGAGCTTCGACCGCTACCGCGACGAGTTCCGCGCGTACTTCGTCGAGCCCAACGGCCCCTTCACCGCGCTCGCCCCGGGCCCTCGCGCCGTCGCGATCCGCAACCACATGTGCGGCGCGAGCGCCGGAGCCGGGACCTACGCCGACCTCGACAACGCGTTCTGGGCCCAGCCGCTGGCCACCAATCAGTTCCGCGCGCAGGTCCTCGCGCACACCGCGCCCGACGGCTTCAACCTCGACAACAGCCCGTATCTCGACCGGCTCGTGCACCTGCTGCGCGACCAGCAGGCCGGCCGCGCGACCGTCGAGGAGACGCTCTTCCAGATCACGGTCCTCGCGCCGACCGAGCGCGCCGAAGCGGCCGGAGCGACGCTGATCACCTCACTGCTGGCCCGCCTGCCCGCCCCCGAGGCGACCCGCATCCGCAGCGCGCTCACCTCGCCCGCGGCGGTCAACTACGGCCGCGAGCTCAACCCGTCGGGGAGCCCGCGCGTCACCGCCTTCCTCGAGGCCATCACCACGCGGACGCCGGAGGCGATCACCGAGGCCTACCGCCTCTGCGACCCCAATGACCGCGGCGAACTGACCACCAACGCGCACTTCCTGTCCTGGATCGGGCGCGTGCTGCCGAGCGAGATCGTGATGCGCACCTGCGTCATCTGCATGGTTCAGGGCCGCTCGTTCGTCTACTTCGAGCGCGTCCGCGTCTTCCTGTCGGCCTGCACCGACGCGGCCGGCGCGGCGACGATGCCCGAGCCCCTGCGCGCCGCGCTGCGCGCGCTGTCCTTCGAGGTCCGGCTCGGCTACATCGGCCTCTGCCGCGACGACTTCGACGCGCGGGTCGGACCGCTGCAGGAGGCGGTGCGAAACGAGGTGCGCGCGATCCTCCGCGGCGACCGCGAACCGTGACGAAGGCGATCCTCGCCGCGGCCGGCGCACTGGTCATCGCCGCCGCCGTCTACCTCGCGACCGCTCACGGGAGCACGCCGTCGGCGTGCCCGGCGATCAACCGTGGCGTCCTGCCCGAGTGGGCGCGGGCCGGGTTCTCCGACGCTCAGCCGAAGGCACCGCACGTCGTGGGCGAGGACGGCCGGATCGCCGCGATCCTCTTCGGCGACCCGCTGTCCTCGCCACCGGACCGCGAACGCGCCAACAAGATCCTCTGGGTCTCGCGCGCTCCGGTCGACGGAACCTCGGACCTCCGGATCCGCGCGCAGGAGGGCGACACCGTGGTCCAGCGCAAGGTCGCGGGCGGCCCGGGCCCCTCGATCGTCGACCTCCCCCACCCCGGCTGCTGGCAACTCACGCTCACATGGTCTGGCCAGAAGGACAGGTTGCGACTTGCCTATAAAGCGCCGGATCGGTGATCATCGTCCAAGTGAAGGGACGGATCCCCGCCGCGCTCGCCGTGGCGGCACTACTGACGGGCGCCGGGACGGCATGGGCCGCGCTCACACCTGAGGCGGGCTCGCCGTACACCACGGGCGCGGAGCCGTACACCGTCTACGCGGCCGATTTCAACGGCGACGGGCGCCCGGACATCGCGACCGGTAACGGCGACTCCGGCCAACGTCTCGGTCTTCCTGCGCCAGCCGGCCGGCGGGTTCGCGGCAGGAGGCCGGCTCGCCGTTCGCGGCCGCTTCGAGCAACGGCGCCGTCGGCGACTTCAACGGTGACGGGCGCCCGGACCTCGCGATCTCCGGCTTCGTCGGCGAGGGCGTCGCGGTGCTGCTGCGCAATGCAGGCGGTGGCTTCACGTCCGAGCCGGTGACGAGCCTCGGCGGCCGGCTGAGCGCGATCGGCGCCGCCGACTTCAACGGCGACGGCCGCGCCGACCTCGCGGTCGCCGGCTGGGACGCGAACAACGTCACGGTGCTCCTGCGCAACCCCGGTAACAACGGGTTCACGGTCAATCAGAACTACGCCACCGGCGGCAACCCGCGGCAGATCGCGGTCGCGGACTTCGACGGCGACGGCCAACTCGACCTCGCCGTCGCCAACAGCGCCAGTGCGAACGTGACGATCCTGCTCGGCACCGGCGGGGGCAACTTCACGGCCGAGGGATCGGTCGCGGCCGGGGCGAGCCCGGTCGGGATCGCCGCCGCCGACTTCGACGGCAACGGGCGCCCGGATCTCGCGGTCAGCAACGGGGCGGCGAGCTCGGTCTCGGTCCTGCTGCGCAATGCGGCGAACAACGGCTTCGTCCCGGATGCCGGCTCACCGGTCACCGTCGCGGCCAGCCCCGCTTCGCTCGCGGTCGCCGATTTCGACCGCAACGGCACGCCCGGACATCGCGGTCGCCGCGTCCGCCGGGCTCGAGATCCTCCATCGCGGCGCGGGCGGCTTCGTACGCGACACCCCGACCGCCGTCACCGGCTCCGCGACCGGCGTCGCGGTCGCCGACTTCAACGGCGACACCGTCCCGGACGCCGCCGTCACGTCGATCGGAACCAACCAGCTGCACGTCCTGCTCAGCCCCTCGCCGCCGCCGGTCGCGACCCCCACGCCGACCCCGACCGCGACCCCGCTCGCGCCGCCGGTGCTCAACAAGATCGGTCAACGCGACCCCGGTCAGCGGCAAGGTCCTGGTCAAGCTGCCCAAGACGAGCAAGTTCGTCGACCTCTCCGTGGCCAAGCGGCTCCCGAACGGGACCGAGGTCGACACGCGCAAGGGCCGCGTCACGATCACCGCCTCGGCGGGCAAGGGCAAGACCGAGAAGTCCGACTTCTACGACGGGCTCTTCAAGGTCTCCCAGACCAAGGCACTCACGACCGTGACGCTGAGCGAGAAGCTGACCGGCTGCAAGAAGCGCAGCGCCAAGGCGAGCGCCGCGGCCAAGAAGCCCAAGACGCGCAAGCTGTGGGGCAACGGCAAGGGCAAGTTCCGCACGCGCGGCCAGTACGGAGCGGCCACGATCCGCGGCACCCAGTGGCTCGTTCAGGACACGTGCACGTCGACGATCTTCAAGGTCAAGCAGGGCTCGGTCAACGTCCGCGACGACGTCAAGAAGAAGACCGTGATCGTGCGCAAGGGCCAGCACCTACACGGCCCGCGCGAAGAAGCGCTAGATCGGCATCTCCTCCGGCGGCCCGCTGCGCCACGGCGCGAAGGGCGCGTACGCCTCCTTCGAGATCGGCGTCTCGGTCTCGACGCCGGCCCCATGGCGCAGCGCCACGTCGTCGCGCACGTACATCGTCTTCCCTGAGTGCGTGCGAGCGCCCGGCCATGAAGATCACGCACGGCCCGTCGCCGGCGCCGACGAAGATGTGGTCGGTGAGGGGCGGGCAGTGCACGAAGTCCCACGCCTGCAGCCGCCGCTCCTGGCCTTCCACGATCGTAGGCACTCGCCGGAGAGCACGAGGAAATCCTCCTGGTCGCCCTCGCGGTGGTACATGCCGTTGGGCTGTCCGGGCTCGAGCACGCACAGCGTGTAGCCGACCTGGGCGAACGGCGCGGCTCCTCCCTCGAAGATGCACGCCGCGCCGAATTTCTCGCTCGTCACCCACGCCGCTTCGCGGACGTTGACCGCGAACCAGCCCTCGCTCGCCGCCACCAGTCCGTTCTCGTCACGCTCCATCCGCGCTTCATCAGTCATCCCCGGACAGTAACGGGGACGCGCCGTCGCTGGCGCAGGCTGTCATAGGAGAAGACGACGATCGCGATCCACACCAGGATGAACCCCGCCAGCCGTGACGGGGGCATCGGCTCGCCGCGGATCCCGACGCCGATGCCGAAGTGCATGATCGGCGCGAGGTACTGGAGCAGGCCGATCGTCACCAGCGGGATCCGCACCGCCGCGGCGCCGAAGAGCATCAGCGGGACCGCGGTGACGATGCCCGCGCCGCCCAGCAGCAGCGCGTGCCCCGGCGCCTTCGCTGGTGAACGTCCCGCTGCCGTCGGCCTGCAACCAGATCACGCAGATCAGCGCGGGAAGAAAGAGGAACGCCGTCTCGATCGCCAGGCTCTGGGTTCCGCCGACGCCGACCTGCTTCTTGACGAGCCCGTAGAAGCCGAACGAGAACGCGAGCGTCAGCGCGATCCACGGCGGTCGCCCGTAGGCGACAGTCAGCACGACGACCGCCAGCGCGGCGATCCCGACCGCGGTCCACTGGGCGAGCCGCAGCCGCTCGCCGATGACGGTGACGGCCAGTGTCACCGTCACGAGCGGGTTGATGAAGTAGCCGAGCGAGGTCTCGACGACGTGGCCGCTGTTGACGCCGTAGATGAACGCGCCCCAGTTGATCGTGATCAGGACCGCGGCCAGACGCGAGCAGCAGCACCTTGCGGCGCCCGAGGTGACGAACCCACTGGAAGCCCTGGGTCGCGGCCAGGACGATGGCCAGTAGGACGATCGACCAGAGGATCCGGTGCGCCAGGATCTCGACCGCCCCCGCGGGCTCGAGAAGCGGCCAGTAGAGCGGGAAAAGGCCCCACAGCAGATACGCCGCGAGGCCCGCGGCGAACCCGGAGCGGAGACGATGCACGGCGTCTGACGCTAGTACATGCGGGTAGCCTGGCTCATGCAGGGTGCAGACGGATCTTCAGGCCATTCTCGACGCGACGATGGACGTCGTCGCGGTGTTCGACTCCGAACGTCGCTTCGTGACGGTCAACGCTGCCGCCTGCCAGTTCTACGGCCGCTCGCGTGAGGAGTTGCTCGGCGCGCGGCTCGACGACTTCATCGGCAGCGAGCGCGCCGAGGCCGACTGGGAGGGCTTCCTGGACGCCCGAGCGGATCGCCCAGGGCATGCTCGAGAACGTCTGGGACGGCGAGCAGGACGGGCGGCGGATGGTGCTCGAGGTGCGCGCGCGGCCCGAGTTCCTGCCCGACCGGCACCTGTTCGTGCTGCGCGACATCACCGAGCGGCGCGGTGCTCGAGGAGCAGCTGCGCCAGGCGCAGAAGATGGAGGCCGTCGGGCCAGCTCGCGGGCGGCATCGCGCACGACTTCAACAACCTGCTGACGGTGATCGCGGGCTACGGGGAGATCGCCCGGCGGCGGATCGGCGCCGGCCCGGGCGCCGAGCGAGCTCGCGCGAGATCCAGCGCGCGGCCGAGCGCGCCGGCGAGCTCACCCGCCAGCTGCTGGCCTTCGCGCGCCGGCAGGTGCTCGAGCCGGTCCTGCTCGACGTCAACGAGGTCGCCGGCGGGCCTGGTGCCGATGCTCGCGCGGCTGATCGGCGAGACGATCGAGATCGCGATGCTGGCCGGCAGCCGAGCTGCCGCCGGTGCTCGCCGACCGCGCGCAGCTCGAGCAGGTGGTGATCAACCTCGCGATCAACGCGCGCGACGCGATGCCCGACGGCGGGACGCTCGCGATCGAGACCGCCGCGACCGGCGAGCTACGTCCGGCTCGACGGTCTCGCGACACCGGCACCGGCATCGAGCCCGACGTGCTCGAGCACATCTTCGAGCCCTTCTACACGACCAAGGAGGTCGGCCTCGGCACCGGGCTCGGCCTCGCGACCGTGCACGGGATCGTCGACGCAGTCCGGCGGGCGCGTCGAGGTCGTCTCCGAGCCCGGGCTCGGCTCGACCTTCACCGTCCTGCTGCCCGCCGCCACCGGACGACCGCCGAGCGCGGTCGCGCGTCGCGCCGCGAGTGCCGCGAGCTCGTCGGCGGCAGCGAGACGCTGCTGCTGTGCGAGGACGAGGACGGCGTCCGCACGCTGCTCGAGCTCGTCCTCTCCGACGCCGGCTACACCGTCCTCAGCGCCGCCACGCCCGGAGGAGGCGCTCGCGATCGCGCAGCGCGAGGACGTCGCGATCGACGCGCTCGTCACCGACATCGTCATGCCCGGGATGTCCGGGCTCGAGCTCGCCGAGCGCCTGTCGCCGCTGCGCGCGCTGTTCATCTCCGGCTACTCGGCCGAGGCCGCCACCAGCGGCGGCCTGCCGCCCGGCAGCGCGCTGCTGCAGAAGCCGTTCGACCACTGCCGCGCTGCTGACCGAAGTTCGCGCCCTGCTGGACCTCCCGGCGCATACGATCTGAAAATGATCGACGAGACCACGGACCTGGGCGCGCAGGTCGCGCGCCACCTGCGAGAGGACCGCGTGGCCTGGCTGACCACGGTCACGCCCGGCGGAGCGCCGCTTCCGAGCCCCGTGTGGTTCTGGTGGGACGGCGCTGACAGCGTGCTCGTCTTCAGCCTCCCGGACACCGCGCGCACGCGGAACATCGAGGCCAATCCCAAGGTCTCGCTCAACTTCGAGGGCGACGGCTCGGGCGGGGACATCGTGATCCTCTCCGGCGATCGCGTCGATCGAGGGCCGACGGCGGCGCCGACCGCGTCGACCCCTACGTGCGCAAGTACGCGTGGGGCTTCGAGCGCCTGCGGATCACGCCCGCGCAGTTCGCGCAGCGCTACTCGGTCGCGCTGCGGATCCGCCTGACCAAGGTGCGCGGGCACAAGTGATCCGCAAGGCCGGCCCCGCCGATCTGGACACCGTGACCGCGCTGCTGTGCGCGTTCCGCGACTGGTGGGGCTCGACGACGCCGGCCGACGAGACGTTCCGCTCGACCGCCGAGCGGCTGCTCGTGGACCCGAACACCGAGTTCCTGCTCGCCGGCGAGTCCGGCCTCGCCCAGCTGCGCTTCCGCTTGAGCGCCTGGACGGGGACCGAGGACTGCTGGCTCGAGGACCTCTACGTCAACGACGACGCGCGCGGCACCGGGCTCGGCCGTTCGCTCGTTCAGGCGTGCTTCGAGCGCGCGTCCGCGCGCGCGGCTGCCGCCGGATCGAGCTCGACGTCAACGAGTCCAACACGTCGCGCGATCAAGCTCTACACGAGCCTCGGCTTCCTCGTGGAGCCCAAGCCGCCGGGCCGCACACTGTTCCTCGGCAAGAAGCTCTGACGCGGCGGGTTCGATTCGTCCAAGACCGGCTCGCGAGGCGCGCGTAGTGTCCGAACCATGCAGACGATGACCGGAGCGATCACCTTCTTCGAACTCGGCGTCGGCGACGCCGCCCGCGGCCGCGCCTTCTACGAGGGCCTGTTCGGCTGGGAGTTCGAGACGGGGCCGTCGGGCAACGGCTGGGTGATGTCGACGCCCGGCGTCCCCGGCGGCATGCACCCCGGCGACCCCGGGGCCGTGCCCTACCTGTTCTTCGGCGTCGCGGACATCGACACGGCCGTGGCGCGGGTGCTCGAGCTGGGCGGTGAGGTCGTGGAGATGGACGTCGGCGGCGACGACGACTCGTCGGTCGCGCGCTTCGGGCGCTTCAAGTTCTGCAAGGACGACCAGGGCTCGGCCTTCGGGCTGCACCAGCCGCCGGCCTGATGGCACGCGTCGTCCGCCACGAATCCGAGCGCGACCGGTGGGAGATGATCCACGGCGCGCCCGATCCGCGGCTGGACGGCTACGTCCTCAACTACTGCGCCTACGACGAGCGGACCGGCAGCTTCGTGCGCCGGCGCGAGCTGCCGTCGGAGCGCGTGGTGGCGATCGTCAACCTCGGCGAACCGATCCGCGTGCTCACCCGCGGCGGCTGGACGGACCAGCCCGACGGCTTCTTCGCCGGGCTGGACGACACGTACGCGCTTGACCGAGACGACGGGCGCCCAGCGCGGCGTGCAGATCGACCTCACGCCCGGTCGGCGCGCACCTGCTGCTGCGGATGCCGATGCATGAGCTCGCGGGCGAGGTCGTGACGCTGGACGCGCTGTTCGGGCGAGCCGGGATGCTGCTGCACGAGGCGCTCGCGGGCGCGCCTGGCTGGCTGGCGCGCTTCGAGCTGCTCGACGACTTCTTCCTCGCGCGCCTGGACGACGCGCTGTCGCCGGTCCCGAGCGTCACGCGCGCCCTCGGGCGCTTGCACGCGAGCGGTGGCAGCGTGCGCGTCGAGACGCTCGCGGCGGAGATCGGCTGCAGTCGCCGGCATCTCGTGACCGGGTTCCGCGAGCAGGTCGGCATCACGCCGAAGCTGTTCGGGCGGATCCTGCGCTTCCAGCGCGCCGTCGCACTCGCCGCCGAGCCGGAGCCGTCATGGGCCGAGATCGCGGTGCGCTGCGGCTACTACGACCAGGCGCACATGATCCGCGACTTCCACCAGTTCGCGGGCAGCTCGCCCGGCGAGTTCGCGCGCCGCCGGCTGCCCGACGGCGGCGGCGTCATGGGGTGAGCGAGTCGCCGCCGTCAGGGTCGAAGAGCAGGATCGCGCTCGTATCGAGCACGAGCTCGACCTCCTTGCCGTGCGTGGCGGCGCTGCGGGCGTCCAGCCGGGCGACGACCTCAGGGACGCCTTCGAGGGCGAAGTAGGCGTAGAGCTCGGAGCCCACCGACTCGACGAGGTCGGGGGTGACCTTGAACTTCAACCCCTCGCCGAAGCTCGCGTCCTCGAAGTGCTCGGGGCGGATGCCGGCGATCACCTCGCGCGCCTTGGCCTCGATCGAGCTCGGGATCGGTGCGTCGCCGAACGGCAGGCGCAGCTTGCCCTCCTCCAGCCGTGCGGGGAGGAAGTTCATCGCCGGGCGAGCCGATGAAGCCCGCGACGAAGCAGGTTCTGCGGGCGCTCGTAGAGCACCTTCGGGGTGTCGACCTGCTGCACGATCCCGTCGCGCATGACGGCGACGCGGTCGCCGAGCGTCATCGCCTCGGTCTGGTCGTGCGTGACGTAGAGCATCGTCGTGCTGAAGCTGCTGCTGGATCCGCGCGATCTGCGGTGCGCATCTGGACGCGCAGCTTGGCGTCGAGGTTCGAGAGCGGCTCGTCCATCAGGAACGCGCGCGGATCGCGCACGATCGCGCGGCCCATCGCGACGCGCTGGCGCTGGCCGCCGGAGAGCTTGGCCGGCTTGCGCTCGAGGTGCGGGCCGAGCTCGAGGATCTCGGCGGCCTCCTCGACCTTCTTGGCGATCTCGGCCTTGGAGACCTTCGCGAGCTTGAGCGCGAAGCCCATGTTCTCGCGCACGGTCATGTGCGGGTACAGCGCGTAGTTCTGGAAGACCATCGCGATGTCGCGGTCGCGCGGCGCCAGGTCGTTCACGCGCTCGCCGCCGATGAACAGCTCGCCCTCGCTGACGTCCTCGAGGCCCGCGACCATCCGCAGCGCCGTCGACTTCCCGCACCCCGACGGGACCCACGAGGATCATGAACTCCCCGTCGCGGACCTCGAGGCTCAGGTCCTTGACGGCCTCGAACCCGTCCGGGAACCGCTTCCACACGTTCTGGAACGTGATCTCGGCCATCGGGGTCAGTGATTCTCCTCGATCGTGGAGCAGCTTCGACGTCGTCGCGACCCGGCGGTCGCCGTGGCGGCGGCTGCGCTCAGCGCCTGCTCGGACCGCCTTGACGGCGGGCGCTTCGACCGCGGCGCGTGCGGGCCGCGGTGAAGATCGTGCGGTGCACCGCGCCCTCGGCGATCGGGCGCGCCGCGATCTGCGGCGTGGCGGTCGCGATCAGCACGGGCAGGATCGTCACCGCCTGGCCGGAGGCGACCAGCGCCCTGAGGAGCAGGCCGTCGTCGGTGCGGTGGCGGATGTCGGGCGCGTAGCCGCCGAAGCGGTTGCAGAGATGCTCGACCGCGGCGCTGTGGCCGCTGCCCGGGAAGCCCGCGCGCCCAGACGGCGTGCTCGACCGCGGCGAGCGAGATCGGCCCGCCGCCCGCGGCGAGCGGGTGGTCGATGCCGACGACGATCCGCACGTCCTCGCGGATCAGGTCGCGGCGGTCGACGTCGCGGTGGCGCGGGACGGGGATCGGCTCGTACTCGATGCCGACCACGACGTCCACCGCGCGCGAGCGCAGATCGGCCAGCGCCGGGGCGGTCTCGCTCTGCATGACCTCGACGCGCAGCTCGGGGGCGGTGTCGCGCGAGCTCGAGAGCGCTGCGGTCAGCAGGGCGAGCGCGGGGGTCTGCACGAACGTCAGCCGCACGTGGCCGCGGGCCGTGCCCCTCGACCGCCGCCAGCTCGGCCCGGACCGCCTCGTCGGCGGTGAGCGCCTGCGCCGCGTGCTCGGCCAGCCGCAGTGCCGGCGGCCGTCAGCTCGAGGTTGCGCCCGACGCGGCGCAGCAGCCGCGTGCCCGCCTCGCGCTCGAGCTCGGCCAGCTGCACCGACACCGACGACGGGCTGTACGACAGCGCGTCGGCGACCGCCGCCACCGTCCCCCGGCGCGCGAACTCGTGCAGCAGGCGCAGTCGCCGCAGCTCCATCGTTCGGATTCTCGCATGCTTTCGCGTCGGAAACCATCGCTGGAATTGACGGCTCGGTCGCTCAGCGGTGCGAGGCATGGTCCTCGTCCCGCTCCTCGCCGCTCCCACGCTGATGCTCGCCGCCACCGCCGCCGAGCGCCGCTTCGGCGCGGCGGTCGCAGGCGCCGTCGCCGCACTGCCCGTCGCGCTCTCGATCATCGTCCTCGCCGTCGGCGCCGAACTGGGACGCGACGCGGGCGCCACCCTCGCCGCGGGCGCCGCCGCCCACGTCGTCGCCCAGGTCGCCTTCGCCCTCACCTTCGCCGCGCTCGTGACCCGCCACGGCGGCACCGCGGGACTGCTCGCCGGCATCGCCGCCTTCGCGCTCCTCTCCCTCCTCGTCGCGCTCGTCCCTCAACCCCTCGCGATCGCCACCGCCCTCCCGGCCCTGCTCCTCGGATCTCAGTGCGCTCCTGTTAGGGGGTCAGACCCCTTTAGAAAGTTCCGTTTGCAGAAAAAGCCCTGCTCAGAGCGAGATCGCTTTGACCCCTGGGTGGGCGGGGCGGTGGCGTTCGTCGTTGTCGGGGCCGCTCTGGTGACCGCCGAGTTGCTGGGTCCGGCGGCGGCGGGGACGATCGGGGCGTTCCCCGCGCTGAGCGCGACGCTCGCGCTGGTGCTGCTCCGGAGCCGTGGCGCGGAGGCGGCCGCGGCGGCGCTGGGCGGGCTGATCGGCGGGCTGCGGGCCTACCTGGTGTTCGCCGTCATCGTCGCGGTGGGCGCGCCGGTGATCGGGGTCTTCGCCGCCGTTGCGGTGGGCCTCGGGGCCTGTGGGTTGACGTCCATCAAAGTGCTCAGTGCGGCCCCAGAAAATCTCGACCTTTGAGCACTGGCCAATTGGCCGTCGCATCGTCACAGTTCCGCGCCATGGAGATGCATCGGTCGATCGTGATCGTCCCGTCCAGGACGATCGACAAGTTCCACGAGCCCGCAGCTGAGACGCAGGCGTATGAGCAAAGACTGCTCTGCCTGCTGCTGATGCTGCGCGACCCGGACTTGCAGGTCGTGTATGTCACCTCCTCCCCCGTCGCCGAGCCGATCGTCGACTACTACCTGGCGCTGCTCGGCCCGGAGCTGGCCGCGGACGCGCGCGAGCGGCTGATCATGATCTCGGCCGACGACGCCTCTGTGCGCCCGCTGTCGGCCAAGCTGCTCGAGCGCCCGGCGCTGCTGGCGCGGATCCGCTGGGCGATCGACGACCTCGAGCGCTGCCATCTCGTCCCGTACGTCTCGACCGAGCTCGAGCTGGCGGTCGGCGACGCCCTCGGCATCCCCGTCCACGGCGCCGACCCGGCGCTCGCCTACCTGGGGACGAAGAGCGGGTCGCGCGAGCTGTTCGCGCGCGCCGGCGTCCAGCATCCACTCGGCATCGAGCGGATCACGAGTCGTGCGGAAGCGGTCAAGGCCATCGCGCGCCTGCGCGGTGCACGACCGGACCTGCGCCAGGTCGTCGTCAAGCTCGACGCGGGCGTCTCGGGCGAGGGCAACGCGATCGTCGACCTCGAAGGCCTCCCGCGGCCGGGCGCGCGCGCCGAGGCGCGCCGGATCGGCGAGCGCTTCGACGCGATGGAGCTCGAGGCGACGGGGGTCTCCACCGCCGTCTACCTGGAGCGCCTGTCGCACGGCGGCGTCGTCGAGGAGCGGATCCTCGGCACCGAGCTGCGCAGCCCCAGCGTCCAGCTCGAGCTGACGCCCGGCGGCGACGCCCGGATCGTCTCGACGCACGACCAGATCCTCAGCGGCCAGCGCTATCTGGGCTGCCGTTTCCCGGCGGAGCCGGCGTACGCGCGGGCGATCACGGAAAGCGCGCGGCGCGTCGGTGCACTGCTCGTGGAGGCCGGAGCCCGCGGCCGTGCGGGGATCGACTTCGTCGTCGCGCGCGACGACGACGGGGTCTGGCACGCCTACGCGATCGAGGTCAACCTGCGCGCCGGCGGCACGACCCATCCGATGGCGGCGCTCGAGCTGCTCTCCGGCGGCGCCTATGACGCGGACTCCGGGATCTTCACGACCCCCTGCGGCGCCGCACGCCACTACGTCGCCACCGATCATCTCGAGTCGCCGCGCCTGCGCGCCCTCGGCCACGGCGGCCTGCTCCGGCTCGCCGCGCTCCCGCGGTTGGCGGCCGACGGCTGCGGCGTCGTCTTCCACATGCTCAGCTCGCTCGACGAGCTCGGGCGCGTGGGCCTGACGGCCATCGGCCACACGGCGGCCGACGCCCAGAGCCGCTTCGAGCAGGCGCACGGCGATGCTGCTCGACGCGGCCCCCGCCGAGTACGCAGTGGCCTGACGAACCACCCGACGTGGTTGACTGGCCCGATGCGCTGGGGCTGGATCTGCGTTCTCGCACTGACGATCTGCGCTTGCGGCGGCTCCGCGAAGCCGCCGCAGGCCAACGAAGGAGCGACGCCGCGCGCGACGCCCACGCCGCGCACCGACGCCGCGTCGATCGCCGCGCGCGCCAAGATCCCGGTGCTCTGTTACCACCAGATCCGCAACCAGACGCGCGGCCGACAGCGCCCAGGACCGGGCCTACATCGTCAGCCCGAAGGTGTTCGCGGCGCAGATGAAGGCGATCGACGACGCGGGCTACACGACGATCACCGGTGACGCGCTCCTCGACCACGCCGCGCGCGGCACGAAGCTGCCGCACAAGCCGATCCTGCTGACGTTCGACGACGCATCGGCGGGGCAGTACACCCGCGCCCTGCCGGTGCTACGCAAGCATGGCTTCGTCGCCACCTTCTTCGTGATGACGGTCGTGCTCGGCAAGGAGGGCTGGCTGACCAAGGGCCAGGTGCGCGCGCTCGACAAGGCGGGCATGACGATCGGCGCGCACACCTACGACCACAAGGCCGTCCCGCAGTACGCCGGCGAGGACTGGAACACGCAGCTGGTCGAGCCGGGCCGCGAGCTGCGCAAGCTCGTCGGGCACAAGATCGAGCTCTTCGCCTACCCCTTCGGCGAATACTCGTCGGACGCGATCGAGCACCTCTGGGGCGCGGGCTACCGCGCGGCCTTCCAGCTCGCCGAGAAGGCCGACCGGCAGCACCCGCTGTGGAGCATCCGCCGGATCATCGTGCCCGAGCTCGGCGGCAAGCAGCTGGTCCGCGAGATCCGCAGCGATTTCTAGGAGTCTGTTGGCGAATGGTCGGTCCGACCGATGTGGTGCAGCCCGCCAGTGCCTCGGGCCGCACGCGCTCGCGATGCGTGGCTCTGCCACGTGAGCAGCGTGGGTGGCCCGAGGTGCCGCGGATGCGCCGCAGCGGGCGTACCGGTATTCGTCAACCGGCTCCTAGGCGCTCGTCCTCACCGAGTAGACGGGCGGGAGCCGCGTCGCGGCCTCGAACCACGTCGCGCCCGCGTCGGGGGAGCCGAAGACGTCGCCCGAGGTCGCGCCGAAGTAGAGCTCGAGCCGCTCGCCCGCGCCGCGGCGGTCGAAGGCCTCGCGCAGCACCGTCAGGTAGGCGTGCTCGGCCGGGAGACCGTCGCCGCGCGGCGTCCAGGTCTCCCCCGCGTCGCGCGTCTCGTAGACGCGCACGCGCCCCTCCGGCGTCACGCGGTCCGTGTCGGCGTGGAGCGGGATCACGTACGCGCTGTCCGGGTCGGCCGGGTCGACGACGAGCGGGAAGCCGAAGTCCGACGGCAGCCCGGCGCCGATCTCGGTCCAGCTCTCGCCCGCGTCGTCGGAGCGGTAGACGCCGCCGTGGAACTGGATGAACAGCCGCTCGGGACGCTGCGGCGCGCGCTGCAGGTCGTGGACGCAGAGCTGGAGCGTCTCCTTCTGCGCGTCCTCCGGCAGGTAGCGGGCGCCGAGGCCCTCGTTGCCGTTGCGCCAGGTGGCGCCGCCGTCGTCGGTCAGCCACACGCCGACCGCGGAGAGCGCGAGCGCCAGGCGGTCCGGCTCGCCCGGCCACGGTGCGATCGAGTGCAGGCAGAGTCCGCCGCCGCCCGGCGACCAGTCCGGCCGCGTCGGGTGCTCCCAGAGGCTGCGCGAGAGCTCCCAGCTCGTCCCGCCGTCGGTCGACTTGAACAGCACGCCGGGATCGCCGCCCGCCCACAGCGTGCCGTCGTCCTCGCCCGGGACGATGATCCAGATCCGCTCGAGCGCCTCCTTCCCGCCCTCCGGCAGCTCGAGCCCGGAGGCCTGCTGCCAGTCGCCGTCCGGGTCCTCGGCGTAGAAGATCTTCGGACCGTAGAAGGGGTTGATGACGCCGGCCAGGATGCGCCCCGAGCGCGGGTCGCGCATCGCGTACTCGACCGGCTCGCCGGCGAACGCCCGCGCCGTCACCTCGAACGGCGCGCCGGGCTCGCCCTCGAGCACGAAGAGGCCCTTCTTGGTCCCGACGAGCAACTCGGTCATGTGGATCCTCCTGAGATCGCCGGCAGGACGTCGACGTCGTCGCCGGCCGCGATCGCCGCGTCCTCCGTCGACTTCTCGCCGTTGACGAAGACGTTGATGTGGCGCCGGATCCGTCCACGTTCGTCGAGGATCCAGCCGCGCAGCGCGGGTTGGTCGTGTTCGAGCGTCCGCAGCAGCTCAGCGACCGTCGCACCCTCGACCGAGTGCTCGGCGCCGCCGGCGAGCGCCTTCAGTGGTCCGCGGAGGCGGACGTGTGCCATGGAGTGCATTCTCCACAGTTGGACTCCGGCCGGGGCCGGAAGTCATCGGTTGCGGCTGTGGTTCTTAGAGCAGCGACTTGAGGTCGTCGCGCAAGGCGCGCAGCCCGTCGCCGTCGAGGGTCGGGTTCGCCGTCTCCATCATCCCGCGCTGGATCTCGTCGGGAATGATCAGCGTGCCGACGCCCATCGACTCCATCACTTGCTCCATCAGGTCGCCGATCTCCGCGCGGACCTGGTCGTCGCTCTCCTCCATGGGCGTCATGTTCTCAGAGCGCCTGGACTTCGGAGAGGATTTCGCTCACCGAGGTCTTGGCGTCGCCGAAGAGCATCGCCGTCTTGGGGTCGTAGAAGAGCGGGTTGTCGATGCCGGCGAAGCCTGAGCTCATGCTGCGCTTGAGCACGATCACGCTGCCGGACTTGTCGACGTCGAGGATCGGCATGCCGAAGATCGGCGAGTCCGCGACGGTGCGCGCCGCGGGGTTCGTGACGTCGTTGGCGCCGATCACGAGCGACACGTCGGTGCGCGCGAACTCGCCGTTGATGTCGTCCATCTCCTTGAGCTTCTCGTACGGGACGTCGGCCTCGGCGAGCAGCACGTTCATGTGGCCGGGCATCCGGCCGGCGACCGGGTGGATCGCGAACAGCACCTCGACGTTGCGCTTCTCGAGCTCCGTCGCGAGGTCGGCGACCGCGCGCTGGGCCTGCGCGACGGCCATGCCGTAGCCGGGGACGACGACGACCAGGCGCGCGTAGGAGAGCTGGATCGCGACGTCGGCCGCGGAGGTGGAGCGGGCGGTCCCGCCGCCCCCGGGCGCGACGAGCGCGCCACCGCCGCCGGTGCCCACGCCGGCGAAGAAGACGTTGGCGATCGAGCGGTTCATCGCCTCGGCCATCTGCTTGGTGAGGATCGTGCCGGAGGCGCCGACGAGCATGCCGGCGACGATCAGCGCCGTGTTGTCGAGCGCGATGCCCGCGGCGGCGGCGCTCAGGCCGGTGAAGGCGTTCAGGGTGCTGATGACGACGGGCATGTCGGCGCCGCCGATCGGCACCACGGCGAAGATGCCGAGCGCGCCCGCGAAGAGCAGGATCAGCCAGAACAGCAGCTCGGACTCCGAGCCCGCGACGATCACGATCGCCAGCGCCGACCGGGATGCGCCAGCAGCAGGGCGGTGACCCACTTGGGCGTCTTCAGCCCGCCCTTCATCAGCTCCTGCAGCTTCAGGAAGGCGATGTTCGAGCCCCAGAAGGAGATCGAGCCGATGATCGCCGCGAACAGGATCGGGATCAGCTCGTCCGCCGGCAGATCGCCGCCCGCGCCGCGGAACTCGACGACGCTGATCAGCGCCACCGCGCCGCCGCCGACGCCGTTGAACAGCGCCACCATCTGCGGCATCGCCGTCATCTTCACGCTGCGCGCGCCGGCACGCCGACCGCGACGCCGATCGCCACGCCGATCGACGATCAGCAGCCAGTCACCGACGCCCGGCTGCATGCAGCGTCGCGACGATCGCGATCGCCATGCCGACCGCCGCGATCTGGTTGCCGCGCACCGCCGTCCGCGGCCCGCGCAGCATCCGCAGCCCGATGATGAACATCGAGAAGGCGACGATGTACAGCAGCTGGATGACGTCGCTGCGGCTCATTCTTCCTTCGGATCCGGCTTCTTGCCCTTGAACATGCCGAGCATGCGGTCGGTCACGAGGAAGCCGCCGACGACGTTGATCGTGCCGAAGGCGATCGCGATCACCAGCAGCAGGTCGTTGAGGAACCCTTGCGGCGGGGCCGATCAGCAGCAGGCCGCCGAGGACGACGATCCCGTGGATCGCGTTCGTGCCGCTCATCAGCGGCGTGTGCAGCGTGTTCGGCACCTTCGAGATGACCTCGAAGCCGACGAACGCGGCGAGCACGAGGATCGCCAGTTCGGTCAGCAGGTCCACGGGCTAGACCACCTTTCCTTCGCGCACCACGCAGGCGCCCTTGACGACCTCGTCGTCGAAGTCGAAGCCGAGCTCGATCAGGCTGAGGATGTTGCGCGCGTAGAGCGCGGACGCGTGCTCGGCCATCTCCGACGGCAGGTTGAGCGGGCCGACGATCTTCACGCCGTTGGGCGTCGTGTACGTCTCCCCCGGCTTGGTCAGCTCGCAGTTGCCGCCCGCCTCGGCGGCCAGATCGACGATCACGCTGCCCGGCTTCATCAGCTCCACCGCGCTGGCGGGGATCAGCTTCGGCGCCGGACGGCCCGGGACCAGCGCGGTCGTGACGATCACGTCCGACTTGCCCATCTGCACGCGAGAGCGCGTCGCGCTGGCGCTGCTGCTCCTCGGGCGTCAGCTCGCGCGCGTAGCCGCCCTCGCCCTCCGCGTCGCCCAGCCCCTCGACCTCGAAGAAGCGCGCGCCCAGCGACTGGATCTGCTCCTTGACCGCGGACCGGATGTCGAAGCCGGTCACGACCGCGCCGAGCCGGCGCGCCGTCGCGATCGCCTGCAGGCCCGCGACGCCCGCGCCGAGCACCAGGACCTGCGCGGGCGGGACCGTTCCCGCCGCGGTCATGAACATCGGGAAGAAGCGCTCGAGCTCGGTCGACGCGATCAGCACCGCGCGGTAGCCGCTCACCGTCGCCTGGGAGGACAGCGCGTCCATCGACTGCGCGCGGCTGATGCGCGGGATCCGCTCCATCGCCAGCGCCGTCGCGCCGGTCGCCGCGATCGCCTCCAGCCCCGCGGGGTTCCCGAGCGGGTTGAGGAAGCCGACAAGGATCGAGCTGGGGCCGAGCTTCGCCAGCTCCGCGTCCGACGGCGGCGCGACCTTGGCCACGACGTCGGCGCCCCACGGATCGCCCAGCTCCGCTCCCGCCGCCGTGTACGCCTCGTCGGAGGCGCCCGCTGCGAGGCCCGCGCCAGGCTCGATCACGACCTCGTGCTCAGCCGCACGCAGCCGCCGGACGACGTCTGGGACCAGGGCCACGCGGCGTTCGCGCGCGGCCGTCTCTTTGGGCGCGCCGATCCTCAAGAGGTCGGAACCCTAACCGACGGGGCAGACGCCCGTGGTGGGTCCTCGGCCTGAGGCAGCCAGACGATCTCGAAGCGGGTCCGGTAGCGGCGCAGCGCACGCACCAGTGCCGGGCCGAAAGCGAGGCAGAACACGATGCTGCCGACGGCATGCGCGAGATCGAACGGGAGCGACGTCGCGAAGTACGCGACCAGCTGCTCCAGCGAATGGGTCCCCGAGTAGAGCACCCACATGTGGATGTTCATGACCGCGCCGAAGCCGAGCGAGGCGAGCCCGCAGGCGGCGGCCAGCGGGACCCGGCCGAGGTCGCGGCCGGCGAGCTTCGCCAGCGCCGCCCCGAACAGCCCGACGGCGCCCCAGCCGACCATCTGCCACGGCGTCCACGGGCCCTGTCCGAAGAACAGGTTGCTCGCGAGTGCGGCGACCGCGCCGACCATGAACCCGGGCGCTCCGCCCAGGCTGTAGCCGGCGATCAGCACGATGTCGGTCGTCGGCTTGACGTTGGGCAGGGCGGCGAACGCCACGCGCCCGAGCGCCGCCATCGCGGCCAGCGTCGCGACCAGCGCGAGCACGCGGGTGCTCGGATGCGTGCGCTCGTACCAGACGAAGCCGATCACGATCACCGCGCCGAGGATCAGCATCGAGCCCGCGATCCAGCTCATGTCGCCACCGGCTCCCGGGCCGCGATCAGCCGTGCGCCCTGCTCGGGCGTGAGCGCGCCGCCGGCGCCGCCGAGCACGCGCGCGACCTGGGTGGCGAAGTACCAGCCGCCGGCGAGGACCTCGGCGGGCGTCGCGTCGGCGACCGGCCGGCCGTCGCCGAGCAGGATCACGCGGGTCGCGAACGCCGCCGCGAACTCCGCGTCGTGCGTCGCGACCACGGTCACGCCGGCGCGCCGTGTCAGCCGCGCCGCCAGCGCGTCGCGGCGCTGCGGGTCCATCCCGCGCGTCGGCTCGTCGAGCAGCAGCAGCTCGCGCGTCGGCCGCAAGGACCAATTCGAGGGCGGAGCGCTGGCGCTCGCCGCCGGAGACGTCGCGCGGATGGCGCGCCGCGAACTCCGAGCCGGGCACGTCGGCACCGATCGTCTCGTGCATCAGATGGTCGCCCGGATGCTGGGTGAGCAGCGCGGTGCTCGGCGCCCGGATCCGGCCGCGGGTCGGCTCGATCAGCCCGGCGATCGCCTTCAGCAGCGTCGACTTGCCGGCGCCGTTGCGGCCCATCAGCGCGATCGCCTCGCCGTCCTGCGCGTGCAGCGACACGCCCTGGAGCACGGAGGGGCCCTCGCGCAGCTCGACCCAGACGTCCTCGACCGCCAGCGGCGCGTCGCGGCGGGCGCGCCGGCGCGCGAGGCGCGAGCCGTCATGGACGCGACGGGCCGCAGCGGGACCGCGCCGGTCGTCGCCGCGCCGGTCGTCGCCGCGCCCGTCGTCGCCGCGCCCGTCCTCGCCGCGCCCGTCCTCGCCGCGCCCGTCCTCGCCGCGCCCGTCCTCGCCGCGCCCGTCGTCGCCGCGCGCCGCGCCGCCGCCCAACGCGTCGCCCGGGCGTTCTGCCGCCTCCGGCGTCCACCCCTCGCGCGCCAGCGCGCCGCGCGCCTCTTTCACCGTGACCGGCGCGTCCTCCATGCCTGCGAGCGCGAAGAGCTTCGCGACCGGTGTGGCACGGGTCCGGGCCAGCCAGGTGCGCGGGGTCTCGTCGGCCACGATCCGGCCGCCGGCCAGCTCGATCACGCGGTCCGCCGCGGGCAGGCAGCGTTCGAGCCGGTGCTCGGCGAGCAGGATCGCGGTGCCCCACTCCTCGTTCAGGCGCCGCAGGACCCCGAGGAGCTCGTCGCCCGCGACCGGGTCCAGCTGTGAGGTCGGCTCGTCGAGCAGCAGCAGCCGGGGCCGTCCCGCGAGCGAGGCGGCGAGCGCGACGCGCTGCAGCTCTCCGCCGCTCAGCTCGTGCGTGGAGCGATCGAGCAGGCCGCCGAGCCCGAGCGCCAGCGCCGCCTCCTCGACGCCGCGGGCGACGGCCGGCGCCGCCCAGCCGAGGTTCTCCAAAGGGAAGGCGAGCTCGGCGCGCACCGTGCCCATCACGACCTGCGTCTCGGGGTCCTGGAAGAGCGTCCCGGCGACCGCGGCGACCTGCGCCGGCCCGTGCTCGCGGGTGTCGAGCCCGCCGGTCACGACGCGCCCGCCGAACGTCCCGCCGTGAAAGTGCGGCACCAGCCCGGCAACGGCACGCAGCAGCGTCGACTTGCCCGAGCCGGACCCACCGGCCAGCAGCACGAGCTCGCCTGGCTCGACGGTCAGCGACACGTCGTCGAGCGCGGGCCGCTCGACGCCCGGATAGCGATACGACACACCCTCGACGCGGAGCGCCTTCATCGCCCGATCCCGCGGCGGTCGGCGAAGGGCAGCAGCGCGCACACCGCGAAGGCCGCGATCGCCACCACGGTGGCGGCACTCAACGGCGAGTGCAGGCGCGGGTAGGCGTCGAAGGAGCCCCAGGCGCCGAGCAGGACGCCGGCGGCGATCACGAGCATCGCGACGGCCGACGCGGCGAACGCGAAGTCGTGGCGCGACCACGGCCGGTGCATCCGCGGCGGGCGGCCGCCGGCGCCGAAGCCGCGCACCTCCAAAGTGGCGGCCACGTCGGTGGCCCGGTCCAGCGCGCCCGTG
Organism: uncultured Solirubrobacteraceae bacterium; assembly: GCA_963707595.1. GTDB lineage: Bacteria > Actinomycetota > Thermoleophilia > Solirubrobacterales > Solirubrobacteraceae > Solirubrobacter. Next base: position 1,141,436 of record CAVPQQ010000004.1, read on the forward strand.
GTGACCGCGTGGAGGACGGCGATCCGCGACGCGCCACCGTCAGGCAGGCAGCGTTGCGCCTCCGCCATGCGCACCGCGTCGCGCCGCAGCACGCCGAACAGCCGCATCGCGAGCGCCGCGGTCACACCCGAGCGCAGCGAGACGCGGCGCAGGCCGCGCAGCAACTCGTCCGCGTCGATCGCGGCGGCCAGGAAGACCGCCGTCCAGAAGATGCCCAGCGCGCGCAGCCCGATCAGCGCGCCATAGACGAGTGCTTCGAGCGTGAAGTCGACCTGCCCGGCCCACGGGAGATACGGACCGCGGAAGAGGAGCGTCGCGCCGTCGCGCGTCACCAGGACGTTGATCACCAGCATCGCGAGGGCGAACGGCACCGCCCACTTCGCGGCCTGCAACAGCTGCGGACCGAGACCGGCCGCCAGGCCGGCGACGACCTCGACCGCGAGCACCGCGATCAGGATCAGCGGCTGCTCGGACACCAATGGCACCAGGCCGAGGGCGAGGCACCAGGCGCCGCCGACGCTCGCACGCGTGGCGTGGAGCGGACTGCGGCGCGACCGCGGGATCACGGTGCCTCGAGCGGCAACGGGACCCCACGGCCCGCTTCGATCGCGAGCGCGAAGTGCTGGCGGAGCTGGTCCTCGGTCAGCGCCGCGGCCGAGGCCGCCACGCCGACGTCATCGGTGCCGGTGATCAGCCACGTCGGGTGCGCGTCCAGGTAGCTGACCGCCGCGACCAGCCCCGAGCCCGGGCCTAGCGTGCGCTGCGGCTTGCCCTCGGCGTCGAGCAGCTCGATCTGCGAACCCGACGCGGACGGCTTGGCGAAGACGCCGGAGACCTCCGGGCCCGCCTCGAGCTGACGCGCCGCGATGTCCTGGCGGACCTGCTTCCACGGCCCGACGAGGATCCGCAGCACCTGGCCCGGCGACTGCTCGAGGTTCGAGCGCGCGACGTTGCGCACCCCGGCATCGCTCAGCCGGGTCTCGACCTCGTCGCACGAGCGGTCCTGGGGCTCCATGCAGACGAGCCGGATCGGCAGCTTGTGGCCGTCCTGGCCGGAGCGGAACGGCTCCGGGAACGCGCCGACCACGGCCGGGACGCGCATCGCCGTCTCCCAGTCGTGGTGATCCCACCAGACGCGGTCGCCGGAGTGCAGCTTCCGCTCGCCCGCGCCCTGTGAGGATTCGATGCCGTTGACGTAGTAGAACCAGTCGACGCGCTGCCCGTCCGCGCGGCCGCCCGAGACGCCGTCGATCTCCTGCACGAAGTTGCCGCCGTAGCGGGTCTTGACGTCGAACGAGCGCTGCAGCAGCCGCATCACCGTGTCCCCGTCGCGCGTGGTCTCACGGCCCGACGGCGCGAGCTCGCGCCGGCCGAAGTCCTGCGAGACGGTCACCGTGACCGACCCGCCGGACTCGTCACCGGCACCGAAACCACAGCCGCCGGCAAGCAGCGCGGCGAAGACGAGGAGGACGGCGGAGCGCTTCATCGGACGGTGAACACCACCCGCGTGCTGCCACGCTGCAGCGGCGTGCGGTTACCGGCGCCGTCGATCGCCACCGCGTCGAGCACGTAGCGGCCGGGGCCGAGCTGCGCCGGCAGCAGGTAGGACCAGTCGGCGCGGTCGCCGATCGCGAAGTACGGCCCGCGGCCGCAGCGCGTGCCGCGGAAGCGCTCGGACTTGCCGGAGAAGTACCAGCACTTGCCGTGATCGCGCTTCGTCAGCCGCAGCTTGACCACCTTGATGCCCGACGTGTCGGGGCCGAAGCTCCCGCGCAGCTCGCGCGGGCCGCTCTTGAAGACCTGGTGGTCCTTGAAGCCGGTCAGCGCCGCCGTCGGAGCGGTCTTGTCGGGCGTCATGGTCGCGCCCGGCGAGTCCGGGGCGCGCTGAACAGCGCCAGGCGCCGAGACGACGACGTCGCGGGTCTCGGAGCGCACGAGACCGGTCTTCGTGGCCTGCAGCCGGATCGTCCCGGCGGCGGCCGGGAAGGTCACGGTCGCCTTGCCGGCGGCGTCGGTGGTCGCCTCGATCCCGGGGCCGGAGACCTTCGCGCCTGCGACCGGGAACGGCTTGCCACCGGCGTCGTAGCGGACGACGCTGCACGTCGCCCGTGGTGCCGGTCGTCGCGCCGGTCGGCGCGGTCAGCCCGAGCGGCTCGACCGGGTCGTTGGAACAGCCGTTACCGTCGAAGGTGCAGCGGTCGACGAAGTAGAGGACCTCGTCGCCCTCTTGGAGCTCGGTCGAGCACGCCCCCGCGGCCGCGGCCTTGTGGTTGACCCAGACCGACCAGTAGTCGTCGCCGGCGGGCGTCTCGCCCTTGATCGTCTGGACGAAGTGCCCGAGGCCGTCGAAGTAGCCCGCGGCCCAGTCGCCGCCGGTCGCGCGGTCCAGGGCACCGCCGGCGCTCGTGCCGGAGCAGTCGTGCCCGGCCTTGCTGACGGGGGCGGCGGTCGTCGCGACGCGGACGGACTCGACGCGGGTGACGTTCGCGCCTTCGACGCGCACGGTCACATTGGCTGGTGCGGCGAGCGCCGGTGCTGCGGCGAGCGCGAGAATTCCGGCAACGAGGCCGGTAGAGAGGCTGAGCTTCATGCTGTGAGCCACCCCTTTCCACGAGGGCTTCGGCTTGGCGGTCGGAGGGAGGTCTCCTGGCTTCCGGGCCTACCTTTCCGCGCCTTCCCGAGCCGTCCTGAGAGCTCAGTGACCGGCGACGCGAACGTCGCCATGCGGTGGCTTCCCCGGTGACAGTGGCGGGTCCGCACCGGATTCTCACCGGCTTCCCTGACCACCGACCTGGTCGGCGAGCATGGTATACGACAGGAAACCGATGACCGTGAACCTGACCCGCATCTACACCCGGCTCGGCGACGGCGGCGAGACGCATCTCGGCGACATGAGCCGCGTCGCCAAGACGCACCCGCGCATCGAGGCCTACGGGACCGTCGACGAGCTCAACGCGCAGCTCGGCGTCGCGCTCGCCCAGGGCGGGCTACCGGAGCGCTACGCGACCTGGCTGCAGCGCGTCCAGAACGACCTGTTCGACGTCGGCGCCGACATCTCGGTGCCCGAGGGCGGCGAGCGCGAGCGCCTGCGGGTCGATCCCGGAGCAGACCGCCTGGCTCGAGCAGGCCTGCGACGAGGCCAACGCGGAGCTGCCGCCGCTGAAGTCCTTCGTGCTCCCCGGCGGCACGCTCGCCGCCGCGCAGCTGCACGTCTGCCGCACGGTCTGCCGGCGCGCCGAGCGCCGCGTCGCTCGCCTGCGGCGAGGAGGTCAACGCCGAGTGCGTGCGCTACCTCAACCGGCTCTCGGACCTGCTGTTCATCCTCTCGCGCGGGGTAAATGCGTCCGCGGGGCGCGCCGAGCCGCTCTGGGAGCCGGGACGCTTCCGCTGATCAGCACCGCGGCGCCGAAGAGCACCAGCGGCGCCGGCGACGAACGTCGTGTTCGCGGCCGCGTAGGCGAAGGCCTCCGAAGGCCGCAGCACGATCACCAGCGCGCCCATCGCGGCGAGGACCGTGGCGGCGAGGGCGGGGCCGACGACGCTCGGGCGCAGCTCGAGCCGCAGCGCGGCCGTCGAGAGGCACGCCCAGCCGGTGGACACGAGGATGCCGCCCGCCACGTCGCTCGGGTAGTGCGAGCCGAGCACCAGCAGCGAGAAGACCATCGCCGACCGTCAGCAGCCCTCCGGTCGCCGCGGCCAGCGGGCGCCAGCGCGGACGAGCTGACGATCACGAGCGCGAGCGCGAAGCTCATCGCCGCCGTCGTATGCCCGCTGGGGTACGCCTCCGGGCCCATGAAGTGCCAGATCGGGTACTCGCGCTGGGTCGCCAGCAGCGGCTTGAGGATCTGCGTCGTGACGCCCGCGCCGAGCATCGTCAGCAGCGCGACCGCGGCGGCGCGCCTGCGGCCCGCGACGAGCGCCCAGATGACCAGCGAGGCGGCGAGGATCGCGAACGGGCGTCGGGTTGAAGAGGTTGACGAGGTCGAGCGAGTAGTGCGCGCCCGGAAGCACCCACAGCCCCATGAACCCCTCGAGCGTCCGCAGGTCCGCCGCCTGGACGGCGGGCACGTGGACCACCGCCAGGTACAGCGCGGCAGCCAGCACGGCGCAGAGCGCGGCACTGAGGAGCGGACGGCGGAGCATCGGCCGTGAACGCTACCCCTGCGACCTCAAGATCGCCTGAGCCGCAGCCGGACGTCCTCGAGCGGCGGCGGCGCGACCATCCGCTGCCAGCCGCGCGGGGAGAGCGCGAAGGCGCCCTCGCGCTCGCGCAGGACGATCCGCGGGCGCGGCCCGTCGGTGACCGCGAGCGGCGCCTGCGACAGCGGCCACGTCCCGTACTCGTCGAGCTGGGCGATCGCACGCCGGACCTGCGCGTGGGCGACACCGCGCTCGAGCAGCGCGTGGACCATCGCCGCCTCGGTCACGTCCTCGACCGAGTACACGTGCGGGTCGCCTGCGGACTGGGACGCACGGATGTAGCCCCAGCGCGCCCACTGGCCGATCGTGTTGCCGGAGACGCCGGCCAGCTCTCCCACTTCGCCGGCGAGGAACGCGCCGTGCGGGCGCAACTAGCTCTCCGGGTCTAGGAGCCTCACTGCCGCCTCGCGATCGGTCACGCGCAGCTTGCGCAGGATCGCCGCGACGTGCGAGCGCACGGTCGCCGGTGAGACCACGAGCGTGCGCGCGATCTGCGCCGTCGTCATCTTGCGGCGCATCAACTCGAGCACCTCCCACTCGCGCGAGGTGAGGCGCGGCTCGCCTTCACGGCTCGGCATCAGCGCGCGCCGGCGCGGCGCGCGGTCGCGGAACTCCTCCACCAGGCGCGTGACGAGCGTGACCGGCAGCGCGGCCTCGCCGGCCATCACGTCGCGCAGGGCGCTCGGCAGCCGCTCGGTCTCGGTGTCCTTGAGCAGGTAGCCCGCGGCACCGGCTCGCAGCGCCGCGAAGACGTGGCTGTCGTCGCGCGAGATCGTGAGCATGACCACCCGCGTCGACGGGCAGGCGAGCCGTGATCTCCCATGCGGCGGCCAGCCCGCTGCCGGGCATGTTGACGTCGAGCAGCGCCAGGTCGGGCTGCTCCCGCAGAGCGGCATCCACCGCGCCCGGAGCATCCTCCGCCGTGGCGATGACGTCGAAACCGCCGTCCTCAGCGAGCGCTGTCGCGATGTCCTCGCGCGTCGGCGCGTGGTCATCGGCAACGAGAACGCGCACCAGAGCTATGGCAGCACCACCTGGACGAGGGTACCTGCACCGCGGACGGATTCCAGGCTGAACTTGCCTCCGACCTGCTCCGCCCGCTCGCGCATCGCGATCAGACCGTACCCGGCGACGCCCAGACCGCTGTTGGCGCCGTCGCGAAACCCGTTGCCGTCGTCGATCACCCGCACGGCCAGCGGCGACCCCGACAGCTCGACGCGGACGTGGTCCGCGGCGCCGTGGTTGGCCGCGTTGCGGACCGCTTCGCAGATGATCCGGACCAGCTCGGCGCGAACCTCGTCGCGAGATATCCGGCGACGACGCGCACGTTGACCTGCACCTCGACCCCGCACTCGACCGCGAGGCGAGCGCCGAGGCGCTCGAGCGCGACGTCGCAGCGGCTCGTGCGCCGGCGGGACGAGGGCCTCGATCGCGCGGCGCGAATCCTCGAACGCCCGATCGACGGCGCGAGAGGATCTCGATGCCCTCCTTCGTCTGGCGCAGATGGCCCGCGCGACGGCGGATCAGGGCGAGCTCCTGGGCGACGCCGTCGTGCAGCTCGCGGGCGAGGCGGCGGCGCTCACCGGCGATCGCGGCCTCGTTGCGCAGGTGAACCCTGGCCCGCATCTCGCTGATGACGCCGGTCAGCAGCACGCCCCACGCGGTGACGCGCAGGATGTCGCCGAGGTGGACGCTGTCGGCGCCCAGCGGCGGGAAGAGCGCGTAATCGAGCTTGGCGATGCCCGCGAGGACGACCGCGACGGCGACCCAGCGCAGCAGCGGCTCTCCGCGGCGCGTGAGCCCGGCGGCGGCGACGACGAGCGCGACGGCCGTCGCGACCTGCACGATGACGCGCCCGATCTCGGCATGGAAGCTCGGCCACGTCGCGTTCGGAGCGCGCAGCTCCGGTCCGACACCGGCCAGCAGCGAAGCCAATCCGCCGACCACGAGTGCCAGCACTCCGGCGGCGGTCAGCAGCTTCCAGGGTTTGACCTGCAGCTTGCCGGACGGCGCGAACGCGGCGATCGCGAGCAGCAGCGTGCCGGCCAGGTTGCCGCCCATGCCGTAGCGCGCCTGCTTCGGTGACCAGACACCGCCGACGATCATGCCCGCGACCGCGAGCGAGGTAGCCGCCAGGATGACCAATCCGGCGGTGAGCCACAAATGATCGGCGCGTGAACGCAGACCGCACTGCCTCAGCAGTAGCGCGACGGTCGCAACCGCCAGCAGCGAACCGCCGGTCTCCAGAGCCACCCGTAAGGACGGCGCTTCTACTGACATACGCAGCCACGGGACGGCCACCACCGCGAGCGAAACTCCCGCGGCACCAGCCGCGGCGAGAGACACCGTAGGAAGCGCCGGCTTCCGAGCCGGTCCTTGCTCCATCTTTTCCACCCTCCGAAAACCTCCGAACCCGGCCGGTGTTCTACCTGAAGCGGTAAACCCAGCGCAAGGGCGGATCTTGGCCGCATTGGTTTCAGTGGCGTCCTGCCACTCCATCGAACGATACACATTCGAATGGTTTTTCGCGCGCTGCGGGCCGTTTCCGGGGGTGAATTTGCCGATCGCCGGAAACGTAGGGCAGTCATCCGTACATACGTCCAGTCTTGCCAAAAGGCCTCAGGTTCCTGACCAGTAGGTCCGTGGCGGTAAGGGGTCGAGGGTCCGTAAGACGCGGCATCCGCCCGATGTGCGCGCGCCCGTCTCAGTCGACACTGGGAGCATGTTCAGAACGGGTTCAGGGCTCATCGACGCCGAGTACGCCTTCACCCGCGCCCGCCGCGCGAGCCGTCGCGCCGCGCTCGCGCGCTCGCTCCGCCGCGACTCCGCCGGCAAGCAGCTGCGCGTGTTCTGCGCCATCGACCGGCCTCGTGCCATGAGCGGCGGCCTTCGCGAGATCCCGCTCGACGTGATCCACGGCACGCTCGAGCCGAGCCGCGCCGCGCAGTTCGACGCCTGCTTCCGGCCCGTCGCCCGCTCCGCCCGGTCGCGCTGGGAGCGGATCTGGCTCGCCGAGGACCGCGGTGCCGTACTCCCGCCGATCTCCGTCGTCGAGGTCGAGAACGGCTACGCGGTGCTCGACGGACACCATCGCGTGTCGGTCGCCCGCTCACGCGGGGCGGTGGCGATCGACGCCACCGTCCAGTCGCGCTGAGCGTTCGGCGTACCTTTGGCGGCATGCACGAAGACTTCGGCGCCAACGCCAGTCGCGAGCCAGGGACCGACGCCCGCACCTACCGCATCGACGTCATGCTCGACGGCGTCAGCGAGCGCGCCGCCCTCGCCCTTATGCACCGCATCGCGGACCTCGTGGTCGAGGACGGCATGGCGACGCCCGAGGGCGGCGATGTGCGCACGGTGCTGGGCATGCACGAGCACGCCTCGGTCGCGGACCTCACCGAGGCGATTCACGTGCTGATCCCGAGGGCTGTCCCGAAGTCCCCGGATCTGCGACTCGGCTTCAACCCGAATTAAACGACGAAACCCGCCTTGCGGGCGGGTTCGTGTCAGTACCGCTACGGGGATTCGAACCCCGGTTTCCGCCGTGAGAGGGCGGCGTCCTAGTCCCCTGGACGATAGCGGCAGGGATCTCGGCGTCCAGATTAGCAACGGACGTCGAAAATGCGGCTGAGAGGACTCGAACCTCCACGGGCGTAAAGCCCACAGGCACCTGAAGCCTGCGTGTATACCAATTTCACCACAGCCGCCAGCTGCGAGGCGCGAAGGATAGCGCCTCAGATTTCTTAGGGTGATCTTTACCTCGTGCTTGCGTTGGACAGGGAACATGCCGTCTTGCAAGGCACTGACCACGCCGTCCCGGAGGTTGCACCGTGGCCATCGCCAACCCTCAATTCCAGGCTGAAGCACCCACGCAGGAAACCGGAACGCTGCCGAAGGTTCCCGATCGTGAACGGCGACGTGCGGCGCGCACCCTGCCGCGTCTCGCACCCGGCCGCTACGTCGCGATCGAAGACGGCGACGACGTCGTGCTGATCGAGGTGGATCGCGAGATCATGCACATCGGGCGCAGCCCATCCTCAGAGATCGTCCTCGACGATGCCTCGGTCTCGCGCAGACACGCGCTGATCGGACGTCGCGGGGAGCGGACCATGATCTTCGACGATCGCAGCCGTAACGGCGTGCACGTCAACGGCGCGCGGATCAGCGACGCCGAGCTGCGCGACGGCGACACGATCGTCTGCGGGCACGTGAAGATGCACTACATCGAGCGCGCCGAGTAGGTCTTTCTCGCGTCGCGATTGATCGCGGCGTCTAACGGGCATCAGGTGCGCTGCGCCTGATGCCCCGGCCTACTTACCGACACGCGCTTCTGGGCGCACTGGTCCTCGCGCTCGCCCCGTCTGGGGCGGATGCCGCGTCACGGCGCGCCGACCTCGCCGTCGAGCGTGTGAGCGCGTCTCCAAGTGCCGTCTCGTTCACGGTCGTCAACCGCGGCAGCGCGCGAGCGGCGGCCTCGAAGGTGCGCGTGACGCTGCGTCGCGGAAGCGAGGCGTTCGCGCTGGGCGGCGTCCGCCAGGGCGCGCTGCGGCCGGGCGCGCGTGCGCGACACGAAGTGCGCGTACGCGGGGTGGGCGCGGGGAGCTGGCGTGCCGAGGTGTGCGCGACCCCACGCGCGGACCGCTCGCGCCGGAACGACTGCGCGCGGGCGCCGCGAGTGTTCACGATCGCGCCGGCACCGGCGTTCGCGCCGCTGCCGGCGGCCCCGCTGGCGGCCGCCGGGTTCGCCCCGGCCCGGACGTCGCGCCGAGCGCGAGTGTCACGCCGGCACCGACGGTCGCGGAGCCGACGCCCACGGCCACGTCGTCCCCGAGCGCCACAGCGACGACCACGCCGATCCCGACCCCGACGGTCACGGCAACTCCAACGCCATCGCCGACCGCCACCGCGACTGCGAGCGCCACCGCGACGCCCGCTCCAACGGCGACGCCCACCGCCACGCCGTCGCCCACCGCCACGGCCACCGCGACCGCACACGCCGACCGCCACCGCCACGCCGACCGCGACCGCGACGGCCACCGCCACGCCCGACCACGACCACTCCCCCGGTCCCTCCCGCCGACCCGCGCGATGCCGCGACGTCCTACCGGGAGAACGCCGCGCATGACGGCCGCGCGTTCGGCGATGGGCCCGCGCCTCCGCTCGCTCACGGCCTGGACGCGCGACCTCGGGGCCGTTCCCAGCTATCCGCTGATCGCCGGCGGCCGGGTGTTCGCGATCACGGAGGGCGGGCTGCTGCAGGTGCTCGATCTGCGCAACGGCGCATTGCTGTGGTCGCGGCCGATCGGGGTGTTCAGCGGCACCGCCACCTACGACGCCGGCCACCTCTACGTGACCGACGCGGACGGGTTCACGATGGCGATCGACGCCGCGAGCGGGCTCACGCTCTGGAGCACGTGGGTCTGGGAGGAGGCGAAGCCGGTCGCGTACGGCGGCAAGCTGTACTCCGGGTCCGAAGGCGCCGTGCTGGTGCACGACGGCGCCACCGGCGCGCTGGTCTATCAGGACATCCGCGGCCGCAGCCTCAACTCGATCCCGACCGTCGACGAGAACCGGATCTACTTCGCGACGGGCTGCGGCGGCGCGGTCGCCTTCAACCGTTCCTCGCTCAGCCTGGCGTGGACGGGTCCGGACGGGTACTGCACCTCGACCGGCAGCAACCGCCCTTCGTCCCTCTACGCCGGCCGCTTCTTCAACCCGAACTCGACGAAGAGCGGCGGCACCGTCGGGACGGTCCACGACGCCGCCACGGGCACGATCCTGCGCGACTACGCGTACAGCACCTCGCCCGCGTTCGCCGGCAACCTCGGGCTGGTCGTCGAGAACGGAGCGCTGGTCGCGCGCGACACCGCGACCGGCGCGGAGGTCTGGCGCTTCGCCGGCGACGGGAAGCTGAGCGTCCCGGGCGCGCCTGTGATCGCGGGCGACCACGCATTCGTCGGCTCGACCGCCGGCGCGGTGTTCGCCGTCGATGTCCACACCGGCGCCGAGCTGTGGCGCGGCAGCACCGGCGGCCCCGGCACGTACTACGAGGACACGGGCTACCACGGCCTCGCCGTCGCCCACGACACGCTGATCGTCCCGTCGGGCACGAAGCTCGTCGCCTTCCGCTCGGCCGCCGCGCCGCCGCAGGTCGGGCTCGCCGATCGCGTCACGCCGCCGGTCGATCTCGGGCCGCCGCAACCCGCACCAGGCTCCACGACGAACCTCTACGGCGACGCGAACCACACCGGCGGCGTGAACCTGAGCCAACCCGCGCCGCCGCTGCGGCGCCGCTGGCAGACGACCACCAGCACCCTGACCGCGCTCGTCGCCGACGGCCGCGTCTTCGCGATCGAAGGCGCCTACGTCGTCGCCCGCAACCCGCTCACGGGCGCAGCGATCTGGGCCACCGACGTACCCGGCGGCGGGATCGGCGGCGCCGCCTACGACCGCGGCCGTGTGTTCACGGTCTCGAGCGGCGGCATCACCGCGCTGGACGCCGCGACGGGGGCGGTGGTCTGGAACGACCCGGCCGACGACACGTTCCTGCGCGGGTCGCTGACCGCGCTCGACGGCGAGGTCTACGTCAGCCACGGCCTCGGCACCACGCGCTATCGCGGCGACACGGGCGTGAAGGTCTGGACGACGTTCAACCCCACGAACTACAGCGAGCGCGCCCCGTCGGTCGATGCCACGCGCGTCTACCCGGGCAACTACTGCGGACCCGTCTCACGCGCAACGGGAGAGCCGGTCTCCGGCTACAAGGAATGCCCGGACAGCAGCCACGCGGCCGTGCCCTTGAGCAGCGGTCACCTGGTGGCCGACTTCGGCAGCGGCTACGGGGGCTTCTACGACCTGGACACCGGGCGCGGGGTGATCGGGGCCAAGCCCGTGTCGGACTCGCCGCCCGCGATCGTCGGCAACGTCGCGGTCACGGAGACCGACAACCAGCTGGTCGGGCGCGAGTTCCCCGGGTGGTCGCCGCGCTGGGCGGAGAAGCTGCAGACCGCGTACGACCTCGCGATGCCGCCGCTGATCGTCGGCCACACGGTCTACGCCGCGTCCACGTCTCCGCGGATTCGTGCCCTGGACGTCGCGACGGGGCAGCAGGTGTGGGCCGAGAGCCTCGGGTCGATGTGGCTCGAGGAGTACGACCCGGGCAGCTCCGCGGCGATGGCCGTGGGCGAGGGACTGCTGCTGCTCCCGACCGACTCGGGCCTGATCGCGTACGAGGGAATCTGAGAACCCGCCGGTCGGGGGGTTTCGGACCGGCGCGTCCGGATGCTTAATAGACTCGTAAGCGATGCCGCGCACCGACCACACCCGGGTCGTCTTCCTGTCGTTGCTGCTGGCCGGAATGGCGTTCGCGCTCTCGCAGACGGTGGTCTCCCCCGCGCTGCCCGAGATCCAGCACGAGTACGGCGCGGACGCGGCCTCGGCGGCGTGGATCCTCACCGGCTACCTGCTCGCGGCGTCGGTGGCGACGCCGATCGTGGGCAAGCTCGGCGACCTCTTCGGCCGCGGCAAGGTGCTGACCGTCGTGCTGCTGATCTTCGCCGCCGGCAGCGCCGTCTGCGCGCTCGCGCCGTCGCTGGGCGTGCTCGTCGTCGGCCGGCTCGTCCAGGGCGTGGGCGGCGGGATCTTCCCGCTCGCGTTCGGGATCATCCGCGAGGCCTTCCCGCCTGAGCGCGTCGCGACGGCGATCGGCGGGATCAGCGCGACGTTCGGGATCGGCGGCGGCGTCGGCCTGGTCATCGCCGGCCCGATCGTCAACGCGCTCGGCGCCTCGTGGCTGTTCTGGCTCGGCATGATGGCGCTGCCCGGCCGCGTACGCGATCTGGCGCTACGTCCCCCAGGAGGAGACGCGCCCCGATGCGCGTGTCGACTGGCTGGGCGCCGCGCTGCTCTCGGTCGCGCTCGCGAGCCTGCTCTTCGGCCTCAGCAAGGCCAATGCCTGGGGCTGGGGCTCGGTGGGCGTGATCAGCCTCGTCAGCGTCGGCATCCTGGTCGCGATCTTCTGGGGCTGGGTCGAGACCCGCGTCGACCAGCCGCTGGTGGACATGCAGGTGCTGCGCAGGCGGCCGGTGCTGATGACGAACATCACCGCGGTGCTGGTCGGCTTCTCGATGTTCGCGTCGTTCCTGCTGATCCCGCAGCTCGCGCAGACGCCCGAGAGCGCCGGCTACGGCTTCGGCACCTCCGTGACCGGCGCGGGCCTGCTTGATGCTGCCGAGCACGCTGGTGATGCTCGTCGCGGGCCCCTGGGCAGGACGGATCGCGACGCGCCACTCGTCGCGGCTGCCGCTGGTGATCGGAACGTTCTTCGGCATGCTGGCGTTCATCTCCTACGCGCTGTTCCACGACAGCGAGTGGCAGATCTGCATCGGCGGCGCCCTGCTCGGCGTCGGCATCGGCTTCTCGTTCGCCTCGATGGCGAACCTCGTGGTCGAGTCCGTGCCGCGCGACGAGGTCGGTGTCGCGACCGGCATCAACACGATCATGCGCTCGCTCGGCGGCGCGCTCGGCGCGCAGCTGGTGGCGAGCCTGCTGGTCGGCAAGACGATCGCCGACTCGGCGGTCCCGTCCGAGGCCGCCTACACGGACGCGTTCATCGTCGGCGCGGTCGCGGCCGGCCTGGCGATGCTCGCCGCGCTGGCGATCCCGCAGACGCGCCGCCCGCAGGCGCAAGTGGTCAGCCCCGCTCCCGCCGCTGCCTAAGCACTGCATTGGTAAGGTGAGGCGATGCGCCGCATCGTCGTCCTCGCCTGCCTCGCGCTGCTCGCCGGGTGCGGTGGCGGGTCCGAGCCCAGCACCACCCAGAAGCCACGGCTGATCGTCTCCGCGGCCGCCTCGCTGAAGACCGCGGTCAACGACTACGCGAGCGCGTTCGACGCCGCGACGGTCCGCAGCTCCTTCGCCGGCTCGGACGAGCTCGCGGCCCAGATCCGCCAGGGCGTGAAGCCGGACGTGTTCGCGTCGGCCAACACGAAGCTGCCCGACCAGCTCTACGACGAGGGCCTGGTCGAGAAGCCGGTGGTCTTCGCCGGCAACGAACTGGTGCTCGCGGTGCCCGCCGACGGCACGGTGACGAGCCTCGACGATCTCACGAAGCCGGGGACGACGATCGCCATGGGCTCGGAGTCCGTGCCCGTCGGCACGTACACGCGCAAGGTGCTCGACGGGCTGCCCGCCGACCAGCGCAAGGCGATCCTGGCCAACGTGCGCTCCAACGAGCCCGACGTCGCCGGCGTCGTCGGCAAGGTCACCCAGGGCGCGGTCGACGCGGGCTTCGTCTACCGCACCGACGTCGAGGCCGCCGGCGACAAGCTGAAGGCGATCGACCTCCCGGCCGACCTCAAGCCCCAGGTCGCGTACGGTGTCGCCGTGGTCAAGGGCGCGAAGCATCCGCAGCAGGCTCAGGAGTTCATCGACGGGCTGCTGAACGGAGCAGGCCGGGACGCGCTCGACCGCGCCGGCTTCCTCCGCCCGCCTTCAGCGTGACCTGGTTCGGGGCGCTCCTGTGGGCGGCGCTGACCGCCACGCTGGTGTTCCTCGTGCTGCCGGTGGTGGCGATCTTCGTCGACGTCGGCCCCGCCGAGCTGCTCGCGAGCCTCGACGATCCGAGCGCCATCGACGCCCTGAAGCTCTCGCTGCAGACGAGCCTGACCGCGATCGCGATCATCGTCGTGGTCGGCACGCCGGCCGCCTGGCTGCTGGCGACGCGCTCGTTCAAGGGCCGCGACGCTGGTGATCACGCTGGTCGAGCTGCCGCTCGTGCTGCCGCCCGCCGTGGCGGGCATCGGGCTGCTGGCGGCGGTCGGGCCGAGCGGGCTGCTCGCGCCGCTGGGCATCTCGTTCACGCTCTCCACGGCCGCGGTCGTGATCGCGTTGACGTTCGTCGCCGCGCCGTTCTACCTGCGCCAGGCGCAGTCGGCGTTCGAGGCGCTGGACCGGTCCTGGCTGGACGCCTCGCGGACGCTCGGGGCGGGCGAGGCGCGGACGCTCGCGCGGGTGGCGATCCCCGCCGCGCTGCCGGGCCTGTCGGCCGGGCTCGCGCTGGCGTGGGGCCGCGCGATCGGCGAGTTCGGCGCGACGCTGATGTTCGCCGGCTCCTTCCGCGGCATCACGCAGACCGTCCCGCTGGCGATCTACGAGCGCTTCTCGACCGACTTCACCGGCGCGCTCGGGCTCTCCGCGGTGCTCGTGTGCGTCTCGGCGGCGCTGCTGCTGGCCGTCAAGCTGGCGTTCCGTGCTGCGGGTTGAGCTCCAGACCTCGCGCGCCGGGCTCGAGCTCGGCGCTCGAGGTCGGCGACGGCGAGTGCCTCGCGCTCGCCGGGCCGTCCGGGGCCGGCAAGACGACGGTGCTGCAGACCGTCGCGGGGCTCTTCCGGCCCGAGCGCGGCGTCGTCGAGTGCGACGCGCTGTGGCTCGACACCGCCCGCGACATCGACGTCCGCCCCGAGCGGCGACGCTGCGGCTACGTCTTCCAGGACTACGCGCTGTTCGGGCATCTGAGCGCGTGGCGCAACGTGGCCTACGGGATCGACGGCGGCGACGCGTCGCAAGCGGGCGTTCGCGCTGCTCGAGCGCTTCGGGCTGGGCGAGCGGGCGGAGGCCAAGCCGGGCCAGCTGTCGGGCGGCGAGCGCCAGCGCGTCGCGGTGGCCCGAGCGCTCGCCCGCGACCCGAGCGTCCTGCTGCTCGACGAGCCGCTGTCCGCGCTCGACCCGCGGACGCGCGCTTCTGCCGCGCGCGAGCTGATCGCCGTGCTGCGCGACACGGGCGTCCCGGCCCTGCTCGTGACGCACGACTTCGCCGAGGCCGCGCTGCTCGGGGATCGCGTCGGCGTGATCGACGAGGGCCGGATCGTGCAGCTCGGGCCTGCCGCGGAGCTCGTCCGCGCGGCCGGCGTCGGCGTTCGTGGCCGACTTCACGGGCGCGGTGGTGCTGACCGGCGTGGCCTCGGCGGGAAGCAACGGGCTCACGTCGATCGCGCTCGACGGCGGCGGGACGATCGTCTCCACCGACGTGCTCACCGGGCCTGTCGGCGCGAGCCTCTACCCGTGGGAGATCGTGCTCGAGGCCGGCAGCGCGCCGAGCTCGGCGCAGAACCATCTCGTCGCGGAGGTCGTCTCGGTCACCGAGATCGGCGGCCGCGCGCGGGTCGGGCTGCTCGCGGGCCAGCCGCTGGTGGCCGAGGTGAGCGTCGTCGCCGTTCGCGACCTGGGGCTCGCGCCCGGCATGCGCGTGACGGCTACGTGGAAGGCCGCGGCGACGCGTCTGGCGCCACGCTGAGCTCGACGGCGCGCTCGGCATGGAGCCGGGTGGTGTCGAAGACCGGCACTGGCGAGTCCTGCTGGCCGACGAGCAGGTCGATCTCCGTGCAGCCGAGCAGGATCCCCTGGGCGCCCTCGGCGGCCAGCGAGCGCATGATCCGCCGGTACTCCTCGCGCGAGCCGTCGTCGACGATCCCGCGGCACAGCTCCTCGTAGATCACGTCGTGCACGATCCGGCGATCGGCCGCGCCGGGCACGATCACCTCGAGCCCGTGCTCGCGCAGCCGGCCGACGTAGAACTCCTGCTCCATCGTGTACGCGGTCGCCAGCAGGCCGACCTTGGTCAGGCTCGCGGCCTTGACCGCGTCGGCGGTCGTGTCGGCGATGTGGATGAACGGGATCGAGATGGCGCGATTGATCTCGGGCGCGAGCCGGTGCATCGTGTTCGTGCACAGCACGAGCAGCTCGGCACCCGCGTCCTCGAGGGCGCGGGCCTCGCTCGCGAGCCGCTCGCCCGCCTCCTCCCAGCGATCCTCGCGCTGCAGCACCTCGATCTCGGCGAAGTCGACGCTGCGCAGCAGGCAGTCGGCGGAGTGCAGCCCGCCGAGCCGCTCGGCGACCAGCTCGTTGACGAGCCGGTAGTACTCGATCGTCGACTCCCAGCTCATCCCGCCGAGCAGGCCGATGCGCTTCATGCGGCTAGCGTCCCACAGCCCGAGGGGGTGTGCTGCTGGAGGTCCGCTATCCGGAGCCTGTCGATCACACCCCCGCAAACAGGGCCGGGTCAGGACCGGTCTGCGGGGGGTGTGGCCGCTCACCTTCCTGACAGGACGGTCAGTGACCGCACCCCCTAGCGTCCCACGGCGGGGAAGACCGGCTGGACGGCGGGCGGGGCGACGCGGATGCGCGCGTCGACGACCGACGCGCCCTGCGGCCCGACCATCACCGGGTTGAGGTCGAGCTCGGCGATCGCCGGGTGCGCATCGGCCAGTGCGCCGACGCGGACGGCGATGTCGGCGAGGGCGTCCACGTCGGCGTGCGCGCGCTCGAGCAGCGCGAGCGAGCGCAGGCGGCCGATCATGTCGATGGCCTCCGAGCGTGCGAGCGGCGCGAGCCGGACCTGGACGTCCTCGAGCACCTCGGCGGTGCCGCCGCCGGCGCCGCAGGCGACGACCGGGCCGAAGCGCTCGTCCGCGAGCACGCCGACGAGCATCTCGACGCCGGAGTCGACCATCCGCTGGACGAGGAAGTCCTCGACCGGCGTCCCGGCGCCCTCGAGCCGGTGCGCGATGTCCTGTCCTGCCCGCCGGACCGCGGTCGGGCCGCGGAGATCGAGCCGCACCGCCCCGGCGCGCGCCTTGTGCACGATGCCCGTGGCGAAGGCCTTGAGCGCGACCGGGCCGCCGAGCTCGGCGGCGGCCTTGGCCGCCGCGGCGACGGTGCTCGACGCGCCGCTGCTCGACCAACTGGATGCCGTACGCGCCCAGCAGCGCCTCGACCTCCTCCGGCCGCAGCCAGCCACCGCCGCGGGCGAGCGAGCCCGGCGAGGATGCCGGCCGCGGCGTCGTGGTCGACGTCGTCGAGCTTCGGCGGCTCGGTCGCGGGCGTGGCCCTGAAGCGCCCGTACGCGGCCGCGCGGCCGAGCGCGCGAGCGGCGGCCTCGGGTGCCCGGAACGTCGGGATCTTGACGGGTGCCGTGGCAGCGCCCTCGCGCAGCGCCGTCGGCAGCGGCCCCGGCGTCATGAACACTGCGAGCAGCGGCGTGCCCGCGGCGTGCAACTCGGGTGCGGCCGCGGCGAGCGCAGCGGCGACCTCGTCGGCCCCCGTCGCGATGTGCTCGACGAAGATCGCGATCACCGCGTCCACTCCGGGATCGGCCGCGACGTGCTCGACGGCCGCCCGGAATCCGGCGGGCGACTCGGCGGCGACGAGCTGCACCGGGCCGGCGACGACCGACTCCGGCGGCAGCACCGAGCGCAGCGCGGCCTGGGTCTCCGCGGACAGAGCAGCGACGCCCAGCCCCGCGTCGGTGCATGCGTCGGCGCAGACCACGCCCGGACCGCGCGCGTTGCAGACGATCCCGACACAGCCACCGGCGGGCGTCGGCTGCTCGGCCAAGACCGCGGCGGCGTCCAGAAGGTCGTCGAGGCCGTCGCAGCGGATCACCCCGGCGCTCTCGAACAGCGCGTCGACGGTGCTGTCGCTCGCCGCGAGCAGCGCCCCCGTATGCGAGCTCGCGGCCCGCGCGCCCGCCGACGTCCGTCCGGCCTTGACCGCCAACACCGGCTTGGCCCGTGCCACACGCCGCGCGACGCGGCCGAACTTGCGCGGGTTGCCGAACGACTCCAGATACAGGGCGACGACCTGCGTCGCCGGGTCCTGCTCCCAGTACTGCAGGACGTCGTTGCTCGAGAGATCCGCCTTGTCGCCCAACGACACGAAGGCCGAGAGCCCGATCCCGCGGCGTGACATGCCGTCGATCGCCGCGGCCCCGAACGCGCCGCTCTGCGACACGAAGCCGACCGTCCCCGCGGGCACGTCGGCACGGGCGAAGGTCGCCGTCAGCGAGACCGCGGGATCGCTGTTGACGACCCCCATGCAGTTCGGGCCGACGAGGCGCATCCCCGATGAACGGCAGGCCTCGAGCAGCTCCGCGAGCCGCGCCGCGCCCTCCGCGCCGGCCTCCGCGAAGCCGGCCGTGATCACCACGAGCGCGGAGACGCCGGCCGCCGCACACTCCCGGGCCACCCCGGGCACCAGCTCGGCCGGCACGGCGACGATCGCCAGGTCGACCGGCCCGGGGACGTCGCCGACGGACGGGCTCGCGCGGCGGCTGCCGATGAAGTCCGCGTTCGGGTTGACCGGGTAGAGCTCGCCGCGGAAGCCGTTGTTCAGCGCGTGCCGGAACGCGGCGCCGCCGAAGGAGTCCGGCCGCCGCGAGGCGCCGATCACCGCCACCGACTGCGGCCGCAGCACGCGCTGGACCGCGGCGACGGCGGCGATCCGGTCGCGATCCTCGAACTTGCGCCGCGCGTCCTCGCCCAGCTCGGTCGGGAACTCGAGCTCGATCCCGTCCGGCGAGGCGCGCACCGCGACCGGGAAGCCGGACTCGCGGAAGACGCTGATCATGCGCCGGTTCTCGGGCAGGACGGTCGCCGTGAACGTCGTGATCCCGCGGGCGGAGGCGACCTGCGCGAGGTGCGCGATCAGCACCGTCGCGAGCCCGCGGCCCTG
The DNA here is from genome assembly GCA_963707595.1 of uncultured Solirubrobacteraceae bacterium. Lineage (GTDB taxonomy): Bacteria > Actinomycetota > Thermoleophilia > Solirubrobacterales > Solirubrobacteraceae > Solirubrobacter. The sequence goes on from CAVPQQ010000004.1 coordinate 1,160,144, forward strand.
CATCTCGTCGGCGACCGCGAAGGCGACCTCGGCGCGGTCGGCGCGCTCGAGCTCGAAGACGGCGTGCGCGACGACGCGCTCCTCCGCGCCGGTGGTGACGATCAGGCCGTAGCCCTCGGGCCGGTCCCCCGCCGCGGCGGCCTCCGCGGCCTTGTCGAGGTTGACGCCGAGCGAGAAGTAGCGCAGCCAGCGCGAGTTCTCCGAGAGCCCGCCGAGGAACTCGCGCAGCGCGGGCTCGTCCGCCGGTGAGACAGGACGGACCCGCGCGGTGGAGCCGTCGCGCAACGCGATGTGAACATCGGCGGCGACGGCAGGGCTCACACGACCGCGTCCAGGATCGTCTCGGCCCCGAAGCGCACCGGATCGGTCGCCGGGAGCCCGGTCTCCTCGCTGGCCTGTGCGATCGCCGCGCGGGCCGCTTCATCGTCGAGCCAGCGCGTGTTCAGCGCGATCGCGCCCACGCGCGCCGGCCGGACCCAGCCGGCGACGCCCTCGTAGACCGCGACCAGGTCCGCCAACGGCGCGATCGGGGTCTCCGGGTAGTCGTCGATGTGGGTCGCGCCGGCCCGGTGGCAGAGCACGAGCACGTCGGGCAGGCAGCCGTGCAGCAGCCCGAGCGTCACGCCGGAGTAGGCCGGGTGCGCGAGCGAGCCCTGGCCTTCGACGAACAGCAGCGGGGCGCGCGAGGCGCCCTCGGCGACGAGCCGCGAGGCGGCGCCGGCGACGAAGTCCGAGATCACGTGATCGACCGCGATCCCCCAGCCGGTGATCGCGATCCCGGTCTGCCCGGTGGCCACGAAGGTCGACTCCAGCCCACGGGCGCGCGCCGCCGCGTCGAGCTCCAAGCGTCACCGACATCTTGCCGATCGCGCAGTCGGAGCCGACGGTGTGCACGACGCGCACGTCGGGCCGGTCCAGCGTGCTGCCGGGCACGCTCAGGCCCGGCGGGGTCGCGCGCAGATCGCGCAACTCGACGCCGGCCGAGGCGGCCGCGGCCGACAGCTCCGGGTCATCGGCGAGGACGGTGTGCAGCCCGGCCTCGACGCTCAACCCGGCCGCGATCGCCTCCAGCAGCGCCACGCGCCACTCGGCGGCCAGCGCGCCGCCGAACGGCGCCACGCCGATCACGAGCACGTTGGCGCCGAGCGCCACCGCCTCCGGCACGCCGGCGACGATCGGGACCGCCCGCCGGGCGTACGGGACGACGTCGGAGGCGACGCGCCCCGCCTCGGTGGAGTCCACCACGGCGACGACCTCGCGCTCGCCGTAGCGCAGGATCCCGTGCGCCGTCTTCGCGTTGGACTCCGCGAAGCCGCCGCCGGTGAAGATCGCGAGCCGGTCAGCCATCGACGCGCTCCACGCCCAGGCCCGGGCCCCTCGGAGAGGACGAGCCGCCCGTCGACCAGCCCGAGCCCGCTGAACGGCTGCGAGGAGATCAGCAGGTGCCCGTCGAGGTCGATGTAGTCGGCCAGCGACCCGAGCTGCGCCGCCTGGGAGATCCCCAGCTCGGACTCGATCATGCACCCGAGCATGATCTTCAGGTCGAGCGCGCGCGCCGCATGGATCATCCGCAGCGCCTCGCGGATACCGCCGCATTTGGAGAGCTTGATCACGATCCCGTCGGCGTATTGCGGCGATCGGCGCGATCGAGCGCAGGTCGCGGCAGCCCTCGTCGATCATGACCGGCAGGCGCGGCGAGAGCTCGCGGTAGGCGTGGAAGGCGTCGAGATCGGCGGCCGGGAACGGCTGCTCGACGAACTCGACGCCGAGCTCGATCAGCTCGGGCGTCAAGGTCGCGCGCGGTGTCGAGGTCCCAGCCCTCGTTGCCGTCGATCCGCAGCCGCGCGCTCGTCTCCGCCCGCACCGCCCGCAGCCGCTCGACGTCACCCGGCCCGCCGACCTTGATCTTCAGGACCTCGTAGCCGGTCGCGCGGCGCGTGCGGTCCGCGGTGCCCTCGACCGAGTCGATGCCGATCGTGTACGACGTCGGCGGCGTGACGCGATCGGTGCCCAGCAACCGCCAGAGCGGCTGCCCGACGCGGCGGCCGAGCCAGTCGTGGACGACGCCGTCGAGCGCCATCTTCGCGCCCTGCGGCCCGTCCCAGGCGGCCACGCGCGCGAGGATCGCCTCGCCCGCGAACAGGTCGTCGCCGAGCAGCGCGGCGCCGTCGGCCTCGAGCGCCTCGACCATGCCCGATGGGGTCTCGCCCCAGTAGTCCACGGGCGCGCCCTCACCGCGAGCGACGACCCCGTCGTGCTCGAACTCGGCGACGACGACCGTCTCCTCATCCGCCGCCCCTCGCGCGATCTGAAACGTCTCGCGCAGCTTCAGAACCTGCGTGGTCGCCCTCATCGACCGTATGCTCGCACTTCTAAGCCACGCTCCGGGACACGGTGCGCCCGATCGGCACGCACATCGGTGTCCCGGTCACCGGATCCGGCAGCACGCGCGAGCGCAGCCCGAAAACCGCGTGGAGGAGCTCCTCGTCGACGATCGCCTCCGGCGCTCCCGCCGCGTGGACGACGCCCTCGCGCAACGCGACGAGGTGGTACGCGTAGCGGCAGGCGTGGTTGAGGTCGGCGAGCAGGTCGAGCACCTCGAGCTGGTGCGCGAGATCGAGGTACGTCGTCGGCTCGTCGAGCAGCAGGATCGGCGTGTCCTGGGCGAGCGCCATCGCGATCCACGCGCGCTGGCGCTGGCCGCCGCTGAGCCGGTCCAGCGGCCCGTCGCGCAGGTCTGGCCGACGGTCAGCGCCGCCGCCGACAGAGGTGCGGCGGCCCCCACGCGGGTGCGGCGCCCGCGCGCGCGGCGCTCCGAGCGGACAACAGGATCGCGAGGTAGGGCACCCCAGGGACACGACGAGGCCGGACGGAATCTCGATCGGGGCGACCGCGGTCCGGCCGACGGTGTCGGCCACGCCGAGCAGGAGCGCGCCGATCGCCATCGCCATGGGCAGCGAGCGGCGATGACTGCCGCCCGCGAGCAGCCGTGCAGCAAGACTGCAGTCAAGGCCATCGCATACGTCAAGTCACCCTAACAAGATATGACAAGACCGATGAAATCAGATTGCGAGCACTATGCTGAATCGAGATGAGCAAGCCGCATGGTCACTCGATCGACGACTACCTGGAGGCGATCCACCTGCTCGTCTCCCCCATCGGCGCCTACGAGCCGGCGAAGGCTTCGTCGGCCATCGCGGCCCGCGTAGCGGACGCGCTCGGGGTGTCGCGGACGGCCGTCGGCGAGATGCTCAAGCGGCTCGCGGCCGAGGGCCTGCTCGAGAAGGGCCGCGGACGCGCGCTGGTCCTGACGCCGGAGGGCACGGCACGCGCCGAGCACGTGATCCGGCGCAATCGGATCATCGAGCGCTTCCTCACGGACTTCCTGGACTACGACACCGCGGAGGCGCACGAGCACGCCGGGCGTGTCGGCGCGGCCTTCACGGACGACATGATCGAGCGGCTGCACGCGAAGCTCGGGTATCCGGACCGCTGCCCCCACGGCTGGCCGGTGGCCCCGGCGCAGGAGCGCGCGGAGAGCCTCGAGCTGGTCTCGCTGGCCGACCTCGGCGAGGGCGACTCGGGCGAGATCGTCCGCCAGGCCGAGCAGGACGGCGGCCTGCTGTCGTGGTTCGAGGCCGAGGGCCTGCGGCCCGGCGCGAAGGTCGAGATCCGCGACATCCAGCCGGCGGCCGGCCACCGCACGATCCAGATCGGCGGAGATGAGCAGTTCATCGCCGATCGCGCCGCCCGCGGACTGTACGTCCGCCGCGCGCCGCGCCCTGAATAAGCGGGGGTCCGAGGGGCGGCAGCCCCGTGGTCGGCGTCGTAAAGGCACCTTTACCAACATCTCGGTAGTTGCTTGACGTAGCTCCTCGGCCTGCCCACGCCGCCGCCTCCGATGCGGCCACGACGACGTTGCTGAATTGCTACCTCCGGGAAGGCGGCGCGGCGACGTTCGACGCCACCGGCGCGGTCCTGCCGTTGACCGGCGGCGACGTGGTGGCCGACCTCGCGTATCGCTCCGCGTTCTTCCATGGCGTTCGTGAAGTTGGCGAACGGGCTGATGGATTGCCAGCCGTTGCCGTCGGCCGCGGACGCCGGACTGACGGCGACCGTCGCGGCCAGGACTGCGACGGGTATAAGGATGCTGCGTCGATTCATCGCTGCTCCACTTAGGGGGACCGGAATAGGCCCTGATGTGGGTGGGAACAGGAAGTCGACGCCCGCGGTCCCAGGCGTCCTTCTCTTCGTTGTCAATCATCTTTGGCTTTGACCGTCAAGCGTCCAAGACATAACCTTGTCCCCACCGTCGAGGTGTGGTCCGTGGAGCTGGCCCAGCCGCCGGAGCTGGTCGTGCGTCTCGAGCGCCTGCTCTCCGCCGAGGAGCGCGAACGCGCGGAGCGGCTCGCCGCCGCGCCGCGCTGGATCGTCGCGCGCGCGGCGGTGCGGATCGTGCTCGGCGACCGCCTCGGCGTGCCCGCCGCCGACGTCCGGATCACCACCGGCCTGCACGGCAAGCCCGAGCTGCCGGGCGCGCCGCTGCGCTTCAACCACTCCCATTCCGGCGACCGCGCGCTCGTCGCACTGGCACACGGCGTCGAGGTCGGCGTGGACGTCGAGCGCCTGGCCCGTCGCTCGCAGGCGATCGAGCGCACCCTGACCGCCGGCGAGCGCGAGGCGCTCGACAACGACGACGACCGACATACCGCGCTGCTGCAGATCTGGTGTCGCAAGGAGGCACTGGCCAAGGCGATCGGTGGCGGCCTCGGCTGGGCGCCGGAGAAGTTCGACACGAGCGCCCCCGACGGCCACACGCTCGTCGACCTCGAACTCGACGAGGGCTACGTCGGCGCCCTCGCCGTCGCGGGCGAGCCGACGACCGTCACGCAGCACCGCCTCGCGTTCTAGCCCGAGCGGCGGGGAACAGTGAGGGCGACGAGCCGGGAGACCACGACCATGAACGGATACAGCAGGACGCCGGCCAACTGGACGGCGAGGAGGACCGCCGACGGCTCGTTTCGCAGGATGCGGCGCACGCTGGTGAAGCTAGTCGGCGTTCCGGCGGCTAAGGTCAGCGCCCGTGCCAGAGGGACTGGAGATCAAGGAAGGGCGCCACGGACGTGGCGTCTACGCGACGCGCGCGTTCGCCCAGGGCGACGCGGTGGAGTCCTGCCACACGCTCGAACTGCCCGGTGACCAGGTCACCGGACGGCTGGGCGACTACGTCTTCGGCTCCTCAGAAGATGAGAACGAGGTCATCCTCCTGCTCGGCTACGGCATGCTTTACAACCACTCCTATGAAGCCAACCTGGAGTACATCCAGGAGGGGCCGCGGTTGATCACGTTCGTCACGCTGCGCGACGTCAAAGCGGGCGAGGAACTGACGATCGACTACGGCGAGGAGTGGTGGTCCACGCGCAACTTGGAGCCGACCTGATGGCGTACGTCACCGCTGAAGCACGGCAGTACCTCCTGGACGACATCGCTGAGGCGATCGACCACATCGGCATGGCGCTCGCCGCGCTGGCCGCCGCCTACGAGCTGCTCGACGAGCGCAGCGCGGACAAGCTGGAGGAGGAGCTCTTCCGGCGTGTCCAGACGGCCTACGGCCGTGCGCAGCGCACGCACGCGGCCTTCGCGAGCCGCTACGGCCTGCCCGGGCGCACGTTCAGCCAGCCCTCCGCGGGCCTGCCCTCGCAGGGCGTGAAGGTCTTCCTCGAGCGCGCCGTCGAGTCCGTCGACGAGGCCGAGGGCACGCTGATCGATCTGCAGGACTCGCTGCGGCCGATCGAGGTCGGCGACCCCGAGCTGCGCGCCGGCCTCGCCGAGGTCCGCGAGCTGGTCGGCGACCTGCGCGCGCGCTCGCGCGAGTTCATGCGCACCTTCGGGCGCTGAACCCGCGCGAGCAGGCTGGGGCTAGTCCCCGCTGTCGTACTTGAACGAGATCGCGAGCCGGACGCGGAAGTTGACCACGCCGCCGTCGCCGATCGTCACGTCCTGACGGACCACTTCGGCGACGCGCAGGTCACGGACGGTCTTCGCGGCGGTGTCGACCGCAGCCTTCGCGGCGGCCTCCCACGAGTCGCTCGACACGCCGATGACCTCGGTCACGCGGTACACGCTCTCAGCCATTGGGTCTCTCCCCCGGCTTGGAAATGCAGGACCGCCGAAGTGTCGCTTAAATGCCGAAGCGCCGGCCGCGCGGACGCGGCCGGCGCTTGGAATCAGACCGACTACGGAGACGTAGTCGACAGGGTGAACGTGAGCGTCTTCGAGTAGGCGCCCGTGCGCAGCGGTTCGCTGGCCAGGATCGTCTGCTTGAAGCCGATCGCCACCGGGTCGTTGGACACCGGGAGGGTCCAGTTCGCCAGCGTGGTCGGGCGTCGCCGAGCCGCCGACGGCCGCGAACGGCTTCGCGAGACCGGCGGCGGGGCTGGAGGCCTGAGCCTGCAGCGCCTGGTTGAGCGAGAACGCACCGTTGACCAGGCGGCCGGTGGCCGTCGCGGACGGGTCGGCGACCGAGAGGGTCGCGTCACCGGCGGTCGAGATGACGTTGGCCGTCGTCGACGCCGCGTAGTCCTTGCCGATGCCGGGCGTGAACGCGCCGAACGCGGCCGGGGTGCCCAGCGTCAGGGCGAGCGTCGCCGGGACGCTGCCGCCGACGTCGCCGTTGCCGAGGGCGCAGACCGCGGTCTGGGTGGCGGACGGATCGCTCTCGGAGGTCGCGGTCAGGGTGACGGTGCCCGCGGAGGCCGCGTTGGCCGCCTTGGTGACGTAGACCGGGATGCTGGCCGACTCGCCGAACTTGACGGCGGTCAGCGCGTTGCGGAGCTTCGCCGTCCAGCCGGTGCCCGTGGCCGAGGCCGACAGGCGGTAGACGTCGCTCGTGAGGAACGAGGTCGAGTCCTGCGGGTGCAGGGCCGGGTCGGTCGTCGCCGCCGCGCCCGTGTTCTTGAGTCGCGAACGTGCAGGTGGACCACTCGCCGACGGCGACCTGCTGCGCGCCGGCGGACTGCAGCGCCACGCCGCGCGTCTGCGGGCCGGCACCGTCGAGCGACTTCACGGCGACCTTGTAGTGCAGGATGCCCTGGGCGTCGGTCTTCTTGTCGACGACGTAGAAGTGCAGGCGGTTGCGCTCGTCGGTCCACTCGTAGGAGGAGCCGGAGTCGAGGCCCGCGTTGAACGACGCGTCGTTGAGCTGGCGCTCGTCGCCCAGCGTCGCCATCTTCGGCGTGCCGTCGGGCTTGACGAAGTCGACGTGGTTGATGTCGTCCGGATGGGCAGTCGATGACCCAGGCGAAGCAGCTCGCGCCACCGCAGCTGTTGGAGCCCGTCTTGGTCTTCGTGATCAGGACGCCGTGGCCCGGGTCGAAGGAGTCCGAGCCGATCTGCTGCACGACTTCCATCGTGTAGTGCTGGTACTTGCCGGTGATCGTCGTGCCCTGCAGGCGCACGCCGTCGCACTGCCAGTCGGTCTGGTAGTTGCACGGCAGCGCGTTGTCGCCGACCGTGCCGTCGAGCGCGATCTGCACGCCGGCGACCTCGCCGGCGGCGTGCGGGACCTCACGGGCGGTGACGTCCGCGACGGCGATGCCCGACGTGCGCCAGGCCGTTGCGGTTCAGGCGCATCAGGTCGGCGTCGCCGACGAAGTTCAGGAAGCGCTTGTTGCGGATGTTGTGCTGCGAGCCGAGCGAGGCGCCCTGCGTCGGCGGGATGTTGAAGCGGGTGTGGGGGCCGCCCGGACCGTTGAACGTGCCGCGGCTCATCATGTCCCACATGCCGGTGAACCCGCGCTGCTGGATCACGGCGTACGGGTTGCCGTAGTTGTCCGGGATGCTCAGGTTGTGCGACAGCTCGTGGGCGTAGGTCGACATGCCCGAGCTCTCGCCCTCGACCGAGGTGTTGCCCGAGGCGTTCGGCCAGTTGGTCGCGGCCGAGACCCAGGAGGTCCACGGCACGTAGCGCGTGATCGCCCAGTTGGTCTGCGTCAGATCGCCGAGCGCCTTGGGGCCGAACGCGTCCGGCACCTCGCCCTGCGTCATCCACTTCATCTCGCCGAACTCCTGCCACGTGCCCGACTCGTCCTCGCCGGCGGAGACGTAGAAGACGTTGTCGTACTCGTTGATCTTCGTCAGCGCCGACGTCGGCCGAGCCAGGCGGCGCGCGCGTCGGTGCGGAAGTTGCGGTTGCACGGCTTGGCCGGCGTCAGGATCGGGCAGTGCTGCGTGGCGTTGCCGCTGGCCTGATCGGACAGGAAGTACTGGTACTGCGTGCCGGGGAGCTCGTACGGGCCGAAGGCGTCCAGCTGCACGCCGTACTTGCCGAAGGAGTCCTCCATCCAGTAGCGGTTCATCGTCTGGCAGTGGTTGAGCGCCGACGGCGTGTTGCAGGAAGTCGCGGTAGAACGCGGGGACCTGAGCGCGCGGGACGTCGTGCGCCTCGGCCGTCGGCGTGCCGAAGACCGTGCCGCCCTGCGGCTGCGTGATCGTGAACGGCGTGCCCGGGAAGTCGGTCACGACGAGCGCGACCTTCCACTTCTTGATCGACGGGACGACGCTCGGGTCGGAGTAGTCCGTGCCCGGAAGCGGCTTGTAGTCGTTCCACGTCAACGTCGTCCTGCCAGGACCAGTTCTGTGGATCGAGTGGCGCCGGAGCCGTATCGGCCGCGAAAGCGGCAGACGGCGCGGCGAGGATGACAAGCGCCGCTGCGACCGCAGCGCGAGTACCTCTCATGATGTAGACCCTCCTATTAGACCCCAGGCGGCATCGTGCCCACCTCTAACACTCATGTTTACGAGGTGTTTATGAGTCGTCAAGGAGCGCCGCGTGGAGACTGGTCCACGGTCGAGGCGCAAGCCCCGACCGTGGACGCACGTCTTACGGGCTACGGAGTCGTCGTCGACAACGTGAACGTCAGCGTCTTCGCGTAGGTGCCCTGTGCGAAGCGCGTCGGTCGACGCGACCGGCTGCTTGAAGCTGACCGTGACCGGGTCGTTGGAGACCGGCCCGGCGTACGTCTTCAGCGTCGTCGGCGCGGCCGAGCCGCCGACCGGCGCGTAGGTGCCGCCGACGCTGCCGGCCGCCTGCAGGACCGACGGCAGCGCGAACGTGCCGTTGACCAGGTGGCCGGTGTTGGTCGTGGCCGGATCGGCGACGGTCAGCGTCGCGTCACCCGCGGTGGAGATCACGTTCGCCGAGGTGGTGGCGAAGTAGTCCTTGCCCAGGCCCGGCGTGAAGCCGCCGAAGGAGGCCGGGGCGCCCATCGTCAGCGCCAGCGTGGCCGGCACCGAGCCGCCGACCGACGAGTCGGCCAGCGTGCAGACCGCGGAGGCGGTCTTGGTCGGATCGCTCTCGGAGACCGCGTTGAGCGTGACCGTGCCCGCGCCGGTGCCCTTCTCGATGTAGACCGGGACCGAGACCGACTCGCCGAACTTGGCCGTCGCGAACGCGTTCTTGAGGTACGCCGACCAGCCCGTGCCGGTGGCCGTCGTGGAGAGGCGGTAGATGTCGCTGCCGAGGTACGCGGAGGCGTCCTGCGGATGCGTGCCCGCCGGCACGGCCGCCGCGGCGCCCGTGTTCTTGAGGTTGAACGTGCAGGTCGTGTAGCCCTCGGCGTTGCCGAGCGCGGGCGCGGCCAGCGCGACGCCGCGCGTCTGCGGGCCGGCACCGTCGAGCGACTTCACGCCGACGGTGTAGTGCAGGATGCCCGAGGCGTCCTTGCGGGTGTCGAGGATGTAGAAGTGCAGCCGGTTGGCGGTGTCCTCGTACTCGTACGAGGAGCCCGAGTTCGAGGCCGGCGTTGAACGAGCCGTCGTTCTTCTGGCGCTCGTCGCCGATCGTCGCCAGCTTCGGCGTGCCGTCGGCGGCGACGAAGTCGACCTTGTTGATGTCGGCCGGGTGCGAGTCGACGACCCACACGAAGCAGCTGTAGGAGCCGCAGGACGAGTTGTTGGTCTTGGTCTTGGAGATCAGGACGCCGTGACCCGGGTCGTAGGAGTCCGAGCCGATCTGCTGCACGACCTCGATCGTGTAGTTGTTCCACTTGCCGCTGATCGTGCCGGCCGCGTTGCGGGCGACGCCGTCGCAGTTCGGCGTGGTCAGGACGCCGTTGATGTAGCACGGCGCCTCGTTGTCGCCGGTGCCGTCGAGCGCGATGTTGACGCCCGCGATCTCGCCGCCGGTCGGCGCGGTCTCACGCGCCGTCACGTCGGCCACGGCCATGCCGGACGTCGCCAGCCCGTTGCGGTTCAGGCGCAGCAGGTCGGCGTCGGTGAGGAAGTTCAGCACGCGCTTGTTGCGCACGTTGTGCTGCGAGCCGAGCGCCTCGCCCTGCGTCGGCGGGATCAGGTAGCGGACGTGCTGGCCGCCGGGGCCGTTGAACGAGCCGCGGCTCATCATGTCCCACATGCCGGTCGCGGTGACCTGCTGGACGGTGCCGAACGGGTTGTTGTAGTTGTCCGGCAGACCCAGGTTGTGGGTCAGCTCGTGCGCGTAGGTCGCCATGCCCGAGGCCTCGGCCTCGATCGACGTGTTGCCGCTCGCGTTGGGCCAGATGCCCGAGACCGCGGCCCACGAGGACCACGGCACGTAGCGCGTGACGGCCCAGTTGGTCTGCGTCAGATCGCCGTAGGACTTGGGACCGAAGGCGTCGGTGACGTCCTCCTGCGTCTTGAACTTCATCTCGCCGAACTCCTGCCAGGTGGCGGACTCGTCCTCACCGGCGGAGACGTAGAAGACGTTGTCGTACTCGGCGATCTTGGTCGCGCCGACGTCGGCCAGCCAGGCGGCGCGCGCGTCGGTGCGGAAGTTCAGGTTGCACGGATGCGCGGGCGTCAGCGCCGGGCAGTGCGCGAGGTTGGCGTTGCCGCCGAACTCGGTCATGAAGTACTGGTAGGAGTGGCCCGGCAGGCGGTAGGGGCCGAACGCGTCGAGCTGGACGCCGTACTTGCCGTAGGAGTCCTCCATCCAGTACCGGTTCATCGTCTGGAAGTGGTTCAGCGCCTGCGGCTTGTTGAGGAAGTCGCGGTAGAACGCCGGCACGTCGGCGCGCGGGACGTCGTGCGCCTCGATCGTCGGCGTACCGAAGACCGAGCTGCCGGCCGGCTGCGTGATGTAGAAGGCCTTGTCGTCGAAGTCCGTGAGGACGAGCGCGACCTTCCACTTCTTGACCGTCGGGACGATCGACGGATCCGAGTAGTCGGTGCCCGGCAGCGCGTGGTAGTCCGACCACGTCAGGTTGTCCTGGAACGACCAGTTCTGCGGATCGATCGGCGCCGGCGGACCGGCCGCGGACGCCAGCGCCGGCGCGCCCAGCGCCAGCATCGCCGCCACCCCGGCGGCGGAGAGAACCCTCATGCTTCAGACCCCTTCCCTAGACCCGGCGACCTTGCGGCCGCCCACGCGCATCCATACCGCTCCCAGCGCGCTCAGGTCAAGCCGGTCCAGAAACGCGGAAAGCCCCGCTGAGCAGGGCTTTCCGTCACATGTCGTGTGGACGCGGCGGAGATTCCGCAGCGTTGATGAGCCTACGGTGTGGTTGTGCTGAGAGTGAAGGTCAGCGTCTTGGCGTAGGTGCCGGTGCGGAGCGCGTCAGTCGACGCGATCGGCTGCTTGAAGCTGACGGTGACCGGGTCGTTGGAGACCGGGCCGCCGTACGTCTTCAGCGTGGTCGGCAGCGGCGCGTAGGTGCCGTCGATGGCGCCCGTGGCCTGGAGGGCCGAGGGCAGCGAGAACGTGCCGTTGACCAGGTGGCCCGTGGCCGTCGAGGACGGGTCGGCGACCGTGAGGGACGCGTCACCGGCCGTCGAGATGACGTTGGCCGACGTCGTGGCGTAGTAGTCCTTGCCCAGGCCCGGCGTGAAGCTGCCGAACGAGGCCGGAGCGCCCATCGTCAGCCCGAGCGTCGCGCTGACGGTGCCGCCGACGGTGCTGTCGGCCAGCGTGCAGACCGCGGACGCGGTCTTGCTCGGGTCGCTCTCGGACACCGCGTTGAGGGTGACCGTGCCGGAGCCCGTGCCCTTCTCGATGTAGACCGGGACCGAGACCGAGTCGCCGAACTTCGCCGTGGCGAACGCGTTCTTGAGGTACGCGCTGTAGCCGGTGCCGGAGGCCGACGCCGACAGGCGGTAGATGTCGTTGTTCAGGTACGCCGAGGCGTCCTGCGGATGCGTGCCCGCCGGCACGGCCGCCGCGGCGCCCGTGTTCTTGAGGTTGAACGTGCACGTGGCGTAGCCGGCGTCGCTGCCCAGCTGCGGGGCAGCGAGCGAGACGCCGCGCGTCTGCGGGCCGGCGCCGTCGAGCGACTTGACGCCGACCGTGTAGTGCAGGATGCCCTGCGCGTCGGTGTGCTTGTCGAGGATGTAGAAGTGCAGGCGGTTGTCGGCGTCGGTGTACTCGTACGAGGTGCCCGAGTTCAGGCCGGCGTTGAACGACGCGTCGTTCTTCTGGCGCTCGTCGCCGATCGTCGCCTTGTTCGGCGTGCCGTCGGCCGCCACGAAGTCGACCTTGTTGACGTCCTCCGGGTGCGCGTCGATGACCCACACGAAGCAGCTCGACGAGCCGCAGGACGACGACGTCGTCTTCGTCTTGGAGATCAGGACGCCGTGGCCCGGGCTGAAGGAGTCAGAGCCGATCTGCTGCACGACTTCCAGCGTGTAGTTGTTGTACTTGCCGGTGACCGTGGTGCCGGAGGTGCGCACGCCGTCACAGGTCGGGTCGACGAGGTAGTTGCACGGCGTCTCCTTGTCGCCGGCACCGTCGAGCGTGATGTTCACGCCGGAGATCTCGCCGCCGGTCGGGGCGGTCTCACGCGCGGTGACGTCCGTGACCGCCATGCCCGACGTCGCGAGCCCGTCGCGGTTGAGCCGCAGCAGGTCGGCGTCGGTCAGGAAGTTCAGGAAGCGCTTGTTGCGCATGTTGTGCTGCGAGCCGAGCGCGGCGCCCTGCGTCGGCGGGATCTGCCAGCGCGTGTGCTGACCGCCCGGGCCGTTGAACGAGCCGCGGCTCATCATGTCCCACATGCCGGTGGCGGCACGCTGCTGGGTGGTGCCGAACGGGTTGCCGTAGTTGTCCGGGATGTTGAGGTTGTGCGACAGCTCGTGCGCGTAGGTCGACATGCCGGAGCTCTCGGCCTCGATCGACGTGTTGCCGCTGGCGTTGGGCCAGATCGTCGAGGACGAAGCCCAGGAGGACCACGGCACGTAGCGCGTCGGGGCCCAGTTGGTCTGCAGCGGATCAAAGGCCTTCGGGCCGAACTCGTCCGTGACGTCGTCCTGCGTCTTGAACTTCATCTGGCCGAACTCCTGCCAGGTGGAGGACTGATCCTCACCGGCGGAGACGTAGAAGATGTTGTCGTACTCGGCGATCTTCGCCGCGCCGACGTCGGCCAGCCACGCCGCGCGGGCGTCGGTGCGGAAGTTCAGCGTGCACGGGTAGTTGACGGCGTCCGGGCAGTGCGCGTTGGTGGTGTAGTCGTGGAAGTACTGGTAGGAGCGCGCGGGCATCCGGTAGGGCCCGAAAGCATCCAGCTGGACCCCGTACTTGCCGAAGGAGTCCTCCATCCAGTACCGGTTCATCGTCTGGAAGTGGTTCAGCGCCTGCGGCTTGTTGAGGAAGTCGCGGTAGAACGCCGGGACATCGGCGCGCGGGATGTCGTGCGCCTCGGTCGTGGGCGTGCCGAAGACCGTCGCGCCCGCGGGCTGCGAGACCGTGAAGCCCTTGTCCGGGAAGTCGGTCACGACGAGCGCGACCTTCCACTTCTTCACCGTCGGCTGCACGTCCGGGTTGGAGTAATCCTGCCCGGGCAGTGGCTTGTAGTCAGACCAGGTCAGGTTGTCCTGAAATGACCAGTTCTGTGGATCGATGGGCGCCGGCGGACCGGCTGCCGCCGCGACGGCAGGCGTCGCGAACGCGAGCAACGCCGCTACCCCGGCGGCGTGAAGCACCTTCATGAAGTTCCCCTTCGTGTAGACCCTCGGCGGCCGTCCCGGGCCGCCGTGCCAGGATGTTTAAGGGGACTTATCCGGACGGTCAAGTCCGGCCCCGTGGACATCCGTCCACGAGGCCGGTACTCATGAACTTACGGTGTGGTTGTGCTGAGAGTGAACGTCAGGTTCTTTGAGTAAGTCCCCGTCCGCAGCGCGTCCGTCGCGGACACCGGCTGCTTGAAGCTCACGGCTGCCGGATCGTTGGAGACCGGACCGCTGTAGGTCTTCAAGGTGGCCGGGAGCGGCGAGTAGGTCCCGGCGGTGGAGCCGGAGGCCTGCAGCGCCTGCGGGAGCGAGAACGTCCCGTTGACGAGGTGGCCCGTCGCGGTCGCGCTCGGGTCGGCGACCGTCAGGCGTCGCCTCACCGGCGGTCGAGATCACGGTCGCCGTCGTGGAGGCGAAGTAGTCCTTGCCCAGGCCGGGCGTGAACGGCGCCGAAGCTCGCCGGCGTGCCCAGCGTCAGTGCCAGCGTGGCCGGGACGGAGCCGCCGACCGTGGAGTCGGCCAGCGTGCAGACCGCGGAGGCGGTCTTGCTCGGATCGCTCTCCGAGACCGCCTTCAGCGTGACGGTGCCGGAGCCGGTGCCCTTCTCGATGTAGACCGGGACCGACACCGACGAACCGAACTCGGCCGTCGCGAACGCGTTCTTGAGGTAGGCGCTCCAGCCCGTGCCGGTGGCCGTGGTGGAGAGCCGGTAGACGTCGGAGTCCAGGAACGTCGAGGCGTCCTGCGGATGGACGTTGGGCATGGTCGCCATCGCGCCCGTGTTCTTGAGGTTGAACGTGCAGGTCGTGTAGCCCTCGGCGTTGCCGAGCGCCGGAGCGGCCAGCGCGACGCCGCGCGTCTGCGGGCCTGCGCCGTCGAGCGAGCGGATGCCGACCTTGTAGTGCAGGATGCCCGTCTCGTCGGTGCGCTTGTCGACGATGTAGAAGTGCAGGCGGTTGGCCGTGTCCTCGTACTCCGAGAGTGTGCCGGAGTTCAGGCCGACGTTGAATGTGGCGTCGTTCTTCTGGCGCTCGTCGCCCGGCGTCGCCAGCTTCGGCGTGCCGTCGGGGCCGATGTAGTCGACCTTGTTGATGTCCTCCGGATGCGCGTCGATGAACCACACGAAGCACGTGAAGTTGCCGCAGGAGGAGGCCGTGTTCTTGGACTTCGAGATCAGGACGCCGTGGCCCGGATCGAAGGAGTCCGAGCCGATCTGCTGCACGACCTCCATGTGGTAGTTGTTGTACTTGCCGGTGATCGTCGTGCCCTGTGTGCGCACGCCGTCGCAGGTCGGGTCGACCACGTAGTTGCAGGGCGCCTCGTTGTCGCCGGTGCCGTCGAGCACCACGGTGACGCCGGAGATCTCGCCGCCCGTCGGGGCGACCTCACGCGCGGTGACGTCCGCGACCGCCATGCCCGAGGACGGCCAGGCCGTTGCGGTTGAGCCGCAGCAGGTCGCCGTCGGTGAGGAAGTTCAGCACGCGCTTGTTGCGCAGGTTGTGCTGCGAGCCGAGCGCCGAGCCGGTCGTCGGCGGGATCAGGAAGCGCGTGTGCTGGCCGCCGGCGCCGTTGAACTGGCCGCGGCTCATCATGTCCCACATGCCGCTGCCGGTCCGCTGGTAGGGCGCCGTGAACGGGTTGTTGTAGTTGTCCGGCAGACCCAGGTTGTGGGTCAGCTCGTGCGCGTAGGTGCCCATGCCCGAGCTCTCGCCCTCGACCGACGTGTTGCCGCTCGCGTTGGGCCAGATGTTGGCGACGGTGACCCATGAGCTCCACGGCACGTAGCGCGAGACGGCCCAGTTGGTCTGGTTGAGATCGCCGTAGGCCTTCGGGCCGAACGGATCCGTGACGTCGTTCTGCGTGAGGAACTTCATCTCGCCGAACTCCTGCCACGTCGAGGACTCGTCCTCACCGGCGGAGACGTAGAAGATGTTGTCGTACTCGGCGATCTTGGCCGCGCCGACATCCGCCAGCCAGGCGGCACGCGCGTCGGTGCGGAAGTTCAGGTTGCACGGCTTGGCCGGCGTCAGCTGCGGGCAGTGCGCCGGGTTGTTGGCCGCGCCCGACTGGTCGGTCAGGAAGTACTGGTACGAGTTGCCGGGGAGCTTGTACGGCCCGAAGGAGTCCAGCTGCACGCCGTACTTGCCGTAGCTGTCCTCCATCCAGTAGCGGTTCATCGTCTGGAAGTGGTTCAGCGCCTGCGGCTTGTTGAGGAAGTCGCGGTAGAACGCCGGCACGTCGGCGCGCGGGATGTCGTGCGCCTCGATCGTCGGCGTGCCGTAGATCGTGCTGCCGGCCGGCTGCGAGACGAAGAACGTCTTGTCCGGGAAGTCGGTCAGGACGAGCGCGACCTTCCACTTCTTGACCGTCGGGACGATCGTCGGATCCGAGTAGTCCTTCCCCGGAAGCGGGTGGTAGTCGTTCCAGGTGAAGTTGTCCTGGAACGTCCAGTTCTGCGGATCGACCGGCGCCGGAGGCCCGGCCGCGGACGCCAGTGCCGGCGCGCCCAGCGCCAGCATCGCCGCTACCCCAGCGGCGTGCAAAACCCTCATGTGTTGCCCTCTCTTTAGACCCTACGGCGTACGTGCCGCACCCGGGCGCGATCGTAACTACGCCGAATGAGTCTTCGCTAGGACACGAGGTCCTGATAGAGCCGGGACGTCTGCTCCGCGATGGCGGGCCAGGCGAAGGCCTCGACCGCCCGCCGGCGGCCCGCCTTGCCGAACTTCGCCGCCCGCTCAGGGTCGGCGATCAGCGTGTTGACGCGCTCCGCGAAGTCCGCGGCGAACTTCGCCGGATCGCGCGGCGCGCCGGTGCCGTCGTCGCCCGGCTCGATCGGCACCAGGAAGCCGGTCTCGTCGTCGACGACGACCTCGACGATGCCGCCGGTCGCGGTGGCGACGACCGCGGCCTCGCAGGCCATCGCCTCGAGGTTGACGATCCCCAGCGGCTCGTAGATCGACGGGCAGGCGAAGACGGTCGCGTGGCTGAGGATCTGGATGACCTCGGGCTTGGGCAGCATCTGCTCGATCCAGAACACACCCTCGCGGGTGGCGCGCAGCTCCTCGACGCGGCGCTGCGACCTCGGCGCCGAGCTCGGGCGTGTCGGCCGAGCCGGCGCAGAGCACGAGCTGCGCGCTCGGGTCGAACGCCTTGGCGGCCTCGAGCAGGTACTGGACGCCCTTCTGGCGCGTGATCCGGCCGACGAAGACGACCGACGGCTTGCCCGGGTCGATCCCGATGCGCTCGAGCACGTCGGTGCCGGGGTCGGGCGCGTACTCGGCGGTGTCGATCCCGTTGTAGATCACGTGCACGCGGTCGGGGTCGATCGCCGGGATAGCACGCGCAGGATGTCGCTCGCGCGTGCCCTGCGAGACCGCGATCACGGCGTCGGCGTTCTCGAGCGCGGTGCGCTCGCAGAAGCTCGACAGGCGGTAGCCGCCGCCGAGCTGCTCCTCCTTCCACGGCCGCAGCGGCTCCAGCGAGTGGACCGTCGCGACGTGCGGGATGCCGCGCACAGCAGCTTGGCCAGGTGCCCGCCGAAGTTCGCGTACCAGGTGTGGCTGTGCGCGACGTCGGCGTCCGCCGCCGCCCGCGGACATCGTGAGGTCGATCGAGACGGCGCGCAGCGCGGCGAGCTCGGGCGCGTCGCCGGCCAGCGCGTCCCAGGACACGTGGGCCGTCGCGTTCTCGCGCGCGGCGCCCCAGCAGTGGACGTCGACGTCGTCGAACGCGGCGAGCTCGCGCGCGAGGTACTCGACGTGCACGCCCGCCCCGCCGTAGACCTCCGGCGGGTACTCGCGGGTCATCAGCGCGACCTTCATTCCGTGACCCTCATGCCCTTGGGGATGACGACGATCCCGCCTTCGGAGACGTGGAAGCGCTCGCGGTCCTTGACGGGGTCGACGCCGATCTCCACGCCCTCGCCGATCCGGACGTTCTTGTCGACGATCGCGCGGCGCACGACGGCGCTGCGGGCGATCTCGACGTCGTGCATGATGATCGAGTCCTCCACCAGCGCGTAGGAGTGCAGGTGCGCCAGCGGCGAGAGGATCGAGCGCCGCACGGTGGCGCCGGAGATGACCACGCCGGCGCAGACCATCGAGTCCAGCGCCTGGCCGCGGCGGCCGTCCTCGTCGAAGACGAACTTGGCCGGCTGGGTGATCCCGGGCCAGGTGTGGATCGGCCAGTCGTGGTTGTACATGTTGAAGATCGGGTGGACCGAGATCAGGTCCATGTGCGCGTCGTAGTACGCGTCGAGCGTCCCGACGTCGCGCCAGTAGCCGCGATCGCGGTCGGTCGCGCCCGGGACCTCGTTGGCCGCGAAGTCGTAGACCTGCGCGTCGTTCTGGGCCACCAGCGCGGGGATGATGTTGCCGCCGAGGTCGTGCTTGGAGGTCTCGTCGGCGGCGTCGGCGGAGACGGTGTTGATCAGCGCCTCGGTCGAGAAGACGTAGTTGCCCATCGACGCGTAGACCTGGTCGGGCGCGTCGGGCAGCCCGACGGGGTCCGACGGCTTCTCGCGGAAGGCCGCGATGTCGCGTCCGTTGGCGGCCGTCTCGATCACGCCGAACTGGTCGGCCTGCTCGATCGGCGTGCGCAGCGCCGCGACCGTCACGCCCTTGCCGCGACGCGATGTGCTGCTCGACCATCTGCCGCGGGTCCATGCGGTAGATGTGGTCGGCGCCGAAGACGATGATGTGCTCCGGGCGCTCGTCGGCGATCAGGTTGTAGTTCTGGAAGATCGCGTCGGCCGAGCCGACGAACCAGCGCGGCCCGAGCCGCATCTGCGCCGGCACCGGCGTGACGTAGTTGCCCAGCAGCGGCGACAGCCGCCACGTCGTGGTGACGTGGCGGTCCAGGCTGTGGCTCTTGTACTGCGTCAGCACGACGATCTGGTGGTAGTTGGCGTTGACGAGGTTCGAGAGCGCGAAGTCGATCAGGCGGTAGTTGCCGCCGAACGGGACCGCGGGCTTGGCGCGGTCGGCGGTCAGCGGGGCGAGTCGCTTGCCCTCGCCGCCCGCGAGCACCATCGTGAGGATCTTGCTCATCCCAGGATCTCCTGTGCGTCGGCGATGATCTGCTCGAGGTGCTCTTCGCCTTTCAGCGATTCGGCGTAGAGCTTGTAGATGTCCTCGGTGCCCGAGGGGCGCGCGGCGAACCAGCCGTTCGCGGAGACGACCTTGACGCCGCCGATCGCGGCGTCGTTGCCGGGCGCCTTGGTCAGCACCCGCTCGATCGGCTCGCCGGCGAGCTCGGTCGCCGTGATGTCCTCCGGCTCGAGCGCGAGCAGCTTGGCCTTCTGCGCGGCCTCGACGGGCGAGTCGACGCGCCGGTAGGCGGGCGCGCCGAAGCGCTCGGTCAGCCCCTGGTAGGCGATCCCCGGGTCGCTGCCCGTCCTGGCCGTGATCTCGGCCGCCAGCAGCGCGAGCAGGATGCCGTCCTTGTCGGTCGACCACGGGGTGCCGTCGCGGCGCAGGAACGAGGCGCCGGCGCTCTCCTCGCCGCCGAAGCCGAGCGAGCCGTCGACCAGTCCGTCGACGAACCACTTGAAGCCGACCGGGACCTCGACCAGCCGCCGGCCGAGGTCCTTGGCGACGAGGTCGATCAGCGAGCTGGAGACGAGCGTCTTGCCGATCCCGGTGCTCGCCGGCCAGTCGCGCGCGCCGCCGAAGAGGTAGTTGATCGCGACCGCGAGGTAGTGGTTGGGGTTCAGCAGCCCGGTGCTCGGGCGTGACGATGCCGTGGCGGTCGGCGTCCGGGTCGCAGGCGACGGCGACGTCGAAGCGGTCGCGCAGCTCGATCAGCCCGCTCATCACGTACGGCGAGGAGCAGTCCATGCGGATCTTGCCGTCGTGGTCGAGCGGGACGAAGCGGAAGGTCGGGTCGACCTCGTCGTTGACGACGGTCAGGTCGAGGCCGTGCCGGTCCCGGATCGCCTGGAAGTAGGCGACGCTCGCGCCGCCGAGCGGGTCGGCGCCGATCCGCACGCCCGGCGGCCCGGATCGCGTCGATGTCGATCACGTTCGGGAGGTCGTCGACGTAGGCGCCGACGTAGTCGTGCGGCGTCGTGCGCGCCTCGCCCCGCTCGACGTCGGCGAGCCCGCCCTCGAGCAGGCGGTTGGCCTCGTCCTCGATGCCCTTCGTGATCGACGTGTCCGCCGGCCCGCCGCTCGGCGGGTTGTACTTGTAGCCGCCGTCCTCGGGCGGGTTGTGCGAGGGCGTGAGCACGATCCCGTCGGCTTTCGGCCCGTCGCCGCGGTTGTGGGTGAGGATCGCGTGCGAGAGCGCGGGCGTCGGCGTGTAGCCGCCGTCGGCGTCGACGCGTACGTCGAGCCCGTGGGCGGAGAACACCTCCAGCGCCGTGTGGAAGGCGGGCTCCGAGAGCGCGTGCGTGTCGCGCGCGACGAACAGCGGGCCGTCGATGCCCTGCCCACGGCGGTGGCGGACGATCGCCTCGCTGATCGCCAGGACGTGGGCTTCGGTGAACGTGCCCTTGAGTGAGGTGCCGCGATGCCCGGAGGTCCCGAACGAGACGGGACCGGCGGGCGGGCGGCGGTACGCGGCGAGCGAGCTCGTCGAGGTCGACGAGCTGCGCCGCGTCTGGACGGGTTCCGGCGGAGGGGCTCACGAGGCGAACCTTCCCACTTTCGAGTTGGCCGAGGCGCGCCGCAACGCATAGGGTGCGGGCATGCGGCAGCTCACCAGCCTCGACGCGCAGTTCCTCGCCCTGGAGAACGCGCGCCAGACCGGCCACGTCGGCAGCCTGGCGATGCTCGACCCGATCGACCGCGCCCGACGGCGTCTTCGGCCGCGATCAGGTCACCGCGCCTGATCGAGGAGCGCGCGCCGCAGCTGCCGCCGCTGCGCTGGCGCCTGGCCGAGGTCCCGTTCGGGCTCGACCATCCCTACTGGGTCGAGGAGGCCGAGATCGACCTCGGCTACCACGTGCGCGAGATGGCGCTCGCGTCGCCCGGGACCGACGAGCAGCTCGCCGACCAGGTCGCGCGGATCATGTCGCGGCCGCTGGACCGCGCGCGGCCGCTGTGGGAGATCTACGTCATCGAGGGCCACGAGTCCGGCCTCGTCGCGGTGCTGACGAAGATCCACCACGCCGTCATCGACGGCCTGTCCGGCGCCGAGATCATGGCGCTGCTGCTGGACCTGACGCCCGAGGGGCGCGAGGTGCCGCCGCCGTCCGACGACGATCTCGCGGACCCGCCGCCGTCGAGCTTCGCAGATGCTCACGCTCGGGATGCTCGGTCTCCCCCGCTACCCGGTGCGGATGCTGCGCGCGCTGCCGAAGGCGATCCCGAACATCGAGGACACGCCGTTCGGGATCTTCCCCGGCGCGAGCACGCTCGGCAAGCTCGGCGCGGCCTGCTGCGCCGCGACGGCGTCGAGCGCCCCGACCTGACGGCGCCGAAGACGGTCTTCAACGGCCGCGTCTCGCCGCACCGGCGCTTCGTCTTCGGCCAGCTGGATCTCGCCGACTTCAAGGCGGCCAAGAACACGCACGGCGCGACGGTCAACGACGTCGTCGTCTCGGTCTGCGCGGGCGCGGTGCGCCGCTGGCTGATCGAGCACGACGACCTGCCGGAGACGCCGCTGGTGGCGCAGGTGCCGGTGTCGGTGCGCACGGGCGAGCAGTTCGGCACCTACGGCAACCGGATCCTGCTGATGGCCGCGCCGCTGTACACGGACGAGCCCGACCCGGTCGAGCGCCTGCGCAAGACCCACGAGGCGCTGTCGGAGATGAAGGAGCGCCAGCGGCGCGCTGCCGGCCGAGCTGCTGCAGGACGCCAACAACTTCATCCCGCCCGCGGTCTTCGCGCGCGCGGCGCGGCTGACGTTCGGCTTCTCGACCTCGCGCCCCGGGCGCCCGACCTGGAACCTCGTGATCTCCAACGTCCCCGGCCCGCAGTTCCCGCTCTACATGGCGGGCGCGCGGCTGGAGGCGAACTATCCGGTGTCGGTGATCACCGACGGCATGGGGCTCAACATCACGGTCATGAGCTACATGGGCCACATGGACTTCGGCCTCGTCGCCGACCGCGACCAGATGCCCGACGTCGATACGTTGATGGACTACCTGCGCGAGGAACTCAAAGCGCTCGAGCTGTGAGCGGTTCCGAGGAGAACCGCCGTAGCGTCGAGGAGGGCGTCACCCGCGATCTGCGCGGGCGGCTGACGTACGCGGGCTACCTGGACCTCGAGCGCCTGCTCGGCGCCCAGCACCCGCTCAGCGACCCTGAGCACCACGACGAGCTGCTGTTCATCATCCAGCACCAGACGTCCGAGCTCTGGATGCGGCTGATCATCCACGAGCTCGACGCCGTGCTCACGCACCTCGCCGCCGACGACCTCGGGCCGGCCCAGAAGGGCCTGGCGCGCGTCAAGCAGATCCAGCGCCAGCTCTTCGAGCAGTGGGGCGTGCTGGCGACGCTGACGCCGAGCGAGTACGTCAAGTTCCGCGACGTGCTCGGCCCCGCGTCCGGGTTCCAGTCGCTGCAGTACCGGATCATCGAGTTCCAGCTCGGCAACAAGAACCGCGACATGCTGCCGATCTTCCGCCACTCGCCGGCGGACCAGGAGCGGCTGCGCGCGGTGCTCGAGGCGCCCAGCCTCTACGACGAGTTCCTGCGCCACCTGTCACGCCGCGGCTACGCGATCCCGGCCGACTGCGTCGAGCGCGACTTCTCCGAGCCGCACCGCCGCCGCGAGGACCTGATCCCCGTGATCAAGGCGATCTACGACGACCCCGAGGGCGACTGGTCCTCCTACCAGCTGTGCGAGGAGCTCGTCGACGTCGAGGAGAGCTTCCAGCTCTGGCGCTTCCGCCACATGAAGACGGTGCAGCGGATCATCGGCTACAAGCGCGGCACCGGAGGCTCCTCAGGGGTGGGCTTCCTACGTGCCGCGCTTGACCTCACGTTCTTCCCCGAACTGCTCGACGTCCGCACCGAGATCGGGAGCTGACTGCGCTCAGCTGTGGCCGAGGGTCACCCAGACGGAGTGGATCTCGGAGTCGATCTCGGCCATGTCGGTCGACCAGACCTGCAGGCGGTAGCGGCGGGGCCGATCGCGCAGTCGTTTCGGCGGCTTGATCGAGACGGTGACCTTGCCGGCGTTGATCTCG
This sequence comes from uncultured Solirubrobacteraceae bacterium, assembly GCA_963707595.1. GTDB lineage: Bacteria > Actinomycetota > Thermoleophilia > Solirubrobacterales > Solirubrobacteraceae > Solirubrobacter. The sequence goes on from CAVPQQ010000004.1 coordinate 1,183,257, forward strand.
ACGCGTTCGGTGGCGACGACCTTCTTGCCCTTCTTCAGGCGCACGGTGAGGGTGCCGGCCTCGGAGACGTCGACCTTGACCTTGGCGGCGTCGTTGTCGGTGGTCTTGACGCTGATCAGGTCGACGGTCGGGGCGGTCGTGTCGCCCTCCTCGAAGATCGTCGGCGCCAGCGTCGTGTTGGGCAGCGCCGGACGGGTCGTCGGGGTCGACCCAGTCGGGGTCGGTCCACGGCGTGCCCGGGATCGACCGGCGGGCCGGGGTTGGTGGTGGTGACGACGACGGTGCCGTTCATGCCGCCGGGGTTCAGGCCGCCGTGGATCGAGCAGTAGAACTGGTACGTGCCGGTCTGCGTGACCTCGGACGTCGCCTTCGGCCCGAGGTAGCTCGCGCCGAGTTGCTGCGGCTGCCCGCCGGGAGCGACGAGCCAGATGTCGTGCGTCGCCGCGTTCGCGTTGCCGGGCTGCGTGAGACGCCACTCGATCGTGTCGCCGACCTGCGCGGGGACGTCGCGCGGGGTCCAGACGGTCTTGAACGTCGGCGTGTCGAAGGCCTGGATCGGCCGCGTCACCGCCGCGCTCGCGCGGCGGGCGCGAAGACGGCCAGTGCGAGCGCTGCGGTGAGGAGGGCGCGGCGGATCATGCCGTGACCTCCATCTGGCCCATCATCGACATGTCGCCGTGCTCGGCGGCATGGCAGTGGAAGACGTAGACGCCGGTGTAGTAGTCGAAGTACGGGCGCACCGTGACGGTCTGGTTGCGGGTAGACCGCGACGGTGTCCTTCCAGCCGGCGTCGCCGGGGTGTGGCGGTTCGCCGTTGACGCTGACGACGCGGAAGTGGTAGCCGTGCAGGTGCATCGGATGCGTCCGCGAGGACTGGTTGACCCACGTCCACAGCTCGGTCGACCCGAGCCGGGGCGGGCGTCGATGCGCATCTCACTGAACCCGCCGCCGGCGATCTGCCACACCGACCCGCCGCCCGCCAGACCCTGGAAGGTCAGCGGCCACGAGCGCTCCATGTTGACCTCGGGAAGCTCCTCCTCCTCGGCCAGCCGCTTCGGGATCCGCGCCTCCTCCGCGCCGCCCTTGACGACGTCGAAGCGCATCACCGCGCGTCGTCGAGGGCTCACCCGACGGTGTTGTGCAGGATCACCTTCGAGCCGACGCCGAACTGGCGGAAGTCGACGATCACATCGACGCGCTCCGCCGGCTCGAGCGGGATCGAGGTCCGGTTGACCGGCCGCGGGAGCATGCCGCCGTCGGAGCCGATCTGGACCATCTTGCGGCCGTTGCCGAGCTTCAGCGCGTAGGCCCGCGCGTTGGAGGCGTTGAGGAACCGCAGCCGGTACAGGCGCCGCTCGACCTTCATCCGCGGCGCGACCGCGCCGTTGACCAGGATCGTGTCGCCGCGGAAGCCGCGGTCGAGGTCGAAGCGGTAGCGGAAGGACCCGTCGGCGTTGAACGAGCGGTCCTGGATCATCAACGGCACGTCGTAGTCGCCCTGCGGCAGACTCGAGCGACTTGTCGTTCTGGTCGTCGAGCATGTAGAAGCCCGCGAGCCCCGCGAACAGCGTCAGATGCGTCTCGCCGTGCGCGTGATCGTGGTACCAGAGCGTGGCCGAGCGCGCCGGGTTGGGGTACTTGTACAGCCGCTCCGTCCCCGTCGGGATCGCATCGTGCGGATGCCCGTCGAACTGCGGCGGCGTCACGCCGCCGTGCAGGTGCACGTTGAGATCGCGACCCGAGTTGTTGATCTGCCGGATCTGCACCTCGCGACCGCGCGTGGCCTTGATCGTCGGCCCCGGGAACAGCCCGTTGTAGCCCAGGATCGGCGTCTCCAGGCCCGGCAGGATGTCCGCGATCCCCGGCTTCATCGTGATCACGTACTGCTCGAGCTGCTTGGTCGCGCGACACCGGCGTCGCCACCGGCGGGATCGGCACGTCGCGCACGAACGGGTCAAACGGCGTCGAGGACGCCGAGCGCACGTACGCCGACGTCTTCTTGCCGCTCGTGCGAGCCTTGCGTGTCGAAGTCGAACGAGCACACCAGGGCGATGCCGCCGAAGCCACGCGTCAGCGCGCTGCGGCGGGTCAGGCCGTCACGTTCGTAATCCATCACGCGCGTCCCTTGCCCTTGAGGTTGATCGTCCGTGTCGCCGTCGTCTGCCCGATCGGCCCGGCCAACACCAGCTTGGCCGTGATCTTCACCGAGCCCGGATAGTCCTCCAACGCCGCTCTCGCCTTCGCGTTCGGTTTGACCTTGACCGTGAAGCGCCCATGCCCGTCACAGGTCGCGTCCGCCGAACCGATCTTCGTGCCGTCCAGACCGATCCGATCCGCGACCGCCTTCGAGACCGTCAGCGTCATCGTCCCCGACCCCGCCGAGGTGCAGCGCGAGACGATCTTGAGCTTGTTCGCCAACAGCGACTTGACCGTCATCGCCTTCACCGTGGGCTTGTCGATCGCCGCCCAGATCTTCGGCGTCTTCGCCGGCAACGGATCCCGCGGCGGCTCCGGCGTCGCCGTCGGCGTCGCGGTCGGCGTGGCCGTCGGCGTCGGCGTCGGCGTACCGCCACCCTGCGTCTTCACGACGACGGAGCCGGTCATCTCCGTCGGATGCGCGGAGCACACGAACGTGAACGTGCCAGGGCTGTTGAACGTGCACTCACCGCTCCACCCCGCCGGCAACGCAAACGCCGGCAACGGCGGCGCCGGCGCGATCACCACGCCCGTCTTCTGCGTGCACGACGTCGGGTTGGTCGCGAAGACCGCGTTGTGACTCGACGTCCCGGCCCCCACCGGGAAGCTGAAGTCGACCGTCGCACCGAGCTCGACCGTGACGCTGTTGTCGGCCGCGTCGCTGCTCGACGCGTCCTGGAACCAGTTCTTCAATGGCGTCGCCGAGTCATGAGCCACGATCCCCGAACGCTGGACCGGCGTCGCCGTCGGCGTCGCCGTCGGCGTGGCCGTGGGCGTCGCCGTCGCGGTCGGCGTGGCCGTCGGCGTCGGCGTCGGCTCGGTCGCGGACTCCACGATCACCGTGCCGGTCATCTCGGGATGCGTCCCGCAGACGAACGTGTAGGTCCCGGCGGCGTCGAAGGTGCAGTTGCCCTCCCAGCCGACCGTCTGCGCGAAGCCCGGCATCGGCGGCGCGTTGTCCGGGTCAAGGAACGGGATCGTGCTCGACGTCTTCGTCTGCGGACACAGCGCCGGCTTCGGCGCGTTCGGGAACGTGACGTTGTGCGAACTCGCCCCGGCCGGGAAGCCGAAGATGACGCGCTCGCCCACCTTGACCGTGACGCTCGAGTCGGTGTCGCTCGCCGACGACGCGTCCTGGAACCAGTTGCGCGTCGGCGAATCCTTGGCGTCGATCCGCGCCGGCGCGGCCGGCGTGGCGGTCGCGGTCGCGGTTGCCGTGGGTGTAGCCGTCGCGGTCGGCGTCGGCGCGGCGACGATCACGGCGCCGCGCATCTGGTAGTTCAGCCCGGAGTGGAACTCGTAGGTGCCGGCCTTGGCGAACGTGCAGGTGCCGGCCCAGCCGGGACCCTGCATGTACCACGGCAGCGGCGGCACGCCGCCCCAGTTCTCGCCCGCGGTCTGCTTGCACGACGTGGGCTGCAGCGTGTCGAAGACGATGTTGTGGCGGCTGGCGCCCTCGGGGTAGCTGAAGGCGACGACTCCGCCGACCGGGATCTCGACCGTCGAGTCAGCTCCCGCGGGGTCCGTGAAGCCAGTATCGGTCACGACGATGCTCGCCGAGACCGGCGGATCACCTTGACCCCATGCGAGCGCCGGGAGCGCTGTTGCTGCCACGGCGGCGCACGCCAGCCATGGCAGATACCTCCTCCTAAGACCCACGTTCCCCCTCCTGATTATCTGCTGCGCAACTCTACCTGCGAGCCGGTCATAGGGCAACGTCTTTTGCCTTTACGCATTCAAAAGAGCTCCAGCCGAATTCAGTCTTCGGACTGCTTCGCGGGCGCGCGCTCCGGCCACCAATTGCGCTCGCCGAGCAGGTAGGCCAGCGACGGCACGAGGAACGTCCGCACGAGGAACGCGTCGACCAGCAGTCCGAGCGTCACGGTGAAGCCGACCTGGAAGAGCGCCTCCAGATCGAGTGCCATCAGCGCCGCGAACGTTCCGGCGAGGATCAGGCCCGCGGACGTGATCACGCCGCCGGTGCGCTGCAGGCCGACGATCACCGCGTCGCGCGTCGCCAGCCCGCGGGCGTGCTGCTCGCGGATACCGGTCATCAGGAAGATGTTGTCGTCGACCCCGAGCGCGACGAGGAAGATGAACGCGAAGATCGTCAGGTTGGGATCCGAGTCGGGCTGCCCGAGGATGTGCGTGAAGATCAGCGACGAGGCGCCGAGCGCGAACGCGAACGACAGCACCACCGTGCCTATCACGTAGAGCGGCGCGACGATCGCCCGCAGCAGCGCCATCAACACGAGCAGGATCAGCACGAGCACGAGCGGGACGATCAGCTTCGCGTCGCGGCGCAGCGCCTGCAAGGTTGTCGTACTGCTCGGCGGTGGTCCCGCCCAGCAGCACGGACCCGTCCTTGCCGGCCGCCTTGCGCGCCACCTCGCGGAGCCCCGGGATCTCATCCATCGCCTTCGTGGAGAACGGGTCGATCTTGAGCAGGACCTCGAGCGAGATCTTGTTGCCGTCCGTTGACTGGGCAGTCGGTGTTGGAGTCCGAGACGATCCGCTCGCGGCCGAACGCCTCCTTGGCCGCCGGCGCGGCGCCGCCGCTGGCGACGAGGTCGACGGGCGCGACGCGCCCCGGCGGGAAGCGCTCCGCGATCAGCTGCTGACCCTGTACGGACTCCGGCGCGTCGCGGTACTGCTCGGTCAGCGCGAGGTACCCGCGCCCTTCGAGGTTGCCGAGCGCACCGACGACGAGGATCGCGAGCGAGATCCCGACCAGCAGCCACGGCCGGCTGCGGACGAGCGCCCCGACGCGCCGCCATCCCGGCGTGTCGCCGGGCCGGTAGTCGGGCTCCACCGGCGGGATCGCGGGCCAGAACGCACGCCGGCCGAAGACCGCCAGCAGCGCCGGCAGGAGCGTCAGCCCGGCAGCCACCATCACGACGATGCCGAGCGCGAGGATCGGCCCCATCTCGCGCGTCGCGTTGAAGTCGGCCAGCGACAGCACGAGCATCGCGACGACCACGATCCCGCCCGAGGCGACGATCGCGGGCCCGGTGCGCTCGGCGGCGCGGGCGATCGCGGCGTCGACGTCGCCGGTGCGCCGCAGCTCGTCGCGATAGCGCGAGACGATCAGCAGCGCGTAGTCGGTTCCCGCGCCGAACATCAGCACGATCAGGATCGCCGTCGACTGCCCGCTGACCGTCGTCGCGCCGCTCTCGACGAGGCCGTAGAGCAGGCCGGTGGCGACGAGGTAGGCCACCACCACGACGCCCAGCATCAGCGAGGCGATCAGCGGCGAGCGGTAGATCAGCAGCATCAGCACGAGGACGAGCAAGCCCGTGATCGCGAGCAGCGTCCCGTCGATGCCCTCGACGGCCAGCGCGCGATCGGCGTCGAAGCCGGCCTGGCCGGTGACGTACGTGGCCAAGCGGGTAGCCGTCGGGCCCCGGGAGGATGTCGCGCAGCGCGCTGACGTCGCGCACCATCGATTCCGTGTCGTCCTTGCCGTTGAAGATCGGCAATAGGACCACGGTCGGCTGGTCCTCGGCCGAGAACGCCGAAGGCGGCGTCTGCGGCCCGAGCGAGTGGCCGACGTCGCCGCAGACGACGCCGCTCGGCGAACCGGCGCCGACGAGGTCCGGCAGCGCCGCGGTCCCGCAGATCTTGTCCAGCGAGCGCGGCGATCTGGCCCGTCTGCTCGTAGATCGAGCCCTGCTTGGCCTGGAAGGCGATCGTCGCCGTCGACCACTTGCCCTTCCTTGAAGCGGTCGTTGAGGAGCCGGTGGACCTGCGTCGACTCAGCTCCGCGGGCGCGGAACGTCTCGCTCTCGTCGGCGGCGCGCGTCTGGAGCTTCGGCTGCAGCCAGCCGAGGCCGATCGCGAGCACGAGCCAGAGGGCGATGACGACCCAGCGCGAGCGCGGGCCGAGTGCGAGATGAGATATCCGTCGAAGCATTCAAATGGCGGTCGCGAGCTGGCGGCGAGCGCCAAGGCAAAAAGAAACTCGTCCCCGGTCGCTGACCAGGCGACCTGGGGACGAGTGTTTACACCACGCGCCCCGCGGCGGCCAGTGCGGCCGCCGCGGGGAGCGTCATCCTCACGGCGCTGTCGTCGACAGCGTGAACGTCAGGGTCTTCGAGTAGGCGCCCGAACGCAGGGCGTCGTTGGCGGCGATCGGCTGCTGGAACTGCAGCGCGACCGCGTCGTTGCTGATCTCCGCCGGGTAGCTCAGGAGCGTCAGCGGTGTGCCCGAGACGGTCCCGAACACGGTGTTCGGGTTCGCCGCGTTGGTGGCACGCGCCTTCAGCGACTGCGCCAGCACCGAGGTGCCGTTGGCGTTGACCAGGTGGCCCGGAGCCGTCGAGCTCGTGTCCGCGACGACCAGCAGCGCGTTGCCGGCGGTCGAGATCACGTTGGCGGTGGTGCTCGCCGTGTAGGTGTTCGCGACACCCGCGGCGAACGTGCCGAAGCCGGCCGGCGTCCCGAGCGTGAGCGACAGCGTCGGGTTGACGGTGCCACCGACTGTCGAGGAGACGGTCGGCGGGACCTCGACGGTGATGGCCTTGCTGGCGGTCGTGCCGTCGGCGTAGGTCACGGTCAGCGTGCCGACGTGCGGCCCGCCCGTGAGGAACGCGTGGCTGACCGAGGCGCCGCTGGCGGTGCCACCGTCGTCGAACGCCCACGTGTAGGACACGCCGCCGGACTTGCCGATCCCGAAGTTGACCAGGCTCGACGTCGTCGTCGAAGCCGTCGGGTCCGGGCCCGGGGTGTCGTCGCCGCCGACGTAGCAGAACTTCCACAGGCCGGTGTTGGCGTTGCTGATCGTGAAGTTCGCCCCGGAGTAGCTCGCCACGTACAGGGCGCCGTCAGCACCGAAGTCCAGATCGATCGTCCGGTTCGCGTTGAACAGCGAGGTCGGGATGATCGCCGTAGAGCGAGTCGGCCGAGACCGGCAGGCCGCCCTTGGTGTCGGTGTCCGGGTCCATCAGCATCGCGTGGCGCACGTTGTTGCCGCCCGCGAAGTCCGACAGGAACCAGCGGCCGTCCCAGTAGGCCGGCCAGGCGTTCGGCGCGGTGCCGGACGGCTTGCGGTAGATGCCGGCCGTCATCGGGGCCTGGCTGCCGCCGAAGATGAACGGGCACTGACGGTACGTGCCCGGAGCGGCGGTCGTGTTGCTGTTGGTGTAGATCGGCACGCCGTTGGCGTTGCGCGGGTAGTCGTAGCAACCACCCTGCACGCCGTACCAGATGTTCGTCGGCTTCGGCGCCGGGATCGTCGTCAGGCCGGTGTTGAACGGCGAGTCGTTGGCGACGTCCTTGCTGCAGTCCCAGAACGCGCCGGTCTGGCCGTCGGTGCCGCCGCCGACCGTTCCGCGCACGTTGTCGGCCAGGTTCGCCGCGATGCCCGGGTTGGCCCCCGGCAGCTTGGCGCGGTAGTCGATCCGGTTGCCGCCCTGGCAGTAGGGCCAGCCGTAGTTGCCGGCCGCACCCATGATCGCGGCGTTCTCGGTCTTGGCCGGGCCCCAGATCGTGCTGTCGGCGCCCTGGTCGGGGCCGACCCACGCGGTCGAGATCTTGTCGGTCTTGGAATCGACGTCGATCGAGTAGAGGTTGCGCGTGCCCATCGCGAACACCTCGGGCTTGGCCTTGCCGTCGAGCACAGCCTGGCTGCTCTCCGGGAAGAGGTTCGGCCCGTTGGGTGCGTCGGCGCCCGGGATCGTGTACGTCGTCCCGATGCCCGGCGTGTCGCCCGGGTTGGCGAGCGGGTGGATGCGCAGCAGCTTGCCCTCGAAGGCGTTCGTGTTGCCCGACGTCTGCCGGGCGTCGCGCGTAGCTGATGTGGCCGCAGCGGGCGAACCCGCCGGGGCTGGAGTCGGCGCACGGCTGGGTCGTGCCGCAGCCGGTCGCGACGTAGGCGTTGGTCGCCGTGCCGGGGCACGGGATCGTGTACTGCGCCGCGGAGTTCGTGTAGCCGGAGTTGTTGCCGTTCGGCGCGTTGCCCGTGTTGTCGCCCGTGGCGAAGTACAGGTTGCCCTTGGAGTCGAAGTCCATCGAGCCGCCGAGGTGGCAGCAGCTGAAGACCTGCGTCATCCAGTGGTGGATGACCTTCTCCGAGCCGGGGACGAGCGCCTTGGTGGCGTTGTCGTACGTGAAGCGCGAAAGCCGGCGCTCACCCATGTAGTCGGCGCGGACGAAGCCCGGGCCGAACGACTTGGCACCACCGATCAGGCTGCCGGTCGGGTAGCCCTGCTCGCCGTCGAAGTACGGGTGGTAGGCGATGTAGATGTACGGGCGCCCGGTCGTGAAGTCCGGGTCCAGGGCGATGCCGAGGATGCCCTGCTCGTCCTTGGAGTTGATGCCGGTCTCACCGCCGCCGCCCTTGGCGCCGAAGACCTGCAGCTCGCCGATCTTCGTGACCTTGGCCGGATCCTGGTTCTGCGAGCCCGAGCCGACCGTGCCGGAGTCCCACACGTGCAGCGAGCCGCAGCCGAGGCCGACGTTCGGCAGCGCCCAGCTGGTGATCTGCGCCTGGCCCTGCGAGCAGACGGCGCGGCCGGCGTAGAACACGCGGCCGTCCTTCGCCATCGAGATGCCGTCGATCTCGCCGACGTAGGCGTTCGACGTCGTCGTCGGGTTGGGCGGCGTCAGGCGCGTCGCGCGCGTAGTTCGAGCGTGATCGTCGCCTTGCAGTTGCCGCGGGTCATGCCCGAGGCCCACTGGATGGCGCCGAGCAGGTGCTTGCTCACCGTGCCGTCGGTGTAGCTGGCGGTCGTGCCGCCGAGGCCGGTGTAGAACGAGCGGCCCTGCTGGATGTCGCGACACCAGGAGACCGCGCGCTCCAGCTGCGGCTGGTTCGTCGCGGTCGTGCCGGTGAAGCGGGTGACGGCGTCGTTGGTGACCGAGGCGCCGTTCGGCATCGCGTTGAAGCGCACGCGGGCGACGGTGTGGACATGGCCCGTCGGGTTGTTCGTCCACGAGTAGTAGGCGTCGTTGTGCGCCTTCTGCAGCAGCGGAAGCGCCTTCGTCGCCGGATGCACGCGATCGAGGAACTCGACGTCCTGATCGCTCGCGACGGCCGCGCCGGCGGTGCGGGCGGCGCCTGTGAGGCCGATCAGCGTGTCGAACGCCGCGTTGCCCTGCTCCAGCAGCGCGGTCTCGCCGATGCCGACGAAGCCGCCACCGGTCTGCGACGTAGGACGTGAGCGCTGCCTCCCCGGCGGTGTCGAGCACGTCGCCCGAGGAGTTGACGAAGACGACCGCGCGGTAGCCGGCGAGCTTGGTCGCGTTGATGTCGCTCGCCGCTGCGGTCGTCTCGACCGTGAAGTTGTTCGCCGCGCCGAGCGCGGTGATCGCGGCGGCAGCGTCAGCGCTGACCGGATTCGCGGTTCCAGCCGTGCCGGTGAACACCAGCACCTTGCCGGCGTCGGCCGCGGCTGGCGCGACCCCGATCGCCGCCGTCGCCAGCATCGCTCCCGCGAACGCCAGCGATTTACGCATGCTGCGTGAGACAGGCGGCAAGGCCGCCTTGGACAATCCCATCCCCACTCCCTCCTCCGAGGATCAATGCAGCCCCCCGTCACGCACACTGGCAGTGACGCCCAGACTTTCGCCGTCTGGCTCGGCCGATGCTAATCCCCTTCCAATCAAGTGTCAACGCACTTTTGCATCTGACTCTTCAAAAGAGGTCTACTCGGCGTTGAGCACCTCGACCACGTCCAGTTTCGCCCCGTTCACGGCTAGGCTGGCGCGCGTCATCGAGCCTTGAGGAGAGCTGATGCGTACAGCGCAATATGAGAGCGGCCGCCGTCGTCCCGCTTGTCGCGGCGATGCTGGTGGGCTGCGGAGGCGACAAGAAAACGCCCACGGTCCCCGCGGGCAAGGTCGCCAGCGGGGAGACGGAGACGGGCATGAAGCTCAAGGTCGAGACGTTCATCCCGCCCGCGTCGGACCCGACGCTCAAGCGCCTGGACGCGTATCGCTCCGCCGCCGGCTATCCAGCGGTGGACTATCACCGCGTGACGGCGGACAACACCAAGGGCGCCGTGCCGGACCGTATCCGCGACGTGACTTTCGCGCAGAGCGCGAACGCAATTGCCACCGGGAAGGGCGTCGCCGCCCGCTTCGCGTGCGACGGCCTGCAATACGAGTGGCCTCCTCACGGCGCCGAGGCGACGCAGGCGACCTACGACGAGCTCGACAAGACGATCTGCGCCGTGCAGCCCACCAAGCAGGACGGCATCGCCCCCGGCGACCGCACCGTCTACTACCTGATCACCGATCGCGACTTCGGCGCCCGCGGCATCCGCTCGATGAACCTCTTCGGGCCGCGCTCGGAACAGCTCAAGTAGGCACATTGGAGCCGCGACGGTCGGGCGACCGCCGCGGCTCCGGACCCCCCCTTACGGCTGCGTCGTCGAGAGCGTGAACGTCAGCGTCTTGCTGTACGTCCCGCTTCTCAACCCCTCGGTGGCGCTGATCCGCTGCCTGAACGTGACCGTCACCACGTCGTTCGCGATCTCCTTCGGGTAGGAGAGCAGCGTCAGCGGGCTGGCGCTGGCGGTGACCGGTGCGAACACCGTCGTCGTCGTAGCCGCGTTGGTCGCCCTCGCGTTCAGCGGCGTCGCCAGCGGACGGGTCGTCGTTGAGCAGGTACCCGGGCGACACGCTGCTCGGGTCCGCGACGCTCAGCGTCGCGTTGCCGGCCGTGCTGGTGACCGTGGCCCCGACCGAGGCCAGGTAGTCGTTGGCGACACCCGGGATCATCGGCGAGAAGACCGCCGCGCCACTCGACGGTGAGCGACAGCGTCGTGGCCACGTTGCCGGACACCGTGGTCGGGACGCTCGTCGACGTCGGGGTCGGCGTCGGCGTCACGGTGGGCGTGACCGTCGGCGTCGCCGTCGGGGTGGCCGTGACCGTCGGGGTCGCCGTCGGCGTTGCCGTCGGCGTCGGGGTCGCGACCGCCTCGACCGTGAACGCCCGCGTCGCCGGCGTCGCGTCCTGGTTGCCCACGCCATCGGTCGCGCGGACCGAGAACGTGTAGGCCCCGAGCGTGGTCGTCGTGTACGCCTGCGGCGAGGTGCACGTGGCATAGGTGCCCGCGCCGCCCGGCGTGTCCAGCTTGCACTGGAACGTCGACCCGGCCTCCGTCGCGGTGAACGTGAACGACGGGTTGGTGGTGGTGATGCTGCCCGTCGGGCCGCCGGTGATCGTCGTGTCGGGCGCGGTTGTGTCGACCGTGAACGCCCGCGTCGCGGCCGTCGCGTCGAGGTTGCCGAGACCGTCGGTGGCGCGGACCGAGAGCGTGTACGCCCCGTCGGCGAGCGGACCGACGACACGCGGCGAGGTGCAGCTCACGTACGTGCCGGTCGCGGCGCCCGGGCCGTCGAGCTTGCACTCGAACGTCGAGCCCGCCTTCGTCGCGGTGAACGTGAACGACGGCGACGTGACGTTCGTCGCCCCCGTCGGGCCGCCCGTGATCGTCGTGTCAGGCGCGACCGTGTCGACCGTGAACGACCGCGTCGCCGGCGTCGCGTCGACGTTGCCCGCCGCGTCCGTCGCGCGGACCGAGAACGTGTACGCCCCGTCGCGCGAGCGGACCGACGACACGCGGCGACGTGCAGCGTCGCGAACGTGCCCGTCGCGGCGCCCGGGCCGTCGAGCTTGCACTCGAACGTCGAGCCCGGCTTCGTCGAGGTGAACGCGAACGACGGCGACGCGCACGTTCGTCGGGCCCGACGGGCCCGACGTGATCGTCGTGTCCGGCGCGGCCGTGTCGACCGTGAACGTCCGCGTCGCGGGCGTCGCGTCGACGTTGCCGGCCGCGTCGGTGGCGCGGACCGAGAACGTGTAGGTCCCGTCCGCGAGCGGGCCGACCAGACCGCGGCGACGTGCAGCTCGCGTAGCGTGCCCGTCGTGGCGCCCGGGCCGTCGAGCTTGCACTCGAACGTCGAGCCCGCCTCCGACGACGTGAACGTGAACGACGGCGACGCGCGTTCGTCGTGCCCGCTCGGGCCGCCCGTGATCGTCGTGTCCGGCGCGGTCGTGTCGACCGTGAACGACCGCGTCGCGGGCGCGGCGTCGACGTTGCCGGCCGTGTCCTTCGCGCGGACCGAGAACGTGTACGCGCCGTCGGCCAGCGGCCGAGCGCCCGCGGCGACGTGCAGGCCGCGTAGGTGCCCGGTCGCGGCGCCCGGGCCGTCGAGCTTGCACTCGAACGTCGCGCCCGGCCTCGCTGCCGAGAACGTGAACGACGGCGACGCGCCGTTCGTCGGCCCGGACGGGCCGGTGTTGATCGTCGTGTCGGGCGCGATCGTGTCGACGGTGAACGTCCGCGTCGCGGGCGTCGCGTCGACGTTGCCGGCCGCGTCGGTCGCGCGGACCGAGAACGTGTAGGCGCCGTCGGCCAGCGTCGCTGTAGGCCTGCGGCGACGTGCACGCGGCGTAGGTGCCCGTCGCCGCGCCGGCGCCGTCGAGCTTGCACTCGAACGTCGAGCCGGCCTCCGTCGCGTGAACGTGAACGACGGCGCCGTCGCCGTCGTCGTGCCCGGTCGGGCCGCCGGTGATCGTCGTGTCCGGCGCGGCCGTGTCGACCGTGAACGTCCGCGTCGCCGGGGTCGGCGTCGACGTTGCCCGGCGCGTCGGTCGCGCGGACCGAGAACGTGTAGGCGCCGTCGGCCAGCGGGCCGACGTACGCCTGCGGCGAGGTGCACGCCGCGTAGCGTGCCCGTCGTCGCGCCCGGGCCGTCGAGCTTGCACTCGAACGTCGAGCCCGGCCTTCGTCGAGGTGAACGCGAACGACGGCGAAGCGACGTTCGTCGGGCCGGTCGGGCCGCCGGTGATCGTCGTGTCCGGCGCCGACGGTGTCGACCGTGAACGTCCGCGTCGCGGGCGTCGCGTCGACGTTGCCGGCGGCGTCGGTCGCGCGCACGGAGAACGTGTACGTCGCCGTCGGCGAGCGGGCCGAGGCGCTGCGGCGAGGTGCAGGTCGCGTACGTGCCGGTCGTCGCGCCCGGGCCGTCGAGCTTGCACTCGAACGTCGCGCCGGCCTCGCGTGGCCGTGAACGTGAACGACGGCGACGTCACGTTCGTCGTCCCGGTCGGGCCGCCGGTGATCGTCGTGTCCGGCGCGGTGGTGTCGACGGTGAACGTCCGCGTCGCGGGCGTCGGCGTCGACGTTGCCGGCCGCGTCGGTCGCGCGGACCGAGAACGTGTACGCGCCGTCGGCCGGCCGCGTGTAGGCCTGCGGCGAGGTGCACGCCGCGTAGGTGCCCGTGGCCGCGCCGGGCCGTCGAGCTTGCACTCGAACGTCGCGCCCGCCTCGGTCGACGTGAACGCGAACGACGGCGCCGTCGACGCTCGTGGCGCCCGTCGGGCCGCTGGTGATCGTCGTGTCCGGCGCGGCCGTGTCGACCGTGAACGTGCGCGTCGCCGGCGTCGCGTCGACGTTGCCGGCCGCGTCGGTCGCGCGGACCGAGAACGTGTAGGCGCCGTCGGCGAGCGGACCGATCAGCGCCGCGGCGAGGTGCAGGTCGCGTAGGTGCCGGTCGTCGCGCCGGGGCCGTCGAGCTTGCACTCGAACGTCGAGCCCGGCTTCGTCGAGGTGAACGCGAACGACGGCGAGGTGACGTTCGTCGACCCGTCGGACCCGTCGTGATCGTCGTGTCGGGCGCGGTGGTGTCGACCGTGAACGTCCGCGTCGCGGGCGTCGCGTCGACGTTGCCGGCGGCGTCCGTCGCGCGGACCGAGAACGTGTACGTCCCGTCGGCGAGCGGGCCGTACGGACCGCGGCGAGGTGCAGCGCGGCGTACGTGCCCGTCGTCGCGCCCGGGCCGTCGAGCTTGCACTCGAACGTCGACCCGGCCTCGGTGGCCGTGAACGTGAACGAGTGGTGGCGACGTTCGTCGTCCCCGTCGGACCGCCCGTGATCGTCGTGTCGGGCGCCGTCGTGTCGACCGTGAACGACCGCGAGGCGGAGCGTCGCGTCGACGTTGCCGGCAGCGTCCGTCGCGCGCACCGATGAACGTGTACGCGCCGTCGGCGAGCGAGCCGTAGGATCCTGCGGCGAGGTGCAGGCCGCGTACGTGCCGACCGCTGCGCCGGGACCGTCGAGCGGCACTCGAACGTCGCGTTCGCGTCGTCGCTCGAGAACGTCATCGTCGCGCTGTTGACGTTGATCGCACCCGTCGGGCCGCCGGTGATCGTGGTGTCCGGCGCCGTCGTGTCGACCGTGAACGACCGCGTCGCCGGCGTCGCGTCCGGCGTTGCCGGCAGACTGTCGGTCGCGCGGACCGAGAACGTGTAGGCGCCGTCGGCAAGCGGACCGTACGACACGCGGCGAGGTGCAGCTGGCGTAGCGTGCCGGTCGTCGCGCCAGGGCCGTCGAGCTTGCACTCGAACGTCGAGCCCGGCTTCGTCGAGGTGAACGCCGAACGACGGCGAAGCGACGTTCGTCAGGCCCGTCGGACCCGACGTGATCGACGTGTCCGGCGCCGAGGTCTCGACCGTGAACGACCGCGTCGCCGGCGTCGCGTCGACGTTGCCGCGCCGTGTCGGTCGCGCGGACCGAGAACGTGTACGCGCCGTCCGCGAGCGGACCGACGCACACGCGGCGAGGTGCAGCTCACGTAGCGTGCCGGTCGTCGCGCCCGGGCCGTCGAGCTTGCACTCGAACGTCGAGCCCGCCTCCGTCGAGGTGAAGCTGAACGACGGCGAGGTGACGTTCGTCGTGCCCGTCGGACCGCGGTGATCGTCGTGTCCGGCGCGGCCGTGTCGACCGTGAACGTCCGCGTCGCGGGCGACGGGTCGACGTTGCGGGCCGTGTCCGTCGCGCGGACGGAGAACGTGTACGTGCCGTCGGCCAGCGGACCGAGCGCCCGCGGCGAGCGTGCAGGTCGCGTAGGTGCCGGTCGTCGCGCCCGGACCGTCGAGCTTGCACTCGAACGTCGGCCCCGGCCTCGTTGGACGAGAACGTGAACGACGGCGATGCGCCGTTCGTCGGACCGGAGGGCCCGGTGTTGATCGTCGTGTCCGGCGCGACCGTGTCGACCGTGAACGTCCGCGTCGCGGGCGTCGCGTCGACGTTGCCGGCCGTGTCCGTCGCGCGGACCGAGAACGTGTACGAGCCGTTCGGCCGTCGTCGTGTACGCCTGCGGCGACGTGCACGTGGCGTACGTGCCCGGCGCCGGCCGGCGTGTCCAGCTTGCACTCGAACGTCGCCGGCCTCGGTCGACGTGAACGTGAACGACGGAGCCGTCGCGTTCGTCGTGCCGGTCGGACCGCCGGTGATCGTCGTGTCCGGCGCGACCGTGTCGACCGTGAACGTCCGCGTCGCGGGCGACGGGTCGACGTTGCGGGCCGCGTCCGTCGCGCGGACCGAGAACGTGTAGGCGCCGTTCGCGCGTCGTCGTGTACGCCTGCGGCGACGTGCACGCGGCGTACGTGCCCGCGCCCGCCGGCGTGTCCAGCTTGCACTCGAACGTCCCGGCCTCGGTCGACGTGAACGTGAACGACGGAGCCGTCCCGTTCGTCGACCGGTCGGACCGCCGGTGATCGTCGTGTCAGGTGGTCCTGTATCGACCGTGAACGTTCTGGTCGCCGGTGTCGGGTCCGTGTTGCCCGCCGGGAAGCTGGAGCGGACGCGAGAAGGTGTAGGCCCCGTTGACCGTCGTCGTGTAGGCCCGCGGCGACGTGCACGCGGCGTAGGTGCCGGCGCCCGACGGCGTGTCGAGCTTGCACTCGAACGTGGCGCCGGGCGCCGTCGAGGTGAACGTGAAGGATGGAGCTGTCGAGTTCGTCAACCCGGTCGGACCGCCGGTGATGTTCGTGTCCGGCGGCGTCGGGGTGGCCGTGGCGGTCGGCGTCGCCGTCGGGGTGGCCGTGGGCGTCGCGGTGGGCGGTTACGACAGGCCCGACGATCACCGTGCCCGTCCATGCCTGGATGCGCCGAACAGACGAATCGTGTATGTGCCGGGCGCGTCGAAGGTGCAGTAGCCCTCCCAGCCCGATGCGGTACGCGCCGTTCGGCATCGGCGGTGCGGTGTCGGTGTCGAGCAGCGTCGGATACTGCGTCGCGCTTTCGTCTGCGTGACAGAACGTCGGCTTCGGGTTGCTCGGGAACGTGACGTTGTGCGACGCTCGGGCCGCCGGCCGGGTAGCTGAAGGTGACCCGGTCGCCGACGGAGATCGAGACGCTCTTGTCGCTGACGTCGGTCGACGAGGCGTCCTGGAACCAGTTCGACGACGCCGTTGTCATGCGCCTCGATCCGCGCTCCGGTCGGCGTGGCAGTGGCCGTGGGGGTCGCGGTCGGCGTCGCCGTCACGGTGGGCGTGGCGGTGGCGTCGGCGTCGCGGTGGGGGTACCGGTGACGACGACGGTGCCTTCCATGCCGCCGTGGGCCTGACAGACGAAGCGGTAGGTGCCGGGCGAATTGAAGCTGCAGTAGCCCTCCCACCCTTGGGTCTGGGTGATGATCGGCATCGGCGACTTACCGTCTTCGTCGAGAGCGGAGGTCGTCCAGCGACTTGACCGTCTGGTTGCACTCGGTTGGCTGCGGAGCGCCTTCCTCGGGATCGCCGAAGTGACGTTGTGCCCGGCCGTGCCGGTGGCGCCGCCGACGGGGTACTTGAACGTCACCTTCTCACCGGGCGAGATCGTGACGGTGCTGTCATCGGCCCGTTGCCCGCGACACGCTTGAAGAAGTTGTCGCCGACCTGGAACTCACCGTCGATCGGGGCCGCGGTGCTGCCGGTGGCAGCACCGCTGCCCCTCGTTCTGACCCCACGCGAGTGTCGGGATCACCGACGGCCGCTATCGCCGCGCACGCCAACCATGGCAAGACCGTCTTCCGCATCCCGAACGACTCCCCCTCCGAAGTACTGGACCCAGGCCGAACCCTACGCGCGCCTCAGGCACAAGTCAACGACTTATGCGCGATGCACTGACAGAACGGACGCGGGAGTCGTATCAGACGTCAGATCACCGCCGTCGCCTCGATCTCGACCAGCGCCTCGGCCTCGACCAGCGCGACGACCTGGACGACCGCCATCGCGGGGAAGTGGCGGCCCATCACGTCGCGGTAGGCCGCGCCGATCTCCTTCTGCAGCGCCAGATAGCCGTCGCGGTCGGTGATGAACCAGGTCAGCCGCGCGACGTGCTCGGGACCCGCGCCGGCCTCGGCGAGCACGGCGACGATGTTCTGCAGCGTCTGGCGCACCTGACCCGGCAGATCTGGCGCGAAGACGCCGGTCTCGTCCCAGCCGATCTGTCCGCCGACGAACACGAGCCGTCCCGAGGCCTCGATGCCGTTGGCGTAGCCGCGCGGTTCGGGCCAGCCCGGCGGCTGTAGACGCCTCATTTCGAGCGCTCCCGCAGCACGTTGCGCTGGACCTTGCCGGTCGCGGTGCGCGGCAGCTCGGCGACGAACTCGATCCGCCGCGGGTACTTGTAGGGCGCGATCAGGGCCTTGACGTGGTCCTGCAGCACGCGCGCCTCGACCGGCTCGGAGGCGACGACGTAGGCCTTGACGACGTGCCCGCGCTCGCGGGTCGGGGGCCGCGACGACCGCGCACTCGGCGACCAGCGGGTGCTCGAGCAGCGCGGCCTCGACCTCGAAGCCGGAGATGTTGTAGCCCGAGGAGATGATCATGTCGTCGGTGCGCGCCTGAAACCAGAAGTAGCCGTCGGCGTCCATCGAGAACGCGTCGCCGGTGAGGTTCCAGCCGTCGCGCACGTATGTGGCCTGGCGCGGGTCGTCGAGGTAGCGGCAGCCGGTCGGGCCGCGCACGGCGAGCTTGCCGACCGACCCCGGCGCGAGCGTCTGCATGTCCTCGTCGACGATCCGGCCTCGTAGCCGGGCACCGGGCGCCCGCACGAGCCGGGCCGCGCCTCGGCGGCCGGCGAGCCGATGAAGATGTGCAGCATCTCGGTCGAGCCGATGCCGTCGACGATCCGGATGCCCGGTCTTCTCGTACCAGGCCTCGGACACGCCGGCCGGAAGCGGCTCGCCCGCGGACACGCAGGTGTGCAGCGAGTCGCCGACGTCGCCCGCGAGCATCGCGCGATACGCCGTCGGCGCGGTGAACAGCGTCGTGATCCCGCGCTCGCGGATCGCCTCGAGCATCGCCTCCGGGCCGGGCTTGGCGACCGGCGCGGTGGAGGCCCCGAAGCGCAGCGGGAACAGCACCAGCCCGCCGAGCCCGAACGTGAACGCCAGCGGCGGCGTGCCGCTGAACACGTCGCTCTCGCTGGGCGCGATGACCTGACGGGCGAACGTGTCGCACGCGGCCAGCAGGTCGCGGTGGAAGTGCACGCAGCCCTTCGGCGTCCCGGTCGTGCCGGACGTGAAGGCGATGATCGCGACGTCGTCGGCCGCGGTGTCGACGGGCGTCGAACGTCCCGCGCGCGGGCAGGTCCTCGAGCACGAGCACCGTCGAGCTCCCCGACCTCGCCGGCCAGCGTCGCGCGTGACGAGCGCGTGCGTCACCTGCGCCTTCGACCACCACCTTCTCGATCTCGCGCGCCCGCAGCAGCGGCATCGTCGCCACCACGATCCCGCCCGCGAGCAGGATCCCGAGCCAGGCCGCGATCGCCTCCGGCGTGTTCGGCGAGTGCAGCAGCACGCGCGTTCCCGGCTCGATCGCCAACGCGGCCGCGACCGCCTCGGCACGCTCGCGCAGCTCGCGCGTAGCTCCAACCGCCCGCGATCGCCGGTCCCGTCGTGGGCCAGCAGCTCGACCGCGGCGTTGACGCGCGCCGGACCGTCGAGCAGCAGCAGGTCGGGCCAGGCCTCCGCCGCCGGCAGGTGATCGCGCGCGAAGGTGTCCATCAGTCGCGTCCGGCCTCCACGAGCTTGGCGGCCAGCCCGGCGGGTTCGTGAACATGACCTCGTGGCTCCCCGGCATCTGCACCAGCCGGCAGAGCCCGAGCCGGCTCGACATGCGCGGGTGCCAGCCCCATTCTCCCGGTGGCAGCGCGATGTCCTCCGTGCAGTTGAGATAGCTGCGCGGGACCTGCGACGCGTAGAACGCGCCGAGATCGAGCTTGTCGGTGAAGCAGCGGTACGGCTCGGGCGAGAGCTGGGCGTATGACGACTGCGCGAGCCCGGCGTCGGCGTCGTTGATGAACGCCTCGCGCCAGATCGGATACGGGAGCATGACCGTGTTGTCCTCCGACGCGGCCGCGATCTGCGCGAACAGCGCGCGATAGTGCGGCGGCACCTCGTCGTCGAGGCAGTTGCCGTCCTCGGGCACGAAGGCGTTCCAGAACACGAGCCGCCGCAGCCGTTCGCCGATCTCCCCCGCGACCGGCGCGATCACCGTTCCGCCGAAGCTGTGCCCCACGAGCACGACGTCCGAGAGGTCGCGCTCGACGATGAAGTCGGCGATCGAGCGCACGCAGTCGGCGTGCGAGACGTCCTTGTCGACGGCCTGGCCGTGGCCGGCGATCGTCGGCGTCTCGACCTCGTGACCGTCTGCGCGCAGCTTCTCGGCGACCGGGCCCCAAAGCGCTCCGTCGTGCCAGGACCCGTGGACGAGGACGTACCTCATGCCCGACTCCCTTCGTCAGCACGGACCTGCCGATGATCAGCTGCTGGACCTCGGACGCGCCCTCGTAGATCCGCAGCGCGCGGATCTCGCGGTACAGCTCGCTCGACCGGATGGCCGGAGGTGACGCCGAGCGCCGCCGAAGAGCTGGACGGCGTCGTCGATCGTGCGCTGCGCGCTCTCGGTCGCGTGCAGCTTGGCCATCGCCGCCTCGCGCGTCACGCGCCCGCCGACGACGTCCTTGGTCCACGCCGCGCGGTAGACGAGCAGCGCGCTCGCGTCGATGCCCGAGCGCCATCTCGGCCAGCTTGGCCTGCACGAGCGGGAGGTCGGCCATCGGCGCCGCCGAACAGCTTGCGCGCGCGCACGCGCGCGAGCGCCTCGTCGAGCGCGCGGCGGGCGAACCCGAGCGCCGCCGCGCCGACGGTCGAGCGGAAGACGTCGAGCGTCGAGAGCGCGATCTTCATCCCCTGGCCCGGCGCGCCGAGCAGCTGGGCCGGGCGCGTCGTGGAACTCGATCCGTGCCAGCGGGTGCGGCGCGATGACGTCGATGCGCTCGGCGATCTCGACGTCCTCGGCGTCGACGATGTAGGCGCTGATGCCCTCGCCGCGCGCGCGCGAAGACGGTGTAGAAGTCGGCGATCCCGCCGTTGGAGATCCACGTCTTGGTGCCGGTGAGCCGGTCGCCGTCGGCGCGCGTGGTCATCGCCGCCACGTCCGAGCCGGCGTCGGGCTCGGACAGCGCGAAGGCCGCGATCTTCTCGCCGGCGCGCGACGGCGGGCAGGTAGCGCGGCCCGCTGCTCGTCGCTGCCGAAGAGCGAGATCGGCGCCGGCGCCGAGGCCCTGCATCGCGAACGCGAAGTCGGCCAGCCCGTCGTGGCGGGCGAGCGTCTCGCGCGCGAGGCACAGCGTGCGCACGTCGAGCGGCTCGCCGACCGCGTGCTGCGAGCCAGCCGTCGCCGCGCCAGCGCGCGCACGAGCGCCGCGGCAGCGCGCGTCGAGGTCCTGCCTCGTCCGGCGTCCGGCAGGTGCGCGGCGGCGAACGCCGCGAACTCGCGGTGGCGCTCCTCGAAGAACGGCCAGCTCGAGCATTCAGTCGCCCTCGAAGACCGGCCGCTCCTTGGCCAGGAAGGCGCGGTAGGCGCGCTCGAAGTCCTGGGTCTGCATGCAGATCGCCTGCGCCTGCGCCTCGGCCTCGATCGCCGCCGGCAGGCTCATGTCCCACTCCTGGTCGAGCATCGTCTTCGTCATCGCGTGCGCGAACGTCGGGCCGGCGGCCAGCGACGCCGCGAGCTCCGCCGCCGCGTCCTCGACCGGGTCC
Organism: uncultured Solirubrobacteraceae bacterium; assembly: GCA_963707595.1. Lineage (GTDB taxonomy): Bacteria > Actinomycetota > Thermoleophilia > Solirubrobacterales > Solirubrobacteraceae > Solirubrobacter. The sequence continues at coordinate 1,204,275 of CAVPQQ010000004.1, forward strand.
GCGAGGCGGTTGAAGAAGCCCCAGCGCTCGGCCTCCTCGGCGCCCATCGAGCGGCCGGTGAAGAGCAGCTCGGCGGCGCGGCCCTGGCCGATCAGGCGCGGCAGCATCGCGCACGCGCCCATGTCGCAGCCGGCGAGCCCGACGCGCGTGAACAGGAACGCGACCTTCGCCCGCGGCGTGCCGAGCCGCAGGTCGGAGGCGGTCGCGATCGTCGCGCCCGCGCCGACGCAGACGCCGTCGATCGCCGCGATCACGGGCTGCGGGCAGCCGCGGATCGCCTTCACGAGGTCGCCGGTCATGCGCGTGAAGCGCAGCAGCCCGCGCATGTCCATCTCGGTCAGCGGCCCGATGATGTCGCGCACGTCGCCGCCCGAGCAGAAGTTGCCCTCCGAGCCCGCGATCACGATCACCTTGACGTCGTCCTCGTAGGCGAGCTCGCGGAACGTGTCGCGCAGCTCGGCGTAGGACTCGAACGTCAGCGGGTTCTTGCGCTCGGCGCCGGTCAGCGTGACGAAGCCGACGCCGTCGCGCAGCTCCCAGCGCGAAGTGCTCGCGCGGCGATCACTGCTGGACCCCTCCTCCGTCGATGATCAGCGTCTGGCCGTTGATCGCGCCGGCCTCGCGGCGCGGCGAAGAAGGCGACGGCGAACGCGACCTCCTCGGGCTCGATCAGGCGGCCCGAGCGCGGCCATCTTCGCCAGCGCCGCCTCGCCGTCCTGGCCGGTGCGCGCCTCGATGTTGGCGATCGTCGCGTCGGTCATGTCGCTGCGCACGTAGGCGGGGCAGACGGCAGTTGCGCGGTCACGCCGGTGCCGGCGACCTCGGCCGCGACCGAGCGCATCAGGCCGAGCACCGCGTGCTTGGAGGCGGTGTAGCCCGACGTGTAGCGCGAGCCGACGTGGCTCGCGAGCGAGGCGACGGTGACGATCCGCCCGACGTCGCGCTCGCGCATGCCCTCGAGCACCGCGCGCGTGCAGAGGAAGGCGCCGGTGGCGTTGACGTCGAGCTGGCGGTGCCACTCGTCGAGCGTCGTGCGCTTCAGCGGCGCGCTGGAGGAGACGCCGGCGTTGTTGACGAGCACGTCGACCGCGCCGATCGCGCCGAAGACCTCGCGCGACCGCCGCCTCGTCGGTGACGTCGAGGTCGGCGCTGGCGAGCGCGATGACCTTGTCGCCCAGACCCTCGAAGTGCCCGGTGATCGACGCGCCGATCCCGCGCTTGCCGCCCGTGACGACGACCGTCCTCACGCGTGGACCTCGTCGAAGCGCCGCAGCGGCATCCGGCGCACGTCCTTGCCGGTGTTCGGCGCCCGCGAGCCCGAGCGGTACTGCGGAATCCATTCCATGGCGACTCCCTGGTCGGCGGCGGCGTGCAGGGTCCAGTGCGGATCCCAGAGGTGCGGGCGGGCCAGCGCGCAGAGGTCGGCGCGGCCGGCGAGGATGATCGTGTTGACGTCGTCGTAGCTGGAGATCGCGCCGACGGCGATCACCGGGATGCCCGCCTCGTGGCGGATCCGGTCGGCGTACGGCGTCTGGAAGCTGCGCCCGTAGGCGGGCTTCTGGTCCGGCGAGACCTGGCCGGTCGAGACGTCGACGATGTCGCAGCCGGCGCTCACGCAGCCGCCGCGCGAACTCGACCGCGTCGTCGCCGTCGAAGCCGCCCTCGACCCAGTCGGTCGCGCTGATGCGCACCGACATCGGCTTCTCGGCCGGCCACACCTCGCGGCAGGCGGCGAAGACCTCGAGCGGGTACCGCGCCCGGTCGCGCCCGTACTCGTCGTCGCGGACGTTCGTCAGCGGCGAGAGGAACGAGCTCAGCAGGTAGCCGTGGGCCATGTGGAGCTCGAGCAGGTCGAAGCCGGCCTCGTCCGCCCGCCGCGTCGCGGCCACGAAGTCGTCGCGCACGCGCGTCCATGTCCGCGCGCGTCATCTCGCGCGGGACCTGGCTCGTGCCCGGCAGGTACGGCAGCGGCGACGGCGCGATCAGCGGCCAGTTGCCGTCGCGGCAGCGGCTGGTCCTCGCCCTCCCACAGCAGCTTCGTCGAGCCCTTGCGGCCCGCGTGGCCGAGCTGCGCGCCGATCGCCGAGCGCGAGTGCGCGTGGACGAAGTCGACGATCCGCTTCCACGCCGCGGTGTGCTCGTCGCGGTAGAGGCCGCCGCAGCCGGGCGTGATCCGGCCGTCGGCGCTGGTGCAGATCATCTCGGTCATCACGAGCCCGGCGCCGCCGATCGCGCGGGCGCCCAGGTGGACGAGGTGGAAGTCGCCCGGCGTGCCGTCGACGGAGGAGTACATGTCCATCGGGGAGACGACGACGCGGTTCTCGAGCTCGAGGCCGCGCAGCCGGAAGGGCGTGAACATCGGCGGCTCGTCGCCGAGGCTGGCGACGAAGTCCGGGTCGCGCATCCGCAGCTCGCCGTGCGTGATCCGGCGGCTGCGGGTCAGCAGGTTGAAGGCGAAGGTCCGCGGGTCCTGCTTGCGTGTAGCGGCCGATGCCCTCGAACCACTCGAGCGAGCCCTGCGCCGCGCGCTGCGTGCTCTCGACGATCGGGCGGCGCTCGGCCTCGTAGGCGTCGATGTCGCCCGCCTTGCACCGCCCACGCCAGCGCGATCGCGTCCTCCATCGCCAGCTTGGTGCCCGAGCCGATCGAGAAGTGCGCGGTGTGCGCCGCGTCGCCGAGCAGCACGACGTTCTCGTGGCGCCAGGACGCGTTGCGGACGGTGACGAAGTTGATCCAGCGCGTGCGGTTCTCGATCAGGCGGTAGCCGAACAGCGCCTCGCAGGCCTGCCTTGTCGAGGCCGGTCGCCTCGGTCGTCTCGACGATGAACGTGCTCATCGTGTCGCTGTAGGGATAGGCGTGGACCTGGACGACGCCGGCGTCGGTCTCCGCGATCAGGAACGTGAAGGCGTCGAAGACGTGCTCGGTGCCGAACCACGCGTAGGTCGCCTTGCGGCGGTCCAGCGATGGGCCGGAAGGTGTCGGCGTAGCGGGCGCGCAGCGTGCTGTTGACGCCGTCGGCGGCGACGATCAGGTCGCCCTCCAGCTCGGGCGCCTCGGTGCGGAAGCGCAGGTCGACGCCGAGGTCGGCGGCCCGCGTCTGCAGGATGTTGAGGAGGTTCTTGCGCCCGAGCGCGGAGAAGCCGTGGCCGCCGGAGGTGATGACCTCGCCGCGGTAGTGCACGTCGATCTCGCTCCAGCGCACGAAGCGCCGCGTGATCTCCGCGTAGCTCTCCGGGTCGGCGGCCTCGAAGGCGGCCAGCGTCTCGTCGCTGAAGACGACGCCGAAGCCGAACGTGTCGTCGGGCGCGTTGCGCTCGTAGACGACCACCTCGTGCGCCGGGTCGAGGCGCTTGAGCAGGATCGAGAGATAGAGCCCGCCGGGGCCGCCACCCGCGATCGCGATCCGCATGGACCGACTATATGCCTCCGGACGCCATATCCTTCGCGCCCTTATGGCACGACCAGTCACGCTGTTCACCGGCCAGTGGGCCGACCTCCCGCTCACCGAAGTCGCCGAGAAGGCCGGCGCCTGGGGCTTCGACGGCCTCGAGCTCGCCTGCTGGGGCGACCACTTCGACGTCGACGCCGCGCTCGCCGACGAGGCCTACTGCCGCCAGCGCCGCGAGCTGCTCGAGCGCAACGGCCTCGAGGTCTGGACGATCGGCAACCACCTCGTCGGCCAGGCCGTCTGCGACCGCATCGACGCGCGCCACCAGGGCGTCGTCCCGCCCGACGTGTGGGGCGACGGCGACCCGGAGGGCGTGCGTCAGCGCGCCGCCGAGAAGCTCAAGGACACCGCCCGCGCCGCCGCGCGCTTCGGCGTGACCACGGTGACCGGCTTCACCGGCTCGTCGATCTGGCACCTGCTCTACTCGTTCCCGCCCAACGACTTCGCCGATGTCGAGCGCGGCTACGAGGACTTCGCCGAGCGCTTCTCGCCGATCATCGACGTCTTCGACGCCGAGGGCGTGAAGTTCGCGCTCGAGGTCCACCCGACCGAGATCGCCTACGACTTCGTGACGACGCGCAAGACGCTCGACGCGATCGGCAACCGCGAGGGCTTCGGCTTCAACTTCGACCCCTCGCACTTCGAGCACCAGTTCGTCGACAGCGCGGCGTTCGTCACCGAGTTCGCCGACCGCATCTACCACGTCCACGTCAAGGACTCGATCAAGCGCCTCGACGGGCGCCGCTCGATCCTCGGCCTCGCACCTGAACTTCGGCGAGGAGGCGCGCGGCTGGGACTTCCTCTCCCCCGGCCACGGCGACGTCGACTTCGAGGAGATCTTCCGCGCGCTCAACGCGGATCGGCTACCACGGCCCGCTCTCGATCGAGTGGGAGGACTCGGGCATGGACCGCGACTACGGCGCGCCCGACGCGCTCGCCTTCGTCCGCGCGACCGACTTCTCGCCGTCCAACGTGGCGTTCGACGCCGCGTTCGAGCGCTCCTAGGACCTCACGCTCAGCGGCGGCGACGAGACCCTCGTCGCCGCCGTCTCAGCCCTTGCCCTGAATCCGCTTCAGGTACTCGAGGTGCGCGCGCATCGCCTGCTCCGCGCGAGCGGGCTGGCGCTGGCGCACCGCGCTCTGGATCTCGCCGTGCTGGCGCAGGATCTCGCGGGCGTCGACCCGGGAGGCGATCTCGGCGATCAGCTCCGGCTGCAGCACCTCGAGGATCCAGTCCGTGAAGGAGAGCAGCAGGTCGTTCCCCGCCGCGGCGGCGAGGATCTGGTGGAAGCGCTGGTCGGCGTCGTTGAACGCCGACGTCCCCGGCTGATGGTCGGCGGCCTCGTCGATCGCGCCCTGTAGGGCGTCCGCGGTCTCGTCGGTGGCGTTGGCGGCGGCCAGGCCCGCGAGCGGCACCTCGAGGAACATGCGCGCGTCCAGCAACTCGCCGAGCGAGACGGACTCGGTGGCCAGCATCATCGAGATCGATTCGCTGACATTGACGCTCATGCCCTGGCCCGGCGTGCGGGCGACGAAGATCCCGCCGGAGCGCCCGCGGCCGACGCGGATCAGGTGCGAGCTGGCGAGCAGCCGCAGGCCCTCGCGCAGCGTCGGCCGGCTCACGCCGAACTCCGCGGCGAGCTCCTGCTCGGTCCCGATCCGATCGCCCGGCTGGAGCCCCTCGCGTTCGAGAAAACGGCGGATCTCGAGCGCGATCTGCTGGCTCGCACTGCCACCCGCGCGGTTGAACCGCGGGACCGGGGCCTCGGAGGGAAGCGACATAGGTGAGCCCATCCTACGAGGACGCGGAGTGCGCTCCACCTTCCTGCTTGTTGGTTGCCGGCCAATCCGCTACTGATGCAGTGAACACGCCGTATTGCCTCACTCTCCTGGCTTACTTGATCACTGAACCCTTCATCGAACTCGACTCGCACCTGCAGCGCGTGAGCGGCTATTGCGCCCTGCTGGCCAGGCCGCTCGGAGTCGACCGGGACATCATCCGGACCGCCAGCCGCCTGCACGACGTCGGCATGGCGGGCGTTCCGCACGCCATCGTCGGCAGGCCGGATCCGCTGACCCCTGGTGAGCGTCGCGCACTCGAACGTCACCCCGAGTTCGGGCACGCGATGCTCACGGGCTCGGGCGTCGAACTGCTCGACACCGCCGCGGAGATCGCGCTGACCCATCACGAGCGCTTCGACGGCGCCGGGTACCCGCGCGGCCTGGCCGGTGCGGAGATCCCGCTGTCCGGCCGGATGACCGCCGTCGCCGATGCCTTCGACGCACTCACCACCGACCGCGTCTACCGCGCCGCGGGCAGCGTCGAGGCGGCCGTGGAGACGCTGCGGGCCGAGCGCGAGCGTCACTTCGACCCGCGCGTCGTCGATGCGTTCGTGGAGGCGCTCGACGATGCCGTCGCGATCCATGCGCGCTTCCAGCCGCCGCCCGAGGAGCAGGCGGCCAGCATGCCGGAGGACGCGCAGCTGACGCTCCAGGCTGCCGCGAGCATGCTCGGAATCCTGCCCAGCCGCCTGCGGCGCTGGGCCGACGAGGGCCGGATCGCGAGCGGCCGCACGATCGGCGGCCACCGACGCTTCTCCCGCGCCGCCGTGCGCCAGCTCGCGATCGAGAACGGCGTGCGCCCGACCGTCCGCCCGGTCGATCCGCCGACCGAGCCGCTGCCGTTGCTGGCCGAGAACCTGCGCACGCACGGCGCTCAGCTCACCGCGGCGACGGCCGCGTCGATCTACCGCGCGGCGTCACCCGGCTGGTTCGCGTCCGGGCCCGCCACCGAGGCGCTGGAGCAGTGGACGACCGAGCTCGCGGTCGGCTGCGGCAGCGGTCGCTACGACGGCGCGATCAGCGCCACCGGCGCGCTGATGCAGCGCGCACACGGGCACGGCGCGAGTCAGATCGAACGCCTGGCCTTCCTCGAGCGTCTCGGGCAGATCTGCGTCCGCACGCTGATGCGAACGGGTGCCGGACCGCAAGAGCTGGCCGGCACCCGCCGCCTGTTCGCCTCGTTGCAGCGGGCGCTGCTCGACGTCGGCGACTGACCCGGGTCAGCCGAGCTCGATCACCAGCGCCGCGCCGGTGTCGCCGGCCGCGCAGCCCGTGAACAGGCCGCGTCCGCCGCCGCGATCGTGCAGCGCCCAGATCAGCTCGATCAGGCCGCGCGCGCCGGTCGGCCCCTGCGGGTGCCCGTAGATCAGGCTGCAGCCGAAGGGGTTCATGGCGTCGAGGTCGGCGCCCGGTCTCACGCGCGAACCAGAGGTCGTTGACCGCGAACGGGTTGTGGGTCTTGATGATGTCGATGTCCGCCAGCGAGAGGCCCGCGTCGCCGCAGCGCCGCGGCCGCGGCCGGTACCGGCGCCTTCGGCATCTCCCCGGCTGCCCACACGTGCGAAGCCCGACGAGAGGATCCGGACCTCCGACGGCTCGCTCGTCACGATCAGGCCGGCGCACCCGTCGGCCGGATGGGTCTGCGACCCGTAGGACGTGACGCCGCCGGCCTCCACGGCCGACAGGCCCTCGAGCGCCTCCAGCGGCGCGGGGCGGATGCCCCAATCGCCGTCGATCTCGGTCGGCTTGCGCTTGGAACCGACGGTGATCGGGACCATCCAGCGCTTCTGGAAGCCGTCGAGCGCCTGCTCGTACTGCTCCCAGCGCCGCGCGGTGACGGCGTCGACGTCGGCCTTGCTGAACGCTGCCCTGCGCGGCGACCCGCTCGGCCGTGGCGAGCATTCCCTCGCCCGTGTTCGGGTCACAGCCGAAGGAATCCAGCACCCAGTTCTCGCTCTGCGGCGTGCCTCCGGGGGCGCCCGCGGAGGGATAGACGACGTGCGGCCCGTTGCTGGTGCGGTCGGTGACGACCACGAGCCGGACACCGTCGCCGCCGGCCGCGGCGGCGTGGACGCACGCCACCGAGGTCGCGCAGGCCTGCATGATCAGCGGGCCGGAGACGGTGCCCAGCCCGAGCCGCGCGGCGAGCGTCGGCGCGCCGTAGAACGACTGCTTCTGCGGCACGGTGAGCCCGAGGACGAGCTCGTCGATCCCGTCGATCCCGCGCTCGCGCAGCGCCCGCTCGGTGACCTGCGCCGCCAGGTCGAGGCTGGAGAGCTCGGCGGCCGGCCCCTGCCAGCGCACGAACGGCGTCGACCAGGCGGCGTTCAGCGGGATGTAGGCATTCTCGAAGCGCATCTAGCGGGGCCTCACCGCGATCGTCACTCGGCTCACGGCCACCAGACGGTCCTCGCCGTCCGTGTGGTCGACCTCCCACACCCACGTCGTGCGCCCGCGGTGGCGCGCCCGCGCCCGCGCGGTGATCCACTCGCCGCGCGCCGCCTTGAGGAAGCTCGTGTCGTTGGACGTCCCCATCGCCGCGAACCCGTCCTTGTGGACGCTGCGCGACGGTCGCCTCGGTCGCGATCATCTCGGCCAGCGCCGCGTAGGCGCCGCCGTGCACCAGCCCGAAGCGCTGGCGCACGCGATCGGCGACGGGAAGCGCGCGACGGCCTCGTCCGTCGCCGATCGAGACGACCTCGAACCCGAGCACGCCGTCGAGGCAGTCGGCCTCGGCGACGACGTCCTCGCCGCCGACGTCGGGCATCCCTACCGGCAGATGACCACCTCCTGACCCGGCGTCTCGGCGAACAGCGCCGCGACGTGCACGGCGCGCCGCTCGAGCGCCGCGCGCTGGTTGACGTAGCCCTTGTCGGTGATCTCGTTGGCGTCCAGCGACGGCGGCTCGGCCAGCAGGATCACGCGCTCGACGCGGGTCGAGGAGGCGGGGTTGGAGCGGTTGTAGGCGAGGAAGCGCTCGCGCACGAAGTCGGCCAGCTTGGCCGAGCGCACGAGCTCCTCCGGCGGCGCGTCGGGCTCGCCGGCGAGCTCGCGCGCCGCGGCGAGCGTGCGGCCACGCCAGCAGCGCGACGTAGTCGCGATCGTGCGCCGCAGACGACGGCGTCCATCAGCAGCGGCGAGGCGGCGGCCAGCGCTGCGATCCGCAGGTTGCCGACGGACACGAAGGTCCCCGTCATCAGCTTGAAGTCCTCGACCACGCGGCCGTCGAACACGAGGCCCTTGTTCGGGTCGTCGGGGTCCTCGAGCTTGCCCGCGTCGCCCGTCCGGTACCAGCCGTCCTCGTCGAACGCCTTCGCCGTCGTCTCCGGCTGGCCGAGGTAGCCGGCGGTCACGTTCGGGCCCTTGACGCGCATCTCGAGCTTGCCCTCGACCGGCGTCAGCTTGATCTCGACGCCCGGGACCGGGACGCCGATCACGCCCGCGCGGTCGATCGGGAAGTGCGCGGCGGTGGCCAGCGGCGACGTCTCGGTCAGCCCCCAGGACGAGGTCATCATCACCGGCTCGCCGCGCTCCTCGCGCGCGACCGCCTCCAGCCGCGTCCACAGGTCCTGCGGCAGCGCGGCGGCGGCGTAGAAGATCAGGTCCAGGCGCTCGAAGAAGCGCGCGCGCAGCTCCGCGTCGCGCTCCAGGAACGGCAGCAGCGCGCCGTAGCCCGCGGGGACGTTGAAGTAGATCGTCGGCGCGATCTCGGTCAGGTTGCGCACCGTGATCGGCATCAGCGGCGGCGCCGGCCGGCCCGCGTCGATGTACAGCGTGCCGCCGCGCTTGAGGATCAGGTTGAAGTTGTGGTTGCCGCCGAACGTGTGGTTCCAGGGCAGCCAGTCGACCAGCACCGGCGGCGTGTCGGCCGTGAACGGCCAGATCTGCGCGAGGCTCTGCTGGTTGGCGACGAGCATCCGGTGCGTGTTGAGCACGCCCTTGGGCATCGCCGTCGAGCCCGAGGTGAAGAGCACCTTGGCGAGGCTGTCCGGGCCGACCGCGCTCAGCGCCTCGTCGACCGCCGCCGTCGGCGTGGTCTGCCAGCAGCTCGGAGAACGCGGTCGCGCCGGTGCCCTTGGAGAGCACGATCTCGGCGCCCGCCGAAGTCGACGGCCGCGAGCACGCCGCCGAACGGCCCGGCGTCGGCCGCGTAGACGAGCCCCGGCTTGACCAGCGCCGCGATGTGCTTGACCTTGCCGTAGTCCTGGCTCATCAGCGAGTACGCCGGCGAGACCGGGACGACGGGTACGCCGGCGAGGAAGCCGCCGAGCGTCAGCAGTGCATGGTCGATCGCGTTGCCCGAGAGCAGCAGCAGCGGCCGCTGCGGGCCGAGCCCGCGGTCCAGCAGCGCCTGGGCGATCGCGCTGGCCTTGCGGTTCGCGTCGCCCCAGGTCAGGTTGACCCAGTCGCCGTCGCCGTCGCGCTCGGCCAGGAACACACGGTCGGGCGCCTCGGTTCCCCAGCGCCGCAAGAGCACCCCGAGGCTGGCCTCGTATGGCTCCAGCGGCATCTCCGAGCGCAGGATCAGGCTGCCGTCGGGCGCGTGATCGGTGACGATCCGCGGCGGCGCCAGCGCCGGTTGGACGATGGTCATGTCTGCTCTCCCCTCACTGAACTGCACAAAGGCATCAATAGCGGCTGGATCCGCCAATGCGCCGCGACTGACAACCGACTCGGGAGCCGCGCCGCGGAGGATCCGCTTGACCGGCGCCTCGAGCTTCTTCCCCGTCAGCGTGCGCGGAATCGCCTGGACGGCGGCGATCGTATCCGGCACGTGACGCGGCGACAGCTGCGTGCGCAGAGCGCCCGCCAGCCGTGACCGCAGATCGTCGTCGAGGTCGGCGACGACGAACAGCACCAGTTCCCCGGGGCCGCCCTCGTCGTCCTCGAGATGGACGATCAGGCTGTCGGCGACCTCGTCGAACTCCTCGACGACGGCGTAGAGCTCGCTGGTTCCCATGCGGACACCGCCGCGGTTGAGCGTCGCGTCCGAGCGCCCGGTGACGATGCACGTGCCCTCGGCCGAGAAGCGCACCCAGTCGCCCTGGCGCCAGACGCCGGGGTACATGTCGAAGTACGCCGCCTCAGTAGCGACTGCCGTCGTCGTCGCCCCAGAAGCGCACCGGCATCGACGGCATCGGCGCCCGGATCACGAGCTCCCCGAGCTCACCGACGACCTCGTTGCCGTCGAGGTCGAATGCGGCGGTGTCGACGCCGAGGCAACGGCCGGCGATCTCGCCCCGGTGGACGGGCAGCATCGGGCAGCCGGAGATGATCGCGCTGCAGACGTCGGTCCCGCCGGAGCCGTTGATCAGCAGGACGTCGGGGCCGAGCTGCTCGTAGACGTAGTCGTAGCCCTCTCCCGGCAGCGGCGAGCCGGCCGTGGCGATCCGGTCGATCCGGCCCTTCGGGATCCGCACCCCGGCCTTGCGGCAGGCCATCAGATAGGCGGGGCTGACGCCGACGATCGTCGCCTCGGTCTCCGCGGCCACCCGCCACAGCCCGTCCAGCTCCGGCCACGCCAGGTCGCCGTCGTAGAGCACGATCGACGCGCGCAGCATGAGGGCGCTGACGAGCGCGTTCCACATCATCCAGGCGGTCGTCGTCGGCTGCAGCAGCCGATCCCCGGGTTTGATGTCCCACGTCAGCCCGAGGTTCTTGAGGTGCTCGAGCACGATGCCGCCGTGCCCGTGCACGATCGGCTTGGGCAGCCCGGTCGTGCCGGACGAGAACAGCACGTAGAGCGGGTGGTCGAACGGCACCCCCTCCCACTGGAACTCGTCGCCGTCGTCCGGGATCCCGGGTCCGATCACGTGCACGAGCGTCGGCAGCCCGGCCCGGATCGCGGCCAGCTCCGCGCCGCGGTCGATGCGGCGTCCGCGGTGCGTGTAGCCGTCGACCGCGATCAGCACCTTCGGCTCGATCTGCGCGAAGCGGTCGATCACGCTGCGCGGCCCGAACTCGGGCGACACGCTGGCCCAGATCGCGCCGAGGCTCGCGGTGGCCAGGAACCAGACGAGCGTCTCGGGGATGTTGGGCAGGTAGGCGACGACCCGATCGCCCTTCGCGACGCCCAGCTCCCGCAGCCGCGCCTGCGCGTTGCACGCCAGCTCGTGCAGCTCGCGGTGCGTCAGCTCGAACGGCTCGCGCGACTGCGAGCGCGCGACGACTGCGACCTCGTCGCTGTCGTTGAAGACGTGCGCCGCGTAGTTGAGCGTCGCGCCTGGGAACCACTCGGCGCCGGGCATTTGGCTCCGGGCGAGCACGTGCTCGGCCTGGATGCCGGCCCCGAAGAAGTCGGCCACCGCGCGCCAGAACCCCTCGAGATCGGTCACGGACCAGCGCTGCAGCGCCTCGTAGTCGGTGAAACCGTTGCGCTCGGCGAAGCGCCGCATCACCGAGTCCCGGCCGTCCGGGCTCCAGAGGATCGTCATAGCCCGAGCAGCCTCCGCGCGTTCTCCTTGAGGATCAGCGGCCGGACCTCGGGCTTGATGTCGAGCGCGTCGAAGTCGCGCAGCCAGCGCTCGGGCGTGAGCGCCGGGAAGTCGGTCCCGAACAGGACCTTGTGCTTGAGCAGCGAGTTGGCCTGGCGCACGAGCTGCGGCGGGAAGTACTTGGGCGACCAGCCGCTGAGGTCGATCCAGACGTTCGGCTTGTGGCCGGCGATCGACAGCGCCTCGTCCTGCCACGGCACCGACGGATGCGCCATGACGACCTGCATGTCGGGGAAGTCCGCGGCGACCTCGTCGAGGTGGAGCGGGTTGGAGTACTTCAGGAGCACGCCTCCCCCGCCCCGCAGGCCGGAGCCGACGGCGGTCTGGCCGGTGTGGAAGACCGCCGGGAGCTTGTGCTCGGCGATCACCTCGTAGAGCGGGTAGGCGAGCCGGTCGTCGGGGAAGAAGGCCTGCAGGCTGGGGTGGAACTTGAAGCCGCGGACGTCGTGCTCCTCGATCAGCCGCCGCGCTTCCGAGACGCCCTCGGCGCCGCGGTGCGGGTCGATCGAGACGAACGGGATCAGGGCGTCGCGCTCGTTCGCCGCGAGCTCGAGGATCTCGTCGTTGGTGACCGGGCCGCCCCAGCGAACGGTGTCGACCATGAAGCAGACCGCGGCCATCTTGCGCTCGCGGTAGAAGGCCGCGAGCTCGGGGACGTTGAGCAGCTTGTCGGAGCCGAAGACCTCGGCGACGGCGGCCTCGGGCGAGCCCGGCGGGAAGCCCCGGCTGGTCAGCGAGGCCTGGACGTGCGAATGGACATCGATGGCGACGAGCGAGTCGGCGTCCATGCCGAAGGACGCTACAGCGAGCGCTTGACGACGACCGACTTCTGATCGGTGTAGTAGTCCAGCGCCTCGGAGCCGTGCTCCTTGCCGTAGCCGGAGGCCTTGAGGCCACCGAAGGGCAGCTCGTCGTAGACCTTCGTGCGCGAGTTGATCCACGTGTAGCCGCAGTCGAGCTCGGAGGCGGCGCGCTCGGCGCGGTCGAGGTCCTGCGTCCACACGCTCGAGCCGAGGCCGAACGGCGAGTTGTTGGCCAGCTCGAGCGCCTCGTCCATGTCCTTGACGCGCCAGATCGGGAGCGCCGGGCCGAAGACCTCCTCCATCGCCATCGGCGAGTCGCGACCCGGCTCGAGGACGACCGTCGGCTCGTGGAACCAGCCCGAGTCGAGCCCCTCCGGACGCCCGCCGCCGGCGAGGATCTCGCCGCCGCTTTCGGCGATCTGGCGCTCGAGCTCCTCGCGCTGGCCCTCGGTGTGCAGCGGGCCGAGCTGGCTGTCCGGATCGGAGCCGATGCCGACGCGCAGCCGCGCCGCCTTGGCCGCGACGGCGGCGACGACCTCGTCCGCGACCGACTCGAAGACGTACAGGCGCTTGATCGCCAGGCAGGCCTGGCCGCAGTTGTAGAAGCGGCCCATCGCGGCGGCGCTGGCGGCCGCCTTGAGGTCCGCGTCGTCGCAGATGATCATCGGGTCCGAGCCGCCGAGCTCGAGCGTCACGCGCTTGGAGCCGACCGCGGCGAGCGCGGCGACCTGCTCGCCGATCGGCGTCGAGCCGGTGAAGGCGACCTTGCGCACCAGCGGATGGCGCACCAGCGCGTCACCGGCCACGGAGCCCTTGCCGGGCAGCACGTTGAAGACGCCGGCGGGCAGGCCCGCCTCGTGGAAGATCTCGGCGAGCCGCAGCGTCGTCAGCGGCGTGGTGTCGGCGGGCTTGGCCACGACCGTGTTGCCGGTCAGGAACGCCGGGCCGAGCTTGTTGCACAGCAGCGTCGTCGGGAAGTTCCACGGGACGATCGCGGCGACGACGCCGAGCGGGCGGCGCAGCACGCGCGCGTCGACGCCCGGGTCGACGTTGTGGACGCTGATCCCCCGCACCTGGCGCGAGAGGCCCGCGTAGTGCTCGAGCGTGTCGGCGGCCTTGTGCAGCTCGATCTTGGCCTCGCGGATCGTCTTGCCCTGCTCGGCGACGAGGATCGGCACCAGCTCGTCGACGTGGGCCTCGAAGGCCTCCGCGCACGCGTGGATGATCCGCCCGCGGTCGGCATAGCCGCGGCGCGACCAGTCCTTGAACGCGTCGAGCGCGGCGTTGACGGCGCGGTCGGCGTCCTGCGCCGTCGCGGCCGTGACACGACCGACCAGCTCGCCCGTGCCCGGGTTGGTGATCTCGCGATGCTCGCCCGCCAGCGGCTCGGCCACGCCGGCGATGAAGGGGCCATGCTCGATCAGCGTCTGGGTGCTCACAGGTTCTCCTCGCCGCGCTTGACGAAGCTCAAGATAGACGATACCTTGGCGCTCGTCAACAAGTTGTCTCACGTGAGGACTCTCCAATGACCGCCACCGTCGAGGAACTCGCCCCTCGCACCGAGGACGAGGTCCGCGCGCACCTCGCCGCCGGCAAGCTGGTGGAGGGGCTGCAGCACATGTCCCCCGAGTACCTGAAGGGCATCCGCCGCATCCTCACGGTGTCCGCCGACACGGAGCTGGTCTCCGCGCCCGCGTACCTGCGCGCGGCCACGCACGCGCCGGCGCTGAACAACTTCGGCTCCGCGGTCTCGATCATCCAGGACGAGCTCGCCCACGCGCACATCGGCTACCGCCTGCTCGGCGATCTCGGCGTCGACATGCCGGCGCTGATCTACGAGCGCGAGGCCTCCGCCTTCAAGTACCCATACGCCTTCGACGTGCCGCTGGACTCCTGGCACGAGCTCGTGCTGGCCAACGCGCTGTACGACCAGGCCGGGCTTCGTGCTGTTGTCCGACGTTCATCAGTCCTCGACCTTCGGCCCCTGGAAGCGCGCGCTGGCCAAGGTCGACAAGGAGGAGACCTTCCACCTGCGCCACGGGCGCACGTGGGTCAAGAAGCTCGCCGCCGACCCGGTCGAGAAGGCCAAGCTGCAGGCCTCGCTGGACTGGATGTTCATCCTGACGCTGGAGTGGTTCGGGCTGCCGGACGCGCGCAAGAAGCACGGCATCCAGCTCGAGTACGGCTTCAAGGGGAAGTCGAACGACGAGCTGCGCCAGGACTGGATGGGCCACGTCGTCCCGTTCATGGACGAGGTCGGCCTCGACGTTCCCGCGCACTTCGACGAGGACTCGCAGCGCTACGTGATCGACTGTCCGTTCCCGCAGACGTTCGACTCAGAGGCCAAGCGCTGGTGCGGTGAGACCACGTGGGAGGACGTGCTGGTGCGCTGGAAGGGCCGCGGGCCGATGAACGAGACCTACGTCGCGACGCTGCAGCGGGGGCACCGGGCATGATCGCGACCACACAGCAGTCCGTCGAGGCCCGGCTCTGGCTCGCGCTTGAAGGAGGTCGAGGATCCCGAGATCCCGATCTCCGTCGTCGGCATGGGGCTGATCGTCTCTCTCGCCTACGCCGACGGCATCGTCGACATCGAGCTCACGTTCACCGCGATGGGCTGCCCGGCGATGGACTTCATCCAGGACGACATCCGCGAGCGCCTGCTGCAGGAGCCAGAGGTCGAGGAGGTCCGGATCGAGATCGTCTGGGACCCGGTGTGGACGCGCAAGATGATCCGCGAAGAGGCGCGCGAGACGATGCGCGGCCTGGGGATCGTCGCATGACCCGCGGTGACGTCTGGGAGGTCTTCGCGCGCAAGGCCTACGAGGATCCGCTGCACCACGTCGGCACCGTCACCGAGTCCGACGAGGACCTCGCCCTGGTCTCCGCCCGCTCGATCTACGACGAGCAGCCGTGGATCCAGATGATCATCGTGCCGCGTTCCAGCATCCGGGAGGCCATCAAGCCATGAGCACCGTCACTTCGACCGCCATGGTCTCGCTGGTCGGCTCGCTGGCCGACAACAAGGCCGCTCTCGGGCGCCGCTACGCCGAGTGGGCCGTCTCGGCGCCCACGCTGGAGTCCGCGGTCGCCGCGGCCGCGATGGCCCAGGACGAGCTCGGTCACTCCCGCTCCACCTACCCCGTGCTGAAGGCGCTCGGCGTCGAGGTCGCGGCCGACGACGACGGCTTCGGCGGCGATCGCCGGCTCGCGCTGCTCGACGACGAGCTGCCCGACTGGAACGCCTTCATCGCCGCCAACCTGCTGGTCGACGGCGTGCTGACGACGTTCGTCGCCGCCTGCGTGGACTCGAGCGTCGAGCAGATGGCCAAGCGCGCGAAGAAGATCCTCCAGGAGGAGGGCTCGCACCGCGTCCACGGCGAGGCCTGGGCCAAGCGGCTGGTTCGCGGCCCGCAGCGCGAGGCCTTCGTCGCGCGACTGGCTGCGACCTGGGAGGAGGCCGGGCGCTGGATCGGCCCCGACGACGACGCCGCCTACGCCGCCGCGCTCGAGGCCGGCGAGGTCAAGCAGACGCCCGCGTCACCAGCGCTCGCTGATGCGCAAGTGGCTGACGGGCATCCTCGCGGGCGAGGGCGTCGAGATCGACCTGCCCGACCCGGTCGACTGGTCCGGCTGGGACCCCGAGCGCCGTCGCTGGAGCGCACCGTGAACTGCCCGTTCTGCTCGTCGGCGGAGGTCGAGCGCGTCGCGCAGTGGGGCGGCCAGATCATCACCGCCCAGTGGCGCTGCAACGCCTGCAACTCGTACTTCGAGGCCGTGCGCGAGGACTTCGACGACGTGCCGGTCTCAGCGGCGGACTAGCCCAGCAACCGATCGCCGAGCTCGTCCCAGCTCGGCACCGGCGCGGCCTGGAGCCCGCTCGCCCAGGCGATCGTGCGCGGCTCTCGGGCGACCGCCGTGCTGAGGAAGGCCGCGCTGGGCGCGATGCCGACGCGCCACAGGTTGAGGCGGTCCGCGTCGAAGCACACGCCGAGCGTGGGATCGCTCGACACACGCCCGCCGGCGTGGTCGCGGCAGGCCTCGACGAGGACGTCGAGCTGCGCGGGTTCGAGCAGGTCGGCGAACGCTTCGGCGAAGCGCGCGGCGCGGGCGCCGTGCTGCGGGTCGTGCCCGTCGTCGAGGCGCTGGCTGTCGTGGATCATGGCGAACAGCAGCATCACCGACCCGTCGACGTCGGGTACGCGCTCGATCAGGTGGATGCCGGCGAGCGCGACACGTTTCCAGTGGTCCACGCCATGCAGCTCGGACCTGCGCGCGTGCGCGGTGGCGCCCGCCTCGAGGATCGGGACGGCCCTGCGGACGAGCGCGTCTGAAGGCACGCGGCCAGTCTGCTCGTCTCAGCGGCGGACTGAGACCAGGCTGATGCTGCGGGCGGCGCCGGACGCCGCGGCGATCCCGTGGCTGCTGCTGTCGGCGGCCTCGACCACGCCCGGCGCGCTGGGCGACACGACGTTCATCCAGCGCGTGAACACCACCGGCGGACTCGCGCCCGCGGCCGCCACGTGCACGGCGGCCGCGGTCGGCACGCAGGCCGAGGTCCCGTACACCGCGGACTACCGCTTCTGGAAGGCAAAGGGGTGCGCGCGCGACGAGAACTAGGCCGCCCAGGGCGGCGAGATGGTCGGGCCGTCGGGGAGCAGCGTCGCCTGTCCCCCGGCGGCCATCGCGCACACCGCGTCCAGGCCCGCAGTCTCCGGCGACGAGGATGAAGGGGACGCCGGTGGGGACGACGAGGCAGTCGCCGCCGGCGAAGGGGTGCTCCGTGCCGTCGATCACGGCCACGGCCGACCCGTTGAGCGCGAGGAAGACCTCCTCGCGGCTGAGCGTGTGCGGCGGGCTGCTCTCGCCCGGCGTGAGTGACAGGCGCCAGAGGCTGAGGTCGGTCGCGCCGCGACTGGGCGAGGCGTAGCCGACGGCGGTCACGCCGTTCTGGCGGAAGACCGGTGCGTCCTGGGAGGAGATGATCATCGTCAGGTAAGCTTGACGAATGTCACCGGAAAGGTCAAGCGCGCCTGACGATCCCGACCTCGCGATCCTGATCGTCGCCGCCAACCGCGTGATCATCGACCGCCTGCAGGCGGCGATGGCCGAGGCGGGCCTCACCATGCGGCCGCCGTGGGGCTTCGTGATCCGCGCGTTGCACGCGCGGCCGCTCCCGCTCGCCCGCCTGGCGGAGCTGCTCGACGTCACCAAGCAGGCGGCGCAGCAGACGGTCGACGACATGGAGGCCGCCGGGACTGCTCTCGCGCAGCGCCGATCCCGACGACGGTCGCCGCAAGCTCGTCGGGCTGACCGACGAGGGCCGTCGCGTGCGGGCCACGGCGCTCGGCGTCAGCGCCGCGGTCGAGGACGAACTGGGCGCTCAGGCGGGGCCGCTGCGCCGCGCGCTGCTCGGGCTGGTCGAACGCCACGGCGACCTCGAGCACGTGCAGGCGAAGCGCTCGCGCGCCGTCTGGTGAACGGCTACGGGACGAGCACGAGCTTCGTCGGCGGTTCCGCGAGCGCCGCGGGAGCGTCCTCGAAGCCGACGACGGCGCTCGTCACGAGCGCCGGGTCGAGCTTGCCGGCACTGATCAGCGCGAGGACCTCCGGGATCACCGTGCGGGCGTGGACGCGTCCGGTGTGCAGCGAGCAGCCGCGCGTGTACATCTCAAGCAGCGGCAGCGGCGTCGCCGGCTCGAAGTAGATCGCGACGCTCGTGCAGACGCCGTCAGGCGCGGTCGAACGCAGCGCCGCGTGCAGACCGGCGTGCTCGCCCGAGGCGTCGACGGTGATCGCGAAGCGGCCGAGCTTCGCCGGCCAGTCGGTGCCGACCTCGATCGTCTCGGCCCCGAGCGCGGCGGCGCGCTCGAGGCGACCGGCGTCGTTGTCGGCGAAGACGACCCGCGACGCGCCGAGCGCGAGCGCGCAGGCGGTCGCATAGAGCCCGACGCTGCGCGCCCAGCCGCCGACGATCAGCACCTCCTCGCCGGGCGCGGCTTTGAGTGGCCCGGCGACCGCGCGGTAGCCGTCGGCGACGTTGTCGGCGACGCTCGCGAGCGCGGACGGCTCGGCGCCGGCCGGCAACGGCACGAGCATCGCGTCCGCGTACGGCACGCGCAGCACGTCGGCGAGCGCTCCGCCCCAGTCGCCGCCCAGCGGCTGCATCCCGTAGGCGGAGCCGCGCGGCACGGTGCGGCAGTTCGCGGTGCGGCCCGCGACGCAGGCGACACAGCTCCCGCAGGAGATCTGGAACGGCACGACGACACGATCCCCGGGGCGGACCGTGCGCACCGCGTCGCCGACGTCGAGCACCTCGGCGACGCACTCATGGCCGAACGCGAACGCCTCGGAGATCGGGATGACGCCACCGAGGAAGGCGGCGTCGAGGTCGCACAGCGCCACCGCGAGCGGCCGGACGAGCGCCTCGCCGTCGCCCTGCAGCGCCGGCGCGGCGCGCTCACGCCACTCGACGGAATGCGCACCGGTGATCTCGAGCTGACGCATCAGGCCGCCGTCGCCTCGATCCCGCGCACGTCGTCGTCCTCGTCGCGCAGCACCGTGACATCGACGTAGCCGAGCGTCGCCAGCTCGGCTTCGAGCGCTTCGGCCTGCGCCCCTCCGAGCTCCAACAGCAGCGCGCCGCCGGGCTTGAGGAAGCGGCGCCCGTCGGAGATCGCGCGGCGCAGGAAGACGGTCCCGTCGGCGCCGCCGTCGTACGCCAGCGGCGTCTCGAACGTGAACGTGTCGCGCTGCAGGAGCTCCAGCGACGGGGTGGGCACGTACGGCACGACGCCGACGACGACGTCCGTGCTCTGAAGCAGGTCCTGCGGCAGCGGGGCGAACAGGTCGCCCTCGTAGGCCTCGACGCCGTTCGCCCGCGCGTTGGCGACGGCGTTGGCGTCGACGTCGGACGCGACGACCCGTGCGTTCGGGCGTTCGGCTCGCAACGTCGCGGCGATCGCCCCGCAGCCGGTGCAGAGGTCGATCGCGACGCCGCCTTCCGGGAGCCGCTCGACGGCGCGCTGTGCCAGCAGCTCGCTCTGCCAGCGCGGGACATAGATGCCGGGATCGACGCGGAACCAGCGGCCGCAGAACTCGGCGCTGCCGGTGATCCACGCCAGCGGCTCGCCGGTCTGGCGCCGCGCGACCATCGCGTCGAGCCGCGCCTGGTCACCCGCCGCGGCGGCGATCAGCTCGGCCGCCTCCTCGTCGGCGGCGACGAAGCCGCCGCTCATCAGCAGCTCGGTCAGCCCTTCGAGATCAGCCGGCACCCGCACGCTGCGCCGACGGTAGCGATCGGCGGGTACGGCCGCGTCGCGACCCGGCGCGCGCGATCGCCTTGGCCGCCCGCTCGGCCTCGCGGCCGCCGAGACGCAGCTGCGCCGGACGCGGGTCGTAGCCGACGAAGCGCAGGCCGGGTGCGGCCTCGCCGCGTAGCGCCCGCGGCACGCCGTGCTCGTCGAGCACGCCGAGCTGGCCGACGACGGGCTCCAGGCCCGAGCGATAGCCCGTCGCCGCGATCACCGCGTCGGGTTCGATCCGCGTGTCGCCTGCGAGCAGCTACGCCGGTCTCGTCGAAGCCCTCCACCGCGCCCACGATCTCGATCCGCCGGTCGCGGATCGCCTCGATGACCTCGGCGTCGACGATCATCGGCGCCACGTGCAGACGCCGCAGCCGGCTGAAGACGCCCTCCTCGGGGACCGGCAGGCCGAAATCGCTCAGGTCGCCGACCGTCCGGCGGCGGACGAAGCGCATGACCGCGTCGCCCACACGTGGCGGCAACTGCATGAACGCCACCGCCAGCGGGGCGCCGATGGGCGCCCGGACGATGATGTTGGGCGGGGTCCGGACGGCGAGCCGCACGCGCGCCGCGCCACCGGCCGCGAGGTCGTACGCAATCTCGGCCCCGCTGCACCCCGGCCCGACGACGAGGACGTCCTGGCCCTCGAACGGCTCCGGCGTGCGGTAGCCGGCGGCGTGCGTGACGCTGCCCTTGAAGCGCGCGCGGCCGGGCCAGGCGGGGACGAACGGCCGGTGCTCGTATCCGCCGGCGACGATCACCTGGTGCGCGTGCATGACGCCGGTCGATGTCGCGAGCCGCCAGCGCTCACCCTCACGGTCGATCCGCTCGACCTTCACGCCGAGCCGGACGTCGAGCTCGTGGTGCGACGGCGTAGGCGTCGAGGTAGTCGACGACGTCGTCGCGCGACGGGAACGTCCCGGTGCCGGACCGGTAGCGCCGGGCCGTCCGGGAGCGTCGAGTACCAGCGGGCCGAGTTCAGCCGCAGCCGGTCATAGCGCGCACGCCACGCGGGCGCGATCGCATCTCCCTGCTCGAGCACAACAGTGGGTATCTGCGCCCGCCGCAACGCTGCGGCCGCCGCCAGTCCGGCCGGCCCTGCGCCGACCACGATCGCCGTATCCATGAACAGGAGGACGTCATCCGCGTCAGTTGATTCCCACGCCCTTGAAGAACGTGTAACAGAACGTGCCGTCGTCCTCGGCCGTGCGGTAGAGATCGCGGACGCCCTCGTCGAAGCGCTCCGCGGTGATCAGGCCGCGCTCGATCGCGGGCTCGCGCACGCCCTCGATCATCGCCGTGAACGTCTTGCGCGTGAAGCCGTCGACGAGCTGCGGGCGGCTGGAGTCGACGTAGACCATCCGCGCCGACACGGCGACGTCGCCGAACCCCGCGGCGACCAGCAGCGGGTAGACCTGACGGCCGATCAGCGAGTCCCCGCCCGCCTCGCGCTGGAGCGTGACCTGGCACTGGATCGCCTCGTTGGCCGCGGCGCTGTCGGGGTGGAAGTAGGCCGAGCCGTGATCGCCCTCGATCACCGTGATCGTGCCGCCCGGCTTCAGCATCGCCTTCAGGTGCGCGAGCGCCTCGACCGGCTGCGCGAGGTGTTCGAGCACGAAGCACACGAACACGTGGTCGAACGAGCCGGGCGCGAACGGCAGGGCGAAGATGTCGGCCTGCGCGAACTCGACGTTGGCGAGCCCTCTCGTCCGCGCCTGCGCCACCGATTCCGCGGAGACGTCGATCGACGTGAAGCGGGCCTCCGGGCTGCGCGCGGACAGCGTCACCGTCTGCGCTCCGACCCCGCAGCCGGCCTCGAGGACATGTGCGCCGGCCGGGTACGCCGTGTCGCCGTGCAGCAGCTCCACGAGCGTCCCGGCCTGGTCGTGCAGCCGCTCGCTCTCGCGCGGGTCATAGCCGTGGACGTAGCTCTGGCTCATCCCCCGTTGGTATCAGGTCGCGACTAGGCTTGGCCGCCTGCCATCACGATTCGTAGACCGCGGCTCAGCGTCCGCGCGAGGCTGGGTCGACGAGGCCATCCGCCGCGTCGACGCCGACGCCAACCGCTCCGCCGACACCCACCTGCACGTCTTCCCGCTGCCGCCGGCATGGGGCGTCGACCTCTACCTCAAGGACGAGTCGGTCCACCCCACCGGCTCGCTCAAGCACCGGCTCGCGCGCTCGCTGTTCCTCTACGGGCTGTGCAACGGCTGGATCGGTCCCGACACGACGATCGTCGAGGCGTCCAGCGGCTCGACCGCCGTCTCTGAGGCGTACTTCGCGCGGCTGCTGGGCCTGCCGTTCGTCGCGGTCATGCCCGCCGCGACGAGCCCGAGCAAGATCGCCCTGATCGAGTTCCAGGGCGGCCGCTGCCACCTGGTCGAGAACGCTGCCGAGATCTACGCCGAGGCGGCCCGCGTCGCCGCCGAGACCGGCGGGCACTTCATGGATCAGTTCACCTACGCCGAACGCGCGACCGACTGGCGCGGGAACAACAACATCGCCGAGTCGATCTTCGCCCAGATGCGCGCCGAGCCGCACCCGCTGCCGGCCTGGATCGTCGTCGGCGCCGGGACGGGCGGCACGAGCGCGACGATCGGCCGCTACGTCCGCTATCGCCGCTACCCGACGCGGCTGTGCGTCGTCGATCCGGAGAACTCGGCCTTCTTCGACGGCTGGGCCGGCGACGACCCGTCGCACACGACCGGGCGGCCGTCGCGGATCGAGGGGATCGGCCGCACGCGCGTGGAGCGGTCGTTCGTGCCGGGCGTGATCGACCGCATGCTCGCCGTCCCCGACGCCGGCGTCGATCGCGGCGATGCGCTTCGCCCGCGCGGTCACCGGCCGCAACGTCGGCGCGTCCACGGGCACCAACCTCTGGGGCGCGCTCTCACTCGCCGCCGAGCTGCGCGCCGGCGGCGAGCGCGGCAGCATCGTGACGCTGATCTGCGACCACGGCGAGCGCTACCGCGACACGTACTACGACGACGCCTGGGTTCGCGAGCAGGGCCTCGAACTCGCCGCGCACACGGCGACGCTCGAGCACTGCCTCGCCACCGGGGAGTGGCGACAGCCGTAGCAACACTGGTCAAGTTGCACAGCGCCAACCGGTTGCGTCTGGACAAACTTGGGCAGAAATCCCAAATTTGTTGCAAGGTTCGTATAGCTGAGTACCTTCGTCACATGACGGATCTGCTCCAACAGCCGACCGGCGTGCACGTGGACCTCGACGGTCGATCGCTCACCATCGCGGACGCGGTCAAGTTCGCTCGCGGCGGCGGCCGCGCCGTGCTCTCCGCGGAGGCCGGGCGCCGCGTCAAGGCCGCGCGCGCCCTCAAGCAGGATCTGATCGCCCGCGAGATCCCGATCTACGGCGTCACGACCGGGTTCGGCGACAGCGCGCACCGCCAGATCGCGCCTGAGAAGGCCGCGCGTCTGCAGCAGAACATGCTCCGCTTCCTCGGCGCCGGAACGGGCCAGATCGCGTCGCCCGAGGTCACGCGCGCGACGATGCTGTTCCGCGCCAACTGCCTCGCCAAGGGCAACTCGGGCGTTCGGCTGGAGCTGATCGAGAGCCTGCTGACGCTGCTCAACCACGACATCCTGCCGCTGATTCCCGAGCGCGGGTCCTGTGGCGCGAGTGGCGACCTGATCCCGCTGTCCTACGTCGGGCGTGCACTCGCCGGCGAGACCGAGGTGCTCTACGAGGGCGAGGTCCGCGAGGCCGCCGAGGTGCTGGCCGAGCTCGGGCTCGAGCCCCTGCTGCTGGAGGCCAAGGAAGGCCTCGCGATGACCAACGGCACGTCGTTCATGAGCGGCTTCGCGACGTTGGCCGTGCACGACGCCCGCGAGCTCGCCTTCGTCGCCGACCTCTGCACGTCGATGGCGTCGCAGGCGCTGATGGGCAACGCCGGGCACTTCAACGCGTTCCTCTTCGAGGCCAAGCCGCACCCGGGGATCATCGAGAGCGCCGCGAACGTGCGGATGCTGATCGCGGGCTCCGAGCTCACGCACGACGCCGAGGACATCGTCCCGCTCGACGGCATCGGCTTCCGCGAGCTGGAGCGCTCGGTTCAGGACAAGTACTCGATCCGCTGCGCGCCGCACATCACGGGCGCGCTGCGCGACACGCTCGAGTGGGTCGAGAAGTGGGTCTCGATCGAGATCAACTCGTCCGACGACAACCCGCTCTTCGACACCGGCGCCGGTCGCGTCCAGAGCGGCGGCAACTTCTACGGCAGCCACATCACCCAGGGCATGGACTCGCTGAAGATCGCCCTGGCCAACATGGCCGACCTCTTCGATCGCCAACTCGAACTCATCGTCGACGAGAAGTTCAACGCGGGCCTGACGCCCAACTTGATCCCGTACTTCGATCCCACAGATCCCGAAGCCGGGTTGCATCACGGCTTCAAGGGGATGCAGCTCTCGTGCTCGGCGCTGACCGCCGAGGCGTTGAAGCTGTGTAACCCGGCGAGCATTCACTCGCGCTCGACCGAGGCCCACAACCAGGACAAGGTCTCCATGGGGACGATCGCCGCGCGCGACGCGCGCACGATCGTGGAGATCCTGCAGCACATCGCCGCAATCCACCTGATCGCGATCGCGCAGGCGCTTGACCTGCGCGGGATCGAGAAGGCGAGCCCGAAGGCCCGCGAAGCGCACGCATTGGTCCGCGCGCGCGTCGCGTTCCTCGACGGTGACCGGCGCATGGATCGCGACATCGACGCCATCGTCGAGCTCATTCGCTCCGGCGAGTTGTCGCACACCCTGGTGTAGCGGAGGGGTTGCGCTGGGCGGCCCTCCTCTGAGAGGGTCGCCCCTTGCGCACCGTTATTCTGTTCGCGCTTTTGACCGCCGCGCTGCTCGCGCCGGCTTCCGCGGGCGCCGCGCCGTTCGTCATCGGCGAGGGACACAAGCCGGGCCTCGCCGTCGATCCCGCCGGTACCGCGTACATCGCCTGGTACGGCACGGAGCCCAACAACAACTCGCTGCACTTCTGCCGGCTCGCCCGCGGCGCCTCCGCGTGTGCCGGGCAGGCCGTACTCGCGACGACCGGCAACTCCCTGTCGCGGCCGTTCGTGGTCGTCGCGGGAGCGCGCGTCACGGTCGTCCAGTACCGCTACGGCGCGACCGGCACCGAGTTCAACCAGGTCTTCCTCTACGTCTCGACCAACGGCGGCGACACGTTCGATACCGGCACCGTGGTCGGCTACGCACCATTCGACGAGTCGGTGCTCGGCCCGGACGCCTCGCTCTCGGTGGTGACGAACGCGTTCTCCGAGGGCGGCGTCTTCCAGAACGTGCCGCTCGGCGGTGGCACGTCCGGCACGGCACGGGCGGTGCTGGACGCCGGCCGGCCGTACAACGGGACCGTCGCGCTGCTGCCCGACGGCCGGCCGCTCGCCGTCTTCGCCTCGGGCACCTCCGATGCCGCGTTCCGTCGTCTACAGCGGCTCGGGCGATCGCTCAACGATCCCGGCGGCTGGAGCGCGCCCGTCGACATCGGCTACGTCGACTACCCGCATCTCGCGGGCGGCCCCGGGCGGGCCTCTTCCTGTCTGCCGGGACCGAGGCCGGCGGACTGGTCGTGCGGCGCTGGGACGGGTCGGCGTTCGTGTCCGGGGTCACCGTGGCCGCCCGCGGCGACGACGCCCAGTCGCATCTTGCTCCAGACCCCGGCGGCCGCCTGCAGGCGGTCTGGGCGAGCAGCGAGGCCGACGGCTTCCATCGTCGTCCACGCGGTCTCCGACGACGGCGTGAACTGGACCTCCGGCACGCTCGCGCTCCAGACCGACGACCTCGAGGCCCAGCCGCGGGTGGCCGCGGCGCCCGACCACGTCGGTCTCGCCGTGTGGGAGAGCCGCGGCGGCCGGCACGACCCAGATCCGCGCCTCCGCGCTCGGTCCGGGCGCTCCGGCCGCCGCCAGCCGCCCGTGGCCACGCCGACCCCGGTTGCGGCGGACCCGGTCCCGCAGTTCCACAAGACCGTCGTCGTCAGGCCGATCAGCGGCAAGGTCCGGGTGCGCTTGAAGGGCGCCCGACGTTCACCGACCTCGGCTCGATCGACGACATCCCGCTCGGCGCGACGATCGACGTCAAGAAGGGGCGGATCGAGCTCGCCTCGGTCCCCTCGCGCACGGCGGCGGTCGAGAAGGTGCAGCTCTACGGCGGCTGGTTCCAGGTCGCCCAGCCGGCCGCGGTCACCGAGTTCAAGCTCAACGAGCCTTTGGCGTCGTGCAGAGAAGCGCGGCGCTCGCGCGGCGGCTGCGGCGGCGAAGCCCAAGTCGCGCAAGCTCTGGGGCGACGGCAAGGGCAAGTTCCGCACGCGTGGGCAGTACGGCGCCGCGACGATCCGCGGCACCAAGTGGCTCGTCCAGGACTCCTGCGCCGGAACGCTGGTCCAGGTCACGTCCGGCAGCGTGCTCGTCCGCGACAACGTCAAGAAGAAGAACGTGATCGTGCGCAAGGGCAAGCGCTACACGGCCCGCCCGCGCCGCTGATGAACGCGCGCCGCGCGGCGCCGCGGCGACTCGCGGCGCCCGCGGTCGACTCGCGGCCCCCGCGGTCACTCGCGGCCCCCGCGGTCACTCGCGGCGCCCGCGGTCACTCGCGGCGCCCGCGGTCACTCGCGGCCCCCACGGTCACTCGCGGCCCCCGCGGTCACTCGCGGCGCCCGCGGTCGACTCGCGGCCCCCGCGGTCACTCGCGGCCCCCGCGGCGACTCGCGGCGCCCGCGGTCACTCGCGGCCCCCGCGGTCACTCGCGGCCCCCACGGTCACCCGCGCCCCCACGGTCACCCGCGCCCCCACGGTCACCCGCGCCCCCACGGTCACTCGCGGCTCCTCGTGAACGCGGGCCGACGAGCCCCTCGCCCGTGGGGTGTGGCCGCCCACCGTCCCGTGAGGACGGTCAGCGGCCACACCCTCCCCCGCCTTCCACCCCACGCCGCGGCGGCGGGCTCGGCGAGGTCGTTTCTAGGGGGTGTGATCGACCAGGTCCGGATAGCGAACCTCAGGCATCACACCCCCCGCGTTCGGTCGGGTCAGGCGGGCGGCTTGAACTGGCCGATCGCGAACGTCACGCCGTCCGGGTCGCGGACCGCGGCCATCCGCACGTACGGGACGTCGAACGGTTCGACCAGCACGGTGCCGCCGAGCTCGGTGACGCGGCGGGCGCTCTCGTCGGCGTCGGCGACCGAGAATGTGACGACCCAGCGCGGCTCACCGTTCGGGTTGCCGGGGGCCTGCATCCAGCCGATCGCGTCCGAGAAGCCCTCCGGCGCGCCCAGCTCCTTGTGGCCGGCGAGCGTGCCGGGCGTCAGCGCCTCCAGGTGGTCGCCGTAGCCGGGGACACGGATCATCGCTGAGGGGCCCCGGCCGAGGTCGACGTCGCTGTAGTCCCAGCCGAAGACCGCGGAGTAGAAGGCCTTCGCGGCCTCGATGTCGCGCGTCTCGAGGTCGCTCCAGTTCCACGCGCCGGGCGCGTTGACGACCTGCGCGCCGTGCGTGCGGCCGGGCTGCCAGACGCGGAACGCGGCACCCTCCGGATCGGCGAACGTGGCCGTCCGCCCCGCCGGGCCGACGTCCATCGGCTCGAGGAGCACGGTCCCGCCCGCGCCCGTCACGCGCGGCACGATGGCGTCCACGTTCTCGACACTGATGTACGTGTTCCAGTCGGGCGCGGCGTTCTCGGAGGGCGCCGAGGCGAGACCGGCCACGGCGAGACCGTCGAGCTTGGCCATCACGAACCGTGCGGGTGCATCGGGCGGGAGCCGATCCTCGAACGTCCAGCCGAACAGACCGCCGTAGAAGGCCGCGGTGGCGTCGACGTCCGTGCGCTCGGTGTCGATGAAGCAGGTCACTCCAGCGGGATAGGTCTCTCTGGGTGTCATGGGTTCCAAGCTAGGGTTGATTGCGGCCAGGATCAGTCCTCAATCGTTCGGGAGCAGCGGCATCTCGATCCCCGAGTCGCGGCCGAGAAGGACGCCTCGCGTGAGCATCTTCGAGCCGAAGCGGTCGCGCACCTCGTCGACCGCGGCGTCGAGCGCCAGGGTGCGCACGCGGTCGACGGGGAACGCGAGCTGGACCGCGTCGACGTCCTCGAGGTTGGTCAGCGAGAGGCCGACCAGCGTGCAGCCCCGCGCCCGGATCGTCTCCATCGCCGCCGCGAGCAGCTCGCGCGCGGCGCCCAGCAGCGCGCGTGACTCCGCGGTCGCCTGGCGCGATCGTCAGCGAGCGGGTGACGCGCGTGAAGTCGTCGAAGCGCAGCCGCAGGATCACCGTCCGCGCCACGCGCCGCGCGGCCCGCAGCCGCCGCGTGATCCGGTCGATCAGGCCGACCAGGACCTCGTCGAGGAACTCGGGCGTCTTCGGCTGACCGCGCCGGCCGATCGCCCGCTGTCCACCGATCGAGCGCCGCCGGCGCCCGACGACGACGGGCCGCGGATCGCGATTGTGCGCGAGCGCGTGCAGGTGGCGCCCGGACCCCTTTCCGAGCATGCCCACCAGCGCGAGCTCCGAGAGCGCGGCGACCTCCCCCACGGTGTTGATGCCGCGCGCGTGCAGCTTGTCGGCGGTCTTGACCCCCACGCCCCACAGGCGCTCGACCGGCAGTGGATGCAGGAAGTCCAGCTCGCCCGCGGGCTCGACCACGAGCAGGCCGTCCGGCTTGGCGACGGCGCTCGCCACCTTCGCCAGGAACTTCGTGCGTGCGACCCCGACCGTGATCGGCAGCCCGACCTCGTCGCGCACGCGCTCCCGCAGCCGAGCGGCGATCTCGACCGGCGCGCCGGCGATCCTGCGCATGCCGCGGACGTTGAGGAACGCCTCGTCGATCGACATCCCCTCCACCTCCGGCGACGTGTCCTCGAAGATCGTGAACACGGCCTTGGAGGCCTTCGTGTAGGCCTCGAAGCGCGGTGAGACGACGATCGCGTGCGGGCACAACTGGCGCGCCTTCCCGCCCGGCATCGCGGTCTTCACGCCGAACGCCTTCGCCTCGTAGCTGGCGGCCAGCACCACCCCCGCGCCCACGATCACGGGCTTGCCGAGCAGCCGCGGATCGTCGCGCTGCTCGACGGATGCGAAGAACGAGTCGAGGTCCGCGTGGAGGATGGTCGCTTCAGGTAATGACACGAACACATGTTCGCTTTCTGTCCGGACGGAACCATACGTTGCGCGGCAGAAATGCAGACGCGCAATCCTTCACTTGAGGCAGTCCCACCGACGGGGAGGAGACCCGGTCATGTCCACGATCACGGGAACTCGGATCGATCAGGTCCTGCAGGACGCCGTGGAGTCCGGCGCGGTGCCGAATGTCGTCGCGATGGCGGCGGACGCGCACGGTCCGATCTATGCGGGCGCCGCCGGCCCGCGGGCGGTCGGCGAGTCCGACCCGGTGACGCCGGACACGATGTTCCGGATCGCCTCGATGACGAAGATGGTCGCGACGACCGCGGCGCTGCAGCTCGCCGAGCAGGGCAAGCTGGAGCTCGACGCGCCGGTCGAGACCTACCGGCCGGAGTTCGCGCGAGCTGCAGGTGCTCGAGGGCTTCGACGGCGACACGCCGCGGCTGCGCCCGCCGGCCAGCAAGGCCACGGTGCGGCAGCTGATCACGCACACGTCCGGGCTCGCGTACTGGTTCTTCAGCGAGGACGATCGTGCGCTGGGAGGCGGCGACCGGGACGCCCAACGTCCTCTCCGGCCAGGAGGTCATCTTCAAGGCGCCGCTGGTCGCGGACCCGGGCACGCGCTACGAGTACGGGATCAACACGGACTGGCTGGGCCGGGTGGTCGAGGCCGCGGGCGGCCAGGCGCTGGACGACTACTTCGCCGAGCACATCCTCGGCCCGCTGGGCATGGAGCACACGACGTTCCTGATGAGCGACGAGCAGCGCGGCGAACTCGGTGCCGGTCCACCTGCACGCCGAGGACGGCAGCTGGGTGGCGACGGACGTCGACTGGTCGCAGCAGCCGGACTGGTGGGCCGGCGGCCACGGCCTGTATTCGACGCCGCGGGACTACCTGCGCTTCCAGCGGATGCTGCTCGGCCGCGGGACGCTGGACGGAGCGCAGATCCTGCAGCCGGAGACCGTCGACGCGGCCTTCACGAACCAGATCGGCGAGATCGACTTCCCGCCGGAGATCAAGACCGCCGACCCGGGCTCGACCGCGGACTTCAACGGCGGCCCGGGCCTGAAGTGGGGCCTCGGCCTGCTGCTCAACACGGAGGCGATGCCCGGGATGCGCGCGGCCGGCAGCGGCTCGTGGGCCGGGCATCTTCAACACCCACTTCTGGGTCGACCGGAGGACCGGGGTCACGGGCGCGATCTACTCGCAGACGCTGCCGTTCGTGGAACCCGCGGTCTTCCAGGTCTACATCGACTTCGAACAGGCGCTGTACGCCTCGCTCTAGGAGTCGGGCTACACGTGCATGAGCACGGGTGCCGGCTCGCCGGCGCCCGTGTCGTCATCCTCGACCG
The DNA here is from genome assembly GCA_963707595.1 of uncultured Solirubrobacteraceae bacterium. Lineage (GTDB taxonomy): Bacteria > Actinomycetota > Thermoleophilia > Solirubrobacterales > Solirubrobacteraceae > Solirubrobacter. The sequence goes on from CAVPQQ010000004.1 coordinate 1,234,651, forward strand.
GCTCGGGCTTGCGGCGCGGCAGCAGCAGCGCGACGACGATCGCGGGACGATCAGCGCCACCGCCCACCAGTAGGTGTGCGCGAACGCGCTCGCCATCAGGTCGCGGACCTCGGGCGGCAGGTCGGCGCCGCTCGCGCCGAGGCCGGTCCCGCCGCCCGCGCCACTGCCGAGGCGGTCCTGCAGCGCGACGGTGAGGATCACGGACATCACGGCGGTGCCGATCGAGGCGCCGACCTGCTGGATGATGTTCAGCGTCGTGCTGGCGCGGGCCACCTGGGCGTGGCGGAGCGTCTGCATCGCGCCCGACATCAGCGGCATCATCGCGAAGCCCATGCCGACGCCCATCGCGAACAGCACGGCGCTCAGCGCGTAGTAGGACGTGTCGCCGGCCAGCTGCGTGAGCCCGAGCGTCGAGAGGAACAGGATCACCAGGCCGGGGAGCACGATCTTGCCCACGCCGACCTTGTCGGTGAGCTGGCCCGCGATCGGCATCGACGAGCATGGCGCCGATGCCCTGCGGGGCGAGCAGCAGGCCGGAGTCGAAGGCCGACTCGCCGCGCACGGCCTGGAGGTAGAGCGGCAGCAGCAGCATCGCGCCGAAGACGCTGATGACCATCAGGACCAGCGTGCCCGAGGCCGCGGAGAACGTGCGGTTCTTGAACAGGCGCAGGTCGAGCAGCGCGTGCGGCGTGCGCAGGGCGTGCAGGACGAAGGCGATGAACAGCACCAGGCCCGTGAGGCCGGGGCCCCAGACCTCGAAGGCGCCGAAGCCGCCGGAGGACGCGGACTCGGCGAGGCCGTAGATCATCAGCGCGAGGGCGGGCGAGAGCAGCGCGAAGCCGACCACGTCGAGGCGATGGCCGGGCTGCGGCGAGTCCTTGACCAGGATGCGCTGGCGAGGCGATCAGCGCCGCGATGCCGATCGGCAGGTTGATGAAGAAGATCCAGCGCCAGGAGATCTCGTCGACGAGCCAGCCGCCGAGGATCGGGCCCAGGATCGGGCCGAGCAGCATCGGGACGCCGATGATGCGCCATGACGCGCCCGACACGCTGCGGCCCGGCCGCGCGCGTGAGGATCGTCATGCCGGCCGGCATCAGCATGCCGCCGCCGAGGCCCTGCAGGATGCGGAAGCCGATCAGCGACTCGGCCGACCAGGCGATGCCCGACAAGAGGCTGCCCATGAGGAAGAGGCCGATCGAGAGCATGTACAGGCGCTTGGTGCCGAAGCGATCAGCGGCCCAGCCGGTGATCGGGATGACGGTGGCGAGCGCCAGCGTGTAGCCGGTCACGACCCACTGGATGGTCGAGAGCGGCGCGTCGAAGTCCTGCGCGAGCGTGTTGAGCGCGACGTTGACGACGGTCGTGTCGAGGATCGACATGATCGCTCCGAGCACGACGACGCTCGCGATCATGAGGATCCGGCGGTCGAGGCCTTCGCCGGCCCCGTTGGAAGACGACATGGTTCAGATTTCCTTGGGGAGGGGTTTCAAGATGGGGAGCAGCACGTGGTCGACGAGCTCTTCGAGGAACGGCTGGTCGAGCGGCTCGCCGGAGACGACCGCGCGGGTGAAGACGACGGAGCCGGCGACGTCGGAGAGCAGGGGCGTGATGCGAGCGTCGGCGGACAGTTCTCCGCGGGCGACGGCGCGGGCGATCAGCACGTCGTAGCGCCGTCGCTCGAGGGTGACGATCTCCTCGCGCATGAGCGTGGCGAGCTCCTCGCTCGCCCGCAGCTGACCGATCAGCCCGGCGGCGAGGTGCGCGTCCTCGTCGATGTGCTCGATCATCGTGCCGAGCAGCGCCGAGCAGATCACCGCGCAGGCTGCCGGAGTCCGGGAGCGTCTCGGCGGCGGGATGCTTGGACCGCATCGCGTCGACGACGATCTCCTTCTTGCCGCCGGGCCAGCGACGGTAGATCGTCGGCTTGCTGACGCCGGCGCGGGCCGCGAGCGCCTCGACCGTCATCCGGTCGTAGCCGACCTCGGCCACCAGCACGATCGCCGCCCGCAGGATCGCCTCACGACGGCGCGGGTCGCGCGGGCGGCCGCGCGCCGGGGACTCGAGCGACGAATTCATCTTTACGACACCGTATCGTAAAGGCCGAGAAAGCTAAGGTCTGCACGTGAACCTCACCCTGGGCTACAAGGCGTCCAACGAGCAGTTCGGCCCGACTGAGCTGCTCGAGTTGGTCAAGCACGCTGAAGCACGCGGTTTCGAGGCGGCCGGTGTGTCCGACCACCTGCAGCCGTGGCGACACAACGGCGGCCATGCACCCGCCGTCCTCCCCTGGCTGGGCGCCGCCGCGGCGTCCACGAGCACGATCACGCTCGGCACGAGCGTGCTGACGCCGACCATGCGCTACCACCCGGCGATCGTCGCGCAGGCGTTCGCGACGCTCGGCTGCCTCGCCCCTGGCCGGATCTTCCTCGGCGTCGGCACCGGCGAGGCGATGAACGAGACGCCGATCACGGGCGGCGAGTTCCCTGGGCGCAAGGAGCGCCGGCTGAAGATGGCCGAGGCGATCCACGTCATGAAGCTGCTCTGGAGCGAGGAGCGCGTGGACTTCGAGGGCGACTACTACAAGCTGCGCCGCGCCACGATCTACGACCGGCCCGAGACGCCGGTGCCGATCTACGTCGCCGCATCCGGTCCGCTGGCGGCCAAGCTCGCCGGCCGCGTCGGCGACGGCTTCATCTGCACCTCCGGCAAGGACCCGGAGCTCTACGTCACCCTGCTCGACAACGTCCGCGAGGGCGCCGAGAAGGCGGGTCGCGACTACGAGTCGATCAAGCGGATGATCGAGATCAAGGTCTCCTACGACCACGACCTCGACGACGCGGAGAAGGCGACGCACTGGTGGGCCGCGCTGGCGCTGACGCCGGAGGAGAAGGAAGGCGTCGAGGACCCGGTCGAGATGGAGCGCCTGGCCGACAACGCGCTCGACCGCGCGCACACCCGCTTCATCGTCTCCGATGACCCGCAGGAGGTCGCCGACAAGATCCAGCCGTACGTCGACCTCGGCTTCAGCGAGCTGGTCTTCCACTTCCCCGGCAACGATCAGCGGCGCTACATCGACCAGTTCGCGCAAGACGTCTTCCCCCTGCTGCGGTCATGAGCGACTTCGAGATCTACGACGAGCGCTTCGCGGTGCGCGGTCAAGACGACGGCGCGGCTCGAGCACCTCTACGAGGGCTGCCGCTGGGCGGAGGGCCCGGCGTACTTCCCCGCACACCGCGCGCTGGTCTGGTCCGACATCCCGAACGACCGGATGCTGCGCTACGACGAGACGACCGGCAACGTCGGCGTGTTCCGCTCGCCCGCCGGCTACACCAACGGCCACACGGTCGACGGCCAGGGCCGGCTGGTCAGCTGCGAGCACGGCAACCGGCGGGTCACGCGCACCGAGCACGACGGCTCGATCACCGTGCTCGCGGACGCCTACGACGGCAAGCGGCTCAACAGCCCCAACGACGTGGTCGTGCGCTCCGACGGCGCGGTCTACTTCACCGACCCCGCCTACGGCATCGAGAGCGACTACGAGGGCCACAAGGGCGAGATGGAGCAGAGCGGCTGCTTCGTCTTCCGGATCGATCCGATCACCGGCACGCTGAGCGTCGTCGCCGACGACTTCGACCGCCCGAACGGCCTCGCGTTCAGCCTCGACGAGCGCCTGCTGTACGTGTCCGACACCGGCGCGCCGCGGAACATGCGCGTGCTCGACGTCGCCGACGACGGCACGCTGACCAACGGCCGCGAGTTCGCCAAGTGCACGGTCGGCGGCTTCGACGGCTTCCGGCTCGACGACAGCGGCCGCATCTGGACGAGCGCCGGCGACGGGGTGCACTGCTACGACCCGGACGGCACGCTGATCGGCAAGGTGCTGGTGCCTGAGGGCGTCGCCAACGTGGCCTGGGGCTGGCCGAAGCGCAACCGCCTCTACATCTGCGCCACGACGTCGCTGTACGCGATCTTGCTTGCGGTCAACGGAGCGAAGACGATGTAGCCATGATCGACCTCCACATCCACTTCCCGATGCGACTGCTGGGAGGGGTGGAGGCCCCGCGCGACGTTGTGAAGGGCATGACGCGGGTGCGCGGCCGCGAGGAGGGCAAGCTGCGCGCGGCGGTGCTGGCGCTCGCGGCGCGCGCGCTGAACTTCCGCCACTGGGACGCGACGTGGCGCGTGACGCCGGAGCTGCTCGAGCAGGGTGACGTGGACGTCGCGTGCAGCGTGCTCTACCGGCCGTTCTCGGAGCTCGATCTCGAGGAGCCGTACGGCGCGCCGCCGGAGAGCGCCTACTACGCCAAGCTCGCTCGAGCTGATGGACGCCACCGAGGCGGAGATCGAGCGCACCGGCGGCGTCCTCGTCCAGAGCGCCGCGGACCTCGACAAGCCCGGCCGCAAGTACGTGCACTGCATCGAGGGCGGCTTCCATCTCGGCGCGACGCCGGAGGAGGTCGACCGCGCACGTCCATGAGCTCGCGGCTCGCGGCGTGCTCTACATCACGCTCGCGCATCTCTTCTGGCGCCGGGTCGCGGCCAACACGCCGGCCCTCCCCTTCCTGCCCGACGCGGTCTACAACACGCTCTTCCCGCAGGCCAAGGGCGTGGCGCTCTCGCCGCTCGGCGAGGCGGCCGTGCGCGCGATGTACGCGTCCGGGGTCCTCGTCGACATCAGCCACATGCGCGACGACGCGATCGACGCGACGTTCCGGCTGATCGAGTCGCTGGACCGCGAGAGCGGCGCCGACCCGAAGGCCTACCCGGTGATCGCCTCCCACGCCGGTTACCGCTTCGGCGGCCAGAAGTACAACGTCAGCGACGGGACGATCGGCGCGCATCGCGGCCCGCGGCGGCGTGGTCGGCCTGATCTTCGCCCAGCACCAGATCAACGACGGCCTGCGGCGCTCGGACACGAAGACCTTGGCCGAGTCGCTCGACGTACTCGGCCGCCACATCGAGGCGATCGGCCCCGAGCACGTCGCGCTCGGCTCCGACCTCGACGGCTTCATCAAGCCGACGCTCGGCGGGATCGAGACCGCCGCGGACCTGGCGCCGCTCGCGGCCGCGCTGCGCGCCCGCTACCCCGAGACCGCCGAGCAGATCCTCGACGGCAACGCGCGGCGGATCATCAGTCGGCGCTTTGCCAGCGCAGCACCCTGACGCCGCGCATCTCCATCCGGATCTCGCCGCGCGGCGCGAACGAGCCGCAGCAGCACTCCGTCGCAGTCCGGGCAGCGCAGCACCGTCCCCATCCCCGCCTCGTAGACCCGCGCCTCGGCCACCGCGCCGGTCGCCCCGCAGCCCGCGCAGGTCGCGACGGCGGTCGTCGCCTCCAGCGTGAAGACCTCGGACAACTCGCCCGCCGCCGCGTTGCCGTCGAGATGCTCCATGGTCAGCCTCCAGTGGCGCCGAAGCGCTCGGTTCTGATGTGTGCCGCCTCGTGGCCGAGCGCCACGAGGTCGTTGGCGACCGTCTCGACGAAGGCGGTCGGCCCGCAGACGTAGGTGCGCGCGCCCTGCGATCGCGGTCTCGGAGAGCATCTCGCGATCGACGCGGCGGGCGTAGCCGGCCCAGCCCGACGGCGGCCGGCGCGTGTACGTGATCACGACGTCGGCGCCGATCCGCTCGAGCTCACGCGCGTAGAGCACGTCGTCGGCCTCGCGCACCGAGATCAGCACGCGGGCCTGGATCTCGCTGCCCGCGTTGCGGCGGTGGCGCAGCATCGACATCAGCGGCACCAGCCCGGAGCCGCCCGCGACGAGGAAGAGCGGCTGTGTCTGCGACACGTCCCAGACGAACCAGCCGCCGAACGGCCCGCGGACCTCGAACTGGTCGCCTTCGGCGGCGACCTCGACCATCCACGGCGAGACCTCACCGTCGACGAGCTCCTCGACGGTGATCTGCAGCGTCTCGTCCTCGGGCGCCGACGCGATCGAGTACGAGCGCTGCGCGCGATAGCCGTCCTCGGCGGTCAGCCGCACGTCGACGTGCTGGCCCGCGCGGTGCCCGTTCCAGCCCGGGACGTCGAGCGTCAGCGTCGCGGCGCGCGGCGTCTCCGGCGCGATCGCCGCGACGGTCGCCGTGCGCCAGTCAGTCGCCCTGATAACGCTGCTCAAGCCAGGGATCCCCGCGGTCGTGGTAGCCGAGCGTCTCCCAGAAGCCGGGCTCGTCGTCCTCCATGAACTGCAGGCCGCGCACCCATTTGGCGCTCTTCCAGAAGTAGAGATGCGGGACCAGCAGGCGCGCGGGCCCGCCGTGCTCGGACTCGAGGTCGTCGCCGTCGAACTCGTAGACGACCCACGCCTTCCCGTCGGTGATGTCCTCGATCGGCAGGTTGGTCGTGTAGCCGCCGTCGCTGAAGGCGGTGACGAAGCCGCCGAGCGGCTCGATCCCCGTCGAGCAGCGTGTCGACCGAGACGCCGACCCAGCTGGTGTCGAACTTCGACCACGTCGTGACGCAGTGAATGTCGACGGTGGGCGTCTCCTTCGGCAGCGCCTGGAACTCCTCCCAGGTCCAGCTGCGCTCGAGGTCGACCTCGCCCGTGATCGAGAACGTCCACTCGTCGAGCGGCGTCCGCGGGGTCGGCCCGGCCGAGAGGACGGGGAAGCCGCGCTCGAGGTACTGCCCGGGCGGGAGCCGGCCATCGGGCGCCTCGGAGCGGCGGCGGAAGAAGCCTCGTGTGCTCATTGCGGTGTGTGGCAGACGGCTTCGGCGTTGTTGCCGTCCAGGTCGTGGATGAACGCGCCGTAGTAGTGCGGGTGGTACTCGGGCCGCAGCCCGGGCCGCCCGTGGTCATCGCCGCCGGCGGCGAGCGCCGCGGCGTGGAAGGCGTCGACGCGCTCGCGGTCGGCGGCCTGGAAGGCGACGTGGACGCCGCTGGACGGCGTGCCGTCCACGAGCCAGAAGATCGGCCGGGCGGGCGGGCCGAAGGCGACGCGGTCGTGGCGCTCCATCACCACCGCGAAGCCGAGCGGCGCGAGGGCCGCCTCGTAGAACGCTCGCGAGGCGGCCAGGTCCCGTACGCCGAGAGCCAGATGGTCGAGCATGTACGCCGGAAGCTACACCTCCGGCCTAGGCGGTGACCTCGTAGAGGTTCGAGAACCCGTCGACGGCGGTCCCGTGCTCCTGCACCCAGGTGGACAGATCCTGCGAGGACCCGCGGCCGCCCTGGCCGCCGACGAGCACGTACTTCAGCTCGCCGTCGGCCACCATCTGCTGCAGCTGGGCGACGGTCGGCGAGTTGTCGCCGCCGCTGAAGCCGCCGATCGTGACGACCGCCTTGCCGGTCTCGATGATGATCGGCGCGGTCGTCTGCGAGCCGGTGGCCGCGACCAGGTACTTCGCCGAGCCCTGGTTCTTCTCCAGGAAGGCGAGCATGTCGGAGCTGACCGACGAGCCGCCGCCCATGCCGCCGCCGCCGCCTGCGGGCGGGCCGCCGCCGGCGAAGCCGCCGCCGCTCGGAGGCGCGCCTGCCTGGCCGCCGCTCGGCGGCGCCGCCGTTGCCGCGCGCGCCGAACCCGCCGCCCGGGCCGCCACCGATGCCGCCCTGCGAGACGCTCGACGGGCCGGCCAGCACGTTGTTGCCGTTGAGGCGGTGGCCGAGGTTCGCGACGGTGTAGGACGCGGGGCCGGCGAACGAGCGCGAACGCCGGCCGTCACCGCGAGCACGGCGAGCACCGCGCGACGCCGCGGCAGCCACAGCGCGCCGATCGCGAGCGACCGCGGCGACGGGGATCGCGACGCGCAGCCACGGGCTGAAGTCCGCCGTGCGGCCGAGCAGGTCGACGGCGAGCCAGGCGGTCCCGGCGATCGTCGCCGCGAACAGCACGCGCGAGCGCCAGATCAGCACGAGCCCCATGCCCGACAGCGCGGCCACCGCGGGCGCCAGCGCGCTCACGTAGTACGGGTGGAAGATGCCCTGCTGGCTCGAGAACACGCCGACGTGGACGAGCGCCCAGACGCCGAAGAGCACGAAGCCGGCGCGGCGGAGATCGGTCCGCGGCGCGCGGCGCGTCATCCACAGCCCGGCGACGAGCGCTCACCGCCGCGAGCGGCAGCAGCCAGGCGATCTGGCCGCCGACCTGCGCGTTGAACATGCGCCAGAGGCCGGCGGCGCCGCCGAAGGTCGGGCCGCCGCCCCCGCCCATGCCGCCGCCCTCGCCGAAGATGCGGCCGAAGCCGTTGTAGCCGAGGATCAGGTCCCAGACCGAGCCGTCGGTGCTGCCGCCGATGTACGGCGTCGAGCCGGGCCACAGCGACACGGCCAGCGGCCAGGCGACGCTCACGGCGACCATGACGACGCCCGCCACGGCCAGCTGGCGCACGCGCACGAGCAGCGCCGGCTTGCCCGGCCAGCAGGTACGCCGCGCCCAGCGCGGGCACGACCATCCAGCCCTGCAGCATCTTGGTCATGAAGGCCAGGCCGACGATCGCCCCGGCGAGCGCGAGGTGCCTGCCGCGGCCGGACTCGATCGCGCGCACCGTGAAGTAGGCGGACGCGACGAGCAGCAGCACGAGCAGCGCGTCGGGGTTGTCGACGCGGGCGATCGCGATCGTGATCGGCGTCAGCGCGAGCACGGCGGCCGCGATCAGGCCCGCGGCGTCGCCGGCGACGCGACGGACGGTCGCGAACAGCAGCGCGACGGCGGCGATCGTGCAGAGCGCCTGCGGGAGCAGGACGCTGAAGGACGAGAAGCCGAAGACCCGCGCCGAGAGGCCCATCAGCCACAGCGACAGCGGCGGCTTGTCGACGGTGATGAAGCTGCCCGGGTCGATCGCGCCGAAGAACCACGCCTTCCAGCTCTCCGAGCCGGCGCGTGCCGCGGCGGCGTAGTACTCGTTCGAGTAGCCGCTGATGGTCAGGTTCCAGAGGCACAGCGCCGCGGCCAGGGCCAGCACGGCGACCAGCGAGACCCGGGCCCAGCCGGGACGGACACCGGCGAAACCGCGCGTGGTGGGGGCGGAAATGGCGGACATCAGCGGCTCACCAGGTCGAGGGAGGGACGGACGGTGTGGCGGTCGTGGGCGAACACCCATGTGCGCATGGCGACGTAGCGCGTGATCGTCGCCACCAGCGACGCGGCCACGAGCACCGCGAGTTCGACTCCCCGCGCCAGGGTGGGGATCCAGCCCGTGCAGGACGGCGAGCGCCCCGTTGGTCAGGGCGAGCGTGAGCACGAACACGACGAGGCCGCGTACCTGGTGGCGGATCACGTCCTCGCGCCCACGTACACCGAAGGTCAGGCGGCGGTTGGCGGCCGTGTTGCCGACGGCCGTGAGCGCGAGCGCCGCGGCGTTCGCGCCGGCGGCGCCGAGCAGCGGATGCAGCGCGACGTACAGGAGCGCGTAGGCGAGCGTGCTCAGGATCCCGATGCCCATGAACGTCGCGATCGGCCCGCGGACGAGCAGCCGCGCGACGCCACGCAGGTCGGTCATCGCGGTGTGCACGATGTCGACGCGCGAGTCCGGGTCGTCGACCCAGTCGACGGGCACCTCATGAATGCGCAGGCCGCGCCGCTGCGCGAGCACCAGCATCTCGGTGTCGAAGAACCAGCCGTTGTCCTGGACGTCGTCCAGCAACCCGTCGAGCGCGTCGCGGCGAACGGCCTTGAAGCCGCACTGCGCGTCGGAGAAGCGGGCGCGCAGGACGGTGCGCAGGAGCCGGTTGTAGCTGCGCGAGATGAACTCGCGCTTGGGTCCGCGCACGACCCGCGAGCTGTGCGCGAGGCGCGTGCCGATCGCGAGGTCGCTGTGGCCGGACATCAACGGCGCGACGAGCGGGAGCAGCCCGCGCAGGTCGGTCGAGAGGTCGACGTCCATGTAACCGACGACCATCGCCGGGCTGACCGACCAGGCGGCGCGCAGCGCGCGGCCGCGGCCCTTCTGCTCGAGCCGCAGGTGGCGCACGCCCGGCAGCCGCAGCGCGAGGTCGCGAGCGATCTCCGGCGTCGCGTCGATGCTGGCGTTGTCGGCGATGACGATCCGCCAGGTGAACGGGAATCCGTCGTTGAGGAAGCGGTGCAGGCGGCGGATGCTCTGCTCGAGCCCGGCGGCCTCGTTGTACACGGGGACGACGATGTCGACGTCAGGCGCCGCCGCCGCTCCGAGCTTGCGCCGGGCGGGAGTCAGGGGGAAGGCGAGCTCAGGCATGGATTCAGCATCGATCCGGCCCGTCAGAGCCCGCTGGGATCACCCTGAGAGAACGCTGGGGAGAGCCAGGCGAGGGCGCTGCGGATCAGCGTCGATGCGTCCGGGCGCAGATGCGCGCCGGCGCAGTGATCGATCTCGGCCAGCGCGTTGTCGGGCGTGGGCGCGGTACGGGCGGCCGTTGGTCATCGTGTCCCAGACGTCGGCGAGCGCGAGCAGCTGGGCGCCGTCGGGGATCGCGTCGCCCTCCAGCGCGCCCGGGTAGCCGGCCCCATCCCAGCGCTCGTGGTGGTGACGGACCCAGCTCGCCTGCTCGTCGTCGAGCACGCCGGCGGCCAGGCCGGCACCGATCCGCGCGTGCTGGCGGACGTGCTCGAGCTCGGGGCCGGAGAGCGGTCCGAGCCGCGAGAGCAGGTTGTCCGGCAGCGCCGCCTTGCCGAGGTCGTGCAGGCGGGCGGCCTGATGCAGGCGCGCCTGGCGCCCGGGGTCCCAGTCGTCGGGCAGCAGCCAGGCGAACTCCTCGCCGCCGATGCGCCCGACCGTGTCGACGGCTCGCGCCGCACCCGCGATCCGCGCCGCGGCCTCGGCGAGCACGCGATCCCCGGTGGGATGCCCGTGGACGTCGTTGACGGATTTGAAATGGTCGAGGTCGACGACGATCAGGCTCAGCGGCCGGCCCTGCTGAGCATCCGCTCGGCCGCGGACACGAGCCGCTCGCGGAACGCGCGCTGGTTCAGCAGCCCGGTCAGGCCGTCGTGGCTCGCGCGGTGGGCGAGCACGGAGGGCGCCGCGGTGTCGCGGACGGTCACCACGGAGCCGGCTTCGTCGCCCAGCGCGCACGGCGCGACGGTCACGAAGCGCGAGCGCCCGCGGACCTGCACCTCGCCGCTCTGTCCGTCCGCGGGCAGCCAGTCAGGCGCGGGGCGCCCGGTCAGGTCCTCGCCGGTGAGCCGTGCGAGGGCACGGTTGGCGAGCACGACCTCGCCGCCGTAGACGACGAGCACGCCGTCGGGCAGCAGCTCGAGGGCGGCCGTGGCGGCGCTGTGCGTCAGCTCGGATCGCGTCACGTGCCAAGCGTCGGCACGCGGGCTGAGCGCTACCCGTGAGAACCCTGGGAACCCGCTGAGACCGCCCGCTTCAGCCGCGCGCAGCGCGTGCGGCTGACCGACCACGACGTCGCCGCGTTGAGGCGCTTCCCGTAACGATCCGTCGCGGTGCCCTTCACCGTGTAGCGCCCGGGCGTCGAGCAGGAGAGCGGAAGCGTGAGCTGCGGAGAGCGGACCCTGCCCTGCTGATCGGTGCCGACGAAGAAGTCGAACTTGCGCACGGTCCGCGTCCCGCGCCGGATCACGAGCTTGATCGTGGCGCCCCGCGTCGCGATCGTGCTGAGGCTGACGCGGCCCGCGGCCTTGAAGCGCTTGGGCGCTTTGACGCTCGCCCTCAGCGTGAACTTCGTCAGGTCCGGCGGGCCGATCTCGAAGCGGCCGACCGAACGAAGCGACCCGACGGTGCCGAACTCACGCCGGATCGCCCACCAGTAGACGCCATCCGGGAGTTGCCCGGTGACGGTGAAGGCGACGCCGGCCGGCGTGCGCTCGAACCGGCCGGCGAACGTACCCCCCACCACCGCGGGCGGGCCGTCCGGGAAGTGGTGCACGTCGGTCGGCTGCGCGCCGGTCCCGGGGTCGGCGACGTAGAACTCGAGGCCCTCGATGGTGTCGGGCGGGATCGGATCCCACGTCAGCACCGGGCTCGTGCCGCGAAACAGCGTGCCGGGACTGAGCACCGCGGCCGCGGGAGCGAAGCCGGGGAAGTACGACGAGGCCTCGTCGGGCACGACGTCCGCGCTCGAAGCGCGGGCACAGAAGAAGCTGCGGCCGGCGAGTGACGGGTCGGTCACCGACACGGTCAGCTCGCGCCGGTCGTCCGAGATCGCGAGCGGCGTCTCGACATCCCACACGATCCCGTCGATCACGTACTTGGCGCGCGGCTCGTTGAAGCTGTCGGCCGCGACGTTGACCTTCAGGTCGCCCGCCGTATACGCCTGCCCGCACGGCATCGAGTACGTCCGCGCCTGCGCGAGCTCGGCCTTCAGCGACCAGGTTGCGACCGACTCCGGGAGCGCCTGCTGGAGCCGCCAGGTGACGGTGATCGTCCCGGCGAGCGGCTCGTACGCGAAGCGCGCCTGCTCGATGTCGAAGGCGCTGCCGGGAGCATCCGCCGGATCCGTGACGGTCAACTGGTCGGCGTGCGCGGCGCCCGGGAACACGAACAGGGCGAGAAGCAGCACCAGCGCTGCGCGCGAGAGGGTCACGGGTCAGCACCGTAGTCCGCGCGCACCCATGCTCAGCCCCTCAGGGGTCCAGGTTCTCGATCCGTCGCTCCAGAAAGCGGCGCTCCGGCTCGGTCGCGGCCAACGCGAGCGCCCGCTGGTAGGCCGCGCGCGCCTCCTGCGGCCGGTCCAGCCGGCGCAGCAGCTCGGCGCGCGTCGAGTGCAGGTAGCGGTAGTCGTCGAGCGCCAGACGGTCCACGATCGCGAGCGCGTCCGCGGGGAAGCCCGCCTCCGCGAGCGCCACGGCGCCGTTGAGCTCGACCACCGGAGAACGGGTCAGCCGCGCAAGCTCGCCGTAGAGGGCCACGACCTGCGGCCAGTCCACCGGCGACTCGGTCTGCAGCGCGGCGATCGCCGCCTGCAGCACGTACGGCCCGCGGCCGCGCAGCGCCAGCGCGCGCTCGAGCACGGCCTTGCCTTCGGCGATCTGCGCGTGATCCCACTTCCCGCGGTCCTGGTCGGCCAGCAGCACGAGCTCACCGCCGGCGAAGCGCGAGGCGCGGCGCGCGTCGTGGCAGAGCATCAGCGCCACGAGCCCATGGGCCTCGGGCTCGTCGGGCATCAGCGCCGTCAGCACGCGGCCGAGGCGCAGCGCTTCCGCGGCGAGCTCGGGACGGTCGTCATAGCCCGCGTTGAAGATCAGGTACACCACCGCGAGCACGGCGGCGAGCCGCTCGGGCAGCACCTCGTCAGGCGGGACGGCGAACGGGATCCCCGCGCCGCGGATCTTCGCCTTCGCGCGCGAGAGCCGGCGCTTCATGGTCTCGGGCGCGACGAGGAACGCCGCGGCGATCTCCTCGGTCGTCAGACCTCCGAGCGCCCGCAGCGTCAGCGCCACCTGCGCCTCGCGCGCGAGCGCCGGATGGCAGCAGGTGAAGATCAGCTCGAGCCGCTCGTCCTCGATCGTCGCGTCCACCGCTTCCTCCACCACCAGGTCGTCCTCGGGCAACCGCGCCTTCGCCGCCGCGAGCGCGCGCTCGCGTCGCAGCCGGTCGAGCGCACGATTGCGCGCCACCGTCACCAGCCAGGCGCGCGGGTTGTCGGGCACGCCGTCGCGCGGCCAGCGCTCAGCGGCGACCGCGAACGCGTCCTGCGCGGCCTCCTCGGCGAGGTCGAAGTCGCCGAAGAGGCCGATCAGGGTGGCCAGGACGCGCGCCCACTCGTCGTGGAACGCGTCCTCAATCAGCGCAGGAACCCCCGCACGGGGCGGACCTCGACGCAGCCGCCCATGCGCGCTGCCGGGACCTGGGCGGCCAGCGCGATCGCGGCGTCCAGGTCGTCGGCCTCGATCACGTAGTAGCCGCCGAAGACGTCCTTGGTGTCGGCGAACGGCCCGTCGGTGACGAGCGTGTCGCCGTCGCTCACGCGCACGCTCGTCGCCATCGAGGCCGGCTGCAGGTGCGCGGAGCCGACGACCCGCGGGTCCTCGCCGACGGCCATGTACTCGGCCGTCATCGCCCGGCGCTCGTCCTCGCCGAGCCCCTCGTAGTTGGCGTGCCGTTCGTAGATCAGGAGTGCGTAATGCATGACCTCTAGACGAACGACATGCGCCGTTGGGGACAGCTACGAGAGATGGTGGACCTCCTGCAGCCCGTAGACCGGCGTGTCGATCCCCTCGGCGCGCGCCTTGAGCTGGAGCGCGAGGTACAGCGAGTAGTGGCGCGACTGGTGCAGGTTGCCGCCGTGGAACCACAGCGCCTCCTGCTGCGTCGGCTTCCACATGTTGCGCTGCTCGCCCTCCCACGGGCCGGGGTCCTTGGTCGTGTCCGAGCCGAGGCCCCAGACCTTGCCGACCTTGTCGGCGACCTCCTGGGAGATCAGGTCGGCGGCCCAGCCGTTCATCGAGCCGTAGCCGGTCGCGTAGACGACGAGGTCGGCCGGCAGCTCGGTCCCGTCCTCCATCACGACGGCGTCCTCGGTCAGCCGCGTCGACCGTGCCGTTGACGAGCTTGATGTCGCCGTCGGCGACGAGCTCGGAGGCGCCGACGTCGATGTAGTAGCCCGAGCCGCGGCGCAGGTACTTCATGAACAGGCCGGAGCCGTCCTCGCCCCAGTCGAGCGTCGAAGCCGGCGGCCTCGAGGCGGTCGTAGAAGTCCTCGTCGCGCTCGCGCATCTGGTCGTACAGCGGGATCTGGAACTCGTGCAGGATCCGGTACGGCAGCGAGGCGAAGATCATGTCGGCCTTCTCCGTCGTCACGCCGGACGGCGACCGCCTGCTCGGAGTAGAGCGCGCCGAGCCCGATGTCCATCAGCGTCTCCGAGCGCACGATGTGCGTCGAGCGAGCGCTGGACCATCGTGACGTCGGCGCCGGCCTCCCACAGCGCCGCGCAGATGTCGTGCGCGGAGTTGTTGGAGCCGATCACGACGGCCTTCTTGCCCGCGTAGGCGTCCGGCCCGGGGTGCTGGGACGAGTGGTGCTGGTCGCCCTTGAAGACGTCCATGCCCGGGAATCTCGGGCACGTTCGGCTTGCCGGACATGCCGGTCGCGAGCACGAGCTGCTTCGGGCCGCAGCGTCACCTCGGCGCCGTCGCGCTCGACGATCGACGCGTCCACTCGCCGGCCGCCTCGTCGTAGCGACGCGCGCTTCGCCGTCGGTCGAGCCCCAGTAGTTGAGCTCCATGACCCTCGTGTACATCTCCAGCCAGTCGCCGATCTTGTCCTTCGGCGAGAAGACCGGCCAGTTCTCGGGGAACTTGATGTACGGCAGGTGGTCGTACCAGACCGGGTCGTGCAGGCAGAGCGACTTGTAGCGCTTGCGCCAGGAGTCGCCCGGGCGCTCGTTGCGCTCGACGATGATCGTCGGCACGCCGAGCTGGCGCAGCCGCGCGCCGAGCGCGATGCCGCCCTGCCCGCCGCCGACGATCACGACGTACGGCTGCGTCTCGTAGCCGAGCTCGCGCGCCTCGCGCTCGCGCTGCTCGAGCCAGGTGCGCGCGGTCGCGCGTCGGCGCCGTGCTCGGCGCCCTTCGGCCGCTCGGTGCCCGTCGGCTCCTCGTGGCCCTTGAGCTCGTAGAGCGTCGTCAGCAGCGTCCACGCCTTGCCGTCGCGCAGCCGCAGGTGGCCGCTGCCGCGGCCGACCTCGGTCTCGAACTCGAGCCACGCCTCGGTGACGCCGTCGGCCTCGGCCGGCGGCTCGGCCGTGTGCCAGCCGCTCGGCTTGACGCGAGCGCGAGCGTGTGCGTCGAGCATGTCCTTGACGCCCGCCGGGCCCTCGACGGTCTTGATGTTCCACGTGAACGCGACAGGTCGCGCCAGAAGCAGTCGTCGGTGAACAGCTCGGCGGCAGCGGCGCTGTCGCCGGCGGCGAGCGCCTCCTCGAAGCGCGCGAGCCACTGGTCGACCTCGGCGGCCACGGGCTCGACGGCGGTCTCGGTCATGGATCTCTCCTCCTGCCGGTACGGGGAGCGCCCATTGTCACCCACGACGATGGGTGCTCGCGTGCCGGCAACGGGTGCGGGGGTGGGTCAGTTCCCCCAGGGCACCCGATCGGGCTGCCGGACTCGGGCTTGGGCCGGCACGCGAGCGGCGACCCAGTGTGTCGTCGTCCGCCAGTTAGACAAGCTTTCCTGCGCGGAAGACTATGCGGGGGTCGGAAGTCGGACCTCGAAGGCCGCTCCGCCACCTGGCGCGTTGGAAGCCGACACCGTGCCGCGATGGCCGTCGACGATCCCCGCGACGATCGCCAGGCCGAGGCCGGCCCCGTCCTTGCCGCGCTCGCGGCCGCCCTCCGCACGCCAGAAGCGCTCGAACAGCGCGTCGGAGTCGTCGGTCGGCAGACCCGGGCCGTGATCGCGGACCGCGAGCCGGACGACGCCTTCGTCGTCGCTCGTGACCGACACCTCGATCGGCGTCCCCGCCGGGGTGTGGACGAGCGCGTTGCGCAGCAGGTTGGCGAGCACCTGGCGCAACTGGTCGGCGTCGCCGGTGACGGTGATCGGCGCGGCCCTGAGCGTGATCTCGCGCTCGGGCGCCGTCGCACGCGCATCGTCGACCGCGTCGCGGGCGAGCACGGAGAGGTCCACCCTGCCGTGCGGCGCCTCGCGCACCTCGTCCAGGCGCGCGAGCGTCAGCAGGTCCTCGACGAGCACGCCCATGCGCGCCGCCTCGTCCTCGATCCGGCGCATCGCCTTGGCGATGTCCTCGGGCTCGCGCGCGGCGCCCATGCGGAAGAGCTCCGCGTAGCCGCGGATCGAGACCAGCGGCGTGCGCAGCTCGTGCGACGCGTCGGCGATGAAGCGGCGCAGCCGCTCCTGGCTCGCCTCGCGCGCGGCGAACGCGTCCTCGAGGCGGTCGAGCATGCGATTGAGCGCGGTGCCGAGCCGGCCGACCTCGGTGCGCTGGTCGGTCGTCTCGACGCGGTGCGAGAGATCGCCGCCGGCGATCGCCGCGGCGGTGTGGCCCATGCGATCCAGTGGCAGCAGCCCGACGCGGACGACCACGAGCGCGAAGCCGCCGATCAGCGTCAGCGCGCCGACGATCACGATCCCCTCGACGATCAGCAGCCGCTCGAGCGCCTGGTTGGTGGCGTCGAGCGGGAGCGCGACGACGGTCGTCGTCGTTCTCCCGGGGTCCGCCGTGGCCAGCACGCGGTATTCGCCCGTGCTCGTGTCGACGGTCTGCGGCTCATCCGTCTTGAGATCGGTGGGCAGGTCGGGGCGCTCGCCGCTGTCGTCGGGGCCGAGGAACCGCGAGCTGAGGATGTTGCCGTCAGCGTCGCAGGCGCTCGCCGTAGGTGTCCGACGGCGCGCCGGCGCCCGGCGGCGGCCCGCCGCCGCGACCGCGCATGCCGTTGAACGGTGACTGGTTGTCACCCAGCTCGTGCTGGAGCGCGTTCGTCGCGCTCACGAGCTGCGTGTCGACGCGGTCGAGCAGGAAGGAGCGCTGCGTGGCGTAGGTGATCGCGCCGACGAGCAGCATCCCGGCCGCCGCCAGGACGAGCACGCCGGCGACCAGCCGCCCACGCAGCGAGACGATCATGTGCGCGGCGCTCTCAGCGTGTAGCCGACGCCGCGCACGGTGTGGATCAGCGACGGGCCGTACAGGTCGAGCTTCTTGCGCAGGTAGCTGATGTAGGTCTCCAGCACCCGTGCGTCGCCGCCGAAGTCGTAGTCCCACACGTGGTCGAGCAGCTGCGCGCGTGTCAGCACGCGGCGCGGGTTGAGCATCAGATACCGCAGCAGCCGGTACTCGGTCGCGGTCAGATCGATCGGCTCGTTGGCGCGCGTGACCTCGCGCGAGTCCTCGTCGAGCTCGAGGTCCTCGAAGGACAGGCGGCTGGAGTCGGCCTCCGCACGGCCGCTGCGCCGGAGCACGTTGCGCACCCGCGCGAGCAGCTCCTCGAGGCTGAAGGGCTTGGTGACGTAGTCGTCGCCGCCGGACGTCAGCCCGCGGATCTTGTCCTCCGGCGCGTCGCGCGCGGTCAGAAAGATGATCGGCGTCCCGGCGCGCTCGGCGCCGAGCCGGCGGGCGACCTCGAAGCCCTCCATGTCGGGCAGCATCACGTCGAGCACGATCAGGTCGGGACGGAACGCGGTCACCGCGGCCAGCGCTTCTGCGCCGGTGCCCGCGGATTCCACGGCGAAGCCCTGGAAGCGCAGGGCCATCGAGATGACATCGACGATGTTGGGCTCGTCGTCGACGACCAGGACGCGGTTTGACTCGTTCATCGCGGACAGTATCGGCCGCGAAGCTGTGAGTTTCCTGGGAGGGACCTGAGTGGCCGCACAGGCCGGACTCACCTCCGCGGAGTAGCGTGTCGGGGCACCATGCGCGCACCGTTTCAGCTGGATCTGCACGTCCCGAACTTCAATTGGCCCGACGTGGCGCCCGAGGATCTCTTCGAGCATCTGGCGAACATCGCCACGACCGCCGAGGACTCGGGCTTCAGCTCGATCTCGATGATGGACCACTACCACCAGATCCCGGGCGTCGGTCCGCAGACGAACTACATGTTCGAGGGCAACACGATGCTCGCGGCGCTCGCCGCGCGGACCTCGAAGGCCTCGCTCGGCCTGCTGGTCGGCGGCGTCATGTACCGCAACCCCGCGGCGCTGGCCAAGATCACGACCGGCATCGACATCATCTCGGGCGGCCGCGCCGTGCTCGGCCTCGGCGCCGCCTGGTTCGAGGACGAGCACAACGCCTACGGCTTCGACTTCCCGCCGCTGAAGGAGCGCTTCGAGCGCCTCGAGGACGCGCTCAACATCGCCCGCAAGATGTTCACCGAGGACCCGGCGACCTACGAGGGCAAGCACCACTCGATCCACGGCGCGATCAACAACCCGCGGCCGCTGCGCGGCGACATCCCGATCCTGATCGGCGGCAGCGGCGAGAAGAAGACGCTGCGGATGGTCGCCCAGTACGCCGACGGCTCGAACTTCTTCGGCGACCTCGAGCGCGTCAAGCACCTGCTCGGCGTCCTCGAAGGCCACTGCGAGCACGCTCGGCCGCGACATGGGCGAGATCACCAAGACCCGGATGGGGACGCTCTTCATCGCCGAGACCGCACGAGGCCGCGCAACGCCAAGGTCGACGCCGCGATCGCCGCCGGCGCCGACGCCGAGCGCCTGCGCGCCATGGGCTTCATCGGCGATCCGGGCGAGGTCGCCGCGCAGGTCCAGGAACTGCTCGACGCGGGCCTGGACGGCGTGACGATCACGATGCCGGACGTCCACGACCTCGAGAGCGTCGCGCTCGCCGGCGAGACGCTCGGCGCGGTGATCGGGACCCGCACCGCCTAGTGACCACACCCGCGGAGGTCCAGCGGATCGCCGCGCTGCAGAACCCGGTTCTGCGCAATCTCGAGATCACGCACGCCTACTCGCTGCTCGCCGCCGAGACCGCGGCGCGCAGCGGACAGGGCGCGAACTGGTGCACGTTCGCGACCTGGGCGTCGCGGCAGGCGGGCGCCACGATCCGCGGCGAGGACGCGATCGACTTCCTCTCCGACCGGCTGTTGCGCGACCGCGAGCTGCTGCACCCGCTGACGTCGTTCGGGCGCTGGCTGCTGCGCCGCGGGCTCTTCGATCGCACGTCGAAGCTCGGGCGGATCATGGGCCGCCTGCACACGCCGTTCGATGCGGTCGAGCTGGCCTCCGACGCCGTCGCGCGCGGCAACCGCAAGGTCTTCGAGGAGATCGGCTACGAGTTCGCGCGCTTCCTCGAGAGCGACGATCTCGAGGACTTCCTGCTCGGGCTGCGCGAGGGCGACCCGCCCGACGGCCAGCGGCTGCTGCGAAGCGCCTTCACCCGCTACGCGCAGGTGGTCGCCGAGCCCGATCCCACGGCACGGGCGCAGTTGCTGTTGCTCGCCAACCTCGAGATCGGGATGCACGAGCAGACGCGGCTGCAACCGGAGATCGCGGAGGCGCTCGACGCGCCCTACATCACGGAGGAGGAACTCGGCCGGCGCCTGTGCCCGGGCCGGCGCCCGCGCGTCCAGCGCGTCGTCGCCAAACTCGCCGGGCCGGCACAGAGCAAGCTCGCCGAGCTCGCGCGCGAGCTGATCACCCACTCGCTGATGGTGCTCTCGGTGCCGGGCCGCATCCTTGCGCTGGGCATGAACCTCGACGAGCCGTATCCGGACGCGCTGCGCACGCTCGTCCAACCACGACCTCGCGACCCTGATCGCCCGGTTCGAGCCGGTCGCCCCCGCGCTCGATCACAGCGGCGCGCGCGACTGGTCGAGCTTCGACCAGCGGATGCACTACATCGTCCACCTCTTCCGCGCCTTCCACGCCCGGCCCGATCTCTTCGCCGCGCCCTTCACGCCCGCGCAGGTCGAGCGCTTCCTCGCCGGGACGATCCCCGACGGGGACCTCTAGTCGCTCAGGTGCTGCCCGAAGAAGCGCAGGATCCGCTCCCACGCGTCCTCGGCTGACGGCTCGTGGTGGCCGATGCCGGCGACGCGCAGGATCGGGCCGAGCGGACCGGTGCTGACGTCGCCGATGAAGGCGTGGCCGGCGTCCGGGTACTCCTTGACGTCGTGTGGGACACCGGCGCGCGTGAGTGCGGCCTCGAGCTTTTGCGCGGCGCCGCGCAGCGTGAGGTCGCGCTTGCCGTAGCTCGCGACCATCGCGCACGAGCCCGCGAGCGCGCCGTCGAGGTCCTTCGGCAGCTCGCCGTAGTTCGGCGCCGCCGCGTCGAAGCCGCGCGCGGCGGCGAGCAGCGCGAAGCCGCCGCCCATGCAGAACCCGATCACGCCGACCTTGCCGGTGCAGTCCTCGCGCGCGGCGAGCTGCAGGCGCACCGCCTCGATGTCGTCGAAGGCCTGGCCGTGCCCGGCGTGCAGCACCTTGAAGGTGCCGATCAGGCAGCGGAGGGCCCCGCGGCCGCGGAACAGGTCGGGCAGGACCGCGAGGTAGCCCGCCGCGGCCAGCCGGTCGGTCTGCGCGCGCATGTCGTTGTTGAGGCCGAAGATCTCGTGGATCACGACGACGCCCGGCCACGGGCCCTGACCGGCCGGGGTGGCGATGTAGGCCGGCAGGTCGCCGGGAAGCGTGGTGTCAGGCATGGGGTTCGATCAAGACTTTCAGAGTGCCCGGCTTGACGAGCTGCTCGAGCGCGTCGCGGGTGTGCTCGATCCCGAAGGTCCCGGTCACCAGCGGCTCGGTCAGCACGCGCCCGCTCGTGATCAGCTCGATCGCGTCGGCCCAGAAGCCGACCGAGCCGAGCACGCCGATCAGGTCGACGTCGCGCACGACGAGCCCGTCGAAGTCGAACGGGATCGTCGGCGCGCCTGAGAGGCCGAGCGCCACGACCCGTCCCGCCCGGCCGGACGGCGGCGAACGCCGCGGCGATCGCGGCGGGGCCTCCGGCGCAGAGGATCACGACGTCGATCAGGTCGCGGCCGTCGTCGCTCTCGGTCACGCCCGCCGCGAAGCCGAGCGTCCCCGCGAGCGTCAGCCGGTCCGTCCGCGTGTCGGAGATCGTGACCGACGCGGCGCCCTCGGCGCGTGCGCACTGCGCGGCGAGCAGCCCGATCGGCCCGGCGCCGACCACGAGCACGCGCTGCCCGGCAACGCGCCCGCGGCGCACGCCGTGCAGTGCCACCGAGGTCGGCTCGACCAGCGCCGCGGAACGCGGGCTCGAGCTCGACGCGATGCGCGAACGCGGCCGGGAAGACCAGCCGCGAGGCCATCGCGCCGTCCATGTGCACGATCCCGGTCTCGGTCCGCCGCGCGCAGAGATGCGCGCGACCCGCCACGCAGCGCTCGCACACGCCGCAGCCGATCGCGACCTCCCCCACCACCCGGTCGCCGGGCGCGAACCCGGTCACGCCCTTGCCCACGTCGACGACCTCGCCGGTCCACTCGTGGCCCGGGACGATCGGGTACTCCGCGATGCCCATCCGGAAGTAGGCCAGCGAGCCGTCGAAGATCTCGACGTCGGTGCCGCAGATGCCGACGGCGGTCGGCGCGATCAGCAGCTCGCCCGCCGCGGGGGTCGGATCGGGACGCTCGACCAGCTCGAGCCGTTCTTCGCCATGGAACTCGATCGCGCGCATGGACCTCTACCAGGATTGAACAACCGTCGAAGGAACTCCGGACGGCTGACGATGGTGACGGAACTCGCGAGGCCATAGCGTCGCGGCGCGTATGACCGTCCTCGCCCCGCCTGCCCCTGCGCCGGCGTTCCCGCCTGAGATCGAGCCGCGTGTGCGCGAGCTCGGCCGCCGGATCGCGGCCGGGCAGGCCGCCGCGGGCCGTGGCCGCTCGCGTGCCCTCGAGGACCGCGGAATGGAACTGCTCTCGCGCGACCCCGCGCTGAAGGCCGCGCTCTTTCGCCTTGTAGACGTGGCCCCCGCATGTTCGGGGCCGCGCGATGTGGCCGCCCACCTCGCCTCTCTCCTCGGCGAGGTGGAGCGGCCGCTCGCGCCGGTCAGCGCGGCGCGGCGCGCGTCGCTGCGCCCGGCGACGCGGCACGTCGTCGGCAGCGTGGCCGGGATCGCCGTGCACCGGATGGCCAAGCGCTTCATCGTCGGCGCCGGGCCCGCCGAGGCCGGCCCGGCGCTGCAGCGGCTCTGGGACAGCGGCGCCGCGACGTCCGTCGACCTCCTTGGCGAGGCGACCGTGACCGCCGCCGAGGCCGACCGCTACGCCCGCCGCTGCGACGAGGCCCTGCGCACGCTGTCCCGCGCCGCCGCGAAGTGGCCCGCGCGGCCGATCCTCGAGGCCGACTCGCACGGCCCGATCCCGCGCGTGAACCTCTCGGTCAAGGTCACCGCGCTCACCCCGCGCGTCCGCGCCGAGGCGCCCGAGCTGGGCATCGCGGACGCCGCCGACCGGCTGCGCGGCCTTCTGCGAACGGCCAAGGAGGTCGGCGCGCACCTGCACGTCGACATGGAGTCGATGGACTCGCGCGACCTGATCACCGAGCTCGTGATCAAGCTGCTCTCCGAGCCCGAGTTCAAGGACGGGCCGTCGGCCGGGATCGTCCTGCAGGCCTACCTGCGCGACGCCGACGAGCAGCTCGACCGCCTGCTGGAGGGCTACGCCGCGGCCAAGCGCGCCACGCCGCTGACGATCCGCCTGGTCAAGGGCGCCTACTGGGAGCACGAGACGGTCGAGGCGCGCCAGAACGGCTGGGTCTCGCCCGTCTTCGAGGCGAAGGTCGAGAGCGACCGCAGCTTCGAGCGGATCACGCGCCGGCTGCTCGCCGAGCGCGAGCTCGTGCGCCCCGCGATCGCCTCGCACAACGTCCGCTCGATCGCCCACGCGCTCGCGCACGCGCCCGACACGCGCGACATCGAGTTCCAGGTCCTGCGCGGCCTCGGCGACGACCTCCAGGCCGCGCTCGCCGGCATGGGCCTGCGCGTTCGCACGTACTGCCCCGTGGGCGACCTCGTGGCCGGCATGAGCTACCTCGTTCGTCGACTGCTGGAGAACACCTCCAACGACTCGTTCCTGCTCAGCCGCTCGCGCGGGCGACGACCTCGACTCGTTGCTCGCCGCCCCATGAACAACTTCATCAACGAACCGCTGCTGGAACTCCGGCGCGCGCCCGTGCGCGAGACGCTGGTCGACGCGCTGGCGGCGCTCGACCGCCGAGCTGCCCGTTACGCGTCCCCGTGCTCGTCGGCGGCGAGCGCCGCGATGCGCCGATCTTCGACGTCGACGATCCGGGCGCACCCGACCGGGTCGTCGCGCACGCCACGGTCGGCGACGGCCGCCGACGTCGACGCCGCGGTCCGCGCCGCCGCGCAGGCCGCGCCCGACGTGGGAGGCCCGCGGCGCCCACGCGCGCGCCGCGATCCTCTCCCGCGCCGCCGGCGAGCTGCGCCGCCGCCGCTCGACGCTCGCCGCGCTGGCCGTCCGCGAGTGCGCGAAGCCGTGGGCGGAGGCCGACGCCGACGTCTGCGAGGCGATCGACTTCCTCGAGTACTACGCGCAGCAGGCGGTCGCGCTCGAGGCCAGCAACGGGCTCGTCCAGCTCCCGGGCGAGCGCAACACGCTGCGCTACGCCGCGCGCGGCGTCGTCGCGGTCGATCGGCCCGTGGAACTTCCCGCTGGCGATCCCCGCCGGGATGGTCGCCGCCGGCCTGGCGACCGGCAACGGCGTCGTGCTCAAGCCGGCCGAGCAGTCGCCCGCCTGCGCGTTCGCGGTCGTCGAGGCGCTGCACGCCGCGGGCGTTCCCGCCGGCGCGCTCAACTTCCTCCCGGGCGAGGGCGACGTCGGCGCGCCGCTGGTCGCCCACCCGGGCGTGCACACGATCGCGTTCACGGGCTCCGGCGCCGTCGGCCTGGAGATCCTGCGCCGCGCGGCCGAGCTCGCGCCCGGCCAGCGCCATCTCAAGCGCGTCGTGGCCGAGATGGGCGGCAAGAACTGCGTGATCGTCGACGCCGACGCCGACCTCGACGACGTCGTCCCCGCGCTCGCCTACTCCGCCTTCGGCTTCGCGGGCCAGAAGTGCAGCGCCGCCTCGCGCGCGCTCGTGCACGAGCGGATCGCCGACAGCGCTGCTCGAGCGCCTGCACGGCGCCGTCGAGGCGCTGCTCGTCGACCAGGCGCAGCGCTTCGGCGTCGACGTCCCGCCGGTGATCGAGCAGGCGGCGCAGGAGCGCGTCGCGCGCTACCTGCAGATCGCGCGCGACGAGGGCGGGCGCGTGTTCCAGCCGGGCGCGGCGCCCGAGCACGGCCACTTCGTCGCGCCCGCGGTCGTCGATCGGCTGCCGCGCGGCTCGCGCGTCGCCGAGGAGGAGATCTTCGGCCCGCTGCTCGCCGTCCAGCGCGTGCGCGAGCATCGACGAGGCGTGCGAGATCGTCGCCGACTCAGCCGTTCGCGCTCACCGGCGGCCTCTTCAGCCGCGACCCGGGCACGGTCGAGCGGGTCAGCGCGGCGCTGCCCGTCGGCAACCTCTACGTCAACCGCCACATCACCGGCGCGATGGTCGCGCCGCCAGCCGTTCGGCGGCAACCGGCTGACCGGCACCGGGACCAAGGCCGGCGGCCCGGACTACCTGCTGCAGTTCGTCGAGCCCGCGTGGTCACCGAGGACACGATGCGCCACGGGCTCGTGGTGCTGAGCCATGATCCGGCGGTGGAAGCGGGACTGCAGGAGATCGTCGACGCCCTGAGCGTCCGCCTCGGGCGGCCGGTGCTGGTCGACGACGTCGACCTGCGGCCGCTCGCCTACAGCATCCAGTTCGGCGAGCTCGACTCGTCCGCACCGCGAGCATCCTCGGCCGCACGGCGCCGGATGCCGCCCGCGACACGCTCTTCGGCCACGGGCATCCGCAGCGCGCTCGAGCCGGTGCGGATCCCCGCGCATCCCGGGATCGGGATGGAGGCGCGCATCTGCATCCCGATCCTGCGCGGCGGCCGCCGGCTCGGCTTCCTGTGGCTGATCGAGGACCGCCCGGTCGACGACGACGAGCTGCGGCTCGCCCGCGCCGCGGCGCTCGAGGCGGCCGGCGATCCTGCAGTCCGAGGCCGACTCCCAGCTCGACCGCCGCCGCCGCGAGCAGGAGCTGATCTCCGCGCTGCTCTCGCCCGACGCGCGCGCCTCGGCGGCCGCCGCCGCGGTGCTCGAGGCCGACCACTACGTGCCGCCGCGGCCGCTGATCGTCTGCGTCGGCACCGGCGGCGCGGTCGCAGGACGCGATCGACCGCTTCCGCGCCCGCGTGCCGGTCAAGCACGCGCTCTGCGGCGAGATCGGCGGGCGCGCGACGTGCATCGTCGGCGCGCAGGCGTCGATGCGCGGCGCGCAGCTGGCCGAGGCGCTGCGCAGCGTCGCTTCCCGAGGGCTCGACGGCCACCGTCCACGTCGGCGAGGGCGACGCCGATCGGCGAGTTGAGCGAGGCGGCCGCGCTCGCACCGCCGCGCGCTCGCCGCGCTGCGCGTGGCCGAGGACCGCGGCGCAGGACGTCGCCCGCTGGGACGAGCTGCGCGCCTACCGGCTGCTGACCGCGCTGCCCGCCGACGGCGCTCGACGACATCCCGGCCGGCCTGCGCGGGCTGCTCGACGGCGGCCACGAGCAGCTCGTGCTGACGCTCGAGACCTACCTCGACCACGCCGGCGACGTCAAGAGCACGGCGGCGGAGCTGTGGCTGCACCGCACGAGCCTCTACTACCGGCTGCGCCGGATCGAGGAGGTCGCGGGCGTCGACCTCAACCGCGGCGAGGACCGGCTCCTCTGCCACGTCGCGCTGCGGTTGTCGCGGCTCGCGGGCGCGTCCTGAAGCACGACGCATTCCGGCGGGCCCGGCCTGCCGCTGCCGGGCGGCGGCCGCCGCACACGTACCACCAGTATGCGACCGGCGTCCGCCGCGGGCAGCGACAACCCGTGATCTGGCCGGCGATGCGTCGTACTTACGGACGAGCCCGCTAGCGCAGAGCGCCTGAGGCGATGTCGAGCATCTCGCCCGTGCGGACGAGCTTCACGCGCGGGCGGCCCGACGGGTGCGCCGAGGCCGGTCTCGTGCTCGTCGATCGCGCGCCAGCCGTCCCACGTGACGAGGTCCGGGCACTGCTTGGCGAGGAACTGCTCGCAGGCGTCGCGGTCGCCGTCGGCGGGCGTGTTGAGCTTGCCGGCCTCGCGGTCCTCGAGGATGCGGGCGACGGTGTCGGTCGCGTCCTTCTTGTTGGTGCCGATGACGCCGGAGGGGCCGCGCTTGACCCAGCCGACGACGTACTCGCCGATCTCGTGCTCGCCGCTCTCGCCGAGCACGCGGCCGCCGAGGTTGGAGATCAGGCCGCGGCGCTCGTCGAACGGGATGCCGGCCAGCGGCGCGCCGCGGTAGCCGATCGAGCGCAGGACGAGGCCGCAGGCGATGACCTCCTCCTCGCCGGTCGCGACGGCGCGGCCGTCCTCGATCCGGTTCTTGACGACGCGGATGCCGGTCACGCGACCGTCCTCGCCCTCGCCGAGGATCTCGACGGGCGAGCTGCAGGAAGCGCAGCTCGACGCGGTGATGGTGGCCGTGCGGCTCGCGCTGCGCGTACTCGCGCAGCAGCTCGACGTTGCGCTTGGAGGTCGGGTCGCCCTCGGTCTCCAGCCAGTTCGCGCTGAAGTCGTCGAGCTCCATCGTCGGCGGGGTCGACGACGATGTCCGCGCGGGTGAGCTCGCCCAGCTCGCGCAGCTCGGGCGTCGTGAAGGCGGCCTGCGCGGGCCCGCGGCGGCCGAGCACGATCACCTCGTGCACGGAGGCGGAGGCCAGCGGCGTGCACGGCGTGGTCGGCGGTGTCGGTGACCGCGACCTCGTCGGGGTCGAGCACCAGCATGCGGGCGACGTCGACGGCGACGTTGCCGTTGCCGATCACGACCGCGCGCGTGGCGCTGAGGTCGAACTCGTGGTCGGCGTAGTCCGGGTGGCCGTTGTACCAGGCCACGAACTCCAGGGCGCCGTGCGAGCCGGGGCGGTCCTCACCGGGGATGCCGAGCCGGTTGTCGCTCGCCGTGCCGACGGCGTAGAGCACGACCTGGTAGCGATCGAGCAGGTCCTGGCGGCTGACGTGGCCGCCGAGCTCGACGCCGCCGTAGAAGCGGAAGCCCGGGTGCTGGGCCGTCTTCTCGTAGACCCGCGTGACGCTCTTGATCTTGGGGTGATCCGGTGCGACACCGGCGCGCACGAGGCCGAAGGGCGTCGGAAGGACCTCGAGGAGATCGACCTCGAAGCCGGCCTTGAGCAGCTGATCGGTTGCGTAGAAGCCGGACGGGCCTGCGCCCACGACCGCCGCGCGCGGGGCGTTCGCACTCATATCGCCCTTGATCCTAGAAGCAGCGCGATCGACGGCACGAGGAAGATGCGGACCAGGAAGGTGTCGACCAGCAGACCGAGCGCGACGGTGAAGCCGACCTGGAACAGGCTCTGCAGCTCGGTCGCCAGCAGCGTGCAGAACGTGGCGGCCAGGATCAGCCCGGCGCTGGTGATCACGCCGCCGGTCCGCTCGAGCGCCGTGATCACGGCATCCCTCCTCGCGCATGCGCGCGATCAGGAAGATGTTGTAGTCGACGCCGAGCGCGACGAGGAACACGAACGTGAACAGCGGCATCGCCGGGTCGGACTCGTCGAAGACGAGCGCGCTGACGCCGAGGGCGAACGCGTAGGACAGCACGACGGTGGCGATCACGTACAGCGGCGCGATGATGCTGCGCAGCAGGATCGCGATGATCACGAAGACGCACGCGAGCGCGACCGGGACGATGACCTTCGCGTCCGCTCGCAGCGTGGCCTGGGAGTCGAAGATCTCGGCCGTCGGCCCGCCGACGAGCGCACCGGGATCGGACTGGCGCGCAAGCTCGCGGATCTGCGGGATCGACCTCCGCCGCGATCTCCGTGAACGGGTCCTGATTGAGCGTGACGCGGACCAGCGCCAGTTGCTGGTCGCGGCTGAAGCCGACGAGGTCCGTCGAGTAGGAGAACGGGCCGTGGCTGATGGTCGGCAGCGCCTCGCTGACGACCTTCGTGCTCGACGAGCACGTCGACCGGACCCGCCTGCCCGGGCGGGAACTTCTCCTGCAGCTTCCGCAGGCCCTGGACCGACTCCGGCGGGTTGCGGAACTGCTCGCTGAAGTCGAGCGTCCCGCGATCGCTGAGGTTGCCGAGCGCGCCGGCGATCAGGATCACGAGCACGCCGACCGTCAGCGCAAGCGGCTTCGCCTCGACCAGGCGGCCGATCCGCGGCCAGATCGTCGACGGCTTCCGGTGCTTCGGGAACGCGCGGGGGCCGAGCGCCGCGACCAGCGCGGGCAGCAGCGTCACGCCGGCGAGCACGGTGATCGCCATGCCGATCGCGAGCACCGGGCCCATCCAGCGCGTCGCGTTGTAGTCGGCGACGCTCAGCACGAGCATCACGACGATCACGATCCCGCCGGCCGAGACGATCGCCGGGCGCGGTGCGCCTGAGCGCGATCGCCATCGCGTCCGGCTTGCCGAACTCCTCGCGGTAGCGCGCGAGCAGCAGCAGGCAGTAGTCCGTGCCCGCGCCGAACATCAGCACGATCAGGATCGCGGTCGCCTGGCCCGGTGGCCTGATAGAGCCCGGCCTTGGCGGCCGCATAGACGAACGCCGAGGCGACGACGTACGCGATCCCGACGACGAACACCGGCACGAGCGCGACGATCGGCGACCGGTAGATCAAGCAGCAGGATCACGATCACGAGCGCGAGCGTCACCAGCAGCAGCGTCTCGTCGATGCCTTCGAGCGCTGCCGACTGGTCGGCCGCGAAGGCCGCCTCGCCGGTCACGTAGGCCCGTAGGCCGTCGGCATCCGGGTCGGGGACCGATCGCGCGGATCGCCGCCACGTCCCTGCTCACGATCTCGGTCGCGTCGTCGCTTGGTCCAGATCGTCGTCAGCTGCGTCGTCTGGTCGTCCGAGGTCGCCTTGATGATGCTCGACTGCGGCGGCGTGATCGGCGGCAGGTCACCGCACCCGAGCTGGACCGA
The DNA here is from genome assembly GCA_963707595.1 of uncultured Solirubrobacteraceae bacterium. Lineage (GTDB taxonomy): Bacteria > Actinomycetota > Thermoleophilia > Solirubrobacterales > Solirubrobacteraceae > Solirubrobacter. Next base: position 1,264,029 of record CAVPQQ010000004.1, read on the forward strand.
GGTGATCACGCGGACGACGTCCGGCAGCGTCTCGCGCTTGCACAGCGCCACCGCGTCGGCGGCGATCCGCTGCTGGTCGGCCTCGGTCAGTGGGCCGTCGTCGCGCGTGTAGAGCACGACGGCGGTCGTGTCCGCGCCGCCCTTGAAGCGCGTGTCGATGGTCCGGTCGACCCGCGTCGACTCCGCCGCGTTGTCCTGGAACGCGTCGCTCTCGTCGGACGCGAGCGCCGCCAGTTTGGACTGGAACGGGACAGCGACCAGCGCCGCGACGAGCCACGCCGCGATCACCACCCATTTGACGCGGCGTCCTCCCACGGCGCGGGAGTATCTACGACAACTCGGCGTGCACCAAACGCCACGGCCGCGCGGGGAGCAGCGGATCTGCCGTGCGCTGTTCGAGGCACCCGCGCCAGAGGCCATATCCGTAGGCCAGATCGTCGGCGAGCTTGAACGGGCTCAGGGTGGCCACGGCCGCCGCCGCGATCGGGAGCCGGGCCTTCGGGAAGGCGATCACGGCCGCGGCGGAGAGCGGCCACCACGCTCGGGTGAGCGCGTCCGCGACCACACGTCCGGAGCGGATCGTGCCGAGCCCGGCGAGCTCGAGCGCGGTCCTTGCGGGCTCCGGCACGCCGGCTTGCTGCAGTTCGCGCGCGAGCAGCGCCGTGGCGGTCGCGGTGATCGCGAGCGCGGTCGTGGGGCGCCGCGCGGCGACGGCGGCCCAGGCCGCCGTCGTCCAAGGCGAGACATTGAGCGGGCGCGCCTTCCCGGGGTGGCGTCGGGCGATGGCGGCGGCGGTGCGCCCGTAGTACGCGCGCCGGGCGAGCCACGGACCCGGCTGCGTGCGGTGGTCGTGCGCGACCTGGCCCGCGGGCTCGTAGCGGACGTACGGCACGCGCCACACGAACTCCACGTCCTCGCCGCCCACGCAGCGTCTCGTCGAAGCGCAGGTGGCGGCGGACGACGAGCGCCGCGCCGGGCACGAACGGCACCCGCCCGTACGGGAGAACCCGCGCCGCGGTCGGCCCGCGGTCGAGCGGGGAACGCGCGACTTCGTAGCGCGCGAGCGCGGACCGGCGCCGCTCGTGCGCGTCGCCGCGCCGCGCCTCGCCCCGCGCCTCGCCGCCGCGCCCCTCGCCGCGCGACCCCTCGTCCAGCCCGACGATCCGCGGCGCCACGGCGTCCAGCTCCGGGTCGGCGAAGTGCGGCAGCAGTGCGTCGAGCCACCCGGCGCGCGGCACGCAGTCGGAGTCGATGCACGCGACGAGCTCGTGGCTCGCCGCCGCCAGGCCCGTGTTGCGCGCCGCCGCCGCGCCGCCCTGCACCGCTCGCCGCAGGTAGCGCGCGCCGGCGGCCTCGGCCTGCGCGCGGATCGCGTCGCCGTCGCGCGAGGCGTCGTCGACGACGATGACCTCGGCGACGTCCAGTGCCGCCAGCAGCGCGCCGAGCGGGCGGTCGCGCACGGGGATGACCGCGGTGACCGCCGGCGACGCGATCGCCGGGGGCGCGGGCTGGGCCAGGTTCGCGCTCACGAGCGCGCGCGCGAGCGCGCCCGCCTCCCCCACCGGTGCGCCGGCCTGCCAGGCGCGCAGCTGGGCCAGTACGGGCTCGCTGCAGCGCACGAGCGCGAACGGTTCGCCGCCGAGCAGCGCAGTCCCGGCGATCCGCGCCGAGAGGGTCAGGTGGAAGTTGGCGGGCAGCATCCCGAAGCGAGTGTTACGTTCCGGCGCGGAGAACACCCGTCTCGAAGGGGAAGACCATGTTGGATCCCGTGACCGAGCCCGTTGCCGTCGAGGAGCCGCCCGCCGTGGAGGCGCCGCTCGAGGACCTCGTCGAGGACGATCTGCTGGTGGAGGACGTGTCGATCGACGGTATGTGCGGCGTCTACTAGGCGCCACGTGTCCTTCGATCTGGAGCGCGGCTGGACGCTCGACCCGCAGGTGGCGCTGCGGCCGGAGCCGTTCGGCGCGCTGGCGTACCACTTCGGTACGCGGCGGCTGTCCTTCCTGAAGAGCCGCACGCTGCTGCGCGTGGTCGAGTCGCTTTCCGAACAGCCCAGCGCGCGCGCCGCGTGCGCCGCGGCGGGCGTCGGCGACGAGGAGTTGCCGCAGTACACCCGCGCGCTGGCGACGCTCGCCGAGACGGGGATGATCCGATGAAGCTCGTCGATCATTTCCAGTCCGGCCTCGATGCGCCGATCTGCCTGACCTGGGAGCTCACGTACGCGTGCAACCTCGCGTGCGTGCACTGCCTGTCGAGCTCCGGCCGGCGCGACCCGCGCGAGCTGAGCACCGCCGAGTGCATGGCGGTGATCGACGAGCTCGAGCGCATGCAGGTCTTCTACGTGAACATCGGCGGCGGCGAGCCGACCGTCCGCAAGGACTTCTGGGAGCTCGTCGACTACGCGACCGCGCATCACGTCGGCGTCAAGTTCTCCACCAACGGCTCGCGGATCGACGCCGAGCGGGCCGCCTGGCTCGCCGCGAGCGACTACGTCGACGTGCAGATCTCGCTCGACGGCGCGACGGCCGAGGTCAACGACGCCGTCCGCGGCGACGGCTCGTACGCCACCGCGATCGGCGCGATGGAGCACCTGGCCGCGGCGGGCATGCGCGGCTTCAAGCTCAGCGTCGTGATCACGCGCGAGAACGTGCCGCAGCTCGACGCGTTCAAGGCGATCGCCGACGCCTACGGCGCGCAGCTGCGGCTCACGCGGCTGCGACCGTCGGGCCGCGGCGCGGACGTCTGGGACACGCTGCACCCCACGCAGGCGCAGCAGCGCGTCGTCTACGACTGGCTGCTGGCGCACGGCGAGGACGTGCTGACCGGCGACTCGTTCTTCCACCTCGCCGCGTACGGGCAGACGCTGCCGGGGCTGAACCTGTGCGGCGCCGGCCGCGTGGTCTGCCTGATCGACCCGGTCGGCGACGTCTACGCGTGCCCGTTCGCGATCCACGACACGTTCCTCGCCGGCAACGTCCGCTCGACCGGCGGCTTCACCGACGTGTGGCGCACGTCGGAGCTCTTCCTCGAGCTGCGCGAGCCGCAGTCGGGCGGCGCGTGCTCCAGCTGCGGCATGTACGACGCCTGCCGCGGCGGCTGCATGGCGGCGAAGTTCTTCACCGGTCTGCCGCTCGACGGGCCCGATCCGGAGTGCGTGCTCGGCCACGGCGAGGCGGCGCTGGCCGCGGTCTCCGCCGCGCCGCCGAAGCCGACCGCCGATCACTCGCGGCGGCGCGCGCGCCGGGCGCTGGTACCGGTCACGGTGGTCACGCGTCCCTGCAACGAGTCGCCGGTCTAGTGCCCTGGTTCGAGAGCGTCGCGGAGGCCGAGCGGCGGGCCAAGCGGACCTTGCCCGCCTCGGTCTTCAAGGCGATCCGGGCCGGCACCGAACGCGGCCTGACGCTCGAGGACAACGTCGCCGCGTTCTCGGAGCTGGGCTTCGCGCCACACGTCGCGGGGCTGCACGCCGCGCGCGACCTCTCGACGACCGTGATGGGCGTGCCGATCTCGCTGCCGGTGATCCTCTCGCCGGTCGGCGTGCAGGCGGTCCACCCGGTCGCCGAGGTCGGCGTCGCCCGTGCGGCGGCGGCGCGCGGCACCGCGCTCGGGCTGTCGGGCCTCGCCAGCACGGGCATCGAGGAGGTCGTCGCCGCCAACCCGAAGACGTTCGCCCAGCTCTACTGGGCGGGCTCGCGGGATGCGATCGAGGCGCGGGTCGAGCGCGCGCGTGCGGCCGGGGCCGCGGGGCTGATCCTGACGCTGGACTGGACGTTCTCGCACAGCCGCGACTGGGGCAGCCCGTTCATCCCGCAGCAGCTCGACCTGCGCACGATGGCGCGGCTCGCACCGGAGGTGCTGCGACGGCCGCGCTGGGCCTACCGCTGGGGCAGGACGGGTCGCCCGCCCGCGCTCGAGGTCCCCAACTTCGCCGGCTCGCCCGGGTTCTTCGCCGCCTACGGCGAGTGGATGGGGACGCCGCCGCCGAGCTGGGACGACGTCCGCTGGCTGCGGGAGCGCTGGGGCGGCCCGTTCATGGTCAAGGGCGTGATCCGGGTCGACGACGCGCGCCGAGCCGTCGAGGTCGTCGGCGCCACCGCGCTGTCGGTCTCCAACCACGGCGGCAACAACCTCGACGGGACGCCGGCGACGATCCGCGCGCTGGCCGCGGTGGCCGAGGCCGTCGGAGACGACGCCGAGGTGCTGCTCGACGGCGGCGTCCGGCGCGGCGGCGACGTCGTCAAGGCGCTGGCGCTCGGCGCCCGCGCGGTGATGATCGGGCGGCCGTACCTCTGGGGCCTCGCCGCCGACGGCCAGGCGGGCGTCGAGAACGTCCTCGACGTGCTGCGCAACGGGATCGACTCCGCGCTGCTCGGGCTCGGGCACGGCTCGGTGCACGAGCTGGGCCCATCCGACCTGCTGATCCCCGACGGCTTCACCCGCCGGCTTGGCGCTTGAGGAGCTGACCTCCGCGGAGGTGCCGCGAGCGCCTGCTCGTGGTCCCCCTCGGCGCGACCGAGCAGCACGGGCCGCAGCTGCCGCTCGGGACCGACACGATCATCGCCGTCGCCCTCGCGTCGTCGCTCGAGGACGCGGTGATCGCTCCCGCGCTGCCGTACGGCTCGAGCGGCGAGCACGACGGATTCCCCGGGACGCTGTCGATCGGGCAGGCCGCGCTCTCGCACGTTCTGGTCGAGCTCGTTCGCTCCTCGGACTTTGCCCGCGTGCTGTTCGTGTCGGCGCACGGTGGCAACGCCGAACCGCTCGCCGCCGCGGTGCGGGAACTGCGCGACGAAGGACAGCGAAGTGTGGGCGTGGTCACCTCGGTGGAAGGGCGATGCGCACGCCGGTCGAATCGAGACCTCGCTGATGCTCGCGCTCGCCCCAGATCTCGTCGGTCCCGCCCGTGAAGCCGGAAATGACGGCGCCGCTGGCGGAGCTGCTGCCGCGGCTGCGGTCCGAGGGCGTCCGCGCCGTCAGCCCGAACGGCGTGCTCGGCGATCCGGCCGGCGCGTCCGCCGAGGAGGGTCAAGCGCTCCTGGCGGCCGCGATCGCCGACCTGCGCGCCTTCGCCGGTCAGATAGCCACCGTATCGGTGGCCAAGTCACCACTGGAGGCGCGTGGATGACGCGGCCGCGCTCGACGAGCTCCTCGCGCACGCGGCTCGCCCGCCAGCGCTCCCGCCTTCCCTCCGGCCCGCGCACGCGCGGCGTCGCGCTCGTCACCGGCGCCGCCCGGGGGATCGGCGCGGCGACCGTGCGCAGGCTCTCCGCCGAGGGCTGGAACGTGATCGCGGTCGACCGCGCCGAGAACGATCCGCGGCTTCCGTACGGCATGGGCACCGTGGCCGAGCTGCAGGCGCTCGCCAACGAGCGCGTCGTGGCGATCCCCGCGGACGTCTGCGACGCCGAGGCGCTCGGCGGCGCGGTCGAGATCGCCGAACGGCGCTGGGGCGGCCTCGACGCGATCGTCGCCGCGGCCGGCGTGATCGCCGGCGGCGTCCCGGCCTGGGAGCTCGACGTCGAGCAGGAGCGCGCCGTCCTGGAGGTCAACCTCGGCGGCGTGCTGACCGCCGCACGCGTCGGCATCCCGGCGCTGCTGCGCCGCCCCGAGCCGCGCGAGGGCCGCTTCATCGCGGTCAGCCTCCACCGCCGCGACGCGCGGCCTGCCGATGCTCGCCGCCTACTGCGCCTCGAAGGCGGGAGTGAACGGGCTGATCCGCGCGCTGGCCGTCGAACTGGGCGGTACCGGCATCACCGCCAACGCCGTCAGCCCCGGCTCGACCCGCACCCCGATCCTCGACGAGAGCGCGCGGCTCTTCAAGCTCGAATCGGCGGAGGCCTTCGCCGCCCAGCAACCGCTCGGCCGCCTCCTCGAGCCCGAGGAGGTCGCCGCCCTGATCGCCTGGCTGGCCAGCCCGCAGAGCGCCGGCGCGACCGGAGGCAGCTACCCGCTCGACGGCGGCCTCGCGCTTTGAGGCTCGCGCTCGACGCGAAGCTGCAGCATCTACGGCAACGGCCGCGTCCTGGTCGCCCGCGGGCGCATCATCCGCCTCACCGCCAACGGCCCCGCCGCGCTCCGAGCCCTCCTCGCCGGCACCGCCACCCCGGCCCAGCAACGCCTCGGCGACCGCCTCGTCGAAGCCGGCATGGCCCACCCCCGCCCCACCCCGCCAGCAGCGCCCGACGACGATCGTGATCCCGGTCCGCGACCGCCCGTCCGACCTCGCCCGCCTCCTCGCGTCCATCGACGGGAACGTGGTTGTCGTCGACGACGGTTCGACGGTCCCCATCGCCGGCGCCGTGCGGCGCGAGGTGAGTGGTGGCCCGGCCGTGGCGCGCAACGACGGGCTGAAGCGCGTGACCACGGAGCTGGTCGCGTTCCTGGACAGCGACACGGTGCCTCCGGCCGGCTGGATCGAACAGCTCGCCGGGCACTTCGAGGATCCAAAGGTCGCCGCCGTCGCGCCGCGGATAAGGGCCCTCAACAAGCGGCGGTCACCGCTGGACATGGGCGAGCACCCCGCCGAGGTCGGACCCGGACGACACGTGTCGTACGTGCCCGCCGCCGCGCTGCTCGTGCGGCGCGCGGCGCTCCCGGACGACCCGTTCGATCCGGAGCTGCGCTACGGCGAGGACGTCGATCTGGTCTGGCGGCTCATCACCGCGGGCTGGCGGGTCCGGTATGACCCGAGCGTCGAAGTCGGCCATGAGGAGCGCGACACGCTCAGGCGGCGTTTCAGGTACGGGACGTCGGCCGCGCCGCTCAAGCGACGACACCCAGGGAAGCTCAAGCACGTCGTCGTCCGTCCGTGGCCCGCCGCGACGCTGGCCCTGCTCGTCGCGCGACAGCCGAGACTCGCCGCGCTCGCGTACGCCGTGCAGACGATCCAGCTCGCGCGCACGCTGCAACAGCACCACGTCCCTCCACGGCTCGCTCCCGTCTGGACCGCCAAGGCGACCGTAAGGACCGCAACGCAGTTCGCGAAGCTCGCGACGCCCTATGGAGTCGGTGTCCTCTACGGCGCGCTACGATAGGAGGACTTCCAACTATCTTAGGTCCGAACATCTCATGAGCGCCCCCGCCGTAAAGCGAGACCCCGAGTCCGCCGCCGTTGAACGCACCACGCTTTCCGGCGAGCCGATCAAGGCGCTGTACGGCCCTGAGGACGTCGGATCGCACGACGAGCAGATCGGCAACCCGGGTGAGTTCCCGTTCACCCGCGGCGTCTACCCGTCGATGTACCGCGGCCGCCTGTGGACGATGCGGCAGTTCGCCGGCTTCGGCACCGCCGAGGAGACCAACGAGCGCTTCCACTACCTGCTCGATCACGGGCAGACGGGGCTCTCCACGGCCTTCGACATGCCGAGCCTGATGGGGCACGACTCCGACAGCCCGCGCAGCCTCGGCGAGGTCGGCCGCGAGGGCGTGGCGATCGACACGCTCGACGACATGGAGACCCTCTTCGGAGGCATCGACCTCGGCGACGTCAGCGTCAGCATGACCATCAACGCCCCCGCGGCGATGATGCTCGCCTTCTACGTGGTCGCGGCCGAGGAGGGCGGCGTCCCGGCGCACAAGCTCGGCGGGACGATCCAGGCCGACATCCTCAAGGAGTACATCGCGCAGAAGGAGTGGTGCTTCCCGGTCGACCCGGCGATGCGGCTGCTCGGGGACATGATGGAGTGGTCCACGCGCAACATGCCGCGCTGGCACCCGGTCTCGATCTCCGGCTACCACATCCGCGAGGCCGGCAGCACGGCCGCGCAGGAGCTCGCCTTCACGCTCAAGGACGGCTTCACCTACGTCGAGGAGCAGATGGCCCGCGGCCTCGACATCGACGACTTCGCGCCGCGCCTGAGCTTCTTCTTCAACGCCCAGATCGACTTCTTCGAGGAGATCGCCAAGTACCGCGCCGCCCGCCGCATCTGGGCGCGCGAGATGCGCGACACCTACGGCGCGAAGAACCCGAAGTCGTGGCTGATGCGCTTCCACACGCAGACGGCCGGCGTCTCGCTGACGGCGCAGCAGCCGCTCAACAACATCGTCCGCACCGCGATCGAGGCGCTCGCCGGCGTGCTCGGCGGCACGCAGTCGCTGCACACGAACTCCTATGACGAGGCGCTCGCGCTGCCGACGGAGGACGCCGTCCGCATCGCCCTGCGCACGCAGCAGGTGATCGCGCACGAGACCGGCGTGACCAACACGACCGACCCGCTCGGCGGCTCCTACTTCGTCGAGGCGCTGACCGATCGCCTGGAGGAGCAGGCGTACGCCTACTTCGCCAAGATCGACGAGCTGGGCGGCATGGTCGAGGCGGTCAAGCTCAACTATCCGCAGCGCGAGATCGCGGACGCCGCGTACGAGCTGCAGGCCAAGATCGACGACCACGAGCAGGTCGTCGTCGGCGTCAACCGCTACACCGAGGGTGACGACGGCGAGACGCCGCTGCTGCGGATCGACCCGGCGCTCGAGCGCAAGCAGATCGGCCGCCTCCAGGCCGTCCGCGCCCGCCGCGACGGTGCCGAGGTCGAGCGCCAGCTCGCCGCCCTGCGCGGCGCCGCCGCGACCGACACCAACCTGATGCCGATCATGATGGAGTGCGCCCGCGCGCACGCCACCGAGGGCGAGATGGTGGACGCGCTCCAGCATGTCTGGGGCGCGTACACCGAATCACCTGTGTTCTAGAACCTCAGAGCGCCTCGGAGTCCAGCTCGAGGAAGTCCGAGACCTCGTTGTCCCAGCGCTCGCTCACGAACGACACGTGGTCGGGGTGAGCGCTGTACGCGTCGTAGGCGGCGCGGTCGACGAACTCCATCGTCAGCGCGAAGCGGTAGTCGTTCTTCGCGCTGACCTCGCGCATGAGCTCGAAGGCCTCGACGCCGGGGATCGACGCGAGCTCGGCGTTGGCTCGCAGGAAGTCGGCCTCCTCCTCGGAGCCTTCGGCGTGCTTGAGGGAGAAGACGACGCCGTGACGGACACGGCCGGGAGTCAGAGTTGGCATGGGCGGCAGTCAATCAGCCGGGGTCGCGCGATAGACGGGACCCCGAGCGATGACTGATTCCAAAAGCCCGTCGTCGAGGTAGTCGGGCGCGGCGTCAGGGTCGATCGGACGCGCCTCGAGGCCTGGGTAGCCGATCGCCTCGCGCATCGCGGGGTTGAGGAAGTACGCCGCCGGGACGACCGCCGTGAGCACGCCCCAGCCGCTCGGGTCCGCACGCAGGGTCGCGAGCGCGTCCCCGGCCACGAGACCGTCGACGGACGCGAGTGCTTCGTCCAGCGGCGACGCGAGGTCCGGCCGCGCGGCCAGGACCTCGTCCAGGAACGCCCCGGCCACGCCCGCCTCGGACGCGGACGGCATCCCGGAGCCCGCGGGGATCAGCAGGTCGGCGATGGCGCCCAGCTGGGCGCGCCGTTCGGCCGAGATCATGCCGCCACCTTCTGTGAGCGCGCGGACTCGATCAACTGGTCGGTGAAGCGCAGCGCGAGCGCCGCGATCGTCGCCGTCGGGTTCATGCCCGCCGACGTCGGCCAGACGCTGCCGTCGAAGACGTACAGGTTCGGGATGTCGTGCGAGCGGCCCTGCGCGTCGACGACCGACGACGCCGGGTCCGTGCCCATCATCGTCGTGCCGAGCAGGTGCCACCCGGTCGCGCGGATGAACGGAGCGACGACGGTGGAGGACGCTCCGGCGGCGATCAGGGACTCCTGTGCGCGCGCCTGGTGGAACTCGACCAGCCGGCGCGAGTTCTCCGACAGCTTGTACTCGATCTTCGCGCCCGGGCACGCCCTGGCGGTCGGTGCCGACCGGGTCGAGCACGACGCGGTTGGACTCCTCCGGCAGGTCCTCGGCGATGATGCCCCACATCGTCGAGTGCCCGAGCCGCCCGCGCACCGCGTCCTGGAAGCCCTCGCCCCAGATCTGGTTCTCCGAGCCCCACGGATAGGCGCTGGTCATCGAGAACGGCCCGCCGGTCGGCTGCAGCCCCCATTTCGCGCCGCGCACGAACCCGCGCGACGCGTCGGTCTCGTAGAACTCGAGCGAGTGGATGTACTGGCCCCACGGGCCCTGCCACGCCCGGAAGTCTTCGTCGAAGACGCCGACGACGGTCCCGAACGGGTGCATCATCAACCGCTTGCCGACCAGGCCGGAGGAGTTCGCGAGCCCCTCTGGGCCGTCGCCGGACATCAGCAGCAGCCGCGGCGTCCCGATGCCGTTCGCGCACAGGATCGTGACGCCGGCGCGGACCTCGTGCTCGACGCCCGCCTCGTCCAGATAGATCGCGCCGCCGACGAGTCCGTCGGGCCGCAGCGTCAGCTCGCGCACCCGCGCATGCGTGCGCAGCTCGACGCCGAGCTCCAGGCAGCGCGGCCAGTGCGTCCGGTCGACCGTGCCCTTGGCACCGTCGGCGCAGGCCTGCAGGCACGTGCCGCGCTGGACGCAGGCGTTGAGCCCGCGGTACTTGCGCGTCGCGATCGCCAGCGGCGCCGGCCACCAGTGCCAGCCCAGCTCGTTGTGGGCACGGGCGACCCGCTTGCCCGCGGGCCCAAGCGGCACCGGCGGCAGCGGCGGCCCCTCGCCGGGCGGGAAGGCGGTGTCCCCCGCCAGCCCGGAGATGCCGAAGTCGCGCTCCACGCGCACGTAGTAGGGCTCGAGGTCCTCGTAGGTCAGCGGCCAGTCGTCGGCGACGCCGTCCAGCGTCCGCACGCGGAAGTCCGACGGCATGTTGCGCTGCCACTGGGCCGCGTAGACGACCGTTCCGCCGCCGACGCCGTTCCACATCAGCGCCGTGATGTCGGACTCGGAGTCGTCGATCGGGTAGTCGCCCGGCGCCTTGCGCTGGTTCGGATCCCAGCCCCAGTCACGGCCCGCGGTCAGCGGGAAGTCCTCGCGCGTGACCGTGGCCTTCGAGTAGTCGGGCCAGTCGCCTTGCTCGAGCACGAGGACCTTGAAGCCCTCCTCCGCGAGCCGCTTGGCGGCGATCGCGCCGGATGGCCCGGCGCCGACGATCAAGACGTCAGGATCCATCGAAGCTCTCCTCCATATCCGTCATCACTGCCTCAACGGCCCGCGGGCCGAACACGGCGCCGAGCATCAGCCCGGCGACGTAGCGCGGCCCTTGGAGCCCGCCGGCATCCCCGCCGGCGCAGTACAACCCGGGAACATACGCACCGTCGCGGTCGAGCACGCGTCCCCACGCATCGACGCGCACGCCCCCGAGCGGGAACGTGATCGTCGGCTGGAACTCGACCGCCCAGAACGGGGCTTCTCGCAACGGCACGGGATCGGCCATCGGCGCGTCCTGCGCCCCGCCGTTCTCGTAAAGGTCCAGCGTCCGCGTCAGGCCCGCGGCATCGACGCCCCACGTGGCGACCTTCGCCACCAGCTCGCCGACGGTGTCCGCCGATGTGATGTGCGCGCCGAGACCACGCGCGTGCTCGAAGCGATCGATGAGGAGCCCGTGCGGGTACGGCGGCCCGATCACGCGCTCGGTCCGCACGCGCTCGTCGCACAGCAGCCAGCCGCGCCGGCCGGGCTGGCGCAGCGTCATCTGGTTGGCGACCTCGTCGCCCAGCGACTCGTCGGTGTAGCGACGCCCCTGCTGGTTGACGAGGATGCACCACTTCGAGTGGTACTGCGCGAGCGGCAGGTAGCTCCCCGGCTCGAACGCGGTCAGCGGCGATGCGACCGTGTGCCCGTAGAAGGTGCCGAGCCCGTGGCTGGCCGCCGCGCCCGCCGAGGCGGCCATCCGGAAGCCGTCGCCGGTGCTGCCGCGGTTGGACCGCAGGAGGATGCGATCGGCGTCCCAGCCGAGGAAGCGCTTGCGCAGCTCCGTGTCGCCCTGGAAGCCGCCGGTGGCGAGCAGCACCGCGCGCGCCTCCAGCTCCTCCCCTGCGATCCGGACGCCGCTGACGCGACCCGACGCGTCCACGATCAGCGACCGAACCGGCGTCGACAGCCGCAGCTCGCCGCCGGCGGCCTGAAGCGTCGAGACCCAGTGCTCGTGGAGCTTGTGGATGTCCGTCCGGTACGCGATGCCGAAGCCGAGATGCTGCGACCAGCGCTCGGTGACCGGCACGCCCGCGGCGCGGATCCTCGCGACTGCCGGCTCGAAGCCGTCGACCAACGCCCGACCGAGCTCGGGATCGCCGTCCGGGAGGATCGCCTGCATCGTCTCGACGTCCGGCGCCGTCCACAGGATCCCGGCCGAGAGCGCGGCCGACCCGCCGAAGCCGGCGGTCTTTTCGAGGACGACGACGCGCAGCCCGCGCTCTGCCGCGGAAGCCGCCGCGGCCAGCCCAGCCTGCCCCCCACCGACGACGAGTAGGTCGATCATCGCTGTACCCGAATAACGTACCTGCCTTGGCCTCGCTCAGTGACATCAGCCGCCATGCGGGCGTATCGATCGCAACGTGCTCGCGCGTGCTCAACGGATCGGCGCATCCGGTCTCCGACGCCACCCGTGACCGGGTCCTCAAGGCCGCTGAGGAGCTCGGCTACGCGCCCTCCGCCCTCGCCCGCGCGCTCGTGACCCGCAGCAGCCGGATCATGGGCGTGATCGTCGGCAGCATCGTCGACCCGTACTTCGCCGAGATCGCGCGCGGCGTGGAAGCGGTCGGCGCGGACCTCGGCTACCTGACGATGGTCTGCAGCGCGGAGCTCGGCACCCAGGCCGAGCTGGGCCACCTGCGCCAGCTGCGCGACTACCACGCCGCGGGGATCATCTTCGCCGGCAGCGGCCGCGTGATGGACGACGGCGCGCACGAGCTCGCCCAGGCCGTCGCCGACTGCCGCGAACGTGGCACGGTCGTCGTCGCGCTCGCCCAGCGCGACTTCGAAGCGCACTCGATCGTCTTCGACAACGAGGCCGCGGCGTACGACATCACCGCGTACGTCCGCGAGCTCGGGCACTCGCGGATCATGTTCGTCGAGGGCCCGCCCGGCCTGCACACGAGCACGCAGCGCCTCGACGGCTACCTGCGCGCGGGCGGCAGCGAGCGCATCCGCGGCGGCTTCGCCTACGAGGACGGGATCGCCGCCGCCGAGACGCTGCTGTCGCGCGGCACGCTGCCGGAAGCGATCGTCGCCGCCAATGACGAGGCGGCGATCGGCGTGCTGATGCGCCTGCGCGACGCGGGCGTGGACGTACCCGGCGACGTCTCGATCACGGGCATCGACAACACGCGCCCCGCGCACTTCGCCGGGCTGACGACGGTCAGCGTGCCGCTGCACGAGATGGGCCGCAGAGCCGCCCATGCCGTGCTCGGGAACCCCGCGCACAGCGAGGTCCTGCCGCACCGTCTCGCGGTGCGCGCGACCACCGCGCGCCGCTAGAGCACGCACTGCTCGAACCGGTCGATCGTGGTCCGCATCAGCTCCGCACGCGGCAGGTCCCAGATCGCGGGGTTGAGGATCTCGACCTCGATCGGGCCGTCGTAGCCGGCCGCGTCGATCATCGAGCGGAAGCCGTGCAGGTCGATGATGCCGTCGCCCATCATGCCGCGATCGAGCAGCGTGTCCTTGGTCGCCGCCAGCCAGTCGTTGACGTGGAAGCCGACGATGCGGCCCTCCGCCCGGGCGATCTCCGCCTCCAGGCGCGGGTCCCAGAACGTGTGATAGACGTCGATCACGACGCCGACGTGCGGGTCGCCGATGCGCTCCGCGATGTCGAGCGCCTCGCCGAGCGTGACGATCGCCGAGCGCTCGCCGATCATCATCGGGTGCAGCGGCTCGATGCCCAGCCGCACGCCGTGCTCGATCGCGTGCCCGAGCAGACGCTCGATGCCCTCCTCGATCATCCCCCGCGCGGCGCCGAGATCACGGCTGACCGGCGGGCCGCAGACGAGCACGAGCGCGTCGGTGCCGAGCTGCGCGGCCTCCTCGACCGCGCGCCGGTTGTCGTCGTCGGCCTTGCGCAGCCCTTCAGCGGTCGACGCCGGGAAGAAGCCGCCACGGCACAGGCTCGACACCTTCAGCCCGGCGTCGGCGATCCGCTTCGCCGTCTCCTCCACGCCGATCTCGGCCACCTTGTGGCGCCACGGCCCGATCCACTCGACGCCGTACTCCGCGCACGCGTCGATCACCTCGGGCAGCGACCAGCGGTCGGCCGTCATGAGTTGAGCTGAGGCGGCTCAGGCGACTGGCACCGTGACGCGACGCCCGCCAAGCGGCGAGCACGCCCCGCATCGCGCTCGCTCGCGAGCTCCGGGTCTCGCAGCAGCCCGGCCTGATCGGCGAGCACGAAGAGCTCGGCGAGATGCAGCACCGAGCGGCCGCTCTCCAGCCCGCCGACCATCCGGAAGTGCTGCTGATGCCCGTTGAGGTAGGCGAGGAAGACGACGCCCGTCTTGTAGTACGGCGTGGGCGCGGCGAAGATGTGGCGCGAGAGCGGGACCGTCGGCGCGAGCAGCGCGTCGTAGCGGTCGAGGTCGCCGTCGTCGAGCGCGTGCATCGCGGCGGCGGCCGCCGGCGCGATCGCGTCGAAGATGCCGAGCAGCGCGTGGCTGAACTCCTCGCCCTCGCCGCGGATCAGCTCCGGGTAGTTGAAGTCGTCGCCGGTGTACATGCGCACGCCCTCGGGCAGCCGGCGCCGCAGCGCGACCTCGCGTGAGGCGTCCAGCAGCGAGACCTTGATCCCGTCGACCTTCGACGGCGTTGGCCGCGATGATGTCGAGCACGACGTCGGCGGCCGCGTCGAGGTCGCGCTCGCCCCAGTAACCGGTCAGCAGCGGATCGAACATGTCGCCGAGCCAGTGCAGGATCACCGGGCGAGCTCGCCTGCGCCAGCAGCGAGCCGTAGACCGCGCGATAGTCGTCGGCGCTACGGGCGGCGGCGGCCAGCGCCCGGCTGGCCATCAGGATCACCGGCGCGCCTTCGCCCTCGATGAACGCGAGCTGCTCCTCGTAGGCGGTCTGGACCGCCTCGAGGGAGGCCGGACCGGTCAGCTGGTCCGTTCCCGCGCCGCAGGCAAGCTGCCCGCCGACGGCCTTCGCCTCGGCGACGGAGCGCCGGATCAGCTCCTGCGTCGCCGCCCAGTCCAGGCCCATGCCGCGCTGCGCGGTGTCCATCGCCTCGGCGATCCGCAGGCCGTGCGCCCACAGGTGCCGGCGGAAGGCGAGCGTCGTCTCCCAGTCCAGCTGCGCGGGGCCGGTCGGGTCGCCGCCGCCCAGCGGGTCGACGACCACGTGGGCGGCCGCGTAACAGACACGCGAGCGCGGCTCGGCCGAGATCACGGGCAGCGGTTCGCGCAGCGTCGGCGAGTAGGCCTCCAGCGTCCCGCCCGCGCGCGGCAGCGTCAAGGTGGCACTCACAGCGTCAGCTCCGGTACGTCGACCCAGCGCCGCTCACGCCACGACTGCTCCCCCAGCTCGGCGAGCTGCACGCCGCGCGCGCCCTCGACGAAGTCCCACGCGAACGGCTCGTCGAGCACGACGTGGCGCAGGAAGAGCTCCCACTGGAGCTTGAAGCCGTTGTCGGGCGGGTCGGTGACCGGCACGTCGATCCACGAGTCGCGGTGCGCGACCGGATCGGCGAGATCCGGGTTCCAGACCGACTTGGGCGTCGCGATCGCCGGTTGCACCTTGCACTCGCGCAGGCCGGCGACGGCGCTGCCGAGCGTCCCGTCGACCTGCAGCTCGAACAGCTCGTCGCGGTTGACGCGCACGGCCCACGACGAGTTCATCTGCACGATCGTGCCGCCGTCGAACTCGAACATCGCGTAGGCGGCGTCCTCGGCGGTCGCCTCGTACGCGTTGCCGGCCTCGTCGATCCGCGACGGGATGTGTGTCGCGCCGATCGCGCAGACCGAGCGGACCGGCCCGAAGACGTTGTCGAGCACGTAGCGCCAGTGCGGGAACATGTCGCTGATGATGCCGCCGCCGTCCTCGGTGCGGTAGTTCCACGAAGGACGCTGCGGCTTGGGGTCAGGCCCGGGATAGACCCAGTAGCCGAACTCGCCGCGGGCGGCGATGATGCGCCCGAAGAAGCCGGCCGCGACCAGGCGCCGCAGCTTGATCAGGCCGGGCAGGAAGAGCTTGTCCTGGACGACGCCGACCTTGACACCGGCGTCGCGCGCCGCGCGGGCGAGCGCCAGTGCGGATTCGACATCCGGCGTCACGGGCTTCTCGCAGTAGATGTGCTTGCCCGCGGCGATCGCGGCCTCGACGGCCGGGGGCCGCGCGGAGGTCAGCTGCGCGTCGAAGTAGATCTCGTACGCGGGGTCGGCGAGCGCGGCGTCGAGGTCGGTCGACCACCGCTCCAGCCCGTGCGCCGCGGCCAGTTTCGCGAGCTTGTCCTCGCTGCGGCCGATCAGCAGCGGCTCGGGCCAGATCGTGTCGCCACCGGGGACGGTAAGGCCGCCCTGAGCGCGGATGGCGAGGATCGAGCGGATGAGATGTTGGTTCATCCCCATCCGCCCGGTGACCCCGTTCATGATGATCCCGACGACGCGTTGCGCCATGTTTCTCCCCCACGGAAAGCGTTTGCCACGCCGCAGGGTAACGAGGATCAGGGCAAAAAGAAAGGCGGCCGGCCTGACCAGGGCCGACCGCCTCTCTTAGTGGGACCTACTGCCTAGCGGGCGAGCGTGATCGTGCGAGTCGACTTCTTCGCCGACTTGCCCGTCGCGCGGAGGCTCACGCTAAGCGTGACCTTCACGGACCCCTTGGCCTTCTTCAGTGCGCGCTTGACGGCCGCGGAGGCCTTCAGCGTCACCGACTTGCTGCCGGCGCTGGTGAACTTCACCTTGCCGGAGGCGAGCGTGGTCTTCTTCAGACCCAGCTGCTTGGCGACCTTCTTGGAGACGGTGATCGTCGCCGACCCCGTCATCGCCTGCGTGGCCGTGACCTTGACCGCGAGGCCGCTCTTGCTGAATGCGGCGAGCGAGGTCGTGGCCGGCTTGCTGACGCCGAACCAGGCGGCCTGGACCGGAGCGGCCGGAGCCGCATCTGGAGCCTTGGGCGCCGCAACGACCGCGGTAACGACGATCTGGACCGTCTTGGTGCCCGTGGCACCCTTCTGATCGGTGACCGTCACCGTCGCGGTGTAGGTGCCCGGCGCGGTGTAGGTGTGCTTCGGGTTCTGCTCGCCCGAGGCCCCGCCGTCGCCGAACGTCCACTTGTAGCTGAGCTCGCTGCGGGGCGTCTCGGCATCGGAGCCGGTGGCGCCGAACTGCACCACCAACGGCGACGTGCCCGTCAGCGGATCGGCCGCGATCTCGACCGTCGGCAGCGCGTTGACCGGCACCGTGACCGTCACCGGCACCGTGACCGTGACCGAGCCGCCGTGACCGTCGGTGACCGTCAGCTTGGCCTGGTAGGTACCGGCCTGGCCGTACGTGTGGACCGCCTCACGGCCGGAGCCCTTCGGGCTGCCGTCCGCGAAGTCCCACGAGTAGGTGACGTCATCGCCGTCCGGATCGGACGCCTGCGCGGTGAACGTCGCCTTCAGGCCCTCGGTGAACACGCCCGAGTCCTCGACGAACGGCGCGACGTTGCCGGCCGGGTCGGTGACGGTGATCGTGATCGACTTCGTGGCCGTCGCACCGCTCGCGTCACTGACCGTGACCGTCGCGGTGTAGGTGCCCTTCGTGGCGTAGGTGTGCGTCGGGTTCTGCAGGAACTGCTTCGCCCCGCCGTCACCGAAGTCCCAGCTGTAGAGCAGATCCTCCGACGGGCCATCCGGATCGGTACCGGTGGCACCGAACTGGACCGTCAGACGCGCCGGACCGCTGGTCTTATCGCTGGTCGCGGTGACCGTCGGCGGCTGCACGCCCGGGGCGGTCACGGTGATCGTGACCGTCTTGCTGGTCTTGTCGCCCTCGTCGTCGGTGGCGGTGACCTTGGCCGTGTACGTACCCGGCTTGGTGTAGGTGCGGGTCACGGCGCGGCCGACGTACGTGCCGTCCGCGAACTCCCACTTGTAGGAGAGCGCGCCGCCGTCGGGGTCATAGCCCGAAGCGGAGAGACGCGTCTCAAGCGGCGCCGCGCCCGTGGCCGGGTCGGCGAACGCTTCGATGACCGGGAAGCCCGGGTCCGGGATGTCGATGCCGAAGGACACCGTCTTGGTGGCCTCGACGTTGCCGGCCTTGTCGGTCGAGCGGTACTCGACGACGTGCTGACCCTCAGCCGACACGACGACCTGCGAGGCGAACGGGTTCGCCGCAGCGGTGTTGACCGACTTGACCCAGTCGCCCTGGACCGTGCCGGTCTTGATGCGGTACTCGGTGAAGTCCACGCCCGAGGGCGCGTCGCCGGCCGGAGCGGCCGTGACGACGGCGGTGCCGGTCATGCCCGTGTAGACCCCGGCCGTGAGGACCGAGTGGATCTTGCACAGGAACGTCCAGGTGCCGGCCGTGGTGAACGTCTTGGAGACCGGATCGTCGCCCGGGAACTTCAGCCCGGACGTGACCTGCGTCGCGCTGGCGGCGTTGCCACCGGGCGCGATCACCCAGACGTCGTGCGGGAAGTTCGCCGTCTCCGACGGGAACTTCCAGGTGATCTGGTCGCCCGTGTTCAGCGCGGCCGTGTCCGGAATCCACTTATCGCCGGAAGCCTCGACGTTGACGGTCTTGGCCACAGGCCCGCCGGCGGCGGGATCGTTGGCCGAGAACTTGACCGTGACCGGAGCCGAGTAGGTGAACCCGGCACCCGGCGTGGCCGGCTCGAGCGTCCCGGTGGTGACCGGAGCGAGGTGATCCGTGTTGGGCGCGACGATCGTGAAGGCGATCGTCTTCGCCGTCTCCACGTTGCCGGCCGCGTCGACCGAGCGGTAGTCGATCGAGTAGGTGCCGGCGGCCGAGAACGACGGCTTGTTCGCCGGGTCGTACGTGACGTACGTGGCGGCTTCCGCGGTCGCCAGCTTCGCGAACCCGAAGGCGCCGAAGGCGCTCGGGCTGTTGACCTGGTACTCGCTGCGGGCGACGCCGGACGTGGCGTCGGTCGCGGTCAGCGTGAGGCCGACCGGGCCCGTGTAGGTGCCGCCCGGGCCGGGGGACGCCGGCGAGAGCGCCGCGGTCGTGGCCGGGGTGACCTTGTCGACCTTCACCGAGACGGTCTTGGTCGCCTCGACGTTGTTGTTCTTGTCGGTCGAGCGGTACTCGATCGTGTGCGTGCCGGGCGTCGAGACGACGATCGGCGCGGTGTAGGTGGCGAAGGCGCCACCGTCGACCTTGTACTCGGTCTTGTCGATGCCCGAGCCGCCGGCGTTGTCCGTGCCCGCGAGGGTGACGCTGACGTCGGAGGTGAACCAGCTGGCCAGACCGTTCGGGGCGGCCGGGGCCGTCGTCGCGGTCGTGGTGGGCGCCGTGGTGTCCGCGCCGGCCGGGCAGTTGTCCGGAGTGACCCGGAAGTAGTCGACATCGGCGATCGCCGGCACGCCGTTGGACGGGAAGGTCCCACCTGCGGGCCAGTTGTCCTGGGCGATGAGGCCGATGCGCGAGCCGGCGGCGTCACGACGCGTGAAGCCGGCTCGGGGCCAGATCCAGACCACCGGTGACGGTCGGGAAGTTGACGAAGCCGGCCGTGGCGGCGGAGGCCGGCGCCACGATCTGGTACTGCGAGGTCACGGTGTTGGCTCGTGGAGACGCGCGTGTAGCGCATCTTGATCGTCACCGGACCGGTGTTGGTCGGGAGGATGTTCGTGCTCGAGCCGCCGGTGCGCGCACCTTCGGTCGTGCTCGGGTTGTCCTTGGACTGCTCGACGAAGATCGCCGACGAGCCCAGGTTGTGGGTGAGCGTGGAACGGAAGAAGTTGTTGTCCCCGTTCCAGACGATCAGACCCACGTTCTGCCAGCCGCCGGTCATACGGACGGTGAACTGCGTCTCCGCGGTCCAGCTCGTGCCCAGTGAGGGCAGATCCTGGCCGAGGAAGTTGATCGGGCCGACCGAGGTATTGGCGTCAGCCGCGTCGATCTCGAGGTTGTTCGTCGGCAGGTGGAGTTGGCCACCGGAGACCGTCGGCGCGAGCGGGCCCGTGGTGGGCGTACCGCCGTTGCGCGTGTGACGGATCCAGCGGGGCAGGATGTCCGTGCCGTCGAACTCGTCCGAGCGGTCGCACACCGGCAGCTGGACCTTGAAGGTGACGGACTTCGTCGCCTCCACGTTGCCGGCCTTGTCCGTCGAGCGGAACTCGACGAGGTTCGTGCCGTTGCTGCCGACCGTGACCGTGTTGACGAACGGGTTGTCGGAGGCGCTGTTGGCCAGCGTCTTCCAGTCGCCCGCCGTGCCGTTGGTGGTGATGCGGTACTCGGTCTTCTCGACGCCCGCGGCGTTGGTGCCGGCGTCGGTCGCGGAGAGGCCGACCTTGACGCTGGTGGTGTAGGTGTCGCCGGTCGCCGGAGCGGCCGGGTCGAGCGTCGACGTCGTGGTCGGGGCGTCGGTCTCGCAGGTGATCGGGTCCGGGGTGACCCGGAAGTAGTTGACGTCCACGGTGCCGGGCGTGCCCGCGTAGGCGTAGGTGCCCGTGGTGCCCGGGAAGTTCGACGCCGTGATGATGCCGATGCGCGAGCCCGCGGCGTCACGCCGCGCGCCGCTCGCCGGGTTGAGGTCCAGGAACGTCGAGGCGCCGCCGAAGTTCGCCCAGTCGGCCATCGCGACGCTGGCCGGCGCCATCACCCGGTACTGCGCGGTGACGGTGTTGGAGCCGTTGACGCGAGCCATCCGCATGCGGATGGTCACGGCCTGGTCGTGGTTGGGCAGGAGCGTGATGTTGCTGCCGGCCTGAGAGCGAGCGCCCTCGGTCGTGGTCGGGTTGTCCTTGGACTGCTCGACGTAGATGTTGCCGGCGGTGAGGCTGTGCGTGATCGAGGAACGGAAGAAGTTGTTGTCGCCGTTCCACACGATCAGGCCGGTGTTCTGCCAACCGCCGGTGTACTTGACCGTGAACTCGGTCTCGGCGGTCCAGTTGGTGCCGAGCGCCGCCAGGTCCTGGCCGATGAAGTTCACCGGGCCGAGCGACGTCGCGGTCGCGGCCGCGTCGAGCTCGAAGTCAGCCGTCGGCATGTGCAGGTGCGCCGCCGGCGAACGTCAGAGCGCTCAGCGGCGTGCCGCCGTTGCGCGTGTGACGCTGCCACTGGGAGCCGAGCGTCGTGCCGTCGAACTCGTCCGAGCGGGCCGAGGTGCAGCCGGCGCCGGAGAGGATGCGGAACGAGATCGTCTTGACCGCGGACGTGTTGTTGACCTTGTCGGTCGCGCGGTAGTCGACGTCGTACGTGCCCGGCGTGTTGAACGCGACCGGAGCGGTGTACGCGGTGTAGGCGCCGCCGTTGACGCGGTACTCGATCGTCTGGACGCCGGAACCGGTGGCATCGTCGGTCGCCGTCACCGTGAGCGTGGTGGAGCCGATGAAGAAGCCACGCTGGTCCGCGTTGCCCGACGTGGAGGCCGTAGCCGTCGGAGCCGTGGTGTCGTTGATCGCGAGGATCTCGAACGCCGCCGTCTTGACCGCGGAGACGTTGTCCTTCTTATCCGTCGCGCGGTACTCGATCGTGTACTTCTTGGCCGCGGTGAACGAGACCGCCGCCGTGTAGGGCAGCCAGTCCGTGGACCCCTGCTCGCGGTACTCGATCGACTTGACGCCGGCGCAGCCGGAGTCGGTCGCCGTCAGCTTCAGCGAGGCCGAGTTGACGTACGTGTCGGCCTGGCCCGGGTACACCTGGCCGGTGACCTCGGACGTGGCGGTCGGAGCGGCCGCGTCGGTCAGGCACTCGTCCTGGACGTTGAACGAGATCTTGACGATCTGGTTCTGATCGGCCGCGCTCGTGTTCGAGCGGCAGCAGCCGACCGAGAAGCGCGACATGTAGAGCGAACCGTCGGGACCGAACTGCGTGCCGATGACCAGGCCGGACTGCGACTGCGGTCGTGGCGCCCGAGTTGTACGGGAGCCAGTCGTTGACACGCAGCATCTGGTTGTTGTCCTTGCGGAGCTGGACTTCCTTCCAGAAACCGTCGTTGGAGCCACGGTTGTTGATCAGCCACGCGCCGTCGTAGTAGCGCGGGAAGGCGCCGGGCTGCGCGTTGGTCTCGTCGTAGCGGTAGATCGGGCCGGTGATCGGCTGCATGCCGCCGGCGCTGAGGTCACCGAAGTCGGCCGTGCTCTGGCCGTCGGCGGCGCCCGCGTACTTCTTCCAGATCGTCGCCGGGATGATCGGCGTCGGCAAGGTGTCGAGACCGTCGTTGGTCGGGTCGACCGGGGTCTCGCCGGCCGGCGCGTAGCGAATGTCCGACGGCGGGGTCGCCAGCGAGCAGTCGTACTGCGGGCCTGTGCCCGTCGGCGCGGAGTACTTCCAGCGGTAGGCGGTGTTCGCCACCGAGTTGTTGCCGACGCAGAACGGCCAGCCGAAGTTGCCCGCCTTGTTGATCAGGTTCCACTCGCAGGTACCGGCCGGAGCGCGGCCCGCGGCGTTCGTGTTGGAGTCGTGGCAGTACTCGCCCATGCCGATGATGCCCGGGTTGGCCGGGTCGGTGTGGACGGTGAACGGCTGGCGGAAGCCCATGCCGTAGATCTCGGGACGCGTCTGCGGCCGTGCCGACCGGGAAGAGGTTGCCGGCCGGGATGTCGTAGGTCGCGGCGACGCCCGGGTCCGTGGCCGCGGGGATCGCGCCCTGCTTCGGCGTGATGCGGATGATCTTGCCGCGGAGGTCGGCGGAGTTCTGCGCGGTCTTACGCGCATCCCAGCGCTCGGCGGAGCGGTAGTCCATCGGCGTGTAGCCACTGTGGCCGGACGCGTTCGGCGAGACGTCGTCGCCGACGCCGAGGTAGAGGTTGCCGGCGGAGTCGAAGTCCAGGCCGGCACCGCCGACGTGGCCGGGGCCGGAGTCGGTCGGGCCGCCCGGGAAGCCGGACGGGGAGCCGAAGATCTTGGCCTTGGGGATCCGGATGATCACGCGCTCGGAGTCGGGCTCGGCAGCGGTGCCGTCCGCGGTGAGGGTCCAGCGCGAGATCTGGTTGTAACCGACCACCTGCACGTTGCCGGAGGTCGGCCACGCCGCGTTGCGCGGCGAGTAGTAGACGAAGATGTTGCGCTTGGCCGGATCGGTCAGATCGAAGCCGGGCTGGAGGCTCATGCCGAGGACGCCGTCCTCGGAGTTGCCGTGGTCCGCGCGCGTCGGGATCGTGATGACGGTCGTCTTGTTGCCGGCCGGCTTGGCCGGGTCGTACATCTTGACGTAGCCCTCGGAGACGATGTTGATCGGGTTACCGATCTCCGACCAGTAGACCTTTCCGTCCTTGGCGACGTCGACGCCGATCGGGTTGTTCGCGTTAGCGACCAGGACCGTACGGGTGAAGGAGGACCAGACGGTGGCGGAGCAGTCGGACTTCTTGCCCTCGCCCGCGACCCAGCGGACGCCGCCGACGATCATCTTCACGAAGTTGTTGTTGCCCGCCGGCGTGCCCGCCGTGTAGGAGGCGCCGAAGTGACCCATCGACGTGACCCACGTGCGGCCGTCGCTGTAGTTCTTGGCCGTGGCGGTGCCGTCGTTGATGTTGTCGCCGTCGTAGAGCTTGCACCACGTGACCGGGTGGTCCTGGCCCATGGCGTTGCCGCCGGGCGTGTAGGTGCGCTCGTCGAGGTTCGCGAGCACGTGGTGCGTGCCGCGGACGTTGCGGTTGAAGTTGTAGTGCTCGTCACCGAACGTGAACGTGTCCGGCAGGTCGCGGGTCGCGAGGTGGTTGTTGTCCTCGACCTGGACCGTGGCGACGTTGTTGAGGTCGGTCGCGGCGTGGCCCTTCATCGTGCTGCCGACGACCGAGTTGCCGTTGTTGCCGTCCCACCAGTCCCACGTCGTGGCGGTGGTGCCCATGTCGGTGGCGTTGTGGATGCCGGCGATGCCGCCGCCGTTCTGGACGTACTTGATGATCGCGGCCTTCTGATCGTCGGCCCAGAGCGGACCGGGAGGCCCTGCCGAGGAGTTCAGGAGGACGATCGCGTCATAGCGCGCGAGGTTCGTGTCCGTGAAGATGCGCGGGTTCTTGTTGGCGTTGTCGCAGTTGTTCGCTGCACCGCCGTTGTTGGTGCAGTCCTCCCAGTCGACCGTGTAGCCGGCCGTCTCGAGTGCCGCTTGAACGATCGGACGACCACCGTTGATGCCGTCGGTATGACGGAACCCGGTCGTGCCCGTATACAGCAGAAGTCGCTTCGTCTGCGCCTGCGCTGCGGCAGGGATCAAGATCGACGCGATCAGGCCTATGAAGGCCACGCACAACAGAAGTACGGCACGCCGCCCAGGCATGCCGACAGAACCTCGATGCACCATCCGGAAAACTCCTCCTCCGGGGAATCCGTTCCCTCTCCCCGGCACTCGCTGGCTTAATTGCCTTCAGTACGACTCAAACCCAGTTCGGCAGGACGCCGAGGGTGAAGCTACGCGCTTAGACCGGTCATGTCAAGACCTTTTGCGCAGCAGAACTACACAAGTCAGGCCCGCGAGGGCCACCAATTGCGCTCACCGAGCAGAATTGCGATTGACGGGACCAACAGGGCCCGGACCAGGAAGGTGTCGACGAGCAGCCCGAAGGCGACGACGAACCCGACCTGAAACAGCGACTCCAATGGCAATGCCATCAGCACGCTGAAAGTTGCGGCAAGCACGAGACCGGCGCTTGTGATGACGCCGCCCGTGCGCTCCAAGGCGGTGACCACGGCCTCCTTGGTGGTGGCGTGGTGCGGCCGCTCCTCGCGGATGCGCGCCAGCAGGAAGACGTTGTAGTCCACCCCCAGCGCGACGAGGAAGATGAAGGCGAACTGCTCGAGGCTCGAGTCGCTCGCCGGCTGCCCCATGACGTGCGTGAAGATCAGCGAACTCACGCCCAGGGCGAAACCGAAGGACAGGATCACCGTCGCGATGACGTAGAGCGGCATCACCACGGCGCGCAGAAGCACGGCGAGGATCAGCACGATCAGGATCAGCGCGATCGGCATGACCAGACGCGTGTCGCGCCTGAGCGCGACCTGCGTGTCGTAGGCCTCCGCGACCTCCCCGCCGATCAGCACCGGCGTACCTCCAGAGGCCGCGCCGGCAATACGGCGCAGCTCGGGAATGGAGTCGGTCGCCTCATCCGAGAAAGGATTCAACTTCAGATAGGCCTGTGCGAGCGCGAGCTCTGATTCCTGGCCATCTGGGGGAACAGAAGCGGCCGATAAGAACGCTTCTTGGACAGATGTACGGTTCCCGGTGGTCAGTGCGGAGAGCACCTTTTCACGCGCCGGGAAGTCCGTGACGATGTTCAGCGGGGCGGCGCGGCCCGGAATGAAGCGGTCGCTGATCACCTGCTCGCCGGCGACGGATTCCGGCGGCGAGCGGAACGCCTCGGAGAAGTCCAGCGGCTCGCGGCCGCCGAGCGCGCCGAGCGCCCCGACGACGAGGAACAGCGTCACCGCGCTCGCGATCGCCGCGGGGTGCGCACCGACCAGGCGGCCGACCTTCTGCCACGCCTTGCTTACAGGTGCAGCCTCGACCTCAACCTGAGGAATAGCCGGCCAGAACGCGCGCCGCCCGAGCGTCGCGAGGATCGCCGGCAGCAGCGTCAGCCCCGCGGCCACCATCACGGCGACGCCGAGCGCGAGGATCGGGCCCATCTCCCGCGTGGCGTTGAAGTCCGCGAGCGTGAGGACGAGCATCGCCACGATCACGATCGCGCCGGCCGAGAGGATCGCCGGGCCGGTGCGCTCCGTGGCCCGCGCCATCGCCTCGCCGACGTCGGCGGTACGGCGCAGCTCGTCCTTGAAGCGCGCGACGATCAGCAGGCAGTAGTCGGTCCCGACGCCGAACATCAGGACGATCAGGATCGCGGTCGTCTGGCCGCTCACACCCGTGATCCCGGTGCGCACCAGCATGTACGTGAGGCCGCCGGCGACGACGTAGGCGACAGCGACCACCAGCAAGGGGACGAGCGCGACCAGCGGTGATCGGTAGATCGCGAGCAGCAGCAGCACGAGCACGACGCAGGTGACCAGCAGCAGGGTCTCGTCGATGCTCTTGACCGCCTCGCTGCGATCGGCCTCGAAGCCGACCTCGCCGGTCACGTAGCTGCGCAGGCCGTTCTCGTCGCCCTTCGGCCCCGGCACGATCGAGCGGATCGTGGCCGCGGCGGCCTCGGCCGTCGGGGTGCTGTCGTCGGTCATCAGCGCCGAGGACAACACGACCGTGCTGTCCGAGGAGGTCAGCAGACCGGGGCCGCCCGGGCTCAGGTCGAGCGGATCGTCTTCCCCGCACGCGAGCGCGAACGGCGTGCCGACCGTCGTCAGGCTCGGGATCGTGGCCGATCGACAGATCGCGCGCGCGTCGTTGTTGATGCGCTCGCGGTCCGGGGTGTCGATCCCACCCTCGTCGAAGTAGGCGATGACCGCGGCGCTTTCGCTGCCACGCGTGAACTTGTCGTCGATCGTGTGCTTGGCCGCGGCGGATTCCGATCCGCGGACCATGAAGGTGTCGCTCTCGTCAGCGGCCTCGCTCTGCAGCGGGCCCTGGAGCGGGACCATCGCGAGCGCGAGCACGACCCACGCGCCGATGACGATCCAGCGGGAACGGGCGCTCGCCGTCAGCGTCGACAGCGCGGCGAGCATCGCCTAGATGCCGCCGCCGACGCCCTCGATCTGCGTGACCACGTCCTGCTCCGTGTAGAGATAGATCAGTTTCGGATTGAGATCGATCGGAACAGGCTGGCCCGCGCCGTCCTCGACGGACACCACGATGTCGCACTTGTTCGCACTGGCCTTCTTGCGGGCATCCTCGAGTTTCAATCCCACCAGAACGGACGTGTCAAAAGCGTCCTTGGCGGGCCTATACTCGGGCGTGCCGCCGATAATTTTGCCGGTTGGCTCAAGAGGGCACTTGATCTCGGTCAGATTGGTGCCTTGGGTCGACTTCTTATCGTCACCGGATCGTGACGCGATCGCGATGCTCGCGACGGCGAGCACGGCCACGGCGATGAGGGGAATAAGCCACCTTGTCTTCACAGCGACCGGAAGCTAGCAACTGTCGGGGGGCAACGCAACGAACTTCCGGTCTGCACACTCGGACTTTTGTCGAGTTGGCGCTGCAATGCTTGAGTTGGACACCATATTCTGTGATAGCTTTCGCCGCGCATCGGCCTAAGCCGGTCGTGTGCGTCAGGAGATTTGAGAGATGAGGATCGGTAAAAGCCCCTTGCGTCGAGGCCTTCTCGCGGCCTCAGCCGCGCTCGTCGCCGGCGGCGCCGTCATCGCAGGCGTGAGCGTCGCGGGCGCCGCACAGTCGGTCACCATCTATGCCGGTGGCCCCGCGAGCACCCCCTGCTTCGCGACCACCGCGAACCAGAGCACGTGCGCGACCGACCCGCAGGTGAACGTGACGATCCAGACGGGCGACACGGTCACGTGGGACTACAACGTCGCCAACGGCTACCACAACGCGTATCGCCGCCAAGGACGGCTCGGCACCGCCGGACGCGGCGTGGGACGCGCGCAAGCCGAATCTCGTGCCATCCGGCACGGACAGCTGGACGTTCGGAACGGCGGGCGTCTACCAGTTCTACTGCCAGGCCCACAGCGTGACCATGAAGGGCACGATCACCGTCGAGGGCGCACCGGTGGAAACGGCGACGCCGACCGCCACGCCGACCCCGACGCCCACGCCGACCCCGACGGTCGCGCCGACCGTGTCCCCCACCGCCACGCCCACGGCAGCCGCCGACGATCATCTGACGACGCCCGCGCCCGGGCACGCCTCGGTCAAGGACTCGGAGGCCCCGCGGCTCGCTCAGGTGAACGCGAAGAAGCTCAGCACCGGCGTCCGCGTGCGGTTCTGGCTCTCAGAGCCCGCCACCGTGGCCGTCAGGGTGTACCGCCGCGGCTCGAAGACCGTGGTCACCTCCGCGACCGTGCAGGCACCGGCCGGCACGCGCGCGCTGACCCTCTCCCGCAGGCCGTTCAAGAAGGGGACCTACACGGTGAAGCTGCGTCCGACCGATGCGATGGGCAACCGCGCCGCCGCCGAAACCACGACCACCCTGCGCGTCAAGTGACCGGCCCCAACTCACCCTGGCGCGCACCCGCCGACGCGGCCTCGCGCCGTGACTTCATGCGCAACGGCTTCGGGTCGCTCGCGCTGCTGTGTACGTTCGCGACGCCGGGCACGCTGCGCGGCCGCAAGGCCGAGGTGACGTCGGCGGCGATCCGTTCGCAGGCGCGCTCACCGTTCGAGCCGTTCCAGCGCGATCTGCCGCGCATCCCGGAGCTGCTGCCGGTCTCGAGCACGCGCAATCGCGACACCTACGAGATCGCGATCCGCGAAGGCATGGCGGAGATCCTGCCCGGCTTCCAGACGCCGATCTACGGCTACGAGGGCATCTACCCGGGCCCGACCATCCGCGCCCGCAAGGGCCGCGAGGTCGTCGTCCGCCAGAAGAACACGCTGCCGTTCGAATCCAACGTGCACCTGCACGGCGGCTACGTCCCGGCCCGGTTCGACGGCCACCCGATGGACGTGATCGCCGCCGGCGGCTCCTTCGACTACTTCTACCCCAACGATCAGGACGCGGCGACGCTCTGGTACCACGACCACGCGCACGGCCGCACGTCGAAGACGCTGTACTACGGCCTGGTCGCGATGTACGCGCTCGAGGACGACCAGGAGACCGCCCTCGGGCTACCTCAGGGCGAGTTCGACGTCCCGATCGTGATCGCCGACCACGCGTTCAACAAGGACGGTTCGTTCCGCTACGAGGAGAACGTCGACCTCGGGTTCCGCGGCGACACGCTCCTGGTCAACGGCGCCGTCTCCCCGCGCATGCGGGTCCAGCGCCGCAAGTACCGCCTGCGGTTCCTGAACGGATCCAACGCCCGCTCCTACACGCTGCGGCTCGGCAAGGGCCGCCCGATGCTCCAGATCGCCGGCGACGGCGGCCTGCTCTCCAAACCCGTCTCGCGCACGCGTGTACCTTTGCACCCGGCCGAGCGCATCGATCTTGTCATCGACTTCTCTGCCTACGGCCCCGGCGAGGAGCTCGTCCTGCACAACGAGGACGGCCTCGGCGGGACGGTGCCGATCATGCGCTTCGACGTCGTCGGTGGTGGCAGCAGCGAGGACTTCCGGGTCCCGTCGCGGATGCGCCAGCCCGAGCCGCTGCCCGCCGCCAACGCGCGCCGCCGCTGGGATCTCGCGCTCGGAACCGCCGCGTGGCAGATCAACGGCCTGGGCTTTGACCCGAACCGGATCGACGTCCGTCCCCGGCGCGGCAGCACGGAGATCTGGACGTTCGTGAACCACTCCAACCGCGTGCATCCGATGCACCTGCACGGCTTCCAGTTCCGGGTGCTCGAGCGCACCAGCGCACCGGTCGAGGCCGCCGACAGACTCGGCTGGAAGGACACCGTCGGCGTCATGCCCAACGAGACCGTCTCGGTCCTCGCGTGGTTCGCGCCCTACGGCGGCAAGTACGTGTTCCACTGCCACTCGCTGGAGCACGCGGACAAGGCGATGATGCTGCAGATGGAGGTGGTCTAGATGAAGCGCCGCCTCGCCGCCGTCACGGCCGCCGCGATCTTCGTCTGCCCGTCGGCGGCGCTCGCCGACGCCACGATCCAGGCCACCGACGGCATGCTGCCCGACGGCAGCGACAACCGCTGGGCGCCGAACGCGGTCACCGTGAAGGTCGGCGAGACCGTCACGTGGTCCTTCGCCGGCACGACGCTCGCGCACAACGTCAAGTCCGCCACCGGCTGGGACTTCTCCAACGCCCCCGCCGTCGCCGGCCCCGCCGCGACGCACACGTTCACGACGCCGGGCACCTACGAGTTCTTCTGCCAGCTGCACGCGACGCCGATGCGTGGCACGGTCACGGTGACCGACGAGACCGGCGCAGCCCCGCCGCCTCCCCCGCCCCCGCCGCTGAGCGCGCAGCCGTTCCTCAACGACGTGCCGGCGCCGACGATCCTCGAGGTCCGCGACACGATCGCGCCGAAGCTCGACCGGGTCGCCGTGACGCGCGTCCGCACCGGCGCGCGCGTGCGCTTCCGCCTCTCCGAGGCGGGCAAGGTCACGGTCAAGCTCACGCGCAGCGGGCAGAAGGCGAAGACCCGCACCGTCACGGTGCGCAAGGGCACTTCGTCCGTCACCGTCGACGGTCTGCGCAAGGGCACCTACCGCGTCCAGGTCAGCGCGAAGGACCTCGCCGGCAACGCGGCAAGCGCGACCAAGCGCGCCGCCGTCACCGTCCGCTCGTAAGCGCCACCAGAACTTCGAGCCAACGAGGAAGGGCCCGCGAAAGCGGGCCCTTCCTGCGTTCCGGGAGCAACAAAAAGGGCCCGCTTTCGCGGGCCCTTTCCGTGCTTCTAGCTGGCTCTCCGCTACGGGGTCGTCGTCGACAGGGAGAACGTCAACGTCTTGGAGTACTCGCCTGCGGCGAGGACGTCGTTGTTCTGGATCACCTGACGCAGCGTGACCGTCGCCGGCTGGCTGGCGACCGGAGTCGCCCAGGTCGCGATCACTCGCTGAGCGGTCGCGTTGCCGAGGGCCTGGTAAGCCGCCAGGTTGTTCAGCACGTCCATGTCCCGCGGGATGATCGACGTGCCGTTGATCAGGCGGCCGTTGGTGGCCGTGACCGGATCCGGGTCGTACACCGACAGCGTGGCGTTCGGCCACGACGAGGTGACCGTCGCGGTCGTCGTCCCGGTGTAGGTCTGGCTGACGCCCGGGATGAACGGGCTGAACGTCAGCGGGTTGACCGACAGCGCGAGCACGGTCGGCACGATCGCGCTGACCTTGGCGGTGGTCGTGGTCGGCCGGTTGATCCAGAACGTCACCGTCTTGATCGGGTCGGCGTTGCCGCCGCGGTCGACCGAGCGGTACTCGACCGAGTAGGCGCCCAGCTCGGACACCGTGACCGAGCTCGTGAACGGGTTCACGAGGCCGGGGTTGGTGGCACGGACCCACGCGCCGGGGACGCCATTGAGCGTGACGCGATGCTCGATGAAGTCGACGCCGGCGACCGGCTGGGCCGGATCGGCGTTGGCCGGGTCGGTCGAGCTGAAGTTGACCGTGACCGGGTCCGTGTACGTCCGGCCGGGGCCGGGCGTCGCCGGGCTCAGCGTCGCGGTCGTGGTCGGCGCGTTCGCCTCCTCGTAGACGTCGAACGTGATCTTCACGATCTGCACCGTCGAGGTGGCGCTGGTGTTGGAGCGGCAGCAGGTGACCGGGTAGCGGGCCATGTACAGCGCGCCGTCGTCACCGAACTGGGTGCCGATCGCCAGGCTGTTCTGCTGCGTGGTGGCGCTGCCGGCGTTGTTGTACGGCAGCCAGTCCTGCACGCGGAGCATCTTGTTGTTGTCCGTGCGCAGCTTGACTTCCTTCCACCAGCCGTCGTTGGCGCCGCGGTTGTTGATCAGCCACGAGCCGTCGTAGTAGGCGGGGAAGCCACCGGAGCCGGCCGTCGCCGCGTTGTAGCGGAAGATCGGCCCGGCGAGCGGCTGCATGCCACCGGCCGTCAGGTCACCGAAGTCCGCCGTGCTCTGCAGACCGGCGTTGCCGGCGGTCGGGTACTTCTTCCAGATGGTGGCTGGGACCGGGGCCGGGATCGTGTCCAGGCCCTGGAACGTCGCCGGGTTGGGCGTCTGGCCCGCCGGCGCGTAGTTGATGTCGGACGGGATCTCCGGCAGCTGGCAGTTGTACTGCTCGCCCGTCGGGGTCTGGTTCGCGTAGTTCCAGCGCCACATCGTGTTCGCCGGCGACTGGTCGCCGACACAGAACGGCCAGCCCTGGTTGGACGGCTTGTCGACGAGGTTCCACTCACAGGTGCCGGCCGGCGAGCGCTGGGCCCGGTCGGACGACGCGTCGTGGCAGTACTCGCCGACACCGATCAGGCCCGGGTTCTTGGAGTCGGTGTGGAGCGTGAACGGCTGGCGGAAGCCCATCGCGTAGATCTCGGGACGCGTCTTCGGCGTGCCCGGGGCGAACAGGTTGCCCGTCCGGGATCGAGTACGTCGACCCGGCAGCGGGCGGCGAGTCCGAGGCGATCGAGGCCATCGACGGCTTGATGCGCAGGACCTTGCCGCGGAGGTCGGCCGAGTTGGCGGCCGTCTTGCGAGCGTCCCAGCGCTCGGCCGAGCGGTAGTCCATCGGCGCGTAGCCGCTGTGCCCGCTGGCGTTCGGCGACACGTCGTCACCGACGCCCAGGTACAGGTTGCCGTCGGAGTCGAAGTCCAGGCCCGCGCCACCCACGTGGCCGGGGCCGGAGTCCGTCGGACCGCCCGGGAAGCCTGAGGGCGAGCCACCGATCTTGTTCTTGGGGACGCGCAGGATCACGCGCTCGGAGTCCGGCACCACCGCGGTGCCTTCGGCGTTGAGCGTCCAGCGGCTGATCTGGTTGTAGCCGACCGTCTGCACGGCGGGCGTGGCCACGATCGGCCAGTTGTCACCCGGGCCGGGACGCGGCGAGTAGTACGCGAACACGTACCGCTTGTTCGGGTCGGACAGGTCGAAGCCCGGCATCAGGCTGAAGCCCAGGACGCCGTCCTCGGAGTTGCCGTGATCCGCGCGCGTCAGGATCGTGCCGACCGTGGTCTTGTTGCCGGGCGGGCCCTTCTGATCGTGCATCATGATCGCGCCCTGCGAGTTGTACTGGTTGGCGGCGGTGCCGAGCAGGCCCATCTCGCTCCAGTAGACCTTGCCGTCCTTGGAGACGTCGATGCCGATCGGCTGGTTCGCGTCGGCGACCAGGACCGTGCGGTGGTAGCTGGACCAGACGGTGGCCGAGCAGTCGGACTTCTTGCCCTCGCCCGAGGCCCAGCGGGTGCCGCCGACGATCATCTTGACGAGGTTGTTGTTCCCCGCCGGGGTGCCCTCGGTGTAGTTGGCCCCGAAGTGACCCATGCCGGTGACCCACACGCGGCCGTCGCGGTAATCCTTCGGCGTGCCGGTGTTGTCGTCGATGTTGGTGCCGTCGTAGCGCTTGCACCAGACGATCGGGTGGTCCTGGCCCTTGGCGTTGGCCCCCGGGGTGTAGGTGCGCTCGTCGAGCGTCGCCAGCACGTGGTGGTCGCCGCGGACGTTGCGCTGGAAGTTGTAGTGCTCGTCGCCCATCCCGTAGGTGTCCGGGAGGTCCTTGGTCGACAGGTGGTTGTGGTCGACGACCTGGACCTGCGCGATGTTGGTGAGGCTCGTCGCCGCGTGGCCGGCCATCAGCGAGCCGACGGCGGAGTTCGGGCTATTGCCGTCCCACCAGTCCCAGGTCATCTGCTGGGTGCCCATGTCGGTCGCGTTGTGGACGCCGACGATGCCGCCGCCGTTCTGCGTGTACTTGATGATCGCGGCCTTCGCCGCGGCATCCCAAAGCGGACCGGGCGGTCCCGCCGAGGCGTTCAGAAGAACGATCGCGTCGTAGCGCGCAAGGTTCGCGTCCGTGAAGATCCGCGGGTTCTTGTCGGCGTGGTTGCAGTTCGTGGCCGCCGGCACCGTCGCGTTGTTGGTGCAGTCCTCCCAGTCGACCGTGAAGCCGACCGCCTGGAGCGCGGCCTGGACAACGGGGCGCCCGTTGTTGATCGCGTCCGTGTGCCGGAAGCCTGTGGTGCCCGTATAGAGCAACACGCGCTTGCCGGCGTCCTGGGCGCTCGCCATAGACGGCGCCACCAATGCGGCTGCAGCCGCACACACCAGGGCAACCCCCCATCCGGCCATGCCGGACCTACTCCGTCTGCCCATCTCTTCTCCCCCTCGGAGACGCCAACGAATGAATATGTGGTGACAGCTGGACCCGTCTTAAGGCGGGTCCCACGTGAGAAACTATGCTCAGCCTAAACCAATGTCAAGGATCTTTCGTCGGAGAAACGACAGAAACCCCGGCAGAGCTGCCGGGGTTTCGAAGATCGAGCGCGAGAAGTGTTCTTATGCGAACAAGTCGCGCAAGAACGCAAGGCCGTCTACGGCGATCGCGTCCTGAGAAGCTGCGAGGGGGCGCCAGACCGAGGCCGCCGTGGCGATCGTCTCGTTCTCGGCGGTGAAGGACTCGATCACGATCGGACCGGCGTAGCCGGTATCGACGATCGCGTCGCGGAAGCCGACCCAGTCGATGTGGTCGGCACCCGGGGCGCCACGGTCGTTGGCCGAGGCGTGGACGTGCACGAGCCGCGGGCCGCCGAGGCGGAACGACGCGGCGAAGTCCTTCTCTTCCACGTTGGCGTGGTAGGTGTCCAGCAGGAGGCCGACCGAATCGGGCAGGCCGTCGATCGCCTCGAGCGTCTGCTCGACGGTGTTGCAGAGGCTCGTCTCGTAGCGGACGAGCGGCTCAAGGCCGATCTTGACGCCGACCTCGCCGGCGTAGTCGGCGAGCGGAGCCAGATTCTCGCGGAGCTCGGCGTACAGCCGGACGCGCTCGTCCGGCGTGATCCGCCAGGTGCGCCCGGTCGAGGTGTAGATCGGGCCGGCGATCGCGCCGGCTCCGACGGTCGCCGCGACGTCCAGGCATTCCCGCAGGAATGCCTGGGTCGTCGCGACCGTTGCTGCATCGGCGCCACACAACTCACGCCCCGGAGCCATCGCGACCGCGATGGAGGCACTGAGCCCGTGCTCGGCCAGCACCTCCGCGGCATGCTCAGGGCTCCAGTCCCCTAGCTGCTCGATCGGAAGCTCGACGACGTCGAACCCCATATCGCGCACCCGCGGCGCGAGCTGGGTCAGCCGCTCATCGGTGAGCGGGGAGACCCAGATCCATGTGTTGGCGCCGAGTTGCATTACTGCGCCTTACCGCCCCACTTCTCGGGCCAGCCCGGCAGGTCCTCGCAACCGCACAGCGCGTAGTACAGCGGCGGCATGTTCGGCTTGACGTACTGGTCCAGCGTCTCCTGCGTGATCTTCGGCTGCGGGAGGACCCATTCCTTCGGGACTTCCTCGCCCTTGAGGATCTTGGTGGCCGCGATGACGGCCGTACGCCACTGGAAGTTCGAGTACGTCGGAGCGACAGCGGTGAGGCCGTCCTTCTTCCACTTGGTCAGGAAGTCGTTCTGATCCTCGCCGGTGATCGGCGGGATCTCCTGGCCGGCGTCCTCGAACGCCTCGGCGGCCGCGACGGCGGTCGCGCCGGCGTCCATCCAGACGCCGTCGAGGGAGCCCTCACGCTGGATGTAGTCGGACACGATCGACTTCGTCTTCGCCGGGTCACCATCGGTGAACTCGACGCCGACGACGTTCAGACCGGCCTCGTCGAAGATGCCCTTGGCGCCCGACCAGCGGGTCTCGAGGACGTCGACGCCCGGAAGGATGCGCAGGGCGAGGATCTTGCCGCCCGGCTTGACCTTCTCCTTCAGGAACTCCGCCGCGTCAGCACCGAAGGCGTAGCCGCCGATCGGGTGGATGAACGTGACGGGGCAGTCCGTCGTGACACCGCGGTCGAAGACGAGGACGGGCACGTCGCTCTTGCACGCGGCCTCCACAGCCGGTGTAAGGGTCGCCGTGGTGTTCGGCGCCACGATGATGGCGTCGCACTTGCCGCCCGAGGTCATCGCCTCGAGGTCGGAGATCTGCTTGTCGTCCTTGGCCTCAGCGTCGACGACCGTGAACTTGCCGATCTCCTTCGTGTTGTCCGCTTCGGCCTTCATGGTGGTGAGGCCGTTCTGACGCCACGGGTTATCGCTCGCGGCGTTGGAGAAGCAGACGTTCCAGCCCGAGGTCTTGTCGGACTTGTACTTCGATGTATCGACCATCTCCGGCTCGATCATCTGCAGCCACGGCTTCGCCGGATCGCCCTCGGGCGTCATCGAACGCTGCGCAAGCTGCTTGTCGTAGTCAGCCTGGACGAAGAACTCCGACTGCTCGCCGGTCTTCGACGCCGCAGTGGCGGTCGCGGTCGCGGCAGCGGTCGCGTCGCTCGTAGCGCTGTCGCTCGAGCTCGAGTCGTCGGTGGTGCCGCAAGCGGCAACGGTGGCACAGCACGCCAGCAGAGCCAGCGGCCCTGCCAGTCTCCTCAGTGTCATCCCTTTTCCTCCTCTGGTGATTTGCTTCCCCGTCATCTCGCGCCCCGAAGCCGGTAACCGGCGAAACTGACGGCCGCGATGATGATGACGCCCTGAATAGTGTCTTCGAGCGCACCGGAGATGCCCTGCAGGTTAAGCCACGTAAACAGAGCCTCAAGAGTGAGGGCACCTGCCATCGCGGCGACGACCGATCCACGGCCGCCTCCGAGTACGACCCCACCCAGCACGCAGGCGGTGATCGCGTCGAACTCAAGGCCCTTGCCGACCTGGGCCGAAACCCCGCCGAAGCCTCCGAGCATGATGCCCGCGAGCACGGCCATGGTGCCCGAGAGCACGAAGGCCAAGATCCGCACGCGGTTCACACGTACGCCCGAGAGATGGGCGGTACGGTCGTTGTCACCCGTGGCGATCAACTGGCGGCCGAAGTCGGAGCGCATCAGCAATACAGCGAGCACCCCGACCGCGATCAGCAGAAGCACAGACCACGGCAGCTGCTCGATCCACGGGATCCCCTCGATCCCCTGACGTCCGATCGAGCGGAAGTTGTCGGACAGCGCGCCTCGTGGCGCCCCTCCTGTCCATAGGAACACGGCGCCGTTGAGGATCAACAGCATGCCGAGCGTCGTGATGAACGACGGCACGCGCAGCACGGTCGAGACGAAGCCGTTGGTGAACCCGACGACGATCCCGATGCCGAACAGCAGTGCGATCACCGGCCAGGTCTTCGACGGGTCGCCGTCGATCAACCGTGCGGCGACCACCACGGTCACCGTGACCAGCGAGCCGACCGAGAGGTCGAAGTTGCCGCTGATCAGCACGAAGTACGAGCCGGCGGCAAGGATCACGAGCGGCGCCGCGCGCTTGAGGTAGGCCAGGAACGGCCCGGGCTCGAGGAAGTGCGGGTTCAGGATCGCGATCCAGATCCAGAGGATCAGCAGGATCACGAAGATCGTGCCGGTGCTCATCAGCGACTTCAGGAAGCGGCGACCACGGTCGCCCGAGGCGGCCTCGAAGCCAGGAGTGGCGGTGGCGTTCTCAGTGCTCATGCCTTCTTCTCCTGGCGCCGTGCGTAGACCGCGACGGCGGCGATGATGATGATCCCTCGGACGACGTCCTTGAGGAACGCGTTCAGTTCGAGCTGGTTGAAGGTGTTGTCGAGGACGGCGAGGATGAACACGCCGCCGATCGTGCCGATGACGCCGCCGCGTCCGCCCGAGAGGGCGGTGCCGCCGAGGACGACCGCGGCGATCGACTCGAGGTCGTAGCCGCCGTCGGTGCCGACGGTCGGCGTGCCGGCCGCCAGGCGGCTGGCGAGGAAGATGCCGGTGATCACCGCCGTCAGCGAACACAGGATGTGCGCCGCGATGATCGTGCGGTGCGTCCGTAGACCGGACAGCTTCGAGACGTCCTCGCTGCCGCCGACCGCGTAGATGTGGTAGCCGAAGCGGCTGTAGCGCAGGATGAACCAGACCACGCCGATGACCGCGACGAGCAGGAAGATCGACGCCGGCAGCACGCCGAAGCGCGTGTAGCCCAGCCCCTGTGAGAACCCGCGCGGGACGCCGTCCACCGGGCCGTCCCAGTTGAAGTCGATCAGGCCCTTGATGATCAGCGAGGTGCCGAGCGTGGCGATGAACGCGTTGACCCGCAGCTTGGTGATGATCAGGCCGTTCACGAGCCCGAAGCCGACGCCGAGCGCCAGGACCAGGGCGATCGCGGGGACGACCTTGGACTGCTGGCCGTCCATCGTCGACGCGCTCAGCAGCGACGCGAGGCTGATCAGCGTCGCGACCGAGAGATCGAGCGAGCCGATCAGGATCACGACGGTCTGGCCGGCGGAGACGATGCCGAGCGCGACGGAGCGCTGCAGCATGTTCACGATGTTCGGGACGGTCAGGAACGTTCCGCCGTGGATCGTGACCACGATCCAGGCGATCACGAA
The DNA here is from genome assembly GCA_963707595.1 of uncultured Solirubrobacteraceae bacterium. Taxonomy (GTDB): domain Bacteria; phylum Actinomycetota; class Thermoleophilia; order Solirubrobacterales; family Solirubrobacteraceae; genus Solirubrobacter. The sequence continues at coordinate 1,301,911 of CAVPQQ010000004.1, forward strand.
GATGGCGATCAGCGCGCCGTAGACCGGCGCCGCCGGAGAGGCCAGGATGCCGACGCGCCAGCCGGCGATCCGCTGCTTGCGCGCCGCGGCGCGTGACCCTGCCGTCTCGGGGGGATCGACCACGGTCATGCCGCCGCCTCCACTGATCCGGTCGCGAGTTCCATGATCTCCGACTCGCCGGCACCGGCAGGCAGCTCGCCCGCCAGTTGGCCTTCGTGCATGACGAGGATGCGATCACTCATGCCGATCAGCTCCGGAAGCTCGGACGAGATCATCAGCACCGCGACGCCATCGCGCGCGAGCTTGCGGATCAGGTCGTGGATGCCGGCCTTGGCGCCGACGTCGATGCCGCGCGTCGGCTCGTCGAAGATCAGGATCTGCGGGTTGGTCTCCAGCCACTTGGAGAGCACGACCTTCTGCTGGTTGCCGCCGGAGAGGAAGCGCACTTCCTGCTCGGGCCCCTGCGCGCGCAGCTCGGTCACCGCGGCCAGCTCGGAGATGCTCATCAGCCCTTCGGAGGAGCGGCGCCTGCGCCTCGGCATCACCGTGCGCACCGCGAGCATCATGTTGTCCGCGATCGACTGCGCCAGCGCGAGGCCCTCGGCCTTGCGGTCCTCGGTGATGAAGCCCAGCCCGGCGCGGACGGCGTGGCGCGGCGTGCGGAAGTTCGCGGGCTTGCCGTCGACCTCGACGGTGCCGCTGGTGATCGGGTCGGCGCCGAAGATCGCGCGGGCGATCTCGGTCCGGCCCGAGCCCTGGAGGCCGGCGAAGCCGACGATCTCACCCGCGCGGATCTCGAAGTTCACATCGCGCAGCAGCGGGGTGGTGAGCGCCTTCACGCTCAGGCGCACGTCGCCCAGGTCCTCCGCGTTGCCGCGCTCGGGGAAGTAGCCGTCGAGCTCGCGGCCGACCATCAGGCTCACAAGCGTGCGCTGGTTGCACTCGCCCGTCGGCAGCGTCTTGACCACGCCGCCGTCCTTGATCACGGTGATGCGATCGGAGAGCGCGAAGACCTCGCGCAGGCGGTGCGAGATGTAGAGGATGCCGATGCCGCGCTCCTGCAGCCGGCGCACGAGCGTGAACAGCAGCTCGACCTCGTTGTCGGCCAGCGCCGCGGTCGGCTCGTCGAGCACGAGGATGCGGGCGTTCAGCGAGCGGGCCTTGACGATCTCGACGACCTGCTGCTGGGCGACCGAGAGCCAGCGCACCGGTGTGCGCGGGCCGAAGCTCGTCTCACCGACCTCCTCGAGCAGGGCGGCCGTCTCGCGGTCCATCTTGCGGCGGTCGACGAGCCCGCGGTGCACCGGCTCGCGTCCGACGAAGACGTTCTCGGAGACCGTGCGCTCGGGCAGCAGGTTGAACTCCTGGTACACGATCCCGACGCCGGCGGCCTGCGCGGCGTGCGGGTGCGTGAAGGAGACCTCGGTGCCGTCGATGCGGATGGTGCCCTCGTCGGGCGCGTGCACGCCCGCGAGAACCTTCATCAGCGTCGACTTGCCGGCACCGTTCTCCCCCACGATGGCGTGGATCTCGCCGGCGTTGAGGTCGAGATCGACGCCGTGCAGAACCTCCACGCCGACGAAGCTCTTGCGAATCCCCTGCATCTGCAGGAGAGGAGTGCCTTGCTCAGACATCGGCGATCCTCGCAGTCAGGGCTGCCGCGTCGGGAACGTCAACCCAGGTTTCGGTCCGCGCCGACGAGAGCACCGCGGCGGTGATGCGCGCGGCGCGCAGCCCGTCGTGGAACGTCGGCATGCCTTCAGGTGCCTCGCCCGTTCCGACCGCGGCGTAGGCATCGGCGACAAAGGCGTCGAAGCAGTCGTTGTAGCCCTGCGGGTGGCCGGCGGGCAGCGTGGCGAAGCGCGCGGCCTCGGGCGACAGCGCGCCGGGGTCGCGCTTGATCAGCGTCACGCTCTCGCGCGCGCCGACCCAGAGCTGCTCGGGCTCCTCCTGATTGAAGGCGAGCGCCTCGTTGGCCCCGTCGAGCTCGAGCGTCAGCTGGTTCTTGCGGCCTGCGGAGATCTGGCTGATCACCGCGCTGCCGACGGCACCACGATCGGTCTCGAACTGCAGGATCACGGCGTCCTCCGTCACGCGATCGGGAACCGACGTGTAGAGGCGGGCGCAGACCCGGGTGATGCGGTGGCCGGAGACGAACTCGGCGAGGTCGCACCAGTGCGAGCCGATGTCGGCGAACGCGCGCGACGCCCCGCCGTACTGCTCGTCGACGCGCCAGTTGTCGTCCTCCGGGCGCAGCAGCCAGTCCTGCAGGTAGCCGCCGTGGATCAGGCGGATCGGGCCGCTGACCCCGGCGCGGATGCGCTCGCGCGCCTCGCGCACGGTGGGGTAGTAGCGGTAGACGAACGGCACGGCGGTGATCCGCCCGGCGCTCGCCGCGGCGACGACCATCTCCTCGGCGCCGCGATCATCGATCGCCAGCGGCTTCTCGCAGATGACGTGCTTGCCCGCCGCGAGCGCGGCTTCGGCAAGTGGTAGATGCAGGTGATTCGGGGTGCAGATGTGGACGACGTCGACGTCGTCGGCCTCGACGAGATCCTCCGCAGTCGCATACGAACGTTCTGCTCCCAGCGCCGCCGCGGCCAACAGGCCGCGTTCAGGCGAGGAAGCGGCGACGCCTACAAGGCGAGCACCCGCGAGCCGTGCGGAACGAGCGTGGACAGCACCTATGAACCCCGTCCCCGCAATGGCGACGCGAACCTCTCCTCCAGACATGAGAGCGGACGCTAGCGTGCCCTTAGCCCGGATGTCAAGCAAAAGGTTGACTATTTCTGGCTGGTCCCCCGACTAAATACAGACTCAATCTAAGACTTACGTCTGCTGAACGAGCGAAGTCTGATTAACTCGTGACCATGCTCAACGACGCCGAGGGACGCGAGTCCGGCACGCTTGGCGCCGGCGGCGTGCTGAGGCTAGTGCGTGATGGTTCCGCGACAACACGCAACGAACTCGCCGAACAGAGCGGACTGTCGCGATCGACGCTGGCCGACCGCGTCCAATCGCTGCTCGCACTGGAACTGTTGCAGGAGATCGGCGGCGTTGCGTCCACGGGTGGGCGCCCGCCCGCGACACTGAAGTTCAACCGCGGCGCGGGTGTCGTGCTCGTGGCCGATCTCGACACCACGCAGTGCCGCGTCGCGGTCAGCGACCTGGCGGCTTCGCCGCTGGCCGAGCGAGCGTTCGCGATCGACGTCACCCAGCCGCCGGAAACGGTCCTGGCCAAGCTTCACGCGACGTTCACGGAACTGCTGCGCTCCTCTGGCACCGGGCCTGAGCGGATCCGCGCCATCGGCATCGGCGTCCCGGCCCCGGTGGCGTTCAGCCGCGGCGAGCCGATCGACGCGCGGATGATGCCCGGCTGGGACGGCTTCTCGATCCCGGGCTGGTTCGCCGACCACTACGAGGCGCCGGTACTCGTCGACAGCCATGTGAACCTGATGGGCCTGGGCGAGCAGTGGTCGCACTGGCGCGACGTCGATCACCTGCTGTTCGTGACCGTCGGGCAGAACATCGAGTGCGGGATCATCAGCCAGGGCCTCGTCCACCGCGGCGCACACGGTGCCGCCGGCGACATCGGCCATATCCGCCTCGCCGGCCACGACGATGTGCCCTGCCCCTGCGGCAACAACGGCTGCCTGGAGGCCGTCGTGGGCGGCGACGCGCTGGCCGCGACGCTGAGCGCCGGTGGCCTGAGCGCGGGCTCGAGCCGCGACGTCGTCGCGCTCGCGCGCGCGGGTGAGCCACGCGCCCTGCAGGCCGTTCGCGGGGCCGGCCGGGCCGTGGGCGAGGTGTTGGCCGAGTGCATCAACTTCTTCAACCCCGGAGCGATCGTGGTCGGCGGCGATCTCTCCGAGACGCCGCAACAGGTGCTCGCGGGCGTGCGCGAGGCGGTGATCGGGCGCTCGCTGCCGATGGCCACGCGCGATCTGCGCATGGGCTGCACCCGGCTCGGCCCGCGCGCGGGGATGATCGGCGCCGCCGTCATGGTGATCGAGCACGTCCTCGCGCCCGAGAACGTGGATCGCGCGGTGCAACGACACGCGCTCTGACCCGCCTGTGCGAGTCTGTCCGCTCCCGCATGTCCGACTTCGATCCAATCGCCGAGGCGCGCCGCAACTGGACCACCCACTGGGGTGAAGCGCCGGTGCCGTCGATGAGCGCCGTGACGTCGATCATGCGCGTGCAGCAGATCCTGCTGGCGCGCCTCAACGACGAGCTCAAGCCGTTCGAGTTGACCTTCCCGCGCTATGAGGCGCTGATGCTGCTCTTCTACAGCCGCCGCGGCGCGCTGCCGCTGGGCAAGATGGGCGACCGGCTGCAGGTGCACCGCACGTCCGTGACCAACATCATCGACGGGCTCGAGCGGTCCGGCTTCGTCACGCGCGAGCCGCACGAGCGCGACCGGCGCACGACGCTCGCGGCGATCACGCCCCGGGGCCGCGAGGTGGCGGCCACCGTGACGCCGGTCCTGAACGGCCTGCGCTTCGGCACCGAGCCGCTCGGACGCGAGGACCTCGACGCGATCACGACGATCCTCGAGCGCCTGCGATCGGATGCGGACGGCTTCACACCGTCGCGCGAACCGGACGCGTAGGTTCCGCCAACGCCTCGTCCGGCTTTACCCTGGGACCGGTCAAAAGCGGCTCCGAAAACGGCTGCCTTCTGTCCCCATGTACGTGATATGTGTGCGACTTCAGTCGTTTCGACCGCGAAGTCTGCTTATCTTCTCTCATGCTTACCGCCGGAGAGAGTCAGGATTCCGCTTCGCCCACGGGCGCGGGGCGTGTCCTTCGCCTGATTCGAGACGGCGAGGCAGTCACCCGCGCCGACCTTGCCCGGCGCACCGGTCTGGCCCGCTCGACGGTGGCGCAGCGCGTCGAGGCGCTGCTCGCGCACCGGCTCGTCTATGAGGCCGGAGGGAGCGCGTCCACCGGCGGGCGCCCGCCCACGGTGCTCGCCTTCAACCGCAGTGCGGGCGTCGTCCTGGTCGCCGACCTCGGTGCGACGCATTCGCGGCTGGCGGTTTCAGACCTTGCGGGCGCGCCGCTCTCCGAGCGTGCCTACGACACCGACATCTCGCGCCCGCCCGAAGTGGCGCTCGCCTGGGTCCATGAGCGCTTCGAGATGCTGCTCGAGGAGGCTGGACGCACGGCCGACGACGTTCGCGGAATCGGCCTCGGCGTTCCCGCGCCGGTCGCCTTCAGCCGCGGTGAGCCGGTCGCGCCGCCGATGATGCCGGGCTGGGACGGCTTCTCGATCCCCGGCTGGTTCTCGCGGCACTACGACGCGCCGGTGCTCGTCGACAACGACGTGAACATCATGGCGCTGGGCGAGCACTGGACCCACTGGCGCGACACCGATCATCTGCTCTTCGTGAAGATCGGCACCGGCATCGGCTGCGGCATCGTCTCCGACCGCCAGATCCATCGCGGCGCCCAGGGCGCCGCGGGCGACATCGGGCACGTCCGCCTCGCCGGCCACGACCACGTCGTCTGCCGCTGCGGCAACGTCGGCTGCCTCGAGGCCGTCGCCGGCGGCCGCGCGATCGCCGCGCAGCTGAGCGCCGCGGGAGTGCCGGCGCGCACCTCGCGCGACGTGGTCCGGCTCGTGCGCCTCGGCGAACCGCTCGCCATCCAGGCCGTGCGCGAGGCGGGCCGCTACCTCGGCGAGGTGCTGGCGGAGTGCATCAACTTCTTCAACCCGGGCGCGATCGTCATCGGCGGTGACATCTCCGAGGCCCATCAGCAGCTCCTCGCGGGCGTGCGCGAGGTGTCCTTCGGCCGCTCGCTGCCGATGGCCACGCGGGATCTGCGGATGGGCTGCAGCCAGCTCGGCGACCGCGCGGGCGTGATCGGCGCCGCGATCATGGTGATCGAGCACGTGCTCGCTCCGGAGACGATCGACCGGACGATCCAGACCCATCTGGCGACGAGTGCGCGCACGCGTCAGCCGTCCCTCTAATGGCTCATGGTTTTTTCGGTATGCGCATAAAGGGTGCCCGTTTGTCGGATCCCCGTCCGAACTTTGGGCCACAATGCGCACCAAACCCGCCGCAAGCTCTGCTTTACTTCCGTTGATGGTGGACTGTATGACGATTGAGGCTCGATGACGGGCGCGGGATCGCTCCTCCGTCTAATCCGCAACGGCGAAGCTGTAACGCGGGCTGACCTCGTTCGTCGCACCGGACTTGCGCGTTCCACGGTCGCTCAGCGCCTTGACGCGCTGCTCGCGCACCAACTCGTCTACGAGGCCGGCGGCAGCGCCTCCACCGGCGGCCGTCCGCCGACCGTGCTCGCCTTCAACCAGGGCGCGGGCGTCGTCCTGGTGGCCGACCTCGGCGCCACCCACTCGCGACTGGTCGTCTCCGACCTCGCCGGCGCTCCGCTGGCCGAGACGACGTTCGACATGGACATCGCCGACGGCCCGGAGATCGTTCTCGGGTACGTCAATGAGCGGTTCATCACGCTGCTCGAAGAGATCTCCCGCGCCGCCGCGGACGTCCGCGGCATCGGCGTCGGCGTTCCCGGCCCGGTCGCGTTCAGTCGCGGCGAGCCCGTCGCGCCGCCGATCATGCCCGGCTGGGACGGCTTCTCGATCCCGGACTGGTTCGCGACGTACTACGACGCGCCCGTGCTCGTCGACAACGACGTGAACATCATGGCGCTGGGCGAGCACTGGACCCACTGGCGCGATATCGAGCACCTGCTCTACGTGAAGATCGGCACCGGCATCGGCTGCGGCATCGTCGCGGGTCGCCGGATCCATCGCGGCGCCCAGGGCGCTGCGGGCGATATCGGGCACGTGCGGCTGGCCGGCCACGACGACGTCGTGTGCCGCTGCGGCAACATCGGCTGCCTCGAGGCCGTCGCCGGCGGGCGCGCGCTCGCCGCCAACCTCACCGCCGTCGGCCTGCCGGCGGAGTCCAGCCGTGAGGTCGTCGCGCTCGTGCGCGCGGGTGAGCCGCAGGCCATCCAGGCCGTACGCGACGCCGGTCGCTACCTCGGCGAGGTGCTCGCCGGCTGCGTGAACTTCTTCAACCCGGGCGCGATCGTCATCGGCGGCGACATCTCCGATGCGCACCAGCAGCTGCTGGCCGGCGTTCGAGAGGTCATCTTCCAGCGCTCGCTCCCGCTCGCCACGGGCGATCTGCGGATCGTCCCCAGCCGCCTCGGCGACCGTGCCGGCGCGATCGGCGCCGCGATCATGGTGATCGAGCACGTGCTCGCGCCTGAAGCAGTCGACCGGGCCATTCAGGCCGGTCTCGCGGCCTAACCGGCGATCGTAAGGCGCGAGCCCGGTAGGGCCCGCAATTCCCTGTGCCCGCGCGATCCGTGCGCGGGCAACCGTCGCCCTTAGTTACTCGCGCGCGAACGCGCGCCTATCTCTCGCCCCCGGGCGGCGGTTCGCCGACGCTGGAACGGCCAGCGCGACTTGTGTAAATGTCCCTGCCGAACTAACTCCCTGTACGACGCCCATCGGGAGGATTCCGACACATACGACTCGAACTCTTGCGTCCTGAACGTGGTTTACTTGCACCTCCGTGTATAACCGCCCAATTCGATGACGACCGAGGGATCGATGCTCCGCCTGATCCGCGAGGGCACCGCGGTGACTCGTGCGGAGATGACGCGCCACACCGGGCTCGCGCGATCGACGGTCGCCGCGCGCGTCGAACGCCTCCTCACGAACGATCTGGTGTACGAGGTCGGTGGCAGCGCGCCGACCGGTGGCCGGCCGGCGACGGTCCTCGCGTTCAACCCGGGCGCGGGCGTCGTCCTCGCTGCGGATCTCGGCGCGGCACGCCCGCGTCTCGCCGTCACCGACCTCGCGGGCGTCATTCACAGCCAGGACACCCTCAACCTGAGCCTTAGCGACGGGCCGGAGGAGGTGCTGCGGTGCGTCGACGAGGGCTTCCTCGAGCTCCTCGACCACGCGGGCCGCCAACTGGCCGACGTCCGCGGCATCGGCGTCGGCGTTCCCGGGCCGGTGTCGAGCGTTCACGGCACAGTCGCGGCCGCGACGCTCATGCCGGGCTGGGACGGCTTTCCGGTCCGTGACTGGTTCGCCGAGCGCTACGACGTCCCGGCCTTCGTCGATCGCGACGCGAGCCTGATGGCGCTCGGCGAGTACCGAAACGCCTGGGCACATTCCGACCAGCTCCTCTACGTCAAGCTCGACGCCGGGATCGGGTGCGGTGTCGTCGTCGACGGCGAGATCCACCGGGGAGCCAACGGGGCGGCCGGGGACATCGGCCACGTCCGTGTCACCCGCGATACCCAGATCGACTGTCCATGTGGGAACGTCGGCTGCCTCGAGGTGGTCGCCGGCGGGCTCGCGCTCGCGGCCCAGCTGTCGGCCGCGGGGTTCCCGGCGACGTCATGCGGTGACGTCGTCGCGCTGGCGAGAGCCGGGAACCGGGAGGCCCTACGGGCCGTCCGCGACGCGGGACGGCATGTCGGGGATGTCCTCGCCTCGATCATGAACTTCTTCAACCCGGCCGCGATCGTCATCGGCGGCGAACTCGCGCAGATGCATCAGCAGCTGTTCGCCGGCCTGCACGAGACGATCTTCTGCCGCTCGATGCCGCTCGCGATCGACGAGGTCCGGCTGGTCACCAGCCGGCTCGGGGATCTCGCATGCGTCATCGGAGCCGCGACCTTCGTCGCCGAACAGGTGCTCACGCCGGAAGTGATCGATCGCCGCCTCAAGGCGGCGCGCGCGATGCAACCGGCGTAAGCCCGCGCCGGGTTAGCTCAGCGCCTCCTCGCGCACGCCGCTGAGCTCGAGCAGCAGATCGCGCACGTCCACGGCGGCGATCCGATCGCGCTTCACCGACGCTTCCGAGCACAGGAACACCGGCCCGTCCAGATCGTCGGCGGGCATCAGCCCGTGGGTGCCCTTGACGTACTTGGAGGCGTCGAGGCCGATCACGCTCATCACGTAGCGCATCCCGGCCTTCTTGCGCGCGAGCGCCGCCCCGGCACGGAGCTTGACCTTGGAATCGTCCGGGTCCATGAACAGCTCGGCCGGGTCATAGCCGGGCTTGCGGTGGATCTCGACCTGCTGGCCGAAGTCGGGCGCATGGGCGTTGTCGAGCCAGTAGTGGTACGTGAACCAGGCGTCGCGCTCGGCGAGGGCGACGAGCTCGCCCGATCGCTCGTGGGCAAGGCCGGCGGCGGCGAGCGACTCGCCCGAGAGCACCTCGCCGACGCCGTCCAGCGCGGCGATCGCCTCGCGCGCGGCGGGCAGATCGGCCGGGTTGGGCACGTAGACGTGGGCGATCTGGTGGTCGGCGACCGCGAAGGCGCGCGAGGTCCAGGGATCGAGGTACTCCATGCCGGCCTGCGTGTAGACGTTCAGCAGCCCCGCGGTACGCAGGGCGCGGTTGATCTCCACCGGGCGCTTCGCGGGCGTGATCCCGTACTCGCTCAACACGACGACCTGATCGCCGCGGGCGCGCGCGTGGTCGACGAGGTCACCCGCGACCTCGTCGAGCTCCTTCGCCGCCTTGACGGCCTCGGGGCTCTCGGGCCCGAAGCGCTGGAGGTCGTAGTCCAGATGTGGCAGGTAGACCAGCAGCAGGTCGAGCTGCTCGTTGTCGAGCACGATCCGCGCCGCGTCCGCGATCCACTTGCTCGACTTGATGTTCGCCGTCGGGCCCCAGTACTGGAAGAGCGGGAACTCGCCGAGCGGACCGGTCAGATTGTCGTGCAGCTGCGGCGGGAACGTGTAGCAGTCGGGCGACTTGCGGCCGTCGGCGTGGTAGATCGGCCGCGGCGTGACCGTGAGGTCGGTCGAGGCGCCCATCGCGTACCACCAGCAGAGGTTCGCGGCGCGGAAGCCGGGCTTGGCACGGCGCGCCGTCTCCCACACCTTCTCGCCCTGGACCAGCTTGTTGTGCTGGCGCCAGAGGAAGACCTCGCCGAGGTCGCGGAAGTACCAGCCGTTGCCGACGATCCCGTGCTCGGCCGGCGTCAGGCCGGTCAGCAACGTGGCCTGGACGGAGCAGGTGACGGCGGGGACGATCGGGTCCAGGTTCGCCTGGAACCCGTCGCGGCCGAGCTTCGACAGCCGCGGCATGTCCTTGAGCGCGCGCGGTGTGAGACCCACCGCATCGATGACAACCAGCGTCATGCCAAGACCTCCGCTCCCAGCGCGACCAGACGGTCGCGCGTCCATTCCAGCTCGCCGGCCAGACCGGCCACGAGCCCTTCGTCGTCCTGCGGGGCGTCACGCATGACGCTCCAGGTGTACGTCTCCACCTCGTAGTGGTGGGTGAGCGGCGCGTCGCCGCCGGCCAGTGCGGCCAGCGTGGCGCTCAGCTCGTCCTGCGTCGTGTGCTCGGCGCTGTTGACCGGCACATGGAAGTGCACGCGCCACTCGCGCTGGGCCGGCAGCCCGCCGTCGAGCGCCTCGGGAAGATCGTCGGTGCCCTCGACGTGCGAGTTCACGCACTCGCGGACCTGGTGCAGGAAGCGCGGCTCGTCGAAGCGCGCGAGCAGCTCGCGGCCGGCCTCGGAGCCGGGGTCGGGCACGCGCAGGGCGCTCGAGACCTGGGTCTTGACGATCGGGACGCCCGCGGCGCGCATCCGCTCGACCGCGGCCACCGGCTCCTCGAACTGCACGGCAAGGTGGCAGGCATCCAGACACACGCCGATCCACTCGGGCGCGAACCCGGCCAGAACCTGGCAGGCCTGCTCGACCGTCTCGATCGTGCAGCCGGGCTCGGGCTCCAGCGCGATCCGGATCCGCTTGCCGGTGTCGCGCTGCAGCTGCTCGAGCTCGCCGGCGACGCGCTCGAGACCGAGCAGGCCGGCGGCCTGCGCCTGCGGCGTCCCAGCCCTCGCGCCAGCCGAGCGGCAGCGTCGAGATGCTGCCCGACTCGACGTCGTCGGGCAGCAACCGCGCGAGCAGCCGCGCGAGGCCGATCGTGTAGTCGACGCGCTCGTCGCCGCTCCAGTTGGGCCAGTAGACGTCGCGCTTGACGACGGGCGCGTGGAAGGCCTTGTACGGGAAGCCGTTGAGCGTCACGACCTCGAGGCTGAGGCGCTCGAGCTGCTCCGCGAGCCGCTGCGCCGCGGCCTCGTCGGCGAGCGCGGGCGCGGCGACCCAGAGGCCGATGCCGAGCACCGGCACGTCGAGGCGCTCGCGCACCCGGGCGGTGTAGCGCTCGAGCTGGGCCGAGACGCCGTCGAGGTCGTCAGCCGGATGGACGTTCGAGCAGTAGGCGAGATGCAGCAGGCTGCCGTCGGCGTGCTTCAGCCTCATCGCTCGCCGCGGAGCACGCCGCTGCCCTCGAAGGTCGCCGTCAGATCCGGCTCGGCCAGATCGTCGAGGATCAGCCGTCCGCTCTGGGCGAAGAACTCGACCGGGTTGCGCCAGACGACCTGATCGATCACGTCGTCGTCGAAGCCCGCGGCCTTCATCGCGTCGGCCGTCTTGCGCACCTTCAGCGGGTCGGAGACGCCCCAGTCGCACGCGGAGTTGACGATCAGCCGCTCCGGGCCGTGCTCCTCGAGCACGCGCACCATGCGCGCTTCGTCCATCTTCGTTCCGGGGTAGATCGAGAACCCGGCCCAGCAGCCAGAGTCCAGGACAGCGTCGACCGTCAGCTCGTTGTTGTGGTCGATGACGACCATGCCGGGCGCGATGCCCGAGGCCTCGACGAGCTCGATCGTCTTGCGCGTCCCCGCCGCCTTGTCGCGATGCGGCGTGTGCACGAGCACCGGCAGCTCATGCTCGACGGCGAGCGCGAGCTGCAGCGTCAGCGCCTCGTCCTCGGCGGGCGTCATCGCGTCGAAGCCGACCTCGCCGACGGCGACGACGCCGTCCTTGGCCAGAAAGCGTGGAAGGATGTCGATCACTTCACGGCGCAGGAGGTCGTCGTTGGCCTCCTTCGGGTTCAGCCCGATCGTGCAGTGATGACGGATCCCGAACTGGGCCGCGCGGAAGCGCTCCCAGCCCAGCAGCGAGTTGAAGTAGTCGACGAACGAGCCGACCGAGGTGCGCGGCTGGCCGAGCCAGAAGGCCGGCTCGACGAGCACCTTCACGCCGGACGCGGCCATCGCCTCGTAGTCGTCGGTCGTGCGCGACGTCATGTGCGCGTGCGGGTCGAAGATCCTCATGCTCACTCCTCAGTTTCTGTGACTCAACGCACGCTCGGCAGCGGCACGGCGGTCCTCGAACGAGCTCTCCAACTCGCTCTCGATCGCGGCGATCTCCTCGGCGTGCGGATACTTGTCGATAACGATCCAGACCTCGGCGGGCACGTCGCGACCCGCGGCGACACGCTCGTGCACGAAGGCAGCGAGCATGCGCGCGCCGTCGGGCGTCACGCGCTCGGGGACGCCGTCGAGGCCGGTGATCGGGACGCCGACGAAGACGCACTTCAGCACGGCCTGATCGTAGGCCGCATCCGACAGGTGCTCGGTGGCGTACGGACCGAGCGCGGCCGCGATCAGCCGGGTGTCGTTGGTCCGGATCGCGTCGTCGGTCAGGCCGAGGGCGCGATCGCCGAGGTCCAGGTAGGGCAGCGCGCGCAGGATGCCGCGCCGCTCGGCCGCGTCGCCGTAGCGGTAGAGCTCGGCCAGCTCGCCCTCGGCGGCATCCCCCATCGCGACCAGCAGCAGCGTGCGGGCGGCGTCGTCGATCGTCCAGGCGTGGACGTCGTCAGGGTCGGCGGCCGGATCGAGCGGCTCGCGGCCGACCTTGCGGCCGACCATCGGGAAGCGCGAGCGGATCGCCGTCGGGTCGCCCGCCACGCTCGCGCTCGTCTCGCGCAGCCAGGCGAGGCCCTCGGGGCGCGCGCGCTCCTCCAATGCAGATGCCAGTTCCTTCACGATTTCACGACCTCACGTTCGGAAGCCCGTAGTGCCGCCATCGCCCCGGGAACGGCCTCATGGGCGGCGTGCGAATGGCGCGAGAGCTCGACGGCGACCAGCCCGTCGAAGCCGATCTCGGTGAGTACGGCGAGCGCCTCGTCGAGGTCCAGCTCGCCGTCGCCGAACATCAGGTGCTCGTGCACGCCGCGCACGGAGTCGTCGATGTGGACGTGGGCGAGAGTCGGCGCGCCGCGCCGGACGCACTCGGTCACCGACATCGGCTCGAGGCAGACGATGTGCCCGATGTCGAGCGTCAGCCCGAGCGCCGGCGGGTGGCCGAGCCGCTTCTGCAGGACCTCGTAGTCGGCGAGCGTCTCGACGAGCATCCCGGGCTCGGGCTCGAACGCGAGCACGATGCCGTTGTTCTCGGCGTGTGCGAGCACGCGCTCGCAGCCGTCGACCAGCAGGTCCCACGACAGCTCGGGCGGCTCGCCCTCGGGCGCAACGCCGGACCACATCGAGACGACGGGAGCGCCGAGCTCGACCGCGATGTCGACCGCCCGGCAGAGCAGGTCGACGCGCCGCAGCCGGCCGTCGGAGAGCAGCGTCGGGAAGTGCTTGCGACGCGGGTCCAGGACGAATCGCGCGCCGGTCTCCACCACACAGGAGAGCCCGAGTGTCTCGATCTCCGCGCGCAGGCGCGCGGCGCGCGCACGCACGCGAGGGGCGAGCGGGTCGAAGTGGATGTGGTCGAGCGTCAGCGCGACGCCGGCGTAGCCGTTGTCGGCCAGCAGCTCGAGCGCGTCCTCGATCCGATGGTCGGATAGGCCGTTGGAGACGTAGCCGAAGCGCAGGCTCATGTCACCGCTCGCTTCTTCGCGGCCCGGCGGGCGATCGGCCACAGCGCGGCGATGCCGGCGGCCGGAACGAGCGACCCCGTGCCGGCCAGCAGACCGGCCTCGAGCGGGATCAGGCCGAGGATGCCCGCGCCGACGGCCTTCTGCATGCGTGCGGGCGACGGGTCCTGGACGGCGTCGGCGTGCGCGCGGCCGACGATCGCGGCGTAGGCGCCGACGAGGCCGAGCGCGGCGACGCGGCGCGCGGCCGGGGCGCGGCGGCTCAGCAGCGCACCCGCGGCGGCGACCCCGATCGGTGGCGGCGAGCGCGCGCTTCGGGACCGACGCGTCGCCGCCGGTCACCTCGCGGCGCGAGACCTCGGTGACGACCAGGATGTGCGCGGCCACGACGGCGGCGGCGGGAAGCGCGCTGGCGGCGCCATGCGCGCCGGCGCCCATCACGACGTCCAGCCCGCGGCAGGCGGACATGCTGGAGCTCGCCACGGGCGTGCTCTTCAGCGCGAGGTCGTAGCCCCAGACGGCGGCGGCGAGCGGCGCCGTCACGGCCAGTGCGCGCGTGCCGTCGGCGGCGACCGAGAGCACGACCGCACCGGCGGTCAGCGCGGCCGCCAGTCCGAGCGCGAACTCCGGGCTCACTCGGCCGGATGGGATCGGGCGCCCCGGGCGCTCGACGGCGTCGATGTCGCGATCCGCGTAGTCGTTGAGCGCCATCCCGGCCAGGTACAGGCACGAGGAGGCCGCGACCAGCCCGGCGGTGCGCGGCACGTTGCGCAGCTGCCCGGAGGCGGCCGCGCCGACCAGCACGTCGCCGGGAACGCTGAGCACCGCCGGCAGGCGGACGAGCTCCGCCACGTCCGCCGGCGCCGGGATGATCACGCGGCGACCTTCTGCAGCACCCAGCGCTCCAGCATCTCGTACTGGCGGTGCAGCTGGTGCTCGTTGGTGCCGACCGGGTCCTTGAAGAAGAACGCGAGGCTCGGCAGCGGGCCGCTCTCGCCGCGCTCGAGCGCGAGCGCCGCGAGCCGGATCAGGTCCAGCAGCAGCGGCGCGGCGAGCGCGGAGTCGCAGCCCTCCCAGGTGAACTGCAGCTTCATCCGCACGCCGAGGAAGCCCTCGAAGACGATGTGGTCCCAGGCGGTCTTCCACTCGCCCATGTCGCGGACGTCCTCGATGTGGATCGGCGCCTCGACCGGGTAGCCGAGCATCTCCTCCAGCAGGCGCCCCTTGGAGTCCAGCTTGGACTGCGCACGGGCCGGATCGGCCAGCGCCGCGCCGTCGCCGCCACCGAGCAGGTTCATCCCGGCCCACGAGCGCACCTTCAGCGCGCGAGCGGCGAAGGCCGGCGCCAGCGCGGACTTCATGAACGTCTCGCCCGTCTTGCCGTCGCTGCCGGCGAGCGGCACCTCGTGCGCCTCGGCGAGCGCCTCGATCGCGGGCAGGCGCGCACCGACCGACGGTGTGAAGTCGACGAAGGCGCTGCCGGTCTCGATCGCCGCGAGTGCGTACAGGGCGCTCGGGGGAAGGATCCCGAGATCCTGATCGATGGCATCCATCAGCGCGCGAGGGTCCGCATGCGCCGGATGCGGCTCGATCGGCGCCTCGGTCGAGGAGACGTTGACGACGACGACATGCGCCAGGTCGTGGCGCGTGCGGAAGGAGTTGAGATCCGTGACGATGCGTGCGAGTGCGGCCTGCGGCTCGAGCCGCGCCTCGCGGCCGGTGATCCCCGGGCGCTGCTCGGACTCGGCTGCTTCCAGCGCCCCGGCGAGGGCGCCGGGAAGGCCGACCGGCAGCACGCCGTCGTCGACGAGACGGGCGGCGCGGATGGCCAGCGGCGTCTCGACGACGTCGTGGCCGCCGAAGACCAGGTCCCCGAGCGGCGTCAGGCCCGCGTCCGCGAACGGCGGCCGCATGGTGACAAGGCCCGACGGGCTCGGCAAGGCCGGCCGCGACCGCGGCGGCACCCGTCATCGCGGTCGTCGCGACCGACCCCCGGCCACCGACGAGCCACACTCCCACGCGGCGATCTGCGTTCATACCCCTGGACCCTTCGACACCGCACGAGCGTAGCGTCGTGCCTCTCCTCGGCTCATCGATTTCACTTTATGCTGCCTGTCAAGACCAAGTCTGTTAGTTGGAAGGCAAAACAAATGAGGGGTTCGCTTCCGGTCCTGTTCGCACTTGTTTTCTCGTTTTCCTGTGGTGGGGACGGCGCCGCCGCCGAAGGGGCGACGAAGCCCTTCCGGGCGCTGGTTTTCACGAAGACGACGGGCTTCAGGCACGACTCGATCCCCGCCGGGGTGACCGCGATCGAGCGCCTCGGCCGGCGCCACGACTTCACGGTCGACACAACCGCGAACGCCGCGCGCTTCAACTCTCGCGCACTGGCGCGCTACGACGTGCTCGTCTTTTTGTCCACGACGGGGACGCCGCTCAAGCGCAGCTCGCAACGACGGGCGCTACAGCGCTACATCCGTGCCGGCGGCGGCTTCGTCGGTGTGCACGCCGCGTCGGACACCCGCGGCGACTGGCCCTGGTACGAGCGGCTCGTCGGCGCGCGCTTCAGCCGGCACGACCCCGGCGTCTCCTCGCGGGTCGTGCAGGTCCCCGATCGCTCCAGCGCCGCGACGCGACGCCTGCCCGCCGCGTGGACGCACACCGACGAGTGGTACGAGTTCCGCGCGAACCCGACCGGACAGGTGCACGTGCTGGCGATGCTCGACGCGACGCGTCCGCTCGCCTGGTGTCACGGCTACGATGGCGGCCGCTCGGTGTACACCGCAATGGGCCATACGAAGGCGTCCTACGCCGAGCCGCGCTTTGCCGGCCACCTGCTCGGCGCCATCGAGATGGCCGCCGGCCGCGCGAGGTTTGCCTGTGCGCCCTGACCGGCTGCTCGCGTGTGCGTGGGTAATCGGCCGTCCTGGCGCTCGCCGGGTGCGGCAGCGAGGCGCCCGCGCCTGCGCCCGAGGAAACCGCGACCGAGGTCGCGACGAGCGAGACGCCGCCGGCCGCGGAGACGCCCCCGCCCTCGGAGACTCCCCCACCCGCGTCCAGCGACGGCTCGAGCCCGGCGATCAACTCCGTCGCCGTCGATCCCGGCGACGGCACGGTGATGGTCGGCAGCGGCCCGGCGCTGTTCCGCCTCGCGCCGGGGGCCAAGGAGGCCGAGCGCCTGACCGGGAAGCTCAGCTCGCCCAACGGCGACGGGACGGTCTCGGGCAACCTCGTGGTGCGCTTCGCCGGCCCGGGCGACCTGCTCGCGTCCGGCCACCCGCAGGAGGGTGCGCTGCCGGAGAACCTCGGGCTGATCCGCTCGAAGGACCACGGCGACAGCTGGACGTCGGTGCAGGGGCCCGAGGCCGACTACCACGAGCTCGAGATCGCCGGCGATCTGATCGTCGCCGTCAACGCCGAGTCGCCCGACATCCAGGTCAGCCGCGATGGCGGCGCCACCTGGGAGGCCCGCACGCCGCCGGCGGCGCCGATCGACGTCGTCGTCGATCCGGGCGACCCTGAGCATTGGGCGGTCTCCACGGAGCAGGGGACGTTCGTCTCCAGCGACGGCGGCAATTCCTGGCGTCCGCGCGACACGACGTTCGGCGCCCGCCTGATCTGGCCTTCGAAGGACGCGCTCTACAGCATCGACCGCAACGGCGCCGTCCGCGTCAGCTCCAACGGCGGCCGCAGCTGGGACGACCGCGGCGAGGTCGGCGGATTGCCGAGCGAAGTCGCGGTAGGCCGTCAGAAGGAGCTGCTCGCCGCCGTCGTCGGAGGGAAGATCCGGCGCTCCCAGGACGGCGGCAAGACGTGGTCAACGCTGACCACTGTGCGCTGACACGCTTAACTTTTCCCCGACTTGCCCACCGATAGGCCAGGACTAGCGCAGAAGTAGGTTGACTTGCGCACTCAATGAGGTAGGTTCTCATTGGGTTGTCACAGCGGCCTCAGCGATGTGCGCCGAGGTCACTACGAGGAGGAAAGTCCATGAAGGGAATCTCTCGGCGCGCGCGTGCGTGTGCCGTTGCCACCGTGACAGGAGTCGCGGTTCTCGCCGGCGCCGGGACGGCACACGCCCAGCGGTCGACCACCGTCGGCGACGGCGCGCCCACGGGCCAGGGCAGTGTGCAGCTCTTCAACTACGGCGGCTTCATCAGCACCGGCAGTGGAGTCACCGGCGGCTCGCAGCCCGCCTCGATCCCGTCGACCAAGACGCTCGCCGAGCTCGGGATCACCATCGCGCCCGCCACGGATGGGACCCAGTGCGCCACGTCGACGACGGGCGGCACGACTCCCGATCCGGCCGCGCGCCTGCTGGACTGCCGCTGGAATCGCCTTGAGGCGCTGTTCTCGTTCCTGGCCAAGAAGGGCGTCACGAACATCGAGCTGTTCGGCCACGCGGCCCTTCCGGCTGACACCGACATCGCGGGCTTGACCCGCTACCGCACGCTGGTCGACAAGTACAAGCTGCACGTCGCCGGCTGGCATGGCAGCGTCACTGAGTCCACCTGGGACGCGCACATCACGGCCGTGAAGATCCTTGGCGCCGACTCGACCGGCAACGGCGGCTTCCCGAACCCCGGCGTGACGAGCGGCCTGGACAACCTGTACCGCACCGTCGAGACGCTCAACCGTCTCGGCAAGCGCTCGGTTGAGGCCGGCGCCGGCCAGGTCTACTTCCACAATCACCAGCAGGAGTTCCGCACCCGCTACATCGAGAACGGCGTCCGCAAGACGGCGTGGCAGATCGTCATGGAGCGCATGGACCCGCGCTACGTGTACGCCGAGGTCGACGCCGGTTGGGCCTCCGACGCGTACGACGACCCCACGGGCACCGTCGTCGCCGGTCTCATCAACCAGTTCCCGAACAGCATCAAGGCGCTCCACGTCAAGGACGTCCTCAATGTGGCCCCGGCCACGCCGCCGGCCTCCGGCGACCCGCTGGACAGCACCGGCAACGCGAGCCCGACCGCTTTCGGCACCGGCCAGATCAACTACGCGCCGATCTTCAGCGCCGCGCGCAACCGCGTCAGCTACTACCACATGGAGCAGGACGGCGGCTCGCTCAACAACTCTGACATCGGTCTGAGCAACCTCAAGGGCGTCGGTACCGCGGTCACGGGCACCGTCTTGGCGCTCCCCACCACGTTCCCGTCCGCCGCCGCCAACGCGCCGGCCGCCTCGAACGTCGTCCCGGTCACGATCACCAACAGCGGCGACGCTCCGCTCACGATCACCGCCCTCGCGCTGGCCACGGGCAACAACGCCCGCGCCGACGAACTCCCGGGCGACTTCCAGATCGTGTCCAACACCTGCGTCGGGACTCCGCTGCCCGCCGCCACCGCTCCGACGGCCCAGAACCCCGGCGGCACGCGCAGCTCCTGCGTCGTGAACGTCAACTTCCGGCCGACCGCCACGAACCGCACGTCGGTGACCCGCCTGCTCGTCACGTCGAACGCCGACAACGGCAGCGAGTCGGTCTACCTCGTCGGCAACAGCACGGGCGACGCGCTCGGCGGCGTCGGTGGCGACGTCGCGAGCATGCTGTCGCTGACCGTCAACCAGGCGGCGAGCTTCGGCTCCTTCGCCCCGGCCACGGCCCGCAACTACGACGCGGCGGCCGCGGCTACCGTGATCAGCACCGCCGGCGACGCGAAGCTGTCGGTGACGGACCCGAGCGCAGTTGCCACGGGCCGCCTGGTCAACACCAACGGCGGCACGTTCTCGCTGCCGCAGCTGCTGCAGGTCCGCGCGAACAACGCGGGCAACACCGGCACGACCTACTCGTCGCTGAGCTCGACGGCCGGCACGCCGGTCGACCTGCTCACCTACACCGGCCCGACGGCGGGTGCGGACAACGTCACGCTGAACTTCCGGCAGGCGATCGGCGCCACTGACCCCCTCCGCTCCGGCAGCTACAGCAAGACGCTGACGTTCACGCTGTCGACGACGACGCCCTAGCCTCAACGCGGTCAAAGCATCTGGAGCGCCGGCCGGGTGGCCGGCGCTCCTTTGCTATCTGAGAACACATGCGCAAGCTCTTGATCATCGCGCTGTTCGCGCGTCGCCGGTTGCGGCGGCGGGGACAAGCCGGCCGACGCGACGCCGACCCCCGGCACGGGCGAGGACTCCGCGCAGGCCATCCTGAACTACTACGGCGACAACCCCGAGGACTTCGCCGAGGGTGACGTCGAGGCCGAGTACCACCAGCCGCCGAAGCCGGCCGTGGCCAGCGTCGGGGAGCCGATCACACTGACCGGCACCAATATCGGCGTCCGGATGCGGGTGACCGTCACCGGCGTCGAGCGCACCGGCTCGTGGTGGGCGGTCAACCTGACGATGGAGAACATCGGCATCGCCGTTCACGACAGCGAGCTCACGAACGCCGCCCTCACCTTCCCTGACGGGAAGTCGCAGGGCATCGCCGAGGGCGCCAAGGCGAGCTGCTCCAACGGCTTCGACGCGGTGCGTGCGCCTGGACGTCAGCGCGACCGGTAGCGGCTGCCTGCTCTTCCCCGCCAACGGCTCGGAGGCGCCGTCGCGCTTCCAGCTCGCGCTCGAAACGGTCCCCGTCGCCGTCGGCGGGATCTGGAATCTCGGCTAGCTCTCCGCGATCTTGATCGACTTGATCTCCACCGGCGCGTCGGGCAGGTCCGTGCGCGGGTCGGTGATGATCGCGCCGATCTTGTCGACGATCGTCTGGCCGCCCGTGACCTTGCCCAGCAGCGCGTAGTCGGGCGGGAGCTGGGCGGCGTCCGGCCCGGTGACGACGAAGAACTGCGAGCCTGACGTGCCCGGCGCCTCGCCGCCCGTCTTGGCCATCGCGACGACGCCCTCGTCGTACTTGAGGTCCTTGGGCGGCGCCTCGGTGATCGTGTAGCCCGGGCCGCCCGTGCCGTCGCCCTTCGGATCGCCGCCCTGGAAGACGAAGCCGGGGACGATCCGGTGGATCAGCAGCCCGTTGTAGAAGTCCTGGTCGGCCAGGTACTTGAACGAGCCGCCGGTCTTGGGCGCGCGCTTGGGATCGAGCGTGATCTCGAACGCGCCGCAGTTGGTGTCGACGGTGGCGACGTAGGTCTTGGCGGGGTCGAGCTTCTCGGTCGGCGCCTTGATCGTCTTCTCCTCGCGCGGACCGGGATCCTCGGCCGGGACGCAGCGGTTGCCGTCGAGCTTGGCGGTGGCCGCCGAAGAGGCGGTCGCGGTCGCTGTCGGGGAGGCATCGGGCTTCGGCTTCTCCGACCCGCCGCAGGCGGAGACGACGAGCGCGAGACAGGCGGCGGAGAGGGCGAGAGTCCTGGACACGGCGGGCAAGGATAGTTGCGAGCCCGTTCCGGGGAACATGGCGTTCAGGGATGGGAGGCAAACTCGGTTCGCGTGCCGTCATCGGCGCCTGTCTGGCGATTGCCGCGCTGGTCGCGATCGTCGCTCCGGGCGGTGCGGCGGGCGGCGATGACGCGTCCAAGCCCTACCCCGCCCGGCAGCTCTCGATCATGGCCCCGGCGGCGGCCGGCGGCGGCTGGGACACGACGGCACGGGCCTTCCAGAGCACCTCGCGAGCGGGCAAGCTCGACGACGGGATCGAGGTCTTCAACGTCGAGGGCGCAGGCGGGACGCTCGGGCTCTCGCAGCTCGTCTCCAAGGGCTCCGGCGATCCCTACCAGCTGATGATGACCGGGCTCGTGATGCTCGGGGCGATCGAGACCAACGGCTCCGATGTCCCGCTCAGCGCGACGACGCCGATCGCGACGCTGATCACCGAGTCCGAGGCGATCGTCGTCCCGGCCAAGTCCAAGTACAAGTCGTTCGAGGAACTGGTCGCGGATCTCAAGCGCGACCCGGGCTCGATCCGCTGGGCCGGCGGCTCGGCCGGTGGGACCGATCAGCTACTGGTCGGCGCCCTCGCGCGGACCCTCGGCGCCGACCCCAAGAAGACCAAGTACGTCGCGCACTCCGGCGGCGGCGAGGCGAACGCGGCGATCCTCTCCGGCTCGGTCGACGCCGGCGTCTCCGGCCTCTCGGAGTTCGTCGACCAGATCGACGCGGGCAAGATGCGCCTGCTCGCCGTCTCCTCGCCCGTCGACACCGAGATCGGCGGCAGCAAGCCGCGAACGATCAAGGATCAAGGGGTCGATCTCGAGCTGACCAACTGGCGCGCGCTGGTGGCCCCGCCCGGCATCTCCGACGGCGAGCGCACGCGCATCACCGAGTGGGTCAAGAAGGTGCTCGCGACCCCGGAATGGCAGAAGAACGTCAAGCGCTACGACTGGACGCCGTTCGTGAAGACCGGCGCCGACCTCGACGACTTCGTCGCGTCCGAGCAGAAGCGCGTGCAGTCTGTCGTGGACGATCTCGGGATCGGCAAGTGATCGGCGCCCGCGTCTTCGGCGGCGTGCTGCTGGCGGCCGGCGTGATCGCGCTCGTCACCTCGATCGGCGTCGGCGACACGTGGGCCGCGAGCGGGCCGCGGCTGGCCCCGGTGGTCTCCTCGGTGCTGCTGATCGTGCTCTCCGCGGCCTTCCTGATCTGGCCGGGCGACGACCTCGAGGAGTACATCGAGGAGTCCACGCGCGGCACGGACTGGCCGACGCCGGCGCTGCTCGTCGCCCTGCTGGTCGGCTACGCGCTGCTGCTGAGCGCGCTCGGCTACGCGCTGGCGACGACGATCTTCTTCTGGCTCGCGTCGTGGCTGCTCGGATCGAACCGGCCGACGCGCGACGTGATCGTCGGCCTCGGGCTCGGGATCGTCACGTCCTACGTGTTCTCCCATTGGCTCAACGTGCAGCTGCCGACCGGGCCGTGGGGCATCTGAGTGCTCGTGTTCGCCGCCAACCTGCTCGACGGCTTCGGCGCGGTCCTGACGCCGGAGAACCTGCTGCTCGCCGCGGCCGGGGTGACGCTCGGCACGCTCGTCGGCGTGCTGCCCGGGATCGGGCCGGCGCTGACGATCGCGCTGCTGCTGCCGATCACGTTCAACTTCAGCGATCCCGTCGGCGCGTTCATCCTCTTCGCGGGGATCTACGCGGGCGGCATGTACGGCGGTTCGACGACGTCGATCCTGCTCAACACGCCGGGCGAGTCGTCCTCGGTGGCGACCGCGATCGAGGGCTTCGAGATGGCCAAGCGCGGGCGTGGCCGATCGGCGCTGGCGACCGCCGCGATCGGCTCGTTCGTGGCAGGGACGATCGGGATCGTCGCGCTGACCGTGCTCGCCGAGCCGGTGGCGAGCCTGGCCGTGAAGTTCCGCGCCGAGGACTACTTCGCGCTGACGCTGCTGGCCTTCGCGTCGGTGACGGCGTTGACGTCGCGGTCGCTGATCCGCGGCTTCGCGTCGTTGTCGGTCGGGATCCTGATCGGCTTCGTCGGCATCGACCAGCTGACCGGCCAGACGCGGCTGACGTTCGGCGTCGACCAGCTCGGCAACGGGATCGACATCGTGATCGTCGCCGTGGGCCTGTTCGCGGTCGGCGAGGCGCTGCACATGGCGGCCAAGCTGCGTTCGGGCGTCGCCGACGAGGAGGTGCTGCAGCCGGAGGGCTCGGGCACGCGCTGGATGAGCCGCGAGGACGTCCGGCGCTCGTGGAAGCCGTGGCTGCGCGGCGCGGGCATCGGCTTCCCGTTCGGCGCGCTGCCGGCCGGCGGCGCCGAGGTGCCGACGTTCCTCTCCTACGCGACCGAGCGGCGGCTGGCCAAGGACGCCGAGTGGGGCGAGGGCGCGATCGAGGGCGTCGCGGGGCCCGAAGCGGCCAACAACGCGTCGTTCTCGGGGACGCTCGTGCCGCTGCTGACGCTCGGCATCCCGACCTCGGCGACCGCCGCGATCATGCTCGCCGCCTTCCAGATCTTCAACCTGCAACCGGGGCCGGAGCTGTTCGAGAAGAACAGCGAGCTCGTCTGGACGCTGATCGCGTCGCTGTACGTCGCCAACGTGATGCTGCTGGTGTTGAACCTGCCGCTGATCCAGGTCTGGATCAAGGTGCTCGACGTCCCGCGCCCGCTGCTGTACGCGGGCATCCTCGTGTTCGGCACGCTCGGCGTCTACTCGCTCTCGGGCAGCACGGTCGAGGTGCTCGTGATGTACCTGATCGGCGTGATGGGGTTCTTCATGCGCCGCTACGACTTCCCGATCGCGCCCGTGATCCTCGGTGTGATCCTCGGGCCGCTGATGGAGACCCAGGCGCGCCGCGCGCTCGACCGCCTCCGGTGACGATTTCGGCGTGTTCTTCGGGCGCCCGCTGACGGTGATCCTGCTGATCATCGCGGTCGGGGCATTCGTGCTGCCGCACCTCGGCGTGCTGCGCGGGCGCTCGTTCTCCGGCGAGGACTGACCCCCGCTTCCCAGCCAGCGCTCAGGAAGCTCCGAGCCTTCTTCCCCGGCGGGTCCTCTTCCGGCGCGGCCCCCGGCGCCGGCGCCCTCGCCGCTTCCTAGCGAGCGTCGAGTTTCTCGCGCTCTGCTCGAGAAACTCGACGCTCGAGCTGGCTAGAGCGCCTGGAACACGAGGGTCAGGCGCGACGCGGCCGAGCCTTGTCGGATCAGGCCGGCGCCGGCGAGCTCGAACCAGGGGCGGCCCTCGACGCGCAGGCGATCGCCGAACACGGCCCAGCGGACCTCCGTGCCCAAGCCGGAGTAGCGACCGACACGACCGTCCGCAGCGCGGCCGAACCACTCGACGAGGTCGGGCGCGGCGAAGCGCACGCCCAGGCGCGGCAAGTCGTGGCCGCCGTCACCGGCGACGTCGAGCGCAAGCGTCAGTGCCCCGTCGGGCGTCGCCGTCCAGGCGTAGGTGGCGAACAGCCCGAGATCGGACCCCGCGAGTCCCACACGCGTCCGCACGAGCAGCGTGTCGCCACGCACCTTCACCGAGAGCGTGCGGTGGTTCATCCGCCCGTCCCAGGCGTCCAGCCGCGGACCCTCCAGCTCGAGCTCCCCGAGCCGCGTCAGCACGCCGGTCCGCGGATCGAACGACCCGGCGCCGACCTGGATCTCGGCGTGCCGCGAGACGGGGATCGAACGTGACTCCGCGACCGGCGCCGTCGCCGGCGCAACGAGCGACTGGCCCCAGGCCACCTCGTGACCGGCCGGCGCCCACGGCTCGTCGGCGGCGAGCACGGCGCGGACGGTGAGCCACGTCTCCCCCGTCACCGGCGGCAGCCCGTCCGGCATCGGCACCTCCGCGTGCGCTTCCGCCGGCAACGCGCCGACGCGCAGCGTTCCCGCGGCGACCTCCACCCCCTCCACCTCCAGCGCCCAGACGAACGCGAGGTAGGAGAGGTCGCGGAACCGATGGCGGTTCTCGACACGCACCTGCCCGGCGCCGAACGTGATCCGCACCGGCGCGAAGACCGTCTTCAGCTCGGCGGACGGCCCGCCGGCGACGAACCCGCCCTGACAGCGCGGGTGGCGCTCGAACAGCGACACGTATTCGGCGAGCCCACCCGGCCCGTACTCGCTCAGCAGGAACGGCATCCGCCGGCGCCGGGCGTCGAGGCCGGGGTCCTCGAGCGCGGGCTCCTCGCCGCGGCCGATCGCATCGACCTCCTCCGGCGACGCGTCCCCGCGGCTGTAGACGTCGACGTCGCGGCAGGACCAGTCGTGCTCGTAGAGCAGCGGCCGCGACTCGTCGCGCGCCCGTGCCCAGGCCGCCATCGCGCCCAGGTTGCAGCCCGTCGCGCTCTCGTTGCCGAGCGACCAGAGGATCACGCTCGGGTGGTTCTTGTCGCGTTCGACCATCCGCCGCATGCGATCGACGAACGCGTGCCTGCCAGGCGGGATCGTCGGACGGGTTGCGCCGCCACTGCACGTCGACGAAGCCGTGGGTGTCGACGTCGGCCTCGGCGAGCACGTACAGCCCGAGCTCGTCGCAGAGGTCGAGCAGGTGCGGGTCGTACGCCGCTGCGGACCGCGTTGACGTTGTGCGCCTTCAGCAGCTCGATGTCGCGCCGACGCTCGACCGCGCGCCGCCGCGAACTCGCGGCGGACTGACGCCGTGCAGCTCGACGCGGTGCCCGTTGACCAGCAGCAGCCCGTCCTCGATCGCGACCCGGCGGAAGCCGACCTGCACCAGCACGCGCTCGCCCTCGCTCGCGACGACGGCCTCGTAGAGGCGCGGGATCTCGGCGCTCCACGCCTCGACGCGCTCGACCGCGCACCGTCTCCCCGGACGCGGCCTCGATCCCCAGCTCCGGGCACCGTCACACGCGCGCCCGGCCCGGCATCGATGCGCAGCCGTCCCGGCGCCCGTCACGTGGTCGTAGTCGGCGTGCACGAAGACGTCCTCGATCGCGCTCGCCGGCCGCGCCAGCACCGTCACGTCGCCGAAGATCCCCGACCGCCACGCGGTCCTCGAGATAGGACCCGGACGACCACTGGTGCACGCGCACCGCGAGCACGTTCGAGTCCCCCGTGCGCAGCAGCTCGCCGACATCGAACTCCGCCGGCAGCCCGGCTCGCCCGCGTCGTCCCGACGCACTCGCCGTTGACCCAGACGCGCGCACACGACCCGACGTCCTCGAAGCGCAGCACCGCGGCGCCGCCTGGCCAACCAGCCGGCAGCGCGAAGCGACACCGGTAGTCGCCCGTCGGGTTCTCGTCGGGCACGAACGGCGGGATCGATCGGGAACGGGTAGCGCCTCGGTTCCCGCGTGGGCATCGGTTCCCGTGCGACGGCACCGGCGACCCGGTCCCAGCCGCTGTCGTCGAAGCCGCGATCGACGAAGTCGGCAGGCCCGTCGGCACGCGACGAGCGCCGGAACGCCCACGCCCCGTTCAGCGACAGGCGCGGGGCGTCGGTGCGCAGCTGCGCGCGGGCGTCGGGCATGCCTTCGCCGGGCGAACGGTCTTCGAAGTAGCGCACGCTGGATAGCCTGACATCGGAGATGGGCCTGAAGACGCTCCGCTACGCGCTGCCTGCGCTGCTCGTGATCGCCGGCTTCGTGATCCTGTTCTCGGCGGGCGACTCGCTGCGCTGGGAGGGGTGGGCGATGTGCGTCGGCGCCGGCCTCGCGCTGCTGTTGCTCAACGTGCTCTACCGCTACGGCGCGGAGGGCGACCGCGAGCGCGACGACGAGGAATCCGCACGCGAGTACCTCGGCGAGCACGGCCGCTGGCCGGACGAGAACTGATCCGCGTTGCCGTTCTCCGTCCAGCTCGGCCTGTTCTTCGCGTTCCTGACCGCGCTCGGCTCGGTGCTGGGCTTCTTCCTCAAGCACCGTGGCGCGATCCAGGCCCCGCCGGTCGAGTGGCGGCGCCCGATCCACAGCACGATCTCGTTGTTCCGCTCGCCGATCTACACGATCGGCTGCATCGTCGCCACGACCTCGTGGGGTTTCCACGTGCTCGCACTCGGGCTTGCGCCGATCTCCGTCGTGCAGTCGGTGATCGCCGGCGGCCTGGTGCTCGTGACCGTGGTCGCCGACCGCGTCTTCGGCCAGTCCGTCACCCGCCGTGAGTGGATCGGCGTCGGCCTGACCGCGGCCGGGCCTGGCGTTCCTGGCCGCAACGCTCGAGGGCACGACCGAAAGCGCGCACGCCGACTACAACGACATCGCGCTGCTGCCGACGGTCGGCTTCGCCACGATCGCCGGCGTCGTGCTCGCGCGGCGCGGCGAGAGCGGCCCGGCGCTCGCGGTCGCCGCCGGGCTCTTCTGGGCCGCCAGCGACATCACGATCAAGGCGCTCAGCGGCAAGGCGGAGGACCTCGGGCTCGAGGTGATCATCCACCCGTTCGCGCTCGTGATCGTCGTCCTCAGCCTCGTCGGGCTGCTCGTCTCGGCCCGCTCGCTGCAGCTCGGCCCGGTCGTCTCGGTGATCGCCCTCACGAGCGCGACCGCGAACGTCCTCACGATCGCCGCCGGCCCGACGATCTTCGGCGAACCGCTGCCCGACGACCCGCTCGCGCTGATCGTCCGGCTCGCCGCCTTCGCGCTGGTGATCACGGCCGCGGCGATGACGCCGCCGCCGACCGGGTCCGACCGCGAAGAGGAAGTGCCCGCGGGCGCGGTGCGCGCCGAGACGCCGGCCTAACGCCGCCGCAGACTGGCCGCGAGCGACGGCGCCAGCGGAAAGCGCGGGATCAGCGTCGCCTGCAACGCGTGGTAGACGTCGGGCTTGCCGTCCCAGACCGTGGCTCGACGGCCGGTTGGACGGGATCGAGCTCGTGCCCGCCACGAGCCGTCGCTCGCGATCGATGAAGTGGCGCTCGGCGAGCTCCCACCACTCCGCCTGCAGCGCGTCCTCGCCCAGCACCGCGGCGGCGGCGATCGCCTCGCACAGGACCCAGTGCAGCCGGTCGGCGATGACGGGCCGCCCGTCCCAGTCGACGGTGTAGACGAAGCCGCTGCCGTCCCAGCCGTCGACGATCGCGGCCGTGAACAGCCGTCGCGCGTCCGCCTCGAAACGGGAGGCGTCGAGCGTGTAGGCGAGCCGCGCCCACTCGAACCAGTGCCCGATCGTCGCGCCGTAGGGCCGGAACGGATGCGCCGGCTCCGTGCGGTTGTAGTTCGGCAGCGGCCGCCACTCGTCGTCGAAGTGCTCGTTGAGCCGCGGGTGGTTGTCGACCACGAGCCGCTGCGTGATCCGCCCCGCGCGCTCGAGCCACAGCGGGTCCTCGGTCGCGAGCATCGCCTCGACGCCGTGCATGTTCGCGTTGGCGCCGCGGTAGGCCTCGAGCGTCGTCCAGTCGCGGTTGCAGACGTCGACCAGCGCCCCGGCGCGCTCGTCCCAGAAGTGCGTGTCGAGCACCTCCAGCGCCTCACCGAGCAGCGCGCGATCACCCGCGCTCGCCGCGGCCAGCACGACGAAGACGTGCTCGTACGCGCGCTTGTCCTCGGAACCGCCGACCTGCGCGAACCAGCCGCCGTGGACGCTGTCGCGGAAGTCGCGAGCGCAGCGAGGCGAGCCCGTGCTCGACGAGCTCGGCGGCGCCCGGCCGGCCCGAGCAGCACGCCGAGCGCGAACACGTGCGTCATCCGCGTCGTGATCCACAGCTCGCGCGGTCGCTCCAGGTCCGGCGTGCCGTCGGAGCGCAGCCACGCGAAGCCGCCGTCGGGGTGGCGCGAGCCCGCGGCGAAGTCCAGCAGCCGGTCGGTCTCTGCGGCGAGGTCGATCATCTGCGATGAATCCTGCCGGGTCGGACGGTCTGAGGCCACATGAGCAAAGTGATCGCCGCCCTCTCGCGCGCCGCGGCAGGCGGGAAGGACGTCCAGATCCACGGCGGGCAGCTCGAGCGCACGCGGGCGACCGAATCTCCGAGCGGTGTCATCCACGTGGAGTACACCGTCCGAAAATGAGAGTTGAGACACTGGCGTCGCACTTAAGCGCTACGCTGGTGTCTCGTATGGCTCGGCCCGTCGAATACCTGCGCGCCGACGCAGCACGCAACGTCCATCGCATCGTCGAGGTCGCCGCGCGGCTGCTGGGCGAGAACCCGAACGCCGGCATGGGTGACGTCGGCGCCGCCGCGGGCGTCAGCCGCGCGACCGTGTACCGCCACTTCCCGACGCGCGAGGCGCTGATCGGGGCGATCCACGCGCAGGCGATGGAGCAGAGCGAGCAGGCGCTGGTGGCCTGCCGCCTCGACGAGGGCTCCGCCGCCGACGCCCTGCACAGGCTCTGCGTCGCCTGGCTCGACGTCGCCGAGCGCTACGCGTTCGCGCAGCTCGCGGTGCAGCCCGGCGCCGGTCTCGACGAGGAGGCACGCGAGCGCCGGCGCCACATCCTCGGCGACCCGCTGCGCGCCCTGATCGAGCGCGGCCAGGCCGCGGGCGAGTTCGCCCCGACGCTCTCGACCGACTGGGCCGTGCGCGTCTTCGGCGCGCTGCTGCTCGCCGGCGCCCGCGCGGTCTCCGACGGAACCCTTTCCCACGACGAGGCTCCCGCCGCCGTCTTCCGCTCTCTCCATGAAGGACTTCGCGCATGAACACCACCAACGGCGAAAGCAGCGATGTGCTGACCGGCCGCGCGCTCGTGCCGGTCTTCGGCGCGCTGATGCTCGGCATGTTCCTCGCCGCGCTGGACCAGACGATCGTCTCGACCGCGCTGCCGACGATCGTCGGCGACCTCGGCGGCCTCGACCACCTCTCGTGGGTCGTCACGGCCTACCTGCTCGCGACGACGGCGTCGACGCCGCTGTACGGCAAGCTCGGCGACATGTACGGGCGCAAGCCCATGTTCCTCGCGGCGATCCTGATCTTCCTGGCGGGCTCGATGCTCTCCGGCCTGAGCCAGACGATGGGCGAGCTGATCGCGTTCCGCGCGATCCAGGGCCTCGGCGCCGGCGGCCTGATGGTCGGCGCGCAGGCGATCATCGCCGAGATCGTCCCGCCGCGCGAGCGCGGCCGCTACATGGGCCTGATCGGCTCCGTGTTCGCCGTCGCGTCGATCGCCGGCCCGCTGCTCGGCGGCTTCCTCGTCGAGACGCTCTCGTGGCGCTGGGTCTTCTACGTGAACCTGCCGATCGGCCTCGTCGCGGTGCTCGTCGTCGTCTTCCGGCTGCACCTGCACGTGCCGTCGCAGCGCCACACAGATCGACTACCTCGGCGCCGTGCTGCTGACCGCCGGCGTGAGCTCGCTGATCCTGCGTCACGACCTGGGGCGGCAACGAGTACGCCTGGGCCTCGCCGCAGATCGTCGGCCTCGGCATCGTCGGCGTCGTCCTGCTCGCGCTCTTCATCACGCCAGGAGCAGCGCGCGAAGGAGCCGATCATCCCGCTCAAGCTGTTCCGCTCGGCCGTCTTCAGCGTCGCCTCCTCGCTCGGCTTCGTGATCGGCCTCGCGATGTTCGGCGCGATCATCTTCATCCCGCTCTTCCTGCAGCTCGTCTACGGCGTCAGCCCGACGAGCTCGGGCCTGCGGATGCTGCCGCTGATGGTCGGCCTGCTGACGGCGAGCATCCTCTCCGGCCGCGCGATCACCCGCATCGGCCGCTACAAGCCGTTCCCGATCGCCGGCACCGCGGTCACGACCGTCGGCCTCTTCCTGCTCTCGCAGCTGGAGGTCGACACGCCGCCCTGGGTGGCGTCGGTCTACATGCTCGATCGTCGGCGTCGGCCTCGGCCTCGTGATGCAGGTGATCGTGCTCGTCGTCCAGAACGACGTCGAGCCGCGCGACATCGGCGTCGCCACGTCGACCGCGACGTTCTTCCGCTCGATGGGCGGCTCGCTCGGCGTCGCGCTGTTCGGCGCGATCTTCGCCTCCCGCCTGACGTCCGAGCTCGCCGATCTCGGCGCGGCCACCGCCGCGCGCTTCTCCGGCGGCATCAACATCAGCCCGGCCGAGGTCCACGCGCTCTCCCCCGAGGTGCGCCACGACTTCCTGATCGCGTTCGTCAACGCGCTGCAGCCCGTGTTCCTCGTCGGCGTCGGCGCTGACGCTGGTCGCGTTCGTGCTCGCGCTGTTCCTGAAGGAGGTCCCGCTGCGCGGCACCAACAAGGCGGTCACGGAGCTCGCGGTCGAAGAGGCCGTCGCGGGCGCGAGCCCGGCCGACGAGCTGATCGAGACGCGTCGCTAGCCGAGCTGGAACGGGTCCCGGGTGGCGCCGGTGAGCTCGATCCAGACGGTCTTGAGCTCGGTGTACTCGGCGACGGCCTGCAGGCCGTTCTCGCGGCCCATGCCCGAGGACTTGAAGCCGCCGAACGGCGCCATCGGGCCGACGGCACGGTAGGCGTTGACCCAGACGGTGCCGGCACGCAGCGCGCGCGCCATCCGGTGCGCGCGCTGGACGTCGCGCGTCCAGACGCCCGCCGCGAGCCCGAACTCGGTCGCGTTGGCCAGCGCGATCGCCTCGTCCTCGTCGGCGAAGCGCAGCGCCGCGAGCACCGGGCCGAAGATCTCGTCGCGCGCGATCCCCATGCCGTTCTCGACGTCGCCGAAGATCGTCGGCTCGACGAAGAACCCGGGTCCGTCGGGGCGCCCTCCACCGGTGACCAACCGCGCCCCTTCGGCCGTCGCGGAGGCGATCGCGCCCAGCACGTGCTGCAGGTGACCCTCGAACGCGACCGGGCCCATCTCGGTCTCGGGGTCCAGCGGATCGCCAAGCCTGATCGTGCGCGCGCGGGCGGCGAGGCGCTCGACGAACTCGTCGTGGATCGAGTCCTGCACGAAGCAGCCGCGAGCCGGCCATGCAGGTCTGCCCCGTCGCGGCGAAGATGCCCGCGACGACGCCGTTGGCGGCAGCGTCGAGGTCGGCGTCCTCGAAGACGATGTTGGGCGACTTGCCGCCGAGCTCCAGCGTCACGCGCGCGAGGTGTTCGGCGGCGCCCTTCATCACGGCCTTGCCGGTCGCCGTCCCGCCCGTGAACGCGACCTTGTCGACGCCGGGATGCGCGACCAGCGGCGCGCCCGCCTCGCCGCCGTAGCCGGTGACGACGTTGAAGACGCCGGGCGGGAAGCCGGCCTCCTCGACCAGCGCGGCGAACTCCAGCGTCGAGGCCGGCGCCTGCTCGGCGGGCTTGACGACGATCGTGCAGCCGGCCGCGAGCGCGGGCGCCGCCTTCCAGGACATCAGCAGGATCGGCGAGTTCCAGGGCGTGATCGCGGCGACGACGCCGAGCGGCTCGCGCAGCGTGTAGACGAAGAAGTTGTCGCGATCGGCGGGAAGCGTCTCGCCGCCGACCTTGTCGGCCGCGCCCGCGTAGTAGTGGTAGTAGTCGGCCAGCCCGCGCAGCTGGCCCTCCATCTCGCGGATCAGCTTGCCGTTGTCGGTCGTCTCGATCACGGCGATCCGCGAGGCGTTCTCGGCGATCAGCTCGGCGAGCCTGCGCAGAAGCCGCGCGCGCGAAATGGCGGTCGTCTTTCCCCATATTTCGAACGCGCCACGTGCGGCCCGGACCGCCGCGTCGACATCTCGAGCGTCGCCGCGGGGGATCGTCGCCCACGGCTGGCCCGTGTACGGGTTGACACTCTCAAAAGTGGCACCAGAGCGTGCATCGACCCACTCGCCGCCGATGAACATCCGGTAGGACTTCACGCACGAACACCCAACACCCTCATAACGTCCCACGTCAACAACCTCCACGTTTCTGCGAATCGCGTGTAGTGTGGATTGCTGTGAGTCAAAACAGTTGGCTCGCCGTTGACGCCGGGACCACTCCCAAAGTGCGCGCGCAGGAACTGCGATTCGCGTGGGAGCGGTTCATGGCCGACGACGACGAGGAGGATCCCCAGCTCGTCCGTGAGGCGATCGCCGATTCGTGGCGCCGCTCGTCCGCGGCCGGCGTCGATCCGACCGGCGGCCGCCTGGCGCCCGTCGTCGCCGACGAGGGCGAGGCGCACGAGCGCTGGGAGGACAGCCCGCTCGCGGGCGTCGCGCCGCTGATCCACGACTGCCTGTCGGCGATCGCCGACGAGGCCGGCTACCTGATCGTCGTCAGCGACGCGAACGGGATGCTGCTGACGATCGAGGGCAGCGCGGCCGTGCGCCTGCGCGCCGCGGGCGACATGAACTTCGCCGCCGGCACGCTGTGGAGCGAGGGCGGCGCGGGAACGAACGCGATCGGCACCGCGATCGCGCTCGACCACGCGGTCCAGGTCTTCGGCCCCGAGCACTTCAGCGATCCCGTGCAGCGCTGGACGTGCAGCGCCGCGCCGATCCACGACCCGGACACCGGCGCCGTGATCGGCGTGATCGACCTCACGGGCGACCTGTCGACCGTGCACCCGCACAGCCTCGCGGTGGCGACCGCGACCGCCCGCGCCGTCGAGGCCAGCCTGCAGCTGGCGCTGCAGGAGCGCGACGCGCGGCTGCACGCGCGCTACGGCGCCCGCGTCGCCGCGGCGCCGGACACGCGCGCGCTCGTCACACCTTCGGGCCGTGCGATCGGCAGCATCCCCGCGGGCTGGGGCGTGGCCGGCCGGCTCGCGATCCCGCCCGGCGGCGGCTCGCTGATCCTGCCGTCCGGCGACTCCGCGGTCGCCGAGCCCGTCTCCCCCACGCTCGAGGCCTTCGTCGTGCACGCGGTCGAGTCGCGCCGCGTCACCTCGATCGCGCGCCCCTGCCTGAAGCTCGGCTTCCTCGGCCGCGACCGCGCGACGCTCGAGATCGACGACCGCCTGACCGAACTGCGCCCGCGGCTGGCCGAGATCCTCGCGCTGCTGTGCGCGAACCCCAACGGGATGAGCGCCGACGCGCTGTGCGCGGACCTGCACGGCGACGGCGGCAGCGTGTCCAGCGTGCGCGTCGAGGTCTCACGCCTGCGCAAGCTGCTGGGCCCGTGGATCGACACCGACCGCTACCGCCTCACGTGCGACATCGAGACCGACGTGCGCCGGATCGAAGGCCTGCTCGCCGGCGGCGCCGTCCGCGAGGCCGCCGAGGCCTACGCCGGCCCGCTGCTGCCGAGCTCTGAAGCCCCGGGCGTCGTGCGCGAGCGCGAGCGCCTGGACACCTGGTTGCGCCAGGCCGTCATGACCGCCGACGACACCGAGGCCCTGTGGGCCTGGGTGCACTCACGGACCGGCGAGGAGGACCTTCGGAGCCTGGAAACGGCTCCTCACGCAGCTCGAGTTCCGCGACCCGCGGCGCTCTCTGTGCGCCGCGCGCGTCGGCGAGCTGCGCCGTGCAACGCTGATGTAACGCCTGGGGTGTGTACTGGTTCTCAGCAGTAACGCAGTATCCGTTCATGCCTCGGGAGGAGAGACCGCGGGGATGCAGCAGGCTACGAGGTCACACCGTGGACTGAGCACCGCACGTGCCGCGCTCAGCGTCACGTGGCTCCTCGCCCGCGCCCCTGACGGCGTCCGCGCCGACGAGGTGGCCGAGACGCTCGGCAAGAGCGTCTCCACCGCCTACAACCTGCTCGCCAGCCTGTGCGACGAGGACGTCGCGGAGCGCGCTTCCCGGCGGCCTGCTACCACCTCGCCCCCGGCTTCCGCGCGACCGTCGCGCAGGAGTCCGAGCGCGACAACCTCACCGGCCTGGTCGACGATCTCCTCGCCCGCACGCACAAGCGCGCCTACCTGGCGGTGCTGCGCGGCAACCAGCTGCGCGTCGTGCTCGAGCGCGGCCTGCAGGGCATGCCGAAGCTGCCGGGCATGAGCCCCGACATCCGCGACAACGCCCACGCGCTCGCGATGGGCAAGGTCGTGCTGGCACGCGCCCCCGCCGACGCGCTGGAGCGCTACCTGACCGCCGGCCTGCGCCGCTTCACCCCCGCCACGATCACCGAACCGGACGTCCTGCGCGCCGACCTGCGGCGCGTGCGCCGCACCGGCATCGCGGTCGACCGCGAGGAGATCGCCCCCGACTTCTGCTGTATCGCCGCCCCCGTCCTCGATGAGGACCGCCGGTTTCTCGGCGTGATCGGCATCTCGATGTCGGTTCGCGCCTTCGATGAGGAGCGTCCGGCGCTCCAAGAGACCCTCCGCGACATCGTCGGATTCCAGGCATGTGCGGATCGTCGCGAAGTTCTTGATCCCTCTCACGCCGCAGGCCTAGCTTCGTCAGCAGAGCACCTTGCGGTGAAACGTCGCGTGCGACAACGGAGGTAAAGCAGTGAGCCGAGCAAGCATCACGAAGGCCCATCAGAAGATCCAGGAGCTGTCCTGGGATCCCACGTTCGTCGACGCCGGTCGACAAGTACCCGACCGACTACACGTTCGAGAAGGCTCCCAAGAAGGACCCGCTGAAGCAGGTCCTGCGCTCCTACTTCCCGATGGAGGAGGAGAAGGACAATCGCGTCTTCGGCGCGATGGACGGCGCGATCCGCGGCAACATGTTCCGTCAGGTCCAGCAGCGCTGGATGGAATGGCAGAAGCTCTTCCTGAGCATCATCCCGTTCCCGGAGATCTCCGCCGCCCGCGCCATGCCGCTGGCCATCAACGCGGTGCCGAACCCCGAGGTCCACAACGGGCTCGCCATCCAGATGATCGACGAGGTACGCCACTCGACGATCCAGATGAACCTCAAGCGGCTGTACATGAACCACTACATCGATCCGGCCGGTTTCGACCTGACCGAGAAGGGGTTCGCGAACTGCTACGCCGGCACGATCGGCCGTCAGTTCGGCGAGGGCTTCATCACCGGTGACGCGATCACCGCCGCGAACGTCTACCTGACGATCGTCGCCGAGACGGCGTTCACGAACGTCCTCTTCGTCGCGATGCCCGGCGAGGCCGCGGCCAACGGCGACTACCTGCTGCCGACCGTGTTCCACTCGGTCCAGTCCGACGAGAGCCGCCACATCTCCAACGGCTACTCGATCATCCTCATGGCGCTCGCCGACGAGCGCAACCGCCAGCTGCTCGAGCGCGATCTGCGCTACGCCTGGTGGAACAACCACGCCGTCGTGGACGCCGCCATCGGCACGTTCATCGAGTACGGCACCAAGGACCGCCGCAAGGACCGCGAGTCCTACGCGGAGGCCTGGCGCCGCTGGATCTACGACGACTACTACCGGTCCTACCTGGTGCCGCTGGAGAAGTACGGGCTCACGATCCCGCACGATCTGGTCGAGGAGTCCTGGAACCGGATCTGGAACAAGGGCTACATCCACGAGGTCGCCCAGTTCTTCGCGACGGGCTGGTTCGCCAACTACTGGCGCATCGACGCGATGGACGACAAGGACTTCGAGTGGTTCGAGTTCAAGTACCCGGGCTGGTACGACAAGTACGGCAAGTGGTGGGAGAAGTACTCCGACCTCTCCGTCAAGAACGGCCACAAGCCGATCGCGTTCGAGGCCGAGGCCAACTACCAGTACCCGCACCGGTGCTGGACGTGCATGGTGCCGTGCCTGATCCGTGAGGACACGGTCATGGACGAGGTCGACGGCCAGGTCCGCACGTACTGCTCGGAGACCTGCCACTGGACGGACGCGGTCGCGTTCCGGCCGGAGTACGAGGGTCGCCCGACCCCGTCGATGGGCAAGCTCTCCGGCCAGCGCGAGTGGGAGACCCTGCATCACGGCAAGGACCTCGCCGAGATCATGCAGGACTCGCTCGGGTACGTCCGCGACGACGGCCACACGCTGATCCCGCAGCCGCATCTGAATCTCGACCCGAAGAAGATGTGGACGCTGGACGAGGTCAAGGGCATCACGCTCAACAGCCCCAACGTGCTGCTGAACGAGATGTCGCCCGAGGAGCGCGAGACGCACATGGCCGAGTACAAGCGCGGCGGGCCGGCCGGCCGGCCGGCCGCGGCCTAAGAGGACCGCGCCGTCGTGAGTGACAAGACGCACACCGTTCGTTTCGAGCCCGTCGGCATCGAGATCGAGGTCGACGAGTCCGAGACGATCCTCAACGCCGCCTTCCGGCAGGGCATCATGCTCATGCACGGCTGCAAGGAGGGGCAATGCTCGGCGTGCAAGTCGTTCATTCTCGACGGCGAGGTCGATCTCGACCGCTACTCGACGTTCGCGCTGCCCGATTTCGAGGAGGCCGAGGGGTGGACGCTGCTGTGCCGCGCCCACCCCTACTCCGACCTCGAGATCGAGCTGATCAACTACGACGAGGAGATCATCCACGGCGGCACGCCGCCGCGGACGGTCTCCACCGTCGTGGAGTCGGTCGAGGCGCTGACGTCGGACATCTTCGGCCTCAAGCTCAAGCCCGACGAGCCGCTGGAGTTCAAGCCGGGGCAGTACGTCGACATCACGTCCCGGGCACGGAGCACCATCGCTCGTTCTCGATGGCCAACACGGGCCCGGACACGCTCGAGTTCATGATCAAGCACTACGAGGGCGGCCTGTTCTCGGGGCTGCTCAAGAGCGGCGAGATCAAGCCCGGCGACAAGATCGACGTCACCGGGCCCTACGGCGTCTTCACGCTGCGGCCGAGCTCGCCGCGGCGGCTGCTGTTCATCGGCGGCGGCGCCGGCATGGCGCCGATCCTCTCGCTCCTGCGGCACATGCAGGAGACGGAGAGCCCGCGCGAGGCGGCCTACTACTACGGCGCCCGCACCGAGGTCGACCTCTTCCAGCTCGAGGAGCTGGGGACGCTGCCATGCGGCTTCGTCCCCGCGCTGTCTGAGGACAGCAACGGCTGGAAGGGCGAATCCGGACTTATCACCGACGTCGTCGAGCGCCTCGAGGGCGACGTCACCGAAGTGGACGCCTACGTCTGCGGGCCGCCGCCGATGGTCGAGGCGACCATCGCGCTGCTCGAGCGCAAGGGCGTGCCCGAAGCGCACATCTATTTCGACAAGTTCACCACCACAGCGGACGAGTGAGGAGACCCATGGCGACAGAGGTCAAGGAACGCAGCGTCCCCAAGCCTGTGTTCACGGACGCCGAGGCAGGGGCGCAGGAGTTCCCCTCCTGGCAGAGCCGCAGCTACAACTACTTCGAGCCGCGCAAGCGCCGCGCGACCGTCTACGAGGACGTCACGATGGACGTCCAGCCCGACCCCGAGCGTCACCTGACGCAGGGCTGGGTCTACGCCTTCGCCAACGGCGACTCCGGCTATCCGCAGAAGTGGTCGGCGCTGAAGTCGACCAACTGGCACGCCTTCCTCGATCCCAACGAGGAGTGGGAGCAGACGATCTATCGCAACAACGCGAACGTCGTCCGCCAGATCTCCCAGAACATCGAGCACGGCCGCACCGGGCACGTGTTCCAGGCCATGAACCCGGCGTGGGTCAAGGTCCTGGCGCACCACGTGTTCGCGTGGGCGCACCTCGAGCAGGGCATCGGCATGCACGTCTACACGCCGGCCCAGCGCGATGCACCGACGAACATGATCAACAACGCGATCTGTGTCGGCGCGGTCCACAAGCTGCGCTTCGCGCAGGACCTGATCCTCTACAACCTCGCGCTCTCCGAGGAGATCGACGGGCTTCGAGGACAAGGCCCACATCGCCACGTGGCAGGACGACCCGATCTGGCAGCCGACGCGTGAGCTGGTCGAGGGCCTGACGGGCATCCGCGACTGGTCCGAGGCGTTCTTCGCCACCACGGTCGTGTTCGAGCCGCTGGTCGGCGAGCTCTTCCGCTCCGGCTTCGTCATGCAGGCCGCCGCGCTTCAGGGCGACTTCGTGACGCCGACGATCATGGGCGCCGGCGAGTCCGACGCCGCCCGCGAGCAGCGCGGGGCGCGGGCTCTGTTCCGGATGCTGGCCGACGACTCCGAGAACGCCGCCGCCAACAAGGCGACGATGCAGGGCTGGCTCGAGGAGTGGACGCCGAAGGCCGTCAGCGCCGCCCGTCAGCTGCAGCCGATCTGGTCGCAGATCTCCGAGAAGGTCATTCGCTTCGAGGACTCCTTCGAGCGCTCCCGCGTGCGGTTCGACAGCCTCGTCTCGGACCTCGGCCTCGAGACCCCGAAGGGAGTCACTCCATGACGCAGTTCACCTCCGATCCCACGTCCTCGAACAAGGCGGGCGTGACGTTGATGAACAATCAGGTCGGCTACGTCGTGGCCGACGTGATGCGCGGCAAGGAGAACATCACGATCACCGAGCTGCCGTCGATGATCCGCGTCGACGGCGTCAACCGGATCGACTTCGACTACGAGGAGATCGCCGAGGCGCTCGGCTGGGAGGACTTCGGCAACAACGACTTCGAAGAGATCATGAGCACCCACTACGGGCGTATGGTTGTTCTCGACGATCGCGTCGTGATGTTCGCCAACCCGGAGGACGCTGCCGAGTACATCGACTTCGACCTCCAAGTCGTCGAGTAGGAGGAGCTGCATGTACGAGAAGGACGGCAAGAAGTACTACATCTTCGACAGCCACCTCCACTTCTGGGACGCCTCGCCGGCGAACTGGGTCAAGGGCCACGAGGAGTACGCCAAGGGCTGGATCGAGTGCTTCCACGCCTACCAGGGCCTCGGCCCGCCGGAGACGCACTGGACGCTCGAGAAGTTCCAGAAGTACTCGGTCGACGACTTCGAGAAGGACGTCATCATCGACGGCGGCATCGACAAGGCCGTCTTCCAGTCGACGTACCTGAAGGAGTGGTACACGAACGGCTTCAACGACATCGAGCAGAACGCCGCGCTCCTGGAGCGCTGGCCGGACAAGCTCATCGTCAACGGCCGCTGGGACCCGCGCGAAGGCCAGGCCGGGCTCGAACAGCTCGAGGCCGACAACGCCAAGTACGACCTCAAGGGCGTCAAGCTCTACACCGCCGAGTGGTACGAGGGCTCGCGCGGCTTCAAGCTCTCCGACGAGATCGCGAAGCCGTTCTTCGAGAAGTGCATCGAGCTCGGCATCAAGAACATCCACGTCCACAAGGGCCCGACGATCTGGCCGCTGGACAAGGACGCGTTCGACGTCTCCGACGTCGACCACGTGGCGACCGATTACAACGGCCAGCTCAACTTCATCGTCGAGCATGTCGGGCTGCCGCGGATCGAGGACTTCTGCTTCATGGCGACGCAGGAGCCCAACGTCTACGCCGGCCTGTCGGTCGTCGTCGGCGGCCTGATGCACGCCCGCCCGCAGTTCTTCGCGAAGGTCATGGGCGAGCTGCTGTTCTGGGTCGGCGAGGACAAGATGCTGTTCGGCTCCGACTACGGCATCTGGGAGCCGAAGTGG
The DNA here is from genome assembly GCA_963707595.1 of uncultured Solirubrobacteraceae bacterium. Classification (GTDB taxonomy): domain Bacteria; phylum Actinomycetota; class Thermoleophilia; order Solirubrobacterales; family Solirubrobacteraceae; genus Solirubrobacter. Next base: position 1,342,076 of record CAVPQQ010000004.1, read on the forward strand.
CAGATCGAGGGCCTCCTGGACTGGGAGATGCCCGACGAGCCGGCCTTCGCCGACTTCCCGCGCCTGGGCGAGGACGGCAAGCGCAAGATCCTCGGCCTCAACGCCGCCAAGCTGTACGACGTCGAGGTGCCCGGCGGAGCTGCGCGGCGAGCGTGCCGGCCGAGGAGCCGGCCTCCGAGGAAAGCGCAGTGGGCGTCGGATGAACCTCCGCTCCCGAGTTCTCGAGCAGCTCGGGACGGTCTACGACCCGGAGCTCGACGAACCGATCACCACGCTCGGCTTCGTCGGCTCCTTGGTCGTGACCGACGCAGGAGATGTGTCGGTGCGCCTGCGGCTTCCGACGCCGCAGTGCGCGCCGAACTTCGCGTTTCTGATGGCTGCTGACGCCCGGGCCGCGGTTGACCGCGTGCCGGGGTTGGGGCAGGTCTCGATCGTGCTCGAGGATCACTACACGGGCGCCGAGATCAACAGCGCCGTCGCGGGCGGTCGCGGGTTCTCGGACGCATTCCCCGGGGAGACCCGGGGCGAACTGGACGCGCTGCGGGCGCTGTTCCAGCGCAAGGCGTTGGTCGCACGCCAGGGGCGACTGCTGGACACGGTCCCCGATCCGGCGAGCGCCACGCTCGGGGAATTGCAGGGGCCGGACGCCGAACGCTGCCGCGCACTGCGCAGCGAGCTCGGCTACGACGCGGGCGAGGCTGCGCCCGCGTTCGTGAAGGGCGATGGGACGCCCGTCACCGCGGACGAGATCCCGCGGTTCGCGCGCATGGCGTCGCTGACGTCGCTCTCACTGGAGACCAATGGCGGCATGTGCCGCGATCTGTTGCGAGTCCGCTACGCGGAGGAGGGAGTCGCCGCATGAAGGCCGCTCGGCTGCACAAGTACCACGAAGCTTTGAAGGTCGAGGAGATCGACGAGCCGAAGATCCTCGGGCCGCTGGACGTGATCGTGAAGGTCGGCGCGGCGGGGCTGTGCCGGACCGATCTGCACATCCAGGAAGGTCAGTGGGCCGAGAAGTCCCAGGTCGTCCTCCCCTACGTGCCCGGCCACGAGAACGCGGGCTGGATCCACGAGGTCGGCTCCGGCGTGACCAACGTCGAGGTCGGCGACACCGTGATCGTGCACCCGTTCATCTCCTGCGGGCTCTGCCGTCCCTGCCGCAAGGGCGACGACATGCACTGCATCAACGGGGAGTTCCCGGGGATCGGCCGTGACGGTGGCTTCGCCGAGTACCTGCACACCTCGGCGCGCTCCGTGGTCAAGCTCGACCCGTCGCTGCACCCGACGGACATCGCCGCGCTGGCCGACGCCGGCCTGACCGCGATCCACGCCGTCAAGAAGGCGATCCCGATCCTCGGCGCCGGCACCAAGACCGTCGTCATCGGCGCGGGTGGCCTCGGCCACATCGGCATCCAGTGCCTGAAGGCCTATACGCCGACGGAGATCATCGTCGTCGACCCGTCCGAGAAGGCCCTGGCACTCGCCAAGGAACTCGGCGCCGACCATCTGGTCCAGGTCGACGGCAAGCAGCGCGACCTCGTGCAGGAGCTGACCGACGGCTTCGGCGCCGACGCGATCATCGACTTCGTCGGTGAGAAGGGCGCGATCGAGGACGGCGTCGCCATGGTGCAGGACGGCGGCTTCTACTACGTCATCGGCTACGGCGAGAACATCAACGTCCCGACGATCGACATCATCTCGCGCGAGATCTCCTTCATCGGGAACCTCGTCGGGACCTACATCGATCTCCAGGACCTGATGACGCTGACCGCGCAGGGCAAGGTCACGCTCCACACCTCGCAGTACCCGCTCGACGCCATCAATGACGCGATGGCCGATCTGGACAATGGGCGGCTCCAGGGCCGCGGCATTCTCGTCCCGGCCTAGGAGGGCAACCACACCAATGGGCAAGCGCCTGTACTTCAATCACGAGGCGCGTCGACTGCTGCAGGACGGCGTCGACGCACTGGCCAACACCGTCAAGGTGACGCTCGGTCCGAAGGGCCGCAACGTCGTACTCGAGCGGCTCGCAGGGCCGCCGACGATCACCAACGACGGCGTCACGATCGCGCGCGAGATCGAGCTGTCGGACCAGTACCGCAACATGGGCGCCCAGCTCGTCCGCGAGGTCGCCAACAAGACCTCGGATCTGACAGGCGACGGGACCACGACGGCGACGCTGCTCGCTCAGGCGATCGTTCGTGAAGGCATGCACGCGCTCGACGAAGGCGCCAACCCGATGCTGCTGCGACGCGGCATCGAGGAGGCGACCGCGGCCATTGTCGCGGAGCTGCAGCGCGTCGCGCGGACGGTCGAGGGCGACGAGCTCGTGCACGTCGCGACGATCGCCGCCAAGGAGGACGAGGTCATCGGCGGCATCGTCGCCGAGGCGCTGACGCACGTCGGCGCCGAGGGCGTCGTGACGATCGAGGAGTCCGACGAGCCAGGCATCGGCGTGCGGTTCGTCGAGGGCGTCGTGGTCGAGAACGGCTGGCTCTCGCAGTACATGGTGCGCGACGTGCACCGGATGGAGACCGTCTTCGAGAACCCGTACGTCTTCATGACGAACAAGGCGCTCAAGCACCCGAACGATCTCCTGCCGATCCTCAACGCGCTCGCCAAGGATCCGCGGCCGATCATCATCCTCTGCGAGAACGCCGAGGCGAGCGCGCTCGGCATGCTCGTGTCCAACACGCAGCACGGGACGCTCGAGGCCGTCGCGGTCCGCGCACCGGGCTTCGGGCACCGGCGCATCCAGCATCTCGGCGACATCGCCGCGTTCTGCGGCGGCACCGTGGTCGCCGAGGAAGCGGGGCTCTCGCTCGACGACGTGAAGCTCGAGTTCTTCGGCACGGCAGGGCGCGTGATCGTCACCGCCGACGAGTGCACCTTCATCGAAGGCGGCGGATCGGACGAGGCCGTCGCCGGCCGCTTGGCCCAGCTGCGGGTCGAGCTGGGGCGCGCGGTGCACGACCGCGACGTCGAGATCCTCTCGGAGCGCATCGCCCGGCTGTCGGCCAAGCTGGCCGTGATCCGCGTCGGCGCGCCGACCGTGGTCGCCCAGCAGGAGCGCTTCCGGCGCACCGAGGGCGCCCTGGCGGCGACCCAGGCGGCGATGTCCGAGGGCGTCGTCCCCGGCGGCGGCACCGCGCTGCTGCGCTCGCGCGGCGCGCTGGACGCGCTCACGCTCGAGGGCGACTATGCGCGTGGCGCCAAGATCGTCGGCAACGTGCTCAGCGAGCCGCTGTACTGGATCGCCTCCAACGCCGGCTACGACGGGCAGGCGACGATCGATCAGGTCCGCGCGATGCCCGACGGGCACGGCCTGAACGCGCTCACCGGCGAGTTCGGCGACCTGTACGAGAAGGGCGTCATCGACCCCGTGCGCGTCACGCGGCTGGCGCTCGAGCACGCGGCGTCCGTTGCCGGACTGCTGCTCACCACCGAGGCGATCGTCGCGGAGGAGCTGATCGCGCAGCCTGGCGCGATCATCGCCCCCGGCTTCGGCGACCTCGCCGAGGGCATGGCCCGACCTTCCTCCCCGATCTGATCCCCTAACCGGTACGGTCGGCCGGGTGAGTGCGCTCCCGGCCGGCCCTACCTCCTCCGCCGCGATCCAGACCGCGCGCTGGCTCGCGCGGCCGATCGCGTTCCTCGAGGACGTGCCGCCGGCAGTACGGCGACACGTTCAGCGTCATGTTCCAGGGCTTCAAGACGCCGCTGGTGATGGTGTCCTCGCCCGAGGTCATCCGCACGCTGTACTCCGAGCGGCTGCACAACCTGCCGCCGGGGCGGACGGTGACGCTGGCGCCGCTCGTGGGTGCGCGGTCGCTGCTGCTGCTGGAGGGCAACGAGCACCTCTCGCGCCGGAAGGTGATGCTGCCGCCCTTCCACGGGGACCGCATGCGCGCGTACGAGCCGGTCGTGCTCGAGGCGGCCGAGCGCGAGCTCGACGGCTGGCCGATCGGCGTCGCCTTCCCGGTGCATCCGAGCATGCAGGCGATCACGCTCGAGGTCATCCTGCGGGCGGTCTTCGGCGTCAGCGAGCGCGGGCCGCTGCACGACCTCCTGCGCGACCTGCTGTCGGCCACGGTCTCGACGCAGCTGCAGGTCGCGGTGCTGTTCGGGCGCACCAAGCAGCTCGAGCGGCTGCAGCAGCAGGCCGAGGAGATCGACACGCTGCTGATGAGCGAGATCGCCGCGCGGCGCCGCGCGCCAGGCGGTTCCGACATCTGCTCGCTGTTCGTCGCCGCGCGCTTCGAGGACGGCAGCGCGATGGCGGACCGTGAGATCCGCGACCAGTTGATGACGCTGCTGCTCGCCGGTCACGAGACGACGGCCACCGGCCTGGCGTGGACGCTCGACCTGCTGACGCGCAACCCCGACGTGCTGGCCCGTGCGCAGTCCGGGGACGAGGACTACCTGCGCGCGGTCATCGCCGAGTCGCTGCGGTTGCGGCCGGTCGTGCCGCTGGCCGGTCGCCGGCTCGTGACCGACCTCGAGGCGGACGGCGTGTCGATCCCGGCGGGGACCGACGTCACGCCGGCGATCTGGCTCGCCCACACGCGCCCGGCGTCCTTCCCGGACCCGTACGCGTTCCGCCCCGAGCGCTTCCTCGACCGCCCGCCTTCCACCTACACGTGGATCCCGTACGGCGGCGGCGTCCGCCGCTGCCTCGGCGCCGCGTTCGCCGAGATGGAGATGCGGGTCGTGCTCGGCGCGATCCTGCGCCGCTTCGACCTGCGGCCGGTCGGCCGTCACGCCGAGCGCGTGGCGCGGCGCAACGTCACGTTCTCGCCGCGCAGCGGCACCCGCGTCGTCGCCCGGCCGCGCAGCGCCGCCTGACCCCAGCGGCGCCAAACCGCGCTTCGGGGAAGGAATAGATTGTCAGCGCGAGAACCCCTTTCGCGAAGTGCTGCCGTTCCGAACCTGGATCTCGGCGGCGGCGGTCGCGGCGTGCCTTCTCGCCCCCGCGTCCGCATTTGCCGCCAGCCCGCGTGTCGCCGCCCTGCAGGTCGCGCTGCGAGCCCACGCGCGTCTATGACGGCGCCGTCGACGGGCTCCCCGGGCCGGGCACGGACAGCGGGGTGCGGCGGTTCCAGAGCCGCGCAGGTCTCGTCCCCGACGGCATCGTCGGCCCGCAGACCCGCCGAGCGCTGGGCGCGCTGGGCCGCCATCCGGTCGGCAGCCGCCCGCTGAGCGCCGGCGCGCGCGGGTGGGACGTCGCCGCGCTGCAGTTCGCGCTCGAGACGCACGGGTTCCCGCTGGGCACGGTCGACGGCGGCTTCGGCGCGCAGACGACGAATGCCGTCCGCCGCCTGCAGGCCTTCGCCGGCCTCGCCGCCGACGGCGTCGCCGGACCGGCGACGCTCGCCGCGCTCGCCCAGCCCCCGGTCACCTCCCCCGCGCTGCGCCGCCCGATCAACGTCGCGGTCGGCGACCACTACGGCCCGCGCGGCGACCGCTTTCACGCCGGCCTGGACTTCCCCGCGGCGATGGGCACCGCGGTCACCGCCGCCGCCTCAGGCCGCGTGGCCTTCGCCGGTTACGACGACGGCTGGGGCCTCACGATCCTGCTCGACCATGGCAACGGCTTGCGCACCCGCTACGCGCACCTGTCAGCCGCGCTCGTCAGCCTGGGCAGCTACGTGAACGTCGGCAGCCCAGGTCGGTCGCGTCGGCACCACGGGCGCCTCCACCGGACCGCACCTGCACTTCGAGGTCACGGTGCGAGGAGCCAACGCCGCCCCGCCGTTCTCGTAGGGCGCCGCGGGTGTCGGCGATCCGCTGGAAGCGGAGCTCGAGGACGGTGAGATCGAGCAGGATCCTGCGCTCGTAGCGGGCCTCGGCGAAGGCGATCAGCGCCGTGTAGGCCGCGGCGCCGGTGAGGCAGGCGAGCAGGGCGAGGAAGCTCGGGAAGCCGAGAGCGGCGACGAGGACGAGCGTCGCGAGCGCTCCCGCGACCGGAGCGGTGGCCCAGACGCCGCTGCGGTCGCCGCGCCAGGCGAACGGGACGCCGTCGAGGGCGTCGTCGAGCAGGCGCCAGCGGGCGCCGAAGGCGAGGAGCCAGGGCAGGCCCGCGAGGCAGACCGCGCCGCCGATCGCAAGCGCCCAGCCGCCACCGCCGGACGTGACCGCGGCGAGCGTGAAGATGACGACGGCGCCGAACCCCGCGACCAACGCGACGCGCCGGTCTGCGGACTGGCGGGCGGGGTCGAGCGTGAAGAGGTCCAACATGGTGCCGAAGCTCGCTTTCGGCGGTCACGAGAGCTCTCCTGCGGGCTGCAAGGCTCCCACCACCTCCGTTCTTCGGACTTCCGGCCGATCTACTGGGAGATGAGAGCGCTCGCGCTGACCGACCCGGAGGAGATCACGCTGCGTGCGCGCGATGTCGTGATCGGCGCGGTGCTGGGCATCGCGACCGCGGCGGCGGTCATCGCGTACGTCGTCCTCTCGCCGGCCAGCCCGCATCGCGGCCTGCTGATCGGCGTGTGCGTGGTCTGGTCCGTCGCCAACTGCGCGTTGTTCGTCCTGCCGCGCCGCCGCCTGGCCGCGTCCCGCCTTCGCGAGCCGTTCTTCCTGGTCTGGAGCCTGATGGTGATCGCGTCGATCGCGGCCGGCGTCGTGATCGAGGGTCGCTCGGGCACGCCGATCATGGGCGCGTTCATCTTGCCGCTGGTCTTCGCCGCGATCTCCTATCCCGTCCTGCTGACGGCGATCATCGGCTCGCTGACCCTGGTATTCGCCGCCGCCTCGGGCACGCTGATCGGGCAGCCGTTCGCGCACACGCTGCTCCAGGTGCTGACCTTGGCCTTCGCCGCCGTGATGGGCGTCTGGCAGGCCTACGGGCGTGAGCGGCGCGCCGCGCAGCTCGCCACCGAGCACCGCCGCGCGCAGCAGTACCTCGACGTCGCCGGGACGATGATCGTCGTCCTCGACGGCGACGGCCGGATCGAGCAGGTCAACCGGCGCACCTGCGAGGTCCTCGGCTACCGCGACTCCGAGCTCATGGGCCGCAGCTGGTTCGACATCGCCGTGCCAGACGATGGCCGCGAGTCAGCACTGAACGTCTTCGCCCGCACGATCGACGGCACCGCGATGGAGTCGCACGAGCGCGAGCGCCCGGTCGTCACGCGCAGCGGCGAGACGCGCTGGATCAGCTGGAGCGGCCGCGTCGTCCCGACCCCCAGGGGCGCCGAGATGGTGATCGCCGGCGAGGACATCACCGCGCGGCGCGTCGCGCAGGAGCACGTGCGCCACATGGCCTACCACGATGGGCTCACCGGGCTGGCGAACCGGACCAAGCTCGAGGAGCACGTGGCACTCGCGCTCGCCGGCGCGCTGGAGCAGGATCGCTCCGCCGCCGTGCTCTACATCGACCTCGACCACTTCAAGGTGGTCAACGACACACTCGGTCACGCCGCCGGCGACGAGCTGCTGCGCCAGGTCGCCGCCCGCCTCGCCGGCTGCTGCCGCGCCACCGATCTGCTCGCCCGCCATGGCGGTGACGAGTTCATGCTCCTGCTCGCCGACATCGACGGTGACGCCGCCGCCACCGCGCGCCGCGTTGCCAACGACGTGCTGGCGACGCTCCGGAACCCGTTCACGATCGAGGGCCACGAGTTCGAGATCGCGGCCAGCGTCGGTGTCGCCACGTTCCCCGCCGACGGCAGCGACCTCGCCCAGCTGCTCAGGCGCGCCGACGCCGCGCTCTACGACGCCAAGCGCGACGGCCGCGGAACGATCCGCTTCGCGGCGACGGCAGCGATCAGCCCCGCGGGCGCGTAGTTCTCAGCCCACCGAGGCGGAGCCGTTGACGTACAGCCGGGCGCGCCGGTTGCGCTCGTCCTGGGGATAGAGCTCGTCGAGGCGCTTCATCTGCGAGCGGAGCGCCTCCGGGAGCGCTGAGGCGCCCGGCGAATCGATCTCCATCAGGTTGCCCGCCGGGTCGCGCACGTAGGTCTGCGCGACGTCCCCCGGCAACTCGATCAGGTGATGGCCATAGGAGTCGTGATCGAGCGCGCCGAGCGCCTCGGCGCGCCGGAAGACCGGCTCGAGCTCCTCGACCGTGATCCCGAAGTGATGATGGCGCTGCGGCGTTACGTCGCGCAGGAAGACGTGCAGCTGCGTCTCCCCGAGCCCGACCCACTGGACCGGGATGCCGAAATTGGGCGTATCCAGCAGTACGGCGTCCAGCAGGTCGACGTAGAACCGCACGGAGGCGTCGAGGTCGGTCGCGTGGATGCTGACGTGATTGATGCCGCTCGTGCGCATCTGCCGTTTATACCCGGAGCGAACCGGCGCGCGCCCGCAAAGCGGTCGTTAGATTCCCGATTCACTCACGGGAGGCTCAGGGGAGCTTCACCGTCACGTTCATCAGGAGGACTCATGAAGTTGCGCTCTTGCAGCGCCGTCTTTGCGACGGCGCTCCTCGCGCTTACCGCCGCGGCACCCGCGGCGAAGGCGGCCCGGGAGCCGCTCAACGCCTACCGCGTTGCGCCGACGGCCGAGAACAAGCAGAAGCTCGCGCTGGCCGGTTACGACATGACGGAGGCGGACCACGGGTCCTACCTCGAGGTCTACGGCACGACCAAGCAGGCCTCAGGCCTGAAAGCGCAGGGGCTCGCGCCCAAGCTCGTCGGCAAGGGCAGTCAGGCGGCCTCGCAGGCCGCCGACGTCCCGGTCGGCAGCGACGCGACCTTCAACGTCTGGCGCCGCTATGACCGCGTACCCAACGACGGCAAGGAGCAGTACCTCGAGCTCTACGACCGGCTCGAGGGCATGAGCATCGTCAAGAAGGTCGTGCTCGGCGCAGACCCGCATGGGCCGCGACATCGTCGCGCTCAAGGTCACCCAGAACGCCAAGGCGCGCACCGACAACACGCGCCCGGCGGTGCTCTACAACGCGATGCAGCACGCGCGCGAGTGGCTGGCGGGCGAGACCTGCAAGCGCTCCCTGAACTACTTCACGACCAACTACGGCAAGACCACGCCCGACGGCGTGATCGCGACCGAGCTGGTCAACACGCGCGAGCTGTGGTTCGTCTGCGTCAACAACCCGGACGGCTACGAGTACACGTTCACGCCGGGCAACCGCCTGTGGCGCAAGAACATGAACGACAACAACGGCAACGGCGTGCTCGGCGAGCCGGTCGACGGCGTCGACATCAACCGCAACCACGCCACCCACTGGGGCTTCGACAACGAGGGCTCCTCCGACGACTTCCTCTCGGAGACCTACCGCGGCGCCGGCCCGGACTCCGAGCCTGAGACGAAGGCGATCAAGAAGCTCTGGGGCATGGTCGACTTCGTGTTCAACAAGAACGACCACACCGCGGCCGAGCTGCTGTTGTGGCCGAACGGCTTCCAGCAGTACACGCCGGTCCCCGACGACAAGCTCTTCGAGGCCTACGCGGGCGACGACGCCGAGCCGGCGATCGCCGACAAGGTCTTCAACCCGGAGACCGAGGAGTGGGAGATCACGGGCAACCGCTTCGATCCCGACCTCAGCGCCGAGCTGTACATCACCAACGGCGACCTGACCGACGATGCCTACGCGAACGGGATCCTCGCGTACACGCCTGAGGGCTCGCAGCCGAACATCCCGAACGTCTCGGGCTTCGAGTTCCAGGACGTCGAGGCCGACATCCAGGCGGAATTTCTGCGCCACAAGCAGTTCGTGCTCGACCTCGCGCGCTCGGCCGACGATCCCGCGAACCCGATCTCGCACATGGGCAACACGGTCGAGAACTTCTACGTCGAGACCTTCGCGGACTCCTACGGCGACCCACAGACCGTGCAGGTCGTGGCCAAGAAGTCGCTCGGCGACGTCAAGCTGCGCTACCGCATCAACGACGGCGCGGTGAAGACCGTGCCGACGTCGAAGTTCCTCGGCGGCGAGCGCTTCGACCAGGAGCCCGGCCTCTACTACCACCGCGCTGCGCGGCACGATCACGGGGACGAGCCCCGGTGACGAGGTCGACGTCTGGTTCGAGGGCGGCCGCAAGTCCTCGCCGCACTTCACCTACACGGCGCGCGCCGAGACCGGCGCGAAGGTCCTGATCCTGAGCGCCGAGAACTACACGGCCGGCGTGCCGAACTACCCGGACACGAGCGGTCCGAGCTACCTGACGTACTACACCGACGCGCTCGACGCCAACGGCGTCGCCTACGACATCTACGACGTCGACAAGCGGGGCAACCGCTCGCCGGACTGGCTCGGTGTGCTCGACCACTACGACGCGGTCATCTGGTACACCGGCGACGACTACCTGACCCGCCTGCCCGGCCAGCCCGCGGGCACCGGAACGGCGCGCCTGGCGGTCGAGGAGATGATCGACGTCCGCCACTTCCTCAACGAGGGCGGCAAGCTGCTCTTCACCGGCAAGTCCGCCGGTCAGCAGTGGGCCGAGGGCAACCCGTTCCGCAACTTCGGCTTCCCGGAGCCGCCGGAGGGCGGCCGCTGGTGCGACAACGCGCTGCCGGAGTTCGACAAGGACGACCCGACGGCCGCCGACGGCTGCATCGCCCACAACGACGACTTCCTCCAGTACTACCTGGGGGCCTACATCTACGCGGCGCCCGGCAACACGTTCGACGACGCGGCCGGGCATCCGTACGCGCTGCGCGGGCACGGGCCGTTCGAGGGCCTGTCGTGGATGTTCGACGAGACCGGCGCCAACAACCAGGACCACTCGGCGACGTTCGTCGTGACGAGCTCGGTGCTGGACCCGGTGAAGTTCCCGCAGTTCGCGTCCTCGCGCAGCGTGGCCGACTGGCTGCGCCCCGGGGCCGCGCCGTTCAGTCCCTACAGCGGCACGCAGTACATGTCCGCCGGGGCCGACAGCCAGGCGTACAAGCGCTTCGGCAAGACGCTGGACCTGACCGGCCGCACGGCGCCCAAGCTCAACTTCAAGTTCTCGGGCGACGTCGAGGCCAACTGGGACTTCGTGGTCGTCGAGGCGCGTGACGTCACGACGAACCCGAACAGCGACGCGTGGACGACGCTGCCGGAGGCCGACACCGACGGCGCCGGCGACGCCGACGTCAGCCTGACCACGACCGAGCCGGGCGACAGCTGCCCGGAAGGCCTGGCCAGCGGCGACGCCGCTCCGCACCCGTTCCTGCTGCACTACTGGACGGAGGACTGCCAGCCGCACGGCACGACCGGTACGTGGAACGCGTTCACGGGCAGCTCCGGCGGCTGGACGGACTGGGACGTCGACCTGTCCGCCTACGCGGGCAAGAAGGTCGACCTGCGGATCAGCGTGGTCACCGACTGGGGCACGCTCGGCCTGGGTGTCTGGGTCGACGACGTCAAGCTCACCGACGGCGCCACGACGCTCGAGTTCAACGACTTCGAGACCGGTCTCGGCGGCTGGACCATCGGCCCGCCGCCGGCCGGGACCGACGTCCCGACCAACGGCTGGGAGCGTCGCACCGAGGAGTTCAAGGAGGGCGGCGTCGTCGCCACCGACGACACGCTCTACACGGGCTTCGGCTTCGAGGGCATCAACGAGTCCGCGCGCAACGAGTTCATGAAGCGCTCGCTGATCCACCTCGGCGTGCTCGCCGCGCCGACGCCCCCGGTCACGCCGACGACGGGCACGCTGGAGGTCGGTGGCACGGTGCCGCCCGCCGCGACGCCGCAGCCGACCGGCAAGGTCGTCAGCGCGTCCAAGCACGCGAGCGCGAAGATCAAGTCGAGCAGGACGCTGAAGGTGAGCCGCAAGGGCGTGGTCAGCGTGCGGGTCAACTGCGCCGGTGACGCGGGCGCGGTGTGCCGCGGCACGGTGAAGCTCGTCCGCGGCAAGGCGACCTATGGCAGCAAGGCGTTCGCCATCAAGGCCGGCAAGACCGCGACGGTCAAGGTCACCCTGCGCAAGAGCGCGCGCAAGGCGACCAAGGCGACCGTCGTCGTCCGCGGCAAGGACAGCGCCGGCGCCGCGCTCAACGTGCGGCAGTCGGTGAAGCTGAAGTAGCGCGTTTCTAAAGAGAACCTAAGGGGCCTGGCCCCTTAGGTTCTCTTTACTTTTCCAGGAAGCGCTTGACGTTGGCGCGGAAGCCGGGGCTGCCGTAGGCCTCGAGCACGAGGTCGTCGCCCTCGGGCACGACGCGGGCGCGGCGCAGCGCCTCCTTGGTCACCCACAGCGTCGTCGGCGAGTGATCGGCGAGCCGCTCGCAGAGTTCGTCGACGTGCGCCTCGGCGTCCTCGACGACCGCGCTCGCGAAGCCGATCGCCAGCGCCTCGTCGGGCCCGATGCTGCGGGCGCGTGAACATCACGTCCTTCAGCCGGGCGCGCCGAGCGCCTGCGCGAGGCGCGCGTAGTTGCCCATCGAGAGGCAGTTGCCGACGGTGCGCGCGATCGGCATGCCGAACTTCGCGCCCGGGGTGATCACGCGCAGGTCGCAGGCGGCGGCGATCGCCAGGCCGGAGCCCATCGCGAAGCCGTCGACCAGCGCGATCGTCGGCTTGCGCACGGCCTCCAGCCGGTCCAGCACCTCGTCGATCCGCGTCTCGTAGACGAGCCCGTCCTGGGCGGACTTGAACGCGGCGAACTGGCGGATGTCGGTGCCGGCGACGAAGGCGCGCCCGCCGGCGCCGCGCAGGACCATCGACGCGCACGTTCGTCGTCGGCGTCGACGGTCTCGCAGTGCTCGACGAGCCGGTCGTACATCGCGAACGTCATCGCGTTGTGCGCCTCGGGGCGGTCGAACGTGATCCACGCGGCCGAGCCGCGCAGCTCGTAGGTGACGTCGCTCATCGCAGCTCGGCGAGGATCTCGTCGGTGTGCTGGCCGAGCAGCGGCGCGGGGCGCCGGATCGAGCCGGGCGTCGCGCTGAGCTTGATCGGGATGCCGAGCCCGTACACGGTGCCGGCTTCGGGGTGCTCCATCTCCACCACCATCTCACGCGCCTGCGTGTGCGGGTCGTCGACCACCTGCTGGTAGTCGAGGATCGGGCCGGCGGGGACGCCCGCCTCGAGCAGCGTCTCGACCCAGTGCGCCGTGTCGTGGGCGCGCGAGCGCGGCCTCCAGCTCGACGACGAGCGCGGCACGGTTGGCCATGCGGTCGGCGTTGGTGACGAAGCGCGGATCGCCGGGCAGGTCCTCGCGGCCGATCACCGCGCACAGCCGCTCCCACAGCTTCTGGTTGTTGCCGCCGACGGTGATGTGCCCGTCGCGCGTGCGCAGCGCCTGATACGGCGCGGTCAGCCGGTGCGCGGAGCCCAGCGGCTGCGGCGCGACGCCGGTCGACCACAGCTCGGCCGTCTCCCAGATCGAGAGCGCGAGCGCGCCCTCCCACAGCGAGGTGTCGATCTGCTGCCCCTCCCCCGTGCGCTCGCGCGCCGCCAGCGCGCTGAGGATGCCGACCGCGCAGAACAGCCCGGCCGACAGATCGGAGACGGGGACGCCGCACTTGACCGGGTTGCCGTCGGGCTCGCCGGTGACGCTCATCACGCCCGCGACGCCCTGCGCGATCAGGTCGAAGCCCGGCCGCTGCGCGTACGGGCCGGTCTGGCCGAAGCCGGAGATCGAGGCGTAGATCAGCCGCGGGTTGATCGCCCGCAGCGTCTCGTAGTCGGCGCCCAGCCGCGCCGCGACGCCGGGCCGGTAGTTCTCCAGCAGCACGTCCGCGGTCGCGACCAGCCGGTGCAGGATCGCGACGTCGCCGGCGTCCTTGAGGTCGAGCGCGATGCTGCGCTTGTTGCGGTTGACGGCGCGGAACGCGGCCTCGCCCATCGAGCGGCGCGTCTGGTCGCCGGTCTCCGGCGGCTCGACCTTGATCACGTCGGCGCCCATGTCCGCGAGCACCTGCCCGCAGAACGGCCCGGCCATGACCTGGGTGAGCTCGATCACCCGCAGGCCGTCGAGCGCGGCGGTCACGCGGCGAGGCGCTCCAGCGCGGCGCCGACGCCGTCGCCGACGTCGTGGCCGGCGAGCTTGAGCCCCATCTGCACACCCGACAGCGTGCCCGCGAGCATCAGGTCGTTGAAGTCGCCGAGGTGGCCGATCCGGAACACCTCGTCCTTGAGCTTGCCCAGCCCGGCACCGAGCGACATGTCGAAGCGCTCGAGGATGATCCGGCGCACCTCGTCGGAGCCGTCGCAGACCACCGCGGTCAGCGCGCCCGAGAACTCGCGCTCGTCGAGCGCCAGCACCTCCAGGCCCCAGCCGTGCACCGCGGCGCGGGTGGCCTGCGGCGTGGCGCGCGTGGCGGGCGAAGACGTTCTCGAGCCCCTCCTCGCGCAGCATCAGGACCGCTTCGACGCAGTCCGTAGAGCAGGTTGGTGGCCGACGTGTAGGGCCAGAAGCCGGCCTCGTTGGCCGCGATGATCGGCGTCCAGTCCCAGTACGAGCGCGGCATCCGCGCGTCCCTGGAGGCCGCGAGCGCCTTCTCCGAGACGGCGTTGAAGCTCAGCCCGGCGGGCAGCATCAGGCCCTTCTGCGAGCCGCCGACGGTGACGTCGACGCCCCACTCCTCGTGGCGGTAGTCGATCGAGCCGAGCGAGGAGATCGTGTCGACGAGCAGCAGCGCGTCGTGGTCGCCCATGGCCGCGCGGATGTCCGGAATGCGACTCGTCACGCCGGTCGAGGTCTCGTTGTGGACGACCATCACGGCGCGGACGTCGTCGTCCAGCGCGTCCGCGATCCGCTCCGGGTCGGCACCGTGACGCCAGTCGCCCTCGAGCCAGACGCACCTCGAGCCCGAAGCGCTCCGCCATCGCCCGCCAGAGCGTCGCGAAGTGGCCCGTCTCGGAGGCGATGACCTTGTCGCCGGGCGACAGCGTGTTGACGATCGCGGCCTCCCACGCGCCGGTGCCCGAAGCGGGATAGACGACCACCGGGCCGCTGGTCTTGAAGACGTGCTGCAGGCCCTCCAGACACCTCGAGCCCGAGCTCCGCGAAGTCCGGTCCGCGATGGTCGATCGTCGGGCGGTCGATCGCCCGCAGCACCCGGTCAGGGACGTTGGTCGGGCCGGGAATCTGCAGGAAATGTCGGCCGCTGCGATACACCAGACTGGTTCGACACCGTAGCGAGCGGGGAGGCTTGGGAAATGGTCGCGGGGGAGCTGGCGGAAACGCTGGGCCGGGAGCTGGCGGGAGAGGTTCGCGCCGACGCATACACACGGCATCTGTTCGCGGGCGACGCGAGCATGTTCGCCGTCGAGCCGCTGGCGGTCGCGTTCCCGCGCGACGCCGACGACGTCGCCGCGGCGGTGACGATCGCCGCACGGCTCGGCGTCCCGGTCGTCGCCCGCGGCGGCGGCACCAGCCTCGCCGGGCAGGCGGCCGGCGGGCGCGGATTGGTGCTCGACACCTCGCGCCACATGAACGCGATCGACGAGATCGACGCCGACGCGTTGCGCGTCCGCGTGCAGCCCGGCGTCGTCCAGGAGGACCTCAACCGCGCCGCGAAGCGCTTCGGCCTCGGCTTCGGCCCCGACACCTCGACCTCGAACCGGGCGACGCTCGGCGGCATGATCGGCAACAACTCCTCTGGCAGCGAGTCGATCGTCTACGGCACGACGATCGATCACGTCCAGGAGCTCGAGGTCGTGCTCGCCGACGGATCGCGCGCCACCTTCTCGGCGACCTCAGCGCCCACGAGCAAGCTCGAGCGCCATATCTACACCGGCGTCGGCACGGTGCTGCGCGACCACGCGCGAGCGATCGCCGAGGACTACCCGAAGCACTGGCGCCAGTCCGGCGGCTACCGGCTCGACCGCATGGACCCGTTCGACCTCTCCAAGCTCGTCGTCGGCTCCGAGGGCACGCTCGCGATCACGACCGCGGCGACCGTCGGGCTCGTGCGGCTGCCGAAGGCGAAGATGTTCGTCGTCGGGCACTTCGACTCGCTGCTGGGCGCGATCGCCGCGACCGAGGACGCGCTCGCGCTGCAGCCCTCCGCGGTCGAGATGATCGACCGCACGATCCTCGGCCTCTCGCGCTCCCAGCTCGAGTACCGGCGCTTCACCGACCGCCTCGAGGGCGACCCCGAGGCGCTGCTGTTCGTGTCCTTCTCGGCCGACGACGAGGCCGAGGTCCGCGACAGGCTCGACAAGCTGACGAGCGCGTGGGAGCGCCACGGCCACGGCTACCACACGCTGCGCGCCGAGACGGCCGCCGACCAGGCCGCGCTGACCAAGGTCCGCAAGGCCGGGCTCGGCCTGCTGATGGCCTCGAGCGTCGGTCGCAAGCGCCCGGCCGCGTTCGTCGAGGACACCGCGGTCGCCGCCCGAGCGCCTCGGCGAGTACGTCGCGCGCTTCAAGGAGATCTTCGATCGCGCGCGGGCTGCAGGCCGGCTTCTACGGCCACTGCTCGGTCGGCTGCCTGCACATCCGCCCGTTCCTCGATCTCTCGCAGCCCGACCAGGTCGAGATGATGCGCGAGGTCGCCGGGGAGATCGTCGACCTCGTCGCGGAGTTCGACGGCGTCAACTCCTCCGAGCACGGCGACGGGCGCGATCCGCTCGCCCGTTCAACCAGCGGATCTTCGGCGACGAGCTCTACGGCGCGATGCGGCGGTGAAGGCGCCTGTTCGATCCCGCGGGCATCCTGAACCCGGGCGTGATGGTCGACGCCGAGCCGCTGACGACGCACATCCGCGACGCCGAGCTGCCGCGGCCGAAGAACCCGCTCGTCACGCACCTGGACTTCGGTCGAAGGCGGCATGCACGGCGCCGCCGATCGCTGCCAGCGCATCGGTGCCTGCCGCAAGACCGGCAGCGGCGTCATGTGCCCGTCCTACATGGCGACACGCGAGGAGGAGCACGCGACCCGCGGGCGCGCGAACGCGCTCGTGAAGGCGCTGGCCGAGCCCGACCCCGGGCGCCGCGCTGGGCGACGAGCGCCTGCACGAGATCCTCGATCTCTGCCTCGAGTGCAAGGCGTGCAAGAGCGAGTGCCCGCTGGGCGTCGACATGGCGTCGATGAAGTCCGAGTTCCTCTCGCACCACAACGCGATCCACGGCACGCCGCGGCGCTCGCGGCTGTTCGGCGCGATCCGGACGCTCAACACGCTCGGCTCCGCGACCGCGCCGCTCTCGAACCTGCCGGTCCCGCGGCGGCTGCTGGAGAAGGTCGCGGGGATCGACCGGCGGCGCCCGCTGCCGCGCTTCGAGCGCGAGACGCTGATCCGCTGGGCCGACAAGCGGACGCGCAGCCCGGTCAGCCGCGGCGAGGTCGTCTTCCTCGCGGACTCCTTCACGACCTTCACCGAGCCCGGCGTCGGCCGCGCCGCGATCGAGCTGCTCGACGCCGCGGGCTACGACGTGCGGCTGGAGAGCGGCGGCTGCTGCGGGCGCGCCTCGATCTCCAAGGGCCTGCTCGACGACGCGCACGCCAAGGCCGAGGCGCTGACCGAGCGGCTGCAGGGCACGGCGACGATCACCGGCGTCGAGCCCTCGTGCCTGCTGACGCTGCGCGAGGAGCACGTCGCGCTGCTCGGCGACCGCGGCGTCGCAGCGCGCACGCGGCTCGTCGAGGAGCTGCTCGTGGAGGCGATCGACGACGGCGCGCTGCAAGCTCAAGGACCTCGGCCCGCGCCGCATCCTCTTCCACGGCCACTGCCACCAGAAGGCGCTCGCCGGCACCGCCTCGACCGTTGCGCTGCTGGAGCGCCTGCCCGGCGCGGAGGTCGTCGAACTGGACGCCGGCTGCTGCGGCATGGCCGGGTCCTTCGGCTTCGAGGCCGAGCACTACGAGCTGTCCATGCGCATCGGCGGGATGCGCCTGTTCCCGGCGATCCGCCAGGAACCCTCGGAGACGCTGATCGCCGCGACCGGCGTCTCCTGCCGTCAGCAGATCGCGCACGGGACGTCTCGGCCCGCGCGCCACCCAGTGCAGCTCGTGAGGGACGCACTCGACTAGGGAGAGAGACGCATGTCCCAGGAAGTCACACCGTGGACTGGCTCGTCCACGCCGCCGTGAAGGCCGTCGGCGGACGCGTGGCGCTGATCCCGTGGGTGATGTTCGGCATCACCGCGGTGCTGACCGCGGTCGGCTCCGTCGTCCCCGCCGCGGTCGCGATCGTCGCCCCGATCGCGCTCGGCTTCGCCGTGCGTTACAAGATCAACCCGGTCCTGATGGGCCTGCTCGTCGTCAACGGCGCGACGGCCGGCGGCTTCTCCCCGATCAGCATCTTCGGCTCGATCGTCAACGGCGTCGTCGAGAGCAACGGCCTCCAGAGCAACCCCACACTGCTGTTCTTCTCCTCGCTGATCTTCAACACGCTGCTCAGCGTCGTCGTCTTCTTCATGTTCGGCGGCCGTGAGCTGATGAACCGCCGGCTCGACACCGACCCCGCGACCCAGCGCTTCAAGCGCGAGACCACCGCCGAGGGCCACCCGACGATCGCCGCGGCGCCGTCGCGATGGCCGACGAGGCGCCGCGCTCAACCGCGATCGCACCTGACGCTGATCGGCATCGCCGCGCTCGTGCCTCGTCGTCGCCAACTCACCCGACGACAAGCGCGACTTCGTCTATAAGCGACTGCTCCAGTGGGGCATGAGCATGATCATCATCGCCCCGGTCACGGCCTGGGCGATCTTCGTCCTACCCGGCTGGTTGTAGAGCCCGCGGACTGAGTTAGCACGCATCAACTCACCCCGCGGGCTCCAGGAAGCACGCCGCTTCTGGTGTCGCGACGCGGAAGCTGAAGCTCTCCTGCAGATACAGGTGGACGGTTTCCGCGTCGTGGTGGTCGTAGCCGATCGAGAGGTCCTGGCCGGACTCGAACAGGAAGTCGCCGCCGCGCAGGCTGGCGACGACCGCGCCGCGCACGCCGGGCGCCCAGACGATCGGGCCGCCGGAGAGGATCTTCTTCAGGTGGTCGAAGAGCGGGTAGCCCCCGTGCTCGGTGCTCTGGATCACGCCGGTGTACTGGTCGGGGCCGAGCGCGAGGCCGTAGGGGCCTGACACGCCGGCCTTGAGCAGCGTCTCGACCGCCTCGGCAACGTGGCGCGAATACGCGTTGAAGTCTCCGCTGAGGGCGACCGCGGGATGCGTGCAGGCCTCGGCGATGCCGCGCAGGCCGGACTCGATCCAGCCATGGAAGACGGCGACGTTCTCGGCGTTGGCGATGCGCCGGGCGGCCGTGTCGAGCGCGCCGAGGTCGATGTCGTCGGCCCCGCGCTCGAGGTCCGCGAGCTCGGCGCGCGAGACCGTGAAGTCGGCGCGCAGCTCGACCAGCGGGAGCACGCGGCGGCGGAGCGCGCCGACACCCTCGAAGTCGTCGAGCGCACTCACGCGGCCCAGGTTCGTGGCCGAGTAGTCCCAGCCGTGCGGGCCGGAGAAGTCGACGAGCTTACGCGCGGCGAGCGCCGGCTCCAGGCGCTCGCGCGCCTCGCCGTCGAGCTCGTTCCAGCCGGCCTCGGTGATCGGGGCCCTCTCACGCAGCAGATGGTTCACAGCCCCGCTCCCTTCAAGCTTCCGATTCCCAGCGAGCCAGGTGTCGCACCGCCGCCGGAGCCGCCCAGACCGGCTTCCCCTTCGGCCTCTTCGCCGGCTTCGACGATGTCGCCGTCGCCGAACAGGATCCCCTCGGCGATCGCGCGCCAGGTCGGCGTCCGCCGCAGCAGGAACTCGAGGTCCATCGCGAAGTGCTTGAACTCCTCGGTCTGCGCGTTGCGCATCACCGCGAGCGCCTCCGGATCCTGCTCGACCGCGATCCGCTGCTCGTACCAGCCGATCGCCTCGGCTTCCTCGGTCAGCGACGCGCACAGCCGGGCGAACGTTCGTGTCTTCGCCGGGAGCTCGTCCGGCGGCTCGTGGTACTGGTCGAAGCCCATATCGACAGGCTATACCGGGTCGGCGGCCACCTGATCCTCCAGCCCGCTCACGCGCTGCAGCTTCGTGCCCGTGAGCTTGCGCTCGCGCAGCTCGAGCCGGCGCGAGAGTCGCGAGAGCGCGTAGTTGACGATCACGAAGAGGAAGCCGACGAAGATGAAGACGTGCAGGATCGGGGCCTCCACGACGACGAAGAAGTTCGCGGAGGTGACGATCCGGGCGCGGCGCATGACCTCGGTGATCGCGATGATCGAGACGAGCGTCGTGTCCTTGTTGAGCGTGATCAGCTGCGACACCGTCGCCGGGACCATGCGGCGCAGGCCCTGCGGCAGGATCACGTGGCGCAGCGACTGGCGGTACGTCATCCCGAGCGCGGCGGCGGCCTCGCCCTGGCCGCGCGGGAGCGAGAGGATGCCGGCGCGCATGATCTCCGCCAGCACGGCCGAGTTGTAGAGGATGAGCCCGAGCAGCGCGCCCAACACGAGGCCGGACTGGAACGCCTCGGGTGCCCAGGACGGCATCGCATCCTCCCAGGCGGACTTCCACGAGCCCGGGAGCCCGAGCGCGAAGTAGAGGATCAGGAAGATCAGCGGGAGGTTGCGGAAGACGTCGATCCACGTCCCCGCCAGCACGCTCACAGCCCGCACCCGCGACAGCCGCAGCAGCGCGAGCGCCAGGCCGGCGATCAGCGCGAAGACCATCGAGATCAGCGCGATCTCGAGGTTGATCAGGAAGCCCTCGAGGATGAAGCGGACGTTGTTGCCCGTCGTCACCCACTCCCAGTTGGCCGGGTCGAAGAGGTAGTTCATCGGCGGATGGCGAAGCGCCGCTCGAGGCTGCGGAAGACCAGCGTCGCGGCGCCGGTCAGGATCAGGTAGCCGACGGCCGCCCAGAAGAACGTCTCGTCGGTCTGGAACGTCCGCGCCTGCACGATCCGCGCCTCCTTCAACAGATCAGGCAGCGCGAGCAGCGAGACGCCGACGATCGCGGAGTTCTTGATCATCGCGATCGTCAGCGAGCCCAGCGGCGAGATCACCGTTCGGAACGCCTGCGGCAGGATGATCCGGCGCAACGTCGCCGCGTAGGAGAACCCGAGCGACAGCGAGGCCTCGATCTGCCCCTTGCTGACCGAGAAGACGCCGGAGCGCAGCGCCTCGGCGACGTAGGCCGCCGTGTACAGGCCCAGCGAGGCCGTGCCCGCCACCCAGGCGTTGATGTCCACGCCGGCACGCCGCACGCCCGCGTAGGAGATGACCAGCAGCACGAGCAGCGGGATGTTGCGGAAGATCTCCACATACACCCCGCCCACCCGCTGCAGCCACTTCGAAGGCGCGATGCGCAACGCCGCCACGAGGGTGCCGACGACCAGGGCGATCCCGAACGAGATCACCACGAGCCGCACCGTCACCCAGAAGCCCGAGCTGAACTCGGACCAGTGGTCCGTGAGGACGTTGAGCAAGGCCTAGTTGTTCTTGACGAGCTCGACCGCGTCGGTGACGCTGATCGCCGGCGGCTCGCCCGGCTCCTTCGTGTACTTGCCGATCCACTGGTCGTAGAGCTTCATCCACGTGCCGTCTTCCTTCAGGCCGCCGAAGACCTCGTTGACGAAGGCCGCCGTGTCGGCCTCGCCCTTCTTGATCCCGGCGCCGTAGGGCTCCTGCGTGAGCTGATCTCCGACCAGCTTCAGCGACGGGTCCTGGATGATCATGCCGGTCAGGATCACGTCGTCGGTGGAGACCGCGTCGACGGCGCCGTTCTGGAGCAGCTCGAGGCATTCCGAGTAGGAGTCGACGAGCTTGAGCTTGGCCTCGGGCGCCTGCTTCTCCAGGTTCGCCTCGTAGGTCGAGCCCAGCGCCGTACAGACGTTCTTGCCGGCCAGATCGCTGACGCCCGTGATCGCGGAGTCGCCGGGCACGAGCACGCGGCCGCGTGCGATGAAGTACGGGTCCGAGAACTCGATCTGCTCGACGCGCTCCTCGTTGATCGTCATCGTCGAGAGGATCACGTCGGCCGTCCCGTCCTCCAGGAACGGGATCCGGTTGTCGGAGATCGCCTCGATGAACTTCGGCTTGACGCCGAGCTTGGCCGCGATCGCCTTGCCCATCTCGACGTCGAAGCCCTCGACGTCACCCGTCTGCGGGTTCTTGACGCCGAACGGCGGCACGTCGAACTTGACGCCGATCGTGATCTCGCCCTTCTGCTGGATCTTGCCCAGCGTCGAGTCCGCCGGGAACTGCGTCGCCGCCGCCGTCGGGGTCTCCGCCGCACCCGAGGCGCTCTGACTCGCCTCGTCGTCGCCGCCGCAGCCTGCGAGTGCGAACGCCCCTACCGCGGCCGCCACTCCGAGCCACCTTAATCCCTGCATACCGCTTCCCCCTAGTGGTGGATGATCTTGTCGACGAACTCCCGCGCGCGCTCACTGCGAGCGTTCGCGAAGAACTCCGCGGGCGGTCCCTCCTCCACGATCAGACCGCCGTCGATGAACACCAGCCGGTCGCACACCTCGCGGGCGAAGCCCATCTCGTGGGTGACGACCAGCATCGTCATGCCGTCCTGCGCGAGATCGCGCATGACGTCGAGCACCTCCCGGATCATCTCCGGGTCCAGTGCGGAGGTCGGCTCGTCGAACAGCATCAGCTTCGGGTCCATGGCGAGCGCCCGCGCGATCGCCACCCGCTGCTGCTGTCCTCCCGAGAGGTCGGCCGGGTACTGCCCGGCCTTCTCGGCGATGCCGACCCGTTCGAGCAGGGCATGCGCGTTCTCGCGCGACTGCCGTGCCGGGATGCCCTTCACCTTCACCGGTGCCAGCGTGATGTTCTCCAGCACCGACATGTGCGGGAAGAGATGGAACTGCTGAAAGACGAAGCCGATCTGGGCGCGCAGGGCCGGCAGGTCCTTGCCCGGCCGGACCACTTGCCCGTCGAAGCGGACCTCGCCCGCGTCGACGGTCTCCAGGCCGTTGACGCAGCGCAGCATCGTCGACTTGCCCGAACCCGAAGGCCCGGCGATGACGATCACCTCGCCGGCGGCGACGCTCAGGTCGATCCCGTCGAGGACCACGTTGTCCCCGAACGACTTCCTGATCCCTGACAGATGAACCAGATTCCCAGCTTTCATCTTTCTCTCATCTTGACGAGAAAGGTACCGGTCGGGACGGCCGGATGACGCGCTCGTGATAGCGTCTTGGTCCAATGGTCCGGCCAATTGCCTTTGGGACGGTCACGCGTGACGCGCTTCCCGATCAGATCGCCTCGCGGCTGATCGCCCTGATCACTCGAGCGTCAGCTCAAGGCGGGCGACCGGCTCCCGCCGGAGCGCGAGCTCGCGGTCACGATGGGCGTCAGCCGCTCCTCCCTGCGCGAGGCGCTGCGCGCGCTGGCGATGCTCGGCGTGGCCGAGATGCGCCAGGGCGACGGCACCTATCTGACGGCGCTGGACCCCGAGGCGCTGATGAAGCCCGTCGGGCTGGTGCTCGCGCTCAGCGACAGCGGCCTCGAGGAGCTCTTCGAGGCGCGCAAGCTCGTCGAGCCCGGGCTCGCGGCGCTCGCCGCCGCCCGCATCGGCGACGACGCCGCGGCCGACCTGCTGCGCTGCGCGGAGTCCACGCCCGACGTGCTCGAGGAGCCCGAGGCGTTCATGTGGGCGGACATCGAACTGCACGCGCAGATCGCCCGCGCCGCGTCCAACGCCGTGCTCTCGCGGTTGCTGGACTCGATCGCGGGTATGGCCTTGGCGAGCCGACGGCGCACGGGTCAGCTCGTCGCCGTGCGCAAGCAGAGCGTGCTGGACCATCGTGAGATCGCTGCCGCAATCGCGGCACACGACGCGGACGCGGCCTACGCCGCGATGCTGCGCCATCTAGAGAATGTCGAACAGGCGGTAACGGGATGATCGAACGGCCGGGCAAGATCGTGGCGATCGGGCTCAACTACATGGATCACGTGCGCGAGTCGGGGGCGACGCCGCCGGAGAAGCCGCTCGTCTTCACGAAGTTCTCGACGTCGGTCATCGGCGACGGCGACGAGATCCGGATCCCGCGCGCGATCACCGAGCGCGTGGACTGGGAGGTCGAGCTCGCCGTGGTCATCGACCGCGAGGCCTCGGCGGTCTCGGCCGACGACGCGCTCTCCTACGTCCGCGGCTACACGGTCGCCAACGACGTCTCGGCCCGCGACGTCCAGTTCGCCGACGGCCAGTGGGTGCGGGCCAAGAGCCTCGACACGTTCTGCCCGCTCGGCGACGAGCTCGTCAGCGTCGACGACCCGCAGGATCTCAAGCTGATCACGCGCGTCAACGGCGAGGTCGTGCAGGACTCCAACACGTCGGAGATGATCTTCGGCGTCGCCGAGCTGATCAGCTTCTGCTCGCAGAACTTCGTGCTCGAGCCCGGCGACATGATCCTCACGGGCACGCCGTGGGGCTGTGGCGAGTTCATGGAGCCCAAGCGCTCACTGAAGGCCGGCGATGTCGTCGAGTGCGAGATCCCCGGTGTCGGCCTGCTTCGCAACCCGGTCGTGGAGGTCTGAGCGATGGCATTCGCAGTGCATCTGCCCGAGTCGGTCGACGAGGCCGTCGCGGCCATGGGCGAAGGCCGCTGGCTGCTCGCCGGTGGCACGTCGGTGATGCCGTGGATCAACAACCACAGCGTCGCCGCTGAAGGGCTGGTGAGCCTCCGCCGGGCCGGGCTCTCGGGCATTCAGCGAGACGGTGACGCCGTGACGATCGGCGCGGCGACGACGCTCGCGCAGGTCGGGCGCGAGCTCCCGTTCCTGCACGACGCGATCGAGTCGATCGCGTCGCCGAGCATCCGCAATCTGGCGACGGTCGGCGGCAACCTCTTCGTCCCGGCCCCACACGGTGACTTCGCGGTCTGCCTGCTGGCGCTCGACGCCCAGGCGACGATCGTCGACGGCGACGGCTCGCGCACGATCGACGTCGCCGACCTCGAGCGCGGCCCGCTCGTGACGAGCGTGACGCTTCACCGTCCCCGAGCAG
Organism: uncultured Solirubrobacteraceae bacterium; assembly: GCA_963707595.1. Classification (GTDB taxonomy): domain Bacteria; phylum Actinomycetota; class Thermoleophilia; order Solirubrobacterales; family Solirubrobacteraceae; genus Solirubrobacter. Next base: position 1,366,861 of record CAVPQQ010000004.1, read on the forward strand.
TGGTTCTACACCAAGGCCATGCGGCGCAAGCAGAACTCGGCGTCGATCGTCACGGTCGCGTCCGACGGCGTCCGGATCGCCCTCGGCGGCGTCGCCCCGCGGCCCATCCGCGCGCTCGCCGCCGAGGCCGCGCTCGCCGGCACGATCGACCGCGAGCACGTCGAGGCCGCGGCCGCCGCGGCCGTCGAGGACGCCGATCCGTTCGACGACGCCTACGCCAGCGCCTGGTACCGCCGGCGCGTCCTTCCCGTCCACGTCCGCCGTGCACTGCTCGGCGAGTAAGGAGCGCTCATGCCGTCCAGCGTGATCGAGCTCGAGATCAACGGCGAGCCGCGCGAGTTCCTCGCCCCTCCCGGCACCACCCTGCTGTCCGCGCTGCGCGACACGCTCGGGCTGACCGCGGCCAAGCGCGGCTGCGCGCAGGGCACCTGCGGCACCTGCACGTGCCTGCTCGACGGCGACGCCGTCATGTCCTGCCTCGTGCCGGTGGAGACCGTCAACGGCTCGACCGTCAAGACGCTTGAAGGCGTGACCCCGTCCGACGGGACGCTCGCGCCGATCCAGGAGGCCTTCCTCGACGGCTTCGCCACCCAGTGCGGCTTCTGCACGCCGGGGATGATCATGGCCGCCGAGGCGCTGCTGGCGGAGAACCCGAGCCCGACCCGCGAGGACGTCGTCCGCGCGATCTCCGGCAACGTCTGCCGCTGCACGGGCTACGAGAGCATCATCCGCGCCATCCTCGACGCAGCCGATCGGATCGCGGCATGAGCAACGGTTTCCACGTCATCGGCAAGCCCGTCCAGCGCCTGGACGCGATGGGCCACGTCACCGGCCGCACGGTGTTCATGGAGGACATGAACCCGCAGGGCATGCTGCTACCTGAAGATGCACCGCTCCGAGCGCCACCACGCGCTGATCAAGGACGTCGACATCTCGGAGGCGCTGAAGGTCAAGGGCGTCGTGAAGGTGCTGACGCATACAGGACGTGCCGAACAACTGGTACACGGTCCTGAAGCTGATCAACGTCGGCTACGACGACGAGCCCGTGCTGGCCGAGGACAAGGTCCTCTGGATGGGCGAGCCGATCGTCGCCGTCGTCGCCACCAGCGAACGCGCGGCGATCGAGGGCGCCGCCGCGGTGAAGGTCACCTACGAGGACCTGCCGCCGGTGTTCGACGTCGAGGAGGCGCTCGAAGAGGGCGCGCCGATCCTCAAGCCGCACGGCACCAACTACTTCGTCTACGAGGGCCACCACTGCCGGCGGATCCGCTTCGGCGACGTCGAGGCGGCTTCGCGGAGGCCGACCACATCTTCGAGTGGCGCTACCGTCCGCGCCGATCGAGCAGGCGCCGACGGAGACCACGGGCTGCATCGTCGTCCCGCAGGGCGACGGGCGGCTGAAGATCCACTCCGACACGCAGGCCGCGTTCTTCACGCTCGACAACACGGCGCTGATCCTCGGCGTGCCGTTCGGCAAGCTGCAGCTCGTCGGCGGCACCGTCGGCGGCGGCTTCGGCGGCAAGGTCGACGTGATCGTCGAGCCGATCGCCTGCATCGCGGCGATGGCCACCAACCGCCCGGTGAAGTACGTCTACACCCGCGAGGAGGAGATGCAGGTCTCCTCGCCGCGCGCGGCCGAGCGGATCTACATCAAGGACGGCGTGATGAACGACGGGCGGATCGTCGCCCGCCAGGTCCGCCTGTACGTCGACGCCGGCGCCTACTCGCGCCACAGCCCGTACGGGACGACCAAGGCCTCGGCGCACCTGCCCGGGCCCTACACGATCCCCAACGTCCACGTGGACGCGCACTGCGTCTACACCAACCGCACGCCGTCGAGCGCGATGCGCGGCTTCGGCGTCACGATCGCCGACTTCGCGCTCGAGTCCCAGATGGACCGGATCGCGCGGGCGCTGGAGATGGACCCGCTGCAGCTGCGGCTCAAGAACGCCTACCGCGACGGCGACATGAAGGCCCACCGCAAGATCGCGGAGGGCACCGCGCTGATCGAGGTCATCCAGAAGGCCGCCGACCTGGTCGGCCACGAACTGCCCGCCGAGTACCTGGCGATGTCGTCGACGGAGGCAGCGCTGATGGCCCTGCTGAAGGGACGCGGGTACGCGTCCGTCAACTACCCCACCGGCATGAACCTGGGCGGCGATCCGACCCAGGCGCTCGTGCACTCGACGACGACCGGCATGTTCGTCGTCTCGCTGTCCTCGGTCGACCTCGGCCAGGGCCTCAAGACCGTCGCCGCGCAGGTCGCCGCCGAGACGCTCGGGCTGCCCTACGAGAACATCATCGTCGACACCGCCGACACCGACACCGGCCCGCACTGCATGGGGACGTTCGCCTCGCGCGGCACGCACCGCGTCGGCAACGCGGTGATCATGGCCGCGCAGGAGGCGCGCGAGGCGATGCTCGCCGCCGCGGCCGAGGAGCTGGAGGTCGACGCCGAGGACCTGGAGACCGACGGCACGGGCTTCATCAAGCTCAAGGGCTCCGAGGAGAAGAAGATCCACGTCGAGCGACCTCGCGCTGGCCGCGCACTTCAAGCTCGGCCGCACGATCGCGGGGCGCGGCATCTTCCTCAAGGAGCGGTCCTACCCGGTCCCGGAGACCGGCGAGATGAACCCCGACTCCTGCCAGGCGCACGCCTGCACGGTGGCCGAGGTGGAGGTCGACGACGAGACCGGCGATGGTCGACGTGCTGGCGATGTACAACGTCTACGAGGTCGGCCGCGCGATCAACCCCGCGATGGCGACCCAGCAGATCGAGGGCGGCGCCTGGATGGGCGTCTCGCACGCGCTGTTCGAGGCGACCGAGCCGTACTACCCGGCGCGCGAGCACGGACCGCAGGACTTCGAGGAGTACCTGATGCCCGGGCCGGCGGACAACTCGGTGATGCAGAGCGCTGATCATCGAGCACCCCGCCGCCAAGCGGTCCGTTCGGCGCCAAGGGCATCGGCGAGATGACCGCCAACGCCCCGATCCCGGCGATCGCCAACGCGATCTTCGACGCCTGCGGCGTGCGGCTGGAGCAGATGCCGTTCACGCCCGAGCGGATCCTGCGCGGCCTGGACGAGTTGCAGGCGTGATCGACGAGCTGGGCCAGCGTTTCGCGGCTGAGCGGTACCTCGCCGACGAGGGACTGCTCACCGCGGTGCATCTCGCGCTGTCGCTGCGGCGGCCGCTGATCCTCGAGGGCGAGCCGGGCGTCGGCAAGACGGAGCTGGCCAAGGTGCTGGCCCGGACGCAGGACCGCGAGCTGATCCGCCTGCAGTGCTACGAGGGGCTCGACGCCGCGCAGGCGCTCTACGAGTGGGATCACCCGAAGCAGCTGCTGGCGATCCGTGCGTGCGAGGCCGAGGGGCGCCCGGTGGGCGAGCTCTACGACGCCGAGTACCTGATGGAGCGCCCGCTGCTGCGCGCGCTGCGCGTGCCGTGCGTGCTGCTGATCGACGAGATCGACCGCGCCGACTCGGAGTTCGAGGCGTTCCTGCTCGAGTTCCTGAGCGACTTCCAGATCACGATCCCCGAGCTGGGCACGATCTCGGCGGTGACGCCGCCGATCGTCGTGATGACGTCCAACCGCACGCGCGAGCTGCACGACGCTTTGAAACGGCGCTGCCTCTATCACTGGATCGCGTTCCCGGACGCGGCGCGCGAGCGGGCGATCATCGATGCGAAGGTGCCCGGTCTGGCTGACGACGCGGCCGCGTCGCTGGTGTCCGCGGTGTCTCGCAGGTCCGGCGACTGCGGTTGATCAAGCCGCCGGGAATCGCTGAAACGATCGACTGGGCGCAGGCCGCGAAACTGCTCGCTGGTGAGGGGAGCGCCTGGCCGGACGCGCTGCGGCGATCGCTCGGCCTGCTGCTCAAAGAAGCGGAGGACACCGACGAGGTGCTGGCTCACGCAGAGGCACTGGGCCTGTGACCGCGCGAGCGTCGACTTCCTCGAGTACAGCGCGAGAAACTCGACGCTCGCGTGAAATCGTCGACGCGTTCCTCGCCGATCTCGCGCCGATCCCGACGAAGCGGATCGACTTCCTGACCGCGCTGCGTGACAACGAACCCGCGGACATCACCGGCCTGTACTGGCTCGCACGCGTGACGCTCGTCTCCCGCCTGGACGACATCCCGTTCTTCGATGCGGTGTTCGCCGCGCACTTCGCCGGCGCGCCGCCGGTCGTCGAGTCGCGCGACGAGGAGGGCGAGTCGCAGGCGCCGGAGCCCAAGAGCGACGGCGAGCTGCAGCCGGTCGTGCTCTCCGAGGGCACCGGCAAGAACGCGAGCGTCCACGAGCTCCAGCACCGCCGCGACTACGACGCGACGCCGGAGGACCTGAGCGAGCTGCGCAAGGCGCTCGCGCGGCACCTGCCGCAGATCCGCTCGCGCCGGCTGCGCCCGCACCGCCGCGGCCAGATCGACCTGCGCCGCACGCTGCGCGCGGCCACCCGCACGGGCGAGCTGACGACGCTCGCCCGCCGCAACCGGCCGCATCGCCGGCGGCCGCTGCTGCTGCTGATCGACGTCTCGGGCTCGCTGCGCCCGAACACGCCCGACTACCTGCGCTTCGCCTGGGCCGCGCAGGCCGAGACGTTCACGTTCGGCACGCGGCTGACGCGGATCACCAAGCAGCTGCGCACGCGCGACGTCGACAGCGCGCTGGCCAACGTCAGCGCGACGGTCGAGGACGCCGACGGCGGCACCCGCATCGGGCCGGCGCTGCAGGAGTTCCTCGACACGCCGCGCTACGCCGACCGCGCCCGCGGTGCGCTGACGATCGTGCTCTCCGACGGCCTCGAGCGCGGCGACCCGGCGCTGATGGCGCACGCCGTCGCACCGTCTCTCACGCCTCTCGTACCGACTGCTGTGGTGGACGCCGCTCGCCACCGACCCCGCCTACCGTCCGATCACCCGCGCGATGGCCGCGATCCAGGGCGACCTGGACGGCCTCGCCGGAGCCCGCGACCTTGCCACCCTTCTCGAGCAGGTGCAACAACTGTGAGCTACGTCGACGCCCATCACCACATCTGGCCGGCCACGGGTCTCCCCTGGCTCGACGGCCCGATGATCCCGCGCATCTTCGGGCCGTACGAGGCGCTGCGGGGCAAGCCCTACACCGCCGAGGAGTACGTCGCCGACGCCACCGCCGCGGGCTTCGGCGCAGTCGGTCTACGTGCAGGCCAACTGGGCGCTCGAGGACTCGCTGGCCGAGGTCGAGTGGGTCCACGAGCAGCACGAGCGCACGGGCTGGCCGCACGCGATCGTCGGCTCCGCGGACCTGTTCGAGGCCGGACGCGTTCGAGACGCTGCAGGCGCAGGCCGAGCTCAGCCCGCTGATGCGCGGCACGCGGCTGCAGCTGCACTGGCACGACAACCCGGACTTCCGCTTCCAGCAGACGCCGGGCCGCTCGCACCGACGCGGTCTTCAACGAGAACCTCGCGCGGCTGCCGGAGCTCGGTCTACGTGTTCGAGCTGCAGGTCTTCCCGAACCAGATCGCGTACGCCACGCGGCTCGTCGGCGACCATCCCGACGTCACGTTCGTGCTGATCCACGCCGGCATGCCGATCGCCGGCGAGCCGTGGCAGGAGGCGCTGCGCGAGCTCGTCGACGCACGCCAACGTCGTGCGTCAAGCTCTCGGGGCAGGGCACGTTCATCCATCGCGTCGACCCCGAGCTCATCGGCGAGGTCACCCGGGCGGTCCTGGACAGCTTCGGATCGGAGCGCACGATGTTCGGCTCCAACTTCCCGGTGGAGAGCCTGTGGACCGACTTCTCTAGCCTCATAGGGGCGTGGCTCGGTGTACTCGCCGAGTATCCGGACGATGTACGCGCAGACGTCCTCGGCCGGACCGCACGCCGCGTTTACAGGCTCGCCGAGGAGGTCCAGGGATGACACGACCCGTACAGCACACCGCCGCCGCCGTCGCGGGGTGGCTGCGCGAGGGCCGGCGCGTCGTCGCGGGGCTGCTCGTCGAGGTCGAGGGCTCCTCGCCGCTGGACGTCGGCGCGAGCATGTACATCGACGACCAGGGCGGGATCGAGGGCTCGATCACCGGCGGCTGCGTCGAGGGCGCGGTGGCCGCGGCCGCGATGGACATCATCGAGAGCGACGGCGCGCCGCAGCTCGTCACGTACGGGATCTCCGACGAGCTCGCCGGGACCGTCGGCCTGATGTGCGGCGGGATCGTCCACATCTTCATCCACGAGCTCAAGGGCGAGCATCGCGAGGCGGTCCTGCTGGATCTCGAGGCGACCGTCGAGGATCGCCCCGCCGCGCTGGTCACGCTGCTCGACGGCGAGCACGCCGGGGCCAAGCTCTACGTCGACGCGAGCGGCGCCACCGGCAGCCTCGGCTGCGGCGAGCTGCTCGACAAGAACGCGCGCCGCGAGGCCCAGGGGCTGCTCACCGAAGGCCGTTCCTCGATGCGCGACTTCGGCACCGACGGCGCGTCGCTGGGCTCCGGCCTGCGCGTCTACGCCTCGATCCAGGCCGACCCGCCGCGGATGGTCGTCTTCGGCGCGATCGACTTCTCCGCGCGCGCTCGCGCCGCTGGCCAAGGGCCTCGGCTACCGCGTCACGATCGCCGACCCGCGCTCGGCCTTCCTCGCCTCCAGCCGCTTCTCCGCCGCCGCCGAGACCGAGGTCGGCTGGCCCGACAAGGTCCTCGACGGCGTGGAGCTCGGCCCGCGCGACGCCGTGCTGATCTTCACGCACGATCCCAAGCTCGACGTCCCCGCCGTGCAGGCCGCGCTGACCACCGGCGCCGGCTACATCGGCGCGCTCGGCTCGCGCAACACGACCGCGGACCGCAATCGCCGGCTGCGCGACGTGGGCGTGACCGACGAGGAGATCGAGCGCGTCTTCGCCCCCTGCGGGCTGGACATCGGCGCCTCCACGGTCGAGGAGACCGCGGTCGCGGTGCTGGCGGAGATCATCGCCCACCGCGCCGGGCGCCAAGGACAACCGTTGCGGGAAGCCGAAGGGCCGATCCGCCACGCTGACACCACCAACGAACGAGAAGAGGCAGCATGGCCTATACCGTCGCCGTGACATGGATCGCCAAGCCCGGCGAGGAGGACGCCGTCGCGGCCGCCCTCGAGGCGCTCGTCGAGCCCTCGCGCGCCGAGGAGGGCGTGATCGTCTACATCCCGAACCGGGACCCGGAGGACGCGACGAAGTTCTTCATCTACGAGCAGTACGTCGACGAGGCCGCCTACGTCGCGCACACCGAGACCGAGCACTTCAAGACGCTCGGCTTCGGCGATGCGATCCCGCGCCTGCAGGAGCGCAAGCGCGAGTTCTACGCGCCGATGGTCTAACCCGGACTGAGGCTCCAGCGCGTCGTGGAGTCGTAGTCGAACGGCGCCCCGGGGGTCAGCACGGCCTGGAAGTCCGAGAGCGCGAACGACGGCGCGGTGTGGGCGAGCAGCCCGGTGCTCGCCCACGGTGAGAAGACCGGGAACGGGCTCGTGCCGCTGCACCCGGGGCCACCGGATCTGCTGACCTGGACGACATCGGTCGGCAGGCCGGTGAAGGCGAGCACGTAGGCGGGATCGGGTACGTCGAGCTGCACGATCAACTGGTTGATGAAACCGGGGATCAGGTCGATGTGCCCGGTCCCGTCGAGCGCGCAGTTGCCCGGGAAGCGTCCTTCGATCGTGACGTCGACGCTGCCGGAGGTCGCCGTGAACGTGCGGTAGCTGCCGGCCGGAGCGCCGTTGGGCGGCGGCACCGGCGGCGCGGTGTCCTGCGCGGCGTCCAGCCGGATCGTCCCGTGCCACGTCTGGCGCACGAACGCCGCCTCCGAGTAGGCCTCACCTGAGAACGTCCCGGTGTAGACGTTGGTCGCGGCCGCCGGGACCGGCGGGGACGGCGGCGGCGGTGCCGGCGCGGCGGGCGTGCCCGTGACCGGCGCGGGCCGCTTCGCCCGCGCGCAGATCAGGTCGCGCATGATCAGCTGGCCGAGGCGCCGGACGTTCGCGAAGACGGCGTCGTCGAGCGTGACGGAGCTGACGTCCCCCGAGAGCCGCGCGCCGGTCTTCGCGTCCACGAGCCAGGCGATCATCGCCACCCGATGGGGCGTGCCCGGCCGGTCCTCGACACGGCCCTTGACGATGATCTCGGGATCGATCAGGTGGCCCTCCTCGATCTTGGTCTCAGGATCGATGAACTCCGTCTGCGAGAGCTCGATCTCCTGCTCGATCTCGGCGCGCCGGCTCCACTCGACGATCGTGTACGCGCACAGCGGCTTGGTCAGCAGCTCGGTGCCCTGCATCACGCCCATGCCCTTGCCGATCCCGGCCAGCTGGGCGTTGCCGCCGACGACGAGGAACGGCTCGATCGCGATCGCCTCGCCATCGTAGGCCTGCCCGTCCCTGGGGTTGATGTTGGCCGTGTGCGGCCGCCGCGCGTTCTTCTTCTTGCGCGGCTTCTTGGAGCGCTTGAGCGTGAGCGCGACGCTGCGGCGCTGCCCCGGCTTGGTGACGATCGCCGCCGACGTGAAGGCGGCGAACGGCTTGCCCAGCGCGACGACCGACGTGCGCAGCGCCCACTTGCCCGCGGGCAGGTTCAGCAGCGAGTACTTGCCGTTGCGCGCCACCGGCGCGGCGGCGCCGTAGGCCATCGTGTCGATGTTCAGCGCCAGCACCTGCGCGCGGCCGGTGCTCGCGGACCTCGGCAGCTTCGCCGTCCCGGGCGCGAGCTTCCCGGAGACGGTGCCGGCGGTCGCGGGGCTCGCCAGCAGAAGCGTGAAAGCCACCGCGAGGCGGAGCGTCACCATCGGGCGACGCTACACCCGTTCGTGGTGCGGTGCCTAACCCTGGACCGTCTCGATCGTGTCGATCGGCTCCAGCTGGTCGATTTCTGACCGCCGGTCCTCCCAGTGCGGCGGGATGCACATGTGCGTGCCGAGCTCGTCGACGGACTCGTCGATCGTGAAGCCGGCCTCGGTCGAGTAGGCGAGCTCGAACAGCGCGCCGCCCGGTGTGCGCAGGTAGACGCTGAAGAAGTAGCCGCGGTCCTTGACGTCGGAGACGTCGGTGTAGCCGAGGCCGACGATGTAGTCCTTCACCGCCAGCTGGTTCTCGGACGTGCCGACGTCGAAGGCGTGGTGGTGGATCGTGCCCTCGCCGAAGCGCCACGTGCCCTGCGGCAGGTCGGGCTCCTCGACGGTCTCGAGGATCTGCCCGTGGCCCGTCGCCGGTGAGCTTGTACTGGTGATGCGCGCCCTCGGAGGCGAGGTGCTCGGCGTTGAACGCCTCGCGCAGGAAGTCGTCCATCGGCTCCGGCTCGCGGACCGAGGTCGTGGTGCCGTAGGCGCCGCGGATCGCGTGCTCGGCGGGGACGTCGCCGCCGCCGTAGGGCTCGCGCGTGTCCTCGCGCGTCTCCCCCACGATCGTGTACGGGATGCCGCACGGGTGCGCGAACTCGAGCCGCTCGGTGCCGAAGCGCTCGACCTGGCTCGTCGCGATGCCCGGCGCCGGCGAGGCGGTCGGACCAGTAGCCGATCGACTCGGCCGGGACGGCGACGTTGATCGCCTTCGCCTGGTTGGTCCCGCGCTTGCCCATCCAGCCCGACTGGCGGTACGGGAAGGCGGTCAGGATCGTGCTCGCGTCGCCCACGCGGTTGGCGTAGTAGAGGTGGTAGACGGGCATCTCGCCGTCGAAGAGCACGGTCTTCTTGACGCTCTTGAGGCCGAGCGTGCGGACGTGGAAGTCGTAGTCCTCCTGCGCCGCCGCCGACGCAGAACGTCAGGTGGTGGGTGCCGTGGATCGTTCCTGGATTGGGCATCGATTGCTCCTCCTCGAATCGAGTTCCGTCGAACGTATTATCCGCTAGTCCAGATCGAGGAGGAGCCCGCTCATGAGCGCACGTGCCGACCTGTTCGCCGACATCGACTCGATGGAGCCGGACCGTTTCGCCGCGCACCTCGCCGACGACGTCTCGTTCCGCTTCGGCAACGCCGATGCGGTGCACGGCCGCGACGCCGTCCGCGACGTCTGGGCGGGCTTCTGCGAGACCGTCGACGGCGTCAGCCACGAGATCGTCGAGCAGTTCGAGTCCGGCGACGCCACGATCGCCGAGTCCAACGTGACCTACACGAAGAAGGACGGCGCGCAGGTCACCGTCCCCGTGGTCACGATCTACCGCTCCGGCGGCGAGCTGATCGACGACTACCGCGTCTTCATCGACCTCGCGCCGCTGTTCGCCTGATGCGATGAAACATTGTGCCGATTGACACAGTATGGTTCTCATCTGTTAGGCAGGCGGTGGAGAGGAGCGATCCGATGAAGGTTCGAGACGCGATGACCGGTGACGTCCTGACGATGACGCCGGGGCGCACCCTGCGCGATGCGGCGAAGTTCATGGCCGATCACAACGTCGGCGCGGTCGTGATCATGGATCCCGAGCAGCCCGGGCCCGGCATCTTCACCGAGCGCGACCTCGTACGGTCGATCGGCAAGGGCGAGAGCCCCGACGACGAGCACGTCTCCGAGCACCTCACGTCGCACGCCGCGTTCGCCGACATCGACTGGGACCTCGAGGAGGCCGCGGACACGATGGCCAAGGGCGGGTTCCGTCACCTCGTCGTCGTCGAGAACGGCGCGCTGTGCGGGATCATCTCGATGCGCGACATCATGAAGGTGTGGCGCCCGAGCGCGCGGACGGTGAAGGCCTAGAGCGGGCGGCGACCCGAGTAGCCCGTGTCGAGCTCGTGCCAGAAGCCGATGTCGGACTCGCCGTCGATCCAGCACAGGTAGATCTCCTCGCCGTCGCGCACCGACGGGAAGTCGATCAGCCCACTGTCGAGGTCGCGCAGGATGATCCCGCGCTGCTCGAAGGCGGCGATGCCGTTCTGGAGCTCGACGAACGCCTCGCCGACCTTCTTGCCGGGATGACCGCCGCCGTTGGTGGGCGAGCCTTCGGCCAGAGCCTGGCGGGCCTCGGTGTCGGTGAGCCGGTCACGGGCGTCGCGCAGCGCGGCCAGTTTGGACTCGACCCACGGCAATTCGGCGCGGGCCTCCTCGAGCGTGAAGTGGTGGGAGTGCCTCACTGCCGCGGAGACTAGTCCCCGGCGCCGTACGGTGAGACCGTCAGCGAGATCACGCGCCGGCCGCGGATCTGCGCGGAGAGGCGATCGATCAGGTTCGGCGGGCCACCGACCTGCGACGGCTCGAGCACCAGCGCCCAGTCGTAGCGATACAGCGGAGCGTCGCCGTAGAGGTCCGAGAAGCGCTTGAGCTCGGGGTAGAGCTCGCGCACGCGGTCCAGCGAATCGCCGATGCGCAGGCCGCGCTCCGTCGTCCACGCGCGGCCGGTGATCACGAGCCGCTGGATCGGCGTCGCCTGTGCGCACGGCGGGCCGCCGCCGAAGTCGGCGGTGATCATGCGCACGCCGAGCTTCTTCCACTTGTTCGGGCAGCCCTCCGGGCTCTTGCCGTCGGGCTTCCCGTACGCCTTGATCGCGTTGCGGCGGATCGGGGCGACGCCGCCGGGGAATTGCGTCTCCCCAAGGCGCTGCTCGGGGCGGAAATCGCCGACGCGGACGATCTGGCCCGAGTCTGGAACGTCGATCGTCGTCGAGCCGGCGGCGGCGAACACGGAGGCGGCGAGGAGGGCGGCGAGCACGGCTCGATCTTCGCACGGTCAGCACTCGAACCTTCGCCGCAGATGAGGATCTCATGTGGTTGACTTCCGTTCACCGGAGGGCGTCTGAGGGGACGGCCGCGGAGGGGCGAACAGGGGGCAACACCATGAGGGGAACCAGCGCACGCTGGATCGGGTCGCTGCTGGCGGTTGCGCTCTGCGTACCCGTGGCGACGGCGCAAGGCCATCCTGCCGACCTGGCGTACAACGCCGGCGGTGCATACGAGGGCAAGTCGGACGGCGCCGGCATCTTCATGCAGCGCGTCGCCGACACGGCCGGCTCGTTCACCCAGGTCGGGCACAACCCGCTGCTGGGGCGCGGCATGAACGCCGCGATCGCCGTGCACAAGCGCTACGTCTACGTCGGCAGCCGCACGGACGGCAAGAACAACAACGCCAACCACGCCGGCATCATGATCGTCGACGCGCAGAACCCGGCGAACCCGCAGATCGTCGGCGAGATGGGGCCGCCTGAGGAAGGCCTTCCGGGCGAGTCCTCGCGCGAGATGCGCGTCTGGCGCTCGCAGAACATCCTGATGGTGATCCACACCAACTGCGGCGGCGCCACCGCGCACGTGTGCGGCGCCAGCAGCCGCAGCACCATGAAGTTCTATGACATCGGCGGCGCGAACGCGACCAACCCGGTGCTGCTCTACAAGAACACGCTCGACACGCACGAGTTCTACATCTGGGAGGACCCGCTCAACCCGCGGCGCGCGCTGATGTTCGCCTCCAGCGCGACCAACAACTTCCAGATCTACGACCTGTCGCCGCTGCTGAACGCGGATCCCGCCACGCGCGCGCCGGTCCGGACGTTCAACGGCGCCCACGGCTTCGGCAACAGCAGCGGCTCGGGCATCCACTCGTTCTCGGTCTCCAACGACGGCAAGAAGCTGTACCTCGCGCTGCTCACGCGCGGCTTCGGGATCGCCGACGTGTCCGCGTTCACGGACACCGACCCGGCGACGAACACGTACCGCCTGATCACCCCGGCGGCCAACCGCGTGTCCTGGCCCGGCCCGGGCGCGCACAGCGCGGTGAAGCTCTGGAACCAGAACTGGGTCTACGTCTCCGACGAGGTCTACGGCACGATCACGGCGGCCGGGCACGGCTGCCCGTGGGGCTGGGCGCGCTTCGTCGACGTCAACGACGAGACCCGGCCCGTGGTCCGCAGCGAGTTCCGGCTGCCCGAGAACTCGCCGCTGACCTGCAACGTCATCGGCGAGTTCGACCCGCCGCGCACGTCCTACTCCGCGCACAACCCGACGCTGACGCCGAGCATCGCGTTCACCACGTGGCACTCGGGCGGCTTCCAGGCGATCGACGTCACCGACCCGACGACGCCGACACAGCTCGCCGAGTTCAAGCCGCAGCCGCTGAGCAACGTGGACTACCCCGCCCTGCTCGAGGATCCGCGGCTCTCCTCCGACGGCACGCCGTACCTGCCGGGCCGCACGGACAACAAGGTCGTGATGTGGAGCTACCCGGTCATCCAGGACGGCCTGATCTACACGGTCGACCTGCGCAACGGCCTCTACATCCTCAAGTACAACGGCCCGCACGCGCAGGAGGTCGACGACATCACGTTCCTCGAGGGCAACTCCAACCAGGGCGACGCGCTGTGCTTCGAGCCCGTGCCCGGCGCGGTCGCCGCCAACTGCTCGCTACTCGACCCCCGGCGGCGCGGGCGCGACGGTGCCGGCGACGCTGTCGCTGACGCTCGGGCCGGCGGCGAGCTTCGGGACGTTCGCGCCGGGCGTGGCCAAGGACTACACGGCGAACTCGACGGCCAACGTCATCTCGTCCGCCGGCGACGCGCTGCTGAGCACGGCCGACGCGAGCTCGATCGCTCCTGGGCACCTGATCAACGGCTCGTTCTCGCTGCCGTCGGCGGTCCAGGCGCGGGCGCTCAACGCCGCCAACCCGACCGGCGCGTTCGCGGTCGTCGGCGGCTCGGCGAGCCCGACGCCGCTGCTCACCTACAGCGGCCCGATCTCCAACGACGCGGTGACGCTCGAGTTCAAGCAGTCGATCGGCGCGGCCGACGCGCTGCGCACCGGCGCCTACAGCAAGACGCTGACGTTCACCCTGTCGACCACCAACCCGTAGAGACACATGGACGGGGGGACCGGTCAAACCGGCCGGTCCCCCGCTACCTTCACTTGCTTCTCATGATGCTGCGATCACGTTCCCTCCTGCTGTTGCTGGTTCCGCTGCTCGCCGCCGCCTGTGGCGGCTCGCACCGAGGACACCGGCACGACCGCCTCGGCGACGACCTCCGGCGCCGACATCGGCTCGATCGCGATCGACCCGTCCGACGGCACGCTGCTGGCCGGCAGCGGCCCGACGTTCTTCCGCGTGCCCACCGGGGCCAAGGAGCCGGAGGCCGCGACGGGCAACATCAAGACCTCCAGCGGCGAGGGCACGCTGACGCGCGACGTGGTCGTGCGCTACGCGGGGCCGGGCACGATCATCGCCTCCGGGCACTCCGGCGAGGCCTCGCTCCCACCCGTGCTCGGGCTCGTGCGCTCGACCGACGCGGGCGACACCTGGGAACCGGTCTCCGGTCTGGGCAAGGCCGACTACCACGAGCTCGAGGTCTCCGGCGACCGCATCCTCGCCCTGCGCAACGAGGACCCCGGAATGGTCCTCTTCAGCGACGACGGCGGCAAGACGTGGGAGAGCCGCGAGGCGCCGTCGGCGGCCGCGCCGATCGACGTCGCCGCCGACCCGGGCAACCCGTCCGTCTGGGCCGTCTCGACCGACCAGGGCACCTGGATCTCCACCAACGAGGGCAAGACCTGGCGCCAGCGCGAGACCACCTTCGGCGCCCGCATCGCCTGGGGCGCCTCCGACGCGCTGTTCAGCGCGGGCAAGGACGGCAAGGTCAAGCGCAGCCGCGACGGCGGCAAGACCTTCGAGGACGTCGGCATGATCGGCGCCGGCCCGAAGGAGCTGGTCGTCGGCCCCAAGGGCGAGCTCTACGCGTCCGTCACGGGCGGCGAGATCCGCCGCTCCGACGACGGCGGTGTCACCTGGACGAAGGTCATCGCGCTGGGCTAGACCTAGACTGAGAGGCGATGGCCTTTCAGCGTGACGGCTCGGATCCGGTCCGCGGCGAGCGGATCGGACGGCTCGACGGCGAGCACCGCCTCGGGCATTCGACGCTGCTGAGTGCGGGCACGTTCGCGTGCCCGGACTGCGATGCCCCGGTCTCCCCCGGTCCGCGCGCGCTCGTGCCGCGCGAGCGGGTGTCGTGCCCGTACTGCGGGCACAAGGGCCGCGTCCGCGACTTCCTGTCGCTCGCGACGCCCACGCGCCCCGCGCACGTCGAAGTCCGCCTGCGCGCGCGCTGAGTCAGCGCGGGGGCGGCGGCAGGCAGGCCTTGAAGCCGGCCTTGGCCTCCGCCACGCCGATCAGGGCGTCCGCCCCGTGGTCGGCCGACGGGTCGACCGCGCCGCCCTCGCTCCACGCGCCCGCGCTGTCGGCGCTGAACTGATAAGCGGCCGGGTGCCGTCAGCTTCGGGAAGCCGACCGAGAGGGAGACCGCGTTGCGCTGCCCGGCCTTCAGCTTCCCGACGCTCGCGCGCGCCAGCGGCGTCTTCTCGAGGCTCACCGCCAGCTGGGTGGCCTTCGCCGTCGCCGCATGGCTCCCGCGCAGATGTGGGCGGTCTCCACTCGAGAGAGGCGGATCTGGCTGTCGCCCGGGCTGCCGGCGCTGGGCGTCCGCAGGTCGAAGCGATCGTCGTTGTTCCCGCACCCGGCCAGGAAGAGCGCGGCCAGGGCAGTGACGATCAGCGACAGTTTCACCCGCTAGGTCATCGACCGCTCGCGCTGGTCCTTGAGGAAGTCGCGCTCGGCGGCGTTCTCGGCGCAGGCGATCGCGGCGTCATAGGCGGCGGTCGCCTCGGCCTCACGGCCGGCGCGGCGCAGGAGGTCGGCGCGGACGGCGTGGAACAGGTGGTAGCCGTCGAGGTCGAGGTCGTCGACGAGCACGAGCGCCTGCTGCGGTCCTTCGACCTCGGCGACCGCGACGGCGCGATTGAGCGCGACGACAGGCGTCGGCGTGAACGCCAGCAGCAGGTCGTAGAGCGCGACGATCTGCCGCCAGTCGGTCGGCGGCGGGTCGCTGTGGACGGCGTTGATGGCGGCCTGGAGCTGGTACGGGCCGGGCTGGTCGCGGCGTACGAGCCCGCGCACGATCGCGCTGTCCTTCCGCGATCTGCCCGCGGTCCCAGAGCGTGCGGTCCTGGTCGGCGAGGCGGACGAGCGCGCCGGTGGCGTCCGTCCGCGCCGCGCGCCGCGCGTCGACGAGCAGCAGCAGCGCCAGCAGGCCGAGCACCTCGGCTTCGTCGGGCATCAGCTCGGCCAGCAGGCGGCCGAGCCGGATCGCCTCGGCGCACAGCTCCTCGCGCACCAGCCGCTCGCCGCCGCTCGCGGTATGACCCTCGTTGAAGATCAGGTAGACGACGGCGAGCACCGCCTTCAGACGTGCCGGAAGGTCGGCTTCGTTCGGTACGCGATAGGGAATCCGCGCGTCCCGGATCTTGCCCTTTGCGCGGACGAGCCGCTGCGCCATCGTCGGCTCCGGGACGAGGAAGGCCCGCGCGATCTCGGCCGTCGTCAACCCGCCCAGCAGCCGCAGCGTCAGCGCGATCTGCGCCGGCGCCGCGAGCGACGGGTGACAGCAGGTGAAGATGAGTCGCAGCCGATCGTCCTGCACGGGACCGTCCTCCTCCTGCGGCGCCGGCTCGCCGGCCGCAAGCATCGCGGCCGCCTCTTGCTGGCGCGCCTCGCGCGACGCCTCGCGGCGGAAGCGGTCGATCCCGCGATTGCGCGCCGTGGTGATGATCCAGCCGGCCGGGCTCGGCGGAAGCCCGCTCTCGGGCCACCGCCGCACCGCTTCGGTGAACGCGTCCTGGACCGCCTCCTCGGCGGCGTCGATGTCCCCGAAGACGCCGACCAGCACCGCCACCGCACGGCCGTACTCCTCACGGAAGACACGCTCGATGTCCACTTATCCGGCCATCGGGCGAACCTCGATCGGCAGCGTCGAGGCCTTCGCCATCCCGGAGGCCCAGCCGAGCGCCGCGTCGAGGTCCGCCACGTCGATGACCGTGTAGCCGCCGACGTGCTCGTTGGCCTCGGCGAACGGCCCGTCGGTCAGCAGCGTCTCGCCGTCCTGGTGGCGAACCACCGTGGCGGAGCTCGCCGGGTGCAGGTGCGCGGTGAAGACCCACACGCCCGCGTCGCTCATCTTGTCGTGCAACGCGCTGAGGTCGGCCATGATCGGCTCGAGCACGGCGGGTTCCGGCGGTTCGCCGTCGGGCTGGATCACGTTGAGCAGGTACTTGGGCATAGCTGCGCTCCTTCGTCGGAGAGGGATGCTTTCACCCTCTATACGAACGGGCTACGCCGAGATCGACACGGTCACGCCGCGGCGGGGAGGCGGAAGCGGACGCGGGTGCCGATCGTCGCCTCCTCGAGCCAGATGGCGCCCCCATGGGCCTCGACGATCGCGCGGGCGATCGCGAGGCCGAGGCCGGCGCCCGGGTCGGTGCGGGAGGCGTCGGCGCGGAAGAAGGGCTCGAAGACGCGCCCGCGCTGCTCGGCGGCGATGCCGGTGCCGGTGTCGGCGACCTCGATCTCGATGCCGCCGTCGACGTCCTCGGCGCGGACGGTGACGCTGCCGTCGGGCGGGGTGTGGCGGATCGCGTTCTGGATCAGGTTGAAGAGCACGCGCTGGAGCTGTTCGTGGTTGCCGAGCGAGACCGCGAGCGGTGGGCGCAGCTCGGCACGCACCGCGACCGAGCCGGCGTCGGCGCTGGGGCGCATGGCCTCGACGGCGTCGTGCACGAGCTCGTCGAGACGGACGCGCTCCATCGTCCACTGCAGCTCCTTGGCCTCCAGCCGCGTGAGGTCGAAGAGGTCGTCGATCAGGGCACCCAGAGCGCGCACGTGGGTGTTCATGCGGGCCGCGTACTCGCGGCGCTTGGCGTCCTCGACGACCTCGTCGTCGATCGCCGTGGCGAGCAGGCTGAGCGCGGTGATCGGCGTGCGCAGGTCGTGCGAGACGGCGGCGAAGAGCTCGCGCCGCAGGCGCTCCTCGCGGTCCAGGCGCACGATCATCGCGTCGACGTCGCGGCCGACGCGGGCGACCTCGTCGTGGCCGGACAACCCCGTGCGGACATCGCGGCGGCCGTCCCCGACGGCGGTCAGCGTGACGCGGATCCGGTTGACGTCGGCGAGCGCGAGATTCCCGAGCCGGCGGGCGATCCAGAGCACCAGCGCGCCCGCGTAGGCGGCGAGCAGGATCGTCATCACCGCGTCGTGGCTGGACACGAACATCAGGTCGACGAACAGCGCGACGATGACCGCGAGCGAGATGACGCCGAGCAGCGCGACCGCCCCGAACTGCTGGCGCAGCCCACCGGGGCGGCGCGCGGCGATCAGCTCGCCCGCGAGCACGGTGAGGATGCCCAGCGGGCCGACGATGGCCAGCGTGATCCACGCGCCGTGTGCGTCGTAGCCGACGAGCACGATCGCCGACACGACCAGCGAGAGCGCGACGGCGAACGCTAGGGAGCGAAGCGGTATCCGACGCTCCAGACGGTCTCGATCCAGCGCGGGGTCTCCGGGTCGGCCTCGAGCTTGGCCCGCAGCCGCCGGATGTGCACGGTCACCGTCGAGGTGTCCGTGTAGAACGCGTACTGCCAGACGTGCTCCATCAGCTGATCGCGCGTGAAGGCCTGGCGCGGGATGGCGGGCGAGGAAGAGCAGCAGGTCGAACTCGCGCGCGGTCAGCAATACCGGCTCGCCGTCGCGATGCACGCTGCGCGCGGACGGGTCGATCTCGAGCCCGTCGAAGCGCAAGCGCCGGCTCCCCGACCGCGACGTGATCGACGCGACGCAGCACCGCGTCCACACGCGCGACGAGCTCCGCGGGCGAGAACGGCTTGACCACGTAATCGTCGGCACCGAGCCGCAGGCCGATGACGCGGTCGGCCTCGGCGCCCTTGGCCGTGAGCAGGATGATCGCGCTCTTGCGCTCCGGCCGCTCGCGCACGCGCCGCATCACCTCGAGGCCGTCCAGGCCGGGCAGCATCAGGTCGAGCACGATCAGGTCGGGCGCGCTGGTCGTCGACCGCGTCGAGCGCGGCGAACCCGTCGCGAGCGACGCGCGTCTCATAGCCCGCCCGCTGCAGGTAGGCCGAGACGACTTCGGCGATCGTCGGCTCGTCGTCCACCACCAGCACCGATCCGCGTACGTGAGCCATCGCACATCGATTGTCACACGCCGACAGGCCTCGCAGAGCGTGTTCTCGGAATGTTCAGTTCTAGGATCGGCACGTGCCCGCGAAGCCCGACGTGATCGATTCCGAGCTCGAGCCCTGGGGCGAGGAGACGCTCGGCGGCAGCTTCGTGATCGAGGACGCGCTGGTCGAGGCCGACCTGAGCGGCGCACGCGCCGCGGGCGGCCGGATCGCCCGCAGCCGGCTCGAGCGCACGGCGCTGACGGGCGCACGGCTGCGCTCGCTCGCACTCGTCGACATCGTCGCCAACGCGATCGAGGCGTCGGCCGGCGACTGGACCGGCGGCCGCGTCAACCGCGCCGCGTTCGACGGCTGCCGGATGTCCGGGCTGATCCTGGGGCAGGTCGAGGCCGACGACGTCGTCTTCCGCAACTGCCAGCTCAAGCTCGTCAACTTCGGCTACTCGAAGCTGCGGCACGTGACCTTCGAGGACTGCGTGCTCGACGAGGCGGACTTCACCGGCGCGACGTTGCGCGACGTCCGCTTCGAGCGCTGCCAGATCGTGCGCGCCGACTTCAGCCACGCGGCGCTCACGCGCGTGGACTTCCGCGGTTCGGAGCTCGAGCCTGTTGGTGACGTCAACGGCCTGCGCGGCGCGAAGATCGACGTGGTCCAGCTCGCCGGCCTCGCGCCGCTGCTCGCCCGCGCGGCGGGCATCCTCGTCGACACCGACTGAGCACTTCGTGTAAACACCAGCGGGCGATGGACGCGCCGCTGGATCGCCGCCGCATCCTGGTCGTCGTCAGCGGCCTGATGCTGGTGATGCTCCTGGCGTCGCTGGATCAGACGATCGTCTCGACCGCGCTGCCGACGATCGTGCGCGATCTCGGCGGCCTCGAGCACCTCTCCTGGGTCGTCACGGCGTATCTGCTGGCGGTCACCGCGGTGACGCCGCTGTACGGCAAGCTCGGCGACCTCTACGGCCGCAAGATCGTGCTCCAGGGCGCGCTCGTGCTCTTCCTGATCGGCTCGGCGCTGTGCGGGCTCGCCAACGGGATGACCGAGCTGATCGCGTTCCGCGCGATCCAGGGCCTCGGCGGCGGCGGGCTGATGGTCAGCGCGCAGGCGGCGATCGGCGACGTCGTGCCGCCGAGCGAGCGCGGCCGCTACCAGGGCCTGTTCGGCGCCGTCTTCGGCATCTCGGCCGTCGCCGGCCCGCTGCTCGGCGGGTGGATGACCACGCACATCTCGTGGCAGTCGATCTTCTACATCAACATCCCGCTCGGCATCCTCGCGCTCGGCGTGCTGGCCGTGACGCTGCCGTCGGTGAGCGAGCGGCGCAGCCACAAGATCGACTACTTGGGCACGGCGCTGCTGGCGGTCGGGCTCAGCGCGATCATCCTGCTGACCACGCTCGGCGGCAACACGTACGACTGGGTGTCGCCGCAGATCGATCGGCATGGGCGTCCTCGGCGTCGTCTGCCTCGTCGTCGCTCGGCTTCGTCGAGCAGCGCGCCGCCGAGCCGATCCTCCCGCCCGCACTGTTCAAGAACCGCGTCTTCGTGGTCACGAGCGCCGTCGCGCTGGTCGTCGGCTTCGCGCTCTTCGGCGCGCTGACGTTCCTGCCGCTGTTCCAGCAGACGGTGCGCGGCCTCTCGCCGACGGCGTCCGGCCTGCAGCTGCTGCCGGTGATGGGCGGGCTGCTGGTGTCCTCGATCCTCTCGGGGCAGATCATCACGCAAGACCGGGCGCTACAAGGTCTTCCCGATCCTCGGGCACCGCCGTCGCCGCGCTGGGTCTGTACCTGCTCTCCTCGCTGACCGAGGACACGTCCGAAGGCGTCGCCGCGCTGCACATGCTGATCCTCGGCCTCGGGCTCGGCATGGTCATGCAGGTGCTCGTGCTCGCGGTCCAGAACGCGATGCCCTACGACATGCTCGGCGTCGCGACGTCCGGCTCGACGCTGTTCCGCTCGATCGGCGGCTCGCTCGGCACCGCGGTGCTCGGCGCGATCTTCACCGCGCGCCTCGCCACCGAGGTCGCCGCCGGCGACGACCGCAACAAGGCCTTCACCGACTCGCTGCACGTCGTCTTCCTCGTCGCCGCCGCGATCATGGCCGTCGCGTTCGTCCTCTCGTGGCTGATCCCGGAGAAGCCGCTGCGCAAGACGGTCGAGACCGGGGTCGGTGACGCGATCGGCGGTCCGGTCGACACCGACTCCGTGCGCGAGCTCACCCGGGCGCTCAGCCGCGCCGCGGGCCGCGAGCGGACGCTGGCGTTCATGGCCGGCGTCGTCGAACGCGCCGGCGTGGAGCTCTCCCCCGGCGCCTCGTGGGCGCTGATGTATCTGGGCTCGCCCGCGCAGTGGACGGTCGCGCAGCTGGCCGCAGCTCCCGCACGTGCGCAGCGACCGGCTCGCGGTGGCCCTCGGCGAACTGCGCGACAAGGGCCTCGTCGCGGGCGAGCGCGTGACCGAGGACGGGATGGCGATGCGCGAGCGGCTCGTCGTCGCCCGTACCGCCGGCCTGCGCGAGCTGATCGACGACTGGGAGCCGGACCGCTACCCGGAGCTCGATCCCGTGCTGCGGCGGCTGGCCTCCGAGCTCGCGCCGGTTCCTGCGTAGACGTTAAGACCGCCCGCGTCGAGTTGCTCACCGTCGCCCGTAACTCGACGGTGTCTCACGCAACCGCCTCAGGGACCATGGAGCCGTGCCCGTCGCAGATTCGCGACTCCCAGACACGGTTGAGCGACAACTCCCTCTCCCTTACTCGGCTGCCGTTCCCAAGGTCCGAGCCAGCGCAACCGTTGATCCGGGTGGAGTGACTAGAGCGCGGCCTCTACCTCGCGCACGAAGGGCTCGACCGCGGGCCACTGCGTCTCGTCGACCACGATGCGAAAGCCGCCGCCGCTGCGGAACCCGGTGTTGCAGGTGAACTTGACGTCGCGGCGACCCTTTCGATCTGGCTGGTCGACCTCGACGTTGAGCATGCCGACGATCAGCCGCTGCGCGTCCGCCGTGCGCTCGTTGAACAGCTCCAGCACGCGCCCGTCGAACGTGAGGATGCACCTACCGATGATCGAGTCGTCGTGCTGGAGGTCGCTCATGGGCTGGAAGCTACCGCGCTGACATTCTTTGGACGAATGTCTAACTGAAGCTCGCCCACTTTCGCTTGACGCCCGGTTTGAAGTCCTCTAAGTTCGAGACCAACATGGACGTCGGGTTGGTCACCTCACATCATAAGTATTCCGTCCCCCAGGTACGCGAAGTCGCGCCGCAGGCGCCGCTCCCGTCACCGTCCGTCGCCGAGACTCGCAGCGCACTGTCGCAGCGGGACCTCGTCGCCGCGTCGCTGATCGCGTGCCCGGGTCGTGCCGGCGCGGCTACGAAGCGCTCTTAGTACGCGACACGGAGCATGAACGCCCCGCCTGAAGGCGGCCGGCGATTGTTGTTCTTGCGGTTGCGCTTGACGCGGTTCAAAAGCTTGGTCATGGTCCGTTCAACGGTACGGACGCGCGTCTGCGGCTCCCATCGGGGAACCCGCCCGGACGGGGTGCGGGTGCCAGGCGTCTATTACTAGGGGCAACATGACGACCTTCTCCGACCTAGAACTGCGGCCTGAGCTGCTCGAAGCGCTCACCGCTCTGGGCTACGAGGAGCCGACGCCCGATCCAGAGCGAGGCGATTCCGCCGCTGCTCGCGGGCCGCGACCTGCTCGGTCAGGCGGCCACGGGCACCGGCAAGACGGCGGCCTTCGCGCTGCCGATCCTCCAGCAACTGCAGTCCCGACCGCTCCGGCGCTCCGAGCGCGCTCGTGCTGGTTCCGACGCGCGAGCTCGCCGTGCAGGTCTCCGAGGCCCTGCACCGCTACGGCCGCGGCATCGGCGCCCGCGTCCTGCCGATCTACGGCGGCCAGGCGATCACGCGCCAGCTCGGGATGCTCAAGCGCGGCGTCGACGTCGTCGTCGCCACGCCGGGCCGCGCGCTCGACCACATCGCGCGCGGGACGCTCGATCTCTCGGAGCTGAAGGTCGTCGTGCTCGACGAGGCCGACGAGATGTTCGACATGGGCTTCGCCGAGGATCTCGAGCAGATCTTCGAGGCGACGCCGGACGAGCATCAGACGGTCGCTGTTCTCGGCCACGCATGCCGCCGAAGATCGAGCAGATGGCGCGCCGCCGCCTGCGCGATCCCGAGCGGATCTCGATCGCCCGCGAGACCGCCACCGAGGACGGCGCGCCGCTCGTGCGCCAGAGCGCCTACGTCGTCGCCCGCTCGCACAAGCCGGCCGCGCTCGGTCGCGTGCTCGACGTCGAGTCGCCCGCGGCGGCGATCGTCTTCTGCCGCACCCGCGCGGAGGTCGACTCGCTCGCCGAGACGCTCAACGGCCGCGGCTACCGCGCCGAGGCGCTGCACGGCGGCATGACCCAGGACCAGCGCGACCGCGTGATGTCCCGGCTGCGCAACGAGACCGCGGACCTGATCGTCGCCACCGACGTCGCCGCACGCGGCCTCGACATCGACCAGCTCACGCACGTCGTCAACTACGACGTCCCGTCCGATCCGGACTCCTACACGCACCGGATCGGCCGCGTCGGCCGCGCCGGCCGCGAGGGCGTCGCGATCACGCTCGCCGAGCCGCGCGAGCACCGCATGCTCAAGACGATCGAGCGGGCCACGGGTCAGCGGATCACAATTGAGAAACTGCCGACCGTGGCCGACCTGCGCGCCCGCCGGCTGGAGCTCACCCGCTCCGCGCTCGAGCAGACCCTCGCCGGCGGTGGCCTGGACGAGTTCCGCGTCGTGCTCGACACGCTCGCGGGCGAGTACGACGTCGTCGAGATCGCGCTCGCCGCGGTCAAGCTCGCGCACGAGGCCTCCGGTCAGCTCGACGAGGACGAGCAGGAGATCCCTGAGGTCCAGGAGCGCCGTCCCAAGACGGCCAACGCCAAGGCCTCGCGGCGCAACATGGTGCGCCTGTTCATCGGCGCCGGGCGCGTGGGCGGCGTCGGCCCGCGCGACCTGGTGGGCGCGATCGCCGGCGAGTCAAGCGTCGACGGCCGTTCGATCGGCGCGATCGAGATCTCCGATCGCTTCTCGATCGTCGAGGTCCCGGAGGAGAGCGCCCAAGAGGTGATCTCCGCCCTGCGGGCGACGACCATCAAGGGAAAGAAGGCGACGGTCCGGCGTGACCGGACCGCGCCTCCGAATCCCAAGAAGCGGCGTTAGTGAGCCATGACCGGCTCGGCGCCTACGGGCGCCGGGGCGGTCTGCATCGCGCCGGAGCGCAGCACGATCGAGGACACGACGACGCCGATGGCGAAGATCGCGGACGAGAACCAGAACGCGGTGGTGTAGCCGTGGACGGCAGCGGCCGCGACGGCGTCGGGGCTGCCCGCGTTGTCCGCGAGGAAGCTGGCCGCGGCGCTGCCGGCGAGCGTGCTCAGCAGTGCGGTACCGACCGAGCCACCGACCTGCTGGCTGGTGTTGACCATCGCCGAGGCGACGCCGGCGTCAGCCGGTGAGACGCCCAAGGTGGCGGTGCTGAAGGTCGGCGCGAAGACCAGGCCGAGGCCGACGCCGAGGAGCAGCAGGCCCGGGAGGATGTGCAGCGCGTAGGTCGAGTCGACCTCGAGCTGGGCGAAGAACGCCATCGCGAGCGCGGCCAGCGTCATGCCGGCCAGGACCAGCGGCTTCGGGCCGATGCGCGGCACGAGGCGGGTCGTCGCCGTCGTGGCGGTGAGGATGATCGCCGCGGACATCGGCAGGAAGGCCAGGCCGGACTGGATCGGCGAGAAGCCGAGCGTCGTCTGCAGGTAGAAGGTCAGGAACAGGAAGACGCCGAACATGCCCGCGCCGGCGATGCCCATGGCCAGGTAGGCGCCACCGCGCATGCGGTCGAGCACGATCCGCAGCGGCAGCAGCGGATGGCTGGAGACGCGCTGGATGGCCACGAAGGCGATCAGCAGGATGGCCGAGGCGGCGAGCGAGACGATCGTCAGGGTGTTGGTCCAGCTGGTGGTCTCGGCGTGCGAGAAGCCGTAGACGAGCGCGAAGAGGCCGGTCGTGGCGGTGATGGCGCCCGGGTAGTCCAGGCGCGGGCGGATGGCCGGGACCTGGTTGACGCAGCAGGCGGAGGGCGACGATGGCGGCCGGGATCGCGAACAGCAGGTTCACGTAGAGGCACCAGCGCCAGGAGAGGTACTCGGTGAGGATGCCGCCGAGCAGCAGGCCGATGGCGGAGCCGCCGCCGGCGATCGCGCCGAAGATGCCGAACGCCTTGGCGCGCTCATGCGGGGCGGTGAAGGTGGTGGTCAGCAGCGACAGTGCGGCGGGCGCGAGCAGCGCACCGAAGACGCCCTGCAGCGCGCGGGAGGCGACGAGGACGCCGAAGCTCTGGGCGGCGCCGCCGAGCGCTGAAGCGAGGGCGAAGCCGAGCAGGCCGGCGATGAAGACGCGCTTGCGGCCGAACAGGTCGCCGATGCGGCCGCCGAGCAGCAGCAGGCTGCCGAAGGCGAGGGCGTAGGCCGTGACGACCCACTGGCGGTTCTCGTTGGAGAAGCCCAGCGCTTCCTGGGCCGAAGGCAGCGCGATGTTCACGATCGTCGCGTCGAGCACGACCATCAGTTGCGCGATGCCGAGTAGCGCCAGGATGGCCCAGCGCCGTTCGTGATGTGGATTCTCGTGAGTCATACGGAGCTTTCGGTGAAGAAGTGGAGGTGCTCTCTCAAGTTCTCGACCAAAGTAGCACGAACTGGAGACACTCTCTCCGTTTTCGGCTATTGTGTGACCCATGTCCTCGGCTCCCGACCTCGCCGACCGCCCCCTGCGCAAGGACGCTGAGCGCAATCGCCAGCGCATCCTGGCCGCCGCGGGAGAGCTGTTCACCGAGCGCGGGCTGGGCGTGACGCTGGACGACATCGCCCGTCACGCCGGCGTGGGCGTCGGCACCGTCTACCGGCGCTTCCCGGACAAGGAGGTGCTGATCGACGCGCTGTTCGATCAGCGGCTCGAGTCGATCTGCGCGATCGCCGAGCAGGCGCTCGCGAACCCCGATCCGTGGGACGGGCTGGTGCTGTTCTTCGAGCGCGGCTGCGAGCTGCAGGCGCGCGACCGTGGCCTCAAGGAGCTGCTCGGCTCGCACACGCACGGCGGCGGCTGCGTCGTCGACGCGCGTGACCGGCTGCGGATGCTGGTGACGGAGCTCTTCGATCGCGCCAAGGCCGCCGGCGTCGTCCGCGCCGACGTCGAACCGTTCGACGCGCCGCTGATCCACATGATGCTCGGCGCCGTGATGGACCGCACGCACGACGTCGAGCCGGAGATCTGGCGCCGCTACCTCGGCCTCGTGCTCGACGGGCTGCGTCCCTGCGCCGCCTACGCCGCTGGCGGCCCCGGCGCTGGGGCAGACCGCGCTCGACGCCGTCATGCGCGGCCCCGCACCGCGCCGCTAGCGCGTCTGCGCAGCGTCCGGGGACGCCTCCCAGAAGTCGTCGATCTTGGTCGCGTCCTCGCGGCCGAGGTTCTTCGAGATCGCCCACAGCTCGACCGGCTCGTCGCCCTCGTTGCGGTGTGAGCGCGGCGTCTTCGGCGCGACCCGGACGGCCGTGCCGGCGCCGATCTTGTGGATGTCGTCGCCGAGGCGCATCGTCAGCGTCCCGCGCGTGACGACGTAGAGCTCCTCGACCTCGTCATGGAAGTGGCCGGTGCCCTGCTCGAAGTCGGAGTGCGGCGGGACGCGGATCAGCGTCAGCGCGACCTGCTCGGAGGCCAGCAGCGGCGTCAGGCGCCGGAACTCGCCCGGCACGGTCGTTCCCGCGTAGTGGTCTTCGACCTCGTCGGCGTTGACGATCGAGTAGTCGCTCATGGGGCAATACAGTGACCGATCGTGAAGGTACGACTGGCCTATGGCGTCGGCGGGCTCGAGGTCGAGCTGCCCGACGAGCGGACGACGGTGGTCGAGCCCGCCTACCACGCGGGCGCGGCCGACGAGGCGCGCGGTGCTGCGCGAGGCGCTGCGCGCCCCGGTCGCCGGCCCGCCGCTGCGCGAGCTCGCCCGGCCCGGGCAGACGGTCGCGATCTCGATGTGCGACGGCACGCGCGCGCAGCCGCGCGACCAGATGATCCCGGCGGTGCTCGAGGAGCTGGGCGTGCCCGACGCCGACGTCGTGATCCTCGTCGCCACCGGCACCCATCGCGGCAACACCGACGAGGAGATCCGCGCGATGCTCGGCGACGAGCTCGTCGAGCGCGTGCGCGTCGTCAACCACGACGCGCGCGACCGCGACTCGCTCGTCTACCTCGGCGAGCACGGCCGCGGCGTGCCGGTGTGGATCAACCGGCTCTGGGT
This sequence comes from uncultured Solirubrobacteraceae bacterium, assembly GCA_963707595.1. Lineage (GTDB taxonomy): Bacteria > Actinomycetota > Thermoleophilia > Solirubrobacterales > Solirubrobacteraceae > Solirubrobacter. The sequence goes on from CAVPQQ010000004.1 coordinate 1,394,122, forward strand.
CGAGGCCGACCTCCGGATCACGACCGGCTTCGTCGAGCCGCACTTCTTCGCCGGCTTCAGCGGCGGGCCGAAGCTCGTCACGCCCGGCCTGGCCGGGCTGGACACGGTGCTGGTGCTGCACGACGCGGCCCGCATCGGCGACCCGCAGCGCGACCTGGGGCGTGATCGAGGGCAACCCCGTCCACGACGACATCCGCGCCGCCGCCGCCGCGGCGCCGCCGCACTTCGCCTTCGACGTGATCCTCAACCGCGAGCAGCGCGTGATCGAGGCCTTCGCGGGCGAGCTCGGCCCGATGCACGCGCGCCGCCTGCGAGGCGGCGCGCGAGCTTCGCGATGCGTCGCGGTCCCGCGAGCCGTTCGACGTCGTCGTCACGAGCAACTCCGGCTATCCGCTCGACCAGAACCTCTACCAGGCGGTCAAGGGCATGTCGGCCGCCGCGCAAGGTCGTCAAGCCGGGCGGGCTGATCGTCTGCGCCGCCGAGTGCCGCGACGGCTTCCCCGGCCACGGCTCCTACCGCGCAGCTGCTCGAGTCGCAGCGCGTCGCCGCGCGAGTTCCTGCGCGCGATCGCGCAGTCCGACCACGTCACGCCCGACCAGTGGCAGGTCCAGATCCAGGCCAACATCCAGGACCACGCGCGGGTCGTGATGCACACCGAGCACCTCTCCGACGACGAGCTGCGCGCGGTGCACCTCGAGCAGACGCGCGACATCGCGCGCGACCGTCGCCGCCGAGGGCGTCGAGCGCCACGCGTCTGCGTGCTCCCGGAAGGGCCCGCAGACGATCGCCTACGTCGGCTGAGCAGCCGGCCTCAGAACGAGCGCGGCAGGCCGAGCACGTGCTGGCCGACGTAGGCCAGGATCAGGTTGGTCGAGATCGGCGCGACCTGGAACAACCGCGTCTCGCGGAACTTGCGCTCGATGTCGTACTCGCTGTCGAAGCTGTAGCCGCCGAACGTCTGCATGGCGGCGTTGGCCGCCTCCCAGGCGGCGTCGGCGGCGAGCAGCAGCGCCATGTTGGCCTCAGCGCCGCAGGGCGCTCCGGCCTCGAAGAGCGCGGCGGCGCGGAAACGCATGAGGTCGGCCGCCTCGACGGCGATGTGGGCGCGGGCGAGCGGGAACTGGATGCCCTGGTTGGCGCCGATCGGACGGCCGAAGACCTCGCGCTCCTTCGCTCGCGCCGAAGCGCGCGACGACGAACCAGCGGCCGTTGCCGATGCACTCGCCGGCGATCAGGATCCGCTCGGCGTTCATGCCGTCGAGGATGTAGCGGAAACCTTCGCCCTCCTCCCCCACGAGGCTCGTCGCTGGGATCGTCAGGTCCTCGAAGATCAGCTCGTTGGTGACGTTGTTGATCATCACGCGGCGCGGGTTGACGGTCAAACCGTGGCCGATCGCCTCTTTGAGGTCGACGAGGAAGACCGAGAGGCCGTCGGATCTGCGCTCGACCTCGTCGCGCGGCGTCGTGCGGGCGAGCAGGACCATCGCGTCGGAGTGCTGGACGCGCGAGATGTACATCTTGCGGCCGTTGATCACGTAGGAGTCGCCGCGGCGGACCGCGGTCGTTGCGCAGCGAGGTCGTGTCGGTGCCGGCCTCGGGCTCGGTCACGCCGAAGGCCTGCAGCCGCAGCTCGCCGCTCGCGATCTTCGGCAGGTAGGCGGCCTTCTGCTCGGCCGACCCGTGCTTGAGCAGCGTGCCCATCGTGTAGACCTGCGCGTGCGCCGGTTGCGCGTTGCCGCCGGAGCGGTTGATCTCCTCGAGGATCACGCTCGTCGCGGCCAGGCCGAGGCCCATGCCGCCGAACTCGGCCGGGATCAGCGCGCCGAGGAGCCCGGCCTCGGTCATCGCGGCGACGAACGCCTCCGGGTACTCGCGGCGCGCGTCGAGGTCGCGCCAGTAGGCGTCCGGGTAGCGGGCGCAGACCGCGCGGACGGCGGCGCGGAGCTCGGCGTGCTCTTCCACGCCCGCAATCGTGTCAGGCGACGGCGACCCACAGCGCGTCGATCTCGCGCTCGGCGGCCGCGAGGCTCTCCGCGGCGAGCGGCTTCAGGTCCGCCATCGCGGGAACGCTGCCGGCGAGCGTCAGCTCGGCGGTGATGAAGCGCGGCTCGAGGCCGGTGAGGGAGAGGCCGTGCGGGAGCCAGGGCTCGGCGTGGTCCCAGCCCTCGCGCGGGGTGCCCGGCGCGTAGCCGCCGCCCCGGGCGGCGAGCACGATCATGTCGCGGTCGCCGAGCAGGCCCTCGTTCGTCTCGTGGTTCAGCGCGAGGCCGGGGACGATCAGGTGGTCGACCCAGGCCTTGACGCTGCTGGGCGGGCCGAAGTTGTAGAGCGGCAGCCCGAGGAGGACGGTGTCGGCCTCGAGGATCTCGTTGACCAGCTCGACACTCAGCGCGTAGGAGGCGGCCTGACCGGCTGTGTGCTGGTCCGGCGCGACCATCCGCGCGGTGCCGGTGTCGGCATCGAAGTGCGGCAGCGGGTCGGCGCCGAGGTCGCGGTAGGTCACCGTTCCACCGGGTGTGCGGCGCGCCATCCGGCGGCGGCGCGCGCGGTCAGGCCACGGCTGACCGACCGCTCGCCCTGGATGCTCGAATCGATGTGCAGCAGATGCGACACGTAGTCCCTCGCAGATCGTTTGTGTACTACAAACGATTTGTAGCACACCGATCGTTTGCGTCCGGTCTAAACTGGTCGCCATCAACGAGCTGCCTGTCATCGACCAGCCGCTCCGGCGCTCCTCGGCGCTGCTCGACCTGTTGGCGCGGCGCATGCGCGCGGAGGGCGAGTCGGTGCTCGAGGTGGTCGGCCTGCGCCCGCGGCACATGGTCGCCCTGACGGTGCTGCGCGATCTGGGTCCGAGCAGCCAGCAGGACCTGGCCACGACGCTGCAGATCGACCGCACCAACCTCGTCGGGCTGCTCAACGAACTCGAGGCCGAGGGGTTGATCGAGCGCCGGCGCTCGACCGAGGACCGCCGCCGGCACTCGGTCGAGATCACCGCCGGCGGCCACGAGCGCCTCGCACGGGCCGAGTTCGCGCTCGCCGCCGTCGAGGACGTGACGCTCGCCGCGCTGACGAACGCCGAGCGCGAGCAGCTCTACGCGCTGCTGCAGAAGGCAACCGCCGGCATCGTGCCCGGCGGCTGCTGAAGCCTCAGCGACGCTGGTCGGCCCAGCGCAGGACGGGCTCGGAGGGCTCGATGCCCGGGGTGAGCTTCGGATCAGGTGCCGGTTCGCCCGCGTTGACGGTGAGCGGGACGACGCCGGCCCAGACGTCGAGCTCGTAGTCCTCGTCGTCGTCGACCGGCGGGCCGGTGCGGACCTTCGCCGACGCCTCGTCGAGCGACAGCGCGAGCACCTGCGTGCCCTTGAGCTCCTGGGCGGTCGGCGGGCGCACCTCGTCCCAGCGGCCGGGGACGATGCGCTCGGTGAACGCCTCGAGCGCGCGCAGGCGCTCCTCGGCCCTTCGACCGGGCGAGCCTCACCGAGGATCACGACCGAGCGGTAGTTCATCGAGTGGTGAAAGGCCGAGCGCGCGAGCACGAGGCCGTCGAGCAGCGTGACCGTCAGGCAGGCCCGCAGGCCGCCGGCGAGCGCGCGGATCATCCGGCTGGCCGTGGAGCCGTGGAGGTAGACGACGTCGCCGACGCGCGCGTGCAGCGTCGGGATGACGTACGGCTGATCGTCGATCGACGAAGCCGACATGGCAGACGATCGCCTCGTCGAGGATCGCGTCGATCGTCTCGCGCCCGTAGACGGCGCGCGCGGGCACACGGCGGACGCGGGCACGCTGAGAGGGAGGCGAGGCGTTCATTGCCGTTCACGCTACGGCCGACTGGCTCGGCTTCCAGTGCCACATTGTCGTCAGTAATCGAGGGCCAAGTGGATCTGCACCTCGATCTGACCGCTGCGCCCGGCGGCTCGCTGCGGGCCCGCTGCGAGCAGCGCGCTGCGCGATCGCGGTCCGCCGTCTCCCGCCGGGAACACGGCTGCCGTCGACGCGGGCGCTGGCGACGCAGCTCGGCGTCTCGCGCGGCATCGTCGTCGAGGCCTACGCACAGCTCGTCGCCGAGGGCTACCTGCTGACGCGGCGCGGCGGAGGGACGTTCGCGGCCGGGGCGCCGGGCGGCACGGGAGCGGAGCGCAGCGGCGAGCGCGCGCGCGGCGCCGCAGTGTGGCGCGGCGAGCCGCGCGGCGCCGCAGTGCGGCGCGGCGAGCCGCGCGGCGCCGCGCGGCCACCCGACGCAGCCGCCCGACGCGGCGCGGCGCCGCGCGCCGCGCCGCCCGGCGAGCCCGCGCCCGCGGCCGGCCGCGCGCCCGTCTCGCGCGCGCCGAAGTTCGATCTCCGCCCCGCGCTGCCCGCGCTCGACGGCGCGTTCCGCCCCGCCTGGGGTCGCGCGCTCGGGCGTGCGCTGCGGACGACCGCGGACGCCCGGCTCGGCTATCCCGACCGCCGTGGCGAACCCGAGCTGCGCGAGGCGCTCGCCGCGTCGCTCGCGCCGGCGGCGCGGTGTGCAGGCGACGGCGTCCGAGGTGCTGGTCACCGGCGGGCTCGGCCCGAGCCTGCCGTTCGTGTGGCGCGTGCTGGCCGAGCGCGGGATCCGGCGCGTCGCGATCGAGGATCCCGGCTGGCCGCGCCTGGAGGCCACGCTGATCGCGCGCGGGCCTGGAGCCGGTCCGGCTCGCGGTCGACGGCGAGGGCGCCGACACGCCGCGCTCGAGCGGCTCGGCGTCGGCGCGGTCTTCGCTGACGCCCGCGCACCAGTACCCGACCGGCGCGGTGCTCTCCCCCGCCCGCCGCGCGGCGCTGCTGCGACTGGGCACGCGCCAGCGACGCGTTCGTCGCTCGAGGACGACTACGACGCCGAGTTCCGCTACGACCGCGAGCCGGTCGGCTCGCTGCAGGGCATGGCGCCCGACGCGCGTCGTCTACGCCGGCTCGACGTCGCAAGACGCTCGCGCCCGGCGCTGCGGCTCGGCTGGCTCGTCCTCCGCGCGCCGCGGTCGGCGACGACGCGCCCGCCGCCGCCGCCGGTGCTCGACCAGCTCGCGCTCGCCGACCTGATCGACGCGCGGGGAGTTCGACCGCCACCTGCGCCACCACCGCCGGCTCTACCGCGCCGCCGCGACGCGCTCGCTCGATGCCTTCGCCGCGCGACTCCCCGGCGCTCACGATCTCGGGCGCGGCGGCGGGACTGCACTTCGTCCTGCACCTGCCCGCCGGACAGCACGACGAGGCCACCGTCGTCGCGGCCGCCCGCGCCCGCGGCATCGCCCTCGACCCACTCAGAGCCGCAGCGCCCGGCCTCGTCGTCGGCTATGCGAACCTGCCCGAGACGCTCGCCCCAGCGGCCGTCGAGGCGCTCGCGGCGGTGCTCCGCTAGACGGGGTACGGGCAGCCCCACGCCGCCGCGCGCTGGCCGCACCTCAAGACGCCAGGCTCCCCCCTCAGACGACCCACGGCCAAGTGGGAGAGTTCCCCTTGTCGCCACCACCTCCCAAGACCAGGCGACACGAACTTCTCAAGCCATGACCTCGCACCGGACCCCCTCTCTCTCCCACGCGTTCACTCTCCCCGTCGTCCGTGAGCTGCCCCCGCTCCTCAAGTCCGCCCGCCTCGGCGCGCAGACTTGGTGACCGCGCTCACCCCACGACACCCGGCTTGATCGAAGGCTCCGCTCTCCCCGGCGGGGCCTTCGGCGTTTAACGCCTCGCCAAAACGACGAATAGACTCGCGCTCATGCCCGAGGGCGATTGGAGGGATGGCGGGTTCAGGCAGCGTCGGCCCTCCGCGGAGACTCTCGCCTGGGTTGCGGCGTCGATGGGTCGGGGCAGTCGCATCGTCGGCCATCGCCGATTGACCGGTGGCGTCTGCTCCGCCGTGCATCGGCTTACTGTCGAGCGACGTGGAAAGCGAACGTTCGTCGTACTGCGGCAGTACCCGGGCGGGCTTGGACTGCAGGGAAATTTGGAGAAGGAGATCGCCAACCTTGGTGTGGTGGCGGGAAGCGGTCTCCCGGTTCCGAGCATCTTGGCCACTGATGTTGCTGGTGCTTCGACGCAGGGCGCGCCATCGTTGCTGATGACACGGTTGCAGGGGCAGGTTCACCTTGATCCGGCGGACCCCCGGTCGTGGATGACGAGGATCGCGGAGATTGCTGTATTCGTGCATTCACTCGATCTCCCCGCGAAGATGTTCAGACCTTGGACGGATTCCTGGATCGCTCCTCTAGGCGGGTTTCGGGTACCGGTCGGCGCACAGAAGAAGGCTGTGTGGAAGGCGGCGTTCGGTGTCATGGCGGCGCCGCCGCCAAAGGACGCTGCCGTTTTTCTGCACGGCGATCTCCTGCCCGTCAACATGCTGTGGTCGCGCGGGAGGATCACTGGACTGACCGACTGGAACTCCATCCATCGAGGGGCGCGCGCGATTGATGTCGGGCACTGTCGGCGATACTTGGCGGCGCTCTATTCGCCCGAGTGGTCGGAGCAGCTTCGGTCGCTCTATGAGTCGATCGCCGGGGTGACTCTCGATCCGTGGTGGGACCTGTATGCCCTGCTGCACTACGACGAAAGCGCGCCGAAGTGGATCCGTGGTCAGGTCGCTGGGCGCTGCCCCGTCGAGGTGGCAGGCATGACTTCCCGGGTCGAGGTCGCTATCGAGACCGCGCTACGCCGCCTCGGATGACTGCGAGTTCCCTGCTGGTCGCCCTTCCGGGTCTGGCACGCCGCACAGACCCCTCTATCAACGCCTCGTCAGCGCGACGAGGTAGCGGCACTCGACACGGCCGGGGTTGCTGAAGACGCAGTCCACGGGGGCGCCGAGCTGGAGGCAGTCGCCGCGCTCGAGCTCGTGCTGCACGGTGCCCTCGAGGAAGCGCAGCGTGCCCTCGATGCACCCACAGCTGCTGATGGATGAAGACGTAGGTGTCGGCGGGATAGGCGACCTCCGCCCCGGCCGGGAGGGTGACCTCGACGAGCTCCAGCGGCCCGCCGGCCGCGGGTGAGAGCGCGCGTCGCCGGTAGCCGCTCTCGGGATCGGTCCAGGTCGGCTGCTCGGCCGCGCGGGCGAGCCGGCCGTCGCTGTGCTCGGCGCGCGCGATCAGCTCCGACAGCGTCATCCCCAACGCCCCGGACAACCGGCCGAGCAAGGCGGCGGTGGGCTGCGCCTCGGCACGCTCGATCTTCGCGATCATGGCCCGCGACACGCCGGAGCGCTCGGCCAGCGCGCTGGTCGAGAGGCCCTGGGCCTCGCGCGCCGCGTGCACGGCCGCGGCCAGCGCGGCGTCCGTCATCATCGTGGACACGTTGTCTACGATAGTGACATGAGCGGACACATACGCGCCGCGACGCCTGAGGACGCCTCGGCCTGCGCGGCGATCTACGCCCCCTATGTCACCGACACGGTGATCAGCTTCGAGACGGAGCCGCCGAGCGCCGGCGAGATGGCGGCGCGGATCGCGAGCTCACACGCGTGGTTCGTCTACGAGCAGGACGGCGTGGTGGTCGGGTACGCCTACGCCGGCACGTTCCATCCGCGTGCCGCCTACCGCTGGGCCACGGAGGTCAGCGTCTACCTCGAGCTCGGCCGTCGCCGCACGGGTGCCGGACGCGCGTTGTACGACGTGCTGCTGCCGCACCTGACCGAGCGCGGCTTCCGGATGGCGATCGCGGGGATGACGCTGCCCAACCCGGCCAGCGAAGGGCCTGCACGAGGCGCTGGGCTTCGAGCCGGTCGGCACCTACCGCGACATCGGCTACAAGTTCGGCGCCTGGCACGACGTGGCCTGGACGCAGCGGGTCCTCGCACGAGGCGAGGACCCGCCGGAGGAGCCGTCCTAGGGGGTCGTCGTCGACAGCGTGAACCTCAGCGTCTTGCCGTAGGCGCCGGCGCGCAGCGTCTCCGCCCGCGCCGACGGACTGCTTGAAGCCGAGCGTCACCGCGTCCGACGCTGATCGCCCGCGGGTAGCTCAGCAGCGCGAGCGGCGAGCTCGCGCCCGTGCACCGGCGCGAACGCCGTGTTCGGGTTGGCCGCGTTGGTGGCCTTGACCTGCAGCGGCTGGGCGAGGGCGTAGGTGCCGTTGACCAGCTTGCCGGTGTTGGTCGTCGCTCGGGTCGACGACGCGTCAGCGCCGCGCTGCCCGCCGTGCTCGTCACCTGCGCGGCGACGGTGGCGGTGTAGTCCGCCGCGACGCCCGGGGTGAACGTCGCGAACGAGGCCGGGCCGTTGATCGACAGCGCCGAGGACGAGGTCGACGTTCGCCGCCGACGTCACCCGGGTGTCGGTCGAGTTCGGCGCGGACCGTCGTCGGCGATGCGTGATCGTCTGCGTGGAGCTGCCCGTCGCTGACGGTCACCTTGACCGCGTAGGTCGCCGGACCGCCGCGAACGTGTGGGTCGGGTTCGCCACGGTGGACGTGCCGCCGTCGCCGAAGTCCCACGCGTAGGTGAGCGTGTCACCGTCGGCGTCGGTCGCGGTCGGCGTTGAACTGCACCGCCTCGCCGGCCTGAACGTCGCCGGTCGGGGCGCGGGTCGCGCTCGCCACCGGCGCGCGCTGACCGCAGTCCGCGTCGGCGACGACGCCGGCCGCCACTCTCCATGCCGCCCTTGCAGGTGCTCCAGGAAGCACGGGTCCGTGTAGGTGGCCTCGGTGTGACCGAGCGCGGTGTAGAACATCCGGCCGCCGTCGTAGCGCTTGCACCAGGCGATCGGGTGGTCGTCGTCGACGCCGTCCGTGCCGTCGTCCTCGACGTAGGTCGACTCGTCCATCGTCAGCAGCACGTGGATCGGCGTGTTGCCACGCGGGCTGACGTCCGTGCCGCCGCCGTTGACCACCGGGTTGACGATCCTCTGGAAGTTGTACCACTCGTCCACCCGCGACCAGCGCGCCGGCAGGCCGGCCGTGGCGGGCGAGTTCGGGTCTTCCACGACGACCGTCGCCGTCGGCGTGCCGTTCGGGTGGTTGCGGAAGTACGCGCCGGTCAGCTGGCCGTACCAGGCCCAGCCGTACTCGGTGTCCGTGGCGGAGTGGATGCCCGCGTAGCCGTGACCGGCCTTGATGAACCGCTCGAACGCCGCCTGCTGCGTGTCGGTGAGCACGTCACCGGTGGTCGAGTTGAAGATCACCAGGTCGTAGCGGGAGAGGAACGCGTCGTTGAAGCGCGTCGCGTCCTCGGTCGCAGTCGACGGTGAAGTTGTTCTGCGGTCCCGAGCATGCGGATCGCGACCTCGGCCTCGTCGATCGCCGAGTGCCGGAACGCCGGCCGTCTTGGAGAAGACGAGCACGTGGTAGCGGGCGTTCGGATCGAGCGTCGTCCGGGAACACGTTGATGCCGCCGCCGTTCGGAGCGGTGCCAGCGTGCGCGTGACCACGCCGCCGAACCCGTCGCTGACCCGCAGCACCGGCGTAGCCGCCGCGGTGTAGGTCTTGCGTCGGGTTCTGACCCGTGGTCTCGAACGTGCCGTCACCGTCGAGGTCCCACGCGTAGGTCAGCGTGTGCCCGTCGGCGTCCGTGGCCGTGGCCGCGAACGTGACGTTCAGCGGCGCCGATGCCCTCGTCGCCGGCGTGGCCGTGGCCGTCGAGATCGTCGGGGCGCGGTTGGCCTGGACCGACGACCGCCAGAGCGTCGCGGACGCCGTGCCGCCCTTGCCGTCGCTCACCGTGACCGATCACGTTGAACGTGGCCGCGGTGAGGAACGTGTGCGTCGGGTTCTGCGTGGTGTCGACGGCGGTGCTGTCACCGAAGTTCCACGAGTACGTGAGCGTGTCGCCGTCCGGGTCGGTGCCGGTCGCGGTGAAGGCTGACCGGGATGCCGACACGCGTGTTGCCCGTGGGCGTGCGCGTCGACGGTGACCGTCGGGTTGTGGTTGGCGCCCGGCGACCGCACCGTCACCGGGACGTCGGCCGTGGCCGGTCCCGCCCTTGCCGTCGGAGACCGTCACCTTGGCGGTGTAGGTGCCGGCGGTGGCGTAGCGTGTGCGACGGGTTCTGCTGCGTCGACGCCGCCGTGCTGTCACCGAAGTCCCACGAGTAGGTCAGCGTGTCGCCGTCAGCGTCGGTGCCGGTCGCGGTGAAGGCGATCGACGTGCCCGGGGCGACGACGCCCGTGGGCGTCCGCGCGGCCGGTCACCGTCGGGGCGCGGTTGGCCTGCGTGACGACGATCGGCAGCGTCTGGCTGTCGGTGCCGCCCTTGCCGTCGGAGACGGTCACCTTGGCCGTGTAGGTGCCCGGCGTGGTGTAGCGTGTACGTCGGGTTCTGCTGCGTCGACGTGGCGCCGTGTCGCCGAAGTCCCAGGCGTAGGTCAGCGGGTCGCCGTCGGCGTCGGTCGCCGCGGCCGTGAAGCGATCGCCGTGCCGGTGGCCACGTCGCCGCGTCGGGGTGCGGGCGACCGAGGCGATCACCGGGATCGGTGTTCGGGCCGGGCACGCAGCCCGGGATCGGGCACGTTCGGGCCCGTCGATCTGCCACCAGTCGAACACCACGTTGACGATCGTCGCCGCCGCGTTGGAGAGCGCGAAGAAGCCGACCTTGGGGTTCGCCGGCATCGCGGTCGAGGCACTGGCCGACGGCCGTCCAGGTGGTCCCGTCCGGCGAGTAGAAGCCGGTCAGGTTGGTGCCGTCGTAGACGATCCGGAGCGTAGAAGTCCGGCGGGTAGCGTCGCCGCCAGGTTGGCCGTGTGGTCCGCCGTGGCGTTGCGCGCCGTGCCGGCGACCTCCTCGATGAACTCGAAGAACTCCGTCGTGTCGCGGCGGCCGCCGTGTTGGTCGCGGTGCGGTCCAGCTTGATGTAGTTGTCGTCGTCGCCGTAGACGATGATCCCGCCCTGCTGGTACTGGACGCAGGCCCTTGTGGTTGATCTTGGCCGTCATCGTCCACGCGCCCGTGGGAGCGGTGCGCAGGACGACGTTCTTGGCGGTGTTGGACGGTCTGTGTAGAGATCGCCGGCCTGCGGCCGGGATCGTCACCGACGCCGTTGCCGACGGTCAGCGTGCGCGTCCGGCCGGACGACGCTCCACGCCGGCGCCGAGGGTCGTTGCCGTTGAAGTCGTCGCGTGATCGTGCCGGCGGTGCAGCCCGCGGTGCCGTGACGCGACCGTGACCGGCACGTTCGCCGTGCCCGTGCCGCCCTTGCCGTCGGAGACCGTCACCTTGGCGGTGTACGTGCCGGCGGTGGCGTAGGTGTGCGACGGGTTCTGCGCGTCGAGGCGGCGGTGCCGGTCACCGAAGTCCCACGAGTAGGTGAGCGTGTCACCGTCGGCGTCGGTGCCCGTCGCGGTGAACGGTGATCGCCGTGGTCCGGGCGACGTCACCCGTCGGGGTGCGCGGGCGGTGACCGTCGGGTGCGGTTGGCCTGCGTGACGACGACGCTCAGCGTGGCGTCGCCGGTGCCGCCCTTGCCGTCGGACACCGTGACCTTGGCCGCGGACTGGTGCCCGCCGTGGCGTAGGTGTGCGTCGGGTTCTGCGTGGTGGAGACGGCGGTGCTGTCGCCGAAGTCCCACGAGTAGGTGAGCGTGTCGCCGTCGGCGTCGGCGCCGGTCGCGGTGAACGCGACGGCGGTGCCGGTCGCGACGTTGCCCGTCGGCGTGCGCGAGGCGGTGACCGTCGGGGCGCTGTTGGTGGCGGAGACGACCGTGACGCTCAGCGTGCTCGTGACCGTGCCGCCCTTGCCGTCGGAGACGGTGACCTTGGCCGAGTAGGTGCCGGGGGTGTCGTAGATGTGACCCGGGTTCTGCAGCGTCGGACACCTGTCCGTCGCCGAAGTCCCACGCGTAGGTGAGCGCGTCACCGTCGGCGTCGACGCCCGTCGCGGTGAAGGCGACCGAGGTGTTGCGCACGACGTTGCCCGACGGGTGTGCGACTGGCGGTGACGGTCGGCGGCGTCGTTCGCCGGCGCCGCCACGACGACCGTACCGATCATGCCCGGGTGCGCGGTGCAGAAGAACGCGTACGTGCCGGCGGTGGTGAACGTGCAGGTCGCCGACCCAGCCCGGTCCCTGGACGTACTGCGGGACCGGCGGGATCGCGCCCGGGGATCGTCGGCGCCGACCGTCTGCGCGCACGACGTCGGCTGCGGGTCCGCGTCGGCGTCGAACCCGACGTTGTGGAGCGCTGTTGCCGGCCGGGTAGCTGAACGTGACCTTCTCGCCCGGGGTGATCGTTGACGCGTGTGTCTTCAGCGGATCCGGTGCCGACGCGTCGCAGAACCACCTGGACCGGCGTCGTCGATGGCCTTGATCGCGCCGGGCGCGGCGGACGCACCGGCCGGCAACGCGAGCGTCAGCGCGGCGAGAGCGGCCAGCCATGGCGCATGCCTCAGCCTCAACCTCAACATAGGAACATCCTCCTCAGTTCCGACACGGCGGACCCTTTCTTCAAAATTTTCTGAACGTAATGGACAACGTGGGAGAGCCGCGGCGGCCCGAACGGACCGCCGCGGCTCGAGTGGCTCACGGCTGGGTGGTCGAGAGGGTGAACGTGAGCGTCTTGCTGTACCTGCCCGGCTCTCAGCGCATCGGTCTGCCCCGACGTGCTGCTTGAAGTCCAGCGTGACCGCCGCGTCGTTGGCCGCGCCGACGTAGGTCAGCAGCGGCGTCGGGTTGGCCGCCCCGCCGACGTCGGCGAAGGCGCCGCCGCGTGCTGCCGATGGCGCTCGTGGCCTTGACCTGCAGCGCGCGACGGCAGCGTGTAGTCGGCGTTGACCAGGTGGCCCGGTGGTCGTCGGCGCCGGATCGGACGACGCGTCAGCTGCGCGTTGCCGCTGGTGGCGAGCACGGTCGCCGTCGTCGACGCGGTGTAGTCCTTGGTCGAGCGACGGGGTGAAGGTGCCGAAGGTCGCCGGGCGCCGAGCGTCAGCGCCAGCACGCAGCGGCACCGTGGCCCCGACGTCGGCGTTGACGTTGGTGAACAGCGGCGTCGGCACGTCGGCGGCCGTGCGACCGTCTTGGTGGCCGTGTCGCCGTCGGCGTAGGTGACCGTCAGCGTCGCCGTCTTGGTGCCGCGCGGTGTCGTAGGTGTGCGAGACCGACGCGTCCGTGGTCGTGACCTTCGGCGTAGCCGTCGCCGAAGTCCCACGTGTAGGAGACGCCGCCGGACTTGCCGATGTTGAACGCACCTCGCTGCCGACCGTCGGCACGACGGCCTTCGGGTCGGGGCCGGGGGTGTCGGCGCCGCCGGTGTAGGCGAAGCGCCAGACGCCCATGTTGGCGTTGTTGACCGCGTAGTAGCGAGCCGGAGTAGGAGCCGACGTACAGCGCGCCGTCAGCACCGAAGTCCATGAACACCGGGCGCGCGCCGCCGATCAGCGATCGTCGGGATGATGCCGAGCAGCGAGTCGACCGCGACCGGCTGGCCGCCCTTGAACTGCGTCGCCGGGTCCATCAGCAGCGCGTGACGGTGTCGCGTCGTGTTCGCGAAGTCGATCAGGAACCAGCGGCCGTCCCAGTAGGACGGCCAGGCGTCGGGCTTGTCACCCGCCGGCTTGCGGTAGATGCCACCGTCGATCGGCGCCTGGCTGCCGCCGATCGATCCACGGGCACAGACGCGAGATGCCGGTCGTCGTCGCCGGTCGTAGGCCGTCCGTGTTGGTCGCGGTGTAGATGCCGACGCCGTTGGCGTTCTTCGGGTAGCCGTAGCAACCGCCCTGCGGGCCGTACCAGATGTTGACCGGCTTCGGCGCGGGAAGCGTCTTGAGACCCGTGTTGTACGGCGAGTTGTTGAGCGACCGCGCCGCGGCAGTCGAAGTACGCGCCGGTCTTGCCGTCCGCGCCGCCGCCGACCGCGCCCGGAGTGCCGAGCGGAGTCGGCGACGGCCGCCGCGGCGCCGCCGGTGAGCCGGCGTCTTGACGCGGTAGTCCCAGCGGTTGCCGGCCTGGCAGAACGGCCAGCCCCAGTTGCCCGCCGAGTTCATCATCGTCGCGTTCTCGGTCTTGGCCGGGCCCCAGATCGGGTTCTCGGTCGCTCTGGTCCGGGCCGATCCACGCGGTGGTGATCGCGTCGGTCTTCTTGTCGATGTGGATCGTGTACGTCGAGCGCACGCCCATCGCGAAGATCTCGGGCTTGGCCTTGCCGTCCGTGCACCGGCTGGCTGTCGGGCGCGAACAGGTTCGCGCCGTTGGGCGCGTCGGCGTCCGGGATCGTGTACGTCGAGCCCGAGGCCCGGCGTGTCGCCCGGGTTCGCGAGCGGCTGGATGCGGATGATCTTGCCCTCGTAGACGTTCGTGTTGCCGGACGTGCCGCGGGCGTCGCCGTAGCTGATAGATCGGTCCGGTGTCGGCCGGGCGGATCGGCTCGGCGGTCTGGCCGCAGTGCGTGCCGTGCGCGGCCGCGCGGCGGGCACGGGATCGTGAACAGCGGGTCCGGGTTGGTGTAGCCGCCGTTGGTTGGCGGTTGTTCGACGCCGTTCGGGATGCTGTCGCCGTTGGTGATGTACAGGTTGCCCTTGGAGTCCCAGGCCATGCCCGCGCCGTTGTGGCAGCAGTTGTAGACCGGCGAGATGTAGCAGAAGATGACCTTCTCCGAGCCGGGGACGAACGTCTTGGTCGCGTCGTCGTAGGTGAAGCGCGACAGGCGCTTCTCGCCCTTGTACGTGCGCGCGGTCGAAGCCCGGGCCGAGCTTGGGCGCGGTGTCCTTGCCCTGCTCGCCGCCCCAGTACGGGTAGTACTGGATGTACATGTACGGACGGCCCTTGGTGAAGTCCGGGTCGAGCATCATGCGCGACCAGGCCGGCCTCGGACGTGGAGTTCTGCCCGTACTCCGGCGTGCTGCCCTTGGCGCCGAAGACCGAGAGGTTCGCGACCATGGCTGATCTTCGCCGGCGTTCTGGTTGTTGGAGCCGGCGACGCGCGGGTCCCAGACGTGGATCGTGCCGCAACCGAGACCGGTGTTCGCCGTGTCCCAGTTGGTGATCTGCGTGTAGTTCTGGTAGCAGATCGCGCGACCGCCGTAGAAGACGCGGCCGTCGTCGGCCAGCGCCGACTTCGTCATCTCGCCGTAGTAGTCGTTCGACGTGCGTCGTCGGGTTGGCTGCGGCGTGATGCCGCGTCGCCGTGTAGTTGGAGTTGATCGTCGCCTTGCAGCCGCCGCGGACCATGCCGGCCGCCCACTGGATGGCGCCGAGCAGGTGCTTCTTGATGTTGGCGTCGGCGACGAGCGCGCTCGACGAGCTGCCCATCTCGGTGTAGAAGGAGCGGCCCTGCTGGACGTCACGGCACCAGGCGGCGGGGCGGTCGCGCTGCGGCTGGATCGTCGCCGTGGCGCCGGTGAAGCGCGCGACGGCGTCGTTGGTGACCGACGTGCCGTCCGGGCCGGCGATGCTGCCGCGGACGCGCGCGACCGTGTGGACCGTGCCCGTCGGGTTCGTGGCCCACGTGTACCAGGTCTCGGTGTCCCTTGGCGAGCAGCGGCAGCTGCCGCGTCGCCGGGTGCACGCGGTCGAGGAACTCGACGTCGTGCGGTGCTCGAGGTCACCGGTGCCCGTGATGCGGGTCGCGCCGCGAGGCCGATCAGCGTGTTGAAGAACGCGGCGCCGCCCTGCTCGAGCAGGGCGGTCTCGCCGATGCCGACGAAGCCGCCGCCGTCGTTGACGTAGTCCGGTCAGCGCGGTCTCCTGCGCGGCGTCGAGCACGTCGCCCGACGAGTTGACGAACACGACGGCGCGATAGCCCGCGAGGTTGGCGGCGTTGATGTCGCGCCGCGCTGGCGGTGGAGTCGACCGTGAAGTCATTGGCGGCGCCGAGCGCCGTGATCGTCGCGACCGCGTCGGCGCTCGACGGATTCGAGCGTCCCGGCGGTCCCCGTGAAGACGAGGATCTTCCCCGCGTTCGCGAGCGCAGGTGCAGCGCTCAGCGCGAAAGCGGCCAGCAGCGCGCCGAAAAACGCGAGCAGTCGTGGTACACGCCGCGGCGGCGCGTCCTTGGCCCGTTGGGCGGCCAGAGCCGCGCGCCGACTATTCGACGGCCGAGCCGTCAAATACAGGTGCATCCCGAATCCCTCCTCCGTACCGCTAAGTGCGCATGAACATCACCCGGTGCGGCCTGGACCCTCTAAATCGTGGCTCACCCTGGCGAAGCTGACGCTAACGCAGTTCGGCGCCTCCGTCAACGAATTCATTTCAATTGCTTGCAGAGGGTTTCGGCGAATCCTTCATCGACGATGAAAGATTTGTGGATTCACCCGACTTATATGCTCGCCGGGCTCGTGCGAGCCTGGGGTTTGCACGTGTATCCGCATTACTGGAGCCGCTGTCATCCGATGACTGGCTGTCATCGGATTTCAGCGATCCCAACCCCTAAGTCGTCTTAACCATGCCTCCGTCGATCACAAACGACGAGCCGGTGACGTTGCCCGTGCGCGGCGACGCCAGCAGGGCGACGAGCGTGGCGACCTCGCGCGGGGTGCTGAAGCGACCTGTCGGCATCCCGCTCGCGATCACTCCCCCACTCACGTCCTCGGCGCGCGCGCCGGTCGCACGCGCCACCGTCGCGGCGACGCCGTCCTCCCCGAGCCAGAGGTCGGTCGCCACCGGCCCCGGCGAGACGTTGTTGACGCGGATGCCCTTCGGCGCCAGCTCCTGCGACAGCGCCTTGGCGAAGTTGACCATCGCCGCCTTGGCCGGGCCGTAGTCGATCACGCCGCCGTCGGGCTGGAAGAACGCGTTGACCGACGCGACGTTGACGATCGATCCGGGCTCGCCGCGTCCGAGCATGTCGGTCACCGCCGCGCGCGTGGCCCGCAGCGCGGAGTAGAAGTTGAGCTGCATCGAGGACTCGAAGTCCGCGTCGGTGAGCGAGAGGAACCCGTTCAGGCGGATATGCGCCGCACCGACGTTGTTGACGAGCACGTCGACCTTGCCGTGGCGCTCGATCGCATGCGCGATCAGCCGCGCAGGACCATCGGGGTGCCCGAGATCGACCGCGAGCGGCGTGACGTTCTCGAGCCCCTCGAGCCCGCCGATCGTGCGCGCTCCGGCGACGACGAGCGCGCCCTCGGCGACGAGCTCCTTGACGACCGCAAGGCCGATGCCCTTGCTCGCTCCGGTGACGACGGCGACTGAATCGCGAAGTTCGAGGTCCATGCGTCAGGACACTACGACGCGGCGCCGCCGAGCGGCAGCACGGCGGTGACCACCGTCCCGTGGCCCGGAGGGCTGACGACGGTGAGCGTCCCGCCGGCCGCCTCGGCGCGGTCGCGGAGCCCGACGAGCCCACCGCCGTCCGCCGGCACGGCGCCACCGCGCCCGTCGTCGCTGATCTCGCAGCGCAGGAGCCCGCCGTCGCGCTGCACGCTGACCCGCGCGCCGCGGGCGCCGGCATGCTTGGCGATGTTGGTGAGCGCCTCAGAGACGATGTAGTAGGCCGTCGCCTCGATGTGCCCGGGCAGGCGCTCGGCCAGGACGTCGATGGCGGCGTCGAACGGGAGTCGGCCGGCGAGCACCTCGAGCGCTCGGCACAGCCCGTGGTCGCCGAGGATCGCCGGGTGCAGCCCGCGCGCGATCTCGCGCAGCTCCTCGAGCCCGGTGCCGAGCTCGCTGCAGCGCCTCCTCGAGCAACTTGGCCGTCACCTCCGGCTTGACCTCGAGCTGCGTCCGGGCCACGCGCAGCTTGACCGCGACCGAGACGAGATGCTGCTGCGCGCCGTCGTGGAGGTTGCGCTCCAGCCGGCGGCGTTGTTCGTCGCCCGCCTCGACGAGCCGCGCGCGCGAGGCGATCAGGTCGGCGCGCGCCTGCGCGCTGGCGACGGCGAGCGAGACGAGCTCGCAGAACGCCCCGAGCCGCTGCTCGGTGTCGGGCGGCAGCTCTTCCTCGCTGGTGATCGCGACCGCGCCCCAGAGCGCCCCAGCGACGATGATCGGGGCGGCGGCGGAAGAGCGGTAGCCGACGCGGAAGATCGCCTCGGCGATGTCGCTGCCGCGGACCCCGCCCCAGTCGTCGATGCGGGCGGGCGCACCCGTCCGCAGCACGCGGCCGACGGCCGAGCTCTCCTTGGCCTCGAGGCGCTCGCCCACCTGCAGGACGTCGACGTTGTCGCGGTTGTGGCGCCCGACGATCGTCGCCGTCCCGTCTCCCCCGTAGCGCATGACCGCCGAGGAGTTGACCTGCAGCACGCGGGCGCACTCCTCCGAAACCGCCGTGAACACGCGCTCGGGGCGGACCTCCGCCGCGACCAGCGTCGCGACCCGCCGCAGCGCGCGCTGCTCGGACGCCAGGCGCGAGATCTCCGCCAGCTTGGCCTCCGGATCGCCCTGCAGGGCGCGATCGTCCTCGTCGCGGTGGAGCTGGCGATCGGTCAGGTCGATCCCCGTCGTGACCAGTGCGGCGGGCGTGCCGTCGGCGCCCATCATCGGGCGATTGGACCAGGCGACGAGCCGGCGGCCGCCGTTCTTGGTCTGCCAGTGACCCACCTGCGGGCTCGGCGTGCCGGTCTTCCAGACGTAGGTCAGGAAGTCCGCGAAGGCCTCGCGCTCCTCCGGCGGGATCACGAAGTCCCGGGCGTCGCGGCCGATGACCTCCTCGCGCGTGAACCCCGTCGCGCGCTCGCACGCGTCGTTGAACAGGAGGATCCGCGCGTCCGCGTCGTACACGCAGACGAGCGACTGTGTCGTCTCCGTCAGGATCGCGGCGTAGGACTCGCCGAGGATGAACTCCCCGATATTCGAAGCGTCGTCCATATCTCGGCCGGACGAGACTATCGGGGCAAAGACCGCAGGAGCCGCGGCGATCGGGTGATCGCCGCGGCTCCCAGTTAGATCACGGCGTCGTGGTGGACAGCGTGAACGTCAGGGTCTTGCTGTACGCGCCGGTGCGGAGCGCGTCGTTGGCGGCGATCGGCTGCTTGAAACCGATCGTCGCGGACTCGTTGCTGACCGGACCGGGGTAGGTGATCAGCGTCGTCGGGGTGGTCGAGCCGCCGACCGGGGCGTAGGCCCCAGCCGCGCCGCCGGGACGCGTCCCGTTGGCCTGCAGCGTCTGCGGGAGCACGAACGTCCCGTTGACGAGCTTGCCCGTGTTCGTCGTGGCCGGATCGGCGACGCTCAGTGTCGCGTCACCCGCCGTGGAGATCACGTTCGCCGTGGTGCTGGCGAGGTAGTCGCGCGCCACGCCCGGGATGAAGGCCCCGAACGCCGCCGGCGTGCCGAGCGTCAGCGACAGCGTCGCCGCCACCGAGCCGCCGGCGGAACCGTCGGCGCTGACCGACTGGACCGTGACGCCGTTGCCGATGAACTCGGCCCAGTTGAGGTTGAACAGGTTCGCGCCCGTCGCACCGCCGGTGACCGTGCGGAACACGAAGAACAGCTCGTGCTTGCCGGTCGAGACGGGCAGCGGGAACGTCTGGCTGTTCCAGATCGCGGCAGCCGTGGTCGAGCCTGTCGACGTCAGGTTCGCCGTCGTCGAGGATCGGGCCGGTGATCGAGTCCTGACGGATCTCGACCGCCGCCAGCGGCGAACCGACCGTCCGCGGGTTGACGCCCGTGGCCGGCTGGACGTCGGACACGCGGAACGTGATCGAGTCAGCCTGGAACAGGTTGAACGGACCGTTCAGCTGCAGCCAGTCGCCGGCGCCCAGGCCCGAGCGATGCACGCCCGTGCCGGGGAGATCGGTGTTGGCCGCCGTGGCCGTACCGGCCTGGTTGACGACGAACTCGACCTCCTGATGCTTCTGGCGGATCTGGATCTGGCTCGTCGTCGACAGCGACGGAGCCGCCGCGTTTGCGCCCTGGCCACCCTTATCGGTGTAGCTGGCGCTGATGACGCCGAACACGTTGCCGCCGTGGGCGACATCGCCCGCGTCGGTCGGAAGGAACCCGGTGCAACCCGTCGTGCCCGCCTCGGCATGGCCGTGCGTGTCGTGACCGAGCACGAACGTCACGCTGATGTCGCTGCAGTTGATCGACGGATCCTCCGGATCGGTGACCGTGACCTTGAACTGGATCTTGTCGCCGAAGGCGAACAGGCCACCGTCCAGCGGCGCGGTCACGACCACGGTCGGGCTGGTGTTGCCCGCCGTGATGACCGTGCTGGTCGAGGTCTTCTTGCCCGAGGAGTCGAACACGTTCAGCACGGCCGTGTAGCGGCCGGCCTTGGTGTAGACGTGCTGCGGGTTGGCCTCGAGGCTGATCGGCGAACCGTCGCCGAAGTCCCACTCGTACCGGATCGACTCGCCCGGATCCTCATCCAGCGAACCGTTGCTGGAGAAGTTGACCGTCAGCGGCAGTGCGCCGTCGGTCTTATCGGTCGTCAGGACCGCCTTGGGCGCGCGCTGGCCCTTGACGTAATCCCAGCGGTACATGCCGGCGTCGGCGTTGATGTTGAAGAAGCCGTCACCGTAGGTCAGCAGGTAGAACGAGCCGTCCGCTCCCCACTGCATGTCCATCGGGTTGTCGCACTCGAACGAGAACGGGGCGGGCGTGACGTTCGCCGCGCCGCAGTCCATGAACCCGTTGATCTTGAACACGCGGTTCTGCGAGTCGAGCTTGACCTCGCGCAGCGTGTCCTGGGTGAACTCGCCCATGATCACCGAGTTGTCGTAGTAGGGCGGGAACTTCTTCGTGCTCGGGTTGGCCGCGTTGTAGTGGTACTTGGCCGCACCGTGGGGTCCGACGCCGCCCGTGAACAGCTCCGGGAACAGACGCGGGCACGGCGTGGTGGAGCCGGGAGCGAGCGGCGCGGTCAGCGCGTTCGGGCCGTACATGCCGAAGCACGGGGTACCGAGCGGCGTCGCCGCGTTGTTGTCGCGGTAGGAGTACCAGACGTCCGGCGCCGTCAGGGCCGGGGTCTGCGTCAGGCCCGGCTCGACGCTGCCGCCGCCCAGGGTGTTCCACATGTCGTTGTTCGGGACCGTGGCGCCGTCGCAGGAGTACGGCTGCGGCGTCTGACCCGCGGGCACCGGCTGATGCGTCAGCGCATCCATCGGGACCTGCAGGTTCACGTTCCAGGGGTACTCCGGAAGGTCCGGCTTGAAGCAGTACGGCCAGCCGTAGTTGGACGGCTTGCGCACGATCTCCACACGACCCACACCGGGGGGACCATGGAACTGCTGCGGCGTCTGCGAATCCGGCGAGTAGTCGCGTCACGTACGCGACGTCGTTCTCGTCGACCTGGATCCGGAACGGGTTCCGGAAGCCCATGGCGTAGACCTCGGGCCGCGTCTTGGTCTGCGGCGCGCCCGCGGTCAGCGGGAACAGGTTCCCGGCCGGGATCGTGTAGGCGCCAGAGTCGGCGCCGGTGAAGGCGGCCTTGTTGGCGTCGGCGGCGCTGATGTCGCCGTCCTTGACCTTGATCCGGTTGACCTTGCCGCGTAGGTCGTTCGTGTTCAGCGCCGAGCGCGCCGAGTCCGCGGCCGGCATGCGGTACCAGCCGCCCTCGCGGGTGGTGGTGACCACGGCGGTCGGGGTCGTGCCCGTGAGCGCGGTCGCGTTGCTGACGAGCTGCGCGACGTCCTTCTCCTCGAAGGTGCCCTTGAACAGCACCGTCTGGTTGGTGGTGGCCACCGTGCCGGTGCCCGTCACCTGGACGTTGCCGGCACCGATCGTCGACAGGCCCTCGAGCGCCGTCTGGATCGCGGCCGCGGCGGCGTTGTACGCGATCGGAGCGGTCGTCTGGCCGCCCAGGGTCAGCGTGAACGTGCCGCCCGTGGCGTTGTTGACGCGAAGCGTCTGGGTGTCGTCGAGCTTCTGATCGATGCTCTGGCCCCAGTTGCCCGCGTCGCCGGAGCCGGCCGCGCTGTCGTCACCCGTGGTGAACCACAGGTTGTTGTGGGTGTCGAAATCGATGTCACCCGCGACGTGGCAGCACGCACCACGGTTGTTCGGGACGCGGAGGATCTGCTGCTCGGACGCGAGGTCGAGGTGCGCCGGGCTGCCCGGAGCATCATCGACGAACTTGAAGCGCGAGAGCTGGAAGTAGCCGATCCACGGATCCCAGGTCGCGGGGGTCGCGCCCGTCGTCGGCGCGGCACCGGTCGTGTACGGAGCGACCGAGAAGTCGTTCGTGTGACCGGTCGTGCCGTCGGCGTACTTGATGTTGTCGACCAGCAGCGGCGAGTAGTACAGGTACACCCACTTGTTGGTGGCGAAGTTGTTGTCCACCGCCGGGCCGTACATGCCGTCCTCGGAGTTGGTGTAGACCCGCTGCTTGAGCGGCACGCTCGGATCGGCGAAGTTGGCGATCTGCGTCGTCGTACCCGTGGTCGGGTTGTGCAGGCGCACGTCACCACGACGCGAGGTCTGGATGATGCGGCCATCCGGGAACTGATCGAAGCCGACCGGCTCGTTCAGGTTCGGCGGACCGCTGACCTTCGTCTGCTGGTAGTTCTTGAGCACCGTGGCGCCACAGTCGCTGTAGGCCGGGTCGCTCTGACCCGCGGCCCAGCTGATCGCGCCCTTGAGGTGCGTCGTCAGGCTCGCGTCGAACGCGGCGGCGTTGGAACCGAGGCCGGTGTAGAAGGAGCGGCCACCCAGGTAGTCCTTGCAGAAGGAGATCGGGTGGTTGGCGCCCATCGTGCCGCCGGCGATGCCGTCGAGCGTGTTGCCGCCGGGCTGGGGGCCGAAGGGATCCTCGACGACGGACGCGAGGACGTGAGACACGCCGCGGACGTTCGTCGTGAAGTTGTACCAATTCTCGGTCCGGTCCCAGTACTCCGGCAGGCTCTTCGTCGCATCATGGACGCGGTCGAAGACCTTGATCGTGCCGGACTGTGACGTGGTGCGGCTCGAGGAGCGGGTGCCGAGGGCACTCGTCAGGAACGACCAGCTCGGGTCGGTCTCGATGGCGGAGCCGATGCCGACGAAGCCGCCGCCCTTCTTGAAGTACGTCTCGAAGTTCGCGCGCTGCGGATCCGTGAGCGGGCTGGCGAGCCCCGTGTTCAGGAAGACGACCGCGCGGTAGTTGTCGAGGTCGGTGGGTGTGAACTCAGCACCGACCGCGGCGGGCGCGGGCGCGTTCACGGTGTAGATGCCGCCGGAACCGGCGGACGTGATCGCGGCGATCCCGGCCGCGCTATCCGCATCAGTGGTGCTCGTGACGACCAGCACCTTGTACGGGTCGGCCGCAGCCGCCTTGATCTTCGCCGACGCACTCGCCGGCACCACGAGACCCAGGCTCAACAGAGCCAGGCCTAGTGTTCTCCTCCACATGCAGACCCTCCTTGAGATGTGTGACCCTCGCGCCGTACGCGCGTCGCCTCTCGCGACCGCACCGGAACGACCCTCTCTCACACCGGCCTCATCCTCAGCCGAAGACCCCTTTTGCGCAATAAGACACAATTTTTGCCGGGGACTCGACTAAACACTGCATGTGAACGACCCGTACGTCAACTCGACTCTGTGAGTGCTTTCTGAGTTGGGCCTTTATTCCGCCCTAACCCTTGATGATGCGTTCACAATCGCCGTCGACGGTCACGAATTTGCGGTTCCCTTTGAAGCTCGAGACCGTGACGATGTCGTTGCCCGCGCCGCAGGAAACGCGCACATGACCGCGCGTGACGATCGCCGTGATCGAATCGTCGCCAGAACCGGCGTTGATTTGCGTGGAAATAGACGAAACTGCGCGGATCGTGTCGTTTCCGGCGCCGCCGAGGATCGTGTTCGTGCCGCCGCCGCCCTGCAACGTGTCGTCGCCGTCACCGCCGAGGATCCGATTGCCGCCGCGACCGCCGTAGATCGTGTCGTTGCCGGCGCCGCCATCGAGCACGTCCTTCTGACGCTTCGCCTTCTTGCCGCCGAGGTCGTGCAGGGCGTCGCCCCAGATGACGTCGTCGCCGGCCAGGCCGAACAGCTTGTTGTCGCCGTGCGCGCCGTTGAGGGTGTCGTTGCGTTCGGTGCCGCGCTTGCTCCCGGCGCCGGACCAGCTGATGCCCTTGCTCGGGTCGCTGAAGACCGCGGCGGCGATCACCGTCTCGCAGTTCTTGATCCGCCCCTCCCGTAGCGCCTGGTCATTGGAGACACCGCCGGGAGCGCTGCGCGGATTGATGTGGATCGTGTCGTTGCCCTCGCCGCAGTCGACATCGTCGACGGCGCTGCCGCTGTTGACGAACACCGTGTCGTCGCCCGGGCCGGCGTCGATGTGGTCAGGCCCTGTGTCGGAGTAGATGGCGTCGTTGCCGCCACCGCCGGCGATCGTGTCGCCTCCGGCGCCGCCGTGCAGCAGGTCGTTGCCGTCGCCGCCGTCGATCCGGTCGGGCGCAGGCCCGCCGTCGAGGTCGTCGTCGCCGGGTCCGCCGATCAGCGTGTCGTTGCCGAAGTCGCCGATGCCCTTGTCGTTGCCGTCGCCGCCGTCGATCCGGTCGTCGCCCGAGCCGCCGTCCATCGTGTCGTTGCCGGCGCCGCCCTCGACCTCGTCCGGGCCCGTGTCACCGAAGAGCTGGTCGTCGCCGGCGAGGCCACGGATCACGTCGTGGCCGCCCATCCCATGGATGACGTCCACGGCGGGGGTGCCCGTCAGACGGTCGGCGGCGTTGCTGCCGTTGATCGTCTTGGCCACGGCCGCCGGAGCGAGGACCATCCCGGCGGCTACGAGTACGACTGCGGCGCGGCGAATCGTCAACACAGAAACCTCGTTCATCGGGATGGATAGCCAGAAACTCCACTCCCCGCCGCCGGTTACGCGCCGTTCGGGGAGTTAGGCGGCGAGCGCGGCGCCGAGCGACTGCCGGGTGCGCACGCCGAGCTTCACGAACGCGCCGGCGAGGTGGGTCTCGATCGTCTTCTCGCTGAGGAACAGCTGCTCGGCGACGGCACGGTTGGTGAGGCCGCCGGCGACGAGCTGCGCGATCTCGAGCTCGCGCGCGGTCAGGGCCGCGATCCCCGCCCCGTCCGCCTTCCCTGCGCGCCCGGCGCGGTTGACGCGCCGGCCGATGCGCCGCAGCTCGCGGACCGCTTCGGCGCGCAGATGCCCGGCAGGCGCGTCGACGAGCAGGCCCTCGGCGGCGCGCAGCTGCTCGGCGGCAGCGTCGCGATCGCCGGCGGCGGCCAGCGCGCGCCCGGCGAGGATCCGGCCGCGTGCGGACTCGACCGCCAGCCCGAGCGCGTCAGTGCCGGCGACCGACTCGAGGGCGAGCTCGGCCGCGGCACGCGGCTCGCCGGTGGTCAGGAGCACGAGCGCCCGCGCGCGCTGCGCGAGCGCGCCCGCGAGCGGGAGGCCGGCCTCGATCGCCGACAGCTCTGCGCGGCCGGCCCAGTCGCCTGCCGCATCGAGGTCTCCGTCGAGCAGCGCCGCGCGCACGAGCACCTCGTAGCACCCGGCGCGCTGGCCGGGGAAGAACCGCGGAAGATCCGGGCCGCCCTGCAACTCGAGCAGGATGCTGGTCGCCCGCCGTCCCTCGCCGGTGGCCACGAGCGCCGCGGCCAGCGCCGAGCCGCACCCGGCGACGATCGACGAGGGCTCGAGCGTCGCGGTCAGCGCGACCGCCTCCTCCCCCGCCCGCACCGCCGCGGCGGCGTCGCCGCCGGCCTCCAGCACGGTGCACTGCGCGTACAGCGCCCAGACGAGCGACTGGGCGCTGCCGAGCGGCCGAGCGTCCTCGACCGCGCCGTCGGCGACATCGAGCGCCTCGGCGATGCGGCCGCGGGCGAGCAGGCTGAGGGCCTCGCCGACCATCAGCTCGAGCGCGAGCACCGCGCTGCCGGCCCGGCGCGCGATCGCCGTCCCGCGGGCGAAGTGCTCGAGCGCGACCGCGAACTCCCCCAGGAAGTACTCCGACCAGCCCAGGAACAGCAGCATCTCCAGCCGCGCGCCGAGCTGGGCGTCGTCGAGCCGCGCCACCAGCACCGCCGCCTCGCGCCCGCGCGCGCGTGCGGGATCGACGTGGCCGAGCGTGTACGCGGCCATCGCCAGCGCGGCGGTCGCGGCCGCCATCAGCGCGGGGTCGCCGAGTGCCTGCGCCCCGGCGAGCGCCTGCGTGGCGCTCGCGCGCATCTCAAGCGGGTCGCCGGCCAGGGACGCGTGCGCCGCGAGCTCGATGCTGAGCGCGACGGCGTCGTGCGAGCCCGGATCGGCGAGCGCCGCGCGCGCGGCGCGCAGGCGGGTCCGGCCGCCTTCGTGATCGCCGAGCAACCGGTCCATCGCCGCGCAGCCGACGATCAGGCCCGTGCGGGCCGGGGCATCGTCCGGCAGCGGGGCGAGCAGTTCCAAGAGGACGCGGCGGGCGTCGTCGAAGCGCCCGGCGCCCGCGAGTGCCCCCGCGAGCGGCCCGAGCAGCGGCGCTTCCTGAACCGCGCGGTCGGGGCCCTGCACGAGCGTCCGCGCGACCGAGAGCCAATGCACGGCCGTCTGCGGCGCGCGGCCGCCGACCTGGGCCGCCGCCTCGGCCAGGAGCGCGACGGCGGCGGCGTCACCGGGCGCGGCTGACTGCTCGACGTGGTGCGCCAGCGCGGCCGGTCCGGCCCCCGCTCGCTCCAGGCCCGCCGCGGCGCGCGCATGCCCGGCCAGGCGCCGCCCGGGACCGACCGTCTCGTAGACGGTGCGGCGCACGATCGGATGCCGGAACCGGAAGCGCCGCACCTCGTCGGTGCTCTGGACGAGGTCCGCGGCCACGAGCGCGTCGAGCGCGACCAGCGCCGCATCGCGCTCGAGGCCGGCGACCTCCGCGGCGAAGTCGATCTCGAACGGGTCGCCGACGATCGAGGCGCCGTCGAGCAGCGCCCGCGCGTCGGTGGGTAGCGGCGCGGTCTCGCTCAGCACCGCCTCGCGGACGGCCTCGGGCACCTCGGCGTGACCCGGATCGCTGGCGCGCGCCACGGCCGGGCGCCCGGACGGGTCCGCCCGTGCCAGCTGCATCAGATGGAAGGGATTGCCGCCACTCTCGGCGTGCAGCCGGCGCAGCTCCCCCTGCCCGAGCGTGCTCGGAAGCAGTTGCTCGGCCTCCGCCGCGGTCAGCGGGCCGGGAGCCAGGCGGCGTGCCTGGCCCGCGGCGGCGGCACGGCGCAGCTCGGGGTCCAGCGCGGAGCCGGCCTGGCGGTGGCGGTGTGCGACGGCGAGCAGCAGCCGCGACGACGATGGGCGGCGGACGAGCGACGCGACGAACGCGATCGAGGCGGGGTCGGCCCAATGCAGGTCGTCGAGGAGCAGGACGAGGCCCCGCGGCGCGGCGAGGCGCTCGAGCAGGTTGCGCACCGCGCGGTGGAGCTGATGGCGTTCCGCCGTGTCCTCGCGGGCGAACGCGTGCAGCGCGGGGAACGTCGTCGCCAGCACGCTCAGATCGAGCCCCGTGAGGCCGGCGGGCGGACCGTGCGCCGCCAGGTGCGGATCGAGCGCTTCGATCAGCAGGCCATAGGGGATGTCGCGCTCGAACTCCGAGCAGCGGCCGCTGAGGACGAGTGCGCCGGCCTTCGCGGCGGAGGCGCCGAGGTGCTCGAGCAGTGTGGTCTTGCCGATCCCGGCCTCGCCGACGATCTCGACGACGGACAACCCGGCGGACGTGGAGGTGGCGCGCAGCGCCTCTTCAAGCATGGCGACCTCACCCGACCGGCCGACGAGCGGGTTGCCGCTCGGGCCTGGAGAGGTGGAAGGAGCCACGGTGCCGGGGGGATGTTACGTCCCCCCGGCAGCCGGGGCGCATCTTCAGCCCTTCTTGGTCTTGCGCTTGGCCTTCTTCTTCGCGGCCGGGACCTTCGCCGTGAAGCGGGCGGCCGTGCCCTGGAGCGCCGCCTTGGTCGAGCCCGTGACCGTGATCGTGAGCTTCGTGCCCGCGGCGGGCAGGCCGATCGACGTCGTCGAGCGCTTGACCGTGCGGGTGAAGTTCAGCCCGCCCGAGCTCTTGATGTCGACCTGCTGCGAGTAGGCGCTGCGATCGCCCTTCCAGCGCAGCACGAGCTTCTTGCCGGAGCGCTTCAGCGTCAGCTTCTTCGCCTTCGCCGGACGCTGCGGCGCGGGGGCCGCGTACGTGCCGAGCGTGAGGCGGGAGGCGAGGAAGCCGTCCGCGGCGTAGACGACCGCCTGGATCTCGCGCTTGCCGGGCGCACCGCCGGCCGGGTGGAACTTGATCGTCCCGCGGCCGTCGGCCTTGGCGATGCCGATCCGCCCGCCGCCGCCGTTGCCCGCCTCGGCGAACTCGACGCGGCTACCAGCGGGGAGACCCCTAACCGTGTACTTGAGGGTTCGATCGTGCCCGGAGCCGCTGATCTTCGCGGTCGCGGTGACGGGGCGGGTGCCGTCGGCCTGGATGGCCTCGACGAGCCGCGAGGAATCCGCTGCCGGCTCGACCGTCCAGCGCCCGCCGGCGGGCTTCTCGATGACGATCTCGGTGATGTCCGTCGCGTCGTTCTTGAGCGCGGCGAAGCCCGGCGCGAGCACCGGAGCGTTGCCGCTGCCGGTGTCGAACGTCACGCCACCGGGGCCGTGGAGGATCACGTGCGGCGGAGCGTCGGCGCCCTTGAACGCCATCACCGTGCCCGGCAGGCCGGCCGGGATGTCGACCGGGTCCGGCCCGGCGGCCTGGGCAGCCGCCGCCTTGACCTGCGACGCGGAGGCCTTGCCCGCGAGCTTCACGAGGCCGGCCGAGTTGCCGTGGCCGGTGGCCTGCAGCTCGTCGACGACCGGCTTGGCGGCGGACGCGGCGCTGGCGTTGCCGTTGACCGGCACGATGTCGCCGATCACCGTGTCGCCGGACAGGGCGTGCTTGATGACGACCTTGTAGTCCTTGACGTCGCAGCCGAAGAAGTACAGCGTCGGACCGTGGCCCCAGACCGCACCGGCGCCTGGGCGCCACGTGCCGGCGAACGTCTTGAAGTACAGGCAGGCGGCGAGGCCCTTGCTGGAGACCAGCACGTTGGCGCCGGTCGTGAAGTCCAGCGGCGGGATCTCGATGACGGCGTGCGCCTCGGCGTTGAACTGCTTCTTGAAGTACTCGAAGTCCAGCCCGATGTCCCACTTGACCCACGGGCTGGCCTTCGGGTACCCGCCCTTGACCGCGGCGTCGAAGTGGACGTAGCCCTCGGTCGTGAACTCCGCGTTGACCTCGGCGTTGATGACCTTCGCGATCGTCGCCTTGCCGTGGAAGAAGAACAGGTTCGGGTAGGGGTTGCTGTAGCGGGCGAAGCCGAAGCCGACGTCGGCGTCGAGCACCTCGGCGAGGCTCAACTCGATGTGCCCGCAGAGCGCGAAGGTCGGCGTCGGGTAGTTCTGGAACGTCTTGCGGAACAGGCTTCCGTAGAGGTCCGGATGCTGGCTCACGAGCGAGCGCAGCACGGGGATGTAGTAGTCGAGCGCCTTGTAGACGTCGTACGGGGTGGTCTCGACGAGGCCGACGGTCTTGATGCAGTCGGGCTTGGCCGCGACCTTCGGGCCGAAGTCGATGTGCAGGCCGAGCGCGTTGATGACGACCGGCGTCGGCGTCGGCAGCGCGCCCTGCAGCTCGAGGTCGACCTCCTTGACGTGGCCGTTGACGATCACCAGGTGGCCCTTGACCTTGGTCGGGATCGGGTACGGGATCTCGGCCTCGGCCGCGATCATCCAGCTGCCGGCGCCGTCGTAGGACACGGTGACCGGGCCGAGCATGATCACGCCGAGCGGGATCTGATCGACGTGGAAGCTGAAGGCGCCGAGCGCGGCCGAGTTGGCCGACGGGCCGAACAGCAGGTGCTTCGGCGCGCTCGGCGTCTTGCCGAGCAGCTCCGGCGGCATGCCGGGGAGGATGTCCAGCGTCGAGGTGCCGTTGGCGTTGAGCTGCGGGAGCCCCAGGACCTTCAGCGCCAGGCCGCCGACACCGGCGTTCGGAATCGACGACGAACCCGCTGATCGCGGCGCCTGACAGGTCCCAGTTGATCGAGCCCTCGTGGAACATGAAGTCGGTCTTCTCGGCGGTGCCCTCGACCTTGACCTTGGGCCCGGTGAGCTTGAGCCAGACCGTCTCCTTGGCGCCGCCGGTCTTGCGCTTCCACTCGAGCTTCGCCTCGGAGTTCGCGAGCGTGTCGAGCTCGAGGCCGTTGACGCGGAAGTGCCCGGTCGTCGTGTAGGTGGTGGTGCGGAAGCCGGCCTTGTCGCTGGTGACGCCGTGGAAGCAGCCGGCGCCGCCCGCGACGTC
Source organism: uncultured Solirubrobacteraceae bacterium (assembly GCA_963707595.1). Taxonomy (GTDB): domain Bacteria; phylum Actinomycetota; class Thermoleophilia; order Solirubrobacterales; family Solirubrobacteraceae; genus Solirubrobacter. The sequence continues at coordinate 1,424,138 of CAVPQQ010000004.1, forward strand.
GGCGCCCTGGGTGACGATCACCGCGCGCTCGATCTTGATCGTCGGGTTCTCGACGCACGGCGCGTCCTTGACCGTGACGGCGAACTTGGCGGTCGCCGTCGCGCCTTCGTCGTCGGTGACGCGGACGCCGACGTTCGCCGGGCCCTTCTGCAGGAACGTCGTGGTGGCCAGCGGCGAGCCGCCGCCGGGGGTCTCGTAGCGAGCCGTTGCCGTCGAAGTCGTAGTCGTAGGCGACGACGTTGCCGTCGGGGTCGGCGGCCTGGGCGCCGAAGGTGAACGGCGTGCCCGCGACGGGCTGCTTGCCCGGGTTGATGAAGGCGACGGTCGGGCGCCTTGTCGAGCTCGACGTTGACCGTCGCGCCGGAGGTGTGCGTCAGGCCGTCGGCGTCGGTGACGCGCAGGAGCACGCCGGCGACGGTCGGGCCGGGGTAGCTGCCGAGCACCTTCGCGCCGGTGCGCTCGAAGGTGCCGTCGCCGTCGATGTCCCACTCGTACTTGGCGATCGGGCCGTCAGGGTCCGTCGAGGCCGAGCCGTCGAAGCCGACGGTCTGGCCGGGCCGGACCGCGCGTCCGGGCACCGCCTGCTCCCAGGTGACCTTCACCGAGGCCTGCGGGGAGTGGGCGTCGCCGCCGAGGCGGACGATCGCGCTGAGGTCGGTCTCGCTCGGCGTCTGGCTCTCGCCCGTGGCGAGCAGCCGGCCCTGCGGGGTCAGGGCAAGCGCGAAGATCCGGTCGACGCCGCCCGTCCCGACCTGCAGGTTGGTCGCGTTGGCGGCGGTCGTGTTGGCCGGGTTGAGCGTGGTGTCGGCGCTGCCGTCCTCGTGGTAGCCGGCGAGCCCGAACTGCGTGGTCGAGCCGACGCCCATGCCGCCGCCGACGACGAACCCGCCGCCGGGCAGCGAGACCAGCGCGGCCGCGTCGAAGATGTGCGAGGGCGAGATGTCCTGCGTGCGCGTGCCGGCGGTGCCGAACGTCGCGTCGAGGGCACCGGCCGGGGTGAAGCGCGCGAGGCCGACGAGGTGCGAGGTGGCGCCGGTCGCGCTCTTGACCGTGGCGACGGCGAGCGCGGTGCCCGTGGTGTCGACGCGCAGGCGGCGGCCCTCGACCTCGTAGGTCGCGGCGGCCGCGCCGTTGAGGTTGGTCGTCGCGTAGCCGGCGCTGCCGGTCCCGTAGGCGGGATCGAGCGCGCCCGCGGTGGTCAGCCGTGCGACGAACAGCTGGCGGCGCGGGGTGGTCGCCCGGGCGCCCGTCAGGTAGATCCGGCCGGTTCCGTCCAGGGCGATGTCGAAGAACGTCGTGCCGGCGCCGCCGAGGCGGAAGCCGACCTCGCCGCCGGTGCCGAAGGTGGTGTCGCGAACGCCGGCGGCGGTCAGGCGCACGACGAGCCCGCGATCGGTCGACGCGCCGCCGGAGGAGGTCGCGCCGATGAGGATGTGCCCGTCGGCGGTGACGGCCAGGCCGCCCATCTCCGTCTCGGCGCCCGAGGTCGTCACGAGCTTGCCGGCGGTCCCGAACGTCGCGTCCACATGGCCGTCGGCGGTCAGCCGGGCCACGGCCAGCGACGGCGTGAAGTCGACCGCCAGCGTCGTCCCGCCGAGCAGCACCTTCCCGTCTCCGAGGACGATCAGCGCGGCGGGCGTGATGCCCGCCTGGACGTTCACGACGAGCAGCCCGGGGATCGGCTGATCAGCGGCCCAGGTGGTGTCGAGCTCTCCGGCGGCGGTGAAGCGCGCGACCGCGGCCTGGCCGGCCGGCGTGCGCCCGGCGGCGAGGAAGCGACCGTCGGCGAGCACGGCCAGCGCGCTCCAGCGGGCGCTGCCGTCGGCGGGCGAGGCGGCGAGGCCCGTGTGGGCCCACGTCGTGTCGCGGTCGAACGTCCCGGCCCGCGCGCCGGGCGCGGCCCACAGGAGGAATATGAGCGAGGTCAGGACGGCAAGGGACAACAGGGAGCGGGGAGGCATCAGCCGATCCTGCTCGACCACCCCTCGCGCGCCTACGCCTCCGTCCCTGAACCGTTCCCTGAACCGCGTGGCTCAGGGAACGCTGCGGCGGGTCTCGCTGAACGGCCCCCGCGCGGCCTTCTCGATCGCAGCGGCGCTGCGGCCGTAGCTCTTGACCTTGCGCGAGATGCGCTGGCCGACGTAGCCGGGCTTGGTGATCGTGAGGCTGAACGAGCTGCCACGGCGCAACGTGCGACCGCGCAGGGCCGACAGTGTGAGCCCGCCGGCCTTCTTCGCCGTCAGCGTCTGCTTGAGCTTGCACGCGCGGCACACGAGCCGCACGGTCGCGCCGACCGGCACGTCGCGCAGGAGCGCCGAGTTGACGGTGACGGCCTTCGCGGTGACCGACCAGGACAGGGTCAGTCGCGCGGCGATCACCGGCGGCGCCGGCTTCGGCGCTACGACAACCGGCGCCGGCGGCACCGGCGTGACGACGACGGGCTGTACCGGCGGCAGCGGCTCGGGTGTGGTGTTGAGCAGGATCGTGACGTTGGACGAGCCGTCGTTGGAGATCGCGAGATCGAGGCGCCCGTCGGCGTTGAAGTCGGCGATCCCGATGCCGTACGCGCCGCTCGCCGTCGGGACGGGTGAGCTCGGGTCCTGCGCGAATCCTCCCCCGGGCTGGCGCAGCAGCACCGTCACGGCGCTCGCGGCCGCGTTGTTGTTCGTGATGACCAGGTCGAGCAGCCCATCGCGGTTGAAGTCCGCCGTCGCCACCCCGAGCGGTCGCAGGCCGGCCGCGATCGGTGATCCGGCGGCGGGCGCGAAGCCCCCGCCGGGCTGGCGCAGGAGGAGCGAGACCGTGTGCGAGCCGAAGTTCGCCACCGCGAGATCGGGCCGGCCGTCGCCGTTGAGGTCCGCGGCGGCGATCCCGGCCGGCGACGCGCCGACCGCGATCGGCGAGCCGGCTTCCTGCTCGAAGCCGCCGGCCGCCCTGCGCAGCAGGATCGTGACGTTGGCGCCGCCGTAGTTCGTCACCGCGAGATCCGGCCGTCCGTCGCCGTTGAAGTCCGCGGCGGCGATGTTGCGCGCGAGGCTCCCCGCAGGTGCGGGGGCCTCCGGCGCGAAGCCGCCGCCCGCCTTGCGCAGCAGGATCGTCACGCTGCCGCTGTAGTTGGTCACCGCGAGGTCCGGGCGGTTGTCGCCGTTGAAGTCCGCGGCGGCGACCGCGGTCGCGGCGCCCGCGGCGAACGGCGAGCCGGCCTCGTTGGCGAAGCCCCCACCCGGCTGGCGCAACAGGACGCTGACGCTGCCGCCCACGTAGTTGGCCACCGCTACGTCGGGCCGATTGTCGGCGTTGAAGTCCGCGACCGCGCCGAAGTTCGGGCCGCTGCCGACCGTGAGCGGCGAGCCGGTCTCCTGCGCGAAGCCGCCGGCCGGCTGGCGCAGCAGGACCGAGACCGTGCTGCTGGTGCCGTTGACGGCAACGACATCGGGTCGCGTGTCGGCGTTGAAGTCACCGATCAGGACCCCATAGGGGTTCACGCCGACCGCGAACGGCGAGCCCGGCTCCTGGGTGAACGAGGCGTCTGCCGGCGCCGCGGCCAGCGCGAACGCCAGCGCCGCCCCGAGGGCTGTACTTCCCGTCGTCGTCTTCGCGTTCCACATGCAGGCAACGAGCGATCCGCGCCCGCTGCTGATACCGCGGGTGACTCAGCCGGCGAGCTTGAGCTCGAGCTTCACCTCGCACATGTCCACGGACACGCGCGTGCCCGGGGTCTCGGAGGGATCCATCGCGGCGAACACCCGGCCACCCTCGTCCATGTCCTCCGCGGTCGCGAAGAGCTGGAGGACCACGGCCGTCGCCTGTGCCTCGTCGAAGCAGATGGTCAGACCGGAGGCCGGAACGCCGGGGGGCGGGCCGTCGGACTCCTCGATGCGAGACAAGAGTTCGTCGAGCCTGTCGGCTCCGACGTCGGTGAACCTGACGACACGTACGTGCACGGCTCCGACCTCCTCAATCGAGTAAGCCGACACTACACCCGCCCCGGAGCCGCTGCACGTTGTGCGCGTGGCGTCGCCTCGACACCGGAATTCCATCACTTGTCTGATGCTTTCACGGCGATCTCACGGTTAGCGTGACGCCCGAGAGGGTTCGGCGAGCTTGCAACTCGCCATTTTGGGGTTCGGCTAGGAGGTCGGAAGTTCGATGAGACGTTGCGTGAAGTCCCTGGTTGGTGCTGCGCTGATAGCCGGCGTGCTGGGCGCCGTAGCCTCGGCGCCCGCGAATGCGCAAGGCCCGGAGCCGCCGCTGCCGCTGCCGCTGCCGAAGGTCGTCCCGATCCAGGTCACGGGCCCGCCCGCCCAGCGCCTGAACTTCATCGTGATGGGCGACGGCTACCAGTGGGATCAGCAGAGCCTGTTCCGCAAGGATCTCGACCGGAACCTGTCGGTCATGTGGGCGACGGAACCGTTCCGCTCCTATCGCAACTACATCAACATCTACGCGGTCGAGATCGCGTCGATCGACTACGGCACCCGCTGCGACCCCGACGGACGGGTGCGAGCGGCGGACGGGACCGTCCGCGACTCCGGCGTCCGCGAAGGCCCGATCGAGACCAAGAACACCGCGCTCCGGATGGAGTTCCAGAGCGGCTGCACCGACCCGCTCGCGCGTGGCACGGTCTACCGCAACGCCGCGCCCGTCGGCTGCAACGCCGCGGCGCTCGCGAAGTACTACCCGGCCGGGGCCACCTACGCGTGCGAGAACGGCACGCAGGCGCACAACCGGATCATCGACACCTACGTCGCCCCGGTGCTGGGCATCCCGCGCACGTCGCAGAACGTCCAGACGCTGGCGATCTTCAACACGTTCACCTACGGCGGCATCGGCGGCAGTCAGGCGACCACGTCCGGCGGCTCGCCGCAGGGCCCGCTGATCTCGCTGCACGAGATCGGCCACTCGCTCGGCACGCTGCTGGACGAGTACCCGTACTCCTCGCGTGACGTGATCCGCAACTGCTACACCGGCGCCGAACCGAGCAGCTTCCATCACACGTCGCTGCCCAACGCCCAGGCGATGCTCACCGGCCAGACCAAGTGGTGGCGCTGGCTCGGCGAGGAGAGCCTCTCCGGCGGCGTCATCGGCCTGCACGAGGGCGGCGGCATGTACCCGTGCGGTCAGCGCCGGCCGAGCGAGCACTCGATGATGCGCTGGATCGGGTTCGACCTCGACCAGATCGGCCTCGAGCACATGGTGGCGCGCGTCACCGGCATGCGGAACTCGGGCCAGATGAACGTGCAGAACACCCCGACGACCGGCACGGTCGCCAAGGACGCCGTGCTCTGGCTCGACTCGGGCCATCCGCGCTTCCATGACCTCAACGTGACGTGGCGGACCGGCGGTCCGACCGGTCCCGTGATCGCGACCGGCCCGCGCAACCTGGACCTCGAGCCGCTCAACCTCCCCGAGGGCACCGTCGTGACCGCCGAGGTGCGCGACCCGGTCGGCCCGAGCGGCGCGGACTGGGTGCGCAACCCGTCGACGGGCAACAGCGCCACCGACGCCGGCTACAACGGCTCGCGCTTCGTGCAGTCCCGCACGTGGACGGTCGGCACGACCACCGTGACGCCGACGGCGCCCGAGGCCGTCATCACCTACCACTCGGCCAACACCCACCCGGTCGCGGCCGACGAGGTCGTCTACATCGAGACCAACCATCCGGCCGACCGGGTCCTCCCGGTGGCGTGGACGCTCAACGGGCTCCCGGTCCCGAACCCGGCCAACAGCCGCAGCCTGGACCTCGCGTCCCTGACGCTCGGCCCAGGTACGCACACGCTGACGGCGAAGGTCACCGACGGCGCGCTCTCCGACACGGTCGAGTGGAAGATCGACAAGGTGCTCCCGACCATCCCGCGGACGCTCTCCGCGCCGCTGGTCACGCTGCCCGGCAGCCTGGAGCACCCGGTCTACTTCAACGGCTGGGACATGTGGCTGGATCCGCAGGACAACCGCGCCGGCTACGAGGGCGAGCCCGCCGTCGTCGGCCAGCTCCGCCTCGATCGCGATGGCTGGTTCAACTACTTCGGCTTCCCGGAGCAGCCGATGCCCGCGTCGCCGTTCCAGTTCCGTCACTCCGGCACCAACGTCAAGGCGCTGACGTACGGCAACCTCGGCACCGGTGGCCTGTCACGGGCGACGTTCGAGCAGACGCTGCCCGACGATCACCCGAGCGGTCGCTTCATCCCCGGCTTCGGCACGCATTTCGTCGAGGCCCGGGCGATCGACCCGGCCGGCAACTACGGCGTGCCCGAGGCCTATGAGGCCACGGTGCTGCCGGGCGGCTCGCCGACCTGCACCACCACGCTGACCGGCGCCCAGACCAACGTCACGGTCGCCACCGGCGTGACCTGCCTGGACAACGCGACCGTGAGCGGCAACGTCACGGTGGCCGCCGGCGCCTCGGTCGTCATCAAGAAGGGCACGATCGGCGGCACGCTGACCGCGACCGGGGCCGACACGGTCCAGTCGTTCGGCACCACCATCACGGGCGCCGCGCAGGTGCGCAACACCACGCGCGACGTCACGATCGCGGGCAGCACGTTCCGCGGCGGCCTCGCCCTGACCGGCAACACGCAGGTCAGCGCGAACGATCGCTACTCGCGCCTCGCGGGTGCCTACGGGCCGATCCTGTCGGGCAGCACGGTCTTCGGGCTGACCTGCGCGGACAACAGCGCCAACGTGTCGGACTTCGGTGCGAAGAACACGTTCAAGGGCAGCCAGAGCGGCGCGGGCGCCTGCCTCGGCCCGGTCTCGTCCGACGGTCCGGTCGGCGGCTCCGTGCCGGCGACGCTGTCGCTCTCGGTCGGCGCCCCGGCGTCGTTCGGCGCGTTCACGCCGGGCACGACGAGGACCTACCTCGCCTCGACCACCGCCAACGTGATCTCGACCGCCGGTGACGCGCTCCTGAGCGTCGCCGACCCGAGCTCGACCAACACGGGCAAGCTCGTCAACGGCACGTTCGCGCTGCCGCAGACGCTGCAGGCCCGTGCCCGCAACGCCGCGAACACCGGCACCGCGTACAACAACGTGGGCTCCTCGGCCTCGCCGCTGAACCTGCTCACGTACTCGGCCCCGATCTCCAACGACGCCGTGTCACTGGAGTTCAGCCAGCTCGTCAACGCCAACGATGCCCTGCGCACGGGCACGTACAGCAAGGCGCTGACCTTCACGCTGTCGACGACACAGCCGTGAGTTAGATCCCCAGGGGCGCCGGCGCGAGCCGGCGCCCCTCGGCATCGTCGTCTGCTGTACGCCGTCCTCGCGAGTGTGGTCGTGGCCGCCTGCGCCGCGGCGCCAAAGGCGTCGCCGGCGGGGCACTGGACGTTCACGCCTCGCGCGGTGTTCACCGACTCCATCGGCCCCGGCATCGCGCTGCAGCCGGCCGTGTTCTCGACCTCCGTCGACCGAACCGTCACGGTGAACTGGACCGCCAATGAGCCGGCCGTCGGGTTCACGTGCTCGGTCGACCTTGGGGCGTTCACCCCCCTGGCGAACGCTGCGACGACGACGTTCCGCATCATCGACACGGCGCTGGTCAGCGGCCCAGCGGGCTTCTCCAACGTCAATCAACGCGGTCAAGATCCTCACGGTCCGCGCGTCCAAGAAGCCGCTGATCACGACCAAGTGCCAGCCGCCGGGCGCGAAGTCCCCGGTGGCCTGTTAGCCGCAGACGACGAGAGCCCCGGGGTCACCGGGGCTCTCGCGTGACGGTGCTGCGGCGTCAGGTCAGCCGACGTTGAGCGCCGTGTCGTCGATGACGAACGAGGTCTGCAGCGAGGAGTCCTCGATGCCGGTGAACTTCAGCACCACCGTCTGCCCGGCGAAGCCGGCGACGTTGAACGTCTTCAGGGCGTAGCCCGTGGCCTTGTTGAGGTTCGAGTAGGTCGCGAGCGTCGTCGCGCCCGAGCGTCACGGTGAGCTTGTCGTAGGCGACGGTGGTGGTCGTCTCGGCCGAGTCGATGTGCAGCCAGAAGGAGAGCGCGGTAGTTCGTGCAGCCGGCCGGGATCGTCACCGTCTGCTGGAGCGTGTCGGTGTGGGTGGTGCCGTAGCCGTTCAGCCAGGCGTACGCGGTGCCGCCGTGCGGCGGCCTGGCCGGAGCGGTGTTGGCCCGATGACGCCGGCGGTCGCCGATCCAGGGCGCCGTCGCCGGTCTCGAAGCCGCGGGTTGCCGAGCTTCTGGCCGGCGCCGGTGCAGCGGCCGGCCGGGCGCGATCGTCCAGGTGATCGCGGCGCGTGCTCGCCGTGCCGTTGGAGGTCGCGGTGACGACCGACGAGTACGTGGCGGCGGTGGTCGGGGTGCCGGAGATCAGGCCGGTGGAGGCGTTGATCGTGAGGCCCGCCGGCAGGCCGGTGGCCGACCAGGTGAAGGTGCCGTTGCCGCCGCTCGCGGTCATCTGCAGCGACATCGCGGTGCCGACGCTGCCGGTCTGGTTGCCCGGGTTGGTGACCGTGACGGCGCCGGCGACGGTGCAGGTCGGGTCGGCGGCCTGGGCCGGGACGCTGACGGCGTCCCAGGCGGCCTTGACGGTGTTGAAGGTGGCGCAGTTGCCCGGGAAGAGGTTCTTGGCGGCGTTCAGCGTCGCGGTGCGGTACTTCAGGTACGTCATGCCGGTCGTCTTGGACAGCATCGCGTTGTAGAAGATCTTGCCGGCGTTCTGGATGCCGATGCCGGTGAGCGTCGGTGCCGTTGCAGGTCGGGCTGACCGGCTTGCCGGCCGGGCTGGTGCCCTCGGCGAGCAGGTAGAACCAGTGGTTGAACGGGCCGGCCGCGGCGTGCGTCTCGGCGCTCGGGATCGAGCTCGAGTAGCAGTTCGGGTCGCCGACGAGCGACGGGTTGTACATGTTGCGGATCGGGCCGCTGCCGACGAGGTTGATCTCCTCGCCGACGGTGTAGTCGGGCGGGTCGTAGGCGGCGGGCTCGTTGGCGTAGGCCTCGGTCAGCGCGCCGAAGATGTCGCCGGTCGCCTCGGAGACGCCGTTGGCGGACTGGCCGCCGGGGGTGTTGGAGTCGATCGCGTGGCCGAACTCGTGGCCGACGACGTCCAGCGAGGAGATCCACTGGCCGGCCGTGTTGTGGCCGATCGTGACGCTCGGTGCCGTCCCAGTAGGCGTTGAGGTCGTTGAGGCCGATGTAGATCGGGAAGCCGCCGCCGGAGCCGTTGATGCCGTTGCGGCCGAACCAGGTCGCGAGCATGTCCCACTCGCGCTGGACGCCGAACAGCGCGTCGACGCAGCCGGTCTCGATGTTCGTGCCGACGCCGTTGCCCCAGACGTCGTCGGTGCCGGTCAGCACCGCGCTGGCTCGTGAAGTTGCGGCAGGAGATGCTGCGGGCGCGTCGGGTCGGTCATCGAGAACGACGAGCCGGAGCCGCTGGTGTTGAAGCGTCAGCGGGTCGGGCCGTTGATCCAGCCGGTGCCGGTGCCGTCGACGACCTCGTCGCGGGTGGAGAGGACCGCGCCGGTGGTGGCGTCGGTGATCACGTGCAGCCTGCTCGGGATCGCGCCGCGCTGGCCGGTGACGACGCGTCTCGTAGGCCAGCGTCGGCTCGTCCGTCGGTGGCGTCGACGATCAGGTCGGTGCTCTCGACGCCGTCGACGGTGCCGGCGAGCTGCGAGCTCGCGGTCTGCGCGGCCTGCGGTCGGCGGAGACGCTCGGGGTGGTCGAGACGTCGATCGTCTCGTCCTGGGCGACGGCGGTCGACGCGACCTCGCCGTCGGGCTTGGTGACGACCACGAAGTCGCCGCCGACGACCGGCAGGCCCTTGTAGCGTGCGCTCGTACGGCACGTACTGCAGGCCGTCCTTGGTCGTGATGACGTCCTGCTGATGGAAGCGAGTCCGACGGGCTCGCGTGGAGCTTCGACGGACGCGTCTTCACGTAGTCGGCGGCCTTGTCGGACGCCTTCGACGGGGACTGCGCCGCCTGAGCGGTCGAGCGGTCAGACCCAACACGTCATTGCGGCTGACTGCGATCGAGTACCCTGCGATGCATTCGTTGCGTGCTCCTTGCGGGCGATCGGACAAAGGACGACATGGACCGCTGCATCGTGCGGGAGCACGCTGACGTTCCGCAGACGTTCCGCAGACGGCAACCGTCAGCTGCGAGGCCGGGGAGGTGTTCCTCGCTCGAACATTGTGAGCCCGCCGTCCCAGAGCAGGTCGGCGTAGCCGTGGACGGCGTCGGTGCCGCCCATGTGCAGGAGTAGGACGCGATCGCTGCGCTTGAAGCGACCGCCTTCGATCAGGTCCATCAGGCCGCGCACCGCCTTGCCCTGATAGACGCCGAGCCTCCTGGCCTGCGCGGTGATCTCCGCCGCGCACGCGGCGTAGCCGAGGCCGCCGAGACGATGATCGGAGGCGCCGCCCGGGACGATGTACGGACGCCGCCCGCGCTCACGCAGCTCCTCGGCCAGCAGGTGCAACTCGCCGGCGTCGCCCAGCGGACGTTCGGTACCGTCGGCGTACAGCTCGGCACCGAGCAGGCGCTGAGCAGCACGTTGCCGGTGCGCCGGTAGTGATCACCCGCATCCGGCGTCCAGGCGTTGTGCAGCAGCGCGCAGTGGAGCCCGACGCGCGCGGCGGCCGCCGCGGTCTGGCGCGTGTGGTTGGACTGGATCGCCCCCACCGTGAGCAGCGTGTCGGCCCCTTGGCGCAGCGCGTCGCCGACCAGGAACTCGAGCTTGCGCGTCTTGTTGCCGCCGCCGGCAAGCCCGGTCAGGTCGTCGCGCTTGATCCACAACTCCGGGCCGCCGAGCCGCTCGGTCAGGCGCGGAAGCGGATGGATCGGGGTGGGCAGCGCGGCGAGCATGCCCGCTCAGTTCCTGCAGTTCGTCGATCCGCACGACGCGGATTCTCGCTGCTGCGTGGTCTTACGTCTCCGGGGCGCCCGCGGCCTGGACGACCGGGGTCACCCGGGGTCAGGGCTGTGTCGGCAACGGCCGATGCAGTGCGTCGGCTTCGGCGCGGCCGAGCTCCGTCGCCGGCGGCTCGCCGTGCAGGTACTCGGCGGCGATCGCGCCCCAGTCCGCGCTGACGCGCAGGCGGCTGAGGACGATGGCCACGAGCACGTGCATGCGGCGGATCAGGATCGTCTCCGGCGGCAGCGTGAAGCGGCCGCCTGCTCCTGGAGCGCGGCCCGGCGCTCCGCGTCGACGTCGCCGCGCTCGCGCTCGCGGCGTCGCGGCGCTCGCGCGAGAGCCGCTGCTCGCCCGGGACCGCGTACCAGCGGATCGCGCCGCGCGTCATCTGTCAGCGCCAGCTCGGCGTCGAAGCCCTCGGCGTCGCGGACGTAGCCGCCGGCGACCAGCGCCGCTTCGAGCGCCGCGGCGTCGTCCTCGCGCACGGCGAGCGCGAGCGCCCGCTCGGCGTCGATGCGCGCGGCGCCGAAGTCGCGCACGAGGCCGTAGTCGAGGAACGCGACGCGGCCGTCGGGGCGCAGGAGGTAGTTGCCGGGATGCGGGTCGCCGAGCGCGATCCGGTTGCGGTAGAGCAGGCCGAAGAAGAAGCGGAAGACGATCTCGCCGTAGCGGTCGCGCTGCGCCTGGTCGAGCTCGCGGACCGCCTCGAAGCGCTCGCCCTCGACGAACTCCGAGACGAGCACGCGCCGGGTGCTGAGGTCGGTCCGGACCCGCGGCACGGAGATGAACGGGTGGCCGCGGTAGAGGCGCTCGACGCGGCGCTGCTGCTGGGCCTCGAGCTCGTAGTCGAGCTCCTCGCCGATGCGCTCGCGCAGCTCGCGCGAGCAGCGGCTTGGCGTCGAGGCTGGGCGCGATCCGCTTGAGCAGCGGCAGCAGCAGCGTCGCGCTGCGCAGGTCGCTGTCGACCGCCTCGGCGACGCCCGGGTACTGCACCTTGACGACGACCTCTTCGCCGTCGAGCGTGGTCGCGCGATGCACCTGGCCGATCGAGGCGGCGGCCAGCGCGCGCTCGTCGAACGTCGCGAACACGCTGCTCGAGCGGCGCCACCGAGCTCCTCGCGCATCAGCTTCTCGAGCTTGGCGAACGGCACCGGCGGGACGTCGTCGCGCAGCGTCGCGAGCTTGGACTCGAGCTCCGTCGCGCTGCTCGTCCGGCAGCCCGTCGAACTCGATCATCGACAGCAGCTGCCCGACCTTCATCGCCGCGCCGCGCATCCGGCCCAGCTGGTCGACGAGCTCGCCGACGAGGTTGGCGGTCCGCTCGTCGCGGGCGGCCGCGGCGCGCTCGGGCGAGCGCACGCGGTTGGCGGTGCGCATCCCCGCCCAGCGCAGCCCCTGCCCCGTCACCAGCCCGCCGACCCGCGCCGTCCGCGCGATCCGCCCGGTCGGCAGCCGCCCGGCCTCGGGCGGCGGAGGCTCGTCGCTCACGCCACCGACGTCGTCGTCGCGCCGCGCTTCGACCGGCGGTCCAGCAGCCACGCGGCGACCACGCCACCGATCGCGCCGAAGAGGTGGCCCTGCCACGAGACGCCCGGCGTGGGCACCAGCCCGAACAGCAGCGTCGTGCCGTAGATGAAGATCACGGCCAGGCCGATGGCCAGGTGCAGCGCCTTGCGGCTGTAGATCCCGCGCGCCACGAGATAGGCGGCGAAGCCGAACACGAGGCCGCTCGCGCCGATGTGGACCGTGTTGGCCGGGGCGACCAGCCACGTTCCGAGGCCGCCCACGACGGCGACGATCACGGTCACGGCGGCGATCCGCGCGAGCCCGCCCAGAGCGATCGCGATTCCGAGGATCACGAACGGGACCGTGTTGCCCATCAGGTGCCCGAAGCTGCCGTGGAGCACGGGTGCGAGCGCGACACCGACCAGACCGTCGGGATCGCGAGGGCGGATCCCGGCGGAGTCGAGGTCGCCGGCGAACACGTCGACGATCTCGACCACCCACATGATCGCCACCAGCACGCCGACGAACACGATCCCACGGAGGCGATCGTCGCGAACTGGGCTCGGCGCTGAGGACATACGCCAACCGTACGCGAACTCGCTTACGGGAGGTTCAAGGCGCTACACGCCGATCGTGAGGTTGGCCACGAAGCCCTTGCTGACGCCGCCGGTCACGGTCGCGAGCTGATGGATGGCCTTGTCGTCGCGGAAGACGTTGTCCGTGGACAGCGAGGTCCGCGCGAGGTTGCCCACGCTGGCGGCGTATCCGCTCGCGCCGTAGACCTTGCTGCAGACCGCCTTCGGCGGTGACGGTCAGGTTGACCCGCAGCGGGACGCCCTTGGCCAGCGTGCGGCTGTTGCCGATGCTGCGGCGGATGTCGTGGCGCACGATGCCGGAGTCGTCGAGCACGTCGGGACCGTTCGATCCGTCGCCCGGGTACGGGCCGGCCGTCTCGCTCGGCACCTCCGCGGTGGGCGTCGCGGCCAGGGCCCGCGACGCGCCGAGCGTCGAGAGGATGCCGGCGGCGCCGGTGACGCCGAAGATCCGCAGCGCGTCCCGGCGCGAGGCGAGCTTGACGAGATCCTCGTGGAGACCGTCTCCGTGTTCGTGGCGTGTGCAGTCGTGTCCCATGCCGGGCATGGCCTCGACGGGGTGCAAGTCACTGGGTATGTCTGAGGCCGACTCAGTGACTTGGTGACCGCCAACAATCGCCCGGCCGGCCCAGCTCCCGCGCTCACCGCAACAAAGTCGACGCATTTTGCGACAGCCTCTCTTCTCGAGAAAGTTGACGCTCGAGTCGGACGGACGCACCGGTTGCCCGCCTAGACTCCTCGCGTCGTGGCCCGCCTACCTGCTGGAGATCCCGCGCCGGCCGACGGCGCACTGCCGGCCGAGGCGCTCGACGGCGTCGGGAAGCGGCCGTTCGGGTTCTACGTGCACGTGCCGTTCTGCGCCTCGCGCTGCGGCTACTGCGACTTCAACACGTACGTGCCCGGCGAGCGCGGTGCCGAGCAGGCCGGCGGCTACGTCGGCGCCGTGCTCGCCGAGATCGACCTCGCCGCCCAGGTGCTCGCGGGGCCACTCCCCCGGGTCGACACCGTCTTCTTCGGCGGCGGCACGCCGACGCTGCTCTCGGCCGGCGAGCTGACCCGGATCCTGCGTCGGATCGACGAGCGCTTCGGCCTGGCGCCCGGCGCCGAGGTCACGACCGAGGCCAACCCCGAGTCGGTCGATCCCGGCAAGCTGGCGGCGTTGCGCGAAGCCGGCTTCACGCGGGTGTCGCTGGGGATGCAGAGCGCCGTGCCGCGGGTGCTGGCGGTCCTCGAGCGCGCCCACTCCCCCGGCCGCCCGCAACAGGCCGTCGCCGAGGCGCGCGCCGCGGGCTTCGAGCAGGTCAGCCTCGACCTGATCTATGGCACCCCGGGCGAGACGGCGGACGACTGGCGCAGCTCGCTCGACGCCGCCCTGAGCTCGCGGCCCGACCACCTCTCCACGTACTCACTGATCGTCGAGCCGGGCACACGGCTCGCCGCGCAGGTGCGCCGCGGCGAGCTCGAAGTGCCGGGCGAGCAGGTGATCGTCGACCGCTTCGAGACCGCCGAGCGCGTGCTCGCCGAGGCCGGGATGTCCTGGTACGAGACCTGCTCGTGGGCGACCGGCGAGGCGGCCTGGTGCCGGCACAACCTCGGCTACTGGGGCGGCGGCGACTGGTGGGGCGCCGGACCAGGCGCACACAGCCATGTCGGCGGAGTGCGCTGGTGGAACGTGCTGCACCCGCGGGCGTGGAGCGAGCGGCTCGCGGCGGGCACTTCGCCGGCGGCCGCGCGCGAGCTGCCGGGCGAGGAGGAGGTCCGGCTGGAGCGCGTGATGCTCGGTCTGCGGTTGCGGTCGGGCGTCGCCCTGCACGAGCTGACGCCCAATGGACGGGCGGCCGTCGAGCGCCACGTAACCGGCGGACTGCTGGAACCGGCCGACCATGCCGCCGGGCGCGCCGTGCTGACGCTCCGCGGACGCCTGCTCGCCGACCCGGTCACGCTCGACCTCGCCGCCTGACAGCTCGATCCACCGTTCACCGGGATTTTGCGGTCCAGCTGGGTTTGGACCGCCTCGGAAACGGAGATGACGCTGCACGATGCGAAGTCCTCTGATTGCTTTCACTCTCACTGCGGGCCTGCTGCTGGCCGGCGCGGGTCCCGCGTCGGCCGCTAGTCGCGCGTTCGATGTCTGGACCTCGAAGGACCTGACGCAGGGCCGTGCGCATACGTACGGCTCCGTCGACTTCGAGCCCTCCCGGGTCACGGTCCGCGGCCGGCTCAACGACGTGTGTCCGGCGGACGGCCACGGCGCCTATCTCCGCGCGACGTTCGTGCTCGACAACGGCACCACCCGGCAGCTGTCCGCGAAGGACACGACCACCTGCTCGAACGCGGACGGCGTGGACATCTGGCTCAGCCTGAATGTCCTCGGGAGCTCGGTCAAAGCCGTGAAGCTGTACCTCTACGAATACGACACCGCTCGCAACAGCACCGCGGACACGGCGGAGAAACGGATCGCGGCGCCATGACCTCAAGGATCAAGATGCACCGTTGGCTCGCTCCCCTGATCGGCCTCGGCCTGCTGCTCGCCGCGGCACCCGCGGCGCAGGCGGTCTCCAACCGCTCGTTCGATTTCCGCACGCCCAAATGGACCAACGAGGGCACTGCCCACACGTGGGGCATGGCGAGTTTCCACTCCGCCAAGCGAGTGGTTGTCACGGGGCGGATCAACGACGAATGCCCCGCGGACGGCTACGGCGCCTACCTCGACGTGGTCGTCAATCAGGAGGGCGGCATCCGCTCCCTCTACACGGCCAAGGACGCAGGCGGTTGCAAGGACAAGGACGGCAACGCCTACTCGTTCGACGTGGCCAGCGGCCGCAAGATCCTGAGCCTCACGCTGCGGCTCAAGGAGTGCGACACCTCCAGCGGCATCTGCGGCGGATACGGATGGGAGAAGGTCGTCTCGATCGACAACCCGCTGAGCTGACCCCCTGAGCGAAGGACGCGAGCATGCGACGTGGCATGCTCGCGTTCATGGATGCCGTGGATGAGTTGCGAGTTGCCGAGCGAGAGCTCCTGGACGCCATCCTCACGGCCGACCGCGACGTGCTCGAACGCATGCTCGACGACCGGCACGTGCACATCGGGGCCGACGGAAGCCCGCAGGACAAGCAGTCGCTGATCGAGGCCCGGCTCTCGGGAAACATGCACCTCTCCAGGCTCGAGGAGCAGGCGTTCGAGGCCGTCGTCGAGGGGACGACCGGCATCACGCGCATCACCGTCCTGCTCACGGGACGCACGCAGGACGTGCTCTACGTCATGCGCGTCGTCGCCACGCGCACCTGGATACGGACCGGCGAAGGCTGGAAGGTGCTCGCCGAGCACCTCAGCGTCGTCGAGCCACGTGACTTCACGGTCACGGCGACGACCGAGCCGGGCGGCGTCCCCGGAAGGCTGCGCCGCGTCTAGCCCTCCTCCGCCGACCCGCTGAGGAACCTGCAGCGCCTGAACGGGTGCGGGCAACGCTGAGCTTCAGGGCACTGCTACAACCGCCAGGTGGATCGCGACTCGCGCCTGGTCCGACCTGTCGAGGCGGCGCGCGTGGCTCTACGCCAGCACGGCGCTCGACCTGGTCCTGCTGGCGCTGCTGGCCCATTCGTCCGGCGGCGCCTCCTCCGAGGTCCGCTTCGCGTTCTTCGCGATACCGGTCCTCGCGGCGATGCTGTTCCGCCCCCGCGCGACCATGGTGACCTCGGTCGCGGTGCTGGCGATCTACCTCACGCTCGCGCTCACGCAGCCGTATGAAGGGATCGAGCAGGATCGCCAGCTCGTCTACGCCGAGCTGGTCTATCTCGTGTGGACGGTCATCGCCGCGGTCCTGCTGTCGCGCGTCATGACCCGCCGGGCCGACACGATCGCCGCGCTCGCGCTGGCCCGCGCGCGGTTGATGGCCGACGTCCTGGCCGCCGAGGACCGCGAGCGCCGGCGGCTGGCCAACTGGCTCCACGACGGCGCGGTGCAGAACCTGCTGGTCGCGGGCCAGGACCTGGCCGAAGCCGAGCGCGGGGCCGAGAGGGTCTGGCGCGCGCGGTGTCCACTCGCCCCGACCTCGAACTCATCGGTGAGGCCGGCGACGGCCGCGCGGCGCTCGAGCAGATCCAGCAGCTGACCCCGGACGTCGCGGTGCTCGACATGCGGATGCCGGGTCTGCGCGGCCTCGAGATCGTCGAGGCGCTGACGCGCGACGGCTCGCCCACTCGCGTGCTCGTGCTGTCGGCCGCGCTCGAGAGCTCGCTGGTCTACGCCGCCGTCGCCGCCGGCGCGGCCGGATACTGGTCCAAGGACGCCGAGCGCGAGGCGATCTGCGACGCGATCGCCGCGGTGGGGCGGGGCGAGCGGGTACTCGACCCGATCCTGCAGTCCGGCGTCGTCTCCGAGATCCACGCGCGCGAGGTCGACAGCGCCCGTCCGGTCCTGACGGCGCGCGAGCACGAGATCCTGCTCTGCATCGCGCAGGGCAAGTCGGCGCCGGCCATCGGCGCCGAGCTGTACCTGAGCACCGCGACCGTCAAGACGCATCTCTCGCATCTCTATGAGAAGTTGGGCGTCAGCGACCGTGCCGCCGCGGTCGCGGAAGCGATGCGCCGCGGATTGCTCGAGTAGCCCTTGACGCGGTGACGCGGATGCGAGATGAATGGTCCGCATCCAGCGGAAGGAGAGACAGTGCTCACCATCTCCGTCGCGATCGTGTCCGAGGTGCCGGGGCACGATGAGCGAGACGTCGCGCGCGTAACGGCGGCGCTACAGCGCCAGGCGATCCGGGACTTCCGTCCCGTATGGAACGTCGAGGCGACGGTCGATTCGTTCCCGGTGCTCGAGGACGTGCCCGCGGGCTACTGGCCGATCATCGTCAAGGACGACATCGGCGTACAGGGCGCCGCCGGGATCCACATGGACGACGCCGGCCAGCCGTTCGCGCTCGTGACGATGAGCGACAGCTGGTCGCTGACCGCCTCACACGAGTTGCTGGAGATGCTGGCCGATCCGTTCGGCAACCGGATGGTTCCCGGCACCTCCCCCAAGCCCGGCCAGGGGCGCGTCGAGTTCCTCGTCGAGGTCTGCGACCCGTCGGAGGCCGATGAGTTCGGTTACACCGTCAACGGGATCCTCGTCTCGGACTTCTACACGCCGCACTTCTTCGATCCGGTCAAGGCGCCCGGCGTCCGCTACAGCTTCACCGGCGCGGTCACCGCGCCGCGCACGATCCGCAAGGGCGGCTACCTCAGCTGGCGCCACGCGCCGAGCAAGCACTGGTGGCAGCAGCGCTGGTTCAGCGGCGCTCAGCCGGTGTTCGGGGATCTCGGGATCTTCGACGCCAGCACCGGCGGCTCGCTGCGTTCCTGGATCGACGGCCAGACCGAACATCCGGGCATCGACGCCGGACTGCCGAAGACCAATCCGGTGCTCCAGCAGGCCGTCGCCGCGGGCGAGGAGACCGGCCTCGCCGGCGACGCGAAGGCGCAAGCCTGGCGTGAGCAGATCGAGCGGATCCTGAGCCCGTGACGGACCCGGAACCAGAGCCGGCGGCGGAGCGCGCAGCGCGGCTGCGGCGCGCGATCGAGGAGGTGAAGAAGGGCGAGCGTCCCCCAGCGTCGCCGCGCGAGTTCACCGATCGAGCGGCCGCGGAGGCGCCAGAGGACGACCCTCCGGAACGCGACGAGTAGCCGCTTCTAGCCGCAGAACGAGCAGCCGACCGCCTGGTTGGCGGCCGACGCCGTCGATCCTCCGATGACGCCGTCGATCCCCGTCTGGCCGATGGTCTGGTCGTAGGTCTGCCGGAACTCCTTCGACTTGCCCGGACCGCGCGACTCGAACCACTTGGGCTTCGGCCGCCCGCGCCGCGGCAGGATCCGGCCGCTGAGCACGACCGAGCCGGTGGCCGTGGCGACGCCGAGCTCCGTGACGTTGAGATCCTGATCGAACGCCTGGTCGACGGCCTCGCCGGCCAGGCCGCCCGCCGCGCCGCCGATGAACGGGTTGCCGGTCAGAGCGGTCGCGCCGATGCCGACGCCGGCGCTGACCGCGCCGGTCACGAAGCCCCGCCCGGCCGACGACAGGACGTCGCCCATCGAGCCGCCGCAGGCCGCGGCGCTCGCTCCCGCCATCGCGCCGTTGATCAGGCCGCCGGCGACGATCACGCCAACGATCAGCGGGATGATCCGGCCCGACGGATCGGCGAACGTGACGGGGTCGTCGGCGGCGTACGCGTACAGGTTCGTGTCGCCGCCGTCGAACCCGATCGGGTCCTTGGCCGTGAAGCGGCCGACCTCGGGGTCGTAGTCGCGTGCGTCGAAGTTGACGAGCCCCGTGTCGCGGTCGTAGAGGCCGCCCGCGTAGCCGAAGGGCTGGAAGCCGGGTTTCGTGTCCGACAGCACGCGGCCGAACTCGTCGTAGGTGATCCGCTGCTCGACCACGCCGGTGTCGGCGTTGACGACGGCCCGCACGCTGCCGCGCGAGTCGAGCACGAACCGGAAGCGATCGTTGCCGCGTTCCATGTAGTCGGGCACGTTGGTGCGCGAGCCGTAGACGTAGCGGGTGAGGACGGCGCCGGTCGCCGACACCTCGGCCGAGGGGCCGCTCCCCTCGCCGTACAGGTAGCGCGCGATCACGGTGCCGTTCTTGCGCACCGCCGTGCGCCGGTCCAGGCCGTCGGCGGTGTACGCCATCACGGTGCCGTCTCCGAGCACGGCCTTGCGCAGATTGCCGCGCGCGTCGTAGTCGTAGGTCGTCGTGCCGACGCCGTTGACGACCTTGCGCGACAGCTCCCCGGAGTCCTGGTAGTCGTAGGTCGTCGTGCCCCACTGGCGCAGCCGGTCCTGCTCGTCGTAGACGCCGGTCACGGTCTGCCCGCCCTCGCTGCGCGTGAGCCGGTTGCCGTTGGAGTCGTAGGTGTACGTGACATCGGCGCCGCCGCGTGTCGCGCGCGTGAGCCGGCCCGCGTCGTCGCGGCCGTACGTCGTCGTGACCCCGCCGGCCGTCTCGGACGTGACCCGCGCGGCGGCGTCGCGCTCGATGCTCCACGCCCACGCGAAATTGGCCGGGCCGGTCGAGGAGACGGAGGTCGGCTCGCCGAACGCGTCGTTGGTCTGGGTGCTCTGGATCGACCGCAGAGCGGTGGCGGTCCGGAGCCCGTTCGAGGCGCGCGTCGTGACCAGTTCGCCCGCCTGGACCGGGAGCCCGTCGGCGTCGTAGGCGTAGTCGGCGGCGTGCGTCCCGACCGCTGAGGACGTGATCCGCAGCTCGTCGTCGTAGGTGCGCGCGATCGTGCCCGCGGCATCGCCGGTGAACGTCTCGTTGAGCAGCAGCGAGCCGTCGTAGGTGTTGTCCACCGCCTGGCCCGGCGCGGTGATCCGCTTGCGCCGGCCCGTCGGCCCCTCGTAGTCGTAGCCGACCGTCTCGCCGCGTCCGGCCTCGACCATCTGCTGCAGCCGCGCGCCGCTGTCGTAGGTCAGCGTCGCGTCGCCCGCGCCGGGCCGGTCGAGGCTGGTCAGGTTGTCGTCGGCGTCGTAGCCGAGCGTCATCGCCGCCGCGCCCGGCGCGGTGTAGGAGGAGATCACGCCCTGCTTCGTGTACGTCAGATCGTGCGCCGGCCTGCCAGGAGGCGTGATCCGGGTCACGGAGCCGGTGCCGTCGTAGCCCATCGACACGGTCCGGCCGCCCGGCTCGGTGCGCGAGACCATCCGGCCCGCGGCGTCGTAGGCGAAGGACGTCACGCGCGACAGGGCGTCGGTCATCGTGTCGTTGAAGCCCTGGGCGTTGTAGGTGTACGTGTACTCGCGCGTTCCCTGCTTGCGCTTTACGACCCGCCCGTCGGCGTCGTAGGCGAACGTCACCGGGGTCATGCCGGGGAGCGCGAACTCGAGCGGCCGGCGGCCCGAGTCGATCTTCGTCACGCTCTCCGCGCCGCTCGGCGACCGGCCGGTCACCTGCTGGGTCGCCGGGTCGTAGGTGACCGAGGACGAGCGGCCGTTGACCGTGGCGCGCTCGACATAGCGCGTGATCGACAGCGGGTCGTCCGGGTCGGCCAGGTCGACCTGTCGCGCGGACGTCACCGTGCGCGTCTTGCCGCTCGGCATCGCCGTCGTCCATGACGTCCGCAGCGGCGCCTGCATCCCGAAGCGCGGGTCGGGGCCGAACTCGAACGTCTCGCGCTCGCCGGTGGGCCGCTGCACGGTGCTCGTCCCGTCCGCGCCGTCGACGATCACCGTCTCCCCGCCGCTCGGGTCCGTGATCGTGCGCCTGGTGCTCGTCGTTCGCGAGGCGCTCGGACCGGTATCGCGTCACGCGGCCCTCCGCGGTGCGCAGGGTCACGGTGGTCGCGTCGCCGCTGCGCGTGCGCGTGAGCGTCTGCACGCCGCGCTCGCCGTTGCGGTCGCTGATCAGGCGGCCGGCCTCGTCGTAGGCGTAGGTGTGCTGGCCGCTGTCGGGAGCGGTGAGACCGGTCATCAGGCCGCCCTCGCCGTAGGTCAGCTTCACCTGGGCGCCCGTCGGATCCTGGATCTTGGACAGGTAGCCGTCGGCGTTCGTCTCGAGCACCGTGCGGTGCCCGTACGGGCTGACGATGGCGGTGGGCTCGCCGTTGACACGCTCGATCGTCGTCCTGAGCTGCTTGTCGTCGGTGACCGAGGTCAACCGCCCAGCCGCGTCGTAGCCGAACGTCAGCACCGTCGCACCGGTCATCGCGTCGAGCGTGCGGACGTGCCGGCCGGTGCGGTTGAACACGAACAGCTGCCGCGCGTTGGCGGACGGGATCACGGACTCGCCGGCGTCCAGCGCCGGCATCGGCAGCTCGACCGCGCGCAGCCGGCCGGTGCCGGTGTCCAGCACGTCGAACTCGGCGCCGCTGCCGGGGAGCAGCGCCTGCGGGAAGTTCAGGCGGGCGCGGAGCGCCGGGCCGTTGTCGCCGCTGTCGCCGGGGTTGCGCGCGATACCGGCGACGGCGGCGATCACCCCCGCGGGCGAGACCGCGCGGACGACGAAGTTGCTCGCGTCGGCGATCAGGATGCTGCCGTCCTCGCGGACCGCGACCGCCGACGGACGGTTCAGACGCGCCTCCGTGGCCGGCCCGCTCTCGCCCGAGAACCCGGCCTCGCCGGTGCCGGCGATGGTCTGCACGGAGCCGTCGGGCCGCAGCTGCCGGACCCGGTGGTTGCCGGTGTCGGCGACGAGCACGGACCCGTCGTCGCGCAGCGCGACGTCGCGCGGCGCGTTCAGACCCGTCTCCGAGGGCGTGCCGTTGCCGAGCACCGTGGTGATCACGCCGTCGGTGCCGACGCGCCGGAGCACGTGCTCGGCGAGGTCGAGCACCCACAGCGTCCCGTCCGGGCTCACGGCGACGTCGGACGGCTCGTTCAGGCGCGCCTGCGTCGCCGGGCCGCCGTCGCCGGAGTAGCCGACCTGGCCCGAGCCGGCCACGGTCGTGACGCCGCCGCCGGGTGCGAGCCGCCGTACACGGCTGTTGCCGCGGTCGGCGATGTAGAGCGAGCCATCCGCACCCAGTGCGAGGTCGGACGGATCGTTGAGCGGGCCTGCGGCGACGACGCTGACCGCACCGCCGGGATCGACCTTGCGGATCACGTTCGCGCCGGTGTCGGCGATCAGGAGCGCCCCGTCCGGGGTGCGCACGACGCTCTCCGGGCCGTCGAGTTCGAGGATCCGCTGCGCGCCGGAGCGCGGCGGGCCGATCTCGGAGCGGATCGAGTCGAAGCTCTGCCCGTCGGCGCTGCGCTGCGTGCCGTCGCCGCCGTAGAGCGTGCGCCCGATCGGGTCGTAGGTCTGGTGGACGTCCAGGTTCCAGCCGCCGACCGCGCTCGGCGGCGCCGGCAGGCCGCCGATCATCGCCGTCGTCTCCTCGAACGCGACGAACTCGCGCCCCTCGCCGCCGCGGTTGAACGGCGACGCGCCGAAGGCCGCGAAGGACTGCCCGAACGTCGCCGGGCTGCGGTAGACGAGGTCGTAGATGTAGGACAGCCGGACCGTCGCCCGACGACGGCCGAGCACCGTGCGCCCGTAGCCGTCCTTGCCGTTCCACACGAACGTGAACGACTGGTTGGCGCCCGCACCGAAGCTGCGGTGGATGGTCTGGCCCGCGATCTCGATGTCGACCTCGACGCGCTTGAGGGGCGCGGGCGGGGCGGCCGGGGTGAGCGGGATCTCGATCGACATCTCGCTGCGGCGGCCCGGGACGCGATCGGATGCGTAGCGGAGGTTGTACGGCGTGCCGGCGATCCCGATCTCCTCGCCGAGCGTCTGGCGCTCGCAGCCGATGATCGAGCCGCCCGAGTTGCAGTTCAGGTCACCACCGAGGCCGAGCAGGAGCGCCAGCCACGGCGGCAGCGCGCCGTCCGGCGGGCCGAAGGGCCAGTTGTAGTCCCACGGCGTGAAGTGCGTGACCTCGACGCGCCACAGGCTCTTGCCCGGGTCGTAGATCTGCGCGAGCCGGCGCCGCTCCGCCTCGTCGAGGCCTGGATCGGCCAGCGCCGTCGCCATCGAGGTCGACCTCGGCCAAGCCGTTCGACTCGCCGACGATCTTGATCACGCACGCCGTCCTTGGACGGAACCCAGCGCCCCTGCGGCGCGGTCGTAGTAGCCGCTCGGGACCGGCGTCCCGACGGGGAAGCTCGAGGAAGTTGTCGGTGTAGGTCGCGACCGGCTTGTCGAAGCGGACGTCGACGGCGCCGAGCGCGTCGGCCTCGTCGACGCTGTACTCGACCGCGTACGTGTAGCCGGACGTGGGCGGCAGCTCGCCGGGCATCGCGCTCGGCCCCGACGCGCCGACGGTGAACTCGGTCGCGCGCACGCTGAGCTTGGCCGGCAGGTCCACGCTGGAGCCGTCGGCGAGCTTCGCGGTGGCGTCCGTGCCGGGTGCGAACAGCAGCGTCGGGCGGCGCGTGCCGGCGGCGTCGGTGACGGAGGCTCCGCGCACGACCTCGGGCTGCGTCGCGGTGGCGAGATCGATGCCGGTGACCGTGTCGGAGTACGGGATCAGCGTGATGTCCTCGGCGCCCGCGAAGTCCTGCGCGCTCGGGTCGACGCGGCGCTGGGCGGGGATGTAGCCCGCGCGGGCGAACGAGAGGGTGAGCGGCGCGCCACCGTTGACCGCGAGGTCGTAGCCACCGTCGTCGCGGGTGGCGGTGCGCCCGTACTCGGGATGGTCGAGCACGGTCACGCGCACGCCGCCGATGCCGGTGCCCAGGCGGTTGATGACACGGCCGCGGATGACCGCGGCGCGCCGATCGGTGATCGTGCCCGGCGCCGACGCCGGTCTGGACCGCGTTCGGACCGGTGTAGAGGAAGGCCGTGGAGTCGCCCATCAGCATCGCCTCGCCCGTGGTCGGCGCCGGCGCGGCGGGCGCCGGATCGGCGGCGGGCGGATCGGTCGGGCCGGGGGCCGGAGCCTCAGGGTTCGGCGTTGCCGTCGCGATCGGTGTGGCCGTCGCTGTCGGCACCGGAGTGGCGGTCGCGATCGGCGCCGGGGCGACGGTCGGTGCCGGAAGGATCGTCACCGGCGGCGGGAACGGCGCCGGAGCCGACGGGGCGGGCGTGGTGACGGTCAGCTTCACCGAGGCCGCGCGGCAGTTGTTGGTCTCCTTGCTCTCGCGCACCTTCTTCGCCGGGTCCGCGCAGGCGAGCAGCGTGTAGCGGCCCGCGGCGAGCGTGGCCGGCGTCTTGACGGTGGTGCGGAAGGCGGCCGTCTTGCGCGCCTTGAGCGCCTTCACGCTGACGGTCGCCAGGCGCGTGTCGCGCGCGTCGCGGCGGGCGTCCGCGGAGATGACCAGCTCGACCGCCGTCTTCTTCGCGGCGCCGCCGCCGGCGTTGCGAACCGTGCCCTGGACCTGCGTGCCGGTGAGCTTGACCGCGCTGACGGTCAGGTCGGCGCGCGACGCCGCGTCCGCGGACGCCGGCAGCACGAAGGCGGCGAACGCCGCTGCCAGGACGAGCCGTCTCATGATCCGTTGGAGTGCCGGGACTCGCAGCCCACGACGAGGTCGAGATCCGATCCGAGCCACGTGTCGGGCCCCGCCCCGCAGAGCACCTGGTCCATGTCCTCGGAGGCGAACTCGGAGGCGTCGATCCAGTCCGCGCCGGTGCCGCCGTCGAGCAGGTCCTCGCCGTCGTTGGCGTAGAACGCGGCGCTGCCGCCGTCGAGGTAGTCGTCACCGGCGCCGCCGTAGAGCTCGTTGTCGGCCGGCGTGCCGTAGAGCTCGTCGTTCCCGCGCCCGCCGCGCACGATCTCGACGTCGGGATGGACGGTGTCGCCCTCGCCGGGGATCTCCTCCACGCCGTCCTCGTCGGCGTCGGTCCCCGGGGTGCCGTCGCGACCGTCCGGCCACTTCCCGACGACGACCGGCCCGGTCCGGTCCGCGTAGGTCACGGTGTCGCGCTTGCCACCGCCGCCGCGCATGTCGTCGGCGCCGGGGCCGCCGTCGAGCACGTCGGCACCGTCGCCCCCGAGCAGCTTGTCGTTCCCGGCGCCGCCGAAGAGCCGGTCGTTGCCGCCGAGGCCGCAGATCACGTCGTCGCCGCCGGTGCCGACCAGCACGTCGTCGCCGGGCGTGCCCGTGATCGTGCACTGCGCGGAGCGGCGCGACGGAGATCAGCGCCGCGGAGGAGCGCCAGACCGGGATCTCCCACTGGCCGGTCGCCGCAGCCGCCCGCGGTCGCGAAGTAGTGCCCGGTCGCGTTGGTGCCGGACACGCGGAAGCGCAGCGTGGCCTCGCCGCGGGCCGGGATCGCGAACGTGCCCTGCCAGGTCTGGGTGACGGCGTCCTCGGTCTGCGGGTCGTCGATGCCGGTCCGCGGGTCCGCGGTCGTCAGCCCCGTGGTCGAGCCCGGCACGTACGTGAACGGCGTCGGGAGGTCGACGGTCAGGGCGTCGAGGGCGAGCGGTTGCGCGTTCGGGTTGGAGACCTTCAGCGTGTATCCGTTCGGCGTGCCGGGGACGACGTCATCGTCGTCGGGTTCCAGCCGCAGCCGCACGGGCTCCCAGGTGACGTCGACGCTGGGGCGGTATGGCGAGGCGTAGCCGTCGCCGTAGACCATGCAGAAGAGCTTGCGCCCGACGTCGGCCGGCCGGACGGTGAACGTCGACTGGTCGGCACCTGGGATCGCGTTGTCGTCCGCGACGCCGTCGAGGAACCAGCGGTAGGTGAACTGGTAGCGCCGCCCACTCGCGGTCGTTCCACGCGCCGGGCTGGCAGACGAGCGTCTCGCCCGGCCAGGGAAGGCCCGAGATCCAGTGGTACCGCGCGCGGGGGTTCCGCGACGATGTACTCCGAGCGCGCGTCGGTGAGACCGGAGGCGGTGACCTCGCACTGCAACAGCGTGTCGAAGTCGTCCTTGGTGACCTCGATCGTCGGGCCGGTGCCGGCCGGGGAGCGGCCCGTTGTAGCCGTAGCGGTACCAGCGGTAGGTGTACGTGTACTGCCCGTCCCAGGTTCCCGTGGAGCAGGTCAGCTTGCCGCGCGGGATCGGGTCGCCCGTGATCACGGGCGCGCCGAGCGAGTGCGGCCCTCGCGCCGTCACGGGCTTGGCCGCCTCGGTGACCAGGCCTTCGGCGGTGACCTCGCAGCCGAGCTCGGCGCCGACATCGGCGGCGGCCACCGTGTAGGTCGCGCCGGCGCCGATCGGCGCGCCGTTGCGCAGCCAGCGGATGGCGAACGCGTATGTCGCGTCCCAGGCGCCCGGCGTGCACGTCAGCTCGGCGCCGATCCGCGCCTCGCCGGTGATCGCGGGCGCGGTGATGTCGCGCGGGGCGCGCACCACGACGGCGGTCGAGGCGGCGCGGGTCAGGCCTTCGGCGCGGGCCTCGCAGGTGAGCGGATGGCCGACGTCGGCGGCGACCGCCGTGTACGCCGCGCCGGTCGCGATCTCGGTGCTGTCGCGCAGCCAGCGGTAGGTCAATGCGTAGTCGCCATCCCACTCGCCGCGGCCGCACGTCAGCTCGCCCTTCACGCGCGGGGTGCCGTCGATCGTCGGCGCCGCGCGCAGGACGGGAGCGGTCACCGTCAGGTCCCGTGACGCGGCGGTGACGCCGCCGGCGATCGCCTCGCAGCGCAGCGTGGCGCCGACATCGCCCGCAGCGGGGGTGAACGTCGCGGCGTTCGCCACGGGCGCGCCGTCGCGAAGCCAGCGCTGCGTGATCGGATAGGCCTCGTCCCACTCGCCCGCGCCGCAGGTGAGCGTGCCGCCGACGCGTGGGTCGCCGGTGACCGCCGGGGCCACGAGGTTGCGCGGAGCGGTCGGGCTGACCGGCTGCGAGAGCGCGATCGTGGTCCCCGCCTGCACGCGGCAGGTCAGCGCCTGGCCGACATCGCCGGCCACGACGACGCGCACGGTGCCGTCGGCGACCTTCGTGTCCCCGCGCAGCCACTCGGTCACGAGCGTGTACGAGGAGTCCCACGCGCCGGTGGTGCAGGTGAGCGTGCGGCCCAGCCGCGGCGAGCCCTTGATCTCGGGTGCCGTGATCGCCACCGGGGCCGTCACCTGGACGGGCGCGCTGGACACCGTCGTGGCACCCGCGGTGACCTCGCACGCGAGCGTCAGGCCGATGTCGGCGGCGGTGACGACGCGGGTCGCGCCCGTGCCGCCGCGCGTCCACGCGTAGGTGAACGCGCTCGCGCCGGACCAGGTACCGGGGTTGCAGGTGAGCGTCGCGCCCAGCTGTGGCGCGCCCGTGATGTACGGCGCGCTGCGGCTGCCGGCCGCGGGCGCGCTGACCGTGACGGCCGGTGAGTCCGCCGCGGTCAGCCCGGCGGCGGTGACGACACAGCTGAAGCTCGTGCCCGCGGGCGCGTCGATCGTGAGCGTCGGGCCGGTGCCCGCGGTCGCCCCGTTGCGCAGCCAGCGGTAGGTCAGCGCGTAGTCGCCGTCCCAGGCGCCGGTGCCGCACGTGAGTGTGCCGCCTTGCACCGGGTCGCCGGAGATCGCGGGCGCGACCAGCGACCGTGGCGCCGGGATGAACGCCGTGCGCGACTCGGCGCTGGTGAGCCCGGCGGCGGTGACGCGGCAGCGCAGCGCGTGGCCGACGTCGGCGGCGCCGATCGTCCGTTGCGCCCCGGCGCCGGCGGGGTCGCCGTCGCGCAGCCACTGCGTCGTGAGCGGATAGGTGCCGTCCCACGTGCCGGTGTCGCACGTGACGGTACGGCCGAGCCGCGCGTCGCCGTCGATCGCCGGCCCCGTCCGCACCGCGGGAGCGGTCGGGACCACGGTCTGGCTGCCCGCGGAAACGCCGTGCGCGGTGACGGTGCACGAGAACGGGACGCCGGCGTCGGCGGCGGCGTTGACGCGCTGTGCGGTGCTCTCCGCCGCGGCGCCGTCACGCAGCCAGCGGAAGATCAGCGGATAGTCACCGTCCCACGTGCCGCTCCCGCACGTGAGCGTTCCGCCGACCCGCAGGTCGCCGGAGATGTGCGGCGCCGTGCGGGTGCGCGGCGCGGCCGGGAACGCGGGCGGGCTCTCCACGGTCGTCAGTTCCGCCGCGGTGACGCGGCAGCGCAGCTCCGAGCCGATGTCGAGCATGTCGACGCGGTAGGTGGCGCCCGTCGCGACCGGCGCGCCGTTGCGGAGCCACTGGAACGCGAGCGGGTAGTCGCCGTCCCACGTACCGCGCGAGCACGTGGCGACGGCGCCGACGCGCAGGTCCCCGCCGATCTGCGGCGGGGTGCCGCCGCGCGGGCCGGCCGGGTGGGCCGCGCCCGTCACAGCCTCGGTCGCGCCCTCGGCGGTCACGACACACGTGAGCTCGTGGCCGACGTCCGCGCGCCCGACCGTGTGCCGCGCGGATTCGGCGCCCTCGATCGGCTCGCCGTCGCGTCGCCACGTGAAGGCCGTCTCGTACGGCTTCGGCAGCCCGCGGTCGTCCCACGTCCCGCGCGAGCACGTCAGCTCACCGCCGAGGCGATCGTCACCCGCGAGCGCCGGCGCGCTGCGCACGACGGGCGCCCGGACCGGCAGCTCGTACGACCAGTTGTACGTCTTCAGCCGGCCCGCCGAGGCGATCTCGTCGCAGCGCAGGGCGTAGCCGGCGTCGGCGCGCGTCACCGTGTACGTACTCGACTTCGCGCCGTCGATCGGCTCGTGCTCGAACGTCTTGTGGCGCGACCAGCTGTGCTCGAGGTCGTACGGCTCCCGTGGGCCGTCGTTCCAGGTCCCGGGCACGCAGGTGACCGTGCCGCCGATCCGCAGGTCGCCCGCGATCATCGGCTCCAGCAGCGGCTCCGGGGCCGGGCCGCCGTAGACGGTCGTGTAGCCGCCGATGGCGATCGGCGCGAAACCGGCGATCGCGGTCAGCATTCCCAGCAGCACGACGAGTACCGCAATGTGCGGCCGCCGATCCCTGGCATCCCCCCATCCCCTGCCCATCCGAGCGCGGGAGCGTACGCGTATCGCTCACGACCTGTCGATGGACATTCGTCCAGATCTCGGCGGATTGTCCGTGAAGCGACAGCTCAGCGGACGAACGTGAAGTCGGCGCCGTGGCGGGCGACGAGCTCGAAGCCCGACGCGCGCAGCCTGCTGAACGCCCGCATCGCCGAGCGAACCCCTCGCGTCGGGTGCATCTCGACGCACAGCACGCGCACGTCCGGTCCCACATGCGGGAGCACGTCGTACTCCGCGCCCTCGATGTCCAGCTTGAGCAGGTCGACGTGCCCGAACCCGCCGAGTCCGCGCGCCGGCATCCGCAGCGAGCGGCCGGTCCGCTGCAGGTCGTCGCTCGAGAGCGTCCGGTGCGACGGGTCGGCCGCGACGAACATCTCGAGCTCGCCGTCATCGGACCAGAGCGCGGTGTGCACGAAGTGCAGCCGGCCCTCCGCGTCGACCCGCTCGACGTACTCGCGCGACTCCTCGGTGGGGTCGAGCGTGATCACGGTCGCGCTGAAGCGCTCCACGAGCCCGAGGTCGAACGTGATGTCGATGCCCGCGCCGGCACACAGGCAGACCCAGCTCGAGTCGATCAAGTCGGTCGGCACGGTCCAGCCGCCGTACGCCGAGCCGAGGCGTTCCATGCCCGGTCGCCGGCGCAGCGGCGCCGCGAGCGCCAGGGCGACCAGCATCGCGCGGCGCCGCAACGCGAAGGCCAGCCTCCACGGCGTGCGTAGCGTCTCCAGACGCATTCCAGCTCGGCTCATTGCCACCTTGGAAACGAAACGGAGCAGAACGCCCGGCGGAGCGGAGATCCGTCCGCGTGGCGCGAATCCACCCGCGCCAAAGGGCCGCCGAAGGAGTCCTTCGACGGCCCATTTGCGCTTGCGGGTGCTCAGCCCGTGACGATGCTGACGCCGTACTGCGAGGCGACGGTCGTGTACGGCTGCGCGTAGCCCGTGACGCCGTTGGTGGCGATCGTGTTGCCGCGGATCCAAGCGCGGCCCGAGCCGTCGATCGCGTAGAACGCGCCGCCGGAGTCGCCGCCCTGGATCATGTTGCCGCCCGTGAAGGAGATCACCGGCTGCTTGCAGCCCGTCTGGGTGCACACCTGCGCGCTGGTGTCCTGCGCGGTGTGGCCGCAGTTCTCGCCCGTCGTGCGGCCGCTGTGGCAGTAGTTCGTGTAGCCCTCGTAGGCGGCGCCCGCGGCGGCCACGCCGCGGCTCGTCGTGCTCATGACGCCACCGGTGTAGACACGGCCGACGTAGGTGCGGCCGCCGAGCAGCTCCATGTCCATCGGCTGGCCGGTCACGGTCGGCAGGCGCCGGCCGGAGACGGTGCCGTAGCTGCGCAGGCCGGACTCGACGAGCGCGTTCGTGCCGTTGGAGAAGCAGTGGCCCGCGGTGACGCTGAACACGGCGCCCGCGGCGTTGCGCACGGCGTAGCCGGCGGAACAGATACCCGACCCGTTGGTGATGCCCGCCCCGCCCCAGAACGGCGAGATGTCGTCGCGGCGATGCCAGACGTCCTCGGTCTTGGACTCGTTGATCTGCGCCTTGGCGACCGCGTCGCGCGCCTCGGCGTCGTCGACGCGGGTGAGCTGCGCCAGCAGGTCGCGCGGCGCGTCCGTGTCGATCACGATCTGCCCGGCGTCGGAATCGAAGTGCGTCGCGAACGTGAACTTCGTGCCGGCCTTGGCGACGTACTCGGAGATCTGCCCCTGGATCGTCTTCAGCGCGGTCGCCTGCCCTGCCGTCGGGGTGAACTTGGCCCGCGCTCGGTCGGGCAGCTTCTCGATCGCGGGCGCGGGCTCGGTCGGCTTCTTCTCGTCGGCGGCGTGAGCGGGCGCGCTCGCGATGAGCGCAGCAAACGTGACTGCGAGGGCCGCGCTGGTGAGACGGATCATCCGTGCTCCTTCGTATGGCAGTTGAGGTGGGTCACTGCGCGGTGAGAGCGGCCCACTCGGCCCCTGATATTCACTCGCGGGGGTGAACCCCCTCACCCCGCGCCGCATCGCTCAAGGCACGGCCGCTTTCGAGCGGATATACATCACGGCCCATGGCCGCGTTTCTGGCTGTACTCGCAGCGATCTGCTTCGCGTTCGCGGCCGCGCTGCAACAGCGCGGGCAGTTCGCCCTCGCACGTCGCGGCACCGCGGTCGAGGGCGTGGGCGGACTGGTCCGGCTGCTCGCCGTTCCGGTGTGGCTGCTCGGCACCGCCGTCCTGCTCGTCGGGTACGCGGTGCAGGGGGCGGCGCTGGATCGCGGCAAGCTCATCGTCGTGCAGCCGCTGCTGGTGACGACGATCGTCTGGGCGCTGCCGCTCGGGTACTGGATCACCGCGCAGACCGTCGTGCGGCGGCAGGTGCTGGGCGCCGCGATCGTCGTGATCGGGCTCGCGCTGTTCGTGTTGGTCGGCGATCCCGACGCGGGCGTGGAGAACGCGTCGACGACGAGCCTGCTGCTGGCGGTCCTCGTCGTGAGCGCGGTCGCGGGTGCGCTGCTCGTGTGGATGCGAACGCAGACCTCGGCGGCGGTGCGGGCCGCGACGCTCGGCGTCTGCGCGGGCCTGTACTTCGGCCTCGCGGCGGGCTTCGCGAAACCGGTGCTCAATGACCTCCACGTCAGCATCGCCGAAGCGGCGGGCGACTGGCGCACGTGGGCGCTGCTCGGATTCGGCTTCGCCGGCTTCGTGATCCAGCAGCTCTCGCTTGCCACCGGCCAGCTCGCACCGGCGATGGCGGCGGTCTCGGTCTCGAACCCGGCGGTCAGCGTGCTGCTCGGGATCGTGCTCTACGAGGAGCGGCTGACGCGTCCCGGCTGGCACGTCCTGGTGGCGGCGGCGGCCCTCCTGGCCGCGCTCGGCGGCGCCGTGCTGATCACGCTCGCAAACCGCGAGACCGCGGTGCCCAGCACCGCCCGAGCGGGCTAGGCGCTCAACCGAGCCGCTCGAGCGCCTGCTTCATCACCTGCTCGGCCTTCTGGCCGGAATCGGCGCGCTCACCGGTGTTCTTGATCTGGGCGAACCCGGCATAGAGGATCGCGTTGTCCTTGTGCATCACGACGGTCACCAGGTCGTCGTAGGTGTCGGGGTTGACGTCGGGCGGCGAGGTGTGCGCGAGCTGCTGCGAGAACCCCTTCCATCCGTTCAGCTCGAGCGGGCGGCTGTTGACGGTGTAGGAGCCGATGATCTGGGGCGGGCCACCGAGGATCGTGAACGCGCCCGGGCACTTCGCCGCGGCCGCGTTGACCTGCTTCATCCCGGCCTCGGCGAGCTGGGCGTTGTGGAACACCACCGCGCCCTGCGTGACGACCGGCGGCGCCTCACGCGTCGGGGTCGGTGGGCCGACGATGAACCGGCCCGTCGCGTTGCCGCCCTGCAGCTCGACGGCGGCGATCGTCCCGGCCGGGGCGTCGTCGGCGCGCTGTGCGTAGGGGCACGTGGGCACGCTGTCCTCGGGCGTGTAGATGATGTGGCCCGCCTCGCCGGTGTCCTCGAACGCGATCATGCCCTTGCCGAGGTCCGTCGGCTTGACGAACCCGTCCTGGATCGAGTCCTGCGTGTAGGCCGGCGAATCTCCGCCGCAGCCGGTGAGGACGATCGTGGCCGCGACGATCGCCGCGAAGCTTTTGGCTGGTACTGAGAGTCGGATGGCCTTCCTGCCTTTCGACACGACACGTGGGGCGGCGCCGGCGGCGCCGCCCCGCGATGATGCGCTTACGGTGTCGTGGTCGACAGCGTGAACGTCAGTGTCTTGGTGTAGGCGCCCGTCCTGAGCGCGTCCGTGGCGCCGATGTGCTGCTGGAACGCGACCGCCACGGCGTCGTTGGATGTGGGGCCGGCGTAGGTCAGCAGCGGGGTCGGCGCGGCGGAGCCGCCGACGTCCGCGAACGCTCCGCCGGTGCCGGCCGCGCTGGTGGCCTTCGCCTGCAGCGCCGAGGGCAGCGAGAACGTGCCGTTGACCAGATGCCCGGTCGCCGTGGCGCTCGGGTCCGCGACGCTCAGCAGCGCGTCGCCGGCGGTCGAGATGACGGTGGCCGTCATGCCCGCCGTGTAGTCCTTCGCGAGGCCCGGCGTGAACGCGCCGAACGTCGCCGGGGTGCCGGCGGTCAGCGAGAGCGTCGCCGGCACCGTGCCGCCGGCGGTCCCGTCCGCGGTCCCGGCGTAGGTCACCTTGGCGCCGTCGCAGCCGCCCCAGCAGATGCCGTCCGGCGTGCCGGTGACCTGTCCGTCGAACTGCAGGACGTCGATGCCGCGGTTGTAGTCGGCGACATAGACGTAGCCGTTGTGCCAGTACGTCGCCGAGGCGGAGCCGCCCGTGGTGCCCGCCGTGCCCGACGGGACGCGGAAGTAGCCGACCTGCGTCGGGTTCGCCGGGTCCGACGTGTCGATGAAGCGCGTGCCCTGGCCGTACCAGGCCTGGACGATGACGTTGCCGTTGGTGGTGAACCAGTGCGCGGAGCAGCTGCCGGTCGTCGCGGAGCCGGGCTTGCCCCACGGCGTCCAGTGGCCGACCAGGCCCAGGCGGAACGGGTTCTCCGGCGTCGAGCGCCAGCCCTCGCCGCCGTAGCTGCCCTTCAGCGACACGATCTTCAGCTCGCCGGCCTGCGAGCAGGTGATGATGTTCTCGTTCGTGACGTACAGCAGCTCACCCGCGTCGTAGTTGCCGATCTTCTGGGTGATGTGCTGGGCGTTGTGGTCGAAGTAGCCGAAGAAGTCGTCCTGCGTCGGGTTCACCAGCGGCGTGGTGCCGCCCGCGTACGGGATCGGGTCATACGCGGTCGCGACCCGGGTCGTCTTGGCCACGGGGTCATAGTGCGTGCCGACGGTGTAGTAGCCGCGCACACCGCCCTCGCCGGAGGTCCAGGCGACGCCGTTGCGGTCGACGTCCACGCTGTGGACGTAGCCGGTCTGGCCGTCGAAGCGCGCGGTGTCCAGCGGCGTCGGGTACGTGTACGGATGGGCCGGGTCGGAGATGTCGGTGACCCACACCGGCACGCCGCCGCGCTTCTGCGAATACGCCGGCTGCGGGAACCAGTCCGGGTTGTTGCCCGGCGTGCCCGTGCCGTACGGCCCGACCGACCAGAGGTACTGGCAGTCGTTGATGCAGGTGGCCGTGTGCCCGGCCGGGATCGAATGGAAGGTGATGATCTTCGGGTCGTACGGGTTCTTGACGTCGATGATGTAGACGCCGGTCTTGCCGGTCGTCAGCTGTCCGCCGAAGCCGCGCGGGTCGCGGCTGAGGAAGACGAGTTTGCGCTTCGGGTCGACGGTCATGTTCTCGCCCTCGTAGAAGCGGTCCTGCGTGTCGCCGGCCACGCGCAGCTGGGCTGCCGTGACGCGCGCGGCGTACGAGGGGTGCGCCGGGTCCGCCAGCGACCAGATCGCCAGGCCGCCGGTCCCGTCGGCGAACAGGAAGTCGCCGTAGTCGGAGTACTTGATGAAGTTCGCGCCCGCGTACCCGCTCACGCCGCGCACGTTGTCCTTGAACGTGACGTGATCCGCGACCGCGTTGGTCGGGATGTTGTGGACATCAGGCAGCGGCGTCGGCGTCGGCACCTGTGCGAGCGCCGTGCCGGCGCCTCCGAGCGCGAGCGCACTGACCGCCAGGCAGGCCCCAGTGAGCGCCCGGACGCGTCGTGTCGTGCGGTTCCCTCCGTACAACAGGTCCCCCTCTCCTTCTGACCCTGGCCCCAGCCGCACCGTTTGCAGCCAAGACCCCCTAGTTCCAGATCCTATATCCGTATACGGACCGGTGCGTCTAGATATCTGTATGAAGGTCGGCGAGCTGGAATCGACGCGCGTCGGACCCTTACGAGTTCTCTGAGAGCAGCATGAAACGATGATCAGATCCATCGCGCGGCTCGCGCTGCTCGTCCTCGTGGCGGGCGCGATCCTTCCCGCCTCCGCGGCCGCGCACGCGACGATCGTCCAGACCACGCCGGCCGACCAGCAGGTGCTGAAGGTCCAGCCGCGCGAGGTGACACTGAAGTGGAGCGAGGCGGTCGACCTCGGCGAACACGCCGTCCGGCTGCTCGACAGCGCGGGCGAGGAGGTCAGGACCGCGCCCGCGAAGCACGGGCCGGGCGGTCCGTCGACGGCCGTCCTCGAGCTGCCCCCGGGCATGGCCGAGGGCACCTACGTCGTCGCCTGGCGCGTCGTCTCCTCTGACTCGCACCCCGTGTCGGGTGCGTTCTCGTTCAGCATCGGCACCCCGAGCCAGGTCATCTTCGAGCCGGGCGGCTCGTCGAGCGCGACCGTCCGGACGATCGACGCGTTCGGACGCGGGATCGCGTTCCTCGGGCTGGCGCTGGCGCTCGGTGGCGGCGTCGTCGTGTTCGCGCTGTGGCCCGGTGGCGCGTCGAATGCCCGCGGACGGCAGCTGGTGTGGGCCGGGGTCGGTCTCCTGCTCTCCGGCAGCATCGTGGTGCTGCTGATGCAGGGTCCCTACGCGTCAGGCGGCCCGATCACGGACGCGTTCTCGGCGCTCTCGTTCAGCCTCGGTACACGCTTCGGCCACGCGATCGTCGCGCGGATCGTGCTCGCCGTCGCGTTCCTGCTGTTCCTGCGTCGCGGGCTTCGTGTGCCCGCCGCGCTGTGCGGTGTGGCGCTGATCTTCACCTGGACGCTGGTCGACCACTCGCGCACGGGCGTGCAGACGTGGCTCGGCGTGCCCGTCGCGAGCGCGCACCTGCTCGCCATGTCGCTCTGGTTCGGCGGGCTGGTGGTCGTGCTGGCGTGCGCCGGCGCGGCGCCCGTCGCCCGCTTCTCCCGGCTCGCGGTCGTGTGCTGGGCCGTGCTCGCGGCCAGCGGCGTCTATCTCGCCTACCGCCAGTCGGGCGAGCTCGGTGCGCTCCCGCACACCGTGTTCGGCCGGCTGCTGCTCGTGAAGACGGCCATGGCGATCGGGATCCTGGCGCTCGCGTACTTCTCGCGCCGGGCCGTGCTGCGCGGGGCGACGCCCCGGCGCACGGTCGTGGGCGAGACCTTCCTGGGCATCGCGGTACTCGCCGTCACCGCGGTGCTCGTCAACACGACGCCGGCGCGCGTGGCCTACGTCGATCCGATCGACACGACCGTGTCCGGCCCGGGCGGCATGACGGTCGAGGTCAAGATCAACCCCGCCAAGCAGGGCGAGAACGTCGCGGACGTCTATCTCCTGCAGCGCGACGGGGCGCTCCGGCAGGTGCCGGAGCTGACGGCGCGCCTTCGGTCCGAGGACGGGAGCTCCGGCCCGTTCGACGTGGCCTTCCGCCGTGCCGAGCCGGGTCACTATGTGGCGAGCCCGATGACCGTGCCCTACCCGGGCGACTGGACGCTGCGGCTGCAGATCCGCACGTCCGAGATCGACGAGTCCGACATCGATCTGCCGATCAGGATCCGCTGACGCCGGCGGCCTGGCCGGCGTGCTTGCCCTCGGCGAACTCCTCGACGATCTTGGCGCAGAACGCCGGCAGGTCGTCCGGGTTGCGGGAGCTCGTGAGGCCTTCGTCGACGTGGACCTCCTCATCGACCCAGGTCGCACCGGCGTTGACGAGGTCGGTCCGCAGCGACGGCCATGACGTCAGCGTGCGCCCGCGCACGACGTCGGCCTCGACCAGCGTCCACGGTCCGTGGCAGATCACGCCGACCGGCTTGGCCTGCTCGAAGAACGCGCGCACGAAGCCGACCGCGGTCTCGTCGGTGCGGAGGAAGTCCGGGTTGGCGACCCCGCCCGGGAGGACCAGGCCGTCGTAGTCGTCGGCGGACGCGTCCGCGACCGTGCGATCGACCGTGAAGGTGTCCGCCTTGTCGAGATGGTTGAACGCCTGCACCTCGCCGGAGTCGACCGAGATCAGCTCGGGCGTTCCGCCTGCGGCCTCGACCGCCTTCCACGGTTCGGTCAACTCGACCTGCTCGACGCCTTCGGCCGCCAGGAACGCGATCTTCTTGCCTTTGAGTTCGTCAGTCATGAGGTCGCCCTACCCACCGTTTCCCACCGACATCGCACTCGACAGCGGGGACAGGTCTGGGATCTGTCACGCGACTACTTCGGGAGACCGACGACCTCGGCCGAGCGCCCGGTCCCGCCGATAGGCCACATGGACGAGCGCCTCGCCATCCACGGCAAGAGGCGCGCCGATCATGCCCAGGTCCATCATCCGCGGGGCGTCGACGAGCTTGATCGGGTCTCCGGAGGCGTTCTGGGCGGCGCATGGACAGATCCTTCGCCGGCGGGGCGTCCGTCATCCCTGGCGAAGCCGTGCCCGGTTCAGACGCCTTCGACGGCGGCGAGCTCACCCGCGGCGACCGCGCGGGCAAGCCGGGCGTGATCGTCTTCGTTCTGATCGGCGTAGGCGACGGCGAACCGTTCGATGGCGCGATCGAAGCGGTCTGACGCGCCGAGATAGCCGGCGATCATCGGAGCCTGACCAGTCCGCGCGTGACCGCGCGCAAGCGCCCAGCCGCACAAGCCGGCGTAGGTCACGAGCTGCTTCGCGTCCATCGCCGGGATGTTCATGTCGCCCTTCATGTCGCGCAGCTGGCGGACGTAGAAGTGCTTCCGCGTCTCCAGGTCCGAGCCGACCGCGGTCGTCCAGCCCAGGAACGGGTCCCCCGCCGCCTGCGTCAGACGCTGCCCGCTGACGACCCGCTCGCCCTGGTGCGCATATTCGCTCGCTCCGGCGTACGGGGCGAGCACCGACTCCTGCGCCTCCTTGAACTGCAGGAACAGCGGCTGGTCGCGCGGCCGAACCCATCAGCAGGACGACGAACGCTTCGGTGCCGACCGATCCGACGCCGACGACCTTCCGGGCCAGGTCCGCGAACCAGTGCCGCGCGACGACCTCGCGCCGCTCGACCGTGAGCGTCTGCTGGTATTCGGCGACCGCCACCCGCACCGCCTCACGCACGCGGTCGTAGCGCTCGAGCTGGACGCGGACGATCAGCGGCGGCGCCGAGCGAATCCGGTACTCGCCGTCGACGTTGTCGCAGAGCTTCGCGAGCGCGCCCACGCTCGTGCGCCGGTGCGCCTTGGCGATCGCCTGGCGGCGCCGGCGCACCGCGGCCTGCGACTGGACGGCGTCGAAGAGCTCGCTCACGGCGGCCACGTCGATCCGCGAGTACCAGATGTCGATGAACGGCATGCCCGCGAATCGCTCCATGCGGGTGCGATAGCTCGACGTGCACGCACGCGCCGCGGCGCGACCCTCCGCGTCGCTGAATCCGTGATCGCGCGCCGCGACCACGACGCTCGCCGCGAGCCGCTTGACGTCCCATTCGAACGAGGCCGGCAAGGTCTCGTCGAAGTCGTTGACGTCGAACACGAGGCGACGGTCGGGCGAGGCGAACATGCCGAAGTTCAACAGGTGCGCATCGCCGCAGGCCTGCACGCGGATGGCCGTGGTCGGCAGCTGCGCGAGGTCCCACGCCATCGCGGCCGCCGCGCCGCGGTAATACGAGAACGGCGAGGCCAGCATCCGGCCGTGACGGATCGCCACCAGCTCGGAGACCCGGCTCGCCGCCTGAGCGTCCAGGACCGCGACAGGGTCCGGCCGCTCGACCGGAGCGAACCACTCGGCGTGGCTCCTGCGGGGAACCGTCTTACGCAGCTCCCGGCCCCGCCGGCGCAACACCTCCGACGTCAGCACCTCGTGCGCCGGAGACACGATTCCGGGAGAGACGCGAGCCATGGAGGAAGTCTCTCACGAGTCGTGTGTGTTCGCCGACCCTCGGCTGTGGTGAAACCACCTCGGTCGCACCGGGCGATCTACCTGTCCGCACGCTTGTCGCGGCCACGCCGCCGCGGGAGATTCACCGTCGTGACGTCGCTCGCGCTCACGACCGTGGATCTGTCGCGGATCCAGTTCGCCGGGACGTCCATCTATCACTTCCTGTTCGTCCCGCTCACGCTCGGGCTCGGGCCGCTGGTGGCGATCATGCAGACGCTCTGGTACCGGACCGGTGACGACGCGTGGCTGCGGCTGACCCGCTTCTTCGGCCGGTTGCTGCTGATCAACTTCGCGATCGGGGTGGCGACCGGTTTGGTGCAGGAGTTCCAGTTCGGGATGAGCTGGTCGGTGTACTCGAACTTCGTCGGCGGGGTGTTCGGTGCGCCGCTGGCGATCGAGGGCCTGGCGGCGTTCATGCTCGAGGCGACGTTTCTCGGGCTGTGGATCTTCGGCTGGAACCAGCTGCCGCCCCGGGTGCACCTCGCGACGATCTGGATCGCGGCGCTCGGCACGTGGCTCTCGGCGTTCTTCATCCTGGTGGCCAACTCCTGGATGCAGCGCCCGGTCGGCTACGAGATCGTCGACGGCAAGGCGCAGCTCACCAGCATCGGAGCGCTGCTGTCGAATCCCTTCGCGCGGACGGCCTGGATACACACGATCCTGGCCGGGCTGATCTTCGGCTCGATGGTCATGCTCGGCGTCTCGTGCTGGCACTTCCTGCGCGGCCGCAACGTCGAGTTGTTCCGCCGCGCCGCGAAGCTGGCGCTGATCGTCGCGGTGCCGGCGACGCTCGTCCAGCTGTCGGTCGGCAATCGCTTCGGCGAGGCCGTCACGAGCGCGCAGGGGATGAAGATCGCCGCTTCTGAGGCGCAGTGGGACAACTGCGATCCGTGCGGTTTCTCCGTCTTCCAGATCGGCGGCTTCTCGGCGCAGGACCCTGACCCGAGCTTCGCGATCACGATCCCACGGCTGTTGTCTTGGATGGCCACCGGTTCGTTCGGCGGTGAGGTCGAAGGCCTCAACGAGCTCCAGGCTCAGGAGGAACAGCAGTACGGGCCGGGCAACTACATGCCGGACGTGCGGCTGATGTACTGGTCGATGCGGGTGATGGCGATGCTCGGCGTGGCGATGTTCCTGATCGCCGCGGTCGGAGCGTGGCTGTATCGCAAACAGAAGCTCCACGAGGCACGGTGGTATCAGCGGATCGCGATCGTGGCGATCGCCTTCCCCTACCTCGCTGCCACGGCCGGCTGGATCTTGACCGAGATGGGCCGCCAGCCGTGGATCGTTCAGGACCTGCTGAAGACCGCCGACGCCGTCTCGCCGAATATCAGCACGGCCACGGTCGCGACCAGCCTCACGGTGTTCGGGTTGCTCTATCTCACGCTCGGGATCGTCGACTTCGCGCTGATGCGCCGCTACGCGCGCGTCGATCCGCCGCAGACCGGCGACGGCGACGGACTGGGCGGCCTTGCAAGAGCGCGGGAATCGACACCGGCCATGAAGGTGGGGTGACATGGGGATCGAGGAGTTCTGGTTCGTCCTGATCGCGGTCCTCTGGGGCGGCTACTTCCTGTTGGAGGGATTCGACTTCGGCGTCGGCATGCTGCTGCCGGTCCTCCCCCGCGACGAGCGCGAGCGCGGGCCTGATGTTCGAGTCGATCGGACCGGTCTGGGACGGCAACGAGGTGTGGCTGGTGGTCGCCGCCGGCGCGACCTTCGCCGCCTTCCCGGCCTGGTACGCGACGATGTTCTCCGGCTTCTACATCGCGCTGCTGCTCCTGCTCGTCCTGCTGATCGTCCGGGTGGTCTCGTTCGAGTGGCGCGAG
The DNA here is from genome assembly GCA_963707595.1 of uncultured Solirubrobacteraceae bacterium. Classification (GTDB taxonomy): domain Bacteria; phylum Actinomycetota; class Thermoleophilia; order Solirubrobacterales; family Solirubrobacteraceae; genus Solirubrobacter. The sequence goes on from CAVPQQ010000004.1 coordinate 1,465,003, forward strand.
AAGCGCGACACGCCGCGCTGGCGCGCCACGTGGCTGTGGGCGAACACGATCGGGAGCACCGGCGCGGCGTTCATCTGGGGCGTCGCGCTGGCCAACCTCGTGTACGGCGTGCCGCTGGACTCCTCGCACGTCTTCACCGGCGACTTCCTCGGCCTCTTCAGCGCCTACACCGTCCTCGCCGGACTGGCCGTGGTGGCCATCTTCGCGGCCCACGGCGCGACCTACCTGACGCTCCGCACTGTCCGGAGACTTCTGCGAACGCGCGGTCACGATGAGCCGGCGCCTGTCGGTGCCCGCGGCGCTGCTCGGCATCGCGATCGTCGCCTGGACGGTCGCCGTCGCGCACGATCGCAACAGCCGGGGCATCCTCCCGACCGCCGTCCCCGCGGCGCTGACCGCGTCGGCGCTGATGCTGGCCGCGGTGTTCGATCCGCGCGCATCGCAGCGGCTGGGCGTTCGCCGCGACGGCCTGGGCGCCATCGGCTTCATCGCCACCATCTTCACCGGCCTCTATCCGCGCGTGCTCGTCTCGAACCCGGCGTTCGAGAACAGCCTCACCATCACCAACGCCGCGTCCGGGCACTACGCGCTGCAGGTGATCACGGTCGTCGCGGCGATCTTCACGCCGCTCGTGCTCCTCTACCAGGGCTGGACGTACCACGTGTTCCGCAAGCGGCTGGGCGGGCAGGCGGTCCGTCCTCCGATCGTCTAGCCCGATGCGCGCGCTCGACCCGCGCCTGCTGGATCGCACGAGGTCGGCGCGCCCGCTGCTGGTGACCGACGTCGCGCTCGGCGTCGGCACCGCCGTGACGGTGCTCGTGCAGGCGAGCCTGCTCGCGCGGATCGTCGCCCGGGCGTTCTCCGGCGGCCCCTCGCCGCGCTCGGGCTCGACTCGGACTGCTCGCGTGCGCGTTCATGCTGCGCGGCGCGCTCACCTGGGGCATGGAGGTCGCCGGGCGCCGCGCCGCTGGAGCGTCCTGTCGGAGCTGCGACTGGCGCTCGTGGAGCGGCGCCTGCGCTCGCAGCCGACCGCCGCCGACGGGGCCGAGAGCGGCGAGATCGCCGCGATCGCGGTCCAGGGCGTCGACGGCCTCGAGGGCTACTTCGGCCGCTACCTGCCGCAGGTCGTGCTGGCGTCGGTCGTCCCGTTGCTGGTGATCGCCTGGGTCGCGCTGGTCGACCTGCGAGTCGGCGGTGATCATGCTGCTGACGCTGCCGCTCGTGCCGGTGTTCATGTGGCTGATCGGGCGCGCACACCGAGCAGCGCACGCGCGAGCGGTGGCAGGCGCTGCACCGGCTCTCGAGCGCACTTCCTCGACGTCGTGCGCGGACTGCCGACGCTGCGCGCGTTCAACCGCGCGCACGACGCAGGCGGCGGCCGTCGCCGAGGCGAGCGAGCGCTACCGGGCGGCGACGATGGCAGACGCTGCGGGTGAGCTTCCTGTCGGGCGCGGTGCTCGAGCTGGCGGCGACGCTCGGCGTCGCGCTCGTCGCGGTGACCGTCGGCGTGCGGCTCGTCGACGGCAGCATCTCGGCCTCGAGGCCGGCCTGACCGTGCTCGTGCTCGCGCCCGAGCTGTACCTGCCGCTCCGCCGGCTCGGCGCCGAGTACCACGCGAGCGCCGACGGGCTCGCGGTCGCCGAGCGGATGTTCGCGCTGCTCGACGCACCCGCCGGCCGCGCCGCCGGCGGCGCCCTGCTCCCGCGCCGAGCCCGCGACCGCGCGCCCGTCCGCCTCGAGCAGGTGTCGTTCTCCTATCCCGGCGCGGCCGCGCGCTCGTGCTCGACGGCTTCGACCTCGACGCTCGCGCCCGGCGAGACCGTCGCGCTGGTCGGCGAGAGCGGCGCCGGCAAGAGCACGGTCGCGGCGCTGCTGCTCGGCCTGCTCGAGCCCGACCGGCGGGCGGATCGGCGTCGGCGGCGATCGACCTCGCGCTCGTGCCGCATCGACGCCTGGCGGCGGCTGGTCGCGTGGGTGCCGCAGCACCCGACGCTGTTCCGCGGCACCGTCGCCGACAACATCCGCCTCGGCCGATCCGGGCGCGTCCGACGCGCAGGCTGCGCCAGGCCGCCGTCGCTGGCCGGCGCCGACGACTTCGTCCGCGCGCTGCCGCACGGCTACGCGACGGTGGTCGGCGACGGCGGGCGCCCGCTGTCGCCCGGCGAGCGCCGCCGGATCGGGCTCGCCCGCGCGCTTCCTGCGCGACGCACCGCTCGTGATCCTCGACGAGCCGACCGCCGACCTCGATCCCGCAGAGCGTCGCGATCGTCGCCGAGGCGGTCCGACGGCTGCAGCAGGGCCGGACGGTGCTCCTGATCGCGCACCGCCCCGAGCTCGTCGGGCAGCGCCGACCGCGTCGTGCGCCTCGCGCGACGGGCGCCGCGATCGCCGAGCGAGCGCGGAGCGAGCCGCATGACGGCGCCTTCGCGCTCGGCGCGGGACGCCGCGCGGCGTCGTCGCCTGGCGGTCGGTGCTCGGCGCGCTGACGGTCGTCTTCGGCGTCGGGCTGATGGCCGTCGCCGGCTACCTGATCTCGCGCGCGGCCGAGCAGCCGCCGATCCTCTCGCTGACGGTCGCGATCGTCGCGCGTGCGCTTCTTCGGGCTCGCGCGGCCGATCGTCCGCTACCTCGAGCGGCTCGCGTCGCACGACCTCGCGCTGCGCGCGCTCGGCCGGTGCGCGACGCGCGTTCTACGAGCGCATCGAGCCGCTCGCGCCGGCCGAGCTCGCCGGCTACCGCGACGGCGACCTGCTCTCGCGCATGGTCGCCGACGTCGACGCGCTGCAGAACCTGCTACCTGCGCGGGCTCGGCCCGCCGCTCGTCGCGCTCCTCGCCGGCGCGCGTCTCGGTCGGCGTCGCGGCCGCGTTCCTGCCCGGCCGCCGGCCTCGTGCTCGCCGCCGGCCTGCTCGTCGGCGGGCTCGCGCGTGCCGGCGCTCTCGCGGCGCGCTCGGCGCGCGCGCCGGGCGCCGCCAGGCCGCGCGCTCGCGGGCGAGCTGTCCGCCGAGCTCGTCGAGCTCCTCGCGGCGCGCCCGAGCTCGTCGCCTTCGGCGGCGAGGCGGCCGCGCTCGCGCGCGTCGGCGCCGCCGACCGCACGCTCGTGCGGCTCGCCCGGCGCGACGCGCTCGCCGCCGGCGCCGGCGACGGCCTCGGCCTCGTCGTGACCGGCGCTGACCGTCGCCGGCGTGCTCGCGGTCGCGGTCGACGCGTCGGCCGGCGGGCAGCTCGACCGCGTGCTGATCGCGATGCTCGCGCTGCTCGCGCTGGCGTCGTTCGAGGCGGTGCAGCCGCTCGCCGCCGCGGCCCGCGAGCTGTCGGCCACGCTCGCCGCCGGGCCGGCGGGTGCTCGAGCTGACCGACCGGGAGGCGGCCGTGCGGCGACCCGGCCGAGCCCGCCCCGGCGCCGCGCCTGGCCGTTCGCCGTCGCGCTCGAGGACGTCCGCGCGCGCTACGCCGGCCGGCCGAGCGCCCGCGCTCGACGGCGTCAGCCTCCGGCTCGAGCCGGGCGAGCGCGTCGCGCTGCGTCGGCCCGAGCGGCGCCGGCAAGACGACGGTCGCCAACCTGCTGCTGCGCTTCCTCGACCCCGAGGCGGGACGCGTGACGCTCGCCGGCCGCGACCTGCGCGACTACGCGCCAGGAGGACGTCCGCCGCGCGATCGCGGTCGCCGGCCAGGACTCGCACCTGTTCTCGGCGAGCATCCGCGACAACGTCCGCCTCGCCCGCCCGGACGCCAGCGACGCCGAGGTCGAGCACGCGCTGCGCCGCGCCCGGATCTGGGACTGGGTCGACGACGCTGCCGGACGGGCCTCGACACGCTCGTCGGCGAGGACGGCCGCGAGCTCTCCGGCGGCCAGCGGCAGCGGATCGTCGCTCGCCCGCGCGCTGCTCGCCGACGCGCCGGTGCTGGTGCTCGACGAGCCGACCGCCCACCTCGACCCGGACACGGCGCAGAGCTCGTGCGCGACGTGTTCGCCGCCGCCGGCGAGCGCACGGTGCTGCTGATCACGCACCGCGACGAGGGGCTCGACCTCGTCGACCGGGTCGTGCGGATGCCGGCGGTCGACTAGCACGGCGCTTCCGTGCCGGCGTCACCCGGAAGGGTCGTACTGGAGCCAGATATCGCCGAGGGTCCGCGGGTCCAGCGCGCTCTTCCAGATCACCGCGCCCGCGAAAGGTGTCCCACGCACCGCGTGGGATCTCGTCCGGATGCATCGTCGAGATCATCACGATGAGCGTTGTCCGCTGTGCCGCCTTGATCCGCTCGGCCGCCTGCAGCCCGCCGATCCCCGGCATCCGGATATCCATCAGCACGATGTCGGGCCGCAGCTCGCGCGCCGCCTCGATCGCCTGCTCCCCGGAATGCGCCTCGCCGGCGATCTCGAGCTGTGCGTTCGCCGCGACCAGCTGGCGCAGCAAGGCGAGGAACGAGACGTCGTCGTCGACGACGAGCACGCGGGCGCGGCCGACCACAGCAGCTGATCGCTCGACACTGGACACGAGGTAGTGCATAGCTTCGACGGTGGTGCCCCGATCCACCACGTGGCACGCATGTGAATGCGCGCGGTGTTACCCGGCCTGTCCGGCGAGGTACAGCAGCGCGGCCTTCACGCGGCGGCTGAAGTGCGCGGCGTCGGCGAGCCCGAGCTTGGTGAAGATCGAGTTGATGTGACGCTCGACCGCACGCTTGGTGATCACCGTGCGATCGGCGATCACCGCGTTGCTCAAGCCCTCCGCGACCAGCGCCAGGATCTCCTGTTCGCGCGGTGTGAGCGTGTCGAACCGGGAGTCCTCGCGCCTGCGCTGGGCGGTCAGCAGCAACTCGATGATCTTGGGGTCGACGATCGAGCGTCCCGCGGCCACGTCCCGGACCGCACGGGTCAGGTCGCCCGGCCCTGGACCCGCTCCTTGAGCAGGTACGCGCGGCGATCCGAGCTCTGCTCGAGGAGCTTCGCCGCGAACGTCGGCTCGGCGTACTGGCTCAGGATCACGACGCCGACGGCCGGCTGCGTCGTCCGCAGCTCGGCGGCGAGCCGGATGCCCTCGTCCGTGTGCGTCGGCGGCATGCTGATGTCGGTCAGCAGCACATCGGGGCAGACTTCGCGCACCGTGCTCCGCAGCGAGTCGTAGTCGCTGCAGGTCGCGACCACGTCGATGTCGTCCTCCTCCCCGAGCACACGCAGGATCGCCTCGCGAGCGAGGTAGCTGTCCTCGCCGAAGACCACCCGGATCGTCATCGCTCGTCCTTCTCGTGCGCCGCTCGCGTCGGCGCCGTCATACGGGATGACGCCCCGGAGCGCGGTGCCGGATCGTGCATTGCGCACGCATCCTCTCACCGGCGGGCTCGTTCGCATCATCCGTTTCGGACGACGTGATTGTCCGCTCCGCGACATTTGCGCTGATGCCCGCGGCGCAGCGAACTCTGTGTGCCTGCCGACCTCCAGGTGTGGTGAAAACACGTCGGTCGCGCCGGAGTGATCCACCTGTCGGCACGCTTGCTGCGATCGCGGCGCCGCGGGAGATTCACGGTCGCGGCGAGGCTCCACGTCCACCTCGCGCGGAGAGCCGAAAGAGCAAGCGATGAGCACTGTTGTCGTGGCGAAGCGGCCGAACAGGTCGATGTGATGTCGGAGCCCTCCGGAGACCGCCGGCCGCTCGTCCTCGTCCTTGGCGGGGGCTTTGCCGGGATCGGCGCGGTGCGCGAGCTCAAGGACGCCGACGTGGACGTCGTGCTCGTCGACCGGCACGACTATCACACCTTCCAGCCGCTCCTGTATCAGCTCGCGACCGGGCTGCTCGAGCAGACCGCCGTCGGTCATTCACTGCGTGACCTGGTGCACGGCCAGGACAACGCGACGGTCCGTCAGGCCACCGTGAGCGCCGTCGATCTCGACGCGCGCGAGGTGCGGCTTCGAGGAGCTGGCGCCGATCGCCTACGACTACCTCGTCCTCGCGCTCGGCGCCGAGGTCAACTTCTTCGGCACCGAGGGCGCTACGGAGCACGCCTTCCCGATGTACACGCTCCCGGATGCCGTGCGGCTCAAGGACCACGTCCTGCGCAAGTGGGAGGACGCCGACCGGGACCCCGGCCTGATCGACGACGGTGCGCTGAACGTCGTGGTGGTCGGCGGCGGCCCGACGGGCGTCGAGAGCGCCGGTGCGCTCGCGGAGCTCTATCGCCGCGATCTCGCGAAGGACTTCCCGGCGATCGCCGAGGATCAGGCCCGGATCATCCTCGTCGAGGCGGGGCCCCAGCTCTTCTCGATGTTCAAGGACGACATCCGCGCCTACACCGAGAAGGCGCTGGCGGAGCGGACGGTCGAGGTCGTTCTCGGCGAGGCGCGTCGCGTCGGTCTCGCCGACGCGGGTCACGCTCAAGTCCGGCACCGTGCTCGACGCGCACACGCTGGTCTGGGGCGCCGGTCTGCAGGGCAACGCCCTCGTCCGGGCGCTCGGGCTCGAGCTCGAGCGCGGGAACCGCATCGGCGTCGGGCCGGAGCTCACCGTCCCGGGCCATCCGGAGGTGTATGCGCTCGGCGACATCGCGGCGATCACCGACGCGAAGACGGAGCACGTGCTCCCCCAGCTCGGCTCGGTCGCGCTGCAGTCCGGCGAGCACGCCGGCGAATCGATCGCCCGGCGCGTCGCGGGGAAGCAGACGAAGCCGTTCAGGTACCGCGACAAGGGCACGATGGCGACGATCGGCCGGGGCGCCGCGGTCGCGCAGATGCTCGGCGGGCGCACGATGAAGGGCAAGACCGCGCAGGTGGCCTGGGGCACCGTGCATCTCGCCCTGCTGCCGACCAACGAGGACCGCGCCAAGGCCGTGGTCGACTGGGCGGGAAGCGTCCTCACCCACCAGCGCACGGGCCGGTTCGTCGTCGAGACGGGCGAACCCACCAAGGCGAGCGCGACGGAATGACCACGGGAGCGGCAGCCTCGGCGGTGGCCGCCTCGCTGGCGCTGGCAGTGGCAGCGTCGGGCTGCGGGTCGAGCGACGCGTCAGCCGGCACCGCCGGGCAGAAGGCGCAGCAGCTGGTGTCCGCGGCCCACGCTGCCGGCGTCGCTCCGAACCTGACCGTCGACACCGCGGCGGCGCTGTACGGCAGCGGATGCTCCGACGGTCTGCAAGGTGTTCAAGGACGGGCTGACGACGGCGGAGCGCAACGATGTGCTCGGCAACCCGAGCGGACGGCGGCCGAAGGCGATCACCTCGGACGCGGTCACCTACGGGCGCGTGGTCGTGCAGACCTACTGCCCCGGTGCGCTCGCGCACTACGACGATGCGGTCAGCGACGTCGACGCCCTGAAGTCGGAGCACCGATGACCGCCTCGATGCCGACCGAAGCGCGCGCCGTCCGCAGCTGCCGGCGCCGCGCCGGCGACGGGCCTCGCGTGGCCGGCGCTGGCGATGCTCATGGTCGCGGGCGTCGGGAGCATCGCGCAACTCTCGGATTCGGCCACCTTCGGGTGGGGAGCGGTGACCGTCTACCTGCTGCCCGCGCTGTTCTTCCTGGTGCCCGTGGGCCTTGTCTCGGCGGAGCTCGCGACGAGCAATCGCGGCGGCATCTTCGTCTGGGTGAGCGACGCGTTCGGCGAGCGCTCGGGCTTTCAGGCGACGTGGTTCGTGTTCATGAACAGCGTGACGTTGTACCCGTCGCTGCTGTCCTTCGGGGCGGCGGCTCTGCGCCACGTCGATCGGGCGGCCCGATCTCGCATCCAACGGCGCGTACATGGGCGCGGTCATCCTCGTCGTGTTCTGGCTCGCGACGGCGATCGTGACCCGCGGCGTCAAGGCGTCGGCCGGGATCGGGAACATCGGCCTCGTCCTCGGGACGATCATCCCCGCAGCGGCGCTGATCGTCTTCATGTTCGCCTGGCTCGCCGGCGACCACCCGAACCAGATCCCCTGGACCGGCGCCAGCGACCTCACCCCGCCCGTAAGTGGGCTGTCCAGCATCGCGCTGGTCGTCGGGACGTTCATCGCGTTCGCCGGCCTCGAGATCCAGGCGGTGCACATCGCCCACATGAAGGGCAAGCCGCGGAACTATCTGAAGGCGGTCGTGGCGGCGGCGGCCGTGGTCTTCGTGATGTACCTCCTGGGGTCGCTCGCGATCTCGGTCGCGGTGCCCGACTCGACCTTGGAACTGACCTCCGGCGCTTCGCAGGCGTTCAAGGTGTACGCGGACGGGTTCGGGATCCCGGGCCTGTCCAACGTCCTCTCGGGGCTCCTGGTGCTCGGCGCGTTCGCCGCCGCCATGGCCTGGATCTCCGGGCCCAGCCGCAGCATGTGGCTGGTCGGACGCGCCGGGTACCTGCCGAAGGCGCTTCAGAAGGTCAACCGCAACGACGTCCAGACGCCGCTGCTGTACCTGCAGGGCGCGGTCGTGACGGTGCTGGCACTGGTCTTCGTGGTGGCACCGAACACGTCCTCCGCGTTCGCGGTGCTGCAGGCGATGTCGGTGATCCTGTACATGGGCATGTACGTGTTCATGTTCGCGGCGGCGATCCAGCTCCGCCGCTCGCAGCCTGACCTCGAGCGCCCGATCAAGATCCGCGGACTGCCGGTGATCGCCGGCCGTCGGGATCATCGCCGCGATCTCGGCCATCGCGCTCGGGCTGACGCCGCCGTCGGGCTTCTCGTCGATCTCCCACGGCGCGTACGCCGCGATCATCGCGGGCGGCGTCATCGTCCTCGCGGTCCCGCCGCAGATCATCTACCGCTTCCGGCGTCCTGAGTGGAACACCGACCCGGACCGCCCATGAACACCACAGGAAGGGAACGATTCAAGTGATCACCAAGATCGGACGGAACGTCCTCTGGTTCTGCGCCGCCGCGACCGTGGTGGTGCTCGTCCTCGGGATCGTGTTCAGCCCGTGGTGGCTGCGTGCTCGAGGTCATCTTTCTCCCGCTCGACCGTCGTCGGGTTGTGGGACATCGCGCAGCCCCGCCACAGCATCCTCCGCAATTATCCGATCGCCGGGCACATGCGGTTCATGTTGGAGGACATGGGCCCGGAGCTGCACCAGTACCTCGTCGAGAGCGACACCGACGGCCGGCCGTTCAATCGCGACACGCGCGGGATCATCTACGAGCGCGCGAAGGGCGTCACCGACACGAAGCCGTTCGGCACCGAGCAGGACGTCTACGCCCCCGGCTATACGTTCCTCAAGCACTCGATCGCCACGCGCCCCGTCGCGGACGATCCCTGCAACGACCTGCGCATCACGTCGGCGGCGAGCAGTGCACGGCAGCCGTACTCGCTGTCGGTGCTGAACATCTCGGCGATGAGCTTCGGCGCGCTCGGCGGCAACGCGGTCCTCGCCATGAACACCGGCGCCAAGAAGGGCAACTTCGCGCACGACACCGGCGAGGGCGGGATCTCGCGCTACCACCGCGGTGGCGGCGGCGACCTCATCTGGCAGATCGGCACCGGCTACTTCGGCTGCCGCAAGGCCGAGGGCGGCTTCGATCCCGAGCTGTTCGCGAAGAACGCCACGGATCCGCAGGTCAAGATGATCGAGATCAAGGTCTCCCAGGGCGCGAAGCCCGGCCACGGCGGGATCCTGCCGGGGGCGAAGGTGACCGAGGAGATCGCCGAGGCGCGACTGGTCGAGGTCGGCAAGACCGTGTTCTCGCCGACGTACCACACCGCGTTCTCGACCCCGATCGAGATGACCGCGTTCATGACGCGGTTGCGCGAGCTCAGCGGCGGCAAGCCCGTCGGCTTCAAGATCTGCATCGGTGAGCCGCGCGAGTTCATGAGCATCGTCAAGGCGATGATCGAGACCGGCGTCTACGCGGACTTCATCGTCGTCGACGGCGGCGAGGGCGGCACCGGCGCGGCGCCGCAGGAGTTCTCCAACTCGATGGGCTTCCCGCTGCTGGAGGGCCTGTCCTTCGTCCAGAACACGCTCGTCGGCGCCGGCATCCGCGACAAGGTCAAGCTCGGCGCGAGCGGCAAGATGGTCACGGCCTCGGCGATCGCGACGTCGCTCGCGCTCGGCGCCGACTGGTGCAACTCCGCCCGCGCGTTCATGTTCTCGGTCGGCTGCATCCAGGCCCAGCGCTGCAACACGAATGCCTGCCCTGTGGGCGTGACGACGCAGAACCCGAAGCTGCAGCGCGCGCTGATCGTGCCCGACAAGGCCGAGCGGGTCTACGGCTACCACAAGAACACCGTGCACGCGCTCGCCGAGTTCGTCGCCGCGATGGGGCTCGACCACCCGAGCCAATTGGCACCGCATCACGTCGTTCCGGCGGATCGACGCCACGCAGGTCGCGAGCCTCGACGAGATCTACTCGTTCCTCAAGCCCGGCGACCTGCTCGACGAGACGGGCCCCGATCGCCTCCAGCGCTACTGGAACGAGGCGACCTCCGAGCAGTTCCGATTCGACCCCAGCCGATTCGCGGCGGAGACGAACCGCCGCGTCCCAGGATTCAACGAAGTCAGGAGCGCAACGTGATCGATCTCGCAACGTACGAGCTGCAGGGCGACAAGAAGAACTCCGAGTTCTTCAACGAGTACCTCTCGAAGGTCTACGAGCGCCGCGAGGAGGCGGGGCTCGGGCAGATCGTCGACCAGATGGCCGCCTGCGTCGTGCAGGTCTCCCACGGCGACGGCGATCAAGTACCTCGCCGAGCTGGCCGTCATGGGCCCGTACCGGCTGGTCGAGGCGCGGCTCTCGGACACGCATCGCGTCTACGTCCTGCGGTCGCGGCCGGAGTTTCCCCGCCTGATCGTGCTGGAGCCGCTGACGCCCGTCCTACGAGGACGAGATGACGCGCTGGAACAACATGTATCCGCTGTCGCGGCGCAAGCCGAACACGCGCTACGTCGGCGAGGTCTACACGAGCACCTCGTCGACGACGTGCGCGAGGCGCTCGAGCCGCAGAACATCCGCTTCGTCGAGCCGGGCGACACGCCCAACCCGTTCTATGTCGGCGAGCATCTGGCGTTCACGTTCCTGTCGGACTTCACCTACAACCGCGTCGGCTACGTCGACGTCGACCTCGACGACGTCGAGGCGCTCGGCTTCGGCGAGCTGATCAGCCTGTCGGCCGCGGAGCGCGAGACGCTCGAGAAGGCCCACGCGCTGCAGGAGGAGCACGGGATCGCCGACCTCGTGCTCGGGATCGACCACATGGCGACCCGGATCCTCTCGGGCGACCGCGAGGACGCCCTGCTCGAGTACATGACGATGGTCCCCTACTACTTCTGGGGCGCCTACAACATCATGGAGATGAACTCCTCCACGAACGTGACGCGTCACCCGAACGTGGACGACGACAAGAAGTCACCGGCGCGGGTGTTCACGGCCAACAACACGCCGTCGTACCTGAACTCGTTCGAGAACCTGCCGATGCCGACGGAGGACTTCGTCCGCAACTTCGGCCGGCGCATGCATCACATGGCCGTCGCCGTCATCGACGGGCATATCGCCGAGGAGAAGAACGTCGACTACGTCGTGCGCCAGCTCTCCGAGATGGGGACGAAGTTCCTGGCGCACGTCGTCGGCGAGTGCAAGGACGATCCGAACCTCAAGCAGATCTTCTCCAAGAGCTCGGAGTACTCGATGCTGATCACCGAGTACATCGAGCGTTGCCACCACTACGAGGGGTTCTTCACCCGTGACAACGTCGCGGCCCTGACCGCCGCCGCCGGCGCCGACGAGCGCTACGAGCACGGGCACGTCTTCGACTGACACGTGCGTGTGCTGCCGACGCCTCGGCCCGGCGCATGCCGGGCCGAGGCGTTGCGCGTTCTACTCGTCGTAGGCCGGCAGCCACTGCGCCGCGACGACCCTGGCCCGCAGCTCCTCGGGCGTCGTGACGGGAGCGACGCCCGCCGCCTGCGCCTCGGCGCCCACGGCGATGGCGATCTCGACGGCGACGTCGCGGACGTCGGTGAGCACCGGCAGGAGCGGGGCCTGCGGGTCCTTCAGCGCCGGCGAGTTCGCACCGAGTGCCTTGGCCGGCCGCGACCATCATGCTGTCCGTCACGCGCGTCGCGCCGGACGCGACCAGGCCGAGGCCGACCGCCGGGAAGATGTAGACGTTGTTGCACTGCCCGATCGGAATCGTCCGCCCGTCGAACTCGACGGCGCCGAACGGCGAACCGCTCGCGACGAGCGCCCGCCCGTCGGTCCAGCGGACCAGGTCCTCGCCCGTCGCCTCGCTGTGGCTGGTCGGGTTCGAGAGCGGGAAGATGATCGGCCGCTCGACGTGCGCGGCCATGTCGCGGACGATCGCCTCGCGTGAAGGCTCCGTGGACCGTCGAGAGCCCGATCATGATCGTCGGGTGCACCTGCGCGACCACCTGCGCGAGCTCGATGTTGCCTGACGCGGCCCGCGGCCAGCCGGCGACGCCGCCGGCGGGTTGCGCGAAGACGGCCTGATCGGGTTGGAGGTCGGTGCGCTCGTCGTGCAGGAGCCCGTCCTTGTCGACGAACCAGAACCGGCGGCTCGCCTCCTCCTCGCCGAGCCCGTCGGCGATCGAGCGCCTGACGCAGGTAGCCGGCCACACCGATGCCCGCCGAGCCCGCTCCGAGGAACACGATGCGCTGATCCGTCAGCTCGCCGCCGGCGACGCTGATCGCCCCGATGATCGCGCCCAGCGCGACCGGCGGCGGTGCCCTGGATGTCGTCGTTGAACGTCAGCAGGTCGTCGCGGTAGCGCTGCAGGATCGGGCGATGCGTGCGGCGTCGCGAAGTCCTCCCACTGCAGGCAGGACGTCGGGGAGCTCCTGCTTGACCGCCTGCGACGAAGCTGTCGATGAAGTCGTCGTACTCCTTGCCGGTGACGCGCTCGTGGCGCCAGCCGAAGTACTCCGGGTCGGCGATCCGCTCGGCGTTGTCGGTGCCGACGTCGAGCACGATCGGCAGCGTCCGCTCGGGCCGGATCCCGCCGATCAGCGAGTACAGCGACAGCTTGCCGATCGGGATGCCGAGCCCGCCGACGCCCTGGTCGCCGATGCCGAGGATCCGCTCGCCGTCGGTGACGACGATCACGTCGATCTCGGCGTTCGGCCGGTTGCGCAGCGACGTGACGATGTCGTCGCGGTGCGGATACGAGATGAACAGGCCGCGCGGATGCGAGTAGATGTGGCTGAACTCCTGACAGCCCTGGCCGACGGTCGGGCGTGTAGACGATCGGCAGCATCTCGACGACGTGGTCGAGGAGCGAGCCGGTAGAAGAGCACCTCGTTGGTGTCCTGCAGATCGCGCAGGTAGACGTGGCGTGCGAGGTCGTCGGGCTGGCGCCCATAGGCCTCGTAGGCGCGGACGACCTGCTCGTCGAGCGTCTCGACGTGCGGGGGCAGCAGCCCCTGCAGGCCCAGGCGCCGGCGCTCCTCCTCGGTGAACGCCGTGCCCTTGTTGAGGGTCGGCGTGTCGATGATCTCGGCGCCGGTGAGGGCCGTTTCGGACGACGTGGTCACTGCGGGTCTCCTTCGCTAGAGCGATCTTCGGCGGCGGCGCTCACAGGACTTGCCCGACATCGCGGATGTTGGACTTGGCCTGCTTCCAGATCTCGGCCGTCTCGCCGTGGAAGAGGAGCTTGCTCGATGTCAGGGCGAAGCCCTTGACCTGCTCGATCGTCGCCTTCGGCGGCATCGCGAGCGCGCGCGGGTCGGTCACGAAGTCGATCAGCGCCGGCCCCGGGTGCGCGAACGCCCGCTCGATCGCGGGCCGGATCCCGTCGTGCTCCTCGACGCGCTCTCCGTGGATGCCGGCCGCGCGGGCCAGCGCGCCGAAGTCGGGGTTCGTGACGTCGGTACCGAACGGCTCGTAGCCCACCACCATCATCTCGGCGCGCACCATGCCGAGCGTCGAGTTGTTGAAGATCATCAGCTTGACCGGGATGTCGAAGCCGGCGATCGTCAGCAGCTCGCCCATCAACATCGAGAAGCCTCCGTCGCCGCACAGCGCGATCACCTGGCGCTCCGGGCTCCCGGTCTTCGCGCCGATCGCCTGGGGCATCGAGTTCGCCATCGAGCCGTGGCTGAACGACGCCAGGATGCGCCGGCCGCGGCTTCATGCTGCAGGTAGCGCGCGCCCCAGACGTTGCACATGCCGGTGTCGACCGTGAACACCGCGTCGTCGGCGGCGAGGTCGCTCAACGCGGCGGCGACCATCTCGGGCCGCAGGCCCTCGCCGCTTCCCTGATGCTCGACGTAGGTCTGCAGATGCTTGAGCGCGTCGTGGTGGTGCTCGACGATGTCATCGAGGAACGAGGTGTCCGCGCGCTCCTCGAGCCGCGGCAGCAGCGCTCGCAGGGTCTCACCGACATCGCCGACGAGCCCCAGCTGGATGTTCGCGCGCCGGCCGAGATGCAAGGGCTTCTCGTCGACCTGGATCACGGTCGTGACCGACTCCAGAAACGCGCGGTAGGGGAAATCGGTGCCGAGCAGGATCAGCAGGTCGCAATCGGCCAGCGCCCGCTGTGCACCGCCCCAGCCGAGCAGGCCCGTCATCCCGACGGCCGCCGGATTGTCGTGCTCGAGCACGTCCTTGCCGCGATAGGCGTAGCCGATCGGCGCCTTCAGCTTCGTCGACAGCGCCAGCACCTCGTCGCGCGCGTCACGCGTGCCGTTGCCACCGTAGATCGCGATCCGCTTCGCCTGGCCGATGATCGCGGCGGCCTCGTCGAGCGTCGCGTCGGACGGCCGGACGACCGGCCGTTCGGTGACGACCGCGTGCTTGAGCAACGGATGCTCGATCACCGCGGCGCCGACGTCCCCGGGCAGGATGACCATCCCGACGCCGCGCTCGAGGATCGCCGCCTGCATCGCGAGCTCCGCGATCCGCGGCATCTGCGCGGGCGAGGCGATCGTCCCGACGAAGCTGCAGCAGTGCGCGAAGATCTGCTCGGGAGCCGTCTCCTGGAAGTAGTCCGTCCCGATCTCGGTACTCGGGATGTGCGTCGCGATGGCGAACACCGGCGAGCCATTGCGCTTGCAGTCATACAGCCCGTTCAACAGATGGACGCTGCCCGGCCCCGACGAGCCGAGCACCGCCGTCGGCCGACCCGACACGTCCGCCTCGGCACCCGCCGCGAACGCTCCGGCCTCCTCATTGCGCACATGGACGAACTCGATCGCCGACGAGTGCCGGCGCATCGCGTCCACGATGGGATTCGCCGAGTCGCCGACGATCCCGTACACATGCTTGATCCCAGCGTCGACCATCAGGTCGACCAAGGCCTCCGCCACGGTTTGAGACACAGGTAGTTCCCCGATTCGTTAGGCGCCTGCGAGAGTTCACCCGACGTCGCTGTCGCGCGCCCGCGTTGGCTGGTCGAGGCCCATCTGTCGGCACGGAGGTCACGGACGCAGGCAGTCGGTCAGAGGGTTCACAAGTCCGATCGAGCGCAGGATCACCCGTCCGATGTACCGACGCAACGTGGCACGCATGTATGTGCCATGTGTGTTAGCCGACGCCCCGCCTGTCGAAAGCGCGACGGGCGACGCACAGGGGATCGGTCAGCGCGAACCGCCGACAGGGACCCAGATGCATCGTGAGCAACGGCAACAGCCGGAGCTGGGCCGCGGTCAGGCTCAGCGCCCACTGCCCGCTTGGGGTCGAGGTGGCCGCGATGCACTGACGGAGCTCGTGCGCCAGGTCGGTCAGCGAGCGAGGTGGATGCGCGCGAGCTCGAGGCCGACCTGAACCGACAAGGTGCGCCGGTAGGAGCGGATGACGCCGTGCATGAACCCTGCAGAGGGGCGACTCCATCGCGGTTCACTTGACGAGTCATCCGCCAGATGGCATGAAGTTCGAGCGTGCGCCGGACGCGAGCTTCATCCCATTCGGTCGATGCATCCGCGCCGGCGCGGATGCAAGATGCACCTCAGCGTCGGGTGAAAGGGAGTTCCATGAAGCGACAGCAACCCGCGGCGATCATCGCCATCGTCGTCGGCACGGTCACGGTCCTGTCCGCGATCGTCAACGCCGTGAACGTCTTTCCGCGTGGCCCGATCGTGCTCGTCTGCGTGCTGATCGCCGCCGCCTGTGCCTGGTACGGCGTGCTGCGGCGAGGCGTGCCGCGGGCGCTGGGGCTCGGGGTGGCGGCGCTGGTCTTCGCCGGGGCGCTGGTGGTGGTCGTCGCCGACGGAGCGCGGTTCGCCGATCTGCTGATCATCGCGGGGCTCCTGGTGACGCTCGCGGCGTCGCGCGCCGCGTTCGCGAGCCACGCCGATCTGCCGCACGCCGCCGCGCCGCGCCGCGCGGTCCTGTTCTTCAACCCGAAGTCCGGTGGCGGCAAGGCGGAGCGCTTCAACCTCGCCGACGAAGCGCGCAAGCGCGGTATCGAGCCGATCGAGCTCGGCCCGCCGTGGGACCTCGAGGGCCTTGTCCGCGGGGCGATCGATCGCGGCGCCGACGCGCTCGCGATGGCCGGCGGCGACGGGTCGCAGGCGATCGTGGCGGCACTGGCGGCTGAGCATTCGCTGCCTTACGCGTGCATCCCGGCCGGTACACGCAACCACTTCGCGCTCGACCTCGGCGTCGACCGCGACGACGTCGTCGGCGCCCTCGACGCCTTCGTCGACGGCGGCGAGCGCGTCGTCGATCTCGCCGAGGTCAACGGGCGCGTGTTCGTCAACAACGTCTCACTCGGGCTCTACGCCGAGGCCGTCCAGCGCCAGGAATATCGCGACGCGAAGCTTCGCACGCTGCTCGACACCGTGCCGGACATGCTCGGGTCCGAGGGGAACGAGCTCGACCTGCGCTGGACCAGCAAGGGCGGCACCGCGCACCACGCTGGGGCGATGATCCTCGTCTCCAACAACTGCTACCGGCTCGGCCACGCGGTCGGCTCGGGTACGCGCCCGCGGATCGACGACGGCTTGCTCGGCGTCACCGTGGTCGGCGACCCCACCGGGAACGGCCGGCGGCTGCAGCGCCCGCTGCGCACCTGGGCTGCGCCGACGTTCGAGGTCGACGCCGACCAGCCGATCGCCGCCGGCATCGACGGCGAGGCGCTGCGTCTCGACCCGCCGCTGAAGTTCGAGATCCGGCCCGGCGTCCTGCGCGTGCGCATCGCGCGCCAGCACCCCGGCGCGTCGCCCTCCGCGCTGATCCCTGAGGGGCTGCGGGCAGGCGTCGCCGAATTGGCCCGGACGGCACTCGGACGTCCCCACCGGACCGTCGCCCCGAAGCCGAGAACACCGCAGTTGACCTGACCGCACGCTGATGGCCGGTGCCCTGTCACACGATCCGCCGACGCGGATGGACCCGGATCGCGCACACACGCTCGCCGAGCGACTGCACGACGGACAACTCGACCGCGACGGCACGCTGCTGCTCGACCACATCCGCCGCGTCGCGACAGCGGTCCCGCACGACGCACGCGCGGTCGCCTGGCTGCACGAGGCGCTCGAGCACAGCGCGATCTCCGAACACGCACTGCTGGCGGCAGGGCTCTCGGACGACCAGCTGCGCTCCATCAGGCTGCTGACCCGCGTCACCGACTCTTCGTCCGATACGACCTATCTCGCGCACATCGGGCGAATCGCGCAGGCCGACGGCCCGGGCGCCCAGCTGGCCAAGACCGTCAAGCGAGCAGACCTCGCCGACCGCGTCCTGCACCCTTCCCCGCGCCCCGACGGCTGGGCGCCGCCGTACGCGATCGCCCTCGGCATCCTGGAAAGCCCCTGACGCGCGACGGCGCGTTCAGCGCTTCGCCGCACCGGGGTCCGGCGGCGCGTCGGCGACGAAGCCGACCGGTCCGCGGGCTCGCGACACCTCCGTCGGTGCCGCCTCCATCGCCGGGGCGGCGTTCGCGCGGGTGCCGCTCGTACCAGCGCGCGTAGCGGCCGGCGAGCGGCGCGGCGGTGATGCCGTGGGCGAAGACCGAGAGACCGACGGTGAGGTAGATCGCCAGCACGATCAGGTGCTCGTGGGGAAGGTTTGACTCCTCGATCACGATCACCGCGAAGACGATCGACGCCAGGCCGCGGGGGCCGAACCAGCCGAGGAACCCGAGCGTCGGCGCCTTGGCGCGTGTGCCCATCATCGCGATCGCGACGGGGAGCATCCGGACGAGCGTGAGGCTGAGGACGGCGTAGAGCGCGAGCTGCCAGGTCAGCTCGCCCAGCGCCGGGCCGAGCAGGATGGCCCCGAAGAGGATGAAGGTGACGCCGTTGAGCACGTTGCCGACCTGTTCGCTGAGCTCGTTGATGTGCCCGGGGTCGCGGCGCAGCGCGAGCCGGAAGGACACACCGGCGACGAACGCGCCGATGAAGCCCGATCCGCCCGAGCGCGCTCGCCGTGCCGTAGGCGAGCGCCGCGCCGGCGGCCGGGATGACGTGCCGCCACGCACCCGCGATCAACTGATGGCGGCCGGCGTGGATGACGATCGCCGCGACCAGGAGCTCCGCCGATCACGCCGCCGAGCACGCCGTAGCCGATCTCCTCGAGCACGAGCGTCAGCGCGCTGCGGCCCGCCGCGATCTCGGATTCGACGTCGGCGGCCGCGACGGCGGCGAACAGCAGCGGGACGCAGATCCCGTCGTTGAGGCCGCTCTCGACGTTGAGGCCCTGGCGGATCGGCCCGGGCACGCGCGGCTCGGTGACCACCGCCTGCCCGAGCGCAGCGTCGGTCGGCGCCAGGATCACGCCGAGGATGACGGCCTCCTCGATCGTCAGCTTGCCGAAGAGCGACGGCTGCCGCGACCGCACCGAGGGCGATCGTCAGCGGCAGGCCGATCCCGAGCAGGCGCAGCGGCACGCCGAGCGCGCGGCGAAGGAGCCGCGAGGTCGATGCGCGAGGCGTCGCAGAACAGCACCAGCGCGAGCGTCGCCTCCGCCAGCGTGCGCACCGCCCCGCTGGTGCTCTCGATGTCGATCCCGTCGAGGACCTGCGGTCCGACCAGCAACCCGACGGCGACGAACACCATCGCCGGCGTGATCGGGCGTCCCGGTCAGCCGGCGTGAGACGGCCGCGACGCCGAGCAGCGTCAGCGAGATGATGGCGAGAACCCACTCCATTACGAAGATCTCCGCTCAACCTACGCGGGGGCGCACGAGCCCGCCTCATCCCAATGGCACGAAGCGTGCCGCGGGGCGATTTTTCATCCCCATTGGACGATGTTCGGCTGCCCCGTCGTGGGACGAGTACGTCGTGGAGACGCGCAGGGGCCTGGCGATCATCGACGTGACCTCGTCGGCCAGCTGCGTCGGGACGCCGAGCCGCCAACGCCGCGATCACGGGTCCGCGTTCGCCGCCGTGACGAGCGAAGCGGCGACCAGCGCAGCGGCGGTGGAGACGGTCAGGACGCGCCAACGGCGCTTGACCGCGCGTGGCCTCGCGGACCTTGGTTCGAGGGACACCGGCTACCTCCGTTCGTCGACGCGTGCGAGGTCGGGATGCCGGCGCGGCCGGGAAGGGTGAGACGCCGCGCCGGAACCCCGATTGTGGGTGCGCCAGCTACCCGCATCTGCAGTGAACCGGCGGGAGGACGCCACCGGGTGACAAGACGGTGAACGCCGCCGCCGCCGCGTCGACGCGCGCTCCGCGCACCACCGTGCAGGTCCACCCTGCCGGAACCTGACCGGGCTTGTCTGATCGATCTCATCCGGTCCAGGTGATGTGCCCAGACGGCCCAGCTGGAAGTCTCGCGCGACTCATGTCGACGGTGAACCCGCAACCAGATCCCGCGCCCACGGCGCCTGACGAAGCACCGCAGAAGCACCGCAGTCCATGGGTCTGGGTCAGCCTGGCGGTGGGACTGGTCGCCGTGGCCCTGCTGGTCTGGGCACTCACGCTGAGATCGGATCTCGACAGCACGCAGAGCGAGGCGGACAACGCCAAGCAAGAACTTTCCAGCACGAGCAAGGAGCTCGAGACCACGCAGGAGCAACTCGGCTCGACCAAGCAGGAGCTCGACACCACCGCCCAGCAACTCGATGAGGCCGCGCAGGCCACTCCCGAGCCGACGGCCGTGCCGGAGGAGGAGACGGGCAAGGGCGGGTCGGCCGCGCTGGTCGCGGCGGGAGCATTGGTCACCGGACTGGCGAAGGAGCTCGGTGCGACGCAGGAGGACGTCGCCGCCACCGAGCAGGAGCTCGCGGACACGCAGAAGCAGGCGGACAAGGCCGAGCAGGACGCGGCTGCGGCCAAGCAGAAGGCCGAGGACGCGACCGACGACGCCACACAGGCCAACGCCGAGGTCGACCAGGCCAACGCGGAACGTGACGCGGCCCAGGCCAAGGCCAAGATCGCCGCGGACTGCGGGAAGGCCTACATCTCGGCGTTCGGTGGACTGTTCGGGACCGGCAACCTGCGCGAGCAGCTCCCGGTGGTGCGCAAGGAGCTGCAGGGCATCACGGCCGAGTGCAAGACGGCCTTCGCAGGCACATAGATCCGCGGGCTACAAGCTCAGCTGCGGTAGGCCATCAGCGATGAGCTTGGCGCCGAAGACGAGGAAGAGCACCGCCATGACGGCGTTGTTGTGGAGGACGAGCCAGTCCTTGATCTCGTCCAGCCAGGCCTTGGCCTTCTCCCCACCGACCAGGTAATAGACGACCGGCGCCGCGATCGTGAGGCTGGCGAGGAGGACGTAGACGATGAGCGAACCGACGGCCTCGCCGGTTGAGAGCCCGAGCCCCGCGAGCGCCGCGCCGGCCGACGCGCCGAGCATCAGGTTCTTCGGGTTGGGCCCGGCGAGCAGGAGGCCAAGGCCAAACGCCTTGGGTGGGGTGAGGGCGTCCACGCCCGCGAGCCACTTTGGCATCGCGGGTGTCGTGCCGGGTGCCGGACGATTTCGCCAGTTGCGGACGGCCAGCAGGAAAAAGAGCACGCCGAACACGACCTTGCCCCATGCAGATCGTGTCGGCCGCCGTGGTGCTCGTGGCCGCATCGCCCTGGTCGGCGAGCAGGTAGGCGCCGCCGCTGACGAGCGTGACGGCCAGGACCCAGCCGAGCAAGAACGCCGAGCCGTTCACCCGTGCGCGTTCGGAGAACAGCATCAGCGTCACCGCGATGATCGGCAAAGGGCTGATCGCCACGCCGACTGCGAACGTCAGAACCGCGCTGATTCCCTCTGCCATGACCCCGACTCTCTGGTAGGAAGCGCGCCTCGCGCTCGAAGAACCGCTCCGCGGACGCTAACGCGCTCGCCTCTTGCGGGTAGTGTGCTGGGCGGTGGGGCTGAACGCCTCCGTGGGCACTCAGAGGAGGAACCAATGGCGACGACTTCAAGCGGCACTGCCCGTCCCGGCGTAAGTGTCGGTCCCACCAGCGAGTTCAGTCTGTTCTTCCGCGTGAAGCCCGGCGAGGGCGCAGTCGTTGCGGGCAGCGCTGAGCGACCTGCAGCAGACCCCTGGGTATCGGCCAGGCGACTACGGGATGGCGGTCACGACGATCCACGAGGCGCGGTTCGTGCTGTTCGACGACGACACGCAGCTCGCATTCATCACGAGCTTCGACGGTCCGTGGGACGCGTACATGGAGGACTTCTTCACCTCCGGGCCGACCTTGACGCTCTTCGATGTCATCTTCCGGCACGCGGAGGGGTACGGTGGCCTGCCCGACCTGCCTGCCTTGAAGGCGTTCATCCTCGAGGCGCAGCAGACCGCGGCCGCGTACGCCCGCAACTACGGCGGCACGGTGAAGGAGATCCGCAAGGCGCAGCGTGTCAACGCGGCGTTCCAGCGCGTGCTCGACCATCCCGACGCCGCCGAGGCGCTCCAGCACCCTGCGCTGGCGCCGCTGCTCGACGAAGCCGCGGACTGACGCGATGTCCGATCACATCTCCGGTCCGCGCGCGCTGGCGGACCCGATCGCCGATATCACCGACGTCTACGCGTTCCCGAGCCCGGAGCGGCCCGGGCACCTCGTGCTGGTGATGAACACGCTGCCGTTCGCCAAGGTCTCCAACCCGCTGTCGGAGGGGCTGCTGTACCGGTTCCGGGTGCGCCCGCTCACCGCGACCGCGCCGGGCGATCCGGCGCCGTTCGCGCCCGGCGCGCAGGAGTTCGTGTTCGACACCGTGTTCTCCCCGCCCACGGGCGCGGAGCCCTTCGAGCAGGAAGGCACGTGCACGACGCCGGCCGGGGAGTCCGTGTCGTTTCGCGTCAACGACGAGCGCGGTGGTTCCGGGCACGGCCTGCGCGTCGTTCGCGGGTGCGCGCTGGGACCCGTTCATCCTCGACGCTCCCGCGGCGCTGAAGACCGTCGCGACCGGGAAACTCGCCTTCAGTGACCAGGGGTCGATCTTCCTCGACGGCAAGAACGTCCTGTCATTGGTCGTGGAGATCGACGGCGCGCTGCTCGGCGGTGCGGAGCTCGTCGGCGTCGTGGCCGAGACGCTGACGCGGGGCAAGTTCAATGTCCGCATCGAGCGCGTGGGCCGCCCCGAGGTCAAGAACCTGATGCTCGGGCCCAAGCAGTTCGATCCGGTCAACCAGGATCTCGAGATCCGCGACCTCTACAACATGGAGGACGCGTTCGCGCTCCAGGACGGATACCTCGGCGCCTACCGCGCGCGGCTTGAACGCCAACCTCGCGTTCTGGGACGGCCTCGACGGCAAGACCGACTGGCCGACGAACGGCGGCGGCCATCCGTTGACGGAGCTCGTGCTCGCCGACTTCCTGGTCGTCGACGTCACCAAGCCGTACGCCGAGCAGGGCGCCTTTCTCGAGATCGAGCTCGCCGCCCGTCGCGGCGAGGCCCATGAGACGTGCGGCGGACGGGCGCTCAACGACGACGTGATGGACACGTTCTTCACGCAGCTCATCAATGCCGGCAACGGACCGACCATCCGCGACGGCGTCGACCATTCGACGCAACCGTCCTCGCGCACCTTTCCGTACCTCTCGCCGCCGAATCTCAACCCGCCCGAACCCCCGGCGCACCACCACTGAGCCCGTGAGCGCGAACGACGACGTCGTGCTCGAGCTCGACGACATCCAGAGTGGGGCACTGCACGAGCGGCCCTCGCCCTACGTCGGCAGCTACCTGCTGCTGCGTATCGACGATCGCGCCGCCGGGCGCGAGCTCGTCCGGCGCCTGCACGACGTCGTCGACTCGGGCACGCCCACCGACGATCCCGCGCGCGACGCCTGGATCACGGTCGCGTTCACCTACCACGGGCTGAAGGCGCTCGGCGTCCCTCAGGCTTCGCTGGACAGCTTCGCGCCGGAGTTTCGCGAGGGGATGGCCGCCCGCGCGGCGCATTTGGGCGACGTCGGCGAGAGCAGCCCGGAGCACTGGGAGACGCCGCTCGGCAGCTCCGATGTGCACGTCGCGCTGGCGGTGCTGTCACCCGATCGCGCCAGACTCGAGGACGTGGCCGAGAAGGCGCGCCGCGCGCACGAGGAACTCGAAGGCGTCGAGGTGATCTGGCGCCAGGACTGCTACCAGCTGCCGACCGGTCGTACCTCGTTCGGCTTCAAGGACGGGATCGGCCAGCCTGCCGTCGAAGGCAGCGGCCGGCCGCCCACGAACCCGCAGGAGCGGCCGCTCAAGGCGGGCGAGATCATCCTCGGCTACCCGGATGAGACCGGCGAGCTGCCGCCGATGCCGACCCCGGACGTGCTCGGTCGAAACGGGACCTACGTCGTCTTTCGCAAGCTGCACACCAAGGTGGCGGCCTACCGGCAGTATCTGCGTGCGAAGGCGGCGAACCGCGAGCAGGAGGCCGTGCTCGGGGCGAAGATGGTCGGTCGCTGGCAGAGCGGCGCTCCGCTCGCGCTCGCCCCTGACCGCGACGATCCCGAGCTCGGGAGCGATCCGCAGCGCAACAACGACTTCCGCTACGGCGACGATCTGCGCGGCTTCAAGTGCCCGGCCGGCGCTCACGCGCGCCGCGCGAATCCACGTGACGCGCTCGACGGCGAGGGCAGCGTCGACGTCCGCCTGCACCGCATGATCCGGCGTGGCACGAGCTACGGCCCGATGCTCCCGGAAGGCGTGCTCGAGGACGACGGCGCCGATCGCGGCATCATCTTCGTCTTCGCCGGCGCGCACCTCAAACGGCAGTTCGAGTTCGTCAAGACCCAATGGCTCAACGACGGGATCTTCATCGGCGCGCCGAGCGAGAAGGACCCGTTGGTGGGCGCCAGTGACGGAACGAGCAGCTTCACCATCCCCCAGCGGCCGATCCGGCGCCGCCTGCAGGAGCTTCCGCCCTTCGTGGTCACACGCGGCGGCGAATATTGCTTCGCCCCGAGTCTGCGGGCGATGCGCTGGCTCGCGGAGCTCGAGTCGTGAACCCAAAAGAGGAGCAGGACATGACCGCGCCCGCAGCAGGCACCGACCGGTGGAAGGCGCTCGACTTCGCGCCTCCCGCGGCCGACGCCGTCGAACCCGATTCGCCTGTGACCGTCGATTACCGCCACGACGACCAGGTCGCGGTGATCACGCTCAACCGGCCGCACGCCGACAACGCGATCACGACCGAGATGGGCACGCTGCTGACCGAGATCGTCGAGACCATCGCCGTCCGCACCGAGGTCCGCGTCGTCGTCCTCACCGGCGCCGGTCAGCGAGCGTTCTCCGTCGGCAGCGACCTGCGCCAGCGCCACAACATGACCAAGGAGGGCTGGCTGCGCCAGCGCCAGGACTTCGATCGCACGCTGTACACGGTGCGGCAGCTGCGCAAGCCGATCTTCGCGGCCGTCAACGGGATCGCCTACGGCGGCGGCTGCGAGCTCGCACAGAGCTGCGACTTCATCATCGCCTCCGAGACCGCCACCTTCGGTCAGCCCGAGACGATGCTCGGCCTGTCGGCCGGCGGCGGATCCCCCGTCTTCCTGCCGCGCCTGCTGCCTCCGGGCAAGGCCCTGCAGATGCTCATGACCGGGGACCCGATCACGGCCCAGGAAGCGCACCGGCTCGGCATGGTCAACGAGCTCCACGCCCCCGAGGAACTGATGGGCGCGGCGAGGCGGATCGCCGAGAAGATCGCGAGCAACTCACCTACCGCGGTCCAGGCGGTCAAACGAGCCGTGCACCTCGGCGAGGGGCAGCCGACCGAGCAGGCGATCGCGATCATGATGGACGCGCACTGGCGCTCGGCCGTGCACCCCGATCGCATCGAAGGGATCGGCGCCTTCAACGACGATCGCGACCCGACCTTCCGCGACAGCGACTACTGATCCGGGACTAAGAGGAGATCGAGACATGGCAGTCGCAGACGATCTGGCCGGCGCGCGCTCCGCGCTGCAGATGATCAACCCAGCTCCCTACAACGCGGAGGCACCGCCCGAAGCGTTGATCGGGGAGATCACCCCGGTCGAGTTCCACTACGTGCGCAGCAACTTCCCGCTCCCCGACCACGACGGCACGCTCGAGATCGGCGGCGCGGTGGGCGACCCGCTGACCCTGACGCTCGACGATCTCCGCGCCATGCCCGCGCACGAGCGCGCGGTCACGCTCGAATGCGCGGGCAACGGGCGGCTGGAAATGCGGCCCTTGCCGATCGGTGAGCCCTGGGGCGACTACGCCGTCTCGACCGCCCGCTGGAAGGGCGCCCTCCTCCACGAGGTGCTCGAGCGGGCGCATCCGGCGGCCGACGGGGTCGACGTGCGCTTCACGGGCGCCGACCACGGCGCCTACCACCTCAACCCCGTGCTCGCCGACACCGACAAGAGCGACCTGACCTTCGTCCGCTCCCTGCCGCTTGCACACGCCTCCGATCCGTCCGCCGAGATCCTGATCGCGTACGAGATGAACGGCAAGCCGCTCGGCTCCGACCACGGTTCGCCGTTCCGGATCATCGTGCCCCACTGGTACGGCGTCGCCTCCGTGAAGTGGCTCAAGCGGATCGACGTCCTGACCGAGCCCTACGCCGGCGAGTTCCAGACCGGGCACTACATGTACGAGTGGGCCGACCGGTCGCCCGAGCCGGTCGAGGTCATGCGCGTCCGCGCGCGCATCACCGCCCCGGCCGCCCGATCGATCCTGAGCCCCGGCACCTGCACCGTCCGCGGGAAGGCCTGGTCCGGCACGGGGCCGATCACGCGCGTCGAGGTCAGCCTGACCGGCGAAGGGGAGTGGCACGAGGCGCGACTCGACCCGCCCTCAGGTCCCTACCACTGGCAGGACTGGGCATACGACTGGGAAGCCAACGACACCGGGCGCCACACCCTTCGCGCCCGGGCCACCGACGCGGCCGGCAACGTCCAACCCGAAGTCCCGCCGTGGAACCGGCTCGGCTACGGCAACAACGCCATCGAGGTCATCTACGTCGACGTCGCCTGATCCCGCATCGACGAGCTGTGGACGTGGCTCACTCCGCGAGCCACGTCTTCGCCTCGGCGAGCTCATGGACGCGGAATCCCTTGGCCTTGCCCGGAAGCAGGAACGACAGGGCGCGCAGCGCGGGACGGATCCAGTCCTCGTCGCTGACCACGGCGACGCGCTCGAATGACGTGGCGTGGCGCGCCCGGAAGCCAGAGTCGGCTTTCAGCGCGTCAGCCTCGACATCGCTCGACGCGGTCCCCAGGAGATACAGCAACCGGACTTTGCGGCCGGCGGCCATCTCGCTGCGCAGCACCGGCTCGACCGCCTCCTCCCAGTCGTCGTCTTCGACCTCTCCGATCGCCTCGAAGCCGATCGTCCCCGCCGGCATGCCGGTCATGCGTCGCAACATTCGCTTTGCCTCCACTCGGTGTCAGTCGCTCCTGCCGGTGCAGTCTGACGGGCCGCCCCGCGCTTCGCCTTGACCGAACCCGGTTGAGGAACGCCGAGCGCCCTGCCGGGGCAGGGCGCTCGTCACATCGGGAGGGGCGTGTCAGCCGACGCGGATCAGCTTCTTGTTGACGAACTCGTCGACGCCGAACCGGCCGAGCTCGCGCCCGAAGCCGGACGCCTTCACTCCGCCGAAGGGCAGCTCGACGCCTTCCGCGCCGACGACGTTGATGAAGACCATCCCGGCTTCGATCCGGTCGGCGACGCGCAGCGCCTGCTCGGAGTCGTTCGTGAACACGTAGGAGCCGAGCCCGTACGCGGTGTCGTTGGCGAGCTCGATCGCCTCGGCCTCCGAGCCGACCTTGTAGACCTGCGCGACCGGCCCGAAGAACTCCTCCGAGTAGGCCGGATTGTCCTTGGCGATGTCGGTGATCACGGCGGTCTTGTAGAAGTTGCCCTCGCGTCCGCCGCCGCCGGCGAGCTTGGCGCCGCCGTCGATCGCCAGCTTGACCTGGGCCTCGAGGCGGTCGGCGGCCCCGGTCGACGACAGCGGGCCGATCTCCGTGTCCGACGAGGTCGGATCGCCCGGTTCGACCTTGGTCAGCGCGGCGGTGAACTTGTCGACGAACGCCTGATAGAGGTCGTCGACGACGATGAACCGCTTGGCGGCGTTGCACGCCTGGCCGGTGTTCTCCAGGCGGCCTCCGACGGCCTGTTCGACGACCGCGTCGAGGTCATCGGTGGCGAGCACGATGAACGGATCCGAGCCGCCGAGCTCGAGCACGACCTTCTTGAGATGCCGGCCGGCGATCTCGGCCACGGCTGCGCCCGCCCGGCCCGAGCCGGTCAGCGAGACGCCCTGCACGCGCGGGTCGCCGATGACCCACGCGATCTGCTCGTTCGTCGCGTAGATGTTGATGTAGGCGTCCTGCGGCACGCCGGCGTCGTGGAAGATCGTCTCCATCGCCGCGGCCGACTCCGGGCACTGCGGCGCGTGCTTGAGCAGGATCGTGTTGCCGGTCACCAGGTTCGGGCCCGCGAAGCGCGCCACCTGGTAGTAGGGGTAGTTCCACGGCATGATCCCCAGAAGCAGGCCGACCGGGCTGCGGCGGATGAACGCCGAGCCATCGCCTTCGAGCAGGTCGATCGGCTCGTCGGCCAGCAGCTTCACCGCGGTGTCGGCGTAGTACTGGTAGATCGCGGCGCTGAAGTCCACCTCGCCGAGGGCCTGCTCGATCGGCTTGCCCATCTCGCGCGTGATGATCTCCGCGAGCTCCTGGCGACGCGACGTGTGCAGCTCGGCGACCCGGCCGACGACCCGCGCCCGCTCCTCGACGCTCGTATCCCGCCCCCAGCCCTGCCGGGCATCGTGGGCCCGCCCGATCGCAGCCTTCAGGGCATCGTCGCCGATCGTCTCGAACCGCTTCAGCGTCTCCCCCGTCGCGGGGTTGGTCACTGCGTACTCGATAGCGCTCATGCTCTCCCTCTGCCTTCTGACGCACTTGGTCTGGAGAGAGTTTGGAGCACGCTCGGCATCGGCAAGCCTGAAAGCGCATGCGGGTCGGGATGACGAGGTGGTGAAGGCGTTCCGGGACGGGTCCTCCCGGATCACGGGAAGCCTCGGTGTAGGACGATTCACGCTTGCGCTTCATCGCACGCACCTCATGTCGGCCGGCAGTGCTCGTCGTCCTCGCGCTGCCGGCGTCCGCGGCAGCCGCGCCGCTGGGTGAGCTGCCGTTCCAGCGGGCGCGGGATGGAGCCGCCTGTTTGGCGCCGACGGGTGCACCGGGTGAGCTGTCGCGCTGGGCCGAAGGCGGCGCGGAGGTCCTCGCGGCTGGGGCGAACGGTTTCGGTCGCCCGGCGCTGGTGCGGTTCGGTGAGCTCCCGGGCTGCCCGCGGGCAGCCGCCGACGCGAGCGGCGCGGCCGTCGTGGCGGGAGCGACGGCGGGCGCGCTGCGCGTGGCGCTGCGCGAGCCTGGAGGCGGGGGTTTCGGCGCGCCGCTGACGCTCGCGGCGGCGAAGAACGTCTTCGAGCTCAGCGTCGCGGTCTCTCCGCACGGCGACGCCGTCGTAGCCTGGGCGGAGTACGCCTTCACGCCGCGGCGAATACGGATCCGGGTTGCGCGGCGCGACGCCGGCGGCACGTTCGGAGCGCCGGTGGATCTCGTGCCCTGGCGCCCGGACACGGGCTCGGACGGCGTACTGGCGGGGATGGCGGCGGACGGCGAGACGGTCGTGCTCGTGCGCGAGCCGACGGGCACCGAGAAGCGCCCGGCGAGCACGGATGCCCTGCGCACCGGCGCCCGGGGAGCGCCGCTCGGCCCCGCCATGCCGCTGCCGCGGGACGTCTACGCCCTCGCGCTCGGTGTCGCCCCGGATGGACGCGTGGTGCTGCCGGTCGCTTCGTCCGGCGCTGTCCAGGTGCTCGAGCGTCCCCGCGGCGGCGGCTTGGGCGCGCCGCAGCGGCTCACGGACCCACTGGAGTCGGTCAACGCGGACGAGATGGCGGTCGCGTTCGGCCCAGGCGGCCGCACGGTCGTCGCGTGGCACGACGGCGACGCCGGGACCACGGGCGCGGCCGTGCGCGACGGCGCGACGGGGTTCGGCCCGCCGGTCGTGATCGTTCCTGCGCCGGAGCAGCCTTTTGGGGCCGGCTCCGGCGCCGGTCTGCCGGTCGTCCGCGCGCTGCCGGCGCTGCAGGCCGCGGTCGCGCCGGACGGCCGCATCTCGGTGGCGTGGACGGACGGCGGCGTGCGGCTCGCAACGGTCGCCGGGAACGCGGTGGTCGAGCGCTCGCGACTCGGCGGCCGGTTGCGCGACCCCGAAGGCCTCTCCCTGCTCGCGCTGCCCGACGGCCGGCGCGCGCTCGCGTGGACGAACCAGGACCGCTTCGTCGAGCACGCGCCCGCGCGGATGCACTACGCGATCGAGGGCATCCCGGCGGCGCCCGAACCCGCGGCGCCGCGGGTCACGGTCGGCCGGCCGCGGCGCAGCGCCCTGCGCCCGGGCGAAGCGCTCGTGCTGCCGATCCGCTGCAGCGCCGCGTGCGATCTCGACGTCACGCTCGCATCCGGCGCGACGCAGGGAGTCGAGCGCTCGCTCTCGCGCGCCGGGACGGTCACCGTCCGGCTCTCGCCGCCGGGCCGCGCGATCGCACCGGTCCGCCCGGGTCGCGTGCGGGTCACCGTCCTATCGAGCGCTCCGGGCGCCCGGACGGTCACGCGCACGGTCGCGACCCCGCGCCTGCGGCGGCTGCCCGCGCTGCCGCTACCTCGGGTCGAGGCCGTCCGCGCGCGCCGTCTCGGCGACGGCCGGGTCGAGGTCCGCTGGCGCATGAGCTCGGACGCTCGCGACACGCTGCTCGCCGTGACCGGCACGCGCACCCGCGCCGAGAACCAGGACGACAATCCGGCCTTGGACGCCCTGTGGGGCCAGCGGCGCCGCAGCTACCGTGTCGTGCTCGAGGACGCCTCAAAGGCGCGGTGGATCCACGTCGAGGTCCTCCAGCTCATCGGTGAGCGCAAGCGCACGGTCACCATTCGCCTTCGCTGACTCACGACGTAGCGTTCCGGCGATGCCCTACTTGCATATCGACCTTCCGCGGGCGGTCGATGCCCCCGCCCGCGCGCGGCTTGCCGGCCGGCTCGCCCGCATCTACGCCGAGGTGATGCAGACGAGCCCGCAGCGCCCCACCATCGGCTTTCGCGAGCTCGGCGAGCACGGCGTGCTGCGACTCGACGCTGACGGTGAGGTCGAACCGGTCGTGCTCGTCCAGTGCGACATCCGCCGCGGCCGCTCCGCGGAGCATCGCGAGCGCCTGGGGGCGGCGATCGCCGCCGCGCTCGACGAGGAGCTAGGCTGGCCGCCGTCGCACACGATCGTCGAGTTCACCCAGCACGCGGGCGACGAGTTCTGGCGCGCCGACGGTCTGAGCCAGGACTGGGAGCCCGGCGAAGCGCGGTGACCGTCACGGGAGCGCGTTCGCTGCCGCGGCAAGCGAGGCGGCGCGGAGAACCGGCCCTGGCCGCGCTCGGCACGGCGCTGGATGCGGCGTCCTTCGTAACCGCACGCGCCACCGGCGGGTGGACTGACGTCGTCCGCGTCGATCGCGGCCCACCCTGTCACCGAATGCAGGCGGGGCGGCATGGCCGCCCCGCCCGAGTCTCGTGGACCAGCGTTAGCCGATGGCGACGGTGGCGCTCGCCGTGTTGCCGGCGCCGTCGGTGATCGCCACCGACGCGTGGTCGGCCCCGGCGGGAACGGCCACGGTCGTTCCCTCGGCCGTCGAGTCGTCGGAGAAGGTCCAGTGCGCGGCGAGGACGTCGATTCGCTGGCCGCCGACCGCGCGAACGGACAGGAGTTGCTTGCCGTTGTCGGTGGACTTGTCGACGGCCGCGGACAGCGGCGCGTCGATCCGCACCGACTGCGTCCAGCGATAGGTCTTGCCGAGGTTGTCGGTGACACTCGCCTGCACGCGGTAGGCGCCCGGACGCGGGAACGTGTGCGTGAAGCGGGTCTGGTTCGTGTGCGTCGCGACCGTACCGTCGTCAAAGTCCCACGTGACCAGCCCATCGTTCTGCGTCGCCGACGTCGATCCGATGGACGTCGAGAGCGAGCCGGCGGCCTGTGCCTTCTTCGAGGTCGCGTAGAAGCTCACCGCGGGATCGTCGGACTCCACCCGGTTGGGGTAGAACTGGATCGTCGGTTCGGCGTAGGCGTTCGGGTTGTCGATCTCGGCGAACGCGCTCTGCGTGGTCGGATCGAGCCCGAGGGCGTCGCCGGCGGCACGGACCGCGTCGACGTTGTCCTGTGCGAGGTGCGACCCGACGTTGTACTTGGCGAAGTCGCTCTGGGCGAGCTGGGCAGGCGGGTAGACGCCCGAGCGTGCATCCCAGTAGTAACCGAGCTGGTCGCCGGAGTGATTGATGATGTGCACGTCGCGAACGCCATCGGACGTGGCGAACGACCGCTGGATCGCGTCGGTGACCTCCGGGAACGCTTCACCCGGGGCGGTGGCGTACACCTGATCGCCGACACGGGCGACGGTCGCCGATGTCCCGATCGCGGGCGTGGAGGTGAAATACGGAGCCAGCAGCGAGCGATCGATCGTGAAGATCCCGCCGACGGCCCGCCAGTCCCACGTTCCTGCCAGGTTGTTCGCCCCGGGCTCGACGAGCGGGCCCGGGCAGCCCAGCGGGCCGCCGGCGTGGTTGCACGACATCGCCGCGAGCAGCCCGGAGTTCTCAGCCGCGGTCGAGAACGACTTCGTCGATGCGCGCAGCGTGGTGTCGGTGATGCGACGGGCATGCGTGAGGCCGCGCATGAGCGCGTTCGTCACGAAGCGCCCCTGCTCGCTGACCTCGGCGTAGTCCGGTGACGCGCCGATCCCCTCCTGGCGGCCAAGCGTGCCCATCGCGATCACCGCGGTGCCACCCAGCGTCTTCGCGAGTTCGTCGCGGACGTAGCCGGGATAGTCGGCCGTGAACTGGTTGTTGCCCGCCGCCGTCGAGTTGTACTGGTCGGCGTGGACCGGGACGTCGGCGTACAGGCCGAGCGTCGCGCCGGTGCCCGGCTCGCGCGCCCACAGGATCGGGAGCGAGTCGTCGACGGCGAACCCGGCCATCTGATCGGTGCCCTGGACCTGGGACAGCAGACCGTGGATCGTGCCTGTCGCGGACCACAGCTCGGCGTCATGGGCGCCGGCCTCGGCCGAGAGGACGGCTTGAACGGCCGCTTCCTTGACCTGGTGCAGATAGGCGGGGTCGGTGTGGCCCCAGATCCCCTGGATCGTCGGAGCGGCGTGGTCGTGCGTCGCGGACTCCACGATGTTCGCGGCGGTCACGTCGTAGCCGCGCTGCTTGAGTGCCGCGGCCGCTTCGCGGCGCGCATCGTCGGCACCGTCGCCGATGTTCGGCGCCTGATACTCGGCGAACCACCCCTGCGCGTCGACCGACACGAACGTCACGGCCTGCGTGCCATGACCGACGAAGAACGCTCGCACCTGCAGCGGATCATGGACGCCGCCGGTCACGTTGTAGCCCGATCCGTAACCGCCGACGTGCATCGGCTTGTCGGGCGAGATGTCGACCACTGACGTTCCCACCCGGAACAGTGCGGGATCGGCCTTGGGTGGCACCGGGGTCGGCGCGGGCGGCACCGGGGTCGGCACGGGCGGAACCGGTTGCGAACCAGGCCCGCCGGGCGCGGTCGTGTGGCAGCGCTTGGCGTCGAGCGTCAGCGTGCGACGCGTGTGAATCGTCGTGGTCCGCGACGCGTGCCGGAGGGTCATGCGCACTTCGAGCTTCGTCGCCTCGCACCGGCGCAGCAGCGCGAGACCATCGTTCGTCAGGGTCAGCACCTGGCGGAGGTGGCGAGCGTGGTGGCTGACCAGCCGGCGCTTCGCCGACACGCGATGGCCGTCGCCGTAGAGCGCGACCGTCGCGACGCTGTCGGCCGGCGTCGCGAGGGTGACGACAGCAGCGCGAGTGGCCAGCAGCGCGGTCTGGTTGGACGTGGCGAGCGTGACTTTCGGCGTCACGCTCGCAGCAGAGGCTGACGACGCGCCCGCGGCCGCCACAAGCAAAGCGGCGGCGGAGCAGGCGACCGCGGCAGAGGAACGGTGGGGCACTGAGTCTCCTGGATATGGGGCGCGTCGGTTTACTGACGCACCTGTGGGTCATCCCAGAGTGTCGTGGCCGCACCTTCGCGAGCACGGCGAATGTCCCAAACTTGTTGTGACGGTCCACAATGATCACATCGGGACGACCTCGTCACTATCGGCACTAGTCGGGCGGGTGGACCGTGACAGCCTCGCCGAGATCATGCTGGGCACGTTCCGCAGCGAGATCCCGGGTTACGCGCGCCTCTCCGACTCGGTCATCCGCGGCGAGATCCTGCAGGTCATCCGCGAGAACGTCGACCTCTGCCTGGACTGGGTCGGCGGTGGCAGCGCCCCGGCGACCACCCGGTTCGAGGAGTTTCGCGACTCCGCCAAGAACCGTGCGGCGGAGGGCATGCCGCTCGAAGATCTTCTGCGCGCGTACCGGCGCGGCGCGACGGCTGCCTGGCGCGTGATCGTCGCCGAGGCGGCCCCGGACGAGCGGGACGCGCTCCCACTTGCCGCGGAGCTGATCATGGACTACCTCGATCAGGTGTCGGGCACCGTCGCCGCCGCCTACCTGGAGGAGCGCGAGCACCACGTCTCAGAGCATGAGCGCGGCCTGCGGGCGCTGCTCGATGCGCTGGTCCGCGGCGTCGCGGTGGACGACGGCCACCGAGCGACCGCCGAGCGGCTGGGTCTCCCGCTGACCGGAGACCTCGTGGCCTTCGCGATCGCGATCCCGGGCGAAGGCGGACGGGCCCACGGGCGCGCGGCCGCCGGGCTGCGCGCGGCGGGTGCGCTCGCGCTGACCGAGGGCGATCGCATCGTCGGACTGACCGCGCCACGATCAGGTTCGGCCGGTGCCCTACCTGCCGGGACGCTCCCGCCTCGCGCGGTTGCCGTGATCGATGCGGAGGCCCGTCGCGAAGAGCTCTCCGACAGTCTCACCGATGTCCGTTTCGGCATCGACATCGCGCTCCGCCGCGGACTCTCCGGTGTCGTCCCGTTGCGCGCTCTGGCCCTTGACCTGCTCCTGGCGCATGCGCCGCGCGTCGCCAGCGACCTGCGAGAGCGCGTGGTGGGTCCGCTCGGCCTGAACGAAGGCGAGCGGTCGCGCGGCGATCTGCTCGCCACCGTCGCGGCCTTCATCGCGCTCGGTCGCGATCGCCGGCGAACCGCCGAGCGCCTGCACATCCACCCCAACACGCTCGACCACCGGCTGCGTCGCGCGCGTGAGCTCACGGCGCTGGACCTCGACGACTCGGACGATCTCGCGACCATGGTCCTCGCGCTGCGACAGCTCCCATGACGCGACCTGGCTTGATGGCCTGCCGAAGGGTCCTGATTCACCGACGCCGGCTTTCGAGCTCCTCGCTCAGTTTGGCGACTGCGAAGCCCCAGCCGTCGGCGACCTTGACGCGCGGCGGTACTGAGATCTCGTCCGGGTTGGTGATGACGTCGAGGAGGACCGGGCCAGGGTGCGCGAGCGCGCCGGCGACCGCCGTGTGCAGGTCGGCCGGATCCTCGACGCGGATGCCGTGCAGGCCGATCGCCCGCGCGACGGCGGCCAGGTCCGGATTGTCGAGGACGGTCCCGAATTCGGGCAGCCCGCCCTGCTCCTGCTCGAGCTTGACCATCCCGAGGCGGCCGTTGTCGAACACGATCAGCTTGACGGGGAGGTCGTAGGAGACGGCGGTGATGAGGTCGCCGAGCAGCATCGTCAGACCGCCATCGCCGCAGAAGCCGATCACTTGGCGCTCCCGGTCCAGCGCCTGGGCGCCGAGGGCTTGCGGCAGGGCGTTGGCCATCGAGCCGAGGTTGAAGGAGCCGATGAGCCGTCGCGTGCCACTGAGCTCGACGAAGCGGCTCAGCCACACCGTGGACATGCCGGTGTCGGAGGTGAAGATCGCGTCGGCGGCGGCGTACGCGTTGACGGCCGCGGCCAGAGCTTCCGGACGGATCCGCGAGTCGGGGTTCTCGAACTGCGACCGGACCTTCTGGAGCAGCCCGCTGCTCTCGTCGTTGGGGTCGGCGAGCTTCTGCTGATCCTCGCGCCACTCCGCGAAGGCCGAGGTGGCGTCGTCGAGGTGCGCGCGGTCCGTCTTGACCGCGAGTTTCGCGAGCAGGTCGCGCGCGGAGAGCGCGGTGTCGCCGACGACGCCGACGTCGACCCGCGTGCGCCGGCCGATGTGGGCGCCCCTGGCGTCGATCTGCACGACGACCTTTCCCTCGGGGTACCAGTCGCGGTACGGGAAATCGGTGCCGAGCATCAGCAGCAGATCGGCGTCGTCGAGTGCCTTGCGGGCGGCCGGGTTGCCGATCAGCCCGGTCTGGCCGACCTCGAACGGGTTGTCGCGCTCGAGTCCCTCCTTGCCTTTGAGCGTCAGCACCATCGGCGCGACGAGCCGCTCGGCGAGCGCGAGCACCTCGAGGCGCGCGTCGCGCGCGCCGATGCCGACCAGCAGCGTGACCTTCTCGGCGGCGTTGATCCGGGCGGCGGCCGCGTCGAGTGCGTCGGCGTCTGGGATCACATGCGCGGGCGGAGCGATGAACCGCGCCTCGGGCGTCTTGCGAGGCAGGTCCATCGCGCCGACGTCGCCCGGGAGCGTCAGGACGGCCACGCCGCGCTCGGTCAGCGCGGCCTGAACCGCCCGCTCGAGCATGGCGGGGAACTGCTCCGGGCTCGTCAGCGTGTGCCGGAACACGGCGACGTCGGCGAACAGGGCGTCGTTGTCGACTTCCTGGAAGAAGTCGCTGCCGAGCTCGGCGAGGGGGACCTGCCCGCAGATCGCGAGCACGGGCGCGTGCGACTTCTTCGCGTCGTAGAGCCCGTTGAGGAGGTGGATCGAGCCGGGGCCGACCGTGCCCATGCAGACCCCGAGCGTCGGTTCCAGCTGCGCCTGCGCGGACGCCGCGAACGCGCCCGCCTCCTCGTGGCGGACGCCGATCCACTCGATCTCCTCGGTGCGGCGGATCGCGTCGGTGATCGGATTGAGCGCATCGCCGACGACGCCCCAGACGGTCCGGACGCCCTGGCCTGCCAGCGCGGCGACGATGTGCTCGGCGACGGTGGTCATGCCGGCCGGAAGCTGTCGGGGCTGGCCATGGCCCAGTCCTGCGCCCAGCCGTCGCGCGGGTCGCCCGCAGCGAGCTCGCCGGGCTCGAGCCATTCATAGAGCTCGGCGTAGCTCTTGGTGGTGTGCTGGTCCACCCGGCGCATCAGCAGATGCGGAGTGAGCTTGCGGGGGTCGTCGACGCCCATCGAGGCCATGATGCGGACCGCCTCCTCCACGGCCGCCGCTTGATAGCGACGGACGCGTTCGGTCTTGTCGGGGATGTCGAGCGCGCGAGCGCGCTTCGGGTCCTGGGTGGCCACGCCGACGGGGCACGTGTTGAGGTGGCATTCCTGGGACTGGATGCAGCCGACGGCCATCATCATCGCCCGCGCGGCGTTGGTGTAGTCGGCGCCCTGCGCGAGCCGTTTGACGATGTCCGATCCGGTCGCGACCTTCCCGGACGCGCCGATCTTGATCTGCTCTCTCAGGCCGACCCCCACCAGGGCGTTGTGCACGGTCATCAACCCTTCGGTGAGCGGTGTGCCGACGTGGTCGGCGTACTCCATCGGCGCCGCGCCGGTCCCGCCTTCGGCGCCGTCGACGACGATGAAGTCGGGAGCCGTTCCCTCCTCGAGCATCGCTTTGCAGATCGCCAACAGCTCGTAGCGGTGCCCGATGCAGAGCTTGAAGCCTGTCGGCTTGCCGCCGGCGAGCTCACGCATGCGCGCGATGAAGCGGACGAGCTCGCGTGGCGTGCCGAAGGCGGTGTGAGCGGCCGGGCTGATGCACGGCTTGCCCTGCGGAACGTCGCGAGCTTCGGCGATCTCCTTCGTGACCTTGGCGCCGGGCAGCTGGCCGCCGATCCCGGGCTTGGCGCCCTGGCTCAGCTTGAGCGAGACGAGCTTGACCTGGGGGTGCGCCGCCTTCTCCTTGAATTCGCCGGCGTCGAAACTTCCGTCACGAGTGCGCGCGCCGAAGTAGCCGCTTCCGAGCTCCCAGATCAGGTCACCGCCGCCCTGCAGGTGGTACTCGGTGAGCCCGCCCTCGCCGGTGTCGTGGGCGAAGCCGCCCCGTTGGGCGCCCTGATTGAGGGCGATCAGCGCCGCCTTCGAGAGCGCGCCGAAGCTCATCGCGGACACGTTGAGCAGCGCCATCTCGTAGGCCTGCGTGCAGTCCGGTCCACCGACACGCGCCCGCGGAGGGCGCTCCGGCTGATCGACGGGGGCGACGCTGTGGAGCAGCCACTCATAGCCGGGCTGTGTGACGTCACGCTCGGTCCCGAACGCCTGCTCGTCCTTGGTCCCCTTGGCACGCTCGTAGACCGATGTGCGCGTGTCACGGTCAAACGGGCGGCCGTCGGTGTTGCGCTCGATGAAGTACTGCTGCAGCTCCGGCCGCAGCGCCTCGAGCGCGAACCGCATGTGCCCGACCAGCGGGTAGTTGCGCAGGATGCTGTGCCTGCGCTGGGCCAGGTCGGCCACGCCCACGATCACGAGTGCACCCAGCGCCACGGCTAGGACGATCCACACGACCGACCCCTTCGTCAGCGCCGCCGCAACCGCCGCGGCAAACAGCACGATGCAAGCGACAAACGGGGCGAACCGCGACATGCCGATGCCCCTACCCAAGCGCCCCCTCGCGCAGGCGGTGGCTCATGAGAGCGCATGCCGACGTAGATCCCTGACCTACCCCTGTGCACGATCGGGCCGGGCGGGTAGCCCATCGGCATGAGCATCACCGACAAAGTCACAGGACGTGTCAAGAAGGCCGCCGGCGATCTCGCCGACGACGCCTCGCTGCGCCAGCAAGGCCGGCGCGAGGAACGCAAGGGCGAGGCCAAAGAGGAACTCGCCGAAGCGCACGAGAAGACCGACCGCAAGGCCGAAGAGGTCGCGGACCTCGAGCGCAAGACCTGATCTCGCGGGAGCGCGGCTCAGGACCTCTCAGTCGCCGAACTCGCTCCGCACATCGTCCGGGGTGAGCGCCTCGATGTAGTACTGCGGGAAGTGGTCGACGATCGAGGTGTTGAACCGGATGTTGCGTGTGAGCCTGATCTGGCGGGCCAGGAACGAGAACGGGAACAGCAGCAGCGCCAGCAGGTTGGACAGCTGCTTGCGCGGCCTGTCGCTCGGCTGCCACTTGCCGGGCCTCGGCTGGTACCGGTACTCGGTCCCGAAGTGCCTGAACGGGCCGGAGGCCTTGGGCGGGAGCTGCGGGACGATGTCGTTGGCGTACACGTAGCGGATGACCTTCTCGCGGAGGAACTCGTCCTCGTTGCAGTGCCGTGCGAGATCCCGGCTGGCGATCATCGGCTGCCCGAACGTGTAGACGGCCCGCAACTTCCGTTCGAACGGGTCGAAGACCTTGTCCGTTCGCAGCATCATCGCGAGCATCGCGGCACTTGCTCCACCGAGGCTGTGACCGGTGATGTAGAGCGCCTCCATCGGACGTTCGACCTTCTCGCCGGTGGCGTGCACCGACCGCCCCCACATCGCTCGCTCGAGCGTCCGTACGATTTCGTAACGGGTGGACCTGACGTTGCGGTAGAAGCCGCCATGGACCGCGTGATCGCCCCCTCCCCCCGGTGCGTCGACCGTGACGACGGTCGGGTCCACCTGGAGGTTGGTGAGCCACGTGATCACGCTGGTCGGAGGCGTCCCTCGATAGCAGAGGATCACCACTCTCCCGTCCTCGCTCTGGATCACGAACGACGTCGCCGTGATGAACATCGCGTCGACGTAGGTCGAGATCAACCGGCAGCGGTTGTTCTCCAGTCCCAGGCGGGTCATCATCATCGCCAGCGTCGCCCCGTCGGCGTATGAATAGCCCGCGCACGTGGCGAGCGTGTGCGCGACGGTGTCGTCAGGATGCGTCGGCGCGGCGATCAATGTCTCGACCAGGTTCTTGTGAACCGGGAAGCTGGCCGTGCGCGCCGGCCTGAGCGTACGAAGGTCTCGATAGCTGGGGCCTGTCCAGTCTTCGGTCTGCATGACCTGGGACCTAGACGAGATCGAACTCGAGTTCGAACCGCTTCGGGTATGCACCCACGTAGCCCAGCCGGCTCGGCTGGCCCGTGACATCCTGCGCCCGGCGCAGGTTCGGCTTGCGCAGGAGCGCCTTGGCCAGCTCGAGAAGCTGGGCGTTCGCGAGGTGGGACCCGAGGCAGCGGTGCATGCCCCACCCGTAGTGGAGGTAGTGATGGGAGGGGCGATCGAGCTCGAAGGACGACGGGTAGGCCAACGCTCGCTCGTCCATCATCGCCGAGCCGCTGGCCGCGAACACGAGGGTGCCCTCGAAGATGCGGGTCTCCCGTTCCGTCCCGCGGGCGAGGTCGATATCCCGCTTCGCCTTGCGGACCAGGATCGACGCGGCCGGGCGGAAGCGCAGCGCCTCGAGCACGTAACGCAGGACGAGGTCGTCCTGGTCGGCCGTCGCCGCCGCGACCGCGGCGCGGAACTCCGCCGGACGGTCGAGAAGCACGTCGAAGGCGTTCGCCACTGCGCAGCCGACGTTGTCGATGACGCCCACCGTGCAGCCGATCAGGTTGTCGCGGATCCGCTCGTTGGAGAAGGCCGCACCCCCGGCCCGCGGCTCGATCAACCGTGCGAGCACCGTGTCCCGCGCGGGAAGACCTGAATTCTTGCGACCGGCGAGCACACGAGCGAGGACGAAGTCACGGAACTCCTGCCCGGCCTTTTCACCGGCGGCGCGCGCGTCGGCGTCGCGCCCGAAGGTGACGAAGATGTCCTGGTAGATGGCGCGGCACCACGCCATCAGCTGCTCCGGTGGCGGTCCTTGCGGCCCGAAGTAGTAGCTGCTCATGACCTTGGCGCAGATCGTGCGCCCATAGGCGTCTGAGAGCTCGATGCGCCCACCGCCGGCCGCAAGGCTCTCGCGGGCCCGGTCGGCGACGAAGCGGCTGATGCCCGGGAGGTCGTCGCGACGCATGGCCAAGGTCAGAAGCGCACGGTCGTGGTCGAAATCCGGACTGTCGTCCATCCCCAGCAGGAAGTTCCCGTTCTCGGTGTAGCGTCGCAGCGACGCGCCGTAGGGCTCGACGTTGTAGGCGTCGTCCCGGCCGGCGATCTCGATCACGTCCTCGTACAAGGACACGACGACCGCGAGCGGCGTTTCGAAGATCGGTCGGTGCGCTCGCAACTCCGCGAACAACTCGGACGGCCGCTCCATGATCGAGGTGAGCACGAGTCCGGCCTGAGCCGCGGCCTCCCCCTGCTCGCCAAGCTGGTCGTACTGAGCGAGCAGCGGCGGGACGCCGTTTGACTGGGCGCCTCCCGCCGGCGCGGCGACGGAGTTCTTCACCTTGTCCTCCGATCGAGAAAGACCAAGACTGACCTCGTGGCTCCCCTCACGGGGCGGGACGACCCAGTCGACGAACTTCTGGAGCGTGGTGAGCGTGTCCACCATCTTGCGGCCGTGCGCGGAGAACGTCTCGTCGGAGTCATAGACCGCAGGCGAGAGCAGCGGGTTGGTCATCAGCTGGGAGAACGCGTGAACCGCGATCAGGCGACCCATCATCGGAGGGACGACGGAATTCGTCACCCGGTCCTCGGCGAACAGGCCGGGGTAGAACTCGACCTTGTCGACGTCGCCATAGAGCCGCTCGAGCTCACGTCCGACCTCCGGATCGGAGGAGAAGTCCTCGAAGCGCTCCACCGGATCGAAATTGCAGTGCCTGCGGTACTCGTTGTAGCTGCGCAGCCGCACCTGGCGCCCCGCCTTGATCGTGGGCAGCTCAGCCGACTGCAGCAGGATCGGATCGCCGGTGTTGAACAGTTCAATCGCGCCCGCAGGCTGCCGCGATGCGTCCTCCAGCAGCGAACGCAATCCGCGCTCGGCGAACAGCGTCCGGGTTTTGAACATCGTCTGCACCAACGTGTACGGCTTGTCGTCGATGATCAGCTGCGGTGGGAGCAGGCAGTGCCACCGGTACAGCAGGTTGAACTCCACGGCCATCCAGTTCTGCCGCCGCCAGCGCTGCTTTTCAAAGCCTCCGGGATCGAACTTGAACCGAAATGCCCAAGGCGAGATGTGGTTGATGTACTCCTCGATGACCAGCCTGATCATCATCACGATCATCACGTTGCGGGTCGCCGCGAAGACGTGGTCGTCATCCCACTCGTCGCCGAGCTCGATCTGCTCGGCGCGGATCTCGCGTGCGAGCTTGTTGTGCGCACGCAAGAACAGCGCGTTGAACATCGAGTAGCCGATCTGGGTGTTCCCCGCGTCGCTGCCCATGGCAAGCAGCTCCCCGCGGTTCACTCCGTCCTTATCGGTGCCGATGATGCGCAGTTGCTCGAACTGCTCGACCCGATTGCCGTTGCTGTACAGGTCGGGTGGGTACTCCTCGCCCCTGATCACCTGAAACGCGAGCAGCGCGCGATCGTGCCGGCAGCGCAGTGCCTCTCCGTCCGCCGCGGTGAGACCGTAGACCTGGGCCAGGTCGACCTCATGCGTGGATTCGTTCTTGGCGATGTCCCGGGGCTCTTTGATCTTGTTGGTCGCGGGATCGATGACGGAACGGTCGCTGCGCAGGATTCCGTCGGTGAACCACTGGGCGAAGTAGGCGAACAGCATCGACGACTTCGGTGACTCCTTGTACTCCTTCCGCGTGAAGAGCGAGAGCACCGCCTCGGGTGAGGGCTGTTCCAAGACCTCGGTCGCCGGAGCGAGTTCGCGCCCGCTGTAGGAACGGTCGGTCAGCGTCTCCCACGACGTGTATGACGCCTTCGTGCTGAGGCGGTAGGGGCGCGGCGGCTCGACCTTGTCG
The DNA here is from genome assembly GCA_963707595.1 of uncultured Solirubrobacteraceae bacterium. Taxonomy (GTDB): domain Bacteria; phylum Actinomycetota; class Thermoleophilia; order Solirubrobacterales; family Solirubrobacteraceae; genus Solirubrobacter. The sequence continues at coordinate 1,507,084 of CAVPQQ010000004.1, forward strand.
ATGGCGTTGTTGATGAATCGCCGGTTCGCCATGCGATACAGCCACGGCCAGTTACGGAAGATCGCCCACAACAACGGCCCCATGCACCAGAACTCGCCGATCTCGCGCATGTCGCCGCCGCGCGCCGGCTTCGATCGCGACCGGCTCACCTCCATTTCGCCGCCGCCTCCGACTCGCGCGCGAGCGCGGGAACGGTCCCAAGCCGCTCGTGCGCCGCGGCAGCGCCTGCGGTGTGCCGTTCGGCGCGCTCCGCATCGCCGAGCGTCGTCGCCAGCCGGGCGAGGAACCAGTGCGCGGAGCCGAGCACCGTGCTGGCGTTGAAGACGATCTGCTCGGCGAACGGCGCGATGTGCGCGTACAGCACGGCGCTCGGTTCCGGCAACTCGAGCCGCGCGCACAGCTCTCCGTACAGGCACAGCGTGCTGAGCCACACGATGTCGCGCCGGACATCGGTGAACTGCTCCCTGACCGACGGCTCGATCAACAGGGCAGCATCGTCGCCACGGCCGCTCTCGCAATAGGCGAGACCGAGCCAGGCGCGGAAGAACGGCAGACCCGTATGCGTGGACACCACCCGTTCAAGCAGCGGCACCATCTCCGAGATACGTCCCTGCCGGAACCGGATCGCGGACAGCTGGTCCGCCAGGAAGGCCATCGCGTCCGGCTGGCCGCTCGCTTCCCCCATCTCGGCCGCACGTTGCGCCAGCGTCTCCGCTTCGTCGAGTCGCCCTGCCAGATGCGCTCGCCACGCCGAGTACCAGGTGACCACCCACGAGAGGATCGGATGGCGCTTGCCGACCCGCTCGGTGACGCTCCGCATGTCGGCCAGGCCGGCGTCGACCGCCGCGAGGTCGCCGGACCAGACGGACGTGAGCACGGTGTCCGTGGCGGCCCAGAACGTGACCACCGGGTCCTGGAGCTGATCGGCAAGCTCGCGCAACTGGGCTGCGTTGTCGCAGTGCTCGTCGAGCAGCTCGGGCGTCCACAGCAGCGCATGCCGCGCCCAGAGCACGGAGGCATGCGTGAACGGGTCGGCCTTCGCCAGGCTCACCGCCTGATCGCTGAGCCGCCGCCGCTCGTCGATCGATTCGGCGAACGTCAGCTCCAGCGCGAGCAGCGCGAGCAGCCGGGCACGGCGCAGCTCATCGCCGCGAGCGCTGAGATCGAGCGCGGTGCGCAGGAGTTGGACGCGGTCCTCGTCGACCTGTCCCGACGCGCTCTCGAACCCACGGGTGTTCGCCAGCGCCGCCGTGGCGAGCCGGTCGCCGTCGCGCAGCTGCTGGGCGAGCGTCGACGCCTCGAGCAGCGTGGCACGGTAGGTGCGATCGGCACAGCGGCGCTGGGCCTCGCCGAGCTCGGTCAGAAGATCGCACGCGAGGCCCGGGTCGGGATCGTGTCCCCGCCGGTGGAGGTCCAGCGCGTGCGCGAACCAGCGCGCCGCCTCCTCCGGCGCGAGCGCCTCGAGCGCGTGCTGCCCGGCACGTCGGCTCTGCGCGATCGCATCGTCGTAGGCGCCCGCCTCCGTCCAGTGATACGCCAGTTCGCCAGGATGCGTGCCGGGCCGGTCCTCGAGCGCGAACGCGATCCGGCGGTGCAGCCGCGCTCGCCGCGTGGGGCCGAGTTCCATCGCCAGCGTGTGCGTGACCAGTGCGTGCTCGAAGCGGTAACGGCCGAGGACATCCTCCTCTTCGCGCACGAGCCGCGCCCGGCGGGCGTGGTCGAGCAGGTCCAGGAGCTCGTCAGGCTCTCGGCCGAGGACTTGGGCCAGCAGGTCGAGGTCGAAGTCGACGCCGATCACCGCCGCGCTGCGGAGCAGTTCCACCGTGGAGTCGCCGAGCCGGCGGACGCGGTCGGTGATCACGTCGCGCACGCTGTCGGGGACCGGGGGCGGCCGGTGCCCACTCGCGAGCCGCCAGCCCGCCGCATCGCGCCGCAGCGCCCCGCTCTCGACGTGATGACGGAGCAGCTCCCCGAGGAAGAACGGGTTTCCGCTCGTCTCGCGCGCGAGTTCCTCCGCGTGCGCCACCTCGTCCTCCAGGAGCTCGCGCCCGGTCCGCAACTGCACGAGCGCCACGACGTCGGCGGCGCTCAGCCCGCGCAAGGTGAGGCGCTCGACGTGAAGCTCGCGGTGCAGCTCGGCGAGCGCCTCGCCCAGCGCGCTGTCGCTCGTCGGCTCTGAGTCGCGGTAGGTCGCGACGACCATTCCGCCCCCCTCGCTCGAGACCACGTGGCGCAGCAGCGAGAACGTCGGGCGATCGGCCCACTGCAGATCGTCGAGGACGATCAGCAGCGGCTGCTCGCGGGCCGCTTCGTGCAGGAGCCCGGCCACGGCCTCGAACAACAGGTACTGCTCGATCTCGGGGCGGTTGGCCTTCGGGTCCGGAAGCTCGGTGACCCGGCGCGAGAGGGCCGGTGTGAGGTGTGTGAGCGCTCCGCCGTGTTGCGCGACGTGCGCGTGGAGCATCGCGTCGGTCGCGGTCTCGACGTAGCGTCCGACCACATCGATCCACGGCCGGTACGGCAACGCCAGATGCTCGTCGCAGCGGCCGTAGAGGACGATCGCTCCGTCAGCGTGCGCGCGCTGGGCGATGTGTTTGGCCAGCCGCGTCTTGCCGATCCCCGGCTCGCCGCCGACCAGCGCGAGCCGAGTGGCGGATCGGGCCTCCTCCCACGCGCGTTCGAGACGCGCGGACTCCTCCTGACGGCCGATGAACGCGCCGGCGTCGCGCAGGCGCCGCGGCAGCACCGGGCCGGTCTTGCGAGCCGTGTCCGCGGATGCCCAGTCGAGGACCGGGTCGTGGGCCAGGATCGCCACCTGCAGCTCCTGCAGCCGGCGGCTCGGTTCGAGCCCGAGCTCCTCCTGGAGCCTGACGCGTGCCTCGCGAAACGTCTCCAGCGCCTCCGCTTGACGGCCCATCCTGTAGAGCGCGAGCATCAACTGGCCGCACAGCTGCTCGCGGAAGGGGTGCCGGGCCACGAGCGTGCCCAGTTCTCCGACCCAATCAGCCTGCCGGCCGAGGGCGAACTCGGCATCGATGTACTCCTCGAGCGTTGCCAGGCGGAGCTCCTCGAGCCGGCTGATCTCCGCCTGCGCGAAGGGCTCGTACGCGACCTCCTCGAGCGCCGCCCCGCGCCACTCCTCCATGGCGTCCGCAAACGCCAGCGCCGCGTCGGCGAACTTTGCGTCGACGGCCAGACGCCGCCCGCGAGCGGCATGCCGTTCGAAGCGCGAGAGATCGAGCGCGTCGTGGGCCACCTTGAGGCGGTATCCGCCGGGCACCGTCTCGAGCGCGTCGCGGCCATCGCCGAGCGCCTGGCGGAGGCGCGAGATCTGCATCTGCAGGCTTTTCGCCGCCTCGCGCCCGCGCTCGTCCGGGTAGAGATCGTCGATCAGCCGGTCCGTGGCGATCGGCTGATTCGGATGCAGCAGCAACAACGTCAGAAGCGCTCGCTGGCGCGCACCGGCGAGCGTCACCAGCTTTCCGCCCTCCCACACCTCCAGCGGCCCCAGGATGCGAAAGTCCATAGGTGAACGCGACTCTACAGCTCGGAAAATACTCCGTGGAGAAAGCGCAAAGTGCGACCGCGAGTGCCACGCATTTCTCGCCGGACTTTCACGAGTTGCCCACCTGTCCCCTGAGGGCTAGGTTCGCCCCCGCCGGATGCTGTGGCTCTGGAGGGGAGTCCACCAATGTCTCAGGGGAAACGGGTTCAAGGATGAAGAAGCTTTTGGTCGCCATCGCCGCAGGCGTGGCGATTGGTGCTGGTCTGCCGGCGGTAGCCGCCGCAGACCCAACGGTTGACGCCGCGGTCACGGCGTTTCACAGTCTCGGGCTGGCGCCGCTGACGTCGATGCCCGACAACCGTCAGGTCTACCGGACCTACGACGACTACAACAACGACATGCAGGCGCTCGCGACGGCCAACCCGTCGCTGGTCGCCTACAAGCTGGCGCCGAACAAGTCGATCGAGGGCCGCGACGTCCACTACGTCGAGGTCACCAACAACGTCGGCGTCGCCGACGGCAAGCCGGCCTTCTACGTCCAGGGCTCGATCCACGGCAACGAGTCCGCGGCCGCCGAGGACAGCATGGAGTTCGCGATCGACGTCGTGAACCAGTCCAAGGTCAATCCGGCGGTCAGCTCGCTGCTCGACCGCGTGCGGCTGATCGTCGTGCCGCTGGTGAACCCTGACGGCTACGCCCACCTGCCTTCGCCGCGGCGCGCGAACTGCAACTCCGCGACGCCGCTCACGCCGCCGCTGACCTGCCCCACGTCGACGTCGCAGGGCGTCGACATGAACCGCAACTATCCGACGGGCTGGGGCTCGAACATCGGCGTCTCGTTCGCCCAGCGCGGTTCCGGCCCGGGCTCCGAGCCCGAGGTCAAGAACACGATGAGCATCATCGCCTCCCACCAGGTGACCGCGCTGATCACGGCGCACACGAACGAGCGCGCGATCTTCTACCCGCCGTTCGATCTCAACGCGGGTGACACGCCCGAGCTCAACACGGGCTACAAGGCGCTCGCCCAGGCGATGCTGGCGGCGACCAACAACGGCTACACGAACACGCGCGACTCCGCGCACGACTACGAGACCAGCGGCGAGACGAACGACTGGTCCTACTACGCCACGCGCGGCTTCGGCTTCACGCAGGAGCTCATCGGCCCGGTCACCGGCTGCCCGCAGGCGCTCCCGAACTACCTCAACTGCACCACCGCCGACTTCACCGGCCACGCCGGCCCGACGTCGACCGCGGCGCAGACGAACACGTTCCAAGGCCACGCCGTCCGTGACGCCTGGTGGACGGTGTTCGTGTACGCGTCGCTCCCCGCCGCTCACTCGGTGATCAGCGGCACCGCCGTCCCCGGCGCGACGCTGAAGATCACGAAGGACTTCACGCTCTACACCGCGCCGGTCAAGCAGAACACGACGCCGGCCACGTCAACGTCGCCGATCCCGGTCGCGACACACCTCGAGTCCTCGATGACCGTCCCCGCCAGCGGCAAGTTCACGTGGGACGTCAACCCGTCGATCCGCCCGCAGTCGGCCTACTACGCCGACGGCGAGCACACCGGCCCGAACGGCTTCATCAACGAGAGCTACACGATCACGTGCACCGCCGCCGACGGCACGCTGCTGGAGACCAACCACATCACGGTCGACAAGGGCCAGACCGTCAACATGGCGCTCTGCTCGCAGGCCGGCGTGGGTGGCTCCGTGCCGGCCACGCTCGCCCTGACGCTCGGCGCCCCGGCCACGTTCGGCGCGTTCACGCCGGGCATGACCAAGGACTACACGGCGGCCACCACGGCCAACGTGATCTCGACCGCCGGTGACGCGACGCTGACCGTCGCCGACCCCAGCGCGACCGCCACCGGCCACCTGGTCAACGGCACGTTCTCGCTCCCGCAGACGTTGACGACGCGGGCCGGCTCGCGGACCTACTCGCCGGTCGGCGGCTCCGCCACCCCGACGAGCCTGTTCACCTGGACCGCTCCGGTCTCGAACTTCGTCGTCCCGATCGAGTTCCTGCAGTCGATCGGCGCGACGGACGCGCTGCGTACCGGCACCTACGCCAAGACGCTGACCTTCACGCTGTCGACCACGACTCCGTAGTCAGACGCCCGAGGGCGCCGGCCTCGTGCCGGCGCCCTCACGGCTCATGCGTGCGCCACACGAATGGCCCGGGAGGCCCGACGCGGCTGGAGGAGGGTAAGCGCCGCGCCGGGGACCCGGGTAAGTCAGCGCGGATGCTCACGCGCTGCGCATCTCAGTCAAGGCGGTCACACCGCGACCGCCGTGAACAGGTTGTGAAGCAAGCCCGACGATCTTCACCACGACCGCGATCGCCCGGAGTTCGGCTTGTTTCGCGTCAGGCTGCTGCTTCGGCGCGGGGGTGCGGGGCGAAGCGCCGGGTGCCGCCGATCTTCAGCGAGATGGGAACGGCGAGCGCGGCGAGCGCGCCGGACATCCACAGGGCTGCTTCAGGACCGGCGGAATCGGCGAGCGGGCCGAGCAGAGCGACGGTGAGGCCGCCGGCGCCCATCGCAAAGCCGAGGGTCATGCCGGCCGCGAACGTCTCCCGGCGCGGAAGCATGCGCTGGCCGAGGACGACGGTCGAGGTGTAGCCGCCGACGACGGCCATGCCGGCCAGCGCGACGGCCGGCAATGCGAGGGCCGGGCTGGGGCTGAGCTCGATCAGCGCGACGGCGGGCAGCGTGAGGGCGAGCGCGGTCGTGAGGACCCGTTCATAGCCGTAGCGGTCGGCCAGGCGGCCGCCGAGATAGGTGCCGAACCCGCCGGCCACCAGCAGGACCGTCAGCCCGACGTTGCCGGCGGCGGTGCCGACTCCGAGACGGGCGATCAGCGCTGCGGCGAGGAAGGTCTGAAGGCCGAAGTACGCGCCGGCCCGCAACGACGCGACGGATATCAGCAGCCAGAAGCGGCGGGGCAGGCCCCGGTCACCGGCTTGGCGAGTGACCTTGATCGGCACGTCCCGCGTCGTCGTGAGCAGGGCGGCGACGGTGAGCGCCGGGATCAGCGCGACGAGCGTCCCGTCGAGCCCGAAGGCGAGCACCGACGGCGTCAGCAACGCCGGCGCGAGCGCGAAGCCGACGCTCCCGCCCACGGCGAACATGCCCAGGCCGCTGCCCGGCCGCTCGGCGGCGGCGCGGGTGGCGCGGCGGGCGCCGCCAGGATGAAAGAGCGCGACGCCCAAGCCCGCGATCGTCACGGCGATCATCCGTGAGACGAACCCGTCGACGACACCGACGGCGGCGATCCCGATGCCACCGAGCGCGACCCCGACCGGCACTGCCCAGGCCATGCTGTGGCGGTCGGCGCGCGCCCCGATCAGCGGCTGCAGCAGCGACGAGGCAATGCTCATCACCAGCAGCAGCACCCCGGCGGCCTTGAAGTCCATCCCCCCGCGAAGCACGAGGAACGGGACCAGCGCGGGCACGGCGCCCTGGCAGAAGTCCGCGCTCGCGTGCCCGCACGCGAGGATCGTGAGCTGGCGGCGGTCGGTCATCTCGCGCGGATCCCGTCGAAGGCGATGCGCAGGACGCCTTCGCGCGCTCGCTGGGGCGACCAGCCGTGCCCGGTCCGCATGTGACGGTAGGTGTGGCCGACGAGGTTGTAGAGCAGGGTCGCGTCCTCCTCGACGTCCACCGAGTGCAAAGAGCCATCGGCCTGGCCGTCGACGAGCAGGCGCCGCAGCGGCTCGACGAACTCCGGCCGCGTGAGGCCATCGGGACCGTGGAAGGCCGCGTTGCGGGCGGCGATATCCATCGCCTCGACGACGTCCAGGTGGCGCTCGGCGATCTCGCAACGACGGGAGAGAACGGCTCGCAGACGTACGGCGGCGCTGCCCGTTTGCGTCATCGGCTCCCACAGTTCGGCGCGTTCCTCCTCGAGGACCCGCTCGAACAGCGCCCCGAGAATCTCCGGCTTGCCGATCCCGTGGCGATGCAACGTCATCCGAGACATGCCCGCGGTGGCCGCCACACGCTCGACGGTGAACGCCGGCAGGCCATGCTCGGCGAGCACGGCCCGGGCCGCTTCGATCAACCGTTCATCGACCATGGTCGATACAGGACTGTACCAATAGCGGTATGACGATGTATCACAACGGCCGCGGATAGGGTCGTGCGATGAGCGGCCACCACAAGGCGATCGTCGTCGCGCCGGGCACCGGCGGGCGAGCCGGCAACGTCGAGTTCCTCGCCCTCAGCGAGAACACCCCGCGATTCAACCTGTCCATCATCACGATGGCGCCCGGGCGCAAAGGCGGGTTCGACCGGCGCGTGCTCGCGGACCACTAGCCCGGGAACTCGATCGACCGAGGGTTCGCGTAGTCGTGGCCGCGTCGAAGCGCACCATGTGGCCGCTGTACGCGGCGGGGTTCACGACCGCGTTCGGGGCGCACGGGATCGCCGCCAACCTCGGCGCCCTCTCCGATGACGCAGTCACTTCTCTGCTGGTCCTCGGCGGCCTGCTCGCGCTCTACGACGGAGCCGAGGTCGTGCTCAAGCCGGTGTTCGGCACGCTCGCCGACCGGATCGGCGCCAAGCCCGTCCTGCTCGGTGGGCTGATCGCGTTCGCCGGCGCGTCGGCCGTGTACGCGATCGCGGGCAGCTCCGGGTGGCTGTGGGCTGCCCGGCTCGGCCAGGGTGCCGCGGCGTCCGCGTTCTCGCCCGCGGCCTCGGCGATGGTCGCCCGCCTCAATCCGGCGGCCAAGCGAGGGCGTGCATTCGGCAGCTACGGCTTCTACAAGTCGATCGGCTACACGCTCGGGCCGCTCCTCGGCGGCGTGCTCGTCTGGGCGGGCGGTCTTCAACTGCTGTTCGCGGTGATGGCCGCGTGTGCCGCCACGGTCGCCGCATGGGCCGCGATCGTCGTGCCCGTCGTGCCGCCGCTGCCACGCCGGCGACAGACCTTGATCGACCTCGCACACCGACTGGCCCAGCGCTCCTTCCTCGCGCCCACCGCCGCGCTCGCCGCGGCCACGGCCGCACTCTCGGTCGGCGTCGGCTTCCTGCCCGTCTCGGGAGCCGCCGCCGGGCTCGGCACCATCGCCACCGGCGCCGCCGTCTCCGTGCTCGCCGCCACCGCTGCGATCGTCCAACCCCAGGCCGGTCGCGCCCTCGACGCAGGCCGCCTGAGCACCCGCACCGGCCTCCTCACCGGGCTGCTGATCACCGCCGCCGGCCTCGCCGCAGCCACGCTGCCGGGGCTCGCCGGGGTCCTGTCGGCCGCGGGCCTGATCGGTCTCGGCACGGGCCTGATCACACCACTCGGCTTCGCCGCGCTCGCCGCGTCGACACCGGAGGAGCGCATGGGCCAGACCATGGGCGCCGCTGAATTGGGCCGCGAACTGGGCGACGCCGGCGGACCACTCCTCGTCGCCGTCATCGCCACCATCTCGACCCTCGCGATCGGCTACGCGGCGCTCGCCCTCCTGCTGGCCGTCGCGTCACTTCTCGCCGTTCACCTACCTCACAGGAGTTCCTGACCGCAAGACGTTCGGTTCGTTATGCTCGCGTCGCGTCATCACTGGGGGCGACCGTCGCGCGGTCGCGTGCAGCCGACCTCCTCTCCGGCGCGGGACCTGTGGGCTCCGCGCTCACCCCAAAGGAGGTACGCAGTGTCCAAGCTCTTCTCGGTCGGCGGGTACATTGCCGCCGCCGTTCTGATCGTGCTCGGCCTGGGCCTGGCCATCGCCGGCTTTGTCGGCAGCAGCTACGTCAACAGCGCGCTGGCGGATGAGCAGATCGTCGGCACGCCGGACATGACGCCCGACGCCATCAGCGCCGCGATCAAGGAATCCGGCTTGACCGGCGTCAGCGCTCCGACCTGCACGGTCGCGGGCGAGAAGGTCGACACCGGCATGGAGGCCAAGTGCTTCGCGGACTACATGCGCATCCACGCGCTGGAGGCCACCGGCGGCAAGACCTATTCGCAGATGCCGCAGTACGCCACCGACGACGGCAAGGGCACCAACGACAAGGCCGCCGCCAGCAAGGACGCGAACGGGGCGCCGGTGAGCAACGCCGCCCGCAACATCTGGGTGACGGAGACCGCGCTCACGACGGCGCTGAACGTGTCCTTCTTCGCCGGGGGAGTCGCCCTGCTCGCGATCGTCGTCGGGATCGCGCTGCTGCTCGTCGGCATCGGCTTCCTGGTCCTGATCTCCGTCGCCACCCGCCGCGCCGCGGCCCCGGCCGCGCAGGCGGGCGCGGAGCCGGCCGTCACCGCCTGATCCGACACCATGCACCCGCGGGGTGAGCGGCTGCTCGCCCCGCGGTCGCGGCGGCCGCACGAGCCGGCCGCACGACGACACGCTCGAGTACTCTCGCGCCCATGACTGGTTCTGCATCGGAGCCGCGTCGCGTACTGATCGCCGGTGGCGGTGTCGCAGGCCTTGAGACGTGCCTCGCGCTGAGGGATCTCGCGGGTGACCGCGTCAAGTGCACGCTCCTGACCCCCGAGGAGGAGTTCGTCTATCGCCCGATGGCCGTGGCCGAGCCATTCGCCCGCGGGCGAGCGCAGCGGCATCGGCTCGATGCGATCGCCCGGCAACTCGACGTCGAACTGATCCAAGGGTCGCTCGCCTCCGTCGATGATCCCGCGCGCCTCGCGCTCACGGACGATGGCCGGCAGCTTCCCTACGACGCGCTCGTGGTCGCGATCGGCGCTCGCACCGAGCCGGCCTTCAAGCGCGCGCTGACCTGGACGCCCGAGCGCGACGCCGAGGTCTTCGGCGGGTTGTTGCGCGACATCGAGGAGCGGTACTCCTCGCGCGTCGCGTTCGTCATCCCGATCGCCGTCGCGTGGCCGCTGCCCGCGTACGAGCTCGCGCTGATGACGGCGTGGCAGGCGGACAGCATGGGCCGCGACGACCTGGAGATCACGATCTACACGCCCGAGGACGCGCCGCTGGCCATGTTCGGCGCGGCCGCGATCGCCGCCGTCCGCGCGGACCTCGACGAGGTCGGCATCGTCGTCGAGACCGGCTGCCAGGTCGTGGCGCACGGCGATGACCCACTCATCGTCGAGCCCGGCGGGCGCTCGCTCGCGGACAGCCGCGTCGTGGCGCTGCCGCGCGCGGTGGGCTGGGCGCTGCCCGGCCTTCCTCACGACACGCGTGGGTTCATCCAGTGCGACGCGCACGGGAAGGTCTCCGGGACCGCAGCGGTGTGGGCCGCCGGCGACGCAACCTCGTTCCCGATGAAGCAGGGCGGATTGGCCGCGCAACAGGCCGACGCGGTAGCGGAGTCGCTCGCCGCGCTCGCGGGCGCCCCCGTGCGGCCCCAACCATTTCAGCCCGTGCTGCGCGGCGTGCTGCTGACCGGCCGCGGCAAGGCGTGGCTGCGGGGGCCGAGTGACGACGATCCGGGAGCCGCAGAGCGCCGCGCGCTGTTCTGGCCGCCGACGAAGATCGCCGGCCGGTACCTCTCGCCCTATCTGCAGGCGCTCGAGGACTCCGAGACCGTCGGCCGGCCGCCCCACCCGGACGGACACGCGGTCGACCTGGACCTCGAACGCGACGTGCCCGCCGCCGCCGACGCGCTCCACGCAGCGCGCCGACGGTGAACCCGCCTCGTCGACGTCGAGGACCAGCTTCTGCTGAAGGGTGCGTGACCGATCGTCGGCGTGGCTGGTGTGGGCGAGGTTGCGTTCCTCGAAGGGGTCCAGCGTGAGGTCGTAGAGCTCGTACTCGTCGGGTTCGGCTTCGGTGACGGTGATGGTGTGGCGCCCGTCGAGACGTTCGTCGCGTTCGCCGGGGATGGTCCAGAACTGCTGGTTGTCGTGGTAATCGATCATCTCGTTACATGCCGACCGACAACTCAGCCTGACCTTTGCCGCGCTCGCCGACCCGACGCGCCGCTCAATCCTCGCCCGCCTGGCGGCCGGCGAGGCCACCGTGAACGAGCTCGCCGAGCCCTTCACGATCAGCCTGCCGGCGATCTCGCGACACCTGAAGGTGCTCGAACGCGCCGGGCTGATCATCCGCAGCCGCGAGGCGCAATGGCGGCCGAGCCGCCTGCAGGCCGAACCGCTCGACGAGGCCATGGAGTGGCTGCAGACGCGCAAGCGCACCTGGGAAGCACGCATGGATCGGCTCGACGCGCACCTGCACAGCAAAGGAGAGCCCGCATGACCGCCCCGCCCCAGACGCTCGAGGTCCGCATCACCCGCGAGTGTTCCACGATCTCGGCGGCCGCACCCGCATGGAGCTGATCGACGGGCTCTACCCGGACGGCTTCGGACACGCCGAGCTGGGCTGGAACTCGTCGTTCGACCGACTGGCGGCGAAGCTGGAGGACTAACAGCGCGGCCCAGGCGCCGCGGCGAGCGAGTGTTCGCGTCGCTGCCGGGCGTCGGGGTCGGCCGTCACCTCCTGGGTCGCCTCGAGCACTGCCAGCTCGGGGCGCATGCCGAGCGCGCGCAGGTCGCGGAGCCACTCGGCGCAGACGGAATCCGCCAACAGCAGGTCGCCGCTCGTGCCGTCGCTGAGCTGGAGCTCGCAGATCCAGTCGTGGGCCGGCCGGTAGCGCCGCGAGCCGGCGGATCGGCTCAGCGAGACCGATTCGACCCCGGGGATCGCCGCGAGCCGGCGAACCTCGGTTCGCACCCACTGCTGCCCTGCGGCGTCGGAGAGGTGATGCGGACGGTCCCACGTCATCAGCACCCGGCTCACCGCACCCACGATCCCAGAGGACCGTGCGACGTCGAATGGGTGCCACCCCTCATCCCGGCCGGGGCCGATCCCCATTCGCCGTGTGGCTGGAACCTCGGGCGCTAGGGTGGCTCGTGGTGTGCCGGGAAGCCTGGTCGGCGTCTCGTCGTCGACCCCTGAGGTGCACCCGTGGCGTTTGCCATCACTGTGTTTGTCGTTGCGCTTGCGCTGATCGCATCCGAGCGCGTGGACCGCACGAAGATCGCGTTGTTGGGCGCGACGCTGGTCGTACTGGCGGGCACGCTCGATCAGGAGCAGGCGATCGAGGCGATCGACTTCAACACGATCGGCCTGTTGGTGGGGATGATGATCATGGTCCGCATCACTGAGACCACCGGCGTCTATACGTGGCTGGCGATCCGTGTGGGCCAGTTCTCGCGCGGCAATCCGTTGGCGCTGGTGCTCTCGCTGGCGATCACCACCGCGGTGCTGTCCGCGTTCTTGGACAACGTGACGACGATCCTGCTGATCGTGCCGATCACGTTCCTGCTGGCCGACGCGCTGGACATCGACCCGTTGCCGCTGATCATCATCGAGATCGTCGCCTCCAACCTGGGCGGCACCGCGACGTTGATCGGCGATCCGCCGAACATCCTGATCGCCGGTCACACCGGACTGTCCTTCGGGGCCTTCATCGCCCATCTGGCACCGATCGTGATCGCGGTCCTGATCGTGATCATCCCCGGGCTGTACTTCGTCTTCCGCGCGCGGCTGCAGATCGCGCCCGCCGCCCGCGCGCGGGTGATGGCGCTGGACGCATCGAAGTCGATCGAGGACCCGGCCGAGGCGCGCCGCACGGTCCCGATCCTGGTGCTCACGATCCTCGTCTTCTTCATACACAAGCCACTGCACCTGGAGCCCGCGACCGTCGCCCTCGCGGGCGCGGCGGTGATGCTGCTCGTCTCACGCCAGCCCCTGCACGGCACGGTCTCCTCGATCGAGTGGCTGACCCTGTTCTTTTTGATCGGACTGTTCGTGATGGTCGGCGCGCTCGAGCACACCGGCGCGCTCGACCAAGTCGCCAACGGCATCGCGTCGGTCACCGGTGGCGACCGCGTCGCCGAACTGCTCGGCATCCTCTGGGTCTCGGCGATCGGGTCCGGACTGGTGGACAACATCCCCTTCACCGCCGCGATGATCCCCGTCGTCGACACGCTCGCCGAAGACGACGCCTATTGGTGGGCACTCTCGCTCGGCGCATGCTTCGGCGGCAACGCCACCATCGTCGCTGCCGCCTGCAACGTCGCCGCCTCCGGCATGGCCGCCCAGGCGGGCCACCCGATCCGCTTCCTCGAGTTCCTGCGTTACGGAATCCCGGTCACCCTGATCTCCCTGCTGATGGCCACCGCCTACGTGATGCTGAGGTACACATGAGTCCCCGCACGATCAGCGAGCCCGTCCTGCGCGAGCCGCAGTCGCTTCACGTCAGCGACACGATCGAGGCCGCCGTCAGTCGCATCCTGGCCAGCGAACTGCCCGCCCTGCCCGTGCTCGACGAACGCGAACGCTACGCCGGCATCTTCGGCGAACGCGAATTCATGCACGCGCTCTTCCCCGGCTACCTCGACCAACTCAAGGGCGCGGGCTTCCTCCTGCGCTCACTCGACGAGACCCTCGAGCGCCGCGTCGGCTGCCGCAGCGAACTCGTCGGCAAACACATGAACACCGAGCACGTCGACGTCGGCCCCGACTTCTCCGACACGCAACTCGCCGAGATCTTCCTCCACCACCGCGTACTCATCGTTCCCGTCATCGACGGCGGCCACCTCACCGGCCTCATCACACGCAGCGATTTCTTCCGCCGCACCGCCGAACGCTTCCTCGCGGGAACCGGCCAATAGGTCGCGAGGAGTCCTCGCGGTGTTGGGCGTTCTGCGATCCGTCCTAGAACGACGAAAGCCCTGCGCCGTTGCACGCGCCGCGAGCTAGCGCGTCCCGTCTGCGCACGTCCCGGCCAGCCAGCCCACCGCAGTCGCACCAGAGGCCATTTGGGGTCCACGCCCCGATAAGACCGCCGAGCGCGCTCTAGCAAGGGGACCCTCGCCGTGCTCCGCCGCGCTCGTCGCCGGCCGCGCACGTGGGGAATCACCCGCGGCGTGCGACCCGGCTGGTGCGCGTCAAGGCGTAGTTCACCGCAAAGTGTTGTCGCGTCAGAAAAGCTCTGTCGCGAGGTGCGGGATCGGTTAGTGTCGGGCAATGAGGCCCCTGATTCAGGTGGCATTCGGGCTAGCGGTGGTGCTAGCGCTCGCGACTGCCGCGCCGGCGACCGCGACGCTTTACGCCAGTCCGGCGGGCAGCACGACGGACCCGCTCTGCGCGGCGGCGGCGCCCTGCAGCCTCGTACATGCGGTCACGATCGCCGCGAGCGGCGAAGAGGTCATCGTCGCCCAGGGCGACTACAACGTAAAGGCGCCGGTGGCCTCGTCCTGTACTGGGCCATTCGATCCCGCCAACGCCACCGCCGCGTTGGCCGTCGGGAATCGCTACGTCCATGGGCAGCCGGGGCGTCCGCGGCCACGCCTGATCGGTGACGTGAGCTCGTGCGTGGTCCTCAACGTCGCCGGTGCCGGCAGGGCGTCGCACCTCGAGGTGATCGGGGCGAACACGATCGCCGCTGAGGCCGTCGCCGTGCTGATCGACGGTGGCGGCAACGCCGACGACCTCGTGACCGGTGGCGCGAACGGGACCGTGCACATGCGCAACGGCGCGAGTCTGCTCGACAGCGTCGTCGGCGCGCGCCCTCAGGACGGCGCCGCGGTGTTCACGCATTTCGGGGTCGGTGCGGCGTCGTCGTTCATCACCAACGTGACGGCGCTCGGCGATGTCGTCGCAGACTCGGTTCCGCTCAATCCAGGCCAGGCCGACGCCACCGAGGTCGCCTGCGTCAACTCGATCGCGACAGGGAAGTTCCTGGCCCGGCTGAGCAACGGCGTCGGCGGTTCATACGCCCACGTCAACCGCGACCACTGCGCGGGATCGGTCGCGACGTCAGGCGCGAACACCACCACGCCCAACTTGGGCGGCAGCATCGCCGGCGCCACGCTCGTACCCGGCGACTACCACCAGTCGTCCACTTCGCCGACGATCAACGCCGGCCGCCTCGATCCAACCTTTTCGTTCCCCGACATCGACGGCGGCGCCCGCATCGTCGGCGCCAACCCAGACATCGGCGCGGACGAATTCGGTTCGGCGAGCGCACTCGTGGACTCCGGCGCGGTGCAGAGCATTTCGGGTGCGAGCGCCGTGGTCACCGGAGCCGTCTTCCCGGGCGGCGTGGCCACGGACGCCTACGTCGAGTACGGCCCGACCACTGGCTACGGGAGCCAGACCGCGTCCGTCGGCGCCGGGGCCACTTTCGCCGCCGTTCCGCTCACGTTCGCCTTGACGAACATGACCATCAACGCTTCCGCGTACCACTACCGACTGGTCGCAACCAACGGCGGCGCCCGTGGCGAGGACCGGGTCCTCGCGTTCGCCGACGCCGACGGAGACGGCTACTTCTCCAACGTCGACTGCAACGACGCCAACGCTGCGATCCATCCAGGCCGGGGCGATGTCGCCGACAACGGCGTCGACGAGGACTGCAGCGGAGCGGATGCCGTCAATCTGGATCGGGACGGCGACCGGTATCCGATCCCGCTCGACTGCAACGACGCGAACCCGGCCATCAACCCTGGCGCGACCGACGTGCCGGGCAACGGCATCAACGAGGACTGTAAAAACGGCGACGCCCCCTACCCCGTGCTGACCTCCAGCGTCGGCTTCGCCGTGAGCGTCTCCAAACGATTCACCGTGTTCACCGACCTGTACGTCAGGCGCGCCAGCGGCGGGTCGACGATCCGGCTGCGCTGCACCGGGCGGGGGTGCTCGTTCAAGACCAAGCTCCTGCAGGTCAAGCGCGCCCAGGCCAAGCTCACGCTGCGCAAGCTCGTCCGCGGCGCGCGACTGCGCCCCGGCACACGGCTGCGCATCTCGATCACGATGCCGAAGACCGTCGGCGTCGACACGACGCTCACCGTCCGCAACAAACAGAACCCTGCGCGACACGACGCCTGCCTGCTGCCAGGCGCGACGCGAACGAGTCGCTGCGCCGTGTGAGCGCCACGCCCGTCGGCCGCTCAGCGCCCATTCCCCCCGCGCTGCCAGGCCCGCCGGAGTCAAAGCCGCGCACGGGATGCCAGCGCGACGCCGCCTACACACCCCCCGGAACCGAGCGGTTCGATGAGACGGTGCCGGGGTTGCGGTCGGCATGGGGCGCTCTTCTCTGTGATGCGTCGTAGGAGTGGATCCAGGCGAGCCCGGAGTTCAGCTCTGCGAACAGGGCGTCGCGCGCGGCGATTTCGGGCCCATCTGGGAGGTGCAGCAGGTCGGCAGTGCGGCGCGCCAGCCACTGGATCGCCGTCGTCCGCCGTCGCTGGATCGCGGTGTAGAGGCGCAATGCGCTGGGAGCGTCGTCGGCGGTCGCGAGGGCTCGGGCGAGGACGATCGCGTCCTCGATCGTGGTGTTGGCGCCCTGGCCCTGGTGCGGCACCATCGCGTGCGCCGCGTCACCCAGCAGGACCACGCGGTTGGTGTGCCAGCGCTTCAGCGGCGCGAGATCGTGCAATGCCCAGCGCGCTCCGACCGCTTCGACCCGCTCGCCGAGCCCGAGCCGCCGAAGTTCACGCGTACCGTTCGCCGACAGCGCGACCGCGGCGCCGACCTCGCGCAGCTCGTCCGCCTGCTCGTAGACCTCGAAGGCAACCCCGCGCTCGCGCAGCGCGAGCGCAAGGGTCAGCCCACCGATGCCGCCGCCGACGATGGCGACGTTGAAGGCGGCCACGATCTACGCCACGGCGTGCGTGCGAGCCGGGGCGAGCGTGAAGTCGTAGGTGAACGCGTACTCGCCGTTGCCAGTCGCCTCCGGATGCACGATCAGCTCGGGCTTGACGGCGCTGGCGACGTCGCTGTCGAGGTAGTCGCTGGAATCGATGAACAGCTGGGTCACCAGCGGCTCGAAGCCCTCCGCGCTGACGATCAGGTGGATGTGCGCCGGGCGCCATGGGCTCCAGCCGGCGGCGGCGGCCATCCTGCCGGTCGGGCCGTCGAGCGGAATCGTGTACGGGCCGGGGATGACGGTGATGTACTCGTAGCGGCCGTCGGCGTCGGTGCGCACCTGGCCGCGCAGGTTGCCCGTCCGGCGGGCCGGGCATGAAGCTGGAGTAGCGGCCTTCGGAATCGGCCTGCCAGATGTCGAGGTTGGCCTCGACGAGCGGGGTGCCGTCGACGTCGGTGACGCGACCCGCGATGTGCGTGCGATCTCCTTCCTCGTCGGGCCGGTGCGGGAGCTCGAACGGAGCGTCGAGCAGCGGCGCGTCCGGGAGGTGGAACGGGCCGAGGATCGTGCCCTGCGATCCCTTGCGGTTGCCGAACGCCTGCTCCTCGACCACGTGCTCGATGAAGACGTCGCCGAACAGCGGCCACTCCCCCGCCTCGCCGACCTCGATGAACCACTGCTTGGCGGCCTGGTACTCGTCGTAGGTGATGTCGTGCTCGACGATCGCCTCGTGGATCCGGCGCAGGATGTCTGCGATCAGTTGGTTCGCGCGATCGGTCATTGACTCTCTCCTCGGTCGATGGCGTTCGGGTGGCGCGCCAGCGGCGTGACGCGAATATCGAGATAGGGGAACAGCGGAAGGCCGGACAGCAGGTCGTGTAGGTCGTCGATCGAGTCGACGTCGAGCACGCTCACGTTCGCGTAGCGCCCGGCCACCCGCCACAGATGCGGCCAGCGGCCATCGCGCTGCGCGGTCTGCGAGTACTCGCGCTCGCGCGCCTTGAGCTCGTCCACCTGATCCGGCGGCATGTCGGGCGGAAGCTGAACGTCCATCTCGGCCAGGAACAGCATCAGCGGTCCAGCCGGTACTGATCGAGGCGGTCCTCGTCGACCTCGAAGCCGAGGCCCGGGGCCGTCGGCACGAGCGCGCGGCCGTCGCGGATCTCCGGTCCCGCCACGACGAGGTCGTCGGCGAGGTCGAGGAAGTTCGTGATCTCCGCCGGCTGGCCGGCGGTGGCGGCGAACGCGGCGGCGAACGCGACCGTCGCGGCGGCGCCGATCGCCCCCTCGTACTGACTGCCGACGACCACCGACACGTTGCGCGCCAGGCACAGGTCGAGGATCCGCCGCGATTCCGTGAACCCCGTTCGCGCCGTCTTGATGCTCACGACCCGGACCGCGCCCTCCTCGAGCGCGCGATCGACGTGCGCGAGGCTGATGCAGCTCTCGTCGCCGCTCAGGGGCACGTCCCAACGCTCGGCGAGCCGTAGCCGACCCGCGCGGTCGTCCACCGAGATCGGCTCCTCGATCGCCCGGATACCGAGCGCGACGAGCGCGTCACCGGCGCGGACGGCGTCGTCGTAGCTCCAGCCGCGGTTCGCGTCCACGTAGAGATCGGCGCCCGGCAGCGCCTCGCGCACAGCACGCACCGCCGCCACATCGCGCTCCGGCGTGCGGCCGACCTTGACCTTGAAGGTGTTGACCCCGAGCCGCTCATGCACCTCGACGGCCTCCGCCGCCATCTCGGCCGGATCGCCGAGCGACACCATGTGCGCCGCCGCGACATCGTCGGCGAACCCGCCGAGCAGTGTGTGGCAGGGCACGCCGAGGATCTTTCCGATCAGATCCCAGACCGCGAGATCGACGGCACCACGAGCGACGTAGTTGCCGGTCACCCTCGCGCAACGCTGCGCCACCAGTTCGATGCGCAGCGGGTCCACACCGACGAGCGCCGCGTCGAGCGCGCCGCCGACGGCGTCCACGATCGATGCCTGCGTCTCTCCGTAGGTGTAGGGACGCGGCTGCGCCTCCGCCTGGCCGACGAGGCCGGCGTCGGTGTGCACGCGCACCAGTACGTTGTCGGCGCTGCTCACGCTCCCCGACGCGAACCTCGGCTCGCGTCGATACGGCACGGCGAACGGGATCGCTTCCACGGCGGTGATCCGGACCGCGCCGGCGAACGTCTCCAGCGCCGCATCCAACGCTGGATCGGTGCTCAATCGCATCCTTTGGCTCTCCTCTCTCGGCTCGGTCGCAGACGACCGGGCATCGAACACCGTACGACTGTGCGATGGACGCGGCAACACCAATTGAGTGCCGATTTGATACCTGTCGGGTATAAGTCCCGCTGTGGAGCTTCGACAACTTCGCTACTTCGTCGCGGTCGCCGAGGAGCGCCACTTCGGACGTGCGGCCGCGAAACTGCACATGGCGCAGCCGCCGCTCTCGCGCCAGATCCGCCGCTTCGAGGCCGAGATCGGCGAGACGCTTCTCTACCGGACCACGCGAAGTGTTGACCTCTCACCCGCCGGTGAGGTGCTCCTCGAACGCGGCCGCGAGATCCTGGCGGCCGCGGATGCCGCACTCGAGGATGCGCGCCGGGCGGGGCGCGGAGAGTACGGACGGCTCGCCGTCGGGTTCACCGGCTCCTCGACGTATGCGCTCCTGCCGGCGTTCGCCGCCGCGATGCGGAAGGAGTTGCCCGGAGTGGTCCTCGACCTCCGCGGAGAGCTGCTCACGCCGGCGCAGGTCTCGCGCCTGCTCGATGGTTCACTCGACCTCGGGCTCCTTCGGCCGCCGGTGCGCGACCGCGACCTGGAGACCGAGGTCCTGCGCTCCGAGCCGCTGGTCGCCGTCCTCCCGCGCACGCACCCGCTCGCGAGTGAGGAGGCCGTCCCACTGGAGCGGCTCAAGGACGAGCCCTTCGTGACCTACCCCTCCCACTTCCGCTCCGTCGTGCACGACGCCGTCGAGGACGCGTGCGCCGCGCACGGCTTCAAGCCCGTCGCGGCCCACGAGGTCGGCGAGACCGCCACGCTCGTCAGCTTCGTCGCCGCCGGCCTCGGCGTCTCGCTCGTCCCCGAATCCGTGTCGAACATGACCGTCGAGGGCGCGATCTACCGCCCGCTCGCCCACGACACGACACGGGTCGAGATCGCGGTCGCGTGGCGCAGCGACGACGATCGACCCGTGCTCGCAGGCGCGCTTGACGTCATTCGTCGCAACCTTCGGTGACAGCGCCGCATGACAGACCTGTGAAGTGCGATCCCACTCACCTCACGCCGTCGAAGTTCGTGGACGCCCGAGCCACCCACGCCGTGACAAGCGCCGTCGGCAACAGCACCACATGCGGCGCGAGGATGAACGGCTCGCGTATGAGCGCGCCATAGACCAACCAGCAGCACGACGCGGCCGCGATCAATAGATAGGTCGTGACCGAGACGCCCGCCAGCCGTGTTCGATCGGTCAGGGCGCGCAGCATCTGCGGCAGGTTGACGACCGCAGCGGCCGCGACAGCGATCAGGCCCAGCACCGGCTCCGGCGCGAAGACGGTCAAGGCCGCGACGGCGGCGATGCTCGCGACCGCGGCCGGGATCGCCAACCGCACTCCACCGCGGGCGAGCTGGACGGTGAGGATCAGGAAGCCGATGGCGACGGTGACGCTCCCGCAGATCAGCGGGATGTCACCGAGCGCCACGCCGTACGCGCTCCACAGCGCGCGGGCGATCAGTCCGCTGAGGACCGTGAGCGCCGCGATGCCCTCGATCGTGTGACGCGCGCGGGCGACCTGGGGCCAGATGAAGACCTGGTTGAGCACGACGCCGGCCGAGCCGGCAAGAGCCGCTGCCGTCATCGCCCCATGATGCCTGCCCGAGGCACGCGCAAGATGTCCATGCATCGGCGCAGGCCGCCCATACCAAGTCGTCGCGGTTCGCCCGACACTGAAGCCATGATCGACCCGAACGTACGCATCGGCCATGTGCACCTCCGCACCGCGGACATCGACCGCGTCCGCGCGTTCTATGTCGACCTCCTCGGCTTCGACGTCACCTACGAGGCGCGCGACGTCCCCGGCTGGGGTACCACCGGCGACGTCCTGTTCGTCTCTGCCGGCGGATATCACCACCATCTCGGGTTCAACACCTGGAAGTCGAAGGACGCGCCTCCGCAGCCCGACGGCGTGACCGGACTGCATCACGTCGCCTTGCTGTTCTCGTCAGAGGCCGAGCTCGCGCGCACCGTCAGGCGCCTGCTCGACGCCGGCGTCGAGCCCTACCAGGCGCTCGATCACGGCACGCATCTCGCGGTGTACGTCTCCGACCCCGACGGCAACGACCTCGAGCTGGCCTGGGACCGTCCGATGGACACCTGGGCTCGCTATCAGGGCACTGACTTCATCGACGCTTCGCTCGAGCTCGACACCCTCCTCTCGAAGATCGGCTGAACATGACCGCGACGAACACCTTCAGCGCCCCCTGCCGCCCGAGCTGATGGCGCGCACCTGGGAGTACCTGCACGGCGCCTCCGGCGCCGCGATCACCGCCCACCGCGACGCGTCCGCACACGCGCTCAGCCCGGCGGCGCTCAGCGCGCTCCGCGTGTGGCTCAGCCAGCGGATCGCCTAACCCACTCACCCCAAACACAAGGGAACTGACATGGACATCACCATCATCGGCAGCGGCAACATGGCACGCGGCATCGCCACACGCGCGCTCGCGGGCGGACACTCCGTCACGATCCTCGGCCACCATGCCGAAGGCGCGGCCGCGCTCGCGGGCGAACTGGACGGCGACGTCGGCAGCGGCGACGTCGGCGATCCGCTTCGCGGCGACGTCGTCGTGCTCGCCACCCCCTACGACGCGGTCGCTGACCTGCTCGACCGTTACGAGGGACAGCTCGACGGCAAGGTGGTCGTCGACATCACCAACCCGGTCGACTTCTCGACGTTCACGCCGCTGACGCTCGCGGCCGGCTCGGCCGCCCAGGAGATCGCCGCCAAGGCGCGCGGCGCGAAGGTGGTCAAGGCGTTCAACACCACGTTCGCCGGCACCCTCGTCGCGGGCCAGGTCGGCGGGCAGCCGCTCGACGTGCTGATCGCCACCGACGACGAAACCGCCAAGCAGACCGTGACCGAGCTCGTCGAAAGCGGCGGGATGCGCGCCGTCGACGCCGGACCGCTCGCCCGCGCACATGAGCTCGAGGCACTCGGGTATCTGCACATGACCCTTCAGGACAAGCTGGGCACCGGCTTCGGCAGCACCGTCAAGCTGCTGGCGTAGCCGCGCGGCCGCGAGTGCGCTCACGATACGCGGACGGTGCCTCGCCGAACTCCCGCTTGAAGGCCCGTGAGAAGTACAGCTGGTCACCGTAGCCGGCACGGAACGCGACCTCTCCGACGGCCATCGCGCTGAAGCGCAGCAGTCGCGCCGCTTCCAGCATCCGCCGATCGGTGATCAGCTCCTTCGTTGTGCGGCCGGTGACGTGCGACAGAGCGCGCGAGAGTGCCGCCTGCGGAACCCTCAGCTCGCCCGCGTAGTGGGTCGCGTCGTGATGGCGCATGTAGTCACGCTCGAGCACGCCGGTGAAACGGCGATACAGCAACTGGTCGGGGTCGTCCGCGTCGCGATGGTCGATTCGAGCGGCCTCGTACCACCGCTCCACCCACAACAGCAACGTGGACAGCAAATGGCGCTGCACGTCGACGCTGCGCGAGTCCGCCGGCCGTCGCGTCTCATCCGCGAGCGCCTCGACGACCGCCTCCAGTCGCGGTGCGTCGCCGGTAGGCACCGAAACCGTGTGCACCGCGCGCCCACCGACCAGCCAGGCCGGATTCGCGCCGGTCGACGGGCCGCCGTGGAGCAGTTCCTCCCCGAAACGCACGATCGCGCCATCCAGCGCACGCGCACGCTCGAAGACGTGCACCTGACCGCGGCCGATGAGCGTGAGCGTCCCGGGCTGGACGTCCGAGACGTCGCCGTCGATCAAGTGCCGTCCACTTCCGCGACGCGTCCACACCAGCTCGTGGTAGTCGTGCCGATGCGGCCGGCGCGGTCCGCGCTCGGTATCCGAGCCGTACGACACGTCATCGAGGAAGACCACCTCGAGCGACGCACCCACCTCAGGCAGACGGTCGACGATGATGTCTGCGACGCGATCCATCGTTTCGCCAGGGACTCTACGCCGCTCTTCGGGCTGCGCACCGACGAGCCAACCCTCACACATCGGACAGCCGCGCTCCCTCGATCTCGATGCGAGCGAGAAGGACGGACTGACGGGCCCCCAGGCTGAGCGGGCGGCGAGGAAGCTCATCGAGGCCGCGAGCGCGCGATGAAGTACGAGCGCGTAGTGGGCGAGGTCCGGATCGCCCGCGAGGCGCGTGCGGTTTGCCGACTCGCGGCACTAGGTTCGCCTGATCACGACGTTCGCGTTGACGGTGCCGAGCGACAGCTTCACGGTGAGCTTTGCGTGCTTGCGCAGGGATCGGGTTTTGCTCGCGGAGAGCCTGAGGTGCAGGGTGGACGTTCCCCGCTTGACGGTGACCGACTTCTCCAGGTAGGTGACCTTTCCACGTGCGAGGGTGATGGTCACCTTGCCCGCGGCCGTGGCGTTGACGCGCAGCTTGATCCTGCCGTCCTTGCCGAGTCTCAGCGTCTTGGTCAGTGGGCGCAGCGTCGGCCTGGCAGTTTGGACCGTGCGCGAAGGCTGCTGGTTCTGGTTCTCGGCGCGGCCGGACTGCGGGCTCTGGCTCGCCGTGGACGGGGTCACCGGGGCTCCGGAACCGTCGAGGCCGATCAGGGTGTTGGCCCCGGCGCCGCCACGCGCGCGCTCGACGCCGATGGCGGAGTCGTTCTCCCCCGGCTCGCCCTGCGGGGCGGCTCGGCGCAAGTCGATTTCGACTCCGCGCGAGCGGTCGCTGTAGTCGAGGATGTCGGTGCCGGGCCCGCCGTCGATCTGGTCCGGGCCGTCGCCGACCAGCGCGGCGCCGTCCCAATGGTCGCCGCCGCTGACGGTGTCGTCGTCGGCGCCACCATTCACCTGGTCGCCGGCGCCATCGCCGCCACTGAGGGAGTCGTTGCCGTCGCCGCCGTCGAGCCGGTCCGCGCCGGCGCCGACGCCGAGCGTCGTGTCGCCGTAGAGGCGGTCGGCGGCGGCTCCTCCGTGGAGCGTGTCGTTCCCCAGTTCGCCGATGAGCACGTCATCGCCACCGTTGCCGGAGATCGTGTCGTCGCCGTTGCCACCGGTGAGGAAGTTCGGGCCGGCGTCGCCGATCAGCGTGCCGCTGGCCGTCACGTCTTCGACGCCCTGCACCGCGTCGTGCTCGCCGGGCTGCCCACCGGTGCCGGCCGGCAGGTCGACCGTCACCGGGGCGGTCGCGGACGTGTAGGTGATCAGGTCCTCGCCGGCGCCGCCGTCGAGCGTATCGTCGCCGGTCCCGCCGTCGAGCCGGTCATTGCCACCGGCGGCGCTCAGCGTGTCCGCATCGGCGCCGCCGAAGAACGTGTCGGCTCCCGCTGCACCGACGAGGCGGTCGGCGCCGGCCTCGCCGTAGACGACCCAGCCGCCGTCGTCTGCAGCGGTGAAGGTGTCCTCGCCGCCGCCGAGCGTCGCCGTGGGTCGCGCGGCGGTCTTCGGGCAGCGCGCCTCGTTGGGCGTTGCTTGCGTGCACCCGGTGCCGGCGGTCAGCGGCGCGCCGGTGTCGCCGATCACCCATTCGGACCCGGCGACGGTGACCGTCACGACGTTTGTCTCCGAGCCGGCGTCGCTCAGCGTGATCGCGCCGCCGCCGTCAGCCGTGACGGTGGCGGCTGAGGCGACGGCCGGCAGCGCCGCGAGCATCGCGAGGGCGATCGCGGCGATCAGAAACCGATGGATGGGCATCCTCGTCTCCACTTTGTTCACGACCCGCACGCGCATCCGCTCAGCTCTTTGCTGTCGCGGTCAGCAGGTCGACGGAGCCGTCGAACTGCCAGAGCGGATTCGGGACATCACCCCGCGCCGTACGGATCTGGAAGAAGCCGTTGACCTGCACCGGCCCGTCACCGTCGGCGACGTAGCGCCCGTCTGGGGTGACGTCGAGCTGATAGATCGCAGAACCCGTGGCTTCCGACCCCGGGAGGTGCCAACTCACCACGCAACGCCAGTCGTTTCCGGGGCCGATGTCATCGACACGGGAACCGCCCTTGTCGCATTTGGCGGTCGTCTGCAGTCGCGCTTCGGTGACCGCGGGCCGGTGTAGCTGATCGGTCTGTGTGCGGTAGAGATGCGCGAACGACGTCGCCAGGGAGGACTCGACCTTGGCCTTGTCGACCCCGGAGCCAGATGCCGACGTGGCGACCGTGAGCACCGCCACGGTGGCGGCGAACAGGCCCGCGAGGGGCAGCGCGGCGCGCATGAGGACGCGGTTGCTGACCCCGTCGTAGGCCTGGTCGGTGAAGTCGCGGCGCATGAAGAGCCGGTAGGCCAGCAGGGCGGCAACGGCTGCCCAGGCGAGGCTGACAAGGATGCCGACGATGAGCGGGCCGATGTGGGCCGGGTCGGTGAACAGTCCACGCCAGCCGATGAAGGCGTAGCTGGGCAGCGCGACGCGCACGACGGCGGGGAGCGGGAGCAGTTGTGCCATGCCGAGCACGAGCGCGAGCACGGCAGGAATCAGCAGGCCCATCGGCGAGCGGCCGAGGGCGACCGAGCCGAGCAGGCCGATCGCCGCGAACGCCAGTGTCGGCGCGAGCGCCGCGATCCAGGCGAGCGCGACCGCGGCGGCGGCCTCTCCCCCGTCGAGTTGGTGGCCGTCGAGGCCGACGAGCGGGTGGTTTCCGACGGCCAGCAGACCGCCGACGACGCCTGAGATGGCCAGCCCCGCCGCGAGCAGCAGGATGACCGTGATGCTGGCGAGCGCCTTGGCGGCGAAGATCCGTCGTGGTGAGCGGACGGCGACGAGCAGGTGACGCCACGTGCCGAGCCGGTCCTCGGAGGCGAACACGTCGCCGGCGACCAGTGACGTCAGAACGGGGAGGACCCAGCTGCAGGAGAACGTGAGGACCACCAGCGCTCCGGCCCAGCCGGTCTGGTTCATCCAGCGGCCGAAGACCGTGTCCGACGGCAGCGCGCTCTGTTGGCTGATGATGGCCACGAACAGCCCCGGGCCCAGCCAGCAGGCCAGGACCCCGAGGCGGATCGGCCACTGCGCGAGGAGCTTGACCAGCTCGAAGCGGTAGCTCCGCCGAACCGGTGCCGGCGGCGCGTCGGCTTTGGTCTGCGTGGTGATGGCTGCGACAGTGGTGGTCACCGGTTTTCCTTCTCGCTTGCATTTCTCGGGGCCGCGGTCAACGCCAGGAAGGCGGCCTCCAGCGGCGCCACGACCGGGGCCAGCTCGCGCACGCTCACGCCGGCGCTGACGACGCGCGCGACCAGATCGTCGAGTGCGGGCAGCGAAGCGCGCACCAGTAGCGCTTCGGCGTCGTGACGTTGCAGCAGATCGTTATTCGGGAGTACGTCGATCCCCGGCGTTTCGGCCGCGATCCGCCGGGCGTGTGCGGGATCGGAGGTCCTCAGCCGGTAGTCGAGCTCGTTGGCGTCGGCGGCGAGCTCTGCAAGCGGGCCGGAGAAGACCACGGACCCGCCGGCGAGCAGGGTGACGTCGCTGCACAGCGCGGCCAGGTCGTCCATGCGGTGGCTGGAGAGCACGACCGCCGTGCCGTTCGCGGCCAGCCGGGTCAGCACGCGGTGCACGTGCCGGGTGCCGATCGGGTCCAGGCCGTTGGCCGGTTCGTCGAGCACCAGCAGCCGCGGCCGGGTCAGCAGCGCGGCGGCGAGTCCCAGCCGCTGGCGCATCCCGAGCGAGAACCCGCGGATGCGGTCGTCGGCGACATCGGTGAGCCCAACCTGGGCGAGCGCGTGGTCGATGCCTTCAGACCCGTCGCCTCGCAGTCGCGTCAGCTCTTCGAGGTTCTGACGGGCGGTGAGCGACGGGTACAGGCCGGGGCCGTCGACGAAGCCCGCGACCCCGTCGGGCAGCTCCAGCATTCTGCGCATCGGATGACCGAGAATCTCCAGGTCACCGCCGTCGGCCTTGGCCAGCCCGAGCAACAGCCCGAGCAGCGTGGTCTTTCCCGCCCCGTTCGGCCCGACCAGGCCGTGGACTTGTCCCCGCGCGATGTCGAGGTCGACGTTGTCGAGGGCGACGACCTCGCCGAACGTCTTGCTGACCCGCCGCGCGCGCACTGCAAGTGTCTCAGGCAATTTTCATCCTCAAATGACGCGGCGGCCCGCCGGAGATCCGGCGGGCCGCCGCGTGCTCATGCTGCTGTTAGTCGGAGTCCGCGTTCGGGATGAACGCGCCCGGGACGTCGTCCGGGGCGTAGATCCTCGAGTCGCCCGGGTACGGGAGGAGCCAGTCGTGGGTCTCGTACCACGTGTACCGGTTCATCTGCTCCGGATTCGCGTAGTCCGCCCGCGCGCTCGGCACCCGTGAGGCGCTGCTTGCCGGCCCAGCTCGCCCAGGCGGCGGCGGTCGCAGCCTGCCCGGCGGGAACCGTGACGGCCTCGGCCGCCGGGGCGGCGGTCTGGCCCAGGGTGTCCGGGCCGCAGGGCGGCACGGGGTTCACGCCCGTCGTGATCGGCACCTGGTTCTTCACCACGTTGAAGGGCGTCATGTCCGGCGTGGTGGTGAACGCGCTGTACATGGGCGTCGCGGCCGCGACCTTCTGGTTGAGCGGCTGGGCGCCGAGGATCTGCTCGATCGTGCGCACCATGTTGATCTGCGAGGAGAACGTGCTGTCGACCTTGCCGTGCGCCGCCCACGGGCTGATGACCTGAATCGGCGCGCGGTGACCGTCGACGTGATCGGCGCCGGACTGGCTGTCGTCCTCGACCACGAAGATCACGGACTCCTTCCAGTACTGGCTGTGCGAGATCGTGTCGACGATCTGGCCCACGGCTAGGTCTCCGTCGGCTACCTCCGCGGTCGGGTCGGGAGGACCACCGGTGTGGTCGCTGGAGAGCCACATCATGTTGAAGTTCGCCGGGCCGTTGGCCAGGAAGTCCTGCTTCCAGATCGCGGCGCGGTAGATGTCCGGGATCGACAGGTCATACGGCGGCGAGGTCGGATTGGTGATCGCGTTCAGCGACGGGATCGGCGAGCCGTAGTGGCCCGTCAGCGCCGGCGTCGTCAGCTGCGAGTAGTCGCCGGTGGCGGCGCTGTTCCTGGTCGCGCAGTAGTACTGCTGCCACGTTCCCGCCGGCTTGCCGCTGGAGGCGTAGACGAACTCACCGAAGTTGCGCGCCGTGTTGCCGGCGTCCTGGACGGCCGTCCAGATGAAGCCCGAGCGCTGATGGCCGAGCACGTCTTCCTGGGTGTCGTAGCTGCGGGTGTACTGGCCGGCGGAGGACTCGGTGTACTCCGGGTCGTCGCCCTGCATGATCCAGTTGTGGCCCTCGGCGGAGTTGGTGCCGATGTCGTAGACGTTGTCGTAGAGGCCGAACTGGCGGGCAAGCGCGTGCTGGTTGGGCGTCACCCGCTCGCCGAACTGCGCCAGGCTCGCGTCGCCGTTGCCCTCGGGCATGTCGCCGTACACCTGGTCGTAGGTGCGATTCTCCTTGACGATCAGGAAGACGTGCTTGATCGTCGACGGATCACCGATCCGCTGCGGGACCGGAACCGGGGCGGCGACCTTCGGCTTGGCCTCCTGGACGTCCTTCTTGCCCCAGCCGTTCTGGGCGAAGACCGTCTTGGTGTAGGTGTTGGCGATCTTGTTGTCCTTCGGCAGCGTGAAGCGCGTCAGCGACGCCGTGGTGGCGTGCGTGCCGTGCCCGACCGCGGTGGGCGTGCCGAGGTTGTTGAACGTGAGCAGCGGGCCGCGCGCGTCGATGCCGCGCCGGTTGGAGACAAAGATGTTGTCGCCGACCGCCGCTACGTCAGAGGGGTAGTAGTCGGTCGGGATCAGCCCGATGTAGCTCACCGGCTCCAGCGGGTCGCCCGCGTACTGATACACGGCGATCGCGTTCGCGCGGCCGAGCGACACGAGCAGGTGCCCGTCCTCGGTCATCGTGATGCTGTTCGGGTGATAGCCGACGTTCGACGACGGCCACGGCTTGGTCTCGATCGTCTGGACGACCTTGTCCTTCTTGGTATCGATCACCGACACCGTGTCGTCGTTGGTGTTGGCGACGAACAGCACGCCCTTCTCGGGCGAGTACATCGCCGTCGGGTGCAGTCCGACCGCGATCGACTTGACCGCCGCAGCCGGATCCGTGGTGTCGATCACGCTGACGGTGCCGGTCGTCGACGTGCCCTTGTACGGGTCGGCGGGCACGTCGGTGCCGTAGGAAGCGATCGTGCTCTCGCCGGGGCGCGCCGCGCGGCCGCCCTCGTTGCTGACGTAGAGCTTCTTGCCCACGAACGTCAGCTCGCGCGGAGCGATCCCCACGTTGACGGTCTTCTGGATCGCGCCCGTGTTCGGGTCCAGCGCCACGACGGTGTTCTGGCCGTTGACCGCCGCGTACAGCGTCGCCTTGTCGGGCGAGTAGACCGCCTTGCCCGTCAGCGCCGAGCGGCCGCTTGCGGTCGGGATCGACACCGCCGTCGGCGTGCCGAGCGTGCCGTCCTTGTTGACCGGGAACCGCGTCAGGCCGTTGTTGACCGGCATCCACAGCAGCTTCCCGTCGGGCGAGTACGTCGGCCCTTCCTGGCCAACGGCGTTGTTCGTCAGCCGCTGATTGACCGACGCCGCGGTACCCGCCGACCAGATCAGCTTGTAGCTCTGCAGATCGAAGATCTGCAGCGTCACCGACCGATCGGTGCTCGTGGCCGCCAAGAAGCGACCATCCGGGCTCACCGTCGAGCCCATGAACTTGCCCACCTGCGTCACCAGACGCTCACCCAGCGGCTTGACGATCTGGTTGCCCGACACCTGCAGCCCGTCGGCGTACTCCGTACCGACCTCGTTCTCGCCGAAGACCACCGTCGACGCATACGTCGCGCCCCCGCCCGCAAGCACCACGGCCGCAGCGCCGAGCCCGACGACCGCGGGCCGGTTCGCGACTGAGCGACGACGCTTGGACGCCGCCCGTCGTCGTCTGGTGATCTGCACACCTGCCTCTTCGAACAGCTCCGTGTCACTGGAACGTTCGAGCATGGGAAAGACCCCTTCCGTTGGATACCAAACGCCGCGATTCTGCGGCCGCCAACGGCGCGTCGTGTGACCGGCTCGTGATGTGTAGTGCCCCTGACAGGCCGGAAAGCCGGAAAGCCGCGTCGAATGATCGCGCGCGCTCGACAACCTCAGTGACGACCACTACCGCGGACGCTGTGCACCCCACGGACGATTGCGAGCGTCCCCTAGAACGACGAAAGCCCTGCGTTAGCAGGGCTTTCGTCACATCGGGGAGACAGGATTTGAACCTGCGGCCGCCCGGCCCCCAGCCGGGTGCGCTACCAGACTGCGCCACTCCCCGTGGTTCGTCGTCCAAAAGCGGGCGACGGGAATCGAACCCGCCCTAAGAGCTTGGAAGGCTCCTGTGCAACCACAACACTTCGCCCGCGGGCGGACTCCGTGCGGATGATATCGAGCGGGCGGGGAATGACGATGGCGGGTTTCGGGGAATCAATGCTTCATGCAGATTCCTGGCGTCCATATCGAGACCCTGCATAACCCCGTTCGCTACACGTACGCGCAGATCGAGAAGGCGTGCGCGATCGCGCAGATGCTCAATCGGGGCAAGCTGGTTCTCGTCGAGCCGCCCCTGCGCTGAGGCGGCAGGGACGGCAGCGACAGTTCGGGTCGAGGGTCAACGGGTCACTTCAGCCGCGCTGCGGCGGTCGGCGGCCTCCTGCTCGTTGTGGACCGGCATGAGGCGGACGGCCAGCGCGGCGCGGCTGAAGCGCTTCGCGCGGGCGATCTGGATCGCGAGCGTCGGGCCGGGGCGCGGGTCCGACGACTGGGCGCTGACGCGCAGGGTGTGGACGCCGGCGCCGGCCGGACGTGAGGCGGGGACGACGACGTAGCCGCTGCGCTCGCTGCGCACCCACAGATAGGCGACTGAGCTGAGCGGGACCAGCCGCGAGCCCACGGTCACGCGCGTGCCGTCGCGCAGAACGGCGACGACGCTCGCCGCTCCGGACACCCCGCGCCAGCTCGGGAAGAGCACGTCGGCGGTGTAGCGCGCGGACCCGGTGCGCCGGGTCGCGGTCCAGTTCGTCTGGATCCAGTCGGGCGTGAAGCGGTGCGTGACGCGCAAGGCCAGCTCGCGCGTGGCGGTGGTGCCCGTCGCCCGCAGGTCGGTGAACGGCCCGGCGTAGGCGCGGCCGACCGCTGCAGAGCTCACCGCGCCCGCGCCCCGCGGCGCCTTGGTCAGCCGCAGCGGGCGGACACCCGGCACGACGCGCGCCGCGGCCGAGCTGGGAGGCGGTGACCTGGTGGCCGCCGACATCGCGCACGAGCAGGCCGAAGGAGGCCGGCGGGCGCCCGCCGATGTTCGCCGCGACCTCCTGCTGGCCGTCGAACAGCCGGGCGAGGTCGAGGCCGCCGTACGGGAACGCGTGCTGGTTGACGGCGACGATCGCGGTGTTGTAGGTCGGCGTGGTCACGGCGAGGCGGCCGATGTCGGGGTCGTAGGCGTACAGCGGCGGCGGCTCGCTCGACGCCTTGCGGCCGAGACCGGCGTCGATCGCGCGAGCGGCGTTGGCCTCGATCGCGCGAGGCGGCGAGCCGCGCGCTGCTCTCGGCCTGCGGGACCGCGTTCAGGTTGAAGAGCACGCCGTCGATCAGTCCGCCGGGCGAGCGTGAGGCCAGGCGCTCGTAGAAGTCGAAGCCGTTGTCGAGCATCGCCTTCGACCAGCGCCCCCACTGCGCGCCGGGGAGCAGCGAGTCCGAGGACGCGAGGCCGACGAGCGCCTCCTGCGTGAGCCCGAGCTTCTTGGCCTGGTGCCAGCGCTGGAAGCCGAGGCCGGAGTCCCAGTTCATGTAGCCGGAGTGGGTCCAGTAGCCGGAGACGGCGCGCGTGATCCACTCGTGCATGACGGACTTCTCGGCGCCGGTGAGCGGCCGGCATCCCGGCGCGCCGCGCCTGGTCGTAGAAGCGCGTGAAGGTCAGGACGATGTTCGCGTACTCGGCGGAGTCGACGTTCATCTTCGCGTTGACCGAGGTGCCGGGCAGGTAGTGGAAGCGCATGCCCGGGCCGAAGTTGCCCGCGCGGGCGGCGTTGCCGCGGACGCCGGCGAAGAAGCGCTTGAGCTGCAGGTACATATCGCGCTTGAGCAGGGTGCTGTCGCCGGTGACGGTGGCGTCGGCGGCGTACATCAGCGCGTACCAGTTGACCTGGTTGAGGCGGATCGTCGGGTAGCGCCAGAACGAGCCGCGGGCGGTGCGATGGATCGCGTCGCGGATCTTGGTCACGGTCGCGGCCGGGAAGGTTCAGCGCCTCGCGCGCCCGGTAGGCGTAGACGAGACCATCGACGACCTCGGCGTCGAACACGAGGTGCTGGCCGCCCGCGCGCGAGGTCATCGAGTTCACCCAGCCGGGCGCGTGGACCTGGCCCGAGCCGGTCTTAGCGGTCACGAACGGCGGCGCACTCACGAGCCGGTCGGCCAGCAGGCGGGCGCGGTGGTCGTTGCGCGACGGGCCTTCGTGGCCCTGCATGGCGGCGACCGAGTAGGTGAGCAGCTGCATCGAGTTGGCCATCGGCTCGACGCCGCCACCGCCGAGGCGGAAGTAGCCGGCGTCCTCGTCCCAGTGGCGATCGACGCGCTGCTGCATGCGGTCGGCGAAGGCCCAGTAGGCGTCGTCGTCGTACGGCGCGGCGGCCGCTGGGGCGGCCAGGATCAGCACCGCGGCGAGCGCGGCGAGAGAAAGGCGGAGCATGGGGTCGTCCTTGTGTGGTGAGGTCCTGGGGAGTGCCCAAGACGTTCCCGGACGAGCGGCGGCGCGCCTAGCTTCCCGAGGGGTGAGCGGCACACCCGAAGGTGGATCCGCTTCCCACCCTTGGTGAGTCACCGCCGAGGGCGGGCGGGCCTTACGCTTCTGTTCGTGCCTGACTCACCGCTCGATGCCCATGTCGCGACGCCGCAGGACCTCAAAGAGCGGATCGCGGCCGAGCGGCGGGGCACGCCGTTTCTGATCTACCGCGACGCGGACGACCGGCAGGTCATCATCGACCTGCTGCCGGGCGGCGAGCGGATCACGATCGGGCGCCGGCCGTCGAACGACGTCGTGCTCGACTGGGACTCCGAGATCTCACGCGTGCACGCGGCGCTCGAGCTGATCGGCGACGACTGGACCGTCGTCGACGACGGCCTCTCGCACAACGGCACCTACCTCAACGGCAGCCGGGTCACCAGCCGCCAGCGGCTGCACGACGGCGACGTCCTGAACGTCGGCGGCGTCGCGATCGCCTACCGCGCGCAGGGCGGCGAATCGGTCTCCCGGCCGACCGTCACGGCGCTCGGCCCGCACGTCGGCGAGCTGCTCACCCCCGCCCAGCGGCGGGTGCTGGTCGCGCTGTGCCGGCCGTTCAAGGACTCGACGTACGCGACGCCCGCGACCAACCAGCAGATCGCGGACGAGCTGGTCGTCAGCGTCGACGCGGTCAAGAGCACGCTGCGCGCGCTGTTCGAGGTCTTCGGGGTCGACGCGCTGCCGCAGAACCAGAAGCGCGCCTCGCTCGCGCTTCAGGCGCTGCGGACGGGCGTGATCACCCGCCGCGACCTGTAAGCGACCTTCGTCAGCTGGTTCGCGGGCTGGCTGGCGACCCAGACGAACTTGCCGTCGACCGCAAGCGAGAACGGGCTGACCGAAAGCTTCAGTGGGTCGCCGATGACGCGTGGACGCCTTTGCGTCGATCTCGGAGAGGTTGCTCGAGGCGTAGTTGGTGACGTAGACCCTGTCGTCGGTCACGGCCAGCTGACTCGGTTGGCTGCCCACGCTGATCGGGATCTTGTCGCCGGACGCGGTGATCAGCTTGTAGACGATGTCGTCGTCCGGGATGGCGAGCCAGAGCGCGCCTCTCCTGTAGACGATGTCCCTGGTCCGGTTTCGCCCGACGGGGATGGTCTTGACGGGCTGTGCCGTCTTCGGGTCCACGCGCTGGATGAGCGCGCGGCGGCGGGCAGCGACCCAGAGGGCGGTCGGGCTCGTGGTCAGCGCGTTGATCCCGTACGGGTAGTCGACCGTGAGGAGCGTGTTCCCGCTCTTGCGATCGATCTTGACGAGCTGGTCCGGCAGGCCTCCGCCGGGGAACAGCACGGCCCAGATGGTGTTGCCGGTGACCGCGACCGCGCTCGGCGGGTTCGGCATCTTGATCGGGGGGCCGACCGGCCGGCCGGTGCGGGCATCGAGACGCACCAGCTGCCGGGCGCGCGAGACGGCGAGCCAGATGTCGTTGCCGTTGACCGCCGCGTCGTTGACGCCGCGGCCGACGAGCGGCGCGTACGCGAGGACCTTGCGCGGTCTTCGTCGAGACGAGGCGCATATGGTCGTTGCGGAACGAGCCGACGAAGACGTTGCCCCCGGCGACGCGGACGACGTTCGGGCGGTTCCCGACCGTGATCTGCTCGGCGATCGTCGGGGCCGTCGCCGTCGCGGTCGCCGTCGGCTTCGCCTTGGCGGTCGCGGTCGCCGAAGGAGTCGCGGCATCGCGCGGCGCGGGCGTGTCGTCGCCGCCCAGTGCGATCGCGGCGATGATGCCCGCGGCGATGACGACGGCCAACGCGGCCAAGGCGAGCGGGCGGCGCTTTCGCTCCGGCGCCTGCCGCACAGTCTCAGCCTCAGGTTGAAGCTGAGTCTCGGCCTCTTTTGGAAGCGATACGACCGTTTTGACCGCCGCCGTGACGGTCGGCGACTCCACCGGCGCCGCGGCGCCCGTGGCGACGAGCCGCTCGCGTTCTGACGGTGTGCGGCCGGCCGCGGCGGCGAGCGCGGCGCGGCCGAGGTCGCCCGCGGACGGGTAGCGCTCGTCCGGATCCTTGGCCAGTGCGCGCTCGATCACGAAGTCGAAGGCGTCGGGCAGGTCGGGGACGAGCTCGCTCGGCTTCGGCGGCGGCTCCGAGAGGTGCGCCCAGAGCCGCGCCTCGTCGCCCTCGCGCTTGAACGGCACCTCGCCGGTCAGGCAGAAGTACAGCAGGCACCCGAGCGCGTAGACGTCCACGCGGGCGTCGACGCGCTCGCCCCGGATCTGCTCGGGCGCGACGTAGTCCAGCGTGCCGACCCAGTGGCCGGGCTTCGTGCTCCCGGCGACGCTGAGCGCGTGCTTGGTGAGCCCGAAGTCGGTCAGGTAGACGTGGTCCTCGGCCGTCAGCAGGACGTTGGCGGGCTTGATGTCGCGGTGCACCAGGCCCGCGGCGTGCGCCTCGTCGAGCGCGGCGCCGATCTGGGCGACGATCCGCGCCGCCCGCGCGGGCTCGAGCCTTCCCTCGCGGCGCACGAGGCTGCGGACGTCGTCGCCGGCGACGTAGCGCATCGCGATGTACGCGATCCCGCCCTCGTCGCCCGCGTAGTAGATCGGGATGACGTTGGGATGGTCGATCGAGGCCGCGACCTTCGACTCGCGCACGAAGCGCGCCCGGACCGTCTGATCCTCCAGCAGTCCCGGGGCGATGACCTTCAGCGCGACCGTGCGGTCGAGCGCGAGCTGCGTGGCCCTGTATACGACGCCCATGCCGCCACGGCCGGCGACCGCATCGATCCTGTGGCCGGCGAAGACTGAACCGGGTTCGAGCTCACCCATCGCGGTGAGGTATATCGGCCGACCGTCCTCGAGGAGCATGCACCCGGTCGTAACGGGCGAGCGGCCGATATGTGACGCACGTGCCGTGAGAAGTGCCCGGAAGGGCACGAAGAAGCGGGCGACCGAGGAATCGAACCTCGAGCAAGGGTTTTGGAGACCCCTATGTTGCCGTTACACCAGTCGCCCGGGGAGGCGGGCATTGTAGGCGATGGCGTGACGTACGATGGTCGGGCGCGCGGGCGTGGTGGAATTGGCAGACACGCCGGCTTTAGGTGCCGGTGCCGAAAGGTGTGGGGGTTCGAGTCCCTCCGCCCGCATGGACGACGGTCGTCGCGACCTAGACCTGTTCGTGGAGCGCGCGCGTCCGGGAGCCCATGAGCTGTAGCTGCCGCTTCGGCCAGCGGCCCCTCGCAACAGCCATACGCGCAGCTGCTCGAGGGTGTGGATGTTCGGCTCGGTCATCGCGGGGGTGGAGTCAGTTTGCCTCGCTATGTGGGGGGTTATTGACTCCACCCCCGGGCTTCACCGGCCGGGGCGGATGGCGTCCGGGTCGGAGGGGTCGACCCAGACCTCGACGGTCCGGCCGACGGTGTAGTGCTTGGCGTGGCGGGGGCCGAAGATGTGCTCGAAGACGACCCGCCGGCCTTCGACGTCGAACGTCAACACGATCACCGGGACGTTGCCGAACGTGCGGCCGGTGTCGTCGCGCTCCACCACGGTCCCGGTCGTCTTGCGGCCATCGCGGACGATCCGGGCGAGGTCGTCCATGCGACGCATCAGCTCGCGCCCCTCGTCCGCGAGCACCGGGTCTCCCGCGTACTTCGCCTGGATCTCGCGCTCGCGGGCGGACGCGTTGACGATGGCCTGCTGGACGTGCTCCTCGTCCTCGGGGCGGAGCTTGCCGACCAGCGGGTTGCCGATACGGGCCAGGGCGCCGTCGATGCCGCCCTTGCGCCGCTCGACCTCGCGGCGCACGCGCGCCTCGCGCTCCCAGGCGGGGACGTGCTCGTCGTAGGCCGCGTCCCAGTCGATCCAGATCTTCGAGGGATCGGACGGGTCGACGAGGCAGGGCACGCCGAGGTCCTTCATCAGGCCGTACGACGGCTTCAACCGAACTTTGTACCAGCGGTTGCCGCTGCCGACCGGACCGCCGCTGAGCCACATCGGCACGGAGCGTTCCTCTTCGAGCTCGTAGGGCGCGCGGCCGGGGATCTCGACGCGCCAGAGCGCGGTCATCCCCATGCTCGTCTCGATCTCCGGCGCGCCCTCGCTGCCGTAGGAGTGCGAGTAGACGCTGTGCTTGATCGAGAACGCGCGGGCGCGCAGCCACCCGCGGGGCGCGCTGCGGAAGAGCTTCGGGCCGAGCTCGAATCCCATGGTCCGCGGGACCGTACCGGCCACTCACGAACGGTGCCACAGACCATGGGCCAGACCGCGAATGTCGCTCGGGGCTACAGTGGCGCGAGCCGCCGCATCCCTGACGAGGAGCCAACTTGACTCACATCCTGCATAGCCTGCCCGTGGGCGAGCGCATCGGGCTCGCGTTCTCCGGTGGCCTGGACACCTCGGTGGCCGTCGCGTGGATCCGCGAGCGCGGGGGAATCCCGTGCACGTACACGGCCGATCTCGGTCAGTACGACGAGCCGAACCTCGAGACGGTCCCGGATCGCGCCAAGGAGTACGGCGCGGAGATCGCACGGCTGGTGGACTGCAGGGAGTTGCTCGCGCACGAGGGCCTGGTGGCGCTGCAGTGCGGCGCGTTCCACATCTCCACCGCCGGCAAGACGTACTTCAACACGACGCCGCTCGGGCGCGCGGTCACCGGCACGCTGCTGGTGCAGGCGATGGCCCATGACGACGTGAACATCTGGGGCGACGGCTCGACGTACAAGGGCAACGACATCGAGCGCTTCTACCGCTACGGCCTGCTCGCGAACCGCAACCTGCGGATCTACAAGCCCTGGCTGGACACGGACTTCGTGAACGAGCTCGGCGGGCGTTCGGAGATGAGCGCGTACCTGCTCGAGCGCGGTCTCCCCTATCGCGACAGCGCCGAGAAGGCGTACTCGACGGACGCGAACATCTGGGGCGCGACGCACGAGGCCAAGACGCTCGAGTCGCTCGAGACGTCGATGGAGATCGTCGAGCCGATCATGGGCGTCGCGCACTGGAACCCGGAGGTCGAGATCGCCGAGGAGGAGATCTCGCTGCGCTTCGAGGAGGGCTGGCCGGTCGCGATCAACGGCCAGACGTTCGGCTCGCTCGTCGACCTCGTCATGGAGGCCAACGCCATCGGCGGCCGCCACGGGCTCGGGATGAGCGACCAGATCGAGAACCGGATCATCGAGGCCAAGAGCCGCGGGATCTACGAGGGCCCGGGGCTGGCGCTGCTGTACATCGGCTACGAGCGGCTCGTGAGCGCGATCCACAACGAGGCCAGCGTCGACAACTACCGGACGATGGGCCGCCGGCTCGGCCGGCTGCTCTACGAGGGTCGCTGGTTCGACCCGCAGGCGCTGACGCTGCGCGATCCGCTGCAGCGCTTCATCGCCTCGGCGATCACCGGCGAGGTCACGGTGCGGCTGCGGCGCGGGGACGACTACACGCTCGTCTCCACGACCGGCCCGGACCTGACCTACCAGCCGGAGCGCCTGTCGATGGAGCGCACCGAGGACGCGGCGTTCGGCCCGGCGGACCGGATCGGCCAGCTGACGATGCGCAACCTCGATATCGAGGACTCGCGCGCGCGCCTGGCCGCGTACAGCACCAGCGGGCTGCTTCCCGACGTCGAGCAGATCATCGGGCGTGCGGTGGAAGCCGCCGCGGGAGCGCCGCAGCTGA
This sequence comes from uncultured Solirubrobacteraceae bacterium, assembly GCA_963707595.1. Taxonomy (GTDB): domain Bacteria; phylum Actinomycetota; class Thermoleophilia; order Solirubrobacterales; family Solirubrobacteraceae; genus Solirubrobacter. The sequence continues at coordinate 1,545,704 of CAVPQQ010000004.1, forward strand.
GCGAGTAACCGGAGGACGACAACGCGGGCGCCTCGGACGTGTGTCCAGTTGGTTCAGGCCATGACCCGATCGGCCGATTCTTCGATCAACAGGGCTGAAACAAGGCAAACCCGGTGTGAGCTGGGGACGCAAAGCTAGAGGTCTCGCACGGAAGCGAGATAGCTCGGCCGCCAGCTTCGAGAACTGATTCGAAGAACGTGCACACGGAGGTGCCCTGAGTTGTCGTATTCCCCTTCATCGCGCTGGCGTAGCCGGCTGGCAGTGGCCCTGGTGGCCGTCGCCACGCCGTTTGCGATCGGCGAGACGGTCGCCCAGGCGGCCCCCTCGGCTCAGGCGAACCTCGCCGCAGTGGCCAAGAAGTCCCCCGCTCGCAAGGTCACTGCGATCGCGCAGTTCAAGCCGAACTTCACCGAGCGTCAGGCCAAGCAGCTCGTGCGTCAGCACGGCGGCAAGGTCACCAGCCGCGTGCCGCTCATCAACGGCCTCGCGGTGCGCATCCCGGCCAAGCAGGCCGCGGCCCTGGCCCGCGACCGCCACGTGCTGGGCCTCACGCTGAACTCGCGCGTGCACGGCACGGCGATCTCCGACGGCGCGCTCGCCACCCGCTTCCCGCGCACGATCAAGGCCGACAAGGTCTGGCGTCGCGGCTTCACGGGCAAGGGCGTCGGCGTCGCGGTCATCGACACCGGCATCGCCGGCGACGCGGTCGACTTCAAGGACGCGTCGGGCAAGTCCCGGGTCATCGCCAACGCGGTGACCGCCACGACCGCCGCCACGGCGGGCGACGGCTTCGGCCACGGCAGCCACGTCGCCGGCCTGATCGCCGGCAACTCGCTCAACCGCGCACCGTCCGATCCCTTCTACGGCAAGTACATGGGCGTCGCGCCGGACGCGAACCTGATCGCCGTCAAGGCGTCCGACGACGCCGGCAACTCGACGGTCCTGGACGTCATCAACGGCCTCCAGTTCGTCGTCGACCACAAGGCCGAGTTCAACATCCGCGTCGTCAACCTCTCGCTGAGCACCGACACGCCGCAGTCCTACAAGACCGATCCGCTGGACGCCGCCGTCGAGTACGCCTGGCAGAAGGGCATCGTCGTCGTCGCCGCCTCGGGCAACCGCGGCACCGCGGGCGACGCCGTCAAGTACGCCCCGGCCAATGACCCCTACGTCATCTCGGTCGGCGGCACTGACGAGAACGGCAACTACGGCCGCGGCGAGCGCGCCTCCTGGTCGAGCACCGGCCAGACGCAGGACGGCTTCGCCAAGCCTGACGTGATGGCCCCGGGCGCGCACATGGTGTCCGTGCTCGCTCCGAGCAGCGCCTTCCTGACGCTGTGCCCGAACTGCGCGATCGGCGGCGCCTACTTCAAGGCCGGCGGCACGTCGATGGCGGCCCCGGTCGTCGCCGGCGCGGTGGCCCTGCTCCTGCAGGCCCGCCCGAACCTGACGCCTGACCAGGTCAAGACGATCCTGACCCAGACCGACATGCCGGTCCACGGCCAGGCCGGCGCCGGCACGATCGACGTCGAGCGCGCACTGATCACGCCGACCTCCACGGTCAACGCGAACCGCGGCCTGGTGCCGAACCTGCTGATCGCCGCCGCCAACCGCTCCGGCATCGACATCGCCCGCTGGACGCGCTCCTCGTGGAGCATGGCGACCGGCGCGCTGGCCGCCGGCTGGGCCCGCTCGAGCTGGTCCTGCACCGGCTGCGACGCCAGCGACACGGCGATCGACCCGACCCGCTCGTCCTGGAGCCGCAGCTCCTGGTCCAGCGCCGGCGAGGACGCCTCCGAGGAGGCCGCCGCCTACACCGCGGCGACCGAGACCCAGGAAGAGGACACCACGCTGGCCGCGCCGATCCCGGTCGACCCCGCCCCGGCGGTCGAGGAGACCGCCCCGGCCGCGACCGAGCAGCCCACCGACACGCCGGCCACGGAGGCTGTCCGATGAGCTCCAACGCCCGCAACCGCGCCAGCTGGGGCCGCAAGCAGCGCCCCTAGGAAGTTCTCCCTCACCGCGAGCGGCGCAAGTCGCTCGCGGTGAGCGCTATCGTCGCGCCCGTCATGGCCGACGACGAACAGGTGGTCATCGAGCATCCCAATCGGCGCAAGGCGTCGTCCCAGCTCGCCCGCCTCCTGGTCATCGTGCTCCTGATCGCCTCCGCCGCGGTCGTCCTGATCATCACGATCGGTGGCTGGGAGACGCTCGAAGGAGCCAAGTCGATCCAGATCGTCTACGTGGTGATCTACTTCGTCTTCGCGCTCTTCGTCGCCCGCTGGGCGCGCGGTGTGCTCCCGATGATCGCCGGCCTCGCGATCATCCTCGGGATCTTCGGCATCGTCGCGGCGCCCGCCTGGTTCGACCGCGACAAGGACGGCTTCACCGATCCGGCGCTGAGCGCCGACGTCCTCGGCCTGTTCTGCGTCCTGCTGGTGATGCTCCAGATCGCGCTGACGATCACCGCGATGATCGCGTTCCGCCAGCACTGGAATGTCGAGGCCGAACGGCCTCGCGAACAGCGCGATCCTGAGCCTGAACCGGCTCCCGCCTAGACGGAACCTAAGATGTAGCCACCCTGCCCGGGTGGAGGAACGGCAGACTCGGAGCTCTCAAAAAGCTCTGCCTTTACGGGCGTGCGGGTTCGAATCCCGCCCCGGGCACCTCAGAGGTCTCTAGAGCGGCATCTTGTCGCGGCCCTTGCGGCCCGCGGCGCCGCTCTTACCGACCGCCTTGTTGGACGTGTCGAACGGCTTGCGGAACCAGCGGCCGAGCGGCCCGGGGGCCTTGCCCGCGCCGCGGCCACCGAGCCCGATCACCTTCTGGGACCCGTGCTGCGGATGCCGCGACAGCTTGGGGAACAGGAAGGCCAGGATCAGGATGACGATGCAGAGGACGATGACGCCGGCGATGATCATGACCCTCGCCCTACCCGCACCTGCGCCAGATCAGGCCAACCAGGGCTCCATCGCGTCAGCGAGCGCTGACGGCGCGACCAGCACGCCCGGATTCGACGGCCCGACGGGCTCCAGGGGCCGCACGACGAGGCCCGCGCGCTCGCAGATGAACCCGCCGGCGGCGAGGTCCCACGCGTTGAGCCCGTGCTCGTAGTACGCGTCGAGTCGTCCGCAGGCGGTCCAGGCGAGGTCGATCGCGGCCGCCCCGAAGCGCCGCAGATCGCGCACCTCGGGCAGCAGCCGCGCCGCGACGACGGCCTGAGCGCGGCGCACCTCGGCGTCGTAGCCGAAGCCGGTGCCGACCATCGCGGTGGCCATGTCGGACTTCGTCGAGGCCTTGATCGTGTGCCCGTCGAGCATCGGCGGGCCTCCGCGCTCGGCGGAGAACAGCTCGTCGCGCAGCGGGTCATAGACGACGCCGACGAGCGTGCCCTGCTCGTCCTCGCAGGCGATGCTGACCGCCCACTGCGGGATGCCGAAGAGGAAGTTGACGGTGCCGTCGAGCGGGTCGACGACCCAACGCACGCCGCTCGTGCCCTCGAGGTCGCCGCCCTCCTCCCCCAGCACGCCGTCGTCCGGCCGCGCCGCGGCGATCCGCTCGCGGATCAGGTGCTCCGCATTGTGGTCGGCCTCGGAGACGAGGTCGGTCGGCGTGCTCTTGACCGACACGCGCAACTCGGGGCCGTAGAAGGCCTCGCGCAGCAGCGCGCCCGCCTCGCGGGCCGTCGCCTCCGCCAGGGCTCGCAGCTCGCCCGTGCTCATGCCGCCAGCCCCGGACGGTGCGACGGCCAATCGCGCGCCTGCTCGAGCTGCGCCGACAACGAGATCAGCCGCGCCTCGGCGTCGGGAGGCCCGACGAGCTGCACGCCGATCGGGAAGCCGTCGCTCGCGAAGCCGGCGGGCACCGCGACCGCGGGCTGCCCGGTGTGGTTGAAGGCGCCGGCGTAGGGCGCGAAGCGCACGTTGCCGACGAGCGTCCGAACGCCGGTGCGGCCGTCGTATTCGCGCACGCGCAGCGGGCGGCGGGTGAACATCGGGGTCAGCACAACGTCGCTTTCGTCGAAGATCCGGTTGAGCCGCTCGGCGTCGGCGGCGGACTGGGCACTGGCGGCGTCGGCGAGCCGGCCCGGGATCGCCATGCCGATGCGGGCGATGCCGCGGGCGCGGCGGGAGAGCCGGTCGCGATGCCCGATCTCCTCGGCCATATCGCCGATCCCGCGCACGAAGCGCGTGAGCACACGGTTGCCCATCGTCAGGCCCCACTCGAACTCGCGCTCGACCACGTCGTGGCCCAGGTCGCGCAGGAGCGCGGCGGTGGAGTGCACGCCGGCGAGCTGCTCGGCGTCGGGGCTCACGCCGAGCGGCGGGAGCCCGACCGAGACCGCGATCCGCAGCCGCCCGGGCGCCGTCGCGGCGGCCTCCGTGAGCGAGGGGCCGCCGTCCTTGAGGACGTCCGTGAAGCGCGCGGCATCGGCGACCGTGCGCGTCAGCGGGCCGTAGACGGTCATGCCGCGGTGTGGGTCGACCTCGGGCGCGGTCGAGATCCGGCCGCGCTGCGGCTTGAGGCCGAAGATCCCGCAGCAGGCGGCGGGGATGCGGATCGAACCGGCACCGTCGGTGCCGATCGCGGCCGAGACCAGCCCGGCGGCGACCGCGGTCGCCGAGCCGCCGCTGGAGCCGCCGCTCGTGCGGTGCACGTCCCACGGGTTGCGGGTCACGCCGAAGGTCGGCGACTCCGTGAACCCCGTGGCCATCAACTCGGGCACGTTCGTCTTGCCGATGATCACGGCGCCCGCGGTGCGCAGCCGGCGCACGACCTCGGAGTCGGCGGGCTGGCGCGGCGGGTCGCTGTCGCAGCCGTAGGCGGTGACCTCACCGGCGACGTGGACGTCGTCCTTGATCGCGATCGGCACGCCCAGCAGCGGCCGCGTGTCGCCGGCGCGCCGACGCCCGTCGGCCTGGTCGGCCTCCGCGAGCGCCTGCTCGCCGAGCACGACGCGGAACGCGTTGAGCAGCGGGTCCAGCCGCGCGATCCGCCCTAGGAACAGCTCCACCAGCTCGCGCGAGGAGAGTTCCCCGGCCGCGATCATGTCGGCGTGCCGGGCGAGGCCGGCGAAGGCGAGGTCAGCTCGGTCCATGACCCGCTGGACCTTACCCGTGCCGCACTCAGGAGTCGTCGCGGACGCGGACGACGATGTCCTCGTCCTCGGCGCGCGCCGCGAGCGGCGCCTCACCCGCGCGGTAGGGCGCGGGCTCCGGCGGCAGCGGCGAGCGCGGGCGCAGGCCGGCGACGAGCATCGCCAGGCCGCCCGCGAGCAGGATCAGCGGCCACCAGAACAGCGTCTCGTCGGGGCTGTCGCCGACGACGACGACGAACAGCAGCAGGTTCACGACGCCCAGGTAGGCCGGCCCCGGCGAGCGGTCGAGGGCGCCGAAGGCCACCAGTCCGAAGCCCGCCCCGAGCAGCACGGTGTCCCAGATCCAGGGGAGCCCGGCGTCCCCGCCGAACACGATGACGCCGAGCGAGAAGCCGAGGCCGCTGACGCCGATCGCAGCGATCGCGAGCCCCGCCGCGTCGGTCAGCACCTCCGCATGGCGGCGTGCCGGCTCGCGCAGCGCGAGCGAGCACAGCACGAGCCCGGCCGCGTAGGCCGCCATCAGCCACCGGTACGGCGCCGCCGACTGCGCGTCGAAGAGCCACGACCAGCCCGACAGCAGTGCGACGCCGACGGCGATCGCCGCCAGCAGCAGCGAGATCGCGCTGTTGCGCGCGAACGCGGGCCAGAGCGCGAGCCCGCCGACCACCGCCGAGGTCCACATCAGCGCACCCGCCGACAGCCCGCCATCGGCGCCGAACACCCCGGCCGTCACCAGCAGTCCGGCGAACAGCAGCGGCAACCCGGTGCCCAGCAACACCGACTGATACGCGGGCGGCTTGCCGTCCTCATTGGGCGCCTGCGCGCCGAGGAAGAACAGCAGGGCGCCGACCAGCAGCAGCAGCGCCGCGTCCACCCATGCCGAGCTGCGGTCGCCCAGGCGCAGCACCGTCGTCGAGATGCCGACGCCGAGCGCCACGCCGCCCGCAGCGATCAACGGCCCGCGGTGCGGCGGCGGGCGCAGAAGCTCTCGGAGGCCGCCCGCCAAGCTCATCGGGCTCAAGCGTATAGCCTCATTCGCCGTGTCCGACCTCGTCATCACCGAGGATCGCGGAGCGGTCCGCCACGTCGTCCTCAACCGTCCCGAGAAGCGCAACGCGCTCAACGAGGACCTCGTGCTCGCCATCGGCGCCGCCCTGCGCGCGGCCGCCGACGATCCGTCCGTGCACTGCGTCGTGCTGCGCGGCAACGGCGCCGTGTTCTCCGCCGGCATGGACGTCGCCGCCCTGGCCACGGCGACGAGCGCGCCGAACGGGCTGCGCTCGTTCCGCCGCCACTGCCTGGACGCCTGGAACCTCGCCGAGGAGATGACCAAACCGGTCGTCTGCCAGATCCACGGCGCCTGCCTCGGCGGCGCGCTCGAACTGGCGCTGGCCTGCGACCTGCGCGTGCTCTCCGAGGACGCGTTCGTCGGGCTGCCCGAGACCCGTCTCGGCCTCGTCCCCGACCTCGGCGGCTCCTCGCGCCTGCCCCAGGTCGTCGGCGTCGGCCGCGCGAAGGAGCTGATCCTGACCGGCCGAATCATCGGCGCCGCCGACGCGGAGCGCTTCGGGCTCGCCAACCGCGTCGCCGCGGACGTGGAGGCGGCGACCGCCGAGCTGGTGGACGAGCTGCTGGGCTGCGCGCCGATCGCGGTCGGGCTCGCCAAGCGCCTGATCGACGCCTCCGCCCGCCCGGCGCTGTCGACGACGCTCGAGCTCGAGGTCGCCGCCCAGGAGCTGTGTGCGAAGACCGAGGACGTCAAGGAAGGCGTGCGCGCGGCCGCCGAGCGCCGCGCGCCCAACTTCCAGGGCCGTTAGGGGCGCTTGCCCTTCTTGATCCGGAAGAGCTTGGCCTTCGCGAGGTAGGCGCCGCCGGCGCGGACGACGACCGGCTTCTTGGAGCCCTTGACGGCCAGCGCCACGCTGCCCTTGCCGACCTCGGTGATCGTGCCGTCGCAGCGATCGGTGGTGTTGAAGGTGGCGTTCTTGGCCGTCGCCGTGCTCGCGCCGCCGAGCGCGCGGAACAGGCCCTTGGCGACCATCGAGACCGAGCGGACGATCCCCTTCGCCGGCCCCTTGGCGCAAGCGGCCTCGGCGCCGGGCGGGCTGAGCAGCCCGATGTCGGTCGCGATCGCGGTCTTCTTGGCGACCTTCTTCTTCGCGCGCTGCTGCTTGATCACGAACATGCCGGCCTTGATCCGCGCCGACTGCCGCTTCGCCCGCTTGTCCTTGGACGCGAAGCCATTGGCGGCGGAGTCCAGCTCGATCTCGCCCTTGCGGGTGTCGACGGTCGAGCCGACCGGGACCGCGGCCACGCCCTTGAGCGGGATGAACCCGCCGGCCTGGAACGGCACGCGCGAGGGCAGCTTGACGTAGACCTCACCGGAGATCTGCTTCACGACGGCCGTCACGCCCGCGACGGGCGGGACGTTGCCGGGCGGCAGCTGCTCGCAGGCGTCGCCGACGCCGTCGGCGTCCGCGTCGGCCTGATTGGCGTTGGCCGCGGCGGGGCAGTTGTCGGTCGCGTCCGGCACGCCGTCGCCGTCGCCGTCAGCGGGGACGGCGGGCGGGGCGATGGTGAAGGTGGTGGTCGCGGGCGTTCGATCGCGCCGGTCGTAGACGTCGATCGCGGTCGCGGTCAATGTGTGCGAACCCGGGGCGAGCGCGGGCGGCGTGAACGGATTCGAGCACGGCGTGACCAGCGTGTTGTCGATGACGCACAGGAACGAGCCGCCCAGCGGGCTGCTGCTGGTCAGCGTGAACGGCGGGCCGGAGCCGCCGATCTGCGTGTCGGGCTGGTCGGCGGTCGTCGAGAAGGTGACGTCGTCGAGTTCCATCACGTTCGTCGACGCCGCGCCCGGGTTCGCGATCACGCGCTGGATCCCGGGAGCGGCGAGCACCACGGTCGTCCACTCGCCGGTGCTGTTGACCTGCTGGAGCGCCAGGTCGCATGCCTCGCTGCCGCAGGCGGAGAAGAAGGCGGTGTCACCGGCCGGCATGCGCACGAACAACTCGACGAGCGCCTGCGGCTGCTGGAACGTGATCGTCGGGAACCCGCATTCCAGGTACAGGTGCGGTCCGTCGTCGCGGCCGCCCTTCGCGATCCGGTCGACCCCGCACTCGCCGTCGAACGTCGCGCCCGACTCGGTGAACGGGGACATCGGGAAGGTGTTCGCGAACGTGACGACGCTGGGCGCAGGTGACTGGGCGCTCGCGGGCGCGGCGAACAGCAGCAGCCCCGCCAGGACCGCGAGCGCGAGCCTCATCCGGCCTTCCTTGCCGCGAACAGCTTCGCCTTGACCAGGTAGGAGCGGCCGGAGCCGACCGTCACGGTCTTGCGGGTCTCACGGTTGAGCACGCTCACGCGGCCCTTGCCGACGTCGGTGCGCGTCCCGTCGCAGCGGTCCTGCGTCACCCACTTCGCGTCCGTCGCCGTGCTGATCCCGGCGGCGCCGACGAGCCGGAACAGGCCCTTCTCGGTCCCGGCCGTGAGGCTGCGGACCGTGTTGCGGCCGCGGCCCTTGATCGGGCCGGAGGAGCCGGTGTGCACGCATGCGCCCTCGGCGCCTGGTGCGCTCTGGAGCACGAGGTCGGTCGGGATCTTGGTCTTCGCCCCCGGCGCCAGCTTCTGCTGGCGGATCAGGAAGATGCCCGCGGCCAGCGAGACCGACTGACGGCGCCCACCGGCACCGATCCGGCGGCCGTCGACCGTCGACTGCATCGCCAGGCTGCCCTTGCGGGCGTCGACGACGGTGCCGACCGGCAGCGCCGCGATGCCCTTCAACGGCACGAAGCCCGACAGCGGCGCCTGCGCGAAGCGCCGCAGCGAGCTCGTGGGCAGCTTGATGAAGACCTCGCCGCTCAGCACCTCGACGATCGACCTTCTCGCCGTTCACCGGCGTGGTCGCGCCTGACGGCGCCGTCTCGCACGCGTCGCCGACGCCGTCGCCGTCCGCGTCGGCCTGCGACGGGTTGGCGGCGGAGGGGCAGTTGTCCTTGGCGTCCGCGACACCGTCGCTGTCCGCGTCCACCGCCGGCGGTGCCACCACCGGCGGCGGGCTCAGGTCCACGGTCCAGGAGTGGACCGCGGGCGTGTCGTCGGGGGTGCCGAAGCGGTCGCGCATCCCCACCGTGAACGTGTGCGCGCCCGCGGCGAGCCCGCTATAGGCGAACGGCGGCCGGCACGGCACCGACATGGCTCCGTCCAGCGAGCAGTCGAAGCGCGAGTCGGCCTGGTTGCCGAGGAAGAGGAAGCTCGCGTCGCCGGAACGGGTGACCGGCGGCGGGGCCGGCGATGATCTCGGTGTCCGGCTGGGCGACGGGGCTGAAGGTGATGTCGTCGACCGTGAAGTCGCCGTTGCATTCGCACGACTCGGCGAACACGCGCACCGTGGAGATCTCGGCCCGTCCCAGCGGCGCCCGCACGACGGCCGCACGGCCGAACGTGCCGGAGTTGCTGATCGCCGGGCCAGGACTGACGCGGTCGCTCTGGTCGGGCAGGCCCGTCCAGGCCTCGACCGTCACGTCGGTGAACGACGAGACCCACATCGAGACCGATGCCTGCTTGCTCGCGAAGCTGATCACGAGCGAATGGCCGCCGACCACGCCGAGCGCGCGCTCGCTGTCGTGGCCGGGACGCGTGACGAACGTGCAGTCCAGCGGCGCCGCGATGCGCGCTGACGCGGCCGATCCGCCGCAGAAGTCCGAACCTTGCAGCGGCACCGCGAGCGACGCGCCCGCGCTCGCGTAGGTCTCACCGTCGAACGCCTCGAACGGCGCCGCGTTCTCGAAGTCCAGCACCGTCGGCGGCGGCGCGATCGCGGCCAGCGCGGGCGCCGGGGCCGCGAGCGCGAGCAAGGCAAGCGCCGCGGCGACCGGCGTGCGGATCACTTGCAGCGCTCGATCTTGCTCGACTTGGCGTTGAGGCAGCGGTCGAACGTGGCCCCGAGCGCGCCGGCCTTGATCGGCCACTTGCGATAGCGCCCGGTCGCGCCGAACTTGTAGATGCCGGTGCCGCGGGCGGCCATCGTCACGCTCACCTCGACCGTCTTGCCGGCCGGCACCGAGCGCCCGACGAGCTTCTTGAGGTCCACGGTCCCGGCCTTCGTGACCTTCACCGTCTGCGAGCCGCAGCCGCCGCAGCGGGCGACGATCTTGGCGCCCTTGGGCACATGCTCGACCCACGCGCGCTTGATCGTGACGCCGCGCGCCGTGTAGTCGACGCTGAGGCGCGCGTTGGTGTCCAGCTTCGGCGGGCAGCCGCCGTAGCGCTCCACGCCCGGGACGGCCTTGCACTTGTCGAGCGCGTCGAGCACGCCGTCGGCGTCGCTGTCCGGGAAGAAGTCGCTCCTCAGCGTCATCACGCCGCCCGCGCCGGCGATCCCGCCGACCTGGATCGTGTAGTTCTTCTTGCCCTTGACGTCGAGCAGCAGGTCCTCGGCCGACGCGTTGGCGCTGCAGTCCACGAGCTTCGTGATCCGCGAGTCCGCCGCGTTCCATTCATAGACGGACACGACCGTGCCGAAGCCGGTCGCGCGCAGCTGCACGCCGCCGTCGACCTGCGGTGCGAGGTCGTACCAGACCGTCTTGCCGAACTCGGTGCCCTTGCAGTTCGTCGTCTCCGCGTCGCCGCCGCCGAGCGGCGCGCCGGTCCGGCTCGGGTTGAACAGGTCCGGCTGGGTGGTCGCCTCGGTCGTGTCGGCCGTGGCCGTGAACTCGGCCTGGTCCACGGGCAGCGAGGCCAGATAGTTGTCGTTGGCCGGAGGCGCGGCGGCGGCCAGCGCCGGCACGCAGGCGAACGCGGCCGAGGCCGCGGCAGCGGCGATGAGAAGACGAGCGGGGCGCATGATGGTGCATAACCCAACACAGCGCGCGTAGGTGCGCAAGTCCAGTTAAGACTTTTTCAGCGTCGCCGGATGCGCACTTCGGGCGAACGGCCGGCGTGTAGGCGTAGCCGATCTGCTCGCGAACCGTGGCACGGAAGCGGAACGTGCCGCGCGACGACGTCCGGAACCGGTAGGACGTCGTGAAGCGTCCACCGTTGGACGTGCGCGCCGTCCGGAACGTCCGCCAGCCGTATCCCGGCTGCAGCCCCTGGAGCACGACGAGCAGCCCACGCGTCGGCTTCGGGCCGCCGCGCAGGCGGCCGGAGAAGCGCACGAGATCGCCACCGCGCTCGGCGGTAAGCCGGACCCCCGCTTTCGTGCTCATGCGGACAAGCCGGATGGCGGTCGGCTTGGCGTCGCCGCTGAAGGACGTGTAGTCGACGCGGACCTGCCGCGACGGTCCCCGCGGCGCCAGGTAGCTGTAGCGCGCCGTCGGCGCCCGTCACGACCGTGGTCAAGGATCGGAAGCCGGTGCGCGGGAGCACGACCCGCGTCGAGATCTGCAGCGTCGCGCCGGCGATCGGCGCTCCGGCCGCGGTGGTCGAGCCGGCCGCGAACGCGGTCGGGGCGACCGTAGTCCGACGGTATGGCGGGCCGTGAGCTTGCTGCCGAACCCCGCGCTGAGCTTCGCGTCGCGCGCCGCGCCGGCGCCGTTCGGGACGGCGTCGACGATGACGGTCCGTGTCGTCGCCGTGGCCTGGCCGACGCCGTCGACTGCGGTGACGGTCAGGGTCTGCTCGCCGGCGCCAGCGCGGCGGTCGGGATCGCGGCCTCGAACGGCGCGGTCGCTATCGACGACCGCCGGCTGACCGCCGATGCGAGAACTCGACGCGGTTGACGCGCACGTTGTCGTCCGCCGTGGCCGTGGCCGTGACCGGCGTGCCCTGGGATACGCGCTCGGACGCCGCCGTGATCGCGACCGTCGGCGCGACCCGCGGCCGCACCGTGAACACGATGGCGGTCGGCGTGTAGGGCGCGTCGTCCATCCAGGCCAGCGTCTCGGAGAGCGGCGCGAACGCACTCGGTGAAGTCGGCCGGCGCGAACACCGGCGGCGCCTGCACGACGAACGTGAACCGGCCGACCTCGTTGACCGGCACCTGGCCTGATCGAGACGGCCGGCCCGCGTCGACTGCGATCCACGAGCTGTGCAGGAACTGGCTGACGCGGTCGCGCGGATTCGACGTGCCGATGCGCACGTCGGCGACCGGGTCCGCGTGGCGTTCCCAGGGCAACCCGTTGGCGTCGCGGTTGCGGTACTCGAACCAGATGGTCCTGAGCTCGCCCGTCTCGAGCACGACGGACTTGTCGCTCTGCGCGACCGACTCGGCGTTCCAGCCGCTCTCGGCGCGCGCCAGGGCCGAGCGGGAAGCATCATCCCCACCGTCAGGACCGCAATCAGGAGCGTCGCCCTTCTAAGCACCTTCGCCGAGGGTAGCGGCGTCACCACGCATGCCCCACCAGTACCGGTTCCGGTACCAGCGAGACGCCGAACGTGGCCTGCACGCCGGCCGCGATCTCGCGCGCGAGCGCCATCAGCTCCGCCGTCGTGGCCTCGCCGCGGTTGACCAGCGCGAGCGTGTGCTTGCTCGAGATCCCCGCGCGCCCGTCGCCGTACCCGCGCGCGAAGCCGGACCGCTCGATCAGCCACGCCGCCGAGGTCTTGATCCGCCCGTCGGGCTCCGGATAGGCGGGCGGCGAGCCGGGAATCCGGGCCCATGCATCGGCATCCAGGATCGGGTTGGTGAAGAACGAGCCGGCGCTGACGGAGTCGGGATCCTCGGGGTCGATCACCATCCCCTTCCCCCGGCGCAGGGCGAGCACCGCGGCGCGCACGTCGCTCAGCGGCGCGCGCCCGCCGACCGACGCGCCGAGCACCCGCGCGAGCTCCGCGTAGCGCAGCGGGCCCGACTCGGAGGACTCCGTGAGCCGGAAGGCGACCGCGAGCACGGTCCAGCGAGCGTGGTACTTGAACACGCTGCGCCGGTAGTCGAAGCCGCACGCGGCGGCGTCCAGCGTCTCGACGCGACCGGTCTGCGCGTCATAGACCCGCACCCACGCGACCGTCTCCGAGACGTCCTGTCCGTAGGCGCCGACGTTCTGGATCGGCGTCGCGCCGGTCGATCCGGGGATGCCGGACAGGCACTCGAAGCCCTGCAGGCCGTTCTCGACCGACCAGCGCGACGACCTCGTCCCACGGCTCGCCGGCCTGGACGACCAGCAGGCCGTCGACGAGTTCGAATCCGCGCGTGCGTACGAGCACGACGGTGCCCGGCACGCCCTCGTCGGCGATCACCACATTGGACCCGCCGGCCAGGACCAGCGCGGGGCTGGAGCGCACCGCCTCGACCAGTTCCTCCTCGCTCGCGGCTTCGACGAGCCGCTGCGCGGGACCGCCCAGGCGCAGCGTCGTGAGGGGCGCAAGCCGCATGCGCGGCCTCACCTTAGTAGCGTCCCCGCGGCTGTGGCACACGTCGTACTGCTCGCGGGGGGCACTGGGGGCGCCAAGCTGGCTCGAGGCCTGCTGGACGAACTCGGCTCCGAACTGACCGTCATCGCCAACACCGGCGACGACGTCGAGATCTATGGCGCCTACGTCAGCCCCGATCCCGATCTCGTCACCTTCTGGCTCGCCGACGAGATCGACGAGCGCGGGTGGGGCCTGGCCGGGGACACGTTCGCGGCCATGGACCAGTTCCGCGCACTCGGCGAGGACGTCTGGTTCAACCTCGGCGACCGCGACCTCGCGATCGGCCTGCATCGAGCCGGCCGCCTGGCCGCTGGAGCGCGGCTGACGGAGACGATCGAGGATCTGCGCCGCGCGTTCGGCGTCCCGGCGCGCGTGATCGTCGCCAGCGACGACCCGCTCCGGACCCACATCCAGGCCGGCGGCCGCTGGCGCCCGTTCCAGGAGTTCATGATCCGCGCGCGCGCCGAGGGGCCGATCGATGACGTCGAGTACCGCGGGCACGCGAAGCCGGCCCCGGAGGCGGTCGCGGCGCTGCGCGAGGCGACGACGATCATCATCGGCCCCTCGAACCCGGTGCTCTCGATCGATCCGATCCTGAGCGTGCTCCAGCACGACCTGCACGCCGCCTCCGCCCCGGTCGTCGCCGTCTCGCCGCTGGTGCGCGGAACGGTCCTCGAAGGGCCCGACCGCGGACTGCCTGCGCTGGGCCGGGCGGACGCTGGACTCCGACGGGATCGTCGATCACTACGAGGGCCTGATCGACGCACTCGTCGCCGACCAGCGCGCCGAGCACGTGCCGACGCTGGAGACCGACGTCGAGCTCTCGAGCCCCGACGCGCGCCGCCGTGTGGCGCATGAAGTACTCGCGTTCGCCGCCGCGCTAGCGTGACCCTCCGGATGCGGACCGTCGCGATCCTGCCCGTCAAGACGTTCGGCCGCGCCAAGCAGCGGCTGACCGGCGGCTTCTCCAACCGGCCCGAACTGGCCGCGGCGATGGTCGCCGACGTCCTGCACGCGCTCTCGCAGGTACCGGAGCTCGACGAGGTGATCGTGGTCACCGCCGAGCCCGGAGCCACCGGGACGGGCGCGGTCATCGTCCACGACCCGGTCGAGGCCGGCCAGTCCGCCGCGGCCCTGCGCGGGATCGACGCCGCGCTGGAGCGCGGGGCTGAGCGCGTGCTGCTCGTCCCGGGCGACTGCCCTGCGCTGGACCCCGACGAGGTCAGCGCGCTGCTCGCCCACGACGCCGGCGTCGTGATCGTCCCGGACCGCCACGGGGAAGGCACGAACGCGCTGCTGCTGGCGCCTCCGGATGTGATGGAGCCGGCCTTCGGCGAGGGCTCCTTCGCCCGGCACACGGCCCGCGCGCAGGCCGCGGGCGCCGTCCTTGAGGTCGCCGAGGTGCGATCGCTCGGCCTCGACATCGACACGCCCGACGACCTCGCGGCGCTGCGCCGCGCGCTCGCCGCGTGGCCGGGCGGTGCGGCGCGCACGCGCGCGCTGCTCGAGGAAGCCGCCGTTGCTTGAGCTGGTCGCCCTCCAGGGCCTGCCGGAGATCCGGCCCGGAGACGACCTCGCAGCGCTGATCGCCGAAGCGGTCGGCGCGGACCTGCGCCCCGGCGACGTACTCGCGATCGCGCACAAGGTGGTCTCCAAGGCCGAGGGCCGCGTCGTCCGGCTCGCCGACGTCGTCCCCGGCCCGCAGGCGCTCGCGCTCGCCGCCGAGCACGGCAAGGACGCGCGCCAGCTCGAGGTCGTGCTGTCGGAGACCGCGGAGCTGGTGCGCGCGGACGCGGGCCGCCTGATCTGCCGCACGCGGCATGGCTTCGTCTGCGCCAACGCCGGCGTCGACGCCTCCAACACCTCCGAGCCGGACTCGCTCGTGCTGCTGCCGCTGGACCCGGACGCCTCGGCACGTGCCCTGCGCGCCCGGCTCCCCTCCCACCCCGCGGTCGTGATCACCGACTCCTTCGGGCGCGCGTGGCGCCAGGGTCAGTGCGAGATCGCGATCGGCATCGCGGGGCTCACCCCGCTGGAGGACTGGCGCGGGCGGCCGGACACGGCGGGGCGTGAGTTGAACGCGACGATCATCGCGATCGCCGACGAGGCGGCCGCGGCCGCGGACCTCGTGCGCGCGAAGGACTCACGTGAGCCGGCCGTCCGGCTGCGCGGGCTCGAGCGCCACGTGACCGCCGAGGACGGACCGGGCGTCTCCGCGCTCGTGCGGCGCCCCGAGGACGACCTCTTCCGCTGAACTGACGCGGACGACAACACCCGTCTAGAAGCCCTGGACGTGCTGCGCCCGACGCAGCACTTGAAGTTCCCCCAAGGCGCACGGAGGTGCCCTGACCGCCGCCGCGGCCAAGACGCCCACCGCGACGGCACCCGCGGATCTCGGCGGCAGCACGCTCGGGCCTGGCGTGTACCGCTCCGCGTCGTCGATCGGCCTGACCGGCACGGTCACGCTGGATGCCGCGGGCGATCCGGATGCCGTCTTCGTCTTCCAGGCCCTGATTACGGCCTCGGCCAGCCGCGTGAAGCTCGTCATCGACGCGCAGCCGTGCAATGTGTTCTGGCAGGTGGGCAGCTCGGCGACGCTGGGGACGACCACCGTGTTCTCAGGCAACATCCTGGCGCTCGCCTCGATCACCATCAACGACGGCGTCTCTCTGACGGGTCGCGCGCTCGCCCGCAACGGTGCGGTCACGCTGATCGACGACACGATCGTGGCCGCGCACTGCGCCGCCTCGGCGCCGCGTGAACTGGACCTCGCGGCCGCGCTGCCGGCGCCTCCTGGACCAAGGCGTCCTGGACCGAGTTCAGCGTTGTCCGCGAGGGCCGGTAGCGGGCCGTCGGCGCCTCAACGTTTGCAGGGCCGGGTCGATCTACCGAGTAGATGGTCCTCCGCCGCGTGACCGACAAGCTGACCGCCATCGAGCCGGTGTGGTGGCTCAACGCCGCGATCGCGCTGATGGCCGGTGCCCTGTACCTCGGCTTCGTGCGGCATTACGAGGCGATCCATACCCCTGAGATCGCCTGGTGGGTGCTCGCGCTGGCCATCGTGGTCACCGAGCGCTGGCCCGTCGAGCTGGAGTTCCGCCGCAGCTCGCACTCGTTCTCGCTGACCGACGTGCCGTTCACGCTCGCGCTGATCTTCGCGAGCGGGCCGCACGCGTTCCTGGCGATCACGCTCGGCACGGCCGTCGCGCTGGTGCTGCGCCGTGCCTCCGCGGTCAAGTTCGCGTTCAACCTCGCGCAGTTCTCGCTCGTCACGTGCGTCATGGTGATCGTCGTCCAAGTCGCCGCCGGCGCCGATCCCGGCTTCGGCTGGCCGACGTGGGGCATCGTCCTGCTCGCGACCCAGCTCGGCGGCGTGCTCACCATCGTCCAGATCCTGGCCGCGATGGTGCTCACCGAGGGGCATGTCTCGCGCGACCAGGTCCGCCAGATGTTCGGCATGGACTTCGTGGTCACGGTCACCGGCACGGCGATGGCGCTGGTCTGCAGCATCCTCTGGATCGAGCGCCCCGAGGCCGCGCCGCTGCTCGGCATCCCGATCCTGATCGCCTTCGTCGGCTACCGCGCCTACGTCAAGGAGCGCCAAGGGCACGAGAAGGTCAAGTTCCTCTACGAGGCCAACCGCACGCTGTCGGAGTCGCCCGAGGTCGCGGACGCGCTCGAAGGTCTGCTCGAGCGTGCGCTCGAGGCCTTCCGCGCCGAGCAGGCCGAGGTCATCCTCTTCGCCGCCGACGGCGGCGTGCCGTTGCGAACCGGCCTCGGCCCGGGCCAGATCCGCGAGGCGATGGAGCCCGTCGACGTCACCGCCGCGGCCGCCCTGCGCGAGTGCGCGGAGCGCTCCGACGGCGCCGTCGCCCTGATGGCCCCGTTCCCCGGCAGCGTCGACGGCTATCTCCACCAGCGCGGGGTCCGCCACGCGATGCTCGGCGTCCTGCACGGCGAGGACCGGGTGATCGGCACGATCATGCTGGCCAACCGCTTCGGCCTCTCGCGAGGGTTCACCGACGCCGATCGCACGCTCTTCGAGACGCTCGCGGCCAACGCGAGCGCCGCGCTGCAGTACGACCGGCTCGAGCAGGCCGTCTCGGAGCTGCGCGACCTCCAGGACGAGCTTCAGCACCAGGCCCACCACGACCCGCTCACGGGGCTCGCCAACCGCTCGCTGTTCAGCCAGCAGGTGCGCGAGGCACTCGAACCGGACTCGCCGGGCGAGGTCGCCGTGATGTTCATCGACCTCGACGACTTCAAGGGCGTCAACGACACGCTCGGGACATCCGGTCGGCGACAAGCTGCTGCGCGGGGTCGCGTCGCGGCTCAAGCGCGCGGTCGGCGCCGATGACGTCGTCGCGCGGCTCGGCGGCGACGAGTTCGCGATCCTCGTCCGCCGGCCGTTCAACGTCGAGCAGGGCGCCGTCGAGCTCGCCGAGCGCACGCTGCAGTCCTTCGGGCTCCCGGTCAACGCCGGCGAGCAGCTGCTCAACGTCAGCCTCAGCATCGGCATCGCCGCCAGCCAGCAGGCGCGCACGCACGCCGAGGAGCTGCTGCGCGACGCCGACGTCGCCATGTACGAGGCCAAGGAGCGCGGCAAAGGCGGCCTCGCCGTCTTCACGCCCGAGATGCGCGACTCGATCGTCCGCCGCCATGGCTTCAAGGCCGAGCTCGAACGCGCGATCGAGCAGCGCGAGCTCGTCGTCCAGTACCAGCCGATCGTCGATCTCGTCAGCGGCGAAACGGTGTCCGTCGAGGCGCTCGTGCGCTGGAACCACCCGGGCCGCGGCCGCATCCCGCCGGGCGAGTTCATCCCGCTCGCCGAGGAGACCGGCCTGATCGTCCCGCTCGGGCGCTACGTGCTCGAGGAGGCGTGCGTGGTCGTCGCCGCGCGCCACCCGGACATCTGCGTCCAGGTCAACCTGTCGGCGATCGAGCTCGAGCACCCTGACCTGCTGGAGACGATCACCGGCGTGCTCGAACGGACCGGGATCGCCCCGGACCGGCTCGTGCTCGAGGTCACCGAGACGCTGCTCGTCAAGGACGCCGAGCGCGGCGCCCAGGCGCTGCAGCAGCTGCGCGACCTCGGCGTCCAGCTCGCGCTCGACGACTTCGGCACCGGCTACTCCTCGCTCAGCTACCTGCGCAACCTGCCGCTCGACACCCTGAAGATCGCCCGCGAGTTCGTCGAAGGCCTCGCCTTCAGCGACCACGACGCGGCGTTCGTGCGCCTGATCGTGGGGCTGGCCAAGACCGTCGGGCTGAAGGTCGTCGCCGAGGGCATCGAGACGCGCGCGCAGCTCGACATGCTGCGCGAGATCGGCTGCGACCTCGGCCAGGGCTACTACTTCGCGGCGCCGATGGACGTCGACGCGGACTGGCTCGCGTCGCACGGCACCGTGGCGCTCGCAGCGTCATAGTGCTGACCTCGCTCGGCTCGCGCGGTTGACGGAAGCGGACCGGCCGGACCGCGCCGCGAGTCCGCAACCGCACCGATACACCTTCTTTTGGCGTAAAGGATCTGGAGCGCCGCACTCCCGAAGTGGTGCGTTGATCCGACATTTTTCCACTGGTACGGCTATGCGGCGCATGACCGGCGTCTCCGGTCACGCATTGCCGAACGATGGACACGAAGGAGCCGTACATGGATGGCACTGGCTGGATCGGCGCGAGCCGAAGTGCGCGAATCCAGGCAGCGGTGATCGCGATCGTCCTTCCGGCCGACGGACTGATCGCGTATGCGCTCGGCGCTCCGTGGTGGGTCGCGGCGATCTACGTGGTGCTCGGACTGGGCCTCGCCGCGCTGCGGCTCCTGGTCGCCCGTCGCCCCGAGCCCGCTCCGCCGGAGCCGGTCCTCGCCGAACCGCCTCCTGAGCCCGGCGAGCCCGCGCCCCGCGCGATCGGCTACGTCTGCATCGCGAGCACGGCCAACGGCGAACTCGCCCACGACACCGCGACGGTCCAGGCCTGCTGCGACGAGCGCGGCCTCGACCTCACGACCGTGGTTCACGATGTCGACTGCGCCGGCCGCGAACAGCGGCCCTCACTCGCCTGGGCGCTCGAACAGCTTGCGAACCAGCAGGCCGACGCGCTGGTCGTCACGCGGCTGCGCGACCTCTCCTCCAACGTCGCCAACCTGTCGCCGCTGCTGAGCTGGTTCAACGGCGAGGGACGCACGCTGATCGCGATCGACCTACAGCTCGACACGTCCACGGAGGCGGGCGTGCTCGCCGCGGGCGCGATCGCCGGTGTCGGCGGCTGGGAGCACGAGCGGATCTCCGAGCGCACGCGCCGCGGGCTCGAGGCCGCGCGCTCTCGCGGCAGCTCGCAGGGGCGCACGGCGGTCGCCGACATCCCCGAGCTGCAGGAGCGGATCGCCGCGATGCGCGAGCAGGGCATGACGCTGCAGGCGATCGCCGACGTGCTCAACGAGGAAGGCGTGCCGACCCTGCGCGGCGGTGCCATGTGGCGCCCGTCGAGCGTCCAGCGAGCGACCGGATACCGCCGCCCGTCGTCCGGCGCGCGCGGCATCGAGCTGCCCAAGTACCGCCCGCCCGAACGCTGAAAAGGCGACACCGCGGCGCGTACGCCGCGCCGTATACGCAAGGGGTCGGCAGTGGATTCCCGCGGCCCCTTGCGCCGCCACGGGGGCCGATCGAAGAATCGGCGCATGGTGCTCAAGGGACTCACCGCCGCCGTCGTCGCGATCGCGCTCTCGCTGCCCGTCGCGTTCGCGGCGACGCCCGCTCACGTCTCCCCCGGCCAGCGCGTGGACCTCAAGGTCCTGCTGATCTCCGCCGACGGGACGGAGCCCGGCTTCGGCGCGTGGAAGGCCGAGCTCGAACGCGAGGGCGTTCCCTACGACACGCTCGTCGCCTACAACGGCCAGACCCGCGCCGCGACGCTGACCGACGCGACGCTGGCCGACTACGCGAACGACCACGCGCGCTACCAGGCCGTGATCCTGGCCTCCGGCGACCTCGGGCACCAGGTCACCAACCCCGGCGGCACGACGAGCTACCTGTCGGCACTGACGGACGGGGAATGGGCGACGCTGGCCAAGTTCGAGCGCACCTTCGGCATCCGGCGGCTGAGCGACTACACGGCGCCGACCGCCGCGCACGGCCTCGCGCCGGTGCCGGGCGCGTCACAAGACGGGAAGGTCGGCCTGCTCACCCCCTCCGGGCGGGCCGCCTTCCCGTATCTGAAGGGCCCGGTGGCGATCGCCGACGACGACCCCGCGGTCGCCGAGACCTTCGGCTATGCGGCCAAGCCCGACCCGGCGAACCCCGGCGCTTGGCAGACGCTGCTGGCCGGCCCGGGCGACACCGCCTACCTGGGCATCTACACCCACCCTGACGACGGTCGCGAGGAGATGGTCATGACCGTCGCCTCCAACCAGTTCCAGAACCACAACCAGCTGCTGCGCCACGGGATGCTCAACTGGGTCACGCGCGGGGTCTTCCTCGGCTACCAGCGCAACTACCTCGAGCTGCAGGTCGACGACCTGTTCCTCGGCGACGACGCCTGGGACCCGGCGACGCACAGCACCAACTACGACCCGGCGCGGGCGAGCCGCATGAGCGCGAGCGACGTGGACCGCGCGATCGCGTGGTCGCGGGCGAGCGGGCTGCGGATCGACATGGCCTTCAACGGCGGCGGCAGCGCGCTGCAGGTGGAGCAGACCGGCGCGCCTGACGCGCTCGCGGCGAAGTTCGCCCAGCCCGGCGTCAGCGCCGCGTTCGGCTACGTCAACCACACCTTCGACCACTCCAACCTCGACTGCTCGAGCGCGCCCTTCATCGCTCGCCAGATCACCGACAACCTGGCCTGGGCACGCGCTCGCGGGCTGCAGGTGGCCAACGCGGCCGAGGTGGTCACCGGTGAGCATTCGGGGCTCGCGAACGCCCGCCCGGGCAACCCCGGCACGATCGACCCGCCGGCGTTCGACGACGTCGAGCCGGCGGCCACCGGCGGCGCCGTCGCAGGCGGGACCTACGACTACGCGCTGACGGCGCGCTCGCCGGCGGGCGAGACGACCGCCTCGGTCGTGCCGGGGATCGTCGTGGGCGCGGCCGGCTCGACCACGAACGCCGTCGCGGTCAGCTTCAACGCCGTCTGCCACGCGATCGGCTACGACGTCTACCGCCGTCCGGCGGGGACGGCGGCGTGGGCCCGGGTCGCCACCCTGGCCCGCGCCGCCGACGCGCCCACCGACGACGGCCGCAACCCGATCACGCTCACCGTCACCGACGCCGCGGCGGCCGGAACGGCGGCGGAGCCGCCCGCGGCCAACGCCGCGGCGCTCGCCCCCTACGGCCAGAACCCGAACCTCAGCGCCGCGCTCACGTCGGCGGGCATCCGCTCGATCGCCACCGACGCGTCCAAGGGCTACCCGAGCGTCCCGACCATGATCACCAGCCCGCTGCTGCCCGCGGGCGCCTCGTGGACCCAGGGCAACGTGCGCGCCGTGCCGCGCTACCCGAGCAACGTCTACTACAACGTCTCGCGCCAGGGCCAGCAGCTCGACGAGTACAACTGGATCTACGTCGCCCCGGCCAACGGCGGCGGCTGCGTGCCGATCGCCGGCGTGACCACCTGCCGCACGACACCGGCCGGCTGGGACGAGTACGTGACGCTGGAGACGCGCGTCATGTTCCGCCACCTGACGGGCAATGACCCGCGGCCGCACTTCTTCCATCAGAGCAACCTCGCCGACTTCAATCCGGTCCTGCCCGAGACCCATCCCGACCAGGGCGGGATCCTCTACCCGGTGATCGACGCGCTCGTCGGGCGCTACGAGGCCGCCTTCGACCGTGCCGGCGCGCCGCTGCTGCAGCTCACGACGACGCAGATCGCCGACACGCTCGCCCGCCAGGACACATGGGCCGCTGCGAAGGGCTCCGTCAGCGCCTGGCTCCAGGACGGCCGGATCCACGTCAGCAACGGCGCTGCCGGGCCGGTCGAGGTGCCGCTCACGGGCACGACCGCGGGCGACGTGTACGGCGGCCAGCGCTCGGGCTGGATCACCCTCGCCGCCGGTGCGCAGGCCGAGTTCACGCCCGCCGACCCGGCGAACACGAGCCCGCCCACGATCAAGGGCACGGCGCGCGTCGGCGAGACGCTCAGCGCGGAGAACGGAGCCTGGACGGGGACTCCCGAGGTCGCGTATACGCGGCAGTGGCAGCGCTGCGACGCCCGCGGTGCGGCGTGCAAGAACGTCGCGGGGGCTGATGGCGCGAGCTACGAGGCGACGGCCGCCGACGAGGGCGCCACGCTGCGCGTCGCGATCGGCGCCGGCAACTGGATCTCCTCGGTCAGCCAGGCCTTCTCGGCGCCGACCGGCGTCGTCGCGCCCAAGCCCGTGACGCCGCGCAGTGAGAACGGCGGCGGCTCTCCGGACCGCGGCGGCTCGGACGCCGGCCGGCCGCCGGGACGCCCCGCCACGCCCGCGAAGAAGCTGCAGTTGACCCGGGTGAAGATGGCCCCGCGGCGCTTCGCGGTCGCGCACAAGCGCGCGTCCAAGGGCACCCGGCTCGATGGCACGCGCGTCTCGTGGAAGCTCAACCGCGCGGCGAAGGTGCGGCTGACGTTCCAGCGCCACACGCGCCGCGGCTGGGTCCGGGTCGGCCAGGTCACCCGCTCGGCGCGCGCCGGGACCGGCGAGCTGCGCTTCCGTGGGCGCTTCGGCAAGCGGCTGCTCAAGCCGCAGCGCTACCGGCTCGTGATCAGCGCGTCCGCCGGACACGACCGGACCGCCTCCCGCCGCCTCGCCTTCCGGGTCGTGAAGGGATGAGCCTCGACGATCGCCCGCGGCGGTTCGGGCGCCGCAGCGCGGATGTCGAGGCCCTGGAGGTCGCGGGCGAGTCGCTCGGCGCGCTGCACGCGGAGCTCCTGCTGCTGCGCGAGGAGAACGCCCGGCTGAAGGCCGCGCCACACCAGGCCCCGGACATCGTCCAGATGCTCGGGCGCGCCCGCTCGCTGCCGACCGCACGGCCGGACGAGGACAGCGTCGGCGACGAGACGACGCGCGTGCTGGTCGAGGGGCTCGTGATCCGCGAGGCGCTGCTGGAGATCTGCCAGGAGATCGAGCGGGCGATGGTCTCCTTCGAGGCGCGCCTGAAGGCGCTGGAATCGACCGGGAGCCTGAATGGCCGCACCCGCGCTTGAGCTCGTCACCACCGACGCGCCGGTGGCGCCGAGCGCGCCGGCGCGGCGCTCCCGGATCCTGCTGACGACCGAGGGTACGTACCCGTACGCGCTCGGCGGCGTCAGCTCGTGGTGCGACCTGCTGGTGCGCGGGTTGACGGAGTTCGACTGGTCGGTGCTCCCGATCATCGCCCCGCACGGTCGCGCGCCGCTGTACGAATTGCCGGAGCACGTGCGCGAGGAAGGGCCGATCGAGGTCTGGTCGGAGCGGCTGCCGCGGGGACGCAGCCGCGGCAGCGGGCCCCGGCCTCAGCTGCCAGGGGTGCTCGTGCGCGGCCTGCTGGGCTGGGACGGGGACACGGCCGCCGTGCTGCAGGAGTGGCGCTGGTGCCGGCGCAACCCCACCGGCGTGCGCAAGGTCTTCCGCTCCGGGAAGGGCTGGGCGGCCTTTCTGGACGGGCTGCGCGACGTCCTCGCCGAGCGCGTGACGGAAGCCGGGACGCCGCCGCGGCTGGATCTCGTCGAGGCCGCGACGCTCTACCAGACGCTGTACTGGATCGCGCGTACGGCGGCGGCGCCGACGCCGCCCGCCGACGTCCTCCATGTGACCGCCGCGGGCTGGTCGGCGATCCCCGCGCTCGTCCACAAGGCCGACCACGGCACGCCCATGGTGCTGACCGAACACGGCGTCTTCCTGCGCGAGGCCTACCTCGCCGCCGTCCGCGGCACGGGCTCCGCCGGCGCGCGCTTCACCGCCACGCGGCTGGCCCGCGGGCTGGCGCGGTGCGCCTACGCGGGCGCCGACGTCATCTGCCCCGTCACCGACGCGAACGCCTACTGGGAAATGAGCCTCGGCATCGACCCCGCGAAGATCCTCGTGCTCTACAACGGCCTGCGCCAACCGGAGCCGCCGGTGCCGCCGCCGGGCCGGCGCGTCGTCGTCTCGGTCGGCCGGATCGATCCGCTCAAGGACATCCACACGATGCTGCGCGTGGCCGCCGAGACCCTGCGCGTCGTGCCGGACGCGCAGTTCTGCCACTACGGCACGGTCACCGAGGGCGAGGAGGCCTACGGGCACTCGTGCACCGCGCTGCACCGCCGCCTCGGCCTGGGCGATCGCTTCCGCTTCATGGGGCGCACGACCGACCCGACCGGGGTCGTGCGGAGCGCCGACGTGGTGCTGATGACGAGCATCTCCGAGGGGCTGCCGATGTCGGTGCTGGAGGCGATGAGCCAGGGCCGGCCGATCGTCGCCACCTGCGTCGGCGGCGTTCCCGACGTGGTCAAGGGCTGCGGCGCCGTCGCCGCGCCGGGCGACGACCACTCGCTGGCGATGGGCGTCGTGATGCTGCTGCGCAACCCCGACCTGGCCTGGGGCCTCGGCAAGCGCGGGCACAGCCGGCTCGGGCGGATCTTCAACGAGGACGCGTGCGTCGAGGGCTACCGCGAGCTGCTGCACACGCTGACCCGCGAGCGTTCGCGGCTGCGGGCGGTGCCGTCATGAGCCTGGAGGCCGCGCGGGCGCGGCGGCTCGTCGAGGCGCGGCTCGGGCGCCCGCCACAGGATGCGCTGGAGGCCGCGGTCGTGCTCGAGGCCTGGGCGGGCGTTCCCGCCCAGCGCGCGCTCGAGACCGCGCGTCTGATGATGCCCAAGCAGGCCGCGGAGCCGGCCGAGAGCGCGACGGTGCCGGCGACGCCTGAGCGCCCGCCGGGGCTGTTGCTGGAGGGGACTGCCTTCATCGTCACGGTGTGCGCGATCGCGCTGTGGGCCGAGCCACTGACCGAAGCGCTGGGCGTCAACGCGGTCAGGCGCGCGCTGGGGCTCGCGCTGCCGCTCACGCTCGCATTGCAGTGGGCGCTGCTGTGCCGTCATCTCGGCCGTCCGTCGGGGCTCGCCGGGCTCGCGCACCGGCGCGGAGCGCTCGTCATGGCCGCGGTCGGCCTCCTCGCCGTCCCGTTTGCCCTGTTCGGGGCGGCCGGCGTGCTGGCGGGGCTGCTGACGGTCACGTGGACCAGCGGCAGCATCGTGATCCGGCGGGGCTGGGCGGCGCTCTACTGCGGGGTTGCCGTGGCCTCGGTCCCGGTGATGCTGGCGGGCGCCCCCGCACCGGCGGTCGTGGCCGTCGTGGCGGCGATCATCGCGGGGGCGGCAGCGTTGGCGTTGACGACCGCCGGAGACGGCGCCGCGATCCCCGGCCGCTGGGGCAGGACGCTCAGCGCCGCGGCCACCGGCGGCGGCATCGGCATCCTGCTGGTGGGCGACCCGAGCGTCGGCTGGACCGCCAGCGCGGCGGCCGCGCTGGCGTTGCTGCCCTCCGCCGCCGGGGCGCTCTGGGCGGGCCAGCACCTGTGGAAGCTGCCCGATGCGTTCGCGCGCTCGCTGGCGGGCGTGCCCGTCTGCGAGGCGGTCGACGGGCCGGCGCCCGTCGGCCCGCTGTTCGCCGCGCTCTGGCGGCTCGTGCTGCCGACCGTGGTCGGGTCGCTCGCCCTGCTCGCGCTCGGGTCCGGGAACGCCGGCGTGCTGGCCGGGTTCGGCGTGGTCGCGCTCGCGACGCTGCTCGTCGGCCTGCTCGAATCGTTCGGGCGCCCGGGCGTCGCCGCCGCGGGGATCGCGTTCGGCCTCACGGCGGAGCTGCTCGTGCGCGAGGCGGACACGACCTTCGCGGGCGCGGCACTGCTCTGCGGCGGCGCGTTCGCCGTGCTGGTGCTGCTGCCCGCGGTCTTCACGCTGCTCGCGCAGCCGGCACGCACTCTGGCCACGACCCTCTGGATCCCATGAGGGGCGCGTTCCTGGTCGCCTCCGCCGCCGCGGGCACGATCCTGATCGCGACGGCGTTCGGCGGGCGCGGGCCGGAGCGTCGCGCGCTCTGCGCGGGCAGCCTCGTCCCGGCGTATCTGAAGCCGGACGCGATCCTGCGGCTCGTCGAGCGCTCGACGCTTCCGCGGCTGCTCGTGGTGAACCCGGCGAGCGGTCCGGGGGCGGCGCTGGACCCCGAGTATCGGGAGGCGATCGCCGCCGCCCAGGCCGGCGGCTCGCAGGTCCTCGGGTACGTGCCCACGACCTGGGGCGCGCGGCCGCCGGACGACGTCGAAGCAGACATCGACCGCTACCGCGACTGGTACGGCGTCGACGGCATCTTCCTCGACGAGGCCGCGTCGGCCGAGTCGAAGCTCAACTACTACCACGCCCTCAGCCACCACGCCCGGGCCGCCGGCGCGCCGTTCGTGGTCCTCAATCCGGGGGTCGTGCCGGCACACGGCTACTTCGACCTCGCCGACCTCGTCGTCACCTTCGAGGGCCCGATCTCGGCCTACCGCGATCGAGTTGCGCCCGCGGGCGTCGAGCCCGCGCGGACCGCGCACCTGATCTACGGGGCGTCGCGCGAGCAGGCACTGCGCGCGCTGGAGCCGTCGCCGTCGGCTGGCTACGTCTACGTCACCTCGGGGACCCTTCCGCACCCCTGGGGCACCGTGCCCGACTACTTCGCGCAGGAGCTCGCCGCGCTCGGCGGCTGCCGATGAACGAGCCCGAATCGCAGCTCTGGGCACGCCGCCCGCACGCCCGACACGCCGAGCTCTTCGACGCCGAGTACGCGAAGCAGCTCGAGCGGATCGCGCGTATACGCAGCGAGGTCAGCGAGTCGCTGCCGCTGCCGCCGGTGCCCGAGGGGCCGGTGCCGGAGCTCGTCGAGCGCGAGCCGCCGGCGTCACGCTGGGACGACGCGCCGGCGGACTTCGCGCCCGCACCGACCCGGCCGGCGACGCCGCACCGCACCGCAGCGCCGCGTCCGGCCAGCGTCCGCGCCGCGCGGCGCCGACCCTGGCTCACCGCGGCCGGGCAGGCCGATGATGTCTCCGGCCGGCCGCGCAAGCCCGCCGCGGCCGCGCAGGCCGGCGGCGCTCCCGGCCCGCGCAGGCTCGCCGCAGTCGCTCAAGACGGGAACGCGTCGCGCGCGGCCGGCGCCGCGCGCCCCCGGCTCGCGGACGCCGCGCACGGCGTCGCCCGCATCGTCCCCCGGCGGCCCCGGCTCGCGGACGCCGCGCACGGCGTCGCCCGCATCGTCCGCCGGCGGCCCTGGCTCGTGGCCGTCGTCGCGCTCGCCGTGCTCGTCGCCGGTGGCGTTCTCGTGCTCGCGACGCGGGCGCCGGACGCGCCGGCGGCGACGGTCTTCCGGGTGCCCGGCCAGGCGACCGGGCTCGTCGCCTCGGGCGGGCAGCTGTGGGTCGCGGGGCCGATGGCTGGCGCCGTGTGGATCCTCGACGGCGCCACGGGGCGGCCGGCGGCGCCCGCCATCCGCACCGGCGGGACGCCGGCGCGGGTCGTGCTCGATCGTCACTTCGCCTGGGTCGCCGACACCGAGCGCGGGGTGCTGGTCCGCGCCCGGCGCGACGGCTCGGGCACGCCGCAGCCGATCAGCGCGGGCCCGGATGTGGCCGATGTCGTGATCGCGGCCGGCGCGGTCTGGACCGCCAGCTCGGCGGATGGGACCGTGCGTGTCCTCGGCCCGGGTGATCGCCGGCGGGTGCTCCACGTCGGTGCCCGTCCCATCGCGCTCGCGGCCGACGCGGAGCACGTGGTCGCCGTCGACGCCAACGGGACGCTGATCCGTCTCGACGCGCGCGCCCGGCGCGCCGCCGGTCCTCCGGTGGCGCTCGGCGGGGCGCCGGTGGACGTCGCGCTCACCGGCGACGCGGCGCTGGTCGCCGACGCGAGCGCCGGCACGGTGCGCGCCGTCTCGCTCAGCTCGGGGCTCATAGGCTCGCCGGTCCGCGTCTGCCGCTCGCCGGTGGCGCTCGCCGCCGACGCCCGGGACGTCTACGTGCTCTGCCGCTCCGACCGCACACTCGTGCGCCTGGATCTCAAAGGGAATGTGCGCTCCCGCTTGCAGCTCGGCCACGTCCCCACCGCCCTCGCACTCGATACGCGGCACGTGTGGATCGCCGCGGGAACCAACGAGGTGATCCGTGTCGATCGCTAAGCCGGTGCTCGTCCTCACGCTCGCGTTCGCGGCCGCCATGCCGGCGGTCGCCGCCGCGCAGGCGCCGCTGGGCCCGCCCGGGCCGCCGCCCGGCAACGGGACCGACCTGCCGCCCTCGCCCGGCACCGCGCCGCCGTTCGTCGCGCCCGGCGCCGCGGCCGCGATCCCCGATACCAGTGGCCCCGGGCTGCTGAGCGGCGAGCGGGTCGCGCTCAACCGCGCGCGGCGCACGTTCTCGGTGCGGTTCGCCTGCCAGGGCAACGGCACGGTCCGCGTGCGCTCGAGCCGCGTCGCGGGCGGCGATCTCGACCGCGCCTCCTATCGCTGCGCCGGCTCCCGCGCGACCGGGCGATTCAGCGTCACGCCCAAGATCGCCAAGCGGATCGCGGCGCGCCGCACGGTCGCGGCCACCGCCATCGTCCGCCAGGGCGGTCGCGACACGCGCCTGTACTTCAACCTCGGCGCCGGGAGCGCACCGGCACGGGCCAAGGGGTTCTGGACCGACGGCCATCTGCAGTGCGCCCCGGGCTACCTCGTGGAGCCGGACTTCACGGCGAAGACGACGATCCCGATCTCGACCCGCGGCTGGGTCGCCTGGTACACGCCGGCGAGCGGCTGGCGCTGGCTCGGCAACCAGGGTGAGAACCGTGGCCGCTGGAACGCGTGGACCGCATCGGCCGCCGGCGTCGCGCAGTTCCATCCGGGCGGCGCCGCGATCCCGGTGCCGTGGTCGATGGGCCCGATCGCCGTACCGGCCGGCCGCGGCATCATCACGGTCGGCGTCTACGAGATCGTCTACTGGGTCGGCGGGCGTCCCGACTACCAGTGGCAGTACGTCAACGCGGGCACGACCGGCGCCGTCGCCGCCGGCGCGGCCACCCAATCCTGCGTGAACCCCTGATGGGCGGCGCGCTGGTCACCGGCGGCGCCGGCTTCATCGGGTCGCACCTGGTCGACGCGCTGCTGGAGCGCGGCGAGCAGGTCACCGTGCTCGACGACCTCTCGACGGGCCGCTGGGAGAACCTCGCGGGCGCGCTGAACCGCGGCGCCCGCTTCCATCCCGCGAGCGTCACCGACCCCACGGCGGTCGCACGCGTCATCGCGGCGGCGAAGCCGGACACGGTCTTCCACCTCGCCGCCCAGATCGACGTACGCCACGCGGTCGCCGACCCGGCGCGCGACGCGGCGGTCAACCTGATCGGGACGGTGATGATGCTCGAGGCGGCGCGGCGCCACGGCGTCCGGCGCTTCGTGCTGGCATCGACCGGCGGAGCGATCTACGGCGACACGGAGCAGCTGCCGACGCCGGAGACCGCCGCGCCGCACCCCGGCTCGCCCTACGCCGCCTCCAAGGCGGCGGCCGAGAGCTACCTGGCGCTCTACCGCGAGCTGCACGGCCTCTCGACGCTGAGCCTGCGGATGAGCAACGTCTACGGCCCGCGCCAGGCCGGCGGCGAATCCGGCGTGATCGCGATCTTCACCGCCGCTGCCGCCGCTGGCCGCGACGTGACGATCTACGGCGACGGCGCCCAGACCCGCGACTTCGTCTTCGTCGGCGACGTCGTCGAGGCGTTCCTGGCCGCGGGCGAGCGCGACGCGGCGGGCTGCTGCAACATCGCGACGGGGTGCGAGACCAGCGTCCTCGAGCTCGCGCGTGCGCTCGGGCTGCGCGTGCGCTTCGAGCCCGGGCGCGCCGGCGAGGTGCAGCGCTCGTGCCTCGATCCGCGCGCAGCCCGGCGGCGGCTCGGATGGGAGGCGGCCACGCCGCTGGCCGAAGGCCTGGAGCACACGCTCACCAGCATGGGTCCCGTGCCGAGTCGAGCTCGAGGCGCTTCCGCATCGCCATGAACCCGGCGGCCCGCGCGGCCGGGCAGAACGTGTCGGGCGCGCGCTCGTACTCGACCTCCCAGACCGCCTTGCCCGCGGTGGTGAACGGCCGCAGGCGTGCGCACTCGTCGTACTGGAAGCACTGCTCCACGAGCGCCCAGTCGAAGGCCGGAGCCAGCGCGGCCACCTGATCGAGGTCGTTCTTGAGCGCGATCGCCAACCCGCGCGCGTGCGCCTCGCGGGCGAGGAAGCGGTTGAAGCGCAGCTGATCGGCGGCGCGCAGCGGGAAGCCGCTCGCGTTGGCGTAGCCGTCGACGTTGTCGGCCTCGACGCCGTCGAAGCCCTTGCGGGCGCAGAGGTCGAGCCGGCGCTCGAGGATCGGGCCGAGGACGTGCAGCGCCCGGACATCGAGCCAGCGCTCGTCGGGGTAGTCCTCGAGCGCCTTGCCCGCGACGCTCGCCGGGAACGGGTCCGGCCGGCCCGTCTCGCGCGTGCCGGCGCTGAAATAACAGACCGCGCGGGCGCCCTGCTGATGGATCCGCGCGACATCGCTTGCCGGGGTCTCGAAGAGGTCGACGTCGTAGACGTCGGCGGGCACCGTGAGATCGAGCTTGCCACTCAGCTGCCATTGCCACGTCGCGGCCGGGGCGGGCGTCCAGGCGACGTCGAGGCGGTCGACGCGCACGGCGCAGCGCCCACGCCGCAGCGTGACGACGTGTGACCCCGCGGGGAGCGCCACCGTCCGTGTCCGCCAGCGGCCCCGCGTGATGCGGAGGCGGTGCGAGCGCCGCCCGTCGAGCGCGACGAGCAGGGTGCCGTCACAGCGCGGCGCCCGGGCGACGATCCGCAGCCGCGTCGGCGCGGCCGCGCGCACGGTGGCCCGCGCCGAGTCGCGGGAGTCGAGCAGGAGCGCGCGGTCGCCGCTCGCGCCCGAGTCGCGCACGACGCGGGCGCCGGGCAGTCGCTCGGCCTCGACGCGCAGCGCGGGCGCCGGCCCGCGCGCCGCGACCGCGCCCCGCGACGCGGGCGCCGACTGGTGCGCCGCGACCACGCTCCGCGACGCGGGCGCCGGCTGGTGCGCCGCGACCACGCCCCGCGACGCGGGCGCCGGCTGGTGCGCCGCGACCACGCTGCGCGTCGCCTCGCCCCGCGGCGCGGGCGCCGGCAGCAGCGCCGCGGCCAGCGCGAGGGCCAGTGCGATCAACGGTTGCGCAATCGCGTCACGGTACCGCCGCGCGCGTCGACGCCCCACGCGCTGCCGGAGCCGACGGCCAGCGAGGTCGGGAAGCCGCCGGTCCGCACCGGACGCCCGATCACGCGGTTGGCGATCGGGTCGACGCGCGTGACGGTGCCGGCGACGCCGTTGGTCACCCAGGTGCCCTCGGAGCTCACCGCAATGTCTACGGCCTCGGACCCGATCCGGATCTGGCGGCCGCTGCCCGGGACGAGCGGATCGAAGCGCGTGACCGTGTCATCGCCCGCGTTGGCGGTCCAGACGGAGCCTTCGCCGACCGCCAGCCGCAGCGGCGAGGAGCCGGCCACGTGCGTGGCGGCGGCCTGCTGCTCGGCGTCACGGGCGTCGAGCGCGACGACGCGGTTGTCGCGCCCGCTGACGACCCAGACGGTCGAGTCCGCGACGGCGACGTCGGTCGGGAGCCGCCCGGCGGCCAGGCGCTGACCGTCCGCGATCACGGCCGGCTTGCGCGTCAGCAGAACCGCCGCGGCGGGCGCCGAGCAACAGGACGACCATCCCGAGGCCGGCGGCGATCATCGCCCACTGAGGCAGCCGGTCCGTGGTCCGCTCCGATTGCGCGACAGCCGACATCAGCCCTCCATGTTCGCGGTTCCGGGAAGCCGCGTCGGGGCGACCGGCGCGTTCAGCTGCGGGTCGCGCTCGCGATACCAGGCGCCGCCACAGCCCACCGCGCCGCCGCCCGGCGCCGACGACGCCTACCCGGACCCGGCGGACCTCGCCTACCGCGGCCGCGCCCGTCACATCGCCGGTTGGGACTTCGAGCACTCGGCGCACGTGATGCTGATCGACAAGCAGGGGACGCAGCGCATCGGCATCCCGTTCGAGTCGCTGACCCCGAAGTCGCTGGCCGCCGACATGCGTGCGCGGCTGGCCGAGCCCTAGAGGGGTCTCCGCGGGGCGCCGGGGATCGGCAGGGGAACCTTCCCGGCGCCAAGCAAGTCTGCGGAGCCTGATGGCCACAGGGTGTGAGCCACGTAGGTGACTCATGCATCCCCGCAACAGTCGACGACGATGCCGCGAGGTGATCGCCGTCGTCGATTCCTGACGAAATCTTGCGTATACGCGACTTCAGGCGGCGCGAACGCGCGCCGCGGCGCGTGCGTCGAAGCGATCGCGCGCCTCTTCGACGCGCTTGCCGTGCGTCAGCGACCAGGAGCCGAGCGCCTTCAGCGGCGGGGCCATGGTGGCGCCGAGCGGTGACAGCGCGTACTCGACCCGCGGCGGGACCTCGGCGTGCACGCGGCGGACGAGCAGCCCGTCGCGCTCCATCGCGCGCAGCGTCTGCGTCAGCACCTTCTCCGAGATCGGCGCCAGGTCCTCCAGCAGCTCGTGGTAGCGGCGGGTGCCGTCACCGAGCGCCAGCAGGACGTCGACCGACCACTTCGAGCACAGTAGGCCGATCGAGTCGCGAATAAGGCGTGCCGAGCGTGTGCGCTCCGTGATCCGGCGTGCGTGGGCGTGATCGGCGGCAATGGGCGGTGCGGTCATGCCTCTGCTCCCCTTAGCTTGAGTCCCAGCGCCCGGAGGGCACGCGAGACACGCAGTCGCGCGGCGTTCTGGCTACAGCCCAGCGCGCCCGCGACCTCCTCGTAGTCCAACTGCTGCACGACGCGCAGTTCCAGTGCGCGTTGCTGCTCGGTCGGCAGGGCACGCACCGCGTGCCGCAGCTTCGGCGCCAGCGACGAGGCGAACATGCGCTCGTCGACGGCGTCGTAGTCATCGCACTCCGCCCAGGCGGCGGGCAGGCCGAGGCGCTCGCGCGCGGCGCTCTCGATCCGGTTGTGCTTGTGGTACTGGCGCAGCAGGTTGCGCGCGATCCCGAACAGCCACGGAGCTCCGGAGCCGTCGGCAAGGTCCTTGAAGCGGCGCACGGAGTTCCACGCCTGCGCGAACGTCTCGGCCGTCAGGTCGAGCGCAGCCGTCTCCGAGCCCGTCTGGCGCTGGAACCACGACCGCACCCAAGCGGCATAGCGGTCGTAGAACTCGCGGAAGGCGAGAGGATCCTTGCTCGCCTCGGCGAGCAGGTCAGCATCGGTTCTGATCTGATGGTGCGTAGCGGCTCCAAGCGGTTCGCTACCTGATCATGACCCCAGCGCGGAGAGTGTGTCTTAAGCCCTCGCGAAGACGGCGTTGGGTTCGATGGGGCGTTCGAACACGCGCTCGAGCCTGGGCTCGCCCCTTCCGTCGTCCGGAGGGATCGCTTTCTCCAGCACGAACGTGGCGCGACGCCCCTCCAGCACGAGCGACGCGACCTGGTTGTTGAACCACGGCTTCTCGTGCGCGAGGCGCCACTGAACCTCCGGATCGCGTACGCCGGCCCGGCGGGCGAGCGCCCGGGCGACCTTCTCGGCGGGCTTCGACCAGGCGCCGAGGATGACCCGCCGCTCGTTGCTGTCGAGCGGATTGCGAAACGGCGAGCAGACCGCCTGCCACACGCTGGACTCAACATTGGAGCCCGGACGGAAGCCGATCTCGGCCAGGTAGGCGTGATGGACGTCTCCCGAGAGCACGCAGATCGTCGACGGCGCCTTGCCCCGGCGGCCGGCGCCGACCTCCAGCAGCAGGTCGCACATGCTCCGGAACGACTCCTGGAACGCCGGCCAGTGCTCGAGATCGAGCGCCTCGCGCAGCTTCTCGGCGAGCCTCTTGACGGGCTTGCCCCACGCGCCGTCGGCGACGACCTCGTTCCAGGACTCCAGCCAGTGCAATGCCGGGCCCATGATCAGCGGCAGCGACGTGCCGATCAGGAGGTGGTCGACGTCGCCGGTGGCGTGCTCGGTGATCCAGCGCCATTCCTCCTCGTCGACCATCGCGCGGTGTCCGGGGTCGAGCACGCGCCCGGCGCGCGAGTCGATCATCACGACGCGCGCCGGCCCGATGTCGCGGCAGAAGCTCCAGCGCGTCCCCTGGACCTCCTCGTCGGCCTGGCGCGCGAACTCGCGCAGCAACGGCGTCGGGTCCGGATCGGTGCGCAGCCGCTCGTAGAGCTCGAAGTCGGCGCGCTCGCTCGGCGAGAGGTTCCCGAGGTGCTGGTAGATCAGGTAGCTCTCGAAGGCGGCGACGATGCGCTTGCGCCACCACCCCTTCGTCGCGCATCTCGGTGACCCACTCGATCGACGTGTTCCAGTCGTCGTGGACGTCGTGGTCGTCGAAGATCATCGCGGTGGGCACGGTCGAGAGCAGCCAGCGGATCACCGGCTCGCCCCACGCAGCGATGTAGAGCTTCACGTAGTCGTCGTAGCTGATGACCTCCTCGCCCTCGATCTGCCGCTCGACGGCCGGGTGGACCTCGTCGGCGTAGACCTGGTCGCCGAGCAGCAGCAGCGCGTGCGGCCACTCCTCGGGCGGGGCGTCGCGCATCCGCAGCGCCAGCCCGCGCAGCGCGTCGACCTCGCGGCCTTCGGGGTCCTCGTCCTTGCGCAGGGTGTACGGCGGCTCGTGCGGGGCGGCGACGCGGCAGGAGCCGAAGACGATCCGCGGCCTCGTGTCCTTGGCGTGCGTGCGCAGGACGCTCGGCGGGAAGCGGCTGTCCGGCTCCGGCCAGACGACCTCGCCGTCCAGCGCCACCTCGTACGGCGTAGGCGTGTCGGGCGGCAGCCCGTCGACGTGGACGAGCGCGTAGTGGTGGCCCTCGACGCTGAAGGTCCGCTCGCTCGCGGCGGTGCCACCGCGGGGGCGGACCTCGACCTCACACGGCCCGTCGGTCTGGACCCAGATCGTCGCCTCTTCGGTGCCCGCATGCCGCAGCATGCGGGCCGAGCTCGAGCTTCACGCCGCGGCAGCGAGGTCGTAGTGCCTGCGGATGCTGTACAGGGTCGTGCGCTCGGCCGCGGGGCGGCCGGCGCGGTGGGCGGCGGCGACGAGATCGTCAGGGTCGAGCTTGACGCCGTGATCGGCGCCCGCCATCCGGCTGATCGACTCCTCCATCAGGGTCCCTCCGAGGTCGTTGACGCCCCAGCGCAGCGCCTCGGTGGCGGCGTCGATGCCCATCTTCACCCAGCTCGCCTGCAGGCTGCGGGATCGTCTTGCCCAGCGCGAGCCGGAAGACCGCCGTGTGCTTGAGGTTCTCCTCGCGCGAGATCTCGGCGATGCCGTGCGTGCGGCCCAGCAGCGTCTGGAACGGGATGAAGCTCAGCGGCACGAACTCCGTGAACCCGCCTGTCTTGTTCTGCAGCTCGCGCACCACGCGCATGTGCTCGGCCAGCTCGGCGGGCGTCTCGATGTGCCCGAACATCACGGTCACGGTCGAGCGCAGGCCGACCTCGTGGGCGGCGGTGATGATCTCCACCCAGCGCCCGGCCGGCAGCTTGTTGGGGCTGATGCGCTGGCGGACGCCGTCGTGCAGGACCTCGGCCGCGGTGCCGGGAACGCTGCCCAGACCGGCCTCGCGCAGCTGCTCGAGGACCGCGTGCGGCCCGAGCCCGGTGACGTCGCACATGTGCGCGATCTCCATCGGGCTGTACGCGTGCATGTGGATCTCGGGCGCCGTCGCCTTCGCCAGCCGCAGCCAGCCGAGGTAGTCCTCAAGGCCCCAGTCGGGGTGGATGCCCGACTGCATGCAGATCTCGGTCGCGCCGAACTCCTGCGCGGCGTGGATCCGGCGCACGAAGTCGGCCTCGTTGTGCTCGTAGGCGTCCGGCGAGCGCTTGCCGACGCCGAAGCCGCAGAACGCGCAGCCGACGGTGCAGATGTTCGAGACGTTGATGTTGCGGTTCACGACGAACGTCACGAGGTCGCCCGCGAGCTCCTCGCGCAGCTCGTCGGCGGCCTGGCGCATGTCCTCGATCACCTCGGGACGGCTCTCGGCGAACATCGCCTCGAGCTCCGCCGGCGTCAGCTCGAACCCGTCGCGGGCGCGCTGGATCGAGTCCGACTGCACCGCGGGACGCGTGACGCGCGGCATGAAGGACACGTAGCGGTCCTTGATGACGTCGAGCACGCGCGGCTCGACCCACTCCTCGGTCATGTACTGCGGGTAGACGCACAGCCGCTCGCTGACCGCGGCGATGCCCTCGAGGCGCTGGCGCACCTGCTTGGGCGACGGGAACGGGTGCTCGGGCGAGATGTGGTCGCCGTTACTCGAGAGTCCGCCGAGGTCGGTCGCACCGGCGGCCACGAGTTCCGGCCACCAGTCGGCGAGGTTCGGCGGGACCTGGATGCCGATGTCGGGCATCAGCCGCCGGGTCTCCTTCACCAGCCGCACCATGTCCTCGATCGTCACCGGGCAGGCCCACTTGGGGGCATCGCGGTGCGGCGCGTCGGAGAGGCCCGTGGCCCAGTAGCGCTCCGCCGCGTCGGTCGCGATCTCGGCCGGCTCCTCGCCGTAGTACTTCCGGTGCGGGACGAAGTTCTGGAGGATGATCTCCTGGATGTGGTCGTGGCCCGCGAGCGCCGCGAGCGACTCCATCCGGTCCTCCTCGGACTCGCCGATGCCGACCAGGATGCCGCTGGTGAAGGGGATCTTCAGCTCGCCGGCGGTCCTGATCGTCTCCAGCCGGACCGCCGGGTTCTTGGTCGGCGAGCCCTGATGGGCGACGAGGTCCGGCGTTCGTGGACTCGAGCATCAGCCCCTGCGACGCGGTGACCTTGCGCAGCCGCGCGAGGTCCGTGGCGTCCAGCGTGCCGAGGTTCGTGTGCGGCAGCAGGCCCGCGTTCGAGCGCCTTCTCGCACGCCCAGACGACGTAGGCCACGAAGTCCTCGAACCCCAGCGCGGCCAGGCGATCGGCGATCGCCGGCTTCTCGCCGGTCAGCACCAGCAGCTCCTTGACCCCGCGCCGGGCGGCACGGTCGATCAGGCGCTCGACCTCCTCCGGCTCGTGGAGGTGCGGCTTGTGCGTCGCGAACGAGCAGTACTTGCAGTGGGCGCTGCACGTCCGCGAGAGCGAAAGCGTGACGTTGCGCGAAAAAGTGACCCGGCGCATCCATTCGC
Source organism: uncultured Solirubrobacteraceae bacterium (assembly GCA_963707595.1). GTDB lineage: Bacteria > Actinomycetota > Thermoleophilia > Solirubrobacterales > Solirubrobacteraceae > Solirubrobacter. The sequence continues at coordinate 1,583,299 of CAVPQQ010000004.1, forward strand.
CACGATACCGGTGTGCGTATCTCGGCTGTCCTGGTACTGGCGATGCTGCTCGCGGGCTGTGGGGGAACCCAGTCCACGGGCGAGTTCGGCGAAGTCCCGATCGTGCTCGGCGAAACGCCGAGCGCGGACGAGGCCGGCGTCTATCTCGCCACCGAGCGCGGCTACGACACGGCCGAGGGCGTGACGCTCGCAGCCCACCCGCGAAGGCAACGCCGATTTCCGCCTGACGGCATCGCCGCCGAAAGGCTGCATCGCTGTCCTGGCCGTGGTGCGGCCGGACAAGCTCGTGCTCTGCGCCGACGAGGTGATCCTGCAGGACGAGCGCGAGAAGGTCCTCGCGGTCGTGCGCGCCCTGTCGCGCGGCTACACGCAGACGCAGCTCGAGCCCGACCGAGGCCGTGGCCGCGATGACCACGCAGGTGCCCGGTCTGAACCGCGACGAGTTGTCAACGCAGCTGGACGACGTCTCGCCGACCTGGACGGCGGGCGCGCCGTACTTCGGCGAGCTGGCCGCCGGGCCGGGGCGCGACCCCACGGTCGTGCCCGAGGCTATGAAGCAGCAGTAGCTACTGCGAGCGCAGGCGCCGGAACTCCTGGCGCACCGATTCCGGACGGCCCCACATCTGGACCGTCTCGACGCGGCCCTCGCGGACCTCGCGCAGGACGAGCTCGCCGGAGATCGACGCGTCGTCGAGCAGCTTCAGCGTCCCGACGACCACCTCGGCCGCCGCCGCGTGCCCGAACTGGTGGGCGACCCTGATGTGGAAATGCCAGTCGTGCTGGGAGTACGGCTGCGCGTTGCACGTCACCATCAGCGACGCGGCGTCGATGTAGCGGTCTTCCTGGACGCGCAGGTCCAGCTCCAAGTCGGTCCAATCCGACGGGAGGGAGTCGAGAATCTCCTGGAACTCTTCGGCAAGCGGCATGATGGGCTCCAGAGCGTACACATGGCGTCAGATCCCCTCCCCTTCGACCTTCCCGGGCTGCTCGCGCTGCTCGAGCGTCTCGACGGGGTCGAGGAGGCCGCGGTCGTGCGCTCCGCGCTGGAGGCGGGCGTCCCGCGCGAACGGGTGCTGGACGAGCTCGAGCGCGAGGTGACCGCGCCGGCTGGCGCAGGTTGGACGAGCGCTAACGTTTCGTCAGTGACCACGTTCGTCATCGATCGCTCCGAGCGCGGCAAGCTCGCCCTGACCGGTGCGGAGGCCAAGGACTTCCTGCACGGCCAGGTGACCAACGACATCCTCGGCCTCGAGCCGGGGCACGGCTGCTACGCCGCCTTCCTGACGCACAAGGGCAAGATGCTCGGCGACCTGCGGGTCTTCGACCTCGGCGACGAGCTGCTGCTCGACTGCGAGCGCGTCGTGCTGCAGGAGCTCTTCAACATGATCAACCGCTTCAAGCTCGGGCGCGAGGTCGAGCTGCACAAGCGCACGCTGCAGATGGGGCTGCTGTCGGTCATCGGGCCCGACGCGCCGGCGCTCGCCGGCCCGGCCGAGCACGACAACGCGCGTGTGACGGTCGGCGGCGCGCGACGTGGTCGCCGTGACCACCGACGTCGGCGTGGACCTCTTCTTCGCGGCCGAGGATCTCGCCGCGGTGCGCGGCGCGCTGGACTTCCCCGACGGCGACGAGGCCGCGGCCGAGGTCGTGCGCGTGGAGCGCGGGCGCCCGCGCTACGGCGTGGACCTCGACACCAGCGTGATCCCGCAGGAGGCCGGCCTCAACGAGCGCGCGGTCTCCTTCACCAAGGGCTGTTACGTCGGGCAGGAGACGGTCGCGCGGCTGTACTACCGCGGCAAGCCCAACCGCCGCCTGCTCGGCCTGCGGCTGAGCGAGCCGATGGAGCCGGGGACCGAGCTGCGGCTGGGCGAGAAGGTCGTCGGCCGGCTCGGCTCGGTGGTCGTCTCCCCGTCGCACGGACCGATCGCGCTGGCGCTCGTGCGGCGCGAGGCGAACCCCGGCGACACGGTGCGCCGTGGACGGCTCCACGGCACTCATCGTCGACGTCCCGTTCGGGGAGTAAAGTCGCTCTTGCACTAACTCCGCTTCAAGAAGGGAGCAGCCATGGCCGCTCACGTGATCGTGCTCGCCAACCGCACCGCCGCGGCGCCGGAGCTCATCGAGGCGCTCGTCCACCGAGGCGAGCGCGGGCCGATCCACGCGACGCTGGTCATGCCGGCGGCAGGCCCCGGCAGCGCGGACCGGGCGGCGGCGCAGGAGCGGTTGGACGCGGCGCTCGAGGCCTGGCGTGCAGCCGGGATCGAGCAGTGCGAGGGCGTCGTCGGCGACCCGGTGCCGCTGGAGGCGCTGACCGAGGTCTGGGATCAGATGCGCCACGACGAGGTGATCGTCTCGACCTTGCCGGGGCAGTCCTCGAAGTGGCTGCGCGGAGACCTCCCCCACGCCGTCGCGCGCTTCACGGGCGTCTCGGTGCTGCACGTCGTCGCCCACGATCCGGATGCGGCCCCGGCGGTGAGCGCCGCCCCGGCGCACGAGAAGGCGGCGATGGGCCCGCTGAGCGTGCTGGCCTGGGGCGGCCGACACACCTGATCCGACGCGCCGAACGTGGCGCGTTCGTGGGGGTGACGCACGAACCTCCGGCCAGGCCGGACGTTCGTGAAGCACCCCCTTCCCGTCAGGGTGAGGCGAGCAGCTCGAGCCGGTTGCCCCAGGGGTCCTCGGTGTAGAACCGCGCGACGCCCGGCAGCTCGTCGTCCCAGTGCACGGGCACGCCCGCGAGCGTCAGCCGCTCCGCCAGCGCGTCGAGCGCCGCGGCGCTCGCGACGGCGAAGCGCGGGATGCGCCTTGCCCGCCGGCGTGAAGTCGGCGGCGACGCCGACGTGCAGCTGCTGCGGTCCGCACGCGAACCAGACGCCGCCGCGGGCGGCGAGCGGCGGCGGCTTCTCGAGCTCGGCGAGCCCGAGCACGCGGCCGTAGAACCCGCGCGCCTCGGCCTCGCACCCGGGCGGCGCGGCGACCTGCACGTGGTCGAGACCGGTGATCACCACCACCGAGCCTACGGCGACCACTCACGCCTGGTGCGGCTGGCCTGCCCGCCGCGGGGAGCTACCGCGCTTTTCGACATCGGCGAAGATGGGCAAGCTGTCCCTAATGCCGCAGACCGTCCTCATCGTCGACGACCACGCCGGGTTCCGCCATGCGGCGCGAGCCCTGCTCGAAGCCGATGGCTTCGAGGTGATCGGCGAGAGCGCCTCCGGCAACGAGGGCCTCGAAGCGGTCCGGCGACTGCGCCCGGACGTCGTCCTGCTCGACGTCGGCCTGCCCGACATCGACGGCATCGAGGTCTGCGGCCGGCTGAGCCGCTGTCCGACCGGCGGGCCGATGGTCGTTCTGACCTCCAGCCGTGACGCGTCGGACTACCCGCCGCAGTTCGAGAACTGCGGCGCACGCGGGTTCATCGCCAAGGCGGAGCTCTCGGGCGACGCGCTGGCGCTTCTCGCCGCCTGACGCGATCCTTCTCCTGATCCATTGCGATTGTCCCCCGGCAGGCAGAAGTTCTGTCATTGAGCGCTGCTAGTCGATTGACTTTCGTCATATCGTCGGCATAAAGTGCGACCCGTCCGGAGTGTCGTCAAGGAGGGGTCCTATGCCGGAAAGACGTAGGAGGGTCATCGCCGGGTGCGTCGCGCTGGCAGCGCTCGCCATCGCACCAGCGACCGCCAGTGCGCAGTACACGGCGCCGCCGCCGGCGCCAGGGTTTCACTACATCTTCGACGGAACGGCGACGGGGTCCGCTGCTTCGTTCGACAAGTGGACGTTCGCCAGCGGCACCGCTCGCGCAGTCGGCAACGCAGGGGCGCGCGACGCTCAACGCGGCCGAGGGCTCGTTCCTCGTCGGCGCCTCGCCGTTCGGCTCCTACTGGTACTCGCCGCAGCCGTTCGGCGACACGGTCTTCCGCATCCAGTACCAGATCGAGAACACCGCGGCCGCGACGCCCAACGGCGGCATCATGGTCCGCGCGCCGTACTTCGCGTACACCGGCGCCGACCACGGCCGCCGTGCTGGCGCAGAAGCCCACGGGCTACAACTACGACGTCTGCGGCGCCGCGGTCGCGTTCTGCAATCGCACCACGCCGGGCGCGAGCACGACCTACAACTGGGCCGGCATGCCGGGCCCGTTCCCGCCGGCCTCCAACGCCTCGAACCCGCCGTTCGAGTACTCGGGCGCCTACTGCGCGCGCAGCCGGCACGCACAACGTCGGCAACGTCAACGGCGGCACCACGCTGACGGTCAACGGCAACGCCGACAACGCGCAGCACTGGACGCAGGTCTACTGCGGCCACGAGATCCAGATCAACGAGTCGCTGACCGGCGGCGGCCCGAACCCGTCGACGGACCCGATCAAGACCGGCTCGGTCTACGGGTTCCGCAACCTCAACGCCAAGCAGTCGGGCACGTACGAGCGCCTGACCAAGGGCGTCTGGCACCAGTACGAGATCCGCACGATCGGCCAGCAGTACACGATCATGATCGACGGCAAGATCATCAACCAGTTCGACAACTCGATCCCCAAGGTCAACACGCGCAACGGCGACCCGCCGACGATGGCGCGCCAGTTCACGCAGGGCTACCTCGGCCTGCAGACGCACGGCGGCACCGACCGCATCTCCTACCGCGAGATCCAGGTCAAGGACGTCGCCGCCGGCCGACATCCCGGTCAACACGGTCGCGCCGTCGATCATCGGGCTCCGGCTACCAGGGCAACCCGCTGACCTGCAACCAGCGGCACGTGGAACGCGGCCCCGGGCACGACAGTACTTCGTCAAGTGGTACCGCTCGAACAAGATCCTCCCGACGCAACGCGCGCTTCCGCGCGCCGAGCTCGACCGACCTGGGCAACTTCACGACCCCGGCCGACCCGACGTACGGCACGCAGGCGCTGACGTGGACCGACTCGCTGCTCGTCGGCGACGGTGACACCTACACGCCCGTCGCCGAGGACATCGGCAAGGTCATCCACTGCGCGGTCAACGCCGACAACGCCGGCGCCACGGTCTGGAAGACCGCGGTCGCCCCGGAGATCCTCACGGCGATCAACGCCGAGGGCGGCGCGGGGCCTCGGTGCCGGCGACGCTCAGCCTGACGCTCGGCGCCGCCGGCGTCGTTCGGCGCCGTTCACGCCCGGCGCTCACGAAGGACTACGACGCCGGCCACCACGGCCAACGTCATCTCGACGGCCGGCTCGGCGGCGCTCTCGGTCGCCGACCCGAGCGCCACGGCCACCGGCCATCTCGTCAACGGCACGTTCTCGCTCCCGCCGCGGTTGCAGGCCCGCGCGACGAACGCGGCGAGCATCGGCGGCGCCCTGGCCGACGTCGGCGGCAGCGCCTAACCCGACTGTACGCTGCTGACCTACAGCCGGCCCGACTCAGCAATGACGCGGTCGCGGTGGCAGTTCCGCCAGCACATCGGCCAGACCGATGCGCTGCGTACGGGCAGCTACTCGAAGACGCTGACCTTCACGCTCAGCACTACCGCACCGTAGAGCCATGACTTGGGGGCGGCGCAAGCCGCCCCCAAGTCAGGCAGAAGTCATTGACTTCAGCCTTCATCTGGTCGTAATGTGCCACTCATCTGTCCAGGAGGGGAAGGAGCCAGATGAACGCATCAGGCATTGCGGGCTGTCTCGCCGTCGCGGCGATCGCAGCGACTGCCGGCGGCGGCTGACGCCCAGTACGTCGGCCCCGCCGCCCGATCCGGGGTTCCGGTACATCTTCGACGGATCGGCGACCGGCTCCGACGCGTCGTTCGACAAGTGGGCGTTCGCCGCCGGGAACCGCGGCACAGTCGCGCCCGGCGTCCGAGGGCGGCCAGGGCCAGGCGACACTCGACCCGGTCGAGGGCTCGTTCCTCGTCGGCGCGTCGCCGTTCGGCGCCTACTGGTACCCGGTCAAGCCGTTCGGAGACGCGGTGTTCCGGATTCAGTACACGGTCCAGAACACGCCGACCTCGACCCGCAACGGCGGCGTCATGATCCGCACGCCCGAGGTCCGCTACACGGGCGCGAACACCGCCGCGGTCCTGGCCCAGAAGCCGACCGGCTACAACTACGATCTCTGCGCGGGCGCGCTGCTGATCTGCGGCCGCGACACGCCCGGCGCGTCGACGACGCTACACCTGGGCCGGCGCGAGCGGTCCGTTCCCGCCGGCGTCGAACGCCTCGGACCCGCCGTTCACGTACTCGGGCGCCTACTGCGCACGCAACGGCACCACGAACCTCACCAACCTGGCCGGAACCGGCCCGCTGACGCACAACTCCAACGCCGACAACCATCAGCACTGGACCCAGGTCGCCTGCGGCCACGAGGTCCAGATCAACGAGACGCTGACCGGCGACCGGCGCGCTCGGCGGCTCCGACCCGATCAAGACCGGCTCGATCTACAACTTCCGCAACCTCAACGCCCAGCAGTCGCGCACCTATGAGCGCCTCGAGAAGGGCGTCTGGCACGAGATGGAGATCCGCACGATCGGCCAGCAGTACACGGTGCTGGTCGACGGCCGGCATGATCAACCAGTTCGACAACTCGGTCCCGAAGATCGCCTCGCGCAACGGCGATCCCGCGACCGTCGCGCGCCAGTTCGCGCGCGGCTACCTCGGCCTGCAGACGCACGGCGGCAACGACCGCATCTCCTACCGCGAGATCCAGGTCAAGGAGATCACGCCCGCCGAGCATCCCGGTCAACACCGTCGGCGCCGACGGTGACACGGGCACCGGCTTCGTCGGCCAGAACCTCACCTGCAACACCGGCACCTGGACCCCGGCCACGGGCGTCACCTACTCGCGCAAGTGGTACCGCTCGAACAAGATCGCGGCGACGCACCCGCACTTCCGCGCCCCGAGCCAGATCGACCTCGGCAGCTTCACCACCCCGGCCGATGCGAACGGCCTGTACGGCAACCAGGAGCTGACCTGGCTGGACTCGTGCCTGGTCGACGAGGACGCCAACAGCACCTACGCGCCCACCGTCGGCCGACGTCGGCAAGGTCATCCACTGCGCGCTGGTGGCCGACATCGGCGGCGCCACGGTGTGGAAGACCGCGATCGCCCCGGAGATCCAGGTCGCGGCGACGCTGCCCGTCGGCGGCACCGTGCCGCCGACGCTGAGCCTCACGCTCGGCGCCCCGGCGTCGTTCGGCAACTTCCTGCCGGGCGTCGCGCGCGACTACGACGCCTCGACCACCGCGACCATCGTCTCGTCGGCCGGCGACGCGACGCTGAGCGTGTCCGACCGCGGCACGACGTCGATCGGGCACCTGGTCAACGGCACGGCCGCCCTGACGCTGCCGCTGCAGGTCCGCGCGAAGGCCGGCGACGTTCGCGCCCGTCGGCGGCGCCGCCAACCCGACGCAGCCTGGTGACCTACACGACGCCGGTGTTCACCGACATCGCGACGGTCGACTTCCGGCAGACGATCCCGACCGGCGAGCCGCTGCGCACGGGCACCTACACGAAGACGCTGACGTTCACGTTGGCAGCACCGACTACGCTCGTAACGTGAACACCGGCCCGGGCGAGGAAGGCGGCGTGTGCCGCCTCCCCCGTCCGGGCCCCGAGCTCCAGGGCAGGAGGCTGGTTGGCCGCGATCCACGCGCCGACCAGCCGCGCCTCCGCCACCGCGTCCGCGGGCAGCCAGCCGCCGAGGCTGCCGCGCCGCGGGCGCCGCGGCGTAGGCGCGGGCCGAGCGCGGCGCCAGCTCCGCCGCCGCCTCCCCCGGCCCCCAGTCGACGACGCGCCCGCCGGCGATCCAGATCGCGTCGAAGCGCCCCGCCGCCTCCGGGTGCGGCGCGAGCACGAGCCGCGCGCCGGTGTGCGTCGCGCGCAGCACGCCGCCGAGCCGGGCGAGCAGCGCCTCCAGCCGGCCGCGGCGGCGCTGCAGCGACGCCGCGCGCTCGTAGCGCTGCGCCGCGAGGCCTCGCGCGATCTGCGCGTCGACGCGCTCGAGCAGCGCGCGTGCCGCCGTCGCGGCCGACGAACAGCGCCAGCGCCGCGTCCAGCCGCTCGCGGTAGAGGTTCGGGTCGAGGTCGTGCAGGCAGGGCGAGAGGCAGCGGCCCATCTGCCCGTAGGCCGACGGGTGCTCGCGGCGCGGCAGCGTGCGCCCGCAGTGGCGCAGCCCGAACAGCGAGTTGAGCTGCTCGACCAGCTCGGCCGCGGCCGCCCGCCCGCGCACCGGGCCGACGCAGACCGCGTGGCCGGCGGCGGGCTCGCGCGCGACCTCGAGGATCGGGAACGGGATGTCCAGCCGGCAGCGCAGGTAGACGTAGCCGTCGGGCTCGCTCTTGCCGCGCACGTTGCCGGGCGGGCGCAGCGCCTTGATCAGCCGGTCCTCGAGCAGCAGCGCGCCGAGCTCGGACTCGGTCACCTGGTGGTCGACGTGCTCGGCGTCCGCGGCCCACGTCGCGCCGGTGCGTGAAGTGCGAGCGCGCCCGCGTGCGCAGGTCGACCGACTTGCCGACGTAGAGCGGGCGGCCGTCGGCGTCGCGGAAGATGTAGACGCCCGGCTCGTGCGGGAGCCCGGCGAGGTGCGGGCGCTCGCCGCGCGCGCGGCGCGACCTTCGCGCGGCCGCGTGCGGGCCTTGCGCGCGCTCAGCAGCGCGAGCGCGTCGCCGATCGTCGGCGGCGTTCGCGCTCAGGCGGCCGAACAGCGCGCAGAAGACCCGCGCGCACGTGCGCGGCGTCCGGCAGCGCGCGATGCGACCGTCGTCGACCTCGATCCCGAGCGCGGACGGCCAGCGTCGCCAGCCCGCGGCGGCGCTGCAGCGGCGCGAAGCGCCGCGCGAGCGGCCACCGTGCAGATGCACCGGCGGAGCCGGCCACTCGAGCGCCGCGCGCGCGAAGGCCTGCCGCAGGACGCGCACGTCGAAGGCCGCGTTGTGGGCGACGAGCACGCGGCCGCGCAGCAGCTTGCTCGAGCTGCGGCAGCACGTCCTCGGGCGCGGGCGCCGCGTCGACCATCGCCTGCGAGATGCCCGTGAAGCGCTGGATCCCGCGCCCGAGCGGGTTCGCGACGCCGACCAGCGAGTCCCACTCGTCGTGCAGCTCGCCGCCGCCGACGAGCACCGCCCCGACCTCGGTCAGCTCGCAGTGCTCGCCCGCCAGGCCGTTGGTCTCGGTGTCGAGGGCGATGAACTCCGCGGAGGCGAGGGGCAGGTCGAGCATGGACCGCACAGCATCCGCCCGCGACCGGACGGTGCAACGGCGCTTGCGTTTGCGCCGTGCACTACCGTTCGCGACGTGCGCCGCAGCGTCCCCCTGATCGCCGTGCTGGCCCTCGCGGGCTGCGGCGGCAGCGAGGAGCGTGAGAACGAGCCTGCGCCCGCCGGTTCCGGTCACGCTGACCGGCGCGATCCATTCCGACGGCGTGCAGATCTCCCCCGCCGTGCGTCGGCGCGGGCCAGATCACGCTGATCGTCTCCAACCAGTCCGGGGCGCCGCAGACGGTGACCTTCGAGACCGACGAGCTCGGCGGACGCGACCGCCGGACAGCAGGCCAGCAGCCCGCTGATCCCGCCGCGCCGGACCGGCCGCCTGACGATCAAGGCCACCCCGGGCGTCTACTCGGTGCACGTCGCCGACGACGGGATCCGCGCCGCCCGCGTGTTCGTCGGGCCGCCGCGCAAGTCGGGCCAGAACCGCGTGCTGCTCCCCTGAGAGCAGGACCTCGCCTCTCATCAGAGGTCTTGACAGTCGACCTATAGTTGCGTGCATGCAAGCAAAGGTTGCGTCCACGCAAGAGCTGTCCGAGGTGATGGGACGGCTGTGGACCATCCTCAACCGCCGCTCGTCGGCCGATCTGTTCAAGGTCGTCGACGACCTCGGTTCCTCCTTCTCCCAGGTGAAGATGCTGTTCCTGCTCGAGGACGGCGGCGAGCACTCCGTCAAGGAGATCGCCACCCACCTCGGCCTCTCTCTCCCCGCCGCGTCCCGGGCGGTCGAGGGGCTCATCCAGCGTGACTTCGTCACACGCCGCGAGTCCGACGCGGATCGGCGCTCGCGGCTGATCGCCCTCTCCGAGCACGGCCGCGAGGTCGTGGAGCGCCTGGCGCGCACGCGCCTGCAGGCGCTCGAGAGCTTCACGGCGGAACTCACGCCCGATGAGCGGGACGCCCTCTACGCCACGCTGCTCCCCATCGTGGAAAGGATCAACACCGTGACCTCCCGGATTCGACTCTCCGAAGAGAACCGCCGCTGGTGGACGCTCGCGGCGATGTGCTTCGCCCTGTTCATGGTCATGCTCGACAACACGGTCGTGAACGTCGCGCTGCCGTCGATCCAGCGCAGCTTCGACGCCTCGCTGTCGTCGCTGGAATGGACGATCAACGCCTACTCGCTCTCCTTCGCCGTGCTGCTCGTCACCGGCGGCCGCCTGGGCGACATCTTCGGGCGGCGCAAGGTCTTCCTGATCGGCGTCGTCATCTTCGCCGCCGCCTCGGCGACGATCGGCTTCGCGCCGACCGAGGGCTGGCTGGTCGCCTCGCGGGCGATCCAGGGCTGTGGCGCGGCGCTGATGATGCCCGGCACGCTCTCGATCATCACGAACACGTTCCCGCCCGCCGAGCGCGGCAAGGCGATCGGCATGTGGGCCGGCGTGTCGGCGATCGCGCTGGCGCTCGGGCCGCTGCTGGGCGGCTGGCTGACCGAGGACGTCAGCTGGCGGGCCATCTTCTTCATCAACATCCCGGTCGCGATCGTCGCCGTCATCGTGACCTGTTCGCGACGCACGAATCGCGCGACGAGACCGCGACGCGCGAGGTCGACTACCCCGGCATCGCGACCCTGACGATCGGGCTCACGGCGCTGGTGCTCGCGCTCGTCGAGGCCAACTCGTGGGGCTGGGGCTCGCCGCAGATCATCGGCCTCTTCGTGCTCGCCGCGGTCAGCCTGTTCGCGTTCGGCCTGATCGAGCGCCACTCGCGCGCGCCGATCGTCGACTTCACCTTCTTCCGGTCGCGCTCGTTCGTGGGCGCGAACATCGTCGCCTTCGCGATCTCGTTCGGGATGTTCGCGGTCTTCTTCTTCCTCGCGCTCTACATGCAGAACATCCTCGGCTACTCGCCGCTGGAGGCCGGCGTGCGCTTCCTGCCCTCGACGCTGGTGATCATGGTCGCCGGGCCATTGGCCGGCCGCCTCGCCGATCGCGTCGGCCCGCGCACACCGCTCGTGATCGGCCTCGCGCTGGTCACGATCTCGCTCGCCTGGCAGTCGCGGATCCAGGTCGACACGACCTTCTCCTTCCTGTTCGTGCCGTTCGTCCTGCTCGGGCTCGGCATGGGCTTCACGATGTCGCCGATGAGCACCGCGGCGATGAACGCCGTGGACCGTACGAAGGCCGGCGTGGCGTCGGGCACGCTCTCGATGACGCGAATGGTCGGCGGCACCTTCGGCGTCGCCGCGCTCGGCGCGCTGATCGCCACCGTCGGCCGCCACGACCTCGCGCAGTCGCTCCCGAATGTCCCGGAGTCGGCACGTGAGCGGCTCGTCGATGCCCTCGGATCGGGCGCGGCCGTCAGCGGAGCGCCGGGCAACGTGCGCGCGGCGAGCGAGCAGGCCTTCGTCGACGCGCTCGGCACCGGGCTGACGATCGCGGCCATCGCCACCGCTCTGGCCGCGCTCGCCGCGTGGTTCCTGATCGACCCGAGGCGCCCGCAGCACGAGGAGGTCGTGGCCGTTCGCGAGCCCGAGGCTGCGATGGTCTAGCGCCGTGCACGTCCTGACGTCGATCGACGAACCGAAGATCGCGGAGCTCCGTGAGCGCGACGAGTTCTTCTGGATCGACCTCATCTCCCCCACCGACGAGGAGGTCGAGCGCCTCGGCAAGGCGCTCAGCCTGCATCCGGTGGCGCTCGAGGACACGCTCGAGTTCGGCCAGCGGCCGAAGCTCGACCCCTACGACGACAACCTGCTGATCGTGTTCTACAGCGCGCGGCCGACCGGCGACCCGCAGTGGCCGGCCGAGCCGCTGGAGATCCACGTCTACCTCTCGGGCGGGTTCATGGCGACGGTGCGCCGTGATCGCTGCGACGCGCTCGACGGGCTGCACGCGAAGCTCGTCGAGGAGCCCACGAAGGACGAAGAGGTCCTGATCTACCGCGTCCTCGACAGCCTGACGGACGCCTATCTACCCCGCGATCGCGGCGATCGAGGCCCAGATCGACGCGCTTGAGGCCGCGGTGCTGTCACGGCCGCGGCGCGAGCAGCTGACCCAGGCCTACCGCCTCAAGCAGTGCGTCCACCAGATGCACCGGATCGTCGCCGCGCAGCGCGACCTCTCCTCGAGCGCCCCCGACGCGATCATGGGGCTCGACGGGCTCTCGACGGGCTCGCGGCCCTACCTGCGCGACGTCGGCGATCACCTGTTCCAGATCGCCGGCGAGTTCATGCGCCAGACCGAGGACCTGTTCTCGCTGACCCAGACCTACTTCAACGCCAACTCCGACCGGCTGAACGCCGTCGCCACGCGGCTGACCATCGGCGGCACGATCTTCGTCATCTACACCGTCGTGACGGGGTTCTTCGGCCAGAATTTCGGCTGGCTGGTCAACAACATCAGTACGCAGAAGGACTTCCTGATCTTCGGCGTCGGCGCTCTGGCGCTTCCGACTGTGATCCTCCTCACATTGTTCTGGGTCAAACGCGACGACTGGTTCTGACAGGCCATAGGGTTTGTCCATGTCCGTCGATACCAGCCAGATCGCCCAGCTCGACGTCGAGCCCGGCGAGCTCCCCGACACGATGGCCGCCTGGGTCATCCGCGCCGAGCGCGAGGGCGAGCCCGTCGAGGCCTTCCAGCTGGAGGAGATGGCGGTACCGCGTCCCGGCGCCTTCGAGGTGATCGTGCGGGTGATGGCCGCAGGCGTGAACTTCAACAACGTCTGGGCCGCGCTGGGCAAGCCGGTGTCGGTCTTCCGCTACCACCAGGAGGACCACCACATCGGCGGCTCCGACGCGAGCGGGATCGTCTGGGCCGTCGGCGAGGGCGTCACGCGCTACAAGCCCGGCGACGAGGTCGTCGTGCACTGCAACCAGGCTTCCTACGAGGACATCGAGGTGCACGGGCTCGACCCGATGGCCGCGCCCTCGCAGCAGATCTGGGGCTACGAGACGACCTGGGGCTCCTTCGCGCAGTTCTGCAAGGTCCAGGCCCAGCAGCTGCTGCCCAAGCCCAAGGCGCTCACCTGGGAGGAGGCTGCCTCCTACGGGCTCACCTTCTTCACCGCCTACCGGATGCTCGTCGACCAGGCGCGGCTGCAGGAAGGCCATCGCGTGCTGATCTGGGGCGCCGCCGGCGGGCTCGGCGTGTTCGCCACCCAGCTCTGCAGGCTGTCGGGCGCCGACTCGCTCGGCGTGGTCTCCTCGGCGCAGAAGGGCGAGCTGGTCAAGTCGCTCGGGGCCGTCGACTACGTCGACCGCAACGAGTACGCGGGGATGATGCGCACCGGCGACGAGGACTACGACGCCGAGAGGGCCCGCTTCAAGGAGTCCCGGCGCTTCGGCAAGGAGGTCGCCGAGAAGCTCGGCGGCGAGCCCGACATCGTCTTCGAGCACGTCGGCCGCGCCACGTTCCCCACCTCGGTGCTCGTCGTCAAGCCGTTCGGCACCGTCGTGATCTGCGGCGCGACGTCCGGGTTCACGCTCGATTTCGACGTCCGCTACCTCTGGATGCGCCAGAAGCGGATCATCGGCTCGCACTTCGCCAACGCCTGGGAATGCCACCGCGCGAACGAGCTGATCGTGGCCGGCAAGGTCCGTCCCGTACTCTGGAGGACCTTGGGCTTCGAGCAAGTCGCCGAAGCCCATCAGCTCATGTACGAGAACAAGCACCTCGGCAAGATCGCGATCCTCGTGGGCGCGGAGACCGAGGGCCTTGGAAAGTCAGCGGACGGCCCGGGCGCGATTCGGGCGGAGGTGGGAGCGTAGATGGCAGCCGGAGTGGTGCAGATCCCCTGGTACTCGACCCTTTTCAGGGGCGACAAGTTCGCGGCCGCGCTGGCGGAGATCGCACCCATCGCCACGCGCTACGGGGCGACGGACTACCGCGTCTACCGCAACCGCGACGATCTCTACAAGTTCAACCAAATGGTCTCCTTCGAGGACAAGCTGAGCTTCGAGTCCTACTGGTACGGGCCTGAGTTCATCGAGTGGCGCACGCTGTACTCGGGCTGGTACCAGGTGCCGATCCTCTACACCTGGAACGACGTGATCCTGGAAGGTGGCCTCAAGCACGAGGCCGTCGGCGCCAACGGCGACTAGGACGTTCGCGGTCGTGCGGGGAACGTTTCCCCGCACGAGGCGGTGGCCGGGTTAGGCTCGGCGAACGATGGCCGCTGCGTACTGCTCGTCGTGTGGCGCGAGGCTCCCGCCGGCGACGCGCGTGTGCGAGCAGTGCGGGCATAACGTCTCGAGCACTCCCACCGCCTTCGACGCGTGCTCCGAGTGCGCGTCGCTGCTGCGCGCCGGCGCGCGGTTCTGCACGGACTGTGGCGCGGCGGTGCCCGTCGAGGGCGGAGACGCGCCCATCGAGTCGCCGGTCACGGCGAGTCCGGAGGCGGACCACGGCGGCCAGGCGGAGGGCGCGAGTGCACCGGCCTCAGACGCACCGCCGCCGACGGCCGGCGAGCCGACCGCCCTTGCCCCAGCCGCGGCGCTGACGCCTGGCGCCGGACGGCCTCTCGTGCCGTGGGCATCGGGCGGCGAGGAAGCGGACGCAGGCACTGGGGCGCGGCCGCCCGCGGTGCCCCGGGCGCCCGGGGGGAGCGGACCGGCAACGGTCGCCCACGCGCCCGCCGTGCCCGCACCTCCACCGGCGGCTGCGCCCGTACCTCCACCGGAAGCCCCGGCCGCGCCCGCACCTCCACCGGAAGCCCCGGCCGCGCCCGCACCTCCGCCCGAAGCACCGGCCGCGCCCGCACCTCCACCGGAAGCCCCGGCCGCGCCCGCACCTCCGCCCGAAGCACCGCCCGCGCCCGCACCTCCACCGGAAGCCCCGGCCGCGCCCGCACCTCCACCGGCGCCACCGCCGAAGGCCTTCGTGACCTACAACGCGTTGCCGCTGTCCAGGCCGCCGGTGGACGAGCCGCCGACCGAGGGCACACCCGCCCGGCAACCCGAGCCGCGCGCGCCGGAGCCACGCGCCGTCGTGCCCCGGACGCCCGCGCCGATGCCCGCCTCGCCAGCCGCGCCCGCGCCGCCGACGTCGTCACCGCGACGCGAGGTGGCAGCGCCACCCCGAGAGGGCTGGTCGATCGGCTGGGCGATTGCGATCGGCGTCACGGTCCTGCTGCTCGGCGGGAGCCTGATCGCGGCGCTGCTCCTGCGCGGCGGCGATGACCCTGCGCCGAAGCCCGGCGCCGCGGTGGTCGTCTCGACGCCGTCGCCCGCGCCCACCGCGAAGCCGGCGAAGACGCCCGCGCTCGCCGACCAGGTGCGCTCCCTCGACGACCTCATGAAGGCCTCGCAGGCAGGCCGCAACGCGGCGGTCAAGGGCGACACGGACGCCGCGGTCGCCAACCGCACCGAGCTCCTCAAGGACCTGCGGCGCCTGAACAAGACCGTCGACGACGCCAAGCTCAAGGCCGGACTGCGCGACTTCACGGCGGCGATCCAGGAATCGCTGCGCCAGAACCGCGAGTGCGGCGCGGACTGCCCGACGAGCGATCTGAACAAGGTCAACCGCCTCAAGCAGCGAGCGGTCAGGCAACTCAACCCGCTGCTGCGCAAGTACGCGAAATCGTCCTACCGCGCCAGCGAGATCTGACCTGCGCGCGTCACCACGGATGCAAGTACTGCTCGAGCGGCGTGCGTGGGGGGTGTGTCGATTCAGTCCGCCCACACGGGACCTAGATGACACACCCCCCCACGCGTCGCGGGGCCTGCCGCGCCGGTGGCGCCCGTCGACGAGTGCTCGTCTCATACGGCGACGCAAAAGACGCGCACCCGTCCGCCGCCATAGGGAATTTCTCTGCTTCTGCCCCTCGCGCCGGCCGTCCGCGCGCACTGCGCCGAGCGGCCGGAACCGCGGAGTTCCTGGACTTACAGTCCTCGGCGTCCGACGACGAAGTGCGGGATGAATGGCGCCAGCGGCGCGCGCTAGCAGGGACCGGCGGCGGCGCCGGGCGAGCGGCAGAGGATCTCGAGGCTCGGCGCGGTGCGGGCCTTGGTGCGGTAGCGCAGCACGCGGCCGATGCGCTGCGGCCGGCTGAAGCTGAGTTCGAGCCGCGCGCCGGCGGCGAGCCGGCGCCCGCCGAGCGCGTCGTGCAGGTTCACCGGTCGCGTGCGGGTGCGCACGGTGCGCGTGATCACGCCCTTCGGGCAGCCGCCGCCGCGGCAGCGGATCTCGATCGTCGTCTTCGCCGGGAACTTGCGCGCGACGAGGGTCAGGTTGCGCGTGCGCGAGCCGGAAGTGCTCCAGGTCGCGCTGACCGTCCCGGAGATCGGCGGCAACGGCTCGGTCAGGCCGTCGCAGTTCTCGTCGACCTCGTTGCCGATGACCTCGAGCGCGCCGGGGCGGATCGGCGGCGGTCGTGTCGTTGCAGTCCTGCGGGCGCGGGAAGCCGTCGGCGTCGCGATCGGCGTTGACGGCGTCGACGCCGGAGCAGTCCTCGTCGACCCCGTTGTCTGGGATGTCCGGTACGCCGGGCCGGATCCGCGGGTTGGTGTCGTCGCAGTCGGCGGGCCGGCGGACGCCGTCGGAGTCGGCGTCGCCCTCGATCTCCTCGCAGGAGATCCGCTGGTCGCCGTCGTCGGTGATCGCGGTGTCGAAGTCCTCGGCGCAGTCGACGATTTCGGTCTTGCCGTCGCGGGCGACGATGTTGTCGTTGCCCGGGCCGCCGTCGAACTCGTCGGTCCCGCCGCCGCCGAACAGCCCGTCGCGCCCTGCGCCGCCGTCGAACGTCACGGGGACGGTGACCGCGGGAGAGACCACGGCGACGTCGTCACCGCCCTGCAGGTCCAGGACGATCCGGGTGATCCCGGTCTTGGGACAGTCGATCGTGTCGGTGTCGCCGAACGCGTTGCGGCAGCCGGGACCCAGGGCCGATGTTCACGCCCCCGAAGCGGGTGAAGCGGATGCTGGTGGACGTCTCGATGCCGGAGATCTGGTCGACGTCGTTGGCGTTGTCGGGCTCGAAGACGATCTGGGTCCCTACGACGGAGAAGTGACCGGCGCTCGCGATCGCCGGCGCGACGAGGCCGGCCAAGCAGGTGCAGGCGAGCAGCGCGAACAGTCGGCGCATCAGCACGAGAAGCTCCGATCGGCGCCGGGCGCGCGACAGGTCGTCACAAACTCCGGGCGCCGCGTTCTTGCGCGATCGTGTAGCGGAACGTGCGCGTCACGAAGCCGCTGGCCGACACCACGACGGTGATCCGTGCGCCCGGCTTCAACCGGCGCTTCCCGGACAGCCCGCGAAGCGCGACCGGCGCCAGATCGCGCGGCACCGTCCAGCTCCGGGTGTTGGAGAACGGACAGTTCTTGCCCTCGGCCGGAGCACGAGGCGCGGATGACCGCGCCGCCCGGCGCGCTGCGCACGACCATGCTCTCGGAGCCGCGTATCGGCGCCGATCAGCACCCAGCCAGTCGAAAGCCCGGCGCGCATGGGCGCGAACGGCTCGACCTGACGATCGCAGTTCTCGTCGACGGCGTTGCCGCGGATCTCGACGGCGCCCGGGCGGATCGCGCGATCGCCGTCGTTGCAGTCGGCCGGGATCGGGAAGCCGTCGCCGTCACGGTCGAGGTTGACGGCGTCGCGGCCGTCACAGTCCTCGTCGATCCCGTTCTCGAGCGTCGTCGCGGGCGCCCGGGAAGATCGTCGCCGCCGCGTCGTTGCAGTCCGTCGCGGTGCTGAAGCCGTCGCCGTCGGCGTCGAAGCCGCGCTCGCACTCGGCGATGATGTCGACGAAGTCGTTGCGGACCTGGTCGTTGGTCCCGCCGCCGCAGGAGATCCGCTCCGCGTTCCCGTCCACGGAGTCGATGAAGTCGTTGTCGTTCTCGCCGAAGTACTCGTCGAAACCGGCACCGCCGGTGAGGCGGTCCGCGCCGTTGCCGCCGGTCAGGACGTCATGGCCCGCGCCGGCGACGATGTCGTCGTTCCCGTCGCCGCCGGCGATCGCCATCGGCACTGTCACGGTCGAGCCCGCGGAATACGTCGTTCTGACCGCCGAGGTCGACGGCGATGCTGGTCGCCTTCGGGCAGCGGAAGCCACCGGCGATCGCGACGCACAGACCCGAGTTGTCGAAGAGCGTCCCGCTGGGATCGGTGATCTCGTGGTTCGCGGGCAACTCGCGGATCGTCAGCTGATCGGCTGCGGCGCTGAAGTCGACGACTCGGAGCATGTCGAGGTCATCGTCGAAATCGATCTGCGCCGCCGCGGCGCCGGACGCGAGTGCCAGCGTCAATGCAACGGCCAGCAGCAGCGAACTGCGAAGCAGAGGCATGGCGCAGCGAACCCTCGCCTTCGAATCGGCAATTGCAACCCGCGACGAACCTACGCGCCCGCACGCAGGGCGACGGTCGCGTCGACGTCCTGCTCGAGCTCCGGCGGGCGCAGGACACCGGAGATCAGCAGGCCGACCGAGACCAGTCCGGCGGCGGCGGTGAGCGCGCGCAGGGTCCCGACCTCGTGGCCGAGGAAGCCGATCAGCGGCGGGCCGGCGAGGAAGGCGAGGTAGCCGATCGAGGAGACGACGCTGACGCGGCCGGCGGCGTGCGCGGAGTCGTCGGCGGCGGCGCTCATGCCGACCGGGAAGCCGAGGGCCACGCCGATCCCCCACAGCGCGGCGCCGGCCATGGCGATCGGCAGCGAGCCGCCGAAGACGACGAGCAGCGAGGCCGGCGATCGCGGTCAGCCCGGTCGCGCGCACGCACGGTCACGCGGCCGTAGCGGTCGAGCGCGGCAGGCCCGAACCAGCGGCGCGAGCGTCATCGCGCCGAGGAAGATCGCGAACGTCAGCGAGCCGAGCGCCGGCGCCGCGTCGTAGCCGTCGATGACCGCGACGCCGAGCCAGTCGACGCCGGTGCCCTCGGTGAACGCCATGCAGAAGACGAACAGGCCGATCAGCAGCGTGCGCGGCTCCGTCCACGCCTTCAGCGGGCTGCGTCGCGGCGGCCTCTGCCGGCGGGCGCGGCTCGATCGGCAGGAAGCCGCGGACGGCCGGGGTCGCGACGACCGCGACGATCGCCGCCACCGCGAGCAGGTGCGCCGTCACCGAGACGCCGAGCGCGATCATCGCCGCGCCGCCGAGCGCGCCCGCGACCGTGCCGATGCTGAAGCCGGCGTGGAAGCGCGACATGATCGAGTGCCCGAGCCGCCGCTCGACCTCCGCCCCCTCGACGTTCATCGCGACGTCCCAGGTGCCGCTGCCGAAGCCGAGCAGGAACAGGCCGGCCGCGACGGGGGCGACGCCGGAGCGGTAGCCGAGCGCGGCGGTCGCCAGGCCCGACGGCGAGGACGATCGACATCGCGCTGATCGTCCGCGCGGCGCCGAGCTTGGAGATCACCACGCCGGCGAGCGGCATCGAGATCAGCGAGCCGATCGCGATCGCCAGCAGCAGCAGGCCCAGCTGCTGCGGGTCGAGCTCGAGCCCGTCCCGGACCTGCGGGATCCGCGACGCCCAGCTCGCGAACGCGAAGCCGTTGAGGATGAAGACGGCGTAGACCGCGTACTTGGCACGACGGGCGCTCATCCGGTCACGACCTCGAGGCCGAGCTCGCGGAACGGCGCGAGCCGCTCCTCCGGGGCATCCGTCACCAGCACGCTGACCCGCGCGGCCGGCGCGACGACGTACGGTCCCGCCGCGCCGAGCTTGGGCGCTGAGGCGAGCACGATCGCCCGCCGCGAGCGCTCGATCATCGCGGTGAGGACCTGCGCCTCCTCGTGCTCGCGCAGCGTGAGGCCTTCGCCGACGTCCAGCCCGCACGGGCTCATCACGCAGACGTCGGGCCGCAGCCGGCGCAGCTGGTCGACGGTCGCGACGCCGGTGAGCGTCTGCGACTCGCGGTCCAGCCGGCCGCCGAGCACGTCGACCGACACCCGCGCGTGATCGCGAAGCGCGACAGCCACGTCGAGGCTCGCCGTGATCACGGTCGCGTGCAGGTCGGACGGGAGCGAGCGGGCGAGCTCCAGCGTCGTCGTTCCGCCACCCAGCGCGATCACCTCACCGGCGGTGAGCAGCGGCACGGCCAGCGCCGCGAGCCGCCGCTTCGCCGGCTCCTCCTCCTCGACCCGGTCGAGGAAGCGCGCCGCGCCGGGCAGCGCGACCACGGCCCCGCCGTGCACGCGCTTGAGGAGCCCCTCGGTCTCGAGCTCGTCGAGATCCCGCCGCACGGTGTCGATCGAGACCCCGAACTCGCGCGCCAGCGACGGTCGAGACGACCCGTCCGTCGCGTTCGAGCAGCGCGACGATCGCCGCCTTGCGCTCCGAGCCGAATCGAGGATCTGCGGTTATCACCCGGTCAATGCTAGCGAGAAGCCGCAGAAAGCCGCAGAAACTTGCAGAGAGCCGCTAGCCGAACTTCTTGTGCCAGCGGGCCAGCCCCATATGGAGCTGGTCCAGCGGCGTGGCCTGGATCATCGTCGCCGCGTCGGGGCCGAGAGCATCATTGACGCGCTTGGCCATGGCGTCGACGAAGCCCGCCTCGTCGTGCTCGGCCTCGAGCGCGACCTGGGCGTGCAGGGCGTCGAGGCACGCGTCGAGCTGCGCGTCCGCCTCCTCGACCGGGCCGAAGTGCGTCAGGCCCAGGCCGGCGGGCTTCCAGGCGCGGATGGTCGCGATCGAGCGCTCCCAGGCCGCGACGTCGATGTCCGGCGGCGGCGTCGGCGCCACCGTGAAGGCGTGTGGCGGGATCCTGGCGCCGGCCATGTCGCCGACGAACGCCCAGGCTGAGGGCTCGTGGAGGTAACAGACGTGGTGGGAGGCGTGGCCGGGGGTGTACTCGACCCGGAACGCGCCCTCGATGCCGGTCTCGCCGCCGGTGAGGATGCGCAGGTTGGCCTCGGGGACCGGGAGCATCTCGCCCCACAGCTCGCGCAGGCCCTCGTCGCCGCCGTAGAGGCGCCCGGCGCTGGCGACGAGCCGTGACGGGTCGACCATGTGCGGCGCGCCGCGCTCGTGCACGTAGACGGGGATGTCGGGCCAGCGCTTGACGAGCGACCCGGTCACGCCCGCGTGGTCGAAGTGGATGTGGGTCAGCAGCAGCGCCCGCGGGCACGAGCCCGTCGAGCGCCTCGAGCAGCGTCGCCTCGGAGATTCCGGGGCCCGGATCGATCAGGACCCCGTCGAGCTCCCAGCAGCAGATCACGTGCTCCTGGCCCTTGTGCATCACGTCGATCGCGCGCATCTCTTGGACCCTAGCGAGGCGGGTTGACTCGCGAGTCAACTAGAGTTCGGGCATGCCACACCGCCTGCCCGAGCGTGATCGGCCGTGGATGATCCGGACCTATGCGGGGCACTCGACCGCCGCCAAGTCCAACGAGCTCTACCGCGGCAACCTGGCCAAGGGGCAGACCGGGCTCTCCGTAGCGTTCGACCTGCCGACGCAGACGGGCTACGACTCCGACGACGAGCTGGCGCGCGGCGAGGTCGGCAAGGTCGGCGTGCCGATCGCCCACCGCGGCGACATGGCGGCGCTGATGGACGGCATCCCGCTCGGCGAGATGAACACGTCGATGACGATCAACGCGACGGCCGCCTGGCTGCTCGCGCTCTACATCGTCGCGGCGGAGGAGCAGGGCGTCGAGGCCGCGTCGCTGACCGGGCACGACCCAGAACGACATCATCAAGGAGTACCTCTCGCGCGGGACGTACGCCTTCCCGCCCGAGCCGTCGATGCGGCTGATCGCGGACATGGTCGCCTACACCGTCGAGCACGTGCCGCGCTGGAACCCGGTCAACATCTGCTCGTACCACCTGCAGGAGGCGGGCGCGACGCCGGTGCAGGAGATCGCGTTCGCGATGGCGACCGCGCAGGCGGTGCTCGACGCGGTCCGCGAGCGGGTGCCGGAGGAGCGGATGGGCGCGGTCTTCGGGCGGATCTCGTTCTTCGTCAACGCCGGCGTGCGCTTCATCGAGGAGCACGCGAAGCTGCGCGCGATGGCCGTGCTGTGGGAGGAGCTCGGCCGGACGCGCTACGGCGTGACCGACGAGCGCTCGCTGCGCTTCCGCTACGGCGTCCAGGTCAACTCGCTCGGCCTGACCGAGTCCCAGCCCGAGAACAACGTGCAGCGGATCGTGCTCGAGGCGCTCGCGGTGACCTTGGGCCGCAACGCCCGCGCGCGGGCCGTGCAGCTGCCGGCCTGGAACGAGGCGCTCGGGCTGCCGCGGCCGTGGGACCAGCAGTGGTCGCTGCGGATCCAGCAGGTGCTGGCCTACGAGACCGACCTGCTCGACTACCCCGACATCTTCGAGGGCTCGGTCGTGATGGACGGGCTCGTGGACGAGCTGCTCGACGGCGCGCGGGAGGAGATCGCGCGCGTCGAGGAGCGCGGCGGGGCGGTCGAGGCCGTGCCGTACATGAAGGCCGCGCTGGTCGAGTCGCACCGCGAGCGGATCGCGCGGATCGAGTCGGGCGAGCAGGTCCTGGTGGGCGTGAACCGGTTCGTCGAGACCGAGCCCTCGCCGCTGACGGCCGAGGACGGCGGGATCATGGTCGTCGACCCGGGCGTCGAGGCCGAGGCGCGTGCCGGGCTCGCGGCGTGGCGCGCCGCACGCGGCGACGTGAGCGCGTCGCTCGACGAGCTGCGGCGGGTCGCCGCGAGCGACGAGAACATCATGGAGGCGACGCTGGCCGCCGCCCGCGCCGGCGTGACGACCGGCGAGTGGGCGGGCGCGCTGCGCGACGTCTTCGGCTCCTACCGCGCGCCGACCGGCGTCGGCGACGCCGCCTCCCCCGCCGCCGACGAGGAGCTGCGCGACGAGGTCGCGCGCGTCGGCGAGGCGCTCGGGCGCACGCTGAAGATCCTGGTCGGCAAGCCCGGGCTCGACGGGCACTCCAACGGCGCCGAGCAGATCGCCGTCCGCGCGCGCGACGCCGGCATGGACGTCGTCTACGAGGGCATCCGGCTCACGCCCGCGCAGATCGCGCGCTCGGCGATCGACGAGGGCGTGCACGTGATCGGCCTCTCGATCCTCTCGGGCTCGCACCTGGAGCTGATCCCGGACGTGATCGCCGCGCTGGACGGCGCGGACATCCCGGTCGTCGTCGGCGGCATCATCCCCGACGCCGACGTCCCGGCGCTGAAGGCGGCCGGGCGTCGCGGCGGTCTACACGCCGAAGGACTTCGAGCTCGACCGGATCATGCGCGACATCGTGGCGCTGGTCGCGGAGCGCAACGCCATCGCCGCGGCGGCCGAGTAGGGCGCGGCGTGACCGCCGGCGCGGAACTCGGCGCGCGCCTCGCCGCCGGCGACCGCTCCGCGGCCCCGGCCGCGCTCAACCTGCTCGAGACGCGGACCGCGCGCGCGGAGGCTGCGCGCGCTCGTGTCCGCGGCTGGCGAGGGCCGCGGCCATGTCGTCGGCGTCACCGGCCCGCCCGGCGTCGGCAAGTCGACGCTGCTCTCGGCGCTGCTGCGCGAGTGGCGCGCGCGCGGGCGATCGGTCGCGGTGCTGGCGGTCGACCCGTCCTCCAAGCGCAGCGGCGGCGCGCTGCTCGGCGACCGCGCGCGGATCGAGCACGACCCCGCCGATCGCGACGTCTTCATCCGCTCGATGGCCGCCGGCGAGCGGCTCGGCGGCCTGGCGCCCGCCACCCGCGCCGCGGCGCAGGCGCTGTCCGCCGCGTTCGACATCGTCGTGATCGAGACCGTCGGCGTCGGCCAGTCGGAGACCGACGTCGCCGAGGCCGCGGAGACGGTCGTGGTCGTCGTGCAGCCCGGGTCCGGCGACGCGCTGCAGTTCCTGAAGGCGGGGATCATGGAGGTCCCGGACGTGCTGGTCGTCACCAAGGCCGACCTCGGCACGACCGCCCGCCGCGCCGGGCACGACCTGCGTGCGGCGCTGGGCTCGCTCGGTGCGCGCGCGACCCCGGTGCTCTCGGTGTCCTCGATCCGGCCGGTGCAGGGGATCGACGCGCTCGCCGACGCGCTGGACGCGCACCGCGCGGGCCTCGACCTCGCCGCCGCCCGCACGCGCACGCGGCGGCTCGGCGCGCTCGCGGACTTCGTGCACGAGCACGGCGAGCGCGGCCTGCGCGCGCTCGGCGGCCGCCGCGCCGCTCGCCGCTGGCTCGAGCAGCAGGAACCGGGGCTCGACGAGCCCGAGCTCCTGCGCCGGCTCGAGCAGCAGCTCCCGGGCTAGAACGCGTAGGACGCGGCGCACTCGAAGCGGTCGCCGATCACCTCGGTGCGCACCTGCGCTCCGTAGCGGTTGGCGAAGTACGCGGCGTGGTCGGTGCGCGTGGTGATCAGCCGAACGACGATCGTGCCCGTCTCGCGGTCGACGTTCGCGCCCATGTAGCTGAACCCGGCGCGGCCGTAGCCGTCGAAGAACCCCTGAACGGCGACGGCGTCCTGGCCGATCCGCTCCTGGAGCGCCTCGAGGTCACGCAGTGAGAAGTTCACGGTCGCGACGCGCACGTTCGCTGGATGTTCGCTGCGGCGCTTGATCGCGGCCAGGTGCTTCGCGGCGCCGCTGGTGAAGCGGTAGACGACCAGCGGCGGTGCCGGGTACTTGGCGACGATCACCGAGCCCGCGTACTCCTTGACGTCGTTGCTCAGGTCACCGTCGATGATCTCGTCGTCGCCGTAGTCGATGTCGCGCAGCAGCGTGAGCCAGCGCAGTTCCGCCTTGGTGTAGGCCGAACGGCTGTTCAGCCGCTGCTGGACGTAGGCGGGATCGGCTCGCATGCCGTACTCGGTGCGCTGCTCGATCGCCCGCTCGAGCCGCGTCTTCTCCGCGCGCGGCGCGTCACACGGGGGATCGCCGGGGCTCGGGCCGACCTGTCGCAGGCGTTTGCCGCTCGCCGCGTCGATCACCGCTCTCGTGCCGAGTGCAGCGGTCAAGGCCACGGGCTGCCGGACCGTCGTCTCGACCAAGGCGGACGCGCCGTTGTAGACGCGCTGGACCGCGCCGACCTCGATCCGGTCCGGGAACTCCGTGACCTCGACGCGCTCCGGTTTTCCCTCGCCGCTGACGCCCAGCACGATGCCCAGCCCGTCCGGATTGATCGTGTACGAGCCCGACTCGACGCACCGCAGCGAGTACGGCTCCCGCGCCCCGACGGTCACCTCGACCGCCGCGCCGTAACGCTTGCGGAAGTACGCGGCGGCGTCCGTGCGCGCGGTGAACAGGTCGACGCGGACCCGATTGGCGGCGTTACCCGAGCCGGTTGAGCTGAGATAGAAGCCGGCACGTTCGAGCTGCTTCTGGTCGTCCCAGATCCGGTCCGCCAGCCGGTGCAGTTCGCGCTCGCTGTAGCGGACGCGCTTGGCCCGCAGGTTGTCCGGATAGCGCGCGAGCCGCTTGAGTGCGGCGAGGTGCTTCGCGACGTCCTTCGTGAACGACTGCAGCAGGTACGGCTCGTGCGGCCAGTCGTCCTTGACCGACAGCCCACCGTCCACGTCGCGATGGTGGCGCAGGTAGCGATTCGCCTTCGTCCCGAGCTCGAGCTTGTCGCGCAGCTTGAGGTAGACGTTCTCGCGCGGCGTGACCGGGATGTAGCCGACGTCGTACTCCCAGACCCCGCGCCGCACCAGCTCGCGCACGTATGGAATGTCGTGGCGGAACCCGAACTCGGCCCGCTGGTCAGCCCAACTCTGCAGGTCGGCCAGCTCCTTCTCCGCCTGCGTCGGCACTGGCGGCGGCGCGAGCTGCCGCTGGCAGAGCTTCTCCTGCGCATCGGCGGGAGCGGCGGTGACCGCGAGCACCAGCGCGGTGAGAAGAGCGATTCGTCGAGCCATCCCTCACCGTATCCCCACTTTCGAGCCTTTATACGATCACGCCATGGGTCGCGACCCGCTGGCGGAACGAGGGTTCGGCTCCAGCGCGGAGTCCGCGCTGATCTACGAGCGCGGTCGTCCGGGCTACGCGAGCGAGCTCGCTCCGTGGTTGGTGCGCGAGTTCGGGCTCGGGGCGGAGAGCCGCGTCTTGGACCTTGCGGCCGGTACGGGCCAGCTCGCGCGCCTGTTCGCCGGGCTCGTCGGGTCGGTTGTCGCGGTCGAGCCGGCGGCGCCGATGCGCCGCCTGCTGGCCGAGTCGTATCCGGAGGTCGAGATCCTCGACGGTGTGGCCGAGCACCTGCCGCTCGCTGACCGTTCGGTGGACGCCGTCGTCGTCGGCAACGCCTTTCACTGGTTCGACGGCGAGGCCGCAGTCGACGAACTGGCGCGGGTGATGCGCCCCCGCGGCGGCGTGGCCGTGGTCTGGAACACCGGGCTCGAGACCGAGCCGCCCGCACCCGAGCTCGACGCGCTGGTCGAGGGACTGCGTACGCGAGCGCTGCCCGAGTCGCGCCGGACCCTCTCAGGCCGCTGGCGGCAGGCGCTCGACGACGCCGGCGATCGCTTCGCCCCGTTGCGTCGCCGCGAGTGGCTGCACCATCGCGAGCTCGACCGCGACGCGTTCGTCGCCTACATCGCCTCGCTCGCGTTCATCGCGGCGATGCCGGTCGCGGAGCGCGAGCCGGTGCTCGCACAGGTGCGCGCCCTGGCGCCGGGCTCGTGCCGGCTCGAGCTACGGACCGAGTGCTTCTGGACGCACCGCGTCTAGCGCACGACGCGGAACCAGGCGTTCGTCGCCAGCGGCGCGCTCGTCAGGCTCCTCCGCTCGAGCTTGACGTTCGTCCCGCCCGGGTGGTCGAAGAGCCGGACGCCGTCGCCGAGCAGCACCGGCGCGACGATCGTGAGGATCTCGTCGAGCACGCCCGCCTCCAGGCACTGCTTGGCGACCGAGGCGCCGAGGACGTTGACGTACTTCCCGCCCGAGGCGGCCTTCGCGGCGGCGACGGCGCTGTCGAGGTCGCCGGCGAAGAAGGTGCCCTCGGGCGCCGTCTCCGGCGGGCGGTGGGTGAGGACGAACTGCGGTCCGTCCCAGCCGCCGCCGAACGCCTTGCCCTCACGATCCTCGACACCCTTGTAGGGATCGTCGCCGCCGTAGGTGCGCCGGCCGACGAGCAGCGCGCCGATGTCCTCGATCAGCGCGTCGACCTCCGGGTTGGGCCCGATGAGCTCGGTCAGCCAGGACATGTCGCCGCCGGGACCGGCGATGAACCCGTCGAGCGACATCGTCACCGAGTACAGGAGCTTGCTCATGGGCCGAAACGATGACGGGTCAGCGCTTCAGCGTGAGGGTCTTGGAGGAGCTGGCCTTGCCGTTCGCGCCCTCGACTGTGACCTTCAGCGTCGCCGAGGTCTTCTTCAGCCGCTTGAACGCCTTCTTGGACTTCGAGGTCACCTTCAGCGTCAGCTTGGCGTTGCCGGCCTTCAGGAGCGTCTTGCGGCCGGTGGCGACGGTCTTGCCCTTGACGACGAGGCTGACGGTCACCTTGCACGCGCCGGCGCACGGGACGGTCACGCCGAGCCCGCGCGCAGCGATCGTGCGGATCGAGAGCTTGCCGGTCACCTTTGCCGCCGGTCCTGCGCCTGCGGGCGGGCCAGGGTCCGGAGTCGAGCCCGACTTCTCGACGGTCTCGCAGTTGGCGACGACGTCGATCGCGTCGACGATCGCGCGGTCGGTGCCGACGCCGCAGTCGATCGTGTCGGCCTCGCCGTCGCGGGCGTTGATCACGTCGTTGCCGAACGGGATCGTGCAGGTGTAGTAGCCGCAGGTGCTGCCGGTGGCGTCGCCGTTGATCGTGTCCTGGCCAGGGCCGCCCGTGATCGTGTCGTTGCCCAGGCCGCCGACGAGGACGTCGTTGCCGGCGCCGCCGTCGAGGGTGTCGGCGTAGTGGCCCGCGGTCAGCTTGTCGTTGCCGCCGTTGCCGATCAGGGTCGAGTTGCCCTCGTCGAGGTTGGCGTAGACGGTGAAGATGTCGTCGCCCGGGCCACCGGCGATCACCCCGGAGACATGCGACTCGATCTTCTCGACGTTGAGGACGTTGTCGGCCTCGCCGGGCCGGCCGTCGTTGGCGACGCCGTCCATGCTCACGGAGATCGGCGGGTGGTAGTCGTCGGAGGGGATCGTCCAGTCGTCGACGGTGTCGAGGCCGGGGCCGCCGTCGACGTAGTCGGACGCGGGGTCGTGGTAGGTGTCGGGCGCGATCTGGTCGTTGCCGTCGCCGCCCTCGATGTGGTCGGCGCCGCCGCTGCCGTTGATCTCGTCGTCGCCGGGACCACCGCGCAGGGTCTCGGCGGTGTCCCAGCCCTTCAGCGTGTCGTTGCCGGCGCCGCCGTCGAGCAGCGCGCCGGTCGAGCCGTAGGTCTGCAGGACGTCCTTGCCGTCGCCGCCGTAGATCTCGACCGGGATCGGCGGGAAGGAGGAGCCGAAGCCGTTGGAGTCGTCACCGTCGCCCAGCTCGAGCCGGATCCGTCCGGGCATCGGGCAGTGCGCCGCGTACATCGGATCGTCCTGCGTGCAGCCGGGCGCGAGCGTCAGGCCGTCCTCGTAGAACAGCAGCTCGCCGTCGTCGCCCTTGTCCAGCGACGGCGAGTCGCGGACGCCGGGCGACGCGCGGTACACGAGCGTGTCGCCTTCATAGGACAGGGTTCCGGCCTGCGCGACGGCGGCGGGACCGAGCAGGGCCGCCGCGCACGCCACGAGGAAGGGCATGGTCAATCTCATGCCGCCCATCGTCGGTTTGATGGCGCCCGCGCGCATCAGGGGAACCCCTAACCTGCCGTCAGGTCGGACGGGCAGAGGACGAGTTCACGGCGGCCGGGGCCGGGGTCGTCGCGATCTTCCAGTACAGCGCCGAGGCGACGCGCGACTTCTGCGCCAGCCGCAAGGTGTCGAGTGCCTCGGCGACCCGGTCGGAGGCCTACGGCGGTCAGTCGACCAGGTGCTGGGTCTACGGAGGAAGTCGCGCGCACCGAGTACCTCGCGCACGATCGTCCGCTCACGCGGGCGGGACATCGCGCCGGGACGTTCGTGATCGACCCGCACGGGCCGCGTGGTCTTCGCCCACTACGCCGTGAGCTCGGCGGACAACCCGCCGGTCGCCGACCTGCTGGCGGCGGTGCGCAGCCAGGGCGTCAGCAGCTCCGGGGCCTGAGGCCGGCTCAGGTAGTAGCCCTGAGCGAGGTCGCAGCCGAGCGCGAGCAGCTCGCACCAGGAGCCCTCGTCCTCGACGCCTTCGGCGACGACGCGCAGCCCGAGGCTGCGGCCGAGCTGGACGGTCGAGCGCACGATCACCGCGTCGCCACCGCCGGCGGCCATGTTGATGACGAACGACTTGTCGATCTTGAGCGTGTTCAGCGGCAGGTCGCGCAGCCACGCGAGCGACGTGTAGCCGGTGCCGAAGTCGTCGACGGCGAGGCTCACGCCCATCGCGCTGAGGCGCGCGAGCACCGCCTTGGCGCGCGGCGGGTCGGCCATGATCGTCGTCTCGGTGATCTCGAGCTCGAGCTGTGAGGCGGGCACGCCGTGCAGCTCGAGCAGCGTGTCGACCTGGTCGGGCAGCGTGAGGTCGAGCAGGTTGCGGGTGGAGACGTTGACCGCCATCCCCAGGTCGAGGCCCTCGTCGCTCCAGGTCCGGCACTGCGCGAGCGCGCGATCGAGCACGTGCAGCGTCAGCGGGCGGATCAGCCCGGTGTTCTCGGCCAGCGGGATGAACGCGTCCGGGAACAGGAAGCCGCGCTCCGGGTGCTCCCAGCGCACGAGCGCCTCGACGCCGACGATCCGGCCGGTCGCGAGGTCGACCTTGGGCTGGAAGTGCAGGACGAGCTCGTCCTCGTCGATCGCGCGCCGCAGGTCGGCGATCAGCCCGAGGTTGTCGCGCGAGTAGCGGTCGGCGGCGCCGTCGTAGACCGCGTGGCCGCTGTGGGCCTGCTTGGCGGCGTACATGGCGACGTCGGCGTGCTGGAGCAGCGTCTCGGGGTCCTCGCCGTGCGTCGGGTAGAGCGCGATGCCCGACGCTGGCCTCGATCTCGACGCCGATGCCCTCGAGCTCGAGCCGCTCGCGACACGGCGGCGCGAACCCGCGCGGCGGCCTCGAGCGCGCTCTCGACGCCGTAGACGTCGGTGACCAGCACCGCGAACTCGTCGCCGCCGAGCCGGGCGACGGAGTCGCCGCCGCGCAGCGCGTCGGTCAGCCGCGCGCCGACCGTGCACAGCAGCAGGTCGCCGTTGTGATGGCCGAGCGTGTCGTTGATCTCCTTGAAGCGGTCGAGGTCGATCATCAGCACCGCGAGGCTGCTGCCGTCGCGGGCGGCGAGCTTGGTCGCCTGGTGCACGCGGTCGTGGAAGAGCACGCGGTTGGGGAGCTCGGTGACGTGATCGTGCAGCGCGGCGTACTCGCTCGCGGCGGCCTGGACGCGGGCCCGGCGCGACGCGCGCACGGCGTAGCCGGCGAGCAGCGACGTACAGCAGGCCGAGCACGGCCAGCGCGATCCACGTCATCAGACGGGGTAGTCGAGCCGCGGCGGCGGAACTTTAGACTCCCTTACGTGACCCCCGAGACGCCCATGAAGGCCCGCCTGGCCGCGGGCGAGACGCTATTCGGCACGTTCCTGACGCTCGGCAGCCCGCTGGCCGCCGAATCGCTCGGCCTGGCCGGCTTCGACTGGCTGCTGGTGGACCTCGAGCACGGCGGCGGCCACGAGTCGCAGCTGCTCGGCCAGCTGCTGGGCGCGACCGCCGCCGGCGTGCACGCGCTGGTGCGCGTCGAGTCCGATGTCCGCGGCCGTACGGCGCGCGCGCTCGACCTCGGCGTCGAGGGCGTGATGTGCCCGCAGGTCAACTCCTCCGAGGCCGCCGAGGCGTGGGCGAGCGCGCTGCACTACGGGCCGCAGGGCAGCCGCGGCATCGCCTTCTTCCACCGCGGGGCGCGCTTCGGCACCGATCCCGACCCGGTCGAGCACGCCCGCCAGCGGGTGCTGGGGATCGCGCAGATCGAGTCGCCCGAGGCGGTCGAGGCCGTCGAGGAGATCGCCGCGATCGACGGGATCGACGTGCTCTTCGTCGGCCCGAGCGACCTGTCGTACTCGATGGGCCGCTTCCGCCAGTTCGAGGACCCGGTCTTCCGCTCCGCGATCGAGCGCGTGGTCGCGGCCGCGAACGACGCCGGCAAGACGGCGGGGATCTTCCTCGCGTCGGTCGACGACGTGCCGGCCGCGGTGGCGGACGGGTTCCGGATGATCGCCATCGGCTCCGACGGCGGCTTCATGATGCAGGCCGCGAGCGCGGCCGTCGCGCAGGCCCGGAGCGGCGTCTAGGAGGTCTGCGGAGCGGGCGGGTTCAGCGCGGCGCGCATCGCGTCCGCGCAGAGGTCGCCCAGCGGCCACAGCAGCTCGCGCGAGAGCGCGATCGGCTTGCGGTCCTCGTCGCGCATCCAGCCCGCCTCGTCGCGGGCCTCGACGAAGTAGGTCAGCGCGTCGCGCCAGGCGTTCAGGCGCGAGGGGCGCATCACGACCGACTTCATGCCGGCGTACTGCAGGAGATCTTCGAGCTCGTCGGTCAGCGCCGTCAGCTCGCGCAGCTCGAGGACGTCGTCGATCGACATCTCGACGTTGCGGAAGCGCTCGCCCGCCGTCGCCTTCACGGCGTGGGCGGAGGCGCGGATCTCATCGTCGCCGAGATCGAAGCATGCGAGGACGACGGCTTCGCCGTCCAGGCCCCTCGTGGTGTCGATGCGTGCGTTGTACATCGTGGTACTAACGGTATCGGCCCTGTCAGCGGCCGACATTACCGCGTCCTACCCAGGTGGGGAGTGTGGCGCACCGGGGTAGGCTCCGCTGCATGCCTTCGCCCGAGACGCCATTGCTCGGTTCCTGCGCT
Source organism: uncultured Solirubrobacteraceae bacterium (assembly GCA_963707595.1). GTDB lineage: Bacteria > Actinomycetota > Thermoleophilia > Solirubrobacterales > Solirubrobacteraceae > Solirubrobacter. The sequence goes on from CAVPQQ010000004.1 coordinate 1,615,183, forward strand.
TGCGGGACGGTTCGTTTTGAGGTCAATACGGAGTTCATCTCCGCCGGTTACTGCCACTGCACCCGCTGCCAGCGCCGCGCGGGCACGCCGTGGACGATGAACGGGATGGTCCCCGCCTCGGGTGTCGAGGTGGTCGCGGGAGCCGACTCGATCCGCACCTGGGCGCCGCCCGACGGGCTCCCGAAATCCTTCTGCGAGCACTGCGGCGGACATGTCTTCGCTGGGACACCGGGGCCGGAGGGGATCGTCGGCGTGCGCTTCGGCGCGCTGCACGGCGACCCGGGGATCAAGCCGCGCTGGCGCCAGTGGATGTCGTCGGCGCCGGACTGGGCGCCGATCCCCGACGACGGCCTCCCCCGGTTCCCGGAGAAGCGCGAGATCGACTGATATAGGTCTAATCCGATCGGCTATCGTTGTCGATCGGATGCACCAGCAATTGGCGTGGTACGTCGGCGGCCCGGTTCTCGGGCTCTGCGTCGTCGCCATGCGATGGCTGCTGAACGAGCGACTGGCGGCCACCGGCGCGTGGTCGAGCGTCGTCGAGCCGGGCTCGGTCGGCGGGTGCGCGTCTGACACGCGCATCTGGCTGCTGCTCGGACTGGTCGTCGGCGGCATCGTGTTCGGGATCTTCGGAGCCGGCCTGGACGGCTACGGCTGGCTCACCGAGACGTTCACGGGCAGCCAGCGCTGGCTGATCGTGCCGGTGCTGCTGGGCGCCGGCGTGCTGATCGGCTTCGGCGCCAAGACCGCGGGCGGGTGCACGTCGGGGAATGGGCTCAGCGGCAACGCGATCCTCTCCCCCGCCAGCCTCGTCGCGACGGCGACGTTCTTCGGCACCGCGATCGTCGTCAGCTTCGCGATCGAGGCGCTGACGTGAGGCGCTTCGCCGCCCTGGTGGTCGGCGCCGTCTTCGGCCTCACGCTGTCGTGGTCGGGGATGACGAACCCCGTCGTGCTGCAGGACGGGCTGCTGTTCCGCGACGCGTACCTGATGCTCTTCTTCGCCTCGGCGCTGGCGACCGCGTTCGTCGGGCTGCGCGTGCTGAAGGTGCTGCAGGCCCGCGCGCTGCTCACGGGCGAGCCGGTGAGCTGGACGACGGTCCGGCCCGAGCGCCGGCACGTCGTCGGCAGCCTGCTCTTCGGCACGGGCTGGGCGGTCGCCGACGCCTGCCCGGGGCCGATCGCCGCCCAGCTCGGACAGGGCGTCGCCTGGAGCCTGGCGACCACGGCCGGGCTGGTGCTCGGCATCTGGTTCTTCTTGCGCCGCCAGCCCGCCACGGCATAGCCTGCACCTCATGGTCACGGAGATCCCGGCTCGCACGCGGATGGGCGCGGTGCACCTCAGCGTCTCCGATCTCGCGCCGCTCGATCGACTACTACGAGTCCGCGATCGGGCTGCGCGAGCACGCGCGGTACTTCGACCGGGCCACGCTCGGTACCGGCGGCGAGGACCTGCTCGTGCTGAGCGAGAAGCCGGGCGCGCGCCCGCGAACGACTTCTGCGGCCTCTTCCACTTCGCGCTGCTGCTGCCCGAGCGCGCCGACCTCGCGCACTTCCTGCTGCACGCCGCGAACGAGCAGGTGCCGCTGACGGGCCTCTCCGACCACTTCGTCAGCGAGGCGCTCTACCTGCGCGACCCCGACGGGCACGGGATCGAGATCTACTGGGACCGCTCGCGCTGCGCTCTGGGAGGGGCGCGTGGCGAACACGCTCACGACGGAGCCGCTCGACGTCAACGATCTCGTGCGCGGCGTCGAGCCCGCGCCGTTCGAAGGGCTCGCCGCCGGGACGGTCATGGGTCACGTGCACCTGCAGGTCGCCGACGTGCCGGCGACGAACGCGTTCTACGCCGACGTGCTGGGCTTCAACGTGATGGCCTCGCTGGGCAAGCAGGCGACGTTCCTCAGCGCCGGCGGCTACCACCATCACCTCGGCGCGAATACGTGGCAGAGCGCCGGGCGCCCGCCCGCCCCGGAGGGCACGGCGCGGCTCGAGCGGGCGACGATCGTGCTGCCCGACGCCGCGGAGCTCGACCGCGTGGCCGCTCAGGCCGAGCGCGCCGGCTTCGCGCCGGAGCCGTTCGAGGAGGGCGGCGTCACCTTCCGCGATCCCTCCGGCAACCCGGTGGCGCTGGTCACCTGACCGGCGCGTAGCGGCGCAGCAGCGGCCGCGCGCCTTCGGGCACGGTGTAGAACGCGCGACCGTCGCGGGTCAGCGCGAGCGCCTCGCCCTGGCCCTCGACGAGCAGGTTCGCGTCGGCGGTGCACGGCGTGCGCCGCAGCGCCTGTGCGAGCGACTCGCCGCGCTTGCGCGTCCAGACGAACGCGCGGTCGTAGCTGCGCAGGACGATCGTGCGGCCGTCGGCGGAGACGTCGCCCGCGGTCAGCAGCTGGCCGAGGCCGAGTTTGAGCGTCAGCCGTTTCTTGAGCACGCCGCTGCCGGTCGCGGTGTAGACGCCGGAGCTGCCGGAGAGGTCCTTGGTGACGATCGCGATCGTGCCGTCGCGCGGATCGACGAGCAGCGTCTCGGCGTCGTGGGCGCCGTCGGGATAGCGCAGCGCGATCCGCTCGGCGGCGACGCTCGTGACGCCCGGGCCCCGGCTCGGGGAACTGGTAGACCGCGATGTTCGGCGCGCTGCGCCGGGTTGTCGCCGATGTCGCCCGACGTAGAGCGTGCTCCCGCGCGCCGCGATGTCCTCCCAGTCGACCGCCTCCGCGCCGGCGACCGCGACCTCGCGCAGCAGCGTCCCGCGGCGGTCGAGCCCGAACACGCGCGGCGCTGTCGCCGGAGTCGTTGAGCGTCCACAGCACGCCCGAGCGCGCGAGCGACGAGCCCGGAGAGCTCGGTCGCCGCGGCGGCGTCGACACGGCCGACCGCACGCGCCCGCAATGGTTGGCAGAGCGCGGGCGGGGCCGCGGTCGGCGTGGGCGTGGCGGCGCGCGCGTGGCGGCCGGCGTGGGCGTGGGCTTATCGCCGCCGCCGCAGCCCGCGACGAGGAGGGCCGCGGAAAGCACCGCGGCGAGTGCCGCGGAGCGCGGCGCGCGGCGCGCGGCACGGCCGCGCGGCATCGCCGCGGCATCGCGGCGGCGCGCGGCATCGCGGCGGCGCGCAGCGTCGCGGCGGCGCGCGACGTCACCGCGGCGCGCGGCGTCGCGCCGCCCGGGCGACGCGCCGCGTCCTCGTCGCCATCACCCGCGCGTCGCGCGGCTCAGCCGCGCGACGGCGGAGCGGGGAGGCCGCGGCGGGCGCCTTCCTCGAGCAACTCGCTGAGCGTGGCACGCGCCGCCGGCGCCGGTCGGGACGCGCACCGAGAGCGCGGCGTAGAGCGCGGCCCAGCGCAGCGAGTCGTCGATCGAGAGGCCGACGGCGTCGCCCCACGCCCAGGCGGCGACGAACAGGTCGCTCGGCGCCGGTGGTGTCGATCGAGTGGCCGACGTCGTAGCCGCCGACGGCCACGGCGCGGCCGTCGACGCAGGCCGCGGCGCCATCGGCGCCGAGCGAGACGACGACGATCTTCACGCGCGCGCCGATCATCTCGCGCGGCCTCCTGCGGCGGAGCCGGCGCCGGTCAGCACGAGCGCCTCGCGCTGCTCGATGAACAGGCCGGTGGCGCGCGAGACGGCGCCGGGGAGGCGGCCGGCGAAGGCGCGGGCGTCGTCGTCGCCGACGCGTGACGTAGGCGCGCGTGTTGGACGGGACGACGTCCATCTGGCTGAGGCCGGCGATCACGGCGCGCGGCGACTGGCGCCGCGACGTCCGCCGCGCGGGCGCGGACGCCCGGGTCGTAGGTCACCATCGCGCGCTCGTGGCCGATCGGCATCACGGCCGTGACCGGCGTCCGCGCGCTGCGCGGGCCGACGAGCTGGACGCCCTCGGCCTCGAGCATCGGCCCGATCAGGTCACCGGCGGCGTCCTCGCCCATCGGCGAGGCCAGCGCGGTCGAGAGCCCGAGCCGCGCGGTGCCGATCGCGGTGATCGCCCCGCCGCCCGGCGTGCGCACGAGATCGCCGGCGAAACGCTCCTCGCCAAGCTGCGGCAGACCCTCCAGACCGACGAAGGTCATGTCCATGAAGGCCGGGACGGCCACGACCACGTCCACACTCATTCGGCGGAACTCTCTCAGGTTCAGCGGCGTCGAGCCAACCGACCGATCGCGAGACGCGTCGATCGCCTCGCCCGAACGTCCCGACGGCGGCGCCCAGGCGAGCACCCGCGCGGCCCACGCGGCCGTCGTCGGCGGGGGCGATCGCGTCCTCCGGATCGGCCCCCATCGCGGCCGCGGCGGCGCGTCCGCGATCCTCCAGCAGACGCAGGCGCGCGCCCCAGCCGTCGTGCCAGGCCGCGAGCAGCTCGTCGCCGCGCGTACGCGCCAGCACGGCCGTGTAGCCGAGCAGCGTCGTCACGTGCTGGAGGTCCAGCAGCGCGGCGCGGAAGGCCTGGTTGCGCTCCAGCAGCAGGTCCGAGACGCCACGGGCACCGGCCAGGCTGGAACCCACGGACTGCGCCGCGGGCCAGCCGTGGAGGTCGTGGTCGCCGCCGATCCGCGCACTCAGCTCACCCAGCAGTTCGTGCGCGACGCTCGCGCCCTCCTCGAGCAGGTTCGCCGGCTCGCCGCCGAGCCGCTTCGCCAGCTTCGCCCAGTGGCTCTCTACGTGCCGTGCGCCGCCGTGCAGCTCGCGCAACGCGCGGTGCTCGGCGGGCAGCAGCCCCTGCGCGGTGATCTCGGACATCGGCGTCAGGCTACGAGACCGGTCCTCGCGAGGCGCTCCCCCAGCGTCGCCAGCCGCGAGACGGGCTCGGCGCTGAAGACGAAGCGCACGTAGCGCTCCGCCACGGCGCCGCCCCAGCCCGCCATGCCGGTCGCCGCGACGCCGGCCTCCAGCATCGCCGCCGACGCCTGCGCGGGCGTCGAGCCCAGGGCCGCCACGTCGACGAGCAGCGACCAGCCGCCCGCGGGCCGCACGAGCGGCCAGCCCGGGAGCGCCGCGAAGATCGCGTCGCGGCGGCGCTCCAGCTCGGCCACCGCCAGCGCGACGTGCTCCTGCGGCCCGCGCAGGACCGCCTCGGCCGCGCGCCGGGAGACCGAGACGGCGCCGGTCGTGTTGTAGGTGTGCACCCAGCCGGCGTCGCTGACGATCGAGGCCGGACCGGCGATCCAGCCCACCCGCCAGCCGATCATCCGGTGCGCCTTGGACATCGAGCCCGCCATCACCGTCCGCTCCGCCATTCCCGGGACGTCGAGCGGACCGATCGGCGCGCGGCCGTCGAACAGCAGCGCCTCCATCGCGGCGTCGTAGAGCAGGAAGAGGTCGTGGCGCACGCACAGCTCGCCGACGGCCGCCCAGTCCGTGCGTCGAGCACGCAGCCGCGTCGGCATCGACGGGCTCATCATCAGCAGGCGACCGTGCGCGGGCTCACCGCGGCGGCCAGCGCGTCGCGATCGAGCCGCCACTCACCGTCGACCACCTGCAGCGGCGCGAAGACCGGCACCCCGCCCGCCAGCCGAACACGGTTGACGAGCCCCGCGTAGATCGGATCGGTCAGCACGACCTCGTCGCCCGGATCGAGCGTCGCCAGCAGGATGTCGAGCACCGCCTCGGTCCCGCCGCAGGTCACGACGATCTCGCGCTCCGGGTCGTAGCGCTGCCCGTGCCGCAGGGCGATCTGATCGGAGATCGCGCCGCGCAGCCCGAGATCGCCCGTGAAGGGCAGCCACGAGTTCGAGACCGGGTCCTCCAGGGCCTCCCGCGTCACCGTGATCGCCGCAGGCGGCAGCCCGAGGTCCGTGTCGAGGTTCTCGAGCCGCAGCACGTCGTCGTCGAGCACCGCCGCGGCCACGCGGTCGATGCCGAAGCCGGCGATCCCGTCCATCCGGCGTGCGCGTTTCATCGGGTCCTCCCAGGGGTGAGGATCAGCAGGGTTCCGGAGGCCGGGCCGTCGAGCGCCTCATAGAGATGCGGCACGGCACCGGAGAACTGCGCGTAGTCGCCAGGGCCGAGCTCGACGACCTCGTCCAGCGGGCCGACGCGGACCCGCCCGGAGAAGATGTGCAACCGCTCCTCGACCCCGAAGGGATGCGGCGGCGCGAGCGCGCGGCACCCGCGTGGAAGCGGATCGCGTAGAGCTCCCCGAGCAGCCCCGGCCGCTCGATGCGCTCGAGCAGCTCGGCCTCCAGCGCGGCCCCGTCGACGTGCAGGCCCGAGCCGGCGCGCACGACGCGCACCGCGGCGCTGTCAGCGGGCGCCTCCAGCAACGACGAGAGCGGCACACCCAGCGTGTCGGCGAGCGCGTAGAGCGTGTCGACGGTCGGGTTGCCCTCGCCGCGTTCCAGCGCGGCGATCGTCCCGCGCGCGACGCCGGAGCGCCGCGACAGTTCGAGTACCGACAGCTCCCCTCGCAACGCCTTCAGATTCATAGTTGCGCATCATAATGCGCAACAACTGCCTATTTCAATGACGCGATGTACCAGTTGTCATTGACGCGCACGAGCTGCGAGCGTGTCGCGCGACGGCTCCTCGCCCGGCCGCGGTGCTGCGAACGTCGGCCGTCGCCTTGTCGCCGTTGACGGCGATCTGCCCGATCGTGAGCTTCGGCGCCGAGACATCCCCCAGCCCCTGCTTGAGCGCGACCTCGCACGGCAGGCCCTGCGACTCGACCTCGTCGACGAGCTTCGGGGCCAGCAGCTCGTCGCACAGCCGCTGGTAGTCCTTGGCCGCCGTCGCCTGCCCGAAGCGCCTCCACGACGGTCGTGCACCGCTCGCTGTCGGACGGTCCACCGCCACACCCGCAGACGAGGCCCGCGAGGGCCAGCAGAGCGGCGAGCGGGCGGCGCACGGGTCGGAGCATAGAATGGCTCGCCATGTCGACCGCGGGACCGATCCGATCGTGGCTGCGCTGTTATCGCTGCTGGTCGCAGGACCTCGAAGTCCAGGTCCATTACGAGGGCATCCACCGCATCGACCCGGTGACCGGCAAGCGCGCCGACGTCGTCGACGAACTGCAGGAGGCCGTCGTGCAATGCCTGGACTGCATGCACGACCAGCCCCACCTCGATCTTCCACAACGACCGCATCGAGCCGGTCGAGGACCGCTGGGAGCGGATGGTCGTCGGGCACGCCGTGGGTCGCGTCCTGCACGGTGACCGTCGACGCCGAGTCGGTCGAGACCTGCTCCGGCCCCGAGGCCGCCGACGCGCTCGCCTACGCCGCGTTCGGCGACCACGGCACGCGCGAGTTCTTCACCCACGTGCGCTTCCACAAGCACGAGGAGGAGCAGATCGTCGTGCACCTGCTCGTCGAGCTCTACGCGCGCTCGCCGCGAGGAGGCGACGGCGTGCTCGAGGAGGCCGCACGCGGCGAGCTCACGATCACGTCACTGGCCGAGGAGTCGCGGCCGCCGGCGTCCACCGGCGGGGGCGAGCACCCACACTGACCCTCAGCTAGAGGGTCAGTCCAGCAGGGTCCACGGATCGAAGCGCTCGATCGGGATGACGCGCGTGCGCGGCAGCGTGACGGTGAAGGCGCCGACGTCGTCCTCGAGGTCGTAGATCTCGAGCCCCTCCGAGCGCAGCTCCGCCAGCGTGCTGCTGACCAGCTCGCTGAAGCAGATGACGCCGACCCGGCGGCCGCCGTGGCGCAGGAGCGCGGCGAGCTGGGGCGCGAAGTCGCTGTCGTGGCTCGCCAGCAGCGCGTCGCCGCCGTCCTCGCGCTCGGTCAGCGCCTCGAGCGTGCGCTGGATCGCGACGTCGACGATCTTGACGTCGGACGGCCCGCTCAGGAGCACCGGCCGATAGCCCAGCGTCGTCAGGGCCTGCACGAAGCTGAGCGGGACCTGCGAGGTGGCGTTGAGGAAGAACAGCCCGCGCGCCGGCTGGTCCCAGATCGCCTGCGCGTAGCTGAGCACGCGGTCCCAGCGTGGCCGCTCCTCGGGCGCCGGACGGCGCCCGAGCAGGCTCACACCGAGTGTCGTGTCGATGTTCTCGCCGTCGACGAGCAGAAAGGTCTGCGTCACGTGGCGAGGATGCTAACCCTCGGGGGAGTCGGACTCCCCCGAGGGTTGATCGACTGCTAGCGGTTGATGCGGTGCCCGTGGCCGCGGTAGTTGCGACCGCGGTGCGGCTTCGGCGGCTTGCCGCCGTGCGGCTTGGTGTCGAAGCCGTCACGCGACATCGCCCAGTAGTAGACGCCGTAGGACGCGGCGCCACCGAGCTCCTTGAGGCTCTTGAGCGCGCCGCCCGACATCTTGCGCGCGGCGGCCTTCTTGTCCGCGTCGGTCGCGAAGTTCTCCTGGAGACCATCCGCGCGTGATCGGCGGGACGCCGGTCAGGATCGTCATCAGGTTGTCGCAGATCTGGTGGTAGCACGGGTCATACCAAGCACCCGCGGCGCCGCCGTAGATCTTCTCCTGCTCAGGCGTCTTGACGCCCTCGGCGCCGGCGAACACGCCGCCGGACGGGATGCCGCGCAGCGTGAAGCCGACGTAGTCGGAGCGGCCGTCGAACGCGCCGCGCTCGCTCTTGAGGCCCTGCGCTTTGAACCAGCTCGTCGAAGACGTCCTCGACCTTGCCCGAGCCCTCCGGGCCGGGCGGGTTCGGCACGTCCGGGTCCTCGGACGGATCGTCGCCGTCACCGTCGTAGATGCCGCGGATGTAGTTCGGCGACGCGAGCATGTCGTAGTCGAGCATCACGTCGATCTTCGCCACCTCCTTGTCGCTGAGGTTGCTCGGCGTAGTAGCTGGAGCCGACGAGCCCGTTCTCCTCGGCGCCCCACCAGGCGAAGCGGATCTTCTGGCGCAGGTTGTAGTGACCGCGCGGCGAGCTCCTGGGCCTGGGCGAGCAGCGTCGCGGTGCCGGAGCCGTCGTCGTTGATGCCCGGGCCGGCGGGCACCGAGTCGAGGTGCGCGCCGACGACGACGACGTTGTTCGGGTCGCCGCTCGGGCGTCTCGGCGATCACCTGGTTGAGGAAGCGGTCCGTCGAACACGCCGTAGACCTTGAAGTCGACGGTCGGGTTCTTGCCCGCCTTGTAGGCCTGCAGCAGCTCGTTGCCGAGCGTGTAGCTGGAGATCACGGCCGCGATCGTCGCCTTCGGCGATCGGCTGGTTGTCGACGAAGATCGGGTTCTGGCGCGCGGGCGTGTTGCCCTCGTTGTAGATGATCACGCCGGTGGCGCCCGCGGCCTGCGCGAACTGCCACTTCTCGACGAACGGCACAGCTGCCGCGCTGGACGAGCGCGACCTTGCCGGAGACGCCTGCGTAGTCCTCGGGCTTGCAGCCGCTGTCGCCGGCCGCCGATCGGCGGATCGACGATCCCGCCGACCGGGAACACCGGAGCGTTGGTCAGCGCGACCGTGCGGCGAGTTCGCCATCGTGATGAAGTCCGTCGTCGGCAGATCGCTGTCCGCCGCGGTGCCGGGCCGGTACGTCTTCGCTGTCGGCGACACCATGTTCAGCACCGGCGCCTGGGTTTCTTTCCAGACCGGATAGTTGAACTGCGTGACCTTCGGCTTGTAGCCCGACGTCGCGCAGCGTCTGGACGACGTAGTCGAGCGACTCTGCGTAGCCCGGCGAGAAGACCTCGCGCGTGTCGTCGTTGAGCGTGGCGATGCGCTGCAGCGCGGTCTGGTGCTCGACGATGTTCGGCACCGAGACCGCGTTGACGAAGCGCTTCGCGCCCGGGTCACTCGGACTGACCTGTCCGCCGTCGGCGAAGGCTGCCGGCGCGAGCGTCAGCGAGGCGGCGCAATGCAGCCGCCAGAGCCATGCGGCTCCGAGACAATGTAGTACCCCCTGGAATGTCGAATGAGGGCCTCCCAGCCCTCGTGACCTTCAACACTAGCGCGCGGAACTACAGAACGTAGTCGATTGTCAACCGGCGCTTACGGGGGTGAAGTTCGCTATGCCGAGCTGCGCCGAAGCGGCCGAGCGCACCAGGTCCGGCAGCTGTTCCGGCGGGTACCGGCGGGGAGTAGTGGAAGCCCTGGGCGAGGTCGCAGCCGATCGCCGCGAGCACCGAGGCCGAGGCGACGGACTCGACGCCCTCGGCCACGACGCGCAGGCCCGAGCGAGCGGCCGAGCGCGGCGGTCGAGGCGACGATCGCCCGGTCGGCCGGCGTCGCGGTCCATCGCCATCACGAACGACTTGTCGATCTTGAGCTCGTTGACCGGCAGGCGCTTGAGGTGCTCGAGCGACGAGTAGCCGGTGCCGAAGTCGTCGAGCGCGAGGCCGACGCCGAGCTCCTTGAGGTCGGCCAGCACCTCGCCCGCGCGCTGCGGGTCGTGCAGCATCAGGCGATCTCGGTGACCTCGAGCGTCAGCGCCGATGCGGGCAGACCGTGGCGCTCCAGCAGGTCAGCGTACCTGCCCGGGCGTGCGCAGGTCGAGCAGGTTCTGGACGGCCAGGTTGACCGCGACGTCGAGGTCGAGCCCGTCGGCGCGCCACGCGGCGAGCTGGGAGAGCGCGGTCTCGAGCACGTGCAGGGTCAGCGGGCCGCATCAGCGCGGTGTGCTCGGCGTGCGGGAGGAACGCGCCCGGGCCGCGCAGGCCGTGCACCGGGTGCTGCCAGCGCACGAGCGCCTCGACGCCGGCGACGCAGCCCGGTCGCCAGCTCGACCTTCGGCTGGTAGTGCAGGATCAGCTCGTCGCGCTCCAGCGCGCGCCGCAGCTCGGCCATCAGCGACAGGCGCTCGCGCGAGTGGCGGTCGCGCGACGGGTCGTAGGCCTGGAAGCCGGTGCGCGCCTCCTTGGCCTGGTACATCGCGACGTCGGCGCGCTGCAGCAGCGCCTCGGCGTCGACGCCGTCGTCCGGGCACAGAGCGCGGCGCCGATGCTCGCGTCCATCACGACCTCGAGCCCGTCGATCTCGAACGGCGTCTGCAGCGCGATGCCGACGCGGCGGCCGAGCTCGGCGGCGCTGCGCCAGCCCGGCGCCGGGCAGCAGCAGCGCGAACTCGTCGCCGCCGAGGCGCGCGACGAGCCCGGCGTCGCCGACGACATCGCGCAGGCGCGGCCCGAGCTGGGCGAGCAGGCGGTCGCCGGCGTGGTGGCCGAGCGTGTCGTTGAGCTCCTTGAAGCGGTCGAGGTCGACCATCGCCACCGCGAGCGGCGCGTCGCCCTCGCGCCAGTGCGGCGCTCAGGCGCTCGTGGAACAGGCGGCGGTTGGCGAGCCCGGTCAGCTCGTCGGTCAGCGCGAGCGCGCGCGAGCGCGTGCAGCGCGGTGTTCTCGACGAAGGTCAGCGCCATCCGCCCGAGCACGCGCGACGAGCGTGGCGGCGGCGAGCCAGATCGCCGCGTCGACGGTCTGGTGGAAGTGGTCGAGCACCAGCAGGCCGCCGGCGACGAGCGCCAGCAGCGACGGGCGTGACGAGCGTGCGCCAGCCGTCGAGGGCGACGCGGCGCGGCGCGCGGATCGGGCTCCAGGCCGCGGCGGCGATCAGCAGCGGCGACATGAGCCCGATCACCGGGACCCACAGCGGCGCCGCTGCTCGTCCGCCAGGCCGGAGGTCACGTAGCCGGCGTCGGCGATGACGCGTGGTCAGCGAGCGCCGCGGCGAGCAGCATCCAGACCGCACTCACGCGCCAGCCGCGCAGCGTGAGCGCGACGATCACCATCACGATCAGCAGCACGTCGCCCATCGGATAGGCGAGCGCCAGCGCCGTCGTCCCAGCCGCCGCCGGTGGCGTCCGCGACCGTCGCGCCGAGCAGCTGCGTGACGACCGCGGCGGCGCCGAGCACGCCGATCGCGACGTCCAGCCACAGCGCAGGCGCCGAACCGGTGCAGCCGCGCGCGGGCGAACAGCAGCGCGGCGACCAGCGCGCCGGGAAGTACAAGACGAGCGCGACGTCGGCCGAAGTCGGGAAATGCGACCCGCCCCCGGGCCACGCGAGCCAGATCGTCCCGACCGCCTGAGCGACCATCGCCAGACCCAGCGCAAACCATGCGAGGCGGTCCTGCTCCCGCAGCGCCGCACGGGCCAGCAGCGCCGCGGCGGCGGCGAGGACCGGCAATCCGGCGTAGAGAACGATCACCTTCGTTCGGATCGGCGCGCCAGCCCGGGACTTGACCCGGCGCAGACCCCATTCCTACGAAGTGGACGAGTGTTCGCCGTCGCGCGCAGCGTGGACGCCCTATGTCTCCCGGACGAATTCGTAAGTGAGGAAGACGAGACCGTCGCCGATGGTCCTGGTGTCGACGAGGCGCATCGGTTTCTTGCCGCCGGCCTCATCGAAGAGGCGGGCGCCGGCTCCAAGCACGACGGGGAAGACGACAAGTCGGAGCTCGTCGACCAGGTCGTGCTGAATCAGCGTGCGTCCGAGCTGATAGCTGGCGGGGACGATGATCTCTCCGGCCAGCTCCTCTTTCAGTCTCGAGACCTCGTGCACCACATCGCCGTCGAGGACCGTCGTGTTCTCCCACTCCGGCCGGACGAGCGTGGACGACGCCACATACTTGGGCATGCTGTTCAACCGGTCGGCGAGCTCGCCGGTGCGAGGTCGCCACCGGGAGCCGAAGAACTCGTAGCTGGTGCGGCCCAGGAGCCAGGCCTCGGCGCCCAGCGCCTCCGCGAGCGCAAGCTTGTTCCACTCTTCGAGGTCCTTGCCCCCGAACTCGACGAACCAGCCGCCGAGCCTGAAGCCCTCCGCGCCGTCCGGGTCCTGGACGACGCCATCGAGCGATACGTTCTGTGGTCCGCTCATCACGATCTTTCCCATGCTTCAAGAAACACCGCGCCCGGGCCGAAATCAGCGATGAGTTTGCAACGCGATCGGTGTTGTGACGACCATGCGAAGAGGGTCTGCGAGGATCGAGCGGTGACCGGGCGCACGCTCAGTGCTGGCGTCGGGGATGGCGACGCGTTCCGCGCGCTGACCGATCCCCACCGTCGCGAGCTTCACGTCCACTGCTACCGGATCCTGGGCTCGCTTCAGGACGCGGAGGACATGGTCCAGGAGACGCTGCTGGCGGCCTGGCGCGGCACTTGCGCAATACGAGGAGCGCGACACGCTGCGCGCCTGGCTCTACCGCATCGCGACCAACCGCTGCCTGAACGCGGTCCGCGACCGCGAGCGGCGCCCGCGCGAGGTCCCATCCCTCCCATTCAAGCTCCCCGACCCGACGCGAACAGGTGAGCCGCTGTGGCTCGAGCCGTACCCCGACGCGCTGCTCGAAGGCCTTACGGACGGACCGGAGGCCCGCTACGAGACGAAGGAAGCCGTGACCCTCGCGTTCGTCGCCGTCCTACAGCACCTCCCACCCCGGCAGCGGGCGGTCCTCGTGCTGCGCGACGTGCTCGGCTTCCACGCGGCAGAGGTGGCTGGGATGCTGGAGAGCAGCGAGGCCTCGGTCAACAGCGCCCTGCAACGCGCGCGAGCGGCCCTCGAGACGCGCCTTCCCGCCGACCGCGAACGCTCCCCGCGACCCCGCTCGTCACGCGAGCGCATCCTCGCCGCGCGCTTCGCCGACGCGGTCGAGCGCGGTGACGTCGACGGGATGGTCTCGCTGCTCACCGAGGATGCCCTGCTGACGATGCCGCCGCTACCGCTCGAGTACCAGGGACACGAGGCGATCGCCGGCTTCCTCCGTTACCGAGAGCAGGCGCGTGGCACGCCGCTGCGGATCATCCCGACCTGGGCCAACACCCAGCCCGCCTTCGGCTGTTACACCCCTGACCCGCAAGACACCGGCATCGCCAGCGCCTCGGGGCTGTTCGTCCTGACGCTCGAGGGAAACGCCGCCTCGGCGATGACCTGGTTCGCCGACACCACGCTCTTCGGGTTCTTCGGGCTTCCACTGACGCTGGGCGCGTAGTCGCACCGCACAAACGGGCACGGGCGTCGCTACTTCGGACACGATGCCCGCGAGGGCGGGTGATGAATCGAGCAGGACGCGGACAATCCACGACGTCGGCGACTGCTCCCAACATTGCCGTTCCGTCGTGCGGCTCAGCGACATTGGCGGCGTGACTCGCGACGAAGCGCTGCCTGCCTGGAGTCCCGGGCCTTCGACGACTTGCTCGGGCACGAAGGAGGCCTCGAGCTCGAGTTCAAGCGCGAGCCCTATCGCCTCGCGGACGACGCGGGCATGTTCGAGCTGGCAAGGACGTCGCGGCGCTCGCGAACGCTCAGGGCGGAGTGATCGTCGTCGGTGTTAGCACGGAACGGCACCTTGAGCAGCCGATCGACGTCGCGCACGAGATCCGGCTCGTGCCTCGCCGGATCGTCGACGAGGAGCGCTGCACGAGCATCCTCGCCGACCGGATCTACCCCCGTGTGGACGGGCTCACAGTCCGGTTCTACGAGTCCGCCGAAGAGGCGGCGAAGGGCTTGCTGGTGATCGACGTGCCAAGTCAGGACGAGTCCCAGAAGTATCTCCTGGTGCAGCGGCCGTTCGACGAGGGCTCGAAGGTGCCCGGTTGGCTCGTCGGCGTGCCGGTGCGGGGCGCGGGCCGTGTCCAAGAGCAGCGGGGTCGGGGAGCTTCACGGTCACATCCGCGGCGGTCGGAGCATCGGTCTGACCCTCGATCAACTCGTGGGAGCGGTCGCCGACATCCAGAGCCGGCTCGCTGGCTTCGAGCAGTCGATTGCCGCGCCACGCGAAGAAGTCCCTGACGCTCGGGGCGAGACGCTGGTGCGCGAGCGGTGGGACGAGTTGTAGTACCTGGCAGACGGCGGGGAGCCACGGTTTTACCTCGTCAATCCGTTCCTCCGGCTGGGATTTGCGAACGTTGGATCGAGCTCGCCTCGTGACAGGCGATCGTCTTCGGATCTCCAACGGCGATCGGAAACACATCGACCTGACTCCGGACGGGACGCTAATCGCGGTGGTGCTGTTCGACGGATTCCTGAGTTGGACGTCCCGTGACCTCGCAATGGACCCCAAGGTTCACGGCCTGCCGTTCTTGAGTTCACCCACGAGTTCGTCGAGCTCTACGCGCGTGTGTTGCACGAGTTCGTCGTGCCACGACCGCACCGTGTCCGCTTCCAGATCGGCGTCGAGTCGGCCGCCTCGTCAGGGAGGGCTCCCAGCCGGCCGTGCTGCTATCTCCGGCCCGGGCCCGACATCGAGGCCATCAAAGCTCTCGCTGACGGGAAGACGACAACCGCGGAGCTGTTGACCCAGCTCAGGCTTCGGAAGCGGATCGGCGCGACCAACGCCTCCACCGCTTCGTCCGCGCGCCTCCGAATGGGGCTTATGAGTCGTCGGCCTCACGGTAGGCGACGCCTTACGATCAGTGATCCCTGTGCTTGCCGGTCGACGAGCTGGCCAGCTCGAGCTGGCCGTCGCTGAGATTGCGTACGAAGACGCCCTTGCTTGGGTCGGCTTTGCGTCGGCTGAGCGTCGAGGCCTCGCTGACGAAGACCAGCATCTGCCCGTCGGCGGACAACGCGGGTGAGAACGCGACGCCGCTGGCACTGGTCGTCGCGCGCGCCGGGAGGCTCGCGGCGCGCGCTGGCCCGGACGGAAGGTCGCGCACCCAGATCGTTGACGAGCGCAGCGCGCGTACTCGGCGGTGGAGGTCGCGACGGACCAGGACATACGCGACGCGGCCACCGGAGCCGGCCAGTGCGGGCTGCCACGCGAAGGTGTCGCGCGGGCTGAGAAGCGTAGTGACGCCGGTGTCGAGGTCGCGGAGGTAGACGCGCGAGCGATGCCCCGAAAGGCGCGGGACGAGATTGGTTGCGGTCGAGGCGTAGGCGACGAAGCGCCCGTCCGCGGAGATCTGCGGCTCGAAGGACTCGCCGTCGCCCGCCATGCCGGCTCGCCCGCTGGCGCGACTGACCAGCTCCGTGCGCCGCGTGGCGAACTCGTAGCGGTAGACCTGCGCGCGCGAACGCGACGGCCGCGGCGCACCGCGCGTCGCATACGGCGAGTCGAAGACCAAGAAGCGCCCATCCGCCGACAGTCGCGACTCCCACACTCCCCCGTCGGGCACGCCCGGCGCGCTGCGCCGCACCGTCGTCGTGCGGCGTGTCAGGCGGTCATAGACCGAGGCGCGCACCGAGTAGCTCGGCCGGCCGCCGCGCTCGACGCCCTCCTGCGCCTCGTAGGCGACCAAGCGGCCGTCCGCCGACACCGACGGCTGGTACTCCGAAGCTGTGCGACCCGACGGGTTCGGCACCGGCTGGCTGCGGCCGCTGACGCGGTCGAGCACGCGCACGTCGATGGCGCCGTAGCGTTTGCCGAAGTTGCGGTTGCCGGCGGCCGTCTCGAACGCCAGGAAGCGGCCGTCAGCCGAGAGCGACGGGTTATACGACGACCACGGACCGTTCGGGCGCGGCCGGCTGAGCGCTCTCACCTCACGACTGCCCGCGGCCCAGCCGTCGACGCGGATCTCGCCGTAGCTCGCCGCGATCCGGTTATCGGGCTGGTACGCCTCGAAGGCGACAAGGCCGCCATCAGCCGCGATCGCCGGGTGGTTGGCGTAATAGTGCGCGGGAGCAAGCGACATCCCGTCCGGGCCGGTCGGCGGCGGGCCGTTGTTTCGGTCCTGCTGAAGCCAGCGGGGGAGCTGACGCAACTGGCGCGCAAGCAGCAGCGCCGCCTGGCTGCGTGAGGTCTCGCGCCGGCGCACCCCGATGCGTGCCAGGGAGCGCAGCAGCGCGTCAGACGCCCACTGCACCTGCACGCGTGTGCGCCCGTGCAGGCGGCCGATCCGGATTGGGCTCATCTCGTCCAGCCGCAGACCATCCCAGACCGCCTTCGTGCGCACTCCGAAAATGGTTGGGGAGGCATTCTGGATCGCTGTCTGATGCAGCGAATGGAACATCAGGTGCTGCGCCAGATGCCCCTGCGTGAGCACGCGCAACGCCCGCGCCCGCAGCACCGCGAGCCGAGCCGCCGAGACCTCAGGGCGACGCGGCGCCACGAGGGCGCGTGCAAGAGCCGGCGCGCGCCAACCGCGATCCAGCGCGAAGCGCTCCAGCGTTCGATGATCATCGCGCAGCCAGCGCCACACCTCGGCGCGACGGGAACGCAACAGCGTGTACAAGCGCTGCTCGTCAAACGGCAACCAATGGTTGACCACCCATGGCTCACCCATCGGGATCCAACTCGCCGGTGCATGATCAGGCGCCATCGAGTCATGGCGCGGCTGCCACGGAGGCGGATCAGATCCGCGCGCCGGCGCAGCACCACCAAGAGCGACAAGCAACGCCACCCCGACACCGCACACGGCCACACGCAGCCGGAGCACGGAGCGAGCCTACCGACGCGCCGACGGCGCGTCCAACCAAGCTCACGGCGCGCGCCGCGCTTGCCAGACGCATTCCCGGTCACCACTCCCAGCGTTTGCAGCCGTAAAGACTCGAGCGCGACTTCGTGACGGCTGCCGAGTAGGCCCGCCTCTTCACGCAGGCTCTCCGTCGCTCACTAACTGGCCTAATGGAGAGTGCCTCGTGCTGCGGCATCCGACAGCGATGTCGCCACGTTCGATTGATCAGGTCGAATTGGCCCTCGAGTCTTCCATCTGGTCCTTTGGTGTCCACCCAGTCGAAGTAGCTTGCAGCGACGAATCTCGGCCCTCGCCCCGCGCCACTCCCCGGGATGGCTGGCTGACTACGAGAACTCGCAGGGCCGGGGGATCGCATCCCCCGTGAGGTTGCGCTCGCCGATCAGTGCGAGGCGTACCGCTCATCCGTGAGCTCCGCCCCGCCATTAGAGTCGGCAGTGTGGCCGATCTCTGGGAACTTGCGGACCTGACCACGCCGTGGTGCCTGCACACCGTGGCGACGCTGCGGATCGCCGAGCACATCGAGGCCGGCGCGGGCGAGCTCGACGAGCTCGCCGCCGCGGCGGCCTGCGATCGGCGCGCGCTGCACAACGTGCTCGGCCATCTCGTGAGCAAGGGCGTCTTCGAGGAGCCCGAGCCGGGGCGCTTCGCGCTCAACGAGACCGCGCGCCAGCTGCTCGGGAACACGTTCCTCGACCTCGACGGCATCGGCGGGCGGATGGCGCAGGCGTGGGAGCACGCTGCCGACGTTCGTGCAGACCGGCCGCCCGGGCTACGCGGAGCGCTTCGGCCTGCCGTTCTGGGACGACCTCGCGGCCCACCCGGAGCTCGCGGCCGAGTTCGACGCGCTGATCGGCCCCGCGGGCCACGGCCCGCCGAACCCGGAGTTCGAGCTGCGCGATCGACTGGGACGGGATCGAGACCGTGGTCGACGTCGGCGGCGGCACCGGCGCGCTGCTGACCGAGCTGCTGCGCCGTGCGGCCGGCGCTGCGAGGCGACGCTCGTCGACCTCCCCGGCACGGTCGCGCGCGCGGACGGCGCCGTTCGAGAAGGTCGGCCAGAGCTTCTTCGACCCGCTCCCGGCCGGACGCCGACCTCTACCTCCTGCGCAGCGTGCTCAACGACTGGCCGGACGCGGAGACCGACGCGATCCTGCGCCGCGTCGCCGAGGCGCGCACGCCGGCAGCAGCGTCGTGATCAGCGGTGGCGTCGCGCCCGACGACGCGCCGCGGCGGCTGGAGATCGAGATGGTCCTGCTCGGCGGGCGCACCGACACGCTGAGCGGAGTTCCGCGAGCGCGCCGCCCGGGCCGGGCTGGAGGTCGTGGCGGCGGGTCCGCAGCCGCGGGCGCTTCGTCGTCGAATGCCGGAGGAGCTGAGCGATGGCCTACGACGAGCAGCTGGCCGCGCGGGTCAGCGATCTCGATGCACCCGCGCCCGGCGTGTCGCGAGACGAAGATGTTCGGCGGCGTCGGCTGGATGATCAACGGCAACATGGCCTGCGGCGTGATGCGCCAGCGACCAGCCTGATCGTGCGGATCGCAGCCGGAGGAGATCGACGAGGCGCTGCGCGAGCCGCACGTGCACGAGTTCGGCCGGCCCGGCGCAAGCCGATGAAGGGCTTCGTGATGATCGACCCGGAGGCGCTGGCCGACGACGCCGAGCTCGCGCGCTGGGTCGAGTGCGGCGCCGACGCGCGCCTCGCGACTGCCGCCTAAGTAGACGCGCGGCCAGGTCGGTCGCGAGCTCGATCAGCTCGCCGTGGATCCCGGGCACGGCGGCCATCGCGCCGGTCGAGTCCAGCGTCAGCGGCGCGCCCGCGTAGTCGGTCACGACGGCGCCCGCGGCGCGCGCGATGGCGTGGCCGGCGACGACGTCGTACGGGTTGTTGTGCGCGAGGAACATCCCCTGGATCTGGCCGCCCGCGAGCCACGTCCAGAGCACGGAGGCCGCGCCGACGCAGCGGAAGCGCAGCGCGCGGCGGTGCACCTCGCTGCCGAGCGTCGAGGAAGGCGTCCATGCGCGCGCCGCCGCGGTGGAAGGCGTCGCCGACGGCCGACGATCGCCTCGTCGAGCGCGTCGACGTCGGCCACCGCGCCGCCGTGGATCACGCGCACGCCGAGGAACGGCAGGTCGATCACGCCGAGCACGGGGACGCCGTCCTCGAGCAGCCCGAGCATCACGCCGCACAGCGGCGAGCCGGTCGCGTAGTTGATCGTGCCGTCGAGCGGATCCGCGACCCACACGCGCGCCGCGGTCGCAGGTCGGCGCCGCCGCCCTCCTCGCCGTAGAAGCCGATGTCGGGCGTGGACGCCGCCAGCGAGCGCCTTGATCGCGGCCTCCGAGGCCAGGTCGACCTCGGTCAGGAAGTCCTTGGCCGCCTTGGCCGATCCGCGTCAGCGGCTCGTCGCGCCCGGCGCGCAGCACCGCGACCGCCTCGTCGACCGCGGCGTTCGCCGCCGCCAGCTCTGCTCTCACACCGCAGCGTATTGGCGCGCGCGACCGCGAGCAGCACCGCGGGCTCCGTCGCCCGGGTTGTGCAGCGCACGCAGCGGCACGCCCTCGAGCCAGCATCAGGTCGCCGCGGCCGAAGCTGCGCGACGCGCCGGACACGCCGCGCAGCTCGATCTCGCCGCGCTGGACGAACCACGATCGCGTCACGCCACTCCGTCCTCGTCGTAGAGGTGGTTCGCTCGCCGGGCGCCGACCGCGACGACCCGCGACCGGTGAACATCAGAGCGTCGGCCGGCAGCCCGAACGCCGCCGAACAGGTCGCGCGGGAACATCGGTGATCTCGACGATCTCCCGTCCGCGATCGGTCAGCACGTCGAGGGCGAGCGCAGCGAACCGCTCCTCGCCGGGTCCCTTGACGTAGTATGGCGACCGCGGGCTGGCGGTTCGCGCGCGTGAGCAGGCAGCGCGATCCTCGCCGAACCGCTCCGTGTCGCCGAAGCCGCCCTCGACCCAGCCGCCGACGATCGTGTCGCCGCCCATCGTAGACGCCCGGCTCGGGCGGCATCAAGAAGCGCAGGTCCTCGTGCATGAGCGCCGTCGAGCGCCTGCGCGTCGCCCTGCTCGCAGGCCTCGACGTACCGCTCGCACGCAGCGCGCGCTCGGCAGCGCTCCCCTCGCCGGCCACCCACTCGCTGCGGCGCTCCGGCAGGTGCTCCTTCAGGCTCGCCCGCGCGCGCTGCAGCGCGCAGTTGACCGAGGCGACGGTCGTGTCCAGCAGCTCGGCCGTGTCCTTCGCGCGCCAGCCGAGGACGTCGCGCAGGATCAGCACGGCGCGCGGGCGCGGCGGCGAGGTGCTGGATCGCGACATGAACGCCAGCTCGATCGTCTCGCGCGCCACGACGACGCGTCGGGCTCCTCGTCCGCTCGGCCGGGATCGACGCCAGCAGCTCGTCCGGGTAGGGCTGCAGCCACGCGACCTCGCCGCTCGCGGTCGGTACGCGCGGGCGCTTCTCCAGCGCGTCCAGGCACGCGTTGGTCGCGATCCGGTACAGCCAGGCGCGCAGCGACGCGCGCCCCGCGTAGGTCGCGCGCGAGCGCCACGCGCGCAGGAACGTCTCCTGCGTGAGGTCCTCGGACTCCTCGAAGGAGCCGAGCATCCGGTAGCAGTGCAGCTGCAGCTCGCGCCGGTGGCGCTCGACGAGCGCCGCGAAGCCGGTCTCGTCGGTCAATTGGAGAGCGGTCATGCCAGTGTGACGGCGATCGCGCCGAAAACTCATCGGCGGGTGCTATCACCGCGCCCCGCGATGCACGCCCTGGAGATCCACGACCTCGTCAAGCGCTACCCGACCGGCACCGAGGCGCTCAAGGGCGTCGTCGCTGGAGATCGAGGAGGGCGAGTTCTTCGGCCTGCTCGGGCCCAACGGCGCCGGCAAGTCGACGCTGATCCACTGCACGACCGGGCCTCGCGCAGCCGACCGTCGGGCTCGATCCGGGTCTTCGGCCACGACGCCGTCGCACCACTACGGCGAGGCGCGCACGGCGGTCGGGCTCGCGCCGCAGGAGCTCAACCTCGACTGGTTCCTCACGCTCGAGGAGACGCTCGACTACCACGGCGGCTACTTCGGGATGCCGCGCAAGGACCGCCGCGAGCGCACCAAGGAGCTGCTCGAGGACGTTCTCGCTGACCGACAAGCGCGACGACCGCACGCGCACGCTCTCCGGCGGCATGAAGCGCCGGCTGATCCTCGCCCGCGCGCTGATGCACCGGCCGCGGCTGCTGATCCTCGACGAGCCGACCGCCGGCGTCGACGTCGAGCTGCGGCTCGAGCTGTGGCACTACGTCCAGCGCATCAACGCCGAGGGCACGACGATCCTGCTGACCACGCACTACCTCGAGGAGGCCGAGCAGCTCTGCGACCAGATCGCCTTCATCAACGACGGGCAGATCGTCGCCAAGGGGACGAGCGGCGAGCTCGCCGCGCGAGTACGGCGTCACGTCGCTCGAGGACGCCTACCTGGCGCTCGTCGGCCGCAAGGAGCTCTCGCGCGCGCACGTCGACGGCGAGGCGCGACATGACCGCCGGCGCAGATCCGCTTCCTCACGCTGCGTGCGGCGCGAGGTCAGCCGCTTCATGAAGATCAAGCGCCAGACGGTCGGCGCGCCGCTGCTCGAGACCTTCCTCTACATCTCGGTCTTCGGCGCCGCGCTCGGCTCGCGCATCGACAAGCTGCACGGCGTCGACTACGTCGTCTTCGTCATCCCCGGGCTGATCATGATGGCCTGGGCGATCAACGCCTTCTCCAACAACTCGTCGTCGATCCTGCAGCAGAAGTTCCAGCGCGTCGATCGACGACCAGCTCTCCTCGCCGGCCTCGCCGCTGCGAGCTGCTGCTCGCGTTCTCGCTCGGCGGCTTCCTGCGCGGCGGGCTCGTCGCGACGCTGACGTTCATCGCCGCGTCGATCCTCGTCGACCTGCCCGGTCGAGCACGTCCTCGATCCTGATCCCGTCGCTGTTCCTGGTCGGCTTCTTCTTCGCCCAGCTCGGCGTGCTCGTCGGCGTGCGCGCCGAGCAGTTCGACGACGTCTCCTTCTCCCAGACGTTCGTCCTGCAGCCGCTGATCTTCCTCGGCGGCGTCTTCTACTCCGCGTCGCTGCTGCCGGAGCCGTTCCAGACGCTCACCCACTTCAACCCGGTCTACTACATGATCGGCCTCGTCCGCTACGGCTTCCTCGGCTACACCGAGCCAGAGCGTCGCGCTGTCGCTGCTCGTCCTGACCGCCGCCGCCGCCGCGCTGTTCGTCGTCAACCTGCGGCTCTTCAGGACCGGGCTACCGCCTGCGCGCCTAGCGCTCACCAGCGCCTCGGCGGCGTGGACGGGCGAGCGGCCGTTGTCGGCGTAGAGGGCGGTGAGCGTGTCGCCGAGGCCGCGCAGCGCCTGCGTCGAGCTGCGCCTGGTCCCAGCCGAGCAGCTCGAGCCCGGTGCCGTGCAGGACGCCGCCGGAGTTGATGACGTAGTCGGGCGCGTAGAGGATCCCGCGCTCGTGCAGGCGGTCCGCCAGCGCCGGCGTCGGCGAGCTGGTTGTTGGCCGCGCCCGCGACGACGCGTGCAGCGCAGCCGCTCGACGGTCTCGGCGTCGATCACGCCGCCGATCGCGCACGGCGCGTAGACGTCGCACTCGGTGCCGATCACGTCGGCGGGGTCGACGGCCGCGAAGCCGGACGCGGCGACGCGCTCGGCGTTGACGTCGGAGACGAGCACCTCGGCGCCCGCGTCGGCCAGATGCCCCGCCAGCAGCCCGCCGACCGCGCCGAGCCCCTGGACGAGCACGCGCACGCCGCTGCAGATCGTCGCGGCCCAGCTTGTACCTCACGCTCGCCTCGATGCCGTGGAAGACGCCGACGGCGGTGGCCGGCGCGGTCGAGCCGGAGCCGCCCTTCTCGACGCTGCGGCAGAAGACGTGCTCGGAGCGCTCGGCGATCGTGTCCATGTCGCGCTCGGAGGTGTTCATGTCCGGCGCCGTCGCGTACAGCCCGCCGAGCGAGTCGATGAAGTCGCCGTAGCGGTGCAGCAGCTCGACGCGCGCCGCGCCCTCGGGGAGCGACGGCACCGCGAGCACGGCCTTGCCGCCGCCCATCTCGACGTCGCAGACCGCCATCTTGCGCGTCATCGCCGCCGACAGCTTGAGCGCGTCGGCCAGCGCGTCCTCGGGCCGCTCGTACACGCGCCATCCGCGTCCCGCCGCCGGAGCGGCCGTCGCGGCGTCGAGTGCACGCCGATGAACATCCAGGTCGCGAACTCGGCGTCGTAGCGGACGGCGACCTGCTCGCCGTCCCAGCCCGTAAGCAGGTCTTCGAAGGCGCTCATGTGTCAAGCCAGCGTATAGTCTCGAAACGGCCCGACCGGTGGGCAGGATGGTCTGCGGCCCAAATTGGGTAGGTGGTCAGGCAAAGATGGGCGACGGCTGCCGATGCGCCGGTACCCAGCCGCGAGGGAGAGTCGTTCGCGATGCCTCCCCACATCTCGCTCCTCGATCCCGACGCTGCCGCCGACCATCGCTCACGCCTGCTCGCCGTGGCCCGCACGCTGTGCGGGTCCAGTCACCTCGCCGAAGACCTGACCCAGGAGACCTACGCGCGTGTCCTGGCCAAGCCCCGCCGCCTCAGCGACGGCGCCGACTTCCCCTACCTCGTCCGCGCGCTGCGCAACGTCGCCAACGACCACTGGCGCAGCGAGCAGCGCCGGCCGGTCGTCGTCGGCGAGGTCGACGAGGACCACCCCTCCAGCGACCGCAGCCCCGAGACCACGGTGATCGCGAGCGAGGTCTACACCGCCGTCGCCGACCTGCCCGACGACTTCCGCCGCGTCGTCCAGGCCGTCGACGTCCTCGGCCTCAGCTACGGCCAGACCGCCCGCGAGCTCCGCATCCCGCCGGGCACCGTCATGAGCCGCCTCTCCCGCGGCCGCTCGCGCGTGGCCTGCGCCCTAGCTGCCTAGCTGCAGCGACGCCGCCTCGCGGCGGGAGGAGACGCCGAGCTTCGCCAGGATCGCCGCGACGTGGTGGTCGACGGTGCGGACCGACAGGACCAGACGCTCGGCGATCTCGGCGTTGGTGAGGCCTTCGCGGAGGAGCTCGAGGACCGCGAGCTGGCGGGCGGTCAGGCCCGCCGGGTTGGCCCGCGTGGACGCGCGCGGGCCGCGCGGGACCGAGACGCCGAACTCGCGCAGACGGTCGCGGACGCAGTGAGCGGGCACGGTGGCGCCGAGGCGCTCCAGGATGCTGAGCGCCTCGGAGCACGCCTCGGCGTCGCCGCCTGAGAGCTCGAGCGCGGTCTCGTACGGGTCGCCCGCGCGCCGCCAGGCCGCGGCCGCGGCCGCCAGTCCCCGCGCAGGCCGGCGTCGTAGCCCGGCGGGCAGCCCTCGAACGGCTCGGTCGGCAGGCCGGCACGGGCGAGGTAGCGCAGCAGCTCGCCACGAAACGGCGCCGCGCCCGGGTGCTCGGTGCGCGGCAGGAGTACGGCCGCGACCTGGCGGGCGGCGTCGAGGTCCCCGGTCAGCCACGCCCACTCGGCGCGCGCGATGCCGGCGTACGCGAGCCCGAGCACCAGCCGCTGGCGCTGCGCCTGCTCCCACGCTTCGGCGAGCAGCGGTCCCGCCGCGTCGTCGCCGCGGCGCGCGAGCAGGCGACCGAGCCAGGGCGCGCTGTAGGCGAACAGCATCCCCGGGTCCGGGTTGGCGTCGAGCAGCGCGCGCAGCCCGCGCTCCGCGCCGTCCCAGTCGCCGCGCCGGAGCAGCAGCAGGCAGCGGTGGACCTCGAGGTTGTAGGCGTGTGACCAGAACCCGCGCTCGCGCGTGAACGTCAGCCCTTCGGTCACGCAGCGCTCGAGCTCGTCGAGGCGGCCCATCCGCAGCAGCAGCTCGGCCAGGTTGCAGTAGCCGCGCGCGGTCGCCTCGTGATGCGAGCCGGCCTGGGCGAGCCCGATGCTGTTGCGCATCGTCTGCAGCCCGTCCGGCTCTCCCGCTTCCACGCGCACGATCGCGAGGTAGTTCAGGCACAGCGCGACGAGATCCGCGCGCTGCGCGGCCAGGGCCAGGACGTCGGCGCGCTCGAGCACCTCGGTCGCCTCCTCGGGCCGGGTCTGGGCGAGGATCGCGCCGAGATAGAGCGTGGCGTAGGCGAGCGCGGCGTCGTCGCCGACCCCGATCAGCGTCACCACCGCGCGCTGCGCGGCGGCCTCGGCCTTGTCGGTGGCGCCGGTCATGAACAGGTGGCGCGAGAGCCGGACGAGACAGAGCGCCAGCGGGATCGGCTCGCCGATCTCGCCGAACAGCGCCTCGGCGGCGCGGGACGGCATCGACGGACGCGCGGAAGCGATGCGCGTTGTAGAGCTCCCAGCCGTAGTCGTTGAGGAACTCGGCCCGCTCGCGCAGCGGCAGGCGGCCGGCGTGCGGCACGACCGCCTCGAAGTGCGCGAGCGCCTGGGTGTGCGAGCCCGCGCGGGCGGCCTCGCGCGCGGCGGCCGGTCCTTCGGCGAGCAGCGTCTCGACATCCCCGGCCTCGGCGGCGTGGTGCAGCAGCCGGCCGCGGTCAGGCCGCCCGCGCCGGCGCAGCTCGGCAACCACCGCGCGGTTGAGCAACTGCCGCCGCAGCGCCGGCAGGCTCTGCTCGATCGCCCGCCGCGCGAGCTCGTGCCGGAAGCCGAGCGCGCCGTCGCCGCGCAACTCGATCAGCCCCGCCGGCTCGGCCTCCGCGAGCGGGTCCAAGGCAGCGAGCGCAGCCGCGAGCTCGGTCGGGATCGTGGACGGGATCACGGACAGGCGCTCCAGCGCGTCCTGGCAGGCGGGGCTGAGCAGCCGCACGCGCGCCAGCACCGTGTCCTTGACGTTCGCCGGGACCTCGTCGGGCGGCGCCGCGAGCGCCTCGGCCACGAAGAACGGGTTGCCGCGGGTGAGCGCGTGGACGGCGTCGGCGTCGCGTCCGGTGCCCGCGGCGAGGTCGCCGACCGCGGCCCGCGAGAGCGGCGCGAGCTCGAGCCGGTGCACGGGCGCCGCGGCCAGCATGCCCAGCAGGCGGTGGAGCGGATGCCCGAGCGCGAGCGCGTCGTCGCGCAGGGTCAGCACGAGCAGGGCGGGCAGTGACTCGAGGCGCCGTGCGGCGAAGCCGAGCACGTCGAGCGTGGCGTCATCGGCCCAGTGGACGTCCTCGACGATCAGGACCGTCGGGCGCTCACCGAGCTCCTCGAGCACGGCCGCGAAGACCGCGTCGACCGGTCCGTCTTCGGACAGCGCCGCGGCCAGCGGGCCGTCGGTTCCCGTCGCGGCATCGTGCAGAGGCCCGAGCGTGCGCGGCGTGACGAGGTCGTCGCACGCCGCCTGCAGCAGCCGTGCGCGCCCGTCGAGCTCGTCGGCGAACGCGCGCACGAGGCTCGTCTTGCCGATTCCCGCCTCACCGGAGACGAGCGCGGTCGAACCGTGGCCCGCCTGCGCCTCGGCAAGCGCGCCGAGGAGCGCGGCGAGCGACGCGTCGCGCTCCAGCAGCCCCGATGCCATGTGGCGCATGGTGACGCCCTTCGCCACGCCCCGCCAGTAATCCACCGGGGGCTGCGCCCCCCGGACCCCCGCCTTAGCGGTTAGCGGTTGGGCTGTACGGGAGTCAGCGCGCGATCGCGACGTTCAGCCGCCCGGCGCTCGGACTCGACCGCCGCGTCACGACGGCCGCGCTCGGCTCCCGCCTTGGCGCAGGCCGCCTTGTTGCGCTCGGCGATCGCGAGCTTCTCAGCGCGCCAAGCCGCTTCTCCACGCAGAGGTGCGTCATTGACCGTGCTCTTCATGTGCCGCTCCTCGCGGTGGCGCGTGGCCTTCCGGTGCACTGCACGAGGCAGCAGCAGGCGAAGCGGCCCTGATGAGAACAAGCGTACTCCGTCCCACGGCGGCCGACCGTTAAGCCGACCGCCGCGGAAGCCACCGATCACGGCCCGACGAGCCTCCCTTCGACCACCGGGGCGACCGGTGAGTGCGCGGCTGATGTAGTCGATCGCGACCTGCATCAGGTCGTCGCCCGGCTGCAGCACGTCGGTGCCGCCCGCGAACGCCGTGTAGCCGTCGCCACCCGTGTACATGAAGTCGTTGGTGACGATCCGGATCGTGTCGGCTCGGCGCCATCGGCGTCGTGCCCTTGAGGATCGAGTCCACCACCGGCACCTGGCCGTTGCAGTGGAAGGTCACCTTCAGGCCCGAGATCTGCGGCGTGCGACCGGTGCCGTCGACGACGTCGCCGCACGGCGGCTTGCAAGCCGTTCTCGAGCGCCGCGAGCAGCTGCGTCATAGGTCAGCGTCAGGATCGTCGTGCGGTTGCCGAACGGGAGCACGGCGAACACCTCGCCCCAGGTGATCTCGCCCGGCTGCTCGCCGGCAGTCGGCGGTGCGATCAGGATGTCCTGCGCGCAGGCCGCCGGAGTTCGTGATCGCCGCGTCGACGCCCGGGTACTTCGCGCGCATCGCGTCCGCGACCAGGTTGCCCATCGCCGACTCCTTGAGCCGGTTCGGGATCGCGTCGGATGTCGATGCGTCTGGCGTGCCGATCACCTTGTTGCGCAGCGACCGCGGTGTCGGCGTTGGCCTTGTCGACGATCGCCTTGACGTCCGGGCCGCGCCGCGACGCCGAGGTTCTTGGCGACGCGGGTCGCGCCGCCCGCCCACGCGACGTCGCCGTTGCGGACCATCAGCTGGGCGACGGAGTAGCTGCCGCCCGCGTTGACGCCCTCGATGACCGGGATCCGCCCGACCATCGTGTTGGCGATCCGGTGCGTGTGACCGGCGATGACGAGGTCGACGCTCGCTGTCCTGCAGCTTGCCGACGATGCTCGTTGATCGGGCCGGTCCACGGCGTCGCCGCCGTCGCGCCGATCGCGTTGTTGCCGGCCGCCGAGCCCTCGTGGATGACGACGACCTGGACGTCGACGCCCTGCGCGGCGCAGCTTCGCCGACTCGCGCTTGATCCGCTCGGCCTCGTCGAGGAACAGCAGCCCCGCGGTGTTGCCCGCCGCGACGAGCTCCGGGCGTGTTCTTGACGGTCGCGCCGATCACGCCGACGCGCACGCCGTTGACCCGGAACACGTACGACGGCTTCACCCACGCCGGTTCGCGGTTGGTGTCCTCGTCGACGATGTTGGCCGAGAGGAACGGGAAGTTCGCCCGCGCCTCGTGCAGCAGGATGCGCGCGACGCCGTAGTCGAACTCGTGGTTGCCGAACGCCGTCGCGTCCAGCCCCCAGGCGTTCTCGACGTCGATCGTCGGGATGTCCTGCAGCAGCGCCGAGTTCGGCGGCGAAGCGCCGACGTTGTCGCCCGCCGCCAGCAGCAGCGTCGGTCCGGGGAGCGCCTTCGCGTCCTCGTCGAACAGCGTCGCGAGCTGCGCCGCACCACCGACCGTCACCGTCTTGGTGTCGATCAGCGTCGTGGTCTGCTCGAGCTGACCGTGGAAGTCGTTCAGCCCGACGATCGAGATCGGCGTGTAGCGTCGCCGTCGTCGAGGATGTCGCGCCGCACGACGCCCTGGCTCTGCTGCGGCACCGGGGATGCCGAGCAGGAACGACACCGTCGGCGCGAGGTCGATGCTGCGCACGTTGCGGGCGGTCGCCGTCCTCGATCCGGCTGCCGCCGGCGAGGAACGTCGCGCGCATGTTCGTGTTGGACTTGAGGTCCTGCACGTCGGGCACGTAGCCGTGCTGGCCGAAGAACGCCGAGCGGGCGATCAGCGTGCCCGGGCGTCGCCGCGTCGAACTGGTACGGCGGGTAGGAGAACGCGACCACGTCACCCGTGCGCGTCGGGATGCGACATGTCCGCGGTGCTGTTGGGCCCGTTGGGGATGTAGCGCGCCTCGGCCTTGGTGTACGCGCGATCGATCACCTTCCAGTTCTCGGGCTTGCCGTCACCGGTCCAGTCGTTGGGGTCCTTGAGCGCCAGGAAGGCGGCCTTGATCTGGGCCACGGTCGCCGCCTCGTCGGCCGCCGCGACCTGCGACTGACCGGCAGTCGAGCGGGTCGCGTCCCGCGAGGTTGAGGTAGATCTGGACCGCGCCGCCGGCGTAGCAGGCCTTGGCCTTGCCGATCGTCTCGCCCGTCGCCGGGCGGCAGTTGCCGGTCTGCGGCTGCGACAGCAGGCCGAGGTCCACGAGCACCTTGCTGGCGTCGATCGCCAGGAACTGCGGCGCGAAGCCGTGGTCGGAGGAGACGAACGTCGTCAGGTCCTTGTCGCGCATGGCGTCCTGGACCAGCCGCATCGTCTTGTCGGAGGCCGCGTAGGCATCGCGGACGTACGCCTCGCGCTGCTTGACGCGATGGTCCGGCGTGCCGTTGACCTCGATGTCGTCATAGGCCGGGTTGTTGGCGCCGTTGGGCAGCTTCTTGGTCACGAGGCCGAGGAACTGGTGCTGGACCTCGTCGGTGCCGGGGAAGCCGGCCATCACCAGGTCCGGCTTGTACTTCGCGATCACGTACTTGAAGAGCGGGTGGTAGAGCGTCTCCCAGTAGGAGCCCTGCTCGATGTAGGTGTCCTCGCTGACGATCCCGGCCTCCAGCACGGCGAAGTCGCCGGCCTGCGAGGACGGGTACTTGTCGGCGACGTAGTCCTCGAACGTGCCGGGCGGGTAGCCGGGCTCGCCGGTCCAGCTCGGCCAGATCGCGATCGCGCGGGTGACCGAGGTGTGGAAGAGGCGGACCTGCTTGAGGTCCTCGCTGAGCTTCTCGACCTTGATCAGGAACGAGCCCGTTTTGCCGTCGAGGTCGGAGCCGACGATCTTGACCTTGACGTCGGCCCACTCGCCCTCTTCGAGGTCGCCGACGCTGTCCGCGCCACTCTTCGTCTTGCTGAAGAGCACGCGGTCATAGCGGGTCTTGCGATCGTTCTTGGAGTCGTAGATGTAGGCGTTGAGGCCGTACTTGTCGACGCGAGCCGTCGAGCACCCGCATGTGCAGTTCCTTGGCGGGGCTGTAGGTGCGCGGCACACCTGTCCATCCGGTGGCATCGACCGGGTCGGCGCGATCGAACTGCACGCCGAGCTGGGCGGCGAACGGGAGGTTGTCCGGCGGTGCGGTGTAGTTGGTCACCACGCCGCGGCCGGAGCGGAAGTTGCGGTAGTCGAGCGTCGGGCCCTGGATCGGGCCGCTGCGGCCGCCGGCCCACTCGAGCTGGGCGACCTTCTTGCCGCCGCGCTCAGCCGACTGGGCGAGCGTCTCGGCCTGCAGGATGCTCGGTCGCGGCGAACGCCGCCGTCGAGTTGCCGAACGGCGCGCCGTTGATGTGGAACGTGTTGTTGGTCGAGCCCGCAACGCCCGGCCAGGCGCCGGTGCTGAGCGTGAACCAGCCCGCGCCCGTGTTCGGCGGCGCCTGGGTCAGCAGGCCGTCGTCGGAGGCCTTGCGTGCCATGGCGCAGCAGGTCGCGGAAGCCGGGAACGTCGCCGCGGTCCGCGTACTTCTCGATCGCGTCCTGGCGCATGCCGTCGGACGCGAAGAACAGCACTTTGCCGCTGCTGTCGCCCGAGTCGTGGTCATGGCCGCCGCCGTTGGCCTGCGCGCCGACCAACGGTACGAGCAGCGCTCCGACAGTCGCCGCAGCGACCGCCGCACCAGCCAATCGCGCGCGTGGCCCACCCGAGAAACTCCTCATCGCGATACCCCCTGATCCCCACATTCCGGTCAGATGAGGGGAACCATACGCCCGTTATGTCAACGAGTCAGCCGGTTGCGTCAACGACTGTTTACATCGACCTCGAGCGTCATCCCGGCGTCGCGAAGGCGCTCGACGAGCGGCATGCCGAGCGCGGTCGCCGGGGTCAGCACACCCGCCCGGCGCGGAAGCCTCTGAACGTCGAGCGCGAGGCAGAGCGCGCTCTCGCCCATCATCACCGCGGTCGCGGCGTAGCCGGGGTCGCCCTTGGCGGCGACCGTGGCGCGATGGCCGGCGCCGTGGATCTCCATCCGGAAGAAGCCGCGACGGCGCGCGTTCTCCCCCGGCCCCTCTCCCGGATCGGGGAGCACGCGGTCGAGCAGCCTGCGGGTCGGCTTGAAGGCGAGGCCGCCGCCGAGCACGCCGAGCCCGGCCGTCATGGCGAGCGCTTTCACGGGCGCGGCTCGGTCGGTCCCGTACCCCGCGACCTCGCGATAGCGGAAGTCGCTGCCGTAGTCGAGCAGGAAGTGACTGCGGCGGACGATCCGCGTGTTGTAGGAGGCCATCACGAACGGGCCGAGCCAGCCGAGCTCGGGGTCGCGCTTGATGCTCTTCAGGCCGGGCTCGGTGGTGCGCGGGTGGCCTGGGCTGAGCGCATGCGGGTTGGCGACGACGCGGCGCGCGTCCGGGTCACTGCGAAGCTCGTCGATCTGGCCCTTCAAGCGAGGCGAGCGTCCCGCCGCTGAAGCCGCCCTTGAGTGCGGCGACGACGAGCGTCGTGTCACCCAGCGGACCCGCGTGCTCGTGCAGCAGGAACACGCCGAGGTCGGATGGGATCGAGTCAAAGCCGCAGCTGTGGACGATCCGCACGCCCGCCTCGGCCGCCTTGTCGTGGCGCTGGACGGCGTCGTGCGCGAACAGGACCTCGCCCGTGAGGTCGCAGTAGTGCGCGCCCTCGGCGATGCAGGCGTCGACGAGCTCGATGCCGCCGCGGCGGTACGGGCCGACCGTGGTGGCGACGACCCTCGCGCCCGCAGCCAGCTCGGTGAGCGAGGCGGGGTCGGCGGAGTCGGCGACCACCAGCGGCCAGTCGGCCGCGGTCCGGCCCAGCTCCGCGCGCGTGCGCTCCAGCTTCTCGAGTGAGCGCCCGGCCAGCGCGATCGTGAGGTCCGACGGCGCGTGGCCGGCGAGATAGCCCGCTACGAGCCGCCCGACGAAGCCGGTGGCCCCGAACACGACGATGTCGTTCACCATGCGCGACCCTACAGAACCGATGAGCGCCGTTCGCGTCCTGATCGCCGACGATCACCCCGTCTTCCGCGCAGGCCTGCGGGCGCTGATGAGCAGCACCGAGGACCTCGACGTCGTCGCCGAGGCCGGCAAGGTCTCCGAGACCGGCCACAGCACCGCCACGGCGGCCGGCCAGTCGGCCCCCGGCACGCCGAACGGGCTCTCCACGAGGCTGAAGCCCTGCAGCGGCCCGGGCGTGACCAACCCCGCGATCAACATCAGCGAGCCGACGGTCAGGCCCGCGAAGCAGAGCCGTCGCGCGGCGGGCGACGACAATCGCCCCGTGGGCAGCATCGGCAGCACGAGCGCGCCCGCGAGGACGTTCGCGACCAGGCCGAAGGCCGTGAGGAGCGCCTAGCGCAGCGCCCGGTCGAAGAATCCTGTGACGCGGCGCTCGTACTCGGGCGCCGCTTCGCGGATCGCCGCGGTGTGACCGACGTCGGGCAGGTACCAGGCGTCGACCGGACCGTTGCCGGCGGCGCGATCGTAGACCTCGCCGGCCCGCTTCTCCGGCGGCCCGGCGGCGACGAGCAGCAGCGGCGAGGTGATGTGCGGCATGGCGTCCTCGAGCGTCGGCCCCGGCTTCGCGCCAGAGGTGAGCTGGACGGTCGCGAACTCGGCCAGGAAGAAGGGCGTCATCGCCCCCACGCCGTAGACGCGCGAGACGTCCTCGTAGGAGCTCGCGAAGGTTCCGTCGGCCACCACCGCCTTCAGGTCGTCGCTCGCGCCGGCGACCTGCACGAGCACGTCCGCCCCGGTCGAGAGGCCGAGCGCGCCGAGGCGCCGCGGATCGACCTCCGGCCGCGCCTTCAGGAACGCGATCGCACCCTCGACATCGCGCGGCCAGCCCCAGCCCCACGCATTCTGCGTGCCCTCGCTGCGGCCGCGGCCGCGCGCGTCGTAGAGCAGCACGCCGTAGCCGTGGCGCGCGAGCATCGACGCGTGCGCGACCGAGCCGCGACGATCGCTGCCGCCGCCGTGGACGACGATCACCGTCGCTCCGTTTCGCGTCGGCCGGTACCAGCCGGACAGCCGCACGCCGTCGCCGGCCTCGAAGCGCACATCGCGGTAGGCCTTGCTCGGAGCGGCGCCCACGTCCTCTCGCCACTTGTGGGTCTCGGTCAGCCCGATGCTCATCGGGACGATCACGAAGAAGAGCCCGAGCAGCGTCGCCGGGACGGCGATCGCGCGGCCCTTCCAACTGCCCTCGCCGCGATGGACCAGGGGCAGCGCGATCGCCAGCGCGACGAGCAGGCCGCCCGCCGCGGCCGCGAGCGCCCCGGTGATGTCGCCGCCCGCGACGCCCTGCTCGGCGACGTGTTTGACGTGCATCGAGCCGTTGACGGCCGCGGCCGCGCCGAAGAACAGGGCGAGTGCGGAACGGAGCCCGGTCCGCACCCGCGGGAAGACCCAGATCGCGCCGGCCGCCAGCACGAGCGACAGCGCGGCGGCGAGGGTGTGGCTTCCAGGTGCGCTGAGAGCGTCGTCGAACGCGTGGACGAGCGCCACGAGCAGCGCACCGGCGAACACCATCGTCTCACGCTTCAGGGTCCTCGTTTTCATGCACGAAACGGTCCCATCCGAGCGTCCCCACCACCAGGCGGCTTGCCCGCGTCTTGAGCGGCGAAAAAGCGAAGTACCCTAAACTCGACCGTGAATAGAGGTTGAGCCCACAACCTCGTCCGCCCGCCCTAGAGGAGACACAGACAAATGGCTCTGCAAATCGGTTCAACCGCCCCTGATTTCGAGGCCGAGACCTCCGAAGGCCCGATCTCGTTCCACGAGTGGATCGGCGACTCGTGGACGGTCCTGTTCTCCCATCCGCGCGACTTCACGCCGGTCTGCACGACCGAGCTCGGCTACCTGGCCAAGATCAAGCCGGACTTCGACGCCCGCGGCGTCAAGGTCATCGGGCTCTCGGTCGACCCGGTCGGCAACCACGAGAAGTGGTCTGACGACATCGAGGAGACGCAGGGCTTCCGGCCGAACTACCCGCTCATCGGCGACTCGGACTTCAACGTCTCCAAGCTCTACGGCATGCTGCCCGCCGACGTCGAGGGCGAGGCCACGGAGCGCACGCCGGCCAACAACGCGACCGTCCGCAACGTGTTCGTGATCGGCCCGGACAAGACGATCAAGCTGATCCTCGTCTACCCGATGACGACCGGCCGCAACTTCGACGAGATCCTCCGCGTCGTCGACTCGCTGCAGCTGACCGCCAAGCACAAGGTCGCCACGCCCGCTCAGTGGGAGTCCGGCGACGACGTGATCATCGCCGGCTCGGTCTCCAACGAGGAGGCCGAGAAGACGTACCCGGACGGCTGGGAGTCCCCGCGTCCGTACATCCGGATCGTCCCGCAGCCCACGAGCTAGCGTCGCGGCACGCTCGCCGGTAGGGTCGGGCTTGTGGCAGAGCCCGACCCGCTGCGCGAGTTGGAACGCCAGGTGGAGCGCGGAAACGTCTTCGCGCACGCGATCCTGGGCGAGCACGCCAACCGTGCTGGAGAGAACGAGGCGATCATCCGCGGCCTCGTCGAGCTGCTGATCGAACGCGAGATCGTCGAAGGCGCCGATCTCGTCGCGGCGGTCAACGCTGTCCGCGCGGAGACGAAGTTCGACGTCGACGTCGCGATCCGCATGGACGACCCGTCAGACGTCCCCGGCCCGCCGGTCGACTGCGAGGCCCGCCTGCACATCTGCAAGGCGGTCTGCTGCCGGCTGCGCTTCCCACTCACCGCCGAGGAGGTCGAGTCCGGCGGCCCGCTGAAGTGGGACCTCGGCCGCCCCTACTTCAACCGCCACGACGAGCACGGCTACTGCCACCAGTGCGACTCGGAGACGCACGCCTGCCACATCTACGACGCGCGCCCGGCGCCCTGCCGTCAGTACAGCTGCGTCGGCGACGACCGGATCTGGAAGGACTTCGACGCGATGGAGCTCAACCAGGAATGGATCGACGACCGCCTCGGCACGGGGCCGGGGCCGGTCGAGATCTTCATGTCCGTGGAGGCAGCGGACAGTCGATAGGGATGCGCTTGAGCACGCGCCCTGCTGAGGTCAGCGTGGCGCGGGTGTAGATGAAGCCGTCGAGCTCCGAGCACTCCTGCGGCCGCGAGAGCTTCACGGTCGCCGGGCGGCCGTCGAGCTTCCCGGTCCCGGTCGTCGTGTCGGCGTTCCACCCACGCCACTTCAGGCTCTTGACGCGCAGGTGGGAGCCATCGCAGCGCAGGACGAGCCCGCTCTTGGGCTCCTCGACGCCCCGCCGGCAGTTGACGACGGCGAGGATCCGCCGCTTGATCGGCAGCTTGACCGTGAGCTTGCGCGTGCACAGCCCTGAGTCGCCCACCTGCTCGGTGTAGGTCGCGGTGACCGTGAAGGGCGCCCGGTCGAGCCCGACGCTGAAAGCCTGCGTGACGCCGCGGGCGTACTCGTAGTGCGCCGACCACCCGCGTCCCGTGCGGTCCGTGACGCCGATGTCCGACCCCGCGCGGTCCATGACCGGCCCGTCGCCGACCAGCGAAGCCTCGTAGCTGCGGCCCGGGATCGCGACCGGCGGGATGCCCGTCAGCGCCAGCGCCGGAGGCGTCGCGGGTGAGCATTGGGCGAGCGCGGCCGCCAGCAGGGTCGCGAGCATCCACCAACCGTACCGGTAGGGGTGATCCACTTCACCCCTCTAAGCGATAGATCGAGGAGTGCGTAGGCGCCAATCTACGCCTTACAGACACAGAGCCGAGGCTGACCCCCTCTCAAAGCTCAAGCCCCCGAGTAGTCCCTCTCTCCTCCTCCCCGACGCTCGCCGGCCACGAAGTATCAGGGCCGCTGCGCCTGACCAGCGCGGCGGCCCACTCCCTCTTTTTATTTTGAAAGGGGTGATCCGCTTCACCCCTACGAGCGATAGATGGATACGTGCGGGCGCGTAAAGCTCCCGCCGCAGAGGTTGACCACCTCTGCATCCCGGTCCCGAGTCGTTCTTCCCCCACCCTGACGCTCGTGACCGACGCCGGTGCGGGGCCGCTGCGCCTGACCAGCGCGGCGGCCCACCCACCTATCAGGTCGCGAGCGAGCGCAACTGGCGGACCGCGAGCGTGAGGCCCGCGAGGTCCGGTTCGCCCTCACGCGAGAGCGAGCGCAGGAAGCCCTCCAGGCGCCGCCGTGCGTCGGCGCGGTCCGCGAGGTACGCCTCGACCGCTTCGGCGGCCGGGACGCCTTCGGCGGACTCGGCGAGCACGCCGCCGGCCAGCTCGCGCCGCACCTGGGCGGCATCCTCGCGCAGTGCCTGCAGCGCCCAGCGCTGCATCCGGCGTCGTCGCCGGGACGCGCTCGAGCTCGAGCTCCATCCAGTCCAGGCGCAGCGCGGCGCCGACCTCGAAGAAGACCGCGGCGACCTCTTCGATCGCGCGACCGGTGGCGCCCGCGACCCACACCATGTCGGGCGCGTAGCGCTGCTCCGGGCGAAGCGCGTGAGCACGCGCCAGCGGCTCCGGCACGCCCTGGCCGACCAGGCGCTCGGCGGTCTGCTCGCGGCGCTTGCGGCGCTCGTCGGAGCCGAGGTCGCCGAGCACGGCGGCGAGCCGCTCGAACCCGTCGCGGCCGGCGACGATCGTCTCCTCGATGTCGCCCGCCGGCTCCCAGGTCAGATACCAGCGGGTCGTCTCCTCGACGAGCCGGTCGACGCCGCCCATCAGCTCCAGCTGCGGCGCCTTGTCGACGCTCTCGAGGCGCTCGACGACCTCCCAGCGCGCGTCCGCGCCGGTCACCGTCGCGGGCGATCCGGAAGGCGCGCACGACGTCGGCGGCCTCGGCGCCGCGCTCGGCCAGCAGCTGCGAGACGAACGTCGGTCCGAGCGAGTTGACGACCTGGTTGGAGTTGACCATGCAGATCAGCTGGCGGCGCAGCGGATGGTCGGCGAGCAGGTGGCCGAAGCGGTTGACGACCGCGTCCGGGAAGTAGTCGCGCAGGTCGCGCTCCAGCCACGGCTCCTCGACGAAGTCCGACGCCTCGAGCGCCCGCGCCAGCAGCCGCTTGGCGTAGGCGACGAGGACCGCGAGCTCGGGCCGCTCCATGCCGCGGCCGGAGCGCCGGCGCTCGCCGATCTCCTCCGTCGTCGGCAGGTCCTCCGACGGCGCGCGTCGAGGATCTTGTTCTCCTCCAGCAGCGTCATCAGATCCTCGTAGGCGAACAGCCGCGAGGCCGAGCGATCGACCTCCTGGGCGATGATCTGCGCCTGCAGGAACGAGTCGTAGAGGACGTGGCGCGGTGACGTCCTCGGTGACGTCGAAGAGCAGCTCGTCGCGTTCGGCGCGCGTCAGCTCGCCGCGCCGCTCGGCCAGCCCGAGCAGGATCTTCAGGTTGACCTCGTGGTCGGAGCAGTCGACGCCGGCCGAGTTGTCGATGAAGTCGGCGTTGATCGCGCCCGCCGCACGCGGAGAACTCGACCCGCGCGCGGCGGGTGAAGCCGAGGTTGCCGCCCTCGCCGACGACCTTCGCCCGCAGCTCGTCCGCGTTGACGCGGATCGCGTCGCTGGAGCGGTCGTGCGCGTCGGCGTCGGTCTCCGTCGAGGCCTTCACGACCGTGCCGATGCCGCCGTTCCACAGCAGGTCGACGGGCGCGCGCAGGATCGCGCGGATGACCTCGGTCGGCGGCAGCGACCTCTTCGGTGATGCCGAGCGCCTCGCGCACCTGCGGCGAGAGCTGGATCGACTTCGCGCTGCGCGGGAAGACGCCGCCGCCCTCGGAGATCAGCGAGCGGTCGTAGTCGTCCCACGACGAGCCCGGCAGCTCGAACAGCCGCTTGCGCTCGGCGAACCCGGTCGCCGCGTCCGGCGACGGGTCGATGAAGATGTGCCGGTGGTCGTAGGCGGCGACGAGCCGGATGTGCTCGGAGAGCAGCATCCCGTTGCCGAACACGTCGCCCGACATGTCGCCGATGCCGACGACCGTGAACTCGTCGGCCTGCGTGTCGACCCCGAGCTCCTTGAAGTGGCGCTTGACCGACTCCCACGCGCCCTTCGCGGTGATCCCGAGCGCCTTGTGGTCATAGCCCGCCGAGCCGCCGGAGGCGAACGCGTCGTCGAGCCAGAAGCCGTACTCCTGCGACACGCGGTTGGCGGTGTCCGAGAACGTCGCCGTGCCCTTGTCGGCCGCGACGACCAGGTAGGTGTCGTCGCCGTCGCGCACGCGCACGCGCTGCGGGCTGCACGATCTCGCCGTCGACCAGGTTGTCGGTCAGCGACAGCAGCGAGCGGATGTAGGTGACGTAGTGGCGCTCGACCTCGGCCTTGAGCTCCTCGCGCCCGGTCGGCGGGTTCTTGAGGTAGAAGCCGCCCTTGGCGCCCGCGGGGACGATCACGGCGTTCTTGGTCAGCTGCGCGCGCATCAGCCCGAAGACCTCGGTGCGGTAGTCCTGCCGGTCCGACCAGCGCAGGCCGCCGCGCGCGATCGGGCCGCCGCGCAGGTGGATGCCCTCGACCTCGGGCGCGTAGACGTAGATCTCCACGAACGGCGACGGCTGTGGCATCGCCGGCACGTCGGCCGAGCGCAGCTTGAAGGCCAGCGCGGCGCGGTCGGGGTTGTAGGCGTTCGTGCGCAGCGTCGCCTCGATCGTCGTCAGCTGGTTGCGCAGGATCCGGTCGTGGTCGAGCGACGCGACCTCGTCGAGGTCGGCGAGGATCTCGTCGCGCAGCGCGCTCTCGGCCGCCTCGTCGGTCTCGCAGCTCCGGGTCGAAGCGCAGCTCGAAGTAGCGCACGAGCTTCGCCGTGAGCGCGGAGTTGGCCACGAGCACGTCGTTCTGGTAGCTCTCGGTGAAGCGCGAGCCGACCCGCTGGCGGTACTTGCGGTACGCGCGCAGGATCGCGACCTGGCGGCGGTCGAGCCCGGCCGTGATCACCAGGCGGTTCAGGTTGTCGGTCTCGGCATCGCCGCGGTGCACCGCCGCGAGCAGCTCCGCGACGCGGTC
This sequence comes from uncultured Solirubrobacteraceae bacterium, assembly GCA_963707595.1. GTDB lineage: Bacteria > Actinomycetota > Thermoleophilia > Solirubrobacterales > Solirubrobacteraceae > Solirubrobacter. The sequence continues at coordinate 1,654,279 of CAVPQQ010000004.1, forward strand.
GCCGAGCGCGTCGAGGTCCAGCGGCGCCGTCGGGGCCGAGCACGCGGAACTCCTGCACCCACGTCTCGTCCTCGCCGACCAGCCGCGTCGAGATCTCCTCGATCACGCGCAGCCCGAGGTCCTCGAGCATCGGCAGCGCGTCGCCGAGCTCGACCTTCGGCCCGCGCTTGTAGAGCGCGACACGCGTGTGGCCCTTCAAGCGGCTGCAGCGAGACCACGAACGGGCCGTCCTCGGCCAGCTGCTCGAAGCAGCGCGATGTCCATCGCGCCGGTGTCCGGCGCCGTGTAGCCCTTGTAGTGCTCGGGCAGGTGCGGCGCCCAGATCGACCACAGCAGCCGGCGCGCGCGAGGCGCCGAAGCGCTCGACGAGCGCGTCGCGCAGCGCGTCGTCCCACGTGCGCGCGAGCTGGACGACCTCGCGCTCGAGCTCCGGGTTGCCGACTTCGCGCAGCCCGTCCGGCGCGTGGACGAGGAAGTGCACGCGCACCCGCGCGCCCTCGCCGAGCATGTGCTGGGCCTCGACGTCGCTGCGCCCCGAAGCGGCGCATGAACAGCTTGCGCACGCGTTCGACGAGCACCGCCCGGTAGCGGTCGCGCGGGAGCGAGAGGATGAACGACGCGCTGCGGCCGTCCGCCGCGCGGCGGCCGAGCAGGCGCACGCGGTCGGTGCCCTCGAGCGCCAGCAGCGCGACGACGGCGCGCCGCAGGTCGTCGATCGGCGCCGCGAACAGCTCGTCCTTCGGGAAGGTGTCGAACAGCGCGACGGCGCTCTTGTAGTCGTGCGAGCCCTCGATCAGGTCCTCGGCCTCGAGCACGCGCCGCAGCTTGCGGTGCAGGACCGGCGTCTCGGAGGCCTGCTCGGCGTAGGCCTTGGTCGTGAACAGGCCGAGCAGGCGCGCCTCGCCGGCGATCTCGCCGTCGGGCGTGACCCGCCGCACGCCCACGTAGTCCATCCGCTCGTGGCGGTGCACCGGCGAGCGCGCGTTGGCCTTGTCGACGATCAGCAGGTCGCCCGACGTGGCCAGCGTGCGCAGGGCCTCCGGGAGCTCCTTGAGCGGGACCGGCGTGGCGTACGCGGAGCGCTCCTCGTCGGCGAGGATGCCGAGGCCGGAGCCGGGGATGCAGCGGTACGCGTCGTCCTTGATCTCGTACTCGCGCGCGCCGAGCAGGACGAAGTTGCCGCGCAGCAGCCAGGCGAGGAAGTCGACCGCCTCGCGGACCTCGTCGGAGTCGTAGCGCGTGCCCGCCTTGCGCGCGAGCCCGATCATCGTCTCGACGCGCTGGGTCATCGCGCCGAAGTCGTTGACCGCGTTGCGGACCGCGAGCAGCACGTTCTTGACCTCGACCGCCAGCTCCTCGAGCTCGCGGTCGGTGAGCTTGCGCGCGAGGTCGAAGTGCATGACCGACTCGCGATGGACCGCGTTGCGGGCGTGCGCGACGCTCGCGATCCGCCCGCCGTCGCGCGAGATGCCGATGATCGGGTGCACGAGCCGCACGACCTGCTCGCCGCGCGCGCTCGAGCGTCGCGCTCACGCTGTCGACGAGGAACGGCCAGTCGTCGGAGTTGGTCTCCAGCACCGAGCCGAGCGGCTCGTAGCCCTCGTCGGCGAGGGTCGGGTTGAACGCGCGCACCGCCACCGACGCGGTGCCGCGCTCGTCGGCGAAGCGGTAGGCGCCGAGCACCTCTGCCGCGAGGTGCTCGGCCGAGATGCCGTCGGTCGTCAGGCGGCGGACGTACGCCGCCGCGAAGGCCCGTGCGGTGGCACCGCCGCGCGCTTCGGCGATGCCCAGCAACCGGTCTCGATACTCACTTGATCCGGCCTCGGTCTCCTCCGCGACGGCTCACTCGTGCGAACTTAGCCCAGCCGCTCTTTGAGCGCTTCGAACTGCGACGCGGATCGGTGCCGGCAGCTCAGTCTCCGAAACGGGCGAGGTGCGTCTGCGTCTGCTCGAGCTCGGCGCGCGCCTCGTCGAGGTCCACGCTCAGCGCCTCGGCCACCGCGTCGCGGTCCAGGCCGTCGAGCTCCAGGTGCTCGGGCTCGGGCACGTAGCCGATCGGCGTCTCGTTGGCCTCGGCCTCGCCGTCGCAGCGGCGGAAGACCCAGGCCAGCACGCGCGAGTTCTCGCCGAAGCCGGGCCACAGGAACTTGCCGTCCTCGTCCTTGCGGAACCAGTTGACGTGGAAGATCTTCGGCAGCTGCGCGCCGTCGCGCTCGCCGAGCTTGAGCCAGTGCTCGAAGTAGTCGGCCATGTTGTAGCCGCAGAACGGGAGCATCGCGAACGGGTCGAAGCGCAGCTCGCCGACCGTGCCGGCGGCCGCGGCGGTCTTCTCCGAGCTCATCGTCGCGCCGAGGAAGACGCCGTGCTCCCAGTCGAAGGCCTCGCGGACCAGCGGCGCGCCGGACGAGCGGCGGCCGCCGAACAGGAACGCGTCGATCGGCACGCCCTGCGGGTCCTCCCACTCGTCGGCGATCGACGGGCACTGGGCCGCCGGCGTCGTGAAGCGGGCGTTCGGGTGCGCGGCCGGGTGCGTCGGCCTCGGGCGTCCAGTCGTTGCCCTTCCAGTCGATCAGGTGCTCGGGCGTCTCGCCGGACATGCCCTCCCACCAGATGTCGCCGTCGTCGGTCTTGGCGCAGTTGGTGAAGATCGTGTTGCGCTCGATCGTGTCCATCGCGTTCGGGTTCGTCTTGCGCGCCGTGTCGGGCGCGACGCCGAAGAACCCGTTCTCGGGGTTGACGGCGTAGAGCTTGCCGTCGTCGCCGAACTTCATCCAGGCGATGTCGTCGCCGACGGTCTCGACCTTCCAGTCCTCGAGCGTCGGGACGAGCATCGCCAGGTTGGTCTTGCCGCAGGCGCTCGGGAAGGCGCCGCCGATGTACTTGACCTTCCCCTCGGGGCTGGTGAGCTTGAGGATCAGCATGTGCTCGGCCAGCCAGCCCTCGTCGCGGGCGATGACCGACGCGATCCGCAGCGCGAAGCACTTCTTGCCCAGCAGCGCGTTGCCGCCGTAGCCGGAGCCGTAGGACCAGATCTCGCGCGTCTCGGGGAAGTGGACGATGTACTTCTCCTCGTTGCACGGCCAGGCGCTGGACTTCTCGCCCTTCTCCAGCGGCGCGCCGACGGTGTGCAGGCACGGCACGTACGTCGCCGTCCTCGCCGAGCACGTCGAGCGCGCGCCTTGCCCATCCGGGTCATGATCCGCATCGAGACCGCGACGTAGGCGGAGTCGGTCAGCTGGACGCCGATCTCGGCGATCGGCGAGCCGAGCGGGCCCATGCTGAAGGGGACGACGTAGATCGTGCGCCCGCGCATCGAGCCGTTGAACTTGTGCTTGAGCACGATCGCGCATGTCGACCGGGTCGTGCCAGTTGTTGGTCGGCCCCGCGTCCTCTTCCTCGCGGCTGCAGATGAACGTGCGGTCCTCGACCCGGGCGACGTCGCCCGGGTCCAGCGGGCCAGGTAGGAGTTCGGCCGCTTGGCGTCGGAGAGACGCTCGAACGTGCCCGCATCTACGAGCTCAGCGCACAGCGCGTCGTACTCCTCCGCGGAGCCGTCGCACCAGTGGATCGGCCGACGGCTGCTGTCAGCTCCACCACCTGCTCCACCCAGGCGAGGAGCTTGCTGTGCTTCGTGGGAACGGTCGTTTCGATCGTCACGGGTGGCTTCGACCTCTCTGATGTGATGGGTTTGTCAGGCCACTACAAACCTGACTGCCTCGAACGGCCGAAATGACGCCCGCATACCGCGAACGCGCCAGCTCGACCGCTCCGCATCAGCTGTAGCCTAGGGGAAGCCTCCCCAGAACACCACCAGACCATGCGCTAGTTCGCGCTGGGAGGTTTTGCCAGTGACGTTCAAACTTCTCGCTTGGGGACGAGCACAAGCCGCTTGAACTCCGCCACGAGCGTGCCTTCCTGGTTCAGGACGCGGGTGTGGACCCGGACCGTGCCGCGGTCGGGCTTGGAGCGGGACTCGCGTGATTTCCAGCACTTCTGTCTCGGCGTAGAGCGTGTCGCCGTGGAAGACCGGCGCCGGATGGCTCAGTTCCTCGGTGGCGAGGTTCGCGATCGCCTTGCCGCTGATGTCGGACACGCTCATGCCGAGCGCGAGGCTGTAGACGTACGGTCCGACGACGACGTTCTTGCCCTGCTGGGACTGCGCCGCGTAGACGTCGTTGATGTGCAGCGGGTGGTGGTTCATGGTCAGCAGGCAGAAGAGGTGATCGTCCGCCTCGGTGACCGTCTTGGCCGGCCAGTGCTTGTAGATCGCGCCCACCTCGAACTCCTCGAGGTAGCGGCCGTAGGGGTGGGCGCCAGAGGCCTCGCGGGCCGCGCCATCGGTGTCAACGGTGCTCATGGAGCGCCATGATGGCGTGGATGCGCAACCCCCGTGCCCACTTCCTGCCGCTGGCGATCGGCGCTCCTGAACCGCTCCGCGAGATCCCCGTGACGCCCTCGCGGATGATCCATTTCTTCGACCCGTCGAACGAGAAGATGCTCGCCCGGCTGCCGGATATGGCCGCTTCGGCGGACATCCTGCTCGGCAACCTCGAGGACGCGATCCCGGCCGATCGCAAGGAGGCCGCGCGGGCCGGACTGGTTCGCGCCGGCCGCGAGATCGATCTCGGCGAAACCCCGCTCTGGACGCGGGTCAACGCCCTCGAATCGCCCTGGGTGCTCGACGACCTTGTGACATTGGTCACAGAGATCGGCTCGCGGCTCGACGTCGTGATGGTCCCGAAGGTCGAGGGGCCGTGGGACATCCACTACGTCGATCGGCTGCTGGCCCAGCTCGAGGCGCGCGCCGGCCTCGATCGCCCGATCCTGATCCACGCGATCCTCGAGACCGCGCAGGGCGTCGCCAACGTCGAGGAGATCGCCAACGCCTCGCCGCGCATGCAGGGCATGTCGCTCGGGCCGGCCGACCTGGCGGCGTCGCGGCGGATGAAGACGACCCGCGTCGGCGGCGGCCACCCCGGCTATCGCGTGCTGTCTGACCCTGGAGTCGAGGGTGAGACTCGGCCCTCGTTCCAGCAGGATCTGTGGCACTACACGATCGGCCGCATGGTCGACGCCTGCGCCGCCGCCGGGATCTTCCCGTTCTACGGCCCGTTCGGCGACATCAAGGACCTCGAGGGCTGCGAGGCGCAGTTCCGCGCCGCCTACCTGATGGGCTGCGTCGGCACCTGGTCGCTGCACCCGGCCCAGATCGCGATCGCCAAGAAGGTCTTCTCCCCCGAGCCCGGACGAGGTCGCGTTCGCGCGCAAGGTGCTCGAGGCGATCCCCGACGGCCGCGGCGTGCACATGATCGACGGCAAGATGCAGGACGACGCGACCTGGAAGCAGTCGAAGGTCATGGTCGACCTCGCCGAGATGCTCGCCGCGCAAGGACCCGGAGCTCGCCGAGGCCTACGGCAGGGCCGGTGACCTCGCAGCTTCGTTGCAAACGACGCGCAGTTAAGTCACAGACACGCGTAGATCCGTCGCAGCCGCGGGCGCGAGGCTCCGACGGTGCTCGGCGAGCGCTCAGTTGTCCACGTAGAGGGGGGATAAGTGAGCACCACGGCGGATTTCGCCGTCGCGCGGCTCGCCGCGAGCCGGTGCGGAGTAGTCACGTACCAAGAGCTCCTCGCATGCGGGCCTGAGCCCGAGGGCCATCGAGGTACGCGTGAGGCGCGGCAATCTCTTCCGCCTCTACCGGGGTGTCTACGCCGTCGGCAACCCGAACATCTCACGCGAGGGCCGTTTCCTCGCCGCGGTGAGGGCCTGCGGCGCCTTGGCGGTGCTCTCCCACTACTCGGCGGCCGCGCTGCACGAGCTGGTGTTCTGGGACGGCCGTCCCTTCGACGTCTCAGCCCCGAATCAGCGCACCCATCCGCGCATCAACGTCCACCGCCCAAAGACGATCGAGCGGGTCATCGTCAAGGGCATCCCCGTGACCCCGAACTGCGGACGGTGATCGACCTCGCCAAGACGGCCGATGAGCGCACCGTCAAGCGCGCACTGCGTCAGGCCAAGTTCTCCGCGCGCGAGCTCGACGCAGCTTCCGCGGGCATCGTCGACCTCGGGACCGCGCCCACCCGGAGCCCGGTCGAGGATCGTGTCAACGACCGCGCTGTCGACGCTGGGCTTCGGCACCGCTGGTCAGCGGCGCCCAACCGCCTTCCGGCCGCATCGTCTATCCCGACCTCTGGTGGCCACGCTGCGCCTGATCGTTCGAGGTCGACAGCCGCCGATGGCACGACGACCCGCTCGCGCGCCACGACGACGCGGCACGCCAGGCCGAGCTGGACGGCGGCAGGCGACCGTGCTGCGCGTCACCACGCCAGATGCGGCGACCGCGCCAAGTCCTCGCCCGCTTGCGAGCGGCGGGCGTTCCCGACCGGCACGGCGAGCGCGCGATCGCAGCGAGGCCGCGGTCAGTGCCTAGGTCGCGATCAACGCCTTCGAGCTACCGGTAGCCGGTGTCGTCGGCGGGCAGGCCCGCGTCCTGCGACCTCGACCATGTAGCGCCAGCAGTCGGGGCGGGTGCCGTCGAGGTCGGTGAAGCCGTAGACCTGCGCCAGGCCGCCGCTGGAGAGCGACTGGCCGGTCCAGCGGTGGACGTCGGGGTCGGCCGCCAGCGCGGCGACGGCGCGGCCGACGAAGCGCGGGGTCTCGGAGATGCAGAAGTGCGGGACCGGCGACGTCGCGCCAGTTGGCCTCGGTCACGCCGAAGGTGCTCGAGCATCGTCTCCGAGCGCAGCCAGCCGGGCGTCAGCGCGACCGCGGTCGCGCGCGTCGCCGAGCTCCTGCGCCAGGCCCCAGGCCAGGCGCGTGATCGCGGTCTTGGCCAGGTCGTAGAAGACGATTGACCCGGAAGCGGGTCGCGTTGTAGTCGGCGGTGCCGTCGGTCATCTCGACGACCAGGCCGCCGTCGCGGCAGCATGGGCAGCGCGTAGTGGCTGGTGATCAGGTGGGTGTCGAGCGCGAGGCGCAGCAGGCGCAGGCCGTTGTCGAGGTCGTGCTCCCACACCGGCGTGTCCCACTCGAAGAGGTGCTCGGCGCCCCAGATGTCGTTGACCAGGACGTCGAGGCTCGTCGATCCGCGCGACGAGCGCCTCGACCTGCGCGGGGTCGAGGTGGTCGGTCGGGATCGCGATGCCCTCGCCGCCGGCCGCGGTGACGAGCTCGGCGGTCTCCTCGATCGTCTCCGGCCGGTCGACCTCGGAGCGCTGCGCGCGCGTGCTGCGGCCGGTGCACGTAGACCGTCGCGCCCGGCCTCGCCGAGCGCGACGGCGATGCCGCGCCCGGCGCCGCGGGTCGCGCCGGCGACGAGCGCGACCTTGCCCGTGCAGCGGGCCGCTCACGCCGTCACCTCGCGAGGGATCGCGACGCGCTTGATCTGCAGCGCCAGCACGGCGGCGAGGACGAGCGCGCCGCCGGCGAGCTGCAGCGGCGCCGAGCGTCTCGCCGAAGACGACGAACGCGAGCGAGCACGGTCACGAGCGGCTCGACGGTGGCCAGGATCGACGCGGTGGTCGGCCCGACGCGCGCGAGGCCGGCGAAGAAGAGGCCGATCGCGCCGACGGTCGAGACGACCGCGAGGCAGGCGAGCCAGCCCCAGCCGGCGGCGGTCAGCGTCGCCGGGTCGCAGCGTCGCCGAGCAGCGCGGAGCCGACGGTCAGCGCGACACGCCGCGCCGGTGCACACGAGCGCCGCGAGCACCTGCGGGCGCACGCGCCCGGCGACGCCCTCGCTGACGAGGATGTAGGCGCTGTAGACGACGGCGGCGCTGAGGCCGAGCGCGACGCCGAGCGGGTCGAGCGCGCCCGCTCCGGCGCCGGCCACGACGAGCACGATCCCGCCGCGAGGCGAGCGCCAGCGCGATCATCCGGCGCGAGTCCACGCGCTCGCGGCCGAGCGCGATCGCCGCCGCGGCGACCATCGCCGGGAACGTGTAGATCAGCAGCGACAGCAGCGACGCGTCGATCCGCTCCAGCGCGGCGAAGTAGCACGCCGGCCTGAAGCGCGTAGCCGCAGGCGCCGAGCGCCAGGCCGGCCGCGATGTCGCGGCGCGGCAGCGCCCGCCAGCCCGCGTGCCGGCGCCCGCGGCCCAGAAGAGCGCGGCGGCGAGCGTGAAGCGGACGGCGAGCAGCGTGCCGACCGTCGCGCCCTCGTCGTAGGCGAGCTTGCCGAAGATCGCCATCGCGCCGAAGGCGACACCGGAGCCGAGGCAGAAGAGCGCTCCCATCGGACGCGCATCGTGCCGGCACGACGCATCAGCATCGATTCCGATTTCTACTGCTCAATCAGTAGCGTTGCTACCGCGATGCTCGACCTCCGCCGCCTCCGGCTGCTGCGCGAGCTGCACGAGCGCGGGACGATCGCCGCGGTCGCCGACGCGCTCCAGTTCACGCCCTCGGCGGTCTCGCAGCAGCTCGCGATGCTCGAGCGCGAGACCGGCGTGCGGCTGCTCGAGCGGGCCGGCCGCGGCGTGCGCCTGACCGACGCGGCGCTGGTGCTCGTCGAGCACGCCGGCGCGCTGCTCGAGCGCGCCGCGCTGGCCGAGGCCGACCTCGCGGCGGCCGCCGGCACCGTCTCCGGCCGCGCGCGGATCGCGGGCTTCCAGTCCGTCGTCGCTGAAGCTGATCGTCCCGGCCATCGAGGCGCTCAAGCGCGACGCGCCGCGGCTGCGCTGCGAGCTCGTCGAGGCCGAGCCCGAGCAGGCGCATCCCGGCGCTCGAGCTCGGCGACGTCGACCTGGTGCTCGCGCGACGAGTGGCAGCACCAGCCGCTGCGGCTGCCGGCCGTCGCTGCAGCGCCACGACCTGCTCGAGAACGACCGCGTCCACCTCGTCCTCCCGGATCGCCTGCAGCACGCGAAGTTCGCCGACCTGCGCGACGAGCCGTGGACCACCGGCCACCCCGGCATGGCCTGGGACGAGATGACGCGGCGCACCTGCCGCGAGCACGGCGGCTTCGAGCCCGACGTCCGCCACCGCACCAACGACGCCACGGTCAGCCTCGCGCTCGTCGCCCACGGCCTGGCCGTCACCTTCCTCCCCGAGCCTCGCGCTGCCCGCCGAGCACCCGGGCGTCGCCGTGCGCCCGATGCCGATGTCACGCCGCATCCTCGCCATCACCCGCACCGCCGACGCCGCCCGCCGTCGATCCGAGGCGCTGCTCGCGGCGATGAGTTTCGCGATCGGTCATCGTTGACACGGTCATGAGCTACATCGAGACCAACGGGCTGTCGCTGTACTACGAGGAGCACGGCGCGGGCGACCCGCTCGTCCTGCTGCACGGCGGGCTCAGCTCGACCGAGATGTTCGCCGGCGTCGCTGCCGGCGCTGGCCGCCGAGCGCCGCGTGATCGCTCGTCGACCTCCAGGGCCACGGGCGCACGGCGGACGTCGACCGGCCGTTCAGCCGCCGAGACGATGGCCGACGACGTCGCCGGGCTGATCGAGCACCTGGGCGGCGGCGCCGACGTGCTCGGCTACTCGCTCGGCGGCCAGGTCGCGCTGCAGCTCGCGATCCGGCACCCCGAGCGCGTGCGCAACCTGGCGCTGGTCTCGATCGCGTTCAAGCGCTCGGGTCACCACCCCGAGGTCGTGGACGCGATGGACCAGATGACGCCCGAGCTCGCGGAGATGCTCAAGCAGTCACCCGTCTACGAGCTCTACGCGCGGATCGCGCCGCGGCCCGAGGACTTCGCGACGATGGTCGCCAAGACGAGCGACGCGCTGAAGGTCGACTTCGACTGGACCACCGAGGTGGCCGAGCTGACGGCGCGGACGCTGCTCGTCTACGCCGACGCGGACTCGATCCGCCCGGCGCACATCGCCGAGTTCTTCGCGCTGCTCGGCGGCGGCCTGCGCGACGCGGGCTGGGACGGCTCCGACCAGCCGTCGAACCAGCTGGCCGTGCTGCCCGGCACCTCGCACTACAACCTGCTCGCCTCGCCGCTGCTGGTGCCCGTGGTGCTCGGGTTCCTTCAGTCCAGCGTCCCGCAGTAGGGGCCGAGGCTCGGCCGCTCGTTGCGGTTGAAGATCTTCGGCAGCGTCGGCACGCCGAACGGGTCGAACATGTCGAGCACGTCGGACGCGAACGACTGCGGCGGGCGGTCGTCGACCGCGATCGGCGGCCGCACGCCGGTCAGGTGGTCGAGCTTCGCGCGCAGGACGTCCTGCTGGTAGGCGCGCCAGCGGGCGCGGCCCTGCGTCGTACTCGGCGCGGTCGCGGTAGGCGATCACGAGGTGCTCGGCGACGTGCAGGCGCACACGGTCGACCCCGTCGGCGCTCGGCACCTTCGGCGAGGACCGGAAGTTCTTCTTCGCGCTCGCCATCGAGAGGTCGGCGATCGAGCGGTCGCCGTGCGCGTGATCTGCGCGCCGTAGCTGTCCTCGCTGCGCACGCCGACGACCTCCAGGTAGGACACCAGGAGCTCCTGCCAGCTGCTCGGCAGATGCGGCAGCGGCGACGGCGTGCGATGCGGGCCGGTGCGGTGCGGCGAGACCCAGGCGGCGACCGCCTCCCAGTCGAGGATCTCGAGGTGGAACGGCAGCGGCTCGGCAAGCGGCAGCGGCGCCTGGGCCGTCATCTGCTGCTGCGCCGCGCCGATCGCCGGCAGCGGCCGGCTGAACAGCAGCACGCCCTCGATCCGCGGCATCCAGGACTTGCCCGCATCCTCGGAGTCGCGCCCGCGCACCTCCATCAGGCGGTGCAGGCCGTAGCAGTCCTCCGGCTCGACGCGTGCGCGCGAGATCAGCGCCCCGGCGACGTCCTCGTCGAGCACCGACGGCTCGCCCTGGCGGCGGGCGGCCCAGTGGTCCTCGCGCTTGAAGCCGGTCGTCAGGACCTCGTCCGCGGCCGCGGAGAGCGCGCCCGGCTGATGCGCGATCTCCCACTCCACGTAGGCCTTGCCCTCCTTGCTGCGGTTCTGGTCGAAGCGGTCGGGCACGCGGTAGACGCCGTAGACGAGCTCCGGGAAGGCGGCGAGGCCGCTGGAGCGCAGCGCGGTGCCGAGATCCTCGAGCTGCGTCTCGCCGGTCGTCGCGAAGCGCGTGAAGGCGATCTCCGGCGGGCGCGGCGCGCGGAACGGCGCACGGGCGGCGTCGCGCGCCGCACGTTCGGCGCGGTAGATCTCGGCGCGCTCGGCCGGATCCTCGACCTCCGGGACCGGCCGGTTGAAGTCCGCGTCGCCGGCATCGATCACGTCGCGGCGGTCGTCGAACATCTCGCCGATCGCGTCCTTGAAGCCCTCCATGGACTGCTTGAACACGGCGCCGATCTCGCGCAGGTTCGTCGGCGCGGCGACCGGCTGTGCCGGCGGCGCGGCGAGCCCGTTCGCCTTCGCGAACGCGGCGTACTCCTCGCTGCGCCTTGCGCCCCGCGGCCTCGCGCTCCGCGGCCTGCTCGGCCGCCCGCGCGTAGATCCGGGCCATCTTCGCCTCCTGCTTGGGGGAAAGCTTCACTTCCTTGCCCATCAGGCGCCGGATGACGTTGATCATCGGCCGACGCTATCCGATGAGTACGCGCTGAGGTGACGGTCTACACGCGTATGAACGGCGTGCTCGATGCGCACCTCGTCGCGGTCACCGATCATCACCAGCGTCGAGCTCTACCGATCGCTGCCGGACGCGGAGCTCGCGATCGTCCCGGGCACATCCCACGGCCTGCTCGTGGAGAAGCGCGAGCTGTGCAACACGATGATCGCGGAGTTCCTCAGCGGCGATTGACGATCGCTTGCGGCCAACCTTCGCGTGGGTGCCGGGGTCTTGGGGTTCGATCCTCCCACCACCACCCCAAGGAAGGCCCCATGCCTCTCCCCCGCACCACGCGCCGCAAGGCGATCATCGGTATCGGCGGCGCCGCCGCCATGCTCGCCACGACCGCCGCGCTCGCCGTCGCCCAGGCCGTGCCGAACCCGCCCGACGGCTCGCCGCCTGCACCGCTGCCGCCGTCCAACGTCGTGACGACGACGTGTGGACCGACGCAGACGAGCATCGTCAAGACCGAGACCTCGCCATCGATCACGAGCGCGGTCAACTGGGTGCCGCTGACCGGCGCCGCGACGCAGGTCGCCGTGCCCGACGGCCAGTCGCGCTGCATCAAGGTCCTGCTGACGGCGGAGACCGCCTGCGAGGTCACCGGCGCGGCGGACTTCTGCTACGTCCGCGCGCTCGTCGACGGCGTGCCGATGGACCCCGACGGCGCCGGCTTCCAGGCCATCGACAGCGAGGACGGCTCGGCCTCCGCCCACGCGTACGAGTGGATCAAGCGCGTCGGCGACGGCCCGCACATCGTCCGCATCGAGCGCCGGGTCGGCAACGCCGCGACCGCGTTCTGGGCCGACGACTGGACGTTCGACGTCTCGCTGTCGCTCTAGGTAGCCTCGTCGCAATGGGTGCGCCCGAGGTTCTGACCACGGATCGGCTCCGCGGTGAGCGCCTCGGGCCGCGCCATGCCGACGCGCTGCTGACGATGTTCGGCGACCCGCGCGTCGGCGCCACGATGGGCGGCGTCTGGAGCGCCGAGCAGGTCGCCGCAGCACGCCGCCGCGGTCGACGAGCACTGGCAGCAGCACGGCTTCGGCTACTGGATGTGGTTCGAGCGCTCCAGCGGCGAGCCGGTCGCGCGCGGCGGGCTCGCGCGGACCGTGTTCGACGACCGGCCCGAGCTCGAGGTCGGCTGGACGACGATGCCCGAGCGCTGGGGCGAGGGCTTCGCGTCCGAGCTCGGACGTGCGTGCGGTCGATGTCGCGTTCGGCCCGCTCGCGTCGCGCGACGTGGTCGCCTTCACGCTGCCGCACAACACGCCGTCTCGCCGAGTGATGGAGAAGCTCGGGTTCGTCTGCGAAAAGTCCGCGCCGTACAAGAGCTTTGGCGAGCACGTGCTTTATCGTCTTATGAATACCTCGCCCGCTTCGCGGGCATAAGCCTCCGCGGACCGTGTTCCATGAGGAGAGCTCCATGGCTGTGACCGCAGCGCCAGCACGTCCTGCCAGTGAACTTGCGCGACCGTCTCGTACGCCGCGCGGAGGTTGTAGGCGTCTGGGCGGTGGACTGCGTTGTACCCATCGCGCCGACACGGACTGGGCGGCGGAGCTGCTCGGCGACTCCGAGCACCGGCACGAGCACGCGACGCTCGACGGCGACGGCTACCACGTCGACTCCTTCGGCGTGCAGCGCGTCGCGCACCAGCGCGGTACGCCTACGTGCGGCTCGTCTGCGCGGTCAGCATCCGCCCGTCGCGCCTGCACCCCTGCTCGCCGCACGCACGATGCGCGGGATCGTCGAGGAGCTGATGCTCGCCCAGGCCCGCGCGCGGGCCACCTACGCCCGGCTAATCGACGTCGCCGTCGTTCCCACGCCCTAGGAACTCGCTGTACCGCGGCCCGCAGCCCGTTGACGTCGGACGCGAGGCGGTGGTTGCCGCGCAGCTTGACGACCGTGCGGTCGGCGCCTCCGGCGGCATCCCGAACGGGTCGCTCTCGCCCTGCACGATCAGGACCGGGACCGTCACCTGCTCGAGCTCGGGCAGCCGCGTCTTCTCCGGTCGGCCGGGCGGGTGCAGCGGGAACGCGAGGCAGAGGACGCCGCGTCGCGCCGGTCGCCGCGGCGGTCCGGCAGGCGACGCGCGCGCCTGACGAGCGCCCGCCGACGTACAGCGGCAGGCCCTTCAGCAGTCGGCGCGCAGCTGCTCGACGACCGCGATCCAGGCGGTGTCGAGCTGGCCCGCGGGCGCCGCCGACTTGCGGCCCGGCCACGCGGTAGGGCTGCTCGACGAGCGCGACGGTCACGCCGGCGTCGTAGCGCGGTCTCGGTCGCCGCCTTCAGGTCCGGCGCGCCGATCCCGCCGCCCGGCGCCGTGACCGAGGACGAGCGCGGCGACCGGCGTCCTCGGCCTCGTGCAGGTGCGCACGCGCCGGGCCGTGCGGCGTCTCAAGCTCGATCATCATCGAGCGCCGACCTTACGACCTCGGCGCCGCCGCCACCCGTGCGAGCCGCTCGCGCGAGTACTCCCACCACGGGCGCGCGGGCGCGCCGCTTGGCGAAGTCGACCGCGGCCGCGAACGTGTCCAGCAGGCACGGGTCCTCGCGGCGGCCGTCGAGCGCGCACAGACGCTCGAACAGCTCCTCGGGGTCGCGCCCGCGCAGGTCCTCGGGCGACTCGATCCCGAGCCGCCGCAGGCGCGCGGCGACCTTGGGACCGACGTTGGGGATGCTCGTCAGGTCGCCATCTCCCCAGTGTCGCGCGGCGTCTTGAACGAATCGGCCGCGGCGACCGATGAGTTTCTCGCGGCGACCCTGGTCTTAGTTGACATGACCTCCCCAGACACCGACCGCAACCGCTGGGCCGCGCTCTACGTGCTCTGCGCCGGCGCGCTGATGATCGTGCTCGACGCGACGATCGTGAACGTCGCGCTGCCGTCGATCCAGGACGACCTCGGCTTCTCCGCCAGCAACCTGGCCTGGGTGGTCAACGCCTACCTGATCGCCTTCGGCGGCCTGCTGCTGCTCGCCGGCCGCGTCGGCGACCTGATCGGCCAGCGGCGCGATCTTCCTGATCGGCCTGGCGATCTTCACCGCCGCCTCGCTGCTGTGCGCGCTCGCGCAGACGCAGGAGATGCTGATCGCCGCGCGCTTCATCCAGGGCGTCGGCGGCGCGCTGACCTCGGCCGTGATCCTCGGGATGATCGTGACGATGTTCCCGCAGCCGCGCGAGCAGGCCAAGGCGCTCGGCGTCTACGGGTTCGTGGCCTCCGCGGGCGGCTCGATCGGCCTGCTCGCCGGCGGCGTGCTGACCGACGCCATCAGCTGGCACTGGATCTTCTTCATCAACCTGCCGATCGGCGATCGTCACCGGCCTCGCTCGCGCTGCGGCTGGTCGAGCCGACAGCCCGGGATCGGCCTGCGCGGCCGGCGCCGACCTGCCCGGCGCCGTGCTGCTGACCAGCGGGCCTGATGCTCGGCGTCTACACGATCCTCGGGATCACCGAGCACGGCTGGACCTCGACCCGCACGCTCGGCCTCGGCGGCCATCGCCGCCGTGCTGCTCGCCGCGTTCGTCGTCCGCCAGGCGCGGATCGCCAACCCGCTGATGCCGCTGCGCCTGTTCCGCTCGCGCAACGTCACCGGCGCGAACCTCGTCATGGCGCTGCTCGTCGTCGGCATGTTCGGCTTGTTCTTCCTCGGCGCGCTGTACCTG
Source organism: uncultured Solirubrobacteraceae bacterium (assembly GCA_963707595.1). GTDB lineage: Bacteria > Actinomycetota > Thermoleophilia > Solirubrobacterales > Solirubrobacteraceae > Solirubrobacter. Next base: position 1,669,475 of record CAVPQQ010000004.1, read on the forward strand.
CAGCAGATCCTCGGCTACGACGCCGCTGCGAGGTCGGGCTCGCGTTCCTGCCCTCGACGCTCGTGATGGGCGTCGTGTCGCTGCGCGCTCTCGCAGCCGCTGATCATGCGCTTCGGCCCGCAGCGACGCCGCTGATCGGCAGCCTGCTGCTGACGATCGGCCGGGCTGCTGCTGTTCGCGCGCACGCCGGTCGACGGCAGCTTCGTCGTCGACATCCTCCCGGCGACGCTGCTGATCGGCGTCGGCGCCGGCCTCTCGACTCCCGGCGCTGATGACGCTGGCGATGTCGGGCGCGACGCCGCAGGACTCCGGCCTCGCCTCCGGTCTCGTCAACACGACCGTGCAGGTCGGCGGCGCGATCGGCCTCGCCGTGCTGGCGACGCTCGCGAGCCAGCGCACCGGCGACGCGACGGGCGCCGCCGCGCTGAACTCCGGCTACCACCTCGCCTACCTGATCGGCGCCGGCGCTCTCGGCCTCGCGGTCGCTGGTCTCGATCGTCGTGCTGCGCGCGCCGCGCGCTCGTCTCGGCGCGCGAGCCGGTCGCGGTCGCCGCCTAGTGCGGGAAGTACTCCTCGTCGGTGACGTGCTGTCCCCACGACGGCGTCGGACCCGTCGTCGGCGACCTCCTGCATCGCCAGGTGGGTCATGAAGGTCGTCGGGCCGGCGCCGTGCCAGTGGACCTCGTTGGCGTCGAAGCGCACCGTGTCGCCGGCGCGCAGCGGCTGCGACCGGCTCGCCGCGGACCTGGAAGAGCCGGCGCCCTCGGTCACGTGGATCACCTGGCCGAACGGGTGCACGTGCCAGGCGGTGCGGCGCACCGGGCGTGAAGTGCACGCTCAGCAGCTTCACGTGCGGGCCGGGCGAGATCGCGTCGATCCAGACCTGGCCGGTGAACCACTCCGGCCGCGCCTGGCTTGGAGTCGGGCCGGCGGCGGATGACCTCCACCTCAGTGCTCCCCGGGACCGAGCACCGAGCAGTGCGGTCGCGCAGCGACGTAGCGGCCGGTGATCGGGCGATCGAACTCGCCGAAGGCCTCGCTCCACCAGCGCGCGCCGTTCCAGAGGTGCTCGGGCGCGCTGTTGCGGTCGTTGGCGCCGGGCGTGAGGTCGAGCTGGATCTCCTCGAAGCAGTACTCGACCATCGCCGAGGAGTGGTTCGGGACGCCCTGCTCGAGCGGGTTCGGGGTGCCGCGCGTCCACAGGAACGCCTGCCAGTACCCGAGCGCCTCGAAGAGGTCGTAGCGCAGGCGCTCGAGGTTCGGGTTCGTCGTCGCGCGCTCGACGACGCGCGTCGCGCCTCGTCCGGCGTCCATCCGCACCGAGAGCAGCGCGACGTTCGGCGTCCACGCGCGGGCTCGCGTAGTGCTCGAGCGTCGCCGCGGTGATCGCGTTGTCGGCGGGCTCGGGGAAGTGGCCCGCGCGCGAGTGCAGCGCGACCTCGCGGATCTCGCGCGCCGCCGACGAGCAGGAAGGCGTGCGACCACAGGCTCGGCCGGCGGTCCCAGCGCAGGATGCTCTGCGCGCGGCGCAGCGCGACGCCGGGCAGGTCGCAGCTGCCGACGAGCCCGATCAGCCCGACGCCGTCGGTGTCGCTCAGGTCGGCGATCGCGTCGGTGAAGAACGCGGTGTTGTCGGCGTCGCGGTAGCGGTCCGACCAGTCCTCGACGTTCGGGTTGTGTGTGTCGCTCTGGGAGTGCCGGAGCACCTGTTCCTCCTCAGCGGAGCTCGATTTCGATCGGGTCGTGCAGCGGTTGCGCGCCCTTGGCCGGCTTGCGGCCGAAGATCCGCTTGCCGATGCCGATGAACGGCCGCACCCGCCACAGCTGCAGCGTGAAGCGGTAGCGGCCGTTGCGGCCGGGCGCGATCTTGATCAGCCCGACGTTGTTGTCGACGGTCGACGCGTCAGCCTGGTGCTCGCGGTCATCTGCCAGATGCGCCGGTTGATCGATCAGCTTGTCCGGCAGCTCCGACGGCTTGTGGCCCCACGGCGGCAGCCACGGCGTGACCAGCGAGGCGCGGCGAGGCGACGAGCTCGTAGATCTCGCCCGGGAGGCCGACGATCTCCGCGCTGCTCAGCCGGCCGGTGTGGATGTCGCCGGTCAGGATCAGGATGTCGTGCGGCGTCCTCGCCGCCGAGCGCGCGCCTCGAAGATCGCGCCGAAGCGGTCGGACTCCTGGAAGTCGACGCAGCGTGCGGTCGGTCTTGCTGCCGCCGGCCTTCAGCAGCGGCTGCGGCAGGACGAGCACGCCGGGGCCCTTCAGGTTCTTCGCCCACGCCTCGAGGTCGTCCCACTGCTCCGGGAGCATCAGGCGCGCGTGCGGGTCGTCGTCGCGCGTGCGGTTCGAGCGCGTGTCGGCGACGAAGAACGAGACCGGCGGCGATGTCGATCGAGTACCAGCGCTTGCCGTCCGGGTTCAGCGCAGCTCTGGTAGGCGTCGTAGAGCTCGGCGAGCGCGTTGCCGTTCGTCGGCTGATAGCGATCCCACGACAGCGGGACCTGGATCTGCGGCTGCGGGAAGTCGTTCCAGAACTCGTGGTCGTCGCAGCTGACGAGCGTCGGGCAGGCGGCGAGCATCTCGCGGTAGGCGTCGTCGCCCCAGTAGCGCTCGTACTTGGCCGCCAGCCCCTGCGGCACGGACTTGTCGGCAGCGGCGCCCAGACGTCGGCGTAGAGCTGGTCGCCCATCAGGATCTTGAAGAGCCGGCCGCTCGCGCTGCACGAGCTCCTTGACCGCGCTCGCGTAGAAGCCGTCGCGATCGTCGTTGATCCAGAAGCACGAGCCGATCAGCAGGCTCACGCCCTCGGCGGGATGCTCTGCGGCAGCGTGCGCCAGCGCAGCGGCGCGTCGACCTCGGGGAGCGTCACCTCGTAGAGCGCGCCGGGCGTGGCGTCCGTCGAGCGCGCAGCTCGCGCACGCCCATCCTGCGCGTCGAGCCGGTCGGCGGCGGCTTCGGCTCCCAGGCGCCGTCGATGACCTTGACCTCCGCTCCCGCCGGGCGTGCGGACGCGCGGCGTCGCGGGGGTGAAGTCGCCCGCGGCCAGGAGTACCAGACGCGCCAGCCGTCACCGCTCTCCAGCGGTGCCCCGGCTGTCACCCATACTGCGCTCGCCATTGGGGCAAGCATCCTCCGAAGCGGCGGACGCTGCGCAAGCCTCGCGGTGACTCTTGTCGCGGCTTGGCCCCGTCCGGCTGCTTGGCCTCGGCCTTCGCGACCTGCTTGCCTCGGCCTTGGCGGCGCTGCTTCTGCGGCCTTGGCGACCTGCTTGCTCGGCCTTGGCGACGCTGCTTCGCGGCCTGCGCGACCTGCTGCTGGACCTTCGCGACCGGCTTGCGGCCTCGCCTGGCTGCTTCGGGCCTTGGCGGGCTCTGGGCCTTGGCGGCTTCGCGGCGTTGCCGGGGCCGCGGCTTCGCGGCGTTGCGCCGGCTTGCGCCTGCGTCGCCTTCGCCGGCTCTTGGCGCGCCTTCGCCTCGCGGCGTGCTTCGCGGCCTCGCGACGCGCCTTCGCGGCCTTCGCCGCGCTCGGCGCGTCTCGTCGCCGGCGGCGCCTTCGCCGCCTCGGGCGCGTCTCGCCGCGTGCTGCGCGGCCGCCGCGCGCCTCGTGCGCTCGCCGCTCGCCGCGGGCGCTCGCCGACGCCGGCGCGATCGCGACCACGCTCGCGCGCGGGCGTCGGCGCGCGCTTCGGGCCTCGGCGTCGCGGCGCGCCGCTTCCGCGCGGCGCCGCCGGCTGGCGCGCGTGGTGCATCTCGGCGGCGAGCGTCGTGCCGCCGCCGACGATCGCGACGCAGGCCAGCAGCTTCGCCGCGGTCCCGCCGCCGACCAGGAGCTGGGCGAGCAGCGCGGCCGCGCCGCCGACCGGCAGCGGCGGGAGCGAGCGCCCGCAGCGCCTCGGGACGCTGCGTCGAGCTCGGCGCGGAAGCGCCCGGCAGTCCGGGCAGGCGCGCAGGTGCGCGCGCACGCCGCGTCCGCGCAGGACGCGGCCGTCGCCGTCGGAGAGCATCCGGCGGATGTCGTCGCACGCGCATCTCACGCCCTTCGCGGCAGCTGAAGAGCGCGGTGCGGGCTTCGAAGATCGACTGCTTGACGGCGGCCGGCGAGAGCTCCAGCACCGACGCCGATCTCGGCGTGGCTGAGCCCGTTGAGCTCGCGCAGGACGAGCGCCGCGCGCTGGCGCTCGGGCAGGTCGGCGAGGTCGAGCTGCAGAGTTGCGCAGCTCCTCGCGGTCGGCGATCCGGTCGTCCAGATCGCCCAGCGTCGGGGATGTCCGTCGAGCTCCGCCGACGCCTTGCGCGCGGCGCAGGATCGTGATCGCCTCGTTGTGGGCGATCCGGAACAGCCACGGGCGCAGCTCGATGTCGCGCTGCTCGTCCTGCAGCGCCGCGAAGGCGCGCGTCATCGTGCTCTGGAGCGCGTCCTGCGCGTCCTGGTCGTGGCGGAGGATCGAGCGGCAGTAGCGATAGAGCGCCTGTTGATGGCGCTCGTAGACGACGGCGAACGCGTTCTCGTCCCCGCGCGCCGCGCGCGTGCGCAGGGTCTCTTCGCGGCGCAGCTGATAGCGGAACGGCGGCCATCTCGATCGAACTAGTTACCCAACCTTGGCCGAGAGTTAGCGCGTTGTCGGCCCATGGCCCCCAATGCCCAGCAGATCATCGCGCTGCTCGAGCGCGCGCTCACCGTCCCCGAACCGACGAGTTCGCTCGCCAGCCTGACCGAGCTGCGGCGTGAGCTCGACGTGCTCGAGCGCGCACACGTCGCGCGCGCCCTGAAGTCCGGCGTGTCGTTCGCCGCGGTCGCGAAGCCGCTCGGTATCTCCCGCCAGGCGGCGCACCGCCGCTATCGCGACCTCGCCGCGCCCGGCGACGCTCTCCCCCGAGGCCCGCGCCGCGCTGATGCGCGCGCGCGACGAGGCCGCCCGCCACGGCTCGGGCAGCATCGACAGCACGCACCTGCTGCTCGCGATCGCCCAGGCCGCGCGGGCTCGACCCGCCGCGCGCTTCGGCCCGCCCGCGGTCAACGCGCGTGGCCCCCGCGGGCCTGCATCCCGCGCTGCACGCCCGGATCACCAGCCGCGGCGGGATCCTGCAGGTCGATCACCTGCTTGAACGCCGCGCTCGAGGATCCCGACGCGGCGTGCGGATGCTCGACCGCCTCGGGATCACACCGGAGCTGCTGCTCACTCCAATAGCTTCTTGACCGTCGCCATGTTGCGGACGGTCGCCGTCTCCGCGACGGCCGGCTTGCTCAGCGCGCGCATCAGCTGCGCTGTCCTGCATGCCCTCGGGACACCAGGCATAGAGCTCGCGGCCGTTGGCCTGGAACGAGTCGGGTGCGAAGTCCTGCGCTTGGAGTGCTTCAAGCGCCGCGGCGTTGGGCTTTGTCGGGAGGAAGACGACGAAGTAGCGGCTGAGGTTGTCCACCTGTTTGCCGTACGGCTCCGCGTCGACGACGGCGTGGAGCTCCTTCATCGTGCGTAGGACGACGTCGACCTTGAAGCCGTAGCGGTCCGCGAGCGCCGCCTCGATCTTCTCGCGCGCCTTGGCCTTGGGGCCGGTGAAGACGACGTTGCCGCTCGCGAGGACGGTGCGCACGTCCTCGTAGCCGAGTTCGCCCATCAGCTCACGCAGGTCGGCCATCGGCACCCGCCGCTTCGGCCCCAGATTGATCCCGCGCAGCAGCGCAATCAGCCGTCGCCATGGCCGCGAAGGTAGTCGTTCGTACAGGCCACCGCCAACCTGAAGGTTCTCTTACAAGTCTCTTCAGTACGCGCTTAGGGAGCGTCGAGACACTCGCCCGGCGCTCTCCGAGAGCGCCGCACTGGGTCTGAAAAAGCTGGAGGGGTACTCATGGTTGCTGGAACAAGCCGGCGTCTCGCCGTGCCGATGGTCGTCGCCTGCATGGGCGTGTTGGGCACCGCCGCCACGGCTCACGCCGCGGGTGGTCTCTCGGTCACGCCGGCCGTCCTCGAGCATCGGGCGAACCTCGGCAAGGTCGGGTCGCTGACGCTCAACAACACGACCAACGAGTCGCTGCGCGTGACGATCCGCGTCCGCCCCTGGCTCCAGCAGCTCAACGGCAACGTCTTCTCCGACCCGCGCACGACCTTCTCGCGCTACGTGCGCGCCACCCGCCAGTCCTTCACGATCGGCGCCGGCGCGAAGGTGCCCGTCAACTTCCGCATGCTTCGGCGCACGTCGAGCGGCTCGCTCTACGGCAGCGTCGACATCCTCGGCAAGCCGACGAACACCAAGGGCCGCAAGGGCATCATCCCCCAGTACCGCCTGATCAGCTCCCTGCGCCTGAACCCCTCGCGTCAGACACTGCGCCTGCGCACGGGCGCCGGCCAGATCCGCGGCGGCGCGCTCGTCCTGCCGGTCCGCAACCTCGGCAACACGATCGAGCCGGTCAGCGGGACCTATCGGTTGAGCGGTCCGGGCACGCGCTCGGGCAACATCGCCGCCGTCCGCGTCATCCCTGGCAAGCTCGTCGGCCTCGGGCTGGGTTCGACGCGCGGGATGAAGAAGGGCACCTACACCGTGACCGGGTCGCTGGTCCAGGCCGGCAAGCGCATCAACGTGCGCACAAACGTCACGGTTCGGTAGCGCTTTAGTCGCAAACGGGCGTAGATCCGTCTCACGGGTCGCCCCGAGACTTGGGGGGTGCGTCAACCCACCTTCCCCACAGGACGGTCAGCGGCCACACCCCCCGCGATCGACGCGATCATCGCGTCGATCGCGAAGGCCCAGCGCGGACTGATCACGTTCTGGCAACTCCTCGCCGCCGGCCTGACCGACAGCGCGATCGCCAAGCGGGTGGCGCGCGGCCTTCTGCACCGCGTACACCGCGGCGTCTATGCCCTCGGCCACGCGATCCTCTCCCGCGAGGCACGCGCGCTCGCCGCCGTTCTCGGCGCCGGCGACGCGTCGTTCCTCAGCCACCTCTCGCTGGCGGAACTGCACGCGATCTCTCGCTTCCGCTCCTCCCTTATTGCTGTCCTTTCACCCCGGCGACGCGCCCTCGAAGGCGTCAAGGTCCACCGCTACCGAACCCTCGACTCGCGCGACGTCACGACCCACAAGGGCATCCCCGTCACAACGATCCACCGGATGCTCGTCGATCTCACCGACACGCTCACCCCACACCAACTCACCAACGTCATCTACGAGTCCGCGTTCCGCGGCCGCTGGATCGAACCCGCGACCCGCGACGCGATGGCCCGCGCCAACGGCCGCCACAACCTCCACAGGCTCAACCGCGCGATCGACCTCTACAACGCGGGCAGCGCCGGCACCCGCAGCGGCGCCGAAGACGCCTTCCTCACGCTCGACTTCCCCGAACCGCTCGTGAACACCGACTTCGAGGGCTTCGAGGTCGACTTCCGCTGGCCCGGCCTCAAACTCGCCGTCGAGATCGACGGACCCCAGCACGGCCGACCCCGCGCCAAGCTCCACGACGCTCGCGAAGAACGGACGCTGCAGGCCGCCGGATACACGCTCCTGCGCTTCACCGACAAGGACGTCTACGAGCGCCCGCGGCGTGTCCTCGAAGCGCTCCACGCCCATCGGCCCTAACCTCGCGCCAGTGGATCCTCTCTCCCAATCGCCCGTCTGGAACCAACAGCGCGCGTTCTACGAAGAACACGCAAGCGAGGCGTTCGCGGAGATCCCGCACCAGGCGGTCGACAATCCGTGGGTCGCCGCCGCCTACGCGCGGGTGATCGCAGGGTTCCTGCGCGACAGCTCGCTCGACCCGACCGAGCCGCTCTATGTGGTCGAGCTCGGTGCCGGCGCCGGGCGCTTCGCGCACGGATTGGCTCGTGAGCTGGGCGAGCGGACGAAGCAGGACTTCGTCTACGTGATGACGGACTTCGCGGAGAGCCAGCTCGAGGACTGGGCGAAGCATCCCGCGCTGGAGGACGGGCGCTTCGACTTCGCGCGCTTCGATCTCACGCAGGACGCCGCCCCGGTCCTGCGCCGCCGCGGGACCACACTGGGCGACCTCGCCAACCCGCTCGTCGTGATCGCCAATTACGTGTTCGACAGCGTGCCCGCGGATGCGTTCGCGGTCGCCGATGGGACGCTCGAGGAGTGCCTGGTCGACGTCCTCGACGACCTGACGCTGATGTACGCGCGGCGCGCGGTCGAGCCCGGGCACTACGGGGACGCGGACCTCGACGCGCTGCTCGAGCACTACCGGACCTCGCTCGACGACACGGTCTTCACGCTCCCGCTGCACGCCCTGAACACCCTGCGCCTGTTCAAGCGGCTGGCGAACGACCGGCTGCTGCTGCTCGCCGCGGACAAGGCGTTGAGCACCGAGGAGGCGCTCGGCTACCGCGAGGAGCCGCAGCCCGCCCGCCACGCCGGGGCGTTCTCGCTGATGGTCAACTTCCACGCGCTCGGGCACTACGCCCGCGAGCACGGCGGAGAGATGTTCCACGGCGGCGACCGGCATGCCTCGATCGACGTCGGCGCCGTGGTCTTCGGCCCGCACGCCGAGACCCGCGCGGCGTACGAGGACGCGATCGATCGCTTCGGCCCGGGCGATCTGGCGATCCTCTCCGAGGGCGTCGAGAACGCCGCGGACCAGCTCACCGTCGAGGCGATCGTCGCGCTGCTGCGGCTCGGCGGCTGGGACGCGTCGACGCTGCACAACGTGCTCGCGCCGCTGCTCGACCAGGCCGCCGGCGCCGACCCGGCGACGCAGGAGGACCTCCGCTACGCGCTGTTCGAGACCTACGACCGTCACTTCTCGGTGCCCGGCGATCGCCGACCTGCCGTTCGCGATCGGCCTGTTGCTGTTCGAGCTGCAGGACTACGAGGACGCGATCGAGTTCTTCGAGGCCTCGCTGGAGGAGCATGGCCACGATCCGGCCACGGAGAAGAACATCGAGCTCTGCGAGGCCGAGCTGGAGTGAAGATCAGTCACACAACGGATGCCGCGCTCACGACCGGTCCTAGGGTCGCGGCATGCCCACGATCACGACAACGACGGCACGAGATCTTCTTCAAGGACTGGGGCGAGGGTCCGCGGTGTCCTCTGCCACGGCTGGCCGCTGAACTCCGACAGCTGGGAGGCGCAGGGCTGTTCCTGGCGTGAACGGCTTCCGCGTCATCGCCCACGACCGCCGCGGTCACGGCCGGTCGACCCAGACCTGGGGCGGCAACGAGATGGACACCTACGCCGACGACCTCGCGGCGCTGATCGAGCACCTCGACGTCCAGGACGCGACGCTCGTCGGCTTCTCGACCGGCGGCGGCGAGGTCGCCCGCTACGTCGGCCGTCACGGCACCGCGCGGGTCGCGAAGCTCGTGCTCGTCTCGGCGGTCCCGCCGTTCATGCTCAAGACCGACGACAACCCCGGCGGCGTCCCGATCGAGGTCTTCGACGGCATCCGCGCCGGCTCGCTCGCCGACCGCTCGCAGCTGTACAGGACCTCGCCGACGGCCCGTTCTTCGGCAACAACCGCGAGGGCGCGACGTCTCGCAGGGCATCCGCGACGCGTTCTGGCTGCAGGGCATGGCCGCCGGGCACCGCAACGCGTACGAGTCGATCGCGGCGTTCAGCGCGACCGACTTCCGCCCCGACCTCGCGAAGTTCGACGTCCCGACGCTCGTGATCCACGGCTCCGCGGACCAGGTCGTGCCCTACGAGGTCGGCGGCAAGGCCTCGGCGGCGCTGATCGACGGCGCCAAGCTGCTCACCTACGACGGCGCGCCGCACGGCATCACCGACACGCACAAGGAACAGCTCGGCAACGACCTACTCGAATTCCTCCGGAGCTAGACCGGTCGGGAGCGAGCTGAGCCGCTCGGCGCCGTCCTCCGTGACGAGGAGCAGGTCCTCGACCTGGACGGCGCCGAAGCCCGGCCGGCACAGGAAGGGCTCGATCGTGATCACGTCGCCCGCGACGAACGCATCGCCGGAGCGGCCGAGACCCGGGTTCTCGTGGATCTCGAGCCCGACGCCATGGCCGAGCGCGGTCGGGAAGCCCTCCATCACCGTCGCGCCCGGGCGGCGCTGGGTGGCAAAGCCCGCCGCCTCGAAGTGGTCGCACGCGCCGTTGTACAGGTCGCGGCCCTTCACGCCGGCGCGGACGCCGGCGATCGCCGTGGCGTGCGCCTCGAGGACCAGCGCGTGCCACGTGGCGATCTCCGGATCCGGCTCCCCGACGACGAACGTCCGCGCGATGTCGGCGAAGCACGCCGACTCGCGATCCTGCGGCGCGAGGTCGACGATCACCGGCTCGCCCGGCGCGATCGGCCCGAACCCGGGGCCGTGGCCGGTCGCGGTCTGCGCGCCGTGGGCGACGGTGAACGTGCCGAGCGCGGCGCCGCGCTGCTCGACCGCCGCTCGCACCGCGGCGCTCACGCGCTCGCACGTCAGCGGCTCGCCGTCGAGGTGGAGCGTGCCGTCGTGCGGCGTCGCGGCGCGGAGTGCGGCGGCCGCGGCGAGCAGGCCGGCCTCGGCGGCCGCGGTCGCCCGGCGGATGCCCGCGAGCTCGGCGGCGGTCTTCTTGCGCCGGCGGGTGGCGAACAGCTCGCGGTCGACGTAGAGCTCGATCCCGGCGGCGCGCAGCCGTTCCGCGGTCGCGAGCGGAAAGGCGGGAGGGACCGCGGCGCGGGTCACGCCCATCGCGTTGCACGCGCGGACACGGATCTCGAGCAGCGCCTCGTCACGGTGCACCCCACTCGCGATCAGCTCGTTGAGCCCGAGATCGGTGAACACGTCGAGCTGCCGGAGCTCAGGCCGGGCCCGCGCGATCGTCGGCGCGTCGAGCGGCGAGACCGCCGCGAACGCCACCCCGTCATGTTCGCCGTAGAGGAAGGGATCGACGATCGAGGCCGGGACCTCGTGGCGCAGTTCAGGAGAGCGGATCGTGTCCGCGTCGATCAGGACGTCTGGCACGCGGCCACGGTAGCCGAGCGCGACAGCGTCGCCGCCAGCGCGCAGGCCCCGGCGACACCGGCGAACGCGAAGACCGCCGCCGGCCCGGCATGCTCGGCGATCGCGCCCGCCGTCGCGGCGCCGCCCGCGGACCCGACGGCGACCGCGGTCGCGAGCCAAGCGAACGCCTCGGTCACCGTGCCCGCGGGCGCCGCACGCTCGACGAGCGCGAACACGGCCGCATAGGTCGGAGCGATCGCGGCGCCCGCGAGGAAGAGCACGGCGGCGAGCGCGTAGACGCTCCCGGCCGCGACGACGAGCGCGAGGTGCGCGGCCGTGAGGGCGAGGAGCAGCGCGGCGAGGCGCGAGCCGCCGCGCAGCGGCACGGCGAGAGCGCGCAGCGGCACGGCGAGAGCGCGCAACGGCACGGCGAGAGCGCGCAACGGCACGGCGACGGCGCGCAACGGCACGGCGACGGCGCGCAACGGCACGGCGACGGCGCGCAACGGCACGGCGACGGCGCGCAACGGCACGGCGACGGCGCGCAACGGCGCGGTGATCGTGCGCCGTCGCGCGGCGGGGGCGCGCAACGGCGCGATGATCGTGCGCCGTCGCGCGGCGGGGGCGCGCAACGGCGCGATGATCGTGCGGCGTCGCGCGGCGGGGGCGCGCAACGGCGCGGTGATCGCGCGGCGTCGCGCGGCGGGGGCGCGCGGCGGCGCGACCGCGGCACGCCGCGGGCGGGCGCGCCGCGCCGCGCCGGCATTCCGTCGCGCGGCTCGCGCCGCCAGCGCTCCGCCCGCCAGCGACCCGACGCCCCAGACGCCGAGGAGCGGGCCTGCCGCGGCTGTGGCTCCCAGCGCGTTGCTCGCCGCCGCGACGCCGATCTCGACCGCGCCGAAGAGCACGCCGACGCAGAGCAGGACGAGCGCGAGCGTCTGCATCGCCGGGGTTCGCAGCGACCCGCCGCGGGGTCGCGTCACGCGAGCGGCCGGGCGCCAGGCGCGTGAGGACGGGTGGGCCGCGAAGGCCGCGGTCGAGGCCAGCAGCACGAGGCCCGCTCCCGCCAGGGCCGCGCCGGTCGAGAACAGCGCGCCCGCGCTGAGCACGAGCGGCGGGCCGAATACCCAGGTCAACTCGACCGCTGACGCCTCGACCGCGAACGCGGCCGGGTCGCGCAGCAGCGTCCGCAGGCACGCCCCGACCGGCGGGGTCGCGAGGCCGATACCCGCGGCGAGCCCGACCAGCAGCGGCACCGGGGCTCCCTCGGGAACAACAGCGATCACGCACAACAGCGCCGCGGACACAGCTCGCCGCGGTCGAGCAGGATCACGGTCTGACCGCGGCGGTCGACGAGACGACCGAGCACCGGCCCGCCGATCCCGAGCGCGACGGCGTAGGCGGCCATCACCAGGCCGGCCGCGGCGAACGATCCGGTCAGCCGCTGGGCGTGCACGAGCAGCCCGATGCTGAACATGGCGAGCGGCAGGCGGGCGACGATCGAGAGCGTGAGCATGCCGGCGATGCTACGTTTCACTGGTGCAGATACCAGTGCCAGTTTTGACGCTGTGGACGGTACCAGTCACTCGGTAGAGCTCCTGCTCGCGGTCGATCGCGACGGGCCGCACACGCTCGGCGCGCAGATCGAGGAGCAGCTCCGCGCGGCGATCCGCAGCGGTGCCCTGCGGCCGGGTGCGCAGGTGCCGTCCACGCGCGACCTCGCGCGTCAGCTCGGGATCTCGCGGCGCGTCGCGGTCGAGGCCTACTCGCAGCTCGCCGCCGAGGGCTACCTGAGCCTGCGCCAGGGCGCCCGCCCGCGGGTCTCCGAGACGACCGCGAACGCGGCACCCCCGCGCCAGGCGACCGCGACCGCCCCCACACCGCGGTTCGACTTCCGCCCGAGCGTCCCTGACGTCTCGGCCTTCCCGCGCGCCGCGTGGCTGCGCTCGCTCCGCGAGGCGCTGGCGAACCTCAGCGACGCCGAGCTCGGCTACGGCGACCCGTGCGGCGACGAAGCGCTGCGCCAGGCGCTCGCCGACTACCTCGGGCGCGTGCGCGGCGCCGTCGCGGACCCGGGCCACGTCGTCATCACCAACGGCTACGGCCAGGCGCAGGGCCTCGTCTGCCAGGCCCTTGCGAAGGCCGGCGCGAAGCGGATCGCGCTCGAGGACCCGTGCAACCCGGACCAGTACGAGATCGCCCGCCGCGCGGGCCTCGAACCCGTACCGATTCCCGTCGATGAGCAGGGGCTCAAAGTCGAAGAGCTCGGCGACGTCGACGCCGTGATCGTCACGCCGGCGCACCAACACCCGACCGGCGTCGTGCTCGCCGCCGAGCGCCGCACGGCGCTCCTGCAGTGGCTGCGCGACAACGACGCCATCGCGATCGAGGACGACTACGACGCCGAGTACCGCTACGACCGCGCGGCGGTCGGCGCGCTGCAGGGGCTCGAACCGGAGCGGATCGTCTACGCCGGCTCGGCGAGCAAGACGCTCGCCCCGGCGCTGCGGCTCGGCTGGCTCGTCGTTCCCGCGAAGCTGCTCGAGCCGATCCGCCGCGAGAAGTACCTCGCCGACCAGGGGACGGCGCGGATCGAGCAGCACGCGTTCGCGAACTTCATCGCCCGCGGCGAACTGGATCGCCACCTGCGCCGGATGCGGACGCGCTACCGCGCCCGGCGGGACGCGCTCGTCGAGGCGCTCGAACAGGAGCTGCCGGAGGCGACGATCAAGGGCATCGCCGCCGGCCTGCACGTCGTCGTCGAGCTCCCCGCCGGCTCCGACGACCTCGCGATCAAGGCCCACGCGGCCGCGAAAAGGATCGCCTTCAACACGCTGCGCGACTACTCACAGAACGGCGCCCCGACGCTGATGCTCGGCTACGGACAGCTGCCCGAGGCGGCGATCCGTGCCGCAGTCGGGGAGCTGGCGCGCTGCGTGAGAAGCGCCTGAACGGGTACCCCACCGCCAATGCGCTGGCTCGGACTGCTCGTCATCTACCTGCTGCTGGCCGCGCCGGCCGCGGCCACACCCGCGGAGTTCGCCTTCACCGGCGCCGAGGGGATCGTCGCCGCGCGCGCGGACGGCAGCGGGCGGCACGTGCTGGTCGCCGGCAAGACCGTGTCCCAGCCGGCCTGGTCGCCGGACGGTGCGACGCTCGCCTACGTCAAGGGCGACCACATCATGGTGGGTGCCACCGCGTTCTCCACGCCGCCCAAGGGCGGGAGCGACAACGGCCCGACCTGGTCCCCGGACGGCACCACGATCGCGTTCTCGCGCTTCATCGAGCGCAGCGACAGTGACTTCCGCACCCAGGTCATCCTGCGCGTCGTCGCGACCGGCGCCGAACGCGTGCTGGTCAACCAGAAGCTCGACGGGCGCTTCACCTCCGTGAGCGGCTCGGCGTGGTCCCCGGACGGGACGACCATCGCCTACTCCCGCGCGCGGCTGAACCGGAAGTACTACTTCGACCAGGACACGTTCGTGATCCCCGTCGCCGGCGGCACCCCGCGCCTGCTCATCCGCGACGGCCACTCGGCGGTCTGGTCACCGGACGGGCGCCGGCTCGCGTACGCGAGCATCCGCGACCACAACGGCAGCCGCTGCGGCTCGGACGAGTGCACCTGGGCCGCCGAGCTCTACGTCGCCAACGCCGACGGCAGCGCCGCCAGGCGCCTGACCCGCAGCGAGTCCGAGGAAGTCGGCCCGGCGTGGTCGCCGGACGGATCCCGGCTCCTGTTCAGCAGCGACCAGAACGTGCCCGAAGGCGACTCCTACGAGGTCTATTCGATCGCGCCGGACGGGAGCTGCTTCACGTGGCTGACCAACGGAACGCCGTCGAGCGCGCTTCCTGCGTGGCGGCCGGGGAGCGGCGACACCTTCGACCCCGGCAGCTGCGACCCGAACACGCGCGCCCCGCTGCTCGGCGTGACCTCGCCCAAGGCCTTCGCGGGCGGCCTGTGGCTCGGCGTCCGCTACAGCGGGCTGCTGCTCTCAGACGCCGACAAGGACCTCGCTCGCCTACGAGGACTGCGAGCGCTTCAACGCACGCGACTGCCCGCCGACGCTCTACCTCGGCAGCAAGTCGGTCTGCGGACGCCTCGCGTACTTCGGATTCCTCAAGAACAACTACCGCTTCGAGGAGCGCAAGGGGGCGGTGATCGTCAGCGCGGGGGACGCCAGCGTGGTGCACCTGTTCAGCGGCGACAAGATCCTGACGATCGGCACCGACGGCCCCAACCAGCTCCTGATCGCGAGGCGCGTGGTCGACAATCTCCGCCCGCTCGACGCCACTGCCGTGCCGAAGCGGCTGCCCGTGCCGAGGGTCCCCCGCACGCTCGCGCGGCGCCTCGAGGCGACGGCGATGAGCGTCCAGCGCCTCGGTCGTGCAGGCGCCGCCCGCGCGTTGAAGATCGAGCCGTACGAGGTCGCACAGCGGCTCCGTCTGCGGACCGCGCTGCGCCCGTATCGCTACGCGCGCTGCTAGTCCCGCGGCGGCGGCCAGGTGCCGAGCGGCTTGCCGACCTCCCAGTGATGGCCGAACGGGTCCACGATCCGCCCGAGCCGCCAGCCGTGCTCGTCGGCGGCGGGATAGACCTCGGTCGCCCCGGCCTCGACGGCGCGGGCGATCGAGGCATCCGGATCGTCGACGAGCAGCAGCATCCGCACCGTCCCGCCGCCGACCGTCTCCGGGCTGAAGTTGGCGTTCGCGGGCGATTCGTCGGCGACCCAGAACGTCGCCTCGCCGACGGATAACTGCGCGACGATCTCGCTCTCGCCGACCTGGTAGTCGACGACCGCCCCGAAGGCCGCCTTGTAGAACTCGATCGCTTCCGGTCCGCGACGGACGGAGAGCTGCGCCACGATCTGCGTCATAGACGCTGGACGGTACTCAGTACCAGCGCATGCGGGGCATCGGCTCGGGCGCGCGTGGGACGCGGCGATCGGTGAGACCAGACGGGTTGCGCGGCGCCTGACGTCGGCGGCGGGTGAAGTCATCGACCGGATCCTCGACCAGTGGCGCCAGGAGCGCCCGGACCTCGATCCATCGCCGATCGGCATCGTCGGCCGTGTCTCGCGGCTCGCCCGCGAGCTCCGCCTGGGCCTCCCCTCGCTCTCAGCAACCGCCAAGGAAAGCCACAGCTGACTCACTGACGCGACGTCGATGGTGGAGGCATGTCGACCATCGCCCTGCCCCAGCCTCGCCGCCGCTCTGTCGCCCGTCCCGCGCTGAGCGCGCTCGCCGCTCGTCCCGAACTGCTCGTCCTGCTGGCGCTCGCGGGAGCGCTGAACCTGTGGGCGCTGGACATCAACGGGTACGCGAACGACTACTACGCCGCCGCCGTGCGCTCGATGACGACGTCGTGGCACGCGTTCATCTACGGCGCCTTCGACGCGGCCGGCCTGCAGACCGTCGACAAGCCGCCGCTCGCCCTGTGGGTGCAGGCGCTCTCGGCACGAGCCTTCGGGTACTCGTCGTGGTCGATGCTGGTCCCCCAGGCGCTGATGGGGATCGCGACCGTCGGGACTCGTCTACGACATGACGCTGCGACGGTTCGGCCGCGCCGCGGGCTTCGCCGCCGGTCTGACGCTCGCGCTGACGCCGATCACGGTCGCGATCTC
The DNA here is from genome assembly GCA_963707595.1 of uncultured Solirubrobacteraceae bacterium. GTDB lineage: Bacteria > Actinomycetota > Thermoleophilia > Solirubrobacterales > Solirubrobacteraceae > Solirubrobacter. Next base: position 1,685,981 of record CAVPQQ010000004.1, read on the forward strand.
GCGCCACAACAACCCGGACGCGCTGCTCGTCCTCTGCATCACCGCGGCCGTCTGGGCCGCCGATCGCGGCCTGCGCAAGGACGGCAGCACGCGCTGGCTGCTGCTCTCCGGCGCCTTCGTCGGCCTCGGCTTCGAGACCAAGATGGCCGCCGCGCTGCTGGTCGTGCCGGGCATCGTCGCCGCCTGGCTGTGGGTCGCGCCCGCCGGCCGGATCAAGGCGCTGCGCCAGCTGCTCGCCGGCGGCGCCGTGATGGCCGCGGTCGGGCTCGCCTGGCCGGTGCTGATGTGGCTGACGCCCGCCGGCAGCCGGCCGTACATCTCGGGCACCGACGACAACTCGATCTGGTCACTGATCCTCGGTTACAACGGCCTCGGGCGCCTGTTCGGCCAGGACGGCGGACCGGGCGGCGGCATGGGCGGAGGCGCCGGCGGCGTCTTCGGCGGCTCGACCGGCCCGCTGCGGCTGCTCAACGAAGCCTTGGGCGGACAGGCCGGCTGGTTCCTCGGGTTCGCCGCCGTGGCGGCGCTCGCGCTGGCGGTCCTCACCCGGCTGCGTCGCACCGACGCCGCGCACGGGCTTCGCTGATCATCGCGGGCGCCGCGTTCGCGGTCACCGCGATCACCTTCAGCCGCGCCTCGGGCATCTTCCACCCGTACTACGTGGCGGCGCTGGCGCCGTTCACCGCACTGCTCGTCGGCGCGGGGTGCTCGCTGCTCTCGCGCGAGCGGATCGCCGGCCCGCTGATCCTCGCCGGCGGCGCGATCACCGAGGCGATCGTGATCGCCAACAGCGCGACCGACCTCGCCTGGGCGAGCTGGCTGATCGTCGGCGCGACCCTCGCCTGCGCCGGCGGCCTCGTCGTCGCCGACGACCGGCGCGTCCGCAAGGCCGTCGCGACCGCCGCGGTCGGCATCCTCCTGCTCGCACCCGCGTCCTGGGCCGTCCAGACGCTCGGGCACGCGACGAGCTCGACGTTCCCGGCCGGCGGCCCCACCTCGGCCCAGTCAATGGGCGGAGGCCCGGGCGGTGGCGGCGGTCCCGGCGGCGGCGGGATGGGCGGACAGCGCGGCGGCACGCCGCCGACCGGCGGCGCCGCACCGACGACGACCGGTGGCGGCGGCGGCGGGATGTTCTCCGGCGACACGTCCGAGCTCACCGCCGCGCTGGCCTACGCCAAGGCCAACGGCGGCGGGACGGTCGTCATCTCCAGCCAGTCCGGCGCCAGCCAGGCGATCATCCAGTCCGGCGCGAACGTCGCCGCGATCGGCGGCTTCTCCGGCAGCGAGACGACGGTCACCACCGAGTGGCTGGCCAACGCCGTCGCTTCCGGCCAGGTCCGCTGGGTCCTCGTCTCCTCGTCCTCGAACGGCGGTATGCGGGACGGTCGAGTCGGCGCCACCGACGCGATGGCGCTCGCCTCCGAGGTCGGCAAGGAGGTCAGCTCGGTGAGCGGCCTCTACGACCTCCAGGGCACCGCTTCCGCCCTGCGCGCCGCAGCGTGATCGCGACCGGCGGGGTCAGCTCCCGACCGGGCTGACCCCGCCGGCGCCGATCGTGAAGCCCTTGCCCGTCGCGACGAACGTGCACGTCATCGCTGCGGGCGCGGCGGTGCAGCGGAGGCCCTGGACCTCGACGCTATGCGTGTCGCCGAGGACCGGGGCCTTCGCGTCCCAGTTCTGCAGGCAGCCGTAGCCCTTCGAGGGGTCGCAGACGGTCAAGGAGCCGTCCGCCTCCAGGCGCGCCGAGTAGGCCGCGTCGGCGGTCCCGCACCACGCCGACAGGCCGCTGAGCGTGGTCAGGGTGCACCAGATCTTCCGATCCGGGGAGAGGAAGCCGCCGGGGCTGGTCGCGGCCGGCTCGATCTGCCAGGCGCTCGCCACGAAGCGCTTCCCGTTCCAGTGCCAGAGCCGGGTCTTCTGCAGCGACGGGAAGCAGTGCGCGTCGCCGGCGCGCAGCCGGTAGACCCGCTCGCGGATGTCGGCGCCGACGGCGAGCAACTCGGCGCCGTTGTTGCGCATCATCACGAGCCGCCAGCTGCCCGAGCGGTAGCGGAACACTGCCCACTGGATCGAGCCGCCGCAGCTGGGGATCACGGCCGACGCCGCCATCCCCCGGCTGCCGGCACCGAAGAACGGCCCGCAGACGACCTGCGCGATCGGCGAGACACCCGGCGCCGGCGCGTACCCGAAGTGCAGCCGCTTCGCCACGTGCGTCGCCGTCGCCTTCGAGCACTTGCTCGACTCGGCGGCGTGGGCCGGTGTCGCCGTGAACAAGACGAGCAGAGCGGCCGCGCAGACCAGGAGCGTCCTCATGCGCGCAACGCTATTCCTCGCGCGCCGAGCGCACCACCTCCGCCTGGTGAGGATCCATCCAGATCTCCCATCGGCCTGAGGCCGACTGGCGCTCGCTCTGGAAGCAGTAGGGACGCCGCCCGCCGAACTCGAGCTTGCGGACCCGGCCGATGCCGCCGAGCACCGACGAGATGCGCCGGCGCGGCCAGCCCATCGCGTCCTCGATCTCCGGGAAACGGCCGCGGCGTTCCGGGATCGGCGGCGAGGTGGTCGAGCAGCTCGCGCATGAGGTCGCTGCAGCGGTCGTAGAAGCGCAGGATCTCGCCGGGCTCGTCCATCGCGTTCTCAGGAACGCACTGCACCAGGCTCGATCGGCTCATCGCGATCGGTCGAAGGCTACGACGCGCAGTTCGCTCGTGTGGTGACCGGCGTCGCTGGACAGCCAGCACTGCTCGGGCGTCGGCAGCATCTCGGTGAACTCGACGGACGGCGCGCGCGGCGAGGAACCGCGTCAGGGTGCGGCACAGCGCGGGCTCTCGAGAAGTCCACGTAGCGCGGCTTGCGCTCGAGCGGCGAGCGGGCGAAGACGCGCCGCGGGGAGCCCGCGGTCGCGCGCCCAGGCGGCGAGCTCCGGCGCCCCCGGCAGCTCGGCGGTGTCCACCGACCAGCTCGCACGGCGCACGACGAGCCGGCCGATCTGCGCACGGCCTGAACGTTCGCCGATCGGGTCGAAGCTGCGCAGCGCGGCGACGAAGATCGGGAGATAGAGGAACTCGCGCGAGCGGCTCGTCGGAAGCTGCCCGCGCGATCGGACACGTACGCCGTCCTGCGACCACGACGTCCGCGAGCGCGACGCGCCGCGTCCCGGCCGGCGCGGGCTCGTCGCCGCCGACCACGACGATGTCGCCCTGCGGGTACATCGGCCAGCTGCGCGCCGTCATCTCGACCACGCCGCGCCGCGGCGGCGAGAGGTGCACGCCCGGGCCCGGCCTCGGCGCCGATCCGCCGCAGCAGCGCCGCCGGATCGGGATGGCGCAGCCCGAAGATGCCCTGGGCGAGCGGGTTGTCGCCGCCGTGGAAGTCGCCGAGCACGATCAGGAAGTCGCCGCGCGCGCGCGGCGAGCGCCGCCGCGATCTGAAGGTCCGCGGAGTGGTAGGACGAGCCGTACCACGCCGGCGTCCAGTCGGCGAAGGCGTCGCCGGCGCGCCCAGCGACGCTGCAGCTCGCGCTGCTCCTCCCCCAGCTGGTCCCAGAGCCCGAAGCCCGCGCCCATCAGCTCGCCGAGCAGCGGCGCGAGCGGACCGGAGCGGCCTGCGCGATCCGCTCCGAGCAGCTCCGTCGCCGCGGTCGAAGACGCGCCCGCACCACCAGCGCGACGCATCGAGCACCGGCGGCAGCGACCTGCGCAGCTCCGCGAGGACGGCCGGGCCGAGCGTGCACGTCGAGATCGCGCATGCAGTCCAGGTAGGCGATCGTCCGTCCGCCGCCGCTGTCGCCCTCCGCGCGCGCTGGCCGGCCGGCCGGTGATCGCCTCGAACTCGCGATCGAGCCGATCGAGCGCGCGCGGCCACCTCCTCGCGCCGCGGCCGCGACCGCGTCGCGCGCGGCCTCCAGCCGGTCGAGCCCGGACGGGTCGCGAGCAGCGGGCGCAGCGCGCGCTCCGGGAACGGGCCCATCGGCAGCGGCGCGTCGACGCCGGCCGCGGTCGCCACCGCCTCCATCGCCCACGTCTCGAAGTGCACGACGCGCTCACGTTCCAGCGCGCCCGAGCGCACCGCGATCGGCTCGCCGTCTCCGCGAACGAGCCCCACGCCAGCGGCCCGAAGAACCCGATCGTGTCGTTCTTCGCGCAGTAGCGCTGCCAGTAGCTGGCGACGACGTCCGGGCCGGCGGCGCCGCGCGCGACGGGCTGCCCGGCGCGTCGGCGGCGAGCTTGTCGACCGCGCGGGCGAGCGACTCGCGGCTCTGCCACGCCACCGCCTCGCGGAACGCCGGGTCGCGCGCGACCGCGGCGAGCCGCGCGTCCTCGTCGGCCCCGAACACCTCCAGCCCTTCGACCGGGAACCCGGAGCTGCGGACCGCGAAGTCGCGCCACAGGCTCCAGTCCCCCGCGAGTTCGACGTGCATATTCACTAGAGTGTCACTCTAGGCAATGTCGGTCAAGCGAAAGTACGACGCGAGCTCACGCCGGCGGCGCGCACTGCAGACGCGCGAGCGCATCTGCACCGCCGCGGAGGAGCTCTTCCTACGCGACGGCTACGCCCGCACGAGCGATCCGCGCGGTCGCCGAAGGCCGCCGGCGTGTCCGAGGCCACGGTCTATCTCGCGTTCGACGACAAGGCGGCGCTGCTGGACGCGGTGATCGTGCGCTCGACGCGCGACAACGCCTCCGAGTCGCTCGCCGCGATCGCCGCCGCGCCGCCGGAGGAGGTCCTCCCGCGCCTGACGGCCTCGCACGCCACGCTGATGGCTCGCGCCGCGCGGCTGATCGCCCTCGGCGAGGCCGCGAGCCTGATGGACGCCGACCTGCGCCCGCTGCGCGAACGCGCCCACCGCAACCTGCGCGCGGCACTCAGGGTCATCGCGGACCGGCTCGACGAGGGCGGGCTGCTGCGCGTCGACGCGGCCGGCCGCGGCCGACACGCTGTACGCGATCGCGAGCGAGGGCACCTACCTGCGATCCGGGCTCGCGCCCGACGCCTACGCCCGATGGCTCGGCGACACGCTGGGCGCGGTGCTGCTGAAGCACCACTGACTCAAGCGCGGAACTCGGCCACGAGATGCTTCAGCGAGCCGGCCAGCTCCGCCAGGTCGTTGCTCGACGCGGAGATCTGCTGTGTGGCCGCGGAGGACTGCTGTGTGGCCGCGGAGACGTCGGCGGTCGCGTCGCCGGCCTCGCGGGCGATCGCGACGACCTCGCCGGTCGCGACCGACATGCGCGCGATGCACGACGAGACGCTGGTGATGCTGCCCGACAGCGCGTGGAAGGCGGCCTCGGTCTCGCGGACCGTCTCGTTGGAGGACTCGGCGAGCCGGCGCACCTCGTCGGCGACGACGGCGAAGCCGCGCCCCTGCTCGCCGGCGCGAGCGGCCTCGATCGCGGCGTTGAGCGCCAGCAGGTTCGTCTGATCGGCGACCGCGGCGATCTGGCTGGTGAGCGAGACGCCCTGCTCGGCGAGAGCGCGCGCCTGGGTCGCGAGGCTCTCGGCCTCGAGGTTGATGGCCTGCGCGGCCTCGATGCTCTCGATCTGACGCGAGGCGCCTTCGGCGACGGTCGCCGACAGCAGCGCGATGTTCTCGATCGCCGCGCCGGTCTCGTGGGTGGTGCTCGTCATCTGCTGTGACGCGCCGGCGACGCGGCCCGCCGTGTCGCTGATCGAGAGGATCATCTCGGCGATCCCGCGGCGGGTGGCGTTGTAGGCGAAGAGGCCGCCCTGCGCCTTCTCGAGCATGACGTTGAACGTCTCGCCCAGGTCGCCGAGCTGCGAGCCGGCGGGAGCGACGAGCGGCGTCGTGACGGGCTCAGCGCCCACCGTGAGGTCGCCGTCGGCCATCGCCGACAGGCCTTCGCCGAGCCCCGTCAGGCAGTGATCGCTGAGGCTGTGCAGACGCGCCTGCAGCCCCTCGAGACAGCTCTGATCGCCGAGCGCCAGGCGCAGCATCTCGCGCACGCTGTTGTAGCCCTCGAGCGCGGCCTGCGCCTTCACGAGCATCGAATTGAACAGCTCGACGAGCTCCTGCGTCTCCGGGTCATCGGAGCGGACGTCGATCGGCGTCGTGCGCGGGTCGACGCGGACCGTGAGGTCGCCGCGATCCATCGCCTCGAGGCCGAGCACGAGGCTCGTGAGGCAGTGGTCATTGAGGCTGCGCAGGCGAAGCTTCAGGTCACGAGCGGCGGGGTCGGAGGAGACGGCAGGCTCGGCGGGGCGGCGGGTGCGGTGGAGGAGGGACACACTCCGGATATCGGCAACCCGCCGATCCGCTCGCGGGAGATCACCCGGGTGAAATGTGCCCGGACGAGCGCGCTTTCGGCCGATCAACGGCATATGTCATTGCCATCGACCGGACCCGCTGGTCTGCCCGCGCTGTGGAAGCGCTGGTACCGCGGCGACGGCGAGCTGGTGGACGACCCCGCCATGTTCGCCGCCGCGCTGGCCGCGTTGAACCTCCTCGGCGCGACGCTCTCGCTGCTGTGGCTGTTGCTGCCGCGCGCGGGCGATGCGAACGAGCTCGCGATCGTGGGCGCGACGCTCGCCGCCTACGCGCTGGGAACCTATCTCGTGCTCGGGCGCCGCCAGAAGCGCTGGTGGATGTTCCAGGTCTCGATCGCCCTGGACACGCTCGTGATCAGCGTCGCGCTGGTCGGGACGCACGATCCCGGCAGCGTCTACGCGTTCTACTACCTGTGGGCGACGCTGTACGCCGTCTGCTTCTTCAATCCGCGTCAGATCGCGCTGCAGGCCGCCTGGGTCTGCACCGCGTACGCCGTGTCGCTGATCGTGATCGCCGGCGGGCCTTCGACCGCGTTGCTCTCGCAGTGGCTGCTGCCGATGGCCACGTTGTTCGCCGCCGGAACGCTCGTGCGACAGCTGACCGCGCGCCTGCGCCAAAGCGAGGCGACGCTGCGTCATGAGGCCGGCCACGACGCGCTCACGGGGCTGCCCAACCGGGCACTGTTCGGCGAGCGCCTCGACGCGCTGTTGTCGCAGCCGCACGAAGCGCCGGTCGCCGTCGCGTTCATCGATCTCGACGATTTCAAGCGCGTCAACGACAGCCTCGGCCACGGCGTCGGTGACCGCCTGCTGGTCGCCGTCGCGGAGCGGCTGAAGCGCTTCGCCCCGCCGTCGGCGACGCTCGCCCGCTTCGGCGGCGACGAGTTCCTCGCGCTGATCCGCACCCCGGAATGGGAGGCATCCGCGTGGCAGCTGATGAAGGCCTTCGAGCAGCCGATCCGCGTCGGCCAGTCCGAGTTCACGGTGACCGCGAGCGTCGGCATCGCCGCGGCGCGCGAGGGTGAGGATGCGCAGTCGGTGCTCTGCCACGCCGACATCGCGGTCTACCGGGCCAAGCACGAGGGCCGCGCACGGTTGGCGTTCTTCGATGATTCGATGCGAGCGGAGGTGAAGAAGCGTGTGCGACTCGAGCAGCGGCTGCGCAGGGCGATCGAGCGCGACGAGTTGCACGTCGCCTTCCAGCCGATCGTGGCGCTCGCCGACGGCGCGATCGTCGGCGCCGAGGCCTTGGCGCGCTGGACCGACCCGGAGCTCGGATCGATCGCGCCTGACGTGTTCATCCCGCTTGCCGAGGACTGCGGCCTCATCGATGTGCTCGGCGACCGGATCCTCACGCACGCCTGCCGCGAGGCGAGCCGGTGGGCCGGGGTCGCCGACGGCTTCAGCCTCTCGGTCAACCTCTCGCCCCGCCAGCTCGACGGGCTCGACCTGCTGCCGCGAATCGAGCGTGCACTCGCCGGCAGCGGCCTCCCCAACCGCAATCTCGTGCTCGAGGTCACCGAGTCGGCCGTGCTCTCCGAGGGCGTGCGAACACGCGAGAACCTGGCCGCGATCCGGCGGGCGGGGATCGGGCTCGCCCTCGACGACTTCGGCACCGGATACTCCTCGCTGTCGCACCTTCGCAAGGTGAGCTTCGACGTGCTCAAGCTCGATCGCGGTTTCATCTCCGCGGATCGCTCACCGACGGGCGACGCGATCCTGGCCGCCGTCGCCCGCATCGGGATGGCCACCGGCGCGCGCGTCCTGGCCGAGGGCATCGAGACCGCCGAGCAGTGCGACCGGGTCGAGCGCCTCGGCTGCAGGTTCGGCCAGGGGTGGCACCTCGGTCGCCCGGTCAGCGCCGAAGCCTTCGGCACGTTGCTGGCGGCTCAGGCCTTCGGCTCGTCGATCAGCCCGAGCGCGACTGCCCGCGCGACCGCGTCCTCGCGAGAAGCGACGCCGAGCTTTCGATAGATCGCGCGGATGTGCGACTTGATCGTGTTGACGGAGAGGTAGAGCTGCTCCGCGATCTCCCGGACGGTGCACCTCGGCAGCAACCGGAGCACCGCGAGCTCCGCCGGCGACGGCGGCTCGGCGAGCGGCGCGGCGACGCCCGCGAGCCGGCCCTGCAGCTGCGCTTGCAGCTCCGCCGCCGTTGCGTCAAGGCAGCCCGCGTCGCGGACCGTCGCCAGCAACTCGCCGGCGTGTGACAGTGACTGGCCGGCGGCCGTGAGATGCCCGCGGCGGATCTGGATGGCAGCGAGTTCGAGCAGCATCCATGCCTGCCACGCGCCTCCGTCGACCGACGCGCGCGCGGCCTGTTCGGCCGTCCGTTCGGCGTAGGCGAGGCGGCCTTCCAAGGCGGCGGTCACGGCGTCGGCGAGCATCGCCCGGGCACCCGCCGGACGGTGCGTCAGCTCGACGGCGCGCATGACGGCCAGGGCCTCGTCGGCGTACCCGCGCGCCGTGATCTGCCGGCCGCCGCGGGTCTCCAAGATCGCCAGGACGGACGTCGCGGCGACGTAGCCGTAGGGTCGATCGGCCGCCTCGGGGCGCGCGAGGGCCGCCCGTGCGATCCCGGCGGCGCGTGTGTCGTCGCCCGCGAGGATCAGCGTCAGCGCGAGCGTCGCGTGCGCCACGATCACCAGATCCGTATGGTCGCCGGCGAGCTCGGCGGCGGCCTCGCCGGCCGCGACCGCCTCGCCGACGTGATCGTCCAGGTACGTCGCTCGCAGGATCTGCAGCGAACAGCGGTCGAACCGGCTTTCGGCCGTGGTCGCGAGCGCCAGCAGGCGCCTGACCTCTGCGGCCGGCCGCGCCACGGCGTGCGCCGCAAAGGCGGAGCCGATGCACGCCCCCGGGTACCGCGTCAATTCTGATCGCGGTATCGCGGTCGTCCAGCGGGCGAGCGTGGCGCCGCGGCCGGAGCGCAACAGCCTGAGCTGGTGTTCCTCGATCAGACCCGCCAGCGCGTCCAGGTGGCCGGTGGCCAGGGCATATTCGGCCGCGTCCTCGGCGAAGCCGTTCTCGCGCGACCATGCCAGCGCACGCTGCCGCAGCACGTCCGCGGTCCCCGGTCTGCGCGCGTCCAGTTCGGCCGCCAGGTAGTCGCGCATGAGGCCGTGGACGCGATACCAGCCGGGCCGGTCGTTGAGCGCGATGACGAACAGGTTCGACTGCTCGAGCATCCGCAGCCGGTCGAGCGATCCAGCCTGCTCCAGGACCGCGTCGCAGAGCGCCCCCGACAGCTGCGTCAGGACCGACGTCTGCATCAGGAAGTCGCGCGTGTCCGCATCCAGCCCGTTCAGCACCTCGCCGGTCAGGTAGTCGGCGACGTGCCGGTGGGTGCCGGTGAAGGTGCGCAGTGCCGCCTGCGGGTCGCCGTGGTCGCGCGACCACAGCGCCGCCAGATACAGCGCCGCGGGCCAGCCTTCGGTGCGCGCGGTCAGCGCCTCACTGGTGGCCGCATCGAGCGAAGCGCCCGCGACGTTGACGAACAGTTCCTGCGTCTCGGGCGCGGTGAACGCAAGCTCTTGCGCCCCGATCTCGGCCAGTGCCCCCTGGCTTCGCAGGCGAGCGACGCGCAGGCGCGGGACGGTCCGCGAGAGGGCGACGATGTGCACGTTCGCCGGCAGCCGCGCGATCGCGAGGTCCAGCGACCACAGCGAGCGGGCATCGGCGATGGCGTCGAGATCGTCGAGCACGAGGGCGAGCGAGTGACCGACCCCGGCGAGTGCCGTCAGCAGCGCGTCGACACCGGGTTGCGTGGCGCCATCATGTCCCCGCAGCCGCGCGAGCGCGCCCTCCCCCGCCCGCTCGCAGGCCAGCTCCACCGCCGTCGCCACCGACGACCACAGCTGCACGGGATCGTCGTCTCCAGGCCTGAGGGAGACCCACGCCGCGCAAAGGCCGGGGTCGGCGAGCCACGACTCGACCGCGACGGACTTGCCGTATCCCGCCGGGGCCACGACGAGCGTCAACGCGGCGTCCCACGCGCGATCGAGCGCACGCTCGACCCGCGGGCGCTTCACGATCCCGTGCCGCACTCGTGAAGGTTCCGATCGTCGCTGCGTCTGGGTGCTCATCAGGACTGCCTGAGCGGGACGTTACCGCCTCCGCTCAGGGATCACCGATGAACGTCGGCTACTTCTTCTTGACCTTCGCCGTCGTGCTCTTGGAGGCCGTGCCCTGCTGGCCCTTGGCGTTGACGCCGACGGTCTTGTATTTGTACGTCGGCGCCCTTGGGCGCGGCCGCGAGCTTGAGCGTCGACGCCGATCGAGACGTAGGCCGACGACCCATGGCCGCCGAGGAACACCTTGGTGTCGTCGCGATCCGCCGGCGTGTGAGACTGCGCCGGTGCCGCAGACCATCTCGACCCGGCGTTGCCTGCTGCTGCTCGGCGCGGCCGGGCTCGCGGGCGGGCGCCCGGTGGACGAGGTGGAGGCCGAACTGGTGCGGATGGGGGCGGTTCTGGGCATCCCCGACGCGCAGTGCGCGGCGACGCCGACGGGCCTCTTCGTCTCGCTCGGAAGCGACGAGACGGCCGGCTTTCAGACCGTCGGGGCGCCGCTGCGGCTCGACCAGACCGCGGCGGTCTCGCGGATCGTCGACCGCGTGCTGGCCGGCGAGCTGGACGCGGATGCGGCCGTCGCGGAGCTGCAGGCCGCGCTCGCCGCGCCGCCACTCGTTCCGCGCTGGGTCGCCGCTGCGGGGCTGATCCCGGTCGCGGTCGGCATCGGGCTGATCCTGCAGCCCGCGTTCGCGAACCTGCTCGCCTCGGCGCTCTGCGCGGTGCTCGTCGCGCTGCTGATCGAGCTCGCGTCGCGCTGGCCGCTGGTCAACACGCTGCTGCCGGTGGTCGCGGCCTTCACCGTCGGCTGCGCGATCTTCGCGGCCGCCGAGGCGGACCTGCTCGAAGGGCCGCTGCGCACGCTGCTGGCGCCGCTCGCCGTGCTGCTGCCGGGGGCGCTGATCGTCACCGGGATGTCGGAGCTGGCGGCCGGGGCGATGGTCGCCGGCACGTCGCGGCTGGTCTTCGGCACGGTCCAGTTGCTGCTGTTCACGTTCGGCCTTTTGGCCGCGGTGCGCGTGATCGACGTCCCGGCGGCGGACCTCGCCAACGTGCGCGTCGACGACATCGGCGCGTGGGCCCCGTGGGTCGGCCTGGTGCTGCTCGGCATCGGCGTCTGCCTCAACGTCAGCGCGCCGCTCGCCGTCCTGCCGTGGATGCTCGGGCTGCTCGCCCTGACCTTCCTCGCCCAATCCGCGGGCCAGGAGGCGTTCGGCGCGCCGCTCGGCGGCTTTCTCGGCGGTCTGACCGCCGCACTCGGGGCGGCGCTCGTCAAACGCCCGGGCGGGCCGCCATCGCTCGTGGTCTTCCTGCCGTCGTTCTGGCTGCTCGTGCCGGGGAGCCTCGGGCTGATCGGCACGACCCAGCTGGCCACCGACACGGGCGACGGCTTCGCGACCGCCCAGGGCGCTGTGGCGGTGATCGTCGCGATCGCGCTCGGCGTGCTCGTCGGCGAAACCGTCGGCCAGGCGGTCCGGCCGCTAATGCTTCCGCGGACGGCCGCCGATGACCGGTAGAGATGATCACTCCTGCGACGTCAGCAGCAACCTTCGGGATGGCCGACGCCGCCCGGCGCTACGACACCTCCGCACAGAAGATCTCGACGAGCGCGACCGGCTCCGCCGACGTCGCTGACGACATCGTCAGCGCACGGATCACCGCTCCGGCCGCCTACGCGGCCAACGCGCAGATGTTCCGCGCCGCCGACGCCGCGCGCGGCTCGCTGCTCGACATCCTCGCCTGAGCTTCAGCCCCGCGTCAGCCCTTCGGGACGAGCGCGATCATCCGCCCCTTGTCGACCCCGGCGTCCACGGCAGGGCGCAGCGCCGCGGCGGTGAGCATCAGCCGCTTGACGCCGTCGCCGCCGACCCCGAAGGCCTCCGCGACCGCGGTCGCGCGCGCCGTCGAGAGGGCCGAGTTGCCCGCGTCCGCGTCGCCGCGCTGCGAGATGGCGTCGACGCGGCCGACGCCTTGGACGCCGATCCGGGCGTCGTAGGCCTCGAGGATCGCCTTCAGCTCGCCCTCGTCGGCGAGCTGCGCCGAGTCGGGCAGGAACTGCACCGTTCCGAGGATGTGGCGCCGGTCCTCCGCGAACGCGGTCTCCAGCGTGGCCGCGCCGCCCTCGGTGGCGCCGACCGTCTCGTGCCAGGTCTTCGCCATCGCGGGATCCACCGCGACCACGGCCACGCGCACGGTCGCCGCGGGTACCGCGACGAGGACCGTGCGCTGTTCGATGCCGCGGCTGCGGAAGCGGTCGAAGACCGCCTCGTTGACGTCGGCCACCGAAGGGGTGCCGCCCCCGCCCATCCCGGCGGCGACGCTGTCGGCACGCTGGCTGCGCACGGCCGGTGTGCCGACCGTGTCGTCGCCGCTGATCGTGAAGCAGTCGACGCGCAGCAGCGGGACGGCGCCGCCGAGCTCCTGCTCGTAGCGCCGCTTGACCGCGTCGACCTCCGCCGGCCTCGCCGGCACGCCGGAGCCGTCCGCGAACGCGACGGTCCCGAGCAGGTGCGGGATCTCGACGACCTCGTTGACCGCCGCGTCGAAGACGCCGGCATTCATGGCGGCCACGTAACGCGGCGCCAGCTGCCGATCGACGGCCACGACCGCGACGTCGGTGGTCGGCAGCTCCTGCTGAGGCGCGAAGGCCAGCAGCAGCATGCCGTCCGCGCCGCGGGGGTCGTCCGGGGCGTCGGTCGCCTTGACCTCGACGGCCTCGTAGTTGGGGCCGCGCGGCGTGACGGACGCGAGCGCGTCGACCAGCTCCTCGAGGCGGCGGAACCCGAGGTCGCTGCCGCCAGGAGCGCCCTCGACGACGCCGGCGGCCGAGATCGTCCCCGACTCGACCGCGTCGTCCCAGGCCCGCACCACAGCGGACAACCCACGCACGGCGTCCTCGGAGCCCTCGCGGAAGGCCACCTCGCCAAGATAGGCGTAGTCGCCGGCGCGTGCGGCGGTCCGCCCACGCGCGAGCGCGAGGAAGACCGCGAACGTCTGCGTGGCCACCGCGGCCGGCGCGACCGGTCCGCACTCGAGCACGGCACGGCGGCGGAACAGGACCCAGTCGCGCGTCGCGCGCAGTCGCACGCCGCCGTCGTCGGCGCCGGGGAAGATCCGCCGGCGCATCTCCTCGGCGTAGCCGGCTTCGCCCAGCGTCCGCTGGATCGTCTTCAGCGAGTCCTCGGCCTGCACGCGCGCGGGATGCCCGGGGGTCGCCGCGCCGGGCTCGCGGTCGAGCGTCAGCCGGCCCAGCTCGCGGCTGATCGGCGCGGCCGCGGACGTCGCGAGCTGGCTCCCCGAGCTGATCGCGGAGACGACCAGCTCGAGCGCGTCGGCGGCGCCGTGCCATTCGAGCGTGAGGATCACGATCGTCCGCTCGTCGGGCTGTACGCGCAGGGTCGCGACGGTCCCTCCGTCCGCCGAGCGGCTCGACTGCAGCAGCGCTGGCCACTGGTTGGCCGTCAGCGAGTCGGTGTCCACATCGCCGTCGATGTCGGTCTGGCGCGCGGTCGCGATGCCGTCGACCACGCCGCGCAACAGCGTCCCGCCCGGGCGCGCCTCGACCGAACGCACGACGAACGAGGCCTGGAACGAGATCCGGATGCTCCCGGCCCCGTCCGCGGACGTCGCGACGATGTCCGCCGCGCCGCTGACGGGCATCCGCTCGTCCACGCGCAGGCTGAAGGGGTCACGCTCCGTGGCGATCTCGGCGTAGCCGAACGGCCGCGAGCGTTTCCCGGCGTCGCTCTGGGTCGAGTCGCCCAGCGGCGCGGCCTCCCCGCCCACACGCAGCGCGAAGCCGTCGCGGTACTCGACGCGGCCCGCGCCGCCGAGCTCGAACGCCACCGTCGTCGCCGCCTGCGCCACACGCTGCAGCAGCGCCGGCTTGGAGTCCAGCCGCGAGCGCTCCTGCTGGCGAACGGTCACGACGCCCTGCCAGCCGTCGAGTGCGGTGACGGACTCGACCTCGGCGTCGGGGACGATGATCTCGACCTGCTCCCGGGCGGCCGGATCGTCGAGCCCGCGCAGCAGCGAGATCCGGTCGAGGTGCTGCGCGTCCTCGAAGGCGCGAGCGAGCGCGTCGTGGCGCGTCGCACAGAACGTGAGGTCCACGCCCGCGCCCATGAAGTCGCGCACCTGCTCCTCAACCGTCGGCGGGCCAGCCGGATCGACCGGCAGGTACCCGGCCGGCGGCAGCTCGACGATGCCGCCGTCGATCAGCAGCCGCCGGGCGCCGGGCGTCAGGCCGGAGAGGGCACGCAGCCCGACGACGCGCTTGCGCAGGAGCTGCAGCCGCTCATCGTCCTTGCCGCCGATCCGGGTCTCGAGCTCGCTGAACACGTCCTCGAGCGCTCGCTGGCGATCCGCGCACGGGTCGCCGCCACCGCCGCCAGGGGTTCCGCCCGCGAGCAGGTCGGTGAGCTGGCACTGGAACTGGAGCACCTGGGCGAGGAAGACGTCCCACGGCCGCATCGCCAGTCGCCCTGCCCAGTAGCGCCGCGGCGGTGGCTCCATCCGCTCGCGCCGCACAGTCCACAGGTCGAGGAACCGCGTGGTGCCGCCGGCACGGGCGAGTACCGCCAGCGGCACCTCGTCGCGCAGCGGGTCCGCCGGCGCGGCGCCGGCGCACCAGACGGGGCTGCGCAGCCCGTCGCCGGAGATCAGCGAGCCGCCGTCGGCCAGCTCGTCGGCGAAGAGCGCGGACGCCAGCCGCGAGCGCTCATGGGCGTCGTTGAGCGCCACCGCGCTCGAGGTCGCCAGCGCGGTGCGCGGCACCAGCGGATGGGCCCGGAAGATCAGCCCGTCGATCCGCCACGGGCGATCGGTGGCGGTCGTGCAGGCGTCCCCGCACAGGCGGCCGTAGACCTCCTCGGTTCCGCACAGGCCCTCGGCCCAGCCGACGGTCACGACGTACCAGCGCGCGCCGCCGACCGGCGCCTGCCCGGCCGGCGCGGCCTCCACGCAGTCCGCGAACGCGTCGCGGCGACCGGGGACCGGGGACTTGCGCACGCCCGTTCCGGCGGTGCGGTCGATCAGCTCCTGCACGTCGAGCGGGACGTCGACGCCCAGCAGCAGCGAGCGGCCGCCCGGATCGATCGCCAGGCCGGGACCGACGCGCAGACGCCCGTCCGCGGCGAGCGTGCAGGTCATGCCCTGGACGACGCCGTAGCCGTCGGCCCGGTTCGCGCGCCGCACGAGCCCGCGCACGTACTCCTGCTCGATCCGCAGGTCGTCGGCGCGCAGCAGCTTGCCGTCGAACCAGTTGAGCCTGCGCAGCTCGGAGATCTTCGGGATGACGGTCACGCCGCGCCGCTCGTCGACGAGGACGAGACCGTCGAGACCGTTGTCGATCATTGAGGCCATCGGGTCAGCTCCTCTCGAAGTGCTTGAAGTCGCGGTCGCCGCCGAGTGCGTTGAGGTCCGCGTCCACGAGCGGCGCAGGGCCGGTCCCGCGCGCGAGCAGGCGCCAGGGCGCGGTCGGGGCGGACGCGAGCGTGAGCGTCACCTTGGGGGCGGCGTCGTCGCTGGCGGCGGCGGTGACGGCGACGTCCTGCCAGCCGCCCGCGGCCAACTCGGTGACGGTGAACGCCGCCGGCTGAACGCTGCGCGCGTCCAGCGGCGCGGACAGCGCCAGTTCGACGTCGGTTCCGCTGAGGGTCACTCCCGTGATCCGCGGGCCGGCGCCCGCCGCGTCGGTGAGCGCGGCGACCGCGAGCTCCTGCACGGTCTCGCTCGCGACGTGCGAGCGCCGCGGGAGCAGTTCAACGGTCCCGCCGACGAGCTCGTAGCCCCCGTCGGCGTTGCGCCGGAGCGCCACCCCGCGCAGGTTCGCGAGCACGAGCGGCGCGGGCGGAGCGACGGGCGTGAGCGGGCGCGGCGCGTCCTCAGGCTCTTCGGGCTGGAGGTCGATCGCGTCGGCGCCGGCCAGGGCCCGGAAGCGCTCCAGCCCCGCCGTGGTGCGGCCGTCCTGCGGCACGGCCAGCACCGCGGCGCGTGCCGCCGCGGCCTCCTGGTCCGCCGCCGAGGCGCCGGGGGCCAGCAGGCCGAGTAGGATGCGGATCCGACGGTAGCGGTCGGCCGGCGGCTCCGCCAGCCCGGGCAGGACCCTGAGCTCGACGGTCTCCCAGGCGCGCGAGTAGGCGCTCTCGGTGCCGGCGTCCTGGCAGGGCTCGGCCAACGCGGGCACGGGCCGCGTCAGGCAGCGCGTCCACGCGATCTCGACGTGGGCGTCGAACGCCACGTCCGCGCCCGCCGGCGGCGGCTCGATCGGCTCGACCTCGTCGGCGTGCTTGTCGTACCAGGCGCCCGGGTCCAGACAGGCCGGACCGTCGAGGTGCAGCCAGCGGCCCGCCGCGTCGAGCGCGAGCCCGCGTTCGACACGGACCTCATCGTCCTCCTGGTCGAGCGCGACCGCCAGCCCCCAGACGACGCCCGGTCCGTGCAGCCACGCCTGGTGCAGCCGCTGGCCTCCGCGGTGATAGGCCTGCTCGGTCTCGAAGTCGTCGACGCCCAGCAGCATCCCGAAGTGGAAGTTCAGGGAGGTAAACGGGTCATCGGGGGCCAGATCGCCCGCGAAGCGAAAGTCCGCGGCGTCCGGGGTGGGGTCGGGGTGGCTCATTCGCTGCTCCTTCAGCCGTCGCCGCGGGCGGCGGTGAGTTCGATCGTCGTCAGGCAGTCGGGCGGGCGGCCCGGGAAGGCGCGCCCGTGCTTGTCGTACTCGCGGGCGAGCGCGCTCAGCGCGTGGTCGCGCGTGATCGGTCCGCCGTCGGAGGCGGCCAGGAACGCCGCGGCGACGGCGGCGTTGCGGATGACGCCGCCGACCACCGGATAGCGCGCGGCGAGCTCGGCGAAGTCGATGTCGCCGGCCACCGGCGCGCCGTCCGGGACGTGCGCCAGCCACAGCGCCTCGCGCTCCTGCGGCCCGGGCTCGTCGAACTCGACGACGAAGTCGAGCCGGCGCGTGAACGCGGCGTCGATGTTGTGGCGCAGGTTGGTGGCCAGGACGGCGAGGCCCTCGTAACGCTCGAGGCGCTGCAGGAGGTATGCCGTCTCCAGGTTCGCGTAGCGGTCGTGCGCGTCGGAGACCTCGGTGCGCTTGCCGAACAGCGCGTCGGCTTCGTCGAACAGCAGCACGCAACGCGCCTGCTCGGCGGCGTCGAAGACCTCCGCGAGCCGTTGCTCGGTCTCGCCGATCCACTTCGAGAGCACGCGCGAGATGTCGACCACCATGAGGTCGGTGGCGAGCGCGCGGGCGAGCACCTCGGCCGCGAGCGTCTTGCCGGTCCCGGGCGCGCCCGCGAGCAGCAGCCGCACGCCACGCGCGCCGGGCCGACCGCGCAGAAAGCCCCACTCGTCGAGCACGAGCGACTGGTGACGCAGGCGCTCGACGGCGGCGCGCAGCTGGGCGATCCGGCCGGCCGGGAGGACGAGCTGCTCCCAGCCCGCGACGGGCCGGCGCACCACGATCCCCGCGGGCAGAGCGCCACTGGACCGTCCGCGCGTGGCGGCGGCGACGTCGGCCGGCTCCGGCGGGCGGCCGTCGAGCGCGGCGCGGGCGCGGACGTCTGTCGCGATCCTGGCCGCGAGCCCGGGCTCCAGCAGGTGCGACGACGCCAGCTCCCCGGCTTCCGCCGCGAGCTCCGGCAGCAGTTGCAGCCACAGCTCGCGGCGGGCGCGGACGTCGAGGGGCTCGATCCGGAGCGTGAGCAACGGGCGGTCGCCGTGGCGTGCCGCGGCTCCCGGAGCGGCGCTGAACACGACCGCGCCCGGGTGTTCGGCGAGCGGCGCCAGAGCGGGCGGCTGGCCGGGCTCGCGCGGGTGCAGGACGAGGACCGGGACCGCGTCGCGCGCGAGCGCCCGCAGCCCGGTGACCGTGGCGTCGGCGGCCGCGATGCCCTCGCCGGCGAGCGCGCGGCGCCCGGCCGCCGTGGCGTCGTGGCCCTCCCCCGCGAGCGCAGCGCGCCCGGCCGCCGCGACCAGCGCGAGAGCGCGCTCGTGCGCCGCTTCGGCGTTCTCGCCGACCACGACGATCGAGCACCGTTCTCCGGCCGCGAGCGCATGCGCCGCGCGCGCCACCGCGGGTTCCGTGAGCCACGCGTGCAGCCCGGCCGACACGCCGCGCGGCGCGTCCTCGGTCAGGCCGGCGAGCTCGGTCCAGAGCCCGTCCGGCAACGCCAGCGTACGGTCCGGCAGCGGACCCTCACCGCCGACGCTCAGGAGACCGTGTTCGACCGCTGGTCCGGTCGCGAGCGTGGCGCGCAGGTCGTGCCGTGAGGCAGGCGTCGGGCACAGCAGCTGGGCGGCGAGCGCGACGGTGGCCCGCGGCTCGCCGTCGGGATGCAGCCGCCGGAGCACGCCGGTGTAGCCCTCGTGCTCCTCCGGCAGGCCGGCGAGCAGCACGAGATCGCGTTCGAGCGGGCTGAGGCCCAGCGCCTCCGCGAGACGCGTGAAGGGCTCGGCGTCCTCGACGGTCCCCGCGTGATCGTCGCGCATCCGCCGGAGGAACGCGCACGCGTCGCCGAGCGCCCCGTCGGACAGGGTCTCGAGCAGATCCGCGAGCGCTCCCGCGAGCCGGGCGGCCTGCGCGGAGAGGGCGGTCGCCGCGTCAGACATAGACGAACCTCACGACGCTGCCGAGGAAGGGCACGTAGCCGGGATCAAGATCGAGGCCCGCGCGCCGGACGGCGACGTCCACCTCCTCCAGCCGGAGCTGGATCTCGATCCAGCCCGGGTCGGCGACCACCTCGGCGTGGCGGTGCAGCACCGCGTGCGGATCGAGCGCTTCGCGCGCCAGCCCGAGGCGCGCGGCGAGCCAGGCGACGACGTCGTCGAGCGGGTCGAACGCGTCCCGGATCGGCTCCGGCGGCTCGGCGTCGGGCGCCAGGCCCGCGAACGCCAGAACCGCCGGGTCGTCGGGCGCCGCCGGGACGAGATCGAGCGCCAGCGCGAGCAGGAGCCCGTCGAGCGGCAGCTCTGCGGAGAAGCGGGCGACGAGATCGAGGTCCGCGACGGCGTGCAGCGCGAACAGGAGCCCGCCCCACTCCGTCGCCGCCCGCGGGCGCGTCGGCAGCGGCGTCTCGGCCGCCTCCGCGGAGATCGGGGGTTCGACCACCGCGGGCTCGGGAGTCGTCGCGGCCGCGACGGCGGCGACCACGCCGGGCAGCGTCTCACCGAGGTCCGCCACGGTGCCCGGTGCGACCTCGACGAGCGCGAGCGCGGCGAGGGCCTTCACCGGCGCGCCCGCGCCGAGCGGGAGCGCGTGCGCGAGCGAGGAGCGCCGGAGCGCGGGACGCAGGCGCTCCGGCACCGGCAGCGCCGGACCCGGGATCGTGGCCTCGACGGCTTCCCGCGCGCTCGCGGGATGGACGCCAGCGGCCACGAGCGCCGCGATCGCCAGCTCGCTCCACCGCGCCGGGTCGAGCCGCGCCGCGAGCGCGGGCAGGCGCCCGTCACGCCCCACCCTGGCGAGCACCGGCGCGATCGCGTCCGGCTCGTCCAGCAGCGCCGCCGCCAGCGCGCGCCCGGGCGCCGGTTCGCCGGCCGGCCAGATGCCGAGCGCTTGCCACGCCCACGCGCGCTCGACGCTGCCGGCGGCCACGCTCGCGGCGATGTCGGCCAGCGCGTGGCGGCGCGATCCGTAGTGCACGACGTCCGCCCCTCCGGTGGTGAGGCGCGTCGCAAGCTGCGCGGCGATCGCATCGGCCCAGGCCTCCGCCAGCGCCGCGTCGCCGTCTCGGACCAGGTCGAGCTGCACCGGTGCGTGCAGCTCCCGGACGCACACCTCGCCCGCCGCGATGTCGACGCCGGCGCGCTCAAGCGAGCGCTCCAGGGCGTCGTCGACGACGACGCGCAGCAGGTCGTCGAGTCGCCGGTGCTCGGCGCTGCCCGCCGCGACGCGGTAGCGCGCGCGGAGCCGGTCGACGTTGAGGGTGCTCATCCCACGCGCGCCTGCCTTCCGAGGAGCGCCGAGCCGACGCCCGTACCGATGCCCGGACGGCCGACGATCCCACGCCCGAGCGTCCCCTGCCCCGCCGCGAGCGACTCCCAGCCGCCGGTACGGCCGATCGTCGAGAGCAGGCCGACGTGCAGCCCGCTGCCGACGCGCATGCCCGAGCCGAGCGTGCACATGTCGAACAGCGTATGCGCGGGACGGTGCATATTCAGCGCGTGCTCGACCATGCCGAGCTGCTCGGCGTCCAGCAGCGCCGGGACGAGCACCGTGAAGCGATGGGCGTGGGAGGCGAAGGCGTCGTCGCTGACCGGCGCGGCGCCGGTCGCGCCGACCGCGCCGCCGACCCGTAGCCCGGCGCCCACGACAGCGCTTTCTGGGGCCGCGGTCCCTTCGAGCAACGCGCCGGCCTGGCCGCGCAGGCGCCAGCGCTCGACGATGATCACATTGCGCCCGACGAGCAGTTCCAGCAGCCGCTCGAGCCCGCGCAGCGTCCCGCGGAAGCGCAGCAGCCACGGCGCCTCGTCGATCACGCGCCGGCGGACCGGCTCGGGCCAGCGCTCGTCGAGCACGAGGCCGAGGAACCCCGCCAGCCACCCCAGCGCCTCGGCCGGGGCGCCGGCGGGCGAGAGCAGCACGGACCGCTGCTCGGCGCGTCCCCCGAGGTCGCTCAGCGGCCCGTCGGCGAGTGCGAGGTAACGCTGCAGGAAGTCGGCCGCGCGCGGCTCGCGCGAGAAGGCCCTGGGGAGCCGGCGCAGGTGGTCGTGGGCCGGCCGCTCGACCCGCAGGCTGCGGACGCGCGGGGCCGCGCGGCCGTTGCCCTCGAGCTCGAGCGTCACCCACAGATAGCGCCCCGCGGGGGCGTCGACCGGCGCCTCGTAGGTCTCGAACGCGTCGTTGGCGGCCGGCCGGACCCACGGCTGCTCGCGGCCCGTCTCGCGACGGTGCAGCGACCGCGCCTCGGCGCCCGCGGTCGCGACCAGCGCGCTCCACGGCAGCGGTGGCGAGAGCTCCGGCACGGGGACGTCGAGCTCCGCGGCGTTGGCGGGCGGCGTGCGCTCGAGCTCCCCGGGGCCGTCCGGCTCCTCGGACGTCAGGAAGCGCGCACGCACGCGCGTGCCCTCCGGCAGGCAGGCGTCGAGGAAGAGCCGTCCCCAGCGGATGACCGGCACGCCGGCGTCCAGGCGATAGGTCGTGACCGAGCCCGAGCGCCGGTAGTGCACGCGGGCGCGGACGGCGACGCGGAGCGTGTCACCGGCTCCGTAGACGATCCCGGCAGGCCCCCGCACGATTCCGAGGCCGTCGTAGCCGCGTGCGGCGAGCCCGGGCGCTCGCACCACGCCGGCGTCGGTGAAGATCAGGCGCACGAACGTCTGGCCGGGGGCGCGTGCAACGACCAGCGTCTCGTTGCCGGACCATTCGACGTCACTGGCACCCGGCTCCGGCAGCGCGGCGCCGAGAGCAGCCAGCGCGGGCGTAACCCGGAGCACCCAGGCCTCGGCGCCCGGCCCGCGGGACAGCAGCGCCAGCGCATCTCCGGGCGGCGAGACCGCGAGCCGGCGCGCCTGCGCCCCGGCCGGCAACAACGGAAGCGCGAGCACGCGGCGCAGCGCGCGGTCCTCGATCTCCGCGACGCCCGCGTCGCCGTCCAGCAGCACCAGCATGCGGCGCCCGCGACGCACGAGGTCGAGCGGGCGCTCCGGCAGTGCGATCCGCGCCAGCAACCGCCGTGCCCACAGGTCGTAGACGAGCACCCGGCGCGCGCCGGACTCGGCGATCGAACAGCCGGTCGTCATCGTCGATCGCCAGCCCGCGCGGCGAAGCCAGCGGCCCGGCTGCCGCCGACGCCGACGCGAACTCCCCGGCGGGCAGCGGCGCCGGGCGGCGATCAGGTCCTCCGGCGCTCCGACGGGGCCGCCGTCCCAACCCCAGCGCTCGAGCCGTCCCGCGTCCGGTCGCTGCGATAGACGCGACAGCGTCGAGTCGAACGCGAGCCCCGCGGCCAGCGGCGGCGCGGACCGGTCGCCTCGCCGGACGGATCGTCCTCCCAGGCGAGCACGACGCCCCCGCCGGGCGGTCGAGCGCCGTGTGCTGATGGCGCGCACGGGCCCACTGGTCGGCGGTGCGCAGGTGCGAGAACGGGCGTGCGTCCATGTCGTCAGCAGACCTGCGGGATGACGGGGACCGGGACCGGCGCCGGTCGGCGCGAGCCGGTTCGAGGCCGTCGCCCGGCGCCAGCGGCGGACCGTCGACGACCGTGATCGCGACGAGCTCCGGCACCTCGCAGCGCTCGAGGATCACCGTGCCCGGCTCCCAGGCGCCGTCTGCGAGGCGCTCGGCGACGTCGAGGCCCTCGAGGAACTCGACGCCCTCGACCTGCAGCGCGGCCGCCTCGAGCTCGGGGCCGTGGACGCGCCGGCCGAGCGGCCAGCCGCCGCCGGCGGGGCCGTACGGCGGCAGCGGCGCGAGGTACTGGCGCAGCACGAGCTCGACCCAGCGGCGCACGGCCTCGACGCCGTAGCCGGGCTTCACGCGCGACCCCGACCGCGACGGCGACCTGGCGGTAGGTCGGCGGGATCACGTAGAGCTCGGTGGTCACGAGCCGGCGCGCGTCGAGCCACGCGCAGACCGCGCGCAGCAGCGCGCGGTCGGGCACCGGCGCGTCCGGGTGCCGCCGGTCCTCGCGCGGCCAGACGACGACGCTGACGACGCCGGCCGCGTCGTCGTCGGCGCCGGCGGGTGGAACAGCGGCAGGCACTCGGCGCGCCACGACCTCGCCCGGCGTCGCGAGCGCGAGCTCCTGGAAGTCGCCGCGCGTGACCGCGCGGTCGCGGCGGCGCAGCTCGCCGGGAACGCGCTCGAGCGCGTCGGCGATCGTCTCGCCGTCGGCGCCGCCGCGCGGCCGGCAGCGGGTTGGAGACCTTGAGCCGTCGACGCCGTCGAGCGCTTGGTGATCGCGCCTGCCGCGACGTTGCCCGCCGCGCCGCCGCCGTAGCGGTAGCTCGCGCGCGCGGATCCGCTCGCCGATCTGCGGCGCGCGGCCGCGCACGCCGTCGCCGAAGCGCACCGTCGCCGGCCTCGGGGTCGAGCACGTAGTGGCGATCGCCCTCGCCGCTGGCCTCGAAGCCGTCGACCTCGTGCCAGGCGGTCCAGCCGCCCGGCTCCTCGACCTCGATGCGCCAGCGCTGCCGGCGAGCACCGGCGTTGTGCACGAGCGCGCCGACCTGGCCGGCCTCGCCGGTGCCGCGTGCCGAGGAGACTCGGGCGCGCGCGTCCGCGCCTGCTCGACCTCGGCGGCGTTGACGCCCGACGCCACAGCACGCGTCGGCGAGCGGCCGCCGTCGGGCCGGAACGCGCGCAGCCAGAACAGCAGTGCGCGGCCGCAGCTGCGTCGTCCTCGAGCTCCGGCGGGAAGTCGCCCGTGCCCTCCAGGTCGGGGTCGGCGCGCGCGAAGACGCCGAGTCGCGGGGATCGCCGCGGCAGCCGGAGCCGCACGACGCCCTGCGTGGTCAGGCCGCGCGTGGTGTCGCCTCGAGCGCGTCACCGCCACGTACTGCGGGTCGCCGTGCCGCGTCGACGGCGGCCCGTCGACAGCCTGCCAGACGACCGCCGGCGCCGGTCGCGCCGGCGCCGGCGCCGGGGCACGCCTCGAGCTCGTCGATCGACGGCACGTCGGGCGCGAAGCCGATGTCGAGCAGCGCGCCGCCGCGCGTCGCGGGTCGGTGCTCGTCGGGCGCAGCAGCGCGATCCACAGCGTCCCGTCGACCGCTTGCGCTCGACCGGCGGCGGCGGCGGCGCCGGGCGCGCGCCGGGTCGGTCGCCGGGAGCAGCTGGTGCATGTAGAAGCGCGGCCTGCTCGTCCTCGGCGAGTGCCGCCGCGCGCGGCGATCGCGCGGCGGCGAACTCCGGCGCGTCGGGATCGTCGGCGCCGTCGGCGGATGCGCTCCGCCGGCAGCGGCCGCGCAGCGGCCGCACGCGGCGACCTCGGTCGAGCGTCTGGAGCGCGACCTCGCCGGCGGTCGGCCGCCTGGCGGCACGAGCACGCCGGCACGCGAGCTGTCGGTGCGTGAGCGCGACCAGGCCGCGCGGCCGGCGTCGGCGGGCGCAGCGGCACGTCGAGCAGGCGCAGGAAGGCGAGCTCGGTCGCGTCGGGAATCTGGTTGAAGCGGTAGAGCAGGTTCTCGCCGAGGAAGGCGAACAGCTCGAGCAGCGTGATGCCCGGGGTCGCTCGCGTTGTGGTCGGTCCACTCGGGCGCGTAGACCGGGATGCGCCGGACCAGCTCGTCGCGCAGCTGCTGGTACGAGCGGTCGTCGAGGATCGGGCGAGGCAGCGGCACGGCGCTACTCCAGGTAGAACGGGTAGACGAGGTTGTCGGGCCGCTTGTCGCGCAGGCGTGCACGTAGGCGATGCGGATCCAGACCAGCGCCGGGTCGTCGCCCGGGGTCGACGTCGACGCGGTCGGAGCTGGATGCGCGGCTCCCAGCTGCGCGAGCGCGAGCTCGACGTCGTGCGGATCAGCGCCCGGGTCGCGATCGTGTTGGGCTCCATCAGGTAGCGCCGCAGCCCGCAGCCGAACGCCGGCCGCATGATGCGCTCGCCCGGCTCGGTGTCGAGGATCGATCCGATCGACTGCGCGACCTTGTCGGGGCCCGTCGCACCGAGCGGCAGCCGGCGGTCGGCTCACCGGGGTACCGGCAGCGCTAGCCGAGGGCCGAGCCGGTGATGCTCATCGAAGCGGTGATGCGCGCCGTCCTCCGTGGGGGAGCGAGCGCCGCGGCTCGCGGCGGGCAGCGGCGCGCGCGGTCGGACCTCGGCTGCGAACCCGACGCCGGCGCCAGCACCGGGTTCGAAGCCCGGCATCGACCGCGCGCGGCGATGGTCGCGACGTCGAGGTTCGCGAGGCACGGCCGCGCGAGTAGTCGCCGCGCGTCCGGCGGTCCCGGATCGCCGAGGCTCGTGTTCAGGTCGCCCGGATGGCCGCGTCGAGCGTCGCGCCGAAGCGTCGATGTCGACGATTCACGTCGACGCCTCCGGAAGCTGCCGCTGGCCGGCTCGGCCGATGCCGGCGTCGAGCCCTGCGGCGGGATGCAGAAGCGCAGCGCGAGCAGCGCACCAGAGCTCGAACAGCGAACACGACGATCGGCAGGAACAGGTTGAGCAGGAAGGTCGCGACGATCGTGATCAGCGGGATCGCGAAGAAGCAGATCTCGGGCCCGCCGAGCGGGCCGCGCTCGTCGTCGTGCCGTCCGCCGACGTCGAGCGCGAGCGAGCGAGCGCGGCGGTGCTCAGGGCGCCGCCGGCGCCGTACGGCCGGCTCGCGGCCTGCGCGAGCAGCTCGCCGAGGTCCGGCAGCTGCACCGTCACCGGCCGGTTGCTCGTACCGACGAGGTCGATCTGCGCCGCGAGCCGGAACGGCTCGCTCGGCGCGCTCCAGATCAGCTCGCCGTGGCAGTCGCTGCTGCCGAGCCGCGCGGGCAGCCGCGTGCCGGCGCACGAAGCAGCGCAGCTCGTAGAGCGTCGCGGTCGTCGAAGCGCGGCGGGCCGGCGGCGTCGGTGTCCGCGCGCCCGTCGGCAGCACGCCGAAGTAGATCGTCCGGCCGTGCGCGGCGTGGTCCGGGCGGCGGGTCGGGACCAGCGGGTAGAGCGGGAAGCTCCTCGCCGCTCTCGGCGCTCGTCGGCGAGCGGGCCCACGCGCCGACGCGGTCGGCCCGGCGTCGCCCAGCCCTTCGACGGCGAGCTTGCGTCCGCCGACCTCGTCGAAGCTGGACCTCGAGCTCGGCGCCGCGCCTCGCGCAGGGCCTGGGCCTCGCGGTCTTGACGCTCCGCCACCGCGTCGGTCGCCGCCCGCGCCCCCGCGCACGATGCCGTCCCGCAGGCCGCTCGGCGGCGCGGCTGCGCGAGCGCTTCGGTGACGATGCGCCGCAGCAGCCGCGTGCGCGTCGCGGTGCGCGTCGTCGGGCAGCGGCAGCTGCCGGCGGCGGATCACGAACCCCGCCTCGCAGACCTGGTCGCGGCGTGCTTCGGGAACCCCGGCCGGTCGCAGTGCAGCTTCGCAGACGACGACGTAGAAGCGCTTGTGGGTCGGCAGGAAGCAGCTTGCGTCGTGGCGAGCTCGTCGGCGACCGTCCTCGCCCGTGATGAGACTCCGGCGCCGTGCCGTCGGAGTGCTGCGTCGGCGATGAGCGTCGACGAGCGTGGCCGAGGCTCGTACTTCTGGATCACCGGGCGGCGTCGCGCCGCGGCGCGCCGGCCGGCTGCGCTGGCGGCGCCAGCGGTACCACGGGGCGACGAGCAGCCAGTCATGGGCCGCGGCGCTCACCAGACGTTCCCCGCGCCCGGCGTGTACGACGGGCGACACGACGCCGAGGTGGCGATCAGCGTCGTGCAGTTGATCGATGCCGTCGAAGATCGCGGTCGCGGCGTGCACGTTGACCGCCGACGGCGGTGACCTCGACCGTCGAGTTGGCGTGCACGCGAGACCTGCCCGCCGACGTCGATCGTCGATCGTGCAGCCGTTCGAATGCGTGAGCTGACCTCCTGCGCGGCGTCGTCGAGCACGAGCTTGTGGCCGCTCTTCATCGACACCGTGACCTTCGCCGCGCCGTCGGTGTCGTCGAACTCGAGCAGGCTGCCCGGCGCGCGTCTTCCACAGCCGCTTGTTGTTCGGCCGCGGCCGGCGACTCGGGCAGCGACTCTCGAGCCGTTCCAGCATGCGCCGAGCACGTACGGGCGGCGCAGGTCGCCGGCCTCGAAGGCGACGACCACCTGCGTGTCGACCGCCGGCATGATCTCGAACCCCTGGTCGTCGTCGGCGTACGGCGTGCAGAGCGTCGCCCACGCGCGCACGTCGCGTCGCCGTCGTCGCCGAGCCACGGGAACTTGACCTCGATCCGGCCGAGCCCGTCGGGATCGACGATGTCGGTGACGATCGCCGGGTAGACGCCGAAGTGGCGCCGCGCGTCGCCGTCGGACGGTCGGCGTCATCCGCACGCGCCCGCGTCGACCGTCGCGCGCTCCGCCTCGAAGTGGGTGCGGTGCCCGCGCTCGAGGTCGTAGGTGTGGCGGACGCGCGTCACGTAGTAGCCGTCGCCGTCGAACGGCGCGCCGACGCGCTCGAGCGTGAGCTTGCGAGCCGACCACCATGTCCGGCGTGCCGTGGGTCGTGCCCGCCGACGGTGACGAACGCGCGCGCCCGCCGCAGCATCTCGGCCTTGCGCCCACGCGCTGCGCCTCGCCGTCGGTCAGCGGCACGTCGCGCACGCGGTACGACACACGCTCGCCGAGCGCCTGCGCGCAGCACGTCGGGCCCGTGCGGCCGCCCGAGATCTCGGCCTGGACGGCGTCGGCGCCGGCCTCCTCGTCGATGCGTCGCGCGCCTGCGCGTCGTAGCCGCTCGACCTTGCACCTTCGTGCGCTGGTGCGCGAGGTCGGCGCGCAGCTGCACGTCGATGAGCTCGTTGCCCTGCACGAGCGTGAGCCGGTGGCGGTGCGGTGGCCGCGCGGCTTGAAGCGCAGCGTCGTGTCGTCGAACCAGACCTCGGCCTGGATCGCCGCGCGCGCTCGCGCAGGAACGCGAGGTCGCTCTGGTTCCACTGCTGCACGACCTCGTAGGTCGGCCCGTCGGCGTCGACCTCGGCCGTGCAGCCCGTGCTCGGACGGCGATCGCCGAGCGATGTCGGCGTCGCTGACGTTCTCGTAGGTCTTCAAGCGCCGCGTCATGCGCAGCTTCATCAGCGCGTCCTCGGCGAAGACCGGCACGTCGGCTGCGTCGCCCTCGGCGAAGTCGCGCCTCGAGCGCGCTGATCGCGCCCTTGAAGACGATGCGCTCGTCGTCCGGCGGCCCGATCGAGACCTCGATCGCCTTGCCGAAGTCGACGCGTCGCCGTCGAGGTAAGCTGACGCCCCTCGGCGGCTCGCGCCGTCGCCGGCCCGATGGCGATGAAGCGCGCCCGCAGGCTCTTCAGGCCGTCGGTCGCCTCCTCGATCTCGAGCCGGAGCAGGTCGCGGGCGAGCTCGCCGTGGACCGCGCCGTCGACCTTGAAGACCGGCGCGGTCGAGGCGAGAGAGGGCTCAGTCATCGAAGCCCTCCGCGCGCGTGCGCGCGCGTCGCGCGCGCAGGCTCGGCGAGCGGCGCGCGCACGCGCTCCGACGTCCTCGCCGTCGCGCGGCGGGCCGCTGGCGCCGGCCGGGCTCGGCGACGACCTCGGACAGAGCTCTCGACGTGACGGTCATGGCATCCCTCCGCATCCGCAGTGCACCCGCAGCCGCAGGGATGACGGGCGGCACTCGCCTGGCGCGTCGGCGCCGGCGCGCCGGATCGGCCGGCAGCGCCACCACGGCGCCGGTCGGGTCACGTCGTCGCCGGCGGCAGACCGGCGCCGCCGACGGGTGCGACGCGCGCGAGCCCGCGATCGCGTCCGCGCGTTCGTCCGCCGCGCCCGGCGCGCGCGGGCGCAGCGGCACGCCGAAGCCGAACGACGGTCGCGCGGATCGTCGGCGCGCGGCGGGGCGCGGTCGCCGCGCGTCGCGCGGGCGCCAGCGCGCCGCCGGTCGCAGCGGCGGCGGTCCTGCGGCGGGCGTGCCGGCCGCGCCGGTGCCGCCGCGGCGCGCCGCGCCGAACGCTCGCGCCGCGCGTCGCCGGCGGCCGTCGGCGCGTCGCCTGGCGACGCTCTCGATGGCCGCGCCGACGCCGCCGCGCCGCGGCCAGCGCGAACCCGGACGCGTCGCGCGTCCGCGCCGGCGTCGAGCCCGAACGCGGCCTCGAGGCGACACCGCGCGCGCCGGCATCGATCCCGACGGACAGCGCCGACGCCGAGCCGACCCAGCGACAGCCCGGCGGTGAAGTCGATCTCCAGCCCGCCGGCGAGCGAGAGCGGCGCGTCCAGCCCCGCCGCGAGGCCGCGCCACGCCGCCGGATCGAGGCCCATGCGCGCCGCGAAGTCCGCCGCGCTCTCGCCGCCGAGCGCCGCGCCGGTGCGGTTCGCTCGGGCCGCCGCCCGCGAGGCCCGCGCGGCGCCCGCGCCGGGCCCGGGCCGGCGCCGCGGTCGGCCGCGGTCGCCGGCGTGGCGCCGCTGCGCCGTGCGCGTCCGGTCTCGCTCGAGCAGCTCGTACTTGCGCGTCCTGCTCCTTGATCGAGACGCGACACTTGGCGCGCAGCGGCATGCCGTCGCGACGCGAAGAGATCGAAGTCGACCGTGCAGCTCTCGATCACGCCGTCGAGCACCAGACGTCGCCCCACTGGAAGCGCACGCGCGGCGGCGCCTGCTTGTCGTGCCCGTGCCCTTCGGCAGCACGAAACGCTCGACCATCGCCGTCTGGTCGCGCACGGAGACCGGCGCGTCGGTGCGTGCCCTCGTCGGCGGTGTCGAAGTGCAGGTCGAACGACAGCGTCGTCGAGGTCTCGCCGAGGTACTGGCGGCGCTGGCCGCGCCTGCGTCTCGCCGCCTTCGACGCTGTTTGGCAGCTCGCAGGTCGCAGCGACGCCGGGTTGAACTGCACCGGCGACGCGGCGAGCCCACGGGCGTCGGGCTCGCGGTCGCCTTCGAGCGGCGCAGCGTCGCCTTGGCCGAGGCGCTCAGGCGATCACCAGCCGCAGGCCTTCGTGCGCGATGTGCAGCTCTTCGATCGCGATCTCGCCGGTCTTGGCGTTGAGCTGCGGCCCGGCAGATCTTCGCCGGCAGCCCGCGGTCGAACGTCCAGGTCGCGACGACGTGTCGCTCGCCGCGCGCGAGCACCTCGATCAGGCCGTCGTAGCGGCGCACCGGCCGCACGCCGGCGAGCACGTCCTGGAGCCAGCCCCACAGCTCGCGGTCGACGGCGCCGCCGTCCGGGAGAACATGCCGCGCTTGAGCACGATCGGCTGTACTTGCCGCGGCCGACGTGGCGCACGATGCCGTCGTTGCGCCCGCCCTCGAGGAGCTCCTGGACGTCCATCTCGATCTCGAGCCCGCTGCACTCCTGGAAGCCGCCGTCGCCGAGCGCCGGTGACGCCGAGGCCGCCGTGTCGCCGTCGGCCCGCGCTCGGCGGGGTCGGCAGCGTGACCTGGAAGTGGAAGGCGCGCACCAGCTGCGGTCAGGCACCGCGGTCCTCCTGGAGCGGCACGGTCCCGTCGCCGTCGCGCGCGATGTGCAGCACGATGAACTCGAGCGGCTCGGCCGGCGCGACGCCGATCTCGCGCAGCAGCCGCCCCGCGTCGACCACGGCCGCGGGTTGAGCGCGTCGTCGCAGCGCACGAAGAACGCCTCCGCCTCGGTCGCGCCGGTGAACGCGCCGGCGCGGTAGAGCTCGCGCAGGTAGGCGTCGCAGCGCGTGCGCAGCTCGGCGCGCGCAGCGCGCGGTTGTTCGGCTCGAACACCACCCACTGCATCTGCGCCGCGCGAGCACGCGCGCGAGCATCGTCACGAGCCGGCGCACGGTGAGCTGGCGCCAGTGCGGGTCGCAGCGACAGCGTGCGCGCGGCGCGTCAGCCGGACGCCGTCGCGCTCGCGCAGGTAGACGTTGATGCGCGGTGGGTGCAGCTCGTCGTGGCGCGCGCGGCGAGACGCGGTCCTCGACGTCGACCGCGCCCGCGGCGATCACGTTCGCCGGCCCGTAGCGGCACGCCGAGCGCGCGCTCGCGGCGCGACGATGCCGGCCGCGACGGCCGAGGGCGGGACACCGCGACGAGCGCGTCGCGCCGTCGTCCGGCCGCGCGACGCGCAGCCACGGGTGGTAGGCGGCGGCGTACGCCGAGGCGAAGCCGCCGCGCCAGCGGAGGACGGCGCGCTGCGCGAGCCCCGGCGGCACGTCGAGCAGCACGATCAGCTCGGCGAGCAGCTCGGCGAGCGCGGTCGAGCGTCGCGTTGCAGGCGCGACGATCGTCGCCAGGTCGGCCGGGTCGCGCGGGTCGAGCGCGCAGCCCGTCGAGGTCGGCGCGCGCGGCGCGGCCCGGCGCCGGAGCGTCGGCTCGACGCACGGCGCGAAGTCGGCGCCGGCGAGCGAGGCGGCCGGCGACGACGGTCGAGGCCGGCGCAGCGGCACCGGCGAGTAGAGGTCGGGGACGCAGACGAGCGCGACCTCGGCGAGCCCGACGAGCGCGTGCACGCCGCGTGGCGCGGCGACTCGTCGCCGAGCACCCAGCGCGGGTCGAAGAAGTCGTCGGGCACGATGTCGGCGCGTAGTCGGTCCGCGCCGCCGGTCCAGCTGCGACGGTGCGGCTGGCCGCGAGGTCGGTCCGGCGGCAGCAGCTCACGCCGTGCCCACGCCGCTGCGGGACCAGAGCAGCGCGCGACTCGTCGCACAGCACGAGCGCGAGCCAGCGCGGGTGCGCGGCGCGAGCGCCGAGCCCGTCGAAGCGCTCGTCGCGGCCGTCGCCGTCGTCGACGTCGAGCGTGCCCTCGACGAGCTCGACGCGCGCCGGCGGCCGCGGGCATCGCCGCGTCGAGCGCGGCCACGCGGTCGCGCGCCGTGGCCGTCGGCGCGCGTCTCGCCGACGCCGAGCGACCGACGCGCGCAACGCGCCGCCGCCGCAGCGTCGCGCGCAGCAGCGAGCCGGGCCCGGACGCTCGACGCGGGCAAGCGGCCGCGCCTCGGCGTCGTTCGCGCCGCGCGACGCGAGCGGGCGCGTGGTGAACGCGCAGCGTCGCGCGCAGGCCGTTGCCCCAGACGCCCTCGTTGCGCGCGCTGCAGCGTGACGGCCGCGCTGACGCCGCCTGCAGCGGCGCGCTCGCCACGCCCCGGCGTCGTCGGCGCCGCGCGTAGTCGTGCACGATCGCGCACGATCTACGCGCGCCGGCCGCCGTTCTCGAAGAACGCCGCGACCGCGTACGGCAGCAGGCCCGGCGCCTTCGAAGCCGCCGTAGCGCCGCACGTAGTCGTCCCAGCTCTCGACCGCGACCGGCGACGGAGCGCGAGCGCGGCCGCACCGGCGCCAGCGCACGGCCGCGGCGGCCACGTCGTCGTCGACCACCGGCACGCGCGCCGGCCCGCGCGGCGCCACGCCGACGAACGCGCGCGACGTCCATCCGCACGCCGGTGAGCGCGCGCGGCGGACGTCGGGCGGCTGCGGTAGATGCCGGGCGCGCCGAGCGGGATGCGGACGCGGTCAGCGTCGCGCTCACTCGTACTCGATGCCCTTCGTGCACGAGGTGCAGCTCTTCCATCGCCACCTCGCCGCCGCCCTTGGCGGCCAGCGTCGGCCCGGTCCACTTCTTCGGCTGCGCGTTGCGCAGCCGCCACGCAGCGACCGGGTTGCGCGCCTCGTCCAGCAGCGTGATCGTGACCGTGCGCGCGGTCGGCGGTGCCGTCGCGCACGCCCTTGAGCCACTCGAACAGGTCGGTCGAGCCGACCAGCCCGCGCTTGAGCGTGACGTCGTCGCCTTGTGCGTGTTCGGGCATCTTGCGCGACGGTGTTGAACGTCTCGTTGCCGTTGCGGTACTCGGAGTAGTTGACCTCGATGCCGAGGCCGCAGACGTCGGAGAAGCCGCCGACGATCGTGCCCTCGGCGCCGTCGCCCTGCGCGCCGCCGAGCGACGACGAGGAAGTTGAACGCGCCGTAGGGGTTGTCGCGGAAGGTCGGCCATCTGGCTCTCCTCGCGTCAGACCAGCTGCGCGTCGGCGGTCCACTGGCCGATGCGGAAGATGACGAACTCGGCCGGCTTGCATCGGGCGCGACGCCGATCAGGCAGATCAGCCGGCCGTTGTCGAGGTCGTTCTGGGTCATCGTCGTGCGGTCGCAGCGGACGAAGTACGCCTCGCTCGGGCTTGTCGCCCGAGCAGCGCGCCGTCGCTGCCACTGGACGAGCAGGAAGTCCTCGATCGGTCTGGCGGATGTTCGCCCAGAGCGCGCTCGTTGTTCGGCTCGAACACCGCCCACTGCGTGCCCTTGTCGATCGAGTGCTCGAGGTAGATGAACAGCCGCCGCACGTTGACGTACTTCCACTCGGGGTCCGAGCTCATCGTGCGCGCGCCCCAGACGCGGTTGCCGCGGCCCTCGAAGAAGCGCAGCGCGTTGATGCCCTCGGGGTTGAGCACGTCCTGGCGCGCCTTGTTGATGTTGGCCTCGAAGCGCGTCAGGCCGCGGCACGACCTCGTTGGCCGGCGCCTTGTACACGCCGCGCTCGATGTCGGTGCGCGCGTAGATGCCGGCGACGAAGCCCGACGGCGGCAGCAGCGATCCGCTGCGGCGGCGCGCCCTGCGCTGGCGCGCTGCGGCGGGTCGAGGATCTCGATCCACGGGTGGTAGAGCGCGCGCGTACTTGCTGTCGAACTGGCCGCGGAAGTCGCGGATCTCGGTCATCGAGCTGCCCTGCGGCGCCGTCGACGACCGCGATGCGGTAGCGCATCCGTCTCGGCGTGCGCGATCAGCCGCTCGCCGCGGCGACGCAGGTCGTCGCGTCGTCGTACGCGCCGCCGTCGGGCAGCGCGACGATCGCGATGTCGTCGATCTCGCCGAGCGCCGTCGAGACCGGTCGCCTTCTTCGTCGCGTCGTCGGGGTCGGCGTCCTCGCCGGCGAAGGTCGTCGGGCTGAGCGGCTTGCCGTCGTTGCCGCCGTCGAGCCGCTGCTGCCGGATGCGCCTGCAGCGCGACCAGCAGCAGCGCGACGGCGCCGCCGGCCTCGCCGGCGATCGGGGTCCAGTCGAGCCAGACGACGGCGTCCTCGTCCTCGGGGTCGTCGCGCTCGAGGATCTTCGCGATGTCGCGCTTCTGGCGCCGGATGCGGGCCGAGCTCGTCGTAGACGTCGATGCGCTCCGGCGAGACGCTCGACGATGACGCGCATCTCGACCAGCTGGATCAGCTGTCGGTGTCGGCCCCGACGGCCGGTGCCGCCGGATGAAGGTCTGGCGGCCATCGGCGTCGATCGTCACGACCGCGAGCGTGGCGGGGTCGAGCGCCGGATCTGCGGTGCCGGCAGCGGCGCGGCCGCCGGCGGGCGGCGCCGCCGGATCGATCTCGACCACCGCGCCGTGCTGCGCCCGCGCGCCTGACGCCGAAGGTCGGATGCGCGGGTACGCGACGTTCTTGCTGCGGACGACGGCGCGTCGGTCACCACCACGTTGCCGTCGTCGCCGGGCCAGCGCGCCGTCCAGGTCGCGGTGGTCGCCGCCGACCGCGACCAGGTGCTGGCGCGCGACGCCATCGTCGTCGGCGGCCGGGGCGCGGGCGAACACGCGCGAGACGTAGAGCCGCTGGCCGCCGTTGATGAAGAACGCGCGCGCGGCGTGCGCGAGGTAGGCACGGCCGCTCGTCGCCGCCGTCGAGCAGCAGCGGTCGAGCCCGCCGTAGACGCGCTCGAACTCGGTGAAGCTCGTGATCAGCCGCGGCTCGCGTCGTGCTCGGGCCGCCGGGTAGCGCACCGGGCCGTAGCGGGTCATCCCGGCGAAGCCGGTCGTGCTGGTCGGCACGCCCTCGATCGACTTCGAGCGGAAGCTGACCTCTTCGACGTAGACGCCGGGCGCCAGGTACTCGGGCATGGATGGCTCCTTCTCGGGCGTCAGGGGCGGTCAGACCGGGAGGTCGGCGTGCAGGCGCCTGAGGTCAGGTCCACGTGGCGGATGACGTTGAACCCGGGGACGTAGCCCGGCGAAGGGATCGGCCGGCGCAGACGTCGTCGTCGGGGGCGGGCGCCGGACGATCTCCAGCGGCAGGTCGGCCCAGCGGATCGCCGGGCTGGCTCGCGGGCAAGGCGGGGTTTCGCCCGCGACGATGACGGTCAGCGCGATCGGGGCGCCGCAGCTCGGGGGCGCGGCGGTCAGGTTCGAGCACCAGCAGGAACTCGCCGCGGTCGTCGCCGTGGGCGCGGGCCACGACGCGGGGCGGGGTCACGCCGCGCAGGACCGCTTCGACCCGGACCCAGCGTGCCGGAGCCCCAGCGCGCCGCGCGCGGCCGCGGATCCCCGTCGCGCTGAGTGCGGCCGGGTGCGCCGCGCCCGGGAAGAGCGCGGGG
Organism: uncultured Solirubrobacteraceae bacterium; assembly: GCA_963707595.1. Lineage (GTDB taxonomy): Bacteria > Actinomycetota > Thermoleophilia > Solirubrobacterales > Solirubrobacteraceae > Solirubrobacter. The sequence continues at coordinate 1,721,213 of CAVPQQ010000004.1, forward strand.
CGGCGGCTGTGGCTCGCAGGCCGGCACGTGCGTTCCCGCCTGCTCGGCGGCGCGCACGTCGGCCTCGTCGACGACCCCGAACCGGAGCCGTCGGGGCACATACGCCCGGCTCGGGTCGTCGATCAGCACGTCGATCGTTCCCGGCAGCCCGGGGACGTAGCGCAGTGACCAGCGAGCGCTCGCGTGCCGCAGCAGCTGGGCCGGGCGCAGGCCGGCCGGCTGCTCGAGCCGCGGCGCCACCGTCGTCGCGATGCGGGCGCCGCGCACGGCGTCGCGCGGCTCGATCCCGACGGCCAGTCGGTCGACGATTTCGTCGAAGCGGGTCGGGCGGAAGACGTTGCTCATCGGTCCAGCCCCGGCAGCGCCGCGGATCGCCGTCAGCATCGGCGGCCACCGGTCTGGGCGACCCCGTCGATCCGCACGGTTCGCACGAGGTACGGGACGCTGAGGCGGTAGTCCGCGTCGAGCGTGCCCCAGCGTGTCGATCGGGACGTCGTCGTCTCGGCGTGAACTGGATCGCCTCGTCGACGCCCCAGTCCGGCGTGTGCGTCGGGTCGAGGAGCGGGCCCGTCATGATCGGCGTCGTGTCGAGGCAGCGCATCGCCGAGCCGAGGATCCGGTGCTCGTATTCGGCGTTGGCCGCCCACGGCGGAGCAGGAAGTGCAGGTCGAGCGGCAGGTGGCGTCTGCCGGTCGTGGCGGCCACCGCGACCAGCCGGGCGCATCACGCGGTTGACCTCGACCTTGACGAGGAACAGCGTCAGCACCGGCGGCGTGATCACCGACTGGTCGTTGAGGTCGAAGTCGTCGGTCCGGCACCAGCACGGCCCGCGTGGTCGCTGACGGCACCGGCAGGTCGACAGCGAAGCGCGCGTCAGCAGGCGCTCGATGCTCTTCGCTGCCGCCGCGATGCGCTAGCCGGCCATCGCGGGCTGGCCTCCTCGGCGCTCGTCACGCGGCCGTCACCACCCGCGTCACGTCGCCGTCACCCACGTCGAGCCAGCCCGCAGATGCGCCATGGCCGCGTCGACTGAGGCGAACGGGTCGCCGGACGGAGGCGGTCAGCGGCGTTGACGTCGTCGACGGTGACGATCCGGATGAGGACCGGCGCGGAGTCGACCAGCTCCGTTTCCACGCGCAGGATCGCCAGACCGGCGCGATGACCGGCGGCTCAGGCATGTGGCTGGGTCTAGCCTGGCGGGCGTCACCGGCTGTCACGGCCTGCGCCACCGGGGCGATCAGGCTGGTCAGCGCCGGCGTCGGGCCGATCCGAGCTGGTGCGCGAGCAGGTCGCGGCAGACGCGGAACTGGCGCAGCGCCTCGCCGGGGTTGCCCTCGGCGAGGTGGCGTCGATCAGCGCCCGGTGCGCGCTCTCGCGCAGCGGCTCGCAGGCGATCGCGGCGATCCCGCTCGGTGGCCTCGGCGTGACGGCCGGCGGCGCTCAGCCGGCGCAGAGCGCCTCGAGCGCGTGCAGGCGCAGCTGGCGGAAATGCTCGCGCTCGATCAGCACCCAATCCTCGTACCAGTCGGGGAAGGAGATCGCCCGCGTCTCGCAGGAGGCGGATGTCGCCCGCGTGGGTGGCGCCATCATCGCGCCGCCTTCGAGCAGCTCCCGGGCGCGCCGCGACGCGGTGATCAGGTCGACGTCGATCGATGGTTCCAGCGACAGGGCGTGGCCGTTGTAGCGCACGACCGTGGACGAGCGTCCGCATCCGCCACAGCGCGGTCGCAACGTGGCGAGCGCCGTTCTGCCGCAAGTCGATCCACAGGTTCCCGCCACGAACACGGCGCCAGCGGGCGGCGTGCAGCGCGAGGAACGCGACGACCCGCTGCGCACTCATCGGTACTGACCGCGCCCTCGTCGGCGCGCAGCGTGAATCCGTGAGCAAGGGAAAGCTCAGCCGGGACGGCTCCTGGATGGCCGCAGAAGGCAGGTCCAATCCAGCGGCGATGCCGTACCGATCGCGGCCCAAGGCGGGGTCGAAGTAAGCGTCATCGCCGGTCCTTTGGAATCGATGCTGTGCGCCGACGTGACCGCGTTTGGTGGGCGCGATCAACGGCAAAGTTCCAGCGTTTCATTCGACCGGGAAGCGGCCGAAAGCGATGGTGACGGCGCGGTGACGCCGGGCGCAAGGGCTGGCGCATGGCCTCGGACCGGGCGCCACGCACCTAGCGGCGCGAGTCGGCGCATGACCTCGCGGAGCGTCGTCGCACGGCCCGCCGTACGAACCCGACCACCGGCCTCCAGGACGCGCTGGCCTTCCGTTCCGATGAGCGGGCCGTGGCGGCCAGCACCGCGGCCATGGCGCAGAGCCGGGGCGAGCCGCTCCCGCCCGGCGACGGCTGGCGCTTCGCGGCCGAAGCGGGCATCTCGGCCGACCGCGTGCGCGTGCACACCGACGCCGCCGCCGAGCGCGCGGCGGCCGCGGTCGGTGCGCGCGCGGTCACCACGGGCGCCGACATCTACTTCGGGCGGGCGCGTTCGCTGGGCACCGTCGACGGCGAGCGGCTGCTCGCGCACGAGCTCGCGCACGTCGCCCAGGAGCTCCGCGCTGCGCCCGCCGGCCCGCCCACCCGGCTGTCGAACCTCGCTGACGCCACCGAGCGCGAGGCGGTCGACGCGGAGACCGGCGGCGGCCGGGTCGTGCGCGGCGTGGCGGGCGGCGGCCGTGTCCTGCATCGCGTCGGCGGGTCGCCCGAGGAGCTGGTGCTGGAGACCTATCTGCTGCTGCGTGAGCTCGATGCGGCCCGCAACGAGATCGTGGAGCTGGCCGCCACACCGACCTTCCGGCCGAGCGTGGACCTCGCTCGCTACATCTGGCGGCATGCGGGTCAGCCGGTGCCGGTCAAGGTGCGCCTCGGCAACATCGCAGAGGGGGTCATCAACGTCCTACGAGACGACCAGAATCGCTACCAGAGCGCCGACGGCCGGCTCCCACTGCGGATCCCGGGGCTCGGCGATGCCGCGGCGGCGATCTCGCCGCTGCTTGTGACCGCAATCACCGACGGCACCGTCTCCGGCCTGTTCGGCGGGGTGACCGAGCAGGAGGCGAGCGGCGACCAGGCCTCGCTGCTTCAGGCGATCGGCAACGCGGGCATCGCGCGACTGATCGAGTGGCGCGGCGTCGACGGCATCCAGCTGCGCGACGCGATCGGCCGCCTGACCAACGGCCAGCTGACGCTTCCGGCGAAGGACTTCGCGTTCTCGCTCGACGGCGTCTTCGCCGCGACCGGCTCGATCGCGATCACCAACGAGACCGTGACCTTCAGCGCCGACGCGACCCTGCAGGTCCCTGGGCTGTCTGACGCCCGGCTGCATCTCGTGCGCGACGCGGAAGGGGAGATTGCCGGGACTGGCCGCATGGCTGTCACCTGGGGCGGCTTCGACGGGAGCCTGCTGGCGTCCTTCGGCCGCGGCGTGCTCGACATCCGCGGCACCGTGGCCTATCGCCACGAGGATTTCGAGGGCTCCGCGACGCTGATGGTCACCAACGAGGAGGCCGCGTGGGCCGCGGTGAACGGGCAGCTCACGCAGTGGAACGTCGCCGCGATGAGCGGGCCGCCGGCGGACGCGGCGCCGGCGACACCGGGCGCGCTGGCCGTCGCCGGCTGGGGCGTCGTGGACTTCCGCTACCGCGACTGGCTGCACGGGCGCGCGCAGGTGATCGTCGACCCGCACGGCGACATCACGTCGCTCGGTCGCGTCAGCGTCCCGCGCACGATCCGGGTGCTCGAGCCCGTCTCGTTCCGCTCGACGATCGTCGACCGTGCGCGCTACGCCGCGACGCTCTACAGCATCTGGGCCGGCACGGTCTTCGTCCAGGTCAGCGCGGAGGGCTCGATCGTGGCGACGGGCACGCTCGGCCCGCTCACGCTGCACGACCTCGCCGCCGAAGGCGCGTTCTCGACCCGCGAGGGCTTCGAGAACCATCTCGTCATCGGCGGCCGACTGCAGGCCGCCGCCGCGCTCGGGCTCGAGTTGGCCATCACCGGTTCGCTCGCCGTCAAGGCGCGGGTGCCTGTGCTCGGCCACGTCTCGGATCGCTTCACCTACGAGGTGCTCAGCACGAACCTGCGGCTCAACGCCCGAGGCGAGCTGGAGGCGACGGCGTCCGCCACCGCGTCGATCCACCGCACCGCCGTCGCCGGCGGCCCAACCCGGTACCTGCTCGCCGGACGGCTCGACGCACAGGGCTCAGCGTCGGTCGTCTTCGGCGTGAGCCTCAACGTCTCCATTCCCGGTCACGACTTCCACATCCTCGACCTCGCCGACCGGCGGCGGCAACTCGGCCGCGTACGCGGTTCGGCGCGCTTCGACAACTACGTGCTCGGCGAGGGAAGCCCGCCCGCGTTCAACGCGGCACATGCGAACCTGCGGATTCCGAGCCTGGTTCGGGGGGTCATCGCCGACAGCGGCGTGGAGAACCAGCGCGACCCCGACGACGAGACCGGGGAATGGACCGCTCCGCGCGGCTTCAGGGCCGACGCCCCCGTCGAGGGCGGTCCCCCCTCGGCCCCATCGATCGCCGGCGATCCGCGCTTCGGTGCTCCGACCGCCCCGCCGGTGGCGCCCGCCCCCGCGCCGCAGGGTCCAGCGCCGGTGCCCGGCCAGGATCCCGGGCTCCCCGACGCGCCGGACGCCACCGCTCCGCCGCCGGACGCGGGCATGGCGCCGCCGCCAGCCGCGACCGACCCCGTGGACGCCGGCGTGCCGCCGATCGCGGGCGTCCCCGACCCACCGGCGCCGCAGCCTGAGCCACCGGCCGAGCCGCCCGACGCGCACACGGGCGAGGACGTCGCCCGCTTCGACATGGAGGGCTCACCGCACGTGTTGCGGGTGGCGCCGGGGGACCCGCCGGTGCTCTTGATGGAGAGCGAGCCGGGCCGGCTCACGCTCAAGCTGCAGCGCAAGCGCTTCGATGTCGACCGCGTCGTCAGCCGGCGACCCGATCCGCGGGCGGGCGCTGCAACCGCAGCTTCCCGTCCTCGACGAGCTGATCGCCGAAGCGCGCCAGGTGGAGGCGCAGGCCGAGCTCCTGGGCTTCGGCGACCGCTTCGGCGGCAGCGTCCCCGGCCTCGCGCCGCTCGCCGCGCGGATCCACGAGGCCGCGCGGCAGTTCCGCTGGAACGACTTCTCGGAGTCATTCACTTCCGAGCCTGTCCCCGGCGTCATCGGGGAGCCGGGCGAGCAGCCGCTGCCGCTCTCGGCGGAGCAGGTCCTGAACCTGCCCTACGAGCAGTTCCTGGTCGCGACAGCAGCCATGCAGTCCGCGGAGGCGCTCCCGTACATGCGCGAGCAGCGCCGCTTCTACAACGCCGAGGTCCTGCAGATCAACGACTGGGTCCGCGCCGCGGGCAGCAACCGGTCGAGCCCGGCCTACCAGCAGTCGATGACCCGTCGCGCGACGCTGCTCGACCGCATCCGCGAGCTGGACCGCCTGATCCGCCTACGCGCGGACGAGCTCAACCCGGACCGGCGACCGACGCTGCCGTGTTTCGCGCCCGACACGCCGGTCCTGACGCCTTCGGGGCCGCGGGCGATCGGCGAAGCTCGCGGTGGGCGACGCGGTGGTCACGTTCGACGTCGCGTCCGGGGCCACCGTACCCGGCCGCGTGCTGCAGCGCCACGACAACCGGACGCTGCGGTTCATCGAGGTCACGGTGGCCGGCTCGACCGTGCGCGCGACCGGGCAGCACCCCTTCTGGGTCGTCGAGGCCGGCGACTGGGTGGCCGCGCAGGAACTGGTGCCCGGACTCGGCGTTCGCCTGCACGACGGGACGACCGCAATCGTGGAGCGCGTCGAGCACGTGACCGCGATCGACGCCCCGACCGTCGACCTCTCGGTATCGCCGCACGAGACCTACTTCGTCGGCCCAGGCGTGCTCGTGCACAACACGCCGCCCATCCGCCACTACACGTGGCGCGACGGCACGGGGGCATCGGTCCCGGGCGGCAACTTCAAGATCTATCTCGGGACGAACTCGACCGACGCGGAGTGGGCGGATTGCATCTATGTCGGCCAGACCGAGCAGTCGGTGCCCGACCGCCAGCGACAGCATCGCGCCGAGGCCGTGACCTGGCTCGCCGCCCATACCTCAGTCCCGGACAACGACGACACCAAGCGCTACTACCGCTTCAAGCGCGACGTCGTGCTGAGCACGATCGCGGACGGCCTGCGCAACGTCGACCAGGCCGACTGGCTCGAACAGGGCAACATGGACTTCGAGAAGGTGCGCCGCACCAACATCCGCAATTTCATGAACCGCCGAGAAGAGCTCAAGTCGACCGGCCCAGCCGTCGAGGCGCGCCTGCGCGCCGATCCGATCGTGCGCGCCTCGGGGTACTGCCCATGAGCTGGTGGCCCGTTCCCGACTGCGACGGAGCCGTGACCGGCGACGCGGCCGTCGACGCGGTCGACGGCGCCGTCAAGGCGCTCGCGCACAAGCCGGAGCTCCCCGAGTTCGTCGCGGCGCTCGACGCGGAACTCCGCGCCGCCTCGCGTGACCTGGTCAGCGATCCCGAGCGGCTCGGGACCGTCGTCGTTCCGGGCGCGCGCGCGGCGCCTGAAGCACCTGCGGGACTGCGCACGGCGATCCACGACGCGCTGCGCGGGCTGACCGCGGCGTACGAACGGGCCTTCGAACGCCGCCCGACACTGACCGAGCCGCTCGACACGTTCACGTTCTCGCTCGGCGGCGTCGCGGCGGAACGCCTCAGCGGCCCCTTGCCTGCGCGGATCGAGTTCACCGTCGCCTGAGCCGGACTCCGCGCCGCGCTGAGCGCACTCGGCCGAACGGGCACGAGCGCCACACGAGCGTCGAGTTTCTCCAGCACAGCGAGAGAAACTCGACACTCGCCGAGCCCGACACGCGACCCGTACGCCGCCGCGACCGAGGCCAAGCCCGGACTCGAGGCCGGAAGCGATCGTGCGTGCTCGTGCCGATCGCGCCCCGAGCGCTCCCCCTCCCTCCACCTGCCCACAGTTCCCCCACGCGGCGACACCCCACACCAAGCACGAGCCGTGAGGTCCACGGCGCCGGCGCCCGCGCACCCACGCAAGCGTCAATGCGGTCGGTGCGACCGGGCTCACCCAAGTCACTGAGTAGGCGTCAGGCCGACCCAGTGACTTGGACGCCCTGATCAATCGCGCGCGTGCCGGCTGGCCGGAAGCGCCGCGCCGCCGTCGGCGGCGAAGTAGCGCAGGCCCTCCTCGATCAGGCCGAACTCGATCGTCTCGCCGACGTCGCGGGTCGCCCGGCCCTCCTCGAAGACGACCAGCCGCGTGTCCTCGACGTCGACGCCGATGAACGTCTCGCGCCCGAGCGCCTCGACGAACGCGACCGTGCCGCGCAGCGGGCCGACGAGACCGTCGCGCCACGGGCGCGCGTGCTCCGGGCGCACGCCGACGACGGCGCCGGCGGGCACCTTCAGACCGGGCAGCAGGCGCGGCGACGTCCGGCGGCCTCGATGAACGCCATCGCCGGCGAGCCGATGAAGCCGGCGACGAAGCGGTTCGCGGGGCGCTCGTAGAGCTCCTCGGGCGTGCCGACCTGCTCGAGCACGCCGTCGTTCATGACCGCGATCCGGTCGCCCATCGTCATCGCCTCGACCTGGTCGTGGGTGACGTAGACGGTGGTCGTGCGGACCTCGTGCTGCAGGCGGCGGATCTCGCCGCGCGTCTGCGTGCGCAGCTTGGCGTCGAGGTTCGACAGCGGCTCGTCCATCAGGAAGACCTGCGGCTCGCGGACGAGCGCGCGGCCGAGCGCGACGCGCTGCGCCTGGCCGCCGGAGAGCTGGCCCGGGCGGCGCTCCAGCAGCGGCTCGATGTCGAGCAGCCGCGCGGCGTCGCCGCACGCGCCGGTCGATCTCGGGCTTGGGCACCTTGCGCCGCCGCAGGCCGAAGGCGAGGTTGTCGAAGACCGTCATCTGCGGGTACAGCGCGTAGTCCTGGAAGACCATCGCGATGTCGCGCTCGCGCGGGGCGATCTTGTTGACGACGCGGTCGCCGATCGAGATCTCGCCGGCGGTGATCGACTCGAGGCCGGCGAGCATCCGCAGCGCGGTCGTCTTGCCCGAGCCCGACGGGCCGACCAGCACCATGAACTCGCCGTCGGCGATCTCGAGGTCGCAGGTCCTTGACGGCCTCGACCGACGCCGAAGGTCTTGCCGACCGCCGCAGAAGCGAACGCCGGCCATCTAGCCCTTCACCGCCCCGGAGAGCATGCCGCGGATGAAGTGGCGCTGCAGGAACACGTAGACGATGACGACCGGCAGCGCCACGATCACGGAGCCGGCCGCGAGCAGCGTCAGATCCGACGTGTTGCGCCCCTGGAAGAAGCTCGAGCCCCAGCGGCGCGGTGCGCAGGCCCTCGTCGGAGACCATCACGAGCGCGAGCAGGAACTCGTTCCAGGTCCACATGAACAGCAGCACGATCATCGTCAGCACGGCCGGCCGCGCCAGCGGCAGCAGCACGCGCCAGAGCGTGAACCAGCGAGGACGCGCCGTCGATCCGCGCGGCCTCGACCAGCGAGCGCGGCACGCCGCGGAAGAACGCGCGCATCCAGAAGGTCCCGAACGCGACCGACGTCCCGATCTGCGGCAGGATCAGCCCCCAGTAGGTGTCGGTCAGACCGAGGTCGCGGAAGTCGTAGTAGAGCGGCACGATCATCGCCTCCATCGGCACCATCAGCCCGAGCAGGAACACGTAGAACAGCACCGTCGCGCCGCGGAAGCGCATCATCCCGAACGCGTAGCCCGACAGGATCGAGAGCACCGCGGAGACGCTGACGACGACGACCGCGACGATCACGCTCGACTTCAGGTAGGTCCCGAAGTTGCCCTCCTCCCAGGCGTCCTTGAAGTTGCCGAGGTGCAGGCCGTCGAAGGACCCGAAGCGTCGCGCCGCCGCTCGGGTCCTGCAGCGCGGTGAAGACGATCCCGACGATCGGGAAGAGCGCGATCAGCGAGAACAGGCCGAGGATCGCGTAGCCGCAGCGCCTGCTCGTTGCGCGAGGTCATGCGCCGCGCTCCGCCGAGCGCGGTTGATCCCGACGCGAGATCACGAAGATGATCGCGGTCGAGCGTGATGCCGATCGCCGCGGCGCGAGCCGACCTGGCCGGTCTCGAACGCGCGCGTGGTAGACCTGGAAGGCGGGCACCGTCGTCGCGTCGCCCGGGCCGCCCTTGGTCGTGATGTAGATGAGGTCGAAGTTGCGCAGCGCGGCGATCGTGGTCAGCGTCAGCGCGACGGCGATCTCGCCGCGCAGCGCCGGCAGCGTGACCGCGAGGAACTCGCGGAACGCGCCCGGCGCCGTCGACGCGCGCGGCGTCGTAGAGCGACGACGGGATCTTCTGCACGCCCGCGGTGAGCAGCACCATCGCCAGCCCGAAGTAGACCCACGTGCCGATCAGCCCGACCGACGGGCAGCGCCAGCGAGAAGTCGCCGAGCCACGACTTGCCCGTCGATCCCGAACGACGCCGCAGGAAGCGGTTCAGCGGACCCGTTCGCGGGGTCGTAGATCATCTTCCACATCACCGCGACGACGACCATCGCGACGACCTGCGGCAGGAACAGGATCGTCCGGAAGCAGCGCCAGCCCGCGCACCCGCGCGCGCGCCATCACGCCGGCCAGCACCAGCCCGATCAGCACGCGGCAGCACGCGCGTAGAAGATCAGCAGCACGAGCGCGTGCTCGAACGCGCTGCGCAGCTCCGGGTCCGTGAAGACGTCGCGTGTAGTTGCCGAAGCCCGGCCCAGGTCGCCGACCGTCAGCCCGTCCCAGTGCGAACAGCGACAGGTACGCCGCGTGCGCGAGCGGGAGCAGCACGAAGCAGACGAAGACCGCGAACGCCGGCAGCAGGTACAGGTAGCCGACGAGCCGCGGCTCGCCGGGCGGGCGGTCGCCCGGCCCGGCGCCGGCGCAGGACCTCAGCGGGACTCCGCCCACTTGTCGTACTTCTCCTGCACGCCCTTGGTGAAGGCGGCCGGGTCCTGCTTGCCCGCGAGCAGCTCCTGGATGGCGCCGCTGATGTCGTCGTAGAACGTCGGCGTCGTGTAGTCCAGGTACGGGATCACGCCGTCGGCCTCGTTGAGCTTCTGCCACGCCGTCGCGACGTCGGCCGGAGCACGCCGGACGGCGGCGCCGGCGCGTCCTTCATCGCCGGCAGGTTGTCCGTGTCGACGAGCACCTTGGCGGCGTTGGCGTCGGTGAGGAAGTCGATGTAGGCCGCGGCCACGTCGGGGTTCTTGGACGTCGAGGTGATCGTGAACGGCAGCGACTCGCCGCCGAGCGACGACCGGCGTCGCGCGGGTCCTTGCCCGGCATCAGCATGAAGCCGACGTCGTCGCCCATCTGCTCGGCGAGGTCGGCCGTGACCCACGTGCCGGCGATCAGGTACGGGCTCTTGCCCTTGGCGAACGCCTGCCACGCCGGGTCGTAGTCGGTGCCGTTGAAGTCCTTGTTGAAGTAGCCCTTGTCGACCCAGTCCTGGATCTTCGTGGCGCCCTCGGCGAACTGCGGGTTGTCGAACGACGCGCCCGTCCTTGGCGAAGACGAAGTCGCGGATCGCCTGCTTGTCGGCGGTCTGGCCGAGCACGCTCTCGAAGTCGTGGATGCCGGGCCACTTCTCGAGGTTGCCGAACTGGATCGGGGTCTCGCCCTGCGTCCTTGGCCTTCTGCAGCGACGCCTCGAACTCGTCGAGCGTCGTCGGCGGCGTCGGCGACCATCGTCTTGTTGTAGAAGACGCCGACGATCTCGCCCATCTGCGAGAGGCCGTAGAGGTCGCCCGAGCCGAACTCCTTGCCGTCGGACGAGAACTTGTTGAGGTCCAGCAGCAGCGGCGAGTAGCGCGTCGTCCCAGCCGTAGACCTTGGCGTAGTCGGTCGACCGGGCGCAGCAGCCCGGCCTTGACCAGCTCGCCCATGATCGGGCGGCCCTGGTTGGCCTCGACGACGTCGGGCGCCTTGGGCCCGGAGACCGCGAGCTTGAGCGTCTTGATGCAGGTCGTCGAAGGACTTCGCGACGCGCTCGATCTTGACGTTCGGGTACTTCGCCTGGAACTCCTTGTTGAGCTGCTCGATCTGCTGCGTTCTGGCCGCCGCGGACCTCCTGGTCCCAGACGGTCAGCGTGACGTCGCCGGCCTTCGAGATGTCGGGCTTGGCGCGGCGCCACCGTGGCCGTCGCCGTCGCCGCCTTCTTGGCGTGCGTCGTCGCTTCGCGCCGGGAGCCGCGCCGCAACCGGCGATCGAGCGCGCGTCAGCGCCAACGCGGCGATCACCCTCCGAGCCATCACTGGTCCTCCTTCATCGCTGCCGACGGCTGTCGCACAGGCGACGCCAGCCCGTGTTCAGCGCCCTCCTCCAAGAGCGCCCTCAACGTCACCGCGCCCGCGACCGCGGTGGCGACCCGCACCGAGAGCGATGCATACAGCACCGCCCAGCGCAGGCGCTCCGTCGAGCGCCGCGCCCCAGTGGTCGGCCCAGACGTAGGCGGCGGCGAAGAGGTCGCCGGCGCCGGTCGTGTCGACCGCGTCGACGTCGACGCCCGTCGACGCGCACCGATGCCGTCGGCGCCCGCGGCGAGCGCGCCGTCGGCGCCGAGCGTGACGATCGCGCAGCGGCGCGCGCGCGGCCAGCGCCTCGCGGCGGCCTCCGCGGTCGTCCAGCGCCGGTCAGCAGCCGCGCCTCGCGCTCGTTGACCAGCAGCGCGCGGGCGCCGCTGCAGCTCGGCGGGCAGCTCGCCGCCGGCGAGCGCTCGCGCGTCGACGTCGCCGACCGACGACGTAGAGCGCGCGCGCCCGCCGGGGCGAGCGCCAGGCGCGGGATCGAGAGCACGACCGCGCGCGGCTCGACGCGCGGCGAGCTCGGCGGCGGTCGACGCCCTCGCCCGGGTCGAAGGTCGCCATCGCGCGGTCGCCGTCGGTCGGCATGATCACCGTGACCGGCGTGCGCGTCGACCGAGCCGCCCGGCCCAGCGCACGCCGTCGTCGGCCAGCAGCGAGCGCAGCAGCGTCCCGACCGCGTCGTCGCCGAGCGGCGAGACGAGCGCGCTCGACAGGCCGAGCCGCGCGGCGCCGACCGCGGTGATCGCGCCGCCGCCGGGCGAGCGCAGGAAGTCCGTCGCGAGGCGCTCCTCGCCCGGCCCCGGGATCGCGTCGAGCCCGACGAAGGTCAGGTCCAGGAAGGCCGAGCTCGGCGCAGGCGAGGTCGACGCTCACACGGAACGCCTCCTGCAGCGCCGGGCAGCCGCTCGCGGTAGCCGTCGAAGATCGCGCGCGCGGTGTTCACCGACGGGACCAGCGGGTGCAGCGCGAGCGCCTTGATCGGCGAGCTCGCGCGAGCCCAGCAGCGCCGCGTCGATCGTCGTGCGCTCGACGTCCTTCATCATCTCGACCAGCGCGCGCGCGTGCGCGGGGACCTCGCCCGATCGCCATCGGCACCGGGCCCGGCGCGGCCGACGACGCACGGCACCTCGACGACCGCGCGCTCGTCCAGGAACGGCAGGCTCGAGCGGTTGGCGGTGTTGAGGATCAGCACCGCGCGGCGTGTTGAGCGCGATCGCCTCGAGCACCGCCATCGCCTCGCCCTCGTAGCCGCCGTTGTCGTCGCGCCTCGTGCTCGTGACTCGTCGCCCGCCGGCGCTGCGCGCCTCGGCCATGTAGGTGCGCTCGCGGTCGTGGCGCGTGGCGCGCCACGCGGCGAGCGCCTCCTCGCGGCGCTGCGCCGTTCTGCGCGTAGAACGCGCGCTGCTGCTCGAGCAGGAACGCGCCGCGCGACGCGGGGCTGCCGCGGATCGCGTGGACCGTGTCGGCCGCGTAGTAGAAGTAGTAGAGGTACTCGTTCGGGATCATCCCGAGCGAGCGCAGCCACTCGCCGCCGAACAGCCGGCCCTCCTCGAAGCGCGCGAGGCGCTCGTCGTCCTCGAGCAGCCCGGGCAGCAGCGTCGCCGCCGCGCGTCGCGCACGCCGCGCAGCCAGCCGAGGTGGTTGAGCCCGAAGTAGTCGAACCACAGCTCGTCGCGGGTCGCGGCCGACGCGCGCGCGGCGACGCGCCGGCAGAGCCCGGACGGCGAGTCGCAGATGCCGACCGCGCGGTCGCCGAGCACCTGCTGGACGGCCTCGGTGACCATCCCGGCGGGGTTCGTGAAGTTGATCAGCCAGGCGTTCGGGCGCGTGCTCGGCGATCGTCTCGGCGAGCTCGCACCATCACCGGGATCGTGCGCAGCGCGAAGCAGATGCCGCCCGGGCCCGGTCGTCTCCTGGCCGAGCACGCCGAGCCCGAGCGGGACGTCCTCGTCGACCACGCGGCCCTCGAGCTGGCCGACGCGGATCGCGCAGAAGACGAAGTCGGCGCCCTCGACGCGCGTCGACGAGGTCGGTCGTGGTGCGGAACGGCAGCCGCGTCGCCGTGCTCGTGCGGCGAGCCCGTCGAGCACCGGCGCCGATGCGCTCGAGCCGCGCCGGCGTCGATGTCGTGCAGGACGACCTCCTCGAGGCCGAGCCGCTCGCGCCTTCTCGAGCAGCGCGCCGTAGACGAGCGGCACGCGGAACCCGCCGCCGCCGACGATCGTCAGCTTCATGCGATGGTCACCTCGATCCCGGCGGCGTCGACGGCCGAGCGGCACGCGGCCGGCAGCGGCGCGTCGGTGACGATGTGGTCGATCGACTCCGGCGCCGCACACGCGCACGACGCCGGTCATCGAGAACTTCGCGGCGTCGGCGATCAGCGACGACCGCGTCGGCGCCGGCGATCATCAGCGCGCTTGATCGGGACCTCGACCATCGTCGTGTCCCACACGCCGAGCTCGACGTCGACCGCCGCTCGTGCCCAGGAAGAGCGATGTCGGACTTGAGCTGGCGCAGCGAGTCCTCGGCCAGCACGCCGACCAGCGAGCGGTAGTTGCGGCGCACGATGCCGCCGGGCAGCACGAGCTCGATGTCCGGGTCGGGCAGCAGCTCCTCGACGACCGCGAGGTTCGTCGTGACGACGGTGATCTCGCGCCCGTGCAGGTGGCGGGCCAGCTGCAGCGTCGAGGTGCCGATGTCGATCATCACGGTCTGGCCGTCCTCGACCAGCGCCGCCGCGGCCGCGCCGATGCGGTCCTTGACGTCGAAGCGCTCGACCTCGATCTGCGAGAACGCCGGCTCGACGCCGGCGTCGATCGCGCCGCCGTGCACGCGCTCGAGCTTGCCGTCGCGCGCGAGCGCGTGCGAGGTCGCGGCGCACGGTCATCTCCGACACGCCGAAGCTCTCGGCCAGGTCGGAGACGTGCGCGGTGCCGCCGAGCGCACGGCGCGCAGGATCTCCTGGCGTCGCTGGGCGGGAAGAAGCGTCATCTCCGACGGAACATTAGTGAACAGATTCGAGCCGACTTCTATCAGCTTCGAACGACGGTGTGGCGGAATCGTCCTGTCAGAACTCGAGCCGCAAGCTGCGGGCAGGTCGCCCGCGGATCGCCCATCCCGGAGCCCGGCCGACGGGCGGAAGCAGCTCGCGTAGCGGAACGCGCCGTGCCAGCTCGTCGGGCAGCGTCACGGTCGACCTGCGACGTGTAGCGGCCCGGCGCCGGTGCGCTTGAGCTCGCCCGTCTCGCGCAGCGACGCCCGCTTGGCGCCGCGCTTGCCGAGATAGAACAGCGTCGGCGCGCTCAGCCGCACGGTCTTGGGCACCGTGTAGCGCTGGTAGAGCCGCACCACGCCGGGCTTCGAGCGCCCGGAAGGAGAGCTCGAACGCCGGCAGCACGTAGGCCTGCAGGACCTCGGATTCGAGGCTCTGGGCGGGCGCGCTGACGCGCAGGCGGTGGTTGCGGTCCAGCTCGGGCTGAAGGTGAACTTGCCGTCGGCGTCGGTCGTCGTGCGCTCGATGACGCGGTAGGAGCCCTCGTACGGGTACCGGCGGCCCTCGAGCACGACCTCCTGGCCGGCGAGCGGCGACGTGCCGTCGACCAGCGTCCCGGTGATCGTGTGGGCGGCGCCGTAGCGCACCGACGGGCGTCGCGAGGTCGGCGTCGAGCGTCGGCGCCGCCTGGGCGCTGGCGGGCGCGGCAAGCGCCGCGAGCGAGGATGATGAGCAGCGACGAACCGCACGATGTCCGAGGGTAGCCGCGGAACCGGTCGACTTGACAGGACCGAAAGCCAGGAATAACGTTCCGCTGTTCGAAGTCGTTCGAAGAGGTTCGAGGTGTGAGAGGAGAGCGACGTGAAGCGATTCGGCGTGGTCCTGGCGACGGCCGCTGGCGGTCGCTGCTCGGGGCGGCCCCAGGGGCGAAGGCGGCCCCGTACACGGCAGACCAGGCCGTGAAGATCAACGTGATGGGCGAGTGGGCCCATCCCGATGACGACACGAGCATCATCGGGCCGTGCGGCGTCTGGCACCAGCGCTACGACGTCCGCTGCGGGATCATCATGGTCACCCGCGGCGAGGGCGGCGGCAACGCCACCGGCACCGAGATCGGCCCGGCGCTCGGGCCTGCGGCGCGAGAACGAGGACCGCGTCGCGCACTACCGCTCGGGCACGATCGACATCTTCAACCTCGACACGCGTCGACTTCTTCTACAACCAGAGCGCGCCGCTGACCCAGTTCTTCTGGGGCAGACGAGACGCTGCGCCGGGTCACGCGGATCATCCGCATGACGCAGCCGGACGTCTACATCGGCTTCACGCCGACGCTCGGCCGTCGGCCACGGCAACCACCAGCAGGCCGGCCGCTACATCTGGGAGGGCATGCAAGGCCGCGGCCGACCCGACGATGTTCCCGGAGCAGCTGACGGGCCCGAACGCGCTCAGCACCTGGCAGGTCAAGAAGGTCTTCTCCGGCGGCGCGACCGCCGGCACCGGCGGCACCACGACCGCCGCCGACTGCACCACCGGCTTCATCCCGACCGGCGACCAACCTCGACACCGTCGCGGGCGTGTGGACCGGCTACGACTCGCCGTACCTGTGGCCGGCCGGCAACGTCCAGGGCCAGCCCGCGGGCACGCCGAAGATCTGGGCGCAGGTCGCCTCCGAGGGCGGCTCGCGCCTACCCGACGCAGAGCCGCGCGATGAACAAGGGCACGTCGCGCCGCGGGCTGCTCGCGCTTCGGCATGACCGACAACTTCGTGCCCGTTCCAGCCGAACGTCGAACCCGGACGGCACGGCCAACCCGATCGCCGGCAAGGACGACGCGATCCTCTACGGCGCGCGTCAAGCCGGACCCGGGCGGCCTGCCCGCTCGGCACGCTCGAGTACCTGACGTTCTCGCGCTTCTACAACGCGCCCGGCGCGCCGTTCACGGCGACCGCTGCACCTCAAGCGCCGGCGCGGGCACGCTCGCGGCCGGCACCGCCGCGCTGACCGTCCCGGCCGGCTGGACCGTCGACGCGGCGCCAAGCCCGTCGCGGCCGTCGGCACGACGCTGACACGACGACGACGTTCACCGTCACGCCCGGCCGCGGACGCGGCGGTCGACACGAACTACAAGATCGCCGCGCGCTGACACGACGGGCTCGGCGACCGGCTACACGGACGACGTCGTGCGCGTGGTCTCCCCCGTCGAGGGTCGCTTCCAGCGCTGGGGCAACTGGGCCGAGTACGACAACTGGCTCAGCAACGACGCGCGCCCGCGGCCGCCGCGCTCGGCCGCTCGCCGCCCGCGACCAGACGATCGGCGATCGGCGAGACGCCAACGCTCCCGGTCAACGTCCACAACTGGTCCGACGTCGCGCAGAGCGGCACGGTCGCCTGACGCTGCCGGCGAGCTTCACCTGCCGACGCCGGCCGTCGCAAGCCGTACGGGCCGCTGGCCCCGGGCGCCGACACGGTCGTGAACTTCACCGTCTCACCGAACACCGACGCGACGCTCCGATCCCGCCGACGCCGCAGACGCGCAGAACATCACGTCCGATCACCACCACGAACTCGACGCGCGGCCCCGGCAGCGAGACGCTGACGCTGGCGATCGTCCCGAAGACGACGATCCCGGAGGCGCCCGGCGACCCCGACGCTGGACGGCGTCGAGAGCCCCGGCGAGTACGCCGGCGAGGCGCTCGACATCGGCCGCAAGTGGGAGGGCCGAGCGGCGCGCGACTGCTCGCCGGTCGGCATCGACTGCGGCACCTCCGGCGCCGCCGGCGGCGCCGACGAGCACCTACGCCAAGGTGACCCGCCGCGGCGACGACCTGTACTTCTTCATCCACGTCCGCGACGACTTCCAGGCCTACGCGGTCACGCCCGCCGGAGTGCGTCGCGCACTGGCTGGCGGACTCGGTCGAGATCCTGATCGACCCGCGCGGCAACGCGTCGCAGCGCTCAAGGACACGGCCAACACGTTCAAGCTCGGCGTCTTCCCGTACACGAACGACCCGACCAACTCCAACGGCAACGGCGTCAACGGCCCGTGCTGGGAGCGTGACGCGGACAACCACCAGGGCTTCTCGACCGGGCCGCTGGCGGCGACGGTCGACGACGCCCCGAACGCCCCCGGCGTGCAGGTCGTACTCGACCGCGCACGTGGGTCGGCACCAACGACACCGACGATCGACCACGCCTACGCGGGCGGCGGCTACAACCTCGAGGTCAAGATCCCGATGGCCGATCCTGCCGGCCGCGGTCGACCCGGCCAACATGGGCCTGAACATCACGCCCTACGACAACGACGACAACACGGCGGGCACCGGCTCGACCGTGCTGCGCCACATCGACCAGAGCACGCGCCTGGCCTGGTCGACGTTCGGCTCGGTCCAGTCCGATCCGTACCGCTGGGGCCGCGCGTCGCTGCCGGGCTACACGCCGCCGGCGGGCCAGCCGACGACGCCCGCGCACGCCGAACGTCTCGCACCCGAACCTCGACGGCGCCGACTCGCCGCAGACGATCGCCCAGTCGGCGCGCAACGGCGTGCCGATCTCCGGTCGCGAGCCCGCGCCGGCGGCACGCGGGCTCACCGTCGGCGGCAGCGAACCTGACCACGGGCTCGCTCAAGGTCGACATCGACGGCGGCGGCGCCCGGCACCGCCCGCCTGTTCCTGTACGACCCCAACCCGCAGGACGGCAACAAGAGCTACACGCGGGTGTGGAACACGAGCTGCGACCCGGCGACCGACCCGGCGCCGGACTACGGGCTCTCGGCGTGCAACGCCGCGGACGGCACGACGCCGCCGTGGGCGCCGGACATGATGGGCGGCATCGTCCGCTCGGTGACGGTCAACATCGCAGCGGCAGGCAGCCAGACCGTGTCGATCCCGCTCGACGAGGCCGCGGCCTCGAGGGTCGCGAGCGGCGCATCGGTGCTCGTCTCCTTCGTGAACGCCTCCAACGAGGTCCAGGCGTTCGACGTGCCCATCACCTCGGCGAGCGGCAGCGTCGGCGGCACGGTGCCGCGCGACGCTCTCGCTCACGCTGGGCGCTCCGGCGACGTTCGGCGCGTTCACGCCGGGCCTCGCGAAGGACTACTTCGCGACGACGACGGCGACCGTGACCTCGACCGCCGGTGACGCGGCGATCTCGGTCGCCGACCCGAGCGCGACGAACACCGGCAAGCTGGTCAACGGGTCCTTCGCCCTGGCGCAGACGCTCCAGGCCGGGACAGGCGGCACCTACGCCCCGATCCCGACAACGGTGAAGACCTACAGCGGCCCGGTCTCCAACGACGCGGTCTCGATCGGCTTCAAGCAGTCGATCGGCGCCAACGAGCCGCTGCGCACGGGCACGTACAGCAAGACGCTGACGTTCACCCTGTCGACGACAACACCGTAGGGGTGCTCTCCGGGGGTGCCGGCCGCGAGGCCGGCGCCCCCGGTGCCATTGCTGACGTTGACCCGGCCGCGGCAAGGGCAGATACTCGGATGCGTGGCGGAGAAGGCTGAGCGCGAGGCGCCCGCGGAAGCGGCCCCCGTCGTCGCTCCGTCCGGCCTGCCTCGGTGGCCCGGGGTGTTCCCGTGCGGATGTTCCCGGGGCCGTCTTTGGGACTTGCACGAGCACTGGGAAACCAGGCCTTCGGAGCGGCGCTGGCGCGGCAGCCGGCGCCGGCTGCCGCGCCCGCGCAATCCTCCCCGGAGGAGCGCATCGTCAACATGCACTCGCTGCTCGAGGACACCATCTTCGGCAACGCGACGACGCAGCTCGCCCAGGCCAACGCGATCCTGCGGGAGTTCTGCGCTCCGCGCTCGCGGCACGTCAGCTACGTCACGGTCGACGCGACCGGTGGGGTGCCGGTCAAGCCGATGCTGACGCTCACGCCGCAGCAGATCGCGCTGCACTTCCCGCCGCCTGAAGCCGGCCGGGCACCGCTGATGTTCGATCCCGGATTCTTCGCCGGCCTGACGGTGGCCGACTTCCAGGCGCGCGTCGCCGAGGTCCGAGCGGCGCTCGAGCAGCTCGTGCAATGGCGGTTCGATCGCGGCGTCATCGACGCGCAGGACCTGCAGGACCCGGGCGTCGTCAACCGGCTGCGCGACCTGCGCGACTCCGACGCCGGCTCACAGCGGCTCCGGGCGCTCCAGGGCAGCGTCAGCGATCAGGCCGTGCGCGACCACATCACGCAGATCCTGTCCTACTCGACGCCGCTGCCACACGACGCCGCCATGGGGACCTCGAGCACGACGCTGCAGATCAACGGCGTCAGCGTGACGGTCCTGCCCGACACGGTCGGCGGCAGCACGAACGAGACGCGCTACACGCCGAGCCCGGCGTCGTGGTCGATCAACGCGACCACCGGCCCGGGCGGAGCCGTCACCGGGATCACCGGCGTCCCGCCCTCGTTCAGCTTCACGATCCAGACGACCTACGCGACCGGGACCGGCAACCCGGAGTCACAGACGTCGGCCTACGGCCGCGGGACCACGCCCGCCGACCAGGCCGCCGGGAACACGAGCCTGCGCTTTCACGAGAGCCGGCACGGCAATGACTTCCTCACCTACCTGCAGGCGAATCCGCCGCCGGTCTACGGCGGGGCGGTGGGCATGACCGCGGCCGCCTTCCAGACCGCCACGACGACCTACAGCAACGCGCTCCGCGCCTGGATCTCGGGGATGGACAACTACAGCAAGCGGCAGACCGACTGCGTCGGGAGCGTCACGATCGACGGCCACCACCAGGGCCAGGCCGGCTACACGCTCGTCTGCACGCCCTAGCGGGGCGTCACCGGCGGACATACTCGACCGGTGTCCGCGCTGGTGCAGCTCACACTCGCGGCCTGGGTGCTGCTCGAAGTCGCGATCCGGGTTCGCGAGGTCATTCAACGCCGAGGCCGCCGCGACCGCGACCGTGCGACGCGCGCCTTGATCGCGCTCGGGCTCGGCGGAGGGATCGCGCTCGCCTTCGCCGCGCGGTCACATGCGCCCTCGTTGCGACTGCCCGCGTTCGCGCAGACGGTCGGAGTGATCGTGATGTGGCTGGGACTCGCGGTGCGCGTCTGGGCGATCGCGGCCCTCGGCCGGGCCTTTCGCACCACCATCGAGGTCGACCCCGAGCAGGTCGTCGTCTCGACCGGTCCGTACCGGTGGGTCCGCCACCCGTCCTACACCGGCCTGCTGTTGATCGTGGCGGGCTTCGGCCTCTCGACCGGGAACTGGCTGTCCTTCGCGGCGTGCATCGCCCTGCCGTTGCCGGCTCTGGTGCGGCGCATCCACCTCGAGGAGGCCGAGCTCAATGGCGTGCTCGGCGAGTCCTACCGGGCGTACGAGTCCGGCAAGGCGCGCCTGATCCCCCGGCTCTGGTGAGACTGCCGGTCGTGCATATCGTCGTCGCATCGAAAACCCATCGACACCAGCGCCCTGATCGGCTACCCGGCCGCCCAGAACTCCCTCGGTTACATCAGCCTCGTGCGGGGCGAGCAGCAGGCCGGCCCGCCGAGCTCGATCTACGTGCGGACCACCACGGGTCAGGAGGCCGCCGTCCAGGAGCTGCTCGGGCCGACCGCCAACCCCGAGGCACCCGACGAGGTCAACGTCAGCCAGCCCTCCGACGTGCGTCGTGATCCCCGTCGAGGCGTGGACGGGCGGCATCGCCTCGGCCATCCTGATCGGCGCGTTCGCGGGCCTGCTGCCGGCCGTCCGAGCGTCGCGGATGCCACCCACCGTGGCGCTGCGGACGGTCTGAGCGGACTCAGCGCACGCGACGTGTCGAACGTCGCATGGTGTACCCGGGGCCGTCGGCGCGCACCGTCAGGGTGCGCAGCTTCCGGTAGCGGCTCGCGGGCATCTTCAGCGTGAGCGTGGTGGTGCCGCGGCGGGCGAGGCGGACGTGGCTCAGCAGCAGGCGCCTGCTTCCGGCGTAGACGCGCACCGTGAGGGTGCAGGCGGCCCGGCAGGAGAGCTCGACGCGGGCGCGGCCGCCGCGGTACGTGACGCCGCGGAAGCTCAGCCGCGCGGGATTGGCGTCCGCGGCGCGCTTCTTCGGAGCGACGGGAGTCGGCTGCGGCGTGGGAGCCGGCTGGCGTCGAGGTGTCGGCGTGGCGATCACGACCGGGGTCGCCGTCGGCGTGACCGACGGCTTCGGGATCGGTATCGGGTCCGGGTCGGTGTCGGGTCCCATCGACCGGAAGACCTCGAGGGCGCCGGTGACGTTCAGCCGCGGCGGACCCGATACCGCCGGCGAACCGGCGGGCGCGGGGCGAGCCCCGGCGATCAGGGCGCTCACGGACTGGCGGGCGCTCGCGCCCATGCCGCGCAGCAGCGCGGCGGAGCCGGACACGAGCGGCGCCGAGAACGACGTGCCGAGCTCGTACTCGTAGCCACCGTCGATCGACGGCACGTACATGTGATCGCCGGGAGCGGCGATGCGCACCGCCGATCCGTAGTTGGAGAAGAAGGCGAGCTGGTCAGGGGACGCGAGGGCCGCGACGCAGATTCCGTTGGCCACCTCCGCCGCGGCGTCGCACGGGGACTGCGGGCTCGTGTCCAGGGAACGCCGCTCGTTGCCGGCCGCGACGACGAACACGATCGACGGGTAGGCGCGCATGACGTCGACGAACGCCTTCTTGAGCTGCGGTTTCGACGCCACGCCCAGGGACAGGTTGATGACCTTGGCACCGTGCTCGGCGGCGGTCTCGATGCCGTCGAGGATGTCGGCGGCGTTCGCGTAATCCTCGCCGTCGGGGAAGGTCTTGACGTCCATGATCAAGCACCTGGGGCAGGCGCCGACGGTGCCGATGTCGTCGGCGCTGGCCGCGGCGACACCGGCGACCTTCGTTCCGTGCCCGATGCTGTCTCGGGGCGCGTGTGTATCGCCGGGGATGTCGAAACCGCGCGTGCCGTCCACGGGGTTCGTCCACGCGCGATCGATCAGATCAGGGTGGGAGAAGTCGACGCCGGTGTCGATCACGGCGATCACCGAGCCGCCGGCGCCGGCGATCTCCGGCCAGCTCTCGGCGGCCCCGATCGTGCTGGTGTCCGAGCCCAGGTCGTCGAAACCGCTCAGGTACCACTGCCGGCAGGCCAGCGGGTCCGTGAAGATCAGCGCCGGGTCGTCCTGGCCGGCGGCGATCTGCTCGCACGGGAGCGGCGGCCGCGCCGGCTTGAAGTGCACGTTCGGGACGGCCCAGCGCACGCCCGCGACATCGGCGAGCCGGGCAACGGCGCCGGCGGGTGCCGTCGCCCGTTCGACCGTCATGGCGCCGGAGGACGCGACCGTCGCCGTGCCGGTTGCGCCCGCGTCGGCCAGGACGGCGGTCCGCTCCGCCGCGGTCACATCGGCGTCGAAGCCGACGACGAGCTCCTGGCGCTCGCCGGCCGACGCGATCGCCGCGGGCGCGGCGAAGCCCATGGCGAACGCCACGAGCGCTGCGATACGAACGGCGAAGGGAATGACGAGACGGGTTTCAGCTGGCGGTCCGGCGGCCGGACGAGGCTGGCGACAATACACGCGATCCCGAAGACCTCGCTGTCGTGAGACGCGCCTCACGATGCGCGGGGCGGCAGCCGTCAGACTGGTGCGGGTGCCCGCCGCCGCGTCGATCGCCCCCGACGCGATCCCCCTGCAGGTCACCGGGCTGGCCCGCCACTACGGCCGCCTCGTCGGCCTCGCCCATTTCGACCTCGAGCTCAAGCGCGGCCAGTGCGTGGCGCTGATCGGCGCCAACGGCTCGGGGAAGTCCACCGCGGTCCGGACGATCGCGGGGCTGTTGGAGCCGACCGAGGGCACGGTGCGGGTCTGCGGCCACGATCCGCACAGCGAGCCGGACGCCGAGGCGGCTCGCGCCGCGCTGGCGCTCGTTCCCGACACGCCGATGCTCTACGACGACCTCACGGTCCGGCAGCACCTGTCGCTCGTCGCGCTCGCGCACGGCGTCACCGACGACGGGATCGAGGAGCGGATCGACAGCGCTGCTGGAGCGTCTCGGCCTCTCGCATCGCGCCGACTTCCTGCCCGCCGAGCTCTCGCGCGGCCTCAAGCAGAAGACCGGCTTGGCGTGTGCGCTGATCCGGCCCGCGAAGCTGCTGGTGCTCGACGAGCCCGTGGTCGGTCTCGATCCGCCGTCGCAGGCGCTGCTGGTCGAGTTGCTGCTCGACGCCAAGGCGAGCGGGACCGCGGTCCTGCTGACGACGCACCAGATGGCGTTCGCCGATGGCGTCGCCGATCGCGCGATCGTCCTGGGCGAGGGTGAGGTGCTCGACCACGGGCCCGTGGGCCGCGGTGCGCAAGCGCGCCGCCGAGCGCGGTTGGCTGCCGGCCGATGCCTGAGCTCGTCGTCGCCGCCGGCGACGGCGGCCGGACGCGCGTCCGGGACATCCGTCGCTTCTGGCACGACGTGCAGGCGCCGCCGTCGCTGCTCAAGCGACTGGAGCCCGCGTATTACGTGTTCATCACGCTGGCGATCGGCGGACCGTTCGTCTACGGGACGGCGAGCGCGGCGCTGTCCGAGGTCGCGACGCCGCGCGCGGTCGGGATCTGGGGGCCGTCGCTCGCGCTCGTCGCGTTGCTGGCGGTGATGCGCTGGGGCGCGGTCCAGGGCCCGGTGGTCTTCAGCGTGCGCCGACATCGCCCAGTTGCTCGGCGCGCCGCTGCGCCGCGCGGAGCTGGTCCTGGGACGCCTGATCCGGGGGCTGCTGATCTGGACGGGCGCGGCCGCGGTCGTGGGCGGGCTCGTCGTGGTCGGCGTCGCCGGCCACCATCGCGGGGTCGACGCGGTGCGCGCGGCGGGTTTCGTGGTCGCGATCGCGATCCTCGGCCTGCTCGGCGTCGCGGGCGCGGCGCTCGTGGCGGGCTCCGAGCGCGTCGACCGCGCCACGCGCCGTGCCGCCTGGCCCGCGGTCGCGGTCGCGGCCGGCCTGGTCGTGCTCGCGGACGCCTCGCCGACGGGCCGTCACGTCGCGCTGTGGTCGGGACCGTGGGGCTGGGCCGTCCAGCCGCTGGCCGGGACCGCCGCCGCGTGGCCGGTCGCCGTCGTGCTGCTGGCCGCGCTCACCGCGGCGATCACCGCGCTCGCCGTCCGCCGCCGCGGCGCGACGCCGACCGAGCGCCACCTCGTGCGCGCCGAGGCCCGCGGCGGCGCGGTCGCGGCCATCTACTCGATGAACGCCCGCTACGTCCGGCGCAGCCTCACGGCGGTGAGCGCGGGGCCTGTCGCCGCGCGCGGCGCCAACCGCCTCAAGCCGCCGCGTTCACCGCGCCTGGCCATCGCCTGGCGCGACGCGGTCGCCGCGCTGGCCGTCCCGCAACGGCTCGGCGAGGCGCTCGTGCTGGCCGCAGGCGGGACCGCGATCTGCCTGGTCAACGGCGCCCATCCGGTGGCCGTCGGCGCCGGCGCGCTGACGATCTACGCCGGCGCCTCGCGGCTCCTCGAGCCGCTGCGGGCGGAGACCGACCAGCCCGGACGCGTCCGCGTGCTCCTGCGCGCGCCGATCGGCAAGGTGCTGGTCCAGCACGCGCTCGTCCCGCTGGTGGTCGTCGTGATCGGCGCGCTGCTGGCGGTCGCCGGTTGCGCCGCGGCGGGCGCGCTGCCCGACCACGGTGGCGCCGCCGTGCTGCTCGCCGTGCTCGCCACCCCCTCGATCACGCTCTGCGCCGCGCTCTCGAGCCGCCGCGGCGGTCGTCTCCCGCCGAGCCTGCTCGCGGTCACCTACGGCGACTCGAGCGGCATGAGCGTCGGTCTGATCTTCGGCTGGATCGTGCTCTGGCCGCTGGTGGCCGCGGCCATCGGCGCGGTCCCGATCGCCATCGTCGTCAACAACGGCCCGGCCGCCCTGCCGCAGTTCGTCGTCGCGCTGGTGGTCCTGCCGAGCCTGCTCGCCCGCGGCCTGTCCGCCGAGATGTTCGCCCCGTAGAACGTGTTCACCGGTGACGCGGGTCTGGTAGACCTGGGTTCCCGCCAAGGAAAGGCTCGCCCGTGGTTGAAGTGTCCGAGACGTCACTGACTCGCCGCGACGCCATCAAGGGAGCGGTCGGCCTCGCGGCGCTCGGTGCCTTTCCGGCGAGCGCCGCCGGCAGCGGACGATCGAGGTCGGCGCGTGCGCGCGAACGCGTGGCGATCATCGGCGCCGGCGCGGGCGGCGTCGCCGCGGCCTACTTCCTCGCCGGCAGCTTCGACGTCGACGTCTTCGAGGCGCGATCGCAGGATCGGCGGCCACTGCGACTCGCGGGTGATCAAGCACCGGGGACGGCGGATCACCGTCGATCTCGGCGCGCAGTTCTTCCATCCCGACACGCACCCGATCTACGTCACGCTGCTGGAGGAGCTGGGCCTCTACGACCCTGAGCACCCCGACGGCGACGCCACGCGTGCAGGCGCCCGCGAGCCTGTGCATCTTCCCGACGGCCGGTGGCGCGCCCACCTTCACGTCGTCGCACCCGCTCGCGACGCCGCGAGCGTGCGGTCGATTTCGCGACGTTCACGCAACTCGCGCGGCAGGCGGTTCTGTCGGACCTGTCGTGGGAGACCACGGTCGACGCCTGGATCCGCGGCCTGCCGCTGCAGCCGGCGTTCAAGGCGGACGTCCTGTATCCGTGGATCACGGCGACGATCGGGTGTTCGCGGGCGCGACGCGCAACGAGCGTCGGCGCGGTCGATCCTGCAGACGTTCGCGCTGGCGTTTCCGGCCAACCTCGCCGAGGGCGCCACGACGTACAACTCGAAGATCGGCCTGCAGGGGAACCTCCAGCGCATGCTGGACCGCAGCCCGGGCGCCCGGGTGCACCTCTCCGCGCCCGCGCAGGCCCTGAGTCGCAAGAGCGGCGGCTGGTTCCTGCGGACGCCGGCGGGCCGCAAGGGGCCGTACCGGTACGTGGTGTTGAACGCGCCGCCGCGTGCTGGACGCGAACTGCTGCGTCCGCTGCCCGCGCTTCGCCGACGTCACCGCGTTGCTGGACGCGTACCGGTACTTCGACTCGCGCCTGCTGGTCCACACCGATCCGGCCTACGTGCACCGCGATCGCCGCAACTGGGCCGCCTACAACGCCGGGGTCGACGGCGTCGAGTGCGAGGGCAGCGCCTGGCTCGGCGCGCTGCAGGAGCCGCCTGCCTCGGGCGCGACGCGTCGACGTGTTCAAGTCCTGGGCCCAGCGCCGGCGCGCCGAACCGAAGCACATCCTGCTGGAGCGGCGGTTCAAGCACCCGCTGATCAGCCGCTCGACGATCAAGGCCGCACGCGCCCTGCGTCCGCTCCAGGGTCGACAGGGCCTGTACTTCAGCGGCCAGTACACCACCGGCACGGACCTGCAGGAGACGGCGCTCTACTCGGCCATGCAGGTGGCCGAGGCGCTCGCGCCCGGCAGCCAGACGCTGGCGGCGCTGGAGACGCGTCTTAGCGCGCGTGGCCGCTCCGGCATCTCCTACGACCTCTGATCTGAACAGGTTCGATGAATAACGAGGGTTCGCCCGGTCATACCGGTTGACCGTCCCCTTAGAGGAGAACCTCAATGACTCGCACATCGATCACCGTCACGCCGGTCCTCGTCGCCGACCTGCTCGCCGAGGGCGAGCGGATGCCCGTCTACGCGCACGTCATCGAGCATCCCGACGCGCGCGTCCTGGTCGACACCGGCATCACGGAGCTGCACCCGGCGGCGGCCGACCTCGATCCCCGCATCTGGCCCCTGAGCGAGCAGGAGGACTTCGATCTCGCCGCCATCGACATCGTCGTCAACACCCACCTGCACTTCGACCACTGCGGCGGCAACCACCTCTTCGCCGGCAAGCCGATCTACGTCCAGCGCCAGGAGCTCGACGACGCGCTCAACGAGGACGACTACACCATCCGCGAATGGGTCCAGGCGCCCGGTGTGGAGTACGTGCCGGTCGACGGCGAGCACGAGCTGCTCCCCGGGCTCCGGCTCGTCCCGGCGCCCGGCCACACCCGCGGCATGCAGATGGTCGTGATCGAGACGGGCGGGCGTCCGGTCGTCGTCGGCGGCGACGTGGCGGTCTGGTTCGGCGAGCTCGACGAGCCGCACACCGAAGGCCAGCTGCGGGTGCTCGCGCTCGACCCCGAGCTGGTCTGGCTCACACACGAGCATGAGCCCTGGCGGACCGGAACCGTCTGAAATGCCGAACGTGATCTACTCGATGGGCGGCGTCTCGGCCGACGGCTACATCGTCGGACCGGATGGGAAGTTCGACTGGTCGATGCCCGACGACGAACTGCACCGCTTCCACAACGATCAGACGCGCGCGCTCGCCGGCCACCTGTTGGGGCGTCGCTTGTACGAGACGATGGTCTACTGGGAGACGGCCGAGCGACGACCCCTCCGACATCGTGCGCGATTTCGCGCTGATCTGGCAGTCGCTGCCGAAGGTGGTGTTCTCGCGGACGCTGGACTCGGTCGAAGGAGCGAACACGACGCTCGCGCGCGGCGACCTGCGCGCAGAGCTGACCTCGCTCCAGGAATCCGTGCGCGGAGACGTGGCAATAGGCGGAGCCGAACTGGCCGCCGAGGCGGCCAGGCTGGACCTGATCGACGAGTACCGGCTGTTCGTCCATCCGGTCGCGGTCGGCGGCGGCATCCCGTTCTTCCCGCGCGATCACCGCGTCGACATGGAACTGGTCGAGACGCGCACGTTCAGCTCGCGCGTCGTGTACCTGAGATACCGCGCGGCCGGCCGATGATGCCCGCAAGCGGCTGGCGGCCGCCTCGGCGAGACGCGATCCCGGCTAGCGGAGATCTCAGCGTGAAAGCCCTCGCGGGTGGCCGGGACGAAGGGGCGGATGACCCAGACGAAGCCCGATGACGAGCGCGAGGGTGATCCCCACCACCGCAACCATGAGCACTGCCATGGGTACGGCGTTGAGGATCCCTCGGAGCAGCTGTGGGACTCAGAACGACTCGTCGTCGCCGTACACGAGGATCCCGTGCACGACGTAGATGCAAAGCGCGAAGATGCCCAGCGACCACCAGGGGTTCGCACCGCCGACCGAGATCAGCGCCTCGATCGCGCCGAGCGTGCCGGCGATGACGCCGATGATCTTGCCGAGCGCATGCCCGGCGATCAGCGACACGCCGCCGGCGAGCTGCAGCACGCCGAGCAGGATCAGGACCCACCCGTACGTGTTCAGGTTCGAGAAGATGAACCGTGTGTCGTTGACAAAGACGTGCGCGTTATCCAGCGCACCGATGCCGTAGATGATGTTCAACGCTCCCACCATCAACAGCAGCGTTGCGGCGAATACCGCCCGACCTGCACCTCGCATACCTACCTCCACCATTTGATTGGACGGGGCGACGCTAACCGCCACCCCGTCCGCTGTTCTCATCCGGTTCGGAGGATTGGCCCCTACGGGGTCCTCGCCGCCACGAGCTGAGCCACCATCACGTCGGGCCGGTGGTTCAGGTCGTCCTCGCTGAAGCGCAGAACGGCGTAGCCCGCGGCCCGCAGCGCGGCGTCGCGGATCCGGTCGTCGACCTTCGTCCGCGGCCTTAGGTGCGGAGGACCATCGATCTCGACGCACAGGCCCGGCCAGGAGAAGTCGACCTCGAAGCCGTTGACCATCGTGTTGGACCTCGGCGCGGGCAGGCCGGCGCCCTTCACCAACCTGCGGAAACGCCGCTCGAGCCGGCTGCGCGTCCCGGCGCTGCCGCTGCGATGCAGTTCGAGTGCCTCTTTGAGCACGCCCAGGCTCCGGCGGCCGTTCGCCCGCGCGATCGCCGCCTCTGTGGCGGGCAGCGAGAGCTTCCCGAGATAGGCCGCCTCGTGCATCAGGAACGCGAGTTCCTGGGCGTCCTTGGAATCGCTGAGGTCGACGAGCGTCCGCGCGACCGTCGTCACCGGGATCCGGTGGACGATCACGATGTCGAGCGGGCTCAGGTTCCGGCATGTGTACAGCCGGAATCCGACCTGGGGCCGCCGGTGCCCTGGAACGATCACCTCGATCTCGCGGGGCTCGAGCTTGCTGACCTTCATCAGCGCCATGGCGCACATTCCGGCCAACGCGGCGCCGTTGCCCGCCGCGAGCAACGCCGCCATCCATTCCCCCTCGCGCGAGAGATTGGGCTGACCGTAGGCGTAGACGCCGCGGTACTTGCGCCACAGCCGCCCGTCCCGCACCCAATCCCCGATCGTCGAACTCGGCAGGCCGAGTTGCGAAGCGCGAATCGCCCCGTGCTGGTGTGCCGCGAGGAGGGGTGCTTCACGTTTGTCCGGCCTGGCCGGAGGTTTGTGCGTCACCCCCCGAACCCTCGGCGTCCCGGGTGAACGCTTCAACGCGCTTTCGTGCCAGAAGACGCACGAACCCGCCACGATTCTCCGCACAACCCCTTGGGCCGGTGGCGCCTGGCTAGGATCGCTGGTCGCAATGAGCGCAGCAACGCAGGGGCGACCGTCGCTCTACTCGACGGCGGTCGGCAAGAAGTACGTGATGGCCATCAGCGGGATGGTGCTGATGACCTACGTGCTCGCGCACATGATCGGCAACCTCAAGGTCTACTTCGGGGCGAGCTCACTGGATCGCTACAGCGCGTGGCTGCGCGAGGTGGGCGAGCCGGCGCTGCCGCGCGAGGCGCTGCTGTGGGGCGTGCGGATCGTGCTGCTGGCCGCGTTCGCCGCGCACATCGTCGCCGCGTACCAGCTGACCGTGATCAACCGCCAGGCGCGGCCGGACACGTACCGCTCCAAGCGCGACTACGTCGCCGCGAGCTTCGCGAGCCGGACGATGCGCTGGACCGGGATCATCGTCGTGCTGTTCGTGATCTTCCACCTGCTCGATCTCACGTGGGGCCCGGCGAACCCGGACTTCGTGGAGGGCGATCCGTACCACAACGTGATCACGAGCTTCGAGCGCTTCCCGGTCGCGATGGTCTACATCGTCGCCAACCTGGCGCTCGGCGTGCACCTGTACCACGGGGCGTGGAGCCTGTTCCAGAGCATGGGCTGGACGCGTCCGTGGCGGCGGCAGTTCGCGACCGTCTTCGCCGCGATCATCGTCGCCGGCAACGTCTCCTTCCCGCTCGCCGTCATGTTCGGAGTCATTGGATGAGCTCGCCCACGCTCGAGTCGATGGTGCCGCCCGGGGCGATCCAGGACGCCTGGGACAACCATCGCTTCACGGTCCGGCTCGTGAACGCGTCCAACAAGCGGCGCTTCAAGATCATCGTCGTCGGCACCGGCCTCGCGGGCGGCTCGGCCGCGGCGACGCTGGCCGAGCTCGGCTACGAGGTCGAGGTCTTCACCTTCCACGACTCGCCGCGGCGCGCGCATTCGATCGCCGCCCAGGGCGGGATCAACGCCGCCAAGGACTACCGCAACGACGGCGACAGCATCTTCCGGCTCTTCTACGACACGATCAAGGGCGGCGACTTCCGCTCGCGCGAGGCGAACGTCTACCGGCTCGCGCAGGTGTCGAACGAGATCATCGACCAGGCGACGGCGCAGGGCGTGCCCTTCGCGCGCGAGTACGGCGGGCTGCTCGACAACCGCTCGTTCGGCGGCGCGCAGGTCTCGCGCACCTTCTACGCGCGCGGGCAGACCGGCCAGCAGCTGCTGCTCGGCGCCTACCAGGCGATGATGCGCCAGGTCGCGGCGGGCAAGGTCAAGCTGCACACGCGCACGGAGATGCTCGACGTCGTGGTCGACGACGGCATCGCCCGCGGGATCGTGGTGCGGGACCTGCTGACCGGCGAGATCCGCTCGCACGCCGCGCACGCCGTCGTGCTCGCCACCGGCGGCTACTCCAACGCGTTCTTCCTGAGCACGAACGCCAAGGCCTCCAACGCGACCGCGATCTGGCGCGCGCACAAGCGCGGCGCGACGTTCGCGAACCCCTGCTTCACGCAGATCCACCCGACCTGCATCCCGCAGTCCGACGACACGCAGTCGAAGCTGACGCTGATGAGCGAGTCGCTGCGCAACGACGGGCGCATCTGGGTCCCGATGGCCGTCGGCGACGACCGCGCGCCCGACCAGATCCCCGAGAACGAGCGCGACTACTTCCTCGAGCGCCGCTACCCGGCCTTCGGCAACCTCGTCCCGCGCGACGTCGCCTCGCGCGCGGCGAAGGGGATGATCGACGAGGACCGCGGCGTCGGCCCGCGCCGCAACGGCGTCTACCTCGACTTCGCGGACGCGATCGCGCGGCTCGGCGAGGACACGATCCGCGCCCGCTACGGGAACCTCTTCCAGATGTACGAGCGGATCACGGGCGAGGACCCGTACCGCGTGCCGATGCGCATCTACCCCGCCCCGCACTACACGATGGGCGGCCTCTGGGTCGACTACGACCTGATGACGACGGTCCCCGGCCTGTACGCGATCGGCGAGGCGAACTTCTCCGACCACGGCGCGAACCGCCTGGGCGCGAGCGCCTTGATGCAGGGCCTCGCGGACGGCTACTTCATCCTGCCGGTGACGATCGGCGACTACCTGGCGCCGCTGCTCGGGCAGACGCCGATGGACACCGGCGCCGAGCCGTTCGCCGCCGCCGAGGCCGAGGTCCGCGAGCGCGTGCAGCGCTACCTCTCCAGCGAGGGCGAGCACTCCGTCGACTGGTTCCACCGCGAGCTCGGCAAGGTGCTCTGGGACGCGTGCGGGATGGCGCGCAACGGCCCCGGGCTCGAGCACGCGATGGCGGAGATCGCGACGCTGCACGAGCGCTTCAAGACCGGCGTGCGCGTACTGGGCGACGACGAGACGCTGAACCAGTCGCTCGAGAAGGCGGGCCGGGTCGACGACTTCTTCGAGGTCGCGCAGCTGATGTGCCGCGACGCGCTGCACCGCGAGGAGTCCTGCGGCGGGCACTTCCGCGAGGAGCACCAGACGCCCGACGGCGAGGCGCTGCGCGACGACGACAACTTCACCTACGTGGCGGCCTGGGAGTACACCGGGGGCGTGCCGGTCCTGCACCGCGAGCCGCTGAGCTTCACGAACGTCCGGCCGACGCAGCGGAGCTACGCGTGAGGCTGACCCTGAAGATCTGGCGCCAGGCCGGGCCGCAGGCCGCCGGCGCGTTCGAGACCTACGACGTCGACGGCGCGACCGAGGAGATGTCCTTCCCCGAGCTGCTGGACCTGCTCAACGAGCAGCTGGTCGGCGCGGGGCAGGAGCCGGTCGCGTTCGAGTCCGACTGCCGCGAGGGCATCTGCGGCGCCTGCGGGCTGATGATCGACGGGCAGGCCCACGGCCCGCAGCGCGGCACCGCGACCTGCCAGCTGCATCTGCGCCGCTTCTCCGACGGCGACACGATCGTCGTCGAGCCGTTCCGCTCCGCCGGCTTCCCGATCGTCAAGGACCTCGTCGTCGACCGCGGCGCCTTCGACCGGATCATCGAGGCGGGCGGCTTCATCACCGCGCCGACCGGCAGCGCGCCGGACGCGAACCTGATCGCGGTCCCGAAGGAGGACGCCGACCGCGCGATGGACGCGGCGGCCTGCATCGGCTGCGGCGCCTGCGTCGCCGCCTGCCCCAACGGCGCCGGCCAGCTCTTCACGGCGGCCAAGCTCGCCCACCTCAACCTGCTGCCCCAAGGCCAGCCCGAGCGCCGCAAGCGGACGCTCGCCATGGTCGAGTTGATGGACGGCTACTTCGGCTCCTGCACCAACCACCAGGAGTGCGAGGCCGCCTGCCCCAAGGAGATCAGCATCGACTTCATCGCGATGCTCAACCGCGACTATCGAAAGGCCCGCCGGGACTCGTGAACGCCGCTCAGATCGACCGCCTGCTGGCCTCGGTGCCGGCCACGACCGAGGAGCGCCACCGCAAGCGCGTGCTCGGCTATGCGACCACCGCGCGCCGGATCGACGCGCGCATCACCGCGCTGCGCAGCTCGCTCGAGCGCGCGCTGCGCGCCGTCGACGACGCCGTCGCAGAGGGGCGCGGCGAGGAGGCGGCCGACGAGGCCCTCGCGCTCGCGCGGGAACTGGACTCGCTGGAGCGCGTCCAGCCGCGCGTGGACTCCTGGCTGCGCGTCTCGGTCGGCTCCGTCGTCGACGACCCGGGCCTCGAGCCCTTCGGCGAGGGCCCGGCCTAGACGCTGAACTCGTCGCGCAGCGACGCGGCGATCGGTCCGCCCGGACGCGGCTGGAGCTCGCCGTCGAGGTAGACGTCGACTCGCTCGTTCCAGAACGAGACCAGCCCGGCGATCGCGACGGCGTCGGGGAGCGGGTGCTCGTAGCTCCACGCGAGGTCCGGTCGCACGCGGTCGCCGACCTCGAACGACCAGTACGAGGCCTCGCCCTTGTACGGGCAGTAGGTGTGGCGCTCGCTGGATCGGCGCCCGACGCGCAGATCCTCGACCGGGAGGTAGTAGCGCGCCGGCAGGTTGGTCTCGAACACCAGCCGGGCGCTCGTCGTCTCGGCCACGACCTCACCGCCGACCTCGATCCGGACCGGGCGCGCGCTCTGGCGCACGTCGACGCGGTGGAAGGGGTCGCGGGGATGGCCCTCGATCCGCTCGTCCTCCTCGTACCAGGCGTCGAAGGCGCCGAAGTCGAGCTCCACGTAGCCGCTCAGGTCCGGGTCCGCGAGCCGGAACCCGGCGCCCTCGCGACCCCCGATCGACACCGGATCGCCTGGAGCCGTGTGCACCGCGAACGGGATCCCCGGGTGCAGGACGCCCGCCGCTTCCTCCGCGCCCATTGCCACCGGCTCGAGCTCAGCGGCGATGTCCTCGGCCGGGACGGCGAAGGACGGGACCACGCGGCGCGGCTCCCAGACGAGGATCGCGCGCGTGCTGTCGAGGATCGTCTCGTCCCCGATTGTCGCCCGCACGCGCTTCTCGGTGGGCTCGTAGCGGAGTTCGTCGCGAACCCCACCCAGCAGATCCCGCATCTTGATGCTCATCGCTCCTCCGGACGTTAGACCCGCGAGCGCTATTCCCGCGCTCAGACCATGCCGTAGAAGCGGATCGTGGCGCCGTGGCGCATGCAGGTGTGGCGGCTGGCGTAGATGTCGCCGTCGTCGTTGCGCCAGTAGTAGATCCGGCAGCTGTAGCCGGCGACGTGCTTGGGCATCGTGGCGCCCTGGGCGTGCCTGGCGTACTCGTCCATGAAGCGATCAGCGCGCTTACAGCTGCCGTGGCGCACCGACGCCCACTTGAAGAACCCGTGCCACGCCGTCGCCTGCGAACAGCGCGTGAAGCCGCTCGGGACGTCGTAATGGGGCGTTGTGGCGGCCTGCGCCGGGCCTGCCGCGAACAGCAGCCCCGTCACCAGTATCGCTGTGAACCATCGAATCAAAGCCTGCCTGAGGTTGGCGGCTCCTGGTCAAGTGCGGATAACGCCGGGCCGCCTGTCGGTGAAGATCTGACCGACTCGCCGGGTTTCGGTCTCTTGGCCGCGACCACCAGACTCTGGTAGACCGCGCATATGCCTTCGCCCGACCGCCTGCGGCGGCGCGACGAACGGACGGGTCCCGAGCCTGAAACGAAGGCGCCGCCCGCTCCCGCGCCCGACATCGCGTCGATCCTCGCCCTGCAGCGGTCCGCGGGCAACCGTGCGGTGCAGCGGATGATCTTCAACCCGACCTCGACCACGCTCTTCGTGCCCGACAGCTACGGGTTGCAGCACGTGCGCTGGCAGAACGACCAGGTCCTGCCCAACCCGCAGCCCACCGACCCGACGCTGCTGCAGCTCGCCAACAACGATGCGACCTTCGGCGACGCGCTCGCGACCGGCCTGCACGTCAACAGTTTCAGCACCGTGAAGTCGACTCCGGACGCCACGATGGCCCAGAACGCGACGACGCTCGTCGGCGCGAACCCGAAACAGGGCACCGATGCCGCGCTGACGAACGTCGCGACCGATCGCAACCGAATGCTCGTGCGACCGACGGACAAGAAGTACGACAGCACGGAGGAGCTCGATAAGGACGTCCGCTGGGTCATCTCGAACCCGTCCGACTTCGCCCCCGGCGTGAACGACCTCCCAGGCCCCGACGCCAACCTCAAGACGACCATCATCCCCGGCGAGAAGTCCTCGTACTGGGGGTATGCCTGCGTCCTGATCGCGCTGGTCAAGCTCGATACCGGCCTCGCGAAGACGACCGCCCTGGTCAGGCAGAGGCCTCCGTCAGAGGACGACGCGGTGCAGATGCTCCACAAGTACTACGTGACCAAGGGCGTGCAGTACGACGACACGTCGACGCGGTTCCAGATCATGGACGAGTGGGGCTATACGCCGATCTTCACGGGCAAGTCAACGTGGGAAGACATCACCCTCCACGCCGAGTTCACGACGCAGGGCAAGTACATCTTTGACATCGAGGGGCACACCGTGAAGGTGACCGCCGGGAAAACCTTCCCCTCCGGGAGGAAGCTCAAGAACCCGAGGACCAGTTTCGCGACGCATTCGCATCCGGACAACTACACGCCGGACGCCGAGTTCGACAAGGACATCAAGTACGTCTGGATGAAGAAGTAGCGATCAGGGGTCGACGCGCAGCTCGGCGATCTGCTTGCCCTGATTCTCGAACTCGATCTCGAAGATGCCGTCGATCGTGGCCTTGAAGCTCATCGACGCGGTCTGATTGGCCTTGACGTCCTTCTTGATGTCGTAGCCGTGGACGTGGACCTCGTCGTCCTGGGGCGAGCGGACGCGGAAGCGGACGGTCTCGCCCTTGTTGACGCGGATCTTGCGCACGGTGCGTCCCGTCAGCAGCGGGCCGGGGTCGACCGTGGGCTTGGGCGTCGGGGTCGCCACCGGGGTCGGCGTCTCCGTCTCCCCCGGGTCGAGCGTCGCCGTTGCGGTCATGGTCGGTGTCGTGGTGGGCGCGTCCGCGGTCGTCTCGGGATCGTCGGAGCTGGGCCGCAGCGCCAGGAAGGCCACCACGAGAATGATCACGGCCACGGCGAGCAGGCCGATGCGCGTTCCGCGGGTCATGAGTCGTACCCCGCGGCGCGGCCGGCGAAGGCGATTCGCTCGGCCATCTTGCGGTTGGCCTCGTCGATCATCTCGCCCTCGAAGACAGCGGCGCCGGCGCCGTTGCGGTGCGCCTCGTCGTAGGCGGCGAGCATCGCCTCGGCGCGCTCCCACTGCTCGTGCGCGGGGCTGAAGACCTCGTTGACGATCGTCGATCTGGCCCGGGTGGATCGTCCACTTGCCGTCGAGGCCGAGCGCGCGGGCCAGCGGCGAGCGGGCGCGCAGGCCCTCTTCGTCGGCGATCGTTGCCGTACGGGCCGTCGATCGCCTGGATGCCCGGCCGCGCGGGCGGCGACGACGAGCCGCGAGTAGACGTAGTTGAGGTGGTCGCCGGGGTAGCCGTCGGGCGCGGCGCCGATCGTCGTGATCGGGATCCCGACCGACGCGCTGTAGTCGCCGGGGCCGAAGATCAGCGTCTCCATCCGCGGCGAGGCGGCGGCGATCGCCTCGCAGGCCAGCAGCCCGGTGGCGTCCTCGATCTGCGCCTCGATGCCGATCGCGCCGACCTCGAGGTCGGTCGCGAGCTCGATCTGGGTCAGCAGCTTGTCCGTCATCTCGACGTCGCCCGGGGTCCGGACCTTGGGCAGCATGATCGCGTCGATGTGCTCGCCGGCGCTGCTCGACGACCGCGATCAGGTCGCGGTAGTAGTGCGGCGTGTCGGTCCCGTTGACGCGCACGACAACGGTCTTCGCGCCGAAGTCGAGCGTCCGCAGCGCCTCGATCACGCGCTCGCGCGCGGTCTCCTTCTCGTTCGGCGCGACGGCGTCCTCGAGGTCGAGGAAGACCTCGTCCGCCTCCAGGCCTACGGCCTTCGCGATGAAGCGCTCGCTCGACCCGGGGACGGCGTGGCAGGTGCGTCGTGATCGCGGCATCCCCGCGGATCGTAGCCTCAGTGGTATGCCGGAACTGCCAGAGGCCGAACGCGCTCGCCAGCAGATCGAGCGCGCATTGGGGCGCGAGATCGTCGCGGTCGACGATCGCGACAGCTACGTCAGCCGCCCGCACGCGCCGGGCGAGATCGCGATGGCGCTGATCGGGCACCGGCTGACCGCCGCCCGCCGGCGCGGCAAGTTCCTCTGGGCCGAGACCGACGGCGGCCCCGATCTCGGCCTGCATCTCGGGCATGGCGGGGCGGATCGTGGTCGACGAGCCGGCGGGCGACAACAACTGGGACCGCTTCGTGCTCGAGTTCGCCGACGGCGGCAGGCTCGCGCTGCGCGACAAGCGCCGGCTGGGCCGGGCCGTGATCGAGCCGGACTTCACGCACGTCGGCCCGGACGCCTTCGAGGTCTCGCGCGACGTCTTCCGCGAGCGGGTCGGCCGGGGAGCGATGGCGCTCAAGGCGCGGCTGCTCGACCAGCGCTCGATCTCCGGCGTCGGCAACCTGCTGGCCGACGAGACGCTGTGGCGCGCGCGGCTGCATCCGCGCGCGCTCCGCGGGCGAGCTGAGCGATCGAGGAGCTCGACCACCTGCGCCGCGTGCTGCGCGCCGCGACGCGCGACGCGATCCGCAAGGGCGGCGTCCACACCGGCGACTTCATCCCGTACCGCAAGCGCGGCGCGGCCTGCCCGCGCTGCGGGACGACGGTGGAGCGGGCCACGATCGGCGGCCGGACGACGTTCTGGTGCCCGACGTGCCAGCCGGACGAGTGACGCGTTACGGCGCTGCCTCGCGCACGGCCTCCGTCGCCTCGTCGTAGCTGAGCCCGATCCCGGTCAGCAGGTCGGTGGCCGTCGAGCGCACCTGGCCGACGATCACGCTGACCGGAGAGGTTGGTCGTGCCCTCGAGGACGTGCGTCGCGGTCGCGGCCGCGCGCAGCGCGGGCTCGCGCACGGCGTCGAAGTCCTCGCCGCGCTCCAGCGCGCCGCCGAGCGCGCGGACCGCCGTCGCCAGCGACTCGAGCGAGTCGGCGACCTCCGGCGGCACGTTCTCGTCGAGCGCGAGCGCCCGCATCGCGCCGCGGGCCAGCACGCGGACGTTGCGGACGGCGAGGTCGATCCGGGCCGCGGCCTCGGCGTAGAACTCGACCGTCTCCCGCGCGCGCCGGCGCGCGGGCGAGATGCGCGTCGTCTCGCGCCCCTCGCGGGTCGCGTCGAAGAAGCGCTCGCCGAGCTCGTCGATCCCGCGCGCGCGCAGCAGCGCCGCCTCGGCCGCGTCGCGGATCGCGCGCGCGCAGCGCCGCCGCGATGTCGTCGAGCGTCCCCGCGAGCTCGTCGAGCACCGGCCGGGCGGCGTCGCGCAGGAGCCGCAGCGGGTCGGCCGGCAGCAGGACCGCCGCGACCAGCAGCGCGATCGTCCCGCCGGTCAGCGCGTCGAGCGCGCGCGCGAAGGAGAAGTCCCTGCTCGGCGGTCGGGACCGTGAAGACGAGCACGGCGGAGACCGCGACCTGGTTGACGAACAGCTGGCTGGTCCCGAAGAACATGCCGAGCCCGATCGCGATCGACACCGCCAGCGCGAGCTGCAGCGACACCCGGGCCGAGCTGGTAGGCGAGCAGATCCGCCGACGGCGATCCCGAGCGTGACGGCGCCGACGAGCTCGACCGCCCGCCGCCCGCGCTCGTGGTAGCTGGTCCCGAGCGCGATCACCGCCGAGACCGGGGCGAAGAACGGCGTCTGGTGACCCCAGAGCCACTTCGCCGCCGCCCAGGCCAGCGCGACGGCCACGCCCGCCTGCACCATCACCCGCCAGCCCAGCCGCACGCGGCTCCAGCGCGTGCGCATCGAGACGCGCGAGCGCTCGGCCGCGTCCTCGAACAGGCGCTCGGGGATCACAGCGCGCGACGGTACTCGACGAGGTCGAGCCCGAGCAGCGGCTCGGCGAACGGCGGGCCGGCGGCCGCCCAGCCCTCGCGCTCGTAGAACGCTCGGGCGCGGGCGGCGCCGTGCGGCGTGTAGAGCCGGATCGTCTCGTAGCCCTGGCGCGCCGCCTCCTCGAGCGCGAGGCGGTGCAGGCGCGCCGCGAGCCCGCTCCCCCACCACGGCGGGCGCACGAACAGCATCCACAGGTGCGCGCGGCCCGGGATCCGCACGTGCGGGCGCTCGCGCTCGGCCGCGTGGGTGATGCCGACGTGGCCCGCGGGCTCGCCGTCGCTCGTCGACCGCCATCGCGCACCAGGTCGAGCGCTGCGCGCAGGCGCTCGCGGATCGAGCGCAGCTCGAGCGCGCGCGGCGGCGGCTGCCAGCCCTCCGGCGCCCACGCGCGGTAGGACTCGAAGCCGAGCCGGGTCGTGCCCGCCAGAGCCGACGCGTCGTCCGGCACCGCGATCCGGATGTCCAGCGCGGCGACGTCCATCGGCGGCAAGCGTAGCGATTTGCACGTGATCTCAAGCTCAAGTTGACGGTTAGAAATGGCCGGATCGGGTCAGAACCCCACCCCCACGGCTCAAGACGAGCCCCCTGGATTGCCGACACCGAGGGGGACGTGACCCGCCGAATCCTCGTAACCGCCCTGGTCAGCGCTGCCGCCGCCGCGGCCGTGCTCGGCGTTCCCGCGACCGCTGACGATCCTACGCCCACGGCGACGGCATCGGCGGCGCCCGACGGCCGCGGAGACCGCGCCGGCAGAGCCGACTCCCGCCCCGACGGAGGCCCCCACGGAGGCGCCGACGCAGACGGCCCAGGACACGCCTACGGCCACGCCCACGGAAACGGCCACCGAGGCCCCGACCGAGACGCCGTTCCCGTCCCCGGTCGAGACCACGATCGCCACGCCCGCGCCCACGGAGACCGCAGCTGCCGCCGACGCGACCGCCACGGCCACCGCCACCGCCACTCCCACGGCCACCGAGACCCCGCGCAAGCGCAAGCGCGCCGCGAACCAGTCCTCGGGCAAGAACGGCCAGGCGCGCGAGTGCACCGAGAAGGACACCGGCAAGAAGGCTTCGACCTCAACCTCAGCTTCAGGGTGTGTCAAGGTCGACGAGCCGAAGTCCGACGCGTCCCCCCGGTCCATGTGCCGAAGCTCACAAACTCGACGGCAGCCCCGCCTCGTCGAACCCGAGCTACGCGCTCTCGATTCCGGGCCCGGCGAAGATCGGCGTGCCGAACTTCTTCATCGACAAGTTCCGGATTCCTCCCTTCCTGCTCCCGATCTACCAGGCCGCCGGCATGCAGTACGGCATCCGCTGGGAGGTCCTCGCGGGCATCAACGAGATCGAGACCGACTACGGCCGCAACCTCAACGTCTCCTCCGCCGGCGCGCTGGGCTGGATGCAGTTCATGCCCGCCACCTGGAAGAGGTACGGCGTCGACGCCAACCAGGACGGCGTCAAGGACCCGTTCAACCCGGTCGACGCGATCTTCGCCGCCGCGCGCTACCTCAAGGCCGCGGGCGGCGACACGGACCTGCGCAAGGCCATCTTCGCCTACAACCACGCCGACTGGTACGTCGACTCGGTCCTGATGCGCGCCCAGGTCATCGGCGGCATCCCCGGCGACCTCGTCGGCTCGCTCACCGGCCTCACGCAGGGCCGCTTCCCGGTCCGCGCCAAGGCGACCTACGCCGGCGCGCTCAAGAAGGCCGACCGCAAGACCAAGGGCACCAACGCCGCCGTGACCGTCGAGTCCGACACGCCGCCGCCGCAACATCGAGATCTACGCCAAGGCCGGCTCGCCCGTGATCGCCGTCAACGACGGCAAGGTCGTCAAGCTCGGCGCCAGCAAGCGCCTCGGCCGCTACATCGTCGTCCAGGACGTCTACGGCAACACCTACACCTACGGGCACCTCGGCAAGGTCGCCAAGACCTACCCGACGCCCGAAGCGCCGCACCACGCAAGGCCGACAGCAACACCGCGCAGCAAGCGCCGCGGCGTGACGCCCGACGACCGAGCACGAGGCCCCGGCCGACGCCAAGGCCACGAAGACGAAGGCCGCGCCGCCGCCGACGCGCCGACGCCCGCCGCCACGCGACGCCAAGGCCGCCAAGGTCCGCCTCTTCGCCCACCCGACGCGCAAGAACGCCCTGCAGTCACGGCGGCGACGCCCAGATCGCCACCGACGGCGTCGAGCTCGCCTCCGCCGGCGCGCCGCTCGGCCTCAACCCCAAGGATTTCGTCGCCAAGCGGCTCGTCAAGGGCGCCCGCGTCCTCGGCGGCACGACGCTCGGCCGCATCGGCAAGACCACCGCGACCAAGGCCCCGCACCTGCTGTTCGAGATCCGCCCGGCCGGCCGCGGCGCCCCGCGCAT
Source organism: uncultured Solirubrobacteraceae bacterium (assembly GCA_963707595.1). GTDB lineage: Bacteria > Actinomycetota > Thermoleophilia > Solirubrobacterales > Solirubrobacteraceae > Solirubrobacter. The sequence goes on from CAVPQQ010000004.1 coordinate 1,762,663, forward strand.
CGACCCGAAGCCGATCCTCGACGGCTGGAAGCTGCTCGAGTCCACCGAGGTCTACCGCGCCAAGGGCAAGAACGCGCTCTTCGGCTCCGACGCCGAGGAGCCCTCGATCGGCCAGATCATGCTGATGAGCAAGGAGACCCTCGACCCGCCGCGTGCTCGCCGACCACCGGATCGACGATCTACGGCTGCGGCCGCGACGACATCCGCTCCGGCGCGATCGACCGCCGCGTGCTGGCCACGCTCGAGTTCCTCGCCGCTCAGCGGCCTGAAGCCGACCGTCTCCAGCCTCAAGTGCGGCCACGGCTACCTGACCGCCTCCGGCAACGTCTCCGAGCACTCGACCGGCACCGCCGTCGACATCGCCGCGATCAACGGCATCAACATCTACGGCCACCAGGGCCCGGGCTCGATCGCCGACGTGACGATCCAGCGCCTGCTGACCCTGCAGGGCACGATGAAGCCGCACCAGATCATCTCCCTGATGACCTTCGACGGCGCCGACAACACGCTCGCGATGGCCGACCACGCCGACCACATCCACGTCGGCTGGCGCCCGCTCTACGGCGAGAACAAGGCCGCGGCCAAGCAGATCAACGCGATCCTCAAGCCCAAGCAGTGGATCAAGCTGATCGACCGCCTCGGCGAGATCGACAACCCGACCGTCGCCGAGCAGCCCTCGAAGTACGCCGTAAAGGTCAAGCGCGCAGCCGACTAAGATCTCGGCCCATGTCCACCGCGGACACCAAGGCCCAGATCGAGCAGGTGATCCTCGACTTCCAGCGCGAGGTTCCGGCGCTGGAGACGCTTGAAGCTGGTCTTCGAGCTCGAGCTCCGCGGCCGCGGTGACATCCAACTCTTCCGCGTCGAGGTCCCGGGCCCCAAGATCACGCGCGACATCGCCTCCGACGCCAAGGTCCGGCTCTCGATCCCCCGCACCGAGTTCAACGAGCTCGCCAAGGACGGCACGATCCGCCACTGGCGCGAGTGCTTCGAGTCCGGCCACGTGAAGGCCACCGGCCCGCCGGAGATCCTCAAGCTGATCCTGAACGTCGTCATGAAGCAGGAAGAGCGCACCCGCACCCGCAAGCTGCGCACCCGCTAGCGCGGCCGCGTGGACCTCACGGATCGCCGGTTCGCTGAGAGACACATCCGCGTGATGCCTGGCGACGAGCGGCAACGCCGCCACCGGCGGACAAGTGATCACGCAAGTCACGTGAGTGACGCGCTCAGCACAACTCAGGTGACTTGGTCCCTCAGCCATCGATGTTCGACGCGCTGCGGCCGGCTGGCCGCGCGCTCCCCCCTCCCTCACTTGCCCGCCGTTAATCCACGGCGTCGGCCTCTCGCCACCGGCGATCCGTGAGGTCCACGGCGCCCGCTAGGACGGGCTGCGCCGCAAAGCGACGCCCGTGAGGACCTCGCGGACGATCCGGTCCGCGACCAGCGCGGTGATGTCGGCGGAGCCGACGGCGGTCGGCGCGACCTCGACCACGTCCATCCCGACCAGCTCCACCCGCGAGCAGATCTCGCGGCAGGCCCACAGCAGGTCGGCGGAGGTCATCCCGCCCGGCTCCGGGGTGCCGGTGCCGGGCGCGAAGGCCGGGTCCAGCACGTCGACGTCGACGCTCAGGAACACCGGGCCGGCGCCGATGATGCCGAGGGTCGCGCTCGATCACGGAGCGGATGCCGAACTCGCGGATGTCGTGCATGAAGAGCGACGTGATGCCGCGCTCGTGCTGCCAGCCGAACTCCTTCTCGCCCGGCCAGTAGCCGCGCAGGCCGATCTGGACGTAGCGCGGGGGTCGACGTGGCCCTGCTCGACGAGCCGGTACATGATCGAGCCGTGCGAGAGCTCGACGCCGAAGACCTCCTGGCCGGTGTCGGTGTGGGTGTCGAAGTGGATCAGGCCGATCGGGCCGCCGCGGCGCGGGCGATCGCGCGGATGTCGGGCTCGGCGATCGAGTGGTCGCCGCCGAGGATGATCGGCAGCGCGCCCGCGTCGACGACCTCGCCGACGAGGCCCTCGATCGCGGCGTGCGTGCGGACCGGGTCGGCGGGCAGGACCGGCGCGTCGCCGAAGTCGACGACCCGCAGGACCTCGCATCGCGTCGATGCCCGGCCTCCAGGTGCGGCCCGTGCGGGCACGAGGCCGCGCGGATCGCGCGCGGGCCGAAGCGCGTGCCCGGGCGGTCGGAGACGAGGTCGTCCGTCGGCGCGCCCACGATCGCCACGTCGACGCCGGCCAGCTCGGCGGCGTCCTGCGTGTAGGGCATGCCGGAGAAGGTGAGAAGCCCCGCGTAGTCGGGCTTCTCACCGTATTCGCGCCAGCGTTCGAGCGGATCGATCATCCGCTCGGACGATACGGCTAGACGCGGCTCCGCGGGTCGACGTAGACGTCGTCGAGCTGGAAGGTGCCACCGAGCAGCGGGGCGAACTTGAAGCGCACCGCGGTCATGTCCGGCGGCAGCAGCGGCAGCAGGTTGGCGATCACGAGGTGCGGGAGGCTGGGATGCCAGGAGCCGCCGAGATCGACGCCGACGGGCAGCGTGACCCAGACCCCGAGCTGCAGCTGGACCTGGACGGACACGGCGAGCGTCCCGAGGAGCCCGCTGTTCTTGCGCGTGAAGTAGCGCAGCGTCGGCTCGTTGAGGCCGACGCAGACCGGCGCGGACGTGGCGGTCGAGCCGGGCGGCAGCAGCAGCGAACGGTGGTCGTCCGCGCCGCTCACCTGCTGCGCGGCGTTGCCCTCGACGACGCGCGCGCCGCCGGTCAGCGACCAGTCCGGCGGCGCCGTCCTCGAACGTGCCGCCGTCGACGAGCTTGTACTGGCTGAAGTCGAGCCAGCGCTCGAACGGCTGGCTCAGGACCGGATCGTCACAGTCGGTGGCGGATCGAGTCAGGACTCCCGCCTGAGCGGGAGCGGCGAGTGCCGCCGTGGCGGCGATTGCAGCGATGGCGCCGAGCGCCGTACGGGTCATCCGTGACCGTCTCATGCTCCTAAAGTCGGCACGTCGAGCGGCCGACCACATAGGACACCCGTCGAGACGCCGGGTACCGCCGTCATGACCAGCTCGTCCGCCACGACAATCGACGCGACCGCGAACGCCTTCTCGGCGAGAAGCTGCAGTCGCGCCCGCGATCGCTGCCGCGGCGCGAGCGCGTCGTCGAGGCGCTGCTCGCGGCTGCTCTGGCTCCCGCTCGCCGCGGCGCTTCGCGGTCTTCGCCGAGGCCGACCGGTCGCTGGACGTGCCGCTGGCGCTCGCTCTTCGTCGTCGCCTTCGTGCTCGTCACCGCGTGGAGTTCCGCGCTCGGTGACGGGAACATCGTCCCGACCCAGCTCGTGCTCGTCCCGATGCTGCTGCTGCTGCCGACGCCGCTCGTCCCGCTGCTGGTCGCCTGCGCGACCGTGACGAGCTGCCTCGTGACCGTGCTGCGCGGGAGCGCCAGCCCGCAGCGGCTGCTGATCGCCGTCGAACGACGCGGCGTTCGCGCTCGCCCCCGCGATCGTGCTCGTGGCGCTGCACGGCCAGCTGCCGGCGTGGGCGTCGTGGCCGGCCTACGTGGCCGCGCTCGCGCGCGCAGTTCGCCGTCGAGTGCGTCCGCGAGCCGCTCGCGCTCCTACTTCGGCACGGGCGTCTCCCCGCGCGTCGTCCTGGCCGAGATGCCGCTGATCAGCCGCGTCGACCTGCTGCTCGCGCCGATCGGCCTGCTCGCGGCGATCGCCGCCGCCGACGCAGCCCGCGACCGCCCTGCTCGTGCTCGCCGCTCGTGCCGCTGCTCGACGTCTTCGCCCGCGAGCGCGAGGCCCGGATCGCCCAGACGATCGAGCTCAGCGGCGCCTACCGCGGCACCGCGCTGCTGCTGCGCGACCTGCTCGAGGACGACGACGAGTACACCGGCCACCACACCGAGGACGTCGTCGAGCTCTCCGTGCGCGTCGCCGACCGCTGGGCGTCGAGCGCCGAGACGCGGCGCGAGACCGAGCTCGGCGCGCTGCTGCACGACATCGGCAAGATCGCACATCCCCGACGCGATCATCAACAAGCCCGGCAAGCTCGACGCCGACGAGTGGGCGCTGATGAAGACGCACACGATCGAGGGCCAGCGGATGCTCGACCGCGTCGGCGGCCTGCTCGGCGAACGTCGGCCTCGTCGTGCGCGCCTCGCACGAGCGCTTCGACGGCAAGCGGCTACCCGGACGGCCTGGCCGGCGAGCGAGATCCCGCTCGCCGCGCGGATCGTCGCCGCCTGCGACGCCTTCAACGCGATGACCACGACCCGCTCCTACCGCAAGGCGATGCCGGTCGTCGGTGGCGATCGCCGAGCTGCACCGCTGCTCGGGCACCCAGTTCGACCCCGACGTCGTCGCTGCGCTCGTCGGGGTCGTCGGCGATCCGGGCTGGCAGCTGACGCTGCGCGAGCCCGTCGCCGCGGCGGCACCCCCGGCCTACTCCTCGGCGCCGTAGGCGTCGGCGAGGTACTCCGGGAGCGTCGCCAGGAACGGCGCCTCGAGTTCCTCGGCGATCGTGACGGTCACACCGGTGACATGCACGTCGTCGCCGTGCGTGTGGGCGTCGGGCGTCACCGTCGCACCCGCGAGGATGAAGAACGGCGTCAGCGAGAAGTAGTCCAGGCCGACGAACTCCTCCTTGTCGATGCCCGTGGCGTCGAGGAGCTCGAGCAGCGCGGGGTCATATTCGGAGTGGCCCTGCGTGATGTAGGCGAGTTGCTTCATGCCAGGAGTGTGTAGCGTTTTGCGCCGCATGGACCTTCCCCCCGCGCTCAAGCTCGATCAGCTGCGCAACGCCGTGCAGGCGAAGACGGATCGACACCGTCCTGCTCGCGCTCACCGACATGCAGGGCCGCCTGCAGGGCAAGCGGCTCATCGCCGCAGCATTTCCTCGACACCGTGGTCGAGCACGGCGCCGAGGCCTGCAACTACCTGCTGGCCGTCGACGTCGAGATGAACACCGTCGACGGCTACGCGATGGCCTCGTGGGAGCGCGGCTACGGCGACTTCGAGATGCGTCCCGGACCTCGAGACGCTGCGGATGATCCCGTGGCACGAGGGAACCGCGCTCTGCCTCGCCGACCTGCGCTGGGCCGACGGCGCGCCCGTCGTCGCCTCGCCGCGCCAGATCCTGCGCGCGCAGCTCGAGCGGCTGGCCGAGCGCGGCCTGGAGGCCTTCGCCGGCACCGAGCTCGAGTTCATCGTCTTCAAGGACACCTACGAGGAGGCGGCCGAGAAGGGCTACCGCGACCTCAAGCCGGCCAACCACTACAACGTCGACTACTCGGTGCTCGGCACGGCGCGCGTGGAGCCGCTGCTGCGCCGCATCCGCAACGAGATGGGCGCGGCGGGCCTGGCGGTCGAGAACTCCAAGGGCGAGTGCAACGACGGCCAGCACGAGATCAACTTCCACTACGGCCCGGCGCTGCGGACCGCCGACGAGCACGCGATCTACAAGACCGGCGCCAAGGAGATCGCCGCGCAGGAGGGCATGGCGATCACGTTCATGGCCAAGTACGACGAGCGCGAGGGCAGCTCGTGCCACATCCACCTCTCGCTGCGGCGCGACCGACGGCAGCGCGCTGTTCGCCGACGACCAGGAGGCCTTCGAGCGCTTCGTCGCCGGCCAGCTCGCCTGCCTGCGCGAGCTGACGCTGTTCTACGCGCCCAACATCAACTCCTACAAGCGCTTCGCGGACGGCTCGTTCGCGCCCACCGCGGTGGCGTGGGGCCGCGACAACCGCACCTGCGCGGTGCGCGTCGTCGGCCACGGCGACGCGCTGCGGCTCGAGCTGCGCGTGCCGGGCGCCGACGTCAACCCGTACCTGGCGCTGGCGGCGATGATCGCCGCGGGCCTGCACGGGCTCGACGAGCGAGCTCGAGCTCGAGCCGCCGCTGCGAGGGCAACGCCTACGCGTCCGACAAGCCGCACGTGCCCGCGACGCTGCGCCGAGGCGCGCCGAGCTGTTCGCGGACAGCCGCGTCGCGCGCGAGGCCTTCGGCGACGAGGTCGTCGCGCACTACCTCAACGACGCCCGCGTCGAGCTCGACGGCCTTCGACGCCGCCGTCACCGACTGGGAACGCACCCGGGGCTTCGAACGGCTGTGATCGCGGACGCGGTCTTCGCGCCGGTCCAGTCCACGACGGCGTTCGAGGAGACGCTCGAGCGCCTCGGCACCGCGATCAAGCTCGGGCTGCTCGCGCCCGGGCACGCGGCTGCCGCGCCGAGCGCGAGCTGTGCGAGCAGCTCGGGATCGCGCGCTCGACGCTGCGCCAGGCGCTGACCGCGCTCGTGCAGAGCGGGCACCTGCACGCCGTGCGCGGCCGCGGCGGCGGCACGTTCGTCGCCGACGCCGCCGCCGTCGAGCCGCCCGCGCCCGAGGAGCTGGCCGACTGGCGCGACGCGCTGCGACGTGCGCCTGGCGGTCGAGCTCGGCGTCGCCGTGCTGGCCGCCGAGCGCGCGGACGCCGACGCGATCGAGCGCGCTGCGACGAGCTGGTCGACGACGATGGCCGCGCACGCGCGACGACTTCGCCGCCTACCGGCGCGCCGACGTGCGCTTCCACGTCGGCGCTCGCCGAGGCGACCGGCTCCGCCGCGCTGGTGGCGGCGACGACCGAGGCGCAGGGCGCGATGACCGACCTGATCTCCTACATCGCGCACCCGCCCGAGGTGCTCGCGTGGTCCAACGCGCAGCACGCGCGGCTCGTCGACTGCCTCGAGCGGCGCGACGCGGCGCTGGCGATGCGGATCATGGCCGACCATCTGCGCGGCACCGAGCACGTCCTCGCCGGCCTGCTGCCTTGACGGCGCGCTGTACACTCCCGGCCTAAGGACGGAGGAGCATACCTTTACCGGAGGGTCGCGAGATGACCGAGAGCGGTCCGAGCAGCAGCAGTCCGACGACGAACGGCGGCTCGCCGAGCTCGGCTACACGCAGGCCCTGCAGCGCTCCTGGAGCGGCGTTCTCGAACTTCGCGATCTCCTTCACGATCATCTCGGTCCTCGCGGGCTGCTTCACGACCTACGGCCAGGCGTGGAACAACGGCGGCCCGATCGCGATCTCGTGGGGCTGGCCGATCATCTGCGGGCTGATCCTGCTGGTCGCGTTCTCGATGGCCGAGCTGGTCAGCGCCTACCCGACGGCGGGCGGCATCTACTACTGGGCCTCGACGCTCGGCGGCCCGCGCTGGGGCTGGTTCACCGGCTGGTTCAACCTCGTCGGCCTGGTCGGCGTCGTCGCCTCGGTCGACTACGGCTGCGCGCAGTTCATGAACGCGACGTTCTCGCTCTTCGGCGTCAACCTCGGGTTCGCCAACTGGGGCGACAGCGCGCACATCCTGTCGCGAGACGTTCCTGCTGTTCATGCGCGATCCTGACGCTGCACGCGCTGATCAACATCTACTCCTCGCCGCTGGTCGCGCTGCTCAACAACATCTCGGTCTTCTGGCACGTGGTCGGCGTCGCGGCGATCGTGCTGGTCCTCGCCTTCGTGCCCGACACGCACCAGAGCGTCGACTTCGTCTTCACCGAGACGATCAACAACTCCGGCTTCGGCGACGGGATGTTCTGGTTCTACGTGCTCCCGCTCGGCTTCCTGCTGACGATGTACACGCAGACCGGCTACGACGCCTCCGCGCACATCTCCGAGGAGACGCACGGCGCCGCCAAGGCCGCCGCCCAGGGCGTCTGGCGCGCGGTCTTCTGGTCCGGCGTCGGCGGCTGGATCGTGCTGCTGGCGATCACCTTCGCCGCGACCGACGTCGCCGGGATCAACAAGGGCGCCGGCTCGCTCGCTGGCGGTCTTCGCGACCGTCGCTGCCGCAGAGCTGGCAGAAGGTCGTCGTGCTGATCGCGACGATCGGCCAGCTGTTCTGCGGCATGGCCTGCGTGACATCGTGCTCGCGCATGACGCTACGCGTTCTCGCGCGACCGCGCGGTGCCGGGCTGGCGGATGTGGACGCGGCTGAACCACCACCGCGTGCCCGCCTACGCCGTCGTCTTCTCCTGCGTCGCCGCGCTGGTCATGACGCTGCCGGCGCTCGAGGGCGACGCCAACGGCGCGCCGTACGCGTTCTTCGCCGTCGTCTCGATCTGCGTGATCGGCCTCTACATCGCCTACGTGATGCCGGTCTACCTGCGCTGGCGGATGGGCGACGCGTTCGTGCCCGGCCCGTGGACGCTCGGCAAGAAGTACAAGTGGATCAACCCGGCGGCGATCATCTGGGTCGCGATCTGCGTGATCATCTTCTGCCTGCCGTTCACGCCCGCCGGCGTGCCGTGGCGCGACGGAGTTCGACTGGAAGTACGTCAACTACGCGCCGATCACCGTCGGCGCCGTGCTGCTGATCGTCGGCCTCTGGTGGCTCGTCCGCGCCCGGCACACGTTCAAGGGCCCGGTGCGCACGGTCGAGTTCGACGAGGCCGCCGGGGTCAAGTGAGCCGGCGGCCGGTCATCGGCCTGTGCGCGGCCGTCGAGCGGGCGCGCTGGAGCGTCTGGGACGACGAGGCGGTGCTGCTGCCGCGCTCGTACGCGACCGCGGTCCAGCGCGCGGGCGGGCTCGCGGTCCTGCTCCCGCCCGACCCGCGATCGATGACCCGGGCGAGTTCCTCGCGCTGCTGGACGGCCTGATCCTCGCGGGCGGCGCCGACTACGGCGAGAACCCCGAGCGCGACGCGTTCGAGATCGCGCTCGGGCTGGCCGCGCTTGGACGCCGACCTGCCGCTGCTGGGCGTCTGCCGCGGGATGCAGCTGATGAACCTCGCGCGCGGCGGGACGCTGATCGAGCACCTGCCGGACGTCGTCGGCCACGAGGATCACCGGCTGGTGCCCGGCGCGTTCGGCGACCATGACGTGCGGCTTGCGGCACGGCTCGCTCGCCGCCCGCGCCGCGGGCGAGCTGACACACGCCGACCAAGTCGCACCATCACCAGGGCGTGGACGAGATCGGAGACGGGCTTCGAGGTGACCGGCTGGGCAGTGGTCGACGAGCTGCCGGAGGCGATCGAGGATCGCTCGCGCCGCTTCGCGCTCGGCGTCCAATGGCACCCGGAGGCCGACCCGACGGCCCGTGAGATCGCGGCGCTGGTCGAGGCGGCGCGAGCATGAGCGGCCGGCTCGACGGGCAAGGTCTGCGTGATCACCGGCGCGGCCGGCGGGATCGGCGCCGAGACGCGCCGCGCTGTTCCGCGCCGAGGGCGCGACCGTCGTCGGCGTCGACCTGCACGACGACTTCGAGGGCGTCGATCTGGCGCTGGCCGCCGACGTCGCCGACGAGGAGGCCGTGATCGCCTTCATGGCGCCGCGCGCGCCTCCGAGTACGGGCGCATCGACGTGCTGTTCAACAACGCCGGCATCTCGCCCGACGACGACGTCTCCGTGCTCGACACGACGCTCGAGGCCTGGCAGCGCGTGCAGGACGTCAACCTGCGCTCGCGTCTTCCTCTGCTGCAAGCACGGCATCCCGCATCTGCTCGACACCGGCGGCGGGTCGGTCATCAACACCGCCTCCTTCGTCGCCGTGATGGGCGCCGCGACCTCGCAGATCTCCTACACCGCCTCCAAGGGCGCGGTGCTCGCGCTCTCGCGCGAGCTGGGCGTCGAGTTCGCCCGCCGCGGCGTGCGCGTCAACGCCCTCTGCCCCGGCCCGGTCGACACGCCGCTGCTGCGCGAGCTCTACGCGATCGACCCGGCGAAGGCGGCCCGCCGGCTCATCCACCTGCCGATGGGCCGCTTCGCGGCGGCGCGCGAGATCGCCTCGGCGGCGCTGTTCCTCGCGTCCGACGAGTCCTCCTACGTGACCGCGTCGACCTTCATGGTCGACGGCGGGCTGTCCGGCGCGTACGTGACGCCCGAGTGAGCGAGGGGTGGCGTCACTTTGCCTCGCTATGTGGGGGTTAACTGCCACCACCCCCCGGCGAACGGTCAGCTCAACGGCACTTTGACGATGTGAGAGGCTTGCCTCGACTCGAGCGGAGAGGACGCAAACATGGCTGACGGCGTGACCTGGGACGATCTGCCGACCGTGTTGGAGGGCCCAGGGGCCGAGATCCGGCGCCAGGATTTCGGCGGGCTCGCGATCTGCCTGATCAGGTTGCAGGCAGGGATGAAGACCGATCCGCTGTTCGCCGGACTGCCCGACGACCGCTGCCAGTGCGCGCACTGGGGCCACATCATGAGCGGGACGATGCGCGTCCACAGCGCCGACGGGGCACGGGACTACGACGCCGGCGAGTCCTACTACTGGGCCGCCGGACACAACCTGGAGGCCGTCACCGACACCGAGTACCTCGAGATCACCAAGACCGAGGAGTACGACGAGCTGATGGCCCACTGCGCGCGGGTGATGGGCGGCGGCTAGGCCGCGCGGACCTCGAACTCCGTCAGCGTCAGCGGCGCCGAACGACGTGATCAGCGCGACGTCGACCGCGTCGCGGCCGCGGCCGACGACGACGCGGCCCGACGCGCGGCGTGTTGTTGCGGGCGTCGAACGTGTGCCAGCTCGCCGTCGAGGTAGACCTCGAACCAGGCGGCGAAGTCCATCGGCTCGGCCGGGCGGCGGGCACGTCGATCTCGGGGATGTAGCCGAAGACGTAGCGGGCCGGGATGTTCAGCGCGCGGCAGAAGGTGATCGCGAGGTGGGCGAAGTCGCGGCAGACGCCCTGGCCGGCGCGGTAGGCGTCGGCCGCGGTCGTCCAGGGGTTCGAGGCGCCGGCGACCCACTCGAGGTGGTCGTGGACGAAGTCGACGATCGCCTGGACGCGCTCCCAGCCGGGCGTCGAGGTCGCCGAAGCGCTGCCAGGCCTCGTGGCCGAGCTCGTCGGGCAGGCAGAAGCGGCTCGGCATGACGAAGCGCGATGTACTCGTCGGGCAGCTCCGCGATCGGCGTCTCCGCGCGTCCGAGGCGATCACGGTCCGCCGGCGCGGCGAGCACGACCTCGGCCTCGTAGGTGATCGCGCGAGGCGCCGGCGGCGATCGTGACGCGCTCGCAGCGGTTGCCGTAGAGCGTCGAGGTAGCCGTGGTGGTCGGGCGTCGGTGTCCCAGCGCTCGCGCGGATCTGGAGCTCGGGCCCCGAGGGCGCGACCTGAAGGACGGCGGAGACCGGGTGCGGAGTCTCGAAGCCGAAGGTGCAACCGACCGTGAGGGCGAGCTTGTCGTTGTCCATGGAGCGCAGCGAGACCGTATCCGGCCGCGCCGATCCGTGAGTTCGACATGCGGACGAAAATCCGGACTGTGGACTGGACCGGCGTAATCCTGGACGTTTCGCTCATTGCTCCCGAGCGGCGGCACCTTCACGATGGTGACGTGACAAGGTCCTGGAGTCGCTGCTCTTTCGTCCGTCGTGCTGGTCGCCGTCTGCTGGCTGGGCCTCGCCGCCGCAGCGCAGGCGGAGACGTTTACCGTCACTCGATTGGACGATCCGGCTGGCGCCGGGACGTGCGCGACCGACCGACCCAGCTGCTCGCTGCGCCAGGCGATCAACGCCTCGGCGGTCGGCGACACGATCCAGCTGGCCGGGACGACCGGCTCCCCGGCGCGATACGCGCTGACCCAGGGCGACGCGCTGCTCGTCACGCGCTCGCTCGCCCTGCGCGGCAACGGCCGCGACGTGACCAAGATCGACGGCACGCTCAACCGCAATCAGCAGGGCGTCCCGGACCGGATCCTCAAGGTCACCGGCGGCCCCGTGCAGATCACCGGTCTGACGTTCACGGGCGGCACCGACGGCCGCGACGAGAACTTCACGAGCTGCAGCCCGTGCACCACGATCACCGCCAACGGCGGCGGCGCGCTCTTCAATGCCGGTGGCACCGTGTCGATCGGCGACGTGGCCTTCGACGCCAACGTCGGCAGCCCGGTCGGCGGAGCGGTCGCCAGCACCGGCACGCTCGCGATGAGCGACGTCGAGTTCCGCGGCCAACGGCGCCGCGTTCGGCTCCGGTCTGATCGCCTCCGGGAACGTCGGAGGCGAGCGTGTGACGTTCCGCGACTCGGCCGGCGGCACGCGCGGCGGCGCGTTCTTCCTGCGCGGCAACGGCACGATGACCCTGACGAACTCGACGATCACCGGCAACGGCGCGTCGAACGCGATCGGCGGCGGGATCGTCAATCAGTCCGGCAACCTCACGTTGAAGAACGTCACGCTCGCGGACAACCTCCGCGGCGGCCTCGAAACCGCACAGGGAGCCACGACCTCCGTTCAGAACACGATCCTCGGTACCGGCTTCAGGGACGGCCGCAACGGCGCCTGCGTCGATGCGAACCAGAACTCGTCCAATGGCTGGATCAGTGGACCTCCCATCACCAACGACCTCGGCAACAACATCTCCGGGGACGAGACCTGCGGGACCCTCAGCGGCCCCAACAGCCAATCCAACGTGGCGCTCAATCTCGCCCCGACCGCCGACAACGGCGGCCTGACGCCGACGGTGGCGCTGCTGCACGACAGCCCGGCGATCGATGCCGGCAACGACACGGCCTGCATCGGCTCCGACCAGCGCGGCACCGCGTACAGCGGCGCGCACTGCGACGTCGGCGCCTTCGAGGCGGTCAAGCTCGGCGCGCCGACCGTGACCACCGGCGCAGCGACCGCGATCAGCGGCTTCAGCGCGACGCTGTCGGCGACGGTCAACCTGGCCGGCGAGGCCGGCGCCCTGCACTTCAAATGGGGCACCTCGCCGACGGCGCTCACCGAGAGTTCGGACGTGACGGCCACGGGCGTGGTCGGCTCGCCGACGCAGAAGTCCGTGCTGCTCTACGTGCCGAGTCCCGGGACGACCTACTACTACCAGGCGGTCGCCGACAACGCGACCGGCTCGGCGCTCGGCGACGTGCAGCAGTTCACCTCCGGCCCGGCCCCGCCGGTCGTGTCCGAAGCGCGCGTGACCTCGGTCACCGACAGCACCGCGACGATCGAGTTCAACGTCAATCCCTCGGGCGCGCCCACGCACTACGTGATCTCCTACGACACCGACGGCACCGGCGCCACCGAGACCGTGCCGGTCGACGTCGGCTCGAGCGCCGTCCCGGTCCCGGTCAAGCACGTCCTGACCGGCCTGTCGCCGGGCACCGCGTACACGTTCGACGTGATCGCCACCAACTCCGGTGGCTCGCAGGACTACGGGATCCAGGAGTTCGCGACGACCGAGCGGCTGACGGCGCAGGCCGGCTCGGCCGTGACCCTGAACGACACCGGCAACGGCCCGGACTGCCCGACCGCCTCGATCGACTGGGGCGACGGGACACCCGCCGACGCGTCGGGCACCGTGACGTGCTCCGACGACGGCCGCGACGGTTACGACTACGCGCTCGTCGCCTCGCACACGTACGCGGCTGCCGGCCGCTTCCACATCCAGATCGCCTACGGCCCGGACCGCAGCGGTGAGCTGTGGGCGGAGATCAGGGACAAGGACGCGCCGCCGCCCCCGCCGGTCGCGACGGCGACGGCGACGCCCGGTCCCGTCGTGACCCCCGCGCCGACGGCCACGCCTACGCCGACCCCCACGTACCAGCAGACCGTGGTCGTCAAGCCCGTGGACGGCGTTGTTCTCTACAAGCCCAAGGGCAGCAAGACCTTCGTCCCCCTGAAGACCGGGCAGGCCGTGCCGCTCGGGTCCCAGATCGACGTGACCAAGGGCAAGATCACGCTCACCTCGGTCCCGAAGGCCGGCGGCAAGCCCGAGACCGCGACCTTCTACGCCGGCATCTTCACCGTCACCCAGCGCGGCGAGTACACCGAGCTGACGCTGTCCGGCCCGCTCCCGACCTGTAAGAAGAAGGGCAAGGCGAGCGCGGCGGCCAAGAAGGTCAAGTCACGCAAGCTCTGGGGCGACGGCAAGGGCAAGTTCCGCACCCGCGGCCAGTACAGCGCGGCGACGATCCGCGGCACGCGCTGGCTCGTCGAGGACAGCTGCGCGGGCACGCTCACCCAGGTCGCGGTCGGCGTCGTCCAGGTGACCGACAACGTCCGCCACAGGACGAAGATCCTGCGCGCCGGCGCCAAGTACCTCGCGCGTCCGCGCTAATCCGGCGGTCCGCAGGAGAGCGTGCGGATCACCGGCTCGCCGGCGGCGTCGGAGGCGTCGAGGTCGACCGTCGGCGACGATCGCCCAGTCGTGGTTGCCCTCGGGGTCGTCGATGATCTGGCGCACCGTCCAGGCGCGCCCGTCGCGCCGGGCGTGCGCGGTCGATCATCAGCAGCTCCGGCGAGCGCGCGCGCCGGGCCCGGCGTCCATCGTCTCGTACTCGTCCCAGTAGGCGCCGAGCGCCTCCTCCCACGCGGCGGCGTTCATCGCGACGCGCGCCGGCGGGTCGGTCAGCGCGGCCGCCGCGGCCTCGAGCTGCGGCGAGCCCGGCGAGCGTCGTCGCGCGCCGCGAGCTGGACCTTCTGGAACATCGCGTTGCGGACCATCACGCGCGAACGCGCGCTCGTTGGCGGTGATCGGCCGCGGCGGCGGCGAGCGGCTCGCCGGCGGCCGCGGCGGCCGCGGCGCGCGCGCGACCGACTCCGGGTCGGTCAGCGCCTCCCACTCGTCGAGCAGGCTCGAGTCGGTCTGGCGGACCGTCTCGCCGAGCCACTCGATGATGTCGTCGAGCTCGTCGGTCTTGACGTCGCTCGGGCACCGTCTGGCGCAGCGCGCGGTAGGCGTCGCTGAGGTAGCGCAGCACGAGGCCCTCGGAGCGCGCGAGGCCGTAGTAGCGCGACGAACTCGGTGAAGCGTGCGCCCCCACTCGTACATGTCGCGCACGACCGACTTCGGCGAGAGGTCGGTCTCGCGCACCCACGGGTGGGTCTCGCGGTAGAGCGCGCAGCGCCTGCGCGCAGCGGCTCGCCCAGCGGCTTCGGGTAGGTGACCTCCTCGAGCAGCTCCATCCGCTCCTCGTACTCGATGCCCGTCGGCCTTCATCGCGGCGACCGCCTCGCCGCGCGCCTTGTTGGCCTGCGCCATCAGCACCGGGAACGGGTCGTCGAGGATCGCCTCGACGACCGACAGCACGTCGAGCGCGTAGTTCTCGGACTCCGGGTCGAGCAGCTCGAACGCCTCCAGCGCGAACGACGCCAGCGGCTGGTTGAGCGCGAAGTCGTCCTGCAGCGTCGAGCGGCGAGCTGCAGCGTGCGGCCGTCCTCGTCGGGCTCGGCGAGCCACTCGAGCACGCCGGCGTCGAGCAGCTCGTCGCCGAGCGCCTGCGGCCTGCTCGGACAGGCGCCGGCGCCCGCGCTCGTCCTCGTGGTTGTCCTCCATCAGCGCCCGCATCGTCTCGACCGGGTCGGCCGGCTGGTTGATGACGTTGAGGATCATCGCGTGGTCGACGCGCATCCGCGAGACGAGCGGCTCGGGCGTCGCGTCGCTTGCAGCCGCTCGAACGTCTCCTCGGTCCAGCTGACCACGCCGTCGGCGCGGCTTCTTGCGTCTGGACCTTGCTGGCGCTTCTTCGGGATCGTCGCCGGCCTTGGCCAGCGCGCGCGTGCTCTCGATCACGTGCTCGGGCGCCTGCACGACGACGTAGCCGCGCGGTGTCGAACCCGGCGCGGCCCGGCGCGGCCGGCGATCTGGTGGAACTCGCGCGCCTTCAGCAGCCGGTGGCTGGTGCCGTCGAACTTCGCCAGGCCGGTGAAGACGACCGTGCGGATCGGGACGTTGATGCCGACGCCGAGCGTGTCGGTGCCGCAGATGACCTTCAGCAGGCCGGTCTGCGCGAGCTGCTCGACGAGCCGCCGGTAGCGCGGCAGCATCCCGGCGTGGTGGACGCCGATGCCGCCGCGCACGAGCTTGGACAGCGTGCGGCCGAAGCCGGCGGTGAAGCGGAAGGCGCCGATCGCGTCGGCGATCGCGTCGCGCTCCTCGCGCGTGCAGAGCTTCGCCGACAGCAGCGACTGGGCGCGCTCCATCGCCGAGGCCTGCGTGAAGTGCACGACGTAGATCGGCGCCTGGTCGGCGCTCGACGAGCTCCTCGAGCAGCTCGTGCAGCGGCTCGACCGACCAGCGAGAAGTGCAGCGGCACCGGGCGCTCGGCGTCGTCGATCAGCGCGGTCTCGCGGCCGGTGCGGCGCGTCAGGTCGTCGCGCGATCGCGCGTGACGTCGCCGAGCGTCGCCGACATCAGCAGGAACTGCGCCTGCGGCAGCGTCAGCAGCGGCACCTGCCACGCCCAGCCGCGCTGGCCGCTCGGCGTAGTAGTGGAACTCGTCCATCACGACCTGGCCGACGTCGGCGTCCGCGCCCTCGCGCAGCGCGATGTTGGCCAGCACCTCGGCCGTGCAGCAGATGATCGGCGCGTCGGTGTTGACCGACGCGTCGCCGGTGAGCATGCCGACGTTCTCGGCGCCGAAGATCGTCGCACAGCGCGAAGAACTTCTCCGAGACGAGCGCCTTGATCGGCGCGGTGTAGAACGTGACGCGGTCGTCGGCGAGCGCCGCGAAGTGCGCGGCGATCGCGACCATCGACTTGCCCGAGCCGGTCGGCGTGGCGAGGATCGACGTTGTTGCCGCTGAAGAGCTCGATCGCCGCCTCTTCCTGGTGCGGGTAGAGGCTCAGGCCCTGCTCCTCCGTCCAGTCGATGAACGCCTCGTAGAGCGAGTCGGCGGTCGGCTCGGTCGGGAAGGACATCGACCAGGCTCATGCGTCGGAGGCGGCGACGGGCATCGCAGCCAGTATGGCGAGCGCCCGCGCGCCGCCGGCTTCGGCCGACGGCGCGCGAGTGATCGTGCCTAGCGCTTCGCCCGCGCGAGCAGCCCTTGCGGCGCGGCCGCCGCGATGCGGTTCGCCGCGGCGGGCGCAGCGACGGTCCAGTCCGGATGGCCCGGCATCGGCGGCGTCTTGGTCCCGTAGACCCAGTCGTTGAGGAACGCCGTCAGGTTCTGGCCGGAGATCTTGGAGGCCAGCGCGATGAAGTCCTGCGTCGTCGCGACCCCGTCGCGATAGCGCGAGACCCACGCACGCTCCAGGCGGTTGAACGCCGCCTCGCCGATCTTCTGCTGCAGCGCGTAGAGCACGAGCGCGCCGCCCCAGTAGACCTGGACGCTGAACAGCTGCTCAGGAGAGCCGCTCAACGGCCGGCCGACCGGGCCGTTCTCGTCGCGCAGGATGTCGCTGATCTGGTACACGGCGTGCATCGTGTCCTCGAAGCCGGGGATGCCGATGTCCTCCTCGAGCTCGCCGTGCTCGGCCGCGAAGGACCACTCGTACCAGGTCGCGTGGCCCTCGTTGAGCCACAGGTCGTCCCACGAGTACGGGGCGACGCTGTCACCGAACCACATGTGCGAGAGCTCGTGGACCATCGTCGGCTCCCACACGCCGCGACCGCCGTAGGTGCCGTCGAACCACGGCTTGTCGAACAGCGAGAGCGTCTGCGTCTCCAGCGCGAAGCCGAGCGTGGCGTCGACGACGAGCGAGCCGTAGGCGTCGAACGGGTAGTCGCCGACGCGCGCCTTCATCCAGTCGAGATGGTCGAGCTCGGCGGGCAGCTTGTCCGACAGCAGCCCGGAGAGGCTCGGCGCGATCCCGTCGCGCACGAAGATGCCGTCATGGAAGCCGCGGACGATCTCCTTGTAGCGGCCGACGGCGAGCTGCAGGAGCTCGGTCGCCATCGGCTGGCGCTGCAGGTAGACGTAGTGCGTGCGCCCGCGGGAGGTGCTCTTGGACACGAGCACGCCGTTGGCGAGCGCGGTCTGGCCCGCGGGCACGTCGAAGCGGATCGTGAACGAGGCCTTGTCACGCGGGTGATCGTTGGACGGCAGATAGACGTGCGTGCCGTCGGGCTGACCCGCGGTCGCGGACCCGTCCGGGGTGATGAAGAACGCCGTCGAGAGCAGCTCGTCGGGGTTCGGCTCGCTCGGGTGCGCCGTGTAGTGCGAGACCTGGACCACGAACGGAAGCCCCTTCAGCAGCGGCAGCTTCGGCGTGATCACCAGCTCGTCGTCGCCGGCGTTGCGGGTGAACTTCGCGGGCAGGCCGTTGACGCTGACGGAGCCGACCGAGTCACCGGCGAAGTCGAGGTCGAAGCGCGAGAGCGACTGCGTCGCGGTGGCGAGGATCGTCACCGTGCCGTCGATGCCCTGCGAGGGCGCCGAGGTCGCGTAGCGCAGGTCGAGGTCGTAGTGCTGGACGTCGTAGCCGCCGTTGCCGAGCGTCGGGAAGAGCCGGTCGCCGAGACCCGGAGCGCCGGGCGACGGACGGTCGAACGCGTTGGCGGTCGCCGGCACCGCGAGCGCGCCGATCACCGCCAGCGGGATAAGGAGCTTCCTCATACGCGTTGCCCCGGTCCTTGCTGTGCTGGCCATGTCGCATTGACCCCCTCGCCGACTGCTCGAACTCGGTCAGTATTCCAGAGCCTCGACCGTCGTTGAACCACATTGTCAGCGTTTGCATCACCCGCGCATTGACAGCGCGTGAAATGCGCTGGATCCTCGAACTGTCCGTTCCGAACCAATCGGTCCGGACGCGTTTCGGGGGTCAACTGCGGTGAGGGGGAACGTGTGCGGACCGGTCTGAGAAATGGCTTCGTGCTGGTGGTCGTGGCGGCGCTCGCCGCCATCGGGGGGATGGCGCTCGCCGGCTTCGGGGGAAGCGGACGGGCGGATGACGTGCCGATACCGCCGAAGCCGGCGGCGAACGCGGCACCGCCGACGAGTTGCATCAACGGCGCTGCCGACCTCGGCGACACGTACTACCCGGGCATCGGCAACGGCGGCTACGACGTCACCCATTACAACCTCGACCTGGGCTACAACCCGACCACGCACATCCTCAACGGCCGCGCGACCATCACTGCCGCCGCGACCCAGAACCTGTGCCGCTTCAACCTCGACCTGCGCGGGCTGACGGTCGCATCGGTGAAGGTCGACGACGCGGCGGCGACGTTCACCCGCGACGGCCGCGAGCTGATCATCACCCCGGCGCAGCCGCTCCGCGCCGCGACGGGCTTCACCGTCGAGGTCGTCTACTCGGGCGAGCCGGGCCCCGCCCCGCGCGACCCGGACAACTTCATCGACGGCTGGAACTACACGGAGAACGGGTCCTACACGTCGACCCCGCCGCAGGGCGCCGACACCTGGTACCCGAACAACAACACGACCAACGACAAGGCGACGTTCACCTTCAACGTCACCGTCCCGGCCGACCGCCAGGTCATGTCCAACGGCCAGCTGATCAGCAACACGGTCGACGAGGCCGCGGGCACCTCGAACTGGGTCTGGGAGGAGACCGAGCCGATGGCGACGTACCTCGCGACGCTGAACATCGGCAAGTTCACGATCCTGCGCGACACGACGGCCTCGGGCGTGCCGGTCATCAACGGCGTCCGGCCCGACCAGCTGACCGACCTCGCGCGCACCCGGCTCGCGGGCATCGGCAACATCATCGACTTCTTCGGCACCAAGTTCGGCAAGTACCCGTTCTCGTCGGTCGGCGCGATCGTCGACGTCACCAACGCCGGCTACCAGATGGAGACGCAGACGCGGCCGGAGTTCACCAGCGCCAACGGCCTCAGCGCGCTCGCGCACGAGCTCGCGCACCAGTGGTTCGGCGATCACGTCGCCGTGCGCCGGATGCGCGACGTCTGGCTGAGCGAGGGCTTCGCGACGTTCGCGAACTGGCTGTGGGTCGAGAACACCGGCGGCACCACGGCGCAGGCCTCGTTCAACACCAACTACGCGCGCGCCGCGAACACGACGTTCTGGAACAACACCGTGCTCGACCCGGGCGTCGTCAACCAGTACCAGAACGCCACGGTCTACACGCGCGGCGGCATGACGCTGCAGGCGCTGCGCAAGAAGATCGGCGACGACGCGTTCTTCCAGACGCTCAAGGACTACGTCGCGACCTTCGGCGGCGGCGTCGCCTCGACGCAGGACTTCATCGCGATCGCCCAGCGCGACTCCGGTCAGGACCTGCGCGAGTTCTTCCGCGTCTGGCTCTACACGCCCGGCAAGCCGCCCGAGACGTACTGCTACTGCCTGACGGCGCCCGCCACCGCCGCGCCGGTCGGCGGCACCGTGCCGGCGACGCTGGCGCTGACCCTGGGCACCGCGCCGACGTTCGGCGCCTTCACCCCGGCCGTGACGCGGGACTACCTGGCGACGACGACCGCGACCGTGGTCTCGACCGCCGGCGACGCCGGCCTCAGCATCAGCGACTCGAGCCCGACGGCCACAGGCCACCTCGTCAACGGCACGTTCAGCCTGCCGCAGGCGGTCCAGGCCCGGGCGAGCGCGACCGCGGCGTTCGCCGACGTCGGCTCCTCGGCCGCCCCGCTGACGCTGAAGACCTGGACCGCGCCGACCTCCAACGAGGCGGTGCCGCTCGAGTTCAAGCAGACGATCGGGGCGAACGACGCGCTGCGCACCGGCGCCTACGCGAAGACGCTGACACTCACGCTCTCGACCACGTCGCCATGACGGATACCATCGCGCTCTCGTCCGTACCCAGGGAGGAATTGCAATGGCTATCGACACGCTGATCGCTTTCGTCGGCGTCTACGACAACGTCGAGGATGCTGAAGCCGACTACCAGTTCGTGAAGGACCTGCACACCGAAGCCGGTCTGATCGATGCCTGGGACGCCGCGGTCATCGAGCGTCGCGACAACGGCAAGACCAAGATCGTCAAGAAGCACGAGACGCCCACGCGCGTCGGCGGCGTCCTCGGCGGCGGCATGGGTCTCGCGACCGGCCTCGTCGTCGTCCTGTTCCCGTTCGCGGCCGTCGGTGGCGGCCTGCTGGCGGGCATGACCGCCGGTGGCGCGGCGCTCGGCGCCGTCGCCGGTCACGCGGCGGCGGGCATGAGCCGCTCCGACCTCAAGGAGCTCGGCGAGTCGCTCGACAGCGGCCAGGCCGGCCTCGTCGTCGTCGCGGTCGCCGACATGGGCGCCAAGGTCGAGGCGGCCATGAAGAACGCCTCCAAGCTGGAGCAGAAGGAGCTCAAGGCTGACACCGAGGAGATCGAGAAGGACGCGGCCGCGGCCGCCGAAGCCTCGAGCTAGAGCCATGTGAGCGGCCGGCGGCGGGCTTCCCGCCGCCGGCCGTCACAAATCGACGGCCTGGATGCAAGTTGCCGTCATGGAGCCCTGGACCGATGCGAGCGACGACGCGCTGCTGCTCGCCGCGGTCCGGGAACGTGCGGCGTTCGGCGTGTTCTACGAGCGCCACGAGCGCGACGTGCTCGGCTTCTTCGGCGCCGTCACGCGGCGTCCCGAGCTCGCGGCCGATCTGACCGCGGAGACGTTCGCCGCCGCATTGGACGGCGTCGCGCAGTTCGACCCGCAGCGCGGGACCGCCCGGATGTGGGTGTTCGGGATCGCCCGCAACCTGCTCTCCAGCAGCGCCCGCCGCGGGCGCGTGGACTCGGCGGCACGCCGGACGCGCTGATGCTGCAGGCCCACCACGTCGAGCGATCGCCGACGCGGGCCAGATGTACCTGCTCCAGGGCCGCTTCCCCGCCAGCACCAACAAGCGCTGCCGGGGCGTGGTGATGTACGTCCCCAGCAGCCGCAACCTGCGCAAGGACGAGCGCGTGAAGCTCGCCGGCACCGTGCCTCCGGACTGCACCGGACGGCTGGAGGCGACCGTGCTGCTCGCCGACATCAGCTTCCACAACGGCAAGCCGCCGGCGGCGACTGTCGGCCGCTTCTCCCGCGACTTCCACGCGCTAGCTGCCGGGGACGACGCCGCGGGCCGCCCACGCGACGGCGCGCGGGGCGTCCGGGAGCAGCTCGCGGCAGCGCTCGCGGAGCGCGACGCGGGCGTCCTCGTCGAGCCCGGCGACGTACTTGCCGGCCGGGCCCGACGCCGAGCAGGAACGGCTCCCACCACTCCTCGAAGCTCGCCGCGGTGAACGGCGCCTCGAGCTCGCTTTCCACGACGCCCTGAAGACCGGCCTCGAGCAGCAGCTCGACGAGATGGCCCTGGTGCGCGCCGGCGAGCCCGGATTCACCGGCCGCGTCCGGATCGAGCTCGTGCGCCGCCTGCCAGAACACCCCGAGCGGGGTGCGGCCGCCGGCGTGGTCCCAGACGCACGCCGCGACCACGCCGCCGGAGCGGGTCACGCGGGCCATCTCACGCAGGCCCGCGACCGGATCGTTCATGAAGTGCACGACCAGCTGCGCGAGCGCGGCGTCGAAGGCGCCGTCGGCGAACGGCAGCGACTCGGCCGACGCCTGCGTCGCCTCGACCTCCGGCATGCGCTCGTGCAGCGCCTCGACGAACGGCGCGGACGGGTCGACGGCGACGACCGCCGACGCGCCCAGACGCGTGACGAGCTCGGCGGTCAGCGCTCCTGGCCCGCTGCCGACGTCGAGGACGCGCTGTCCGACCGCAACGCCCGCAAGGCCGGCCATCTGCGGCGCGAGCAGGCGCGAGTAGCGCCCCATGAAGCGGTCATACGCAGCTCCGGTCACCTCGAAGCTCATGCCGCCGACTCTAGACGACGAGTCAGAATCGAAGGCATGAGCTCGCTGTTCGGACGCGACCGCGCCGAGATCGCTCCGGGCGCCGTGCACGTCCCCGACTGGCTGACGCTCGAGCAGCAGCGCGAGCTCGTCGAGGCCTGCCGCGAGTGGGCGCGCGGGCCTGCGCCGATGCGCCACACCAAGCTGCCCGAACGGCGGCGTCATGTCGGTGCAGACCGTCTGCCTCGGCTGGCACTGGCTGCCGTACCGCTACAGCCGCACCGCCGACGACGTCGACGGTGGCGCCGGTCACGCCGTTCCCCGACTGGCTCGGCGATCTCGGCCGGCGCGCGATCGCCGACGCGTACGAGGCACCCGCCGACGACTACCGCCCCGACGCCGCGCTGATCAACTTCTACGCCGACAGCGCCTCGATGGGCCTGCACCAGGACAAGGACGAGCGCAGCGACGCGCCGGTCGTCTCGCTGAGCATCGGCGACGACTGCGTGTTCCGCTTCGGCAACACCGAGACGCGCGGCAAGCCCTACACCGACATCGAACTGCGCTCCGGCGACCTGTTCGTCTTCGGCGGCCCGTCGCGCTTCGCGTACCACGGCGTTCCCAAGATGCGACCCGGGACCGCCGACCCCGCCACCGGGCTGACGACGGGCCGGCTGAACCTCACGCTCCGCGAGACCGGTCTCCAATGAACATGCGTTGAGCGACCTCCACGGGCGGGCCGTGGACTCTCGCTCACGGCTGTCGATGTCCGGCATGGGCTCGACCGCGGCGGCGCAGGGGCCGCCGACCGGCATCTCGGTCGTGGACGGGAAGACCGCCGCGGTCTTCGACTACGACCAGGCGATCCGGGAGCGCGTGTACATCCCCAACGGCCTGGACGCGGATCTCGACGGCGTGGAGGACCGGACGGCGATCGAGATCATGCGCCCGAAGGAGTCCGGAGCCGACCTCAAGGTCCCGGCGGTCGTCGCGCCGAGCCCGTACTACTCGCAGGTCTGCGGCCAGTTCGTCGGCGAGTGCATCGGCGACGTCGACGGTGACGGCATCAACGACAAGTGGCCGCTCTGGTACGACAACTACTTCGTCCCGCGCGGGTACGCGATGAGCCTGCTCGACGGCGACATCGACGGCAACATGAACGCGTTCTGGGACGAACGCAACTACCGCCCCAACGCCAACAAGGTCAAGGCGTCGGTGTTCATGACGCACTGCCTGCAGGACGACAACGTCGACCCCGATCAGTCGACGGAGTTCTGGTACGGCCTGGCCGCCAACAACGTCGCGCGCAAGCTGTGGCTGTGCCGCGAGGGGCACATCGACCCGTTCATGACCCGCCGCGCCGAATGGATGAACCAGCTGCACCAGTGGTTCGACTACTGGCTGTTCGGCGTCCAGAACGGGATCATGAGCCAGCCGCGCGTCGACATCGAGAACACCAAGGACCAGTGGGCGACGTACGCCGACTGGCCGCTCCCGGGCTCGACCGGCGTCACGACCTACCTCCAGGGCACCACCGCGACCACGGCCGGCAAGCTCGGCGGAGCGTCGGGCGGGGCGACCGACACGCTGACGTGGACGGACCTCTCGACGCAGAACGAGGCGACCGCGATCACGATCGCCGACGGCACGACGCAGGCCAACCGCCGCGTCTTCGTCTCCCCCGTGCTCAAGTCCGCCCTGCGCGTCTCGGGCTCGCCCAAGATCAACCTGCGCGCCGCGCTCGACAAGCCGCAGTCCAACCTCACCGCGCTGCTGGTCGACTACGGCCCGAGCACGCAGATCACGCGCTCCAGCGACGGCATCTCGACGCCCGCGAACGCCCCGAGCGACTACTGGGGCTGGCGCGTCTCCGGCGCGCTGGAGGTGGCGACCGACAACGAGGACCCCAGCCCGTCGGTGACCTGCGATCGCGCCTCGGGATCGAAGTTCCCCGTCGGTTCGACGCTGGTGACCTGCACGGCGACGGACGCGAGCGGCAACCGGACGAAGACCTCGTTCGCGATCCTGCTGCGCGGCGCGCAGCCGGTGGGCGGCACGGTCGCGGCGACGCTGTCGCTGACGCTCGGCGCCCCGGCCTCGTTCGGGCCGTTCACGCCCGGCCTCGCCAAGACCTACAGCGCATCGATGACCGCATCGGTGCTCTCCACGGCGGGTGACGCCACGCTGTCGGTGGCCGATCCGTCGACGGTCGCACCGGGCCGTCTCGTCAACGGCGCGTTCTCATTGCCCGCACCGCTGATGGTGGCCGGCTCGGCGCTCCCGGCGGTCGTCAAGAGCTACGCCGCACCGGTCTCCAACGACCCGGTGACGATCGGGTTCACGCAGTCGATCGGGGCGACGGACGCGCTGCGCACCGGCAGCTACAGCAAGACGCTGACGTTCACGTTGTCGACCACGACGCCCTAACCGGCGATCCGCAGCACGGAGCCCGACTCGAGCGCGACCCACAGCGCTCGGTCGGGCCCGATCGCGAGCCCGTGCGGCTCGCTCCCGGGCGGGAGCGGGACCGTCGCGACGTCACCGTCGTCGCTGATGTGGAGGACCTCGCCGCTGCCCCACAGGCTCACCCAGACGCCGTCGGCCTGCGCGGCGATCACCGCGTGCGGCTTTGCCTCGCGGTCCTCCAGCGGCAGCTCCTGGATCGTCCCGTCGACCGGGATCCGCCCGATCTGGCCCGCGAGGATCTCGGTGAACCAGACCGCGTCGTGGGTGGCGGCGATCCCGACCGGCCCGGCGCCGAGCGGTCGGCAGAGGGCGGATGGTGATCGCGCCGCTCGAGCTCGATCCGCCCGATCGCGCTCGCCTGGTTGAGCGTGAACCACAGCGCGCCGTCGGGGCCGGCCGTGATCATCGACGGCATCGCGCCGGGCAGCCCGGGCAGCGGGTAGTCGGTGATCGCGCCGTCGAGCGTGATGCGGCCGATCCGGTCGCTGCCCATGGCGGTGAACCAGAGCGCGCCGTCGGGCCCCGCGACGATGCCGAACGGACTGCTGCCCGGCGGGCAAGCGCGAACGACGTCGCCTCCCCGGCGGTCGTGATGCGGCCGATCCGGTCGTCGCCCGAGCGCGTGAACCACAGCGCTCCGTCGCGCGCCGCGGTGATCAGCGACGGGCGCGAGGCGGGCGCGTCGAGCGAGTACACGTCGACTGCGCCGTCGACGCTCACGCGGGCGATCTCGCCGCTGTGCACGAGCGTGACCCAGAGCGCGTCGTCGGGCCCCGCCGCCAGCGCGTATGGGCCCGCGCCCGTGGCTCCGACTGGGACCTGCATCGGGCGGCGACTCTAGCGGGGGCGGCAGCGGCGCTGGTCGGCGCGCGAACCGCCGATCGTCGGGCCGGTCGAACCGAAGTCGGCCGCGATCGCCGCGGCGGTCGGCATCCCGCACGCGCACCTCGCAGGCGTCGCTCGCGAGCGCCACCGCGTAGAAGGAGGCCAACGGGTACCCCTTCGCGCGTCCGGTCTTAGCGAGTGCCCGCGCCCGTCACGCGAACGCGCCTGACGCGCGCCGGGAGCTCGCCGAAGACGAAGATCGTCCCTGCCACGCGCGTCCAGCTCGTCCGTTCGTCGCAGCCGAACCCGTGGCTGTGCTCGCCCTTGAAGCTGAGCCGGTAACACGCCGCCCGCCGATCCTCCGGGACGACCGGGAACCCGGGCGGCAGCAGCGCGGTCAGCGTCCAGCGGCGCCCGGCGACGCGGCCGCGTCGGACGACGACGCGCTTCATCCCCGCCGGGAGCCGCTTGAGGCTCGGCGGCCGGCTGGTCGCGACCTGCAACGCCGCCCAGCGCTCGGGCGACTCCGCGTGCACCGACTCGGCCAGCGCCTTCAAACGGGCGTCGGTCGGCTTGCCGTCGACTTCAAGCGAGAGGGTGTCGCCCGACGGCTCGCTCCAGCGGAGCCGGCGGCCGTACACGTCGCCGTCGGAGGTGAGCGGCGAGAACTCGGCCGGCTGCCCGTGCACCGTCGTCTGCGCGACGGCGGGCGCGGCGAACGGCGAGTGCCCCGGCGCGTAGGCCCAGAGCACGATCGGCGAGTCGTCCGGATCGCCCGTCGGCGGCCCGTAGTACGTGACCTGCTCGCCGGCGTACTGCTTGGCGATGAGCAGGTGCTGGCCCTGCGGCAGTCCACCGATCGACCATCCGGCGAGCGCGAGCAGCGCGGCGGTCTTGAGCATGAGGGCGGCGTACCCGTCAGGCGCGCGGCATAGGCGCGTCGACCAGCGTGCGCAGGGTGTGGATCAGGTGCTCGGGGGTGAGCTCGAACTCGGGCCGGTCGGGCGGCCACCAGATCACGCCGCGCAGCATGTAGCCGAGCTCGTAGAGCCAGAGCCGCTCGTCGAGGTCCGGCGCGGCGAACAGCCGCGGATAGTCCTCCTGCAGCCACTCGAGCAGCGGAAACGGCAGGCCCTGCGCCATCCGGACCAGTGACACGAGCTCGAGGTCGGGTGGCCCCATGCGCGCCCATTCGAAGTCCAGGAGCGCGCTGATCCGCCCGCTGTGCACGAGCACGTTGCCGATCACGGCGTCGCCGTGGACGACGACCCACGGCTCCCGCGGCGTGGCGAGCGCGTCGGCGGCGGCGAGTGCAGCGGATGCGCTCTGCGACGGCGTCGACCAGCGCCGGGTCGACGTGCGGCAGCTGTTTGGCGAGTCCGGTCAGCGCGAGTGCGCGAGGCGATCGGCATCGCCACGAGATCCGCGGCCCAGACCGACAGCGGTTCGTCGAGGTCGAGCTGCGGGCGATCGTGCAGCAGCGCGGCGATCTCGGGTGGCGGCGTCCACGCGTGCAGGGCCGCCAGGATCGCGGCGAGCTCGTCGAAGAGGCCGCGCAGCACCGGCGTCGGAAGGCCCGGGTCCAGCGGCTTTCCGCGCACGCGCCCGCTCAGCACCCAGCTGAGCTCCTCGGTGCGGCCGAACCCGAGGACCGGTGCGTGCGGGATCGTGTCCGGCAGCGCGTCGAGCAGCCGCGCCTCGCGCACCATCCGGTCGCGGTCCGCGCGCCAGCACACGCGCAGCACGAGATCGCCGAACATCCACGCGTCGTTGGAGGCGCCGCCGATGAACTCGGCGGTCCGGGGAACGGCGACCGGCAACTCGCTCCGCAGCGTGTCGAGCCGCCAGCGGGCGGCATCGAGTTCCCACATCTCCCCGCTCACATGGTCGGGCAGCGGCGCCGCGTCGACGTAGGACCGGAGCGTCATCGATGAGTTCTCGCACACGCGGTGGTCATAGGGCGCAATGAGTGCACATGAGCTAGCAGTGCAAGCCGAAGGTTTGGTGAAGCACTATGACGACGTCGAGGCGGTGCGCGGCGTCGACCTCGGGTCGAGCGCGGTGAGGTCTTCGGCTTTCTCGGCCCGAACGGCGCCGGCAAAAGCACGACGGTGCGGATGCTGACGACGCTGCTGTCGATCACGTCGGGGACCGCGCGCGTGGCCGGCGTCGACGTCGCCGCTCGAGCCCGACGCCGCGCGGCACAAGATCGGCGTCGCGCTGCAGGAGGCCGGGCTCGACCCGCGCCAGACCGGCCGCGAGCTGCTCGTGCTGCAGGGCCGGCTGTTCGGCCTGACTCGCGCGCCGCAGGCGCAGCGCGCGCGAGGAGCTGCTCGCGCTCGTCGAGCTCGACGACGCCGCCGACCGCCGCATCAAGGGCTACACCGGCGGCATGAAGCGCCGGCTCGACCTCGCCTCCGCGCTCGTGCACGAGCCCGAGGTGCTGTTCCTCGACGAGCCGACCACCGGCCTCGACCCCGCGAGCCGGCTGACCGTCTGGGAGGAGGTGCAGCGCATCAACGCGCGCGGCACGACGGTCTTCCTCACCACGCAGTACCTCGAGGAGGCCGACCAGCTCTGCGACCGCCTCGCGATCATCGACGGCGGCCTGATCGTGCGCGAGGGCACGCCGTCGCAGCTCAAGGACGAGCTGCGCGAGCGGCTGCGGCCTGGACGACCGACCCGACCCTCGACGACGTGTTCCTCGACGCGACCGGCCGCACGCGCAGCCGCGTCGCCGGCGACGTGCAGGAGGTGACGGCATGACGCAGGCCTGGGTGCTCGGGCAGCGCGCGCTGCGCGAGGCGTGCGCGGACGCCGGAGGCGCTGCTCCCGACGCTCTTCATCCCGCTCTTCTTCCTCGTCGTCAACGTCGGCCAGGCGGGCAAGATCTTCCCGGCGGCGTCGACGGAGTTCCTCAAGGGCCAGGGCTACGGCGCCTTCCAGCTGCCCAGCTCGCTGCTGCTCGCGGCCTCGTTCGGCACCGCGGCGCTGTTCCTCGTCGAGGACATCGAGGGCGGCTACTTCGACAAGCTGCGGGCGACGCCGATCCCGCGCTCGGCGATCGTGCTCGGCCGGCTGATCGCCGAGCTGGCCAAGGGCCTGCTCATCTCCACCGCGCTCGTGCTGCTCGCGCTCGCCGTTCGGGATCACGATCGCGAGCGGCGTCCTCGGCTTCGTGCTGCTGATCGCTGCTGACCGCGCTGTGGGCGGTCGTCTTCGTCGGCTTCATGCAGCTGATCGCGCTCAAGACGCGCAGCGCGGCGGCGACGAACTCCGGCGGCCTGATCTTCTTCCCGCTGCTGTTCCTGACGCCGAACTTCGTCCCGCGCGACATGCTCACGCAGCCCGATGGAGGTCGCGGCGACGCTGCAACCCGGTGACCTACGTGATGGAGTCGCTGCGCTCGCTGATCCTCGAGGACCTCGTCTGGAGCAGCATCTGGCCCGGGTTCGCCGTCGTCGCCGTCGCGGGGGCGCTGATGCTCACCCTCAACATCCGGATGATCAAGCACTACGACTGAGGATCTGTGATCGTCGCCGCGTTCTCCGACGCGCACGCGCACGCCGATGCGCTCGAGGCCGTGATCGCCGCGGCGCGAGCGCACGGCGTGGACGAGCTCTGGTCGCTCGGCGACATGGTCGGGCGCGGCCCCGACCCTGCGCGCGTCGTCGCCCGCACGCGCGAGTCCTGCCGCGTCGCGCTGCTCGGCAACCACGACTACGACGCGCTGCGCTCGACCGAGCCGGTGCGCTTCGCACGCTCGTTCGCGCTCGCCCGCGAACAGCTCGACGAGGACGCGGTCGCCTGGATGCGCTCGCGGCGACCGGCGGCGACGCGCGCCGGCGTGCAGTGCTGGCACGCCAGCCCGCGCAACCCGGTGCACGAGTACGTCGGCGCGGCCAACGCCGCGGCGTGCCTGGAGAAGCAGCGGGCGCCGCTCGGCCTCGTCGGACACACGCACGTCCCCGCCGCGTGGCACTCGCACACCCGGCGCGTGCGGCTCAAGCCCGGCGAGCCGCTCGACATCAGCCAGGGGAAGTGGCTGCTGAACCCGGGTGCGGTCGGTGCGCCGGCGTCGTCGCGGACGGGGTGGTGGGCCGGGCTCGACGCCCAGGCGGCGGCGCTCTGGCTGCTGCTCGATCTCGACGCGCAGACCGCGACCTGGCTGTCCGCGCCGTTCGATCCCGCACCGACCCATGCCCGCGTCCGCGAGCTCGGCCTCGACGACGGTTAGGGTTGCGGGCATGAGCACACAGGTCGTCGTCGCCCGGCTCGCGGGCCTCACGGGACGCGCCGCAGAGCTGCGTCAACTCCTCGCCGAACGCGCCGCCGACGTGCGCGCCGAGGACGGCTGCGCGGGCTACGAGGTCGCCGAGCTGCTCGGCGAGCCGGCCGCGTTCCTGATCGTGCAGACGTGGACGTCGCGCGAGGCGATGCGCGCGCACTTCTCCACCGAGGCCCACGCCACCTACCAGCACGCGGTCGACGAACTGCTCGCGACCCCGTCGGAGGTCGTGCTGCACGACGTGGCGGCGACGACGCGCCCGAGCGCCAGCACGTCACCGACCGACCCGGGACGCTTCGGTTAGCCACCGAATATGTCCGAGCGACTATGCGAATAGCTAACACTTCGGGCCATTGAGCCTGTACAGTCGCCTGTTCCGGTTAGTTGGGTCTCAGGAGGAATGTCGTGAGGAAGCGCTACCTGCCATGGATGGCAACCGCGGCGATCGTGATGATCGGCGCTCCTGCACTCGCGGCGAGCGGAGGTCCCACCTCCCCTGCCGCGTTCGTCACGTACGACCAAGGGACTGAAGCGTCGGCGGGCTTCCGCGACGCCTCACAGTCCGACTTGAGTGACCACTCCGTGGCCATCACCGCGGGAGAGACGGTCACCTTCAGCTTCGCCGACGGTGCCGGCACGATGCCGCACAACGTGGCCTTCAACAGTGCCCTGAAGCCGTCGTCGTGCACGCAGACGAAGTTCACCCCTGGCACGGTGGTCGTACCGAACACGCCCCCGCCGCTTCCCGGCTACCCGCAGTCGCCAGGCTGGGAGGGGCATTGCACGTTCGACGCGGTCGGCACGTACTCGTTCGTCTGCCAGGCCCACGCGTCGATGACGGGAACGGTCGTCGTGTCGGCGCCGACAGCGACACCGAGCCCGACCGCCACCGAGACCGCGACCGCAACGGCCACCGCGACCGCGGTTCCGGTCGTCGCCGCCACGGCGGTGCCGACCGCCGTCCCGACGGCGACCCCGCCGACACCCGCCCCCACGATCTCGTCCGCGGTCTTCAAGCGCTCCAAGCGCACGGTGACGGTCGCCGGCGCGTCGCAGGCGACCGGGAACGTGAAGGTCGTGCTGACCTTCAAGAACGGCAAGGCGACGCGCACCAAGACGCTGTCGCTCGCGATCAAGGCCGGCAAGTACAGCGGCACGATCAAGCTCTCAGCGGCCGACGCCCGCAAGGCACAGAAGCTGTCGGTGACCGTCAGCTACAACGGCGTGACGCCGACCAAGAAGAGCGTGACCGTCAAGAAGTGAGGACGTCACCAAACGACCCAGGGCGGTTTGGCCGATCATGAACGGGGCAGGAACGCCGGATGCGTTACCTGCCCTGGATAGCTTGCACGGTCGTCGTTCTGATCGGTGCTCCTGCACTCGCTGCGGGAGCTGACTCTGCACCCGTCGACGCGACGGTCAACACGGGAGACAACTTCTTCCACGACGCCGCGGGCCCCGCCGGCGACAGCACGGTGGAGATCACGCCCGGCGGAACGGTGACGTTCACCTCGCCGATCAACGGGACGGACAACTTCTCCTCGCACAACGTCGCGTTCGCCGACGGCGGTCCGCAGCCGACGACGTGCAACCAGACCGTCCAGTCGCCCTCATACCCCGACACGCCGCTGGACACGGACGGCGAGGCGCCGATGCCGAACACGGTTCCGCCTCCCGGCTGGTCCGGCTACTGCACCTTCGACACACCGGGCACGTACCAGTTCTTCTGCCAGGCGCACGCGGGCGTGATGCAGGGAACGGTGATCGTGACCGGGACCGTCACGCCGACGCCGACCGCGACGGCCACGCCAACGGCGACGGCGACGCCGACCGCCACGGCACGCCAACGGCCACCGCGACGCCGACCGCCACGGCCACGCCAACGGCCACCGCGACGCCGACGGCCACCGCGACGCCGACGGCCACGGCAACAGCAACGGCCACCGCGACCTCGACCGCCACGGCGACGCCGACGGCCACAGCGACGCCGACCGCGACCGCCACGCCCGCGGCGACGACGGCCCCGGTGACCACACCGGTCCCCGTCGCCGCGGCGACGGCGGTGCCGACGGCCGCCCCGACGGTCACGCCGCCCGCCCCCGCGCCCAAGATCTCGTCCGCGACCTTCAAGCGCTCCAAGCGCACCGTCTCGGTCGCCGGGACGGCGCGGGCGAGCGGCAAGGTCAAGGTCGTCCTGACCTACAAGAACGGCAAGGCGACGCGCACGAAGACGCTCTCGCTGGCCATCAGGTCCGGCAAGTACAGCGGCACGATCAAGCTCTCCGCAGCCGACGCCCGCAAGGCGCAGAAGCTGAGGGTGACCGTCAGCTACAACGGCGTGAAGCCGGCCAAGAAGAACGTGACCGTCAAGCGGTGAGTGCGTCCAGGCGCTGCAGGAGATCGTGCGCGGCGAGCTCGATCTCCTTGTGGCGCCACTCGGACGCGCGGTAGACGCACGCGATCAGTCCCATCCGGTGCACACGGCGAAAATCGCCGTACACGAAGGCATAGCGGGCTTTCGTCTCGTCGTTGGCGCCCTCGGTGAGCCCGAGGTGCCACTGCGCGTACTCGTCCCACGAGTGCGACTCGAGGAAGGCGTTCTGCTCGGCGCCGCCCGGCTGGACGTCGCCCCAGCTGCTCTCGAGGACGTACTGGCGCGCGTCGATCAGCTGCTCGGCGCGCGCGACGGCTTGCGGGTTGACGGAGTAGGACGCCATCTCAGCCCCCGAGCTGGATCGTGTTGCCCTCCGGGTCCGTGACCATCAGCGTCCGGATCCCGCCGGGCATCGTCTCGATCGCCGCGGCGTCGAGCGAGAGGCGCTCGATCCACCCGTCGAGGTCATCGACGAGCAGCGTCAGCAGCGCCGTGCCCGCGCGGCCGGCGTCGCCGTTGACGTAGATCCAGCCCTCGGTCGTCACCCGCCACGCGGCCTCGTGGTCGTTCGGGAGCAGGTCCGGCTCGCGCCCGAAGAAGTGCTCCCACCAGGCGCGTCCCGTCGCGAAATCCGCGGTCGGGACGCTGGCGAAGAGATCGGGCACGCTCAGTCGATGGTCGAGATGACGACCGTGGCCCCGCCGGTGGCGAAGTTCGGGATGTCGGCGACCGCCGCCGCCCCTTCCGTGGAGCCCATCGACGCCTCGAGCACGCCGGCGTTCTCGAACCAGATCTCGGCGATCCGGTAGTACGGCGCCGGGCTGCCGTCCGGCGTCCCGATCACGAGCGACGCCTCGAAGCGCGCGACGTCCGGGATCTTGGCCGCGAGCGGCACATGGGTGCTGCCGTAGTAATCCTCGAAGGCGGCCGGATCGTCCGGCGGCCCGTAGAGCACGGAGAGCTTGACCATGCGCCGAAGCGTAGTTCGCGCTACCGGGTTCCGGAGAGGTCCTGCACGGCCCAGGCGTTGCCGTCGGGGTCGGAGAAGAAGACGAAGGCGCCCCACGGGAACTTCTGGACCTCCGACACGTCGACTCCGCGGCCGGAGAGCTCGGTGCGTGCCTGCTCGATGTCGTTGACGACGAGCTGCAGGCCCTTGACCGAGCCGGGCGCGGAATCGATCAGCCCCTCGCCGATCGAGATCGAGCACCCCGAGCCGGGAGGGGTGAGCTGGACGAACCGCAGGTTCTCGTTGACGCGGTGGTCGTGATCGGCGTTGAAGCCCACCTGGTCGACGTAGAAGGCCTTCGCGCGGTCGACGTCGGAGACGGGCACCGCGATCAGCTCGAGCTTGTAGTCCATGAGCGCCAGATTACGCAGGGTTGCGGTCAATTTCTGTCCGCAATTCTGCGACGCCTCTCAACGCCTCCGGGAGCGGTTGCGCGTGGACGATCGCGAGCGCCCGCGTCGACGCGCGTGAGCGCCGTGTAGAGGCCGCCGACGCCGCCGTCGGGGCGCTCGGCGAGGATCGCCGCCGGCTCGACGACGACGATCGCGTCGAACTCGAGCCCCTTGGCGACGTGCAGGTCGATCAGGTTCACGCCCGAGCCCGAGCGCCGCGCCGTTCGTGGCGTCGACGAAGTCCGTCGAGCGCGGCGCGCACCTCGTCCATGCACGCGTGCGGCGCGACGACGCCGACGCTGCCGACGTCCTCGGCCAACCGCGTCGCCAGCGCGCGCGGCGGTGGCGCCCGAGGTCGTCGGTCTGCACCGCGACCGCGGGAACGGCGCGTCGCGCACGCCGCGCGGCGCGGGCGCGCCCGGCGGCAGCAGCGCGCCGGCGAGCGACCAGGAAGTCGTTCGGCACGCGGTAGCTGATGTTCAGCTCGCTGACGGCGTGGGCGTCCACGCCCGCCTCGCTGCAGCACGGCCTCCCACGAGGACACGCCGGCGTCGGCGGTGCGCTGCGAGAGGTCGCCGAGGATCGTCAGCGACTGCCCGCGCGCGCGGCGGACGGTCATCCGCAGCTCCATCGGCGTCAGGTTCTGCGCCTCGTCGACGACGACGTGCCCGAAGCGCCGGAAGGTCGGGTCGATCAGCCAATGCGCCTCGTCGAGCAGCGCGACGTCGGTCGGCGTCATGTCCTTGCGCTTGAGCGCGGCCGAGGACGCTCAGCAGCAGCGCGATCTCCTCGTCGGAGAGCAGATCGCCGGCCGCCTGCGTCAGCCGCGCTCTTGTTCTTGAACAGCTGCTCGACCAGCGCCTCGGGCGTCACCTTCGGCCAGGCCGCGGTTCGACGAGCTGCTGGTACTCCTTGGTCTTGCGGACGGCGCTGAGCGCCTCGTCCTGCCCGGCCAGCGAGTCGGGTCCAGCAGGCGCGAGGCGACCATCCCGGCGAGCCGCTCGCGGAAGCGCTCGCGCCCGGCCTCGTAGCTGCACGTACGCTCGCGCACCGCGTCGACCAGCTCCTGCATGTCCTCGCGGGTGACCGTACGATCTCGCGCCGGCGCCCGAACGGGATCGTCGCGCCCTCGAGGCTCAACCGGCGCCACAGCAGCCGCTCCATCACGACCGCGATCCGCGCGCTGCCCTTCAGCGTCGCCAGCTCGCGGCGTCTCGTCGACCTCGCCGTGCGGCTTGGCGATCAGCGAGCCGATCGGCCGCTGCTCGACGCCGCCCTCGCCGAGCGCCGGCAGCACCTGCTCGATGTAGCGGATGAAGGTCTCGTTCGGGCCGACGACGAGCACGCCGGCGCGCGTGAGCTCCGGGTCGGCGTAGAGCAGCCACGCGGCCCGGTGCAGGCCGACCGCGGTCTTGCCCGTGCCCGGCCCGCCCTGGATCACGAGCGCACCCTCCGCCTCGCGGCTGATCAGCTCGTACTGGTCGGGCGTGATCGTCGAGATGATCTGGCGCATCTCGCCCACGCGCTGGCGCGTGATGTCCTCGACGATCGCGTCGGTCAGGTGGTCGTCGTCCTCGCTCGCCAGCGTCTCGTCGACGAAGCCGAGCACGCGGCGCTCCTCGATGTCCAGCCGCCGGCGCCGCCGGACGCCCTTGCGGGTCGTGCGCGGTGGCGGTGTAGAACGGCTCCGCCGCGGGCGCGCGCCAGTTGACCGACAGCAGCTCGTTGTCCGCGCTCCAGACCGCGTGGCGGCCGACGTACAGCGTCTCCCCCGTCGCCTCGTCGACGCGGCCGAAGTACAGCGGCCCGCTCGCCTCGGTGTAGACGCGGATGCGCTCGCGGCGCATCTGCTCGAGCGCCTCGTTGGCGAAGTCGTCGATGCCGCTGCGGCGCTTGCGCCCCGTCAGCGCGGCGAACGCGCGGTCGTACGCCTCGCCGGTCTCGTCGAGATGTTCCTGCTCATCCTCCAGTTCCGCCATCGTCAGATCGTAGGCAGCCGTCCGTGACGACCGGTGCCGCGCGCCGACCGGACGTGAAGACGCAGTCGCCGACCTCGAACGCGAGCTGGGGACGAGCGTTCGCACGAGCGCCTCCGACCCGCTGCCAGGATGCACGTCGGCAATGACTTCGCCGCGCAATCTCGTCAACCTCAAGGACGCCACCAAGGGCTTCGCCGCACGCACCGTCCTGCAGGACGTCACGCTCGGCGATCTCGGCCGGCGACCGGATCGGCATCGTCGGCCGCAACGGCGACGGCAAGTCGACGCTGCTGCAGCTGATCGCCGGGCTCGAGGAGCCCGACTCGGGCGCGGTCACGCGCTCCGGCGGGCTGCACGTGGCGATGCTCGGCCAGGGCGACGACCTCGATCCCTCCCGGACGATCCGCGAGGAGCTCGTCGGCGGCCGCGCCGACCACGAGTGGATGGCCGACGCCGCCTACCGCGCCGTGCTCGACGGCCTGCTCGGCGGCGTCGAGATCAGCCGCTTCCCGCAGGGCCTGGACACGATGATCGCGCCGCTGTCGGGCGGCGAGCGGCGCCGGATCGCGCTGGCCAAGACGCTGCTCGGCCACCCCGAGCTGCTGCTGCTCGACGAGCCGACGAACCACCTCGACGTCGAGGGCGTCGACTGGCTCGCGCACCACCTCGCCGCGCGCCGCGGGTCGATCCTCGTCGTCACCCACGATCGCTGGTTCCTCGACGCCGTCTGCACGCACACGTGGGAGGTCGCCGACGCCGCCGTGCACCAGTACGAGGGCGGCTACGCGGCCTACGTGCTCGCCCGCGCCGAGCGCGTCGAAGCAGGCCGCGGCGCGCGAGGAGCGCCGCCAGCAGCTGATCCGCAAGGAGCTCGCCTGGCTGCGCCGCGGGCCGCCGGCGCGCACGTCGAAGCCGAAGTTCCGGATCGAGGCCGCCAACGCGCTGATCGCCGACGAGCCCGAGGCGCGCGACCGCGCCGAGCTGCTGCGCTTCGCCTCGTCGCGCCTGGGGACGAAGGTGATCGACGCCGAGCACGTCTCGATCGCCTACGGCGACAAGAAGCTCCTGCGCGACGCGACGTGGCGGCTCGGCCCGGGCGATCGCTTCGCGCTCGTCGGCGTCAACGGCTCCGGCAAGACGTCGCTGATGAAGCTCCTGGCGGGCGAGCTGGAGCCGACCACCGGCGTCGTCGAGCGCGGCGCGACGGTCAAGCTCGCCTTCCTGTCGCAGGACACGGCCGAGATCCCCGGGCACCTGCGCGTGCTCGAGTCGGTCGAGGCGATCAAGGGCCGCGCCGCGCCTCGGCGACGGCCGCGAGCTGACCGCCGGGATGCTCTGCGAGCGCTTCGGCTTCGGCGGCGAGAAGGGCCGCACGCTGGTCACGCGACCTCTCCGGCGGCGAGCGCCGGCGGCTGCAGCTGATGCGGCTGCTGATGGGCGAGCCCAACGTCCTGCTGCTCGACGAGCCGACCAACGACCTCGACATCGACACCCTGACCGCGCTCGAGGACCTGCTCGACAGCTGGCCCGGGACGCTCGTCGTCGTCAGCCACGACCGCTACTTCGTCGAGCGCGTCTGCGACAACGTCTACGCGCTCACCGGCGACGGCAAGATCCGCCACCTGCCCGGCGGGATCGAGCAGTACCTGGAGCTGCGCCGCCCCGACGAGGAGGCGCCGTCGCCAAGCCCGCGGCCAAGGCGGTGCCCGAACCAGGCCGTCGTGCGCGCCGCCCGCAAGGAGGTCGCGCGCCTCGAACGCGCGCTCGAGAAGCTCAAGGACCGCGAGACCGCGCTGCACGAGGAGATGGCCGACGCCGCCACCGACCACGTGCGCCTGCGCGAGCTCCAGGCCGAGCTGGCGGAGAACGCGGCCGAGCAGGAGAACGCTCGAGCTGGAGTGGCTAGAAGCAGCGGAGCAGGCGGGCTAGGACCTCGTCGGGCCGCCGCTCGATCTCGACGTCGCGTGAAGCGCAGCACCGTGTAGCCCAGCGCCCGGAGCTTCGCGTCCCTGCGCGCGTCGTCCTCGCCTGGCCGCCGGTCGCTGGTGGCCTGGCCCGTCGACCTCGACGACGAGCTTGAGCTCCGGCCAGTGGCAGTCGACCTCCTCGCCCTCGAGGTGCGTGTTCACCAGCGGCTCGGGAAGCTCGGCGATCAGCGCGAGGAACGCGTCCTCCAGCGGCTCCTGGTCCCCGCGCTGCCGCCGAGATGCAGCTCGATCGCCTGCTTGCAGGACGTGCAGGTTGCGGCGCCCGTTCGCGCGCTCGATCGCCCGCCGCAACGAGGCGAGATCGCAGCCGCCGGCGAAACGCCGCCTCGTGCATCACGTTCGCGAGCTGCCACTTGTCAGCACGTCGCTGAGATCGACGAGCATCCGCGCCACGGTCGTCACCGGGATGCCCCGATGACGCATCACGTCGATGCGGATCGAGCCCTCGGCAGCTCGTGGATGACGATCCCCTCGATCGGCCGATGGCGCCGCGGGACGAGTACGTGCGGGATCGGGGTCCGGGAACCGCGAGGTCCGGAAGAGCGCCGCGGCCGACAAATGATCCCGAGACCGCGCCTGGCCCGGCCGCGAGCACCGCGGCCATCGCCTGTGCCTCGGGCGAGAGCTCGCCAGGCCCGTACGAGTACACGCCCGGGTAGCGGCGGACGAGCGCTCCGCGAGCGACACGCTTGCTGATCGCGCCCCGCGTCAGTCCACTCGAGAGCAGCTCAGCCTGGTCGCGAGCCCGTAGCGGGCGGGGGGTGCGGGACAAACGGTTCCGCCGAGGACGCGTTTGTCCCTCACCCCCTGGAGCCTGAGCCTCGCCGCTGAACGGAACAACACGGGAATGTCACGATTCTGTGACTTCTCGGCATCAAAAGAAGGCGCTACTTATATAAGCGCATATTGATACGCTCGTTCCCGTGCACGCGTTCGATGTTCTCGGCGACCCGGTCCGCAGACGCGTGCTCGAACTGCTCGCGAGCGGTGAGCAGACCTCGGGCGCGATCACCGAGACGATCCGCTCCGAGTTCGGGATCACGCAGCCCGCGGTGTCGCAGCACCTGCGCGTCCTGCGCGAGGCGGGGTTCGCGACCGTCCGCCCCGAGGGCGCGCGTCGGCTGTACGCGGTCAACGCCGATCCGCTGCGCGACGTCGACGACTGGCTCGACCACTTCCGCGCGTTCTGGGCCCCGCATCTGGACGCGCTCGAGACCGAGATCGCGCGCGGCCGTCGCCGACGCCGGCTGCAACGACGCGAGGAGCGACCCATGATCGACGTCGACCGAGCAGATCAACAGCGTCGACCGCGAGGTCGGAGCGCGAACGCTCGAGGCCGGCGAGGCCCGCACCCTGACGATCTCACGCGTCTACGACACGCCGGTCGACGACCTCTGGGACGCCTGCACCAGTCCCGAGCGGCATGCCGCGCTGGTTCCTGCCCGTCTCCGGGGATCTGCGGGCGGGCGGGCGCTTCGCGATCGAGGGCAACGCGTCCGGCACGATCGAGCGCTGCGAGCCGCCGCACGCCTTCGACGCGACGTGGGAGTACGGCGGTGCGACGTCGTGGATCGAGCTCAGGCTCACGGCCGGAGGCGGACGGTCGGACGCGCTTCGCGCTCGACCACATCGCCCACATCAAGGACGACGATCTGGGCCCAGTACGGCCCGGGCGCGGTCGGAGTCGGCTGGGACGGAGCGATCATGGGCCTGACCCTGCACCTCGCGGGAGCCGAGCGCCCGGAGCCCGAGGCCCTCGTGGCCTGGCAGACCTCCGACGAGGGTCGGCGCTTCAACACGCTGTCCAGCGAGCGCTGGACCGAAGCCAGCATCGCTGCCGGCACTGACGCGACCGAAGCGCGGGCCGCGGGCGCGCGCACGACCGGCTTCTACACCGGGGAACCGCGAGCGACGAACGTTGACGACGTAATCTCCCGCCCTCAGGGGCATCTACCAAAAGGGGGCACATTGAGAGGACGCAATCTCGCCACGGGAGCGGCGGCGGCCGCTCTGGCGGTCGGTGCGTACGCGATCGGCGTCAGCCAGAACGCGGCGCCTGCGACGGCGCAGACAGGGACCCAGATCAATCTCTGGAAGACCTACACCGACGTGCTCGCCAAGGCGCGCTACATCGACCTCACGCACACGATCACGCCGAACATGCCGGTGTGGAAGGGCTTCGGGCCGGCGAAGTTCAGCCCGACCGTCAACCCGGAGACCGGGCAGCCGTACACGTACGCCAAGGACGGGTTCGAGGCGACGCACTACGACATCGCGACCGACCAGTTCGGGACGCAGCTCGACCCGCCCGCGCACTGGGCGCCGGAGTACGCGGCGATCGACGAGCTGCCGCCGACGTTCGCGGTGCGGCCGCTGGTCGTGATCTCGATCGTCGCCGCAGGTCAAGAAGAAGGCCGACTACCACCTGCAGGTCTCCGACATCGAGGCCTGGGAGAAGAAGAACGGCCGGATCCCCGAGGGCTCGGTCGTGATGGTCCGCTCGGACTGGTCGAAGAAGTGGACGACCGACGCGGTCAAGGCCAAGGCGCTCGCGGCCGACCCGGTCTTCCCGGGCGTGTCGCTCGACGCGATCAAGTTCCTGCACCTCAAGCGCCACATCCTGTTCCACGGCCATGAGCCGCTGGACACGGACACGACGCCGACGCTCGAGGGCGAGGCGTGGCTGATGCACCACGGCTACACGCAGGCCGAGGGCGTCGACAACCTCGAGCAGGTGCCCGAGACCGGCTGCCTGCTCAACATCGGCTACCCGAAGTTCGGCGGCGGCCTGGGCGGCTACGCCCGCTACATCGCGATCTGCCCGCCCGTCGACCAAGGGCGGCACGAAGATCTCGCGCGCCGACGCGCCGCTGAAGAAGTACAGCAAGCTGCTGCACTTCGACGACGAAGGCCGGCATGCGCGTCCGCTGAGCGCTCTGCGACTGGGCGCCGTCGACCCGGCGGCGCCCGTCGGACCGCTCGACGCCGTGCGCGCGATGTCCGCCGCGAGGCCAGGGAGCTTCTCGACGATCACCCAGCCGCGGTGGCTGGCGACCACGCGCTCGGCCTCGGGCAGGGCGTGGGCGGCGAGCACGGCGAAGTGGCGCGGTTCGGCGCGCACCTCCGCGTACTCGTCCGCGGTGAGCTTGATCGCGGCGCCGCAGGCGACCAGGCCGCACTCGCAGCGGTAGGGCGTCGCCTCGCCGAAGTCCCCGAGCGCGGCCAGCCGGTCGTTGAACCCGCGCCGCCGCACCTGTCGCTGAGCGACAAGTTCGAGGGCGCGGTCGGCCGGTGACGCCATGGTCTACATCAGATCTTGTTGCGGGCGATCAGCTTGCGGCCGATGACCATGCGCTGGATCTCGGACGTGCCTTCGCCGATCAGCAGCAGCGGCGCGTCGCGGTAGAGGCGCTCGATCTCGTACTCCTTGGAGTAGCCGTAGCCGCCGTGGATGCGGAAGGAGTCCTCGACGACCTCCTTGCCGGTCTCCGAGGCGAACAGCTTCGCCATCCCGGCCTCGACGTCGGAGCGCTCGCCGGCGTCCTTCATCCGCGCCGCCTTGAGCATCAGCAGCCGCGCGGCCTCGACCTTGGTCGCCATGTCGGCGAGCTTGAACTGGATCGCCTGGTGCTCGGCGATCGGCTTGCCGAACGCGCGCCGCTCCTGCGCGTACTTCAGCGCCAGCTCCAGCGCCCGCTGCGCGATCCCGACGCCGCGCGCGGCGACGTTCACGCGGCCCGACCTCCAGCGCGTCCATCATCTGCGCGAAGCCCTTGTTCAGGCCGGCCTCCTCGCCGCCGAGGATCATGTCCGCCGGGACAGCGGTAGCCGTCGAAGACCAGCTCGGTCGACTCGACGCCCTTGTAGCCGATCTTCTTGATCTTCGGCGGCACGATCAGGCCCGGGTTCTCCGACGCGCCCGGCTCCTTCTCGGCGATGAAGCACGTCAGCCCGCGATGCGGCGGCGACGCCTCGCGATCGGTCCGCATCGAGCACGAACACGACGCCCGACAGCAGCCCGTTGGTGACCCACATCTTCGAGCCGTTGAGCTCGTAGTCGCCGTCCGCGGTCTGCGTCGCCGCTCGTCTTGATCGCCGCCACGTCGGAGCCGAGCTCCGGCTCGCTCATCGAGAACGCCGCGCGGATCTCGCCGGTCGCCATCCGCGGCAGCAGCCGCGCCTGCTGCTCCGGCGTGCCGAACTTCATCAGCAGATACGAGCCGATGAAGTGCGTGTTGACGATCCCGCTGATCGAGATCCAGCCCGCGCGAGAGCTCCTCGACGATCATCGCGTAGGTCGTCAGATCCAGCCCCATCCCGCCGTGCTCCTCGGGGATGGTCACGCCGAACAGCCCGAGCTCCCGCATCTGCGCGACGATCGGCTCCGGGAACTCGTCCACGGCGTCGTAATGCTCCGCCTGCGGGAGGATCTGCTCGTCGACGAACTGGCGAACCATCTCGAGGATCGCCTTCTGCTCGTCGGTCTTCTCGTAGAACGCGGGTGCGACGGCCATCGGAGCGATCCTATCCCCGTCCGCATACCCTGACGCCGGTGAACTTCACCCGCGACGTCGTCGAAGCCGCGCCCGCGCAGCGCCCGCGCGCTGGTCGAACTGGCCCGCGACGGCGCGCGCCGCGAGTGGACCTTCGGCGAGCTCGACGACCGCCGCGGCAGCGCTCGCCGGCCGCCTGCACGCGCGCGGGGTCCAGCAGCGGCGACATCGTGCTGACGCTGGTCGGAAACCGCCCGGAATGGGCGCTGACGATGCTCGCGTGCTTCCGCCAGGGCTTCGTCGTGCTGCCCTGCACCGAGCAGCTGCGCCCGAAGGACCTCGCGCAGCGGCTGGCCGTCGCGCAGCCCCGCCTGGTCGTCGCCGACATCCGCAACGCAGCGACGCTGACCGCCGCCGGCTGGTCGGGCGACACGCTCTGGGTGCCGTTCGAAGCGGAGACATCTCACACTCCGCCGCCCGCCGAGCTCGGCCGCGAGCGATCCCTGCCTGATCACGTTCACCTCCGGCACCGCGGGCGAGCCGAAGGCCGTCGCTGCACGGCCAGCGCTACCTCCGCGGCCAGCAACTGCAGGCCGAGCACTGGCTCGCGCCGCAACCCGGGCGAGCTCGTCTGGTGCACCGCCGCCGCGGGCTGGTCGAAGTCCGCCCGCAACGCGTTCATCGCGCCCTGGCTGCGCGGCGCCGCGGCGCTGCTGCACGACGCGCGCTTCGACCCGCACGAGCGCCTCGAGCTGATCGACCCGCGAGCGCGTCGACGTGCTCTGCATGGCGCCGACCGAGTACCGCGTGATCGCCAAGCGCGCGACGCTGCGCCCGCTCCCGATCGCTCAAGGGCGTCGTCGCCGCCGGCGAGGCGCTGAACCCCGAGGTCCTGCACGCCTGGCACGAGGCGATCGGCCTCTGGATCCGCGACGGCTACGGCCAGACCGAGACCGGCCAGCTGACCGGCGCGCCGCTGCGGCGAGACGCCGCGGCCCGGCTCGATGGGCCGCCCGCTCCCGGGCGTCAAGCTCGACGTCGTCGACGGCGAGCTCGTGCTGGACCCCGCGACCGACCCGACGTTCTTCCTGCGCTACCTCGGCGACGAGCCGCACGACGGGCCGTGGCACACCGGCGACCGCGTCACCCAGGACGAGGACGGCTACCTGTACTTCGAGGGCCGCACCGACGACGTGATCATCTCCGCCGGCTACCGGATCGGCCCGTTCGAGGTCGAGTCGGCGCTCGTCGCCCACGAGGCGGTCGCCGAGGCCGCGGTCGTCGCCGCGCCCGATGACGAGCGCGGCTCGGTCGTCCGCGCCGTCGTCGTGCTCCGCGACGGCTACGCGCCGTCGCGACGACGCTCGCGCGCGAGCTGCAGGACCACGTCAAGGCCAGACCGCGCCGTACAAGTACCCGCGGATCGTGGACTTCGCCGACGAGCTGCCCAAGACGCCGTCGGGCAAGGTCCGCCGCGCGGCGCTCAGAGAGATCGCTGAGGACGCGCTCGACCGGGAAGCCGATCGACCGGCGGCAGCGCCTCGGTCAGCGGCTCCATCGCCTCGTAGCTCAGCGCGCGCGACTCGCTCAGCGCGTCGCCGGAGAGCAGCGGGGTCGAGCGCCGGCGAGCCGCGCGAGCGTCTCGATCCGCAGGTCGCGCTCGAGCCGGCGGCTCGTTCGCGCGGCGCGCTGCGTCGGCGAAGTCGTCGCAGCACGTCGCCGTAGCGCTCCGGGAA
This sequence comes from uncultured Solirubrobacteraceae bacterium, assembly GCA_963707595.1. Classification (GTDB taxonomy): domain Bacteria; phylum Actinomycetota; class Thermoleophilia; order Solirubrobacterales; family Solirubrobacteraceae; genus Solirubrobacter. Next base: position 1,806,610 of record CAVPQQ010000004.1, read on the forward strand.
GCCGAGCCCGCGCAGCAGCTCGGGGTCGTGCTCGTGCAGCAGCTCGCGCGAGCCGCACCCAGTCCGCCGAAGCGCTCCATCTCGTCGGGCGTCCGCGGCGCGACCGGCCGGCTCGAGCTCGAGCCAGGTCATCGCCACCGCGGGCGGCTCCGGGCGCGGGTCGAGCCGCACCGCGAGCGGCACCCACGCGCCGATCGCGTCGACGCTCAGCGCCTTGCCCGCCCCAGCCGAGCCGGTTCGAGCACGAGCCGCGCCGAGCGCCAGCACCTCGGCGTCGTCGCCGGCGTCGGCCGAGCACGCTCCAGCAGCCGGATCGCCTCCGCCTCGTCGAGTTCGGCGCAGAGCGCTGGTAGAGGCCGTCGCCGAGCGCGTCCCAGTCGGCGTCGGAGCGCAGCAGCGGCCGCTCGCGCTCGCCCTCGGCCCCGCCGCCGCCGGAGAGCGCGAGCGCCGCGCCGTCCACGCCGCAGCGCGAGAGGAAGCGGCCGCGCGCTCGGCCGGGTCGTCCGCCAGCGACTCGATCACGAGGTCGCGCCAGCTCGGATGCACCCAGTCGACCCTCACGTCGATCACCCGCAGGAAGTGGTCGGCGAGCCGGTCGACGAGGTCGGCCGGCGCCTTCGGCAGGCCGCTCGTCGCGTGCCGGCGCAGCGCGGTCGGCGAGGTCGCGCTCGGCGACCGGCCCGGGCGGCGAGTCGAGCATCGCGATCAGCAGCTCGCGGTGCTCGTGCTCGAGCGCGCGCGTAGCGAGGCGGCCATCGCCTCGGTCGGCTCGCGTCAGCTGCGCGCTCGACCTCGTCGGCCGGCGCGCCGCGGCGACGAAGCGGCGGATCCGCTCGGGCGTGAAGTGCTCGTGCTCGACGATCTCGCGCGCCGTGCGGCGCAGGATCAGCTCGCGCTGCTCGCGCGGCGAGCTGCGCCGCGCGGGCATGGCGGAAGAGGATCAGCGTCTTCTCCTCCGACGCCGAGCGCGGAGGCGTCGACCTGCACCGCGCCGGGCTGCGGGAAGCGCTCGCCGCCGCGCTCGCGGTGCAGCCGCCGCAGGCCGGCGCGCAGCGGCGCGGGCCGCGACGTCCAGACGAGCCAGTGGTGCTCGTCGGTCGCGCGCAGGATGCCGGTCCAGCTCGGCCGCCCAGCGCTCGGCGGCGTCCGGCCGGTACTCGGTCGAGCCGAACGCGTCGTCGGCGATGAACAGCTGCGGCCGCGAGCGGTCGAAGCGCTGCTAGACCTGCTCCGGCCGCGTGCACTCGTGCACCTCCCAGCCCTCGGTGAGCAGCGCCAGCCCGAGCATCCGCGCGATCGCGGTCTTGCCCATCTCCGGCGGGCCGGTCAGGACGAGGAAGTGGTGCGCGCTGCAGGACGGCGACCGCGCGCTGCCAGGCGGGCGTCGGGACGAACACGCGCGCGAGCTCGCGCGTCGCGTCGATGTCGAGCGTCGAGCGCGCCAGCGCGTCCGGGTCGGGCGGCGCGGCGTCGAGCGAGAGCACCGAGGGCAGCCGCAGGCGCAGCTCCGGCAGCCGGCGGATCGCGTCCAGCAGCTCGGCCTCGCCGTAGACGACGTGTCGACCGTCGCGGCCGACGCGGGTTGGCGAACGTGACCACCGAGCGCGGACGCCGCTGCGCGGCAGGCTCGGATCGCGAGCGCTCGCCGCGTCGCCGCCAGCATGCAGCGGATCAGCACCGGCGGCGCCAGCGTCCGCTCGCCGAGCGGCAGCTCGTGCGTCGCACACGACGCTCCGCGACCGAGTCCGCGGAGCCTTCCCAGACGCGCCGGGTCGACACCGGCGTCAGCTTCCAGCACGAGCTCACACAGGCGTTCGAACTGCAACCAACCCAGCTCATCGAGCGCGGGCATGCGAAGTGTGTGGTTCGGCGACATTGGCAATTCCCGCCTTCCGTTCGGCGCCGTATGTCCGTAGTCCGTGCCGCGCTGATCGTCGTCCTTGCCGCAGGGCGCTCGCAGCCGTGCCGGCCGCCGCGTCCGCCGCCTGCCCGAAGGGCGCGCACGTGCGGACGCGTGACCGTCCCGCTCGACCACTCGCGGCGCGACGCGCGGGCACGCTGCCGATCGCCTACGCGAAGCTGCCCGCGACCGGCACCCGCACCGGCACGCTGGTGCTTCCTCAGCGGCGGCCCCGGCCAGGCCGCGCTCCCGCTCACGACCGACTTCGCCGAGCTGCTCAAGCCGCTGCGGCGCAGCTACGACATCGTCGACCGTCGACCAGCGCGGCACCGGCGAGTCCGGCGCGGTCGACTGCCCGCTCGAGAGCTCCGACGCGACGTCGCCGCGCTGCGCGACCAAGCTCGGCGACAAGCGGCCGTTTCTGCAACACGCCGGAGACGGCGCAAGGACCTCGAGAACCTGCGCGTCGCGCTCGGCGTGGACAAGCTGACGCTGCTCGGCGTCTCCTACGGCGCGAACGGTGGCGGCCGACTACGCGCGCCGCTACCCGGAGCACACCGCCGCGATCGTGCTCGACTCCCCCACGCCGGTCGACGGCCTCGACGGCGTACGACCAGCTGCGCACGTTCGGCACCCCGCGCGTGCTGCGCGAGGTCTGCTTCCCCGGGCGACTGCCACGCGACCGTGACCGACCCGGACGCGGCGCTGGCGCGGCCGTCAAGCGGCTCCAGCGCGGCGCGGTGCGCGGCCCGCTCGTCTCCGGACCGGCACGCGTCAGCGACCGAGAGCGTGACCGAGGCCGACCTCTACGAGGCGATCACGCGCGAGCGACCTCAGCCCGGCGCTGCGCTCGGCGCTGCCGGCCGCGATCGCCTCGCTGGCCAACGGCGACGCCGCGCCGCTGCTGCACCTCGGCGCGCTGCTACGGCGTCGAGCGGCGACGACGTCGGCGACGTCAACATCGCCCGGCTGCTGGCCACCTCCTGCATCGAGAGCCGGCTGCCGTGGGCGCCGGACTCGCCGGTCGCCGTCGCGCCGACGCGCGTGAAGCGCGTTCATCGCCGCGCACGCCGACGCTTCGCGCCCTTCAGCCCGCCAGACGGTGCTGCTGGGCTCGCTGACCAGCTTGTGCGCGCACGTGGCCGCCGACGCCGCAGCCCGAGAGCCGTGCCCTACGCGGCCCGGACGTCCCGGTGCTCGTGCTCTCGGGCCGCGCAGGACCTGCGCACGCCGCTGGAGAGCGCGCGCCGCACCGCCGCGCAGTACCCGAACGCGAAGCTGCTCGCCGTGCCCGGCGTCGGCCACTCGGTGCTCAGCACCGACCTGAGCGGCTGCGCGCGTCGACGGGCATGATCGCGTTCCTGCGCGGCGCAGACGGTCGCGCCGTGCCGCAGCGCGCCGGCCAGGCACGCTCAGCCTCGCCGCGCCGTACGCGCCCGCGCACGCTCGGCGCGCTGCGCCCGACGCGCCTGAGCGGCGTCCCGGGCCGCACGTTCAGCGCGGTCACGCGTCACGCTCACCGGCGTCGGCTACGACCTCCGACGTTCGCGCGGCGACACGCCGCTTCCCCGGCCTGCGCGCGGGCTACGTCCGCGCGCACGCGGTCGACGCTCGAGCTGCACGGCGTCGAGTGGATCAAGGGCGTGCGCGTCACGCGGCACGATCGACTCGCCGCGGGAACGGGACGCTGACGGTCAGCGGCGGCCGGTCGGCCGGCACGCGTGACGCTACCGCAGACGGGCGTGTCAGCGGCGACGCTCGGCGGCGGTCCGTTCGAGGCGTGAACTCGGCGGGGTCGAGCGCGCTCGTGCGCTGCGACGTACTCGTGCATGTAGCCGGGCCAGTTGGTGACGATCCGGCCCGGCGTCGTCGCGGTACCAGGAGTCGCAGCGCGTCCACGCGGTGCCGGCGAAGCGCGGCCTGCGTCGCGCGGTCGCTCGCCGCCTCGACCTCGGCGCGCACCTCGATCGCCGCCGGCGCGCACGGCTGCGAGCGCCTGGCGGATGTAGGCCGGCCTGCGCCTCGAGGTAGATGATGATCGAGCCGCCGCAGGTGTTGGTGTTCGGCCCGTACATCAGGAACAGCGACGGGAAGCCGGGCACGGTGATGCCGAGGTGCGCGTGCGGGCCGTCGGCCCACGCCTCGCGCAGCGATCGCGTCGCGGCCCGTCGATCTCCATCGGGAACATGAAGTCCGTGGCCTTGAAGCCGGTGCCGTAGATGATGCAGTCGACCTCGTGCTCGTGGCCGTCGCGGTGACGATGCCGGTCGGCGTGATCGCGTCGATCGGGTCGGTGACGAGCTCGACGTTCGGCCGCTGCAGCGCGGGCAGGAAGCGCGAGCTGAACAGCACCCGCTTGCAGCCGAACGTGTAGTCCGGCCAGACCTTGCGCCGCAGCTCGCGGTCGCGCAGCTGCCAGCGCATGAACAGCGCCGAGCGCGCCCAGCCGAGCCGGCCCCACGTGCGCGGGTGGCGGATCATCAGCGTCAGCGACTCGCCGTACCAGAAGATGAACCGGCGCCGGAAGGCCTGCACGCCGGGGACGCGCCGGATCGAGCGTCTTGAACCAGCGCGGGTAGGCGTGGTTCTGCGCGGCAGGAACCAGTTGCCCGTGCGCTGGAAGACGACGAGCTTGCCCGACCTGCTCGGCCATCTCGGGCACGAACTGCACGGCGCTCGCGCCGGTGCCGATCGACCGCGACGCGCTTGCCGCGCAGGTCGTAGTCGTGGTCCCACTCGGCCGAGTGGAAGCTGTGGCCGGCGAAGGTCTCGCGCCCCGGGCAGGCGCGGCGTAGTGCGGCGCGGTGCAGCTGGCCGGTGGCGACGATCACCGCGTCGGCGTCGAACGTCCGGCCGTCGGCGGCTCGTCGACCGTCCAGCCGTCCGTCGTCCACGCGCAGCGCGTCGACCTCGGTGTCGCGGCACCACGAGCCGGTCGACGTCGTGCTCGCGCGCGACCCGCTGCAGGTAGCCGAGGATCTCGTCGCGCGCGGGAGCACAGCCGCGACCAGTCGCGCCGCTGCGCGAACGAGTACGAGTAGAGGTGGCTCGGGACGTCGCAGGCCGCGCCCGGATAGTCGTTGTAGAGCCAGGTGCCGCCGAGCTCCGGCGCCGCGCTCGAGGATCACGACGTCGTGAAGCCGTGGCCGCGCAGCTCGATCGCGGCCGCCGATCCCGCCGAACCCGGCCCCGATGATCGACTGATCCCGCATAGGCGCTGGAGATCCGTACGCAGGTTGCGGATCCGACTCTCGGCGCCTGCGCTAGCCTCGAGACGGCAACCCTGTCCGGTGGCCGGCTCTCAGGTCACCCTTTGAAGGAGGTGCTCTCGCATGTCCGCAACATTGCCTGCTCCCCAGCACATCGATCGCGATCGCGTCGCGACGCTGATGGAGCGTGAGCACGCGCGCCTGCTGCGAGCGCACCGCCGAGTCCGGCGAGTACTTCGAGCGCGCCAGCGCCGTCATGCCCGGCGGCGTGCCGTCGCAGTTCCAGAAGAACGACCCGTGGCCCACGTACCTCGCGCGCGGCTCCGGCGCGACAGGTCTGGGACGTCGACGGCAACGAGTACATCGACTTCCACAACGGCTTCGGCGTGATGTGCGTCGGCCACGCGAACCCGATCGATCGCCGCCGCCGTCAAGGCGCGGATGGACGAGGGCACGCACTTCGCCGCGCCGACCGAGGGCTCGATCATCGTCGCCGAGGAGCTGCGCCGCCGCTGGGGCCTCCCGCACTGGCGCTTCACCAACTCCGGCACCGAGTCCACGATGGACGCGATCCACCTCGCGCGCGGGTTCACCGGCCGCGACATCATCGTCAAGATCGAGGGCACCTACCACGGCCACCACGACGCCGTGATGGTCTCGGTCAAGCCGCCCGCCGACGAGATGGGCGACCGCTCGAAGCCGAACCCGGTCGCCGTACGGCCTCGGCTTCGCGCCCGGCACCGCGGAGCACACGCGCGTCGTGCCGTTCAACGACGCCGAGGCGCTCGCCGCCGCGCTCGAGCGACGGCGCGGTGGCCGGCGTGATCATGGAGCCGGCGATGATGAACATCAACATCGTCCCGCCGGTCGACGGCTACCTCGAGCACGGTGCGCGAGCTCACGCCGCGAGCACGGCGTCCGTGATGATCTTCGACGAGGTCAAGACCGGCGCGGCCGTCGCCGCGGGCGGCGCGACCGAGCTCTTCGGCGTCACGCCGGACGTCGTCTGCCTGGCCAAGGCGATCTGCGGCGGCCTCCCCGGCGGCGCGATCGGCATGACCGACGAGCTGGCCGAGCTCGTCGCGGACGGCCGCGTCAAGCAGCAGGGCACGTTCAACGGCAACCCGCTGACGATGGCCGCCGCGCAGGCGACGCTGCTCGACGTGCTGACGCGCCGAGGCCTACACGCAGCTGCACGCCGCCAACGAGAAGCTGATGGCCGGCTGCGAGCGCGTGATCGCCGAGTACGGCCTGCCCGGCGCACACCGTCGGCCTGGGCTCCAAGGGCTGCGTCGTGATGTCGTCGCGAGCCGGTGCGCGAGTACCGCGACTACCTGACGAAGATCCACCACGACCTGACCGACCTGGCGTGGCTGTACCACATGAACAACGGCATCTTCATGACGCCGGGCCAGGACGAGGAGTGGACGCTGTCGGTGCTGCACACCGACGCCGATCTGCAGCGCTACGTCGACGTCTTCGAGACGTTCGCGCGCGACGTCACCGGACCGCTAGACCGCAGTTCCGGCGGCGGGGAAGCGACGTTCCCTGCCGCCGGATCCGGGTATAGCTTCCGGCCATGGCTGCTAGCGCGCTCGAACGACGCTTCACGATCCACGAGCGCGGGTCGACCGTGCGCGACCGAGGTCCTCGGCGGCTTCGTGACGTTCCTGACGATGGCGTACATCGTCTTCGTCAACCCCGCGATCCTGTCCGTCGGCCGGGCTGCCGTTCGCGGCGGTCGCCGTCGCCACCTCGCTGGCCGCGGCGATCTTCACGCTGCTGATGGGCCTGCTGACGAACCTGCCGTTCGCGCTGGCGTCCGGGCTCGGGCTCAACGCGGTCGTCGCCTTCGACCTGATCCTCGGCCGCCAGCTGCCGTGGCCGGTCGCGATGGCCTGCGTGGTGATCGAGGGCGTGGTCGCGCTCGTGCTCGTCATCGCCGGCCTGCGCGAGGCGATCATGCGCGCCGTCCCGCAGGAGATCAAGCTCTCGATCGGCGTCGGCATCGGGCTCTTCATCGCGCTCGTCGGCTTCCGCGACGCGGGCATCACGGTCAACGACCCCGCGACGGGGATCGGCCTCGGCGTCCTCACCGGCGGCGCGCCGCTGATCGCGCTGGCCGGACTGCTGGTGATGATCATCCTGACCGCGCGCGGGTTCCGGGGCGCGATCCTGCGTCGGCATCCTCGTCTCGACCGCGCTCGGCCTGATCTTCGGCGTCCTCGACGGGCCCAGAGCGGTCCGCAAGTTCCCCGACTCGAGCGACTTCTCGACGATCGGCGACGCGCTGAAGCCCGACAACCTGCTCGACGCGCTGACGTGGTCGCTCGTGCCCGTGATCTTCGTGCTCTTCGTCAGCGACTTCTTCGACACGATCGGGACCGCGGTCGCCGTCTCGAGCGCCGGCGGCCTGCTCGACGAGGACGGTCAGCCGCCGCGGCTGCAGCGCCTGCTGCTGGTGGACTCCGCGGCCGCCGCGGGCGGCGGCGCGATGGGCGTCTCGAGCGTCACCACCTACGTCGAGTCCGGCGCCGGCGTCGCCGAGGGCGCGCGCACCGGCCTCGCCTCGCGTCGTCACCGCGGCCTGCTTCGCGCTGACGATCTTCTTCGTGCCGGTGATCGCCGTCGTCGGCCAGACGGTGATCGTCGGCGAAGCCCAGTCTGCACCCCGCCATCGCCCCCGCGCTGATCATGATCGGCTACCTGATGATCCGGCTCGTCGCCGAGATCGACTGGTCACGCGCCCGAGGCCGGCATCCCTGCCTTCCTCGTGATCGCCGGCGTCCCGCTGACGTTCTCGATCAGCGCCGGCATCGGCTTCGGCGTGATCGGCTACGTCGCCGTCATGGCCGGCACCGGCCGCGCCCGCCAGGTGCACCCGCTGATGTGGGCGCTGGTGCCGATGTTCCTCGCGTTCTTCGCCTCGGAGTGGCTGACGGAGAACGTCTTCTAGAGGGTCGCGCCCGAGAACAGCAGCGACGGGATCGAACCGGCGCCCGCGTTCTTGACGACGTTCTTGCTCGCGCCGTTGACGATCGCGTTCCTGACCGCGGCGGGGAGCGATGCGGGCTTGCCCTCCAGCATCAGCGCGGCGACGCCGGCGACGGCCGGCGCGGCCATCGAGGTCCCGCTGATCGTGTTGATCGCGGTGTCCGACGTCTTCCAAGCCGAGGTGACGTCGGTCCCGGGGGCGAAGACGTCGACGCACTTGCCGTAGTTGGAGTAGCTCGCGCGAAGGTCGGTGCTGTCGATCGCCCCGACGGTGATCGCGTTGGGCGCGGCGGCCGGACTTGATCGCGGACTCGACCGCGTCGTCGACGGCCTGCGACCTGGGACCGCCCAGGCTCATGCTCGCCACTCCCGGAAGGCCTGAGGCGCCACGGTCCTTGGCCGCCCACTGGATGCCCAAGATGACGTCGGCGAACGTGCCCGAGCCCGCACAGGTGAGCACCTTCACCGGGACGATCGTGACGGCCTTGGCGACGCCGTACGTGCGGCCGCCGAGCAGGCCCGCCACGTGCGTGCCGTGCCCGTGAGAACTCCTGCTCGACCTCCCCGCCCTCCCGGCGCGCCTGGCGCTTGGACTGCGTGACTTCTCGCTGGACAGCGCCGGGTGGAGCAAGTGGTTCAACGCGACGGGCCGCGCGGACCTCAACCTCCTCCTCTTCGCCGTCTGGGATCCGATCGGCGTCAACGACATCGCGATCACGGCGGGCGAATACGAGAACTACGTCACGGACGTCTTCTCCTTCGTCAAGGACGACGACCCCGAAGGCCTCACCGCGTACCTGCTCGATGTCGAGCGACACGCCATGGGCCTGTCGGGCAGCACGGCGACGGTCGCCATCGCCCGCGCCATCATCGGTGGCGCGTATGCGAGCGCCTGGATCTGGAGCGGACGGCCGCTGCCGGAATGACCGCGCTCGTCGACGTGCGCCGCGTCGTGTTGGGGCTACGACAACGCGGCCCGCTCGCGATCGCCGCGGATCATGGTTCGATCGAACTCCTGCGCCTCTTGCTCGCGAACGGCGCGGATGCGGCGCTCCCCGATCGCCTCGGACGCACCGCGCTCACCGCCGCTGAGGAGAACGGTCACGCCCAGATCGTCGCGCTCCTGCGAGGCCTGGGCTGAGGCTCAAGCCATCGACAGCGTCGCCGCCGCGTCGATCGCAGCTTCGCTCCTGGCGGCGGCGGGCAGTCCTCCTCCGCCGTGCGCTCGGCCGCGTGCGAGGGTCCCCGTCTGCCGCATGAGCCGGCCTACTCGGCGAGCGCAAGCCAGACGACCCCCACGGCGACGAGACCGATCGGCACAACGCGAGTCAAGGCGGCCGGCTCGCCAAGGAACACCATGCCGGCGACCGCAGCTCCCACCGCTCCCGTGCCAGTCCAGACGGCGTACCCGGTGCCAACCGGCAGGGTGCGCAGCGCGAGTGCGAGCAAGACCATGCTCGCCACCAACGCCGTTAGGAACACGAGCGTCGGACCCAGCTTCGAGAACCCGTCCGATTCCTTGAGCGCCAGCGCCCAAACGGTCTCGAACACACCAGCGACAAACAGCAATACCCACGGCACAACGCACCTCCGGATGAGGATCCAATCGATAGGTGCGCGTCGTCTTTGCTTGACGGGTACGGCGCGCGTCTCGTCCGGTGCTGCGCTTCCAGGGTAGCGCGCCGAATCTTCGACAGAATCCACAGGTAACGGGACGGGATGGACGGGCTCTGCTCGACCGACGTGGAGGTCGACGAGGACGCTCGCGACGAGTACTGAGGTGGTCGGTCGCATACACCTAGGTGTATGCGACGGCACCCGCGCGTGATCCAGCCTCGAAGGCATGAAGTACACCCTCCCCACTCTCCTCACCGCAGCCGTCGTCGCCGTCCTCCCCGCCGCGGCGTCGGCCTCCCCGCTTGCCACCGAGCAGCACGCGACCAGCGTCTCGAGCGCCGGCGATGCGATCGCGTGGTCGAGCTTCGACAATGGGCGCTACAAGCTGATGCTCGACCAGGGCGGCACGGTCGCCGCGGCCGATGTCGCCACGAGCAAGACCGCGTTCGACGTCGATCTCGGCACGTCTAAGGCGGGCAAGCTGGTCGCCGTCTACTCGCGTGGCGGCCAGCTCTACCAGTACGACGTCGCCGCCGGCACCGAGAAGAACCTGCACATCCGCGGGACGCAGCCGACCGTCGCCGACGGCCGTCTCGCCTACGTCACGCGCACGGTACGGACGCGACCAGTTGTTCCTCCGTAGCGGCGGGAAGGCCAAGGCCGTGTTCAGCGCGCCGAAGATCAGCGGCACCCAGTTGTCGTCCGACCGGCTCGCGTTCGTGACCAACAACGCGCCGACGAAGCTGCTGCAGACCGAGACGCTGCGCGTCCAGACGCTCGCCGGCCGCCCGAAGGCGATCTATGACGCGCGCAGCGGCGGCGCCAACACGGCGGACATCGTCGGCCCGACGTTCGACGCGAGCGGCAAGCACCTCTTCTGGGCACGCCGGAACATCGGCTCGGGCTCGGGCAATCGCTACGTCCGCTACACGTTCGCAGCGCACAAGACCGCGTACGCGATCGGCAGCGACCAGAACTACAGCGTGAGCTACGTCGATCCCGGTCAGCGGCTTCGCGGTCGCGCGGATCGCCGGTGACGACGACGCGTCGGCACCGGGCGGCCCGGTGATCGTCGACACCACCGGCGCGCTGAAGTTCGACGCTCGTCCCTAGAACCCCCGCCGTGCTCGTGTCCTCCGCCGGGAGGACACGAGCACGACCAATTGCGGACGACACCCAACCCAGGCGCGGCTAATTTCGCCGGCATGAACACGGCCCTCGAAGACCTCTCAGGACGAACCGCGCTCGTCACCGGCGCCAGCTCCGGCATCGGACAAGCGGTTGCTTCGCGGCTCGCGGCCCAGGGAGCGAGCGTGATCGCGGTCGGCCGCAGCGCAGCGCGCGGAGAGCGGGCGATCGCGGCGATCGAGGCCGCCGGCGGGAGCGCGCGCTTCGTCGGCGCGGACATCAGCGATCCCGGCGAGCGTCCGCTCGTTGGTCGACGACGCCGGCGAGGTCGACATCCTCGTCAACAACGCCGGCCTTGCCTGTGGGGCGCGACGGAACAGCTCGCCGTCGAGGACTTCGATGCGTTGTTCGCGACCAACGTGCGCGGCCCGTTCTTCCTCGTCGGCGCCTTCGCACCGGGCATGGCCCGGCGCGGCGAGGGCAGCATCGTCAACATCGGCAGCATGGCCGGCAGCGTCGGTCTGCCCGGCTCGGCCGCCTACGGCGCGACGAAGGCCGCGCTGGAGTCGATGACCCGCGCCTGGGCGACCGAGTACAGCCCGCGCGGCGTCCGGGTGAACGCCGTCGCCCCCGGCCCGACCTACACGAGCGCGGGCACGAAGGAGGAGCTCGACAGCTACGCGCCGACGCTCCCGCTCAACCGCGTCGCCGACCCAGGCGAGATCGCCGAGCTCGTCGTCTTCCTCGCCTCGTCGCGCGCGAGCTACGCGACGGGCGCCACGTTCGCGGTCGACGGTGGCCGCACCGCGGCCTAGTCTGCGGACGACTAGCCGCGAACGTTCACGTTCACTTTCGTGCCCTGGCGCTGCAGGGTCACGGTGACGCGTGTCGTCCGGTGGCGCAGCGCCCGCCGCGCCGCCGCGCCGAGCCGCACCTGGACGTGGATGGTCTCGCCCGGCTCGCCGGACACGGCGCGCTGGGCGAGCAGGCGGTTGCCGCGTCCACGCAGGACGAGCCGATCGGTGCACGCCTCCCCGCTGCCCGAGCAGCGGACCTTGATCACGAGCGTTCCTCCGCGCGTCGGCTTCAGCCGCTTCGGCGGCTTCAAGAAGCGCAGCGTTCCAGCCTTCGGCCGGCTGGTCATCGGTCGGCGGCGTGACGACGACCGGCGGCGGCGCCGGCGCGGCGACCGGGGTGGGCGGAGGCACAAGACGCTCGGCGTTCGGCGTGACCGCGCCGTTGGCCCCGGTGACACCGCCCGCCATCAGCAGCGAGCCGTCCCCGAGCCGTACGCCGACGTGGCCCGTGCGCGCTTGGGACATCGGCTGCGTCGCCTGCCACTTGCCGGTGGCGGCGTCATAGATCTCGGCGGTCGCCTCGTAGAAGATGTCCCCGAAGCGCCGCTGCCCGAACGGTCCGACGATCGTCGCCCAGGCCCCGCCCACCGCCGCGACGCGGCCGTCGGCCAGCGTGACGAACGCCGTGCCGCTGCCACGCGGGCGGTTCATGTCGCCAGTGGGTGACCAGCTTCCCGTCGCCGGATCGAAGATCTCCGAGCTGGGGAGGGCGGTCGACGTCGGGCTGGGCGGCTCCGGGGCGGCCGCCGGCGACGAGCACCCGGCCATCCGGCAGCAGCGCGGCGCCGGCCCCTTGCCCGACACGCTGCGGCGGGGCGACGATCGTCCACGTGTTGCTCGCGGCGTCGTAGATCTCGGCCGCCGGCTCGGTGCCGTCGTTCATGAACTCGGTCCCGACGGCGAAGAGGCGACCATCCCGCAGCCGCACGACGGCCTGCCCGGCCCCACCGACCTTGTGCGGCGCGGCGGTCAAGCTCCATGAGTCGGTCGCCGGATCGTAGATCTCACCGGCCGGCCATGAGCTCCAGTAGTAGTCGCCGCCGAAGAACAACACGCGGCCGTCCCCGAGCACGAACCCGGGCGCCGCGACGTGCGGCGCGGTCGAACTCGCCGCGGGCTTCCACGTGTTCGCGACCGGGTCGAAGATCTCGGCCGTCTTCTGATCGGCCTGGTCCTCGCCGCCGACGACGAGCACGCGCCCGTCGCGCAGCGTCACCGCGGAGGGGCTGCGGCGCGGTTCGGCCAGCGGCGGCGCGTCGACCCACGCGTAGATACGGGGGTCGTAGATGTCGACCGTGGCGACGTCCTGCTCCGACTTGGTGAGCCATCCGCCGGCCAGCAGCACGCGGCCGTCGCCGAGCACGGCGCTCGCCACGCCGATCCGTGCCTGGGCGAGCTGCCCGGCGGGCGTCCAGTCGTATTGAGCGTGTGCGGGGGCGGCGAAAACGGCGCACAGAAGCGCGGCGGCCGGAAGGGATCCGTCGGAACATTGCGCGGCATCTCACTTGTTCGCTCAGGATCTTTCAACCGAACGAATGTCGAGCCCGCTAGGAAAGGAGCTCCACGTACCCGTCCGTTCCGTGCACGCGGATCCGCTGCCCGTCGCGGATCAGCTCCGTCGCGTGCTCCACGCCCACGACGGCCGGCAGGCCGTACTCGCGTGCGATCACCGCGCCGTGGGTCATCAGTCCGCCCACCTCCGTCACCAGCCCCTTGATCGCGACGAACAACGGGGACCAACTGGGGTCCGTGTAGGTCGTGACCAGGATGTCGCCCGGTTCGATCTCGGCCTCCCCCACGTCCAGGATCACGCGGGCGCGGCCTTCGATCGTCCCGGCGGAGACCGGGAGGCCGATCAGCGCATCGGCCGGCAGGTCGTCGCGCTTGTACGCGCCGGCGACGACCTCTCCTTCGGAGGTGAGCACCCGCGGCGGTGTGAGCGCCTGGGAGGCGACGAACGCTTCCTTGCGCCGGGAGATGAGCTCGTCGTCCACGTGCTTCGTGCGCACGACGTCCTGGAGCTCCTGGAACGTGAGGTAGAAGATCTCTTCGGGCTCGCGGAGCACGCCGGCTGAGACGAGGCGCTCGGCCTCTTCCAGCAGGGCCCGCTTGTAGACGAGGTAGCGGTTGATCAGGCCGTACTTCGGATACTCCCGGTACCCGATGTAGGTGCGAACGCGGTCGATCATCCGCTTCGTCTCTTCGGCCTTTTCCTCCCCGTCCGGGAGTGCCCGCAGGCGCTCCAACACGTCCTGTTCCTTGTCCCACGCCTCCTGTCGTCCTTCCTCGAAGCGCCGCTCGCCGGCGCCTCGGCTCGAAGTTCTTGACGTTGCTGAGGATCAGCGGCACGAGCGCGGTGGGGTGCTCGCTCCAGCGCGGCCGCGTGATGTCGATCTCCCCGATGCAGCGCATGCCGTACTTGTCGAGGAACGCGACCAGGGCATCCCGCGCCTGGACCCCGCCTTCCTGCGCGGCCAGTTCGTCCAGGAAGCCGTCGTCGTCCACGTGTTGCAGGAAGGTCACGACCTCCGGATACGGGCGGATCACATCCGCGACGTCCAGGAGCGCCAGCCCCATCTCCGACGTGACGTTGTTGGGGACGGACTGCGTGAGCGTGTCAGCGACGTTCTTCTCGCCGAGCCACTCGAGCAGATGCTCGTTCAGCCACCACGACGCGTCCATCGCCCCCATGAACACCTGATGGCTGCGACGGTCGAACAGGATCCGCTTGAGCTCCTGGAGGTCCGCGAGGATGAACTCGAGCAGCGCCGATCCGGACTGTGACCGGATGGCCTGCTTGAGGGCGTCGACCGACGCCTGGTTGGCCTCGATCAGCTCCGTGACGATCGCGGGATCGGTCTCGATCGAGGCGGGTGCGCCGCCGGGCGGCGGCCCGGCGGGAACCTCGTCCGGGAGCGTCGGGATGAAGTCGCCGCGCTCGACGAGGCTCTGCAGCGCGTCCCCGATCAGCGGATCGCCCTGGCGCATCATCTCCAGCAGACCCGCGCGGCTCGTCGGCGAAGCCAGCCGATCGAAGACGTCGACGAACAACCTCCCGCCGGCCTCGTGCATCACCGGGAGCGCCGTCAGCTGAAACAGCGAGAGCCCCAGGGGCTTCATCGCGTCGGTCATCATCTGCTGGTGGCCGACTGAGACGTAGACGTGGTTCCCCCCGTCGGCCGCCACGGGGATCGGGAACAGCGTCGTGATCGGGCGGCTCTGGACGATCTGGAAGCCGTCGTCGACCAGGCACCACTCGATGTCCTGGGGGCGGCCGAAATGCGCCTCGATCCTGCGGCCGAGCCGCTCGAGCTCGACGACCTGCGCATCGGTGAGGGCGGGCTGCTCCTGCCGCTCGGGCTCGATCGCCCGCTCCCGCGTTCCGCCATCGGCCGAGGCGTAGATCCCAAGCCGCTTGGCGGCGATCTCCTTGGAGACGATCTCACCGTCGCGCACCTTGTAGAGGTCCGGGTTCACCAGGCCGGAGACCAGCGCCTCGCCGAGGCCGAAGCCGGCGTCCACCGAGCTGACCCTCCGGTTGGAGGTGACCGGGTCCGCCGTGAAGAGGATCCCGGACGCCTGCGGGAAGACCATCCGCTGCACGACGACGGCCATGTGGACCTTGCGCTGGTCGAAGCCGTTGCGCAGCCGGTAGGTCACGGCCCGCTCGGTGAACAGCGAGGCCCAGCACCGGCTGACGTGCTCGAGGATCGCGGCCGGCCCCACGACGTTCAGGTACGTGTCCTGCTGACCGGCGAACGAGGCCGTCGGCATGTCCTCCGCCGTCGCGCTCGAGCGGACGGCGTACGCGGCCTGCTCGCCGAGGCGGCCGAGCGCACCGGTGATCGCCGCCGCCAACTCGCCGGGGATGGCGATCGCTTCGACGGTCTCGCGGATCTCCGCGCTGAGCGTACGGATCGCGTCCCGGTCGTCCGCGTTCAGGCGCGACAGCCGATCGAGCCGATCCTCGATCGACGGCGCGTCCCGCATGACCCGCTCGAAGGCTTCCGTCGTCACGCAAAAGCCGGGCGGAACGCTGATGCCGTCGATGCGCGAAAGCTCGCCCAGGTGCGCGCCCTTGCCGCCTACGAGCGCGACCTGCGTCTCGCCGATCTCGTCAAAACCCACCACCGCCGCATGCATCTCCATGACCATCGTCCTGCTCCCTTCATCGCTTGCGGCCAGCGATTATGAGGCACACCCGGGGGCTTGAAACAAGCCCCCCTGGTGGCAATACTGTGGAAGTGGAGAGGGGCGCACGGCGCCCTACGCGACGCGGAAGCTGAACGTTCCGAGCCGTTTGCCGGTGCGGTATTCGCGCAGGTAGCCGGTGTACAGACCGGGGCACCAGCGGGCACGGTGGAAGTCCCCGAGCGACGGGTGGATGCCGCGCTGGGTCACGCGACCGGTCGCTCCTTGTGGGACGTCGTAGACGCGCCGCTTGCCGGCGCACGCGGGCCGGTTGAGGATGACCCGCATCATCACCATGCCCCGTGGCTGGCCGATGTGCAGCACGTAGCGGGCATCGAGTCCGCTCCCGCTGACGGTGATGCGCTGAATGATGCCGGTACGGGTCGCGCCCGGTGCCGGCGGGTCGTCCGCTCGCCCGGAAGCGCGCCGTCCGGCGGGTGCTTCGGCGGCTCGATCACCTTGACGGTCGCGCCCTGGGCGTCGAGGAAGGTCGTTCGTTGCGTCTCGTGGCCAGCGGGCGGCATGTCGTAGACGGCGGCGTTGTCGGTGACCGCGATGTCGACCGGCGCGCCGTTGAGGGGCTCGATGCGGATCGTGGCGACACCGTCGGGCAAGACCCAGATCGAGCGGTTGCCCAGCGACGTCCAGGCGCGGCCCTCGCGCACGTCGGCGCTGGACCAGCAGCCGGCGCCGGCTCCGTCGACGTCGAGTTGGAGCAGGCAGAGGGCGTTGGGGATCGGCGGCGAGTTGAGCGCCTTGCGGACCTCGGGCGGCGTGTCGGCCGGCAGCGGCGGGGATTGGCGCGCGTAGCGGGCGACGGGAACGAGCACGATCCCGCGGTCGCGGGGTGAGTGGGCCAGCAGCCGGACGCCGTTGGTGCGCACACCGGTGATCGAGGCGCCGCTCAGCAGGCGCAGCGCCGCGCGCGACGCGGCGCTGCGATCGGCGGCGGTCTGCGGCCGGCGCAGGACGCCGAGCATCGCGAGTTGCTCGGGCGGCGGCGCGTCGGCGGCGATCTTGGGCGCCGGCGTCTGGCCGTCGCCGAGCGTGGGCCGCCAGACCCCGGTCGCGGCCAGCGCCGGGGCCGCGACGATGGCGACGACGGCCACGGTCGCTCCCCCGTGGAGCCGCCACCGGCGGCGGCGGCGCGCGTGCAGCTCACGGCTGGCGCCGACCAACTGGTCACGGACGCGGTCGAGGTAGTCGCTCATGATCGTTGCTCCAAGTCGGTGCGAAGGCGTCGCAACGCGCGGCTCACGCGCTGGCGCACCGCGGTTTCGCTGGTCCCGTGCTCGCGGGCGATCTCGTCGTAGGGCCGCTCCTCGAGCACGCGGGCGCGGAGCGCGTCGCGCTGGTCCTCGGGCAGCCCCGCCAGCGCACCGTCGAGATCGCCGCCGAGCGCCTGCAGGTGGTCGAGATCCGCCGTCGAGGGTTCGAGGCGCTCCAGCTCCAGGCGCCGGCGGACGCTGTCCTCGGCGCGTCCGCGCCGGTGCTGATCGACGAGCGCGTTGCGGGCGATCGTCAGCAGCCAGGGCGCGGCGGTCGGCCCGCGCGGGGCGCGCCCGTCATGGACGGCGACGAGCGCCCGAGCAAACGTCTCAGCCACCAGGTCAGCCGCAAGATCGACGTCGCAGCGGCGCGTCAGGTAGGCCAGGACCAGCGCGTGGTGACGATCGAACAGGACGCCGAACGCCTCGCCGTCGCCGCGAACCGTCGCACGCATCAATTGCTCGTCAGATCGCGGCATCCACCTCTCCTAACGCAGCCGACCCCGCTGCTGTGACAACCCGATCACGGTTGCAATCGCGCCTATATCCGAAGTAACCTGATCGCGTTTCTAGACTTTGGGTCGCCCCCGAGGCCCCGCCACCCGTCGACAAGGAATTGACATGAGCACAACCGAGTCTGCAGCGGACAACGGAGTCAACGTCGAGGCCCTTCTGGACGCCCGCAAGGCACTGACCGACGCGCCCGAGGCCGCCGAGTTCACGTGGCGGGCGACGAACGAGTGGCTGCGCGGCACGCACAGCAAGACGACGATCCAGCAGTACAGCGGCCTCGGCGCCGACCACGAGCACAAGTCGGTCTTCAGCTACACCGCCGACCATCCGGAGGTCTTCGCCTCTGAGGATCTGGCGCCGACGCCGGTCGAGTTCCTGCTCGTCGGCCTGGCGAGCTGCCTCACCGCGGGCGTCGCGGCGGTCGCGCAGAACCGCGGCATCCAGCTCGAGTCGGTCAAGGCCACGGTCGAGGGCGACATGAACATCCTCGGCATCCTCGGCGGCGACCCCGAGGTGCGCAACGGCTACAACAGCATCCGCGTCAACTTCGAGATCGACGCCGACGCCGACGCCGACGAGATCGCCGCGCTCGTCGCGCAGTCGCAGAAGCGCTCCGCCGTGTTCGACGCGCTCACCAACCCCACCAACGTCACGGTGACGGTCGCCTGAGCGGGCCCGCTTCGCTGCGCACACCCGTCGTCGTCATCGGGGCCGGTCATTCCGGCCTCGCGGTGAGCCGGGTGCTGTCGGAGCAGTCGATCGAGCACGTCGTGTTGGAGCGGGGCGACGTCGCCAACACGTGGAAGACCGAGCGCTGGGATTCGCTGCGACTGCTCACGCCCAACTGGCTGACGCGCCTGCCGGGCCTCGTCTACGACGGCGAGGACCCGGACGGGTTCATGGCGGTCGCCGAGCTGGTCGAGTTCCTCGAGCGCTACGCCGATCACGTCGACGCGCCGGTGCGCACGCGGACCACCGTCACCTCGGTCTCGGCCCGACCGACGAGGGCTACCTGGTCGAGACCGACAACGGGAGCTGGGAGGCGACCGCGGTCGTCGTGGCCAGCGGCGCCTTCAACCAGCCGCGGGTGCCGGCGGTCGTCGGCGTCGCTGCCGGCCGCGCTCGACCAGGTCACCCCGCTCGACTACAAGCGCCCCGACCAGCTGCGGCCCGGTCGCGTGCTCGTCGTCGGCGCCTCGGCCACCGGCCTCCAGCTCGCCGACGAGCTGCTGCGCTCCGGGCGCGAGGTGACCGTCGCGGTGGGCGAGCACGTCCGCATGCCGCGGACCTATCGGGACCGCGACATCATGTGGTGGCTCGACGCAGATCGGCCGGCTCGACGAGCGCTTCGACGAGGTCGACGACCTGGTGCGCGCGCGGCACGTCCCGTCGCCGCAGCTCGTCGGCACGCCCGACCGCGCGGACCTCGACCTCAACGCGCTGACGGCGCGGGGCGCCACGCTCGTCGGGCGCCTCAGCGCGATGAACGGCAGCACCGCCTCGTTCTCCGGCTCGCTGCGCAACGTCTGCAACCTCGCCGACCTCAAGCTGAAGCGCCTGCTCAACACGATCGACCAATGGGCCGGCCTCGACGAGGGCCCGCGGCCTGAGCCGACGCGGGTCGAGCGACAACCCGCGGGTCCTGATCGACCTCGAGGCCGAGGGCTACGACACGGTGCTCTGGGCCACCGGGTTCCGTGCCGACTACTCGTGGCTCGACATCCCGGTGCTGCGATCGCAAGGGCGAGATCCGCCACGAGGGCGGCGTGGTCGTCGCAATCGCCCGGGCTCTACCGGCTCGGGCTGAACTTCCTGCGCCGGCGCAAGTCGAGCTTCATCCACGGCGCCGAGGACGACGCGCGAGAGATCGTCGAGCATCTGACGGGCTATCTGGCCGCGGCATAGCGGCGACCGTCGCGCACACGAGATAGTCCGTCCCCGGCGCGAACGGCCAGCGCCAGAACGCCCGGTCGACCACCTCCGTGCCCGCCGCTGCCAGCGCTGTCCGCCCGTTGCACCCGCGCGCCTGCTTGCCGCGGTTGACGAAGCTCCAGATCCGCCGCGGCGAGCGCCTCGTCGATGGTGAACGGCTGGTCGTGGCCGGCCCACCACCCGAGCACGTCCTCGATGCAGATGAGCAGCCCGCCGGGGGCGGAGGCGGCGAGTCCGGCGACGACCGCGTTGGTGAGCACCTGACCATGCGTCCGCAGCGCCGCGGAGACGGCCCGCGGGCTCAGGTGCGAGTCCGAGAGCGCCGGGTAGAGCAACTGGCTCAGGAACTGGTCGGCGATCACGACGTCGTACGGCGGCCTGCCGACGGGAGCCGCTCGAGACGGGCGCATCGGCTGCCCTGCGATGACGTGCCGGAGGATCGCGTCGGCCGCGCCGTGCGTCACGTCCTGGGTGATCCCGCCCGCGCGGACCCCGCCCAACCGCAGCCTGCGGCGCGTTCGCTTCAGCGCACGCTCGTCGACGTCGATCAGGTCGAGGCGCCCGGCACGGTGACCGAGCCGCCGCAACGGCAGATCGTGGCCGTTGCCGGCCCCGACGACCGCGACCGCGGCGCCGCGTGCGACGTGGCGCTCGAGCAGCGCCCATGCTGCGGCGCGCGCGCCGCGCCAGCGCCAGAGCCGCAGCGCGCTCCCGGCCGAGTTGCGGCGCGCGTTCGCGGCCAGCGCGCGCTGCGACGAGCTCACAACAGCCAGAGCGCGGCGACGATCACCACGGTTCCGGCGATCTGGGCGATCCAGAAGCTCGTGTGCTGGGTCTTGTGCCGCCAGACCAGCATCCCCGCCCAACCGCCGAGCGCGCCGCCGAGCACGGACAGCAACTGCAGCGCCGGTTCGGGCACGCGCCTGCCATTGCGTTTCGCCCGGAACTTGTCGTAGCCGTACACCAGGAAGGTGATCAGCCCGAAGCCGAGGATGTACGCGATCAGCGCCGAGAGCGCCGTCATCGCCACGAGCACGCCGGCGACGATCACGCCGGCGATCAGGGCGGCGACGACGACTCTCGCGGTCATCGCCCGCTTGGACTTCCCGTGCATGGAACCTTTCCGACCGGCGCGCGCTAGGTCGCGCAGTAGTCGCTGAGCGTCGACGCGGACTTGACTTCGTAGGACGTGCTCGTGGTCAGCATGTACTCGCTGGCCCCGAAGTTGTTGCTCGCTCCCCAGTCATAGGTGTAGCCGAGCCGGGTCCACGGCGCACCGGTCGTGGCGTAGGCGCCGACGTACAGCGCCGCGAAGAACGCGGGGTAGTCCACGATGCCCTTGACCTGCGGAGCGCCCTGCATCTGCAGCTCGCAGCGACGGTCCGTCGGCTCGGGATCGGGACACGGACGGAACACGTTGGTGCGATCGACCCACAGCTCGACAACGCGCGTGTACCGCGGCTTCGGCGAGAGGCCGAGCCGCTGTGCGACGCGCTTTCGCACGAGCGTCGCATTTCGCTTGCCGTCGCGCGCGAGTCGGCGGGCGAAGTTCCGGCACCAGGCGCGCAGCTCCGGCGCCAGGGTGACCCAGACCACGGGACGCGACGACGGCGTCGTCCCCGAGCCGCTCGCGTAGAACTGCCGGTAGTTCTCGACCGTCATCAACGCCGCGACCGTCAGTTGCTGGCGCCCGGAACCCGGCCGCCAGACGAGCCGCTGGTTCGCGTCCGACAGTTCGAACAGCGAGGTGTCGACGTCCGTGCGCTGTGGCACGGACGCGTCGTGGATGGCGGCGATGAAGTGCTTGTCGTCGAACGGGACCGCGGCTGCGGCCGAGGGAACGAACCCGGCGAAGGCGATCACCGTCGCGGCAAGGAGGCGCCAGCGGGGCATGGGGCGATCATCCCACGGAGGCCGCCGTGGAGCTCCACGGAACCGTCGGGCCGGCACGCACGACGATGACGGCCGTGGCCGTGCAACGCCAGACCGTCCAGGCGAGATGTGGACGAACGTGCTGCGCGACGAGGCGCTCGTCGCCGCGGTCGGCCCGGCCGTGGAGCCGTTTCGCGCCTACCTCGAGGACACGGACGCTCGCCGCGGGCTGGGGCGTGCGCGGGAAGCGACGCGCGATGCTCGTCGCCGCCGTCCACCACGCCGCCGAGTTCCGGACGTGGCGCTCGCTCGCCGTCGACGGTGGCGTGAGCCGCGCGGATGTCGTCGAACTCACCTCCGCGATGGCCGAACGCGCGGCCGGCACGTAGCCCGTCGCGGTCAGGCGTCGAGCACCAGCCAGCGACCGCTGGCATGGCTCATGCGGATCACGTCATCGCCGCTGTCCGAGACCTCATGGTCCCCGATCGTCACCGACGCGATCCGCCCGTTGAACTCGATCTTGACGATGGGGAAGCGGCCCAGTGCGCGCGGAACTCCGTGCGGCCGCCATGCAGTGCGCTTCCCCTCGTCCTCGAGCAGATGGCGTCGCGCCGAGGGACTCAACAGGTGACAGATCTCCCGCTCGTCGCCGTCCGCGATCGCGTCGAGATACCGCTGCGCGGTCGGCCGAGCCGAATCGTGCGCACCGCCGGCGGCGAGCAGGAACATCACTCCGAGTTCTCCGAGCATTTGACGCAGTCAAGCGGGAAGTGACCGCAGCCGCGCCACCAGCGCGGCTTCGTCTTCATCCAACGCGACGCGCGCCTGGACGAACTCGCCGGCCGCGATCACCGCATGTGCCTCGTCGGTCGACAGGCCCGCGGAGGCCGTCCCGCCGAGATCGCCGTGCCGCAACGGCTGCAGCCGCTCCCACAGCTCCTCACCGGCGCCCGGAAGCGCCGCCTCGCGCTTCACGAACCAGAGAAGGTCACACGCGATCTCGATCTCGTCGCTGCTGATCGAGATCGAGCTGTGGTCCACGGTCCGTGATGGTATTCGAGGTGTCCTGCGGGACCGCGGCAGGCAGGGCGCAGGCATCGCCTTCGCATGCGGCCGCGTTCGGGTCGCCGAGCATCTCGAACGGCCCGCTCATGACGCCACTCCCGCGCGTTCATCCGCGACCTTGGCGAGCACGCTGGTGAAGGTCTCCGGCGACTGGGCGCCGGAGACGCCGTACTTGCCGTCGACGACGAAGAACGGGACGCCCTGGATGCCGTAGCTGATCGCCTGATCCTGGTCGGCGAGCACGGCGTCGAGGAACTCGTTGCTGTTGAGCGACCGGAGCACGTCGTCGCGATCGAGCCCGATCTCGGCGGCGAGGTCCGCGAGCTCCTCGTCGCGGCCGACGTGGCGGCCCTCGACGAAGTACGCGCGCAGCAGGCGCTCCTTCATCTCGACCTGCTTGCCGTGCTGCTTGGCGTAGTGCAGCAGCTGGTGGGCCTTGACGGTCTTGGTGTGCTGGAGCGCGTCGAAGTCGTAGTCGAGCCCGACCTCGGCGGCGATCCCCGCCACGCGGTCGAGCATCGGCTTGACCTGCGCCGCGGGCATGCCCTTGTGCTTGACGAGGAAGTCGATCTCGGAGCCGGCGAAGTCCACCGGCGTGTCCGGGGCGAGCTCGAAGCTGTGGTACTCGACCTCCACTTCACCGCCGAACTCCGCAACCCCCGCCTCGAACTTGCGCTTGCCGATGTAGCACCACGGACAGGCGATGTCCGACCAGATGTCAACCTTGATGGCGTCGCTCATACTTCAGAAAGTATAGTGCCCCTGAACGGGGCACGCAGCTCAGCCGCCGGTGACGGTGGTCGAGACCGAGACCGAGGTGACCGGGGGCGGCGTGTAGCCCACGGGAGCGGCGGCGACGGCGGCGAAGTACGCCTCGACCGCCTCGGCGTACGTGAGGTTGTAGAAGACGTAGCCGCCGATGCTGATCACCGACGTCACGGCCGGGGCCGCGGCGGGAGCGGGTGTGACGACGGGAGCGGCGGGCTTGGTGACCACACGCTTGACGGTCACGGTCGCGGTGCGCTTCGCCTTGGCACGGCGATGCTTGGAGGCGGCATCGGCGGGGCCGGCGGTGAGCGGGACAATCGCGACGGCGAGCGCCAGCGCGGCGAGACGCGCGCGCTTGAAGATCGGGGTGTTCACATTCCCTTTATCGGCAGAAGTGCCGATTTCCCGCACTCGCCGACCGTCGTGTCGATTTGGGTACCTTGCCGTTCGTCGCGTGATTGACAGCGGCAAAAACGATGGAAGGAAATGACCGTGGGTGCCATTCACGTGCATGAGTTCATGAGCTTCGACGGCGTCATCGACGCACCGGTGTGGACGTTCGAATACGGCTTCGACCCGCAGATGGCCGAGGTGCTCGGCGCCGTGACGGCGCGCTCCAAGGGCATCCTGCTCGGGCGCACGACGTACGAGATGTTCGAGCCGGCGTGGTCGACGCGAACGGTCGATGACGATCCCGGCGCGCCGTTCTTCAACGACACGACCAAGTACGTCGTGTCCGGGTCGCTGAAGGAAGCGACGTGGCGCAACTCGGAGATCGTCGGCGCCTACGACGCCGACCGCATCCGCGCGCTCAAGGAGGAGGTGGACGGCGACCTGTATGTCAGCGGCAGCCACACGCTGGTGCGGGCGTTGCTGGCCGACGGCCTGATCGACGGCCTGCACCTGTTCGTCTATCCGCTCACGCGCGGCAGCGGCATCCGCCTGTTCCCCGACGGCGCCCCGCCCACGTCACTCTCGCTCGAGAGCTGCCAGTCCTACGCGAACGGCGTCGTCTACCTGAACTACCGACCGTTGAGCTGATCGGCTAACCGCTCACCGCCGTCCTCGCTCCGGGCGGGATGCACTTGGTCGCAACCAGCGGCGCGCATGGTTGCCCACGGTGGGCTCCAGGGCCAGCGCCTCGCGTACACGCCGGCCGCAACATAGACATCCATCGCAGTCGGCCGGCGACTGGCTTCCGTCCCCCCAGTCCGCCGCGAACGCCGCGGCCACCCCGTGAACCGGACCAAAGGGACGTGCAGTCGGTCGATTGCGACGGGTCCGCGCGGCTGCTAAGACGGCGCTGCAATGGATGAGCTCGCCGTCGGCTCCACGTTCGCCGACCATGTCATCCGCGGCGTGGCCGGCCGCGGTGGCATGGGCGTGGTCTACCGCGCGCTGCACGTGCCGCTCAAGCGCGAGGTCGCGCTGAAGGTGATCGCCGCCGACGTCTCGACCGACGAGGAGTTCCGCACGCGCTTCCGGCACGAGTTCGAAGCGGCGGCGCTGATCCAGCACCCGAACGTCGTCGGCATCCACACCGCCGGCGAACAGGACGGGCTGCTCTACGTGACGATGCGCTACGTCGACGGCACCGACCTCGCGCGATTGATCGCCGTCGAGACGCGCCTGGACCCGGTCCGCGCCGCGGTCATCACCGGACAGGTCGCCGCGGCGCTCGACGCGGCGCACCGCGCCGGGCTCGTCCATCGCGACGTCAAGCCGGCCAACGTCCTGATCGAGGCGCCCGGCCCGAGCGAGCGCGCTCTGCTGACCGACTTCGGGCTGACGAAGTTCCTGCACGCCGACACGCAGGTCACGCAGGCCGGCACGCTCGTCGGCACCTTCGACTACACCGCTCC
Source organism: uncultured Solirubrobacteraceae bacterium (assembly GCA_963707595.1). Taxonomy (GTDB): domain Bacteria; phylum Actinomycetota; class Thermoleophilia; order Solirubrobacterales; family Solirubrobacteraceae; genus Solirubrobacter. The sequence continues at coordinate 1,831,786 of CAVPQQ010000004.1, forward strand.
CGAGCAGCTCAACGAGCTCCCCGTCGACGCGCGCACCGACGTCTACGCCCTCGGCTGCATGCTCTTCCAGGCCGTCACCGGCCGCGTCCCCTACCCGCGCGACTCGCTCGCGGCGACGCTCTTCGCGCACCTCGAGGCGCCGCCGCCCTCCGTCACCGCGCTCGTGCCCGAAGCGCCCACGGGGCTCGACGAGGTCGTCGCGACCGCGCTGGCCAAGGAGCCGGATGACCGCTACGCCTCCGCGGGCGATCTCGCCCGCGCGGCGCTCGCCGCGGTCGACCGGCCGTCGCTCGCCCGCGGCGTGAGCAAGCTCTCCGCAGGGGAGAGCGCGCCCGGCTGGAAGTTCGCGGAGCCCGTGGTCCGGCGGCGCCGCAACGGCGTCGCGCTCCCCGGGGCGCTCGCGGCGGAGCTCGAGACCGGCGCGTTCGTCGGCCGCGACGACGCGCTCGAGCGGCTCCGCGAGCGCTACGCCCTCGCGAGCGAAGGCCGCCGCCAGATCGTGCTGCTCTCCGGCGAGCCGGGGATCGGCAAGACGCGGCTGGCGACGGAGCTCGCACGTGAGGCGCACAGCGAGGGCGCGAACGTCCTCTACGGCCGCTGCGATCTCGAGTCGCTCGTCCCCTACCAGCCGTTCGTCGCCGCCGTCCAGCACCTGATCGCGCAGCGCCAGACGCTCGACCTCCCCGCCGAGCTCGAACCGGAACTGGCCGAGCTCGCGCGCTTCGTCCCTGCGCTGCGGCCGCACCTCAAGTCGGTGCCCGAGCCCATCGCCGAGGACGGCGACACCCGCCGCTACCGCCTGTTCGAGGCGGTCACGCGCGTGCTCGCCTACGCCGCGCGCGAGACGCCGATGGTGCTGATCCTCGACGACGTGCAGTGGGCCGACACGTCGACCGCGCTGCTGCTCGCGCACGTGCTCCGTGACGCCGAGCCGACGCGGATGCTCGTGCTCGGGACGGTCCGCGACGCCGACGGCCACCGCTCCAAGGAGCTCGCGGACCTGCTCGCCAGGCTCATGCGCGACCCGGCCTTCGAGCGGCTCTCGCTGACCGGGCTCGACGACACCGAGACGCAGGCACTCGTCAGTGCCCAGTCCGCCGAGGTGAGCCCGACCTTCATCCTGCGCCTGCAGGAGGGAACGGACGGCAACCCGTTCTTCATCAAGGAGACGCTGCGCAGCCTGGCCGAGGTCGGCGGCGAGCCCGCGAAGCTGCCGGTGCCCGAGGGCGTCAAGGAGCTGATCGGCACGCGGCTCGCACGGCTCGGCGAGACGGCCAACCAGGTGCTGACCGTCGCGTCGGTGATCGGGCGCGACTTCCCGCTCGAGGTGCTCGACGCGCTGATCGACGAGCCGGAGGAGCGGATCATCTCGGCGCTGGAGGAGGCGTGCGAGGCCGGCCTGATCGGCGAGGTCGAGGACGACGCCGACCGCTTCGTGTTCGCGCACGCGCTGGTCCGCGAGACGCTCTACGAGGGCCAGAGCGCGAGCCGCCGGGTCCGCGCCCACCACCGGATCGCGAACGCGCTGGAGGAGGTCGGCCGCGCCGCGCCCGCCGAGCTCGCGCACCACTACTTCGAGAGCCGCCATCTCGACCGCGAGGGCAAGGCGGTCACGTACACCGTCCAGGCCGGCGACCAGGCCGCCGCCTCGCTGGCCTACGAGAAGGCGGCCGTGCACTACCGGCACGCCCTCGAGCGCCTCGGGGACGACGACCTCGGCCGCTGCACGCTGCTGCTCGCGCTCGGCGGCGCGGAGTCGCGCGGCGGCGAAGCGGGCGCGACCGAGACGTTCACGCTCGCGGCGGAGCTGGCGCGCGCCAACGGCCTCGCCGAGCCGCTCGCCCAGGCCGCGCTCGGCCGCACGTCGCTCTACGCGCAGGCGGGCGCGCTCGATGTCGAGGGCATCGCGCTGCTGGAGGCCGCGCTCGACGCGGTCGACGACGACGCACTCAGCGCGAAGCTGCTCGCGCGGCTCGCCAACGTCCTGCACTTCGCCGGCGAGGCGGAGCGGGTCGAGACCTTGAGCGCGCGGGCGCTCGAGCTCGCGCAGCGCAGCGGCGACCCGGCCGCGCTGATCGCGGCGCTCGAGGGCCGGCAGACCGCGCTCGTGCAGAGCCCCGACCTCGAGCCGCGGCTCGCGCTCGCCCGCGAACTGCTGGACCTCGCCGCCCGCCTCGGCGACCGCGAGCTCAAGGCGATGGCGCTGCACTGGCACATCTACAACCTGCTCGAGTCCGGCAACGTCGACGACGCCCGGCGCGAGAGCCGCGTGCTCGCCGCCCTCGCCGCCGAGCTGCGCCAGCCGAAGTACCAGCACTTCGCGGTGCGCTGGGAGACGATCTGGGCGATGCTCGCCGACCGCCAGGAGGAGGTCCAGCGGCTGATCATGCTGGCCTACGAGGTCGGGGCCCGCGCGCAGGCGCCGGAGATCGACATCGAGGCCGCCGGGCGCCAGCTCTCCGTCGCCTGGCGCCACGACGCGCTCGGCCAGTTCGCGGACCTGCTCGACGCCCAGCGGCGCGACAACCCGCAGCTCGGCACCAACTGGCCCGTGCTCGCGCTCAGCTACGTGCAGTCGGGCAAGCGCGACGAGGCGGCCGAGGTGCTCGCGCAGATCGCGCACGACGACTTCGGGGCGATCCCGCGCGACATGCTCTGGATGGCGGGGCTCTGCCTTCTTACCCAGGTCTGCAACGCGCTCGGCGACGCCGCGCACGCCCGCGTGCTCTACGGCCTGCTGCTCGAGCACCGGGCGCGCAACGTGATGGTCGGGATGGCGAACTGCATGGGCTCCGCGGAGCGCTTCCTCGGCCTGCTCGCGGCCACCACCGGCGACTGGGAGGCCGCCGAGCTGCACTTCGAGACCGCGATCGAGCGCAACGCCGCGGGCGGGCTCGACGCCTACTTCGACGTCGTCCGCAACGAGTACGCGGCGATGCTCCAAGCGCGCGGCGAGCCGGGCGACAACGTGCGCGCCGCGCAGCTGCGGGCCGAGAACGTCGCGGACGCCGACTCGCCGCTCGCGGCGACCCAGCTCGCCCCTCCCGCCCCGACGCAGAAGGCCTGACCCCTAGGCCGACCCGGGGTCCCTCAGGGTCATCCCCAATGGTGGACGCGAGCCAGGTGCGACACATTGGTCGCATGAACTCGACTCCTCCCCAGCGACTCACCCGCTCCAGCACCGACAAGTACCTCGGCGGCGTCTCCGGCGGCCTCGGCGCCTACTTCGGCATCGACCCGACGCTCGTCCGCGTCGGCTTCGTCTTCACCACGTTGATCACCGGCGGCGCCGGCCATCGTCGCCTACGTGGCGATGCTCGCGGTCGTCCCGCGCGACGACGCCATGCCGGCCCACGCGGCGACCGCGTAGGCGCACGATGTTCCGGTCCCATCGACCGCTGCGCGTGGACGCAGCCAGCGACGAGGAGCCTCCCCCCGGCTACAGCGTCTCGAGCTGGGCGTCGACGATCTCGTCCAGCAAACCGCCGAGGTACCCGTAGAGCGCCTGCGTCCGGGCGTCCGGGTCATCCGGATCGAAGGTCAGCTCCTGATCGTCGTCCGTGAGATCGAGCATCGTGCCCAGGACCAGCCGCAGCGAGTTGATCGCCTGCATCCAGGCCGTCAGCTGCTCCTCGCTCAGCCGCTCCGCGTCGACGGATTCCTCGACGACATCGATATTCGCGAGCCGGCCGCTCTTGAGCTCCTCGTGCGTGAGCAGGCGGTACTCGTCCTCCTTCTCGGCGTCGTCGGCGTACGCGGCCGGGTAGAGGCGGCGCAGGCGAGGATCGTCCGCGCCGAGCGAGAGCAGCGCGCGCAGCTCGCCGAGGAGCTGCCGGATCAGCTGGCGCTCGCGCTCGTCGAGCTGCAGCACGTAGCTGCCCTGGCGCGCAGCGACGCGCCGGCGGTTGCGGCCGAACACCGTCAGTCCTGCCTCATGGTGGCCCACAAGCCGTGCTCGTGGAGCCGGAAGACGTCCAGCTCGGCCTTCTCGCGCGTTCCGCTGGAGACGATCGCGCGTCCCTTGTGGTGCACGTCGAGCATCAGCTCCGTGGCCTTGGCGCGGTTGTAGCCGAACAGCTTCTGGAACACGAGGACGACGTAGCTCATCAGGTTGATCGGGTCGTTCCAGACGATCACGATCCAGGGGCGGTCGGGATCGACCGACTCGTCGCTGGAAGGGAGCTGGACCTCGGCGGGAGCTGCGGACATCCCCACCCAGGCTACGCGCTTGGGATGTGGCTCATCGCGTGCTCGGCCAGAGCGGTGATCGTCAGGCTCGGATTGACGCCCACGTTGGCGGGGATCGCGGCGCCGTCGCAGACCAGCAGGTTCTCGTAGCCGAACACGCGCTGGCGGGCGTCGATGACGCCGGTGCTGGGATCGGTGCCGATCACCGCCCCGCCGAGGATGTGGGCCGTGCTCGGGATGTTCGCGGCGGCCTCCATGATCGAGCTCTGGGCGATCCCGCCGGTCCGCCTGGAGAGCCATTCCGCGAACTCGTTGGCGACCGGGATGAAGGTCGGGTTCGGCCGCAGCGGGTCCTGCTCGGTGCTCAGCCGGACGCGTCCGTTGCGGCCAGGACGGGCACGCAGCGCGATCGCGTTGTCGAGCGACTGCATGACGAGCACGATGATCGTGCGCTTCGACCAGCCGCGCGGGTTGAGCGTCCGCCCCAGGAGGACCGGGTGCTTGATCGCCGCGGCGGCGAGCTTCAGCGGCCGCGTGAGCGGCGTCCCGTCACCGACGAGGAGCGTGAAGAGGCCGGAGACGCCGTCCCCCGCCTCGCCGTAGACGACGGTCTCGATGTGGGTCTCCGGCGTGGGATAGATCGAGCCGGTGATCGCCACCCGGCGCGTCACGTCAGGCGCGCCCTCGGGCAGCGTGACGGCGAGGATCGCCTCAGAGTTGGTGCGGACGAGCTCGCCCAGGCGCGGGGAGATCTTCGGCAGCGAGCCGTTGAGCCGGCAGGCCGCGAGCAGCCGGTTCGTCCCGAGCGCGCCGGCGGCGACGACCACGCCCTTCGCGGTCTGCGTGCGGCGATCGCGCCGGAACCACGCGCCCGAGCGCTCGGTGGTGACCGCGTAGCCGTCCGAGCCGTCGGCCGCGCCGAGCGGGCGGATGTCGACCACGGTGCGCTCCGCCGTCAGCTTCACGCCCGCGCGCTCCGCGAACCACAGGTAGTTCTTGACCAGCGTGTTCTTGGCGCCGTGCGGGCAGCCGACCATGCAGCGCCCACAGCGCAGGCAGCCGGTGCGGTCCGGCCCGTCGCCGCCGAAGAACGGGTCCGCGACGGTCTTGCCGCCCTCACCGAGGAAGACGCCGACGCGCGTCTTGGCGTAGGTGCCGCCGACGCCGATCTCCTCCGCGTACTCGCGCAGGAAGTCGTCGGCGGGGTCGTCCTCGTCGTAGGTGGCGACGCCGAGCATCCGCTCCGCCTCGTCGTAGTGCGGGGCGAGCGCGACCTGCCAGTCGTTGAGCCCGGCCCACTGCGCGTCCTCGTAGAAGCGCGTCGGCGCGCGGTAGAGCGTGTTCGCGTAGCCGAGCGAGCCGCCGCCGACACCCGAGCCGGAGGCGATGGCGACGTCCTTGAAGATCGTCAGCCGGAAGATGCCGTTGAGGCCGAGGCGCGGCGCGTACCAGTAGCGGCGCACGTCCCACGTCGACTTCGGGAACTCGTCGTCGGCGAAGCGCCGGCCGCACTCGACCATGCCGACCGAGTAGCCCTTCTGCGCGAGCCGGAGCGCACTGACGCTGCCTCCGAACCCGGAGCCGATGACCAGCCAGTCGAAGTCGTAGTCCACCGGCGCAACATAGGCGAAGTCGGCGTCAGCCGCGTGGGAAGTCCTTCGGATCGATCTGGCGGCTGGGCGCATTGCCGCCCGCGACGGGGTTGAGCGTGATCGTGAACTGCGTGTACTGCCCGCCGCCGGACGTGAACTTCATCTTGTCCTCGAACTTGGTGAAGCCGCAGTTGCGGGTGAACGTGTTGCGCTTGCCGTCCCAGGAAACGCCGCTCGCGAAGTAGACGTCGAAGTTGCCGTCCGGGATCTGCGCGACCTGCGCCGAGCCCTTGCGGGCGACGTAGATGCTCATCCGCTTGTCCTTGGAGACGAGCTTGACGACGCCCTCGCGGTTGTTGCCGTTCTTGATCACGAGGATGCCCGGGCCGGTGCCGCCCTTGCGCGAGAGGACGAACCCGTTCTTGAGCTTCAGCGCCGGGAACGGCTGGCGCTTGGGCGCGAGGCCCTTGTCCACCTGGCGGAGGTCGCCGGCCGCGCCCGAGCGGGTGAGCTGGGCTACGGCCGCCGGGCCTGTGCAGAGGCCACCGGACTCGACCTTGCCCGCAGCGGAGGCGAACGCGGCCGTCAGGCCCTTCATCGCCGCCGCGGCGTCGCTGCCGGGCCGGGCGCCGAGTTCGTCGGTCAGCTTCTCGAGCTCGCCGGCCGACTGCTCGAGGCGCTTCTGAAGCCCGTCGCGGCTGCTCGCCGCGCGGACGCTCGTGAACGCCTTGTTCACGCTGCGCCCGCTGTCCTTGAGCAGCGCCTGGTACTCGGCCTCGCTGATGGCCTTGGCCGCGGGCGTGGCCGAAGGCGAGTCGTCGCTTGAGGTCGGCGCATCCGTGCTGCCGCATCCCGCGAGCGCGAGCACGGCAACGAACGCAACAGCGAGTACAGGCGATTTGGACATGCCGAGGACCTTCCCGCCGGCGGGCGGCGGCGGATACTCCCCCTGAGGGTGAACCGCTTACGCCCGGCGCAGCAGGACGCGCTCGACGAAGTGGTCCGGGCCCTTCTCCAGGATCACGTCCGCCCTGGGCCGGCTCGGCTGGATGTTGTTGAGCAGGTTCGGGCGGTTCGTGCGCTGCCAGATCGCCGACGCGACCGCGCGCGCCTCGTCGTCGGAGAGCTGCGCGTAGCGATGGAAGTAGGACTCAGGCCGCTGGAAGGCGCCGTTGCGCAGGGCGAGGAACCGCGACAGGTACCAGCGCTGCACGTCGCTCTCCTCGGCGTCCAGATACAGCGCGAAGTCGACGAAGTCGGAGACGTAGACACGTCCGCTGCCGCGCTGGAGGACGTTGACGCCTTCGAGGACGACGACGTCGGCCGCGCGGACCACCTGCGTCTCCCCCTCGACGATGTCGTAGCGAAGGTGCGAGTAGACGGGCGCGCGCACCTCGTCCACGCCGCTCTTGAGATCGGCGACGAAGCGCAGCAGCGCGCGCCGGTCATAGGACTCCGGGAAGCCCTTGCGGGCGAGGATCCCGCGTTCCTCGAGCGCCGCGTTGGGCAGCAGGAACCCGTCGGTGGTCACGAGCTCGACGCGCCAGTCCGGGCGCAGCGAGGACAGCAGCCGCACGACGAGCCGCGCCGCCGTGCTCTTGCCGACCGCGACGCTGCCGCCGAGCGCGATCAGGAACGGCACGGTGCAGCCCGACTCGCCGAGGAACGCGCCCTGGGTCTCCGACAGCTCGCGCGCCGCGTCGATGCGCAGCGCGAGCAGCTTGGCGAGCGGCACGTAGATGTCGGTGACCTCGTCGACGGCCACCGGCTCGCCCAGGCCGCTGAGCCCGGCGAGCTCGTCATAGTCGAGGCCGTTGGCGCCGCCGCCGAGGTCCCGCCAGCGCTCGCGGGCGATCGCCGCGAAGGGCGACGCCGCCCGCAGCTTCAGCAACAGCGTGCCTGCGGCCGGGCCTCGCGCGCGTCCTGGCGGCGGCGCTCGAAGTCTCGCCGCTTCATCACCGGCTCGCCCGGGTGCTCGCGCCGGCGGTGTTCGACGTAGCGGTCGTACGCCGACTCGCCCGAGACCTCGCGCAGGTACCAGCGCATGCCCGAGAAGGCGCGCTTTACGGTCACGTCCTACCTGCCAGTTCCGGCTCCTCGGTGCGCGTGAACAGCCCCGACGGCGCGCGGATGTGCGACTCGGCGGCGGGCACCTCGGTGGTCGGCAGCGGCTCGCGCGAGCGGATGGCCTTGATGCAGATGCGGGTGGCGTCGGCGATCACGACGATCACCAGGATCGCAAAGAACGCCGCCAGGATGCCGTCGACCGTCGAGTTGGTCACGACGGCGTGCATGTCGTCCATCGATTTCGCGGGCGGCAGGACGGTGCCTGCGTCGATCCCGTCCTTGAACTTGTCGCGCTGGGCGAAGAACCCGAGCTTCGGGTCGCTCGAGAACACCTTCTGGTAGCTCGCGGTGAGCGTCACCGCGGCGTCCCACGCGAGCGGGATCCCGGTCACCCACGCCCACTTGAGTCGGCCCGACTTGATCAGCAGCGTCGTGCAGATCGTCAGAGCGACCGCCGCGAGCAGCTGGTTGGCGATGCCGAACAGCGGGAAGAGCTGGTTGATCCCGCCGAGCGGATCGGTCACGCCCGCGTAGAGGAAGTAGCCCCACGCGCCGACGACCACCGCGCTGCATCCCCACACGCCCGGCTTCCACGAGACGTCGCGCAGCGGCTTGTAGAGGTTGCCGAGCGTGTCCTGGAGCATGAAGCGCCCGACCCGCGTGCCCGCGTCCACCGTGGTGAGGATGAACAGGGCCTCGAACATGATCGCGAAGTGGTACCAGAAGGCCCGCATGCCCTCGCCCGTGGCGCCGGCGAAGATCGTCGACATGCCGATCGCGAGCGTCGGGGCGCCGCCGGTGCGGGCCACGAGCGTCTGCTCCTCGACCGAGCGCGCGGCCGCGGCGAGCGCGCCCGGGCTGATCGAGAAGCCGAGGCCGTTGACGGCCTCGCTCGCGCTCTGGACGGTCGTCCCGACGAGCGCGGCGGGCGCGTTCATCGCGTAGTAGAGCCCCGGGTCGATGATCGACGCGGCGATCAGGGCCATGATCGCCACGAAGGACTCCATCAGCATCGCGCCGTAGCCGATGAAGCGGACCTGCGTCTCCTTCTCGATCAGCTTCGGCGTCGTGCCGGAGGCGATCAGGGCGTGGAAGCCCGACAGCGCGCCGCACGCGATCGTGATGAACACGAACGGGAACAGCGAGCCCGCGAACACGGGTCCCTGGCCGTTGTGGGCGAACTCCGTGACCGGCGCGTTCTTCATCACCGGCAGCGTCACGAGGATCCCGATCGCGAGCAGCAGGATCGTGCCGATCTTCATGAAGGTCGAGAGGTAGTCGCGCGGGGCGAGCAGCATCCAGACGGGGAGGACCGAGGCGATGAAGCCGTAGGCGATCAGGCAGAAGACGAGCGTCTCGGGCGAGAGCGTGAAGAAGTCGGCCCAGCTGGAGTCGGCGACGACCTTGCCGAGCGCGATCGCGGCCAGCAGCGCCGTCACGCCGATCGCGGTCGCCTCGAGCACGCGGCCCGGGCGCAGCACGCGCATGTAGAAGCCCATGAAGAGCGCGATCGGGATCGTCATCGCGATGCTGAACGTGCCCCAGGGCGAGTTGGCCAGCGCGTTGACGACGACCAGCGCCAGGACCGCGAGCAGGATGACCATGATCGAGAGCACGGCGATCAGCGCGGCGGCGCCGCCGACCGGGCCGATCTCGTCGCGCGCCATCTGCCCGAGGCTCTTGCCGTCGCGGCGCATCGAGAAGAAGAGGACGACCATGTCCTGCACGGCGCCGGCGAAGATCACGCCGACGACGATCCAGATCGTGCCCGGCAGGTAGCCCATCTGCGCGGCGAGCACGGGGCCGACGAGCGGGCCTGCGCCGGCGATCGCGGCGAAGTGGTGGCCGAACAGGACGCGCCGGTCGGTCGGCTGGAAGTCCTGGTCGTTCTCGAGCCGCTCGGCCGGCGTCGCGCGGCTCGCGTCCACGCGCAGGACCTTGTTGGCGATCCAGCGCGCGTAGAAGCGATACGCGATCGCGTAGGAGCCGACCGCGGCGAGGATCAGCCACGCGGCCGAGATCTGCTCGTCGCGGACGAGGGCGATCACGCCCCAGGCGATGGCACCGACAAGGCCCACCGCCGTCCAGATCGCGATGGTCCGTGCGCGCGACTTCGTTCTCACGACGTCTCCTCCCTACGGGGCTCCCAGCGTCGTTTATCTGCCCATTAGGGACGGTCAGCTAAACGCACGAACCGCAGCCGCCGCCGCGGCGGCGATCAAGATGACCGCGAGCATCGGGGCACGCAGGGCGATCGCGACGATCGCGGCGCCGAGACCGGCGGTGCGGGCGTCGATCGTGACGCCGCCCCCGAGGGCGCCGAAGGTCTCATAGACGACGAGCGCCGCGAGCAGCGCGGGCGCGACGAGAGCCGTCATCGCCAGTGTCCGCTCGCCCGGCGGGTGCGAGCCGAGGATGAGTCCGCCCGCCGCCTTGCTGGCGATGGTGCCGACGGTGAGCACCGCGATGGTGATCCAGACGGCGGTCATCCCGTCTCCCCCGCGGCGATCTTGTGCGGCACGGCCGCAGCGGTCGAGGGCCGCCAGCGCCAACCGATCAGCGCCGCCGCGGTCGCGGCCATCACCGGCACGCCGGGCGGCGTGAAGGGCATCAGCACGAGCGCGATCAGCCCGCCGGTCGCGGCGGCGGCCATCGGCAGCCGCCCGCGGGCCTCGCCGGCCAGCAGGACGGCGAAGAACGCGGGGAACATCGCGTCGAGGCCGAAGCTGGCGGGGTCCGCGACCAACGCGCCACCGAGTACGCCGGCGAGCGTTCCGCTGACCCAGGCGAACCACTGCGGGATCGTCGCGCCGATCAGAACGCCGCGGTCATACGTGCCGTCGTCGCGCCTGGAGAGCGCGAACGAGGCGTCCACGAGCGCGAGCGACTGTGCCGTGCGCTGCAGCGGCCCGCCCGAAAGGAACGGGCCGATCGCGAGGCCCATCGGCAGCCAGCGCGCGTTCATCAGCATCCCGGCGATGATCGCCGCGACCGCGCCGCCGCCCGCGGTCAGCACCGTCAGCGCGGCGAACTGGGCCGCGCCGGAGAAGACGATCAGCGACATCACGACCGGCGCGAACGAGCCCATGACCGGCTGCGCGAGCACCCCGAAGGAGATGCCGCCCGCGAACGTCGGCAGGACCAGAGGCATGCCCGCGCGGATGCCGGTCCGGATATCGCTCGACTCGTACATGTCGACTTGCACCTTACCGTATACTTGCTCTCAAGTGGTAACACCTACTCCAGAAACCATCAGACTCCAGGGCGGATCGCTGTCGATCGACTTCGCCAACTCCGTCGATTGGACCGAGGACGAGGTCGAGGTCGCGGCCACGGACGCGCTGCTGGAAGCAGACTCCCTGGATCGCTGGGGGCGGCGGCTGGGCGTGCTCGGGCGACCGGGCGGTCCGGAGGAGCTCGAGCTCGCGCGGGGCATGCGCGCGGCGCTGCATCACATCTTCTCGGCGCTCGCCCGCGAGCAGGAGCCGGACCCGTTCACGCTGGCCCGGCTGCGGTTCACCTACGCGCAGGCGGTGGCCGCGGGCGAGCTCGTCGCCCGCTCAGATGGCGGTTATGGGCTCACGTGGCGAGACGACGAGCCCCGGCGCGTGCGCTTCGCCGTGGCGGCCGACGCCGTCGCGCTGCTCGCCGACCCCGACCGCGTGTCCCGCCTGCACCGCTGCCCCGGCCGCGACTGCGGCTGGGTCTTCCTCAACACCAGCGGGCGGCGCCGCTGGTGCTCGATGGAGACCTGCGGCAGCCGCGACAAGATGCGCCGGATGTACGAGCGGAAGCGCGCTAGCCGAGGATCCGCAGCTGGAGCGGATGCGTCGACAGCATGACGGGGCCGTCGGCGCCGACCAGGACGTCGTCCTCGAGCCGGATGCCGCCCCGCTGGGAGTCGTAGATCCCGGGCTCCACAGTGAAGATCATGCCCTCGCGCAGCGCGATGTCCGAGCTCGGGACGAGGAACGGCGGCTCGTGGATCTCGGTGCCGATCGCGTGGCCCGCGCCGTGCAGGCAGGCGCCGAGCTCCGGGTGGGCCTCGATGATGTTGCGCTGTGCCGCATCGACGCCGCTGGCGGTGCTGCCGAGGCGCGTCATCGCGACCGCCGCGACGTAGGCCTCGTGGACGACCTCCCAGGCCTGCTGCGCCCAGTCGCTCGGTGAGCCGGCGTGCGCGCAGCGGGTGAGATCGCCCCAGTAGCCGTCGAACTGCGCGGCGATGTCGGCGACGATCACGTCGCCGGCCTCGAGCACGCGCTCGCCCGGCGAGCCGTGCGGGTCGCCCGCGTGGGCGCCGAAGAGGATGTGCGGCCCGGCGTGCGTGGCGCCGCGACGCATCAGGCTGAACTGCGCTCGGGCGTTGATCTCGGCCTCGGTCATCCCGGGCTTCAGCTGGTCCCAGACCTCGTCGTAGACGGCCTCGATGTGCACGCAGGCACGGCGGACCGCCTCGACCTCCTCGGCCTGCTTGGCCTCGCGCAGGTGCATGATCAGGTCGGTCGCGGGGACCAGCTCGTAGCCGGCCTGCTGCAGCAGGCCTGAGCGGATGAAGCTGAGGTGGTCCTCTTCGACGCCGACGCGCTTGGCGCCGTCGAGCGTCGCGAACAGCTCCGGCAGCCCGTTCGACACGCCGGCGCTGTAGAGCGCGCGGTCGAGGCCGGTCGGGGCGGCGGCGACGCTGTCGCGGTCGAGCGACGGCGCGATCAGCGCACCGGTACCGCCGCGCTTGACGGCGACGCCGAAGAAGCGCTCCATCTGCAGGCCCCAGAAGCCCGTGAGATAGGCGATCGAGGCATCCTTGGTGGCGAGGACGGCATCGAGGCCAGCCTCCTCGAGTAGCCCATCGAGGGCGGCAACGCGGGAATCGTGCGACATGGCGGCGATCACCCTATCCTGGCGCCGTGATAGCCGCTCATCCCGTGTCCATCCAGCAGCCGGGAGCGCCGGCGATCACGCTGACGGCGCCGGCCGGCTGGACGACGCGCGAGCACGAGACGACGTTCGTGCTGACCAAGGGCGCGCTGCGGGTCGTGGTGCGCCAGTGCGCGCTGCTCCGAAGCGAGCGCGACATGACCGGGGTCCACGGCACGCGGATCGGCCGCGAGCTCGCCCCGGGGGTCCACGGGCGCTCCGACGCGGTCGTGATCGCGGTCCCGGGTGGCACGTGCGTCAGTGCGACCGGCCCGGGCGCGGCGGCGATCGCGCTGAAGCTGCGGCCTCGGCTCGGGCGCGGCGGGCCCGCGCCTCGGTCGAACGCCGCGGCGGAGCGGCTCGCCCGCGCCGCGCGCAAGCGGACGCTCGGCCAGGTGCGCGCGACCGGGACCGCGACGGCGGTGATCCTGCGCCACCGCATCAGTTCGACCTGGGAGTGGGACCTGGCGACCAGGTACTTCCACCAGATCGAGCGCTTCGGGAAGATCACCGCAGAGGTCCTGAGGGTGCCGGACGGGGACTACCTGCGCGACGACGGCTATTTCGAGAACTGCTGGGGCGGCACGAGCAGCGCGAAGCAGGACGACGCGCTCGAACCCCGGCTCGAACTGCAGGAGTGGGACGCGCCGCCGAGCACGAAGACGGCCTGGCACGTGTCCTACAAGCAGCCGCAACTGTTGCCCGACGGCAGCACCCGCCTGCGCTGGAGCGGGTTCGTGGCCGGTGGCGTGGCGATCGTCGGCGCGGACGGGTTCCTGCGCTCCGTCCGCATCGATGACCACGGTCAGGCCCGCGGGCGCACCGAATGGTCCTCGGTGCAGGTGAATTTCACCGGGTTCCCGGCGAGCATCGTGCGGGTTGTGCCTGAGCCCGGCTGCGCAGACTCAGGCTCTAGTTGAGGTCTAGCTGAGCACCTGCGCGGCGTAACCCCCGTCGTGTAGCGCGGCGAGCACGCGCTGCGCGTGCTCGTGGCCTCGCGTCTCCAGGACGAACTCGACCGCGGTCTCGCGGACATGAAGGTCCAGGCCCTCGCGCATGTGCGAGACGTCGACGATGTTCGCGCCCGTGTTGGCGATCGTGGCCAGGATCGTCGCCAGCGCGCCGGGACGGTCGGGCACGCGCGTGAGCAGGACCAGGCGGCGCCCGGACTGGGTCTCGTGCCGGCGCGCGATCGCCGACAGCAGTCCGGCGTCGACGTTGCCGCCGGAGAGGATCGCGACGGTCACGCCGTGCTCCGCGGGCTTGACGTGGCCGCCGAGCAGCGCGGCGACGCCGACCGCTCCCGCACCCTCGACCACGAGCTTGCAGCGCTCCAGCAGCAGCACCATCGCCTCCGCGGTCTCGTCCTCGCCCACCGCCACGACCTCGTCGGTCAGCTCCATCAGCAGCGGCAGGGTGATCCCGCCGGGGCGCTTGACCGCGATGCCGTCGGCGATCGTCAGCGCCGAGGCGGCCTCGATCGGCTCGCCGGCCAGCATCGACGCCGGGAACGGCGCGCACGCGGCCGCCTGTACGCCGACGATCGACACGTCGGGCCGGGCGGCCTTGATCGCCAGCGCGACGCCGGCGCAGAGCCCGCCGCCGCCGACCGGGATCACGACCTTCGCCAGGTCGGGCACGTCCTCGAGCAGCTCGAGACCGAGCGTTCCCTGCCCGGCCACGATGGCCGGGTCGTCGAACGGGTGGACGAACGCGAGCCCGCCGGTCTCCGAGCGCTCGAGCGCGGCGACCAGGCAAGCGTCGACGCTCGACCCGCCGACGTGGACGATCGCGCCCTGGCCGCGGGCGGCCTCGACCTTGGCCATCGGCGCGTCGGCGGGGACGAACACCTCGCACGGCACGCCGCGGATCGCGGCCGCCGCGGCCAGCGCCTGGGCGTGGTTGCCGGCGCTCGCCGCCACGACGCCGCGCTTGCAGCCCTCGTCCCCGAGCGCGGCGAGCTTGGCCGCGACGCCGCGGACCTTGAACGAGCCCGTGCGCTGCAGGTTCTCCGCCTTGAGCACGACCGTCCCCCCCGCCCGCTCGGAGAACGTGCGGGTGGAGAGGATGGGCGTGCGGCGCGCGACGGTCTCCACCGCCGCGCGTGCGGCCTGGACGTCGCGAGCGCTGATCACAGCTCGATGACTGCGTCCATCTCGACTTCGGCGCCCATCGGAAGCGCGGCGACGCCGATCGTCGTGCGGGCCGGAGGATCGTTCGGGAAGTAGCTCGCGTAGGCCTCGTTCATCTCGGCGAATACGCTGATGTCCGTGACGTAGACGGCGACCCGCACCGCCTTGCTGAGCTCCGTGCCCGCGGCCTTCGCGATGATCGTGAGGTTGTCGAGGCAACGGCGGGCCTTCTCGGCCGGTGTGTCGCCGACGAGACGGCCGGTGGTCGGATCCAGGTGCACCTGACCGGAGACATAGAGCAGGCCGTGGGACTTCACGGCATGCGAGTACGGACCCGCAGCGGGCGGCCCGGGGTCCGCGGTCACGGTTTCGCGATGTTGGAACATAGGAAGGAACGTATCTGAGATGCCGAATCGCCTAGCTGCTGAGACCTCGCCGTACCTGCTCCAGCACGCGGAGAACCCCGTGGATTGGTACCCGTGGGGCGACGAGGCGTTCGCGCTCGCGCGCTCGGAGGACAAGCCGATCCTGGTCTCGATCGGCTACGCCGCGTGCCACTGGTGCCACGTCATGGAGCACGAGTCCTTCGAGGACCCCGAGGTCGCGGCCGTGATGAACGAGGGCTTCGTCTGCATCAAGGTCGACCGCGAGGAGCGCCCGGACGTCGACGCGATCTACATGGACGCGGTCCAGGCGATGACCGGCTCCGGCGGCTGGCCGCTGAACGCGTTCCTGACGCCCGATGGCGTGCCGTTCTTCTGCGGCACCTACTTCCCACCTGTCGGGCGCCCGGGGCTGCCGTCGTGGCGCGAGCTGCTCGGCGGTGTCCGCAACGCCTGGGACACGCAGCGCAGCGAGATCGACGAGGCGTCGTCGATGAACATCGCGCGCCTGCAGGGCGCCGCCTTCATGCAGCCGACCGAGGGCGAGCTGGACGCGTCGTCGCTGGATGCGGCGGTCGTCGCGCTGCGGCGCCTGTTCGACGAGACGAACGGCGGCTGGGGCGGCGCGCCGAAGTTCCCCGCCGTCGTCGGTGATCGAGTTCCTGCTCGCTCGCGGCGAGAACGCGATGCCGATGCAGTCGCTGCGGCGGATGGCCAGCGGCGGCATCTACGACCAGATCGGCGGCGGCTTCGCCCGCTACTCGGTCGACGCGCGCTGGCTCGTCCCGCACTTCGAGAAGATGCTCTACGACAACGCGCTGCTGGCGCGGGCCTACCTGCACGCGTTTCAGGTGTCCGGCGACGGGCTGTTCCGGCGCGTGTGCGAGGAGACGCTGGACTGGGCGATGCGCGAGCTGCGCCAGGACGAGGGCGGCTTCGCCTCCTCCCTGGACGCGGACTCCGAGGGCGTCGAGGGCAAGTTCTACGTCTGGACGCCGGCGGAGATCATCGCGGCGCTGGGCGATTCAGCTCGGTTCGGTCGCGATCGACGCACTTCGGCGTGACCGAGGCCGGCAACTTCGAGGGCGCGAACATCCTCGTGCGGGCGACGTCCGATCCGGTTGAGCTCCGCGAGATCAAGGACGGGCTGCTGGCGGCGCGTTCGAAGCGGGTCTGGCCGGCGCTCGACGACAAGCGCCTGACGAGCTGGAACGCGCTGATGATCTCCGCGCTTGGCCGACGCGGGCGCCGCGCTGGAGCGCGCCGACTACCTGGCGGCGGCGGTCACCTGCGCGGAGTTCGTCGAGCGCGAGCTGCGCGATGCCTCGGGGCGGCTGCTGCGCACGTTCAACCGCGGCCGCGCGAAGCTCCCGGCGTACCTGGAGGACCACGCCTACCTGCTCGAGGCCTACCTCACGCTTGTACGAGTCGACCTTCGATGCTCGCTGGTTCACGCGGGCGGTGGAGCTGGCGGACACGATCCTCGAGCGCTTCCTCGACCCGACCCTCGGCGGCTTCTTCTCGGTCTCCGACGATCACACGGGGCTGATCGCCCGGCGCAAGGACCTCGAGGACGCCCCGATCCCCGCGGGCGGCTCCGCCGCGGCCTTCGGGCTCCTGCGACTCGCGCGGATGACCGGCGAGGCCCGCTACGAGGAAGCGGCGCTGTCCCTCATCCGCCTGTTGCACGTCGTCGCCCCCCAGCACCCGCTCGCCTTCGGCCACCTGCTGCGCGCGATCGACTTCCAGCTCGCACCGGTCCGCGAGGTCGCCCTGGCGGGCGACGACGACGGTGCGCTGGCGCGCGTCGTGCGAGGCGGCTTCTGGCCGTACGTCGTGCTCGCGGGTGGCGACGGGCAGACGTCCCGCTCCTGGAGGGCCGTGCCCCGGTCGACGGAGCGCCGGCCGCCTACGTCTGCGAGCGCTTCACCTGCCAGCTCCCGGTGTTTAGCGCGGAAGATTTGGCAAAGTCGCTGCAAAACTGAGTTGTTTCGTCACAGCCACCCGCGCGACGATGCGCGGGTGAGTTGTTTCGATGCCGGAAACCGCAATCCAAACAACGCGGCCGCCGAGTTGGCGGCGCGGCAGTGGGGCGTTCTCGACATCGACGAGCTCCGAGCGTGCGGCCTGTCGGCCGGCGCCGTGTTGCGTCGGCGGCGCAGCGGGATCCTCCATGCGATCTACCCGGGTGTCTACGGATGGGGCCACGACGGGCTCACGATCCGCGGGCGGTGCCTCGCCGCGGTCAAGGCGTGCGGCACCGGCGCCGCGCTGAGCAATCGGGCTGCCGTATCTCTCTGGGGCCTCCTCGACTGGGAAGAGGACCAGATCCCGCACGTGACGGTGCCAACGAGCTACGGGCGCAAGATCCCCGGGATCGTCGTCCATCGCACACGCGTGCCGTTCAAGATCGTCCGCTTCGACTCGATTCCCGTGACGACGCCGGCCAGAGCGCTGATCGACAGCTCCTCAGCGCTGCCGTTCGACCTCCTGCGCAGAGCCGTCCGCGAAGCATTGGCGCTTAGGCGCGTAACGATCAACGAGCTCATCACGACGCCGGGTCAGCGCCACCGGAACCTGCACGAGATCATCGCCGAGGGCTACGTCCCGACGCGCAACGAGTTCGAGGATGCGTTCCTCGACCTCATCGACGAAGGCGGCTTCGCGCGGCCCGATGTCAACAAGTGGATCACCGTGGACGGCAAGCCCACGCAGCCGGACTTCCGCTGGCCCGAGCAGCGGCTCGTGATCGAGGCCGACGGCGGGCAGTGGCACGATCATCCGCTGGCCCGCAAGGACGACGCGGAGCGCCAGGCGCGGCTGGAGGCGGCCGGCGAGCGGGTGATCCGGGTCAGCTGGAAGCAGGCGATGTTCAGCGCGAAGCAGACGATCGCGCGGCTCAGGGCCGCCGGCGCGCCATCCAACTCGACGGGGGCAGCCGTAACGCGTGAGTACGTCCAACTTCGCTTGACTGAGGATCCATGGCCCGACTCTTTTCCCTTCCCGCCGGACACACCGCCAAATGGGTGATCCTGATCGTCGTCGTGCTGTTCTACGGCGGCCTGGCTAGCCAGGCCGGCAAGTTGGAGGGCGCGCAGAAGAACGAGTCGTCGTCCTGGCTGCCGTCGGACGCCGAGTCGGTCAAGGCGCTGGAGGCGGTCAAGAAGTTCTCGGGCGGCGAGCTCGCGCCCGCGGTGATCGTCTATGAGCGCAAGGGTGGGCTGACCGACGCGGACAAGGCGCGGATCACGGACACGGTCACGAAGCTCAACCAGGACCGCGATCCGCTGGTGCTGGAGGCGCAGGCCCCGGTGTACTCGCAGAGCGGCGACGCGGCGATCATCATTCAGCCGGTCCAGCCTGGCGACGGGTCGGGCGACAAGTTCGAGCTGGCCGTGCAGTCGATCCGCGACCGGATCGGCAAGCCGGACGCGGGACTCGACGTCAAGCTGACGGGCGCGGCGGGCTTCAGCCTCGACGCCATCAAGGTCTTCGCCGGCATCAACGGGACGTTGCTGTACGCGGCGGCGGGGATCGTGCTGATCCTGCTGATCATCATCTACCGGTCGCCGATCTTCTGGGCGATCCCGTTCTTCAGCGTCATCCTCGCCGAGGCGGCGTCACGCGGCGCGGCCTACCTGCTGGCCGATGCGGGCGTCACGATCAACGGTCAGACGGGCGGGATCCTGCCGGTGCTGGTCTTCGGCGCGGGGACCGACTACGCGCTGCTGCTCGTGTCGCGCTATCGCGAGGAGCTCAGACGCCATGAGGACAAGCACGAGGCGATGGCGATCGCACTGCGGGGCGCGGGACCGGCGATCCTCGCCTCCGGCCTGACCGTGATCGCGGCGCTGCTGACGCTCAGCATCGCCGAGGTCAACTCGACGGCGGGCCTCGGGCCGGTCGGCGCGATGGGCGTCGCGCTGGCGATGTTCTCGATGCTGACCGTCCTGCCGGCGCTGCTCGTCGATCTGCGGGCGCCGCGCGTTCTGGTCCCCGGGCCTGGACACGATCCCGCACCCCGGCCAGGCGGGCACGGACGAGACGCACGGCTTCTGGCGCCGGGTCGGCGACCGTGTCGCCCACCGGCCGCGGACGATCTGGATCGTCGGCACCCTGGTGTTGCTGGTGCTCGCCGCCAACCTCCTGAGCCTCGACACGAGCCAGACGACCGGCAACCAGTTCCGCGGCGAGGTCGACTCGGTGCAGGGCCAGGAAGTGCTCGCGCGCAACTTCCCGGCGGGCGCCTCGGCGCCGGCGGACGTGATCGTCAGCGACCCCGCGAAGGCCGAGGCCGTGACCGCGGCCCTGAAGGAGCGGAGCGACCTGGTCAGCGACGTGCGCCCGGCCGGTCAGGGTCCCGCCGGCGTACACCTTGCCGTGACCTTCAAGAGCGACCCGTATGCCTCGTCGACGATGGATCAGATCCCGGCGGTGCGCGCCGCCGTGCAGAAGGCGGGCGGGCCCGACACGCTGGTCGGCGGCCCGACCGCGCAGGAGTACGACCTGCGCGTCTCGGCGACGCGCGACAACAAGCTGATCATCCCGCTGACCCTGCTCGTGGTGTTCGTGATCCTGATCGTGCTGCTGCGCTCGGTCGTGGCGCCGCTGCTGCTGATCGTCTCGGTGATCCTGTCCTTCGCCGCGGCGCTCGGGACCGGCGTCTTCGTCTCCGAGCACATCTTCGGCTTCACCGGGGTCGGCCCGACGCTGCCGCTGCTCGCCTTCGTCTTCCTGGTCGCGCTCGGGATCGACTACAACATCTTCCTGATGGCGCGGGTGCGGGAAGAGGCGCAGAAGCACGGCACCCGCGAAGGGACGCTGCGCGGCCTGGCGGTCACCGGTGCGGTGATCACCGGGGCCGGGATCGTGCTCGCGGGCACGTTCGGCGCACTCGCCGTGCTGCCGCTCGTCGTCCTGACCCAGATCGGCTTCATCGTGGCCTTCGGGGTGCTGCTGGACACGTTCGTGGTGCGGTCGGTGATCGTCCCGGCGGCGGTCATCGACGTCGGCCGCCGTGTCTGGTGGCCGTCGCGGATGGCGAAGGAGGAACCCGTCCCGGAGCGCGATGCGTAGGCTCGCCGCCGGCCTTGTGGCACTCGTGATCGTCGCCGTCGTCGCCGTGCTGATCTTCGGCGGCGACGACCCCGAGCTCTCGCCGCAGGATCAGGCGACACCCACGACGACAGCGACGGCGACTCCCACGGTCTCCAGCGCCGCCACGATCAGCGTGCGGATCGGCGCGGACGGCCTGGAGGTCGAGCCGCTGACCGTCACGCGCGACGGCCGGACGGTCTTCCTCGACTACGACAACACGACCGACGAGACGGTCGAGGTCGTCTTCGCCAGCGGCAACCCGCGCAGCCAGGCGGCGATCCAGAAGGCGCTCGTCACCGGCGCCGTGATCGAGGCCGGGCAGAAGCGGCGCGACGGGGTCCAGATCGACCCCGGCCGCTACACCGTGCTCGTGCGCGCCCCCTCGGAGGACACCGATCCCACGGACACGGTGTCCCTCGAGGTGCGCTGAGCGAGGAGCCGGTTGACGAATACCGGTACGACCATTCGCCAACCGACTCCTACAGGATCGCCAGGTAGCGCTCGAGCTCCCACGGCGTGACCTGCACGCGGTAGTCCTCCCACTCCTGGCGCTTGATCTCGACGTAGCGGTTGAAGATGTGCTCGCCGAGCGTGCGCAGCACGAGCTCGGACTCGGCCGTGACCTCGATCGCCTCGCCGAGCGTCTCCGGCAGCTGCTCGATGCCGAGCCGCCGGCGCTCGTCGGGCGACAGGTGGTAGAGGTTCTTCTCCATCGGCTCGGGCAGCTCGTAGCCGCGCTCGATGCCCTCCAGGCCGGCCTGCAGCAGCACCGCGAACGTCAGGTACGGGTTGCAGGCGGGGTCCGGCGCAGCGCAGCTCCATGCGCGTCGCGTTCTCCTTGCCGGGGTGATAGAGCGGGACGCGCACGAGCGCCGAGCGGTTGCGGCGGCTCCAGGCGACGTAGACCGGCGCCTCGTAGCCGGGCACGAGGCGCTTGTAGGAGTTGACCCACTGGGCGAAGATCGAGCAGATCTCGCGCGCGTGGCGCAGCTGGCCGGCGATGAAGGCCTTGCCGATGTCCGACAGGAAGTACTTGTCGTCGGCGTCGTAGAACGCGTTGCGCCCGTCCTTGAACAGCGACTGGTGCGTGTGCATGCCCGAGCCGTTCTGGCCGAACAGCGGCTTGGGCATGAACGTCGCGTGCCAGCCGTACTTGAGCGCGTACTCCTTGACCGTGATGCGGTAGGTCATGCAGTCGTCGGCCATCTTCAGCGCGCTCGACGTAGCGCATGTCGATCTCGTGCTGCGACGGGCCGACCTCGTGGTGGGAGTACTCGACGTCGATGCCGAGCCGCTCGAGCGCGAGCACCGTGTCGCGGCGCACGTCGGAGCCGGCGTCGAGCGTCGTGAGGTCGAAGTAGCCGCCCTCGTCGAGGACCTCCGTCGAGCGGTTGTCGCGGAAGAGGTAGTACTCGAGCTCAGGCCCGACGTTGAAGGCGTCGAAGCCCATGTCCTTCGCGCGCTCCTCGGCGCGGCGCAGGACGTGGCGCGGGTCGCCCTCGTAGGGGCGGCGCTCGGGCGTCTGGACGTCGGCGAACATGCGCGCGACGCCGGCGCCGTCCTCCGGGCGCCACGGGAGGACGTTGAACGTCGTCGGGTCCGGCACGGCGATCATGTCCGATTCCTCGATGGCGTTGAAGCCGGTGATCGAGGAACCGTCGAAGCCCATGCCGCCCTCGAAGGCGTCGTCGAGCTGTTCGTTGGAGATCGAGAACGACTTCAGCTGCCCGAGGATGTCGGTGAACCACAGGCGCACGAAGCGAATGCCGTGCTCCTCGACGAGCGCCTTGACGTCTTCAGGTGTCTGGGGTCGGTCAGCCATGGCGCGCTGCAGGCTAATGGACCGGGAGGCGGTGACGAGTGGACGTTCGGTCGGAGTCAGTCCAACCAGCGGTCCGCCCAGACCTTCAGCTCGGCCATCGCGGGCGCGAGCTGGCGGCCCTTCTCGGTCAGTTCGTAGGAGACCTTGGTGGGCGTCCCGTCGCTCACGTGGCGCTCGACGATGTTCGCGCGCCTCGAGCTCCTTCATGCGCTCGGAGAGCAGGCGGTCGGACAGATCCGGGACCGCGTTGGCGATCTCCGTGAAGCGCTGACGGCCGCCGTGCAGGAGCACGTAGAGGATCGCGCCCGTCCAGCGCTTGCCGACCAGCTCGACCGCCTCGTGGTAGCGAGGGCAGCAGTGCTGGCAGCGTCGATTGTTGCTGTGGATGGGGTTGGGCGCTGGCGCCCATGGCTCTCAGTGCACTACGCCGCGCGCAGGACGCGCGTCTCCTCGACCGACCCGTCCACGGGGACGTCGCCGGCGATGTTGACCATTGCCGTGAAGGATTCCATGGAGAGCACCGCGATGGCTTCCAGCAGCTGTTCCTCGCTCCAGCCGGCCTCGCGCGCCTCCTCGTGCAGGTGCTGCGGGAAGTTCGCGCGGTCGCCGAGCAACGGGCGCAGATAGCGCAGCAGCGCGGCCTCGCGGGCATCGCCGGAGTCCCACCGCTTGGCGCGGGCGACCTCGTCGATCCCGAGCCCGGCCTGGCGGCTCGTGCGGGTGTGCAGCTGCAGGCCCGGCTTGGACCCGTAGTGCTCGGCGACCGCGAGCCCGATCCGCTCGGCGCTGTGGCGCGGCAGCGTGCCGTGCCGCAGTTCCGTGCGGAAGCGGGTGTAGGCCTTCAGGGCCGCGGGAGCGCCTGCGAGCACGCCGAGGAAGTTCGGGAGCTGCCCTGCCGCTGACGACGCACCCTTGAGGATGGGCAACGACTCGGGGGGAGCCGTCAGGTCGTCGTGGATGGGGAACCGGCTCATCTCTGTCTTAGGCATAACGCCACCACCGTGGGGGAGCTGGGGGGCTGACTTACTAGAGATAAGGGTATGTCGGCGCGGGGTGCGCCGCAAGGGCTTGCGCCCCGGTTTATTGGCCGGTCGTGAGAATCGCGATCAACACGAGCGCGAAACCCAGCAGCACGGCGTAGCCGACGATCCGGTCCGGGCGTGCGCCGATGCGCTCGACGGCGGTGCGGGGCGGACGCGGCGTGCGCACGACCGGCAGCCGGTCGGGATGGCCGCTGATCACGACGGTGCGGCGCGCCGGCACGCTCGGGAGCGAGCTCGGGCTCCAGCGGCGTGCCCGTCTCGAGCACGATCGTCCGGCTCTCGCCGGGCGAGAGCGTGAGCTCATGTCCACGCTCGGGCTCCAGCCAGGAGTCGATCTGACGCTTGCCCTCGACAGGCTCGATGTGCTCGTCGCCGCGGTCCAGGACTCGGCGGGACGGCGTGCGGGACGGCGCTCGGCGGCAGGGGCCCAGTCGTCGCGGCGCGGCGCGACCTGGCGGCGCTCGTGGGCGTCGCCCCAGTCGTCGCGGCGCGGCTCGCGGCGTCGCCGGCCCGGAGAGGCGGCGCTCGAAGCGGCCGACCTCGAGGTCCTCGTGATGCTCGGCGCGACGGTCGGCGCGCGTCAGGCGGCGGCTCGGCATGCGATCGAAGATGTCCTCGCCCACGCCCCAGTCAGCGGCGGCGCGCCGGCGGCGAGGCGCCGATTCGCTGCTCTCATGGTCATAGAACGCCCCGCTGGGGGCGTCTTGCTCTGGGGCCATGTCGACTTTTCCTCTTCCTCTTGCTTACGGCGTCGAGCTGGGAGGCTCGCGCCAGAAGAGCGGCGCTGCGACAACCGGGACCAAGACCGAGCGTACCAGCGGCCGAAGCGCCTGCACGCTTGTGCTTTTTACATCAACCGCCGGACGACTCCGAAGCGCCCACGGATTTTGCGACATATTTCGCTACATCCGCAGCGTCTTCGCCGGTGTAGATGTTGCGCCGGCATCTGGCCGTTGCCGTTCGAGCGACCCTTCTCGATCGCGTCGAGCACGAACTTCTCGTTCGGTGCGAGCTGGTCGAGGTTCGGCCCGACCCGCGCGACCGCGTTGGACGCCTCGAGCGTGTGACAGAGCCCGCAGCGGCGACCGAAGAGCTCCTGCCCGTGCAGCTCGGCTGCGGTGAGATTGCGCAACCCGGCGTGCGGGACGTCGGTGTTGTTGTCCTCCGCCGCGATGACCGCGGCGGGCACGCCGATGCCGAGCACCAGCAGCGACGCGAAGAACACGAACGTCGCGAACCGGCGGCTGCCGCGCGACTGCGACTGCAGCGTGGAACCTACGCCGCCACGCCCGCCACTCATGGCGAACAGCAGCGTCCCGAGCCCGAGCCCGACGAAGGCGGCGACGAAGAGGATCAAACTCACGGCGCCGCAATCTACCCGCTCGCGCGGTTGGTTAGCGTCGTCGTCCGGACGCGAAGCTCTGGATCGGCGGTGAGACCTGCCGGAACTCGCCCAGCGACGCAGCCGCCTCACGCCCGCCCTGCGCGCCCTCGCCGCGCCCCGTCGCCGCCGCCGCGACGCGCCGCTCGGCCAGCGCGACGACCTCCGCCGCCTGCTCCTCCGGCGCGACCAGCGAGCGGACGCCCTTGACGAAGACGTTGATCCCGCCGCCCGCCTGCGGCAGCTTCTCGAGCCGCCCCTCGCACAGCAGCAGCGGCTCGCTGCGCACCGTCAGCCGGTTCGCCTCGTAGAGGTCCGGCGGGACGATCAGGTTGATCGTCCCGAACTCGTCCTCGAGCAGCAGGAACACGATCCCCTTGGCCGTGCCCGGCCGCTGGCGCGCGACGACGAGCCCGCCGAGGCGCACCGCGCGAGTCGTGCGGCAGCCGCGCGAGGTCGCCGATCGAGACCGTGCCCGGGCTCCAGCGACGGCCGCAGCAGCTGCATCGGGTGCGGGCCGAGCGTCAGCCCGGTCGTCGCGTAGTCGGCGATCATCGACTCCCACGGCGTCGAGCGGCCGCAGCGCCGGCGCGTCGGGCACCTCGAGCGGCAGCGCGAGCTGCGTCCCCTCCAGCACCCGCTCGCCCGGCACCGCCACCCCGAGCTGCCACAGCGCCGTGCGCCGCGCGTGCTCCGACGAGCCGCCGATCAGCGAGTCGCACGCGCCCGCCCACGCCAGCCGGTCCAGCGACGGGCGCCCCGCGCCGGCGCGCGACGCGAGGTCGGCGAGCGAGCGGAACGGCCCGCCCTCCTCGCGCGCGGCGACGAGCGCGCGCGACCTCCTCCTCGCGCACGCCGAGGATGAAGCCGAGGCCGAGCCGCACGACCGGTCGCGGTTCGATCGCCTCCACTCGTGCACAGCGCCTCGCTGGCGTTGACGTCCGGCGGCGCGCAGCTCGATCCCGCGGCGCTGGGCCTCGTGGACCAGCGTGTCGGGCGCGTAGAAGCCCATCGGCTGCTCGTTGAGCAGCGCGCACAGGAACTCCGGGCCGTGGTGCACGCGCAGCCAGGTCGACTGGTAGGCGAGCAGGCCGAAGGCGGCGCCGTGGGCCTTCGGGAAGCCGAAGCCCGAGAAGCCGACGATCATCCCGTAGACGCGCTCGGCCACGTCCGCCGCGACGCCGTGCAGGGCCGCGGCGCCGTCGAGGAAGCGCTGGTGGTAGGCCTCGATCGCCTCCGCCGAGCGCTTGCGGCTCATCGCCCGCCGCAGGCCCTCGGCCTCGCCCGGCGAGAAGCCCGCGAAGGCCATCGCGACCTCGATCACCTGGTCCTGGAAGATGATCGTGCCGAGCGTGTCCTTGAGCACCTCGCGCAGCGCACTCGTGCTCGTAGGGGATGACGAAGTCCGGGTTCTCGCGCAGCGTCTGCAGGCGCGAGATGTACGGGTTGACGGCGCCGCCGAGGATCGGCCCGGGCCGCACGATCGCGACCTGGATCGTCAGGTCGTCCAGCGACCGCGGCCGCGTGCGCAGCAGCGACGCCATCTGCGCGCGCGACTCGATCTGGAAGACGCCCATCGTGTCGGCGACCTGGATCGCGTCGTAGGTCTCCTCGTCGTCGTACGGGATCCGCGAGAGGTCGACCCGCGTCGCCGCGCACGCGCCCGATCTCCTCGACGCAGCGCTCGACGGCCGAGAGCATCCCGAGCCCGAGCAGGTCGATCTTCAGGAAGCCCGCGTCCGCGCACGAGTCCTTGTCCCACTGGCAGAGCTGGCGGCCCTCCATCGCCGCCGGCAGCACCGGGCAGCAGTCGATCAGCGGGCCGGGTGGAGACGATCATCCCGCCCGAGTGCTGGGAGAGATGGCGCGGCAGCCCGTAGGCCTCGTCGCACAGCCGCGCCAGCCACGCCCAGCGGCCGGGCAGGCGGTCGTAGTCGCGGCGAGCGACGGGTCGGTCTCGTGCGCCTCCGCCTGGTCGGGGCGCTTGCCGTTGACCATCGCCAGCCACTCGCTCGTGCTCATGGCGAAGGCGGCGCGCGCGCGTCGGGGTCGATGAACGGGCCCGGCCTCGCCGGTCGGCTCGATCCCCATCGCGACCTCGACGTCGCGCCGCCACGCCCTGGACCGCCCACGGCTCGGCGCCGCGCGCGACGCGCTCGAGCTCCCCCGCCGGCAGCCCGAGCACCTTGCCCAGCTCGCGGATCGCCCCGCGCGAGCGGAACGTCGGGAACGCCGCCACCAGCGCCGAGCGCTCGCTTGCCCGTAGCGGTCGTGCACGCGCGGGATCAGCTTCTCGCGCACGTCGCGCGGGAAGTCGAGGTCGATGTCCGGCAGCGCGTTGAGCTCCTCGTTGAGGAAGCGCCCGAGGAACAGGTCGTTGGCGATCGGGTCGATGTGCGAGAGGCCGGTGAGGTAACAGACGATCGAGGACACCGAGGAGCCGCGGCCCGCGGCCCGGCGGCAGCAGCGGCGCGAGCCGAAGCCGGCCCGCGCACCTCCACCGCCACCTCGCGCGCGAGCTCCAGCAGGTCCCGGTGCAGCAGGAAGAAGCCGGCGAGCCCGAGCACGTCGATCACGCGCAGCTCCTCCTCCAGGCGCGCGTGCGCCGCGGCGTGGTTGGGCGAGCCCGCCGGGTAGCGGACCTCCAGCAGCGTCCAGCACAGCTCGGCGAGCTTGCGCGGCGCCTGCCGCGTCCTCCGCCCCCGGGTAGCGGTAGCCGAGGTCCTGCGTGAGGTCGAAGGCGCAGCCGCTGCGGCGAGCTCGCCGCTCTCCTCGCACCGCGTCGCGCGTGCCCCTCGAAGCGCGCGGCCATCGCCTTCGGGGAGGCGAGCACGTGCGCGGTGTTGCCGCGGCGGACGGGCTCCGAGGCGTCCAGCGTCAGGTGGTGGCGCAGCGCGACGAACGCGTCCTGCAGCGGCGCGCGCGAGCGCGCGTGGGCGTGGACGTTGCCGGTGGCGACGGTCGGGCACCCCGAGCCGCTGCGCCAGCTGCGGCGAGCTCGCGGTTGCGCGAGCGGTCGTGGCGCTGGAAGGGCCGCTGCAGCTCGACGCGCAGGTGGTCAGGGCCGAAGGCGGCCAGCAGCCGCCGCAGCGTCGGCTCGTCGTGCACGCCGTGGTCCGCGCAGCCGCTCAGGCAGCACCAGCCCCGCCGCGTGCTCCTCCAGCGTCTCGAGCGGCACCGCGGGCGGCGGCTCGTGCTTGTCGCGATCGTGCACGTGGGCGCGGGTGACGATCCGGCAGAGGTTGCGCCAGCCCACCGCGTCCTCGACCAGCAGCGTCACGTGCCGGCCGTCGGTCGAGGTCCATCTCCGCCCCGTGGATCGCCCGCAGCCCGAGCGGCTTGGCCGCCATCCGCGAACTCCATCGAGCCCGAGACCCCGTTGTGGTCGGTCACCGCCATCGCCTCGTGCCCGGCCGCGGCGGCGGCCGCCGCCAGCTCCGTCGGGCGAGCGACGCGCCGTCCAGGAAGGAGAAGGCGGTGTGCGCGTGGAGCTCGACGTAGGGCACGAACGTATGTTCGCACGCGGATCGGACCGGTTGAAAACCTACTCGGCCCGAAGCTGCCGGATCGCCGGCACGCAGAGCAGCGCGATCGTCGAGGCGAAGACCAGCGCCGCCGCCAGCCACAGCGCCTCCGAGGTCCCGATGGCCACGGCGATCGGCCCCCAGATCGCCATCCCGACCGGGTTGAAGGCGAGCGAGCCGAACCAGTCGTAGGCGCTCACGCGGCTCAAAGACTCCACCGGCACGCGGGACTGCAGCGTCGACTCCCAGACGGAGTTGCCGAGCATCATCGCGACGCCGCCCATCAGCGCGCCGAACGCGAGCACGGCGAGCGGGACACCGGCGGCGAGGAACGCGAGCGGGAACACGAACAGCCCGTAGCCGACCCCGGCCAGGACGAGCGGGCGATGCGGGCGCGCACGCACCGCGATCAGGCTGCCGACCAGCGCGCCGACGCCCATCGCGCCGAGCACCGTCCCCCACGCCGCGGCGCCGCCGAGCGACTCGTCGGCGACGACCGGCCCGAGCACGGCCCACGCGCCCCAGACGAGGTTCCCGAACGCGGCGCAGGCCACGAACGTCCACACCCACGTCAACGACGTGAAGACGCCCCAGCCCTCGCGCAGGTCCGCGAGAAACGACGTGGCGATGCGCGGCACCGCAGCCGGCAGCCGCAGCCGCACCAGGAACAGCGCGCTCACCGCGAAGGTGGCGGCGTCGACCGCGATCGCCCACCCCGGCCCGACGCCCGCGATCAGGACGCCGGCGATCACCGGTCCCAGGATCTCACCGCCCGACACCACGGCCGACCGAACCCCGTTGGCCTCCAGCAACCGGTCGGCGGGCACGATCGCCGGGAGCAGCCCGACCGCCGCCGGATTGAAGAACCCGCCCGCGGCGCCGGTCAGCCCGGCCAGCACGGCCAGCATCCAGACCTCGGCCGCGCCGCCGATCAGCAGCGCCGCGATCGCTCCCTGCGTGAGCAGACGCGAGAGGTCCGCGACCACCATCACCGTCCGTCGCGACACCCGATCGGCGACCACGCCGCCGACCAGCAGCGTCGCCACCATCGGCACCGTCCGGCAGGCCAGGACGAGGCCGACCTCGGTCGCGGAACCGCCCAGTTCGAGCACGGCGAAGGCGAGCGCGATGCTCACCATCCGGTCGCCGAGCAGCGATACCGCCTGCGCGCCAAGAAGCAGGCGGAACTCCCGCAACCGCAGCACTCCCATGGGTGGTCAGGGTAAGCGGGGGGTCCGGGGGGCGGCAGCCCCCCGGTGGATTACTGGCCCTACCAGTGGGCCAGCGCGCTTCTACTCAGCGGCCCTACGCAAGCGTTCACACGCTCGGTGGAGTGCGCTCATGACCAGTGATGCCCCTCCCCCGCCCGTCGCTCCGGTCGACGAGGTCCTCCCTGCGAAGGAACTGGCGACCTTCGGCCTTCAGCACGTGCTCGGCATGTATGCGGGCGCGGTCGCGGTCCCACTCATCGTCGGCGCCGCGTTCAAGGTCTCCCCCGCCGACATGGCGGTCCTGATCGCCGCCGACATCTTCACGGCGGGGATCGCCACGGCGCTGACGTGCATCGGCGTGTGGAAGATCGGGGCGCGGCTGCCGATCATGCAGGGCTGCACGTTCGCGGCGGTCGGGCCGATCGTCGCGGCGGCCGGCCAGGGGCACCCGATCACCGACGTGTTCGGGGCGATCATCATCGCCGGCATCATCGCCGTGCTGCTCGCACCGGTGATCGGCAAGCTGCGGCGCTTCTTCCCGCCGCTCGTGGTCGGCACGGTGATCCTGCTGATCGGTATTTCCCTGCTGCCGGTGGCCGTCGACTGGGCAGGAGACGTCTTCAACCCGAGTCCGGACAACAGCGTCCCGCAGAACCTCGCGCTCGCCGTCGGCGTCCTGATCTTCATCCTGATGCTGCAGCGCTTCGCCAACGAGTGGATCAAGCGCACGTCGATCATGATCGGGATCATCGTCGGCACGCTCGTCGCGATCCCGCTCGGGTTCACGGACTTCGGCAGCGTCGCCGACTCCAACGTCTTCGGCGTCCCGCGGCCCTTCCACTTCGGCGCGCCGACCTTCGCCATCAGCGTCGTGATCACGATGGTGATCGTGATGATCGTCTCGATGATCGAGACGACGGGCGACCTGATCGCCGTCGGCGAGATCGTCGGCAAGGAGGCCGACGAGGACACGATCGTCGGCGGCCTGCGCGCGGATGGCATCTCCTCCGCGCTGGGCGGCATCTTCAACACGTTCCCGTACACGGCGTACGCCGAGAACGTCGGCCTCGTCAGCCTCAGCGGCGTCAAGAGCCGCTGGGTGGTCGCGACCGCGGGCGGGATCATGATCGTGCTCGGCCTGTTCCCGGTGCTCGGGGCCGTCGTCGCCGCCGTACCGCTGCCGGTGCTCGGCGGTGCGGGCCTCGTGATGTTCGGGACCGTCGCGGCGATCGGCGCCAAGACGCTCAACAAGGTCGACTTCGACCACCGCGGGAACCTGATCATCGTCGCCACCTCGCTCGGCATCGGGCTCGTCCCGGTCCGCAACGAGGCGATCTACGAGGACTTCCCGCAGTGGTTCATCACGATCATGGGCTCCGGGCATCACGGCCGGCACGGTCGCGGTCGTCGCGCTGAACTACATCTTCAACGAGCTGGGCGTCGGCGGGAAGACGGCGAAGGCGCTCGGTTCGACGCCGACGTTCGTCGGTGCCGAAGAGGTCGCCGCGGCCAACGCCGCGAAGTCGAAGCAGCTCGCCTGATGGTCATCTCCGGCTGCGCCATCGCGACGGTCGACGCCGCCGGGACCGAGTACGCGTCCGGGCACATCGTCATCGAGGACGGCAGGATCGTCGCGCTCGGGGACGGGCCGGCCGCCGGCGAGGACGTCATCGACGGGACCGGGATGCTCGCGACGCCCGGTCTCGTCAACAGCCATCACCACCTCTACCAGTGGGCGACGCGCGGCTTCGTGGCCGACGGCACGCTGTTCGAGTGGCTGACCGGCCTGTACCCGGTCTGGGCGCAGCTCGACGACGACATCACGCACCACGCCGCCAAGGCGGGCCTCGCGGCGCTCGCGCTGTCGGGCTGCACGACCTCGACGGATCACCACTACGTGTTCCCCCAGGCCGACCTGCTGGAGGCGACGATCACGGCCGCCTCCGCGGTCGGGCTGCGGTTCCACCCGTGCCGCGGGTCGATGGACCTCGGCGTCTCCCAGGGCGGCCTGCCGCCGGACTCGGTGACCGAGGACATCGACGCGATCCTGTCGGCGAGCGCCGAGGCGATCGATCGCTGGCACGACCCCGCGCCGGACTCCGACGCTGCGGATCGCCCTGGCGCCGTGCTCGCCGTTCACGGTCACCAGGGAGCTGATGACCGAGTCGGCGGCGCTCGCCCGGTCGCGCGGCGTGCGGCTGCACACGCATCTGTCCGAGACGTTGGACGAGGAGGCGTTCTGCTTGGAGCGCTTCGGGATGCGCCCGGTCGACTACGTCGGCGAGCTGGGCTGGATGGGCGACGACGTCTGGTTCGCGCACTGCGTCCACCTGAGCGACCACGAGGTCGCGCGCTTCGGCGAGGCGGGCGTCGGCGTCGCGCACTGCCCCACCTCCAACGCGCGCCTCGGCTCCGGCATCGCCAAGGTGCAAGGGCTGCGCGAGGCCGGCGTGGCGGTCGGACTGGGCGTCGACGGCGCGGCCTCCAACGAGGCCGGGACGCTGCAGCTCGAAGTGCACGCTTCGCTGATGGCGGCGCGCTTCGCGGGCGGGCCGACGGCGATGACGGTGCGCGAGGCGCTGGCGCACGGGACGATCCACGGCGCGCGCTGCCTCGGCCGTGCCGGCGAACTCGGTTCGCTCGAGGTGGGAAAGCTGGCCGACATCGCGCTCTGGCGCGTGGACGACCTCGGCGGAGCGGGGATCGTCGACCCCGTCGCCGCGCTGGTGCTCGGTCCCCCGCGGGGCGTCGAGCACCTGCTCGTGGGAGGACGACGCGTGGTCGAGGACGGCGAGCTGCGAACGGCCGACCTGGAGACCGTGACCGCGGAGTTGCGGCGCGTCAGCCAGCGCCAGGCGGTGTACGTCTGATGGCCTACGAACTCACCCACGACGCCTACGGCAAGTCGCAGAACCGCCTGATGCGGGTCGTGCGCGATTCGCCCCGGCACGTCATCCGCGACGTCACCGTCGACGTCCGCCTGCGCGGCGACTTCGAAGCCGTCTACCTCGAGGGCGACAACACCGGCATCCCGGCGACCGACACGATGAAGAACACCGTCTTCGCGCTCGGCAAGACGCACTTCTCGACCGGCAGCATCGAGGACTTCGGCAAGGCGCTCGTCAAGCACTTCGTGACCCGCGAGCGCGTCGACACCGCACACATCCACCTGACCGAGCACCCGTGGACGCGCACGCACGATCACGGCTTCTATCGCGACGCCTCAGGCGATCACATCGCGTGGGTCTCCGGCGACGGCGAGACCTTCGAGGTCAAGGCCGGGCTGGGCGATCTGTTCGTGCTGCGCTCGACCGGCTCGGGCTTCTCCGGGCTTCGATCGCGACGAGTTCACGTCGCTGCCGGAGACCGACGACCGGATCCTCGCGACGGTCGTCAGCGCGCAGTGGACGTACGGGTCCGCTGAGGTCGATTACCAGGCTCGCGTGGCAGACCGCGCGCGACGCGCTGGTCGGCGCCTTCACCGACCACTTCAGCGAGTCGGTGCAGCAGACCATCTACCTGATGGCGACCGCGATCATGGACGCGGTCCCGGAGGTGCTCGAGGTCACGATCGAGCTGCCCAACAAGCACCACAACCTCGTCGATCTGTCGGTCTTCGGGCTCGAGAACCCGAACGAGGTCTTCATCGCCACGCAGGACCCGTTCGGCCTGATCACCGGGACGGTGAAGCGGACCTGATGGACCTCGACACCGTGACCGAGTTCGTCGTGCCGGTTACGCGCGACGACCTGGCCGACTTCGGCGAGGGCGACGCGTTCCTCGCGGGCGGGAGCTGGCTGTTCTCGGAGCCGCAGGTCGGCGTGCGGCGGCTGTTCGACCTGACGGCGTTGCGCTGGCGGCCGATCGACGGATCGGAGATCGCCGCGACGTGCACGCTCGCGCAGCTCGGCGGCGTACTCGGACTTCGCGCGGCGCTGCTGCGAGTGCCTGCGCGGGTCGTTCAAGATCTGGAACGTCGGGACCGTCGGCGGCAACCTCTGCTGCGCGCTGCCGGCCGGGCCGATCGCCGCCTACGCGGTCGCGCTGGACGGCGTGTGCACGCTGTGGTCGGCGAGCGGCGAGCGTGAGGTCGCCGCGCTGGACTTCATCACCGGCCCGGGGACGACGGTCCTGCGCCCGGGCGAGCTGCTGCGCTCGTTGCGGGTGGGACCGGAGCCGCGGGTCGCGCTTCGGCAGTTCTCGCTCACCCCGATCGGCCGCTCCGCCGCGCTGCTGATCGGGCGCGCGGACCCGTTCGTGCTGACGATCACGGGCGCGACGCCACGGCCGGTCCAGATCGCCGGCGCCGACGACCTGCACGAGGCGATCGACGCGCTGGCGTTCTACGACGACGTGCACGGCTCGCCGCGCTGGCGGCGGCAGCTCACGCACGTGCTCGCCGAGGAGATCCGGCAGGAGCTGGCATGAGGATCGACGGCTCGGACCACGACGCCATCCCGCGGCCCGGACAGTGCCTGCGCACGTACCTGCGCGAGCAGGGGCGCTTCGGCGTCAAGAAGGGCTGCGACACGGGGGACTGCGGCGCCTGCACGGTGCATGTCGACGGGGTGCCGGTGCACAGTTGCCTCTACCCCGCGGTCCGTGCCCGCGAGGTCACGACGATCATGGGCCTCGAGCATCCGCTGCAGCAGAAGTTCGTCGACGCGCAGGGCTTTCAGTGCGGTTTCTGTACCGCCGGGATGATCATGACCGCGGCGGCGTTGCCCACCGACGATCTCCCGCGCGCCTTGAAGAGCAACCTCTGCCGCTGCAGCGGCTATCGGATCATCGAGGAGGCGATCGCGGGCGGCCGCCACGATGGCGACCTCGCGCCGGCCGGTCCCGATCTGGTGCGCGGGCGTGCCGCGTTCACGCTCGACCACGCGCCCGACGGACTGCTGCACCTCGTGTTGCTGCGCTCACCGCACGCGCATGCGCGAATCCGCTCGATCGATCTCTCGGCCGTGCCCGCCGGGGTGTCCGTGATCACGCATCACGACGTGCCCTCCACGTTGTTCTCGACCGCTCGCCATTCCGATCGCCTCGAGGATCCCGACGACACGCGGATCTTCGACGACGTCGTGCGCTTCAAGGGGCAGCGGGTGGCGGCCGTGGTCGCTCCAAGCGTGGCCGAGGCCCGCGCTGCGGCCCGCTTGGTCGTGGTCGACTACGAGGTCCTGCCGGCGGTGTTCGACGCCGAGCTCGCCTTGGCGCCGGGGGCGCCGCTCGTCCACGGCGACAAGGGGCCCGAGAGCCGGATCGCCGATCCCGTCGCGCAACCTCGCCGCGGAGCTGCACACGCAGACCGGCGATGTCGACGCCGCCTTCGCCGTGTCGGCCGAGATCGTCGAGGAGACCTTCACGGTCCAGCGCGTCCAGCACGCGTCATTGGAGACGCACGGCGCGACCGCATGGGTGGACGAGCGCGGACGCCTCAACGTCCGCACCTCCACCCAGGTGCCGTTCCTCGTGCGCGACGAGCTCGCGCGGCTGCTCGGGGTCGAGGTGCGCGTCTTCACCGCGCGGGTGGGCGGTGGCTTCGGCGGCAAGCAGGAGCTGCTCGTCGAGGACGTCGTCGCCCTGGCCGCGCTGCGCACCGGCCGGCCGGTGCGGATCGAGCTCACCCGCGAGGAGCAGTTCACCGCGACGACCACGCGGCATCCGATGCGGATCCGCGTCCGGGCGGGCGCTCGCGACGACGGCACGTTGACCGCGCTGGAGCTCGAGCTGCTCTCGAACACCGGCGCGTACGGCAACCACGGCCGCGCGGTGATGTTCCACGCGTGCGGCGAGTCGCTCGGCGTCTATCGATGCGCGAACACGCGCGTGGACGCGCGGGTCGCCTACACGCACACGCGTCCCCGCCGGCGCCTTCCGCGGCTACGGGCTGAGCCAGACGATCTTCGCCGTCGAGTCGGTGCTGGACGAGCTCGCGCGGCGGCTCTCGATCTCGCCGCGCGTGTTGCGCGATCGCAACGTCGTCACGCCCTCGGACGCCTTCGACGGCGACGTCGAGTTCGGCAGCTACGGGTTGGATCAGTGCCTCGATCTGGTCGAGGAGTCGTTGGCGCGCGGCGACGGGCTGGCGGCGCCCGGCCCGGACTGGCTCGTCGGCGAGGGGATCGCGCTCGGGATGCTCGACGCCGGTCCGCCCGGCGGCCACTTCGCCGACGCGCGGATCGAGCTGTTGCCCTCCGGTGACTATCGGCTGTTCGTGGGCACGGCCGAGTTCGGCAACGGGACCGCGACGGTGCACCGGCAGATCGCGGCCTCGGCGCTGGGCTGCGCCGTCGAGGACATCACTTTGGTCGCAGGCGACACCGACGTCGTGGGCCACGACAGCGGCGCGTTCGCCTCGGCGGGGGTGTTCGTCGCAGGGCGCGCGACGCTGATGGCCGCGTCGGCGTTGGCCGAGCAGCTGCGCGGGATCGCGGCGCGGGTTCCTTCCGATTCGATCCACGCTGCGGCTCTGTCCATCGGCGTGCCCGTCAGCGCGTCGGCGACGTTCACCGGCTCTCCGCGCTCGGTCGCGTTCAACGTGCAGGGCTTCCGCGTCGCGGTGCAGCCGTCCACGGGGGCGATCGCGATCTTGAAGAGCGTGCAGGCCGCGGATGCCGGCGTCGTGCTCAACCCCGGGCAGTGCCGCTCGCAGGTCGAGGGCGGTGTCGTCCAGGCGCTCGGCGCCGCGCTGTTCGAGGAGCTCGAGATCGACGACGAGCGGCGAGGTCGTCACGCGCACCCTGCGCAACTACCACCTGCCCAAGCTCGGCGACTTCCCGGACACCGAGGTGCGCTTCGCCGACACGCACGACCGGCTCGGCCCGCTCGGCGCGAAGCCGATGAGCGAGAGCCCGTACAACCCGGTCGCACCGGCGCTCGCCAACGCGATCCGCGATGCCACGGGCGTGCGCATGACCTCGCTGCCGCTGCGCCGCGATCGCGTCTGGCAGGCGCTCGCCGACGCGAGCGTTGACGCGCGATTGACGCGCGGCTGACGGACGCCCGCGAGCGTGCGGGACGTCAACCAGCAGGAGGCAAGCGTCATGGCTGCAGCACCCCCGATCGATCAGACCAAGCTCGAGGCCTTCATGGGCCAGTTCGTCCAGGACATGGGCGCGGCGGCGACCGCGCCGCTCGTCGTGATCGGCGACAAGCTCGGTCTCTACAAGGCGATGGCCGACGGCACACCGGTCACGCCGGCCGAACTCGCCGAGCGCACCGGCTGCCGCGAGCGCTACCTGCGCGAGTGGCTCTGCCAGCAAGCCGCGAGCGGCTACGTCGAGTACGACGACGGCGCCTTCCGGCTCCCTGCGGAGCAGGCGCTCGCGCTGGCGCACGACGACTCGCCGGTGTTCATCCCGGGCGCGTTCCAGTTGCTCGCCGCGATCGTCAAGGACGAGCCGCACATCAGCGAGCGCTTCCGCACCGGCGAGGGCATGGGCTGGGGCGAGCACGACCACGACCTGTTCGAGGGCACCGAGCGCTTCTTCCGCCCGGGCTATCTCGCGAACCTGGTCGACGCGTGGCTCCCGTCTCTGGAGGGCGTCGTCTCGCGGTTGCAGGCGGGCGCTCGGGTCGCCGACATCGGCTGCGGCCGCGGCGCCTCGACGATCCTGATGGCGACGGCGTTCCCCGCGTCGACGTTCGTCGGCTCCGACTACCACGAAGGTTCGGTGGTGGCCGCCCGCGAGGCCGCAGAGCGCGCCGGCGTCGCCGATCGTGTGCGCTTCGAGGTCGCGTCGGCGAAGGACTTCGGCGGCGGCCCGTACGACCTCGTCTGCGTCTTCGACGCGCTGCACGACATGGGCGACCCCGTCGGCGCCGCGCGCCATGTCCGCTCGCAACTGGCCGACGGTGGCACGTGGATGGTCGTCGAGCCCTTCGCCGGCGACAGCATCGAGGAGAACCTCAACCCGGTCGGGCGCGTGTTCTATGCGGGCTCGACGATGCTCTGCACCCCGAACTCCCTGAGTCAGGAGGTCGGACTCGCTCTGGGCGCCCAGGCCGGCCAGAAGCGGCTGACCTCGGTGCTGAACGAGGGCGGCTTCAGCCGTGTCCGCCGGACCGCCGAGACCCCGTTCAACCTGGTCCTGGAGGCCCGTCCGTAGTCACGACGCTCGCGAGCGCGGCGAGTGAGCGCAGGGAAGCGCTCACCGCCTCGCGCTGCGTCTCGAGCCGGTGCGCCTCCACCTCGGGGATCTCGACGTGGACGGCGATCTGCGTGCCGTCTTGTTCGGTCGGTTCGAGCCGCCATTCGAACACGAGATGGCTGACCAGGCACGAGATCGTCACGCGGTTGCCCTCCGCGTGCATCGTCTGCGGCATCGGGAAGTCGGGATAGCCCTTGGGGTAGAGCGTGAAGCCGTCCTGCTTGGGCGCCTCGACGGTCTCGACGCCCGACCACCACTCCGGGAAGCGCGACGGGTCGTACAGCAGCTTCCAGACCTCCTCGACGGGCGCCTGGCTGATCGTTGCGTCATCGAACGTGGGCATGGGCCTCCAGCTCTGTCGCGATCCGTTGCAGTTCGTAGGCGGGGTCGGCAACGCCGGTCACGGGCGGGCGCCCGAGGTCGACGAGCGAGGAGAGGAACTGCCCGCTCGCGTCCTTCTCGATCCGGCGCCAATGGCGCTCGGCCTCGCGCAGGCGGCGCTCGGCGAGTTCGTTGTCGCCGCGGGCGCGGGCGCTGAGGCCCTGTGCGAACGCCATCCGGGCGACGAGCACCGCCGGGCGGTCCGCGGGCCGGATCGGCTCCTGCGTCGCGGCACGGATCTCCTGGTCGGCCTCGTCGGCGCGGCCGAGCCTTGCGAGTGCCTCCGCGCGTCTGAGCCGGGCGTCGCCGCGCTGCACGGTCGGGTCGCCTTGGAGCGCCGCGCCGAGCAGTGCCTGCGCGCGCTCGTAGTCGCCGGCCAGCATCGCCAGCAGGCCGGTGTCGTGGTCGACGGTGGCCTGCAGCCGCGGAGAGTCGAGCAGCGCCGCCAGCTTGGCCTGCCGCTCGGACGCCGCTCGCGCCTCGTCGTGACGGCCGAGCTGGGCGAGCGCCGACGCCCGCATCCCCGTCATCTGGACTTCGATGATCGGCAGGCCCGTGGCGACCGCATCGCCGCGTTCGGCATAGGTCAGCGAGCTCGCGTGGTCGCCCCGCACCGCCGCGACGCAGGCCGCGTTGGCCCAGCCGCCGTAAGCGAGGTCGGGGCGGCCGGCGCGCTCTCCCGACTCACCCGAGGCGACGAGCTCGCGCTCGGCTTCTTGGAGGCGGCCGTCGGCGAGCGCGATGAAGCCGCGCAGGTTCTGCACGTGCTGTCTTCGCAGTGGATCGGCTTCGAGGTCGACGCCCAGCGCCTCGGCCTCTCCGAGCGTGCCGATCGCCGCGGTTGAGCCCGTCGTCGCCACCTCGCCCCACGCGCGGACGAGCAGCAGCTCGAGGCGCGTGTCGACGTCATCGTCATCGCCGGGCGTCGCCAGGCCGCGCGTCGCCGCCTGCATCGCGCTCGTCGGGTCGCACAAGCTGGAGCGGAACCACTGCGCGGATCTCAGATGTGCGCGTGCCGTGTGCGGCCGTGCCTTCTCGAAGGCGTTCAAGGAGGCGTCCCGATCACCGAGCAGCGCCTCCGTCGCGGCGAGTTCCAGCCACGTGTTGGGGGCGGGATCGAGCGTGACGGCTTCGCTCAGGTAGGCGGCCGCCTCCGGCAGCGCCGTGGCGCGCAGGGCATCGGCCGCCGCCTGCACCAGCCGTCCCGCCGCGAGGTCGTCGCGGCCCGCCCGTCGCAGGTGATGGGCGGACTCGGCCGCGTTCTGCAGCACCTTCCCGAGCGTCTCGTGGTACTCGCTCTTGCGGGTCTCGTCGAGGTCTGCGTAGGCCGCTTCGCGCAGCAGCGCGTGGCGGAAGCCGAAGCGGCCGTCGGCGCTGTGGAAGAGCCCGCAGTCCGTGGCGCGCAGGACGCTTCCCGGCTCGGCGAGCCGTTCGAGCTCGGCCCTCGTGAGGTCGCGCCCCGCGACGGCGGTGAGCTCGGCGGTGCTGCGGGCGTTCGCGTCCAGCCGCGCGATCGCGGTCCTCACAACACCGCGCAGCGACGCCGGCGGACCGGTCGTCTTCGCCCGCGCGCTCTCGATCGCCAGCAGCGGGTTCCCATCCGCCGCCGCGATCACGTTCGGGAGCCGCCCCACCAGGCGCTCGACATCGCTCGCCTTGAGCGGGCCGAGCTCGATCTCCTCGACCGCGACCCGGCTCGCCCTGGCGGCGTGGACCAGCGCGTCGACCGCATCGCGGCGCGGGATCGTGCGGCGCGTCAGCACCAGCAGCACGGGAAGGTCGCCGATGCGGCGCGCGAGGTACGCGGCGAGCTCGAGCGTCGGCGCGTCCGCGAGGTGCACGTCGTCGAGCAGCAGCACGAGCGGTTTGTCGTTGGTGGCGTGCTCGGCCAGCTCCACCATCGCCTCGAACAGCCGCGCCCGAGCGAGGTCAGGCGGACCGTCCTTCGGCTTCGTCCGCGCTCTCCCGAGCCTTGTCGGCAGCGCCGGCGCGAGCCTTGCCAGCTCCTCCGGCCACTCGGCATCCGCGGGCGGCGGGTCGAGCTGACGCGCGAGCCCCGACAGCAACTCGGCCCAGAGCCCGAACGGCGGCGTGCCGCCACCGAGATCGACCGCCGTCGCCCGCGCAGTGCGCGCTGTCGTCTGCGCGTGCTTGAGCAGCTCCGTGGCGAGGCGCGTCTTCCCGATCCCGCCCTCACCGCTGAGGAGCGCGATCGCCCCCTCACCGCCTTCGGTCCGCTCCCAGAGCGCGTGGAGCGCGGCCTGTTCGTCGTCGCGACCGACCAGGGGGTGCTCGCCATCGACGCCGTGCCGCCGGCCGCCGGCCGCACTACTCCCCGCGTCACCGCTCCGCGCCGCGCCGCCGCTCGCCGCGCCGCTCCCCACCGCGCCGCCACTTCCGGCGCCGCCACTCGCCACCGCGCCGCCACTCCGCGCCGCTCCCCCACTCGCCGCTCCCCCACTTCCCGCGCCGCCGCTCGCCGCGCCCCCACTTCCCTCAGCCGCCGCGCTGCCACTCGCTGCGCCACCGTTCCCCGGCTCGCCACTCTCCCCCGCGCCGTCCCCATGCGCGGCCTCGCTCGTCCCCGACTCGCGGATGCTCGCGGCCAGCGCGCGGGTCTCGGCCGACGTCGCCAGGCCGAGGTTCGTGCGCAGGCGGTCGGCGAGGCGGTCGTACGTCGCGAGCGCCGCGGCCCGGTCGCCGGCTTCGACCTGGCGGCGCATGAGGTCGCGGGCCGCCTCCTCGTCGAGCGGATCCAGCCCCAGGCGGCGGCGGGCGTAGGCGACGGCTTCGGCGGGCGGGGCGGCCGCCGCGAGCCGGGCCAGCGCTGACCCGAGGCGCTCGGCGTGCTCGTCGCGGGCTTCGAGCACCCAGTCCTCGTCGAGGTCCGCGAGCAGCGGTCCGCGATGCAACGCGACGGCCTCCTCCAGCTCGCCTACCGCGCAGTGCGCGTCGAACGCGGCCAGGTCGGTCTCGCAGCGCAGGCCGATGCGGTCGCGGCCGGCGATCAGCGCGTCGTCGTCGCCGAGTGCTCTTCTGAGCGACCAGGCGGCGCTGCGCAGGGACGCGCGGGCGCTCGAGTCGAGCACGTCGGGCCAGAATTGGGCGGCGACGGCGCCGCGCGGATGCTCGCCTGGGTGCAGCGCGAGCCAGGCCAGCAGGCTCCAAGCGCGGCGACTCGCGGGCGGCACGACGGAGCGGCCACCGACTTCGGCCTGCAACTCCCCGAGGAGCCGCACCTGCAACATGGACCAACACTACCTTTGCGCCGGATTGACGATGCGATGACGGTGTGAGGGGACAGTGAGCACATGACCACCATCCCCGCTTCCACCATCGATACCGACGCGCTGCGGCGCGCCTACGCCAGCCGCTCCGTCGAGGATCTGCTCGCCCTGTACGCCGAGGACGCGACCGTCGAGATCGTCGACGCCGTCCACATGCCGAGTCACCCGCACCGGCTCACCGGCCGGGAAGCGCTGCGCACGCACTTCGAGGGCGTGTTCGCCCGGGACATGACCCACGAGGCCGACATCGTCGTCGCGACTCCCTCCGCGCTCGGGTTTCTCGCTCCGCTGCACCTACGCCGACGGCACGAAGGTCGTCTGCGCGGCCACCGCGGTCGTGCGCGACGGGCGCATCGTCCGCGAGGTCGGAGTCCAGGCTTGGGACTCGTGAGGTAGAACGGCAGGCGTGGATCTGCTCGAGACCCCGCGCCTGCTCCTCCGCCCGTTCGCTCCCGGCGACGCCACTGTGGTGCATCGCGTCTACTCCGACCCCGATGTCATGCGCTACGTCGCGACCGGCCCGATGGCGTCGATCGCCGTCACCGAGCGACTGCTGTACGACTACAACGCCCACCAGCGCCGCCTCGGCTATTCGTTCTGGGCGGTGATCGAGCGCTCCTCGGGAGACCTGATCGGAGACGCCGGGCTCTACCGCACGCCGTCGGGCGAGGTCGAGCTCGGCTACACGCTCGGCGCAGCCTGGTGGGGGCTCGGCTACGCCACCGAGGCGGCTTCGCGTTGGCTGGAAGCCGCCTTCGGCGAGCTGGATGTCCCCGAGGTCGTCGCGCTCGCCGAGCCGGCGAACGTCGCGTCGCTGCACGTGCTGGAGAAGCTCGGGATGCAGCGCACCGGCGAGCGGATCGCCTTCGGCCGCCCGCACACGGTCTTCCGGATCAGCGCTGCGCATACCACCGGCCCTCCAGCAGGTCGCGGAAGACGACTAGGTCGCGCCCGTCGCCGGTGACCACCTCCCA
This sequence comes from uncultured Solirubrobacteraceae bacterium, assembly GCA_963707595.1. GTDB lineage: Bacteria > Actinomycetota > Thermoleophilia > Solirubrobacterales > Solirubrobacteraceae > Solirubrobacter. Next base: position 1,873,935 of record CAVPQQ010000004.1, read on the forward strand.
GTAGCGCCGCTTCAGCGGCGCGTCCGTCCACCAGCGGTCCTCGACCAGCCACGACTCGCGTACCGCGTCGACCTCGCGATTGCCGATCGTCTGCGGACGGCCCGTCTTGTCAGCCTTGACCCGCACCGCCTTCGGCTTCGCGAGCCGCCGCGGCCCCCGGCTCGCGACCGGATCGACGCTCGTCCCGACCCGATCGTCGCCCGCCGGCAAACGCCGCGGCCCGCCGCGCGCCGGCGGCGGCCCGGCCTGCGGACGGCTCGGCGGATGCCCACGTTCGGCCGTCACGACCCTCGCCCCCAGCCTCGCTGGCAATGGTCACAAAAGCACCGCATAGGTGCCTTTGTGACCACGCGGCCCGGGGGGTGCCCCACGTTCCTTCCACCTGTCGGAAGGTTTGTGAGGCACCCCCCTCCTGATGACGGTCACGCTTCCCATGGCGCGAGCGCGAGCCGGCGTTCCGGCACGCGCGAGTCGGGGTCGACGGCAAGGATGCGCAGCGCGGCATCGGGTCCGGCTGCCGCGCGGGTCTGGCGGACCGCCTCACGCAGGCGGGCACGCCGGATCGCCGCCGGCTCGGCCAGCAGCGAGCGCTGATCGCCGCTCGGCGGGCCGAAGGCCTCCACGCGCAGGCGCAGCGAGTCCGCCGGGGCGGGCAGCTCCGTCAGGCGACCGGTGATCGCGAGCCGCATCCGCCGCGGATCCGCCGACGACTCGCGGAACGTCATCTGCGTCCGCCACGTCCCACCGCCGACCAGCGCGGCCGACAGCACCACCGCGCGCACCGTCCGCCCCCGCCGCTCCGGCCGAGCGAGCACGCGGTCGATCAGCATCCCCAGCGCCCGCTCGAGCTGCGGCCCGGAGGCCGACTCGGGCAACTCGAGCACCTCCTGCAGACGCTCGGACGGCACCCGCGGACGCAGCGGCGAGTCCTTCCCCCGCGCCAGGTCACGCGCGATCAGACCAGCGGCACCGAACCGGTCGGCCAGGTGCGCCCGGGAGAGCGCAGCGAGCTCCCCGAGCGTGGCGATCCCGAACCGCTCCAACGCCTCCGGCAGCATCGCCACCTCAGGCCGCGCGTTGAGCAGCGACACCGGCAGCGGCGCGAGATACGCGGCGAGCCGCGCCGGCGAGTCCGGAGCGATCTCCGGCCGCCGGGCACGAGCGCGATGTGCCGCAGCAAGCGCCGCGAAGCGCGAGGGCGCAGCCCCGACCCGCCCAGCCCCTGACGACGCGGCCTGGCTCGGCGAGAGCGCGCGTACGCCGTTGCCGGCCGGAAGAACGGGTGCGGCGCCGCCCCCGAACCGCGCATCACCACCTGCCGCCCCGCTTCCGAACCGCGCGTCCGCGCCGCCCCCGGACCGCGCATCACCGCCGGCCGCGCCGCTTCCGAACCGCGCGTCCGCGCGCCGTCGCGCCGGACCGACGCGCCCCACCGCCAGCCGCGACCTCCTCCCAACCGCACGTCTCCGACCCGTCCCTTTCCCCGCCTTCGTGGCGGCGGCCAGGGCTCGGCGGGCGGCGGTGATCACGCTTTCCGCGGAGCCGCCGTGCAGCCCGCGGAGCCCGCGCTCCTCGAACCAGGCGATGCCCGGACGGTCGGACTCCACCGCCGCTCCGATGCCTTCCAGGGCGCCGACCATTCGCTCCCACGCGTCGGCGACGCCGGCCGGGTCGGGGGCCACGAGGCGCAGGGTCGGGCAGCGGGCCAGCGCCTCTCCCAGGCGCAGGCCGGCGCGGACGCCGTAGGCCTCTGCGGCGGCGGAGGTCTCGCCGACCAGCGGCTCACGGCCGATCTCCGGCGCCAGGGCGAGGGGCCCAGCGGCCAGTGCCTCTCGACCTCCGGCGGCGACCGCGAGCTCGAAGCGTGGGAGGAGAATGCAGACGACCATGTACGAACACACGTTCGCATACTCGTCGGACGATGTGCAAGGCCCGCAACGACGCTCCGCACCAGGCGGTCCGCGGCCATGTGACGATCACGTTAAGGCCCGGTCAGGGTGCGAACAGAGCCGACTACATCTGAGAACTAGAAAGGGCCCTGGTCTCCCAGGGCCCTTCCCGTAGCGGATCTATAAGCCGGATTCTGTCTTGAGCAACCATCCATCTCTGCGACCGACCTGGACCTCGGCGGGCAACCTGCAAACGGTCCGGCTTGGTCTTGCATCAGGTGGGGTTTGCCTGGCCGCCGCGTCACCACGGCGCCGGTGCGCTCTTACCGCACCTTTTCAACCTTGCCGGGCCGCTCTTGCGAGCGACCTTAGGCGGTGTGTTTTCTGTGGCACTTTCCCGCGGGTTTCCCCGGGTCGGCGTTACCGACCACCTCGCCCTGCGATGTCCGGACTTTCCTCGAGGGCGCAAGGCCCCCGCGACTGCTCGATCCGCCAGGTGAAGGTAGCCGGTTGTAAAGGTATGGTGATCGGACCAGCCAGAAGCCGTCCGGGCTGCCGAACACACTGAGATGAGCATGTACGACGTCGTCTACATCGACGCGCACGGGGATGAGACTCCGTTGGCGCAGCAGCTCGATGACCGTAAGGACGCCGCGGAGGTCGCGCGGCAGGCCGCCATTGAACGTGGCGCCGGCCGGATGGTCCTGCCGGGTTCGAGCCGTCTGCGAACTGCGTCTGCGTCATCCCCGTTCCGCCCGCCGAAGCCGCGTAGCCCACCGCTACCGCGGCATCCGGCTCACTCGAGCCGCAAGCACACGCGGCCCGACCGAACGCGCATGTACTAGGTTGCTGCGCCATGCGAGTCGGAGTCATCGGTGGCGGCCTCATGGGCTCAGGGATCGCGGAGGTCTGCGCGCGGTCCGGCGTCGACGTGACCGTGCGTCGAGGCCGACGACGAGCGCGCGGAGCGCTCGCGCGCCATGATCGAGCGCTCACTGGCGCGCGCCGTGCGCTCCGGCAAGCTGAGCGAGGAGGAGCAGGCGGCGGCGCTGGATCGGCTCGTCGTGACCGCCGACCTTCGAGGACCTCGCGGGCGTCGACGCGCGCGATCGAGGCCGTGATCGAGAACGAGCAGCTCAAGCGCGACGTCTTCCGCCGCCTCGACGAGCTGCTGCCCGACGCGCAGTTCCTCGCCTCCAACACCTCGTCGGTGCCGATCATGAAGCTCGGCGCCGAGACCAAGCACCCCGGCCGCGTGCTCGGCATGCACTTCTTCAACCCGGTGCCGGTGCTCCCGCTCGTCGAGCTCGTGACCTCGATCATGACCGAGCCCGAGACCGTCGACGCCGTGCGCAAGTTCGCCGAGGACACGCTCGGCAAGCAGTGCATCGACTCCCAGGACCGCGCGGGCTTCGTCGTCAACGCGTTGCTGATCCCGTACCTGCTGTCGGCGATCCGCATGTACGAGTCGGGCTTCGCCTCCAAGGAGGACATCGACCAGGGCATGGTGCTCGGCTGCGCCCATCCGATGGGTCCGCTGCAGCTCTCGGACCTGATCGGGCTCGACACGCTGCTCGCGGTCTCCGAGTCGCTCGTACGACGAGTTCCGCGATCCGTCCTCGGTCGCGCCGGCGCTGCTGAACCGGATGGTCGAGGCCGGCCTGCTCGGACGCAAGTCCGGGCGCGGCTTCTACGACTACTCCAAGTAGAGCGGCTCGGCCTCAGCCGAGAATCGACGAGTGGCGGGCGACGACCTGCCACCCCTTGCCGCCGCGGGACCAGACGTCCGTCAGCCGGAACACGTTCGACAGGTTGTTCTGGTCCCAGCTCGCGACCTGCGAGTAGCGAGCGTGAATCACCGCCGTGTCGCCGAACAGCTCGATCTCCATTGCTCGAACGCGAACGACGTGATGTTGTAGCCCTCACGCGCCGCGCCCATCCACTGCTCGCGCGACATCGGCTCGGGATACAGATGGATCGCGGTGAAGCGAAAACCCGGCGCCACCAACTCCTCGAGCCGTTCCATGTCGCGCGACTGCATCGCGGACATCCACTCTTCCTCGAGGTGGGCCAGCTCGGTGCGATCCTCCGCGGCGCTCATGGTTGCGGCAGGCTAGTCGATCGTCGTCCCGCACGAAGAGCAGCGTCCGTGCAGCGCGCCGTGCACCGACGGCACGACCTCACCGCGGCACACCGGGCACGCCGCGGGCAACCCCGTGACCAGACCCTCCCATACGCGCGACATCACATCGTCGAGCGTCGGCCCGGCCAAGGGCGCCCGCGGCTTGCGCACGTCATCGGCAACCGTCGCCCGCTCCAGCGCGACAAGTTCCTCGCCCGCCAGCAATTCGGCGTGAGACGGCACATCCCTCGGTTGCGCGGGAGACTTGCACGCTCGCTGTCGCCCGCGCCGTCGCGTGTCTCCCGCAGCGCTGTCGGGCCGCTGCCACGGAGTCGGCTTGCGGGCCGGCGCGAACGCCTCGCCGCCGAACAGCGACTCCTGCCCGTCGTCGTTCTCCAGCGCGCGCCTGCGCTCGGCGATCAGCGTCGTCATGCGACCTTCCTCAGCACTCCAACGACACGGCCGAGCACGCGCACCTCGCGCGAGCGGATCGGCTCCATCGTCTCGTTCTCGGGCTGCAGGCGAACGTGATCGGCCTCCTTGAAGAACCGCTTCACCGTCGCCTCCTCCCCCACCAGCGCCACCACGATCTCGCCGTCCTCCGCCGCGTCCTGCCGGCGAACGACCACCCAATCGTCGGGCAGGATCCCGGCGTTCTTCATCGACTCGCCGCGGACCCGCAGCAGGTACTCGCCGTCCTCGCCACCGGCGATGTCCGGGATCTGCACGTAGTCCTCGATGTTCTCCTCGGCGAGCAGCGGCTCACCCGCGGCAACCCGGCCGAGTACGGGAATCCCCGACGGCATCACCGCCGACTTCACGGCGTCCACCGCCGACGACGCGGTCGCCGTCGCCCGGTCGAGCAACTCGATCGCCCGCGGCTTCGACGGATCGCGCCGCAGCAGCCCGACCTTCTCAAGGTTCGCCAGGTGCGCGTGCACCGTCGACGACGACGCCAGCCCGACCGCCTTGCCGATATCCCGCACCGTCGGCGGATAGCCGTGCCCAGCGGAATAGCGCTTGATGAAGTCGAAGATCTCCTGCTGGCGCTTCGTCAGATCCTTCCCAATGTCCATGCGCGTCACGGTCTCCTCAACTCGTCGAACGTGTGTTCGTACAAGGTATATACCCCGGCGGACAGACTCAACCCCTTCGCAGCACAGGGCTATACTCGCCTCCGCCCTCGCGCCGATGGCGGAATTGGTAGACGCGCCAGGTTGAGGGCCTGGTCCGGGATAACCGGGTGGAGGTTCGAGTCCTCTTCGGCGCATGCAAAACGAAAGCCCCGCTCCGGCGGGGCTTTCGTCGTTTCGGAGGCGGTCGCGAGCAGGCCGCGACGTTCGAGGTGTCGCTCGCTCCCGCCCGGCTACTGAGTCCGAGCGCGGCCGCCCCATGGATCCGCCAGGCGATCCGTTGGTGCATCGCGGCGGTGACGACCACGAGCCCACTTCATGAAGGCGGTGAGACCATGAGGTCGGCCGCGGTCAGCGTGTAGGCCGCGCGTACCGGGAAGGACAAGCGTCGATGAAGACTCGAGAGATCGGCAACGACACCGTCGGCCGCGCGCGCGTGGGCGCCATCGGACTCGGCCTGATGACCTTCGATCAGGCCGGTGTGCAACCCCGTCAGCAGCTCGCCGCCACGGTCCGCGCCGCCGTGGACGCGGGCGTTGGCCTGTTCGACACCGCCGACGCCTACGGCCCCGGAGACGATCTCGGCGCGAAAGCGCAGGGCGAGAACGAGCGGCTCATCGCCGAACTGCTCGACGAACTCGGCCTGCGCTCGCAGGTCCTGCTCGCCACCAAGGGCGGACACATCCGAACTGACGGCGGCGGTTGGGCCCTTGACAGCTCCCCCGAACACCTCCGGGCAGCGGTCGACGCGTCGCTGAAGCGACTCGGCGTCGACCAGATCGCGCTCTGGCAGCACCACCGCCCCGACCCCAACCGCGACTACGCGGACGTCATCGCGACGCTCAAGGAGATCCACGCCTCCGGCAAGGTGCGCATGGTGGGAATCTCGAACGCCAACGCAGACCAGATCCGCCTCGCACACTCCGTCCTCGGCGCCGCTCTCGTGAGCGTCCAGAACGAGTTCTCGCCCGCGTTCCGCTCCAGCCGGCCCGAGATCGACGTCTGCGAGGAACTCGGCCTCGCGTTCCTGCCCTGGTCACCGCTCGGCGGCCTCACCAGTGCCAAGGGCCTGGCCGAGAAGCACCCCGCGTTCAAAGCGGTGGCCGACCAACACGACGTCAGCCCCCAACGCGTCGCTCTCGCGTGGGAGCTCGCCCAATCTGAATGCGTCATCCCGATCCCCGGAGCCAAGCGCCCCGAATCGATCACCGACTCAGCGGCAGCCGCCGACCTCGAGCTCTCGCCCGACGATCTCGCAGCCCTGGACGCCGGCTGACCGCCGGTTCAGGCGCGACGGCGAGAGCGACGTCGCGTCCCGGGCCGAGGGTACGAAACCATCGAGGAGAAGCACCGTCGCGCTAGTTGACATTGCCGTGCCCAGCGGCGACGGTACCTTCGGCGAGGCGCCGAGCCCGAAGGAAGGGCGTCCCCGATCCGTGTCCAGATTCAGTTTCCGCGTCGCCTGAGCTGGCGCAACGCCGGAGGCGCGGCCCTGGGTGCCGTCGTGATCTGGGCCGCCGTCCACGTCGCGGTCGGACGGTCCACGCCGGTCGTTGTGCCGGGGGCGCCAGTTGCGCTCGACCTCGGCCTTCAGCTGACCGACCAGAACCTCGACGCGATCTGGGTTCTGGACCGCGAAGGCTTCTCGACCGTATCGCCGCGCTCAGACGGCGGCGGATCCGTCACGCACAGGACGCAGCTGCCGACCGGCACCGATCCTGTCGCGATCGATTCCGACGGCACCCGTGCACTCATCCTCGACCGTGCGACGAACGCTGTGTTGGTCTTCGATGGCGGCGAGGACGCGGGCTTCTCGCTGTCGGCGACGTTGCCGGTCGGCAACCGTCCGAGTGCGTTGGGTGTCTGGGACTTCAACAGTGACGGCGAGTACGACCTCGCGGTCGCCAACGAGGGCTCCGACGATGTCTCGGTCATCCTCGCCGGCCCTGGCGGAACCTTTCTGCCGCAGCGACGCCTGGCGGTGGGCTCGCAGCCGCGCGCGCTCGCAGTCGTCGGGGGGCGGGACCTCGCCGTCGCGAACTTCGGGTCTGGCAGCGTGAGCATCCTTGGAGGCGATGGCACCGGCGGCTTCCCGCGCCGCAGCGACGTTCGCGTTGGAGCCGGTCCGGCGGCGATCGGGACGGTTTGGGAGTCGGAAGATCTCCCACGTTCGGGATTTGACGGATTCGTGGTCGCCGACGCGCTTGACGGCACGGTCGTCGCGATCCGTGGGACACGCGCCACAGGCCGCGTGACGCTTCCGGGCGGTGCCGTCTCTCAGCCGGCGGCCGTGACGCTGAACCCCTCCCGCGCCAACGACGGATTCGACGTGGTCGTGGCCGCTCGGGGCAGAGTCTTCGCCGTTCCGCTTTCCGCCCAGGGGAGGTTCGGGTCCCCGGCGGTGAGGCTTGCCACGCCACACCCGGTGGCGGTTCTGGCGGGGGACTTCGGCGGTGACCGGTGGCCCGACTTCGCAGTCGCGGACGCCACAGGGCGCGTGGCGTTTCTCGTGAGCCCCGGTGCCAGGGTCATCTCGCCCGACCCCAGCGCGGCGCGGCCCGCGGCGCGCGGCGGCCTCGTCATGTGGTCGCGCCACTCCGGCCACCGTGAATATCGCCTCGCTTCGAGAAGCGGCGACCTCCCCGTCACGGCGTCCGAAGCGCCGCTCGCCCCGCGCATCGGACGGGCGCGGGATGGCACGGCGGTGGTGACGTACTCGAGATGTCGTCGAGGGCGCTGCAGGGCGTTCGCCTGGAGTCCAGGGCACCGGCGCGAGCGACGGATAACCATCGAGACGCCGCACGGCTGCACGCTCAAGGATGCGGCCGTATGGCGGGCGAGCATGGCGTACCTGTTCCGATCCGCTCCGGGTGGCATCTGCCCGCCCGCCGTGCGCGGACTGTGGCTGAGGCGCGGTTCGGGAACTCCGCTGCGGCTGAGCGCGCACGCGGATCGCCTCGGCGACCTCCGAGGGGGGACCGTGAGCTGGTTCGACTCGCTGCAGGGCGGGGACGCATGGCGACTACGCGTCAAACGCCACGGCGGAAAGGCGACGACGATCGCCGACGAGAACATCGAGAGCACACGTCTGAACGGCGGCGCGCTTGATGGTCACTTCGTCTACTTCGGGGTGATCCCCGAAGGCAGGAGCACACTCTTCCGCGTCGCGCTGGCCGGACAGCGCAGTCAGTACCTACCGCCGCGCGACGGCTTCCCGGCCAAGTTCGGGAACCTCCGCGACCCACAGTTCGCGATCGACGCGGCGAACGTGTTCTACGCCGACGACTTCGGCATATTCGAGATGCGGTCGCAGGACCTGCGTTGGCGGTGACAGCAGCGCGGTCTAAACCGGGGTTCGCGCGCCCTAGCCGATGGGGTGGCGCCGGATTCGACGCCACCCCGCGCTCAGCGACTACTGCCCGAAGGCCATCACCTGATGGATGCCCGAGGGCTTGTTCGTGTACTGCATCGTGGTCAGCGGCAGCGGCGAGAACGAGATCGTCGCGGCCTTCTCCGTCCACTTGGTCGGGTCGGCGCCCTGCCGGGCCGTGAGCGACTTGCCCGCCGCGGCGAGCGCCGCCCACAGCTCCTTGGAGCACTGCGAGACCGACCCGTCGCCGCAGTAGCGGAGGTTGTACTTGCCGCTGACCTTGCGCTTCAGCAGGGTCCGCAGGTCCTTGTCCATGTACTGGTGCCAGCCGCTGTACTGGCCGCTGGGCGGCAGGTCGAAGCGGCTGATGCGGCTCTCGAGGCCCTTGCACATGGCCGTCCCGAGGCGGTCGCACAGGCCCGCGTCGGTGATGCCCTTCCAGGCGGTGTCGAGGATGACCGCGCCGGGGTTGTCGATGTTGCCGTCGAGGTTCGCGTCGACGCGTGAGCCGCCCGCGGCGTACCAGGCGTCGAGCACCGAGACCAGCTGCGTGGCGGCCGCGCTCGGCGACTTGCCCTTGTCCAGCATCGCCTTCAGCGTCGGCCACAGCTGCGTGATCCGGACGTCCTCGGTCGCACCCGCGTTGGCGGCGGCGAGCACGTTGGCCAGCGTCGCCTTCGGATAGCGGGCCAGCTCGCTGTTGAGCATGTCGACGCGCTGGATGCCGCCCTCGTTGCCGAAGCGGTCGTCACCGGCCGGGAAGTTCTTGGCCGGCTTGTTGTTCCAGTTGACGATGTAGCCCGACGACGGGTTGATGACCTGCGGGTGCTTGCTCTTGGCCAGCTCGCCCTTCCACTCGTACTTGCCGCCGCCGTCGACCGGCAGGTCGCCGTTGACGCCCTTGGGGCGGACCGGCATCGCGCCGGAGGTGTAGAACGCCGACTCGGTCGCGCTCGCGTAGAACGAGTTGAACGTCTGCGGCGACTTGGCCGCGGCGTTGATGAAGTCCTTCGCGTTGTGGACGCGCGAGTACGTCATCTGCTGGTTGAACAGCTGGTCGACGGTCTCGCGCCCGTACGAGGAGCGCTTCTTCGACAGCGCCACCAGCTTGTTGGTCTTGCGGTCCTTGGCGTAGCCCATCACCGGCCCGTGGACGGTGCGGTAGAACGTGACCTTGACCGTCTTGCCGTCCTTGGAGAGCTTGCCGGCGTCGACCTTCTCCATCGACTTGCACTTGCCCTTCCACTCGTACTTCGTCTTCGACCCGCCGCACAGCTTCTCGGCGTAGGTGTCGATGATGTCCGCGCCCGCCGAGGTCAGCGACCACGCGTAGTTGGTGCCGTGGCCGATCAGCATGTAGCCGGGGAACGGCGCGCTGGTGACGCCCTCGACGTTGATCGACGGCGACGTGAGCTGCATCTCCATCGTCAGGCCGGGATAGTTGAAGCCGATCTGCGGACCGCCGACGAACAGCGGCTTGCCGGTGGCCGACTTCGACCCCGACACGATCAGGATGTTGCGACGCCAGCTGGCGCTTGCCGGTGTTGGCGACGCTCGCGGCGGCGGCCGACGCCTTGGCGCCGGGAAGCTTGACGAACGAGTTCCTGAACGTCCCGGCCTTCAGCCGCACCATGCCTGACGGCTTGGACACCGACACGTCGGTCTGGTTCGGCGCGGCCTTGCTCGTCGTGTACGTCGCCTCCGGGTCGTTGCGCGCGCGCAGATCCTCGAACGCCTTGTCGCCGTCCTTGGTTCCGAGCTTGCTGCGCAGCCCGTCGAGGAACAGCGCGTTGTCGACCTCGGCGCCGCCGCCTTCGCCGAGGAACTGCGCCTTGATCGCGTTCAAGGCGTAGATGTCGCTGCGCGTGAACTTCGGCGTGTCCGGCTGCGCCACCGCCATGCGCGCGTTGATGCCCGCCAGGTAGGTGTCGATGTCGTTGAGCAGCTGCTTGCCCTGCGCGCCCTCGGCCTCGATGGCCTTGGTCTGCTGCGAGGTGACTTCCTTGACGACCTTCGAGCTGGGCTTGTAGTCGTACAGCCCGAGAACAAGGTTGATCGCCGGCACGCCCGGCATGTCGATCAGGCCCGCGACGCCGTTGGTGCGCGCCTGTCCGAGAAGCAGCGACTGGTCGGTCGCGACCGCGTAGCCGGCGCCGAAGATCGCGCCCGGATCGGTGTCGCTGTAGATGTGCGGGACGCCGTAGCGGTCGCGCTTGATCCGCGCGCTGACGGCGCCGGCGCTCGGCGACGTGCCGCTGACGGTCTCGCTCGTCACGAACGACGGGTCGGACTCCGGCAGCAGCGCCGCCGACTTGTAGTACCCGGACCCGTCCGTGCTCGGCCTGAGCACGTCGTCGGTGATGCCACGGAAGAGCGGCGTGATCCGGTCGTACATCTTCGCCTGGGTGTCGGCGGGCAGGATGCCTGGCGCCGTGGCCCACGGGACGCCGGGCGCCTCGTTGCCGTGAGGGACGATGTTGAGCGTGGTGTCGGCCGAGGCCGACGCAGTGGGGACAGCGGCGGCCAGCAATGTTGCCGCAGCCACGATGGCGCGCCGTGAAAGCACCTGTGACCCTTCTTCTGGTTTCGCGCGCCAGACGACCTCCGCCGGCGCGTGGGACATAGGCGAAGGTAGCTGACGCAATGTCAGTTAACTCCCGGTTGCGCCGCTATGGCCAAGCAGGACCACTGGGTTTCGCCTTCTTGTCCCGGTCTAACCGACTCGGACCCGGTGCACTGAAGTACTCGGCGGGAGAGCGTTGAATACTCCTCGGCGGTCATGCACATACCGGATCCCGCCGCACATCGCCGGGCCAAGCCCGAGCCGCCACTGGAGACGGATCGGTCGCGATCCGCTCGCGCCGATCGGATCGTCGCGCTGCAGCGCACCGCCGGAAACCACGCCGTCACAAGGCTCCTGCAGCGCGTGGTGACGGTGGACGACCCGGACAGCATCGACCTGATACCGAAGACGCTCGACGATCAGCAGATCAAGAAGATCGTCACGCAGGAGATCCCCGAGAACTACCTCCCAGAGCTCGCCCTCGTGGCCGAGGCGATGGCGGGCCCGACCGAGAAGGCGCACTTCCGGACCGAGGCGAAGCTCCGCAACGCCGTGCTGGACCGGTTGCAGTCACGCTATGTCTCCGGCATCGGCGTCGCGGCGCCGAAGCTGGCGGGGCTGGCGGGGGTTGACGGCGCGGCGTCCCTGGCCTGGGCACTGAAAATTGTCAAGATCAACGTACCCGAGGCCGAGAGCCTGATCACGAAGCTCGAAGCGGTCGTCGAGCCCACTGACCTCACCGCGCAGGTCACAGACGTCTTCGGCAGGTTCGAGGGTCCCGGGACCGTGTTCAAAGGCGGCGTCGGCAACTGGCTCAAGGGGAAGCAGATCCAAGTCGACGGTCTGCTGGCCGAACTGCGCGTCGTGGCGGCCATCGACCCGGGTTCGCTCCTGGTCGGCTCGCGCATCAACATGGGCAAGAAGATGGAGGCGAAGAACCCCGAGGCCGGCAAACAGGCTCCCGAATCGACGAGGAAGCCCCCCGCGATGGTGAGCGTCAAGGTGGACATCCGCTACACGGACGACACGGGCACGACGTGGCTGGTCGAGCACGCCGACGGCATTGAGGGACTGCGCAAGAAGGTCTCTCGCGAGGTCGCGCAGCGTAAGGCCTACGAGGCGGTTCGCGACCAGGCCGACACGCCGACGAAGCTCAAGTACATCTGCAGCGATGGAGCGGGCTGGATCAAGCTCGCCAACAAAGATCATGGACATGTTTCGCCACTAGCCGAGATGACCAAGGGCTCCTGGTACCTGGATGTGGCAGGCGTGAGTTACACGCCGCAGGAGTTGGCGATCGCCGCGGATAAGGGCGAGCAGGTCTATGGGGCCTACACCGCGAACGAGGTCGGAAGGCACTTCCACAAGGCCTGGGGGTCACTGCAGGCGTTGATCGCCGACGGCGATCCAGCCGGACACTTCCACGAAGCGACCGGCATCGCGAGAGCAACGGAGCTCGTGTGACGCGCGCCCGGGATATGGTCACGTGATGTATTCGCGTCCCCGCCGAGATGAGCGGCTACGCGAGCGAGATCCTGCTCGCAAGCCCGATCCGGCACCCGTCGATCGGCTGCTCGCCCTACAGCGCAGCGCCGGCAACGCCGCCGTCGCCCGCGCGCTCTCGTCGGTCCCGGCGCGAACGATCGCTCGCACCGAGATCAACTGGGTCGAGAACGACATCTCGAAACTCCTGCACATCATGCCCTGGAAGCACGGCTGGGACGAGCTCATCGACGCGCAGCTGCCGATGCTCGACGCAAACATGAAGCCGCGCTCGGAGGACAAGGTCAACTACACCGAGACCGAGAAGGAGACGCTGCAGGAGGACTACGGCAAGGTGATGGTCTGGTTGAAGCGGACCTTGCGCCACTGGACCACGCGCACGAACCTGGACGCGAACGCGAAGGAGGGCGAGGCCCCGAAGGGCGAGCGCTGGGAGTTCACGCGCACGTTCCCGAAGGAGGAAACGCGACGCGGAGTCACCGCACTGACAATCACGATCAAGGGTTTCCGTCCGCGCGACCAACAGACCAAAGTGCTCAAGGACTACTTCGTCATCGGCGACGCCTGGGTCGATACGGACCGGCAGCAGTTCCTCAAGGATCACGCCTGGAGCGCGAAGGGCTACATGCCGAAGGACATGGTCGGCGTCGGGGATGAGGGCAAATGAGCCTGCGCGACGACCTGCTCGAGATCGCCCGCAGGCGGGCCGCGGGCGACGAGGACGGCGAGCTCGCGGCGCTGGACGCGCTCGCCGCTCGGTCTCCCGATGATCCCTACGTCGCGCACGCGCGCGGGCGAATCCGCTTCGATCGCGGGTTCACGGGCGAGGGCGACTCCTCCGACCGGGACGCCGGACTGGACCTGCTCCAGCTCGCCGTCACGCTCGCCCCCGCCGACCCCTGGCTGCACACCGAACTCGCGTGGGCGCGCGAATGGGGCGTCGCCGACGCGGCCGGCGCAGAGGCCGCGTACCGCCGCGCGCTCGAACTCGAGCCGGAGTTCCGCCCGGCGTTGCTCGGCGGTGCCGGGCTGTACGGCAACCCGAGCGCCGACGTCTCCGTCGACGAGGCGACCGCATGGCGCCAGCGGGCGGCCCGGCTGCGCCCGGACGACGCCGACAACTGGCTCGCGCTCGCCCGCCTGCATGATGTCGCGGGGCGCCCCGAGCAGGCCGAGAACGCGCGGGCCCGCGCCGCGCTGGCCCCAGGAGCCAAGCCGGACTCCGTCGCCGAGGAGTGGCCGCGTCTCGACGACTGAGCGAGGGCCGGGACGCGGAGCGCGGCCGAACGTGTTCAGGTGGCAGTCAGGCAGATGAGGGCAACATGACGCCCCCCGATGACCACCAAACTGACCAACTGGGTCGCCGAGAACGGTCTCCTGGCGATATTCGTGTTGATGGCGATCGACGCCGTGCTCCCGGCCGGAGGCGAGGTCGTGATGCTGTTCGGGGGCGCGCTCGCGGCCGGTGCGATCGCCGGCCACGACGGCCCTTCGCTGATCGCGGTGATCGCCACCGGAACGCTCGGCTACCTCACCGGGTCGCTGGGCGGTTGGGCGCTGGGCCGCGCCGGCGGGCACCAACTGATCGAGCGCCACGGCCGCTGGCTGCATCTCGGCCCTGAGCGCTTCGAACGTGCGGAACGATGGTTCGGCCGCTACGGCGCATCGTTCGTCTTCTTCGGCCGGCTGCTCCCACTCGTGCGCTCGTTCGTCTCGATCCCGGCCGGCGTGCTCGAGTTCCCGCTCCGTCGCTATGCAGGTCTGACCGCGCTCGCTTCGCTCGTGTGGTGCGTGGTGTTCGCCGGCGCCGGCTACGCCCTGGGCAGCAACTGGGAGACCGTGCACAAGGCGTTCCGCTACCTCGACTACGTCGCCGTGGTCGTGATCATCGCGTTCGCGGCGGGAGTGATCACCCGCATGCGGCGGGCACGATGACCGGAAGCCGCTGACGCGCGCACCGGCATCGCGTTCAGGTTCGGTTCAGCCACCCGCCGCGAGCATGCTTGCGATGACGACGAACACGATCGCGATCTGCGTGGCCGACCAGGGGCTTCGGAACATGCTCGCGGACCTGTTCACACGTCGCGGCTTCGTCGTCAGGCCGAGCGCGTCGGTGGCCGAGGTCATGCGGAGCCTCGCCGGCGACGCCCCGGCCGTCCTGCTCCTGGGGCTCGCGCTGCCCGACGGCGACGGCCGCGACGTCTGCTCGGCGCTGCGCGCGAACCGCAGCGACGTCCCGGTGCTCTTCCTCGGCTCGAGGGGAACCCTGGACGAGCGCCTCGGCTGCTTCAACGCCGGCGGCGACGACTACCTGTCGGTGCCGTTCGCGACCGCCGAGCTGCTCGCCCGGATCGCCGCGCTCACCCGCCGCCGCCTGCGAACCGCCTACTCCTTCAGCAGTACGCCGGACACGTAGGTGCGTCCTGGCGGCCGATGAAGCGAGCGCCGCGCGGACCTAGCTTCGTCGGCATGACGTCGATCACCCCATTCGCGCTCGCGCACCGCCGCCTGATGGCCTTGATCTGGATCGTGCTGGCGATCGCGGGGCATTGGTGACCGCTTCGATCACGGGCCGCCTCATGCATTCGTTCGCGACGCCCGGCAGCCCCGGTTACGACGCCAACCAGCAGATCATGCAGCGCTTCGGCGTCGACGGCAACGAGCAGCCGACACCGCGGCCGGGCAGCAGGCGGCCGCCCGCACGTTCGCGGCGGCCAAGCAGGCCGGTCAACTCGACGTCGTCGACTACGCCCGCACCCACAACCCCAAGCTGATCTCGGCCGACGGGCGCACCACCTGGGCGCTGTTGAACATGCCGAACCCGGACCTCCCGATCGGGGCCGCCGTGATGGACCGGATCCCCGGCGCCCTGCAGGCGGCCGCGCCCGCGGCGTGATCGCGTATCAGGCCGGGCTCACGCCGTCGTCGGCGTCGGCTCGAGGACGTCGCGACGGGTGATCGCGAGGTAGCTGATGAGGCCGAGCATCGCGGTCAGGAAGAGCGCGCTCGTGCCGACCGTGCCAAGGCCCAGGCCGCCGTCCGCGCGGGCTTGGCAGCGTGCCCATGACGACGCTCGTCCCGGTCAGCCCGAGCTTCAGGTTGGTGCGCGCTCCTGTGAGGATCGTGTTAGGGCCGCCGCGCGCGCCACCAGCGGTACACGAGTACGACGGCGAGGGCGAACAGCAGGCCGACGGGATCGATCGTCATGGCGTCAGCCTCAGCAGTTGCAGACCCGAGCCCTGCAGGCCGGCGGCGGCGCTGACGTCCGTTCCGTGCGCATGCGCCCAGCGGACCGCGGGCGCGTCCTTGGACGCGCCGAGCAGGGCGTAGCGCAGCTCGCCGTGAGCGACCTTCGAGCGCAGGCCCGCGGCGGTCTCGAACGCCTGTCCGGACCAGCTGGTGAGCACCACCGCCGGTTGCCGGTCACGCACGATCAAGGGCCCGGCGAGCACGGCGCTCGATGCGGCGTACTCATAGCGCGCACCACCGCGATGCGCGGCGAGATAGGCGTGCAGGGACTCGACCTGCGCCGGCGGCAGGTCTCCGAGCGTCTGCGACGAGTACGCGCCGGTGCGGACGAGGCGGGCCGACGTCGCGAGCGGCCAGGCGAGGATCGCCGCCAGGGTCACCGCCGTCAGCGTGGACGCAGCCATCGGTCGCCGCGTCCAGCCTTGTGCGACGGCCTCGACCAACCAGGCCACGGCGATGCCCAGGCAGGCGGCGACCGCGGGCGAGAGCGCCTCCAGGTAGCGAATCCGCAGCCAGCCCTGGATGCTGAAGAACACGAAGCCGCACACGAGCCAGACCCCGAACCCGGCCGTGACGGTGCGCCGCAGCGGCCAGCTCTGGGCGTCGCGCGGGAACCAGCCACGGCGCCGGCCGAGCAGCGCGACGGCGCCCGCCGCGAGCGCGACGGCCAACTCGAAGCCGAGCAGTTGCCAGTACGGGGGCAGGAACAGCCGCCACGGGCTCGGGCCTAGTGGCACGGTCGTGATCCCGGCCGCGGCGCCGAGGCGGTTGATGCCGTTGAAGACGAGGATCACGTTCCAGAGCTGGCCGTTGGTGGAGCCGATCGGCCAGGGGTGTGCGCCAGGCGCCAGCGACGCCGCGACGGGCCACGCCGCGGCCACCGCGAGGAAGACCGCACCCGCACGCAGCAGCGTCCGCCGCCGCTGTGCGGGCGCGAGGGCGAACCACGCGAACGTGCACAGCGCCGGCAGGGCGACCGCCGATTGGAAGAGCTTGATCTCGAAGGCCACGCCGGCCAGCGCCGCCGCGCCGAGAACGCCGCGTGGCCGGCGAGCCGGCGGGCTGGCCACGATCATCCACGCCGACGGCGATCAGCACCGTGCCGCGTCAGCGTGTCCATCGCGTCCGAGCGGCTCGTCATGACCGCCACCGGCAGGACGGCGAGCGCCGCCGCGGCGCTCAATGCCGCGACGTGCCCGCAGCCGCGCCGGACGACGTCGTAGAGCAGCGGCACCGCGAGCGTCCCCGCGATCGCCTCCGGGAGCGCACGCTCACCGACGAGAAGCCGAGCAACTTCGTGCTCAGCACCTGCAACCACAGGTCGATCGGCGGCTTGTCGATCGACAGCGTGCCGCCCGGATCGAACGCGCCGTAGAACAGGTTGTGCCACGAGAGGCCCATCGAGCGAGACCGCGGCGTCGTAGAACGGGTCGCTCGGGACGCGACCGAAAGCCCAGAATCGCAGCACGAGCGCGGTGGTGCAGATCGTCGGAGACTGAACGCCGCGGCCGTCCGGCCGATCGACGATCGACGCCCGCGCGGGCGGGAAGGAGCGAGGACTTGGTCACGCTTGCCAGCGTGCGGCGAGTCGACTCGCACGCCATTGGCGCAATGTTGCGATCGCGTTGGATCGGATCCCAACACGATCGCCAACATCGCGCCTACGCGAGGGCAATCGCGTCGCGCCGAAGCTGCGTGCCTATGTTCTTCGCGCTCCCCACGCAGGTCGGCTACGGCGCGCTGTTCGCGCTCGTCTTCGCCGAGTCCGCCGGCGTTCCCGTGCCCGGCGAGACGGCCCTGCTCGCCGCCGGCGCGCTGACGCGTTCCGGCCGCCTGCTGCTGCCCGCTGGTCATCGGCGTCGGCGCAGTCGCCGCGATCCTCGGTGACAACCTCGGCTACTGGATCGGCCGTCGCGGCGGCCGCGCGGTGCTGCTGCGCGACGGGCGCTTCGCCGCGCCACCGCCGTCACGCGGTCGCCAAGGGCGACGCGTTCTTCGCCCGCCACGGCGCCAAGACCGTGTTCCTCGGCCGCTGGGTCCCCGGCGTGCGCGTCGTCGGCGCCGTCCTGGCCGGCGCGAGCGCGATGCCGTGGCGGACGTTCCTCTTCTACAACGCGACCGGCGCGCTCGTCTGGGCGACGGGCGTCTGCGGATTCGCCGCGCTCTTCGGCGTCGCCGGCGCGGCCACGTGGATGGCCGTCAGCTTCGGCGCGGCCTTCGCCGCGGCCGCGGCGTCATCGTCCGCCAACGCCTCCGACGCCGCATCGCGGACTGCCTCCCGCAGCGAATCACGGAGCACCCCATGAGCACCGCTCCCTGACCGGCCTGTCGATCGTGCTGCCAGGCCTCGACGAGGCCGAGAACCTGCGCGACGTCGTCCGCTGCGCCACCGCGGCCGCCGAGCGCTGCGCCGATCCGGCACGAGATCGTGATCGTCGACGACGGCAGCACCGACGACACGATCGCGATCGCCGGCCAGCTCGCGGCCCGTGATCCGCGCGTGCACCTCGTCGTCCACGCCAGCAACCGCGGCTATGGCGAGGCACTGCGCTCGGGGATCGCCGCGGCGTCGCTGCCGTGGGTGCTGATGATCGACGCCGATCTCCAGCTGGACGTGGCCGAGCTCGAGAACTTCCTCGCCCCCGCCGCGTCCGCCGACTTCGTCATCGGCTGGCGGATCCTGATGCAGGGCTCGGCCGGCCACCGGCTCGGCGGTGCCGTCTGGAGACGCTTCGTCGCCAACGCGCTCGACCTCCCGTTCGCCGACGTCGACTGCGCCTACCGGCTCGTGCGGCTGGACCTCCTTCGGCGTCTCGATCTGCACGCCGAGGGCGCGCTCGCGGGCGCCGAGCTGCTCGTCAAGAGCCGCGCGGCCGGCGCGCGGATCGCCGAGGTGCAGGTGCACCACCGCGCGCGCGTCGCGGGCCGCAACACGGGCGTCGGGACGCGGATGACGAGCGGACGTTGCGCGAGCTGTCCAAGCTGCGGCGCAGCGCCGGCCAGCGGCCGATGTCCGGCGCCGGCTGTGAGCGTGCCCGGTACGGTGTCGCCAGGGATGACCTCCCAGACGCTCGACATCCTCGTCTGCGACGACGACTCGTCGCTGCGCGAGGCGCTGCGGCAGTCGTTCGAGCGGGCCGGACACCGCGTCCTGGCCGTCGCCGACGGGCGATCGGCGATCGACCGCGCGAGCACGCAGCACTTCGACGTCGTGCTGCTCGACGTCTCGCTCGGGCCGGGCAGCCCGGACGGCTACGAGGTCTGCCGCGAGCTGCGCGAGCGCCGCAACGGCGTGGCGGTGATCATGCTCACCGCGCTCGACAGCGAGGCCGACGCCGTGCTCGGGCCTCGAGGCCGGCGCCGACGACTACGTGATCAAGCCGTTCCGCCCGGCCGAGCTGCGCAGCCGGATCCGCGCGGTGCTGCGCGCGCGCTACCGGGCCGGCGACGGTCGCGCCTCCCTGGCGCTGCAGCGCGGGCCCGGCTCGAGCTCGACCCGGGCGTGCGGCTGGTCCAGCGCGACGGGCAACCGGTCGACCTCACCTTCTCGGAGTTCGAGATCCTGCACGCCCTGATGGCCCAGCGCCACCGGGTGCACTCGCGCCACGAGCTTCTGCGCGCGGTCTGGGGCGACAGCGCCTACCGCGACCCGCGCTCGGTCGACGTCCACATCCGCCACCTGCGCGAGAAGCTCGAGACGCACGCCAGAGCGAGCCCGAGCTGATCCTCACCGTGCGCGGCGCCGGGTACCGCATCGGCGAGCCCTGACGTGCGCTTCGGCCTCCGCGAGCGCGTCGTCGCGGTGCTCGCGCTGGTCAGCGCCCTCACCCTCGGCGGTCGCCGCGGTCGCGCTCTTCTCACCGCTCGACCACCGCCTCCACGACGCCGCGCGCAGATCGCTCACCGACACGGTGCGCGGCGAGATCGGCGACTTCTCCGACCTCCCGGCGTCCGCCTTCACGGCCGGCGAACCCGCAGCTGCTCGCGGCGACCCGGCCGCTGCGCCGCACCGGCGCCGACGTCGCGGTCTTCGACGCCGCGGGCCGCCTGCTCGTCAGCGACCGACGCCGATCCCAACGAGCCCTATTCCGCCGTGCGCGAGTCGGTGCGGACCGGCGCGGAGCGCTGATCTGGTCACCGGCGAGGGCGCCGAGGCCGAGGCGCACGTCGGCGGTCCCGGCTCGCAACGGCAACGTGCGGTACTTCGTGATCGCCGCCCGCCGCCCGCTCGACGACGTGCAGGCCGCCACCGGGCGTCGTCCGGCGCGCGTTTGTGCGTCGCCGCGATCGCCGGCCTGCTGGTGGCGCGTCGCCGGCCGGGATCCTGATCGCCGGACGCACCGGCCGCCGCATCCGACGCCTGCGCGACACCGCCGAGCGCGTCGCCCACGTCGGCCCGGTCGCCGAGTTCCGGCCCGAGCAGGGCCGCGACGAGATCGGCGACCTCAGCCGCACCTTCGCGCTACATGCAGACACGACTGCGCGAGCAGGAACAGGCGCGGCGCGCGTTCGTGGCCACCGCATCGCACGAGCTGCGCACACCGGTCGCGTCGCTGCAGCTCATGCTCGACCTGCTGATCACCGACCTCGAGGACGAGCCGCTCGACGTCGAGGACGCGCGCGAGCAGGCCCACACGCGCCGAGGAGCAGGCCGTCCGCCTTTCGCAGCTCGCCGGCGAGCTGCTCGATCTCAGCCGGATCGACGCGGGCGTGCCCGCTGCGCCGCGAGCCGGTCGAGCTCGGCGGAGTGCTGCGCTCGGTGCTGGCCGAGCTCGAGGTCCGGCTGGCCGATCGCAGGACTGCCAGTCGGCGTCGACGACGGCAGCGAGGCACTGGGCGCATCGCCGATCCCGGCACACGTCGCCGGTGATCTGCGCATCCTGCTCGACAACGCGCTGCGCCACACGCCGCCGGCCGCCGGCGTGCGCGTCGCGGTCGTCGACCGATCGCGGCGCGCGGGCGATCGGGTGCGCGACAGGGCCCAGGGGTCCCCGAGGCGGAACGCGAGCGCATCTTCGAGCGCTTCGCCCGCGGCGAGCAGGCGCGAGCACGGCGGCTTCGGGCTCGGCCTGGCGATCGCCCGTGAACTGGCCCGCCGGATGGGCGGCGACCTCATGCTCGAGCCCGGCGGCGCCGGGCGCGCGCTTCGTGCTCTGGCTGCCGCTCACGACCCCGCCTTGAGCCGGCGACCACGACGACCGCCGACAGGGCCGACAGCGCGAGCGCGGCGAGTTGCGCGATGCGGCCGGCGGCGCCCGGCGCGAGCGGATCGCCCAGTAGGAGCAGTCCGCCGGCCATGGCGACGGCGTCCATCCCCGCCATCATCGCCGTGACGACGGCGAGCGGCCGGCCCCACTGCAGCGCGCGCTGGAAGCAGAGGAACGCAGCGACGGTCGCCGGTCCGGCCACGCCGACGGCCGTGAGGATCACCGCGGACGACGGCACGTGTCCCGACAGGATCGGCACGAGCGCGGCCATCGCGATCGTCGTCAGGCCGTAGAGCATCCCGGCGGCCAGCGCGAGGGCAACGGCGCCCTGGACGCGCCGGACCAGCAGACCGGCGGCGACGACGACGAGCGCGGTCGCGGCCGCGGTCTCCCACGCTCCGGGCAGCGTGCGCGGTGCATCGCCCGCCGGCGTCACGACGACGAGGACCGCCAGCGAGGCGACGGCCATCAGCGCGGCCAGGCACGCCGCCCGTCCCCGCGGTGACCGGCTGAGGGTGGCGACGAGCACGAGCCCGGCGCCGATGATCGCCTGCACGGTCGAGACCGGAAGCGCGGTCAGCGCGATCAGTTCGAGCCCCATGCCTCCGTAGCCGAGCAGCGCCCCGGCGACCCAGCGCGGCGAACGCAGGAGCGCGGTGGCCGCGGCCAGCGGGCGGCGCGGTTCGATCGCCGCAGTCGTCGCCAGGCCGAGGTGCTGGACCACGTAGCTCGCATTGATCGAGACGGACGCGCCGAACGCCGCGGCGAGGGTCAGCATCAGCGCACCCGCCGCACGGAGAGGCGCGAGACGGTTCCCGGCACGAGGCCGGCGGAGCGGCTGACGTCGCGGGCGTGGGCGTGGGCCCAGCGGATCACGGGCGGGCAGGCACCGGTCGCGCCGCAGGCTCCGCGGCCGAGGAGATAGCGGACCTGCCCGGTGGCCACGAGGTGCTGGAGTTCGACCGGCGTGACCAAGGGCTGTCCGTAGAGGCTCGTGAGCATCAGGACCGGGCGCGCGTCGCGGATGATCAGCGTCGAGGCGCGCGCGACCGCGGAGCTGGCGACCTCATAGCGAGCGCCACCGCCTTGGGAGAGCAGGAACGTGCTGAGCGCGGGCTGCGGCGTGGGCACCGGCAGGCCGGCGTTGGAGCGGTGCTGGCGCGCGACGGTCAGCGCGGACGCGAACGGCACGGCGAGGACGGCCGCGAGGCCGAGCGCGAGCAGCAGCGTGCGGTGTCGGCGGCGCTCGACCAGCTGGGCGGTCGCGACCCCGACGACGGCGGCGATCGCCGGAGCGATCGCATCGAGGTACCGGGGCTGCAGGCGCGACATGTGGCTGAGGAGACCGACGCCGACCGCGAGCCAGACGCCGAAGAACCCCGCGCCCGCGAGCTGCAGCCGGTCGAACCCTCCGCGCTTGCGCACCAACGTCGCGACGAGCGCGACCGAGCCGAGGATCAGCGCGGCGAGCAGCAGCGTGCCGACCTGCGTGAGGTAGTGCGGACCAGTCGCCCGGAAGAACCGCCACGGCCCCGGCGAGTCGAGGGCCAGGGCGCGGGCGGTCGCGGTTCCGCGCACGCGGTCGATGCCGTTGAAGACGAAGACGACGTTCCAGATGCTGCCGTCGGTCGAGCCGATCGGCCACGGCCGCGACCCGAGCGGGGTGAGGGAAGCGACGAAGATCCAACCGAGCGCCGTCACCACGAAAGCGATGAGGCTGCCGGCGCAGGCCGCCAGCCGGCGCTGGAGCGGCAGATCGACGGCCAACAGCATCAGCACCACGAGCGCCGGAGCGACGATCAGGCCCTCGAACAGCTTGACCTCGAACGCCAGCCCGAGCACCGCGCCGGAGGCGATCAGCGGCAGGACGCGGCGCGCGGTTGCCCCGACGACGATCAGCCATGCGGCGAGAACGTCGAGGAGCATCATCGTGGCGTCCATCGTGTCGCTGTGCGCCGTCAGGATGGACGCCGGGAAGACGGCCATCGCCGCCGCCGCGCCGAGGCCGGCGCGGTGGCCGAAGAGGCGGCGCACAAGGTCGTACAGCAACGGGATGGCGAGGATCCCGGCCGTCACCTCAGGCAGGCGCAACGCGGTCGAGCTGAAGCCGAGGAGCTTGACGCTCACGACCTGGAGCCAGAGATCGACGGGCGTCTTGTCGACCGCCACCTGGGCCCCGGGCTCGAAGGCCCCGAAGAAGAAGTTGTGCCACGACAGGCTCATGCTGCGCACCGCCGCGTCGTAGAACGGGTTCGCGGGCACCGCCGCGAAGGCCCACAGCCGCAGGATCGCGCCGAGGGCGGTGATCGCGACGAGCGGGACGGTCGTCGCGATCGAGCGCGCGTGGGCGCGCACCGCGACGGGGGCGCGCACGAGATTCGCCGGGACGGCGCTCCTGGTCATGCCGCCGCCAGGAACCAGATCGTCACCGGCTCGTTGTTCCAGGCCTTCTCGGTGAACGAGCGCACCGCGTACCTGCGGCCCATGAGCGTCACCGTCCCGCGGGCGGGCAGCGCCGCGCGGGTGGCGGCGGGGAGTGAGCTACGGACGCTGCGCGTACCGCGCACGACGACGTCGACCCCATGGTTGCGATGCATCAGGCGCACGAACCCGATCTCGTCCTGGAGCGACACCTGCAGCGTGCCGAGATCGCCTCCGCGCCGGTCGCGGAGCTTCACGCGCGGGCCATCGACGACGAACGGAACCCCGCGCTCGGCGATCACCGTCGACCCGCGCGTGATCCGCAGGCGCGAGATGTGCCAGTGGTACCAGGCGTCCGGGAACCGCCGGGCGACGTAGGCGCGCGCCGTGCCGTCGCTGGTCGCGAGCGCGCGGCGCAACTGGCGATCGCGAGCCACCCGCCGCAGCAGCGACCGCACCCTCGCGCCGTCGACCTCGCGCGCGTACTGGGCCTTGCCACGCGCCACGACGCGATCGAGCGGCGTGGCCTTCAACGTCGTGGCGGTCCTGGCCGGCGGTGCGGGAGCGGCCGCGCAGCCGGTGACCAGCAGCGCGCCGAGCGCAGCCGCGGTCGCGGGGATCGGCATGCTCGTCCTCACGCCGGCGAGGCGACCTTGGGAGCCGGTCCGCGACGCTCGGACCGCTCGCTGAACTCGCGACGTAGCGGACCGAGCTCACGGAACGCCCGCAGCACGACGCCAGGGCTCGCGCCACTGGAGCGGCCCGCGACCCGCGGGCGATGGGCGACCGCGAGCTCGTGGATGCGCGCCCCGCGCGCCGTCACGCGCACGAGCAACTCCGTCGAGATCAGCGCCCCCGTGGAGGTCAGCACGAGGTCGGCGACGAGGTCGCGCCGGACGAGCTTGAAGGCGCAGTCGACATCGTGCACGGGCAGGTCGAACGTGTGCCGCATGAGCTGGTTCCAGGCGGCGGCGTTGACGCGGCGATGCAGCGGATCGCGGCGCTGCACGCGCCACCCGACGACGAGATCCGCCTCGGCGCTGAACGGGACGAACGCCGCGAGCTGGTCGAGGTCGAACTGCAGGTCGGCGTCGGTCAGCAGCACCCACGGTTGGCGCGAGGCGCGAATGCCGGAGATCAAGGCCGCGCCGTAGCCACGATTGGTGCCGTGCTCGACCAGCCGCAACTCTGGGATCTGCCGGCTCATGTTGGCGACGATGTCCGCCGTCCCGTCGGTCGAGCCGTCGTCGACGACGACGATCTGGTGCGCGTCGGCGTTGGCCCGGCCAGCGCGGCGCGCCGCATGGATGGCCTCGGCGATGTTGTGCGCCTCGTTGAAGCAGGGCAGCACGATCGAGACACCGGCGAGGCGGGCCGGGCGATCGAGGACGGTGCGCGGTTCTGGGAGTTGGACGGGCACGGTGCGGGCCTCCGAGGGGCGAGCGGTTCGACTGTTCTCACAGCCTGGGCTCGAGGCGCTTCGCAGCGCATTGGCCGTCTATTGGCATCGCATTAGCTCGTCTCGCCGGCGCAGTCGGCACGTCGCAGCATGCCGGCGCTGCCCCATGCGGCGCGGACCTCGATCGTGCCCTGGGTGCGGGCGTGGATCGCGGTCCACCCGCCGCGCGCCGCGGAGACGCAGCCCGGCCCCGAGCTCGACCAGAACGGCGTGAAGTGCACTCGCAGGACGGCGTCCCCGGGCCGCGAGGCGTAAACCG
The DNA here is from genome assembly GCA_963707595.1 of uncultured Solirubrobacteraceae bacterium. Lineage (GTDB taxonomy): Bacteria > Actinomycetota > Thermoleophilia > Solirubrobacterales > Solirubrobacteraceae > Solirubrobacter. Next base: position 1,899,110 of record CAVPQQ010000004.1, read on the forward strand.
AGAAGCCGTCCGAGCGCAGCGCCGTGAGCCGCATCGGGCCGCTGATCAGGCTCGCCGGATCGCGCACCGCGAACACCCTCCACTGGGCCGTGCGCCAGACCAGCGGCAGCCACGCCGGACGGCTGGCGACGAGACGCGCCTCGTTCGTACCCCAGCGCTCCAACGGCGTGTTGGCCAGCGCGACGAACCGCACGCCGTTGTCATGCAGCCAGGCGCGGTACGTCTCCGGATCGAGCTGCCGCCCGTAGAACAGGCCGTTGTGGCGGCGATCGAGTTGGGTCTCCCAGCCGCGCGCCAACCAGAAGCGGCGGGCCAGGTACACCGACTCCCAGCGGGTGGAGGTCGGGATCACCTCGACCCGTCCGCGCTCCGCCCCGGCTGACGCCAGAAACTGCTCGAGCGGCCGGAAGTACGCGCTGCTCGTGGCGTCGCTACCGGTCGCCTTGACGACCTCGCTGACCGGGGCCCACAGGGTCCAGGCGATCAGGCCGGCGAAGGCGGCCGCCAGGAGCAGCCGGCGATCGTCGCGCGCGGTGCACAGCAGCACGGGTCCCGCGAACAGCACGCCGAAGCGGGCGACGTTGCTGCCCATCGGCGTGGGCAGCAGGTAGGCGAGCGCGATCGCCAGCAGGTACAGGAGCGCCGTGCGGCGGACGGAGACGAAGCGCGCCTCGATGCCGAGCGTCACCAGCGAGCACACGACCAGCGCGGCGATCGCGGCGGCCCGGTCATAGGGCTGAGCCCCGCCCTCGGGGAACGCTCCGGCCATGAACACGGCGACCGTCAGCGCGCTCGCGCCGATCGCGATGCCGTGTCGCCGCCCCAGCCTGGGGATCGCGCCCACGGCCACCATCGCCAGGAACAGCCCGGCCACCGGGCTGGCCGCCGAGGTCAGCGCGGCCATGGCGTAACTCGTCCGTGCTCGCCCAAACGACCAGGCCGTGAGCGCGGCGAGTCCGAAGCTGACACCCAGCGCGAAACTCAGGCGACCGATGTAGAGGTCACCCGCGGCCGCGACCGCGAACCACAGCGACGCCGGCCGCGCGTGTCGCTCGGCGTGCCGGCCCGCGAGCACCGAGAACAGGACGACGGAGCAGAGCACGGCGAGCGCCCCCGCGATCCGCGGGCCCAGCAACGCGCCCAGGGCAGGAGAGAGGAGGCTGTAACCGGGAAGGTGATGACCGCCGAACCAGGCGTTGTCCCACAGCGTCAGGCCTTCGCGCGAGAACAGCTGCGAGCGATACACGCCGGCGGCCAGGTCGGCGGTGCGCGGATCGGTTACCAGCCACGCCCCGATCAGTGCGATCGCCGCCGCGGCCGGCAGCGCATGACTTCGGAGGCGCAGCACCTGCGCGGCACTGTGGCGCGCGACGCCTGAACGTCTCCTGACTGTCGTCGCCGCGATAGCCCGATGCTGCCGCGTGATGTCCGCGCGCCGCGCGGTCGTTAACGCGATCGCAACGTCACGGCCGTCCGGCGCAAGTCGTCTCGCCACGACCATCGCGGCCATGACGCACAACGAGATGCAGGCGATGCTCTCCAGCGACGAGGAGCACTGGTGGTATCGCGGTCGCCGGCGAGTCCTGCGCGCCGAACTGGACCGCCTCCCGCTGGCGCCCGACCCGCGGCTGCTCGACGCTGGGTGCGGCTCTGGCCGAACGCTGGACGAGCTCGCGACCTACGGGCGCGTCAGCGGGATCGACCTCAGCCAAACCGCCGTCGCCGCCGCCCGGCGGCGCGGCCACGACGACGTCCGACTCGCCACCGTCGAGGAGATCCCCTTCCCAGACGCGACCTTCGATGTCGTGACCTGCCTCGACGTCATCGAGCACACGCACGACGACCAGCTGACCCTCGCCGAGCTGCTGCGGGTCACGCGTCCCGGCGGCCTGCTGCTCGCGACCGTCCCGGCATATCAGGCGCTGTGGTCGGCACACGACACAGCCAACCTGCACTACCGCCGCTACGACCGATCCTCGCTGCGCACCGCGGCGGGCGGCGCGGGCTGGGACGTCGTCAGCGACACGTATTTCAACGGGTTGCTCCTGGCCCCGGCCGCGGCCGTGCGGTTCGCATCGCGCTGGCGCCATCAGACCCACTCGGACCTGGAGGTCACGCCGCAGATCCTCAACGGTGTCCTGGAGCTGCCGCTGCGCCTCGAATCGCGGCTCCTGGCCGCCGGGTCGCGGTTGCCCGCGGGTCTCTCGCTGCTCACCGTGCTGCGACGCCCAGCGGTGTTCGGTCCGTGATCCGCATCGAACGCCACGCGCTCGGGCCACGCTGTTTCGTTCTCGGACGACGTCTGCACGAGTGGCACGTCGGCGCCGCCCTGCTGGCCTTCGCCCTGCTGGCCACTGCTGCCGACGCCGTTCTGCGCGGAGCGACGCTGGCGGTGCTCGGAACGTGGCTTGTGGTCAAGGATTACAACGACCTCCTCCCGTCGCGCCGTAATACGACGGCCTGGAGTCTCGGGTTTCACCGCCGGCCGCTGGCCCTACGCGCGCGCCACCGCGCGGCCGGCCTGCCGCGCCTGCTCGCCGCGCTGACGCTCATCGCCGGTGCGATCAACGTCGGTTCCGCCCTGACCCCTGAGCTCCCGAGGCGGGCGTCGCTGCTCGCCCGGCTAGCCCCAGGCGAGTTGGTGCTCGCCGCGCACGCCTTCGTCTTGCCGGCGGGGGTCGCCCTGCTCGTGCTCTCGTTCTATCTCGCGCGCCGCAGGCGACGCGCGCTGTGGTGCGCCGTCGGCCTGCTCGGCGCAATCGGCGGCCTCGAGCTGCTCAAGGGCCTGGACGTCGAGGAGGCGTTGCTCAGTTGGGGCCTCGCGGTCGTGCTCGTTCGGGAGCGCGGCGCGTTCACCGTCCGTCACGCTGCCGGGACGCTCGGCGCGTCCGTGCAGAGAGCGTCGGGCATCCTTGCGCTGGCGATGTTGGCCTGTGGTGTGGCCGTGGCCTCCGGCGCGCTGTGGATCTTGCCCACGCCGACGATCGCTGCGATCGCGCGGGAGCTCGGCGCGCTCCTCACCCTCAGCGCGGGACCGCTGCACTTCGGCGACGCGTTCGCATGGTTGCCGCTCGGCGTCGCGCTGACGATGGGTGCCGCCCTGTGTGTCGCCGCATGCGAGCTGTTCCGCCCGCTGCGCGACCGTCACGCGCCGCCGAGTGACGTGGCCCGCCGGCTGGTGCGGGAGCACGGGCACGACACACTGAGCGCGTTCAAGTTGCGCAGCGATCTATCCACGCTCGTCGCCCGAGACGGCCGCGCATTCGCGTCCTACCGAGTGCAGAGCGGCGTGTTGATGCTGTCCGGCGATCCGATCGGTCCCGACGACGCCCTGCCCGCGCTTGTGCGGGAGCTCTCGACCTTCGCCGCCGAGCGCGGCCTGCGCATCGGGGCGATCGGTGCCAGCACCGGCTTCGCGGCGCTGGCCGCAGACGCCGGACTGCGCGCGCTGTACCTCGGCGACGAGGCGATCGTCGCGACATCGAGCTTCACGCTCGAGGGCAAGCCGATCAAGAAGGTCCGCCAGGCGGTCAACCGGCTGGTGCGCGAGGGATACACGTCCGAGGTACGCGTGCTCGGAGACCTGGTCGCCGGCGAACTGGCCGAGCTCGAGGCCGTCAGCGCCCGCTGGCGCGACGGCGCCCCGGAACGCGGGTTCTCAATGGCGATGGAGGGCTTGCGCGGGTCCCATCTCGACGATTCGATCGTCGTCGTCGCGCGCGACGACGAAGGCCGAGCGCGCGGTTTCCTGCACTTCGTCCCTGCGTACGGACGCCCGGCGATGTCGCTCAGCGCCATGCGCCGCGACCGTGACACGCCCAACGGCCTGACCGACTTCCTCGTCGTACGGGCAATCCAAGCACTGGGCGAGACCGGGATCGAGGAGCTCTCGCTGAACTTCGCCGCCTTCGCGCGCTGGCTGCACAGCCCGCAGGGGCGCGTCGAGCGTGTCCTCGCGCGCGTGGTCCGGTGGGGCAACCCGTACTTCCAGATCGAGAGCCTCTTCAGCTTCAACGCGAAGTTCTTCCCGCGCTGGGAGCCGCGATATCTGCTCCACAATGGGGTCATCGCGCTGCCGCGCACGGCACTGGCCGCGCTCTGGGTAGAAGGCCAACTGCCACGGCCCCAGTTGCCGCGCCACTGGGCTCGGTCATGACCATCCGTCAGCGAGCCAAGTCCCGCAGGACCATCAACGCGCTAGCCGCCATCGCGGCGGTCGTCGTCGCGGTGCGGATCATCCTCTCGGCCGCCGCACCAGGTTGGGACGGAGGTGGACCGCTCGGCCTCGACGCCGGACCGGTAACCGCGCTGGAGCATGTGCTGGCGATCGGTACCGGCCTGGCCCTGCTGCTGGTAGCGCGCGGCCTGTGGCACGGGACCCGTCGCGCCGCGCTCGTCGCTGCCCTCTCGCTCGGTACGCTCGCGGCCGCGGGGCTCGACAACGGCGAGGTCGTCGGGCCATCGATCGAGCTGCTGATCGCCGGACTCCTGAGCGCGCGTCCGCTGTTCCCGCGCGGAGCCTCCCGGGCCGGCCTCACACGGCCCGCCGTCTACACCGCACTGGTCGCGGCCGCGGCGTGGGCGACGGCCACGGTGATGCTCCTGCTCGCAGGCCAGGCGGCCGGACTCGGCGCCGCCACCAACTGGCTGCTCGAGGGGACGTGGTGGCTGAGCTCGAAGGCCGCCCCGGCCCTCGTGCTCGACCTGCTGGTCCTCGCCACGCTCGCCGCCGTAGGGCTGCTGATCGCTCGGCTGCTGCGCCCGCACATCCGCGAAGAAGGGCACTCCGAGCACGAACACGCTCGCGCTGCCGCCCTCGTCGTCGCGCATGGCATCGATTCCCTGGACCCATTCACGCTCCGCCCCGACAAGTCGTTTCACTTCGGCGCCGGCGGCTTTTTGGCCTACCGCACCGTGCGCGGCACGGCGGTCATCTCCGGCGATCCGATCGGCCCGGAGGGCGCCGCACCGGCGATCCTCGCGAGCTTCTTGTCGGTAGCCAACCGTCGCGGGTGGTCCGTCGCGATGACTGCCGCCAGCAACCGTCACCTGGAGGGTTACCGCGACCTGGGCTTCCAGACGCTGTGCATTGGTGAGGAGGCCGTTGTCGATCCCTCCGGGTTCTCGCTCGACGGTGCCCGGATGAAGTCCGTGCGCAAAGCCGTCGGACGCCAGCGGCGCCGCGGCTGGACCATCGATGTGATCGGCGGCCGTGAGCTCGACGAGACGACCGTCGAGCAGTTGGACGCCGTCGACCGCGAGTGGCGCGCGCAGCAGCCCCGGCTGACCGGCTTCGCGATGACCCTCGGCCGGCTGTGGGGCGCGGAGGAGGACGCGCGCAGCCTGTACGCGACCGGGCGTGATCCGGAGGGTGTGATCCGCGCGTTCGTGCGCTTCGGCGTCTACCGCGGCGGGCTGTCGCTGGACGCGATGCGACGCGTCGGGGAATCCCCGAACGGACTGACCGAAACCCTCGTGGTGGCCGTCATCGACCATGCGCGGGCCGAAGGCCTGCGCGCGGTGAGCCTCAACTTCGCCGGGTTCGCGCACCTGATGGGTCCGGATCGACCGCTCACCCGTTCGCAGCGGATATTGCGCTGGGTGCTGGTGCGCTCCCATGATCGCTTCCAGCTCGAGCGGCTCGTCATGTTCAACAAGAAGTTCCTGCCGACCTGGCAGCCGCGCTACCTCGTGCACCAGGGCTCGCTCGACCTCCCCGTCGCCGGCCTTCGGGTGCTGCAGGCCGAGGCGTACATCCGCGCGCCCCACAGCCCACGACTCAGCGCGCGCTGGGAGCCCGCGTCGCTGCCCGTGTTCGCCACCACACCAACTGTGCTCCAAGCATGATGAGCGCGACGGCGACGAGGGTGCCCGAACGCCAGAGTTGCGGCAGCAGATGCTCGGAGAGCGGCCCCGAGATCGAGGCGGCGTCGGACGCGGCGCCGATCGCGCCAAGCAGCGCGAAGGCCAACAGCGCCAGGGTCGTCGCCTGGGCGCGCCCGCCCGCGCCGAGCACCAAGGCCGCCAACGCCCCGACCGGGAGCCACGCCAACATGAGGCGCAACAGCGGCTGTCGGTCCTCACCGGCCAGTTGCTCCAGCGGGAGGGCCTCGGGCACACGCGGCCCGAAGCCGGCCACGCCGGCGCGCCGCAACAAGTCCAGCCATCCGACGCCCGCGAGGATCAGGACCACCACGAGCAGCCACGCCACGACCGGGTGTGCGCGATGACCCGAACGGGGATCGCCGCCGCGCTCGCGCTGCTGTGGCTCCTGGTCGGCGGCTTCGGGGTCTACGGCTATGGCGCCAACTACTACCAGTACCGCGGCTTCCCGCCTCCGCACGATCCGCCGGGAGTCCGCGAAGGCACCCTGAAGACCCTCACGTTTCACTCGGCGGCGCTCGGCCAGACCCGACGCTACGACGTCTATCTCCCACCCGGCTACGGCGCCGCCGGCAGCCCGCGCTACGGCGTCATGTACCTGCTCCACGGCGCCCCCGGGGCGCCCCGGACGTTCATCGACGTGGGCGCCGCCGGCGTGGCGATGGACACGCTCGTGGCCCGGCACGCGATCTCGCCGTTTCTGATCGTGATGCCCGACGGCCGTGACGGCAGCTTCGCCAGCGACACCGAATGGGCCGACACCGCCCACGGACGCTACGAGAGCTTCGTGCTCGACGTCGTCCGCGATGTCGACCGGCGCTTCCCAACCGCGGCCGACCGCCGCCACCGGGTGATCGCCGGCAACTCCGAAGGTGCCTACGCGGCCGCCGACCTCGGCCTGCGGCACCTGCGCACCTTCGGGGCGCTTGAGGCGTGGTCGGGCTATTACCGCCAAACGCGCACCGGTGTCTTCAAGCACGCGCCCGCGGCCACCCTGCGCCGCTACAGCCCGGCTGTCAACGTCCGCGGCCTGCGCGCACAGATCGCGCGACTGCCCGTGCAGGCGTACCTCTACGCGGGCGCGCAGGACCCGGACGTCGGCCAGCTTGCACCGTTCGCCGCCGACCTGCGCGCGGCCGGCGCGCAGGTCTTCACGCGCGTGCTCAAGGGCCGCCACGACTGGCGGCTGTGGCGCGCCCAGACCCCCGCGATGCTCCGCTGGGCCTCGGGCGCGATGGCCGCATGACGACGCCGCTGCTGGTCGGAATCGCCCTGGCGCTGCTCGCCTCGGTCGCCCTCAATACGGGCTATCTGGTCCAGCACCTGGGCTCACAGCGCACCCCGGACATCAGTATCGCCCGGCCGATCGCCACGCTGCGTGGCCTGCTGGCCTCGCGGCTATGGCTGCTCGGCAGCGTCGCGGGGCTGGCGGGGTGGGGGCTGCACGTCGGTGCGCTGTCACAGGCCCCGCTCTCACTCGTGCAGGCGTTCTCCGCGGGTGGCCTGGCGCTGGCCGTTCCGCTTGGAGCCTGGGTCACGCACACCCGCCTGGACCGTCGCGAACGCATCGCGATCATCGTCATGGGCGGCGCGTTGGCGCTGCTCGGGATCGGTGCGGGCGGCGCCGGCCTGACCACCGTCCCGGCGGTGGCGCTGGTCGTCTTCCTCGTCGTCTGCCTCGTCGCGTCGGCCGGCCTGTCCGCGCTGCCGGCCGGGCCGAGGCGCCCGCACCTCCTCGGCGTCGCGGCCGGGATCCTCTACGGCAGCGCCGACGTCGCCACCAAGGCCGCCACGACCGCCGCCCATGCCGGCGGGCTGGCGCACGGCGTGCTCTCGCCCTGGATCCTGGCGATCGCACTCGCCAGTGCCGGCGGATTCTTCTGCCTGCAGCGGGGACTGCAGCTCGGGTCGGTGCTGGCGGTCATCGCGTTGATGACGGCCGTCACGAACGTTCTGGCGATCCTCGGCGGCCTGCTGGTCTTCAGCGAGCCGCTGGGGGCCAGCGCGTCCACCGGTGCGCTGCACGCGTTCGCGCTGCTCCTGGTCGGCGCCGCGGCGTGGCGACTGTCCTTCACTCAGGCACGGCTCGGCGCGGCCGACGGCGAGCCCGAGGTCCGCAGGCCGACGATCCCGCCGAGCACGAAGGCCAGCACGTGCTCCGCCCCGGCTAGGTCGTAGCTCACGGGTGTGACGGCCGCGAGGATCAGGATCGTGGCCCCGGCGGCGGCCACCACGGCCCGGGGCTCACTGCAGGAGCGCAGGCCGGCCCCGGTGAGCGCGCCGAGCGTCCCCGCCAGTACGCAGGAGATCCCGTAGTCAGGCTCGTCGACGATATGGTCGACGTCGCCGCGTGCGACGAGCCAGAGCACGGCGACGCCCAGGTAGGCGATGAGCGTCGCCACGACGTGGCCGGCGAACGCCGCGCGCCAGAACAACCCGGGCCCGAACAGCACGAGCACCGCGATCACGGCGGCCGCCGTCAGCGCGAGTTGGGCGACCGGTTCCCCGGCGACGATGAAGCCGCTGCTCAACAGCCGCCACACGTGGCCGGAGACCACACCCGACGGGCTCGAGGCCACGTCGCGCACTTCCGGACCACGGCCCACACTGCGCTGCGCCTCAAACGCAGCCACGAGGCCGAGATACCCGATCGCCCCGCCGATCCCGATCCAGCGCGCCAGACGCATACCGAAAGGATCGCGCACGCCGATAAGGACTCTGTCAGCGCAGGCTGGCGGTCCACCCTCGCTGACGGGCCCGCGCAACGAAGAACGCTGCGGCAAGAAGTGCAGCGAGCGCGAGACTCAGCGGCTGACCTGCCCCGTTGGCTCGTGTGGTCAGCACGGCGTCGACGGCGACGAGGAGGAGCCCCGCAGCGGCGACCGACGCGAGAGCGGCGCCCGCGAGCCATTCGACGCCCGCCGGCAGGGCGGCGCCGAGCTCCCGCTCGGACCACCGGCGGCGCAGCCACGCGTAGACAAGCAGCGCGCCGACCCCCAGGACGGCGGCGAGGACCGTGTTGCGGAGAAAGTCATCGGCGTGGTCGGCCGTCATCGCGGTCAGGCAGTCACGCGCCGACGGGTACCCGGCCCGCCAGCGGTCACAGTCGGCGGCGGTATAGGAGCCGGTGGGAAACGCCGTCGCGATCGCATCCGCGCCCCACAGCCCTTTGATCGCGACAGCGAAGGCCCCGGCGGCGCCGACGGCGATGCCGGCGATCCCGCCGATCAGCAGCACTGAGAGCACGAGTCGGCGCCGCAGCGCTCCGGTCAGCCGCAGGGTTACCGACGGACGCCCGATGGCGGCAGCGGGCGGTCCCATTCGGCGAACGGCCTCAGCGCGCGCGTCGGCCGGGCTCAGGCCGCGCGCCTCCGCGTCGGCGGTAGCGTCGAGCAGATGGGCTTCGACCTCGGCCAGCGTGCGGCGGATCTCACGCGGGGTGCCGTTGTGGGCGACCAACAACTGGTCGAGGTGCGCCTCGATGGGGTCTTCGACGCTCACGTCGGCGCTCCGATCATCTGCGTGACCAACAGACTGAACCGGCGCCATTCGACGCGCCGCTCGGTGAGCGTGGTCTCGCCGAGCGGTGTGAGCGAGTAGACACGCCGCCTGCGCCCCTGCACCTGCACCTCCGCGGAGGCGATGCTGCCGGTCTTCTCCAGCCGGTGAAGCGCCGGATAGATGGTGCCTTCGGGGAGATCGAACGCGCCCTCGCTGCGTTCGCGCAGGCGCGTGATCACGGCATAGCCGTGGGCCGGGCCGTGGCTGAGCGCGGCCAGGATGAGCGCGTCGAGCTGGCCGCCGGTCTGATCCACCTTCATACCTAGAGAGACTAGGTATCACGGCGGCAGCTGTCAAACCGTCCTCGCCGCGCTGACTCCGCCAAGCTATTTCTCATGTCGCGCCGAGCCGTTCGATGGCTGCTCGCCGGGTCGCCCCCTCCGCACACGCCGCCAACTCCGTCGGCTGGCTCGCGCTCGCCATCGCGCTCACGGTCGTCATCCCGACCACGCGCCAACGGGTCGCCGCGATCACCGCCGGCGCGTGCATCGCCGCGCTGGTCGGCCCCTAGGAGCATAGCTCCCTCGCCCTCGATCCTCGACCGAGCAGTCAGGAACTGTTCACGTGATTTGTCGATGCTGTGAGCATCCATGATCGACGTCGCTCAACTCAGCAAGCGCTACGGCGAAACGCTCGCCGTCGACGATCTCAGCTTCGAGATCCGACCGGGAATGGTCACCGGCTTTCTCGGTCCCAACGGTGCAGGCAAGTCCACGACCATGCGTCTGATCGTCGGCCTCGACAAACCCTCGGCGGGTTCGGTGACTGTCGATGGGCGACGCTACCGCGATCTCCCCGCGCCGCTGCGCGAAGTGGGCGCGATGCTCGAAGCACGAGCCATTCACACGGGCCGATCGGCGTATCACCACTTGCTCGCGATGGCGCAGACCAACCGCATCGCGAAGACCCGTGTCGACGAGGTGATCGAACTCGTGGGACTCGAGCGCGTGGCACGCAAGCGCGTCGGCACCTTCTCGCTGGGCATGGGACAGCGGCTGGGGATCGCCGCCGCGCTGCTCGGCGATCCGCCGGTCCTGATCCTCGACGAGCCGGCAAACGGCCTGGACCCGGACGGGATCCTGTGGATACGCAATCTGCTCAAGGCCTTCGCTCGCGAGGGCCGCACAGTGTTCCTGTCCTCGCACCTGATGAGTGAGATGGCGCTGACCGCCGATCACCTGATCGTCGTCGGACGCGGCCGGCTGATCGCGAACGCTTCCGTGAGCGAGATCGTTCAGCAGGCCTCTGAGAACGCGGCGGTGCTGGTGCGCAGCGCGCGCAGCGAGGTGCTCCAACGGGGGCTGGCGCGTCCGGGCGTCGTGATCGAGCGGCTTGACTCGGAGCGGCTCGAGGTCCACGGACTGAATGGGCGCCAGATCGGCGAGGTCGCGTTGCGCGAGGGCGTCGCACTCGACGAGCTCACGCCACGCCAAGCGACTCTGGAGGATGCGTTCATGGCCCTGACCGGCGATTCCGTCGACTTCCACGCCTCGCCCGTGGCGGAGGCGGTGGCGTGAGCGCCGCGGTCGAGCCTCGGCCGTGTCACGCTCGCCACGGTCATCGTCTCCGAGTGGACGAAGCTGCGCACCCTGCGGTCGACGCTCTGGTCGCTGATCGCGGCCGTCGTCGCCATGGTCGGGGTCGGGAGCGCCGTCGCGGCGGTTCAGATGTCGCGCTGGTCGCAGCTCGAGCCGCAGGAACGCTCGCGCTATGACGCGATCGATGTGGGCGTCGGCGGCTATCACCTGGCGCAGCTCGCGATCGGCGTGCTCGGCGTACTCGTGATCAGCGGCGAGTACTCGACCGGCATGATCCGCTCGAGCTTGATGGCGGTCCCGCACCGGCTCCCGGTGCTGTGGGCGAAGATCATCGTGTTTGCAGCCGTGACCTTCGGGCTGATGGTCGTGGCGTCGCTGGTCTCGTTCTATGCCGTTCAGGCGATCGTCACGCAGCAGCATCAGCAGGTGACGCTGGCCGCCCCACACGCGCTCCGGGCGGTGATCGGGACCGCCCTGTTCCTGACGGTCCTGGGCATCCTCGCGGTCGGGCTCGGGGCGCTGGTGCGCAACACCGCGGGCGGGATCGCCAGCTTCGTCGCGCTCATGTTCGTCCTACCCGGAGTCGTTGCCCTGTTGCCCGCCTCGATCGGCGACGCGATCGCGCCCTACATGCCCCTCAGCGCGGGCTTCACCGTTGCGACCAGCACCTTCGAGGACGCCCATCATCTCGGAACCTGGACTGGGTTCGCCGTGTTCTGTGGCTACGCGGCACTTGTCGTCGCGGCCGCCGCAGTGGGCCTAAGCCGGCGCGACGCGTAGCGATCGCGCCGCCGTGCGAGCGATCACAACGCTGGTGTCGTCCGGCGCGGCCAATGGGCGGCCTTGGCGGCGATCAGGCAGAACAGCGCCGCCACCGCGGAACCGAGCAGCGCTCCGGCCAGAACGTCGGATGGGTAGTGCACGCCGACGAGTACGCGAGCCATCGCCAACACAGCGGCCGCCACCAGCACCGGTACCGCGCGCGGTCCAAGACGCGCGATGAGCACGACCGCGATCGCGAACGCCGCCGTCGCGTGGTCACTGGGAAAACCCGGATCCGGGGCGTGTGCGAGGAACGATCGGACGTGCGGATCGGCTACGAACGGCCGTGGCCGCGCAACGATGGCCGAGATCAGCGCCGCGGCCGCGACCGCGAGGCCCGATGCGGCTAGGGCGAGGGCGCTCGCCGTGATCAGCCCCCGGCGACGCAGCAGGACACCGGCCACGGCCAGCAGCACCAGCCCGGCGATGAAGAGCGGCTCGGAGAGCTGTGCGTAGGCGCGCGCCACGTCTTCCCAACCGTCATGGTGTTGAGCGAACGCGTTGGCACGCTCGGCGAGCTGGACGTCAGGCGACATGCACCCAAGGCTGCTCGCGGGTTGTGAACACGCGGTGAACCGGTCGTTCGTGCAGGCCATCGCGCGCCCGGATTTCTGCAGGACGCCGACTTCGATCGCCTGTTCAGGAACCCGTCAGGCACGGACGGCCACTCTGACGTCATGTCGCCCGCACCAACTCGCGTCCTGATCGTCACCGACCGGATCGCCGCCGCCCCGGACCTGATCAAGGAAATCCGCGATCACGCCGCCAACGGGCCGCTTGACGTCCGCCTGCTCGTCCCCAACCCAGCGCCGGCCGAATGGCACCCCACGCATCCGGAGCGCCGGGCCAAGGCGGACGCCGCCGAGCAGGTCCTGCGCGAGATGCTGCCCGCGCTGCGCGAGGCCGCCGGAACCGACGTGGACGGGTTCGTCTCCACGCGTCACGACCCCATGGACGCGATCGAGGAGCAACTGCACGAACAGCCCGTCGACGCCCTGGTCCTGGCCATGCCGGCGCGGCATCTCGAGGGCTGGCTCCACGCCGACCTGCCTCATCGAGTGCGCCACCTGGGCCTGCCCGTCACGACCGTCACCGGAACCCAGTTGCTCGACCTGGGCGGCTCGCCCACGCACCCCCGCCTCGGCCCCGGCCTTGGCCGTCGAATGCTGAACAAGGTCCCCGAGATCACGCTGTTCTTCTGGGTCATCAAGATCATGTGCACGACGGTCGGCGAGACCGCGGCCGACTACCTGAACGACAACCTCGGCTTCGGTCTGACGTGGACGACGGTCGCGACGGGTGTGCTGCTCGTGGCCGTCCTCGCGGGCCAGTTCCGACTGCCCAAGTACGTGCCCGGGGTGTACTGGTCCGCGGTGGTCGTGATCTCCGTGTTCGGCACGCTGATCACCGACAACATGACCGACCGCTACAACGTCCCACTGACGACCAGCACACCGATCTTCGCGGTCATCTTGGCCATCGTCTTCGCGGTCTGGTGGGGCTTCGAGCGCACGCTCTCGATCCACACGATCTTCACCACCCGGCGCGAAGGGTTCTATTGGCTGGCGATCCTGTTCACGTTCGCGCTCGGAACCGCGGCCGGCGATCTCGTGGCCGAGCAGTTCAGCATCGGCTACGGCGTCTCGATCGCGATCTTCGGAGCCGTCATCGCCCTCATCACTCTCGCCTACTACGCGTTCAAGCTCAACGCCGTGCTGGCCTTCTGGCTGGCCTACATCATGACCCGGCCACTGGGCGCCTCGATCGGCGACTTCATGTCCCAGCACAGCAAGAAGTACGGCGGCCTCGGCTTGGGCACCACGGGCACGAGCTACATCTTCCTCGGCTGCATCCTGGCGCTCGTCGTCTTCCTGTCGATCACGCGTCGCGACGCAACCGAGGTGAGGAACCCAGCCACAAGCTGAGACCGTGATCGTCACCGGCCGGGCCGGTGACCGTCGGCTCACATGTCATCGATCGGCTGCGCGCGGCCGGCTACCAGCACCACGAACGCACGGGACGCCTCGTCGGCCTCTCAGAGGTCGCGGAGGACGTCGATCGGCGGGTTGCGCAGCGCACGCAACGTGACGAGGGCCGCGGCCGCGGTGGCCGCGAGGGCGATGCCGGCCGCCGCGGCGAGATAGCCCCAGGGCACGGCGAGGACGTCCGGCGGCGGATCGAAGACACCGGTCAGGACCTTCACCAGCAGCACGCTCAGCCCGGCGGCGATCACGCCACCGAGCACGAGGCCGCCACCGGTGACGAACGCGGACTCGCTCCAGACGAACGCGCCGAGGTGCCGGCGGCGCGCCCCGAGTGCCGACGCGATGGCGAACATCCTCCGGCGTTCCTGAAAGCCCGAGGCCGAGCGCCAGCCCGGTCGCGGCGATGGCCAGCAGGAGCGCGAAGCCGAGCTCGACGCGCGTGAGTCCGGAAAGCTCCACGGCGGTCAGGTTCGATCCGACCACCCGGCGCGAGTCGGTGATGTCGGTGACCTGCGCGGTCGGTCCGGTCGAGCCCACGCACGCGCTGCGCGACCGTGCGCGGGCTGGTGCCGTCGGTCTGGACCAGGAACGAGCCGACGGCGTCGCTGCCGGTGGCCTTGGCGACGTAGTCGGCGTTGGCGACCAGGAACGAGTCGGTCGGGGCGGTCGGGAATTCCTTGGCCACGCCGACGTAGTGGAAGTCCACGGTCTTCAACGCCTTCGTGCGCCCGTCCTGCAGCCGCAGCCGCAGCCGATCGCCCGGTTGGAGCTGGAAGTCCTTCACGGTCTCGGCGGCGACGAGGACACCGTCGGGGCGCCGGGCGAGCTCGTGCATCAGGCCTGCCGCGGTGCCTCCGTCGAACCACGCGTTCTGCAGCTCACCGGCCGCGCCGATCGTGCTCGGCCGCACGCCGTAGAGGTCCTGCAGGTCGGAGCCGACGTACGCGAAGCGATGCTGCAGCGGCTCGACGCTGCCGACGCCCTTGACCTTGGCGAGTCGGTCGGCATACGCGGGCCCGACGACCGCGCCCGGAGACTCGGCGATGGTGACGTCGGCACCATTGGTGAGGCGCGCGTCGACTTCGGCCTGCTGCTGGTACGTGGCGTTGAAGACCGCGGTGGAGCCGGCGAAGGCCGACGGTGAGCGCGGCGAGCGTGACCGCGCGCGAGAGCAGCCGGCTCTGACGGCCCATGGTCGCCGCGACGGTCGGTGCGAGCCCCGCCGCGAGCGGGCGCAACGCGCGTGCCAGCCACGCGCCGTCCGCGCCGCAGCAGCACGTCCGAGAGCCGGAAGGCGAGCAGCCCGCGCGCCGAGCCAGATCAGCACGGGCGCGAGCAGCGCGTACCAGTTGACCGACACCTGGGCGACGCCCTCCGGGGCGAGCACGAGCGTGTATCCGCCCTTGGAGGCCTGCCAGAAGACGAGGCCGCCGAGCACGAGCGCGATGAAGTCCAGCCCGTAGCGCTGCCACCACGGCGCGCGCACGACCCGGCCGACGGCCCGGCGCTGGCCGGCGACGGTGAGACTGCGGGCGTCACGCCACGCCGGCACGGCGATCGCGCCGGCGGCGACGATCAGCCCGGCCAGCGCCGCGCCTGAGGCCCAGAGGACGGCGGCGAGCGTGCTCGCGCCGAAGCTCGCCCCGCCGAAGACCAGCGCCCCGATCGCCAGCGCGCCCGCGAGGCCGAGCGCCACGACCCGCGACGCCGGCGACCGCCGCTTCGGCGAGCGCGAGCCCGACCAGCCGGCGCGCGGTGGCGCCGCGGGCTCGCAGGAGCGCGCTGTCGCGCCGTCGCCGCGCCGCTCCAGCCGACGCGATCGTCGCGGTCACGAGGCCGGCGAGGATCGCGCCGGGTAGGCCGAGAAAGAGGAACAGCAGTTGCGCGTAGAGCGCGTCCTTGCGTGCCTGGTCGAGCGCGGTGCCGAGGTTGTCACCGACACGCGCGCCGCCGGCGACGCGGGTCTCGAGGTTGAGCATGCGGCCGTGCACGGCCGCGTACGCGGCGTTCGGACTGCCCGGCAGCGCGGCGTGATCGATGCCGGCATGGAGCTGGGTGGTGGCGCCGCGCAGCTTCAGCGCGTCGAAGCTCGCACGCGGCAGCAGCACGACGTTGTCCGGAGGCGCGGACGCCTGAGCACCGGGAGGCGCGCCGACGGCCTGAAAGAGCGAGTCGGCGGCCGGTAGGTCGACCACGCCGTCCACGCGCACGCGGGCCGGCGGCGCGCCCGCACGGCCGATCTCGATCGTGTCGCCGGGCGCGGCATGGAGGTTCGCCGCGGTCTGCTGGGCCAGCAGGACACCGGAGCCGCTGCCGGCGAGCGTGCGCAGGGTCCCGGGGAACGTCGCGCCGTAGCCGTCGGGCAGTCCGAGGACCTTCCCGGGACCGGTCCGCTGGGTGGAGCCGCCGGTCGTCGCACTCAGCCCGGTGGTCGCGCCGTAGCCGACCGGGAGCGTCTGCCGGACGCCCGGTGAGCGGCGCACGGCCGCGTCGACCGCGCCCAGCGAGCCGCCAGGTTGCAGCTCGACCTGCCAGTCGACGGGCACGCGCGCCGCGGCCCGCGTGGTCATCTTCGCGGTGGTCGAGGACAGGAAGGCGCCGATCGAGGCCAGCAGCGCGACGCAGACGGCGACCCCGACGGCGGTCGCGGCGAGCCGTCCGCGGCGGTGCGCGAACAACCCGCGCAGCCAGGTCAGGACGAACATGCCGGAACCTCCGTCGTCAGTCGTCCGCTGGCCATCGTCCAGCGCGTGGTGAAGCGGGCGGCGACGACCGGGTCGTGGGTGCAGACGACGAGCGCCGCGTCGGCGTGATCGGCGGC
Source organism: uncultured Solirubrobacteraceae bacterium (assembly GCA_963707595.1). Lineage (GTDB taxonomy): Bacteria > Actinomycetota > Thermoleophilia > Solirubrobacterales > Solirubrobacteraceae > Solirubrobacter. Next base: position 1,915,720 of record CAVPQQ010000004.1, read on the forward strand.
TGCGAGCAGCACGTCGATCGACCAGCTCGGCGTTGGCGTGGTCGAGCTGGCCGGTCGGCTCGTCGGCCAGGATCAGCTGCGGCTCGCGGACGAGCGCCCGTGCCACCGCGACGCGCTGGGACTGACCGCCGGAGATCTCCTCCGGCAGCTTGTCGGCGAGGTCGAGCAGACCCGAGGCGCTCGAGCGCGGCGAGCGCGCGCGACGTGCTCTCGGGCTCGTCGGCCAGCAAGCAATGGCAGCGCCACGTTCTCGACGACGGTCAGCGGGTCGAGCAGGCTCGGGCCTTGGAAGACGATGCCGATCGGACGACGCGTCCGCGGTGGACCGTGCCGAGCGTCGGCGTGTCGAGCCCGGCGAGCAGGTGCACGAGCGTGGACTTGCCCGAGCCGGACGGGCCGACGAGCGCGATCCGGTCGCCGCTGCGCACCTCGCAGTCGGTGCTCTGGAGCGCCACCGTCGCGGTCGCGCCGCTGCCGAAGGTCCGGGCGAGCACCGTCGCAGCGCGCGAGGACGGTCATGCGATCACCCCGTCGCGCAGGCTGCAGCTCGCGGTCGGCCAGCGCCGCCACCGCCGGCGAGTGCGTGATGACGAGCACGGCCGACGCCGGCGTCGGCCTGCTCACGCAGCAGGGCGAGGATGCGGGCGGCCGTGGCCTCGTCGAGCTCACCGGTGGGCTCGTCGGCCAGCACCAGCGGCGGGTCGTTGGCCAGTGCGACGGCGAGTCCGGCGCGGGCCAGCTCGCCGCCGGAGAGCTGCGCCGGGCGCCCGTGCGCGCGGGCCGGCGATCGCGCAGCGCTCCAGGACGCGGTCGCGCCGCTCGGCGTCCGGCGTGCACCGTTGAGCTGCTGCGCGAGCGCGACGTTGGCCGGCGACCGAGAGGTGGCCGACGAGGTTGGCGTGCTGGTAGAGCAGGCCGATCGAGCCGGCGCGCAGGCGCGCGCGCTCGGCCTCCGGACGGCGCGAGAGCCGCTCGCCGGCGATCCGCACCTGGCCGCCGTCGGGCTCGTCGAGGCCCGCGAGGCAGTTCAGCAACGTCGACTTGCCCGACCCGGACGGTCCGGTGACGGCGACGAGTTCGCCAGCCGCGACACGCCAGAGCGAGACGCCGCGCAGGGCCAGCGTCTCGTCGTCACCGGCGTGATAGAAGCGGTAGAGCCGCTCGGCCTCGAGGATCATGGCGTCCACGCGACCGAGTCGGTGACGATCTTCCAGGGTCGACGTTGTCGGCGCCCTTGGGACCGGACTGAGCGTGAGGATCGGCGTGCTTGCCGCTGTGGCTGAAGACGTAGCGCTCGACGGCGTTGGTGCGCGACTTGCCGGTCACGGGGTCCGGCTGGCTCTGCTCCTCGTAGGTGGCGCGCTCGGCACTGCCCGCCGTGCGCTTGACGGTGGAGATCTTCGCCCCGGCGGGCGCCGCGCTTCGGCGCGGCGCCCCAGGCCAGCGCGATCGAGTTCAGCTTGTCGGTGAAGGTCGACCACGCCGCCCTGCTCGGTCTGCGACCAGCCCTCGGGCACCTTCACCGAGAACGGCGCACCGGGCGCCTGGAAGGTGACGAAGGCCTGGTTGTCGGGGATGTCCCCGGCGGGACTGACCTCGGTCGCCTTCGGCGCGGCGGCCGTCGCCGCCGGCGGCGTCGACGGCGGTCGAGGGCGAGGACGAGGAGCCACAGCCGGCGAGCGCGAGGGCGGCCGCGGCGGGCACGACGGGCGAGCAGGTGAAGCTTCATGCCGGCGACGCTAGGCCGGACCGGTCACGGCGCCGTCGGCGCCAGGTCAACGCCAGGTCAAAGCTCCCGCGCGGCTTCGCCGACGGGGATACGGTGGACCGCGATGATCCTGCTCGTGGAGGACGACGACGCGATCGCCTCCGGCCTCGCGCGGGTGCTCGAGAGCCAGGGCATGCCGGTCCGGCGCCTTTCCCACGGCGCCGGGGCAGACGCGGCGGCGGACGCGAGCATCGAACTGGTGATCCTCGACCTCGGGCTGCCGGACATCGACGGCATCGAGGTCTGCCGGCGCCTGCGCCGTGCCCGCCCGGAGCTGGCGATCTTCATCCTCTCCGCCCGCGATCAGGAGCTCGACATCGTCGCCGGGCTCGACGCCGGCGCCGACGACTACCTGGTCAAGCCGTTCCGGCTCTCCGAGCTGCTGGCTCGCGTCCGCGCCCATCTGCGGCGCGTCGCCGAGCACGCGCCCGGAGACCCCCGAGCGAGCCGCTGCACGCCGGCTCGGTGCGCGTCGACGTCGCCGCACGGCGCGCGTGGAGCGGCGAGACGCGAACTCGGCCTGCGACCGAAGGAGTTCGACCTGCTGGCGCTGCTGGTCGGCGACGCCGGCCGCGTCGTCACCCGCGAGCGGATCATGCGCGAGGTCTGGAACACCGAGTGGCTCGGCTCGACCAAGACGCTCGACACCCACATCCTGTCGCTCCGCGGCAAGCTGCACGGCCGACACGATCACGACCCTGCGCGGGATCGGCTACCGCTTCGAGGCAGCGTGAGACGCCGCCTCGTGGCCGCGATCGCGGGCGTCGCCGCCGTCGCCGTCGTGCTGCTTCGCCGCTCCCGCTCGGCGCCGTGCTTCGACCGCAGCTACCGCGACGAGGCGCTGCTGCGCCTGCAGCGCGACACGATCGTCGCGACCCGCGCGATCGACCTCGGCGGCGACCGCTCGGACCCGGTCGAGCTGCCGTCCGACGCGCGACGCGCTCGCGGTCTACGACCGCTCCGGCCGGCGCCTCGACGGCCGCGGACCGGCAACCGGTGACGCCGTGGTCCAGGCCACGCTGCGCGACGGGCGCCCAGCGGACATCGCCGCCGGCGGGCAGCTGATCGTCGCGGTGCCGCTCGTCGCGTCCGAGCGCGTCGTGGGAGCCGTGCGGGCGCGAACGCGCCGAGAGCGCCGCGGCCGCCCGCACCCGCCACGCCTGGTGGCTGCTCGCGGCCGGAGCAGCGACGCTGGTCGCGCTCGCCGTGCTGGCGGCGCTGATCCTCGCGCGCCGCCTCGTCGCTCCGCTCGATCGGTTGGCCGCCGCCGCGGGCGTGCTCGGCGACGGTGACTTCGCCGCGCGGGCACCGCGCTCCGGCATGCACGAGCTCGACGCCGTCGCGGACGCCCTCGACCGCACCGCCGCGCGCCTGGACGAGCTCGTCTCGCGCGAGCGTGCCTTCAGCGCCGACGCCTCGCACCAGCTGCGGACGCCCCTCGCCGCCATGCGCATCGAGCTCGAGGCCCTCGAGCTGCGCGGCGAGGAGCTCCCGGCCGCGCTCGACCAGGTCGGCCGCCTGCAGCAGACCGTGGAGACGCTGCTCGCCGTCGCCCGCGACGCACCGCGGCGCGAGGTCACGACCGACCTGGCGCGCTTGACCGACGAGCTCGCCGCGTCGCTGGCGCGGCCCGCTGGCCGCCGAAGGTCGCCCGCTCGAGGTGCACGTCAGGTCCGCAGCGCCCGTCGCCCGCGCCTCCGAGCGCGTCGTCGGCGAAGCGCTGGACGTGCTCCTCGACAACGCGCTGCGGCACGGCGCCGGGCCGGTGACGGTCACGATCCGCGACGCCGGCGGGCTGCTCGCGGTCGACGTCGCCGACGCCGGGGAGGGATTCACCGGCGATCCCGGAGACCGCCTTCACGCGCCGCGGGGCGGACGCCGTGGGCGACGGTCACGGCATCGGCCTCGCGCTCGCGCGATCGCTGATCCAGGCCGAGGGCGGCCAGCTCCTGGTCTCGCGCGCCGGCCCGCATCCCGTGCTGTCCGTGCTGCTGCCATGTAAGGACTGAATAAAGCGGGTCTCAGCAAACTCCCGTGCTTCTCTCAGTCACGGACCGCAGGCTGCGCGTCATGTCCAAACCCAAGAAGGCAGCCATGACCGTCGCCGCACTCGCGGCGCTCGGCCTCGGCGGATCGGCACTTGCCGATGCCGCGACGCAGTCGGCGACGCCGACCGCCACTCCGACCACGAAGGACTCTCGCCCGGCCGGCGGCCGCGGAGCTGGAGAGACCGCGCTGACCGGCGACACCGCCGACAAGGTCAAGGCCGCGGCCCTGGCCAAGGTCCCCGGCACCGTCGTGCGCGTCGAGACCGACAACGGCGGCGTCTACGAGGCCCACATCCGCAAGGCCGACGGCACCGAGGTCGAGGTCAAGGTCGACAAGTCCTTCTCGGTCACCGCGACCGAGACGCATGAGGACCATGGGCACGACGGCGACGGGCACCACGGCGGGGCGGCGCAGGCGAGAAGGCCCTGACCGGCGACACGGCCGACAAGGTCAAGGCCGCGGCCCTGGCCAAGGTCCCGGCACGGTCGTGCGCGTCGAGACCGACAACGGCGGCGTCTACGAGGCCCACATCCGCAAGGCCGACGGCACCGAGGTCGAAGTCAAGGTCGACAAGAGCTTCAAGGTCACGGCGACCGAGGACCACGACCGCCCGTAAGGGGATAGAAGCGGAATCCGCCGCGGTGCCGGCGGACCCCGCGAAACGCGGTTTCAGCGGCCGAACCTGAACGCAACCTGAACGGCGATCACGACAGACGGATTCCTCGTCGGACCAGAGGTAGGGTGCCCTAAATGAGGTGCCCCTAATAGCCCGGTCGACGAGGTAATCCGTTGTTTGGCAACTATCTCATCGGGCTGCGCGAGGGCCTCGAGGCCTCGCTCGTCGTCAGCATCCTGATCGCGTACCTGGTCAAGGTCGGCCGGCGCGACCGGCTCGTCGCCGTGGGCATCGGCGTCGGCGCGGCGCGATCGCGATCAGCGTCTCGTTCGGCGCGCTGCTGACCTACACCTCGAGCAGCATCCTGCAGACGGGCCAGTCGCGCGAGGTCTTCGGCGGCACGCTGTCGATCATCTCGGTCGGCTTCGTCACCTGGATGATCTTCTGGATGCGCCGCACCGCGCGCCACATGCGCTCGGAGCTCTCCGGCGCGCTGGGCGCCGCGCTCGAGCTCGGCGTGGTCGCCGTCGCGCGCGACGGCGTTCATCGCGGTCGCGCGCGAGGGGCTGGAGACGGCGCTGTTCTTCTGGAGCGCGGTGCAGGCCGCCGGCTCGACGCTCTCGCCGATCCTCGGCTTCGTGCTCGGCGCTCGCTCACGTCGATCGTGATCGCCTGGCTGCTGTACCGGCGCTCGGTCTCGCTCGAACCTCGCGCGCTTCTTCACCTGGACCGGCGCCGGTCTCGTCGTCGTCGCCGCGGGCGTGCTCGCCTACGGCGTGCACGACCTCCAGGAGGGCGGCGTGCTCGGCGGGCTCGAACACGCTCGCGTTCGACATCTCGGCGCAGGTCCCGCCGAGCAGCTGGTACGGCACGCTGCTCAAGGGCACGATCAACCTCTCGCCCCAGACCACGGTGCTGCAGGCCGTCGTGTGGACGCTCTACATCGTGCCGGTGATGGTACCTGTTCCTCTGGGGCGACCGCATCCGCCTGCGGCTCGCCGGCGAACGCGGCGCGCACGAGCAGCCTGGTCGCCGCTCCTGCTCGTGCTGGTGCTGGTCGTCGCCGGCTGCGGCCGAGCGGCGCGTCGAGCGGGCCGCGCCTAAGAGCGGCGCGATCGGCGTCACCGCCGGCGACAGCACGCTGCGAGACCACGCACACGGAGATCCGCGCCGGGCAACCGCACGTTCTCGGTCAAGAACAGCGGCTCGCAGATCACCGAGGTCTACGTCTACGGCTCGGGCGACCGCGTGATGGGCGAGGTCGAGAACATCGGCCCGTCGACCAGCCGCGACCTCGTCGTCCAGCTGCCGCCCGGGCAAGTACGAGGTCGCGTGCAAGCCGGGGATGATCGGCAAGGGCATCCGCCAGCCGCTCGACCGTCACCGGGTAGGCCGTCGCCGCAGCCGGTCGACGCGCAGCTGCAGGCCGCGGTCGACGGCTACCGCCGCTTCGTGACGGCGGAGACCAAGACGCTGTCGCAGCTGACGATCCCGTTCGCCGCGGCGATCAAGGCCGGCGACATCGACGAAGGCCAAGCAGCTCTACGCGACCGACGCGCGTGCACTACGAGCGCATCGAGCCGATCGCCGAGAGCTTCCCCGAGCTCGACACCGCGATCGACATCCGCGCCGACGGCGTCGACCAAGGGCGCAGAAGTGGACCGGGTTCCACCGGCTCGAGCGCGATCTCTGGAAGAAGGGCGACATCAGCCAGGACGGCCCGCTCGCCGACCAGCTCGTGGCCGACGTCAAGCGAGCTCGAGTCGACGATCGCCACCGTGAAGATCACGCCCGACGAGCTCGGCAACGGCGCACGTTCGCTGATGGACGAGGTCGCCAAGGGCAAGGTCACCGGCGAGGAGGAGCGCTACTCGCACACCGACCTCGTTCGACTTCCAGGGCAACCTCGACGGCGCGAAGACCGCCTACGCCGAGTTGCGCCCGATCCTCGCCGCCCGCGACGCGGCGCTCGCGACGACGCTCGACGACGCGCTTCGCGACGCTCCAGACGCTGCTGTCCACGCACGCCACCAAGGACGGCTTCAAGCTCTACACCGAGCTCACCCAGGCCGAGATCCGCGCACTCGCCGCACGGGTGGACGCCGTGGCGGAGCCGCTGTCGCGCGTGACGGCGGTCGTCTTGAAGTGACCCGTGTATCCAGGCGCCGGCTGCTTCAGGTGGCGGCCGGCGGCGCCGCGCTGGGAGTCGGTGCCGGCGTCGCCGCGGCGATCGGCTACGACGAGGAGGACCCGCAGCCGGCGGCGGCGGCAGATCACGCTCGTGCCGTTCCACGGCCGCCACCAGGCGGGGATCGCCACCGCCGGTCCAGGATCGTCTGCACTTCGCGAGCTTCGACCTGCTCGAAGGCACGACGCGCGCAGCAGGCTCTACGCGATCCCACCAGGCATCCGCACCGCCGGGGACTGGTGGGGCCGCACGCTCTTCGATTCAGCGCCGTCAACTCTCGGCCGGCTGGGTCACGAGGCGCTTTGGACCGTGAGCGTGATGCCGCGTGCGGCGCCTGGACATCGCTCTTGGTGAGCGTCGCGTAGGCGACGAGCGCGACGAACAGGATCAGGGCGAGCGCGCTGACGACGCCGTCCCCGAGGCCGAGGCCGCTCTGCGAGGTGCGGCTTGCCGAGCCAGTCGACGATCGATGCGCCGAGCGGGCGCGTGAGGACGTACGCGCTCCAGAACGCGACGATCGGGTTCAGCTTGCCGAGCCACCACAGCAGTGCCGGGACGGCCATCGCGGCGCCGAAGAGGACGATCGAGGCGAAGAAGCCGAGGTTGAGGCTGATCGCGGTCAGGTCGCCCGCGGCGGTCCCGAGCGCGAAGGTCGCCAGCACCGCACACCAGTAGTACCGCTCGCGCCTGCTGGTGGTGATGCTGTGGATCGAGAGCGTCCCCTCGCTGCGATGCCAGCGGTAGAACACGAGCGCGGTCGCGGCGGCGAAGATCGGCGTCGTCACCGCATACGAGACGCCGGTGCCGTCCTTCAGCACGTCGGCGATCATCGTCCCGAAGATCGCCACCATCGCCACCGCCGACCAGTACACCGGCGCGCGGTACTCACGCTGGCGCAACTGCAGGCGCATCGCGTAGGCGAAGCCGAACACCCCGATCGCTCCGCCGATCGGGATGCTCTTCTGGCCGAGGAAGTCCGACATGGACTCGCCCATGCCCGTCGTCAACACCTTGATCACCCAGAACAGCAGGGTGATCTCCGGGACCTTGGCGGCGAGCGGCTCAAGGCGCTCGGGGGATGACCGTTTCATCCGGACCACCGTCGCGACATCCCGTGAGAATCAGCCGTGATTCGGGCCGGTTGACGCCACCTGTTCAGCTTGTGTTCAGGTCCGCTTTCCAGCTGCCGGTCGTGACCAGACCGAGGTCGTACGCGAAGACGACGATCTGGACGCGGCTGGTCGTGCCCGGTCGCCATCGGCCCGCGAGAGTGCGCTTCGCGACCGGCGTGTACGCCTCAGGTCGTACGGACGGCCGCGCTCGCCCGCCGGTTGACGGCCAGCAGGAGCAGGAGGCCCGCGACGATCGAGCTGAGCGCGAGCGCACTGATGTGCGTCCCGATCGGCGCCAGCGCCACGAGCACTCCCGCGATCACCAGGCCCTCACGCTGCGCGTCCCGGTCACGCGCCGGCGGAACAGGCTCTCGCCGATCAGGTAGAGCGCCGGACCACCGAGCACCATCGCGAGACCGACCCGTGCAGCGCATGACGCGGCTCGGCGATCAGCAGGTCGACGCCGACCGCCGTCGCGATGATCCCCGCGACGATCGGCAGATGCCCGTAGGTGTAGGCGTCGCGCGCGATGCGACCAGGATCGTCGCACGTGCTCATCGCGACCCGCGCGTGTTCGGCCGTCTCCCCGAAGTACACCCACCACAGCGCCGCGGTCTCCACGAACGCGACCACGAGGCAGAGCAGAACCGTCGGCGACAGTCCCGCCGCCGACGCGGTCGCGCCTGTCACCACGATCGACTCGCCGAGCGCGATGAGGATGAAGAGCTGGCAGCGCTCGGCGAAGTGGCCGCCGTCGATGTCCCAGTCGGTCGTCGCCGCCCGGCCGCGGCTCGGCAGCCAGTAGCCCGCGACGGGCGCGGCGAGTTCGAGGGCGAGCGCCGGAATCCACAGCAGCAGCCGCTCGGTCGGCGGCGAGCAGCCGCTCCGGCGAGCCAGAGCACGCCCGACGCCGCGCTCCACGCGACGAGCCGCTCGAAGACGTCGCGCAGCGCGTGCTCGCGCTTGAGCAGCGATGTCGCCGCCGCGTTGCGCCCGACCTGCAGCGTCACGTACGCCGCTGCGAACAGCAGGCCATGCGTGCCCAGCGCCTCCGGCAGTGCCGCCGCCATGAGCAGGCTGGCGAGCATCACGCCGGTGAGGACGCGCGGACCTCGGCCGACGCCGGATCGAACCAGTTGGCCATCCACGTCGTGTAGATCCATGCCCACCAGACGACCAGCAGCAGGAAGCCGGCGGTCGCCAGCCCGCTGACCGACAGGTCGCCCACGATCAAGTGCGACAGCTGCGTGACCGCGAAGACGTAGACGAGGTCGAAGAAGAGCTCGACCGTCGTGACCGGCTGCACCGCCCCGTCGCCGCCGCGTGGGCGCAGGTGCCGGATCGGCGACGTCCGCCCGAGCGGCGGGACTTCACTTCTGCTGAGAACCGCCACGCTCACAAGGACCGATCAGCAGCACGGTTCGTGACACGTCGTCGGTGTCACAGATGCGCGGGCCATCCGGTCAAGCGGAGTGACACACATGCGGCGCCACGCGGCGTCGCCACGACAGAAAGGCACCCATGAAGATCGTGGTCATCGGCGGCAGCGGGCTCGTCGGTTCGCAGGTCGTAGCCAAGCTCGGCGAGCACGGGCATGAGGCGATCGCCGCCTCGCCGAACACCGGCGTCAACACCCTCACGGGCGAGGGACTGAAGGAGGTGCTCGAGGGCGCCGACGTGGTCATCGACGTCTCCAACTCGCCGTCGTTCGAGGATCAGGCGGTGCTCGAGTTCTTCGAGCGCTCCACCGGCAACCTGCTCTCGGCAGAGGCGTCGGCCGGGGTCAAGCATCACGTCGCGCTCTCGGTGGTCGGTACCGACCGCATGGCCGACAAGGGCTACTTCAAGGCCAAGAGCGTCCAGGAGTCGATCATCCGCGGCTCCTCGATCCCGTACTCGATCGTGCACGCGACGCAGTTCTACGAGTTCCTCAAGAGCATCGCCGGGCTCGCGACGGACGGTGACACCGTGCGCCTGCCGCCGGTGCTCTTCCAGCCGATCGCGTCCGAGGACGTCGCCAAGGCCGTCGCCCGGACCGCGGTCGGCGAGCCGCTGAACGGGATCGTCGAGGTCGGCGGACCGGAGCAGTTCCGCATGGACGAGCTGATCCGGCAGGCGCTCGCGGCCCGCAGCGATCCACGCACGGTCGTCACCGACCCGAGCGCGCTCTACTTCGGCGACTACGCGGTCGACGACACCACGCTCGTGCCCGGCGACGGCGCGATCCTCGGCGAGGTGCACTTCCAGGACTGGCTCGCGCGCCAGCTCGCGGCGGCCTAGCCGGCTCGCCGACACCTGATCCCGATCGATTCGCGGTGCTCCGATAGGTCCAAGAGGCAACGGCGGCTGAGCCCGAAGTCGCGGGGGCGGGATCCTGCATCCCGTCCCCGATGACCGACCTTCGGCGCGGCCCGCCGCCCGATCGCTTTCTGGTCGGGTTGGCGGTGCTCTCGCTGGACGAGCCCGTCCGGACACGTAGCCTCGCCGAGGCCGGTGGCAGCCCACTCGCGCTGCTCGAGCTGCCGCGCGGGGTCACGCCCGCGTCCGTCGCCGGTGGGTTCGGGTTGCTTGGAGCGATCTCGCTCACCAGCCGCATGGAACAAGGGTTCGCTCGCCGGCTCACGCCGCTCCCGGACGACACGCGGCGGCTGCTCCTACTGGCGGCCGCGGAGCCCGTCGGTGACGTCATGCTGCTGCTGCGGCGCGACGCGCAGTTGCTGCCGCCGCAGCGGCGCTCTTGCAGAAGGCGACGCTCCTCACGCCCGATCCGGTACGCCGCGCCAACGTGCCCTGGCCGCGACACAGGCGATGTTCGAGTCGGCTGCACCCGCGGTCGCGCTCGACCTGCTGGCGACCGCGGAGAGTGGTCCGCTCGACGCGCTCCAGCGCGCCCGGCCGGCCCGCCCAGATCGCGTTCGCGCTCAGGCGCGGACGCGACGCACCGCCGCTCCTGCTCGCCGCCGCCCGGGAACTCGAGGCTCTCGATCCGGCGCTCGCCCGGCAGACGTACCACGAAGCGACGATGCGCCGGCTGCTGCTGGCCCCGTCATCGGATCGATGAACGTGTTCGAGCTCTGGGACGGCGACGCGTTCCACGCGGTCGCCAACCGCGCGGTGCGATTGGCGCGCGAGACCGGCGCGCTGACGATGCTCGGCGTCGCCCTCGTCTATCTCTCGGGTGTGCACCCGTTCGCCGGCCAGTTCGACGTCGTTGAGGTGATGATTCAGGAGGCGGAGACGATCACGACCGCCACCGGGAACGCAAGCCTGGTCTACGGCGCGCTCGTCCTCGCCGGCTGGCAGGGAATCGGGTCCGAGGCGCAGGAGCGCATCGACGTCGCCGGCGTCAGTGCGACCGCGCACTGCCGAAGATCACCTGCACAAGGTGTTCGCAAGCTCACGCCGCGAGCTCGCCGGCGCGCTCTCCTGAGAGCAACGCCTCAAGCTCCTCCATCGCCCCGGTCCGCGCCGCGGCGAGGAACAGTCGGCTCACGAGAGCATGCTCGCCGGGATCGACCGCGCTCCGATCCTCACGCGCGAGGCGCCGGCGGGAGCGGGCGAGGATCTGGCGAACGTTCGCCTCGCTGAGGTGGAGCAGTTGCGCGATCCGGCGGTGCGGGTACTCGAACGCCTCGCGCAGGATGTAGACGGCGCGCTCGGTCGGGGACAGACACGCGAGCAGCGTCCCGAGCGCCTCCTCGACGGCCTCGCCGCGCTCGACCTCCCCCACCAGGTCACCAGCAGGATCGGCGGCCTCGGCCGTCCAGGTCCCGACGGACGACTCGTGGCGAACGCGGGCCGACTGGCCGAGGTTGAGCGCAAGCCGTGTCGCGGTCGTCGTGAGGAACGCTTCGGGATCGCGCACCACGCTGCGGTCGGTCTCCTGCCAGCGCACCCAGACGTCCTGCACGATGTCGTCGGCGTCGGCCGAGTTCACAAGGACGCGACGGGCGATCCGCAGCAGCCGTGGCCGCGAGCGCACGAAGGAACCGGCATCGGCCTCGGAGACGCTCATGCGGTCACCCGCTTGAACTCGATGGCGACGGGCGCCTGCGCCGCTGAGCGGCGTCGGCGCCAGAGCACGAACGGAGCGGCAGCCAGCGCGATCACGCCGGCGATCAGGGCCCCGACAGCGACGGCGGCGATGGCCACCACGAGCAGCACGAGGAACGGGCCGCTCAGCGCGAGCGCCAGCAGCAGCCAGGGCGCGACGAGCAACATGAGCGGCGGGGAGATGGACATGAGGTTCATGCCAGTGAGCCTCCTCCGCAGCCGCTCGAGCCTCGTCAGGGAGGGTCCCTCGTCAAGTCCCCAGTCACACCAGTCGGGTACCTAGTCGCACGGGTATCGCTGCGGCCGGGATCGGCAAGAGCGCGCGGATGGACGTTGCCGGCCGGCTCCCCGCGCCGCAACGCGAGGCCCTCGAGGCCGCGACCGGCGAGACGTTGCGCGTGCGCTCGCCCGAGTCGGTCGACGAGCTCACCCCGCAGGAGCTCAACATCGCCCGGCTGGCGCGTGAGGGTCGACCAATCGCGACAGCTCGCGCGGGAACTCGAGACCGCGCTCGCCTACACCGACTGAAGCTCCGCCAGACAGGTCGTCCGGCGGCAGATCGGCACGCAGCGCGGGCTTCTGGCCGGTCGTGACATAGGCCGTGACCGCGCCGACGAGCTCGCAGAACGCCGCCGGGCGGGCGGCAGGCGAGAACAGGGCCTGACACTGCAGCCAGGTCGCGTACTCGGACTGCAGATCGAAGCCGAGCCCGAGCGCCGCGTGGCCGAAGGCGTCATGGACGACCCGCAACTGATCGACGATCCCGCCCTGCTCGCCGCCGAGCAGCGGATGTGGGGCGTCGCACGCGATCGTCCTGAGCTTCATCGTGCCGTGCCGGCGCAGGTCCGCGCAGAGCTCCGCGGCGGTCGGATAGGGGTCGTCCGCGCCGTGGGTGTATTGCACGCGGACGCCGAGCGCGCGGCGGATGACCTGCCACAGCCGCGCCGTCTCGTGCTCCAGTGCGCGGTAGGACGCGTGGACGGCGGCGGTGGGCGCGGTCGCCTCCCCGGTGAACCAGTCACTCACCTGCCGGGCGAGGTCGGGCGCAAGGAAGCCCCTGGTGCGCAGCTCCCACGGCGAGGGCAGCGGCGCGAGCGCGAGGTACGACGCTTCGTGCTGCGCCTGCTCCCAGGGCGCAAAGACCTCACAAGGCGGTGCGGCCGCGTCGGCATACGTGTTCACGGTGACTCCTTGTCGAATTCGAAGAACGCGGCGAGGTCGGCGCCGACGACCTGCGGCGCGTCCTCGACCAGGAAGTCCTGGGACGGCGTCGCCGCTGCTCACGGGCGGGCGGAACGCGTCGCCGTAGCCGGGCAGGTCGGCCGCGACGACGCTGAACCGCTCCGCGAGGCCCGGAGCGACGGCGTGCCACATCAGATGCGTCTGCGGATACCCGTGCAGCAACGACAGCGGCGGCCCGTCCCCGCGCTGAAGAGCGCGTTGGTCATCGCTAGTAGGCGGCGAGCCGCTCCTGCGCTTCGGCCAGTGCGTGGGCCAGCCCGACGACGTCCGCGAGCCACGGCGCGCCGTCGGTGCGCGGGTCGATGCGCAGGTGCAGCCGCCCGGTGTGCAGAACGGTCACACCGAGCAGCTCGTTCGCGCACCACAGCTCAGCTGCGTTGTCGTAGGCCTCTTCAGGACCCGTGACGATCACATGGATCTCGTTCATCGGGCTCGCGCCGCACGCTGGATGAGCGCGGCGACCTCGGCCGGGTGTGAGAGATAGGACACGTGCGAGGCCCGGACGTCGAGCGTGGTGGCCTTGGCGCGCTTGGCCATGAAGCGCTGGGCCGCGAGCGGGATCGCCTGGTCCTGTGTCCCGATCAGAAACCACGACGGCCGCGAGCGCCAGGTGGGCGTGCCGGACTTCTCCTCCAGGGCGGCCTGGGTCACGGGACGCTGCGCCGTGAGCATCCGCGCGGCCAGGCGCGCGGAGACGTCGGCGGCGAACACCGAGTGAAAGCTCGCCGGATCGATGTAGAGGTCGACGCCTCCGGCGATCGGCCGCGGCGCCAGCGCGCCGCCGAGCTTGCCGGGGAAGCGCTGGGCGATGTCGAGCACGCTCTCGCCCGCGTCGAGCGCGTCGGCGTCGACGTACACCAGGGCCTTGACGTTCGGCAACGCGAGCGCCGGCTGGGTGACCACGGCGCCGCCGTAGGAGTGGCCGACGAGCACGACCGGTCCCTTGATCGTCGCGACCGCGCTCGCGATGTACGCGGCGTCGCTCGCGAGGCCGCGCAGGGGGTTGGCCGGGGCGAGCACCGAGTAGCCGCGCGCCTGCAGGCGATCGGTGACCGCACCGAAGCCCGAGGCGTCGGCGAACGCACCGTGGACGAGCACGATCGTCGGCTTCGGTTGCGGTGTCCGAGCCGAAGCGTCGGCGACGTTGTGCAGGGCAGCGACCACGATGAAGGCCGCGATGGCGAGCCGGATCATCGCAGTGCCTCGCGCAGCGCCGCGATGGCCTGGGCGATCGCCGCCCGCGTCGCGCGCGTCGCGCTGAGCGGGTTGAGCATCATGAAGTCGTGGATCGCGCCGTCGTAGCGGACGGTGGTCACGTCGACCCCGTTCGCGCGCAGACGCGCCGCGTAGGCCTCGCCCTCGTCGCGCAGCACGTCGCACTCGTCGACGATCACGAGCGCCGGCGGAAGCCCGGCCAGCTGCTGGTCGGAGGCCCGCAGCGGCGACGCGTAGGCATCGCGGCGCGTCTCGGACGTCCGGCGCGTACGCGTCCCAGAACCACGCCATCGCCTTCGCCGAGAGGTAGTAGCCCTCCGCGAACTGCTCGTAGGAAGCCGTGTCCATCGCCGCGTCGGTGACGGGGTAGTACAACGACTGGTGCACGAAGCGCACGTCGCCGCGCCCCTCCGCCATCAACGTCAGCGCGGCGGTCATGCAGCCGCCGACCGAGTCGCCGGCGACGGCCATGCGCGAAGGGTCGAGCCCGTGCGCCGCGCCCTCGCGCATGATGTGCTGCGCGACGGCGTAGCCCTGCTCGATCGCGACCGGGAAGCGCGCCTCCGGCGAACGGTCGTACTCGACGAACGCGAGCGCCGCACCGGTCCCGGTGACGAGCTCGCGGACGAGCCGATCGTGGGTGCCGGCGTTGCCGAGCACCCAGCCGCCGCCGTGCATGTAGAGGATCACGGGGAGCGTCCCGGTGGCGCCCGGCGGACGGAGCATGCGCACGCGCACGTCGCCGACCCGGTGCCGGCACGGTGATCCAATGCTCGTCGACCGGCAGCTTCTCGATCGGCGCCGACTGCACGTCGTCGAGCACCGCGCGTGCCTCGGTCGGGCGTCAGCTCGTACAGGAACGGCGGGCTGGCGGTGGCGTTCGCGAACGCCTGTGCCGCGCGCTCGAGCACCGGCTTGGTGAGGGTGGGGACAGCCATTCTCGGATCTCCGTTCGGCTCAGACCGCGACGTGTGCCGACGCGGCTTCGAGGATCAGGTCGGTGACGCTGTGCGGGCGTGAGACGGCGACCGCGTGCGAGGCGTCCGCGAGCTCGATCGTCCGCCGCGCGCCGGCGCGATCGGCCATGTAGCGCTGGACCGAGGCCGGGATGTTGCGGTCGAGCTCGCCGATCACGAACCACGACGGCAGTTCCTTCCAGCGCGGACCTCACCTGACGGCTCCAGCAGCGCCTCACGCGTGATGGGCCGCTGCGTCGCCTCCATCAGCGCCGCCTTGGCCTCGGGGACGTCGGCGCAGAACTGCGAGCGGAAGCGGTCACGCGCGATCGTCAGATCGGTCGTCCCGTCGCGGCGAGCGATCGACTCGAGCGTGTCGCCGAGCGTGCTGCCGGGATACATCGTCGACAGGCCGAAGCACGTCTCCCCCGGCTCCGGCGCGAACGCGTTGACGTAGACCAGCGACACGACGTTCTCGGCATCGACATTGGTGATCACGGCGCCGGCGTAGGAGTGGCCGACGAGCACGACCGGCCCGTCGATCGCGCGGACGACGTCGCTCACGGCCTCCGCATCGCCGGCGAGGCTGCGCAGCGGATTGGAGGCGGCGAGGGCACGGTGTCCCGTGGCGGTGAGTGCGTCGATGACGCCGTTCCAGCTGGCGTTCTCGGCGAAGGCGCCGTGGACGAGCACGATGGTGGGTTGCATGACCGCAACTGACCGGGCAGCGTGCGCTTCCGTGACATGCGTGCTCCCCGGTCGCGACGACTAGGGACCTGACCGGGGACTCGCCCTGAGGAGCGAACCCGGGGGCGCGGGTGACACTCGCCGCATGACCAGCACGCCCTCATCCGAACCACAGCCGAGATTCTCTGCCGATCGACGCCCGCTCACGAAGCTCCGGCTGGAGCGGCGATGGCTCACGCGCGACGTGGCGATCTCGGAGGCCGGTGCCTTGCTCGTCCTGCGGGCGGTCGTCGGCATCACGTTCCTGCTGCACGGACTGGACAAGCTCGGCGAGCCCGCGGCCACCGAGCGGTTCTTCGCCTCGGTGGGGATCCCGGCCCCGGAGCTGATGGGGCCGTTCGTGGCCCTCACCGAGACCGTCGGCGGGCTCTTGCTGATCGTCGGGCTGGCGACGATCCTGACGGCCGCGGCGCTCGCGATCGACATGCTCGTCGCGTACCTCACCGTCCGCCTCGCTCACGGGTTCTTCGTCAGCGAAGGCGGCTTCGAGCTCGAGTTCCTGCTCGGCGGGGCGTGCGTGGCACTGATGCTCGCCGGCGCCGGGCGCTTCAGCCTCGACAGGGTGGCGCGATGAGCGTCCACGCCGCGCGAATCGCGCGCGACCACTGCCTTGCACCGAGCCGGGTCGACGCCCCACTGCACGCCGGTCGCTACCGCTCGATGTTCCCGGAGCTTCCGCCGCTCGTGGCCGACGACGCCGCGTTGCATCTCCTCGGCCGCCCAGGCGGTCCTTGCGACCTCGGTGACGATGCCGGCGAACCCGACTCGCAGGTGGCGGCGGTCTGGCCGTTCTTCGGGCAGTTCGTCGCGCACGACATCACCGCCGACCGCTCGCCGCTCGTGCATCAGGCCGGGCCCGCGGTGCGCAACTTCCGCACGCCGAGAGCGAACCTCGAGGGCGTCTACGGCGCCGGTCCGATCGGCGCCCCGTTCCTGTACCGCTCCGACGATCCCGCGAAGCTGCTGCTCTCGCCGTGCGGGTCCGACGTCCCTCGCAACCACGAGGGCATCGCGCTGATCGGCGATCCGCGCAACGACGTGCAGCTGTTCACGAACCAGATGCCGGTCGCGTTCATCGGGCTGCACAACGGGTTGGTGGATCGCCTGCGCGCCGATGGGGTCGACGAGCCGGCGCTGTTCGACGAGGCCCGCCGCGCGACCACGTGGCACTACCAGCACGTGATCCTGCGCGAGTTCCTGCCCGCGTTGATCGGCGCCGAGCTGACCGCCTCGCTGCTCGAGCGACGGGCCGCGGCTGTTCCGGATCGACGAAGCCGACCCGTACATCCCGTTCGAGTTCGCCGACGCCGCCTACCGCTACGGCCACGCGCAGATCCGGCCGCGCTACCAGGTCAACGCGCAGCTTCGGGCCCGTGCCGGTGTTCCCGGACCTGATGGGCTTCGGCCCGGTGCCGCCCGAGCACACGGTCGACTGGACGCTGCAGATCGACGTGCCCGGCTACGCGCCGGCGCAGCGCGCGAAGCGCATCGACGCGCGGCTGCCCGGCCGCTGATCGCGCTGCCGACGCAGGTCACCGGAGCGCAGCCGGGCACCGACTACGCGTCGCTGGCCAACCGCGACCTCCAGCGCGGCCAAGCCGTCGGCCTGGCCTCCGGCGAGGCGATCGCGCGCGAGCTCGGCGTCCCCGTGCTGAGCGCGGCGCAGTTGGGGCTGGCCGAGCACGGCTGGGAAGGCGAGACGCCGCTCTGGCTCTACATCCTCAAAGAGGCCGAGGTACTGCACGACGGCGACCGGCTCGGCCCGGTCGGCGGCCGGATCGTCGGCGAGGTGCTGGTCGGCATCATCGACGCCGACCCCGAGTCCTTCCGGTCGGTCGACCCGGGCTGGACGCCCACGCTGCCTGCGCGGTCGCCCGGCGCATTCGGCCTCGCCGACATTCTGGCCGGCGGACGCTGTCACGACTGAGCGCCCTTCACCGCCGGGCGGCATTCGAGCTCGCGCGCAGCCGGCTCGTCTGCGGCGAGCACCCCCATGCCGCCGCGCGGGTTACTTGCCAGATTGGAAAGTTCGAGCTAGACTTTCCATCATGGAAAGCAAGCCGGACCGTCCCACGGCTCAGGAAGCCTCGGCCGCCCTCCTCGATGCCGAGGCGTCGCGAGCGACGCTGGCCGCCCATATCGCCACGCCGTCGTGGTTCTTCGTGTCGATGGGCGTCGCGATCGCCGTCCAGATCGCCACCGTCGCGGTCGGTCTGGGCGACAAGCCCGCGCTCGACGCCGGCGAGGTGGGCGCCCCGTGGCTCGTGGCCGCGGGCGTCGCCGTGTTCGTCGCGGTCGCCGGTGTCCAGCTCATGCGGTTCCGGCGGCTCAACGGCGTCTGGCTCGGTGGCTTTGCCAGCCGGGTGGTCCTGGGCACCGCGACGGTCGCCTCGGTGTCCTACCCCCTCGCGCTCGGCGCGGCGATCTGGGCGGCGTACGGCGAGCGCTGGTGGCTCGTGGCGCTGTGGTCGCTGGTCGGTGGCGCGGCCTACGCGCTCAGCGGCCGACGGTGGATGCACACCTACCGCGGCGACCCGGCCGCCCACGCGCGCGGCGAGTCGCTCGCCTGGCTCGCCCTCGTGAGCGCGGCTGCGCTCGGCGGCCTGGCGACGCTCGCGCTCAACGCCTGATGGCAGAACTCGACGACCATGTCGTCGCCCCCGCTCGACTCGTACTGATGACGACGCTGACCGCGGTCTCCGAGGCGGAGTTCGCAACGCTGCGGGAGGCGCTGGGCGTGAGCGACTCCGTGCTCTCCAAGCACCTCGGCGCGCTCGAGGAGGTCGGCTACCTCAAGCGCCACAAGGGCGTGCGCCGGGGGCGCCGGACGACGTGGATCTCGCTGACCCCGACAGGCCGCAGTGCGCTGAGCACGCACGTGAGCGCCCTGCGAGCGTTGATCGACGGCATCGACTGAACGCCGCCGCTCGGTTCAGCCCGTGTACGCGCCTCGCCACGAATGCCGCTCGCTCACCGCTGAGATGACTCGTCCAGCCGGCTAGCAGCTCGAGAGGGCCTCGTTCTGGAAGTGCATGAAGTCGGTTTCGTTCCAGTTCCCGCCCCACGTGGTGTACCCGTTGTTCGCGAGCGCCGTGACCTGCGGATCCCCACGCGTGAACTTGCCGAAGCCCGAGCGGTGGTCGAAGTGGAAGCGGTTCGGGTGATAGCCCACCAAAACGCCGTTGTCGAACTCCTCCTCGGGGTTCTCCCACGGGTTGATGTCGATCGCGGCGCCACAGCGATGCGGCGACCAGACGTGCTCGTTCTCGTCGAAGGTCTTGTACCGGCAGTTGAAGGCGGACGTGTTGTCCTTCCGCATCGCCTCGTCGTCGTCGGCTCCGGGGTAGGTCACGCCGCCGCGCGTCGTCTTTCCGAACTGATCGGCCATCGGCTCCATCCGCCGGATGCGGAACGCCTGGTCGTACAGCGTCGTGAAGATGCGGGCGACGTTGTCGCCCTGGCCCTCACGCACGACGAGCGCACCACGCGACCGCACCCCGTCGAAGCCCCAGAAGTTGACGCGGACGAGCTTGAGCGCCGACCGGCCGATCGGACAACCCGACGTCCACGAGTACCCGGTCATCCGATTCCAGAGCCCGTCCGGGATGTCGCTGATCACCGGGTTCGCACCGGCACCCGAGGCCACATCGTTGTTCGGGAACTCGATCGCGGGCGGCGGGTCCGTATGGATAACCGAAATCCGGGCCGGGTCTGCCGACGCCCCCGGCGCGACCATCGCTCCGAGTCCCGCTGCACCCAGGATCGCGAGGATCAGCGCCTTGCAGCGGAGCGAAGCCCGGTCTCGGGAGGACCCGCCTGGATGTGCCCGCATCTCGGTCTCCTCGTGTCGTACGACGCAACGGCGTTCAGTGCGCCGGATACCCATCGCGCTTGCGCCGCACACCAAGCCGCGCCGCGCCGCGCCGCGACCGGATCTCTCGAACGGGCCTGGGCGAGCTCAGCTCGCGGCTTTCTTGACGAGCTGGGCGATGGTCTTCGCGCTGTCGTCGGTCAGCTGTTCCAGGGCGTATGAGGTCGGCCACAGACCGCCCGATTCGTCGAGGTTGGCATGCACGCCAAAGCCCAACGTCGAATAGCGGGCCTTGTCCATGAGGCCGCTCCGGAAGAAGACGATGACCTTGCCGCCCTTGGCCCAGCCGGGCTGGCCGTAGTACAGCTTCGGCAGCAACTCTGGTGCGGCTTCGGTCACGATCGTGTGCAGACGCTCGGCCATGGCGCGGTCGGGCTGCGGCATCTCGGCGATCTTCGAGTGCACAGCCGCCTCCTCGGCCGCTGCCTTCTCCGCAGCGCTGGCGCGGCGGCCTTCGGCCTTCAGCTCAGCCGCTCGTGCCTTCATCGCGGCCCGCTCCTCCGCGGAGAACCGTCCCTTCGGATTCGCCGGAGGCTTCGATGCAGCGCTCATCTTTTGATCGTCCTCTTGTGGATCGCCGTGAGACCAACTCCGCACGGTACTAACGGGCCAAGCGCGGCGACGTCCCGCACGGGGTTGCGCCTCCGCCCCGCGGCGGCGCGTTGTCCGCGCGACTAGCGCCGGAGCGTTGCGCTCACGATGAGCGTGGTGGTCGGTGCGCCCGTGGCGGTCGCACCGATCGTCACCTTCACGCTGCCCGTGCGGCCCTTGAGCTTCGCGTAGGCCGTCGCCGTGAGCTTGAGGCTCACGCGCGTCTTGGTCTTGGTGACCGTGACCGTGTAGCGCTTGTGCGCGATCGTCACCGTCGCCGTCTTCGGCGCGGTGATCGCGCAGGTGGCGCCGGCCGGGCAGGTGATCGTGGCGATGTCGACCAGGCGCTTCGTGGAGACCTTGCGCTTGCCGGCGATCGTGGAGATCTCTGCCGGCTTCACGCTCCGCTGCGGCGGCTGAACGACGGGCGCCTGGATCACGGGCGGCGGTCCTGCGATCGACCAGGTGTGCGTGGCGGTCGCGCTGACGTTGCCGGCCCGGTCGATGGCGCGCACGGCGATCCGATGCTCACCTGCGCTCAGGCTGGGCTTGAGGCCCGTCATGCACGGGGTGAAATCATCGCTGTCGAGCCGGCATTCGAAGCGCGCCGAGGGCTCGTTGGAGGTGAAGCTGAAGGTCGCGTCGGCTCCGGCGGTGAGCGTGACATTGGGTGCGATCGTGTCCACCGTCCAGGTACGCGTGACCGGGACGTAGTCGGCATCCTGTCCGTCGACCGCGTAGATCCGCATCGTGTGTTCGCCCTCGGCGAGGTTGGACAGCGTCACGGTGCCGGTGCCGTCCGCGCCCTTGGGCGCGCAGGTCCCCAGGTAACGGTTGTCGAGCGCGCAGTCGAACCTCGTGCCCAGGCCCGTGGAGACCGTGAATGCCGCCGTCTTCGAGTTCGACGAGCTCGGCGGCCCGCTCACCAGCACCGTGTCGAGGATCCGGAACGCCTTCTGCACCGGCGACGAGAGGTTCTCCGACAGGTCGCTGCCACGCGCGGTGAAGGTGTGCGAGCCCTCCGGCAGCGTCACCGCTTGGGAGCTCGGGCACTCGGGCAGCGGCGTGCCGTCCACGGCGCATGTCACGGATGCCCACTCGTTGGCCGTCCAACTCAGCGTCACGGTCCGGTCGCGCGTCGTCGAGTGCTCGACGGTCGGCGTGATCGTCGGGGCAACGGGGTCCTCGAAGACCGCGATCGGGAAGAAGTACCCGTCGAGCGTCTCGATCGTGCACGTGGCCGTGGATCCGCAGCCGAAGCCGTCCCAGCGGACGAATCGCCAGTGCCCGGGCGGGTCCGCCTTCGGGACGGCCGTCAACGTCACCTTGCCCGAGGAGCTGATGATGTCCGGGCAGAGCCGAAGGACGCCGGGGCCGAGGTTCTGGGTCGGGCACCCGTACGAACCGGTGGACAGGATCGACCCGGAGCCGGTCGTGCCCGGACTGACCACGAGGTCGGCCTGGGCAGGGACGGTGGCGCCGAGGGAGAGGACGACGCTGGCGGTGAATGTGGCGATGATCCGAAACACGGTGCGTCACTGTACGACCCTCTTGAGCGATCAGGCCTCGCGATGTGGGTAGTCCGCGCACGTTTGGTCGGTCGGACTAGGCTGAGCTCGGTGGCCGACGCCCCGCCCTCTCCGCCGCCGCCGACGTTGCAGTGGGTGATCGAGCACGCGGCTGCTGACGAGGTGGTGTCCGTCGAGCGTCTGACCGGCGGGTGGACCTCGGCGATGCACGCCGTCACCGTCCGCCGAGGCGCCGACCAGCAGACGCTGGTGCTGCGCCGGATGTTCCGGGAGCCGTGGCGGAGGCACGCGCGGGAACTGCTCGAGCGCGAGGCGACGGTGTTGCGGGTACTCGCGCCTCATCCGGTTCCGGCTGCCGCGCTGCTCGCGGTCGACGCCACCGCAACGGTCACCGACGAGCCCGCGCTGCTGATGAGCCGGCTGCCGGGACGGTTGCGCCTGGACGACCCGGGCGTGACCGCTCCGCTCGCGCAAATGCTCGCGCGCATCCATCGGATCCGCCCGGACGACGACGACCGGCCCCGCGCCTATCAGTCATGGGCGGTCCCGGAACGGCGCGTCGTCCCAGCCTGGGCTGAACGTCCGCAGGTGTGGCAGCGCGCATTCGAGCTGATCGACGTCCAGCCGCCGGACTACGAGGGCCGCTTTCTGCACCGCGACTTCCACCCCGGCAACGTCCTCTTCGACGGCGGCACGATCACCGGGGTGGTGGATTGGGTCGAGACGTCGTGGGGGCCGGCCGACCTCGACGTCGCGCACTGCGCAACGGCGCTGTCCCTGCTCCACGGAACCGACGCGGCGAGGAGCTTCCGGGACGACTATCGCGCCGCCGGCAGCACGCTCACAGACGATCGGTACTGGTGGCTGATCGACGCCGTCGGCTTCCTCCCCGACCCGGAGAAGGTTGCCGCGCCGTGGCGGGAGAGCGGCAGGCCGGACCTGACCGCGCCACTCGCTCGGCGCCGTCTGGAGGCGCACCTCGCCTGGGTCCTCGGCTAGAGATCGGACGGATCGGTGTTGGCGCCGCAGAGCAGGACCGCGACGCGTTCACCGCGCTCCGGGACGTACGCGCCGCTCGTCAGGGCCGCGAAGGCCGCCGCGGCACCGTGCTCGACCACGATCCGGTACTCGTCCCAGAGGCGCCCGCGGGCGTCGATCAGGTCGTCGTCGGCCACGAGCACAGACTGCACTCCGGCCCGGGTCGCGACGGCGTCGGCGATCTCGCCGATCCGCCGGGCGCCGAGCGAGTCCGCCGCGATCCCGGACACGGCGATGTCCACCGGGCCGCCGTTCTGCAGCGCCGTGTGCAGCGTCGGGCACGTCGTGGGTTCGACCGCGACGACCTTGGCCGCCCCCTCCGCGGCGGCAGCGACGCCGGCCATCAGCCCGCCGCCGCCGACGGCGACAACGATCGTGTCGACGTCCACCTGCGCGAGCAGCTCGGCCCCGCAGACGCCCGCCCCGGCGGCGACCTCGGGCTGGTCGTACGCGTGGACGTAGACCGCGCCCGCTGTCGTGGCGTGGGCGACGCGGCCTCGTAGGCCTCGGCGTACTCGTTGCCGGCCTGGACGACCTTCGCCCCGTAGGCGCGAAGCCGAGCGACCTTGACCGCAGGCGCCGTGGTCGGGACGAACACCGTCGCCGGCACACCACGGCGGCGGCGGCGTACGCGTTCGCCAGCCCGCGTTGCCGCCGATGCGACCACGATCCCCACGCGCGCGTCGAGCTCGCCGGACTCGCGCGCCGACAGCACCCGGTTGAAGGCCCCGCGCGCCTTGAAGGTCCCGGTGTGCTGGAGCAGCTCGAGCTTGAACCAGGTGGCCCCGGCGTCGACCTCCACGACCGGCGTCACCCGCACGCGACCGGCGATCCGCGCGGCGGCGGCATCCACGTCGGCGCGCGTGATCACGCGCCGATCATCGCACCCGAAGCCGCAGGAAGAGAAACTGTGGACGCTTCGACAGCCGCTCCCACACCCCGGGAAAGGCGTCACGCCATTCGGGCAGCGGGCGCGGTTCGCTGAACGCATCGATCTGAAAGCCCGCCGCCGAGCTCGCGCGGAAGATCTCGCTCAGTGGCCTGCGCCAGAAGCGCACCTCGTACTCCCGCCCGCCGAGCGACCAGCGATCGGTCACGAACTCGGTCGCGAAGTAGTCGCCGTCGGTCGCCAGCTCGAGGTCGACCCACGGGTGATGCGTCGAGAACACGAAGGCGCCGCCGGGCCGCAGGACTCGCCGCAGCTCCTGCAGCGGCGGAACCCAGTCGTGCAGGTAGTGCATGACCAGGCTGGCGACAGCGAGGTCGAACGAGCCGTCGTCGAAGGGCAGCGGCTCGTCGAGATCGGCGCGAAGGAAGGACGCCGACGGCACGCGCTCACGTGCGTGAAGCAGCATCTCCGGGCTCGCGTCGAAGCCCACGACCTCCGCGCCCGCGCCGTCCAACCACGCCGACGTCCGACCGGTGCCGCAACCCGCGTCCAGCACACGCAGACCCGCAGGCGCTGGAACCAGCGCCCGCAGACCGGGCGCCTCGTAGAGCGCGGTGTACGGGCTCGTTTCGACGTGGTCCACGTAGTCCGCCGCCATGGCGTCGTAGGTTCGCCCCGCGTCGGACACGCCTACAAGTTACGGGGCAGGCGCTCGGAATCGACGAGCACATCGATCTCCACGATCCGCCCGCGGGCGATCGTGAAGCCCGCGACCGAGATCACCCGCTCCCCCGCCATGACGACGAACCCGGGCACGCCGTTGACCAGCTGCCGGCGCGCGAGCGGGGCGAGCCGCTGGAAGGTCACGGCCTGGCGGGCGACGGCCTCGGCGCCGCGGGTCTCGAGCTTCAGCTCGCCGCGGTCGACGCGGATCACGACGTCCGGGTCCAGGACGGCGATCAGGCCCTCGAAGTCGCCCTCGCGGGCGGCGGCGATGAAGGCGTCGACGATCGCGCGCTGGTCGGTCAGGTCGGTGTCCGGCTCGGGGACGGCGCCGCGCACCCGCCGGCGTGCGCGGCGACGCGAGCTGCCGCGTGGCCGCGGGGGAGCGGTCGACGATCGGCGCGATCTCGTCGAACGGCACCGCGAACATGTCGTGCAGGACGAACGCGAGGCGCTCGGCGGGCGTCGAGCGTCTCGAGCACGACCAGCAGCGCGAGCCCGACCGAGTCGGCGAGCAGCGCCTCGCTGCTCGGGTCCCGTCGCCCGACCGACCGGCTCCGGACGGTGCACGTCGAGCGGCTCCTCGCGCCGGGCCCGGCGCGAGCGCAGCATGTCGAGCGAGATCCGGGCGACCACGGTGGTCAGCCAGCCGCCGAGGTTCTCGATTCGCGCCGCGTCGGGCGGCTGAGCCGCAGCCACGCCTCCTGGACCGCGTCGTCGGCCTCGCTCAGCGAGCCGAGCATGCGGTAGGCCACCGACCGCAGCTGTGGCCGGTTGGCCTCGAAGATCGTCGCCAGTTCGTCCATCGGTCACATCCCGTCGTTCCGGTTCGTCATCGGAGTGACGAACCGCAGCTCCCCGATGTGACCGAAGGAGGCCACGACCATGCCCACGCCCGTAGACCACGATCGCCGCTGGCTTCTGCTGGTGGTGATCGGAATCGCTCAGCTCATGGTGGTGCTCGACGTGACGATCGTCAACATCGCGCTCCCGTCCGCGCAGCGCGACCTCGGCTTCTCGGACGAGGACCGCCAGTGGGTGATCACCGCGTATGCGCTCGCATTCGGCAGCCTGCTGCTGCTCGGCGGCCGGATCGGCGACCTGTTCGGCCGTAAGCGCGTCTTCATCACCGGCCTGCTCGGGTTCGCGGGCGCGTCCGCCGTCGGCGGTGCCGCTCCCTCGTTCGAGGTGCTGGTCGCGGCGCGCGCCTGCCAGGGCGCCTTCGGCGCGCTGCTCGCGCCCGCCGCGCTCTCGCTGCTGACCACGACGTTCACCGACCCGCAGGAGCGCGGCAAGGCGCTGGCGATCTACGCCGCGATCGCCGGCATGGGCGGCGCGATCGGGCTGCTGCTGGGCGGCGCGCTGACCGAGCTGCTCAACTGGCGCTGGTGCCTGTACGTCTCGGTGCTCTTCGCGCTGCCGGCCGCGACCGTCGCCGCGCGCCTGCTGCGCCACGTCCCGCTGCAGAACCGGCCGCGCCTCGACGTACGCGGCGCCGTGGTCGCCTCGACCGGCCTGTTCGCGCTGGTGTTCGGCCTCTCGCGTGCGGAGATCGACGGCTGGGGCGACCCGCTCACGATCACCTGCCTCGCGGCCTCGGCACTCCTGCTGACGAGCTTCGTGTTCCTGCAGCGGCGGACGCCGCAGCCGCTGCTCCCGATGCGGGTCGTCGCCGACCGTGATCGCGGCGCCTCGTTCCTGGCCATCGGCACCGCCAGCGCGGGGCTGTTCGGCCTCTTCCTGTTCTTGACGTACTACCTGCAGCTGACCAAGGGCTTCAGCGCGTTCGAGACCGGCCTCGCCTTCCTGCCGATGAGCTTCTCGATCGCGCCCACCGTCGGCCTGGTCACGACGAAGATCCTGCCCCGGACCGGCCCGCGGCCGCTCGTCCCCGTCGGGATGCTGCTCGGCGCGCTCGGCATGCTCCTGCTCACGCGACTGGAGCCCGACAGCCCGTACGCCTCGCACGTGCTGCCGTCGCTGATCCTGATCGGCATCGGCTTCGGGCTGACGATCGCGCCGTCGTTCGCGACCGCCACGTACGGCATCCCGGCTCGCGATGCCGGCGTCGCGTCGGCGATGGTCAACACCTCGCAGCAGATCGGCGGGTCGATCGGCACGGCGCTGCTGAGCTCGGTCGGCGCCGGGAGCCTGACCACCGCGTACTGGTGGGCGGCGGCCCTGCTCGCCGGCGGTGCACTGGTCACCGGTCTGCTGTTCCGTAGCGACACGCGACCCGAGGTCGCGCACGGTCCGGCAGAGGCGGTCACCGCATGATCGCGGGTGGCGCGAGTCTGACCGAGCGCATCTAGACACCAGATGATCGAGGTCAGCGCCGTGCGCGACGGGACCTACTGGCTGGTGACC
This sequence comes from uncultured Solirubrobacteraceae bacterium, assembly GCA_963707595.1. GTDB lineage: Bacteria > Actinomycetota > Thermoleophilia > Solirubrobacterales > Solirubrobacteraceae > Solirubrobacter. Next base: position 1,942,674 of record CAVPQQ010000004.1, read on the forward strand.
GGGTCGACACGGCGAACAAGCTCGAGGAGGAGTCAGACGCGAACAACTGCCTGATGATCAAGGTCAAGCTCACGAACTTGGCGACGGCGAGCCGGAGCGCGGCGCTCGTCGGAATCGCGCGGGGGTGCACGTTCGCCTGACGGGCGGCGACGGCGGCATGCATGCCAACTAGGCTGAGCGGAGTGCATGCGTCGTCGCTCAGCCGTCCAACCACTCCGAGCCGATGAGCGGAACCTCCCCGGCCGACGCGAGCGAACTTGCCGATCATCTGCGGCTGCTGATCGAGTCCCAGCCGGATTACGCGATCTTCCTGCTCGACCCATCCGGTCACGTGGTGACGTGGAACGACGGCGCGCACCGGTTGAAGGGATACACGGCGCCCGAGATCCTCGGCCGTCACTTCTCGACCTTCTACCCGCCCGAGCAGGTGGCCGCAGGCCTGCCGCAGGAGATCCTGGACACGGCGCGGACCGTGGGGCGCCACGAGTCCGAGGGCTGGCGGGTTCGCAAGGACGGCGGCCGGTTCTGGGCCGATGTCGTGATCACCGCGCTGCGGGACGAACACGGCACGCTGGTCGGGTTCGGAAAGGTCACGCGTGACCTGACCAGCCGTCAGCTGGCCACCGAGCAATTGCGCGCCGCGAGCGCGGAACTGCGGATCGCCAACGCCGAGCTCGAGCAGTTCCGGCTTCTGGTGGAGACGGTGCGCGACTACGGGATCTTCGTGCTCGACGTCACGGGCCGGATCCGAACCTGGAACGCCGGCGCGGAGCACATCAAGGGCTACGCGGCCGAGGAGGTCATCGGCCGGCACTTCGAGCTGTTCTACACCGAGCCCGCCCGCGTCAGCCGGCATCCCGCGTATGAGCTCGAGGTCGCCACGCGCGAGGGCCGCTACGAGGAGGAAGGCTGGCGCGTGCGCAAGGACGGCACGCTGTTCTGGGCCCATGTCGTCATCACCGCGTTGCACGACTCGCGCGGCACGCTCGTCGGGTTCGCGAAGGTCACGCGCGACCTGACCGAGCGCCGCCAGGCGCAGCAACTGCTCGAACGGTCCGAGCGCGACGCGCGACTTGAGGCCGAACGACAGCAGCGCCGCAGCGCCGCGCTGGAGCGGGTGAGCCGCGAGATCGTGGCCCAGCTCGATCTGGGCGTGATCCTCCAGAACGCGACCGATGCCGCGACTGAGTTCACCGGGGCCGCGATCGGCGTCTACCGGCCGGCCTACGCCGGGACCACCGTCATCTGCTGCGACGACCTCTCCCAGCATCCGGAGCTCGCGGGCGAGGCGCAGTTCACGCTGCCGGAGGGGCACCCGCCGATCCGCAGCTACCTCGCCCTCCCGATCAAGACGGCTGACGGGACGATCGCGGGCGGTCTGTGCTTCGGGCACCCGGACGTCGCGATGTTCGACGCGGAGGCCGAGGCCGCAGCGCTGAGCATCACCGCCACGGCAGGGGTCGCCATCGCCAACGCCGCACTGCTGGAGGCCGCGCGACGGGAGACGGCCGCGCGCGAGGTCGCGCTGCGTCAGCGCGATCAGGTCGCGATCGCGCTCCAGCAGAGCCTGCTGCCACCCGAGCTGCCGCACATCCCCGGGCTCGAGCTCGGCGCGCAATACCACGCCGGCACCGAACTGGTCGGTGGCGACTTCTACGACGTGTTCCAGATCGGCGAGAACGTGTGGGGCATCGTCCTGGGCGACGTGTGCGGCAGCGGACCCGAGGCCGCGTCGCAGACCGCACTCACCCGCCACACCGTGCGCACGGCCGCGATGTTCGACTCGGACCCCGCGACCGTCATGGGGGCACTCAACCGCGCCCTGCTGCGCTCGGACACCGACCGGTTCACCACCGCCGTCTTCATGCGACTCGCCCTGGATCCGGAGCGCAACGAGGTCAACCTCCGTGTCGCGTCCGGCGGTCATCCTCCCGTGCTCATCCAGCGCCAGGACGGCACGTTCGAAGAATCCACGGCCAAGGGCCTGCTGCTCGGCGTCACCGACTTCGCGATCGACGAACTCCGCGTCGCCGATGAGCGATTGAGCGCCGGCGACGTGCTCGTGCTCTACACCGACGGGCTGACCGAAGCGCGATCCGCGGGGAAGCTCCTGGACGTCGCGGGCGTACAGGCGGCTCTCCGCCGCCTCCGCGGCCAGGCGCCGCCCCAGCTCGCCGCAGGGCTCATCGAGGCCGCCCTCGAGCATGCCTCCGGACCGCTGCGCGACGACACGGCAATCGTCATCCTGCGCGTGACCGGCGCCTGACCACCGGCGTCAAAAGGCCGCGCCCGACGAACGGATCTCGAGGCTAGGCCAGGAAGCGATCGGCGAGCCAGCCCGTGGCCGCTTGCAGGCCGACCTCGCGCTGGCGGCTCGCGCCGTTGCGCTCGAGCGAGATGCCGGCGAGCTCCTCCGAGCATCCGAGCCGTTGCGCCATCGGGGCAACCGTTTCGAGACGTTCGCGCAGGATGTCGCGCACGGGACGCCGAGCGCCGGTCACCAGGTCGGCGAAGACGGCATCGAGACCGTGCCGAGCGGCCGCGAACCGGTTGTGCTCGATCCGCCATCGCTCGGCAGATGGTCGTTCGTCGGCTTCGGCAAGCCACGCCACCAGCGCGTGCACGAACGCGGCGATCCCGGCCGCCTCGCCGACCGTCGTCTGGGCGTCGCAGACGCGCAGTTCGAGCGTGCCGTAGACAGGGTGCGGCCTGACCTCGAACCACCACGTCTTGGGATCGCCCGTCCAAGCGAGCATCTCGGCGAACGCGGCCCACGAGTCGAGCGCGGGTGGGACGCCTTGCCGGGGGAGCAGCGCGCCGACGAGCGGTCGCACCGACGCATAGCCGGTGTCGCGACCGGCGTAGAACGGCGCGTTGGCGGCCAGCGCGGCGAGCTCCGGCAGATGCGAGCGCAGCGCGTTGTGCACGCGCAGCGTCGCGTCCGCGCTTCCGAGGGCGACGTGGATCTGCAACGCGCAGACGAGCTGACCGCGGGCGACGTCCTGGTACTCGTCGAGGATCGCGTCGTAGCGCTCCCCGTCGTTGAGTGTGCCGAGCGGTGCGCGCATGCGGATGCACACCGGCAGCGATCGCCCGCGCCTTCTCGCCGGCGACGGACGCGAGCCGCCGCCGACCGGCGGTGAGCTGCTCGATCGCCCGTCCGACCGATGCCACCGGCGTCGTGACGATCTCAACCTGCGACGCGGGCAACTCGAGTTTGAGCCCCGTCTCGTCGTCGAGGATCTGCGCGGCCAGCGGCGCGAGGTCGAGGGTCGTCGGATCGACCAGCATCACCTCTTCCTCGATGCCGATCGTCAACGGCGCGGGGGCGTCGAAGACCGCGCGCAGCTCGTCCTCGGTCAACGCGGCGATCGAGGCCGCGCCTCGGCGAGCCGCCGCAGCCGCTGCAGCGACCGCGCGTTGCGTGCGTGGACCAGCGGATCGGTGAGGCGGTTCAGGAGCAGGCGGCTCGGCAGGTCGCCGGCGCCTTCGTGCATCACGACCCGCGTCCCTGCCGCGTCGGGCAGGAGCCGCAAGTCGACCCGCGCCGTCGCGAACGGCCGTGTCTTGGCCCGCAGCACCAACCGATTGGGCGCGTGGTTCTCGAGGACCTCGGTGTGATCGTTGAGGACCAACGGCGCGACTCCGACCTGATGATGAAACCGGGTGCCGACCGCGGGGAACCCGGCGTCCGCTCCGCGGATCCGCCGCGATCCGACCACCCAGTCGCCATAGGCTTCGGGGTCGCTCAGTACCGAGAACACGTCCGCCGGCGTTGCCGCTATGTGGATTTCGTTTTGGGCCATCGGCAATGCCCTACCCCCTGACTCGGCCGCCGTAGACGCGACCGCGCGATTCGCTGACGCTTCCGCGGAATTAGTTTCCACGGAATCTTTCTGGTAGCGTCATCGGCACGCCGACGCCACCGACATCCGATCGCGTCGCTTGGACGAGCGACCTCATCCGCTTGGAGATCGCACTGTGGGATCGCGTCCACGGGCATCTCCGCCAGCGGCACCGCCTCGGGCTCGCCGAGTTCGAGGGCCTCTATGCGCTCGACGCCGCGGCGGACGAGAACCTGCGCGTGGGAGCGCTCGCGCGGGCGCTCGGAATCACCATGGGCGGTGCCAGCAAGCTCGTCGACCGACTCGTCGCCGGTGGTCTCGTCACGCGCGTGACCGACGCCGACGACCGGCGAGCAGCACGCCTGGCCCTCACGCCGACGGGCCGGCGCCGCGTGCGAGCCGCCGGCAGAACCTACGAAGACACCGTCGCCACGCTGCTCGACGGCACGCTCAGCACGGACGAGCAGCTGGCGATGCACGGCTACGTCACACGCTTGCTCGCTGCCTTGGACCAGGAGGAACCGACATGACCGCGACGATGCGGGCCGTCGTGCTCGACGGCCCTGGACCGCCCGAGGCGCTGCAGATCCGCGACCTGCCGATCCCCGTTCCTGAGCCCGGTTGGGTGCTCATCCGCGTCAAGGCCTTCGGCCTGAACCGCTCGGAGCTTCACACGCGCCTCGGACTCGCCGAAGGCGTCACCTTCCCCCGCGTGCTCGGGATCGAGGCCACCGGAGTCGTCGAGGCCGCACCGGGCGGCGAGTTCGAGCCCGGTCAGCAGGTGATGACGATGATGGGCGGCATGGGCCGCCAGTTCGACGGCGGCTACGCGGAATACACCTGCGTCCCCGCCGACCAGGTCATCCCGTTTCGCTCCGAGCTGCCATGGGCGACGCTCGGCGCGGTCCCGGAGATGCTCCAGACCGCCTACGGCTCGCTCACCGTGGGGCTTGACTTCCAGCCGGGACAGACCCTGCTGATCCGCGGCGGCACGTCGTCGATCGGCACGGCCACCGCCGTGCTGGCCAAGGACCGCGGCCTGACCGTGCTGTCGACCACCCGCCGGTCCGATCGCGTCGAGGCGCTGCGCGCGATCGGCGTCGACCACCCGCTCATCGACGACGGCGAAGTGGCCGACGCCGTCCGCGAGATCGTGCCCGACGGCGTCGACATCGCACTGGAACTCGTCGGCACCCCCACCCTGCCCGACACCCTGCGCGCCACGAAGGTGCACGGCGTCGTGTGTTTCTCCGGCATGCTCAGCAACGAGTGGATCGTGCCGGACTTCTACCCGATCGGCTACATCCCGACCGGCGTACGCCTCACCGGCTACGGCGGCGAAGCCAACGACCTCCCCGCCGCCGTCCTGCAGTCCTTCCTCGACGACACCGCCGCCGGGCGCCTCAAGGTGCCGCTCGACCGGACCTACACACTCGACGAGATCGCGACCGCGCACGCCGACATGGAGGCCGGCAACGCGATCGGCAAGCTCGTGGTGCTGCCGACTATCCGATCGTCCGCCGCAGCACCCGCGTGAGCATGTCCGTGCCCTGCTCGAGCCCGGTGATCGAGACGCGTTCGTCGTTGCCGTGCATCGCCATCAGGTCGGCATGGCTGATCGGGTACGGATAGACGCCGTAGACCGGGATGCCGCGCTGGCGCCAGGGCGTGGCGTCCGTCCCCGCTTCGAACAGTGCAGGCGTGACGACGACCTTCGGCCATTGGCGGCGTCCTTCCCGGCTGAGCGTGCGATACAGATCGGTGTCGGTCGGTGTGGGCGCCTGGGCGGCGCGCTTGTCGAACGAGTCGAGTGTCTCGGTCACCGTGGCGTCGCCGCTGACGATCGGGGTGATCTGCACCTGCGGGTCGGCGACGACGCGGCGCAGCTCGCGGATCAACGGCCGCGGCTTCTGGCCGGGAAGCATGCGCATGTTCACCGTCGCCTCGGCCGTGCCGGGGAGGACGTTCGCGCGGAACCCGCCCTCGACGATGGTCGGCACGAAGATGTTGCGCAGCAGCCCGTCGAACAGCTCGCCCCAGCGGCCGTCGCGCAACTGGTCCGCCAAGCGGCGGCGGACCGCGGGGCTGCGAGTCGTCGTGATCGCGCGCAACCGTCGCGCGGTCGGCGCGTTCGCGGTTCGCGCCCAGGCGAGCAGGTACTGGCGCGCGGTCGGCGTGATCCGCGGTGCGGTGTCGTAGCGCTCGACGCGATCGAGCGCACGCACGAGCCGGCGCAACGCGCTGTCGGGCAGCGGCCGGGAGGAGTGCGTCGAGGTCCCACGCGTGCGGAACGTCACCGACAGGGAGTTCTTGTCGATCGTCGTGATGCCCATCAGGCGTGCACCGCCGGAGCCGCCGGAGAAGATCCAACCGCCCTCGTTGAGTGACTCGCCGGCGTCGATCTTGGCCCAGTGGTTCTTGGCGAGCCACGTCGTGCCGTACGAGCCGCCCTCCTCGTCGGCCTCGGCGAGCAGGATCAGGTCGCGGGTGCGCGGTGCGCCCTCCCGCGCGAGCCGCATCGCCGCGACCGTGAACGCGGCCAGCCCGCCCTTGAAGTCCATCGCGCCGCGCCCATAGAGGCGGTCGCCCCGGATCACGGCCGCGAACGGATCGACCGTCCACAGCGGGCGCTCGACGCCGACCACGTCCTCGTGCCCGGCGAGCAGCAACGGCTTCCGCCCGTCCGGTGCGGTCGCGGGCAGACGGGCGATCAAATGCGCCTTGCCCGTCGTCGGCGTCGGCACGATCTCGACCTGGAACCCGAGCGGCTCAAGTCGTGCGCGCAGCAGCTCGGCGACGAGCGCCTCATTGCCGGGAGGGTTGGAGGTATTGATCCGCACCAGGTCCTGCAGCAGCGTCACCACCTCGCTGTTCTGGGCGCGCGCAGGATCCGCGCCTGTCGCGAACGATGCGAGAGCGACCGCGAGTGCTGCGACCCGGCTACGACGATGCATGACGCCTCCCTGGAGTCCCTGACCTCCACGGCGTTACCCAGGTGCGCCGACAAGATCACCCGCCGCTCACCTTGTATCCACACGGGGAGCCGGGCGCTTTCTCAGCCATGACCGACCTCCTCAGCTCGCCGGGCAGGACCACGACCGATCCCGTTGAAGCCGCCCGCGCACTGGCGGCGCTGTTGCTCAGCATCAACCGGGACGCGCGCCGCGAGGCGCGCAGTCTGCCGCGCCCGGAGGAGCACGCGGCCGCCGCGCGCGCGTTCCGGGACGCGATGCAAGCGTGCTCGGACGCGGAGGCCGGACTCGGCGAGTACGAACTGGCGGCGGTGCGGGCGCGGGTGCGCGCGCAGCTGAACCCATGGTTCCTGCGCAGCCGCTACTGGAACCGCGCGTACGTCAAGCCGCACGGGTACGCCGGCGATTTCCGGATGCTCGAGTGGATCTACGACCTCGAGGAATCGGCGTGCTCGGACCCGACACAACCGGCGGTGGTCAACGTCCTCGATCGCCTGTTCGCCGAGCTGCACAGCGCGCACTCCGTGTGGCGGCGCCGCGCGTGGTTCGCAAAGCTCGTCGGTGATCGCGTCGCGCAATCGTCGCGGCCGGTGCGCGTCCTCGACATCGCCTGCGGTGGGAGCCGCTACCTGCGCGACGTGCTCGACGGCCGGCTCGAGATCACGTTCGTCGACCAGGACCCGGGTGCGCTGGCGTTCGTGGACCAGTGGTTGCCGGCAGGCGCCACGGCACGGCTGGTGTGCGCGCCGATTCGCACGCTGCCCGCCCTGCTCGCGCCTGGCACGGAGTTCGATCTCGTGATCTCCACCGGGCTGTTCGACTACCTCCCGGACGCGGACGCCGCGGCGCTGGCGACGCAGATGTGCGCACTGCGAGCGCCCGGCGGCACGGCCGTGATCTGCAACTTCGCGCCGTGCGATCCCTCACGCGTCGTGACGGACTGGATCTGCGATTGGCCGCTGATCTACCGCGAGGCGACGCAACTCCGCGACCTCTTCGCCGCGAACACCGCGGTGGAGATCGACCGCTCGCACGCGCCGGGCCTGGTCTACGCGATCGCCACCGACGCGCCGACTCACTCGAACCCCTCCGCCTGAATCTCGCTATGGGCGCGCGCGATCGCACGCGAGCCGCAGCGAATCGACGTCGTGCGCGGTCTGGAGCGCGACGTGGATCTCGGCGCTGATGATCGTCAGCGGCGCCCGCAGCTCGTGGCTGGCATCGGCGACGAACGCGCGCTCGTGCGCCAGCGCGTCCTCCTGCCGCGCGAGCATCGCGTTCAGCGTGTCGCCCAGCCGCGAGATCTCGTCGTCGGCAGGCGGCACGGGGAGCCGCGCACCACGCGTGACCCGGATCCGGATCGGTAGCCGCCGCATCAGGACGCGTGAAGCCGGTAGCCCACCCCGCGGATCGCCTGGATCGAGTTCGTCCCGCACGGCTTGCCGATCTTCTGGCGCAGAGAGCTGATGTAGACGTCGATCACGTTGGACCGGTTCTCGTACTCGCCGTCCCACGCCCGCTCGAGCAGGTCGAAGCGATCGAGGACCTGGCCCGCCTGGTTCATGAGCGCGTACAGCAGCGCGTACTCCTTGGGCGAGAGGTCGATCAGCGGCTCGCCGCGGCGCACGCGATGAGCGGCCGGGTCGAGCTCCAGGTCGCCTGCGCGCAGCACCACGGGCCGCTCGCCGTGACCGCGGCGTCCGAGCGCGCGCAGGCGGGCGGCAGGCTCCGGGAACGCGAACGGTTTGACGAGGTAGTCGTCGGCGCCCGCGTTCAGGCCGGCGACTCGATCCTCGATCGCGTCGTAGCGCGTGGCAGCGGCGCGCCACAACGCGTCCTCGCGGTCGCGGCCATGTCGACCGCCATCCCGTCGGCGACGAGCCCGCGGCGGATCAGGTCCGCGAGCTTGAGGTCGTCGTCGACGATCAGGACGCGCATCGCACCATCGAGGTCACCGTGCCACGGCGAGGGTGACCGCAACCTGAACACCGGCCCCGTCCGCACGCGATGAGCGCCATCATGGTTATGCGTGGGAGCACTGACGATCGGTATCTGCGAGGACGACGACGATCTGCGTTCGGTGCTGACGCGCACGCTGCAGGACGAGGCCTTCGAGGTGCGTGCGACCGCGCGGCGGCCGCGAGGCCGTCCAGACCTTCACGGCGCAGCCGCCTGATCTGCTGGTGCTCGACATCGGACTGCCCGACGCGGACGGCCGCGACGTGTGCCAGGCGCTGCGGGCGCACGGCGTCGACGCGCCGGTGCTGTTCCTGACGGCGCGCGGGCAGCTGACCGATCGCCTCTCGGGCTTCCACGCCGGCGGCGACGACTATCTGACCAAGCCGTTCGCGCTCGCCGAGCTCGTCGTCCGCGTGCGCGCGCTGCTGCGCCGCAGCGGCGGCGAGGCGACGCCCAGCCGGTCGCCGGACTGCGACTCGATCCGGCCAAGCACGGCGTGTCCGTCGGCGAGCGCACCGAGGCGCTGACGCCGACCGAGTTCCGTCTGATGGCCGCGCTCGCCGGCCGTCCCGGCGTGGTGCTGCGCCGGCGCGAGCTCGCGCTGGCCGCGTGGCCGGACGGCGCGATCGTGCACGACAACACGCTCGACGCCTACATCGCGCCGGCTGCGCCGCAAGCTGCGCGAGCTCGGCGCCAGCGAGGAGATCGCGACCGCGCGCGGCGTCGGGTACGTGCTGCGATGAGCCTGCGCGGGCGGGTCACGCTCGCTTCGCTCGCGGTCCTCGGTGCCGGGCTCGCGATCCTCGGCGTCGCGCTGAACCTGGTGCTCGCCAATCGGCTCAGCGCCGACGCGTCCTCGGTCCTGCGCGAGCGCGCCGCCGCCCAGCTCGCGACGCTCGACACCACCGGTGCGCGGCTCGGCGTCCGCGACGGGGCCGGCGATGCCGTGCTCGACCAGCAGGCGTGGGTCTTCGACCGTGACGGGCGGATCGTCGAACGCCCGCCCGCCGACGCCGACGAGCTCGCCACCGCGCGAGTCGCTGCGCTCCGTCGACACGCCGACGGAGCGTTCGATCGACGAGCGCGCGCGGCTGCTCGGCGTCCCCGCCTTCGACGCGACCGGCAAGCGCCGGATCGGGACGGTCGTGGTCGGCATCTCGCTCTCGCCCTACGAGCGCACCGAGCACCTGGCCGCGTTCGGGACACTGCTGCTGTCGCTGCTCGTGCTCGCGGGCGGCGCGCTGCTCGCCCGCCGCGCGGTCGACGCCGCGCTGCGACCGGTCGCCGAGCATGACCACGCAGGCCGCCCAGTGGGGCGAGCGCGACCTCCACCAGCGCTTCGACCTCGGGCCGCCGCGCGACGAGCTGACCGCACTCGCCGCGACGCTCGACGGGTTGCTCGGCCGGCTGGACGCGGCGCTGCGCCACGAGCAGCGCTTCTCCGCCGAGGTCGCGCACGAGCTGCGGACGCCGCTCAGCGGGCTGCGCGGCGAAGCCGAACTGGCGCTGCGCGGCGATCGCTCCGACGCCGAGCTGCGCTACGCGCTCGAGCGCGTCCTGGCCGGGACGGACCGGATGGCGGCCGTCATCGACACGCTGCTGGCCGCCGCGCGCAACGACGCCACGGGTCCGCCCGGCTCCTCCGACGCCGCCGCCGCGATCCGCGGGCTCGCGGGCCCGGACATCGAGGTCGTCGCCCCCGCGGGCGTGGTCACCGTCGGCGCCGACCAGAGCCTCGTCACCGCCGCGCTGCAACCGCTCGTGGAGAACGCGGTCCGCCACGCCAAGCGCGACGTTCGCGTCGAGCTGCACCGCGCCGGCGCGGAGGTCGTCATCGCGGTCACCGACGACGGTCCCGGCGTCGCCCCCGAGGACGCGGAGCGGATCTTCGCCCCCGGCTACAGCGAGACCGGCGAGCGCCGGGCTCGGGCTCGCACTCTCACGCCGGCTCGCCCGCGCCGCCGGTGGCGACGTCCTCGTCGCCGGCTCCGGCTCCGGCTTCGAGCTGCGGCTCCCGAGCACCGACCTGCACTGAGCGCTCTTCGATCAAGCAGCCAGGCGGATGGTCCAGCCGATCAGCGCCAAACGCGGTTTTTGGTCGAGATCGAGCAGCTCCTCACCCGTTCGGTAGTAGATCCGGCGATGTTTTGCTGATCCGCCGACATTTCGGTAGGTTCGCAATCGTCTGGATCAATTCGTCGGCCCCGCGCACGCGCGGCGATCGCCAGGTGAGGAGAGGGATTTTGAAGGGATTCGCAACGGCGGGTATTTCCGCTGCGGTGACAGCCGCAATTCTGTCATGCGCCGGGGTGGCGCAGGCTCAGCATCCTGACCTGGGCGCGGGTGCGCCCAGCGCTCAAATGGGTGTCCAGCTCTACGACTGGAGCAACTACCTCAGCAACGGGGCGGGCGAGATCACGTGCCCCGCGTCGCCGGCGCCGGCAACGCCGAACTGCGTCGCGCCGCCCGCGCCGACGACCAGCGCCACGCGCCTCACGCGCGTCTTCGCGTTCCTGCAGTCCAAGAACGTGCGCAACGTCGAGCTCTACGGCTACCCGAGCAACCCGTTCCCGGGCACCAGCCCGGCGACGCCGAACAACACCGCCGGCCTGCAGGCGCTCCGCGCGCAGGGCGACTCGTTCGGCCTGCGCTTCGTGTCGCGCCACGGCAACATCAACGCGGCCAACTGGGACAACGACATCGCGGCGTCCAAGATCCTCGGCCAGGAAGTGATCGGCGCGGCCGATCCGCTCAACGCCGGCAGCACCAGCCTCACGACGAACACCAACAACGCCAACACGATGAACGCGCTCGGCAAGCGGTCCGTCGAGGCCGGCCTCGGGCCGGTGTACTTCCACAACCACGCGTCGGCGTTCACCGCCATGATCAACGACAACGGCGTGACGAAGTCGCAGTGGCAGTTCCTGATGGACCACACCGATCCGCGGTATGTGAAGGCGCAGATCGACCTCGGCTGGGCCGTCTCCGGCTCCAGTCAGGCCACCATCGAGGCGCTGGTGGGCAACCCGACGTACTCCCGTCGCCTGATCAGCTTCCACGTCAAGGACGTCAACAACCCGCGTCCGGCCGCCGGCACCGGCGACCTGCGCGAGCTCGGCAACGGCAGCATCAACTTCACGACGATCTTCGCCAACGCGAAGAACAAGGTCCGCTGGTACCTGTACGAGTACGACCCGGTCACGCCCGGCAACAACGGCGGGTTCAACCCGTTCACCTCGGCCGATACCAGCTTCACCAACCTGCGCGGTGCCCCGGAGGCCGTCGCGTACGCCGCGCCGACGCAGTTCGCCTCCGTGCCGGCCGGCACGCGCGCCGTCAACAACACCAACGCGATCCCCGTCAAGAACATCGGCGACGCCCCGCTGGTCATCACCAACGACGCGCCGACGATCACGGCCGCGGACGACGACGGCGGCGCGACGACGGCGGCGGACTTCGCGATCGTCAGCCAGGACTGCCAGGGCAAGACGCTGGCTCCGGGCGAGTCCTGCACGTTCAACGTCGGCTTCAAGCCGAGCCGGATCAGCACGTTCTCGAGCGCGGTCCTGCAGTTCAACGGCAACTCCGACGACTCGATGGAGAAGATCCCGCTCTACGGCACGAGCAACGGTGGGCTGATCACGGTTGTCGACGGCCAGGCCGGTGCCACCGTGCCGGCGACGCTGTCGCTGACCCTGCCGGCGCAGGGCGCGACCTTCGGCGCGTTCGTGCCGGGTGTCGCCGCTGCGTACGACGCCTCGATCGTTGCGAACGTCATCACGACCGCCGGCGAGGCGACGCTGTCGGTGAGCGACCCGAGCTCCACGGCCACCGGCCGCCTCGTCAACGGCGCGTTCTCGCTGCCGTCGGCGCTCCAGGCCCGCGCGACCAACACGGCCACCCCGGCCGCGACGTACGCGGCGCTCTCCGCGGCGCCGGGTACCCCGCTGAACCTGTTGACCTACAGCGGCCCGGTCTCCAACGACGCGGTCACGATCGGGTTCCGTCAGGCCATCGGTGCCACCGATGCTCTGCGCACCGGGTCCTACAGCAAGACGCTGACGTTCACGCTGTCGACGACGACGCCGTGAGCTGACGCAGCGAATCGCGGCGGGCGCTCACGCGCCCGCCGCGAGCAGTGCGGGTAGCCACCCTTGACATCAGACACCGTTGTCTGATTTCCTAATTCAGACACTACTGTCTGGATTTGATCGGGGCTTGAAATGCACGGCAAACGCTGGTCGCTCCTCCTCCTGCTCTGCGTCGCGCAGCTGATGGTCATCCTCGACATCAGCGCGGTCAACGTCGCGCTCCCCGACCTCGGCAAGGACCTCGAGCATCGCGCCGGCCGACCTCGGCTGGACGATCACCAGCTACTCGCTGATCTTCGGCAGCCTGCTGCTGCTCGGCGGGCGCGCCGCCGACCTGCTCGGCCGCCGTCGCGTCTTCCTCACCGGCCTGACGATCTTCACCGTCGCCTCGCTGGCCACCGCACTGGCCGGTGACGCCACGATGCTGTTCGCCGCCCGCGCCGGCCAGGGCCTCGGCGCCGCGCTGCTCTCCCCCGCCGCGCTGTCGATCATCACGACCACCTTCCACGGCCCCGAGCGCGCCAAGGCGCTCGGCGTCTGGGGCGCCGTCGGCGGCGCCGGCGCCGCGATCGGCGTGCTCCTCGGCGGCGTGCTGACCGAGCTCGTCGACTGGCGCGCGATCTTCCTCATCAACCTGCCCGTCGGGCTCGCGCTGGCCGCCGGCGCCGTCAAGCTGCTGCCCGCCGATCCCGCCCGCCCGCAGTGGCGCGGCCTCGACCTGCGCGGCGCGCTGCTCGCCACCGCCAGCCTCGGCGCGCTCGTCTACGCGCTCATCGCAGGCCGCAGAGCAGCGGCTGGACCTCGGCGCAGACGCTCGGCCTCGGCGCCGCCGCACTCGTCGGGCTCGCCGCGTTCGCCGCGCTCGAGCTGCGCACCGCCCAGCCGCTGTTGCGCGTCCAGCGCCTGCGCGATCGTGGCGTCGGCGGCGGCTTCGTGATGATGCTCGCGGCCTCGGCGGTGCTGTTCGGCTCCTTCCTGCTGTCCTCGCTCTACCTGCAGAACGTGCTCGGCACCGGCGCGCTGGCGACCGGGCTCGCCTTCCTGCCCTTCGCGCTCGCCATCGGCGCCGGCGTCCACGCCGCCGGGCACCTCATCTCCCACGCCGGCGTTCGCGTTCCCGCTGGCCGCGGGCTTCGCCGTCGCGGCCGCCGGGATGCTGCTGCTCTCCGGCGTCGGCGCGCGACGGCAGCTACGCCGCCGACGTCCTGCCCGGCATGCTCGTCGCCGGCTTCGGCCTCGGCATCGTCCTCGTCTCGGTCTCGGTCTCGGTGCTCACCGGCGCCGGCGATCACGAGTCCGGGATGCTCTCGGGCCTGACCACCACCGGCCATGAGATCGGCGGCTCGCTCGGCATCGCGGTCCTGGCCACACTCGCCGCCGGCACGGCCGGCCCGACCGCGGCCAGCAGGCATCGGCGACGCGTTCCTCGTCGCCGCGATCATCGCCGGCGTCGCCGGCGCCGCCGCGCTCGTCATCCTCCCCTCGGCCGCGGACCTTCCTGCCCAAGCTCGCACTCGCCCCGCGCGTCGCCATCCACTAGCCACCGAATGACCGCCCACCACGCCACCACGCCCGACCCGCCGCGTCGTCGCGCCGACGCCGAGCGCAGCGTCGCCCGCATCCTCGACGCCGCGGTCGAGGCGCTCGCGAGCGATCCGGACGCCAGCATGTCCGCGATCGCCCGCCGCGCCGGGGTCGTGCGCGCGACGATCTACGTGCACTTCCCCACTCGCGAGGCGCTGCTCGAAGCCGTCACCCATCGCGCGGTCGCCGAGGTGGCACACGTGATCGACGCCGCGCGACCCCACGACGGCGCTCCCGCCGAGGCGCTGGCGCGGGTCGTCAGCGAGAGCTGGCGCACGCTCGGGCGCTACCACGCGCTCGTCGCGGTCAACACCCAGCAGCACGGGCACGAGGAGCTGCGCGAGCGGCACGCCTCGGTGCTCGACAAGCTGGAGCCGCTGATCGAGCGCGGCCAGGCCGACGGGAGCTTCCGCGCCGACGTCCCCGTCGCGTGGCATCTGACGATGCTGCTCGCACTGATCCACGCCGCCAGCGCCGAGCTCGGCGCCGGGCGCATCCACGAGACCGACGCCGAGCCGGCGCTGGTCGCCACGGTGCTCGGCGCCGTGACCGCTTCACCCGCGGCCCCCTAAGACCCCGCGCCGCCCGGCCGTTCTCACCGCCCTTCACGACGGCGCCCATCCGGCGCCGCCCCGCTTCCCGCACCCTGAAAGGAGTGGCGCGCCATGACCACGCACGCCGCAGCACCCGTCCTCAAGGACCGATCGACCCACCGGCGAAATCGCCGGCCCGCGCTGATCACCGCGGTCTCGCTGCTCGCCGGCCTGATCGCCGCGGCGACCCTGGTGAGCGGCCCGTTCGCCGGCAGCCGCGAATCCGTGATCACGGGCGCGATCCTGCTCGGCTTCGCGATCGGCTGGGGGCTGCTGGCCAGGCTGTCCGCGCGCTGCACCACGCGCCCACAGCGCTGGGCGGTCGTCCCGGCGACCGCAATGGCGCTCACCGGCGCCGCGCTGATCGTCCTCGCCCCCGCCGCCGGCACACTCACCGCGCTCGGCTGGATCTGGCCGCCGCTGCTGCTCGCGCTCGTGATCTGGATGGCGGCGCAGGCGCGCCGCGACCGCGCCGGCCGCTGGCTGCTGTACCCCGTCTTCGGCGTCCTGGCGCTCGTCGCCGTCGGCGGCGCCTACGAAACGCTGCGCGACGCCACGGACCCGGCCCTCGCCGCGACCGGTCACGGCCGGCTCGTCGACGTCGGCGGCCACCGGCTGAACATCCGCTGCACGGGCTCGGGCAGCCCCACGGTCATCCTCGAACCCGGCCTCGGCGAGTCCGCGAGCGCGATGGCACGCTGGATCGCCCCCGCCGTCGCACGCACGACCACGGTGTGCGTCTACGACCGCGCGGGTCACGGTCGCAGCGACGCGGCCCCGGCCAGGACCAACGCCGCCCACGACCTCCACGTGCTGCTCGAGCGCGCACACGCTCCGCGGCCGTACGTGATCGCCGGCCACTCGCTCGGCGGTATGTTCGCGCTCAGCTACGCCGACCGCTATCCGGCGACAGGTCGGCGGCGTCGTCCTGCTGGACTCGATGCATCCCCGCCAGAGCAATGCCCTGGCCGGCATGGACTGGCTGTTCGCGCTCGTCCCGACGCTGGCGCGGACCGGGCTCGCCGACCTGTTGTTCGATCCCAGCGAGGGCAAGCCGGCGGCGCAGGCGCGCCAGTTCGTGCGCGACGTCGCGGAGATGCCGGCCGAGCTCGACCGCGCCGCCAAGCTGACCAGCCTCGGCGAGCGGCCCCTGGCGGTCGTCACGGCCGGCACCGGTTCGGCGAAGGGCTGGGACGCGGAGCAGAACGACCTCGCCGCGCTCTCCCGCGCCGGCGTCCACCGCACCGTCGCCGGAGCCACCCACACCTCGCTGATCGACGACCGGCGCGATGCGGCCCAAGCGAGCCGCGCGATCGACGAGGTCGTGCGCGCCGTCCGGACCCGCTAGGCGGACGACCAGAGGACCGGGAAGAGCGGGTCGTCCATCGGTGCGCCGGCCTCCAACCGCTCGTCGAGGCCGGGGAACGACGGGCTCGTGCGGTGTGCGCGCGGCGCGTAGCGGACGTCGTCGCCGAGCAGTCGCAGGCTGAACGCGCGACGGCGGGTGGCGCTGCCCGCCGCGGCGTGCAGCGTCAGCATGTTGAACGCGACGGCGTCACCGGGCTCCAAGTCCCAGCCGAGGATCGGAAACGCCGACCGGTCGGCCTCGACGTCCGGCACCTCCTCGAGCGTGCCCTCGTCGAACGCGAAGCCGTCCCCGGAGAAGAACGAGCGCGGCATGAACCACGCACCGGAGTTCGTCCCCGCGACGAACTCCAGCGTGCTCTCCCGCGGCACCGGGTCGAGCGGGACCCAGAAGGACACGGTCTGGCTGCCGTCGATGCAGTAGTACGGCTGGTCCTGATGCCACGGCGTCTTCGTCGTCGTGCCCGGCTCCTTGACGAGGATGTGGTCGTGGAACATGCGCACCTCGCTGGAGCGCATCAGCCGTCCCGCCGCGGCCGCGAGCGCGCTGTCGCGGATGACCTCCTCGAACTCCGGCACGTGCTGCCAGGTGCAGAAGTCCTCGAAGAACGTGCCGGGCGCACCCGGCACGCCGTCCTTCACCGCTTTGGGCGACGGCGCGGCGATCACGGCATCAATGCCCGTGCGCAGCCGCGCCACATCGTCCTCGGTCAACACGTTTCGCAGGACGACCGCGCCGTCCCGGAGGTAGTCGTCGACGGTCTGATCGGACACGAGCGTCATCCGTCGATCCTGCCAGATCGGTCAGCAGCCGTAGGCGTCGTGCGGCTCCACGGACTGCGCCGGGTCGGCGAAGTTCGCGAACTGCACGGCGTCCCAATTGTCGAAGCCCGCGAGGCGATCGTCGGCGCGGTCGAAGAAGTCCTGCAGCGTCGGGTCGTCGGCGTCCTGGAGGTCGAACTGGTCGGCCGATGAGCCGATCACCTGCAGCGCGTCGGCCAGATCGTCGAGGTTGCTCGGCACGCCGAGGCCGGCGCAGCTCGGGCCGGTGTAGTCGTGCGCATAGCCCCAGTTGCCGTAGTTCGGGCCGAGCGACCAGCGCGTGACATCGGCCGAGCCCAGCAGGCGGAACGCCTGATCCCAGCCGAGCTCGTTCTTCTCGGCGCGATCGGCGCTGATCAGCCCGAGGCCGACGATCCACGCCCGGCTGTACGGCTTCACCGCCGCCGTGCTCGGCGCCGAGGAGAGGAGCTTTGCGTCGTGCAGCTCCAGCCAGAGCTTGTTGCCGAAGAAGTCCGCGAAGCCCTCGTTGAAGGCCGTGCAGCGGGTCTCCTGGAAGTCGTGCGTGTCGCCGTCCTTGATCACCGCGTTGGTCAGGCAACCTTCGCCGATCTCGCGCGGGTAGGCCCAGGCGTGCCCGAACTCGTGCAGCATCGCGAAGACGCTGTTGGTCATCGACGGGGCGATGTGGATCTCGTGCAGGATCGGGTCCGACCACGAGCCGTTGGGCGCGAGCGTCGCCGGGTTGTGCACGGTCGTGTGGTTGAGGGCCGGGTAGCCGATCGACGCGAGGTAGTCGATCGCGCGGCGGTAGAGGATCCAGGTCTGGGCGTCGGTCCTGGCCTGCGTGAGGCGCTGCTCGCCCGACTCGCCGCCGAACGGCTCGCCCGCGAGGTCGATCGTGCTCGGGTCGATCAGCTCGTCGGTGTCGTCGAGCTCCCACCAGCCGGGGCTGTCGGGCCCGAGCACGCGCAGGTCGTCGGCCTCGAAGCGCGCCTGCACGCGCACCCGGCGCTTGTTGCACTCGGTATGCGTGACGGAGAACTCGCCGGCGGAGTTGGTCACGTCGACGCCCCAGGAGTTGAAGATGCCAAGCGGCGAGCCGGCCCAGTCCGCCCCCGAGACCTTGACCTGGATGCCGACGACGGGCTCACCGTCAGACAGCCCGGGCAGCGCCGGGTCGCGCACGAGCACGTGGCCCTTGACGGTCCATTGGCAGGAACTGTGGGCGACGGGAACGGTCGAATCGATCTCGGTCATGATCACCCCGCCCCCGGAGGACGAGGACGAGGACGAGCCGTTGCTGCCGGTCTGGTCCGGGGCGCTGCCGTAGCCGGCCGGCGTCGTGTTGCCCGTGTCGGGGTCATACGACTCCCAACCGGCCGAGGCGGTCGAGGCGCCCACCAGCGCGGCGGCGGCGGTGGCGGCGGTGACTGCGAGCGTGGCGATCGACCGGCGGCGCGATCGTGTGGTGCGGGACATGCGGTGTCTCCTGGCGTGGGGTTATGCGGGGCAAGACCCCGCACGCCGCGCCACGGTTGGCCGCATGCAACCGGATTGGTCGCACAGTCAATTTGCTGACTCGTGCAACCCGATTTCAGACCTTTGGAGCCGGACGCTGCAGAAGACGAGGGCTTTTGCCTGACACACGGTCTTCTGCTGATCCCGGACCGGTGATAGATGTGTGAGAGACGGGCAGTACAGACGCAAGGGGGCTTCAATGAGGGGATTCTCACGCCGCGCGCGTGCGGGTGTGGTTGTGGCCGCGGCTTCGGCTGCGGTGATGGCGGCAGCGCCGGCGGCGCATGCCCAGCGCCCCGCCTCGGTCGGTGACGGGGTACCGACCGGGCAGCTCGGCGTCCAGATGTTCAACTACGGCGGCTATCTGAACAACGGCGCCAATACGGGTGCTGCGAACCCGATCACCGGGGTCTCGGCCGAGTGCGCGACGTCGACCACCACGGAATGCCGTCTGCAGCGCCTCGAAGGGCTGTTCTCGTTCCTCCGGCGCAAGGGCCTGACCAACATCGAGCTCTTCGCGCACGCGGGCTTCCCCGCGCAGAACGACATCCCCGGGCTGCGGGCCTACCGCGCGCTGCTGGACAAGTACGGCCTGCATGCCGGCGGCTGGCACGGGACGGTCACCGATGTCGGCCCGGCCTGGACCGAGCGCATCGCGGCGGCGAAGATCCTCGGCGCGGACTACATCGGCTCCGGCGGCACCGCTTCGCCGGGCATCGACACCTACGCGAACACGCTGGCCACCGCCGCCGCGCTCAACCGGCTCGGCAAGGAGTCGGTGGAGTCGGGCGTCGGGCCCGTCTACATCCACAACCACACGGGTGAGTTCGACGCCAAGTACGTCGACGACGGCGTCCTGAAGACGGCCTGGCAGATCCTGATGGACCGCACGGACCCGCGCTACGTCAACGCGGAGATCGACGCCTTCTGGTCCTCGGACGCGTTCAACGACGTGACCGGCACGGCCACCGCCGCGCTGATCAACGCCAACCCGACGCGCGTGCGTCTGCTGCACATCAAGGACGGCATCAACGTCGCCGGGCAGCCCAGCCCGACCAACAGCCGCTCGGGCAGCCCCCGCGCGGCGGGCACGGGCGAGGTCGACTTCCGGCCGATCTTCGCCGCCGCCAAGAACCGCGTGCAGTACTTCCACCAGGAGCACGACGGCGGCACGATCACGGACGCCGACATCTCCTTCACGAACCTCAAGGGCGTCGGCACGTCGATCGTCGCGACCGTCCTCGGCCTGCCGCCGACGTTCCCGTCGGCCGCCGCCGGCACGTCCAACACCGTCGTCCCGGTGACGATCCAGAACACGGGTGACGCGCCGCTGACGATCACGGGCGCGTCGATCACGGGCGACAACGCGTCCGACTTCTCGGTCGTGAGTCACACCTGCGCGACGCTGGCCCCGGGCCAGCCGAACGCAACCCCGCCGGTGGACCGCGGCACCTGCACGGTCAACGTCGCGTTCAAGCCCACGCGGACGAACACGAAGTCCGTCGCCTACCTGACGATCGCGTCCAACGCCGACTCGGCCACGGAGTCGATCCTGCTCGCCGCGCAGAGCACGGGCGACGCGTCCGGCGGCGTCGGTGGCTCGGTGCCGGCCACGCTCTCGCTGACCGTCGGCGCGCCGGTCACGTTCGGCGCGTTCACGCCGGGCGTGGCGCAGACCTACACCGCCTCGACGTCGGCCACGGTCACCTCGACCGCGGGCGACGCGACGCTGAGCGTCGCCGACACGAGCACGAACGCTCCGGGCCACCTGGTCAACGGCACGTTCTCGCTGCCGCAGCCGCTGCAGGCCCGCGCTCGCAACGCGGCCAACACCGGCACGGCGTACAACAACGTCGGCTCGCTGCTGAACCTGCTGACCTACGACGGCCCCGTGTCCAACGACGCGGTGTCGCTGCAGTTCAGCCAGCGCGTCGAGGCCAATGACCCGCTGCGCACGGGCCAGTACTCGAAGACGCTCACGTACACGTTGAGCACCACCACGCCGTAACCAGCGCACGTGGTCGACGCGCCCGCGGATCGCGCGGGCGCGTCATCACGGCGAGCCGGGAGGACCCCCGCGCGTGTGACGGCGAGACCGGTCGGCTTCGTCAGGCTCCCGCCGGCACCAACAGGCCAGCGAGCGCCACCACCGCGAGGAGCAAACGACGGGGTCGGAGAACACGGCTGGGCACGGCGGTACCTCCTGGCGAGCGTCACTGGCGAATACCCGGGAGGACGCCTGAGCTCAGGCGCTATTCCGCGGCGCGGCCGTCAAATCCGCATCGGGCGTTTCCTAGGCGTCGCGCGCGCTGCTGCGCGTCTCGAGTCCCCAGCTGACGATCCGCTCGGGATGGATGCGGATCAAGGGGGTCGGGAACGGGATCGCCTCGCCGCGCCCGCGGACCTCGATCCCGCGCGGGCGCCACGGGTCGGTGGATGCGAGATCGTCGATCACGATCGCGACGCGACCCGTACGCGCCACGTCGCGGAACTTCTTCGTGTGCTCGAGGTCGGAGCCGCCGACGTCGATCGTCTCGCGCACCGCGTTGTAGATCCACGCGACCGGGACCACGTGCGGCGTGCCGTCCGCTCCGACCGTCGCGATCCGTCCCAGTTGCCGGCCGCCGGCCAGGTACTGGATCTCGGCCTCCCTGAAAACGTTCGGCACGCCGTGCACCGTATCCGCGGTGGCGGTTGGTAGCGTGCCGCCTCGATGGACGCGCCACACGATCGGCGACGGCTTCCGATCGCCGGGTTCCTGGCGCTCGTCGTCGTCTACCTCGCGATCATCAAGGGCGTCGGGCTCCTCGTCGAGCCCGGACTCGATGATTTCGAGGGCAACTTCCGGACCAGCGAACAGGTTGCGCTGGGGCTGCTGCTGCCGATCGGCCTGTCGGTCGTGTTCGTCTACGCGGTGGTCGCCGTGCTCGGCTGGTGGCGGCCGGTGTTCGTCGACGACCATCCCGTGCAGCGCTGGGTGTGGGTCGTCCCGATCGTCTTCGCGCTGGCGATCGTGGTCGGGATCGACTACGCCGACCTGGCCGACAAGGGGCTCGGGTTCGTCGTCCTGCTGCTGCTCGGCGCGCTGTGCGTGGGCTTCGCCGAGGAGGGCATGTTCCGCGGCATCGGCGTCACCGCGCTCCGCGACCACGGTCTCAGCGAGGCGCGCGTCGCGCTGTGGTCGAGCGTCATCTTCGGCGCCGTGCACCTCACCAACGCGATCAGCACCGGCGGCGCCGCGATCGGGCAGGCGATCGCCGTCAGCTTCGCCGGCTACTTCTTCTATTTGACGCGGCGCGTCTCCGGCGGCCTCGTCGTGCCCGCCGTGCTGCACGGGATGTTCGACTTCTCGATCCTCTCGGGCACGGTCGTCGACGACTCCGCGTACGTGGGCAGCGTCGCGGCGATCCTCGCCTACCCCATCGTCGCGATCATCCTGCTCGTGCGCCGGCACCGGATCGAACCGGCCGCCGCCTGAGCTCAGTCGGACTCGACGTCCCGCGAGTACGGACGGGTGGGATCAAGACGGCGGGCCTTCCGTCGTCGAACCCAGCGCCCGCGGACCCACAGGGTTCGCTGGCTTGGCCGACGGCACGCCGCGGAGCGTAGTCACGTCACGCGGGGTGGAGTCAGAAACCCCCCACCGGGCGAGGCAAACTGACGCCACCTACGGCGACGGCCGGGTTCATGCCGGTTCGACGGCCACGATCGCGGTCCCGCGGATCGTCGCGCGCACCGACGTGCTCGTCTTCCACGCGTTGACCAGCACCGCCAGGAGCGCGTCGAAGTCCTCGCGGTCGGCGTGCAGCTGGTAGTAGGACGGGGACTGGCCGAGGATCACCTCGATCGTCCCCGCCCCTGTGCCGAGGTAGCCGACGGGGTCCTCGAGCGTCACGTCGCCGAAGCCGGACATCATCGCGTCCTTCCTATCACGGTCATGGCCCTATGGCCGCGTCGATCGCCGCAGCATCGCCCGGGAAACGTGTGACCGCGTCGCCGCGCAACTGCGGGAACTGCGCCCAGAGCACCGAGCGCGGCATCGGCGCGCCACGTCGCACGGCGGCGATGACGTCGGCCGCCGTCGCCGCCGGGCGGGCGAGCTCGGCGCGCACCGCGGCCGCGATCTCGTGCACGGTGGCCAGCTGCGCGTAACCGGTCATGCGCGCGTTCAGGCCGGCCTGCTGCGCGTCGGCGCGGCGCGAGTCGTCGGCGGGTGCCTCGCCCGGGTACATCGTGTTGCGGTCGGTCGTCCAGACGAGCTTCTCGCCGCCCGGGAAGCCGTTGACGATCGGGCCCGGCGGCGGCGCGGCGAGGTGGGTCATCAGCTGGGCGTGCGTGAGGCGGCTGTAGCCGGCCGGGAGCACGCCCATGGCCGCCAGCCAGACGTCGACGGAGACCGGGCCGGGCTGCGTCGACGGGTCGATCACGGTCTCCACGATCGCGCTGCCGGTGTTGACCCGGACGATCGGCGCCACGTGGTAGAACCAGCGCGTGACCGGCGCCGCGCCGCCGGGCTGGTCGGCGGAGAACTGCGAGCCGACCGTCAGCGGGCTGCCGGGGACCGTCGAGGTCGCGAACACCCGCTCGGACGCGATCCCCGCCTGCGTCATCACCGTGGCCATCGAGTGCGCCCGCGAGTAACAGCCGTCGACCGGGTAGTGGTACGGCACCGGCGACTGCCCGCCGAGCGCGTCGGTGAAGGTCAGCCCGGCCATGACGGTGTACAGCCGGGCGGCATCCGCGGGCGAGAGCTCGGTCTGCTCGAGCACGGACTCCCCCAGGAGGTAGAGCACGTGCTGCAGCTCGTCGCCGCTGAACTCGTCGACCAGCACGTCGCGCAGCGGCGCTCCATAGCGCCACTGGTAGATCTCCTTGAGCCGCGCGACCAGCCCCGAGTTGCGCCCGTAGGGCATCAGCGCCGCGTACACCGCCTCCTCGTCGGTGCCGACGATGTCGACGGCCGCATGGATGCGCTGGGCGACGGCGTCATGGTCGGCGTCGGCCGCCGGAGCCGCGCCGATCGCCGTTCCGCCCCCACCGCCGCCACGGTTGATCAGCCCGAGCGCGTAGGCGAGCTCGCTGCCGCTCATCTCGTCCTCGAGCGCGGCGACGAGCTCCGTGCCGTGCCTGGTGCGATAGGACGCCTCGAGCTGCGTGATCGACGCCGCGTCGCGCTGCAGGCGCTCGAGCACGTGGTAGATCGCCTGCTCGTCGGTGCCGACGATGTCGACCGCGGCGAAGATCTCGTCGGCCAGCGCATCGAAGTCGAAGAGCCCCGCGAAGTTGGCCGGGACGCGCGCGACGTGGGCGCGGCCGAGCGCGCGCAAGACCGCCTGGTTGCCGGCTGTGCGCTGCAGGCCGAGCACCGCGCCGGTCGTCAGCGCACGGACATCGCCCCGCCGGCCGATCCGAGCGGGCAGCGCCGCGGGCGCCGACCCGACTTCCGCCGTCGCGCCCTGAGGTGGCTCGGGCTGGGTCTGGCGGTCGATCTCCGGTACAGCGCCCACGGCCAGAGGCTACGCCCGATGTGTGGTTTCGTGGTGAAACCGAACTGGCGACACCGGCTTGCGACATGCGGATACTTCTCGGCATGGGCGCGGCACTGAAGAGGCCCCGAGTGGCTCTGGGAGCGGCGGCCGCGGTCGCCGAAGGGCTGCTCGAACGACGCGAGCCCGCGCTGACGCGACGGCTGGATCCACGCGAGCGGAACGGTGGAGTTCGTCGCCGCCGCGCTGTTCGTCGTGACCGCCCTGACGATGGCGATCGTCGCCCCGCACGACCACGACGTCTCGACGTCGGTGCTCCTGACCCTGTGTTACGCGCTGATGCGGCGCGTGCGCTTCCAGCTCGGCTCCGGCCTGATCCGCCCGACCCAGCTCGTGTTCGTGCCGATGCTGTTCCTCACCCCCGCCGCGGCGGTCCCGGCGCTCGTGGCGCTCGGGTCGATCCTCGGCGAGTTGCCGGAACTGCTCGGCCGGCGAGCCCACCCCGAGCGGCTGCTCGTGATCGTGGCCGACAGCTGGTACGCGGTCGGCCCCGCGCTGGTGATCGCGACGCTCGCGGGCGACGACCCGCTCGGCGCGACCTTCGGCGTCCTCGTGCTCGCGCTCGCGGCGCAGATCGGCTTCGACTTCGGCGCCTCGACCCTGCGCGAGTGGTTCGGCGCGCGCATCCCGCCGGGCGAGCTGCTCCCGGTGCTCGCGCTCGTCTCCTTGATCGACGCCTCGCTCGCGCCGATCGGCTATCTCGCCGTGCTGGCGAGCGAGGTCGAGCCCTACGCGTACCTGCTCGCGATCGCGCCCGGCGCGCTGCTCGGGCTGATCGCGCGCGAGCGCAGCGCGCGGATCGAGCGCGAGCTCGCGATCGAGCGCGCCTTCAGGCGCTCGACGCGGGCACTCGACGCGCGCGCCGCGGACCTGCGCCGCCAGGCCGGCCGGCTGCAACGACCCGACCGGCGGATCGGCGAGAAGGAGGCCGCGCCGGAGGACCGCTCGGCGCTCGAGCGGATGCTGCTGTCGACCACCGTCGAGGCGCTCCAGGCCGATTGCGGGCGGCTCAGCGAACTCGACGGCAGCGGCGTGCTCGTGCCGCGGCTGACGATCGGAAGCGCGGAGGACGCGCTGGCCGCCGCGGAGCGGACGCTCGGCGCGCAGCGCGACGGCGCGCTCGCGATCGCCGTCGGGCACAGCCACGTGCTGGCGGTCTCACGCGCGGGCGCGAGCTTCTCCGCGGTCGAGCGCGACCTGCTCGAGCATCTCGCGGCACAGGCCGCGGTCGCGCTCGAGAACCTGCTGCTCGAGGACCTGATGCGGCGCACGTCCGCGGAGCTGCGCGTGATCCTCGAAGGGGTCGCCGAAGCCGTCGCGGCCGAGGACCGCGACGGCCGGCTGGTCTACGTCAACGCCGCCGCCGCGCAACTGCTGGGCGACGCCGACGCGCTCGGCACGCGCTTCGGGATCCCGGCCGAGCTGCTGCCTGGCCGGCGCGTCATGACCGGCGCCTCGGCCGAGCCGCTGGTCGTCCGCCACCCGGGCGGCACGCGCTGGTCGCGGGTCAAGGCCAGCCCGGTGCTCGAGGATGGCGGCGCGCGGCTGGCGATCAGCGTCATCGAAGACATCACGGAGATCAAGCAGGCCGAGGAGGCGCAGCGCTTCCTGGCCGACAGCTCACGTGCGCTGGCGCGCTCGCTGGTGCGTGGAGGACACGCTGCCCGAGGTCGCGCGACTGGTGGCCGCGAGCCTGTCCGCCGCCTGCGCGATCCACCTGCTCGAGGACGGCGATCTGCGTCAGGTCGTGAGCACCGGGCGGTCGCTCGAGCTTCCGACCGGGTTGGGCGAGGTCGCGGTGCGGGGCACGCCGCGCCTGTGGGTCAAGCCGCCGGCGCTGGCGGTGCCGATCCTCGTCCGCGACGGCACGGCGGGCACGATCACGCTGCTCGGCCGCGCGTTCGGCGAGCCCGACATCGCGGTCGCCGAGGACCTCGGGCTGCGGATCGGCGCGGCGGTCGACAACACGCGCCTCTACCGCACGCGGTCGGCGATCGCGCACACGCTCCAGCAGTCGCTGCTGCCGTCGGAGCTGCCGGAGATCCCGGGGCTCGAGACCGCCGCGCTCTACCGGCCCGCAGGCGAGGGCAACGAGGTCGGCGGCGATTTCTACGACGTCTTCGCGACCGGTGAGGGCGAGTGGTTCGCGGTCATGGGCGACGTCTGCGGCAAGGGCGCGGAGGCGGCGTCGGTGACCGCGCTGGCGCGCTACACGATCCGCGCCGCGGCGATGCGCAACCGCTCCCCCGCGGGCATCCTGCACTGGCTCAACGCCGCGATGCTGCGCCAGCGCGCGGGACGGTTCGTGACGATCGTGATCGCACGGCTGGAGCTGGACGCGATCGGCACCGTGCGCGCGACGGTCGCCTGCGGCGGCCATCCGCTGCCGCGGATCATGCGCGCCGACGGGCGCGTCGAGGCGGTCGGCGAGACCGGCACGCTGCTCGGCGTGCTCGACGAGGTCGAGCTCTCCGATCGCGACGTGCGGCTGTTCGCGGGCGACGCGCTCGTGCTCTACACCGACGGCCTGACCGAGGTCGGCGCGCCGCACGTCTGGTCGTCGACGCAGCTCGACACGGTCGTCGGCCGTGCGCGCGGGAACACGGCGCAGGGGATCGTCGACGTGCTCGCCGCGCGCGCGGAGGCGCTCGCCGCCGGTCCGCTGCGCGACGACCTGGCGTTGCTCGCTCTGCGCGTTCAGCCCTTGCTGTAGGGGTCGACGAAGACGTCGTCGATCCGCCACGCGCCGCCGGCCGGTTTGAAGCGGAACCGGACCTCGTTGCTCAACAGGTTCGCGACGACGGGCAGCACCGGCGTCGGCGCCCACTCGTCGCCGGCGAGCACGACCCCGACGGGGACCTCCAGCTGCAGCCCGAGCAGCGTCCGGAAGACCACGGAGACGTTCAGCGGCGCGAGCGTCGAGCCGGTGTTGCGCGCGAACAGCCGCAGCGTCGGATGCGCGACCGTGATGCAGACCGGCGCGGTCGTCGCGGAAGAACCGGCGGGGAGGTCGAGCGCGCGCTCGCCGTCGAGGAACGGCTGGCTGCCGTCGACGACGGCGGCGCCCCCGGTCAGCGTCCAGCTGCCGCCGTCCTCGAAGCCGCCATCAGGCGCTTCGGAGTACCAGGCAGGATCGAGCCAGGGCAGGAAGGTCCGCGTGAGCGGCTGCTCGGGGCAGACGGCGGCCCCGGCGGAAGGAGCGGTTACGGCAAGGGCGGCGAGTGCGCCGACGGCAGCCAGCAGGGGCGTCTTCATCTCGCCCGCGCGATTAGCCCGTCGGCGCGCTCGCCAAACCTTAAATGTTCACGTGATCAACGTGTAACGCACGGTCTGGACCGTGATCAGCCCGTCGCGGAAGACGAACGTGTCGATCCCGTCCTCGACGCGCGAGGCCGCCGCGGTCGCGCTCCACTCGATGAACAGGACGTCGCCCTCGAAGATCTGCGTCGGCACCGCCCAGTCGGCGTTGGGGACGTCGGAGAGCAGCTTCGTGAAGCCCTCGCGGACGCCGTCCTTGCCGCGCAGCACGCCCGCGGGCGTGATGAAGACGGCGTCGTCCGCGTAGTCGCTGACGATCCCCTCGAGGTCGCCGGCGATCAGCACCTCGGCGTGGTGGGCGAAGATCTCCTGCGGAGTCCGTGACATCTGCTTGCTCCTCCTGCGATGAGTAGTGTCAACCGCCGTGATCATCGACAACCCGGACCACCAGCGCTATGAGATCCGCGTCCTCGACGAGCTCGCCGGCTTCGTGCAGTATCGCCGCCGGCCGGGTCTGATCGCGTTCATCCATACCGAGATCGACCAGCGCTTCGAGGGTCAGGGTCTCGGCTCGGAGCTGATCAAGGGCGCGCTCGACGCCGCGCGCGCCGAGGGCATCGCGGTGCTGCCGTTCTGCCCGTTCGTCAACGGCTTCATCGAGCGGCACCCGGAGTACGCGTCGCTGGTGCCGGAGGAGTTCCGCTCCGAGTTCGGCCTCTGAGGCACGAGCCAGCGGCCAGGCGGCAGGCCCGGGGAGCAGAGGTCCTCGAGGATCTCGTCAAGCGTCAGATCGATCACAGCCGGCTCCCAACCGCGGCGACGCCGAGCGTCGCGAGTGTGCAGAACAGATAGACGTCCTTGAAGGACTCGATGTCGCCCGCGAGCAGCGCGGCGAGCACGGCGACGCCGAGCGCCCCGCCGACCTGCCGCGCCGCCGCGTTGAGGCCGACGGCGGCGGCGAAGCGCTCCGGCGTCACCGACAGCGCGGCCGCGGTCGAGAGACCCGTCGTGATCGCGCCCATGCCGATCCCGATCAGCGTTCCGACCGGCAGCCAGAAGCCGAGGAAGTCGGGCTCCGGCGGCAGCCTGAAGGCGCACAGCGCGCCCGCGGCGGCCAGCGTGAGCGCACCGGCGATCACGACCGGCTTCGGCGGCCGCCGCGACGCCAGCACCGCGACGACGGCCGCGACGACCGCACCCGGCGTCATCGCCAGCCCGGCCTCGAGCGGCGAGTAGTCCCAGATCGTCACCAGGAACAACACGCCGACGAGCATCCACGGGAACAGTGCCGCGCCGTAGAGCAGCGAGGCGACGTTGGCGACCGCGAAGCGCCGCGAGCGCCAGAGCCCGATCTCGATCGCGGGCCGCTCGTGCCGGAGCGAGCGGCGGATCGCGACGACACTGCTGAGCGCCGCCGTTGCCAGCGTCAGCACGGTGCGCGGATCGCCCCAGCCCCAGCTCGGGCCCTGCGAGATGCCGAGCGCCGCGGCGCCGATGCCGACGCCCAGCAGGATCGTCCCGACGGCGTCCGGCAGCCGTCCGCCCCCGCCGCCGGTGGGCAGGACGCGCGCGCCGAACACGATCGCCAGCCCGATCGGGACGTTGATCAGAAACAGTGCCCGCCAGCCGACCGTGTCGACCAGCACGCCGCCGAGGGCGGGGCCTGCGGCGGCGGCGAGCGCGCCGGCCGCGCTCCAGACCCCGATCGCCGCGGCGCGGCGTTCGGGTGGCGTGTCAGACAGCACGACGGCCAGCGACGCGGGGATCATCGCCGCGGCCGCGACGCCTTGCAGCGCCCGCGCGGTGAGCAGCGCGCCGAGCGAAGGTGCCAGCGCGCACGCCAGCGAGAACAGCGTGAAGCCCGCGACGCCGCCGATCAGCAGCGTCCGGCGCCCGACCACGTCCGCGACGCGGCCGGCCGGCGCGAGGCACGCCGCGAACGTCACCGCGTAGATCGTGATCAGCCACGTGGCGCCGCCGACGGAGGCGCCGGCGAAGTCCGTCGTCACGTCGGCGACCGCGAGGTTCGCGACGGTCGTGTCCAGCAGCGCGAGGAAGGCGGCACCGGCGGCGACCGCCAGCACGCCTTCGGTTCGTCTCTGCGGTATCGCGATGGCGGTCATCGTCAGCCCTTCCTTCGATAAAAAAGCACGATCGGTCGTGCTTTGTACCACAACGTCGAACGATCGTGCTAATTTCTTGCTTGCGATGACCGCAGAGAACCTCGAGACGCTCGCCGACGAGCAGCCCGCCTCGCCCGGGGAAGAGGCCGACGGCCGGCGCCGCCGCGGCAACGCGACGCGCGAGTCGATCCTGCAGGCGGCCGCCGACCTGGCCTCGGTCGACGGCCTGGAGGGCCTGACCATCGGCCGCCTGGCGACCGCGCTCGGCATGAGCAAGAGCGGCCTGTTCGCGCACTTCGGCTCCAAGGAGGAGCTGCAGCTGGCGACGATCGACGCCGCCCGCCGGCGCTTCGTCGAGCAGGTCGTGCGCCCGTCGCGGGGGCTCCCCCGCGGCCGCGAACGGCTCGACGCGCTGCTGGCCGACTGGATCGCCTACTTCCGCGCCGAGACGTTCCCGGGCGGGTGCTTCTTCGACACCGTGCGCAGCGAGTTCGACAGCCGCCCGGACACCGCCGTGCGCGAGGTCGTCGCCGAGGACATGCGCCAGTTCCTCGGGTTCCTGGACCGCGAGATCCGCAAGGCCCAGGAGGCCGGCGACATCGACGCGTCGGTCGACCCGGCGCAGCTCGCGTTCGAGCTCGACGCGCTCGGCTCCGCCGCCAACCAGCAGTACCAGCTGCTGCACGACCGCGCGGTCTTCGACCGGGCCGCCGCTGCGATGCGGGCGCGGCTAGATCTGATAGACGCGCAGTAGCCGCTTCTCGTGCTCGGCGTCGATCCGGGCCACGACCTCGATGTACTTCTCGAGGCCTGAGCCGCGCAGCTTGGACGCCAGCAACTCGTCGACCTGGAAGACGCCGGCCGAGTTGTTCATCAACACCTCGACGCGCACGGCACGCTCCTCGCCCGCGACGATCCGCACCTCGTCGATCGCGGCCGCGCTGAGCGAGTGGATGTTCGCGAGGCTGGTCTCGAACGACACGCGCGAGCGGCCCTGCTCCATGTCGAGCGCGTCCGCGACGCGGACGACGCCCGCCTCGATCGTGAGCGGGCGCCCGCCCTTGCGGTGGCCGATGATCGCGTGCTGGATCTCGCACGCGATGATCGTCCGCTCGGGCTCCTCGTAGACCTTCTCCAGCAGCCCGGGGAGCAGATCGGCGGCGAGGAAGAGGCTGAACGCCTCATGGTCGGCGCGGTGGATCGACATCCCGAGGTCGTGCATGAGGCAGCCGCCGGCGATGATCACCTCGGCGTCCTTGTGCGAGAGCAGGTAGTCGGTCTCGATCGAGGACTTCAGCCCGTCGCGGTGCAGCATCCGGAACAGGTGCAGCGCGCGGTTGAGCACGATCTGCAGGTGCACCCACGAGTGGTCGCTCATCTCCAGGCGCTCGGCGTTGACCTGCGCCGCGTGCCAGCGCGCCTTCAGCGGCAGGCTTGCGTTCGCGGCCTCGAGGAAGCGGCCCAGACGCGGATTGCGCTCCGTCGGCGCATGGATCCGCATCGCGGCGACCGCGTCTCGGGGCGCGCGCGGGCCGGTCGGGGCACCGTCTGCGGGGAGCTCGCTCATCGCCACCTGACTATCGCACGGGCGGGGGCTCGCGCCCCCGCCCGCGGATTGACCCCTAGGTGGGCAGCATGCAGATGAACCCGGCGGACGGGTCCGGCTGGAACGACTTGCTGAGCCCGCGCATGTACTTCTGCTGCGTGGACGACAGCGTCGGCGCGGCCACCGCCTTGCGGCTCGCGGTCGCGATCTTGGCCCCGCGCGTGAAGCGCAGGACGTCGACGCCGCGGCCGGAGTCGGCGGTGTAGATGTAGCCCTTGTGCAGGTAGGACGCCCAGACGTTGCCGTTGTCCGGGCGGTAGTAGGCGACCTGGATCGGGTTCTCAGGCTTCGAGATGTCGAGGAAGCGCGTGCCTTGGCCGTACCAGGCGTAGGTCACGAGCGGACCGTCGACGTCGAAGTAGTGCGCCGAGCACGAGCCGAGGGTGCCGATCGAGCCCTCCTGCTCGTAGGGGCTCCAGGAGCCGACGGGCTGCATGCGGAACGGCTTCTCAGGCGTCGAGCGCCAGCCTTCGCCGTTGAAGCTGCCCTTGAGCGAGGAGATCGTGAACTTGCCGCGATCCTTGCACTGGTCGGCGCCGGGACCGAAGTCCTCCTCGGTGCCGAGCAGCAGCTCGCCCTTGATGTAGCGGAAGTCCGTCAACGGCGCGTTGAGGCCGATCGGGCGCCACGAGTTGTGCATCCAGCCGCCGGCGTTCGGGCCGACCGTGGCGTCGTCGAGCCCGCCGCCCGCGTACGGGATCGGTTCGAGCGGCGTCGCGTGCCGGATCTTGCGCTTGAGCGGGTCGTAGTGGACGCCCTCCGTCCAGTAGCCGCGCGTGCCGCCGAGACCGGCGACCCAGGCGACGCCCAGGTCGTCGACGTCGACGTCGTGCGAGTAGGCGGTGACGCCGTCCTGGCGGAAGAGGTCGACCGGGTTCTGCGGATACGCCTTCGGCTTGTTCGGGTTGCGCAGGTCGGTGACGATCAGCGGGCGGCCGAACGTCCAGCCCAGCGCGTCGCGCTGGGTCGTGGTGCTCGCGGGCCCGCCGGTCCACAGCCACTCGCAGTCGTTGATGCAGGTGGTCGTGTGACCCGTCGGCAGCTGCGTGAAGTTCAGCACCTTCAGGTCCGCCGGGTTCTTGGCGTCGACGACGTAGACGCCGGCGATGTTGGTCGCGCCGTTCGGGTCGGGCTCACCCGGCTCGCGCGTGGTCGAGCCACGGTAGGCGCGCGGATCGCGCGAGAGCAGCGCGAGCTTGCGCTTCTTGTCGACGTCCATGTCCTCGTTCTGCCAGAACGTCGACGTCGGGTTCGACGCCGAGTACGGCGGGTCACCCGGCAGCCGCAACTGCTCCGCGGTGATCTCGTCGAGCAGCTTCGGCTTGGCCGGATCGGACAGGTCGTAGCTCTTGAGGCCGAAGCGGCCCGTGACGAGCATCACGTCCTTGCCGCCACGGTCCTTGTCCTTCCAATCCCAGATCCAGTCCCAGCGACCGTGCCCGCGATCGTGCTTGCCGTACGTCACGAAGTCGATCGCGGTGGCGTTGGCCGCCTCCGGCAAATTCGCGAGTAGCTCGACGTTCTTGATCGCGCCTGGCGGCTGCGCGATCTGCGCCGAAGCCGGTGCCGCGGCCCCCGCCGCCAGCAGCGTGCCGAGGACCAATGGCCCCCAGATTCTCGTTCCCCGCAAGTCCTTCCCCCTAAGGTCGGAAACGTGTGTGCGCGGGACTTTACGGCAGATGAGAACGACATGAGGCCGTCACACTTGTAAGTTGTGCGACCGTGATCGAGAACGTGGTGCTCATCGACGAGGCGGACGCGGCTCTGGGCGAGGGCGAAAAGCTCGACGTCCACCGCAGCGGCGTGTTGCACCGCGCCTTCTCCGTCTTCGCCTTCAACGCCGCCGGCGAGCTGCTGCTCCAGCGCCGCGCGCTGTCCAAGTACCACTCCGGTGGGCTCTGGACGAACACCTGCTGCGGCCACCCGCGCCCGGGCGAGGCGACCGCCGAGGCGGCCCGGCGCCGGCTCGGCGAGGAGCTCGGCATCGACTGCGGCGAGCTGCGCCCCGCGGGCGTGCTGCGCTACCGGGCCGAGATCGTCGACCTCGTGGAGAACGAGCTCGACCATCTGCTGGTGACCGAGGTCTCGGAGGACCCGGACCCGAACCCGGACGAGGTCGTGGAGTGGCGCTTCATCGCGCCCGACGCGCTGACAGCCTGGATCGAGGCCCGGCCCGAGGACTTCACGGCCTGGTTCCCTCCGGCCTGGCGGATCGTCAGCGCCTGATGGTGGCGGTGATCGGACCCGGCGGTGGCGAGGTCGTCGGCGACCGGCCGGGCCGCCGCGTCGAGATCATCTCCGCGCACGATGCGGCGAACGTGACGCTGTCGCGTCTCGGGCCGGGCGAGGAGGGCGCAGGCCTGCACGTCCACCGCGACCACAGCGATCTCTTCTACGTGCTCGAGGGCGAGCTCACCGTGCGGCTCGGGGTCCAGGACGAGCAGGTCGTCGTTGGGGCGGGCTCGCTCGCGCTCGTCCCGCCGCTGGTCGTCCACGGCTTCCGCAACGCCTCACAGGCCGACTTCCGCTACCTCAACTTCCACGCGCCCGGGTCGCGCTTCGCGGACTACATGCGCGGCCTGCGCGACGGCCAGAAGGTCATCTATGACCAGTACGACCCGCCCGCGGACGGCGGGCGGCCGATCTCCGAGGTGGTGGTCGAGAGCGGGCAGCCGATCGGCGAAGGCGTGGAGCTGCTGACGGACGTTCCCGCGATCCGGATCACGCGCGTGCGCGGTACGACCGCCGCGACGTCCTACGAGCGACATGCTTGCTACTTCGCGCTCGAGGACGGGCTGACGCTCGAGGACCGCCGCGTCCCGGCGGGAACCTGGCTGGAGGTCCCGGCGGGCGTCGCACACGCGGTCGAGGGCTTCTACCTCAGCATCCTCACGGGCTGAGCCCGCGCAGGAGCGTCGCGAGGTAGGGGTCGGGTGAGCGCCGTTGCGGCGCCGCCGAGACGACCCCGAGCATGCGCACGATGACCAGGAGATCGGTGGCGTCGAGCTCCGGGCGGAAGGTTCCGGCCCGCTTCGCGGCGGCGACGACCGGCTCGAGGATCACCACCGTGCGGCGACCGAGCTCGTCACGCACCTCGGTGGGCAGATCGTGCCGGGCGAGCGCGTCGAGAAACCCGCGGTTGCGGCATTGGACGCGCATGGCCGCGCCGAGGAAGTCCGACAGGACGCGCTCGGGTTGCTGCAGCGCCTCGGTGGCGGCCTGCTCGAGATCGTCGATCACCGCTTCGGTGACGGCAAGGATCAGATCCGTCTTGGCCGGGAAGTGGCGGTAGAGCGTCGCCACCCCCACGTCGGCCCGGCGGGCGATCTCGTCCACGCCGACGTCGAGGCCCTCGTCGCGGAACGCCGCCGCCGCGACCTCGATCAACCGTGCTCGGTTGCGTCGCGCGTCGCTGCGCATCGAGCGTTCGCCGGTCGGGTTCACGGGCCTTAAGGTAGCCTAAACGGAGTGAGCCCTTCGTTTTTCGCTAGGCTCGCCGATAACCGTAGGGCTCCTCCGTTTTCCAGTTGAAGGCCATGACCGAACACACCGACCGCCAACATCACAACGTCACGCTCGCGATCCTGGCGATCGGCGCGCTCGCCTTCGCGCTCGCGCAGACGACGGTCATCCCGGCGCTGACGGCGATGCAGGAGGCCTTCGACGTCGGCACGAGCGACATCGTCTGGATGATCAGCGCGTACTTCCTCGCCGCGTCGGTCGCAACGCCGGTGCTCGGCCGCCTCGGCGACATGTTCGGCAAGGAGCGCTTCCTCGCGGTCTCGCTCGGCGCGTTCGCCGCCGGCTCGGTCGTCTGCGCGCTGAGCAACGGGCTCGAGCTGATGATCGTCGGTCGCGCGCTGCAGGGCATCGGCGGCGGCGTGTTCCCGCTCTCGTTCGGGATCGTGCGCGACGAGTTCCCGCGCGACGAAGATCCCCACCGGCATCGCGCTGCTCGGCGCGACGGCCGGGATCGGCGGCGCGATCGGCCTACCGCTCGGCGGCCTGCTCGTCGACCAGGCGAGCTACCACTGGATCTTCTGGATCTCCGCCGCGATGGGCGCGATCGCCACGATCACGACCATCCGCTTCGTCCCCGAGTCGCCGCTGCGCACGCCCGGGCGCGTCGACATCGTCGGTGCGGTGATTCTCGCCGCCGGCCTGTCGGCGGTGCTGATCGCCGTCTCGCGCGCCAACGACTGGGGCTGGACCTCGGACAAGACGCTCGGCCTCGTCGCGCTCGGCCTGCTCATCCTGACCGCGTTCGTCTTCTTCGAGCGCCGCCATACGGCGCCGCTGATCAACATGGCGCACGCTCTCGCGGCCCGCCGGTCCTGATCACCGACTTCGCCACGCGTGCTCGTCGGCTTCGGCCTCTTCGGCACCTTCGTGCTGATCCCGCAGCTCGCGGAGCTGCCGGCCGGCGGCGACGTCGGCCTCGGCCTGAGCGCCACCGACGCCGGGCTGCTGATGGCGCCCGGCGGCCTCGTGATGCTGCTCGTCGCCCCGATCGTCGGCCGCGTCAGCGAGCGCATCGGCTCCAAGGTGCCGCTCGCCGTCGGCGGCGTACTCGCCGCCATCGGCCTGGCCGGCATGGCGCTCGCGCACGATGCGGCGTGGCTGATCATCGTCTGGGGCGTGCTGCTGAACGCCGGCGTCGGCTGCGCCTTCGCGGCGCTGCCGAACCTCGTGATCGCCAACGTCGACCCGCACGAGACCGGCGAGGCGACCGGCGTCAACACGATCGCCCGCAACGTCGGCGCGGCGCTCGGCGGGCAGGTCGCCGCCTCGATCGTCGCCAGCCACGTCCTCGCGAACGGCGTGCCGTCCAACCGCGGCTTCGAGCTCGCGTTCCTGATGAGCGCCGGCGTCGCGCTGCTCGCCGCGGTCTGCGGGCTGTTGATCCCCACCGGCCGCGGCGAGCGCGCCTACGGGCTGCAGCCCGCGGCAGAGCACTCCTAGTCAGGGCGCCGTCGTCGACAGCGTGAACGTCAGCGTCTTCGCGTAGTTCCCGGTGCGCAGCGCGTCGCTCGCGCCGATCGGCTGCTTGAAGCCGACCGTGACCGCGTCGTTCGAGACCGGCGCGGAGTAGACGAGCAGGTCCGCCGGCACCGGCGCATATGCGGCCGACCCGGCGCGCACCTGCAGCGCCTGCGGAAGCGAGAACGTGCCGTTGACGAGGTGGCCGGGCGCAACGCCGGACGTGTCCGCGACGCTGAGCGTCGCGTTGCCGGCCGTGCTCGTCACGACGGCGCTCGCGGTCGCCAAGTAGTCGCGCGCGACGCCGGGGGCGAAGGCCCCGAAGCTCGTCGCCGGTCCGGCGAAGGACAGCGACAACGTGGGCGCGACGTTCCCGCCGACGGCGGCCGGGTGCGGGTTGACGCCCCAGTCCGGCGACTCGTCGCGACCGGGATAGGTCGTCAGCTGCCGCGGGTTGGAGCCATCGACGTTCATCGTCCAGACGTCGAGGTGCAGGTCGTCGGCGCCGCTGGAGAACGCGAACTTCGTGCCGTCCGGCGACCAGGCGGGACCTTCGTCCCAGCGCGTGTTGTGCGTGATCTGGCGCACGTTGGAACCATCGGCGTTCATCACGTAGATCTCGCGGTCGCCGTCGGCGTCGCTCTCGAACGCGATCTGGCGGCCGTCGGGAGACCAGGCGGGCGCGGAGTCATAGCTGGTGACGCTCGCGTCGAACACCGTCGTGACGACGCCGGTCGCGACGTCCATGACCTGGATGTTGCGGCCCGCCGGAGGCGCGACGGTCGAGAACAGCACCTTGGTCATGTCGGGCGAGAAGCTCGGATAGAACTGGTCTTCGGGCAGGACCACCAGCGGCCGCCGGTCACTGCCGTCGAGGTTCATCGTCCAGACGTCCGAGCGGGTCGCCGGTGGCCCGTTGGTGCGCCGGTACAACAGGCGACTCATGTCCGGATACCAGGCCGGCTGGCTTGATTGCGTACCGTCAGGAGCCTTCGGGATGTCCGTGATCCGCGGCCGCCCGGTCACTGCGTCGCGGACGCTGAAGTCCACGATCGAGATCTCGAACTGGTTGTTGCGGCGGCTGCGATAGACGATCTTCGTCCCATCCGGCGACCAGTCGGACTGGGCGTCGTTGGTGAGATCGAAGACCGCCTGCTGCTTGCCCCCGCCGTCGGGGTCCATCGTCCAGATGTCGCCGGCCGCGGGGTCGGCGCTGGACTCGAAGGTGCTGTACGCGATGCGGCCGTTGACCGGCTCCGCGGCGGCGGAGGGGGCGGCGCACGCGAGGAGGGTGGCGCCTGCGAGGAGGCAGGTGCGGTGCGCGTGGGTCATGCCGGCGAAGCTACGCGCCGGCGTGCGCGCCCACATCGGGCATTCACCCGATATCCGCACGCGAACCTGGCGCCGCTGCACGACGATGTCGGGTGTTCACCAGATGTACATTCGAGGCTCCGGACGTAGCGTCGGCGAGCATGAAGCTCACCCGCCCCCTCATCGCCGTCGCCGCCGGTCTCGCGGCGCTCCCGGCGGGCGCTCAGGCGTCCTGGCCGGGTGTGAACGGCCGCGTGTCACTCACCCAGCGGGTTCCCGCTGGAGCCGAACGGGCGAACCGCGACATCTTCGCCTACCCCCTCGGGACCGACGCGACGTCGCTGCGCGCGAGGCTCACGGTCACGACCGACAACGAGGAGCAGTCCAGCTGGTCCCCGGACGGCCAGCAGATCGCGTTCAAGCGCCGTGACGCCGTCTGGGTGGTGCGCTGGGACGGCAGCGGCCTGCAGCAGCTGACCGCGATCGCCGCCAACGGCGTCAACAACACGCAGCCGTCGTGGAGCGCCGACGGCCGTCGCATCATCTTCCGCTCCAACCGGGTGCTGGCACCCGCGAACGTCGCCGACATCTGGGTGATGAACGCCGACGGCAGCGATCAGCGGCCGCTGATCGTGCGCGCCGGCGACGAGCGCTATCCCTCGTTCTCGCCCGACGGCACGAAGGTCCTGTTCCGCGGTGACCTCGACGAGATCACCGGCAACGGCGACGAGGAGATCTACGTCGCCAACGCCGACGGGACCGGCGTCACCCAGCTCACGCACAACGCCGTCGAGGACTCGTCCCCGAACTGGTCACCGGACGGCACCCGGATCGCGCTGCAGGTCAACGTCGACGGCGTCAACCAGGAGATCTACGTGATGAACGCGGACGGCACGAACCCCGTCCGGTTGACGAACAACGCGCTCTTCGACATCGGTCCCACGTGGTCGCCGGACGGCCGCATGATCGCCTTCACCCGCGCGCTCACGCCCGAAGCGCCGGGGGACGTCTGGGTGATGAACGCCGACGGCACCGGCCAGCGCCCGCTCACGACCACGGACGTCATCGAGGAGTCGCCGGACTGGCAGCCGCTGCCGCTGTTGCGCGCCGCCGTCGGGCCGAGGGCCGCGTGCGGCGATCTGTCGCTGGAGCCGGGCGGGATCGCGTCGGTCGTCGCCGTCCGCGTCCGCTGCGAGCGCGCACTGGACCTGGCCGCGCGCTGGCAGCAGGGCCGCAGGACCGGCGCCTTCCAGTGCACGCGGACGCCGCACTCCTTCGATCAGGTCGCCGTCGAATGCGTCAAGCATCCGGATCGGCGCTGCCGGCACCGCGCCGACAAGTCGGTCGCGTTCGTGTTCCGCGATCCCACTCCGAGCGACGCCCTCAGCCGCAAGGCCATGGGCGTGGACGTGGCGCCGGCCGAGCCTGAGGAGCTCGACGAGGACGACGAGCTCCCGCGCGGCGAGGAGAGCTAGCCGGCCTTGGCGTGGCGCACCCGCGTCGGAGTCACGCGGAACTTCACGCGCTGCTCCTCGGGCGTGCGCCAGGGGTACTTGTCCTGGTTGATGTACTTCTGGGCGAGGGTGTCGATGTGCTCATCGGCGCCCTCGTCGGCCAGCTCCGCGGTGCCCTTGATCTCGACGTACTCGTACGGGTTGTCCTCGTTGAGCAGCAGCAGCGTCGCGCGCGGGTCGCGCTCGAGGTTCGTCGGCCAGGCGCGGCCGCTGGCGCTGTTGAGCGCGAGCTTGTCGTCCTCGACGTTGAGCCAGACGATGGCGCTATGGATGGACCCGTCGCTGTTGAGCGTGGAGAGGACGGCGTGGTTGGGCTTGGTCAGCAGTTCGCTGACGGCGGTGTCGCTGATTGCGGCCATATGGCCCAGTCCTATCAGGCGGCGGCGAGTTCCGGCGCCGCGCGCAGACGGCGGAGCGCCAGCTCCTCGAGGTGCCGGATGTCGCGCGGGCGCAGGCGCAGGACCTTCGCGGTCTCGGACGCGGTCGCCGGGCCGGCGCCGGTGAGGCCGTAGCGGGTCTCGATCACGCGGCGCTCGCGCGGGGGCAGCTGGCTGAGGGCGCGCTGGATGTCCTCGGCGAGCAGCGCGACGTCCGGGTCGGCCGTGCGGCCGTCGGCGAGCAGGTCGCCGAGCACCGCGCTGTCGTCGTCGCCGACGGGCTCGTCGAGCGAGAGCGTGCTGCGGCGCAATTGATGCAGGCCGATGATCTCGGTCGCCGTGGTCTCCATCCGCGGCGCGACCTCCTCCGGGAACGGGTCGCGGCCGAGCTCGGCGGCGAGCTTGCGCTCCTCCTTCTCGAGCGCGCGCAGACGCTGGCCGACCTGCTCGGGGAGCCGGATCGTGCGGCCCTTGTCGCCGATCGCACGACCGATCGCCTGGCGGATCCAGATCGTGGCGTACGTTGAAAAGCGGTAGCCCTTGCGATGGTCGAACTTCTCGACGGCGCGGACGAGGCCGAGCGTGCCCTCCTGGATCAGATCGGAGAGCGAGAAGCCGTGGCCGGCGCGCTGGAAGCGCTTGGCGATGTGAACGACGAGCCGCAGGTTCGCCTCGACCATGCGGTCCTTGGCGGCGAGATCCCCACGCTCGACACGACGGGCGAGGCGCAGCTCTTCGGCGGGAGTGAGCAGCGGTGTGCGAGCGATCTGTGTCAGGAAGAGGGAGATCTCGTCGTTCATGTCCCGTCACCTTGGTCGCGCTTTCTCAAGGGTTGGACGGGCGTGGGCTAAAGGGCGGCTCAACGGCGCTGTCGGGCTTATCCGGACCTGACGGAACGCCTTTCACCATCGACGCATATGACCGAACCCCTCCTCTGGCTCGACGGCGACACGACTGATGGTCGCCGTGCCCAACCGCATGAGCCGGAGACGGCTCGGACCCAGAAGCTGCCGGACTTCGAGCCCGCCCCCGCGGCCCCGAAGCGCAGCGGGCGCTTCGGCTCGGCGCTGGCCGGCGGCCTCGTCGCCGCCGTGCTCGTCGGCGGAGGCGCGTTCGCTCTCGGCGTGACCAACGACTCCCCCACCGCGGCGCCCGCCACTCCGGCGCTCGTCGGCGCCAAGCAGACCGGCGACGTCGCCGCGATCTACGCCGCGGCGCGCGAGTCGGTCGTCTCGATCAAGACCAGCGACGGCTCGGGCACCGGGTTCGTGGTCGACGCCAACGGCACGATCGTCACCAACGCGCACGTGGTCGGGACCGAGAAGACGGTCCAGGTCCAGTTCGCCGACGACGCCACCGTGCAGGGGACGGTCGGCGGTGTCGACACCTCTTCTGACCTCGCGCTCGTGAAGGTCTCCACCAGCCGCAAGCTCAAGGCGCTCTCGCTGGCCGACTCGACCAGCGTCCGCACCGGCCAGCTCACGGTCGCGATCGGCTCGCCGTTCGGTCTGCCGCAGACCGCGACCTCGGGGATCGTGTCCGGGACCGGCCGTCACATCCAGGCGCCGGACGGCTTCCAGATCGACTCGGTCATCCAGACCGACGCGTCGATCAACCCCGGCAACTCCGGCGGCCCGCTGCTGGACGCCACCGGCAAGGTCATCGGCGTCAACTCGCAGATCGCCTCGCAGTCCGGTGGCAGCGTCGGCATCGGCTTCGCCGTCCCGTCCAACACCGTCCGTGACGTGATCCCGCGTCTCGAGCGCGGCGAGGCGATCAAGCGCGCCTTCCTGGGCGTCTCCACCAGCGCCGGCAAGGGCGGCGTCACGATCGCGGCCGTCACGGCCGGCGGGCCGTCCGAGACGGCGGGCCTGAAGGTCGGCGACGTGATCGTGTCCGTCGGCGGCAAGCAGGTCAGCGATCCCGACCAGGTCGCGGCCGCGATCCAGGACCAGCATCCGGGTGACAGCATCGAGGTCAAGGTCCAGCGCGGCGGCAGCGACCAGACGCGTCACCGTCAAGCTCGGCGAGCGTCCGGACCAGGCGACCCCGTGAGCTTCCAATCGCCCTGGCTGCTGCTCGGCCTCTTCCTTCTGCCGCTGCTCGCGGCGGCGTACGTCGCCAGCGAGCGGCGCCGCCGCCGCGCGGCGGCCGCCTTCGCCGCGCCCGCGGTGAGTGCCTCGGTCGTCCCGCGCCGTCCCGGCGTGCGCCGCCACGTGCCGCTGGCGCTGGCCGGAATCGCGACCGCCGCACTGATCGCGGCACTCGCGCGTCCGCAGATCAGCGTCGCGGTGCCGGCCGAGCAGGCGACGATCGTGCTCGCCATGGACCACTCCGGTTCGATGGCCGCGACCGACGTCTCGCCCTCGCGCCTGACCGCCGCCCTGGACGCCGGCGAGGCGTTCCTGAACAAGGTCCCCAAGCGGGTGCGCGTCGGCGGCGTCGTCTTCAACAACCGCGCCGAGGCCGTGCAGAGCCCGACCACCGACCGCGAGGAGTTGCGCGCCGCGCTCAAGCAGGCGATGAAGCCGAGCGGCGGCACGGCGACCGGCGACGCGCTGGCGACCGCGCTGGAGATGGTGCGCACCGCCGGCAAGAAGGCGCCGGGCGCGATCGTTCTGCTCTCCGACGGCAAGGCGACACACGGTCGTGACCCGCTGCCGGTGGCCGATGAGGCCTCCAAGCTCGGTATCCCGATCTACACCGTCGCGCTCGGCACCGCCTCGGGCACGCTGCCCAACGGCGACGCCGTTCCGCCGGACACGGCGACGCTCGAGCAGATCGCCACGCGCTCGGGCGGGACCGCCTCGACCGCGGCCGAGGCGAGCAAGCTCAGCGCCGTCTACGAGAAG
Organism: uncultured Solirubrobacteraceae bacterium; assembly: GCA_963707595.1. Taxonomy (GTDB): domain Bacteria; phylum Actinomycetota; class Thermoleophilia; order Solirubrobacterales; family Solirubrobacteraceae; genus Solirubrobacter. The sequence goes on from CAVPQQ010000004.1 coordinate 1,984,951, forward strand.
CTCGGCTCCGAGGTCGCGATGAAGAAGGAGCAGCGCGAGGTCACGGCGGGTTTCGCCGGCGGCGCCGCGATCATGCTCCTTTTGGGCGGCGGTCTCTCACTGCGTTGGTTCCGACGCTTGATTTGATCCAATCTTCAGGACCCGGCGCTCTACTGTCCGCATGCGCCGGGTCGGATTCATCGCAACGCTTGTCGCCGGGGTCGGTCTTCTCGGCGCGTCACTGCATGGCATGACCGACGTCGACCACACGTTGAAGGTGGCGGCCGCGCAGCAGTCGGCGCCGAAGACGGAGCTCGTCCGCGAGCAGACCGGCAAGCGCGACTGCGATCGCGAGCACCTGCGCGAGCACCGCCACCCCGAGGTGTAGGTTCCGTTCCGCGCATGCGCGGAACGCACTTGGTCGGCAGTCTCCCCGCCCCTGGACCCGGGCAAGCGATGGACCAGGCCCTCGCGGTCCTCGGTCGCGGGCTGCGTTCGCTGCCGGACGGCGAGACCGGCGAGCGCCACCACTGGATCATCCACATCATCGAAGGCCTGCGGTCGCATCCGGACCTCGAGCTGCGTAAGCAGGGCGACTGGTCGGACTACGACCGCGTCCCGGTGTTCAAGGTTCGGCGCGGGCACCGGCTGAACGGCTCCAGCCTCGACTTCGGCCACGTGCGCGAGTTCGAGCGCTCGTTCCCACTGTTTCTCGAAGCGCGCTCGCGCGCCGATCTTCCCCGCCTCGCGTTCCAGGTCGGCATCCCCGGTGATCTCGATATGGCGCTCTTCGTGCTCGGGCCGCAGGGCGCGCTGCTGCGCCGCAAGCCGTTCACGGACGCGACCGTCGCCGAGATCGCGGCGATCCACGCCCTCGGTGGCGACGACGTGATCTTCCAGGTCGAGATCCCGGTCGAGCTCGTCGCCGTCGCGCGGATGCCGCGCGTGCTGCAGCCGGCGATCGCGGCGCTGCTCGCGCGCGGCGTCGCGAACCTCGCTCGCCGCTCGCCCGAAGGCGCGCGCTTCGGAGTGCATCTCTGCCTCGGCGACATGAACCACCGAGCGCTCTGGAAGCTGACCGACACGGCGCCGCTGGTGACGCTCGCCAACGCGCTGGCGCGCGCGTGGCCGGATGACCGCCCGCTGGAGTACCTGCACGCGCCGTTCGCCGCGGCCGAGATCCCGCCGCCCGTGGAGCCCGCCTGGTACGCCCCGCTCGAGCGGCTGCGGCTGACGCCGGGGACGCGGCTGATCGCGGGCGTCGCGCACGAGGACCAGGCGCTGTCGCAACAGCGTTCGCTGGTGGAGCTGATCGAGCGCACCGTCGGGGGCTCGGTCGGCATCTCGCACAGCTGCGGACTCGGACGGCGCGAACCGGAAGCCGCGGAGCGCGCCCTTTGGCGCGTCGCCGAGCTGGCCGAGGAGACGCCGGGCTGAAGGTCGCGGTCGAGTTCCAGGAGCGGTACTGGTATCCCGACGACGGCGGCGAGGTCTGGGTCGCGGGCTACACCCCGGTCGACGCCTCCGGGCGCTTCATGGGTCGTGATGCGCTGGCCGCACAAGGGCTGCTCGTGGCGAACGTCGCGGGAGCCGTCCACCGGCCGGAGGCGCTTGACTCCGATGACGCGGCCCCCGGGCGGCCGCTCACGCTGCTCGCCGAGCCGGACAATCCACACGACCCTCACGCGGTCGCGGTGCTGACCGCCGCAGGCCTGTCGCTCGGCTACGTGCCGCGCGAGCTCGCGCCGCGCGTCGGCGAGGGCTGGAGCGCGATCGTCCTGCGCGAGCGGCGTTCGACGCCACGCGATCCTCGGACCGGCGTGACGATGCTGCTCGCGCAGGCTGACACGATCGAGCTGGACTACTAGCGGACCGCTCCACTCAGTTCGCGGATCGGTTCAGCGGGGACGGGGGCGCTCGGGCGACGCTTGGACTCCGCCACGATGTCGCTCACGATCAGCGCGAGGTTCGTGCCGGCCACCGCGCCCACGAGCGTCGTCGCGAGCGCCAGCAGCGCGGTCGCGCTGTGGAAGCCCAGCCATGCGCCGATCAGGGCACCCGCGAAGGCCGCGATGAGGCCGACCGTGTGGCCGGGGATCCGGTCGGGCGTGCGCCAGCCGAGGTAGGCCGCGCCGGCGATCGGGACGGCCATGCTGAAGACGACCAGCAGCTCGGCGTCGAGCGGAACGCTCGGCAGCGCGATCAGCGCGATGAGGGAGACGCCGAACCAGCCGCCGAGACCGATCACGAACGCCCACACCGATCGAGCGAGCACCCGCGTCACGTGACCGAGGCGACCGCGTGTATGGACGCGACGGGCCATCCACAGCAGCGAGAGCAAGCTGAGCAGCGCGATCATGATCAGGGCGCCTGCGAGCTTCCTTCGCCAGCGTCGTCTGCCGCGTCGACGGGGTGAAGTCGATCTTCTGCGGGACGTAGCGCGAGGCGTCGACGGTCCCGGAGTCCAGATAGCCGTTGATCAGATGGTTGCCGGCGCCGACCTGCTGGCTCCAGAAGTCCGTCGTGTGCCCGAAGCCCTTGAGCAGGACCTGATGGCCGTTGGACAGGTGCGGCAGCAGGTCGCGGGTCGCGTTCACGGCCGGCGTCGTGCCGTCGAACTCCCCGCTGATCAGCAGCATGGGAACGTCGGAATCCCGGGTGCGCGCGTACGTGCTTTCGCCGGGGGCGGCGGGCCACGCGTCAGTCAGGGCTCCGCCGGCCCAGAGGAAGCGATTGCCCGGATCGCCGATCACCGAGGTCGCGTTGCCCTTGAAGTGCTCGACCGCGGTCGCGGCGTCGATACGGGCCATCGCGGCGCTGTCGCCCCAGACCTGGACACGCGGGAACAGCAGCGCGCTGGCGAGGGACTGGAACCACAGCCCGGACGCGTCGCCGTGGTCGGCCGCGCGCCAGGCGTCGAGCGTCATCGGGCCTGAGATCGGCGTCGCGTTCGTCGACGAATCCATCAGGCCGAAGAACGAGGCGACTTCGGCGTTGCCGCGGTGGATTCCGAACGGGCCCCAGCGCTTCGGGAAGTTCGCCTGCGTGCGCTGCATCGAGGCGAACTGGTCGACGCACGTGCTGCCGCACAGCGCCGAGAGACGACGCAGCTGCTCGTCGGTCTGCCCGGGCTTCCAGATGAAGTGGCCGGGCGGGTTGACGCCGATCATCACGGACCGCTTGATGCTCTCCGGGTGACGCCAGGCGTAGATCAGTGCGACGCGCGTTCCGAAGCTCTCGCTCAACAGATCGACGCGGTCGTAGCCCATCGCCTCTCGTGCTGCGTCGAGATCGTCGACGCGCTCGGCGATCGTGTAGCCGGCCAGGTCGTAGCCGCTGTTCGTCAGGCGCTGGGCGCAGGCGCGCATGGCCTTCGCCGACGCGTCGAGCGCCGAGTCGCTGAGGAGATCGGCGGTGTGGCGACGCGCGTCGGACACCTCCTGGCAGTCGAGGCGCGCCGAGCCGTCGACGCCGCGGTAGCCGACGAGCACGAGGTCGCGGTTGCCGACGTAACGGCTCGCGAACGGGAAGTCCATGTTGGTCCGGCCCGGGCCGCCCTCGAGGCGGAAGACGGGCTCGGCCGGATGGCGTGATTGCGAGCGGATCCGCGTCACCGGCACCGCGATCAGGCGCGACTTCGGATCAGCCCGGTTCTCGGGCACCGTCAGCGTGCCGCAGTCGGCCGGTAGGTCGCCCTTCTCGGTCGGGTAGGTGCACGGTTTCATGGTCAGCTGGCCGGGCTGCGCGTGGTTCGGGACGGCGACCCAGCCGGCGGGATGCGCCCGCTTCGTGTGGACGAGGCCGGCAACGGCCAGGGCGATGATCAGGAGGGCGGCGATTCGCCCCGGTTTCCAGATGCGGGTTCTCATGGCAGCGACGCTAAGTGCGCACCCGCGTGTGCACATCATCGCCAGGCACGATCCGTCTCCGACCTGCCGACGAGGCCGATCTCCTCCTCAAGTAGGAGGCGCGGCGGCCGGGTCAGGAGTACGTTCGGCTCGTGGAGCTGAAGCAGTTCATCCGCCGCCGTGGCCTGGATCTGATGATCGTCGCCGCGGCGATCGTGGCCGTCGTCGACGTGCTGCTGCGCGATGACGACCTCGAGACCGCGCCGGTGCTCGCCGCGGTCGCTGCCGCGGTGCTGGTGCTGCCGCTGCTCGCGCGCCATCGCTCGCCGTTCATGGCGCCGGTGTGGCTGTGGCTGCTCGCTGCGGCGCTGTCGTTCCTCGACGGCCGGCTCGTCGTCACGCTCGGCCGGCATCTACGCGGCCGGCATGATCTCCGCGTTCCTGATCGGCTCGCTGCGCAATGAGCGCCAGGGGAGGATCGGCCTGCTGATCGTGGCCGGCAGCGCCGCGATCATCGCCCTCAACGACCCGTTGCATTCGACGAGCGAGGTCCTGCTCGTCCCGGCCATCTTCACGCTCGCCTGGCTCGGCGGGCTCGCCCATCGCGACCGCACCGAGCAGGCGCTCGAGGCCGAGGAGCGCGCACGGCTCGCGGAGCGCGAGCGAGAGGTCGCCGCGCGCATCGCGGTCGCCGAGGAGCGCGCCCGGATCGCCCGCGAGCTGCACGACATCGTCGCCCACGCGGTCAGCGTGATGGTGCTCCAGGTCGGCGCCGTGCGGCACCGTCTGCCGTCGGGCTTCGAGGAGGACACGGACGCGCTGCGCAGCGTCGAGCAGACCGGCCGGTCGGCACTCGGCGAGATGCGCCGGCTGCTCGGCGCGATGCGCCGCGAGGACGAAGACGGTCCCGACCTCGCGCCGCAGCCCGGGCTGGGGACGCTCGACCTGCTGCTCGACGAGGTCCGCCGCGCCGGCCTGGCCGTCTCGCTGCACGTCGACGGCGAGCCCGTCCGGCTGCCGGCCGCGATCGACCTCTCCGCGTACCGGATCGTCCAGGAGGGCCTGACCAACGCCCTCAAGCACGCGCATGCCGGGCGCGCCGACGTCGGCATCCGCTACAGCTCGGACGAGCTGCGCATCGAGGTCAGCGACGACGGCACCGGCGCCGCGCCGACCGGCGATGCCGGCCACGGGCTGGTCGGCGTCCGCGAGCGCGTGAAGCTCTACGGCGGCTCGATGTCCGCCGGCACCGTCAACGGCGGCGGCTTCCGGCTCACCACCAGCCTCCCGCTGACCGGATACGACACATGATCCGCGTGCTCGTCGCCGACGACCAGTCGATGGTCCGCGCCGGCTTCCGCCTCCTGCTCGCCCGCGAGCCCGACATCGACGTGATCGCCGAGGCCCGCAACGGCATCGAGGCCGTCCAGCAGGCCGCGCGCTTCAACCCGACCGTCGTGCTGATGGACATCCGCATGCCCGAGCTCGACGGCCTGGAAGCGACCCGCAGGATCCTCGCCGCCGACCCGTCCGCGCGCATCCTGATCCTCACCACCTTCGATCTCGACGAGTACGTCTACGAGGCGCTGCAGGCCGGCGCCAGCGGCTTCGTCCTCAAGGACGACCCGCCCGAGCAGCTGATCGCCGCGCTGCGCACGGTCGCCGCCGGCGACGCCCTGCTCTCCCCCGCCGTCACCAAGCGCGTCATCCGCCAGTTCACCCGCCTCCCCCGCCCCGTCCCGCCCAAGGCGGTGGACGACCTGACCGCCCGCGAGCTCGAGATCTTCCGCCTGATCACCGAGGGCCTGTCCAACGCGGAGATCTCCGAACGGCTGTTCATCGGCGACACGACGGTGAAGACCCACGTCACCCACATCCTCCAGAAGCTCGACCTCCGCGACCGCGTCCAAGCCGTGGTCCTCGCCTACCAGACCGGCCTCTTCGAATAGCGCCGCGCGCGGGGGCGGGTGGGCATCCACCAGTTCGCCTCGCCGAGGAGCTTCATGAACGCCGGGACGAGCAGGGCCCGGATGACGGTGGCGTCGAGGACGATCCCGGCGGCGAGGCCGATCGCGAGCGGCTTGATCTCGTAGCCGGGGCTCGTGGAGAGCACGAGGAAGGCGAAGCCGAGGATCAGGGCGGCGCTGGTGACGAGCTTGCCGGTGCGGGCGAGGCCGAGCTCGATCGCCTTGTCGGTGGAGCCGGTCTCGTCGTAGGCCTCGCGCATGCGGGAGAGCATGAAGACCTCGTAGTCCATGGAGAGGCCGTAGAGGAAGGCGAAGATCATCACCGGGACCCAGGCGGTCACGGACTCGGTGGCTTCGACGCCCCAGAGGCCGGAGCCGTGGCCCTGCTGGAAGACGAAGACGATGACGCCGAAGGCCGCCGCGAGCGACAGGAGGTTCAACAGCACGGCCTTGATCGGCAGCACGATCGAGCGGAAGGCTCGCACCAGCAGGATCATCGTGAGGATCAGGATCAGCGCGAAGACGTACGGCAGGCGGGCCGAGAGCGCGTGCAGGAAGTCGCGGTCGACGGCGGCGAGGCCGGTGACGGTCGCGCCGGTTCCGGCGAGCGCGGCGGTGGAGCGATCGATGATCGTCTGGATGCCGGGGGCGGCGCCGTCGATCGACGGGAAGGCCTCGACGAGCGCGTTCGTGCCGTCCTGCCAGACGATCCCCGCACCCGTCAGGCCCGGGACCTTCGCGAGGCGCGCCGCGACGTCCTGGGCGTCGCCGCCGTTCTCCACCAGCGCGTTGACCGGCTTCATGACGCCGGGGCTGATGCCCGCCGCGGCGAGCTGGTCGCGACCGGCGATCGCGGTGCCGCTGCCGGGGAAGTTGTCCAGCGGCGCCTCGGTCGCGTTGAGCTGCGTGCCCAGACCTGCGAGCGCGCCGACGATCGTCAGGCCCACCGCCGCGACGATGACCGGGCGGCGGAGCACGAAGCGCGCCCAGCGGCCCCACGCGCCGGTCTCCGGATGCCCGGAGTCGATCAGCCGCCGCGGCATGACGCGGAAGCGGTTGATGCGCGCGCCGAGCACGGCGAGCATGGCCGGCAGCAGCGTCAGCGAGGCGAGCACCGAGACGACGGGGATCAGCATGCCGCCGATGCCCATCGAGCGGACCAGCGGGATCGGCAGCGCGATCAGGGCGAGCAGGCCGATCGCCACGGTCGTGCCGGAGACGATCACGGAGCGGCCGGCGTGGGTCATCGTCTCGACGAGCGCCGACTCGACGTCGCTCCCCGAGCGCAGCTCGTCGCGGAAGCGGAAGATCATCAGCAGCGCGTAGTCGATCGCGATGCCGAGCCCGACGAGCGCGATCAGGAACTGGACGACGATCGAGACGTCGGTGACGTAGGTCAGGCCCAGCACGAGCGTGAAGGTGTTGAGGATCGCGGCGACCGCGACCGCCAGCGGGACCATCACCGCGGGCAGGGTGCCGAACACGAACAGCAGGACGACCAGCGCGCCGAGCCCGCCGATCAGCGCTTCGAAGAGGACGCTCGACCCGCCACCGGAGCCGTCCTTGCTGGCCTCGTCGAGCGCGTCGCGCCCGGTCACCTCGGCCGTGATCCCCGCCGGCAGCCCGCGCTGCGCCGCCGCGCGCATCCCCTCCGCGTCGCTGAGGACCGTCGAAGCTCGCCTCGCCGGGCGGATAGACGACGGCGAACGCCGTGTGCCGGTCGCGCGACAGGTACATCGGGTTGCCGGTCGAGAAGTACGAGCTCATGCGGGCGCCCGGGGCCGAGGCGGCGGCGCGGGCCATGCCCTGCTCGATCGCGGGGTTCTCGCCCGCGTCGCCCGCCGTGTGGAACACGACGACGTTCGGGGCGCGCACGCCGGCGCCGGAGGCCGCGAGCGCGCGCTGGCCGGCCTCGTAGGCGGGCTCGCCCGGGACGGCGGCGCTCTGGTACCAGCGCCCGGAGAGCTTGCCGCTCGCGACCACGCCGACGAGCGTGAGCACGATCCAGACGCCGATCACCGGCCAGCGGTGGCGCGCGGTGAGCAGGGCGAGACGAGCGAGGATCGGGCGTTCGGTGGACGGCGGCATGGCGTTCCTTTGATCAGAAACTTACGATGTAAGCTTACGGCGTAAGGTACGCTTACGCCGTAAGCCTGTCAAGTCCGTTGCTTACGCTGTACGTCGTGGAGACCTCCGAGCAGAGCCGGCAGCGCCGCGAGCCGTTGAGCCGCGAGCGAGTGCTGCGCGCCGCGCTCGCGCTGGCCGACGAGGCCGGCGTCGAGTCGCTGAGCATGCGCAAGCTCGCGAAGGAGCTCGGCGTCGAGGCGATGTCGCTCTACAACCACGTCGCCAACAAGGACGACATCCTCGACGGGCTCGTCGACCTCGTGTTCAGCGAGATCGAGCCGCCGACGACCGACGTCGACTGGCGGACGGCGATGCGCCGCCGCGCGGTCTCGACCCGCGATGCCCTGCGCCGCCACCCGTGGGCGATCGGCCTGATGGAGGCGCGCTCGAAACCCGGGCCCTCGAACCTCGCGCTCCACGAGGCAGCGCTCAAGTGCCTGCGCGAGGCGGGCTTCTCACTCGCGCTGACGGCGTCCGCGTACTCCGTGCAGGACAGCTACATCTACGGCTTCGCGCTCCAGGAGAAGGCGTTGCCGGACCTCGGTGCCCCCGACGTCGGCGCCCAGGTCGCGGAGCGGATGCTGCCCCAGGCCCCGCATCGCGAGTACCCGTACAGCGTCGAGATGGTCGGCGGGTTCATCGCCGCCGGCGGGTACGACATGACGCAGCAGTTCGAGTTCGGGCTCGATCTGATCCTCGACAGCCTGGAGCGGCTTCGCGGCACCGCGTGAGCCGGCGATCGCGAGCGCGGCGAGCGCCAGCAGCGCTGCGACCAGGAACGTGATGCGCATCGCGTCCGCGACCGCGCCGGGGAGCGCCGTCGAGATGTCACCCGTCCCGGCGGCGAACACGGCGCCCATCACCGAGGCGCCGGTGATCAGGCCGAGGTTGCGCGAGAGGTTGAGCATGCCGGAGGTGACGCCGCGCTGATCGGCGCCGGCGCCGGTCATCACGCCGGTGTTGTTGGCCGTCTGGAAGAGCGCGTAGCCCGCGGTGACCACGACGATCGGGACGACGTAGCCGATGACGCCGAGCGTCGGCAGCGCTGCGAGCGCGAAGGCGCCGGTGACGACGCCCGAAAGGCCGGCGACGCTCGTGCGCCGCGTGCCGAAGCGATCGGCGATGCGACCCGCCGGGACCCCCGTCAGGGCCGCGACCAGCGGCCCGATCGACAGCACGAGACCGACCCATAGGGCGTCGAGCTCCAGCGCGCCCGTGAGATAGAACGGGCCGACGACGAGCGTGGTCATCATCACGGTCGACACCAGCGCGCTCGTGGCGAGCCCGGCGCTCAGGCGGCGGGAGCGGAACATCGCGGGCCGCAGCAACGGCGAGGACGAGCTGGTCTCGGCGAGCACGAAGAGCGCGACGCCGATGACGGCGGCCGCGAGCAGCGCGACGTTGAGCGCCCCGAAGCTCCCGTGCCCGGCCGTCGCCGCGAGCGTGTAGGCCCCGAGGGTCAACGCCAGCAGCACCGTTCCGCGGATGTCGAACGCCGCCCGCTCGCCCGCGGGGACGCGCCGATCGGAGGACAGGTGGCGGTACGCGAGCAGGCCCGCCACGACACCCATCGGCACGCTGACGAGGAAGATCGCCCGCCAGCCGAACCCGGCGATCAGCAGGCCGCCCAGCGACGGCCCGAGCGCGGTCCCGATCGCCGACATCGTGCCGAGCAGCCCCATCGCGCTGCCGACCCGAGCCTTCGGCACGGTCTCGGCGACCAGCGCCATGGCGAGCGCCAGCATGATCGCGGCGCCGAGCCCCTGCAGCGCCCGGGCGGCGATCAACGTGCCCAGCGAGGGCGCGAGGCCACACAGCGTCGAGGCGGTCGTGAAGACCGCGATGCCCGCGATCAGCAGCCGGCGGCGGCCGATGAGATCCCCCAGCCGCCCGACGCTGACGATCAGCGTCGTGATCGCCAGCAGATAGGCCAGCACGACCCACTGCGTCTGCTGGAACGACGCGTCGAACGACTGCGCGAGGGTCGGCAGCGCGACGTTGGCGATGCTCGTCCCGAGCGAGGCCAGCAGCATCGCGAGCGACAGGCCGGCAAGGGCGCCTCTGTGCTGTGTGGTCGCTGTCATGGGCGTCCCCTCTCCGGATTCGATTACATATGCGTGCGCACGCACATGTTAGCCACCGCCTGACCAAATGCCAAACTGCGAGCCCCAGATGAACCCCCACCTCGAGCTATTCGGCCTGATCGGCGTCCTCGCGCGCCGTCGCTATCAGGCCGCTGAGCGGTCCTATGCCTCGGTCGGGCTCAATCACACCGAGGCCCGGCTGCTCGGGATGCTCGACGGCGAGGGCGGCAGCGCGACCCAGGACGCGCTCTCGCGACGCCTCTCGGTCGACCGCAGCAACGCCGGGCGCGGCTTCAAGCGGCTCGAGCAGGCCGGCTACGTCACGCGCCGCAAGGACGAGGCCGACAGCCGCACCAACGTCGTCGACATCACCGCCAAGGGACGCGAGGCCGCGGCCGATGTCAAGCGCCTGGGCGACGAGATGGCCCGGACCTTCTTCGGCGAGCTGTCAGAGGCCGACGCCGCCACGATCGTGACGCTGTTGCGACGAGCGCTCTGACCGATGCGCATCGTCGGCCGCGACGCTGAACTCGGGCGCCTTCGGCAGGCCCTCGACGGGCTTCCGCAGGGATCGTTCGTCGGGCTGGTCGGCGAGGCCGGGATCGGCGAGACGCGCCTGCTCGACGAGCTGCGAGCTGCTGGTGCTCGAAGGCCGGGGAGCGGAGTACGAGACGGACGTGCCGTTCGGCATCCTCGTCGACGCGCTCGACGATCACCATCGAGCAGGATCGTGCAATAACGCGACAGTTCTGTTCTCACGCTCGACACCCGTCGCTGGTGAGCTTGAGCCATGAACACCACCGACCAGAAGATCGCGCTCCTCACCGGCGGCAGCTCGGGCATCGGGCGCCACGCCGCGATCCGGATCGCCGAGCGCGGCAACGGCGTCATCCTCACCTACAACTTGGGTCCCGAGCGGGCGCTCGAGACCGTCGCGGCGATCGAGCAGGCCGGCGGGACCGCCGTCGCGCTGCAACTCGACGGGCTCGTCCTCCGGGACACGGTCCCGCAGCTGCGCAGTGTCCATCAACCGCGCGCGGGCCGGCGCGAGCGCGGCGATGCGACGTCATCGAGCAGTTCCCCGACGTCGGCAAGGTCATCGCCGCACTGCTCTCGGACGAGTGCGCGTGGATCACCGGCGAGCACATCGAAGCGTCCGGCGGGTTCAAGTTGTGACCGTTAAGTAGGCTGCGCGAACAAACCGAACTCGGGGGTTCACACATGCCGCAGCCGACAATCGTCCTGGTCCACGGGGCGTGGGCCGACGCGTCCAGCTGGAACGCCGTCGCGTCCAATCTGCAGGGCCAAGGGTTCACGGTGCTCGCGCCGCCGAACCTGCTGCGCGGAGTGGCGCCCGACGCCGAGTACATCACGTCCTTCCTCGCCCAGCGCACGAGCGGACCGGTCGTCCTCGTCGGCCACTCCTATGGCGGCTTCGTGATCACCAACGCGGCGAAGGAGGGCGACAACGTCAAGGCGCTTGTCTACGTCGACGCGTTCATCCCGGACGAGGGTGAGTTCGTCTTCCAGATCCTCGGCGGCTCCGGGTCGGCGCTGGCCGTCCCCGACCCGACCACCGTCCTCGACGTCGTCGGGTACCCGGGCGCACCGGAGGGCGACGCCGAGGCCTTCCTGAAGCCCGACACGGTGCACAACTCCTTCGCCCAGGACCTCTCGGAGGGTGACCGCTGGCTGATCGCGGCCGGCCAGCGGCCGATCACCCTGGGCGCCAACACCACCCCGTCCGGCGCCCCGGCGTGGAAGTCGAAGCCGAGCTGGGCCGTCATCGGCACCGAGGACCTCGTCATCCCGCCGGCCACGCAGCGCTCGATGGCGGAGCGTGCCGGCGCCACGATCACCGAGGTCGCCGGCTCGCACGTCTCGATGGTGTCGCACCCGCAGGTGACGATCGACGCGATCCTCGCCGCCGCCGGCGACTGACTCCGGCGGAGGTCAACTGAACCATCGCGGCTGGGCCTTGTGCACAGCCGCGATGGCAGCCCGGACGCGGTCGTCGGCCGGCGCGCGAGCAGCGCGGACGGTGGCGTCGTCGTGCCACGGGTCGGTGATGTCAGCGCGCTCGCCGGCGAGCCCTTCGAGGACGGCGAGGAAGCAGAACGGGTTGTAGATCGGGCTGTAGCCGCCTTCGGTGCTGACCACGAGCCGCCCGCCGGTGAGCTCGTCCGCGAGCTGCGCGACGCGCGTCGCGAGGCCGCGGAAACCGGCGGCGGACACGAGCATCCGGCCGGTCGGGTCGAAGACCGACGCGTCCTGGCCGGCCGCGACCATGATCAGGTCCGGCCTGAAGGCGCGCACGATCGGCGCCACGACCGTGTCGAACGCGAGCAGGTATCCGGCATCGGTACTGGCCGGGGGAAGCGGCACGTTGACCGTGCTGCCCTCGGCCCCGGGGCCTCCGGTCGCGCCGAGCGCTCCGGCGTGCGCGGGGTACCAGTCCTGCTGGTGCAGCGAGATCGCGAGGACCTGCTCGCGATCCCAGAAGATCCGCTCGGCGCCGTTGGCGACGTGCACGTCCCAGTCGATGATCGCCACCCGGTCGACGCCGCGGGCGCGGGCGTGCTCGACGCCGCACGCCACATTGTTCAAGTAGGTCGAGGCGATCGCCCGATCGGGCTCGGCATGGTGCCCGGCCGGCCACGCATGCACGAGCGCCTTCCCGACGTGGCCATCCAGGACCGCGTCGACCGCTGCCAGCACGCCGCCGACGGTCAGCCGGGCCGCATCCCAGGTGGCGGCCGTCACCGGCGCGTACTCGCCGCTCCACGCGCCGCCCGCGCTGGCGGCCCGCAACGCGGAGAGATACTCCGGCGTGTGCACCGCGAGCAGCGCCTGCTCGGACGCCGGGACGGCGACGATGCGCGTCAGCGCGGCGGCGAGCGAGCTGCGCTCGACGAGCTCGTGCGCCTGCGCGATCAGCGCGGCCTGGGCCACGTTCGCCGTGCCCAGCGTGAACTCCCGACCACCGATCGGCACCGTTGCCGGCGACGGATCGTGGGCGAGGACGCGCGGTGAATACACGTAGCCCAGCACGACGTCAGCCATATTGACGAGCATGGACATCCTGGGGCCCGGCGACGCGGGTGAGGTCCTGACGCTGCAGCGGGCGGCCTACGTGGGCGAGGCGATGCTCTACGACCAGTTCCTGCCGCCGCTGCACGAGACGCTCGACGAGGTCCGCGCGGCGCTCGCCGGCGATGACGTCACGGTCCTCGGCATCCGCGACGGCGGGCGGCTGATCGGGACCGCGCGGATCAAGGCGAACGGGGAGATCGGGCGGATCGCCGTCGCCCCCGACCGCCAGCACGAGGGCCTCGGCAGCACGCTCCTCACAGAGGCGATCGACCGTGGCGGCACGTGGCTGTTCACGGGCGATCGCAGCGAGGGCAACCTGCGGCTGTACCGCAAGCACGGGTTCGTCGAGACGCACCGCGAGCCGGCCCCCGGGCACGAGCTGGTCTACCTCAAGCTGCCGGAAGCGTGACCCGGACGGCGAGGCCGCCCTCGTCGCGCGGCTTGAGCACGAGCTTGCCGCCGTGCGCCTCGGCGACCGAGCGCACGATCGAGAGCCCGAGGCCGGAGCCGCGCGTGCCGGTGCGGCCGCCGCGCTCGAAGGGCTCGACGAGCCGGTGGACGGTCTTGGGGTCGAGGATCGGCCCGCTGTTGACGACGTCGAGCACGGCGTGGCCGTTGTTGTCCGCGCTGGTGCGCACGGCGACGTAGCCGCCGGGCGCGTTGTAGCGGACGCCGTTCTCGATCAGGTTGCCCGCCAGGCGCTCGAGCAGCCGGCGCTCGCCGTTGACGCCGACGGGGTCGAGCTCCAGGCGCACGCGCACCCCGCCGGAGCGGACCCGGCGCGCGGCGGCGCCGGTGGCCGCGGCGAGGTCGACGTACTCGCGGTTGGGCAGCTCGCGGCCGGAGCGCGCGAGCACCATCAGGCCCTCGAGCAGCGCGTCCATCTCGTCGGCGGCGTCGAGTACGTGGCGCCCCATCTCGCGCAGCTCCTCGATGTCGGCGTCGGGGTTGGACAGGCTCACGTCGGCCTCGGTCCGGATCACCGTCAGCGGGCTGCGCAGCTCGTGTGAGGCGTTGGCGACGAAGCGCTCGCGCGCGTCGAACGCGTCCTGCATCGAGGCCAGCTCGCGCCCCGCGAGCGCCCAGCCGAGCGCGGTCGCCACGAGCGACGCTCCCGCCAGCGCGAGCAGGTACTGCATGCGCAGCTGCCCGAGCGCGGCGGAGGCCTCGAAGGGATCGAGCGTCCGATCCAGATGGCGCGCCATCAGCCAGTAGGAGAGCGCCAGCAGGATCGCGACGAAGACGACGAAGATGCCGCCGTAGATCGCGGTGAGCCGGACGCGGAGGTTCGGGATCACATGCGGTAGCCGCTCCCACGGACCGTCTGGATCAGCGGCGGGTCGCCGAGCTTGCGGCGCAGCGTCATCACCGTCATGCGGACGGTGTTCGACAGCGGGTCCAGCTGCTCGTCCCACGCGCGCTCGAGCAGCTCCTCGGGCGTGACGACCGCGCCCTGGGCGGCGAGCAGCGTCTCGAGCACGGCGAATTCCTTGACCGTGAGGTCGAGCGGCTGGCCGGCGCGCGTCGCGGACCGGCGCGCGGGGTCGAGCTCGACATCACCGGCGTTGAGGACCGGCGGGCGCGCATCGCCCGTGCGGCGGCCGAGCGCGTGCAGGCGCGCGACCAGCTCGGCGAAGCGAAACGGCTTGGTCAGGTAGTCGTCGGCGCCGAGCGAGAGGCCCTGGACGAGCTCGTCGGTCGCTGCGCGCGGCGGTGAGCATCAGCACCTTCGTGCGCGGCTGCTCCTCCGACAGCGTGCGGCAGACCACGTCGCCGTGCACCTCCGGCAGGTCGCGGTCGAGCACGACGACGTCGTAGGGATTTACGCGCGCCTTGTAGAGCGCCTGTGCACCGTCAGGCGCGATGTCGACCGCCATGCCCTCGCGGCGAAGCCCGCGCGCGAGCGCGGCGGCGATTCGGGGCTCGTCCTCGGCGACCAGGATGCGCATGCCCGGGACTCTACGCGCGTGCGTTCAAGCCGCGCTCAACCCAGTGAACCCGCGGCTTATGCAGATCTGACACAGCCGGCGGCAGCATCGGACGCAATGAGAAGCACAGCGAACGCCCTCGCGACCCCGGAGATCTAATGCAAGACGAGCAGCGAATCGAGAATTTCGAGGACCCGCGCGCGGGTCTCGAGGACGCGCTGTACGAGCTCAAGCGCGTCATCGTCGGCCAGGACGCGATGCTCGAGCGGCTGCTCGTCGCGCTGCTCGCCGGCGGCCACGTCCTGCTCGAGGGCGTGCCCGGCCTCGCCAAGACGCTGACCGTCAAGACGCTCGCGCGAGGTCGCTCGGCGGCGTCGTTCAAGCGCGTGCAGTTCACGCCCGACCTCGTCCCGTCCGACCTCGTCGGCACGCGCATCTGCCGCCCGGACACGGGCCGCTTCGACACCGAGCTCGGCCCGGTGTTCGGCAACTTCCTGCTCGCCGACGAGATCAACCGCGCGCCCGCCAAGGTGCAGTCCGCGCTGCTCGAGGTCATGCAGGAGCGCCAGGTCACGATCGCCGGCGAGACGTTCCCGCTGCCGAAGCCGTTCCTCGTGCTCGCCACGCAGAACCCGATCGAGTCCGAGGGCACCTACCCGCTGCCCGAGGCCCAGGTCGACCGCTTCCTCTTCAAGCTGATCGTCGACTACCCGACCGTCGGCGAGGAGGCCGCCGTCGTCGGCCGCGCGCATCGGCAAGGCCGTCGAGGTCCGCGAGCGCGTGCCGATCGGCGCGCTCGAGCGCTACCGCGAGATCGCCCGCGACGTCTTCGTCGACCGCGACGTGATCGCCTACGCCGTCGCGCTGTCCGACGCGACCCGCCACCCGGGCAAGTACGGCCTGCACGAGCTCAGCGGCCTGATCGAGTACGGCGCCCGCCCGCGCGGCCCGATCGGCATGATCCAGGCCGCCCAGGCGCTGGCGCTGCTGCGCGGCCGCAACCACGCCGTGGCCGAGGACGTCGCCGACCTCGCCGCCGACGTGCTGCGCCACCGCCTCGTCCTCACGTACGACGCGCTCGGCGACGGCGTCGCCGCCGACGACCTGCTCGACCGCATCCTCGACACCGTCGGCGGCGTCCGCGCCTCCGCGCGCACCGAGCCGATCGCCGCATGAGCACGCTCCTCGCCGACCCGCCCGGGCGCCAAGGCCCGGGCCCGATGCAGGGCGCGCTCGTCGAGGCGCTCGACCTCGTGCTCGCCACGCCGCGCGTCCGGGCGCGCTGCCGGGCGAGCGCCGGGCGGCGGGGCGCGGCACCGGCACGGAGCTCGCGCAGATCCGGCCGTACCAGTTCGGCGACGACGTCCGCAACATCGACGCCGCCGCCAGCGCCCGCACCGGGCAGCCGCACGTCCGCGACCACGTCCCCGAGCGCACGCTCACGACCTGGGTCGCTCCTGGACGTCTCCGCCTCGATGGCGTTCGGCACCGCCGACCGGCTGAAGTCCGACGTCGCCGAGGGCGTCGCGTCGGTGATCGGCCGGCTGGCCGTGCGCCGCGCGGGCCGGGTCGGGCTGCTCACCTGCGGCGCACCCGTGGCGCAGCAGCTGCCGCCGCGCGGCGGCCGGGCGCGCTCGTCGCGCTGCGCCAGCGCGCTCGCCGCGGGCGTCGCCCCCGACGGCCACGTCCCCGACGGCGACGCGCTCGCGGCCGGCATGCGCCGCATCGGCCGCCTGGCCCGCGGGCCCGGGCTGATCGTCGTCGTCTCCGACTTTCGCGAGGGACTCGCGACCGATTCCCGCATGGGGAAGACCGGCCCGACAGCCGGTGCGGGCGACGCGGCCGGGCGCCTGGCTGGAGGAGGCCCGGCCGCGAATCGCCCCGAGTGGGCGCGAGCGCTGTCCGCGCTCTCCGCTCGTCACGACGTCCTCGCCGTCGAGGTCGTCGACCCGCGCGAGGGCGAGCTGCCCGACGCCGGTCACCTCGTCCTCGTCGACCCCGAGACCGGCAAGCGCGTCGAGGCCGACTCGTCCAGCGCGGAGCTGCGGCGGCGCTTCGCCGCCGCCGAGCTCGGTCGCCGCGACGAGCTGAAGTCCTACCTGCGTGGCGCCCGCGCGCGCCACGTCGAGGTCGCCACCGACGCCGACTGGCTGCGCGCGCTCGGAAGGAGCCTGCGATGAGCTTCCAAGCTCCGATCTTCCTGCTCGGCCTGCTCGTGATCCCGCTGGCGCTGCTGGCGCTGTTGCCGGGCACGCCGCCGGCCGGCCAAGTACGTCATCCGCTTCCCCGCCGCCGCCACGCGTGGCCGCGGTCGTCGGCAAGACGGGCCGCGCACGGCGGATCATCCCGCCGGCGCTGCTGTGCCTGTCGCTGGCCGGTCTGGTGACCGCGCTCGCGCGCCCGGAGGCGACCATCGCCGTGCCGGTCGAGAAGGCCTCGGTGATGCTCGTGACCGACACGTCGGGCTCGATGAACGCCACCGACGTCTCCCCCACGCGGCTCGCCGCGGCCCAGTCGGCCGCCGACCCGCTTCCTCGACCGCGTCCCGAAGTCGCTGCAGACCGGCCTCGTCGCCTACTCCGACGGCCCGCACACGGTGCTGCGCCCGACGCAGGACCACGCGTCGATCGCCACCACCGTCCGCGCGCTCCAGGCCGACGGCGGCACCGCGACCGGCGACGCGCTCGCGAGCGCGCTGAACGCGCTCGGCACGCGGAACAAGAAGAGCCCGCCGGCCGCGATCGTGCTGCTCTCCGACGGCGCGTCCAAGGTCGGGCGCGACCCGGCCGAGGTGGCCCGCGAGGCCGCCGCCGCCGGCGTCCCGATCTACACGGTCGCGCTCGGCACCCCCGACGGCATCGTCGAGGCCGGCGGGCAGACGCTCGCCGTCCCGCCCGATCCCGAGGCGCTCGCCGAGGTCGCACGACTCTCCGGTGGTCGCGCCTTCGCGGCCGAGGACGCCAACGCCCTCGATCAGGTCTACCAGACGCTCGGCTCGCGGATCGGCACCAAGAAGGAGAAGAAGGAGGTCAGCGCCGGCTTCGCCGCCGTCGGCCTGCTCCTGCTCGGTGGCGCCGCGTTCAGCTCGCTGCGCTGGCGCGGCCGGCTGCCTTAGAGGGCCGCGAGCCCGATCAGACAGAACGTCGCGAAGACCACACAGCCGGCGGCCCCGATGCGTCGCATCCTCGGGTCCGACGTCTTGAAGAGGTGGTCGGGCGCGAGCAGCAGGAAGAGCGCCACGGCGATCCAGAACACCGCGAGGACAACGAGAGCCATGGCGTAGAGGTTACGGGCGCCGGCCGGCGCAGTACTCGTCGATCAGGTCTTCGCGGACGGTGGTCACCACGACCGCGCACTCGACCCGCGCCGCCTGGCGGTCCTGCCAGGCGTGGATCGCGGGGGTGTCGGAGACATGGTTGACGCCGAGAACGATGAGCGCGGCGAGCGTCCTCACGACGCGACCTGCGAAAAGGCTTGGAATGACACGCCGCGACAGACAACTAGGGGGTTGTCGTCGAGAGCGTGAACGTCAGCGTCCTGCTGTACGCACCCGTGCGCAGTGCGTCGGTGGCGTCGACGTGCTGCTTGAACGTCACCGTCACCACGTCGTTGGTGACCGGCGCGGTCCACGCCGACTTCGAGAACTCCACGACCAGCGGCTGCGGCAGCGTGAACGTGCCGTTGGCCAGGCGGCCGGGATCGCTGACGGTGAGCGCCGCGTCGCCGGCCGTCGAGATCACGTTCGCGGTCGTCGAGGCCGTGTAGTCCTGCGCCACGCCCGGGGTGAGCGCGCCGAACGAGGCCGCGGCGCCGAGCGTCAGCGACAGCGTGGCGGGGACCGTGCCGCCGATCGGCGCGGTCGCGATGTTGCTCGCCTTGAAGCGCAGCAGCTCGGTGGTCTTGCCGCTGGCGGTGACCTTGAACGGCGGGTCGGTCGGCGTCGCGGTCTGCGGGTCGTTGGCCTGCGCGAAGCCGAAGTCGTTGTCGTCCTGGACGGCGAGATCGCCGTTCGGGAAGAGGCCGATGCCCTCCGGCTTGTCGTGGCTGTAGCCGAACTGGTTGAGGTCGAGCCAGAGCGTCTTCGCGACCGGGGTGACGCCGGCGGCGTTGGTGGCCTCGAGCTGCGGGTTCTCGCCGTTGGCGGCTGCGTCGCCGGCGATGTTGGTCGCTCCGGTCAGGTCGATCGCGATCACGCGCTTCTGGCCCGCGCCCGGGACGTCGGTGACGTTGTCGTGCTCGTCGACGAGCAGGTGCGTCGCGTCGATCGCGGAGATGTCGGAGTTCGAGAGATCGGTCTGCCGGATGCCGCTGCCGGCGGCCGGGACGTCGAGCCGGTAGACGAACTCGCCCGTCAGGACGGGGTGCAGCGAGTCGGTGACGTCGAAGCGCACGAGCCGCAGCGTGCGGCTGTCGCCGTGCCCGGCCGGCGTCTCGAGCGAGGACTGCAGCAGACCGAACAGCGTCTTGCCGTCCTTGGTCAGCGTGCCGCCCTCCATGCCGCGGTTCTGGCGGCGGAAGGCGAAGGCGCGCGGCAGCAGGCCCTGGGTGGCGACGACGGCCTCGTCGGCCGCCGGGAACTTCGCGGGTCGGCAGGGTCGGCGGGGACGGTCACGCCGGCCGGGACGATGCGGTTGAGCAGCGTGCCGTCGGCCGCGACGTGCACGAGCGACGGGCGGTACTCGTCGCCGATCCAGAAGCTGCCGTCACGCGGGTCGACGGCGATCGACTCCGAGTCGAGCCCGTACGGATCGGACCCGAGCAGGCGTCACGCCGTCGGCGGCGTACGGGACCTCGTCGCGCGCCGCGGCCTGGGTGTAGGCGGCGGAGTCGGCCGGCAGGCCGGAGGCCGCGCCCTGGGCGACGGTCGCGATCTGCGGCAGGCCGGTGATCTCGTTCAGCGGCCCGCCGGTGACCGCCTTGGTGGCGTCCGGATGGGCGGCCATCCAGGTCCGCGCCGGGTTCGTCGCGCCGGCCTTCAGGTGGATCGGGATGCGCTGCACGACGCTCAGCGCGCCGGTGTCGCCGATCGCGACCTTGTAGATCGTCGGCGTGAAGGCGGGGGCGAGGAACGTGCGCCGGGCCGCGCCGCCGACCGTCGGCTGGCCGTTCGGGCCGCGGTCGCTGACGGTCCAGAACGTGCGGTCGTCGATCGGCGGCGAACGCGGACCAGCCGCCCTCGACCACCGGCGGCTGATAGATGCCGCGCACCGAGCAGCGTCTGCGCGGCGCCCCAGGTGCCCTGGCTCTGGAGCTTGAAGACGGGTGTGACGTCGGCACGCGCGGAGCTCGCGATCGCCAGTGCCGCCACGACCGCCACAGGCGCGGTCGCCCGGCGGCGAAGACTCGATGACAAGAGGTCCCTCTCAGTCGAATTCGTTGAAGAGCTCGATCCTCCCTGCCGCTCGGCGCGCACTCGTGATCGCCTTGTGAACGGCGCATGTCGAGAATCCGCCGGCGGCTCCGACAATGCTGCATGACCAACGTGACGGCCAACATCGCGATCTCCGTCGACGGCTTCTCCGCCGGCCCCGACCAGAGCCTCGAGTACCCGTTCGGCAAGGGCGCTGGGGAATCCCTGCACCGCTGGATGCAGCGCTGGATGTTCGACGAGCCCGACGAGAACGCCGCAGCGATCGAAGGCATCCTGACCGCCAAGGCCTACATCATGGGCCGCAACATGTTCGCCCCGGGCCGGGGCGACTGGGACCTCGACTGGAAGGGCTGGTGGGGTGACGAGCCGCCGTACCACGCGCCGGTCTTCGTCCTCACCCACACTCCGCGCGAGCCGCTGGCCATGAAGGGCACGACGTTCCACTTCGTCACGGACGGGATCGAGTCGGCGCTGGCCCAGGCGCGCGAGGCCGCGGGCGACGGCAGCGTCTCGATCGCGGGCGGCGCCGCGACGGTGCGCCAGTACCTGCGAGCAGGACGGATCGACGAACTGCGGTTGCACGTCGCGCCGGTCATGCTCGGAGCCGGCGAACGGCCGTTCGAGGACATCGGCAACTTCGACCTGGAGCCGCTCGACGTCTCGAGCAACCACTTCGTCACCCACCTCACCTATCGCATACCGCGATGAATTCGCGCACGCCGGCCGGTCATTGGTCGCATGAGACTCGACACCCGCTTCAGCGACCCCGAGGCCCAGCCGACGCCGTGGCCTGAGACCGAGCGCACGCTCGAACAGGCGGAGCTGTACTGGCTCACCACGGTGCGCGCCGACGGGCGCCCGCACGTGACGCCGCTGGTCGGCGTGTTCCACGACGGCGCCGTGCACTTCTGCACCGGGGTGCGTGAGCAGAAGTTCCGCAACCTCGAGCACTCGCGGCTGGTCGCGGTGACGACCGGCACCAACACGTGGGCGGCGGGGCTGGACGTCGTGGTCGAGGGCACCGCCGTCAACGTCACCGATAACGGCGAGCTACAGCGGATCGCGGACGCCTACGAGGCCAAATACGGCAGCGCGTGGCACTTCGACATCGGCGACGGCGTGTTCGGCACCGGCCACGATCCGGCGGCCGTGTTCCGCATCGAGGCGGCCAAGGTGCTCGCCTTCGCGAAGGAGCCGCACGGCCAGACCTCCTACCGGCTCACATCAGCGAGTCGATGAAGGCGAGCTTGTCGATCACGGCGGGCGGGAGCACGAACGGGTAGAGGTCCGCCTCGCCGAGGCTGCGGTTGATCTCGTTGAGCGCGTAGGTGAGCGGGAACCAGGCGTCGAGCATCGCGCGGAACTGGTGCGGCGCGGCCGCCGGATAGGAGTACAGCGGCGCCGCGTCGGCCGCGAGCACGCCGGGGCCGGAGACGGTGACGCCGTAGGCGATCGCGGTCTGCAGCGCGTCGCGGATGTGCAGGTAGTGGGCGAACGTCTCCGCCCAGTCCTCCCACGGGTGCATCGTCGCGTAGGCCGAGACGTAGCGCTCGCGCCAGTCGGGCGGCGGCCCGTTCTCGTAGTGGCGGTCCATCGCCGCCGCGTAGTCCTGCGCGCTCGTCGCCCATCAGCTCGCGGCAGCGCTCGATCGCGCTCGAGCCCTCGGGGGCGAGGATCGGCTGGTAGTAGTGGCCGATCTCGTGGCGCATGTGCCCGAGCACGGTCCGGTAGGGCTCGTCGAGCTCGCTGCGGGTCTTCTCGCGGTGGACCGGATCGGCCTCGGCCAGGTCGAGCGTGACGACGCCGTCGGCGTGGCCCGTCGTGACCGGTCCGCTCGCGCTCGAGAGCAGGTCGAAGGCGAGGCCGCCCTCGCGCTCGCGATAGCCCTGGACCGGCAGGCCGAGCTCGAGCAGCTCGAAGACCAGCCGCCGCTTGGCCGCCTCGGCGGAGCCGAAGTACCGCAGCCCGGCGCCGTCACCGTCGGCGGGCCGCGTGCGCGTCAGCGGCGCAGCTGCTGCAGAGCCCGCCTGGGCCGGCGACGCCGTTGCAGCCGATCAGCCCGCGGTTCGCGCATGCGGGGTTGTGCGCGGCGTCGACGAAGCTGCGATCGCCCCAGTCGAACCCGAGCTCGGTCCGGCAGTTCAGGCACCGCGTGCTGTCGAAGGTGACGAGGTGCCGGCAGACCGGGCACGTGAAGGCACGCATCGACGGAGTCTGCCCTAGGGGACGCGGGCTTGGAGGCGACGGGTCTTCGCCGCGGACAGATCCCGGACCGGGAACGGCGCCGGATCGTCATAGACGCCGAGCACCTCGGCGCGGGCGACCAGCCGGTCGCCCTCGAGCAGGGTGAAGACCGTGCCCTCGGCGACGTCGCGCGGCAACTCGCCGGGCAGCAGCACCCAGGCGCGCGCGATCGCGCGATGCCCGGGCGGGAGCTGCGCGACGTCCTCGAGCACGAGGATCGCGTCGTGGACGATCGGCTCGATGCCACGCCGGCGGCGGCCGAAGGACATCGACGCCCGGTAGCCGTCCTGCAGCGGCCGGCGGCGGCCGCCGGCGTCGGTCGCGAACAGGTCGAGGTCGATGCGCAGCACCATCGCGGTCGAGGCTAGCCCGTCGTGGCGCGCCGAGCCCGGGGTCGGGCTGGATACGGGGGTGACGAACAAGTAGGTCCTGCCAGGAACTGATTGTTCGTGACCCCCACGAACGTGCCACGTTTCAGGCGGCGCGCGTGACGCTACCTTGCGCGACGTGTTCGCCAGACCGCTGCTCACCATCGCCGTGTCGGCCCTCGCCGCACTCGTGCTTCTGCCGGCCTCCAGCCATGCCGCGACGCTCAGCTACCACGCCTGCGACGGCAAGAAGTACTGGCTGATCGACGCGAACGGCGACCCCACGGTCAACCTGCTCCGGATCAAGATGCGCAACGCCAAGGCCGACGGCTACGCCCCACGGTGCCTGGTGGCCGAGGCCGTCGCGTCCTCCGTCCAGCAACGCGCCGACGATGACGGGAAGCTGCTCAAGAAGGTCGAGGCGTACGGCGCGCGCTGGACCGCCGGGACGTTCCGCTGCAGCTACACGCCGATGACGGGCTACACGCAGGCGCAGTGCCGCCACACCGGCCGCGACGCCTCCACGGTCCGGTTCCGGCTCACCCCCAAGAGCTGAGGCGACCACGCCGGAGAAGCCCGGCGCGGTCGCCCTAAGGCATCAGCGCCAGCGCTTCGGCGTGTACTGGCTGACGATGAACGGCAGCTGGAACTGGTCGACGCCGTTGAGCGCCGCGTTGGTCCCGCTCCAGCGGTACTCCTGATCGCTCGCGGTCACGAGCGGGTTGCCCCCGCCGCGGCCGACCGGCGGCAGGAACGCCGTCGAGACCGTGAAGTTGAACAGCTTCGCGTCGCTGGAGAGGATCTCGCGCTTGCCGGTGCGCGAGTTGATCCGGATCAGCGTCAGCTGGAAGGGGTCGCCGGCGTAGATATTCGGATCGTCCGCGTCCCAGCGGTTGAACGTGATGCCCTTCAGGCTCTCGAACTTGCTCTTGCGCGGCGACACGGTGATGATCGACTTCGCGCGCACGTAGGCCGACTTGCTCGTGTCGAGCAGCGTCCGGATCGCGACGCGCTGGACGCCGCCCTCGCAGGTCGAGCTGATGTACAGGTCCTTGTCGCGCACCGCGAGCGAGCCCGC
Organism: uncultured Solirubrobacteraceae bacterium; assembly: GCA_963707595.1. Classification (GTDB taxonomy): domain Bacteria; phylum Actinomycetota; class Thermoleophilia; order Solirubrobacterales; family Solirubrobacteraceae; genus Solirubrobacter. The sequence goes on from CAVPQQ010000004.1 coordinate 2,009,038, forward strand.
TCCGGGCGCGAACTGGCCGGGAGCCGCGAACGGGCAGGCCGCCGACGACGCCGGCGGGCAGCAGGAACTGGCACGGGCCGAGGTTGTCCAGCGCCGGGCCTCCGTCGTCGGGCACCATCCCGCGGCTGATCTGGCCGCTGCGGCTGATCAGCCAGAGCCCGCCGAGGATCGACTCCGAGACGACGTACTGGCCGTCGGGCAGCACCTCGACGTCCTCGGCGAAGCCCATCGGCTGGCCGGCGAAGTTGACCGAGCGCGTCAGCTTGGCCTTGAAGCCGTGCCGCTCGGTGCCGTAGTCGTAGTCGTAGACCACGGGAGGCCCGACCGGCGGGAAACCGCCTGAATCCAGGACAACCAGATGCCCGGAACGTGGAACCCTAAGGGTGAACGGGAGCTTGAACCCGCCGGGAGGGGCGGGCAGCGTCGCGACCTCGCGACCGCTGAAGCGGTCGAGCACGACGACCCGCGGGCCTGCGGTCGAGACTCCGATGCCGGGTTCGGTCGTGAAGACGTAGCGCTCGTCACCCGCGATGCCGTGGGTGAGGGATGCGCGCTTGGCGAACGGCGCTGACGCGCTCGCCGCCGCCGCCCGTGGCTTGTGCTGGCAGGGGTGCGAGCAGCGCGAAGAGCGCCAGCACCGTGACGAAGAGCCTCATGAGACGGCAATGTAGAGCTCCGTCCGGTACTCGGCGGCACCAGTTCGCGCCTTGTAGGCATCCTGAATCCGGGCGATCAGCGGATGGTGCGGCTGCACGACCGGGCGGCCGTCGAAGGAGCCGATCGGCACGATGCCGGCGCCGGAACCGCAGACGAACGCGCCGTCGGCGCAGTGCAGCTCGGCGGGCCAGATGTCGCGCTCGGTCGCCTCGATCCCCTGCTCGGCCGCGATCTCCAGCACCGTCCGGCGCGTGATCCCGGGCAGCGCGGCGCGCGTCGTCGGCGTCACGAGCGCGTCGTCGACGACGAGGAACAGGTTCGCGCCGGTGCACTCGGCCACGGCGCCGAGCGAGTCGAGCATCACCGCGTCGTGCATCCCGAGCGCGCCGGCCTGCTGCTTGGCGACGATCGCGTCGAGGTAGTTCAGCGACTTCACGTGCGCGCCGAGCGAGCGCGGGGCCTTGCGCACCACCGCGCTCGTGAAGAGCTTGATCGGATCGGCGCCCAGGAAGGGCGGGAACGGATACGCGGAGACGATCAGCGTCTGCTCCGGGCAGTTCCTCGGGTCGATGCCCGGACCGCCGAAGCCGCGGGCGATGATCGGGCGAACGTGCGCGTCGCGCAGGTCGCTGCGGCGCACGACCTCGCCGATGATCTCGATCATCCCGTCGGCGTCGAAGGGCATCGACAGCCCGATCGTCCGCGCCGAGCGGGCGATCCGCGCCATGTGGTCATGCGCGCGGAAGAGGCCGCCGTCGAAGACCCGCATGCCCTCGAAGACGCCGTCGCCGTAGAGGAAGCCGTGATCGAAGATCGAGACGGAGGCCTTGGTGGCATCGACGTACTCGCCGTTGACGTAGGCGGTGAGACCAGACGGGTCGAAGGACATGGGTTCCTCGTTTCAGGAGCGCCAGTAGGCGCGGGTCAGTACGACGGCAATAGGAATGATCTCGACCCGGCCAAGCCACATCAGCACGGTGCAGATCCAGGTCGAGAAATCGCTGAAGGGCGCGAAGGAGCCGAACGGGCCGGCGAACCCGAACGCCGGACCGACGTTGCCCAGGCACGCGGCGGCGGCGCCGAAGGCCTCGAAGGCGTCGAGCTCCTCGCCGGCCCGCCGGCCGTCGGCGACGAGGAAGAGCGCGCCGATCGCGAACGTCAGCAGGTACAGCAGGACGAAGATGATCGCCGAGCGCAGCGCCTTCTCGTCGACGACGCGGCCGTTGACGCGGACGGGCACGATCGCCTCGCGGTGCACCGTCTGCTCGAGCTCGCGCTTGACGACCTTGAACATCAAGAGGTGGCGCACGATCTTGATCCCGCCGCCGGTCGAGCCCGCGCTCGCGCCCGAGAACATCAACAGCAGCAGGGTGAGCGTCGCGAGCGGGCCCCAGATCGCATAGTCGGCGGTCGCGAAACCGGTCGTGGTGAGGATCGCCGTGGCCTGGAAGAGCGAGTGCCGCACGCCCGCCTCGCCGGTCTCGTAGCCGCCGCCGATGACCTCGATCGCGATCAGCACGGTCCCGATCAGGATCAGCAGCGAGATAGAGGCGCAGCTCCTCGTCCTTCACCAGAACGGAGACGCGCCGCTGCACGAAGAAGCGGTACAGCCGCAGGAAGTTGATCCCGGCGATGACCATGAAGATCAGCAGGACGTACTGCGTGATCGGGGCAAAGCCGGCCGCCGAGTCGTTGCGCGTGGAGAAGCCGCCGAGCGCGACCACGCTCAGCGCCTGGCCGACGGCATCGAACGGCGTCAGCTCGTCGTCGATCCCGGTCACGCTCAGGAACCCGAGCACGACGATGGCGAACAGCGTCAGCACGACGTAGAGCCGCCAGAGCCGGCGGGCGGTCGCACGGATCGTGTCCCCCAGCTGCTCGATCTCGGTCGGCCCGGCGAGCTCTGACTGCAGCAGCTGGCGCCCGCCGATCCGCAGCCGCGGCAGGATCGCGACCGCGAGCACGATGATGCCCATGCCGCCCAGCCAGTGCGTGAGCTGGCGCCAGAAGAGGATCGAGCGCTCGAGCGCCTCGACCCGCGGCACGAGCGTCGCACCGGTGGCGGTGAAGCCCGAGACGGCCTCGAAGTACGCGTCGATCGGCCGGTTCAGCTGCGGTCCGCCGTCGAGGATGAAGGGCAGCGCGCCGAACATCGGCACCAGCAGCCAGATCAGCGCGACGACCAGGAAGCTCTCGCGCGGCGTCACGGCGGCGCCCTGCTTGTCGCCGGTGATCTGGTCCAGCGCGAGTCCGGCGAGGCCGGTGATCGCACCCGCGACCAGGAACGCCCAGAACGGCTCGCCGTAGCCGATGGCGACCACGACCGGGAGCAGGAACGCGGGCGCGAGCCACTTCAACACGCCGCCGACGAGGTCGAGCGCCGAGCCGACGTCGATGCCGGTCCGCAACCTCACAGGACGCGCTCGACGAGCGAGGCGCGCCGCGACTCCACGAACACGATCACGCGGTCGCCGGCGCGCAGGATGTCGCTCCCGCGCGGGAAGATCGCGTCGCCGTCGCGGATGATCGCGCCGATCACCGAGCCGGTCTTGGGCAGGTCGTCGAAGCGCGTGTCGCTGAGCTCCGAATCCGCGCGGACGGTCAGGTCGAGGATCTCGAACCGGTCGTCGTCGAGCATCGCGATCTGGCGGATGCGCGGGTCGTGGCCGAAGCGCACGAGCTCCTCGGCGATCACCTGGCGCGGGTTGATCGCGACGTCGACGCCGCCCTTCTCGTAGACCTGCAGCGACGTACTGGTCGTGCGCCAGGGCGATCGTCAGCCGCACGCCGAACGACTTGGCCAGGACCGCGCTGAACAGGTTGCCCGGATCGTCGTTGAGGGCGAAGACCGCTGCCGTCGCCCGCCCGATCCGCTCGCGCACGAAGAACTCCGGGTCGAACGCCGAGGCGTGGAAGACGCGCGCCTGCGGCAGCTCCTCGGCGACCTCGCGCGCCCGCTCGGCGCGGCCCTCGACGAAGCGCACGCGGATGTCGCGGTCGAGCAGCACACGGGCGATCGTGGTGCCCATCTGGCCCGCGCCGAAGATGACGATGTCGTCGACGCGCTCCTGCTCGTCCGAGATCACCCGGCTCCACTGGCGCGCGGAGCCCGGCGAGGCGATCACGACGATCCGGTCGCCCGGCAGGATCCGCTCGTCGCCGCTGGGCGCCGTCATCACCTCGCCGCGGATGATGCTGACCACCTTGGAGTCCGTGGGCAGCGCCGCGCTGCGCAGCGGCTTGCCGATGACCGCGTCGTTGGAGGCGCTCTCGGGGACGTCGAACTCGACGATCTGCACCTGCCCGTCCGCGAAGACGTCCGTCTGGCGCGCCGCGGGGATGCCGATCAGGCCGGAGATCGCGTTCGCCGTCTCGAGCTCCGAGGAGACCATGAAGTCGACGTCGATCTCGCGCTCGCGCCACGCGTCCAGGTACTCCACGGACGTGGTCCGAACCACGACCATCGCCCGCGAGAGCTTCTTGACCATCATCGCCGAGACGAGGTTCGCCTCCTCCCGCGACGTGCTCGCGATGAACAGCGAGCAGTCCTGGATGCCCGCCTCCGCGATCACCCGCTTGGTCGTCCCGTTGCCCTCGACGATCCGTACGTCGTAGCGGTCCGCGAGCGCCTGAAGGCGCTCGGCGTCGGTGTCTACAACCGTGATCTCGTGCTCCTGGTAGAGCGCGTCCACGATGGCCCGCCCGACGTGGCCGGCCCCGAGCACGATGATCCGCATGGCGAGGCAGCCTACGCATCTCAGGGTTGACACGACCGGCTTGCCAGACTCCGACGGGTGCGAGGAGGTGAGCCATGACGACCCAGATCGCGCAGTTCATGCGCCAGCTCGAGGGCATGTGGGATGAGCACGTCGACGCGCTCATCGGTCGCCACGACGTCGACGCGGCGATGATGAAGATGAAGGCCGAGCCGTCGGTCCGGCACCTCCCCACGATGACCGGTGCCGACGGGCGCTCGGCGGTCGCGAGCTTCTACCGCGACGCGCTGCTGCCCCATCTCCCGGGCGATCTCGCGCTGACCCGGCGCTCGCGGGTCGTGGATCGCTTCCGCCTCGTCGACGAGCTCACGGTCTCGTTCGTCCACGACTGCGAGCTCGCGTGGCTGATTCCAGGGATCGCAGCCACCGGGCGCGAGGCGTCCGTCACCGCGATCGTCATCGTGGAGTTCGAGCGCGGCGCCATCGCGTCCGAGCGAACGCTGTGGGACCTCGCCTCGCTCTCATCGCAATTGGGCGTGACGGTCGGCCTCTGATCGACATCCGGCCGCGTCGGCACAATCCCCGTCCGTGCCCGATGGATCAGCGTCGACGCAGCGCCGCAGTGTCACGAACGCCGGCACGCCGGAGTCTCGCGCCATGTACGCGGACATCCAGCGCGCCTGGAAGATCCTCGGCCGGCTCAACGCGCTGACACCGGGTGACTTCGACGCCATGCGCGCGCTCCTCGGCGAGCTGACCGGGCAGGAGCTCGACCCCTCGGTCCGCGTGCTTCCGCCGTTCCACACCGATGGCGGGCGCAACCTCCGCTTCGGCCGCAACGTGTTCGTCAACCACGGCTGCACCGCGATGGACCTCGGCGGCATCGACATCGGAGACGACGTGATGATCGGGCCGAACGTGCACCTGATCAGCTCGGGTCATCCGGTCGACCCGGAGACCCGCCGCTCACAGATCACGACCGCCCCGGTCCGCATCGGCCGCGGCGTATGGATCGCCGCCGGCGCCATGGTCCTGCAGGGCGTCACGGTCGGCGACGATGCGGTCGTGGCCGCAGGCGCGGTCGTCACCAAGGACGTCCCGCCGCGCACGCTGGTCGCCGGCGTCCCCGCGCAGGTCATCCGCTCGCTCTGAGCACTGATGGCCGGATCTTGACGCCATTCGGCGTTCAGGTCACTGGTCGGCCCGCGCGCGACTCGCGACGATCCTCGGCGTGACCTTCACCCACGAGACCATCCGGATCGGCGCGCTCGTTCCGCTCACCCCGCCTGGCTGGGTCGAGGCGGGCCGGCACCTGCTGGCCGGACTCGAGCTGGGCGTAGCCGAAGTCAACGACGCCGGCGGGGTCCTCGGGCGACCACTCGAGCTGGTGGTCCGCGACACCGCGGCCGATCCGGAGAGGGCCGCGGCGGCGGTGGATGAGTTGGCGCGACTGGGCGTGGCCGCGTTGGCGGGCGAATACCACAGCGTCGTCGCTCGCGCCGCCGCCGCCAGGGCCGACGCCCTCGGCCTCCCGTTCCTGTGCTCGTCCGCGGTTCTCGACGCGCTCACCGAGCAGCCGACCGAGTGGGTCGCGCGCCTCGCCCCGGCGCAGTCCCGCGGCTGGCGGATCTACGCCGACTTCCTGCTCGGCGCGGGCCACACCCGGATCGCCGTGGCCTCCACGCCGAGCGTCTACTGGGCGTCCGGGATCCGCATCCTGCGCGAGCATCTCACGCCGCACGGCGGCACCGTCATCGAGCTCGACATGGGCGCGGATGTCCGCGACGCGCTCGTCGCCGCTCGCGCGAGCGCGCTGCTGCTTCTGGTCGGGCAACCCCGAACCGGCGGTGTCGATCGTGAAGTCGGTCCGACGCGACCGGCGCTTGGCCGGGCTGATGATCGGCGCTCCGGCCGGGCAGCCGGAGTTCGCCGAATGGGCTCGGTCGCTGGGCGACGACGGTGCCGCGATCCCGTTCCTGCGCTACCTGCCCGAGCGACTCAGCCCACTCGGTGCACGAGTCCGGACGGCGCTTCGCGAGCGCCTGGGCTCAGCGCCCTCCTTCGTCGCGTTCGAGGGCTACGACACGATCGCCGTGCTCGCCGACGTGCTGCGTGCACGCGACGCGGAGCCGTGGTCGCACGTCACCGTCGACGGCACCCGCGGGCGGATCCGGTTCTCACGGATCCCCGGCATCGGCGTCTGGCAATGGGCGTGGCCGCCGATCCAGGTCGTCGAACGAGACCCGGCAGAACCCGATCGCTTCCGGATCGTTCACACCGGCTGACGGCGGCGAAGCCTGGCGAACTCGACGGCGGGCGGGACATAGGCCTGGTCGAGCGTCCCGATGTCGGTCCCGGGCGGCACGATCTCGTCGATCCGGTCGAGGATCTCGTCGCTGAGCGTGACGTCGATACCAGCGAGCAGGTCGTCGAGCTGGCGCATCGTGCGCGGTCCGATCAGGGCGCTCGTCACGACCGGGTGGGCGGTCGCGAAGGCCATGGCCAGGTGCGTCATCGGCAGGCCCGCTGCTTCGGCGAGCGGGATCAGTTGCTCCACGGCGTCGAGCCGGCGTTCGTCGCTGAAGGCGTTGAGGAAGCGGGCGCGCACGACGTCGGTCTGGAGTCCTTTGCGGACGCGGCCCGTGAGCATCCCCTGCCCGAGCGGTCCCCAGACGAGCACGCCCATGCCGTGGCGCTGCGCGGTCGGGAGCACCTCGCGCTCGATCGCGCGGTTGAGGATCGAGTAGGGCGGCTGCTCGGTGTGGAACCGCTCGAGGCCGCGGCGCTCGGCGACCCACTGCGCCTCGACGATGTCCGACGCCGGCAGCGTCGAGGAGCCGATCGCGCGGACCTTGCCGCTGTGGATGAGGTCCGAGAGCGCGGAGAGCGTCTCCTCGATGTCGGTGTCAGGGTCCGGTCGGTGGATCTGGTAGAGGTCGATGTAGTCGGTCTGCAGCCGGCGCAGCGAGTTCTCGACCGCCGTCACGATCCAGCGCCGCGAGGCGCCCTGCTGGTTGGGGTCGTCGCCCATCGGGCGGCTGACCTTGGTGGCGAGGACGACGCTGTCGCGGCGCCCCTTGAGGGCCTTGCCGACGACCTCCTCGGAGTCGCCGTAGGCGTCGGCGGTGTCGACGAAGTTGATGCCCGCGTCGAGCGCCTTGTGGATGACGCGGATCGAGTCCTCGTGATCGGCGTTGCCGATCGACGAGGCGAACATCAGCGTGCCGAGTGCGTAGGGGCTGACCTTGATGCCGGTGCGCCCGAGGGGTCGGTAGTGCATGCGGTCTCCTGAGTCGGGGAATGACACGTCCCGGTGCCGTATCCTTCGTTATGCGGAACGACGTTCCGGAACTATACCGGAATCGCGTTCCGGATAAACCCGACCCTGGATCGAATGCCGAACACGCCGACGGAAAGACAGCGCCGACAGCGGGTCGACGCCCAACGCAACACCGGCGCTCTGCTCGAAGCGGCGAAGGCCGCGTTCGCCAGTTCCGGGGTGGACGCGCCCGCGAAGGAGATCGCGGCGCTGGCGGGCGTCGGGGTCGGCACGCTGTACCGCCACTTCCCCCGCCGCTCGGACCTTGTGGTCGCCGTGCTCCAGCGCGAGATCGACGCCTGCGCCGCCGCCGGACCGGAGCTGAGCGCGGCGCACGAACCGGCGACCGCACTCACGCAATGGCTCGACCGCTACACGGCGTTCGTCGCCACCAAGCGAGGTCTGGCGACGGCGCTGCACTCAGGCGACCCGGCCTTCGACGCCCTCCCCGGCTATTTCTTCGAGCGGCTGGGACCCGTCCTCGGCGACTTGCTCGACGCCGCCCAGGCCACCGGCGCGATCCGCGCCGACATCAGCGCCGAGGACCTCCTGACCGCGGTCGCGCTCCTCAGTCACCCGGCTCCCGACACCGGTCCCGAGTACAGCCGGCGCATGGTCACGGTGCTCATCGACGGACTCCGCCGTGCTGATCGCTGAGCCCCCTCCCACCGACCGTTACAACCCGGTCGCGCCGACGACGATGTCCATCACCCACAAGCACGTCAAGCTCAACCAGGGCGGCCAGCGGGTTCGGGTCACGATCCCCGCCACGCCGGGCACGAACGCGTTCGGCGACAGCTTCACGTACCGCTGGGACACGGAGGTGAGCGGCGGAGCGCGCTGCCAGCCCGGCCCGCTCCCGAGCCTGGCGAACGTCACCGCCGGCACCGTCATCGACGCACCGCTGCCCAAGCCCGCGAAGGGCTGGTGCCGCGGTTGCTATGGCGTCGACCTCGAGGCAGTGATCACGTTCAACTGCGCGATCGATCCGCCCGTCGACTGCGGCAAGGGCGAGCCGCGCACGCGAGCACGTCGCGAGCGCGAGGTTCACGGCCGGCTCGGACCCGAGGACCATCTGCCATCGCCACGGCGAGGCCGAACGCTGCTGGACCGCTCCGACCTACCGCGACCCGGCCTTCTGGAGCGTCTCCGCGCTCCTCGACGACCTGCTCGGGCCCGACGGCGCGACCTCGGACGCCGACCCCGTCTTCGAGCGCGCGTTCAAGAAGCACCCGCTGATGAATGAGCACTGGGAGATCGACGACAACGAGTTCTACGGCTTCCCGAACTCGCGCAAGGAGGCGATCGCGATGGCGAAGGTCGTGGACCGAGTCCTGCGCTCCGGCCCGTACTACGGAAAGACCTGGCCTGGCCGCCCGCGATGATCCTTCCGAAGGTGCGGGATCCGCGGTTCGTGACGATCCGCCGCGGCGGGAGCCTCACCGATTCCGATCACCGGCTCCTCGCGCTCTGGGCGGCGTCGTGCGCGGAGCACGTCCTCGGCCTGTTCGAGGACGTGCGACCTGAGGATCCGCGACCGCGTGAGGCGATCGAGGAGGCTCGCGCCTGGGTCCGTGGCGAGGTGAAGATGATGCAGGCGCGCAAGACGGCAGGCCAGGCGCAGGCCGCGGCCAGGGACCTGCAGGGAGCGCCTCGGCATGCCGCGTACGCGGCGGGTCAGGCAGGAGTGGTCGCCCACGTCGCGGCACACGAGCTCGGTGCGGCGGCCTATGCGATCAAGGCCGTTCGTGCCGCTGAGGGGGTGGCCGCGGGGCGGCTCGAGTGCCAGTGGCAGCGCGACCAGCTCCCCGACGCGATCCGCGAGCTCGTCTTGGACGACCAGCGCTTGCGCAACGACATCTGCTGGTCGGCGTTCGACTGCTGAGCGCGCGAGGGGCTCGACGGGGACAATGAGGCGATGACCGACGTGATCGTCACCGGCGCGTCGCGCGGGCTCGGGCGGGCCATCGCGCTCGCGTTCGCCCGCGACGGGGCGCGCGTCGGGCTCGTCGCCCGCGACGCCGCGCCGCTCACCGCACTCGCGGAGGAGACAGGGGGCGTCGCGCTGGCGGCGGATGTCCGGGATCCGGACGCGCTCGCCGGCATCGCCCAGCGCTTCGGCACGCCCGACGCGGTCGTCCTCGCCGCCGGCATCCCCGGTCCGACCGCCCCGCTGTGGGAGGTGTCGCCCGAGGACTGGGACGAGACGGTCGGCGCGAACCTCACCGGCGTGTACCTGACCTGCCGCGCGTTCCTGCCCGGGATGGTCGCGCGTGGCCGCGGCAGCATCGTCGTGATCGGCTCGATGACCGGCAAGCGCCCGCTTCCCGGGCGCACGCCGTACGCGGCGTCGAAGACCGCGCTGATCGGGCTGGTGCGAACGCTGGCCTGGGACGCCGGGCCGCACGGCGTGCGGGTGAACATGGTCTCGCCGGGTCCGATCGCGGGCGAGCGCCTGGAGCGCGTGATCGAGGCGCAGGGACCCGGTGCACGCGAGCGGTTCCTCGCCGCGTCGCCGCTCGCGGCCTTCGCCGATCCCGTCGACGTCGTCGCCGCCGTCCGCTTCCTCTGCTCCGACGTCGCGATCACCGGCGAGGACCTCAACGTCTCCGCAGGGTCGGTCATGTACGGATGACCGAGCACGCGGTGGTGATCGTCGGCGGCGGTCCGGCGGGGATGATGCTGGCGGCCGAGCTGGCGCTGGCGAAGGTCGACGTCGCGATCGTCGAGCGGCGTCCCGACCACGTGCTCGCCGGCTCGCGGGCCGGCGGGATCCACTCGCGCACGATCGAGGTGCTCGATCAGCGCGGGGTCGCCGATCGGTTCCTCGCGGAGGGCCAGCCGATCCAGGCCGCGACGTTCGGCACGACCGTGCTGGACATGAGCGACTTCCCGACGCGGCATCCGTACTCGCTCGGGATCTTCCAGAACAAGATCGAGCGGATCATGGCCGCCTGGATCGCCGAGCTGCCGGTGCGCATCTACTACGGCGCGCGAGGTCACGGGCTTCGCCCAGGACGACGACCGGCGTCGACGTCGCGGCTGACCGACGGCGAGTCGCTGCGCGCGCGGTACCTCGTCGGGTGCGACGGCGGACGCAGCCTGGTCCGCAAGGCGGCCGGCATCGAGTTCCCGGGCTGGGATGCGACGAGGAGCAACCTGATCGCCGAGGTCGAGCTGACCGAGGAGCCGCCGCCGGGCGTCCGCCACGACGCCGCCGGCGTCCACGGCCTCCACCGGCTGGAGGACGGGAAGACGTACCGGGTGGTCATGACCGAGCAGCAGCTCAGCGCCGGCAGCGAGCCCACGCTGCGCGAGCTGAGCGAGGCGCTCATCGCCGTCTACGGCACCGACTTCGGGATCCACAACCCCACCTGGATCTCCAGGTTCACCGACATGACCCGGCAGGCCGCGGCCTACCGCGCGGGACGCGTCCTGCTCGCCGGCGACGCCGCGCACGTGCACTACCCGGCGGGCGGACAGGGCCTCAGCCTCGGCGTGCAGGACGCGGTGAACCTGGGCTGGAAGCTCGCGCAGGTGGTCGACGGGACCTCGCCGGAGCGCCTCCTCGACACCTACCACGCCGAGCGCCACCCGGTCGCCGCCCGCGCGCTCCAGGTACACGATGGCGCAGACCGCGCTCCAGCGGCACGACGAGCGCATGCAAGGCCGCTGGTCGAGGTCGTGTCGGAGCTGGCGAGCATGGACGAGCCGCGCAAGCGGCTCGCCGGGATCGGATCTCCGGGCTGGACATCCACTACGACCTCGGCGAGGGACACCCGCTGCTCGGACGCCGGATGCCCGACCTCGACCTCGACGACCGCCGACGGCCCGCTCCGCGTCTTCGAGCTGCTGCACGACGCGCGGCCGGTGCTGCTCGACCTCGGCGAGCCCGGCGACCTCGACGTCGCGCCCTGGGCCGACCGGGTCCAGCTGGTCGACGCGCGCTACGACGGCGAGTGGGAGCTGCCGGTGCTCGGCGCGGTCAGCGCGCCCACCGCCGTGCTGATCCGGCCCGACGGCTACGTCGCCTGGGTCGGAGAGGGAACCGATGCGGGCTCACCGACGCGCTGACGACCTGGTTCGGCCCGGTCAGTACTCGTTCTTGATGACGAAGTACGAGCCGCGGATCGTCCCGGCCAGCTTCGACCGCTGCCGTGCGAACTTGAACCGCGACGCGAGCTCCTCGGGGATCTCCATCCCGTCCGACAGCTTGAAGCCGACCGCCCGCTTCTCGGGGCCGTCGACGGTGTACATCACGTTGATCGAGAGACCGCTCTCGTAGAACACGTAGGCCATGCGGATGTTCTCGACCTGGAAGGCCGTCGCCTCCAGAGGACGCGAGGCGATGACGATGTCCCGTTCCTCCTTGAGGATCCGGTGCACCCACTCGATCGTCTCCTCGGCCTCGCTCGCCGGCTCCACGATGAAGTCGTGGTCGTACTTGTTCTTGAAGTAGCGGGCTTCGTTCGCCCGCAGCCCGGCCAGCGCGTCCGCGACCGGTGACGACTCCAGACCGATCGTCGAGACGGTCTTGAAATCCACGGTGTATGCCATCGGCCGGAGGCTACCTTCAGGCGCCCGCGTACTGCGGCCGCCCGGCCGGCCGGTACATCTGGATCGTGACGCCCTTCGAGTCGGTTCGCGATTCGATCAGGTCGAGCGCGATGTCCGGGCCGGCGTCGGGGAACAGCCGCATGCCCTGGCCGAGGACCACGGGGACGATGAGCAGTTGGAGCTCGTCGACGAGGTCGTGTGTCGAGCAGCCAGCGGATCAGGGTGCCGCTGCCGTGCACCTGCAGCTCACCGTCCGGGCCCGGCCTTCAGCTCGCCGATCGCCGCCGCGAGGTCACCGGAGAGGAGCGTCGTGTCCGCCCACTGCGGGTCGGTGAGCGTGGTCGACGCGAGGTACTTGGGCTTCGTGTTCAAGGCCGCGCGATCGGGTGGCGCCCGGGTCCTCCGCGCGGCCCGGGCCATCCTCGGCGCCCCAGAAGCCGGCGAAGAGCTCGTACGTGCGCCGGCCGAACAGGAACGCGTCGGCGCGCGCGTAGGTCTCGGTTGATGAACGCCATGGTCTCGCCGTCGCCCGTCCCCATGGCCCAGCCGCCGCGCTCGAATCCGTTCCTGCGGTCCTCGTCCGACGCGCCGCCGTTGCCCTGCACCACGCCGTCGACGGTGATCTGCGTCATCGGTCGTCAGCTTCATGGGTTCGTCCCTTCTCGTGTCGTGAGCAGTTCGTCGATCTGGCCGACGGCGGCGGTCATGCCGGCGTCCATGCCCGAGGCGACCATCCACTCCATCGCCTCGTCGCTGGCGCACGCCATGGTGATGACCATCTGCGTGCCGCCGCCGGCCAGCTCGGAAAGGGCGACGCGGATCACGCCCGCGGGCGTGTCCGGGCTCGGGTTGCCGTCGGCGTCGGCCACGCCGCTCTCGAACTCCAGCGCGTGCGGCGGGTCGACCGCGCGCACGCGCCACCAGCCCCGGTGCCGCTCGCCGTCGGGGCCGGTCATGAAGTAGGCCACGGTGCCGCCGGGCGTGAGGTCGTGCTCGGTCACCGTCGCGGGATACGCCGGCGGCCCCCACCAGCGCTCCAGCTGGCGCGGATCGCTCCAGATCTGCCAGACGCGGTCGATCGGCGCGTCGAAACGCGCGGTGATGGTCAGGGTCCTGGCGTGCGCGTCCTTGACCACGCTGATCACGGTCACTGCGGTGCCTCCTCGGCGGTCGCGAGGAGCTGCGTCGATGCGGTCGATGCGCCCGCGCCAGAGCGCTTCGAGATCGTCGAGCAGGCGATGGGCGGTCCGCAGCGTCGCGACGTCGCCGCGCACGCGCTGCTCGCGGCCGTGACGGGTCTTGGTGACGAGCCCCGCGCGCTCCAGCGCTCCGACGTGCTTGTGCACCGCGGCGAAGCTGATCGGATAGCGGCGGGCCAGGTCGGAGACCGAGTGCGCGTCGCGCAGCACCACGGAGAGGATGTCGCGGCGCGTGGGATCGGCCAGCGCGTGAAAGAGCGCGTCGGCCTGCTCGGTCTCGGACGTACCTATAACCATTTGGTTATAGGTTAGCAGCGCGTCAGGTGCGCGCTCGCTGCCCGCCGGTGTAGGAACCGAGGTCGGCGAGGAAGGCGAGCGCGACGACGAACCACTCGAAACCGGTGACCTCGTGCGTGCCCACGTCCCACATCACGGCGAAGGCCAGCGTCGTCCACGGCAGCAGCACGAAGCCGATCAGCGGCAGGAACCAGCTGTCGAAGGCGCGGCTGAGGATGTCGCTGAACAGCCACACCCCGACCAAGGCCAACCGCGGGGAGATCAGGGCGACGAGGGCGACGAGGCACGGCATCGCGCGAATCCTACGCCTGGGGGAAGTCGATCCTGCTGCGCCCGTCAGCCAGGTGGCGCACGATCGCGCCCGTGCGCGGCTCGCGCAGCACGCGCCGCTCGCTGGTGCCCACGAACGGGGCCTTCGCGCGCCAGAACACGTGGTCGCCGTCGGTCCCCCAACTGGGGCCGTCGAGGTCGCGGTGGCCCCGCTGCGGATACCGCCGGTAGCGCGTACGACCGTCGGGGTCGAACGCGGCGAGCTTGTAGCCGGCCCACTCGTGGTGGGCCGCGTCCCAGGCGATGGTCGAGGCGAGCACCGTGTCGCCGGCGACGTCGAACCCGCTCACGCCCGGGTCGGCGAGCCGCGCCGTCCAGGACGCGGTGTCGATGATCCGCAGGCCCGCCGGGCGGTCGGCCTGCCGGGTGCCGGCGATCGCCGAATCGATCCCGGAGACCGCGAGCCGTCCGCCGCCGAGCGAGTGGACCTGCCGTCTGAAGCCGTTCTGTGGGCCGACGGTCCCGGTCCGGTGGGGCGGTCCGGCGGGCGCGGTGCCGTCGGTCGGCAGCGGGTGGTAGGCGACGGCGAGGCTCCCCAGCTCGAACCCGACGGCGATCATCCGCCGGTCGGGCGAGGTCAGCGCGTCGTCCGAGGTCAGGTCCGCGAGCCGCAGCGAGCGGCCGAGCGGACGGTGCGTCGACCGGTCGACCTCGACGAGCGTCGCCACGTCGTCGCCGTCACCGACGGCGCCCCAGACCGGGTCCTTGCTGGGGATGAAATCCCGGCGCAGCACGAACGTGCGCGGGTGCGAGGGCTCCGGTGGTGCGCCCGCCGACACCACGACGAGTACGACCGCGAGAAGTGCGCCGAGCCGATGCACCGGATGCAAGCTAGCTCCGTGCTCATCGCAGTTGCGACCAGACGATCGGCGCGCCGTCGAGGAACCCGACGAGCAGCTCGCTTCCCGGACGGCCGGCGATCGTGAGCGCCACGACCAGCGAGCGTCCGTCGATCCAGTCGCCGCAGGCTCGCTCGCGGATGTCGCCGACATCGGTGGTCGTGGCGGGTCGAGTGCTCGCGCCGGTGATCGCCTGCGGGCGGACTCCTTCGAGCACGGCGGCCGCCGCCTGCGCCGCCTGGATCGCGCCGGGCTCGGGCGAGCCGGGCAGCGGGTCGAGCCGCGGGCAGCTCTGCGCGGCGGTGCGGTCGTCGGGGCCGTCGGGGCCGTCGGCGACGATCTGCACGTAGCGCTTGCCGTCGACGATCCACGACAGGCTCGTGATGGCCGCCATCGAGCTGACGTACGCGAAGTTGCGCTTGACGCCGTGGCTGGCGGTGGTTCCGTCGGCGAAGGTGTAGGCGACCCGTGTCACGCCGTCCGGGAAGACCGTGTAGCCGGCCCGCCGGCCGTCCCTTCCCGGGCGATGCCGTAGGAGCCCATCGGCTTGGCCAGACGGTCGCCATTGGCGACGGTGCACGATCCTCCCGCCGCCCCGGTGGCCGATGAAGCCGACCAGACACAGTTCGTCGCGGGTTCGGCCCTGCAGCAGATAGAAGCGCTCGTCGCCGTCGCGGTGGACGAGCCGGGCCGTCTCGGGGTGCCAGCACATCGGCGAGCCCGTCGACCCCGTGCAACCGCGCTCCATCGCGGTTCGCTGCTTGGCCGTGAGCGGCAGTGCGTCGGCAGATGTCGTCGAGCGGCGGAACACGCCGTAGTCGCGTTCGAGCGTGTGCGCGGCCGGGCTGGGTCGGGACGGCACGCTCGTCGGCGGGGATCACACCGCTCTGCGGCGATCGGCTCGCGACCACGACGATCACCGCGATCGCGAGCGACGCGACCAGCGGCGCGAGCAGGCGCAGACGGGGCACGCGGCGGCGGCGCGAGCGCGCCCGGGCGGACTCGAGGAGCCGTTGTTCCAGCTGCGGCCAGTCGCTCATACGTCCTCCCGGACAAGTGCTCGCAGGGTTCCCAGGCCGCGGCTGACGCGCTGGCGGACGACGCTCTGCGAGCAGCGCAGCTGCCCGGCGATCTCGGCGTAGTCCTGCTCGTCGATCACGCGCGCCCGGACCGCCTGCGCCTGATCGCGCGGCAGACGCTCGAGCAGCGCGGCGACCCGGTCATCGGCACCCGCGCGGGCCACGCGCTCGAGCAGGTCGTCGTCGAGCGTCAGCGGCTCCCAGCCGAGCCGGCGACGCGCCCGGTCCTCGACCCGCCGCTTCTCGACGCTGCGCAGCAGCGTGTGGCGCGCGATGCCGAACAGCCACGGCCCCGCCGACCCGTTCTCGGCCTTGAAGCGCCGCACCGACATCAACGCCGCCGCGAACGTCTCCGCCGCGAGGTCGGCGGCGATCTCCGGCTCGCCGACACGGCGCATGAAGTAGCCCAGCACCGCGCGCTCGTAGCGGCGATAGAACACGCCGAACGCCTCGGGCTGCGACCGCACACGGGCCAGCAGGTCGTCGTCGGCGAGTGCGTCCATCACCCCCATCTCCGGCTGAGCGACGCTCTGTGACAAATCAGCCCGGTGACCGAGCGCGGTCTGCGCTCAGCCGTGGCCTTCGAGCGGAGCGATGTCCGTGCGGTTGGCGAACGCCGTCAGCTTCTTCCAGTTGACGCCGTTGCAGCGCAACTCGACGGTGGCGATGCGGGCGACCACGGGCAGAGCATCGGACGATGTGTCCGGGACGACGACCGGCGTGCGTTTGACGACGTCCGCATACGTCCAGTCGTAGAGGCGCTTGCGTGTCTTCTCCGGGATATCCGCTCCGTAGACGACCACGACCGCGTTGTCGTGGAGCAGGAGATGGCCGAGGTCCCCGTCGGTCGGCAGGTTCTTCGCGTCGGGCTCAAAGAAGTTGGACTCGGGATGAACCGATCCTTCTGTCGCGGTCGCCTCGTACTTGACCTCGTCGCACTTGCCCGGCGCCGGTGTGGGCGCGGACGCCGCCTTCGCGGGCGCCGTCGCTGTCGGGGTCGGAGACGGAGTCGAGGTCGACTCCGGAGTGCCCTCGGCGGACGCGGCGTTGCTGCCGCCACCGCAGCCGGCCAGGAGCAGCACCGCCGCGACGACGAGCGGTACGGAAAAGGTCGTGTTCATCGCGATCGAGAGTACTCAGCCGCACCTCGATCCTTCCGCGTGTAGCCGCGCCTTCCGCCGGCGGTTGGCTATGACCTTCGCGCCGGTTTCGGCTGCTTGTGGGAAGCGGCGGTCAGCGCCGTGAGGATGGTCTGCACCGCGGTGGTCGTGCTGAGGGCGGTGCGGACGACGGCGAACACGTCGCGGGTTGCTTCGTTGTCGCGGCGCAGCGGCCGGGCGATGACGTCGTTGCGGATGACGCCGAGCGCGAGCGCGGGGATCAGGGCGAGGCCGAGCCGGGCGGCGACGAAGCCTTGGGCGGGCCAGAACTCGTCCGCCTCGGCGATGTAGGTGGGGGCGAAGCCCGCCCGCGCGAAGGCGGCGTCCTTGGCGTGGCGGCAGCAGCCGACCTGATTGCGCAGGTTGATCCAGGTCTCGTCGCGAGCATCGGCGAGCGCGACGGTGCGCTGCTTGGCGAACCGGTGTCCACGGGGAATGACGAGGCGGAAGGGGTCGGTGAGCAGGTGGTGGTAGGTCAGCCCCTCGTCGGATGCGGGCTGCTCGTGGGTCTCGATCACGGCGACGTCGACCAGACCGCGGCGCAGGAGCGCGAGGGCGTCGTCGGGGACGAGCAGACCGCAGGTTGACCTGCAGGCTCGGGAGCTCCGCGCGCACCTGGGCGAGCGCGAGCGGGACGAGTTCGGCCCCGGCGCTGGGGAACGACGCGAGCCGCAGCGTGCCCAGCTCGCCGGCGGTGAGGGCCATCAGCTCGGACTCGGCTTGGGCGAGTTGCTCGAAGATCGTCGCCGCATGTCTGGCCAGCAGCTCGCCGGCGGCGGTGGGTCGCACGCCGCGGCCCGCGGGCTCGAGCAGGACGGAGCCGGTTTCGCGCTCGAGCGCCGTGATCTGCTGGCTGATGGCGGAGGACGAGTAGCCCGAGCGCCAGCGCCGCTTCCTTGACCGAGCCGGTCGTGGTCACCGCGTGGAGCGCTTGGAGGCGTTTCGGGTCGAGCACTGCTGATTCACAGTACAGATCGACTTAAGAGTCGTCCGCGAATCTTTGCTTGTACTTCACGCTCGTCGCGTCAAGCATGGGGCGCGCGGATGCCGACGACCACGAACTCGCGAGCGGTGCTGCGGCGGGTCTACCTGGCGCAAGGACTGGGCGCGACGATCGAGGGCATCGGCCTGTCGACGGCGATCCTGTACTTCAGCGGTCACGTCGGTCTGTCGGCCGAGGCGATCGGCGTCGTGCTGACGTTCGCCACGACGGTCGCCTTCCTGCTGGTGATGCCGATCGGGGTCCTCGCCGACGCTGATCGGGCTCAAGCGTGCGGCGGTCGGTCTCGGCACGCTCGTCGCGGTCGCGTTCGTCGTCTATGCCCTGGCGCAGAACGTGTGGGTGTACGCCGTGGGTGCGACGTTGTTCATGGTCACGCAGGCCGGGCTCGGCGTCGTGCGCCAGGCGATCGTGGCCGACAACGTCGACGCGCGCGACCGCGTCCGAGCCCGCGCGGTGATGCAGACGCTGATCAACGCGGGCATCGGCCTGGGAACCGTCGCCGGCGCGCTGGCCGCGCTTGTCGGCAGGCGACGTCCCGTTCCTGGCCGCGTTCGCGATCGCGACCGCACTGGCGTTGGCGTGCACGGTGATCCTGGCCAGTCTGCCGCTCCGCTCCCGCAGCGGCAGTGCACCGCGACGGCGCCCGGGCCTGATCGCGCTACGCGACCGGCGCTTCACCGGCATCTGCGCACTGGCCACGATCGTGCTCCTGACGATCCCGGTCATCTCCGTCCTGCTGCCGTTGTGGATCACCCAGCGCGTCCACGCGCCCAACTGGATGGCGCCCACCACCATGGCGCTCAACACCCTGCTCGTGATCTGCATCCAGACGCGCTGGACCGCCCGCATCTCCAGCGACACCCGCGCCGGCTCCTCGCTCGCGATCGGAGCGCTGGCACTGCTCGCCGGCTGCGCGCTGATCGGCGCCGCCGATGTCATCCCGGCCCACGCGATCGCGGCCTTGCTGACCGGCACGCTGCTGCTGACCATCGGCGAGATCACCGCCGGAGCGGGCATGTGGCAGCTCGCGTTCAGCGGCATTCCCACCACCGCGCCCGGCCAGTACCAGGCCGTCTACGGCATGTCGAGCTCGGCCGCGCGCGTGCTCGGCCCGCTGGCCGCACTGCCGCTGATCCTCGCCGCGGGAACCGCCGGATGGCTCGTCCTCGGCCTGCTCATCGCGACCGCCGCGACCGCACTCTCCTGGCTCGCCCATCGTGCGCGCCCAGTGGTCTCGCCCGCGCGCGACCAGGCACTCGCCGCAATCTGACGGCGACCCCGTTCCGCGTCTCCGGTGCGGGGGCGTATGCTCGCTCGATGGGCGACCCACGCGCCGTGATCGACCGGGTGACCGCGGCGCAGAACGCGCACGATCTCGAAGCGATGCTCGCCTGCTTTCACGAGGACTACCGGAGCGAGCAGCCGCAGTTTCCGGCCCGGACGTTCCAGGGCATCGACCAGGTCCGCGCCAACTGGTCCGCACTGCTTGAAGCCATCCCGGACTTCCACACCGAGGTGCTCCGATCGGCGGTCGACCGCGACACCGTCTTCTTCGAGGTCCACTGGACGGGAACGAAGGCGGACGGGGCGACGCTCGAGGAGCGTGGCGTGATCGTCATGGGCATCCGCGACGACCGCATCGCGTGGGGACGCCTCTACGTCGTCGAGGTCGAGCGCGAGGGCGCAGACATCGATGCCGTCGTCCGCCACATGGCGGGCACTGAAGAGCCTTGATCGCACCGCGCGGTGCGGTGCGAACGACAACGACATCGCGAGTCCCGACGTTGGCAGGTGGGCAGACTCCCGAGGATCGGGGACCCGCGTTCAGTCGTGCTCGTCGAAGGGGTCAGCGACAAGGTCGCGCTGGAGACGCTTGCGCTGCGACGCGACAGGGATCTGGCGGCTGAAGGTGTCGCCGTTCTGCCGATCGGCGGCGCGCAGGCGGTCGGGCGGTTCCTGAACCTCTACGGTCCGCGAGGCTCTGACCTCAGGCTGGCGGGCCTGTGCGACGCGGGAGAGGAGGGCGTGCTCGTGCGGGCGCTTGCGCGCGCAGGTCTGGGCGCCGAGCTGGAGCGCGCGGACATCGAACGGCTCGGCTTCTACGTCTGTGAACGGGACCTGGAGGACGAGCTGGTCCGTTCCCTGGGTGCCCCCGCCGTGGAGGAGGTGCTCGCCGCGCACGGGAGGCTCGGATCGTTTCGCACCTACCAGAAGCAGCCCGCGCATCGGGCGCGAGCGACCGAGGAACAGCTGCGCGGGTTCCTGACCAACTGGAAGATCCGCCTCGCCGCGCCGCTCGTCGAGGCGCTCGATCTGAGCCGGGTGCCACGGCCGCTCGACCGGGTCCTCACACACGTGTGAGCACTATTCACACTGTGTATAGTCATCGCGAGATGGCCACCAACGAAGTCGTGCTCGCGCTGTTGCGCAGCGGCCCGGCACACGGTTACGACCTCAAGCGCGATCACGACGAGTGGTTTGCGGACGCACGCCCACTCGCGTTCGGTCAGATCTACGCGACGCTCGGCAGGCTCGAGAGCGGCGGCTTCGTCGAGGTGGTCGAGACCCGCCGCGACGGCGGCCCGGAGCGCACGGTCTACGCGCTCAGCGAGCGCGGCGAGGAGCGGCTTCGTGAGTGGCTGGCCGAGCCTGCGGTCGCGGCGGCTTCGAGCGCCGACGAGATCGTTCGCAAGACGGTCGCGGCGCTGCGGACCGGTGATGACCCGGGCGAGTTCCTGTCGCGTCAGCGCGCGGCGCATCTGCGCCGGATGCGCGAGCTCAAGACGGCTGCACCTGGGAGCGACACGATCTCCCGCCTGGCGCGCGATCACCTGATCGAACATCTCGACGCCGATCTCCGGTGGTTGGAAACGGCGGCCGAGCGCGTCTCGGTCGCACGCGCCGAGGAGGCGACCCGATGAACGACGAACCGGTCCTGGAAGTCACGGCCGTCGAGCATGCGTACCGTCGCACGGTCGCCCTGCGCGGTGTCTCGCTGACGGTGCAGCCGGGCGAGGTCGTCGCGGTCACCGGGCCGAGCGGCTGCGGCAAGTCGACGCTCCTGCACGTCGCGGCGGGGATCGTCCGCCCGCAGGCGGGTGCGGTACGGCTGCTCGGGCAGGATCTGCTGACGCTCGACGAGGCCGAGCGGACGAAGCTGCGGCGCCGGCGTGTTCCCGCCGCCCGGAGCACGGTTGGTCGACACGCCCGACGCGGCCGATCTGTTCACGTGGGTGGCCCTGATCCCGCTCGCGCTCGTCGTCGGCACGCTCGTCGGTGCCGCGGTTCATGGCCGTGCGGTCGTCGAGCCGCTGGGAGTCAGCCGGCGCAGCCGCACGGCACCGCCCGGGCGGGTGAGCCTCGTGTTCCTGATCGCCGGCCTGGTCCTGGCCGTCGCCGCGTTCGCCGGCGTGGTGCGAGCGGACAGCGACACGAACAGCCTCGCCCTGATCGTGCTCACGATGCTCGGCCTGCTCGTCGCCGCCTTCGCCGGCGGGTCGCGCTTCGTCCTCGCCTGCGCGCGGGTCCTGGCGAACCGGCGGGGCGCGGAGGCGCTGCTCGCCAGCCGACGGCTCCGCGCCGACCCCCGCTCGCCGGGCCGCGTCGCCGCCGTCCTGCTCGTCTGCGGCATCGCGCTCAGCGTCGAAGGGCTGATCGTCGCCGCGCAACTGCGCGGCGACGGCTTCGAGAGCGATGTCGCCTTCTACCTGGGCGGCATCGGACTGGCGGCGTTCGTCGCCCTCGTCGCGGCGCTCGTGGCCGTGCTCACGCTGCTGATCGGCGCCGCCGACGCGCTCCTGGACGCACGCCGGCCGCTCGCCACGCTCGCCGCCGTCGGGGTCGACGAGCGGACCATCTCGCGCTCGCTGTCGAGGCAGCTGTCCGCGACCGCGGTCCCCGCGATCGCCGTGGGCGCCCTCTTCGGCGCCCCGCTCACCGTCCTGCTCGGCTTCTCGCTGGTCGGGGAGTCGCCGCTGCGAGCGACCGCCTTCGCGTTCCTCCCGGCCGTCTGCGCGTCGCTCGTGGGCGGGCTGGCGATGATCGCCACCTCCAGACTCGCCGCCCGCCTGCTGCGGCCGCTCCTACGCACCGCGGTCGATCCCGAGAACCTGCGCGTCGCGTAGGCCCACACCCGCGAGATCCGGGTACAGGGGACGCATGGTCCCCCGACTCGCCCTGCTCGCCTTCGCGGCTCTCGCGCTCGCCGCGCCGAGCGCCGAGGCCGCTGTGGCCGACCGCTACGTGCCGTTCTACGACGCCGCCGACGGCGTGACGACCGGTCGCGATTCGCACGGCAACACGTTCATGCGCTTCGGCCCGAAGGTCTACCGCCGGATCGGCGGCGGAAAGGCCGAGGTGGCGTGCGATGCGATCCTCGCCCGTCCCAACGGCGCGACGCCGATCTCCGGCGGCTACACGGCGTCCGTGTTCAACCTTCCGCGCAAGCGAAGCCGTGTGTACGTGGTCGACGGCGGAAGCACCCGGCCGATGGACGTCTGCACGATCGCGACGAAACGCAAGCGGCCCGAGTACCCGTGCCTGCCGAACGCGGCGGGCGAGTCGGCGCGCTGCGTGCGCGTGATCGTCGCGCTCACGGACCTCGGCCGCGCCTACATCGACGCGCGCTCGCGAGCGATCGAGCTGTTCCTGATCAAGTCCGAGCTGCGGTTCGTCCTCGACCAGTCCGATCAGGCTCCGCTCGACAACCTGCGCCGGAGGATCGGGCGCGAGATCGTCGCGCTGCCAACGCCGGACGCGCTGCCGCCGGCGGGGAGCGTGGGCTTCTGGTTCGAAGGCGCGAACTACGCGCTCACAGCGCTGTTGCGAGATGGGCGCCCGCTCTTCGCCCGCTTCCAGGACGGCGTGTACAGCACGAACGTCCACGAGTTCATCCGCGACGAGGACGACGAGCACACGACGTTCTCGGTCTTCCTCTGAGCGACGTTCGCTATCACTTGCCGGCGTGACGACGGCGGCGCTGGCGCTCGAGGGGTCTCAGCGCCAACGGCGGGGACAGATCTATGTCGCGCTCGCCGCCGTCGCGTGGTCGACCGCCGGGGTGATGCAGCGCCAGCTCACGCTCGACACGCCGACGCAGGTGCTCGGCCGGGCGGTGTTCGCGGGCATCGCGCTGCTGGTGTACGTCGCGGTGGTCGACCGCGGCCGCGTGCGGGAGGCGTTCCGGTCGGTGGGTGTCGCCGGCGTCGCCATCGCGGTGTGCATCGCGGTCTCCTCGGCCAGCTTCATCGCCGCGCTGAACCACGAGAGCGTCGCCCGCGTCCTGTTCATCCTGGCCGTCTCACCGATGCTCGCCGCGCTGCTCGCGCGGGTGACGCTCGGCGAGCCGATCACGCGCCGATCCATGCTCGCGATGGCGCTCGCACTGGTGGGCGTCTCGGTGATGCTCGGGACCCCGGACGACGGCAACCTGGCCGGCGACAGCCTCGCGTTCCTCACCGCGCTCTCGTTCGCGGTGGTGGTCGTGATCACGCGCTGGCGCCACGACGTGTCGATGACGCCGGCGACGTGTCTCTCGCAGCTGTTCCTGATCGTCGCGTTCCTGCCCTTCGCGAGCCCGGGCGAGATCGGTGGCGCCGACATCTTCTGGCTGGCGGCACTCGGGATCGGGCAGATCGGGCTCGGCTTCGTGCTGCTGACGGTCGGCGCCCGGCTGATCCCGGCGGCGCAGGTCGGGCTGATCACGCTGCTCGAGGTCGTCCTCGGCCCGCTGTGGGTGTGGCTCGCGCTGGACGAGCGTCCGGGCACGCTCACGCTCGTCGGCGGCGCGATCGTGATCTTCGCGATCGTGATCCAGACACGCGGGGCGCCGATGATCGAAGAGGACACCGCGCTCGCCACCCCACTAGCGTGGTGGGCCATGCCTTACACCAGCCGAGAAGTCAGGCTCGCCGCACGCCCGGTCGGAGAGCCGAAGCCGTCCGACTTCGAGTTCGCCGAGGTCGAGGTCGCCGATCCCGCTGAAGGTCAGCTGATCGTCCGCAACACGTTCATGTCGGTCGACCCGTACATGCGCGGGCGGATGAACGACGCGAAGTCCTACTCCGCGCCGTTCGAGCTCGGGAAGGTGATGCAGGGCGGGGCGGTCGGCGAGGTCGTGGCCTCGGCGTGCAGAAGGCGTGCAGGTGGGCGATGTCGTGCTGCACCAGCTCGGCTGGCGCGAGTACGCGACGGTTCCGGCCAAGCACGCGAACGTCGTCGACGCGAACGCTCGTCCCCGCGCAGACGTACCTCGGGGTGCTCGGCATGCCGGGCCTGACCGCGTACGTCGGGCTGCTCGACATCGCCCAGCTGAGTGGAGATGACGTCGTGTTCGTCTCCGGTGCCGCGGGTGCGGTCGGCTCGCTCGCCGGCCAGATCGCGAAGCTGCGCGGCCATACGGTGATCGGCAGCGCAGGCTCGCCCGAGAAGGTCGCCTATCTCAAGGACGAGCTCGGGTTCGACCACGCCTTCGACTACCACGACGGCTCGATCTACAAGCAGCTCCGCGCGGCCGCGCCGGACGGCATCGACGTCTACTTCGACAACGTCGGCGGCGAGCACCTCGAGGCGGCGATCGGCATGCTCAACACGCACGGCCGTGTGGCGATGTGCGGCGCCATCTCGTCCTACAACGCCACCTCTGCCCCCGCCGGCCCGCGCAACATGCACGTGTGTGTCGGCAGCCGCCTGACCCTGCGCGGCTTCATCATCACCGACCACCAGCACCGGCACCCGGACTTCGCGGCCGAGGTCGGTGCCTGGGTCGCGGCCGGCGAGGTCAAGCACCGCGAGACGATCGTCGACGGCGGCATCGACGCCGCGCCGCAGGCCTTCATCGACCTGCTGCGGGGCGCGAACACCGGCAAGATGGTCGTGCGCCTGGGATGAAACGGCGCGACGTCCGGCGCCCCGGCCCGGGCCCGTATCTGCTCGGGCTCGAGCGCGACCCCGACGTGCCGTGGGGCGACGAGTTCCCCTATGACGTACCGGCGGTGGCGGCGGTCGAGGCGATGCGCCTCGACGCGCCCGTCACGCTGCTCGCGGGCGACAACGGCACCGGCAAGTCGACGCTGATCGAGGCCTTCGCCGAGGCCTTCGGCTTCGCGCCGGAGGGCGGCGAGCTCGAGCGCGCCGGCGAGCTTCCGCCGGTGCCGCGGCCGGTCCTCGACGGCGCGCTGCGACCCGTGCTCGAGCGCTGGTCGAAGCCGCGCAACGGCTACTTCCTGCGCGCCGAGAGCTTCTTCAACGTCGCGGAGATCGTCGACGCCGGCGGCAAGTTCGCCCCCGACATCTCGCTCTACGGCGGCGTCGCGCTGCACGAGCAGTCGCACGGCGAGTCGTTCCTCGCGCTCGCGTCCAACCGCTTCGCCGGCGAGGGCCTCTACATCCTCGACGAGCCCGAGGCGGCGCTCTCGGTCTCGGGCGCGCTCGGCGTGCTCGCGACGATCGCGCGCGCCGCGAGCGCCGGCGCGCAGTTCATCATCGCCACGCACTCGCCGATCCTGCTCGCGTGCCCGGGCGCGCGGATCTACGAGCTCGACGAAGCGGGCTTCAACGAGTGCGACTACGACGCGCTCGACGTCGTGCGCCTCACCCGCGGCTTCCTCGACGACCCGGAGCGCTACCTCCGCGCCGCGCTCGGCGGCGACTGAGCCAGGCGCTCGACCGCGTCGGCCGCGATCGTCGAGCCTCCCCCGCGCCGCACCTCGGCCATCAGCTCGCGTGCTCGCGGCGCCCGCTCCAGCGCCGCGGCCACCGCCTCGCGCAGACCGCGCTCGCCCAGCTGCACGCCCGCGCCGATCGCCTCGAGCTGGGCCGCGTTGGTGAACTGGTCGACGGCCTGCGGGATCGCGACGGTCGGGACGCCGAACCACAGCGACTCGACCGTCCCGCCCATACCGGCGTGGGTGATGAAGACGTCGGCGTGCTGGAGGACGTCGAGCTGCGGTTGGGTGCGCGCCGCGTCGACGCTCGCCGGGAAGCGTCGCCGGGTCGACCTTGCCGGTCGAGAGCACGAGCCGGTACTCGGCGCCGAGCTCGTCGATGATCTGCCGGTACAGCGTCTCGAGCTCCGTGTAGGCGGTGCCGAAGCTGACGTAGACGAGCGGGCGGTCGTCGCCCGGCGGCGGGGTCCAGCCGGTCACCCGCGCCTCGTCGATGCAGGGGCCGGCGAAGACGTAGGCGCCGCTCACCCGCGCCTCGTTGGGCTGGATCACGCGCGGGATCAGCACGACGCAGGCTTCGGGACGGCCGAGGAACGCGTCGCCGTCGAGCGCGATGTCGTTCTCGCCGAGCCAGGCGCCCAGGGTCGCGAAGTAGCGGGCGCCGCTCGGCGAGGTCTTGAGCGCGTCGGTGAACTCGGCCATGTCCTGCTCGTAGCCCTCCCACGCCACGTAGGTGGGCGAGAGCTGGATCGCCGGCACGCCCCAGCGCAGCGCGGCCGCGCGGCCGGCGTAGCCGCCGATGTCGTAGAGGACCGCGTCGGGCGGCTCGAGCTGCCGCACGAGCGGGAGGACCGCGATCTGGTCGTCGAGGAAGATCTGCATCGCCGCGCCCACGTCGTCGGGCCAGGCCGTGTCGGTGTCGGGCAGCAGCGTCGGATGGCCGATCACCTCGGCTCCCGTCGGCGCGACCAGGCCGGTCAGGCGGTCGCCGATCACATAGCTGACGCGGTGGCCGCGCTTCACGAGCTCGGCGATCAGCGCGAGGCTGGGATACACGTGGCTTGGCGCCGTACTGCCGACCATGACGAAGTGCATGAGAACTTTATGTCTAGCAACTCACGTCCGCGGTCGCGCGTGCCGAAAGGCACTGTATGGCGACGATCGCGACCAACCGCCCCCACGTCACGGTCGCCCGTGCGCTGGTGGAGTCCGACGGTCGTGTTCTGTTGGTGCGCCGCGCCGCCTGGGACACCCTGCCCGGGCAGTGGGAGCTTCCAGGGGGCAAGATCGACCGCGGCGAGCGAGTGCTCAAGGGCCTCGCACGCGAGCTGGACGAAGAGACCGGCCTGATGCTCGACGACGCACGCCAGCTCTCCATGCGCGACCTGATCTCCCCCCGCCGGCGCCGCGTTCGCGAGTTCGTCTACGTCGTCAGCGCGATCGGCGCGGTCACGCTCTCCGACGAGCACGACGCCTTCGCCTGGACCGACGATCCGGACGAGTTCGACTTGACCGACTCGGCCGCGGCCGCGTTCAGCCGCGCGTTCTAGCGAACGGGCTGTCGCGAAATCGGTGGCACGGCCCGGATGCGGCGAGCGCGGGAAACTTGGTCCGGCCGGCGATCGCTGACGGGTCACCAAGTCACTGAGTACGTCTCAGGCATACCCAGTGACTTGCACCCCGCGGGTGAGCGTCGGTCGATGAACTCCCGGGCAGACATCGGCGGCCGGCAACGCAAAGTTCCGTGCGCGCCAGGACACTCGTCCGTCGAACGGGCGAGCGTTGAGTTTCTTGCGCTCTACTCGAGAAACTCGACGCTCGAGACGCAGCGGCGCCGGCACCGCGACGATCTCGTCGCTCATCCACTCTCGTGGCGCGACGGCGTAGCGTTCCGCCGCCATGCACGCCGCCGTCGTCCGTTCCTTCGATCGCCCTCCCCGCTACGAGTCGTTCCCGACACCGGAGCCCGTCGGTGAGGACGAGATCCTCGTCGACGTGATCGCCTCCGGCCTGCACCCGTGCGTGCGCTCGGCGGCGAGCGGGCGCCACTACACGAGCACCGGCGAGCTGCCCTTCATCCCGGGCATCGACGGCGTCGGCCGCACGGGCAGCGGCGAGCTTCTGTACTTCGTCCTGCCCGACACCACGCTCGGCGCGATGGCGGAGCAGACGCTCGTGGACCGCCGCCGCAGTGTTCCGCTGCCCGACGACGTGGACCCCGCCGCGATCGCCGCCGGCATGAACCCCGCGATGTCGTCCTGGATCGCCCTGCGCAAGCGCATCGACTCGCACCCGGCAGCACCGTGCTCGTCCTAGGCGCCACTGGCAACGCGCCAAGCATCTGGGAGCCGGTCGCGTGATCGCCGCCGGTCGCGGTCCCGAGCGCATGGAAGGGCTCGGCGCCGACACCGTCGTCTCGCTCGATCCCGACGCCCTCGCCGACGCGGCGAGCGACGTCGACGTGGTCATCGACTACCTGTGGGGCGAGCCTGCCGCACTCGTCACCCACCGGGGCGACCGCGGCCGCGCGCTCGTGGATCCAGATCGGCTCCGTCGCCGGTCCCGAGGCCGCGATCCCGTCCGCCGCGCTGCGCGCCGCCAACTTCCGCATCCTGGGCTCGGGGCAGGGTTCCGTCAGCACCCGCGCCATCGTCGGCGAGCTCCCCGCGCTCACCGCCGGCACGCTCGACGTCAACGCCACGACCGTGCCGCTGAGCGATGTCGAACGCACCTGGGGCGCCCCGATAGCGGGCGCCCGCGTGCGTCCTCACACCGTGAGCACGACCTTCAGCCGCCCCGCGACCGGGCTGACGGCGACGTCGAAGGCCTCCTGTGCGCGCTCGATCGGCACGACGTTGGTGATGTAGGGCCCCAGCAGGTCGCGGTGCTCGCGCAGGTAGTCGCGCGCTCCGGCGAGCGCCGCGGCGCGATCGTCCGCCGCGCCCGCCAGCAGCGTCGCGTGCTTGCGGAAGAACGTGGTGAACGGGAACGCGTAGTGCGACTCGTCCGGGACGCCGAAGGCGAGCACGGTGCCGCCGTCGGCGAGCGCGTCGACCGCCGCCTCGAGCGGGACCGGCGTGATGCCCGACGGCCTCGACGACGAGCTCCGGCCGCAGCTCGTCGGAGAGCCCCGGGCCCATGCGGCGGCGTCGTCCCACACGCTCTCGTCGACGCCGAACGCGGCCGCGACGTCGGAGCGGTCGACGCGGTCGACCCCCGTCACCCAGGCCGCCCCGCGCGCCTTCAGCGCGTGGCTGAAGAGCAGGCCGATCGACCCCTGCCCGATCACCGCGACGCGCCGGCCGGCGACGTCCGGGATCCGGTCGAGCTGATGCAGGACGGTGCACAGCGGCTGGATGACGGTCGCCTCGGCGTCGCTGAGCTCATCGTCGTCGAGCGCGACGATCGCGTCGACGCGCGCGACGAAGTACTCGGCGAGGCCGTGGTGGCCCTCGGCCCAGCCGACGATCCGGGTGCCCGCCTCAAGCTCGCCGTCGACCACCTCGCCGACGACCTCGTGCAGCGGATAGCCGGGCTCGCCGAGGAAATCCACGAACGGGTTGCGGCGGCCGAGAAACGACGGCAGGTCGGAGCCGCAGATGCCGCCGGCGCGCAGCCGGACGAGCACGCGCCCTGGTCCTGGCACCGGAACCGGCACCTCGACGCGCTCGAATCGTCCCGGCGCGGTGATCCTGTAGGCCCACATATCGAGGGATTACCCTGATGCGCTCCCGGAGCCTTCCCTGGATCGTGCGCTGCATGATCCGAACCCTCCTTGCCGTGACCCTGGCCGCGGTGCTGACTCCCACGGCCGCGCAGGCGGCGACGCTGACCCGCGACGCCGGCGGCGTGCTCACCTTCACCGCCGCGCCCGGCGCCACCAACCGCGTCGGGCTGCAGAGCACCGACGAGCCGGGCGGCGTCACCTTCTACACCAGCGGCGGCGATCCGATGACCGTTCCCGCGGGCTGCACCGAGGACTCGATGTACGGCGCCGAGGTCGTCCACTGCGCACCCGCGACCGCGATCCGCGTAGACCTGGGCGACGGCGACGACTCCGCCTACACGACCGCCGAGATCGGCGTGCCGATGACCCTCTTCGGCGGACCGGGGAATGACCAGCTGCAGGGCGACAAGGGCGTGGACACGCTCGACGGCGGGCCTGGCGACGACCGGCTCGACGCCCGCGACGGCGCCGACGTCCTGCTCGGCGGCGACGGCAACGACGTGCTCGAAGGCGCGGGCGGCCCCGACCGCCTCGACGGCGGCGCCGGCGACGACATCCTGCGCCCCGACAACTACGAGCGCCCGTCGGCCGACTTCGTCGACGGCGGCCCCGGCCGCGACGCGATCGACGGCGACTACAGCAACCGCTTCACCGACGTCGACCCGCCGCTGTCCTTCACGCTCGGCGGCGGCGCCGACGACGGCCGCCCCGGTGAGGGCGACGATGTCCGCAACGTCGAGAAGCTCGAGCTGAGCGTCAGCGGCACGCTTCGTCGGCACCGACGGGCCGGACGAGATCAAGCTGCGCCAGATGCTCGACCCGAGCGTGCTGACCGGCCGCGGCGGCGACGACCGTCTGATCACCGGCGACGGCGCCGACAAGCTCGACGGCGGCGCCGGCAACGACTACCTCGACGGCGGCTTCGGCGACGACGTGCTCGTCGGCGGCCCCGGCCGCGACACGATCAACGGCGACATCGCCGGCGGCGACTGCGGGCCGATCTGGTGCAAGCTGCCCTACGGCAACGACACGATCGACGCGCGTGACGGCGAGATCGACAGCATCATCTGCGGCGCCGGTGCGGACACCGTGAACGCCGATGCCAACGACGTCGTCTCGCCCGACTGCGAGACCGTCAACCGTTCCGGCGGCGCCGGGACCACTCCCGCGCCCGGCACGCAGGGCACGAAGATGACGCTGACGCTCGCGGGCGCCACCAAGCTGCGCAGTGCACTCGCGAAGGGCTTCACGGTTCGCGTCACCGGCCCGTCGGTGAAGCTCGTGGCCAAGAAGGGCCGCACGATCGTCGCCCGCGGCTCCGGCACGGGCACCGTGCGGATGCGCTTCACGACCGCCGCGCGCCGCTCGCTCAGGCACGCCCGTAGCGTGAAGCTCACGATCACCGGCGGTGGGCTGCGAGCCACCGTGACGATCCGCCGCTGAGAATGGGTAGGCGGAGGGCATGAGCTCCTCCGTTCGTCACCCGCTGGTCCCGGTCGCCGCCGCTTGGGCGGCGGCCGTGACCGTCGTCGCCGTCGTCGGCGGACTTGCGACCGACACGTCGAGTGACTGGTACAAGGAGCTTGACCGGCCGTCGTGGCAACCGCCGGGCGCGGTCTTCGGACCGGTCTGGACGGTGCTGTACGTGCTGATCGCGATCGCCGCGACCCTGTCCTATCGCGACGTCGGTGGGCCGCGACGACGCATCGTCCTCGGGCTCTTCGCGGCCAACCTCGCGCTCAACGTCGCGTGGACCTGGATCTTCTTCCAAGGCCACCGTCCGAAGGCCGCCGGCGTCGAGATCCTGTTCCTGCTCGGGACGATCGTGGCGCTGATCCGTCTCATCTGGCCGCACAACCGGACCGCGGCGCTGGCGCTCGCACCGTACGGCGCGTGGGTGGCGTTCGCCAGCGCGTTGACCTGGACGATCGCGGTCAACAACGACTGACGGCCCCAGCGTTGTGCCGGGGCCGTCGTGAAGCGTCTGTGTCTCTGTCGGGTTAGACGGTCTGGGCGATCGCCCACATCCCGGTGCGCGAGGCCTTCGAGATGTCCGGGCCGGTCGCGCCCTGGCCCCAGAAGTGATCGTTGATGTTGGTCACGCCGCCGGCGCCGATGTTGCCCATCGAGCGGAAGATCGTCCCGTTGGGCTCCTTGTCGAAGGCCATCTGGGCCCAGGCGTTGCGGACGGTCAGCGCCGGCCGGACCGTGATGCCGAGGATCTTGTACGGGGAAGAGGTACTCGGCGAAGCGGCCGCCGGTGCCGCCGCCGACGCACTGGGCGTTGGTGTGGAAGCCGTTGAGCATGTGCAGGCCGTTGATCGTCCCGCCCCAGCGGCTGAAGTAGTCGTTGGAGCCGTTCGTGTCACGCAGCACCTGGCAGGACTCGAGCTGCAGCCACTCGAGGTTGTTGTTGCCCCAGTCGGCGTCGCTCGGGGACGATCGAGCCGTCGTCGTGCGTCGGTGTTCTTGAAGGTGAAGCCGCCCGAGTTGCCGTGGCCCGTGTACCACATGGCGTCCACGCTGTCGGCGAAGTTGTTGTCGTTGCCGCCGGCGCGAGGTCTTCTTGAAGTCCTCCTCCCAGGCGCTCATGCCGCGGAAGTCGAACGCGGTGCCGACACCGTGCGAGGCCATCACGTTCTTGAAGCCGATCGCGGAGTCCTGCGCGCACTGCCACTCGTCGACGGTCTGCTCGATGCCGACGGTCGGTGAGCTTGCCGAAGCCGCCGCCGCCCGGGACCGAGCTCGCGGAGATCTCGCTGTCGCCCTCGAAGAGGCCGGTGGCCGTCGAGGTCAGGCCGTTGGCGTCGGTGACCTCGAGGGTCAGGCCTTCGCCGGTGAGCTTGCCGTCACGCGGGGCGCGCTTGTAGGCGACCTTCTCGCCGGTGTTGTCGTCGATCACCGTCGTCGAGGACGCCCACTTGTAGCTGTAGGGCGCGGTGCCGCCGGAGACGTCGGCCGCGCCGGAGACGATGCCGTCACGCAGCGACGCCTTGAACGTCGCCTGCGGCGAGGCGCCCTGGACGGCCGCGACCTGGCGGTTGGCCTGCGTGCCCTGGCCGCCGACCGGGTTGCAGGTGTAGGCGGGGAAGATCTGCTGGACGGGGCCCTTGCCCGACGCCTCGTCGGCGGACAGCGCCGGCAGCAGGTAGCCGAGCGTCGGCGTGCGCCTGACGGACGTCCGGCGCGTAGAGCGCGGAACACGCCTTGGCGGCCTCGTCGGAGGAGATGATGATCGCGCGCTTGCCGGCCTCGAGCCGGCGGATCGAGCTCGAGATCTGGGTCACGCTGCCGTCGCCGGCGAGCGTGATGCGCAGCTTCGCGCCCTGACCCGTGACGGGCAGGCCACCGAGCGTGAGGTCGTAGGAGACCGACGTGTCGAGCAGGTACTTGCCGGTCGTCTTGCCGTCGTTGTTGGCCGTCGTCAGCTCGGTGTGCGAGACGGCGCGGCTCGGCCTTGAAGTCGCCGCCGAGGCCGGCGAGATCGAGCAGCGGCGCGGCGCGGCGCAGCGCGACGGCATCCGAGACCGGGCGCAGCTTGTCCAGCGCGGCGGTGTCGAGGGCCTGCGAGACGACCGGGCGGCCGGCCTCGTCGTCTCGCCCTTGCCGACCGTCTTCTGCGGGACCTCACCGAAGCCCTTGCCCGTGTAGGTGAAGGCGCCGTTGGGCGGCGACGGAGTTCGGGATGCCGTACGCGTCGGCGAGCTTCTGACCGTCCGCGGAGGTCATGCCCTCCTGCGTGACGTTGTAGATGGTCGCCGTGTCGGCGGCGAAGGCGGAGGCTCCCGTGAGCAGGAGCACACCGACGGCAAGGGCAGGCACGGCCATCCACGGCCGGGCGGGGGAAGACATATCTGAGACCTCGGGGAGAGAGTGTGGGCGCTATTGGCGGCGGGCGACTCGGGGGGGAATCGCCCGCCGCAGTCCGCACTCTCCACAGCGGGCCTTGGGGTCCGCTTGGCCCGCTGTTGGTGCGAGCTTGGGTGCCGCCGCCAAGGTCAGCCCGTGGCGACCTTCCAGGTCACTGCCGCCGGTGTCGCATGCGTCCGTCGCCGCGCCCGCCGCGTCGGTGTCGGCGACCTTGACCTGCATCGTTCCCTTGGCCTTGGTCTTGCTCACGCGCCCTGTGATCGAGTAGTCCCAGTGGCGCTTACCGCCGGCGTCGATCGGCGC
The DNA here is from genome assembly GCA_963707595.1 of uncultured Solirubrobacteraceae bacterium. Taxonomy (GTDB): domain Bacteria; phylum Actinomycetota; class Thermoleophilia; order Solirubrobacterales; family Solirubrobacteraceae; genus Solirubrobacter. The sequence goes on from CAVPQQ010000004.1 coordinate 2,042,758, forward strand.
GTCGTCGGCGAACGGATTGCCGAAGGCACCCGTCGTCTTGAGCGAGAAGTTGACGAAGTGATCGGGGACGCGGAAGTAGCCGCCGGAGGGCGTGCACGGCGCACGCCAGACGGTGATCACGTCGCTGACGCGCGTGCGCGTGCGCATTGAGGCGCACGACGACCGGCTCGCCCTGGGACGTGCTGCCGCCGTAGACGACGCCAGGTGCGCGCGTCGCGACGAAGCTCTGCTTGCCCGTCTCGCACGACGTGATCGCGGCACCGGTCGCCTTGTCGACGATCTTGACGACCGCCGAGAGCGTCCCGCTCGCACGGCCCGGCTTGAGCTTGCCGGTGACGTCGACGACGATCGCGGCGACGGCGGTGCCGAGGTCGACGGACCCGAGCTGGGTGCCGTCGAAGCGGCCCTTGGCGTTGCGCGAGACCAGCAGATCGTCGGGCCCGGGAGCGAAGCCGTCGACGACCTCGGTGGGCGTCAGCTCCGCGAGCGTTAGGGAAGCCGCTGCCGTCGCTGCAAGCCGCTCGCCACGAGATCAGGATCGACCGCAGCTCGGTCGCCTTCGGGTCGGCCTTGACGACGATCGGATCGCCGGTGCGAGCGGTGGCGCCGCCGAAGACGGCGTCGGCCGCGTGCGCGGCGGGGCGGCGGCCAGCACCGCCGCCGTGGACCCGGCGGCGGCGGTGAGGCGGAGGAGAGAGGGGCGCATGCTCGCGACGCTACGAGCGATCACCCGGGAGCGCATCGGGCGAACGCTCGATCTTGCGCGCCGGAACGCCCTATCTACGCGTGCGCTGCGACGGTGTTCGCGTGGGTCTGGGCCGGGGCCGGGGGTCGTTGCGACCGGCGACGAGGACGAGCACGATCGCGACGCCTGCGCAGGCTGCGGGCGATGGAGCTGGGGGACATGTGGGGCCTCCGATCTGTCCGGCGTTCCCTCGTGAAGCGCCGGTGTCGGGCGGGAGACTCACGACTGGCGGCCCGATTGCGGGACCAGCCTAAGGTGCGCGCGTGCGCCACCCTCGGGGTAGGTCGTGCTCCACCCTGGTCAAACGCCGAGCGCCCGGGCGCGTCCGGCGGCCTCGACGCGCGTGTGCACGCCGAGCTTGCCGTAGATGTGGCGCCATGTGCGCGCCGACCGTCTTCTGGCTGATGAACAGGCGCGCGGCGATCTCCCGGTTCGTCAGGCCGTCGGCGAGCAGCCGCAGCACCTCGGTCTCGCGCGCGGTCAGGCCGGTGCCGGTGCCGCCGCCGTCGTCGTCGCGACCGTCGCGGCGGCCGGGGCGGCGACGTCGAGCCGCGCGCGCCGGGCGAGCGCCTCGGCCGCTTCGCGCAGCGGTGCGGCGCGCGAGTGCCACGGTCGCGGCGCGCGCGGCGGCGAGCGCGCGCGTGGCGGCGACACGCTCGCCGCCGGCGAGCAGCGTCGCCTCCGCCTCGCGCAGCCGCGCGTACGCGGCGGGGTACGGCTCACCGAGCGCGTCGAACGCCGCGGCCGCCGCGCTCCAGCGCTCGGGCGCCACGGTGCCGTCAACGCGACCGTGCTCGGCGTGGGCGAGTGCGCGGTGCGCGAGCGCGTCGGGCGACGCCGCGTGCTCACCGCACGAGCGCGTCGAGGTCCGCGAGCAGCGCGTCGGCGAGCGTGCGTCGGGCTCGCGGCGGCGGGCGCGCTCGCGCTCCGCCAGCTCGGCCTGCGACGCGCAGGCCGAGCGAGTACAGCGGCGGCGTGTAGAACGGGTCCTGCGACGCCCGCCGAGCGCGCCCGCGACGTGCACGGCGCGCAGCGACCGGGTCGCCCTCCGCCAGCGCGAGCGCCGCCCGGGCCGCTGCGAGCGGCGTGAGGAACTCGCTCGGCAGGCCGTCGTCGGCGGCGGCGTCGAGCTCCGCGCGCGCCGCCGCGAACTCGCCGCGCAGCGCGTGCAGCTGGCCCGCGATCGCCCGCCGCAGCGCGCTGGCGGTGCGCGAGAGGTCCATCCGCGCGGCCTCGCGCGACCCGCTCCGCGGCCTCGTCCCAGCGGCCGAGCCGCAGCAGGTCGTCGGCGCCGTTGACGAACATGAAGTGCCCGAAGGAGCCGCGCAGCCCGAGCCGGGCGGCCTCGCGCTCGCCGTCGACCATCGCCTGCAGCGCGCCCGCGTGGTCGCCGCGCACCCGCAGCAGCTCGCCGAGGTGCAGGTAGGCGCGGGCGGTCTCCTCGCCCGACCGCGAGAGCTCGAGCGCCCGCCGCAGGTGCGCCTCGCCCGCCTCCGGCTCGCCGAGGAAGGCGAGCACGACGCCGAGCGTGATCCGCGGCGCCGCGCCCGCGTCCAGCGCCGCCTCGCAGCACGCGCGCGACTCGTCCCAGCGCCGCAGCCCCATCAGCGCGTGGCCCTTCGCGGCGAGCAGCCGCGGCTCGCCGGGCGCCAGCTGCGAGCGCCTGCTCGTAGCACTCCAGCGCGGCCTCGTCGTCCCAGAAGTGGTACTCGCCGAGGCGCTCGTAGAGCAGCGCGCGGCGCGCCGGATCGTCCTCGAGCGCGATCGCCTCGCGGCAGCGCGCGACCGCCCGCTCAGGATCGCCGCTGAAGCGCGCCGCCTGCGCGGCGCGGGCGAGCAGGTCGACGCGGTCGATGCCGGCGTCGCCGTCCCAGAGCTCGAGCGCGCGCTCGAAGTGCACGCGCGCCTCGGCGTAGGCGAACACGTCGCGCGGCCTCGATCCCGGCCTCGACCGACGCCGCGCAGCGCCTCGTCGCGCAGCCCGGCGCGCTGGCACTGGTGGGCGCGCTGGGCGGGCGTCGTCGAGCGGCGCGGCGATCGCGCGGTGCAGCGCGACGCGCTCGGCCGGCAGCAGGCGCTCGTAGACCACCTCGCCGATCAGCCCGTGGCGGAAGGCGACGCCGTCGCGCTCGCGCACCAGCACGCCGGCGTCGAGCGCCTCGCGCAGCGCGTCCGGCTCGACCTCCAGGCGCTTCCAGCAGCGCGTACGACGCGCGCCCGCCGGCCGCGGCCAGCACCGCGAGCGCGGCGCCGTCGAGCCGCTGCACCCGCGCGAGCACCGCCTCGGCGACGCGTCTCGGTGCGCGCCGCGAACAGCTCCTCGACGAAGAACGGGTTCCCGCCCGCGCGCGCGTGCAGCTCCGCCGGCCAGCGCCGCCGGGCACCGGGCCGCCGGCGATCGCCTCGAGCTGCCGCGCCACGTCCTCGCGGCGCGAGCGGCTCGAGCTCGATCCGCAGCACCGTGCGCCGCCGCCCGAGCTCGCTCGCGAGCCGGCGCAGCTGCCGGCGAGAGCTCGTCGTCGACGCGGTAGGTGGCGAGGACGACGATCCGCTCGGCGCGCAGGTTGCGCGCGAGGAACGCGAGCAGCGCGAGCGTCGAGCGATCGGCCCAGTGGATGTCCTCGAGCACGAGCAGCACGCGGCGCTCGGCGCGAGCCGCCGAGCAGGTCCAGCAGCAGCTCGTACAGCTGTCCCGGGCCGCCCGTCGCCGGGCGGCTCGCGCGGGAGCACGGCGGCGAGCGCGCCGCGCGCCTCGGCCGACAGCCCGTCGAGGTGCGCCTCCAGCCAGTCCGCGGGCAGGTCGCGCAGCGCGGCGACGACCGGCGCGTAGCGAGCTCCTCGCCGCCGAACTCGAGGCACTCGCCGTGCAGCACGAGACCCGGCCGCGCCGCGCCTCGACCTCGGCCACGAGCCGCGTCTTGCCGATCCCCGCCTCGCCCGAGAGCAGCGACGATCGCGGGCGGATCGGCCAGCGCGTCGCCCAGCGCCTGCAGCGGCGCGTCGCGACCGATGAGGGCCCGGCGGACCTCCACCGGTGCGATTATCTTCAGCCGCGGCCGATGAAGGGCATTTTCGTCGCCATCACGGTCATGAACTGCACGTTGGCGTCCAGCGGGAGCGACGCCATGTAGGCGACGGCGCGCCCGACGTGCGCGACGTCCATGGTCGGCTCGGCCGCGAGCGAGCCGTCGGCCTGCGGCACGCCGCCGCTCATCCGCTCGGTCATCTCCGTCGACGGCGTTGCCGATGTCGATCTGCCCGCACGCGATGTCGATACGCGCGGCCGTCGAGCGCGAGCGACTTCGTGAGGCCGGTGACCGCGTGCTTGGTCGCGTTGTAGGCGATCGCGTACGGGCGCGGGACGTAGGCGGAGAGCGAGCCGTTGTTGATGATCCGCCCGCCGCGCGGGTCCTGCGCGGCCATCGCCCGGAACGCCGCCTGGGCGCACAGGAACGAGCCGGTCAGGTTCGTGTCCACGACCTGCTTCCAGTCGTCGAGCTCGATCTCGGCGATCGGCACCGACAGCCCGCGGCCCGCGTTGTTGAACAGCAGGTCGACGCGCCCGTAGCGCTCCAGCGTGGTGGCGAAGAGCGCGTTGACCGACGCCGGATCGGTCACGTCGGTGGGCACCGCGAGCCCATCCGCGCTCGCCGATCGTCTCCCGCAGCGGGGCCTCCCGGCGCCCCGCGGCGACCACGCTCCAGCCGTCTTCGAGCAGCGCCTGAGCCGCCGCGCGGCCGATGCCTGAGCCGGCTCCTGTGACCACAGCAATCATGCGCCGGATCGTAAGGGGTAAGGGGCCGCAAACCGCACCATCCGCCTGATGTAAGGGGGGTGTCTCAGGGCGATCATGAAGGCATGTTCAACCAGCTCACACAGCGCAAGCAGATCCCCGGGAACCCCGCCCCGCTGCGGATCCGTCAGGCCCGATCACGCCGACGCCGCGGCGCTCGCGCGGCTGGCCTCGCTCGACTCCAGCCGCGCCCCGCGCGGCGACGTCCTGCTCGCCGAGGTCGGCGGCGAGTTGTGGGCGGCGTTCTCGCTCGAGGACGGCCATCACGTCGCCGACCCGCTGCGTCCGTCCGCCGACGCGGTCCTGATGCTCGCCCAGCGCGGGCGCCAGCTGCACCGCGACGAGCGCCGCCACTCGCACGGCCGCGGGCGCGCTCGCGTCCGCTTCGCCTGACAGAAGCCCAACTCCGGCCCTGGTGTGACAGCCAGGGCCGGATATAGGGTTGCGGCGATGTTGTTGTCGCCGTGGGGCCGTGTGGTCGCGATCTCGGCCCTCCTGGTGGTGGGTGGATTGGTCGCGCTCGTGATCGCCGGGCTGGCCTCCGAGCGCGAGGTCCGCGCCTCCTACCCCGTGACCGGCGCCGTCGAGAGCCTCGCCTTCGACCTCGGCGCGGGCGACATCGTGATCGTCGGCGGCGGCCGCACCGACGCCGTCTCCGTGCGCCGGACCGAGCACTACTCGTTCGGCCGCAAGGCGGTCACGCAGCAGAGCGTGAAGGCGGGGATCTTCGGCATCCACTCGCGCTGTCCCACCTCGCTGCTCGCGCCGTGCACGGTCGGCTACCGCGTCGTGGTGCCCGACAACATCGCGGTCAGCGTCCGCACGACCGACGGCGACGTGTCGCTGCGCGGCTACCGCGGGACGGTCAAGGTCACGACGGACGCCGGCCAGATCGACATCTCCGGCTACTGCGGCAACTCGCTGGACGCCCGCGCGGGGGCCGGGGACATCGCGCTCGAGGCGTCGTGCGCTCCCCCGCAGCTCTCGATGCGCTCGAACTCGGGCTCGATCCACGCCGTGCTCCCGGCCGGGCGGTACGACATCGATGCCGAGACGGACTCCGGCGAGGCGAACGTCCGCGGGATCACGGCGCGCGACGACGCGCCGTACTCGGTCCAGGTGCTCAGCGGCTCGGGCGACATCACCGTGGAGGGACGGTCGTGATCGCGACCTTCGAGCTCGACGGCCGCTTCAACCGCGCGAGCCACGCCGTGGCGTACCTCGTGGTGACGCTGCCGATGACGCTGCTGGCGCTCCCGGCGGTCGCGGTGCTGATCCTCGGCGCCGCGCTCAGCGTGATCGGGATCGGGCTCCCCGTGCTCGTCGCGGCCGCGGACTTCTGCCGCGCGCTCGAGCGTCTGGACCGGCGTGCGGCGAACCGCTGGCTCGGAACCCAGGTGCCGCCGATCCCGAGCCGCGTGCGCGGGACGGGCGGCGCGTTCCGGCGCTCGCTGTACCTGCTCTCGGACCGCTCGCTCTGGCGGACGGCCACGCACCTGGCGCTGCGGCCGCTGCTGTTCGTCGCGCTGCTGCTGGTCGCGCTGGCGCCGGCGTTCATCCTCGCGCTCTGCCTGCAGCTCGGGATCGGCGCGCTCGCGGGCTCCGCCGAGGTCGACTACGTCGGGCCGTGGCAGCTCGGTCCGGGCCTCGGGCTGCTGCTGTGCGCGTTCGCGCTCCCGGCCGCGGTGCTCGCCCTGGCCACGCTCGAGGCGCTCTACCGCATCCTCTGCGTGAGCTCGCACGCGCTGCTGACGCCGCGGATGCCGCCGGGTGGGCCGGTGCGCGAGATGCTGGCCGAGAGCCTCGGTGACCGCACCGTCTCCGTCGCCTACTGGCTGCCTGATCGCGAGCGTTTCGTGGATGAGTTCGGCCGCCGCGTCGTGCTGCCGGAGCCGGGCTCGGGACGGGCGTGGACGGCCGTCGACCGCGACGGCCAGCGCGTCGCCGCGATCGTGCACGACGCTTCACTCGACACCAGCCCCGAGCTCGTCATGGCCGCCGCAGCCGCCTCGTCGCTGGCGTTGGACAACGAGCGCCTGAAGGCCGACCTGCAGGCGCGCGTCGAGGAGCTGCGGCTGTCGCGGTTGCGGATCATCCAGGCCGGTGACGCGGCGCGGCGCAGGATCGAACGCGACCTCCACGACGGCGCGCAGCAGCAGCTGGTCGCGCTCGCGCTCGACCTGCGGATGCTCAAGACGCGATTGAAGGATCCGGCGATCGACGACCTCTCGGCGCGGCTCGCGACGGCGCTGGCCGAGCTGCGCGAACTGGCCCGCGGCATCCATCCCGCGATCCTCACCGACCGCGGCCTGACGCCGGCGATCAACTCGCTCGCGGACCGCGGCTCGATCCCGATCGAGACCGACGTCGAGGTGACCGAGCGGCTCCCGGCACCCGTGGAGGCGGCGGCGTACTTCCTCGTCGCGGAGGCGCTGACGAACGTCACCCGCTACGCGGAGGCCACCTGCGCGCAGGTGAAGCTGCGGCACGTGGGCGAGGAGCTCGTGGTCGAGGTGGTCGACGACGGCGTCGGCGGGGTCGACCCGTCGGTCGGGACCGGGCTGCGCGGGCTCGACGATCGCGTCGCGGCGGTCGGCGGGACGCTGGAGATCGACAGCCCGGTGGGCGGTGGAACGATCGTGCGAGCGAGAATCCCGGTGCCGGTATGAGGTGGCTCGCACTTCTGTTCGTGATGGTGGTCGTGGCCGGGTGCGGCAGCACGCAGGACGTGCGCGAGCCGGCCGTCGAGGTCTCGGGCGCCACGGCCGCCGCCGCGCCGGTCAAGGGCGCGCCCGTGCCCGACGGCGCGGTGCGGATCGCCGTCGTCACGCACGGCCCGGCGTCGAGCAAGTTCTGGGGGATCATCCGCAACGGCGTCGACTCCGCCGCGCGCCGGCTCGACGTGCTCGTGGACTACCAGTCGCCCGACGTCTTCAGCGTCGAGCGGATGAGCGAGCTGATCGACCAGGCCGTCGCGACCAAGCCCGACGGGCTCGTCGTGTCGATCCCCTCGGCCGGCCTCGCGCCGGCGATCCGCCGCGCGGTGGCGGCGGGGATCCCGGTCGTCTCGATCAACTCCGGCAGCGATGTCTTCAAGCGGCTCGGCGTGATGGTGCACGTCGGGCAGGTCGAGGACCGCGCGGGGCTCGAGGCCGGGCGGCGGCTCGCCGACGCCGGCGTGCGCCAGGCGATCTGCCTCAATCACGAGACCGACAACGCCGGCGTCGACGCCCGCTGCCGCGGGCTCGCGAAGGCGATGCGCGAGGTCGGCGGGCACTCGCGCGTGCTGCACATCGTCGACGACGATCCGCGGACGCCGAGCCTGATCGCCCGGTCCGTGGCCGGCGATGACGCCGACGGCGTGCTGGCGACGAACTCCGTCGGCGGGCTGGCAGCGGCCGAGGGCCTCGCCGGCCTGGGGATCAAGATCGGCACCTTCGATCTCGGTCCGGATGTGCTCAAGGCGGTCCAGCGCGGCGAGATCGGCTTCGCGGTCGACCAGCAGGCCTACCTGCAGGGCTATCTGCCGATCGAGATGCTGGCGCTGCACGCGCGCTACGGGATCATGCCGGCGCAGCACGACATCGTCGCCACCGGGCCGAACTTCGTCACGCGTGCCAATGCCGCGCAGGCCCTGGAGCTGAGTGAGCGGTCGATTCGGTAGGAGCCCTAGTCTGGACGGCATGCATCGGGTCGTCATCGTGGGCGGGGGCTTCGGCGGCCTTCAGGCCGCCAAGCACCTCAAGAACGCCGACGTCGAGGTCACGCTCGTCGATCGCCGGAACTTCCATCTGTTCCAGCCGCTCGCGTATCAGGTGGCGACCGGCGCCCTGGCGGCGGGCGAGGTCTGTTATCCGCTGCGGGCGATCTTCCACGGTGACGAGCACGTGCGCGTGATGCTCGCGGAGGCGACCGGCTTCGATCTCGACGCCCGCACGGTCGCGTTGCGCACGGCGGCGGGCGAGGAGACGCTCGGCTACGACACGCTGATCGTCGGCGGCGGCTCGAAGTACAACTACTTCGGCAACCCCGAATGGCAGGAGCACGCCGCGGAGCTGAAGTCGCTCGAGGGCGCGCTGCACATCCGCGCGCAGATCCTGCGGGCGTTCGAGGCGGCGGAGGTGACGCGGGACGAGGAAGAGCGGGCGCGCCTGCTGACGTTCGTGGTCGTCGGCGCCGGCCCGACCGGCGTCGAGATGGCGGGGCAGATCGCCGAGATCGCCCGCGACACGCGCAAGGACTACCGCGTCGCCGACACGTCGACCACGCGGGTGCTGCTGGTCGAGGCCGGCGATCGCGTACTCGCCGCGTTCCCGCCGAAGCTGTCCAAGCGGGCTGAGAAGGCATTGGAGAGCCTGGGCGTGACGCCGATGCTCGACCACATGGTCACCGGGCTCGACGCCGACGGCGTCGACATGCAGGTGACCGGCGGCGAGTCCCAGCGCGTGCGTGCCGGAACGATCATCTGGGCCGCGGGCGTGCTCGCCTCGAGCGTCTCCGGCGCGCTCGCCGAGGCCTCAGGCGCCGAGACCGACCGCGTGGGCCGGCTGCTGGTGGAGCCGGATCTGTCGCTGCCCGGGCACCCGGAGGTGCTCGCGATCGGCGACATGGTCCAGGTCCGCGGCGCCGACCCGCTGCCCGGCGTGGCGCCGGTGGCGATGCAGATGGGGCGCTACGCGGCCAAGCTCGTCCGCTCGCGGCTGCGTTCGAAGGAGATCGGGCCGTTCCACTACAAGGACAAGGGCAACCTGGCGACGATCGGCCGGCTGCGGGCCGTGGCCGAGCTGCCGCCGCGGATCCGCGTCAGCGGCTTCGTGGCCTGGGCGCTCTGGCTCACGATCCACCTCTTCTACCTCGTCGGCTTCCAGAACCGGCTGCTGGTGGGAATCCGCTGGTGGTTCAGCTTCGCGACGCACGGGCGCGGCACGCGGCTGATCACCGGCGAGCAGAATATGCCCTAGCGGTCATACTGGCGCTCGTGCCCGCCGTCTTCGATGTGCTGACCGACGCGAGCCGGCGCCGGATCCTCGATCTGCTGCGCGAGCGCGAGCACTCGGTCAGCGAGTTGGTCGACGAGCTCGGGCTGAGCCAGCCCGGCGTCTCCAAGCACCTGCGGGTGCTGCGCGAGGCCGGGCTCGTGCGGGTGCGCGTCGACGCGCAGCGGCGCTGGTACGGCCTCGACCCGGCGCCGCTGGCCGAGGTCGATCGCTGGCTGGCGCCGTACCGGCGCTACTGGGCGGACCGGCTCGACCTGCTCGAGCGTCACCTCGACGCCGGCGCGTAGGCGCGGATCGCCGCGGCGGTCGGTGCGTCGGCAGGAAAGAACGACTCGATCGCGAGCTCGGAGACGGTGACGTCGACCGCGGTGGCGAACGTCGTGCGGGTGCTCAGGAAGCGCAGCTCTTGGTCCTGCGGGCCGCGGATTCGCAACGGCACGAAGACCGCTTGCTCTGCGGGCTCCCCCTGCTCGCCGGGGTAGGCCTTGAGTTCCTCGTGCAGCGCGTAGAGCGCGTCGTCGCCGCTCGCGTCGGCCTGCGCGGCGAGGTCCCGCAGCAGGTGCGCACGCCACTCGCCGTAGTTGATGATCCGCTTGGCCATCCCGTCCGGGTGCAGGGCGAGCCGGAGCGCGTTCACCGGCGGCTCGAGCAGCTGCGGCGCGGCGCCCTCGGTGAGCATCGCGATCGCCCGGTTGGCGGCGACGAGGTTCCAGCCACGGTCGACGACGATCGCCGGGAACGGCTCGTGGCTCGCCAGCAGCTGGTCGAGCGCGTCCTTCACGGGGCCCAGCTCCGGCGCGTCCAGGGCTCGTTGCGCGTAGACCGGCGCGTACCCGGCGGCGAGCAGCAGGCGGTTGCGTTCTCTGAGCGGGACGTCGAGCTGCTCCGCGAGGTGCAGGACCATCTGCTCGCTCGGCCGCGCGCGCCCGGTCTCGACGAAGCTCAGGTGGCGCGTCGAGACGCCGGCCTCGAGCGCGAGGTCGAGCTGGCTCAGCCGGCGCCGGCTGCGCCAGGTCTTCAGGAGTGGGCCGATCTGATTCATTTACCTCAGAGGTAATTGAATCAATTACCTCGCGCTGGCACCTTCATGCCCATGACCAACACCATCACCTCCGTCGTGGACACCTACATCGCGTCGTGGAACGAGACCGACGCCGAGCGCCGGCTCGCGCTGGTGGCCGAGACGTTCACCGACGACGCGCGCTACCTCGACCCGCTGATGTCGGGCGAGGGCGTCGACGGGATCGCGGCGATGATCGGCGCGGCCCAGTCGCAGTTCCCCGGCCACCGCTTCGAGCTCTCCTTCGGGCCGGACACGCACAACGACGTCGTGCGCTTCGCCTGGACGCTGCGCGGCGGCGACGGGCGCGGGCGAGCCGGTCGCGAGCGGCGTCGACTTCGCCACCGTCGACGGCGATGGGCGCCTGCGTAACGTCACGGGCTTTCTCGAGACTGCGTAGGGCAAATGCGCTTCGCCACCGCCGCCGCCGGCAGCTCCGTGTTCTTCGCCCTCGCTCCGGGCGTCGTCGCCGGCGTCATCCCGTGGTGGCTCACAGGCTGGGACGCCGAGCCGGTGTGGCCGCCGCTGCGCTGGCTCGGCGCGCTCCTGCTGCTCGCCGGCGCGATCGTGCTGATCCGGGCCTTCGCGCGCTTCGTCGCCGAGGGCCTGGGCACGCCCGCGCCGGTGGCGCCGACGCAGCACCTCGTGGTCGGCGGGCTCTACCGCTGGGTGCGCAACCCGATGTACGTCGCGGTGGTGAGTGTGTGCTCGGCCAGGCGCTGCTGCTCGGCCGGCCGGTCCTGCTGGTCTACGCGATCTTCCTGCAGGTCCTGTTCGTCGCGTTCGTGCGCGGCTACGAGGAGCCGACGCTCAGCGCGCGCTACGGGCCGGAGTACGACGCCTATCGCCGGGCCGTCCCGGGCTGGTGGCCGCGAGTACGGCCGGCACCACGCCCGCCAGGGACGAGCTGAGCAGCAGCTCGTCGCCCTCCTGCAACCGCAGGTCGGCCGGCTCGGCCTCCGGCCGCGACGTGCTCGGCAGGATCCGCCCGTCCTCGCGCGGCGTGTAGAGCTTCCCGTCGCGCCGGATCAGCACCGCGGCCCACGCCGCCTCGAGCACCGTCCCGTCGGCGTCGAGCAGCAGCGGCGTCGTCCCGTCGGCCGACAGCGCCTCCACCAGCCGCCGGTCGGCCCACTTGTGCTCCCCCAGACCACCCGGAAGCACGTACGGCGTCAGCACCACCGGCAGTTCCCGCGCCCGCCGCGGCCGGGTCTCGATCACCACCGGCCGCCCGGGCACATACGTGATCCGAACGGCTCCGTCCTCCCCCGTCGGCACCTCGATCGGCGGCAGCCGCAGCCCGTACAGCCGCTCTACGCTCCGCGCCAGCCGCGCCAGGTGCGCCTCCACGTTCACCGCCCGGCCACCCTCCACCAGCAGCGTCTCGAACACCCCCCGATCCGCGTCCGGCCGCCGCAAGGAGTCGAGCGGCCGCCGCACAGCGCCTCCCCCTCGTGGCAACGGTTCGGTGCGGTGGGTGGCGTTGATGGCGGCGAGCAGCGGGCGGGCCTTGACGAGGCATTCCTCAAGCTCTGCCTGAGGGTTAGAGTCGGCCACGATTCCGCCTCCTGCGCCCAGCCAGAGGCGGCCGGAGCGGGATTCGAAGGTGCGGATCGCGACGTTGAGCTCGAGGCCGGCGTGGGGGCTCGCGAAGCCGATCGCGCCGGTGTAGACCTCGCGACCGGTGGCCTCGAGTTCGGTGATGACGTGCAGCGCCTGGACCTTGGGTGCGCCGGTGACCGAGCCGGGCGGGAAGGTCGCGCGCAGCAGGGCCGCGTCGCCGTTGCCGGGGGCGAGATGGGCGCGGACGTCGGAGACGAGATGCCAGACGCCCGGGTGCGGCTGCGCCTCGGGCACCTCGGGCGCGACGACGGAGCCGTACTCGGCGACGCGCCCGAGGTCGTTGCGCATCAGGTCGACGATCATCACGTGCTCGGCGCGGTCCTTCTCCGAACCCTGCAGGGCGGCCGGGTCGCCGTCGCGCGGGGCCGTGCCCTTGATCGGCCCGGTCGTCACGTCGCGACCGCGACGGCGCAGGAAGAGCTCGGGCGAGAAGCTGGCGATGCCGCCCCAGGGCGCGACGAAGCACGCGCCGTAGGCCGGCTGCAGCTTCGGCGCGGCGTGCGCGAAGAGCTGCTCGACCGGCGTGCCGGAAGCACGCGTCGAGCCGCAGGCAGAGGTTGGCCTGGAAGATCTCCCCGGCGGCGATGCGCTCGACGCACTCGGCCACGGCGGCGATGTGGCCCGCCGCGCCGGGCGCGCGCAGCGTGAACTCGACGGGCACAGGAGCGACCGGCTCGGGGGCGGCGGCGAGCAGCCTGCGGACGTGCGCGAGCCGATCGCGCAGGACGCCGGCGCGTGCTTCGGGCGCGAGCGGGTCGGGCGGATCGTCGAGCGCCTCGAACCACCAGCGGCCCTCGGCGTCCTGGCGCAGGACGTTGTCGTAGTAGGCGAGGTGCGCGTCGGGGAGCGGATACGGGACGCGGTGGTGGCGGCGGGAGCGTCTCGACGAGCGCACCGAGTCCGTAGCCGAGCCAGCCGAACCAGCCGCCACCGACCTCGGCGTCGCCGCGCGCCGGCGGGAGATCCTCGAGCCGGGCGAACGGGTCGTCGTCGGGGGCGAGCAGCGCGCGCGGCGCTGAGCCGACGATCGCGCCGCCGCCGGCCCAGCGACCGGTCAGCGCGAACGGCCACGGCTCGTCGCGCAGGGCGAGCAGGACGCGCTCAGGCGTCAGCGTGCAGTCGAGAGGAATCCGCATCCGGACGCAGCATTGTCCGTCCTACTGCTTTCCGGTCGGAGAAACGGACTCCGCCGGCGGCCGACATATGAGGGTTGTCGGGCGGCCGCCGGCGGGTGCGCTAGTCCGTTACTGCGCGTCAGCACCTGGTCGGGGTCGAACGAGGAGCGACGTCGAAACGGAGGATCGCCACACGACATGCAAAGACGATGAGATTCACCATGTCGGTCATGCACGTAACGTTTGCCGAGACCCGCGACGCGCTGCACCGGATCGCCGAGGAGGTCGTCTCGCCCGCCCGCGTGCGCGCGACCGGGAACGAGATCGCGCTGGAGGCGACACCCGGAGGCTTCGGCACACCCGCGTTCCCGGACGGCGGGCAGGTCCGCGTCGAGGGCGTCGAACTCGTGACCCGAGGCGCCGATGGCGCCGAGACACGCGAGCCGCTGGACGTCGACCCGGAGCACGCCGAGCGTCTCGCCCGCTTCTTCGCCTTCACCTGGGGCGTGCTCGAGACGCTCCATGCCGAGGCCGCCGAGCCGAGCGAGATCCACCTCTGGCCCGAGCACTTCGACATCGCCTTCGAGGATCGCGAGGTCACCTACGGCGGCTCCCCAGGGGACGAGAACCACGCGGAGCCGTACCTCTACGTCGCGCCGTGGAAGGCGCCCGAACCCGCGCCCGAGTGGAACGCGGTCGGCTTCACGGGCGCCGAGACGGCGTGGACGGACGAGGCCGCCGCGCTCGCGTTCTTCCGCGGACGGCGCGACGCGCTGTGAGCGAGCGGATCGCGACCGGCTACCGGGACTTCGCCGACCTACGAGGCGGCCGGGCGCTCGGCGCTGTACGTCGAGCTGGCCGCGGGCGTCGCGGAGGACCGCGAGACGCTGACCTGGCTCGACGGCCTGCCGACCGGCAAGCGCCAGCCGAACCTCCTCTTCGCCGCCTACCGCGCGCTGGCCGGGACGCCGAGCGGCTGGCCGGAGTTCCGCGCGGTGCTCGGCGAGCGCCGCAGCGAGATCGAGGCGCTGATGCTGGCGCGCCGGACCCAGACCAACGAGGCCGCGCGCTGCGCGATCATGCTGCCGCTGCTCGCCGCCCTCCCCCAGCCGCTCGCGCTGCTCGAGGTGGGAACGAGCGCGGGCCTGTGCCTGCTGCCGGACCGCTACGCCTACGACTACGGCGGCCACCGACTCGGCGGCGACGGCCCGCCGATCCTGCGCTGCGAGCCGGAGAACGACCCGCCGCTGCCGCACGCGCTGCCCGAGATCGCGTGGCGCGCCGGGCTGGACCTCGACCCGATCGACGTCACCGACGAGGAGCAGGTGCGCTGGCTCGAACTGCTGATCTGGCCGGGCCAGGAGCACCGCGTCGAGACGCTGCGCGGCGCGCTGGACGTGGCGCGCCGCGACCCGCCGCGCGTGATCCAGGGCGATCTGACGACCGACCTCGAGGCGCTCGCCGCGGAGGCGCCGCGCGACGCGACGCTCGTCATCTTCCACACCGCCGTCCTCTTCTACGTCCCGTCCGCCGGCCGCGCGCTGTTCCGCGAGGCGGTCGGCCGCCTCGGCGCGACCTGGCTGGCCTGCGAGGGCCCTGATGTGCTGGGCTTCGAGCCCGTGCGAGAAGGACCTGATGGCGGTCGCGCGCGACGGCGAGCGCGTCGCCTGGGCCGACGGCCATGGCTCGCTGCTCAGCTGGGGATGAACTCGTCCGCGAGCAGGTCCATCAGCAGCCCGTCGTGCCAGCTGCCGTCGGGCGAGCGCTCGTAGCGGCGCATGATGCCGACAGGCTTGAAGCCGATCGACGCGTAGGTGGCGATCGCCCGCGCGTTGTCCGCGGCGGGGTCGATGATGATCCGGTGGTGCCCGTGGTCCTCGATCAGCCAGGCCGCGGCGAGCCGCAGGGCCTCGCGGCCGAGCCCACGGCCGTGGAACGCCGGCGCGAGGAAGATGTCGAGCCCGCCGTGCCGGTAGTCGTCCATCGTCTCCTCGTACCAGCCGAGCCAGCCCGCGATCTCGTCGTCGACGACGATCGTGAACGCGTCCTGGTCGTCGACCGTCGGGTCGGTGCCCCACCACTCGCGCACGCCGGGCTGGGCGATGATCGCGTTCAGCGGCTCGACGTCGGCCTCGGCCAGCGGCCGCAGCGTCACGCGCTCGCCCTGCAGGATCACCCGTAGCGCTCCTTGCGGGCAGCCTCGGCGAGCCGGTCGGCCTCGCGCCGGCGGCGGGCGACGTAGGCCTCGAGCTCGGCGTCGGCGGCGGCCCGTCGCGCCGCGGCGTGCTCGTCCGCCTCACGCTCGGCGGCGGCGAGCAGCGCCTCGCGCTCGCGCGCCGCGTCGCGATGGTGCTCGGCGAGGATCGCGGCGCGCTCGCCGCGCGCCACCTCCACCGCATCACGCGCACCGGCGACGAGCGCCGCGGCGTCGCTGCGCAGGCCGGCGGCCTCGTCGCGAGCGGCGGCGATCAGCCGCTCGCCGCGCTCGCGGGCGTCATCGAGGACGTCGCGCGCATCGGCGCGGACACGCTCGCCGTCGGCGGCCGCGGCCTCGAGCACGCGCCGGCGCTCGGCGGCGACGCCGGCGGCCTCGTCGCGCGCCGCGGCGAGCTCCGCGCCGGCCTCGGCCCGCGTCGCGGCGGCCTCCTCCCGCGCCCCCGCGAGCAGCCGCTCGGTCTCCGCCTCGGCCTCGGCGCGCGCGACCGACAGCGCCTCGCGGGCGTCGGCCAGGATCGCGTCCCGCTCGGCCTCCGCGCCGTCCGCTCGCCGCCGCGCCGCCGCGGCGTCCGCCTCAGCGGCGGCCCGCAGCGCCTCGGCGTCAGAAACAGCCGAGTCGTGCAGGCGCGTGGCCTCGACCTGCGCGTCCGCCTCGCCCGACGCGCGCGCCTGCTCCCGCAGCGCGGCCCCCTCCGACCGGGCCGCGGCGACGATCCGCGAAGCCTCCTCGCGCGCCGCCGCCAGCGCAGACTCGGCGGTCGCCAGGTCCGCCGCGGCGCGCAGGCGGGCGCCCTCGACGGTGGCCTCGGCCTCCATCCGTGCCGCTTCGATCTCCTGCTCGATCGTCGCCTCGCGGCGCGCGAGTTCGCGCCGCAGCTCGACGTCGGGACCACGCCGGAACATCTCCGCGACGAGCTCCAGGTGGCGATCGACCTGATCGGGGTCATAGCCGCGCCGCACCCGGGCGAACGTCTGCTGGACCACGAAGATCGAGTGGGACTCCCCGCTCGGTGCCATCCCCATAGATGATGACCACACCATCGACGGGGGGCAGGCCGCACCCCCTCCGGGGGCTATGCAGTACCCCCCAGACGCCTGCTGGCCCGGCGGAATAAAGGGCGCCGAAAGTCGATTCTGCTCTCAAGCAATTGAGCCACTCAGGAGAGCGAAACGACATGTCAACCAAGCCCAAGGGCCTCGCGGCCCGGGCCGGTCACTGGAGTGCCCGGCATCGCAAGACCGCCATCTTCGGATGGCTTGCGTTCATCGTGATCGCGTTCGTGATCGGCGGTGCCGTCGGTCAGCAGAAGCCGAGCCAGTCCAAGCAGTTCGACGGCGAGAGCCGCCGCGCCGAGGCGATCCTCGAGACGGCCGGCTTCCCCGAGGCCTCGGGCGAGATGGTGCTGATCCAGAGCAAGACCGCCAAGGCGACCGACAAGTCGTTCAAGGCCGCCATCGCGGATGTCAGCACGACCGTCTCCAAGCAGAAGGACGTCGCCAACGTCGCCCCGGCGATCACGTCGAAGGACGGCCATTCCGCGCTCGTCCAGTTCGACATCGCCGGTGATCCCGAGAAGGCCGTGGACAAGGTCCAGCCGATCCTCGACGCCACCGCGACCGTCGCCGCTCGCAACACCTCCGTGGCCGTCGAGCAGTTCGGCAACGCGAGCATGACCAAGGAGCTCGACGAGGCCGCCAAGAAGGAAGAGGGCAGCTCGAACATGCGGTCCTTCGGGATCACGCTGCTGATCCTGCTGCTGACCTTCGGTGCGCTCGTCGCCGCGTCGGTGCCGATCATCCTCGCGCTGACCGCGATCCTCGGCACGACGGGTGTCGTCGCGATCGCCAGCCAGATCATGCCGATGGACGACATCGCGCTGCCGGCGATCATGCTCATCGGCCTCGCCGTGGGCGTCGACTACTCGCTGTTCTACGTGCGCCGTGAGCGTGAAGAACGCGCCAAGGGGCGCAGCAAGCTGGAAGCGATCGACATCGCCTCCGCCACCTCGGGCCGCGCGGTCCTGATCTCCGGCCTGACCGTCATCGCCGCGATGGCCGGCATGTTCCTGACCGGCAACACGATCTTCATGAGCATGGGCCTCGCGGTCATCCTCGTGGTCGCCGTCGCCGTCATCGGTTCGCTCACCGTCCTCCCCGCCGTCCTCGGCGCGCTCGGCGACAAGGTCGAGAAGGGCCGTCTGCCGTTCATCGGCCGCCGCCAGTCACAGGCCCGCGAGTCCCGCATGTGGGGCTGGCTGACCGACCGCGTCATGCGCCACCCGGTGGTCGCCATCGTCGTCGCCGGCGGCGCGCTCGTCGCCCTCGCCATCCCCGCCCTGAGCATGCAGACCAAGCTCCCGGGCATCGAGTCGATGGACAAGTCCCAGCCGGTCATCCAGACGTACCTGAAGGTCCAGAAGGCGTTCCCGGCCGAGGCCGACTTCGCCACCGTCGTCGTCAAGGCCGCCGACGTCAACGCGCCGGAGGTCAAGACCGCGATCGCCAAGCTCGATCCGGCCAACGTCGAGATCAACCCCGACCACACCGTCGCCCGCGTCGATGTCGGCCTGCCCGGCAGCGGTGTCGACGATGCCGCGATGAAGGGCCTCGCCGAGCTGCGTGAGACCACCATCCCGGCCGCGTTCGCCCAGGTCGGCGGCACCACCGCCGACGTCACCGGCGCCGCAGCCGCGACGGCCGACTTCAACCAGGTGATGCACAGCCGCACGCCGATCGTCTTCGCCTTCGTGCTCGGGCTGGCGTTCCTGCTGATGCTCGCCACGTTCCGCTCGATCGTGATCCCGATCAAGGCGATCCTGCTCAACCTGCTCTCGGTGGCCGCGTCCTACGGCCTGCTGAAGCTCGTCTTCCAGGACGGCCACGGCGAGAAGCTGCTCGGCTTCGAGTCCAACGGTGCCGTCACCTCCTGGCTGCCGCTCTTCCTGTTCGTGATCCTCTTCGGCCTCTCGATGGACTACCACGTCTTCATCCTGAGCCGGGTCCGCGAGTCCTGGAAGCGCGGGATGAGCTCGGAGAACGCCGTCGCCGCGGGCCTGAAGTCCACGGCCGGCACGATCACCGCGGCCGCGATCATCATGGTCGCCGTCTTCGCCGAGTTCGCCACCTCGAGCTCGCTCGACACCAAGCAGATGGGCGTCGGCCTCGCCTTCGCGATCCTCGTCGACGCGACGATCATCCGCGGCGTCCTGCTCCCGGCCAGCATGAAGCTGCTGGGCGACTGGAACTGGTACCTGCCGCGCTGGCTGCAGTGGATTCCGGAGCTCGACCACGAGGGCTCCGCTCCCAAGCCCGAGCGCACCCCGCGTCACTACGGCGGCGCGGAGCCGGTGCCCGCCGCGGCGTAATTCAACCGACCGACAACACAAAGCGGCCCGCCCATGTGGCGGGCCGTTTGCGTGTAACGAATCCAACCGCGAGCCCTATGTGCACCATCATGCCCAGCGCCAAGACAATGCTCCACCTCTACCAGCGTCAGGTCGCCGCCTCTCGAGGCGCCGGAATGGCCGGCCTCAATGAGCAGGCCCGGCTATCGCCGACGATCCGCGCGCTGATCGAGGTGGTCAACGAAGATCACGATCCGCGCCGCTGAGCGAGCGTGACGCGGCGCGTGGCGGTGACGCCGGCGCTCGTCGTGATCGTGACGCGCGTCTTGATGGTGCGGTAGCGCGCCGCGGCGGGCCTTGTGCCACCGTTCCCCGCATGTTGCGGTCGCGGGAGGACTGGATCTGGGACAGCTGGATCGCGGACGACGGGGAGCGCTTCCACCTGTTCTTCCTCAAGGCGCCGCGGGCGCTCGAGGACCCGGGGCTGCGCCACACGGCGGCGACGATCGGGCACGCCAGCTCGCTCGACCTCGTCGACTGGGACGTCCACCCCGACGCGCTCGTGCCGAGCGAGCACGGCTTCGACGACCTCGCGCTCTGGACCGGTTCGGTCGCGCGCGGCGACGACGGTCTGTGGCGCCTCTACTACACGGCGCTCAACCGCGGCGGCCGCGGCGTCCACGACCAGCGGATCGGGTTCGCGGAGTCCGAGGACCTGATGACGTGGCGCCGTGCGGCGGCGGAGCCGCTGGTCGACCCCGATCCGTGCCACTACCGGATGCTCGGCGACGGCTCGGATGCGAGCGGGACCTGGCGCGACCCGTTCGTCTTTCGCGACGGCGACGTCTGGCACATGCTGCTCACCGCCCGCGACCCGGCCGCTGCGCGTCGGTTCGACGGCGTCCTCGCCCACGCGCGCAGCCGTGACATGCGCACGTGGGAGCTCGCGCCGCCGCTGACCGAGCCGGCGAACTTCGGCGAGCTCGAGGTGTCACAGGTGCACCGGGTCGACGGGCAGTGGCTGCTCGTCTTCACCTGCCACCCGAACGAGCAGGCCGAGCCGCGGCCGTTCAGCACCTGGTACGTGCTCGGCGAGTCGGCGCTCGGGCCCTTCGACCTCACGACGGCCAAGCCCTTCGAGGACGAGCCGACGCTGTTCGCCGCGCCGCTCGTGCAGCGACGCGATGGCAGCTGGGCCTTCGTCGGCTTCCTCAACCAGGAGGCCGAGGGCATCGACAGCTTCGAGATCGTCGACCCGATCCCGGTGACGTTCACGCAAGGAACACTGCGACGGTCCGTGCCGGCACCGTGAACGCGCCGTCGGCGTAGAGCGCCTCGCGCTCGGCCAGCAGCGGGTGCAGGCGCCGCGCCCGGGTCTCGACCGCCTGCGTCGTGGCCCGCGAGGTCGCGTTGAAGACGACCACGATCTCGTCCGCCAGCACCATCACGATCACGCCCGGCGCGCCCTCGCCGAAGGTCACCAGCTCACGGATCCGCTCCGGGTTGCCGAGCCGGAAGAGCGGCGAGGAGTAGCGGATGCGCAGCAGTTCGTGCGCCCGTTCGCGCGCCTCCCGGATGTGCTCGCGGGCCGGGCTTGAGCGCCGGGTCGGCGAGCAGCGGGCGCATGTACGGCCAGCGCGCCTCGTTGTCCCAGGCCGGCGGCAGGCCCGAGCCCCAGGTCGACTCCGTCGCGCTCCAGTCGATCCGGTTGAACCAGTCGCCCGAGTCGTAGCTGTTGCGGTCCAGCGACTTCGAGCGCAGCAGGTCGGCGCCGGCGTGCCAGAAGCACGGGCTCTGGCTGAGCGTCGGGATCGCGAGCGCGAGCGTGTTCATCCGCACGCGGTCGTCCATCGAGGTCGCCTGCGGCAGCTTGAGCGCGAGCGTGTCGAACAGCGTCTCGTTGTCGTGCGCGTCGACGTAGGCGATCGCGTCCTCCGGCGACAGCGCGTATCCGCGGCCGGCGAGCCCGAGCTGGATCTGCTCCTGCGCGCGGGCGAGCGCCTCCCCCGGCGTCGTCCGCGAGGCCCGTCGCGAAGCCCTGGATGCGCGGGTCCTCGTCGTGCGGGCCGCCGCCGCGGACGGCGTCGCGCAGGCGATCGTCGAAGGTGCCGATCCCGGTGCCGGCCATGTTCTTCTGCGACGCCGCGACGAACAGCGCGTCGTCGGCGACCTCGCCGAAGCTCCAGCCCTCGCCGTAGAGGTGCAGCTCCGGCCCGAGACGCTCGCGCGCCGCGAGCAGGTTGGCCTTCGTGTGGTGGCCCATCAGGTCGAAGCGGAAGCCGTCGACCCGGTACTCACGCGCCCAGGTCGCGAGCGAGTCGAGCATCAGCTTCTCCATCATCGGCCGCTCGCTCGCCGTGTTGGCGCAGCAGGTCGAGGTCTCGAGCGCGCCCGAGGGCGACCAGCCGGTGGTAGTAGCCGGGCACGATCCGGTCGAGGATCGAGCGCGGGTGCTGGCCGGCGGCGGGCGTGTGGTTGTAGACGACGTCCAGGACGACGCGCAACCCGACCGCGTTGAGCGCGCGCGACCATCGCCCGGAACTCGCTCGTGCGCTGCGTCGGGATCGCTTGCGTAGGAGCCCTCGGGCGTCGTGAAGTGCAGCGGGTCGTAGCCCCAGTTGAAGCCGTCGCGGTCGCGGATCTCCCCGACGCGCCGCTGCGGCTCCTCGGCGTCGGGCGCGAAGCCCTCGAGTGGGCCGGGATCGAGCTGGCGCGCGCGGTCCTCCTCGATCGTCGCGATGTCGTTGCACGGCAGCAGGTGCACGGTCGTCATCCCGGCCTCGGCGAGCGCGCGCAGGTGGCGCATCCCGTCGCTGTCGGCGTGCGTGAAGGCGAGGTAGGTGCCGCGATGCTCGGCCGGGACGGTCGCGTCGCCGATCGAGAAGTCGCGGATGTGCAGCTCGTAGATCGCGGCATCGCAGAAGCGCAGTGGCGGCGGCTTCGGCCAGTCCTCGCACGGCGCGAGCTCGGCCAGGACGGAGCGGCGGCGAGTTGAGCGTGAGCGCGAGCGAGTACGGATCGGTGACGACGTTCGTGACCACGCGCTCGACCGCCGGAGCGAACACGGTCACCTCGAACGCGTACTCCGCGTCGCGCCACGACGCGTCGCCGCTGACCCGCCACACCCCGTCCTCGCCACGTGCCATCGCCACGCGTCGCTCGCGCAGCAGGAGGGCGACGTCATGCGCCGTCGGTGCCCAGACCGCGAGCGACGGCACCCCGCCCTCCCACACCGGCCCGAGCCGGGCGTGCACGGCGTCGGCGTAGAGGTCGTCGAGCACATCGGCGATCGGGACCCCGGCGTCATCCACCATCGCGGACAGCGTCGCACGGCGGCCCGCCGGGTCGTTACGAGTTAGGAGGCGTTGAGGTCGCCACCGGCGGCGCAGTTCGCACGCCACACTGGCGAGTGTGATACGACGCGGCGTCGCCATCCAGCCGGCGCTGATCGCCGCGGGCCTTGCGCTCTTGATGGGCGTGTCGTTCGCGCTGCGCACGGGTTCCCTGGACACGGGCTACTGGATCGACGAGGGGATCGCCGTCGGGATCGCGTCGCACGACTTCCTCGACATCCCGCGGATCCTCGGCCAGGACGGCAATCCGCCGCTGTACTACCTGCTGCTGCACGGCTGGATGCAGCTGTTCGGCACCGGCGAGGCCGCGACCCGCGCCTTGTCACTGAGCTTCGCCCTGATCGCCGTGCCGGTGTCGTACTGGGCCGGGACCGCCGTGTTCGACCGCCGCGCGGGTGCGCTCGCCGCGGTCGGCGCCGCCGGCAGCCCGTTCCTGACGTACTACGCGCAGGAGACGCGGATGTACTCGCTCGTCGCCCTGCTCTCGATCCTCGCGTCGGCGAGCTTCGCGCTGGCCTTCGTGCGCGGCGAGCGGCGGCACGTCTGGCTGCTCGGGCTCTGGCTCTCGCTGCTGCTCTACACGCACACGTGGGGCCTGTTCCTGGCGGCGGCGATGGGCATCGCGTGGCTGGTCCTGTGGCGCCGCGGCGAGGTCCCCGGGCGCGACGGGGCGTGGCTGGCCGGTGCGTTGGCGCTGATCTACGCACCGTGGCTTCCGAGCATCGTCTTCCAGGCCGCGCACACCGCCGCGCCGTGGGCCGAGCGGCCGTCGCCGCTCGAGCTGCTCGGGTTCCCCGGCGGGTTGTTCGGCTACGTCGCGCTGCCGTTGCTGGTCGTCGCGGTCTTCTTCGCCGTGCGACGGCGGCGGACGGTCGATCGCGCCGTCCGCGTGCTGGCCGCGATCGCGGTCATCACCGTTCTGATGGCGTGGGTGTGCTCGCAGGTCGAGCCGGCCTGGGCCACGCGCTACCTCGCGGTCGTGCTCGGGCCGGTGCTGCTGGCGCTGGCCGCGGTGGTCTCGCGCGGTGCGGCCTGGACCACGGCCGCGCTGATCGGCGTCGCGATCATCTGGCTGCTGAGCGGGCCGCCGCAGTTCAAGAGCAACGTGCGCACCGTTTCGACCGGGATCGCGCCACAGGTGCGACCTGGCGATCTCGTGATCGCCACCCAGCCCGAGCAGGTGCCCGCGCTGTACCGCTATCTGCCCGAGGGCGTGATCTACCGGACCCCGCTGGGCCTCGTGCTCGACCCGCGCCAGACGGACTGGCGCGACGGTCTGCGACGGCTCCGCGCGGGCCAGGCCGAGCGAGAGCTGCTGCCCGCCGTCGCAGGGCTGGACCGCGGCCGGCGCGTCCTGATCGTCACTCCCGAGCCGGGCGCGCAACCCTTCGCAGGCGCCGTGGAGCCGCGCGGTCCGGGTCCGCACGCGCGAGTGGCGCGCGGCGCTCGCCGCCTCCCCGCGGTTGCGCCGCGTCGGCGGCGTCTCGACGATCCCGCTGCGCAAGAACACCGTGACCGCGGAGCTCTACGAAGTGCGTTAGCGGATCCGTACGTGCAGGTGATCGTCGTGGTAGATCAGCGGCACGACGACGTTCTCGGGGCCCTTGAGGTTCAGATGCGGGCCGACGAAGACCTTGACGGCGCCCGCCGCGACGAACCGGTCGACGAGGTCCTGCGCGAGCTTGCGGTCGACGAGCGAGGGCTTGGTCGCGCGCGCCTCGGTCCCGTCCTTGCGCGGGTAGAGGATGTCGGCGTCGAGCCCGTTCTGGTGCGAGGCGTGCCCGAGCCCGCCGTAGTTGCGACCGAACTTGCCGCCGTGCTCGCGTGACAGATCCATGATCCCGACGCGCTGGACGTCGTCGCGCTCGGTCCGGTAGGCGTGCAGCACCCGCAGGACCGTGCGCACGAGGCGATCGGTGCCCCAGCGCCGCCACTCGCGGTTCGGGATCCGGTTATAGATCGGGTCCCAGGTGAAGAAGTCCTCGCCCAGCTCGGGCAGCTGGACGCCGTCCTTCAGCCGCCCCTTGCGCGCCGGCTGGCCGAGGGCCTTCGAGTGATGCCAGACGACCTCCGCGAAGTCCGGCGGGATGCTCTGATCGACCGGCGCGTCGGGGGCCGGGATGAGCTCGGGCGTCGGTGTCGCGGTCGGCGAGGCGGGCGCCGGATCAGGCGGCTCGACCGGGTCCTGCGCGACTGCCACAGCCACGACGACCAGCAGCGCCGCCAGTACTCCTACGACGTAGCGCATGGCTTCCATTGTGGCGACCCGTATATGTTGCGGGAGTGGACGATCTCAGCACCAACCGCGCCCACTGGGATGCGCTGGCGCGCGTTCACGGCCAGGATTCGTACTACGACACGGCCGCTCTGGTCGCCGGCGCGGACGTGCTCGAGGACGCGGAATCGGCGGCGGTGGGCGACGTCGCGGGCCTCGACCTGCTGCACGTGCAGTCGCACATCGCGTTCGACTCGATCTCGCTCGCACGCCGCGGGGCGCGCGTGACCTGCGTCGATTTCTCGGCCGAATCGCTGGCCGCGGCCGGTCACCTCGCAGACCGCTGCGGGGTCTCGCTGGACCTGGTCGAGGCCGATGCGGCGGCGCTGCCCTCGACGCTCGACGGTCGCTTCGACCTGGTCTACTCCGCGATCGGCGTGCTCAGCTGGATCGCCGATCTCGACGCGTGGATGGAGGGCGCGTTCCGCGCGCTGCGACCCGGCGGGCGGTTCGTGCTCGTCGAGCTGCATCCGCTGTGGGTGGCCATCGACTCGATCGACCCGCTGAAGCTCGACTTCCCGTATGCGTCCGACGGGCCGCGCCGCTTCGACGACCCGGGGTCCTACGCCGACCCGGAGGCCGACGTCTCGGCGACCGCGACGGTCGAGTACGCGCATTCGCTGGGCGAGGTCGTCACCGCCGCGATCGGCGCCGGGCTGCGGATCGACGCCCTGCACGAGCACCTCGACGTCTCGCGCGACGGCCGCGGCAGGCTCGCGCCCGAACCCGACGGCCGCTTCCGGCTGCGGATCTCCGGTGAGCTGCTGCCGCTCCAGTACACCCTGCTCGCCGGGAGGCCCGCGTGACGGTCGTCTTCCTGCATGGCGTCGCGGGCAGCCGCGCGACCTACGCCTGGCTGCCGCCGACGATCGCCGGACACGAGGTCGTGCGGCCCGACTTCCGCGGCCATGGCGCGGCCGACCGGACGCCCGGCGCGTACCTGATGGCGGACTACGCCGCGGACGCGGTCGCCGCGCTGCGGGCGACGGGGCCCGCGGTGGTCGTCGGGCATTCGCTCGGTGGCGTCGCCGCCTGGTGGGCGGCGCAGCTTGTGCCCGAACTCGTGCTCGGGGCGTTCCTCGAAGACCCGCCCTTGTACATGGGTGAGTCGGACCAGCATTCGCTCAACAGCGCCATCCCGCACTTCCGCCACCTGCGCGAGATCGTGCCGGAGTGGCAGGCAGAGGGGCTCTCCGAGGGGGACGTGGCGGGGCGTCTCGCGGCGGAGCCGTTCGCGCCCGATCCGTCACGGCGGGTCGGCGAGGTCGTGACCGAGGAGGCGCTCGCCGCACGCGCCTACGCGCTGCTGCACGTCGATCCGACGGTGCTCGACACGGTGATCGACGGCACGCTGTTGCCCGCGACCGACACCTCGTCGCCGGTGACCGTCCCGCTGATGGTGCTGGCCGCGGACGACGCGCTGGGCGCGGCGTTTCCGTCACGCCACGAGGAGCGGCTGCGCATGACGCATCCGGACGCCGAGGTCGTGCGGCTCGCCGGCGCGGGGCACAGCATCCACGACGAGCGCGCGAACCGGGACGCGTATCTGGCGCACGTCGAGGCGTTCCTCGCGGGGGTGTAGTCACTTTGCCTCGCTATGCGACGGCTTTTTGACGCCACCCCTCGTCAGACGAGCAGCCGGAGCAGCGCGGTCGTCGCCGCGGCGGCGGCGACGACGACGAGAAACGGGGCGCGGAGCAGGAGCGCCGACGACGGCCGCGGCGAGGCCGGCCGCGCGAGCGTCCAGGCCCTCGCCGAACGTCTGCGTGCTGATCAGCGCGGCGAGCAGCGCGACCGGCAGCAGCGCGGCGACGCGCTGGACGCGGACGCCGTCGAGCACCCGCTGCGGCACGGAGAGGCCCGCGAGCTTGAGCGCGTAGCAGCCCGCGGCGGCGACGAGGATCGGCGTCCACACGAGCTACGCACCGCCCCGCGCCGGTGCCGCGAGCGCCGCCGGCCCGGCGCCGCGCGCCACTCGCCGCGCCGCTCGCCGCGCGCCACTCGCCCGCGCCGCTGCGCCGCCTCGCCCGCCGCGCCGCCTCGCCGCGCGCCGCCTCGCCGCGCGCCGCCTCGCCGCGCGCCGCCTCGCCCGCGCCGTCCCGCGCGGAACCAGCACTGCCGCCATCGTCACCACGGCCGCCACCAGCACCGGCGTTCCCGCCGGGACGAGCGGCACCGAGATCAGTGCGGCCGACCGCGGCGATGCCCGCGACGCGCTGCATCTCGCGCTCCCGCAGCCGCGGGGCGAGCAGCGCGAGGAAGGCGGCCGGCGCCGCGGCGTCGAGACCCAGCGCGCGAGGGTCCGAGAGCAACTGGCCGCCGAGTGCCCCGAGCAGCGTCGCCGCGTTCCAGCAGACGAAGACGGCGAGGCCTGTCGACCAGAACCCGAGCCGCGTGTCGGCGGGCGTGTCGCGGACGGCCATCGCGGCGCTCTCGTCGATCACGAACTGCGCGGCGAGCCAGCGCGGCCGCAGGTACGGCGCGAGCCGCAGGCCGTAGAGCGCGTTGCGCCCGCCGAGCAGCAGGGCCGTCGCCACGGCCGCGGCGGCGCCGCCCCCGATCAGCCCGATGAACGCGAACTGCGACGCGCCCGTGAACATCAGCAGCGAGAGCGCGCACGATCTGCGGCACCGACAGGCCGGCGGCGGACGCCAGCGCCCCGAACGAGAGGCCGTAGGCGCCCGTCGCGGCGCCGATTCCGAGTGCATCGCGGACGATCGGGCGCATGCTTCGCAGACTAGAGCGGCCCGCGCGTCATTTCCTTGCGAACTGCAGCGCAGACACCGGCTGCGTTAGCATTTCCTACGATGGATTCCGTCGATCGCGCAATCTTGTCCCATCTGCAGGACGACGGGCGCCTTTCCAACGTCGAGCTGTCCGAGCGCGTCCGCCTCAGCCCGTCGGCGACGTTGCGCCGCGTCCGCCAGCTCGAGACCAGCGGGGCGATCACCGGCTACCACGCCGTGATCGACCCGAAGGCGATCGGCCGCGCCTATCAGGTGACCGTCCACACGACGCTGATGCTGCGCAACCGCGAGACGATCGAGGCCTTCGAGGCGGCGCTGGCACCGCTCGAGGAGGTGATCGAGGCGCACCGGATGTTCGGTGACCCGGACTACCTGATCCGCGTCGCCGTCGCCGACGCCGAGGCCTACGAGCGGTTCCTGATCAACACCTTCGCCGACCTCCCCGGCCTCGCCCGGATGACGTCGCAGTTCTCGATGAAGACGATCAAGGCCGGCGGGCGGCTGCCGCTGTGAACGTCCGCCACGTGCTCGCGTCCGAGACGGCGGCGCTGCGGGAGATCCGGCTCGCGGCGCTGCGCAGCGACCCGGACGCGTTCGGCAGCACCTACGACCGCGACGCCGCCAGGCCCGCGGAGTGGTGGGACGAGTGGGCGCGGGAATCCGGCGCCGGTGACGAGCAGCGCACGTTCGTGGTCGTCGATGACGAGGACCGCTGGCTCGGTACCTCGCTCGTACGCGCCGACGCCGACGCGACCGGATCGGCCGTGCTCCTCGCGATGTGGGTCGCTCCCGAGGCCCGCGGTCAGGGCGCCGCCCGGATGCTGTGCGACGCGTGCGCGGCGTGGGCGGCGGAACACGGATTCGGCGCGCTCAACGTGCCGGTCGTCGTCGAGAACGAGGCGGCCCGCCGCGCTTACGAGTCCGCCGGCTTCGTGTTCTCCCACGCCTCGACCTGGACCGGCGGCGGCCGGACGCTCGACGAGCTGATCCTTACGCGAACGCTGTAGCCGCGCGCGGTGCCGCCAACTGCGCGACGATCGCCTGCACGCGGCCGTTGAGCGCGGCGACCGTCATCCCGACGACGCTCGCGATCTCTCGCGGGCTCGTCCCCGCGAGACGCATGGCGAAGATCGGGCGATCACGCGGATCGAGCCGCGCGGCGGCGCGCGCCCGCTGCCTCGGGTCGACGCTCGGCAGCATGCGCTCGCCGCGTAACGCGAGCAGCAGCTCGCGTGGATCGGCGGACTTGTCGACCACGCCGTCGGCGCCGGCGATCGCGGCGGCCAGGAACGCCTCGGGCGACGGGTCGGCCAGGTAGAGGATCACGCGCGTGCGCGGCGCCTCGGTCTTGACCATCCGGACGAGCCCGGGGTCGTCGAGCAGCAGGACATCGGGGTCGGTTCGATACAGCAGCGCGAGCAGTTCGCGCCGCTGGCCTGCGCAGCCCACGGGCGTAAGACCGGGCTGCCCGTGCGCCAAGGCCTCCAATCCGGCTCGTACGGCGGGGTGGCGGTCATGTATGGCGACGCGAATCATCGTCCGGAAAGTGTGCGGCGAAGGGCATCCGGTTACGAGCGTGCCTGCACGCGGACGCACGTAGGGTCATCCCCACCCACGCCCGGCGAGAACCGGTACCGCCACACGCCAGGCGGCACGATGTATCACGGAGCGCCTCCCGCGCATCATGCTGGCATCAGCCCAGCCCGCCCCCAGCACCCGCCGTTGATCGGCGTCGTCACGCACGAGCTGCGGCCCGAGCCCGCGCCCTCGTGGGGGCCGGCTCCGGGACGTTCCGAGCGCGACCGCAACCCCGCGCGGCTGTCCCTGCGGCTGAGCTACACGCAGGCGCTGCAGGAGGCAGGGGCGATCGCCGTCGTCCTCCCCGCCCATGGCTTCGCCGACGACGCCGGCGCGCTGCTCGACCGCCTCGACGGGCTGCTCTTCAGCGGCGGCCCGGACCTCGATCCGGCGACGTACGGCGAGGCGCCGCATCCGCAGCTCGGCCCGGACGTCGACCGCGCCGGCGACGAGTACGAGCTCGCCCTGCTGGCCGCCGCGACCGCGCGCGATCTCCCGCTGCTGGCCATCTGCCGCGGGATGCAGGCGCTCAACGTCGCCCGCGGCGGCACGTTGCACCAGCACCTGCCCGACCGCACGCAGCTCGAGCACCGCCAGACGCACGCGCCCTTCGAGCCCGCGCACGCCGTCAATGTCACGACCCACTCACCGCTGCACCGGCTCACCGGCCGGCGCCGGCTCGAGGTCAACAGCTTCCACCACCAGGCCGTCGACCGCGTCGGCAACCGCCTCCAAGTCTGCGCGCACGCGCCGGACGGCACCGTCGAGGCCGTCTTCGACCCGGCCGCGCGCTTCTGTCTCGGCGTCCAGTGGCACGCCGAGCTGCTCACGCACCGGTCCGAGCACGCACCACTATTCAGCGCGCTGGTGGCCGCGGCGAGCGCCGGTGCTCCGGGGCTGACGCTCGCAGCTTGACCGCCCTGGAGGACCCGACTAGCGTCGGGTTGTGACCGAGCCGTGGCTGAAGCGAGACGAGGTCCTGGCGGGCGACGGACCGCGCACGCACGCGCTGGTGATCGGCGTCAGCGCGTACGAGCATCTGGTCGACGGAACGCGCGGCGAGACGTTCGGCCTGCAGCCGCTGCGCTCGGCGGCGGCGAGCGCGTGGGCGTTCGCGCGCTGGCTGGCCGACCGCTACAGCCCGCCGAGCGCGCCGCTGGCGACGGTCCGGCTCCTGCTCGCCCCCTCCGCCGACGAGACGACGCAGTTCCCGGACCTGCCGGACGTGCCCTCGCCGACCCGCGCCAACGTCGAGGACGCGCTGTTCGCCTTCAAGGGCGACTGCTCGGTACGCGCCGAGGACGTCGCGATCGTCTACGCCGCGGGCCACGGCGTGATGCTGGCCAAGGACGAGGGCGGGTTCGTCCTGCTGGAGGACTTCGCCGACCCGAACCGGCCGATCCTGGCCAACTCGCTCGACGTCCCGAGCATCCGCCGCGGGCTCGCCGGGCCGACCGTCGCCCAGCAGCAGTTCTTCTTCATCGACGCCTGCTCCGTCCGGCCCGACGTCGCGCGCCAACTGCAGGCGGCACGTGGCGGCGTCGGGCTCGACGAGCCGGCGGAGGCGCCGCCGAGCGTCGCGCCGATCTACACCAGCGCCGCGCCCGGGACGCTCGCGCTGGGGACGCCCGGGATGGGGACGCTGTTCTCGCAGGCGCTGATCGAGTGCCTCGACGGGCTCGCCTCCAGCCCCGACCGCACGGGCCAGTGGGTCGTCACGGACACCTCGCTCGTCGGGCCGCTGCGCGACCGCGTGATGGAGCTCGCCGGCCAGCACGACGAGGAGCAGGTCGCGACCGCGGGCGGCACGCTCGGCCACGTGGTGCTGCACCGGCTCGCGGCGGGGCCGGAGCTCGAGGTCTCCTTCAGCGTCGAGCCCGCCGAGGCGGCGCCGTTCTGCTTCGCGCGCCTCAACGACGGTGACGGCGGCACGATCGTCGAGCGCTCGCCGCTGCAGGAACCGCTCGTGAAGACCGTGCCGGCGGGGCTCTACACGGTCGACGTCGTGATCGACCCGCCCGGCTCCGGGCCGCCCTACGTCGCCAAGCAGAAGGCGCTGTTCCTGCAGCCGCCGAGCCCCACGCCGGTCGTGGTGTCGGTGTCGTGAGCGGAGCCGCGCGCTTCAACGTGCCGGCCGTGCCCGCCGAGGTCGGGCCGGTCGTGGAGGTGCGCGACCGCTTCCTGCGCCACGTCACGCAGGCGCAGCCGGGCGAGTCGATCGAGCTCGAGCCGGGCCTCTATCTCGCGTCCGTGGTCCTGCCGACGGGCGGCGTCGAGCAGCAGCCGGTCGAGGTCGTCGAGGGCGAGACGGTCGAGGTCCAGCTCGGGCCGCGCGCCGCGCCCGAGCCGTTCGCGGCCGCGCTCGCGGCCGACCTCCCGGGCGCGCGGCCGCCGGAGTGGTTCGCGCGGCTGATCTGGGCCGACGACGGCGCGCCGGTCGACGGAATGCTCGGCGACGATCTGACCTTCACGGCGCCCGCCGACGGCCGCGAGAGCCTGATCGCGCTGCAGGTCGCGATCGAGGGCCGCGTCCCGTACACCTGCATGCTGCCCGTTCTGCCCGGGCAGGCGTGCCAGGTGCGCGTCGTCACCGGCGGCGGCGAGGTCCGGGCGACCGCGCTCCCGACCGGCGAGGGCGTCACGGCGTCGATCGCCCGCTACGTCGCGACAGGTCACCTGCGCCAGGCGGCGCACGCCGTCGAGAACGCGCGCGACGTGCTGACCGACCCGGTCGGCGCCGCGCTCGGCGCGTACGCGCTGCTGCGGCTCGGGCGACTCGACGAGATCCACGCGTTCGCCGATCAGGCCCCCGCGCTGCCGGACGGCGCCGTGATCGCCGCCGAACTGGCGGCGCGAGCCGGGCGATCCGACGAGGCGGCGCGCTGGCTGCGCGAGGCCGTGCGACGGGGGACGCCGATGTTCGCCGACGGCCTGTCGCTGCTCGCGACGCGGCTGCGGCCCCTGCGGACCGACGACGAGCGCGTGGCGCGTGTCCTCGACCTCGCGACCCGCGCCGATTTCGCCCAGGTGGTCGTGGCGTATCCCGAGACCACACCTGTTGGACCTGTCGACGGATGGCAGCGATTCCCATGAGGAGGAGCCATGTTCGAGATCGAGATGCTTCCCGCGCGCCAGGGCGATGCCCTCTGGCTCGAGTACGGTGACGCCGCCCACCCGCGCCGCGCGCTGATCGACGCCGGCACGCCGGAGACCTGGGACGCGCTGCAGGCACGGATCGCCGCGCTCGATCCCGGCGACCGCCACTTCGAGCTGCTGATCGTCAGCCACATCGACAAGGACCACATCGGGGGCGTGATCCCGCTGCTGCAGGACACCGCGCTCGGCATCACCTTCGGCGACGTCTGGTTCAACGGCTTCCGGCACCTCCCGAGCACCGTCGAGCCGATGGGCCCGGTCGAAGGCGAGCTGCTCACCACGCTGCTGGTCGACCGGGGACACAACTGGAATCACGCGTTCGACGAGAAGGCCGTGGTCGTCGGCGATGAAGGACCGCTCCCGGTCAAGCAGCTCGACGGCGGGCTGCAGCTGACCGTGCTCTCCCCGTACCTGCCGCAGCTGGCCAAACTGCGACCGATCTGGGAGCCGCTCGTGCGCGAACACGGCCTCGACCCCGCGGTCGAGGCGGCCGAGCCCGACCCGCTGCCGCCGGAGATCGAATCGCTCGGCACCCCCACCGTCGACGAGCTGGCGGCCAAGAAGTTCAAGCAGGACACCGCCGAACCGAACGGCAGCAGCATCGTCGTGCTCGCCGAGTTCGAGGGCCACCGCGCGCTGCTCTGCGCCGACGCCTTCCCGGAGATCGTCCGCGGCTCGGTCGAGCGCCTGCTCGAGCCCGGCCAGGACCGTCTGGCGCTCGACGCCTTCAAGCTCCCCCACCACGGCAGCCGCGCGAACATCAACCTCGACCTGCTGCGCCGGGTGAGCGCGCCGCTGCACCTGATCTCCTCCGACGGCACCGCCACCCGGCACCCGAACCCTGAGGCGATCGCGCGCACGATCGTGACCCAGGACAACCCGCGCCTGCGCTTCAACTACCGCACGAAGTTCACCGAGGTCTGGGAGCCGCGCGGCGTCGGCGGCTTCGCCTGGGAGGCCGAGTTCCCGCCGGTGGGCTCGAAGGGCCTGACCGTCAAGATCGACTGAGCTCGGCCATCGCGCGCGGGATGACGTTCTCGTGCGCGGCGAGCAGGGCGAGCAACTCGCTCGCGGCGCGCATGTCGTCCGGTTCCATGACGCCGTGGTGGAACATCACACCGATCGGGCCGCCGGCTTCGACGTGTGCGGCGAAGCGCGTGTCGAGCTCTTCCGGTGCGAGGCGGGCGACGTCGAGGTGGACCGGGAGCTCGGGCAACAGGCTGAGCGGCTCAGCCTTGTGCTCGCGCGAGAGGAGCGCGAAGCCGAGCTCGACGAGCACCTCGCCGGTGTCGCGCGTGCAGCGGTTCCACGGAGGTGTGAAGAACGGGTCCAGGCGTTCGCCGAGCAGTGCCTGCAGACGCTCCTGGCCGGCGGCGATGTCGGCGCGCTGAGCGGCTCGATCGCGGGCGGGGCCGAACTCGCACTTGCGCCCTTCGCGCTGGTGGTTGGTGTGCGCGTAGCCGTGCTGGTGCATTCCGGCGTGGGTTGCGAGCAGCGCGGCGGCGAGCGGCTCGGAGAGCTCCGCGGGGATCACCGCGAGGTCGAGCGGGAGGCCGTGCTCGGCGAAGCGGGCGATCAGCTCCAGCAGGCGCTCGTCCTCCCAGCCGGCGTCGTCGTCGCGGAAGAAGACCTCGACCGGCTGAGCGGACTCGTCGAGCGAAAGTAAAAGGTTTCTCAAGAGCGTGACGTAGGCGAGGGAGGCGTTGTCACCCGAGTGTGAACGGTTCCGTGGCGTATGTCCTGATGGGCTTCCCCCGGGTCTCCGAGACGTTCATCGCGTCCGAGATCCACCGGGTCGAGCGGGCGGGCGTGCCGCTGCGGCTCTTCGTGATCAAACCGGTCGAGGAGCGCGAGCAGGGACACGACCATCCGGTGCTCGACGCGATCGAGGCGACGCCGGAGTACCTGCCCGACCCGCAAGGGCTGACGAAGCCGCTGCACTGCTGGCGGTTCGACGACCTCCGCGAGTTCCTGCCGGCGCTGCGGCGCTGCGCGCGCAGACGCCCGCACGGCGTGGCGCGCGCCGCAGGGATCGCCTTCGCCCAGGCCTTGCGCGACCGTCGCGCGCCGCTCGCAGGCCCGCGCAAGATCTACATCAAGGAGCTGATCCAGGCGATCACGCTCGCGGACCGCCTCAACCGCGCTCCCGACGTGCGCCACCTGCACGCGCACTTCGCCCACGGCACGACCACGATCACGTGGCTCGCGGCAACCATCACCGGGTTGCCGTTCTCGTTCACCGGCCACGCGCGCGACATCTACGCGCCCGAACTGAACCCGCACGGCTGGCTGCGCCGCAAGCTGCTCGCCGCGCGCTTCGTCGTCACCTGCACCGAGGCCAACGTGCGTCATCTGCAGGCGATCGCCCCCAAGGCGACGGTCCACCTCGTCTACCACGGCCTCTCGGCCGACTTCACGGACCTGCTGGCCCGCGAGGACGTCACGCGCGCCACGAACGGCCGGCTGCGCGTGCTCGGCGTCGGCCGCCTCGTCGCCAAGAAGGGCTTCGACGTGATGGTCGACGCGTGCGCCGTCCTGCGCGAGCGCGGCGTGGAGTTCGACGCGCTGATCGTCGGCCAGGACGACCGCGACGGCGAGCACCTGCGGCGGCTGATCGCCTCGCTCGACGTGCCCGTGGAGCTGCCCGGTGCCGATGGGCCCGGAACAGCTGCTGCAGGAGTACCGCCGCGCGGGCGCGCTGTGCATGCCGTGCCGGCTGCTGCCCTCCGATCGGGACGGGATCCCGAACGTGCTGGTCGAGGCGATGGCCGCCGGTGCGCCGGTGGTCGCGACCGCGGTCTCCGGCATTCCCGAACTGGTCGAGCACGAGGTCAACGGGCTGCTGGTCGCGCCCGAGGACCCCGAGGCGCTCGCGGATGCGCTGCTGCGCCTGCACGACGATCCGGCACTCACGCGGCGGCTCACACAGGCGGGGCGCGAGACGGTCAAGGCACGCTTCGACGGCGACCAACTGGCCCGCGGGCTCGCCGACCTGTTCCGGGACGCGGTGAAGCGGTGAGCGCCCTGATGGCGATCCGCCCGCGCCCCGTGCTGTGCGTCAACGAGCACGAGCACCGCGACCGCGGGGTGGCGGAGGCCGTCGCCGCGGGCCGCTTCACGTTCGCGGGCGAGACGCGCGAGCTGGGCCTCGAGCCCGACTGGCTGCACGCCGACCTGCCGGCCGACGAGGAGTGGCGGATCGACTGGGTCAAGTTCTATTACGGGCTCGACCTCGCGGACGCGTTCCGGGCCAGCGGAGACCGGCGCTTCCTCGACGCCTGGGAGCGGCTCGTCGCGAGCTTCGTGCTCCAGGTCGCGCCCGATCACGACCCGAGCGACGTCACCGCCCGCCGGATCCTGAACTGGATCTACGCCTGGCAGCGGCTGCCGGAGGTCTCGGATCCGCTCGCGCAGGCGCTGGTGGAGAGCCTTCGCGAGCAGGCGCTCCACGTGCGCGCGAACCTCACGCAGGAGCGCAACCACCGCACGCTGGAGCTCTACGCGCTGCTAATTGCGGCGCTCGCACTCCCGGGGCTCGAGCCCGGCCTGGCCGAGTTCGCCGCGGGCGAGCTGCACCGCAACCTGCTGACCGACTTCGGGCCTGATGGCGTGCACCGCGAGCGCTCGACGCACTACCACCTGATCGCCCTCCGGTCGTTCGTGGGAGCACGCGAGAACTGCCGCCGGTACGGCCTCGCGCTGCCCGACGGATTCGACCGACGGCTCTCGCTGGCCTGCGACTTCGCGCTGCACATCCAGCGGCCCGACGGCACGATCCCCGCGCTCTCCGACAGCGACAGCGGCGACTACCGCGAACTGCTCGCCCTGGCCGCGCGAGTGCTCGAGCGCCCCGAGCTGCAACGCCCGCCAAAGGGCCCCGCGAGCTATCCGGACGGCGGCTACTTCGTGCAGCGCGCCGGCGACCGGTACCTGATCTTCGACTGCGGCCCGCTCGGCGACGGCGGGCACGGCCACTACGACGCACTCAGCATCGAGGCGTGGGCGGGAGCGAACGCGCTCGTGCTCGACCCCGGCCGCTTCACCTACGCCGAGGGCGAGCCGAACCTGCGCCACTGGTTCCGTGGCACCGCCGCCCACAACACGGTCACGGTCGACGGTGCCGACCAGACCCCGTACGCGCGCTCGCGCTCGTCGCTCCCATCCGCCGAGGCGGCCTTCCTCGGCCGCGCGATCACCGACGGGCTCGACGTGCTCAGCGGCGAGGTGCGCTCGCCCGTCTATGAGGTCGTGCACCGGCGGCGCGTGATCTTCGTCGAGGGCGCGTACTGGATCGTCGAGGACCGCCTGACCGGGACGCGGCGCCACCGCTTCGACCTGCGCTGGCACCTCGCGCCCGGCCGCGCGCACGTGCTCCCGAAGGCGGCCGTCGGCGACGGCGCCGGCCTGGCGATCGACGGCGCCCGCGGCATCGCGCTCGAGGACGGCTGGATCTCGCGCGCCTACGGCCTCCGCGAGCCCGCGCCTGTGGTCAGCGCCGTCGCGACGGGCGAGAGCGCGACGTTCGTCACCGTGCTCGCCCCGCGCGTCCCGGGCGCGCCCGCGCCGATCCTGATCCGCGACGGCGACGCGCTGCACGTCGGCGACGACGTCATCGTGCTCGGCGAGACCGTCACGAGGCGGCGATGACGGCGCGGCTCGCCCCGGACCCGGCCGTCCCGCGCCGCGACGCGCTGCTGCGGCCCGAGACGATGGCCGGCGTCATCTCGCAGCGGCTGCTGGAAGGCGTGCCGGCGTGGTCGTGCGAGCGCGTGTACGTCAAGTACCGCGTCGGCGAGAGCCTGCGCGTCGTCTACCGCTTCGACGGCCGCTACGTCGCCGCCCGCACCGGCAAGCGCGACGGCGTGCCCGCGCCTGAGGTCGGCGCCGCGCTCTATCCCTTCCCGCACGACCGCAAGCTGCCCGGTCTCCAGCAGTTGACCGCGGACCAGCTCTCCGCCCTGCTCGGCCGGGCGATCACACCCCACCTCGTGGCCTACGCGGCGGAGCAGTCCGCGACCGCCGAGTGCCGGGACGCGACGGGCCGCGTCCTCGCCTACGCGAAGGTCACGCGCACCGACGCGGAGCGCCGCGGCTACGAGGCGCTCGCGGACCAGGACGCGGTTCGCGTTCCGCGCGTCCTCGCCACCGCGCCGTCACTGCTCCTGCTCGAGGCGCTCGAAGGCCGGCCGGTGCCGCTCGACCGCC
Organism: uncultured Solirubrobacteraceae bacterium; assembly: GCA_963707595.1. Taxonomy (GTDB): domain Bacteria; phylum Actinomycetota; class Thermoleophilia; order Solirubrobacterales; family Solirubrobacteraceae; genus Solirubrobacter. Next base: position 2,079,966 of record CAVPQQ010000004.1, read on the forward strand.
TCGGCGCCACCCTCGCAGCCCTGCACTCCGTCGACGCGCGCGGTCCTCGCCATACCCGGCTTGACCCGGACAAGTTGGACACGGCCGCCGCGGTGATCGCGACGGCACGGCCGACTGCAACTTCGGCCGCCGAACGGTTGCTCAAGCGCCTGCTCGATCGGGCGGAGAACGCCGAGCGCGAGCCGGTCTGCCTGCACGGCGACGCGAACCTGCGCAACGCGATCCAATTGGCCGACGGCACGGTCGCGCTGCTCGATCTCGAGGACGTCTGCCAGGGGCCGGCGGCGGCGGACCTCGGCCAACTGATCGCCGGGCTGATCGTCGCGCGGAACCCGCGCGCCGCCGGCTCGCTGCTCGACGGCTACGCGAGCGTCGCCGCGCCGCCGGACCGCGCCGCGCTGCGCTGGTACACGGCCGCTTCGCTGCTCGCCCGCGTCGCGCTGCCGGCGGTCGGCCGCTACCGGCCGGAGGTACTCGACCGACTCGGGGAACTCCTCCAGGCAGGCGCGACGCTGCTCGCCCGGGACAGGGTCGCCGCATGAAGCCCGCGCTGCTGTTCTATTGCCAGCACTCGGTCGGCCTCGGGCACCTGATGCGCTCCTACGCGCTCTGCGAGAAGCTCGCCGAGCGCTTCAAGGTCGTGCTGCTGTGCGGCGGCGAACTGCCCCGCGGCATCGCGCCGCCGAAGCGCGTGGAGATCGTCGCGCTGCCGCCGCTCGGCGTACGCCCGGGCGCGGGGTTCGGGAGCGGCGATCCGCGCTACACGACCGAGCGGGCGTGGGCGGTCCGCGAGCAGCGGATCCACGAGACGCTGCGCCGCACGCGGCCCAAGGTCGTCCTCGTCGAGCTGTTCCCGTTCGGCCGTGCGAAGTTCGCCCGCGAGCTCGTCCCGCTGCTCGAGCAGGCGCGCGAGCAGGGCGCGTTCACCGCGTGCAGCCTGCGCGACATCCTCGTCAGCACGCGCGCCGACCAGCGCGCGCACGACGACCGCGCGGTCGCGCTCGCCAACGCCCACCTGGACGCCGTGCTCGTCCACTGCGACCCGCGCTTCGCAAAGCTCGAGGAGACCTTCAAGCCGAGTGAACCGCTGCGCATCCCCGTGCACTACACGGGCTTCGTGACCAGGAGCGACGAGCCGCCGCGCGACCCCGCGGAGCACATCGTCGTCTCGGCCGGTGGCGGCCGCGTGGGGGCGCCGCTGCTCGAAGCGGCGATGCAGGCGTCGCAAGGCCGTCCGATGCGCGCGATCGCCGGCCCGCTCATGCCGGACGACGACTACGCGAAGCTCCAAACGCTCGCGCCGAGCAACGTCGAGCTGCTCCGGTCGGTCCCCGACCTCGCGGCCGAGCTCAGCCGCGCGAAGGCGAGCATCAGCCAGTGCGGCTACAACACCGCGCTCGACCTCCTGCGCACGCACGTCCCCGCGCTCGTCGTCCCCTACGCGACGCCCGAGGAGGACGAGCAGATGCGCCGCGCGCGCCGGCTCGAGCAGCTCGGCGTGGTCAAGGTCGCGACCCACATCAACGGCGACCTCCCGCGGCTGCTCGAGTTCACGCCCGCACCGACGACCCTCGATCTCGACGGCGCGGCGAGGACGCGCGACCTCCTATGAGCCCGGGTGTCAAGGCGCTGCGCCCGTACGTCCTGCGCCAGTGGCCCGCGCTGCTCGGCGCGAGCGCCGCCACCGCGGTGATCGCCGCCGCCGAGCTGGCCAAGCCGTGGCCGCTGGCGCTGATCGTCGACCACCTGATCGCCGACCGCGAGGCACCCTTCAGCGTCGACGTGTCGCTGCTGCTCGCCGTCGGCGCGCTGATCCTCGCGATCGCGGCCGCGGAGTCCGCCGCGACGTACTTCAGCAACCTCTGGATGCAGAGCGCGGGCGAGCGCATCACGCACGAGCTGCGCGTCGCGGTCTACGACCACCTGCAGCGCCTCAGCCTCGCCTTCCACCAGCGCACGCACAAGGGCGACCTCCTGACCCGCGTCACCGAGGACGTCAACGACATGGGCGAGCTGTTCAGCGACACGCTCGGCGAGATGCTGCAGTCGGCGCTGCTGGCGGTCGGGATGACCATCGTGCTGCTGCTGATCGACCCCGCCCTGGCGTTGCTCAGCCTCGCGACCGCGCCGCTGCTCGTCGCGGTCAGCTTCGTCTTCCGCCGCAAGGTGCGCGAGCGCGCCCGTCGCCAGCGCCACCAGGAGGGCGATCTCGCGTCGGTGGCCAACGAGGCGCTGAGCGCGATGCAGGTCGTCAAGGCCTTCGGGGCGGAGACGATGGAGTCCGAGCGGATCAGGACCCGCAGCGAGCAGCGGATGGGCGTCGGCGTCGAGGTCGCGCGGCTGCAGGCGCGCTTCGACGGCACCGTCGGCGTCCTGCGCGCCGTCGCGACGGCGGTCGTGACCGTCTTCGGCGTGCTGCGCGTCGCGAGCGGCGACCTCTCCGCGGGCGACCTGATCGTCTTCGTCAGCTACACCCGCAAGGCCTCGAGCCCGATGCGCAGCTTCGCGCGCGAGGCGAGCAAGCTGACCGCCGCGCTCGCCCGGGCGGACCGGATCGCCGAGATCCTCAGCACCGACGAGGTGATCGAGGACAAGCAGGGCGCCTATCACGGGCCACGGGCGCGCGGGCTGATCGAGCTCCAGGACGTCTCCTTCACCTACGGCGACGAGCGGCCCGCGCTCCAGCACGTCTCGCTCGCGCTGCCCGCGGGCGCGAGGCTCGCGGTCACCGGGGCTTCGGGCGCGGGCAAGTCCACCCTCTCGGCGCTCGTCGCGCGCTTCTATGACCCGACCGGCGGCCGCGTGCTGATCGATGGTCGCGACGCCCGGGACTGCTCGCTGCGCTGGCTGCGCGATCAGGTCGCGATCGTCCTCCAGGACACGGTCCTGTTCTCCGGCAGTGTGCGCGAGAACATCGCCTACGGCACCGACGCCGCGCCGCACGAGATCGTCGACGCCGCCAGGGCCGCCGCCGCGCACGAGTTCATCGAGCGGCTCCCGGACGGCTACGACACCGAGCTCGGCCCGCAGGGCGCCGGCCTCTCGGGCGGTCAGCGCCAGCGGATCGGGATCGCCCGCACGCTGCTGCGCGACCCGCCGGTGATCATCCTCGACGAGCCGACCACCGCACTCGATCGCGACAGCGAGGACGCGGTGCTCGAAGGCCTCGACCGCCTGATGCGCGGCCGCACCTGCCTGCTGATCACGCACTCGCCGCGACTGGCCCGCACCGCGGACCGGATCGTCGAACTCGACCACGGACAGCTCGTCCAGACGGAGGTCACCCATGGCTAGGGCGGTTGTCACCGGCTGCGCCGGCTTCATCGGGAGCCATCTCACGGAGGCGCTGCTCGAGGACGGGCACAGCGTGCTCGGCGTCGACTGCTTCAACGACAACTACGCGCGCGCCGACAAGCGCGCGAACCTCGACACCGCGACGCAGTACGACTCGTTCCGGCTGCTGACCGCCGACCTCGCGAGCACCGACGCGACCGCCTTGCTCGACGATGCCGACGTCGTCTACCACCTGGCCGGCGAGCCGGGCGTCCGCGCCAGCTGGGGCACGCGCTTCGACCGCTACACGCACCACAACGTCCAGGCCACGCAGCGTCTGCTGGAAGCCGCGCGGCGGCGGCCGGAGATCCGCTTCGTCTACGCGTCGTCGTCGAGCGTCTACGGCGACGCGCTGACGCTGCCGACGCACGAGGACGAGACCCCGCGCCCGCTCTCCCCCTACGGCGTCACGAAGCTCGCCGCCGAGCATCTCTGCGTGCTCTACGGCGAGGAACACGGGGTCGAGACGGTCGCCCTGCGCTACTTCTCGGTCTACGGTCCGCGGCAGCGGCCCGACATGGCCTTCCGCCGGTTCTGCGAGGCGATCGTCGAGGGCGAGCCGCTCGAGCTCTACGGCGACGGCCGCCAGACGCGCGACTTCACCTACGTCGGCGACATCGTCGCGGCGACACGCGCGGCGGCCTCCGTGCGGACCTCCCCGGGCCGTGTCTTCAACGTCGGCGGTGGCGAGCGCACGAGCCTGAACCGCGCGCTCGAGGTCCTCGCCGGCCACGCGGGCCGCCCGCTCGACGTCCGCCGCGGCGACCGCGAGTCCGGCGACGTGCGGGACACCGGCGCCGACACCAGCCGCGCTCGCGAGGAGCTCGGCTTCGTCCCCGGAACGAGCCTCGACGACGGTCTCGCCGCGGAGCTGGACTGGGTGCGCGAGCGCGTTCCGCGGGCACACAGCTTGACCGCATCTTGACGTTCCCGGCACCACCGCTTGAGAGAGCGTTCCGATACCCGGGGTGTGCCCCGCTTCAGCCCGAATCCGAATCGCCCGGATCATCTCGTCGCCTCGATCGTGGCGCTCTCCGAGCAGACCAACCGCCTCGCGCTCGAATCCGCCATGGAGGCGGCCCGAGCCGACAGCCTCGGCAAGGTGACGTTCGTGGTCGAGCAGGTGTGCCGTGTCGCCGTCGGCGCGGGCGTCGCGACCGGGGAGATCGCGTGGCTCGTCGGCGAGCTCGAGCAGGCGCTGCCGAGTGACGACCAGCTCGCGGAGGCCGCGGTCGCGGTCGCCGGGATGCAGAGCTGCATGAGCGCGGTCGCGTATGCGGTCCAGGAGGTCGCCGACCGCGGCGGCCCGACCGAGGTCGAGTCATCGGCCGAGGCCCTGCGCCGCGTCTCCGCCCAGCTCGAGGACCTGCTGTCGCGGCTTCAGCCCTGCGTCTGACCGCTCAGGCGCGAGAGCCGCAGCGCCAGGTGGCAGAGCAGCCGGTCCTCGCCGTCGTGCAGGTTGACGTCGGCGACCTCCTCGATCCGGCGCAGCCGGTAGTACAGACCGCCGCGGTGCAGCGACAGCGCGGCCGCCGTGCGCTTCACGTCCCCCGCATGGTCCAGGTACGCCTCGAGCGTGCGGACGAGTGCCGCGTCGCCGGCCAGCAGGCGCCGCAGCCCCTCCGGTAGGTCTTCGAGTGCCGCGTCCGGCAGGGCGGTGACCACGCGCTCGACGCCGAGCGAGTCCCAGCTCGCTGTGCCCGACTTCTCGTGCGCCGCCACCCGCAGCGCCGCCAGCGCACGCCGGTACGAGGAGCCCGCCTCGCGCAGATCCTCCACGGCTTCGCCCTGGCCGATCAGCGCCCGCGGAGCGGTCAGCGCGCTCAGCGCCTCGATCACCGCGGTGCCCGCGAGCCCGCGCATGCCGGCGATGCAGATCAACCGCCCGTCGAACTCCGCGCACAGCGCCTGCTTCGCCGCCAGCCGCGCGCGCAGCCGGTCCAGCGCTTCGGCGCTCCACTCGTCGCCGGCCGGTCCGGCGGGCGCGACGACCCAGACGCAGATCGGCCGCAGCGGCAGGTAGTGCTCGGCCTCCAGCGCCGTGGCAGCCGTGTCCACCTGGCGTGGGTCGGCGGTCAGCAGCGACGTGACGAGCTGCTGCTCGTGCCGGCGGCGCAGCAGCTGCGCGTCAGCGTCAGGGCCGACCAGCGCCGCCGCTTCGGCCGCCGCCGCGCGGGCGAGCCGCAGCTCCGTGTCGGTCACCGGCGGATCCTCGAACAGCCACAGGTAGCCGAGCCGGCGGCCGCCGCCGACCAGCGGCACGCAGACGCGCGCCCGCATCCCGATGTCAGGGCGCGCGGGGATGTGCACCGGCCCTGCAGCCGTGCGGATCCCTTCGTCGAAGAGCGCCACCCGAGCCTCGTCCGGCGCGAGCCGGCCGAGGATGCTCGCCGTCCGCACGTGATCGAGCTCTCCGAACTGGGTGCTGTACGCCAGCGGACGCAGTTCGGCGTCGTCGATCAGAACCGGTCGCCCGAGGCTGAGGCTCAGCGCGTCGACAATCTCCTGGAGACCCCGGTCCACCGGTTCCTCGTCCACATGACGTGGACCGACCATAGCGGGGGGTCTCGGGGGGCGCAGCCCCCCGAGTATCAATTATCGCGCCGGGTCGGCGCTGGGTACCGGGAGTGCGAGATGAGGATTGCCCTCACGCAGCAGGAACCGGGGATTGGAGCAGGTCAGCCGTTCTGCCTGAATTTCGCTCATCCCGGAGCGAACCAGCGCTCGGTAGCCCAGCGGCAGCGTGGCCTCACGGGTGCCGGGATGCGAATCCGAGGCGAGGCAATAGACGAGTCCGCGGCGCACGAGCCGGGCCGCGATCTCCCGCGCACGCGGGCCGTGATCGCCGATCAGGCTGGAGACGTTGACCTGCAGCAGCGCGCCGGTCTCGAGGTGCGGCTCGAGCCGGTCGAGCGATCCCGCGGCACGCTCGGGGTGCGCGAGCAGCAGCCCGTAGCCGAGGCCGGTCAGGCGCGCGACGGCGGCGTCGAAGACGTAGTCGAAGCCCGCGAAGGGGCATTCGAGCAGCAGCCACGGGGCGTGCTCGGGGCCCTGGGAGATCAGCGCGAGCTCGCGCTCGTCGAGCTCCAGCGCGTCCTCGTCGGCCAGCTCGCCGCCCTGGTGCAGGCGGATGTCGAGCCCGTCGGCGTCCAGCACGCGCTGGGCCTCGGCGCGCCGGTCGGCGAGCTCGTCGAGCTTGATGCGGGGGAAATGGGCGCGCTTCACATGCGAGGTGCAGGCGATGTCACGAACGCCCTCGGCGTCCAGTCGGCGAGCGAAACGCCGGGTTTCCTCCATCGTCGGGGCCCCGTCGTCCAGGCCGGGGAGGAGGTGGGAGTGCAGGTCCACGTAATTCACTCCCATAAGTGGTAACAGCCCGTCAGTAGCGCAACCGCGGGCCTTCACCCCTTCAAAACATCCGCTAACGCACGAAACGGACCTCGACGACCGTTTTCCGCGGAATTCGTTTGCCACGCACGATCACGGCCTTCTCGCCGGGCTTGGAGAAGGCGACGCGAGCGCGACCGACGATCCGCTTGGTGCGTGCATCGCGGACCCGCACGGTGAGCGTGCCCTTGCGGGTGGCGAGATAGGAGAGCCGGAGCGGGAGGCGCGGGCGGTCGCGGAGCGCGGCGCGGGCGGCCTTGGCGAGCTGCGCCGGCGAGGCCGGGGCGCGGGGCGCGGGCGCCGGGGCGGGGAGACCGCCCAGCGGCGCCGGGCGAAGCGTGAGTGGAGCGGCGACGACGGGGTCGGGCGAGGGCGAGGGCGAAGCGGTCGGCTCGGGCGAGGAGGTCGGCGTCGGGCTCGCTGTCGGGGTCGGTGTCGCGGTGGGCGTCGGAGTCGCGGTGGCGGTCGCCGTCGCCGTCGCCGTCGGCGTCGCGGTCGCCGTCGGCGTCGCGGTCGGCGGTTGCCGTCGCCGTCGGCGTCGCGGTCGGCGTTGCCGTTGCCGTCGGCGTCGCGGTCGGGGTCGGCGTTGCCGTCGGCGTCGCGGTCGGCGTCGGCGTGGGCGTCGGGGTCGGGGTTCCCGGGGTCGGGGTCGTGATCGGGCCCGTTGCGATCCAGAGGTCGTGGAGGTGCGCGCTGCCGATGTTGCCGAGGGCGTCCTCCTGCGTCGCGGTGACCTCGTAGCGGCCCGGCGGGAGCGCTCCGGTGATGTCGGCGACCCAGCTGCCGCCGGCCGGCGTGACCGAGACGCGGCGGGTGACGGGCGAGAAGCTCGCGCCGGTCGCGCGCTGGAACTCGACGACCTCGACGATCACCGGCGTCGCCTCATCGGCGTGGCCGGTGATCCGCGGCGTCGGGCTGTCGCTGATCGCGCCGTCCACGGGGGTGTCGATCGAGACCACCGGCGCGGTGCCGTCGGCGATGAAGCGCTCCACGATCGGCTGCTGGTCGACGCGGCCGGTGTTGTCGACCGAGCGGATCGAGGCGACGTGCTCGCCGTCGGCGAGCCCGGCGACGGCCCAGGGCGAGGTGCAGGCCGCCCACGGTCCACTGTCCAGCTTGCACTCGAAGGTCGCGATGTAGGCGGTCGAGTGGAACGAGAAGCTGGTGCTGCTGACGACGGCCGTGCGCCGGTCGGAGTCCAGCAGCGTCCCCGGCCAGTCGGAGGCGATCGTGAATGTGCCCGACCCCGCGTAGCCCTCGTTCTCGAGCGTGTCGATCTGGTGGACCCGGACGGTGTAGGTGCCGTCACGCAGGGCGGTGCTCTCGATCGACCACGTCCCGTCCGGCTGCACGGTTGTGGGCATGTTGTAGGCCTCGTTGCCGCCGCCCACGCGGTCGACGTAGACGCCGACGTAGTTGTTGGCGCCGTATTCGCCCGTGCCCGACAACACCGGCGTGGGATCGCCGCCTCCGGCGGGCGTCCTCACCGTCAGAGCCGGCCCCGTCTCGTCGACGGTCCACGTCCACGCCACCGGCGTCGCATCGGTCACGCCGCCGGAGATCGCACGGGCGAGGAGCGTGTGCGTCCCCTCGTCGACCTCGAGCGTGAACGACGCGGCGCAGGCTGCCCATGCGCCGCCGTCGAAGCGGCACTCGAAGGTCGAGTCCTTGTGCGAGGAGCCGAGCGAGAAGTGCGCGTTGGAATCGCGCGTCAGCGACTCCGGCTTGTAGGTCAGGGTCGTCTCCGGTTCCGTCGTCGTGACCGTGAACGTCCTCGTCACCACCGTCGCGTTCAACGCGCCGTCGAGCTGCCGCGCCTCGAGCGTCCAGGTCCCGTCATTGAGCCGGAACGCAGGCACCGAATACGTGCCGCCGGACACCGGCGCGTCGATCTCGAAGCGCTCCTCGAGCAGTTCGGTGCCGTAGTAGACGCGCACCCGCACGGTCGGGACGCCGTCGGGCGCGGCCGTCCCGGACAAGATCGGCGTCGGGGTGTTCACCGACGCACCCGGGGACGTGATCGTCAGCCCGGCGGGCGCAACGGTGTCGACGTTCCAGTTCGCGACCGCGGGCGTCGGGTCGCGCTGCCCGGCGGCGTCCACGGCACGCGCCTCGAAGCTGTGCGGCCCGTCCGGAAGCGCCGTCGCGGGCCGGAACGGCGACGTGCACGGCGCCCAGGCGCCGCCGTCGAGCCGGCACTCGAAGGTCGCCGGCGGGTCGAACGCCCGCAGGTCGATCGACGGCCGTGGGTCCTTGCTCTCGCTCCGCGGCGCGGACACCAGCGTGTCCGGCGGCGCGTCGACGGTGAACGCCAACCGCGCCGGGGTCGGATCGGCGACGCCGTCCACGTTGACCGCGCGCACCTCGAAGACGTGCTCGTCGTCGATCAGCCCGACGAGCCGATGCGGTGACGTGCACGGCTCCCACGCGCTGCCGTTCAGTCGGCAGTCGAAGAACGCGCTCTGGTCGCTGCTGAAGCTCACCAGCGGGTCGCGTTCGCGCACCGGCGCGGGCAGCGGCGCGACGGACGTCTGCGGCGTCACGTCGGCGCCCGCGGCCGGCCCGCCCGCGCTCTCGTACGCGGTCAGCCGCTTGCGCGACGGCACGACCAGCAGGCCCTCGCCAGCGGACAGCGACTGGTCGCCGCGCGTCTCGTCCCCCACGCCGGTGCTCCACACCCGCGCGCCGGTGTCGGCGTCGACGGCGAACAGCCGCCCCGCCTCGGATGCGATGAAGACCTGCCGGCCGACGACCAGCGGCGGCGTGTAGAGCCCGCCGTCGCCCGTGAAGTGCCAGCGCAGCGGCCCGCCCGCCGCGGGCGAGGCATCCAGCGCGCCAAGGGTCGTGACGAACCGCAGCCCGTGCGCGAACGCCGGCACCCAGTTGCTCTCGAACGCGTCACGCAGGCGGCCGTCGGAGGCGTCGAGCACGACGTCCTCCTCAGGCTGGGCGAAGACGCCGCCGCCGACCGCGGTCCGCGGCCCGACGTGATCGGCGTTGCAGCTGCCGGTCCCGGCGACCTTCGTATGGCTGACGATGTCGACCGCGAGCCACCCGCACGCGTACGACATCCAGATCCGCGTGCCGTCGGAGGCCGGGGCGCCGACGTTGCTCGCCGCGTACTCCCACTGCTGCACGCCGTCGGACGCACGGAACGCGGCGAGCGAGCGATACGTCCCGGCGTAGACCGTGCCGCCGACCACGATCGGCCCCGACTGCACGCCGCTCGTGCTCACCCACAACTGCGCGCCGCTGCTCGCGTCGAACGCGTACAACCGGCCGGCGCTGACCACGAACACGCGCCCGCCGTCGAAGGCGGCGTCGCCCTCGTGGCGCCCGTCCACGTTGCCCGGGAGCCGGACGCTCCAGAGCTGGCTGCCGTCGCGGGCATCGAGCGCGCGCAGGTTGTGCGTCGACCCGCCGGTGTCGATCGTGAAGACCTTGCCGTCGGCGATCAGCGCGCCGTCGGGCGCGTCGAGCGCGACCGACCAGCGCGGGCGCAAAGGCGCAATAGGCCCGCCGGCGGCGAGCGAACCGCTATGACCCATGTCCTGCTGGAACGAACGCGCGTCGTCGTTCGCGCCAGGCGGGTCGAACGTGAGCGGTGGCGCGGCGATCGCCGGCAGCCCGGGGCCAGGCGTCACGCCCGCGCCCGTGAAGGCCGCGACGCCGCCGCGCGTGGGCACGATCAGCGTCCCGTCGCCCGCGCCGAGCCCGCCGACGGCCTCGCCGCCGACCGCGATCCGTCCCAGATCGGTGCCGGTCGACGCATCGACAGCCTCGACCTGGCCCGAGCCGGAGACGGCGAAGACGGTGTTCCCCACGACCAGCGGCGGTCCCGCGACGCCACCGGCGACCGGTCGCACCCAGCGCTGCACGCCGCTCGCCTCGTCGACCGCCACCAGCGCGCCCGCGTCCACCAACACCGCCGAGGTCGCAAAGAAGGCGGGCGGCTGCGAGGAGCGGTAGTCGCGCAGCTTCGCGCCCGTCGCGGCGTCCAGCAGGAGGCCGCGGTTGTTCCAGACACGCCCGGCGTGCACGACCGAGGCCCCTTCGCCGCGCCCGTACGGGTCCTGCACGCTCGACCAGCGCTTCACGCCGTCGGCCGTGCCGAGCGCGAACTCCTGGCGCCCGTCGGAGATGTGCAGCTGGTCGCCGGCGATCGCCGGCGGGTCCTGCGCGGACCCGGCCTCGACGCGCCAGAGGCTCGTCCCGGCCGCGCCGTCGAGCGCCGTCACGTAGGTCCCGGACCCGCCGTTGATCACGAACACGCGCCCGCCGGCGGCGACCGGCATCGTGTTGAAGATCGAGGTGGCCGTCCGGATCGCCCACAGCGAGGCGCCGGTCGCCGCGTCGATCGCCTGCGTCACGCCCAGCCTGGTCGCGACGAACAGCCGGCCACCGTCGTAGGCCAGGTTGTTCGACGGGGTCGCCACCGCGCGGCGCCAGAGCGTCCGCCCAGTGGCCCGGTCGAGCGCATAGAGCGTGCCGTTCGCGATCACGAACACACGCCCGCCGGCGACGAGCGGGAAGCTCGGCGTGCCCTCCAGCTCGCGCGACCAGGCGGCCGTGAGCGGGGGCGCCAGCGTGGGGTCGGCGACGTACCCGTCGTGGGTCGGACCGCCCTGGTAACTCGTGCTGTCCGCGAGCGCCGGTGTGGCCACGACGAACATCGCTCCGACGAGAGCTACAAGGAGCCGGCCCAAGCCGAGAACGGGGTGTCCGGGGCGCAACGCAGCGCTCGCCATACCCAGGCGATGGCATCTTTGAACTACAAAGCGGAGAGAAGGATCGCGACCAGGATCGCCGTCGCGACGACGACGACCCAGAGCGCGGTCCGGCGGCGGCGCCGCGCGGCGCCGATCTCGATCCCGTGCAGCTCGTCGGCGAACTGCCCGGCGGAGAGATACGCACCCTCCCGCGCGCGGATCACGACGGTCCCCACCGCGGGCGGGACCTTCGCCGTCAGCTGCTCGATCAGGCGCGCCAGCGAGGCCGAGGACGAGGCCGCAGGCGGCGTCAGGCCGAGCCGCCCGTCGAGGCCGTCCAATCGCGCATCGCCCGCGTCATCCACCCAGATGCGCTCGGGCGTGAGCGGCGGCGGCGAGGCGCCGGCCTCCTCCAGCGCGTCCACCGCGGACGCGACCTGGCGTGCGATCCGGACCGCCGGCGTGGAGCCGAAGCGGCGCTCGGCGAGCAGCCCGTCCAGCCGCCGGCCGGGCGGTGCCTCCGTCACCGCGACCACGCGCCCCTCGAACGTCCGTGCCTCGTGGATCGCCAGCAGGTTCGGATGCTCGACCGAGCCGATGCGCTGCGCGCGTTCGAGGAAGCGGATCGCCGACAGCTCACCGGCCGGCTCCCCCGCGATGTGCAGCACCACGGACCCGCCCTCGCGCAGGTCGTGCGCCAGCAGGACGGCGACGGCGGCATCCTCGCGCTCCACGGCCTCGATCCGGTAGTCACCGAACACGCTCCCGGGTTCCACGCCGCCAACCATAGGATCTCCTGATGGCTCGCATTGAACCGGTCGACGAATCCGCCGCCCCCGCGATCTCGCAGGAACTGGCCGCCGCGCACGTGGCCACCGGCAGCCGCATGACGAACATGAAGTGGACGCTGGCGCACTCCCCGGTGGCGCTGCGATGCGCTGCTGCAGTGGTATCCGCTGCACGATCAGGTCGTGCCGTTGCTCGGCGAGCGGCGCACGTGGCTCTTCTGCCACGCGATCTCGACCGCGAGCGACTGCCTGATCTGCTCGACGTTCTTCCGCCGGCTGCTGATCGACTCCGGCGAGGACCCGGACTCGCTCGGCCTCGACGAGTTCGACGAGCTGATCGTCGACTTCGGGCGGCGTCTGGCTCACGATCCGCACACCGTCGACGACGCGCTCTACGCGCGCCTGGCCGAGCGCGCTCGACACGGCCGCGCAGATCGTGACGCTGACCGCGTTCGGCGCGATCATGGTCGCCACCAACGTCTTCAACGACGCGCTCCAGGTCGCCTCGACGGCTACCTGCAGCACGTACGCGGCCCGATGAGCGATCGGCCCGCAGCGCTCGATCACGGGCGCCGCCCACGGACAGGGCCGCGCCACCGCGCTCGCGCTGGCCGACGACGGGCTACGACATCGTCGCGCTCGACGTCGCCGCGCCGCTCGCGTACCCGGCGTACCCGATGGGCTCCAGCGGCGAGCTGGACTCGCTGCGCGCCGAGGTGCGAGGCGCTCGGCGCGCGACTGCCTGACGTTCGTCGCCGACGTCCGCGACGACGCGGCCGTCTCGGCCGCCGTCGACGCGAGCGTTCGCGCACGTTCGGCCGCATCGACGTGCTCTTCAACAACGCCGGCATCTGCGCCTACGGGCTCGCGCACGAGCTGACCGAGACCGCGTGGGACGCGATGCTCGACATCAACCTCAAGGGCGCCTGGATCGTCGCCCGCCGCGTGATCCCGCACATGATCGCGGCCGGAGCGCGGCGTGATCGTCAACAACTCGTCGATCGCCGGCCTGCGCGGCATGGGCCGGCTCTCGCACTACGCGGCGAGCAAGTGGGGCCTGACCGGGCTGACGAAGTCGTGGGCGATCGAGCTCGCGCCGCACGACATCCGCGTCGTCTCGATCCACCCGACCGGCGTCGACACGCCGCTGAACGACGGCCTGGCGGCGCTGGAGGGCAAGACGCCGCGCGAGATCGCCGAGCGCGTCGGCGGGCAACCTGCTGCCGGTGCCGTGGATCGAGACGGAGGACGTCGCCGAGGCGGTGCGCTTCCTCGTCAGCGACAAGGCGCGCTACATGACCGGGATCGAGTTCGTGCTCGACGCGGGGCTGCTGACGCGCTGAGCCGCTTCACGATCTCCGCCGCGGGCAGCGCCTCGGCGAGCGCGTGCGCCTCGCCCGCCCAGAGGTTGATCAGGTCCGCGTCGCCCGCCTTGCGCGCGGCGGCGCGGACCGGCGCGGTCACGTAGTGGATCTCGGGGTAGGCGAGCGGCGCGTCGGGGTGCTCGTCCATGAAGCGGTTGCGGATGCCGCGGGCGAGGCGGCCGCTGAATGCGCGCGTGAGGCCGGTCGGCGCGTCGGTGGCGAGCGCGTCGCGATGCGCCTGCGAGGTGCCGGCCTCGGGTGCGCGCAGGAACGCCGTGCCGACCTGCGCGGCCGCCGCGCCCAGCGCGAGGACGGCCCGCACGGCGGCCGCGTCGCGATCCCGCCCGAGGCGATCAGCGGCACATCGACGTCGATCAGCTGCAGCAGCGCGTGGAGCGAGACCGGCGTCAGGCCCGTCGTGGTCCGTCCAGGAGCCGCGATGGCCGCCGGCCTCGGCGCCCTGCACGACGAGCGCGTCGGCATGCGCGGCGGCGCGGGCCTCGTCCGGGCTCGTCACCGTCACCCACACCTCGGCCCCGGTCGCGCGGACCCGGGCGATCACATCCGCCGCGGGCAGCCCGAACGTGAACGAGACGACCGCGACCGGCTCGCGCTCGAGCAGCGCCAGCTTGGCCTCCCAGTCGTCGTCGTCGAACCTCGGCGCGCCGACCTGCAGGCCCTCGGCCTCGAGCCCCCGCACGTACTCCGCGAACACCGCGGGAGCGGCCGCCGGGCCGGGCACGAACAGGTTCACGCCGAACGGTCTGTCGGTCAGCGCGCGCGTGCTGCCGCACGCGCTCGCCCAGCGCCTCCGCGCTCAGGTAGCCGGCAGCGAGGAAACCCAGCCCGCCCGCGCCCGAGACGGCGGCGGCGAGCTCGGGCGTCGACGGGCCGCCGGCGAGGGGCGCGAGAACGATCGGAAGTCCGAGTGTGCGCAACAGCACAGGTTTATCGTTGTTAGCAGGCATTTGGATTGTCACAAGCTTGTTACTATCTCAGCGCGCCCTGTCGATGAGAAGGGTGTTCTCTCCTCCCCCTCCCCAAGGATCCTCCCCATGAGCAAGATCATCAAGGCGCTCAGGCGCACGCTCACTGACACCTACAGCGAGCCCGAGCCGTCCATTTCCACCAGGGCACCTCGGACGACTTCCCCGAGGTCTGCTACGACGGCCGCTGCGACCGTCCTCAGCTGAAGGCCTAAACCGGCTGGCCGGCGGGTTCGCCGGCCAGCGCGCGGGCGAGGAGCCCGCGCAGCACGTCACGTTCCTCGGGCGCCAGGGCCCCGAGGACGTCGTCCTCCAGGCTCTCCATCGCGCGCTCGGCCGTGCAGCATCGCCTTGTGCCCGCCGGGCGTCATCTCGACGATGTGGCGCCGGCGATCCGCCGGGTCGCGCCGGCGCTCGACATGACCCGCGTCCTCGAGGTCGTTGAGCATCAGGACGCAGTTGTTCGGGTCCAGGTGCATGGTCACGCACAGCTCCTGACTGCGGCAGCGGGCCGTCGCGCAGGCTCGACAGCGTCATGTACGCCTTCAGCCGCATGCCCAGGACGTCCTCGGTCGCGCGCCGGTAGATCGAGGCGCGAGAGGCGCGTCAGCAGGACGATCGAGCCTACGGGCGGCGTAGTGGACATGTCCGTCCGGATATTAGCGGTTGCGTGATCATCACGAGTCGAATATAGTCACTGGAACAGTGACTATCCATACTTCAGATAGCGTCGCGTCGCGGCGCAAGTGGATGGCGTTGGTCGTCGTCTGTCTCGGGCAACTGATGATGGTCGTCGACATGACGATCGTCAACGTCGCCCTGCCCGTCATCCAGCGCGACCTGCACTTCTCGCAGGCCAACCTCACCTGGGTCGTCGGCGCCTACCTCATCTCCTACGGGAGCTTCCTGCTGATGGCCGGGCGGTTCGGGGACCTCCTCGGTCGCAAGCGCGTCTTCCTCGCCGGCGTCACTGCTCTTCACCATCGCCTCCGCCCTCTGCGGCCTCGCCAACGACCAGGTCGTGCTGATCGCCGCGCGCTTCCTGCAGGGTCTCGGCGGTGCGATCTCCACCTCGGTGATCATCGCCCTGATCGTCACCGACTTCCCGCGCCCGGACGAGCGCGTCCGCGCGATGGGCGCCTACATGTTCGTCGTCACCTCGGGCGGCTCGCTGGGCCTGCTGCTCGGTGGCGCACTGGTCCAGACCGTCGACTGGCACTGGATCTTCTACGTCAACGTCCCGATCGGCATCGCCGTGCTCGCGCTCGGCGCGCGGCTGATCGAGAACCGGCCCGGTACGGGGCTGCAAGGGCGGCGTCGACGTCGCCGGCTCGGTGCTCGTCACCTCGTCGATGATGCTCGCGGTCTACTCGATCGTCACCGCGGCACAGCACGGCTGGGCCTCCGCGCACACGCGGCGGGTTCCTCGGCGCGGCCGTGATCCTGCTCGTCGCCTTCTTCTGGCTGGGAGTCGCGGATCGAGAACCCGATCCTCCCCCTGCGCCTGCTGAAGGTGCGCACGCTGATCGGCGCGAGCGTCGTGCGCGGCTTCCTCGTCACCGGCATGTTCGGCACCTGGGTGCTGGGCACGCTGTTCCTCGAGCACGTGCTCGGCTACGGCGCCTGGGACACCGGGCTGGCGTTCCTGCCGATGACGCTGACCGTCGGCGCGCTCTCGCTCGGTACCACGGCGCGCGTGATGGCCCGCCTCGGGCCGGAGCGCACCGTCATCCTGGGCATGGCGATCGTCGTCGTCGCGCTGCTCGGCCTGACGGCCGCCGGCCCGGACGCGAGCTACTTCCCGTCGCTGTTCATCCCGTTCGCGCTGATGGGGCTCGGCATGGGCACCGCGATGCTGCCGCTGCTGACGATCGCGATGAGCGGCGTCCCGGAGCGCGACGCCGGCCTCGGCTCGGGCATCCTGAACATGTCGATGCAGCTCTCCGGCGCGCTCGGGATCGCGATCCTCGGGACGCTGGCCACCGAACACAGCGCGTCGCTGGCCGCGGCCGGCGCCTCCACCGCGAGCGCGCTCACCGGCGGCTACCACCTCGGGTTCGAGATCGCCGCAGCAGCGGTCGCGCTCGGCATCCTGGTGTCGATGGTGCTGCTGCGGGTCCCGGCCCGCGAGCAGGTCCGCCCCGCGGGCTCAGAGGTCGCTGTCGAGGTCTGAGAGCCGCGGCGGCGAGGCCCCGGCCCGCTCGCACGTGCGCGCGGCGACGACGCAGGCAAAGGTCGTCGCCGCTCGCACCGCGTCCGCGTCCTTGAGCGCGTCGCGGTCGAGCCCTCGCAGCTGCCACCAGGCCAGGAAGCCGCCGCCGAACGCGTCGCCGGCGCCGATCGTGTCGACGACCGTGATCCTCGGCGCCGGGATCGTCTCCACCGTGCCGGCGGTGACGATCATCGCGCCGTCGCCGCCGAGCGTGAGCAGCGCGACGCTCGGCCCGTCCTCGAGCAGGGCGCGCGCGGCGTCCACCGGATCCGCCCCCGGCTCCAGGTACTCGAGGTCGTCGTTTGAGACCTTCACGACGTGGGCGAAGCGCAGCGTCGCCGCGAGGCTGCGCCGGTAGGTGCCCCGATCGGGGATGAACGTCGGCCGGCAGTTCGGGTCGACCATGATCAGCGCGCTGTCGGCGACGGCCTCGACCACGGCCTGCAGCGCGATCGCCGTCGGCTCCATCACCAGGCCGAGCGTGCCGACGTGCAGCATGTCGACCCGCTCCGGCAGCGCCGCCAGCGCGGCGTCGGGCTCAAGCGCGGGAGCGCTCGTGGCCTCGGTGTAGAAGCGGTACGTCGCCGCCCCGCCCGCGTCGAGCTCGGCCAATGCAAGTGTCGTCGGCAGCGGCGTCGGCACGACCGTGTCGAGCTTCACCGCGTCCTCGACCAGCTGCGCGCGCAGCTGTGCGCCGAAGCCGTCGTCGGACAGGCAGCCCAGGAAGTGCACGTCCTGCTCGAGCCGCCCCAGCGTGCGGGCCGTGTTGTACGGACCGCCGCCCGCGTGCGCGCGCAGCTCGCCCGCGGCGTGCGGCACCAGGTCGACCAGCGCCTCTCCCCCGACCACGATCGTCATCGGGGCGAACCCTACCCGCTCAATTGAGCGGCGCGCGATGCACCAGCGCGTCGACGCTCGCGACCGCCTCCGAGACGTCCGCGCAGACTGCCGCGCCCCAGCTCGCCGCAACCTCGAACGGCACCGCGCTGCCACCGAGCAGAACCGAGCAGCCCGGCCGCGCGGCGTGCAGGTAGTCGATCGCGGCGTCGAGGCGCTCGGCGCTCTCGGGCATCGTCGCGGTGAAGCAGACGACGTCGGCGTTGTGGCGGGAGGCGGCGAACCCGATGTCGGCCAGGGGGACGTCCGCGCCGAGCATGAAGGTCTCGTAGCCGGCCGCGAACAGCAGGTCGGTGGCCATGTACAGGCCGATCACGTGGCGCTCGCCCTCGGGCGCGAGCAGCAGCACGCGGCGCCGCCGGCGCCGGCGGGACGCCCGTCGCGCCTCGCGCTGCAGCGCGAGCACGCGCAGCGCGATCTCGGAGGCCAGGTGCTCGTCGGCCACGGTGATCTCGCCCGTGGCCCACTTCTCGCCGACCAGGAAGAGCGCGGGCGCGATCAGCTCCATGTCGATCTCGGTCGCGGAGAGCCCTTCGAGCATCGCTTCGCGGACCACGCGTTCGGCAGCACCGGAGTCGCCCGCGAGCAGTGCGCGGGTGAAGGTCCTGCGGAGCCGGAGTACGGAGGACCCGACCACACCGCATTTCTACTCCTTCTGGAGCGTCGCCGCTTGACCTCTGAGCTCGAGGGGTGCGGACGGCTCCCTCTAGAGTCCGCTGCATGGGATTCGGTGGCGTTCGTGCCTCTGACGCCGAACGCGAGGCAACCATGGAGCGGTTGCGAAATGCCGCGGCCGAGGGCCGGCTGACGTTCGAGGAACTGGCCGATCGCATCGAGGCGGCGGCCAACGCGGTGATGCGCTCCGACCTCGACGCGCTGACGGTGGACCTGCCCGCGGCGGCGGCCATCCGCGATCAGGCGCCGATGGAGGTGAGCTCGCTCAACGACGTCAAGCGCAACGGTGCGTGGGTCGTCCCGGCCGAGAGCAGCTTCCGCTCCTGGTTCGGCCACGTCCAGCTCGATCTGCGCCAGGCGCGGATCAGCGGGCCGGAGATCCGCATCTACGCCTGGACGATGTTCGGGACGGTCGACGTGCTGGTGCCGGAGGGCGTCGAGGTCGACGTCCGGGCGCGGTCCAAGCTTGGTCAGGTCAAGCTCGACACGCGACCGCCGACCGTGCCCGGCGCCCCGCGGGTCGTGCTCACCGGCGGGTCCGTCTTCGGTGTCGTCAAGGTCCGCCACAAGCGGCTGTGGGAGAAGCTCCTCTTCCGCTAGAACGCCGTCGCCAGCGCGAGCGGGAAGACCGGGCCGGCGCCCTTGCGCCGCAGCTGCCCGGCGATCATCGCCAGCGTCCAGCCGCTGAAGCGGACGTCGTCGACGAGCAGGCACGCGTCCGGCGGCGGGCCGGCGTGACCGCGAACTCGCCGCGGACGTTCGCGACCTGCTGGACGGAGTTGGTCATCTCGCGCTGCGGCGGGTGCTCGCCGACGCGCTCGAGCACCGCGTGGAACGGCAGGCCGAGCGCGGCGGCGAGCCGCTGCGCGAAGTCGGGCACGAGCGTCGCCGCTGCGCAGTGACGGCACCGCCGTGACCCAGCGCACGGGCGCGCGCCACGTGCGGACGGCCTCGGCGGCGGCCTCGACGAGCTCGTCGTCGAAGCGGCCCTCGCGGCGGCCGGCCTGCACGAGCGGGTCCCAGCCGCCGTCGCCGAGGCGGGCGAGCGCGCGGCCCTCCTCGGCGCGCACGTCGTCGCCGAGCTTCTTCATCTTGCCCTCGGCGTCGGGCGCCATCTTCTTGACCTCGAGCGACGAGCGGGCGCGAGCGCAGGTGCAGCGCCGCCTCGCGCACGAGCACGGGGTCGAGCGGGCCGTCGAAGCGCGGCGCCGTGCAGACCGCGCAGACGCCGCAGTCGCTGCGGGTCGGGGTCGTCGAGCTCCTCCTGCAGCGCGCGCATCAGGCAGCGGCCGTCGGCGCCGAAGGCCGCCATCGCCTCCTGCTCGCGCCGGCGCAGCGCGGTGACGTGCGCGTAGCGCTCGCCGTCGTAGGCCCAGTCGCTGCCGGGCACGCGCGTCCAGCGCGTGCCCGTTGCGCGTGCACCGCGCCCTCGACGTCGAGCACCTTCAGCATCGCCTCGATCCGGCTCTTGCCGAGGTTGACCGCGCCCATCAGCTCGCGGCGTCGTCGCCGCCGTCGCTCGAGCGCCTCCAGCACGCGGTCGACGCGGTCCTCGCGGCGGGAACGCCTGCTCGATGAAGAAGTCCTGGATCCGGCGGTCCTCGCGGCCGCGCAGCAGCACGACCTCGGCGCGCTCGATCGCGCGGCCGGCGCGGCCGACCTGCTGGTAGTAGGCGATGACCGAGCCGGGCGCCTGGTAGTGCACGACGAAGCCGAGGTCGGGCTTGTCGTAGCCCATGCCGAGCGCGCTCGTGGCCACGACGGCCTTGAGGTCGTTGGTGAGCAGGCGCTCCTCGACCTCGATGCGCTGCTCGGTGCGCGACCTCGCCGCTGTAGGCCTCGGCGGCGATGCCGTGGCCGTTGAGCCACTCGGCGACGGTGTCGGCGTCGCGCTTGGTCAGCGTGTAGACGATGCCCGAGCCGGGAAGCGTCGGGCAGGTGCGTCGCGAGCCAGGCCAGCCGGTCGGCCTGCGCGGGCAGCTCGACGACCTCGAGCCGCAAGCGACTTGCGGCCGAGCGGGCCCGCGGTAGGTCTTCAGCGCCCCCGCGTGCCCGAGCTGCAGCTGCTCGGCGACGTCGGCGACGACGCGGTCGTTGGCCGTCGCGGTCGTGCAGAGCACGGCGACGCCCTCCGGGCAGCCGCTCGAGCATCTCCGCGATGCGCCGGTAGTCGGGCCGGAAGTCGTGGCCCCAGTCGCGAGATGCAGTGCGCCTCGTCGACCACGAGCAGGCCGACGCGCTCGGCGAACACGCGGCAGCATCTCGCGCCGGAACTGCGGGTTGTTGAGCCGCTCGGGGCTGATCAGCAGCAGGTCGACGGCGTCGGCGTCCAGCAGCGCGCTGGACCTCGTCCCAGCCGTCGCGGTTGGTCGAGTTGATCGTGTGCGCGCGGATCCCGAGCTTCTCGGCCGCCGCGATCTGGTTGCGCATCAGCGCCAGCAGCGGCGAGACGATCAGCGCCGGCCCGGCGCCGCGCTCGCGCAGCAGCGCGTGGCGAGGAAGTAGACGGCGGACTTGCCCCAGCCGGTGCGCTGCACGCAGAGCACGCGCGCGCGGTCGTCGACGAGGTCGTTGATCGCCTCGAGCTGGTGCTCGCGGAAGCGCGCGTCCGGGCCCGGCGAGGCGCTCCAGGAGTTGCTGCGGGCGGTCACTCATAGCCTGGACGGTAGGACGTGACCCGGATTTCTCGCCCCCGTCTCCACGCACTGGATGGATTGCGCGGCCTCGCCGCGCTGGGCGTCGTCGTCCTGCACGTGTGGATGTACACGGACGCGAATTTCCCGGCCCGCGGGCGCACGGACCTGCTCGACCGCTCGATCGGCGAGCTGCGGATCGCGGTCGAGCTGTTCTTCGTGCTCTCGGGCTTCGTCCTCGCGAAGCCGTGGCTGCGAGGGCGGCCGCCGTCGCTCGGGCGCTACGCCGTGCGGCGCTTCGCGCGGATCGCCCCCGCCTACTGGGCCGCCGTCCTCGGGACCTTGTGGCTGCTGCACGGGACAGGCCACGGGCGCGACATCGAGATGCACGACCTGCCGAAGTTCATCCTCTTCCTCTCCAACGTCTTCCCGACGACGCGCAACCAGCTCGATCCGCCGATGTGGTCGCTGCACATCGAGGTCACGTTCTACGTGGTGCTGCCGTTGATCGGGCTCGCGCTGCTGCGGGCCGGCAAGCCGCTCGCGGTCTGCGCCACGCTGATCGCCGCGAGCCTCGCGTACACGACCGCGGGGGTCGTGGGGGAATGGCCGCCGGAGGTGACGTGGACGCTCCCGAGCTACCTCGGGGCGTTCGCCTGCGGGATCGCGGCGGCTTCGATGAAGTCCGCCCCGCCGCGCTGGGTGCCGTGCGTGGGGATCGCTTTGGTCCTCGCCAACGCCACCTGGCACAGCGGCGGCCACAGCGGGCCGCTCGGCCACGCCGTGGGTGACCTGCCCGGCTCGATCGGCTTCGCGGCGATCATCTGGGCGCTCGCGTTCCGCCCCGGGCGCGTGTTCGGCAGCGCGCCGTTGCGGGCGCTCGGGACGCTCTCGTTCGGCGTCTACCTCTGGCACATGCCGGTCCTCTACGGACTGCAGCTGCACCACCGCTTCCCGGAGCGCTTCATCCCGGCGATCTTCTGGGTGCTCCCGCTCACCTTCGCGCTGGCGATCGCCAGCTGGTACCTGATCGAGCGACCCGCGATAGCACTGAGCGGCCGGGCGCTTTCGCGACCGACCGCTCGAAGTAAGGCGTTGCCCGCCGAGGGTTAGGCGGTGTTGACCGTGATCTTGGCGACGCCGATCACGAAGCCGGCCTTGAGCGCGTCGGTGCCGAAGGTCTGGTTGAGCAGGTCAGCCGCCTCCTGCTTGAGCTTGACGGTGGTGCCCTCGAGGATCGCGGTGCCGTTGGAGCCGGTCTCGAGCGGCTTCAGCGTGCGGCCGTCGAGGAAGAACAGCGGCGCGGACTCGGCGGCGACCTTGCCGTCGACGGAGACCTTGCCGGTCAGGACGGACTTGCCGGGGTCGACCTCGAAGTCGGTCAGCTCGACCTTCTTGCCGCCGCCCGTGAGGCTCAGGCCGCTGCCGTCATGGTCGATCATGCCCTGCACGTAGGGGGACTCGGTACCGGGCGTGAAGTACTTGACGTTGCCGCCGGTGATCGGGAAGGAGGCGACGCCGGCCTTGCTGATCTGGGCCGTGCCGACGGGCGCCGGGGTCAGCTTGAGCGAGCCGAGCGCCTGGACGAAACCGGAGTCGAGCGTGACCGCCGTGTCCTTGCCGGTGAGCGCCGGGATCTCGGCCACGGGCTTGACGGCTTCAGTGTTCGTCGATGCCGTGGAGCCGGGCGTCGTGCTGGTGTCGTCGTTGGAACTCCCGCAGGCGGTCGCGCCCAGGGCAAGTGCGGTGGTTGCAGCCAGAGCCACCAGGGTCTTGTTCATATGCATCTCGTTCCTCGCTTTCGGAGGGGAGTTGAGAGGAGGTCTTGTCCCTTACTCCGCACGTGGCGCCCTGCCGGATGCCTTTGCCGGATAACTTGGCACCCAAGTCCCCATGCCTGCTTCCAATGGATCGCTGCTCGGCCGGCGCGCCGAGCTCGCGGCCGTCGATGCCGCGCTGACCGAGCTCGAGCGCCGCAAGGGCGCCGTGCTCGCGTTCTCGGGCGAGGGCGGGATCGGCAAGACGCGGCTGCTCGAGGAGCTCTCGGTGCGGGCCGTCTCGCGCGACGCGCTGGTGCTGGGCGGGCGCGCGTCGGAGTTCGAGCGCGAGCTGCCGTTCGGCGTCTGGGAGGACGCGCTGGCCGAGCACGCCGAGGTGCTCGGTGTCGACCGGCTGGAGCGGCTGGTCGGCGATCAGCTCCCCGAGCTGGCCGCGGTGCTGCCCGCCGTCGGGCGCGTGCCGGCGGGGCTGCAGGACGAGCGCTACCGCACCCATCGTGCGGTCCGCGCGCTGCTGGAGGCGCTGGCGCAGCGGCAGCCCGTCGTGCTCGCCCTGGACGACCTGCAGTGGGCCGACGACGCGTCGCTGGAGCTGGTCGCGCATCTGCTGCGGCGGCCGCCGCGAGGCCGCGTCGCGCTCGCTCTGGCGTTCCGCCCTGCGCCCGTGCGGCCGCTGCTGGCGACGGCGCTGGCGACCGCGGAGCGCACCGGCGCGGTTATCGAGCATCCTTTGGGCGGGCTCTCCTTCGCCGATGCGGAGACGCTGCTCGGGGCAGGCATCCCAGGCGCTGTGCGGGGCGAGATCTACGAGGCCGGCGGCGGCAACCCGTTCTACCTGCAGCAGCTCGCGCGCGAGCACGCCGCGGGCCGTGCGGTGGCCGCCGAGCCCTCCGGAGCCGGTGTCCCCCGCGCGGTGGCGCGGGCGCTCTCGCAGGAGATCGCCGCTTTGTCAGCTGCGGGACGGTCGCTTGCCCAGGGCGCCGCCGTCGCCGGCGATCCGGTCGACCTCGATCTCGCGGCGGCGGCCGGGGGGTTGGAAGAGGCCGAGGCACTGGACGCGCTGGACGAGCTCTTGGCCGGCGCGCTGCTGACTTCGACGGATGTCCCGCGGCGCTACCGCTTCCGGCACCCGCTGGTGCGCCTGGCGATCTACGAGTCGGCCGCCGACGGCTGGCGGATCGGCGCCCATCGGCGGGTGGCGGATGAGCTGTCTGCGCGTGGCGGCGGGCTCGCCGCGCGGGCGCATCACCTCGAGCGCTGTGCCCGGCCGGGAGACGCCGAAGCTCTGGCGGTGCTGATCGAGGCCGGTCGCCACGCGGCGGCACGTGCGCCGGCCACGGCGGCGGATCGCTTCGGCGCTGCGCTGCGGCTGATGCCGGAGACAGCTGAGACGATGCCGCAGCGGCTCGAGCTGCTCGTCGGGCTCGCTCAGGCGCTCGCGGCCACCGGACGGTTGGAGGCCGCGCTCGCTTCGTTGGATGAGGGCCTGGCGCTGGTCGGCCCCGAGCTCGCACCCGTGCGAGCTCGCCTGGTCGCCGGCTGTGCGATGTGCGAGAACCTGCTCGGGCGCCACGCCGCGGCGCACGCGCGGTTGCTCGGCGCGTTGGCGGAGCTCGGCTCGGAGGGCTCGTGGGCGGCCGCGGACCTCGAGGTCGAACTGGCGGCGGACGCGCTTTATGACAGCGACTTCGCGGGCGTGCGCTCGTGGGCGCAGCGGGCGCTACGCACCGCCGAGTCGATCGGGGCACCGCCGTTCGCCGCCGTCGCGGTCGCGTTGGAGTGCTTCGGCGCGCTCGGCCTGGGCGAGATCGCGGATGCGCAGGTCCTGCGTTCCGACGCCGCCGCACGGCTCGACGCGCTCGACGACGGCTCGCTCGCCGGCCGTCTGGACACCGCCTACTACCTCGGCTTCGCGGAGTTCTTCTGCGAGCGCTACGACGACGCGATCCGCCACTTCCGCCGCGGCATCGCGGTCTCGCGCGCGTCCGGCCAGGGCCAGTTCGTGATCCCGATGACGATCGGCCTCGCCCACGCGCTGGAGGTCCGCGGCCGCCTGGCCGAGGCGTTCGAGGCCGCCGACGCGGCGGTCGAGGGCGCGCGCCTGTGGGGCAACAACCAGATGCTCTGCTTCGCCCTGACCGCCGACGCCTGGGTGTCGGCGCTGCGCGGCGAGCTCGGCCGCGCGCGGGCGTCCGGTGCGGAGGCGATGGCGCTGCTTGGACGGCCTCGACGAGAGCGTGCTGTCGGGCGCGACCCGCGTCCACGTCGCCGCCGCCTCGCTGGAGGCCGGAGAGCCCGAGGGCTGCCTGACCGCGATGAGTGCCGGCGGCGCCCCGGAGTTCCCGGGCGTCGAACCCGGCCGTCGCGCCTGGCTCTACGCGATCCTCGCCCGAGCCGAACTCGCCCTCGACCGCCCCGCCGCCGCCGCGGAATGGGTGGCGCGCGGCGAGGCGCTGGCCGACGGCCTGGGCCTCCCCTACGCCGAGGCCTCTGTCCTCTGCGCCCGCGCGCAACTCGACCTCGCCGCGCCCGCGCCGCCCGCCGCCGCCACATCCCCCGCCGACGTCGCGCCGCCCCACCCGACCGGCCCACTCGCCGCCGCCCTTCGCGCGGCCGACCTCGCCGACTCCGTCGGCGCGGTCATCCAGGCCGGACGTGCCCGGACACTCGCGGGCCGCGCCGCGGACGACGAGATCGGCGTCCCGCTGCTCGAACGCGCGGAGTCCGAGCTGGGCGGTTGCGGCGCGGTACGGCTGCGCGACGAGGCCGCACGTGAGCTGCGCCGGCGCGGTCGCAAGTCCGGCGCCCGGCGGCGCCGCGCGCCCGGCGGCGAAGGCCTCGCCAGCCTCTCCGGACGCGAGCGCGAGGTCGCCGAGCTCGTCGCGCAGGGCCACACCAACAAGGAGATCGCAGCCGACCTCTTCCTCTCCGAGAAGACCGTCGAGAGCCACATGACACGGCTGTTCGGCAAGCTCGGCGTCCGCTCGCGAGCGGAGGTCGCGGAGGCCGTCGGGCGCGAGCGCGGCGACGTCTGACGCGCAGTCGCGCGTCGATTCGTGACGCGCTGGTGGGCGACCCCGTCTGATCGCGGGAGTAGCTTGCACCCGCATGTGGACCCTGCGGCGGGCGGGTGAAGGGCAGGTCATCGCACCGGACGAGCGACTCGCGTGGCCCGCGATGCTCGGTCTCGGTGGCCAGCACGTGCTGGCGATGTTCGGATCGACGGCGATCGTGCCGGTCCTGGTCGGCTTTCCGGTCAGCACCACGCTGCTCTTCAGCGGCATCGGCACGCTGCTCTTCGTCCTGATCACGCGCAACCGGGTGCCGTCCTACACCGGCTCGTCGTTCGCGTTCATCGCGCCGATCCTCGCGGCGAAGGCCGACGGCGGCATCCCGGTCGCGCTCGGCGGCATCTTCTGCGCGGGCGTCACGCTCGCGGTGATCGGCCTGATCATCGACCGCGTCGGCTACCGCGTGATCGAGTTCCTGCTGCCGCCCGTGGTGACCGGCGCGATCGTCGCGCTGATCGGCCTCAACCTCGCGCCCGTGGCCAAGGACCAGTTCTCCCAGCAGGCGGGCATCGCGCTCTTCACGCTCGCCGCGATCGTGTTCGCCACCGTCGGCCTGCGCGGCCTGCCGGCCGAAGCTCTCGGTGTTCCTCGGCGTCGCGGCGGGCTACATCTTCGCGGCGATCCTCGGCAAGGTCGACTGGACGGCGGTCCACGAGGCCGACTGGGTCGGCTTCCCGGACTTCACGACGCCGACCTTCCAGGCCCACGCGATCCTGCTGATCGTCCCCGCCGTCGTGCTCGTCCTGATCGCCGAGAACGCCGCCCACGTCAAGGCCGTGGCGGCGATGACCGAGCGCGACCTGGACCCGATGATCGGCCGCTCGATCATGGCCGACGGCGCGGCCACCACCCTCGCCGGTGCCTTCGGCGGCGTCGGCACCACGACCTACGCGGAGAACATCGGCGTGATGGGCCTGACCCGCGTCTACTCGACGCTCGCCTACATCATCGCCGGCCTGATCGCGATCGCCCTCGCCCTGCTGCCCAAGTTCGGCGCCGTGATCAGCGCGATCCCGGTCGGCGTCCTCGGCGGCGCGGTGACGATCCTGTTCGGCTTGATCGCCGTCCTCGGCGCGCGCATCTGGATCGAGGCCAAGGTCGACTTCCGCGACCCGGTCAACCTCTCCACCGCCGCCGTCGCCCTGATCGTCGGCGCCGGCAACTACACCCTGCACTGGGGCGACTACGAGTTCGCCGGCATCGCCCTCGGCACGCTCGCCGCGGTCGTCGTCTACCAGATCCTCCGCCCGCTCAGCGCCGGAAGGCCTTCCCCTCCCACGGACCGAGAACCAGCCCCGGCGACCCGATGAGCGCCTCGGCGTCGGACCACGCCGGGAGGTCGATGATCACCTCGTCGCCGCTGAAGTTGCCGAGCACGAGCAGTTCGACGCCGTCCAGAGAGCGCTCGAACGCGTAGACGCGCTCCTCGTCCTGCAGGAGCATCGTGAAGTCGCCGTCGGCGATGACGGGCAGCGTGTGACGCAGCTCGATGAGCCGGCGGTAGTGGTGGAAGACCGAGTCAGGATCAGCGCGCTCGGCCTCGGCGTTGATGAAGGACGTGGTTCGGGTTGACCGGCAGCCACGGCGAGCCGGTCGTGAAGCCCGCCTGCGGGCCTGCGTCCCACTGCACCGGCGTGCGCGCGTTGTCGCGCCCCATCTTCCGCAGCGCGCAGCAGCACGTCGTCCGGCGCCGCGCCCGCGGCGACCGCCTCGGCGTAGTGGTTCAGCGACTCGATGTCGCGGAAGTCGTCGATCGTCGCCCACGGCGCGTTCGTCATCCCGAGCTCCTCGCCCTGGTAGACGTACGGCGTCCCGCGGTGCAGGTGCAGGACGGTGCCGAGCATCTTCGCCGCCGCCACGCGGTGCTCGCCGTCGTCGCCGAAGCGCGAGACCGCCCGCGGCTGGTCGTGGTTGTTCCAGTAGAGGCTGTTCCAGCCGACGTCCGCGAGCGCCTCCTGCCAGCGTCCCAACGACGCCTTCAGGTCGGTCAGCCGGAGCGTCCGCAAGTCCCACTTCGAACGTCGGCCCCTGATCGAGCTGCACGTGCTCGAACTGGAAGATCATGTCGACCTCGCCGCGCGCCGGGTCGGTGAAGAGGCGCGCCTCGTCGACCGTCACGCCCGGCGTCTCGCCCACCGTCAGCAGACCGGAGCGCCCCGCGAAGACCGAGCGGTGCATCTCCTGCAGGAACTCGTGGAGCCGCGGCCCGTGGCTGCACAGGGCCGCGGCGTCACCGTCGGGCAAGCCATCCGGCTTGGAGATCAGGTTGATGACGTCCATGCGGAAGCCGTCGACCCCGCGATCGAGCCACCAGCGCATCATCGCGTAGACCGCTTCGCGGACCGACGGGTTCTCCCAGTTGAGATCCGGCTGCTTGCGCGAGAACAGGTGCAGGTAGTGCTCGCCGGTCACCGGGTCGAGCTCCCAGGCGGGCCCCGAGAAGAACGAGCGCCAGTCGTTCGGCACCACGTCCCGCCACCAGTACCAGTCGCGCTTCGGGTTGTCCAAGGACGAGCGCGACTCGACGAACCACGGGTGCTCGTCGGACGTGTGGTTGACGACGAGATCCATGATCAGCTTCATGCCGCGCGAGTGGACCCCCTCGAGCAGCGAGTCGAACTGCGCCAAGCGTCCCGAAGACCGGCTCGATGTCCTGGTAGTCGCTGATGTCGTAGCCCGGCGTCGTCCTGCGGCGAGGGGTAGACCGGCGACAGCCAGATCACGTCGACACCGAGCGCCGAGAGGTGGTCGAGATGCGCCGCGATCCCGCCCAGATCGCCGATCCCGTCCCCATCGGAATCGGCGAAGCTGCGGGGGTAGATCTGGTAGACGACCGCGCTCTTGAACCACATGCAGCGAGAGGCTACGGCTCCCAGCGGAAGCGACGCACCGCTACGAACAGGCCGACCGCGGTCCAGATCGCGATCGAGGCCAGATCGCCGCCGTTGAACCCGTTCCCCTTCACCCCCGGCACGAAGCAGCCGCCGAAGGCGTTGACGATGTGCGACAGCGGGAAGAAGTTCGACAGCTTCACCAGCCACTCGGGCGCGCCGTCGAGCGGGAACCAGATGCCCGAGATGAACGAGATCGGCAGGAACGTGAGCTGGGCGACGGGCATCGCCTGATCGGCGCTCTTGACCACGCTCGCGACGGCGACGCCGAGCGAGGCCAGGCAGGCCGCACCCATCAGCAGCGTGATCACGGCGGCGGGCAGCGTGTTGGCGTTGATCTCCACGCCGAACGCCGGGATCGTGACCGCGAACAGCAGCAGGACGGCGGCGAAGCCCGTGGCCGCGGCGCCCGTGACCCACGAGCCGAGGTAGATGCCCATCGGCAGCGGCGTCCCGCGGACACGCTTCAAGCAGTCCCTGATCGCGCGCGGTCGCGAGACCGAGGATCAGCGTCGTGTAACACGCGGTGACGAGGCTGAAGACCGCGATCGCGGGCGTGTAGAACTGGGCGAAGCGGATCTTCTCCCCGTAGGCGTCGACCTCCGCGTTGCCGTTCAGGGCGCTGAACAGCACGACGAGGATCAGCGGGAACGCGAAGGTGAAGACGATCGCCCGCGGGTTGCGCAGGTTCATCCGGATGCGGCCGGCGATCCAGCGGCCCAGCAGCGGGAGTTCAGCGGTGAGAGCGCTCATGCGGCGGCCTCCTCGGTCAGTTCGAGATAGACGTCCTCGAGCGTGGGACGCGTGACGGTCAGGTGTTCGAGCTCCATGCCGCGATGCGCGGCCCACTCGAGCAGCGGCGCGAGGTCGCGCGTCGGCGTCGCGGTGCGGAAGCTCACCGCGCCGCGCTAGACGATCGCGTCGGCGGGCAGCGGCAGGGAGTCGTGGAAGGCGGGGAGGCGGAAGCCGACGAGCGTGGTGTCGTCGTCGCTGCCGAGCTCATCCGGCGTGCCCTCGGCGACGATGCGACCCTTGGCGAGCACGACGACGCGGTCGGCCAGCCGCTGCGCCTCTTCCATGTAGTGCGTCGTCAGCAGGATCGACTTGCCGAGCGAGCGCAGGTTGGAGATCGTCTCCCAGGACTGGCGCCGCGCGGCCGGGTCGAAGCCGGTCGTCGGCTCGTCGAGGAAGATCAGGTCGGGGTCGCCGACCAGGCCGAGGGCGAGATCGAGCCGGCGACGCTGGCCGCCGGAGAGGTTCGAGGCGCGCTCGTCGGGGCGCTCGGCGAGCCCGACCAGCTCGAGCAGCTCCATCGCCGGCTTCGGGTTCGGGTAGGCGGCGCCGTAGAGCTCGAGCGCCTCGCGGACCGTGATCGCCGGGTCCAGCCCGGCCTCCTGGAGCACGATGCCGATCTTCGAACGGAAGGCGCGCTCGCGCTTGCCCGGGTCGTAGCCGAGCACCGAGACCGAGCCCGCGTCGGCGCGGCCGGTGGCCTTCGAGGATCTCGACCATCGTCGTCTTGCCGGCGCCGTTGGGACCGAGCAGCGCGAGCACCTCGCCGCGGGCCACGGTCAGATCCACGCCGTCCAGTGCCGTCAGCTCGCCGTAGGCCTTGCGCAGGCCGCGAACCCGAACGGCGTCAAGTGGAGTCCATCGTCATGCTCAACAGCATCGATCGCGACCGCCTCCGCGTCATCGGCGCGAGGGTCCAACCGCCGTCTCCACCCGTGGGTGGAGACGGTTCAACCCACCCGCCCATGAACGCGGCCCGCGCGCGCCCTACCGTTTCCGCCAGCGTGAAGTTCAGCGACCTCTCACCGCCCTCGACCGACGGCCCGCCGCAGGCGCTGCGCGTCCTCGGCTGGATCGCGATGGCGACCGTGCTGGTCTCGACCGTCTTCACCGATCCGAAGCCCAGCCTGCACGGCGACGGGCCGCTCGTGATCCTCGCCATCCTGGCGCTCGCGACCGGCCTCGTCCTGTCCGTCCGCCGCCACGAGTGGTGGCCGGGCGCGCGCTTCATCGGCCTCGCGCTGGTCGGGATCGCGACGCTCGTGTTCGCCGCCGTCCAGCCCGACAGCGCGGGCTACGCGGGCGTCTACTTCGTGATGGCGATCGGCGGCATCCGGCTCGGCCGCGACGCCGCGATCATCGTCTGCGGCGGCACCGTCGCCGGCCTGGTCGCGATCCAGCTGATCGAGGGCGAGAACCCGGCCGTCATCGCGGGCCTGCTGTTCTCGGTGCTCCCGTGGTTTCTGATCATGCGGCTGGTCCGCCGGCTCGCCAGGCGCCGCGAGGAGGCCGAGAAGCTGATCGTCGAGCTGCAGGAGTCGCGGGCCGCGCACGCCGAGTCGGCCGCGCTGGCCGAGCGCGGACGCGTCGCGCGCGAGCTGCACGACGTGCTCGCGCACTCGCTCTCCGCGCTCGCGCTGCAGCTCGAGGGCTCGCGGCTGCTGGCCCGCGACCGCGGCGCCGACCCCGAGGTGATCGCGGGCCTCGAGCGCGCGCACCACCTCGCGGTGAGCGGGCTGACCGAGGCGCGCGAGGCGATCTCCGCCCTGCGCGGCGACGATCTGCCCGCAGCTCGAGGACCTCGCCCAGGGCTTCCCCGAACACGACGTTCACGGTCAGCGGCACGCCGCACGAGGCCTCGTCCGAGGCGCGGCTCGCGCTCTACCGGACGGCCCAGGAGGCGCTGACCAACGTGCGCCGCCACAGCGCGTCCGAGCGGGTGGAGCTGAGGCTCGCCTACGCCGACGACGGCACCACGCTCACCGTGCAGGACCACGGCGAAGCAGCACCCGTGATGAACGGCCGCGGCTACGGGCTGACCGGGATGCGCGAGCGCGCCGAGCTGCTCGGCGGGCGCCTGCACGCGGGCCCGACCGACGACGGCTTCCGCGTCGAGCTCTGGCTTCCCGCGTGATCCGCGTCCTGCTCGCCGACGATCAGCGCGTCGTCCGCGAGGGCCTCGGCACGCTGCTCGGCCTGCTCGAGGGGATCGAGCTCGTCGGCACCGCCGCCGACGGCGAGGAGGCGCTCGAACTCGCCGCCGAGCACAACCCCGACGTCGTGCTGATGGACCTGCGGATGCCGCGGATGGACGGCATCGAGGCGATCCGCCGGCTCGCCGCCCGCGGCGAGCGCCCGCGCGCGATCGCGCTCACCACCTACGCCGACGACGCCTCCGTCCTCGGCGCGCTCCGGGCCGGCGCCCGCGGCTACCTGACCAAGGACGCGGGCGCGGAGCAGATCCGCGCCGCGATCGAGGCCGTCGCCCGCGGCGAGGCGGCGCTGGACCCGGCGATCCAGCACCACGTCCTCGCCGCGGTCAGCGCACCCGCGGCGCCGAGCGAAGCGCCCGACGACCTCACGCCGCGCGAGGTCGAGGTCCTCGGCCTGATCGCCGAGGGCCTGACCAACACGGAGATCGCGGAGCGCCTGGTGGTCTCGGCGGCCACGGTGAAGAGCCACGTCAACCACATCTTCTCCAAGATCGGCGCCCGCGATCGCGCGCAGGCGGTCGTCTACGCCTACGCCAATGGCCTGGCGCAGGCGTGACCGTCTGAGGTCAGCCGGCGACGAGCTTGAGCTGCGGGCGTCGCGACTCGTAGCGGGACGCGACGCCCGCCAGGATCTCGAGCATCGCGTGCGTCGCCGGCGTGCGATGCGCGTCCAGCGCAGTCGCGGCGTAGACCTCGCGGATCGGCGTCTCGCGGCCGAGTGAGCGCACGACGATGTCGTCGCGAATGCTCGTCAGACCGAGCTCGGCGATCAGCGAGACGCCGACGCCCGCGGCCACGAAGCCCTGCATCGCGGTGTAGTCGTCGGTCTCGAAGGCGATCCGCGGTTCGAACCCGGCGGCCGCGCAGGCGCGGTTGATCAGCCGGTTGCATTCGCAGTCGGTCGTGCCGGCGATCCACGGGATCCTCGGCCAGGTCGGCCAGCCGCAGGTTGCGCTTGTGCGCGAGCGGGTGATCGAGCGGCATCGCGATCAACATCGGGTCCGAGATCAGCTGGTGGCGGGCGATCCCGTCGACCTCGGCCGCGGACGCGCGAGTCGAAGCCGAGCGCGAGGTCCAGCTCGCCGGTCTTGCAGCAGCGGCGCGGAGTCCTCCGGCTCGGACATGATCATCGAGAGCTCGACGCCGGGATGCTCGGCGCGGAAGGCGGCGATCGCGAGCGGCATCAGCGTCGCGGCGGCGGATTCGAAGGCGGCGAGCCGCAGCCGGCCGCCACGCAGGCCGGCGATAGCCTCAAGCTCAGCCTCAGCCTCAGCCAGGCGCGCGAGGATCGCGTCGGCGTGGCGGACGAGCGCCTCGCCGGCCTCGGTGAGCCGGATCCCACGCGCGTTGCGCTGGACGAGCGTGCAGCCGGCCTCGCGCTCGAGCGCGGCGATCTGCTGCGAGATGGCGGACTGCGTGAACGAGAGCGACTCGGCGGCAGCCGAGAACGAACCGCGGACGGCGACCTCTCGAAGCACTCGCATGCGGCGGACGTCAAGCATCAGAAACACTTATACCACTGCCTGCAAAAGGTCATTTGAACTGATGTGCGGGAGGCATCACCATCAATCTCACGTCCTAGCAATGAAGTCCGTTAGAGGAGAACACCATGTCGCGCTCTTTCCCATCTCGCTCCAACCGTCGTGATCCGAGCCGCGCGTGGCTCTGACGGGCCCGCCCTGCGCCGCCTGGCCGAGCTCGACTCCTCGCCCCTCCCCGGCGGGGACCTGCTGATCGCCGAGTCCGGCGACGAGGTCGTGGCGGCGCTGTCCGTCGACACCGGCGCGCGCGTCGCCGACCCCTTCCGCCGCACGGCGGACGTCGTCGACCTGCTCGCCTACCGCGCGCGGAGCCTCAAAGCCTCGTGACGGTGATTGACGCCACCCCCGCCCGGTCGATCCTCAACAACGACCGGGCGGAGGGGGCACCTCCCTGGAAGATCTGGACGGCGCTGTGGATCGTCTACATCGTCTGGGGTTCGACGTACCTCGGCATCGCGCTGATGGTCGAGACGATCCCGCCGCTGATGGGCGCGGGCGTCCGCTTCATCGCCGTCGGCCTGATCATGCTGCCGATCCTCGTCTGGCGCCGTGGGCTCGCCGTGCTGCGGCCCTCCCGCGGCTGAGCTGCTGTCCGCCCTCTTCGTCGGCCTGATGCTGCCCGGCGCCAACGCCGTCATCAGCGTCGCCGAGAAGACGGTCCCGTCCGGCCTCGCCGCGCTGCTCGTGGCCTCGATCCCGCTCTGGGTCATCCTGCTTCGCCGCCTCAGCGGCGAGCGCGTCCAGGCCCGCAGCATCGTCGCCGTGCTCGTCGGC
The DNA here is from genome assembly GCA_963707595.1 of uncultured Solirubrobacteraceae bacterium. Lineage (GTDB taxonomy): Bacteria > Actinomycetota > Thermoleophilia > Solirubrobacterales > Solirubrobacteraceae > Solirubrobacter. The sequence goes on from CAVPQQ010000004.1 coordinate 2,114,010, forward strand.
TTCGGCGGCCTCGCGCTGATCCTCCATCCCGAGGGCGAGGCGACGATCGCCGGCCTGCTGGCCTGCGTCGGCGCCGCGCTGATGTGGGCGACCGGCTCGTTCGCCTCCCCGCGCATCTCGCTGCCGCGCGACCCGTTCACCTCGACCGCCTGGCAGAGCCTGCTGGGCGGCCTCGTGATCGTCGCCGTGGCCCTGATCGCCGGCGAAGGCAACGACATCCACCCCGCCGAGTGGTCCACCCGCTCGATCGCCGGTCTCCTGTACCTGATCACCTTCGGCTCGCTGCTCGCCTTCAGCAGCTACGCCTGGCTGCTCCAGAACGCCCCGATCTCGAAGGTCTCGACCTACGCGTACGTGAACCCGGTCGTGGCGATCGCCCTCGGCTGGCTCTTCCTCGACGAAGGCATCACCCCGATCACCCTCGTCGGCGCGGGCATCATCGTCGCCTCCGTCGCCCTCGTCATCCGCTCCGAGTCGCCCAAGAAAACCTAAGCTTCGCGCCGTGCGCATCGGAATTCAGCTCCCCGAGGTCGAGCGTGAGGTTCGCTGGCCTGAGTATCTGGCGATGGCGAAGGCCGCGGAGGAGGTCGGGTTCGAGTCGGTGTGGATCGGCGACCACCTGCTCTACGACGGGCCGGAGCGGGCGCCGTGGGAGGTCGTGGACGCTGATGAGCGCGGTCGCCGCCGCGACCGAGCGCGTGCGGATCGGGCCGCTGGTGGCGTGCGCCGGGTTCCACCCGCCGGCGGTGCTGGCGAAGATGGCGTCGACGATCGACGAGATCAGCCGGGGGCGCTTCGTGCTCGGCCTCGGGTCAGGCTGGAACCGGCGCGAGTTCGACGCGTTCGGCATCCCGTACGACAAGCGCGTGAGCCGGTTCGAGGAGGCGTTCGCGATCATCCGCGGGCTGCTGGCCGGCGAGCGGGTGACGCTCGACGGCACGTTCCACAAGGCCGACGACGTGGTGCTGCTGCCGAAGCCGGCGCGCAGGACGCCGCTGATGATCGGCTCCAACGGGCCGCGGACGCTCTCGATCACGCTCCCCCACGTCGACGCGTGGAACACCTGGTGGGACGACTACGGCAACACGCCCGAGGGCCTCACCGAGCTGATCGAGCGAGATCGGCATCCCGGAGACGGTGACCCGCAGCGCGTGCATGCTGGTCCAGCTCGACGGGATGCCGGTGGAGCGAAAGCCGGACGTCCCCGCCGTGGAGCAGGGACGTTTCGCGGCGCACATCGAGGAACTGCGTCGAGGCCGGCGCCGACGAGGTGATCGTCGTCGCCAGCCCGATCACCGAGCGCTCGATCCGAGCGCTCGGGGAACTGCTGCCCGAAAGCTAGGCGACGGGCTCGGCGACCTTCTCCTCCTCGACCGGTGCGGCGGCCGGGGGCTTCTTGGTCGCGCCGACGAGCTTCTGCGCCTGGCGCTCCGGCGCGATCTTGACGACGTCCCACGCGAGGCCGGTCTTCTTCATCAGGCCGATGACCATCGCGGACGGGTCGATCTCCCACCACTTGAGGCCGTGGGCCGCGGAGCGCGGGAAGGCGTGGTGGTTGTGGTGCCAGCTCTCGCCGAAGGACGGGATCGCGAGCCAGAAGACGTTGGTCGACTGGTCCTCGATGTCGAAGCGGCGCTCGCCGAAGAAGTGGCAGATCGAGTTGACCGACCAGGTCACGTGGTGCTGCAGGAAGATGCGGACGAAGCCGCCCCAGATGAGGCCGGTGACCGCGCCCTTCCAGCTCATGGTGATCAGGCCGCCGATCGCGGCCGGGATCAGGAGGCTCGCGAGCACGATCCACGGGAACTTGCGGTTGAGGATGCGCATGCCGCGATCCTCGACGAGATCCTTCGCGTACTTGTGCGCCCGGGCCTGACCGTGCGTCTCCCAAAGCCAACCGACGTGCGCGTGCCAGAGGCCGCGCAATGCGCCCGAGATGCCGTCGCCGTGACCGACGTGCGGGGAGTGCGGATCGCCTTCGACGTCCGTGTGGGCGTGGTGCTTGCGGTGATCGGCAACCCAGTCGATGACGGGCCCCTGTACCGCGAGCATGCCGGCGTAGGCGAAGGCATAACGCGTGGCCTTGTGCGTCTGGAACGCACGATGGGTCAGCATCCGGTGGAACCCGACGGTGATGCCGAGTCCGCTGATCAGATACATCAGGGCGAAGACGGCAACGTCGGACCAGCCGAGCCAATTCCCCCAGAAGACGTACACCGCGATGGCGGTGACGGCGAAGGGAATGAAGACTGCAGTCATGTTCACGCGTCGCTCAAGCGGAGTCATGCCATGGAGGCTACCTCCAACATGAGGACGCCTCTCGACGTTTGGGCACTGATTTGCGCCCGTTTGTTGTAGCTTCGTGCTAACTATTCCTCGAAGGGGCGCTCGAAAAGCGTGCAGAGGACGATCTGCGTCTGCGTTCGCGTGACCCCGGCATGGTCGCGGATGCGCTCGAGCGTCTCCTCCAGATGCGCCGTGTCTCGCGCGCGCACGTGGACAACGGCGCTCGCCTCGCCGGCCACGGTGTAGGCCGCTTCGACCTCCGGATGGCGCTCGACCGCCTCGCGGACCTCGGACGCGGCCATCCGTCCCTCGCAGTACAGCGCGACCAGCGCGTGCGTGTTCCAGCCGAAGCGGCCGGGGTCGACGCGGGCCGTGTAGCCGCGGATGACACCGTCGGCCTCGAGCCGGTCGACGCGCCGCTTGATCGCCGGCGCCGACAGCGAGACGCGCAAGCCGATGCTCTGAAACGAGCGCCGCGCGTCCTGTCGGAGGAGCGCAACGATCTGCCGGTCGATGTCGTCCATAACACGGGCGAGTATGCCACGGGACGCAACGGATCGGCATTGTCTGCGATGCCAGATCGGCGGATCATGAAGTCTATGAGCACGCAGCCGATCGTCGCCCCGTCCAAGACCGATGACTTCATGCCGCTGCACGGCATCGACCACGTCGAGTTTTATGTCGGCAACGCGCTGCAGGCCGCTTCCTATTGGGTCCGCTCGCTCGGGTTCACGGAGGTGGCCTACGCCGGCCTGGAGACCGGCGTGCGCGACCGCGCCTCGCACGTCCTCGAGCAGGGCCGGATCCGGATCGTCCTGACCGGCGCGCTCGTGCCCGGCCACGAGATCGGCGCCCACGTCGCCGCGCACGGCGACGGCGTGAAGGTGATCGCGCTCGGCGTCCCGGACGTCGACCACGCCTACAACGAGGCGACCGCCCGCGGCGCGCGCGGCGTCGCGCGAGCCGCACGATCTCTCCGACGAGCACGGCACCGTGCGCCTGGCGAGCATCGCCACCTACGGCGACACGCTGCACACCTTCGTCGACCGCTCCAACTACACGGGCGCCTTCCTCCCCGGCTACGCGCCGCGCGACGTGCGCCGACCGCCGGCGACGCGGGCCTGCTGGCGATCGACCACATCGTCGGCAACGTCGAGCTCGGCCACATGGACGAGTGGGTCACGTACTACGAGGACGTCTTCGGCATGCGGGAGATGCTGCACTTCTCCGACGAGGACATCTCGACCGAGTACTCCGCGCTGATGTCGAAGGTCGTCACCAACGGCAACGGGCGCGTGAAGTTCCCGCTCAACGAGCCGGCCGAGGGCAAGCGCAAGTCGCAGATCGACGAGTACCTCGAGTTCTACGGCGGCGCCGGCGCGCAGCACATCGCGGTCGCCACGCGCGACATCGTCAAGTGCGTCGAGGAGCTGCAGGCGCGCGGCATCGAGTTCCTCAACACGCCCGAGACGTACTACGAGGACGTGCCGGAGCGCATCGGCGAGATCGCTGAGGACATCGACGACCTCAAGCGGCTCGGCATCCTCGTCGACCGCGACGACGAGGGCTACCTGCTGCAGATCTTCACGAAGCCGATCGGCGACCGCCCGACGGTCTTCCTCGAGGTCATCGAGCGCCACGGCGCGCGCGGCTTCGGCGACGGCAACTTCAAGGCGCTGTTCGAGGCCATCGAGCGCGAGCAGGCGCTGCGCGGCAACCTGTAGGTCCTATGGAGCTCGGGCTCGCGCTGCTGGAGCGGCTGGAGGGCGACGACGTCGTCCTCTCGCCCTACGGCGTCCACCGGGCGCTCGACGTCGTCCGCAACGGCGCGACCGGGCGCGACGCGCGCGGCGCTCGACGCGCTGCTCGGCCCGGACCCCGCGCCGGAGCTGGGGTTCGACGACCCGGCGGTGATCCTGGAGCTCGCGACCGCCGCGTGGCTCGCCCCGGGCTACGGCCCGGGACCGGCGCTGACGCTCGACACCGGGCCGCTGGACGTCGCCACGGTGAACGCCTGGGCTGCGCGAGAAGACCCACGGGATGATCCCGCAGGTCGTCGACCGCTTCGACGAGCACGTCAAGCTCGCGATCACCGACGCCGTCTACCTCGACGCCGCCTGGACGGAGCCGTTCGACACGGAGTCGACCCGCCCGCTCCCGTTCGACGGCGGTCCGCGAGGTCGCGATGATGCGCGCCGGCAGCGACTTCGCGCTACGCCGAGGGCGACGGCCTGCGAGCGGTCCGGCTGCCCTACGGAGACACGCTCGAGCTCGACTTCATCGCCGTGCTGGCGGACGACGGCGAACCGCACGGCGACGCCTGGCGCCGGCTGCGCTTCCGGCACCGCAGGGGCACGGTCGAGCTCCCGCGCTTCAGCGCCACGTACCGCGCCGAGCTGGTCCCGGCGCTGATCGAGCTCGGGCTCGGCCCCGCCTTCGAAGCGCGGCGGCGACCTCGAGAACCTCTTCACCGGCGCCGGCGCGAAGCGCCTCAGCGAGATCATGCAGCGTGCCCGCGTCGACGTCGACGAGCGCGGCACCCGCGCCGCCGCGGTGACCGTCGTGATGGCGCAGGCGGTCTCGTTCCAGCCCGACCCGCCACCGCCCTTCCACCTCGTCTTCGACCGCCCGTTCCTGTGGGCGGTCGAGCATGTCTCCAGCGGCACACTGCTGTTCATCGGCCGCGTGCACCACCCCACCGAGAGGAGCGACTGATGCGCTACCACAGCCTGGGCCGCATCCCGGCCAAGCGCCACGTCCAGTACCGCGATCCCGACTCGTCGGCCAACGGCAGCGCGCCGCTGCTCGTCGAGGAGGTCATGGGCTTCGAGGGCTTCAGCGGCAACGAGTCGATCCTCTACCACCTGTTCTCGCCCTGCCGCGTCAAGGACGTCGGCGCCTTCGAGAAGATCGTGCTCGAGGAGTGGGTGCCCGACACCCACGTGCACCGGCTCACGCACACGCGCGCGCTGGAGCCTCAGGGGGACAGCGTGCTCGGCCGGCGCGTCCTGCAGTACAACGACGACGTCGAGATCGGCATGTGCGTCCCCGAGCGCGAGGCGGACTACTTCTACCGCGACGGCGAGGGCGACGAGGTCATCTTCGTCCACGAGGGCTCGGGCGTCGTCGAGACGATGTTCGGCACGCTCGAGTACCGCAAGCACGACTACGTCGTGATCCCGCGCGGCACGACCTACCGCTTCCGCTTCGACGAGCCCCAGCGCTGGCTGACGTTCTACACGCCGGGCGAGATCGAGACCCCGAACCGCTACCGCAACCGCTACGGCCAGCTGCTCGAGCACGCGCCGTTCTCGCAGCGCGACTTCCATCCCCCGGGCGAGCTCGTCACCCACCGCGATCGCGGCGAGCACCTGGTCAAGGTGCGCGTGCGCGGCGGCTACCAGGACTACGTCGTCGACTACCACCCGCTGGACGTCGTCGGCTGGGACGGCTACGTCTACCCGTACACGTTCAACATCGCCGACTTCGAGCCCAAGGCCGGGCGCCTGCACCAGCCGCCGCCGGCGCACCAGACCTTCCAGGGCCCGAACTTCGTGATCTGCTCGTTCTGCCCGCGCATGCTCGACTGGGATCCGCAGGCGGTCGTCCTGCCGTATCACCACTCCAACGTGCAGAGCGAAGAGGTCATGTACTACGTCGAGGGCGACTACGCCGCGCGCAAGGGCGTCGAGATCGGCTCCTTCACGCTGCACCCGTCCGGGCTGCCGCACGGCCCGCAGCCGGGGACGGTCGAGAAGACGCTGGGGATGAAGCGCACGGACGAGCTGGCCGTGATGTGCGACACGTTCCGGCCGCTGAAGCTGACGACGCTTGTCGCGCGAGCTCGACGACCCCAGCTACGCCTACTCCTGGTACGAGGACCCCGTGCGTGCGTAGCTTCAACTGGGTCGACGGCGAGCGCACGATCCACTTCGGCCGCGCGCGCGGCCGAGGCCGTCGAGCAGCTCGGCGGTCCCGGGCTACACGCTGCTGACCACGGAGCGGGCGGCGGCGGCGGCGCCGCATGTCGGCGCAGGCCGCGGGTGTCGTCCACCTGGTCGGCGCGGGCCAGGTCCACGAGCTGGCGGGCGACCTGCTGCTGCAGGTGAGCGGCGAGCGGATCGTCGCGCTCGGCGGCGGGCGCGTCGTCGACGTGGCGAAGGCGCTGGCCGCCGCGTCCGGCGGCGCCCGCGCGATGGCGGTGCCGACGACGCTGTCGGGCGCGGAGATGACCCGCGGTCACCGGCACGCCCGCGGCGTCGACGAGTCCACCCCGCGCGTGCGCGCGGCGGTCGTGATCGTCGATCCGGCACTCGCCGCCTCGCAGCCGGTCTCCGAGCTCGCCGCGAGCACGCTGAACGCGCTCGGCCACGCCGTCGAGGGCCCGTGCACCGTGCTGGCGAACCCGGTCGCGACGCTCGCCGCCCACGAGGCCGCGCGCCTTCTGGCCGCTGGGCTGGGCGGGCGAGGAGCCCGACCGCGAGACGCTCGCGCTCGGCGCCCTGCTCGCCGGCTACGTCATCGACTCGACCGGCCTCGGCCTGCACCACGTGCTCGCCCAGACGCTGGTGCGCGTGGCCGGCGCGGGCCACGGCCCGGCGAACGCGGCGCTGCTGCCGCACACGATCGGCGCCCTCGGCCGCCGCGCGCCGGAGGCGATCGCCGCGCTGACGGCCGCGGTGACGCGCGGCGGCGCGGCGGCGAGCGGCGCAGCCGCAGCGGACCTCGGCGCGGCGACGAGCGGCGCGCCGTGGACCGGCGCGGCGGCGGGCAGCGGCGCGCGCCCCGACGTCGCCCGCGACGACGATCTCGCCGCGATCGCCCTGCGCATCCGCGCGCGGACAGGCGCGGCCGGGCTGCGCGACATCGGCGTCGACCCCGCCGACCTCGCCGCGTGCGCCGAGGCGGCGGCGAAGCGACCGCAGCTCGCGAACACGCCGCCCGCCGCCGATCGGGCCGAGATCCTCTCGCTCTACGAAGCCGCCCTATAGGACGATGTTGTCGACGAAGCCGCCGTCGACGCGCATCGCTCCGCCCGTCGTCGCCGACGCCAGGTCCGAGGCGAGGTAGGCGACGAGGTTCGCGATCTCGACCGGTTCGATCAGCCGCTGGATCAGCGACGTCGGCCGGTGCTCCTTGACGAACTTGACGGCGGCCTCCTCCCACGGGAGATCGTCGCCGACGAGTTCGCGCACGAAATCCTCCACACCCTCGGTGTGGGTCGGGCCGGCGATCACGGCGTTGACGGTGACGCCGCTGCCCGCGACGACCTTCGCGAACCCGCGCGAGACGCCGAGCAGCGCGGTCTTCGTGACGCCGTAGTGGACCATCTCCTCGGGAATCACCACCGCGGAGTCGCTCGCCATGAACTGCACGCGTCCCCAGCCGCGCTCGACCATCCCGGGAACGTAGTGGCGGGTAAGCCGGATGCCCGACATCACATTGACGTCCCAGAAGCGCTGCCAGGTGTCGTCGTCGACGTCGAGCAGCGGCGTCGGGGCGAAGATGCCGAGGTTGTTGATGAGGATGTCGACGTCCGGGAGCGCCGCGAACAGGGCCTCGGCGCCCTCGGGGCTGGCTACGTCGGCGGCGACGCCCTCGAAGGCTGCGTTCGGCTGCTCGCGGCGCAGCTCCTCCAAGACGGCACCGACGCGCTCCTGCTCCGCGCCCGTTGATCGTCGTCACGGCGCCGCACGCCGCGAGCCGGGCGGCGATCGCTCGCCCGATGCCTTGAGTGGAGCCGCTGACGAACGCGGTCCGCCCGCTCAGATCGATGTGCATTCGTTCCCTCCTAAGAGCGCAAAAACCGGGATATCAGCGGTTTAGTTCCAGGCCGACCGGTCGATGAACAGGAGCAATATGTCGCACGTTCTAAGGGAACAGGACGCGCGCTCTTGGGCTTGGCCGCCGGTGAGCCAGGTGGACGAGCCGCTGCGCACACCACTCTGGCTGATCCGCGCGCTCGCCGACGCGCTCGCCGACGAGGATCAGCCCAGCATCGAGCACCGTCAGCATGTCGCGCGCCAGATCGCGCGTACCGCGGAACTGCTCGAGCAGTCGCTCATCGCGGCAGAGCCGCTCAGTACGCGCGTAGCTCTGCACGCGGCGCCGCCGCGTATGTAGATTGCGTTCGTGGAACGCGAGCACGAGTCGGTCGCGCCGTCGCCGGCTCCGTCGGTCGCGGCGCCCGCATCCGCCGGCCCGTCGCTGATCGGCGCGCTGACGCCGGCGCGGGTGCTCGCGCTCCAGCGCACGGTCGGCAACCAGGCCGTCACGGCGCTGCTCTCCCGCGACGACGTCCCGACCCCCACGCCGGTGACGGGCGCCGGCGACTTCGGGCACTCCGGCGGCGCCCCGGTCTCCAGCGGCAGCGTGACCGCGACCCCGAACGGCTCGGACAAGGTCCGCGTGCAGGCGCCGAGTGTCGCGCTCGACGGCGAGGCGTGGCTGAAGAAGGACAAGACGCTGGGCACCACGGCGTACATCGGCATCGTCCAGAACCTCGTGCACTCCGACCGCGGCGCCGTCTATCGCCACGGCGGCGACCCGAACGGCGAGATCACGGCCGAGCACCACACCGCCGAGGGCAACAAGCGCGACGCCGTGTCGGACCCGACCAACCCTTCGCAGCCCGGGACGTTCGCGCCCTTCTACTGGAAGCCCGGCACGATCGACGACAGCAACGTCGAGGGCAACGCCGCCAAGGCCACCCACCTGGGGACGCCGATGGATCAGCCCGAGTACTCGATGCCCGTCTCCGACGGCCCGGGCCGGATCACCTCGTTCAAGGGCCACGACAACTTCAAGATGGGCATGGCCGTCAAGAACGAGGCGGCGATCCACATGCTCACCGGCTCCGAGTGGTCGGTGTCCTGGGACGTGGCCGTGGACGCGTCGATGAACGGCTCCGGCAAGGCCGTCCAGACCAAGGCGATCCAGGACCTGCTCAAGGACGGCCCCGATCCGAACCTCAAGGACTGGAGCCTCGCCCCCGGCGCGGGCAGCGCCTTCGAGGGCTTCTCGACCGTCGCGCTGGCGATGCAGCGCACGCCGGCGCAACTGCTGGGCTGGCTGTTCGCGGCGCGCGACCACGACCCGACGTCCTACAAGAACATCTGCGCGGCGCTGGACGCCAAGGCGCCCGACCTCACGGTCGCGATCCACTGCGACACGACCGACAGCTACACGAGCAAGGACAGCGTCATCGCGAACGTGACGCGCAACGGCGGCCTCGTGCGGACGGAGGCCGGCATCCACCTCAACAACGGCGAGGACCACGTGCTCAAGGTCGGCTGGGCCGACGCGTTCGGCGGCGCCGCGGGCATCACGGCGGGGATGGCGATCGGCGTCGAGCTGATGATCGGCTCGGACGGCATCTCGGCCATCGCCACGCTGCCCTTCCCGTACAACGGTAGCCGCGCACTCGCCCCGGGGACGGGCAAGTACAACGTGAAGTTGACCGTGGGCTAGAAGAATCCGCGAAGCGATTCTTCAAGCGACCGAAGCAGCGGCGAAGCCGCTCGCGAGGATCGCCTAGGTCTTCAGGATCGCGAGCGTGTTCACCATGAACAGCACCGCGAAGACGATCGTCCAGCGATCCAGGTTGCGCTCCATCAGCGAGCCGCCCGAGGAGCCGCCCGCGACGCCGACGCCGAACGCGCCGGACATTCCGGCGTCCTTACCCGAGTGCAGGAGCACGAGAAAGATCACACCTGCGGCGATCGGGACCTGAAGGACGCTGAGAATCGTGTGGATCATGCGGCAGATTAGGGTAGCGACTCGGCACGCTCGTTCACACGATCCAGCCGTTTGAGTAGCTCAACGGCCTCCGCGCGCAGCGTCCGGTCGAGCGACCGCCAGTCGCCGTCGGACATCTTGCCCGTCTTGTAGTCGAGCTCGGCGTCGCGGATCTCGCGGTACTTGGCCTCCTTGGCGGCCTCGAGCTCGGCCACCTCGGCCTCGAGCGCATCGTCGCCCGCGCGGGCGCGACCGCGCAGCGGGCCCGTGACGATCAGCACGGCGCCGGCGACCACCAGCACGATCAGGGCGAATTCCATGAACGAGACCTAGACCGGGACGGACTCGGGCTCGGGCTCGCGCACGTCGCGCCCGACCTGGGCGGCGTAGCGGGCGCTGCGCCATGCGCGACGTCCCGCGCTTGGCCGGCCAGGCGGCCATGATGCCGCCGAGCAGCACGATCAGCCCGCCGATCCAGATCCACGACACCAGCGGGTTGACCTCGAGGCGGAAGCGCGCGGGCGGCGGGTTCTGCGCGTAGCGGGAGGTCAGCCCGCGCAGCGCCAGCGCGAGGAACTCGTTGGACTGCTCGACCGTGAGGTCGTCGGCGGCCTTGTCGAAGAGCTTGTCGCCCTCGTCGATCCGCGGCCGCAGCTTGGCGGTGTCCGGGGCGACGGCGGCCCAGATGTCGTTGCGCAGGCTCGCGTCGAGGCCGACCTCGGTCGTCGACTCGCCGTCGAAGAAGCGCGAGACCGGCCCGAGCGAGGTGTCCTGCGACGGGAAGTAGTCCTTCGACGTCCGCAGCGGCCTGGCCTTGCCGCCCTCCTTGCGCACGCTCAGCTGCGCGCCGAACGCGATCCGCTCCAGCCGCCCGTTGGGCGCCGCGTGCAGCTCGGCGATCGGCTTGACGTAGGTGAACTCGTAGCCGCCGACCTTCGCGGTCTGCCCGGGGCTGAGCGAGACGTCCTCGACGCTCTTGAAGCTCGAGGAGGCGGCGACGCCGACGAACAGCGTGATGATCCCGATGTGCGCGAGGTAGCCGCCGTAGCGGCGCCGGTTGCGCCGGACGAGCGAGACGAGCGCCGCGGGCACCGGCTCGCGCGAGACCGCTCGCCGCGCGCGCACGCCGCGCCAGAGGTCCTGCGCGACGCCGCCGAAGACGAAGCCCGCCAGCGCGAACATGATCAGCGCCGTGACCGACTGCGTCTGCCCCAGCGCGATCATCACGGCGAGCACGGCCAGGCCGCAGGCGGCAGGCCGCGCGAGGTTGCGGCGCAGGTTCGCGGCGCTCGCACGCCGCCAGGCGATCAGCGGGCCGACGCCGGCGGCGAGCACCAGCAGCAGCGCCAGCGGGACGACGAACGCCTCGTAGACCGGCGGGCCGATGTTGCGCTGGCGGCCGGTCGCGGCCTCGGCGATCAGCGGGAAGAACGTCCCCCAGAAGATCACGAAGCAGAGCGCGACGAGCAGCAGGTTGTTGAGCAGGAAGACCGCCTCGCGGGAGAGCAGCGAGTCCAGCCGGTTCTTGGAGCGCAGCGAGTCGGCGCGCGACGCGACCAGGAAGATCGAGCCGGCGATCATGCACGCGATCAGCACCAGGAACGGCACGCCCAGCGTGGAGGCGCCGAACGCGTGGATCGAGTTCAGCACGCCGCTGCGCACGAGGAAGGTGCCGAGGATCGCCAGCACGCCGGTGGCGAGCACGAGCGAGACGTTCCAGATCCGCAGCATCCCGCGCCGCTCCTGGATCATCACCGAGTGCATGAACGCCGTCGCGGTCAGCCACGGCATCAGCGACGCGTTCTCGACCGGATCCCACATCCAGTAGCCGCCCCAGTCGAGCTCGTGGTACGACCAGCGGGCGCCGAGCACGATCCCGAAGCCGAGCGCGCACCAGGCCGCGATCGTGAACGGGCGCGTCGAGCGGATCCACTCCGCGTCCAGCCGCCGCGTGATCAGGGCCGCCACCGCGAACGCGAACGGGACCGCGAACAGCGTGTAGCCCGAGTAGAGCATCGGCGGGTGGATCATCATCCCCGGGTCGCGCAGCAGCGGGTTCAGGCCCACGCCCTCGGTGACCGGCATCGGGACGCGGCTGAACGGCGACTCGGCGAACACCAGCAGCGAGGCGAAGAACACGCCGAAGCCGAGCAGCACCGCCTGCGCGTACGGCGCGAGCACGCGCAGCCGGTGGCGCGTGATGTAGAGGATCAGGCTCGACCAGGTGCCCAGCAGGAACAGCCACAGCAGCAGCGAGCCCTCCTGCGAGGACCACATCGCGGTCAGGCGGTAGAAGAGCGGCGTCGTGGTCGAGGAGTGGCTGGCGACGACCGCGAACGCGAAGTCCGAGGTCACGAACGCCAGCTCGAGCGTCACGAACGCGATCGCGGTCGCGCCGGCCATCGCGTAGACCGCGCGGCGCCCGGAGGCGACCCACTCAGAGCGGTGCGTGTGTGCGCCGTAGAGCGAGGCCGCGATCCCGTAGACCGCGCAGGCCAGGGCGACGATCAGGCAGGCTTGGCCCGCGACCAGCACGTCAGGTCTGCGTCTGGTCGGCCGTGAACTTCGAGGGACACTTCGTCACAAGCGAGCCCTTCTGCCCCTCGTACACGTCGCCCTTCTTGACCACGTCGATGACGACCTCGCGGTCGGCGCGGAACGGGTCGGGAAGCTGACCGCTGTAGGTGACGGCCACGGAGGCCTTCCCGTTGCGGTCGCGGACGCGGAAGTACGTCGTGTCGCCCTGCTGGTGATAGCCCGCGACGACCTTGCCGACGAGCTGGTACTTCTTGCCCGGAGTTGGCGCGGCGGTGGCGAGTTCCGAGGGCTGACGTGCCTCGGTGGACGCGGAGAAGCTCGTATAGGCGAGTGCTCCAGCCAGCAGAACGGCGGCAGAGAGCGCCACAACGAAGCGGATCGTGCGCTTGCGGGACGGGTCCACGCGACGATTATGGCGCGACACGTCCGCGGGTGGCGCTAACGATTCCCAACATCGATCACTGAAACCTCTGGCGAGACCTGTCGTTAACAAGGGCAAGTCGATGCATGTAGCCCGTCCGATCACCCTCACCCGCCTCCGGCCGCGAAGCCGGCGGCGCACCGCTGTCGCCCCCATGCGGGAGCGCAACAAGCGCGCGAACGTCAGCCAGGACGCCGCGCTCTACAGCTGCGGCTGCGGCTACGTGTTCAAGGCCGCGGTCACGACCTCGGTCGGCTGCCCGCACTGCGGCACCGATCAGGCCTGGTAGCCAGTTCCCCCGCGCCGGCAGGAACCGGCGCGCCCCGCCGCGAATCCCCCGGCGATGCGTCGCCACGTCGGCATGACCCGTACTGCCGTGGCGGTGCTGCTGTTCGTCCTCGCCACGCTCGCTTCGAGCGCGGCGAGCGAATCGCCGACCGCTGAGGCGGTCGCGGCCACCAAGGCGCGCGCGACCCAGCCGGTCGTGCTGACCTGGGGCGGCGATCTCACGCTCGGCTCCTCCTACGGCAACCCGCCCAACGGCGGCCGCGCGCTGCTCGCGGCCGGAGCCGACGTGCTCAAGAAGGCCCACATCGCCGCGGTCAACTACGAGGGCACCTTCGGCCCCGGCGGCGCGTCCAAGTGCGGCAGCGCCAGCAAGGACTGCTTCGCCTTCCAGGCGCCGCCCGGCAACGCGCGGACGCTGCGGCGGGCCGGCGTGGACATCGTCAACCACGCCAACAACCACGCCTTCGACTACGGCGCGCTCGGCTGGCGCTCGACGCGCGACGCGCTCGCGAAGGCCAAGGTGCAGGCGACCGGCGCGCCCGGCGAGATCGTGGTCATCAACCGCCGCGGGACCAAGGTCGCCTTCCTGGGCTTCTCGACCTACAACTGGACCAACCCGATGGCCGACGACGCCAAGGTCCGCATCCAGATCGAGCGCGCGGCGGGCATGGCGGACATCGTGGTCGCGTTCCTGCACGCCGGCGCCGAGGGCGAGAGCAAGGTGCACGTGCCCCAGGGCGCCGAGGAGGCCTACGGCGAGTACCGCGGCGACAGCCGCCACTTCGCCCGCGTCGCGATCGACGCGGGCGCCGACGTCGTGCTCGGCTCCGGCCCGCACGTGCTGCGCGGGCTCGAGCTCTACAAGGGCCGGCTGATCGCCTACTCGCTCGGCAACCTCGCCGGCTGGCACAACTTCGGCACCGGCGGGCGCAGCTCGCTCAGCGCGCTCATCACGCTCGCACTGGCCCCGGACGGCCGCTTCTTCGTCGGGCGGATCGCCTCCTACCGGCTCGACGGCGCCGGCGTCCCCCACGCCGACCCGAAGCGCGGCGCCTACCAGCTGATGCGCTCGCTCACGCGCTCGGACTTCCCGGACACGCGCCTGAAGTTCGCCGCCGACGGCGAGATCTCGACGATCCGGAAGGGCAAGTAGATGGCCACCGCCGACCTCACCGTGATCGCGCTCGGGCGCCCGGACGCGAGCGCCTCCGAGTACATCGCCGCGATCCAGCGCCGGCTCGCCGAGCAGGACCGCGTGCGCTACGTCATGCACGCGATGGGCACGTCGCTGGAGGGCGAGACGGCCGACATCCTCGCCGTCGTCGGCGAGCTGCACGCCGTGCCGTTCGAGCTCGGGATCCCGCGCGTCTACACCGTGCTCAAGCTCGACGAGCGCCGCGACAAGCCGCAGACGCTCGCAGGACAAGGTGGACTCGGTGCAGCGGCTTGCTGTAGCCTGCACCTCGTGACGCACCGCCTTCACACCTTCGCCACGACCGCCTGAACGGGCCCCGGGACGACGTGCCCGGAGCCCGCGCCCAGTCGTGTCCCTTTTGCGAATGACGTGGAGAACCTCCGTTGCAAGCTCTTACTTCTGCGCGCGTCCTGGCGCAGTACCGCGGCCTCTGGCTGGTCGCATCCGAAACTGAAGAACCCCGGCTCGTCCCCGCCCGCGGGCGGCTGAGCGAGACGCCGGTCACCGGCGACTGGGTCGAGCTCGACGACGGCGACGCGATCGCCGCCATCAAGCCGCGCCACGGCGTGATCGTGCGCCGCGACCCGGGCGAGGCGACCGACGGCCAGGTGCTGGCCGTCAACGTCGACCTCGCGCTCGTCACCGAGCCGCTGCCGGAGCCGAAGGCCCGCCGGCTCGAGCGCTTCGCCGCGCTCGCGGCCTCGGGCGGCGTGCCCGTCGCGCTCGTGCTGACCAAGGCCGACCTCGCCGACGACGGCTACCTGACCGCCGCCCAGCTGGCGCGGCGGATGGGCGTCGCCGACTCGATCGCGGTCAGCGCGCTCACGGGCGAGGGCGTCGGCGCGGTCCGCCGCCTCCTGCATCCCGGCGTGACCGCGGTCCTGCTCGGCGCCTCCGGCACCGGCAAGTCGACGCTCATCAACGCGCTGCTGGGCGAGGAGCGCCAGGCGACCGGCGAGGTGCGCTCCGACGGCCGCGGCCGCCACACGACGGTCACGCGCGAGCTGCTCACGCTGCCCGGCGGCGCGTTCCTGATCGACACGCCCGGGATCCGCATCGCCGGCCTGTGGGACGGCACCGGCGAGAGCTTCAACGACGTCGACGAGCTCGCCCTGCAGATGCCGCTTCGCGGACTGCGGCCACGACACGGAGCCGGGCTGCGCGGTCCGCGAGCACCTCGACCCGGAGCGGATCGCCGCCTGGCGCAAGCTGCAGCGCGAGCTGGCGTGGATCGAGGACCGCCGTGCCGCCACCCGGGCGCGCGAGGCCAGCGGGCGGGAGATCTCACTCCATCTGCGCAGGCTCAAGAAATGAGAGAGCGGGCGAGGGGAATCGAACCCCCATCTTTGGCTTGGGAAGCCAACGTCTTAGCCATTGGACAACGCCCGCGCGGGTCGGGAGTGTAACTGACGCGGATACCCTTGCCGACGTGCGTTTGCGCGTCTTCTGGCCGGTCACCCTCGTCGCCGCGGCGCTCGTCGGGCTGCTCGCCTACGGCGTGGTCTCCAAGGGGACGGACACGACGCTCGACGACGCGGTGGCCAAGGGCAAGCGCCCCGAGGCCCCGCTCGGCCGCGCTGCCGTGGCTCGTCGCAGGCCGGCTCCGGCTCGCTGGCGGACTACAAGGGCAAGGTCGTCGTGCTGAACGTCTGGGCCTCGTGGTGCGACCCGTGCCGCGAGGAGCTGCCGCTGCTGCAGAAGACGCACGAGAAGATCGAGTCGCAAGGGCGGCGATCGTGCTCGGCATCGACACCCAGGACGCCAGCGACAAGGCGATCGGCTTCCTCAAGGAGCGCAAGGCGACGTTCCCGAGCCTGCGCGACCGCGACCGCGCGTACGGGCGCGCGTTCGGCGTGTCCGGCTATCCCGGAGACGTTCCTGATCGACCGCAGCGGCCGCGTCGCGGCGCTGCGGCGCTTCCCGGTCACGCAGGCGTGGCTCGACGAGCACCTGCCGAAGCTGCTGGCGGAGAAGGCATGAGGGTCACGTCTGATCGCGCTTCTGGCCGCCCTGGCGTTCGCGGCGCCCGCGGCCGCCCAGGCCGCCGCGCGCCTCGCTCCCGGACATCGAGGACGAGGTGATGTGCGTCGAGTGCGGCACCGTGCTCAGCGTCTCCAGCTCGCCGGTCGCCCTGCAGGAGCGCGCGTTCATCCGCGAGCAGATCGCCGCCGGCAAGGACAAGAAGCAGATCAAGGCCGCGCTCGTCGAGGAGTACGGCGAGGACGTGCTCGCGCGAGCCCAGGGCGCGACGGCTTCAACGCGACGCTGTGGATCGTCCCGATCGTGCTCGTGCTGCTCGTCCGCCGTCGGGATCGGGATCGCCCTCAAACGCTGGCGCGGGAACGCGAGCGACGAGCCCGAGGCCGGAGCTGCCGCCGCCGCTGAGCGCCGAGGACGCGCGCCGCCTGGACGCGGAGCTGGGCCTGTGAGCGCGGGCGCCGACCCCACGGTCATCGCCGCCTTCGCGGTCGGCCTCGTCTCGTTCATCTCGCCGTGCGTGCTGCCGCTCGTGCCGGGCTACCTGTCGGCCGTGTCGGGCGTCTCGCTCGCCGAGATGCAGTCGGGCGAGCGCAGCACGCTCAAGATCCTGCTGCCCGCGATCGTCTTCTGCCTCTCGTTCACGACGATCTTCGTCGCGCTCGGGATGACCGCGACCGGGCTCGGCTCGACGCTGCCGACAGCCGCGCGACGCTGGACAAGATCGCGGGCGCGATCATCATCGCGCTCGGCGTCTTCTTCCTGCTCACGCCGTTCGTCCCGCGCCTGAACCGCGACTGGCGCCCGGACGCGCTGATCAGCCGCGCCGGCTCAGGCGGCCCGATCGTCGCCGGCGCGGCGTTCGCGGTCGCCTGGACGCCGTGCATCGGCCCGACGCTCGGCGCGATCCTCAACGTCGCCGCGACCCAGGACACCGTCGGCAAGGGCGGCGTGCTGCTGGCGTTCTACTCGCTCGGCCTCGCGGTGCCGTTCCTGCTGACCGCGGTCGCCTTCACGCGCATGACCGACCGCGTTCGGCTGGCTGCGCGACCACTACCTGGCTGATCACGGCGATCTCCGGCGTGATCCTGATCACGATGGGCCTGCTGCTCTTCACCGGCGAGCTCAAGCAGCTCAACATCAAGGCGCAGGAAACGCTCGACGACCTCGGCTTGAACTTCTTCAAGTCGGTCTAGCGTCTGGCCTCGTCCGCGGAGGCTTCGCCCCAACCCGGCCGCGCGGGCGCCGGCCGGCGCAGTTCCCTCGCTCGCCGCATCCGAGTCGCACCACCGATTCCCGTCGCGAGGGTCGAGTTTCTCGCGCTCTACTCGCGAAAGTCGACGCTCGAACGCTGGCGGCTGAGCGCCGCGGGCGAGCTCACCGCGCGACCTTGACGGTCTGCGCCATCGTCGTCGGGTGGATCAGGCACGTCAGCCGGTAGGTGCCGGGGACGGTCGGCGTGAACGAGTACGAGCCGGTCGGTGTTGCCGAGGTAGTTGGAGGAGAAGCCGCGCGGGCCGTTGGCGACGGTCACGCTGTGCGGCTCGACGCCGGCGAAGTTCCAGGTGAGCCTCTGGCCGACGCTGCGCGGTCAGCATCGCCGGCTTGAAGCACCGGTCGCCGATCGAGCACGACGCCGCCGGTGAAGGCCTTCCACTTGCCGGTCGGCTTGGCCAGCTGCGGCACCACGCGGTCGTAGACGAACGGCGCCGTGCTGGTCGTAGCGCGCGGGCTTGGTGACCTCGCGCAGGTCGGTCGGCATCGGCGCGCACGGCGGTGACGGCTGTCGTCGCGCACGAGCTGCAGCACCCAGAAGCCCATCGCCGCGACGTGCAGCGTCGACGTCGGAGTGGTACGGCGGCGCGCTCGAGCACCTCGCCCGGCGCTGATCGGGATCCCCTGGGCGGTCTCGAACGTGCCGTTGGCGATCGGCCCCGGCTCGTGCAGGATCGGGCGGATCGTGTTGTACGGGTGGTCGGGCGCGCCGTAGTAGGCCTTGGCGTCGACCAGCGTGCGCTCGCAGGTCACGCTCGACCAGCGTCTGGTGGGTCGCGCCGCCGTGATGGTGCGAGCGCGCCGCCGAGGATGCGCGCGCTGAACGGCACCGTCCAGGTCGAGCGGTCGACGTACGTCCGAGCCCGGCTTGCCGCCGCCCGGGACGTCGTAGGCCATGCCGTTGGCGAGGTGGCGGCAGTCGCCGATCGTCGACCGGGTAGAGCTGCGTGCGCGCTCGGTCGTGTACCAGATGCGGGTGCGCACGTAGAAGCGCTTCGGTCTGCTTGTAGTGGTTCATCACCATCGCGGTGAGCGTCCACTCGGGCGCGGTGCCGGCGGCGGTCGACGTTGTGGACGCCGTAGACGCGCGCGCTGCTCCGGCGGCCAGAGCGCGTCGAAGCTGCCCGTCCGGGTGCTCCTCCCCGCGCCCGCCGAGGAAGTCGCCGCCGAGGCAGCCCCGAGGCCGCCGATCGACCCGTCCCGGCGTGTAGTAGAGGAGGTGGTGGACCATCATCTTGCGTCACCGGCAGCGGCTTGGCGTCCGGGTCCTTGCTGTCCACCAGCGACCTGCTCCTGGAAGCCGAGCACGTAGCCCGGCTCCTTCGGGCGCGCTCGACGCCGTCGGGCTTGAGCGCGACCGTCGTCGACTTGTGCACGTAGGGCTCGGAGTCGATCGGCGGCGAGTAGAGCGTCAGCAGCTGCTCCTCGGCCCGCGCGGGCGCCGCCACGACCAGCAGCACCGCGAGCGACGCCGAGGAGGAGCTTCATCGCGCCATGCAGCGCTTCGCGCAGCGCGTCGAACTCGCGACGAGTTCAGGCTGACCGAGACGAGGTCGTCCTGCGTGCCCGCGTAGAGCACGACGTAGCCGCCGTCGATGTAGCCGCCGACCAGGTGCGGGCCCTGGCTGCGGGTCGCGCGCTTCTCGGAGGCGATGATCTCGAACGTCTCCGAGCACGTCCGCAGCTGCGACGCCGGAACGCACACGCAGCGCGGCCCGTTGCAGAGGATCAGCCCGCGGTTGTCGACGTGGATGTACGGGTTCGGGAGCCGGGCCTGAACCGTGAGCGAGGTCGTCGCGTCGAGCATCTACATTGCCTCCGGGGCTGAGACGCCGAGCAGCCCGAGCGCGGCGGCGAGGGTGCGTTGGGACGCGACGCAGAGCGCGATGCCGGAAGGCCTGCAACGCCGCGTCGGGCTCCTTGAGCACCGGCGAGTCGCGGTAGAACGCGGCGAAGGCCTGGCCGAGCTCGAGCGCGTAGCCGGCGATCCGGTGCGGCGCGCGCCGCTCGATCGCCTCGCGGACCTCGTTCGGGAAGCTGAGCAGCTTGCGGATCAGGTCGCGCTCGGACGGCGTTGAGCGTCGACCGCCGTGCGGCTCGCTCGCCAGCGCCGCCTCGACCAGCCCGTCGGCGTCCGCGTTGCGCAGGATCGACGCGATCCGCGCGTGCGCGTACTGCACGTAGTAGACCGGGTTCTCGGCGTCCTGCTTGGCGGCGAGCTCGAGGTCGAGGTCGATCGTCGACTCGTGCGAGCGCGAGATCATGAACCAGCGCGTCGCGTCGACGCCGATCGTCGTCGATCAGCTCGTCGAGCGTCACGAAGTCGCCGCGGCGCTTGGACATCTTCGCCCGCTCGCCGCCCTCGACGACGTGCACGAACTGCAGGATCGGGATCTCGAGCCGGTCGGGCTCGTGCCCGAGCGCCTCCATCACGCCCTTCATCCGGCCGATGTAGCCGTGGTGGTCGGCGCCGAGCACGTCGATCAGGCAGGTCGAAGCCGCGCTCGACCTTGTTCTCGTGGTAGGCGACGTCGGCCGCGAAGTAGGTCGGCGCGCCGCTCGAGCGCTCGAGCACGCGGTCCTTGTCGTCGCCGAACGCGCTCGTGCGCATCCACAGCGCGCCCTCGGACTCGTAGGTGTGCCCGTGCTCGCGCAGCAGCTCGAACGCGATCGCGATCGGCGACGGGTCGCCTTCGTGCAGCGAGCCCTCGAGGAAGAAGGAGTCGAACTCGACGCGGTACGCCGCCAGCGTCGCGCGGATGCTCTCCATGATCAGCGCCGCGGCCTTGACGCCGACCTCGGCCGGGTCGCTCTCGGCCGCGCCGGGGATGCGGTCGGCGATCTCGGTCACGTAGTCGCCCTGGTAGCCGTCCTCGGGCACCGGCTCGTTGCGGGCGCGGGCGCGGACCGACTCGCCCAGCGCGTCGACCTGCGAGCCCGGCGTCGTTGAAGTAGTACTCGCGGACGACCTCGTTGCCGGCGAAGCTCGAGCAGCCGCGCGAGCGCGTCGCCGTAGGCGGCGTGGCGGCCGGCTGGCGGCGGTCAGCGGGCCGGTCGGGTTGGCCGAGACGAACTCGACGATGACCTTCTCGGGATGCTCCGGGTGCGCGCGGCCCCAGTCGTCGCCGGCGGCGACGATCTGGTGCGCGGCGTCGACGTACCAGGCGTCGGCGAGGAAGACGTTGAGGAAGCCGGGGCCGGCGACCTCGACGCGCTCGACCGCCGCGCCCAGGCGCTCGGACAGCCGCTCGCCGAGGCGCTCGGCGATCTCCCGCGGCGGCGCGCCCAGCGCGGGCGCGAGCAGCATCGCGGCGTTCGTCGAGTAGTCGCCGAAGCCGGCCTTCTTGGGACGCTCCAGGCTCGCGCTGGCGCTCGGCGCCGGCTTGCCGTTGCGCAGGTCGTCGGCCGCCGCCTCGACGGCCGCCCGCAGCTCGTCGATGGGATGCACGCTCAATGATGGTACGGCTCCCCGGCGAGGATCTTGTGCGCGCGGTAGAGCTGCTCCAGCAGGACTACGCGGGCGAGCAGGTGCGGGAGCGTCGCCGGGCCGAACGAGAGCTTGTGGTCGGCAGTTCTCAATTCAGTTCCGAACGCCCCACCGATCACGAAGCAGACGTCGCGGCCCGCCTGGCGGCGCTCCTCCAGCCAGCCGGAGAACGCCTCCGAGCCGTAGGAGCGGCCGCGGCTGTCGAGCAGGCAGACCCACGCGCGCTCGGGGATCCGGCGCTGCAGCGCCTCGTCGTCGGCGACCTCGATCACGTCGACGCGCGCGTAGCGCGAGAGCAGCTTCTCGTAGTGCTGGAGGTCGTCGAGGTACGGCGCACGCGCCTTGCCGACCGCGACCACGAAGTAGCGCACGGTGTGGGATGCTAGGCGGGATGGACTCAGACGACCGCGAGCGGCATTTCAACCTGCACACGACGCCCGAGGTCATGGCCGGCGTGTACGCGAACTTCGCCACCGTCTCGCACTCCGACTACGAGTTCACGCTGACGTTCTCGCGCGTGGACCACGAGGTCGAGGACGACGAGGTGCCGGGCGTCGTCGTGACGCGGGTCTCGCTCTCCCCGCAGGCGATGCAGCGAGCTGATGGACGCCATGGACGACAACTGGTCCAAGTGGCGCACCACGGAAGGCATCAAGCGCCTTCCGGAGATCAGGGACCGGCCGGACTACTCGTAGGTGCGCGAGGGCCTGGCCGATCCGCTCCATCGTGGGCGGGTGCGTGCCGAGGACGATCTGCTGCCAGCGCGGCGGGTCGGGGTCGCCGACGTTCTGGAGCGTGATCCGGCGCTCGAAGGCGACCATCGCGTCGGGTTCGTGCGTCAGCTCGAGCGCGAAGGCGTCGGCGCGGCGCTCGACGTCGCGCGAGAGCTGGTTGGAGATCGTCGTCAGGACCGGCGCGATGAGGGCGAGCGAGAGCGCCACGGCGGGGACCGCGGTCGTGCCGGGGCGCGTCATCCGCTCCGACGCGCGGGCGATCGCCAGCGTCCCGAACGGCGCGACGAGCGCGAGCCAGAGCAGGCCGTGCGGGACGTCGTGGAAGTGGACGTGCCCGAGCTCGTGGGCGATCACCAGCCGCGTCTCGGCCGGCGTGAAGTCCTTCAGCAGCGTGTCGTAGAGCACGACGCGCTTGGTGTGGCCGATCCCGGTCACGTAGGCGTTGGCGGCCGTCGTGCGGCGCGAGGCGTCGACCTCGTAGACCTCGTTGACGTCGACCCCGGCGCGCTTGGCGAGCTCCAGCACGTCGTCGCGGGTCGCTCCCGCCGGCAGCGGCGTGAACTTGTTGAAGACCGGGTCGAGGACGACCGGGCCGAGGTAGGTGAAGACGACGCGCGAAGGCCGACGACGGCGGCGGCGCCCGGCGCCCACCAGTCGCGGCCGAAGCGGCGCATGCCGACGACCAGCAGCGCGCCGCCCGCGCCCGCCATCACGCCGCCGATCGCCGCGCCCTTGGCCACGTCGACGGCCCAGCCGCCCCAGCTCTGCGTGACCAGGCCGACGTCCTTGGCCCGCTCGCGCGCTGGCGGCGCGGACCGGCAGCGCCACGGCGGTGGTGGCCAGGGTGATCGCCGCCGCGGTCGCGGCACCGGTCAGGACCGGGCGGCGCGAATCGCGCGGCGCGAACCAGCACGGCGGCGACCAGCACGCCCAGCTCGAGCACCGTCCGTGCCGCCGTACAGCCACAGCTGACCTGAGCGGAAACGGTCAGCCTTCTCCAACTCCGCCGTGCTGAAGTAGGCTCGCGCTTCCACCTGCACCACGGGGTACCGCTCCTTCGGACGCAGGAGCAGGACTGCGGCCTCCGCCACGACCAGCGCGGCGACGAGGGCGGCAGGCAGGCGGAGCCGTCGCAGCACCGAATAGACGCTACGCCATGCAGGTCGCCATCTGCACCGACATCCACGGAAACCGCCACGCCTTCGAGGCGGTGATCGCCGCTGCCGAGGCGGCGGGGGCCGACGAGCTGTGGTGCCTGGGCGATCTCGTGGGCTACGGCGCCGAGCCGGACGCGTGCGTCGCGCTGGCCGAGGCGCACAGCTCGATCTGCCTGGCCGGCAACCACGATCTCGCGGTCGTCGAGGTGCTCTCGCTGGACGACTTCTCGCGCGGCGCCGCGCTCGCGGCGCGCTGGACGCAGGAGGTCATCTCGCCCGAGACGCGCGAGTTCCTGCTCAGCCTGAGCCCGGCGGGCTCGGGCGAGGGCTTCGGGCTCTTCCACGCCTCCCCGCGCGACCCGATCTGGGAGTACGTGCTCTCCGGCCTGACCGCCGAGCTGTGCTTCGACTCGACCGACTTCCGCGTCTCGTTCATCGGGCACTCGCACGTCGCGCTGTCGTTCCACCGGCCGGAGGGCGAGCCCGCGACCGGCACGACGCGCCGCGAGGGCACCGAGCTCGACATCTCGCACGGGCGAGTGGCTGATCAACCCCGGCTCGACCGGCCAGCCCCGCGACGGCGACCCGCGGGCCGCCTGGCTGCTGCTCGAGACCGAGCGCCAGATCGCCACCTACCAGCGGGCGGAGTACGACATCGCGGGCGCCCAGGCGGCGATCCGCGCGGCCCGGCTCCCCGACTCACTGGCCGAGCGGCTGCAGTACGGACAGTAACCTGGGGTTTTTGATGAGACGCCTGCTGCTCCTCGCTCTGGTCGTCGCTGCCCTTGCGGGCTGCGGACAGTCCAACCCCGAGCTGATCCCCGCCAGCAACGCTCAGGCGCTGCACGCAGACCGCGGACCGGATCCGGCCGGGCCTGCACCGACAAGGACCGCAGCGAGGCGCGCGATCAGGTCGCGCTCGCCCAGCGCGAGATCGACGGGCTGCCGCGCGACGTCGACCCGGACCTCAAGCAGAACCTGCGCGACTGGATCGACCACATCGAGAGCCGGATCGGCGCGGACTGCAAGTCCGAGGAGGCGACGCCCACGCCGACGCCGAGGAGACGGACGACGCCGACGCCGACCGCGACGGCCACCGAGGCGCCGACCGAAGCGCCGACCGAGACGCCCACGGAGGCCCCGACCGAAGCGCCCACGGAGGCGCCCACGGCCGCGCCCACCGAGGCGCCGACCGAAGCGCCCACGGAAGTCGTCCCGACCCCCGCCGCCCCGGCCCCGGAGAACCCTCGCTGATGGCCACCGAGCAGCTCTTCGCGGATCGCTACAAGCTCGATCGCCGGCTCGGCGTCGGCGGCATGGCGACCGTGCAGCTCGCGTTCGACACGCGGCTGGAGCGCAACGTCGCGGTCAAGCTGCTCGCCGAGCACCTGGCCGAGGACTCGAGCTTCGTCTCGCGCTTCCGCCGCGAGGCGCTCGCGGCCGCCCGGCTCGTGCACCCGAACATCGTCCAGGTCTTCGACTTCGGCTCCGACGTGCACTCCGGCCGCCAGTTCATCGTCATGGAGTACGTCGACGGCCACTCCTGCGCCGAGCTGCTGCGCGACCGCGGGCCGATGCCGCCGCGCGACGCCGTCGAGATCCTCACCCAGGCCTGCCGCGGGCTGGACTACGCGCACCGCAACGGCGTCGTCCACCGCGACGTCAAGCCCGGCAACCTGATGGTCAACACCGACGGCGTGGTCAAGCTGGCCGACTTCGGCATCGCCAAGGCCGCGGAGCAGTCGGACATCACGAAGGTCGGCTCGGTCCTCGGCACCGCGGCCTACCTGTCGCCGGAGCAGGCGCGCGGCGAGCCCGCCGGCCCCGCCTCGGACATCTACGCGCTCGGCGTCGTCTCCTACCAGCTGATGGCCGGCCGACTCCCCTACGAGGCCGCCTCGCTGACCGACCTCGCCCGCCAGCAGGAGTCCGGCCCGCCGCCGCGCCTCGCCGACGAGGTCCGCGACGTGCCGCCGGCGCTGTCCGCAGCCGTCGCCCGCGCGCTCGCCCGCGATCCGGAGCGCCGCTACGTCGACGCCGCCGAGATGGAGGACGCGCTGCGCGACGGCCTCGCCGGCATCTCGAACACCGAGGACCTCGACGCCACGCACCACATGCCCGACGACGAGGCGACGCGGATGCTCGCCGACCGGCACCCAGCGCCCCCGCCGCCCGCTGCAGCCGATCGCCGAGGACCCGACCTCCTCGCGTCGCACCTCCGCCCGCCCGGCCCCGTCCCGCCGCCAGCCGGCGCCGCAGCGCCAGAAGTCCAGCGGCGCCGGCAAGTGGGTCGCGCTCGTCCTCGTCCTCGTCCTGATCGCCGGCGGCGCGATCGCCTACCAGGCGATCAGCAGCGCCAACAACAAGACCGTCCAGCTCGACGAGCGAGATCAGCGGCTCGCGTCGACAACGCGGTCCAGTCCTTCAAGGACCTGGTCGACCAGAACACCCAGTAGCGATGCGGATGGAGATCGGGAGCGCGCGTTCGAACCTAAGGGGCCTGGCCCCTTAGCTGTCCTTTAGCGTCTCGTCAACGTCGGCTTGAACGTATTCCAGGTACCGGCGCCGGGGATCGCCGCCTTGCGAGGCGAAGTACGAGAGCAGGCGCGGGCGGTCGAGATAGGGCGGTGCGGGACCGTCGAGCACCGACGCGTGACTGCTCCACGGCCATGCGTCTGGAGTCGCGCACAGGCCGGCGGCGACAGGGTTCTGGACGATGTAGCGCACGGTCACGAAGAAGTGCGCGTCGGACGTGATGAGCTTCGCCTTGTAGCGGGTCCCGAACACGTGACCATCCTTCTCGTGGCGGCGGTTGAACCGCTGTGCAAACGCGCCGTGGAGCCGTTGCATGCCGTCCCCGAGGTTCGGCTGCGGAGTCTCGATCAGCAGATGCATGTGATTGCCCATCAAGCAATACGACGAGGCAGCTCCAGGACGCCCAGCGGATCACCTTGGCCAGCGTCGCGAGGTACCCGTCACGGTCGCGATCGTCGAGGTAGATGGTCTGGCGAACGGCTCCACGGACGAACACGTGGTGGATGCCGCCCGCGAGCTCGGTGCGCGGTTGTCTGGCCATGCACCTCGTAGCCGCCACGACTCGAGCTCTTCGCCCCTCCGCGACGACTAAAGAGAAGATAAGGGGCCAGGCCCCTTAGGTGGGGTTTAGGTTGTGGTGGCGATGCGGATGGTGATCGGGAGGGCGTAGCCGGTCGGGGTGCGGTACGGCTCCGCGAGGGTTGTGAGTGCGGCTCGGGCCGCGGCGAGCTGGGTTGGGGTGGCGGCGGCGAGGCGGGCTGCGGTGCGGACGGTGCCGCCGCGGACGCCGTCCCAGAGCTCGTCGAGCTGAGGCGACGGGGAGCTCCGCCTTCAGCTCGCGCAGGACGGCGTCGTCGCCGAGGAGGGCGAGAAGCTCGCGACGCGTCGGTGAAGCGCAGCGGAGTCCGGGCCGGCAGGGACGGCGGCGTCGAGGTCCGCGGCCGCGCGAGCGGGAAGGCCGAGGATCGCGACCTCGTCCTCCGGGCCCCACATCGCCAGCGCGACGCGCGCGGCGACGCGGGCGAGCTCGGCGGCGGCGCGTTCGGGGTGCGGCAGGTGGTTGACGATGAAGGCGCCGAGCGCGACGTCGAAGGTGCCGTCGGCGAACGGCAGCGCCTCGGCGTCGCCGTGCAGGAACTCGATCGACGGGATGGCGGCGGCGCGCCTCCGCGAGCATGCCGTCGGCGAGGTCGACGCCGGTCACGATCGCGCCACGAGCGGCGGCGGCGGCCGCGAGGGCCCCGAGGCCGCTGCCGACGTCCAGCACCCGCACGCCGGGGCCGACGCCCGCGGCGTCGAGCAGCGGCTCGACGGCGAGCGCGGTCGCCCGCGCCATCAGCGCGTCGTAGGTCCCCGCCCGCGCGCTCCAGCCGTCGGACTCGAACGTCTTGAACGCCGCGCCGCATCGGGGGCCGGCGAGGGGCGGCCGGGGCCGCCGGCGGCGCGAGGGGCGGCCGGGCGCCGCTCACGCGCCCGCGGTAGCCAGGTCCCAGGGCGCCGCGCCGGCGCGCACGGCGGCCGCGACCGCCGGCAACCGGTCGGTGTCGATCGCGTCGCGCAGCTCGGCCATCAGGCGCTGCAGGTAGGCGAGGTTGTGGATCGTGAGCACGCGCATCGCGGTCTGCTCCTTGGCGCGCAGCAGGTAGTGCAGGTACGCGCGGGAGTAGCCCTCGTCGCAGGCCGGGCAGGGGCAGCCCTCGAGCAGCGGCTCGTCGACCTCGCGCCAGCGGGCCTTGGCGAGATCGACGCGCCAGCGCTTCTCCGGGTCGGGCACGATCGCCATGCCGTGGCGGCCGATCCGGGTCGGCATCGCGCAGTCGAAGGTGTCGATGCCGAGCTCGACGCCGCGGACGAGGTCGTCGACCTCGCCGATGCCGAGCAGATGGCGGGGCTTGGCCTCCGGCAGCTCCTCGATCGTCCACTCGACGACCTGGAACATCTGCGCCTTGTCCTCGCCCAGCGAGCCGCCGATCGCGATCCCGCCGAGCGCCTCGCGCGAGGCGACGGCCTGGGCGGAGCCGCGGCGCAGGTCCTCGTCGGTCCCGCCCTGGACGATGCCGTAGACGATCTGGCCCTCGGGCCCGTGCTGCTCGTGCCAGGCGAGGCAGCGGTCGAGCCATCGGTGCGTGCGCTCGGTCGAGCGCGCCGTGTACTCGCGGTCGGCGTGGAACGGCGTGCACTCGTCGAACACGAGCGCGATGTCCGAGCCCAGCGCGCCCTGGACCTCCATCGAGGTCTCGGGCCCCATGAACTTCTCCGAGCCGTCGAGGTAGGAGCGGAAGCGCACGCCCTCCTCCTCGATCCCGAGGATCGCGCCCGCGCGCTCGCCGCTGAACTGCGCGGCGCGGCCCTTGATCTCGTCGGCGACGGTGCCGTGACCCATCGAAAAGACCTGGAAGCCGCCGGAGTCGGTGATGATCGGCTTGTCCCAGCGCTGGAAGCGATGCAGGCCGCCGAGCTGCTCGATCAGCTCGTGGCCGGGCGACAGGAACAGATGGAACGTGTTCCCCAGCACCATGTCGTAGCCGAGGGCGGCGACCTCGCGGACCTCGAGCGTCTTGACGACGGCCTTGGTCGCGAGCGGGACGAACGCGGGCGTGCGGACCTCGCCGTGGGCGAGCTTGAGCGTGCCGGTGCGGGCGTAGGAGCCCGGATCTCTTGTGCGGATGGAGAACACGAAGGCGGCGAGGTTAGCCGCACCCTTGCGTATGCGCAGCATCCTGCGTACACGTTCGATCGCTTACCCGCCTCCCGGTTGACCTGCGCGGCGACGGTTGAAACGGTGCCGCTGCGCCCGTCGGAACCGATTGAAGGAGGAGCCGCATGCGCGCGCTCCGCGTCTTGCCCGTCACGCTGGGGGGTCGCGCCGCCCGCCCATGCGGGCGGAGACCGCGACTACGGCGGTGTTCGCGTCTCCGTGGTCGCCAAAGGCCTTGACAGCCCCCGCCACCTGGCGTTCGACGCCAACGGCGACCTCTTCGTGGCCGAGGCCGGCCGCGGCGGCACCGGCCCGTGCTTCGTGGCCGGCGAGGGACCGGCCTGCATGGGTGCCACCGGCGCGGTGACCAAGGTCGACCGTCGCGGACGGCAGTACCGGATCGTCACGGGCCTCGCCTCGATGGCCAACACGCCGAACAACGACAACGCGATCGGCCCCCACGGCGTCTTCGTGACCGACAACGATCGCGTCCTGATCACCAACGGCGGGCCGACCGAGCCCAAGGACGCGGCGGGAGTGACGATCTCGCGCGAGACGCTCGCGGACCAGAACCCGGTCGCCAGCCTGTTCGGCAAGGTCCTGCGGATCAACCGGCTCGTCGTCGCCGACGCGGGTGGCAATGCGCTCGACACGGTCGACGCGTACGGCCGCGTCAAGAACCTGGCGCTGTTCCCGAACCGCAGCGTGCCCAACCCGTTCAACCCGCAGGGGCCCGCGATCGCGATGCAGGCGGTGCCAACCTCGGTGGTCCGGGGCCCCGACGGCCAGTACTACGTCAGCCAGCTCACGGGCTTCCCGTTCCCGACGGGCGGCGCGAACATCTACCGCGTGAACCCGGCCACCGGCGCCGTCAGCACGTTCGCCACCGGCTTCACGAACCTGATGGACCTGGCCTTCGGGCGCGACGGGACGCTGTACGCGCTCGAGATCGACCACGACAGCCTGCTCGGCCCGGGCAACGAGGGCGCGCTGTTCGCCGTCTCGCCCCGCGGTGAGAAGCAGCGGATCGCGCTGCCGGCCGGCGCGCTGCCGTTCCCCGGCGGCATCACGGTCGGTCGTGACGGCGTCTACGTGTCGACCAACTCCGGCTCGCCCGGGAGCGGTCAGGTGGTGCGCCTGCGCATTCACTGAGGTCTCCTCGAACCGTTGCGCGCGCGCCAACCTACTGGACGTAACCGCCGCAGTTTCCGTACCGTCAACATCGTGATCCGAGTGGGGCGGGTCTTGGCGGGACTGGGGTTGCTGCTCTTGACGATCCCCGGGGTGGCGCGCGCCGAGCGCCCGTTCTCGCCCCGCTTCACCCAGAACGCCCAGGGCGACATCGCGCTCGTGGCCAACACGCTGCTCAGCTGCGTGACCACGGAGCCCGCGTGTCCGGCCGCCCGCGACGGGACGTCCTCGCCGATCTCGGGCGCCAACAACAACGCGCGCGTCATGACGTACGTCGACGTGGACGCCGACCCGGCCACGTTCTCGTCGAGCTCGGCGACGCTCACGCTCCCGGCCAACGGCCGGGTGCTCTTCGCCGGCCTGTACTGGGGCGCGCGAATCGCCGCAGGCACCGGCGGCGCGCCCGCGATCGATCCTGCCGCGCGCGGCAACGTGCTCCTGCAAGCCCCTGGCGACACGACCTACCGCACGGTGACGGCGCCCGCGCCCACCGACACCGCCGGCGAGACCTACCAGGGCTTCGCGGACGTGACGCCGATCGTGCGCGCCGCGGGAACGGGCGAGTACACCGTCGCCAACGTCCAAGCCGGGACCGGGCGCGGCGACGGCCAGCTCGCGGGCTGGACGCTGATCGTGGCCTACGGAGACCCCGCGGCACCACCGCGCAACCTCTCGGTCTTCGACGGCCTGCAGCAGGTCGGCTCCGCCAGCCCGGGCGTGACGATCCCGCTCTCCGGCTTCCGCACGCCCTCGAGCGGCCCCGTGCGCTCCAAGGTCGGCATCGTCGCCTACGAGGGCGACCGTGGCACGACCGGCGACGGCGCGACCCTGCAGGGCCCGGCGGGGGCACCACCCGCCGTGCTCACGAACGCGCTCAACCCGGCCAACAACGTCTTCAACTCGACGATCTCGTCCGAGGGCACCGACGCCCGCACCCGGATGCCCGCCTATCCCAACCAGCTCGGGTTCGACGCCGACGTGCTGGCCACGACGGGGGTCCTCGGCAACGGCCAGACGAGCACCCAGGTCAGGCTCACGACCAACGGCGACGCCTACCAGCCCGGCGCGGTGACGATCGCGACCGAGCTGTTCGCACCGCGGATCGAGGCGACCAAGATCGTCGACCGCGCCAGCGCGAACCTCGGCGACGAGCTGACCTACACGACGACGATCCGCAACACGGGCCAGGACGTCGCCACGCAGGTCGACTTCGACGACGCGCTGCCCGCGGGCGTCACCCCGCTCCCCGGCACCTTGACCGTCGACGGCATCGCCACGCCCGATCCCACCGGTGGCCCGCTGCGGCTGGCGGACATCGCTCCCGGCGGCCAGCGCGTCGTCGTCTTCAAGGTGCGCGTGGACGACTCCGGGATCGCGACCGGCACGGTGCTCGAGAACGTCGCGACCGTGGCCTTCACGGCCCGCGATCTCGGCACGCGCGACACGATCTCGACGCCGCCCGCCCGCACGCGCGTGCTCGTGCCCGACGTCGCGATCACCAAGCGCCACACGCCGGACTTCGTGATCGGCTCGCCGTCCACGTACTCGATCGAGGTCAACAACGCGGGTGACGCGCCGACCTCCGGCCCGGTCACCGTCACGGACACGCTCGACGCCGGCCTGACCATCGGCGCCGTCACCGCCGCCGGCTGGACCTGCAGCACGCCGCCCGCCCTGGTCTGCTCGCGCACCGACGCGCTGGCGCCAGGTGACTCCTACCCGCCGATCACGGTCGTGGTCACACCGACGCTCGCGACGCCGGCGCCGACCAACACGGCGACGGTCACCGCCACCCCCGACGGCGACCGGTCCAACAACAGCGCGACGGACACCGCGGAGGCACAGCTCGCCGTCGTCGACCTCGTGGTCACCAAGACGACGGTGAGCAAGCCGTCGCAGGTCGAGTTCGGCTTCGTCCCCGGCGAGCGGATCGAGTTCGACATCGAGGTGACCAACCAGGGCCCCGACACGGCGCGCGAGACCACGATCGCCGACCTCGCCCCGCCGTCGCTCGTCGTCGATCGCGCCGCCACCGGCGCGGGCTACACCTGCACCTATCCGGTGGCCCCGGTCGAGGGGACCTACCTCGAGTGCGGGGTCGGAACGCTGGCGCCGGGTGAGTCACGCACGTTGCGGGTCGTCGCGAACCTCGCGACCACGCTCCCGCAATACAAATCGAACTCGACGGAGGTCAACCTCGGCGCGGCGGGAGCCCTCGCGGGCGATCTCAACTACGACGACAACCGCGCCGAGTCGACGTTCCAGACGCTGCCCGTCACCGACGTCTCGATCACGAAGTCCGCCGCGCCACATCTCGCCTCGGTAGGCGAGATCGTGACCTACACGCTGACCGTGCGCAACGCCGGTCCCGCCGTGGCCGACACTCTGGTGGCCGACACGCTGCCGGACGAGCTGCTGGACCCGGAGGTCACGATCTCCGGCGGAACGGGCGAATGCAGCCTGCAACCGTTCCCGGGCATCACGGAGCGGCCGATCCCGCAGTGCGTGATCCCGCAGATGGAGGTCGGCGGCGAGCGCATCATCACCGTGCGGACGCGGGTCGCCCCCGGCACCGCCGGAATGACGCTCGCCAACCGCGCCGCCGCCGTCCCCACGGCGGCCGAGCCCAACTTCGCCGACAACGCCGCCGATGACTCCGTCGTGATCGGCCAGGCGGACCTCGTGCTCGACAAGCAGCTCGAGGGAGCGACCACGGTCGCCGCCGGCACCGAGGTGACCTACGCGTTGACGCTGCGCAACCAGGGCGATCGTCCCGCGACCGGCGTGCGGGTGACCGATGAGGTGCCCGCGGGCCTGACCCCGCTCGACCCGCTGCCCGAAGGCTGCAGCAGAACGGCTGCGGGCATCGTCTGCGACGCCGGCACCCTCGACCCCGGCGGGGAGCGCCGCTTCGAGCTGCGGATGCTGGCGAGCGCCACCGCGACCAACGTCGCGCGCGTCAGCGCCGATCTGCCCGACGCGACGCCGGGCGACCTCGTCGCCGAGGCGCCGCTGACCGTTCAGCCCACCGAAACAGCGCCCACACCGACGCCGACGCCCGTCACCCCCGCGGCACCCGCTCCTGCGCCGCCGCCGGCCACGGTCGAGTCCACCTGCAAGTCCGAGCGGCTCTTCGAGATCCGGCTGCGCGCCCGCCGCGGGCGCGTCGTCCGCAACGCCACAGTGCTCGTGGCCGGCAAGCGCGTCGCGATCATGAAGCGGCGCTCCGACGACCGCTGGGTCGCCCGCGTCGACCTGCGCGGCCGCCCGCCGGGCCGCTACACCGTCGAGCTCCGGGCCACGTTGCGCGACGGCCGCAAGCTGAGCTGGACGCGCGCCTACCGGACGTGCACGTGGAAACTCGCGCCCTCGAACAAGCTGAGCGACCCGGGCGCGCTCTGAGCGCGCCCGGGGCTGACCAGCTCAGACGCCGGCGGTGACCCCCAGCTCCTGACGCGCGAGCTCTGCGCCCGCGAGCCGTGCGGCGATCTTCTGCATCGCGATGTCACGCGCGAAGTCCGGCGAGCCGTGCTTGGGCTTGACGTCGCGCGAGAACGGCGAGAAGCCGCAGTCGTCGGTCGCGCCGAGCCGGTCGACCGGGATGTACTTGGCCGCCAGCAGCAGCTCGTCGCGGACGTGCTCGGCGGTCTCGACCTCCGGGTTGAGCGGGTTGATGACGCCCATGAAGCAGACCTGCGGGACGCCGTTGGCATCGTCGCGCGAGTACTCCCCGCACATCTTGTACACGGCCTCGCGATCGTCCTCGGAGGCGCACTGGATCAGGAAGTAGCCCGCGTTGAGCTGGAACATCTTGCTCAACAGCTTCTCGTAGGGGACTTCCTTGGAGTGCACCGAGTCGCAGTCGCCGCCGGGGCAGGTGTGGATGCCGATGTTGGCGCGCTCCTCGGCGCTGAAGCGGTCGATCACGCGGTTGTTGAGGTCGATGAACTCCTGGAGCATGTCCTTGTTGGTCCAGGGGTTGCGCGAGTCGTTCTTGTTCGCGAGCCGGCCCTCGGTGAAATCGATCGAGACGCGGACCGCGCCGGCGTCGAAGCACTGGCGGATGTCCTTCTCGACCTCGTCGCAGAGGTCGTCGAGGAACTGTTCGCGCGAGTAGCCGTCGAGCTCGTCCTCGAGCGGGTAGAGCAGCATCAGCATCGACGGGGCGATCACCGCCTGCTTGACCGGGCCCGACGCGATCGCCCGGTTCTTCTCCACGAACTCCGAGGCGAACGTCTTGTAGCGGAACGGGCCACCCGTCAGGCGCGGCAACTGCCGGTGGTGGCCGTCGTCGAAGATCGCGAAGAACTGGCCGTCGCCGGCGAGGTTGTCGGCGAGCCCGGTGCCCGCGAGCGTGTCCGTGATCGGGTACGTCGCGAAGCTCGACTCGCGCTGCTCGCCGTCGGTGACGATCGGCTCCCCGACCTCCTCCAGGCGCCGGATCGAGTCCTCCGCGGCGGCGTCCTGCTCCGCCTGCAGATCGGACCAGCCGATCTGCCCCTGGTCGTAGGCCTCATAGGCCTCCTGCAACTTCATCGGGCGTGGTAGCGACCCGACCAGCTCGGTGGGAATGGCCAACTTGCGCTCTCCTCCCTTGCGGTGAGTGAGACGGACCTGTCTCAGTCGCGAAGCTTACGACTCGTTGCCCGACCCTGTCGCACCCGTCCAATCGGTGACGGAGGCGTCCGCATCGGCGGACTGGATCCAGCCCTGGGCGGCGTTGATCTCGACCAGCCGCGCGTTGACCTCGTGCATGCCGCCGGTCAGCAACTCGGCCGAGTAGAGCACGCTGAGCACCGCGGAGAAGACGTCGCCGAGCAGGCCCGGACCGCCGTCGGTCGACTTCCCGGTCGCACCCGCGCCGCCCGCCGCGGTCGGGTCCTTGCCGAAGAACTGCGTGCCCATGCGCGTGAGGAAGATGATCTTCGAGACGTCGAGCGCACTGGTCAGGTCGATTGTCCGACCGCCGACCTTGTCGCCGACGTTGCCCTCGATCGTGTGGATCTTGAACGCCGCCGCGTCGAAGCTCTCGACCAGCATCGTGTGGCTCTTGCCGGACGTGAAGTCGTTGGTGCCCTCGGCGTCGCCGCGCGGCTTGACGACGGTGTCGCCGGCCTGCGGCATCGGGTGCGCGCCGCCGGCGAAGAACGCCGTCGTCGCGGCCGTCCGCTCCTCGGCGGTCTTGGCCTTCTTGAGGTCCTTGCGCAGCGACGCCCACGCCGTCTTGTCGATCAGCGCGCTGCCGGTCCCGACCGCGTCCTCGACGGTCTGGTCGGCGGCGGTGATCTCCTTGTTGTCGACGCCCTGCCCCTCCGCCGACCACTCGCGCAGCCGGTAGCCGGACATGAACTCCGACGTGGTGCCCTTCTTGTTGGCCTGGAAGCCGAGCCGGGTGTACGCGTAGCCGGCGAACTTCGTGCACCAGGGCTGCGCACCGCCGCCGATCGCCGCGTCGTAGGTGTCCGGGAAGACGCCGGTGTTGCCGGTCTCCCACTTGGCGCTCGTGCCCTGGTGGTACATCGTGCCGAGCAGGAACTCCATCCGCGCGACGCCCGCCGCGAGCTGCCCGAGCGTCGCGACCTTCGCGTCGGCGGTGACGTCGGTGCGGTCGAGATAGCCGTCCAGGATCGCGCGCGGCGGCATGTTCTCGCGGGTCCAGCCGGCCAGCGCCAGCACCGACGTGTGGTGTGCCGCTACAGCCTTGTCGCGCTCCTTCTTGGCGGTCGTCTTCGCGGCGCCCGTCGCGGTCTTGTACGCGGCCTCGGCGGTCTTGAGCGTCTCGATCTTGGCCTTCACGTCGTCCGAGAACGCGGCGAACGTCCCGGGCTCAGCGGCGGGAGCAGGTGCGGCGACCGGAGCGGGCGCCGGCACGGGAGCGGGTTGGCGCGCGATCAGGCGGCCGACGGCGGCGTTGCCCGCGGTGCGCTGCATCTGCAAGAGCGCCTCGCGCGAGAGTGTGGGCCCGGGTGCCGGCGCGACCGCGACCGTCGCACGTTCGTCCTCCCGCGTCGCCTCGCCACGACGCTCCTGCTCGCGCTGCCTCATCGCCGACGATGCTCTCGGAACCGCAGCACGGCCGCAAGGGCCGTTCGGTCAACCCTTGGGGTCGACGCGCGCCGCGAGCAGCAGCGCACCGAGCTCCTGCGCGCGTGCAGCGGCCCGCGCGTCGCCCTCGGCGGCGGCGACGATCGAGCCCTTCATCAGGATGTGCCACTGATGCGCGAAGGCCTCGGGGTCGGTGACGCCCGCCTCCGCCGCCAGCCCGGCCAGGAACTCGCGGATCACGCTCAGATGCTGGACGCTCGCCACGCGGCCGGGATCCTCACGGTCGGTCAGTTCGAGCATCACGTTGATGAACGAGCAGCCCTCGAAGTCGGGCAGCTCGAACCACTCGCCGAAGACGTCGAAGATCGCCAGCAGCTTCGCCGTGGGCGTGTCCGCCCGGCGCTCGACCTCGGCCTGCAGCCAGCCGCGCGTCCAGCGCTCCTCGCGCGCCGCCAGGAAGGCGACGATCAGCGCGTCCTTGGAGGCGAAGTTGCGGTAGAGCGTCATCTTCGCCGTGCCCGCCTCGGCGATGATGCGATCGACGCCGACGGCACGCGTGCCGTGCCGGCTGAACAGCTCGTACGCCGTCTCGAGGATCCGCTCGCGCCCACCCATGACCTAGCCGGTGAGCTTACGAGAGGACGAGGTCGAACCGCATCGTCCAGAACGGCACGTCGAGCACGCGACCGTCGGGCGCCTCGCCCGGCTGATGGCGGTCGAAGGCGCCGATCAGGCCGCTGCGCACGCCGAACACGGCGTCGGAGTCCAGATACGCGTCGCCCTCGACGAAGACGTGGGTCGTCAGCGTGTGGAACCCCTCGGCGCGGACCTTGAAGTGCACGTGCGCGGGGCGCATCGGCCCGCGCCCGCCGGCGGCGAGCAACTCGCCGACCGGCCCGTCCGCCGGGATCGGGTACGCCTCCGGCTTGACCGACCAGAACCAGAAGCGGCCATCCGCACCGGTCTCGAAGTAGCCGCGGCCGCGCGCCCCGTCGAGGTCCGCGTACTGGACGTCGTAGAAGCCATCCTCGTCGGCCTGCCAGACGTCGAGGCGGGCGCCCGCGATCGGCGTGCCGTCCACCGTCAGCACGCGCCCCTCCATGAAGCACGGCTCGCCCGGCGCGCCGATGGCGATGTCGTCGCCGTTGGCGAAGCGCGGCGCGCCCTCGACGAAGAACGGGCCGAAGACGGTCGATTCCGTCGCCCCGGGGGCCCGCCGGTCGTTGAGGCCGACGACCAGCATCGAGAGCCCGAGCACGTCCGAGAGCAGCACGAACTCCTGGCGCTTGTCGTCCGTGATGTGCCCGGTACGGGTGAGGAAGTCGATCCCCGCGAACCACTCGTCCTCGGTCAGCCCGACCTCCGTCGCGAAGGCGTGCAGATGGCGGACGAGGCTGTCGGCGATCGTCTTGAAGCGCTCCGACGACGCGCCGGCGAACGAGGCCAGGACGGCTTGGGTGAGGTCCTCGTCGGCGAGGTTGCGCACGGCGCTACTCGGGCGTGGCGGAGGCGCCCGGGAGCACGCGCTCCCAGAGGCCGGCGAGCAGTGTCAGCTCGTCCTCGGAGAAGTGCCGCAGGAACCGCTCGCGTACGCCGTCGAGGTGCGTCGGGCGAGCGGTGGCGAGCACGTCGGCACCCTTCTCGGTCAGCACGGCGAAGCAGCCGCGCCCGTCGTCGGTGCAGTGGTCGCGCTCGATCAGCCCGTGGTCGACCAGCCGGTCGACCAGCCGCGTCATGCCCGAGCGCGAGAGCAGGACGGAGTCGGCCAGCTCGGCCATCCGGCGCTTGCGGCCCGGCGCGGACTCGAGCGTGATCAGGACCTCGTAGGAGCTCAGCGGCAGATTGTGGGCCGCTGCGAGCTCGGCGTCGAGTGCCTTCACCAGCGCCGTGTGGACGCGCAATAGCCCGCGCCAAGCGCCGAGTTCCGCGATCGACAGATCTACGCTGGTCTCCTGCGTCGCCATACGCCGTATTCTAGCGGGGGGTAGTTGCGTAGACAATCGTCATGCAACTCACCCCAGCAGGGAACGGCCCGTCATCTCCGCGGGCTGCTCGATCCCGAGCAGCGCCAGCGCGGTGGGTGCGACGTCGGCGAGGATGCCCTCGCCGTCCAGTTTGTCCGCGCCCGCCGTGACGATGAACGGGACCGGATTCAGCGAGTGCGCGGTGTTGGCCGAGCCGTCCTCGTTGAGCATGTGATCGCAGTTGCCGTGGTCGGCGGTCACCAGGCAGGCGCCGCCCGCCGCGTGCACGGCCTCGACGACGCGGCCGAGGCACTCGTCGACGGTCTCGACGGCCTTGACGGCGGCCGGGATGACGCCGGTGTGGCCGACCATGTCCGGATTGGCGAAGTTGATGATCGCGAAGGCCGGCTGCTCGGCGGCGAAGTGCTCGACGAAGGCGTCGGTCGCCTCACGCGCGCTCATCTCCGGCTTGAAGTCGTACGTCGGGACGTCGCGCGGGGAGGGCACGACCTCGCGCACCTCACCGTCGTAGGGGTGCTCCTCGCCGCCGTTGAAGAAGTACGTCACGTGCGGGTACTTCTCCGTCTCGGCGACATGCAGCTGACCGCGGCCGAGGCCTGCGATGACCTGCGCGATCGTGATCGCCGGGCGCTCGGGCCCGAAGACGACGGGGTAGTCCCAGTCCTCGTCGTACTCGGCCAGCGTCGCGTACTGCGTGACCACGTCGACGCCGCCGCGGTCGACCTCGTCGAACGACGGATCGCACAGCGCGAGCGTGATCTCGCGCATCCGGTCGGGACGGAAGTTGAAGGCCAGCACGGCGTCGCCGGGCCGGATCCTCGCCTCA
Source organism: uncultured Solirubrobacteraceae bacterium (assembly GCA_963707595.1). Classification (GTDB taxonomy): domain Bacteria; phylum Actinomycetota; class Thermoleophilia; order Solirubrobacterales; family Solirubrobacteraceae; genus Solirubrobacter. The sequence goes on from CAVPQQ010000004.1 coordinate 2,152,385, forward strand.
TCGCCGACCGTCGTGGCGGCGATGAACTCGTCGGTCTCGTCGCGGTCGTACGCGGCCTGCGCGGCCGCGGCGCCCGTGTCGGCATGGTGCTCGCCCTTGCCGTGGACGAGCAGGTCGTAGGCCTTCTGCACGCGGTCCCAGCGCTTGTCGCGATCCATCGCGAAGTAGCGCCCGATGACCGAGCCGATCCGGCCCGCGCCGACCTCCTCCATCCAGCCCTGGACCTCGGCGAGGTACTTCACGCCACCGTGCGGCGACGTGTCACGCCCGTCCGTGAAGGCGTGGACGACGAGGTCCTCGATCCCCCACTCCGCGGCGAGCTCGATCAGGGCCTTCACGTGGCGATCGGACGAATGCACGCCGCCGTCGGACACGAGCCCGATGTAGTGCACGCGCGGAGCGTCGCGGAGCGCCGCCTGCAGCACCTCGTTCTCGGCCAGCGTCCCGTCCTCGACCGCGGCGTCGATGCGCGCGAGGTCCTGCGGGACGATCGAGCCGGCGCCGAGGTTGAGATGCCCGACCTCGGAGTTGCCCATCTGGCCCTCGGGGAGCCCGACGCTCGGGCCCATCGCGATCAGCTGCGTATGCGGATGCTCATCCCACAGCGCGTCGAACACCGGCGTCTCGGCCAGCGACACCGCGTTGCCCGGCCCGTCCGGGGCGAGGCCCCAGCCGTCGAGCACGATCAGGACGACCGACGGGACGCTCACGGCCGGACCCCGCTCGGTGGTGCCTGAAACCCGCGCTTGATCCACCGATATCCGCTGGCCAGGCTCCTCACGCGCGCGCGGCCTCCACGATCGCCGCGAAGGACTCAGGGTCCAGCGACGCGCCGCCGATCAGGCCGCCGTCGATGTCGGGCTGCGCGAGCAGCTCGGGCGCGTTGTCGGCCTTCATCGAGCCGCCGTAGAGGATCCTCACCCGCGTCCCGGCCTCCTTGTCGAAGCCCTGGACCAGCGCGCGCACGAACGCGATCGCGTCCTGCGCCTGCTCGGGGGAGGCGGTCAGGCCGGTACCGATGGCCCAGATCGGCTCGTAGGCCACGACGACCTCGTGGAGCCGCTCGAGCGGGACCTTCTCCAGACCTTCCTGGACCTGATGGCGCAGCTTGCGCTCGGTGTCGCCGCGCTCGCGCTCGTCCTCGGTCTCGCCGACGCAGAGGATCGGGATCAACCCGGCCTCCAGCGCGCGCGGCACCTTCAGCTGCAGCGCGCGGTCGGTCTCGCCGAAGTACTCGCGCCGCTCGGAATGGCCGAGGATCACGCCCTGGACGTCGATCTCGGCCAGCATCGGCGCGGAGACCTCGCCGGTGAAGGCACCCGAGTCCTTGGCGTGCATGTTCTGCCCGTAGACCTGCACGGCGGAGCCGCGCGCGGAGTCGACGACGGCCTGCAGTGAGAGGAAGGACGGCGCAACCACGATGTCGACGTCCTCGACGGCGCCGACCTTCGGCAGCAGCGCCTGGATCAGCTCCTCGGACTCCGCGATCGTGTTGTTCAGCTTCCAGTTGCCGGCGATGAAGGGCTTGCGAGAGCTCATGACAGGGCCTTAACTCCGGGCAGTTCCTTGCCCTCGATCAGCTCGAGCGAGGCGCCGCCGCCCGTCGAGAGGTGGGTGACGCGGTCGGCCAGCCCGAACTGGGCCAGCGCCGCTGCTGAGTCGCCGCCGCCGACGACCGTCGTCGCGTCGGTTGCGGCCATCGCCTCGGCGACGGCCTTGGTCCCGGCCGCGAACGGCTCGAGCTCGAACGCGCCCATCGGCCCGTTCCAGAACACGGTGCCAGCGGCCGCGATCGTCGCGGCGTAGCGCTCCGAGGTCTTCGGGCCCACATCGAGGCCCATCCAGCCGTCCGCGACGTCGACGCCGTCGACGTCCTCGACCTCGGTGTCCGCGCTGAACGCGCGCCCGAGGACGAGGTCGGTCGGCAGCTCGAGCTTCGGGTCGTCCATCACCTTCGCGGCGGGCTCCACGCCGGCCTCCTCGCACAGCGAGGAGCCGACGTCGTGGCCCTGGGCCTTGAAGAACGGGAAGCACATCGCGCCGCCGATCAGGACCGTGTCGGCCGTCTTGAGGAACGCCTCGAGCACGCCGATCTTGTCCGTCACCTTCGCGCCGCCGACGACCGCCACCAGCGGGCGCTTCGGGTCCTCGAGGATGCCGTTGAGCGTCGTCACCTCGCGCTCCAGCAGCCGCCCGGCGGCCGACGGCAGCAGGTGCGCGACGCCCTCCGTGGAGGCGTGCGCGCGATGCGCCGCGCCGAACGCGTCGTTGACGTAGACGTCGGCCAACGCGGCGTAGCGCTCGGCCAGCGCCGCGTCGTTCTTCGTCTCGCCCTCGAAGAAGCGCACGTTCTCGACCATCACGACGTCGCCCTCGGGCACGTCGTCGAGATCGGGCGCCAGCGTCACCTCGACGTCGAGCAGCTCACCGAGCCGGTCCGCCGCGGGCTTGAGCGAGAACTTCTCGTCGCGCCCCTTGGGGCGGCCGAGATGCGCGAGCAGCACCAGGCCGCTCGCACCCTTCTCGCGAAGCTCCTTCAGCGTCGGCAGCGCCCCGCGGATGCGAGCGTCGTCGGTGATGTTGCGCGCATCGTCCAGCGGGACGTTGAAGTCCACCCGGACGAGGACGCGCTTGCCCTCAACGTCGAGATCGTCAAGCGTGCGCACGCACGAGCACCTTCTGGGCGAGGTCCACGACGCGGTTCGAGTAGCCCCACTCGTTGTCGTACCAGGCCACGACCTTGACCAGGTTGCCCTGGAGCACGGCCGTCAGCTGCGAATCGAAGATCGAGCTGTGCGGGGACTTCACGATGTCCGAGGAGACCAGCGGCTCGTCGGTCCAGCGCAGGATGCCGGCGAACGCGCCCGTGTCGGCCTGTGCCTTCATCGCGTCGTTGATCTCTTCGACGCTCGTGTCGCGCCCGGCGACGATCGTGAGGTCCACGACCGAGCCCGTCGGGACGGGGGCGCGCACCGCGAAGCCGTGCATCTTGCCGAGGAGGTCCGGGATCACGAGGCCGATCGCCTTCGCCGCGCCGGTGGAGGCGGGCACGAGGTTGATGGCGGCCGCGCGGGCACGGCGGAGATCCTTGTGCGGCGCGTCCTGAAGGTTCTGATCGGCCGTGTAGGCGTGGATCGTCGTCATCAGGCCCTTCTCGATGCCGACCAGGTCATTGAGGACCTTGGCGACCGGCGCGAGGCAGTTCGTGGTGCACGACGCGTTCGAGATCACGTGGTGGTTCTCGGGGTCGTAGACCTCGTCGAAGTTGACGCCGAGGACGACCGTCGCGTCCGGCTCGGTGGCCGGCGCGGAGATGATGACCTTCTTGGCCCCCGCCTCGATGTGCTTGGCGGCGTCGGCGCGCTTGGTGAAGAAGCCGGTCGACTCGATCACGACGTCCACGCCGAGGTCGCCCCACGGCAGCGCGGCCGGGTCGCGCTCGCTGAGGACCTTGACCTCGGTGCCGTTGACGACGAGCGAGTCGCCGGACACGGATACCTCGCCCGGGAACGGGCCGAAGACGGAGTCGTACTTGAGCAGATGCCCCAGCGTGGCGGCGCTCGTGAGGTCGTTGACGGCGACGATCTCGACGTCCGCGCCCGACTCGTGCGCCGCGCGGAAGACGTTGCGGCCGATGCGGCCGAAGCCGTTGATGCCGACGCGTACAGCCATGGTCCTCGATCCCTTTCCCAGTGACGAAAGCGGGGGTGAGGCTACCGAACACCTCTAGGGGACGATCAAGACCTTCCCCGTATTGCCACCGGCTTCGGCGAAGCGCAGCGCCTCCGCGGCCTGTGCGAGCGGGAAGCGGGCCGCGATCTGCGGCGTGATCGCCCCCTGCGCGAGCAGGTCCATTACGTGACCCAGATCGTCGCGCAACTGGACGCGGAAGCGGTCCTTGCGCAGGCGGCGGCCCGCCCACAGGTTGAAAAACAGTGCTTTGCGCCCGTTCGGCAGCAGGTTCCAGGCGTAGAGCTTCGCGAGCAGCTTCAACACCGGCACCTGCGGGTTGCCGGGGACGTCCTTGGTCGACGCCGTGCCGTAGGAGACGAGCGTGCCGCCACGCGCGAGCATCCGCCACGAGTGCGTCGATGCCGGGTCCGCCGACGTGATCGAAGACCGCCGCCACACCGTCGGGTGCGAGCTCGCGCACACGCGCCGGGACGTCCTCGCTGCGGTAGTCGACCGGCGTCGCGCCAAGCTCGCGCAGGCGCTGCTGCTGCTTGGGCCCGGCGGTCCCGATCACGTGGATGCCCTCGTGGCGGGCGAGCTGGACGAGCACCGTCCCGACGCCGCCGGCCGCCCCGAGGACGACGATCGTCTGCCCCGGCCGGACCTTCGCCGCGCGGTGCAGCATCCGCCACGCCGTAAGCCCGTTGACGACCACCGTCTCGACCGCCTCGGCGCTCAGGCCGTCGGGCACCGGGACGAGATCCTCGCGATCGAGCACGACGTAGTCGGCCCAACCGCCGACCTTGGTCAGCGCGGCCACGCGCCGGCCGGTGCTCTCGTCGATCCCGACGAGGTCGTACCCGGGCACGAACGGGAAGTCCGGCTGGTCGTAGTACTTGCCGCGGCGCATCTGCTGCTCGGCGAAGGACACGCCCGAGGCCTCGACGCGCACCAGCGCCTGCCCGGCGGCCGGCTCCGGCAGCTCGCGGGTGCGCAGGCGCAGGGTCTCCGGCTCGCCGATCCCCGGCAGTTCGATCTCGGTGGCTCGCATCTCGTCCGTCCTCTCGATGTTATATGCTCTAACTGATGTTAGAGACTCTAACAAGCGAGCGCGCAGAGTCGGTACGGGCAGCCGTAAAGCGCGTGGCGCTGACCCAACTGGAGGCGGGCGGTCCGCCGGCCGTCGCGCTCAACGCGATCGCGCGCGAGCTCGGCGTCTCCGGCCCCGCGCTCTACCGCTACTTCCGCAACCGCGACGCCCTGCTGACCGAGCTCGTGCTCGATGCCTACAACGACCTCGCGGCGGCGCTGGCCGCCGCGGACTCGCTCGTGCACGCCTACCGTGCGTGGGCGCTCGCCCAGCCGCATCGCTACCGCCTGCTGTTCGCCGCCCCGCTCCCGGGCTACGACGCGCACCAGCCAGAGCTGGTGGCCGCAGCGCAGCGCTCGATGGAGCTGCTGCTGAAGGTCGAGCCCGACCGCGAGCGAGCCGCCGTCATCTGGTCACGCCTGCACGGCTTCGTGAGCCTCGAGATCGAAGGGAACTTCGTGTCGATGGGCCTGGACCCCGAGGCGCTCTTCGAAGGTCAGCGATGGGAGGGCGATGACACCACGCGAGCGTCAAGTTCGTCAACCAGCGGTTGACAAAGCTTGCTTTCGCGTGGCAGCGAGCGACGATCGGCCCTCGAATCGCGGTGTCCGTATCACCGGCGCGAAGCATTTGCGGCAGCCTGCCTCAGGACCGATTTGTGACGCACCCCGCTGAGCTGGCGACCGATCGACCAGCGCGACCGATCACCACGTTCTCCGTAGCCCGTAGCCCGACGGTATCCCTCACTCACGCCCCTGGGACCGAGAGCCGGGCCCGTCGCGGGATCGCAGCAGCCAGGTGCGGGCCGGAGCAAGCACTCCCTCCCCCTCACTTGCCCGCAGTCCGTGACCGTCGAGCTGCGTCGACGGCGGCTCAGCGCTTGATCGGCAGGCGATCGACGTCGCGGTGCGCGACCTCGACGAAGTACTCGTCGCGGTCGCGGAACAGGCTCGCCAGGTGCTCGGCGATCGCCACCGACCGGTGGCGGCCGCCGGTGCACCCGATCGCGACCATCAGGTGCGCCTTGCCCTCGGTCGACGTACTGCGGGAGCAGGAACTCGAGCAGCGGGATCAGGTGCGAGTAGAAGACCTCCAGCCGCCCGTCACGGCCGACGTAGTCGACGATCCGCTGGTCGAAGCCGGTCAGCGGGCGCAGGTCGGAGTCGTAGTGCGGGTTGGGCAGGAAGCGCACGTCGAAGGCGAGGTCGGCGTCGCGCGGCGGGCCGTGCTTGTGCCCGAAGGACGTGAAGGTCACGGCCAGCCGGCCGGGCGAGGTGGGCGCGAGCAGCTCGTCGGCGACCTTGCGGCGCAGCGCCGCGGCGCTCAGGCCCGAGGTGTCGATGACGATGTCGGCGCGCTGGCGGACCGGCGCGAGCAGCTCCTGCTCGGCGCGGATGCCGTCGATCACGCTGCCGTGCGGCGACAGCGGGTGCCGGCGGCGCGTCTCCTTGTAGCGGTCGACCAGCGCCTGCTCGTCGGCGGTGAGGAAGACCACGCGGTGGACGAGGCCCGTCGCCGCCAGCTGGTCGATCACGCCGGCCAGCGCGGCCAGGTACTCGCCGCCGCGCGAGTCGCAGACCACGGCCGCGCAGCTCGACCTTCGAGCCCTCGTGCATGAACAGCTCGCTGAGCGAGCGGATCATCTCCGCGGGGAGGTTGTCGACGCAGAAGTAGCCCGCGTCCTCGAAGACGTTCATGGCCGACGACTTGCCGGCGCCGCTGAGCCCCGAGATGACCACGAGGTCCTCGAGGTTGGAGCTCGACCCGTGATCGGTCTCATCGCCGTCGCGCACCGCGTTAGACATCAGCGACCCGTCCGGTTGAGGTGGAGGTAGAGGTCGCGAGCGACCTTCTGCGGGACACCGGGGACGTTCTGGAGCTCCTCGCGGGTGGCGCTGAGGACCGCCTCGGGTGACCCGAAATGCTTCAGCAGCGCGCGTTTGCGCGCCGGTCCGACGCCCGGCAGCTCGTCCATGATCGACTCCGTCATCGCCTTGTCGCGGCGGATCCGGTGGTGGGTGATGGCGAAACGATGCGCCTCGTCCCGGACGCGTTGCAGCAATTGCAGCTCGGGCGTGTCGTGCGGGAGCACGATCGGCGTCGAGTTCCCGGGCGTGAAGACCTCCTCGATCCGCTTGGCCAGCGAGACGACGGCCACGCCGCGGTCGCGGAAGCCCTGCAACGGGTCGAGGCCCGCGGCGAGCTGGCCCTTGCCACCGTCGATCACGACGAGGTTCGGCAGCGCCGCGAACGACCCGTCGCGGTCGGAGTCGTAGGGCGAGCGCCCGGATTGCTTCTCGAATTGCGCATAGCGGCGCGAGAGGACCTCCGCCATCGCGCCGTAATCATCGCCGGAGTCGACCTCGCGAATGGTGAAGCGCCGGTAATCGCTCTTCTTCGGCGCGCCGCCCTCGAAGACGACCATCGACGCGACGGTGTGCGTGCCGCCGACGTGCGAGATGTCGAAGCACTCGATCCGCACCGGCAGCGCGTCCAGGCGCAGCGCCGACTGCAGGCCCGAGAGCGAGTCCACGCGCTGCTGGCGGCGGCGCTCGCTCTTGAGCTTCTCCTGGTCGAGCGCGAGCCGGGCGTTGCGCTCCGCGAGATCGAGGATCCGCCGCTTGCCGCCGCGCTCGGAGGCGCGGATCTCGACCGGGCCCTGGCGCCGCTCGCCGAGGATCTCGCCGAGCACGCCGAGCTCGGAACCATCCGTCAGCGAGCTCTGGACGACGATCAGGGCCGGGATCGAGAGCGTGCTCGAGTAGTACTGGAGCATGAACTCCTCGGCCACGATCGCCGTGTCCTGCTCGGCCTGGTTCTCGAGGTAGAACGACTGGCGATCGCTGAGAGCACGCCGTCGCGGACCTGGAAGACCTGGGCGTTGGCCTCGGTGCCCTCGACCGCGACGGCCACGGCGTCGTAGGTCCCCGCCCCATCGTCGGACACACGCTGGCGCTCGAGCAGCGATTTGACCGCCTGCAGCCGGTTGCGCTCGATCGTCGCCTGCTCGTAGTCGCGCTCGCCCGAGGCGAAGTGCATGCGCTTCTCGAGGTCGCGCTCGATCTGCTTGAAGCGGCCGGAGAGGAACGCGGTCACGCCGTCGATCCCCGCGCGGTACTCCTCCTTGGACACCTTGCCCACGCAGGGCGCCCCGCAGCGCTTGATGTAGTAGTCCAGGCACGGCGAGCCGGAGTGGCGGCCCGGCTCTGTGCCCTCGCAGGAGCGGAAGAGGAAGATCTTGCCGAGCAGGTCCAGCGTCCCGCGCACGCGCTTGGCGGAGCTGTACGGACCGAAGTAGGCGCGTTCGCGCTTGTGCTTCTCACGCGTGAAATAGACGCGCGGAAAGTCCTCGTCGAGGCTGATCGCGATGTACGGATACGACTTGTCGTCGCGCAGCCGGATGTTGAACTTCGGCTTGTACTGCTTGATGAAGTTCTGCTCGGTCAGCAGCGCCTCGGACTCGGTCACGACGACGAGGTAGTCGATGTGGTCGATCTCCTCCGTCAGCGCCGTGGTGCCGTACATCGCCGGGTTCGAGAAGTGGCTCGCGACGCGCTTGCGGATCGACTTCGCCTTGCCCACGTAGACCACGCGCCCGCGGGCGTCGCGGAAGAGGTAGACCCCAGGCTGATCGGGCAGGGCGAGGCGCTGTTCGCGGAGCCTCTCGCGGCGCTGCTCGGCGGGTGGTGCGTCAACGGCCATGGCGTGCTGACAACGGAGCTTAGAAGCCGGACCGGTCCGCAACTCGGGCGCGACTCATCGGTTCCGAACCGCATGCACCGAATGACGAAGACGATTCTTCTGGCCGCACTCGCGGCCCTCGTCCTGTGTGCTCCGGCCTCCGCGAACTACCGGGTCGGACTCTCAGAGCAGGACGCGCGGACCTTTGATCAACCGCTCTGGCAGGGGCTCAAGCTCAAGCGGGTCCGCTACATCGTGCCGTGGGACTTCTACAAGAGCGGTGGCGATCCCCGAGGCGACGAACTTCATGAACGCCGCGCACGCGCACAAGCAGGAAGTGCTCGTGATGTTCACGGCCCGCCGCGGTTGCTACAGCAACGGCAAGTACTCGAAGTCGAGCGCCTGCAAGGCGCCCTCGAAGGCCGCGTACACGAGCGCGTTCAAGAAGTTCAAGGCGCTGTTCCCGTGGGCGAAGACCTACGCGCCCTGGAACGAGGCCAACCACGTCTCGCAGCCGACGTCCAAGAGCCCGAAGCGCGCCGCGGACTACTACGCCGCGCTGCGCGCCAACTGCAAGGGCTGCACGATCCTCGGCGCCGACGTACTCGACCAGAGCAACGTCGCGAGCTGGCTCAAGGACTTCATCCGCTACTCCAAGAACAAGGCGCGGATCTGGGGCCTGCACAACTACAAGGACGTCAACCGCAAGCAGTCCAAGGGCCTGACGAACGTGCTGAAGGTCGTGCCCGGCCAGGTCTGGCTGACCGAGACCGGCGGCATCACCAAGTTCGAGGCCTCGGGCTTCAAGAACTCGCCTTCGCGCGCCGCCTCGGCGACGAAGTACATGTTCCAGCTCGCCGACCGCTTCGACTCCAAGAAGTCCGGCTACAAGTCGAAGGTCACGCGGATCTACGTCTACCGCTGGTGGGGCGAGCCGAACGGCACGTTCGACTCCGGCCTCGTGAACCCGGACGGGACGCCGCGGCCGGCGTTCGCCCAGTTCAAGAAGTACGCGAAGCACCGCCTGAAGTAAGCGGCCGGCGGGTCTAAGGTCGGAGCCATGACGCTCGTCAACCTCTACTCCGACACGCAGACCCGCCCGACGCCCGCCATGCGGCAAGGCGATGTTCGAGGCCGAGGTCGGCGACGAGCAGAAGCTCGAGGACCCGACGGTGACCGAGCTCTGCCGAGCGCACCGCGGAGCTGCTCGGGATGGAGGCCGCGGTCTTCCTCCCGAGCGGCACGATGTGCAACGAGATCGCGTTCCGGCTGCACATCCGGCCCGGCGGCGACGAGGCGATCCTGCACCGCATGTCGCATCCGATCATCGCCGAGGCCGGCGGCCCGGCGGCGTTCGCGGGCGCGATGATGCAGCCGCTCGACACGCCGAAGGGCATGTTCACCGGCGACGACGTGCGCGGCGCGCTGCGCTACCCGGACCGCTACTCGCCGCGCTCGCGGCTCGTCTCGCGTCGAGCAGTCGACGAACATGGCCGGCGGGCGCGTGTGGCCGCTGGAGCAGCTGCGCGGCGTGGTCGCGGTCGCGCAGGAGTACGGGCCTGCGGCTGCACATGGACGGCGCGCGGCTGATGAACGCCGTCGTCGCCTCGGGCGTGCCCGCCTCCGACTTCACCGCCGGGTTCGACACCGCGTGGCTGGACTTCACGAAGGGCCTGGGCGCGCCGCTGGGCGCCTGCCTGGCCGGGTCCGCCGAGCTGATCGAGGAGGCGTGGCGCTACAAGCAGATGCTCGGTGGCTCGCTGCGCCAGGCGGGGATCGTGGCCGCGGGCGCGCTCTACGCGCTCGACCACAACGTCGAGCGGCTCGCCGACGACCACGCCAACGCCCGCGCGCTCGCCGACGGCCTGGCGGCGATCGACGGCGTGACGCTCGATCCCGGCGAGGTCGAGACCAACATCGTCATCTTCGAGGTCGACGATCCGGATGGCGCTGTGCGCCGGACTGGAGCGCCACGAGCGTGCGCATGGGCGTCGTGGGAGAGCGGCGCGTCCGGGCGGTGACCCACCTGGACGTCGACGCCGACGGGGTACAACTTGCGGTGCAGGCCGTTCAACGTGTGCTGGGGGCGACATGAAGCTCGAAGGAATCCACCACATCACCGCGATCACCGGCGACGCCCCGCGCAACGTCGACTTCTACGCCCGCGTGCTCGGGCCTGCGGATGGTCAAGAAGACCGTCAACCAGGACGACCCGACCGTCTACCACCTCTTCTACGCCGACGAGCTCGGCTCGGCGGGCGCCGACCTCACGTTCTTCGAGTACCCGAACGCCCGCGCCGGCCGCGCGGGCGCGGGCATGGTCCACCGGATCGCGCACCGCGTCGCCTCCGCGGACGCGCAGGACTTCTGGGCCGATCGCCTCGGCGACGAGGGCGTCGCGACCGAGCGCGCTGACGACGGCGCGCTGCGCTTCGACGACCCTGAGGGCCTCTCGCACGAGCTGGTCGTCGTCGACGTGCCCGACACGCCGCTGACCGCGCGCTCGACCGAGGTCCCCGAGGAGCACGCGCTGCAGGGCTTCCACGCCGTCTACGCGGCCGTCGCCGACCCGCGCAAGTCCGAGGCGATGCTGACCGAGCTGCTCGGCTTCGACGGAGGTCGGACCGCACGCCTTCGAGGCGCGCGGCGAGCGGCGCGGCGGGACCTTGTACATCGAGCGCGGCGCGGGCCGCGGTGCGGGCGGCGCGGGCACCGTCCACCACATCGCGTTCGGGACGTCGCTCGACGAGCACGCCGCCTGGCGCGAGCACGTCGCCGCCGGCGGTGCGCAGATCACGCCGGTGATCGACCGCTTCTACTTCCGGTCGGTCTACTTCCGCGAGCCGGGCGGCGTGCTCTACGAGCTGGCCTCGATCGGCCCGGGCTTCACGTCCGACGAGCCGCTGGAGTCGCTGGGCGAACGGCTGTCGCTGCCACCGGACTTCGAACGCCTGCGCGCGCAGGTCGAGCCGATGCTGACGCCACTTCCCGATACGCGACAGTGGCGCCCGGCGCCAGTCGCGTGAGCGCGGCGCCCCGGGCGAGCACGAGCAACGGCAGCGCGGCACCGACGATCACGAGCGCGCCGCGCGGGCCGGCCAGCACGATCAGCAGCGGCGCGAGCATCGCTCCCGCTCCTGTCGTCAGCCAGTAGGAGCTCTCGACGACCGCAACCGTCCGGGCGCGGACGCTGTCGTGGGCGAGTCGCTGCAGCAGCGTGATCCCGGAGGTCTCGACCAGCGCGTAGCCGACGCCCAGCACGGTCAGCCCGATCAGCGCCACGCTCGCGTACGGCAGCGCGGCGAGGGCGAGCAGCGGGAGGCCGATCAGGAGCCCGCCGGCGGGTAGCGCGAACCGCAGCCGCCGGTCCGCGAGCAGCGAGAGCGCCACGGCGCCGCCGATCATGCCGCCGATCCCCCAGCCGGCGTTCAGCCAACCGACGCCGGCGTCGCCGATGCCGACGATCCGCAGTGCGGTGACGACGACGAGCACGTCGACCGCGCCCTCGACGAGCGTGCTGACCGACAGCACGCCGACGAGCAGCCGCAGCCGCCGGTCACGCGCCACGACGCGCATCCCCTCGAGCGGCGAGTGCAGGGTTTCTCGCGTAGAGCGCGAGAAACTCGACGCTCGCGGGTCACGCCGGACGCCGGCGAGCGTGGCCGCCGCCGCGGCGAAGGCGATCGCGCTCACCGCGAAGGCGGCCGCGGCACCGAGGGCCGCGACGAGCGCGCCGCCGGCGATCGCGCCGACGACGAAGGCGCCGTTGTCGATCCCGGTCCAGACCGCGTTGGCGGCGGCCTGGCGCGAGGGCTCCGGCGCGAGGTAGGGCAGCAGCGCGGCCTGCGCCGGCTTGTGCGCGGTCGCGGCGACGGTGAAGAGCGTCGCGAGGATCAGCAGCAGCGCCAGAGGTGCGGCGGCCGCGACGGCGAGCGTGGCCGCCACGAGCAGGACCGCGCGGGCGAGCAGCGAGGCGAGCAGCACGTCGCGGCGCGAGTAGCGGTCGGCCGCGAGGCCGGTCAGCGGCGCGGCGAGGCCGGCCGGGACCATCCGTACGAGCGCCGCGAGCCCGACCGCCGCGGCACCGCCGACGGCGTACGCGTGGATCGCGAGCGCGACCATGAAGGCCCAGCCACCGATACCGGCGGCCGCGGCCGCGAGTTGCAGGCGCCGCAGGTCTGGAGTCGCCAGCGCATCTCGCGCCAGCAGGGTCGCCCCACGGTCCATGCCACCGAACACTCTTCACAGAGCGTTGGCGACGGCTTGCGAATACCTTGGGGTTAGAAGCTCAGAAACTCACGAAAACGTGACCAGCGGGCCTTCCATGCTCTTCACGCCGGCCAGGCACGCTTTGCGCGCCGCCTTCGTGGGGAGCTCGGGACAGCCGTACTCGGCGAGCTTGCCGTCGCTGACGACGCCGAGCGTCTTGCCCAGCCAGCGGTAACAGGTCAAGGCCATCGAGCCCTTGAACTGCTTGCAGTCCTTGATCAGGTCGACCTTCATGTCGTCCGGGTACTGGAGCAGGTTCTGGACCTTCGTCCCGCGGATGCAGGCGGCGATGTCGACGTCGTTGGACAGCGTCGCGCAGATCGCGAGCTGGTTGCGCGGGTCGGGCGGGCCGATGACCATCGAGCCGGTCACGCAGGCCTGGCGCTGCAGGCCCTCAAGGCCGCCGCAAAGGGTCTCGACGTCCGCGGCGGAGTTGGTGCGCGTGCCGCTGGCGGTCTCCACGAACGCGCGGTACCAGCACGGGCGCACGAACTCGGCAGGCTGCGCGCCGCACAGCGCGCGCGGCTCGGTGACCGCGTCCTTGGGCTTCTGCGTCGCGTCGATCCCGTTCACCGCGAACCAGTAGTCGTGGTAGACGCCCTGGGCGCAGTCGGGCGCGGCGCCCGAGCCCAGCGACGAGCACATCTGCAGCGACGGCGCGATCTTGTCGTTGTTGAGGCGCATGAAGGCGTGGCCGAAGCCGTGCGTGCAGCTGTAGCGCTGGTAGCGGGTCTCGGACGCGGCGCAGAGCTTGATCGCCACCGTCGGGCCCTCGCGCTCGATCTCCGGTGCGACCGCGGTCACGAGACCGTGCGCGTAGCCGGCCGAGCAGCCCGGGTCGTTCGTCTTGGGAAGGTTGTCCATCAGCTTCGCGAGCGTCAGGTGCGTCTTGAGCGCGTACTCGCGGGCGACGGTGTGCATGATCCCGTGGCAGTTGGCCAGCAGGAAGCCCGTCTGGTCGGCGTAGGCGGCGGCCGTGATGCCCTCGACCGCGGCGAGCGGGTCGGCGGCGTCGTCGACGATCTTCGCCAGCTCACGGGAGTAGCAGGTGCGGCCCTCGTCGCGGACCAGCCCGGCGCAGGTGTTCAGATCACCCGTCGCGGCCTCGGCCTCGGCGGAGGCGGGCGTGCGCTCGCTGGCGCGTGGGTCGTCGCCGGAGTTGCCGCCCGTGAGCATCAGGACGCCCAGGCCGATCGCGACGAGCACGACGAGCGTGCCCAGCCCGGCGAACAAGGTGCGCCGGCTCATGAGACCGGCGCCGTCTTCGTCAGCGGCTCGGTCCAGCCCAGCCAGGACGGGACCTGCGCGTCGACCACGCCGACGCGCGCGTGCAGGTCACACAGCAGCGGTTCCTGCTCGGCCTGATCGGAGGCGAACGTGACCTCACCGGAGTCCGAGGGCGCGGCGAAGGCGAGCTGCGGCGTCGAGGCGCCGACCACGCTCAGTTCCAGTGACACCTCGCGCCGGTAACACGAGCGGGCGCCGTCGCCGGTCAGGTTCGCGCAGACGCCGAAGTTCCCGCCCAGGGCCACGCGTTGCGGCTCGTCGCGGCGCATGGCGATCGACCACAGCAGCGCGCCGCCGGCGACCAGAACGCCGAGCAGCAGCAGCCGGCGCTTCGATGACGAAAAAGACTCGGGCAAGACCGCTTCCAGCGTAGTGGGGGGTCGCGTTGCGCTCGCTCCCCGAAGGTCGGGTGCCTGACCGACCGCCCGCCGGACGAAGCCGGCGGGCGATCGGCGCGGACAGCGCTCCCTACGGGTTCGTGGTGGAGAGCGTGAACGTCAGCGTCTTGCTGTACGTCCCCGTCCGCAGGGCATCGTTGGCGCCGATGGCCTGCTTGAAGGCCACCGACACCGGGTCGTTGCTGACCGGACCGAGGTAGGTCAGCAGCGAGGTCGGGGTCGCGGAGCCGCCGACGGCGGCGAGCGCGGAACCGGTGCCCGCCGGGCTCGTGGCGGCGGCGCGGACCGGCTGAGCGAGCGTGAACGTGCCGTTCTTCAGGCGACCGGGCGCCGTGGCGTCCGGATCGGCGACCGACAGCGTCCCGTCACCGGCGGTGCTGATGACGTTCGCGGTCATGCTCGCGTCGTACTCCTTCGCGAGACCCGGCGTGAACGCGCCGAACGTCGCGGGAGTGCCGAGCGTCAGTGCGAGCGTGGCCGGCACCGAGCCGCCGACGCCGCCCTGCGTGCACAGCGAGCGGTTGGCGACCTGGCCGCGGGCGATCTTGACCGTCGTGGTCTCGAGGATCGTGCCGTCAGGCGCGGTGCAGCTGAGCTGCCAGGCCTCGTCGATGAACTTGTCGGTGTACTGGCTCGGGCGCAGCGACGGGTTCACGTGCCACTCGAACCTGCCGTTCGCCGGCACGGTCAACGTCGTCTTGATCGCGTTCGGGAACGCCCGCACCTCGGCCGGCTGACCGGTCGTGAAGACCGTGGACGAGCTGTCCAGCGTGTACGCCTTGGTCAGCGTCAGCGTCGTGCCCGCCGGCGCGGTGCCGGTGATCACGGAGTGCAGGGCCGGCTCGGTCGCCGCCTTGAAGGCGTCGTAGTAGAGGCCGCGCATCGTCTGCCCGGCGTAGCGCGTGCCGGTGCCGAGGTAGTTGTCGATCACGTTCTGGTACGGCGGGTGGAACGTCTGCGTGCCGCTGAAGCCCGGGGTCGCCTCGGGGGTGAAGCCGAACGCGCCGTAGGCGTAGTAGGCCTGCTGCTCGGCCGTGCTGGAGGCCTCGTAGTAGACGTCGGTCCACGGGCCGGCGGGCCAGCCCGGGAGGTTCTTCGACAGGCGCTCGAGCAGGGTCTGGTACGCGACCTGGTCGGCCAGCACGTCCGGCTCGTTGGACGAGCTCGGCGCGCGCAGGAGCCGCTGATCCGGCGTGTGGTTGTTGATCGCGAGCGTGATCTGGTTGGTGTTGCCCATGTTGATCATGCCCTGGATCTCGGGCTCCGAGCCGGGGGCCTCGCCGCGCGTGTTGGAGGCCGTGGCGCTCGTGCTCGAGCCCGGGCCGCCCCAGAACGGCAGGTAGTTGCGGTTGAGGTCGATGCCGCGGTTGACGTTCGCCGCCAGCGTGCAGTCCGCCAGGGTCGGGATGACGCCGGCCGTGATCCGGCAGTTCTTGCGCTTCTGCTCGTTCTGCAGGCTGCGCGAGAGGTCGTAGCCGTCGACGTTGACGACCGGGACGGCGATCAGCTTGCCGTTGTCGAGCAGGCTCTTCGCGTCGGCGTCGCTGCCGTAGTGCATCAGCAGGTCGTTGATGAACTCCATCGTGAACTCGGCCGTCGGCCACTCGCGGGCGTGGTGGGCGCCGGTGAGCTGGAAGACCGGCTTGCCGATGTTCTGCGCGACGTTGGCGCTGACCTCGACGCCGTAGATCGTCTTGCCGAGCAGCGACGTCTTGTTCAGCGAGAAGAGCTTGACCTTGTCCGGGTAGGTCGTCGCGAGCTGCTGCAGCTCGGTGTTGATCGTCGCCAGGTCGCGGTACGCGACGCGGCCCGTCGGGAGCGCGGAGAGCGGGGCGATGCCCTTCTCGACGCGATTCTGATGTGCGTTCTCGGTGGCCAGGCGGGCATCGTTGGCGCCGTCCATGTCCTCCATCAGGACCTTGGTCGGCAGGCCGGTGTCCGCGAGGATCTGCACGTCCTCGGGACCGTGCAGCATGAGCTCGGTGCGGTCCTCACCCTCATAGGTCACGTCGAGGCCGAGCGCCTCGAGGCGATTGAGCACCTCATGCGAGGTCGATTGGACCTCGACCAGCGTCGTCTTCGCCTGCGCTGCCCCCGGCGCGAGCAATCCCGCACAGAGCGCGAGGCCCGTGACGAGCTTCCATCGGGCGTGATGCACTGAACCCACTCCCCCTTTAGTCAAGTCCCCTCCTGACTGCCGAACCGGCATCCCGGAAGCTAGGGGAGGTGATCGGGAAATGAAAACGCTCGGGCGTGGATGTCTCTGCGCACTCAGAGAAAAATTGAGCCGCCGCGCTGGTCAGGCGCGGCGGCTCTAGAGCTGCGTCGGCCGGAGGACGTCAGAGGAGAAAGGGACAATCCGGGGCCGGTGCGAGGAACGGTGGTCAGCCGCTCCTTGTCCCTGCAGTTTCTTCCAAAACCGTGACCGGTTCAATCACTCCTGGGAGTGAATCTTTGCGGGGGTCGGCAGAATGTCGGAATGGACTGGAATGAGCTCTTCGCGCTCCGGGCGCGAAATCGGGGCGGAGCGGAGCTGGCCACGATCCTCGCCGGCCCGCCGCCCGGTGTCTTGGGGATGACCGGCGGGTTCCCGAACATCGCCACTTTCCAGACCGAGGTGCTGGGCGAGATCGCCGCGCGCGTGATCGCCTCGGACCCTGGAGTCGCCTTGCAGTACGGGCCCAGCGAGGGCCTCCCCGCCGTCCGCGACTACCTCTGTGATCGCGTGGAGCTGCTGCAGGGGCGGCGTCCTGCGCGCGAGGAGCTGATCGTCACCAGCGGCGGGATCGAGTGCATCGACCTCGTCTGCCGCACGCTGCTCGACCCGGGCGACGGCGTCGTGGTCGAGGCGCCGACCTACCTCGGGGCGATCATGGGCTTCGCCGGCTACCAGGCCTCGCTCACCGGGATCGGCATGGACGAACACGGGATGCTCGTCGGCGAGCTCGAGGAGCGCTTCGCCGGCGGCTACCGGCCGAAGCTCGTGTACGTGATCCCGGAGTACCAGAACCCGTCGGGGCGGACCTTGTCCCTGGAGCGGCGGGAAGCGCTGGTCGGGTTGTGCCGGCGCTACGGGGTCCTGATCCTCGAGGACGTCGCGTACCGCGAGCTCTCCTTCGACGGTGACTCGCTCCCCTCGCTGTGGTCGCTCGCGCCCGACATCGTGCTGCAGGCCGGCACCTTCTCGAAGATCTTCTCCCCTGGCTTCCGGATGGGCTGGGCCTGTGGGCCCAGCTGAGCTCGTGGCGGCGCTGGCCGATGCGAAGCAGAACACGGACCAGTGCGCCGGCGCCCTCGGCCAGCGGATGGTGCTGGAGTACGGCCGCGCCGGGCACTTCGACACCGGCATCCCTCGCGCCCGCGCGCTCTACGCCTCGCATTGGGAGGCTTTGTCGGCGTCTCTGGAGGCGCACATGCCCGAGGGCGTCACGTGGAGCCAGCCGACCGGCGGCATGTTCACCTGGGTGACGCTGCCCGAGGGGCTCGACGTCCGCGAGCTGCGGCCGCTGGCGACCGAGGCCGGCGTCGCCTACGTCCCCGGGCGGCCGTTCTACGTGACCGACGACGGGCACAACGAGATGCGGCTCTCCTTCAGCCACCTCGACGAGGGGCAGCTCGAGCTCGCCGGTCGCCGGCTCGCGGGCGTGATCGCGCGGGCGCTCGAGACCGCCGACGCGCCCTCCGCCGCGCGCTGAGGGCTCGCGTTACCCGGGCAGCCGGTGGCGGATGCCGTTGAAGCGGGCGAAGTCGCGATCGAACGAGATGACGTCCGCCCCGTGTTCGATCGCCAGCGCGGCTAGGTGGGCGTCGCTCGTGAGGTTCCCGGCACTGCCGCTCTCGCGCAGCAGGCCTCGCAGGACGCTCGCGTGGCGTGACGTCGGCTCGGCGATGACAGCGGCCGGGGCGGCGAGCCAGGCCTCGACCTGAGCCATCGCATCGTCGGCGCTCATCGGGCTCGCGAGGATCGACGGGTTCGTCGCGATGCGGATGAACGCCAGCAGCGCGATCCATGCGAAGGCGACCGCCTCGCCGCCCGCCAGCGACGCGTCCAGCCAAGTCCGCGACCGCTCGTGATGGGCGCTCGAGCGATCGACCGCATACAGCAGCACGTTCGCGTCGACGACGACCATCCGTGCTCAGCGCCGTTCTTGGAGCCGACGCGCGAGTGCCTCGTCCTCGAGCGCGGCCGCCACGCGCAGTGCCTGGGTGAGGTCGACCCGTGCCGGCCCCAGATCGCGTGGCGTCGTGTACGTCCTCGGCGCGTCCGCCGATCCCAGGCCGGCGCGAAGCCCCTCGTTGACGACCTCCTTGAAGGTCAGCCCACGCTCGCGCATCGCGCGCTCGACAAGCATGCGGGTATCGGGGTCCAACGTTACGGTCGTCCGCATGTCTTGCATCGTAGCCTCGGGCTCCGTGATGCGGTGATGCATCATTTGACGAGGCGCACTTCGAGCGTCGATTGGTCCCCGAGCGGGATCGGGACCCCGGCGCCTGACATCAGACCGAGGATCCGGGCCACGTAGCCGCGCGTCTGGGTGTAGTTGGGCACGCAACCGCAGGCCGAGACCGCGCCGGGGCCCGCGTTGTAGGCCGCCAGCGCGAGCGGCACCGAACCGAACTGCCGCAGCAGATCGCGCATGAGATGTGCCTGCGCGTCGATCGCCTGCTCGGCGTCGAACGGGTCCTTGAGCCCCATCCCGCGCGCGGTCCCGGGCATGAACTGCGCGATCCCCTGCGCGCCCGCGTCGGACACGGCGAACGGGTTGAAGCTCGACTCCTGGTAGAGCTGCGCGGCCAGCAGCGTCGCCGATACGTTCCAGCGCTGTGCCGCGGTGCGCAGCATCGGCGCGTAGCGCGCGGGCACGAACCCCGGCACCGCCCCGTGCGAGATGCCCGCCTTCCCGTCGCCCGGCTCGCTCGCGCTCGGACTCGATTGGGCGTTAAGGACGAAGCCGAAATGCCACGCTTCCCATTGGTACCTCTTCTTGTAGTGAAATCGCGGTGCGTTCGCCGCGAGCCAGGCGTAGGCCGACGGCGGGCCGAGGTCGAGCTCGGTGCCGTTGCGGTGCAGCGATGTGCCAGGCCGCGCGACCCACTTCGGATCGGGGTGGCGGGCCCAGAGGACGGCCTGTTCGGCGTCCGAGCGGTAGCCGCTGTTGATCACCAGCGCGATCCCGTCCGCCTTCGCCGCGGCTTCCATGCGATCGAAGGCGAGCGCTACGTCGGGTCGCATGCGTTCGCCCTGCCGTTCCGCGAGCGGGCCGCTGTAGCCCCCGCCCGTGGCGAGCATCATGTCGGCGGCGGGAGCGAGTTCGGCCTCGGCGACGACCGCGAGCGCGGCCGTCCGTCGCGCGTTCTCCTTCCCGACTTCGATCGTCTCGCGGATGGCGACCCGCACCCGCACCGGCGCGATCGTGGCCTCGTCCGGAAAGCTCACGGTCGCCCGCGGCGCGTGGTTCGCCGCGGCGACCCGCAGCGCCGCCGTTCGCCCGAGCGCGAGATAGGCGGCCTTCTCGAGGTGGTTCGGGTTCGGCCGCCGGCGGATGTAGGCAGGTTCGAACAGGCGGCCGTAGTTGCTGTGCATCACCCGCGCCGCCGCCACCGCCGCAAGGTCCGCCGCCCGCTGCGCCGCCGCCTCCTTCCCCACCGCCCGGGCGACCGCACCCGCGATCACCGTCGCGATCAGGATGCCCGCAAGACCGCCGATCAGGAGCACCGACGCCTGCCCGCGCGCGGCGACGAAGCTCCGTGACATTCGTGCCGCGCATCACGAGCCTCCGCTCGCGAGCAGTCGCCGCATCGGGCGCGGCGCGCGGATTCCGGCCCGCGCGAGCGATCGCGCTGGGCCGCGGCCCAGCGGCCGGAGCGTCGTCACCGGCGTCTCCCCCAGGCCCGTCGCCGCGAGCCGCGCCAGCGGGCCCTCCGGTTCCGCCGCGACGATGACGAGCAGGTCCTGCTCGCCGAGCGCCTCGTCGATCGCGGCCGTGCGCGGCGCGGTGATCGCCAGCACCGCCGGCGCGGCGACGAGCGTGGCGCGCCGGACCGCGACGACGAGCTGTGGGTCGTCGGGATCGATCCGCACCCAGGCGAGCCGCCCGCGAACCCGCGCCTCGAGCCCATGCGCCTCAAGTCGTGCCGCCAGCCGCCGCGCCGCCGCGCCGCCGCCCGCCTCCTCCCCGGCCATCGCCCCGACGACCACCACCGCGGCGGCCTTCGAGCGTGTCTCGCGGCGGAGCGCCAGCGCCAGTGCCGCTGCGACCGGCTCGACCTCTCCGGGCCGTCCGAGCACCGCCGCCGAGGTGACCGCCACCGACCGGGCTGCGAGAGGTGCGGCAGTCCGCACGCTCGACG
The DNA here is from genome assembly GCA_963707595.1 of uncultured Solirubrobacteraceae bacterium. GTDB lineage: Bacteria > Actinomycetota > Thermoleophilia > Solirubrobacterales > Solirubrobacteraceae > Solirubrobacter. The sequence continues at coordinate 2,173,133 of CAVPQQ010000004.1, forward strand.
TCGGCGGTTGCCAGTCGCCGAACGAATCCGCCGTGGGCGCGACCGTCCACGCGGCGCGCGGGCGGCGGGGCGATGAACAGGCCGCGCGCTCGATCGAGGGCGCTCATGGGCCCGCGTCCGCTCGCGCCTCGCCGGCGAGGCGATTGGCGAGACCGGGATCGGGAGGCGCGGGCGCACGCGGACGTGGACGCGGCGACCGGAGACGGTGATCGTCGAGCGCTTGCGGGTCGCCTTCGGCAGGGCCTCCTCGGCGGCCTCGCGCGGGTCGGCACCGCCCTGGAGGACAGCCAGCGCGCCCGCCTCCGCGGCCTCGCCGGCCTGCTCGCCGGCGGTGTGCGAAGCGATCATCGTGAAGGCGGCGAGCGCGATCACGGCGACGAGTGGTAGGAGACCGAGGACCTCGATCGAGGCCTGTCCGCGCGAACCGGTCATCCGGTCTGCGGCCGGAAGTGGGCGGTCGCGGACGCGCGGCCCAGGCGGATCGCGGGCAGCACCGCCGGGATCCGGACCGACACGCGCACGTCCCCGTCCTCGCCGGCGCGCACGCGCAGGCCGCGTTCGAGCGTCGGCCGCAGGTGCGCGCGGGCCGCGGCGGCGGCATCCGCGCCGAGTGAATGTGCACGGGCGGCGGCTCGTGCGGCGACCCGCGCCTCCCAGACGGCCTGCCCGGCGATCAGCGCCTGATACGCGACCGCCAGGACCACCACGACCACCGGCAGCAGCACGACGAGCTCGACGGAAGCCTGGCCGGCGTCCGCGCGGCGGCCGCGGGCGACGACGAGCTCGACGGAAGCCTGGCCGGCGTCCACGCGGCGGCCGCGAGCGACGGGGGCGGGGTGTGCGGCGAGCGGGGCGAGCGCGGGGCCGGCGACCCGCAGCGGGGCCGGCGACCCGGGCCCGGCGGGCTACCCGCGCGCGGCAGGCGACCCGGGCCCGGCGGGCTACCCGCGCGCGGCAGGCGACCCGGGCCTGGCCGGCGTCGACTCGGCGGCCGCGGGGGACGGGGCAGGGCGGTACGGGTGGTGTCAATGGGTTGCGCAGAGCGCGATGCATTGACGCCACCCGTCACGGTGGGAGCGGCTGGTGGGGGCATCCCGGCAGCCTCTCGCGGGGGGCTGCAACGGATCTACACCGCTTTGTTACAAGAGTGTGCCGAAACTAATACGTCTGATACGCGCGCCAGACGCTGTACAGCGCCCAGCCGGCCGCGCCGAGCATCGCGAGCCAGAGGAAGCCTCCGAGGGCGCCTGCGCCCCACATGCGGCTGGTGGCGACGAGCGCGAACGTCACCAGTGCCAAGGCGCCGTAGAGGAGCCCGCGCTGGCGTTCCTCAAGACCGAAGAGCGTGAGCCGGTGCTCCATGTAGGTCCGGTAGCCCAGGAAGAACAGGCCGGCGAGGAAGAGGACCGAGAAGACGTTGCGGATCGTCGCCGACGCGGTGCCGCCGCCCGGAACCTTCCAGACGGCGAGCGAGAGCGCGAGGATGATCGCGACGTTGCGGATGTGCTTGTTGCGGTCCGGGCCCATCCGGACCAACTCTAGTGCGCGGGGACGAACTCCGACTCGGGGCGGGCCGGTACCGGCACCGCGACCGGGACGGGCAGAGCGGCGGCCACAGCGGGGACCGGCACGGGAAGGCTCTCGTCGACGACCGCGTCGACCGGCTCGGCGGCGAAGCGATAGCCGATGCCGAAGTGGGTGTGGATGTAGCGCCAGTCCGGCGAGACGCGCTCCAGCTTGCTGCGGAGCTTGCGGACGAAGACGTCGACCGAGCGATCGCCGTGGACCATGGCGTAGCCCCAGATGCGCAGGTAGATCTCTTCGCGCTGGAGGACCTGGCCCTCGGCCTCGGCGAGCAGTTGGATGAGCTCGTACTCGCGGCGGGTCAGCTCGACCGAGACGCCGGCGACGAAAGCCTGGAACTGGTCGCCGCGGATCTCGACCTCGCCGATCACGACCGGGCTGGACTCGACCCGCACGTCGGCGCGCTTGCGGCGCCGCACGACGGCTTCGATCCGCGCGATCAGCTCCTCGGGATGACAGGGCTTGGTGACCCAGTCATCGGCGCCGAGGCGCAGCCCGCGCACGCGCTGGGCCACTGAAGACTGGCCGGTGCAGACGATCACGCCCAGGCCGGGGAGCCGCGCGCAGAGCTTGTCGAGGTACGTCCAGCCCTGCGGACCCAGCACCGCCAGGTCCACCACGACCGCGTTCAACCGCAGCGCGACCATCGCATCCAAGGGCACCGGCGAGGCGAGCACGCGGTGCTGCCACCCGATTCCCTCCAGCCGTTTGCCCAGCACCTGCAGGAAACCGCTGTCGGAATCGATCACTGCCAGGCGGACCGTTGCCGCCTGCCCAGCGGCGCCGGTGCGCCGCTCATCAACCGTCATCGTCATCTCGCTGCGGAGAGTAGCTACCGGAGGGGTTCTGATCGAGTCACCAAACCCCAAGGTAACCACCTCTTTACAAGCGGATCACCGGATCCTCGCTGCGAGCCCGTCAAACGGTCAGACGTGCGAGGCGTCCGAGAACTCCCGGAACTCGCCCGTGACCACGAATGCGACCTGCTCGCCGATGTCGACGGCGTTGTCGCCGATCCGCTCCAGAGCGCGAGCGACGAGCATCATCGACATCGCCCACTCGCGGCGATCGGCGTCGGTCCCGATCTCCACCGCGCGCGAGAAGACGCAGCGGTTGAGCCGGTTGATCTCGGCGTCCTGGCGCACCAGGTCCTCCGCGACGCCGACGTCGCGCAGCAGGAACGCCTGCTTGCACTGTTCGACCTCCGAGCGCGCCAGCCGGCCCATCTTGAAGATGAACCCGAGCAGCGCCTCGTCCTTCGGCGGCTCGTAGCCCACGACGGGCAGCATCTTCGCGATGTTCACGCACTGATCGCCCATCCGCTCCACGTGCTTGATCACGTGCAGCAGCGCGGCGACCGTCCGCAGGTCGGAGGCCACCGGCGCCTGCAAGGCGAGCAGCGAGAGGATTCCCTGCTGCACCTCGAGATAGCGCCCGTCGATGCGGTCGTCGTCGTGGATGACGATCGACGCGAGCTCGATGTCCTGGTGCTCGAGGGCCTCGAGCGTGCGGTTGAGCGTCGCGACGACGAGATCGATCCCCCCAAGCGCCTGATGTTCGAGGCTGCGGAGTTCCTCTTGGAACTGTTGGCGACTTGTCATTCGATCTACTTTCTCGGAATCAGCCGAACCGGCCGCTGACGTAGTCCTCGGTCTCCTGCTGACTCGGGTTGGAGAAGATCTTCTCCGTCGTATCCATCTCGACCAGCCGGCCCGGCTTGCCCGTTCCCTCGATGTTAAAGAACGCGGTCATGTCGCTCGAGCGACTCGCCTGCTGCATGTTGTGGGTGACGATGACGATCGTGTACTGCTTCTTGAGCTCGAGGATCAGGTCCTCGATCGCCAGCGTCGAGATCGGGTCCAGGGCTGAGGCGGGCTCGTCCATCAGCAGCACGTCGGGCTCGACCGCGGTCGCGCGGGCGATGCACAGGCGCTGCTGCTGGCCGCCCGACAACCCCATACCCGGCTTGCCGAGGCGGTCCTTGACCTCTTCCCAGAGGTTCGCCCCGCGCAGCGACCGCTCGACGATGTCGTCCATGTCGGACTTCTTGATCTTGCGGCTGTTGAGCTTCAGGCCGGCCGCGACGTTGTCGTAGATCGACATCGTCGGGAACGGGTTCGGTGCCTGGAAGACCATGCCGACCTGCCGGCGGACGGCGACCGGGTCGGTGCCGGGGCCATAGATGTCGACGTCGTCGAGCAGCACCTCGCCCTCTGCGTAGGCGCCGATCACGAGCTCGTGCATGCGGTTCAGCGAGCGCAGGAACGTCGACTTGCCGCAGCCCGAGGACCCGATCAGCGCCGTGACCTTGTTCGGCTGGAGCGTCACGTTGACGTCCTTGACCGCCAGGAACTTGCCGTAGTAGAGGTTCAGGTCGCTGACCTTGATGGTCTTCGCGGCGACCTCGGTCATTGCAGTCATCGGATCTCCGTGCCGAAGCGGCGGTAGATGAGGCGCGCGGTGATGTTGAGCACCATCACGATCAGGATCAGTACGAGGGCGGCCGTCCAGGCCCGGTCGATCGACGGCTGGGGCGGCACGCCGGGCGACTTGTAAGAGCTGAAGGCATAGACCGCGAGGTTGTTCATGCGGCCGCTGAATGGGTTGGTGTTGACCGACGTGATGACGCCGGTCGTGATCAGCAGCGGGGCGGTCTCGCCGATGATGCGGGCGATCGCCAGCACGACGCCGGTGACGATGCCGCCGAGCGCCGTCGGCAGGACGACCTTGGTGATCGTCCGCCACTTCGGCACGCCGAGCGCGTACGCGGCCTCGCGCAGTGAGTTCGGCACGATCCGCAGCATCTCCTCGGTGGAGCGCACGACGATCGGGATCATCAGCACCGACAGGGCGACCGAGCCCATGATGCCCATGCGGATGCCCGGTCCGAAGAAGATCGAGAACAGGGCGAAGGCGAAGAGGCCGGCGACGATCGACGGGATGCCGGTCATGACGTCGACGAAGAACGTCAGCGCGCGCTTGAGGCGACCGGTGCCGTACTCCTGCAGGTAGATCGCGGCCATGATGCCGATCGGCACCGAGATGATCGTCGCGCAGGCGGTGATGATGAGCGTGCCGTAGATCGCGTGGATCCCGCCGCCGCCCTCGCCGATCACGCCGCGCATCGACCACGTGAAGAACGTGCTGTCGAAGCGCGGCAGGCCGCGCGAGACCACGGTGTAGAGCAGCGACACGAGCGGCGTCAAGGCCAGCGCGAACGCAGCGACGATGGCGTAGGCGACGCCGCGGTCGGTCGCGCGCCGCGGGCCTTCGACGGACCGCGACCAGAAGTACAGCACCGCGCCGCCGAGCACCACTGTGCCGACGATGAACAGTGCGAGGTTGAAGCCGATGAGGAGGCTGATGACGAGCATCGCCGCCGCGGCGCCCGCCACGGCGGCCCAAGGCGCCCACGCCGGGAGTACGACACCGGCGATCTGCACGGGCGGGCGATGACGCGGCGGCCGCGCAGTCGCGGGAGCCTCAGGCTCGGCCGTGTGCACGTTCCCGGCCAACGACGGAGGGTGGATGTGCGGCTCGTCGGAGGTGGGTTCGGACACTTTGTCGCGTTCGTTCGGTGGGGTGCTCATCTCAGATCCGGACCTGGCGGTTGATGACCGTGCGCGCGGCCATGTTGACCAGCAGCGTCACGGCGAAGAGGACAAGGCCGGAGAGGATCAGGGCGTTGACCGCCACGCCGGAGGACTCCGGGAAGTCGAGCGCGATGTTCGCCGCGATCGTCGAGGGGTTCGCCGACCCGATGAGGTTGAACGTGACGCCCCCGGAGACCGAGAGCACGATGGCGACGGCCATCGTCTCGCCGAGCGCGCGACCGAGGCCGAGCATCGAGGCGCTGATGATCGCCGAGCGGCCGAACGGCAGCACCGTCAGCCTGATCGTCTCCCAGCGCGTCGCGCCGAGCGCCAGGGCACCTTCCTGCAGGCGCCGCGGGGTCTGCTCGAACACCGAGCGCGTGACGGCGGTGATGATCGGCAGGATCATGATCGCCAGCACGAGGCCGGCGATGATCATCGTGCGCCCGGTCGCGGACGCCGGGCCTTTGAAGAACGGGATGAAGCCGAGGTTGTCCTCCAGCCACCGCAACAGCCCGACGGAGTGCGGGCCGAGGACGGCGATGCCCCAGAGGCCGTAGATGACGCTCGGGATCGCCGCCAGCAGGTCGATCACGTAGCTCATCGGCTGCGCGATCCGGCGCGGGGCGATGTGGCTGATGAACAGCGCGACCGAGACCGCCAGCGGGACCGCGACCACGACCGCGATGGTCGCGGCCACGATCGTGCCGAAGATCAGCGGCCAGATGAACTTGACGAGGCCCTCGCCACCGGGCACGTCGGTGGAGTCCGCCGTGAGCGCAGGCACGGACTTCACCACCAGAAACAGCGCGACTCCGGCGAGCGTGGCCAGGATGAGCACGCCCGCGGAGATCGCGATGGTGCGGAAGACGCGATCGCCAGCGCCGCCCCTCTCGGCCCCACCGCGAACTACAGATTGCAGGTCGTCGACAGGTGCGGCACTCACGTCTTCAGCTCCAGTTCGTCGGTGGTGGTGGCTAGTTGGTGGCGATCGCGTCGACGGCGGGCTGGATCTTCGCCCGGACCGCGTCGCTGATCGGCGCCGAACCGGCGTTGCTCGCAGCGGCCGCCTGGCCGTCGGCGCTGATCACGTAGTTGAGGTAGGCCTTGACCAGCGCGGCCTGCTTCGGGTCGTCGTACTTCGTGCACGCCATCGCGTAGGACACGAGCACGATCGGGTACGCGCCGGCCTCGGTCGTGGTGCGATCGAGGTCGTACGTGAACACGTGCGCGCCCGGATCGTCGGTCTCCTTGGAGATCTCGACGACCTTGGCCGCCGCCTCGGGCGTCGGCGCGACGAACGCCTCGCCGACCTTGACGGACGCCTTGCCGAGCTCGCCGGCCTGGCTGGCGTCGGCGTAGCCGATCGCGCCCTTGCCGGTCTTGACGGCGTCGACGACGCCGGAGGTGCCCTGCGCGGCCTCGCCGCCCTTGACCGGCCACTCCTGGCCGGGATCGAACGTCCACACGTCGGGAGCGACTGCGGCCAGGTACTGCTGGAAGTTCTCGGTCGTGCCCGACTCGTCAGAGCGGTTGACGACGGTGATGCGATCGCTCGGGAGCGTGGCGTCCGGGTTGTCGGCCTTGATCGCCGGGTCGTCCCAGGTCTTGATCTCCTGCTTGAAGATCTTGGCCAGCGTCTCGGGCGAGAGCTGCAGGTTCTCGACGCCGTCGAGGTTGTAGATCATCGCGATCGGCGAGATGTACGCCGGGATCTCGACCAGGTTGTCGGGGCCGCCGCAGCGCTCCTGCGCCTTGGTCAGCTCCTCCTCCTTGAAGTGCGAGTCGGTGCCGCCGTACTGCGTGCCGCCGGCGATGAACTGCTCACGACCGCCGCCGGAGCCGACCGGGTCGTACGCGATCGTCGCGTCGGGGTTGGCCTCCTGGAAGCCGGCGATCCACGCCGCCTGGGCGGCTTCCTGGGAGCTGGCACCGGCGCCCGTGAGGTTGCCGGAGACGGCAGCGGTAGTGGCCGCGGGGGTCGCGTCGCCGGTGCTCGCCTGCGGGGTGTCACTCTCATTTGACGCGCCGCATGCGGACACGCCGATGGCCAGCGCCACGGCAGCAGCCGCGATCGCTGGGATGGACCGATTAGTCATCAAACCCTTCCTTCTCTAACTGTGAGCCGGCGACCCTCGCAGGCCGGCGACTAGACCTTGTTACTGACCTGTGCCCGTCTTGTGAAAAGGCTGTGAAGGCTCGGGCTGAAAGCGATAGCCAAACCCGAAATGGGTGTGGATGAACGCCCATTCCGGCAGCGCCACCGTCAGCTTCGTCCGCAGCTTGTGGACGTAGACGTCCACCGAGCGGTCCTGCCCGCGCAGCGGCGCACCCCAGACCGTTTCGTACAGCTCTCCCCGGCTGACGATCCTTGCCCTCACGCCGTGCGAGCGCCGCGAGCAGGTCGAGCTCGCGAACGGACAGTGAGAGCGTGCGACCGCGAGCACGAGCGATGTGCTCGGAGGGTCGAATCTCCAGCTCCGCCGCGCTCAGGACCTCGATCTGCTCTGTCGTGTGCATCGACTCACACCCTCATGTGCGCGAGCTCCGACGCCGGTTACTCGGCTCGTGAACCATGTGTGATCAAGTTGTGAAGTCACCCCTCTTCGGTGGCGCTCTGTGCCCTGGGCCTTGTTGAAGCCGCAGCGGAAGGTCTCGGGCGAGGAGACCGGCTTGGAGCCCGCGAAGCCGCCCTTGTCGTGGTTGTCGTAGACGGTCACGTACTGCAGCGACTGCGGGTGACGGGTTGGCGGGCAGCGGGACCGGGTCCGGCTCGCCCGCCTTCGGGTCGCCGCGCGAGCCCTCGGTGACGCCCTCGCGAGCCCGGCGGCGCTCGAGCCGGCCTGCGTGGTGACGAGCGTCGCGGACATCTCGCGGCGGTCCTTGAGCCCGTCGGTGGCGTCGACGTCCGGGGACGAGCTGACCGGGACGTCGTCGATCGTCGAGGCGAGCTTCACGCGCGCGGCGGCGCCGATCAGCTGCGCGGCCGTGGGCAGGAAGCCGCCGGCCTCGACGCACGCCGCCGTCGCGTAGAAGAAGTCGTTCTTGCCGATGTCCTCGTTGGGCAGCGGGTACGGCGCGGCCTGCAGGCACCAGGTGCCGAGGTCGACCGACTGCGGGTCGCAGCTCACGGTCAGGTCGGTCGCGGACTTGCCGCCGAGCCGGTCGGCCCGCTTGGCGGCCGCGACCTTCGGGATCGCCTTGGCGGGGAACTTGCCCTTCTTGTCGAGCTTGAGCACCGCGTTCGGCCGCGGCTTGGAGACGATCTTCACGGCCGCCTCGCGCGCGGCGTCGGCGACGCCGGTGAACGAGAGGACGACGGCGAGCAGCGCGAGGACGAGCGCGGCGTGCTTTCTCATGGGCGGCGGCTCCTGTAGGGATCGTGCTCGAAGGAATGTGGGCGGCGGCGGCCGCGATGCCGCGCTCGCGGCGGCGGAGGCCGAGCCGCAGCGACGCGCCCGCGAAGGCGGCGAGCACGATCACGCCGTAGAGGTAGACGCTGGTCGGCGCGTGGTCCTCGAAGCGGTAGGCGACGGCGGCCGAGGAGGACTCGGGCGCCGACCTCCTCCTCGCGCTTCTCCTCGTACACGCGGATGACCGCGCCGCCGGGCGGGATCGGTCGGGCGAACGCGCCGGCGGGCGGCGGCGGGGCGGCCGGGGTCGCGCCGCGCGCGGTCGAGCGCGGCGGCGGGACGGCGACTCGTCGACCGGCGGCGGGATCGACTGTTGCGGCGCGGGCGGCGGCGTCGCCCGCGGCTTCGCCTTCGCGGCCGCCGGGCGTCGCCGCGCGGCGGCGGCGGCGGGGCGATCGGCGCGGGCGGCCGGCGCCGGTGCCGGAGCGGGCGCGGGCGGCACGGCGGCGGCGCCGCGGCGGGCGCCGCGGGCTTGAAGCGCGACGGGATCCAGCGGCCGCGTGCCGCACGGCCGCTGGACGGAGCCGGCCTGCACGGTGATCTCGGCGCACGTAGGCGAGCCCGCCGGCCTTGACCGTGATCGTCGTCTTGCCGGCGTTGAACGGGCAGAAGAGGCCGGAGCGATGGTCGCTGACGACCTTGTCGCCCGGGCCGATCAGCGGCTTGCGCAGGTTCGTCGAGGCCGGGTCCTGGGCGACGAAGTCGCCGATGTCCGGCGCCGAGGAGGTGAACTCGTACTCGGGCGTGATCCGCGTCGAGCAGGCCGGGCCGGCGCACGGCTGCGGCGGGAACGCGGTGTACGGGATCCGAGCCGGGCGGCTGCGGATCGCCGCCGCCGACCGCCGGCGCCCCAGCGGTCGCCGCCCGCCGGGCGCCGGCCGAGGCCCTGGAAGAGCGACGGGCGCGAGCGGCGCAGCAGCGTCCCGTCGACCGCCTGCAGCGTGAGCTCCGAGATCGACCGGCAGCAGCCGGACGACGACCGGCGCGCGGTTGGTCGCCGGGTCGCGCTTGGCGGTGTCGACCTCGGCGAGCAGCAGGCCCGCGTCGCCGAAGACGGCGTCCGGCGCCGGTGCTGGTGTTGGCGAGCGCGGAGCGGTAGCCGAGCGTGCCGGTGCCGAAGGCCGGGATCGTCGTCGCTCGCACCGCTCGGGATCGGATAGACGCGGTTCTCCTCCGGGCGCTCGAAGAAGTACGCGGACGCGCCGTCGTCGACCAGCAGCTTCGCGACCTCGTCGGCGTCCGTGGCGACGTTGAGGCTGGGCTGGAAGCGCGAGTTGAGGTCGCGGCTGCCGACGACGATCGCCGGGATGCCGCTCGCCCGCGCGCTCGCCGAGCGTCGCCTTCAGCCACGGCAGCTGCGGCTCGGGCGGGTTCTGGTAGCGGGTCCGAGGCCTGCAGCGAGCCGCGCGAGTTGTCGATCACGATCACCCGCACGGTGCCGCCGGAGCCCGCCGAGTCGAACGCGTAGTGCGTGCGTGCGCCGGGCGCCGGCAGCGTGGCTTCCGCGAGCGGGCGTGACGCCCGCCGGCGCGGCGCCGCAGCCGAACGGCGCCGGCGCGCCGGCGAACGCGCCGCTGAACGCGGCGGCGTCGCCGCTCGCGGTGTCGGCCGCGGACGGCGCGGCGTAGGCGGCGGGCGCCCGGCTGCAGCAGCTGCGGCGTAGCGCGCGGCCTCGCGCGCGGTCAAGCGTCTGCCTCGGGCGCCAGGCGCCCGCCGGTGTAGAGCAGCATCGCGCGGGCCGCCCGGCTGGCGTCGAGAGCTCGCCGGCGAGCTGCTTGGCGCGCGCGCAGCGTGCGGTCCGGGCCGATCGACTGGTCGCGCAGGTCGGCGCAGGCGGTCGTCGCACTGCGGCGTGGCCGGCGACGGCGAAGCGCGCGACGTCGCGCGTGAGGTCGACGCCGGTGCGGGCGAGCGCGGGCGGCTGCGCGGGCTGCGCGCCGGTCGCGTAGCGCTCGACGGCCGCGGTCTGCACGCGCGTGCGATCGACGCGGCCCTGGCTGGAGCGGTTGCCGTTGCCGCGGCCGGCGGCGTCGGACTCGCCGCTCCAGCCGCCGAGCGCCCAGCCCTCGCCGTTGCCGTCGACCAGCAGCGCGCCGATCGGGTCGGACTTCAGCGGGCCGGTCGGCGGTCGAGCCCGCGAACGCGGTGCGCTGCTCGTCGCGCCAGCCGCGTGTCGGTCTCGCGCACGAGGTAGCCGTCGCCGGGGAGCGGGAACGGCGGGACGAGCGGCGGCGGCGAGTCCGGGCCGAGGCTCCGGCAGGACGTCCGGCACCGGGTAGGGCAGCTGCGGCTGGACGGCGGCGAGCGCGCGCACCGCGCCGCCGGACGCGGAACGCGGCGAGCGCGACCGGCGTGACGCCGAGCAGCGGCTGGGTCGAGAAGCGCCACGGCGCGGTCGGGACCGTCGCGCTCGATCACGACGTCCGGCCCGCCGGCGACCGCGCCGCCGTCCGGCAGGCCGGCGACGACGACGAACCGCGGGTCCGCGCCCGGGAGCGTGGCGAACAGCGCGCGGACGCCCGCGTCGACGCTGCCAGCCGCTGCCGTCGTTGACCAGCAGGTCGGCGCCGGCGGCGACGAGCGCCTGCGCGCCCGGCGAAGGCGACGCTCGTGAAGTTCGCCGTCGCGAAGCCCTCCGGGCAGCGGCTCCTGCGTCCAGGTCTTGTCGTAGCGCAGCAGCGCGCCCTCCTTGCCGACCGCGTAGCCCGCGCAGCGGGTCGCCGGGCTGGAAGGCGACGCCCATCAGGTTGCGCCTCGAAGCCGATCGGCGCCGCCGGGATCGCGCTCCCACAGCCCGGTCTCGGCGCGCCACAGCCACATCGCGCCGAGGTCGCCGACGGCGTGCGCGCGGCCCGGCTCCGGCCAGGCGACGCCGCGCAGCAGCGGCTTGGACACCGCGCCGCTCGAGGCGAGCAGGAACTCGCGCGTCCAGCCGGCGCCCGGGCGCGTAGCGCAGCACGCCGCCCTCCTGGCCGACCGCGAGCGCGGCGGAGTCGAGCGATCCGACCGGCTGGCCCGGGCGCGGTGACCGCCGCGGTGAGCGGCGCGCGCGACCGCCGCGGGCCAGGCCTGCAGACGCTCGGGCGCGGGGTCGGTGCGCGATCTGCACCGGACCCTCGAGCCAGCCCTTGTCGGGCGAGCTGAACGCCGCGCTCGGCCGGTACGAGCCGCCGCCACCGGGCATCCGCTCGAAGTCGTCGCCGCGGCGGACGAGGTACGTGCCGCGGTTGTCCTCGTCGGTGCCGCCGGGCGGCAGCGGGTTGGAGATCACGCGGCCGCCGCCGGCGAAGCCGATCGACCGGTAGCCCTGGCCGCGCGAGAAGCGCGCGCCGAAGCGGGTGGTCGCAGCCGGCGTCGCACCACGAGGTGAGGGTCCCGTCGGCGGCGCGGAAGAACGTGGCGTCGGTGGCGCCTGCGAGCGCACGCGTCGATCCACACGCCGTCGGGCGTGACCGTGAGCGGGTCGAGCCGCGCCGGGCAGCGGCTTGAGCCGCGACCGGCAGCGTGAGCGGGCGCGGCTCCCAGCGGGCGCCGGCGCGCTGGAAGAGCGCGAGCGTCCCGTCGCCGTCGACGCCGAGCAGCCACGCGTCGGTGCCCGCGGCGTCGAGCGCGAGGATCGTCGAAGCCGTCGAGTTGCGCGCCGGCTGAGCTCGATCGGCTCGCGCGTCCACTCGCGCGCGCCGTCGTCGTAGTGCAGGACGGCGTCCTCGGACGCGGCGGCCGAGCACGCCGAAGAGCGCGTGGAGCTGGCCGCCGTCCTCGTAGGCGGCGTCGGCGACGCGCCCGGCGCCGGCGTCGTCGGCGATCGTCTCCGCGCGGTTCGGGGCGCCGTCGGGGTGGGCGTGGGCGAAGCGGTCGCGTCGGGGGCGGCGGTGGCGTCGGGCGTGGCCGTGGCGTCGGGCGAGGGAGTGGCGTCAGGCGCGGCGGATGCGTCGGCGGCCGGCGAGTCGGTGCCGCGGAGCGAAGCAGCGGCGACCGACGGCTCGGCGCCGCCGGACGCGGCCGTCGCGCGCGCGCGGAGGCGCGCGCCGGCGGCGCGGTCGGCGACGCGAGCGGGTCCGCCACGTGCAGCAGCGCGGCGGGGACCGGCGGCGCTTCGCGGAAGCGTCCGCCCGGCTTGCGGACGAGCACCGTCACGCCCGCCGGGCCGCGGCCGACCAGCAGGCCGCCGCCGCCCGGGGTGATCCGCGCCGAGCTGCGGTTGGGGTCGGGCCGCGGGAGGTCGCGCCGCTCGCGTCCGAGCGGGTCTCGACGACCTGCCAGCCGGTCGCGTCGGTGTAGCGCAGGAACGCGAGCTGCGGGGCGGAGCCCGCGGCCGGGCCGAACTCCACGCCCGCGGGCAGGCCGGTCTCGCGCGGGAGCCCGCGGTAGGCCCAGATCTCGTCGCCCGCGGCGCCCATCATCACCGTCGCCGTGTCGGCGACGCCGAGCATCGGCTGCGGCGAGCAGCGGCGCGTCGTCGGCCGCTGCGCCGCTCCGCGAGGCGAGCACCCACCAGGCCGCGGCGGCGAGCGGCCAGCGGCACGCAGCACCAGCCACGCCGGCGCATCGTCATCCGCCGCCCGGGGAGCTGACGACGGTGTCGTCGGCCGGCGGCTGCGAGCTGCGACTCGTCGATCGTCAGCTCCTTCGTGCGGAAGCGCAGCGCGGTCGGCCAGCGCTTGCGCGAGAGCTGCAGCTTGCAGCGTGTGGCGCGCCGCGGCTCGAAGCGTCCGGTTGCGCGGTCTTCGCGACGGTCTTGCCGCGCCGGCGCGCGACCAGCTGCACCTTGCGCCTTGCGCGCGACCTTGAAGCTCAGCGACGAGCACGAGCCGCTTGACAGCTTCGGCTTGCGGACGCCGGTGATCAGCGCCTTCAGCTGCTTCGCCTCGGCCGCCTCGACGGCTGCGGTCTCGACCGCGACCGGCGGCGGCGCGAACAGCTGCGAGTCGTCGGCGGGCGCGACGTCGGGCACGAACTGCTCGGCGGCCTCGTTCGGGCGCGAGGTGATCGGCCCGGCGAACGCCGGGTCGGTGTCGCTGCGCCAGCGCGCGTGCCGTCGGTGTAGTGGAAGAGCCAGCCGGCGTTGGTGACCATCCAGCCCTCGGTCGGCGAGCGTGAACGCGATCCGCGCCGCGGCGCCGCGGCCGGAGCCGGAGGCGCGGCAGCGACTCGACCGCCGATCGCGCCCGTAGCCGCGTCGATCCGCGCGACCAGCGCCTTCGCGTTCGTGCGCCCGCGATCGGCGAACGGCACGAGCGCCGCCCAGGCCGTCGCGTGCCGGGCACGGCGGCGACGTCCTCGAAGCGATCGGCGGCGCCGAACGCGCCGCCGCTCAGCGACAGCTCGCGGAACGGCGCCGCCGCGACGAGACGGCGGCCAGCGGCGGCCGCGCGACGACGCCGCCGGCGCGCGACGGCCGGACCCGGAGGCCGCGCCCGCCGCCGACCGCCCACAGCGACCCGCCGCGCGGCGTCCGAGCGCGAGCAGCTCGCTGCCGCCGTCGGCCGCGACCGCGGGCACGAACGGATCGTCGGCGAAGATCGTCGCCGACGATCCGGTGCAGCAGCAGCGGCTGCGCCTCCAGCGGCGGCGGGTCGGGCGCGTCGGCCGCGCCGCGACGCGGCACCGACGACCGACGGACTCGACGAAGCCGTCGCCGACGGCCACGAGGTCGGTGACGCCCGCGCCCGCTGCTCGCGTTGTAGACCGTGCGCAGCGCGCGTGCCGTCCCAGTGCAGGTGGAACGCGCCGACGCGCGTGCCCGTGGGGTCGCGCGAGCCGATCCCGCCGAACCAGCAGTCGTCGGCGGCGCGGCACGCGGCGGCGTTCATCTGCCGGTACGGGTCGGCGGCGTTGTCCGCGGTCGAGTACGAGCGCGACGACGACGCCGTCCTTGAAGCGGCACAGCGCGGTGCCCGGAGCCCTGCCGCGGACGGCGACGGCTCGGAGACGTCCAGAACTCCGTCGGCCCGGCCCACACGATCCGCATCGTGTCGCCCGGCGCCGCCGCAGACGGTCGCCAGCGTGTGCCACGACTCGCCGTCCCAGGCCAGGATCCCGCGCGGGACGACCGCGTTGCCCTCGACGCGCCAGCAGCCCGCGGTTCGGCGCCCAGAACGTCAGCGAGCCGGGCGCGCCCAGCGCGACCTGGAACGGCGCGCCGGCCGGCGGCGCGGGCTGCTCCAGCCGCCAGCGCGGCTCGTCGGCGCCGCGGCGGCAACCAGCCCGGCCCACAGCGCGAGCGCGACGACGCGCGTGCGATCACTCGACCGGCGGCGGACGTCGCGCCGCCCGTTGAGCCGCACGTCCTCGATCTCGATCGCCACGCACCGGCGTCAGCAGCGCCTCGAGCGCGACGCCGGACACCGTCTCGTGCGTCGAGCAGCACCTGCGCGATCTCGCGCACCGCGCCCCAGTTGGCGCGCAGCACGATCGTGCGCGCGCTCGACCGCCTCGCCGACGATCCGCTCGACCTCGCGGTCGATCAGCTCCAGCGTCGCCGGGCCGACCGAGCCGAGCTCCTGCAGCGAGGCGCCGAGGAAGACCTCGCCGCCCTGCTCGCCGATCGTGACCAAGCCCGAGCTCGGGCGACATGCCGAACGACGTGACCATCGAGCGCGCGAGGTTGGTCGCGGCGTGCAGGTCGTCGTTGATCGCCGGTCGAGACGCACGCCGAACTGCACCCGCTCGCCGGCCGCGCCGGCGACGATCGCGCGTCAGCTGGCGCTGCAGGTCGTGCTCCTGCATGACCGTGACGTCCTTGTCGATGAGCTGCGACGCGGCGGTGCCGAGCGTGCGCCCGCGGGCGACGATCGAGAGCTTCTGCGCGCCGCCGCCGGTCGATCTGGCCGATCGCGCGCGCGACGACGGCGTGCGACGCCTCGTGGATCGCGATCACCTGGCGCTCGCGCGGCGCTCAGCACGTGCGACTTCTTCGCCGGGCCGGCGACGACGCGGTCGATCGCCTCCTCGAGCGTCGCCTGGTCGATCGTCGCGCTGCCCCTGGCGGACGGTCAGCAGCGCGCGCCTCGTTGATCACGTTGGCGAGCTCGGCGCCGGAGAAGCCCGGGCGTCAGCTTGCGCGATCTCCATCAGGTCGGCGTCCGGGTCGATCGGCTTGCGCTTGCGCGTGCAGCTGCGAGGATCTCGTAGCGGCCGTGCACGTCGGGCACGTCGATCGACGACCTGGCGGTCGAAGCGGCCCGGGCGCAGCAGCGCGGGGTCGAGGATGTCCGGGCGGTTGGTGGCCGCCCATCACGACGACGCCGGCGTCGCCGCCGAAGCCGTCCATCTCGACGAGCAGCTGGTTGAGCGTCTGCTCGCGCTCGTCGTTGCCCTGGCCGATGCCGGCGCCGCGCTTGCGGCCGGCGGCGTCGAGCTCGTCGATGAAGATGATCGCCGGCGCCATCTTGCGCGCCTTGGCGAAGAGGTCGCGGACGCGCGCCGCGCCGACGCCGACCAGCGACTCGACGAACTCCGCGCCCGAGACCGAGAAGAAGGCCGCGTCGGCCTCGCCCGCGGTGGCCCGGGCCAGCAGCGTCTTGCCGGTGCCGGGAGGGCCGACGAGCAGCACGCCCTTGGGCGGCGCCGCGCCGAGCGTCGAGGTACTTGGCCGGGTCGTCGAGGAAGTCGCGGATCTCGCGCAGCTCGACGACGGCCTCGCCGGCGCCGGCGACGTCGTCGAAGGTGAGCCGGTTGGCGACCTTGGCGCCGCGCTTGCGGCCCTTGCCCTTGAAGTTCGAGAACGACGGCGATGCCGCCCGCGCCGCCGTCGGCGCCGACGCGCGTGAACAGCGCGAACAGGCAGACGAGCAGCAGGATCGGGATCAGGAACTGGACGACGATCTCGTGCACCGGCTTGCCCGACTGCTGGTCGATGTCGACGACCGCGCCGTTGTCGTTCAGCAGTGCGGATCAGCGAGTTCAGTCTGCGCGTCCGAGCTCGGGTAGGCCGCCCACAGCACGCGGCCGTCCGTGCGTCTGGACCACCGACGCGCGAGTCCTGGTCGAGCAGCGTCGCGTTGAGGATCTGCTTCTGCTCCGAGCAGCCGCGATCAGCGTCGAGAGCGCGATCCCCTTGCCCGGCGACGACGGCTTCGTCTTGCCGAGCAAGGAGAAGAACGCGATCGTGAGACCGATCGACGCGAGCAGCAGGAACGTCGAGAGACGGTCCTTGAGGAGGCGACGCACCAGCCCTCCGAGCACGCTTCCAACGGCTCCGGCGATGCGCCGGAAGGCGCTGGGCGGCTGTGCCAGGGCTGATGCGTCGCGACTTCATCGGCCTAGCGCTTCTTGGCCTGCTTGACGGTCACGGTCTTCGTGATCGTCTTCGCCGTGCCGCCGGTGGGGGTGAAGGTGATCTTCAGCGTGACCTTGAGCTTCTTGTCCTTCTTGAGCGCGCTCTTGGCCTTCGAGGACAGGCTCACGCGTCACCGTCTGGGCGCCGGACTTGGTGACCGTGACGGTCTTGGTGGGGAGCGTGATCGTCTTGCCCTTCTTGGGCTTGGTCGAGGAGGCGACGGCGATCTTGCCGGCGCCCGGGAGCTGCAGCGAGAGGCGGATCGTCGTGCCGCTGACGCGGGCGGAGGCGATCGTGAACGCGTTGCTGATCGGGGCCGGCTGACGACGACGGGTGTGCTGCCACCCGGGGTCGGCGTGACGGTGGGCTGCCGGCTGCGGCTGGGCGCCGTCGCACGGACGGCCGCGGCCGCCCTTGTTCCAGCCGATCGCGTCGACGCCGGTCTTGGCGATCGCGTAGATGCTGGCCGGCAGCGCGTCGTAGTCGTTGCTCGGCAGGCTGTCCTGGCCCGCCGGTGGAGATGATGCCCTTGGCGAAGTAGTCCTTGACCGTGCGCGCCTTGCGCCTCTTCCTCGGGCGAGTTGCAGTAGACGACCGCGTTGTCGTCGAACGCCATCTCGTAGGTCAGCGTGCAGGCGGCGTAGCCGGTGCCGGTGAGCGTGGCGTCGGTGACCGACCAGTTGCCGAGCGTCGCGTCCGTGGGCGTGGCCGGGATGCTGTTGACCTTCACGCCGCCGCAGTTGGCGCCACGGGCGGCAGCGTCCGTTCTTGTAGCCGTTGGCGTCGAGCTGCGGGTCGTCGTAGAGGTCCGGGTTGCCCTTGGTGCGCTGCAGCGGCAGCCAGAACGTCTTGTCGAACGTGCCGTCGACATAGGTGAAGGTGGCGTTGCTGTTCGTGCGCGCGGTGGCGAGATCGACGTAGCCGATCGTGCCGGGGTTGGTCGCGAGCCCGACGTAGGACGCGAGCGCGCCGCCGCCGGTCGCGGTCGGGCGGATCGCCGTCCCGTTGGTGGGCCACAGCTGGTTGTTCAGCGCGCGCCACTCGGCCGCGTGAGCCGGGGCGATGTTCGCCATCAGCTGCTTGAAGGCGAACGTCGAGCCGGACGAGTCCTTGCGCACGACGCGCTTGATCGGCTGATCGCCGCAGCCGGCGGCGGGGAGCGTCGGGATCAGGTCGGCCCAGGTCGTCCCGGTGCCGTACCACACGTTCTCGAGCGCCTCGAGCGTGACCTTGGGGCGCTGTCCGTACAGCGGCGTGGTCGCGCCGAAGCCGGTGCAGCCGTCAGGCAGGTGGATGAGCGTGGCGATCGCGCCGATCGCGACCGGGATCACGTGCAGCGGGTTGTTGTCGGCGGCGGTGACGTCGACGTTGTTGGCGTCGGTCGGGCCGGCCTCCATCTGCTGCGCGCTGCGTCGGGTTGGGCGGCTCGTCGGCGCCGGCCCAGCGGAAGCCGGGGTCGCGCACGCTGCGAGGGTTGGTCGCGGTGTCGGTCTGGCCGAGGGCGATGCGGCCTGCGCCTGAACCGGTGCCCGTCCACGTGACGAAGTTGGCGGCGGCAGCACCGCAACCCGTCGGCGTCTCCTGGCCGAAGACGGCCTTGAAGCCGTTGAACGCGTTGTTCTGGAACGTCGCGCCCTGACCCGGCGCGAGCGCGCCCTGGCATTCGGCGAGCGTGAACTGAGCCGACGCGGCCGGAACCGCCACGAGCGCGGCGGCGAGCGCCGCTCCGACGCTGAGCGCGAGACGGCGCCGTCGCGAGCTGAGCGCGAACGAAGACATGACCTGGGATGACTCCTTGTGAGACGAATCGGGCCCGGGACGACCGGGGAAACGAGCGGCAGCCTCTCCGGAGATCCGGTGCTTCGTGGCAGATGCGTTCACCGACTTCGAACGGATCGTTGACACGCCGTTCACTTGCGCTTCGCTCCAGGCGCGAAGCGCACGGAAGTGGCGCCGGTGAGCAGAGCGCCGGAATCCGGCTTGAAGGTGACGATCGCACGGCCGTCGAGCCGTTTCTCGCGCCGCGCGACGGACGTGTAGCGCTTGGCGAGCTTGACCTCGAGCGTGACCGTGCCCGGCCTTCTTGACGCTCTTGGACGCCGAGCCGAGCAGCCGCGCCGGCCCGCGCAGGCGGCCGTCGGAGTCGGGCAGCCGGCCGCGCACCTCGACCGTGAACTTGCCCTTGCGCGGCGCGCGCACCTGCAGGCGCACCTTGCCGCCGGGGGCCTTGCGGACCGTGACGCGCAGCTTCGCGGAGGGCGGCGCGGGCGTGTCGAACGGTTCCGCGGCCGGTTCCAGCGGTGGCTCCGGCTCGTCGGGCGCCGGCGGCGGCGCGTCGAGCCGGTCGACGACGAAGACGTCGGTGCGCTGGTTGGCGTCGCCGAAGAAGAGGTTGTCGGCGCTCGACGCGAACGCGACCCGCGCGCCCGCCGTCGGAGAGCGACAGCGCGGGCACGACGCCGGCGTCGGCGCTCGCGCCGTCGAAGCCGCGCGGACGCCGCGCTCGACGCTGCCCGTGTCGAGGTCGATCAGGTACAGCTCCTCGAGGCCGGCGATCGTGGTCGGCGCGTCCACGAGCCGCAGCGACCGGGAGCAGGAAGCGCGTGCGGGCCGTCGTGATCGCGGCCCAGCGACCGTCCGGCGAGAGCGCCACGGTGCTGATCGAGGCCGTGTCGGCGGGATCGCGGTTCGTGCCCTCGCGGGTCAGCTCGACGCTCGCCGCCGTGCGCGAGCGCCCGGGCGTCATGTCGGTGATCCACAGGTCGAGCGCCGCGCCGAGCAGGCTCGGGCGCGGCGGTGCGCCCGTGGTGAACGCGACCCGGTACCCGTCGGCGCTCAGCGCGGGCAGCGTCGACGTGATGCCGGTCTGCGCCTGCTCGCGGTCGCTGAGCGGCCCGGTGCAGCCGTTGACCGACGTCCGGTCGCGGATCGAACGCGCCGCAGCCCGCGACCTCCGGCTCGGCGGCGCCGGTGATCCGCCGCGCCGGACCGTCCTCGACGCGCCGCCAGAGGTAGTAGTAGGCGGACGAGTCGGCGAACTCGCCGTCGACGAAGTGCGCCTGCTGGCTGGCGCTGCTGGCCGGGCCAGGCGACGGTGCTGCCGTCCGCGCTGAGCGCGCCGCCGACGCTCGCGCCGCCGACCGGCGTCGTCCGTGCCGGCACGCCCGGTGACCAGCACGCGTGCGCCTGGCCGAGCGGATCGCGCACGAACAGCTGGTACGGCGGCGTCAGCGGCGAGGCGCGATCGGGCAGGTCCGAGGCGAGGTCGACGGTGCGGAACAGCACGCGGTCGCCGTCGGCCGAGATCGAGACGCCCGGGCTGACGTCGGCGCCCGGGTTGCGCAGCGGCGTGTCCGGGTCGCGTACCGCGTAGCTCGCCGGCGCGCTGCCGCCGTCGCGAGCGGAGACGAGGTCGTAGCTCGCCCGTGCTCATGTCGCGCACGTAGACGTCGATGTTGCCGTTGACGTCAGCGGGCACGAGCCGCTCGGCCGGTCGAGAAGACGACGAAGCGCCCGTCGGCGGAGACCGACGGGTTGCGCGCGCCGCGCACGCGCACCGTGCCGTCCTCGCCGACGAGGTCGCCGGGCGCGACGAGCTCGAGCGCGCCCGCTCGCGATGTCACGCCGCATCACACCGCCCAGGTAGTGCGCGCCCGGCGGGTCGGCGAAGTCGGGGCCGAAGAGGTTGCGCGCGCGCGTCTCGAACACGACGAAGCGCCCGTCGGCGGAGAGATCGGCGGGCGCCAGAGGCGTCGTCGCCCTGCTCGCGCAGCTCGAGCGAGGCGGACGCGATCGTCGCGCCCGGCGGCACCCACGCGTGCGCGGCGGTGAGAGGCGCGGCGAGCGCGGCGAGCAGCGCGGCGGCGCCCGCGGCGCGGCAGCGCGCAACGCCGCGACGGTAAGCCACGCGGCGCGCGGCGCGGCTCGCCGGCTGCCCGCGGCGCGTCTCCGCGCGGACCTCACGGCTTCACCGCGCGCTTCCAGCTGACGCGGTTGCCCGCCTTGTCGCGCGCGCTCACCGCGACGCGGAACGGGCCGCCCGCGCCGTACCGGTGCGCAGCGACACGGCGCCCGCTCGAGCGCTTGCCGTCGCCCCACGCGACCCGCACCGACGTCGCGTCCACCCCACTCGCCGCGTCGCTCACGCGTCACCTGCACGAGCCGGTTGCGGAAGCGCTTGACCCGCACGCGCGGGCGGCGTCAGGTCGACCTTCAGGTCGGCCGGGCGGCTCGTCGTCTCCTGTCCGCCGGCGTCGGTCGCGACGACCTGCAGGACGTGCACGCCGTCGTCGACGTCGCGGCGGCGCAGCGCGAGCTTCGTGGCCTTCAGGTCCTCGGCGACGCGTGTCGTCGTCGATCGTGACCGCGAAGGTGACGCCGCCGATCGCGTGCGGCGGCATGTCCCAGCGCACGAGCGGCGGCGTGCGGACGTAGCCGCTCGGCGTCTGCGCGGCGAAGGGATCGGGCGGCGCGTCGACCACCACGGCGGCGATCTGCCCGCCCTGGCTCCAGCCGACGATCCCGTCGCCGAGGCCGGTGCCGGCGAGCGCGAAGCCGCTGACCACCCCGCCCGCGGGCGCGGCGAGCGCCTGGCTGACCGGGCACGCCGTCGGCGCGCCGCTCGGTGACGCCGACCCCGCCGGTCGCGCCGCGCCGGACCTGCCAGGCGGCGACGGCCGCGCCCGAGGCGGCGAGGTCGACGTCCGGCGTGCCCGGGATGCTCGTGCGCCCGTCGTCGAGGCGCTCGGGCGCGCGCACGGCGCGGTCGTCGGCGGAGACCAGCACGCTGCGCTGGGCGAACCCGAAGGCGATCGCGGTGTCGCCGACGCGATCGACCGCGACCGCCGCGGGGCCAGGAGCGACGGGCGGCGCCGCCGCTCCCGCGCCGTCGACGATCCGCGGCGCGCCGAACGCGGCCGCGTCCGGCGAGGACGGTCTCGGGGATCGTGGCGAGCATGATCCGCGTGCCCGCCAAAGGGCCGCCGACGGCGGGCTGCTGGCGGTAGGCGATCGCGCCCTGCCCGAAGCCCGCGGAGTCGAGCGAGAACTGGTCGGCGCCCGCGCGCAGCGGCTGGCCCGCCCACGTCGGGCGAGACCTGCGGTGGCGATCCCGGCGTTGGTGCCGAACACGCGCCGCGCCCAGATGCGGTCGATCGAACGCGTCGTCGGGCTCCTGCCAGGCGAGGATCCCGTTGCCGGTGCTGTCGATCGTCACCCGCGGCGTCGCGCCCGGCTGCCGGCAGCCGCAGCGGCGCCTGCGCGTTGCGGTTGAGCGGGAGGCCGAAGCCCGACCAGTAGCTGCCGTCGTAGCGGGCGGCGCGCAGCTCGCCGCGGCGCGTAGCCCGGCGGCGTCGTTGCGCCGACGGGGCCTGCATGACGAGGTAGGTGATGTAGGCGCTGCCGCCGGCGTTCATCGCGACCGACGGGGACGTCCCGGTCGACTCGCCGACGTTGAGGTCGACCGGCACCGGCGCCTGGAAGCGACGCGCGCCCGGGTCCAGCCCGGCCGAGTACATCCGATCCGACGACGGCCCGAACTCCTGCACCCAGGCGACGACGAGCCGGCCGCCGTTGCCGGCGCCGATCGCCGGCCACGAGGAGTCGAAGCGCTGGCCGGCGTCGACGCGCTGCGGCGTGCGCCAGCCGCTGCCGTCGAACTGCGCGGCGAAGATGTGCGTGCGCCCGTCGACGCGCTTGCGGTAGACGATCCCGCCGGTGCCGTCGGGCGCCATCGCCGACGCCGCCGAAGTCGACGATGTCCGCCGACGGGCCGTCGATCGGCGTGACGGCAGAGATGCTCGCCGCGGCGGTCGCGGGCAGGAGCAGGCAGGCCAAGAGAACGCCGAGGATGCGCACGACGCGAACCTAGGCGCGCGCCAGCCGACCATCGCACCGGCCTTTACGAGATCAGCACAACTCCGCGCTCCGAGGCGGCGAGAGAGTGCGCCGCTGCGGGCATTCGCATGCCCGCACCGACCCGCTTTCCAAGGAGCCTCGTGAACCGTCTGGTCCCGCCCTCATCGCCGTCGCCGCACTCGCCGCGGCGGCGTTCCCGACCGCCGCGCAGGCGAAGACAACGATCCTGATGAGTGGCTCGACCTCGGTGCTATCCGCTCGAGATGTCGATCGCCAAGGCCTACCTGAAGAAGTACCCCGGCACTGTGAAGTTCTCGATCTCGCAGGGCGGTTCCGACATCGGCATCGGCGACGTCGCACGCAAGCGCGTCTCGATCGGCGCCTCCTCGCGCGACCTGCAGAGCGGCGATCCGGGCGGCCTCGTCTTCAACAAGATCGCCCGCGACGGCGTCTGCGTCGTCACCAACCCGGACAACCCGATCGACCAACCTGTCCCAGCAGCAGGTGCAGGACATCTTCTCCGGCAAGGTCCGCCGCTGGGACGACGTCCAGGGCGCGAAGGTCACCGGGCCGATCGACCTCGACGTCCGCACGCAGGCCTCCGGTACGCAGGACGCGTTCCGCAACATCTTCATGGGCCCGTCGCTGAACGTCGCGCCGAGCGCCTCGCAGAAGGCGACCAACGGCCTCGTCCAGACCGCGGTCGGCGGCGACCCGCAACGCGATCGGCTACGTCGACTTCAAGTTCACCGAGGGCACGTACGCCGTCCCGTACAAGGGCGTCGCCTGCAACCTGCGCAACGCCAAGTCGGGCCAGTACCCGGGCGTGCGTAACTTCTGGTTCGTCACGCTTGGTCAGCCCAAGGGCGAGGTCAAGAAGTTCATCGACTTCGCGCGCTCGCCTGCCGTCCAGGGCAGCATCGTCGCGAAGGACTACGTGCCGTACAAGTAGTGGACGGCTGGTGGTCTGACCGGCGCGTCGGGCCGGTCCTCGGCAGCGCCGGCGTGCTCGTGCTGCTGGTGATCGCCGGGCATGGCGGTCTACGTGACGCGCACGGCGTGGCCGTCGTTCGCGGCCAACGGCCTGGCCTGGTTCGGCTCGGGCGGCAACGCGAACGCGCAGCTGCGACGCGATCTTCTCGCTCCAAGGCGCCGTTCGAGTACACGCTGCGCGCCTGGCCGCTGCTCTACGGCACCGCGCTCGCCGCGGGCGGCGCGGTCGTGCTGCGGGCTGGTGCGTCTCGACGCTCGCCGCGGTGTTCATCGTGGCGTTCGCGCCGCCGTCGATGGCGCGCATCGCTCGAGCCGGTCGTGCGGCTGCTGGCGGGCGTGCCGAGCGTGATCTACGGCCTGATCGGCGTGCTCGTGCTCGTCCCGTTCGTCAACGACCACCTGATCTCGACCGAGCGCAAGGAATCGGTCTTCTACGTGATCCAGCTCACCGGCCAGAGCCTGCTCGTGGCCACGCTGCTGCTGACGGTGATGATCGTGCCGATCATGATCGCGATCGCGGTCGACGCGCTGCGCTCGGTGCCGCGTTCGTGGACCGAGGGCGCGCTCGCGCTCGGGCGCGAACCGGATGCGGGTGATGTGGACGATCGCCCTGCGCGCCGCGCGGCCGGCGCTGGTCGCCGGCGCGGTGCTCGGCGCTGGCCCGCGCGCTGGGCGAGGCGATCATGCTCGCGATGGTCTCGGGCGGCGTGATCTTCGCGCCCAACCCGATCGACGGCGTCGACGTTCGCCGTTCGAGCCGGTGCTGCCGCTCGCCGCGGCGATCGTGCAGGGCGCCGAGGGCATCACGGTCAAGCCGTACGGCTCGACGCTGTTCGCGTTCGCGGCGGTGATCATGGTCTCCAGCGTCGTCCTCTCGCTCGATCGGCTGGGTCGTGCGGCAGCGGCTGCGGCGGTTCGGCGTGCAAGCGTGACGCGAACCGACCCCTCGGGCTCGTGGCGCGCCTGGCCGCTGCGCGATCGCGCGCTGCTCGGCCTCGTGCTGGGCGGCCGGGCTCGCGCTGATCGCGATCGCCGCCTCGATCGTGCTCTACATGGCGCTATCAAGGGCATCCAGTACCTGCGCCCCGAGCTGCTCTTCAGCCGCCCGCAGTCCGTCGGTCGACCAGGCGAAGTCCGGCGGCTTCCTCGACCCGATCCTCGGCACGCTGCTGATCGTCCTCGGCGCGATCGTGATCGCCGCGCCGCTCGGGCGTCGCCACCGCGGTCTGGCTGACCGAGTACGGCAAGCCGACGTGGCTCGCGCGGATGGTCGAGTCCGGCGTCGAGGTGATCGCCGGCACGCCGAGCATCGTGCTCGCGCTGTTCGGGCTGGCGTTCT
This sequence comes from uncultured Solirubrobacteraceae bacterium, assembly GCA_963707595.1. Taxonomy (GTDB): domain Bacteria; phylum Actinomycetota; class Thermoleophilia; order Solirubrobacterales; family Solirubrobacteraceae; genus Solirubrobacter. The sequence continues at coordinate 2,198,192 of CAVPQQ010000004.1, forward strand.
TCGCCCAGCAGGGCCTCGGCTTCCTCGTCCACGACCGGCGAGGGCGGCGCGGTCTTCGGGCGCTCGCTGCTGATCTGCTGCACGGTGCTCTCGCTCGAGGCGCTGCCGCTGATCGTCGGCGCCACCCGCGAGGGCCTGCTGGCCACGCCGCGCCACGTGCGCGAGGCGTCGTACGCGCTCGGCAAGACGCGCGCGGCGACGATCCACCGCGTCCTGCTGCCGGTCGCGCGGCCGAACATCGCCACCGGCGCCGCGCTCGGGCATGGGCCGCGTCGCCGGCGACACCGCGGTCGTGCTGCTGCTCGGCGGCGGCACGCTGCAGCTCGACGCCAACGGCTCGATCCCGGGCCTGAACGTGCTGCAGGGCACGGGCTCGACGCTGACCACCTACGTCTACGCGAACTCGCCCTCGGGCGAGGGCGGCGCGCCGCAGAAGGCCTACGCCGCCGCGTTCCTGCTGCTCGTGCTGGTGCTCGTCCTCAACTGGGCGGTCGACCGGATCGCCCGCGGCAACGGAGAGGCTCGGATGGATCCGCTGATGCCCCCGCCGCCGATCCGGCGGATCGTCGTCGAGGCGCCGCACGTGCCCGGTGGCGCCGCCGTCGAGCGACGGCGACGGGCCCAAGCGGCGCGCGCGCCGCCGGCGCCGACGCAGATCGTCGCAGCGCATGCGCACCGAGGGGCTGACGATCGCCTACGGCGGCAAGGTCGCGGTCAACGACGTCTCGCTGCCGGTCCACCAGGGCGAGGTGCTGGCGCTGATCGGGCCCTCGGGCTGCGGCAAGACGACGCTGCTGCGTTCGCTGAACCGGCTCGTCGAGCTGACGCCCGGCGCCGGCCGCGGCGGGCGGATCGTGCTCGACGGCGACGACGTCGACACGCTCGAGGTCACGCAGCTGCGCCGGCGCGTGTCGATGGTCTTCCAGCAGCCGAACCCGTTCCCGATGTCGATCTTCGACAACGTCGCCTACGCGCTGCGCGAGCAGGGCTCGCGGCGCGTCAAGCGCGCCGCGCTGGAGGCGCCGGTGCGCGAGGCGCTCGACGCGCGCCGGGCTCTGGGACGAGGTCGGCGACGACCTCGACCGGCCCGCGCTGCGGATGTCGGGCGGCCAGCAGCAGCGGCTGTGCATCGCCCGCGCGCTGGCCGCGCGGCCCGAGGTGCTGCTGCTCGACGAGCCGTGCTCGGCGCTGGACCCGCGCTCGACGGCGATCATCGAGGAGCTGATCCTCGACCTGCGCGAGGAGCTGGCGGTCGTGATCGTCACCCACAACCTCCAGCAGGCCTACCGGATCGGCGACCGCGTCGCGTTCATGTTCCTCGGCGAGCTGGTCGAGTACGGCGCCGGCCGAGGACGTCTTCGAGCGCCCGCGGCACACGCGCACGGCGGACTACGTGGGCGGGGCGTTCGGATGAGGTGGGCGCTGCTCCTCGCCGTGCTCGCGCTCGCCGGGCTGCGAGTCGACGCAGACCAAGAGCGCGCGGCTCGAGCGCGCCGCGCAGACGTCCAAGCACGAGACGGGGCTCGTCGTCGGCGAGCAGGCGCGCGACGTCACGGTCGAGCACGCACGACCGTGCTCCAGGACGCCAACGGCGCCGCGACGGTGGTCGAGCTGCGCAACCGCTCGGCGGGCTCGCTGGTCGGCGCTGCCGGTCGCCGTCGCAGGTGCTCGACAAGGCGGCAAGCAGCCGCTCTACGCCAACGACGCGCCGGGCCTCGACCCGTCGCTGGTCGGCGTCGCCGCGCTGGCGCGGCGCGAGCAGCTCGCGTGGGTCAACGACCAGGTGACGCTCGCCTCGCCGGGCGACGGAGGTCGTCGCGCGGGTCGGCGCGGCCGCCAAGCCCGGCCCGGCCGAGCTGCCGAAGCTGGAGGTCAGCGGCCTGCAGCGTGACCGGCGACGCCTCGGGCGACACGTCGATCACCGGCGACGGTCGCCAACCGCTCCGACGTCGAGCAGCGCCGACTCGTCGTCTTCGTCGTCGCCCGCAAGCGACGACGCGGTCGTCGCCGCCGGCCGCGCGATCGTCGAGCGCCTCGCCGCCGGCAGCCCGAGCCCACTTCTCCGCCTTCCCCATCGGCGACCCAGGCGGAGCCGAGCTCTCCGCCGCGGCGCCACCCACCGTCGTCACGCCGTGAGGACCGAGATGCCACCCACCGATCAGCCCGACCACGAGGCCGCGGCTCGCACCCGCTCCGGACGCGCCGCTCTTCGCGCCGCGACTCGTCGGCGGGACGGCGAGCCGTGCGCGAGCTGCGGCGCCGCTGCTCGCCGCCGACCAGCGCTACTGCCTGAGCTGCGGTGAGCGGCGCGCCGGGACGCGCGTGCCGTTCCCGGCGCCGCGCCGCCCGCTGCCGCGGCCGCGCCGCGTCCGCCGCCGCCGCGCGCCCCGCGCGCGCCGCGCGCCGCTCCCCGCGTCGGCGCTGTCGGCGCTCTGCGGCCTGGCCGGGGCGTGCGCGCTCGCGCTCGGGCTGCTCGTCGGGTGCGCTGATCGTGCGCGCGCAACGACGACTCCGCGCCGCGCGCGGTGGCCGCCACGGCCGACGCCGGTCGTCGCGCCGCCGCCGCGACCGCCGCCACGCCGGCGCGCCACGCCCGACGCCGGCGGCGACCGTCGCCGCCGCGGCGACGTTCACCCCCGACTGGCCCGCGGGCAGAACGGCTGGACGGTCCAGCTGCAGACGCTGCCGAAGGACGGCACGACGCCCGAGGCGGTCGCGGCCGCCAAGACCGACGCGACCGGGCAGGGCGCGACCGACGTCGGCGCGCTCGACTCCGACACGTTCGCCACGCTCGACGGCGGCAACTACGTCATCTACTCGGGCGTCGCGACCGAGCAAGGCCGACGCGCGAGACCGCGCTCGGCGCGCATCGCAGGCCAACTTCCCGGACGCGAAGGTCGTCGAGGTCTCCGACAAGGCGCCGCCGAGGCGACGCCGTCACGAAGTCCGAGGACGACCTCAAGAAGCAGGAGCAGTCGCAGACGCCGGAGGAGGCGCAGAAGAAGCATGCGCAAGGCGCCGCCGACCAGGTCGAGTCCGAGGGCACGCCGCCGCCGTCGGACGACAAGGCGCCCGGTGGCGGCAGCGAGACCGACGGAGATCGGCTGATGCGCTGCCCGCCGCCGCTACGTACGTCGCCGAGCCCGCGCCCGCTGCCCCCGGGCGGCGGCCGCGCGGTCGCGCCACGACGAGCTGCTCGACGCGCCGCGACGCAGCTCGACGCGCGAGTTCGCCGAGCTGCAGTTCGACCTCGGCGGGCTCGCCTACGAGATGGCGATCCGCGACCACTTCCGCGTCGACCTGCTCGTCCGCCACGCCGCGCGGCTGCAGGAGGTCGATGCCGAGCTCGGCGCCGTCGAGCGGCTCGACGCGCATCGACGACGGCGGCGCGGCCGGCGCCTGCCCGAACTGCGACGCGCTGTACCCGCGCGGCGCGGTGTTCTGCTCGCAGTGCGCGCACCCGTTGATGGCACGAGCGAGTGACCCGAAGCCCCGACGCGGTGAGGAGAGAGGAGGGCCGCGCCGGGACTCCGAGCGATGGTGCGGCGCCGCTCCGGCGTGCCGCGCATCACAGTGAAGCCTCTCGAGTCCGGCGGCCCGTGACGAGGCTGTGAACGCCTGGCGTGAACAGGTCTGTGAACGTCAGTTCGAAGCCGGCGGCAGGCGGTTAGGTTCACGCGGTGCTGTTCCGCCGCGCCCGCCCAGATCCCGGAACTGCTCACGCTCTTCGAGGAGTCCGGCCGCAACGTCCAGCGCTCGGCGCTGCTGCTGCGCGACCTGCTCGCCGACTATCCGGAGCAGGCCGGGCTCGCCCGCGACATCCTGCTCTGCGAGCAGGAGGGCGACCGGATCGTCCACGACATCCTGCACCGGCTCGCCGAGCGCGGCAGCCGCCGCGCGCACCTGGACTCCGCCGACGTGCACGCGCTCGCCGGCGCGCTCGACGACATCGTCGACTTCGCCGAGGAGGCCGCCGACCAGCTCGGCGCTCTACGACGTCGAGGCGCCGATGGAGCAGGCGCAGGCGATGACCGAGGTGCTCGTCGCCGCCTCCGAGCAGGTCGCGACGAGCCTGCGCGGCCTGCGCAACGGCCTCGACGTCGGCCCGCAGCTCGTCGAGATCCACCGGCTCGAGAACGAGGCCGACCGGATCCAGCGCGCCGCGATCGCCGACCTGTTCGTGGCCGGCATCGACCCGATGATCGTGATCCGCTGGAAGGACATCTTCGACACGCTGGAGTCGGCGGTCGACGCCTGCGAGACCGTCGCCAACGTGCTCGAGGGCATGATCCTCAAGCGCGCCAACGGCAACTAAGGGAGCTTGACCACCGCCGTCGCGCTGCGACGGCCGGCCACCTGGGTGGCCACGACGCGGACGTAGCGGACCTCTGCGGCGAGCGCGCAGCGTGGCGTGGAAGCGGCGCCGGCCGCCACCGTCGAAGCTGCGGATGGCGAGCAGGTCCTGCGGCGATCGCGTCGCTGTTCCGAGGACGTAGAAGTACGCGTCGCGCGCCGCGATGTCGGTGGTCCAATTCACGGCCACCCGACCACCGGTGAGCCGGCGGACGCGGAGGCCTTCGATGCGCGGGAAGGGCGGCGCGGGGAGGCGCGTCAAGCGAAGGCCGACCACCCGTCGCCCGGCCTCACGCGCCCCGGCAGCACTCCAGCGCAGCCTGAGCTCAAGCGGTTTGCCGTTGGCGGGAGCAAGAGCGCGGAACGTCGGCCGGAAGCGCACGAACGTGGTGCCGGCGCGCGACAGCGAGACGATCGAGTCGGCGATCTCGCCGGCGATCGAGGCATGGATGTCGCAGGCGGCGCTGCAGCTCACGGGCACGACGAGCGGTTGCGACGGGCGCAGCGTGCGGTCGCGCGGGGCTCCGACCGAGAGCTCCGGCAGCGCCGCGGCGGGGGCTTGTTCCCCACCCTCGATCGCGAGGTGCAGCCGGCCCGCGTAGGGCGGTGCGGAGGAGATGCCGTTGCCGTCGGACCAGGCGATTGCGCGGGTGCCGCCGGGCAGGAGCAGCGGCGTCATGGCGATCGGATCGCGAACCGTGCTGCCGAGCCGCTCGAATGCCAGGCGACCGGCCCTGGTGACGGTCGCGGTGCCGACGCCGTGGCCCGTCGTCTCCCACGCCAGCAGCGCGCGCCCATCCGGGCCGAGCGAGACGCGTACGCCCGTCGGCAGGTCATAGGGCGAACCGTCCCCGTCCCCCAGGCCGTAGCTGTAGCTCGAGGCGTTCTGTGGCCTCTCGTCGCGCTGGACCAGCACGGGGGCGTCGAATGCTCCCACGCCGTCGCGCAGCATGGCGGCGACCGGACCGCCCGGCCCACCGGACTGCCAGGCGACGATCGCGCTGCCCTGTCCGCCCAGCGCCAGCTCGATGTCGTCGTAGGACTGTGCCGCGGGGATCGTCGGGAGGCGCACGAAGTCCGCGCCCGGCGCGCGCTCCAGCAGGACGAGCCCGTCCTTCGTGGTCGTCGCCAGCAGCGCACGCCCATCGGGGCCGGCCACGAGCTCGTGATCGCCACCGAACTCGTCGAGTGTGAGCAGCCGCCGCGGCGCGCCGAACGGGCCGCCCGATCGCGCGGTGACAACACGCAAGGCCGCTCTATCGGTGATCGCCACCAGCGCCTCGCCGTCGCCGCCGATCGCCGCGTCGACGGCTCCGTAGCGGTCGATCGTGCCGAGCATCTGCGGCGCACCGAACCCGGCGCCCGCGGCTCGGCTGACCGCGTGCGCCGTGACGGGTGGCCGCGACTCGCCCTCCTGCCACGCCACGACCGCCTCACCGCGCGCGGAGATCGCAGCCTCGAGGTTGCTCGCCTCGCGCGCCGGGATCGTCACCGGCGGTCCCCAAGCGCCGCCCGGTTCGCGCAGCGCGATCCGGAGTCCGCCCGCCACCCGGGCCGCCAGCACGCCGGCGCCGCTCGCGTCGGCGGCCGCGACCGGGCAGCCGCGGACCTTGCCGAGCGCGAGGGTCGCGACCGGCACGAGTCCGTCCAGGCGCGCCTGCAAGACCTCGGCGCCGCCGGCGACCCAACGCGTCAGCTCTCCGGGCGCACCCGTCGGCTGCAGGCAGGCGGCGGCACCGCTCACGGGCCGGAACGGCAGTTCCCCGAAGGGCGCCGCGAGCGCGGTGCCCGGCAGCGCGAGCAGCAGCGCCGCGGTCAGCAGCGCGCGCCTCACCGGCGAACCCGCAGCTTCGTCTCCTTGAAGCCCCAGTAGCCGTCGGCGAACGACAGGATGGTCACGAAGCGCGCGGCCTTGGCCTTGCGCAGCCGGACCCGGAACTGCCGCTGCTTCCCGCTCGGCGCGCCACCGACGAGTGCTGCCGCGTCGCGGGCATTGGTCGCGGTGCCGTACACGAGGAAGTTCTCGGCCTTCGCGCCGCGGTCGGTGCGCCAGGTCACGACGACGTCGTCGCCGTCTCGGCGGGCCACGGCGTCGAGCAGCTTCGGGCGTGCCGCGACGGCCGGCCGCTTGAGCCGGATCGTCAGAGACTTGGCCGCCGCCCGCCGGGTGCCTGGCGCGCCGTAGCGGACCACGATCTTGACGGGGCCGCCGCGCGCCGGGGCGATCGGGAAATTGGACGGATCGATCGAGATCGACGTGTCCCCGGCGCGGCGGAGCGACGCCGTGCCGGTCGCGCTGTCGTCGCCGGCGATCGCCGCGCGGATGTCGCACGCCGCCGAGCAGTGGACCGGGAGGACGAGACTCTCCGTCACGCCGACGACCTTGCTCGCCGGCGACCCGACACGGATGCTCGGGGGAACCGGATCCGCCCCGTCGGCGCCGCCCTCGAGCGCGAGGTGCAGGCGGCCGTCGCTGTCTTTCTTGTCGTTGTCGCTCCAGACGACCGCCGCGCGCCCATCCGCGAGTTCCAGCGGGGTGAGCGAGCTGACGTCTCGGAGCTCCGCGCCATGCGTGCGCAGCTCGGCGGTGCCTCCGGTCAGCGACAACGTCGCCGAACGCGGAGCGTTCCACCACACGCCGTCGCGCTCGACCGGCGCGCTCCAGGTGATCAAGGCCCGCCCGTCCGGCGTGATCGCCGCGCGGGGGCCGCCGCCATCGCCGTCGGGTCCCGCTCCGCCGGTGGTGAACTCGCCGCCCTCGTCGAAGGGGAAGAGCAGGAGCACCAGTCGCAGGCGATCCCGGGGGATCGTCAACGCGATGCGCGGCGCCACGGTGACGGGCGGGCTGAACGGTCCGGGCGCCTGGCGCACCACCGCCTGAGTCGGCGCGGTCGTCCCGTGCCAGGCGACGACGGCGCCTCCGTCGGCGCGCACGGCGGCGACGGGGAACACCGCGAAGATGTCCTTCGCGCCGCCGACGCGGGCCGCGGCGCCGAAGTCTGCTCCGGGCGCGCGCTCGGCGACGAGCAGGTCGTCGCCGCTGCCGAACGCCAGCAGCGCGTGTCCGGCGCTGCCGACCGTCAGCGCGAACGGCGATCCCGCGCGCGGGAGACCGATCTTCACCGGCGCTCCGAACGGGGCGCCGGGCGCGGCGACCGCGGCCCAGAGCTCCCGCGGCGCGCCGCCACGCGGCTGGAAGGCCCAGGCGACGACGGCCTCGCCGGTGCTGCTGATCCCGGCACGTACGCGGGTCTCCGCCTCGGTCGTACCAGCCGTCTGCAGTGTCTCGGTGGCCGCGAAGGCGGTTCCGGGCGCACGCCGTGCGACAACGATCGAGAACGTCGATCGGCTGGGTCGCCGGATCGACGTGACGAGCGCGTCGCCGCGCTCGGACACGGCCGCGGTGAACGTCGCGGTGCTCGCGCCGCTCTTGCTGCGCAGGACCTCGGTGGCCGGGCCCCACGCCCCTCCAGGATCGCGCAGGCGGGCCTGCACCACCGCGTCGCCGTTGTTGGGGTCGCTCGCGTTGAACGCCACGATCCCGGCGCCGCCGGGGCGCGTCGCAGCCTGCGGGCAACTGTGGGAACCGGTCTCCGCCGGCAGGTCCGCGACCGTCGTCAGCCCGGAGGCGCCGGCCTGCAGGAACTGGACGCCGGTGGCGGTGCTCCGGACCAGCTCACCCGGCGTGCCCGTCGCGCGCAGGCACGTCGCGGCACCGCTGACCGCCTTGAAGGGCAGCTCGCCGAACGGCGCGGCCGAAGCGGCGGTGGGGGAAGCGAGCGTGAGCCCGAGCGCCAGCAGCAGCGCCGGCCTCATCCCTTCACCTGGATGGTCAGGTGGCGGATCACGCCCGAGTTCTCGCCACCGGTGAGGATCGTCACGTAGCGCGCGCCGGCGACGTTGCGGAGCCGGACCTTGAAGCGGCGCGGGCCGCCGCTCGGAGCGGCGGAGCGCAGCGAGAGCGAGCGTGGTTCGGCGGTCGCGTACGCGAAGAAGCTGTCGGTGTCCGCGGCCATCTTCGTGCGCCAGCTCACGACCACGTCGTCACCGTCGCGGCGCGCGACCGGGGCGAGGACCCGCGGCAGCGGCGGCCCTGGCGGCCGGTGCAGCCGCAGCGCGAGGGTGCGCGTCCGCGCGGTCCGGGCACCCGGGGCGCTGTAGGCCAGGCGTACGCGCAGCGCGCCCTCGCGCAGCGGGGCGATCGGACCGAGCGACGCATCCAACTGGAGTTCGCCGCTTCCGGCACGATCGAGTGAGAGCAGCGCCGACGGCTTCAGCGCGGCGTCGCCGACCTGGGCGCGGACGTCGCACGCCGCCGAGCACGTCACCTTCAGCTTCAGCGAATCGCCGCCCTTGAGCACGCGCTTCGCCGGCCCCTCGACCCGCACGCGCGGCGCGGGCTCCGCCGGAGCATCCACGGCGCCCTCCGCGGCGAGATGGACCTGGCCGCTTTCCGCGTTCGTCGTCCAGGCGACCGCGGGGACGCCACCGGCCAGCACGACCGGTGTGATCGAGTCGGCCCCACGCAGCTCGGGGCCGTGGACGTGCGTCTCGACGCCGGCGCCCGAGAGCGCGATCGTCGCCGACTGCGGCGCGGTCCACCAGATGCCGCCGCGACTGGCCGCCGCGGCCCAGGTCAGCAGCGCCCGACCGCCGCTGACGATCGTCGCGCGCGGGAGCAGGTTGTCATCGCTCTCCAGACCGACCAGGACGCCGACGGAATCGTCTTCCACGGGTTGCAGGAATGCGGCCAGAAGGGCGCGGGATATCCCCAGGCGCACCGGCCTGGTGATCGTCCGCGGAGCGCTGAACAGGCCCGGACGCTCGCGAACCACGGCGCTCATCGCCCCGTCCAACTGGCGCAGCCAGCCGACGACGGCGGCGCCGTCAGGGCCGACGGCCACGGCCGGGTAGACCCCGCCCAGATCCGTGGCCTGACCGACGACGGCGGCGGGACCGAAATCGCCGCCCGGTGCGCGTTCGGCGACGGAGACGTCGGTGCCGGTCGCGAAGGCGAGCAGCGCGTGCCCGGCGTCGCCGACCGCGAGGTCGAAGTTCGGTCCGCTGCCCAGCTCGGCGATCCGCACCGGCGTGCGGAAGCCCGCTCCAGGCGCCGCGGTCGACACCCACAGCTCCCGCGCCGACGAGTCCGCGCGCGGCTGCAGCGTCCATGCGACGACGGTCTCGCCGCCGGCGCTCATCGCCGCCTGGACCACCACCGCGCCGCCGCGGGGCGCGGAGGCCGAGAACAGGCGTTCACGCGCACCGAACGCCGCGCCGGGCGCACGACGGACCGCGACGATCTCCACCCGGCTCTTGGTGGGCTGCGTCGCGAATGCGATCAGCGCCTCGCCGCCGTCCGCGACGGCCGCCGCGATCGGCTGACCGGGCGTCAGGTCCTCGGCGCTCGTCGCGTTGTCCAGCGGGCCCCACGCACCGCCCGGAGCGCGCAGCGAGGCCCGGATCACCGGGGTGCCCGGCGAAGGGGTGCTGAAGGAGTAGACGGTGACGATCCCGGCGCCGTTGGGCCGCGCGACCGCCTGCGGACACCCGCTGCCGTAGATCTCGTTGCGCAGGTCGGTGACGCGCGCGAGACCCGTTCCAGAGGCCTGCAGGAGCTGCGCGCCTGCGTCGCCGCGGTTGCGCTGGGTGAGGCTGCGGACCAGTTCACCGGGAGCGCCGGTGGCGTGCAGACAGGTCGCGGCGCCACTCACCGCCCGGAACGGAAGCTCGCCGAAAGGGGCGGCCGAGGCGGTCCCCGGCACCAGCGCGACGAGCCCGAGAGCGGGCAGCAGGAAGCGAAGCATCGCCGCACCGTAGATGAGGAAACGCTGACTGCAAGTGGATATCCGTTGACGCCCACGCTTGGATCCGCCGATTGCTGGGAATCCTCCAGGTAACGCTTCTAGGAGGATCACGATGGCTGCAGACCGATATGACGACACGCCGCGACCCCGGAGCGGCGTATCGCTCGCCAAGGGACCCGTCGCGGTGCTCGGGTTCGCCTCGCTCGCGCTCGGCGTGCTGGGCTTCATCTTCGCGAGCCGGAGCTTCAGCTTCGACGCGCCGAGCGGCACCGTTTCAGGCACCACCTTCCTCGGCATCGAGGGCAACGGCTGGACGTGGCTCGCCTTCGCCGCGGCCGGCCTGCTGCTGCTGCTCGGCTCACCGATTCACTGGGGCGCGAAGTCGATGGCGTTCATCGTCGGCGTGGTCTCCGTCGTCGGCGCGCTGATCTCGCTCTCCGACGGTGACGACATCCTCGGCGTCGTCGCCACCAACGGCTGGACGACACTGATCATGGGCGCCGGCGGCGCCGCGCTGATCGTGCTGTCGATGATGCCGCGCGTCGGGCCGCCGCCGTGGCGGCGCCCCGGTCGCGACCCGTCGCGACCGCGAGCTCGAGGAGCCGGTGACGGAGCCGGCGCCCGCGTTTCGAGCGCGAGCCGGTCTCCAGCAACGGCCGCGCGACCGACGGCCCGCGGCACGCTCGAGGATCGCCGCTAGAGCGCGTCGATCGCGCGCTCGACCTCAGCGCGCGTCGGCTGCGGGCCGAAACCCGTCAGACACCAGGTCGCACCGGCCTCCTCCCACGGGGTGGGGTCGGTGCCGGCCGGGTTGGTGACGACGACCTCGTAGCCCTCCGGCTTCGGGAGGTCGGCGATGTACTCGGCCAGCGACTCGGGATCGGGCTGGTCGATCGGGAAGACCCCGTCCCAGCGCGCCGCACGGGCCAGCGGGCGCCGGTTCGGCCAGCGCGAGGCGACCCAGACGGGGATCCGCGGCTGCTGCACCGGGCGCGGCTCGAACTCCCCGCCCCAGTACTCGACGAGCTTGTCGAGCGCCGCGTCGAGCAGCACCGCGCGGGCGCGGGCGTTGCCCTCCTCGCCGAAGCGCTCCGGGTCGAACTCGCCGGAGCGGTCGCTGCCGAGGCCGACGCCGAGGACGAGCCGGCCGCCGCTGAGGCGGTCGAGCGTCGCGGTCTCGCGCGCGAGTTGGTGTGGACGACGGCGCGAGAGCGGCGTCACGAGCGGGCCGATGACGACCTTCTCGGTGCGCACGGCGATCGCGGCGAGCGTGATCCACGGGTCAGCAAGGGCGCTGACGGGTTCGCGGTAGGCGATGTGGTCCCAGACGAAGAACCCATCCCAGCCGCGCGCTTCAGCGCGTACGGCGAGTTCGGCGACCAGTCCGGGCTCGGACAGTTCGTCGAACGGGGCGATGAAAATGGCTCGGCGTGCGCGCATCCGCGCCACGCTAGATCAAATTGCCCGCGGATTCGCCGCGGGCGCCAGCCATCCGGGAAACCGGACGACTAGTAGATGTCGCGGATGAGATCCTCGGCGGGCGGCAGCGGCGCGAGGGCGGCGGGGGGACCGGCGGGGGCCTCGGCGGCTTCGGCCTTACGGACGGCGCGGCGCTGGTTCTTGCGCTCCTGGCGCTCGCGGACCTTCTGCTCGCGGTTCAGCTTGGAGAACGTGGTCTTCTTCTTAGAACTGGACGCCATGCGTGTCCGTCCCTTCGTTGGAGTTCCGGACGCGTTCGTGGCGAGCGGCGAAACAACCACTCTAGCTTGCGATCCGGCCGATCGTTAGCCACCGCGAGCACCTGCCAGTGGACTCTTAACAGCCTAGAAGACGGTCCAGTTCGTGGCCGCTTGCGGACCGTTTTGGGCGCTCGCGCGCGAGACCTGATCGCAACCGGCGCAGCGCGAAGGGGTCGGCGCCTACCCTGCGCTCCGGTGACATTGACCGGGATTGCCGTGCGAGCCCTGATCGCCGGCCTGTGCGTCGCCGCGGCCGTCGCCATCGTCGCGCTGCTGAGCGGTGATTTCAGCGACACGCACGCGCGGATCGTGGGCACGAGCCTTGGTTTCAGCGCGTTCACGGGCATCGGCGCCGTCGGCGATACGTTGCGGCGCGAGGGGACCGGCTGGCGCGCGAGCGTGGGTACGGGCACGAGCGTGCTCGCGCTGATCGCCTTCATCCTGCTGGTCGCGGCGATCTGGCTGGGCGACGACAGCGACACGCTCTGGCAGGCCTGGGGCGCGTGCGCGCTGGCCGCGCTGTGCGGCTCGCAGGCCTCGCTCGTGCTGCGCGGGCAGCGGCGCGACGACTCGCCGCTCGTCTCCGTCCTCGTCTGGACCTCGATCGTGACCGCGACGTTCGTGACCGTGGTCGGAGTCCTCTACATCGTCGAGCTCGTCGACGACGTCAGCGACGCCGTCACACGCCTGGTCGCCGTCGTGCTCGTCCTGACCGTGCTCACGACTGCGCTGCCGCCGATCATCCGCCGGCTCGACCGCAGCGCTGCTGCCTCCCCGCGATCACCGCTGACCGAGCTCGCCGACCAGCTGAGTGCGGCCGCCGGCCGCGTCGAGCGCGTCGAGACCCCCGCGGACGCCCGCCGCGAGGCCGCCGCACTGCGCGAGCTCGCCGACCGCGCCCGCGGCTGATGCGGCTGCAGACGGCGCACACCGCCGATCTCGAACCCGCCACCCTCGCCGCGGCGCGGGCACTGCTCGACGAGGTCTTCGCGGGCGAGTTGACCGACAGCGACTGGGAGCACGCGCTCGGCGGCGTGCACGCGCTCGTCTGGGACGACGACGGCGAGCTCGTCGGCCACGCCTCGGTCATCCAGCGCCGCCTCATCCACGGCGGGCGCGCGCTGCGCGCCGGCTACGTCGAGGGCGTCGGCGTGCGCGCGGACGCGCGCCGCCGCGGCCACGGCGCCGCGATGATGGAGGCGCTCGAGCGGGTGATCCGCGGCGCCTACGATCTCGGCGCACTCGGCGCCACCGACGAGGCCGTCGCGCTCTACGAGGGTCGCGGCTGGCGCCGCTGGGACGGTCCGCTGTACGCGCTGACGCCCGCCGGCCGCGTCCGCACGCCCGACGAGGAGGGCGCGGTCTACGTCCTCGGCGACACGCTCGACCGCGCGGGTGAGCTGACCTGCGACTGGCGCGACGGCGACGTCTGGTGAGCCGTCGCCGCGACGCGGGTAGTGAGAAGATCGAGCGTTCAATGCCCGCTGATCACTTCGCTTCGCGGTTGAGTCCTGAGTTCGGGCCGTTGCCCGACTGGCTCGCCGACTGCGTCGACAAGGCCTTGCACGACCTCCAGGGAAACGCGCCCGTCGCGGTCCGGGTCGGCTACAGCGAGCAGCACCAGCTCGAAGGCACGCTCTGGGTCAAGGAGGTCGACGGCGACTCGATCGCCGGCGTCTGGCTGCGCGGCGATCGCGGCGCGCTGCTCCTCGCCCACGTGGCCGATCAGCTGCAGGAGCAGTTCTTCCCCGAGACCGACGCCGCCTGGGGCGAGCCGCGCCCCGCCTGCCCGGGTCACACCCACCCGGCCCAGGCGGCCGTGATCGACCACGAGCCCCGGTGGATCTGCCCCCGCGACGGCACCGTGCTCGCCCGCATCGGCGAGCTCGACGCCTAGGAGATCCGCGAAGCGATCTCCAAGCCCTCGCCGCATGGCGCGGGCGCCAGCCCGCTGCCGCTGCGAGGGCCTAGCTCGCGACCGACTCCCACTGCGCGTAGAGGTTCTCGAGCGTCTTCTTGGCGTCCGTGTGGCGGGCGGTGGACTTCGCCGAGGTGCTCGGGTCGTTCCAGGCGCTCGGGTCGGCCAGCTCGATCTCCAGGGCGGCGAGCGCTGCCTCGGCCTTCTCGATCTGGGCCTCGAGCTTCTTCGCGCGCGCCTGCTCGTTCTTGGAGCGGATCGGCTTGGCGGGCTCGGCGGCCGGCACGCGCGCCGGCGCGGCCTTCTCGACCACGGGCTTGGTGCGCTTGGCGGTGCGCGCGGCCTCGGCGCGCTCCTCGCGGACGCGCACGTACTCGGGCCAGCCGCCGACGTAGGAGTGCAGCGTCTGGTCCTCCAGCGCCACGGTCCGGGTGCCGACGGCGTCCAGCAGCGCGCGATCGTGGGAGATCAGCAGCAGCGCGCCCTGATAGCCCTGCAGCGCCGTCTCCAGCGCCTCGCGGCTCTCGAGGTCCAGGTGGTTGGTGGGCTCGTCGAGGATCAGGACGTTCGCGCCCGAGTGGACGAGGATCGCCAGCGACAGCCGCCGCCGCTCGCCGCCGCGACAGCCCGTCCAGCGGCTTCTCGGCCTCCTCGCCGCTGAAGAGGAAGCGGCCGAGCAGCGAGCGCGCGTGGTTGGGCGTGAGCTTGGTCGCGCGCTGGGTCGCCTCGAGCACCGTGCCGGTCGAGCCCATCTCCTCGGCGTGCTGCGACGAGCAGCCCGAGCTTGACGTTGTGCCCGCTGCGCAGCTTGCCGCCGTCGAGCTCGCGCAGCCCGGCCAGCGCCGTGATCAGCGTCGTCTTGCCGGTGCCGTTGGCGCCGACGAGCGAGACGTGCTCGCCGCGCTCGAGCCAGAACTCGGCGTCGTGCAGCAGCGTCCGGTCGCCGATCTTCAGCAGCCCGTCCTCGACCTCGAAGACGACGCGGCCCGGAGCGCTCCGGCGGCTTGAAGGCGAAGCCGAGCGCCTCGCGGTCGCGCGGGTCGCGCCCGAGCTTCTCGACCTTGTCGAGCTTCTTCTGGCGCGACTGGGCCTGACGGGCGCGCGTGCCCGCGCGGAAGCGGGTGACGAAGCGCTCGAGCTTGGCGACCTCGGCCTCCTGCTTCTCGATCATGCGCCCGAGCGCCAGCTCGCGCTGGGCCTTCTCGAGCCGCCAGGCGCCCCAGGTGCCCTTGAAGTACTTCGCGCGCCCGCCCTCGAGCTCGAGCACGGCCGTGCCGACCGCCTCGAGGAACCAGCGATCGTGGGCCACCAGGACGATCGCGGCGTCGAGCGTCTGCAGGTGCGTCTCGAGCCACTCGAGCGCGGCGATGTCGAGATGGTTGGTCGGCTCGTCGAGCAGCACGCAGGTCGGGATCGCCCGCGAGCGCCCGGGCCAGCGATGCGCGGGTCAGCTCGCCGCCGGAGAACGTCTCCAGCGAGCGGTCCAGGTGCTCGTCGCGGAACCCGAGGCCGTGCAGCGTCGCGTTGACGGTCTCGCGCCAGTTGTAGCCGCCGGCGTGCTCGAGCCGCGTCTGGGCGGTCGAGTAGGCGCTGTAGGTCGCGTCGTCCATCGCGCCCTCGGCCATCTTGGCCTCGAGCGACGACGAGCTGCTCCTCGAGCGCGAGCAGCTCCTTGCAGCCCGAGAGCACGTAGTCGCGCAGCGACAGGTCGCGGTCGCGCGGCGGGCGCTGGTCGTGCAGCGACACGCGCACGCCCTTGGCGAAGACCAGCTCGCCGCCGTCGATCCCGGTCTCGCCGGAGAGCATCCGCAGCAGCGTGGTCTTGCCCGAGCCGTTGCGCCCGGACAGGGTCAGCCGGTCGCGGCGTTCGAGCTTGAACGAGACGCCCCGGAGCAGGGGCTCACCCGCCATGTCTTTAGCGAGATCGGATCCGAGGACGACAGCCATCGCGAGTCAGGATAGGTATCCTCGCTGCATGGTCCGCACCGCCCTGCTCACGCTCTGGGTTCTGGCGCTCAGCGCCCCTGCCGCGCTGGCCGCTCCCGGCCATGACGGTGGCGAGGGAACCTGGGGCCCGACGAACGACAAGGTCGTCACGAACACCGGCTTCATCCTGATCATCGGCTTCCCGCTGCTGGTGCTCTTCCTGTCGATCGCCTACAACAAGCTCGAGAACCGCAGGCTGCGCCGGCTCGAAGCCGCGAAGGCGCGCAGCGCGCGCGCCGACCTCCGCGGCGGCTGGTGATCCGGTACGAGCGCCGCGGCCCCGCTGCGCTCGTAACGATCGACCGGCCTGAGCGCCACAACGCGATCGACGGCACCACCGCGACGGCGCTGCTCGAAGCGTTCAACAGGTTCGTCGACGACGATGCCGACGTCCTCGTCCTCACCGGCGCGGGCGGCAGGGCCTTCTGCGCCGGAGCGGACCTGAAGGCGCTCGAGACGCTCGACGCCGACGCGCCCGGCGGCCCGCTCGGCTTCACCCGCCTCGCCTCGCCGAAGCCCACGATCGCGGCGATCTCCGGCCACTGCCTCGCCGGCGGCCTGGAGCTCGCGCTCTGGTGCGACCTGCGGATCGCGAGCGTCGATGCCACCTTCGGCTGCTCCGAGCGCCGCTGGGGCGTCCCGCTGATCGACGGCGGCACGCAGCGCCTCCCGCGCGTGATCGGCACCGGCCGCGCGCTGGACCTGATCCTGACCGGCCGCACGATCGACGCGCACGAGGCCCTGAGCGATCGGCCTGATCACGCGAGATCGCCGACGATCCCGTGGCAACCGCGCTCGAGCGCGCCGCCGAGATCGCCGCCTTCCCCCAGGACACGCTGCGCAGCGACCGCCGCGCGGTGCTCGAAGGCGAGGGGCTCCCGCTGACCGACGGCTTGGCTCTGGAGGCCGGACTCGGACGCGCCCAGATCGCCACCGCGCGGGCGGGCGCCCAGCGGTTTGCCGCACGTTTGCGCAACTCCTGACCCATACCGGGTATCGGAAGTTCGCCTATGTCACGAATTCTGGCCCTCGCCGTCGCGCTCTCCTTCGCTCTCCCCGCCGCCGCCGCACAGGCCGGCACCTACCACGTCTACACCTGCGTCGCGGCCGGCAAGACATGGGCCAACGGGGCCTGGAAGAACACCGCCGTCCCCGGCGTCGTCGCCGACACCAGCTGCGCCGGCAACTTCATCGCGCTGACCGTCCCGGCGGGCGCGCGGATGGCCAACAACACGCTCTCGTCGCTGTCCTTCACGAGCCCGGCCGGCACGACGATCGCCGACTTCACGCTCACGCGCCAGATCGGCTACGCGAACCCGGTCGCCGCCGACACCCACCGCTACTTCCTGCTCTATTCGCTCGGCGCGACCCACTTCGCCGGCGCGGGCGACTTCGCCGACGCGACCCGCAACGCGCTGAACGCGCAGAAGCAGTGGTACGGCTACCCCGAGGGCAACGTCGCCGTGGCCAAGAGCACGGTGAGCCGCGCGAGCTTCCCCGCGCTCGCCGCCTACGCGGGCACTGCGAACCAGCTGCTGCTGCGCGTCGGCTGTTACAACCGCGGCACGCCCTGCTCGGTCAACACCGGCGGCGCGATCAGCCACATCCTCCACGGCTCGGACATCACGATCAACGACCCGACGGCGCCCGCGGTCGCGGTCGAGGCCTCGGGCCTGCTGGCCGGCGGCTCGCGCAGCGGCTCGGACCCGGTGACCGTGACGGCGACCGACAACAGCGGCATCCGCCGCGTCGAGCTGATCGACGTCACCGGCGCCCCCACGGTCGTCGGCGTCGAGGACTACAACGCGGTCCGCACCGACGCCAACCGGATCTGCGACTACAGCCTGCCCGCGCCATGCCCGGCGCTCAGCAAGGAGACGATCCGCGCGACCTCGCTGCCCGCCGGCCAGCGCACGATCGTCGTGCGCGTGACCGACACCGCCGGCAACGTCGTCGACAGCAGCCCGTACCCGGTGTTCGCCGTGACACCGTCCGACCGCGGCGCGGTCAACGGCTCCGGCGCGACCGAGACCGGCACGATGTCGCTCGTCTGGACCAAGGGCGCCAAGGGCGGCCGCCGCACGGTCAGCTACGGCACGAAGGCGGGCGTTCGCGGCCGGCTGACCAACAGCGACGGCGCGCCGATCACCGGCGCGAAGGTGGTCCTGCTCACGCGCGACCTGCGCCGCGGCGCAGCGCTCGTCCCGCGCGCGACGCTGACGACGGACGCGGACGGCCGCTTCACCACGACGGTCACCGCGTCCGCGTCGCGGCTGCTGCAGTTCGCCTGGCTCTCGCACGCCAACGACATCCGCTTCGGCGCCAACGGCTACCTGACGCTGCAGGCGCGCGCGAGCGCGAAGCTCGGCGTCTCCACCCGGCGCCCGCGGGTGAACCACAGCTTCACCATCAGCGGCCAGCTGCGCGGGGTCTCGCGCGGCGGCGTCCCGGTCGTCGTCCAGGGCCGCGCGCGCGGCTCCAAGCACTACGAGACGTTCGCGGACACGACGACCTCCAGCAGCGGGCGCTTCAAGGTCCGCTACCGCTTCCGCAGCTCCGGCTCGCGCGGGCGCAGCTTCGTGTTCCGCGCACGGATCCGCCCCGCCTCGCGCTTCCCGTACGAGACCGGCTACTCGCAAACCGTCACGGTGCGCGTCAAGTAACGCTGAGAAGTAGGCTCCCTCCCGTGTACGAACACGGGAGGAGAGAGCGTTGACGGCCTACTTCGTCACGGGCGCCACCGGCTTCATCGGGCGTCATCTCGTCGAGCGGCTGCTCGAGCGCGAGGGCGACATCTACGTGCTCGTGCGCGAGGGCTCGCGCGAGAAGCTCGACCGCCTCATCGAAAAGTGGGGCCGGCCCGACAGGATCAAGCCGGTGGTCGGCGATCTCGGCGAAGCGCGGCTCGGCATCACGAGCGACGAGCTCAAGGGCCAGATCGACCACTTCTTCCACCTCGCCGCGATCTACGACATGGGCGCCGACGAGACGCGCAACGCGCTGCTCAACGTCGGCGGCACCCAGCACGCGATCGACCTCGCGAACGCGCTGGAGGCCGGGACGTTCCACCACATGTCCTCGATCGCGGTCGCGGGCCTGTACGACCAGGGCACCTTCAACGAGGACATGTTCGACGAGGGCCAGAAGCTGGCCCACCCGTACCACCGCACGAAGTTCGAGTCCGAGAAGCTCGTGCGCGAGCGGGTCACCTCGCCCTATCGCATCTACCGGCCCTCAGTGGTGGTCGGCGACTCGCGCACCGGTGAGATGGACAAGGTCGACGGCCCGTACTACTTCTTCAAGCTGATCCAGAAGATCCGGCACACGCTGCCGGAGTGGTTCCCGCTGATCTCGCTCGAGTGGGGCTGGACGAACATCGTGCCGGTCGACTACGTCGCCGCCGTGGTCGATCACATCGCCCATCAGGACGGCCTCGACGGCCAGACCTTCCACGTCGTCGACCCCAAGGGCCAGCGCGTCGGCGACGTGCTGAACACCTTCGCGGAGGCCGGGCACGCGCCCAAGGCCGTGATGCGGATCGACAAGCGCGCGACGCAGAACCTGCCCAAGGGCGTGATCAGCTTCGCGATGAAGCTGCCCGCGCTCAAGCAGATCCGCGCGCAGATGCTGGCCGACCTCGGCATCCCCGACGAGGTCATCGAGTACATCGCGCTCAGCTGCCGCTTCGACGCGCGCGACACCCAGCGCGCGCTGCGCGGCACCGACATCACGCTGCCGCCGCTCGCGAGCTATGCGGAGAAGCTCTGGGACTACTGGGAGCGCACGCTCGATCCCGACCTCTACAAGGACCGCTCGTTCGAGGGCGCCGTCAACGGCAAGACGGTGATCATCACCGGCGCGTCGTCGGGCATCGGCCGCGCCGCCGCGCTGAAGATCGCCGCCGCCGGCGGGATCCCGATCCTCGTCGCGCGCACCAAGGAGAAGCTCGACGAGGTCAAGGCCGAGATCGAGGCCGCCGGCGGCAGCGCGCACGTCGCGCCGTGCGACCTGAGCGACTTCGCGGCGATCGAGCAGCTCGTCGAGGGCCTACTCGCCGACCATCCGCGCATCGACATGCTCGTCAACAACGCGGGCCGCAGCATCCGCCGCAGCGTCGCGCTCTCCTACGACCGCTTCCACGACTACGAGCGCACGGTCCACCTCAACTACCTCTCCCCCGTGAAGCTGATGCTGGCGCTGCTGCCGCACATGCGCGACCAGGGCGGCGGGCACATCGTCAACGTGTCCTCGATCGGGGTGCAGACCAACCCGCCGCGCTTCAGCGCCTACGTCGGCTCCAAGGCGGCGCTGGACGCGTTCACACGCGTGGTGAGCAGCGAGACGATCGGCGACAACGTGACCTTCACGACGATCCACATGCCGCTCGTGCGCACGCCGATGATCGCGCCGACGAAGATGTACGACTCGTTCCCGACGATCTCCCCCGAGGAGGCCGCGGACCTCGTGTGCGAGGCGATCCGGGCCAAGCCGAAGCAGATCAACACCAAGCTCGGGACGTTCGGCGAGGTCGCCTACGCGCTGGCGCCGAAGGCCGTCGACCAGATCCTCCATCTCGCCTATCGCGTCTTCCCGGAATCGACCGCGGCCAAGGGAGCCAAGGGCGACAAGGCCGAGAACGAGAAGGCCTCGGGCGAGGCGACCGTACTGGCCCATCTCATGAAGGGCGTGCACTGGTAGTTCTGCACTCGGACGGCCTCGAGGCGACCTTCGCCGCCGAGGACGGGATGGCGTGCCACTCGCTGCGACACCGCGGCGAGGAGCTGCTGGGCGCGGTGCGCGGCCCCGACATCCCCGACGTTCCGTGGACGTCGGGGATCCCGATGCTGCATCCGTGGGCGAACCGGCTCGGCGGTTTCGGCTACGCCTACGACGGCGAGGTCGTGACGCTCGCGCCCAGCTCGCGCGACATCTATCTCGACCAGAACGGGCTACCGCTACACGGCCTGCGCAACGCCCTCGGCGGCTGGGAGGTGCTCGAGCAGAGCGCCCGGCACCTGGTCGCCGGCCGCGAGCTGACCGGGCTGGCCGAGTTTCCCTTCGATCACCGCGTCGAGGTCGCCGCCGAGCTCTCCGACGCCGCGCTGACGCTGACGACGACCGTGACGGCGACCGGCGGCCGGCCCGTCCCGATCGTGTTCGGCTACCACCCGTACCTGCAGCTTCCGGGCGTCCCGCGGGCCGAGTGGGAGATCACGATGCCGCTGGGTGACCGGCTCCTGCTCGACGATCGCCTCGTCCCGACCGGCGAGCGCGTTCCCGCGGGCGACCTCGACGGCCCGCTCGGCGAGCGGACGTTCGACGACGGCTTCACGCTCGACCCGCTCCGCGGCCCGTTCGTGCTGGCCGGCGGCGGCCGCCGGATCGAGCTCGCCTTCGAGTCCGGGTACGCCTACGCGCAGGTCTTCGCGCCGGCGATCTCCGACGTCATCTGCTTCGAACCGATGACCGCTCCGGCGGACGCGCTGCGAAATACCCCAACCGCGGTAGTTCCCGGAGAGTCGTTCTCCGCGCGCTTCAGTGTCAGCGTCATATCGGTGCGTTGAGCCAGGCCTATGAGCACGGGTGTAAGAACGCAGACGAAGGGGTATTAAGCACGGCGCACCAGGCATGCCCTTACTTACCGGGATGAACGCTTAGTGCGCCGCACTCTCGACTTGAAACGCTACCGTCTGCCGTCTTCGGCAGTGGGCTTTCTCGGGTCGGCAGGGGCCAATCCTGAGCCTCTGCATGCTTGGGTCATCTAAGAAAGGACACACCACATGCGCAGGTCCGCATGGACATTTGGAGCCGTCGCCCTGGCGGCCCTCTCGCTCGGCGTCGCCGCCTGCGGCGGCAGTAACAGCGGTACTGACTCTTCCAAGAAGGGCAACACCGCTTCGACGCCGGCACCTGGCGCGAAGACCGGCGGCACGCTGACGGTCTTGTGGAGTGGCGATGTCGACCACATCGACTGTGGCCAGACCTACTACCAGATGGGTAACTTCATCTGCAACGCGACGCAGAAGCAGCTGTACTCGTACAAGCCTGACGACGGCGCGAACATGGTCGCCGACCTCGCTGAAGGCGATCCGCAGGTCTCCGAGGACGGCAAGACCGTCACGGTCAAGATCAAGCCCGGCGTGAAGTACTCGCCGCCGTACCAGACGCACGACGTGACGTCCAAGGACGTCAAGTACGCGATCGAGCGCGGCTTCTTCAACAACGTCGCCGCCGGCTTCACGCAGTCGTACTACGCGGACCTCGAGGGCGCCAAGATCGGCGTCAAGCCCGGCACCACGATCGACGGCATCACGACGCCGGACGATCAGACGCTGGTCCTCAAGTTCAAGCGCGCCGTCGGCGGCGTGATGTCCGCAGGCGCCCTGGCGTACGGCGCGACCGCGCCCGTGCCCGAGGCCTACGCCAAGAAGTTCGACGCCGAGACGCCGTCGACCTACGGCGAGAACCAGCTCGCGACCGGCCCGTACATGATCGAGAACGACGCGTCGGGCAAGGCCATCGGCTATGACCCGGGCAAGCGCATCCACCTCGTCCGCAACCCGAGCTGGGACAAGTCCAAGGACTTCAAGCCGGCCTACCTCGACGAGATCGACAACCTCGAGGGCAACGACGATCCGGGCGTCTCCTCGCGCCGCATCCTCACCGGCCAGAGCATGATCAACGGCGACTTCTCGCCGCTGCCGGAGAACCTCAAGGAGGCGCTCACCAACCGCCCGAAGCAGATCGTCCTCAAGCCGAGCGGCGGCGGACGCTGGATCTCCATGAACATGACCGTCAAGCCGTTCGACGACGAGAACGTCCGCAAGGCCGTCAGCGCCGGCTTCGACCGCAACGCGCTGCTGCTCACCCGCGGCGGCAAGGTCGTCGGCGACATGGCAACGCATTACCTCCCGCCGGGCATCGCCGGCTTCGAGGAGGCCGGTGGCAACAAGGGCACGGGCGTCGACTTCCTGTCGGTCGACGGCAAGCCGCAGCCTGAGCTGTCCGCCGAGTACTTCAAGAAGGCGGGCTACGCCTCCGGCAAGTACGAGGGCACCGAGAAGATCCTGATGGTCGGCTCCAACGTCGGCGTCGCGGCCAAGACGGCCGAGGTCGCCAAGGCGAACTTCGAGAAGATGGGCTTCAACGTCCAGATGCGCCTGGTGCAGCCGCAGACGATGTACACCCGCTACTGCAACACGCCGTCCGCGGACGTCGCGGTGTGCCCGAACGTCGGCTGGCTGAAGGACTTCTCCGACGGCCAGACGATCCTCTCGCCGACCTTCAACGGCAAGAACATCCTCGAGCAGGGCAACTCGAACTGGTCCGAGCTCGACGACCCGACCATCAACAAGGCGATGGACGACGCCGAGCTCCTCCCGAAGGAGCAGCGCGCCGCCGCCTGGGCCGAGATCGACAAGCAGGTCACGGCGAAGGCGCCGGCGATCCCGTGGATCTGGGACAAGCAGCCGCTGATCGAGTCCGAGAACGTCAACGGCGTCGCCTCTGTGTCCAACGCCCAGTGGGAACTGGCCTGGACGTCGCTCAAGTAACAGGAGCACCGCTCCCGGACGAATGACCGATGGCCCCGCGTTGCGGGGCCATCGCTGTTTAACCCCCGCGTATCTTCACCTCAGAATCCCTTGAGCAACACCCGTAATCCTGCCGGGCATGCCCACCGCTTCGCCGCCGACAACAGACGGACGCGAGCTCGGCGACGGCCTCGGAATCTTTCTCCAGCGCATCGCCCGCACGCGTCTGCTGACCCCTGCTGAGGAGCTCGAGCTCGCACGCCGCATCGAGCGCGGCGATCTCGAGGCCAAGGACAGGATGATCGAGGCGAACCTGCGCCTCGTCGTCCATCTCGCCAAGCGCTTCCAGCGCGAGGACTCCGGGATGACGTTGCTGGACCTGATCCAGGAGGGGACGATCGGCCTCGTGCGCGCCGTCGAGAAGTTCGACCATCGCCGCGGCTTCCGGTTCTCCACGTACGCGACGCTCTGGATCCGCCAGGCCATCGGCCGCGCGATGTCCGAGAAGGGCCGCACCGTGCGCCTGCCCGTCCACGTCGGCGACCGCGTGCGCAAGCTGCAGGCCGTCGAGCGCCGGCTGGCGATGGCGCTCGGGGCGACACCGACCACGATCGAGCTCGCCGACGCGCTCGAGTGGACGGAGAAGGAGGTCGCCGACGTGCGCCGGATCGCGATGGCGCCTGTCTCCCTTGAAGCTCCTGTCGGTGACGCGGGCGACGCCGAGCTCGGTCACCTGCTCGCCGATGAGGGCCCGACGCCGGAGGAGTCCGCCGCCGTCTCGCGCATGCACGCCGACCTCGGCCACGTCCTGGCCGGTCTCGGCGGTCTCGAGCGGCGCGTGCTCGAGCTGCGCTTCGGCCTCGGTGCCGAGGCGCCGCACACGCCGGGCCAGGCGGCCCGCGTGCTCGGCATCACGCCGCGCCGCGTGCGCTGCGCCGAGGACCGCGCGCTACGCCACCTGCGCGCCTCGCCGGCCACCGGCGCTCTGCGCGACGCAGCCTGACGATCGGGTGGAGGGGCGGCGCATCGCCGCCCCACTCCTACGTCTGCGTCGGCGCCTGAGCGCTCGCCTCGGCCGCCGCGGCAGCGTGGGCGGTCATCAGCTCGCGCTGCACGCTGCGCGGCTCGCCGTTCGCCTTGCGGCGCGTGTAGTTGCCCTCCGCGTCGAGCTCCCACGCGTTGACGTCGTCGGCGAAGCAGCGGTCCAGCGTGTCGATCAGGTCCGAGCGCAGCGTCGTCGTCGCGCAGCGGCGTCAGCAGCTCGACGCGCGTGTCGAGGTTGCGCGGCATCAGGTCCGCCGAGCCGATGTAGACCGTGTACTCGCCGTCACGCTCGAACGCGTAGATCCGCGAGTGCTCGAGGAAGCGGCCGACGATCGAGACGACGCGGATGTTGTCCGAGACACCCGGCACGCCGGGCTTCAGGCAGCAGATGCCGCGGGTGTTGATCTCGACCGGCACGCCGGCCTGCGACGCGCGGTAGAGCGCCTGGATGCACTCCTCGTCCACGAGCGAGTTCATCTTCATCCGGATCCGCGCCGGGCGGCCCTCCTGGTGGACCGCGATCGTGCGCTCGATCTCCTCGATGATCCCCTGGCGCAGGTGCGCCGGGGCGACCAGCACGCGGCGGTAGCCGCGCGGGCGGGCGAAGCCGGTGAGGAAGTTGAACATGTCGGCGACGTCGGCGCCGATCTCCTCGTCGCAGGTCAGCAGGCCGAAGTCCGTGTACAGGCGGGCGGTGCTGGCGTTGTAGTTGCCGGTGCCGACGTGCAGGTAGTGACGGATGCCGTCGCCCTCGCGGCGGACGACGAGGATGCACTTGGCGTGCGTCTTCAGCGACGGCAGGCCGTAGACGACGTGCACGCCCGCCTCCTCCAGCGAGCGGCCCCACTGGATGTTCGCGCGCTCGTCGAAGCGCGCCTTGACCTCGACCAGGCAGACCGCCTGCTTGCCGCGCTCGGCGGCGCGGATCAGCGCCGGCACCAGCGGCGAGTCGTCGCTCGTCCGGTACACCGTCTGCTTGATCGCGAGCACGTCGGGATCGTTGACCGCCTGCTCGACGAAGCGCTCGACCGAGGTCACGAACGAGTCGTACGGGTGGTGGAGCAGGATGTCGCGCTTGCGCATCGCGGCCAGCACGTCGGGCTGCTCGTCCTCGTCGGGCTGCAGCCGCGACTGCGTCACCGGCGTCCACGGCGTGTCGCGCAGCTCCGCGTGGCCGGGGATCTTCACGACGTCCCAGAGGTCCTTGAGGTCGAGCAGGCCGTCGACCTCGAAGACGTCCTCGGGGTTGACCTCCAGCGCGCGCGAGATCTGGTCGAGCATCGCCTCGCTCATGCCGGCGCCGACCTCGACGCGGACGACCTCGCCGAAGCGCCGGGCGCGCAGCTCCTCCTCGACGGCCTGCAGCAGGTCGTCGGCCTCGTCGGAGACCGTGAAGTCGGCGTCGCGGGTGACGCGGAAGACGTGGCGGTCGAGGATCTCCATGCCCGGGAACAGCGAGTCCAGGTTCTCGGCGATCACGTCCTCGAGCGGCACGAAGGTGCGGCCGTCGTCCACCGGGACGAAGCGCGGCAGCATCTCCTTCGGGACCTTCACGCGCGCGAAGGTCTGCACGTCGGTGACGGGGTCGCGAACCATCACGCCGAGCGACAGCGAGAGGTTGGAGATGTACGGGAACGGGCGGCCGAGCCCGACGGCGAGCGGCGTCAGGACGGGGAAGATCTGGCGGCGGAAGCGCTCGTCCAGGCTCTTGCGGTCCTTGTGGTCGACCTCCGCGTAGCGGACGATCCTGATCCCGTGCTCGGCCAGCGCGGGCCGCAGGTCGTGATCCAGGCAGTGCGACTGGCGCAGCGAGTGCTCGCGAACGATCCGCCGGATCTCTTTGATCGTCTCCGTCGGCGTGCGCCCGTCCTGCAGCGGCTTCTGGATGCCGGCGTCGATCTGGTCGTGCAGACCGGCGACGCGGACCATGAAGAACTCGTCGAGGTTGGACGAGTAGATCGCGCAGAACTTCACCCGCTCCAGCAGCGGGACCGACGCGTCCTCGGCGAGCTCGAGCACCCGCTCGTTGAACTGGAGCCACGACAGCTCGCGGTTGTAGTACAGCGACGGATCTTTGAGATCTGGCGCGGCGACGGTCTCGGGTGCGGTAGTGGCGTCGTCACAGCGGCCACATGATCGCACTCTCGATGCGGGTTTCGTGAACGAGTTGTTACACGCCCGCCAGATCGAGCAGGACGCCTTCGCGCAGGCCGCCGCGGCCGATCTGGAGCGGCCGCCCGAGCGCCTGCGCGGCGGCGTCGAGCGCGAGCAGGCCGGCGGGCATCAGCCGCACCCGCTGGACCTCCAGATCGAAGCGGAACGCGACGTCTGCCGCCGGGCCGCTGCTGAGCACCCCGAGCGCGCGTTCGAGGCTGTCGGAGTCCAGCTCGTCGCCGACGAGCCGCCGCAGCGAGGCGGCGCTGCCGCCCACCGCGACCGCGATGTCGACCGGCCCCGGATCGATCCCCGCCAGCGCGCGCGCCGCGTGCGCGCGCACGGCGTCGAGCTTGCTCGCGCGTCGGCGGGTCGCCGCCGAGAAAGGCCTCGGCCAGGAAGCCGGAGCCGAACGGAAACGACTCGCACCATTCGACGCCACCGGTCAGCGTGCCGACCGCGATCTCCGTCGAGCCGCCGCCGACGTCGACCACCGCGACCCGTCCCGGCAAGCGGCCGGCCGAGCGTGCGCGTGGCCCCCAGGAAGGCGAGCCGCGCCTCCTCCAGGCCGTCGAGGACACAGACCTCGATCCCGCCGTGCGCCCGGATCGCTGCGCAGAACTCGGCGCCGTTGGAGGCGCGCCGGATCACCGCGGTGGCGACGGCGCGGATCGTCTGTGCGCCAACCTGCACGGCCAATGCGTGCTGCTCGGCGACGATGCTCGCGGTCTCGGCGATCCGGGCCGCGGGGATCTCCCCGCCCGCCCCCAGCCCGCGGCCCAGGCGGGTGAACGCCCGGCGCTGCAGAACCTCCGTGAGTACGCCGTCGCGCGCCTCGGCGACCAGCACGCGCGTGGTGTTCGTCCCGATGTCGATACAGCCGCAGCGCATGCGCTCTGAAGCGATGTTGCCATGATGGGATCGATGACGAGCGGCGTCGGAGCGATCGAGGTCACCGGGCTGAGCAAGGCCTACGGCTCGCATGCAGGCGTTGCGAGGGATCGACTTCACCGTCGCGCGAGGCGAGGTCTTCGGCCTGCTCGGGCCCAACGGAGCGGGCAAGACGACCACCGTCGAGGTCCTCGAGGGCTACCGCGCCCGCGACGCCGGCGACGTCCGCGTGCTCGGCGAGGACCCTGGGATGCGCTCGACGAAGCTGCGCTCGCGCGTCGGGATCGTCCTGCAGAGCTGCGGCACCTACCCGCACCTCACGGTCGCGGAGACGGTCGAGCACTGGGCCTCGCTGTATCCCGCGGCGCGACAGGTCGAGCGAGGTGCTCGCGCTCGCGGGCCTCGACGAGTGCGCCGACCGGCGCGCGCGCACGCTCTCCGGCGGCCAGGCGCGGCGGCTGGACTTCGCGCTCGCGCTGGTCGGCGACCCGGAGCTGATCTTCCTCGACGAGCCGACGACAGGCTTCGATCCCGGTGCCCGGCGCGCCGCCTGGGACGTGATCCGCGCGCTGCGCGATCTCGGCAAGACCGTCGTGCTGACCACGCACTACCTCGACGAGGCGCAGACGCTCGCCGACCGCGTCGCGATCCTCCAGGACGGCCTGGTCCTCGCCGAGGGCCCGCCGGACGCGCTCGGCGCCTCCCGCTATCGCGTCGCCTGGCGCGCCGCCGACGGCACGACCGAGGAGCGCTTCACCGACGATCCGACGGCGCTGCTGCACGAGCTGACCGTCGACGCGCTGGCGCGCGGCGAGCGGCTCGAGGAGCTCAGCGTCACGCGCCCGAGCCTCGAGGACGTCTATCTCGAGCTCACGGAGACCTACGCGTGACGGCCCTCGCCGTGCCCTGGTGGGGGGCGGCCTGGCGCCAGTACCGGCTCGAGCGCCGGATGTTCTGGCGCAACCCGAGCGCCGCGTTCTTCGGCGTCGTGCTGCCGCTCGGCCTGCTCGCGATCTTCGGCGCGGTCTTCGCCGGCCGCCAGGAGGACCTCGACGTGATCGTCCCCGGCATCGCCGGCATGAGCGTGATGTCGGCGACCTTCACCTCGCTCGCCTACAACCTGACGACGCTGCGCGAGCGCGGGATCCTCAAGCGCCTGCGCGGGACGCCGCTGCCGACCTCGGCCTACCTCGCCGGGCTCGCCGCCAACGCGATCGCCAACGCGTTCATGCAGCTGGCGGTCGTGATCGTCGTCGGCCACCTCCTGCTCGGCGTCTCGTGGCCGACCGACTGGATCGCGCTCGCCGTCTTCGTCTGCGCCGGGCGTGATCTGCTTCGCGCTGCTCGGCGTCGCGCTCTCGCACGCGATCCCGAACCCCGAGTCCGCGCCCGCCTACGTCAACGCGATCTTCCTGCCGCAGATCCTGATCGCCGGCGTCTTCTACGACGCCAACGACGCGCCGTCGGTGATCAACGACATCGCCCAGGTGCTGCCGCTCACGCATCTGATCGAGGGTCTCTCGGGCGCGATCGTCTACGACGAGGGCCTCGCCGCGCACGCCGGTTCGCTGCTCGTGCTCGCGCTCTGGGGCGCCGTCGGCGCCATTCTCGCGGTCCGCGGCTTCTCGTGGGAAGCACGCCGCGAGGGATGAGTTTGCGTCACATCCCGTCACGCACGATAGGGTCAGCACTCGAACCAGTCGGCACCCGAGTCTGGGGCGTCGTCTTCGATCGACTGTCTAGGAGAGGGATGGCAGCAAGCGTTCACGGTCGGGCACGAATCGGACGGTCGCTGCACGCCGCCAGGGACGTCGCGTCCCTGCCCGGATGGGTCCAACTGCTCGTCACGCTCGCCGTCGCCGCGGCGCTCGTGCTGATCGCCCACCTGGCCGGAGTACCCGGCCGCTGGGCACCGCTCGTGATCGGCGGCGCGCTCGGGCTGATGACCGCGCTTGTCGCAGGCGCGCCACGCCGCGAAGACGGCGAAGGCTAGGCACCGCTCCGCCGGTTTGGCCCGGCGGTCCCATCCATCGCTCACGCCAGTGAAGTGAGATGCCGTTATGTCGCTGGAACCGCACGCCGCCGAGGACATCATCCTCGAGACGCAGGCCGCTCACGACGAGAAGTCGAAGCTCAAGAAGCACTTCGGGCGCTTCGACATGCTCTTCTTCCTCATCTGCACGCTCGTCGGTGTGGACACGCTCGGCGCGGTCGCGAGCAACGGGCCTGAGGGCTTCACCTGGCTGCTCGTACTGGCGGCGTTCTTCTTCATCCCGTACGCCCTGCTGACGGCGGAACTCGGCGCGGCGTTCACCGACGAGGGCGGCGCCTACGTCTGGACGAAGCTCGCCTGGGGCCGCTTCGTGGCCGCGGTCAACTCGGTCCTGTACTGGCTGTCCAACCCGGTCTGGATGGGCGGCCTGCTGTGCATCACCGCGGTGACGACGTTCAACACCTTCTTCGGTGACCTCGGGACCGTCGGCGAGTACCTGTTCTCGCTCGCGTTCATCTGGTTCGGCGTCTGGGCCGCGATCCTGTCCTTCGGGATCGGCAAGTGGATCCCGACGCTCGGCGCGTGGGCGCGGATCCTGCTGCTCGCCTTCTTCACCTTCAGCGTGATCCTGTACGCCGTCAAGCACGGGCTGCACGCGCCCGGGCATCAGCGAGTTCTCGCCCAGCTACACGCTGTTCATCGCGCTGGTGCCGGTGCTGTTCTTCAACTTCGTCGGCTTCGAGCTGCCGAGCGCGGCCGGCGACGAGATGAAGGACCCGCAGAAGGACGTCCCGTTCACCGTGCTGCGCGCGGCGTTCACGTCGATCGTGCTCTACGGCGTCCCGATCCTCGCGATCATCATGGTGCTGCCGTCCGATCAGATCACCGGCCTGGGCGGCTTCATCGACGCCATGAAGACGGTCTTCACCGTCTACGGCGGCGAGGTCACCAAGAGCGGCGCCGAGCTCAGCGGCGCGGGCGCGTGGCTCGGGAACATCAGCGCCGCGCTGTTCATCCTCGTGCTGCTCTCCAGCGGCACGACCTGGCTGATGGGCGCCGACCGCTCGCAGGCCGTCGCCGGCTACGACGGCGCCGGCCCGCGCATCCTCGGGCACGTTCTCGTCGAAGTACGGCACGCCGATCGTCGTCAACTTCCTCAGCGGCATCGTCTCGACGATCGTGATGGTGCTGGCCTTCCAGATCTCGGGCGGCGACGCCGAGAAGTACTTCAACGCGGTGCTCAACGTCGTGCTGCTGTTCACGACGATCTCCTACCTGGCGATCTTCACCGCGCTGATCAAGCTGCGCTACAGCCACGGGCACGTGCACCGGCCCTACAAGGTGCCGTTCGGGATGGCGGGCGTCTGGATCTGCGGCGTGCTGACGACGTTCTGGGCGCTGTTCGCTTCGCTCGTCGGGCTCTTCCCAGGCCTCGGCGACGGCGCTCTGCTCAACGACGACGCGCTGCCCGACGGCTTCTCCCGCGGGACGTTCGAGCTCGTCGTCTTCATCCCGCTGATCGTCACGCTCGGGATCGGGGTGCTCTTCTACTTCATGGGCAAGCGCACGCGCGAGCAGACGGTGGCGCGTCCGGTGCAGCTCCCACCGAACCTTCAACCAGTCTGGTTGACAGTGTGCTACTCTCAACCGCATGGTTGAGAGTCTCGATGCCGTCTTCCACGCGCTCTCCAGCGAACCTCGCCGGGCACTGCTCGGCGAGCTCGCCGGTGGCGAGCGGACGGTGGGCGATCTCGCGTCGCCGTTCGAGATCTCACTTGCCGCGGTGTCCAAGCACCTGAAGGTGCTCGAGGGCGCCGGGCTGGTGGAGCGGCGGCTGCAGGGCCGGACGACCGTCTGCCGGCTGCGGGCCGAGCCGCTCGCGGAAGTCCGCGACTGGGTCAGCTTCTACGAGACGTTCTGGACCTCCCGGCTCGACCGGTTGGCCGCCGTGCTCGCCGAGGAGGCCTGATGGAGTTCGCCGTCGCCGTCGAGCGCGTCATCGCGCGCCCCGCGAGCGAAGGTCTACCGGGCGTTCCTCGACCCGGAGCTGCTCGCCCGCTGGATGGGACCGGACGACTTCGCGGTCTCGGTCGCCACCGTCGACGAGCGCGTCGGCGGCGAGCACCGCATCGAGATGCTCGACCGCGAGGGCGGTCACCACACGTTCGACTCGACGCTCCTCGAGCTCGTGCCGGACGAGCGGATCGTCATGACCTTCAGGTTCGCGCCTGGCGCCGAGGACACGCTCCTCACGCTGACCTTCCGCGACGCGGAGGCCGGCGGCACTCAGGTTGCGCCTGCAGCACGAGCGGATCACGCTCACCCCACCCCTGGACACGCAGTCGGTCGACACCGGCTGGAGCCAGAGCGCTGGCCAAGCTGGCCGCGTACTTCGACAAGGAGTAATCCCATGACGGAGCACAGCACCTCAACCCGCCAAGAGTGGGAGGATGCCCGGCGCTCGCTGCTGGAGCGCGAGAAGCAGCTGACGCGGTTGAGCGACGAGCTCGCGACCGAGCGCGCCGCGCTGCCCTGGGTCCCCGTCGAGACGGCGTACACGTTCGACACCGAGGACGGCGACGAAGTCGCTCGCCGACCTCTTCGGCGACAACTCGCAGCTGCTCGTCTACCACTTCATGTTCGACCCCGACTGGGACGAGGGCTGCCCGAGCTGCTCCTCGCTGATGGACCACGTCGAGATCCCGCGGGTCCATCTCGAGCACCACGACGTCAGCTTCGTCGCCGTCTCGCGCGCACCGCTGGAGAAGCTGCTCGCGTACCGCTCGCGGATGGAGTGGACGTTCCCGTGGGTGTCGTCGTTCGAGCGCGACTTCAACTTCGACTTCAAGGTCTCCTCGACCGTCGAGCGGCCGCTGCAGGAGTACAACTTCACGCCGGTGCCCGAAGCGGCGGCCCGGCGAGCTGCCGGGGATGAGCGCCTTCGTGCTGCGCGACGGAGTGGTCTTCCACACCTATTCGGCGTACGCTCGCGGCATGGACGCGCTGTGGGGGATGTACCAGTGGCTCGACCGTGCGCCGCTCGGCCGCAACGAGACGGCCGGCGAGCAATGGTTCCGGCGCCACGACGCCTACGAGTCCACCGTGTCGTGATCGCGCACGTCGCAGGCGTCCCCGTCGAGGAGCTGCTGCCGCTCGCCGTGGTGAGCGGCGCCGGCGTCGTCGCGGCCACGCGCGCCTGGATCGGCGAGACACTGCGGCGACGCAGGACGCCCTGACGATTCGCGCGCCATCATGAGATGGTGCGCCGGCGCAAGGACAACCCGAAACCGCGGACCGACATCGTCGGCCCCGACCAGCCGGCGCCCGCCCCGACCCCCGACGATCGCGCCTGGTCGGCGCGGCGCAACGTGCCCGAGCGCGCCGCCCGCACCGATCTGGTCCCGTACATGGCCCTCCCCGCCGAGACGGGACCGATCTGGGCGCCCGACCAGCTCTCGATCTGGCCGGTCGAGGGCGGGCGCTTCGGCATCGACGCGCACTATCACGGTGCCAGCGGCCGCAGCCGCGCCGCCCAGCAGGCGGGGCGGCTGAGCCGCGTGCACCTGTCGGCGGCCGTGCGCGAGGACGAGCACGGCGCGACACTCCGGCTCGGCCCGCTCGCCCACCAGGCGGCGTGGCTGGCGATCGAGGCCTTCCTCGGCCGCCCGGTGCCCGAGACCGGCGAGGACTGAGCCCGGCTCTCAGCCGACGGCTTGCGAGACGCGGTCGAAGCCGTCGCGCTCGAGCAGCGCCGCGAGGCCCGTCAGCAGCTCCTTCACGACGCCCGGGCCGCGGTACACGAGGCCCGTGTAGAGCTGGACCGTGGTCGCGCCCAGCCGCAGCTTGCGGTACGCGTCGTCCGCGGTCGAGACGCCGCCCGCGGCGATCAGCGCGTAGCGGCTGCCGTCGCCGACGATCGACCGCAGCGTCCCGAGGATCGCGTTGACGAAGGCCTCGACGGGCGGGCCGCCGACCGCGCCCGGCATCCGCTCCAGCGACGAGCGGGGCGAAAGCAGGTTGAGGACGTCCGGCTTGCCCGACGGCAGGTTGATCGCGAAGCCGGCGACGAACGGGTGGCGGTCGGCGATCGCGACGATCTCGCGCAGCACGCCGGCGTCGCGCGTCGGCTTGAGCTTGAGGAACACCGGCACCCGCGGAGCGCAGCCGGCGAGCCGCTCCAGCAGCGCGTCGACGCGGGTCAGGTCGTCGAAGAAGTCGCGGTCGGCCGCCGAGTTCGGGCAGCTCATGTTCAGCGCCACGTAGTCCGCACGGTCCTGCAGGGCGGCAGCGAGGCGGCGTAGTCCTCGTAGACCTCAGGCCCGTCGGCCGGGCGGCGCCGGATCGTTGGTCTTGACGAGGTTGAGCCCGACCGGGACGCGCCGCGGCCCGTCCTCCAGTCGCCCGCGAACCGACCTCCGCGCCGTCGTTGGGGACGCCGTAGGCGACGACGATGCCGCGATCGGCGGGGATCCGGAAGAGCCGCGGCTTGGGGTTGCCGTCGGACGCGTGGGCCGAGACCGAGCCGATCTCGAGGTGTCCGAAGCCGAGCGCGCCGAGCATGCTGATCGCCCGCGCGTTCTTGTCGAAGCCCGCCGCCAGCCCGATCGGGTTGGCCAGCGGGATCCCGGCCAGCGTCGTCTCCAGCCGCGGGTCGCGGTGGCTGAAGGCGCGGCCGGCGGCGCGGCGGACGAACTCGGAGCGGCCCGACAACTCCGCCGCGCGCAGCGAGAGGTTGTGGGCGCGCTCGGCGTCCAGCCGGAACAGCAGCGGGCGGACCGCGCTCTCGTACACGCTCATCCGCCACATGATGGCCTACCGTCGTCAGCGTGACGACGGGACGACCGGGTGCGCGAGAGCCAGATCTCGCCGAGGAGCTCGAGCTGCGCGACGAGCTGCTGATGGCGTGCCGCGAGGTCCTCCTCGGCGTCGGGACGCCGGGCGCCGCGGCGCTGGTGTCCCACATCGACGCGCTGCTGGACCTGGACGACGAGGCGTCGCCCGGGTCGCAGCGTTGAGTCCATCCGTCTAGCCGACTGCGGCGGCCGACATCGGGGTCACGATGCCCTCGTCGACCATCACCCGCAGCAGCACGCCGGCGCCGCACTGCTGGCTCACCAGGTTCGGGTCGTAGACCCCGTCGGAGGCGAACTTGCCCTTGCGGTAGTGCTGGCTGAAGCTCCACAGGTACGGGCTCGGGATGTCGATCGAGGCCTTGCGGTAGCCGAAGCCGTTGAAGCGCTCGAACCGGAACAGCGCGTGGCTGATCGACCAGTCGTCCTTGTGGGCGAGGCCGTCGAGCGTCAGCGCGTCGCGGGCGCTCTCCTCGAAGGTGAACGGCGGGTTGCCGGGCGGCCGGTTGGCGGGCACGTGCACCGTCTTGTGGGTGAGCGGGTCGCCGTTGTGGAGGTGCGCGTTGAAGTTGCGCGACGCCTCCAGGTCGTGGATGACCGCGACGAACCACCACGGGATGTCGAGCGGGTCGCCGACGTGCTCGTAGCGGGTCTTCTTGGCGACGAGGCTGTCGACGATGCCGCTGACCAGGGCCTTGCGGTTCGCGTTGACCTCGGCGGTGCGGAAGCGCTGGCGGTACTCGTTGCGCAACTGGGGGGTGAAGTCCATGGTGGGGCCTTGGTTCGCGGGGGCTAGTGGCCGTTGGAGCTGAAGTGGACGCGGTCGTTGATGACCGGCCCGCCCCAGACGAGCTTCGGGGTCTTCGGGCTGTTCTTGAGCACCTCGGCGAGCTGCTCCGGGTTGGACACGTCGACCGCGCCGCGCGGGTGCGCCTCGCCGACGTGGTTGGAGGCGCAGGGGCCGTTCGGGTAGACCTGGGCGACGGTCTTGCCGAGGCTGGCGGCGAACGCGGCGGCGACCTCCTTCTGGTGCTCGCACGTGCGGAACCCGCTGGTCACGGTGCCGGTCCAGCCGTGGTCGCGCGCCCAGCGCAGCGACGGGACGATCCAGGCGGCAACCGGCTTGCCGTCGAACTGCTCGACGCCGGTGCGGTGGGCGGGCTCCGCGAACTGCTTGCGCAGCGTCGCGCGGAACCGCTTGGCCTCCGCCCCGCCGGCACGTTCGATCTCGTTCGGCGTGCGCCGGTCCGGGTGGCGGAGCTTGATCCGCAGCTCGGGCGTGACGCCGTGCTCCATCGCGATCTCCGCGACGATCCCGAGGCCGATGCAGACCTGCGTCGCCGCCTCGCGGGTGTCCTTGCCGTAGTCGCCGTCGACGCCGACCTTGCACCCGATCTTCCACGCCGCGAAGCGGTGGTTGAGGAGACGCTGGAAGTCGCGGACGTCGTCGCCGCTCATGTGCGGCGAGTGCAGCGTGAAGGTCCTGCTGGTGGTGGTGGTTGCGGCCATACCCCTTGGAGGGCGGCCGCGCCAAAAGTGATACCCCCGAGTTTTAGTGGACGCGTCCGCAAGTACGACGCATTCCGGCGGGCCCGGATCGCGTCTGCCGGGCCGGGGCAGGCGCACACGTGCCACCAGCATGCGAGCGCCTGCCCCAGCGGGCAGACACGACCCGTGCATTCGCCGGGCGATGCGCCGTACTTCCGAACGACTCCACTGGCTAGCGCTCGAGCACGGCGGTGAGGCGGCGGACCGCCTCGGCCAGTCGCTCCGGGGTCTCGGAGGCGAACGTGAGACGCAGGAACGGGCCCGGGGGCTCGGCGGCGAAGAACGGGCGACCGGGCGAGACGATCACGTCCGCCGCGGCGGCGCGGAGCGCGAGCTCGCGATCGTCGGTGCCGGGTGGCAGCGGGACCCAGAGGTTCATGCCGCCCTGGGGCAGCCGGGCGGGACGCAGCTCGCTGCCGAGTGCTGCGACCAGCGCGTCGCGGCGCTCGCGCAGCACGCGGCGCAGGCGGCGGAGATGCGCGCGCCAGGCCGGGGTGCCGACCAGCTCCAGCGCCGCCTCCTGCACCGGGCCGGGGACGTACAGGTCCTCGACGATGCGGGCCGCGCGCAGGCGGGCCAGCGCGGGGCCGCGAGCGATCACGGCGCCGATCCGCAGGCCGGGCGCGGCGGGCTTGGTGAGCGAGCGGACGTGGACGACGTGGCCGTCGGGATCGTCGCCGAACAGCGGCGGCGGCGGCGGGGGCGAAGCTCAGCTCGCGGAACGCGTCGTCCTCGATCAGGAACGCGCCCGCGTCGCGCACCGCGTCGAGCACCGCCGCGCGCCGCTCGACCGCCAGCGAGGCGCCGTGCGGGTTCGCCACCACCGGCTGCAGATAGACGAGCTTCGCGCCGGAGCGGGCCAGCGCGGCGGCCAGCAGGTCGGGCCGGATGCCGCGCTCGTCGGCCGGGACCGGCACCGGCACCAGGCCCTGCGCGCGTGCCGCGGTCAGGGCGCCGAGGTAGGTCGGCGCCTCGACGATCACCGGCGCGCCGGGCGCCGCGAGGCCGCGCAGGCAGGCGGCGAGGCCGGCCTGCCCGCCAGGGCAGATCAGCACGTCGCCCGCGGTCGCGCCGCCGCCGATCTCCGACGCGAAGTACGCACGCAGGCCGCTGAGCCCTTCCGGCGGCACCCGGTCCCATGCTCCCGGCCGCCGCGCCGCGCGGGCCAGGGCCGCGCCGAGCGGGGCCGTGGGCTGCAGGTCGGCGGGCAGGTAGCCGGAGGAGAGCACGTAGGCGCCGGGCGGCGGCGGGCGCAGGAGCGTCTCCAGCGCGTCGGCGTCGATCGCCCGCGCGCC
Source organism: uncultured Solirubrobacteraceae bacterium (assembly GCA_963707595.1). GTDB lineage: Bacteria > Actinomycetota > Thermoleophilia > Solirubrobacterales > Solirubrobacteraceae > Solirubrobacter. Next base: position 2,235,302 of record CAVPQQ010000004.1, read on the forward strand.
CAGCGCGACGGTCTGCCAGGAGGTGTCGGCGGCCGCGGTGGCGGTGGTGGCTCGCTCGGCGACGAACGTCCCCCGACCTGGACGTGCCTCGACGAGGCCGCGGGCGGATAGCGTCGCGATCGCTCGCTGCACGGTCGCCGGCCCGGCGCGATGGCGCGCCATCAACTCGCGCACCGAAGGCAGGCGGTCGCCGGGCGAGCCGGCCGCGACCTCGGTTTCGAGCTCGGTGACGATCGAAGCTGTGTTACCGTGAACCATGACGTCGACCAGTAACGCTACTGCGCGCTTATCGGTAACGCAAGGCGCCTTCGCGTGGGGCTTCGTCGGCGTGCTGGCCTTCTCGTTCTCGCTGCCCGCGACGCGGCTCGCGGTCGCTGATCTGGACCCGACCTTCGTCGGCCTCGGCCGCGCGCTGGTCGCCGCCGCGCTCGGCGCGATCCTGCTCGCCGCCCGGCGCGAGCGGCTCCCCGCCAGGCGCGACCTGCCGCGCTTCGCGATCGTCGGCGTCGGCGTCGTGATCGGCTTCCCGCTGATGACCTCGCTGGCGCTCAAGCACACCTCCTCGGCGCACGCGAGCGTCGTCGTCGGCCTGCTGCCGGCGGCGACCGCGGCCTGGGCCGTCGCCCGCGCCGGCGAGCGCCCGTCGCGCGCGTTCTGGCTGGCGGCCGCGGCGGGACTGGTCGCCGTGCTCGCGTTCGCGGCGACGCAGGGCGTCAACGGCATCGAGCCCGCGGACCTGCTGGTGCTCGCCGCCGTCGCGCTCGGCGGGCTCGGCTACGCCGAAGGCGGCGCGCTCTCACGCAGCTACGGCGGCTGGCAGGTGATCTGCTGGGCGCTGGTGCTGACCGCGCCGTTCATCGCCCTGCCGGTGACGCTCGCCGCCGGCGACGGCCTGCACGCGAGCGCGACCGCCTGGCTCGGCTTCCTCTACGTCGCGGTCATCTCGATGTTCCTCGGCTTCTTCGCCTGGTACCACGCGCTGGCGCTCGGCGGCGTGGCGAAGATCGGCCAGGTCCAGCTCGCGCAGCCGGTGCTGACGCTGTTCTGGGCCGCGCTGGTGCTCGGCGAGGTCGTCACCCCCGCGATGCTCGTCGCGGCGCTGGCGGTGCTGGCGTGCGTGCTCGCGACGCAGCGCACGCGCGGCAGCTCAGCCGAGGCTGAACGCCTCCGGCGCGCTGCCCTCGATCGAGACCGGGACGTCGTGCAGCGCGCTGCGCTCCCAGGCGGCGCGCAGGAGCGCGAAGATGACGACGTCGTGGACCTCGTCGCCGTGCCGGTGCCACGCCTTCAGCACACCCTCGCGCCGGAACCCGATGCGCTCCAGCGCCCGTTGTGAGCGCCCGTTGCGGGTGTTGGCCCAGGCGGTGAGCCGCTCGCAGCCGAGCTGCTCGAACGCGAGCGCCGCGACCATCGCCTTCGACTCGAAGTTCGCGCCCGAGCCCCACCAGCGATGCCCGAGCCACGAGCCGACCGTGGCCCGCCGGTCGCGCCGGGCCAGCTCGCTCAACCCGGTGACGCCGATCGGGCCGTGCACCGGGTCGACGATCAGGAAATCGAGCAGTTCGCCCGCCTCGCGCCGCGCGGGCAGGCCCGCGATGTACGCCTCGGGCTGGTCCAGGCTCGTGTACGGCCCCCACGAGAAGAAACGCGTCACGGCCGGGTCGGCCGCGAGCTCGAACAGCCGCGGCGCGTCCTCGGGCGTCGCGTAGCGCAGCGACAGCCGCGGGCCGGTCACGACGAGCGGGTCGTTGCTCACGGCTCCGATCCTAGACCGGTCGAGTAGCGTGCCGTCGCGATGTCCGCCGCACTGGGCTGGGGTGCACTCGCCGCATCGTCGCTGGTCCTCGGCGCGCTGCTCGGGCTCGCCCGCAAGTGGCCGGACCGGCTCGTAGGCCTCGTCCTCGCGTTCGGCGCGGGCGCGCTGATCAGCGCGGTCAGCTTCGACCTCGCGGAGGACGGCGCGAAGGTCGGCGGAGCCGGCGCGGTCGCGATCGGCCTCGCCGTCGGGGCGCTGACGTACTACCTCGCCAACCGCCTGCTCGAACGCAAGGCCGGCGGCGCCGGTCCCGCGCTCGCGCTCGGCGCGTTCCTGGACGGCATCCCGGAGCAGACGGTGCTCGGCATCGGCCTCGCCACCGGCCAAGGCGTCAGCGTCGGACTGCTCGCGGCGATCTTCGTCTCCAACCTGCCCGAGGCGATCGGCTCCGCGACCGGGATGCACACCTCCAAGCGCAACATCATCCTGCTCTGGATCGCGGTCGCGGTCGTCTGCACGCTCGCGACCGTCGCCGGCTTCGCGATCGCCAACAGCGTCTCGGGCGAGTTCCAGGCCGGCGTCAACGGCTTCGCCGCCGGCGCCCTGCTCGTGATGCTCACCGATTCGATGTTCCCCGAGGCGCGCAAGAAGGGCGGCGACGCGGCGGGCCTCGTCACCGTCCTCGGCTTCGCCGTCGCGGCCGCGCTGACCACCGTCGCATAGGGTGGGCGTGTGCTCCGTACCGCGCTGCTCGCGTTGACCCTCGCCACCGTTGCCGCCGCGCCCGCCGCGGCGCACCGCTCCCCCGCCGACTGCACGACGGACGGCCTCGGCGCCGCGCTCACCACGGGCAGGACGCTGATCCGCAACGGCGACACGGTCGACTTCGCCGTCCGCGTGTCCAACAGTGCGTCCGGGGCGTGTGACGTCAGCGACGCGAGCTTCACGCTGCTGCGTCCGACGGCCAGTGGGACGGCGGGAGGAACGCCGCTCTCGCTGGGTGCCCCGGCGGCCTTCACGGCGGGCGCGGCGCTCGCGACCCACGCGACGAACACGACCACCGTCGTGGTCAACCCCGGCGTCACCACGGCTTCCGCCAGCGTCACGGGAACGTACGTCGTGCACGACGGCGGTCACCCGACCCGCACCATCGTCCGCAGCCTGGGCGTGGACGTCACGCAGCCGCTGCTCACGCTCGCCCTCACCGCGACGCCCAACAGCGGGATCGTGCCGCTGAAGGTGGCCTACGACTTCCTGCTGACCAACACCAGCACCACGGTCGTGCCGATGACGAACGCGGTCGTGAGCAGCGCGGGCTGCAGCCCGGTCGTCCGCGGCGGCGGTGACACCAACGGCAACGACCTGCTCGACAACGGGGAGGGCTGGCACTTCAGCTGCGCGGCCGAGTACACCAAGCCCGGGACCGCCAACACGAACGCCTTCGCCAGCGCCACCAGCACCGTTGACGGGCTGCCGGTCAACGCCGTCGCAGCAGCCGTCTCCGTGACGACGACGGCGCCGGCGCGGCCGCATCTGACGCTGACCAAGACCGCCGATCCGGCCAGCGGCTCCGTGCCCTTCACGGTGACCTACAGCTACGACGTGCTCAACGACAGCGACGCGAACGCGCGGCCGGTGACGAACGTCTCGATCACCGACCCGGGCTGCGCCCCAGCGGTGCCCGCGAGCGCGGACATCCCGCGCGGCGAGCACCGGAAGTTCACGTGCGCTAAGCCGCTGACCGCACCGGGCACGCTCTCCAGCTCGGCGATCGCGATCGGCACCGACACCTTCGACGGCGCGCTGGTCTACAGCGAGCCGTCCGGGGTCGGCGTGACGGCGCTGGCGCCCGTCTCGATGTCGCCTCCCACGCTGGTCGCCGAGGAGGAGCCCGTCGAGACCGCGACGCGCACGCCGTCCAAGCGCGTGGTCTTCGCCTTCACCGCGCGCTTCGCCCGCCCGTGCGGCGGCCGCGTCGCGCTGACGCTGAAGGCCGGCCGCACCGTGGTCGCGCGCAAGACGGTCAAGCCGGACCGCACCTGCCGCTACCGCGTGCGCTTCGACGTCCTGCGCTCGAGCCTGCGCGGCGCGCGCAGCGTGACCGTCAGCGCAAAGCTCGGCAAGCGGTCGGCGAGCCGCCGGCTGCCGACGCCCTGCCTAGGAATCCGTCGCGTCGTAGGCCTCGCGGTCGATCGCCTGCTGGATCTCGTCGTCGTCCGGCGTCGAGTCGTGCTCCTCGGCCAGGTGCGCCTTCAGGCGTGTGAGCAGTTCCTCGTCGTCGGTCGCCGACACGGGCTCGCCGCAGACGTCGCATTCGATCGTTCGCATGGGACCTGCCTTCCCTAGATGTCGTCGCGCAGAAACTCGCGCTCGATCCCGACGATCTTCGCCAGGCGCCGCTTGTGGCGTTCCTCGCCGGTGAACTCCGCCGCCAGGTAGGTGCGGATGATGTCGCCCGCCAAGGCGGGGCCGATCACGCGCCCGCCGAGGCAGAGGATGTTGCAGTCGTCGTGCTCGACGGACTGGTGGGCGGTGTAGGTGTCGTGCGCGACGACGGCGCGGACGTTCGGGAACTTGCACGCCGCGACGGCGACGCCGGCGCCCGAGCCGCAGACGAGGATCGCGCGGTCCGCGGCGCCGGTGCGCACGGCGTCGGCCGCGAGCCGCGCCGTGTCCGGGTAGTCGACCGGGTCCGTGGACCAGGTGCCGAGATCGATCGCCTCGTGTCCCTCGGCGACGACGATCTCGACCACGAGGGCCTTCAGCGGAAAGCCCGCATGGTCGAATGCGCACGCGATCTTCACGATGCCACCTCCCCGGAGATCGCTCCCTGCAGGTTCTGGCCCGTGGTGTCCGCGTACTCCTGCGCGGCGATCAGCGCCGCGCCCAGCACGCCCGCGCGCGGGCCGTGACGGGCGATCCGCAGCACGGTGTTCGTTCCCAGACCCGGCACCACGTGGCGCAGCATCGTCGTCCGGGCCGGATCGAGGATCAGGTTGCCGGCGCGCGAGACGCCGCCGCCGATCACGACCTCGAGCGGATCGAACGTGTTGATGGCGTTGGCGATGCCGATCCCGAGCCGCTCGCCGAGCACGCGCAGGCAGTACTGCGAGGGCTCGTCGCCCGCCTCGGCGCCGGCGACGACGTCAAGGCCGTCGACCTCGCCCTTCTCCGCGCGCATCTTGCCCAGGTGCGAGTCGCGGTACTGGATCGCGGCCTGCTCGGCGAGCCGGTCCAGCGCCCGGCCGGAGGCCAGCGTCTCCAGCGACCCGCGCTGCGGGAACGGATCCCCGGCCGCGGGGTCGCCCTCCGAGAGGTCGCGCCCGATGATCGTGTGCCCGACCTCGGCGGCCGACGTCGTCGCGCCGCGGTAGAGCTTGCCGTTGAGCACCCAGCCGCCGCCGACGCCGGTCCCGATCGTGAACATCACGAGGCTGCCGGTCGTCATCCGGCCGCCCTCGAAGGCCTCGGCCAGGGCGGCGCAGCCGGCGTCGTTCTCGACGTAGACCGGCACGCCCATGCGCTCGGTCAGCAGCGCGCGCAGCGGGATGTCGTGCAGCGGGATGTTGACGCTGGCGAGGATCTTGCCGGTCGCGAACTCGATCACCGACGGCATGCCGATGCCCACCGCGCGCGTCTCCGACGTGAGCGAGCCCTCGATCGCGGACGCGATCTGGTCGACGAGCACCTCCTGCGAGGCCTGCTCGGTCGAGACGATGCGCGACTCGGAGAGCTCGCCGCCCTCGAGCACGGCGACGGCGATCTTGGTGCCGCCGACGTCGACGCCGATGAATTGATCGCTCATCCGAGCCCCTTCGCCGCGGCCGGATCGAGCAGCACCAGCAGCTCGCCCGCGGTCGGGCGCACGTGCGCCGCCGGGGAGGTCGCGTCCGGCGAGTCGCCGAACGCCCGTGCGACCGCCTTGGCCTTGTCCTTGCCGGTGATCATGAACACGATCTTGCGTGCGCTCGCGAACGCGGGCAGCGTCAGCGTGATGCGCGGCACCTGCGGCTCCATTCCCGCGAGCTCGACGCCCGCGACAAGGCGCGAGCGCTCCTCGACCTCGGGCTTGCCGGGAAACAGCGAGGCGCAGTGCGCGTCCGGGCCGAGCCCGAGCAGCACCAGGTCCCAGCGCGGCGAGGCGCCGAGGTGCTCGCGCACGGAGGCCTCGTAGCTGGCCGAGCCGGCGTCCGGCCCGAGCTCGCCCTCCATCCGCATGACCAGCGGCCGCTGATCGCGGGTGATCCGCCCCAGCAGCGCGTCGTTGGCCATCCGGAAGTTCGACAGCCCGCTCTCGGGCGGCACGCAGCGCTCGTCGCTGAACCAGACCGTGGACCCGCTCCAGTTGGCGCCGGTCCGCGAGACCATCTCGTAGGCCAGCTTCGGCGTCGAACCGCCGGTCAGGACGATCTGCGACCCGCGCTCCGCTGCCTCCCCCAGCATCTCGGCGACCAGCGCCGCCGGGTTCTCCTCCACCTGTATCTCCACTACACCACCATTGCCTCGGCCGATTTCAGCGCGGGACGATAGGTGGGATCGCGGAGCAACGCTTGCCGGACGCCCTCGCCGAGGATGCCGCCCTCGCCGCGCGACGCGCCCATCACGGTCCAGGAGCGCTCTGTGCCGTCGCGATCGCGGCGCATCGCACGCAGCCCGCCAGGCGCGCGATCGAGCGCCACGGCGGCGCCCGAGGCGAGCTCGATCGTCACGCCCGCCAACCCCGGCGAGCTCATGTCGACCGGCTGAAGCGTCAGTTTGATGTCCTGCCGGCGCGTGTGCGCGTGTCCGCTCCAGCGCCCGCGCGCCTGCGAGAGCGCACCGGGCTCCCAGCCCAGACGCGACGAGAGCCAGCCGCAGAACAGCAGCCCGGAGGCCAGCGAGTCCTCGCGATGGCGGACCGTGACCGCCGAGATCTTCGTCAGATCCGGCCGCCGCCGCGGCGAGTCGAACGCGGCGGCGATCCGCTCGCGCCAGGGCGTCGAGCGCAGCCACGCGAGATCGACCACGTACGTGTCGCCCGAGAGATCGTCGGCGCGCATCAGCGCCGACTCGACGTCCGGCTCGTCCTGCGAGTCGATCAGGACGATCTGGGCGAGCCGGCGCAGTGAGTCGACCGCCTCGCTGAAGCCGTGCGGCGACCAGACCATCGTCGCGAGGTCCGAGACCACCAGCGGGTCGACGATCGCGTCGAGCTTGGTCAGGTGGCGCGGGCCGATCGTCAGCTCGACGCGCTCGCGCCCGACGGTGATCGCGCCGGAGCGGGCGGCGTCGTCGGTGCCGATCCGCACCGTCGCCGCGAGCTTCTGGCGGCCGGGCTCGACCGAGCACAGGACCAGCCGCGACGGGTGGTAGCTGCCGACCCGCGTGCAGCCGGTTCTCGATCTCGCCGCGGAACTCCCGGTCGACGATCACGACCATGTTCATCACGCGCGCCGGGACGTACGCGCGCTCCTCCTTGTGGCGCGCCGCGAACATGCTGCGCAGCGCCGCCTCGACGGCGCCGGGCGTGGTGTCGTCCTCGCGCCAGACGTCCTCCATCAGTGGTTCCTCCAGGGGCCCCGCGCGTGCTCGGGCGGGATGCAGGTGGATGCCTGGGGAGGACGCAGCCAGGGTGCCAGGACGGAGTCCTTGCCCCTGGCGAGGACGCTGCCAGGCGCCGCCTGCGCCCGTCCGAGTGCGTGCGGGGTCGCTGGAGGGGCCACGACTACAGCCCCCGCCAGCGGTGCGGCGCGATCAGCGCGTCGGCGGCTTCCGGGCCCGCCGAGCCCGACGCGTAGGTGTGCAGCGGCTCGGTGTCGTCGGCCCAGGCCTTCAGGATCGGGTCGATGATCGACCACTGGGCGATCACCTCGTCGTTTCTGGTGAAGAGCGTCGCCTCGCCGCGCATGGCGTCGAGGATCAGCCGCTCGTAGGCCTCGGGCGACTGCGACATGAACGCCGAGCCGTAGTTGAACTCCATGTTCACCGGCCGGATGCGCATGCTCGAGCCCGGGATCTTCGCTCCCAGCGACAGCGAGACGCCCTCGTTGGGCTGCATCGTCAGCACGAGCTGGTTCGGCTTGACGCCGACCGAGCCCAGCGACTGGAACGCGAGGTGCGGCACCGGCTTGAGCTGCACGGCGATCTCGGTGACCTTGCGCGTCAGGTGCTTGCCGGTGCGCAGGACGATCGGCACGCCGGCCCAGCGCCAGTTGTGGACCTCGAGGCGCAGCGCCGCGTAGGTCTCGGTGCGCGAGTCGGAAGGAACGCCGTCCTCCTCGAGGTAGCCGCGGACCTCCTCGCCGCCCTCGACGCCGGCGACGTACTGCGCGCGGACCGTGTCGCGCCGCACCTCCTCGGGCGTCGGCGGCGTGATCGCCTGCAGGACCTTGACCTTCTCGTCGCGGACCTTGTCGGCCTCGAAGCTCGCGGGCGGCTCCATGCAGACGAGCGTGAGCAGCTGCAGCATGTGGTTCTGCACGAGGTCGCGCAGCGCGCCCGCCTGGTCGTAGTAGCCGGCGCGCGAGCCGATCCCGAGGTCCTCGGCGGCCGTGATCTGGATGTGCTCGATGTAGTTGCGGTTCCAGATCGGCTCGAACATGAAGTTCGCGAACCGGAACGCCATCACGTTCTGGACGGTCTCCTTGCCCAGGTAGTGATCGATGCGGAAGACCTGCTGCTCGCGGAAGACGTGCTCGACGACCCGCTGCAGCTCGAGCGCGGACTCGAGGTCGACGCCGAACGGCTTCTCGATGATGCAGCGGACGTCGGCGCCGGCGTCGTAGTTGAGGTCCGCGGTCTTGAGCGCGCCGACGATGATCGGGAAGTACTCCGGCGCCGTCGACAGGTAGTAGGCGCGGTTGAGCTTGCCGCCGCCGTCCTCGTCGAGCCGGTCGATCAGCTCCCCGAGCCGCGTGTAGCCCGCGTCGTCGTCGAAGGAGAACCCGACGTAGTGCATGCGCCCGAGCAGGCCGTCGAGCACCGTGGCGTCCGTCTGCCGGCGCGAGAACTTCTCGATCGCGGTCTTCGCCGCCGCCCGGAACTCCTCGTCGGTCATCTCGCGCCGGGCGACGCCGACCAGGTTGAAGCGCTCGGGCAGCGCGCCCTCGTGGGCGAGGTTGTAGAGCGCGGGCAGCAGCTTGCGGTGGGCGAGGTCACCCGTGACGCCGAAGATCGTCAGCGTCGTCGCCGGGACCGGCAGTCGCTCGAGTCCTTCGATCAGCGGGTTCTCGCCCAGCGCCTGAGGGTCGGGCTTGAGGTCCACCGCCATCAGGTGTTCTCCGTCTTCTTGACGGCATGGCCGCCGAACTGGTTGCGCAGCGCGGCGAGCACGCGGGCGGCGTAGTCGCCTTCCTTGCGCGAGTAGAAGCGCGCGTAGAGGGAGGCGGCGAGCGCCGGCGTCGGCACCGCCATCTCGATCCCGTCGTTCATCATCCAGCGGCCCTCGCCGGAGTCGTCCACGTAGCCCTGCAGGCCCTTGAGGTCGTTGCCCTCCTGTTCGAAGGCCTTCTCGGCCAGCTCACAGAGCCAGGAGCGGACGACGGAGCCGCGGTTCCAGAGTCCCGCGACCTCCTTGAGCTCGATCGGGAAGGCCGACTGCTGCATCAGGTCGAAGCCCTCGGCGTAGGCCTGCATCATCCCGTACTCGACGCCGTTGTGGACCATCTTCACGAAGTGCCCGGCGCCCGCGGGGCCGAAGTGGCGCCAGCCGTCCGGCGGCGCCAGCACGTCGAGGATCGGGGTGAGCTGGGCGATCGACTCGTCGGGCCCGCCGGCCATCATGCAGTAGCCGACGTCGAGGCCCCAGACGCCGCCGGACGTGCCGACGTCGGCGTAGTGGATGCCCTTGGGCTCGAGCTCCGCCGAGCGGCGCTGGTCGTCATGCCAGTTGGAGTTGCCGCCGTCGACGATCGTGTCGCCCGCCTCCAGCAGCCCCGTGAGGGCCTCGATCGTGCCCTCGGTGATCTTGCCCGACGGGACCATCAGCCAGACGATCCGCGGCGCCTCGAGCTTGGACACGAGTTCCTCGAGCGAGGCGGCTCCGACCGCGCCGTGGCCCTCGGCGGCATTGACGGCGTCGGGGTTGGGGTCGAACGCGACGACTTCGTGGTCTGAGTCGCGCTCGATCCGATGGACCATGTTGCCGCCCATCTTGCCGAGGCCGACGAATCCGATCTGCATCTAGAGCTGCTCCTTGATCGCGTCGATGTCGCCGACGTTGAAGCGCACCGCCGGGAGGCCGTGGCTGCGCAACGTCTGGAGATCGCCGTCCGCCTGGGCTCGGATCAGCGTGGCAAAGGTGTAAGGCTCGCCGGGGATCTCGAGATCCTCGGCGGGTGTGTCGACGAGCTGCAGGAAGCGGCCGGTCTTCGGGCCGCCCTTGTGGAACTGCCCGGTCGAGTGCAGGAAGCGCGGGCCGTAGCCCCAGGTCGTGGCGACCTGGTAGCGCTCCATCAGCGCCGCGCGCAGGCTTCGCGACCTTGGCTCTCGGTCTCGGCCGAGTAGCGGCAGGTAGCCCATGATCGCCAGGTACGACGGCGGCGCCAGCCCGTCGCTCAGCTCGTTCAGGCTGCCGTCCTCGAGGCCCTCGGAGCCCTCTTTGAGCACCCGGTTGGTGTTGTCCTTGGCCTCTTGCACGTTCGGCTGGTCGTACGGGTTGATCTCCAGCGCCCAGCCGGCGACGGCGACCGCGAACTCCGAGAGGAAGAAGATCCGGCCGAGGTCGGTCGGGCCGAGCGCGCGGATCGTGATCACGGGATGGCCCGCGTCGCGCAGCGCGGCGAGCCGGCTCGCGTTCTCCTCGTCGCCGAGCGCGATGTGCACGAACACGCGGTCGTCGCCGTACGCGCCCGGGTCCAGCAGCGGCTCGTCGGCGATCGGCAGGATGCCGGTGCCGAGCTTGCCGGTGGACTCCGCGAACAGCTGCTCGGCCCAGATCCCGTAGGACGTCAGCGGCGCGTCGGCCACGAAGGTGAGCTTGTTGCGGCCCTGGCGGGCGAGCTCGCCGAGCGCGCAGCCGAGCCACAGGCCGGCGTTGCCGTGCTCGCCGCGGCACTCCTCGGCGGCGCCGATCGCCGCGCCGAGCACGGCGTCGAGATCGATCCCCGCCGCCGCGGCGGGAACGAGCCCGAACGCCGAGAGCGCGCTGTAGCGGCCGCCGATGTCCGGGTCGCCGTAGAAGACCGCGCGGAAGCCGTTCTGGCGCGCGAGCGTCTCGAGCGAGCTGCCCGTATCGGTCACGGCCACGAAGTGCGAGCCGTCGCCCTGGCGCTCGAAGAACGCCTTGAACATCGACATCGGCTCGATCGTCCCGCCCGACTTGGAGGAGACGATCATCAGCGCCCGGTCGAGGTCGATCGAGTTCAGGACCTCGCGGACCTGGGCCGGGTGCGTCGAGTCCAGGACGTGCAGCGTCAGGCCGGGCTCGACCTTGCCGAAGGACTGGCGGAAGACCTCGGGCGCGAGGCTCGAGCCGCCCATCCCGAGCACGACCGCGTCGCGGTAGCCCTCGTCGCGCAGGCCCTGGGCGAGCAGCGCGTAGTTGCCGAGCTCCACGCGCTCGCGCTCGGCGATGTCGAGCCAGCCCAGGCGGTTGGTGACCTCAGGCGTCCCCTCGGGTGCCCACAGCGTCCCGTCCCGGCCCCAGATGCGGCCCACGACGTCCTCGTCGGCGGCCCGGCGCAGGCGGGTGGACACGGCATCGGCGTAGCGCTCGGGGACGTCGGCTTCGATCGTCGTGACGTCGCTCATGCTCGGTTCCTCCCTGCAGGCCGTTCAGATCTGCGGGGACGCTAGCGGACACGCGCCCTACAAGGCGTGTCCTTTGTGTCGATGAATGGGACATGACCCCCGTCGACGCGCCCGATCCGCAGCTGCTCGAGGTCCGCAAGGGCGCCGACCGGGTCCTCAGCCTCCTGCTCCTGCTCCACTTCCCGGCCGCACTGGCGCTGTCCGTGCTGCACGGCACCTATCTCGCCGCGATCGTCGTGGGCGGCGGCGTCTCGCTGCGGCGCCTACCTGCTGGCGAAGCGCGCACCCGGTGCGTTTTCGGCACGCGCGCGTTCATCGCCGTCGGCCTGATGGCCTACTCCGCGCTGTTCATCAGCCAGTCGCACGGGCATGGTCGAGATGCACTTCCACATCTTCGGCGCGCTGGCGTTCCTGCTCGTCTACCGCGATTGGCGCGTGATCGTGATCGCCGCCGGCTTCATCGCGCTGCACCACCTCGGGTTCATGGTGCTCCAGGACGCGGGCGCCGGCGTCTACGTCATGCCCGCCGAGCACCTCGGCCTCGGCATGGTCCTTCTGCACGCGGTCTTCGTCGTCTTCGAGACCAGCGTGCTCGTCCTCCTCGTCCCGCTCGCTGGAGCAGGAGACCGCTCGACGCTCCACGGCTGCGCGCCGGCGAGGCCGTCGAGCGCGCCCAGCTCGCGGCGCTCGCCGCCGCGCTCGAGCGGCGCGACCTGAGCGTCGGCGGGCAGGCCGGCGACGGCTCGGCCGCGATCCTGCGCCAGGGCATCGGCCACGTCGCGACGCTGGTCGAGACGATCCAGTCGGCCGCGATCGAGATCACCCAGACCTCGAGCGAGGTCTCATCCGCCTCCGCGGACTCGGAGCGCTCCAACGAGGAGATCGCCGGCGCCGTCGCCAGCGTCGCGTCCGCGACCGACGCAGCAGGCCCGGCTCGTGATGGAGGCCGGCGCCGCCGCCGGTGAGGCCGCCGCCGCCGTCGAGCGCGCCCTGCGCGCCGCCGAGGCCGCCGCCGAAGAGGCCGGCTTCGCCCTGGTCGACGCCGAGCGCGGCATGCTCACCGCCGACGAGGCCCGCTCCGCGATGAGCGCCGTCGAGGAGTCCGCCGCCGCGATCACCGAGGCGTCCGCCGCGCTCGTGCAGCGCTCCGCCGAGATCACCCGCTTCGTCGGCACGATCACGACGATCGCCGAGCAGACGAACCTGCTGGCGCTGAACGCCGCGATCGAGGCCGCCCGCGCCGGCGAGAGCGGTCGCGGCTTCGCGGTCGTCGCCGACGAGGTCCGCAAGCTGGCCGAGGAGTCCGCCGACGCGGCCGGCTCCACCAGTGAGATCGTCAACGACATCGGCCGCATGACCGAGCGTGTCGCACGCCTGGCCGGCGAAGGCGCCGCGCGCACCGAGACCTCGGTCCGCACCGTCGCGCTCAGCCGCGGCGAGTTCGAGGGCATCGCCGTCCGCGCCCGCGAGGTCGCCTCCCGCGTGGATGCGATCACCGGCGCCAGCCGCGAGGCCGCCCAGCACGCCGAGGACAGCCGCGGGCGCATGATCGAGCTCGCGTCACTCGCCGAGTCGGCGTCCGCGACCACGCAGCAGGTGGCCGCCTCGACCCAGCAGACGGCGGCCACCGCGGGCCAGCTCGCGGCGTCCGCGCAACGGCTCGATGCCGCGGCGGACGCCTTGAGCGGCCTCGTTACTCAGTTCACTACGGCTTGAGCACCTTCCGGGCGCGCTCGGCGACGTTCTCGCCGGTGAACCCGAAGTGCTTGTAGAGCGCGCCGGCGGGCGCTGAGGCGCCGAAGCTCTCCATCGCCACGACGTCGCCGGCGTCGCCGACCCAGCGGTGCCAGCCCAGGGCGGCGGCCGCCTCGACGGCGACGCGGGCGCGCACCGACGGCGGCAGCACGCTGTCGCGGTAGTCCTGGTCCTGCGCCGCGAAGCGGTCCAGGCAGGGCATGCTCACGAGCCGCACCTTGACGCCCTCGCCCTCGAGGATCTTCTTCGCGTCGTTGGCGATGTGGACCTCGGTGCCCGAGCCCATCAGGATCAGGTCGGGCTCGCCGTCGCTGTCGGCCAGCACGTAGGCGCCACGCTCGATCGCGTCGGCCGGCACGCCCTCCGGGTCCCACGTCGGCACGCCCTGGCGCGAGAGCGCCAGCGCGGTCGGGGTCTCGGTCGCCTTCAGCGCGAACTGCCAGGCGAGCGCCGTCTCGTTGAAGCCCGCGGGGCGGACGACGTTGATGTTCGGCGTCGCGCGCAGCGTCGCGAGCTGCTCGATCGGCTGATGCGTCGGGCCGTCCTCGCCCACGCCGATCGAGTCGTGCGTGAACACGAACGTGCTCGGGATCCGCATGATCGCGGCGAGCCGCAGCGACGCCTTCATGTAGTCGCTGAAGATGAAGAAGCCGGCGCCGAACGCGCGCAGGCCGTGCAGCGTGAGCCCGTTGACGATCGCGCCCATGCCGTGCTCGCGGATGCCGAAGTGGAAGTTGCGGCCGGCGTAGTCGCCCTTCTCGACGCTGCCGCCGCCGTTGATCAGCGTCAGCGTGCTCGGCGCGAGGTCGGCGGAGCCGCCGACCATCTCCGGCACCTGCGCGGCCGCCCACTGGATGACGTCCTGGGACGCCTTGCGGGTGGCGATCATGCCCGCCTCGGGGCCCTTCTTGGGAACGTCGGCGTCCCACGCCTCGGGCAGCTCGCGGGAGAGGATGCGCTCGAACTCGGCGGCCTCGTCCGGGTGGTCGGCGCGGTAGGCCTCGAAGCGCTCGCGCCAGGCCGACTCGAGCTCCTCGCCGCGCGGGATCGTCTCGCGGAAGTGCTCGAGCGCCTCGTCGGCGACGAAGAAGGGCTCCAGGCTCGGGTAGCCGTAGACCTCCTTCGTGAGCTTGATCTCCTCGTCGCCGAGCGGCGAGCCGTGCGCGCCGTGCGTGTCCTGCTTGTTCGGCGAGCCGGGGGCGATGTGGGTGCGGACGACGATCAGGCTCGGCTTGTCGGTGACCGCGCGGGCCTTCTCGAGCGCGGCCTCGATGTTGTCGAGCGCGATCTCCTCGCCCAGGTTCTGCACGTGCCAGCCGTAGGCCTCGTAGCGGGCGGCGACGTCCTCGGTGAACGAGAGCGCGGTGTCGCCCTCGATCGAGATGTGGTTGTCGTCCCAGAACGAGATCAGCTTGCCGAGACCGAGGTGGCCGGCGAGCGAGGACGCCTCGGAGGCGACACCCTCCTGCAGGTCGCCGTCGGAGGCGATCACGTACGTGTAGTGATCGACGATCTCGTGGCCCTCGCGGTTGAAGCGCGCGGCGAGCATGCGCTCGGCGAGCGCCAGGCCGACGGCGGTCGAGATGCCCTGCCCGAGCGGGCCGGTGGTCGTCTCGATGCCGGCCGCGTGGCCGTACTCCGGGTGGCCGGCGGTCGGCGAGCCGAGCTGGCGGAAGTTCTTGAGATCGTCGAGCGTCAGGCCGTACCCGGTCAGGTACAGCGTCGAGTACAACAGCATCGACGCGTGTCCGCAGCTGAGGACGAAGCGGTCGCGGTCCGGCCACTCAGGGTGGCTCGGCGCGTGCTCCATCACTCGCGTGTAGAGGACGTAGGCGAGCGGTGCAAGCGCCATCGGCGTCCCGGGGTGTCCCGAGTTGGCCTTCTGGACCGCATCCATCGACAGGGTGCGGATCGTGTTGACGCAGAGCTCGTCGAGGGTGGTCCGATCTTCTGCGACGGACAACGAGGGCCTCCAGGGGGTCGGGACGTGCTGGGCGGGCGGAGACGCTAGCGCGACTAAGGCGGAGGCGTGTTGGCGGTAAGGGATCCGGGGCCTCAGGTCGGCCCGTCCGCCCGATGTAGGGGTGGCCTCTCAGCCGTAATTTCGATGGCATGCATCCCACCCTCATGACGATGTTCGCCGAAGAGCGTGCGCAGGACCTGCGCGCGACGCCTCGCGGCCGCGTGGTCCGCGGCGAGTCCCGCCGCTTCTTCTCCTTCCGCCGCCCGCGCCGTGCCGCGCGGGTTGCCGCTGTCTGACCGATGTAACGAATCGGGGGTAGCCTGGACTACATGGGCATGAAGACTGTCGAGAAGACCGACGCGCAGTGGCGCGAGGAGCTGACCCCCGAGCAGTACCAGGTGCTCCGCAAGGCCGGGACGGAACGGGCGTTCACCGGCAAGTACGTCGACAACCACGCCGACGGCACGTACACGTGTGCCGGCTGCGGCGCGGAGCTGTTCGACTCTGAGACGAAGTTCGAGTCGGGCTCGGGCTGGCCGAGCTTCACCGAGCCGAAGGTGGCCGAGGCGGTCGAGGTCAAGCGCGACATCTCGCACGGGATGATCCGCACCGAGGTCACCTGCAAGGCCTGCGGTGGCCACCTCGGCCACGTGTTCGAGGACGGCCCGCGCGACAAGGGCGGGCTGCGCTACTGCATGAACTCCTGCGCGATGGAGTTTCAGCCGACCACGCCGGCGTAGGCCTTAAGCAGGCCGTTCCAGCCCGCCTCGCCGCCGACGCCCTCGCGCAGGGCGGCGGCCGCGGTCTGGCGCTCGAAGTGATCGTGGACGAGGGTGACGCGGGTCGCGTCGCCCTCGGGCGTGAAGGTGACCTCGATCTCGCTGAAGCGCTCGGGGTCGGTCTCCTTCGTCCACGTGCCGTCGAGCCGCCAGCTCAGCACGAGCCGGTGCGGCGGCTCCCAGGCGAGCACCTCGCCCCAGTCGCACTCGCTGCCGTCGACGCCGCGTTCGTACCAGCGGCCGCCGGCCTTCGGCTCGATGATCGCCTGGTCGAGTTCGGCCTCGAGGATGTGGTGGCCGCGCGGCCACCAGGTGTCGAAGCGCTCCGTGAACACCGTGAACGCGCGCTCCGGCGGAGCGTTGACGGTGATCTCGCGGCGCACCGCGGAGTCTGTGGCGGCGTGCATCGTCCAACCTCCCTACGTGGGGTTCTCGACCGCATCCTTGAAGGCGGTCAGGGCCTGCAGCCAGAACGCGTCGAAGTAGGCGCGCAGCGCTCCGACCCCGTGCGGGTCGAGCTGGTAGATGCGGCGGGTCCCCTCGGCGCGATCGACGACCAGGCCCGCGTCCTTGAGCACCTTCAGGTGCTGCGACACGGCCGGACGGCTCACCGGGAGCTCGTCGGCGAGCTCGCCGACCGCCCGCGGTCCGGCGCCCAGGCGCTCGAAGATCGCCCGGCGCGTCGGATCCCCCAGCGCGTCCATTCCGTTAGTCATGGCTTACCGTAAGCGTAAACTTACGAATGCCCGCGTGTCAAGCCCTGAGGTTGCCTTTAGGGACCGGTCTACGGTGGGGAGCATGGCCGCCGTCATCGCCGCCGATGGCGTCGTCAAGACCTACGGGTCAGGGCGGGCCGCGCGGCGCGTGCTCGACGGCGCGTCGCTGCACGTCGAGGCCGGCGAGATCGTCGCGATCCTCGGGCGCTCCGGGACCGGCAAGTCGACGTTCCTGCATCTGATCGGCGGGCTCGACCGCTGCGAGGCGGGCACGATCACGGTCGCGGGCGAGCGCGTCACCGGCTCCGGCGAGCGTGCGCTGAGCCGGCTGCGGCGGCAGCGGATCGGGTTCGTCTTCCAGTTCTTCCACCTGCTGCCCGAGCTCAGCGGCGAGGCCAATGTGCTGTTGGCGGGGCGCGTGCGCGGCGCCTCTCCCGGCGCGTCTGCGCGTGGGCGCGCCTTGATCGACGGCCTCGGGCTGCGCCCGGTCGCCGACTCGCTCCCGCACCAGCTCTCCGGCGGCGAGCAGCAGCGCTTCGCGATCGCCCGTGCGCTGGTCAACGACCCGGACGTGCTGCTGGCCGACGAGCCGACCGGCAACCTCGACGTGGAGGCCGGCGCCGAGGTCCTGCGCCTGCTGCGGGCGGGCGCCTCGGAGGGCCGCGCGGTCGTGATGGTCACGCACGAGAGCGCGGCGGCGGCGATCGCCGACCGCGTCCTGACGCTGCGCGACGGGCGGTTGGTCGCGGCGTGAGCGGGCACGCGTCCGCGGTCGCGAGCCGCGCCGCGCCTTCGCCCCGCGCCGCGCCTTCGCCCCGCGCCGCGCCTTCGCCCCGCGGAGCGGCGCCGTGATCCGCGACGCGATCGCCGCCCTGCGCGCCCGCCGCGGGCGGACGCTGCTGGCCGCGCTCGGCGTTCTCGCGGCGTCACTTGTGGTCGGCACCGCGACGACGGTCGGGTACTCGCTCGCGACCGGCTTCGACCGCTCCGCCGAGCAGTCCGACCTGCCCGACGTGATCGCCCGCTTCACCCGCGCGCCGCTGCGCGAGGTCGATCCGCGGGTCTCCGCCCTGCCGAACCTGCAGGCGCGCTCCTACCGCAACGAGCAGCTCAACCGCCAGCTGGCGTTCGGCTCGCACCGGACTGGAAAGGGCGCGATCACCGCGCTGCTCGGCGGCCGGCGCGGCTACACGATTGTCGATGGCCACGACCTACGCGACGGCTCGGTCGGCGAGGTCGTCGTCGAGCGCGGTCTGGCGCGCGAGTGGGACATCTCCGTCGGCGACACGCTGGCCACCGACGGGCTCGGGCCGCTGAAGGTGGCCGGGGTCGCCGTCTCGCCCGACAACGTCGCCTATCCGCTGGCGAAGGCGGCACGCGTCTACGTCACCGAGCAGGAGTTCATCAACGCCTTCGAGCTCCCGCGCCGCGTGCGGCCGAACACCGCGCTGCTCTGGCTCAACGACCCGTCGAAGGCCGACGTGACGCTGACCCAGGCGCGCGCCGTCGCCTTCGGGCTCGGCAAGCTGCAGTTCATCACCCGCACGGGCGTGCAGATCCTGCTCTCCCAGGCCGCGGGCATCGTGATCTCGCTGCTGATCGCGTTCTCGCTGGTGGCCCTGGTCGCCGCCGGGACGATGCTCGCCGCCGGTGCGCACGCTGAGGTGCAGCGGCGGTTGACCGGGTTCGGCGTCCAGCGCGCGCTCGGGTTCGGCCCGGGGCGGATCGCGGCGCAGCAGGCGGTCGAGGCGGCGGTGGTCGCCGTCCCGGCCGCCGCACTCGGCATCGTCGTCGGGCGCGCTGGTCGTCGCGCGCCCGGCCGCCGACCTCCTCGCGGCACTGAACGAGCTCGGCCCGGGCGCCGCGCTCATCGCTCCGCTCCTGCTGGCGCTGCTGGTGGTCGTGGCCGTCGTGGTCGCCGCCGCGACCTGGCCGGCCTGGCGCGCCGCCCGCCGCCCGCCCGTGGAGATCCTCCGCGGCGGCGACCTCACCCACCTCACCCGCGGCCGCGGCGCATCGCGGTGGCCTGCTCGCCCTCGGCGCGAGCTTCGCCACCGCCGCCCGCGGGCGCTGGTTCGCGGCGGTCGCGACGATCGCCGTCTGCGCCGGGGTGGTGACGCTGATGCTCGCGCTCGCGTCGCTGCTGGAGCGCCTGCGCGAGGACCCGGGGACGGTCGGCAAGCGCTACCAGCTCGCGGTCTCGCTCGACCAGAGCGCGCTCGGCGAGGCCGCGCGCCTGCCCGGGGTCGACGCCGTCGGTCAGCGCTACAGCATCGACGCGGCCGACTCGTTCCGGCTCGGCGAGCCCGTGCGGCTGATCGCCTACCCCGGCGACCACACGGACTTCGAGGACCCGCCGCTCGCCGAGGGCCGCCGGATCCGCGGGCCGAACGAGGTCGAGGTCGGCGTCGGGATGGCCGACGCGCTCGGCCTGCGCCCCGGCTCGGTGCTGGCGGCGCAGATCCCCGACGGCGGCGAGGTCCGCTTCCGCGTCAGCGGCATCGTGCGCGCGCTGGAGAACGACGGCCGGATCGCCTGGGTGCGCCCCGACCGGCTGCTCGAGCTGCGCCCGGACCTCAACCCGCAGGTCGTCGTGCGCCTGGACTCCGGGCGCCGACCCGGCCACGGTGACCCGCGAACTGGTCGGGATCGGCGCGCGCCCGCAGGCCGTCGGCGCCGCCCAGACCGACAACGCCGCCTTCCTCGCGGTGCTCGCCGCGGTCCTGCGCGGCGTCGGCCTCGCGGTCGGCCTCGTCTGCCTCTACGCGCTGGTCCAGGCCCTGACCGTCACCGCCCGCGAGCGCCGCGGCGCCGTCGCGCTGCTGCGCGCGTGCGGAGCCGACGCGCCGACGGTCGGCCTGGTGCTCGCCGGGGCGGCGGTCGCCGTGGCGATCCCGGCGGCCGCCGCGGGCATCGTGCTCGAAGTCGTCGCCTTCGGCCCGCTCGTCGCGCACCTCGCGGCGGGCTTCGCCGCGCTCCCCCTCGCCCCGACCCTCGGCCAGATCGCGCTCGTCGCCGGCGGCCTGCTTCGCGCTCTCGATCCTCGCGACCGCGCTGGTGGCGCGACGCGTGCTGCGAGAGCCGATCGTCGCGGGGCTGAGGGAGGAGTGATGCGCCGCGCCCACCGCGCGGCGACCGCGCCGCCCCTCGCCGCGCCGCGCCGGCGCGGCGCCGCGCGCCTCGCGGCGCTCGCCCTCGTCCCGCTCGCCCTCGCGGCCTGCGGCGGCGACCACCCCACGACCTCCCCCACCGCAGGCTCGACCCTCAACGCCACGCTCGTCGACCCCGACGGCGACGGGTTCCTGAACGCCGGACCCGGCGAGCCGCTGACCGATCGCGGCGCGACCGCGAAGCTCGGCCGCACCCTCGCCACCTTCGGGCAGCTCACCGACACGCACGTCCGCGACGAGGAGTCGCCCGCCCGCGTGCCGTTCCTCGATCGCACCGGCGCGCCGTTCACGTCGACGTTCCGACCCCAGGAGGCGTTCTCCACGCAGGTGCTCGACGCGGCGGTCCGGGCGCTCAACCGAGAGAAGCCGCAGGCCGTCTTCGTCACCGGCGACATCACCGACAACGCGCAGCAGCAACGAGCTGACGCAGGCGCTCGCGACGCTCGACGGCAAGACCGTCCACCCCGACAGCGGCGCCAAGGGCTACGACGGCGTCCAGGCGCCCGACTCGGCCGATCCCTTCTACTACCGCCCCGACCACGACGCGCCGACGCACCCCGGGGTGCTCGCCGCCGCGCAGCGCCCGTTCAAGGCGCAGGGGCTCAAAGCGCCCTGGTACCCGCTGGTCGGCAACCACGACGTGCTCGCCCAGGGCGAGGTCCCCGTCACGCCGGCGATCGACGCGTTCGCCACCGGCGACCGGCTCGTCCCCTCGCTCGATCCCGACCTGAAGCCGCCGCGCGAGGAGACCAGCGCCAAGCAAGCGGTCGCGACGCTGCTCGGCGGCACGCTGCCGCTCGAGACGATCAAGGTCCCCGCCGACAAGGACCGCCGCCTCAACGCACCTGGCGAGGCGGAGCGGCGGCTCGGCCACCCTGACATGGACTACACGGCGGATCTCGGTCCCAAGGTCCGGGCGATCATGGTCGACACCGTCAACCGCGACGGCTCGAGCCAGGCGCGCATCAATCCGGCCCAGCTCGAGTGGCTACGTGCCCAGCTCGCGCAGGCCGGCGACCGTTGGGTCGTCGTCTTCTCGCACAACCCGCTGACCGAAGAGGCGCTCGCGGTGCTCGACGAGCACCCCCGCGTCGTCGCGACGATCGCGGGCAACTCGCACAAGAACCGGATCGAGCAGCACGGTCGCTACTGGCGCATCAGCACGTCCTCGCTCGCCGATTTCCCCCAGCAGGCGCGCATGTTCCGGTTGCGCGAGACGAGCGCGGGCGTGGCGCTCGAGACGTGGATGGTCGATCACGACGGCAAGGGCGTCGCGGGCGTGTCCCGCGAGCTCGCGTTCCTCGACGCCCAGGGCGGGCGCCCGCAGCGCTTCGCGGGCGCGCACGAGGACCGCAATGTTCGGCTCTTCGTCGCAACATAAGCCGCTTCTCTCCGTTTCAGCTTTACGTAGCAACGAGAGGAGAAGTACGTGAATACCAGGGCTTTCCTGGGCGCCTGTGCTGCCCTGAGCCTGGCCGCCGCATGCCCATCTGCGGCCTCCGCGGCCGTTCAGGTGAGCCAGTCCGGCTGGCAGTGGGGCAACCCCACGCCGCAGGGCAACACGATCCGCGCGATGGACTTCGTCGCGGGTCGGGGATACGCGATCGGCGACGACGGAACGGCCCTGCGCACCGATGACGGCGGCGCGACCTGGACCGGCCTCGCGACGGGAACGTCGCAGGATCTGACGCGCCTGCAGGTCGTCACGCCGGACGTGATCGTCGTCCTCGGCGGCGACGGCTGCGTCGTGCGCCGCTCCGACGACGGCGGCAAGACCTTCCACAAGGTCTTCGTGCTCGCCGAGACCAACTGCCCGGACAAGGTCGCGGCCTCCTACTTCGCCTCGCCGCAGGTCGGCTACCTGCTGCTGCGCGACGGCAACGTCCTGCGCACGACCGACGGCGGCCAGACGTTCGGCCGCGGGACTGCGATCCCCGGCACGCCCGCGAGCTCCGGTGGCGGCCGCGGCATCCCCGCCGACGCGATCTTCCCGACGCCCGACGCCGGCATCGTGTTCCTCGCGGGCGGCAACACCGCCTTCCGCACGACCGACGGCGGCGCCTCCTGGACGCCGGTCTCCGGGGTCGACCCCGGCAACGTGCAGCGGATGCACGCCGTCAGCCCGACCGCGTTCTACGCCTTCGGCCCCGACACGCTGCTGCGCTCGACCGACAGCGGCGCCACCTGGCAACGCCTCGCGGGCAGCGCGGGCAACACGATCACCGCGATCGGCTGCGCGAACGACACCCTCTGCCTGCTCTCGACCGATCGCGGCGACAAGCTGCTGCGCACCGAGGACGGCGGCGCCACCGTCGCGTCGATCACCGCCTCGACCGCGCCGATCTACGCCGCCGGCTTCGCCAACCCGACCCGCGCCGTGGCGGCGGGAGCGGGCGGAGCGACGACGGTCTCCGACGACGGCGGGCTCAACTACGCACCCGTCGGCGGCGACATCGCCGGCTCGTTCCAGTTCGGCCTCCGGCTCGGGCCGGCGCCGGGCATCGCGCTCGCCCTCGGCGCGCGCGGGCAGCTCGCCCGCACCACCGACGAAGGCGTGACCTGGAAGGCGATCAACGTCGCCACCTCGGCCGACATGCAGGACACCTCGTTCACCACGGTCGACAACGGCTACGCGCTCGACCAGCGCGGCGGCCTCTTCCGCACGGCCAACGGCGGCGCGAGCTGGCAGCCGATCGACCCGGGCACGACTTCCGCGCCGCGCGCGGTGATCGCGACCGGCGACACCGTCCTGCTCGCAGGCCCCCGCGGCATCCGCCGTGCCTCCGGCGGCGGCGAGTTCACGCTCACCGGCTCGAAGGCGGCGCGCAACGCCGCGGTCGCCCAGTTCGACCGCGGCGGCAACGCGATCTTCGCCTACGGGTCGACGGCGATCGTCCGCACCACCAACGGCGGCAAGGCCTGGACGGCCGTCAAGGGCCCGACGCGCAAGCAGGGCTCCAAGACCGTCGCGCTGAAGCTCCGCGACGTCGACATGACCTCCGCCAGCGGCGGCTACGCGCTCGACACCTCGGGCCGCGCCTGGCGCACGACCAACAGCGGCAAGCGCTGGACCGAGCTGCCCGCGATCGGCACCGACAGCGGGCTGGCGCTCGCGTTCGGTTCGGCGACCTCGCGGCTACCTGACCCTGCGCGGCTACCCGGCCGACAACGGCGTCGCGTACGTCCTGCGGACCACCGACGGCGGCAAGCACTGGCGCCCGCAGCGGATCGCGAGCGGCGCGTTCCCCGGCACCGAGGGCGTCATCAGCCCATCCGCGACACGCGCCTACGCGCTGACCTCGACTCCGGCGGCGGGCAGCGGCATCGTCCGCAGCCTGTTCACGACCGGCAGCGGCGGCGACGCCGGCTCGGCCTCGACGCTGAGCCTCACGAGCGACCGCAAGAAGCTGACGAAGAAGCAGCTGCGCAGCGCCAAGGGCCGGATCACCGTGCAGGGCGCGCTCAAGGGCGCCCAGGGCGGCGAGCCGATCGTCGTCTCCTCGCGCAAGATCGGCTCGACGTCGTGGCAGGAGCAGGTCGTGACCGCGGGCGCCAACGGCGGCCGCTTCACGGCGACGTTCAACGCCTCGGGCAGCACCGAGTTCGTCGCCCGCTGGGCCGGCGACTCCGGCCGCCAGGGCGCGGGCTCCACCGTGTTCATGGTCACAGTGCGCAAGTAAGGCCATCCGCCGGGCGCGGGACGCTCGTACTCTCAGAGCGAATGTCCCGCGCCCGCACCGCCCTCGGCGTCACCTTCATCGCCGCCGGCGTCCTGCACTTCCTGCGGCCGCGCATGTACGAGGCGATCGTGCCGGACTACCTGCCCGCCCACCGCGAGCTGGTCTACGCCAGCGGCGTGGCCGAGCTCGCGGGCGGCATCGGCGTCCTGTCGGACCGCACCGTGCGCCCCGCCGGCTGGCTGTTGATCGCCACGCTGGTCGCCGTCTTCCCGGCCAACGTCGAGATGGCGGTCCACGCCGAACGCTTCGAGCAGATCCCCGAGCCGCTGCTGTGGGCGCGGCTCCCGATCCAGGCGGCGCTGATCGCATGGGCGTGGCAGACCGCGGCGCGCTGAACGCGGCCGTCGCAGTCGCGCAGACCCACGGCCTGCGCGTGACCGACCCGGTCATCCTGCGCGACCAGCTCAACGTCTTCATCCACCTGCGCCCGGCGCCCGTCGTCGCACGTGTCGCGGGGACGATCTCGCGCGTCCGGCCGGGGGCGAGCTGGCAGGAGCGCGAGCTGGCGATCGCCGCGCATCTCGCGCGCGCCGGCACGCCGGTCGTCGCGCCCAGCGCGGAGATCGAGCCGGGCCCGCACGAGCACGACGGTCGCGTGCTCAGCTTCTGGACCTACGTGCCGGTCACCGGCGAGCCCGTCGACCCCGTCGCCGCGGGCCAGGCGCTGCACGACTGCCACGAGGCGCTGCGGGACTTCCGCGGCTCGCTCGGCGTGCTGTCGGGCGTCACCGAGGCCGAGGCGCTGCTCGCGCGGCTCGCGGCCGAGGAGTCGATGGACCCCGTCACGGCGCTGAAGCTGCTCGAGCGCATCGAGGGGCTGCACCGGACGCTGGGCGAGCTGCGCTCCCCGATCCGCCCACTGCACGGCGACGCGCACCTCAACAACGTGCTCAACGGCCCCGACGGGCCGCTGTGGAACGACTGGGAGGACACGTGCCTCGGCCCGCTGGGCTGGGACGCCGCCTGCCTGCTCGCCGGCCGTGACGGCGGCGAGCGCGCGGAGGCGGCTCTCGCCGCCTCCGGCATCGACCTCGACCCGGGTGAGCTCGCGCTCTGGGTCGAGGCGCGCAAGCTCCAGATCGAAGTCTGGCGCGCGTTTCTCGCTACGACGTGACGGGCACCAGCTCGCCGCCGTCGATCGCGTCGGGCTCAAGCTCGTTGCCGCGGACGAGGGCGAACGCGAGGATCGCGCCGATCACCGCGAAGCCTGCGCCGACCAGCAACGCCGCCTGAAAGCCCTCGGTCAGGGCGACCGCGCGTGACGTGCCGTCTTCGATCAGCGAGTCGGTGCGCCCGTTGGCGATCGCGGCGAGGATCGCGAGGCCGAGCGCGCCGCCGACCTGCTGGCTGGTGTTGATCAGGCCGGACGCGAGGCCCGCCTCGTGCGGCTCGACGCCTGCCACCGCGGCGACGGTCATCGGCACGAACGAGAAGCCGAGCCCGAAGGCCGAGATCAGCGCCGGGAACAGGATGTCGCCGACGTAGGAGCCGGTCGGCGAGATCTGCGCGAACCAGAAGAGGCCGATCGCGGTCAGGACCAGGCCCAGGACCAGCACGGGCCGTGACGCCGAAGCGGGTGATCAGCGTGGAAGCCAGCCCAGCCGAGATGATGATGCCGACGGCCAGCGGCAGGTAGGCGACGCCGGCCTTGAGCGCGTCGTAGCCGAGCACCTGCTGCATGTAGAGCGAGATGAAGAAGAACATCGAGAACAGCGCCATCGCGATCAGCAGGCCGGTGATGTTGATGCCGACGATCGAGCGGTGCCGGAAGATGCCCGGGAACGGAACCAGCGGCGCCCGCGTCCGCAGCTCGATGAACACGAAGCCGGCGATCAGCGCGATGGCGATCGCGAGCAGCCCGAGCGTGGTGCCCGAGCCCCAGCCCGCCGAGTTGGCGTTGACCAGCGCGTAGACGAGCAGCGACAGGCCCGCGGTGATGCTCACGGCGCCGGCGATGTCGAAGTGGCGCGCGCCTTCGTTGCGCGACTCGGGCAGCAGGCGCGGCGCGAGGAACGCGGCGGCGAGGCCGATCGGCACGTTGACGAACAGCACCCATTCCCAGCCGGCCCAC
The DNA here is from genome assembly GCA_963707595.1 of uncultured Solirubrobacteraceae bacterium. Classification (GTDB taxonomy): domain Bacteria; phylum Actinomycetota; class Thermoleophilia; order Solirubrobacterales; family Solirubrobacteraceae; genus Solirubrobacter. The sequence continues at coordinate 2,260,981 of CAVPQQ010000004.1, forward strand.
TCGGTGAGCATGCCGCCGAGCAGGACGCCCGCGGCGCCGCCGGAGCCGGCGACCGCGCCCCAGACGCCGAGCGCCTTGTTGCGGTCCGGGCCCTCTTCGAAGAGCACGGTGATCAGCGACAGGGCGGCGGGTGAGAGCAGCGCGGCACCGAGGCCCTGCACGGCGCGCGCGGAGATCAACCAGACATCGCTCTGCGCCAGCCCGCCTGCAAGCGAGGCGCCGGCGAAGACGATCAGGCCGACGATGAACATCCGGCGCCTGCCGAGCAGGTCGGCCATCCGGCCGCCGAGCAGCAGGAAGCCGCCGAAGGTGAGCGTGTACGCGTTGACGACCCACGACAGGTTGTCCTGCGAGAAGTCGAGCGCGGTGCCGATCGAGGGCAGCGCGACGTTGACGATCGACGCGTCGAGCACGACGACGAACTGCGCCGCCGCGAGGAGCGCTAGCGCTAGCCAGCGCCGATCGGTTGAAGTGGAAGACATTGGTGACCCCTGGGGAGGAAGTGGAGAGGGAGTTCCGGTTTCGTTTCGAACGATACGGAATTGACGTTCCGGTTGTCAAGCCTTACAGTCGTCGTATGTCCCAGCTCGCACCTCGCCCGCTGAGAGCCGACGCACGGCGCAACCGCGAGCGGGTGCTGGTCGCCGCTCAGGTCGTCTTCGGTGAGCACGGGCGCGAGGCGCAGATGGACGACGTGGCCCGCCGCGCGGGCGTCGGCGTCGGGACCGTCTACCGGCACTTCCCGACCAAGGAGGCGCTGATCGAGGCGCTCGCCGTCGACCGCTTCGAGCGGATCGTCGCGATCGGCAAGGTCGCGCTGGAGCGCTCCGATCCGTGGGAGGCGTTCGCCGAGGCGCTGTGGGCCGGTGCGGAGCTGACCGCCTCGGACCGCTCGTTCACCGAGATCGTGGGCGAGATCCAGGGCCCGATGCCGCTGCCCGCCGAGCTCCAGCAGGACATGGCCGAGACGTTCGGCGAGCTGATGCGCCGCGCGCAGGCCTCTGGAGACCTGCGCCCGGACCTCGTGCTCGACGACATCGGGATGTTCATGTGCGGCATCGGCATCGGCGCCCGCAAGACGCACGCCTGCCCGGACGCGTGGCGCCGCCACATCTCGATCATCATCGACGGCCTGCGCGCCTCAAGCGCGTCATCGCCGCTTCCCACCACTTCCTGCTCCTAGTCTTTGGGGCATGACCGCCCCGGACACCGTCACCGATCCCGATCTGCAAAAGGTCGAGTGGGACCTCTCCCACCTGCTCGACGGTGCGGGAGCCGATCCCCAGGCCGCCGTCGACGCGCTGCTGGCCGACGCGCAGACGCGCGCCGACGCCTTCGCCTCGAGCTACGCGGGCAAGCTCGCGTCGCTCGACGGGCCTGGCCTGATCGCGGCGATGCACGAGCTCGCCGAGATCCAGGAGGTCGCCGGCCGCGCCGGCACCTACGTCCACCTGGCGTTCTCGATCGACACCGCCGACCCCGCGATCGGCGCGCTGCTGCAGCGCGTCGAGGAGAAGGGCACCGCGATCGAGACCGCGCTGCTGTTCTTCCACCTCGAGTGGGCCGCGCTCGACGACGCGAACGCCGAGGCGCTGCTGGCCACCGACGGCCTGGACTTCGCCCGCCACCACCTCGTCACCGCGCGCCGCTACCGGCCGCATCTGCTGAGCGAGCCCGAGGAGCAGATCCTCACCGAGAAGGCGCTCAGCGGGCGCTCGGCGTGGGTCCGGCTGTTCGAGGAGCAGACGGCGGCGATCACGGTCGATCTGCCCGACGCCGCCTGAGCCGGTCTCGCTCGAGGTCGCGCTGGCGCGGCTCTTCGAGACCGATCGCGACGTCCGCCGCGAGACCGCCGAGCGCGTGACCGCCGCGCTGGCGCCCGGCCTGCGCACGCGCGCCTACACGTTCAACACGCTGCTGGCCGACAAGATGACCGACGACCGGCTGCGGTCGTTCCCGCACTGGCTCGCCTCGCGCAACCTCTCCAACGAGGCCTCCGACGAGTCGGTGGAGGCGCTCGTCCAGGCCGTGCGAGGGCGCTTCGAGATCGCGCGCCGCTGGTACCGGCTGAAGGCGCAGCTGCTCGGGATCGACAAGCTCGCCGACTACGACCGCATGGCGGCCGTCACGCAGGACAACGAGAAGGTGCAGTGGCCCGAGGCCAAGCGGCTCGTGCTCGACGCCTACTCCTCGTTCTCGCCCGAGCTCGGCTCGCTCGCCGAGCGCTTCTTCGACGAGAACTGGATCGACGGCCCCGTGCGCCCCGGCAAGCGCGGCGGCGCGTTCTGCTCCTACGGCGTGCCGAGCGTGCACCCGTACGTGATGCTCAACTACACGTACCTGCGCCGCGACGTGCTGACGCTCGCGCACGAGCTCGGGCACGGCGTGCACGCCGCGCTCGGCTCCAAGCAGGGCGTCTTCCACATGGCGACGCCGCTGACGCTGGCCGAGACCGCGTCGGTGTTCGGCGAGACGCTCGTCTTCGGCCGCCTGCTCGAGGCCGCTCCGTCGCCGGAGTCGCGCCTCTCGCTGCTGGCCGAGTCGATCGAGGGCGCGATCGCCACCGTCTTCCGCCAGGTCGCGATGAACCGCTTCGAGCACCTCGTGCACACCGCGCGCCACGACGAGGGCGAGCTGTCGGTCGAGCGCATCGGCGAGCTCTGGGCGCAGTCGCAGGACGAGATGCTCGGCGACTCCGTCGAGGTCACCGAGGGCTACCGCACGTGGTGGTCCTACGTCCCCCACTTCATCGCGTCGCCCGGCTACGTCTACGCGTACGCCTACGGGCAGCTGCTCGCGCTGGCCGTCTACGGGCGCTACGAGGAGGAGGGCCCGAGACTTCGCGTCCTCCTACCTCGAGCTGCTGAGCGCGGGCGGCTCGCGCTCGCCCGAGGAGCTGGGCGCGATCGTCGGCGTCGACCTCGCCGACCCGGGCTTCTGGGACAAGGGCCTGGACCTCGTGGAGCGCAAGCTCGACGCCGCGGAGGCCGCGGCGCGCGAGGCCGGCCGCCTGTAACGAGTTGCTCGACGTCCTGCGCGGGCCGGACTCGGCCCGCCTGTTCGTCTCCTCACTGGTCGGCCGCACGCCCGCGGCGGCCATGGGTCTGGTCATCGTGCTGCGGACGAAGGAGCTCACGGGCTCCTTCGCGTCCGCGGGGATCGCGTCGGGGGCGAGCGCGCTCGCCTCGGCGATCTGCTCCCCCGCGCTCGGGCGGCTGATCGACCGGCGCGGGCAGACGCTGGTGCTCGTGGGCGGGGCGCTGGTGAGCGCGCTGGCGCTGTGCGTGTTCGCCGCGTTGCCCGCGGGCGCGTCGCTGGCGGCGATCGTGCCGTGCGCGATCGTGGCCGGCGCCGTGCTCCCGCCGCTCGGCGCGTGCCTGCGGACGCTGTGGCCGGCGCTGCTGGGCTCCGCGGAGCGGGTGCATGCGGCGTTCGCGCTGGAGTCGGCGGCGCTGGAGATGACCTACATCGCGGGTCCGGTGCTGATCGCGGGGGCGATCGGGGCGTGGTCGCTGTCGGCCTCGGCCGTGCTCTGTGCGGTGCTGCTCTTGGGGGGAACGCTGGTCTTCGCCTTGACGCCCGCATCGCGGTCCTGGCGGCCGCCTCCTCGCACGGACGAGCCGCATGTCGGCGCGCTGCGGGCGCCCGGCGTGCGGACCCTGGCCGTGGTCTTCGTGCTGATCGGCGTCGCGTTCGGGGCGGTCGAGGTCGCGGTCCCCGCCGCGGCGGACGAGGCGGGAAGCCCGGGCGCCGCGGCCTGGCTGCTGGGCATCTGGGGGCTGGGCTCGTTCCTCGGCGGTCTGCTCGCGGCGAACGCCGCGGCGCCGGCGGATCGCGTCGGCCGCCTGTGCCTGCTGCTCACGCTGCTCGCCGTCGGTCATCTGTTGCTCGCGCTGCCCGTCGGGCTGCTCGCGCTGGGCGCACTGCTGCTGCTCGCCGGCGGGGCGATCGCGCCGTCGTTCGGGCTGGCCTACGGGCTGGTCGAGGGCACGGCACCGACGGGCGCGGTCACGGAGGCGTACACGTGGCTGACGACCGGGCTGGCCGCGGGGATCGCCGGCGGCGCGGCGCTGGCCGGGATCCTCGCCGAGGGCGTGGGTGCGGGAGCGGGGTTCGTCGTCGCCGCCGGCGGCGCGGCGACCGCGGCCGGGCTCGCCCGGATGCGGCGCGCGACGATCGACTGACCGGGGGTGCTTCACGTTTGTCCGGCCTGACCGGACAAACGTGCGTCACCCCCCGCGCAGAACCGCCCGGATGATCGTGCGGGCGACGATCGCGAGCTCGGCGAGCGAGACGGACTCGTCGACCGCGTGCGCGAGCTCGATCCCGGTCGTCCCGACCATCACCGCCGGGATCCCACGAGCCGTGAACAGGCGCATGTCCGCGCCCCACGGCACCCCGGCCAGCTCCGGCTCGCGCCCGAGCTCGTCGCGCAGGGCACCTTGCACGACGTGCACCCACGGATCGTCGGGCGAGGTCTCGCCGGACGCGAAGGCGCCGCCCTCCCAGACGAGCACGCACGGTCCCTCGCCGTCATCGAGCGCCGCGTCGACGGTCGCCTGCAAGGCGGCGCGGGCCTCGGGGAGGCTGGCGCCGACCGGCACGCCGAGCCGGCCCTCGAACTCGACCCGGTCCGGCACCTGGCTCGACCAGTCGCCGCCCGCGACCTTGCCGACGAGCAGCGGGTACGGGAGCTCGAGCTCACGCATCAGCACGTGCTCGACGTCCGCGTTGACCGCGTTCTCGTGCGCGTTCAGGGCGGTGTGGACGCGCACGTAGCGGTCGATCGCCGAGCAGCCCGCCAGGCGCTCCGCGGCGTGGGCGGAGCGACCGCCGACGACGCCGCGGAACGTCAGCGCGCCCGCCTGGGCGCAGACGACGCGCAGGCCGGTCGGCTCGGGCAGGAGCGCGGCGTCGAAGGCGGCGTCGCGTTCGAGCGCGGCGAAGGTGCCGAGCCCACCGTCCTCCTCGGAGGCGACGGCCTGCAGGACGACCTCGGGCGTCTCGACCCCCGCGCGTCGCAGCGCGGCGAGCGCGTGCAGCGCCGCGATCACGGCGGCCTTCATGTCCACCGAGCCGCGGCCGTGCAGGCGGCCGTGCTCGATCGCCCCGGACCAGGGGTCGCGCTGCCACGGCTCGGTGCCCGGGCCGACGACGTCGATGTGACCGTTCAGCGCCAGCCGCCGCGGCGTGCTGCCGGGGAGCGTCGCGGTGACGCCCCACAGCTCGTCGCGCGCCGCCTCCTCCCCGGGGTGGCCTTCGAGCGCGCGCAGGGCGGCGAGGTCGTACTGGTGCAGCTCCGTCTGCGAGGCCCGGCGGCCTGCGCGCGCTCGGCGACCAGCTCCAGCGCCGCCCGCTCGTCGCCGGTGATGCTCGGCACGCGGACGAGATCCGCGGCGTCGCGGGCGAGCGCGTCCAGATCGAGTGCGGCGAGAGCGGCGTCCTCCATGGCGCGGAGGCTAGCTGCATGTCCGAGCCTGGACCTTCGTCGAGTACATGACTCCGGATTCAGGCAGATGATCAGGAAATGCAATCCTGCATCGAGGTCCAGGCGCTCGCGTGCCATCTCGGTTCGCGTGCAGCGCTGCTCGACGTCGACGTCTTCGTCGCGCCGGGCCAGGTCCATGGACTGCTCGGCCCGCGCTGGGCCGGGAAGACGACGTTGTTGCGCGTACTCGCCGGGGAGCTCGATCCGAGCGCCGGCAGTGCGCTGATGCCGGCGCAGGTCGCCTTCGTGAGCGAGGCGGGCCGCTCGCAGATCGAGGCGAGGCTGGACCGCGGCACGGCGCAGCGCGTGGCGCTCGCCAGGGCGGTTGCCGGCGCGCCCGACGTGCTGCTCGTGGACGAGCCGGCCGACGGTTTCGACGCGGCGACGCAGGCCGCGACGCGATCCCTGGTCGCCCGCTACACCGCCCAGGGCGGAGCGGTGGTCTGGGCCGCACGGCGCCTCGACGCGCTCGCTCGGAATCGCGTCCGGCGTCACGCTGCTGGCAGGCGGCCGGGTCCGCTACTCCGGCAGCGCCGAAGCGCTCGTCTCACGGGCACTTGCAGGCCATTCCGTGCGCCCTGCAGGAGTGCTGCGTCACGCCGCGTAGCCCCCTGGCCAGGAGCACAGTCCGTACACGCCGCTTGGGTCGGTGACGACAGTTTGGCATCGGCTCCGCGTTAGTCTGGAAGACGGTGCTTAGCAGTCATCCCTCAGCAAACGGATTCGAAACGGACCTCGGTGCGCGGGTCCGCGCTCTCAGACGAGAGCGCGGTCTGACGCTCAAGGGTCTCGGCAGCCTGGCCGGTTTGTCGCATCCCTTCCTCAGCCAGGTCGAGCGCGGGCTCGCCCGCCCGAGCATGTCGTCGGTCGAGCGGATCGCCGCGGCGCTGGACGTCTCGGTGGCCCGCCTCTGGTCGCCTCCGCCCCAGGGCGACGCCGTCGAGCTCGTCCGCAGCGACGAAGGTTCGCGTGACGAACAGGGGATGCGCGAGCTGCCCGTCGCCGGCGGCACCTCGGCGCTGCGCGAATGGTCCGCGCCGCACCGCCGCTGGCCGGACGAGTACGACGTCGGCGACGGCGAGCTGGCGATCTACGTCGCCCGCGGAACGCTCGACGTCGATCTCGACGGCGAGATCCACGCGCTCGGCGAGGGCGACACGCTGCGCTTCGACGGCACGATCCCGCACCGCCTGCGCCGCACCGGCGGCACGCAGACCCGCGCGCTGATCGTCACCGCCGCCGAGTAACCCGACCTAAGGGGCCTGGCCCCTTAGGTGGGCTTTAGGTCCGGTAGGCGAGATCCGCGGGCGGTTCGCCGCCCGCGAGCAGCGACTCGGCGGCGCGTGCAAGCGCCGCCATCGCGACGCCCTGCGGACCCGGTCCGTAGCTCACGCGGGCGACGCCGGCGGCGGCCAGCTCGGCCAGCGTCGGACCGCCGGCGCCGGCGAGCACGCTGATCGGGCCGCCCATCTCCCGCACCAGCGAGTCGATCGTCGTCACGTCCCTGCACGCCGGGGACGAAGATGCAGTCGGCGCCCGCCTCGAGGTACGCGGCACCGCGCTCGAGCGTCGCGAGCAGCCGCTCGTCCGGCGGGATCACGTCGGTGAGATAGACGTCGGCGCGGGCGTTGATCACGAGCGGGATGCCCGCGGCGTCGCCCGCGGCGCGCGCGGCGGCGACGACCGCGGCGTGCTCCTGCGCGGGCCAGAGCCCGCCGGCGCCGTCGGAGTCCTCCAGGTTGCACCCGACCGCACCGGCCTCGAGCGCGCCCTCGACGGTCACGCGCACGTCGCCGTACCCGCGCTCGAGGTCCGCGGTCACCGGCAGCTCGACCGCCCGCGCGACGACCGCGACCGTCGCGAGCATCGCCTCGCGCGACAGCGCCTCGCCGTCGGCGAGCCCGTGCGCGGCGGCGATCGCCCAGCTCGCGGTCGCGATCGCCCGGCACCCGGCGCGCGCCGGCCACCACCTTCGCGCTCGCCGCATCCCACACGTTCACCAGGACCAGCGGTTCAGGCGCCGCATGCAACCGGCGCAGCTCCTCGGCCTTCTCACGCTGCGTGCTCATGCCAGCGAAGATAAACGAACCTTAAGGGGCCAGGCCCCTTAAGGTTTCTTTAGGTTCGAAGACGGAGGTGATGGACGGCGCCGTTGGGGAGTTCGGCGGCCGGGCGGGAGTCGATCGTGAAGGTCTCGGCGGCGGCGGTCGAGGAAGGGCGCGGCGGCCGACGCGGCCGGGGTCGGCGAGCCAGATCTCGCCGCGGGCGTCGACCAGGCGGGGCAGGAGCGGGAGCAGCGCCTCGCCGTTGCGAGGCTCGTAGAGGACGTCGGAGGCGATCACGAGATCCCAGGGCGCGCGTTCGAGCAGCGGCTCGGGCTCGGTCCACGAGCAGCGCAGCGCCTCGATCTTGAGCCCGTTGCGCTCGGCGTTGCGGGCGGTCATCACGATCGAGTCGGGCGCCCAGTCGGTGGCGAGGACGCGCCCGCCGGCGGCGGCGGCCGCGAGGCTCGGGAGGCCGAGGCCGCAGCCGAGCTCGAGCGTGCGCGCGCCGCGCAGGGCCCGCGCACCGATGGCCCGCGCCAGGGCGAGCGCGCTCGGCCACAGCTCGGCCCAGTAGGGCAGGAACTCCTCGTGCTCGAAGGCCTCTTCGCTGAGGAGCGACTCGGCATCGCGGGGACGAAGCAGGCACAGGTCGCGCCCGCTGATCCCCACCACCTCTTCGACGAGATCGTTCATCCGGCCGTAGGATGGCTCAAATCACCGCACCGCCCCGCGTCACCAGCGTCGACGTCGCGCGCCGAGCCGGCGTTTCGCAGTCCACCGTCTCGCTCGTGCTCTCCGGCAAGGCGGCCGGGCGCATCTCCGCGCGCACGGAGGAGGCGGTCCGAGCCGCCGCGCAGGAGCTCGGCTACCGCCCGAACGTCGCGGCCCGCGCGCTGCGGACCGGCGTCGCGCGCAGCGTCGCGCTCGTCGTGCCCGACATCACCAACCCGTTCTTCGGCCGCGTCCTGCGCGGCGCCCAGCGCGCCGCCCAGAGCGCGGGCTACACCGTCGTGCTGGTCGACATCGGCAACGACCGCGCGTGGGAGACCGCCTCGCTGCAGGCGCTGCTCGCCGGCCCCGCCGACGGCCTGCTGCTGTTCGAGGTCGAGCTGCCCCCGGGCGCCACCGAGCACGCGATCGGGATCGAGATGACCCCCGGCAAGCTGCCCGTCGTCCGGCTCGACGTCCAGGCCGGCGTCGACTGCGCGTTCGAGCATCTGCTCGGCCTCGGCCACCGCGACATCGCCCACGTGGCGTCGAGCTTCGACGCCCCGACGTTCGACCTGCGCCGCGAGCGGATCGCTCGCGCATCTGGGCGGAGCGCCGCCGACCGTGACGCGCCCCCTTCACCTTCGAGGGCGCCGCCGCGGCCGCCGGACCGCTGCTCGACGCGGGCGGCTTCACGGCCGTCTTCTGCGACGACGACATCCTCGCCGGCGGCGTCTACCTGGCCGCTCGCGAGCGCGGCATCTCGATCCCCGGCGACCTCTCGGTCGTCGGCTTCGACGACCTCGACTTCGCCCGCGTCCTCGCGCCGCCCCTCACCACCGTCGCCGTCGACGCCGAAGCCCTCGGCGCCGCGGCCTTCGAGGCGCTGGCCCAGGACCTGAGCGGCAATCCGCCGCCCGCCGAGCAGGTCATGCCGGTGAAGCTCACCGTGCGCGAGTCCACCGCACCACCGCGCGACGCTTCTTAAAGCGTTCCTAAGGGGCCTGTCCCCTTAAGGGGTCTGGCCCTTTAGGAAACGGCGAGCCCCTTGCAGGATCGCGTCATACGTAGTACGCTCATACGTATGAATCGTCAATTCCGCCAATTCGCAGCAGTTGCGCTCGCGCTCGTCGCGGGCTCCGCGGTGGCGGCCGGTCTGGCGCATACCGCCGAGAACGACCAGTCACAGGTCGCGATCGTGGTCGCCGGCCAGGCGGCTGATCAGCCCGCCGTCGTCGAGCGTGCCCGCCGGGCCGCCGAGGACACGGGCGCTCAGCTGCGCGTCCCCCGCACCTCCGCCGAGCAGCTCGGCGTCACCCACATGCTGGCCGCGGCCGGCTATGACCAGGTCATCACGGTCGGCGTCGATCGCCGTGTCGCGATCGCCCCGGTCGCCTCGCGTTACCCGGAGACTCGCTTCGTCGAGGTCTCCGCGGACGCACTGAACTAACCGCACCCCATCGGGGTGATGTCAATTCGTCTCGCTCTGCGGGGCGTTTTCGACGCCACCCCCGGGAACCACCAGGACCGGGAGCGAGGCGGCGTGCACGAGGCCTGACGCCACGGACCCGAGGACGGTCGACGCGACCGCGCCGCGGCCGCGCGAGCCGACCAGCACCGCGGCCGCCTGCGCCGCGAGCGCGCCGTCGAGCAGCGCGCGCCACTCGCCGTGACCGGACTCGTACGTCGCCGACGGAGGCGTCCAGGCCGAGCTCGCGGGCGAACGCCGCGCCCTCGGCGGCGGTGTCCTGGGCGACCTCGGCCGCGACCTCGTCGACGGCCTTCGCGTACTCCTCCAGCACACCCACCCGCGAGCCCGCCAACGCGTGGCCGCGCAGGGTGTGCCGGGTCGGCGACTGCCAGCCGTGGCCGACCACGACCGGCCGCGCGCCGAGATGCGCGGCAGCGAAGCGCAACGCCGCCCGAGCACCCTCGGAGTCGTCGTAGCCCGCCATCACCGGCCCCGCGAAGTCGGCCTCACCCTCGGGCACGATCAGCAGCGGCAGCTCGAGGTGATGGACGAGGCTCGACGCGGTCGAGCCGAGCATCCACCGGTCCAGCCGGCTCTTGGCGTGGGTGCCGCAGACGAGCACGTCCGCTTCGCTGCGAACGGCCTCGTCGCGCAAGGCACGCCACGCGCTCGCGCCCGGCACGATCGCCGTGCCGGCCTCGTGACCGGCGAGGAACGCGAACGCCGCCGCGCCGGCATCGGCGGTCTCCTGCGCCTCGCGCTCGTGCTCCGAGCGCATGTTCTCGAGCCCCTCACGGATGACCGACTCGGGCAGCGCGACCCGGGCCATCCCGGCCGACTCCGGCTCGGGCGAGGGCGGATGGACGGTCACGACGATCGTCTCCGCCGCCGGGAACAGCGCGGCAGCCGCCGCGAGCGCGGCGCGAGCGGCATCGGACGCGTCATACGCGATCAAAACACGGGTCATCTCGTCTCCAAGGGAGTCGTCAAAGGCCGTCGCCGGCGACAACAGCGACCCGACCCCGCAGGCTACCCATGAACCTGGCGCAGCGCGACGCGGTCCGAACCGGAGTCACGGCTCCGGTCGCGATACCGTGCCGAAATGGCCTGAGCGCGAGGACAACCGCTGGGTGACCCTCGTCCTCGTCTGCGTCGCGCAGTTCATGGTCATCCTGGACGCGACGATCGTCAACATCGCGCTGCCGTCGATCCAGACCGACGCTCGACTTCAGCCAGGCCGACCTGCAGTGGGTGGTCAACAGCTACACGCTGCTGTTCGGCGGCTTCCTGCTGCTCGGCGGCCGCGCCGCGGACATCGTCGGGCGCAAGAAGATCTTCATCGCCGGGACGCTCGTGTTCGCGGTCGCGAGCCTGCTCAACGGCCTCGCGACCAGCTCCGGCCAGCTGATCGCGTTCCGCGGCCTGCAGGGCCTCGGCGGCGCGCTCGTCTCCCCCGCCGCGCTCTCGATCATCACCACGACCTTCCCCGAGGGCCCGGAGCGCACGAAGGCGCTCGGCGTCTGGGGCGCGATCGCCGCCGGCGGCGGCGCCTTCGGCCTGCTGCTCGGCGGCATCCTCACCGAGTCGCTCTGCGTGGGAGTGGATCTTCTTCGTCAACGTGCCGATCGGCATCGTCTCGGCGATCCTGTCCGCGCGTCTGATCACCGAGTCCAAGGCCGAGCGCGCCGGCGCCTTCGACATCGTCGGCGCCGTGCTCGTGACCGCGGGCCTGATGGTGCTCGTCTACGCGATCGTCAAGGCCGAGGCCTTCGGCTGGGGCTCGCTGCGCACGCTCGGCCTGGCGGCGGTGGGCATCGTCCTGCTGGTCGTCTTCGTCTACGTCGAGCGGCGCACCGAAGGCCCGCTGGTGCGGCTCGAGATCTTCAAGATCCGCTCGCTGGCCGTCGCCAACACCGTGCTGCGTGCTGGTCGCCGGCGGCCTGTTCGCGATGTTCTTCTTCGCGTCGCTGTACGTCCAGGAGATCCTGGGCTTCAGCGCCGATCAAGGCCGGCCTCGCGTTCCTGCCGGTGACGGTCGGGATCGGCTTCGGCTCGTTCACCGCGCAGCTGCTGATCAAGCGGATCGGCGTGCGCGCGAACACGATCGTCGGCATGGTGATCGCCGCGATCGGGCTCTTCCTTCTCTCGCGCGTGCCGGTCGACGGCTCCTACGTCAGCGACCTGCTGCCCGGCCTGCTGCTGATGTCGTTCGGCATGGGCAACACGTTCGTGCCGATCACGCTGATCGCGACGACCAACGTCGAGCGAGCGCGACGCCGGGCTGGCGTCGGGCCTGTTCAACACCTCCCAGCAGGTGGGAGGCGCACTCGGGCCTGGCCGTGCTCTCGACGCTCGCGGCGGACAAGACGGCGAGCTATCTGGCAGGCCTTGGCCACCAGCCGGGGCCGCAGGATAAGGCGGCGGGGCTGGTGGAGGGCTTCCAGGTCGCCTTCACGTCAGCGGCGATCCTGGTCACGGTCGGGGCGATCCTTCTCGCCGTCCTGCTCCGCAGTCGCGATGTCGCGAACGTGAACCCGGAGCAGGGGATGGTGCCCGCCGCGTGAAGCCGGTGGGCTGAACCCCAGTCCTACTTGTAGCGGTAGACGATGCGGCCGCGGTTGAGGTCATACGGGGAGACCTCGACGCGGACCTTGTCGCCCGGGAGCACACGAATACGGAACCGGCGCATCTTGCCGGCGAGGTGCGCGAGCAGCTCGTGATCGTTCTCGAGCTTCACGCGGAACAGCAGGTTCGGCAGGGCCTCGGTGACCTCGCCGTCGATTTCGAGCTTCTGCTCAACTGCCATAGGCATCTTCCTTTGCGAAAACGTTCGCGGGCATGGGTAAGGGGGCGCCCGCGAGTGACTCATACATTCTAGAGATCGTGGATGCCCTCGATGCGTTTCGTTTACTCGATCTACTCGGGGTCGCCACCGGGGCCGCCGCGGGCCTTCGCCTGCGGCCTCGGAGGTGTCCGTGATCGCGGCGAGCCCTCGGCTTCTTCGCCGTCGCCAGCGCCCTGAGAGCCCGCGAAGGCGGGCGTCACCGTGCCCGCGCAGCTGCTGATCGGCGTCATCGGCGGCTCCGGCGGCGCGCTGCTGCGCGATCTCCTCACGGCGAAGACGCCGCGGCGATCCACTTCGGCCTGCGCGGCCCCGCACCGCGAACCTCACGCCGCCCCGACCCGTAGCGTTACAAGAGGCATGTACGAAGCACTCCTCCCCAGCCCGATCGGCCCGCTCTACGTCGCCGCGGACGACACCGGCCTGACGAAGCTCTACACGGACGGCCACCGCTTCCACGCCGACGCCGGCCCCGACGACGGTCACTTCACCGAGGTCGCGCGCCAGCTCGACGAGTACTTCGCGGGCGAGCGCACCGAGTTCGACCTCGACGCTCTCCGAGCACGGCACCCCGTTCGAGCTCGACGTCTGGGCCGCGCTGCAGAAGGATCCCGTACGGCGAGACGCGCTCCTACGGCGAGCTCGCGCGCGAGCTCGGCAGCGTCGCCCGCGCGGTCGGCCGCGCCAACGGCCGCAACCAGATCTCGATCATCGTCCCCTGCCACCGCGTGATCGGCGCCGACGGCTCGCTCACGGGCTACGCCGGCGGCCTCGACGCCAAGCGCGCGCTGCTCGAGCACGAGCAGGGGGTAGGTTCGTTGTATGGAGTACCGCAACCTCGGTAGGACCGGCGTCAAGGTCAGCCCCCTGTGCCTCGGCGCGATGATGTTCGGCGCGTGGGGCGAGCCCGACCACGACGAAATCGATCCGGATCATCCACGCCGCGCTCGACGCAGGCATCAACTTCGTCGACACGGCGGACGTCTACTCGCAGGGCGAGAACGAGGAGATCGTCGGCAAGGCCCTCAAGGGCCGCCGCGACGACATCGTCCTCGCCACGAAGTTCCACGGCCAGATGGGCGACGAGGTCAACCATCGGGGCACCTCGCGCCGCTGGATCATGAAGGCGGTCGAGGACTCGCTGCGGCGCCTCGACACCGACTACATCGACCTCTACCAGGTCCACCGCCCGCGCGAGGACACCGACGTCGAGGAGACGCTGTCGGCGCTGACCGACCTCGTGCGCGCGGGCAAGATCCGCTACTTCGGCTCCTCGACGTACCCGGCGAGCCAGATCGTCGAGGCGCAGTGGGTGGCCAGGGAGCGCGGGCTCGAGCGCTTCAAGACCGAGCAGCCGCCGTACTCGATCCTCGTCCGAGGCATCGAGGCCGACGTGCTTCCCACGGCGCAGCGACACGGCATGGGCGTGATCCCGTGGAGCCCGCTCGCGCGGCGGCTGGCTGTCGGGCCGCTACCGCAAGGGCGCCGAGCTGCCGAGCTCGACGCGCGCGGACCGGCTCCCGCATCGCTACGACATGAGCCTGCCGGGCAACCAGCGCAAGCTCGAGGCCGCGGACGCGCTCGGCGCGCTCGCGGACGAGGTCGGCATCCCGCTGGTCGAGATCGCGATCGCCTGCGTCATCAACCACCCGGCGGTGACCAGCGCGATCATCGGGCCGCGCACGATGGAGCACCTGGAGTCCCAGCTCCCCGCGGGTACCCGCAAGCTCGACACCGCGGTGCTGGACCGGATCGACGAGATCGTCCCGCCGGCGACCGGCTTCAACTACGCCGATTCGCGGCTACGCGAACCCGGCGCTGGAGCCGAGCGCCCGTAGGCGCTAGCCAGAAGATTTGCTGCGCCGGGCGGTCATCTGGACCGCCCGGCGTCGCGTCCTAACGGAGGGTGTCGTCGAGGGCACCGCCGCAGTGCGGGCAACCTGCCCGCTCTACGACGCGCTCGCTCGGCCACAACCGAAGGCAGCGAAGGCACAGGATTCTCATAGTGAATCCTCCTTTCCGGCCAAGGTGCCGCGGGCTTTTGGGCTGCCGCGCACGCCTGGCTCACTACAGGATATCGGCCGCGATCAGGAGCAACTAAAGCCCAAGTGCCTATGCTGCGCCGACGTGCAAGCTGGCCGACGCGACCTGGAGCGAGCCGCCGATGCGCTCGCGACCCGCCTCCCCGAGCCGTTGGGCGTCCTCGCCCGACTCGCCTACAACTACCGCTGGGCCTGGGACCCCGATGGGCCCGAGATCTACCGCTCGATCGACCCCGATCGCTGGGATCGCGTAGCCGAGAACCCGGTGACGCCTGCTGCAGGAGGCCTCCACCGAGCGGCTGCTCGCCGCCTCGCAGGACGCCGAGCTGCTCGCCCGCGCCGCCGCGCTCGAGGAGCGCGTCAAGGCCGACCTCGCGCGCCCACGCGCGCGACGAGATCACGACCGCCGAGCGTCCGATCGCGTACTTCTCCGCCGAGTACGGGTTCCACGGCTCGTTCCCGATCTACTCCGGCGGCCTCGGCGCGCTCGCCGGCGACATCCTCAAGGAGGCCTCCGACCGCGCCTGGCCGCTCGCCGCGGTCGGCCTGCTCTACCGCGACGGCTACTTCCGCCAGCGCATCGACGCCGGCGGCTGGCAGCACGAGTACTGGGTCGACACCGACCCGGACCGCCTGCCCGCCGCGCTCGTCACGGGCGAGGACGGCGAGCCGATCACGATCAGGGTGCCGATCGGCGACATGGAGGTCACCGCGCAGATCTGGCGCGTCGACATCGGCGGCATCCCGCTCTTCCTGCTCGACGCCGAGCGCCCGGAGAACTCGCAGACGGCGCGCTGGATCACCTCGCGCCTGTACATCGGCGACGAGGACACGCGCCTCGCGCAGTACATGCTGCTCGGCATCGGCGGCGTGCGCGCGCTCGAGGCGCTCGGGCATCGAGCCCGGCCTCGTGCACCTCAACGAGGGCCACGCGGCGTTCGTCTCGCTCGAGCTCGCCCGCCGCGAGTACAGCGGCAACGGCAACCTCAGCGCCGCGCTGGAGATCGCTCGCGGCAAGACCGATCTTCACCACCCACACGCCGGTCCCGGCGGGCAACGACACGTATCCCGCGCAGCAGGTCGCCGGACACGCTCGCGCACATCGCGGGCACGCTCGGCGTCGACGCCGAGGAGATCATCCGCCTCGGCCGCACCAACCCGGACGAGGGCGCCGAGCCGTTCGGCGTCACCCAGTTCGCGCTGCGGACGAGCCGCGCCGCCAACGGCGTCAGCCGCCGCCACGGCGAGGTCGCCCGTGAGATGTGGCAGCCGATGTGGGCCGACCGCGCCGTCGACGACGTGCCGATCACCTACGTCACCAACGGCGTGCACATCCCGACCTGGCTCGGCCAGCCGATGTGGGAGCTGCTCAACCGCCACCTCGGCGAGGACTGGCTGGACCGCGCGACCGACCCGGCCACCTGGGCGCCGGTCGACGACATCCCCGCGAAGGAGCTGTGGGCCGTCCGCACGGCCCAGCGCGCCGCAGCTGATCGAGTACGTGCGCCATCGCGCCGTCGCCGACCGGCTCGCCCGCGACGAGCCGCGGCCCTACGCCGAGGCGGCCGCGAACTTCGATCCCGACGTCCTGACGATCGGCTTCGCGCGCCGGCTGGCGACCTACAAGCGGCTCAACCTGCTGCTGCAGGACGTCGAGCGCGCGATGCGCGTCGTCGCCGGCGACCGGCCGATCCAGGTCCTGCTGGCCGGCAAGGCGCACCCGCGCGACGACGGCGGCAAGCGCCTCGTGCAGGAGCTGTTCTCGAGCAAGAACGCGCCGGGCTTCGCCGATCGCGATCGCCTACCTCAACGACTACGACCTGCGGATGGCCGGCTGGCTCGTGCGCGGCTGCGACGTCTGGATCAACCTGCCGCGCCCGCCGCTGGAGGCGTCCGGCACGTCCGGCATGAAGAACGTCATGAACGGCGGCCTGCAGCTGCAGCGTGCTCGACGGCTGGTGGGCCGAGGGCTACGACGGCGGCAACGGCTGGGCGCTGTCAGGCGACGTCGATCACGACCACGGCGCCCAGGACGCGCGCCACGCGCACGAGCTCTTCCGGCTGCTCGAGGAAGAGGTCGCGCCCGAGTTCTACCGCGCCAGCGCCGACGGCATCCCGCGTGACTGGGTCGCGCGGATCCGCCGGTCGCTGCGCACGCTCGGGCCGGAGTTCGGCGCCGGGCGGATGCTCGAGGACTACGAGCGCAAGGTCTACAAGGCCTGAGAGTCTGTTGACGAATGGTCGGTCCGACCGATGTGGTGCAGCCCGCCAGTGCCTCGGGCCGCACGCGCTCGCGATGCGTGGCTCTGCCACGTGAGCAGCGTGGGTGGCTCGAGGTGCCGCGGATGCGCCGCAGCGGGCGCACCGGTATTCGTCAATAGGCTCTAAGGCGCGATGGTTGGCGTCGGTGTCGCCGTCTCGGTCGGCGACACCGTCGCGGTCTCGGTCGGGGCAGCGCTCGGCGTGGGGGTCGGCGTGATGGCCCCTTCGCCCTCGGGCGGGACCGACGGGGCCGGCGTCGGCGTCGGGACCACGGCGCCCGTGCCAGTAGGCGGCAGTCGCGCGTCGAGCTCCTTCTTGACGTCGTTGCGGAAGTTGTTCAGGTCGGTCTCGAAATCCTTGTTGACCTGGTCGATGCGGTCGTTGACCCGGCTTTCGATGACCTGTCCGAAGATGAAGAACATCAGCGCGACGCCGACGAGCACGCCGGCGACGGCGCCGACGAGCATCCACGGTGTGACGCGGCGGCTGACGCTGAAGCGCTCGGTGCAGTAGGGGCACCGAGGGCCGGTGGCCCAAGAGATGCGCGCGCACTGTGGACATACGCGCTGCGGGGGCGCGCCGGTTGAACCCTCCATGCCCCCTAGCGTACGAGGTGCTCACCCGGCGCCCACCGTCCTCATCCGCGACGCGCATAATCCCGGCTCGCCAGCAAGCTACGGAGGCACACGATGACTGAGACCGAGAACGCCACCACGATCACCGAGCACGAGGCCCAGGAGGTCGCGCGCGCGAACGCGACCGGGTTGAAGCCCGTCGTCTTCGTCCACGGGCTCTGGCTGCTGCCCAGCAGCTGGGATCGCTGGGCCGACCGTGTTCGAGGAGGCCGGGCTTCACGTCGCTCACGCCGGGCTGGCCCGACGACCCCGAGACCGTCGAGGAGGCCAACGCAGCATCCCGAGGTCTTCGCCAACAAGACGGTCGGCCAGGTCGCCGACCACTTCGACGAGATCATCGCCAAGCTCGACCAGAAGCCGGTCGTGATCGGCCACTCGTTCGGCGGCCTGCTGACCCAGATCCTCGCCGGGCGCGGCCTGTCCGCGGTCATCGGTCGCGATCGACCCGGCGCCGTTCCGCGGCGTGCTGCCGCTGCCGTTCTCGGCGCTGAAGTCCGCGCGCCCGGTCCTGCGCAACCCGGCCAACCGCAACCGCGCGGTGCCGCTGACCTACGACCAGTTCCGCTACGGCTTCGCCAACGCGGTCAGCGAGGACGAGGCCAAGGAGCTCTACGAGACCTTCGCGGTGCCCGCCGCCGGCGCGCCGCTGTTCCAGGCCGCGACCGCGAACCTCAACCCGTGGACCGAGGTCAAGGTCGACACCAAGAACCCCGAGCGCGGCCCGCTGCTGATCATCTCGGGCGAGAAGGACCACACCGTGCCGTGGGCGATCGCGAACGCCTCGTACAAGCAGCAGAAGGACAACGAGGGCGTCACCGAGATCGTCGAGATCAAGGGCCGCGGCCACGCGCTGACGATCGACAGCGGCTGGCGCGAGGTCGCCGACACCGCGCTCGCGTTCGTCAAGCGCTTCGTTTAACGCGGCTCTCATGGGGTGACCGGATTGCCCGTCTCGCCCGTTTGCGGGATGGGTAGTCCGGTAGCAGGAACACCAAGGGGGTCTGCCCATGGGACCGCGGATGCTGCGGAAGCAGGCACAAGGCCTGACCCGCGATCAGCGCAACGCGTTCATCGCCGCCTGGCTGGGCTGGGCGATGGACGCCTTCGACTACTTCCTGCTCGTCTTCGTCATCACGCGACGTCGCCGAGACGTTCGACACGACCAAGACGAAGGTCGCGATCGCGACGACGCTCACGCTCGCCGCGCGACCGGTCGGCGCGGCGCTGTTCGGCTACTGGGCCGACAAGCGCGGCCGGCGGCCGGCGCTGCTCGCGTGCGTGCTCTTCTACTCGACGGTCGGCTTCGCCACCGCGTTCTCGCACCTCGCTGACGATGCTGCTCGTCCTGCGCGCGCTGTACGGCATCGGGATGGGCGGCGAGTGGGGCCTCGGCGCCTCGCTGGCGATGGAGAAGATCCCGACGGAGAAGCGCGGCTTCTACTCCGGCGTGCTGCAGCAGGGCTACCCGGTCGGCTACCTGCTGGCCGCGATCGCGTTCTTCCTCGTCGAGCCGATCGCCGGCTGGCGCGGGCTGTTCATCTGCGCCGCGATCCCGGCGCTGCTGGCGCTCTTCATCCGCATGCGGGTCGAGGAGTCCGAGGCGTGGGAGCGCACCAAGGAGCGCGAGAAGCAGACGAAGGTCGGCTTCCGCCAGGTGCTGATGAACCCGGCGGTCGCGCGCCGCTTCGGCTACCTCGTGCTGCTGATGGCCGCGTTCAACTTCATGAGCCACGGCACGCAGGACTACTACCCGACGTTCCTCGAGGACACGTTCGACGCCGACGCACACGACGACCGTGCGTCGTGGCGATCGTCTACAACCTCGGCGCGATCCTCGGCGGCGCCTACTTCGGCGCGCTCTCGCAGGGCTTCGGCCGGCGCAAGACGATCATCATCTGCGCGGCGTTCGCGCTGCTCGTCTCGCCGCTGTTCGCGTACTCGCCCGACGCTCGCGACGCTGGCCGCTCGCGGCGTTCGTGATGCAGTTCTTCGTCCAGGGCGCGTGGGGCGTGATCCCGGCGCACCTGACCGAGCTCTCGCCGGACGAGATCCGCGGCTTCTACCCGGGCGTGACCTACCAGCTCGGCAACCTGCTGGCGGCGTTCAACCTGCCGATCCAGACCTCGCTCGCCGACAGCCACAGCGGCCGCTTCGCGCTCTTCGCGGTGATCGTGCCGGTGCTGGTGGCGGTGATCGTCCTGACCGCGCTGGGCAAGGAGGCGCGCGGGATCGAGTTCGGCGTCGGCAGCGACGAGCTGCGCTCCGGGCGCTTCGACCGCAGCGCCGTCAGCGAGCCGGTGGCGGTTCGAGCACGCGAGTGAGCAGGCGCTGGAGCTCTCGGCGCTCCGGCGCCGAGAGCGGGGCGAGCAGCGCGTCCTGCGCGGCGTCGGCGCGGGCGTTCAGCCGCGCCAGCGCGTCGATACCTGACGGCGTGAGCGCGACCACGTTGCGGCGGCGGTCGCGCTCGTCGCGTGCCCGCTCGACGTAGCCCGCCGCCTCGAGGTCGTTGAGCACCGCGACCATGTCGCTGCGGTCGATCCACAGCCGCCGCCCGAGCTCCGCCTGGCTGGCCGAGCCGTGCTCGTCGAGCGCGACCAGCACCGTGAAGTGCGCCTTGCGCACGCCCTCCGCCGCGAACCCTTCGCTGACCAGCTGATGGCCGCGCCGTGCCGCCTCGCTCAGGAGCCAGCTCGGCAGCTGTGTCAGGCGAAGCGGGGCATCCATGACCGCAAAGACTATTGGCCTCACCAACGATTTGCGTTATCGTTGGTCTTACCAACGTTGGTACACCCAATGAAAGGTGAGGCCCAATGCCCTCCATCGACGTGCTCGATTCGACGATCCACTACGAGGAACACCCCGGCGGCCCGTTCGTCTATCTGCACGGCAACCCGACGTCGTCGCACGCCTGGCGCAACGTGCTCCCCCGCACCGGCGGCCTCGCCCCCGACCTGATCGGCATGGGCCGCTCCGGCAAGCCCGAGATCGCGTACCGCTTCGCCGACCACGCGCGCTACCTCGACGCCTGGTTCGATGCGCTGGAGCTCGACGGCGTGATCCTCGCCGGCTCCGACTGGGGTGGCGCGCTCGCCTTCGACTGGGCCGCGCGGCACCCGGAGCGCGTGCGCGGGGTCGCGTTCTTCGAGACGATCCTCAAGCCGCTCTCGTGGGACGAGTACCCGCCCGTCGCCCAGGCCCGCTTCAAGGCGTTCCGGACGCCTGGGCGAGGGCGAGCGGCTGGTGCTCGAGGAGAACGTCTTCATCACGCAGGCGCTGGACGCGACGACGCTGAGCGAGCTCGACGACGCCGACCGCGCCGTCTATGCCGCGCCCTTCCCCACGCCCGAGAGCCGGCGCCCGCTGCTCGCGTTCTCCCGCGAGGCACCGATCGGCGGCGACCCCGCCGACATGGTCACGCGCGTCGAGGCCTACGACGCCTGGCTGGCGAGCAGCACCGAGGTGCCGAAGCTGCTGCTGACCTTCGACAGCTCCCCCACACTGATGATCGGCCCGGAGCTGACCGCGTGGTGTGAGGCCAACATCGCGAGCCTGGACGTCGTGGCGTGCGGACCCGCCGGCCACCTCGCGCAGGAGGACCAGCCGGAGGCGATCGCGGCGGCGATCGCCGAATGGGCCACCGTGCTCGCCTGAAAGTCTTCCCCAACGGACCCTCGCGATTGGGCGATACTCCGAGATGTGGATAGGCCGCACGCGTTGGATGGGCAGGACCGTGAGCCTGCCGCCGCCGTCGCTGCGCCCCTGCAGCGGCCGTCCGCCCTCAGCCCGGTCGCGATGGTCCAGCAGCTGCAGCGCACCGCGGGGAACGCCGCCGTCGCGCGGATGCTCCAGCAGCGCGCGCTGATGCGCGACGAGACCGCGACCTGCTCGCCCGAGGAGCAGGCCAAGCTCGACGAGCTGCTGTCGACGACGTACACCAAGGAGGACTTCCACCCGAGCACGGGCCGCGGGCTCTTCGACGCGGTCTACGCCCCCGGCGACGGCCAGCTGACGATCACGCTCGGGATCGCCTTCAGCTTCCTCAACGGCAACGCGGCCGACCCCACGTGGGTCGCCTCCGTCGGCGGCCCGGCCAAGGCGGCGACCTACAAGCCGGAGCAGTTCGCGTGGACGACGGAGGAGTCGGACGCGTGGAAGGCCAACGCCGTCTCGACGATCCAGGGGATCTGGGGCAACCAGTACCGCTTCTTCACGCAGAAGGCCTGCTGGGCGGCCCAGCTGCCGCCGGTGAACGTGAAGGTCGAGGTCGTCGACCGCCCGGCGGCCGGCGAGGGCAAGGCGCATTTCGTGACCTCGGTCACCAAGTGGCCGACGGAGCCGGGGCTCGAGGAGTCGGTCACGCCGCCGGGCGCGACCGCCGACCAGTCGACGGCGCGCTTCCACGAGGGCGCCGAGAACGGCATCACGACCCCGGACGTCGACCAGTATTCGACCACCACCGGCTCGCGCGCCCGCTACGGCCAGGTCGACGTCGACAACCCGAAGACGATCACCTTCCCGCAGGGCAGCGCCGACCCGTCGCCGGCCGACAAGACCGCGCTGCAGAACTTCGGCAAGACGCTGGGCGCGCCCGACATGCCGCCGTTCCCCGTCTCGCTGACCGGGCACTCGAGCTCAGAGGGCCGCCCGGAGCGCAACCAGACGCTGTCCGAGGACCGCGCGCGCAACGTCAGCAACGAGATCGTCACCGGCGGGGCGCAGAAGCAGCCGTCCGCGGTCGGCGTCGGCGCGACCGGCGCCGGACCCGGCCCGGAGTGGCGGCGCGTCGACATCACCGTGGGCGCGTTCAACTCGAGCCAGACGACGATCGCGCACGAGGCCGGCCACATGCTCGGCCTCGGCGACGAGTACGCCGGCCCCGACGCCGGCGCGCGCCCCGCCGGCACGCCCGTCGCGCACTCGGCGCTGGCCCAGCGGCTGATCCCCGGCCAGCAGCCGATCCTGGCCAAGCACAGCGAGAACATCATGTCGACCGGGACCGACGTCAAGCCCCATCACTACGTGACCTTCCTCGAGGTGCTCGGCGTCATGACCGGCACCGCCGGTCAATGGGACATCAAGCCCGCGGCGCCGGTCGGCGACTTCCCGGTGCCCGCCACGGACGGCACCGCGGTGGCATGAACACGGACGAGGCACCGCCGGAGGTGCCCGCGGGCGCGCTGGTGCAGTCGATCGTCGTCACCGCCGACGACGCCCGGGCGGGCTACCGGATCTTCGCCGACGGCCGCTACCAGACGCTCCTCTTCGGCGGCGACTGGACCGACGCGGTGCCGCTGGACGCCGCGCGGATGGCAACGATCGAGCGCGCGCTCGATCAGGTCCCCCTCGACGGCCTCGCCGGGCGCTACGAGGCCGACACCGGCGAGACGGAGCCGAACGTCCTCTGGGTCCAGGTCGCGCGCGGCGACGAGGTGCGCACCGTGTCGGTGGTCGGCAGCCGGCGCGTGCCGGAGTTGGAGCGCCTGACGGGGCTGCTCACCGAAGCGTTCCGCTGACGCCGAGTCAAGGTCGGTCATCAAGCGGCCGACTACCCGGGGCATGCCCCTGCGTCGGTCGATCCCGATCGCGGCGATTCTCGTACCCGCCGCACTCATTCCCTTCATCACCTATTTCCTCTTCGCGGAGGTGATGGTCCACGTGCCCCCGATCGTCCATCTCGTGACGGTCGGCGCCGCCGGGGCGCTCGCCGCCGCCGCCGCGATCGCGCTGTCGGTGATCGCGGTCCGCCGCAACGACGGCCGCGCGGTGCTGCTCGGGTTCGCCTTCTCGGTGATGGCGGTGCTGCTCGTGTTCCACGCGCTCGCCACGCCCGGCGTGCTGATCGGCGAGAACGGGCTCGTCCAGGCCGCGGGCGCGCTCAACATCCCGCTCGGCGGGCTGATCCTCGCCGCGTCGGCGCTGCCCGCGTTTCGCCGGCCGCGCAGCGCCGCCACCCTCCTGCGCGTGCAGCTGGCCGTCCTGGCCGGGCTCGTGATCGTCGGGACGGCCGGAATGCTCTCGCCCGAGCTGATCCCCGTCGTGCCGGAGTACGAGAGCCTCGCCGCCGAACTGGTCTTCGTCGCCAGCGCACCGCTGCTCATACTGCTCGCCTACCGCGCCGCGCGCACCTTCCTGCTCACGCGGCGCACGCCCGACCTCGTCGTCGCGGTCGGCGTGATGGTCCTCGTCGGCGCCGAGTTCGGCCTGCTCAACTCGGACATGATGGATCTCAATTGGTGGCTCGCACACGCCTTCGAGGTCGCGGGCATCGGCCTCGTAGGGATTCCGGCGGCGCTGGACCTGCGTCACTCGACCGCCTCGCGCGCGCTCGTCGGAGACCTGCAGGCCGCTGACCTCGTCGCGGACGAGGCGGCCTTCCTCGGTGGCCGCGTCCATGCGCTGATGCTGCGCCTGGCCGAGAAGGACCCGTCGACCGAGGGTCACACGCGCCGCGTCGCGACGCTCGCCGTCCAGCTCGGCGAGCAGCTGCACCTGCCGGCCGATCGGCTCCGGCTGCTGGCGCTCGGCGGGCTGCTGCACGACATGGGCAAGCTCTCGGTCCCGGACGCGATCCTCAACAAGCCCGGCAAGCTGACCGACGAGGAGTTCGACGTCATCCGCAGCCATCCCGGTGCCGGCCGCGAGCTGCTCACCGAGCTCGGCGGCTTCCCGCCGCTCGTCCTGGACCTCGTCGAGAGCCACCACGAGCGCCTCGACGGACGCGGCTACCCGAACCGCGCCGATGCCGGCGCCCTCGACCTCGAGGTCCGCATCCTCACCGTCGCCGACGTCTACGACGCGCTCACCGCGGACCGCGTCTACCGTGACGCCTGGCCCGCCGAGCGCGCCTTCGCGCTGCTCGACGAGGAGACCGGCAGCGCCTTCGACGAGGTCTGCGTCGAGGCCCTGCGAGCCGTCGTGGCACCCGCGCAGGAGAGCATCGGCTGGCGAGCGGAGCTCAGCGCGCGCGTCGAGTCGGTCAGCGAGCCGCTGCGCTCGCGCACGCCCCGCACGGCGTAGCGAGCACCGCATTCCTGGAGAATCGGGCCGGTTCTTGACCGCGGGCCGCTGAGCCAGCAAGCTCGCGCGAGATGACTGAATCGCGCGAAGAGATCGAGCCCGTCACGCTGCACGACAGCATCAGGGCCTACGCCGAAGCCGTCCCCGAGGAGGAACGGCTCGACGCGCTGCAGCAGCTGTTCTACGGCTTCTACTCGCGCATCGCGATCATCGATCGCACGACGTGGGAGCTCGCGCGCTGGGCCAAGGACGAGATCGCGCAGATCGACGACGTTCCGCCGATGGTCGTCGAGGCGATGCGCGACAACGCGCTGCACCTCGGCCGCGACGTCTTCGCGAGCCGGATGCGGGCGATGAGCGCGATGCGGCTCGTCTCGAACGAGCTCGCAACGCTGGCCTCGGCCGACGATCACCCGCCGTTCGAGCTGCAGCGCGCCGTCGCCTTCGACGAGGCGAGCGGCGCGGTGCGGACGTACGACCTCAACAGCCCGGGTGAGCACCCGGATCTGCCCTACGACCCGTTCAACTACGACCCCAACGCCGAGAGCGCCTCCTGAGGCGAGGTGTACTCGAGGCCCTGGTCGCGCGCGACCGGCTCGTAGGTCACCTTGCCGCCGGCGACGTTGAGGCCGGCCATGAAGCCCGGGTCGGCGCCGAGCGCGCCGTTGACGCCCTCGGTGGCGAGCTTGACGACGTAGGGCATCGTCGCGTTGGTCAGCGCGAACGTCGAGGTGATCGGCACCGCGCCGGGCATGTTGGCGACGCAGTAGTGGGTGACGCCGTCGACCTCGTAGGTCGGGTCGGTGTGCGTCGTCGGGCGTGAGGTCTCAAAGCAGCCGCCCTGGTCGATCGAGACGTCGACGAGCACCGCGTTCTCCTTCATCAGGGCCAGCTGCGCGCGCGTGACGACGTGCGGCGCCTTGGCGCCGTGGACGAGCACGGCGCCGATGACGAGGTCGGCCTCCGAGAGCATCCGCTCGACGTTGAGCGTCGTGGAGAAGACGGTCGAGGCGCGGTTGTTGAGCAGGAAGTCGAGCTCGCGCAGGCGGTCGATGTTGCGGTCGAAGATGTAGGTCTCGGCGCCCATGCCGATCGCGACCTCGGCCGCGGTCAGGCCGACCACGCCGCCGCCGATGATCATGACCTTGCCGGGCGCGACGCCGGGGACGCCGCCGAGCAGCAGGCCGCGGCCGCCGAGCGGCTTCTCGAGCATGAACGCGCCCGCCTGCGTGGCGATCTTGCCGGCGACCTCGCTCATCGGCGCCAGCAGCGGCAGCCGCCCGCGCGCGTCGGTGACGGTCTCGTAGGCGATGCACGTCGCGCCCGAGTCGACGAGGCCCTGGGTCAGCGCGGCGTCGGGCGCGAGGTGCAGGTAGGTGAAGAGGATGTGGTCCGGGCGCAGCATCGCGACCTCGCCCGGCTGCGGCTCCTTGACCTTGACGATCATGTCCGCGCCGGCGAAGACCGCGGCGGCGTCGGGGACGATCTGCGCGCCCTGCTCGACGTATTCGGCGTCCGGGATCGCCGAGCCCTTGCCGGCGCCCTCCTGGATCAGCACCTGATGCCCGTTGTCGGCGAGCTCGCGCACGCCCGCCGGGGTCAGTGCAACGCGGTACTCGTCGGTCTTGATCTCGGTCGGGACGCCGATGCGCATCTCAGTCTCTCCAGTTCGCTTGTGACTGATCCTGCCCAATCGACCTCCTAGCGCACAAGCAATCTACGATTCTCCTGTGGAAACCACAGCACTCGACCGGATCGACTTCCAGATCCTCAACGTCCTGGCCGGAAACGGAAGGGAATCGTTCGCCGATCTGGGCAAGGCGGTCGGCCTCAGCCCGCACGGCGCGGCCGACCGCGTGCGGCGCCTCCAGCGAAGCGGCGTGATCACGGGGTTCACCGCCGTCGTCGCGCTCGAGAACGTCGGCCGCTCGCTCGACGCCTTCATCGACGTCCGGCTGCTGCCGACGACCTCGGCGGAGACGTTCGAGACGTTCGCGCTGGCGCTGCCCGCGGTCCAGGAGATCGCGTTCGTGACCGGCCGCTTCGACTACCACGTGCGCGTCGCGTGCCACGGCGCCGACGATCTCGACGCGACCGTGCGCGCGATCCGGCGTCAGGGCGCCGCGGCGACGGAGACACGGATCGTGCTCCGCGCCGCGACCAGCTCACATCCGATCAGCTGACCTTGACGGTCATCTTCATCGACGAGTGGATCGTGCACACGTACTTGTAGGTCCCGGCCTTGGTGAACGTCTTCGAGAAGGTGAAGCCCTTCTTGCTCGACGTCTTCGAGCCGGCGCCGCCGCTCGCGGGCGTCACGTTGTGGGGCACGCCGCCCTGCGTCCACTTCCACGTGACCTTGCCGCCCTTGGCGATCTTGACGCTGGTGGGCGAGAACGCGTTGTTCTTCACGGCGACCGTCTTCGACGAGCCGGCCTGCGCCGGCACGACGGCCACGGCGACGCCGAGGGTGGCGGTGGCGGCCACAGCGGCCAGCTTGCGCAGCATGAGGGACTCCTTCGGTTGAGCGTCCGCGGGTGAGCCGCGATCTACCTGCGCAGACGCCGCCGCGGCGAGCGATATTCCGTTCCACCGTCCAGGTCGCGGGGTTGAAGAAGCAGGCGCGCTCAGCCACCCTGGTCGCGATGAGCTCCAGACGCGTCGCTGCCCTGGTCGCAGCCGTGCTGACCGCCGGATTGGCCATGGCCGCTCCGGCGCATGCGGGCGTGGCGGTGGTCACGGTGACGCAGGCCGGTGACACCAGCTTCCGCGTGCCGGGCAGCGTGACCAGCCTCGCCGTGCGCGCGACCGGCGCGGCCGGCGGCGGGGCGCCGGTGGACGCGGGGCGGTCGTGGCCGGCACGGTCGCCGTCACCCCCGGGTCCGTGCTCACCGCGTTCGTCGGCGCGGGAGCGGGAACCTCCGGCTCGTCCGCGGCCTCCCTGCGCGGCGGCAACGGGGGTGGCGCCTCCGGCCTGAGCCTCGCGGGCGCCGCGCTCCTGATCGCCGGTGGCGGTGGCGGTGGCGGGGGCGGCGTCTTCGGCGGGCCCGGCGGCGACGCCGGTGCCGGAGGTGGTGCAGGCAAGTCGACGGTCGCGGCGCAGAACGCGGGTGGCGGCGGAGCCGGCACGTCCGACGTGGGAGCGGGTGGCGCGAAGCCGGCCGACGGCGACGGCGTGGCGGGGCAAAGCGGCGTCGCGGGCGCCGGCGGGAACGGAGCGGACGGCGCGGGCTCCGGCGGTGGCGGCGGCGGCGGGTATCGCGGCGGCGGAGGCGGCGGCGCATCGGCGACCGGCGGCGCGGGCGGCGGAGGCGGCGGATCGAACTTCAGCGCCGGCGCGACCGCCGTGACCGTCGACACGTCGACCAGCACGCCGCACGTCCAGCTCACGTACACCGACGAGCAGGCCCCGACGGTGACGCTCGCTGGCGCCCACGGGGACGATCACGGGCTTCGCGGGGATCGACAGCGGCGACGCTCCCAGCGTGACGCTCGAGTTCTACGAGGGCACCCTGGCGATCGGCTCGCCGGTGACGACCTCCAGCGTCGGCAAGGGGCCGGACGGCGCATTCTCGTCCGCGATGCCGTTCCTCGGCGACGGCACCTGGACCGTCCGCGCCGTACAGGCCGACATCGCCGGCAACGTCGGGGTCAGCGAGTCGCGGTCGATCACGATCGATCGCACCGCGCCGCGGATCCAGCTGACCTCCCCCGACGGCGCGACCGGCGACGCCATCCCCCACTTCGAAGGCACGATCGGGACCGCGGCCGGCGACCTGACGACGGTCACGCTCACCCTGACGGCTCCGGGTGGAGCGACGACGACGTTCCCCGGAACGGCCGTCAAGGGCGGCTCGTTCTCCGCCGAAGCTCCGGCGGCGCTGCCTGACGGCACCTACACGGTCGTCGCGAGCCAGGAGGACGAGGCCGGCCACGTCGGGCGCAGCACGCTGACCTTCGTGATCGACACCGTCGCACCGGTGGTGACGCTCACCGGTCCCGAGGCCGAGACGAGCAGCGCGACGATCACGGGCGTGGCGGGCACCGCGGTCGGCGATGACGCCACCGTGCTCCTACAGGTGCGCCCGACCACCGGCGCGGCGATCCAGGTCAGCGCGCCCGTCGTCGCGGGCACCTTCGCGGCGAGCGTGGCGCTGGCCGACGGCCTCTACACCGTGACGGCGATCCAGACCGACCGCGCGGCCAACGCGGGCATCGTGACGCGCACGTTCCGGGTGACGAATCCGGCGCCGCCGCCCGGCGTGGTCGCCGCCACGCCCACACCCACGCCCACACCGCGGCCGGCGATCAAGAAGGCCGCAGGGCTTCAGGTCAAGTCCGCGACGGCGTCGCGGCGCGGGCGCACGACGACGCTCAAGCTGCGCGGCACCGCGGCCAGGACGGCGACCGGAACCGTGACGGTCGCGAGTGGCGGCAAGCGCGCCACGGCCAAGCTCGTCAAGGGCGCGTGGACCGCGACGCTGCGGATCACGGGCGCGGCGAGGAAGTCGCTGAAGGTGACCGTGGCCTATGGCGGCGACAGCGGCTTCAGCGCCGCCACCGCCAAGCGCACGGTCCGCGTCCGTTAACTCAGTCGCTCGCCGTCGACGATCACGTCGACGCGGCCGGGCCACGGGGCGAGTAGGCCCGAGATCGGCATCGCGTCCTCCTCCGAAGGCGCCTCGTAGACCCAGAAGGCGTCCTTGGCGTCGGGGGCGGAGAAGTAGGTCGCGTCGCCCTTGAACGGGCAGTGCGACGTCGTCTCGGTCGCCGTCAGGACGTCCATGCGGACGTCCTCCCGCGGCAGGTAGAAGCGCGTCGGCAGACCGGTCTCGTCAAGCTCGACGGCTCGATCGGACTCGGCGAGCACGGTGCCGCCGGACTCCACGCGCACGTGGCGCTCGCTCGGCCGGGTCGTGATGCGATGCGCCCCTACCGCGCGCGCCGCCTTCTTGAGCGTCTCCGGTGTGTCCATGCCTTCCATGATGGCCGATCGGGATCGCCGGCCCGCCTTGACCGTTTCTTGACTTCACCCGCACCTCGGCTTGAGAGCCGCGGTCGATATCCGGGGCATGCCACGCTTCAGCACCGACCTTGACCGCGGCGACCAGCTCGCCGGTTCCATCGTGGCGCTCGCCGACCGGACCAGCGCGTCCGCCGTCGATTCGATCTTCGAGGCCGTTCGCGCCTGCTCAGCCGGCAACGTTCCCGCCGCCGCCGAGCACACCCGCCGGCTCGCCGTCGACGCCGGTGTCGCCACGGGCGAGCTCGCATGGCTCGCCACCGAGCTCGACGCCGCGACCGCCGACATCGACCTGATCGACTCGGCCGGAGTCGCGATCGCCGGCCTGCAGAGCTCGCTGCTGTCGATCGCCGGCGCCGTCCAGGAGATCACGGGCGACAGCAGCTCCGCCGGGACGCTGCGCCTCGCCGCATTGCAGCTCGACGAGCTGCTCCCCGCGTACCAGCCGCGTCCCTAGGCCTCGACTAGGGGTTCCCCTGATGTAGGACCGGGCGCCGCACAGCACCCTCCCTGCCGCGACCACTGAAACGGCAAGGAGAACCGCGGCGATGACCAGCATGGATGTTGGGCGAGTACGAAGGCTGGCCATCGGCCTGGTCTTCGCGGTGCTTGTGCTCCTGAGCGCCGACGTGGCGTCCGCGGCCAAGGCGCCCGCGCTGAAGGTCTCGAAGCCGGCCGGCGCGCCCGCGTCGGTGGCCGCCGGTGGAGCGTTCACCGTCAGCGTGACGGTCAAGAACCCCGGCAGGCGCAAGGCCAAGGCGCAGACGGTCGCGCTCGTGCTGTCCAAGGACGGCCGCGCGGACGCGAAGGACATCAAGCTCGCGGGCGCCCTGAAGGTCAAGGCGCTCGCGGCCCGCAAGTCCGCCGCCGCGAAGGGCAAGTTGACGGTGCCGAAGACCGTCGCCGTGGGCTCGTACAAGCTGATCG
This sequence comes from uncultured Solirubrobacteraceae bacterium, assembly GCA_963707595.1. Taxonomy (GTDB): domain Bacteria; phylum Actinomycetota; class Thermoleophilia; order Solirubrobacterales; family Solirubrobacteraceae; genus Solirubrobacter. Next base: position 2,291,441 of record CAVPQQ010000004.1, read on the forward strand.
CGTGCGTCGGCAAGACGTGCGCCGCCGGCAACGCGATCGCGGTCAAGGCCGCTGCTCCGGCACCGCCCGCCTCCAAGCCGCTCCCGTCGCGTCCATCGGGCGACACCGTGAACCTCCCGCCGGGACCGGCGCCGGTGCCGAACCCGGGCGACCCGGTGCCGTCGCCCGGCCCGGGTCCTTCGCCCACGCCCGACCCGATCCCGCAGGACCCGAAGGACGCGGCGCCGACGCTCGACCCCGGTGCCGCGACCTCGGTCTATGACTCGACGAAGTTCATCTACAGCGGCGCGAACCCGATCCAGCGCGACGTCGAAGCCGGGCGCGATCGACGCCAAGCAGGTCGCCGTCCTCAAGGGGCACGTCAACGACCGTGACGGCAAGCCGATCGGGGGCGTCCGGGTGACCGTGCTCGACCACCCCGAGCTGGGTGCCACGAACACGCGCGCCGACGGTGCGTTCGACATCGCCGTCAACGGCGGCGGGATCACGCTCGAGTTCGTCGTCGCCGGCTTCCTCCCGGTGCAGCGCACGCTCGCGCCGGAGTGGCAGGACTACGAGACCGTCGACGACATCGTGATGGTCCCGGTCGACCCGAACGTCAAGACGATCGACCCGGACTCCGCGGCGGCCTTCCAGGTCGTCCAGGGCAGCGAGACCGAGGACAAGGACGGCCAGCGCCAGGGCACGCTGCTGTTCCCGAAGGGCGTCGACGGCTCGATGAAGCTCGAGGACGGCAGCACGAAGCCGCTGAACGAGCTGAAGGTGCGCGTCACCGAGTTCACCTACGGCGACCAGGGCGACGAGGCGATGCCGGGCTCGCTGCCCGCCAACTCGGGCTACACGTACGCCGCCGAGTTCAGCGTCGACGAGGCGCTGAAGGCCGGCGCGACCCAGGTCGACTTCGACAAGCCGCTGATCAACTACACCGAGAACTTCATCGGCGCGCCCGTCGGCAGTCCGGTCCCGACCGGCTATTACGACCGCGAGAAGGCCGAGTGGGTCGGCGCGTCCAACGGCCGCGTCATCAAGGTCCTCTCCGAGACGGGCGGCATCGCCGCGGTCGACACCAACGGCGACGGGCAGGCCGACGCCGGCGCCGATCTCGGCATGACCGACGAGGAGCGCAAGCAGCTCGCGACGCTCTACGAGCCGGGCCAGGAGCTGTGGCGCGTGCTGATCACGCACTTCACGCCGTGGGACCACAACTGGCCCTACGGACCGCCGCCCGGCGCCCGTCCGCCCGGCCTGAAGGAGTTCGAGTGGAAGGACCCCAACGACCCCTGCCAGCAGAAGGGCTCGGCGATCGGCTGCGAGACGCAGACGCTGCAGGAGTCCATCCCCGTCACGGGCACCGCGTCCACGCTGAACTACTCGACCGACCGCACGCCCGGCTGGAAGGTCGACGAGACGATCCAGATCCCGGTCGTCGGCTCGACGATCCCGCCGCGCCTGAAGGGCATCTCGATGACGATCGACGTCGGCGGCGAGAAGATCGAGAAGCGCTGGTGCGACCCCAACTTCCCGACCACCGGGGCGAGCACCTGCAAGGACTATCCGCTGATCACGCCCAACATCAGCTTCCCGTTCCGCTGGGACGGTAAGGACGCCTATGACCGCACGGTCCAGGGCCGCGTGACGGCGACGATCCAGGTCATCTATGTCTACGAGTTCAACTACTACGGCGCGACCGACGACTTCGCGTCGAGCTTCAGCCAGTTCGGCTCCGACACGCAGGTCTTCGACGGCCGCTACTCGTGCGGCAACCGCTCGGGCACGATGGACACGCACTTCTTCTGCGGCGTCCCCGTCGGCCAGACGATCACGCGGGCGATCGGCTCGTGGGACGCGCGGCCCACGCACGGCCTCGGCGGCTGGTCGCTGAGCGATCATCACGCTTACGACCTGGTCGAGCGCGCGCTGCACCGCGGCGACGGCGCGACGATCCGCGCCGAGGCGCTCCCGCCCGTCGTGCGCCGGCTCGCGGGCACGACCAACACCGGCGTCGGCAGCGGCCGCGGCGGCGCGAACTTCCCCTCGGACGGCCAGCTCGCGACCGACGCCAACGTCGACTACATGGGCGACTACGTCCGCTCGCCCGACGGCAACCTCTACCTCTTCAACGGGCTCAACCGCAACGAGATCTTCCGCATCAGCCGCGACGGGAAGATCTATGGGTTCGCCGGCAACGGCTCCCAGGACCGGGCGATGACCGGCGACGGCGGCCCGGCCAAGGACGCCGGACTCGGCGTCGTCTCCGCCCTGGCGGCGACGCCCGACGGCTCGCTGCTGATCGCCTCCTACAGCGACGACAACTACGCCCAGGTGATCCGCCGCGTCTCGCCCGACGGCAGCAAGATCGAGAAGATCGCCGGCAACGCGACCGCGCGCACCGCGCCGCTCGGCGACGGCAAGCCCGCGCTCGAGGCCCACATCGGCCAGGTGACGGACATGACGGTCGCGCCCGACGGCACGATCTACTGGGTCGAGCGCTACAGCGCGACCAACAACTGGAAGGGCCGCCTGCGCAAGATCGCGCCGGACGGCATCGTCACCACCGTCGCCGGTGGCGGCGACAAGGTCGCCGAGAACGGCACCCCGGCCTCCGAGGTCGCACTCGGCAGCGACCCGAAGGGCGTCGCGCTCGGGCCGGACGGCTCGATCTACCTCGCCCTCGGCCTGGAGAAGAAGGTCGTCAAGATCGCCCCCAACGGCGCCACCACCCGCTTCGCGGGCAAGGGCGTCGCCAACGAGCGCGCGAAGATCACATTCGGTGGTAAGGCGAGCGAGTCCTACATCGACTCGCCCTGGTCGATCGCCGTCTCCGGCGACGGCACGGTCTACATCCGCTCGATCGGCAACGACGTCAGCCCATCCGCGTCGGTGATCCTCAAGGTCGACGACAGCGGCACGCTGCAGCAGTACGCGGGCCGCATGCTCGGCACCTGCGGCTCCGGCGCGCCCGACGGCGAGAACGCCACCAGCATCTGCATGCAGAACCACTCGACCACGATCGGCGTGGATGGCGACGGCGGGCTGACGTTCGCCGACGGCCGCTACCTGATCCGCAAGGTCACGCCGCCGCTGCCGGGCTTCGACACCGAGGGCCTCGCGCTGCCGTCGAGCGACGGTCTCGAGGTCTACGAGTTCGACCGCAACGGGCGCCATGAGCGCACCCGCGACGGCCTCACCGGCGCCGTGCTCAAGACGTTCGAGTACGACGCCGCCAAGCGCCTCATCGGCATCGTCGACGCCTACGGCAACCGCACGAGGATCGAGCGCACGGGTGACGGGACGGCGACCGCGATCGTCGCCCCCGGCGGCCAGCGCACGACGCTGGCGATCAACGCCGACGGCTTCCTCGAGTCCGTCACCAACCCCGCCGCGCAGACCTACCGCTTCACCTATCACGACGCCGGCGGCCTGCTCGCCAGCTTCAAGAAGCCCAGTGGCGCCACCACCCGCTTCGACTACGACGCGCTCGGCCACCTGACCCGCCACCGCGGCGCCGACGGCGAGGAGCGCACGCTCACCCGCACCGAGGGCGAGTTCGGCCCGACCGTCTCGATCAAGACCGCGGGCGGCAAGGAGACCAGGTACTCGATGGAGGTGCTCGCCAACGGCGACCGCCGGCGCACCGTGCAGGAGCCGAGCGGCGCCAAGACCGTCTCGGTCGTGCGCACCGACGGCATCACCGAGCTGACCGCGCCCGACGGCACCAAGACCGCCGTCGAATACGGGCCCGACCCCCGCTGGGGCGCCGCGGTCCGGATCATCGCCGACAAGACCGTCACGACACCGAGCGGCAAGACGACGCGCACCAAGCGCACCGACACGGTCGGCCTGCGCGACCCGCGCGACCCGTTCTCGATCAGCTCGCTGAAGACGACGTTCGACATCGACGGCAAGAGCTCGTCGTGGACCTACGCGGACCCGGACCCGGCCAAGCCCGCCGACCAGCTGGTCACGCAGCGCAGCGCCGAGGGCCGCGAGACGTCCGCGACGGTCGACCGCACGAGCCGCACGCTCAAGCAGACGCTCGGCACCGGCGTCACCGCGATCGACTTCACCTACGACGATCTCGGGCGCCCGAAGTCGATGAAGCAGGGCGCGGAGTCGACCACGTTCGCCTACGACGCGCGCTTCCGCCTCGCCAGCAGCACCGACGCCGCGGGCAACGCGACGACCTACGCCTACGACGACGCGGATCGCGTGACCGAGAAGCGCCTGCCCGGCAACCGCGTCTACAAGTACAGCTACGACGCCGACGGCAACGTCGCGACGATGACGAACCCGCTCGGCAAGGTCCACCGCTTCGGCGCGACCGGCGACGATCGCCCGAAGTCCTACACGCCGCCCGGGGCCGGCGCCTACGAGCGCGCGTACTCGACCGAGCGCACGCTCGAGAGCACCAAGCTCCCGGGTGGCTCGACGGTGGCCATGGGCTACGACGCGGCCGGGCGGCTGACGTCGGAGAACCAGATCCAGAGCAAGCGCACGTTCGCCTACGACGGCGAGCAGGACCGCTACGACAGCGTGACGCGCTCGCTCGCGGACGGTTCGTCGCCGCAGGCCATCGGTTACAAGTACGACGGCCTGATGCCCGCGAGCCTGGAGTTCACGGGCGCGGCGGCCGGCCGCTACGACTACACGCTCGGCAACCGGATCCTGCCCACGAGCGAGAAGCTCACCGTGGGCGCGACCGAGATCACGCGCGCGCTGGAGTTCGACGGCGACCGCCTCGCCGACCAAGACCGGACCGTTCTCGATCGAGCGCAGCGGCCCGGGCGGCGCCGTCTCGAAGATCACCGACGGCAAGCTGTCGCTGACCTACGCCTACGACACCAACGGCCGGCCCGCCACGCGCACCGTGAGCGTCGGCGGCACGGAGCGCTTCTTCCAGAAGCTCAGCTTCGACAACGCGGGCCGCGCGAGCGCCCGTGAGGAGCGCGTGGACGGCGCGGCCGACACGCTCGCCTACGGCTACGACGGCAGCGGGCAGCTGCTGACCGTCAAGCGCGGTGCGGCCGTGGTCGAGAGCCACTCGTATGACGGCAACGGCAACCGGCTCGACAGCGGCGCGGCCTACGACGATCGCGACCAGCTGCACGTGTTCAACGGCGTCAGCTACCAGTGGGACGCCGACGGCTTCCTGACCGGGCGCGGCGGCGGCGAGGCGTTCACGTGGAGCCGCAGCGGCGAGCTGCTGACGGTTAGCAAGGGCGGCGGCACGGTGACGTACGCGTATGACGGCTTCGGCCGGCGGACCGCGCGCAGCGACGGGCCCGGCGCGATCACCAAGTACCTCTACGGCAACCCGGCCAACACGTTCCAGGTGACGGCCACCGTCGACGGCACCGGTGCCGTCACGACCTACTACTACGACAGCGACGACCGGCTGTTCGCCGCCGAGCGCGGTGGCGAGCGCTATTACGTCGGCACCGACGCGGTCGGCTCGCCGCGGATCGTGGTCAAGGCCTCCGACGCCTCCGTCGTGCGCAAGGTGACCTACGACTCCTTCGGCGTCGAGAAGGAGACCACCGGGTCCTTCGAGCTGCCGATCGGCTACGCCGGCGGCCTGCGCGACAGCGTCAGCGGCCTCGTGCGCTTCGGCCTGCGCGACTACGACCCGGCCGCCGGGCGCTTCACCGCGAGCGACCCGTCGTTCTTCCGCGGCAGCGCGGAGAACCTCTACACGTACGCGTCCAACAACCCGATCACGCAGAAGGACCCGACGGGTCTGGCCTGCGCCGGCTGGTCGATGTACGCGACCTTCGGCGGCGGCTTCCAGTTCTGCCGCGACAACACGCTCGACCTGGGTGCCGACTGGTCCTTCTGCGCCGAGGGCGGCGTGGGCGCCGGCGGCGGCGTCGACATCGACGTCGTCGGCGGCGCGCAGGACACCGGCGCCGCGGTCTTCGCCGAGGCGACGGTGAAGATGGGCCTGGTGGGCGGCACCGTCGGCGGTGAGCTCGACCTCGGCTGCATGAACGCCAAGGCCGGCGCGAAGCTGATGGTCGGGCCGTCGACGTTCGGCGTCGACACCACCGGCAGCTTCTCCGCCGGTGGCGGCCAGAACGACCTGCCGATGCCGGGCGCCCGCCTCGAGGGCAAGATCGGCCTCAAGGTCTGCAAGAAGTTCGGGTTCATCTAGCCCGTACGTGGCCGCCCCTCGCCGACGCGAGGGGCGGCTGGGCGTTCCGCTCAGCCTCCGAGCGTCTCGTGCGTGATCGACTCGCGCATCACGGCGAGGACCGTCTCCTGTTCGGGCGTGACGTGCCCATCGGGTGAGGCGAGCACGAGGCTGCCCTTGCCGGCGTTGCTCATGACACGGATGTCCGGCCCACCGTCCGGCGCCACCTTGGCCATCGCCCAACGTCCGAACACGCGGTCCTCGACCGGTCCCGACTCGAGGAGGGTGACGTTCTCGTGGCGCGGGTCCTGGCGGATGGTCTCGTAGAGAGCACGCACCGCCGCCTCTTCACCCTCCAGCGCCTGCGCGAATGCATCGTCGGTGATCACGAGCGCGCCTGTGATTCCGAGGCGCTTGTTGTTGTGCCGGGCGGTCGTGAAGATCCCGCCGAGCTCCGTCTTGCTCTCACCCGCATCGATGCGGCTCTGGCTCCTGTAGAGGAGCCGGAAGACTGACTGCGCTTCGTTGCTCATGGTTCCTCGTAGCAGCGGTGGTCCGCGCCGTCTAGAACGGCGCGGTTATTCCACCATCGCTGCGCGATCCTGACGCCTTTGAACTCAGCGGCGCCGGGCGACGCGGCGCGAGGTGCGGCGGGCGACTCTGCGTGATCCCATCATCTTGTGGCTCCTGTCGTTGCGGTGGTTGAAGTGACTACGCGGCCGAGCCGGTCTCGACGGCGTGCAGCAGGGCGGCCTCCTCGGCCGAGACGAGGCCGATCTCGACGAGGTCCAGCGGGCTGATGAAGCCATCGCTGATCCGGAACCCGCCGGCGCGCGCGATCGCGTCACGCAGCGGCACCGCCCAGTGATGCTCGATCAGGATCAGCGCCGCGGCCGAGTCGTTGGGGATCTCCTCCAGCACATCCCACGCCTCGTCGTCGGTGAAGACGGTGATGCCCTCCTCGTCGGCGGTCTCGGCACCGGCGAGCGCGCCGGCGTACATGCCTTCCTCGCCCTCGATCCCGAGGCCGATCAGCGCGCCGACAATGCTGCCGAGCTCGACCGCCTCCTCCTTGGAGAGCGTGCTCAGGTGCACCACCTCGATGTCGCCCTCGGCGTCCTTATGCACGGCGAGCGAGTCGATGACCCGTACCGTGTCGCTCTCCTTCAGACGTTCGAGCTCGGCGATGATCTCGCCGTGGAACTCCGGATGCTCGAACCCGAGCACGAGCAATTGCACAGGACCGATGGACATGACGCTCCTTGGTGTTGACCGATGTGATGCGGCCAACCCTGAAGGAGCGTCAGCGGACGAGCATCGTCTAGATCGGATGAACCCGGGTCAGCGCCGTGGCCGGTAGGTCAGGCTCACCACCCCCGACTCGAGCGCGGTGCTGTCGACGAGCTCCAGGTCGACGCGCGGCGCGTCCTCCTTGAGGAAGCTCCTCCCGCTCCCGAGCAGGACCGGCTGAACGAGGATCCGGTACTCGTCGATCAGGTCGAGCACGCTGTGCATGAGCTCGTGACAGCCGTAGAGGACGAGGTCCTGCCCGGGCTGCGCCTTGAGCTTCGCGACAGCCTCCGCGACGTCGCCCTCGAGCAGGTGGGAGTTCTCCCATTCCACCTCCGTGAGCGTCGTCGACGCGACGTACTTGGGCATGCGGTTGATCTTGTCCACGTAGGCGAACTCGCCGGCGCGCGGCGGCCACATGGCGTTGAAGAGCTCGTACGTCTTGCGGCCCAGCAGCAGCCCGTCGCTGTTCGCCAGCAGGTCGGTGTGATGCTTGATCGCGCCGTCGTCGTTGTACGGCACCGCCCAGTCGCGGACGCCGTCGATCTTCCCGTCCAGCGTCATGTACGTCGAAACGATCACGTTGCGCATCGCTTGCCTCCATCCGATGATTGGGTCTATGTCGGTGCAGACACCGGCGCTGACGAGTTCGGAACGGCCGGTCCGTTCTTGGACGAGCTGGTGTCCTTAAGGGTGATGACCGAGACCACGCTCGCGCGGGCGCGCGCAGGAGACAGCGACGCGTTTCGCGCGCTCACCGATCCACACCGGCGCGAGCTGCAGCTGCACTGCTATCGGCTGATGGGCTCGATGCACGACGCCGAGGACCTCGTGCAAGAGACGCTGCTGGCGAGCTGGCGCAGCCTCGAGACCTTCGAGGGCCGCTCCTCCCTGCGCACCTGGCTCTACCGGATCGCGACGAACCGCTGCCTGAACGCGCTGCGCGCGCACTCACGCCGGCCGCGCGAAGTGCCGCCGATGCTCGACCCGCCCGAGCCGACGCGCCGGATCGAGACGCTCTGGCTGGACCCGTACCCGGACGCCCTGCTCGAGAGCATCGAGGACCGCTCGCCCGGGCCGGAGGCGCGTTACGAGGCGCGCGAGTCGATCGAGCTCGCGTTCATCACCGCCCTCCAGCACCTGCCGCCGCGCCAGCGCGTGGCGCTCGTGCTCAGCGATGTGCTCGGCTTCCGCACGGCGGAGGTCGCCGAGCTGCTCGAGACGGGCGAGGCCTCCGTGAAGGGCGCGCTGCAGCGCGCTCGGGCGGCGCTGCGCGAGAGCCTCCCGGCCGCCGACCGCGAACGCGCGCCGCAGCCGGACTCGGCCTCCGAGCGCCGGCTGGTCGCACGCTTCGCCGACGCCGTCCAGAGCGGTGACGTCGACGGCATCGTCGCCCTGCTCACCGCCGACGCCCTACTCACGATGCCGCCGCAGCCGCTCGAGTACGAGGGCCGCGCGGCGATCGGCGCGTTCCTGCGCCAGCGCGGCGAGCTGCGCGGCGCGCCCCTGCTCCTCATCCCGACCCGCGCCAACTCGCAGCCCGCGTTCGGCTCTTACTTCGCGGACGCGCGTACAGGCATCACGCGCCCGACCGGACTGTTCGTGCTCACCCTCGCCGGAGAGGCGATCACCGCGATCACCTGGTTCTCCGACGTCGGCCTGTTCGAGCACTTCGGGCTGCCGCCGACGCTCAGTGCTTACAGAACGGCTCCTTCGTGACCGTGCTGCCGCTGCGGACGCCTTCGTCGTGGCACTCCACGACGCCCATGCCGATCTTCGTGTTCGTATAGGGCGCGGTCGGCATGTAGCCCCAGCCGGCCTCCCAGATCCAGGTCCGGTAGTAGTTGTAATAGAAGTCCGCGTCGCAGAGGCGATACGTGGCGTACGCCTCCTCGCCCTTGTAGACGTAGACGCTGACGTGCTCGAAGGTCCCGTTGGACTTCCGGCGGTCGCCCTCGACCTTAAAGACGCGCGTGCTGTTGTTGTAGAACTTGCCGCTCGTGATGCCCGGCGTGCCGTTGCTGTTGCAGCGCACCGCGGCGCTGGCCGGCGACGCCGGGACGAGGCTCACCGCCGCGATCGCCCCGATCAGCGCCACCCCGCCCGTGACCGACCTACGGACTCGCTTGAACATGCTGCCTTCCCCCCGCTGTTCGAACCGCGTCGTCGAGATTGCGGCACCCTACTGAGATGCGTCCTGCTTCAGCTGTCGAGAAGCGGGTCTCGGCTCCGCTCACCAGGTGAAAGGGCCACGATAGGCGCGGCCACGACACTGGAGAACACGATGCCGAAGTACCTGCTTCTCAAGCACTACCGCGGCGGCCCGGAGCCGTATCACGCGTTTCCTCCGATGGACCAGTGGGCTCCCGAGGACGTGGAGGCCCACATCGCCTTCCAGCGCCACGTCATCGAACTGCTCGAGGAGAACGGCGAGTACGTCGAGGCGCAGGCGCTGACGCCGTCGCGCACCTGGGTGCGCTACGGCGGCCCGGACGCGGCGCCGGTCACCACCGACGGCCCGCTCCCCGAGACCAGCGATCTGGTGGCGGGCTGGTTCATGATCGACGTCGAGTCGTACGAGCGGGCGCTCGAGGTCGCGGCGTACGTCTCCTCCCAGCCGGGCCAGGGCGGGGAGCCGATGTACGAGTGGATCGACGTCCGCGAGATCATGTGGGCCAGCCCTCGGACCTCTGACCCGACGTGATCGACGAGCAGACGCAACCGCTGGAAGAGGACGCGCTGCGCGCGCTCGTCCCCCGGGTGCTCGCGGGCCTGGTCCGCCGGGGCGAGGACTTCGATGCCGCCGAGGACGCGCTCCAGGAGGCCCTGCTGGAGGCGCTGCGGGTGTGGCCGGAGCACCCGCCGCAGGATCCGCAGGCGTGGCTGGCGACGGTCGCGACCCGGCGGCTCATCGATGCACGCCGCAGCGAGGCCGCGCGTCATCGCCGCGAGGAGGTGACGCACGCCGAGCCGCAGCCGGTCGTCACCGCGGAGGGCGACGACACCCTCTTCGTGCTCTTCTGCTGCTGTCACCCGGACCTCGCGCCGACGTCGCAGGTGGCGCTGACTCTGCGCGCCGTCGGCGGCCTCACCACCCGCGAGATCGCCGACGCCTTCTTCGTGCCCGAGTCGACGATGGCGCAGCGGATCAGCCGCGCCAAACGGACGCTCCACGGGCGACGGCTGGACCAGCCCGGCGACCTCGCCGTCGTGCTGCGCGTGCTCTACCTCGTCTACACCGCCGGTCACTCCGGCCGGGTCGACCTGTCCGCCGAGGCGATCCGGCTCGCCCGCCAGCTCACGCTGGCCACCGACGAGCCCGAGGCGCGCGGGCTGCTCGCGCTGATGCTCCTCAACCACGCCCGCCGTGCGGCGCGGCTCGACTCGGCGGGGCGCATCGTCACGCTCGACCGGCAGGACCGCGGACTGTGGGACACGCGCGAGATCGCCGAGGGCGTGCGCGTCCTGCAGTCGGCGCTGGCGCTCGAGCGCCCCGGCCGCTACCAGATCGAGGCCGCGATCAGCGCGCTGCACGACGACGCGGCGCGCGCCGAGGAGACCGACTGGCCGCAGATCCTCGCCTGGTACGACGACCTCGTCGCCCTCACCGACGACCCCGTGCGCCAGGACCCCGCCGCCGTGCTCGGGCGCGCCGTCGCGGTCGGTCACGTCCGCGGGCCCGCCGCCGGGCTGCGCGAGACCGACCGCCTGCGCGACGTGCTCGGCGAACGGCACCGCTGGCACGCCGTCCGCGCCCATCTGCACGAGCTGGACGGCGACCTCCCGGCCGCCGCAACGGCCTACGCCGAAGCGGCCCGGCTGGCCGCGAACGTCGCCGAGCGCGACCATCTGATCCGCCAGGCCGCTCGCGCGCGGGCGAGAGGTTCCGGCACATGACGGTTCAACGCATGGACCACGTCGGCATCGTCGTCGAAGACCTCGCCGCGACGATCGCGTTCTTCGTCGAGCTCGGTCTCGAGCTGCTGGGCGAATGGTCGGCCGAGGACCCCGCCGTGGACCGCATCATGGGCCTCGAGGGCGTCCGCTCGGCGGTCGCGATGTTGGCGACGCCGGATGGGCACGGACGGCTCGAGCTGAGTGAGTTCCACGCCCCGCCGACGCCCGCCGGCGACCCGGACGCACCGTCGAACACTCCTGGACTGCGGCATCTCACGTTCGCCGTCGACGACCTGGACGACGTCATCGCCCGCCTGCAAGCGATCGGTGGGGAGCTCGTCGGCAGCGTCGAGCAATTCGGCGACACCTACCGCCTCTGCTACCTCCGCGGGCCCGAGGGGATCATCCTCGAACTGGCCGAGCAGCTTCCGGGATGACCTAGAGGTCCGAGGGCCCCCAGCCGTCGATCACAGCCTCGGCGTGCAGCGCCACCCGGCCGAGGTGCCGGTCGTAGCTGGCCTCGGCGCGGTCGGCGTGCGGATACCAGACACCGCAGCGCTGACCGCAGATGCACGTCCACGAGTACATGGGCTGGGCTGGCACGTCCTGGCCCTCGTCGGTGCGATACGACGGGCGGAGCTTGGTCAGCGGCTGCATCGTGTGCTTCTTCATCGTCGGAAGTGAGTTGGGGTGGGCATGCGTATCCGGCTCCTGGCGCTGTGACAACCACGATGGCGTTATCACCATCACGATGCTAGATATGCCATCGGAGTACCATCGTTACATGGCTCTACATGCGACGACCATCCGCTTCGCCGACCGTGGCTATGCCGCCGTTGCGCGCGCGGCCGAGGCCCAGGGGATCAGCGTCTCGCAGTACGTGCGCGAAGCCGCGCTGATCCGTGCCGTGCTCGACGACCTGGACACCGCCGAAGAGGCGCTCCACACCGCGCACGACCTGGTGGATGTCGCCCGCGAGGTTCGCCGGCTCGCCGAGGTCGACGCCCCTGGCCCGCCGCGGGGCGCCGACGCCTGAGAGACGCAAAAGCCGCTGCACAGAGGTCCTGTGCAACGGCTTTGAGAGTGGAGACGGCGGGTAGATCATGCTACGAAACCTGCTCGTTTCCAGGCAGTTTAGGTGGTCGCTGCCACCTCAGCTGCTCCCCCATGACCCGAAGGCGATCTGGATCTGGTCGCGCATCCCGCGCTCAGACGGATGACCATGCAGCCGCTGCACGAGCGCCCCGCCGTCGGTGTGTCCGAGGTGATTGGCGACCCACCCCACGGCGTCTGTGCGTGTGCGCGCCACGGACTCGAGCGGCGCGTGGTTCGAGAAGGCGCTCACGATTCGGGTCGTCGACCTCGACCGACGCGCCACCGTCGCGCCCGGAATCCCCGGTGGTCACCCTTGCCTCGGGGAGCGTCCGTTACACCGAGCAGAGCCCACCGATCCCCGTCGACCCCGCGCTCGCCGTCACCGACCCGGACTCCGCGCAACTCGCGGGCGCCACCGTGACGATCAGCTCCGGGTTCGACGTCGCCGACGTATTCGCGTTCACACCGGCCGGATCGATCACCGGCGAATGCAGCAGCAGCACGCTCACGCTCAGCGGAGCGGGCACGCTGGCCGAGTACCAGGCAGCACTGCGTTCGGTGACCTTCGCCACGCCCGGCGAGGACCCGTCCATGACGGCGCGCACACTCAGCTTCCGCGTCGCCGACAGCCTCGGCCTCGGCCTCGTGTCGACTCGCAGCGTCGATGTCGTGGTGATCAACGACGTGCCGGTGGTGACCGCGACCACAGGGGCGCTCGACCACGTCGAGCGCGACGGCCCTGAGCCGATCGACGCAGGGCTGAACGTCACCGACGTCGACAGTCCCAGCCTCGCGAGCGCGACCGTCCGGCTGACCGGCAACCATGCCGGTGACCAGGATCTGCTCGCCGCGGTGGCACCGCTGTTTGAAGTGACTCCGACCTTCGAGCCTGGCACCGGCACGCTCACCCTCGCCGGCGCGGCCACCGTCACCGAGTACCAGACGATCCTGCGCGCTGTCACGTACGAAAACACGAGCGCCGAGCCATCGACGCTGGACCGAACGGTCACATTCACCGCCGACGACGGCGAGGCCGTCAGCGACGGGACGACCAAGAGCATCGCCATCACCGCGGTCGACTTCCCACCGCCCACGATCACGCAGCGCATCGCCAATCCGGCCACCGCCGACTGCGGGGTTGTGTTGCCGTCGCTGAGCGTGTGCGTCGCGAACCCCGCGACCCCGGGTTGCAGTGCCGTGTTGCCGACGTTGAGCCAGTGCAGCGCCAACCCCGCGCTCCCCGGCTGCAGCGTCGTGTTTCCCCTGCCTGAGTAGAAGTGGCCGACGAGCACAGCGCACGTGGTCGGCGTGAGAGCGCCTGCGAAGCCCGCAAAAGATGGGTGCAGGCCCGCTCAACGAGTCCACGAGCGAGACGCACGCGCGCCGGCGAGGCGCGAGTGTCCCGGAGGCCGTACTCACCGATGCGTGCTCGGGCCGGCGTGTTCGTGCCTCGATGCCGACGTCAAGACCACCCCTCACCACGCCCGCTCCGGGCTCGATACCGACGAGCCGCACTCGAAGACGTAGCCGACTGACCACATCCGCAGCGCCAGTGCCCAACTGCGCACCTGGGGTGCGAACTGACCGCCAGCCGAAGTTACGCAAATCCACAATATGGATCCTTCTCATGTGGGCCGCCCCGCTCACGCAGCTCGGGCGATAGCAGCAGTGCTCGACGACGCTGCGATCAAGTGGTTGGCGGCCGTCTCATCCACATCGGATGATGCCGTGATGGGGGTGGCGTGGTCGAGTGGGCTCGGACGAAGATCTGGAGGCTCGCGAGTGAGCTCGGTTAAGCACAGTGGCGCGACGCGCCCCGTGGCGATCGAAGACGACGCCGCAGGTGCCGAACACAAGCCGTCCGGAGTGCGGCGAGTGCTGCACATCGTTGGCGCGGTCGTGGTGGTGCTCGTCCTGCCCGCGCTGGTGATCGGCGCGTTCGTCGGGGAACTCGGGGTCTCGGCGATGTTCACCGGGGTGCTGCTCGGCGCCGTCGGAGCGAAACTCGGCGGCACCCACCGCATGTTGTACGTCGCCCCGGCACTCGGAGTGGCGGGAGGGCTCGGCGCGTATACCGCGTATGACTGGTGGTGGGTGGCTCTGCTGGCCGCCGCGGGGGTCGTTGCCGGCGCCGGGATCAGGTTCGGGTGGTTTGCCGCGCTGCTGATGGTCCCCTACGCCGCTACGTTCGTCACGCCCGTCTCCACGGTGACCGACGCCGTGATCTACGGCGTGATCCTCGCGATCGCGTCGCTCTACGGCGTCGTCCTCGGCGCACCGGTTCGGCGCTCCAAGGATCGTGGACGGCGATCACCTTGCCCCGCGAGTCGCCGCCGGGGTGGCGGTCATGTTCGGACTCGTTCTCGGTGCCACCGCGGCGATCGGGGTGGCGCTGGGCTGGACCGAGCCCTACTGGGTTCCCGAGCCGGTGCTCATCTTGGTCCTGTACATCATCATGGGCAAACGCGACCGCATCCGCGGCAAGGCGCTCGGCACCGCGCTCGGAATCGCCGCCGCCGTCCCGATCGCCATCATCTCGCCGCCTCAAGCCGTCCTCACCACGATCGGCATCATCGCCTTCATCATCGCGCTCACGCAGGCCAAGACCTACTGGCTGATGTATGGCCTCTACACCTTCTCGCTCGTGCTCCTGCTGTCCGCACCCGGCAAGGTCGGCTTCGAGGCCGAGGAACGCGGCGTTGAGATCCTGGTCGGTATCGGCCTGCTCGTCGTCGGCCTGGCCGTCGTCCACGCTCTCGGCGCACGCGAAGCGAAGCGCGACCCACAGCCCGAACTCGCGCCCGGCTGATCGCCGGGATCCGGTCCGCGGTTCATCGCGGAGCGTCGTCGCGGTGCCCGCTGATGTTCTTGAGCGTCGCTTCGATCGCGTCCAGACGCGTGCCGATCTGATCGAGCTTCGCGGACACGGTGTCGGTGCTCGTGGCCTGCAGGCGGCGCCGGCCGGACTCGACGAACGTTGACGTGATCGCGGCGGTGATGACGGTCAGGAAGCCGATCCCGACAACCATCACGAGCGCGGCGATGAACCGTCCCGTCGTGCTCGTGGGCACGAGGTCCCCGTAGCCGACGGTCGTGACGGTTTGTATGGCCCACCACAAGCCGTCACCGATCTCGGGGTAGTTCTTCTTGTCGGTGAGGTGGATCAGCACCCCGCTGATGATCGTCATCAAGACGGTGACGCACGCGATGATCCACGCCGCCCGCCCCGTGGTCAGCGGCTTGCGCGAGAGGATGCTCATAGCGTGGGGGTGAGCTGACTTGGGGGCGGTTGCCTTCCCTTCAGGCGTGGACATGGCCGTGACCTCACGATCGGGCGGAGACAGGACATTGAGCGCAGGAGCAGATCAGATCACGCCGAGGCCGCGCCACGTTCGGCTATCGAGTTGAGGCACAACCAGCGGTGCCGCCGCACCGCAAAGGATCGCTTTTCGACGAACTCGATACCGAGGCCTGTCGGTCGGAATGTTCGACGCGCAAGTCATGTGCGGGGGGTCAGACTAGGTCTTCGGCTTTCTCCCCCCAGCTGATACGTACCGCATCGCCGTAGCGCGCGGCGAAGAGTTCTCGCGCCGACTGTTCGTCGTCACCGTTGGCGCTGACGTTGACGACATTGCCCTCGACATCGATGCCCCATCTGGTGAGCTCGATGCCCACGGCGTCGAACTCGTCGAAGTCGATCGTGTCGACGATCGCTTCGAGCTGGGCCATCGTCCGCGTCGCCGGCCGGACCTCTACGCGTGGTAGCTCAAGCGCCTTGCGATGGGACGCAAGGTCGCCCGTGAACGCCACACAGAGGATCGGCGCGCCATGTTCGCGGATCTGCCACGTCCCGGCCCACGTGCCGGCATGGTCCTTGGCGTACACGCGCACACGCCCTCGCGCCGCCTCAACCGCCGCGGCAAATGGCGCAATGCGCTCGAGTTCCTCGTCGGTTTCATAGATCGTCAGACCGATGTCCCACTGCGTCATGAACCAGTCGAGGACCGCGTCGTCGGTCGGCAACCCAACGCCCGCGCGGAACCGCTTGACGTTCTCCCGCGCCTGCTCTCGTTCCTGCAGCATCTCCTCGTCGGGCTGGGCGCGCGGCCGCCGACTGACTTGCGCCGCGTAGCGCATCGCTTCTCGCCACGATCCAGCGCGAACCTCAGCTTCGATGGTCTTGCGCCCCGCGCGCCGCGCCGCCTCCGCCCGGTGATAGCCGTCGACGAGCCTCAAGCCCTCGTCCGTGTCGAAGACCACCACCGGCGGCACCGACGGAGCCCGCATGTAGGCCTGTACGCACACTTCATCGAGATCGACCCAGAACAGCGCCCGATCGAGCAGAAGGCCGAGGTCCAGAAGCTCCACCCCTCAGACCGTAATCACTCCGCGGCACTGCGCGGCCGGCTCGAGCGGCAACGAAAGGGCACGTCGTGCGTGCTGCTCGCCGAACAAATCCGCCCACGAGGCGTCCGAGTCCTGCGACGCAACGGTGTTGTTCTTCGACGATATGGATACGCGACCAGCCGGCATCTCGGTCGGAGAGGCGCGGCTGCGGTGTCACAGATTCGGGCGTCGCGGGAACATGGGGTATGGCTGATCCCAGCGACGAGCAGTTGCTCGCTGCCACGCCGGTTGACCGGGACGCGTTCGCGTTGTTCTATCGCCGGCATGCGGCACCGTTGCTGGGCTTCCTGGTTCGCCGGTTGCGCGACGGTGAGTTGGCCGCGGATGTCTGCGCGGAGACGTTTGCCGTCGCGTTGGAGGGCGCGCACCGTTTCGACCCTGAGCGCGGGCCGGCGCTGGCCTGGCTGTACGGGATCGCGCGCCACAAGCTCGCCCACGCCCAAGAGCGTGGGATCGCCGAGGACCAGGCCCGACGCCGGCTGGCGATCCCGCCGCTGCAGTTAACCGACGAGGCGATCGAGCGCATTGAGGCCCTGGCGGATGTCGACGTGGTCTCAATCGGCGAGGCGTTCGCCGCGTTACCGAGCGATCAGCAGCACGCGCTCCACGCACGCGTGATCGAGGAGGAATCGTATGACCGGATCGCGGCATCCGCGGGCTCGACGGAAGCGGCGATCCGCCAGCGCGTCTCGCGCGGGATCTCCGGCCTTCGCTCCAGGCTAGGGAGTGAAAGCCATGGATGATTTCCTACGCGAGTACGAGGGCGTGCTGCGCGACGCCAACGCGCGGCTGCGCAAAGGGGTCCTCCCGGCGCCCCCTCGACGGCCAGTGCGTCTTGTTCGCGCGGCCGTGATGCTGGCTGGCGCTGGTGTCTTGGCGGTTCTCGTCCTCGCACTCGGGCTTCTTCGCGAGAGTCCGAGCGAGGAACGCGCCGCGGCTCCGACTCCGGCTCGTGTTCCGGCGGCGGCCCCCACGTTCGCCGCGCCGAGCGCGCCCACAATCAACATGGCGCCGCTCGCCCGGTCGACGGGGCGCTTTCGCGTCGCGCGCTCGGAGGTGATCGCGCCGAAGGCGATCGCGGCCGATCCGCAACTCGACGAGACACACGGCGATCTGGAGGACCTCGTGCGCGCGTGGTCTGTGCCGGCGCTCAAAGGCCATGTCTACCTCGAACGCCGGGGCGACGACTGGTGTCTGAGCGCGCCCGACCCGGTCTCGCAGATGCCTGACATCGAACGCGGCATGGGCTGCAACGCCGGCGACTACGGCGCCTCGCTGTCGATCGGACGCAACTACGCCGCCGTGATCCTCGACGACACCGTCAAACATCCCGTCCTCAAACGTGCCGACGGCAAGCGAACCACGCTCACCCCCGATGAAGGCGGGCTCATCGCGCTCGCCAACGTCCCACAAGGCGCGTCGATCACGCTCTACAACGCTGATGGCAAAGGCCGCACTGACGGATTCTGAAACAGCCGACGCCCGACGGCCACACCGTTCACGTTAGGAATACCGCGCTCGCGAGCCACTACACCCCACTCGATTCCGCTCGCGGCGCGCCTCCACGGCGTATCTCTTTTCGACGATTTCGTAGCTTCGACTCGAACTGCGATCGGGCAACCGGCCGCTTCATCTTCGTGTCGCGACGCCGCCGCGCCACTCGACGCGGGGCTTGCCTCGGCGGAAGGAGGCGCGGACGTCCGGGGTTCGGCCTTCGGCGACGCGTTCGGTGCCGTGGCCGGTGCTCGCGCGCAGACCGTTCGCCGTCGTCCAGAGCGCGAAGAAGGAGCCGCCCGGGCGGACGCCGATGTCGCCCGGCAGACCCGCGTTCGCCAGCGTCTGCGGGTGGGCGAAGGGGCCGTCCGGCGCCGCTTCGGCCGTGCGGACGATGTAGATGTCGGTGGATGGGTCGGCGTCGGGATCACGGCGGTCGGTGCCCCACAGGAGCGCTGCGCGGCCATTGGACGCGACCGCGAGGCGGATCGGCACGCGCGTCGAAGCGGAGATGTTGAGGTGGCGCGCGCGGTCAACCACTTGCGGCGGCCCGAATGTTCCGACGCGGCCCGTGACCGCGTAGATGCGGCGACGCTCGTTGCGCTCCTCGCCGGCGTCGATCGTCGTCCAGGCGATCACCGCCCGCCCGCTTGGAGCGATCTCGGCCTGGAGCTGCGTGCGCTCAAGGGCCGGGCCGAGCGTGACCGGCTCGCTCAGCTCATTCTCGCCGGTCACCGTGACCGCGCGTACCTCGCCAAACACCGCGTACACGACGACCAGCGTCCCGTCCGGCGTGAACGCGAGCGCGATGTCGCTCACCCCGGGGTCGTCGTACATGGAGCGGACGACGTCCGCCGTTTTCGCCCCGTCCGGTCCCAACGCGACGCGAAGCGCATAGAGCCCGTCGCCTCGATACTCGGTCCACGCCGCGCCCGTCCGGCCCTGGCGCCAACAGGCGAACGCGCGCACGTCGCTCTGCTTGCGCGCCCCCAGCTCGACCTGCTCGTAGAGGTGGCCTCGCCAGTCGACGGCGGCGAAACGCGGTCGCCGGCCCCAGAGCTTCGCGTAGGACCCGTCGCCGAGCGCTAGCACGCGACTTGGCCACCCGGCGCGCGAACTCGCCGCGGGACACGTCAACGGCGATCGCCGGCGCGCCGGCCGAGCCTCCCACGGCCCGCTCGAAGGCGCCTGAAACGAGGGCGTCCCCGTCGGGGTGGCCGTGGCCGCGGCGATGGGCGTGGTCTCGGTCGGTGTCGATGTCGGCTCGTCGTGCCGTGGCGCTGCCGTCTTGGACCCACAGCCGGCCAGCACCAGCAACGCAACTACACCCAGGATCCGCACATCAACAGTGTTCCGCGCGCGGCCGAGCTCAAGAACCCCCTAGGTGGAGGTCGTCCTACACCGTCAAAGTCGCTGGACGGTCCGCTCGGGGCGCGTTGCCTAGGTGAAGGAAAGGCACGAGCTCGTCGACAAGCATCGCTCCGTCGAAGGGATCCTCGTCAAGACGGGTCTCTGGGGAGCGGCTTCGGCTCTGTGCACGCTTTTCGAGTTCGGGATGGCCGAGGTCGTCGAGCAACCCGGCGCTTAGGGCGAGGCCCCCAGGGTCGTGCCTGTCGTCGCTTTCGTGGGCGCCTTCATCGCGTCGCACCTTCGCAGCGTTGATGGGCCGCTTCGTGCAGGTGTGGTCGCCGGTGCGCGCGTTCCCGCCCGGTGACCTCGAGGGCAAGTCATCGCCGCCGGACTCGCGGCGCGGACCTCAGGACGATTTTGTGACCATTCAGCGATGCGGCGTCCGCGGACTGAACGAACAGGGTGCACGGTGCGATCACGGTTGCCGATACGTTCGACGTATGCGAACTCTTACCCGGACGATGCTGCTGTCCGCTCTCGCCGCTTCTACGCTCGCCCTGACCGCCTGCGCGAGCGTTGAAACCAACGATCCAAGCGAGCCCTCAGCGAGCGCGGAGTCCCAGTCCGACGCCAAGGAGAACAAGAAGGGCAGCGACAAGTCCGCTGAGAAGAAGCAGCCGAAAATGACTTCGGCGCAGAAGAACGCACTGGAGTCGGCGCAGAATTACATCGACTTGTCAGGGTTCTCCAAGAAAGGCCTCATCAAACAGCTTTCCTCCAAAGCCGGCGACGGGTACTCCAAGAAGGACGCGAAGTTCGCCGCGAACAACGTGGGAGCGGACTGGAAGGCGGAGGCGGTCGAGTCGGCGGAGAACTACCTCGACCTGTCAGGGTTCTCCAAGAAGGGCCTTATCAAGCAGCTTTCCTCGGCGGCCGGTGACGGATACACCCGCGCGCAGGCCAACTACGCGGTCGGCAAGGCGGACGCGGACTGGAAGGCGGAGGCCGTCGAGTCAGCGCAGAACTACCTCGACATCGGCGGGTTCTCCGAACAAGCGCTCGTCGAGCAGCTGTCCTCCTCTGCTGGTGACGGATACACCCGTGAGCAGGCCACTTACGCGGTCGGCAAGGTCTACTGACCCGCGACTGAACCGATAGCTGGCCGGACTTGGGACCGACCAGACAAGCGCGCAGGCCGACTCCATCACTGGAGGCATGCTGAGCCGCGGCTGCGCGATGAAGGTGGTTGGCGGCACACTCGCTCGTCGGTCGATCTCGCGACTGGTCGTGGCAGGCACGATCAGTACTCGTTCGACCGTGGTCGAAAAGTACGTTTGTGTGGAAGAGCAGCAGCGGCCATGTCGGAGTCGAAGGCCGCTGCCAGGAGATCTGGTCGGCGAGCGAACGGGAGCGCGAGGCAGGCGCTGGCGGGGATCATGGGTGGTCGTCGCGCGTGGACGTTTCGATGATCTCGCCGGGGTCGATCCCTTGGAGGTAGATTGAGGTCACGCCGAGGTTGCGGTGGCCGAGCTGGCGTTGGATCAGTCACCGTCGAGCGCGCCACAGAACCGACACGCGAGCCCTCGCCCCCCAGCGGACCCGTTCGAGGTAGCTCTGGCACGCGGACTCCTCCGCCAACCACGACGTCAGCTCGTGAAAGCTACGCGGGTACTCGACCCTGGCCGCAGCGCCACGGACAACGCGCGCTCACGCTACGACTCCAGGTGGACGGAAATGGATAGCCCACTTCCACGATTCATTGGAAAGATCCAGCCCCGCTGAACACGCTTGAGGATGCGCCCGGCACGCCACGTCACAGGGCGCGCTCACAGGACCTTGCAGTACCAGCGCGCAGCGCTTCCCGCCGGGCAATTCTCGATGACACCGGCCGTCTCGTATCCGAGCCGTTCGTAGAGACCGCGCGCGAGTAGGTCGTAGGCGTGAAACACGACGAGCGCGCAGCCTCGGCGGCGGGCCTCGGCCTCCGCCGCGGCGAAGAGTGCGTGCGCCAGCCCGCGGTTGCGCAGCGATTCCTCGACCCACATTGCCTGCAGCTCGCAATAGCCTCCCCAGACGATGGCGGAGATGCCCGCCACGACGAGACCGTCGTCGTCCCGACCGAAGATCCCGAACTCCCGTTCGTCACCAAGTCCGGCGGCCGCGATCGCGGCGGCCGCCACCTGCTCCTCGAGCAGCGCCAGGTCGGCTACGTCGGGTGAGTCCTCGACGACGAGTTCGGGCAACCGGCCCGTCGGCTCGGGCAGACGCGATCGCATTGCGGCGATCGCGCTCAGCCTCCGAGGATCTTGGCCTTGGCGGCCGCGAACTCCTCGTCGGTCAGGGTGCCGTCGGCGTGCAGCTTCCCGAGCTGCTCGAGCTCGTCGTAGTTGAACGATGCGCTCGGCTCGGCGGGTGCAGGCGCTGCCGGCGGCGGCTCGTCGTATGCCGCGCCCTCATCGCCCTCGTCACGGCCCCGGTGCTTGCCGGCCGCGTAGGCCGCTCCTCCGACCACCAGCGCTGTCCGGCGGCGAGCGCGTCGACGTACCATTCCCATCGCGTCCTCCTGATCATGAACGGTGTTGACATCAGGGTTCCCGTGACCTCACCGGAACCACGCTACCGCGATCGTGCCGGTCGGCGGCTGCTGCGGCATCACCCAAAAGGGACGAAACCTCGCACGTCAATCCGTCGGGGCGGCCCCGTACCCGGCGGCAGTAGCGCACTCGCAAGGTGTCTGGGGACTCGACCCGGACGGGGTCAGGAAGCACCCATACCGACGTCGCCCAGCTCGAAGACGGCCACGTCCAGGGATCAAGTGTGTGAATGAGGGTTCCGTGTAGGTGCGCGCGGAACGTTATGGCGATCGCGTTGACCCAAGCGGTGTTCGCGACGGCGAGCTCGGCGGACGCGTCGACGGTGGCTCGCTTGTAGCGCCCGAGCTCGACCATGGCGAGCGTGATCGGCGGACCGACCGGTGGCCACCGAGCGAGGACGTCGGCCTCGGTCGGGTTATTCACCGGGCCGGGGAAGGCGGCGTCGAGCAGCGGCTCAAACTCGATCCCGTAGAGCTGTCGCCAGCGTTGGATGGCCCGCGGGCCGATCGCGCGCTGCCTGGCCTCCGCATCCGGAATCAGCAGCGGACGGGCCACGAGCTCGAGCGCGTGCGGAATCAGCCGCGCGTCGGGTCTCAGGAGCCGGCGCCGCGCGTCGAGCGTCGTCTCGAGGATCTCCTCCTCGAACGGTTCGTTGCCGATCACCTCCGCCACGAGCACGTCCGCAGGCTCGGGCAGCTCAATGTCTCTGGACCAGCCGCGAATGAGCGTCACCCTGTCGTTGACGTCGTTGGCGGCAAACATGCGCTCGGCGACATCGGCGATATCGCTGGCCTCGATGGCGTAGACGTGACGCGCTCCCGCTCGGGCGGCGGCGATCGCCAGCACCCCGCTGCCGGTGCCGACGTCGAGAACGATGTCCTCGGGTCGTACTGCCTTTCGCAGGGCGGCGATGTAGTCACTCGTCCGGCGGTCGTCGTGGAGCATGCGCGCGTGCTCAACGGGATCTGCCCAGCCCCTGGTTGGGATCCGATCCGCGTCGGGCGGCACGAGCGCACCCTCCTCGATCAGCATGTTGATCACACTCAGCGTCGGCACGAAATCAGTCGAGCCATTACTGATGTTCTCAAGTCGCTCGATCGCCGATCCAAGGCTGAGCGGCCGTGCGAACATCGACAAGGTCGCGAACCCGTTCGGACCCACGTCGATAATCGTGCCGTCCGGCGCGTCGACAAGCACGTGCCCGGCTGCGTCCAAGCGCGTCCGGATGCCCGGCGCGAGCTGTAGGCACGTGTCCGGCGCCAAGTCAGCGTGCGACACAGGCCGAGAGCCTCAGCTCGTCGTCATTCCGGAGGGCATGAGGCATTCCGATCAGGTTTGCCGGGCCACCAGGTGACGTTGGCCGCGTGACCGTCGACCCGGTGCTCGCCGCCCCCGACCTCGACGGGACGACCACTTGGTCTCGTCAAAGACCCACGTCACGCTCCTGCCTCGGCCGCCTCGCGATCCTCCTCGGCTGCGGCGATAAGCGCCTGAGTGGGGATGTGACCCATCGCGATCAGCTCCCCGCCGGAATGGCGAATCGCCGATGCGAAGGGACCAGCCCACGTGTTCTCCCAGACAAGCACGGCAGCCGTGCTGCCGGGTTCCAGATCAGCGCCGACCTGCTCGACGTCCTCCAAGGCCAGCAGAAGCGACACATCGGCCTCGAGGGACCGCAGCTCGCCGACCTCACTGTCGTCCCGATCCCGCAACTCGGCTACCGCCACGGTGCCGTCCTCGCCCTTGCTGACGATCAAGAGATCGAGTACCCGGACCGTGCCGCTGTCCGTCAGCTTCTTCAGCTCGTCGGCCATCGCACCCGAGAAGTCCGCCTTGTCGGCAGGAAACCGGACAACGACGTAATCGACCGGTCCGAGCTGGTCAAGGTTGATTTCGGCCATGAACGTCCTCCATCTGCGCCGTCCGGGTCGGCATCGACGCGTGCTACCGGCCGCGGCCGTCAGGGGTCGCCGAATTCCCGGGGAATGGTTGTTTGACTGCCGATCCTGACATCGCTGCTGCGAGGACATCGCGGCACCAACGCATCCGCAACCCTCACCTCAAACCTGTTCGGAGCGAGCGGTGGCCAGCATATGACCACGTGCGTGAGCGCAGGTCATCCCATTCGGGTGATATCTCGGGTCTGCCGTCGTCGCATGACCGCGGCCAGCGGGCTACTACATGGGCTTGATATCGGCGGAATACGCCCGGCTTCGCGCCGGTGCCGTCGATCGTCGCTGCGGTCCTCGCGTCTGTCACTTCGACGGCGAACGCCGCGCGTGATAACTGCGGCGGTACCGGCAACGGCGGCGGTGTCATCCCGGTAGAACCCGCACCGCGCCGCTCGCGGACTTCAGCAGAAACAGAGACGCGACAGGCCGCCGACCCGCATCGCCCGCAGGCTCCCCTACTGCGACTAAACCGACGGCGCGCTGAGTCGGTCGAGTACTTCTCCTTCGACATCACAGACCGGCGGTCTGGACATCCCCTCTCGCTCGGGACGACGAGCAGCCACGGCTATTTACAGGCCAGCCTCGCCTGAACGGAGCGGTCCGCGGCCTGCGCGAGACGTACTGGGCCTTCGAGCGACTCCAACCATGGCTCACCGTCCGGGCGACGATGCCAGTGGGACCCCTGTTTTGCGTCATCAATGGACGCACACGCGGGCGCGGCTGGTCCGCCACCGCCGCGCGCGCCGCTCTCCGACGGCGAGCCGCAGGCGCCGGCGTACGCCGCCGCTTCGTCCCGCATCAGCTGCGCCACGCCCATGCCATCGAGCTCGCCCGCGAGGGAGTGCCGCTCTAGCGGCGGCTAGCCGCCGCGGCTCTTCCACATTTCGTAACTTCGGCTCGCATCCGTTGGCAGCGGTATCCGCCAGGCGATACGACATCACGTCCAACGTGATTCGGTCTTCGTCAGACCCGGGGCGGCTCAGCGCGGCTCGCGGGGCGATTCGATCTGGCGGGTTGCGGAGGGACGTCGCTGGGTTTCCCTGAGCGATGTAACCCGGGAGGGTTAGGTCCGTGGCGCTCGTCACCGGCAGTTCGGCCTGTCGTTCTGAGCGCGGCAAGCTCGGTGGCGAAGGCGTCGACGACGGCCGGGTCGAACTGCGTGAAGGCGCAGTGCTTGAGCTCGGCGAGCGCTTCCGTGTCAGTCATCGCCTTGCGGTAGGGGCGATCGGTGGTCATGGCGTCGAAGGAGTCGCAGACGAAGATGATGCGGCTGGGAAGCGGGATCTCGTCTTCGCGCAGCCCGTCCGGATAGCCGGTGCCGTCGTAGCGTTCGTGGCTGGAGCGCACGAGCCGGCCGATCCCGGCGAGAACGGGTGCGGCGCTGAGGATGTTCTCGCCGATGAGGGTGTGTCGTTGGATGAACTCCTGTTCGTCGGGATCGAGCGGTCCGGGCTTGTGCAGGATGCTGTCGGGGATGGCGATCTTGCCGACGTCGTGCAGCTCGGCGGCGCGTACGAGGTTCGTGATCTGCGCGTCGTCGAGATCGAGTCGCCGCCCAACGCCCGCGGCGAGGCGGGCGACGTCCTGGACGTGGCCGTAGAGATCAGGGTCCTGGAGGGCGAGGACGCGAAGGATCACGGCGCGGAGCTGGTGCGTGACGGACGCTCCGCGCTCGTTCTTCTGTGCGTACATGCGCTCGTCAGCCAGACGCAGCGCGGTCGATGAGTCCGACGCCTCGTCGGGCAGGACCACCGACCCGATCGACGCGCGGATGTCAAAGCCGCTTCCGCTCTCAGAGAGTGCGGCGTGGCATTCCGCCAGAGTCGGCTCCCGCTCGTCTTGATCGACGTACAACAGCGCGCAGAATTCATCGCCGCCGAGCCGGTAGGCGGTGCCGTGGGGAGCCGCCGTCCGGGCGAGTTTGGCGCTCAATCGGCCGAGCAGCAGATCGCCTTCGAGGTGTCCGAAGGTGTCGTTGTAGGCCTTGAACCCGTCCAGATCGCACAGGACGAGGAGGCAGCGGGTACCCGCGCCGGCCCGGAGGGACGCATGATCGAGGTCGAGCATCAGCTGGCGGCGGTTGGGGAGGCCGGTGAGGGCGTCAGACAGCGCCTGGACTTCGAGATCCTGGTGGAGCTCGCGGGCCGCAGCGCCTCGAATCGAGTCCAGTCGTACAAGCATCGCGACAAAGGCCAGGGCGCCCAGCAGGAGACTGATACCGATCCCGAGGTCCGTCGCCGCGGACGCGGCCTTCGCGCTCTCGCCCTGTGTCTTGCCGACGACCTCCAGCTGGCGTTGCAGGCTCTCGAAGCGCGGGTCGACCACACGATGGCCGAACTCCTTGCTGATTGCGACCCAGCCATCTCTTCGGAGCACAAACTCCCTCGACACGGCCTGCATGTAGCGGTGAGTCTGCGCGGACAACTGGCGCGCGTCGGCCCGACCGGTGCGGCGGGCATAGTCTTCGATTAGGCCGTCCATGCGCCGTTGGACGAGTTCGAACTCCGCGTCAAGCGCCGGGGTGAGCCCAGGGGCGATCTCCGACTGCGCTTCGATGCGACTGATGTGCTGCGCGTCGCCGTCGATCTCAGCCACGATCAGCTGAACCTGCCGCGCACGGTCCGCGCGGCCGCGCAGCGTCGTGATCGAGACGGCCACGATGCCCGCAAGGACCACGATCGCGATCGCGATCGCCCACAGCTGAAGCCGCTGGCCGCGCGCAACCGCTCGGAACGATCGGCGTATTGGCACCTGAGCCCGGTGTCGGTGGTCAGGTGCCTTCATACTTGCAACTATCGGCACGTGAGCAGAGAACACGAGCGCCAGGTCCCTCGGCTCGCGCGTGTTGGCTGCAGCGACGATGACGGGACTGCCGGGTGGCGGGGGCGCCGCAGAACTGCACCCGACCACGGCTAGTCGGCCGCGAGCAGTGCACCGAATGCTGGAACCAGGCGATCCCGCGTTGGGCGAGCGCCGTTTCAAGCGGGCGTCACGCACATCACTCCCGCCGGCGGTAACCGGCGGGCTGGCGCCGCTGCTCGCGAAAGCATTCTTTTTCACAATGTGGATACAAGGCGATCGCAAAGGCGGAGCCAGTGAGCGCAACTCAACGAGGCTTACGGGTAATCCCCCGCCGCTCGTATTACTCGTGGGGCGCCAGGCGAGACCAGTACGCCGAGACCTATAGTCCGGTCGGTGCTGGCGGCGCTCGCGGTCATTCTTCCGCTCGGGCTGGGCGGGGCGATCAGCCCGGTCATGTTGACGGAGCAGACCGTGCTGCTCGCAGGGCCCGACGGTGCGAGGGCCGGGATGCGCTACGCGGCCGGCGTGGTCCTGACGACGTTGGTGATCGTCCTCGCCATTGAGCGTTTCGGACGCGCGATCTCACTCCCGGAGAAGCCGCACCTCGACGCGACGCTCGACCTCGTGCTCGGCCTGGTCTTGGTCAACGTGGCTGTGCTCGTTCTCGTCTCGGGACGGCGCCGGGGTCGGGGCCGCTCGCAGAGTCACACGGGCGGCGACATTCGGGGTACGAGCGGCTCGCGCCAAGCGCGGACGGCGTTCGCGTTCGGCATGTTCGCCATGGCGACGAACTTCACGACGCTGGCGCTGCTCGCACCGGCCGCCAAGGAGATCTCCAATGCTGACGTCGTGATCGCGGCTGAAGTGGTGCTGGTGCTGGTGCTGGTCGGGCTGGTTTGCATGCCCGCGTGGGTGCCCGTTGCGCTGACCAGGATTGCTCCCGGTCCCAGTCGGCGTGGACTGGTTGCTGTGCGCGATCAGATCGCTCGCCGCGGTCGCGGGTTCACCGTCGGGCTGCTCAGCGCCGCCGGGCTGTTCTTCATCGCACGCGGGGTCGGGCGACTGCTCGGCTGATGACGCCCGCAGTGCGCGACGGGTCGGCCATCGGATCGCGGGAGCCACGGAGCAAGGCAGCGTGACGCGTGACGCCCGACGGACCGCAGCTCGCGGCGGACGTGGGAAGATCCGCTCGTGGCCGTCGACGGCGAAGCCGCCCCTGCCGAGCGCGTTCCGACCGATAACGCACCCGTCGACGCGCTCCTGGATGAGTCACGCTGGCCGCCTCTGGTCGCAATTCTCGTCTATATGGCGATCAACATCGCGCTGCGCGTCTGGCTGCCCGGCGACGCGGCGGTGCGCGTACCGTGGCTGCTGCCGGCCATCGAGGCCGCCCTGGTGGTGGTGTTGCTCACCGGCGATCCGTCCGGCCCCGTAGAGCGCCGGCGCCTGCGTACGATCGCGCTCGTGCTCGTCGGCTTCCTCGTGGCGGCAGCGCTGTGGGGAACGGCATTTCTGGTCGCCGACCTCATCCGCGGCAAAGGCGTCAGCCAATCCGCGCGGGAGCTGCTGGCCACGGGCGCCGTCGTGTGGCTGGGCAACAACCTCGCATTCGCGTTGCTGTACTGGCTCATCGACGGTGGCGGCCCGCACGCCCGCTCGCGGCGGTCGATCCCCGTCGACTTCGCGTTCCCGCAGCACATGAGTCCCGAGCTGGCGCCCCCGGGGTGGCGACCCGTGTTCCTGGACTACCTGCACCTCGGATTCACCAACGCGACCGCGTTCAGCCCGACCGACGTGATGCCACTCACTCATCGCGCCAAAGGCGCGATGGTGGTGCAGGCGACGCTGGCGCTCGCACTGTTCGGCCTGATCGTCGCACGAGCTGTGAACGCCTTCACCTGAGCTGGCCAGTTGGCTCCGCTAGGCGCGAGTGTTGGAATCCACAGGAGCAGCCGTTGACCCACGGGTGACACGGCGGCCTGGCCTCATCGCGGGCTACGGCGAAGACGAACGGTTTAGCGCGGCTTCGATACCTTCGAGGCGACGGTCTAGCGCGTCGAAGTGGCTGTCGAGCCGATCGAGCCGGCTGTCGAGCTGACGGAGTTGGTGCGCCATCGAGGCCTCTGCATTCGAGGGCGTCTGATTCACACGCCGTGCCTGCGCCACGAAGGTGCTCGTGATCGCAGCGGTGACGACCGTCAGGAAGCCGATTCCGATGAACATCACGAGCACGGCGACGAGTCGTCCCCCGAGACTGATCGGAATGTTGTCGCCGTAGCCGACGGTCGTCACGGTCTGGGCGGCCCACCAGAGCCCCGATCCGATCGACGGATACGTCTCGTGCTCGACGACGGTCACCAGGATGCCGGCGACGACGGTGATCACGAGCGACACGGAGGCGATCACGACCGCGGCGCCACGCGGCGTGGTCGCGCGCTGCACCGCCCTGTCGAGCCGCCGCTCGAGCCTCGTCTCCTCGGCCATCGCGTGTGAGTTCGCGCTCGCCGGTTCCGCTCCTGCCGTCCCTCGCAAGTCGTGCTGCGCGGAGCGTCGCCGCCGCAGCCTGCACTTCCGCGAGCACGATCAGCGAAGCTCGATCTCGTTCGGAACGGGTGATGCGGGCGACCCGCCGGGATGTTGGACTAGGGCGAGGCACTGCGTTGCGATGGCGCTCTCGAACCGAACTTCTGACGGGCCCCGGGCGTTCCGGCGGCCCGCCGCCGGAGCGCTGGCCGACCGTCGGCCGCAAGCTCCGTGCATCAGGCGTCAAGTTGTCGCGCTTCACGGATCCCGCGATGCGGTCTCAGCACCCTTCGCAACGGCCTCTACGCAAGGAAGCGGTACGACGGGCGGCGATGATCGTCGCAGACCTGACTGAGCCAGATTCGTGTATTAGTGTGCCACGAGTTGTGAAGGCACCGGAGCTGTTCCGATCGCTTGGCCAACGACGTGTCGCCCGCCCCCTGATCGCTTGATCATGAACGAGCAGCCACAGCCCCGAAGGGATGAGGCAGCGTCCTCCGATACAGATTTCGTGGCGCTGACGAAGTCGCCCGGGTTCTGGCTGATCATGCGCGACGCGGCGTTGTTCGGGGTCGTGCTGGGGTTCGCGGCCCTGGCGTTCCTGGGACTGGTCAAGGGCGGCACGAATCTCTGGTTCACGCTTCCGAAGGACCCTGGCTGGTTGGACGGGAGCCTCTGGTGGGTAGCGGTGACTGCCGGAGCGGGTGTGCTCGTCGGCGTGCTGCGGCGTTTCCTCCGGGTCCCGGACCAGGTGGTGGGCACGGTCCAGGAGCTCAAGGACCAGCGCGTCGAGCCCTCCACCGCTCCGGGGGCCGTTGCCGTCTCGCTGGTATCGCTCGCCGGGGGCGCGAGCCTCGGGCCTGAGGACGCGCTGGGGAAGATGGGCGGTGCGCTGGGAACCTGGTTCTCGGATCGGCAGAAGCTCAGCGAGGACGTGCAAAAGACGAACACCCTGAGCGGGATGGCCGGAGCGTACGGAGGCCTCTTGGCATCTCCGCTTCTGGCGACGATGCTCGTTGTCGAGTTGGCGCGTCCGAGGGCACGGCGCTTCCCGGATACGGTGCTCGCGAGTCTGCTGTCCTCGTCGGTTGCGTTCGCCGTGTACTTCCCGATCGCAGGATCGACCTTCGTTGGGATCTATGCCCTGCCGTCGTACAAGTACGCGGACTGGCAGTTGCTCGCGGCCGTTCCCCTCGGACTGGTCGCCGGGGGGCTCGCGCTGATCACAGTCATCGCGATCGGCGTGATGAAGAAGCTCATCGCTCCGCTCGGCAACCGACCAATCCTTCGCGCGACGATCGGGGGAGTCATATTCGGGCTGGTCGGCGCGGCACTGCCGCTGACGCTCTTCACCGGCACCGACCAGCTCACCACAGTGATCCACGACGGGGCCACCCTTGGCGCAGGGCTGCTGATCGCGGTCGTGTTCGCAAAGATCCTCACGTTCGCGCTGTGCGAGGCCACCGGCTTCATCGGCGGTCCCTTCCTCGTCATGCTGTTCATCGGCGGCACGGCCGGGACAGCAGCCCATGTGCTGATTCCAGGGCTGCCGGCCGGGTTCGCGTTCGCAGCGATGTTCGCCGCCCTCCCCGGATCACTCGTCGCCGCCCCATTCACGCTGATCCTCCTCGCCGCTCTCACGACCCAGATCGGCACCCTGCAGACCGCGCCGGTCGCCATAGCCGTCCTCACCGCGTACCTCGCCGTCACGGGCACGGGGACGCTCACGGCGCTGGCCCGTCGCGCCCGCAACGATGCCGGCCCCACTACTAAGCCGGCGAGCCCATCAGCGCGTTGACCACCCGACGCAGCGCCAGTCCGGCATCCTCTCGACACCGCTGCGGTCGAAACGAACGGGAGAGTCTCGGCAGTGGCGGGAACACGCGACGGCGACGCTGGGTCGCGTCACGCGGGCCAAACCGTCCGCGTCGACGTCTCAGAACACACGCTCGCCAACGAACTCGACGACAAGACGCGCACGATCCGCCGCACCGCGACTAGGCCGGTCGTCGCTCTTAGCGGCAGCCGCCCGCATCAACCACCGTGACGCGACCAGCGTGGAGACGCTTGCGATCGGGACACGACTCTCCTCGACGATCTCGGCGTCAGGATCGGCGACCTCGCGCTCCCCGTGAACTGCATGCCTTCACCCGATCGGGATGACGCGGTGGGCGCCCGGGCGTACTAGTCATCAGTCATGCCAGAGACCCCACCCCGGCGACTGCTTGTCGTCGCCAACCGTACCGCCGCAGCGCCGCACCTGATGGATCAGGTCGAGCACCGCGCCGACGATGGATGGCAGATTTCGCTCATGGTTCCTCCTGAGCGCCATCCTGACGCCCCTGACTGGACGCCTGAGGAGGCGTGCCGCCTCGTGCAGCGCGCCGCCGGCGACCGGCCGGTGACCCTCGTGGACTCCGGCGAGGACGCCGCGGCGACGATCGGCGCGCTGGCGGAGCGCGGCGAATGCGACGAGATCCTGCTGTCCACGCCGCCTGAGCACCACGAGCACTGGCATCGCCACACGCTGCCGAAGCGCCTGCAAGCCCTCGGCATTCCGGTGACAATCATCCCGCCCGACGCTTGGGACACGTCTGACTCCCACGGTTTCCCGCAGAGTTGGATGATCGCGAGCCAGATCGGTCCATCGACATAGGTCGCCGCGCTCCCCGGCAGCGACGAGCGCGACCGGCTCTTGCGCCGGACCGCCTCAGCCTGGCGCACGCCGCGTCCGGCGACCAATAGTTGACGCCACGCGCGTGAACGTCCGGTCCCTACTCCGCACTGTCCAACGAAGGAGTTGACGCATGATCATCGTCCAGGCCACAGAGGCGGAAGCGCTCGCGGACCTGCGCACGCATCTCCCGGAACATGCGATGGTCGTCGTACCCGAGGACTACGAGCCACCAACGTCCGGCATTCAGACCATCGGCGCCGCCTTCGCGCCCACCCCGGAGGGCCGCGAGGCGCTGCGGGTGGCAGCGGTCCTCGCACGCTCCGGCTCCGCTCGTCTTCGCGGGATCACCGTGCTGGATCCCAAGCACGCTGAGGAGCAATCGCCGGGTCCGTTGGCCCGCCAGCATCGCGACACGGATCCCGGCGAGGAGCCAGCAGCACGCCATATCCTCGCGGAGGAGGCGGAGCTGCGCGCGGCGCTTAGTGACTTGGGCCAGGATGTCCAGAGCGAGACCGACATCCTCTTCAACGACCCCGTCGAGGGCCTTCTGGCGGCCGCGAGACATGTCGATCTGCTCGTCATGGGCTCGCGGGGCCGTGGCCCGCTGCGCGCGGCCATCCTCGGCAGCGTGTCGCATTCCGTCGCCCGACGAGCTCCCTGTCCTGTCCTAATTCTGCCGCGTGGCTGAGCCAATCATACGGCCTCACGAGCATGCGCGACCGCATCGGCGCCGTCAGCGGCGAGATCGAGATCACCTCCACACCCGGCCGAGGCACCACAATCCACGCAACAGTCCCCGACAACACGGCTCAGTAAGCGACCGGGCGCTTCAGTCGGCTCGCTCAGCGGCCGAAGGTATGCGCTCGCCACGAGCGCACCATCGACTCGAACTGCGCTACACGATCAACGACCAGCCGCCGATGCAGCGAGTTCGTCGAAAACCAACGCCTCGCCCGCCGGCGCAGTGCCGCTCAGGCTGATGGATGGCCCTTCTGGTCGCGCACCGCTTTGCCGATCGCGTGTAGCTGCGCGAAGCTGCTTCTGTCCCGTTCGGATAGCTCCATGGGCGCTCGTCTTCCGAGATGTTCGATCGCCGCGCCAGCAAACGCCGCCGAGCCCCAGTTGTGCAAGACGTCCTGGGCGACGTACTCGGCCAGCGAACTCTGGGCCTCGTGCTTCGCCAGGAGGACCGCCGCAACCGCGAGAGGCGGCGCGGTCAGTGATCCCGCTGACGTCTCCAGCGATTGCAGAACCGCCCGTGTCACAGCGCCGCCGTTGTGCAGGAGCGAAAACCAAGCGCCCATCACCCGCGGACGCCATGCCCCGCGCAGGAGCCACACAACATCCACGACCGAGACATCCCGCCCGACTGCCACGACACTTCGCAACAGCTCAGCGTCGGCGTACTGGATTGCGTTCGTGCCCATCATGTCGAGATAGAAGGGTGCGACGAGACGATCCTCATCCGGGCTCATGTCCGGAAACGTAGCCGCCAGTCCAGCCAGCGGCCACGCACGGCAGGCGGCGGTACCGAAATGGTCGAAAAGCGATCTTTTGCGGTGCTGGCGGCACCGCTGCTTGTGCCTCGTTGCGATAGCGAAGGTGCTTGGGCCCCCTCGGGTCGAGAGGTCGCACGCGTCGACGTCGTGCCTATGCCTGGAAGCAACGGGTCCGGCGAGTGACGCTTCTGTTGGTCGTCCGCCGCAGGCGCGCCCGCGACCGACGCTCGGGCGCTCGCACTCGAGGCGGCGCGGGCGCATGGCTCCTGCCTTCCTCGCGGATCGTCGCTTCGCCTCGTGGCGGGTCGAAGGCAGGGCAGCTGTGGGCCGGCGGATTGACTGTTCTGGATCCGGATCCGGATGCGCAAGCGAGCCGGCCAGCGACGAGAACGTCAGACCCGTTCGGTGCTCGTCGTTCGGTCGATTGCAAGAGGCGAGGCCAGGAGCGACAGCCGGGGTTCGTCATGGGGAGTTACCTTCACTTTCGCTTTGCCAGCGTGTCGATTTGCTCGGTGCGGCCGATAGTGTCGGCCTGTGGCCGATGGGACGGATCGCGCGCACGTCCGCTTGGCGGAGCTTGTCGCCGCGTTGTCGCTCGGCGTCGATCTCGGTTTTGGGCAGCCGATGGAGCACGTGTTGCGGCAGTGCTTGATCGCGCTGCGACTGGCCGAGCGGGTCGGGCTCGACGAGCAGCGACGAGCCGATGTCTATTACACCGCGTTGCTCGTCAATGTCGGGTGTCATACCGACGCGCATGAGCAGGCGAAGTGGTTCGGGGACGACATCGCGCTGAAGTCCGGTAAGTACGATCACGAGTTCCACAGCGTGCGGGCGGCGGCGGCCGGGTTGCGGCGCCTGGGATCCGGCCACGCGGCGTCGCACCGTTTTCGGGTTGCGCTCGAGTTCGCCCTGTCGGGTCACCGTGAGGTGGCTGACATGATCAATCACCACGCGGCGATGACGCGCGCGCTGGGCGAGCAGCTCGGGCTCCCGGAGGAGGTCTCATACGCGCTTGGGTAATGCGTATGAGACCTGGGATGGTCGTGGCTGGCCTGGCGAGCTGAGAGGCGAAGAGATCCCGTTCGCGGCGCGGGTCGCGCAGCTCGCGGAGTTCGCCGAGGTCGCACACCGGGCCGGCGGAGTCGACGCGGCGAAGCAACTGGCCCGTAATCGCGCCGACAAGCAGTTCGACCCCAATCTTGCCGAGCTGCTATGCGCCGAAGGGGAGATGATTTTCGCCGGGCTCGACGATCTCGAGACCTGGGACGCGGTGATCAACGCAGAGCCGGCGCTGTCCGTCGTTCTCTCCTCGGAGCGATTCGACGCCGCGCTGCTGGCGATCGCGAACTTCGTCGATCTGAAGTCGCCCTACAGCCTCGGTCACTCGCGCGCCGTGGCCGATCTCGCCGCCGCTGCCGGTGTGCGGCTTGGTCTCTCCGAAGCGGAGCGGCGCACGCTGCGTCGCGCCGGGCTTGTGCACGACTTTGGCCGGCTCGGGGTATCGAACGCGATCTGGGATAAGCGCGGGCCGCTCGGTGTCGGCGAGTGGGAGCGCGTGCGCCTGCACCCGTACCTGACCGAGCGGATGCTTCAACAATCACCGGTGCTCGCGCCGCTGGGCGCGATCGCGGTGCAGCACCGAGAGCGCCTCGACGGCTCCGGCTACCCGCGCGGACTGACCGGCGTGGCGATCACTCGGCGGGCCCGAATCCTCGCGGCCGCCGACGCCTACCAGGCGATGCGCGAACCGCGCCCGCACCGGCCCGCGCACTCAGCCGACGAGGCGAGCGGCGAGCTGCGGGCCGATGTTAAGGCCGGGCGGCTCGACGCAGATGCAGTGGAGGCGATTCTCGGCGCCGCCGGCCACCCCGTCTCTCGCCGCCGGGGAGGACCGGCCGGTCTCACCACGCGCGAGATCGAGGTGCTCAGACTGCTCGCGCGCGGACTGTCCACCAGGGAGATCGCCAAGCGGCTCGTGATTTCGCCGAAGACCGCCGGCAACCACATCGAGCACATCTACTCAAAGATCGACGCCTCCACGCGCGCCGCGGCGAGCCTGTTCGCGATGCGCCACGGACTCCTGCCCGAGGAAGAGTTCGCAGCCGACGCCGGCGGCTGACCAAAATCGGGTCTCCGATTCAGCCGCCTTGCAGCGCCAGCACGTTCTTCAACATCACCGCATCGGCGAGGGCCAGTACCTGGCGGCGCGCAACGATCCCACGTCGACCTCACGCGAGATCGCGGGTGGGCAGCTCGCATCTCACGCAGTCAGACGTCGGCGCCGTGATCATCCAATCCACACGCGGATGCGAGAGCGACGAAACGGTCGGGCTGCGGTTCGATCCGGCGCTGTGCTGCGCCGAGCAGGGCGCGCAGCGCGTGCGCGAAAGATGAGGCGAACTCCCCATGCCGGCGACGGGCAGCCCCCGTAGCTTGGGGTCGTGCAATCACCGAGCCACACAACTCGACGCCTCTCCGGCCAGGACTGGGACATCCGCGAGTCCGGGCCGTCCAATGCTGAACGGACAGTGCTGCTGCTGCCGGGCGGCATGTGCACCGCCGTCTTCTTCGAGCCGATCATGGACGCTCTGGTTGGCGCCCCGGTCCGTGTCGTCGCCGCAACGCTTCCCGGATTCGGGCGAACGCCACATCCGGCCGATTTCTCCATCGAGAACTACGCCTCGCTGGCCGGCCAGCTGGCCGGCGACGTTCGAGCTGACATCGTCGGCGGTCACAGCCTGGGCGGCAACGTCGCCCTTGAGATGGCGACCAGAGGCGAGTTCGACGGCCCCGTGCTGCTACTTTCACCGACCTTTTCCCGCGAGGACGAGGCCAAGGAACTCGGTGTGCTGGACCGCCTCGGCGCCGTCCCCGTGGTCGGACAGCTGGCGTGGCTGGCGATGCTTAAGACGATGCCGAAGGCGATGGGAAAGCGGTTCCCCGCGGAACGCCGCCAGGCTCTGGTCGCCGACATGGCCAACAACGATCCGCGGTTCTGCCGCAGGGGCGTGCGCACCTACTTCGAATATCTCGACGCTCACGGCTCGCTCGTGCCGCGCCTGTGTCAGTCGGGGGTCAAGTCATACGTCGTCTTCGGTGACAACGACGAGATCGGGCTGACCGACGAGGAGCGCAGCGCTCTGGAGAACTGCACGGACGTAACGCTGATCACCGTCGCGAATGCCACCCACGGCTTGATCATCGAGCAGCCTGCCCGGATAGCCGAGCTGATCCTCGAACTCATCGAGAAGAAGACGCATGTCTGAGCGGACTAGCCTTCCCCATCGACCAAGACGACGCAGCTGTCGCCGGACGCGCAGTCGCC
>CAVPQQ010000005.1:0-30605 GCA_963707595.1 uncultured Solirubrobacteraceae bacterium
GAGCGTGGCGTTGAAGTCGCCGGCGAGGATCTGCACGTCGCCGCGGCTGTCGCTCGAAGGCAGCGCGGCGATCGCGCTGCGCCACAGCGAGGCGACGGCCCGGTTGACGGGCGGAGCGGGGTGGACGGCCTTGATCCGCACCGGCGGTGCTCCGGCGACCGTGAGCTCGACCTCCGGCTGCGCGTGGCCGGTTTGATCAGCCGCCGTGTCGATGGCCCGCAGCGGCGTGCGCGACAGGACGCCCAGCTCGAGGCGCCGAGCCGCGGGTCGACCACGCGGCCTGGGAACAGGTCCCGGGCACCGACCCGGTCCAGCCGGCGCATCAGCTCCTGGCCGCAGCTCCTGGACGCTCAGCACGTCGACGTTGTGTTCGCGCGCAACCCGCAGCAGCGCCCGGGCGTCGGCGTGCCCGAGGAGGAGGTTCGATGTCATGACCGTCAGCCGCGGCCCCTGCGGATCGGTCTTCCGCCCACCCACCGTCCGCGGCAGCAGCGCGAGCCCGAGCGCCACGGCCGCGACGGCCGCCACGCCCGCGACCACCCAGCGCCGCAGCAGCACCGCCGCGAGCACCGGCAGCGGCGCCAGCAGCGCCGCGTAAGGCGTGAACGCCAGCATCGCGACGAACGAATACGGCACCTCGACGCCCGTGACCCGGACGAGCGCCCACACGACCCACGGCGCCGCGAAGGCGATGGCGACCAGTCTCCGCACTCGCGGGCAACGGTAGGTGCAACCGGCCCGCGAACGGCGTTTCTGCACGGAACCCGCACATCACGAGCGGTGTAAGAGGGGTGTCGAGGAAAGAGGAGGCGCCGTGCGTCGCTTGCTGTTGGCCGTAGGACTACTGCTTGTCATCGCTCCCGCCGCGCATGCGGGCGGCTGGGCGACCGTCGAGTTGAGCTCGACGCCTGCGGGAACGGCGCCGGGTGCGCCGTGGGACGTGAACATCACCGTGCTCCAGCACGGCGTGACGCCGCTGAACGACGTCAATCCGGCGGTGACGATCGCGAGCGGGGACGCGACCAAGACGTTCGCCGCGAGCCGACCGCCCGACCGGGCGACTACCGCGCGCGCGGTCGTGTTCCCGACCGCCGGCCGCTGGAAGTACGCGGTCGACGACGGGTTCATCAGCGAGGAGCCGCACACCTACCCGCCGGTGCAGATCCAGGGCACCGCGCGCCGCCCGCGGCGTCGACCGGACGAGCGGGCCGAACCGGGCGTGGCTGATCGGCGGGATCGCGCTGCTGCTCGGCGCGGCGGCGCTGCCGTCGCCCGCGACTCGGCGCCACCACCAGCCGCAGGCGGCGTGAGAGCCACCACCCTCGCCGCCGGTGGCCTCGCCTGCGCGGGGGCGGCGATGACGATCGCCGCCTTCGCGGGCGCAGGCCCTCGCGCCGACCCCGGTGACGAGCGCACCGGCGCCCGCGGCGGCGAAGGGTGATCGCGGGGCCGAGGTCTTCGCCGAGCAGGGCTGTGGCGTCGCTGCCACACGTTCGCGCCCGCGAACGCGCGCGGCGGCATCGGCCCGGACCTTGCGCTCTCGCTCAACGGCAAGTCGCGCGACTACGTGCTCGAGTCGATCGTGGCACCGAACCGGGTCGTCGCCGCCGGCTGGAACGACCTGATGCCGAGTGACTTCGCGCAGAAGATCGCACCCGAGGACCTCGACCCGCTCGTCGCATATCTGATGAAGGGAGCCGGGTAGGCTCGCGGCGTGTTCGACCACGTCCAGATCCGCGTCTCAGACCGCGAGGCCTCGGAGCGCTTCTACGACACCGTTCTGCGCGTGCTCGGCAAGCGCCGCATCGAAGGCGACGACTACACCGAGTGGGCGAGGACTTCGATATCGGGTCCGACGACCCTCCGACGCGGAACCTCCACATCGGCTTCTACGCGCCGACCCACGAGCTCGTCGACGCGTTCCACCGCGCCGGCGTTGACGCCGGATTTCAAAGCGATGGCGAGCCGGGTCCGCGACCGCAGTACACGCCCGAGTACTACGGCGCCTTCCTGCTCGACCCGGACGGCAACAGCATCGAGGCCGTTCACTCGAGAAGGATCGCAAGCTCGGCCAGATCGACCACCTGTGGCTGCGCACCGAGCGATGTCGCGCCGCGCCACGGCCTTCTACGCCACGATCGCCCCGATCGTCGGGCTCGAGGTCCGCCGCCACTCGCCGGACCACGTGCAGCTCGCCGGCGATGGCCTCTCGTTCTCGTTCGTGACAGGCGAGGAGCCGACGCGAGAACGTCCACATCGCCTTCACCGCGCCCGACGACGCGACCGTCGACGCCTTCCACGCGGCAGCGATCGCCGCCGGCTACCGCGACAACGGCGGCCCGGCGAGCGGCCGATCTACCACCCCGGCTACTACGGCGCGTTCGTGCTCGATCCGGACGGCCACAACATCGAGGCCGTCAACCACAACCGCTGAGCAGGCACGCGCCCGCCTCGATCTCCGCGTCGTTGACGAGATGGTCCATGCCCTCGAAGACGTCGACCGTCACGTCGCGCCCAGCGTGCGCAGCGCCACCGCACGTCTCGCGCACCCGCTACGCCGGCACCCAGCCGTCGGGGTCGCTGACGTGCCGAGGTACGCGGGCGTGCCGTCGAACGAGCCCAGCCGCGGCGGGATCGTCCCCGGCGGCCCGATGAACCCGCCCGTGTAGAGCAGCAGGCCGCCGTAGCGCGCCGGGATGGCGCAGCGCGTACTCGGCCGCCAGGCAGGCGCCCTGCGAGAAGCCGCCCAGCACCACCCGCGAGTGGGATCGTCGAGCGAGTGCATCAGTGCCTCGACGACGCCGAGCGCCGAGACCGCCACGGCTCGTTGTCGACCAGCGGCGCGAGGAACGACCCCGGCCACCAGCTGCTCGTCGGCGGCGGCCGGAGCGAGGAAGGCGACGTCCGGGTCGCCGATCCGCTCGGCGAGCGCGAGCACGTCCTCCGCGTCGCGCCCGCGACCGTGCAGCAGCACGCAGACGGCGCGGGCGTCCTCGACGGACGGCCCGCGCCGGGCGAGCGGCTGACCCTCGTGAATCACACGAGCGGAGCTAGTCACGCCCCGGCGCCGCGGGTGTCGGCGGCCAGCGCCGCCAGCACCTCGGAGCTGTAGTGATCCGACGCCTGCGCGAACGCGACGCGCTCCTGCACGTGCGCGCCGAAGCGGGTCTTCTCGAACGTCGCGCCCATGCCGAGCAGGACGCGCTTGGAGCCGAGCGCGCGCGCCCGCAGCATCGCCTGGCGCAGCGCCTGGCGGTACGCGCCGTGCGTGCGCACGACCGTCGTAGTCGAGGCCGACGATCATCGGCGCGTAGTGGCGCGCGCCGACGAAGTGCGCGCCGAAGGCGACGACCTGCGCCGGTCTCCTTCAGCGCGCAGCGTCATCAGCTCCCACGACGGAGTGCGCGAGCATCTCGCGCAGGAACGTGCGCGGCAGCGGGAACGAGTTGAGGTCGCGCCCGCGGGCCTGCACCGCGAGGTAGAGCTCGTAGAGGTGGTCGAGCTCGTCGTCGCCGACCGCGACGGCCCGCCGAGGTCAGGAACTCGATGTCGTAGGCGTCGTCGAACGGCAGCACGGCCTTGCGCTGGTGCACGCGCGCCTTGGAGCTGAGGCCTGCGATCCACTCCTCGTCGCCGCCGACGACCGGCTCATAGACGAGCGAGTCCGGCAGCGAGGTCTTGACGTAGCCGCGCTCGCGCACGGCCTCGGCCAGCTCGAGGTCGGCGGAGTACAGGTCGCGCAGGACGATCGTCCCCGCGCCGGCGGCCTTCGCGTGCTCGGACACCGCCGGCCATCAGCAGGTCCAGCGCGCCCTTCCAGTCCGCGTTGCGGTCCAGGTAGAGGTGGTCGCCCTCGGTCAGCAGCGAGCCCATCGCGAACGTCATCGACGTCAGGTAGTACG
The DNA here is from genome assembly GCA_963707595.1 of uncultured Solirubrobacteraceae bacterium. Classification (GTDB taxonomy): domain Bacteria; phylum Actinomycetota; class Thermoleophilia; order Solirubrobacterales; family Solirubrobacteraceae; genus Solirubrobacter. Next base: position 3,903 of record CAVPQQ010000005.1, read on the forward strand.
GGTCCTCGGCGCGGCGCTGCCTCGACCAGCTCGGAGACCTCGGCGGAGGCCATCATGTCGTCCTTCCACAGCGCCGCCGTGAAGAACGTCGCCAGCACGGCCTTGCCCTCGCGGTCGCGGACGACGTAGTAGTGGAAGTTCCACTCGTCCTCGGGCCGCTCGCCGCCGGCGAACGCGCGCTCGAGGAACCGCAGGCCGTCGACGGTGAACGTGCCGCGTTCGCCGAGCAGCCCGTCCCACTCGGTCGCGTCGAGCGCGGCCGCGGAGCGGTGGTGCTCGAGCGTGCAGCGGCGGCGTGCCGGTTCCCGCGACCTTCGCGTGGCGCCGCGGGCGGCCTCGCCACCGCGCTCGAGCGCCGCCGGGACGTGGCGGGCGAGCGAGTCGACGAGGTTGCGGATGTCGTCGAGCGTGTGGTGCAGCGTCATCGTCGAGCGGACGCCGGAGTGCTTCATCGGCACGGCCGGGAACGTGCCGATGTTCGTGTAGAAGCCGTCGTCCGATCACGCTCTGCGATCACGTCGTGCGTGACCGCGGGCAGGCCCGAGCGGCACGTAGCGGATCGGCGTCACGTCGCGCGAGGCGAGCGGGATGCATGAACTCGTCGGCGAGGTCGGTGAACAGCTCGATGCGCTCGCGCAGCGCGGCCTGCATGCGCCGGCAGCTCGTCGGAGAGGTGGATCTTGGCGGAGGCGATCGCGGCGCCGAGCAGCGGCGGCTGGATCGGGCCGGAGAAGATCATCGGCCCGCCGCGTGGCGCGCACCTTGCGGTACATCTCGGCGTCCGGGAAGACCATCGCGCCGCCGGCGGCGGCGAAGGACTTGTTCAGCGAGCAGGCGACGACCACGCGCGGGTGGCCGCGCGAGCGCGTCGAGCGCCGGGCCGCGGCCGTGCTTGCCCGCCCAGCCGACGCCGTGGGAGTCGTCGATGTAGAGGTAGAGCTGCTCGTGACGGTCCAGCAGCGCGCGCAGGTCCTCGAACGGGGCGAAGTCGGCGAACATCGAGTAGACGCCGTCGGCCATGTACCAGATGCGGTTGCTGGTCTTGGCGACGCGCTCGATCATCGCCTCGAGGCGCTCCATGTTGTTGTGGCGGATCAGCTCGACCGAGCAGCCCTTGACGCGCAGCTGGTTGGCCGCCATCTGCACGCTCGCGTGGACCTGGTGGTCGAGCAGCACGGCGTCGGTGGACTCGACGATCGACGGCAGCGTGGCCATGTGGCCGAGCGAGGTCGTCGGCGTGACCAGCACGTGGCCGCCGAACATCTCGTCCAGCAGCGGTCTCGAGCTCGAGGTACTGCGGCGAGCCCATATACCCGCGGGACGACGAGAACTGCGTCCCATAACGCGTGACGGCATCGATCACGGCCTCGCGCATGCGCGGGTCGAACTCGAGTCCGAGGTAGCTGCAGGAGCCGAAGTTGACGTGGTCGCGTCCGTTGAGCCGGACCGTGCGACCGTGGAGGACGTCGTCTTCGGGTGTGAGTTGGAGCAGGCCCTTGGCGGCCGCCTCCGTCATCACTTCATCAAGAATCGCCAGGCGCTCTTCAGCAGTCGGCACGTTGTTCCCCCGGGGGTCGGTGTTCCTGATCCCCCTCGGCATCCGGCAGAAATGTCTGAAGCGCGTACCTTCATCCGGGTTTCCCTCAAGACATGGCGGCTTTGACCGAAATCACTGGACAAGGTGCTCCGTCCTCGCTCTCTCAAGCTCCCGCAGACGCCCTTCGCCCGCTTCCGGCTGCTCTTTCTCGCCCTGGCGCTCGCCGGGGCGCTGACCGCGGCCGGCATGGCCGCCTCGGGCGCCCCGACGACCGCTCAGCGCGCCGCGGGGGTGCTCTGTTCGCTCGGGCTCGCCGTGTACTGGGTCTACGGCTACCGGCGCAACCGCTTCTCGCTGCCGCTGGAACTCGTCGAGGCCGGCGCGGTCTTCGTGATCCTCTACGTCACGCCCGGCAACCCGCTGCTCCCGGTCGTCGGTCTGTGCTTCCGCAGCCTCTACGGCGGCCCGATCCGCGCGTTCGCGCGCTACGGCCTGTGGATGGTCGCGCTCTTCGGCGCCCACACCGGCCTGGGCGACGAGCAGATGAACGGCGACCTCTCCCGCGCCATGGGCGTCGCACTCGCCCCGGTGCTCGGCCAGTCGCTGTCCGTCGCGCTGCGCGCCTCGGAGATCATCCAGCGCCGCCTGACCTCGATCGTCCAGAACTCCACCGACGTCGTCACGATCGTCGGCGAGGATCTGCGCGTGCGCTGGCAGGCCGCCTCGATCCGCGGCGTGCTCGCCCAGGATCCCGACGCGATCGTCGGCACCCACGTCGACAACCTCGTGCACCCTGACGACCGCGCCGCGCTCGACGGCTACTTCGCCGAGGCCGCCGGCCACCCCGACCACGCCCGCAACCTGACGCTGCGCCTCGCCCACGGCGAGGGCGGCTACCGCCACTTCGACGTCGTCGCCGCCAACCGCCTGCACGACCCCAGCGTCGACGGCTACGTGCTCAACATGCGCGACGCGACCGACCGCCGCGAGCTCGAGTCCGAGCTGCGCTCGCTCGCCGCCCAGCGCGAGCACGACGCGATGCACGACCCGCTGACCGGGCTGGCCAACCGCCGCCGCCTGTTCGCGCGCCTCGAGGACTCGACCACCGCCGCCCGCGCCGCCAAGACCAAGCTCTCGCTGCTGCTGATCGACCTCGACCACTTCAAGGAGCTCAACGACACGCTCGGCCACCAGGCCGGCGACCGGCTCCTGCGCGAGATCGGGCCGCGGCTCGAGGCCGCCGTGCCCGGCGCCGAGCTCGTCGCCCGCGTCGGCGGCGACGAGTTCGCCGTGCTGCTCCCGCCCGGCACCACGGTCGAGCGAGGCCGAGGCGATCGCCACCACGCTCGCCCGCGCGATCGAGGAGCCGTTCCGCTTCCAGGGCCTGACGCTGCTCGTCCGCGCCAGCGTCGGCATCGCGATGTTCCCCGAGCACGGCCGCGACGTCGAGACGCTGATGCAGCGCGCCGACATCGCCATGTACTCGGCCAAGGCGCGCGGCGTCGGCCACGAGGTCTACAGCGCCTCGCGCGACGGCCATTCCCGCGCCCGCCTCGCCCTGATCGGCGAGCTGCCGGACGCGATCCAGTCCGGCCAGATCGTCGTGCACTACCAGCCGAAGTTCGATCTCGAGACCGGCGAGGTCGCCGGCGCCGAGGCGCTCGTGCGCTGGGATCACCCGCAGTTCGGCCTGCTCGGCCCGGGCGCGTTCCTGCCGCTCGCCGAGCAGACGGGCCTGATGCGCCCGCTGACCCTGCGCGTGCTCGACGACGCCCTCGCCCAGTGCGCCCGCTGGCGCGACGAAGGCCTCCTGCTGCCCGTCGCCGTCAACCTCGGCGCCCCGAACCTGCTCGACCTCGGCCTGCCCGGGCGACGTCCACGAGCTGCTCGCGAAGTGGGACGTCGATCCCGTCGATGCTGCAGCTGGAGATCACCGAGACGATCGTCGCCGCCGACCCGGTGCGCGTGATCGAGATCATGCAGCGCCTCGGCGAGCTCGGCATCGCGCTCTCGCTCGACGACTTCGGCACCGGTTCCTCGTCACTGGCCTACCTGCGCGAGCTGCCGGTCCAGGAGCTCAAGATCGACAAGTCCTTCATCCTCGGCATGGACGAGGACGAGGAGGCGGCGATGATCGTCCGCACGATCGTCGAGCTCGCCCACAACCTCGGCCTGCGCGCCGTCGGCGAGGGCATCGAGACCGAAGAGGCGTACCGCCTGCTCGCCGCCAGCGGCTGCGACTACGGCCAGGGCTTCCTGATGGGCCGCCCGATGCCGGCCGCCGAGCTCACCGCTCTCGCGACCCGCCCCGCGCCGCCGCGCGCGCTGCCTAAGCTCCCGGCTTCGTCACCATCAGGAAGACGGCGACGATGATCAGGATGCCGGCGACGGTGCCGATCCCGCCCTCGCGCTGCGCCTGGCGCTGGTAGTCCTCCGACAGCGTCGTCGCGCCCGCGGCGAGCTCCTTCTCGGCCATCGCGGCAAGCTTCTTGTCGGTCGGCACGAAGTAGCCGCCCTGCATCCCGCCGAGGATCGAGCGCGATCAGGAACGTGGCGCCGATCCAGGGCTGATCCATCGTGTCCGAATCGCACGCCCTGGTAGATGCCGGTCACGATCAGCACCGCCAGCGCGGGCGAGGCGAGCTTGCGGTTGACGTTCAGGCTCAGGTGGTGGACGAACGGCAGATAGCGCGCGTCGAGCTTGAGCGCGAGCGGGAAGCCGACGGCGAGCGCGAACGTCGCGCCGAGGCCGACGACGGCGGCCGTGATGTGCAGCCAGAGCGAGATCGAGTACAGGTTGAAGACCGCGAGCATGGGCGCGGACACTATTGGCCGAGCAGGACGCCTGCCGTCGCGGGGAGCTCGGCGGGCGTCGCGATCAGCCGGTCGGCGCCGGCTTCGCGCAGCTCCTGCGCCGTGCCGATGCCCCACGTGACGCCGATCGACGGCAGCCCGTGCGCGCTGCGCGGCGAGGATGTCGAACGAGCGGTCGCCGACCATCACGGCGCGGGTCGGGCCGAGCTGCCTCAGCGCTCGTCCGAGCGTCTGCGTCTTGTCCTCGGCGCGCGCGCTGAGGTCGGGGCCGGCGATGACCTCGAAGTGCTCGCGCAGGCCCATGGCCTCGAGCAAGCGGCTCGGCGAACGCGTGCGGCTTGGAGGTGGCGACCGCGAGCCGGTGACCGTCCAGCGCCGCGAGCGCCTCGGGGATGCCGGGCTCGACCGTCGTCTCGGTCAGCGAGGCGGTCTTGTAGCGCTCGCGGTAGCCGTCGATGCAGGCCGCGACGATCGGCGCGTCGGGCGGGACGCCCGAGCAGCTCGCCGAACGCGTACGCGAACGGCGGCCCGATGTAGGGCAGCAGCTCAGCGCGGCTCGCGCTGCGCCAGGCCGAGCTTGTCGAACGCGTAGTTCACGCAGGAGAGGAACACCGCGCGCGAGTCGACGAGCACGCCGTCGAGGTCGAAGATCACCGTCGTCGTCATCGCCCAGGATCCTCTCAGGGTCCACACAGCCGGCTCTCGGCGACTCGGCCGAGGATGGCTGCATGCCCTCCCCCGACCGCGTCGCCATGGCGCACGAACGCATCGCGGCTCGTGCGCGTCGCATCCGATTGATCCGCCAGCGCGTCGTCGCCGGCACGCTCGCCGCCTTCGTCCTCGCCTGGGGCGTCGTCGCCTTCGACGGCGCCATGGGCGAGCCGAACTCCAACGCGACCGCGCAGGTCAGCTCGTCGTCCACCGCGACGGCGACGTCCTCGTCCAGCGATGACTCGACCTGGTCCGGTGACTCCACGTCGTCCAGCGACACGGCCACCTCGTCATCGCCGGGTGACTCCGCGGCCACGATGACCACGACCCAGTCCTAGCGCCATGACCGAGCATGCCTTCTGGATCACCAGTCGCGCCGCCGGCATCGTGGCGCTGCTCGCCGCGAGCCTCGCGGTCGCGCTCGGGCTGATGATGAGCACCCGGATGCGCACGAAGCTCGGCGACCTGCGCGTCATCCACGAGTCGCTCTCGCTGGCGACGATGGTGGCGCTCGTCGTCCACGCGTTCTCGCTGCTCGGCGACTCCTACCTGAGCCCGAGCCTCGCCGACGTCACGATCCCGTTCGTCAGCTCCTACCAGCGGTTGTGGATGGGCGTCGGCCTGATCGCCGGCTGGATGTTCGTGATCCTCGGCCTCTCGTACTACATCCGTGGCCGCATCGGTCCGGCGCGCTGGCGCAGGCTGCATCGCTTCACGGCGCTGGCCTGGGTGCTCGGCGTCGGCCACGCGCTGATGATGGGCACCGACGCGGGCGCCGCCTGGTTCCTGGTCGCCGCAGCGCTGGTCGTGGTCCCCGCGGGCGCGCTGCTTGTGCGGCGGCTGATGCCGGCCCCTGCGGTGCCGGCATGAGCCACCAGACCTTCGATTGCTTCGGCTCGCGCTGCGGCGTCTGGGCGGATGACCTTGACGCCGTGATCGACGCGCGCCGCTGCCTCGAGAACTGGCACCTGCGCTTCAGCCGCTTTCGCCCGGCCAGCGAGCTCTCGCAGCTCAACGCCGACCCGCGCGAGGTCGTGCCCGTGAGCACGACGATGACACGCCTGCTCCGCGCGGTGCTCGAGGCGGCGGAGGCGACCGGCGGCCTCGTCGACGCCACGCTGCTCGGCGAGATCGAGGCCGCGGGCTACGCGACCGACCTGCCGGCGTCGCTGCCGCTCGAGCTGGCGCTGCGGCTCGCCCCGCGACGCCGCCCGGCCGGCCCCGAACCCGAACGCCCGCTGGCGCGACGTCTCCGTCGACGGCTGGGAGGTCACGCGCCCGCCCGGGCTGGGCTTCGACAGCGGCGGGCTCGCCAAGGGCCTGTTCGCCGACCTGCTGGCGGAGCGGCTCGCGGGGCAGTCCAGCTTCGCCGTCGACTGTGGCGGCGACCTGCGCTTCTCCGGACCGGAGCGCAGGCTCGAGGTCGCCGACCCGTTCGGCGGACCGGCGCTGCATGCCTTCGAGCTCTCGGAGTCCGCCGTGGCCACGAGCGGGATCGGCCGGCGCAGCTGGTTCGGCGCCGACGGCCGCCCGGCCCATCACCTGCTCGACCCCGCGACCGGCGCGCCCGCGTTCACGGGCGTCGTCCAGGCGACCGCGCTCGCGCCCACCGCCGTCGAGGCCGAGTGGCGCGCCAAGGCGGCCGTGCTCAGCGGCCCCGATTGCGCGGGCGACTGGCTCGCGCACGGTGGCGTGGTCGTCCTCGACGACGGCGACCACTTCGTCGTCTCAGCCAACTCCCAGCCTCGTCCAAGCGGGCTCTCGCTGACCGGGCCGATGCTGGTCTCACACCACCCCGACTCGCTCTCCAGGAGCACACGATGAACAAGCAACGCTTCAGGCGGATCGCCGTCTTCGCCAGTACCGCCGCCCTCGCCGGCGGAGTGGTCGCGGGCTGCGGGTCCGACGCCGCCACCAACAGCAACGGCAGTGGCGCCGCCCAGGGCCAGCCGCAGGGCGGCGGCATGGACTTCTCCGCGCTGGCCAAGACGCTCGGCGTGTCCACCGCCGACCTGCAGGCCGCGTTGCAGAAGAACCGGCCGCAGCAGGGCCAGCAGCCCGGTGCGCCAACTGACATGGCCGCGAACCTCGCGAAGGAACTTGGCCTCAGCGAGGCGAAGGTTGCGGCAGCGCTCAAGGACATGATGCCCCAGGGCGGGCCGCCCAACGGCGGGCAGGCGCCGCCGAACGGGACGACGCCGCCCGGCGCGTCGGCCACTCCCGCGGCGACCACCACCTCTTAGGCACCGACATATAGGCCCGATTCGCGCCGGCGGAGAGCCGCCGGCGCGGGGGCCGGCAACCTCGGTGCAAGGCCGTGGCAAGGGGAGTGGGCGAGCATCGTGAGCATGCTCCCCGCTCCCCTCCGACGTCTCACCGGCGCCGCCGTGGCCGTGCTGAGCCTCGTGGCCGTCGCGCCCGCCTCCGCCGACTCGATCGCCTACATCCAAGGCAACGACATCTGGCTCGCGACGCCGGACGGCGCACGCAAGCAGCAGGTGACCCACACCGGCGGCTACTACTACGTCTCCCAGGCCGACGACGGCACGATGGCCGCGCTCGTCGGCGGCGAGAAGCTCCAGAAGCTCTCGCGTACCGGCCAGGTCCTGGCGGAGTTCTCCACCTACGTCAGCGACGGCTCACCCGTCGGCGGTCCGGTGACCCAGTTCCATGGCCCGTTCGACCCGGAGATCTCGCCCGACGGCTCCAAGATCGCCTTCGAGTACTTCAACGACACCTACGACGCCGACCCCGGCTGCAACGAGCTGACCGTTCCTCCGTGCTTCGTCTACACGCAGAGCCAGGGCGTCGGCATCACGAGCTCGACCGGCTTCACCGGCGTCGACGCGTACGGGCTGCTCACGGGCTGGATCGCCCCGCACTGGATGTCCAACGACCTCCTGCTGCGCTCCTCACCCGGCGCGAACCTCAATGACGACGCGGTCTTCACGCCCGTCGGCTCACAGACCAACGACCACTGGTTCTATGACCCGAACCAGGGGCTCGGGGTCGAGGACGTCGAGCTCTCGCGCGACCTGCAGACGGTGGTCGGCATCGCCGGCTTCTACGACGAGAAGCTGCGCGTCTACCGCACGACGATGTCGCCGTTCGGCGCGCCGGACTGGGACCACACGCCGTTCACGAACCATCAGAACGTCCCGGTGGCGCAGCAGTGCTACGAGCTGGGCGGCAAGTTCGAGAGCACGACGCTCGCCCCGAGCGGCAAGGCGATGGCCTACGGCACCGCCGCCGGCGTGTCCGTCGCGGCGATCCCGGACAACTGCCAGCCCGGCGGCGCGGGCGCGCTGGTCTTCCCCGGCGCCAAGCATCCGGATTGGGGCCCGGCCGACGTCCCACCGGCGTCCGCCTTCCAGACCGGCCAGGGCGCTTCGCCCGCCCCCACGACCCCCGGCCCGGCGGCCAAGAAGCTCAAGCTGGCGGTCACCCGCTCCGGCAAGGTCACCGTCACCGTGCCCGCCGCCGGCAAGGTCACCGTGACCGCCAAGCGCAAGCAGCGCACCGTCGCCAAGCTCACCAAGACGGCCAAGGCCGCGGGGACGCTGACGTTCAAGCTCAAGGTGCGCGGCAAGGTCACCGTCACCGCCGCCCAGTCCAAGCTGACCGCGAAGCGGACGCTCACGCTGCGGGGGTAGAACTTCCCGCATGACATTGGACGGCACAGTCGCGCTCGTCACGGGCGCGAGCAGCGGGATCGGCGAGGCGACGGCGCGGGCGCTGGCGGCGCAGGGCGCGAAGGTCGCCCTCGCCGCCCGCCGCAAGGACCGCCTCGACGCGCTCGCAGCCGAGATCGGCGGGCTCGCGATCGAGGCCGACGTCACCGACCGCGAGCAGGCGATCGCGGCCGTGGAGCCGCACGGCCTCCGAGCTCGGCCGGCTCGACACGGTGATCAACAACGCGGGCGTGATGCTGCTCGGGCCGATCGTCGACGCCCCAGTCGAGGAGTGGGAGCGGATGATCGCGCTCAACCTCAACGGGCTGCTCTACGTCGCGCACGCGGCGCTGCCGCACCTTCTGAGCACGGCGCAGCAGGGTCCGCGGCAGGTCGCCGACCTGGTGAACATCAGCTCGGTCGCGGGCCGCCGAGTCGGCGCGGGCGGCGGCGTCTACCACCTGACCAAGCACGGCGTCGGCGCCTTCAGCGAGTCGCTGCGCCAGGAGGTCACCGCGCGCTACGTGCGCTCCTCGCTGGTCGAGCCGGGCGCCACCGAATCAGAGCTCACGCACCATCTGCGCCCGGAGATCCGCGAGCAGCTGCGCGGCGGGATCGCGACCGAGACCGCTGCGCGCGGAGGACATCGCGGACACGATCGTCTTCATCGTGACGCGGCCCCGGCACATGGCGATCAACGAGGTGCTGGTGCGCCCGACCCAGCAGGAGCGTTAGTCAGCTCGGGATGCCGTCGGTGGCCAGGGTGCGGTTCGCGTAGCGCGCGTCACCGGTCACGTCTTCCCCCATCCACGCGGGGGCCTGGAAGGCGTGAGCGGAGGCCTCGTCGGCGAACTCGACCTCGGCGGTCAAGAGGCCCGCGAGCGGGCCCTCGTAGTCGTCGACCTCGGCCGTCAGCCCGTCGCCGACCGGCACGAGGTAGCGCGTCTTGACCACCTGGCGCCCCTCGGTCAGCGGCCACAGGCGCTCGAAGAGCTCCGCCTCGAGGACGAACTCCTCCTCGCCGCGCACGAGGCCGATCCCGGACTTGACGGTCATCAGCGTCTTGGCGTCCTTGCGGCGGACGCGGACCTCGGCGCCCGCGGGGTCGATCGCGAGGTAGCCCTGCTCGATCCGCTGCGCGGGGTGGGCATCGAGGCCAGGCGGGCGCCCGGCCAGCAGGAACTTGCGCTCGATCTCCATGGCGGCGGAAGCCTATCCGGCACCCTCGGCGCGCATGCGCTCGGCGATCTCCTCCGTGAACGGGGCGGCACGGCCGGTCGCGTAGTCGTAGCCGACCAGCGTCCCCCAGCCTTCGGCGACGAGCCGCGCGTCGTCCTCGCAGGTCATCCGGAACGCGATCTTGACGCTCGAGCGGCGCAGCTCCTCCGGGCGCACCCAGACGCGCATGACCTCCTCGTAGAAGCCGGGGGAGGCGAAGCGGACGTGCGTCTCCGCGAAGATCATCCCGAAGCCGCCGGCGCGGCCCATCGGGTCGATGTCCGGGAACAGCCCGCGCATGTACGCCACCCGCGCGCTCTCGAAGAACTGATGCACGGCGACGTTGTTGAGGTGCGCGTTCGTGTCCAGATCGCCGTAGCGGATCCGGTCGCGGAACGAGAAGCGCCAGTCCTCAGCGTTCAACGGGGATCTCGAGCCGGATCGTCGTGCCGCCGCCGCGCGGCGAGTCGAGCTCCATGCGCGCGCCGATCGCCGCCGCGCGGTCACTGAGGCACTCGAGGCCGCCGCCAGGTCGTAAGGTCGCGCCGCCGATGCCGTTGTCGCACAGCTCGACCCTCAGCCGGTCGCCGCCGTCGGCGACGTGCAGCACGCACTCGGTCGCGTGGGCGTGGCGGGTGACGTTGGCGATCGCCTCCGCGACGAGCAGATAGACGGTCGTCTCGATCACGGCGCTGTAGCGCCGGCCCGGCAGCTCGCGCAGGTTCATCGGAACCGCGGAGCGCGCCACCAGCACCTGCAGCGCGGCGGCGAGACCGCGCTCGGAGAGCACCGCGGGATGCAGCCCGCGCGCGAGCTCGCCCATCGCCGCGCTCGCCTCCAGCGCGTCGTCGAGCACGTCCGCGAGCACCGCCTCCTCATCCGACCCGGGGGTTGCCCGGCCGCGCGCCACGCGAAGCTTGAGCGCCAGGGCGACGACGTGCTGATGCGCGCCCTCGTGCAACGCGCGCTCGAGCCGTCGCCGGACCTCGTCGCCGGATTCGACCAGGCGCGTCCGCGACGCCGCCAGCTCGGCCCGCGCGTCGGCGTTGATCGAGCGCCTGGGCGAGCAGGCCGGCCAGGCCGACGAGCCGCTGCTCGCTGCCCGGCGGGAGTGACTCCTCCTCGGCGGCGGAGGCGACGAGCGCACCCCACGCCTCGCCCCGGACGAGCACGGGGACGGCGACCGTCGCCTTCAGGCCGATCGACTTCATCAGGACCGGCAGCTCGCCGCGGCCGCCCTCGTAGCCCGGCCACCCGCGCCGGGAGCAGCGAGCTCTGGGCCTGTCCCAGCGCGCTGCCGGTGCGGTTGAAGTCCAGCTCGGCGTTGACCGGCAGTCCGCGCACGCCCTTCTTGCGATGGACGCCGACGATCACCGCGCGCTCGCCGCCCGCGAAGCGCATCACGGCGCCCGCCTCGACCGCCAGCAGCCGCCCGACCTCCTCCGAGACGCGCGCGTACAGCGACTCCAGCGGCTCGTCGCGCCCTACGAGCATGGCGACGCGGAGCAGCGCAGCCTGCTCTGAGACCGCCTGGATGTCCTCGACACCCCGGACCAACATCTAGGGAGTCTCCCACGCCCGTGGGCCGCGCGCTAGGCGATCCTCGCGAGCGGACTACGTCCGCTGCTTCGGTCGCTTGGAGATCGCTTCGCGGATCTCCCGGGCGCGCTTCGCGGCGCGCTAGAAACCCGGCGGGTGACGGGCGACGAAGCCCGCGCTGCTGCGCATCTGGCTGGTCCAGCGGGTGCCGCCACCGGACAGCGCGCTCGTGTCGTACCGGCGCCCGTCGACGACCATGTACGCGTGGCCGGCGTTGGCGTAGACCGTGATCCGGCGGCCGGGACCGGGCTCGCCCCAGCTCATGAAGCCGCCTGAGGCGAGCGGGCTGGAGAGCAGGCCGCCCGCGGCGAGCGCGTAGCTGATCGAGCCCGAGCAGTCGTAGCCGCCCGAGGCGCCGCCGTGGCCGCCGCCCCAGACGTACGGCGTCGTGGCGATGTCGTTGGCCGCGGAGACGACGCGGGCGACGACGTCCCCGCCTCCGCCGCCTCCGCCACCGCCGCCGCCGCCGCGACTGCGGCGTGGGCGCGGCGTTGACCGCGGTGAAGGACGCGCGAGCGGCGCGCGCGGCAGCCGCCTGGCGGCGTTCGATCGCCGCGATCTTGCCGCGCACCGAGACGAGCCGGGCCGCGGTGCCGTCGCGCTTGCGCAGCTGCTCCTGCTCGCGGTTGAGCAGCGCGGTGCGCAGGATGTCGGCGCGGTCGCGATCGGCGGCCGCGTCGCGCGCCAGGACGCTGTAGGTCGTGCGCAGGTCCTTGAGGTCCACCGTCATACCCTTGACCTTGATCCGCGCGTCGCGCGTGTCGGCGAGCACCGAGGCGTTGCGGCGCGCGATCCGGCGCAGGAACTCGAAGCGCTCGACCAGGTCGCTGAAGCCGTCGGCGTTCATCACCACGGTCACGAACGTCGGCTCGCCGGACATGTAGCTCGAGCGCAGGTTCGCGGCGAGCAGCTTCTCGGCGCGCGCCTGCTTGCGCTCGAGCCGCGTCAGGCGAACGCGCGTCTTGACGAGCTTGTCCTGCGTGTCGAAGAGCTGCTGCCGGCGCTTGCGCGCCCGAGCGTCGAGCACCGCCAGCCGCGCCTCCGCCGACGCCAGCCCTTCACGCGTGTCGTCGATCTTGGCCTGCTCGACGGCGACCGCCGCCTTCAGCCGCTTGGCGGCGTCACGAAGGCTCTCCTGCCCGTGCGCGGGCACGGCGGCGCCGAGCAGCACGGCGAGTACCGCGAGCGGCAGGATTCGTCTCAGCAACGCCATTCGAGGCTTCGAGCCTAGTTCCTGCCCGCGCCGATCCTGCAAACGATCGTGCAAACGGCTCCCCGACGAGGGGGGTCAAGTCACTGAGTACGCCTGAGGCGTACCCAGTGACTTGGTGGCCCGCTAGCGCACGGTGAACGTCTTCATCTGGTCCGAGGCGCTGGAGTGATCGCCCGCGTAGACCTCGATCGTGCCGGTCTCGACGCGGAAGCTTGCCCTGGTTGTCGTAGAAGCCGACGTCCTCGGGGCGTCGAGCTTCCAGCTGACCGTGGTCTTCTGGCCCGGCTTGAGCGTCACGCGCTCGAAACCGCGCAGGCGGCGGACCGGCTGGCGCAGATGCTCGCGACCGGGTCGTGGATGTAGAGCTGCACGACGTCATCGCCGGCGACCGTGCCGGTGTTGGTGACGTCGACGGTCGCGGTGATCGAGCCGCGCGAGCTCCATCGAGCTGCGAGCGACAGCCGCAGGTTGTCGACCTTGAAGGTCGTGTAGCTGAGGCCGTAGCCGAACTCGTACAGCGGCGCGCAGGACGCGATGTCGCGGTGGCGCGAGTTGTACTTCGAGGTCGGGTCGCACGGGCGGCCGGTCGGCTCGTGGTTGTAGTAGATCGGGATCTGGCCGACGCTGCGCGGGAAGCGAGACCGGCAGCTTGCCGCCCGGGTTGACCTTGCCGAAGAGCGACGTCGGCGACGGCGTTGCCGGCTTCGACGCCGCCGAACCAGGCCTCGAGGATCGCGGGCGAGCGCGCGTCGACCTTCGAGAGCGTCAGCGGGCGGCAGTTGAACAGCACGACCGCGAACGGCTTGCCGGTCGCCTTGATCGCCTGTGATCAGCTCCTGCTGGCGGCCGGGCAGATCGAGGTTCGAGCGGGCCTCGGCCTCGCCGCCCATCTCGCGCGTCTCGCCGACGGCGATGACGACCTGGTCGGCGGCCTGCGCGGCGGCCATGACAGCGGCGACGTCGACGCGTCGGCGCACTCGCCCGCCGGGTCGTCGAGGTCGTTGTGGCTGAGCGTGCAGCCGGGCGTGTACGTCGTGTTCGGGTTCTGCGCCTTCATACCGGCGAACGAGCGACACGGCGTCCTGCGTCGTCGCCGCGGCCCCACCACGGGCCGAGCATGTCGTGCGGGCTGTCGCCCAGCGGGCCGATCACCGCGGTCTTCTTGGCGGCGGATGAACGGCAGGACGTTGCGCCGTCGTTCTTGAGCAGCACCATCGAGCGCCGGCGGCCGAGCGCGCGGCGGCGCGGTTGGCTCCGGGAGCAGCGTCTTGCCCGGCGCGTCGGCGACGTTGACGTAGCGGATGCTCGAAGAGCCCGGCGCGGAACTTGATGCGCAGGATGCGGCGCACGGCGTCGTCGATGCGCTTGCATCGACACCTGGCGGCTGGCGACGAGCTCCTTGCCGAAGTCGCGGTAGTTGGTCGAGACCATCTCGGAGTCGGTGCCGGCGTTCAGCGCGGCGGCGGCGGCCTCAGGGCCGTCGGCGGCGACGCCGTGGCCGCACGGGCCGCTGTCCGGGTTGACGCCGGCGGGCAGGCGCGCAGCTCGGCGACCGCGGTGTAGTCGCTCTCGATGAAGCCGTCGAAGCCCCACTGCGTCCTTGAGGATGTCGGTCTCGGTGTACGCGTTCGCGCAGCCCGGGACGCCGTTGATCGCGTTGAACGAGCACATCGACCGTGTCCGCGCCCGCGTCGATCGCGGCCTTGAACGGCGGCAGGTAGATGTTCCACAGCCGCTGCTCGACATGTCGGTCGTGTTGTAGTCGCGCCCGCTCTCGGGCTGGCCGTAGGCGACGAAGTGCTTGACGCTCGTGACGCGTCTTGTCGGGCGCGCTGTAGTCGTTGCCCTGCGCGCCGCTGCACGCGCGCGGCGGCCATCACCGAGTTCAGGTACGGGTCCTCGCCCGCGGCCTCGGAGATGCGGCCCCAGCGCGGCTCGTGCGAGACGTCGACCATCGGGCTGTAGATCTGCTTGATGCCGACCGCGGCCGACTCGAAGGCGCCGATCGTGTGATCGGTCAACGCGACGTCGGGATCGAAGCTCGAGCCGGTCGCCGAGCGGGATCGGGAAGATCGTCCGGAACCCGTGGATCGTGTCGAAGGCGAACAGGATCGGGATGTGCAGCCGCGACTGCTCGACCGCGATCTGCTGGTAGTTGTCGATCATCGCCGGATCGGTCACACTGAGAACACCGCGCCGACGCGCTTGGCCGCCTCGGCGGGTCGTCCTTCATCTGCCCGTCGGAGAGCAGCGTCAACTGCTGGAGCTTCTCGTCGAGCGTCATCTTGCGCATCAGGTCGTCGATCCGCCGCTCGACGTTGCGGCCCCCGTCGCCGCGCTGGACCTTGCGCGAGCGCGGTCCTCGTCGTCGGACTTCGACGCGGCCATCACCCCGCCGGCCCCGATCGCACCAACCACCAGCACCGCGGCGACGACCGCGGACATACGACTCCTGCGAGACATGGTGCTTCCTCCCTACTGACCCGAGCGCGGCCGGACGGCCGCATTCTGCGACCTCCCCCGATGTTCGGTCATACAAACCGCGGGGTACTCGCTGAAGCGGGAAGTACCTAGCGTTGGGAGGCGCTCATGATGTTCAGGTCCGCTCGCGGCTTTGGTCGTCGTTGCTCGTCCTCATCGCCGGTCGCGCAGGCGTCGGCGCACGATCGCGAGTCTGCGTGCCTACGCGCAGGGCACGTGGGCGTCATTCGAGGCGATGACCGACGAGCAGTCCGGGCTGCCGACCGACATCCTCAACGCCGACGGCAGCACCAGCGACGCAGACGTCGACGACGAACATCGGCGCCTACATGTGGAGCGCCGTCGTCGCCGAACGGCTCGGCCTGATCCGTCAACGCGAGTTGACAGCGCGGCTGTCGACGACGCTTGACGACGCTCGAGCACATGGAGCGCTACGGCACCACCGGCCAGTACTACAACTGGTACGACCACCGGACGGGCGCCAAGCTCACCGTGTGGCCGCCGACCGGCGCACCGCTGACCCCGTACCTCTCGTCGGTCGACAACGGCTGGCTGGCCGTCGGCCTGAAGGTCGTCGCGAACAGCGTGCCGCAGCTGCGCGCGCCGCGCGGGCGCGCTCTACGACGCGATGGACTTCGGCTTCTACTACGTGCCGGAGCGCAACCGGGTGCGCTTCCACGTCACGCCGGGCGATCCCGGCCGGCTCGCCCTGCTGCTACGACACGGTCGTCAGCGAGAGCCGGATCGTCGACTACATCGGCATCGGCCGCGGCCAGCTGCCGCAGAAGGAGTACTACGGGCGCTGGCGCACCTTCCCGGACACGTGCGACTTCTCCTTCCAGGAGACCAAGCCGGTCGGCGTCGTGCAGGACGTACTTCGGCGTCGACGTCTTCGAGGGCGCGTACCAGTACAACGGCACGCAAGCTCGTCCCGAGCTGGGGCGGCAGCATGTTCGAGGCGCTGATGCCGGCGCTGTTCGTGCCCGAGGAGCAGTGGGCGCCGAACAGCTGGGGCGAGCAACCACCCGCTCACCGTCCGCGCGCAGATCCACCACGGCCTGACCGAGGCCGGCTACGGCTTCTGGGGCTTCTCGCCCTCCAACACGCCCGAGGGCGGCTACGGCGTCTACGGCGTCGACGGCGCCGGGATGGACCCGAACGGCAACCCCTCCAACGAGGACAAGACGCTCGTCGACCACGGCTTCGACGGCTGCCCGGATCGCCCGGCGAAGCCCGATCCGCTGCCGACCGCCTACACGAACGGCGTCGTCACCCCGCACGC
Source organism: uncultured Solirubrobacteraceae bacterium (assembly GCA_963707595.1). Lineage (GTDB taxonomy): Bacteria > Actinomycetota > Thermoleophilia > Solirubrobacterales > Solirubrobacteraceae > Solirubrobacter. The sequence goes on from CAVPQQ010000005.1 coordinate 20,429, forward strand.
CTCGTTCCTCGCGCTGCGCTACGCGCCGGGCGCGGCACGCGACAACCTGCGCCGGCTCGCGCAGCGATTCCCCGGCCATCTACGGCAAGTGGGGCTTCCGCGACAGCGTCAACGTCCAGACCGGGCGCGTCTCGCGACGCCTACCTGTCGCTCGACCAGGGGATGATCATGGCCGCGCTCGGCAACGCGCTCGGCGATGACGTCCTGCGGCGCGCGTTCGCCGACCGCGAGCTCGAACGCGGACTGCGCCCTGTGATCGGCCAGGAGCGGTTCAGCACCTCCTCGCGCTAAGCAGGTATCACCGGCTCCCATGCCGCCCTCAAAGGGGGCATGGGAGCCAATCGAGGGAAAGCAATCTGGGGCCCGGTCAAGGCCACCTGGAAGTGGTTCGGGAGCGGCGAGGCACCCGTGGAGACGGCCAAGACCGTCGCCGCGTTCCTCGCCGGAGCGTTCACGCTCGTGGCGAGCGCCCTGGCGGTGCTCAGCCTGAGCGATGGAGACGTCGAGCGCGCCGTCGTCAACTACCCCGGCGTGACGGTGACGGCCTTCGTCGCCATCGTCGCCGCGGTCTGCCTGGGCTCGGCCATGTCGCTGCTCGACAAGCGTCGCGCACAGGGCACCGTCGCGGTGCTCGGCCTCGGCTCTCTGGCGGTCGGGCTCGGCCTGCTCGCCGGGGCGGCCGTGAACGGCCGCAGCTCGAAGGATCGGCCGAGGATCTCGGTCCACCTCGAGCGCGGGCCGGAGGGCCTGCGCGTCAAGGGCACCGTGCTGGCCGAAGGCCTGCGGGCCGACGAGCACGTGCTCGTGCGCGTGGTCGGCATCAGCACGCGGCTGGTGCTGGCGGAGGGCCACGTCGGTCCCCGCCGCGGCGACGAGGCGTTCGTCGCATGCGCCGACGACGAGCCCGACGCCGAGTTCGCCAACGCCGCGCAGAAGGCGCCGACCTGCTGGCGCCAGCTCGGATACACGTCGCGGACCGGCGCGCAGACCGACGGCAAGGTGGAGATCGCGATCGACACGCCGCTCGCCGCCGGGTACTACGAGCGCGTCGACGTCGAGGCGCAGTTGATCCAGCACGACGACGGCAAGATCAAGGATCTCCGCGAGCCCCGCTGTGACAAGACCGACGGCAAGTTCGGCTGCGTGACGCTGATGGTCGCGCCCAGCCCGCCGCGACCCGAGCTCGACGCCCGCTGGAAGCTGCCGGCGACCTCGCCGCCGGTGCTGTCCGTGACGACGGCGATGACCGGCCTGACGGCCGACGACCGCGTCGTGCTGTCTGTCCGTCGGCTCCTGCCGAACCGCCGCTGGGCGCGCGTCTACGGCGCCTCCTGGACACCGAACGCCGCGGGCGAGCTCAAGCAGGAGCTGACGCTTCCGGTGGCCACGCGCGGCCGCCCGATCTGCGTCATCGCCCGGGCGGTGCCGGCGGGCGTGAAGCTGGACCCAGCACGCGGCCAGTGCGGGCGGCGAGCCAACGGGTCGACGTCGGTCCAGCTCTACGGGCCGCCTCGCACGTGACGAGCGGGTTCGAACCCGGCGGGCGCGCGGCGTTCGCCGAGGCCGGATCCGCGACCTAGCCTTCGGCAGGCAATCGACCGCAGCAAGGAGCAGCAGATGCGCACAGCGCTCATGTCCCAGAACACCCGCTTGATCAAGGACATGAACCGCTGTGCGCACTTTGAATCTCGGCATCCTGGCCCACGTCGACGCCGGTAAGACGAGCCTCACCGAACGGCTGCTCTACGCGGCCGGCGTGATCGACGAGCCCGGCCGCGTCGACCACGGGACCACGCAGACCGACTCGCTCGTGCTCGAGCGTTCCCGCGGCATCACGATCAAGTCCGCGGTCGTCTCGTTCGTCAGCGGCGGCGTCACGATCAACCTGATCGACACGCCCGGGCACCCGGACTTCATCGCCGAGGTCGAACGCGTGCTGAGCGTGCTCGACGGGGCGGTGTTGGTGGTCTCCGGCGTCGAGGGCGTGCAGCCGCAGACGCGCGTGCTGATGCGCACGCTCAAGCGACTGCGGATCCCGACGCTGATCTTCGTCAACAAGCTCGACCGCCGGGGCGCGGATCGCGCGCGCGTGCAGGACGAGATCGCCGCGAAGCTGACGCCGGCGATCGTGGCGATGCCGGTCGTCGCCTCGCGTGCCGCGGAGGTGCTCGCCGACCACGACGACCTGTTCCTCGCGGACTACCTCGAGGGGGCGATCGGCGGCAACCGCGTGCGGCAGGAGCTCGCCGCCCAAACGGCACAGGCCGTCGTGCATCCGGTGTTCGCGGGCTCGGCGATCACGGGCTCGGGTGTCGACGAGTTGATCACGGGTGTGCGCTCGTTGCTGCCCGCGGCCGAGGGCGACGCGTGCGCCCGCCGTCTCGGGCAGCGTCTTCAAGGTCGAGCGCGGGCCGGCCGGGGAGAAGATCGCGTACGTGCGGCTGCGCTCCGGGACGGTGCGTGTGCGTGACCGGCTCCGGGGCGACAAGGTCACGGCGATCAGCGTCTTCGCGGACGGCTCGGCCGTCCGCAGCGACGCCGTCGCCGCGGGCCAGATCGCCCGGCTCTGGGGCCTCGCGGGGGCGCGGATCGGCGACGCGGTCGGCACCGGCCCGGCCGCGGCGAGCAGCGTGTTCGCCCCGCCCACGCTCGAGACGGTCGTCTTCCCCTGCCGCGAGGCGGACCGGGGCGCGCTGCATCTCGCGCTCACCCAGCTCGACGAGCAGGACCCGCTGATCAACCTGCGCGAAGGCGAGGAGACGTCGGTGTCGCTCTACGGCGAGGTGCAGAAGGAGGTCATCGGCGCGACGCTCGCCGCTGACTTCGGCATCGAGGTCGGCTTCCGCGGGACCACGACGATCTGCATCGAGCATCCGGCCGGAGTCGGGTCGGCGGTCGAGCTCGATCGGCGAGGGCGACAACCCGTTCCTGGCGACTGTCGGGCTGCGGGTCGGCCCGGGCGACGGCGTGTCGTTCGGGCTGGAGGTGGAGCTCGGCTCGATGCCGCTCGCGTTCTTCAAGGCGGTCGAGGAGACCGTGCACGAGACGCTGCGCCGCGGCCTGTACGGCTGGGAGGTGCGCGACTGCGCGGTGACCATGACGCACTCCGGCTACTGGGCGCGGCAGAGCAGCGCGCACGGCGGCTTCGACAAGACCATGTCGAGCACCGCCGGCGACTTCCGGGGGTTGACGCGGCTGGTCCTGATGGCCGCGCTCGAGCAGGCCGGAACGGTCGTCTCGCAGCCGCTGCACCGCTTCGAGCTCACGCTTCCGGCGGACGCGCTCGGACCCGTGCTGCCCGCGCTCGCGCGGCTCGGCGCGGTGCCCGAGGCGCCGGTGCTGAACGGGGTCTCGTGCGCGCTCGCGGGGACGATCCCCGCGGCCAACGTCCAGCGGCTGCAGCGCGAGCTGCCGGCGCTGACCGGCGGCGAGGGCGTGCTCGAGTCCGCGTTCGAGCGCTACGAGCCGGTGCACGGGACGATCCCCGTGCGGCGGTGAACCGGCGGGCACCCGGAGGTGCCCGCCGTTGCACGCTCAGTCGGTCTTGAACGTCTTCGCCAGGTGCTCCGGGGTCTCGCGCCCGCTGTCCTCGACGATCTTGTCGTAGCCGACGGCACCGGGCTCGGTGGCGCCGGTCATGATCGCCACGACCTCGTTCATCGTGTGCGTCTTCGGCGTGACGACCGCGATCCGCCGGCCGAGCCGGTGGATGTGGATCCGGTCGGCGACCTCGAACACGTGCGGCATGTTGTGGCTGATCAGGATCACCGGGATGCCCGAGTCGCGCACCTTGAGGATCAGCTCGAGCACGTGCGCGGACTCCTTGACGCCCAGCGCCGCGGTCGGCTCGTCGAGGATGATCACCTTGCTGCCGAACGCGGCAGCGCGAGCCACGGCGACGCCCTGGCGCTGGCCACCGGACAGCGACTCGACCTGCTGGGTGATGTCCTGGATCGTCATGATCCCGAGGTCGGTCATCTGCTGCTTGGCCTCGGCGCGCATCTTCGTGCGGTCGAGCTTGCGGAAGACCGTGCCCAGGATCCCGGGCACGCGCGGCTCCCGACCCAGGAACAGGTTGTCGGCGATGTCCAGCGCCGGCGACACCGCCAGGGTCTGGTAGACGGTCTCGATCCCGAGCGCGCGGGCGTCGATCGGCGTCTTCATCTGGATCGGCTGGCCGTCGAGCAGGATCTCGCCCTCGTCGGGCACGACGGCTCCCGACAGGCACTTGATCAGCGAGGACTTGCCGGCGCCGTTGTCGCCGATCACGGCGAGGATCTCGCCCGGGCAGCAGGTCGAAGTCTGAGCCGCCGAGCGCGGTCACGTGGCCGTAGCGCTTGACCAGGCCGCGGGCCTCGAGGATCGGCGTCTGCGTCGCGGTGGCGGTCATGCCTTCACCTTCCGGATCCACTGGTCGATCGCGACGGCGGCGATGATCAGGACGCCGACGGCGAAGTCCTGCCACAGCACGTCGACGCCGGCCAGCGTCAAGCCCGTTGCGCAGCACGCCGACGATCAGCGCGCCGAACAATGTCCCGACGACCCGGCCGCGGCCGCCGAACAGGCTGGTGCCGCCGATCACGACCGCGGTGATCGAGTCGAGGTTCGCCGAGCTACCCGCCTGCGGACTGGCCGACGCGATGCGCCCGATCAGCATCCACCCCGCGACGGCGCAGATCAGGCCGGCCACGACGTAGACGCTCAGCAGCACGCGGTCCTTGCGCACGCCGGCCAGGCGCGCGGCCTCCGCGTCATCGCCGACCGCGTACACATGTCGGCCCCACGCGGTGTTCTTGAGCACCCACGCGAACGCCGCGAACATCACGAGCATCATGATCGTCCCGTAGGTGATCTGGGTGTCGCCGAGATTGATCGTCTTGCCCGTCCACAGCAGCAGGCTGGACATGTCGGTGCCGCGGATCGTCTCGCTCTGGGAGATGTACAGGTTGAGCGCGAAGAAGATGTTCAGCGTGCCCAGCGTGACGATGAACGGCGGCAAGCGCAGCCGCGTCACCAGACTGCCGTTGAGCAGGCCGCAGGCGGTGCCGACGCCGAAGCCGATCAGCAGTGCGAGCAGGCCCGGCACGCCAGAGTCGGCCGACAGCTTGGCCATCACGATCGAGGACAGCACCATGATCGCGCCGACCGAGAGGTCGATGCCGGCGGTCAGGATGACGAGCGTCTGGGCGATGCCCAGCGTGCCGACCACCATCACCTGCTGCACGATCAGCGATAGGTTGGCCGGCGCCAGGAAGCGGTCGGCCGTGATGCTGAAGTACGACGATCGCGAGCAGCAGGACGAACAGCGGCCCGAACGTCGCGTTGGAGTGCAGGATGTCGTGGACGCGGGTGCCGAGCGTCTCGCGCCGGGCGGGTCCGACGGAGCCCGCCGTCCCGCCGCCGCCTGAGGCGCCGGCCGGCGCGACCTTGCGGAAGGGATTGGACATGACGCTCTAGCCCCAGCAGTTCTCGAGGCCGAACGCCGTGTCCTTGGACTCGACGCCGTCGACCGGCGCGTCGGTGATCAGCGTGACGCCGGTGTCCACGAAGTCCTTGCCTGACGTGGGCTTGGGCTTGGTCCCGTCCTTGGCGAACGCCGTGATCGCGTCGACACCCATCTGCGCCATCTTCAGCGGGTACTGCTGCGAGGTCGCGCCGATGACGCCCTTCTTGACGTTCTGCACGCCGGGGCAGCCACCGTCGACCGAGACGATCGTCACGTCCTTGTCCTTGCCGGCGGCCTTCAGCGCCTCGTACGCGCCGGCCGCGGCGGGCTCGTTGATCGTGTAGACGAGGTTGATGTCCGGGCTCTTCTGGAGCAGGTTCTCCATCGCCGTGCGCCCGCCCTCCTCGGCGCCGTCGGTCACGTCGTGGCCGACGATCCGCGGGTCCTTCTCGTCGCCGATCTTGGTCTTGTCGCCGACGTCGACGCCGAAGCCCTCGAGGAAGCCCTGGTCGCGCTGGACGTCGACCGACACCCCGTCCGGGTTGAGGTCGAGCATCGCGATCTTCGCCTGCTTGCCGTCCTTGTCGAACTTGCCCTTCGCCCACTTGCCGATCGCCAGGCCCGCCGCGTAGTTGTCGGTGGCGTAGGTGATGTCGGCCGCGTCGGCGGGCTCGGTCTGCGTGTCGAGCGCGATCACGAGCAGCCCGGCCTGACGTGCCTTATCGAGCGAGGGCACGATCGCCTTGGAATCGCTCGGCGTGATCATCAGGCCCTTCGCGCCGGCCGAGATCAGGCTCTCGACGGCCGCCACCTGCGACTCGTTGTCGCCGTCCTTCTTGCCGGCGAACGACTGCAGCTCGGCGCCGTTCTTCTTGGCTGCGGCGTCGGCGCCCTCCTTCATCTTCACGAAGAACGGGTTCGTCTCGGTCTTGGTGATCAGGCCGAGCTTGACGGCGTCTCCGCCACCGCCGCCCGAATTGGCCGATCCGCTGCTCGCGTCGTCGCCGCCACAAGCGGCGATGCCCGTGGCAAGTGCAAGCGCCGTTCCCACGGTCATGACGACGCGACCGGATGCGATTCGCTTCATAGCTCCTCCATCTCCCCTGCCCAGGGCCTGGCGCCCCGAGACAACGTTTTCAGGACGGATTTCTAGCGCAGCCATGCCAGGTTTGTCAAGCGATTGAGAAAACGAATTCTGGCACTCGCTGCTCTTGACAGCGCGATATGGTGCTGATCGTGGAAACGTTTCCTGGAACACCGCGGCGTCCGACCATGAAGGAAGTCGCGCGAGTCGCCGACGTGAGCCTGGCGACGGTGTCCCGCGTGATCAGCGGCAGCGAGGAGGTCCGCCCCGACCTCGCGGAGCGCGTGCACAAGGCCGTCGAGCTGCTCGGCTACCGGCGCGATCTGACCGCGAGCACGCTGCGCCGCGCCGACCGGCAGTCGTCCAGCATCGGGCTGATCATCGAGGACGTCTCGAACCCGTTCTTCTCAGCCGTGCATCGCGGCGTCGAGGACGTCGCCCGACAGCACGGCGTGCTCACGTTCGTCGGCTCCTCGGACGAGGATCCGGCGCGGGAACGCGAGCTTGCCGAGGCGTTCGGCGCCCGCGGCGTCGACGGCCTCGTGATCGTGCCGTGCGCGAGCGATCAGAGCTACCTGCGGCGCGACCACCAGGCCGGCATCGCGCTCGTGTTCGTCGACCGCCCGCCGCGCTTCCTTCCCGGTGACGCGGTCGTCAGCGACAACGTCGGCGGAGCGCGCGAGGCGGTCGCGCACCTGATCGCGGCGGGCCACCGGCGCATCGCCTTCCTCGGCGACCGCCTGTCGGTCGCCACCGCGGTCGAGCGGCGGCAGGGCTACCACGAAGCGCTCGACGGCGCTCGGATCCCGCGCTCGCGCGGAGCTCGAGCGGACCGAGCTCGCCGAGAGCGACGCCGCCGAGCAGGCGACCCGCGAGCTCCTGCTGCTCGACGGACCCGCCGACCGCGCTCTTCACCGGCCAGAACCTGATCACGATCGGGGCGATCCGGGCACTGCGCAAGCTCGGCCGCCAGCGCGACGTCGCGCTCGTCGGCTTCGACGACGTGGTCCTCGGGGACCTCGTCGAGCCGGGCGTCACCGTCGTCGCCCAGGACCCGTACGTGCTCGGTCGCCACGCCGGCGAGATGCTGTTCGAACGGCTGGCGGGCCTGACGGCCGAGCCGCGACTGTTCGTCGTCCCGACACAGCTGATCACGCGCGGCTCAGGCGAGATCCCAGCGACGTAATCCGGAGCTCCGGGTCCGCTACGGTCGCACTTGTGAGCGCCGCCCGGCAAATGCCTGACGAGTTCGATGGCGGCCTCCCGAAGGGCCGGCGCGCGACGATGAAGGACGTCGCCGGCCTCGCCGGCGTCAGCCTCAGCACGGTCTCGCGTGTCGTCAACGGCAGCCCGCCGGTCGCGCCGGAGCTCGCTGTGAAGGTGCAGCGGGCGGTCGAGTTGCTCGGGTACCGGCACAACCACACCGCCGGGACGCTGCGACGGGCGAGCCGCATGTCCGCCTCGCTCGGCCTGATCTTCGAGGACGTCTCGAACCCGTTCTTCTCCGCCATCCATCGCGGCGTCGAGGAGGTGGCCCGGACGCGCTCGGTCGTGACCTTCGCCGGCAGCTCCGACGAGGACCCCGACGCGCGAGCGCGAGCTGATCGAGTCGGTGCTCGCGCGCCGCGTCGACGGCCTGATCGTGGTCCCCACCGCGAGCGACCACAGCTATCCTGTCGCGCGACGTGGCGACCGGCGTCGCCGTGGTGTTCGTCGATCGCCCGCCGCAGTCGATCGACGCCGACTGCGTGCTCAGCGACAACCGTGCCGGAGCCGAGGCGCGCGGTCGCGCACCTGATCGCGCACGGCCACCGCCGGATCGCGTTCATCGGCTACCCGCCGGTGCTTCTACACCTCCGTCGAGCGGCTCGCCGGGTACCGCGACGCGCTGCGCCGGGCGGGGATCGCCGAGGAGACTCGTCCACCATCCGATCGAGCCCGGCGCCGCGTATTCGACGGCGGTTTCGCTGCTGCGAGGCCGCGGACGGGCCGACCGCGCTGTTCACCAGCCAGAACCTGATCACGGTCGAGGTCCTGCGCGCGCTGCACCGGCTCGGACGCCAGCACGAGATCGCCCTGGTCGCGTTCGACGACATCGTGCTCGCGGGCTCGATCGAGCCGGCCGTCACGGTCGCCGCCCAGGACGCGCTCGGGCTCGGGCGTGCCGCCGCCGAGCTGCTGTTCTCGCGCCTCGACGGCTACGCGGGTCCGTCGCGGCGGGTCGTGCTGCCGGTCGAAGTGATCGCACGCGGGAGCGGAGAGCTCCCGCCCTCTACCTACGAGACCGGGCCGCCCGCGGCGAGCGCGCCCGCGATCACCGGGACGAGCATCCGCTCGAGGTCCGCGGCGCAGCGCCCGTCGTGGTCCACCCGCGAGCTGCCCTTCACGAGCACGCGCAGGACACCGGACGCGCACTCCCAGCGGAAGCGGAGCTCCTGCTCGGGCACACCCGGCAGCGCCGTGGTCAGGTGGGCGATCAGCTCGTCGTCGACGCGCCCGAGCTCGGCGTGGATCCAGTCCTGGAGCTCGCCGGGCGGGCCGCCGAGGGCGCGATCGAAGATCCGCAGCAGCGCTCGCTCCGGGCGCTCCGGGTCGCTCAGCACGCCGATGATCGGCTGCGCGACCGCGCGGGCGATCTGCTCGACCGTCGCGTCCTCGCCGAGCGCCTGCAGGCGCGACATCTGCTCGTCCAGCAGTTGCGTGATCGCGTGCTTGGTGGTCTCGCAGCAGAGCGCGCCGAGCGAGCCGAAGTGGTAGCTGACCGATGCGACGTTGGTCTGCGCCGCGCCGGTGATCTCGCGCAGCGTCACGGCGTCCTCGCCGCGCTCGGCGAGCAGCTCGAGGGTCGCGTCGATCAGGCGCTGCTTGGTGCGCGCGCCGGCGTCGCGACGCCGGTCGGTCGGGGTCAGCTCGGGCATCTCTCGGCGCTTATTCAAGCAAACGCTTGAAGAAATAGCCAGCGCCTGCAATCCTCAATCAATCGCTTGATTTCCTCATGGTCTCCGCTCACTCCCTCACCACCGCCGTCCGCCGCCCGCAGCCTCGCCCGCCTGCGCCCGCACCCCGAGCTGCTGTTCTTCGTGGGCGCATACCTGCTGTACATCGGCGCGCGCTGGGTCTTCGCCGGGCGATCCGCAGCACGGCGATCGAGCATGCGCAGTGGATCGTCGGGCTCGAGCGCTCGACGCACGTGGCGATCGAGGCCTCGGTGCAGGACGCGCTGTCCGCGCCCGACGATCAGCTGGCTGCTGAGCAACGTCTACCTCGCCGCACAACTCGTCGTGCTGCCGGGCGCGTTGATCTTGCTCTACCGGCGCGCGCGGCCGATCTACCGCCGACTGCGCACGACCGTGATCGCGACCTGGATGATCGCGGTCCCGATCCACGGCCTCTGGCCGGTCGCCCCGCCGCGGTTGTCGGGCCTCGGGATCCGGGACACCGTGAGCGCCCAGATCGTGCCGCTCTCCGGCCACTCGACGATTTTCTACAACGCCTTCGCCGCAGTACCGAGCCTGCACGTCGGATTCGCCTTCGCGGTCAGCCTCGCGTTGGCGGCGGCGTTGCAGGCTCGGTGGGCGAAAGCCCTCGTGCTCCTCTGGGGTCCGCTCGTCACGGTCGCGGTGATCGCCACCGGCAACCACTTCGTG
>CAVPQQ010000006.1:0-201242 GCA_963707595.1 uncultured Solirubrobacteraceae bacterium
CCCTGCCGGCCTCGAAGACCACCCCGCGCAGCGCCTCGAGCAGCAGGTCCCCCGCGATCGACCCTGCCGGCGCCGAGGTCCGCGTCCGCCGCAAGGACGCCAAGACGCTGATGACCGTCAAGTCCGGGATCGGTCCGCGCGGCGAGGAGGAGTTCGTCCTCGACGCGGAGCTCTTCGAGCGTCTGTGGCTCTGGTCGCTGGACGTCAGGTGGTCAAGACCCGCTACCTCGTACCGCTTGGCGACGGGCTGACGGCCGAGGTCGACGACTACGAAGGCCCGCTCGCAGGCCTGTTGACCGCCGAGGTCGAGTTCTCCGACGAGGCCTCCGCCGGACGCCTTCCATGCTCGCTGGATGGGCGAGGACGTGACCGGCGAGCGCCCGCTACGCGAACCGTACCCTGGCCACCGACGGCATCCCGCGAGCCGACGAACGCTCCTGCTGGGTCGGGTGATCGATACCTTGTTGATCGCCATGTGCCGGGGCCGCGTCACTATGAAGACGATCGTGTCCCGATGTCCTCCGCGCGCAGCGGTTCGGTCGACGCACCTGGCCGTGCAGCTGCTCGCGGATCTCCTCGGTGTAGATGGCGGCGCCAAAGTTCCTATTCGGTGGTGCCTGGCGACCAGCGAGGAGCGCACGTAGTGCGCGGGCGACCTCCTGGCGCAGCGACTCGCTGAAGGCGCCGACGCCGTGCTTGGTCCAGCGGCAGACGCCGCCGCCCGCGCCGACCCGGCTGGCCCGCGACCGAGCTGACGTTCACCAGGTCGGCGGCTGCCCGCGGCACCTGCTGCGCCTGGCGTCCAGAAGGTGCGGCAGCGCCCGCGCGACGTAGAGCAGCCCGTTGAGGTTGGAGCGCGACTCCACCGTCTCCATCCTCGGCACCGGCGTCGACGATCGGCCCGAGCAGCATCACGCCCGCGTTGTTGATCACCGCGTCCAGCCGGCCGAGTTCGGGGAAAGGCTGCGCGCCTCTACTGCCGTGATCGCCTGCTCGCGGTCGGTGACGTCGGCCTCGATCGGCCAGCCCGCCGATCTCGGCTGCGAGCGCGTCGAGGCGGTCCTCGCGGCGGCGCGGGAGGGCGACCTTCGCGCCCTGCGCCGCCAGCGCCCGCGCCGTCGCCTCGCCATTCCTGCTGCTCGCGCCCGTGACGAGCGCGACTGTGCCGTCCAATGTCATGCGGTAGTTCTACCCCCGCAACGTGAGCGTCCGCTTTGCGCCGGAGTTGGACTGGGCGGCGGTGACGGTGACCTTGCCGCGCACCTTGAGCCTGAACGTCAGCGTCCCCGCGGCCTTGGCCGTCTTGGCGGCTTCGCGACGGTGCGCTGCTTGCGCTCGGCGGTCACGGTGACCTTCCCGGTGCCGGGAACGGTGACGGTGACCTGCGGCGGGTGCGGCGGTGACCGCCAGCTTGAGCTTCTGGCCGCCGGACCGGGTGTCGTGGTCGCAGGCGATGCGCCTGGCTCGCCTGGAAGGCGGACGCCGGCGGGACGTCGGCCGGGCCCCAGTCCGGATGCTTGGCGCCGGGGAAGATCAGCGCACCTGGCTGCTGGGTTAACTCGTCGGATCGCCGCCACGGACACGCCGGCGGCGGTTCCGTAGGCCATCGCCTTGCCGCTCGGGGCGAGCGTCGTGCTCGAGCTGCTGGCCAGCCACATCCATTGGCCACCGGGACGTTCTGATGGTTCGTGAACGGCGTGTGGTCCCAGTCGGCGCGCCGAAGGGCGACATCGTGGTGCAAGAGACGCGCAGCTTCTCGTTGTAGAAGCCGGCGATTCCGACCACCGTCTGCAGGTCGCGCGAGAGCTCGACGTCCTCCAGGACCCCCGAGCCCCTGTTCGGGTCGAGAACCAGTGGTCGTTGGTCTGCAGCCGACGGCGATACCGCGTCGTCATTGAGGTTCGCGCCGGGTGAGGAGCGGCAGCAGGAGGTCGTTGGACATCCAGTGCGGGGCGATCCAGCCCGGCGAGCAGCCGGCGTACGCGTCGACACCGGTGAAGCCGGTCGAGCCGCAACGCCGATGCCCTGCTCTGCGTGTAGGCGTAGCACGGCGGAACCGTCAGCTCGTCGCAGCCGGCGGCGTCGTAGGCGTCGTTGAAGTACTCGAAGGCGATCTTCGAGCCGTCGGGCGAGATCTCCGGGTCGAACGGGCCATGGAACTGGGTCACCGGCCGCCGACGGGCGAGCCGTCGCTGATGTAGGTGGGACTCTGCCAGAGCATGTGGCGGAACGCGAGAGCTTCTGGGCTTCTCGCCGCCGACGAGCGCGGCCATCGTGCCGTCGTTGGCCTCGTAGACGTAGAGATGCGGGACCATGCCCTTGCGCGCCGTCGGGCGTCGCGAGCCAGATGTTCGTTGCCTTGGACGCACGCGATCCAGTCGGCGGAGGCGGGCGCGGCGGCGACCAGGCTCAGCACGGCCACGGCGGCGCCGGCCAGACGTCGGAGGCAGCGGGAGCACGTTCGGGATGCTCGCCCACTCCCCTTGCCACGGCCTTGCACCGAACCGCTCGCCGCGCCGGCGGCTCTCCGCCGGCGCGACTTGGGCCTACATCTAGGAGGTCGTGGTGGCCCCGGGCGTGGCCGAGGCGTCGGGCGGCGTCGCCCCGTTGGTGCGCCTGCCCGCCGTTGGGCGGGCCGCCTTGCGGCATCATGTCCTTGAGTGCTGCTGCAACCTTCGCCTCACTGAGGCCGAGTTCCTTCGCGAGGTGTCCGCGGCCATGTCAGTTGGCGCACCGGGCTGCTGACCCTGCGCGGCGCCACTGCCGTTGCTGTTGGTGGCGGCGTCGGACCCGCAGCCCGCGACCACTCCGCCTGCGAGGGCGGCGGTGGTACTGGCAAAGACGGCGATCCGCCTGAAACGGTGCTTGTTCATCGTGTGCTCCTGAAAGCGAGTCGGGGTGTGAGACCAGCATCGGCGCGATCGGCGAGAGCCGGCTTGGACGACGCTGGGAATCGGCTGAGACGACGAAGCGACGCCACTGTCGAGGACGACCACGCCACCGTGGGGCGCGAGCCAATTCGTGCGTACCGCTGAGCACGGCCGCTTTGGCGCGCCACTCGGCCTCGATCCGCGCTCGGAGCAGTGCCGCCTGCACATCACCGCCGCGCTCGTACGCGGGCGTCCTCGGTCGCGGTAGTCGACCCAGGTACAGCCGCTACTTGCCGGTCGGCTGACGATGCGCTGGCCGATCTGCTCGGCGTGCACACGGCCATCTTCAGGAAGTTCCAGTCGCGGCGGCAGCGCTGGTCGCTGATGGATTCGCGCACCGAAGCGCGCCGCGCCCCTGGGCGATGCAGATCCTTGCCCAGCTCAGCGCCAAGCTGGCGCGCCCCGCGAGCCGCGGCCAGCAGGTCGGCGAACAGGCCCTTGGCCATGCTGCCGCTGTCGAAGCCCAGCCCGGGCGGGGCGACCTCCCAGCTGGTCCACGGAGACGTCGCGCCAGCGGGCGTTCGGGTTCGGCTGCCGGCGTCGCGGGGCGAAACCAGTACCAGCTCGAGCGGCAGCGACGCCGGCAGGTCGGTCGCGTAGCCCGCGGCCTCGATCTCGCCGAGCAGCGTGGCCTTGACGAGGCCTCCGGTCGCCTCCGCGGCCTCGAGCACCGCGCGGAGCAGGCGTCGATCGTCGTGCTCACGGACACGACCTCGCGCGGGTCCTCGGCGTCGAGCTGGCCAGAGCTCGGCGGCCGGGCGAAAGCGGCTGAAGCGCAGGTGCCAGTTCTCGAGGCAGCGGCGCGCGTCGATCACGGCGTCACGGTCATCCGCCCAGACGCCGCAGCGCGAGCCGAAGCACTGGAAGGTCTGGTGGCTCATGCCGGCACCCAGGCCGGCGGCATCAACCGCCGCACAAGCAGCGCACCCGCGGGTCACGACCAGCGCTGGTCAACCAGGAACGGTGCGCTCGCCCAGGCGCTGATCATCAGCGCGTGGCCGACGCCGAGCACCCAGGCCAGCGCCGTGGAGCGATGCAGCCTGCGCCAGCGCGCCGGACCGATGCGGCCACGAATCAGAGGCCGAGGATCACGAACATCCAGCCGGCGATCAGGCCGACGCCCATCCACAACCGCTGGTAGGAGCTGACGAACGGGATCGTGACGTCGGCGAGGCTCGGGCTCAGGGGCAAGGAGTCGCCGAACAGCGAGAACTCGTGGACGACGAGCGCGACCATCGTCGCCAGCGACAGCGATGGATGACGCGCATGTCGCCGAGCCGCGTGCGCATCTGGGTGCTTAGCATCAGCCCGACGCGACGGCGAGGCTCGCGGCGAGCAGTGCCACGATGCCCGCGGCGCGGCTGGTGATCCAGAAGGCGTGCTCGGTCATGGCGCTAGGACTGGCTCGTGGTCATGGTGGCGGTGGAGTCACCCGGCGATGACGAGCGTGGCCGGGTCGGTGGACGTCGCGGAGTCACCGGACCAGGTCGAGCCATCGTGGAGCGCGACGACGTCGCGTCGAGGTCGACGACGAGTCGACCTGGGCGGTCGCGTTGGAGCTCGGCTCGCCCATCGCGCCGTCGAAGCCGACGACTCCCCAGGCGAGGACGAAGGCGGCGAGCGTGCTGGCGACGCTCCGTCGCGGATCAGTCGGATGCGACGCGCACGAGCCGCGAGGCGTTCGTGGGCAGGGCGACGCGGTCGGGGGAGGGCATGCAGTCATCCTCGGGTCACCCGCCGAGAGACGCTGTGAGGACCCGAAGAGGATCTGGGGTGACGACGACGGTGATCTTCGACTTCGACGGTGTGCTCGTCGACTCGCGCGCGGTGTTCCTCTCGTGCGTGAACTACGCGTTCGACGAAGCTCGGCCTGCGCGGCGCGGCCGACGCGGAGCTGCTGCCCTACATCGGCCCGCCGTTCGCGTACGGCGTTCGGTGAGCTGCTCGGCGTCCCGCACGACGCGCCGATCGTGGCCGCCTGCATCGACGGCGTTATCGCGAGCGCTACGCGACCGCCTCGCTGACCGAGACGACCGTCGCGCCCGGCATCGCGAGGCGCTCGAGGCGCTCGACGGCCACCGGCTCGCGGTCGCCACCTCCAAGCCGCACGCGTTCGCCGACCCGCTGCTCGAGGCGATGGGCCTCGCGCCAGCACTTCGCGGTCGTGGCCGGTCCCGACCTCAGCGCGCGCGCCGAGGACAAGACCGAGACGCTCGGCCGCGCGCCTGACAGGCAGCCGGCCCGACGCGCGCGGTGATGGTCGGCGACCGCTCGTTCGACATCGTCGCGGCGCACGCGCACGGGCTGCCGTCGATCGGTGTCACCTGGGGCATCGGCACACCGCGCAGGAGCTGCGCGACGCCGGCGCCGAGCGGATCATCGGCCGCCCGCCGAGCTCCCCGCGACGACGCCGTCTGCTCGGCCAATGAGTGTCCGGCGCCATGCTCGCGGTCTTCAACCTGTACCCATCTCGCTCTGGCTGCACATCAGCGCCGCCGTCGTCGGCCTCGGCGCGACGTTCGCGCTCGCGTCGGCTTCCCGCTCGCGCTCAAGCTCGACGCGCGCTACCTGCCGTTCGTCCACCACCTGAGCCTGAACGTCACCCGCAAGCTCGCCTCGCCCGGCGCTGCTGGTGCTGATCGTCACCGGCGTCTACCAGGGCGTGGACGCGGACCGGATCAGTCGAGCCCGTGGATCGGCGTCACGTTCCTGATCGCGTCATCCTCGGCGGCCTGCAGGGCGGCTATTTCGTCGCCGACAAGAAGCTCGCGGCGATGGCCGAGAAGGAGCTGGCCGCCGGCGCGACGACGCTGTCGGAGGACTACCAGCGCCAGGCGCAGCGCGAAGGCGGGATCGGCACCGCTCGCCGGCTTCCTGATCATCGTCGCCGTCTTCCTGATGGTGACGAAGCCCGGCGCTTAGGCACGCGCGCGGCGGCGCGGCGCGCTCGCGAGCGCGGTGAGCTCGGCGGCGGGCATCGGGCGGCCCATCAGAAAGCCCTGGCCGTAGTCGCAGCCGCTGGCCGCGAGCAGGCGGTACGCCTCCTCGGTCTCGATGCCCTCGCCGACGGCGCGCAGGCCGAGGTTGTGGGCGAGGTCGACGATCGTGCGGACGATCATCGCCGCCTCGCGTCCTCGTCCATGCCGAGGATGAAGGACTTGTCGATCTTGACTCCTGGACCGGCAGCTCGCGCAGATAGGCCAGCGAGGAGGAGCCGGTGCCGAAGTCGTCGAGCGAGAGCGCGATGCCGAGGTCGCCGAGCGCTCATGATCTCGGTCACGCGCGACCCGGTCGGCGCGCGACGATCGTCTCGGTGATCTCCAGCTGCAGCATCGACGGGCGATGTCCCAGTTCGCGAGCAGCTCGGTGGACGTCGCCGGGCAGGCCGGGGTCGAGCAGGTTGGGCGCCGAGGTTGACCGCCACGGGCAGCTCGCGGCCTTCGTCGCGCCAGCGCGCGCACTGGCCGAGGCGCGTCGTCGAGGACACGCAGGGTCAGCGGGCGCATCAGGCCGGTCTGCTCGGCGAGCGGCAGGAACTCGCCCGGGCCGAGCAGGCCGAACCGGGTGCTCCCAGCGCACGAGCGCCTCGGCACCGGCGACCGTGCTCTCGAGGTCGAACTTCGGCTGGTAGTGGACGACGATCTGGCCGCGACTCGATCGCGTCGCGGCAGCTCGCCGATCAGGGCGAGGCGGGCGCGGGAATGCGCCGTCGCGCGACAGCGCTGTAGACCTCGTAGCCGACGCCGCGCGCCTTGGCCGAGTACATGGCGATGTCGGCGCGCTGCATCAGCGTCTCGACGTCGCGGCCGTGCTCGGGGAACATCGCGATGCCGACGCTGGCGCGGATGAGCAGCGTCAGGCCCTGGAAGCGGAACGGCTCCTCGATCGAGGCGCTGGAGCGCTGGTCGCGATCTCCTCCGCCTGCTCGACGGTGGTGCCGGTCGGGAGCAGCACGGCGAACTCGTCGCCGCCGACGCGGGCCACGAGCTCGGCGCCGGGGACGGCGGCCTGCAGGCGCGGGCCGATCTCGCGCAGGAGCCGGTCGCCGGCCTGGTGGCCGAGCGTGTCGTTGAGCTCCTTGAAGTGGTCGAGGTCGATCAGCAGCAGCGAGAGCTTGGTCTTCGCGGCGCGGGCGGCGGTGGTCGCGTCCTCGAGCCGGGCGAACAGGCGGCGCCGGTTGGCGAGGCCGGTCAGCGGGTCGTGCATCGCGTCGTGCTCGCGCTGGGCGGCGAGCGAGCGCAGCTCGGACTCGAGCTCGCGGCGGTCGGTCGCGTCACGCATGTTGAGCACGTAGCCGTCGACGCTGGGGTCGTGCAGGCGGTTGGCGGCGACGACGTCGAAGTGGCGGTAGCCGCCCTCGCCGTGGACGAGTCGCAGCGTCAGGTTGCGGGCGTGGTCGGGGTGGCCGGCGGCCTCGGCGAAGTAGCCGTCGAGCGCGGGGCGGTCGTCCGGGTGGATCAGGTTGTGGACGTGCGTGCCGACGATCGCGTCGGGCTCCAGTGAGAGGACGCCCCGGATCGAGGCGGCCTGCCAGCGGACGCGCAGGTCCTCGCCGACGATCGTCACGACGTCGGTGGAGTTCTGGACGATCGACGTCAGGCGGCGCTGGATGATCTCCGAGGCGCGCAGCGCGACCGACAGCGACTGGCCGAGCACCGGCGCCAGGAGACGCCCATGGCGCGTGAGAGGTCGCCGTTCATCTGCGTCGCGCCCTGGCCGGAGTGGGCGGCGAAGAGCGCGCCCATCCACAGCGCCGTAGCGCGCGAACGCGCAGCACCGGCCCGCCGTAGAGGCTGCGGAAGCACAGGCCGACGACCGGCAGCAGCGGGTTGCCGGGGGTCACATGCAGGATCACGTAGGCCGCGCCGACCTCGAGCCAGTTCGAGCGGGAGCGAGAAGCGGTTGCGCCGGTAGCCGTAGACCCAGTAGGCGCCGAGGCCGAGCGAGCAGAGGATGCCGGCGGCGCGCTCGAGCGGCCGTCGGGCGCGCCGAGGCGGCCATGGCGGCCGCGGAGAGCGCGCCGCCGAGGGCCAGCACGAGAAAGAGCAGGCGAAAGCGCGCGAACGGGGTCTGCGGCAGCTTGATCGAGTGAGGGCGGAGCACCTTGTCCCAGGGTTTCGGTCAAAACCGCGGTCACTTGAGGGGGTCCGCGCACGAACACCGGGTTAAAGCATTTCTCTCGAGATGTCGAAAGGGGACGTGAACACCGACCCCGGGGGAACTACGTGCCGACTGCTGAAGAGCGCCTGGCCATTCTTGATGAAGTGATGACGGAGGCCGCCGCGAAGGGCCTCCTCCAACTCACGCCCGAAGATGACGTCCTACACGGGCGCACCGTCCGCCTCAACGGACGCGACCACGTCAACTTCGGTTCCTGCAGCTATCTCGGACTCGAGTTCGACCCGCGCATGCGCGAGGCCGTGATCGACGCCGTGACCCGTTATGGGACGCAGTTCTCGTCCTCGCGCGGGTATATGGGCTCGCCGCAGTACCTCGAGCTCGAGACGCTGCTGGACGAGATGTTCGGCGGCCACGTGCTGGTCACGCCGACGACGTCGCTCGGCCACATGGCGACGCTGCCGTCGATCGTCGAGTCCACCGACGCGGTGCTGCTCGACCATCAGGTCCACGCCAGCGTGCAGATGGCCGCGAACCAGCTGCGCGTCAAGGGCTGCTCGGTCGACCTGATCCGCCACAACAACATGGAACGCCTCGAGGCGATGATCGAGCGCGTCGCCAAGACCAGCAACCGCATCTGGTACATGGCCGACGGCGTCTACTCGATGTTCGCCGACTTCGCCCCGTTCGAGGACCTGCGCGCGCTGCTGGACCGCTACGAGCAGCTGTACCTCTACATCGACGACTCGCACGGCGTCGGCTGGGCGGGCAAGCACGGCCGCGGTCCGGCGCTCGACGCGCTCGCCGGCCACCCCCGCGTAGTCGTCACCTGCTCGCTGAACAAGTCGTTCGCCGCCGCCGGCGGCGCGATGGTCTTCCCGGACGCCGAGATGTACCGCAAGGTCGCGCTGCACCGGCGGTCCGATGATCTTCTCCGGCCCGATCCAGCCGCCGCTGCTGGGCGCCGCGATCGCCTCCGCCAAGATCCACCTCTCCGACGAGCTGCCGGTCATGCAGGCCGCGCTGCGCGAGCGCATCGAGCTGTTCACCGACCTCGCCGACGAGTTCATGATCCCGCTCGCGTCGCGCGACGTGACGCCGATCCGCTACGTGCCGCTGGGGCTGCCCGCGGTCACGCACGACGTGATCACGAGCGTGATGAACGACGGCTTCTACACGAACATCGGCATGTTCCCGGCCGTCCCGATGAAGCACGCGGGCGTGCGCTCGACGATGACGCTGCACCACACGCTCGACGACGTCCGCAACCTCGTCGACTCGCTCGCGCGCCACGTCCCGGCCGCGCTCGAGCGCGGTGGCGAGGCCGCCCGCCGGCGCCACGCCAAGGTCGCCGGCACCGACACGCCGCCGCTGCCGCTCGAGCACCACCGCTCCGCGGCCGCGCTCGACGCGACCGAGTGGGACGCGCTGCTCGGCGAACGTGGCACGTTCACCGTCGACGGCCTGCAGTTCCTCGAGCGCGCGTTCGCCGGTGGCGAGCGGCCCGAGGACGAGTGGAACTTCCACTACTACGTCGTGCGCAACCGCGAGGGCAAGGCCGTGCTGGCCACGTTCTTCACCGCGGCGCTGTGGAAGGACGACATGATGGCCTCCGCCGAGGTCTCCGAGCTGGTCGAGCAGCGCCGCGCCGAGGACCCGTACTACCTGACGTCGATGACGTTCGCGATGGGCTCGCTGCTGACCGAGGGCGACCACCTCTACCTGGACCGCAACGCGGACTGGAAGGGCGCGCTGGACCTGCTGATGGGAGCGGTGTCCGAGCACGCGAAGGCCGCGGGCGCGGGCACGATCGTCCTGCGCGACCTCTACTCCGCCGACCTCGAGCTGGCCGAGGCCGTGCGCGAGCGCGGCTACGTCAAGACCTCGCTGCCGGACTCGCTCGTCTACGAGCCGGTCGACGGCGGCGACGAGCAGTGGCTCGAGCGGCTGTCCTCGAAGGCGCGCGTGCACCAGCGCAAGTCGGTGCTGCCGTTCGACGACGCCTACGACATCGAGTTCCTGACGCTCGACGGGCGCGCGCGGTCGGCGACGACGAGCTCGACCACCTCTACGGCTTGTATCTCGCCGTGCAGGCGCGCGGGCGCGACCTCAACTCGTTCCCGCTGCCGCGCACGTTCCTGCGCGAGATGCTCTCGCATCCGTCGTGGGAGCTGATGACGCTGCGGCTGAAGGAGACCGGGCGCGATCGTCGCCTTCGGCGCGCACTTCGTCGGCGCGCGCCACTACGCGCCGATGATCGTCGGCCTCGACTACACGGTCG
This sequence comes from uncultured Solirubrobacteraceae bacterium, assembly GCA_963707595.1. GTDB lineage: Bacteria > Actinomycetota > Thermoleophilia > Solirubrobacterales > Solirubrobacteraceae > Solirubrobacter. The sequence goes on from CAVPQQ010000006.1 coordinate 10,330, forward strand.
TGCGCACGCACGGCGCGTACCGCCAGGCGCTGCGCCAGGCGATGCTGCGGGCGCGGGCGCTCGGCTCCAAGCGCGTGCTGCTCGGCATGGGCGCGACGTTCGAGAAGACCCGCTTCGGCGCGCACGTGCAGCAGCGCGTCGCGTTCGCGCAGGCGTCCGACCACTACAGCGCCGAGGTGCTGGCGGCGCTGGCCGCCGACACGCGCGGCGCCGGAGCGTGATTAGCTCCGCCTCGTGATTCACGAAGGTCAGCCGCTCGCCCGGCGCGGGCCGTCCGTCGAGGACGCCCGCGCCGTGTGCGTGCTGCTGCACGGTCGCGGGCGCGACACCGAGGACGTGCTCTCGCTCGCCGACCGGATCGGCGACCCGGAGGTCGCGTTCCTCGCCCCCGCCGCGCGCGACGGGACCTGGTACCCGCAGTCGTTCCTCGCCCCGCTGGTCGACAACGAGCCGTGGCTCAGCTCGGCGCTCGGCGTCGTCGAGGCGCTGATGACGTCGCTCGGCGACCACTCGCGGGTGGTGCTCGGCGGCTTCTCGCAGGGCGCCTGCCTGGCGGCGGAGTACGCGCTGCGCTTCCCGGGCGCTACGGCGGGCTGCTGCTCTACACCGGCGGGTTCATCGGGCCGCCGGGCACGGTGCCGCCGCGGATGGGCTCCTTCGAGGGGACGCCGGCGTATCTCGGCACGAGCGACCCCGACGGCTGGGTCCCGCCCGAGCGGGTGCGCGAGACGGCGGCGGCGCTGACGCACGCTCGGCGCGACCGTGAAGCTCGACGTCTTCGCGGGCATGGACCATCTCGTCAACGACGAGGAGATCGCCGCCGGCCGCGCGCTGCTCAGCGGTTGTGGTTGACGGCCTCGATGTTGTGGCCGTCGGGATCGAGCACGAACGCCCCGTAGTAGCCGGGGTGGTATTTCGTCCGTTCGCCAGGCCCGCCGTGGTCGCGGTAGCCGGCGTCGAGGGCGGCCTCGTGGAAGGCGCTCGACGGTGGCGTTGTCCGGCGCGGTGAAGGCGATGTGGACGTTCTCGGTGGTCGGCTCGCCGGTCACGAACGAGAACGAGAGGCCGTCGCCTTCGAGCTGCACGTGGTCGGCGGAGTGGGTCCGGATCTCGAGGCCCGACGACCGGGGCGATCGTGGCGTAGAAGGCCGTGACGGCCGCGACGTCCGTGGTGCGCAGCCAGAGGTGGTCGATCTGGCCCGGCTCGTCCTCGTCGGCCAGGTGGACGGCCTCGATGCTGTTGCCGTCGGGGTCGAGCAGGAAGGCGCCGTAGTACTCCGGCGTGTACTGCGGGCGCGGGCCGGGCTCGCCGTCGCTGGCGTAGCCGGCCTCGACGCCGGCGCGGTGGAAGGCGTCGACGAGCTCGTGCGTGGGGGCGTAGAAGCCGACGTGCAGGTTCCGCGTCGTCGGGCCGTCGGTCCCGATGGCGAAGTCGCCCCACTCGGTGTAGTCGTCGCCGTCGAGGCGCGGCAGGCCGAGCACGCTCAGGACGGTGTCGTAGAAGCGCTCGGAGGCGGCTTGGTCGGAGACGCGGATTCCGATGTGGTCGAACACGTCGCGGAGCCTACCCAGCCGCTCCCTTCATCAGATACGCCACGAGCGGGGTGAGGTCTTTCGGGGCGATCCGCTGCGCGAAGTCGTGCGGGCATCGTGTCCGGGCTCCAGCCGTAGGCGACGACCTCGTCGGGCGCGACGATCGACTCGAGCACGTAGTCGCGCGACTTGCCGTTGAGCGAGAGCGCCAGGTCGGGGCCGATGCCGCCCTTGGCGTTGGCGGGCGCGAACGTGTGACAGGACCCGCAGCCCTGCTCGGCGAACACCGCCGCGCCGCGGTCCCCGCCGCCTGCGGCGAGACGCTCGCCGGCGGCGTGTCGGCCCCGCCTCCGCCGGCGAAGGCGGCGATCGTCATCGCCGCCCCCGCGCAGGCGAGGCCACCGGCGGCGAGGCTGGTGGCTCTCACGCCGCCTGAGGCTCGTGGTGGCGGAGGCGCGGGCGCACGACGAGCGCCGCGGCCGCCAGCAGCAGCGCGATCGCCGCCGAGCAGCAGGAGCAGGTTCGGCCCGGCGTCAGCGGTCGCCGTGGCGGCGGCCGCGGTGCCGCCGATCTGGACCGCCGGATACGTGTGCCTGCCGGCTGGGATGAACCCGTCGTCGATCTCGTAGTTCCACCTCCCGGCGGCCGGGAAGACGACCCGGCGCGGTAGACGCCGGGCTTGCCCGTCGGCTTCGCCGCGAACGTCTTGGTCGCGTCGCCGCTGGAGATCGTCACGGAGGGGCTGACGTCGCTGAGCGGCGTCACGCCGTGCTGGAGCACGGTGATGTCCACGTTCCACGGCGTCCCCGGCGCCGTCCCGGCCGGCGTCGAGCTCAACGTGACCGTCGCCCACCCACCCGCATGCGCGGCGGGAGCGACGACCAACAGCAGTCCTACGGCAAGCAGCAAGCGGCGCACGGCGCCTCCTTTTCCTCGAGACACCCCACTTACACCGCCCGCGATCCGCAGGTTCCTGAATCTAAAGGGGACAGTCCCCTTTAGGTTCGGGCCGCGCCTCGAATGCAGATTCCGTGCAGATCGGACCTAAAGGGGACAGTCCCCTTTAGGTTGGGGCGGTGCGGAGCTGGTCGCCATCGCCATCGCGGCGCCGTGGGTCGTGTGGGCGCTGGTGCGGACGCTTGGGTTCGAGCTGCCGTATCCGTTCGTGGCGCTGCTGGCCTTCACGCCGTACGCGGCGCTGTCGTCGCCGCTGCCGGTGCTCGCGGGGCTGCTGTTGCGGCGCAGGGTGATCGCCGGGTCGCGGGGGTCGCGGTGCTGGCGCTTCGCCGTCGCGCTGGTGCCGCGGGCGCGCGGCGGGCCCGGAGGCCGCTGCGGCAGGGTCCGCGCTGACCGTGATGACGTCGAACCTCTTCCTCGGGCGCGGCGACGCGCGGGCGCTGCTGCGGATCGCGCGCGAGCACGACGTCGACGTCCTCTGCGTGCAGGAGCTGCGACCGGCGCTGATGCGCCGGCTGGACCGGGTGGGCGCGCGCGAGCAGTTCCCCGGCCGGGCCGTCGACCCGCGCGAGGGCGCCTCGGGCTCGGGCGTGCTGTCGCGACTGCCGTTCGCGTCATCGACACGACGCCCGATCGCAAGGGCCACGCGCAGCCGGAGGTCGAGATCGAGGTCGCCGGGCGCGCCGCCGGTGCGGATCAAGGCCGTCCACCCCGCGCCGCCCGTCAACCCGACGGCCGCCCCGCTGTGGCGCAGCTCGCTGGCCGCGCTGCCGGCAGCGACAGCCGCGGCGACGTCCAGATCCTGGCCGGCGACTTCAACGCCACGCTCGACCATCCGGAGCTGCGCGACCTGCTCGCCCGCGGCTACATCGACGCCGCCGACGCGGTCGGCAAAGGCCTGGTGTGGACCTGGCCGGCGCTCAAGCTGCGGGCGCTGCCGCTGACGATCGACCACGTGCTCGTCGACCGCCGGGTGCGCGTGGAGCGCGTGACCGTCGTGCGCATCCCCGGCTCCGACCACCGGGCGGTGATCGCCGAGCTGCAGCTACCGAGAGAGTGAGGAAGAGCGGAGTCCCGGCCAGGTTGTCCAGGCCTGACCGGGGAAGATCCGCCACCAAAAGCCGAGCTTCGAGGGAGGAGAGTCCAGAAGCTCGGTGTGCAGCACCCTTTCTCCACACGAGAGTCTGTTGGACGGACCCCGTCCCTCCAACCGACCGGGTGTCTAAAGAAGACCGACCCCGGGTCGACCGAACGGTCACTACGCGGCCGCGGCCAGCAGCTGCGGGCGCGGCGGCGAGAACTCGGCCTGGAGCGTGTGCATCAGGCCGCGGACGCCGCGCGGCTCGGAGGCGATCGCGCGCTGGCGGGCGGCGCCCGGGTCGCCGGCGAGGTGCGCGAGCAGCGTCAGCTCGCGCTCGCACCCGAGCGCGCGGGCGTGCGGCCAGCAGGCGTCGACCAGCGTCGCCAGGCGCCCCGAGGCGGGAACGCAGCGGTCGCGGCGCGGGTCGAGCAGCTGGGCGTGGATGCCGTCGCGCGCGGCCAGGAAGCGGTTCTCGTCGAGCACCTCGGGCGCGTCGCGCAGCTCGGGCTCGGCCATGCCCGTCCAGCGCCTCCAGCCGCGACGAGGCACTGCACCAGCGCGACCAGCGCGGCCGTGTCGCGGATCCGCGTCTGCGCGTCCATCACCCGGATCTCGATCGTCCCGAGCTTGCGGCTGCAGGCGCACGTCCCACCAGATGAACGTCGGCTCGGGGATCGCGCCGCAGCGGATCAGCGCGTCGATCGCCTCGGCGTACTCGGCGTAGGTCTCGAAGCGCGCGCGGGATGCCGGTGCGCGGGAAGGCCTGGAAGACCGGCGTGCGCGCGGAGGCCAGTCCGGTGTCGAGGCCGCGCATGAACGGCGAGTTGGCCGCGAGCGCCAGCAGGACCGGGATGTGCGCGCGGATGCCGTTGAAGGCGCGCACCGCGAGCTCGGGGTCCGGGACCGAGACGTGCACGTGCAGCGCGAACGTCGGCTCGCGCCGGGCCAGCTCGCGCAGGCTCGAGTGCAGGTACTGGTAGCGGGCGCCCGGGCGAGACCTGGACGTCCTCGGCGCGCACCATCGGATGCGTGCCCGCGACCGCCGCGCGCAGGCCGAGGCCCTGGACCGTCTCGGCGAGCCCGGCGCGCAGGTGGCGCAGCTGGCACGTCGCCTCGGCCGACGGTGCGGTGCGGATCGGTGGCGAGCTCGAGCGCGAGACCGTGCGTCTCGCCGCGCGTGTGCTCGACGAGCGACGTCGGCAGCTCGCGCAGCACGTCCTCCGAACGCCACGCCGGCGAGCCGTCGGGCTCGAGCAGCATGATCTCTTCCTCGATGCCGACCGTCCACGGATCGAACCGAGGGTTGACGCACCATGTCGCCCACTCGGGCAGTATCGCTTCCATCCTCATGCACGCCAGCGTGCCGCGCGCGAACGGTCGTTCACTCCGCCCCGCGGTCCAGACTTCAAGGCCGATCATCGCCCTGGGGTCGAGTGCAGGACATGCGGTCGAAACGGCTTGTACTCGCCGGTACCGGTTCACGCTCTCATACGCGCCGTACATTCGGCCCCATGGGCCGTGGACGTCCACCACAAATCGTCGCCTACGGCGGAGGCGGATTCAGCATGGAGCCGGGCAACCCGCTCCTCGATGAATACGTGCTTTCGCTGGTACGGCGTAAGAAGCCACGCGTGTGCTTCTTCCCCGTCGGCGTCTGGCGACGCCGACCACTACGTCGTGCGCTTCTACCGGCACTTCTCGAGCGAGATCTGCGATCCGTCGCACATCTCGCTCTTCCGGCGCGACTGCGGCCCGGGGTCGGTGCGCGAGCACCTGATGAAGCAGGACCTGATCTACGTCGGCGGAGGCTCGATCCTCTCGCTGCTCGGGGTCTGGCGAGCGCACGGGATCGACGAGGATCTGCGCGCGGCGTGGCAGGCGGGTGTCATCCTGTGCGGGGTGTCCGCCGGGTCACTCTGCTGGTTCGCCTCGGGTCTGACGGCCTACCACCACGACGCCAAGCCCTACGACGGGCCTCGGCTTCCTCCCGCATTCCAATGCGGTGCACTACGAGGAGGAGTCCAACCGGCGGCCGGCGTATCACGCCGCGCTGCTGGACGGACAGCTCCCGGGTGGCTACGGGGCCTCCGACGGCGCGGCACTGCACTTCGTCGGCGAGGACCTGCACCGGGTCGTGCTCTCGCGCCCTGAGGCGCGCGCGTACCGGGTCGAGGCCGTCGGCGACGAGGTCGTGGAGCTCCCGTTGGAGGCGACCTATCTCGGCGATCGGCCGAAAATCACCCTTGCCGCCGCGTAAGCGGCCGCCGACGATTCTCGCCATGGGCGGGGGCGGCTTCACGATGGAGCCGGACAACCCCGCCCTCGACGACTACGTCCTGTCGCTCGCCGCAGGCGCCGATCCCGCGCATCTGCCTGCTGCCCACCGCCTCTGGCGACGGCGAGGCGCAGATCCGCCAGTTCCACGCGACGTTCGGCTCGCGCGCCTGCGAGCCGATGCACATCTCGCTCTTCCGCCTCGGCAGCCGCCCGGTCCCGCTGCGCGAGACGCTGCTCGACCAGGACGTGATCTACGTCGGCGGCGGCTCGATGCTCGGGCTGCTCGCCGTCTGGCGCGCGCTCGGGCTCGACGTGATCCTGCGCGAGTGCTGGGAGGCGGGCGTCGTGCTCGCCGGTCTCTCCGCGGGCGCGATGTGCTGGTTCGAATGGGGCGTCACGAGCTCGCTGGGCTCACCGGCGCCGTCGCCCGGGCTCGGGTTCCTGCCCGGTTCGATGTCGGTCCACGCCGACGGTGAGCCGGCGCGGCTGCCGGTCTGCCGCGCGGCGATCGCCGACGGCACGATGCCGCCCGGCTACGCCGCCGACGACGGCGTCGCGCTGCTGTTCCGCGGCACCGAGCTCGAGGAGGTCGTGAGCTCGCGTCCCCACCGCCGCGCGCTGCGGCTCGGCCCGGACGGGGAAGAGGTGCTCGAGCCGCGCCTGCTGGCCAAGCCGGACCGCTTCGGCCCGACGCCCGAGATCGCGGAGTTCCGCCGCGTGCGGGCGCTCAGCGCGACCTCGGCCGGGCGCGAGGGCGCGCTGCGCTCGCACAAGATGCGCCGGCGCCCGTAGAACTCACGCCCGGCCGCGCCTTGACGGCACGGCCGGGGCGAGCAGGTACGTCAGTGTCAGGCGGTGGCGGGTCGCCGCCGCGGCCGCGCACGACCTTGATGGCGACGAGCGCGGCGACACCGGCACCGACGATGACCGGGATCTTCTTCGCCTTCGGCGTCTTCGCGGTGACCTTGTAGACGGTCGTGCCCTTGGCCGCCTTCGTGGCGCCCTTGGCCGCCTTGCCGACGGTCTTGAGCTTCAGGTAGTCGGACGCAAGTTCGGTGACCTGCTCCTTGCGGCTCTTCTGCTTTCAGGGTGAGGGCCATCTGATGACACTACCCAGTTTCAGAGGGCAGCGAGAACCTTTGGTGCGACCTGCTTCTTCCGGCTCATCACCCCGGGCAGCGCGATGACGCCGTCGTGCGCCTCGGCGCCGAACGCGAGCTCCAGCGGACCGGCGTCGCCGGCCACGTAGAGGTCGGTGTCCTTGGCCAGGATGTCGGTCACCATCAGGGCGAAGAGGGCGTAGCCACGCCGCTCGCGGGCCTCGTCGATCGCCGCCAGCAGTTCGGCGCGACGGTCGTCGAGCCCCTGCCCGACGGTCTCGACCTGGGCGATCGCGATCGTGTGCCCGCCGCTGACCTCGTACTCCTTGGCGTCGCGCGTGACGATCGCGTCGGCGCTGACACCGGCGAGGTCGGAGGTGGCCTCGAACATCTCGCGCCCGAGCTCCATCGCGTCGAGCGCGAGGACCCGCTGGAGGTACTCGACGGCGGCGCGGTCGCGCTCGGTCGTCGTCGGCGAGTTGAGGATCACCGTGTCCGAGAGGATCGCGCACAGCAGCAGCGTCGCCGTCGAGCGGCTCGGCTCCATGCCGTTCTGGCGGAAGCGCTCGATCACGAGCGTCGCGGTCGAGCCCGACCGGGTCGAACGTCGCGCGCACGGGCACGGTGGTCTCGATCGAGCCGATGTGATGGTGGTCGAGGATCTCGACGATCTCGGCCTGCTCGACGCCGGAGACGCTCTGCGCCTGCTCGGCGTGGTCGACGAGCAGCACGCGGCGCGGGCGCGGGTTGAGCAGGTCGGTGCGGGTCACGAGGCCGATCGGCTTGCGGTTCACGTCGACCGCGACCGCGGCGCGGTAGTGGACCTCCTTGACCTCGTCGGCGACGTCGGAGAGCAGGTCGTCGGGGCGCACGGTCAGCGGCTTCGCGGTCCAGCAGCGCCCGGCACGGCGCCGACAGCGTGATCATGCGGGCGGTCACGTAGCTGTCCAGCGGCGAGCGCACGACCGGCACGCCGCGCTCGGCGGCGAGGCCAGCGTCGCCTCGGTCGGCGTCGTCCCGTTGCTGGTCACGAGCAGGCCGACGCCGAGCTCGATCGCGCGCGCGCTGCGCGTCGTCGCGGTTGCCGACGACGGCGACGTCGCCCGGGCCCGATCTCGCTCGGCAGCGAGCCGATGTCGGTCGCCATGCACCAGATCTGGCCGGAGACCTCGGCGTCGCCGTCGCCGCTGACGAGCTCGCCCTCGAGCACGCGTGACGATCGCGCGCGACGGTGGTCGGCGCGTCCGAGCTCGGACGGCTCGCGCGACTCGCGGATGTAGCGCCGGGCGAGCGCGCGCTCGGTCATCACGCCCTCGAGCTCGCCGTCGTCGTCGACGATCGGCACGAGGTCGAGGTCCTCACGGGCCATCAGGCGCCCGACCTCGCGGATCGGCTCGCCGCCGGCGGCCTGCGGGAAGCGCTCGCGCATCACGTCGCGAGACGCGCAGCATCACGTGGGGGAGGAAATCCGGCTGGCGCGCGCCGCGCGCGCTCGAGGACCCAGCGCGTCTGCGTGTTGATCTCGCCGAGCCGGACGGGCCGGTACTCGTTGTGCGGATCGACGCGGCCCATCAGCTCGGCGTAGCCGACGGCGGCGGCGATCGAGTCCGTGTCCGGGTTGCGATGGCCCGTGACGTAGATGCGAGGAGAGCGCGTGATGGCCGGAGAGCGTATTCGCTCGGGTCTCCGAGCGGCCCGGCCGACCGTGGCCGGGCCGCGGGGAGAAGGTGACGCCCATCAGGAGGGGGGTCCTTCAGGGGCGCCTGTTCCGGTCCTCGGCGCGACATACGCACGCGCGACCGCACCGGTTCAGATCGCATTGCCCAACATTCTCGAGGTCGGCTATACCCCGCTGATGCGGCAGCTCGCGCCCGGGGTCGGAGGTCGCCGGCTACCGGATCGAGTCGCTCGTCGGGCGCGGCGGGATGGGCGTCGTCTACCGGGCGCTGCAGCTCGCGGCTGGAGCGGATCGTGGCGCTGAAGGTGATCGCGCCCGAGCTGCTCGACGACGAGGACGTCCGCGAGCGCTTCCTCGCCGAGGCACGGGCCGCCGCGAGCGTCGACCATCCGAACGTCATCCCGGTGCACGAGGCGGGCGAGGACGACGGCGTCGCGTTCATCGCGATGCGCTTCGTCGCCGGAGCGGACCTGCGCTCGCTCGTGCGACGACGGCGGCGCGCTCGATCCGGCGGAGGCGGCCGGCGTCGTCGCCCAGGCCGCGGCGGCGCTCGACGCGATCCACCGCGCCGGCTTCGTCCATCGCGACGTCAAGCCCGCGAACCTGCTCGTCGACTCGCGACGGGCACGTCTACCTGACCGACTTCGGACTCGCCAAGCAGGTCATCACCCACAGCGGCGCGACCCGCACCGGGCACTGGGTCGGCACGCTGGACTACGTCGCGCCCGAGCAGATCCGCGGCGGCCGGATCGACGCGCGCGCCGACGTGTACGCGCTCGGCGGCGTGCTGCACTACGCGCTCACGGGCCGGGTGCCGTTCGAGCGCGAGGGCGACGAGGCGAAGCTGTGGGCGCAGCTCTCGGCGCCGCCGCCGGTGCCCTCGCAGCTGCGCCCCGGGCTGCCGGCGCGACTTCGACGCCGTCGTGGCGCGCGCGATGGCCAAGGACGCGGAGCGAGCGCTACCCGTCGGCGGGCGATCTCGGCCGCGCCGCGCAGCGCCGCGGCGGCGGGAACGGTGCCGACGGAGCCCGAGCGCGTCGTCGCGCGCGGCGCCGCCGCCCCGGGCGCGGCACCGACCGAGCCGGGGCTCGCGGCGGAGGCCTCGACCCGGACGCGCGCACGCGGCCGCGGGCACGCCCGGCGAGCGTGCCCGCCGCGCGGCGCGCGCCGGCGCGCCGGGCGTGGTCTCGCCGCCGGCGCCGTCGCGCTGGCGCTGGTCGCGATCGGCGATCGGGCGTGGGCGCCGCGCGATGAGCCGCGAACACCGGCGGCCACGCGACGACCACGCCGACCGCCGCGCCCGCCGCCGCGCCGACCGCGACGCGCGTCGCGAAGCGTCGCGAAGACGATCGCGAACGTCAGCGATCGGCCGAACGGCATCGTCCTGGCGCGGCGGCGACCTCTGGATCTCGAGCGCGCGCCAGCCGCGTCTCACGCGCGTCGACGCCGCGACCGGCAGCGAGCGCAGCCGGCACCCGAAGGTCGGGCGTCGACGTCACGGCGATCGTCGCCTACCGCGACGACGTCTGGGTCGCGGTCGCCGCCGACGCGAGAGGTGCTGCGCTTCGACGGCCGGACCGGGCAAGGTGCGCAAGCGCCTGACGCGTCCCGGCCACGCCCGCTGCGCCTCGCGGTCGACGCGCAGCGGCGTCTGGGTCGCGACCGAGCTGGCGATCGGCGGCCCCGGGCGAGCTGCTGCGCTACGACCTCGACGGCGCGTCTGACGCAGCAGACGCTCGTCGTCAACGAGGGCATCGGCGGGCTGATCGCGGCCGACGGCGCGATCTGGGTCATCAAGGACCGCACGCACAAGCTCGCCCGGCTGCGACCCGGCGCCGACGGTGCTCGTCGACTGGGCGACGCTGCCCGCTCCCGGCCCAGTCGATGCGCTTCGGCGACGGCTGCGCTGTGGGTGACGCTCGACGGCGAGGACGCGATCGCCCGCATCTCCGCCGACGGGCACGCCATGCGGACCGCCGCGGCGGGCCACGCTCCCTCCCAGTCGGTGCGTCGCGGGCGGCCACCTGTTCGTCGCCAACCGCAACGACAACACGGTGCTCGTCTTCGACCCCGAGCACGCTGAAGCCCGATCGGCAAGCCGATCGACGTGGGCTTCAACCCCTACGCGCTGGTCGCCGACGATCGCTCGGTCTGGGTCACCGGGCTCGGCGACAACACGCTCACGCGGATCGACTACCGCTGAGCGCGAACAGCTCGAGCGCCCGCGCCGCGAGCGCGGCGCGCTTGGCGTTCTGCGGCAGCGCCGGTCAGGCCGAAGAGCTCGAAGAGCGCCGACAGCGTGCCCTTGACGGTGTCGACGGAGATCACGAGCTCGTCCGCGATCTCGCGGTTGGAGGCGGGCGCCGAGCGGCCATCCGTCGAGCAGCGGCCGGCAGAGGATCGCCAGCAGACGGCGCTGGGCCGGCGTGACCGCGGCGGGAGCGTCGCCGCCGCGGCCGACGGCGCGCGTCGGCGCGGCCGTCGAGGGCCTGCTCGGGCCCGCACACCGAGATCAGCGTCGCGCCGACCTTGAGCACGTCGCCGGCGCTCGAGCCGCCGCCGCCCGCGCACCCGCTCGCCGTTGACGAACGTGCCGTTGTGCGAGAGGCCGTCGTCGCAGAGGACCCAGTCGGCGCCCATCCGCACCAGCTCGGCGTGCAGCGCGCGAGACCTCGTCGTCCCACGGCAGCGGGACATCGCACGTCGGCCGCCGCCCGATCGTCACGCGCGGACGCTCGAGGCCGAGCTCGAGCAGCTGCTGGCGACCGTCGGGATCGTGGTAGAGCAGAAACGGCGGACCTGCACTCATAGGGCGAGGTGCTCCGCGGCACGGCGGTCGCGACCCCACCTAGGGGTGCTGGTAACCGTGCGCTGCGACCGATGAGCTCGTGACCTGATCGCGCCGTGGACGCCTAGCATCAGCGCCGTGATCGTCGACGTCGGTGCTCGGGGCGCTGCTGGTGGCGGTCGTCGTCGTCGCCTTCCTCCGCGCTGCGCTCGCTCGATCGAGCGCGCGGCGGCGCTGGAGGCCGAGCGCGCCCGGCTGGCCGCGGACGGCGAAGCGCTGCGCGCGCAGCTGGCGGAGCGCCGGCGCGAGCTGGACGAGCTCGCGCCCTACCGCGCGCTGGTCGACCACGCGGCGGACTGGATCTGGACCGTCGACGAGGACGGCACGCTGACGTACTCCAACGCCGCGGGCGCGTCGCTGCTCGGTCACGACGACCTCGTCGGCCGCTCGCTGGACGAGCTCACCCACCCCGACGATCAGGCCGACCGGCTGGTCCGGGATCGTGCGGCGCCGCCACGCGGACGGCAGCTGGCGGACGTTCGACTCGCGCTCCGTGCGCTCCGGCGCGGGCTGGCAGGGCATCGACCGCGACCTCGGCGAGGCCACCGCCGCGACGCCGCGGCCGGCCGAAGGCGGCGTCGCGATCGTGCGCGTCGCCGGTGGTCGACGGGCGCCGCGAGGTCGTCGCCTACGAGCTGATCGGCGAGTCGGTCCTGCACGGCTTCGCGCCCGCCGAGCTGCTCGAGCTCGGCGCCGGGCGGCCGATCTGGGTCGGGCTCGACGGCCGGCCGAGCCGCCGGAGCTCGACCGCGAGCGCGCCGTGCTCCAGCTCGGCCCGGACATTGAGCATGAGCGCGCACGCAGCGCTGGCGGCGGCAGGGCTTCACGCTCGCGCTCGACGACTTCGACGGGCGCGCCCGGAGCTGCTCGAGCACTGCGGGATCGTCAAGGTCGCCGTGCGCGGGTCGCGCCGACGACGAGCTGCGCGCGCTGATCGCCGGCGCCCGCCGAGCGCGGCCTCGAGCTCGTCGCCACCGGCGTCGCCGACGGCCGAGGAGTTCACGCGCTGCCGCGTGCTCGGCTTCTCGCACTTCCAGGGCGAGTTCTTCGCCCGCCCCAGCGGCGAGCAGAGGACGGCGCGGCCGCGTCGCTGCAGTCGCTGCGCGAGCTGACGGCGTCGGAGCCGTCCTTCGAGGACCTCGAGCGGATCATCGGCGCCGACGTCGGCCTCTCGATCGCGCTGCTGCGCCACGTCAACTCGGCGTTCTTCGCGCTCCCGCGCAAGATCGACACGGTCACGCGAGGCGCTCACGCTGCTCGGCGTCCGGGCGGTCCGGCGCTGGGCGACCGTCGTCGCGCTGTCGTCCGTCGCCGAGGCGCCCGACCAGCTGATCGCGCTCGCGCTGCTGCGCGGGCGCATGTGCGAGCTGCTCGGCCGCCGCGTGCGCCGAGGAGGACCGCGACCGGCTGTTCACCGTCGGGCTCTTCTCGGTCGCGGACGCGCTGCTGGACGCCAGCATGGAGCAGGTGCTCGAGACGCTGCCCTTCTCCGAGGAGATCACCGGCGCGCTGCTGCGCAGCGAGGGGCCGCTCGGCGAGATGCTCGCCATCGTGCTGACGCTACGAGCAGGGCCACCTTCCCGCGACGGGCGACGCGACCGAGCTCGCCGAGGCCTATCTCGCGGCGCTGAAGTGGGCCGACCGCGCGGGGTGGTGGGTCGATTGATGGCGCGCATGCCGTTGCGGTTCAAGCTCACGCTGGCCTTCACCGGCGTGATGGCGGTGCTGCTGGCCGGCGCCGGCATCGCGCTCAGCCTGCTGGTCGCCCAGAACCTCGACAACACGATCGACGACGGGCTGAGCCGCGCGCGCCGGCGACGCCGCCGCGGCCGTCGGCGGGCGCACGGGCGAGCAGCACCTCGCCAGCACCGGCGAGCCGTTCGCCCAGGTGCTCGACCGCGGACGGGAAGGTGCGCGACACGACCACCGGGGCCGGGCCGGACTCGCTGCTGGACGGCGACACGCTCGAGCAGGCGCGGCCAGGGCGTCGTGATCGTCGAGCGCCAGCTCGCGGACGGCGCTCGCGATCCGGCTGCTCGCGCGGCCGGTGGTCGCGGGCGGCACCGAGGAGATCCTCGTCGTGGGCGAGCCGCTCGCCCAGCGCGAGCGGGCACTCGGCGCGCTGCACGCGCTGCTGGCGGTCGGTGGGCCGCTCGCGCTGCTGATCGCCTCGGTCGTCGGCTACGCGCTCGCCGCCGCGGCGCTGCGGCCGGTCGAGCGGATGCGCCGCCACGCGGCGGCCGTGACCGCGGCCGGGACGAGCGAGCGGCTGCCGGTGCCGCCGGCCAACGACGAGATCGGGCGGCTCGGGCGGACGCTGAACGAGATGCTCGCCCGCTTGGAGGTCTCGTTCAAACGTGAGCGCGCGTTCGTCTCCGACGCCTCCCATGAGCTGCGCACGCCGCTCGCGATCCTGCGCACCGAGCTCGAGCTCGCGCTGCGCGGGGAGCACACGCAAGGCCGAGCTCGAGGACGCGCTGCGCTCGGCGGCGGAGGAGTCCGAGCGGCTCTCGCATCTTGCGGAGGACCTGCTGGTCATCGCGCGCTCCGATCAGGGGCGGCTGCCGGTCCGGCTCGAGACGCTCGAGGCGGGCGTCGTCCTGGCGCGGGTCGCGGGGCGCTTTCAGACGCGGGCGCGGGCCGAGGGCCGGCCGCTCGAGTCCGATCCGTCACCGGGCGTGGAGCTCGTCGCCGATCCGGCGCGGATCGAGCAGGCGCTCGCCAACCTCGTCGACAACGCGCTGACCTACGGCGAGGGCACGGTTGCGCTGAGCGCCACGCGGGTCAACGGGAACGTCGAGCTGCACGTCTGCGACGAGGGCAGCGGGTTCCCGCCCGACTTCCTGCCGCGCGCGTTCGAGCGCTTCACGCGCGCCGACGAGGCGCGGACCCGCGGCGGGAGCGGGCTCGGATTGGCGATCGCCGCGGCCGTCGCCGGGGCGCATGGGGGCACCGCAGCGGCGAGGAACATCGAGGGCGGCGCGGATGTGTGGATCGCACTTCCCTCATGAGAACCCTCTCATCTTCTCATCTTCACCTCATCGCTAACGGGCACGATGCTTTCACACCTACCCTGAGGAACCGTTCATGCGCGTGCTGGTGGTCGAGGACGAGATCAAGATGGCGAGCCTGATCCGGCGCGGTCTGCGCTCGGAAGGACTCGCCGCGGATGTAGCAATCAAGGGCGAGGATGCGCTCTGGATGGCTGGGTCGACGGGTTATGACGCAATCGTGCTCGACGTGATGCTCCCGGGCATCGACGGCTTCGAGACGTGTCGTCGCCTGCGTGAGGAGGGCATCTGGTCGCCGGTGATCATGCTCACCGCGCGCGACACCGTCGAGGACCGCGTCGCCGGTCTGGACGGCGGCGCCGACGATTACCTGGCCAAGCCGTTCTCCTTCGCCGAGCTGCTGGCGCGCCTGCGCGCGCTCGCGCGTCGCGGCCCGGTCGAGCGCCCCGCGGTGCTCGAGGTCGGCACGCTCAAGCTCGACCCGGCGGGCCGTCGCGTCTGGCGCGGCGACACCGAGGTCAACCTGTCGGCCAAGGAGTTCCAGCTCCTGGAGACGTTCATGCGTCACCCCGGCGAGGTGCTCTCGCGCTACCAGCTGCTCGAGCACGCCTGGGACTACGACTACGAGAACCGCTCGAACATCGTCGACGTCTACGTCCGCTACCTGCGCGACAAGATCGATCGCCCGTTCGACGTGAACCAGCTCGAGACGGTTCGCGGCGCCGGTTATCGCTGAAGGAATAAGGCGGGGGTCCGGGGGCGGCAGCCCCGGTGCAATTTGGAACCCGCCGGCGGTGGCGGGTGTAATAAGGGGCGGTGGCTCGAGCGCTGACCGAGGGCGAACTTGTCGCCCTCGCCCGCGATGGGGATGGCGACGCATACGCGTCGCTCGTCCGCGCGCACCAGGACATCGCCTTCCGAACCGCCATGCTGATCACCCAGGACGCCGCCGAGGCCGAGGAGGCCGCGCAGGACGCGTTCGTGAAGGCATGGCGGGCGCTCGGGCGCTTCCGGCCCGGCGAGCCGCTGCGGCCGTGGCTGCTGACGATCGTCGCCAACGAGGCGCGCAATCGCCGCCGCTCGGCCGGCCGGCGCAGCGCGCTGGCACTGCGCGCCGCCGCGCCCGACGCGTGAGGACCGCTCGGCCGAAGCGCAGGTGATCGCGGGCGAGTCGCGCGCGGCGCTGCTCGCCGGCGATGGCGCGGCTGCGCCCGGACGACCGGCTCGTGCTCGGCTGCCGCTTCCTGCTCGAGCTCACCGAGGCCGAGACCGCCGCCGCGCTCGGCGTCCGCCAGGGCACCGTCAAGTCGCGCACGTCGCGCGCGCTCGCGCGCCTGCGCGAGGAGGTGACGCCGTGAACGAGCTCGAGAACGCCCTGCGGAGCTGGAGATCGAGTGGCCGGCGACGCCGGACCTCGCGACGCGCGGTGGCGACGAGGATCGCGGCGGAGACGGGCGGCGCGACGAGCGCGGCGCCGGGCGGCGGCGAGGCCGCCGGGCCGCGTGAGGCCGCGCCGCGTGCGCCGCGCGCCGTGGTGGCGCCCGGCCGCGCTCGCCGGCTGGCGCGCTCGCCTCGCGTACGTCGCCGCCGCGCTCGTGCTCGCTCGCCGGCGGCACCCTCGCCGCCTCGCCCGAGGCGCGCTCGACCGTGCTGCGCTGGCTCGGGATCAAGAGCGTCGAGATCAAGCGCGAGCCGCCGCGGCCGACGATCGGCCGCGAGCTCGACCTCGGCACGGCCGATCGCACTGCCGCGCGGCGCGCGCGTTCCCGACCGCGCTCGGGCAAGCCCGACACCGTCTACGCGACCACGCTCCCCGGCGGCACCGAGGCGCTCTCGCTCGTCTACGCCGGCCCGCCGAAGGTCCTCGTGCAGTCGTTCCAAGCGCGTGCGACGCCGTTCATCGAGAAGAGCGTCGGCTCCGCCGACGCCGTCGAGCGCCTCAAGATCGACGGCCACCTCGCGTACTGGATCACGGGCGCGCACGGCTTCGCGTTCCAGGCCAAGGACAGCGTCGGCTACGAGCAGCAGCGCCTCTCCGACCGCGTCCTGCTGCTCGAGCGCGACGGCGTGCTGCTCCGCGTCGAGGGCGCGATCAGCCGCGACCGCGCCGTCGAGATCGCGAAGTCGGCGATTGGCACCGGGGGGCTGCCGCCCTCGGACCCCCCGCTTAGTTCAAGCGTGGGGTCTGGCGGCATCGTCGCCAGCAGCGCGTAGCGGTGGCCCTTGCGCCGCAGCACGGTCGCCCAGAGCTCGGCGGGATCCGCGGTGAAGATCTCCTCGCGCTTGGGCGGCTCGATGATCCAGGCCTCCTCGGCGAGCTCGTCCTCGAGCTGGCCGGGCCCCCAGCCGGCGTGGCCGGCGAAGACGCGGGCGCGGCGGATCGCGCCGTCCAGGCGGTCCGGGTCGTCGGCGTCGGCGCCGATGAAGCCGAGGTCGGCGTCGACGAGCGCGCCGGCGAGCTCCGGGCGGTCGAACTCGGCGAGCACGATCACGGCGGTCTCGGCGACCGGGCCGCCGACGTAGACGGGCTCGTCGTCGCCGGCCAGCCAGGACAGGTCGGGGACGGCGTCGCCGACGGTCGAGTTGGCCGGGCGGTTGAGGACGAGGCCCATCGCGCCCTCGTCGGTGTGCTCGGCGATCAGGACGACGGTGCGGATGAAGTTCGGGTCCCGCAGGACGGGCGAGGCGAGGATGAGCTTGCCGCGCAGCGACTCGGCCATCCGACCATTGTGGACTACTGGCGCCTCGCCGCGGCCTTCTTCTTGGCGGCCGCCTTCTTCTTGGCGGCTGCCTTGCGCTTCGCGGCCTGCTTCTTCTTGGCCGCCGCCTTCTTCTTCGCCGCGGCCTTCTTGGCCTTGGAGCTCGTGCTGGCCTTGATCGAGGACTTGCTGCTTCTTGGCCTTGCGCGTCGATGTCGCCGCGCGGTTGACGCCGTAGGCGCCGATCGAGGCGGTCTGCGGCGGAGGCGGCGCTGGAGCTGCCGTCCGGTTGGTCGCGATGACCGCGACGCGCAGCCGGCGGCCGAGGTCCTCGCTGTTGGTGACGTAGCTCGCGCCCTTGGCGCCGTCGATGTCCTCCCAGCCGGCGGCGATCAGTCGCTGCCACTGGTAGGTGTAGCTCGTCGGCGCGTTGGTCCAGGCGCCGACGCGCACGGTCAGGGTCGAGCCGCGGCGCGCGCTGCCGACGACGGACGGGGCCGGTGGTCGCGGCGGGCGGCTCGGGCACCCACAGCTGGCCGCCGCCGCAGGCCGGGGCGATCTCACCGCAGGGCGCGAGGAAGGCGGAGTCGTAGGTGTTCCAGTGCGTCGCGAGGTAGGTGCCCGCGGCCGGGGCCGGGTTGAAGTAGTCGTCGCGGCCGCAGTCGTAGTTCTGCGGGATCGCCCCGGGCAGGCCGGCGCAGTCCTGCTGCATCGCGTGCGAAGCGCCGCCGTCCTCGACGTAACACATGACGTCGGCGCCCTGCCAGCAGTGGCCGTACTGCGGCGAGCTGCCGCCGACCGGCTGCGTGGAGTGCGGCGCGCCCCACTGGACGGCGCCGAGGTTGTGCGTCATCTCGTGCAGGAAGCCTTCCGACCACCAGCCCCAGCGGGCGCTGCCGGGAGCGGCGACGCCGTCGCGGCTGAAGAGGATCGAGGTGAGCCCGCCGCGGTTGTGGATGTTCGCGGCGCCCTGACGCTCGCCGGTGGCGCCCATGACGGTCTCGCCGAGGCCGTACTCCTGCGTGGAGCCGGAGAGGCCGTCGGCGAGCACGATCGACGTTGCGGGTGCCGCCGCGCGGGCCGAGGGCGCGCTGGACGGCGGAGGAGATGGCGCCGAAGTTGTCGGCGTAGGCGGCGCGGGCGCCGGGAAGCTGGACGACCTGGATGTCGACGTACTGGGGACCGCAGCGCGTGCCCATGTCGAAGCGCAGCGCCTTGGTGCCGCCGTCCTGGGCGGAGAGGAAGCGCTGGACGACCGCGACGTTGGTCTGCAGCGCGTCGCGCCAGCCGGCGAAGCGGTTCGCGCGGTCGGCGGCGTAGGCGTAGACGACCTTGAACTGCGCCTTGGCGGCCGGGGTGACGGCGTTGGCCGTGTTGTCGGCGCCGGTCTCGTCGCCGCACCAGGTGGTCGGAAGCCCGTCGGTACCGTCGCCCTGGGCCTGCGCGGTGGTGACGACCTCGGCGAGGCTGACGTCCTGCAACTGGCTTCGCGTGTCGAGATGCGTCAGCTTGTCCCCCTCCTTCGCCGGCATGGCGAAGGTCGGCAGAGCGAGCAGCGCGAGCGCGAAGACAGCGGCACCGATGGCAGGCAGGCGAATCATCTACCCCGGGTGATCGACCCGGGGCGCCCGCCCTTAAGCCGCTCTGGACAGATCGCGGATGGGTTCGATCCCCCAGCGGCCTGCGAGAGCCGAGAGCTCCGGGGTGATCGGCCAGCGATCGGGCAGCGGTTCGCCGACGAAATCCGGCGCGGCGCCCTTGAGCAGCATCGAGCCGAGGTTGTCGCCGATCGCGCGGATCGTCGCGACCTCCTCGGCGCTGAGCACGCTGGGCCCGCGGACGGCGGCCAGCTCGGCGCGCTTGGCCTCGATCGACTTCGAACTGCCGGGCTCGGAGATCAGCGTCGGAGCGACGCATGCGACCGGCCCGTGCGCGAGGTTCCAGTGGCAGGCGAGCTGGAGCATCGTCAGGCCGTGGCGCTCGGCGATCGGGCGCATCAACTCGAGCTTGGCGCGCCCGGCCTCGACCCAGCCCGCGGGCCGGAACCCGCGGTGGTCGTACTTCGGGAACTCGTGCCCGGGCAGGACGTCGTCGTGGAACAGCCCGCCGTAGTCGACGACGCGGGTGATCAGCTTCACGTCGTGGCGCTCGGCCGCCGCGAAGACGAGCTCGCCCGGCCACGGCTCGAGCGGATTGAGGATCACCATCGCCCAGTCGATGCGGTCGCCGAAGCGCTCCATGCAGTCGATCACGTCGAGCGTGAACCCGTTGGCAGGGCCGGGCGCGACGCCGAGCATCCGCGTCAGTCCCGCGGCGCGGACGGCCTCCAGCCCGTCCCACACGGCCTCGCTCGTGTACCCGGTGCGATCGGGGTTGTGCAACAGCAGCAGGTCGAAGGCGTCGACCCCGCAGCGCTCGAGGCTGCGCTCCGTCGCCATCCGCAGATAGTCGGCGTATTCAGCCGGTCCGCGCAGCCGTTGATCGGTAAAGCGGGGGAATCCCTTTGCACCTTCGCGATGACCGGTGTAGAAATCGTGCCCGATGGCGCCGACGAGGACATACTCCGAGCGCGGAATTCCGGCGAGCGCGTGACCGAGCAGCGTGTCCGCGGCGCCTGCGCCGTAGGTATCCGCGGTGACCAATGTCGCGATACCCTCATCCGGGCGCAGCAGGGAAGCGAGCCGCTCGTCGTCGATCGGCTCTCCGAAGTGCATGAAGCGGCCGCCGCTCCATGTTCCGATGGCAGCACGAGACAACTCAGGCCGACCTTCTCCCTCAAACTGTTCACCCAGGGCCCCCACGCGATGGCCGATGATACGAGAGTGACGCACTCACGCTCGGGACTTGCGTGCGCGCTGGCTCTCCTGTTCATGCTCGGGTGCGCGTTACCCGCACGCGCGGACGCGGCTGACATCATCGTGCGCCGCGACGCCGGGTTGAAGGCCTCCGAGCGTGCCGGCATCCGCTCCGACGCCGGCGTGAAGCTCGACCGCATGCTGCCGCTCCCGGACACCGAGGTCGTCAGCGCCCCGGAGGGCCAGGAGTCCGCCGCGCTGGCCGCGCTCAATGCCGATCCCGACGTCCGCTTTGCCGTGCCCGACGCGGTCGTGCACATCGCCGACACGTCCGACATCCCCGGCGAGTCGGGGGTCGTCAAGCCCAACGACATGTTCTTCGACGCGCAGTGGAACCTCGCGAACGCCAACGACGCCGACATCGATGCCCCCCAGGCCTGGGCCGCCTCGAATGAGGGCGCCGGCGTGACGATCGGCGTCGCCGACCAGATCGTCAACACCAACCATCCGGACCTGCGCGACAACGTCGCGTCCGGGGCCCAGGACTTCACCCAGCCCAACGGCTGCACGGAGCCGACACCGACGGGCCTCGCCGATCACGGCACCCACGTCGCCGGCATCATCGCGGCCGAGCGCAACAACACGATCGGCATCGTCGGCGTCGCACCGCGCTCGCACGTGCTGCCGCTGCGGGTGATCGACAACTGCGGCAACGGCCGCACGTCCTGGATCATCGCCGCGTTCGCCTACGCGGGCGATCACGGGATCCCGATCGTCAGCGCCTCCTTCGGCACCGATCCGTGGCTGGACGTCAGCGAGAAGGCCGACATCAACAACATGTTCGCCGAGGTCCTGGCCGATCACCCGGACACGCTGTACGTCGTCGCCGCGGGCAACGAGGGCAACAACAACACCGAGAATCCGATCTACCCGTGCAACACGCGGACGCGCACCGACCCGGAGAACCTGATCTGCGTCGGCATGACGAACTCCAACGACGTGCCCGTGTGCTCGGGCAACGTCGGAGACGGGACCGTCGACGTCTACGCGCCGGGCATCCAGATCTGGTCGACGGTCGCACCGAACGGCTACCTGCGCCTGAGCGGCACGTCGATGTCGACCCCCATGGTCGCCGGCGCCGCGGCGATGCTGGCCTCGCAGGACCTCGGAGGCTTCTCGCCGCCCGCGGTCAAGGAGGCCGTGATCACCACGGCCGATCAGATCGCGTTCATGCCCGAGGGCACCGGCCGTCTGAACGCGGCGCGCATGCTCGGACTTGACGGCCTCGGTACCGGCGGCCCCGGCCCGGTCGCGCCGTGGACGACCTGCGATCGCGACCACGACACGTTGACCGACGCCGCCGACGATTGCCCGGATCAGCCCGGCAAGCTCCGCGGCTGTCCGGACACCGACAACGATCTCGTCCGCGACTCCAGCGACAACTGCCCGAAGGACAGCAATCAGAACCAGGCCGACGATGACGGCGACGGCCTCGGCAACGTCTGCGATCCCACGCCGCGCGGCCCCGACATCGACGGTGACGGCGTGGGAGCGATGGACGACGTGTGCCCGACCATTCCCGCCGCCACCGTCAACGGTTGCCCGCCCGTCGTCGATCCCCCGGACCCTCCGGGCAACCCGACCGACACTCCGCTCACGATCAATCCGACGCCTACGCCGCCCCCGGGTAGCGCAACGCGCTTCGTGGCGTTCGGGGTCGTCGTGACGCCGCACAGCTGTCCCAAGGCGCATCCCAGGTGCAGCAAGGCCGCCAAGGTCACGGTCAAGCTCTCGCGCCGCGCCACCGTCGCGCTCAAGCTCGAGATGAAGGTCAAGCGCAAGGGCCACTGGGTCTGGTCGAAGCTGACGTCGAAGTCCGTCTCGGCGACGGCGAGCGGGCGCAGCCTGATCATCCGCGGCAAGAAGGGGCGCAGCCTCGCCAAGGGCTCGTATCGCATGACCGCCTCGCTGCCGGGCACCTCCGTCAAGACGGCATTCAGCTTCCGCGTGTGAACCCCGCGGGACCGTGCCCGCTCGGCGTCCTCGCGCTGGGCGACTCGATCACCAACGGCGGCGGCGAGCTCCAGTGGGGCGTCGCGCTGCAGTCCTGGGCGCTCTGGGTCGCGCGCGGGCTCGGGCTGCCGTTCACGACCTACGCCGTCGACGGCGCCCGCGCCGCCGACGTCGCGAACGCGCAGGTGCCGGCGTTCCTCGAGCGCAGCGCGCGCCCGGAGGCGCGCTACGACCTCGGCTGCCTCTACGTGGGCGTCAACGACGTCCGCGCGCCGGACTGGGACCCGCAGGCGTTCGCGGCCGATCTCGCGTCCTCGCTGGCGACCCTCGCCGCCCGCTGCGACCGGCTGCTCTTGGTGACGCATCCCGCTCGATCTCGGGCGCCCGCGCGCCGGGGAGCCGGTCGTACGCGCCAACGCGATCATCGAGGCCGCCGCGCGCGAGCACGGGGCGCTGGTGCTCGACCTGCGCGCGTTCGGCGCGCGCAACCTGGTGATGACCGACCACGTGCATCCGACCGCGTTCGGCCAGGTCTGGATCGCGGAGCGGGCGCTCGACGTGCTCGCGGCGGCCGGGATGGATGTGCGCGTCCGCCCCAGCGCGCTGATCCGGCCCGGCGAGCGCACGCGCCGTTACGCGCTGCAGGGGGACTGGACCTACGTCTACCGGCGGCTCAAGGAGCAGGTTCGGGTTCTGCGGGGCGCGGGTCAGGCGCGCCGAGTTGCGCGAGCCGCTTCGGCACGTAGCGATAGCTCGCGAACATGAGCAGGCCGAACGCCGGCCAGCCCAGGCCGAGCGAGGCGGCCGCGAGGCCACCCGGTTTGCCGAGGTAGATCAGGTACGCGTAGACGATGCCGCGCAGCGCGAACAAAGCGGCCCAGGCGAGCGTCAGCTCGCTCATCGCCCGCTTGACGGCCGGCAGCTCGCGCCAGGCCGGCTCGGCACGGTAGAGCGCGGCGATGATGTACCCGGTGATCGGGCGGCGGACCACGACGGAGACCGCGAAGACGACCGCGTAGCCGAGCTGGATCAGCATGCGCGGGACGAAGAAGGCCTCGGCCTTGCCGGTGCGTACGGCGATGAAGGCCGCGATCCCGGTCCCGACGAGGCCGCCGATCGCGTTGACGACCGACTTGCCCCGGATCAGGCGCTCGATCATCAGCACGACCGAGATCGCGATCGCGACGATCGCCGCCGTGTTCACTCCGGCGACGGCGTAGACCGCGACGAACGCGACCGGGCCGAGACCGGTGTCGACCAGCGCGCGCTTGTCGCGCAGCAGGTCGACCGGGCTGGGCGGATGCTCGGGCGGGGTCACTCGGGCTTGCGGGCCGCGAGCATCAGGTTGTAGAAGATCCGCGGCGGCAGGTGCGGCTCCAGCAGCGCGCGGTCCGCGCGCTGCAGCACGATGTAGCCGCGGTAGGCGTACTTGATCCAGCCCCACGGGATGTCCTTGGGGTCCGCGGTCGCCTCCAGGGTGCGGTTGAACCAGCCGAACCAGTTCGCCAGCAGTTCCTCGCCGCGGACCTGCACGTCGGTGAAGCCGGCGCCGGCCGCGTGGCGCTGCAGATCGGCGGGAACGAACGCGTGGACGTCCACGACCGCCTCGAGCGCGTGCTCCTCCTCGTCGCCGGCGCCGTGGTAGGTGGGCGCCGGCTGCAGCCGCAGAGCGCGCCGCCACGCCGGCGCGGCCTTCAGGGCCAGCCGCTTGGGCACGGCGGCGATCCGGTCGCCCGAATGCGACGGCTCACCGGCGAAGAACAGCGTCCCCCCCGGCTTGAGCACGCGCATGAACTCCGCGAAGCAGCGGTCGAGATCAGGCAGGTGATGCAGCACGGCGTGCCCGAGCACGAGGTCGAAACTCTCGTCGTCGAACGGCAGCGACGCGGCGTCGCACGCCGCCGTCTCGACGTCGAGGCCGATTTCACGGGCGTTGTGCTCGAGCGTCGCGAGCATCCCGGGGCTGATGTCCGTGCACGTCGCCTCGCGCACGACGCCGGTCTGCAGCAGGTTCAGCGAGAAGTAGCCGGTGCCGGAGCCGATCTCCAGCGAGCGCTCGAACGGGCCGGGCCGCGGGCCGAGCAGCTTGGTCAGCTTGCCGAGCACCTGCTGATGGCCGATCTCGCCGAACGAGATGCCCCATTTGGCGTCGTAGGACTCGGCGGCAACGTCGTGATAGCGACGGTTGACGTCGAGGATCTCGTGCTCGGTGGGGGGCGCGGCCATCGCGCTGATGAGCCTAGCTGGAGTCTCTGAACCAGCGCAGGACGCGCTCGACCTCGCCGCGCGGCGCGCCGCGCGTGACGAACCCGGCGCCGGGCGCGAGCGGGGTGAAACGCAGGCCCGGCGGGTCGCCTCGCCGCAGCGGCCGGTCGCTGAGGCCGACGTCGACGATGCCGCGCGCCGCGTCCGCGATCCCCATATCGGTCCCACCGCCGACCAGGCCGAAGCGCGTGTCATGCGGACGGCCGGCGAGCATCGCCGCGACGATCGCTCCCGCAGCGCTCGAGCCGCTCAGCTCGAACGTCGGCGTCGCCGGGGAGGCGTCGCCCACGCGAGCGGACGCGGAGGCCACGCGCACCCCGCTGCTCGTCAGCGCCTCGACCTCGAGTTGCTCGCCACGGAATCCGCGCAGGACCGCCGTCAGCGGCGAGCGGCCGTTGGCGAGCAGCCAGATGCTGCGGCCGTCCAGGCGTACACGCACGCGCTGCACGTCCGGGCTGGTCGCGATCTGCACGCGGATCACGTCGCCGCGCTGGGCGGAGGCGAGGATCCGGACCGTGGGGGCCTGCCCCAGCGCAGGCTCGACCAGGCCCTGAGCCGCGAGCACCGAGCCCAGCGCGTCGACGTAGGCCGGGCGACCGTCGACCGCGGGGCGGACCGCGTGCTCGAGCAGCAGCCCGCGCAGCTCCGCCGCGGACAGCCGTGGCGCGATCGACGCCATCAGCGCCGCGACGCCGGACACGTGCGGTGCGGCCATCGACGTCCCCGACCGCGACTCATAACCGCCGTCGGCGGCGGTCGAGACCACGCCCTCGCCCGGCGCCGCGACGGGCACCGTCAGCCGGCCGAAATTGGAGAACTTGGTGATCGCGAGCCCGTCGTCCTCCGGCGCGGTCGCCGCGACCCCGACGAGGGTGGCCGACGGGATCGCCACGGGGTACAGCGGCCGCCGGTCGACGTCGGCGGCCTGATTGCCGGCCGAGCAGATGAGCAGCACGTTGGCTTCGGCCGCCGCCGCGACCGCCGCGCGTACCCGCGCGTCGTCGGTCGGCGTCTCGAGGCTCACGTTGACGATCCGTGCGCCGTTGGCGGCGGCGTAACGGATGCCCTCCGCGAGCTCCTTGGTCGACCCCACCGAGCGCGAGCCGAGCACCTTGACGACCATCAGCTTTGCGCGGTAGGCGACGCCGATCACGCCGCGCCCGTTGGCGGCGGCCGCGATCGTGCCCGCGACGTGCGTGCCGTGCCCGAGCTTGTCGCGCAGGTCGGTGGTCGCCCCGACGCCGCTGAGGTTGACGCCGTGGATGTCGTCGACGAAGCCGTTGCCGTCGTCGTCGCGGCGGTTGCCCGCGATCTCGGCGGGGTTCGTCCACAGGTTCGGGGCGAGGTCCGGGTGAGTGAGCCGCATGCCCGAGTCCACGACCGCGACGGTCACCCCGGCGCCCTGCGCGAGAGCCCATGCGCCCGGAAGATCGAGGACCGTGTCCGGGCTGACCGCCCACTGCTCACCGGGCACCGCCGCGCCACGCGCCGGAGCAGCCATCAGCAGGATCGCCGTGAGTGCCGCCAACGCGCGTACCACGTCAGGAAGCTAACCGGCCGGTGTTGACCCCATCAAACCTGCGAACCGCGCATCGCGCCTCCGCGCCGTCGAGGCGAACCGCCGCGGGTCCGCATGCGGACTAGGCGGGCAGCCGCCCCGCCTCCTCCGTAGCCGCGCGCAGGCGCTTCGCCACGTCCGCGCTCGGCAGCTCGCCGAGCCTGAAGCCCCACGCGCCCACGCTGCCGGGCTGGTTCATCCGGCCTTCCTTGCCGAGGTTCAGCGCGTCCTGGATCTGGATCATCGCGATCACCGCAGGGGAGGCGAAGACGAGCCGGATCAGCGCCCAGTTCGGCGGCGTCCACGATCCCGTAGCGGGCGAGAGCGGCGTCGACGAGCGCGTGCTGCTCGGCGGTGATCGACTCGTGCCAGCCGCGGATCGTGTCGCTGTCGTGCGTGCCGGTGTAGACGACCTGGTCGGTGGAGTTGTTCTCCGGCACGTGGACGGTGTGCTGCTCGTCGGGCGTGAAGCCGAACTGCAGGACCGACATGCCCGGCAGGCCGAGCGCCTCGCGCAGCCTGGTCACCGGCGGCGTGATCACGCCCAGGTCCTCGGCGACCAGCGGCAGCTCGCCCAGCGCCTCGCGGGCGGCGTCGAACGGGGCACGGCCCAGGACCGCGCTTCCAGGTGCCCTCGAGCGCGTACTCGGCGTCGGCGGGCACGGCCCAGTAGGCGACGAAGCCGCGGAAGTGGTCGATGCGGGCGAGGTCGAAGAGCTCGAAGACGCGCTTGAAGCGTGCCGTCCACCACGCGTAGCTCTGCCGCCGCAGCGCCGGCCAGTCATAGAGCGGGTTGCCCCAGAGCTGGCCCTTGTCGGTGAACGCGTCCGGCGGCACGCCGGCCACGGCGCCGGCCTTGAAGATCTCCGGATGCGCGAGCTGGTCGGCCGAGCCCTCGGCGACGTAGATCGGGATGTCGCCGATCAGCTTCACCCCGCGGTCGGCGGCGTGGGCGCGCAGGGCGCCCCATTCGCGGTCGAAGCGCACCTGGTCGTCGAGCGCCTCCAGGCCGGCGAAGGCGATCCAGTCCTCGATCCAGCCGGCCGCGCGCTCGCGGAAGTCCAGCCGCTCCGCGGCGGTCACCGGCGCGTCCGGCTCGCCCAGCAGCTTCGGCGACGCGGCGAACGCGGACGCGGACTTGTAGGGCGAGTCGTGCTCGTCGGGCGGCCCGAGCGGCAGCATCTGCCACCACGTCTGGCCCGCGTCGGCGAGCCAGTCGATCCACGCGTAAGCGTCCGGACCGAGCCGGCCGCGAGGGCAGCGAGGTCGGGTGCAATTGCACCCCGGATGTACGAGAGAGGTTCATGTGGTCGACTTGTCGGATACTCCACGGCGAGATGCCCGCACCGAAGCGCAGCGAACCTCCGCGCCGGATCAGGATCGCAAAACCGGCGCCCGTACTCGATGGTGGTCGGTACGCCGTCAAGCGCACCGTAGGCGACATCGTCGCCGTTTCCGCCGACATTTTCCGCGACGGCCACGAGAAGCTCCGTGCGGTCGTCAAATACAAGGCCCCTGGCGGGCGACGATGGCTCGAGTCCGAGCTGCACGCGGTCGACGCGCACATCGACGGCGTTCGCTGGGCCGGCGAGTTCGCGGTCGAGACGCCGGGCCGCTGGCAATTCACGTTCGAGGCGTGGACCGACCGCTGGGCGACCTACCACGACGAGCTGCGCCGCAAGGTCGAGGCCAACCTCGACGAGGACCTCTCGGGCGAGATCTCCGAGGGCGTCGTGCTACCTCGAGCGCGCGCTGGCGCTGGCCAAGGGCGACGCCAAGGACTCGATCCAGTACGCCTACGACGTGCTCAGCGCGCCCGACACGCCGATGCATCAGAAGTTCGACGTCGCGCTCGGGCCCGGAGCTCTTCCAGTCGATGCGCGAGTCCTCGGAGCGCGAGGGCGCGACGACGCTCGAGAAGCCGATCGCGCTCGAGGTCGACCGCGTCAAGGCCCGCTTCGGCGCCTGGTACGAGCTCTTCCCGCGCTCCTGGGGCGGCCTGAAGGCCGTCGAAGGGCGCGTGCCGGAGATCGCCGAGCTCGGCTTCGACGTCCTCTACCTGCTGCCGTTCCACCCGATCGGCGTCAAGAACCGCAAGGGCCGCAACAACTCGCTCGTCGCCGGCCCGGACGATCCCGGGCTCGCCGTACGCGATCGGCGGCGCCGAGGGCGGCCACTTCGCCGTCCACCCCGAGCTCGGCACCCAGCAGGACGTGCGCGACCTCGTGCACGACCGCGCATCACCACGGGATGGACGTCGCGCTGGACATCGCGCTCAACGCCTCCGCCGACCACCCGTGGCTGACCGAGCACCCGGAGTGGTTCCAGCAGCGCCCCGACGGCACGCTCAAGTACGCCGAGAACCCGCCCAAGCGCTACCAGGACATCTACAACTTCAACTGGGACACGCCCGAGTGGGAGTCGCTCTGGCAGGCCTGGCTGGACGTCTTCCTGCACTGGACCGAGGCGCGGGATCAAGTTCTACCGCGTCGACAACCCGCACACGAAGCCGTTCCCGTTCTGGGAGTGGCTGATCAAGGAGGTCCACAAGGTCGACCGCGACGTGGTCTTCCTCGCGGAGGCCTTCACGCGGCGCGCGGTCATGCAGGAGCTGGCGCAAGCTCGGCTTCACGCAGTCCTACACGTACTTCACGTGGAAGAACTCGCGCCACGAGATGATCGAGTACTTCAACGAGCTCGCCTGGAGCGAGGAGAAGGAGTACTTCCGGCCGAACTTCTTCCCGGTCACGCCGGACATCCTGCACGCCTACCTGCAGCACGGCGGCCCGCCGGCGTTCGTCACCCGGCTCGTGCTGGCGGCGACGCTGAGCCCGAGCTACGGCATCTACTCGGGCTTCGAGAACTTCGAGAACGTCGCCGGTGCGCGAGGGCTCGGAGGAGTACCTGAACTCCGAGAAGTACGAGATCCGCGAGCGCGACCTCGACGGCCCGCTGCTGCCGATGATCCGGCGGCTGAACGAGATCCGCCGCGAGAACGTCGCGCTCCAGCACCTCTCCAACGTGTTCTGGCTCGAGGCGCAGAACGACCAGATCCTCGCCTACGCCAAGCAGGAGCCCGGCAACACCCTGATCATCGTCGCCAACCTCGACCCGCACAACGCGCAGGAGGGCCTCGTGACGATCCCGGCCAACCTCGGCACGGCGCCCGTCTTCGCGGTCGAGGACCTGCTGACCGGCGACCACTTCGACTGGCGGATCGGGGCCAACTACGTCCGCCTCGACCCCTACGGCAACCAGACGCACATCCTGCGCGTGGTCAGCTGATGGCGACGGGAACCCGCAACGACCCCGGCCACTGGTTCGAGGCGCAGCCGCTGTGGTTCAAGACCGCGGTCTTCTACGAGATCCACACGCGGGCGTTCTTCGACGCCAACGGCGACGGCTCGGGCGACTTCCGCGGCCTGACCGAGAAGCTCGACTACCTGCAGTGGCTCGGCGTCGACTGCATCTGGCTGCTGCCGTTCTTCAAGTCGCCGCTGCGCGACGGCGGCTACGACATCGCCGACTTCTTCCAGATCCACCCCGACTACGGCACCGTCGACGACGTCCGCGACTTCATCGAGGCCGCGCACCAGCGCGGGATCCGCGTGATCGCCGACCTCGTCATGAACCACACGTCGAGCGACCACCCGTGGTTCCAGGAGGCGCGGTCCAGCCCGGACAACCCCAAGCGCGACTGGTACGTCTGGTCGGACACGACGGACCGCTACACCGACGCGCGGATCATCTTCACCGACACCGAGACGTCGAACTGGACGTGGGACGAGCAGGCGCGGCGCCTACTACTGGCACCGCTTCTTCAGCCACCAGCCCGACCTCAACTTCGACAACCCCGAGGTCCAGGAGGCGATGCTCGAGGTCCTGCGCTTCTGGCTGGACCTCGGCATCGACGGCTTCCGCCTGGACGCCGTGCCGTACCTCTACGAGCGCGACGGCACCAACTGCGAGAACCTGCCCGAGACGCACGCGTACCTGAAGAAGGTCCGCGCCGAGATCGACAGGCCAAGTACCCCGACCGCGTGCTGCTGGCCGAGGCCAACCAGTGGCCGGCGGACGTCGTCGAGTACTTCGGCGACGGCGACGAGTGCCACATGGCCTTCCACTTCCCGGTCATGCCGCGGATGTTCATGGCCGTGCGCCGCGAGGAGGCCACGCCGATCTTCGAGATCCTCGCCCAGACGCCGCGACATCCCGCGACAACTGCCAGTGGGGCCTGTTCCTGCGCAACCACGACGAGCTGACGCTCGAGATGGTCACCGACGAGGAACGCGACTACATGTACGCGGAGTACGCCAAGGACCCGCGGATGAAGATCAACGTCGGCATCCGCCGCCGGCTGGCGCCGCTGCTGGACGCGGGCCGCGACGAGATCGAGCTGCTGCACGCGATCCTCTTCTCGCTGCCCGGCTCGCCCGTCCTCTACTACGGCGACGAGATCGTGATGGGCGACAACGTCTATCTCGGCGACCGCGACGGCGTGCGCACGCCGATGCAGTGGACGCGGCGACCGCAACGGCGGCTTCTCGCGCGCCGACTTCGCCCAGCTCTACGCGCCGCCGCTGATGGACCCGGTCTACGGCTACCAGGCCGTCAACGTCGAGGCCCAGCTGCGCCACGCCCTACAGCCTGCTGCGCTGGCTGCGGCGCTTCATCGCGCTGCGCAAGGAGCACCCCGTGTTCGGCCTCGGCACCTACGAGCCGCTGACGGCCGTCGAACACGCGGATCTTCGCCCACATCCGCACCTACGAGGACGACGTCGTGCTGTGCGTGCACAACCTCGCGCGCTCGGCGCAGGCCGTCGAGCTCGACCTCTCGGCCTACGAGGGCCGTCGCCGGTCGAGATGTTCGGCCGCTCGCGCTTCCCGCGGATCGGCGAGCTGCCGTACCTGCTGACGCTCGCCCCGCGCGGTTTCTTCTGGTTCCAGCTCGTGAAGGACGAGCCTGAATGACCGACGTGACGACCGCAGTCGCGGCCGGCGATCTCAGCTTCCTGGATCAGCAGGCGCTCAACGAGTGGATCGTCGCGCAGCGCTGGTTCGCCTCCAAGACGCGCGAGGTCTCCGCAGATCGACATCGTCGACAGCGTCCCGCTGCGGACCGAGTCGCCGCTGCTCGTGCTCTGCCTGGTCGAGGCGCGCTTCCCGGCGGGGACGCACGAGATCTACCAGGTGCCGCTCGGCTTCCGGCCCGCCGCCGAGGGCTGGGCCGAGCGCGTGATCCTCGAGGCCGACGGCTGGACGGTCTACGACGCGCTGGCCGACCCCGCCGC
Organism: uncultured Solirubrobacteraceae bacterium; assembly: GCA_963707595.1. Taxonomy (GTDB): domain Bacteria; phylum Actinomycetota; class Thermoleophilia; order Solirubrobacterales; family Solirubrobacteraceae; genus Solirubrobacter. The sequence continues at coordinate 41,436 of CAVPQQ010000006.1, forward strand.
GGGCCGCGAGCTGCTGCACGCGATGCGCGCCAACCGCGAGTTCCAGGTCGGCCAGGACGAGTTCATCTTCCGCTGGGCGCCGAGCGCCGGTTCCGGCCTCGGCGGGACGGTCGACGTGCGCCCGATCGGCGTCGAGCAGTCCAACTCGTCGATCGTCTTCGGCGACGAGCTGATCCTGAAGGTCTTCCGCCAGATCGAGCCGGGCGTCAACCCCGAGCTCGAGATGCTGCGCTTCCTGACCGACCACGACTTCCCGCACATCGCGTCGCTGGCCGGCTGGTACGAGGTCGAGGGGCGCCTGATCGACGCGACGCTCGGGATCCTGCAGGAGTTCCTGGCCGGCGGCGCGCGACGGCTGGGAGCTGGCGCTCGACGAGCTCGCCAGCGACCCGCGAGCGGCTGCTGGACCGGCTCGAGGCGCTCGGCGCCGTGATCGGCGAGCTGCACACGGCGCTCGGCTCGGACAACTCGCGACCCGGCGTTCGCGCCCGAGGAGCCGTCGATGGAGGCGCTCTCGCTCCTGACCGCCAACGTCGACGAGCAGATCGAGCGCGTGTTCCTCGACCTGCCCGAGACGCGAGGCGACGGCGCCGATCCGCGGCCGCGGCGAGGAGGTGCGCGAGCAGCTCAGCGCGCTGTCGCACGTCAACGTCGGCGGACGCGTCATCCGCACCCACGGCGACCTCCACCTCGGCCAGACGATGCTCTCCGAGCGCGGCTGGGTCGTCCTCGACTTCGAGGGCGAGCCGGCGCGGCCGCTGCTCGAGCGGCGGCTGCAAGCGCTCGCCGCTGCGCGACGTGGCCGGGATGCTGCGCTCGTTCGCCTACGCGACGGCGGGCGCGCGGCTGCTGCGCGGCGTCGCGGCGCCCGACGGCTGGGAGGAGCAGGCGCGCGAGCGCTTCCTCGACGGGCTACTACGAGCGCCGTCGACCGCTCGCTGCTGCCGCCGGGCCAGCAGGCCACCGAGCAGCTGCTCGCGGTCTTCGAGCTCGAGAAGGCCGTCTACGAGCTGCGCTACGAGCTCAACAACCGGCCCGACTGGGTCGCGATCCCGGTCGCCGGGATCGTCCGGCTGCTCGAGACCGAATGATCGCCCACTGAGCGTAGACTCGCGCAGCGATGGCGAAATTGGGCTTGCGAGCCCGCCCATAGGGAAGGCATCGACGGGACATGAGTGACGCCGACCAGCTGATCGCGCGCCAGCACGCCGATCCCCACTCCTTCCTCGGCGCGCACCCCGAGAACGGCTCGGTGGTGGTGCGGACGTTCCGACCCGCCGCCTCGAAGGTCGACGTCGTCGCGCCCGACGGCACGCACACGGCGCTCGAGCAGCGTGCACCCCGGCGGCATCTTCGAGGGCCACCTCGAAGGGCGCGAAGCTGCCGCTCGCCTACGAGCTCGAGGTCGCCTACGGCGACTCCGGCACGTTCACGATCGACGATCCGTACCGCTTCCTGCCGACGCTCGGCGAGCTCGACGTGCACCTGCTCGGCGAGGGCCGCCACGAGGAGCTGTGGGAGCGGCTCGGCGCGCACGTGCGCGAGATCGACGGCGTCACCGGGCACGTCGTTCGCGGTCTGGGCGCCGTCCGCGCGCGCGGTCTCCGTCGTCGGCGACTTCAACTACTGGGACGGGCGCCTGCACCCGATGCGCTCGCTCGGCTCCTCCGGCGTCTGGGAGCTGTTCCTCCCCGGCGTCGGCGCCGGCGCGCACTACAAGTACGAGATCCTCGCGCCCGACGGCGAGCTGCGCCTGAAGGCCGACCCGGTCGCGTTCGAGACCGAGGTCCCGCCGAAGACGGCGTCGCGTCGTGCACGACCCGCAGCACGAGTGGGCCGACGCGGAGTGGCTCGCCGAGCGCGCGCAAGAGCTCGCGCGCTGGACGGGCCGATGTCGATCTACGAGGTCCACCTCGGCTCGTGGCGGCTGAACCCGCTCGAGGGCAACCGCTCGCTGACCTACCTCGAGCTGGCCGACGAGCTCGCGCGCCTACGCCCAGGACATGGGCTTCACGCACGTCGAGCTGCTGCCGGTGATGGCGCACCCGTTCACCGGCTCGTGGGGCTACCAGGTGACGTCCTACTTCGCCCCGACGCCGCGCTTCGGCTCGCCCGACGACTTCCGCGAGTTCGTCGACCGCCTGCACGAGCACGGCATCGGCGTGATCCTCGACTGGGTGCCGGCGCACTTCCCGCGCGACGACTGGGCGCTCGCGCGCTTCGACGGCACGGCGCTCTACGAGCACGCCGACCCGCGCCGCGGCGCGCACCCGGACTGGGGCACGCTGGTCTTCAACTACGGGCGCCACGAGGTCCGCAACTTCCTCGTCGCCAACGCGCTGTTCTGGCTCGACGAGTTCCACGCCGACGGCATCCGCGTCGACGCCGTCGCCTCGATGCTCTACCTCGACTACTCGCGCGAGGACGGCGAGTGGGTGCCGAACGAGTACGGCGGCCGCGAGGACCTCGAGGCGGTCGCGTTCCTGAAGGAGCTCAACGAGGTGCTGCTACGGCCGCGAGCCCGGGCGTGATCACCGCCGCCGAGGAGTCGACGGCGTGGCCGGGCGTCTCGCGGCCGACGTACCTCGGCGGGCTGGGCTTCGGCTTCAAGTGGAACATGGGCTGGATGCACGACACGCTGGCCTACTTCCAGCACGACCCGATCTACCGCCGCTACCACCACCACGAGCTGACGTTCAGCCTCGTGTACGCGTTCACCGAGAACTTCATCCTGCCGCTGTCGCACGACGAGGTCGTGCACGGCAAGGGCTCGCTGCTCGACGAAGATGCCGGGCGACCGCTGGCAGAAGCTCGCGAACCTGCGCGCGCTGTACGCCTACATGTGGGCGCACCCCGGCAAGAAGCTGCTGTTCATGGGCCAGGAGTTCGCCCAGGAGGCCGAGTGGAGCGAGAACCGCTCGCTCGACTGGCACCTGCTCGAGAACCCCGAGCACGCGGGCATCCAGTCGCTCGTGCGCGACCTCAACACGGCCTACAAGGCCGAGCCGGCGCTGTGGGAGATCGACTTCGACGGCCGCGGCTTCTGGTGGATCGAGGCCAACGACGCCGACGACAACGTGGTCGCGTTCGCGCGGCGCACGAAGGACTCCGAGCGCGTGGCGCTGTTCGTCGGCAACTTCTCGCCGGCGGTCCGCACCAACTACCGGATCGGCCTGCCGCGCGGCGGCCGCTGGCGCGAGGCGGTCAACACCGACGCGGCGACCTACGGCGGCTCGGACGTCGGCAACCTCGGCGGCGTCGACGCCGAGGCGGTCGGCTGGCACGGCCAGCCGTTCTCGGCCGAGGTGACGCTGCCGCCGCTCGGCGTGCTCTGGCTCGTGCCTGACGAGCAGTAGGTGTCATGAGGGAGACGGCGGAAGTTCACGCTCCTTAATCGAGCGCCTTAGGCGCCGATTAGGGAGGGGCGTGGAGGAAGAGCGCCGTTTGATGGGACCGGTTTCCGGTTGGCTGTGGCTGGCCGGGGCCGGAGTGGCCGTTGCCGGCCAGGCCATGCCTGGGACCGAGCAGGCGCATCGCTGGCTCTTCTGGACGCTGGTGGCCGTCACGGTCGCCTACTCGCTCGGCTCGATCACCCGCGTGATCCCCTGGCATCGCGTGTCGCTCCCCGGGCACGCGATCGCCGTCGTCCTGTTGCAGCCGCTCGTCATCGTCGCGCTCTGGCTCTGCGGCGGCCAGGACTCGTACATGACGCCGATGCTCGTGCTGCCGATGCTCTACGTGGCGTACTTCTTCCCGCCGCAGCTGGCCTGGCCGCTGATGGCGCTCGAGGTCGGCACGGCCGCCTCGCCGCTGATCACGAGCGCGGGCGACGGCCAGCACCTGCTGCTGGCCCGCGCCGTCGGCTACGCGGTCGCCTCCGCGGGCCTCGTGCTCACCATCCAGTTCCTCAAGCGCCGCATGGTCGCCGCGGAGCGCCACCAGCACCGGATGGCGCGCGTGGACCCGCTCACCGGCCTCGAGAACCGGCGCGCCTTCGACGAGGCGCTCAGCGACGCGCTCGCGACCGGCAAGCGGTTCACGCTGCTGCTCGCCGACGTCGACGCCTTCAAGCAGATCAACGACCGTTTCGGCCATACGACGGGCGATCGCGTGCTGCGCGAGCTCGCCGCGCACGCCTCCGGCGTCGTCCGCAGCGGCGACTGCCTCGCCCGCATCGGCGGTGACGAGCTCGCCCTCGTCGCGCCGGGCGCCGGCTCCGAGGCCGCGCGCCGGCTCGCCGACGCGCTGCGCTCGGCCGTGGCCGAGGTCGACGCGGGCGGAGAGCCCGTCTCGATCACCGTCTCCTACGCCGTCTACCCCGAGGACGGCACCGACCGCTTCACCCTCATGCGCTCGCTCGACCGCGAGCTGCACGAGGGCAAATCCGCGCGCCGGGCCGCTACTTCGCCGGCACGGTGAGCGTGCGGCTGGTGCCCGGGACGTGGGCACCGCCGTCGCGCGCGAGCACGACGACGCGGTAGTTCGTGGCGCGTGAGCGCCGGGCGACGGTGAAGCGTGTAGCGGGAGCGGTCGCCGGTCAGCAGCTCCGGCTTGGCACGCCGCAGGAAGCCCCACTTGCCGCTGCGCGACTGGCGCTGGAGCGAGATCCGGCCGCTCTGGACGGCGGGCCAGGTGGCGCCCGTGACGCGCAGGCGCTTGCCCTTCAGGCGCTTGGTCCTCAGGCCGACCTTGACCGCCACGGAGGCGGTGGTGACCGGGCTGACGGCGACGACCGAGGTGCGCGTGACGACGCGCAGGCGGGCGGTGATGAAGAGCGCGGGGGCGGTGAGCGTGAAGGCGCCGCGGTTGTTGGCGTTCGCGGTGGCGATCTGCGAGAAGGCGCCCGTGTACGGGAAGTCCTGCTTCTCGAGCGCGACCGGGATCGAGGTGGTGCCGGCGACCGAGCCGGTGATCGTCAGGCCCGAGCCCCAGATCGGCCGGATCGTCGACGGCGTGATGGCCACGCCGGTCGGCGCCTTCGACGTGGTGAAGGTGCGGTTGGAGCCGCGCGCGATGCCGGCTGCGCTGGTCGCGACGGCGCGGTAGTTGTACCTCGTCCCCGGCTTGAGGTTGGCGACGGCGGCGCTGACGTTGACGCTCGACGTGCCCGCGCCGATCGCCTGGTCGGGCGTCGACGTGCCGTAGGAGGTCGACGTGCCGTACTCGAAGCGCACGGTGGTGGCGAGCGCCGCGCGGGTGTGACGCCCGCGGGGAGGACGGCGCTGGTCGCGGTCACCGACGTGGCGGCGCGGCTGGTGATCGACGGCGCCGAGGCCGGCGAGGTCGTCTTGAACGAGCGGTCGTCGCCGCGTGACACCTTCGCCGGATCGGCCGTGTTGGTGGCCACGAGCCGGTAGTGGTAGGTGGTGTTCGTGGTCAGGTTCGAGAGCGTCGCGCGGACGCTGACCGCGGTGGACCCGGAGCCCGCGTCCTGCTGCGGCGTCGTCAGCCCGTAGGAGGACGTCGTCCCGTACTCGAACTGGTAGGTCGTCGCCTCTCCACCGGGGTTCACGGTGCCGGTGACGGCGGCCGAGCCGGTCGTGATCGACTCCGCGGCGCCGGTCGTCGCGGTGGGAGCGGCCTGGGCGAGAACGGCGCTGAGGAGGAGGGCGGCAATGTGCATGGCAGCGATGAAACACGCGAGGCGCCAAGATGATGCGCAATGACCACGCCGGTGATCATCGATTGCGATCCGGGCCATGACGACGCCATGGCCCTCCTGCTCGCCGTAGCGAGCCCTGAGCTCGAGCTCGTCGCCGTGACCACGGTCGCGGGCAACCAGACGCTCGACAAGGTGACGGCCAACGCCATCCGCGTCCTCGACGTGGCGAGCGTGCACGACATCCCGGTCGCCGCGGGAGCGGACCGCGCGCTGATCCACCCCGCCCGCGTCGCGAGCGAGGTGCACGGCGAGACGGGCCTCGACGGCCCCGACCTGCCGCCGCCCTCGCGCGAGCCGGAGCCGCTGCACGCGGTCGAGCTGCTCGCCCGCGAGCTGCGCGAGCGCCCGCTGACGCTCGTCCCGATCGGCCCGCTGACGAACATCGCGCTGCTGCTCGCCACCCACCCCGAGCTGGCGTCGCGGATCGAGCGGGTCGTCGTGATGGGCGGCGCGATCGGCCTCGGCAACGTCACCCCCTCGGCCGAGTTCAACATCTGGGCCGACCCCGAGGCCGCCTCGCGCGTCTTCGGCTCAGGCCTCGAGGTGACGATGGTCGGCCTCGACGTCACCCACCGCGCGATGCTCTCCAAGGAGCGCGCCGAGGCGCTGCGCCCGAGCGGCCACGCCGGCGCGGTCGTCGCCGACCTGCACGCCTTCTACCGCCAGTTCCACGAGCGCCTCTACGGCCACAGCGACACGCCGGTGCACGACGCGCTCGCCGTCGCCCACGTGATCAAGCCCGAGGTCATCGCCACCGAGCACCTGCCGGTCGAGATCGACCTCACCCAGGGCCCGTGCCGGGGCAGGACCGTCGTCGATCAGCTCAAGCGCACCGGCCAGGCGGCCAACGCCCACGTCGCCGTGGACGTCGACGCGGCCGCCTTCATCGACCTCCTGACCGAGCGGATCAGCTGACTTCGGCCTGACGGTCGGCGTGTCGTCGGCGCCGTCTGGGCAGAGCGACGAGCGAATTGCACGATCGATCAGGATCTGACCCACATGGACGAGTTCCCCTTCCAGCGCCGCCTCGGCGCGTTTCCCTTGCGCACGGGCCGGACCGAGTTCCGCGTGTGGGCGCCCAACCCCGGCGAGATCGTCCTGCGCGTCGGCGACCGCGAGCACGCGCTCGAGCCGGCTCGGCTTACGGCATCTTCGAGGCCACCGTCGATGCCGCGGCGGGCGAGGACTACGTGTTCGTGCTCGACGGCGTGGCGCTGCCCGACCCGTGCTCGCGCTGGCAGCCGGAGGGGCTGCGCGGCCCGTCGCGGATCGTCGATCCGCTCGCCTTCGAGTGGACCGACGGGGAGTTCCGCGCGCTCGGGCTGCACGACGCCGTGATCTACGAGCTGCACGTCGGCACGTTCTCGGCCGAGGGGACCTTCGAGGGCGCGATCCCGTACCTCGCCGAGCTGGCCGAACTGGGCGTGACGGCGCTCGAGCTGATGCCCGTGGCCGAGTTCCCCGGCGTCCGCGGCTGGGGCTACGACGGCGTCTACCAGAACGCGACCCAGTCCTCCTACGGCGGCCCGCTCGGTCTCCAGAAGCTCGTCGACGCCGCCCACGGCGCCGGGCTGGCGGTGATCCTCGACGTCGTCCACAACCACGTCGGCGCCTCCGGCACCAAGGCGCTGATGGCCTACGGCCCGTACTTCACGCACAAGCACCGCGACGCCGTGGGGCGACGGGCTCAACGTCGACGACGAGCAGTGCGACGCCGTCCGCGAGTGGGTCTGCCAGAGCACCGAGGCCTGGGTGCGCGACTTCCACGTCGACGGGCTGCGCCTGGACGCGATCCACGCGATCGTCGACTCGAGCCCCGAGCACCTGGTGGCCGAGATCGCCCGCCGCGTGCACGCCGCGCGCCCCGGGGCGCTGGTGATCGCCGAGTCCGGCCTCAACGACCCGCAAGGTCATGCGCGTCCCCGAGCTCGGCGGCCACGGCTGCGACGCCGCCTGGGCCGACGACTTCCACCACGCGCTGCGCGTCCTGCTGACCGGCGACACCGGCGGCTGGTACGCCGAGTTCGACTCGCTCGCGCTGCTGGCGAAGGCGTTCAAGCGCCCGCACGTGCACGACGGCACCTATTCGGCGTTCCGCAGGCGCCGCTTCGGGGCAGTGCGCCGATGACGTGCCGCCAGAGCGCTTCGTCGTCTTCTCCGCCGACCACGACCAGGTCGGAAACCGCGCCCTCGGCGACCGTCTGCCGGTCGAGACGCGCGCCCTGGCGGCGTTCTGCACGCTCCTGTCACCCTTCACGCCCATGCTGTTCCAGGGCGAGGAGTACGGCGAGCGGGCGCCGTTCCAGTTCTTCTCCGACCACATCGACCCCGAGATCGCCGACGCGACCCGCGAGGGTCGGCGGCGCGAGTTCGCCTCCTTCGCCGAGTTCTCGGGCGACCGAGGTGCCGGACCCGCAGGACGTCGCGACGTTCGAGCGCTCGAAGCTGACCCGCGAGGGCGAGCCCGAGGGCCTGCGCGAGCTGCACGCGCGAGCTGCTGCGCGCCCGCCGCGAGCTGCTGCCGCCCGGCGACGTCGACGACGATCAGCTTCGACGAGCGCGCCGGCTGGCTGGCCGTGCGCCGCGGCGAGTGCACGCTGCTGGCGAACTTCTCCCGCGCCGCCGGTCCACGTGCCGCGCGAGCGCACCGAGGAAGTCCTGCTGGCCACGCACGAGCCGACGCTCGAACCGGGCTTCGTCGTCCTGCCCGCGCTCGCCGGGGCGCTGGTGCGCTGATGGAGGTCTGGCCCGGCGCCCCCTTCCCGCTCGGCGCGACCTGGGACGGCGAGGGGACCAACTTCTCGATCTTCTCCGAGCACGCCGAGCGCGTCGAGCTGTGCCTGTTCGACGCCGACGGATCACGAGACGTGCGTCGAGATGACCGAGCGCACGTCGCTGAACTGGCACTGCTATCTGCCGGGCGTGCACGCCGGCCAGCGCTACGGCTTCCGCGTCCACGGCCCGTACAGCCCGCAGACCGGGCACCGCTTCAACCCGGCCAAGCTGCTGCTGGACCCGTACGCGAAGTCGATCGAGGGCCCGATCCTGTTCGACAAGGGCAACGTCCACCCGTACGACCCGCAGGGCGGCGAGGACGACGACCTGACGCCCGACGACACGGACGACGCGGCCGCGATCCCGAAGTGCGTGGTCATCGACCCGCGCTTCGACTGGCAGGACGACCGGCCGCCGAACACGCCGCTCGCCGACAGCGTGATCTACGAGACGCACGTCAAGGGCTTCACGATGACGCACCCGGACGTGCGAGGAGGACCTGCGCGGCACCTACGCCGGGCTGGCCTCCGACGCCGCGGTCGGCTACCTGAAGGACCTCGGGATCACGGCGATCGAGCTGCTGCCGGTCCACCACATCGCCGACGAGGCGTTCCTCGCCGACCGCGGGCTGACGAACTACTGGGGCTACTCGACGATCGGCTTCCTCGCCCCGCACTCGCCCTACGCCGCCACCGGCAGGGCCGGCCAGGAGGTGCGCGAGTTCAAGGGCATGGTCAAGGCGCTGCACAAGGCGGGGATCGAGGTGATCCTCGACGTCGTCTACAACCACACCGCCGAGGGCAACCACCTCGGCCCGATGCTGTCCTTCCGCGGCGTCGACAACGCGGCCTACTACCGGCTCGTGCCCGACGACCTGCGCCACTACATGGACTACACGGGCACGGGCAACACGCTCAACGTCATGCACCCGAGCGTGCTGCGGCTGATCATGGACTCGCTGCGCTACTGGGTGATCGACTGCCACGTCGACGGCTTCCGCTTCGATCTCGCGTCCGCGCTCGCCCGCGAGCTGTACGACGTCGATCGTCTGAGCGCCTTCTTCGACGTCATCCATCAGGACCCGGTGCTCTCGCAGGTCAAGCTGATCGCGGAGCCGTGGGACGTCGGCCCGGGCGGCTACCAGGTCGGCAACTTCCCGGTCCTGTGGTCGGAGTGGAACGGCATCTACCGCGACACGATGCGCGACTTCTGGCGCGGCGAGGCGCACGTGAGCGAGTTCGCCAGGCGCCTGACCGGCTCCAGCGACCTCTACCAGGACGACGGCCGCCACCCGTCCGCGTCGATCAACTTCATCACCGCGCACGACGGCTTCACGCTCGCCGACCTCGTCTCCTACAACGAGAAGCACAACGAGGCCAACAAGGAGGACAACCGCGACGGGACCGACGACAACCGGTCCTGGAACTGCGGTGTCGAGGGGCCGACTGACGATCCCGAGATCCTCGGCTTTGCGCGCGCGCCAGCAGCGCAACTTCCTCGCCACGCTGCTGCTCTCCCAGGGCACGCCGATGCTGCTCGGCGGCGACGAGTTCGGTCGCACGCCAGGGCGGCAACAACAACGGCTGGTGCCAGGACTCCGAGATCTCCTGGTTCGACTGGTCGCTGGTCGAGTCCAACGAGGACCTGCTCGAGTTCACGCGCAAGCTGATCGCGTTGCGGCGCGCGCACGCCGTCTTCCGCCGGCGCCAGTACCTGTTCGGGCGCGAGATGGAGGGCTCCGGCCTGCCCGACGCGGCCTGGTTCCGCGCCGACGGGGAGCGCATGCGCGACGAGGACTGGGGCGAGCTGCCGCCGGTCGTCGCCGTCTTCCTCAACGGCGAGGAGATCGCCGCGCCGGACTCGCGCGGGCGTCAGGTGCTCGACGAGTCGTTCCTGCTGCTCTTCAACGCGCATCACGAGGACTGCGCGTTCACGCTGCCCGAGGCGGCGTTCGGCAAGGCCTGGACGGTGGTCTTCGACACCGCCGAGGACGGCATCGGGGTGGACGAGATCGCCGCCGGCGACGAGGTCGACCTGGTCCATCACTCGCTGGTGCTGCTGCGCCGCGTCTCGGAATGACGCGGCTGCGGGCGACCTACAGGCTCCAGCTGGGCGGGGAGTTCGGCTTCGCGGCCGCGCGCGAGCTCGTGCCCTACCTGCGCGAGCTCGGCGTCTCGCATCTGTACCTGTCGCCGTCGTTTCAGGCCCGCGAGGGCTCCACGCACGGCTACGACGTCGTCGACCCCGACGTCGATCTCCAACGAGCTCGGCGGGGCGGAGGAGTTCGACGCCCTGGTGCGCGACGTCCAGGCCGCGGGCCTGGGGATCGTGCTCGACATCGTCCCGAACCACATGGCGGTCGACGACGCCAACCGCTTCTGGCGCGATCCGGAGCTGCGCGCGCAAGTTCTTCGACCTCGACGCGGTGACCGGCCGGCACCGGCGCTTCTTCGACGTCGACCACCTGGCCGGCGTGCGCCAGGAGGACCCGGAGGTCTTCGAGGCCACGCACGAGCTCGCGCTGCGGCTGGTGCGCGAGGGCGCCGTCGACGGGCTGCGGATCGATCACCCGGACGGACTCGCCGACCCGGCCGGCTATCTGCGGCGGCTGCGCGACGGCGGCGTCGAGCACGTGTGGGTGGAGAAGATCCTCGATCCCGGCGAGCACCTGCGCGACTGGCCGGTCGACGGGACCGTCGGCTACGAGTTCCTCAACGACGCGTGCGGGCTGTTCGTCGATCCCGCGGGCGAGGCGCCGCTGACCGACCTCTGGGTGGAGCTCTCCGGCGACGATCGCCGCTTCGCCGAGCACGCGTTCGAGGCCAAGCTCGAGCAGGCGCGGACGATGTTCGCCCCGGAGGTCGAGCGGCTGCTGCGCGACGCACCGCGGCGCGTCGCCGGGCTCGAGCGGGCGCTCGCCTCGATCCCGGTCTACCGCACCTACGTCGAGCCGTGGTCGGGTCGCGTGGAGGACGCCGATCGCGAGGCGATCGCCGAGTCCGGGCTCCCGTCGTCGCTGGCGCGCGTGCTCGCGCTCGAGACGCCCGGCTGGGACGCGTTCGTGACGCGCTTCCAGCAGACGACGCCGCCGGTCGATGGCCAAGGGCGTCGAGGACACCGCCTTCTACCGCTACGTGCGGCTGCTGGCGCTCAACGACGTCGGCGGCGACCCGGGCCGCTTCGGCGTCTCCGTCGAGGACTTCCACGCCGCCAACCGCGAGCGCGCGGAGCGCTTCCCGCGCAACCTGCTGGTCACGCAGACGCACGACACCAAGCGCTCCGGCGACGTGCGCGCGCGCATCGGCGCGCTGGCCGGGATGGCCGACGAGTTCGCGCGCGCACGTGCGGACGTGGCTGAACGCTTCGCGCTCTCTGACGTCCGGCGGGGCGCCGACGCCTGTCGAGCAGTACTTCATCTTCCAGACCTTGCTGGGCGCCTGGCCGATCTCCGAGGACCGCCTCGCAGGGCTACCTCGAGAAGGCGATGCGCGAGGCCAAGCAGCACACGACCTGGATCGACCCCGACGAGGCCCACGAGGCGGCGGTCCAGTCCTTCGCGCGCGCGCTGTTGACCCACCGCGAGTTCCTGCGCGACTTCGTGCCCTTCCAGCGCGAGCTCGCCGCGGCCGGCGACCGCGCCGCGCTCGGCCAGCTGCTGCTGAAGCTGACCGTCCCGGGCATGCCCGGACATCTACCAGGGCGACGAGCTGCTCTGCCTCTCGCTGGTCGACCCGGACAACCGCCGCCCGGTCGACTGGGAGGCGCGCCGCGCCGCGCTCGCCGACCCGCCGCCCAAGCTCGACCTGATCGTGCGCGCGCTCGCCCTTCGTGCTCGCCGCCCCGAGGCGTTCGAGGGCACCTACGAGCCGCTCGAGGCCGGGCCTGACGCCGTCGCCTTCGTGCGCGGCGGCGACGTCGTCGCGGGCGCCCTGCTGCGCGGCGCGCCGGCGACGGTGAAGCTGCCGCCGGGCGAGTGGCGCGACGTGCTCGCCGAGCGCGCGCTGTCCGGCAGCGTCACGCTCGACGGGATCGCGCTGCTGGAGCGAAGCTAGGCCGCGGTGATGGCGCCCTGCCAGACGAGGGACTTCTTGCTGACGCCGTAGAGGCCGTAGGTGCGAAGCGTCGTGTCGCCGTTGGCGTCGAGCGAGTAGGTGCCGAGCACACTCGCGCGGTTCTGGACGCCCGTCTGCAGGTAGCCCAGGAGCGCGTCCTTGCTCGCGCCGGCGGTGTTGAGGCCGTCGAGGATCAGCTTCATCGCCTCGTAGCCGTAGATCTTGTACGGGTCGCCGCTGCCGATGATCGCGGCGCCCGGGTAGGCGCTGGGAGCGAGCGTGGAGACCGTGACCGTCATCCGCTTGGCGACCGAGGCGCGGAGGTGGCGGGTGAAGCCGGTCTCGGCGACGCCGTCGGAGGCGAAGAGCTTGCGCCTTGCGCGGCGCGGCCCGGAACATCCGCACGGCGCCGTTGGCCGTGATGCCGGTGTAGGCGACGCAGTCCGCGCCGAGCGCGCCGAAGCGCCGCGTCCGCTTGCCGATCCGTTTCGTGTGCGCGACCTTCATCCCCAGGCGCGCGACGGACTCGGCGCATCAGCGTCCCGACGCCCTTGCCGTAGACCTCACCGTCGTGAACCGCCGTGACGGTCTTGCAGCCGCGGTCGCGCATCGCGGTGGCCAGCGCGTCGGCCTGGACCTTGTCGTTGGGCATGATCCGGAAGTACGTCCGCCGGTCCAGCGGGTAGTACCGGCCGGGCTCGCCCGGCTGGTGCCCGGGACCGCCGGTGGTCAGGCCGATCGCGGTGTTCGACGGACTGATCATCGCGAGGTTCCCCTCGTTGGTGATCGGGATCGCGATGGCGCTCGCGCCGGAGTTGAACGCGCCGATGAGGGCGACCGAGTTGATGTCCTCGACCGCTCTGCGAGCGTTCTTGGCGACCCGGCTCGGAACCCAGCTGCCCGCCTTGCGAGGTCGCGTCGTTGAGCGTGACGAGCCGTACCGCCTGCCCGCCGGCCATCCCGCCGGCCTCCTGCAGCGCCTGCCGCGCACCGTCGTTGACGGCCTTCGTCTGCCCTCGCGCCGCCCCGCTCAGCGGCAGGCTCGAATAGACCGTCAGCGACTGGCCGAACGCCGCGCTCGGAGCGGCGCAGACGGCGGCGGTGGCGATCAGGACACCCAGCAATGGACCGATTCATGGTCTTGGTCTCGTACCCCTGTCTCTCTAGAATCAGTCGGGATGGATCGCAGTGCCGCGGAACGTCTGGTGCAGAAGGATCTCGACGGGACGACGGGCCTCGGGAAGCCGATCTCGAGCCGGGCCAGGCTGAGCCAGCGCACGGTCGAGGCGTATCTGAAGGCCGGGGTCCGGCCGCGCTGGATGGAGCGGATCTCCGAGATCGACGACGCGATCAAGGCGCCAGAAGCACCGGCTGGAGCGCTCCTACCGGGCGCTGCGCGAGGAGTGCGACGGCGATGACGCGCTGTTCGCCGAGCGCTGGAGCGCGTTCGCCGGCCGCTGCCGCTTCGACGCGCTCAACGAGCTGATCCGCCAGCACAACGAGTGGTACCCGATCGAGCGCGACCTGCCGATGGACCTGCGCACGCGCGACTACGTGCTGATCAACGGGCGCTCGTACCGGCGCGAGCCGCTCAGCGCTGAGTGGGTGCTGGAGCGGTTTCCCGCTCGCTAGCGAGGTGCGAGCGGTCGCGGCCCGCGAGCTTGGCGGCGTAGAGCGCCGCGTCGGCCCGCGTCAGCAGCTCCTCGGGTGACTCGCGCCGTCCCACAGCGCGACGCCGGCCGAGCAGGTCTGGCCCTCGGTCACCTCGGCGCGCAGGCGGTCGACCAGCGCGACCGCCTCCTCGACCTTGGTGACCGGCACGATCAGCGCGAACTCCTCGCCGCCGTAGCGGGCGAGGCTGTCGGTCGCGCGCAGGCAGGTCTGCCAGGCGCAGGCGACCTCGCGCAGCAAGCCGATCGCCCGCGGGATGCCCGTGGGCGTCGTTGAAGGCCTTGAAGTGGTCGAAGTCGATCATTGCGAGCGCGACCGCGGTGCCCTCGCGCTCGGCGCGCTTGAGCTCGCGCGCGAGCTGCTCGTCGAACGCGCGGCGGTTGCCGATGCCGGTCAGCGCGTCGACGCGGCTGAGCTTCTGGCTCGAGCTCGGTCAGCGTGCCGCTCGCGCTCGGGCACCAGCGTCGGGCTCGTCGTCCCAGAAGACGGTCAGCACGCCGATCGGCTGCTCGCGCAGCAGCAGCGGCTGAAACAGCGCGGCGCCCCAGCCGGCGACGCCGAGCAGTTGCTCGCGCGAGCGATAGATCCGCTCGGCGAAGACCGGCTCGGCCAAGGTGTCGAGCAGCGCGGTACTTCTGAGTGCCGCCAGGCGCTGCGGCTCGCCCTCGGCGATCGGTGCGGACTCCATGACCCTCAGGCAATCGTATGCCAGGCCATGAGGTAGTCGGGCTCCTTTTCCTGATTGTTGGCGCCCTCGGTGGCTTTGACGATCGCGAACCCGTGTGCTTCATAGAACGCGATCGCCTCACTGTTGCGCTGGAACACCCACAGCTCGAGCTGCGGCCGAGTGGCCTGAGCGTGGCGCAGGAGCGCACTTCCGAGCCCCTGGCGGTAGTGGTCCGGGTGAACGTAGAGGTGGTCCACGCGCTCGCCGAGCGCGAGGAACGCCACCACCTCGCCGTCGAGCTCGGCCACCGTCACGCCGCCCGCCGCGACCACGCGCGCGAAGTACGCGTTGTCCTCCTCGCTGGAATGGAGGATCGGCAGGTACGGCAGCGAGGCCTGCCGGGCCGCCTGAAAGACCGCCGTGACGGCCGGTGCGTCGGCGGCTCGCGCGGGGCGCAGCGGCATGGGCGATAGGGTCCCACACCGTGCGGATTCTGACGCCTGTCGTGGGAGTACCCGCCGATCGTCGAGGGCGGCCTCGCGCGGCACGTGCGCAAGCTGTCCGAGCAGCTCGTCCGCGACGGCCACGAGGTCCACGTCGTCACGCGCGGCGGCGGGCGGCTCGACGCCGACGAGGACCGTCACGGCGTCGTCGTGCACCGCGTGCGCGAGCCGGAGTTCCCGAAGGACGACCTCGACGCGTTCATCGCGTGGGTCGACGCACATGAACGAGGACATGCTCGCCGCGGGCGCTCGAGCTCGGCGGCGGCTTCGACCTCGTCCACTCGCACGACTGGCTCGTCGCGGCCGCGGCCCGTTCGCTCGCGCGCCGGCGCCGCGCTGCCCGTGGCTCGTGACGGTGCACGCGACCGAGTACGGGCGCCACCAGGGCTGGGTCGACAAGCACCCGCAGTCGCACATCCACGGCGTCGAGCGGCGGATGACCCGCGAGCGCCGACCACGTGATCACGTGCTCGCACTTCATGCGCGAGCAGGTCGCGGACGTCTTCGGCGTCCCGCGCGAGCGGATCACCGCGATCCCCAACGGCATCGACCCGAGCGACCTGCAGCCCGTCGCCGACCTGCCGCGCCTGCGCGCGCGCTTCGCGGCGCCCGACGAGAAGCTGGTCCTGCTCGTCGGCCGGCTCGTCTACGAGAAGGGCTTCCACCTCGCGCTCGACGCGCTCCCGGGCCTGATCCGGCGCGTCGGCAAGGTGCGCTTCCTGATCGCCGGCTCCGGCACCGCGGAGGCCGAGCTCAAGGCGCAGGCCGAGCGGCTCGGCCTGATGGAGCACGGCACGTTCATCGGCTGGACCGGCGACGAGGTGCTGCACTCGCTCTACCGGATCGCCGACCTCTGCCTCGTGCCGTCGATCTACGAGCCGTTCGGGCTCGTCGCGCTGGAGGCGATGGCCTCCGGCTGCCCGTGCATCGTCGCCGACACCGGCGGGCTGCGCGAGGTCGTCCCGCGCGGGCGGCGCGTGGGGCTGCGCTTCCGCGCCTCCAACGCGCGCTCGCTGGAGCGGATGGCCGAGCAGCTGCTGACCGACGACGCGCTGCGCGAGCGGCTCGTCGCCGAGGCCTCCGAGCACGTCCTGCGCTTCGACTGGGCCGAGGTCGCGCGCGAGACGACCGGCGTCTACGAGCGCTTGGTGGTGGCGCGCCGCGAGCGCTCCGGCGAAGCCGGCGCCGGCAGGACCGCGTAGGGCTCGCGACGCGGCGGCGTCAGCGCCGTCGCGGCGGCGCGGCGGCGGTGCGGATCTTGAGCGGCGGAGCAGGCGGTGGCGGCAGCACCGCGTAGGGCTCGACGACGGCCCCCGCCGCGACCGCGGCGCCCGGTCCCACGACCGCGTGCGGCCCGAGCACCGCGCCCGCGCCGATCGTGATCGGCGCGAGCCGCAGCGGCTGCTCGCGGACCGGCCGCTCGACGTCGGCCCAGGTCGGGCCGGCGTCCTCGATCGCCGCCCAGTCGCCGACGACCGCGCTCGGCCCCAGATCCACGCCCGCGTGCGACACGACCACGGCACGCTCGCCCAGCCGCGCGCCCGCACCGACGCGGACCGTCCCGCCGATGGCGTCGATCCGGCTGCCGGGACCCAACGAGGCTCCGGGGCCGAGGACCACGCGCGCGCCGGGCGCGACCGTTACCCGCACGCCGTCGGCGACCCGCACGTCGCGGGCTGCCCGCAGTCGCCCGCGCGAGCGCGCGCGCAGGAGCAGCACGCGCAGCGGTCAAGCACCGCGCACCGCCCGCCGGTAGGAGCGCAGGAACTCGTCCCAGCCGTGGCGCTCGGCGAAGCGCAGGTCCTTGTAGTAGGGCGAGATCTCGTCGGTCGGCGCCGGCATGTAGGCCGTCACGCCGCCGCAGTGCTCGACGCTCTTGCCGAGGTTCGCGTTGGCGACGACGAAGTCGCCGCCGGGCTTGAGCGCGTCGAGCACCTTCTTGGCCGCGGTCTTGACCGCGCTCTCGAACGGCTGTGAGCGCACCTGCTCGCAGAGCGTCTTGAGGTCGACCAGGTCGCCGTCGAAGCGCGTGCTGCGCGAGTGGGCGCGCAGCAGCCGGGTGGCGTCGACGTCGTCGTCCTTGATCGCGCGCCGCAGCGCCATCGTGAAGGCGTCGAGCGCGTCCGCGAACGGCTCGATCCCGGCGCTGTGGATCGCGCACATCGTCACGGGCCAGAGCTCCTCGTGCGCCTTGTAGGACTCGACGTAGCGCTTGACGACGACGCGCCCGAGCGCGGCGCCGTCCATGCTCGGGTTCGAGCGCAGGTCGCCGAGGATCTTGTCGTAGGGCCAGCCGTCGCCGGGCTCCAGCTCCTCCGAGGAGACCACCGCGCGCACGTCCTTCTCGCTCTGGTAGGCGACCTCGAGGCAGCTCATCAGGCAGGCGTCCATCCCCAGCAGGTCGAGCGGGCGGCCGAGCAGCGTGTGCGCCTTGGCCAGCACCTCGCCCAGCTCGAGCGTGTCGAGCGAGTGGCCGGTGCCGTCGTCGGAGGCGATCGCGCGCGCTCCCGCGTCCGGCTTGCTCAGCGCGGTCTCGAGCGTCGGCCGGAAGAGGCTGCGCCCGAGCTGGGAGGCGGCGCGGACGTTGAGCTCGCGCGGCGTCACGCCGACGGCCTTGACGTGCTCGTAGAGCTCGTCGAAGTCCAGCGGGTCCCAGCCTGAGCCGTGATTCCAGATGATCAGGGCGTAGCGATCGGCGGGCGCCTTCGCCTTCGCCCAGCGGATGAAGTCGAGCAGGGTCTGGGGCGAGCCGGAGTCGACGTCCTTGCCGAGGTTCTCGCGCTCCTCGGCCTTGCCGTCCTTGCCGACGATGATGCGGTGCGCCGCCTGCTGCTCGAGCCGTTTTACGAAGACGGCGACCTTCAAGCCGTCGCTCGAGCCGACCTTGCGCATCTCCGCCAGATCCTTGGCTGCGAACGACGAGAGGCTGTTGTAGCCCGCCACGTAGACCATGAAGGTCCATTTCGCGCTCATGGGCTTGACCCTACAAGTCGTGGAGATCGCTCCACGACTCGTTGACATCTCATGAGGTGACGATGAGCATGAGATGACCTGCGGGCGCGGTCGTGGGAGGGGTGAGGGTTCCTGTATGCGGCAGCCGCGTGGCCGCAGAAGAGGGTGAAGATGAGAGCACGTGCAGTATTCGCGACCGCCTGTGCGGTCACGGCGGCCTTTGGGGTGGCCGCCTCGGCTTCGGCCGCGCCGCCGCAGCCTCTCGATCCGCAGAACTGGTCCTTCCAGGACAACCTGACCTGGTCGGACTACAAGAAGCTGCCCGGGCCGGACTACTCGGACCCGAGCATCCAGCCGACGGTCAAGAAGTGGAAGGTCGCGATCGTCCTCGCCGACTTCCCCGACCGCGAGTTCATCATCACGCAGCCCGCGGGCTCGACGATCTGGGGAACGCCGACGGCGACGACGAGCGCCGTGCCGCGCGCGATCCGTCCCGGCCGTTCTACGCCGACTTCCTCAACAAGCCGTCGGCGATCAACAACTTCCAGACCATGAACCGGTACTGGATGGAGGACTCCTTCGGCAAGTACGGCGTCGAGCTGACGCCGTTCGGCCCGTACCGGATGCCGGCCGACGCCTACCAGTACTTCATCTCGGCCTACGCCGGAACACCGGCGAACACGTACTGCCCGACGCCGACGGCCACGCCGTGCAACCGCAACATCCGCACGGACCTGCGCGCGGCGTGGGAGGCCGAGGTCGGCGCGGCGAAGATCGCCGAGTTCGACAACATCTTCTACACCGTCGCCGGTGAGGACCAGAGCTCCACGTGGCAGGAGTTCGGCGAGATGAAGTTCACCTCGCATGGACACCGTCTCCGACGCGTTCGGTCCCAAGGCCTACGACCCGACCAAGCTCGTCAACTGGGCGCCGACGCGCTACGTCCCGTGGTCCTCATGGGCCGTCGCGACGAACATCTGGCCCAACGCCTCGGGCAACAACTCGACCGAGGCCGAGAGCTCCGGCATGGCCGTCTACGCCCACGAGCTGTCGCACAACCTGGCGATCCCGGACAACTACAACAACCCGTTCGACGACGATCCCGCAGCGGACGGCCTCCGGCATGTGGGACATGATGAGCCGCGGCTCGTTCAACGGCCCGGGCGGTCAGCACACCCGCTTCCAGATCCCGCCGACCCAGGGCGGCGCGCTCGGCGCGCAGCACAACCTGCGCAACAAGCGCTTCCTGAACTTCATCGGCGACGCGCGACATCCTGCGCCTCAACCGCGACGGCCTCGCGCAGTCCGGCATCGCCGTGGCCGAGGTCAAGGCGCGTGAGGTGGCCCCCAACGGCGACCTCGCCGGCGTGCGCGTGCTGCTCAACGGCGGCGACAAGAACCCGCCCTGCCGCTACCAGCACCGAACCCGACGTGCGAGGGCCCGTGGTACACGACGGCCACCGGCACGACCGTCACGGCCGGGCTTCAACGACTACACGATGGAGGTCGTCCAGCAGATCGGCTCGGACTCCTTCGCGCCGGGCCACGGCGTCCTGATCGGCAAGTCCAAGAACAGCAACTCGACCTGCGGCTCGCTTCAGCTGCTTCGTCTGGTACATCGACTCCAACCCGCAGGACATCAACCAGGTCGACTACGTCAAGGCCGACGGCACGCCGGTCAAGGCGACGATCGGCGACGAGCGTCAGACCAACGACGGCTCGTTCAACGTCGGCGTGAACTCCGGCAGCACGTACGAGTACAAGGCCGACGGCAACAAGCCTGCACTTCTACATCATCAACAAGCGCACCGACGCCGACGGCATCCTGCGCTACACGGTCGCCGTCCGCTCGCTCGACGGCTCCGGCCCGCAGACGCGCGGCGTCGCGCTCGGCCACGCCGGTCGTCGGGCAGCGACGAGGGCTACGCGACCTGCACGTTCGCGCCTCAAGAACACGGGCGCGGCGGCGGCGACCGATCCGACGCTGCACCCGCAGGACGCCACGCCGTACCTCGGCAGCGACATCTACCGCCTGTCGGCGCTCGGCCACGGGCACCGGCTGGGAGGCGCATCTGAAGAACGCGCTCGACCACCGCGAAGTTCGGCGAGACCGTCCAGGTTCCGGTCTACATCGCCAAGGCCGCCGGCGCGGCGGCCTCCGGCGCGGTCACGCTCACGGCGACGTCGGAGAGCGACCCGACCAAGACGATGTCGGCGACCTGCACCACGACCGAGCGGCAGCGTCGGCGGCACCGTCCCGGCGACGCTCGCCCTGACGCATGGGCACGCCCGCGGGCTTCGGCGCCTTCACGCCGGGCCTCGCCGAAGGACTACTTCGCCACCACCACGGCGAACGTCATCTCCACCGCCGGTGACGCGACGCTGAGCGTCGCCGACCCGAGCACGACGAACACGGGCAAGCTCGTCAACGGCACGTTCGTCGCTGCCCGAGACGCTGCAGGCCAACGCGGTCGTCGGGACCACCTCCAACGGCGTCTACGCGCCGGTCGGCGGTTCCGCGGCTCCCACGACGCTCCTGACGTGGGCCGCTCCGGCGTCCAACGCAGGCGTCACAGTCGGCTTCAAGCAGCCGGTCAAGTCCACGACGCGCTCCGTACGGGCACGTACAGCAAGACGCTGACCTTCACGCTGTCGACGACGACTCCGTAGGGACGGGCACTGGCGGGGCGCCTCGCGGCGCCCCGCCGGTACGTCTTAGGCCACCTGGGCGAGCGCGACGGGCGCGCTCGGGAGCCACAGCGCGTCGTGCCCGAACGGCAGCCGGTGCGCCGTTCCGTCGCCGCTGGCGGCGATCAGGGCGTCCTCGGCCTTGTCGAGGTCGGGCGCGAACTTGTCCTCGGTCATGATCTGCGCGACCTCGGCGGTGGTCAGGCCGTCCGGGAACGCCTCGAGCACCTCAGCGGCGTCCTCGGCGGGCGCGCGGCGGCGTCAGCGTCTGGTCGAGGTTGGCGATCAGCACGTCGTAGGCCTCGAAGCGTCTGGAAGCCGCCGGCCTCGAGCGTCACGCCCTGCGCGTTCGTGAACCGGATGCTCGGCGCCGTGTAGCGGACGCGGCCGTCGGTGTTGGCGTGCTTGCTCTGGAACTCGGTCGGGCTGCCGGCGGCGCGTGCGGGCCTCGTCGCGGTCCTCGCGCGAACAGCGCCTCGGTCTCGGGATCGCTCGTCGCGGCGATGATCGCGTCGGCGTCGATGCCCGGCACCCAGGCGATCGCCTCGCGCAGGTCCGTCGGCGTCCTCGAGGTACGAGCGTGCTCGTGAACTGCGCGAACTGCAGCGCGCGGAAGACGGCGTACTCGCGCTCGGGGGCGAGGCGGCGGGTGGCGACGACGACGCGGCACATCGGCCAGGTGCCGTGCACCTTGTCGCGCGGCTCGGTCGCGAACGGCATGCCGCGCTCGCGGAACGTGCGGTACCCGCGCGCCTGGCCGGCGGCCGTGTAGCCGCGCTCCTCGTAGACGGAGCCGTTCTCGGTCAGGCCGATCATGACGTCGCGCCAGTCGAGCTGGTCGCCGTAGCGCCACTTGAGCGCGGCGATGGCAGGGGAGGCCGACCAGGCCCACGGGCAGCCCGGGTCGGAGAAGTGGGTCACATGAGAGAGACACGATCATTGAGCGTACAACAACGTGTGTGTCCGCTCGTGAACCTCCGGGGCCTGAGGCGGCCGGTCGTCCGGAGCGCCTCATAAGTTGCTGCCTCCCGTGACGTACGAGATCGACGCTCCTCCCCGCCCCGCGATGGGCCGCTCCCTGCCTTCCTGGCCCACCGCCCGGCCGCTGCGCGCGTGGCAGCAGGCCGCCGCCGCCGCGGTCTTCGACCATGACGGCGACGCCTTCCTCGCCTCCGCGACGCCCGCCGCCGGCAAGACCACCTTCGGGCTGCACGTCGCCCACCGGATGCTCACCGAGGGCCGCGTCGCGCGCGTCGCCGTCGTCGCGCCGACGACCCACATCTGCCGCCAGTGGGCGCTCGACGCCGCCCGCTACGGCATCCAGCTCGAGCCCAACCGGCCCAACAGCGCCGGGCCGGAGCCGCGCGACCGCCACGGCGTCGCCGTGACCTACGCGACCGTCGCCGCCGGGCCCGAGGTGCACCGCCGCCGCTGCGCCGAGCGGCCGACGCTGCTGATCGCCGACGAGCCGCACCACATGGGCGAGGACGCGACGTGGGGGCGCGACGACGATCGAGGCCTTCAAGCGCGCCCGCTTCCGGCTGCTGCTCTCGGGCACGCCGTTTCGCTCGGACAACTCGCCGATCCCGTGGGTCAACTACGACGACGACGGCGTCTCGCGCGCGGACTACGACTACGGCTACACGCAGGCGCTGATCGACGGCGTCTGCCGCCCGGTGACGTTCCACACCTACGGCGGCGACATGGAGTGGGTGAGCGACGGGCGCGTGCGCCGCGCGGACTTCGACGTCGTGCTGCCCGCCGCCGAGGCCGCGCGCCGGCTGCGCACGGCGCTGGACCCGGACGGCGACTGGATCACCCACGTGCTGCGCGACGCCGACGCGCGAGCTGCGCGATCTGCGCGCCGGCGATCATCCCGAGGCCGGCGGCCTCGTCGTCGCGATCGACAAGGAGCACGCCGACAAGCTCGCCGACCGGCTGGCGCGGATCACCGGCGAGCGGCCGGACATCGTGCACTCCGACGCCGCGGACGCCTCGGCGCGGATCGCGCGCTTCTCCGCCGGCACCGCGCCGCTGGCTGGTGTCGGTGCTGATGGTCTCCGAGGGCGTCGACGTCCCGCGCCTGCGCGTCGGCGTCTACGCGACGACCGCGCGCACCGAGCTGTTCTTCCGCCAGGTGATCGGGCGCTTCATCCGCCGCACGCCGGCGCCCAAGGACCAGATGAGCCACGTCTTCCTGCCGTCGGATCCGCGGCTGAAGCGGCTCGCGACGGAGATCGAGGAGGAGCGCAACCACGCGCTGGTGTTCGAGCCCGCGGGCGAGCCGGTGGCCGAGCGCGGCGAGCGCGCCGAGCCGGCGAGGCCTTCCGCGCGCTGTGGTCGAGCGCGCGCCGCGACGACGACGTGCTGCAGACGACCCAGCCCGGCGACGCGCTGCAGCTCTTCGCCGAGCCCGCCCCGCCGCCTGTCGCCGGCGCTGGCCGCGTTCACGACGTCACGCCCGCGGCCGCTGCGCCGGTCGAGCCCGAGACGGCGTTCGAGCGGCGCGAGCGCCTGCGCGCCGAGCGGCACGCGCTCGTGGCCACGATCGCGCGCCGGACCGGCGAGGAGCACCGCACGGTCAACGCGCGCGTCAACCGCGAGGTCGGCGCGCATGTCGGTGAACAAGTCGACCGACGAGCAGCTCGAGAAGGCCAA
This sequence comes from uncultured Solirubrobacteraceae bacterium, assembly GCA_963707595.1. GTDB lineage: Bacteria > Actinomycetota > Thermoleophilia > Solirubrobacterales > Solirubrobacteraceae > Solirubrobacter. Next base: position 65,064 of record CAVPQQ010000006.1, read on the forward strand.
CCGGCTGCTCGAGCGCGAGGTCACGCGCCGCAGCGCTGATGGACGCGCTCCCGTCCTGGCCCGACGGGACCGTCGCGGTGCTCTCGACCGGCGGCGGACGAGCCGCACGCGATCCCGGTCTCGACGGCCGTCCGCCGCGGGCCGCGGTCGCTGGCCTTCGCGCTGGCGCTGCGGCGCGAGTCGCTCGCGCGGCTGCGCGCGGACCCGCGCTGCGCGCTGACGCTGCTGGCCGCCGGGAACGTCGCGTTCACCGCGATCGGGCGCGCGACGGTCGTCGACGCGAGGTCGAGCGCGTCGCGATCGTGCACGTCGAGCGTCGAGCGCGATCCAGGACCACCGCCGCGACACGTTCGTGATCGACGACGGCGTGCACTGGCACTGGACCGACGACGACGCCGAGCGCGCCGACGCCGCGGTCCGCCGCGCACTGCTCGCGTCGTGAATCCGCGCGGCGGTCTTCGACTTCGGCGAGACGCTGCTCAGCGAGGAGCGCGCCTGGGGCGTCTGGGCCGACTGGCTCGGCGTGACCCGCCAGGAGCTCTTCGCGGCGCTCGGCGCGACCGTCGAGGGCCGCTATCCGCACGTGCACGCGCTGTCGCTCGTGCCGCCCGGGCTTCGATCTGTCAGCGCGCGCTGGCCGAGCGGGACGCGGCGGGCGTCCCGCGCCACGAGGAGCTCTACGACGTCTACCCGGACGCCGCCGGCGCGCTTGGCGCGGCTGCGCGCGGCGGGGGTGCGGGTCGGGATCGCGGGCAACCAGCCGTCGGGCGCGGAATCGTCGCGTCGCGGGCGCTGGTCGCTCCGGGCGACCTCGTCGCGACCTCGTCCGACTGGGGCGTCTCGAAGCCCGACCCGGCGTTCTTCGCGCGCATCGCTGGCGGAGCTGGACCTGCCGGCGGAAGCGATCGCGCTACGTCGGCGACCGCGTCGACTACGACATCGCTCCCGGCCGCCGCGGCCGGCATGTTCACCGTCCACCTGCGCCGCGGACCCTGGGGGATCATCCAGGCCGCCTGGCCCGAGGCGGCGGTCGCGTCGGCGAGCGCCGCCGACCTCGGACGAAGCGGTCGACGCGATCCTGGCCGCGAAGCACGACGAGTCGATCACTCGGACGACTCCTGGTTGTCCAAGTGATCACTCGATGGTCGGTGCTAGGCGGCGGGCGCCGCCTCGGCGGCGCGGTCGCCGGCCGCGGGCCGGACCGCGGCGGGCGCCGGCGGCGCGCCGGGGCGGGCGCGGCTCGGCCGGGGCGGCTGCGGCGGGCGCCGGGGCCGCCGGAGCGGGCGCGGTCTCGGCCGGGGCGGCCGCGGCGGGCGCCGGGGCCTCGGCGGCGGGCGCGGTCTCGGCCGGCGCGGCCGCGGCGGGCGCGCGGGGCCTCGGCGAGCGGGCGCGGTCTCGGCCGGGGCGGCCGCGGCGGGCGCCGGGGCCTCCGGAGCGGGCGCCGCGTCGGCCGGAGCCGGCGCGGCGGCCGGGGCAGGCGCGGTCTCGGCCGGGGCAGCGGCGGCGGGGGCCGGGGCCTCCGGGGCGGGTGCCGTCTCGGCGCGGGGCCGTCGCGGCGGCCGGGGCGGGCGCGGTCTCGGCCGGGGCAGCGGCGGCGGGCGGCCGGGGCCTCCGCGGCGGGCGCCGGCTCGGCCGGAGCCGTCGCGGCGGCCGGGCGCCGGCGCGGTCTCGGCCGGGGCCGCGGCGGCGGGCGGCCGGGTGCCTCCGGCCGCGGGCGGCCGTCTCGGCCGGAGCCGTCGCGGCGGCCGGGGCGGGCGCGGGCTCGGCCGGGCGCTGCCGCGGCGGCCGCCGGGGTCGTCGCCGCCGCCGCGGGCGCTGCCGCGGCCGTTGCCGCCGCTGCCGCTCGTCGTCGTGCGCCGCCTTCGCGCGTCGTCTTCGTCGTCGACCGCCGTGCTCGCCTTCGACAGCGCGTCGTCTTCGCCGTGGCGCGCTCGCCGGGATCGACTTCGAGCCCGCGAGGTAGGGCTCCGGGTTGACGGCCTTGCTGTTCTCGCGGACCTCGAAGTGGAGGTGCGGGCCGGTGCAGGTGCCGGTGCAGCCGACCTTGCCGATCACGTCGCCGACGTGGACGTAGGCGCCCTTGGTGGTGTTGATCGCGGAGAGGTGGGCGTAACACGTCGACACGCCGCCGGCGTGCTGGATGCAGACGAGGTTGCCGTAGCCGCTGCCGTCGGCGCCGGCCTGGGTCACGGTGCCGCACTGGGCGGCGCGGACGGCGGTGCCGGTCGGGCGCCGCGATGTCCTTGCCGGCGTGGGTGTGGCCGGAGCGGGACTCGCCGTAGACGCCGGTCGTGACGCCGCTGACCGGGGTGGCGATCTGGCCCGCGCCGCAGCCGCCGGCCGCGGCGACCGGCGCGGCGCGGGGTGGTCGACAGCGGCTTCGTCGTCGCGGCGCGGTTCGTCGCGGGGTCGGTGGAGGTCGAGTTCGGCGAGGTCGTCGCCGGCGTCGTCGTGGCGCTCTTCGGCGTGGTCGTCGCGGTGCGCTGCGTCGTCGGCGTGCGTTTCGGCGGCGCGGACGCGTTCGTCGCCGGCGCGGACCCGCCGTCGGGCGCGGCGGCCCCGCCGCCGCCGTTGTAGACGGTCATGACGGTCTTGCCGCCGCCGCTCACGAAGGACACGTTGGACTTGAACAGCGCCGTCCAGGTCTTGGCGTCGACCATCCCGGTGACCGGCAGCCCGTAGCGCTTCTGGAACGCGCGACGGCACCGCGGGTGATCGGGCCGAAGATGCCGTCGTCGTCCACGCCGACCTGGCGCTGGACGGCGGCGACCGCCTCGCCGGTGTCGCCGTAGGACGACCAGCGAGCCCGACGGCATCTCGATCGCCGAACGCGGCGACGCGGAGCCGGTGGCGACGCGCCCGCGGACCCGCTCGCGGACGCCAGCGCCGCGAACGGCGACGGCCGCCGGCCCGACCGCCATCGAGGCGGTCACGGCGACCGCGGCGCCCTTGCGGCGCGCGGCGTGCTTGCGCGCGGCCTCGGTGATCTCGCGCCGGTGCACGGACCGGCGCAGCGAGCGCTCCCAGAGCTCGAAATCACTCAGATCGCGGTTATACGGTGCAGCAAACGGGAACGACAACTCGTGAGCAGACAACTCACAACTCCTTAGGCCTCGCGCCTACGGGGTTAGCTGTCGGGCTCGCGCAGGCCTGCGCTACGCCACCATCAAGGCGGCGATTCGCCCCATCGACCTGACCATGGCCGTTTGGGTCCCCCGTTCCTCCCGCCCTGAGGCGAGAAGACTCGGCTGTGCTCTTTCAGCGGCGGAACAGTACACGACGCCGAGCGGACTTCTGTAAACCTGCGCGGATCCCTGCCCGCGCGGCGAAGACCTACTCGGCGGGGATCGTGACGTTGCGCCCGGACGACTTCGCGGCCGCCAGCGCGTCCTGAGCGCGCAGCATCAGCAGCTCGGCCGGCTCCTCGCCGTCCCAGCGCGCGACGCCGGCGGAGGCGGTCTGCCCGCGCGGGGTCGCCCCGCGCACGCGGTCGAGCACCTCGACGGCCTCGCCGAGCCCGCAGCCCGGCAGGATCAGCGCGAACTCGACGCCGTCGAGGCGCGCGACCGAGTCGACCTCGCGCAGCTCGTTGCGCCAGCGCGCGGCGGTCTCCTTGACCAGGCGGTCGCCCTCGCCCTCGCCGCGCAGCATGTTGAACGCGCTCATGTGGTCGAGGTCGAGCCAGGCGATCGACGAGCGGCGAGTCGGCGCGGCGGGCGCGCGCGATCTCGCGCGGCAGCTCCTCGTCGAAGACGCGCCGGGTCACCAGGCCGGTCAAGCGAATCGGTCAGCGCCAGCGCCGCGACGCGCGCGCGCAGCGCCGGCGTGCTCGATGGCGATCGCCGCCTGCGCGGCCACCAGCCGCAGCACACCGCCGGACGCCTCGGGCAGCGCGTCGAGCGGCCGCTGCCAGATCACGATCAGCACGCCGGCGACCTCGCCGTCGCGCAGGATCGGCTCGAACACCGCGGAGCGGGCGCCGGTCGCCTCGACCAGCGGCGCCGCGAGCGCCGGGTGGTTGCGCGCGTCGGCGACGAAGTACGCCTCCTTGGCCGTGAACGCCTTGCCGCCGCCCGGACCGTCGCCGCGCGGCTGGATCGTCACCGGCTGCACCTGCACGCCGGCCATCGCGGTCGAGGCGAAGTCGCGCCCCGACGGCTCGAGCAGGAACGCGACGGGCGCGTCCATGACCTCGCAGGCGGCCTCGCAGATCGACTGGCGGGCGTCGTCGCCCGCGGCGAGCGCCTTGGCCACGCGGCCGATCGCGCCCATTCCCTTGGCCTGATCTCGCAGCATGTCGTTGAACCTGCGCAGGTCACGTGCGTTGGACTCCCGTTCGAGCTCGGACGCGAGGACGCGGGCGAGCATGATGAACAGCTGTTCGTCGGCGGCGTGAAGGCGTTGCGGCGCGCGCGAGAGCGCGGCGAGCGAGCCGACCCGCGTGCCGTCGGAGAGCTCGAGCGGCACGCCGAGGTAGGAGCGCGCGCCCGACGCGCTGCTGCATCGCGAGGCGGCCGTAGACCTCGTGGCCGCCGACGTCGCCGCACAGACGCGGCGCCGCGGCCCTCGGCCATGTGCGAGCAGAACGCGTCGCCGAGCGGGAGCGCCTGGTTGGAGCGCAGGCCGAAGTCGGCGCCGCCGCGGACGTCGACGATGCGGTGGATGAACTGCCCGCGATCGAGGTGGGCCATGAACAGACGCGCAACCCGGGCATGTGGCGCTCGAGCAGGTCGAGCACGGAGCGCGTCGCGTCGGCGAACGACCGGTAGGTCGTCGTCGTCGCGGCCGCAGCCGCCTGGATCGCACTCACGTCCACGCCGACCATCATCGACAATGAGCGCGACAGTTCTGAAGCCGGTCATCCGTCGAGTCTCGATAGGGTCGCCGCCCTATGAAGCTCGCGACCTTCCTCGCCCCTGGCGCATCCGAACCCTCTGCCGGCGAGGTCCGCGGCGACCAGATCGTCGCCTTCGAGACCGGCACCGTGCTCGACCGCCTCGCCTCCGGCGACCGCACCCCGGCCGACGGCGCGTCCTACGCGCTCGCCGACGTCACCCTGCTCGAGCCGGTCCCGCGCCCGCCGGCGATCTTCTGCATCGGCCGCAACTACGCCGCGCACATCGCCGAGCTCGGCAACGAGCGGCCCGAGAAGCCGATCGTCTTCCTCAAGCTGCCGCTCTCGAGCATCGCACCTCCGGCGGCCCGGTCAAGCGCCCGAAGGCCACGCTGGCGCTCGACTACGAGGCCGAGCTCGTCCTCGTCATGGGCGCCGGACAACACGATCGCCGGCTACGCGGTCGCCGACGACGTCTCCGCCCGCGACCTGCAGCGCCGCGAGGCGCAGTGGTCGCGCGCCAAGGGCTTCGACACGTCCTGCCCGTGGGGCCCGTGGATCACGACCACCGACGAGGTCGGCGACGCCGGCGGGCCTGCGGATCACGCACCCACGTCAACGGCGAGCTGCGCCAGGACGGCAGCACCCGCGACCTGATCTTCGGCCCGCAGGAGCTCGTCGACTTCATCACCGAGGCCTGCACGCTCGAGCCCGGCGCGATCATCCTCACCGGCACGCCGAGCGGGGTCGGCGAGGCGTTCGAGCCGCCGCGCTACCTCCAGCCCGGCGACACCGTCCGCGTGCGAGGTCGAGGGCCTAGGGCGTCGATCGAGCACCAGTCGAGATCGGGTGGGGCGGAGGCTGCGCCTAGTGCGTGTGGATGACGCGGTCGATCAGGCCGTACTCGGCGGCCTGATCGGCCTTGAAGAAGCGGTCGCGCTCCATGTCGCGGTGGACCTGCTCCTCCGGGCTGACCGGTGCACTTGGCGTAGATCTCGTCGATGCGCTTGCGCGTCTTGAGGATCTCGGTCGCGTGGATCTCGATGTCCGTCGACTGGCCCTCGAAGCCGGCTGACGGCTGGTGGATCAGGATCCGCGAGTTCGGCAGCGCCATGCGCTTGCCCTGCGCGCCGCCGGCCAGCAGCAGCGAGCCCATCGACATCGCGATCCCGACGCACATCGTCGCCACGTCGGGCTTGATGAAGTTCATCGTGTCGTAGATCGCCAGGCCGGCGTAGATCGAGCCGCCGGGCGAGTTGATGTAGATCGAGATGTCCTTGTCGGGGTCCTGGGACTCCAGGTGCAGCATCTGGGCCACGATCAGGTTCGCGACCTGATCGTCGACGGCCGAGCCGAGGAAGATGATCCGCTCGTTCAGCAGCCGCGAGAAGATGTCGAATTCGCGCTCGCCACGGGCGGTGCGCTCGATGACCATGGGGACGAGAGGCATGTGCCTCACCAGGGTAGTCCCTCAGGCCAGGCGTGGGGCGCGGCCGGCCGCGCGCGCAGGCGCCCGAGCAGCCGCTCGATGCGCCGCGCGACTTGCGCCGCGGTCCAGCCGCAGCGTCGCCGCGACGTCCGCCGGCTCGGTGCGGTCGACGAGCATCGCCAGCAGCGCCAGGTCCTCGGCGTCGACGCGGTGGGCGGCGACGTCGAGCTGCCTCGCGATCCAGCGGCGGCAGCGCGCGTCTCGCCGCGCGCGACGAGCCGGATCGCCTCGAAGAGCTCCGCGGCCGGCGCGGCCTTGTCGACGAGCCCGTCGGCGCCGGCGACGCGCGCCGTCACGCGGCAGCGTCGGGATCGCCACCGGCGGTGTAGAGCACGACGCGCGGGGCGGGGTCGAGCGCGCGCAGGCGACGGCACAGCCCCAGCCGTCGCCGTCGAGCAGCTGCGGGTCGAGCAGCGACGACGTCGGGGCGCTGGCGCGCGACCAGCTCGAGGCCGTCATGGGCACCTACGGCGGCGCCGACCGGGACGAGCCCGGGCTCGGTGCGCAACAGCATCGCGAGGCCGGCGCGAACCGCCGGCTGAGGGTCGATGACCACGATTCGCGTCATGAACGACAGCCAACTCCTTGCCCCTGAACTCACCGTAAAGAGGGGCTGAGGGCTCGATGGGAAGCAGGACGTCGGATAGCGGCTAACGTTCGCCCGCGATGTTCGAGCTCAACCTGCCGAACGTCCTGACGCTCCTGCGGATCCTGCTCGTCCCCGTCCTGGTGGCGGCACTCGTGCAGGAGGGCGGCGGCGGGGACGCGCTGGCCGCCGCGGTCTTCGCCGTGGCGTCGTTCACGGACGCGCTCGACGGCTGGATCGCGCGCCGCCAGAAGAGCGTCTCGACGTTCGGCAAGCTGATGGACCCGCTGGCCGACAAGCTGCTCGTCACCGCCGCGCTCGTCTCGCTCGTGGAGCTCGACCGGCTGTCGGCCTGGGTGGCGATGGTGATCATCGCCCGCGAGTTCGCGGTCACCGGCCTGCGCCAGCTGGCGATGGAGCACGGCGAGGTCATCCCCGCGAGCATCTGGGGCAAGGTCAAGACGGTCACGCAGGTCGCGATGGTGCTCGCGCTGATCCTCGTCGAGGGCTCGCCGGCGTGGGTCGACGTGCTCGTCTGGGTGACGGTCGCGATCACGATCGTCTCCGGCGCGGACTACTTCTTCGGCTTCCGCTCGCTCATCCAGGAGCGCCAGGCCCGCCGCGCTCCAAGCTGATCTCCTCCTCCTTCCACGGGATCCCCTCCACGAGCAGCGGACCGACGTCGACGAGCGGGTCGACGCACGACGTGGCGGAAGAACGTGTCCAGCCAGGCGGAGTGGAAGTAGTCGGGTATGCAGCCGGTAGGGCCGGCCGGTCTCGGGGTGGAAGTGCTCGACGACCATCGGCAGCCCGAGCGCCAGGTGCGAGGCGGTCCATTGCGTCCACACGCGCGCGAAGCGCTCGCGCAAGCGGCGCCTCGCCGGTCCGTGACGCGACGGCGCCGAGCGCGTGCAGGACCCACGAGGTGGCGTAGTTCCAGACCGGGCCGTTCCAGCAGCAGACGTACTCGTAGCCGCCGAAGCGGTTCTCGGCCGAGAACGCCGGGCACGACGGGATCGGTCGAGTAGAGCCCGCGCGGCGCGGTCCACCCGTCGACGGCGCGCGCCAGGGCGGCGCGCTCCCGCGGCCCGAAGTCGTCGTAGAGGAACGGCAGCGCGGCCTCGAAGCCGAGCACGTTCGTGATCGGCGCGCGGCCGACGGAGCGAAACAGCCCGTCGTGAAGGTGGAGCGCGACGAGCTGCGAGCGCAGATCCGGTCCGCCGAGCGAGTTGACCATCGCCCAGTGCCAGACGTCGGTGTCGACGCGGTGGACCCGCCCCAGCCGCGCCGCGCCCGGGCTGTCAGGCGCACCGGCACGCGGGAGCGCGGGCGGCGCGATGAACGTCTCGCTGCGCGTGTGGTCCCAGCCGGCCTCGGCGAAGAAGTCCGGCGCGTACTCGGTCCCGTTCACCCACGAGCCGACCGTGACCGGGAACTCGTGCAGCCCGCCGCCGGCGAGCCGCGCGCTGCGGCCCTCGCCGAGCACGTACTAGAGCGCGGCGTCGCGCGCCGCGCCGAGCTCCAGCGGGTGATGCTCGGCGAACTCGATCGCCGGCGTCAGCGGGTCGGCCGCGTAGGAGCGCAGCGCGCCGCGGTTGGCCGTCCAGGCGTTCAGCGTGTCCTGGACGCCGCGCGGCGCGCGCATCCAGCGCGCCTCGCGCAGCTGCAGCGGGAACGAGAGCCCGATCGGCGCCGTGAACCAGTTCGAGACCGGGCCTTCGAAGAACAGCTCGCCGGGCATCGGGTGATCCTTGAACCAGCGTGCCGGCCGGCGCAGGTTGCGGTAGACGACGAACCAGCGGTAGGCGTAGACCTCGGCCAGCTCGCGTGAGCTCGGTGTGCAGCCGCGGGCGCGTGCGTCGCCAGCCAGTCCGCGAACGGCCGCGCGGCGAGGTCGCCGACCGGCTCGGCGCCGCCCAGCGCGCACCGCAGCCGTCCTGTCGCTGTAGGAGACCCGGACCTCGACCTCCGCCTCGAGCGTCCTCGTAGAGCGAGATCGTCGTCACGCGCGCGTGCAGCGAAGGGCGGCGCGGCGTAGTGGAGCGTGCACGTCGCCGTCGAAGATGTAGTCCGCGCACAGGACGTCGCCGCGGACGCCCTTGCGCTCGGTGACCCGCGGCGGGACCGACCGCGTAGACGGTCTCGGTGAAGTCCGGGTCCCAGCGGTGCGCGAGCACGCGCGGCGCGCACGCTCTCGCCCCGCGACCGAGAACGCCACCGGCAACGGGTCGACGACGTCGGTCTCGTGCCCGAGGTGCAGCCGCCCCGTGAAACCCGGCCGCGGCGGGGTCCACGGCCGGTCGACGTCCCAGGTCGCCGTCTCCAGCGACAGGTCCGTCCCTACGAGGTCAGTTCGCGCCGTCGAGCCACTCACGCAGGGTCACGTGGTGCGGCGAGTGCTCGCCGGACGCGATCTCCGCGCGCACCTCGCCCAGCAGGCCGTAGCGCTCGGCCTGGACGTTGTGCTGGTGGATCGTCTCCAGGTTCTCCTGGCGGGCGGACACGAAGTGCCGGTCGGTGAGGAAGTCGAGGTTCTCGACGACCCCGCGCACCATCTCGCGCACGCAGTCCTCGACGAAGCGCGGCCGGCGGTGGGCCTTCTCGACCACGGCGCCCTCGTCGGAGCGCTTCATCAGCTCGTAGATCTCCGAGGACATCGAGTCCTCGACGATGCCGACGAGCCACTTGGCGTCGATGTCGGTGTCGCAGTCCTCCGGGCAGCCGATGTGCAGCGTGCCGAGCCCGCGCTGGTTGTGGGTCGCGACGGGCACGGCCTCGAAGATGCGCTCGATCTCGCTCTCGGAGAAGCCGTCCTCGAGCAGGCGCTCGTGCGAGCGGGCCTGGACGAGCGATCTGGGCGCACGGGCACGCGGTCAGGCCCTGGGCGCGGACGCCGATCAGCCGCCGCGTCCCGGCTTCGCTCGCCACGGCGGCGCCGAGCAGCGAGTAGATCTCCTGCGTCTCGATGCCCGAGACCGGCGCCGGCTTGTGCTCCGGGTAGCGCGCCTCGATGTGGACCTCGGCGCGCAGCGCGCCCTGGCGGTCGCGGACCTTCTCGGCGATGTGCTGGGCGAGCGTCTCGGCGCGGAAGGCGCTCTCGCCGAGCACGACCTCGCCGATCGCGTCGTTGACGACTTCCTCGAAGCGGCTCATGTGCGCACCCTTCTGGTGCGGGCCGAGGTCGACGAAGCAATCAAGGCGGGCCGAGAACAGCTGCTCGGTGCCGTTGGCGCGGATCCGGATGACCTTCTCGACGTTGGTCACACCCACGCGCGAGAGGGACAGAGAGAGCGTCGGAACCCGGCTCTGGACGTCTTCCAGGGACAGAGTCATGACACCCAGCGTAGGGAACGGGTCAGAACTGGACGAATGGACCAAGGTTTCGCCAAGGACAGTCCACGTATCCCGTGCTACAAACCCGGGACGGCATAAAGGTTCCCTGAAGAACCTCAGGGCAATCCTCGGAATAAATGCCGAGCGGCGGACGTCGCTAGCAGACGGATAGGCACGGAAGGGGCGGCCCCGGGGGCGGGGTCCCGCCTGAGATACGTCCCGTAAGGATTGAGCGGTTGGCGACCAAGACGGATGCACTGCTGGCGGACGAAGCACCGATCTACGAGATCGACGAGCTTCGACCGCTCATCGCCGAAGGTCAGGAACGGGGGACCCTGACCGTCGAGCGGATCGCCGCCTCATTGGAAGAGGCGGAGGTCACCAAGGAGCAGATCACGGAGCTGCACGCGTATCTGCTGGACCAGGGAATCGAGATCGTCACGGCTGAAGGCAAGCCTGTGACCGCTTCGGAGCCCGAGGCCCGCTCGGCGAAGGACTCGCCGGACGCACGTAAGCCCGAGATCGACCTCACGGTCGAGCCCAGCCTGGATTCGCTGCGGCTCTACCTGCGCTCGATCGGCAAGGTGCAGCTGCTCACGGCCGACCGCGAGGTCGAGCTGGCCCGTCGCATCGAGCGTGGCGACCTCGTCGCCAAGCAGGAGATGGTCGAGGCCAACCTCCGCCTCGTCGTCTCGATCGCGAAGGGCTACCTGGGCCGCGGCCTGTCGTTCCTGGACCTGATCCAGGAGGGCTCGCTCGGCCTGATCCGCGCGGTCGAGAAGTTCGACTACCGCCGCGGGTACAAGTTCTCCACCTACGCCACGTGGTGGATCCGCCAGGCCGTGACCCGCGCTATCGCGGACAAGGGCCGGACGATCCGCATCCCCGTGCACATGGTCGAGAAGCTGAACAAGGTCGTGCACGTCGAGCGTCAGCTCGTGCAGCAGCTCGGTCGCGAGCCGCTGCCCGAGGAGATCGCCACCGAGCTGGAGTGCTCGGTGCGCGAGGTGCGCGACATCCTCCGCATGGCCCAGCAGCCGGTCTCGCTCGAGAAGCCGATCGGCGAAGAGGAGGAGTCCGAGCTGGGCGACTTCGTCGAGGACGAGGCCGCCGAGTCACCCTTCGAGGTGGCCTCGGAGAACCTCCGCAAGGAGAACGTGCGGCGGGCGCTGGACGCGCTTCCGCAGCGCGAGCGCGAAGTCATCGAGATGCGCTTCGGTCTCACGGGCGCGCGCCCCTACACGCTGGAAGAGGTCGGGCGGGCGTTCAACGTCACGCGCGAGCGGATCCGGCAGATCGAGAATCACACGCTCAAGAAGCTCGAGTCGCTGCCCGAAGCGCAGCGCCTCCGCGACGCGACGTAGAAATACAGGGTCGAGGGGCACGGCCGCTCGGATCCCTCGCCACCGATCATCCGACCTTAAGCCAGGCGTGCGCGGATCTCTTCCCAGAGGTCCGCGTAGGCCCGGGCGGCGCGGCTGCGCGGCGCGAAGTCGACCAGCGCGGCGCGATGGAAGCCCATCCGCTCGACCTCGGCCGAGGACGGGATGACCGTCTTGAGCAGGTCCGGGTGTTCCAGCGCGAGGCTGTCCATCAGATCGCGGTGCAGGCGCTTGCGGCGGTCGGCCATCGAGAAGAAGCCGAGCACGCGCGGGCCCTTGTCGGAGGCCAGCACGCTGTGGAGCTGCTCCAGCGTCCGCGACGAGAGCGTCGCGGGGATGATCGGCACGAGCAGCGCGTCGGCGGCCTCGAACACGCTCTCGGACACGAGCGAGATGCTCGGCGGGCAGTCCAGGAACGTGTAGTCGTAGTCGCCGGCGAGCGGCTTGAGGATCGAGGTCAGCCGCGTCGTCGGGTTCTTGGCCTCGCCGAGCGCGAGGTCCATGTGGCGGTAGGAGAAGTCCGCCGGCAGCAGGTCCAGGCCCTCGTGGTCGGTGCCCTTGATCTGGCCGTCGACGTCGGTCTTGCCGCGCACGAGCTTGCGCGCGCCGCCCTTGACCTTCGGCTTCACGCGGAACAGGTACGTGCTCGCGCCCTGCGGATCGAGGTCCCAGATCAGCGTCCGCGCGCCGCCGAGCGCGGCCAGCGTCGCGAGGTTGACCGCGGCCGAGGTCTTGCCGACGCCGCCCTTGATGTTGTAGGTCGCGAGGACGCGGCTCACGCGAAGTGCTCCTTGATGAGCAGGCGCTGCTCCTTGGCGGCGAAGGCGGCGAAGCGGTCGGCGAACTCGGCCCGCGCGGCGGCCTCCTCCTCCATGAAGCGCTCGACGAGCACGCCCATCGCCATCAGCGCGCGCGGCTCGGCGACCTCCGCCGCCAGTTCGCGCAGCGAGTTGGCCTGGACCTCGCGGTCCTGGAAGCGGCCGAGCATGTCCTGCAGCCCCTTCAGCGACTTGACCATCGGCTTGACGACCTCGGCGGGGTAGAGGCTGGCGAAGAACTCGAGCAGGTAGCGCAGCTCCTTGCCGACCTTGCGCAGCTCGTGCAGGTCGGAAGCGGGCTTGTCGTCGTCGATCGCGCGCGCCCATCTTGACCATCTTCCGGTAGACGGCGGCGATCCGGTCCGAGGCGAGCTGTTTGACGCTGACGCTCGGCCGTCGGCGCGCCGTTGACGAACGCCGACCACTCGATCAGCGCGTCCTGCGTGCGGCGCGCCTTCAGGCCGCGTCGCGTCGCGGTCAGCGCCCGTGCGCGGCGGGTGACGATCACGGCGAGCAGCGGGTCGAGGTCCGCGCGCATCGCCACCGGCACGGCGGAGCGCAGGTCCTCGAAGTCGAGCAGGTACACGTCGAGGTCGCGCAGGTCGCCGGTGATGCTCTGGAGGCGCTTGAACTCCTCGCGGAAGTGCTCCAGCCGCTCGGGGTAGATCGACTTGAACTGGCGCTGCAGCGAGCGCGTGCGGCGGACGGCGACGCGCAGGTCGTGCAGGAACTCGGAGTCGAGGTCCTCGAGCGTCCCGGGCAGGTTGTCGGCGATCGATCTCGAGCAGCCGGTCGAAGACGATCGCGGCGGCGACGTTCGCCGGCGCGTCGGGCGCGAGGTCGAGGGCGAGCTTGGCGCTCACGCCCGCCGGGACGCCGCCGCGGGCCGCGACGCCCTCGTCGACGAGCGGGACGGTCGCCTCGGGCAGGCTCAGCGTGTCGCGCAGCACCGCCTGGACGCGCTCGAGGTCGCGGTCGTACCCGCGCACGGCCGTGGCCGAGATGCGCCCGCGCAGCGGCGTCTGGCCGCTGGTGTGGGTCTCGAGGCGCAGGCGCACGACGGTCTTCTCGTCGCGGTTGAGCACGGCCAGCGCGAGCTCGCGGCTGCGCACGCGCGCCACGGGCACGCAGCGCACGCATCTCGATCACGTCCTCCAGCGGCTCGCGCAGCGTCACCCGGAAGGTCGCGGTCGAACAGCCGCGGCGCGCGCCGCCGCCTCCGCCGCCGGCGAACGTCTCGCCGGTCGCGCGGTCGATCAGCGTCAGCCGCCCGTCGGCGTGGCGGAGCGTCAGGCCGTCGCTGTAGCAGCCGGCCGTCGAAGGTGTCGTAGTACGTCTTCGCGATCGACCGCGCGTGCCCGGGGCGGACGTCGAGGTGCTCGCTGAGCGTGATGCGCACGCTCTCGGCGTCGGCGCCTTCTGGCAGGAGGTATCGCATTCGGGGCGCCAGTTTAGGTGGACACGTACAGGGGCGCGCGCCCGCGCATGCCGACCGGCTCGAGCACCTCGAGCGCGCGCAGGCAGGCGGCCGTCTTCTGGGCCAGCGGGAGCGGGACGCGCATGGCCTTGGCGAGCTCGCGCGTGGTGAACGGGGCGTCGAACGAGGGGATCAGGCGCCCCGCGTCGGCGGCGCGAGCTGAGCTCGATCCGCGACAGGACCTCGATCAGGCGCCGCTCGCCGGGGTCGCGCAGGTAGCGGCGCCCGCGCACCGGCGCCGGCTTGCGGATGTGGTCCTCGCGGCAGAGCAGGACCTCGATCGTCAGGTTCGGGTGCGAGAGCAGCGTGGGGAAGGAGACGAGGCCCTCGAAGATCGTCGCCGCGCCCGGCTTCTTCGGCGAGCGCTTCTCGGAGAGCACCGTGCCGTCCTCGTCGATCGCGGACGATCCGCCGCTCGGCCGGGATCGGGTGGACGATGCGCATCCGGTGGCGGTCGAGCAGCTTGTCGAGCTTTGCTCGCAGCGGGGAGAAACCCCCGGTCTGGACCTCGACCAGTTCCCCGTCCGCGCGCACGAGGTCGATCACGTACCCGTCGACCCGTACCTCGAAGGCGTCGCCGGGAGCGGCGAGCAACCCCTTGAGGTCGCGGTGCAGCGGGCCTTCGCGCAGTACGCCGATCACGTCAGTCAGATTCTCCATCACGCGTCCCGCAACCTTCTGGAACATAGGGGCTTGACGTTCTGCCACACTCCGTGCATACTGCCGCCCACGGTTTCCAAAACCGTTTTTGGAACATGGACGAGAGAGTCACTATCAAAGAGCTGGCCAGGGCCAGCGGCGTGTCGGTCGGCACCGTGTCACGGGCGCTGAACGGCTACACCGACGTGCGTCCCGAGACGCGCGAGCGGATCATGCGCCTCGCCCGCGAGCTCGACTACACGCCGGCCGCCGCGGCACGCTCGCTCGTCACCCAGCGCTCGCACATCATCGGCGTGTTCATGGAGACCGGGGAGGGCCATCCGGACCTCCAGCACCCGTTCTTCCACGAGGTGCTCGGCGGGCTCAAGCAGCGCGTCGGCGCCGGTGGCTTCGACCTGCTGCTGTTCGCCTCCGAGCGCCCCGGCGGCGGCTACGGCCCGCACTCGTACCTCAAGCGCGCGCGCCACCACAACGTGGACGCCTGCGCGCTGATCGGCCTCGAGCCCGACGACCCCGAGGTGCGCCGGCTCGCGCGCGCCGAGATCCCGTGCGTCGGCATCGACATGGCGCTCGAAGGCCCGTCCGTCGAGGTCGTCATGTCCGACAACGAAGGCGGCGCAGCCGCCGCCGTGCGCCATCTGCACGAGCTCGGGCACCGCCGGATCGCGACCATCACGGGCATGATCGACTCGCGCCCGGGCGCCGATCGCCTGCGCGGCTACCGCGCCGCGATCCAGGCCCTCGGCCTCGCCTACCGCGACGACTACGTGGCCTACGGCGACTTCTACGCCGAGACCGGGCGCGCCGCCACCGAGCGCCTGCTCGCGCTGGCCGAGCCGCCGACGGCGATCTTCGCCGCCTCGGACCTGATGGCCATCGGCGCCGTGCGCGCCGCGGCCGAGGCCGGGCTGCGCGTCCCCGAAGACCTCTCCGTCGTCGGCTTCGACGACATCCAGCTCGCCCCGCACGTCAATCCGCCCCTCACCACGATGCGCCAGGACAAGCTCGGCCTGGGCGCGCGCCGCCGGCGACGCCCTGATCGCGCGCGTCGCCGGCGACCACTGACCGGCCCGCTCTGCAAACCCTTCCGGTCGAACTCGTCGTCCGCGGCTCCACCGCCCCACCGGCGGCTTAGGGAGGTGACGATCAGCCCCAGCGCCTCGGCCGCCGTTTCACATCTGTACCGAAAACGTTTTTGTTCAATCTTCTGAGGAGGAGTAAATCCGTGCCCAAGAGGCTTGCGATCGCCGCATCGGCGATCGCTCTCGTGCTGGCCCCCGCAGCCCTCGTGGCCTGCGGCGGCGACGACAACAGCAGCGATTCCAAGACGGCCGCGGTCGGCAAGGCCGCCGCCGCCGATCAGCTCGAAAAGGGCGTCACGCTGACGCTCTGGACGATGCCGAACTCGCCCAAGCCGAAGGAGGACCTGCAGAAGATGGTCGAGCCCTTCACGGCCAAGACGGGCGTGAAGGTCGACGTGCAGGAGGTCGGCTGGGACGTCCAGTTCGACCGCATCCGCAACGCCGCCGTCTCCGGCGAAGGTCCCGACATCACGCAGGCCGGCACGACCCAGGTCCCGTTCTTCGCCGCGCTCGGCGGCTTCACGGACCTGACCGACCGCGTCAACGACATCGGCGGCAAGTCCGCCTACGCCGACGGCATCTGGAACACGACCCAGGTCGAGGGTCAAGAGGGCACGTGGGCGATCCCGTGGTTCACGGAGGCTCGCTCGATCTACTACCGCAAGGACGTGCTCGAGAAGGCCGGCGTCGATCCGGCGACCGCGTTCAAGGACCTCGACTCCTTCAAGGCCACGCTGCAGGCGATCAAGGACAAGGTCCCGGGCATCGAGCCCTTCGGCGCGCCGGGCAAGAAGGCGTACGACCTCGTCCACCAGGTGATGCCGTTCGTGTGGGACAACGGCGGCGCGGAGCTCTCCCCCGACGCGAAGACGTCGACGATCAACTCGCCCAGGCCCAGCAGGGCGTGGAGTTCATGGGCGGCCTGATCACGGCCGGGCTGTTCGACAAGAGCCAGCTCGAGCGCGACGGCACGCAGGTCGAGAACCAGTTCAAGGGCGGCAGGCTGGCGACGTGGATCGGTGGCCCGTGGGTGCTCGGCTCGATCGACCGTCCCGAGGACGACACCTGGAGCAAGGAGGCGCGCGAGAACGTCGCCGTCGCTCCGATGCCGCTCGGGCCTGAGGGCAAGGCGTTCACGTTCGTGGGCGGCTCGGACCTGATGGTCCTCAAGTCCAGCAAGCACCAGAACGAGGCCTGGGCGCTGCTGAAGTTCCTCTCCGGCGATCAGACCCAGAAGGACTACGCGCAGCCTGCTCGGCATGTTCCCGTCACGGCTGGAGCCCCAGCAGCAGGTGGGCGACTCCAGCGAGAACCACAAGGCGTTCTTCGAGGCCATCCAGAGCGGGCGGACGTACGCGCCGATCCCGCAGTGGGGCCAGATCGAGAACGCGTACAAGACGCGCTTCGGGAACATTCTCGACAGCGCGGCCGGCGTCGGCGACGGCTATAGCGAGGCGACCGTGAAGTCTCAGCTCGACGCCGCGGCGAAGGAGGCCGACGGGCTGCTGGCCCAGTCGGCGACGGGGTAGTGGCGTCGATCCTCCCCTCGACGCCGGAATCCCCGGATGCGATCCGCCCTCCCGCGCCGGCGCGCGGGAGGGCGGGCCTCGCCCGTCCGGGGCGCCGCCGTCGCTCCGTCTCGGCGGAGCGCTCCCGCAAGCGGTTCGCCTACTGGCTGATCGCACCCGCCGTCGCGTTCATGGTGCTCGTGCACCTGCTGCCGACCGCGGCGGGCTTCGTCCTCTCCTTCAAGCGGCTCAACACCTTCACCTTCAGCCGGCTCTTCGACGCTCCCTGGGCCGGGCTCGAGAACTACCGCGGGATCCTCTTCGACGACGCCAACCCGCTGCACGCCGGCTTCTTCGGCGCGGTGCAGAACACGGTGGTCTACACGTTCTGGACCGTCGGGCTGATCCTCGTCGGCGGGCTCTTGGTCGCGATGCTGCTCAACCGCGAGATGAAGGGCATGCGGCTCGTGCGCACGCTGATGCTGGCGCCGTGGATCGTCCCCAGCTTCGTCGTCGCGGTGCTCTTCCAGTTCATGTTCCAGAGCGACGTCGGGATCGTCAACAAGATCCTCGTCGACTACACGCACGTCCTCGGCGAGCGGCCGATCTGGCTGCTCGGCGGAAACACGATGTGGGCGATCATCATCCCCAGCGTCTGGCGCGGGCTGCCGTTCGCGATGATCTTCTTCCTCGCGGGCCTCTCGGCGATCCCGTCCGAGCTGCACGAGGCGGCCGCGATCGACGGCGCCGGCCCGTTGCGCCGGTTCCGCTACATCACGCTGCCGCTGCTGCGTCCGCTGATCGCGGTCCAGTTGCTGTTCGGCGTCATCTACGCCGCCTACCAGTTCGCGATCCCCTACATCATGCTCGGCTCCAACCCGGGCCCCGACGCCGATCTGATGATGACCCTCATCTACCGGCAGTCGTTCTCCAACAACCTGTTCGGCTTCGGTGCCGCCGCGTCCACCCTGCTGATGCTCGCGATGGGCGTCTGGGTGCTGTTCTGGTACCGCCTCTTCAAGCGCGACCTGGAGGTCAAATGAGCTCCCGCCTCGTAAACCGGGGGCTCGACGTCCTCACCTGGCTGGTGCTGGCGGTGATGCTCGCACCGATCGGCTGGCTCGTCGTCAGCTCGCTGCAGACCGACGGCCAGCTCTCCACCGGCGCGTACGACCTGCTGCACCCGACGCTGACGGCGTTCAGCCGGATGTGGCAGAGCGTCGACTTCGAGCGCTACCTCGTCAACAGCCTGATCATCTGCAGCGTCGCCGCGCTCGCGGCCACCGCGTTCGCCAGCTTCGCCGGCTACGCGCTCGCGCGCTACGAGTTCCGCGGCTCCGCCTCGCTCTCGCTCGGCGTCGTCGGCACGCAGCTGATCCCCGGCAGCCTCTTCCTGCTGCCGGTCTTCATGGGCTTCATCTGGCTCAAGCAGCACACGCCGATCAGCCTCTTCGACACCCACCTCGGGATGATCCTCGTCTACACGGCGTTCTTCACGCCCGTGGCGATCTACTTCATGCGCTACTTCTTCGCCGCGATCCCGCGCGACCTGGAAGAGGCCGCGATGGTCGACGGCTGCACACGCTTCTCGGCGTTCGTGAAGATCGTGCTCCCCGCCGCGGCCCCGGGCCTCGTGGCCACCTTCGTCTACGCGTTCCTGTTCGCGTGGGACGAGCTGCTCTTCGTGGCCTCGTTGACGCAGAACAACGCCGAGACGATCCCGATCGGCATCCGCAACTTCATCGGTAACTACCAGGAAAGGACGGCCCAGCTGATGGCGGCCGGCGTGGTCTCGACCCTCCCCGTGCTCATCGCCTTCTTCGCGACCCAGCGCTGGCTCGTGAAGGGCATCACCGCCGGGGCGGTGAAGGGATGACGGCCACCGTTCCCCAGCCGTCCCCGCGGCTCGTCGACGGGCTCCCCGCGGGCTTCCGCTTCGGCGCCGCGACGGCCTCGTACCAGATCGAGGGCGCCGCGCGCGAGGACGGGCGCGGCGAGTCGATCTGGGATCGCTTCAGCCACAAGCCCGGCGCCGTCGTCAACGGCGACACCGGCGACGTCGCGTGCGATCACTATCACCGCTGGGCCGCCGACCTCGATCTGATGGTCGAGCTCGGGCTGGAGTCCTATCGCTTCTCGATCGCCTGGCCGCGCGTGCAGCCGGACGGGCGCGGGCCGCTGAACCCGCGCGGCGTCGCGTTCTACCGGCGGCTCGTCGAGGGACTCCTGGAGCGCGGGATCGAGCCCGTCGCGACGCTCTATCACTGGGATCTTCCGCAGGCCCGTCAGGAGGCCGGCGGCTGGGCGATCCGCGACACCGCGGAGCGCTTCGCCGACTACGCGGGGGCGATGGCGACCGAGCTCGGCGACGTCGTCGAGGGCTGGATCACGCACAACGAGCCGTGGGTCGTGGCGATCCTCGGGCACGCCTACGGGCGCAAGGCGCCGGGGATCCGCGACTGGCCGACCGCGCTGACGGTCGCCCATCACCTGCTGCTCTCGCACGGGCTGGCGGTGGACGCGCTGCGCGCGCAGGTCAAGGCGCCGGTCGGGATCACGCTGAACCTGAACCCGATGCGGCCGCTCGGTGGTTCGGACACCGCGGCGACGGCGCGGATGGACGCCCATCAGAACCGCTGGTTCCTGGACCCGGTGCTGCGCGGCAGCTACCCGGGCGAGCTGCTCGAGCACTACGAGCGCACCTTCGGGCCGCTGCCGCAGCTCAACCCCGAGGACATGGACGTGATCTCGCGCCCGATCGACTTCCTCGGCGTCAACTACTACTCGCCGACGACCGTCCGCGAGTCCGCCGAGTCGCCGCTGCAGGCGGAGGCCGTCACGCCGCGCGGACACACCACCGCGATGGGCTGGGCCGTCGACGCGGGCGGCCTCTACGACCTGCTCGCTCCGGCTGCGGGCCGACTACGGCGACCTCGAGATCTGGATCACCGAGAACGGCGCCGCCTTCGACGACGAGCAACTGGTCGACGGCGTCGTCGAGGACCCCTCGCGCGTCGCGTACATCTCCGACCACCTCGCGGCACTGCGGCGCGCGGTCGCCGACGGCGTCGACGTCCGCCGTTACCACGCCTGGTCGCTGCTGGACAACTTCGAGTGGGAGCACGGCTACGACAAGCGGTTCGGGATCGTGCGCGTGGACTACGCCACGCAGGAGCGGATCCCGAAGCGCAGCGCGCTCTGGTACCGCGACCACATCCGCGCCACGCGGGGAGGAGGAGCCTGATGGCGTCGATCGCATTCGAGGACGTCTCGAAGGTCTTCCCCGACGGCACCAAGGCCGTCGACGGGCTGGACCTGGAGATCGCCGACGGCGAGTTCACGATCCTGGTCGGGCCGTCCGGCTCGGGCAAGTCGACCGCGCTGCGGATGGTCGCCGGCCTGGAGGACGCCAGCGGCGGCGAGATCACGATCGGCTCGCGCGTCGTCAACGACGTCGCGCCCAAGGACCGCGACATCGCGATGGTCTTCCAGTCCTACGCGCTGTACCCGCACATGAGCGTGGCCTCGAACATGGGCTTCGCTTTGAAGATGCAGGGGCAGGACAAGGCCGCGATCGCCGCGCGCGTGCAGCGCGCCGCGGCACGGCTCGGGATCAGCGAGCTGCTGGAGCGCCGGCCCAAGGCGCTCTCCGGCGGTCAGCGCCAGCGGGTCGCCCTGGGGCGCGCGATCGTGCGCTCCCCCCAGGCCTTCCTGATGGACGAGCCGCTGTCGAACCTCGACGCCAAGCTCCGGGTGGAGATGCGCGCCTACATCGCGCGGCTGCACCAGGAGCTCGGGACGACGACGCTGTACGTCACCCACGATCAGACCGAGGCGATGACGATGGGCGACCGCGTGGCGGTCATGCGCGACGGCCGCCTCGAGCAGGTCGACTCACCCCAGCGGCTGTACGAGCAGCCCGCGAACATGTTCGTGGCCGGCTTCATCGGCTCGCCCGCGATGAACCTGCTGCGCGGGCGCATCGACGACGACGGGATCGACCTCGGCGGCCAGCGCGTGCGGCTGCCGCGGCGGACCATGCATCGCGGCGACGTCGTCGTCGGCATCCGTCCCGAGGCGCTCGAGCCGGCCAACGGCCACCGCGGCGACGACGTGATCGAGCTGCCGGTGGTGCTGAGCGAGATGCTCGGCTCCGACGTGTTGCTGCACCTGCGTTCGCAGGCCACCTCCGTGTTGACGGGCGACATGCTCGACACCGAGGACGACCTCGCGGCCGACGAGCAGCGCTTCGTCGCCCGCGTCGGCCCGCACTTCCGGCCCGCCGCCGGCGAGCACGTGCGGCTGCGGCTCGACATGGACCGCGTGCACCTCTTCGACCCGGAGACGCAGCTGGTCATCCGGCGCTAGTGGAGGAGTTGGTCGCAGGCCTCGCGGGTGGCGACGACCGAGATCGCGTGGCCTGGGATCAGTTCGAGGTCGTCGCGCGGGAACCAGCGGCCGTCGAGCGCGAGGACCCGCAGTTCGTTCCCGTGGTGGACGTCGCGGATCAGCTGGCGGGCGAGCGGCCAGCCCTCCGGGATCCGCGTCTCCAGCACCCGCAGCGGGACGTTCGAGAGCGCGAGCGGCTGGGCCGACAGGCGGCCCAGCAGCGCCGCGCTGAACGCGGGCGCGGCGAGCGCGGAGACCGAGCGCGTCAGGTCGAGCTCGATGCCGCGGTCCAGCCGCTCGGCCAGTCGCGGGTCGAAGATCCGCATCACGACCCGCAGCGTCGGGTTGTGCCGGCGCGCGGTCAGCGCGCACTCGAGGTTGACGAGGTCGTCGCTCGTGAGCGCCATGACGGCGCGGGCCCTGTCGATGTGCAGGCCTTCGAGGGTGCCCGGCGAGCGGCCGTCGGCGAAGATCACGGGGATCTCGAGCCGTCGTGCCAGCGCGATCCCGACCGCCTCGGGATTGCGCTCGACCCCGATGCACGGCACGCCGAGCTCGTGCAGTCCCTGCAGTACGCGCGCGCCCGCCTTGCCGAGACCGCACACGATCACGTGGTCATGCCGCGGGCGCGGGAAGCGCCCCAGCGCGCGATCGATCCGCGAGCTCACGAGCTGATCGGTGACGAACGCCAGCACCGACGCGAGCAGCACCGCCGAGACCGCCATCAGCCCGATGTCGAACAGCTTCAGCCAGTCGGGCGCGGTCAGCAGGTTCACGTCCCCGTAGCCGACCGTCGCCATCGTCGTCGCCGTGAAGTACATCGAGTCGACCACGTCGAGGTGCTTGGAGAGCGCGAACACCGCCGTCCCGGTGGTGAAGACGACCAGGATCGTGGCGATCAGCGCGTACGCCCGCGGCGGGATCGTCGTCAGCGCCGCGCGGGCACGGTCGCCGCGTGACGAGCGCTTCGGCCGCTGCGGCTCGCGGTGAAACTGCGCCACGCTCGCCGGCAGCGCGCCGCGCGCGCCGTTGACCACCGAAGCGCGGTCGACGAGCGCGAGCACGTGGCGGCCGAGCGCGTCGCGCGTCGGCAGCACGTCGGTCGGCGTGTCGACGTCGCACAGCGCGACGACAAGCGCCGGGTCGTCGCGATCGACCTCCGCGACCTCGAGGATCCGACCACCGACCGTCACCCGCTGTCCCTCGTTGCCCGACAGCGCGGCCTGGATCAGCGCGGGAGCCGCGACCTCGATCTCCGACAGCACCGTCCCGCGACCGCCCAGCATCGCCTCCACGCCCTCGGCCAGAGTCGGCCGAGAACAGCCGCACGACGATCCGCGTGCCCGGCACCTCATCCGCCACCAGCAGCGCCGCGCTGAGGTTCTCGAGATCGTCGGGACCGAGGATCCCGACCGACCGCGCCTCGCGGATCCCCGCCGCCTCCCACGTCGTCGCCGCGCTCACGTCCCCGATCACGACCCGCGCCCCAGCCGCCGTCGCCGCCCGCGCGGCCCGCGCCTCCGAGGACGAGCAGATCGACACCGTCGCGACGCCCGCGCCGGCCAGTTCCTCGCGCACGCGCACGGGAACCCCGTCGTCTCCGGCGATCAGCACGGGCCGCTCCATAGCGGCGCGATGCTGCCAACCGAACGGGCCTCGCGGTGTGGACCATTGGTCCACAGCGAAACGTCGCTAAACTGGCCGCCGCCCCGGTGGGATTCCCGAGCGGTCAAAGGGGACGGGCTGTAAACCCGTTGGCTCAGCCTTCGAAGGTTCGAATCCTTCTCCCACCATGCTTCGAAAGCCCTGCAATGCAGGGCTTTCGTCGTTTCAGGTCACGGTCTGAGCGCGCGCCGGGTGGCCTGCTCGGCTTCGTCGATGATCGCTTTGACCCTCGCCGGGGGTGGAGTCGAGATCAGCTGTAGTGCGATCCCGCGGACGAGGCCGACGAGGGACACGGCCATCGCCTCCGGGTCGGCATCGGCTCGGACCGAACCGTCTCCGATCCCTTCGCGGACCTTGTCGGCGAGCAGGCGCCGGAAGCTGGCGTCCTGTTCCGCGTAGAGCGGCATCAGGACGGGATCGGCGGCGATCGCCTCGCCCCACATCTGCAGGAACGCGCCGGCCGACGGACGTCGGTGGGTGACGTGCTTGAGGTAGGCGCGAACCGTCTCGGCCAGCCAGTCCGCGGCGCTATCCGCGACCTCCGGGAGGGTGAAGGCCTGAGCGTCGCGCATCACCGCGCGGAGCAGATTCTCGCGGCTGCCGAAGTGATGAGAGACGATCCCCCGGCTGTAGCCGGCGGCCTCGCCGACCGCCGCCAGGGTGAGCGTGCGTGACCCGTGCTGGGAGACCAGCGCCGTAGCGGCAGCCAGCACCTTGCGTTCGGTCTCTTCGCGACGCTCTCGCTGCGTGCGGCGAGCGGGAGGCTGATCGGGCATCAGGTCGGCTCAGACATCGGGTCGACCAAGCATATGGGCCCGGACGAGACGATCGGCTACGATACTTGTGTGTCAACCAACAAGTATCTGCGAGGTGGCCTTGTGTCGCGCACTCCACTCGTCCTCGTCCACGGCAACCCCGAGTCAGCAGTGATTTGGGGTCCGCTCATCGGGGAGCTCGATCGGGCCGATGCGGTCGTCCTGTCCCCGCCCGGGTTCGGCGTCCCTGCTCCCCGCGGCTTCGACTCGTCGACGACCACCTATCGAGATTGGCTGGCGTCTCAGCTGGAGCTGTTCCGCGCTCCGGTCGACCTGGTGGGGCACGACTGGGGCGGAATCCACGTCGCGGCGCTGGCCATGAGCCGCCCGGATCTGATTCGCAGCTGGGCCTCCGATGCCCTCGGCGTGTTCGCGCCCGACTACGCCTGGCATCCGCGAGCGCAGGTGTGGCAGCAGGAAGGCCCTGGGGAAGCGTCGGTGAAGGAGTTGTGGGGAGGCGATCTGCAGCAACGACTCGCGGTGGCGTCGGCACTCGGAATGACCGGGCGCATGGCGGAGCGGGTCGCGGCAGGCATGGATCCCGAGATGGGTCGCGCCGTCCTCAAGCTGTTGCGCTCGGCACGACAGCCGGCGATGGCCGAAGCGGGACGGCTCCTGCCGAGCGCCGCACAACGTCCGGGGCTCGCGCTCATCGCCGTCGACGACCTCGAGCGAGCGAGCGGGACGCTGGCGCAGCACGAGTGGGCAGCCCGCCGATCGGGCGCCAAGCTGGCGCATCTGGCGGGCGTGGGCCACTGGTGGCCGGAGGAGACGCCGGCGCCGGTTGCTGAGGCACTGACGAACTTCTGGGCGCAATTGCCGGATCCAGAAGGGGCCCCCACGACTGGCTCCCAAGACCGTTTGCACGCTTACCGAGGCTCGTTGACAAGGTGAGAAGGGCCTGAAAGGGTCTCGCGGACAACGAAATGCGTCTGCGTTTCGGGTCTGTCGTTCGGGGGGGCACAGTGATGCGGAGGAAGTCTCTTGCGGTGACATTTGGCATGTCACTGCTCCTGTCCACGGGTGGAGCGGCGAACGCGTCCGCGGCCGGCATCGGCGAGGAGCGCTTCCAGCCGAGCGTCACGTACGATCTGTCGGTCACCGACGCCGAGCGCGACGCGATCCACGCGGAGGTCGAGGCGTTGGCCGGACGCGTCAGCAACGCGCGGGCGGGGGACGGCACCTACGACCCGCTCACGCTGGTCGGGGCGATGCTGGACGGGGCGACCTACGACTCCATCTCGCGAGGCGGCACGGCCGCGACGGCGTACCCCTTCCCGGTCAGCAACACCGCAGCCAACCAGAACGAGTACGACCGCAAGGTCGCCAAGCTCGCCTGGGTGGTCAAGCTGGCCACCGACCTGGGGTTCCCGGTGGTCGTCCAGCGCCAGCCCGACAAGTACGTCTACGCGGAGATCGGTGACCCGGACGCCCCGGAGATGGTCATGGCGTTGAGCCACCTGGACTCGCCGACGGCTTCCGTCTCGGCAGCCCAGCTGGCGCGCTGGCGGGACCCCTTCGGCAACCTCGGGACCCCTGGTGCCTACCACTCGCCCTACATCAAGGACAGCTGGGTCTACGGGGCGGGCTTGCAGGACGACAGCGGCCCGACACTGGCGACGCTGCTCGCGGCCAAGGCGCTGCTGAAGGCGGGGTTGCCCCTCGACCGACGCATCCGCATCGTCATGGGCATCTACGAAGACGGCGGCCCCGGCACGCCCTCGACGACGAACACCGCCACGTTCCAGTCGATCCCGTACAACTCGAACCCGAGCTTCTACGACAACTGGGCCTACAAGAACCTCAACCGCGAGGAGACCCCGATCGCGGCCTACACCTCCGACTCGCGGTTCCCGGTCATCGTCGGCAACTCCGGAGCGGTGACCCCGTCGGTGTCGATGAGCTTGTCCGCGGACAGCGCCAAGGCCTTCCGGCTGACGGATGCCACGAGCCGGCGTCACCCTGCGCGAAGGCGACCCGACGCTCAAGGACATCGCCTACGGCAGCACCACGCAGATCGCCTCGCGGGCCATCTTCACCCTCGACGTGGCGGGGGCCGGCTCCGCCGCGCGCGACCAATTCGTGTCGGCGATCACCGCCGCCGCGACCACGAAGGGTTGGCTCCCGGCTGCTCCCGGCACCACGCCCAAGGTGCAGACCACGATCACCGGCGACTCGCTCACGCTGGAGATCAACACCGATGTGGCGATGGAGATGCCGACCCCGCAGTACGGCAAGAACGCCGTCGTGTGGGGGATGTTCCTCCTCTCCAAGGGGCTCGGCGCATTGGGGAGCACGGCCGCCGACATGCAGTTGAAGAAGGCCGCCGACGGCATCGCCGACCTGTTCTTCCGCGACGGCGTCGAAGGCGAGGCCTATATCGGCAAGTACATGGGCATCCCGGCGAGCCTGTTGCGCAACCCGAGCAACGGCACGCCGAACCTGACCTTCGCCCTCATGGGGGGCATCAATTCAGAGACCCCGACCAGCTTCTACACGGACGCCTCCGGCAGCCTCAGCATCCCGATGTTCGTGCGCAGCATGCACGTCACCGCGGCTGACGCCGGCCAGGCGACGGCGGCGGTCACGGCCGCCTTCGGAGCGAAGGGGTTCACCATCGGCACCCTCGGCTCGCCCGTCGGCGCCGGCTTGTACGTCACGCACGACAACCCGCTGACGGCGCTCCAGTTCGGGAGCTACCAAGCCTCGATCAACCGCAACCCGGAGCAGTTTGCGAGTCCGTATTCCCTCTCCGACGTGGCCTATCCGCAGGGCACGACGGGTGGCACCCTGGCCACCAGCTTCCGCAACAAGATGACCGCCTTCGGCGCCGTCATCCCGGGGAACGAGCGCTGGTGGCACACGGCCAACGAGCGGATGAAGGTCGACTCGGCGGTGCAGATGACCAAGATCATGGCCGACGGCATGCTGGAGATGGCCCGCTACTCCGGGCCCGCCGGCGCCAAGTTCATGTGGGCGAGCATGCCGGGGCTGAACGCCGACCGCGCGGACCTCGACCTGCTCGACGTCACGATCGGAACCTTCAAGGACGCGTCGGCCGCTGTCGGCAAGAGCCAGTTGGGCTCGCAGGCCCTGCTCGGCGCCACCTCGTTCAACATCCCGATGTGGAACGGGCGCGGCAACACGAGCCCGACGGCAGCGGGTTTCGCACTGGGGCACGCCGCGGGAGGGCCCTACCTGCCGCTGAACGACACCGAGTACCTCAGCACCACCTACGTGGCGCCGATGCGTCTGGAGTTCAAGGTGGAGCGCCCCGCCTACATGCGGGACGCGGATTGGGCGAAGTTCGTCGCCCGCGGCTACGGCGACTTCAAGTTCAACATCCTCGTCGGCGACACGGTCGTGCCGCTGGCCGTCCCTGCGGGCCAGAGTGCGGACAAGTACTTCTCCTCGCGCGTCTCGGCCACCAACCCCAACGCCCTCTACCTGTCGGTCAACCTCGCGATCAGCGACGCACCGTACACCGGGGTGCAGCCCACCCTCGCGGATTCCAAGACGGACCTGTACACGGTCAATCCGGCGTACCTGGCCTCGAACCCGGATCCGTTCCCCGGGCGCGGGGCCGTCAAGCAGCGGGGCTTCTTCCTGTTCGGTGATGGGACGAAGAACGCGGAGTTCTCTTCACCCGACGCGGTCTACGTGACCGCCGCCAACTGGATCAGCGATGAGGAGCCGTCGACGGTCGGCGGCACCGTTCCGGCGACGCTCGCGCTCACCCTGGGCGCGCCGGCCTCGTTCGGTCCGTTCACCCCGGGCCTGGCGCAAGGACTACTTCGCCACCACCACGGCGACCGTGACCTCGACCGCCGGCGACGCGACCCTGACGGTCGCCGACCCGAGCAACAACGCCACCGGCCACCTGGTCAACGGCGCCTTCTCGCTTCCGCAGCCGCTACTGGCCTCGGGCGCGACCGGCGGCACCTACGCGCCGGTCGGCGGCTCCTCCGCGCCGACCACGCTGAAGGTCTGGAACGGCCCGACGTCCAACGACTCGTCCACCGTCAGCTTCAAGCAGACCATCGGTGACCGGGACGCGCTTCGCACCGGCGCCTATGCGAAGACGCTGACCTTCACGCTCTCCACCACCAACCCGTAGGGCGTCGCGATCCACGGTCCAGCCGTGCGGCTGGACCGTGGGTCAGCCCCGGGGTAAAGAAGTCGGCCGGGCTCAAGGCGCGTCGCCGCCGGTCGATGGCGTGGGGAGAGAGCGAGGGCGGGTCGTACCGCTGCGCGTCCTTCGGTCGCAACCCCCAACGAACCCGGAACAATTATGAGAAGTCGCTTCTTCCGCCTGCTGGCGCCCGCCGTCGTGCTGGGTGCCCTGGCGCTCCCGACAGCCGCGCAGGCGTACTACCCGTCAGGTCCGCAGCAGAACGTCTCCCGCGCTGCTGTGGCAGCCGGTGGCTGGACCGTCTGTTACACGACCACGTTGGCCCAGGACTGGCAGAATCTCGGCGGCATCGACGGCGCCTGCCCGGGCGATTATCTGATGCTTGCCGCCGGCATCGCCGGCGACCCGGGACACTATGCGCTGCTCGCCGCCGCGCCGCGCGGCCCGGTCGTGACGACGCTGCAGAACCTCTCCGACCCCAGGCACAACTTCACGACCAACGCGAACGGCAGCGAGTGGTACCGCGGCTCGCACACGTCGTGGGGGTTCGCTGCCGGCGGCGACACCGTCGCTCTCGCGTGGGACGACTGCGATCTCGGCACCGCTCACCCCGAGCTGCGCCTGTGTTGGAACGCGTGGGCCGACACGCTCACGTTCGGCGGCCGGGTCGGCACGACCTTCGTGCCGATCGGCGCCCCTAACAGCGGCGATTACGAGCGCGTCGTGCTGCAGTTCACCCCGCACGCCCACGTGGCCGCTGCGCCGAGCGCTCCGACGTTCCCCACACAGGCATTGAGCACGGTCTCCGCGAAGCAGAAGGTCACCCTCACCGTGACCGGCGACGCCGGGTACACCGACGCGGAGCGCGCGCTCGGCAGGCTCAAGGTCACGGGCGCCGACGCGGACGAGTTCGACATCATCGACAACGACTGCCCCGCGTTCGCGCCCGACAACGACAGCGTGACCTGCACGGCCACGGTCCGCTTCGTGCCGCAGGCCAGTGGCCCGCGCAGCGCCACGCTCGCCTTCGAGAAAACGGTCGACAACATCGCGCTCACCGGCACCGGCGGGCAGCTCCCGCAGGGCCCGGCAGGGGGCGACGGCGCCAACGGCAACGACGGCGCCAACGGCAACGACGGCGGCAACGGCAAGGACGGCGCCACGGGTCCGCAGGGCCCCACCGGCAACGCCGGCGCCAACGGCAAGGATGGCGCGAAGGGCGCCAAGGGTCAGAAGGGCCTCCCGGTCGAGGTTCTCCACGCGTGACAAGACCCGCGTCGGCTGCAAGACGAGCGCCCGCGGCGCCGGTTCGCGCATCGTCTGCCGGCTCAACCACCGCTCGGGCCGCAACTGGCTCGTGCAGCTCCGCGACCGCCGCGGCGCCCTGTCGACCGCCGCCGGCAACGGCAAGCGCACGATGGTGTTCGTGTCCACGCGCAAGCCGAACGGCACGATGCGCGCCTTCGTCATCAAGGGCATGGCCACCAGGTAGGCGTCTGCTCGAGAAGTGGCCGGGTTGCGCTGACTTCGGTCAGCGCACCTCTTCGGATCCGCCCACCAGGCCGCCGTCGGCGGCGACGAGCAGGCGGTGCTGGACGGCTGGGCGTCGAGCTATTTCCGGATGCCCGCGTGCGGGCACGACTGCGACGTCCACGGGCTCTGCGAGGCGCCTGGCGGCGGAGCCCCACAGCCGCACGAGCTGACGATCTCCAAGGGCGGACACGCGGCGATCGACGCCGCCGAATACGCGGTCAGCAGTACAAGCTCACCGTCGCCCCCGACGTCGATCTCGTCCGCGTCCGCTCCGGCGGGGAGCGGGAGCGATCCGGGTCAATGGCGGCGACGTCGACGACAGGCACGTCGCGGAGACGTACTACTGCACCGCCGCCGACCGCTGCCAGCGACCTGCCCGGCGTCTACACGAAGGAGTTCACCGCAGGCCAGCATGAGTTCACGGCCGCCGGATACCACGGCTCGTGGACCGGCAAGATTGGGGAGCTGGCCGGGTCAGGCCACGACGCGCATCTCGCGATGGGTGTTGTTGAGCCGGCGGCCGCCGTCCTCGGTGGCGACCACGATGTCCTCGATCCGCACGCCGAAGCGGCCCGGTAGGTAGATGCCGGGCTCGATCGAGAAGCACATGCCCGGCCGGATCGGATGCGTCCTCGCCCTCGACCATGTAGGGCGGCTCGTGGGTCGTGAGCCCGATCCCGTGCCCGACGCGGTGGATGAAGTACTCGCCGTAGCCGGCGTCGGTGATCACCTTGCGCGCGGCGCGGTCGATCTCCTGGCAGGCGACACCCGGGCGCACGGCTTCGAAGCCGGCCTGCTGGGCGCGGCGGACGATCTCGAAGACCTCGCGCTCCTCGTCGGTCGGCTCGCCCACGTGAACCGAGCGCGTGGTGTCCGAGCCGTAGCCGTCCTTGAGGCCGCCGAAGTCCAGGACGACCATGTCGCCGTTCTGGATCGTGCGGTCGCCCGCCTCGTGATGCGGGTTGGCGCCGTTTGGCCCCGACCCCACGACCGTGAAGTCGACCTGCGAATGACCGTGCTTGCGCAGGAGGGCGGCGAGGTCGGCCGCGACCTCGTTCTCGGTGCGCCCGGCGAAGCGCACCTTGACGATCTCCTCGAGGGAGGCGTCCGCGGCGGCGCCCGCCGCGGCCAGCCGCTCGATCTCGTCCGCATCCTTGATCGCGCGCAGCATCGGCAGCACCGCCGTCATCGAGACGTAGCTCGTGTCGGGAAGTGCGGCCTGCAGCGCGAGGACGTGCATCGCCCACGCCGAGTCCGAGATCGCGTAGCGGCCACCGGGTTCGAGCAACGGCGCCGCGGCCGCGTACGGGTCATCCCCGTCGGTCCAGTCCACGAGGTCGACGACGCGAACTACCGGTCGCCCCCTCGGCGTCGGGACGCTCGAGGATCGGCAGGATCATCGCGGGCGCGCGACCCGTCTGGGCGACCAGCATCGTCAGCCGCTCGGTGATGGCGGTCGGCATGTAGCCGGTGAAGTAGACGAGGTCCGGGCCTGGCGTGATCAGCACGCCGGTCAGGCCCGCCTCGCGCGCCTGCTCGACCGCGCGCTCCATCCGCTGCTCGAAGTCCCGGGCGGTGAACGCCGCGATCGTCATCGCGCCGCCGCCCCGTAGCGCTGCAGGAACAGCGCCTCGGCCAGCGCGATGTGCTCGATCTCGGACGGGTCGACGCTCTCGTTCGGCGCGTGGATCAGGCACTTGGGCTCCTCGACGCCCAGGAGCATGATCTCGGCGTCCGGGTACGTCTCGGCGAACACGTTGCACAGCGGGATCGAGCCGCCCTGGCCCTCGGTCGTCAGCTCGCGCCCGTACGCCTCCTCCATCGCCGCCTTCAGTGCGTCGTAGCCCGGGCCGTCCAGCGAGCCCGCGAACGGATCGCCGACGGCGACGCGCTCGATGCTGCAGTGCAGGCCCCAGGGCACGCGGCTGCGCAGGTGCTCGATCAGCGCGTCCTGTCGCCTCTTGGCCGCCGATCCCGCGGCGGGATCCGGAGGCTGACGCGCGCGGCGGCCGACGCCTGGATCGCGGCCGACGAGCCGATCACGTGCGGCACGTCGATGCCGAGCACGGTGGCGGACGGGCGCGCCCAGAGCATGTCGGCGACCGACCCGTCGCCGATCAGCTCGACGCCGTCGAGCACGTTGGCGTCGGAGCGGAACTGCTCCGAGGAGTAGTCGACGCCGGTCCAGCTCTGGCCGTTCTCGAGGCCGTCGATCGTCGTGTTGCCGCTGCTCGTCGTGCAGCGATGCGAGCAGCTGGATCAGCGCCGACGACGGGGTCCGGCGCGGGCCCGCCGAACATGCCCGAGTGCATCGGGCTGCTCAGCGCCTCGAGCTTGATGTCGATGCTCGTCATCCCGCGCAGGGTCGTCGTGAGCGTCGGGACGCCGACGGCGAAGTTGCCCGTGTCGACGACGAGGATCGTGTCGGCGCGCAGCAGCTCGACGTTCTCGGGCACGAACGCCTCGAGCCCACCCGTGCCCTGCTCCTCGGAGCCCTCGCAGATCAGCTTGATCGTGCACGGGAACGCGCCGTCGACCTGCTGCAGCGCGCGCAGCGCCGTGAGGTGCATGACGATGTTGCCCTTGCAGTCGGCGGAGCCGCGGCCGTACCAGCGGCCGTCGCGCTCGGTGAGCTCGAAGACCGGCGACGTCCCAGGCGTCCTCGCCGAGCGGCGGCTGGACGTCGTAGTGGCAGTAGAGCAGCACCGTCGGCGAGCCTTCAGGCCCGGGCGCGTGGCCGTGGACCGCAGCTCGACCCGTCCGGCGTCGGCGAGCTGCGGACGTCCTGCAGCCCGGCCGCGGCGAACGCGTCGACGACCCACTGCGCCGCCTTCTCGCACTCCTCCGGGGGGAACTGCTTGGGGTCCGCGACCGACTGGAACGAGACGAGCTCGGCCAGGTCGTCCTTCGCTTGGCCCATCAGCGCCTTGACGGCCTGACGCAGGTCATCTGCAGCCATGGGGTTCCTTCCTCGATCTCATACGGTGACGGGGGATGTCGGCTGGATGGGGATCGTGTGCGACGTCGAGGCGGCCGCGGCCGCGCGTTCGACCGGGCTCACGCCCGCGGGGCGATGGCGGCGCAGGAGGACGATCAGCAGGACGCCGGCGGCCGACCAGATCGCCATCACGACCGCGCACCACGCGAGCCCGGCGGCGAGCGCCTGCGACGCGGTGTCGCCGGCATCGCGGTGGCTGTTGGCGACGGCGTTGTTGACCATCGCGATCGCCGCCACGGCCACGGCGGCGCCGACGTAGCGGGCCATGTTCGAGATGCCCGCGGCCGAGCCGACCTGGTCGTCGGGCACCGCCGCGGTCGAGCCCGAAGAGGCAGGCCCGTTGGCGAGGCCGAGGCCGACCGAGAGCACGAGCAGCGGGACGACGAACACGGCGTAGGCCCAGGAGTCGTCGACGAACGCGAGCGCGACGAAGCCGATCGTCGCGAGCGCGAAGCCGAGCGCCACCGCCCGGCCGCCACCGATCTTGCCGGCGAGCGGGGTGATCGCCGGCGTGATGGCGATCATCGCCGCGGCGGCGGGCAGCGTCGCCAGCCCGGCCTCGAACGCGCTCATGCCGAGCCCGTTCGGGTCCTGGAAGTAGAGGCTCAGGACGTACATCAGGGCGTTGATGCTGCCCGCGACCAGCAGGATCGCCAGCGTGGCCCCGACGAGGATCCGGTTGCGCAGCAGGTCGAGGTCGACGAGCGGGGCGCTGACCCGGCGCTCGACCCTGAGGAACAGCAGCAGCGACACGATCGAGACCGCGAAGCAGCCGAGTGTGGCGACCGACGCCCAGCCCCAGTCGTTGCCCTTGCTGAGCGCGAGCACGACCGGCGCGAGCACGAGCGCGACGAGCACCGTGCCGGCCCAGTCGATCGACGCTCGAGCGCGTCGGATCGCGCGACTCCTGGACCGTCCGCAGCGTCACCGGGATGCAGACGAGGGCGATCGCGGCGTCGATCCAGAACAGGCCCTGCCAGCCCGTGCTGTCGACGAGGATGCCGCCGACGAGCGGGCCGAGCGCTCCGCCCGCCGCGGACGCGGCGCCCCACAGCGTGACCGCCTTCATCTGTGACGGCCCGGATGCGGCCACGGACAGCAGGCTCATGCCGCAGGCGAGGATCGTCGCGCCGGAGGCGCCCTGGATCATGCGACCACCGACGATGCCGGCGGCGCTCGTGGAGAGCGCGATCAGCGCGCACGACACGATGAACAGCGCCAGCCCGGCGAGGAACACCTTGCGCCGGCCGAGCACGTCACCGAGCGCGCCCGAGGTCACGATCACGGCGGCGCCGACGAGCGAGTAGCCGGTCACCGCCCACTGCAGCTGGGCGATCGGCGCGCCGACGTCCTCGCTGATCGACGGCAGCAGGATCGTCACCGCCGACGTGTTGGCGTTGACCACCAGCGCCGAGACGCAGGCGGCGAACAGCACGCCGCCGCCTGCCTTGCGGTCCATGCTCGCCGCCATCAGTCCTTGATGACGTCGTCGGTCTTCAGATCGCCGAACTTGTCCTTGAACTCCTCCAGTTCCTCCGGGCAATAGACCTGGAGGATCAGCGCCCCGCCCACGAGGATCCGCGAGTCGACGATCACCGGGCGGCGGCCGACGAAGTCCGCGCCGTTGGTCATCTGATCGAGCAGCGTCGCCCGGCCGAGCGCGTTGGCGGGGTTGTCGCAGACCGCGCCGCCGTCACTGCCGAGCGACCGGGTGAGGACGTCCTGGTCGGGCGCGCGCAGGCCCACCGCCTTCAGCGCCACGGTGAGCTGCTGCGCCTTCTGCGTCGCTGCCTCGTCGACCTTCTTGCCGCTGTAGGTGATCAGGCCGATGATCGCCAGCACGATGACCACCGCGCCGACGATGAAGTAGAGCGTGCGATGGGAGTCGCCGGAATCGGCCGGCTCTGGTGCGGTGGCGCTCATGACTCCTCCTCCGCTGCGTCGGCGCTCTTCCAGCTGGGTTTGCGGAACTTCAGGAACAGCCAGGGCGGGAGCAGGCCGAGGAGCACCGTGCCGGCCAGGATCACGCCGACGTAGATGCCGTCGCTGCCGTTCTCGAACTGCGACGGCGGCACGAAGCCGATCAGGATGGCCGCGGCCGAGGCGACGAAGCCGACGACGCACATGAGCTTGAGCGCGGGCGCCGTGTAGCCGCGCTTGACGTCGGGTTGGCTGCTGCGCAGCCTGACGGCGGCGACGAACATCAGCAGGTAGACGATCAGGTAGACCTGCGTCGTCATCACGCTGAGGATCCAGTACGCGCTCGAGACCGAGGGGATGAGCGCGTACATCAGGGCGATCACGGTGGTGACGAGGCCCTGGACGACGAGGATGTTGACCGGGATGCCGTGCTCGTTCTGATGCTGGAAGAACGGCGGCAGGTAGCCCTCGCGACGGGCGATCAGCAGCAGGCCCTTCGACGGCCCGGCCAGCCAGGTCAGCATGCCGCCGGCCGAGGCGCAGACGAGCGCGATCGCGACGATCGGGACGAGCTTCTGCAGGTTGAAGTAGGCGAAGAACGCGTCGAAGGCCTGCATCACCCCGGCGGTCAGGCTGAGCTGGTCGGCCGGGATCACCCAGCTGATCGCCAGCGCAGGCAGGATGAAGATCAACAGCACGAGCCCGCACGCGAAGAACATCGCCTTCGGGAACTCGCGGCCCGGGTCACGCAGCGAGCCGACGTGGACGGCGTTCATCTCCATGCCCGAGTAGGACAGGAAGTTGTTGACGATCAGCACGAGGCTCGCGATCCCCGTCCACTTCGGGATCAGGTTGTCCGCGGTCATCGGCGCCGCGGAAGGATTGCCCTGGAGCAGGTAGACGACGCCGAGGATCACCAGGATCGCGCCCGGGATCAGCGTGCCGACCAGCAGCCCGCTCGACGCCAGCTTCGCGATCCCGCCGGTGCCCCCGTGCGCCGACATCAACACGCCGAGCCAGAACACGACCACGATCACGATGCCCGTATAGACACCGTTGTCGGCAAGGTCTGGATTGAAGACATAGGCGAGCGTGCTCGCGACGAACCCCAGCAGCGTCGGGTAGTAGAAGATCGTCATCGCGAACTGGCACCAGACGGCCAGCAGGCCCCAGCGTGGGGAGATGCCCTCGCTGACCCAGCGGAACACGCCGCCGGTCCAGCCCGACGCCAGCTCGGCCGCGACCAGCGACTGCGGCATCAGGAAGACGATCGCGGGGACCACGTACAGGAACACGCAGGTCAGGCCGTAGACGGCCATCGTCGGCGCGCTCCGCAGGCTGGCCACCGACGCCGTGGTCATGAAGGCGAGCGTCAGCCACGTGATGTACGTCGGCTTGACCATCCCGGTCGAACGCGCTTTTGCCGGTGCCGCCCGGTCTGCGGGAACATCCATCGATGCCACCTGCGCCTCCTCCACTGGACTGGACGAAAGGACGCACTTTGCGTCTTTCCGGACGCACCTCATCATCTTTCGGCGACGCGTGTCAATCCGACCTGAGGGAAAGTCTTAGTGGTGACGACCGCCCGGTCTGAACCAACGGTCCAGTTCATGCTCGAACTGGCGGCGGCGCTCAACGACGTGGGCGAGCCCGTCGCCCTCAACCAGGCGCGCATGGAGCGGATCGCGACCGCGTACGGCGTCACCGAGGCAGCGGGCGATCCCGAGGACGGCCTGCGCCGTCTCGAGCAGATCGCGACGTTCCGCCACCGTTTCGGCACGCTCGGCGTGATCGGCGGCCACATGGGCTGACGATCGGGCTCGCGCTCATCCCGCAGCCGACGCCCGAGGCGCTGGGGGCCGCCGCGATCTTCGGCGCGCTGATCGGCGCGCTCAAGCTCTACGCCAGCGACAAGGCCACCGTCGGCATGCTCCTCCCGGTCGGCGCGGCCACGCTCGTGAGCCGGCTCGCGTTCTGGATCGCGCCGGACAAGACCATCGACGGCTCGATGCGGATCCTGATCCCCGCGCTCGTGACCTTCATCCCCGGCAGCCTGCTCACGACGGCGACGCTCGACCTCGGTGCATTCACCGGGGCGCTCGTCGCCACCCCGGTCGCCGCCTGGGTCGCCACCCGCCCGTCCGGACCGCCGTCGCTGGCGACGTTCCTGCCCGCGTTCTGGCTGCTCGTTCCCGGAGCCGTCGGCCTGATCGGGATGGCCGAGTTCGTCGGCTCCAACCGCGAGGCGGGACTCGACCATTTCGTCAACGCGCTGATCACGTTCGTGTCGATCGGGATCGGGGTGCTGGTCGGCAATGCACTCGTCTCGCGCTGGTCGTCGTTATGAGCGTCAGTGGCCGTGGAGCAGGCGGAGCGGCCAGAAACCACCTGATCACTCCTGACCAGCTCACCCCCAAGCCGACGGAGCTGGTCGTGCGCAACGGGGTCCCGGACACGATCGCCGGGTGGAAGGCGCTGGGCGACGGCCTGCTGATCGCGCTACGCCTGGCTCTACACGTTCATGCCCGCCTGCTTCAAGTGGGCCGGGATGGCCGCGTTCGCGTCGCATCACGTTCGCCTCGCCCTGTTCCCGTTCAGGCTCGGCACCGACCGGACCGGCTATGTGGACATCCCGCGCAGCCTGCGTCGCCGGCGGGCGTTGCTGATGGCGGACGTGAACACGATCCGCGATACCAACAACGCCATCTTCGACGACATCTTCTGGCGCACCTGGCGTACGGCACCGCGGACGACGGCATCGAGTGCCTCCGCGCGCTGCTGCGCGGCGAGGCCCACTCAGGCCGGGGACCACTCGTCCCGCAGGATCGCGTAGGTGACCGTGTCCAGCCAGCGGCCGGAGCGGTGGAGCGACTCGCGGACCGCGTGCTGTTCGCGGCGCATGCCGACGCGCTCCATGAGGCGCCAGGACGGGTCGTTGGCGAGGAAGCAGCTCGCGGTCACGCGGCGCACGCCCAGGTCCTGGAAGCAGTGGCGCAGGAGCTCCCGCACGGCTTCGGTGGCGTAGCCGTGGCCGGTGTAGGCCGGATCGAGGACCCAGCCGAGCTGCGCGCCGGCGTCCTCGCGGCGGAGCATGAAGTCACCGATGATCGACGCGTCGTCGTCGAGGGCGCCGATGACCGTGGTCGCGAGACGCGAGGGTTCGGTGAAGCGCGTGCGGTAGGCGTCGAGGTCGGCGGCGCGGCCGCTGAGCCACTCGTCGACGGACTCGAGGCGACGGTAGCTCCAGGTCGGGTCGGCGTCGCCGGCGGTGGCCGGGCGGAGGGTGAGGCGCTCGGTGTACAACGGGCGTTCGAGCACCGAGGGGACGGGGACGTCCGCGGTGCGGAGCTCGGAGATGACGGCGCCCATGTCGCGCAGGCCGGCGAGCACCCCATGCAGTTGCGCTTGGTCGGCGACGGTGACCGTCGTGGTGCCGTCGTCGTCGCGGGCCATGTCGAGCCCGCCCAGCCACCCCGACCAGTGCTCGTCGAGGTGGCCCTCGACGCGGATCGCGTACGTCATCGCAGCGCTCCGGCGTGCTGGGGGCCGGTGGCAAGTGCGAGGTGTCGACGCGCCGGCCGGCGAAGGAGCCACTCGGCGACGGCCAGGTTGATCATCCAGCCGGCGCCCTTGGCGAGGTCGCCTGCGAGCACGCCGTCGCCGAAGATCGCGCCGCCGAAGCCCTCGGTGAAGACCTGGGTGCCGGCGGCCACGCCGATCGCGTACGCCCGCACCATCCACACCCGGTGGGCCGCGATCTCGCCGCGCCGAACGGCGGCGACGCCCAGCACGAGGCAGGCGGCCAGCGCGGAGCTGAACACGAGACGGAACCCGTAGAGCAGGTCGCCGGTACCCGGCTGCGCGTCGTAGAAGAGCGTCAGCCAGAGCGCGGAGAGCGCCACGAGCAGGCCGGCACCGACGAGCACGCGGCCGGCACGGCGGTGCCAGGCCGGGTGCCGATGGCGGAAGCGCGGCGCGAACTGCAGGATGCCGCCGAGGGCGTACGTCGCCGCCGCGACGATGTGGAGCACGAGCGCGACGGGGAAGCCGGCGAACCGATGGTCGGCGGGGAGGACGGCGGGACCGCCGGCGAGCTGGATCAGCCGCAGGGTCCCGGCCGCCAGGGGGATCGTGACCAGCGCGACGAGCGCCACCGGCACGAGCCGGCGCATCATCGCGTCACCGGCTCCGCGATCCACGCCGTCGCCGGCGCGTCGGCGGTCCGCGGGCGCTGGTCGCGCCAGAGCGAGACGCCGAGGCCGATCAGCGCGACGCCGGTGGGCACGGCCAGCGGGCGCGAGAAGGACTCGGGCAGCACGGCGAGCGCGAGGGCGGAGGTGGTGCCGACGGCGAGCAGCGCGCAGGCCCAGCGGGCGAGGATGCCGGCGCGGAACAGTGCGATGCCGAACAGCAGACCACCGAGCGAGTAGCCGATGCCGGCGGTGAAGAAGAGCAGTTGCACCCGGCCGATGTCGACGCTCGGGCTCAGACCCATGGCGGCGTCGATGTAGGCCTGGACATAGGCCGGGTCCGAGAGGGCGACCGTCGGCAGGACGAAGGCGACGATGGCCTGGTTGGCGAAGATCGCGAGGTAACCGACGCTCAGCAGGATGAAGCCGGCGAGTCCGAGGACGCCGAACCGGCGGAGGTGGCGGAGGAACATGCCGGTGATGCCGACCAGCGCGAGCACGCACATCAGCAGCTTCGCGGACTCCCGGATCGCGACGTCGGTCGTCACGACGTGCGCGACGTCGGCCGGGGGATGATTGATCTGGACGCCGATGAAGATGGCGCCCGCGGCGGCGGCGCAGGCGCCGGCGGCGGCGGTGAGGCGGTTCGCGGTCATGTGCATGCCCAGAACCTCCCAGCCGACGTGGTGAGTGCACATCACCACGTGATGTGATCTGCGGTGGTGATTCTCAGAGCAGGCCGAGCTCACCGGCTCGGCGCACCGCGGCGCGGCGGGTGTTCACGTCGAGCTTGCTGAAGATGTGCTTGGTGTGCGTGCGCAGGGTGTTCACCGAGACGAAGAGCTGTTGCGCGATCTCCGGCCCGCTCAGCTCGGTCGCGAGCAGCCGCAGCACCTCGAGCTCACGCTCGCTGAGCCCTTCGTCGGAGGCGCGCCGGGCGGGCGCGGGTGCCGATGACGTCCGCGCGGCGGCCAGCAGGCGCTCGGCGTGCGCGCGTGCCTCATGCGCCGTGAGTCTCCCGAGCAGCTCTGTCAGTGGCTGTCCCTCGTCGAGGAAGAGCCGGCGGTAGCCGGCCGGTACGCCGTCGGCGAGGGCGGCCGTGAGGTCGGCCGCCGCCGCGTCCGCGTCGCCGTTCGCACGGTGCGCGAGCGCCCGCACCATCCGAGCCTCGATCACGCTGCCGTCGCGGCCCTCCCCCTGCGCGACGTCCAGCACGGCGTCGAGCAGGACGAGCGCTTCGCTCGCCGCACCTTCGGCGATGAGCAGCCGGGCGAGGGTGAGCTGGTCGTACTCGGCCAGGTAGGTCGGCGAATCCGAAGGTGCGACCTGGCTCTCGCGCGCCCACGCGCGCGCGAGATCGAAACGGCCCTGGAGGACTCGCACGCGCGCCCGGGTCGCGGGGATCGGCCGCACGTCGGGGAAGTAGCCGGGAAGGAACAGCGGCTCGGCCTGGTCGAGCATCGCGACGGCGCCGTCGAGGTCACCGTGCGCCTGCAGCAGCGCGGCCGTCGCGGTGTACCAGCGGTGCCGGTTCTCCAGCAGCGATGCCCGGTCGCCGAGTTCGCGGGCGGCGTCCAGGTGTTGCGCGGCAGCGGCCAGGTCGCCCTGCTCGCGCAGGACGTCCGCCAGACCGACGTGGAGGTCACCGGTGGTGGACAGCACCGGGCCGGGGTGGCTCTCGGCCGTGGCCAGCGCGCGTTCGTAGAGCCGGCGTGCCTCGGCCGGCCGCCCGCGCGCCAGCCACATGCTCGCGAGCACGACGGTCGCGCCCAGCTCGTCCGCGACCATGCCGGCCGCACGCAGGCTGGCGACCGCCTCGCCGAACGTGTCCACCGCCGCGCCGAGATCGCCGGCGGCCCAGGCCGCCAGGCCGACGAAGCCGGCGGCCGCGCCGCGCGGGAAGTGATCCTCCGGCCCGGCCAGCGCCAGCGCGCTTCGCGCGTGCGCGACCGTTCCGTCGACGTCGCCGCGGGCCTGGGCGATCGAGGCGCGGTAGACCGCGATCATGGCCGGGAGGGCGCGGAGCTCGCGCTCCCGGACCGACGCCGCCTCCGACAGCGAGGCCACCACGGGGATGGTCGACGGCGAAGCCGGATCGAGCCCGCTCTCCGCGGCGTCCAGCCACGCCTCCACCCCGTCGAAGTCACCTTCGGAGAGGCGGCTCCAGCCCATGTGGAGGGCGAGGAGCGGTCGGCGCCTGACGACGTCCTCGGGGAGCGCGACCAGCCAGTCGCGCAGCGTGCGGTCCTGGCGCCGCCGGCGTAGGTCGGCCAGGCCGAGCTCGATCAGGTCGGCGGTGCGCTCGGAGTCCCCGCTCGCGAAGGCATGCCCGACGGCATCGCCCAGCAACCCGTTCTCCGCGAGCCATCGGCCGGCCGCGGCGTGCAGCTCCGCGACCCGCTCGGCGTGCCGCGCAGTCAGACGGGCGCGCAACGCGTCGGCGAAGAGGTGGTGGTAGCGATACCAGCGGCGTTCGTCGTCGAGCGCGACCACGAACAGGTTCTCGCGCTCGAGCGTCTCGAGCATCGACCGACCGTCGGTCCGGCCCGTCAGCGCGTCGCAGATCCCGCCGGTCAGCTGGTCGAGCACGGAGGTGTCGAGCAGGAACGCGCGGACTTCGTCCGGCTGCCGGTCCAGGACCTCCTCGACCAGGTAGTCGAGGACGAACCGATGGCTCCCGGAGAAGGCCTCGACGAACCCGGCGACATCGCCGGCTCGGGTCCGCACCGACAACGCGGCCAGTTGCAACCCGGCCGCCCAGCCCTCCGTGCGCGCCTCGAGCGCGGCCACGAGGGCTGGATCGAGCTGCAGCTCCATCACCCCGTTGAGGAACGCCTCCGCTTCGCCGGTGGTGAACCGGAGATCGGCGGCCCGGATCTCCACGAGCTCGCCACGCGCGCGCAGCCGGGACAGCGCCAGCGGCGGATCCGCCCGCGTCGTCATCGCCAGCGTGACCTGCGGGGGCAGGTTGTCCAGCAGGAACGTCACCGCCTCGTGCACCGCGGCGCTGTCGATGACGTGGTAGTCGTCGAGCGCCACGACCGTCGGCCCGGCGA
Organism: uncultured Solirubrobacteraceae bacterium; assembly: GCA_963707595.1. Taxonomy (GTDB): domain Bacteria; phylum Actinomycetota; class Thermoleophilia; order Solirubrobacterales; family Solirubrobacteraceae; genus Solirubrobacter. The sequence goes on from CAVPQQ010000006.1 coordinate 106,931, forward strand.
GCACGTCGAGGTCGTTGATCAGGCTTACCAGGACCGCGTCGGGAGGCGCGACGGCTGCGCCCTCCAGCAAGGCGACGGCATCGACCCCGACTTCGGGTTCGACGATCTGGATCGCCGCCACGAGGTGGGTGAGGAACAAGCGGAGGTCCGTGTCGCCTGGATCCAGCGCAAGCCAGGCCACCCTGCCGTCGGAGGCCGCCAGCCACTGCGCCAGGAGTGTGGTCTTGCCGAACCCGGCCGGTGCTGCGACCAGGACCAGCCGCGCCCCGTCGTCGCCGTCCGCGCGCAGCCGGTCGGTCAGACGAGTGCGCGGTACGAGCCGGCGACGCGGCCGAGGCGGATGCAGCTTGGTGCCCAGTACCGGCATCGGGTCAGCGTGAAGCCGCTGTTCGCGCAGCGGAAGAGCGAGCGCCTGCAGCCATCGACGCGGAGTTTGACCCTGGGTGTCGTCATGAGCAACACGAGCCCTGGACCACGAGGCACAATCCACCGGATGGGAGGCAGCGACGACGGGCTCAGCACGCTGGAGCGCGAGCTGCTCGCGAAGTTGAGCGAGCGCTACGTCCGCTCCAGCACGTACGTGGGCAGCGACGAGCACGCGTGGGAGACGCTCGCGCGCCTCGCGCAGGACTGGGTGATGCGCTATCCGCTGGTCGACGGGAACGGCAACTTCGGGAGCGCGGACGACGACCCGCCGGCCGACGCCCAGTACACGGAGGTGCGGCTCGCGCCGATCGGGCTCGAGCTCGAGCACTTCCCCAACGCGGTGGTCAACGGGCCGCTCCCCCACAACCTGCGCGAGGTGGCCGCGGCCGCGGAGGATCCGAGCCGTGTGCTCGTCCCGGACTTTCCGACCGGTGGTGTGCTCACCCGCTTCGACGGCAGCACCTACACCCTGCGCGCCCGCGCCGAGATCGTCGAGCACCGCGTCAACCACCGGATCGTGATCACCGAGCTGCCGTACGGCGTGATGAAGGGCGGCGAGGACGGCGTGATCTGGCAGGTCGTCGATGCCGTGGGGGACAGCGGCCTGCCGATCGTCGACGTGCAGGATCACTCGGACCGCAACGGCATGCGGCTGATGATCGACGTCGAGCGGGACGCGCTGCCGGACACGGTGCTGGCCGTCTTGTTCGACCGGACCGCGCTCGAGGTCACCCGCACGGTCGACACGCCGCCCGCCCGGGAGCTGCTCGACCGCTGGCTTCCAGGGCGCGATCTGGCGCACCTGCAGCGGGTCGCCGAGGAATACGGCGACCCGCGTCGCACGTCCTTCTGAGCACGATCACCGACCGCTTGTGGAGAGACCTGCACACCCGCGGACTTGGGCATCTTGATGAGAAATTGATTAGCTCTATCTGAGAGGAGTGGGTGTCTTCCGCGAGAGGAGCAGTTTGATGGGTAGAGCTTTGAGGGTCGCCTTGGCCGGTGCCGGGTCGATCGCCGCGCTGGCGCTGTTCGCGCCGGCCTCCGCGATGGCGCATCCATGCGCCAGCGCGAACGGCAACGTCGCCAGCGGTTTCCTGTCGGTCAACAACGCGATGTGGGCGGGCATGCGCCCGGTCGAAGTCGGGCATGACTGCGCCGGCGAGGGCGGTCCGGTCACGGCGGCGATGAAGGTCAAGGGCGTCACGGGCGACCCGCTCTCGGACGCGGTGAGCCCAGCCACGTTCGACTGGTCGCCGAACATGACGCCGCTCGGCTACGCGGCGAACGTGATCCCGTACCTGCCCTCCCCGTACAACTCGGATCTCGCGTTCCAGGGCAAGTACGCCTACCAGGGCACCAACAACGGCTTCGTCGTCATCGACATCGAGAACCCCGCGGAGCCGAAGCAGGTCCACCTCAACACGAGCTGCACGACGTCGCAGGGCGACGTCATCGTCTACAAGAACATCCTCGTCCGCTCGTGGGACTCCCCGACCAGCGCCGCGGGCGCCGCGACGCAGTCCTGTGGCGGCCAGCTCGTCGGCCAGGGCTTCGAGGGCATCCACATCTTCGACATCACGGACCCGAAGAACCCGGTCTTCGTCCGCGGCCTGCGCTTCTCCACCAACGACGTCCCGCGGCAGGGCTGCGGCTCGCACACCGCGACGGCCGTGCCGGACGAGACCCGCGGCAACCTGTACATCTACAACGGCGGCTCGAGCGGCACGTGCACGTGGATGGACGTCCTGAAGATCAACATGGCCGACCCGACGATCGCCTCCTACGTCAAGCAGGCGCCGGCCGGGCGCCAGTGCCACGACAACACGGTCTTCCTCAACGGCGCAAACAGCCTCGCGTCGTGCTCGGGCGGCAACGGCATCACGATGTTCAAGTTCGACGCCACGATCGACCCGACGCTGCCGGGCGGCATCGAGAACCCGATCCAGCTGTGGAACAAGTCGCTGGGCGTCGGCACCGGTCACTCGGCCGCCTTCAGCTACGACGGCAAGACCGTCGTGTTCGGCCATGAGCCGGGCGGCGGCGTCGCGGCCCAGTGCCAGACCACCAGCTCCGCCCTGAACCGCTCGCTGTTCTTCCTCAACGCCGCGACCGGCGACGAGATCAGCCGCTTCGTGCACCCGCGCTTCCAGGACTCCACGGAGAACTGCACCTGGCACAACTTCAACACCGTGCCGACCAAGGGCGGCAACTTCCTGGTCTCCGGCAACTACCAGGCCGGCATCACCGTGATCGACTACACGCATCCCGCCGCACCGCAGCTGGTCGGCTTCGCCGACCCCAAGCCGCTGCCGCGGACGACCACGTACGGAGGCGACGGCTACCCGGACGGCGGCGACTGGTCGACCTACTGGTACAACGGCAAGATCTACGAGTCCGACATCTACCGCGGCCTGATGATCTGGGACCTCGACAACTCGTTCACCAAGCGGGCGAACACGGTGGCGTACTCCAACCCGCAGACGCAGATCGGCGCGATCGCGGCCGACAACGTCGCCCCGACGGTCACCTCGACCAACGAGGGCGCCGGCTATCTGCGCGGCTCCGTGCAGACGGCCGCGTACGCGTGCGCTGACGAGGGCCTCGGCGTCGACACGTGCACGAGCCCGACGACCACGCTCGACACGGCCACGGTCGGCTACCACTCGTACACGGTCACGGCCGTGGACAAGGCCGGCAACACGACGAGCAAGGCCGTCAACTACATGGTCAACAGCATCGCCACCGCGGGCGCCGCGGGCGCCTCGGTCCCGGCCACGCTGGCGCTGACGATGGGCGCCCCGGCGCAGTTCGGCGCGTTCACGCCGGGCCTCGCGAGGGAGTACACGGCCACCACGACGGCCAACGTGATCTCCACCGCGGGCGACGCCACCCTGTCGGCCAGCGACCCGAGCTCGACCAACACGGGCCATCTCGTCAACGGCACGTTCGCGCTCGCGCAGCCGCTGCAGGGCCTGGGCGTCGTGAAGACGTACACCGGCCCGGTCTCCAACGACCAGCCGGTGATCACGTTCAAGCAGGCGATCGGCGCCGCCGACCCGCTGCGCACCGGGGCGTACAGCAAGACGCTGACGTTCACGCTCTCGACAACGACGCCGTAACCCGTCTCTCCGAGGTCCGGGGCGCTCGCCCCGGACCTCGGCGTGACAGTGCTGGTGAGCTCCTCACGCGCTGCCGACCGCGAACTCGGCCGCGGTCTGCACCAACGCCTCGACGACGTGCCTGGCGAGCGGGTGGCGTTCGCCCGGAGGGAGCAGCACGTAGATGTCACGACGGCCGATCGGTCGATCGGTGCGGCGGATGGCGACACCGGCGTAGTCGTCGACCAGCAGGCTCGGTACCCAGCCGACGCCGATGCCGCGAGCGATCAGTCCGCGCGTGGCGACCGGGTCCTGCGTGATCGAGACGATGCGCGGGTCAAAGCCGGCATCCCGGCACGCCTGCACGAGGAAGCCGTCGGTGGAGGGCACGATCCAGTCCTCATCGGCGAGCTCCGACAACGCGACGGGACGCGTCGAGTCCGCCAGTCGGTGCTGCGGCGGTATGCCGATCAGGAAGGTCTCCTGGAAGAGATCGATGCGCTCCGCGCCCTCGAACTCCCGGCGCGAGGCGGTCGCGAACTGGTAGCCGAGCGCGACGTCGAACTCGCCGCTCAGGAAGCGGGGTTCGAGGGTGCTCGGCGTGACCTCGCTGAGCATGATCCGCAGCCCGCCGTCCGTCGCGCGAAGGCGCCTGATCGCGGACGGCACGAACCCGGCGAGCGCGGTGGGAAACGCGCCGAGGCGCACCTCGTCGCGATGCGCGCTCGCGAGCGCGGCGAGCTGGGAGTCGGCGAGCTCCAGCCGCTGGCCGATGTGGTCGGCGTGCTCGAGCAGCACTTCGCCCGCGTGGGTCAGGCGCAGGCCGGCGCGGCCTCGGTCGCGATCGAAGACGCGCACGCCGATCTCGGTCTCCAGCAACGCCACCTGGTGCGACACCGACGGCTGTGACAGCGACAGGTTCCTGGCCGCGCGCGAGAACGAGCGCTCGTGGGCTACGGCCCGGAACACCATCAGGCGGCGTGGATCCATAGTTTATTTCTATCAGTACAGAAGAATCAGTATTTGAATCTATGCCCCGCGCGTCCCATCTTGGATGGCATCACTGACCAAGGAACCGCAGACATGACGCACATCAAGACCTGGCTGATCACCGGTGCCGGCCGCGGCATGGGCACCAGATCGAACGCCAGCTCGCGACCAGCCTGCTCGGCCCGATGAATGTGACCCGCGCGGTCCTGCCGGTCATGCGCGAGCAGCGCTCCGGCCACGTCGTGACGATCTCCTCGTCGGCCGGGCTCGCCGGCTTCGAGTACTGCGCCGCCTACGCCGCCGCGAAGTTCGGCGTCGAGGGCTGGATGGAGTCGCTCGCCGCCGAGGTCGAGCCGTTCGGCATCCACACGACGATCGTCAACCCGGGCTTCTTCCGTATCGACGCGTACCGTGAGCTGTCCAACTCGCTCGCCCTCGATCGCATCCCCTCGAACGCCTGACTCTCGGAGCCGCACATGCAGATCACCCGCAACTCCCTCGACACCGCGACCGGCCCGAGCGACTGGTTCACCGGCACGGTGTTCATCGACCGCGTCGCCTCGCCCTCGCCTCCGTCGCGACTCGCCGCCGCCGCGGTGCATTTCACCCCCGGTGCCCGCACGGCCTGGCACACGCACCCGTTCGGCCAGACGATCTACGTCACCGAGGGGGTCGGGCGCTGCCAGCGCGAAGGCGGCCCGGTGGAGGTCATCAAACCTGGCGACAGCGTCTTCTTCGAGCCGGGCGAGAACCACTGGCACGGCGCCGCCCCCAACCGCCTCATGACCCATATCGCGATGCAGGAGGCCGACGACACCGGCAGCCCCGTGACCTGGGGCGAGCACGTCACCGACGAGCAGTACGACAACACGCCGGCGGAGGCGTGATGGAGCACGTACGGGTGGGCGACAGTGGGCTGAAGGTCAGCCGGCTCGCGCTGGGCTGCATGAGCTACGGCGACCCCACGACCCCGGGCGCGCACGAGTGGTCGCTCGTCGACGAAGACGCGCAGCCGTTCTTCCGAGCAGGCCGTCGAGCTCGGGATCACCTTCTGGGACACCGCGAACGTCTACCAGGCGGGAACCTCGGAGGAGGTCGTCGGCCGCGCGATCAAGCGCTACTCCCGGCGCGAGGACATCGTGCTCGCCACCAAGGTGTTCGGCCGGATGCACGACGGCCCGGGCGGGCAGGGGCTGTCGCGCAAGGCGATCCTGGAACAGATCGACGCCTCGCTCGCGCGGCTCGGCACCGACTACGTCGACCTCTACCAGATCCACCGCTTCGATCCGGACACCCCGGTCGAGGAGACGATGGAGGCGCTGCACGACGTCGTCAAGGCGGGCAAGGTCCGCTACCTCGGCGCGTCGTCGATGTACGCGCTGGCAGTTCGCCAAGCTCCAGCACGCCGCCGACCTCGGCGGCTGGACCCGGTTCGTGTCGATGCAGAACCAGTACAACCTGCTGCGCCGCCAGGACGAGCCCGAGCTGATGGCGATGTGCGCCGACATGGGCGTCGGCCTCGTGCCGTACTCGCCGCAGGGCAAGGGCCGGCTGGCGCGACCGTGGGGCGAGCAGAGCCTTCGCTCCACCGTCGACAAGGTCGTCCAGGCCTTCGACTCCCCGCGCGACGAGCCGGTGGTCAACGCCGTCCAGACGGTCGCCGAGGCCCGGGGCGTGACGATGGCGCAGGTCGCACTGGCGTGGGTGCTGACCAACCCCGATCGTCTCCGCCCCGATCGTCGGAGCGACCAAGGCGCACCACCTGTCCGAGGCGGTCGCGGCACTGGACCTCCAGCTCACGCCCGACGAGATCGCCGCGCTCGAGGCGCCCTACACCAACGCCGGTCCTTCCTGGTTCTGAACGAGGACAGCCGCGATCGCGGCGCCGAGCAGGGCCACGACCGCGACGATGCCGGCCGTCGTCGCCATCGCGCCGACGAACGCGTGGTTGGACGCCTCGACCAGCGCGCGGGCGGTCCCTGACTCCAGTTGCGCGGCGACCGCGTGCGCTCCGCCGACCGAGTCGCCGGCGACCTGCGCCTGCTCGGGCGCGAGGCCGGTGGTCGCGCCCATGATGGCCTCGGTGGCGGGGGACATCGCCAGGCCCATGCCGGCGCCCATCAGAAACAGCGCGACGGCGACTGCGAGTACGCGGTGTCGACGCCGAAGCCGGTGTACATCGCGAGCGCGGCGGCGACGGTGGCGAGGCCGAGCGCCACGACCACCTTGGTCCCGGCCTTCGACACGGACTGGCCGCAGATCGCGCTGCTGTACCGCACGCTGGCCACGATGTCCCCGTCCCCGATCATCGCGCTCAACCACGCTGCCGCCGTTGGCATGGCCGACGGGCCCGTCGCAGGGCTAAGTGCGCTCGACGCGCTCCGCGCGCAGCATCCGCAGTTGGAGGCCAACCATCGCTTCCACGCCTCGCGCGCCGCCTTCCTGCAGCGCGCCGGGCGCGACCGAGAGGCCGTTGCGGCCTGCACCCGGGCGCTCGCCCTGGTTCCGCCCGGCAGCACGGACGCCGAGGACGTTCGCCGTGAACTCCTTCGCCTACAGGCGTGAGCGGCGACGGAGGCCAGGCCTCCGTCGCCGCCGCCCGGCTCACGGTGTCGTCGTGGACAACGTGAACGTCAGCGTCTTGCTGTAGCTGCCGGTCCGCAGGCCTTCGGTGGCCGTGATCGGTTGCTTGAAGCCGACCGTGACCGCGTCGTTGCTGGTCGGTCCGGCATACGTCAGCAGCCCGGTCGGGGCGGCGCTGCCGCCGACCGGTGCGTAGGTGCCGCCGTTGGCGTTGGCCTGCAGCGGCTGGGTCAGCGCGAACGCTGCCGTTGACCAGGCGGCCCGTGGCCGTCGTGCTGGGATCGGCGACCGAGAGCGTCGCGTCACCGGCGGTCGAGATCACGTTGGCCGTCGTCGAGGCCGTGTAGTCCTTCGCCACGCCCGGGCGTGAACGCGCCCGAACGTCGCCGGCGCGCCGAGCGTGAGCGCGAGCGTCGCCGGCACCGTCCCGCCGACGCCGCCCTCGGCGTCGGTCGAGCCAGCGCCGGGACCGCATCGCCGGCGCTGGCGATGCGGAAGTAGTCGAACGCGACGTCGAGGTCGGTGGAGGTGCCCGCCGCGGTTGAAGGCCACGCAGCCCGGCCTTGGTCGCCTCGACGTTGAGCGTCGTCGAGCCCATGTAGCGGTAGACGCTGCCGTCGCTCGAGTAGTACGCCTTGTAGGTGCTGCCGGACTTGGCTCAGCCGCAGCCAGATCGCCCCGTCGGCGCCGACGATCTTCTGCGCGTCGGCGACCCGGTGATCTGCAGCGTGGTCGCGGTGCCGTTCTGCTCGCGGATGACGACCACGCGCAGCTGGTTGATCGGCCTGCGTGGCGGCGCTCATCTCCCACGCCAGCTTCACGTAGTTCTGGTCGCTGTTGTAGGCGATGATCCCGCCCTGCTCGTTGTTGTTGGCCAGCGGGCGCGAGAAGACGAGCTTGGACTCCATCGTCCAGTCGCCGTTGACGTCCTGCAGCACGACGTTCTTGGCCGTGTTGGTCGTCGCCCTGCAGGTCGCCGTTCTGCGACGTGATCACCAGCGAGCCGCCGCCGACGCGCCAGCGCGCTCGCGTCCGGGCGCAGGATCTGCCACTGCGAGCCGAGCGTGCCGAACTCGTCGCTGCCCGCGTTCGTGCGTGTCGAGGTTGACCGTGTAGACCGACGATGCGGCGCCGTTGGTCACGGTGACCTTCGCCTGCCCGGTCGACTGACGTCGCCGGCTCGACGCTCACCGTGGCGGCCGGGTCGCTCGCCTCGGCCACGACCTTCGCGACCGCGTCCGGGCCGGCGTTCATGACCGCGTTGTAGGTCAGCACGCTCGGCTTGAACGAGGCCAGCGGCCGCCCGTTGACCCGCAGCGTGCGCAGCGTCGTGTCGGGCACGAGGTTGAACACGTAGTTCTTGACGATCGGCCCGAAGAAGTCGTCCTTGGTCACCTTGACCGATCGCCTGCCCGGGCACGCGCGGTCGCCTGCGAGACGATCTGCACGCGCGCGGCGGGATCGGCGGTCTTGACCGCCGTGATCGTCGGCGACGCCACCCGCCGCGACCGGGATCGTGTAGGCCGCGTCGGACAGGTTGAAGCCGCCGATCTCCTTCCCGTCCACGGTGATCTTGGCCGACAGCGGCCCGCCGTCGACCGGGATGTCGCGGCCGCTGAACTCGCGCCAGTAGTTGACGCTCGTGTCGCGCCAGCTGACGCCGCGTCGGTCTCGTGCGTCGCCAGCTTGCGCCTTGACCTCGGCGAAGCGGCGGGCGTCGATGAACGGCTGCAGCGCGTCCCACGTCTCGCGCATCCAGGTCACGTACTCGACGCCCATCTGGTAGCGGTAGACGAGCTCGTCCCAGTACGGTCCGGCCACTGTCCATCCGGTAGTCCCACGGCACGTGGTGGAACCACGTCGAGCAGGTTCTCCGGCGTCGTCGCGATGTTCCCGAAGCGCTGCTGCGAGCGTCGGGAAGTACTGCGCGACGAGGTTGCTGCCGGTGGCGGAGCGGTCGAAGCCGAGCCCGGCGCTGTCGGCCTGGTTGTAGTAGACAGGGCTCCAGTCGTCGCGCTGGAACCACTCGTTCGGCATCGGGCCGTAGTGGTCGCTGGAGCGGAACTGATGCGCCGATGCCGAGCGGCGTCTGATAGCTCACCAGCGCCTCGCGCGAGCCCATCATCATCTTCACGATCGTGTCGACGACCGGCGCGTCGTTGCTCCAGGTCATCCGCACCCACTCGCGCGCGATGTCCTCCGAGCCGAGCGTCCAGTCCCACGCCAGCCGGCCCCAGGCGTAGAGGTTGGCCTGGCGCGAAGTGGTGGCCGGTGAGGTTGTCGGCGTTGCCGAGGTTGGCGACGCCGACGATCGCGCGTGTCCGGCTGCCCCTGCGCCGAGCCGTCGATGATGTTGCCGACCAGCCGCTTGCCGGCGGCCGCGTTGGTGGCGTAGGTGTCGGTCTTGAGCACCTCCTCCCACATCGGCGCCGAGGTAGGTGAGCATCTTGTTCTGGCCCGTGTACTCCTGCGTGATCTGCAGCTCCAGCGCCTGGTTGGTGTTCTCCATGCGGCCGAACATCGGGTGCACCGGCTCGCGGCCCTGGAAGTCCAGCGGGCCGTTCTTGGTCTGCAGGAACACGTTGTCGGCGACGCGGCCCTTGCTGCCGTCGGGCTGCGACCTCGTCGTCGATGTAGCCGAACTCGAGGTAGGCGCGCTTGAGCCGGTCGTGGTCGACGTCGGCGTTGTAGACGAACGTGCGCCAGAAGACCTTCATGCCCAGCGGCGCGACGCGCGGCGCCGATGCCGTTGGCGCCGTCACCGTGGTCGTGGCCGAAGTCCTGCGGGCCGGGCTGGCCCTCGGAGTTGGCCTTGACGGTGAAGCCCAGGAAGTCGGGGATCGACGCCTGCAGCTGCTGCGCCTTGCGCGTCCACCAGCCGCGGAACGGCGGCGCCGTGCCGGGTCGAGCTGCGCGTTGGTCAGCGTGTCCGGCGCGAAGCGGGTGTCGGTCGGCGCGGTGTAGTTGATCGAGAGCGCGAGCCGGACGCCGTACGGGCGCAGCGCGTCGGCCAGCGCCGCCTCCTGCGCGATGTACGCCGTCGTCAGGTAGGCGTTGTTGGCGTTGACGTTGTTGATCGTGATGCCGTTGATGCCGAGCGAGGCCAGCGCGCGCGCCACGACGATGTAGCGGTTGAGGATCACCGGCAGGTTCTTGGCGGCGCTCGCGCCGGTCGCGGCGAAGTCGAAGACCGCGCCGTTCTCGCCGTTGAGGCCGCCGGTGCCCGCGGTGTTGTTGCCCGCGTAGAGGCGCTCCGTGTCCCAGTAGTTGAGGTGGCGGTGCTTGATCTTCGGCGCGGAGGAGACGTCGAGGCCGGTGATCGGCTTCTGCGTCTGCATCAGGCGCAGGAAGGCGAGCGTGCCGTAGAGCGCGCCGAGGTCGGTGTTGCCGGCGATCACGGTGAAGCGCCGGAGCCGTTGACGACCGAGCGGATCACGTAGCCCTCGTTGCCGACCGCCGCCAGGTCGCTCGCGCTCGAGGCTGGCGCGCACGATCGCCGAGCTCGTCCCGCGTGCCCACGATGACGGAACCGTCGGGGACGTCTGTCGGGCGTCGCGCTGCGCACCGGCACCGTCTGATCGAGCAGGCCGCTGAGCCCGCGCACCAGTTCGTCGCGCGCCGCCTCGAGCGAGGACTCGACCAGCTTCTCGCTCGCGCCGGTCTCCATCTGCAGGTTCGCCGTCTGGCGGTAGACCTTGTTGTGGTCGACGTTCTCGACGACCACGCCGGTGGCCGTCGCACGGTAGGACGCAAGCAGGCTCGCGTCGGTCACCGGCGACGTAGCGCAGCCACATCTCGCGAGCCGTTGTACGTGTCGTCGGCGGCGGCAGCCACGCCGGGCGCAACGGCGGCGAGCGCCGCCACCATGGTTGTGGCGATCAACATCCGCCGGCGGCGTCCACTCCCAGTGGTCTGTCGCGTGCGACTCATGGCTCTCTCCTCGTGTGACCGTCCAACGAACCCCGGTCATAGCGCTGACATCCAGCGTGAATCAGGCTTTGACGATTCGTTGTCTCCCCGGACTAAGTGGTCTCAGGCTACCGGTCTTGACGACGGTCAGTTGGAAGACCGTCATACGACGTCTCATCCAACTAATGGGTTGCAAGTCGATACTCCGCCCGGTTTTACGACTAGCTCTGTCATAAATCAGGAGGAGACATGGGAAAGCGTCGAGCGGGATTGCTCGCTCTGACCGGAAGCATGTGTGCGCTCGTCGTCGCGGGAGCGTCGACTACGCACCGCGCTGCGGCCGCCGAGTCCGCAACGCCAGGCCCGATCTATCTGGACACGTCGTATTCGTTCCAGGAGCGCGCCGCGGATCTCGTCTCGCGCATGACGGTGCAGGAGAAGGCGTCGCAGATGGTCTCGAGCCAGTCGCCGGCGATCTCGCGACTCGGCGTCCCCGCCTACGGGTGGTGGAACGAGGCGCTGCACGGCGTTTCGCGGTCGCAGACGGCGACGAGCGGCAACGCCACCACGCTCACCAACACCACGTCGTACCCGATCGACCAGTCGCTCGGGTCGACCTGGAACCCGAACCTCATCTATCGCGTCGCGTCGCAAATCGGCGACGAGGCCCGCGAGGTCACGACGGGCAACACGGAGAACCTCGACTTCTACTCGCCGACGATGAACCTCGAGCGCGACCCGCGCTGGGGCCGCAACGACGAGGCCTACGGCGAGGACCCGCTGCTCGTCAACAAGGAGGTCGACCAGTTCGTCAACGGCATGGAGGGCAAGGACGAGTCCGGCACGCTGCTGCCCGAGTCGGGCGGCTACCACAAGACGATCACGACGATCAAGCACTACGCCGCCAACAACAGCGAGGTCAACCGCCGCACCGGCTCGTCCGACATGGACGACCGGACGCTGCGCGAGTACTACACCAAGGCCTTCCGCGGCGTCGTCGAGGACTCCCAGCCGGGCTCGGTCATGTCCTCCTACAACTCCATCAACGGCACGCCGACCGCGTCCGACCCGTACCTGATGGACAACCTGATGCGCCAGACCTTCGGCTTTGAGGGCTACTTCACGTCTGACTGCGACGCGACGTTCGAGATCGTCGCCGGCCACCACTGGCAGCCGCCGTCCTGGACGCGCCCGCTGAACAACATCGAGCGCAACGCCTTCGCGATCACCGCGGGCGAGGACCTGGACTGCAACGCGGGCTACAAGGACGGCTACAACTACCTCGACTCCGCCCCGGTCGCCTCCAACTCGGCGATCCAGACGCAGACGGGCACGTTCAACGTCAACGACCTCGACGCCGTCGCTCGTGCGCCTGTTCACCGCGCGCATGCAGACCGGCGAGTTCGACGCCGCGAGCAGCGTGCCGTGGGTCGCCAAGGCCCGCGCCGCGCGTCGCCGCCGGCACCTGGGTCAACAGCAACGCCAACAACGCGGTGACGATCACGCAGCCGCGCCTCGATCTCGCGCGCGAGTCGGCGGACAAGTCGATCGTCCTGATGAAGAACAGCAAGAGCCTGCTGCCGCTGAAGCCGCCGACCTCCGGCGCCTACAAGGTGCTCGTGCTCGGCTACTTCGCCAACCCCGGCGAGCATGTACCTCGGCGGCTACTCGGCGACCGAGGCCGCGGCCGGCGTCGCCAAGCAGATCAACGGCTACAACGGCCTCAAGAACGCGATCACGGCGATCGACCCCGACGCCACGGTCGACTACATGAAGGGCTTCACCGGCACGGGCACCACCGCCGCCGCCGCTGACCGCCGTCGACCCCGCCGCCATCGCGGCCGCCGCGCAACTACGACGCGGTGATCGTCTACACGGGCACCGACGGCGGCACCGCGAACGAGGACACCGACCGCACCGCGGTCACGCTCCCCGGCGCCCAGGGCGCGCTGATCACGCAGGTCGAGGCGGCCAACCCGAACACGATCGTCTACATGGAGACGATCGGCCCGGTCGACGTGCGCGCCGTTCGAGCCGACCACGTCCAGCGCTGCTGTGGAGCTCCTACAACGGCATGCGCAAGGGCGACGCGCTCGCCGACGTCGTCCTCGGCAAGTACGACCCGACCGCCCGCACCCCGTCGATCTGGGTCTCGAACATCGCCGACCTGCCGGCGACGACCGACTACACGATCCGGCCCACCGCGGCCGGCGGCAAGGGCCGCACGTACCAGTACTTCACCGGCCCGCGTGTCGTACCCGTTCGGCTACGGCCTGAGCTACACCACGTTCTCGACTCAGCAACCTCCAGCTCGACAAGAAGACGCTCGACGCCAACGACTCGTTCACCGCGAGCGTCGACGTCAAGAACACCGGCACGACGGCGGGCACCGACACGGTCGAGCTCTACGTCACCACGCCGGACGCGACCGCCGACCAGCAGCGCCCGGTCAAGCGCCTCGAGGGCTTCGCCCAGGTGACGCTCGATCCCGGCCAGACCAAGACGGTGCCGATCAAGGTCAACGTCCCCGACCTGGCGTTCTCGACCAGACGGCAAGTGGGTCGTCGACGACGGCCGCTACGGCATCCAGATCTCGCAGTCCAGCGCGGACGCGGACATCGCCGCGCAGGACACGATCAACGTCAGCGGCGCGATCACGCCGAAGCCCTCGGTCGTGACCGTCAAGCCGGCCATCAAGGACGCCGACGCGTCGCGTGACATCGCCACGCGCGTGGAGTTCCCGGTCGGCGCGACGATCGACCCGCAGGCCACGGTCGTCGATGAACGACGACACGCTCGTCGGCTACGTCTCCAAGGGCGCGCACAAGGCGTTCCCGGCGGGCATGACGTTCAGCTACTCGAGCAACCGGCCGGGCGTCGTCTCGGTCGACGGCAGCACGATCAAGACGCTCGCCAACGGCGTCGCCACGGTCACGGTCAACGCGACCTACAACGGCGTGACGAAGTCGACGAGCTTCGTCGTCAAGGTCGTCGCCGCAGCTGAGCGCGATCACGGTCAACGGCCAGCCGCTGACGCGACTTCAACGCGGACAAGTACAGCTACGACGTCGTGCTGCCGGACGGCAGCGCGACCCCGACGGTCGCCGCGACGTCGGCCGACCCGTCGGCCACGGTGACCGTCACGCAGGCCACCGCGTTCCCGGGTGCGGCGACGGTCGTCGCGACCGGCGCGGACGGCACGACGTTCACCTACACGGTGAACTTCGGTCTGGCCGGCAAGAGCGACGAGTTCAACGACTCGGCCCCCGGGCCGCAGTGGAGCTGGGTGCGCCAGAACGCGGCCACCGAGAGCGAGTCGGGCGGTGCGCTCACGATCCAGCCGGAGACGGGCGACCTCAACACGACCACCAACACCGCCAAGAACCTGCTCCTGCAGCCGGTGGTGGGCGACTGGACGATGGAGTCGAAGCTGAACTTCAGCGTCACGCCGCACGTCGCCACGCAGCAGGGCGGGCATCATCGCCTACCAGGACGACAACGACTACATCAAGCTCGACTGGGAGTTCACCGGCAACGTCGCGCAGCTCGTCGAGACGCAGGAGGACTTCTCGTTCAACCCGGCGCCGGCGTACACCACGCCGATCGCCACGGTGCTCGCGAGCGTCCCGACGGCGAGCCTCGGCGTCAGCGGCGGCAACCTCTGGCTGAAGATGATCAAGACCGGCCAGCGCTACAAGACGTACTACTCCGTCGACGGCACCAACTGGGTGTTCGTCTACGACGAGGGCGACAGCCTGAGCAACGTCAAGGTCGGCGTCTTCTCCTACAACCGCACCGGGACCAGCTCGGACCTGAAGGTCGGGTTCGACTACTTCCGGATCGCGACGTCCGCCACCGCCACCGGCTCCGCGGGCGGCACGGTGCCCGCCACGCTCGCCCTCACCCTGGGCGCTCCGGCGAGCTTCGGCGTCTTCACCCCGGGCGTGGCCAAGGACTACACGGCGTCCACCACCGCCGACGTGGTCTCCACCGCGGGTGACGCGGCGCTGACCGTCTCGGGTCCCGAACCACCTCAGCAACGGCGCGTTCTCGCTGCCGTCACCGCTGGGGGTGACGATCACGCCGTCGACGTGGTCCGCGCCGGTCTCCCACGGGAGCTCGACGATCGGGTTCAACCAGCACATCGGAGCCAACGACGCGCTCCGGACCGGCAGCTACAGCACCACGCTGACCTTCACGCTGTCGACGACGACCCCCTAGGAGGGGTGCGAGTGGAGCCGCGGCGTGGTCAGCCGCGGCTCCACGAGCCCGTCAGACGAACCGGGGTGTGACGTCCGTCAGGGCCTGGTCGAGGATCTCCAGGCCGAGACGGAGCTGATCGTCGGTCGTGGTCAGCGCCGGCGCGATGCGGAACGTGCCGCTCAGCTCGCGCAGGGAGACGATGTTCATGTGCAGCCCGAGCTCCAGGCAGCGCTCGGTCACGGCCGTGCCGAGCTCGGGTGAGCTCTGCTTCGTCTCCCGGTCGAGCACGATCTCGAGGCCCTGCATCAGGCCGCGCCCGCGAACGTCGCCGATGACCGCGTGGCGGTCCTGCAGCTCGCGCAGGCCGCCCTGCAGCAGGTCGCCCTTCGCGGCGACGGCGGCGCCGACGCCGTCCGCGAGGACGTCCAGCACGGTGTTGCCGACGGACGCGACGAGCGGGTCGCTGACGTGGGTCGTGTAGAAGAGGAAGCCGCGCTCGTGGGCGCGGGCCTCGATCTCGTCGGTGGTGACGATCGCGGCCAGCGGAAGCCCCGCGCCGAGCGTCTTGGACATCGTGATGATGTCCGGGACGACGCCGTCGCGCTCGAAGCCGTACATGTCGCCGGTGCGGTACATCGCGGTCTGTGCCTCGTCGAGGATCAGCAGCATCCCGCGCGCGTGGCAGTGGTCGCGCAGCGCCGCGAAGTAGCCCGGCGGCGGGACGAGGATGCCGCCGCTCGACAGGATCGGTTCGACGATGCAGGCCGCGAGGGCTCCCGTCGACTGCGCGTCGATCAGGGAGAACCCGAGGTCGAGCTGGCGGCGCCAGTCGAGCTCGCCGTCGGCGGTCACGACGTCCGGGCGGTAGGTGTCTGGCGTCGGCAGGGCGAAGTTGCCGGCCGCCGCGGGACCGTAGCCCTTGCGTCCGGCGCTGTAGGTGGCGTTGGATGCGCCCAGCGTCATCCCGTGCCAGGAGCGGCTGAACGCGACGACCTCGTGCCCGCCCGTGACGAGCTTCGCCATGCGCAGCGCGGCTTCGTTGGACTCCGCGCCGGTGGTCAGCAGCATCGTCTTGTTGAGCGGGTCCGGCAGGCTCTCCGCGAGCCGTCGCGAGAGCTCGACGACCGGCCGCGAGAGCATGCCGCTGAAGAGGTGGTCCAGCGTGCCGATCCCTTCGCGCACCACGGCCGTCAGCGCCGGGTGCGAGTGGCCGAGGATCGAGCTCATCTGGCCCGAGGTGAAATCGAGCAGCTCGCGCCCGTCGCTCGTGTAGAGCAGGCTGCCCTCGGCGCGCTCGACGATGGCCGGCACCCAGGACTGGGTGTAGCGGACGACATGACGGTCGACATCGGACCAGAACGCCGAGTCGAGCCCGGTCTCAGCAAGCACACTCATGGCGTTCACGCTAACTCGCGCAACCGTGAAGGTCCAGCGACATTATTTGCAGTCGCTGTACAGTTCCTCTTCACAGTGCTGGATCCGCGCCGTCTCCGCCTCCTGATTGCGCTCGAAGGTCTCGGCACCGTCCGGGCGGTTGCGAGTGCCGCGTCGTTGAGCCCGTCGGCCGTGTCGCAGCAGCTCGCCGCGCTCGAGCGCGAGAGCGGCTCGGCCCTGCTCGAGCGCCACGGCCGGACCGTGGCGCTGACGGACGCCGGTGTCGCGCTCGCGGGGCACGCGCGCGTGATCCTCGAACACATCGAAGCGGCCGAGGAGACCTTGCTCACGCTGCGCGAGAAGGCCGTCGGGACCGTGCGTGTCTCCGCGTTCACGAGTGCGATGCGCGCGTTCGTGATCGACGCGGCGGCGGAGATCGCCCGCGCGCACCCCGGGATCACGTTCGAGCTCGCCGAGCTGGAGCCGGCGGAGAACGTGCCCGCGCTCGACCGCGGCGAGGTCGATCTCGCGGTCGTGGCCGACTTCGGCGACGGCTCGCTTCCACATACGCCGCATCTGCGCTCGGTACCCCTCGCGCGCGATGAGCTCCGCGCCGTGCTCCCGCCGGGCACGCCGTTCACCGGCGAGCTCACCGACCTGCGCGACGAGCCGTGGCTGCTGGACGGAACCGAACTCGAGCACCACGTGGTCCGCCGCTGCCGCCAGGCCGGCTTCGAGCCACGGCTCGCGGGCCGGCTCTTCAGCCACGAAGCGCTGCTCTACGCGATCCAGCGCGGCCTCGGCGTGACGCTGCTCCCGTCCTTCGTGCCTGCGCCGCCCGGCACCGTCGAGCTTCGCTCGCTGACGCCGGTCGCGCACCGCGACCTGCTGGTGCTCCATCGCGAGGACGCGCTGACGCGGCGCTCCGTGGCGCTCGCGCTCGAGGTCCTGGTGGCCGCGGCGCGCGCGGCCTGAGCCGAGGCCGGCGGCTACGGCGCGGGGGTGGCGGCCGGATCCACGGGCGGCGCGGACTGCTCGGGGACCTGCTGTTGCGGGGCCGGTGTCGCCTTGGGGGCGACGCCGTTGCACTGCTCGACCTTGATCTCGGTCAGGCATTCGGTCTGCGGCTTGGAACGCTCGGTGATGCTGTTGATCGCGGCGGTGAGAGCGGGCTGCTGCTTGGTGGTGACGACCTGCTGGGCGATCTGGTCCTTGACCTCTTCGAACTTCGGAATCTTGGTGCCCTTGGGCGCGCTCTTGACCTGCTCGTCGTAGAGCTTGCGCAGCTCGGCCTCGGTCGGGGCGGGGATCGACTTCGTGTAGTGCTCCTGCAGCTTCTGGGCGATCAGGCCGTTCTTGACCTGGTCGATCAGCTCCGCTTCGGTCAGCCCGCTGGTCTTGAGGTACTTGTCGTAGTCGGCGGCCTTGGGGAACGCCTGCGTCTTCTGTTCGTTGAACGCCTTCGTGACGTCGGCGTCGGTGACCTTGATGCCGAGCTTCTCGGCTTCGGCGCGCAGCCACGCCGCCTGGATGAGCCCGCTGAGCGCCTGCTCGGAAACCTGCGTGTTGACCTGCGCGCACTGCTTGCGCAGCGCGTCGACCGCGGGGACCGGCTGCTTGGCGGCCTTGAGCTGCTCGGTCTGGGCGGCGATGCACTTGACGTAGTTGGGGCCGTCGAGGACCAGCGGCTGCTGCTGACTCGACATGACCTGGTTGCGGGCGGTGGCGAGCTGGGCGGGCGTGATCGTCTCGCCCTGGAAGCTGACGATCGCGTCAGACGTGTCCGCCACGGCCTCGCTCTCGTCATGCGGAACGAAGGACAGCGCAACCCCCAGCAGGACGGAAAAGCCGAGCCAGATCGCGATGAGAGTGAGAAAGAGTCGGGTCGACATGGAGTACCTCGAGTAGACATGGAGCACAGGTACTCGAAGCGGGTGCCCGGGTCCTCGCTCAAGCCAGTCTAGGGCCCTCGGCGTTCAAGCGGCGGGGCGAGCCTCGATCGCCTTGACCGTCTTCTCGAACTGTCCGGCGAACACCCGCTTGCCGACGAGCCCCAGCAGCGCGCCGATCACGTGCCCTTTGAGGTTCTTGCCCTCGCGCACGACGACCACGTCGACACCGGTCCTCCCGTCGGCCTTGCGGTCGAACGTGTAGGTGTGCCCGGACGCGCCGCCCCAGGTGTTGGAGTCGGTCGTCGTCATGCGGATCTGGTTCGGGTCCGACCAGTCGTAACGCAAGCGCTCCCAGGCCGGACCCTTGCCCTCGGTCACGTCGGCCCAGTCGGGCCCTTGGTCGTGCACCTTGAGCTGACCGTCGTCGGTGTTGCCGAAGATCTTCGAGCGACCTGGCCCGAAGTCGGTGACGGCGGCGATGAACTGCTCCGGCGTCGCGCTCGTCGTCGTCGTGAAGTGGATCGTTGCCATGTGTGCTCCCTAGGCGAGTGACGCGTGGCTACAACCTACTGGCGTGGAGGCGGACGCCGGACCCGGGCGACTAAGCTGCCGCCGGATGGACCTACGTCGGCTCGACCATGTGGGCGTGATCGTGGAGGACCTCGGGGCAGCGAAGCAGCTGCTCACGGACCTCGGCCTCGAGCTGACGGAGACGCTCGAGACGGGCGACCTGACAGCCGCGTTCTTCAAGTGCGGCGACGCCAGCGTGGAACTGATCGAGGTCCACGACGAGGCGCAGCGACTGGAGCGCCTCGGGGAGGGCAACCAAGCGCGGATCGAGCACATCGCATTCGACGTCGGCGACCTCGCGAAGGCACTCGGCGCGCTGGGTGCGCTCGGTGTCGAACCGAACGCGCCGCCGCGGCACCTGCCGGACCGGTCGATGATCTGGACGCAGCCGGAGACGAGCGGCGGGATCATGTTCCAGTTCGTCGAGCGTCACTAGGCGACGGCTGCCGCCTCACGGCGGTGCACGTGGCGACGCGCGTGGATCAGGGCCTCGTCGAGCGTGGGCAGCAGGTGGTTCTCGTGGGCGAGGCGGCTGAGGACGCCGACGCGTTCGATCAGCCGGCGATGCTCGGGGCGCACGGAGGACAGCAGGACCGTGATGCCGCGGTGCTCGAGGTGGCTGACGAGGTCGGCGAGCGCCTGGGCGCCGGTGCTGTCGATCACGCGCAGCCGGCCGAGGCGCAGGATCACGACCTGGACGTCGCTGACCTCGCGTCAGCTCGAGCAGGAAGCGCTGGGCGGCGCCGAAGAACAGCGCACCGTCGAGCCGGTAGGCGACGATGTGCTCCTGCATCAGCGCGTGCTCGAGCGTGGCGTCGATGTCGGCCGGCGGCAGCGGCTCGCGCTCGAAGGACGTGCTGTCGGCGACGGCGCGCAGCGCGAGCAGCGACGCGAGCGCGACGCCCACGCCGACGGCGATCACGAGGTCGAACACGACGGTGGCCGCGGCGGTCGTGAGCAGCAGCACGGCGTCGCCGCGCGTGGAGCGCACGATCCGCGCGACCGTGCCGAACTCGACCATCCGCACCGCCGTGACCATCAGGACGCCGGCCAGCGCCGCCAGCGGGATCCGCGCGAGCAGGCCGGCGAGCGCGAACACGGAGACCAGCAGGACGACGCTGTGGACGACGGTCGCGACGCGCGTCTGCGCCCCGGCTCGCACGTTGACCGCGGTGCGTGCGATCGCCCCGGTGGCGGGCATCCCGCCCATGAACGACACGGCGACGTTGGCCAGTCCCTGGCCGAGCAGTTCGCGGTCGGGGTCGTGCGGCTCGCCGTCGGCCATACCGTCGGCGACCTTGGCGGAGAGCAGGCTCTCCAGGGCGGCGAGCGCGGCGACGGCGAGCACCGCGGACAGGAGCGTCGGGAGATCCGTGACCGCGAACTCGGGCACCTGCGGGTACGGCAGGCCCGCGGGGATGTGCCCGATCCGTGCGACCGGCAGGTCGGCCAGTTCGGCGACGACCGTGGCGACGCGCGACCGCGATCAGCGCTGCGGGCAGGGGCCGGTACAGACGCGGCAGGACGACCATCGCCGCCACGACCAGCGCGACGATCGCCAGCGTCGACCAGTGCCCGCCGCCCCAGTTCGCCGACCGCGCGGGCCGCGACCGCGGCCGTGTTCGTGCCCTCGGGCTTCGGCACGCCGAGCGCGGCGGGGACCTGCTGGAGGAAGATCAGCATCGCGATGCCGAGCGTGAAGCCCTCGACGACCGGCCACGGCAGCACACCGGCGTAGCGGCCCAGGCGCGCGGCGCCGGCGACGATCAGCACCAGTCCGGCCAGCAGCGCCACCACGACCACGCCGCCCGGACCGACCGCGGCGACGACCGGGACCAGCACGACGGTCATCGCGCCGGTCGGACCGCTCACCTGGACGTGCGAGCCGCCGAAGACGCCCGCGACGACGCCGGCCACGATCGCCGTGACCAGCCCGGCCTCGGCGCCGAGCCCCGAGGCCACGCCGAACGCCAGCGCCAGCGGGAGGGCGACGACGGCGACCGTGATCCCGGCGAGCAGGTCGCCGCGCCAGGAGCGTCGCAGCCCCCGGTAATCGCCCTGGTCCGGCAGCAGGGCGACCACCCCTCGCCAGTTCACGACGCGCGCAACTCGTCCCGCGTCGCGGTGGCCATGTCGAGCAGCATCTGCCGCGCGACGCCGAGCAACTCGACGATCCGCTGGTCGGCCAGGGCGTACATGACCTTCGGGCCTTCACGCCGCGCGACGACGAACCCCGACCGGCGCAGGACCCCGAGCTGCTGCGAGAGATACGGCTGCCCGACGTCGACGCTCTCCAGCAGGCTCGAGACCGACTGCTCGCCCTCGCTCAGGAGCTCGAGCACGCGGATCCGCACGGGATGGCCGAGCGCCTTGAAGAACTCGGCCTTGAGACGCGGAATGTCGGGCATCGTTCTACGAACGATATCGCAAAGAATGCATATGCCGATAATGCCATCGCTTCTCAAGCCGGCCAGGCTGACCAGCGGGGTCAACCCCGCCTGGGCACCCTGACGGCCCCTCCCCCGGACCCGACCTTTCGTAGGGTCATGCGGAAAATTGCTGGCGCCGCCGCCGACCTTTGATTAGAGTCGTATGAGCGTTGGCTGAGCCGCCCAGCTGACGCGTTGGTCCGAGCGTCCAGTTGAAGGCAATGGCCGGGTCACGAAAGACCCGGTCCGAGGGGAGAGGAACTGCATGACCACCCGGAGCACAGGGCTGAGGGCCCTTGCGGCAATTGCGATCGCGGCCGGCGTTTCGGCCGGGGCCGCGAGTGCCGCGGTAGCCGCCGACACCGTCGCGCCGGTCCTCGCGACAGGGACGTTCGCAGCGCCGCCGAACGGCAACAACAACTGGCGCATCACGACGCCGCAGACGCTGAACCTCTCGGCCACCGACGATGTCGCGGTCGCGAAGTTCCAGTACTCGCTCGACGGCGGGGCGACGTACATCGACGTCGCGGCCACGGCCGGTCCCTCGGCGACGGCCAGCGTGCCGCTCTCCCAGCAGGGCAACACGACGGTGCGCTACCGGGCTGTGGACAGCTCGGGCAACTTCTCGCGTGGCGCGACGACGAACACGACCTTGAGCCAGGCGTCGGCCGTCGGAGCGACCGGCGTACGTCTGGCGAGCACGACCGGCCGCAGCGCCGGCGACACGCTGCTGATCGACACGGGCGCGGGTCAGGAGACGGCAACGATCGCGACGATCGTCAACCCGGCTCCCGCTGCGCCGGCGGACAACGTGACGCTGACGGCGCCGTTGGCGAACGCGCATGCCGCGAGCGCGACGGTCGCCGGGACGGCGACCTATTCCACGATCACGCTGCAGATCGACACCAAGGGTCCGGTGGCGGCGTGGGCCACGGCGGCGACGACGACGCAGGCCGCGGCGGCCATCGGCGCGACCGAGCTCCGGCTCGCCAGCCTGACCAACCGCGCGGTCGGTGACACGCTGCAACTCGATCAGGGCTCCAACGCGGAGACCGTGAAGATCGCGACCATCATCACCCCGGCGCCGGCGGCGCCGGCGGCGAATGTCACGCTGACGAGCGCGCTGACGAAGACCCACCTCAACGGCGTGCAGGTGTACGTGCCGCAGGTCATCGACGGCAAGATCCTGCAGTCGCAGTCGCTCACGCCGCTGCGGACCGATCCGCGCCTGAACGACCCGACCGACACGGTCAGCAACGGCGCCGGCGGCTCCGCGCCGCGCAAGATGACGCTCGATGGCGTGACGGTGATCCCGAAGACGCTGCCGCTGAACCGTCTGACGGTCGGCAAGCACACGACGACCGTGGCGCTGCAGGACACCGCGGGCAGCGCGCTGAAGTCCACGAACACGTTCGTGGTCACGACCTCGTTCGCCGACCTGGCGACCGTGATCGATCAGTACGCCGACAACGCGCTGCGGACGACGCTCAACGGCGCGACGGCCGTGGGCGGGACTGGCCTGCGTCTCCAGAGCCCCCTCGGATTCCGCGCCGGACAGCAGGTCGTGGTCGACTCGGGTGACAACCAGGAGACGGTGACGATCGCCAAGGCGCTGAGCCCGCTTCCGACCCTCAACACGACACTGACCGCCGCGGCGACCGCGGGGGCGACCGAGGTGCGGATCGCGAGCTACACGCAGAATGGCGCGACCGGCGCGCAGGCGCCGACCAGCAACGGTCCGATCATCGGTCAGCCGATCGTGCTGGACACGGGAGCCAACCAGGAGGTCGTGACCGTCCTGCGGCACATCTCGCCGATCCCGGCGGCGCCGGCCCCGAACGTCGTGCTGAGCGCCCCGCTGGCCAAGGACCATGCCTCCGGTACGGCGACGTCCTTGATCAACGTGACCCTCACGGCGCCGCTGACCAAGGCGCACGCGACCGGCGTGGCCGCCATCAACCCGCGGCCGTACATCTCCGCCGCCAAGGCGACCGAGCTGCGCACGCTGCTCGCCGACGCCAAGACCAAGGCCGACGCCAGCAACACCGCGGCCGCGATCCTCGCGCTGGAGGACTTCAAGCGCGCGGCCGCGGGCGAGCCGGCGCTGGTGAGCGCGGGCTCGGCGCTGATCGCGCAGCTGCAGGGCACGCCGGTCGACACGAGCGGCACGGGCGTGACGTACGGGGCGGCTGACCCGGGCGATTCCGCGATCCGCCAGTACTTCAACCCGACGGCTCCGGTGTCCGTCGCCGGCGCGACGTACAAGATCCTCGTCAACGGTCGCGCCGGTGGCTTCCGCCACCAGTCGATCGTCGACTTCCACTCGATGTTCCAGCAGCTCGGCGCCGCCAACGGCTTCGACGTCGACATCTGGGACCCGAGCATCGGTGGCAGCCCGGGCCGCTACCCGGCGCCCGGCATCTCGCTGCCGACCAGCCCGTTCCTCGATCTCAACACGCTCAAGCAGTACAAGACGATCGTCTTCAACTCGACCGTCGGCATCAACGGCTCGGCCTCACTCAACGGGGTCGAGTTCGCGAACCTGCAGGCGTTCGTCCGCGGTGGCGGCGGCGTGATCGCGATCCACGGCGGCACCGACGCCATGCAGAACGTCCCCTGGTACATGGATCTCGTCGGTGCCGGCTTCACCAACCACGGCAGCAACGCGGGCGGCATCCTGATCGAGACCGAGTCGGGCGGGCATGTCGAGCTCGTCACCGCGGACCGTGCTCACACGACCACGGCGGACATGCCGAGCCGCTTCTTCACGGTCGAGGAGCTCTACAACACCAACCGCAACCCGGCCGAGCTGGGCATCGTGCATCCGCTGCAGTACGAGAACGAGGACTCGCTCATCGGCCAGATCGGCTACGGCGCGGGCGCGCTGATCAACAGCGACGAGCACGCGATGACCTGGTGCCGCAATTTCGACGGCGGACGCTCGTTCACCACGACCCTCGGCCACAACTGGCAGTTCACCAACGAGGCGTGGTGGAAGACGATGATGCTCAACGCGGTCCAGTGGACCGGCGGGCAGGAGTACGCCAACTGCGTCACCTTCAACGAGGTCAAGGACCTGCTGACCAAGGCGGCCGCCGACGGCAACGTGACCGCCGCCGGCAACACCGCGCTGAGTGCCGCGCTCGCGGCTGCCGACGCGGCCCATCGTGCCGGTGACGACGCGGCCGCGGCCGTGTCCGCGCGCCAGTTCGTCGCGCAGGCCAAGCGCCTGGCCAACGCCGGTGCCGATAACGGCGCTGCGCTGCTGCAGATCCAGTCCAAGGGCGTCGAGCTCGTGAACTGGATGGCCGGCAGCGAGACCGAGCCGCCGACGCCGACGCTGCAGGCCGAACCCGCCACGGGTACGGTCGGTGGCAGTGTGCCGGCGACGCTCGCGCTGACGATGGGTGCGCCGGCGACGTTCGGCGCGTTCACGCCGGGTGTGGCCGGGACCTACAACGGTTCGACCACGGCGACCGTGATCTCGACGGCGGGTGACGCGACGCTGAGCGTCGCCGATCCGAGCGCGACGAATACGGGCAAGCTCGTCAACGGCACGTTCGCGTTGCCGCAGACGCTGCAGGCCAGTGGCGGCGGCGCGTTCGCGCCGGTCGGCGGGTCCGCGGCCCCGACGACGCTGAAGACGTGGTCGGCGCCGACCTCGAATGAGGCGGTGACGGTCGCGTTCAGGCAGTCGATCGCAGCCAACGACGCGCTGCGCACCGGTACCTACAGCAAGACGCTGACGTTCACGCTGTCGACCACGACACCGTAGGCGCCTAGTCCGCTGCGTCCCAGCCAGGAGCCTCTGCGGCTCCTGGCTGGGATCAGCCCTGCACCCAGGGACCGACGCCGCCGACGCGATCGATCGCGTACCGGACGATGTACCCCGACGCTCGCGGAGCCGGGAACGGGGCGTCAGGCGCGACGTAGACCTTCGCGAGACGGTCCAGCAGCTCCCACGCGTCCTCGGTCGGCCCCTCGATGACCGCTTGCGCCCGGATCACGGCGTGGGGCGCCAAGAACACATCGGGCTCTCGCGGCGCAGCAAAGGACAGAACGACGCGCGGGTCACGGTCGATGTTGCGCAACTTCGCCTGCTCGCGACGCATATGCGCGGTGACGAGATCGTCGCCGTCGAGACCGAGCCAGATGACGGAGACCTGCGGGCTCCCGTCGGCGTTGATCGTGCTGAGGTGCGCCAGCGGGCCGGATTCGACGAGCTGGCGGAGCTCGAGTGAGAGTTGGGGCATGGTGCGCAAATGCTCCCAGGACCCGGTTCCCGGCGGCGCGAGGAGTTGGGGGCCATCGCCTCAGTCGGGCCTCCGGTGAGAGGTGGCCGCACTTCGTGCCGGGTGGTGGCCGCACTCCGGTTGCGCGGATCGCGCCAGCAAGCAGGGTGGCGCCTCTCTCGCCCGGGGTCTCCCGCACCGATTGACTGCGGCTCATCAACCGCGTCTCAAGGAGCCACTCGAAATGACCATCATTCGCAGCTATCGCCACCTTCTCGCCGTCGTCGCCGTCGTTGGTGTGTCGAGCGCGTCCATCGCGGCCTGCGGTGGGAGCAACAAGAACGAGGAGCTGCAGCGCCAGGGCGTCGAGCTGCAGCAGCAGGGCGCCGAGATCCAGAAGCAGGCGGCGCAGGCCCAGCAGGACGTCGCGTCGGGCAAGAAGACCGCCGAGGAGGTCAGCGCCGAGCTCCAGAAGTCGACGGAAGCGATCCAGAAGAAGGCGACCGAGGCGGCCGGCACGGCGATCGACCAGGCCAAGTCGCAGCCCGGCGTGACGGATGAGATGCAGGAGCAGCTGGACGCCGCGCAGGCCCAGCTCGCCGCGGCCCAGAAGTAGCCACAGCGGCTGGACCCGGCCCCGAACGGGGCCGGGTCGGCGTCATGGCGCCGGGTCGTCGATGATGCGCCGATGATCTGGGTGACGGCGGTGCTGCTGGTGGTCACGCTCGCCGCGATGGCGTCGGGCAAGGTCGACCCGGTTCTGGCGCTGCTCGTCGCGCTGATCACCGCCGGCATCCTCGGGATCTCCGAACCGGTGGACCTCTTCGCGGGCCTCGGCAACCCAGGGGTGATCACGGTCGGGGCGATGCTGGTGATCGCGAAGGGCGTCGTCCAGACCGGCATCGTCTCCCGCGTGACCGCGGCGCTGCTGGCCTCGGCGACGTCCTCGCAGCAGGTCATCCGCAAGCTCAGCGCGCCGATCGGCGTCGCGTCCTCGCTGATCAACACGACCCCGCTGGTGGCGATGCTGATCCCCGCCAGCCGGCAGCTCGAGCAGATGCGCCGGATTCCCGCGCGCGAGATCCTGCTGCCGCTCGCGCATGTCACCACGCTGGCCGGGTCGGTCACGCTGATCGGCACGAGCTCGAACCTCGTGATCGCCGGCATCGCCGGTCAGAGCGACGTCGACATGAGCATGCTGTCGTTCGCGCCGGTCGCCTTCCCCGTCGCGCTCGTCGGCTCGGCGCTCGTCTACTTCATCGCCCCGAGGATGCTGCGCGGCGCCACGAGCGTCGAGGCACCGGCGAAGGAGTGGCGGGTCGAGATGCCGGTGACCGCGCCGGCGCTCGCCGAGGGCCGGCGCGCGGCGGAGCTCGGGATCGTCCAGACGCAGGAGTACGAGCTGACGGGCGTCATGCGCTGGGGCGAGATCCTCGGCACCGACACGCCGATCGAGGCGGGGGACGTGCTCGTCTTCGCCGCCACCGAGGAGGGCATCGCCGCGCTCTGGGCGAGCCCGCTGTTCGGGATGTCGGCGCACCGGCTCTACGCGGTCAGCATCAGCGCGGGCGAACGCGGCACGCTGCACGACCTCGAGGAACACGGCTCGATCCGCATCATCGCGGCGCGCACCCAGGCGTACCTGCACGAGACGGAGATGGTCCCGGGCGACATCTGCTTCGTCTCGGGCGAGAGCGGCGAGGCCATCTCCACCAATCCGTCGGTGGCGCTGTGGCAGGACGCCGGCAGCACGGCGCCACAGCCCGGCAAGACCTGGGTGGCGCTGGCCGTGCTCGCGGCGGTGATCGTCGCCGCCTCGTTCGGGCTGCTGGCGGCCGAGCTCGCATCGTCAGGCGGCGCGGTCCTGATGGTGCTCACGGGCGTGATCTCGCCGCGGTCGGCAGCGCGCGCACTGGACCCGAAGCTCCTGGGCATCCTCGCCGGGTCGATCGGGCTCGGGACGATCGTCGTCGACGGCGGGCTCGCGGAGGTCATCTCCGACGCGATCAGGGACGTCTCCGGCGGGAACGTCGTCCTGGTCGTGGTCGTGCTCGCGATCACCACCGCGGTCCTGACCAACCTCGTGACCAACGCCGCCACCGCCTCGATCCTCACGCCGATCGGGATCGGGCTCGCGACCGAGCTCGCGCTCGACCCGGTGATCGTCCTCGCATTGATCGGGACGTGCGTCTCGTTCACGTTCCTGAACCCGTTCAGCCACCAGTCCAACGTGATGATCATGCGGCCGGGCGGCTACTCGACGGCGCTCTTCGCCAGGGTCGGCGTGCCGCTGCTGCTCGGCGTCCTGATCACCGTCTGCGGCGTCGCGTATGTCCTGGTGTGAACGTGCGGCTAGCAACGCTTAAGGCTGGGCGCGTATCGTTCGCGCGCATGCCGCTCCGCTCGCTGGTCGATGACCGACGACCCCAGCTGTAGTCCCAAGCGCGTTCGCGCCGCCGATCGGCGGAGGGACGCGCGTTGATCGAAATCCTGTTGATCGTGATCGCGCTCGCGCTGGTCGTGGCGTGCGGCGCGTTCGTCGCTGCCGAGTTCGCGTTCGTGACCGTCGACCGCTCGTCGGTCGATCGCGCCGCGGAGGCGGGCGACAAGTCCGCCCGCGGCGTGCAGACCGCGCTCCGCCACCTGTCGACGCAGCTCTCGTCGGCGCAGGTCGGCATCACGCTGACCAACCTGCTGATCGGCTTCCTGGCGGAGCCGGCGATCGCCGATCTCGTGCGCGGGCCGCTCACGAGCGCGGGGGTGCCGGAGGGTGCCGTGTCGGGCGTCGCGCTCGCGATCGCGCTCGTCCTGGCCACCGGCGTGACGATGATCTTCGGCGAGCTCGTCCCGAAGAACCTCGCGATCGCGAAGCCGCTCGCGACCGCGCGCGCCGTCCAGGGCTTCCTGCGCGGCTTCACCCGCGTCGCGGGCGTGATCGTGCGCTTCTTCAACGGCACCGCGAACGCGATGCTGCGCCGGATCGGGATCGAACCGCAGGAGGAGCTGGCCTCCGCACGCTCCCCGGAGGAGCTCTCGTCGCTCGTCCGCCGCTCGGCGGAGCAGGGGACGCTCGAGGGCGGGACCGCGGCGCTGCTCGAGCGCTCGCTCGCGTTCGGCGAGCGCCGGGCGCACGAGATCATGACGCCGCGCGGCCGCGTGGCCACCGTCGCCGAGGACGACCCGGTCGCGGTCGTCATCGAGCTGGCGCGCGCCAGCGGGCGCTCGCGCTTTCCCGTCGTCGGCCCCGAGCGGCGACTTCACCGGCATCGTGCACATCAAGAAGGCGGTCGGCGTGCCCTTCGAGGAGCGCGGCGACACGCCGGTCGCCGTCGTGATGGACCCGCCGGTGCTGGTCCCGTCCAGCCTCGAGCTCGACGACCTGCTCGACACGCTGCGCGCGGGCGGGCTGCAGATGGCGCTCGTCGTCGACGAGTTCGGCAACGTCGACGGCCTCGTCACGCTCGAGGATCTGGTCGAGGAGATCGTCGGCGAGGTCCGCGACGAGCACGACGCGGCCGAGGAGCCGGCCCGGCGCGAGCCGGACGGCAGCTGGTCGCTGCCCGGGCTGATGCGACCGGACGAGATCGCCGACACGGTCGGCGTCGAGCTGCCCGAGGACGAGGACTACGAGACCGTCGCGGGCCTGATCGGCGACCGGCTGGCGCGCATCCCCGCCACCGGCGACAGCGTCACGCTGCGTGCCGACGACCAGGACGGCGTCGAGCACGAGGTCACGCTCACGGTGCTCGCGATGGACGCGCTGCGCGTCGACCGCATCCGCCTCACCCACGCTCCCCTGCCCGACGAGGACGAGGCATGAGCACCACGACCGCGATCGCGATCAGCGCGTTCCTGCTCGTCCTCAACGCCTTCTTCGTCGGCGCCGAGTTCGCGCTGATCTCCGCCCGCCGGACCGAGATCGAGCCGCGCGCCCAGGCGGGGAGCCGCTCCGCCCGGACGGCGCTGGCCGCGATGGAGAACGTCTCGCTGATGATGGCCGGCGCGCAGCTCGGGATCACGGTCTGCTCGCTCGGCCTCGGCTACCTCGGCGAGCCGGCGATCGCCCATGCGCTGGAGGCGCCGTTCGAGGCCATCGGCCTCCCCGAGGCACTGGTCCATCCCGTCGCCTTCACGATCGCACTGGCCGTGATCGGGTTCCTGCACGTGGTGCTCGGCGAGATGGTGCCGAAGAACATCGCGCTCGCCGGCCCGGATCGCGCGGTGCTCGCGCTCGCGCCGCCACTGACCATGGTCGTGCGCGTCCTGCGGCCCGTGATCGTGATTCTGAACTGGATCGCCAACCGCACGCTGCGCGCCCTCGGCGTGGAACCGCAGGACGAGGTCACGAGCGCGTTCACGCGCGACGAGGTCGCCGGCCTCGTCGGCGAGTCGCGCCGTGGAGGCCAGCTCGACTCGCGCGAGGAGCGGTTGCTGATCGGCGCGCTCGAGTTCGAGGAGCGCGACGCGCGTTCGGTGCTGCTGCCGCTGGCCGAGGTGGAGACGGTCGCCACCGACGTCACGCCCGCGCAGGTCGAGGCGACCGCCGCGCGGACCGGCTACTCGCGCTTCCCCGTCGCTTCGGACGGACGCCTCGTCGGGTACCTGCACCTCAAGGACGCGCTCGAGATCGAGGACCGGCATCGCAACCGGCCGATCGCGCCGTCCTGGGTCCGGCCGCTGGCCGTCGTCGACGCCACCGACCGCCTGCGCACCGTGCTCGCGACGATGCAGCGCTCCAACGCCCACCTCGCGCGCGTCGAGGACGCGGACGGCGCCGTCCTCGGCGTCGCCGCGCTCGAGGACGTCCTCGAGGAGCTCGTCGGCGAGATCCGCGACGAGTCCCAGCGCCTCGCCGCCTGACCCATGGAGCCGACGGCGCACCCACGCTTCGCGAAGGTCTATCCGGGCGTCGCGGAGCGTGCCGATCGGCGCGGGGCGGCCGGCCATCGCCGGCGGCTGCTGGAGGGCCTGACGGGCCGGGTGGTCGAGGTGGGCTGCGGCAACGGGCGCAACTTCGCCCACTATCCGCAGGGGGTCACGGAGGTCGTCGCGATCGAGCCGGAGCCGACGCTGCGAGCGCTCGCGGCCGAGGCCGCCCGCGGCGCGCCGGTGGCGGTCAAGGTGATCGCGGGCTACGCGGACGCCCTGCCCTTCGCGGACGGCGAGCTGGACGCCGGCGTGGTCAGCCTCGTGCTCTGCAGCGTTCCCGACCAGGAGCGCGCGCTGGCGGAGCTGGCGCGGGTCGTGCGTCCCGGCGGCGAGCTGCGCTTCTACGAGCACGTGATCCCGCGCGCGCAGCCGAAGCGATCGCTCTTCTCGCTGGCCGACCGCACCGGTCTCTGGCCGGCGGTCGCGGCGGGCTGTCACCTCGCGCGCGACACCGGGGCCGCGATCGCCGCGGCCGGGTTCGCGATCGAGGACTGTGAGCCGATCGAGTTCCGCGCCGCCCCGCTCGAGCCGCGGCTCTCCTACATCCTCGGGCGCGCGCGGCGTCCCTAGACGCCGCCGCCCAGCAGCTCCGCGCGGACGTCGGTCTTGAGGATCTTGCCGACCCGCGAGCGCGGCAGCTCGGCCCACACGCCGATGCGCTTGGGGGCCTTCACGCTGCCGATGCGCTCCTTCACGAACGCGATCAGCTCGGGCTCCTCGACGGTCGCGCCGGGCTTGAGCTCGACCACCGCTTCGACGCGCTCGCCCCACTTCTCGTCGGGCAGCCCGATCACCGCGCAGTCGCGCACCGCGGGGTGCTGCATCAGCGCCTGCTCGACCTCGGCCGAGTAGACGTTGAAGCCGCCGGTGATGATCATGTCCTTCAGGCGGTCGACGATGAACAGGTAGCCCTCGTCGTCGATGTAGCCGATGTCGCCGGTGTGGTGCCAGCCGAAGCGCGAGGCGGCCGCGGTCGCCTCCGGGTCCTTGTAGTAGCCGGCCATCACGAGCGAGCCGCGCACGACGATCTCGCCGCGCTCGCCCGTCGGCAGCAGCGACCCGTCCGAGGCCATGATCTGGACCTGCACGAGCGGCGACGGCCGTCCGGCGGACGACAGCCGCCGCGTGGCCACCGTGCCGTCGGCGTCGAAGTGCGCGGCGGGCGGGAGCATCGAGACCATCATCGGCGCCTCGCTCTGGCCGAACAGCTGCGCCATCACGGGCCCGATCGCCTCAAGCGCCTCCTCGAGCCGGGCGGTCGACATCGGCGCCGCGCCGTACCAGAAGCACTGCAGCGAGGAGAGGTCGGTCGCGGGCAGCGCCTCGTGGCCGAGCAGCATGTAGATCAGCGTCGGCGGCAGGAACGTGTGCGTGATCCGCTCCTGTTCGACGAGCGCCAGGAAGCGGCTCAGGTCAGGAGCGTTCATGACGACGATCCGCCCGCCGAGCGCCATCACCGGGAAGCAGAGGACGCCGGCGGCGTGCGTCAGCGGCGCGAGCGCGAGGTACGCCGGACGGCCCGTGAACGGGTAGCCCATCAGCGTCAGCGCGGTCATCGTCTCGAGGTTGCGCGCCGTCAGCATCACGCCCTTGGGCAGGCCGGTCGTGCCGCCCGTCCCGACGAGCATCGCGAGGTCGTCGGGCGGCTCGGTCTCCTCGATCTCGACCGCGGCTGCCAACCACGCGTCCAACTCGTCGAGGCAGACGGTGGTCTGGATCCCGAGCCCGGGAACCATCGCGGCGTAGTTCGGGTGGTAGATCAGGCACTCGCAGTCGAACAGCTCGAGCAGCGCACGGTTCTCGTCGGCCTGGTTGCGCGGGTTGATCGGGCACCAGACGGCGCCGCGACGCGCGATCCCGAAGACGCACGCGAAGGCGGTCGCGTCGTTGGAGGAGAGGATCCCGACCTTGCCGCCCGGCTGGACGCCCGAGGCGGCCAGCGCGCCCGCCACGCGCCAGCTCAGATCCTGCACGTCGCCGTAGGTCAGCGTCCGGTCGTCCTGCATCAGACACGGCGCGTCGCGGCCCAGCGACGCGCCCTTATCCAGGTAGTCGACGAGCGAGGACATCGTCGTTACATCCCCATTCCCCCGTCGACCGGCAGGCCGATCCCGGTGATGAAGCGCGCCTGGTCGGAGGCGAGGAAGACGACGGCGTCGGCCATGTCCGGGACCTCGCCCAGCCGTCCGAGCGGCGTCTGCTCGACGACGGCGCCGACCGCCGCCTCGGGGCTCGCGAAGAGGCCGAGCTCGGCCATGTCGACGGCGAGCTGCATGCCCATCGCGGTCGGGACGAGGCCCGGGTAGACGCAGTTCACGCGCACGCCGAAGCCGAGCTTGCCGGCCTCGAAGGCGGCGACCCGGGTCAGCCGGTCGACCGCCGACTTCGTCGCCGAGTAGCCGGAGATCCCGGGGAAGGCGATCGTCGCCGCGACGGACGAGATGTTGACGATGGCGCCGCCCTGGCCGGCCGCGCCGTCGGGGCGCATCGCCCGCAGGCCGTGCTTGATGCCGAGCGCGGTGCCGAGGACGTTGACCTCGAGCATCTTCCTGAGGTCGCCGGCATCGATGTCGACGATCAGGCTCGAGATCTCGATGCCCGCGTTGTTGACGAGGATGTCGAACCCGCCGAGCTGCTCGACGGTCGCGCCGACCGCGGCCTCCCAGCTCGCCTCGTCGGTGACGTCCAGGTGCGTGGACCGCCCGCCGAGTGCCTCGGCGGTCTCCGCCGCGAGATCGTCCTGCAGGTCGCCGATCATGACCTGTGCGCCGGCTGCGGCGAGCGCCTGCGCCATTCCGGCGCCGAGCCCCTGCGCGCCGCCCGTGACGAGCGCGTGCCGACCCGCGAGCACCTCTTGAGCCATCTCGTTCCTCCACGTCTCCGCTGGACTGCGGCGGAGGCTACCTGGAACATCCGCTCGTCCTCCACTGCCGTACTCTCTATGCATGCCTGAGGCACATACCGCGCGGGTCGCGAATCGCCTCGGCGCAATTGCGCTGACGTTGAGCGACGCGATCCGGGAGTCGACCGAGGCGGCGACCGGGATGGCGGGCGGCCTCCCGGCGGCTCTTGTTTCGCTCCACGAGTGGGCCGACGGCCGGTCGGTGGACGTGCTCGCCGAGGCGATGCGCGTCTCGCATTCGCGCGCGGTGCGCGTCGTCGACCAGCTCGAGGCGGCGGGTCTCGCGCGGCGCGAATCCGATCCCTCCGACGGCCGGCGTGCGCTGGTATGGCTCGAGCCGGCGGGGCGTGAGCGCGCGGAACGGGCGCTCGAGGCCCGTGCGCGGGTCGTGAACTCCGCGATCGCGGCCTTCGACGCCGCGGGGATGCGTGAGCTCGAGCGGGTGGTCGGGGCGCTGCTGGATGCGACGACCGCCGACGTGCGCTCAGCGCGCGAGACGTGCCGACTGTGCGACGCTCATGCGTGCGGGCACTACGACGGGATCTGCCCCGTCAGCATCGCCGCGCATCGCGAGCGACCCGCCGCCTGATTCACGGGCGTTGAGTGAAATCAACGCCCCGTTTCGCTCGATTGGCACTAAAACCGATCGGAATTCTTGACTTGGGCTAATCGGGTGCTAAAGATGAGAGACGTGCGAAAGGCAGTCCCACTCACACGCGGTCACATCGACCTGATGCGTGTCGCCAGCGCAACCTGTTTGCGCTCCTAGCTGTCGGGGCTGAGGTCTCGCCCCGCCCTCTCTCGCTTCTCGGCCCGCTCCATTGGTCACCTCGGGCCGTCCATCGCTTCTCCAACCCATTGAGGTCCAGCACTCCGTGCCCCAAACCAAGTTCACGCGGCTCGTACGAGTAGCCGTGTCCGCGGCGACCGTCGCCGTCCTGGCCGTGCCCGTCGCCGCGTCCGCAGGGACGTTCACGCAGTCGGCCAGCACGTTCAGCCCCCTCACCGCGTTCGCGGCCGCCGGCGTCGCCGAGCGGCCCGCGTATCCGCAGCAGAACGTCCTGCCGGTCTGGCCGGACAACCCGGCCGACGGCTCGGCCGCGATCGGCGACATCCCGTACGACGAGATCGCGCCCAAGCTGAACGCGCTGCAGGCCGCGAGCACCCGCGTCTCGGCGCGCGTCGCCGGCAGGTCATCCGGTGGCCGTGACCTCTACGCCGTCGTCGTGACGGCGCCGGAGACCGCGGCCGAGGCCGCGCAGCAGGGCGCGTGGCGCCAGCTGCTCGAGGACGATCCGGTGCGCGCCCGCAGCGACCCCGAGCTGCTCGCGAACTACAAGACGCCGCTGTTCGTCAACGGCAACATCCACGGCAACGAGAAGGAAGGCACGGACGCGATCGTCCGCGTCATCGAGCAGTGGGCGACGAGCACCGATCCGGCCGATCGAGACGCTGCTCAAGCGCAACATCATCGTCTTCAACGTCACGTCGAACCCGGACGGGCGGATCGCCAACACGCGCGCCAACACCGCGGGCTACGACCTCAACCGCGACCTGACGATCGCCTCCCAGCCGGAGGCCCGGCTGATCCGCGACCTGATCGTCGAGCACCGGCCGATCATCACGCTCGACCTGCACGGCTACGTCAACCCGACGCTGCTGCACCCGAGCACGCCGCCGCACAACGTCAACAACGAGTACGACCTCTACATCAAGCACGGCGCTGCCGAACGCGCTCAACATCGAGACCGGGCATCGCCGCCCTCGGCTACCCGGAGGTGACCCGCGCGCGGATCCCGTTCCGTGACGACGCTCCGGGCGTGTGGGACGACTTCCCGCCGATCTACGTGCCGTCGTTCGCGATGCTGCAGAGCAGCATCCCGTACACGATCGAGGCACCGCTGCAGCCGAGCGGCACCGGCGCGACGGCGATCCGCCGCGCGGACATCGACACCGACGTGCACGACGTGGCGATCAAGACCTCGCTGAAGTACATCCAGGACCACCGCAACGAGGTCATCTTCGACCAGGCCGAGGGCTACCGCCGCGGCTGGGCGGGCGAGCCGCTGCGCGACATCCCCGACGGCTACGTCCCGGGCTGGGGCCCGGAGGACAAGTACAACACGACGTTCCCGCGCGCCTACGTCATCCCCGCGGGTGCGCGTCAGCACTCCGCTCCGGCCGCGAAGCGCGTCGTCGACCTGCTGATCGCCAGCGGCGGCCGCGTGACGGTGGCCAAGGCCGCCTTCACGGCCGGCGGCAACTCCTACCCGGCCGGGTCCTACATCCTCGACCTGCATCAGCCCAAGCGCGGCCTCGTGAACTCGCTGCTCGAGCCGGGCATCGACCTGACCGACCGCGTCGACGACCTCTACGCCGGTCCGGGCGGCTGGAGCCAGGCGCTCACCTGGGGCGCGACGGTCGACACCCTGTGGGACGCGGCGCCGACGGTGGAGACGGAGCGCGTCTTCAGCGGCGTGTCGGTCGGCCAGCTCCCGGCCGGCGATCGCCGACCTGCTGCTGGACCCGCAGGACGCTGAGGACCTGCTGGCCCTCAACGCGCTGCTCGAGCAGGGCGTCAAGGCGCAGCGACTGTCGGACGGCACGGTCTTCATCCCGCGCAGCGCTCGCGCGCTGGTGCAGGCCCAGGCCGATCTGCACGGCGTGACGTTCAAGGCGGCGCCGAGCTCGCACAGCGGCGCGTCCCTGGACAAGGTCGTCGTCGCCTACAACGGCGGGTCCGAGGTGCGCGACACGCTCCTCGCCCTCGGGTTCGAGGGCCGCGCGGTCACCGCGACGACGCTGACCACGACCCTGACGCCCGACGTCGACGTGCTGCTCGTCGGCGCCACGCTGAACCCGGCGACCCTGAACGCCGCGAACCGCCCGGCCTACGACGCGTTCGTGGCGCGCCGCGGCGGTGTCGTCGGCCTCGGCTCGGCGGGTGCGGCTTCACCACCAACGGCGGGCTTCTGACCGCCACCGCGACCACGGGGCAGAGCCTCGTCAGCGGTGTCGCCAACGTCGTCAACCATGGCGGCCCGGTCGTCAACGGCGCGCAGCCGTGGGCCTGGATCTTCCCGGCCGCGTGGTTCTCGAACCTGGGTGCCAACGCCGTGGTCGAGCAGTCCTACGCCGCCGATCCGCTGCTCTCCGGCTGGTGGCGTCCGAGCAACGCCAACAACGGCCAGGAGCAGGCCGCCGGCAAGGCCAGCGTCGTGCACGCGGTCGCCCCCAGCGGCACCGGGGTCGTCCTGATCGGCACGAGCCCGACCGTCCGCCTGCACGCCAAGGGCCTGCAGCCGCAGCTCGGCCGTGCGCTGCTCTGGGCCGCGTCCCAGACGACGTCGGTGACGTCGGCCGACGGCAGCGCCGGCGGCACGGTGGCGGCGACGCTCGCCCTGACGCTCGGCACGCCGGCGACCTTCGGCGCGTTCACGCCGGGCGTCGCTCGCGACTACCTGCGGGTCGAGCACGGCCACGGTCATCTCGACGGCCGGTGACGCTGCCCTCAGCGTCGCCGATCCGAGCGCGACGGCGACCGGTCGCCTGGTCAACGGCACGTTCGCGCTGCCGCAGGCGGTCCAGGCCGGCGTCGGTGGCACCTACGCGGCGGTCGGCGGTTCCGCCGCGCCGACGCTGCTCAAGAGCTGGACGGCCCCGACCTCCAACGAGGCGGTCACCGTCGGCTTCAAGCAGTCGATCGGAGCGAACGATGCGCTCCGTACCGGCACCTACAGCAAGACGCTCACCTTCACGCTGAGCACCACCACCCCGTAGCACGGTTCCCGGGCGGCGCCGAGAGGCGCCGCCCGTTTCACCACGTCGCGCGCGGGCCGACGGCCGGGAAGGCGGCGCACTCGGTGAACACCGGCGGCAGCAGCTCGACGGCGGCGCCGCGCGCGAACGTGTAGTAGGCGTCCGAGGTCAGCGGGTGCAGCTCGGAGGCCGGCGTGTCGATCGTGTCGCGCGCGTAGACGGCGACGCCGGTCAGGTAGCGGTGGTAGTCCTTCGGGTCCGAGAACGTGGTCCCGAGGTCGTTGA
This sequence comes from uncultured Solirubrobacteraceae bacterium, assembly GCA_963707595.1. Taxonomy (GTDB): domain Bacteria; phylum Actinomycetota; class Thermoleophilia; order Solirubrobacterales; family Solirubrobacteraceae; genus Solirubrobacter. Next base: position 144,515 of record CAVPQQ010000006.1, read on the forward strand.
CGGTGAGCTTCAGGTTCTCGGCGGGACCGAAGAACATCGCCTGCGTGACGCAGTGCGGCAGCCCCTCGCTGACGTGGGCCCAGTGGTAGTTCGGCGCCGTCAGGAAATGGTCGCGCACGATCACGACGCGGCCGTCGGCGAGCTCGTACGGGCCGGTGTCGTTCAGCGCCGAGCGGGCGTCGAAGTGCAGCAGGAAGCCGAACAGCTCCGACTGGGCGATGAGCAGTCGGTACGCACCCGCCGGCCCTTCCGGGAGGCAGACGACCGCACCGGCCGTGAGCTGTCCGTCACCCTGCGGATGGCGCAAGCTCGCCGTCCCGGTCAGGACCAGCATCCACCGCTCCCGCCCGTAGACGTAGTGATAGGGCGCGGAGCCCTCGCCCGGCGCCAGGTGCATCAGCGTCGCATCGAGCTGCTCCGTACCGAGCAGCGGGCCGAGCTGCGCGCCGGTCGCGAGCGTCAGCGCGTTCACCACTGGCTGCGGCGGCGAACCCCCACGTTCGCGCTCGATCCTAAGGACCTGCCGTTCCCTCGCCGTGCCAGTAGCCGACCGCGCTGCCGCGCAGGAGGATGCCGCCGGGCCGCTGACCTTGTCCGAGTCGGGGTAGCCGCTCATCCACGGCCCGGTGCCCGTGGAGAAGATCACGAACCGGCCGGGCCCTTGCAACGTGTGGGCTCCGGACTCGCCGGATGGGAAGCAGACGACATCGCCCGCCGTCAGCGTCCGATCCCCGCCGGCTCGCGCAGCACCGGAGCGAGGAGTGGCTCTACGTCATCTCCGGCGAGGCTCGCGGCGATTCGCTGCGACCCAGACGGTCTCCCAGGGCGGCGGCGGCGTGACGGAAGCCGGCCTCGTCGAGGTGCAGCCCCAATTCGACGGTGAGGATGTCGACCTTCCTGACGCCCACGGCCTGGACCTTCGCAGGTATCGGCTCGCCGGCCGGCTAGTGGGCGAATTCGAGGAACTGCCCGAGGTCGCGGAAGCCGACCGACGCGTAGACCCGCTCGGCCATCGGCGTCGACTGCAGGCTCGCGGTCTGACACCCGCGCCGCGCAGCATCGCCGAGGTGGAGTGCGGTGAGCGCGGTGCCGAGTCCGCGTCGCCGAGCCGGCTCGAGCGTCGTCACGTTGAAGACGCCGCAGTCGCCGGCGTGATCGAAGGCCATCGCGGTCGCGACGTTCTCTCCCGCGAGGCGGGCGATCAGGACGTGGAACACGCTCGGGTCGGCGCCGCGCAGCAGCCCGGGCACGCCGAGGAGCCGCAGATACTCCTCCCAGTCGGGAGGGCTCAGCTCGATGTCGGCGGACGCGCGAGCCGCGTCCGAGAGCGAGAGCGAGAGGCCCATGGCACGCGTGGACTCCTCGACCGTGTAGCCACGATGGCCGAGTTCGTCGCGCATCGCCTCGTCGCCCTCGTGGACCCATACGGCGTAGTGGTCGATGCCAGCGGAGCGATAGGCCGCCTCCGTCGCTTCGACCGCGGCCGCGCCCGCGTCCCGCCCGAGGCCACGCTCGATCAGCGCGTTGTTGTAGAACGCGCGCTCGGGACCGCTGGGAAACACCGCCACCGAGACGCCGGCCAGGCGCCTGAGCTCCGCGCCGTCGCAGCCGTTCGCGTACGCCTCCCACGATGCGAGCAGCGTGGCGACGCCGCGCGCGAACAGGTCGGCGTCGCTATGCGCCATCCGGCAGGTTCACGTTCCCTTGGGCGGCGCGCCGAACGTGCGCAGGACGTGCTCGAGCGTGGAGGTGAGCAACTCCTGTGTGGCCTCGCGGGTGGCCTCGCCCTCCAGCCAGTGCCGCGTCGCGGAGCGGTTGAGGCCGGTCCAGCATTCGAGGGCGTAGCGAAGCCGCGCCGAGTCCTCGGCGATGTCGGCGTGAAAGGCCGCGAGCAGTGCGACGGCGCGGTCGACGAGGTCCGCGACGACGCGCCGGACCTCGGGGTCGGCGATCGCCTCGCCGTGCGACATCGTGGCCAACCAGATCGTGCGGTTGGCCTCGGTCCAGTCCAGCCAGCGCGAGACGCTGTCGGCGACGCGGGCGCGAGCGCTGCGACCCTCCGGTCGCCGGAGCTCGTCCTCGCGCTTTGACCCGATGCGCTCCAGCAGCCCGATGTAGACGTCCTTGCGCCCACCGAAGTAGTGGTGGATGAGGCCGCGGGTGACGCCCGCCGCGCTGGCGATGTCCTCGACCGAGACCTCGTCATAGGCCCGCTCCGCGAACAGCGCGTTGGCCGTGTCGAGGATCTGGTCTCGCCGCTGGGCGGGGTCCAGGCGGCTGTACTTCGACGAGGTCATAAGGGGAGTCTAGGCATTGTTGGCGGTTGGTCAGGAGAGTGTTGGCGCTTCGTCAGCAAGAGTGGCTCGGTCACCAGGTAGCGTCCAGGGCGTGCAGTTCAGTCGCGAGTTGCGCGATGACGTCCTGGCCGGCGAGATCACGCTGTCGGTCCGGCTGTGGCAGCGGCCGCAGGTCAAGGTGGGCGGCCGCTACCGGGTCGGCCCCGGTCTGATCGAGATCGACGCGATCGAGTTCGTCCCGTTCTCGGCGATCACCGGCGCGGACGTCCGGCAGGCCGGCGAGCCCGACCGCGAGACCCTGCGCGAGCGCGCCGCGCACGCGGGGCCGATCCACGAGGACACCTTCGTCTACCGGATCGAGTTCCACGTGGTGAGCCCCGACGACTGAGCCGGCGCCTGTCAGGGCGCCGGCTCGGATGCGACTTCGTCGAGGTTGGGGGTGTTACTTGCGGGCGATGCTCAGGGTGCGGATGCTGCGGACGGTGCGGGTCTTGCCGGCCTTCTGGTAGCGGGCGACGACCTGCACGTTGTAGTTGCCGACGGCGCGGCCGCGGAGATCGACCTTGACCGAGTGGCCGCGGACGGGCAGGACCTTGTTGCGCAGGTTGGCGCGGACGCTGACGAGCTTCATGCCCTTGATCTTCGGGGCGTGGATGGTGCGAATCGTGGCGCCGATGAGCGTGGTCTGCGGGGTGCTCGTCGTGTTGGTCGTCGTCGTGCGATCGACGCCGGCGGGCACGCTGGCGAAGGTGGTGCCGTCGTGGCCGGCGTTGCCGGTCTCGCCCTTCTCACCGGCGGGACCCTGCGGGCCGACGGGCAGCGGGCAGGCCGCGGGGCCACCGCCGGCCGAGGACTCGCTCTTCACATCGTCGAACAGGAAGCCGCTGTTGTCATCGCCCTTGATGGCGTTGGTCGCGGTGCCGCCGAGTCGCCACATGAGCCTGTCGCTCGGGGACGGGTCGTTCTGCTCGCCGAAGCGGTAGTAGTTCTCCCAGGACGTGCCGCACGCCTTGAGGTCGTTGTCGACGTAGACGCGGACGATGTCGTTGTTGTTGCCCTTGACGAACTTGGACTCGAAGCGAATCGTGTGCGCGGTGGCGCGGTCGAGCGTGGCGATCCAGCGGTCGGTGTAGTCCCCCGCGGACGTCTGGTTCGGGTAGTCGTCGAAGAACACCCGCACGCCGTCATAGCGATCCTCGAGGCGCACGTAGCTCATCCGCGCGCCGGTGCCGTTGGTCGGGCTGATGCTCATCGCGAGCCCCGGCTGGACAGCCTGCGGGGAGGCGGACTTGAACGTGAACTCGTTGACGAGGACGTCGTTGGCGGCGTTCTCGCCGGCGGGCGCGACCGGCTTGGAGTACGGCATGTCGCCGAAGCTCTGGGCCGTGACGGCGTTCGAGATCCGAAGGGCCTTGCCGCCGGCCACGTTCAGGACCTCCTGGTCGTAGTTGCTGCCCACCTTCCACCCGTCCTGACCGTTGACGGTGCCGGTGTTGAAAGAGTCGAACGTCGTGGTGTTGGTGTCCGCCTGGGCGGTGCCGGCACAGACGAGGCACAGCACGGCTGCAGTTCCAAGAATTCGCTTACGCATTGAGAGAGACCTCGAGTCGAGACGTTGATCGCGGGGCTTCGGGCTTGTTGACAACATGCTAACAAGCAATTGGCGAATCGCTAATAACCCTTAGGCGCCCGTTAGGAAGTGCGCAGAACGGGCCTCGGGGTCGGGCTCAGCGCTCAGTGAGCAGCACGACTCGACCGCGATGCTCGACCGGCTGGCGGAGCGCGACGACGGCCTCGACGTCGTCCTGCGCGGCCACCGTCTCCTGCTGGCCGACGCCTGGCGCGTGTGGGCCGCCTTCTGCTCCGAGCGCGTCGCGGATCGCGCGCTGCTGCATGCGGCGTTGTCGATGTCCACGGGCCAGCTCATGGCCTACGCGGACAGCGTGTCGGAGCATCTGTCGGTGGTCTGGACCGAGGTGCGCCGGAGCCGCCGGCGCGGGCTCGACATGCCGGTCGGCGAACTCGTGCGCCGGGGCGCCCTCGACCGCCGAAGACGCGCTCCGCGTGCTCGGCCACCCGGTCGACGCGGTGCACCTCGCCGTCGCCCTGCCCGCGGACCTCCCCGCCGGCGAGGCGGACCGGTTGTCACGACGGCTGCGGCTGGCGACCAACGCAGCCGCGCTGTCCGTGTCCGGACCCGAGCAGACGACGATCTGGCTCGCCTTCTCGCGCATGCCCGGATGCCCGGAGCTCGACGCGGCGAGGTCGCTGCTGGATCACGCGCTGCCGATCGGTCTCGGCGAGCCTGCGTGCGGACGCGACGGCTTCCGCGAGACCCGTCGTCAGGCTGCTGACGCACTGCGCATCGCGACGCTGCGCGGCACGTCCGGCATAACCGACTCCGCGACGTCGCGCTGCTCGCGGTCCTCTGCGCCGACGAAGCCCGCGCCCGCGAGCTCGCGCGCGTCGAACTCGGCCCGCTGGCCGCCGACGACGAGGTCGCCGAACGCCTGCGCGAGACGCTGCGCGTCTCTCTCGAGTGCGGCGGCAGCCAGGTTGCCGCCGCTCAGCGCCTCTTCATCCACGAGAAGACGGTCAAGTACCGCCTCCGCCAGGCCGAGCGACTGCTCGGGCGCCCGGTCTTCGAGCGTCGCTCCGAATTGGAAGCTGCGCTGATGCTCCACGAAGCGTTCACAGCGCTGCCGTAGCGTCGTGCGGGCGCGCTGCACCGGCGCCCGCAAACCACTGAGATTGTTTACGGTAGGTAGATGCGCCGACCCCTCGTTCCTGTCGTCGTCACCGCCGCACTGCTCGCCGGCATCGCCTGCCCGCGGGCGGACGCACGACCCGTCGCGGACTCGTCGGCCCGGGCCGCGAAGCCATGCGTGCCGGCACGCGGCCTCGTGGTGCCTTTGACGATCCGCCGAAACCTGTCGAACGGCAGCGAGGTCACCGAGCCGCTGAGCGGCGACGGCTACCGCATCACGCGCTGCGACAACCAGGGGAAGACGACGATCAGCATGACCGTCCTGCCGATCGTCGACACCGGCGGCAAGATCCAGCTGCTCCCCGCGGTGACGGTGCGACCCAAGCTGATCCTCTCCCCGACGTACGGCGACCCGGTCGGCGACCCGCGCTACCGCAAGCTCTTTCGCCGCGGCCTGGCCAAATTGCTGGCCAGCGTGCTCCCGCGGACACCAGGGCAGGCCACTCGCGACCCCCACTACAAGCCCGCGGCCAACGTCTTCGCGACCGCGGCGGCCCAGTCGGCCTGCGATGACAAGACGCACACCCAGAGTCCTGGCACGTGGCCCGAGAGCAAATACAACTGGCGCTGGAACCCCAAGACCTTCGGCGACAACAGCACCACCCTGACCGCGTTCAAGAAGGCCCATGAGCAGTGGGACCTCACGGTGACCGACTGCAACATGAAGGACATCACCAACTTCACCACGCACTACGACGGCACGACCACGCGGCACGCCGGCGTCAACGACGGCATCAGCACGATCGACAAAGCCGACCTGTCCAAGAGCCCCTGCGGGTCCTCCTCGATCGCCTGTACCTGGGTGTGGCGGCGCCAGGACGCCTATATCGAGACCGACACCCGCTTCGGTACCGACGTGAAGTGGTCCAACAAGGGCTCGAGCGGCACGTACGACTATCAGGGCATCGGCGCGCACGAGTTCGGGCACAGCATCGGCCTTAGCGACCTCGACGACAGCGCCAAACTGACCATGCACTTCCAGGGCACCCTCGGCTACACCGGCCAGCGCACGCTCGGCCGCGGCGACATCCTCGGGGCGCGCTCGCTCTATGGCGACTGACTCAGACTGAGCCGTGTCAGCGCTCGCTCGGGGTGCGGGCTCCGGCGAGTTGGTCTTTGCCTTGTCGCTTGGCGTTGAGGAGATGTTCGTCGGCGCGTCGGAAGAGGTCCTCGGCGGTGTCGGCGCCGTCGTGTGCGGTGGCGACGCCGGCCGACGCGGTGATCCGTCGCGGTCCGAGCTGCGTGTCGCGCGTGACGGCGAGGGCGCGCCGGGCGTATTCGGCGGCCTCGTCCTCGCCGGCGCCGCCGAGGATGGCGGCGAACTCCTCGCCGCCGACGCGGCAGACGGTGTCCGAGCGGCGGGCTTGGCCGGAGATCACCTGCGCGAAGCCGCGGAGCACGTCGTCGCCGGCGGGGTGCCCGTAGCGGTCGTTGACGGCCTTGAAGTCGTCGACGTCGAAGAGCACCAGCGAAACGGGCCGTCGCTCCCGGCGCGCGCGGACGAGTTCAGCGTCGAGGCGCTCGTGAAAGACGCGGCGATTGGGCAGGCCGGTCAGCATGTCGGTGCGGGCCTGTTCGAGCAACTGCTCGCGCTGGCGGGCGTTCGCGTAGGCCAGCGCGGCCAACGTCGCGAAGCGGCGGATCAACTGAGCTTCCTCGTCTGAGAACGTCACTTCGCTGCCCGGATCCTCGCGCCACACCGTGAGCGTCCCGATCACGACATCGTCGCTGATCAGCGGTGCGATGACGATCGCCTCGTGCTCGTCGTCCGGGGTCCCGGGAATCGTGTATTGCTTCAGGCGCGTGTCCCAGGGGTCAAGGTGCAGCGCTTGGCCGGACTGCACCACCTGGCCGGCCAAGCTGGAGTCGAACCCCGGCCGATTGGACAGCGTCGCCTCGACCCAGAGACCGACGGCGTAGACCGGCACCATCTCGCGCGCCGTGTAGTCGGCCTCGTAGACCGCGAGGCTGGTGAACGGGACGATCGGCTGAAGCTCCCGGACCATCCCGTCCAGGGTCGCGGTCAACGACTTCTGCCCCAGCACCCCGGCCGCGGCGTCGATGATCGCCTCCAACCCGTGCACGACCCGTATCGCAGAACTCGCCTTCATGATCTCCCCAGTGATCGGCACGTCGCGCCCAAACCCGCAAGCGTGCCGGCGGCCCACTCTCATTTTCTGGCTGATTCACCCCTAGGGGGTGATGCGTGCCCGCTCCGGTTTCCCGGATGCTGGCGCGATGAAGCGCGCCGTGATCGTGGTCGTGTTGGTCGTTCTCGCGGTTTCGACGGGTCGGGCGGCGGCTTCGCCGCCCGAGGACCGTAGGCCCGAGGGCAATCCGGATCTCGTCGCCGCGTGCGGTCTGGACATCCACCTCATCCTCGACGAGTCGGGCTCGGTGAAGAACTACGCCGGCGACGTCCGGCGGGCGTTCAACGCGTTCACGTCGGCGCTGAACAACACCGGGTCGCGGATCGGGGTGTCGGAGTTCTCGACGGTCGCCAATCTCCCGCTGAGCGGGACGTCGCGCGACAGTTACACGGTCGTGACCAACGCGACGCGCGCCAGCATCTTCGATCCCTATATCGCCAACGGGTATCGGCCGGACGGGTCCACCAACTGGGAGGACGGCCTGCGGATGGGTCGCTACCCCGCCTTCCTGGACCGCCCGAGCGCGGAGGTGCCGCACCTGACCGTGTTCATCACCGACGGCGACCCGAACGAGATCATCAGAAACAGCGTCAGCGACAACGACTATGAGAACAAGGTCCCGCTGAGTGCCACCCAGGTCCAGTCAATGAACGACAGCAACCAGGCCAAGGACGCCGCGGTCCCGAACGCCAACGCCATCAAGGGCCAGGGGTCGCACATCCTCGCCGTCGCGGTCGGCGCCGCGCTCGACAACCAGGCCTCGTTGAACCGGATCATCGACGTGTCAGGCCCCGATGTGTTCTCCGGCGCCGGCACGTTCGACATCTCGAGCGATGACGTGTACGCCGTGCGGGACTTCTCGGAGCTCGAGGAGGCGCTGCGCGAGGCCGCATTCCAGTTGTGCGCACCGTCGGTCACGGTTCGCAAGTACATCGACGTGACGCCCGACCCGGGCACGGACGACCTCATTCCGGCGGCCGACTGGGACATGACCGCGACCGCCAGTCCCGTGCCCGCGAGGTGGGTGAAGCCCGCGAACGGCGCCGGCGCGATCGCGACGCAGACGACGGACGCGAACGGGTTCGCCACGTTCCAGTGGACGACCGCGGCACCGACGAACTCCAACGTGTCGATCACCGAGGAGAACCCCGCGAATGTCGCGCCGGGGTTCGTCAACGATCCCTCGGCGACATCGTGTGTGGTCCGCACGCCGGACGCCCCAGGCGACCGGCCGCTCGACATCACAAAGACGCTGAACGGGTTCACCACGACCGTCACCCACGAGTCGATCGCCACCTGCACGATGGTCAACCGCCTGCCGCCCGCGCCGGCGATCGACATCCAGAAGGCGACCAACGGAAGCGACGCCGATGCGCCTCCCGGACCGGCCGTCCCGGTCGGCGACCCGGTCGACTGGACGTATCGGCTGACCAACACCGGCAACGACACGCTCTCGAGCATCGTCGTCAGCGACGACCGTGGCGTCACGGTGACGTGCCCGCGGTCCTCGCTCGCCCCGCAGGCGCAGATGATCTGCACGGCGAGCGGCGTGGCGACCGCGGGCCAGTACGCGAACGTCGGCTCGGTGACCGCGGTCGATCCGTTCGACAAGCGAGTGAGCGCCAGCGACCCCTCGCACTACTCGGGTTCGGCACCCGGGATCGACATCGAGAAGGCCACCAACGGCTTCGACGCCGACAACCCGCCGGGGCCGTTCATCCCCGTCGGCAATGCCGTGGCATGGACCTACGTGGTGCGCAACACGGGCAACCTCGCGCTGACCAACGTCGCCGTGACCGATGACAAGGGCGTCGCCGTCTCCTGCCCGGCGACCACGCTCGCGGCGGGCGCCCCGTCGATGACGTGCACCGGTGCCGGGACCGCGGCCGGCGGGCAATACGAGAACACCGCGACCGCGACCGGGATCGCCAACGGCGTCACCGTGCGGGACTCCGACGCGTCGCACTACTTCGGCGAGCGCCCGGCGGTCGACATCGAGAAGCTGGTCAACGGCGTCGACGCCGACCTCCCGACCGGCCCGCTCGTACGCGTCGGCGATACGGTCGGTTGGACGTACAACGTGACCAACACCGGCACCGTCGACCTCGCGTGGGGTGTGGTCGACAACCTCCTCGGGACCCCCGCGTGTCCGCGGCTGGGCCTCATTGCGCCCGGCCGTTCGCTGACCTGCCACGCGAGCGCTCCGGCGACGCCGGGGCAGTACACGAACGTCGGCGCGGTGCTGGGCACGAGCCCGTCGGGACGGGTTGTCACCGACAGCGACGCCGCGAACTACTTCGGCGTCGAGGGCGGGGTCGAGCTCAAGAAGTTCACCAACGGCGAGGACGCCGACACGGCGCCGGGACCGTTCATCGCCGTGGGCGCGCCGGTCACGTGGACCTATCGGGTCACGAACCGCGGCAATGGCGCGCTCACAAACATCGTCGTACGCGACCTTCGCGGCGTCGCGGTGACCTGCCCGGGCGCCACACTCGCCGCGGGCGCCTCCATGACCTGCACCGGGACCGGGACCGCACAGCCCGGCCAGTACACCAACGACGCAACGGTGACCGGATTGACCGCGGTGAACGAGCTCGTGCAGGACTCCGACCCGTCGAACCACTTCGGCGTCGCGCCGGGGATCCACCTGGAGAAGAGCACCAACGGCGACGACGCCGACGCGGCCCCCGGGCCCGCCATCCGCCCCGGTGAGCCCGTCACCTGGACGTACATCGTCTACAACACGGGCAATGCGCCGTTGCGGGCGATCGCCGTCACCGACGATCGCGGGGTCAACGTCTCGTGTCCCGCCGCGACGCTGGCCGCGAAGTCGCAGATGGAGTGCACCGCGACGGGCACCGCGATCGTCGGCCAGTACACGAACATCGGCACGGTGGTGGGCACAGACCCCGTCGGCACCGAGCTGCGCGACAGCGATCCCTCGCATTACTACGGCGTCGTGTCCGGGATCGAAGTGACGAAGTACACCAACGGCGAGGACGCCGACGATCCGCCGGGGCCTGAGATCAACCCGGGCGGGGCCGTGACCTGGACGTACGTGGTCCGCAACACGGGCAACATCCCGATCCTGGGCGTCGCGTTGGCCGACGACGCCGGCGTCGTGCCGGTCCTGGTCTCCGGCGACACCGACGACGACGAGCAACTCGACCCGAGCGAGACGTGGACCTACTCCGCGGCGGGCGTCGCCACGGCCGGGCAGTACACGAACATCGCCACGGTCTCGGGCCTCGACGCGCTCGAGGACCCCGTCAGCGACAGCGATCCGTCGCACTACTTCGGCCCGACGCCCGTATTCCCGCAACCCCAGCCGACCCCGGAACCGCCCCAGCCGCCCTCGAGCGCCAGCCGGCCAGCGATCTCGGTGACCAAGCGCGCCGCGCACTCGCGGATGCGGGCCGGAAGCACGCTGCGGTTCACGCTGCGGGTGCGAAACACGGGCACCGTCACCGCCCGCGGCGTGCGCGTGTGCGACCGGCTGCCTTCAGGGCTCACCTATGTCACGGCGCGCGGCGCGCGGATCGTCGGTCGCAGTGCCTGCTTCACCGCCGGGACCGTTCGCGTGCGGCAGACGCGCACGTTCGTCGTCTCCGCGCGTGCCGATGCCACCACGCACCCGCGACGGGTCTGCAACGTCGCCGTGCGCACCACAAGCGGCCTGAGCGCACGGCGTGTCCGCGCGTGCGTGCGCATCCTGCCGGACATCACGAGGCGGCCGGGCGGGGTCACCGGGTAGGTCTGCCGGCGAGCCCCGCGATCAGGTGCCGGTGACGCCGGGGCGGGTGAGCGCCCAGATCACCCAGACGCTCAGCGCGATCACCACGACCGCCCAGATCGGGTAGTACGGCAGGAAGAAGAAATTGGCGATCGCGCACAGGGCGCACAGCACGATCGCGGCTCGCCCGGCCCACGTGGCGCGCTGCCACAGTCCAGCTCCGCAGAAGGCCAGGCCGAGCCCGAGCACGAGGTGCAGCCACCCCCAGACCGTGATGTCGAGCTTGAACGTGTACTGATCGCCGACGACGAAGAACTCGTCGTTGAACAGGGCGGTCAGGCCGTTGATCACCTGGAAGGTGCCGATCAACATCAGCATCACGCTGGCGAACGTGGCCGCTCCGCTGGCCCAGCCCGAGGCCTCCTGGCGCGGGCTCTGGGTAGGTTCGACTGCGCTCATGGTCGCGCTCTCCCGATCGGTGTGATGGTCCGCCGGTGGGGTTCGCGGCCGAGTCGCCTGGTCCTGCGCCCGCTATTGATCCTGGGTCGGGGCGAAGCCCTCGCCGGCGATCAGGATCCGCGGAAGCATCGCTCCCGCGAGACCCGCGTCGGTGAGCTTGTAGTAGCTGCGCGAGGTGATCGGCTTGAGCTCGTAGAGGCGCATGGTGATGCTCTGGGCCTGCTCGACGATGCGGCGCATCTCGTCCTCGTCGACGCGGCGGATCTCGGACCCCGGGGTGTCCCAGCGATCGCGGGCGCGCGTCCGAGCAAGCCGCTCCCGGAGGTCCTCGAGGACCGCGTCGGGAACGTCGATCCGGTACTCCCGCAGTCCGTCACCTGGCCGCCGTCGACGCTGATCGTCTGACCGGTGACCCAGTCGGCGTCCTCGGAGGCGAGGAACACGGCGGCGCGGCCGATGTCCTCCGGCCGTCCTGCCGCTTGAGCGGCAGCAGCGCGATCCGCTTCTCCTTGGCGGCGCCCCACGGCGTCCCGGCCAGTTCGTCACGGCGCGCGAACGTCTTGTCCATCTCCTCGGTGTCGACCGTTCCGGGACAGATGCAGTTCACGCGCACGGTCGGCGCGTACTCGAGCGTAGGCGCCCATCCGAGGCTGACCGGAGCGGCCGGCGATCGAGGAGATGTTCACGATCGAGCCGCCGCCGGCGGCCACCATCGGGGGGAGGAACGCCTTGGTGACCAGGTAGACCGCGTTGAGGTTGACCTCGACCGTGCGGTACCACTGCTCATCGTCGTAGTCCGCGAGCAGGTGCTTGCCGGCGCCGCCCGCGATCCCGGCGTTGTTGACGAGCACGTCGACCGTCCCGAGCCCGTCGGCGATCTCCGCGGCGATCCGCGGCGCGACATCACGCTCGGTCAGATCGCCTTCGACGACGAGGGTCCGGCGCCCGAGCGCGGTGATCTCCTCCAGCGGCCACGGGTCCGGCTCCCACTCGCGCGCGTGGACGACCACATCGGCGCCGGCGCGCGCGAGCTCGAGTGCGATGCCGCGCCCGATGCCCTTCCTGCGCCCGCCGCCGGTCACGAGTGCGATGCGGCCGTCGAGTGAGCCCATGGCCGCACCGTACCCCTGCCCCCGGCGCCCCTTGAGCCGAGATTCGCCCGCCGTTGGAGGTCCCTACAGGAGCCCGTTCAGCACGTGGTGTTGGGCCGGCACTCTCCGGGCTGGTCGAGCAGGGCCTCAACGTCGAGGTGCGGACGGGGATCGCGGAACCGCTGTTCGACGAGGAGTTCGTGCTCGTCGGCGCCCCCGCCTGGACGGCGATCGTCAGCCCGGAGACGATCGACGAGCGCGGCACCGCCGTCCTCGGGGACGCTCGCTGGGTGGCGTTCGACGGTGAGCTGCCGCTGATCCGTCGCTACTTCGACGAGGTCTTCAAGTCGACGCCGGCGATCTCGCCCTGCATCACGCTCCCCGACCTGCGCGGCGTGCGCGAGGCGGTCGCTGCGGGCGCCGGGATCAGCGTGCTGCCTCGCTACGTCGTGGCGGAGGCACTCGCGCAGGGCCGCCTCGTCGAGCTCCACCACCCGTCGCGCCCGCCCGCGAACACGATCTCCGTCGCGACGCGCCACGGGACGCTCGACCACCGCACCGCGGCGGTCGTCGAGACGCTGACGCGCGCCGCACCCTCCTGGGCGCGCGGCTAGCTGACCACCTGCTCGACGACGTGCCTGCGCGTCAGCGGCAGGTCGTGCCGGGCGTCCGGGCGTGTGCTCAGGACCTGGTAGACGGTGATGTCGGCGTCCTCGAAGCCCAACGCCGAGGCGAGCATGTACAGCCGCCAGACGCGCTCGCGCTGCTCGCCGATCTCGTCGAGGGCCGCCGCGCGATTGGCCTCGAGGTTGGCCAGCCAGTGGCGCAGCGTGAGCGGGTAGTGCTCGCGCAGCGACTCGACGTCGCGGACCTCGAGGCCGGGCCTCCTGCATCGACGTCATGACGTCGGTCACCGGGTGGAGCTCGCCGTCCGGGAAGACGTAGCGGGTCAGGAAGGTGTCGGGCGGCGGCGGCTCGGAGTGCAGGCGCGCGATGCCGTGGTTGAGGAACAGCCCGCCGGGACGCAGCAGCGAGTGCACGGTGCGTGCGTAGCCACCGAGCTGCTCGCGCCCGACGTGCTCGTACATGCCGACGCTGGCGATCTTGTCGAACGGGCCGTCGGTGATCTCGCGGTAGTCGCTGACGCGGATCTCGATCCGGTCGGAGAGGCCTGCGGCCTCGATCCGCTCGCGTGCGAGCTGGGCCTGGGCCTCCGAGAGCGTGACGCCGACGCCGTGCACGCCGTGGTGCTCGGCGGCGTGCAGCAGCAGCGAGCCCCAGCCGCAGCCGATGTCGAGCAGGCGCTCGCCCTCGGCGAGCCGCAGCTTGCGGCAGATCAGCTCGAGCTTGCGCTCCTGGGCGGCTTCGAGCGACTCCTCGGGGTCGTCGAAGTAGGCGCAGGAATAGACGAGGCTCGGGCCGAGCAGCAGCTCGTAGAAGCGGTTGGAGACGTCGTAGTGATGGCGGATCGCGGCCCGGTCGCGCCCGAGCGAGTGCAGGCGGCCGGGGCGCTGCGCCTCGATCGCCGGGGTCGGCGGCCGCAGCAGCACGCGCGGCCCGGCGATCCGCACCGCGGCGAGGACGAGCCGCGCGCGCTCACGCGTACTCAGGTGGAGCACGCCGAACTCGCCGCGCAGCCGCAGCACGGCCTCGAGATCGGCGTCGTCGTCGACGGCCAGCGCGCCGGTCACCCAGGCGCGCGAGAGCCCGACCTGGTTCGGCGTGTGCAGGAGGTGCGCGACCGCGCTCGGGTCACGAACCTCGATGACGGGCGCGTCCTTGCGGGGCGAAGAGAGGATGCTGCCATCCCAGAAGCGGAGCGTGACGGGCAGAGCAGCGAAGCGGCCGCCGGCAAGCTCGCCGAGAATGTCTCGGACGGTCGCCGCCACCCCGCGTCGATATGAGAGGGTCGTAGGCAACTGCATGTTTAAACAATATAGTTCAGCAATATGAGTCGTCTGCTGGCCATGCCACGCGACGAGGCGATCGAGCACGTGGCGTCCACGTTGTTGCCGCAGGCATCGCTGCTGCAGCGGCTCGTGGCCAAGCGCGCGTGCTGGACGCTGACGCGCAGCGAGGGCAGCGTGCTGAGCACGCTCAGCGCGGCGCCGCAGCGCATCACCACGCTCGCCGACCTCGAGGGCCTCGCGCAGCCGACGGTCACGATCATGGTCAAGCGGCTCGAGGAGCGCGGCTGGGTCGAGCGCTGTCGCGACGACTGCGACGGCCGCGTCGTGGTCGTCTCGATCACCGCGGAAGGCCGCGAGGCGCTCGAGTGCTTCCGCGAGCAGTACCGAACGCTGCTGCGTACGGAGATGGCGGCGATGAACGACGAGCAGGTCGCGGAGCTCCTCCTGGCCACGGAAGCCCTGGCCGGGATGGTCGACGCCCTTCAGTGCGGGGCCACCGCCTGAGTATCCTGCCGCGCCGTGCCTGGTGAAGATCGTGAGCGTGCCTTCGCGCACATCCGCCAGTGGGGCGACCCGGTGCTGCGCGAGACGGCGCGGCCGGTGGAGGAGTTCGATCGCGCTTTCGCGCAGCAGGTCTCCGAGCTCGCGCAGCTGATGAACGACGCCGACGGCGCCGGCCTGGCCGCCACGCAGGTCGGCTCGCTGCGCCGCGTCTTCGTCTACCGGCTGCCCGACGACGAGGACGATGCCCCGGTGCGCGTCGTCGTCAACCCGGAGGTGGTGTCCGAGAGCGAGGAGCGCGAGACGATGCTCGAGGGCTGCCTCTCGCTCGGCAAGGCCGGTGTCAACGTCGAGGTCGAGCGGCCGTTCGCGGTCGTGCTCGAGGCACAGGACGCCGAGGGCCGGCCGCAGCGGATCGAGGCGTCCGGGGGCCACGCCCGCGTGCTCCAGCACGAACTCGACCACCTCAACGGCGTGCTGATGCTCGACCGCACGACACCGGAGCAGCGCCGCGCCGCCGTGCGCGCGCTGAACGCGGGCGTCCCGTGGCGCCCGCCGCGCGACGAGGAGGGCTAGCAGCCCTTGTAGATCGCCCAGTCGTCCGTGAGGACGACGGGCTTGTACGCGTCCGGCAGCACCGGTCGTGGGCCGGTGATGAGGCGCGGCTCGCTCACGTAGGGGCGGAGGTCACCAGGTGGCGCGCCGAGGAATACGCCGCCGGGCGGCGGCGCGGTCGGGCCGATCGGCGCCACCGGCGCGTCGTCGAGCCAGTACGCGACGAGCGCCGCGATGCGGCCGTCGGGGAGATAGAGGTGCGGGCACGCGTGCAGCGCCGCGCGGCCTTTCGGGCTCTCCACGAGCTCGCGCAGCGACGCCTCCAGACCCCGCCGGGTGACGGTGGCCGAGCGCACGGCCTCGAGGCGTTCGCGCTCGCGGGGGAGCGACCACACGGCCGCCGCGGCGAGCACGAGCGCACCCGCGATCCACACGCGCCGGACCAGCGTCCCGCGCTCGAAGTGCAGCCAGCCGAAGCCCGCGACGGCGCAGAAGAGCGCGAGCATGCTGGCCGGGACGTAGTAGTAGCGAATCAGCAGCGGCACGTCGGCGACCCCGAGGGCGAGGAAGCCCAGCATGCCGACGGCGAGGACCGCGGCCGGGAGGATCGAGCGCGCGAACAGCAGCCAGAGCCCGGCGACGCAGCCGGCGAGGCCGCCCCAGACGACCGGCGTGTGGAGGATGTAGCGCAGGTAGCGCGGACCGGACTCGACGGCGACGCCCAGGTCGCGCGGGCGCTCCAGACGGATGGCGCCCTCCTGCGTGTGGTGCAGCGAGTGCAGCGGGTCACCCGTGATCGCGAGGTCCGAGAGCACCCACAGCACCGGCGCGGCGGCGGCGAGCGCGACCATCCGCAGGCGCTGCCCGGAGGCGAGCGGCGGCAGCAGGTAGACGACGTACGCCGCCGAGAGCAGCCACGCTTCCGGCCGCAGCAGGCCGGCCAGTCCGAGCAGCACCAGCACCGGCGCGCCGCGCCGGCGCCGCTCGGCCTCGAGCACGATGCTCCAGACCACGAGCGCGAGGAACGGGATCTCCTCCAGTGCCTGAAAGACGCCGCCGAGGAGCAGGTCGCGGGTCAGCAGGATCACGGCGAACGCGATCCCGGCCGGCACCGAGAACAGCTCGCGACCGAGCCGGAACCCGCCCCAGCCCAGCGCCGCGAACGCCACCGTCGACAGCGCGGCCAGCGCGGGCAGGGCGCGATCGCCCAGCGGCGCGAGCGCCAGGGTCACGACGTTCAGCAGCGGGTGCGGTGTCGGGCTCCCGGCGACCTCGTAGAAGTCCGGCAGCTGCCCATGGCTCAGCTGGCGTCCCCAGATCAGCGCGTAGACGCTGTCGTAGCCGACGAAGCCGAGCCCGTAGACGAGCCACAGCGCGGCGGCGACGGCGGCCACTCCGGCCGCCGTCGCGCCGCGCCGTTTGGTGAGTGCGCGTGCGATCCGCGCAGTCTCCCTACTTCGCGGCGGTGAGGATGAAGTCCGCGGTCTTCTTGGGCTGGGAGATCATCACGACGTGCGAGGCGCCCTTGACCGTGACGGTCTTCTTCGGGTGGATGCGCTTGGCCATCGCGACCTCGACGTCGGTGCCGATCGTCTTGTCCGCGCCGGCGATCATGTAGTAGCTCGGGATCGTCTTCCAGGCCGGGACGCCGCTCGGCTCGCCGAGCGCGACGAGTGAGGCGGGCCGCTGCGCGAGCGCCATGTTGCGGGCGAGCTTCTTGGACAGGTCGCCGGCGAAGATCTTGCGGAACACGTCGAGCTTGATCGAGCCCTCCTGGCCCACGCTGCCGTCCGGGTTCGGGAACGGCGTGATGTCCAGCGCGGCCGGGCCGAGCAGATCGTCGGTGCCGAGCGTGGAGAGGCTGAGGACGGTGTCGCCCTGGTCGGGGGCGTAGGCGGCGATGTAGACGAGCGCCTTGACGTTCGCGTTGCCGGTCGCGGCGTTGGTGATCACGACGCCGCCGTAGGAGTGGCCGACGAGCACGATCGGGCCCTTGATGGTGCCGAGGAAGGACTTCAGGTACGCCGCGTCCGCGGACACGCCGCGCAGCGGGTTGGCGGGCGAGACGACCTTGTAGCCCTTGTTCTCGAGCTGTTCCTGGACGCCGTACCAGCCGGAGGCATCGGCGAAGGCGCCGTGGACGAGCACGACGGTGGGCTTGGCGGCTGAGGCGGCCGCGGGCATCGACGGCTAGCGCGGCGAAGGCGGTTGCGAGGATCGCCAGGCGACGAAGGGTTCTCATAGCCGCGAGGCTATGGAGTGCGCCCGCTTGCCTGCATGCGTCATCCGACTGTCGTCAGCGTGCTCAGCGCCTGCGGGTCGACGGTGATGCCGAGGCCGGGACCGGTGGGAGCCTGGCCCGCGGCCGCGCTGGGAGCGCGGCTGGTAGCCGGCGATGTGGTCGAGCGTCCAGTCGTTCATGAAGCTCGCCATCAGCAGCTGCTCGGGCTTGGTGGTCGCCGCGAGGTGGGCGACGGCGGCGGTCGTGAGGTCGCCGCCCCAGCTGTCCTCGATCGTGAAGCGCAGCCCGAGCTGCTGGCCGAGGTCGCGGATCAGCTTCGCCTTGGTGAGGCCGCCGACGCGCCCGATCTTGAGGTTGATCGCCTCGCATCGCGCCCTGGGCCCGGATCAGCGTCTGGACGTCGACGATGACCTCGTCGAGGACCATCGGGAGCGTCGTGCGCTCGCGCACGATCAGGCACTCCTCGAGCGTCGGGCAGGGCTGCTCGAAGAGCACGCGGTCGAGGCCCTCGAGCGCGCGCGCGGCGATCGTCGCGTCCTGCAGGCGCCAGCCGCCGTTGGCGTCGGCGATGATCACGTCGCCGTCGTCGGTGGCCTCGAGGACGGCCCTGACCCGCGCGCGCGTCCTCGCGCGGGTCGGCGCCGAGCTTGAGCTGGAAGCGGGTCGTGCCCTCGGCCTTGCGCGCCCGCACGTGCGCGACCATCTCGTCGACCGGGCCGAGCGGGATCGCGACGTAGAGCGGGAAGTCGGTGCTGGTCATGCCGCCGAGCAGCGTGCTGACGGGGAGCTCGGCCGCCTTGCCCAGGAGGTCCCAGCAGGCGATGTCGAGCGCCGACTTCGCGTACGCGTGGCCGGCCAGGGCGCCGTCCATCGCCTCCCAGACGGCGGCCAGGTTGCACGGATCGACCCCGAGCAGCGCCGGGGCCAGCTCTGCGAGCGCGGCGCGCGCGCCGGCGGCGTGCGCCGGCAGGTAGGTCGAGCCGAGCGGGCACGTCTCGCCCCACCCGACCAGGCCGCTGTCGGTCTCGACGCTGACGACCGTGCTCGGCAGCGAACCGATCGTCCGACCGCCGGACATCACGTATTCGCCGTGCGCGTAGCGCAGGTCGTAGCCGTGGATGGCGATGCGGGTCGATCTTCATAGAGGGCCGCCACAGTACCCTCCGCCCGTGGTCGCCGCCGCCGACCTGTTGCGAAGCGCGCCAGATGCAGGCGCTGTCTCTGACGGTGCACATCCCGATCGTCTGCTTCGGGATCGCCTTCCCGGCGATGATGCTGTTCGTCGAGGGGCTGTACCTGCGCACCGGCGACGCGACCTACAAGGCGCTGGCGAAGCGCTGGTCGAAGGTCGCGGTGACGCTGTTCGCGGTCGGCGTCGTCACCGGCACGATCCTCTCCTTCGAGTTCGGGCTGCTGTGGCCGGAGTTCATGGCGCAGTTCGGCGAGGTCTTCGGCATCGGCTTCGCGCTGGAGGGGATCTCGTTCTTCGTCGAGGCGATCTTCATCGCGATCTACGTCTACGGCTGGGATCGGCTCTCGCAAGCGCGCGCACTTCCTGACCGGCATCCCCGTCGTGCTCAGCGGGTTCGCCGGCTCGTTCAACGTGATCGCCGTCAACGGCTGGATGAACGATCCGACCGGCTTCGACTTGGTCGAACGGCAAGGTCGTCAACCCGCGCCCGTGGGAGGCGCTGCTGAACTCGAACATGTGGCACGAGCTGATCCACATGTACCTCGCGGGCTACCTCGTCTGCGGGTTCATCGTCGCCGGCGTCTACGCCTCGGCCTGGCTGCGCGGGAAGCGCGACCTCTACCACCGCACCGGGCTCGTCGTGGCGCTCGACCTTCGCGTCGCTGTGCGCGCCGGTGCAGGTGATCGTCGGCGACTGGGCGGGGCGCGAGGTGGCGAAGCGCCAGCCGGTCAAGCTCGCGGCGTTCGAGGGGCTGCAGCGGACGCAGACCGGCGCGCCGTTCACGATCGGCGGCTTCTACGACGAGCAGCGCGGCGAGGTCCGCTTCGGCATCGAGATCCCGAAGCTGCTGTCGCTGCTGGCCAAGCACGACCCGGACGCCGACGGTCATCGGGCTCGACGTCCGTGCCGCTCGCGGATCGCCCGCCGGTGAACGTCGTGCGCTTCGCGTTCCAGACGATGATCGGGATCGGCACGGGGCTGGCGCTGCTCGGCGTCGTCTTCATCTGGACCTGGTATCGCAAGCGACGGCTGCCGGCGTCGCCGTGGTTCTTCCGCGCGGTGATGCTCGCCGGTCCGCTGTCGTTCGTCGCGCTGATCGCGGGCTGGATCACGACCGAGGTCGGCCGCCAGCCGTGGATCGTCTACCGGGTGATGCGCACCGAGGAGGCGGTGACGGACGCCGGCGGGCTCGGCGTCGGCTACGTCGTGCTGATCGCGGTGTATCTGGCGCTCGGCGTCGCGGTCTTCTGGCTGCTGCGCCGGCTCGCCCGCAAACCGCCCGGAGTCCGAGGTGGCGGGCGCATGCTCCCTGAGATCTGCGCCGGCTTCGTGGTCCTCGGCATCGCCGCCTACGCCGTGCTCGGCAGCGCGGACTTCGGCGCGGGCTTCTGGGACCTGACGGCGGGCGGCGCGCGCCGCGGCGGTCCGCTGCGGGGCATGATCCAGCGCTCGATGGCGCCCGTCTGGGAGGCCAACCACGTCTGGCTGATCTTCGTGCTGGTGATCGTCTGGACCGCGTTCCCGAAGGCCTTCGGGTCGATCTTCACGACGCTGCAGATCCCGCTCTTCCTCGCCGCGATCGGGATCATCTTCCGCGGCACCGCGTTCGCGCTGCGCGGCCAGGCGGCGACGATGCGGCGAGGCCCGGCTGCTGGGCGCGCTGTTCGCGACCGCCTCCGTGCTGATCCCGTTCTTCTTCGGCGCCGTGCTCGGCGGGATCGCGTCCGGGCGCGTCGGGCTCGGCAACGCGACCGGCGACCCGATCAGCTCCTGGGTGAACCCGACCTCGTTCCTGATCGGCGTGATCGCCGTGCTGACGGGCGCGTACCTCGCCGCCGTCTATCTCGCCGGCGACTCGATCCGTGCCGAGCCAGCCGGAGCTCGCGCGCGCGTTCCGGCTGCGCGCGCTGCTCGCGGGGGCGGCGAGCGGCGCGGTCTCGATCGGCGGCCTGCTCGTCCTGCGCTCCGACGCGCGGGCGCTGTTCGACGGTCTCACCTCCGGCGCCGGCCTGGCGATGGTCATCGTCTCCGCCGTGGCCGGAGCGGCGACGCTGGCGCTGGTCTGGACCGAGCGCTACGGGCTGGCGCGCGCGACCTCCGCGCTGGCGGTCGTCGCGATCGTCGTCGGCTGGGCGCTCGCGCAGGACCCGTACCTGCTGCCGCCGGACCTCACCGTCGACGAGGCCGCAGCCGCCGACGCCGTCCTGCAGGCGACGGTGATCGTCGTCGGCCTCGGCATGCTGATCCTCGCCCCGTCGCTCTGGTTCCTCTACCGCCTCGTCCTCAAGGGCGAGCTCGACCAGTCCTACGAACCGCTCGACCAGCGCTTCCACACATGACCCGCCTGCCCGCCATCGCGATCGCCAGCCTGATCCTCGGCGTCGTGCTGATGGTCGTCCTCGACATCATCTGGCTCGGCGTGATCCTGCTCTTCGTGTTCATCGTCGCCGGCATCTTCGCGATCGCCGATCCCGCATTCCTGTCCGGCGAGGAGGCCGAATAGCCCATGCCGTTCACGCGTACGAACCTCAAGGACGACCTGACGGACGTCGGCTCCAACTTCGACGGCCCGCCCGACCTCGAGTTCCGCCTCGCGACCCAGGCGCTCGGCCTCGAGCGCTCCGGCCTGAGCTACCAGCGCGTCCCGCCCGGCTACCGCTTCCCCTACGGCCACACGCACTTCACGCAGGAGGAGGTCTACGTGGTCCTGCGAGGGAGCGGGCGGATGAAGCTCGACGACGAGATCGTCGAACTCAAGGAATGGGACGCCGTACGCGTCCCGCCCGGCACGTGGCGCGGCTACGAGGCCGGGGCCGATGGCCTCGAGATCCTCGTCATCGGCGCCCCGAACCTCGGCGACGCCCCGCGCGAGGACGTCGAGGGCCAGCGCGACTGGTGGGCTGATTCAGAACACCTCCCCGGGGCTCAGCAGGTCGTCGGTTTCTTGGCTCCTTCTGCGAGACAGCGCGTCGTGACCTGCGGCGACTTGCTCTTGCGCAGCTTGAGGATCTTGACCGCGCTGATCGAGCCGGGCTTGGAGACGGTGACGGTGATCGTCGCCGTCCTCGGGATCGCCTTCTTGATGAACGCCGACAGGCTGACCGTGGCCGGCGCGTTGGCCTTGACGAAGCCCTTCTTGGTCAGGCCTTTCGGGCAGCCCTTGCCGGTGCAGATGACGGTGACGGTCGCGCCCTTCGGCACGCCCTTGACCTGGAGCCGCGAGAACTTCGTGCTGGAGGCAGTGGCGTTCGCGAAGAACGAGAGCGTGACGACGATCGGGGTCGGCGTCGGCTTGACCGTCGGCTGCACGGTCGGTGGCGGGGTGTGGGCGTCCGCGCCGTCGCAGTTCTCGTCGATCCCGTTGTCCGGGATGTCCACGGCGCCGGGATGGATCGCCGGAGCGTGGTCGTCGCAGTCGACGCGGGCGTTGAACCCGTCGTCGTCATCGTCGGACGCGGCGACCGACCAGGAGCGCGAGACGATGGCGCTGATGTTGCCGGCCTGATCGACCGCGCGGACGTCGAAGGTGTGCCCGCCGGCGGTCAGCCGGCTGACCGTCGCCGGGGTCGCGCAGGTGGCGAACGCGGCAGTGTCGAGCCGGCACTGGAACGTCCCGGCCTCGCTCGAGCTGAACTTGAACGTCTCGGTGTTGGACACCTGGAGCGCGCCCTGCCCAGGCCCTGAGGCGGGGTCGAGCGTCGCGGTCGGCGCGACGGTGTCGACGGTGAACGAGGTCGACTTGGGGGTGAGGCTGGGATCGCCGTTGTGGATGCCGCTCACGACGATGCTGTGCAAGCCGTTCGCCAGCGTCGGCGGGGTGAACGGCGACGTGCAGTCGACCGCCGCGCCGCCATCGACGCTGCAGCGGAACACCGTGCCCGCGACCGTGCTGGAGAACGTGATCGGCGGCTTCGCGTTGTTGGTGAACGCCGGCGGTGCGTTGTCGATCGTCACCGGAACGATCTCGACGAACTTGGCCTGCGCGCTCCACGCAAGGTTGCTGTCGCTGACGAGTCCCTGGCACGTGTTTCCGCTCGGCAGCGGGCAGGTTCCGCCCCAGCCGGTGAACTGCCATCCCGCCAAGGGCGTCGCGGTCACGCTGACGCGCCCGAACTGCGTCGAGCTGCCGGTCGCCGTCTGCTGCGCGCACGGAGTCGAGGTGGTGTTGTTCGGGTCACTGCCCGGCGGCACGAGCGTGACGCACGAGAATGCGGTCGGCGCGCCGCCAAGGTCGACCTTCTGACCATCGATCCTCCCGCCGCCGAGAATGCTGGGGGTCACCGTGAGCGTGGCTGCGCTCGCCGCTGAGGAGGTCGCGCAGCATGCGGCGACGACCGCGAGCATCGCTGCAAAGAAGACCCGACGCCGCGTTCCAGCGGCCAGTGGACGGCCCGGCATGTTCATCCCTCACTCCTTGGGCATTACTACGGCGGACGCTAGTTTCGCTGGAACAGCGCCCGCTGCCAACTACGCCCGCAGCTCAGGGAAGTCCGATTCCGTCCAACCGCCCGTTGCGGTGCCCTCCTCCCGGGCCCGCAGCTCGACGCGGCGGATCTTGCCCGAGATGGTCTTCGGCAGCTCGTCGAACTCGATCCGGCGGATCCGCTTGTAGGGCGCGAGGTGCTCGCGGGCGTAGCGCAGGATCGACAGCGCGGTCTCGCGCGTCGGCTCGTAGCCGGCGGCCAGCGACGACGTAGGCCTTCGGCACCGCGAGCCGCAGCGGGTCCGGCGACGGGACGACCGCGGCCTCGGCGACCGCCTCGTGCTCGATCAGCACGCTCTCGAGCTCGAACGGGCGAGATGCGGTAGTCGGACGCCTTGAAGACGTCGTCGGTGCGGCCGACGTAGGTGATGTAGCCGTCGGCGTCGCGCGAGGCGACGTCGCCGGTGTGGTAGTAGCCGCCGCTCATCGCCTCGGCGTTGCGCTCGGCGTCGTCGCGGTAGCCGACCATCAGGCCGAGCGGGCGGTCGTCGAGCGGCAGGCAGATCTCGCCCTCCTCCGCGGGCTCGCCGGTCAGCGGATCGACGAGCACGACGGAGTAGCCCGGCAGCGGCCGGCCCATCGAGCCGGGCTTCGACCGGCTGCCCGGGCGGGTTGCCGATCTGACGCGGTCGTCTCGGTCTGGCCGTAGCCGTCGCGGAGCGTCAGCCCCCACGCCTTCTCGACCTGCTCGATCACCTCGGGGTTCAGCGGCTCGCCGGCGCCGACGACCTCGCGCAGGCCGGTCTGCACCGAGGCGAGGTCGGCCTGGATCAGCATCCGCCAGACGGTCGGCGGCGCGCAGAAGGTCGTGACGCCGCGGGTCGCGATGACGTCCAGCAGCGGCGGCGGCGTCGAAGCGCTCGTAGTTGAAGATCGCGACGGTCGCCTCGGCGATCCACGGCGCGAAGAAGTTCCACCAGGCGTGCTTGGCCCAGCCCGGCGAGGAGATGTTGAGGTGCACGTCGCCCGGCTTCAGCCCGAGCCAGTACATCGTCGAGAGGTGCCCGACCGGATAGGAGGCGTGGGTGTGCTCGACGAGCTTCGGGCGCGCGGTCGTGCCGGAGGTGAAGTAGAGCAGCAGCGTGTCGGAGGCGCGGGTCGACGCCGTCGGGCGCGAAGGTCTCCGACGCCGCGGCGGCGCGCGCGTAGTCGAGCCAGCCCGTCGACCGCGCCGCCGACCGCGATCCGCGTGTAGTCGCCCGGGCACGCCGTCGAACTTGCCGGCGTCGGCGCCGCGCACGACACGTGCTTCGCGCGCTGCCGCGGTCGATCCGGTCGCGCAGGTCGTCTCGGCGCAGCAGCGTCGTCGCCGGGATGACCACGGCGCCGAGCTTCATCGCCGCGAGCATCGTCTCCCACAGCTCGACCTGGTTGCCGAGCATCAGCACGATCCGATCGCCGCGCGCGACGCCCTGCTCGCGCAGCCAGTTGGCGAGCTGGTCCGAGCGTCGCGACGAGCTCGTCGAACGAGAGCCGCACCTCGCTGCCGTCGTCCTCGACGACCAGCAGCCCGGTCGCGTCGTTGCCGCGCGCGAACGGGTCGAACCAGTCGAGCGCCCAGTTGAACTCGTCGAGCACCGGCCAGGCGAACGACGCGCTCGCCGCCGTCCCAGTCCTCGCGGTGCTCGAGCAGCCGGTCCCGCAGTGCCCTGAGCTCGTCCATCGCGCGGACGTTACGCCACGATCTGATCCGCCGATTCAGCAAGTGCGCTCTCGAACCACGCCTCGACGCTTGCGACGTGGGCGATCGCGAGGCCGCCGGCGAGGTCGGGGCGGTGGTTGCGCAGCGCGTCGTAGATCGCGCGATGGTGGTCCTTGGTCTGCTGGATCGCGTCGGCCTGCGCGATCCCGCGGCGCAGACGCGCGCGCGAGGTGCGGGTCGCGAAGCTCTCCAAAAGCGATGCGAGCACCGGGTTCCGCGAGGCCACGGCGATTGTGTGGTGGAACGCCAAATCGGCCTCGACGAACGCCTCGACCGTTTCGCAGTCCTCCATGGTCTCGACGAATTGACCCAAGGTCTCGAGCTCATCGTCCGAAATGAGTTGTGCCGCCAGAGCGGTTGCCGCCGCCTCGAGGATCCGCCGGACCTGGAAGACGTGCAGCAGCGACGCATCCTGATGGAAGTCGGCGACGAAGGTCATGGTCGCGAGCAGCACGTCCGGCTGCAGGCTCGTGACGTAGGTGCCGTCACCCTGTCGCGTCTCGAGGATGCGGATCAGCGTTAGAGCCCTAACGGCCTCGCGCAAGGAGTTGCGCGAGAGGCCCAGCTGCTCGGCGAGGACGGCCTCCTTCGGGAGCCGCGCCCCAGGCCGAAGGTCGCCGCTGATGATCATGTCCTTGATCTTGTTGATGGCCTCTTGGGTGACACTCACATTCTCTCCTCCCGATCTGCGCGCACTCTATAGGGCCGGATGACCCACCGAAACGGTTCTGTGTGCAAAAACATCGGGTGATTGCTCGACTTCCTAATCGCTCAGAGCAATAGTTGCGCGGCCGGTCAAACGGTCAAAATGGAGGAGGGACGATGTTGGGGGAGAGGGGGCAGACCGCGTCGTTTGACTACTTCACACCAAGACGGCCGGGTTCCGTCACGACTGGATCGAGGCCGGCACCGCCGCGGTCAAGACGCTCGGGGCGCAGAAGAACTGGCAGGTCGATTCCACCGGGCGACGACTACAGCCCGCGCAGCACCACGGGCGTGCACGTCCTGCTGAAGATGGACGAGTCGACGTACGCGGGCGTGCTGTCGCACATCGGTGCCGGCATCGAGATCGCGGCGGGCGTGCTCCCGTCGGCGGCCTGCGGTGTCGCACCGCCGGCCGACGGGACCGACGTCCCGGTGTCCGTCGGCGGCACGGTCCCGAGCGTGCTGGCGCTCACCTTCGGGGCGCCTCCGAGCCTCGGCACGTTCACGCCGGGCGTCGATCGCGACTACGTGGCGTCGATGGCCGGGGTGGTCACCTCGACAGCCACGGCAGCCGCGCTGACGGTGCGGGCTCCGAGCGAGACGGCCACCGGCCATCTGGTCAACGGCATCGCGGTGATGCCGCATGCCACGGACTCGCTGCTGAGAGGCACCTACAGCGAGACGCTGACGTTCACGCTCTCGGCGACCACGCCGTAGATCGCAGCGGCGGAGCGCCGGTCTAGCGGCCGGCGCTCCGCAGTAGGTCAGCACGCATCGGCACCGTGAAGTCGCCGGGCGTGAAGCGGGCGCGCAGGCCGGCCTCGAGCTCCGCGAAGCGGGAAGCTCGCCCGGGGTCGGCCGCGAGCACGCGGTCGCGGAAGGCCTCGAAGGAGGCGATCGGGATCGTCACGTCGTACTCGAACGTCTTCACGCGCTCGAAGCCGGTGGCGTCCGCGATCGCCTGCTGCGCGTTGGCGCGCACCTCGGTCTCGTCGTCGACGGGGCGCATCAGCTCGAAGAAGTCGCCGGTCGGGAGCGGCTCGGAGATGTAGACGTACTCGCGCACGACGCGCCGGAGTTCGGGGAAGGCCGCGTTCGGGTCGGGCACGTGGTGGAGGCTGCGCATCATCACGGCGAGGTCGACCGACGCGTCGGGCAGCGGGATCGCCTCCGCTCCACCCAGCAGGTAGCGGTTCTCCGGGTCCTTCGCGCGCGCCCGCTCGACGGCCGCCTCGGACACTTCGACGCCGATCACGTTCGCTCCCGCCGCGGCCAGTGCGCGCACGAAGGCACCGTCGCCGCAGCCGATGTCGACGACGTCGCGGCCGTTGAGTTCGACCGCCTGGGCCAGTTGCTCGAAGTCGGACATGCCTCGCAGCGTACGCTGGCAGGATGATCAAGCCCGGGTGGAAGGGCCGCTACTTCGAGGACTTCGAGGTCGGCGACATCTACGAGCACCCGCTCGGCCGCACCGTCCTCCCGGTCGACAACTCCTGGTTCACGCTGCTGACGCAGAACACGGCGGACCTGCACTTCGACGCCCACTACGCGGCGCAGACGGAGTGGGGGCGGCCGCTCGTGGACTCGACGTTCACGCTCGCACTCGTCACCGGCCAGAGCGTCACCGACGTCTCCCAGAACGTGATGGCCAACCTCGGCTGGGACGAGGTCCGGCTGCCGGCGCCCGTGTTCGAGGGCGACACGATCTACTCCGAGTCCGAGGTGCTCGCGGTCCGCGAGTCCAAGTCGCGCCCGAACGTCGGTGTCGTGACCGTGGCCACCAAGGGCTACAACCAGGACGGCGTGGTCGTGATCACGTTCAAGCGCACGCTGCTCGTCTACCGCCGCGACCACGCGCCCGCCCGCTCGCGACCCCGCCCGCTCGATGGCTGAGTGGGCCGACGTCGTCGCGATCGGCGCGCGCTTCCCGGGCGTGGTCGAGGGGACCTCGTACGGCACCCCGTCGCTGAAGGTGCGCGACAAGTTCATGTGCCGGCTGCGCACGAGCCCCGACGCGCTCGCGATCCGGGTGATCGACGTGGCCGACAAGGACGCGCTGCTGCTCGGCGACCCGGACGTGTTCTTCACCACGCCGCACTACGACAACTACCCGGTCGTGCTCGTGCGGCTGGAGGCGGTCTCGGACGCGCAGCTCGCGGAGCTGGTCGAGGACGCGTGGCGCACGCAGGCCGCGAAGCGCGTCATCGCCAAGTTCGACGCGGGTGAGTGAGGCCACCCGCAGAGCACGCGGCCAGTGGCTGCACGCGCCCGGCGGCGACGTGCTGCGCGCACCTGCTCGCGCTGCAGGCGCAGGACCTGCGCACGCCCGCGCTCGCGCTGCAGGTGCGCGGCGGCGAGCTCGACGACGAGCATGCGCATCACGTGGCTCATGCGCTCGACGCTGCACCTCGTGCACGCGCGCGACCTCGCGTGGCTGCACCCGCTGTTCGCGCCGCGCCTGGAGGCCGGCAACCGGCGGCGGCTCAAGCAGCTCGGCGTCAGCGAGGCGCAGGCCGGGCGCGCGGTCGAGCTGATCGCGTCCTCGGTCCCCGCTCCGCGAGCCGCGTTGAAGGCGGTGCTGGCGTCACACGGCATCCCCGTCGAGGGCCAGGCGATCGTCCACCTGCTCGCCCGCGCGGCGATGCAGGGGCGCGTCGCGCAGACCCCGGAGCGCGTCTTCGTCGCGCTCGATCGCGCCGAGCCGCCCGACCGCGAGGCGTCCCTCGACGAGCTCGCGCGCCGCTACTACGCGTCGCACGCCGGAGCGACCGCGGACGACCTCGCCTACTGGTCCGGCCTGCCGAAGCGCGACTGCCGGCCGCCGGAGCACGACGCCATCGAGGACGGCCCGGTCCCGCGCGTCCTCCTGCCGGCCTTCGACGAGCTGCTGCTCGGCTGGCGCGACCGCACGCCGACCGTCCCCGCCGAGCACGCCAAGGCCGTCCACCCGGGCGGAGGCATCCTCCGTCCGGTGATCCTCGAGGACGGTGTCGCCGCCGGCACCTGGACCCACGCCGGCGGCGAGGCGCTCTTTACTTGCGGAACGGGCCCTTCTTCTTGCGCCCGAGCTTGATCTTCGGCGCCTTGAGCTTCGGGGCCTTGATCTTCGGCGTCGGGATCCGGTGCTTGGGCTTCCTCTGGTTCTTGTAGGCGACGCCGCCGCCCGCGGCGCCCGCGGTGACCGCGGCGACGACGGCCGCGATCAGGCCGGGGTTGGCCTTCAGGCGACGGAACTCGCGCTCGACCTCGGGCCAGACCTGGTTCTCGATCAGGTCCGCGGCGGCCTGCGGCGTGGCCTCCAGCTGCGCCGGCAGGATCGCCGGGGCGAAGGAGACCTGGACCTTGACCGGACGCGGGAACCAGCCGCGGAAGAGCCGGTCGGTGCCGGTGATCGCGCAGGGCACGATCGGGGCCTGGGCCTCGATCGCGAGCCGCCCGGCGCCCTTGTGCGGCGCGCGCAGCTGCTCGGGGTCACGGTGGCGGGTGCCCTCGGGGAAGAGCGCGAGGACGCGGCCGTGATCGAGGTGGTAGCGGGCCGTCTCGAGCGCGTCGGGATCGGCGGTTCCACGACGGACCGGGAACGCGCCGAGGCCGGAGAGCAGCGGCGCCGACTTGCCCTCGAAGAGCTCGGTCTTGGCCATGAAGTGCAGGTGGCGCTTCGTCGCGAGCCCGACGAAGAACGAGTCGTAGAAGCTCTTGTGGTTGGGCGCGATGATCGCGGGTCCCTCTTTGGGGACGTACTCGGCGCCGGTCACCTTGAAGCGGTACCAGACGGCGGCGACCGGTGTCAGCACGACGCGTGCGAGCCCATAGATCAGCCGCGACGTTCCGCGGTCGCGCGACAGCGCGTGGGCTTCCTCGTTGGTCATTGCCATTGGCGGGTCAAACTACCGAACACGGGGGACCCGGCACAATCGCGTTTGATGAGTGCCGGGATCGAGGTCCGGGACCTCACCGTTCAGCGGGCTGGACGCCCGGTGCTGCACGACGTCAGCTTCGACGCCGCGCGCGGCCGGGTGCTCGTGCTCGCCGGGCGCTTCCGGCTCGGGAAAGAGCACGCTGCTGCGCTGCCTGAACCGGCTCGCGGAGGCGTCGAGCCGGGACGATCACGCTCGACGGCGAGGACATCCTCGCGTTCGATCCGCCCGCGCCTGCGCCGCCGCGTCGCGCTCGTCGCGCAGGCAGCCGGTGATGCTGCCCGGGACGGTCGCCGACAATCTCGCCTACGGCGTCCCGGACCTGCCCGCGATCCGCCCGCGATGCGGCCCTGCTGGCCGCGGGCCTGGACCCCAGCTTCCTGCCGCGCACCGCCCAGGCACTCTCCGGCGGCGAGCGCGCGCGGGTCGCGCTCGCCCGCGCCCTGACGCGCGACCCCGACGCGATCCTGCTCGACGAGCCGACCGCGGCGCTGGACCCCGAGACGGCGCAGCACATCGCCGACACGATCACCGCGCTCGCCAAGCGCGAGCTGATCGTGATCGTGGCGACGCACGACCTCACGCTGGCCGAGGCGGTCGCCGACGCGACGCTGCGCCTCGTGTCGGGCACGGCGGCGACCGGGTGAGCGCCGCCGTCCTGCAGGTCGCGTGCGGGCTCGCCTTCGTCGCCCTCGCCGTCGGGCTCGCGCACCGGCTCCGGCTCGGCCTCTCGAAGGAGATCGCGATCGCCGCGTTGCGGGCGACCGTGCAGCTCGCCGCCGTCGGCGCGCTGATCGCGCTCGTCTTCAAGTACGAGGCGCTCGCGGTCGCCTTCGTGGCGGCGATGATCACGACCGCCGCGCTCACCTCCGGCGGGCGGCTGAAGGGTGTCCCGCAGGCTCGCGCGCGGGCGATCGCGGCGATCGGCATCCCGGCCGTCGGCGCCGCGGCGATCCTGATCGCCGTCGGCGCGTTCGACGCCGACGCCGCAGGCCTCGATCCCGACGGCCGGGATCCTGATCGGCGGCGCGATGACCGCGACGACGCTCACCGGCCGCCGGCTGCTCGAGGGCCTGCACGCCGACGCGGACGCGATCGAGACGCGGCTCGCGCTCGGCGACCGGATCCGCGAGGCACTGGCGCCGACCGTCCGCCAGGCGATCAAGACCGGCCTCGTGCCGGCCATCGATCAGACCCGCAACGTCGGCATCGTCACGCTCCCGGGCACGTTCGTCGGCCTCGTGCTCGGCGGCGCCTCGCCGGCCGAGGCCGCCCGGATCCAGCTCACCGTGCTGCTGACGCTGCTCGCCGTCGAGCTGCTGAGCGCGATCATCATCGCCGAGCTGATCGTGCGCACCCGGATCGCCCCCGGCGAGCGGCTGCGCGAAGATGTCGCGTATGGCGAATGAAGGACCCGCGCTCGCCGGCGACTACGAGCATGACGCCGACGCCGCGGGCGCGTACTTCGAGCGCGCCGCCGACGACCTCTCGAGCCTGCCGCCCAAGCCGCGGCGCGACGAGCGCGAGCAGGCGCAGGCAAGCGAGATCCTCGTCGCGCTGGACGCAACGCGTGACAGGTTTCTGACGCGCCACACGCGCGCGCTCTACAGCGACCTCACGAAGAACGGGACCGACGGGCTGCGCGCCGACGACCTGGTCTACGCCGCGGCCGAGCGCGTCCCGGGACTCGACGCCGACCCGCGCGGCGATCGAGCGCGAGCGCGAGCACCTGCAGAAGGACAAGGACGGCCACGAGATCGCCCAGGGCCTGCTGCTCGGCCACGTGCTCTCGCACCCCGAGACCGGGCGCCACCTGATCGACGTGATGCAGCGTCCGACGGCGCTCGCGCTCGAGCACCGCGAGGCGTTCGAGGCGCACCGGGAGCGTCGATCTCGGAACCGCGGCCGTCACCCGCGACGGCAACGTCGGCACCGTCGAGCTGCGCAACCCGCGCCACCTCAACGCCGAGGACGACACCACCACCGGCCCGCTGGAGGCGGCGATCGACCTGGTGCTGCTCGACCCCGCGGTCGAGATCGCGGTGCTGCGCGGCGGCGTCGTCGAGCACCCGCGCTACGCCGGCCGGCGCATCTTCGGCGCCGGCCTGAACCTCACCCACCTCTACCGCGGCCAGATCTCCTACCTGTTCTTCGCGATCCGCGACCTCGGCCTCGTCCACAAGGTCTACCGCGGGCTGAGCCGGCCGGAGGTCGAGAAGCTGTGGATCGCCGCCGCGGAGACCTACGCGATCGGCGGCGGCTGCCAGCTGCTGCTGACGGTCGATCACATCCTCGCCGAGGAAGGCACGCGCTGCACGCTGCCGGCGCGCAACGAGGGGATCATCCCCGGCGCCGCGAACCTGCGCCTGCCGCGCTTCGTCGGCGACCGCCGGGCGCGCCAGGCGATCCTCTCCGACCGCGAGCTCGCGCCCGAGGAGCTGGCCGACGACATCGTCGCGCCGGGCGAGATGGACGCGGCGATCGAGCGCACCGCGCGCCACCTCTCAAGCGCGGGAGCGGTCAGCGGCGTCGCCAACCGCCGCGCGCTGCGGATCGGCCAGGAGCCGATCGAGACGTTCCGCGAGTACATGGCGACCTACTGCCGCGAGCAGGCCGCCTGCCACTACAGCCCGGCGCTGATCCGCAACCTCGAGGAGAACTGGCGCGCCCATGAGCGTCAGGATTGAGCACGCGCCGCGCGTCGTCCTCGAGACGCTCCAGCTCGAGCGCCTGCAGCAGACCGTCGCGCGCATCCGCGCGCACTCCGCGCGGCGAGGCGCTGCCGCGACCAGATCGGATCGCTCGACGACCTGACGCAGCTGCCGTTCACCGTCAAGGACGACCTGCGCGCGCACTACCCGTTCGGCCTGCTCGCCGTCGCCGCGCGACCAGCTGCGCCGCATCCACGCCTCCAGCGGCACCGGGCGGCAACGCCGACCGTCGTCGCCTACACCGCAGCGCGACCTCGACGTCTGGTCGCGCGTGATGGCGCGCTGCATGGCGATGGCCGGCGTGCAAGCCCGGGATGGTCGTCCACAACGCCTACGGCTACGGCCTCTTCACCGGCGGGCTCGGCTTCCACCAGGGCGCCGAGCGGCTCGGCGCGCTCGTGATCCCGGTCTCCGGCGGCGTCACCGCGCGCCAGGCCACGCTGCTGCGCGACCTCGGCGGCCAGGTGCTCTGCTGCACGCCGTCCTACGCGCTGCACATCGCCCAGGGCCTGCGCGAGGCGGGGATCGGCACGCGACGAGCTCGCGCTCGAGATCGGGCTGTTCGGCGCCGAGCCGTGGACCGAGGCGATGCGCGCAGAGCTCGAAGCGCGAGCTCGGCCTGACGGCGCTCAACGTCTACGGCCTGTCGGAGATCGTCGGGCCGGGCGTCGCCGCCGAGTGCCCCGAGGCCCGCGACGGCCTGCACGTGCAGGAGGACCACTTCCTCGTCGAGGTCATCGACCCCGAGACCGGCGAGCCGCGTCCCCGACGGCAGCGACGGCGAGCTCGTCTTCACGACGCTGACCAAGGAGGCGCTGCCGCTGCTGCGCTACCGCACCGGCGACATCGCGATCGCTCACGCGCGAGCCCTGCGCGTGCGGCCGCACGTTCGCGCGCATGAGCGCCGTCCGCGGCCGCCGCGACGACATGCTGATCATCCGCGGCGTGAACCTCTACCCGTCCCAGGTCGAGCACGTCCTGCTCGGCCAGGAAGGCGTCGCGCCGCACTACCAGCTCGTCGTCGAGCGGCCCGACGCGCTGGACGAGGTGACGGTCCACTGCGAGCCGACCGAGGCCGGCGCCGACGGCGACGCGCTCGCCGCCGCGATCGAGCACGCGATCCGCGAACGGATCGGCGTGTCCGTCAACGTCGGTCGTCCTCGCGCCCGGCGCGGTCCCGCGCAGCGAGGGCAAGGCCGTGCGCGTGATCGACCGGCGTTAGCCGGGCGTACAGCGGCTCGAGCTCCGGGCGCTTGGCGACGCGGCCGTCGCCCGAGGAGCGCCCGCGCAGCCGGCGGATCAGCCACGGCGTGAAGTAGCGCCCGAACCACACCGCGTGCGACGCGCGCGAGCGCGGGCCGAGCGGCTCGACGAACACGTCCGTCCACGACTCGTCCGTGTCCGGGAGGCCGAGCGCGTGTGCGGCGGCCAGCGCGATCCGGCGGTGACCCTCCGGGTTCGCGTGCAGCCGGTCCTCGTTCCAGAGCCGGCGATCGGAGGCGACCGGGTGCGCGTCGAGCTCGACGACGAACGCGCCGCGGCGCTGGGCGATCGCGCGGATCGCGGCGTTGTAGACGACCAGCCGGGTCGCGGCGGCCTTCGCCAGCGGGTTGATCGGCACCGGGTCGGGCAGCGTGAACATCAGGACGTCCGCGCCCGCGTCGCGCAGCGCGCCGACGGTGGCGTCGACCTCGGCCAGCACCGCGTCGACGTCGACGTTGCTTGCGCAGCATGTCGTTGAGCCCCGCGAGCACGCTGGCGAGATCGGGCGAGAGCGCGAGCGCCGGCTCGAGCTGCTCGGCGCGGACCTGCCGGGCGAGCTTGCCGCGTACGGCCAGGTTCGCGTAGCGCAGGTCCGGGTCGAGCGTCGCCAGCATCTCGGCCAGCCGGTCGGCCCAGCCGCGGAACCCGCTCCCGTCGGGCAGCGGGTCCATCAGGCCCTCGGTGGTGCTGTCCCCGAGGGCGACGAAGCGCCGGTAACTCATCCCTTCCAAATTACCGGCATCGGCACTAGTTGATTGTGAGCGTGTTCACGTCCGGATCGCTCGGCGTGCGCGCCGAGACGGTGGCGTAGTCGTACATCTGGCCCGGCTTGCTGCCGGCCTTGCCGAACCCGAAGCCGGCGGACTCGAGCACCGTGACGGCGTCGAGGATCTTGTAGAAGCCGGGAACGCCGGTCGTCGGCAGCCCCTTGACGGCCTCACGCTGGGCGAACTTCGCGTACGCGCGGTCGTTGCCGAGCATGCCCAGCGACTGCAGCGCGAGCGCGCGGTGCACGGACTCCACAGCCATGATCTCGGCCGTGTAGCGCGCGAACTTCGCGCCCATCAGGTTGCCCTGGCGGGCGAAGACGGTGTTCGCCAGCAGGTAGGCGTTGATGAACACCTGGTCGCCGACGGCGAGCGTCTTCAGCAGCGCGGTCGGGCTCGAGAAG
This sequence comes from uncultured Solirubrobacteraceae bacterium, assembly GCA_963707595.1. Taxonomy (GTDB): domain Bacteria; phylum Actinomycetota; class Thermoleophilia; order Solirubrobacterales; family Solirubrobacteraceae; genus Solirubrobacter. Next base: position 179,365 of record CAVPQQ010000006.1, read on the forward strand.
ACCTCGTCCGGCACGTGGATCGACATCGTCGCGGCCTTGCCGCCGACCGCCGACGACGTCAGCAGCTCGTAGTGGTTCTTCTCCTGCTGCGCCGCGGCGCGGACGTTGCGCAGCGTGACCGCGTCGAGCTGGCCCGCGAGCTTCTCGGCGCCGAGCGTGTTGACGATCGTCGCCAGCACCTCGGCCGTCGCGGCGACGGTCGTGATGTTCGCGACCGAGTTCTCGCTGGACGTCTTGACGTCGCCGAACGCCTTGTCGGCGACGAGTCCGAGCATGCCCATCGACCCGAGTGCCGCGGCCGTCGACTTCACGAGCGTTCGACGAGTGGAAGCAGGGAGTCCTGCGTTCTGGTCGTCGATCGTGTCGTACAGGTGGTTGGTGACCTCTGTCATGCGCGCCTCCTGGTGCGGTTAACCGATTCGGAGTAAGTCAGCGCGCCGAACGCGGGCGCGGATCACTCGGCGGCAAGACGTGACGCGTTCGCGGGGGTCTGAAAGGCTGCGCCCTCAATGGCCGAGCGGCTCACCCGGAGAACGCTGCTGGCACAAGGTGGCGCTGCGGCCGCCCTGCTGCTCGTCGGCGTCGACCCGGCCGAGGCGAGGCGGCTCACGCGCCGGCAGGAGCGGGCGCTGCGCGCGGCCGTGCGCGGGCGCGTGTGGACGCCCGGCACGACGGGCTACGACGGCGCGCGGGTCGTCCTGAACCGGCGCTTCGACGCGGTCAAGCCGCCCGCGGTCGTGCGCGTGCGCGACAGCGCCGACGTGCGCGCCGTCGTGCGCTGGGCGGAGCGCTTCGAGGTGCCGCTCGTCGCCCGCTCCGGCGGGCACGGCTACAACGGCAACTCGACGAGCGCGACCGCTGTGGTGGTCGATCTCGACGCCCTCGACCGGATCTCCTACGCCGACGGCAGCGTCACGCTCGGCCCGGGCGCGCGGCTGCTCGCGGTCTACGCCGCCCTCGCGCGCCGTGGCGTGACGATCCCCGCCGGTTCGTGTCCGACCGTCGCGGTCGGCGGGCTCGTGCTCGGCGGTGGCATGGGTCTCGCGGGCCGCGCGATGGGTCTCACGCTCGACCGCGTCACGAGCTTCGACGTCGTGACCGCGGACGGCGTGCGGCGCCGCGTCGAGGACGGCGACGACCTGTTCTGGGCGCTGCGCGGCGGCGGCGGGAGCTTCGCGATCGTGACTGCCGCGCGCCTGCGCACGCGGCGGGTGGAGCGCGCCTCGTTCTTCCGCATCAGCTATCCGCGCGGAGCGCGCGAGGAGGCGCTCGCCCGCTGGGACGCGCTCGCCCCGCGGGCCCCGCGTGCGCTGACGTCGATCCTCACGCTCGACGCTGCCGGCGCGACGGCGTTCGGCCAGTACCTCGGGGCGGAGGCGACGCTGCGCAGGCTGATCGCTCCGCTCGGCGGCGTCCCGCTCACGGGTAGCGCCGACTACCTGACGCTGCAGCGTCGCTGGGCGGGCCCGCACCTCACACCGCCGCGCAGCACGTTCGCGGCGTCCTCGCTCTACGTCGGCAAGCGGCTGAGCGAGCGCGGCCGGCGCGGGTTCCTGGCGGCCGCCGACTCCGGCACGGACCTGATCCTCGACGCCTACGGCGGGGCGATCAACCGCCCGCACCGGACCGACACGGCGTTCCCGCACCGCGACGAGCGCTTCAGCGTCCAGCTCGTCGCCTACGACGGCGGCGCGCGCGCCCGCGTGAAGCGGGCACGGGCGGCGATCGCCCCGTACGGGAGCGGCGCCTACGCCAATTACGCCGACCCTGATCTCGCCAATGCCCTGCGCGCCTACTACGGCGCGAACCTGCCGCGGCTGCGGCGGATCAAGGGCGAGGTGGACCCGGCGAACCGGTTCCGCCCCGCCCAGGGCATCAGGTGATGGTGATCGGGGTGCCGACCTCGATCAGCTTGTCCAGCTTCAGGATGTCCGCGTTGCGCAGGCGCACGCAGCCGTGGGAGATGCGGCCCGGGATGATCCCCGGCTGGTTGGTGCCGTGGACGCCGACGATGCCGCCGCCGGGCCAGTCGGTCAACGTGTCCGACGTCGCGCTCGTGACGAACGCGAGCGGCCCGTAGACCGGGTTCTTGTAGCCCGTCAGCTTCGCGCGTACGTAGAACTGGCCGCGCGGCGTGGGCCACTGCGGCTGCCCGACGCCGATGTTGGCGCTGAACACGCGCTTGCCGTTCTTGATGACGGTCGCCTTGTAGGTCTTCGTGGAGATCCGCAGCCAGGTGTCGACCGGCTGCAGTTCGCTCAGCGCGGTCTCCTGGACCCACCCCGTGGTGCCGTTGGGCCGGATCGGGAGCCGCACCTGCAGCCACACGCGATCCTTGCTGTCGGTCGTGCGCGCGATCACCGACACGAGGTCGTCGGTCTTCTCGCCCGTCTTGAGCGTGAGCTTGCCGACGGTGCGGGCCGAGGTCTTGGGCTGCGCCTTGGCGGGCACGGCCTTCTCGACGTACGCGAAGTAGGACAGCTTGCCGAGCTTCTGAAGGTTCTCGACCTTCGCGGCGTGGGCCGGCGCCGCCGCGATCAGAGCGATCGCGGCGGCGGCGACTACAGAACTTCTGAGCACACTTAGCCGGTGACCCGCGGCGCTCTCTGCGCTACGACACGGCGGGCGGGCTTCACGGAGAGGCGTTCGACGTCTGAGCATGCGGTCGCGCGGATGCTAGCGGTGCCCGACTTGGTCGGTTTCACCTTGAACTCCGCGATTCCGGTCTTGCTGGTCTTGGCACTGACGACCTTGCCGCCCGGGAGCGTGATCTTGACGACCGTTCCCGCGTCGACGCTGGCGACCTTCACGCGGATCGTGTTCAGCTGTCCTGCGCGAACTGTCGTCTTGGTCGCCCTGGACAGCGTGCACGGTGCCTGGGCGGCCGAGGTCGGCTTGACCGCGACGACCGGCTTGACGACCACGGGCGGCGCCGTGAACGTGACCGACTCGTCGTCGGTGTCGCAGACCTTCGGCAGCGGACCCGTGTCAATGATCAGCTCACCGCAGGCGGTCGCCGTGTTGACGAACGTCCCTACCCCGTGGGGCATCGTGCAGGTGTAGAGCCAGACCTCGTTCGTGTCGAGCTTGTTGTCGCCGTTGGTGTCGCCGTTGGGCGTCGGGCGGGTGACGCCCGGGCAGACGTTGTCACTCAGCGTGACGTTCTCGAGCGGGTAGCCCGGCACCGTGCGGTTGTAGACGCGGAACGTGTAGGTCACGTTCTGCGGCGCGAGCCCGGACTTGATGTCGGCGGTCTTGTCGACCTCGATCGCCGGCGTCGGCCGGTACGAGTCGATGGTCCTGTTGTCGTTGACCACGGTGTGGTCCTGGCTGGAGTGCAGCACCCCGTTCACGAACGAGACCCGCGCCACGAGCTGGTTGACATCGGCATTGGCGGCCACGGTGTACGGGAACGGCCCGTACGCCTGCACGCCCGTCTCTGAGGAGAAGGTCGCGTTCGCGACGACGGTCTGGAATACGCCGCTCGGCTGGCCGTCGGCCCCGGGGAACTCCAGCCGCAGGGTGATATTCGACACCTCGCAGGCGATCGTGCCGGGGTCGCTGATGTTGTTGACCCTGACCGTGTAGTTGATGACGTCGCCGGTCTTGACCGTGAAGTTGTCCCTGGCGATGTTCAGGTCGAACGAGTTGGAATTGCAGTTCGCTGGGAACCGATGGGCGCTGGCAGGTGCCGCCAACACCAATACCCCTGCAATCACCAGCAACGTCGTTAGTGTCCTTCGGATCATCTACTCCCCCGCCTGTGTACGTTCTGGCCCGGGAAGCTATACCGATGGTCAGGGTCGGTTCTGTGACTGTGTCTGACCTCGGTCACTCCGTTAAGTGGGCCGTGGCGATTTTCCGCGATGCACCGGACTGACTGCTGGACTCACATGCAATGCACCCTTCGTCAGCGAATGTGTCGCCTTCAGCAATTGGCGATGTTGATGTTTATGTCTTCGCTCAGCGTATTGCTACGCAGGAATGGCGCGCGTCTGATTGCGCAACAGCAAGCTGCCCATCGCGGATTCCGCTTTGTAAGGCGTTTCGTTAGTCAACAACTCATAAAAGATCAGGCCGATAGCGAATAAATCGGAACGTTGGTCCAACTGCTTCCCCATGGATTGTTCCGGGGACATGTATTCCACCGTGCCCATCAAGGCGCCGGTCTGGGTCATCCCCTTTGACTCTATGGAGCGGGCCAGGCCGAAATCCATGACCAGAATTCGGCCGGTTTTGTCGCACATCACGTTTTGCGGCTTTAGATCGCGATGAATGACCCCCACGCTGTGTGCGGCGTCCAGGGCCAGGCAAATTTGCCGAATTATCTCGACAGCTCGTTCTGGAGGTAGTTTGCCCTGGTCCTGGAGCAGGCGGCGAAGGTCGCAGCCCTCGATGAACTCCATGGTAATAAATTTGACGTCATCGGCTTCGGCGAGGTCATAAATTCTGATGACGTTTTTATGAGTGACCTGATGGGCCGTTAATAATTCCTGTTTGAATCGCGCCAGAATGGCGGGATTCAGAAGCGAGGTCCGAGCGAATCAATTTGAGCGCTACAAATCGACTCAATTCGCGGTCGGAGGCTTTATAAACGGCGCCCATTCCGCCCTCGCCCAATAACTCGAGGATTTCGTAGCGGCCACCGATAATTTCACCGGGCTGTAACTTCGTGGTAGTGCGCGGGCGAGGAGCGTGGGGAGTTGGCGTGAATGACTGGCCGGCTAAGGTCGCACCGTCTAAAGGTTCATCGCCCGAATTGAGTGGTACATGGGCAGAGCTGCGGATATCGCTGGAAGAGCTCTCCCCCGCAAATGGCGCACGTGTCCCTGGAGAGGCCGGAGCGCCAGGTTTCTCCTCGGGACCCGGGGGTAATAGCGATCGTTTATGTGTAACCTATTCGTTACAGTTGGTGTTGCTGACTGGCGTCGCACCATCGACATCTGCCTGACCGGGCAGTTCCTTTGCGCCCGTCGCGCCGTGCCGCTGATCAAGGCGGCGGGCGGGGGCGCGATCGTCAACCTGTCCCTCGGCTGCCGGACGCTTCGGCTCGACGCGCCCTTCCGCACACCGTACGCGGCGGCCCAGACGGTGGACGTCATCGGGGCCGGCACGCAGAGCCTCGCCGGCGAGGAGCTCGGTCCCGACAATATCCGGGTCAACGCGATCCTGTCCGGCATGGTGGAGGGTCCACGAAGATGACCGGCGTCATCGAGGCGCGCGCGGAACAGGCCGGCGTCACCTACGAGGAGATGGAGAAGACCTGTCTCGACCGCGTCTCCTTGCGACGCATGGTGACGGCCGAGGACGTTGCCGGCATGGTGGCGTTTCTCATCTCGGCGGCGGGCAGAATACTTCGGCCAATCGCTCGGCGTCGACGGAAATGTCGAGGCGCTGTGACGCAACCCGGAAGGCGTACGGTTTCGCCATGAGCGGGGAGATATGATGAGCAAGGTTGCCATTGTCGGCGCGGGCTTTATCGGGCGCGCCTGGGCCATCAGCTTTGCCCGCGCCGGCCATGACGTCGCGCTGTGGGACGAGGACAGGACGCCCCGGGCAAGGCGCTGCGCTATATCGAAGGCTGCTGCCCGACCTGGGGCCAGCGACCTGCTCAACGGCGCGTCGCCGGCCGACGTGCGGGACCGCATGCACATGGCGCCACGCTGGACGAGGCGCTCGCGGACGCCGTCTATGTGCAGGAAAACACGCCCGAGAATGTCGAGGTGAAGCGCGAGGTCTTCGCGCGGCTGGACGCTGCGGCCGGGCCGGATACGGTGCTGGCCAGCTCGACCTCGGCGATCCTGCCTTCGGCCTTCACGCGAAGCATTGGCAGGCCGCGCCCGCTGCCTCGTGGTGCATCCGATCAACCCGCCCTATCTGATCCCGGCGGCGGAGGTGGTGCCGGCGCCCTGGACCGATCCGGCCGTGGTCGCGCGCACCGCCGCATTCCTGCGCGCCGCCGGCCATGCACCCATCGTGATGAAGCGCGAGCTGGACGGCTTTGTGATGAACCGGCTGCAGGGCGCGCTGCTGGAGGAAGCCTTCCGGCTGGTCGCCGAAGGCTATGCCAGCGTCGAGGATGTCGATATCGGCCTGCGCGAAGGCCTGGCGCTGCGCTGGTCCTTCATGGGTCCGTTCGAGACCATCGACCTCAACGCGCCGGGCGGCGTGCGCGACTATGTGGAGCGCTATGAGCAGATCTACGCCAATCGTTCCCAGCAGGCGCGCGGATTGGAACGGGCCGGTGCTGGACGAGATCGAGGCCGAGCGCCGCCAGCGCTGCCGGCCGACAAGCTGCCGGAGCGCCAGGCCTGGCGCGACCGCCGGCTGATGGCGCTGGCCGCCCACAAGCGGCGCAGCCAAAGATATCGCCGTGAGGCGGATACAGTTCAGGGGAAGCAGGACATCAGCAGTCAGCGACAAGGTCATCATCACCTGCGCCGTGACCGGCGCGATCCATACGCCGTCCATGTCGCCCTATCTGCCGGTGACGCCGGACGAGATCGCCGACGCGGCGATCGGCGCGGCCGAGGCCGGCGCCGCCATCGTGCATCTGCATGCCCGCGATCCCGAGACCGGCAAGCCGGACCAGACGCCGGAGGCCTTCGCCCGCTTCCTGCCGCGCATCAAGCAGGCCACCAATGCGGTGGTCAACCTGACCACGGGCGGCGCGCCCTATATGACGGTGGAGGAGCGGGTCAAGCCGGCCGAGACCTTCAAGCCGGAGGTCGCCTCCCTCAACATGGGCTCGATGAATTTCGGCCTGTTTCCGATGCTGAAGCGCTTACAAGGAGTTCAAGTACGACTGGGAGCGAGGAGGCGCTGGAGAAGTCGCGCGACCTGGTGTTCCGCAACACCTTCAAGGACATCGAATTCGTGCTGCGCACCCTGGGCGACGCCGGCACGCGGTTCGTTGAATGGCGCTGTTCTTTTGCACTCTTAACAACATATTGCTCTGGTCCTCGGCAAAGACCTACGTGACACCTCACTGAGCAACACACATGCCACGTCATTTCTCCCAAACATTTCTCCATAATGATGGGGCGGCGGCAGCCGAGTCGCTCGCCACCAGTACACACACGGAGTTGGCTGGGATTTGCTGGCTCGGGGACATTGGATACGCTACCCACAAGATTCCTCTGCACCATTCTGCGGCAGCACAGCATTTGACATCAAGCATGAAACACACCTACAATCCACTAGCTAGCTCAAGCAAAAACTAGTCCAATGGCTCACACCGTATGAGCGAAACAATCACTCACATGATATATCATCGAGCGACGACACACAAGCAACTGTCTCGGCACACACACGGGATGAGGAGCGACGCCTAGCACAGAAATGAACAACAACCACCAGGAAGCGGCTCCACCACAGGAAGGATCCACCATTCACACAAACAGCGGCGCCAACCTCGGCGCTGTTTCAACCACACGAACCTATACACACCCGTCACCCTAATGTTCCGCCAAACACTCTCACTTTGGCCAGGCTCCTGAGCCTGACCAACAGTTCTCATGTTTTTGCATCTCCACCCAAGCGCCTGGACACCGGGACACAGGGCAGGACCAGGCGGAAATGGATCTTTGATCCTGCCTACACGTCTCTCTGTCACCAAACCTGGTGTGCACACATGAGACCTAGTTCACAGCCAGATTCCTTCCCAATTGTTACACCACCACTCTCCTGCCTACAGTGGCGTGTGACGTCATCATAGTAGACAGACACACATCTCGGGTCTCTCTTGAACCTCAGGCGCTCGCCCGCACACACGATATGTAACTATACACAAACCTCTCTGGCAAACAACAGCAGCAAGCACACTCACAAAATGAGTGGGACCCGGTGGGCAAGCCTAACCACCGGCAAGGCGTCTCACCTGCGTCTCCTTCAAGGGTTCTGCACGGTGGTGACAACGTCACCAAGCAGCAGCCACCACAATCGACATAGCACTCATTCACACACACACACACACACACAGAGTCCCCACAGTAATGAAGCCACCTCAACCTCCACAAGATCTGATGCCCGGGATTGTCTGCACTTGAAAACTCTGCGCGTTTCTGAGCCTGTCCCTCGACATACATCGCCACTGGTGGACGACAAAGCCCCAGCGCCTTGTTTCGGGTCAACAACAAGGGTGACCGCAAGGGAAGCCCACGTGGCCGGGCGGCTGGCTTCCTCCTCCTGATAGAATGGACGATGTTCCTGTTCTCTCTGCGGCATGCCCGTCACGTTTGCAACAGATGAATGTGGAGCTGGCAACTGAGCCTGTGAAGCCCGCGCTCGTCTGTTCACACAGCTCAGCCAGAGACCTCTCGAGCAGCCGCTGCAGCCAGGCCGATGCTCTCTCCCACCGGAGGCCTCATCGGGCAAAGAAAGCTCGACAGGCCGGGGCTCTGAAAGGGTGAGCACGCGCATGAGTTCGTGGCTTCTGACGAAGCTGGACCTGATGAACTTTAAAGGAAACATCACCAGCAGGCACATGCTCGGCGAGGCGAGGTGGACGTGGAAAGGCGGACGTCACATCAATGACACATAACGTCGACCGTGGACAGGAGGAGGGCGGCCGCGCGCTCCTCGCCGCTCTCATGGCTCAGCGTGGCACCTTCGACCAGCACGTGATTGCCCGCGAATCTACAAGCTGCTGGCCGAGTTCATCGGCCTACACTTAGCCATTGCTGCAAACATCACCAGCAAGCCGCATGCTCGCCGACTCCTGGGGGGGGCGTGCGCATCGTGCCAGACCTCGACGGCCCACACCACAATGACAAGGACGACGTCGTTTTGGTTTCCTCCCCGGTCACAACAAGGACGACGCCCACTACATCACCGGAATGGCCACCGTTCGTCGGCATGGCGGAGGCCGACAGTGTTCGCCGGAGAAGCAGCCTACGCCTGCACGCCGACAAACACCTCCAATTCCCTGCGCCGACACGTGGCACACACCAGCACCGGGGCTGAAGGGGGCACCCACCATGAGCCATGGGAGCAAACTGGCCTCGGCAAAGCTAGGACTCGGGTCCCGCTCAGTCACTCAAACAAACACGCGCAAAGGACACCTTCTGACACAACTGTGTAGCAGCCACAGCAACCAACAAATCATTCAACCACACTCCTACCACCTCCTACCTCCCAGTTGGAGCAATCAAATGAACTAATAGTAAATAAACACCTCACAGTTTCTAACATACACTTACAATCATCTCCTCTGTCTACAACAATAATAAACAACTCTGTCTAAGACCTAGACAAAGGATACTCACTAACACACTGGCGGGCAGGCAGAGCCCTATGAAATGAGTGTGACAAGAAAAAGAACAGATACTGGTCCTATGGGTGAGGCTGCAGACAGCCACAAGGCAGCCTGAAGGACGCCCACACCGATATCCCCCCCATGGCCGCCGCCTGCCTGCTGGCCGTGGCTCGCGCAGCAGCAGCACACAACAGCCGTCTCGTGACCGAAGGAGCAGTCACAGTGCTTCTCGTCGCGGCCTCCGGGTGTGCAGACGGTGCCCACAAGAGCGTGTCAACACATCGCCTGCACAACAACAAAGCATCTAAGGCATGGCGGTGATGCACAATTTGGTTTGCACATGTGGTAGCTGAACTGAACCACATACCAGTAGCACAGCATTACAGCCCGTCCGATGTGTGTCTTGGAGCCACTCTTCTCAGGACAGGTGGCACAGTTCTCTGACCACTCCTCCCCATCCACTCTGGAGGTCTCTGAATGAGACACCTGAGTCTGAATAACAGCAGTTGAACCCATCCTGGAGGAGCAACTCCATTGAACGTCCTCGGCCGCGGCTCACCACTCCCTGTCACATGGGCGCGCACCACCGTAGCACGTTGATCACCAGCCCTCGGTACCTGCTCGTCTGTCCAGACCGCCAGAAGGCCTCCATCGTTCATGACTCCATGGTGGCGCGTGGCACGTGCGTGTGCTCAACAACAGCCACGTACCAGCCTGACCACTAGCCGAATGGCCGCATGGGCGTTGCCTACAGCCCTAAGACCAGAAATGACGCTGGATCCTGATCACCCCATCACCACCTGTCATCCTCCTCCGCCCCATCATATCTCTCACTCACTCGACTCCACCTCGCCGTTGATGTCTTTCATTCCTTCCTTCGTGACAGACACACACACCTATAAGCAGCAATCCCCACACACCTGGCCTGGGCAGCATCTCAGCCGCCGCGCACCCACACTCCTCGACCACACAGACAACTCCAATCGCCAGGGCGCGCTCACTGAGAGTCACGTCACAGCATCTCTCCATCACTCATCATTCACCACCACCAACATCCGTGTCGGTGGCTCAACCAACCATGGCCAGCAGCAGCACAAGCTGCCACACGCGGTCACAATGTCAATGTCCTCGACCATCCGTCGCCACAACAAGCCAACACACCTCTCAAAACAGCCCTGCTCACCGTTCATAGCAAGCCACTGATAACACTCCGTTCACAATGAAGTACCCGGCACCTGAATACAGTGCTGACAATGCCAGGTGGACACAGGCACAGAAACACAGCACCCAGCTGGATAAGATAGGCAGATTCTGAACTGGATGGACAACAAGGACAGTCGTCCCCACACCCGCAAGACTAAAGCAGAAGGCCAGAGATCACCAAGGTGAGGTTCAGGCCCCCATCCCGCCCCTCAGCATCAAGCATCCACAAACACTGGGCACTTCCCTTCGACACGGACATGTTCCTCAACATAAATGTCTCCATCACAAGGCATCCTAGGCATTCACACACATGCACACCTGCTGCACACATGGAGAAGGCAACACCATCATGACGAGACAGGTCACTAGCCCCCAGATCCAAGGAATCCTGGATGCTCTAATTCCAGCACGCCTTGCCTTCTGAGGACAGTCCTCCTCTGCTAAACACGGCAGCTTCCTGGCCCACGCGGCAAAGCTGAGGCCAGCAGCCTCAACATCAGCGGCCTTGTGCACGCAGCAGCAAGGCAGCCTAGTGTCCTCCTCTCCATCTACAGCTGGTCCTGCAACAGTTTCTTCCAGCTCGTCCTCCAGCACCTGCTGCCATCCCGTAACACAGCGAGATCAGCCAAATGTTCTGCCCGCCGCAGAGCAGAAACACCACATGCGGCAACATTCCTCGGCCGTCGCCATGGCTGACGAAGGAGACGCAGTCAGGATCAGGTCTCTACGTGCTCAGTCCATCGTACCCGCCTGTTAGCACACACCTCGATGACGCCGGGCATTCGTGAAAAGATTCTGCGCGATCCAGCGGTTCAGTAACCCGATGTTCAAACCGCCTGCACGGTTGTGTGAAGCCGATGACGCCCGTTCTGCGCACGCATCGCGGTAACCCGAATCCTAACATACCGAAGTCTCCGGGCGGCCAACAAGTTCGACGTGCGCGCGCGCCTGGGTGGACGACGACGACGACAAAGGGAGACGCCCAGTGCGGTGTGATGGTGCAACGCAACATCAATCATCTTCTTTTTTTTTTGTAGTTACTGGCTCAGTTACGTATTGCTCAAGCTCCAGGCCCAGGCCGATGTGCGGCCTCGGCCGCCGTCTCGGCGCGCAGTTCGATGGACTCGCCCGCCCGGAGCATCAGCCGTCGTTCCCGGTCTGGCGCGCATCGAACAGGATCCAGCTCCGACGGCCGCCCAGATGATCACGATCAGCGGGCTGTAGTCGAACGCGTTCTTTGGGTTGAACGGATGCAGCGTCTCTCGACGTTCTTCCCAGAAGACCCAGGCCCAGCGCCGATAGTGGTCAGGGATCGGGATCGACGGCCGTGCAGCCAGGATGTTGAACTCGGCCTTCCGCTCGCGCCCGTAGAAGAGCATCGCCCCCAATGTTGTCCATGCAGTAGACGATGATCAGGCCGAGCGTCTGCATGATCCCGATCATCCCGAACGTCGTAGCCAGCAGGCGGACCGAGCCCGACTCCGATCGCGAGCGTGACGGCGGTCAGGACCCGGATCGCCGCGCTCCACGGCGTCTTGTTCGCGGGTGCACCTTCGCGGTTCGGCGGCAGCGCTTTCACCCGCCCCCATGTCGAAGAGGACGCGCATCGTCGCGTTCTGGATCGCGATGCAGACCGCGGCCCGGAGTTGACCGCTGCGATGAGGATGACGATCCAGGCTCCGCCCGGCTCGCCGGCCGAGGTCGAAGATTTGGCTGGAGCTCGTGAAGGTCTTGACGTCGTTGCGTCCCCTCGCCGACGAGGACTCCCCAGTTGACGAACATGTAGAAGACCGCGACGAGGATCGTCGAGCCGACGATCGCGAGCGGCAGGTTGCGTTTCGGGTTCTCGGTTTCCTCGCCGAGCGGCGCTACCGACTCGAAGCCCGACAGGGCGAGGATCGTGAAGACGATCCCGAGATACAAGCCGTTGCCGCTCGGGATGTTGCCGGATTGAACGACTTGAAGTTGGAGCCCGCCCGAGCCCAGCGACAAGCCAGAGATCATCAGCGCGACGAAGACGCCGACCTCGACCGCCGAGAGCGTGAGCATGACCTTCACCGAGAGCGCGAGAAGCCCGAACAGGGTGAACACCGTCACAGCGAGGACGAGGATCGCCGAACCAGATCCCCCAGGGAATGTTCAAGCCGCAGGTGCTCCATTCAGCGTGTCCGCGATCAGCGAGCCCGTGAACGCGCAGACGACGCCGATCACGACTACCGGGTCGTCGAGGAAGTACAACCAGGTCGTGAGCCAGCCGAAGCGAGGGCCGATCGTGCGGCTGATGTAGAGGAAGTAGCCGCCCGCGCCGGTGAACTGCTTGGCGAGCTGCGTCAGAACGACTGCGACGCCGAGACAGATGATGCCGCCGAGCAGGTAGGCGATCAGCACCGTCACCGGCGAAGCTGACGATGAAGGTGAGGCCCAGCAGATCGTCGAGGCCCGGTGCGATGTGCGTGACCGCCTGGACCATGTTGCCCCAGAAGCCGATCGCTCCCGCCTGGAGTTCGGTGTCCGCGACAACTGCGTCGCCCGGTGCCCATCAGTGGGGGCGCTGCTGCGTCAGAGCTCATTGCCCAGCCCTCCTCAGCTAGTTGCCCGTCTCGCCGCAGCTCGACAGGGTTTTGTCCGAGACCTCCGTCACCGTAAGCAAGTGCGCGCGCATCGCCTGGCGGGCCGTCTCCGGCTCGCGGGCCACCAGCGCCTCGTAGATCAGCCGGTGGGCGACGGTCGTCTCCGGCATCGCATTGATCAGGTTCGTGATGCGCCGGCTCACGCGCAGGAGCTCGCGCACCGAGTCGAGCACGAAGGCGAGCACGACGTTCCCGAGGCCGACGCCGATCTCGCTGTGGAAGTCGACGTCGACTTCGAGATACGCATCGGGTCTCTCCAGCTCTTCCATCCGCTCGACTGCGTGCCGCATCCGCCGAGCTGTCCTCGGTCGCCATCAGCGCAGCGCGGGCGGCAATCTCGGGCTCGAGAGCATCCGCAGGTCGTGCAGGTCGCCGAGCGTCTGGCGCACGCCTTCAGGGTCGTCGTTGAGCTCGAGGAGCAGCGGATCGAGGTGGTCCACTCGGAGACGGGCCGGATCTCGATCCGGCGCCGTGGCGGACGGTGACGGCCACGGGAGGCGAGTGCACCGATCAACTCGCGTGCGGTGGTCTTCGAGACGCCAGGAACTCGGCGCAGATGTCCTGCTCGGTCGGCGCCACGTCGGTGACGCCGATGTCGCCGTTCACGATCGGCCGGCGAGCACGCGGGTCGACCTGGTCGCTCAGCTTCAGCGACTGGACACGGGTGGTGGTCATCGTTGCCAAGGTTGTATGGTCATCCGGTGACCTGTCGGCGACCGTACGCCGCAGGTCGTTGAGTGCTCGAGATCCCGCGATTGAAGGAGGCGCCGTGACGCGATCGATCGAGTTCGCCGACATCGGCATGTCCCGCTCGACGTCGCGGAGAGACGCTGCCGTCCGTTGCAGCCGGCGGGTTCGAGGCGCGAATCGCGGCGCTCCTTGCCGCGGTCGATGTCGATCAGGTCGTCGTGTACGGCGACCGCGAGCGACGCGGCGAGCCTCGTCTTCCGTGCAACCTCGATCCGCGTTCGAGGAGGTTCTGCTCCGTGCTCGGCGGGGCGGCGGACACTGCTCGTCGGTAGAGGATATCGGCTACATCCCCGTCGTTCCGGTGAGGTCGACGTCATCCGTGCTGTCGTCAGCCTGATGGGCATCGATCGCAGCGCGGGCCGACCGTGATGAGGCGCTGCGAGAGGCCGCGTCAGCGCCGGCGACCGAATCGGGGTCGTCGGCTGGAAGACCGTGGCGCGGAAGAGAGGGCGGGACGTTGCACCGATCTTTGCGCCGGCATTCATGGTCGACACGCTGCGCGAGATTCCGGGAGCCCGGAGCTGTGGTCGATGTGACCTCGGCGCTGACGAGCCCGCGCTCAGGTCTCCGCTCGTTCTGCTCCGCAGATCAGATTGCGGTGTTCGAGTGGGCGCATCGCGGTGCTCCGAGTACGTGATGCAGGTCCTGCGGCCGCGCAGCCGGGTGTGAGCGAACGCGACGCGTTCCGCGGGGTTCCGTCGGGCGGCGACCGCTCAGCTATCACCCGGTCTCTCGTCGGGCACCGACGTTGCGGTTCGTCTCCGGAGCCCGTCGTCGCGGCTGCTCGAGGAGGGCGACGCCGCCATTGTCGGGATTGGCCTCTCGGTCGGAACTGTGCCCGTGGTGGTGTCGTCGCTGCGTCCGAGTCCCGTTTGGACCGCAGAGCGACGGCTGTCTCGAACGGCTGGCCGTGCCCTACTGGCGCGCGATGGCGACGTGGTACGAGAGCCTCCAGGTCGCGCTCCCGGTGGCGACATCTCGAGACGATCACGCAGCTGCTCGACGGAGAGGCGTTCGCCTCATCGCTCAATCCCGGTCACCTGATCCACTACGAAGAGTGGCTCGACTCGCCGATCCGCGCCGGATCCACCGAACCGATCGCGAGTGGCATGGTCATCCAGAGCGACATCATCCCGACGGGGATCGTCCTGGTTGGACGGCGAACTGCGAGGACACGATCGCGATCGGGGACGCAGGGCTTCGGACGAGATCGCGTCGCGACACCCCGAGCTGTGGTCTCGGACCACGGCGCGCCGAGCGTTCATGCGAGACCGCCTCGGCATCGAGGTGCGAGACGAGGTTCTGCCCCTCACGCCGACGCCTGCGTACTTCCCGCCGTTTTGGCTCGACCTCGACCGGGCTCTTGCGTAGGCCAACGCTCTTGCGGGAAAGTCGGTTCTCGTTACGGGCGCCGCGCGCGGGATCGGCGCAGCGATCGCCGAGGTCGTTGTCGACGAGGGTGGTGCCGCCGCACTGCTGGATTTCGATCCTGCCGGCTCCGAGACCGCGGCCCGGCTTTCCGATCGCGGCGGCACCGCGCACCTCTTTCGGTGCGATGTGCGTTCGCTCGACGAAGTCCAGCGTGCAGTCGCTGAAGCGTTGGATTGCTTGGTGGTCTCGACGGCCTCGTCAACAACGCGGGCATCAATAAGTATTTCGATGCGGTCGCGATGACGAAGCGAATTGGGACTCCGTGTTCGCAGTCGATCTCAAGGCCGCGTCGATGCTCGCCAAAGCCACGCTGCCGAAGCTGCTGAGCGGCGAGGCGCAATCGTGAACATCAGCTCGATCCAGGCGCGCATGACGCTGCGCGGCTTCTTCCCTACGTGGCCGCAAAGGCCGGTCTCGAAGGTCGCACCGTCGCTCGCGCTCGAGTACGCACCGTTGGGTGTGCGCGGACGCGGTTGCGCTCGGCTATACGGACACGCATCTCGTGCAGGAGTTGTTGGCCTCGAGGACGACCGCGAGGCAACCCTCGCAAGTGTGCTCAGGACATTCCGCTCGGGCAAATGGCCACGCCGCGTGAGATCGGCAACGTTGTCGTCTTCAACTCAGTGACCAGGCTTCGGCGATCACCGGCGCAACGATCGCGGTCGATTGCGGGATCGCGCACGGTCGCGACGTGACATCTCACGACAACCTCCGCCGCGTTTCGGCGCCGTGTACAGCGCCGCTCTGACCGACGTGCTCGATGGTCTCGGTCGCCGCCACCAGACGCTGCCGCCGGAAGTCGTGCCGCTCGAGCCCGGCGCGCGCGTTGTCGGGCGGCGTTCGCGGTTGAAGGGGGGATGATTCATTCGATCGACCCGAGGTGTCGATTCGCCGGATTCTCGAGATCGTCGCGCAGTGCCCGCCGGCCACGTTGCCGGGTCGAGCCGGGTGACGCGACGTGCGCGCACTTCGGCGAGCTTTCGGCGACGTCGCTGCAGGTGCATGGCGTCGCAGGCGTCGTGATCAACGGCGGGTGCTAGATGCGACCTGGTACGGCAGTCGGGGCTGCCCTTGTTCGCGCGCTCCCCCACACCTCAGGACGCGGTCTCGCGCTGGGAAGGTGCTGGAGTGGGGGCACACGATCGAGATCGTGGGAGTCACCGTCGCGACCGGCGACTACGCGTTGGTGACGCCGACGGTGTCGCGAGTGACTCCACGGACCTGATCGAAGCGGTGCTCGAGGAGGCCGAGGCGCTCGTGGGAACCGAGAACCTGATCCGCGCTGCGGTTCGCGACGGGCTGAAGTCGTTTGCCGCATACGAGCAGTTCGGGAGTTCTGACTGCGAGTACTCCACCGCGATGCGCGTTGTGCAGGTATCCGAGGCCGGTGGTCAGCCGAGCTTCGCGAGCGGGCGACTCCGGAACCCGCGCCAGGGCAGGTTCGCGTCAAGGTCCAGGCATGCGGCGTCTGCCACAGCGACTCGTACGCGAAGGAAGGGCACTTCCCCGGTGTCACGTTCCCGGTCGTGCCCGGCCACGAGGTGCGGGCGTCGTCGACGCTATCGGTGAAGGCGTTCACGGCTGGAAGGTGGGCGAGCGAGTCGGCGTCGGCTGGTTCGGCGGCAACTGCGGCTATTGCGGGCCCTGCCGGCGTGGCGACCTGGTCAACTGCCAGAACAAGCCGATTCCGGGCGTGACCGCCGACGGCGGCTACGCCGATTACCTCGTCTGCCGTGCCGCGGCTCTGGCGCGGATCCCGGATGATCTCCCTCCGGAGGAAGCGGCGCCGTTGATGTGCGCCGGCGTCACGACGTTCAACGCGCTGCGGCGCAGCAGCACGCGCGCAGGCGGACTGGTCGCGGTTCTGGGCATCGGCGGTCTCGGCCATCTTGGCGTCCAGTTCGCCGTTCGGCTCGGGTTCGAGACCGTTGCGATCGCGCGCGGCAAGGAGAAGGAGGAGCTTGCGGGCCAGGCTTGGCGCCCACCACTACATCGACAGCGAGTCCGAGGACGTCGCAGCCACGCTCCTGCGGCTCGGCGGTGCGGCCGCGATTCTCGCAACGGTCACGAGTGCCAGCGCGATGACCGGCGCGTTCGGCGGTCTTGGTACGCGCGGGAAGATGATCGTCGTGGGAGCGAGCGGCGAGCCGGTGGCGGTATCGCCCGGAAAGCTGATCGGCGGCAACCGCTCCATTCACGGCCACGCATCGGGCACGTCGATGGACTCACAGGACACGCTCGCCTTCAGCGCGCTCACCGCGGTGCGGCCGATGATCGAGACAGTGCCGCTCGAGCAGGCGGCAGACGCCTACGAGCGCATGATCACCAACGACGCTCGCTTCCGGATGGTGCTCCTCACGGGTCGATGAGTTTCCGCCGGTGCGGCGGTCTGAGTGAGGACACGCCTAGAAGAGGAGGACGAGGCTTGACGAGATAGACCCCATGCCTCTTCCCGTTGCTGGGCAATCCTGCTCGGAAAGGCGCAGCGGGCGATGCACGCGATGCTGCAGATGAGCAAGATCGAGATCGACGTGCTGAGCGCGCGGCCGAAGCGGCCTAGCGATTGGAGGCCGTTGCAGAGTCTGCAGTGACTTGCATATAGTTTTTGCAGCGTGGCGCGAAATCTTGCAGACGTAGCGAAGCAGGCGGGTGTCAGCGAGGCGACGGTGAGCCGTGTCCTGAACGGCAAGCCCGGCATCTCGGATGCCACCCGCGCTGCCGTCCTTACGGCCCTCGACGTGATCGGCTACGAACGGCCAACGCATCTTCGGGTGCGGCGCGCCCGCATGGGCTCGTGCTGCCGAGCTGCAAAACCCGATCTTCCCGGCCCTGGCGGAGGTGGTCGGCGGCGCGCTTGCCCAGCGGGGATTCAACGCCGTGCTGTGCACCCGGACCGGAAGCATCTCCGAGGCCGAGTACGTGGAGATGCTCCTCGAGCGACAGGTCTCGGGGATGGTGTTCGCCGGCGGCCAGTACGCCGAGGCCGACGCGCCGCACGAGCACTATGCGCGTCTGCTGAAGCTGCGTTTGCCGGTCGTGCTCGTGCAACGCGGCCCCGGAGCACCTCGACTTTCCCCGCGTGTCGACCGACGACGCGGCGGCAATGGATCAGGCCTACGGCCATCTCGCTTCGTTGGGCCACGAGCAATTCGGCTCATCCTGGGGCCCCCTGACCATGTGCCGTCGCTGCGCAAGCTCGCCGCCTTCGAGGCCGCAGTGCTCAGAACGACGGGAACCGCGCTCGCCCCCGAACTCGTCGAGCGCACGATGTTCTCGCTCGAGGGCGGCCATGCCGCCGCAACCCGGCTGATCAAGGAACACGTCACCGGCATCGTCTGCGCGAGCGACCCACTGGCGCTGGGAGCGATTCGGGCCGCGCGGCGCGCCGGCCTCCAGGTCCCGGCCGACGTCTCTGTCGTGGGCTACGACGACTCTGCCTTCATGGAGCTGCACGGACCCCCGCTGACCACCGTTCGCCAGCCGATCGAGGCCATCGGGCGGGCCGCGGTCGCGATGTTGACGGGCCAGATCGAGGGGGCGGCCCGTCTGGCCGAGGAGCTCTTTTTCGAGCCGGAGATCGTGGCCCGCGGCTCGACGGCGGCGGCGCCATCGAACTAAACTGCACTGCGATGTAGCGATCCTGCAAGATTTAGTCCGACTCTTGCATTCGATTGTCAGATATGCCATTCTCGCTGCGTGACGACGGAAACCGCGGCGACGGCGCCGCAGACAGCCGATGGTCGGCCCCCGGCGACGCGCAGTGGTGGCGCGACGCCGTCGTGTACCAGGTCTACGTCCGGAGCTTCGGCGACGAGAACGGCGACGGAATCGGCAACTGGCCGGGGTTCGCGCGCGACTGACGTACCTCCAGGATCTCGGCGTCGACACCCTCTGGTTCAACCCCTGGTATCCGTCGCCGAACGCCGACGGGCTCGACATCTCGGACTACCGGTCGATCGATCCCGCGTTCGGCACCCTGGCGGAAGCGGAGCAGTTGATCGCCGAGGCGCGCGCGCTCGGGATCCGCACGATCGTCGACATCGTCCCGAATCACGTCTCCGAGCAGCACCCGTGGTTTCACGCGGCGCTGGCCTCACCGGCAGGGTCGGCCGAGCGGGATCGCTTCTGGTTTCGACCCGGTACGGGACCCGACGGGGAGCTGCCACCGAACGGCTGGCAATCGATCTTCGGGGGGCCGGCGTGGACGCGGACCGCGGATGAGTCGGGCGCGCCGGGCGAGTGGTACCTCCATCTGTTCGCGCCCGAGCAGCCCGACCTCAACTGGACCCACCCGGACGTTGCGGCCGAGCACGAGGACATCCTTCGGTTCTGGTTCGACCGTGGTGTGGCGGGCGTGCGGATCGACTCGGCGGCACTGCTCGTAAAGGACCCGGCGCTGGCGGAGGAGACGCCGGAGACGCCCGGCGAGCACCCGTTCATGGATCGGACTCGCTGCACGAGATCTATCGCCGGTGGCGCGCGGATCGCCGATGGCTCTGTCGAGCCGCGTGTGCTCGTCGGCGAGGTGTGGCTGCCCGACGCGGTCCGGTTTGCTCGCTACCTCCGCCCGGACGAGCTGCACACCGCCTTCAACTTCGACTTCCTCGCGTGCCCGTGGCAGCCCGGCCCGATGCGCTCATCGATCGAATCGGCGCTGGCCGCGCACGCCCCGGTGGGCGCGCCCGCGACCTGGGTGCTCTCGAACCACGATGTCACTCGGCCGGTCACGCGGTACGGACGTGCCGACACTTCATTCGCGTTCGAGTCGAAGCGGGAAGGCACGCCGACCGACCTGCAGCGCGGGACTCGCCGGGCGAGAGCAGCGGCACTGCTGGCGATGGCGCTGCCAGGCTCGATGTACGTCTACCAGGGCGAGGAGCTCGGCCTGCCGGAAGTCGAGGACATCCGTCCGACCGGCGCCAGGACCCCATGTGGCATCGCTCGGGCGGGATCGATCCGGGTCGTGACGGCTGCCGCATCCCGCTCCATGGGTCGGGGAACGCCCGCCGTACGGGTTCAGCGAAGACGGGGCTGATCGTCCCTGGCTCGACCAGCCCGACGACTGGGCTCGGCTCACCGTGGCGGCGCAGTCGGACGACGCGCACTCGATGCTCGCCCTCTATCGGGCGGGCCTCCGGCTGCGCCGGATTACACCGGAGCTCGGCGACGGCGAGCTGCAATGGCTCTCCTCCTCCGACTCCGTGCTCGTCTTCTCGCGCGGCGAGAACTTCACGCGGTGTTCTCGTCAACTTCGGCTCGGACTGGTCGACCCTTGCCGGCCGAGCAACCGTCCTGCTCGCAAGCCAGTGAGCTTGCAGACGGTGCGCTTCCGCACGACAGCACGGTCTGGCTCAGCCAGGCGAACCCTCAAGCATCGGATAGGTCAAACCGACCGGCATCTGGGCATCGACCCGGTGCTCAGGAAGGAGTAAGGACGATGAAGTCCACTCGCATGGCAGCAGCGGTTGCCGCCGTCACCGTCACGAGCCTGATCGCTGTGGTCGGTAGCTCGATCTCCAGTGCGGCGACCGGAAAGTCGATCACGATCAGCGTCGCCTCGCTGATCCCGGGCAGCACGCCCGAGGCGATCACGCAGTTCAACAATCAGGTCGAGGAGTTCAGAAGGCCAACCCGTCGATCCACGTGAACTCGGTGGAGTACCGAGTGGACCGGGCCGACCTTCGCAGCGAAGCTCGCCGCCGGCACGTTGCCGACGGTGTTCACCGTTCCGTTCACCGACGCGCGCACGCTCGGTGAAAACGGGCAGATCGCCGACCTGACGAAGAGGTCGAGGCGCTGCGTACTTCTCGAAGTTCAACCCGGCCGTACTCGCCGAAGGCACGACCTCGAAGAAGAAGATCGTGGCGTTGCCGACGGCCGCCTACGCACAAGCCCTTCATTACAACCGCAAGCTCTTCAGCGACGCGGGGCTCGACCCGAACAAGCCACCGACCACCT
This sequence comes from uncultured Solirubrobacteraceae bacterium, assembly GCA_963707595.1. Taxonomy (GTDB): domain Bacteria; phylum Actinomycetota; class Thermoleophilia; order Solirubrobacterales; family Solirubrobacteraceae; genus Solirubrobacter. Next base: position 200,593 of record CAVPQQ010000006.1, read on the forward strand.
GGGGCCAGCTCCGGGCCGATGCCAAGCAGATCTCCGCGAAGACGGGTAAGGCGGGTTACGTCGAGATGGCGAAGGACGACAACACCGCCGGCTGGATCCTGACGACGCTCGTGTATGCACTCGGCGGACGCATGGAGGTCGGAACCGGACGAGCGCCCGGGCGACGCTGAACAACTCGAAGACCGTCACCGCGCTGAACATGCTGAAGGCGATGCGCTGGACGGACAACTTCGATGGGCTCCAACTTCGACTATGGCTGGAGCGACATCGATGAGAATTCGCCGCCGGCAACATCGGCATGTACATCAGCGGCTCGGACATCTACACGAACCTCGTGTCGGCCAGCAACATCGACCCGAGCGTGTACGGCGAGGCGACCATCCCACTCCGCGAAGAACAAGACCGCCGGCGTGCTCGGTGGCGGCACGCTCGCCGCGGTTCGGCTGGACGCGAACGCGGCCGCTCGGGCAGCGGCGATCAAGTGGATGAACCTCTTCTATGAGAAGCCGCTGATCAGCAAGTCGCAGGCGATCCGCAACGCGCAGACGCTGGTTGCGTCGAGCAGCCGGTGGGGGTCCCGCTTTGCCGATCTTCAACAAGGCGCAGTACGACCTTGCGAACACGTGGATCAAGCCGTACATCAATGTGTC